>NZ_CABPSP010000048.1 GCF_902459765.1 Pandoraea anapnoica | reverse complement strand
AACGACTCGGGCGAGACGAAGCCCTGGAACGCGGAGAACATGCCACCTGCCACGCCGCCGAACGACGCACCCATCGCGAACGCGAGCAGCTTGATGTTGCGGGTGTTGATGCCCATCGCCTTGGCGGCGATTTCGTCTTCACGGATGGCCACCCAGGCGCGTCCGATGCGCGAGTGCTGCAAGCGCACGCAAATGAACGCGATCAGCAACGCGAGGAACACGAACAGGTAGTAGTACATGTACACCGAGCTGACCTGGAGCCCGAAGAAGTTGTGCGCCTTCGAGAAATCGAAGCCGAACAACGACGCGGGCTGGATGCCGGTGATCCCCTTCGGGCCGTTGGTGATGTTGATCGGCCGGTCGAGGTTGTTCATGAAGATACGGATGATCTCCCCGAAACCCAACGTCACGATGGCCAGATAGTCACCGCGCAGACGCAGCGTCGGCGCACCGAGCAAGATGCCGAAGATCGCCGCGACGGCGGCACCGATCGGAATCGTGAACCACACGGGCACATGCAGCCCGCCGGGGAACA
>NZ_CABPSP010000047.1 GCF_902459765.1 Pandoraea anapnoica | reverse complement strand
ATGCCGGATCCCGGCTTCGGTGCCAATCCGGGCGCGAAATGGGCGGCTCCGTTTACGCCGCCGCCGATGGACACGCTTCCGCAGACGCTGCCGCCTGGTGCGAGCCTGCCCGATTTGCCCGCCGCCACTCTGGTGAAGCCTAATGCACTGCTGCCTGCCGGTCGGTCGGCAGCGGAGTATGCCGATGCGTTCCTCTCGGAGTTCGGTGCGTCCGAGGCGAATCCTGTCGTCTATCCCGATGTGACGGGCGAATCGCTCACGATCAACGACGGGTTATTCAAGGATGGCGCTGGCCACTGGAAGGCCGACAAATTCGACCGTGGCCCGTACATGCGCCTGCTGGCTGACGCGCTGAAAGATCCGGACGAGATCTGGCTGGCATGGACGCAGGTCGAGGGCGAGTGGTCGCTGCGCCGTAGATATATCCGGGCGCTGGAGACGGCGGCCGGTGATTGGGGGCTGTCGGTTTTCGAGCAGGGCAGCGCCGGGTGGACTGGCGTAACTACCTTTCCGGCGAAGGTGGGGAAATCGGCGGATGCCAGGCGCGCCTATATAGATAAGCAGCGTGGCACGTTCCTGCGCTATCGCAGGCCGCAGAAATGAGAATGGCCGCGCTC
>NZ_CABPSP010000046.1 GCF_902459765.1 Pandoraea anapnoica | reverse complement strand
TTCGTAAAGCAGGGGGGGGACTTTGGCATCCAGCAGATTGGGATGCTGGTCATCATGGCCATGACGGTTATCGCAACGCAGGGGGCATCGCTAGCGTTGGCGACGACGGAGACCGCTGCGCAACAAGTAGCGCTCGATGCAGCGATGACGGCGATCATTGAGGGGGGTACGGCAGCCGCAGCCGAGGCAGCCGCTGCGGGCGTCACAGGTGGGTTGCTCTCCAGCGGAATCTTCGCGGCGGGTACGTTGGGCAATGCGATGGCATCGGCGTTTGCCGCAAGCGCGTTCGCCTCGGCCGCGTCACAAGTGATGTCGAATGGCTCGCTGAACTTCGGAGACGTGCTTAAGGCGGGTGTAGTTTCGAGCCTGACGGCGGGCCTTACGCGTGGCATTACGTTCAGCGACGCTGACGGATTTGGCTTCGCTACGGGAGGCTCGTCAGACAGCTTGGCCAACCTTGCTGGGACGAATCCGAGTATCGCCCAAGGCTTGGCGAGCAATGCAGTAAGTTCGACAGCGAGCGACTTCGCCCGTCAACTGGCCGCGATGGCGGGTGTATCGGCAATCCAAGCGGGTGTGCAGTCGGCGATTCAAGGAGGGAGTTTCCTTGAAGCGTTGAAGGGCAGTGGAATCAGCAACCTTGGCGCAGCGTTGGCGTTCCAGATCGGCGAGGCGAAAGCCGACGGTCTATTTGGAGACGG
>NZ_CABPSP010000045.1 GCF_902459765.1 Pandoraea anapnoica | reverse complement strand
TCACATACGCCGCCTGGATGGAGCAACGGTCCGGGAAGTTGCCCTTGAAGTGCGCCGTATCCACTTCGATCTTGCCAATCTCACCCGGCTGCGCCAACGCAATAATCGCCCAATCATTGCCCGGCTCACGGCGACGACGCGTCTCCCACCCATCGCCCATGTTCACGCCACGGCCGGGCATCAACAGGTTCGACGCCAAGCCGAAGTGCTGGTTGTTTGCTGCCACGACGTAGCCACCGTTCTCCATCGCGATCAGGTCGATCAGCTCGTCGCGCGAACGGCCCGCCCAGTCGCTCTGCGGCAAGCCGTACAAGCGCAGACGCGCCAGACCACCATCCGGGTACAGGTTCACGCGCACATGCGTCGCTGCGCGTTGCTGCGTGATGGCGTGGTAGTGGTGCGCGTTACCCTGCAACGTGGTCGACGGCAGCAGTTCGAACCATTCGGCAGCATCGTTCGGTGCGCCGTCCGGGCTGTAGCAGCCCTCAAGCGACGCCGCCGGTGGGAAGTTGCCCGTGAAGTGGCTCGTGTCCAGATCGACGCCGAACAACACGCCCGGACGCGCCAGCTTGACGATGCACCAGTCATAGCCGTTCACACGCTTGCGACGCGTCTCCCAACCATCCATCCACTTGCCGTTCTCGTCGTACTTGCCCGGAATGAAGACGGCCGGCTCCGGGTTGAGCATGCGCTCTTTGGCCGCGAAGAATTCGTC
>NZ_CABPSP010000044.1 GCF_902459765.1 Pandoraea anapnoica | reverse complement strand
CTGGTTTGCTCGGCTGCTGACGGCCCGATGCCGCAAACGCGTGAGCACATCCTGCTCGCCCGTCAGGTCGGTGTGCCGTACATCATCGTGTTCCTGAACAAGTGCGACATGGTCGACGACGCCGAGCTGCTCGAGCTGGTCGAAATGGAAGTTCGTGAGCTTCTCTCGAAGTACGACTTCCCGGGCGACGACACCCCGATCATCAAGGGTTCGGCCAAGCTGGCGCTGGAAGGCGACAAGGGCGAACTGGGCGAAGTCGCGATCATGAACCTGGCCGACGCGCTGGATTCGTACATCCCGACGCCGGAGCGCGCTGTTGACAAGCCGTTCCTGATGCCGGTGGAAGACGTGTTCTCGATCTCGGGTCGTGGCACGGTGGTGACGGGTCGTATCGAGTCGGGCGTGGTCAAGGTCGGCGAAGAAATCGAAATCGTCGGTATCAAGATGGACGGCGACAAGCCGCACATCGACAAGACGACCTGCACGGGCGTTGAAATGTTCCGCAAGCTGCTCGACCAAGGTCAGGCAGGCGACAACGTGGGTCTGCTGCTGCGCGGCACGAAGCGTGAAGATGTTCAGCGTGGTCAGGTTCTGGCCAAGCCGGGCTCGATCAAGCCGCACATGGAATTCACGGCCGAAGTGTACGTGCTGTCGAAGGATGAAGGTGGTCGTCACACCCCGTTCTTCAACAACTATCGTCCGCAGTTCTATTTCCGTACGACGGACGTGACGGGCTCGATCAGCCTGCCGGCCGACAAGGAAATGGTTATGCCGGGTGACAACGTGTCGATCAGCGTCAAGCTGATCGCTCCGATCGCCATGACCGAAGGTCTGCGCTTCGCAATTCGCGAAGGTGGCCGTACGGTTGGCTCGGGCGTCGTTGCCAAGATCGT
>NZ_CABPSP010000043.1 GCF_902459765.1 Pandoraea anapnoica | reverse complement strand
CGCAAGCCATGACGTCGGTGGATCTCCTGATAGTAGGTCGAGCAGTATTGGATACCCCGATCAGAATGATGTATCAGCGGTTGCCGACTGCGACGCTTGCGTAGCGCTTTTTGGAGCGCCTGACTGACCTGTTCAGTTTGCAGGCTATCGTGAACGTGATGACCGACAATCTTGCGCGAAAACGCATCCGTGATGAGACTCAAATAGACAAACGGACCGGCCGTCGGTAGGTACGTGATGTCGGCCACCCATACCTGTTCGGGGCCAGTTGGCACGACCTGCTGCGGCCCCGGCTTGAGCAGGTTCGGATGGCGTCGGAAGCGATGATGACTTTGCGTTGTCTTGTGGTACGCCCGGCGGGCGACCACGAGCAGACGCGCGCGGCGCAGCATCTCGAACAGTCGGTCCCGGCCCAGCTTGATGCCTCGCTCGACCAGCGTTGGTCCGAGTAGATAGTGCAATTTTCGGGTCCCGATTCGCGGCTGACGCAGCCGGACATCGCGCACCAGCGCTGTCACGGCCTCGGCCTGCGAGCAGCGACGTACCTCACTTTGAATGCGCTTGTAATATGCCTGGCGGCTGATACCCATGTATCGGCAGGCTCGCTCAACGCTTAGCTTTTCGATCCGCTTTTGCGCAACGACCTGCCCGAAGGCTTTTTTACGGTGATTCCGTAGTCCTTGCGCATCACGTCGAGCACCGCCTCGAACAGCGCAGCCTTCTCCTGCGCTTCGCGCAATTGCGTCTCCAACTCCTTGATGCGCTGCTCCGGCGTGAGCGGCTTTGAATCTTGCTTTGACATGGTGGAACCCGATTGAGCACGCCCGGATGGATCGGCCCAATCCTGCAAGCCGTGCTTGCGTAACCATACCAGTACTGTCGAGCGACCCTGAATTCCGTATCGCCGCTGCGCCCCCCTGTAGGTCAGCTCGCCCTTTTCGACTTGCTCCACCACCGATAGCTTAAAAGCCAGACTGTAGTCCCGCTGCGTCCGCTTGACCCCTTGCTCCATTTGCCTCTCCTTCAATGCATCGAAAAAGTGACAACCTATTTCAGGACGGGTCA
>NZ_CABPSP010000042.1 GCF_902459765.1 Pandoraea anapnoica | reverse complement strand
GAAAAGCCGCCGTAGTGCCAAAACCGGCGCAAAGACTCTTCTAACTATCGATACATGAACGACCATGCAACCCACAATTCAACAACTGTTTTCTGGTAATGGCGGGCTGATCTACCTCATCTCAGTCCTGCTCGCCATCATCAACTTCGGCCTGCTCTTCTTCATCCGCGCTATGTGGGCATCGTACCGAGACCAAGGCGAGCAAATCAGGGGCATGCAGCGTGAGCTGGCCAGCATGCGGGAAACGATGGCCGGTAAGTATGTCACCCGTGACGACTTCAAGTTGCTGCGCGAGGAGTTCCGGAACGGCTGGGACGTGCTGGACAAGAAGCTCACAAACCTACTGACGCGAGGGCAAGCATGAACCGCACGACCTCTGACGATGAGCGCCTGGTCGTATTGCTGCGGGATCTGAACGAGAAGTTGCGCATCGTGCGTGAGCAGACTGAGCAGATCGTCGACCGGTCGGTCATTGGCGGCACTGTTGCAGGCGCGCTCGCGGGTGGCATGGCGGCAGCCGTGGTTACGGTCGGCATGCAGTTGATCCTCGCTGCACTGATGCACTGACGACATGGCCTATCCGAAAAGCGTCCGAGACAAGGTTCGTCGCCGCTATGTCTTTGATCGGATGCCGCTTGAGCAAGCGGCCGCTGCGGCGAACGTGTCGTATGCCACGGCATGCCGCTGGAAACAGGACGCGCAGGACGGTGGAGACGATTGGGACAAGGCACTGGCAGCGCAGTTGTTTTCGGGCGGTGCGATCGAGGATATCACCCGCCAGATGCTGGTCGGCCTGATCACGCAGTACCAGGCGACGATGGTTCTCGTTGAGGAGTCGCCAGACATTCCACCGGCGAAGAAGGTTCAGTTGCTGGCGTCATTGGCCGACGCCTACAACAAGACGATTGGCGCGTCGAAAAGAGTGCTGACCGAAACGAACGAATTGGCGGTCGCGATGGGTGTAATGCGATTGCTGGCTGATTTTGTGAAACAGCAGTATCCGCAATATCTCCAGGCATTCTCGGACGTCCTCATGCCGTTCGGCGATGCACTCACAAAGACCTATGGATCAAACGGGAAAACGAAATGACCCAAATACGTCAGCAACTATTCTCCACGAACGACATGGAGC
>NZ_CABPSP010000041.1 GCF_902459765.1 Pandoraea anapnoica | reverse complement strand
CAGCCGCAAATGAGTCTGCCCCAGGAGCTACGACCGGTCGCTGACAGCGTGCCCGCGAGTGCCAAAACCGTCGCAAATTCTCGCTTGACCTACCGTGCGGTGCTTACCAACGCGCAGGGCCAAATCGTCTACCCTGACCAGCACGCGCTCGATGTTGCAGCTGACAACCTGCCTGCCGCCCAACTGGACGACGCGATGGCGGCGATGCTTGCGCCAGTCATCCAGGCGGTGCGCGATGGCAAGACACCCGATGTCGCCATTGAGGGGCTGCTCGAGGCGTACCCGGACATGGACGAATCGCAGGTCGCCGAGATTCTGGCCCGTGCGATCTTCGTGGCAGACGTGTGGGGGCGCCTGAATGTCGATTGACCTCGCTTTTGCGATGGGCCTGCCGCCGGAGAAGGCTATCGAGTATTTCCGCTCAAAGGGGTACAAGATAGGCTTTCGGTGGCAGGACGTTGCCGCCGAGGCCCACGCCAAGGCGTTCACCGTCGCGGGTGTGATGAAGGTCGATGTCCTGCAAGACATTCGCCAGGCGTTGGACAAGTCGCTGGCCACCGGCACGACGTTCGAGCAGTTCAAGCGCGAGCTGGGGCCGGTGCTGGAGCGCAAGGGCTGGCTTGGCAAGGGCATGATTGTCGATCCGGCCACAGGCGAGATCGAAGGCAAGCGCCTGACGCCGCGCCGCCTGCAAACGATCTTCCGCACGAACATGCAGTCGTCGTATATGGCAGGCCGGTACGCGGCGCAGATGGAGATGGCCGACACGCACCCGTATTGGGAGTACGTGGCGGTGCTCGATGGCCGAACCCGGCCCGCGCACCGGGCACTTGCCGGAGCGGTCTACCGCTACGACGATCCAATCTGGCAGACGATCTACCCACCGAACGGTTTCAACTGCCGGTGCCGTGTGCGAACCCGTACTGCTGCATACGTGGAGCAAAACGGCGTCCCAGTACGCAACAGCGACGGACACATGGTCGAGGTACAGATCGTCGACCGTACCGGCCAGACGCAGCCAGCGCTGGCCTACAAAGACCCGGCCACCGGCAAGAAGCTCATGCCGGATCCCGGCTTCGGTGCCAATCCGGGCGCGAAATGGGCGGCTCCGTTTACGCCGCCGCCGATGGACACGCT
>NZ_CABPSP010000040.1 GCF_902459765.1 Pandoraea anapnoica | reverse complement strand
CCAACGTAAGCGGGTCGTATCACTTGCTAATGGCCTTTCGCGTCGGGACTGGAAGGCGTTTCGCTTGGCGATCTGTCTGCTGGTGGATGAGGGAGCTTCATTCGATGCAGGAAGTAGAGCGCTAGCCCGATGCGTAGCTCCTCGTCAGAAAGCGGCGGACCAGGCGGCAAAGTGAGGAGTGGGTTTCGTTCGCGTTGATTCGCAAGGGCAACCACGATCATTTGTGTGTGTCGCTCCAGTAGAACGCGCCAAGCACCATCGGAGAGTCCCTGCCATGCGGTTGCAATGTCTTTCTGCATCCGGTCTATGGCTTCGTCCGCCTCGACTTCGAACGCTGCGTCGTATGGCAATACGTTAATCCGGTGAAGACATGATCGAAACATGTCATTCAATGGCCACATGATTTCCATGTATCTGTCACCGGTTATTACCTGTGCTGCTGTCTGCATAAGTTCTTGCATCCGTGATCGGCATTGGCCACCCCGGACCATGGATTTGCCCCAGGTGTTCATTAGTCGAATGATTGAAGGAGAGTGAAAAGAGCATGGGATCCATGGCCTTTTCGGATAAAGAGTTCTTGGCGGATCTGGCCGAACTGGCATCGTCTCTTCGTCGGGATATCGATGCCTTTTCGACCGGTCTCGATCCGTCGCCGGACGCTATAGCGTCTCGGCGAAAACGGGTGCTTTGCGACGCCGATTTCCGGTTTTTCGCATATAACTACTTCCCGCACCACATTCGCGGCGAGTCATCGCTGTTTCAGGCGCACTTCTGTCAGATCTTCCCCCAACTGCTGCTCATGCCGAACGGCGTGCGCGAATGGTGGGTCGCTCCCCGTGGCGAGGCAAAATCGTCGCTGGCCACGAAGATTGGGCCTGTTTTCGTCGTCGCCCTGGGTTTGCTCCAACGCGACGAGATCCGGCGGGAGGTCGGCTGGCAAGGCAACGCCCCGGCGTTTCTCGATTACTTACTGCTACTCGGCGCGGAAACTTCGCTGCCGACCAAGCTGCTCGAAGTCATCAAGACGGAGCTGACCGTCAATTCTGCGCTGGCGCTGGACTTCCCAGAGATCTGCGGCAAAGGGCCCAACTGGAAGGTCGGCGAGATCGTCACGAAGAACGGCGTAAAGATTGAGCCGTTCGGTGCCGAGCAGGCGGTGCGCGGCACGTTCCACGGCGCGAGCCGCCCCAAGGTGCTCTTCGGCGATGACCTGATCACCGATGCCGAGGCCAAGAGCGCTACGGAGCGCGACAACCGCTGGACGTGGCT
>NZ_CABPSP010000039.1 GCF_902459765.1 Pandoraea anapnoica | reverse complement strand
TGAATCGCCCCGGCTTCCGAGGAGGCCGGTTGGTTTAAGTTAATGCAGGCGCTCAGCGGTGTTTCTGAGTTGCCTGTAGTAGTTTGCCTCAGCCTCGGCGGGCGGGATATAGCCCAGCGGTTCCATCAGTCGATGATGGTTGTACCAGGCTACCCATTCCAGGGTAGCGAGCTCGACGGATTCCCTTGTTTTCCAAGGTGCGCGCCGGTGAATCAGTTCCGTTTTGTACAGGCCGTTGATGGTTTCAGCCAGAGCGTTGTCGTAGCTGTCGCCGCGACTGCCGACCGAAGGTTCGATGCCCGCTTCGGCGAGGCGCTCGCTGTAGCGGATGGAAACATATTGCGCCCCCCTATCGGAGTGATGGATCAGCGTCCCGTCGCCGCCCGGTTGGCGGGCGTACAGCGCCTGTTCAAGCGCATCGAGTACGAAGTCGGTGCGCATAGTACGACTCACTCGCCAGCCAACGATGCGCCGTGCAAACACGTCGATGACGAACGCCACATACAGCCAGCCCTGCCACGTCGAAACGTAGGTGAAATCGGAAACCCAGAGCTGATTCGGCCTGTCGGCCTTGAACTGGCGATTGATCCGATCCAACGGGCGAGGTGCCGAGACATCAGGAATCGTCGTGCGAACTCGTTTGCCGCGAACCGCGCCTTGCAAGCCCATCCGCTGCATCAATCGCTCGACCGTGCAGCGGGCCACCCGAATTTGCTCCCGGTTCATCTGCTTCCAGACCTTATCCGCGCCGTAGACCCGCATGTTGGCGTGCCAGACACGCCGGATGTCGGGGCACAGCACGTCATCGCGCTTCGCTCGGGCGCAGCGCTTCGACGGATCGCGAAGCTGGGCGGCATGACGCCAGTAAGCCGACGGGGCAATCCGCAAGACCTTGCAGATCGACTCGACCCCGAAGGTGTCGCGATGCTGATCGATGAAGGCTTTCAGGATTTGATACGGCGGTCGAGCTCCGCCTGGGCGAAAAACGCGCTGGCCAACTTGAGAATCTCGTTGGTCTTGCGCAATTCCTTGTTCTCGCGCTCCAGCGCCTTCAGGCGCTCGCGCTCATTTGTGGTCAGGCCGGTGCGTTCGCCGTTATCGATCTCGTCCCGCTTGACCCAATCGTTCAGTGTTTGCGGCGTGCAGCCGATCATCGGCGCAATCGATTCGACGGCCGCCCACAGCGATGGATGTTCGCTACGCTGCTCACGCACCAGGCGTACTGCGCGCTCCCGGACTTCCGGGGAAAACTTGCTCGATTTCTTGTTCATTGCTCCATTCTCTCAAGAGTTGGAGCCTCCTCAAAATCCGGGGCGATTCA
>NZ_CABPSP010000038.1 GCF_902459765.1 Pandoraea anapnoica | reverse complement strand
GGGGTTAATGAGATGGTCACCCCCACCCTACACGCGGGTAACGCGGTAGGGTGTTTTCATTTTGGAGGGCCATCATGCAAACCGTGACGTTGGTAGGAATCGACCTAGGCAAGCATACGTTTCACCTTCATGGGCAGGATCGGCAAGGCAAAGCCGTGTTTCGCAAGAGGGTGAGTCGCAAGCAACTGGTCGAGTTTTTCGCGACATTTCATGCTTGCACGGTGGTCATGGAGGCGTGTGCCGGAGCCCATCATATGGCCCGGCAACTGGCGGGCTTTGGGCATCAAGTCAGGCTCATCTCGCCGCAATTCGTGCGGCCTTTCGTCAAAAGCAACAAAAACGACTTCGTGGATGCCGAGGCGATTTGCGAGGCGGCATCTCGTCCGGCCATGCGGTTTGTGACACCAAAGACCGAATCGCAGCAGACGCTCGGGGCATTGCATCGGGTGCGCGAATCGCTGATTCGGGATCGGACCAAGACGATTAACCAGCTCCATGGGTTTTTGCTCGAATTCGGCATCAGCCTGCCGATCGGTCAGGCAGTCATCAGGCGTTTGCCTGCGGTGTTGGCCGAATATTCGCTGCCGCCACGGCTTATCGCTGTGCTCGAGCGATTACACGCTCATCACAAGTACCTTTGCGAGCAAATCTGTGAAATCGAAAAGGAGCTGACGCGCCAACTTGCCGAGGACGATCTGGGGCAACGTCTGCTGAGCATCCCCGGTGTTGGACCGATCACCGCCAGCGTGTTGGCCGCTGAGATGGGCGATGGCAAGCAATACGCATGCAGCCGCGATTTCGCGGCAGCCACAGGGCTTGTGCCACGCCAGTACAGCACGGGCGGCCGTGCGACTTTGCTGGGTATAAGCAAGCGTGGAGATAAGAACTTGCGGCGTTTGTTAGTGCAGTGCGCCCGAGCGTATATGCAGCGGCTTGAACGCCAGACAGGCCGCCTCGCCGACTGGGTGCGCGCGATGCTCACACGTAGGCATTCGAACGTGGTGGCCTGTGCGCTAGCGAACAAGCTGGCACGAACCGCATGGGCGCTGGCCACACACAACACGATATTCGATGCGGGGCCGAGCGCCATGCCAACTTGAGCGCCCACTCCCCAACTATTTTCCGAGAAACACCCACCTGGTTTTGCGACGACTGAAATTGGATGACGTGAACGGCACACCGGCCTGACGAACAACCTGATAAAACAATTGGCTCTTGAAGCCGAGGGGTTTTTTAGGAGTGTCAGGCGCGACTCTCATCGTGGCGCGGGGAGAAACTCCCCACATCGACGCCGGATAGATTTAGGCAAGCCAAACACTGCATCAAATCAGTCTTGCAAAAACGGGGGTGACCATAGATTT
>NZ_CABPSP010000037.1 GCF_902459765.1 Pandoraea anapnoica | reverse complement strand
CAGTGTCGGCAGCTTGTTCAGCGCTTGCAGCGTCGCGACATACCCCTCGTAGACTGGCACCGAAGGGCTATAACGGCGATCCGGGCTCGGCCCCGGGCCCGGCGGGTCATCACCCATCTGGCTGGTCAGGTACCAATTACCATCCCCGTTGCCCGCACCCGAGCCCTGTTGCAGCGTGTACGCATACGCACCGCCCATCACGGCTTGCTTGCCGTCCTTGGTCACGTAGTCACCCAGCAACGAAAAGGTGCCATTCGATTGACCGGCCACGTCCACAACCTCGATGCCGCTCACCGTCTGGGCACCCAGGCCACCGCGATTGACAACCTTCAGATTCGTCGAGCCCGACGTATTGCCTCCGACCTTGAGCATGTCGGTCTTGGAACTATCGCCATCCAGAACGGTATTGAGCACCAGCGTGCCGCCATTGCCGTTATAGTCGCCCGCGACATTGAGCACCGTGCCACCCGTGCCGCCGAAATTCACCGTGCCGCTATTCGACAGGCCAGCCATGTTGGTGGAGTAGCCGCCCAGATCGATCAGGGCGCCATTGGCAACGGAATAGTTTGAAGCCGAGGAGAACGCGCCCTCAGCGCCTTGCACCAGAGCGCCGCCGTTCACCGCGGTATCGCCCGAATAGGTGCCAGTCCCCGTCAGGGTCAGCTTGCCGGCACCGTTCTTGGTGAGTCCACCCGTGCCGTCCATCGCGCCCGAGAACGTCGTATCTGTGCTCTGCTCGAGAGTGAGGGTACCCGAACCCAGGGCCACATGGCCCTCACCCGTGAGCCCGCCCACGGTTTGGTTCAGGTTGGCTAGATCCGCGGTACCATCCTGCTCAACGGTGAGCATCCCTGCACCGAACGCGTGATCCGCGATGCCGGCCTTAGCTGTACCGTGTTCAACCGTCAGGCCACCGGTGAAGCTGTTGTCCCCCGAGAAAGTGGTGGTACCGGTACCGCGCTGAAACACGTCACCTGCCCCACTGATCTGGTTGGCCAGGGTGAAGTCGCTCGTCTTATCGATGGCCAGCGTGCCGTGACCGTAGCGCGTCGCCGCCAGCACGATATTGCTTTGATCATTGATGCTGCCGCCCTCGCCCAGCGTGAGCGTTCCCTGCGACACCGTGGTCGTGCCGGTATAGGTATTTACACCACCGAGCACCAGGTTACCCAGGCCAGACTTCGTCAGCCCGTCAGTGCCCTGAATGACAGAGTTGATCGTGGCGGTCTTGGTGGTGTCATCCACTTCGCCGTCACCGACGATGATGAGCGGATCATCCTTACCACCAAGCGTGAGGGCGCCGCCCTGAAGCACATAGCCATCGGTCATGAACTGCATGCCATTCACGCTGGGTGTAAAGCCGCTATCGATCGTGACTACGCCGCCCTTGCTGGTCGGGGTATCTCCGTTACTGAACACGGCGAAGCCGTTGCC
>NZ_CABPSP010000036.1 GCF_902459765.1 Pandoraea anapnoica | reverse complement strand
TCGTCGAGCAGCAACAGCTTGGGCTGACTCATCAACGCACGCGCCATGGCGAGCATCTGCTGCTCGCCGCCGGACAACGTGCCTGCGAGCTGATCGCGACGCTCCTTCAGACGCGGGAAAATGCCGAACATCTTGTCGATGTCCTGCTTGATGCCCGCGTTGTCGTTGCGCAGATACGCCCCCATCTGCATGTTCTCGAGGATGGTCATGCGCGTGAAGATGCCCCGACCTTCCGGCACCATCGCCAGCCCCTGCTTGAGCAGATCGAACGCCTTCACGCCGCGAATCGACTTGCCCAGATACTCGATGTCGCCATCGGCCCACGGCAACAACCCCGTGATCGCCTTCATGGTCGTCGTCTTGCCTGCACCGTTCGCGCCGATGAGCGTGACCAGCTCGCCCGGCTGAATGTTCAGGTCGATGCCCTTGACCGCCTTGATCCCGCCGTAAGCGACTTTCAGGCCCTTGATCGTCAACATTGCGCTCATCAATGGCCTCCCGAACCCAGATACGCTTCAATCACCGCCGGATTCTTCTGCACATCCTGCGGCAAACCTTCGGCAATCACCTTGCCGTAATCGAGCACCGTCATGCGGTTGCACAACCCCATCACCAGCTTCACGTCGTGCTCGATGAGCAGAATCGTGCGACCGTCGCTACGGATCTTGTCGAGCAAACCGCGCAACTCGACCTTTTCCGTGGCGTTCATACCGGCCGCCGGTTCGTCCAGTGCCAGCAGCTTGGGATCAGTGGCCAACGCACGTGCGATTTCCAGACGACGCTGGTGGCCGTACGAGAGATTCGCCGCCGTGTAGTTGGCGTACTTCGCCACGCCCACGTATTCGAGCAACTCCATCGCACGATCGCGGATGGCGCGCTCCTCGGCCTTCGCGCCCGGATATCGGACGATGGCGCCGATCACGCCCATCTTCGTGCGCACGTGACGACCGACCATCACGTTCTCGACGACGGTCATGCCACCAAACAGACGAATGTTCTGGAACGTACGCGCGATACCGGCCTTGGCGACTTCGTGCACGGCGGTCGGCTTGTAAGCCGAACCGTCGAGCTTGAATTCGCCGGAGTCCGGCGTGTAGAGACCGGTGATCACGTTGAAGAACGTGGTCTTGCCAGCGCCGTTCGGACCGATCAGCCCGTAGATCTGCCCCGGCTTGATCTCCAGGCCCACGTCAGTGAGGGCCTGCAGACCGCCGAAGCGCTTGTTCACGCCCTTAACGGACAGAAGAATTTGTTCGCTCATATTCAGGTCATCTCCCTCGGCTTACAGAGTCCGCTCTTCCGGACGCGGCGACGGCCACAGGCCGGCCGGACGGTACAGCATGATCAGAATCATGGCCAGACCGTACAGCAACTGCCGGATCACTTCGGGATCGACGATGACGCTACCGAACAACTTCATCTGCAACGGGCCCATGGTCGAGCGCAGGATCTCGGGGAACGCCGAGAGCAGCACACCGCCCAGAATCACGCCCGGAATGTGGCCCATGCCGCCGAGCACCACCATCGAGAGCACGACGATCGACTCCCAGAAAGTGAACGACTCGGGCGAGACGAAGCCCTGGAACGCGGAGAACATGCCACCTGCCACGCCGCCGAACGACGCACCCATCGC
>NZ_CABPSP010000035.1 GCF_902459765.1 Pandoraea anapnoica | reverse complement strand
AGTGGAATCAGCAACCTTGGCGCAGCGTTGGCGTTCCAGATCGGCGAGGCGAAAGCCGACGGTCTATTTGGAGACGGACTAAGCAAGAACATCCTTTCTATTGCGGCACACGCGGCACTGGGGTGCGCGGGAAGCGCGGCGTCCGGAAATGGATGCGCAGGCGGTGCAATCGGTGCGGCTGCAAGTGCGGCATTTTCACCGGACTTCATCAAAGGAATTGATCCAAGCGGTGCGCCACTCAACGCGGGCCAACTCGCGGCGCTCTCCATGTTGTCGAGCTTGCTGGGTGCAGGGCTATCAGGGGCTGCGGGAGCAGACGCGAATGCTGGGGCATTCTGGGCGCAAAACCAAGCGCTGAACAACGAAGCCGGAGATGCCAAGCACACGGCTGATGCGGCGGGCAGCGGCGGCGTGGGCGGCGCCATAGTAACGTGGCTGAACAATACGTACGGTGATCCAGTCGGTTCTTTGAAGAACTGGGGTAATCAGTTGCTGTGGCTGTTGTCGTCAACCTACGGGCAAACGCCACCTGCGGATGCCAATCCACCGGGAGACGTGACCGGCGGAAATGGGAGAACGCCGCCGACGGCAGGTGCGGTGGTCACTCCGCTGCCATGCCCGGTAGGTCCCGGAGCGTGTGGCATGGTGGTGACGCCCGTTGTAACACCAGGCTCCGGCATATCGAGCAACTTGATGTTGTCAAGCGGTGGAAGCGATAGCGGATCGGATGGCACGAATGGTCGGAGTTCGACCAACAACGCTGGATTCGATACTTCAAATCTCGAAAGCAAGTTGAACGGTTACTTGTTGGACTCGGCCCATCCACAGAATCAGACTAAGGCGAATTGGTTTAGTCAGGCGCTGGGTTTCAACCAGAAAAACTGGCAAGATTTGGCAAAGCAGCTGTATTTTGATTCGGCCACTGCAGTTCCGACCAAGGCCACCCCGTACGGACAAACCTATGAACAGGTTATCCCAATCAAAGGAGGTAACGGGAAAACTATCGACACGACGTTTGTGTTCATGAAGGACAAATCCGGAACGGTTCGACTCGTGACAGGTATTCCATCAAAAAAATGAACTCTATGAAAGAGAATGACACATTTGTGTTGTCGCGGTCCGTTGAGGCAACGGTCATTGGCGAGCACCGAACCGTGTTGCTACCACTCGGAACAGTTGTAACCGTGGTGTTGGTTTACGGAGACTCCGGTTCACCCGTCGGCTACGAAGTGGAGGCCTTCCTGCCTAAAGATGATGCCTATGCGCTAGCGACTGTTGAGGCTTGCGACGTAGGTTAATTCTCTTTCACAAGCAGTATTGTGGTCGGTGCTAATCGAGGAAGTCGTTGAATGGCATGCATTGTACTAACCTAGGCCACCGATTCGGCTGCCCCAACATCTTCGTATCAGTGTCACCCGAGTTGAGCCCCGGTTTCTCACGATCTCGTGATCGGCGGCGTCGGCTCGTCGGCGACGGGCACGACCGCAGCCGATTCGCTCACCAACACGTCGGGCAACATCCTCGCAGGTAACAACCTGACGCTGAACGTCGCAGGCGGCATCACGAACACATTGCCGCCGCCGGTTCAGGTGCACGAGAACTACGGCAAGCTCGAAAAGTACTCGGGCTGTATGACGGCGGGTGGCTA
>NZ_CABPSP010000034.1 GCF_902459765.1 Pandoraea anapnoica | reverse complement strand
CTGCCGTCATATCGGTTCTATCTAGAGAACAAGGAAATGATGGACGAAGGCGCGGTCACGTCGTGGCCGCAAGTGCGCTCGCTCTTCTGGCTGATGCGCCAGCGTGCCAAATCCCCGCGCGCCTTCGCGACCGAAATGCAGGGTGACGGACGCGCCGATGAGGATCGTGTGTTCAGCCACATCACCTATTGGGAACACCGTGCTGCGCAGTGGTTGATCTTCGGCGCGTGCGATCCGTCGATGGGCGCGAACGAGAAGAGCGACCCATCCTCGATTGTCGTTGGTGGCCTGGATGTGCATTCACTGAAACTCCACGTTCTGCTTGCCGAGATCAAACGCCGGGTGCCGTCCAAGCTGGAGTCCGACCTGATCAAGATGCAGAAGGAATTCAACTGTCTGGCCATCGGCTTCGAGAACAACAACGCCTACGAGTGGGCGCGGCAGAGTCTGATCAAGGCGGGCCTGCAACAAGGCGTCCCGCTGCCGCTTGTCGGCGTGACGGCCACCGTTGCACCCGAGGTGCGCATCGACTCGCTGGAGCCGTTCGTCACGGACATCGCCGCGCCGCAAATCATTTTCAACAAGGCGCAGACAACGCTCCTGGCGGAACTGGATACCTGGCCAGAAAAGCAAAGCGGCCACCACTACGACGGCCTTACTGCATTGCACATCTTATGGATGATCGCGCAGACGCGCGGGCGAGCGTATGGCAGTCGCTACATCCCGGTTCCCAAGCGCGGCAACTCCGGCACCGACGCGCGGCGCGACCCGATGCGGGATCGACCGTCCGCACGAGGGCGTTTCGGCAACGGGGCAATCTAGAGGTAATCATGGGCAAGATCGTTGATATGAATGGCGTGCCGTTCGAGCGTAAAGCGCTGACTGATCCGCAGTCGTCTCGTGTGGGCTGGCTGCGACAGACCTTCCCAACGCATCCCACGCGAGGCATGACGCCGACCAAGCTCTATCAGGTACTCGACGCTGCTGAGCGCGGGCACTTGCGCGAGCAGGCCGACCTGGGCATGGAGATGGAAGAGAAGGATGGTCACATTGCCGCCGAGATGAGTAAGCGCAAGCGTGCGCTGCTCACGCTCGACTACGACATCCAGCCGCCGAAGAACGCAACCGCCGCAGAGCAGAAGCTCACGGAGGAGGTGCGCGAGTGGATCATGGACATGCCGTATTTCGAGGATTTGCTGCTGGACTGCATGGACGCACTCGGGCAAGGCTTCTCGCCACAGGAGATTGAATGGTCGCGCCTGGGCAAGCTGTGGTATCCGAAGGCGTTTCACCACCGGCCGCAGGGCTGGTTCATGAATCCGCCCGATAACCTCGACGAAATCCGGCTATGCAGCGCGGACATGGCGGGCGAGCCGTTGTGGCCCGGTGGCTGGATCGTACATCGCCACCGAGCCAAATCGGGGTACATCGCGCGGTGCGGTCTGCACCGCGTGCTGGCGTGGACGTACCTCTTCAAGAACTACAGCGCGCGCGACCTGGGCGAGTTCTTGGAAATCCACGGGCTGCCCATGCGAATCGGCAAATACGGGTCGGGTGCCACTGACGCTGAGAAAGATGACTTGTTCGCCGCCATCGTGGATCTGGGGCATAACGCTGCGGCCGTGATTCCCCAGGAGATGGAGATCGACTTCAAAGATGCGGCGGACGGCTCGCATCAGCCATTCATGGCAATGATCGGCTGGTGCGAGAGCACCCAGTCCAAGGTCATCCTCGGCGGGACGTTGACCAGCCAGGCCGACGGCAAGTCATCAACCAATGCCCTGGGTAACGTGCACAACGAGGTGCGACACGACCTGCTCACCTCGGACGCGCGCCAGATCGAGCGCACCATCACGCGCGAGCTGATCCTGCCGATGATCCTGATCAATCGCGGTGGCATATCGCCATTGCGGTGTCCGCGCCTGGTCTTCGAGACGCAGGAGCCTGAGGACATGGCCGCATACGCTGACGCGCTACCGAAGCTAGTCAGCATGGGCCTGACGATGGGCGTGGACTTCGTGCGCGAAAAGCTGTCGATTCCGGCGCCGAAGCCAGGTGAAGCGGTGTTGACAGTACC
>NZ_CABPSP010000033.1 GCF_902459765.1 Pandoraea anapnoica | reverse complement strand
GGCGGCGAACGAAGAAAGCGAAAAAAACTGTTGACGACGACGAGAAGCTGCGACATAATCTCACTTCTCTGCTGCTGATGCAGCGACGCAGAAAACGAAGCGACGGCGCGGTAATAAAGCGACGAAGCGAAGTCAGATGCGATTGATCTTTAAAAATTAAACAACCGATAAGTGTGGGCACTCGATGAATAGTGCGTCTGCTTCGGCAGATAAGCTTTAAATTTATTGAGGCTCACATAGTAATAGGTAAGTTAAGTAATTAACTTGTCAGCATACTTTGAGAGCGACCGGTTCTAGTGATTTATCACGAAAAACCGAAAACAGTAACAGGTTTAAACTGAAGAGTTTGATCCTGGCTCAGATTGAACGCTGGCGGCATGCCTTACACATGCAAGTCGAACGGCAGCACGGGTGCTTGCACCTGGTGGCGAGTGGCGAACGGGTGAGTAATATATCGGAACGTACCTTGTAGTGGGGGATAGCTCGGCGAAAGCCGGATTAATACCGCATACGCTCTAAGGAGGAAAGCGGGGGACCTTCGGGCCTCGCGCTACAAGAGCGGCCGATATCAGATTAGCTAGTTGGTGGGGTAAAAGCTTACCAAGGCGACGATCTGTAGCTGGTCTGAGAGGACGACCAGCCACACTGGGACTGAGACACGGCCCAGACTCCTACGGGAGGCAGCAGTGGGGAATTTTGGACAATGGGCGAAAGCCTGATCCAGCAATGCCGCGTGTGTGAAGAAGGCCTTCGGGTTGTAAAGCACTTTTGTCCGGAAAGAAATCCTCTGGGTTAATACCTCGGGGGGATGACGGTACCGGAAGAATAAGCACCGGCTAACTACGTGCCAGCAGCCGCGGTAATACGTAGGGTGCAAGCGTTAATCGGAATTACTGGGCGTAAAGCGTGCGCAGGCGGTTTTGTAAGACGGATGTGAAATCCCCGGGCTCAACCTGGGAACTGCATTCGTGACTGCAAGGCTAGAGTATGGCAGAGGGGGGTAGAATTCCACGTGTAGCAGTGAAATGCGTAGAGATGTGGAGGAATACCGATGGCGAAGGCAGCCCCCTGGGCCAATACTGACGCTCATGCACGAAAGCGTGGGGAGCAAACAGGATTAGATACCCTGGTAGTCCACGCCCTAAACGATGTCAACTAGTTGTTGGGGATTCATTTCCTTAGTAACGTAGCTAACGCGTGAAGTTGACCGCCTGGGGAGTACGGTCGCAAGATTAAAACTCAAAGGAATTGACGGGGACCCGCACAAGCGGTGGATGATGTGGATTAATTCGATGCAACGCGAAAAACCTTACCTACCCTTGACATGTACGGAAGTCTGCTGAGAGGCGGATGTGCTCGAAAGAGAACCGTAACACAGGTGCTGCATGGCTGTCGTCAGCTCGTGTCGTGAGATGTTGGGTTAAGTCCCGCAACGAGCGCAACCCTTGTCCTTAGTTGCTACGCAAGAGCACTCTAAGGAGACTGCCGGTGACAAACCGGAGGAAGGTGGGGATGACGTCAAGTCCTCATGGCCCTTATGGGTAGGGCTTCACACGTCATACAATGGTCGGTACAGAGGGCTGCCAAACCGCGAGGTGGAGCTAACCCCAGAAAACCGATCGTAGTCCGGATCGCAGTCTGCAACTCGACTGCGTGAAGCTGGAATCGCTAGTAATCGCGGATCAGCATGTCGCGGTGAATACGTTCCCGGGTCTTGTACACACCGCCCGTCACACCATGGGAGTGGGTTTTGCCAGAAGTAGGTAGCCTAACCGTAAGGAGGGCGCTTACCACGGCAGGATTCATGACTGGGGTGAAGTCGTAACAAGGTAGCCGTAGGGGAACCTGCGGCTGGATCACCTCCTTTCTAGAGCATGCACTGGAAGTTGAGTGTTCACGCTTATCGGTTGTTGACTGCGTAGATCTAAGTCGGGTCTATAGCTCAGTTGGTTAGAGCACCGTCTTGATAAGGCGGGGGTCGATGGTTCGAGTCCATCTAGACCCACCAAAGCTTTTTAACCACCGTGCGATAGACTCAAGTGGTGGTAAGTCGGCTTGATTGGGGGATTAGCTCAGCTGGGAGAGCACCTGCTTTGCAAGCAGGGGGTCGTCGGTTCGATCCCGTCATCCTCCACCAAAAACCTTAGATCGCATCGATGTCAGTCAAAAGCGCTTTAC
>NZ_CABPSP010000032.1 GCF_902459765.1 Pandoraea anapnoica | reverse complement strand
AAAACCCCTTGCTACAGCAGTAGCAAGGGGTTTTTGCTTTGCAGCGACGCTTTCATCGGTGCCTCACAGGCCGAATCTGACGCATTGCCCGCTGAAACCATGCTTGGAAAGTCGCGTAAGACGACCGGGACTTGATAAATGATCGTTACGCTCCCCTGTCAGTCGGTCAATCAAGCTTGCAGTGCTTCCTGTACACCACGACGCGCTCCATTTCCGTGAACCCGAGTGCTTGGTGGATCATCTGGGCCTCGGTGTTGTTGATCTGCGTGTCGGACGCGAAGTCAGCGCATCCATGCGATATCCCCCATTGCTCGACGGACGTACATAAGGCGCTTGAGACACCTATACGTCGAGACAACGGGCTAACGTAGATGCCCGATGGGGACTTGATCCATTCTTCCAGAGGATTCGACGCTCGAATGCCGGCCGGTGCCCTTACGTTGATCAATGCCATCGCTCGAGCAACTGCTCGGGCGCTGCGCCGCAGAGCAGTCGATAAGGTCAATGAGATTGATGGCATCTGGTGTGCCGGATGGTCCGGGCGATCAGCTGGCTTAACGAGTCTCAGCGCGACGCCGCTCTTTGGCGAAGCGTGCAGAGTTCACTGAAGCGATTCAAACAATTCATCCTGACGTCAACCAACGCTAGTCTTGCGCTCGTCCCTGTTGAGCGGTGCCAGCCCGGAGCTCGTTGGAAGGCTTATCCGCCCGCCTTGCCGCGCCTTTCTTCACGGAAACTGACCGTTCGCGAAGAGCACTTGAAGAGCGGAGGGGAAACCGCTCAGTTCGTATAAGACGACTCTGAAAGCGCATGACTAAGTGGGCTGTTCGACATATTTGCGGTTTATTCTGTCTTCCGTTTCAGACAGCAATATGAGCACATCGTATTCTCGACGCCGTGCTTATGTAGATCACAAAAAAATGAACCAGATGTGCGTCCCGGGGTTGCGTCTTCCTCCTGTAATCGTCGTGTCGTTAATCGACAGCCACGAGCGTCGTGCTCATATCACTGCGCAGCTGACCAAAGCGAGCGTCCCATTCAGATTCTTCGATGCGCAGCGCATTGACCAATATCCGGTGACGTACGACGAGGTGACTCGCCTCAAAATGTATTCCAGCCACCTCACGCTCGGAGAGGTGGGCTGCTATGACAGCCACTATCGCATCTGGGAAGCGCTGGCGCGATCTAATGACGATATCTGGTGTGTCCTGGAAGACGACGTCAAACTGACGTCCGATTTCCCTGAGCGTCTTGCCGTGGCGCTGGACGTCTCGATTCACTGGGGGATCATGAGGCTAAAGAGCGGTGGGGATTCCGGGCGTTGGAAGGTGTGTGAGCTCCCGGATGGCGGCATCCTCCATGACCACCGCAAGCAGCCTGGTGGCACTCAGGGCTACCTAATCCGCCGCGACGCCGCGTTAGCTCTATTGGACTACGCCAAACGGATGATTCATCCGGTCGACGACATGCTGAACCGCAATTGGGAGCACGGCATCCGCATGATCTCCATGCCGCCCGACATCGTTGTGGACGTGGGTGATGATCTCGGTACCACGATCGTCGGCCGCCAAAAGGCGAAACGTAGCCTCGCGCAAAAGCTGCGGCGAGAATTTCACATGGGGAGAGACTGCCTGAACAGCCACATGGACGTCTGGCGTAGGCGATTGTTAGCAGGCGCTCGCTGACAGCCTTTCGTCGATTCCCTGAAATTCAAGATAACCCAATAAATCAAAGAGTTGCCGCGTTCTCTTGAATTTTTCTGAGCCGCAGGCATAGAAACTGCATATTTAATGCGTGGAAGGTGTTGACAAGGCAGGGCGACATCTCCATAATTGCAAATTCTCTGCGGAGGGGTGCCCGAGTGGCTAAAGGGGGCAGACTGTAAATCTGTTGGCTTACGCCTACGTTGGTTCGAATCCAACCTCCTCCACCAGAATGCGGAAGTGATGAGCGCCGGAAACATAAGTTCTCCGGCGCTTGTTACCAAGTGGCGAGAGTCGAAATCCAAGCGGGTGTAGCTCAATGGTAGAGCAGAAGCCTTCCAAGCTTATGACGAGGGTTCGATTCCCTTCACCCGCTCCAGGTGACGCGCAGAAGCAGTAGTACAGGATTCGCCCATGTGGCTCAGTGGTAGAGCACTCCCTTGGTAAGGGAGAGGTCGGCAGTTCGATCCTGCCCATGGGCACCAAAAGATAGTGTGAAGCGCGGCAATCAACATGCCGAGCAACCTCGGCAATAGATAACCCGTTAGGAGTCGGAAATGGCAAAGGAAAAATTCGAGCGGACTAAGCCGCACGTGAACGTCGGTACCATTGGCCACGTTGACCATGGCAAGACCACCCTGACGGCTGCTATCGCAACGGTTCTGTCGGCCAAGTTCGGCGGCGAAGCCAAGAAGTACGACGAAATCGACGCAGCGCCGGAAGAAAAGGCACGCGGCATTACCATCAACACGGCACACATCGAGTACGAAACGGCTACGCGCCACTACGCACACGTTGACTGCCCGGGCCACGCCGACTACGTCAAGAACATGATTACCGGTGCTGCCCAGATGGACGGCGCTATTCTGGTTTGCTCGGCTGCTGACGGCCCGATGCCGCAAACGCGTGAGCACATCCTGCTCGCCCGTCAGGTCGGTGTGCC
>NZ_CABPSP010000031.1 GCF_902459765.1 Pandoraea anapnoica | reverse complement strand
TGTCATGCAGTTTATGTTCTTTAACAATTTGGAAGAAGAAGTAGTACAACGGAAGCGCGTTAGAGATGGCGCGTGGAAATTGTACGGGTTGTGATTGTATCAAATGTATTAAAAGTGATCGAAAGATGACTTGGAATACGGCACAACGCTAATACTCAACCTATGAAGAATGTGTCGAAAGACACACTCGTTATAGGGTCAAGCGAATAAGTGCATGTGGTGGATGCCTTGGCGATTACAGGCGATGAAGGACGCGATAGCCTGCGAAAAGTTGTGGGGAGCTGGCAAATAAGCTTTGATCCACAAATGTCCGAATGGGGAAACCCGGCCCTTTGGGTCACCCTAGACTGAATACATAGGTCTAGTGGAGCGAACGCGGCGAACTGAAACATCTAAGTAGCTGCAGGAAAAGAAATCAACCGAGATTCCCAAAGTAGTGGCGAGCGAAATGGGACCAGCCTTCAAGATTTAGCACCGGTGTTATCAAAACGGAATGGAAAGTCCGGCCATAGTGGGTGATAGCCCCGTATGAGAAAACCCTGGTGTGGAACTAAGCTTGAGAAAAGTAGGGCGGGACACGTGAAATCCTGTCTGAAGATGGGGGGACCATCCTCCAAGGCTAAATACTCGTAATCGACCGATAGTGAACCAGTACCGTGAGGGAAAGGCGAAAAGAACCCCGGGAGGGGAGTGAAATAGATCCTGAAACCGCATGCATACAAACAGTCGGAGCCTCGTAAGGGGTGACGGCGTACCTTTTGTATAATGGGTCAGCGACTTACATTCAGTGGCGAGCTTAACCGAATAGGGAAGGCGTAGCGAAAGCGAGTCCGAATAGGGCGTTCAGTCGCTGGGTGTAGACCCGAAACCAAGTGATCTATCCATGGCCAGGTTGAAGGTGCGGTAACACGTACTGGAGGACCGAACCCACTAACGTTGAAAAGTTAGGGGATGAGCTGTGGATAGGGGTGAAAGGCTAAACAAACTTGGAAATAGCTGGTTCTCTCCGAAAACTATTTAGGTAGTGCCTCGTGTATCACCTTCGGGGGTAGAGCACTGTCATGGTTGAGGGGTCCATTGCGGATTACCTCGCCATAGCAAACTCCGAATACCGAAGAGTGCAATCACGGGAGACAGACATCGGGTGCTAACGTCCGGTGTCAAGAGGGAAACAACCCAGACCGCCAGCTAAGGTCCCTAAATATTGCTAAGTGGGAAACGAAGTGGGAAGGCTAAAACAGTCAGGAGGTTGGCTTAGAAGCAGCCACCCTTTAAAGAAAGCGTAATAGCTCACTGATCGAGTCGTCCTGCGCGGAAGATGTAACGGGGCTAAGCAATATACCGAAGCTGCGGATGCGAGCTTGCTCGCATGGTAGGAGAGCGTTCTGTAAGCCTGTGAAGGTGTCTTGTAAAGGATGCTGGAGGTATCAGAAGTGCGAATGCTGACATGAGTAGCGATAAAGGGGGTGAAAGGCCCCCTCGCCGTAAGCCCAAGGTTTCCTACGCAACGTTCATCGGCGTAGGGTGAGTCGGCCCCTAAGGCGAGGCAGAGATGCGTAGCTGATGGGAAGCAGGTTAATATTCCTGCACCGTCGTATGATGCGATGGGGGGACGGATCGCGGAAGGTTGTCCGGGTGTTGGAAGTCCCGGTCCCTGCAGTGGAGAAGGCGCTTAGGCAAATCCGGGCGCGTAATTCAAGGCTGTGGGGCGAGCGAACTTGTTCGCGAAGCAATTGGAAGTGGTTCCAAGAAAAGCCTCTAAGCTTCAGTCATACGAGACCGTACCGCAAACCGACACAGGTGGGCGAGATGAGTATTCTAAGGCGCTTGAGAGAACTCGGGAGAAGGAACTCGGCAAATTGGTACCGTAACTTCGGGATAAGGTACGCCCTTGTAGCTTAACTGGCCTGCGCCAGAAGGGTGAAGGGGTTGCAATAAACTGGTGGCTGCGACTGTTTAATAAAAACACAGCACTCTGCAAACACGAAAGTGGACGTATAGGGTGTGACGCCTGCCCGGTGCCGGAAGATTAAATGATGGGGTGCAAGCTCTTGATTGAAGTCCCGGTAAACGGCGGCCGTAACTATAACGGTCCTAAGGTAGCGAAATTCCTTGTCGGGTAAGTTCCGACCTGCACGAATGGCGTAACGATGGCCACACTGTCTCCTCCCGAGACTCAGCGAAGTTGAAGTGTTTGTGATGATGCAATCTACCCGCGGCTAGACGGAAAGACCCCATGAACCTTTACTGTAGCTTTGCATTGGACTTTGAACCGGTCTGTGTAGGATAGGTGGGAGGCTTTGAAGCAGGAACGCTAGTTTCTGTGGAGCCGTCCTTGAAATACCACCCTGGCTTGTTTGAGGTTCTAACCTAGGTCCGTAATCCGGATCGGGGACAGTGCATGGTAGGCAGTTTGACTGGGGCGGTCTCCTCCCAAAGTGTAACGGAGGAGTACGAAGGTACGCTAGGTACGGTCGGAAATCGTGCTGATAGTGCAATGGCAAAAGCGTGCTTAACTGCGAGACTGACAAGTCGAGCAGGTGCGAAAGCAGGTCATAGTGATCCGGTGGTTCTGTATGGAAGGGCCATCGCTCAACGGATAAAAGGTACTCTGGGGATAACAGGCTGATACCGCCCAAGAGTTCATATCGACGGCGGTGTTTGGCACCTCGATGTCGGCTCATCTCATCCTGGGGCTGTAGCCGGTCCCAAGGGTATGGCTGTTCGCCATTTAAAGAGGTACGTGAGCTGGGTTTAAAACGTCGTGAGACAGTTTGGTCCCTATCTGCCGTGGGCGTTGGAAGTTTGAAGGGGGCTGCTCCTAGTACGAGAGGACCGGAGTGGACGAACCTCTGGTGTACCGGTTGTCACGCCAGTGGCATCGCCGGGTAGCTATGTTCGGAAGAGATAACCGCTGAAAGCATCTAAGCGGGAAACTCGCCTTAAGATGAGACTTCCCTAGGAACTCGATTCCTTTGAAGGGTCGTTCAAGACCAGGACGTTGATAGGTCAGGTGTGGAAGCGCAGTAATGCGTTAAGCTAACTGATACTAATTGCCCGTAAGGCTTGATCCTATAACCAGTGTGTTTTTCCTGGTGTGAGTATCGCTGTGCCGATACAACTCACAACCCACAATATTTGTTGTACTACGCTTCTTCCAAATTGGTTTTGCTGACCCAAGTCAGCAGAACATACAAGTTAAGCCTGATGACCATAGCGAGTTGGAACCACCCCTTCCCATCCCGAACAGGACCGTGAAACGACTCCACGCCGATGATAGTGCGGATACCCGTGTGAAAGTAGGTAATCGTCAGGCTCCCCTTAAAAACCCCTTGCTA
>NZ_CABPSP010000030.1 GCF_902459765.1 Pandoraea anapnoica | reverse complement strand
TTTTGCAAGCTATTTAACTGGCGGCGATTGCGTACCCGACGACCAAAATTAGGGTCAACGCTACCTGTAGGAAGTGTCCGCATAAAGTGCACCGCATGGAAATGAAGACGGCCATTAGCTGTACCATACTCAGGCACACAAAAATACTGATAGCAGTCGGCGTGTGAATCATTAGCCTTGCGACCCTCGGCAGCAAGAACCATACGACCAATATCACGAAAATAGTCACGCAAAGCATTGGGATTATCATAAAACGCCTCTAATCGGTCGTCAGCCAACGTGAGAGTGTCAAAAACGATAAACCAACCATCAGCATGAGCCTGTCGCATTGCATTCATCAAACGCTGAATAGCAAAGCCTCTACGCGATTTCATAGTGGAGGCCTCCAGCAATCTTGAACACTCATCCTTAATACCTTTCTTTTTGGGGTAATTATACTCATCGCGAATATCCTTAAGAGGGCGTTCAGCAGCCAGCTTGCGGCAAAACTGCGTAACCGTCTTCTCGTTCTCTAAAAACCATTTTTCGTCCCCTTCGGGGCGGTGGTCTATAGTGTTATTAATATCAAGTTGGGGGAGCACATTGTAGCATTGTGCCAATTCATCCATTAACTTCTCAGTAACAGATACAAACTCATCACGAACGTCAGAAGCAGCCTTATGGCCGTCAACATACATATCACCATTATCGAACTCAACGCCCTGCATACGAAAAGACAGAATCTCTTCCAAGAGCTTGATGCGGTTATCCATCTGCTTATGGAAGCCAAGCATTGGGGATTGAGAAAGAGTAGAAATGCCACAAGCCTCAATAGCAGGTTTAAGAGCCTCGATACGCTCAAAGTCAAAATAATCAGCGTGACATTCAGAAGGGTAATAAGAACGAACCATAAAAAAGCCTCCAAGATTTGGAGGCATGAAAACATACAATTGGGAGGGTGTCAATCCTGACGGTTATTTCCTAGACAAATTAGAGCCAATACCATCAGCTTTACCGTCTTTCCAGAAATTGTTCCAAGTATCGGCAACAGCTTTATCAATACCATGAAAAATATCAACCACACCAGAAGCAGCATCAGTGACGACATTAGAAATATCCTTTGCAGTAGCGCCAATATGAGAAGAGCCATACCGCTGATTCTGCGTTTGCTGATGAACTAAGTCAACCTCAGCACTAACCTTGCGAGTCATTTCTTTGATTTGGTCATTGGTAAAATACTGACCAGCCGTTTGAGCTTGAGTAAGCATTTGGCGCATAATCTCGGAAACCTGCTGTTGCTTGGAAAGATTGGTGTTTTCCATAATAGACGCAACGCGAGCAGTAGACTCCTTCTGTTGATAAGCAAGCATCTCATTTTGTGCATATACCTGGTCTTTCGTATTCTGGCGTGAAGTCGCCGACTGAATGCCAGCAATCTCTTTTTGAGTCTCATTTTGCATCTCGGCAATCTCTTTCTGATTGTCCAGTTGCATTTTAGTAAGCTCTTTTTGATTCTCAAATCCGGCGTCAACCATACCAGCAGAGGAAGCATCAGCACCAGCACGCTCCCAAGCATTAAGCTCAGGAAATGCAGCAGCAAGATAATCACGAGTATCCTTTCCTTTATCAGCGGCAGACTTGCCACCAAGTCCAACCAAATCAAGCAACTTATCAGAAACGGCAGAAGTGCCAGCCTGCAACGTACCTTCAAGAAGTCCTTTACCAGCTTTAGCCATAGCACCAGAAACAAAACTAGGGACGGCCTCATCAGGGTTAGGAACATTAGAGCCTTGAATGGCAGATTTAATACCAGCATCACCCATGCCTACAGTATTGTTATCGGTAGCAAGCACATCACCTTGAATGCCACCGGAGGCGGCTTTTTGACCGCCTCCAAACAATTTAGACATGGCGCCACCAGCAAGAGCAGAAGCAATACCGCCAGCAATAGCACCAAACATAAATCACCTCACTTAAGTGGCTGGAGACAAATAATCTCTTTAATAACCTGATTCAGCGAAACCAATCCGCGGCATTTAGTAGCGGTAAAGTTAGACCAAACCATGAAACCAACATAAACATTATTGCCCGGCGTACGGGGAAGGACGTCAATAGTCACACAGTCCTTGACGGTATAATAACCACCATCATGGCGACCATCCAAAGGATAAACATCATAGGCAGTCGGGAGGGTAGTCGGAACCGAAGAAGACTCAAAGCGAACCAAACAGGCAAAAAATTTAGGGTCGGCATCAAAAGCAATATCAGCACCAACAGAAACAACCTGATTAGCGGCGTTGACAGATGTATCCATCTGAATGCAATGAAGAAAACCACCATTACCAGCATTAACCGTCAAACTATCAAAATATAACGTTGACGATGTAGCTTTAGGTGTCTGTAAAACAGGTGCCGAAGAAGCTGGAGTAACAGAAGTGAGAACCAGCTTATCAGAAAAAAAGTTTGAATTATGGCGAGAAATAAAAGTCTGAAACATGATTAAACTCCTAAGCAGAAAACCTACCGCGCTTCGCTTGGTCAACCCCTCAGCGGCAAAAATTAAAATTTTTACCGCTTCGGCGTTATAACCTCACACTCAATCTTTTATCACGAAGTCATGATTGAATCGCGAGTGGTCGGCAGATTGCGATAAACGGTCACATTAAATTTAACCTGACTATTCCACTGCAACAACTGAACGGACTGGAAACACTGGTCATAATCATGGTGGCGAATAAGTACGCGTTCTTGCAAATCACCAGAAGGCGGTTCCTGAATGAATGGGAAGCCTTCAAGAAGGTGATAAGCAGGAGAAACATACGAAGGCGCATAACGATACCACTGACCCTCAGCAATCTTAAACTTCTTAGACGAATCACCAGAACGGAAAACATCCTTCATAGAAATTTCACGCGGCGGCAAGTTGCCATACAAAACAGGGTCGCCAGCAATATCGGTATAAGTCAAAGCACCTTTAGCGTTAAGGTACTGAATCTCTTTAGTCGCAGTAGGCGGAAAACGAACAAGCGCAAGAGTAAACATAGTGCCATGCTCAGGAACAAAGAAACGCGGCACAGAATGTTTATAGGTCTGTTGAACACGACCAGAAAACTGGCCTAACGACGTTTGGTCAGTTCCATCAACATCATAGCCAGATGCCCAGAGATTAGAGCGCATGACAAGTAAAGGACGGTTGTCAGCGTCATAAGAGGTTTTACCTCCAAATGAAGAAATAACATCATGGTAACGCTGCATGAAGTAATCACGTTCTTGGTCAGTATGCAAATTAGCATAAGCAGCTTGCAGACCCATAATGTCAATAGATGTGGTAGAAGTCGTCATTTGGCGAGAAAGCTCAGTCTCAGGAGGAAGCGGAGCAGTCCAAATGTTTTTGAGATGGCAGCAACGGAAACCATAACGAGCATCATCTTGATTAAGCTCATTAGGGTTAGCCTCGGTACGGTCAGGCATCCACGGCGCTTTAAAATAGTTGTTATAGATATTCAAATAACCCTGAAACAAATGCTTAGGGATTTTATTGGTATCAGGGTTAATCGTGCCAAGAAAAGCGGCATGGTCAATATAACCAGTAGTGTTAACAGTCGGGAGAGGAGTGGCATTAACACCATCCTTCATGAACTTAATCCACTGTTCACCATAAACGTGACGATGAGGGACATAAAAAGTAAAAATGTCTACAGTAGAGTCAATAGCAAGGCCACGACGCAATGGAGAAAGACGGAGAGCGCCAACGGCGTCCATCTCGAAGGAGTCGCCAGCGATAACCGGAGTAGTTGAAATGGTAATAAGACGACCAATCTGACCAGCAAGGAAGCCAAGATGGGAAAGGTCATGCGGCATACGCTCGGCGCCAGTTTGAATATTAGACATAATTTATCCTCAAGTAAGGGGCCGAAGCCCCTGCAATTAAAATTGTTGACCACCTACATACCAAAGACGAGCGCCTTTACGCTTGCCTTTAGTACCTCGCAACGGCTGCGGACGACCAGGGCGAGCGCCAGAACGTTTTTTACCTTTAGACATTACATCACTCCTTCTGCACGTAATTTTTGACGCACGTTTTCTTCTGCGTCAGTAAGAACGTCAGTGTTTCCTGCGCGTACACGCAAGGTAAACGCGAACAATTCAGCGGCTTTAACCGGACGCTCGACGCCATTAATAATGTTTTCCGTAAATTCAGCGCCTTCCATGATGAGACAGGCCGTTTGAATGTTGACGGGATGAACATAATAAGCAATGACGGCAGCAATAAACTCAACAGGAGCAGGAAAGCGAGGGTATCCTACAAAGTCCAGCGTACCATAAACGCAAGCCTCAACGCAGCGACGAGCACGAGAGCGGTCAGTAGCAATCCAAACTTTGTTACTCGTCAGAAAATCGAAATCATCTTCGGTTAAATCCAAAACGGCAGAAGCCTGAATGAGCTTAATAGAGGCCAAAGCGGTCTGGAAACGTACGGATTGTTCAGTAACTTGACTCATGATTTCTTACCTATTAGTGGTTGAACAGCATCGGACTCAGATAGTAATCCACGCTCTTTTAAAATGTCAACAAGAGAATCTCTACCATGAACAAAATGTGACTCATATCTAAACCAGTCCTTGACGAACGTGCCAAGCATATTAAGCCACTTCTCCTCATCCAACGCGTCAGTTTTTGACAGAATCGTTAGTTGATGGCGAAAGGTCGCAAAGTAAGAGCTTCTCGAGCTGCGCAAGGATAGGTCGAATTTTCTCATTTTCCGCCAGCAGTCCACTTCGATTTAATTCGTAAACAAGCAGTAGTAATTCCTGCTTTATCAAGATAATTTTTCGACTCATCAGAAATATCCGAAAGTGTTAACTTCTGCGTCATGGAAGCGATAAAACTCTGCAGGTTGGATACGCCAATCATTTTTATCGAAGCGCGCATAAATTTGAGCAGATTTGTCGTCACAGGTTGCGCCGCCAAAACGTCGGCTACAGTAACTTTTCCCAGCCTCAATCTCATCTCTCTTTTTGCGTTCTGCTTCAATATCTGGTTGAACGGCGTCGCGTCGTAACCCAGCTTGGTAAGTTGGATTAAGCACTCCGTGGACAGATTTGTCATTGTGAGCATTTTCATCCCGAAGTTGCGGCTCATTCTGATTCTGAACAGCTTCTTGGGAAGTAGCGACAGCTTGGTTTTTAGTGAGTTGTTCCATTCTTTAGCTCCTAGACCTTTAGCAGCAAGGTCCATATCTGACTTTTTGTTAACGTATTTAGCCACATAGAAACCAACAGCCATATAACTGGTAGCTTTAAGCGGCTCACCTTTAGCATCAACAGGCCACAACCAACCAGAACGTGAAAAAGCGTCCTGCGTGTAGCGAACTGCGATGGGCATACTGTAACCATAAGGCCACGTATTTTGCAAGCTATTTAACTGGCGGCGATTGCGTACCCGACGACCAAAATTAGGGTCAACGCTACCTGTAGGAAGTGT
>NZ_CABPSP010000029.1 GCF_902459765.1 Pandoraea anapnoica | reverse complement strand
CGCTGCTCAAGCGGGTGCGAGACCGCATTGACGTGATCGCGCAGTTTCGTGAGCGCCGTCTCCGTCGCCCAGCAGATGGCGTAGATGGTGTATGCCGCGCCAAACACCTTGGCCAGCGCCGGAGCGATGTCCGGATCATTGAGGCCACCAGTGAACGGCGTGAGCGTTGCCGTGATGCCATCCGCCTGGTTCAACTGCGAAGTGACAATACCGTTGCCAAACTCACCCTTGTTCTTGGCAGTGATCGTGACAGCGCCCGCCGTGGCCGTTGCCGTGACCGGCAGTTTGACCGCCTGGGTGATGGCATCAACAAGGTTGGCGGCAACCGTATCCGCCGCATCGCCAGACATTACCGCTACGTCGACTCGGGCATTGCCAATAAACAGCGCAAACGCACCATCGGCCGTTGCGGTGCCGTCAAACGTGACAGTGCCATGCGCAGGCTGGCCAGCGGCCGCGTCGTCAACGGCGATGACGGTCAACGCGAGATACCGGTTAGCCGTCAGGGCTGCGGTGACTGCGATGTGTGCGAGCGAGCCGTTGCCGAACGCGTCGGCTGCCTGGTCTTCGCTGTAAATGTCCATCGGCACGAGGGCGTCGAGCTTACCCTCGCTCGTGCGCTGGCCGATGATGATCATGCTCTGATCATTGGCCGGAAGCGTGTTTAACGCCGCCTTGGTGTTGAACTCGAAGTAATGCCCAGGCTTCCGTCCGGGCGGAATCTGATAGATAGTGACGTTCTGGCTCGACATGTCTTACGCTCCTTTGCCGCCACGCTTGGCGGTGGCCACCGGTGCCTCGACGCTTGCCGGAGCGTCACCGTCCGGCTTGGCTTCGGCGACTTCGACCGGAGGCCCGCCCTCAACGACCTCGAGTAGGTCGCCGTCGAAGATGCGGCGCGTGTAATAGGCGCTCTCTTTCACCGACACTGCCTTCTCGTCGGTGATGTATTTGCGCGATGCGTTCTCGAAAGGGACGCGCACTCCCTTTCTCGCGATTACGTTCATGCTCTTTTTCATGATTGATCCTCAAGAATCACCACGTCCTCCAAGGAGGGCTTACCGTCGTTCGGTTCCAGGTAGTACTTCATGACCAGCGACCGGAATTCAGGCGATGGCGGATCGATCTGACCGCCGTATTGCTCGAACACCTCGCCGAGTGGATCGTCAGCTCCACCTTGCGGGAAGCCGCCGATGGACAGACTGTCTTCCACCCAGGCGGTGTGGAACTCCATCGCGAACACTGATTTCGCGTCCGATTTGACACTGGTGTTAAACAGCGTCTTGATCGCGCCTGGCTGAAGCTCCCGAATGGGAAGGCCCATGTCCTGCTGATTGAGAAGACGCCGCACGCAGGTGATGAGCATGTTCGTTCCGACTTCGTCCTTGGTGACGCCGCCGTGACGGGTCGACTCCTCACTGCGGATGTTGCGAGCGCCCACCATGACGGCGAACGTGGCCTCCGCCTTAAACTTGGTGCGGCTCGTGCTCACGGGATCGGTGCGCTTGACGCCAGCGAACGTCACCCAGACGGCCGGGAATCGGCGCACGACGTTCTCGAAGTCGTCCATGTCGAACTCGCCGCCGTAGGTCTTGACCTCCTTGACCATGCTCCCCAGCCCACGCGCCAGGCGATCAACAATGGCAAGCTCGACGGCCGCAATGATCGGGACATATGCCGGTTTCACCGGCCGGGTGGTCTCGCCCATCAATAGCCTCCACGATCCCGGTTACTGAAGATCTTCGTGCCACGATTGGACTTGACGACGTTCCTCGGCTCGACAGTGACACCCGTTGCGTCGGCGCCAAGCGTGATTTGGCCGGTCGCGATCAACTTCAGAAACTTGAGCGCGAGGTCGTACCGCTTCTGAATTTCCTCGGTGCACGTCGTACCGGCCCCGGTCAGGTGATAGCGGCAGATGTCGCAGCACTTGCTCGCAAGGAAGCGCGGCACGATCTGCAACGGCAGGCCGTAGCGACCACCGAGAAAGGTATCGATCTCGGCGCTGGCGTCTTCGAGTCCGGCCGCGAGCACCGCGTCGTCAATCTCGCCGGTGTCGTCTCGATCCGTCAGGGTTCGGACTTCGTACTCGCCGAAGCTATTCACCATGTCCTGTCGCGTGGCGTAGGCCATGACTTACCTCTTCCCCTGGTGGTTGCCGGACTTGGCCGTGGCGGCGGGTTTGGCCTGACTGGAGTCGGTCTGGCCAGCGGTCGGTTCGCTCGTGGCCTGCGATGCCAGTTCACGGGCGTCGAGTGCTTCGGCGCGCTTATCCAGTTCGGTCGCTTTCTCGGTGAGCGCCGTATCGCGTGCATCCAGCTCCGACGAGCGAACGAGCAACGCGCCTTCGATTGTTTTCAGCTCGGACTCAAACCGCAACAGCTCTTCCTTGCGCTTGGACACCTCCTGCAAGCTATCCACAAGATCGGCCTCACGCCGACATTCACCACCAGCGCATTCGCCCGACTGGCTCTCACCAGCGCTCGGACTGGTGGCCAGGCGCGCGACGGCAGCCGTCACGTGCGGCGCGTCGAGGTGCGGGAATTTCTCGGCCTCTGCCGCAGTGCGCTCGACTACCGTCTCGACAGCGACCAGCGATTTGTCCGTCGTGAGCGCCTTGTATTCGGCAGGACTCAACTGTGCAAGTGCCAGCGTGACCGGCTCACGGCCGAACACGCGACCGGCGCGACGGAACGACTCAACGCGCGCTGCCACCTTGATCGCCGGGTGTTTCTGCTTTTCCATAATGTCCTCTTCGATTTCATGGCCGGAGCCGCTTGCGGCCGAAGCTCCGGTCTCGCTTCCGCCACGCGTATCGGCGTCGCGTGGCCGTTCCCAGGTGGGTTATTAGTGGCCGACACCGGTCGAGCCGGCCGCCATCTGCCAGAAACCGTAACCACCGGCAGCGCGCGCTTCTGCGCCGAACTTGAATTTCTTGCGGTTGAACACGTCGTCCGCGTTCGGATCGATCTGCTGCACGAAGACCGGTGCCTCGCGCTCCTGGTACACGAACGGCTTGATCGGCTTGGTCGTGTCGAGCAGGAACCACGCCGTATCGGACTGGATGCGTGCGTCGCACAGCACCGTGGCCGTCCCCTTGTAGGGGTTGGTCTTGCCGTCATCGAGGCGGTCGTTCGTCATCAGCGCTCGGGCCGTGTCCTCAAGCGCAGGGCCAACGAGCAGCACGTTGGGGATGATGTTCAGCGGACGATCTTCGTCGTCTTTGAACTTGCGCATCGCCGTGCGCATCACGCCGTAGGACGCTTGCGCAGCGGCCTGGCTTGCCGCAGAGAGCGGCATCGTGAAGCAGTTCGACACCACGCCATCGCCCACCGGGTGATCGGTATCGAAGAAGTACTGGCCGTCGTAGCAAGCCTTCTCGAATGCCAGATTCACCAGCTCGTAGACGATCTCGTCCGGCAACTGCGCAGCAGAGAAGCCCGCACTCTGGGCCTGCGGTGCGTAGATGCCCAGCGAGTCATCCTTGATGTCGTTGCGGTCGACTTCGACCGTGGCCTCCCAATCGTCATTGACGACGGTGTAGCCATGCGCCTTGAGCGCCTTGATGTGCTTGTCGCCGATCCAGCGACGCATGCGCGGGAAGTTGTCGAGCCAGGCATAAAGCTCCATGCGTCCGGTCGACGGCACCTTCATGGCGATGTTCTGCCAGGTGGTCGGTGCGGCGGCGAACGCCTTGTTATAGACGGCACTCAGTCCCTGAAAGATGACCGAGATCGTTTGTGCGTTGATCAGCATGCTGCTCTCCCTTACTGAACCCACACGCCATCAGCATCGAGCGCCACCACGATGCCAGCCTGCGAGCGAGTTGCGCCGCCATCAGTTGCGGCGACGGTCTGGTTGTCTACAATGAAACAGGGCTTGCCGAGTCCGGCCTGCAACACCGGGTCGGTGCTGTCGTTTGCCCACTTGAACGCCTTGAGGCGACGCACCAGGACAAACGCATCGCCGTCGGCACCCTTGGTGTTATCGATGAACTCCTCGGCGCGGCCGAGGTAGGTCAGGTCATCGGCCGTCTTGCCTTCGATGGCGTAACCCGTGGCGTCAGCGCAGACGATCAGGCCCGCGTGAATTACCGTCGCGGCCTTGACCGGCACCGGCACGTCCTGCCCATCCATGAACGGTGTGTTGCGATCCTCTGCAATGGCGGTCATTGGGCACCCACCTTGGACTTGGCGAAGTCCTCCTGCGACAAGCCGAGTTGCTTGCATGCCGCGATTTCGTCAGCCGACAGCGCGTTGGTGGTACCGCCACCCGCCGGAGCCTTGCCGTTGGTCTGCATGTTCCCGAGAGCCGCCATCGGCGCGGCCGACTCCAGGTGCTGCTGGAGCAATGCGACGTTGGCCTTGCCCAGATCGCGCGCCCACTGCTCCTGGGCCGGAAGCAAGCGGCCGTCCGACAAGGCTGCGGTGATCAGGCTTTCGACCTGGCCTTGCTGCTGTCCATTGGTCAATGCAGCGATCTGGGCCTTCATGTCGTGCATGACCTGGACAGACACATACTTCGCAGGGTCGGGCGCGACGTTGGTCAGCGCCGCGATCTGCGTTTGCTGACCAGCAAGGTGCTCGATCAGATCGACCGGCTTTTCCTTGGTCGCACCGACCGTCTCTGCCAACTTGGTCAGGCCGACGACTGCCTCGGCTTCGGTCGCTGCTTCCGGCAGCTTGATCAAAAGCCGCAAGGCGGCCAAAAGTACGCTCATGGATAACTCCTGAGATTTGTCCGCCGGGATTGGCGGGGATTGCGGTGGGGTTTTGTCACCAGCGAGGCGACTGGCGGCAGCGAGTTGAACCTCGTCCAGGTCATCCAGCGCCGGGTTATTGGTGAGGGCGGCGTTGAGCAGCTTCGTGACGTTGCCGTCTTTGTCGTAGGCAAACACCGCCGACAGGTAGCGGTATTCCTTGGCGGCAATGAATGCGGAAGCACGACCGGTGTATTCAACGTCGACGGCATACATGCCCTTTCCGGGCCGCCATTCCAGTTGTTTGAACCAGCCCGCCGCGGGAGCCGGGTTACCGCTCGTCGCGGCGTAGAGGGATTGGTGTTCATAGTCGAGCACCATCGGCTTTGCGCAGGCGGCCAGCGCCGCGATGATCTTTTGCGCGTTCTCGTCTGTTACGCGCCAAGCGGCGCATTCGAACGGGCGACCGTCATTGGCGCGAAAGTCTCCGGCGGGCAGCAGTTGGATCACGCCTAAACCGGGCATGATCTCTAGCTCTAACGAAAGGGAGGCGATGAGTGGCTTGTCCATGTCGCCATATTGGCGATTCATGAAAGCCTGGGGATGCTGGTGGATGTCACCAGCTTCAGGGAGGATGGGGCGACGCCAATATATATAGGCGATGCCCCGGAACGGGCTACTGACGGCCGGAATTTGCTCCCCGGAGGCGCGTTGCCGGAATTTGCACCTCCACCCCGATAACGGAATCGACACTAACGGGGGGTCTAAACACGATAGCGGGCTTCGTGCCCTGCTGCCTATGGTTTGCTATACCCCCATAGTCGCAGCGGCTTAAACGGCCGATTTTTGAAACAATGGGAATCCAGGGCCGCCATCAGTCAAACAGTCGACGCAGATACGCCGATACCTCAGACTCGGCATTCTGGCAGTCGGACTCGGTCATTGAGAAGAACGGGCGGGCCGG
>NZ_CABPSP010000028.1 GCF_902459765.1 Pandoraea anapnoica | reverse complement strand
GTTGCGATAACCGTCATGGCCATGATGACCAGCATCCCAATCTGCTGGATGCCAAAGTCCCCCCCCTGCTTTACGAAATCCGTGTGCAGGTCGTTTTGCAGCGTCTGCTGGACGAAGTTGTCGCCCAGTTGCGCAGCTACGCCCGCGATAAACGCTTGCGTCGCGGCTTGGTCAACCTCACCGTTCTGACCTAGCAGCTGGAGTGCGCCACCGATCTGATTGAACTGGTCGACGTTGAGCGTCAACCCGCCCGCTGCCGCGCTCATGAAGCCGCCCGGCTGCACCATCGTGCCGGTGGTCTTCAGGTAGCCCGCGTCCTTGATGTAGCTCCAGATTTCACCGACGTCCACCACGTTTGCACGGTTCGTCAGCGTGCCGGTGTTCACCGTCAGCGTCCCGCCTGAGGTGATCGAGCCCGTATTAAGGATGCTGCCGCCTGTCGCCGTGCTACCGAAGTTCAGCGACAGGTCATTGCTTGCGAGAATCTGCCCGCCTGCGGACAACGCCGTGAAGTTCTCCGGCAGGTAAACCTGCGGCATCAGGGCTGTGACGGTCGGGCATTTCGCATTACCCGTTGCAGCGCATCCCGGCTCAGGCACCGTCTGCTCGACGTACCACAGCATCGGTTGCGACAACCCTGCGATCTGCTCAGGTGTCAGTGCCTGACCCAACTGGATGTTGTTCGTCTTCGCGTACTCGACTGCGTTGCCGTACATCACCAGCTTCTGCTGGTCGTTGACGCTCAACTGCGATGTGCTATCCGTCGACAATCCATTGATGAAGCTCGCCTTGCCCGTTTGCATCAGGGCGGCTTGCTGGAGTTGGATGGCCTCTTGCTGCGGAGAGAAGTAGAACGTCGTCGTGCTCGGTTGCAACGACGCGGGCAAGTTCGAGATCAGCACTTGCGGGGAGACGGGATCGAGCGTCGCGCCCAATCCACCGACGACGTAGCTCGGGCCGTTCTGCTGCCCGGTGGCGCCCGTCAGGATTGACGAACCCGCACCGCCCAAGCTCGCCGGGATCGTCAGATTCAGGCCGCCGTTCGCCGGAGCCAGACTAATCACTTGCGGTGCGTTGCCCACTTGCGGCGTGTACGTGTTCGCCGTCGTGATGCCGTTGACCAAGCTCGTACCGGTCAGCGACACCGACTGCCCCACCACATTACCCACGTTGACGATCTGACCGCCCGACGTCACCGTCAGGTTCGGTGCCTGAATCGTCGCCGCGATGTTGCCCACCGGCGTAGGCGGATTGATCACACCGCCTACGCTCGTGTAAGCGTCGCCATACAGCGACGTACACTCCGCAGCACTGCCACAACTCCACACGTCATGACGCTTGTCCGACTCGAACATGCCCGTCTCTTACACCCAGTGCGAGTGCCAGTAGGCATTGAGCGTCTGTGCGCTGTTGACCACCGGGCCGCTGACGTTGATCGTCGCGTTAAGTCCCGCCGTGGCCGGAAGAGCCAAGAACGCAATAATCTCAGAGTGCGTGACTCCTAACCGGCGCTCTTTCCGTTATCTCGTCTGGAACAAGTTCACTACCGTGCCGGTCGTAACGTCGTACTCAATGCGTCGGTCGCCCGAGCTCCCAGACAGGAAAAAACAGAGTATTTCGTTAACGTAGTAGACGTCCGAGAACACTGCATCGGGTCCAACGTCAATTGGTTTCTCCAAGACGCAGCGCATAGTGCCGTCTACATTAAGAACATACGCCTTGTTCCGACACCGGTCGAACGGATTTTCGATGATTGCAACGCCGCCTTCATCCTTAAGTGGACAAGCAATTCCATTCCCCGAAAACGCAATCTTCACATCCCGGCTTGCCGTGCGCCACGACACGGAAATTGGAAGCAACGTCGCGATCGACCTTCTCTGCGGATTATTAACCCTGTCGTAGGTCGGATCAGCGTAATGCAATCTGAAGTCGAGGAGTTTTGACATATCTATCTCACTTAATCACGCGTGGGGCACCTACCGGCACAAGCTTGGCGCGATCGGCATAGTTGAGAATTTGCACTTGATTTGCACCACCGGGATAGAAAACGCCGTTGAAATTTTGAGATCCCACCGTGCCCACCTGTACTTGGACACCTTCGGGCACATAGAAAAGCCGCACGCTACCGATCTGAGGTTTAAATGCTGGCGTGACAGCAAGATTATTCCGAACGAAATTCACGCTGCTGATCGAGTCCAATGTTCCCCACCCGCCGGGGTTCGACTGTCCAGGTGCCATTGCCATCTGAATATACATGCCGCCCTTTGGGGATGGGTAGGAAAACAAGGGAGCTCCTTTCATCCACGGTTCAGAATTGCTCGGCGCGGGGAGAAGTAGGACGTCGCTCGCCTTTCCTGAACTACCGGTCGTCCCTCCATAACCGGACGAGACTCCAAGTCGAGCCAGACTACCGGCTTGCATGCCTAACCATGCCGCCGAACTGCCATAAATGGCTTCGGCCGTTTGCGCATCCACCGGCAAAATGGCACCCACGAGCGTCGCGCCAGCTGTGGGTGTATATGTCCCCGTGATCGCCGTCTGTAGGCCCGCGTTCAAATTATCGAGCCCCACTCCAGTCAACGCCACTCCGCCAGCCGCAGCAACACAACCGAGACCAGCACTTGGTGCGCACGTTACCCCGCCCCCCACGGTCATAACGGTCCCGGCTACCGCCGTCAAGCCACCCGCCATCGCCTGCGCAACACCCGATGCTCGCGGTCCAGCCCATTCCATCGCCGCACCAAACGCACCTCCTAGCGTTCCGCAGTCGTGTCCCAAAGCACAGCTGTTATTGACGACTTCATTTTGTGCCGCGAGTGCTGCTGCATTCGGATCGGCACCGACTGCGCCAGCGGCTAGTCCGCTAAGCAACTGCGTGGCCGCAGAGATTATTGCAAGTTGCGCCGGGTCCGTAATACCTCGACCGTTAGTGACCGCTTTAGCGATTTCATTTGCGCTCAGCGCCGAAAGCGCACCGCCGATAGCTCCACCGGCGCACCCGGTACCCAACGCCGCCGAACTAGCACACCCTAACGCTGCATGGACGCCCGCATAGCCGAGCGTCCCCAACGATTCCGGTCCCAAGTTGCCAATCTGGTAAGCGAGCGCCGCACTCAGATTACTAACACCGCTAACCTTTAACGCCTCAAGGAAACTCCCACCCTGAATCGTCGATTGCACCCCGGCCTGAATCACAGATTGACCGAGGATCGCTACGCCTTGCGTGAACCACTGGCCTGCGGTCGTGGCACCCGCCTGACTTACTGCACCGTCTACGAAAGTCGGCTTCACGCCCGCGAGACTGGCCAGGCTATTGGGGGACGCTGTCGTCGAGAACCCCAAACCGTCTGCGCTCGAATACGTGATCCCGTTCAGCAACCCAGCCGTAACCGCCGCCGACAACCCCGTCTTCATCACTGAACCGAAGTCCAGCGAGCCTGTGAACATCGCCTGCGTGATGGTGGAACTCGCCATCGCGGTGAGCGCTGCGCTCGCCATCACGTTGCCCAACCCACCCGCTACGAATGTCGCTGCGACCGATCCAAGTTGCGCCGCGACCAATCCAGCCATCAGCGGTGCCAATGCCCCGGCCAACATGGCCGAGGCCATGATCATCCCAACCTGCTGAATCCCAAAGTTCCCGCCCTGCTTTACGAAATCCGTGTGCAGGTCGTTTTGCAGCGTCTGCTGGATGAAGTTGTCGCCCAGTTGTGCAGCTACGCCCGCGATAAACGCTTGCGTCGCGGCTTGATCGACTTGGCCGTTCGGGTCTAAGAGTTGGAGTGCGCCACCGATCTGGTTGAACTGATCGACGTTGAGCGTCAACCCGCCCGCTGCTGCGCTCATGAAGCCGCCCGGCTGCACCATCGTGCCGGTCGTCTTCAGGTAACCCGCGTCCTTGATGTAGCTCCAGATTTCACCGACGTCCACCACATTCGCGCTGTTCGTCAGCGTGCCGGTGTTCACCGTCAGCGTCCCGCCTGAGGTGATCGAGCCCGTGTTCAGAATGCTGCCGCCTGTCGCCGTATTACCGAAGTTCAGCGACAGGTCATTACTCGCGAGAATCTGCCCGCCTGCCGACAACGCCGTGAAGTTCTCCGGCAGGTACACCTGCGGCATTAGCGCTGTGACCGTCGGACATTTCGCATTACCCGTTGCAGCGCATCCCGGCTCCGGCACCGTCTGCTCGACGTACCACAGCATCGGTTGCGACAACCCTGCGATCTGCTCAGGTGTCAGTGCCTGACCCAACTGGATGTTGTTCGTCTTCGCGTACTCGACTGCGTTGCCGTACATCACCAGCTTCTGCTGGTCGTTCACGCTCAACTGCGACGTGCTATCCGTCGACAATCCATTGATGAAGCTCGCCTTGCCCGTTTGCATCAGGGCGGCTTGCTGGAGTTGGATCGCTTCTTGTTGCGGAGAGAAGTAGAACGTCGTCGTGCTCGGTTGCAACGACGCGGGCAAGTTCGAGATCAGTACTTGCGGGGAGACAAGACCGAACGTTGTTGGACCGTAATTTTTCGCTTCATTGCTAGGACAGCGCTACCGCGAGCCTGCGATGTAATGTTATCGCTCTCGCGCGTGTGTCTTCAGGCAAGAAATTGGATGTCATGATGGTTTCCAGCTGGAATTTCAACATCAAGAATATCTCTGTACCTGTCGATCCATCCTCGATGGCAGATCTAATTTTGTCCACATCTGATGGACGACCGGAAGCGTCGAGAGCCTGCGCGATTGCAGACGCTTCTACATAATAGTCACATGCATCCATGGTCACCCAAATCAGGCTGCCGACGTTCGTCAGTGACCCGGCGTTGATGGTCAGATTGTTCCCCGCGCCGATGATCGACGAGTTGCCCGATCGCCGATCGACGTACGCCTCGCAGTAGCTTTCCTTGTGAGCAGCTTCGTGCTCACGCCGCTTTCGCAAACTTCCTTGCTACGTTCGACGGGCCTCGGATACGACCTCACAGAAAACCTTCGCCACTTCGTTAGCTTGCAAACGATCTGAGCAATGCCCGTCCCTCCGGGCCGAACTCGAACGTCCAAAAATTAACAAGACGTCGGGGTGCTCATCTAAGCGGCTCCCATGACCCGCGAAATGGGCTCTGAGGAAGTACCAGACGCCAAACCTCTCCCGATTGAACACAGCGATACCATCGCTCCTCTAACCCGTAAATTAGGTCCTCACTTGGGACGGTTACCGCAACGCTTTCTGTCACGCCAGCGTCAATCTGAGCGGAAAGCCACGTCAAAAAGCGCTCCGATTCCTTCGGAGATTCAAATCCATGAATCTCCTCCCAGTTACATGCATTCATGGTCACTTTATCCACGATTGATCTACTCTAAATCCGGCAGGGAACACCACTTGATTTCCCCCGCCGACGAGCCCGCCTTGAGGAGCCGCAACGCCGGTGAAGTACACGGTCCCCGCAGGTATTTCTATCTTAACCACGTTCGTTGCTGTATTACCCCATTGAGGAAGTAGTGCACTGTCAACGACAGACTGAACGGGACCGGCGGGTGGTGTCGAAGTCCAAAACCCGCCAAGTTGGTTAGCGGTACCTCCATAAACTCGATAGAGCGTGGTCGGCTGTTCAGCAACAATTTGAGTGTATGTGCCGCTTCTAAAAGTATTCGCTATGTCTGGTGATAACGGCCCGGGATTCAAGGGATTGAAGTTTACGCTCGGTGTGGCGCTCTTCGTCCCGGTGGTCACGACTGGCTTAGCCACTCCAGAATTTGGTGTGCCCCACGATGTTATGCCCGCCCCGACGCCCTCCACGGCCTGCCCCAGTTGCGCCCCCTCCAAGGCAGTCTCTGTCGAGCCCCCCAGCGCAACAACTAAGGCTGAGAGAATCGCCCCTAACGGACTACCCAACTGCTTGTCAAACAGCGTTGCCTTGAGATTCGGGTCTCTGGACAGGATTTGAGAGTCGGCGGGATCTACGGCAAACATTTGCCCATTCGAAGCACGGACCACGAGGTTGCCATTTGCTTTGGCATCTGCCACCGCGAGCATGCACGCTGCCGAGCTGGCGTCGGCACAGGCGCTCGTCAATGCTTGATCGCGAGCTAGAGAAGCCGCTCTCAATTCATTGAGCTTTCCGCAACTCTCAGAGTTGAGACTTCCGCTAGCACTACAAGCCGACGCTGCCGCCTTGAGTTGATCCGCCTCCGATGGCTTGTTGAATGCTTCGGCCTTATGTTTAAGCCAGTTGTTTTGCGTCTCGTTCTGTGCCGCGGTTGCCGCAGCATTCGCGTCCTGCCCCAATGCGCCAGCAACCAGTGCACCGGCCAGCCCCATAAGGCCAACATGTAGCTCAGGCGGGAGTATCTGGCTCGGGTCGAGTATCGAATTCAGTGCAGAACCAAGCGCGCCGCCAATCGCACCACCCGCACAACCATTGCCCAACGCAGCCGCACTTGCGCAGCCGCACTTGCGCAGCCCAAAGCGCCGTGCGCAATTGTGGACACAATTTCGCCGCCGTTCTGCCCGAAGATTTGACTGAGATCACCCTTTGCATCACCGATCTGGAACGCCAATGCCGCGCTCAGATTGCTGACTCCACTTGCCTTCAGCGCCTCAAGGAAACTTCCGCCCTGAATCGTTGATTGCACCCCGGCCTGAATCACAGACTGGCCGAAGATCGCCATGCCTTGAGTTATTGAGAAACCCGCGGAGGCCGTGCCAGCTTGGCTCGCTGTACCTTCCACAAATGTTGGCTTTACGCCAGCCAGACTACTCAGGCTATTCGAAGAGGCTGTCGTCGAGAACCCCAAACCATCTGCGCTCGAATACGTAATCCCGTTCAACAACCCAGCCGTAACCGCCGCCGACAACCCCGTCTTCATTACTGAACCGAAGTCCAGCGAGCCGGT
>NZ_CABPSP010000027.1 GCF_902459765.1 Pandoraea anapnoica | reverse complement strand
TCGCTGTCGTTGCGAGAGACGGAATATTAGTGAAAACCCGGAACCCTGGCAAGCACTTTGTGAAAATAATTTGAAAACCCATGAAAAAGCCCCGTCGTGACGGGGCTTTTTCATTTCATACAGCGCCTGCCAGCGGTGTATGCCAGGCGACTTCGGGGTCACTTCTTACCAAAGTACCGCTCGTAGATAGCGTCATACGTACCGTCCGCCTTGATCGCATCGACCCCCTTGTTGATCTTGGCCAGAAGCTCGGCATCGCCCTTGCGCACCGCAATGCCGTAGTACTCCTTCGGGAAGCTGCTGTCAGCGACCGTACGAAGCTTGGCATTCGGATTATTCGCAATGAAGTTCACCACGACACCGTTGTCTGCGACCACCGCATCAACGCCACCCGCTTCGAGTTCCTTCATCGCCAGCGGCGTGCCTTCGAAACGTTTGACCGACGGATTATTCTTGCCCATCAGTTTCTGCACGACTTCGTCGCCGGTCGTCGCGGTTTGCACGCCCACCTTCATTGACTTCAGATCGTCGAACTTCTGCACGGTCGAGTTCACCGGCACGGCGATAAGTTGCGATGCTTCAAAGTAAGGCTTCGAAAAATCCATCTGCTTGCTACGTTCGTCCGTGATCGTGATCGCGGAGATCAGGATATCGCGGTCGCCCTGCACCAGCGAATTGAAGATGCCTTCGAACGGCGTATTGATAAAGCGGATGGAGATGCCCGCCTTATCGGCGACGGCTTTCATCACATCGATATCGAAACCGGCAATCTGCCGGGTATCGGTTTCGAATTCGAACGGCGCATAGGCGGCGTCCGATCCGACGACGTACACAGGTTGCGAGCCGTCCGGCCCGACCGACCGGCCCGCAGCCGATTCTTCCTTCTTCCCGCAGGCACTCAACAGCAGCCCCGAAGCCACCACAAAGGCCAGCGCAAATGCACGTCGTTTCATCGACATCGTTTCGTCCCTTGCTGAAAAAACCGGCAGACTATCATAGGACGACCTCCCCAACGGTGGCCGTCCCGGCTTTTCGCAACAGTTCAGCGATGCTTGAAAACCGGCTTGCGCTTCTCGACGAACGCCGCCATGCCTTCCTTCTGGTCTTCCAGCGCGAAGAGCGAATGGAACATGCGACGCTCGAATTGCACGCCCTCGTCGAGGGTCGATTCGAAAGCGCGGTTGACGGCTTCCTTTGCGGCCATGACGACCGGCAGCGAATATTCACAGATGGTGTTGGCTGCGCCGATCGCCTCGTCGAGCAACTTGTCGAGCGGCACGATGCGCGAGACGAGACCGGCGCGCTCAGCTTCGGTGGCGTCCATGAAGCGCGCGGTCAGGCACATATCCATGGCCTTAGCCTTCGACACGGCACGCGTGAGACGCTGTGTACCGCCCGCGCCCGGGATCACCCCAAGCTTGATCTCGGGTTGTCCGAACTTTGCGTTGTCCGCAGCGATGATGAAGTCACACATCATGGCCAGTTCGCACCCGCCGCCGAGCGCGAATCCCGACACGGCAGCGATGACCGGCTTGCGGATGCGGCGCACCGTCTCCCAGTTGCGCGTGATGTAGTCGCCCTTGAAAACGTCGGCGAACGTGTACTTGGACATCATGCCGATGTCGGCGCCGGCGGCGAACGCCTTCTCGCTCCCGGTGATCACCATGCAACCGATGGCTTCGTCGGCATCGAAAGCGGTGAGTGCAGCGCCCAGCTCGTCCATCAGCGCGTCGTTCAGCGCGTTGAGCGCTTTCGGACGATTCAGCGTGATCAGACCGACGCGGCCGCGCGTTTCCACCAGAATGTTCTCGTACGTCATCCTCTTACTCCTCCAGTCAAAGTCTCGTCTTGTGATTCGGGGGTCAGCGATGACCCGGGCCCGACACCCGGGCCACCGCCAGAAACAGATAAGGCGATGGGCGCGCCATCGGTTTGCAACGGCGCTGCGGCGCTCTGCGTGGGCCTGGGTGTGCGGCTCGCGGGGCGTCGACTGCAGTGGTTAGGCATGATGCCATCGTTCCCCCGGGCACGCACCTTTCGTTCCGCAACGCAGATCAGAGGCCGCAAGTCGTCCAATGTCGGGACAAAGTCCGAGAAATCGGAAGCGAAAGCCACTGGCATCCGACCATGAATCCCGCGAACGGGCCGCCCGCCCTGGGCTCGCCACGCCCGCTTCCGTCACACAGCTCGCATGCGCGGATCCGTCGGGGAAAACCCGGCATCATCGTGTGCCACGCCCGGAAGATTTGGTGCTATATTAACAAACCAACCGGTCGGTTAATTAATATTGACGTCGAACCAACGACAGCTATTAGTCAGACGACCCGGTGCCGTCCTCTGCGTCTTGCCGCGCGAGCCACGAACTTGTCGGCAAGACAGCAAATCCGCCAGCCGCATCCCGACACGGACAGATCCACAACCATGACTCATCCCCTCTTCGCCAAACACCAAGAGACTCTCGAGCGCGCCCTTCAGGCCATCGCCACGCGTGGTTACTGGAGCCCGTTCACGGAAATGCCGAGCCCGCGCGCGTATGGCGAGACGGCCGCCGCCGACGGCGAAGCCGCTTTCAAACAGTATCTGAACGCCGCCTTCCCGCTGGAGCAGCGCGGCAGCACGGGCAGCGTCGGCCAGGAAGCCTCGCCGTTCGGCTTTGCGCTCGGCACGACCTACCCCGGATTCGAAATCGACGCCCTGCTCGCCCGCGTGAAGGACGCCCACAAGTCGTGGCGCGCCGCTACGCCGGATGCCTGGGTCGGCGTCTCGCTCGAAATCCTCAAGCGCCTGAACGCACGTAGCTTCGAAATGGCCAACGCCGTAATGCACACGACGGGTCAGGCTTTCATGATGGCGTTCCAGGCCGGTGGCCCCCACGCGCAGGATCGCGGTCTCGAAGCCGTGGCCTACGCATGGGATGAACTTCGCCGCATTCCCGCAGACGCCTACTGGGAAAAGCCGCAGGGCAAGAACCCGCCGCTGGCGATGGAAAAGCGTTACACCGTCGTGCCGCGCGGCGTGGCGTTGGTGCTCGGCTGCTGCACGTTCCCCACCTGGAACGGCTATCCCGGCCTGTTCGCCAGCCTCGCGACCGGCAATGCCGTCGTCGTCAAACCGCATCCGGGTGCCATCCTACCGCTCGCCATCACCGTGAAGATCGCGCGTGAAGTGCTTAAGGAAGCAGGCTTCGATCCGGATGTCGTCACGCTCGCCGCCACCAACCCGAACGACGGCGCCATCGTCCAGCAACTCGCGAAGCGCGACGAAGTGCGCGTGATCGATTTCACCGGCAGCACTGCCAACGGCGACTGGCTGGAAGTCAACGCGCGTCAGGCGCAGGTCTACACCGAGAAGGCCGGTGTGAACCAGATCGTGATCGACTCGACGGACGACCTCAAGGGCATGGCCCGCAACATCGGTTTCTCGCTCGCGCTGTACTCGGGCCAGATGTGCACCGCCCCGCAGAACATCTACATCCCGCGCGACGGCATTCAGACGCCGGACGGCAAGGTCTCATTCGACGAAGTTGTGGCCGCCATTGCCGGTAGCGTTCAGAAGACGTGCAGCGATCCGGCCAAGGCCGTCGAACTGCTCGGCGCGATCCAGAACGAAGGCGTCCTCGCCCGCATCGACGAAGCCCGCAAGGTCGGCCGTGTGGTACTCGACAGCCAGACGCTCGAACACCCGGCCTTCGCCGGTGCACGCGTGCGCACGCCGCTGATCGTCGCACTCGACGTCGCCGACGAAGCCACCTACACCCGCGAATGGTTCGGCCCGGTCACGTTCGTGATCGCCGTCGATAGCAGCGAGCAAGCCTTCGCGTTGGCCGGACGCACCGCTGCGCAACACGGCGCCCTCACGCTGTCGGCCTACACGACGACGCCGCAAGGCGAAGCACTGGCGCTCGACGCCGCCATCGAAGGCCGCGTAGCGCTGTCGCTCAACCTGACCGGTGGCGTGTTCGTCAACCAATCGGCGGCTTACTCGGACTACCACGGCACGGGCGGCAACCCGGCGGCAAACGCCAGCCTGGCCGATGCGGCCTTCGTCGCCAACCGCTTCCGCGTCGTGCAAAGCCGCCACCATGTGCCGGCCAAGTCCGAAGCGGGCGCTGCCTGACTCGCATCCAACCGAGTCACATCTATATATAGAGAGGACGGGAAACCCCTCACGCGAATGCGACGGTAAGTCACTACCATAGTCACTCACCGTCGCAAGGCCACCTGGGCTTCAGCGCATCGACGCCCGCGACCGACCTTCCCGCCACAAGCCAAGACAGGAACGAGACACCATGACCGAAGCCTTCATCTGCGACGCGATCCGCACTCCCATCGGCCGTTACGGCGGTGCATTGAAGGACGTTCGCGCCGACAACCTCGGTGCGATCCCCCTCAAGGCGCTGATGGCGCGCAACCCGAACGTCGACTGGACGCTGATCGACGACGTTATTTACGGCTGCGCCAATCAGGCAGGTGAAGACAACCGCAACGTCGCCCGGATGGCGTCGCTGCTTGCCGAGTTGCCCATCGACGTGCCGGGCGCAACGCTCAACCGTCTGTGCGGCTCGGGCATGGACGCCATCGGCACCGCCGCGCGCGCCATCAAAGCGGGCGAAGCCGGACTGATGATCGCGGGCGGCGTCGAATCGATGACGCGCGCGCCGTTCGTGATGGGCAAGGCCGACAGCGCGTTCTCGCGTCAGGCCGCCATTTTCGACACGACCATCGGCTGGCGCTTCATCAACCCGCTGATGAAGGCTCAGTACGGCGTCGACTCGATGCCGGAGACGGCGGAGAACGTGGCCGACGACTTCAAGATCAATCGCGAAGATCAGGACCGCTTTGCTTTGCGTAGCCAGGAAAAGGCCGCCCGCGCGCAAGCCGACGGCACGCTCGCACAGGAAATCACGCCGGTGTCGATCGCCCAGAAGAAGGGCGACGCCATCGTCGTCGAACATGACGAACATCCGCGCGCCACGAGCATGGAAGCGCTGGGCAAGCTCAAGGGTGTGGTTCGCGCGGACGGCACCGTCACCGCCGGCAACGCCTCCGGCGTGAACGACGGCTCGTGCGCCCTGCTGCTGGCTAGCGAAAGCGCCGCCAAGCTGCATGGCCTCACGCCGCGTGCCCGCGTGCTCGGCATGGCGACCGCCGGCGTCGCACCGCGCATCATGGGCATCGGCCCGGCCCCGGCCACGGTCAAGCTGCTCAAGCAACTGAACATGACGCTCGACCAGTTCGACGTCATCGAACTGAACGAAGCGTTCGCCAGCCAGGGCCTGGCCGTGCTGCGTCAACTCGGCCTCGCCGATGACGACGCCCGCGTGAACCCGAACGGCGGCGCGATCGCGCTGGGCCATCCGCTGGGTGCCTCGGGCGCGCGTCTGGTGACGACGGCGATGTATCAGCTCCACCGCACTGGCGGTCGCTTCGCGCTGTGCACGATGTGCATCGGTGTGGGTCAGGGCATCGCCATCGCCATCGAGCGCGTCTGAGCGACACCCCTTCTATATAGAGCCCCGGAGACAGCCTCCCCATGACCGCCACGATTCAACTGACGCTGCAAGACAACGTCGCCACGATCACGCTCAACCGCCCCGAGAAGCTCAACAGCTTCACGCGGCAGATGCATGCGGAATTGCGCGACGCCCTCGACACTGCGCAGGCACAAGGCGCGCGCGCCATTGTGCTCACCGGTGCGGGCCGAGGCTTCTGCGCCGGGCAAGATCTGGCGGATCTGGACTTCACGCCGGGCGCCTCGACCGATCTCGGCGCGCTGATCGACGAGAACTTCAACCCGCTCGTGCGCAAACTGCGCGCCATGCCGATGCCGGTGATTGCTGCGGTGAACGGCATCGCCGCAGGTGCAGGTGCGAACCTCGCCCTGGCGTGTGACATCGTGCTGGCCAGCGCTTCCGTCAACTTCGTGCAGGCGTTCGTGAAGATCGGCCTCGTACCGGATACCGGCGGCACGTGGTTCCTGCCGCAACGCATTGGCATGGCCCGCGCGATGGGACTGGCGATGCTCGGCGACAAGCTCTCGGCAGAACAAGCCGAACAGTGGGGCCTGATCTGGCGCTGCGTCGACGACGACGCGCTGTTGCCCGAAGCCCAAAAGCTCGCCACGCACCTGGCCACGCAACCCACCAAGGCGCTCGCGACCATCAAGGAAGCGCTTTACGCCTCGGCAACCAACACGCTCGATCAGCAATTGGATCTGGAGCGCGACGGACAACGCTCGCTGGGCGCGTCCTACGACTATGCGGAAGGCGTGAACGCGTTCCTGCAAAAGCGCGCGCCGAAGTTCGAAGGCCGCTGATTGCGGACTAAGCACCGAGCAAGCTGAAGGTACGCAGGACCAAGGAAACGCAGAACAAGCAGCGACGCACAACGAACGCCAAAACCCCACGCGCCGCGCGAGAGACCACGACATAACAAGGTTAGACGAGACACAAGAGGAACCCCCGATGAGCCAAACCTCCGCCGCCAAAGCCGTCAGTGACATGACGCCGGAAGAACTTGCCCACGCCACGGGCGAGGCGATGTACAGCACCGACCGAGCGAGCCAATGGCTGGGCATGGAGTTGCAGGAAGTGCGCCCGGGATATGCCCGTATGACGATGCGTATTCGTGACGAATTCCTCAACGGTCACGCGATCTGCCACGGCGGCCTGATGTTCACGCTGGCCGATTCGACGTTTGCGTTCGCCTGCAACAGCTACAACGTCGTGACGGTGGCGGCCGGTTGCAGCATCGAGTTCCTCAAGCCGGTCTCGGGCGGCGACACGCTCACCGCGGAAGCGCAGGAGCAGGTGCTCTCCGGGCGTCATGGCATTTACGACATTCGTTTGACGAACAGCGCCGGTGAAGTGGTGGCGATGTTCCGCGGCAAGTCCGCACAGATCAAGGGCAGCGTCGTCTGACGAGGCTCGGCATTACTCGGCAATACGCGCTCCCGGGCTCGGGCGCGCGCGAGGTTATCAACGTATCAGCGTAAGAAGCAAGACCCCAAGGAGACAGTCATGACCACCGCCTTGCCGCTCGAGCCGATCGAGAAAGCGAGCCTCGACGAACTGCGCGCCCTTCAGCTCGACCGACTGAAGACGACGCTGCGGCATGCCTATGAGAATTCGCCGGTGTATCGCCGGAAGTTCGAAGAGGCCGGCGTCCACCCGGACGAACTGACCTCGCTGGCCGACCTGGCCAAGTTCCCGTTCACGACGAAGCAGGATCTGCGCGACAGCTATCCCTTCGGCATGTTCGCAGTACCGATGGAACAGGTCTCGCGCGTGCATGCGTCCTCGGGCACGACGGGCAAGCCGACGGTCGTGGGCTACACCGCCAACGACATCAGCACGTGGGCCGATCTGGTCGCACGCTCGATTCGCGCCTCCGGTGCGCGTCGCGGTGACAAGGTGCACATCAGCTACGGCTACGGCCTTTTCACGGGCGGTCTCGGCGCACACTACGGCGCAGAACGCGCGGGCCTGACGGTGATCCCGTTCGGCGGCGGTCAGACAGAGAAGCAAGTGCAGCTGATTCAGGACTTCAAGCCGGACATCATCATGGTGACGCCGAGCTACATGCTTGCGATTGCCGACGAACTGGAACGTCAGGGCATCGTGGCGGCGGAGTCGTCGTTGCGCATCGGCATCTTCGGCGCGGAGCCGTGGACGAACGACATGCGCACGGCCATCGAAAAGCGCATGGGCATCGACGCAGTCGATATCTACGGTCTGTCGGAAGTGATGGGCCCGGGCGTGGCGTGCGAATGCGCCGAGACGAAGGACGGTCCGACCATCTGGGAAGATCACTTCTATCCCGAAATCATCGATCCGGAAACGGGTGAAGTGCTGCCCGACGGCGAGTTCGGCGAACTGGTGTTCACGTCGCTCACGAAAGAAGCGCTACCAATCATTCGTTACCGCACGCGCGATCTCACGCGTTTGCTGCCGGGCACGGCGCGCACGATGCGTCGTATGGAGAAGATCACCGGCCGCTCGGACGACATGATGATCATTCGTGGCGTGAACGTCTTCCCGTCCCAGATCGAGGAATTGCTGCTGCGTCAGCCGGTGCTTTCCCCGCACTACCAGATCATTCTGGACAAGGAAGGCCCGATGGACACGATGGCGGTGGACGTCGAAGCGGCTGTCGGATGTGACGACGCGGCTGCGTTGCAAGCGGCCGGCGGCGAACTCAAGCGTGATATCAAGACGCTCATCGGTGTGTCGTGCGCGGTGCGCGTGAAGCCGGTCGGCGGTATCGAACGCTCTGTGGGTAAGGCCCGCCGGGTCGTGGACAAGCGCCCGCGCTAAAGCTCGGGTGGCATCGGCACCATCTCTCGTCAGCATGAAAAAAGCCCGCGACCTTCGCGGGCTTTTTCTTTGACGTTGACCCGTCCTGAAATAGGTTGTCACTTTTTCGATGCATTGAAGGAGAGGCAAATGGAGCAAGGGGTCAAGCGGAC
>NZ_CABPSP010000026.1 GCF_902459765.1 Pandoraea anapnoica | reverse complement strand
CGGGGCGTTAGCTCAGTTGGTAGAGCAGCGGACTCTTAATCCGTAGGTCGAGTGTTCGAGTCACTCACGCCCCACCAAGTATTGATGTAACGAAAAAGGGTCTGCGCTTGCAGACCCTTTTTCGTTTCCACGCGAAACTTCGCCACGCCCGATCCGGCCCTTGGGAAGGGTCCGTCGGATTCCCCCTGACATCCTCCCGAAAAAAGCGCGCATGTGCTTCGCTGCGCCAAGTGTGCTCATACACTTCCAGGCACGCCTAAGCCCTGTACCGCAGGGCCGCCCCCGCACGCTCTCGAGGACCAGGGATGACCCCCCCGTCGCTTCCACCCGCGCTCTATCACGTATGGCCATCGCACCTGCCCGACGAATTCTGTGACCTTTTGTACGACACCGGGCATGCGATTGTAACGTTGCGCGCGTTTTGGCACTGTTTTGCGCTTCTTTTGGCACAGACGAAAAACGGTCACGCCACCTAATTTCGCACTGCTTTTGACACTTCTAGGTTGCCGCGCCCTAGAACAGCCCGACCGGTTCAGCGGCGCGATCCCAGCTATAGATGATCAACTCCCGGCGGGCCGTGCCACCGCCGCCTCCCACGGTGTAACTAATATCGGTCGACTCCATCTGGAACCGGCCGAAGCACTCCCGAATGGCCGGGTGGTCGTTCAGGCTCACGATGGCCTTACCTTCCAGCCTGGCCAGCACGTCGGCCATTTGGACGTACTGGTCGAACTCAAATGGCACGCCGTAGCCCTCCGTCTCCCAATACGGCGGGTCCATGTAGAAGAACGTGTGCGGCCGGTCGTAGCGGGCCACACAGTCCTGCCAGGGCACGTTTTCCACCTGGACACCGGCCAAGCGCAGATGTGCCGCCGACAGGTTCTCCTCGATCCTCAACAAATTCACCACCGGCGCGGTGGTTGCCGTCCCGAACGACTGCCCCCTGCACCTTGGCCCCGAACGCGTGCTGCGACAGGTAGTAGAAGCGGGCCGCCCGCTGGATGTCCGTCAATGGTTCGGTCGGCGTCATTTGCAGCCACTTGAATACCTGACGACTCGATATCGCCCACTTGAACTGCCGGACGAACTCCTCGAGGTGGTGCTGCACCACCCGGTACAGGTTCACCAACTCACCGTTGATATCGTTGATGACTTCGCACTGGGCGGGCGAGCGTAGGAAGAACAACGCCGCACCACCGGCGAAAACCTCGACGTAGCAGGTATGGTCGGGAAAGCGAGGGATCAGCAGCTCGGCCAAGCGCCGTTTGCCGCCGATCCACGGAACGATAGGGTTTGCCATTGGGACTCCTCTGATATTTCTATTGCCCAGGACGCCGAGAAGCGTGGATCGCTACCAGGCAATCGCCCGGACATCCTCCGCTCGCTCCGCGGCGTCAATCTCGCGCAGCCGGTCGGCGTAGTGCTGCTGGATAGCCTGACGTTTCACCGCCCAATCAGCGGCCACGGCAGCAAGTTGCTGCGCGTCGTGATCAACGAAGTCCCACCGGTCCCCGACCTGACACCACAGCTTTGCCGGTGCAGCGAGCATCACGGCGTGCAAAAGATTCAACTGATCGGCCTCGTCCGAGCCATAGGTGCGCTCCTCGCTCGTCGGCGAAGACACAAAGCCACCAAGCAACTCACGTCGGCACGCTGCGCGCATGTTCAATCGAGCAAAGGCGCGGGCATCGTCTAGCGGAACCTCTGGCGGCTGTTCGGGCGCGAACGTCCATGAGTCACCGCCCTGTGTGGCCACCCAGCCTTCCTGCGGCATCGGATCGAACCCTGATATTTCCGTTACGACGAAGCCTGGCGCGAACTCCGGCCGTTCTTCCGCCTCAAATTTCCAGTGCAGACGCCCGAAAAGAATCTGTGCAAACGTCTTCATGTTCACCACTCCACGATGCAAACGCCATCAAAACCATCACCACCGTTAGAATCGCTCTCTTTGATGTAATAAAGGGCACCGCCGCTGCCACCGCCCCCATATCCAGAGGCATTCGTAATCTGATATCCGTTGACGGCAGGTGCACCCCCACCGAATAGCCCGTTTCCACCGGCTCCGCCAAATGTAGTTTGGGCATTCGCGGATCCTGTGTATTGCCCCGAACCACCACCCGGCCAACCAAATCCGCCTGCGCCACCAACACTCCCCGATCCTGTGAAGCCGCCCTCGCCGCCAGCGCCACCGGAGCAGGTCACATGCGAACCGAAACTCGACGCGCCACCAGCGCCACCTCTGGGCAAAGGCGAGGGAGTTTGCGCCAGCACCGTTGCGGCCCCTTTGCCGCCTTTACCAATGGTGACCTGAACGGGAACGCCAACCTGCAATTTCAGGTGGTATCGGTAGACGCTTTGCCCCGCTCCACCTCCACCTCCGGGAATCATGAAGTCACTCATATCGCGCCCACCGGCCCCGCCTCCGCCACCGGCACCAATCATCGTTATCCAGTTGTCTTCTCGCACTGGAGTGAAATCGCCCGTTTGAGTGATGACGGCAATGCCCGGCGTATATCTCTGGTCAGCCTGCTCCAGCGTGATCGCATGATGCGGCTCCTTGCCGGGGGGCAATTGCAGCGTTCCGCCCGCGCACATGACGAGAATCCACGCACCATTGCCCGCATTTACCAATGGCGATGTCGTGTAAAGCAGCGTCGCTATGCCATGTTCAACGAGCTCTTCGCCTTGAAGACCCAGGAGGCCCAAACCCACGATTGGCTTATCGGGCAAGCCATCCGGCGCATACGTCGATGAACCAGTATTCGTATGCGAAATACGTACGCGCTGACCAATCCCTTCCACCAATGAATCCGCCGTTAACGGAGGGACGTTGACCGCTGCATAGGTGTTTGCCGCACCGCCCACGTCGCTCAGTACGGTCGGGCTATTCACCAATCGCGTGATCGCCTTGAGCAACTGGTAATCGTCGGTCGGGTCAAGTTGCATGCCCGTCGCCTCAACGACGTGAGCAGGCTCGTTCTGCTGACTGTTCGCCCAATCCTTGGTGAGGATGGTGCCCTCTACGAACTGCCCGTCTTCGGTGTTAATTCTCTGCATCGTTATCCTCGTCGTATTGAAAAATCACCTTCGTGTGCGCGGGCTTGAGGTCTTCGAACAGGGTTTCCAGAATCGGATCGGATCTCACGGCCAGCCGCTCACCAACTGCGCTCTTACCCACCCGGAAGTAGTACTTCAGCTCCGGTGCGCCCTCGACGTTCACACGCCACAGCCACATCGCGTCTTCGCTAAAGAGCGGATCACCGACTCGGTTCCGATCCACGCGAAACGGCTCGAATTCGTCAATCGTGATCGTGTAGCCCAGCACCTTGGCCAGCCCGATGAAATACGGAATCGACAGCCCGCCCGTGGCGTTCGCCATGAACATCACCATCGACATACGCTGTTGCAGCGTGTCATCGGCTTTTGGCACAAGACCAAAAACGCGCTCCCAATCCGGCAGGAACTGGATAGCGTCGAACGACGGCACGATTCCCAGCTCAACGACTCGCGCGTCGGCCATCGCCTGGTCAAGCGCCTTGCCCTCGGCGGCCAGTTCGACCGTGAGGCTCGGATCGTTGGGCGAATAGGCAACCGGCGGCAGCAACTTGGCCAGCAGCGTCGCGTGCTGGCTCATGGCTTCTTGTCCAGATAGATGTCACCGAGGCGGCACCACTCGATCACCGTCGCATCGGCCTGCGGCTCGACGTTTGCAAGCGGCTCCAGCAGTTCGTAATCAAGCACGCCCGCGCAATCGCTGATCGCTGCGCCGATGCGAGTCCGAATCACGGTCGCACCCGGAGTGATCGTTTTCGCGTAGGCAGCGATGGCCGGATTGATCGTAATTCGGGCGTCTTCGATGGAAATGCCATCGAGCACCAGCAGCGCACGCACGTCATACGACTTGATCGTCGGGCTGATCGCCCGAAAGTCTTTCGCCGTCACCGGCCGCTTGTTGTCGATGTTGTTTTGCACCGCCTGGAGCACTTCGTCGGACGGCAAGCCATCCTCGCCCAGCACCACAACGTCAACCGTGCCCAGGCCACGGCGCAACGGATAGACATACGCGGCCGTCACACCCGGCACTTCCATCGCCCACAGCCAGTAGTCGTATTTGTTGCCACCTGCAGGCGGATGCTGAAGGCGGTAGTCGACACGGGCGGCCAGACTTTCCAGTGACTCGATGTCGGCACCGCCGAGCAGCTTTTGAACGGTTGCGGCCGCATTGACGCCCATCGGCGGCACCGTCAGCGTAATCGCGTCGCCAGCAACGCGATTTGACGCGGTGCCCGGCACATCGGCCGTAGCGCCAACAACCAGCGTCTGGTCAGCGCCGATCTGCCCACCTGACGTGGTCGTGTACGTTGTACCGTCGCGGTATTTGAGCGAAAGCCCAGACGCCACAGGCGTATCAGCAACACCTGTCAAAACAACAGCTTGATCCCCGCTGGCAGCCACGGCAGGCTTACGCTCGATGCTGTACATGCGGGCGTGCTTGATGAGGTTCTGCTCGTCGGCCGTGTCAAAGAAGAACTGACGACCGGTATAGGACTGGTACTGATACAGCCCTTCGATGGCGCTCGCGGTACCGCTTGCGCGCACGTAGTAGTCCGAGTCAGAACTCACGTCCGCTTCGGGCCGTTGGTTCTGAATCTCGCGCAGGATGTTGCTGCGGATCTGGTCGAGCGTAAGGACGGTCGCTGGCATCAGGAAACCCTCACCGGATGTTCAAAATGGTCGACCTGGCCGTTGCTCTGATAGACGGAGATAACGAGAACAATCACGCCGGTCTTGCCGGTCTTCGGCTCAACCGCGACTTTCGATGCACGGCCGTCGTCCATCAACGGCGCGAGCGCCTGTTCGGCGTATTGCACGGCAAGGTTTCGGGTGCGCGGCAGGTCTTTGGAGCGCGCCAGCGTGTAGAGCAGCGAGCCGACTTTGCGGTCAGCCCACCATGTGCCTAGCGGCACAGACAGGCGCAGGTACACGGCGTTTTGCAGCGTATTCGTCTGCTCGCCGGTGTACCCGCCAGTGTGGGGATCGATGAGTGCGTCCATGTCGATATTGTCGGAGCATGGGCGCTAGTTTTGGATGCTGGCGGATGTCAGTAGGTTTGCGTTTGTGGCAAACCGATCACGACGGTGGATCTGACTCGCCGTCTGGCGTGTGGTGCGTGTGGTTCAAATACGACTTGCCGCCGATTGTGGCGTCGTTTTCGACTTCGAGTTTGTCGATATTCGCGCCGCTGCCGCCCGAGACTGACAAGCCGCCACTGCCGCTGATCGCACCGGCGGCTGCCAGCTCTTGCGTAGCCTCCACCTTGGGGGTATCGAGCGTGATGCCCTGGCTTGCCTTGATCGTCGTCGTTTCGGAATCCACCACAAAATTCTTGGTCTTGAGCGTGGTCGTCTGATCCTTGCCAAACAACAGGTAATCGCCATAGGCGTTATAGACGGCCGTCTCGCCCGTTTGCAGCCCCTTGATGCGAAGTTGCACATGCTCAGTGGCAACGATAACGCCGTGGCTGCTCGCGCCGCCCACCGGCACCACCACAAGCATCGAACCGGGCGGCGGTGCGCTGGTAAAGCCGAAGTGCTGCATCAGCTCCACATCACTCAGTGGCTCGTCAGCCAGGCCGGTGCCGCTGGCCATGACTACTGGGCCTGCTGTATTGACGCTCCCGAGCACGGCCCGAAAGACGCGACGTACCCCTGCGAGCGCACGCGAAATGCGCTTGTCAATTTCGGCGATCATTTCATGATATTCGCGTTAATGGTGGCATCCGTGACGATGAAACCGGGCTTCTCGTGCTTGCCGCCATGACGATGTTTGCGCCCAGAGTGAGGATGCGCATCCGGAATCCACACGCCGTCTTCCTTCAGCTTGAGCGATGTCCTATTGCCGGACGCTCCTCCCGTCAGACGTCGCCCCATCAGAAAATAGATGGCATCGACACCGTACTCTTCCCACACAATGTGCACACGCTGGCCAGGCTTCCAAAGTGCACCATCAGCGGTTCGATGCCCCTTCACGCTCGCCTGCAGCGTATGCGCGGCCAGCGCCGAATCGGAAATGATCTTCTTGGCTCGTGACTGCACAGCCGCAAGATTGGGTGCGTCGTGATCGACGAAGATCTTCGGGCGATAGGTCGGTACGCTCGTATCCTTGACCGTCGTCTTGATGGCCGCAGCCGCAGCGCCGTGCGAAGTGCCGTGCGCCTGCCCCAACACGGTCACCTCGGAATACCGCTCGGAATTCGACAGATCCTCATCGAACCATTCGACGTTATTGCCGCGCCCATCGTCGCGCAACACCAGGCTCGCCACTGGTGGCGCGTTGTAGTCCGGCCCACCAATCACCAGCGTGCCGTCCGGTTCGAACCAGGGCCACAGTCCTTCGCCTTCCGCTGCGTGCACAAGCGCGTCCCAGGCGGACTCCCCCGGTTCGACGCTGATCTTGTCCCACTGTGTCGGCGAGGTTGCGCTCTGAATACGAATTTTGGTGATGCCAAGCGGCTTGACGATCGTCGCAGCAACCTCCGCCAGCGTGACCTGTTTGGCGGTGAATATCGGTGCCGAGCAGTCACGCAGAACGCTCGCCATATCTCGCCCGCTGATCGCGAGCGATTTGCCGTCTTTGCCGGTTCGCCGCTTCACGCGATCGACAAAGCCGCTAAGCACCGTCTCGCCACCAACCTTGACTTGAACGGACGCACCACGCTGAATGTTGTCCGGCATCTTGCCCGCAGGCTTTGTTAGCCGGACATCCCACGCATCGGCAGGAATCAGCAAATCGGAATCGATGGAATACGCAGTCCACTGGCTGTGCGACTTGCCACCGACCATCACCGTTACCGTCTCATCGTGCGAAGCCACGGAGCACCTCCCCTCGGGTAATGAAATTGGGATTCTTGAGCGCTGGATTCAGGCGCAGCAGCTCGGCCGAGCGCTGCGCGTCGCCATACCAATCGAACGCCAGAAGCGTCAGATTGGTATCCATGGGAACCGTGCGGGTGATGATCGGCGGCATCGCATCCATCACCGAGACCGTCAATTGCTGCAGCGACAGGGCTGCGTCCTTGAGCGGCTCAACGATGGGTCGATATTGCTCAACCGTCATGCTGGTGGTCGCCAGGTCAATCGCGTCCTGAATCTGACCACGGGTGTCGTCCGCAATCTGTTCGATCTGGTCAGGTGTGAGCGTCGGCGTGTCCGCCTGATTCGCCAACACGTCGGAGGCCACTTGGGTCGTTTGCGACGCCACGATCACCGAGGTCAGCATCGTCACCAGTTGCACGTCGCTCGGGTCGGCCACAACAGCGCTCGGTTGCGGTGGTGAGTAAGGCGCAGTCGGATCAAACGGCGTATCGGTCACCACATTGGCATTGGGCGTTCCCGGAATGACCACGGTCTCGCCCTTGGCCGCAGCGGCGGGAATCGACACAACCGATTTCGACTGCTTTCCCAGGGCATTCCAGTCCGACATTTCAAGCCCATCAGAGAAAGCATGCATGAGGTTCATGCCGCTGGTCAGGCCGATCATGTCCGATGCGAACGCGCTGGGAAACGCCAAATAGTCCAGACCGACCGTCTTGAACCCGATGACCAACGAGCGCAGCGGCGAGACTGTGTCGAGCATGTTGTCGCGAAACGCGTTCAAACGTTGCATCCCAGCCTTTGCCGCCTTCAGGGCATCGACGGCCATTCCAAAAATGCCGCTGGCAGCGGACTGTGCGTCGTTGGCCAGTTGCGCAGTGGCATCAGCCTTCTGCGGGGGATCCTCGCCCGTGTAGAGCAAGTTGCCGGGCTTGGACGCCGCGAACTTCATGTCGATTCGGCAGGAGTCCCGGTTCTCTGCGTCGTGAGAGACGTGGCCGCCCAAGAACTGCATGTCCGGCATCGAGCCGAAGATCGGGTGAATCAACTCGGCGGGCCCCTTGGTGGCCAGCGCGTTGAGCAACTGCCGCATCTGCGTTTCGTAGTCGTCGCCGAAGAGTACCGCCGTCATTGACACTTCGCGGGCCTTTTGGCCCAAGTCTTCAATATCCTCGCCGTCGACGTTCGGATACTTGTAGCGAGACACCGAACGATCCAGCGTATCGTCGGCGCGCAAACACTCGAAGGGCACGCCACGAAACGAGGCGTCGAATAGATTCTCTGACCAGGCCATATCAGTGACGCTCCGCCATTTGCTGGTTCACCTTGTTCACCGCTTGGGCGATCTGGTGACCATCGAGATTGATGACGATTGGTTGTGGTGCGGCGGCCTTCTCGGTTTTCTTCTCCGCGAAAAGGGCATCGCCGATCATCTTGCCCAGCTTCTCGCCCCAGCCGCTGCCGAAGTAACCGCCCACGGCTCCAGCAGCCATTCCAACTGCGCCGCCGATGGCCGTACCGACAACGGGAACCACTGAGCCGATGGCCGCGCCAGCAGCACCACCAGCCGCGCCGCCTGCCATAGCACCAGCGACACCACCGATGGCCTTACCAGCAACGCCAACGTAGGCAGCGTGCTTTTGTGCAGCGGTTTTCGTGTCGTCATGGGCGACGTTCCACGCCTCGTAGGCAGTCGTGGCAATCTGCAGCGGCGCGGCCAGTTTGCCGAAGAGCTTGGCGCCCTTCATGGCCTTCGCACCCATTGAGACAGCCTCGGTCGCGACGCCCGCTTTGCTAACGCCACCGACAACGCTTGCCGCCTCTCCAGCGACGCCCGCCGCTACCGCAGAGCCGCCCCCCGTGATCATGCGAAATGCTCCCATCGCGCCCACGGCCATCGTCAACGTCTCAAAGGCCATCGTGGTGGCAGAAATTGCCTTGGTGAGACCGGGATA
>NZ_CABPSP010000025.1 GCF_902459765.1 Pandoraea anapnoica | reverse complement strand
TGACGGTGCTGCTCGTGGAGCAGAACGCGCGTCTGGCGCTGCAAGCGGCACACCGTGGCTACGTGATGGACAGCGGGTTGGTCACCATGACCGGTGACGCGAAGGATATGCTTGACGATCCTAAGGTGCGTGCCGCCTACCTCGGGGAATGAGTCGGGGAGTGAGAGTGAATCGAGCTGTTGGCGACACTGCTTAACCATCAGTTGATAAAGAGAAATGGCCCCGAAGTCGGGGCCATTTTCATGGTTACACGGGACAGCCGCCGAGATCCGTTGGTTTGGCTCGGCGAACGTGCGCTACTTGCCCGCGATGCTCTCCTGCGGTTGCCACTTACCGCCGACCACCTTGTACATCGTGATGCCGCCCTCCTTGAGATCGCCGTGAGCGTCGTAGCCGATGCGCTGAGACGTTACCCCGGTAAATGATGAGGCTGCAAGCGCGGGCAAGTACTTTGCGGGCTCCGATGAGCCTGCCTGCACCATTGCCTTCATCATGGCCATTGCGCCGTCGTAGGCGTAAGGCGAGTACGTCTGCACCGGGCTACTAAAACGCTTCTGATAGCGCTGGCTGTACGCGGGGCCACCGGGCATTTGTTCGAGAGGCAAACCCGCCAGTGAGCAAATCGTCCCCTCGGATGCTTTGCCAGCAAGACGAATGAAATTGTCTGTCTTGGACATTTCTCCAGACACCAGCACAGACTGCATGCCCAGTTCGCGCATTTGCTGAACCATCGGCGCGGATTGCGCCTCTGCACCGCCGTAGAAAACTACGTCCGGATTGAGGCGTTTGAGATTGGTCAGCACCGCCTTAAAGTCAACAGCCTTGTCGCTGGTGAACTCGCGGCGTATCACGTTGCCGCCTGCCGTTTTGGCGGCTTTCTCGAATTCATCGGCTAGTCCTTGCCCATAAGCGGTGCGATCGTCCACGATGGCAATGCGCTTCGCCCCGAGTTTTTTCACGACGTATGCACCTACCACACTGCCTTGTTGGGTGTCGGAAGTCATCATGCGGAACGTCGTCTTGAAACCTTGCCGCGTATATTCCGGCGCGGTGGCCATCGCGATTTGCGGTATGCCCGCACGGTTATAAACGGCGGACGCCGGGATGCTGGTGCCGGAGTTGAAGTGCCCGAGCATACCTTTGATGCCGTTGTCGACCAGCCGCTGAGCGACCAGAGAACCGGCGCGGGGGTCTGCCTGATCGTCGTCCGACTCGAGCGCGAACTTCACGTCCTTGCCACCGATCTTGGGATGGGTACCGTTGAAATCTTCGATGGCGAGCACGATGCCATTTTGCATGTCCTTGCCGTACTGCGCCTGAGCGCCGGTCAGGGGACCGGCAAAACCCAGCTTGATTTCCTGAACTTGCGCAAACGCAGATGCCGTGCTGAGCGATGCAAGTGCGACGCCGACGCTGATTAACGAGAGACGAAATTTCATCAAGATACCTCCGGTGGTCTTGCTGTTATTGGGGAGCATGGAAATTCAGTTGCGATCGCGAAATCCGAGCGTGACGCCAAGGAAGCTGACCGCAGCGGCGGCGATAACGTAGATGGCAGGCGCCATTGCGCTGCCGGTCGTTGCGATCAGCCATGTGAGAATCAGCGATGCAAATCCGCCGAATGTCATGACCGCGATGTTGTAGGCGACAGAAAGCCCGGTCGAAAGTACGCGCGAGGGGAAGATCTCCGAGAATGCGGCGAGGATTGGGCCGGTGTACCCCGCGATCAAAACGCCGAACACGGCCTGGAAGATGACCAGATTCATCTGTGTCGGGTGGGAAACGATCAGCGCGAACATCGGATATGCGATCAGCAGAATGCCGCCGGAGCTACATGCGAGAAGCTTCTTGCGACCAATTCGGTCGGACCATGCGCCGACAAACGGAGACAGGACTGTGATGATGAGCCCGCCGATCACGCCGGCAATGAACGACATGGACTGCGGCATTTTGAGCGTTTTGACGGCGTACGTCGGCATGTAAAACAGCAGCACGTAGATACAGACCGTCCAGAGAATCACCATCGAAAACGTAGTCAATGTCTCCCGCGGCAGCGTGGTGAGGACTTCGGAAAGCGGCTTCTTGACCTTGCCTTGATTGGCAAGAAACGCGGGCGTCTCATCGACACCGCGACGGATATAAAAGCCAATGGGTCCGATCAGAATGCCAAGCAGGAAGGGCACGCGCCATCCCCACGATTTCATGGCCTCCGGCGTCAGGTAAAGCGTGAGCAAAGTGCCCGCGAGCGCGCCCAGCACGACGGCAAAACCGATGCTGCTTTGAATCCAGCTCGAGTAATAGCCTTTCTTGTCATTCGGCGCATGTTCGGTGAGAAACGCGGTGGCGCTGCCCATCTCGCCACCGGCGGAGAACCCCTGCATCAAACGCGCGAGGATGATGAGGATTGGCGCGGCGATGCCGATCTGTTCGTAGGTCGGGGCCAGTCCGATAAGCGCGGTGCCCCCAGCCATCAGGAGAATCGTCAGTGAAAGCGCTGCTTTTCGCCCTGCGCGATCGGAATACATACCGATCAGAATGCCACCGAAGGGGCGTACCACGAAGCCGACGCCAAACGTGGCGACCGACAGCAGGAGCGATGTCAGATCATCGCCGGTTGGAAAAAAAAGCTGACCGATGGTGATGGCGAAGAATCCATAGACCATGAAGTCAAACCACTCGAACCCATTACCCAGAATCGTCGCCGTGATGGCTCGACGACGGCGTTTTGCCTCGTCTGCGGTGCTCGGCACAGTTGTCGCTGTGATCTCCATTGCGAATACCCATTTGGTGAATTGAACGGCGGGGAAGCCAAGAGAGCGGCTCCTCCGGTGTTGCCCTGTTTGCGAGCTGACTTCCATTCAATAGCGCCAATAAGTGCATTCCTATCTACGTTATGCCGGAAGCCTTTCGCTCCGAGTCGCAGCGGAAATAGGATTTTTCAGGGTTTTCCAGTGGCGGCACGGAATGTCGCGACGTGGACTGGACGTTCGTCGGATCGCGAAAGACGAATGACGTTGGCGACGCTCGGCAAGTGGGTAGTCTTTGCGTTGTTCGATGTAGAAGATTGGCGGGGGAAATTCCTATCTGTTGTAGGTAGAGCGGCTTGTGCCCGGAGACCTAATATGCCTCGGAAGCTCATCGTGAGCGTATCCGGCCAGTCAGGCCACCGAGCATCGGACCGAGGATAACCATGTCGAACACCAGCAAACACGACGCGCTTGTTTCTGCACGCGCTCAACATGTCGCACGAGGCGTTGCGACGGCGCACCCCCTTTTCGTCGAGCGGGCCGCAGGCTCGTATGTCTGGGACGTGAACGGTCGTCGTTACCTGGATTTTGTGGGCGGCATCGGCGTCATGAACGTTGGTCACAATCATCCGAAGATCGTGGCTGCGGTCAAGGCGCAGCTCGACCGTGTGACCCACGCAGCGTTTCAGGTGGCTGGATACGACGTGTATATCGAACTCGCGGAACGCCTGAATAAGCTGATCGGGAATGGCGAACCATACAAGAGTGTGTTTTTCACCACGGGCGCCGAAGCGGTCGAGAACGCGGTGAAGATTGCTCGCTCCTATCGCAACGCACCTGGCGTTATTGCGTTCCGCGGTGGATTTCACGGCCGCACGCTTCTTGGCATGTCTTTGACCGGGATGAGCACCCCTTACAAGCAGAATTTCGGTCCGTTTGCTGGCGACGTTTACCACACGCCGTATCCGGACCCGTATCGCGGGTTCTCAGCCGACGACGCTATTCAGGCCATCGAAGACATCTTTGCAACCCAGATCGCACCGGATCGTGTTGCTGCGGTCATTTTGGAGTTGGTGCAGGGTGACGGAGGGTTCCTTCCCGCGGGTGACGAGTTTCTGCAAAAGCTGCGCAGTCTGACGTCCAGGCACGGCATTGTCCTGATCGCGGACGAAATTCAGACTGGATTCGGCCGCACGGGCGAGTTGTTCGCGTTTCAGCAAGCCGGTATCCAACCCGATCTCGTGACGGTGGCCAAGAGTTTGGCCGGCGGGTTCCCGATTTCCGGGGTGGTGGGCAGAGCCGAGATGATGGATTCGCCCGAGCCGGGCGGTCTCGGCGGCACATACGCAGGCAATGCGCTCGCATGTGCCGCGGCGCTTGCCGTATTGGATTTGTTCGAAAACGAAGGGTTGTTGGCGCAATCTCGTGGACTCGCGGAGGTTTTGCGCGACGGACTCGAAACGCTTGCGGACAAGCACTCGGAGATTGGTACTATCCGGGGTGTGGGGGCCATGCTTGCGCTCGAATTTGTCAAACAGGGCGATCCGATGCAACCCGACGCGGTGTTCGCACAGCGCGTGATCGACGGGTGTCGCGAGTCTGGTTTGCTGGTGATCAAGTGTGGCGTGCACCGCAATAATGTGCGCCTGCTTGCGCCGCTCACCACCTCGCACGAAGATGCCCGGGATGCCATCGGTATTCTCGACGCCGCCATTGCGAAAGCCCGGAACGCTTGAGGAATCCCGGCCCGCGACTGCCAGTCAAGGCGAATCATGACAAGCGATATTGCAAGGCGATTTTCCGACAAAACTGTTTTGACGATCGATATGTATGGCACATTGATCGACTGGGAAACCGGGATTGTCGACGCACTTGATCCAATACTGAGGGCTCACGGGCATGCGCTCGCCAGTGACGCACTGCTCGAGAAATACGCGTGGCATGAGTCGGCATTGGAAGCCGGGCCGTACCTGACTTACCGGGAAATACTCGAGGAGGCACTCAACCGTATTGCCAAAGATCTCGGGTTTGTGCCTGATGAACATGAACTCGAGAAATTTTCACATTCGGTAGGTGACTGGCCACCTTTTCCGGACTCTCGGGATGCGCTCCTGGCGTTGCAACGTCGCTTCCGTCTGGCCATCATTACGAACGGCGACGACGAGTTCTTCGCGTTGTCCAACAAGCATCTCGGGGTTGAGTTCGATTACGTTGTAACGGCCCAGCAAACGCGTAGCTACAAGCCTTCCCTTAACAATTTCCATGTGGCGTTGGGGCGAATGCAAACGCCTCGTAGCGAGATCCTTCACGTCGCACAGAGTCTTTTTCACGACCATGTTCCCGCGCAGGCAGTAGGGTTGCAGACTGTCTGGATCGATCGGCGTCAGGGGCGCCCGGGGTATGGCGCCGTGCCCCGGGCCGTCGCCGTGCCGGACGCCCGATTCATCGACATGTGCTCCTTCGCACATGCGATTCTGGACGTATGAGTATTTCGATTCGCGTGGCATCGCGCGAATCGACCCGTTTGTCATCGTGTTGGAGAAACACTATGAACATCTCGATGGCACTTGAGGACACTGTCCTGCGCAACGCCAGAGTCGTTGCCGGCGAGGGCGGCATTGGCACTGAAATCACTTGGGTGCATATCGTGGACCATCCCGATATTGCGGCATGGGTGGAGCGCGGGCAGCTACTCCTTTCCACCGGCTACAACTGGCCCGAGGACGACCCGTCTCAGCGCGCATTGATCCGCTCGCTAGCAGAGCGCGGACTGGCCGGTGTCGTACTGGCGGTTCCGAAATTTCTCGCGCACTTCCCGAACGCCTCGATTGAAGAAGCCAACCAAGTCGGACTGCCGTTGCTGGAAATCGACTGGGACGTCCCTTTCCGTACGATCACGGAGGAGATACATGCGAGCATTATTCGAGATCAGGGCGAACTGATCCAGCGATCCGATGAAATTCATCGGGCACTCACGCATGCAGCGCTGACCGCCAATACGCTAAGCGATCTCGCTGTTTCCCTTGGCGGACTCTTGAACAGGTCGGTCAATTTCGTGGATCCCGACGGGCTGACCCTGGGAACCAGCGAAGCCAGGAGCGCGGCAGTGGATGTCGGAGAGCGGGAGCGAAACTATATGCGATTGCTCCACAATCGCATCATCCTGCGCCGGATTCAGGACAGCGTCAGTCCGATTCTCATTGACCCCCAGCCGGAAGTCGACGTGCCCAGACGCTTGGGTTGCCCGATCCGCATTCGTGGCGAGATCGCGGCGATTGTTTTCGTCGACGAGGGAGACGAAGCGCTGGGTGAGCTCGATATTCGTGCGACCGAGCACGCTTCGATCATCGGTGCATTGCACCTCGCCCACATGCACGCGCTGCATTTGCAGGAAGAGCGGTTGGGGTACGCGTTAGTTGGAACGCTGCTGGAAGGAAAGTTCGAAGAGACGCCCTCGGCACTTGAGCGTGCGCGGCTCAGCGGGTGGGATCCAACGGGTAGTTATCGGGTGTGTCTGGTGCTTCTCGATGAACCTCTTCCGCTGTCCCGTGAAGGTTTTCTACGCCGGGAGCGATGGGTCGATAGACTCCGCAAGTATCTGGAGGGTGTCGAACAGTCGGCGCTCGTGTTGGTCTCGTTAAATCAGATCACGTTCTTCCTCGCCTCGCATCTGGAGCCGGAACCGCTATGGCGCGTGCTTGGCAGCCGCGGGGCCGCGCTGGCCGTGAGTCGGGAGCACACCGGCGTGATCGGCATGGCGAAGGGGGGCGAGGACGTCCAGTCTCTGCTCCCGTTGCTGAAGCCCGGAAAAGTGCATCATTTCCACGAGGTGATGTTTCCGAGAGCCCTGATGGGAGATGCCGGTGCGCGAGCCTTGTTCGTGGAAAGCCGCCTTGGGCCGCTATTAGCCGACAAGAAGGGCGAGGCGCTCATGGAGACGGTGGAAGCGCTTTGCGCTGAAGGGTTTCAGCTTGCGAATACGGCTCGCCGTCTCAGTGTGCATATCAGCACGCTGCGTTACCGAGTGGAGCGCATCGAATCGATGTTGGGCACGACGTTGGAGTCGCAGGAGTGCCGGTTCGAGATTCAGGTGGCGGTCGCGTTATACAAAATCATGACGGAGCGATGAGCCGGGCAGCGCGAGGTGTTGGATGAAAAGAAGGGCGCCGAGGCGCCCTTTCCCTACGCGATATCCAAGTGCAATGTCTGCGTTTCCAGAAACTCATCGATGCCGTGGTGTGACCCTTCTCGCCCCAATCCGGATTCCTTGACGCCGCCGAAGGGGGCAACTGCGGAAGAGATGACACCGGTGTTGATCCCGACCATGCCGTACTCCAACGCTTCACCGACGCGGAAGATGCGTGCCAGATCTCGCGAGAACAGATAGCCCGCCAGTCCATACGGCGTATTGTTTGCTCGCTCGATGACTTCACACTCACTCGAGAATTTGAACAGCGCGGCTACGGGACCGAAGGTCTCCTCGGCTGCGATTCGCATGTCGTCCGTCGCGTTGCTCAGGATAGTGGGCTCGACGTACTGCTCGCCCAGTGCGGACGAATGGCCGCCGACGGCGACGGTTGCCCCTTTGGCTACAGCGTCGTCGATGTGCGAAAACACCTTCTTGACGGCTGCCTGATTGATCAGCGGCCCAATGGTCACGCCGTCATCGGTTCCGCGTCCCACGCGAAGTTGAGTGACTGCTTGGTTGAGTCGTTCGAGGAATGCGTCGTAAATCCCGGATTGCACATAGATCCGATTGGCACAGACGCACGTTTGGCCGCTGTTGCGAAACTTGCTCTGCATTACGCCCGTCACCGCTTTGTCCAGATCGGCATCGTCGAACACGATCACGGGAGCGTTTCCGCCCAGTTCCATGCTCACACGCTTGACCGTGTCGGCGCACTGGCGCAGTAGCAGCTTGCCGACCTGAGTCGATCCGGTAAATGTCAGTTTGCGCACCGTGGGGTTGGCGGTCAGCTCGCCGCCAATGCCCTGCGGCAAACCTGTCACGATATTGATGACGCCGGCCGGGATGCCGACTCGTTCGGCCAGTACGGCTAGCGCGAGTGCCGAGTACGGCGTGAGTTCCGACGGTTTCACGATGACCGTACAGCCAGCCGCCAGTGCAGGCGCGAGCTTACGCGTGATCATCGCATTGGGGAAGTTCCACGGCGTGATGGCGGAGCAGACACCCACCGGCATCTTGCGCACGATGATCCGCCGTCCGGGTTGCTGCGCCGGAATGGTCTCGCCATAAGCACGAATGCCCTCTTCGGCGAACCACTGCACGAATGAGGCGCCGTACAGAATCTCGCCCTTCGATTCGGCAAGCGGTTTGCCTTGCTCAAGCGTCATGAGCATGGCAAGGTCGTCGGCGTTCGCGATCATCGCGTCGTGCCACGCGCGGAGCTTGGCAGCGCGCTCATGGGCGGTCAATGCGCTCCAGGCGGGCAATGCACGGGATGCGGCGTCGATAGCCGTGCGTGTGTCGTTTGCATCGCAGTTGGGCACCGTACCGATGGGACGTTCCGTCGCCGGGTTGTTGACCGGCAACGTCTCTCCCGATTGCGATGGCAACCACTGGCCGTTGACGTATGCATGCTGCCGGAACAGCGAGGGATCTTTCAGGGGGATCATGTTGAACTGTACCGTCCTACGTTTATGTCGGCAGGCGTGGCATGCCCGCCGCGTGACGCGAGCGAAAGGGAAAAGGAGGGGGAGGGGCCTCTGGATTGACGTCTGAACAGACGAGACCCCTCCGATGAAACAAGTTAGCGAGCCAGCTCCGCTTTGTGGGCGTCTGCCAGAGCAGCCATGCTCTCGAAGCGGAAATCGTACCTGGGCGTTCCGGGCGGAGCCATCGTGGCGCCCCAGCCGGAATCCGCATGACGGCGGTCAATCCATGCCGACGCAAGCGCAAAGCCGTTGGCCGGGGCATGGTCGTGGAACAGGCTCTGAGCCGTATGCAGCACGTCCTGCTTGCCAATCCGGAAATCGGCCTCCAGACGTCCCAGCATGTATTCAAAGTTGCGCGGGCTCGGCTTGTACGAGCCGATATCCTGAGCTGTGTAGATCGCATCGAATTCGACGGCAAGACGTGTATTGCTGCCGCGGAAAGACAAACGGTCGACGTTCGACAGGATCACAAGCTTGAAATGCTGCTTCAGATATTTCAATGCATCGACCGAATCAGGGAAGGCGGGCCAATCGGGAACGGACGCGCCGAAAATGTTGGCTTCTTCGTCTGTGACACCCATGTTCCATTCGTTGGCGAGGCGTCGATACACCACGCCCAGCAGCGTGGAGTAGGCAAGTGCCGGCGTGCGGAGCTCCTGGTCGGCCTCATGGCGGGCATAGATTTCCAGAATCTCGTCTCGCGACGCACCGGCTTTGCCGGCCTTTTCGATCAGGGGGAGCAATCCGTTGTAGATGCCGGTTTCCCAGTCGATCAACGTTCCGTAACAATCGAAAGTGAGTGCTTTAAAGTCGGTCAGCTTCATCATCGCTCCTAGTCAGAGAATTTCTGCGACAGATTTTTTCAGAGAGAATCGCAGGATTTGAGTGAAATGGGCCAGGTTGGCACGCAGGGCGCCTCGCCTGGATCACTTTGACAAAGTGGGCAGCACCTTGCCAGGGTTCAGAAGGTTGAAAGGGTCCAGCGCCCGCTTGATCGCCCAGGAAATTTCAAGTTCCTCGCGGCTGCGAACAGATCCAAGCGCGTCGCGTTTGGCAACACCGATACCGTGCTCGGCCGAGATCGAACCGTCCAGCGCGCTCGCCGCATGATCGATGACGCTTGCGATGTGATTGCCGTGGGTGGCGACGAACGTGTCTGCTGACGTATGGTTCGGACGCAACGGATTGAAATGCACGTTTCCGTCGCCGATATGCCCGTAGACAATCATGCGCGCTTCCGGTGCGATAGATCGCACTTTGATTGTGGTCTCGCGAATGAACTCGGGAATTGACGACAATGGCACGGAAATGTCGCAGCGCACACTACCTCTCGCTTTCGTTTGGGCATCGGAGATTTCCTCCCGGATCAGCCAGAACTCTGCGGCTTGACGAGCGTTCGCAGCCATCGCGGCGTCGGTCACATGGCCAAGGTCCATCGCGTCGGACAGGGCTGCGAGCAACTGGGCTTCTGCATCGGTCTGGTCGGCATTCGACGATGTTTCGACCAGCACGTACCAGGGGTGGGTATCGGCCAGCGGTGAGGATCGATTTGTCAGGTGGGACAGCACGAGTGTCATCGCGTCGGACGAGATCAGTTCGAACGCTGTCACATCGGTACCGAGATGTCGACGCAACATACTGAAGACAGCCAGTGCATCCTCGGGCGTCTGCAGGCCGAGAAATGCGCAGGACACCGAGCGTGCCACGGGGAACAGTTTCAGGACCGCGGCGGTGATGACGCCGAGCGTCCCTTCGGTTCCGATGAACAAATGCTTCAGATCGTATCCGGCATTGTCCTTGCGCAGACCACGCAAACCGTTCCAGATTCGCCCGTCTGGCAGAACGACTTCCAGTCCTAAAACGAGATCACGCATGTTGCCGTAACGAACGACGGCCGTTCCCCCCGCGTTGGTCGATAGATTCCCGCCGATCTGACAACTCCCTTCCGAGCCGATACGAAGCGGGAACAGCACCCCCGCTTGCTCCGCAGTGGCGCGCGCCTGATTAAGCGTTACGCCAGCATCGACGGTCATTGTGGCATTGACTGTGTCTAGCGCACGGACCCGGTTGAGTCGTGCTAGCGAAAGGACGATGGACGTCCCCATGCCGTCGGGGACGCTTCCCCCGAGCAGCGACGTGTTCCCGCCTTGCGGTACGACGGGGAGATTGTTCGTGTGGCAATAGGCCATGACCGAACTGACTTCTAGGGTGTTGGCAGGGCGTACCACACCTAGCGCCTTGCCGAAATAAACGCCACGATAGTCGCGCTCGAATGGCAATGCATCGGTGCCGCACAGCACGTGCGTTTCGCCGACGATCGCCCGCAGGCTGTCCAGGTGTTGCTGTGACATGGCTCTTCACCCTAATCAAATAGATCACCCCGGCACGCGTGAGGCTCGCTGAAGTTGGTGATCGACAGGATGGAGCTTATTGACTTCTCTCGCCGGTCGATATGGTCGAAAGATAGGAGGAGAGGGGGGGCAATTCGTGTGTATTCCACGAATGTCACGTTGCAAACATGTCGCGCAAGGATGCCAAACTAGCTAGCTCTTATTGTTTTCGTGTTGGCGTCTTGCTTCCTCTTCACTTCTTACTCGGGCGTGCACTTCGAACTTGTGGTGTATCCGGGCGTTCTCGCCCTTTTGGGCGGGGACATGACGATAAAAAAGTCAGTGCGATGCGATTCGGAGCAGGCTGAGAATCCTCTCAACCGAGCACTCGTGCGCGTTTTTCTAAGAAGCCAGAAATCCACCATCGGCAGCCAGAACGTGGCAGACGATATAGGAAGCTTCATCCGAGGCCAGCCAGATCACTGCTTCAGCGACTTCTTCCGGTCGGCCCATCCGACGCAATGGCAGCGCAGCGGCAACGCCCGACGTGTCTGCGACGCCGAACGCAAGCATCATGTCGGTGACCACGCGTCCCGGCGCGACGGCATTGATTCGAGTGCCCCGTGGCGCGCATTCCATGGCGGCTGAGCGCATCGACGAGATGACGGCTGCTTTGGATGCCGAGTAAAGTGCCAGACCAGGATTGGGATTTCTCACGCCACTGGTGGATGCTGCGAACGTATGGATTCACGAATGCGCACGTGCCCGACGGCGGGTAGTCGCGATGGATTGCCGAGGGGCGCGTGGTCGAGTTGGGCGCAGCGCGAAGACGTCGAACGTGTGGTGAATGGCGACGCGGTGACGCGCTTTGTCCCGCGCAGTACAGCGGCGAAGGACTGCCGCGCAAGGGGCGGCCCGGCCACTTTCCCGATGACGACACGCGGGGAGTGGGGCAGTGCACCGAAGCCAGAGCGCGCAAGGTGTCGCAATGAGAGGAGCATCGTTGCCTCCGCCAAAGCGTCCCGGACGCGTGCATATGTGGATTGCACATTGGCGCGGTTGCCCCGCCATCCTCATCTTTCAGGCGTCCTGAGCCACGTGCGTCGCTGCGGGGGAGGTATGTCCGCTAGCTGCGTCGGTGCGTCCTGTCACCAACCAGAACGCGAACTGAGGCCACACATGGCCAATCGCCTCGATCATCTCAGACGTCGGGCGTTGAAGGCCTCGGGAGACGTTCTGCCATCGCTTCGACGGAATTCCCGTGAGGTCTTCCATATCACGCCAACATCGGTCTGCATTGGTGACATGCTCGATGAGCTCGCAAATACGCTTACGCATGTCGGAATCTCCTTGGACATCTTTCAGGCATGGAACCCTCCGATTTGGATGGGGCCAATTTACAGGAGTTTGCGGCTCTAGTCGTCACCGCTGATCACGTATTTGACGAGGTACTGTCCTCGATGTGCGGGGCATATTCTCATGACGTCACGGCGTTCGAAAGAACCTTGCATTAGTCACGACCAAGTGAGCCGATGGTTTTGCGGAGCGCGCCGGCGTGACACACGCTTGTGTTGGTTGAGCCGCAATACAAGCAAATTGGCGGAGGCGGTGAGATTCGAACTCACGGAAGGGTTACCCCTTCGCCGGTTTTCAAGTCTGGCTGGGAAATCGTTGTGAAACCGTGGGTTAGGTTGGATTCTGCTTCGAGACGAGCGGGACGTGATCGGCCGGAAACCCGCATGGTTATTGGAAGTGGGGAAAGCGTTGCGGAGCAGGGTTTGTTGCGGTCTGAGGGGCGGTCGCGACGTCTTTTTCTAAGAGTGCCGGACGTGAAAAAGGGGACCGAAGTCCCCTCAGTTTTGTCGACGCACACGAAAGATGCGGTGTCGCCTCAAGCGTGTACACGCGGTACCGTGTTGAGTAGCTTCTGCGCGATGTCTTTGAATACGGCAAACGCCTCGACGAAGGTCGGTTTATCGTTCCCATAGATCAGAGGGATGAGCTTCGTCGCGTATTCTTCGGCAGTCTGTTTGTCGTTGCCAATGGTCTCCAACGCGACGCTCATGCACGTGGCGGGATCTTCGCAAAACTCTTTGTGACGCGTGAACTCGCCTTGATCGAACGCAACTAGATCATTGAAGTGCTCGGCCGCTCGGTGAACCACGGCTGGATCTTCTTTGACGATGCACCACACATCATAGATGTGGCGGACTAATGCGTCGTCCCAATCGTTCCTCTTGCCAGCGCGATGCTCGGCAAATCGACGGAGGAATGAAAGTACCTTTTCCGCTAGCGTCTCTTCGATAGCCACGCACGACATCGTGAACTCCGATGCGTCTCTGTTCGCCAACTGATAGGCGAGATATCCGAGGGGCTGCTCGGACGTTGCGAAATACGGCGTTCGAGTCGTAAATTCAAGTTTTAGGTGCGGACGCAGGCTGGTATTGGTGGCGTACTGCTCCTGGTATAACCAACCGCTGGCGAAGTACCTGTTCGCGTTTCGCGCAGTTGCCTCATCTGCGATTTCTGCAAAACCTAACCTTCGTAAGCAGTCAGCCACTCCCTTCTTCAGCGCTGAAAGATGCGTTTTTAGTTGATTTTGAGAAAGTGCAGTGTCTGGCGAGAGCACGACCTTCAGGTCGATGTCTTCGGACATCCGGTGAATTAGGCGATGTGCCTTCGAAAGGCTAGTGCCGCCGCAGAACGCCAACCGAGTGTTCTTATGCTCCAGCGAAGCCAGAGCGCGCAGCGTGTCGGTGACGTGAATGTCCTTCTCTAAGATCGCTGCTGAGATACCGCCGAGGTCTTCTTCAGCGACTAATGCGTCGATTAGTTCAAGTTGCGCTTTCGAAATTATTCTCATACTGAATAAATTGCCGACCGAACCCAAGTTTGCGAGCAATTCGGCGGTTACCGGTGTTGATGACAACGTTCGCGGGCAACTGTGTAGTGGCGCCAGCGTTGTAGGCCGCGACTAACCGGCTCGGATATGTCTTAACACCGAGCCGCTTGAAGACCTGCGGTGCGAGCACTTCGACCGGGCGCACGGGGATTGGTTTGCCGGACAGCGCGCTGGGTTTGGCTTTGGCATACACGCCTACCCCAAGCTTGACAATTTCCCCGGCGTCAACGAGGTCTCGCAGCGCGCGGCTGAGTTGGGCTTCGCTTCCCAGCCCTGCGAAGTCGGCACGCAAGAAGACGTCCGACCTACGCTTGCGAAGCGACGATGTCAGTTTGTCCTTCAAGTTCATGGTGCTCTCCTCTTGCTGCGGTTGATGCTGTAATTTCTTGATTTGTATGAATAAATCAATATGGCGATGCTCATTTTTGCAAGTGTATCACAGGCAACGTATCTGCAAATGGAGGGGGCCGAGCGTTCATGGCGTGAAGCTGGCCGGGCATTGGCATCAAGTCGCGTATGTCCAACTTGCCGAGCCGAATGGGAGGGCCGGAAATTTCCAGGGAAATTGCTGCCTGGCAAAGCTTGCGAACCATTTCGTCAGACTCTTCCCAAGAGTTTTCGAGGGATGAGTCCGAATAGAGCTCGGTGCGGTACAGTCCTGCCCCTTAGTCGTTGTCATGCGCGTCTCGGCCCAATATTCTCTAACCGTCACGTCCCAAACGTGACCGGGCGTAGCAACCCGATTGGTTAGACCCGGGCACACGGCCGCACAACCTGCGGATTTCGTGTGCGCCGACTCATGCGTTCGTTTTCAACGGGCGGGCCTGTACTGGGACACCTTCGTGTGTGCCGTGTATTCGGGAAACCAGCGGTTTGCTACCCCAGTCCAGTGCCTGCCCACCCCCTCTCGTTCCGCGAGGGGCAGGATTGAAACGGTTCGCATGAAGGCATTGCATGACATTCCTCGTATCTACTTCCCCCGCAGTTCGCGACTCCCTCGATCAACTTCATAGCCTGTCTGAACGCCTTGTCGCACTCTGCATGGTCGCCGCAAATCAGGAGAGTGCCGAGTCCATTCCGCAAGAATTTGCGAACGCATACTTCGAGCAAATGGGAGACCTCGCCGATGAAGTTCTCAACGTGACTCAACGATTGGATGACGATCTGAGCTTCTCAGGTGCGCCCACGCAGGCGCCAAGTTGAGCCCGCTGAATGGTCGCTGTGGCCATACGTGCAGGAAGGCGCGCGCTTCTTCATTTATTTTTTGGGTGCGCGCTGCGGCGGCTGGCCGATGTGAGTTCAGAGCAACGAGCGTCAGGGGGAGAGTGCATTGATTCGATGGCATACGCCGTCGCGATGAGGGGAGCATCGTTGTCTCCTCTAATGCGTCCGAACGTGCGCGCACGTGGATAGCGCTTTGGCGCGGTTACCCTGCCTTCCTCATCTTTCCAGAGTTCTGAGCCGCGCGCACCGTTGCGGGCGAGATATGCCCGCTAGATTCATCGGTGCGCCCTGTCACTAGCCAGAACGCGAACTGGGGCCACACTTGGCCTATCGCCTCGATCATCTCGGACGTTGGACGTTGAAGGCCTCGGGAGACGTTCTGCCATCGCTTCGATGGAATTCCCGTGAAGTCCTCCATATCGCGCCAGCATCGATCTGCGTTGGTGACATGCTCAATGAGCTCGCAAATACGCTCACGCATATCGGAATTTCCCTAAATACCTATCAAGCATGGAAACCCACAATTTAGACAAGCCTAATTTATAGGCGTTGGTGGCTCGGTTAGGTGTCGCTGATCACGGATGCGCGGAGCCACTGTCCTCGTTGCGTGGGGCACATCCTCACGACGCCACGAAGTTCGAAAGAACCTTGCACTTGGACGGAGCTGCTGTAGGACGTGGCCAGTGCTAACACATGTGCCAGGCGCGGAATCACACCACTGTCTGTGTGAATGTTCTGAACCATTGCCAGCAAACAACTAAAGGCGAATGCCTCGTGGAATTCGCCTTCGCTTCGTCAATGGAAACTGAAGCGGTGTTGCGCATTGTAGCGTCGCCTTCATACGCAACTCGTGCACGCCTGACGGTTTCGAGCTGGCACTCGCACAAGCAAGTCTGACGTATTCCATGCGTTCGAGTGAGTGCCTTTGTCACGTTTGTCTCATTCGCTCCACCATCAAATTACGCGTCGTCAATGCTGAGTAGCTGTGACTGCGGTAGGAGATTGCGATGCTCTATCAGTTGTCACTAAACCGGCTCGAAAGTTGTGTTTCTCGAAATTGCCAAAGACGTCTGCCGTGCCTTCGCATGTATCTGAGCGCATACCGACCTTGCGGCGAACCATGCGTGAAGTGCCGATGGCAACTTCGGGCGCCTAGCGTCGGGAGTGTCGCCGCCGTTGCCGGAGCCGCGGTTGAGTGTGGGTGTGTCTGCAACGTCGCGGCCGTTGACGCGCGGCCCAGCGCGACCCGCGCGACCGAGCAGCGGGTGCTGCCACGGGCATTAGCCGGAGCGTTGCCGTTGGATGAGCCTACTTTCACTGGACACGGTTTTGCGGTCCTGAATGGCGAAGTGGAGCGGATGGCGTTGAGTTCGGCGCTTCGTGCGCCGCCACCGCCCGCAGGGCCGAGGACGGAGGCGGCGCGCGAAGCGCGCCCTAAATTTATATCCGTAACACTTAGCGACGTGACACGGGTACAGATGTTCGATGCAAAGACGGCTACATATCAAGTAAGTCGTTCGAGAGGGGAGTGAGCAGCTGATGGGCGGTTGAAAATGTTCTTAAAGAGTTAAGTGGGGGTGCCCGATGTGCGCGATGAGATTAGGTCAATCGTGTGCGCTGGCGTCACAAACTGACGTCGCTGGAGGATCGATGATGGAGACATTCTTAACTAGGGAAGAGGTGCAGTACTTGACCGGAAGGCAAATCAAAACGAAGCAAGCGGAGATGCTTCGGCGCATGGGTATTCCGTTCTTTCTGAACGCAGGCGGAAGACCAATCGTGGCGCGAGTTGCTATTGAGGGGCGGGGTGCTGGTGGTGAGGTCATCAGCCCCAAATGGGTGCCTCGTGTGCTGGGGGAAAGGCATGGGGCGTAAGCCAAGCGTGAATCTGAACTTACCGAAGGGAATGCGGGCGAGAACGCAGAGAAGCGGACGGGTGTTCTACTACTACGACGCTGGCGGTAAGCCTCGACGTGAAATACCTCTCGGCCCGGATTTCGTGCAAGCGGTACGGAAATGGACAGAGTTTGAAGCGGATGCAAAACCACTTCATCGGAAGCTGATTACGTTCCGCTATGTCGCTGAGAGATACGAGAGGGAGGTTCTACCGACGAAAGCGCTCAAAACTCGCGAAGTTGACCGAGCCATGCTGGCGAAGCTCTATGCGTTCTTTGATGACCCGCCAGCCCCGTTGAATGAGATCAAACCGATCAATGTTCGCCAGTATCTGGATTGGCGGGTGCGAAGCACGGTAGACGCGATTCGAGCCAGCGGTAAAGAGGCTAAAGGCACGGAAGGTCAGGTACGAGCGAACCGGGAGAAGGCTCTGTTTTCGCACATCTGGAACAAGGCTCGAGAGTGGGGGTACACGGATCAGCCGAATCCTTGCGCGGGCATTAAGGGCTACAAGGAGCGTCCGCGAGACGTCTACATAGAGGACGATGAGTATCGCCTCATCCACCTACACGCTCGACAGCCGTTACGCGACGCGATGGACTTGGCATATCTGACCGGGCAACGCCCGTCGGACGTTCTAAAGATGAGCGAGTGTGATATTTCGGACGGGTGCTTGATAATCCAGCAGGGAAAGACAAATGCCAAGGTTCGGATTCGAATAACAGGGCAACTAAAAGTCACGCTTGATCGGATATCTAAGCAAAAGATCGGCCATAATCCACGAAGTCTTTATCTTGTTGTGAATGAGCGAGGGCAGCGTATTGGCCTGAAGTCGATCCAATCAATGTTTGTTGAGGCGCGCGGGCAAGCGGGGTTGGCCAATCCTAAAAAGTACCAGTTCCGTGACCTACGAGCGAAAGCTGGTACGGACAAGGCTGATGATGTTGGCGATATTCGCGCAGCGCAGAAGCAACTTGGGCACACAAACATTGCCACTACTGAGCGCTACATGCGGAATCGCCGAGGGGCTGAAGTCGAGCCAACGCGATGACTCCCGAGAGTGATGGGTTTAAGCAGGAGTCTCACGTTTGATGTGACTTTTTATTGCTAAGTGATGGGTTTAAGTTTTTTGTTAGGCGTCAAAACAGTAATTTATGTTTTGTAGTTAATAATAATCAACTATTCGATGCCGAAGGGGGCGTGTCTATGAGCGGGGATTGAATCGCCCCGGCTTCCGAGGAGGCCGGTTGGTTTAAGTTAATGCAGGCGCTCAGCGGTGTTTCTGAGTTGCCTGT
>NZ_CABPSP010000024.1 GCF_902459765.1 Pandoraea anapnoica | reverse complement strand
CATGATGGCCCTCCAAAATGAAAACACCCTACCGCGTTACCCGCGTGTAGGGTGGGGGTGACCATCTCATTAACCCCGCCGGGTCTTGCGATCCGGCGGGGTTTTTTTTATGCGTAGCCGTCAGCCACGTGGCGACGACAGGCGAGGGTGCCTCAGAACGCGAAGCGACCTTCCGAAGCGATCTTGGCGATCGGCTCGCGCGGGCTCGGCACTTCACGGGCGCGCAGGCCTTCGGGCAGTGCGTTCACGTCGCCGCCCGGACGGCCGATGGCGATGGCCGCTTCGATCTTGTACTTCGGCGACAGATCGAGTTCGTTGCGGATCTTGTCGTGTTCGATACCGGCCAGACCGTGCGTCGCCCAGCCCGAGAGCGAGGCTTGCAGCGCCAGGTAGCCCCACGCCGCGCCGGCGTCGAAGCTGTGGGTCGGGGCCGGGACTTCCTTGTCGCTGCCCGGAGGCGTGAGCGTCGACTTCGAGATCACGAGGACGATGGCGGCGGCGTTCTTGGCCCACGTCTGGTTGAACTCGTTGAGGAAGCCGACGAACTGGTCCCAATGCGGCGTGCCACGACGAGCGAAGACGAAGCGCCAGGGTTGCGCGTTGTAGGCCGACGGTGCCCAGCGGGCGGCTTCGAAGAACGACAGCAGGGTGGCTTCGGGAATCGTTTCGTCCTTGAACGCGCGCGGCGACCAGCGGGCCACGAACTGCGGGTCGATAGGATGATCGGCTTGGCGGGTGGTGATATCGGTCATGCGAATAGTCTCGTCGGCAAAAGTGCAATCAGTGCGCTCAGATACGTCTGATCGGGCCGCTAGGATACCCCGTGCGACCACCGATCCCAACGAATATCGCTGCACGTGCATATGACTTGCGGTTATCTCGGCGGGCACGCCTTTGTCCTCGCAGTGGCTTAATCGTCTGTACTACCGCCGTCCCGCGATATCATCGCCCTCCATGAACACCTTAAAGAACATGCGGATCTTCGTGCGCGTGGCCGACGTTGCGAGCTTTGCAGGCGCGGCGCGCGCGCTCGACATGACCACGCCTCAAGTGTCCAAGGCCATCTCCGAACTCGAAGCGCACCTGCGCACGCGGCTGCTGCATCGCACGACACGCAAGCTTGCCCTGACTGACGCAGGCAAGCGCTACCTTGAGCGTTGCCGCGACATCATCGCGCTGGTCGACGTCTCGGAGGCCGAAGCCGGGGCAGCGAGCGCCGCGCCCAGCGGCACGCTGCGTCTGCATGCGCCGGCCAGCTTCGGGCAGGTGTTCGTGGTGCCCGCGCTGGCGCGCTTCCTTGAGCAGTACCCGGAGGTCGAGGCCGACTTGCTGCTGTCGTCGCGCGTGCCCGATCTGCTGGAGGAGAACATCGACGTGTCGCTACGACTCGCCACGGCGCAGTTGCCCGACTCAGGGCTGGTGTCGGCACGGATTTGCCGGATGGCGTCGGTGCTGTGCGCCGCGCCCCAGTATCTCGCCGAGCATGGCGCACCGCGCTCGCTGGACGAACTGGCGCAGCACACGCAGGTCCGCCTCAATGCGCCGCATTACTCCGTCGATCACTGGCTTTTCGAAGGCCCGGACGGCGGCGTGAAGTTGCCAGTGCCCTCGGGGCGGCTACGCGTGAACACGGCCGACTCGCTGGCGGCGGCGCTCATCAGCGGCTGCGGCGTGGGGCCGGTGCCGTTGCTCTCGGCGCTCTCGGCGCTGCGCAGCGGTTCGCTGGTGCGAGTGCTGCCCGAGTACGAGTTGCAGGGGACGAACGTCTACGCGGTCTACGCGTCGCGGCTGTACCTCGACGCGAAGGTCAAGACATGGATCGAGTTTCTTCGGACATTTGTGGAGCAGGCGCTGTCTGCCCCAGACGCCGCAGCGATAGCGCAGCCACTGCGATCAGCAGGCCGATGATTAGCGACAGCCAGAGGATGGCCGCGTCGCCCCAGTGTGCGCGGGCGACCGAGTAGCCCCAGGGGGCGACAGCCGAGACCGCGAAGGCGGGGGTGAGCAACGTGCCGAGTGCCCGCGCGAAGGCTTCGTGCGAGAACAGTTCGAGCGGGAGGCTGGCGCGTAGCAGCGTTGCCAGTCCGTTCAGCGCGCCGTAGAAGAAGATGAAGACCCCGGCGGCGATGACGGACGACATCCCCGCCAATCCCAGCGCGAAGCACAGCGGCAGTCCGCAGCCGACCACGACGTTGAGATTCACCGCGCTCGACTGACGCGGCTGAAGCCACTCCAGCGTTCGCGCACACACCTGACCCAAGCCCCAGAGTGCGGCGAGCCCGACCGGCAGCCCTCGCACGCTCAACAGCGACGTAAGGTGTGCCGCCAACCCAGACGACAGGATCGACACCAGCGCCATGATCGCGCCGTAGAGCAGGGCGGGCCGCCACGGCAGCGGGGCGCGTGTCTTGCTGCTCCCGTCGGTGGCCGGTGCGCGCGGGGGCGTTGGCGGCAGGCTGCGCAGCAAGGCCCACGCCAGCAGGCCGAACGCGCCATACACGAGCACCCCCGGTCGCCATCCCCACGTGCCCCCAAGCCAGTTGCCCACCGGCCAGAAGACGGTCGTGGCGAGGCCACCGATCAGTGTGATCTGTGTCATCGGCCGACGGGCGCTTGGGCCGTAGAGGGCGGCAAGTGTGGCGAAAGCGGCGTCGTACAACGACAGACGCATGCCCACGCCGAGCAAACACCACGCCGCGTAGAACTGCACGAGCGTGGTGCTCATAGCCAGCGTGGCACATCCCGCGGCGCAAATCAGGGTGCCGAGGCACATCACGCGGCGTCCCCCCATGCGTTCGAGCCAGCGGCCCGAGAGCGGCGACACGGCGGCCATCACCAGCATGGCGAGTGACGGACCGGCGAAGACCCACGTCTGCGCCCAGCCGGTGTCGCGCGCGATGCGCCATGCAAAGGCACCGGGCAGATAGAAACTCACGCCCCAGTTGATGAGTTGTGCGAGGCCGAGCCGGAGAACGAGGGGCATGACGATATGGGGGAAAGGCCGGGTTCAGGCGTCATCGCGAAACGTCGACGAGGCTTTGGAGCGCTCGGACGCCCCTGGGTACTTCACGCTCTGCATGGTGCGCTCGCGCCATCTCTTGGTAAAGTCTTGGCATCTTATCCAGTTCATAAGGAAAACTTTGAGATGCGACGCCTGAATCTGGATCAACTGCATACCTTCGCCGAAGTCGTCGACGCCGGGAGTTTCTCGGCGGCGGCAGTGCGTCTCGACCTGTCTCAACCGGCCGTCAGCCTTCAGGTGCGTCAACTGGAGCACCGCCTGAACGTGCGCCTCATCGACCGGGTGGGCAAGCGGCTCAAGCCGACATCGGCTGGGCTGACGCTGCTCGAACACGCGCGCCGCATCGATGCCGCTGTCGAAGAAGCGATGCAGGCCGTGTCGAGCCACGCGCGTGGCGTCGCTGGTGAAGTGGCCATCGGTACGGGGGCGACGGCCTGCATTCACCTGCTGCCGCCCATGCTGCGCGCGATGCGCAAACGTTATCCGCAACTGGACATCCGGGTGAGCACGGGCAACACCGACGACGTCGTCGCGGCCGTCACGGAAAACCGGCTCGATATCGGCCTCGTGACGTTGCCCGCTGCGGGGCGAAGCCTGCACGTCACGCCGGTATTGCGCGACGAGTTCGTCGCCATCGCGCCGGCGAACGACAACACGTGGGGCGACGAAGTCACGCCGCACACGCTGGCCGCCGCCCCCATGGTCGCGTTCGAATCCGGCAGCAGCACCCGCCTGCTTATCGACGAATGGTTTCTACAAGCCGGGTTACGCGTGCGTCCGGTCATGGCGCTGGGTAGCATTGAAGCCATCAAGGAGATGGTGGCGGCAGGACTCGGTTACAGCATCGTGCCGAAAATGTCGGTGAATGCCGTTCATCATCGACGCGGATTGCGTATATCGGCACTCACACCGGAATTAACGAGAACGTTGGCGATTGTCGTGAGGCAGGATAAACCGCTCACGCCGGGATTGCGAAAAGTCTTGTCGGCATTGGAGGGGCTGGGCAGCGTGTTGTGAAATTCAATGAGAAAATGATTCGCACTCCACGTGAAAAGGAGTCGTTGTTTTATTGGGCAAAATTACTCCCCGCAAAACACAAGGCTCGGACTACAATGCGCGAATAACGGCATCCAAACCGGCAATTATTGAGAACGTGTAACTCGCAATGCATCACAACCTTTATCGATATGAGGGGCTGCTGGGAGCCCGCTCGGTCGAGGCGCTGGACGCCGAGTTTCAGAAGCTGACGCAAACGCTGGAATACGACGCGCTGTTTTACGCTCCGTTGTTGCCGCGTCGCGAGCGAGAAGCCGCCGCATTCCAGATGGAAGATAAGATCATCTCTGCGCAAGGCATGCCGAGCCGCCACATCTTCACGACATTTCCGCCTGCCTGGATCGAGCGCTATCAGAGCGCGGGATATGCCGAAGTCGATCCGGTGCTGGTGGCCGCGAATCTGTCGCCGCTGCCGATTCTCTGGCGCACGTTTCTCATGCAAAAGCGGCCGCATCCGATCTTTGCCGACGCGAGAGCGCATGGTCTGGGCAGCGGCGTATCGATCCCTATCTATGGTGCTGCGGGCGAGCGGGCGATCTTCAGCGCGGCGACCGCGAAGTCGCCGGAAGAATCGGCTGAACTCGAAGCGCGCATGGTCGGTGAGATCTATCTGACGGCGTTGTATTTCCATCAGGCGATTCAGCAACTCGATATGCAGTGGGTGGCCAGCCGCTGCACCGGCAAGCTCAGCCCGCGCGAGATCGAAAGTCTGCTGTGGGCCGCGCGTGGGAAGACGGCTTGGGAAATCGGATTGATCCTGAAGATCTCCGAGCACACCGTCACGTTTCACATCAATAATGCCAAGCGCAAACTTGGCGCGGTCAACCGGCATCAGGCGATTGCTGCCGCGATCAGCACCGGTCTGATTTCCCCCTGAAGTTATCTCCGCAGTTACTCCCGCAGTTGCGTCTTTTCAAACGAGATTAGTGAGCGCCTTTTCCGGGGGGCTCACGAAACCGCGTTGCTTTGCGATTTCCGTTCGCAAACGGTCGGATTTTTCATCCTTTCTGCCGCCCGACTTTCATTGAGTGAGAATCGCGCGATTTTCGAGAGATCTGCGTGATTTCACATTTGTCGCCTTTGCCCATTGCGCGACATATTCCCGCCATTTTCGAGACATTCCCCCCTGAAATTCAGCCGATTTCACACCTTTTCCGAAACGGTGTGTTGTCGCTTTGAGGCTAGTTCAATTCCTAGGGAAAACTATAATTTACTCATGGCGAAAACTGATTGGTTAGCGGTTTTCGTCACTTTGAACGTCATACGAACGATAAAAGGAGTTTTCCATGAAAAAGAACCTGCTGAGCGCCATTGCGCTGGTCAGCCTGACCGTAGCCGCTGGCTCGGCTTTCGCTGCCGATCAATCGACCGGTGTGACCCGTGAGCATGTGCGTGCCGAACTGCAAGCTGCACGTGAACTCGGTTTGTCGCCGGTGACGGAATTCAACTTCCCGTACACCTTCGAGCAATCGGTCCAGTTGCAAAAGCGCACTGCCGAAATCGAAGCGGCACAACACAGCGCTGCCCCGCAAGCCCCGGCAGTCAACTGAAGTTTTGATGTGTGGAAGGGGGACAGTCAGTCCCGAGATGCACTGAAGCTCTGAAGCCGTACCCGATTCGCCGACGGCCCGCCTGATTCGTTCGATCGCATCGACGACGCTAACGAGTCCCGCCCGCGCCGCGCGAATCTTCCTGACGACGCCCTAGCGCGTCACTTGCCACAGCCCCGCCAGAGGACCTCGGTCCCGACGGGGCTTGTGTGTTTCTGGAGGTCCGGCAGCGTATCGTGAAATACGCGCCAGCGACCTCGTTTCAATGCGTGGATGTTTCGGACGAATGAGCGTCGGCCATGGCGGCCTTGTCGCGAGCGACGCTCGATTGCCATCCGCCGCCCAGCGCCAGAAACAGATTGACCTGATCCATGGCGACCTGCGTTTCTGAGGCGGCGAGTGCTGCTTCGGCGCTCGCGTGCGTGCGCTCGGCGTCGAGGCTCGTGAGGTACGGCGCGCGGCCCGCCTGATAGAGCTTGTGGTTCTGTTGCGCGGCGGCACGGGATTTGTCGCGTGCGTCGCGCAGCGCATCGTCGCGTTGCAATTCGTGGGTGTACGCCGAGAGCGACGTCCGCGTTTCCTGAATCGCCTTGAGCACTACACCATCAAAATGCGCGAGGGCGGCGTTCGCGCCAGCTTCCATGCCCTTGATGTGCGAACGCACGCCGTTGGTCGGCAGCGACCACGAGATCATCGGACCGACGGTCCATTGTTCGGTGCGTCCCTGACCGAAGTGTTCCAGCACGCCGTTCGCGCCAATCGATGCGCCGAAGCGAATCGTCGGATAAAGGTCCGCCGTCGCCACGCCGATCTTCGCCGTGGCCGATGCCAGTTCGCGCTCTGCCTGACGCACGTCCGGGCGGCGCTTGAGCAGCGCCGTGCCGTCGCCGACGGGCAGCGCCTGCGTGAGCTGCGGAATCCGACGGCATTGCGTGAGACTCGCGTCGAGCGTGCCCGGCACCTTGCCGAGCATTACGGCCAGCCGGTAGTTGGCGGCCTCGTTCTGCGCCAGATAATGCGGCAGCCCGGCACGCAACGTGTCGGCTTGCGCCTGTGCGCGCAGCAGATCGGTCGGCTGATCGCGCCCGGCGTCCACCAGCTTGCGGGTGATCGCGACGCTGCGTTCCTGCAACTTCAGTTGCTCGTTGGCAATGTCGTACTCGTGATTGGCCGCGCAGCTCTGCACGTACGCGCGCACGGTCTCCGCCGCCACGCTCACGCGCGCGACATCGAGCGCTGCCTGACTCGCTTCGGCGGCGGCGAGCGCGGCTTCGTCCGCACGGGCAAGCTTGCCGAAGAAGTCGATCTGATACGAGATGCCGAGTGTGGCGACAGCAATGTTCACCACCGGCAGCTTTTCTTCCTTGAGCAGACTTTCGCCCGAAATCTGTGCGCGGGCCGCTTCGGCCTGCACACCGCCTTGCGGGAGATTTTCGGACTCCACTTCGTGATACAGCGCGACAGCGCGTTGCACGTTGGCCAGCGCAACGCGGACGTTCGTATTGGCGGCGAGCGCTTCTTTCACGAGCGCGTCGAGCTTCGGATCGTCGTACAACTGCCACCAGTCGTCCGGCACCGCTTCGATGGAGACTGCGCCTGGCTTCGAGACATTCGCGATCGCGCCGTTTGCCTCGGACGAGCGCATGACCGAATTCTCGGGAAGGTGATAGTCCGGACCGACCGTCGTACAGCCTGAGGCAAGCGCAGCGGCGACGGCCACGGCGCTCAGAAGAAGGAGGCGGGGCCGAGTGGTCTTCAAGGCCGCTCTCGTCGTTCTTGTCGCGCTCACTTGCGCACTCCTGCCGATGCGTCGCTTCGCGTGGCGGCGGCCATCGCCGTCGGTGCTGCGCCATCGGGCTGCGCCGCGTGCTTCGGCGGGTCTGCTTTGTCCTGACCTTCGACGACCGTCACCGTGGCGGTGCGACCGGCGACGAGACGCATGTCGGCGGGTACGTCGTCGAGCGCGATGCGCACCGGAATGCGCTGCGCGAGACGGACCCAATTGAATGTGGGGTTGATGTTCGGCAGCATCGACGCGCCGCTGGTGCGGTCGCGATCCTCGATGCCGGCGACGATGCTCTGCACATGCCCATGCAGCACGTGATGCTCGCCCATCAGGCGAATTTCCACCTTGTCGCCGATATGGATGCCGCGCATCTTGGTTTCTTCGAAATAGCCTTCGACATGCAGCGAGCCCGCATCGACCATCGAGAGGACCGGACGGCCCGTCGTCACGTAGTCACCCACGCGCGGCAGACGGTCGTTCAGATAGCCGTCGGCGGGCGCAAGCACGCGGGTGCGTTCCAGATTGAGCTTCGCAAGACGCACCGCAGCGTCGGCCTGAGCCACGGCCGCTTCACCGGATTCGACCTTGGCCTGACCGGCTTCGACGACTTCCTTGGCCACCACTTCCGTCAACTGATGATTGCGTGCGTTCTCGCGACGGGCCTGCGCAAGCGTGGCGCGCTGTGCGGCGGCGGTCGCTTCGGCTTGCTGCAACGCGAGCGTGTAGCGATCGCGGTCGATCACGAACAGCAGATCGCCGCGGTGCACCGGCTGGTTGTCCTTGACCTCGACGTCGGTAATCAGGCCGGAGACGTCGGGGGCGACCTGCACGATGTCGGCGCGAATACGGCCATCGCGCGTCCACGGGGCGACGGTGTAGTAGTCCCAGAGATGCAGCAGCACGTAGACCGCCACGCAGGAGACCGCGAGCGTCAGAACGACGGGGCCGAGAGAGCGAAGTTTCAGTTTCATGGTTGGCAGGCGTGCGCAACGGCGACGATGCCGCCCAGCGCGATGATGTACACAGCGAGGTTGAATAAGGAGCGGTGCCAGACGAGTTTGTAAAAGCCGATGCGCGCGAGCACGAAGCGCAGCGCGCCTGTCAGCACGAACGCCACGACCATCAGGGCCAGCAGCGTCGGCACGAATACACCGTAGATGTCGATCTCGCCGCTCATTGGGCACTCCGGGTCGAAGCGGGGGTAGGGGACGCAGGCGGGAAGAGTGCGACGTGGATGTCCATGAGCGAGGCGCGCGCACTGCGCGAGGCTTGATCGCTATGGGCCACCAGCGAGCGCACGGCGCCCAGCAGTTTGTCTCGCAGCGTGGTGTCGGGCTGGCTCACCTGTGCATCGAGTCGAGACTGGTAGAAGCGCGCCACGTCGCAGAGCGCGGCCTCGACGGCATTGCGCTGCGATGGATTCAGATTCGGCAACTCGCGTTGCAGGGCGAGCGCGGAGAGTTCGACGCGCACTTCGGTAAAACCGTCGCTCGACGTTTCGCTTTCGCTCGCCGCCAGACGCGGCACCAACTGGCCGAGTCGGTCGAGCAAACGTGCACGCAGCCGGTTGTGTTCGCTCACCGAGCGGCCCATCGCGTTCTTTGCGATGTCGCGCCAGCTCGAATGAATCAGCCGACGCATGGCGACGCGCGTGCCGAACGGACGCGTCTGCAAGGTCCACAACAGTGCGAACAGCACCCCGGCCAGACCGGCGATATTGTTGTTCAGGAAGCTCTGGAAGTCGGCGTTGTATCCGCCCTGAATCCCCACGAAGGTCGCCGTGTTCACCGCTACGAGCATTGCCACCATTGTGAAGCGCGGCTGCGGGATCAGTGTCCCGAGCAACACGAACGGCACGGCAAAGAGCGCAACGAGCAGACCGAAGTCATGGGCGTTTGTCAGGATGAAGAACACATACACGGCGGCGAACACCACGCACACGGCCGTCGCCCAGAAGAACGAGCGGATGAACGGTGCGGGCTCGTCCATCGCCGCGAAGAAGCAGCAGGCCACCGCGCCGAGCGAGACGCCGGCCGCACCGTCGTTCCAGCCCGTGTAGATCCACGCCATGCCCATCAGGAACGTGCAGAGTGCCGCCGAGATCGTCGAGAACAGCAGCAGGCCGTGATCGTAGTGACGCGCGCCACCCAGTTCCCAGTGGGGGAAGGCGGGCGTCCATTCGGGGGCGTCTTCATGCAGGCCGAAGCGGCGTTGCAGCGAAGCGCAGTCCTGCCACAACTGCACGAGCGAGCGCAGACGGTCTTCCGTCGCGGACACGAGCGCGCCGTACCAGTCCGACGCTTCACCGGCCGATTGTGGCGGCTTGAGCAGATGCGCAGGCGCGGGCGACGGTGCGCCCCGGCGCAGCCACGCCACGATTTCCGCCATCTTGGCTTCGAGCGCTTCGGGGGAACCGTTCGGATGCAAACGTAACGTCTGCACCAGCGACGCCACGGTCGAGAGCACCGGCATCATCATCGTCATGCGCCCGCGCAGTTCCTGCGCGTCACGCACGCGCTCCGATGTATCGGCGTCATACGACAGTTGGCTGATCAACTGATCGAGCGCCAGAATGTCGGCCGCCATGCGGTGACGGCTCATGTGGCGCGTGGCCTTGCCTTCGGGGTCGGCCGAGAGCATATCGGTGGTCCAGCGCGCGGCGTCGGTGAGCCAGCGAGTCGAGCGGTCGTGCAGCACCTTCGCCACGCTCGTGGGCAGAATCACCGCGCCCACGACGCTGGCACAGACGATGCCGAGAATGATCTCTTCCGAACGTGCGATGGCAATGTCGAAAATGCCCGACGGAGTGTTCACGGCGGGCAGGGCGATGAGCGGCAGCGTGTACGACGCCAGCAAGAACACGTAACTGCGAGGCGAGCGATGGAGTAAGGAGATGTAAAGCAGCGTGCCGGTCCAGAGACCGACGGCGGCCATCAGCAATTCGGGCGTGTTGACGAGCGCGGGCACGAACGCAATGGACGCCGCTGCGCCCAGCAGCGTGCCGAGCACGCGGTACAACGCCTTGGAGCGGGTTGCGCCTGTAAGCGGGTGCGAGACGATGTAGACGGTGGCCATCGCCCAGTAGGGACGCGGCAGCCCGAGCGCGAGCGCGATGTAAAGCGCCAGCATCGAGGCGACAAACGCCTTGATCGAGAAAATCCAGTCGCGGGAGGAAGGCCAGGTGAGCACGATCGACGTCTTTGACTACTTCTTGGGGAGTTCCATCGCGAGGATGGAGCCGTCCGGATCCGCCGCGCGGTTGAGCGTCTCGAACACCCGCAGCACGGCATCGAAATCTTCCCGGGGGATGTTCGCGAACACCTTGGCACGCAACTGGCTGAGTTCGACTTCGAGCTTTTCGGCGAGCGTTTCACCCGCTTCGGTGAGTCGCAGCGCATTGGCGCGACGGTCGCTGGCATCCACTTCGCGCACGACCAGACCGGCCGCGCACAACTGATCGAGCAGACGCACGAGCGACGCGCCTTCGAGCCCGACGTATTCGGCCAGCTCGACCTGACGCACACCCTGGCCAAGGCGGCGGATGAACAACAAGGGGCCTGCGCTCGCCGCGGAAATGCCGTATTCGACGATCGCGCCCTGCGATAACTGCCGCCATTGCTTGCCCGCCAGCAGCAGATGGCTGGTGAAGGCAAAGCGGAGCGATTCTAGGGAGGTCATGGCGAAAGATTATATGTTAACTAATAATTAGGATGCTAGCTAATAGGCTGTTGCGAAATCCGTGGGAATCGTGGGAAGCCTTGTCGGGGTGTTCATCGCCAAACGTCGCCAAGGCCGATGTGGCGTGCCTTTCCGGGATTCCGGCGGGTAAGATAGCGGCATCCGGCGCGCGGGCTTCGCGCCCTCTGCCAAGTGTTACGACATATTTCAAGGGACGCCCAATGACATCCAAGGGACTGGATAGCGAATCGTTCGAGCTGTTGCTCGCTGCGGTCCAACGCTTTATCCGCGAGCGGCTCGTGCCCGCCGAGAACGACGTCGAGGAGCACGACGAAGTGCCCGCCGCCCTCGTCGACGAGATGAAGGAGATGGGACTGTTCGGGCTGTCGATTCCCGAGGAGTTCGGCGGGATCGGTCTGTCGATGGTGCAGGAAGTGCGTGTGGCCTATGAATTCGGGCAGACGTCGCTGGCTTTCCGGTCGGTGTTCGGTACGAACGTCGGCATCGGCTCGCAGGGCATTCTGATGGATGGCACCGACGCGCAGAAGCGCGATTTGTTGCCGCGCGTGGCGAGCGGCGAACTGATCATGTCGTTCGCGCTGACGGAGCCGGATGTGGGATCGGACGCGGCCGCGCTCAAGACCCGTGCTGTGCGCGATGGCGACGTCTATGTGCTCGACGGCGTGAAGCGTTTCATCACCAACGCGCCGCGCGCCGGGGCATTCACGCTGATGGCGCGTACCGGCGGCGACGGTGCCGGTGGCATTTCGGCGTTCATCGTCCCGGCCGATACGCCCGGCCTGTCGCTGGGCAAGCCGGACAAGAAGATGGGCCAGCGCGGCACGAAGACCTGCGACGTCGTGCTGCAAGGCGCGCGAGTCCCGGCGTCGAACATCATTGGCGGCGAGGCGGGCAAGGGCTTCAAGACGGCCATGAAAGTGCTCGACCGGGGGCGTCTGCACGTGGCGGCGCTCGCCTGCGGCATGGCGCAACGCATTCTCGACGAGTCCGTGGCCTATGCGCGCGAACGCAAGCAGTTCGGTGAGCGCATCGGCGACTTCCAGTTAGTGCAGGCGATGCTCGCCGACAGTCAGGCCGAACTCTATGCCGGGTGGTCGATGGTGCAGGACTGCGCAGTGCGATACGACGCCAAGCCCGTAGGCAAGCGCGACGCCGACGTCAGCACGCGGGCGTCGTGCGCCAAGCTGTTCTGCACGGAGATGGTCGGACGCGTGGCCGATCGCGGCGTGCAGGTCCACGGCGGGGCGGGCTACATCAACGAATACAAGGTCGAGCGCTTCTATCGCGACGTGCGTCTGCTGCGTCTGTATGAAGGCACCACACAGATTCAGCAACTCATCATTGGCCGCGCGTTGATGCAAGAGGATTGAGTGAGCCGACGCGCGCTGCCCTTTCTGGTGGCGTCGACGTTCTTCATGGAGAACCTCGACGCCACCATCATCACCACGTCGTTGCCCGCCATGGCGACGGACTTCGGCGTCGCGCCGTCGCAACTGTCCATCGGGTTGTCGGCTTATCTGGTCGCACTCGCAGCGTTCATCCCGGCGAGCGGCTGGCTGGCGGACCGGCTCGGGCCGCGTCGCGTATTCCCCGCTGCCATCGCGCTTTTCACGCTGGCGTCCGTGCTCTGCGCGATGAGCACGAGCCTCGGCATGTTCACCGCCTGCCGGGTGCTTCAGGGGCTGGCCGGAGCGATGATGGTGCCGGTCGGGCGACTCGTCGTGCTGCGCAATACGCCCAAGCCGGAACTGGTGCGCGCCATCGCAACGATCACGTGGCCGGGCCTTGCTGCGCCCGTACTCGGTCCCGCGCTCGGCGGTTTCATCTCGTCTACGTGGAGCTGGCATTGGATCTTTCTGATCAACGTGCCGCTGGGCCTCGCGGCGTTCGCGGGCGCATTGTGGCTGGTCGGCCCCTCGCCGGGCGAGCGCAAGCCGTTCGATCTGCCGGGCTTTGTGATGAGCGGCGTCGGCGCGAGCCTGCTGATGTTCGGCGTCGAGTTGGCGAGCCGCACGCCCGCCGACTGGCCGATGGTGATCGGTTGCCTCGCGATCGGATTGCTCTCGATGGGCTGGTCGATCCGGCACTTCCTGCACACGCCTCACCCGCTCATCAATCTGGCGGCCATGCGCGTGCAGACGTTCGCCGTGACGGTGTGGGGCGGTTCGCTTTTTCGCATGACGATCGGCAGCGCACCGTTTCTGCTGCCGCTGATGTTCCAACTGGCGTTCGGTCTGAGCGCGGTGACGTCCGGCCTGCTGATGCTCGCACTCTTCGCGGGCAATCTGGGCATCAAGCCCGCAACGACGCCGATTCTTAAGCGCTTCGGCTTCCGTCGTGTGCTGCTGGGCAACGGTGTGCTCGTCGTGATCGGCTTTCTGACGTGCGCGGCACTGTCGTCGACGACGCCGTTCTGGATCGTCGCGCTCGTGCTCCTGTTCGGCGGCATCTGCCGGTCGATGCAGTTCACCACGCTTGCCACGATGGCATTCGCAGACGTGCCACCCGATGACATGAGCGGGGCAGCGACACTGTCCTCTGCGCTCCAGCAGATGATGACGGGCATGGGCATCGCGCTCGGTGCGCTCATCCTCAAGTTCACGGAAGTGGCGGGGGTGGCGCCGTTCAGCACCGCGAGTTTCCGCTGGACGTTCGTCGTCATGGCGGTGATTGCGTTACTCGCAATGATCGACGGCATGCGCCTGCCGCACGACGCTGGCGCGCAAGTCAGCGGACACAAATCGTCAGGTGCTAAACCGAACGAAGCCCATTGACGCACCGCATGCAGGCATCAAGTTGGTGCGCGCGGGGCGATGGCTTCGCGTTATGCACTGGTGCGGTGCAGCAGATTTGACGGTTTTCAACGTCACTTTCGGACGTTTCCCATAGACAACTTCTGATTCTCTCATTGCGCGGCAACGCCCTGCGGGCGATATCTCATGTGCTGGCACGCTTGTTGCGTTAGCGTTAAGGCCAGCGGCAAAGGCGTCGCCGGCAAAGAATTCAGGTGCGACGTCGGGCGGGATAGCCTGCGACGTACCCACAGGACAACGGCGTCCCTCTGTGCTTCGGCACGGATGGACGCCGTTTTGTTTTTCGGGCGCTGCAGGCGCAACAGGAGAAGACAGCATGCGCAAACCTCGTCTCGTCGTCATCGGCAACGGCATGGCCGGCATCCGCACGCTCGAAGAGCTGCTTGAGATTGCACCGAACCAATACGACATCACCGTGTTCGGCGCCGAGCCTCATCCGAACTACAACCGTATCCTGCTCTCGCCGGTGCTCGCGGGGGAACAGGCGTTCCAGGACATCGTGCTCAATCCGCTCGACTGGTATGCGCAGAAGGGCATCACGCTGCATCTGGGAAAGGAAGTCACGCAGATCGACCGTCGGCGCCGCGTGGTGCGCTGTGCCGACGGCACTGAAGCGCCGTACGACCGTCTGCTCATCGCGACCGGTTCCAGCCCGTTCATTCTGCCGGTGCCGGGCAAGGATCTCGATGGCGTGATCAGCTATCGCGACATCCGCGACACCGAAATCATGATCGCGACGGCCAAGGTGAAGCGCCACGCTGTGGTGATCGGCGGTGGACTGCTCGGGCTCGAAGCGGCCAACGGCCTGAAACTGCGCGGCATGGACGTCACGGTCGTGCATCTGGCCGACACGCTGCTGGAGCGTCAGCTCGACAGCACGGCGGGCAAGCTGCTGCAACAGTCGCTCGAAGCGCGCGGCCTTGTGTTCCGCTTGTCGCATCAGACGTCGGAGATTCTCGGCGACGACAACCGCTGCGTGCGCGCCGTGAAATTCAGCAACGGCGAAGAAATCGCGGCAGATCTCGTCGTGATGGCCGCAGGCATCCGTCCGAATACCACGCTGGCCGAAGCGGCCGGTTTGCACTGCGCACGCGGCATTGTGGTGTCGGACACGCTGCAAACCTACGATCCGCGCATCTACGCCGTGGGCGAGTGCGTGAGCCATCGCGGCGTGGCGTACGGTCTCGTCGCGCCGTTGTTCGAGCAGGCCAAGGTCTGCGCGAATCACCTGGCGTTGATGGGCATAGGCAGCTATCGCGGCTCGGTGCTCTCCACCAAGCTCAAGGTCACGGGCATCGATCTGTTCTCGGCAGGCGACTTTCTGGGCGGCGAAGGCACGGAGGAAATCGTGCTGTCGGACCCGGCGAGCGGCGTCTACAAGAAGCTCGTGATTCGCGACGACAAGCTCGTCGGTGCCTGTCTGTATGGCGACACGGCCGACGGCGCGTGGTACTTCAAGCTGCTGCGCGAAGGGCGCACGCTGGGCGAGTTGCGCGAGCGCATCATGTTCGGCGAGTCGAGCGTGGGCGACGTCGGCACGCAAGGGCAGAACCGCGCGTCGGCCATGGCGGATACCGACGAGGTCTGCGGCTGCAACGGCGTTTGCAAGGGCACCATCGTCAAGGCCATCACCGAGAAGGGCCTCTTCACGCTTGACGAAGTGAAGAAGCACACCAAGGCCGCCAGCTCCTGCGGCTCGTGCGCGGGGCTGTGTGAACAGATTCTGATGAGCACGCTCGGCTCGACCTACGACGCCGCGCCGAAAGAAAAGGCCGTGTGCGGCTGCACTGACCTTTCGCACGCGGATGTGCGTCGCGCAGTGCGTGAGCATCGCCTGACGACGCATCGCGCCGCCTTCGACTTCCTCGAATGGCGCACCCCCAACGGCTGCGCAACGTGCCGTCCGGCGCTGAACTACTACATGCTCAGCACGTGGCCGAAGGAAGCGGTGGACGATCCGCAAAGCCGCTTCGTCAACGAACGTGTGCACGCCAACATCCAGAAGGACAACACGTTCTCCGTCGTCCCGCAGATGAAGGGCGGTGTGACGAATGCGAGCGAACTGCGCCGCATTGCCGACGTGGCCGACAAGTATCAGATTCCGATGGTCAAGGTCACGGGTGGTCAGCGCATCGACTTGCTTGGCGTGAAAAAGGACGATCTGGTGAATGTCTGGCGCGATCTGGGCATGCCGTCGGGCCACGCTTACGGAAAGTCGATCCGCACCGTGAAGACATGTGTGGGGAGCGAGTTCTGCCGCTTCGGCACGCAGAACAGTACGCAGATGGGCATCGATCTGGAGACGATGCTCGCGAACATGTGGTCGCCGCACAAGGTGAAGCTGGCCGTGTCGGGCTGCCCGCGCAACTGCGCCGAAGCGGGGATCAAGGACGTGGGCGTGATTGCCGTCGACTCGGGCTGGGAGCTGTATGTGGGCGGCAACGGCGGCATCAAGACCGAAGTGGCGCAGTTCCTCGTGAAGGTGAAGACGGCTGAGGAGGTCAAGGAGTACACCGGCGCGTTCCTTCAGTTGTATCGCGAGCAAGCGTACTACCTCGACCGCACGGTGCATTACCTCGATCGTGTGGGCCTCGATTACGTGAAGCAGCGCGTGGTGGCGGACGCCGCCAATCGCCGGGCACTGTACGAGCGTCTGTTGTTCTCGCTCGACGGACTGCCCGACCCGTGGCAGGCGCGTATCAACGGAGCGCAAGCCAACGAGTACCGGCCGCTCACGACGACGGCGCAGAGCACAGCGCCTGCCGAAGTCACGACCGAAACCACGACTGCCTGAGGAAATCCCATGACGACGCCATCCCAACCGATCTGGCTGCATGTCTGCGACCTAAATGCGATCCCGCGTCTGGGCACGCGTGTGCTCACACATGCAAGCGGCAACATTGCACTGTTTCGCACCGAGAGCGACAACGTTTTCGCGCTGCGCGACAAGTGCCCTCACAAGGGCGGCGCGTTGTCGCAGGGGATCGTGCACGGCGAGAAGGTGACGTGTCCACTGCACGCCTGGAACATCGATCTGACGACGGGCGAGGCCTGCGCACCGGACGTCGGTTGCGCGCAGCGCTTCCCGGTGCGGATCGACGCGGGCGAGGTGTATCTGTCGATTGACGAGACGGTGGGCACCACTGCGATCGAGACGGTCGCGGCCTGACGGTCGCCGCCCTTGTTCTCCGTATCGCGAAATCACCCGCGACACCTACCCACAAGCGCCGGAGTCCTCATGACAACCCTCACGCAAACCACCTGCTGCTACTGCGGCGTCGGTTGCGGCATGCTCGTCGAGAGCGACGGCGAGCGCATCGTCGGCGTGAAGGGCGATCCGAATCATCCGGCGAACTACGGGCGGCTATGCAGCAAGGGCATGACGCTGCCGCTGACCGCGCAATCGCTCGCCGGGCGTGTGCTGATGCCCGAGATGCGTGCTGCGCGCGATGCCGAGCGTGTCCCTGCGACGTGGGATGCCGCGCTGGAAACGGTGGCGTCGCGCTTTGCCGACGTCATCCGCCGTCACGGACCGGACTCCGTGGCGTTCTACGTCTCGGGACAGTTGCTGACCGAGGACTACTACGTCTTCAACAAGCTCGCGAAAGGGCTGGTGCGCACTAATAACATCGACACGAACTCGCGACTTTGTATGTCGAGCGCCGTAAGCGCGTACAAAATGGCGCTCGGTGCCGACGGCCCGCCCACGTGCTACGACGATCTCGAAGCCGCCCGTACGGTGATCTTCGCGGGCAGCAACATGGCGTATGCGCATCCGGTGCTGTTCCGGCGTCTGGAGGCGGCGAAGGCGCTTGACCCGTCGATTCGCTGGATCGTAGTCGATCCGCGCCGCACCGATACGGCGGCGATGGCGGACTTGCACCTGGCGATCGTGCCGGGCACGGACGTCGCGTTGTTTCACGGCATGCTGCACCACCTCATCTGGGAAGGGCGCATCGACCGTCGCTATATCGACGCGCATACGGAAGGGTTCGATGCCCTCAAGCAAGTGTTGCGCGCCTATCCGCCGCAGCTCGTCGCGGATATCTGCGGCATTGAAGAGTCGGCGTTGCGTCAGGCGGCGGAATGGTTCGGGGAAAGCCCGGCAGCCCTCTCGCTCTATTGCATGGGGCTCAATCAGTCGAGCCACGGCACGGAGAAGAACCTCGCGCTCATTCATCTGCATCTGGCAACGGGGCAGATCGGACGCGCCGGTGCCGGGCCGTTCTCGCTGACCGGTCAGCCCAACGCCATGGGCGGACGCGAAGTCGGCGGACTGGCCACCATGCTCGCCGCGCATCGCGATATCGGCAACGTGGCCCATCGTGCCGAAGTCGAGCAGCTCTGGGGCGTGAAGGGACTCTCCGACACGCCGGGTCTGCCCGCTGTGGAGATGTTCGACGCCGTGCGCGATGAGCGGATCAAGGCGATCTGGATTGCCTGCACGAACCCCGTGCACTCGATGCCGGACAGCGCACGCGTGCGCGAAGCGCTGGCAACGGCTGAGTTCGTCGTCGTGCAGGAAGCTTTTCATCAGACGGATACGGTGCCCTATGCGGATGTGCTGCTCCCCGCCGCGAGTTGGGGGGAGAAGGCCGGTACCGTCACGAATTCCGAGCGACGGATTTCCCGCGTGCGTGCGGCGATCCCCGCACCCGGCGATGCACGTGCCGACTGGTGGATTGCTAGTGAGGTGGCGCGGCGTCTCGCGCCGAAGCTCGACGCGTCGCCCGAGCCGTTCGCGTTTTCGTCCATCGAGACGATCTTCGAAGAGCACCGCGCGCTCACGCTCGGCCGCGATCTCGATATCGGCGGCATCGACTACGCCTTACTGGAGCGCGACGGTCCGCAGCAGTGGCCGTATCCGGCGGGTGCTGCGCACGGTGCAGCACGTCGCTATGAGGACGGCGTGTTCGCGACCGGCGATGGCCGTGCACGCTTTCATGCGTTCGAGTATCGCCCGGTGGCCGAGTCGATCAACGCGCGACATCCGCTGCGTCTGATCACCGGACGGTTGCGCGATCAGTGGCATGGTATGAGCCGCACGGGACGCGTGGGGCAGTTGTTCGAACACGCGCCTGAACCGGCGCTCACGATGCATCCGGCGGATGCTGCGCGTCGCAGCCTGCGAGCGGGCGACTTCGTGCGCCTGTCGAGCCGTCGCGGCGAACGCGTGCTGACGCTGATGGTGAGCGACGACGTGGCGTCGGGCACGGTGTTCGTCCCGATGCACTGGAGCGGTCAGTTTCTCGGTGGCGGCGGCGTGAACGATACGACGATCGGTGCCGTCGACAAATACTCGAAGCAACCGGAATTGAAGCATGCAGCGGTGCGTGTCGAGCCGTTGACGCTGCCGTGGCGCGTGGCGGCGGTGCGTCGTGGCGATGCGCTGCAATTGCATGCGGCCGTGCAGCCGTTGCTCGCGGAGCGACGGTTTGCGACGGTACGTCTGGAGGGCGACGACCGGCTGGTGGTGACGGCTGCCGATGCCGAGCCCGATGCCGATTGGCTGGAGCGTCTGCATACGGCGTTGGCCTTGCCGCGAGACGAATCGCTGCTGGAATATCGCGACGCGCGCCGTGCAATGACCAAGCGCGTGGCGTGGCGCGACACGCTCATCGACGGTGTGCTGGTCGCGGGCAGCGAGGTGGATGTCACGGGATCGACAACGTTGTTGGCTCGCGTGAGAGAGGCGTCACCGTGGATGCGCGCACGTCACGCAGTCTTCGTGGCCGATAGCGGGCCGGCGGTGCCGCGAGATCGCACCGTCTGTCAGTGCAAGTCGGTGACGGCGTCGAGCATCGACGCGGCGATTGCCGCCGGTGCCGACGTCGCGCAACTGAAGACGAAGCTTGGCTGCGGGACGGTTTGCGGTTCGTGCGTGCCGGAGTTGCAGCGCATGTGTGCGGCGTCAGCGGTGACGACGAATGCAGCTTAAGTGTCGTGAGCGACGAGCCCCCATGCACGACATCGAGGATGTAGAGGAATCAAGGGAGAACGATCATGAAGAACGGCAAAGTCACTCTGCTCAGCGCCGGGCCTGGCGCCCTCGATCTGCTGACGTTGCGCGCGGCGCGCGTGCTCGGCGAGGCCGACGTGTTGCTCGTGGACGATCTGGCCAATCCGGAGATCGCCACGCTCGCACCGCAGGCGCGTGTGATTGCCGTGGGCAAGCGCGGCGGATGCCGCTCGACGCCGCAGGCGTTCATCGAACGGATGATGTGCCGTTTCGCGAAGCGCGGCGCGCATGTGGTGCGGGTCAAGGGCGGCGACGCGCTGATGTTCGGCCGCGCTGGCGAGGAGATGACGGCGTTGCGGCGTGCGGGCGTGCCGGTCGAGATCGTCAACGGCATCTCGTCGGCGTTCGCGGCGGCGGCCGGTCTCGGCATGTCGCTCACGCACCGCGATCACTGCGCGGGCGTGACCTTCGTCACCGCGCATCGGCAGGACGGCAGTGCACCGAACTGGGCGGCGCTCGCCGCGACGGGCACCACGCTGGCGATATACATGGGACTGCATCGGGTCGAGGCACTGAGCGCGACGTTGCTGGCGCATCTCGATGCGGACACACCGGCGGGCGCGGTGCAGTGGGCGGGCACACCGCAGGAGCGCCGCATGGTGACGACGCTGGGGCGACTGGCGGCCGACGTGCGCGCGCAAGGCTTCGCCAGTCCGGCCATTCTGCTCGTCGGCGGAGCCGTGGGTGAGGCTTCGGTAGCGATGGGCGGGATGGGCGTGATCGCTGAGGAAGTTGTCGCTCGTGCCGCCTGACGTTCCCGTCACCAAGAGCGAGCACGGCATGCTGCGTGTGCTGCTCGTGACCGACACCGACAAGCCGATTGGCGACTTGCGGGCGGCGCTCGCGCGTCTGGGGTGCGAGATGCTGGCCGAGGTCGCCAAGCCGCAGGCGTTGCCCCGCGTGGTGGAGAGCGAGCGGCCGGACGTGGTCATCATCGACACCGAGTCGCCGTCGCGCGACACGCTGGAGCAACTGGCGGTCATGAACGCGGCCGCGCCGCGTCCGGTGCTGATGTTCTCCGCCGATGGCAATCAGTCGCTCATCCGCGCGGCGGTCGACGCCGGAGTGACGGCGTATTCCGTCGAAGGGCTGGCGGTGGACCGTCTCGCACCGATTCTCGAAGTCGCGCTCGCGCGCTTCGCCCATGAGGAGAAGTTGCGCGCGCGACTGGCCAAGGCGGAAAGCGAACTGGCCGACCGCAAGCTGATCGACCGCGCCAAGCGGCTGCTCATGGACCGGCGACGGATTTCCGAGCAGGAGGCCTACGCCATCCTGCGCAAACGGGCGATGGATCAGGGCGAGAAGCTCGTCGAAGTGGCGCGCCAGCTCGTCTCGATTGCCGAATTACTGGGATAGACACTGCACATGTCGACGTCATCATGGTTGGCCCTCGATGGGCCATCGCCGGACCGGCAGGATCGAATTTCGGACGATGTGCCGGAGAAGCGTCATTTGCGCGTGGGGTTCGTCGCGCTGTCGGATGCCGCGCCGCTGGTCGTCGCGAAGCGTCTGGAACTGGGGCACGAGCATGGGCTCACGCTGGAACTGAGCCGGGAAGCGTCGTGGGCGGCGATCCGCGACAAGCTGCTCACCGGTGAGCTGGACGCAGCACATTCGCTTTACGGGCTGGTCTACGGCGTGCAACTGGGCATTGGCGGACCGCGCGAGGACATGGCCGTGCTGATGGTGCTCAACCGCAACGGGCAGGCGGTAACGGTGACGCCGTCGCTGGCCGATGCGCTGGCTGAGACGGGCGATCTGCGCGAGGCATTGGCGTCGCTCGGTCGCAAGCCGGTGTTTGCTCAGACGTTCCCGACGGGCACGCACGCGATGTTCATGAATTACTGGTTCGCCGCGCAAGGGATCGATCCGCTACGCGACATTGCCAGCATTGTGATTCCGCCCGCGCACATGGTGGCGGCGATGGAGGAGGGCGGGTTGGACGGCTTCTGTTGCGGCGAGCCGTGGCATGCGGTGGCGCAGGCGCGCGGGTTGGGGCGGACAGTCGCGGTGTCTAGCGATATCTGGCCGAATCATCCGGAAAAGGTGCTCGCCTGCCGACGGGACTTCGTCACCCGTTATCCGAAGACGGCACAAGCGCTGGTGCGCACGCTGCTGAGCGCGTGCCGGTGGCTGGACATGCCGGGGCATCGGGCGGAAGCGGCGGGCTGGCTGGCCGAACCGGCGTGGGTGGGCGCACCGCGCGATCTGATCGCGGCACGCTTGCTTGGGGATTTCGGACGCTTATTCGGGCGACACGCGTTGTTGCCGGTGAGCTTCTTTGATGGTGGTGTGGTGAATTACCCGCATCTATCGGACGGGATGTGGTTCGTCTCGCAGTACCGTCGTTGGGGGATGGTGGGGGACGATGCGGTCGTTCACGCTGCGCAAACGGCGGCGGAAGTGAATCAGACCGACCTGTTCGCGGCGGCGGCGCGCGCCGAGGCGGTGCCGGTGGTGTCCGAGGCTACTGGTGAAGTGCTGTGCGATGGTCGCCGGTGGGATGCGGCGAGTGCCGCCGATCTGACGGCTTACATCGACGGATTTGCCATTCGGTCGCGGTGATCGGCCGTCTTACTGTGCGAAGACGTCGCAATCGACGCCACCACGCGCGAGGCAGGCGCGCACGGCACGTTCGCGGTGACGGTGATGCATGTTCAGGTGATAGACGAGCGCGAGCAGGACGACTTGTCGCGACACGTTGGCGAAAACGGGGCCGAGGCCGGCTGCGCGGGCCAGTTCACGGCGCAGGACGGGATGCAGACAAGCGAGGGCGAGGATCGCGAAAGATCCGGGCACTGCGAGAAACGCCGCTAAAGCAATCTTCTTTTTCATGGCCGTCGTGTGTGGTGAGGGCGTTGTGAGGACGCACCTGCTGGAGACGGTTGGGTTCTTAACGGAAACCGGCGCACCGATGTGCGCCGGTTTTCCCATTTTGGCGGGCGTCTCCTCCCGTCTCACTGCATCACAGCATGTGTGACAGTGTAGGGAGCCGCCTCATTTCGATAAACGCGCGAAAATGAAAGCCTCTCTTGCGTAAAGTGAGGGGAATCATGTCAAGGAGGGAGCCGTATGTCGACGGTGCTTGAAGGACGCTGCTTATGCGGTGCCATCCGCTTCGAGATTCGCGAACCGATGGTCAAATTCAGTCACTGCCATTGCGCGCAGTGCCGCAAGGGACACGGCGCGGCATTCGCGAGCTATGGACGAACGAAGCGTAAAGACCTTTATGTCCTGTCGGGTAAAGAGCGCATCAAAGCGTATGCGTCATCCGAATCGGTCCGTCGGGAGTTCTGCGCAGACTGCGGGACTTCTCTTTTCTGGTCGAGCAATACACCGGAGCTGGCCGATTGGATCTCGGTGGCGCTAGGGACGATCGACACCCCTTTCGCCGCCCCGGGACAGCGACATCTTCACGTGGCATCGAAAGCGTCGTGGTATGAGATTGAGGATCGGTTGCCACGCGAATAGCCTTACACCTTCTTCACGAACTCCGTTTTCAGGCTCATTGCACCGAAGCCGTCGATCTTGCAGTCGATGTCGTGGTCGCCGTCGACAAGACGGATGTTTTTCACCTTGGTGCCGATCTTGATCGTGCCGCCACCGCCTTTGAGCTTCAGATCTTTGATGACCGTAACGGTGTCGCCGTTTTGCAGAATCGCGCCGGTGGCGTCGCGATAGACGCGCTCGGTCGGCTCCGCCGCAACTTCGGCCTGCGCCGACCATTCGTTGCCGCATTCCGGGCAGATGCACATGCCGCCGTCTTCATACGTGAATTCGGAGTTGCATTTCGGGCATGGGGGCAGAGCGCTCATTTGATATTTCCCTGAAGTAATGCGAAGGCAATAAGAGCGCGAGAGTATAACGTTGTCGGCCAGGGCATCCCTTGCGTTGGCTCAAGGGCAGGGGGCATCCTGAAACCCGCGTGCAAGTCCCATCGGCTAAAGAATGTCGATGGCAAGACAATAAATTGCCTATGTTCACTATTTCCCACCAGATGTCATGCCTTCGACTTTGATGATCCATTCCACTGAGCCGGAGCGTCGCGTGAAGCCAGGTTTCAACTGGGCCGCACTGCTTTTTGGATCTCTGTGGGCATTTTCGGAAGGGCTTGTGCACCGAGGTGGGCGTTTGGTTGCGGTTGACTGCTTCGTTGGAGTTCTATGGTCCATCGGATATCCGGCGGCGATGTTGGCCGGGAGTGCAGTGTTTATCGCGAAGAACGTAGTTGTCGCTCGTTCTGGCGGAACGTGGCTGCAACGACATCTCGCAGATCAGGGCTACCGCGCGGTCTCGTAGCCTTTGTCGGTTTGGCCGACAGACCGCGCACAGGCGTTGAAATCCCTAATGGCTCCCGGGCGTCACACCGGCGATACTGGTTTGGCTGATAATGGGCGCCACGCCCGCCATTCCCCTTATTGCGTTGTCCCCGTCATGGCCGCCGAGATTCAGATTCCCATTCGTACGGAGTGCCCGCCCGGTGCCTGCACCTGCGAGCGGGAAACGCTCTTTCAGGATGCCCAAGGCGACCGGCGCATTCTGATGCTCACGCAAGCCGAGGAAAAGCGGCTGATCGCGCGAATCGAGGCGATTTCCAGCTACAACGATCTAAACCGCATGATCGGTTTGATGCAAGCCCAACTCGGCATTCGGTTGCGCATTACGCCAAGCCCGAACGAAGTCAAAACCCTGCGCGGCATCATCATTCAATTGGACGCGCAACCCGGCTTGTGCCGAAAAACCCGCTCCAACATTCCCGCCGCCATTCGACGTTGTCTCGACGCCCGCCCCGAAATCGCCTTTGCCATTCTCGATTCGCACGATTTGCTTGGCGGGATTTGATGCAGCATCGATAAAAAAGCCCGTCGCAACCTGCCGACGGGCTTTCAATGGCGTTCTTGTATCTCTTATCTGTAGGGCGCTGATTGTTTGACGATTGTCGTCACCGTCTTCACGGTCGCGGCGGAAATTCTCCCCGCTCCAACGCGATGCAAAAGTTCATCGGCAGGAACGGTTGCATGTTGTTGTGCGCCGCGCCGCCGCCAACGGCACTCATCGTCTTTGGCGACAGCGACACGAGCGATGACGCCGAATCCTCCACGAAAGCGTTCGCGCCCGCCGAGATGAATCGGGCAGGCAACTTGTCGTCGCCGGTCACATTGCCCGGACGCGTGTTGTTCGTATAAGCGGTGTGCGTGTGCGACGGCATGTTCGCTTCGGTCAACATCACCGTCGTCGCCCCCTGAATCTTGCCCAGATCACCCGCCGTATTCATTCCTTGCGCCACATATCCCCGGAGATCGGGAACGGCGAACGTGAGCTTGCCGTCACCACCGAAACGGTTGCCGATGACAGAAAAGAGCACCGGGTAGGCGCGTATCTGCAACAGCGAGCCGTCGCAAAAGGCCCAGTTGGCAGGCGGGTAGTTGCACCCAAAGATGCGAATTTCACCAATGTAGTATTCGTCCATTGTTTGCTCTGGTCAGCCCTGCGACGGATAGATGCCGTCCACGGCGATGATGTAGTTCAGCGTCGCCGTGGGCATGAGGTTGTTGTGAGGCGTCGGTTCTGCGTTGCCTGACGGCTTGATGGCCTTCGGCGACAACGCGGCCTTGCCGCCCGGGTTACGCGCACCGGTGTCGTAGAAGTTGGCGGCCGTTTTGGCCAGCATGACGCCATCACCTGGCGTCGGCGTGGTGGCATCGCTGGTCGTCGCATAGACGTCATGCACGTGGCCCGGCACCTCGGTCGACTTGAGTGTGACCGTGGCAGTCCCGAGCTTTTGCCCCAGCACGCGATTGCTCAACCCCAGTCCCTGTCCCATGCCGATCGGCACCTGATTACGCAGATCCGGCAACGCGAATCGGCTAACGCCGTCGCCGCCATACGTCGTTCCGATCAAAGAGAACAAGACTTCAAAATCTGAAATGTTGACGAGCGTCCCATCGCAGATCATCCAGCCAACCGGGGCGTAGCTGCCCGCAAACAAGCGAATTTCTCCATAGTACGGTGTCATGTCGAACTCCTAGCCGCGCGACGGGTAAATGCCGTTGATGCAGATCATGTAGTTCATGACCAGCGACGGTTGCATGTTGTTGTGGCCGAGCGCGTCGGACGTCGTGCTACAGGCTTCAGGAGATTCCTTGACGAGCGTTTGCTCCGTCGGCGGGCCATACAACGCAGCGCCGTCAACCGTTTTCCCTTCGTTCACCACAGCGCTTTTCGCGAACAGCCGGTTTTTGTCGGTGCTGGCGATGGGCTGGGTTCCGCTGTTCGCCGCGGCCTGAAACGAATGGGTGTGAACAGGCGTTTGCGCCTGCGTCAGCGTAACGGTCTCCTCGCCGCCGGGAACGCCTTGCTCGTAAGTCCCCGGCAGGCGATGCATAGCCACACGCCCGCGCAAATCCGGCAGCTTGAAATTGTTTTTGCCATCTCCCCCGTATTGAATCCCCAGGACCGAAAACAGCGCCTGATTGATATTGACGTTCATCAGTTGTCCTGCACATGGCGCCCAATCGCGCGGCGACATACCGAACGCAAACAACCTTATTTCCCCGAGATAAGCTTCCACTGGTTCTTCCTCGTTATGTGGCAGTGCCACGATTTTTTGATGAGTTGTTGGCGCGAATTGTGCCATCGAGAGCCAGTGATTTAAATTAGTTCGGAGACGTTATTTTTTAGTCTATAAATTTGAAACGGATGTTTTAATTTTTCTCATGTACCGAAAATTACCGGTTGAAAACGTCAGTGAAAACCCTTGATTCGATTGCTATCTGTTTGAATTTTGTAAGTACTCCTTGACACGCATTTTCATGTTTTTTACCCTTCCCACGCGTTCGCATAGTGTCGTGAGGTGTCGGTAACAATTAATAAAATGTACCGAAATGTGTGATAAGGCGCTTCGGCGTTTTATTCGGCGATATTGCTGCGATGGGTAAAAAAACAATGTGATCTCCGAGCCTGTGCAGGGCGGGGATTCGGGGAAAACATGTCGTCCAGCATTCGCTTCCGCCGCGGTGAGCCCGGCGCTCGTCCCGATTTGTCCACGCTTTGGCTTTTCTGGCTGAAGGTTTTGCTGGCGCTCGTCGCGAGCTTTGGGGCGTCGTTTGCTGCGGCGTGTACCATCAACTGGAATGCGACACTGGCGGGGCAGACCGTCTATACGATCACGTCGGCCGATCCGATTGTGAGGGCATGCGATCCGGCGCTTGACGGGCTTTTCAGCTCAGCCGGTGGTGACACTAATGCCGTCGTAGCCGCCGACGGGTCATCGCTTCTGGTCGACCTTTCGGGGACGGGGGATTACCCGTTGAAATTCACGCCGAGTACGTCGATAACGAACACGAACACGAGCTGGACGTTCACGATGTACCAGCAGTCTGGCGACCCGGTCACGATTAACATCACCCGTCAGCTTGGCGTTCCACAACCCAGTAGCGTTTCTCCCGCAAGCGGGCCGATCGCAGGGGGCAATACGGTCGTCATCACCGGGACGAACTTTGTCCAGGGGACCCACGTTTACTTTGACGCTACCGAAGCCACGAGTGTGACGGTGAACGATCAACACACAATCACCGCCGTTGCACCGGCTCACCTCGCGGGTGCGGTCAGCGTGGGGGTGTCAAACAACGGAGGGGCGGCATCAGGCAGCAACTTGTACACGTATGTCCCGCCGCCGACCGTAACGGGCGTCTCGCCGTCTCAGGGCTCTACGGCGGGCGGCACCAGTGTGACGATTACCGGGACAAACCTCGCCGATGTCACCAGTGTCATCTTCGGTGGAACGTCGGCCAGCATCACATCGAAAACGGCCACGCAGATCATCGCGACATCGCCTGCCGGGAGCGCAGGTACTGTCGATATCACGGTCACTTCGCCGGGCGGCACGAGTGCCGTCAGTGGGGCCGATCAGTTCACTTACGTCAACGCGCCGACGGTGTCGAATGTCTCACCGAGTTCAGGACCCACGGGTGGCGGCACGACGGTAGCGATTTCCGGCAGCAACTTTGTGGCGGGAAGCACGTCGGTGAAATTCGGCGCGACGGCGGCGGCAGGCGTGAGCGTCACCAGCGCTTCGTCGCTGACGGCCGTCGCCCCAGCCGGTGCTGCGGGCACGGTCGACATCACTGTGACGACCGCTGCCGGGACCAGCGCCACCGGCGCGAGCGACTGGTACACCTATGTTGCTCCTCCCACGCTTTCGTCCGCTTCACCTTCGACCGGTCCAACGGCGGGGGGGACGTCCGTCACCCTCACGGGCACGAATTTCACTCCGGGATCGACGGTGACCATCGGTGGGACGGCGGCCAGCTCAGTCACGTTCAATAGCGCGACGTCACTGACCGTGACCACGCCCGCGCATGCGGCAGGCGGTGCGGACATCGTTGTGACGACGGCGGGAGGGGCAGTGACGCAGACCGGCTGGTTCACGTTCATATCGCCCCCCGCAGTGTCGTCCGTCTCGCCCACGGAAGGGCCAGTCTCCGGCAACACACTCGTGACGATTTCCGGGACGAACTTCACCGCTGCGTCGCAGGTGACGTTCGGAGGGACGTCGGCAAGCTTTGTCGTCGTCACCGCCACACAGATCACGGCGACGGCGCCGCCGCATTCCGTGGGCACCGTCGATATTCGCGTGACGACGCCCGGTGGCACTAGCGCCACCGGCCCCGGGGATCAATACACCTACACCGCAGTGCCGACGCTCACGTCGATTTCGCCGACGTCGGGCAGCAGCAGCGGGGGTACGAGCGTAACGATCACCGGTACCGGCTTCACGCCGTCGTCGACTGTGAAGTTCGGCACCACCAATGCCACGAACATCTCTTACAACAGCAGCACGATGCTCACCGCCAATGCCCCCGCCGGTAGTGGCATAGTCGATGTGACCGTTTCCACGTCGGGTGGTACCAGCGCGACCAACGCCAACGACAGATTCACCTACCTTGCGGCACCGATGGTGACCGGTTTGTCGACGAACATCGGGGCGGCCGCGGGTGGCACGGCCGTGACGATCACCGGCACGGGATTCACCGGGGCGACTGGGGTCAGGTTCGGTGCGACGAGTGCAGCGTTCACCGTCGTCAACGACACGTCGATCACGACCTCGTCGCCTGCCGGATCGGCCGGGACAGTGGACGTGACAGTGACCGGCCCCGGTGGAACAAGTACCACCGGTTCGGCTGACCGCTTCACGTTCGTCGCCGTGCCGACGGCCGCCACGCTTTCCCTCCCCAACGTGCCGTTCAATAGCGGAGCGGTCAACGTTGCGCTCGATCTCTCGAATCACATCACGTCGGTGGCTGTTGGCACAGGGGCTGCCCACGGCACAGTCGTGGTGACCGGTACGACGCTGACTTACACCCCGACCCCCGGCTACTCGGGCTCGGATTCGTTCACTTACACCATGACGAACGTGGCCGGAACATCAGCGCCGGGCACCGTCACCGTCACGGTGCTGCCGTCGACGTTTGCGTACACGCCTTCGGCACCGGTCGCAGGCGCGGTCGGCGTGGCTTATAGCACCACGTCGCTGGCGTCGGCCTCGGGTGGATCGGGTACGTACATCTATGCCGTAGCTTCAGGCGCTTTGCCGACCGGTCTGACACTGAGTCCCACCGGTTTGCTTTCCGGTACACCGACGGCGGCAGGTACCTTTAACTTCTCGGTCAAGGCGACCGATGCGGTCACGACGACCAACCCGCCGGTCACCAGCAGCTCGCTGACCATGACGATCGGTGCGCCGACGATTACGTTTTCGCCGGGTGTCCTGCCGGATGCGACGGCCGCCGTTGCTTACACGCAGACGGTTCAGGCAACCGGTGGCGCGGCGCCCTATACCTATGTGTTGACCGGGACATTGCCTACGGGCCTGAGTTTTAACCCGGCAACGGGCACGATCAGCGGAACACCGACGCAGACATCGGTTGGCAGTGCTGTGACGGTCGTCGCAACGGACGCCAACCACTTCTCGGGCGCGATCGGATACAACGTGCGCGTGCTGGGCCCGAACCTGAACATCGTAACCAGTTCGTTAGCCGCCGGGACGCTGGGCGTGCCCTATACGCAAGGCATCTCCGTTTCGGGCGCGAATGCGGGCTTCACAGTGACGGCGACGGGCCTGCCGAATGGCTTGCAGCTCACCCAAAACGGTAGCGCTTACGCGATCACGGGGACCCCAACCGCAGCGGGGGCATTCTCCGTCACGATCCGGCTCAATGACTCGACGACAGGCACCGGCGCGCCGTTCTCCAGAACTGTCACGCTGCCCCTGAACGTCAACACGGGATCGATAACGCTGACGCCGTCCGCGCTCCCCGCGCCGATCGCCGGTCAGGCGTACACGCAGACGTTCACGGCGTCGGGCGGCGTTGCACCCTATCGCTACACGGTCACCTCCGGCGCGCTGCCCGCAGGGTTGACGCTCGACCCGGTCAGCGGGGTGTTGTCCGGCACCGCGACGTCGACCGGCACCAGCACTTTCACCGTCACGGTGAGGGATTCGAGTACCGGGCCGGGCACGCCGCTGAACGCGCTGCAAAGCTACAACGTCAGCATCACTGGGCAGGTCGCATCTGCCCCGGCCGTGCAGACGCAGACGCTCTCCAGCGCACCTGTCACGTTCCGCGCGACGGCCAACGCGGTGGGCGGGCCGTTCACGCGCATTGCGATTGCGACGCCGCCTGCCAGCGGCACGGCTGTGGTCAATGGCGAGGACATCGTCTATACGCCGACGCCGAGCACCAATGGCGACGTGACGTTTGCTTACACGCTGACCAACGCGATCGGTACGTCCGCCCCGATTCCGGTGACGGTGACCGTGCGTGCCGTGCCGGTGACGGCCGCACCGCAAGAGATGTCCGTCGCCGCCAACGGCACGGCCGACTTCGACATCACCACCAGCGCCACGGGTGGCCCGTTCACGGGCGCGAACGTTGTATCGATCTCACCGGCGAATGCCGGGACGGCAACGATCATCAGCACGTCGGCTGCGCCTGTCGCAGCGGGTGTCGCGCGTGCCGCCGTTGCCACGGGGAATGCCTACACGCTGCGCTTCGTACCGGCGGCGGCGTTCGCGGGTGTCGCCGTGATTACGTACACGGTGTCGAACGCCAACGCGACATCGGCCCCGGGCACGGCGAAGGTAACGGTCGCACCGCGTAAAGATCCGACGACCGATCCTGACGTGACCGGCCTCATCGGCGCACAGGTCGAGGCCGCTCGCCGCTTCGCCACCACGCAGATCGGCAACTACAACCAGCGTCTCGAAATGCTGCACGGTAAGGGACGTGCGCCGTCGAGCAACGGGTTGAACGTGGTGCTGCCGTCGGCGGATCGTGGCAACAGTCGCGACCCGGCGCGCTGTCAGGACGTCATCGGCATGACGGATCGCGACGCGTGCCTGCGGGGGGAAGTCAGCCCGACGGCGATGAATAAGGCGAAGAGCCTGGATGTGCGCGACAGGTCGGACAAGAACGCAGGCACAAGCGGCACAAGCGGCGTTGCCACGGGCGACGGTCCCGACCTGCCCGGCGAAGGCGAGAACGGCGACCAGCGTTTCGCCTACTGGACAGCCGGTACGGTGGACTTCGGTTTCGCCAACACGGCCGCCCAGCGCTCGGGCTTCAAGTTCACGACCGGTGGCGTGACGATGGGCGCGGACTATCGCTTCTCCGACCAGTTCTCGCTGGGCGCGGGCGTCGGTTACGGACACGACTCGACCGACATCGGCAGTTCCGGTACGCGCAGCACGGGCGACAGCTACAGCGGTGCGTTGTACGCGAGCTATCGTCCGATTCCGGTGCTCTTCGTCGATGCCGTCGCAGGCTTCGGCACGCTGAGTTTCGACTCGCGCCGCTGGGTCATCGACGCGAACGACTTCGCGCGCGGGAAGCGCAACGGCCAGCAGTTCTTCGGCGCCTTGTCGGCGGGCTACGAGTACCGGAGCGACGACTGGCTGTTCTCGCCGTACGGACGTCTGACGGCATCGCGCTCCACGCTCGATCAGTACAGCGAAACCGGTGCGGGGCTGAACGCGCTCACGTACTTCAAGCAGAACGTGAATACGCTCTCCGGCACGCTGGGCGTGCGCGCAGGTTTCGCGAAGGCGACACGCATCGGGACGTTCTCACCCTACATTCGCGTGGAGTTGCAGCACGACTTCAACGGTCAGAGTCTGGCGGGGTTGGCGTATGCGGATATTGCGTCGAGCGGGCCGGTGTACTTCGTGCCGGGCACTCCGTACGGCAGCGACCGCGTGCAAGTCGGCGCGGGGACGAAACTACGCACCGGTACGCTCATCTTCGGGCTGGATTACAGCGTGACGACGGGGATGGGCGGCTTGCAGCAGGGCTTCCGACTGACGTTCACGGCACCGTTCTGAGCGGTGTCGTCATCGGTTTATCAGGCCCGCCGGTCATTGGATCGGCGGGCTTTTTACTTTCTATCAGCGCCCCCTGGCGTGCTCGCCGCGCAGGGTCATGACGGCGCTGTCGACGCGCGCGACGACTTTGCCGTCCTCACGCTGGATGTCGCACTGATAGTGCGAGACGGTGCGTCCGCGATGCGTTGCCCAGGCGCGTGCCAGAAGTCGCGCGTCCCACACCGGGCGCAGGAACGTCGCCTTCAGATCGATGCTCGTGAACGTCTCGCCTTCGCCCATGAGCGTCGAGTGCGCAGTGCCGATAGCCGCGTCCGCCAGCTCGCACAGCAGGCCGCCGTGAACGGTGCCTTGCTGGTTGCCGTGGATCTCGGGATGAGTATTGAGTTCGATGACGGCGAGCGCTTCGCCGACTTCCACGATCCGAAAGCCGAGGAATTGCGAGATCGCCGTCGGGTAACGCATGTGGATGGATTCGTTGCCGTTGAGCGTGCCGTCGAGCAGTCGCTGCAAGTAGGTCAGCACCGGGTATTGCGTGTCTTGGGGGAGGTCGGTCGTCTGGTGCATGTCGGTCTCTTTTGACGTTTGCGATCTGAAGTGTCGCCGTCTAGAATCGGACAATCAAGAAATTGTCCTACGTACAGTCATGACCGATTCCCCTGTCTCCGCGCTCGTCGAACGCCTGTCGGGCGATATCCGTAGCGGTGTGCTGCCACCCGGCGCTGCACTGCCGACGCATCGAAAACTCGCGTCGCAGTACGGCATTGCGATTGCGTCCGCGACCAAGGTCTACGCGAAGCTACGAGATCTGGGACTGGTCGTCGGTGAGGTGGGGCGGGGGACATTCGTGCGGGATCGTCCGATGCAACGCGAGTGGGACGTCGACGACGAGGCACGACTGAGTTCCAGTGCAGTGGATCTATCGTTCAACCATCCGTCATGGCCTGATCAGAGCGAGTTGCTGCGCGCGACGTTGCGTGAGCTGGCGACAGCCGGGGATCTCAGTGCGTTGATGCATCAGCAGCCGCCCGGCGGTCGGCAGCACGAGCGCGAGACGGTGGCGGCGTATCTGCGTCGTGCGCGGGGGATCGACGTGCCGGGGGAACGCGTCTTTCTCGTCGGTGGCGCGCAACAGGGTCTTGACGTCGTGGTGCGAACGGCGTTGCGCCCGGGCGATGCCGTGGCCGTTGACGCGCTGACGTATCCAGGATTCAAGATGACGGCGTCGCTGGCAGGACTGGCGTTGAAGCCCGTCGCGACGGGGCAGAGCGAGCGTAGTGCGCCAAGAGGGCATGTGGTCCCCGATCTCGATGCGCTGGAAGCGGTGTGCCGTCGCCATGCTGTGCAGGCCATCTATACGATGCCGACGTTGCACAACCCGTTGGGTTGGGTGTTGAGTACGGCACAGCGTCGACGGTTGGTGGAGATCGCGCGACGTTGCGACTGCCTGATCATTGAAGATGCGACATACGCGTATCTCGTTGATAACGCGGGGCCGCCCATCGTCACGCTCGCGCCGGAACGCACGTTTTACGTATCCAGTCTCTCGAAGAGTATGGCGACGGGGTTGCGCTTCGGGTATGTCGTTGCGCCTGAGGCGTACGCAGCGCAGGTCAAACGCGTGGTGCGGGCGTCGTACTGGAGTTTGTCGAGTGTGGTCACGGCCATCGCGACGCGCTGGCTGGCGAGTGGTGACGTTGAACGTCAGGAGCAACGCCAGCGCGCGCAGGCGAAGTGGCGTCAGACGGTTGCCCGTGAGGCGTTGCGCGACATGGATGTAGTTACGCATCCGTCGTCGTTGTTTCTCTGGCTGCCTTTGCCCGAGGGGTTGCGCATGGATCGGGTGGCGTCCGCGCTGGCCGCGCGCGGCATCGCCGTATCGAAGGCGCAGGCTTACGCCACCACACGCCACGCGCCTCATGCCCTTAGGCTGGGATTGAGTTCGATGAGTGAGGCGCAGGTCGCGCCGGTGCTCGCCGAGGTGCGAGAGGTCATCGAGCGGATGCCATTGTGACGGGCGCGGGAGGCGGTTCTCCGGCAGCGCGGGAATTCATCACCTTGCTTAAGTTGCACATCGCAACTATATTGGTTGCGTGACGCAACCTTTCTGCGCCGCCGTCATACCTGACGTCATTCCCGATCTGTGTGAGATGCCTATGGACCTCGTCGATCTGCCTGGTAAGCCCCGCGAAGCGGAGATTCTCGAACTCCGCGATTTCTCCCGGAAACTGGTGCGCGAACTGGGGTTCATGCGAACCACACTGGCCGACAGTGACCTCGCGCCTTCGGCCGTCCACGCCATCATCGAAATCGGCGCGACGCCCGGCATCAGCGCCAAAGACCTCGGCAATATTCTGCGGCTCGATAAATCGAACACCAGCAGGCAAGTGGCGAAGCTGGAGGCCAGCGGCCTCGTGCGGCGCGCGACGGCCAATGACGACGCGCGAACCTCCGAACTCTCGCTGACCGAGGCAGGGCAGAAGCTGCGGCGCAAGATCGACCGCTTCGCGACGGATCAAGTGTCGAGTGCACTGCGACGCATCGTGCCCGCAGATCAGGAGGCGCTGGTCCGCTCACTCGCGTTATATGCCGATGCGCTTGCCCAGGACAATTCGGCAAAGCGGGTGGACGAGGCTGGGATCGATGCGCAGATTGCGGAGGGATATCAGCCCGGATGCATCGGTGATATCGCGAGCCTGCACGCGCGCTACTACGCAGAGCACTGGGGCTTCGGCGCTTACTTCGAGAAGAAGGTGGCGACGGGGTTGGCGGAATTTGCCGGGGCGTTGCCAGCGGAGGGCAAGGCGCTATGGTTGTACGTCGAGAACGGACGCACGCTGGCCTCGCTTGCCATCGATGGGAATCTCGAGACGGGTGTCGCCCACTTGCGTTGGTTCATCGTGGACGACGCGCTGCGTGGCTCGGGCGTGGGACGGCGTCTCATGTCGGCGGCCATGGCGTATGTCGACGCGCGATTCGACGAGACCTACCTGTGGACATTCAAGGGGCTCGACGCGGCACGGCATCTTTACGAATCGTTCGGTTTTCGTCTCGCGGAGGAAGCGGAAGGCGAGCAATGGGGAAGCCGCGTCGTCGAGCAGCGGTTTAACCGTCGCCAGGCGTGAATGGTCGCGATTTACGTGAGAAGTGTCAGAGCGTCAGCGAGCGACAGAACCGTCGTTCGCGAATCGAAGGCCGTTGCGAAAAGGTGTTCATGAACGATCGTGTCCGGGTCGTAGCAACAGTCCTTGACGGTGAAAAGTCGATAATCGGCGTCGCTTGCGTAGGCCACGGACGACAGCATGACGCCGGTCGAGGCGATGCCGAGCATCATCAACGTGTCGACGCCGCTTGCGCTCAGTCGTAACTGAAGGTCGGTGCCGTAGAAAGCGCTGGCGCGGTGCGCGATGACGAGCGGCTCGTCGGGCCGTTGCGCCAGCTCAGGCGAAATGGCGTCGTCGACGAACAATCCCAGTCGTTTCACGCCTTGCCCGTTGCGGTTCATCGGGCTGACTTCCGGATAGCCGGGGCTGAAGTGGAATTTGACGAAGTAGACGGCGATACCCCGAGCGCGCGCCGCGTCGCATAACGCGCGCGTGTTGGCGAGTAGTGTCGGTGCGACGGCGGGGAACAGCGCGAGGATGTCCGTCTGATAGTGCATGACGATCAGGGCGGTCTTCGCCGGGATCAGGGTCTTGCTGAAGGCGTCGGGGTTCTGCGACGCTGGATCGATGGTCTTGCGTTCGACAGATGACGTCATCGGATGTCTCGAAAGAGAGCGACGCAAAGGGATGGGGAGTGACGCGACGACTTTATCAGATGCTATGGGCGTCTGGCGCGCGCCGGAGTTCGATCAGGTGGCCGTGCTGTGCTGAAAAGCAAAAAGCCTTGATTTCTTCGCGAAATCAAGGCTTTTACTGTGTTTGGTTGCGGGGACAGGATTTGAACCTGTGACCTTCGGGTTATGAGCCCGACGAGCTGCCAGACTGCTCCACCCCGCGTCTGAGAAGAAGAATAATACGGGTATTCTGCGCATTGTGTCAAGCATTTATGACATTAAATTTAAGGCGCTCCCGAAATTCATGCGCGAGGCGTGCGTTTTTTAAGCATCCCGCGCATTCGCCGCTCACCACCGAATCGTGACGCCCGCCTGTACGGAATGGCTCAGGGATGCGGGGTTCAGGCCGCGTTTGTAGCCAACGTCCAAATCGAGATCCTTCGTCGGACTGTAGATAACGCCGACCAGTGCGTAGGCCGGTTTGGTCGATGTCGTGCTGTCGGGATTAGTGGCCAGGCCGATGTCGCCGACGAGGCGCACCTCCTCCGTCACGCTGAATAGGACGGCCGTCGACGCATTCCACAAGCTTGTGCGATTGCCCAGGCCGTTGTTGTTCCACGTGTAGCCTACGTTCGCGAGAAACGTCCAGCGGTCGAGGTTGTACTGCATCAACAGATTCGCCCCGGTCGTCGCGCGGCCATTGCCGAGGCCGCGGTCCTGGCTGGCCGTCGGGAGTGTGATGAAGGGTTTGAAGCCTAGACTCCATTGCTCCCCTTCGAGGAAGCGCCATTTGGCTTGCAACTGGAGATCGGTGAAGCCGCTGGTCCAACCGTCGCCGTCGGGGTGCGTGCGTTGATAGGGCGCTTGAATGGCGAGGTCGAGATTTGGGAGCACACCGTAGGTCAGTGTGTTGTTCCACTGCTGTTGACGCGATGTCGGTTGCGTCAACCATTCGCTGTTGAGTTCGAGCTGCCAGTTGCCCGTGTCTTGCGTACCTGTGTCGTCCGTGACGAGCGGATTCATCGCGTGTGCGGCCAGCGGAGCGAGTGTTGCGGCGAGGATCAGAAACTTCTTCATCGAAAACTCCGGCGGGGACCTGTTCTCTGTCTGTGTATGGCGTCGTCTTGCTGCGAATCTGCTGCGGATTTACTGTGAATCCGTCTGTCGATTTGCGGGGAGCGCAATGGATTGCGCAATCGGTCGGCGGCATCGTACGGGCGGCATGTGACACCGTCAATCGGATTGCACTGAAAAACCGGCGAACGTGTCGTATTTGCCGATGTTTCCGGTTTGGGAGAAGTGAAGGTCTTGCGTGTTGGTTTTCGGTGTGGTGACGAACGGCGCAAACGTGCAAGCCGCGGCCAGTGCGCGGTGGTAGACTTCGGCCCCTTTTCAAGCGCGGAATCGAATGAGATTTTCGCGGGCCGTCACCTATCCACTCGTCCCTCATGCAAGCCAGAAGTCATCTCATTTTCGGTGTCGGTGCCACATGGCTGATGCATCGCACCGGTTGGGCTGCCAGCGTTCATGCGTGGCCGCTTACGCTCGTCGGCGCGTTGCTGCCCGACATCGATCATCCAAAAAGTATGTTGGGCCGGCGCATTGCCCCGTTGTCGCTGGTGATCTCCGGGCTGTTCGGACATCGCGGCATGACGCACTCTTTGTTGCTGCCCGCGCTCGCCATCGTTGCATGTCTATATGGTTGGGGGCATGTGCCGCCGTGGATGCTTGCGTTATGTGCGGGATATCTCTCGCATCTGCTGGCCGACTGGTTGACGCCTTCCGGTGTGCCGCTTTGCTGGCCGCTTCGAACGCGCTTTCGGTCGCCGCTATATGTGACGACGGGGTCGAGTGCGGAGTGGTGCGTCGCGGCGGCGTTGGCGTTCGCGATGTGGCGTTGGTGGTAGTGCGCCCGGCCGCACGCGTTCGACGATGTCGTTCGTCGGGCGTGGGCGTCGGGCGGCGTAGGTTGAGTGGTTGGATCGGCTGAGCGTCGGTTAGCGCCAGATCAGCGGCGGCTCATCCATTAATGCGACTTGTTCGCGAAGCTCAAGGATTCGGTCCTGCCAGTAACGTTGCGTGTTGAACCACGGGAATGCGGCGGGAAACGCGGGGTCGTCCCAACGTCGGGCGAGCCAGGCGCTGTAATGCAATAGGCGCAACGTTCGCAAGGCTTCCGTCAGATGCAGTTCGCGGGGATTGAAGTCGGCGAAGTCTTCGTAGCCGGAGAGGACTTCGTCCAGTTGACCAGTCATCTCCGCGCGCGTGCCGGAGAGCAGCATCCAGAGGTCTTGCATCGCCGGGGCCGTGCAGGTGTCGTCGAAGTCGACGAAGTGCGGGCCCGTGTCCGTCCACAGGACATTGCCGCCGTGGCAGTCGCCGTGCACCCGTAGCAGTTTGACGTCTCCCGCTCGCTCATAGGCGCGGGCGATGCTGTCGAGCGCCAGGTCGACGATGGTGCGCCAGGCCTCGCGCAAGTCGGACGGGATGAAGTCGTTCGTCCACAAATAGTCGACGGGGGCGCGGCCGTAGGTGTCGATGTCCAGCGTAAGGCGGTGTTGGTACGGTTGTGTTGCGCCTTGGGCGTGGATGCGTCCGAGAAAGCGGCCAAGCCAGTTGAGCGTGTCTGGATCCTGAAGCTCGGGGGCACGGCCGCCACGTCGCGCAAAGAGGGCGAAGCGGAAACCGTCGAAGTGGTGCAGGGTCGCGCCGTGAATCTCAAGCGGGGCGACGACTGGGATCTCTTGCTGTGCGAGCGTCTGGGTGAATGCGTGCTCTTCGAGGATGGCGTCGTCGGTCCAGCGCTGCGGACGGTAGAACTTCGCGATCAGCGGCGGACCGTCTTCCATTCCCACCTGGTAGACGCGGTTTTCGTAGCTGTTGAGGGCAAGCAGACGCCCGTCGCTATAACTCCCAAGTTGTTCCACGGCGGTAATGACCGTGTCGGGGAGCAGAGCGGCGAACGGGTGCTGCGGCGCGTCGGCGCCGTGGGGGAGATCGGTGTCCATGCGCGCTATTGTGCCCAAAGCTGAAGGCGGGCGTCAGAGGATGTCGAGCGTTCCCTATATAGAGCGATGATGGACGCGAGCTGCGACGAACCGAGGAAAATGCGCCTTCGTAAAAATAGTTTCACAAAGGGCTTGCGCTCGCTGTCGAACGTCATTAATATTCCGTCTCTCGCAACGACAGCGACGCAGCGAAAGCAGCGAAGCGGTTGGGGCGACGGGCTGGAAAGCCCGGTGGTTAGTGGTTTTCGAGCAGGTGAGTCG
>NZ_CABPSP010000023.1 GCF_902459765.1 Pandoraea anapnoica | reverse complement strand
GCCATGACCGAAGGTCTGCGCTTCGCAATTCGCGAAGGTGGCCGTACGGTTGGCTCGGGCGTCGTTGCCAAGATCGTAGCTTAAGCCGGTACCTTAACGGTCCGCGCTTACGGGGTCAGCTTTTGGCAGCTGACCTCTCTGCTGTTTTAGGGGTATAGCTCAACTGGCAGAGCGTCGGTCTCCAAAACCGAAGGTTGGGGGTTCGATTCCCTCTGCCCCTGCCAAACAACTGTCTGCAAGCTGGAAATGGCGAATTCTCCCGTAGAAACTGTACGTACGACTGGCGACAAGCTGCTGCTGGCTCTGGCCGGGCTGCTGGTGATTGCTGGCGTCGTGGCGTTCTACGCTTTGGAGCAACAGGCACTGTATGTGCGCGTTGCTGCCATCGTCGTCGTTCTGGCCATCGCAGCAGGTGTTGCATTGGCATCGCAAACTGGTAAAGGCTTCCTGGCTTTTGCGAAGGATGCGTATCGGGAAGTGGGTAAGGTCGTTTGGCCGACCCGTAAAGAGGCTGCCCAAACGACCGCGATCGTCTTCGCGTTCGTCATCATCATGGCGCTGTATCTGTGGATCAGCGACAAGACGATCGAGTGGGCAGTGTTCTCTTTGATTCTTGGCTGGAAGTGATATGTCTGATACCGGAGCTGCACCGAGCAAGAAGCGCTGGTACGTCATTCATGCCTACTCCGGCATGGAAAAAAGCGTAGCCAAGCAACTGCAAGAGCGCATTACGCGTGAGGGCATGCAAGATTACTTTGGTCAGATCCTTGTTCCGACCGAAGAAGTTGTTGAAACTACGGCTGGCCATAAGAAGGTCACCGAGCGTCGTTTCTTCCCCGGCTATGTGCTGTGTGAGATGGAAATGACGGATGAATCGTGGCACTTGGTGAAGAACACCCCCAAGGTCACGGGCTTTATCGGCGGCACGGGTACGCGCCCGATTCCGATCCGACAAGCCGAAGTCGACAAGATCATGTCGCAAATCAAGGACGGGGTTGAAAAGCCGCGTCCGAAGACGTTGTTCGAAGTGGGCGAGCTGGTTCGAGTCAAGGATGGTCCTTTCACGGACTTCAACGGCTCGGTGGAAGAAGTGAACTACGAAAAGTCCCGCCTCCGTGTCTCCGTCACCATTTTTGGACGGGCAACTCCGGTAGAACTGGAGTTCGGACAAGTCGAAAAGATCTAAGAATAAAATGCGCCGGCGCGACGTCCGGCGCGTTTTTGCGTTGGTGACACCCGTCGCCGAGGAGCGTCAGTAGCCCCGTTTTTGGTGAACGCGCGCTATGACTCAACCCCGAATATGCGCCACATATTCGTTCCGGAGTAAACCATGGCAAAGAAAATCATCGGCTTTATCAAGCTGCAGATTCCTGCAGGTAAAGCCAACCCGTCGCCCCCCGTGGGCCCGGCCCTGGGTCAGCGTGGCCTGAACATCATGGAGTTCTGCAAGGCGTTCAACGCGCAAACGCAGAGCCTCGAACCGGGTCTTCCGATTCCGGTGGTGATCACCGCCTTCGCGGACAAGAGCTTCACGTTCGTCCTGAAGACCCCGCCGGCAACGGTGCTGATCAAGAAGGCTGCCAACCTGCAAAAGGGTTCGGCCAAGCCGCACACCGACAAGGTGGGCAAGATCACCCGCGCACAAGCGGAAGAAATCGCGAAGACCAAGATGCCTGACCTTACCGCCTCCGATCTGGACGCCGCGGTTCGCACCATCGCTGGCAGCGCACGTTCGATGGGCATCACGGTGGAGGGTCTGTAATGGCTAAGATCTCGAAGCGTCAACAAGCACTGGCCGCAAAGGTCGACCGCAACAAGCTGTACCCGGTCGGCGACGCTCTGGCCCTGGTCAAGGAATGCGCAAGCGCCAAGTTCGACGAGTCGATCGACGTCGCCGTTCAACTGGGCGTCGATGCGAAGAAGTCGGACCAAGTGGTTCGCGGTTCGGTCGTTCTGCCGGCCGGTACCGGTAAGTCGGTTCGCGTGGCCGTTTTCGCCCAGGGCGAAAAGGCTGAGCAAGCCAAGGCTGCCGGCGCTGAAATCGTCGGTATGGAAGACCTGGCCGAGCAGATCAAGGCCGGCAACATGGACTTCGACATCGTGATCGCTTCGCCGGATACGATGCGTATCGTCGGTACGCTGGGTCAGATCCTCGGCCCGCGCGGCCTGATGCCGAACCCGAAGGTTGGCACGGTCACCCCGGACGTCGCTACGGCAGTGAAGAACGCCAAGGCAGGTCAGGTGCAATACCGTGTCGACAAGGCCGGTATCATCCACGCCACGATCGGTCGCGCTTCGTTCGAAGCCGCTGCTCTGCAGCAGAACCTTTCGGCTCTGCTTGAAGCCCTGACGAAGTCGAAGCCGGCTTCGAGCAAGGGTGTCTACCTGCGCAAGATCGCCCTGTCGAGCACGATGGGCGTTGGCGTGCGTGTGGACCAGACCAGCTTGTCGGCCTAAGCGATAAATATCGCAATCGCAGGGTGATGGCGTCCCCTGCGATGGCTGAGATCCTTGAGATCGACAGCCTGTAGCAAAAGACTTTGGGCGGAAGCGAATTCTTCGGAAGTTGCTTCCGGTTATCAAAGACCGTTGGCGGGAATGGGCATTCACTGACGCTCCCTTAATACGCCAGCCAACGCAGATGGCGAACCCGAACAAGTTATGCAGTCACACCGTCGCACGCGGGCAACCGGGCGCGAAGGTTGAAACTCCAGACATGTCGGTAAGCCGTTAGTGGAACGGCATCACCATGAGGTGATGTCAATTTTGGAGGTTAACCGTGGCACTTAATCTTGATGATAAGAAAGCCGTCGTGGCAGAAGTATCGGCGCAAGTCGCCGGCGCTTCGACCATCGTTGTGGCTGAATATCGCGGAATCACGGTTGGCGATCTGACGAAGCTTCGCGCCAATGCGCGTCAGCAAGGCGTCTACCTGCGCGTTCTGAAGAACACGCTGGCACGCCGTGCGGTGGAAAACACTGCATTTGCTGACCTGGCTGAGCAGATGACCGGTCCTCTGATCTACGGTATCTCGACGGATCCCGTAGCCGCTGCGAAAGTCTTGAACGACTTTTCGAAGGGCAACGACAAGTTGATCTTGAAGGCCGGCTCGTACGACGGCAAGGTGATGGACAAGGCAGGCGTGCAAGCGCTGGCCTCGATCCCGAGCCGCGACGAACTGCTCGCGAAGTTGCTGGGTGTCATGCAAGCGCCGGTTTCCGGCTTTGCTCGCGTCCTGGCTGCCGTGGCAGAGAAGAAGCAAGCGGAAGCTGCTTAATTCTCTCCCCGGTTACACGATCGCTGACTTCGGTCCGAACACAATCTAGGAGTTTTACAAATGGCAATCACGAAAGACGAAATCATCGAAGCCGTAGGCGCGATGTCGGTTATGGAACTGAACGACCTGGTCAAGGCGTTCGAAGAGAAGTTTGGCGTGTCGGCTGCCGCGATGATGGTCGCTGGCGGTGCTGCTGGCGGCGGTGCTGCTGCAGCTGCTGAAGAGCAAACCGAATTCAACGTCATCCTGGCAGAAGTCGGTGCAAACAAGGTCGGCGTCATTAAGGCCGTCCGCGAAATCACCGGCCTGGGCCTGAAGGAAGCCAAGGATCTGGTTGATGGCGCTCCGAAGGCTGTCAAGGAAGGCGTCGACAAGGCTGCCGCTGACGAAGCCAAGAAGAAGCTGGAAGAAGCCGGCGCCAAGGTCGAAGTTAAGTAATTCGGCTCTGCGCGTAGGGAAGGCTGGCGACGAAATGTCGTCAGCCTTTTTGTGCTTTCAGGAGATGCAAATCCCAAAACCGGGATTCCAAATTCGAAAGCGGGCTTGAAGCTGAGCCAAGTGGTTGAAATTGAAGTGATTTCGCTGTACCTCGTAAGACTCGCACGGTTTCAAACGGGCGTTCGCCCAACGAGACGGGTCCAGGGACATGCGATAGCGGCCGATGTGCCGCGCTGGGGAAGTAAGCGAGAGGCCAAAGAAAAAATCGCGACGGGAAGCGTATTCGATGCGTCAGGCATCGGCCCGTAACGGTTTTCTCTTTGTCTTCTGAAGCGACTGCAGAAGGCAAGTTTGGTCGGGCGACGGGCAACACAGGCATCCGTCGCCGTCAGCCAGCGGTTGGTAGCGGCCAACCACCAAGCTCGTTGCTCCGCGGCAAGCCCGCCGTGGGGGACGTCTGGTCTCAGTCGATGAACACCCGTTGGCGATGCCTGCCGTCGTCGTCAGCGTAGTGATTCGGAGATCGTAATGCACTATTCCTTCACCGAGAAGAAACGCATTCGCAAGAGTTTTGCGAAGCGTCCGACCGTGCACAAGGTGCCGTTTTTGCTGGCCACCCAGCTCGCCTCGTACACATCGTTCTTGCAAGCCGATGCGCTTGCATCGGAGCGGAAGCCGGAGGGTCTGCAAGCAGCCTTCTCCTCCATTTTCCCGATCGTTTCTCACAACGGGTTCGCACGCCTGGAGTTTGTCAGCTATCTGCTTGGCACGCCTGCGTTCGATGTCAAGGAATGTCAACAGCGCGGCCTGACCTTCTGCTCGGCCCTGCGCGCCAAGGTTCGTCTGGTGATTCTCGATAAGGAATCGCCGAACAAGCCGGTAGTCAAGGAAGTCAAGGAACAGGAAGTGTACATGGGCGAAATTCCGCTCATGACCTCGACGGGTTCCTTCGTCATCAATGGCACGGAACGTGTCATCGTCTCGCAGCTGCACCGTTCGCCGGGCGTGTTCTTCGAACACGACAAGGGCAAAACGCACAGCTCGGGCAAACTGCTGTTCTCCGCGCGTATCATCCCCTACCGCGGCTCGTGGCTCGACTTCGAATTCGATCCGAAGGACATTCTGTACTTCCGCGTTGACCGCCGTCGCAAGATGCCGGTCACGATCCTGCTCAAGGCCATCGGCCTGACGCCGGAACAGATCCTCGCGAACTTCTTCGTGTTCGACAACTTCAAGCTGATGCCGGAAGGCGCACAGATGGAGTTCGTGCCGGAGCGTCTGCGTGGTGAAGTGGCTCGTTTCGACATCACGGATCGCGAAGGCAAGGTCATTGTCCAGAAGGACAAGCGCGTCAACGCCAAGCACATCCGCGACCTCGAGAACGCCAACACCAAGTTCATCTCGGTGCCGGAAGACTATCTCCTCGGCCGTGTGCTCGCGAAGAACGTGATCGATGGCGACACCGGCGAAGTGATCGCCAACGCCAACGACGAAATCACCGAAAGCGTGCTGCTCAAGCTGCGCGAGTCGGGCGTGTCGGACATCCAGACGCTGTACACGAACGATCTGGACCAGGGTTCGTACATCTCGGCCACGCTGCGTATCGACGAAACCGCCGACCAGACGGCCGCGCGTATCGCGATCTACCGCATGATGCGCCCGGGCGAGCCGCCGACCGAAGATGCGGTCGAGGCCCTGTTCAACCGTCTGTTCTACAGCGAAGAAGCTTACGACCTGTCGAAGGTGGGTCGTATGAAGTTCAACCGTCGTGTTGGCCGTGACGAAGTGCTCGGACCGATGACGCTGGAAGACGACGATATTCTCGCGACGATCAAGATCCTCGTGGATCTGCGTAACGGCCGCGGCGAAGTCGACGACATCGACCACCTGGGTAACCGTCGTGTGCGTTGCGTCGGCGAACTGGCAGAGAACCAGTTCCGCGCCGGTCTCGTGCGTGTCGAGCGTGCTGTGAAGGAACGTCTGGGTCAGGCCGAGTCGGAAAACCTGATGCCGCACGACCTGATCAACAGCAAGCCGATTTCGTCGGCCATTCGCGAGTTCTTCGGTTCGTCGCAGCTGTCGCAGTTTATGGACCAGACCAACCCGCTGTCGGAAATCACGCACAAGCGTCGTGTTTCCGCACTGGGCCCGGGCGGTCTGACGCGCGAGCGTGCAGGCTTTGAAGTCCGCGACGTGCACCCGACCCACTATGGCCGCGTGTGCCCGATCGAAACGCCGGAAGGTCCGAACATCGGTCTGATCAACTCGCTGGCACTGTACGCCCGCCTGAACGAATACGGCTTCCTCGAGACGCCGTATCGCAAGGTGGAAGACGGCAAGGTCACCGACCAGATCGACTACCTGTCGGCCATTGAAGAAGGTCGTTACGTGATCGCTCAGGCGAACGCGTCGATCGGCGCCAGCGGCGAACTCACCGACGAACTCGTGTCGTCGCGTGAAGCCGGCGAAACGCTGATGGTCACGCCGGACCGCATCCAGTACATGGACGTGGCACCGTCGCAGATCGTCTCGGTCGCAGCCTCGCTGATTCCGTTCCTCGAACACGATGACGCGAACCGCGCATTGATGGGTTCGAACATGCAGCGCCAGGCCGTGCCTTGCCTGCGTCCGGAAAAGGCGGTTGTCGGTACGGGTATCGAACGTACGGTGGCCGTTGACTCGGGTACGACCGTGCAGGCGTTCCGTGGCGGCGTGGTCGACTATGTCGATGCAGGCCGTGTGGTGATTCGCGTGAACGACGACGAAGCCGTTGCCGGTGAAGTCGGCGTGGACATCTACAACCTGATCAAGTACACGCGTTCGAACCAGAACACCAACATCAACCAGCGTCCGATCGTGGAAGTGGGCGATAAGGTTGCGCGCGGCGATGTGATCGCCGACGGCGCGTCGACCGACCTGGGTGAGCTGGCGCTGGGTCAGAACATGCTGATCGCGTTCATGCCGTGGAACGGCTACAACTTCGAAGACTCGATCCTGATCTCGGAACGTGTCGTTGCGGAAGACCGTTACACGTCGATCCACATCGAAGAACTGAACGTTGTCGCTCGCGACACGAAGCTCGGACCGGAAGAAATCACGCGCGACATCTCGAACCTGGCGGAAGTGCAACTGAGCCGTCTGGACGAGTCGGGCATCGTGTACATCGGTGCAGAAGTCGAAGCCGGTGACGTGCTGGTGGGCAAGGTCACGCCGAAGGGCGAAACCCAGCTCACGCCGGAAGAAAAGCTGCTGCGCGCGATCTTCGGCGAGAAGGCTTCGGACGTGAAGGACACCTCGCTGCGCGTGCCGTCGGGCATGAGCGGCACCGTCATCGACGTGCAGGTGTTCACGCGTGAAGGCATTCAGCGCGACAAGCGCGCTCAGCAGATCATCGACGATGAACTGAAGGGCTACCGCCTCGACCTGAACGACCAGTTGCGCATCGTGGAAGGTGACGCATTCCAGCGTCTGGAGCGTTTCCTGGTGGGCAAGACGGCCAATGGCGGCCCGAAGAAGCTCGCCAAGGGCACCAAGATCACCAAGGAATACCTGGCCGATCTGGACCGCTACCACTGGTTCGACATCCGTCTGGCAGAAGACGAAGGTGCGCAACAGCTCGAACAGATCAAGGAATCGATCGAGCAGAAGCGTCACTCGTTCGACCTGGCTTTCGAAGAGAAGCGCAAGAAGCTCACGCAAGGCGACGAACTGCCGCCGGGCGTGCTGAAGATGGTCAAGGTGTACCTGGCGGTCAAGCGTCGTCTGCAGCCTGGCGACAAGATGGCCGGCCGTCACGGTAACAAGGGTGTGGTCTCGAAGATCGTGCCGATCGAGGATATGCCGTACATGGCCGATGGCCGTCCGGCAGACATCGTGCTCAACCCGCTCGGCGTGCCGTCGCGGATGAACGTGGGTCAGATTCTCGAATCGCACCTCGGCTGGGCAGCGAAGGGTCTGGGCTGGCGTATCGGCGAAATGCTGCAAGCGCACACCAAGGTCCAGGAGCTTCGCAAGTTCCTGACGAAGATCTACAACGAGAGCGGTCAGCAAGAAGATATCGACAGCCTGTCGGACGACGAAATCATGTCGTTGGCACGCAACCTGCAGAACGGTGTTCCGTTCGCGACGCCGGTGTTCGATGGCGCGCATGAAGAGGAAATCCGTCGCATGCTGGATCTGGCGTTCCCGGATCACATCGCGAAGGAACTCGGCATGACCCCGTCGAAGAACCAGGTCACGCTGTTCGACGGTCGCACTGGTGAAGCCTTCGAGCGTACGGTCACTTGCGGCTTCATGCACATGCTCAAGCTGCACCACTTGGTCGACGACAAGATGCACGCACGTTCGACCGGTCCGTACTCGCTGGTGACGCAACAGCCGTTGGGCGGTAAGGCTCAGTTCGGTGGTCAGCGCTTCGGTGAAATGGAAGTGTGGGCGCTGGAAGCTTACGGCGCATCGTATGTGCTGCAGGAAATGCTGACGGTGAAGTCGGATGACGTGACGGGTCGTACGAAGGTGTACGAGAACCTCGTCAAGGGCGATCACGTGATCGATGCCGGCATGCCGGAGTCGTTCAACGTGCTGGTCAAGGAAATCCGTTCGCTCGGTATCGATATCGACCTGGAGCGCGGTTAATCGCGTTCAGGCAACAGGAGAAAGCAATGAAAGCTTTGCTCGATCTATTCAAGCAAGTCCAGCAGGACGAACAGTTCGACGCGATCAAGATCGGTCTGGCTTCGCCGGACAAGATCCGCTCGTGGTCGTTCGGTGAAGTGAAGAAGCCGGAGACGATCAACTACCGGACCTTCAAGCCCGAGCGCGACGGTCTGTTCTGCGCCAAGATCTTTGGTCCGATCAAGGACTACGAGTGCCTTTGCGGCAAGTACAAGCGCCTGAAGCACCGTGGCGTGATCTGCGAGAAGTGCGGCGTCGAAGTGACGCTGGCCAAGGTGCGCCGTGAGCGCATGGGCCACATCGAACTGGCGTCGCCGGTCGCGCACATCTGGTTCCTGAAGTCGCTCCCGTCGCGTCTGGGCATGGTGCTCGACATGACGCTGCGCGACATCGAACGCGTGCTGTACTTCGAAGCGTACGTGGTTCTCGAGCCGGGCATGACGCCGCTCAAGCGTTGCCAGATCATGACCGAGGAGGATTACTACAACAAGGTCGAGGAATACGGCGACGAATTCCGTGCCGAGATGGGCGCGGAAGGCGTGCGCGAACTGCTGCGCTCGATCGACATCGACGCACAGGTCGAGCATCTGCGCGCCGAGCTGCAAGCCACGGGCTCGGAAGCCAAGATCAAGAAGTACGCCAAGCGCCTGAAGGTTCTTGAGGCATTCCAGCGCTCGGGCATCAAGCCCGAGTGGATGGTGCTCGAAGTCCTGCCGGTGCTCCCGCCTGAGCTGCGCCCGCTGGTGCCGCTCGACGGTGGCCGCTTCGCGACCTCGGACCTGAACGATCTGTATCGCCGCGTCATCAACCGTAACAACCGTCTGAAGCGTCTGCTCGAGCTCAAGGCCCCGGACATCATCGTGCGCAACGAAAAGCGCATGCTGCAAGAGTCCGTGGACTCGCTGCTCGACAACGGTCGTCGCGGTAAGGCGATGACCGGTGCGAACAAGCGCCCGCTCAAGTCGCTGGCCGACATGATCAAGGGTAAGAGCGGTCGTTTCCGTCAGAACTTGCTGGGTAAGCGTGTCGACTACTCGGGCCGTTCGGTGATTACTGTGGGCCCGACGCTCAAGCTGCATCAGTGCGGTCTGCCGAAGCTGATGGCGCTCGAACTCTTCAAGCCGTTCATCTTCCACAAGCTGGAAGTGATGGGCGTGGCCACGACCATCAAGGCCGCGAAGAAGGAAGTCGAGAACCAGACGGCGGTGGTGTGGGACATCTTGGAAGAGGTGATCCGCGAGCATCCGATCATGCTGAACCGCGCACCGACGCTGCACCGCCTGGGTATTCAGGCGTTCGAGCCGGTGCTGATCGAAGGCAAGGCAATTCAGCTTCACCCGCTGGTTTGCGCGGCGTTCAACGCCGACTTCGACGGTGACCAGATGGCTGTTCACGTGCCGCTGTCGCTCGAAGCGCAGATGGAAGCGCGTACCCTGATGCTGGCCTCGAACAACGTGTTGTTCCCGGCTAACGGCGATCCGTCGATCGTGCCGTCGCAGGATATCGTGCTGGGTCTGTACTACGCGACGCGCGACAAGATCAACGGCAAGGGCGAAGGCCTGTCGTTCATCGACGTGTCCGAAGTGCTGCGTGCGTACGACAACAAGGAAGTCGAACTGGCTTCGCGCGTGAACGTGCGTATTACGGAGTACCTGGTCGACGCGGAAACGGGTGAGAAGACGCCGAAGATCACGCTGTACCCGACGACCGTCGGCCGCGCGATCCTGTCGGAAATTCTGCCGCCGGGTCTGCCGTTCTCGGTGCTGAACAAGTCGCTCAAGAAGAAGGAAATCTCGAAGCTGATCAACACGGCGTTCCGCCGTTGCGGTCTGCGCGAGACGGTGATCTTCGTCGACAAGCTGATGCAGTCGGGCTTCAAGCTCGCTACGCGTGCCGGTATTTCGATCTGCGTCGACGACATGCTCGTGCCGACGAAGAAGGAAGAACTGATCGGCGAAGCGTCGAAGAAGGTCAAGGAATACGACCGTCAGTACATGTCGGGTCTGGTCACGTCGCAAGAGCGTTACAACAACGTCGTGGACATTTGGGGTGCTACCGGTGACGCCGTGGGTAAGGCGATGATGGAGCAGCTCTCGAAGGAAAAGACCACCGACCGCGATGGCAATGTCGTGGACCAGGAGTCGTTCAACTCGATTTACATGATGGCCGACTCCGGTGCTCGCGGTTCGAGCGCCCAGATTCGCCAGCTCGCCGGTATGCGTGGCCTGATGGCCAAGCCGGACGGCTCGATTATCGAGACGCCGATTACCGCGAACTTCCGCGAAGGCCTGAACGTGTTGCAGTACTTCATCTCGACCCACGGTGCACGTAAGGGTCTGGCCGATACGGCACTGAAGACGGCAAACTCGGGTTACCTGACGCGTCGTCTGGTCGACGTGACGCAGGATCTGGTCGTGGTCGAAGACGATTGCGGCACGAGCAACGGCGTGGCGATGAAGGCGCTGGTCGAGGGCGGTGAAGTGGTCGAAGCCCTGCGTGACCGTATCCTGGGTCGCGTGGCTGTGGCCGACGTCGTGAATCCGGAAACGCAAGAGACGGTGTACGAAGCCGGTACGCTTCTCGACGAAGACATCGTCGAGAACATCGAAGCGCTGGGTATCGACGAAGTGCGCGTGCGCACCCCGCTGACCTGCGATACGCGTTTCGGTCTGTGTGCACTGTGCTACGGCCGTGATCTGGGTCGCGGTACGCGTGTGAACGTCGGCGAAGCCGTCGGCGTGATCGCAGCACAGTCGATCGGTGAACCGGGCACGCAGCTGACGATGCGTACGTTCCACATCGGTGGTGCGGCATCGCGTGCGGCAGTGGCCTCGTCGATCGAAGCCAAGTCGAACGGTACGGTTCGCTTCACGGCGACCATGCGTTACGTGACGAACGGCCGCGGCGAGCAGATCGCGATCTCGCGTTCGGGTGAAGTCCTGATCACGGACGATCACGGTCGTGAGCGCGAGCGTCACAAGGTGCCGTACGGCGCCACGCTGCTGCAACTGGACGGCGCACAGGTCAAGGCCGGTGCCCAACTGGCTACGTGGGATCCGCTGACGCGCCCGATCATTACCGAACACGGCGGTTTCGCCAAGTTCGAGAACGTCGAGGAAGGTGTCACGGTTGCCAAGCAGATCGACGATGTGACGGGTCTGTCCACGCTGGTCGTGATCGATCCGAAGCGTCGTGGTCCGGCGTCGAAGAACGTGCGTCCGCAGGTCAAGCTGCTCGACGAGAACGGCGTGGAAGTGAAGATCCCGGGCACGGATCACCCGGTGACGATCGGCTTCCAGGTCGGCGCACTGATCACCATCAAGGATGGTCAGCAAGTGCCGGTGGGTGAAGTGCTCGCACGTATCCCGACTGAAGCGCAGAAGACGCGTGACATTACCGGGGGTCTGCCGCGCGTGGCCGAACTGTTTGAAGCGCGTGCACCGAAGGACGCCGGCATTCTGGCCGAAGTCACGGGTACGACGTCGTTCGGTAAGGACACGAAGGGCAAGCAGCGTCTGGTCATTACCGATCTGGACGGCAACCAGCACGAATTCCTGATTCCGAAGGAAAAGCAGGTGCTGGTGCACGACGGTCAGGTGGTGAACAAGGGCGAAATGATCGTGGACGGCCCGGCCGACCCGCACGACATCCTGCGTCTGCAGGGTATCGAAGCGCTGTCGCGCTACATCGTCGATGAAGTGCAGGACGTGTACCGCTTGCAGGGTGTGAAGATTAACGACAAGCACATCGAGGTGATCGTTCGCCAGATGCTGCGTCGTGTGCAGATCACCGACAACGGCGATACGCGCTTCATCATCGGCGAACAGGTCGAGCGTTCGGACATGCTCTACGAGAACGACGCCATGAACGCCGCGGACAAGCGTCCGGCGCAGTACGAGAACGTGCTGCTGGGTATTACGAAGGCGTCGCTGTCGACGGATTCGTTCATCTCGGCTGCATCGTTCCAGGAAACGACGCGCGTGCTGACCGAAGCCGCCATCATGGGCAAGAAGGACGACCTGCGTGGTCTGAAGGAAAACGTCATCGTTGGCCGTCTGATCCCGGCAGGTACGGGTCTGGCGTATCACAAGGCCCGCAAGGCCCGCGAAACGTCGGATCGCGAGCGTCACGACCAGATCGCTCTGGAAGAGGCGTTTGCCCCGATCCCCACTTCGGTGGAAGAGCCGACGGCAGAGTAAGCCGGACGCGGGCGGCGCTGGCGCAAGCCGGCACCGCCGATCCGGCACTACGCTGTATCGCTGTACGAAAGCGGCACCCTTTGCGGGGTGCCGCTTTTCTTTTGCGCGACGGTAAAACGTGGCCAAGACGCCAATCCGAGGCAAACTTCCGTCATCGCAATGTCGTTTTAAGTGTTTGAAATAACGATATAATTTTCGCTTCCTAAAGCGATGTGGCGTAACTTTCTACGAACCGGAATATGGCGATAACTCCTGTAATTCTGTGCGGCGGTAGTGGTACACGTTTGTGGCCTTTGTCGCGAGCCAGCTATCCAAAGCAGTATCTCGCGCTCGCCGGTTCGGACACATTGCTCCAGCAGACGGTCAAGCGCGTCGGCGCGCTCGACGGCGTGGCCGCCCCGCTGATCATCTCCAACAACGAACAGCGCTTCCTCGTGGCCGAGCAGCTGCGCGCGATCGACACGACCCCAGGCGCTATCGTGCTCGAACCCGTGGCACGCAACACCGCACCGGCGGTCGCGGCGGCGGCGCTGATTGCCCTGCGTCAGGACGCCGACGCCACGCTGCTCGTGCTGCCTTCCGATCACGCCATCGCCAATGAGGCCAAGTTCCTCGAAGCGGTGCGCGCGGCCAAGACGCTGGCCGACGACGGCTATCTCGTCACCTTCGGCATTCCGCCGATGTCCCCGCATACCGGTTACGGCTACATTCGCCGCGGTGCAGCCACGCAAGTCTGTGCGAGCGGGTTCAACATCGACCAGTTCGTCGAGAAGCCGGACGCCGACAAGGCCGCAGCACTCATCGCCGCGGGCAACTGCTACTGGAACAGTGGCATGTTCATGTTCAAAGCGTCGGCGTATCTCGACGAACTCGAACGTCTCGCCCCGGCAATGCTCAGGCAGGTGAAAGCGGCGGTGGAGCAGGGCGCGGTGGATATCGACTTCTTCCGCCTGGACAAGGCGAGTCTCGAAGCCTGCCCGTCGGACTCCATCGACTATGCCGTCATGGAGAAGGCGCAGCGCGCCGCCGTGGTAGACGCCGATGGTCTGGGGTGGAACGACATCGGTTCGTGGTCGGCGGTCGCGGAGATTGCCGAGCGCGACGAGAACGGCAATAGCCTGATCGGCGATGTCGTGACGCACGGCGTGAAGAATAGCTATGTGCGCGGTGAGAGCCGGATGGTCGCGGCCATCGGCGTCGAGAATCTCGTGATCGTGGAAACGCCGGACGTCGTGCTGGTCACGTCGAAGGATCACGTTCAGGACGTCAAGCGCGTGGTCGAGACGCTGATCGCCGAAGGCCGCTCGGAGTCAGTGTTCCATCAGCGCGTATTCCGGCCGTGGGGCGACTACGAAGGCATTTGTGTGGGCGATCGCTTCCAGGTGAAGAAGATCGTCGTGAAGCCGGGCGCTTCGCTGAGCTTGCAGATGCACTTCCACCGCTCGGAGCACTGGATCGTGGTGAAGGGCACGGCGCGAGTGGTGAACGGCGACACGACGACGCTGCTGACCGAAAACCAGTCGACGTACATTCCGCTGGGTACGACGCACCGTCTGGAAAACCCCGGCCGCGTGCCGCTTGAACTGATCGAAGTGCAGTCCGGCGCGTATCTGGGAGAAGACGATATCGTCCGCTTCCAGGACGACTACGGCCGTACGAAGTAAGCACGCAGGAAACAGATAAGAAGCAGGTAAGAAGCACCGAGCAGTCCCGCTCGCCCCGATGAAGGGGCGAGCCGCACGACGAAGGCACGCGCAGCACAGAAGCCGTTGTTCGATAAAAACACGAATGACACGGGGCAGCGATGAGCGAGGGGGCGAAGGCACGAAGGCCAGCGGTGAGTGCGCGCCAGGAGGGGATGCCTGTCGTCGGTGATGCATCCGCCGCGACGCCCGCACTCGTCGATAATCGCCCGATCAGCCGCGCTCACGCGCAAATGCGTGCCACCATCGATGCCAGCCCGCGCACCCGCGCGGTGGCGCAGCGGCAAGCGCTCGCTTCGCCGCCCCCACCGTTGTCATCGCCTGCGCCCATCCAGCGCGTCATCAATTTCTCGGCTGATGTCGAGCGCCAGTACACCAAAGACGCCTTTCTGACGAAGCTCACGCACGTCAGTGCGCTGACGTTCGACGAGATTCGGCGGACATGGATCGCAGCCGAAAAATCCTCAGAGCAGATCACACTGCCGGACAACATCGAAATGGCCTGGGCCATGCTGGCGCCGTTCCGGCCCAAGCCGCCGAGACGCCGGGGTGCCAAAGCGCCTGTTCTGCCTCAATACCCCGAGAACGATGTCCGTCTGCTCGATCAGGCCGCCAGCGCCATTCCAATGACGTCACGTTTCGACGTCGGCAAACATCAGGCCGCCATCAGTAGCCACTTTCAGACAATTTTTCCGCCCGCGAAAGAGGAGTCGGAGGAGGCGCAGCAGCCCTGGAACCCCGAGGAGCCGGGCGAATTCGAGGAGCATTTGTCCACGGTCGACTTCACGACGTGGGACAACCTGCTGCCCAGGCAGAAGCGAGTGCTACTGCGTAACCGGGACAATCCGAAGGTGCTGATGCGCGAGCTGAAAAACCTCGTTACCCACACGTCGGACGCCACGAACGATTACCTCATCGCGCTTTACAGTCATCTCGCCGCGTTACGGGGAGACGCCCGTGCCATAGGCGAGGAGGCAGGGCTGCCCGACAAAGGCGAATACCTTCAGACGATCGTCGACATCCGAAGCGGGAAGGCGCTCGGTTCCGAAGCGTACAAACCGCCGAAATACAGTCAGGTGTCGTCCATCGACTGGACTGACAGGGGCGAGCTGGTCGAGGATCATCCGTTCCTGCGTCAGCGAAGCGAACAGCTCTACAAGCATCTGGATGCGCGGCGCGACAGGAATGCGCTGGACGTTCTCACCAAGTGGGCGTCGCCCGCCACGGGGGTGCAGAAGAACAACGTGGGCATGGACATCGGTCTCTCGGCCAAGAGCCACGACCCGGGACACGCGGGCGACGACATCGCGTTGCTGGATTCGACGCTCGCACGCATTGCGCCCATTGAGGGCACCCTTTACGCCGCCTATCCGAGAAACGATTCGCTCCAGCCTGGCAGGCTTTTCAGTCAGGGAACGCCGCTGAGCGCAAGCGAATCCGCCGGCGGCACGGTCGCGTTTTCGAAGGGCGGCATGAAGAAGAAAGGCGACCCGATGGATCGCTATCGCATCTACGCCAAGGGCATGAACGGCATTCCGATCAGCCCCGTCGCGCCCGATATCGGGCACGGGCAGCGGGAGGTCGTCTTCCGGGCGAGTGCGACGTTCAAGGTGCTCACCGTTGAGGAAGGCAATTACGGCGCGGGCGTGACCCGGCTCGTGACGATGGTCGAGCAAGGCGAGTCGACATCACAGATCGATGCCGTCAAGCAAAGTCAGGAAGCGCTGCTCAACAGCAACGACCGGTGGCTGACACGGCTCGGCGACGTGGACGTCGATCAGCGCACGCAGTCGTGGTTCATCTCCAACAGCACGGGCGGCACCGTGGAGGGGCAGCGCGACGCCAGCTTTGCATTTCCGTACGGGAAGAAGACCGCGCAGGCATGGCACGACGTCATTACCGACAATGGCATCGATATCTGGTCGATCGACGGATTCCGTACCGTGGCTGCGCGCCTGGCGGGAGAGACCCGCAGCGAAATCGAATTCATCACGCAGGACGACGAGCCGTCATTCTGGGGCGCGCCGGTGAAACTGACATCGCCGGAAAGGAAGACGCTGACCGGACACGGCCTCTCGGTGACAAGCGCGAAGGGCAAAGGCAACAAGGGCCTGTTCAATGTGAGTTACCAGCAAGAAGACAAGGCATCGGCACTCGGCGAGTTGCTTGCGCAAAGCAAGGAGGCGTTTGACGCTATTCTTGCCCGGAAACCCAAACCGAAAGGACGTCGTCGGGTCGATCCCGAGACGGAAAAGGAAAACGACATCGCCCGGCTGGCGGCACGTGTTCAGCAGCAGATCAGTGTGCTGCATCCGCTGCACGACACCAACGGGCGCGTGAGTCGCGCCTACGCGTATCTGATTCTTCGTCGTGCGGGATATGGCGACAGGCCGCTACGGTTGTTCGATCAGGACAAGGACCAGACCACGTCGCAGGCGGACTGGGAAAACCAGTTCGCCAGCTATCAGCCGGAAGAAGAGGAGGAAGACGACTGGTTGCCGAGTATCGGTCCGGTGACGGATATGGGCGGCGCTCGCAGCTTCATCGGCACGTTGGCGGGCGGCACGATGCCCCGTCGGCTATCGGAGGTAGAGAGGGAGGAGAAGACGCTCAGTGCTCAGCAGGACGTCGATGACCGCGACTTGTGGGTCGAGGAGGAGATGCTGGCGTTCGCCTCGCACCGGCCGTCATGGCTGCCGCCAGAATTGGGGCTGGAGATGGACGCTTTCGTCGCGTCCGAGATGAAGCGCAGGGAAGCGGAAGAAGAGGCGCCAGAGAAGAAGGGCAAGAAGAACAAGAAGAAGCGGGTGCGCGCGACGCCGTCGACAAAGCCCAGGCGATATGCCGATGCGGTGGCGCTTCAGCATCGCGTGACGATTGCGATATCGAACAGGATTCAGACCAGTCTTAACCGGAAGCGAAGCTTCGACGAGATCGACGAGCAGGGCGTGTCGGACGAAGAGGATTCGGACCGGGACAACGCGTCGGATATCGAGGACGATGAAAAGACGCACTTCTCGGCGCGTCGCGTTATTGTCGGTAGGCGTGGTCGACGTGGTGGCCGTGATCTTTCGGAGGCATCGGAAGATACCGACGACGCATACGAAGCGCACCACGACGAACAGGACGAACAGGACGACGAAGACGACCCTGACTACCGGCCCGGCGACGAGAGGAAGTACAAGAAGCCGAGGAGCCGTCGATAAAAAAGCCCCGCCGTCGAATCGAGGGCAGGGCTTTGTGCTGAGGGCAGGGAACGTCGATCAGAACCCGAAGTGCCCTTGCACGTAGACCATGCGCGGTGCGCCGACCATAATGCCGCCGTTCTGATCTGTGTTGCGCGTGTAGAAGCGCTTGTCGAACACGTTGTTCAGACCCACGGTGATGTCTGCGTTCTTGTAGAACGGCAGCTTGTACAGCGCTTGCAGGTTCCATACCCGGTAGCCCGGCACCTTGCCGTTCAGACCATCGGCCGACGGCGCATCGGTGTTCGCAAGATCCGAGTACTGAGAGCTTTGGTGCGTGGTGGAGACGTTGAACGTCCACTGACCGATCGTGTAGCGCGCGCCGAGAGTGTCGGTGAATCGCGAGTAGAACGGCACGTCGAGACCGGCCGTCGTGCCCGACTTCTGGATCGCACGCACATACGTAAAGTTCGCATACAGGTTCAAGCCGCGCAGCGCGCTGTCGCGATCGAACGTGTAATCGATCGCGGTTTCGATACCGTCGTGGTTCGTTGCACCGATGTTCTGGAACGTCGCGGGACTCACGCCCGGCACCTGCAGAATCTGGTTGTCGAACTTCATTCTGAAGGCCGTCAGTTCGGCCTTCCAACGATTGTCCGTCCAACGCGTGCCGATTTCATACGTGCGGGCCAGTTCTGGCTCCAGCGGGTTCGACGCCGACATCGAATTGAGCTGCGTGTTCTGCACCGGGCCGAACGACGTGCTGTAGTCCGCGAAGATTGTCCACGCACTGTTCACCAGATACGACAGGTTCACCGAAGGCAGCGGCTTGTTGTTGTCCGTGCGGAAGGTGCCGCCCGAGGCTTTGTCCACGCGTTGCGACGAGATCATTTCGTAGCGCAGGCCCGGCGTGAAGCGCCAGTTGCCCCATGCCATGCGGTCGTCGATGTAGAACGCGTTGGCGCTGGTGTAGTTGTAGAACGTCGTCGTGGCGGACGTCTTGCCATTGGACAGCGTCGTCTGGAAGTTGTTGTCGTCGCCACGCTCACGAATGAAGCGATAGCCGACGGTGACGTCATGCGCCGTCGGACCGAAGAACAGGCGCTGGGTGTAGCGCGGCTCGATGCCGAACGTCTGATAGTTACGCGGCTGGTGAATCTGCGCCAGCGGCAGGACCGAGAGGTTCGTCAGCGTGCTTTGGCGATAGCTCTCGTTGTAGAACGTGCGGATCTCGAATTCCTGCGTGTCCGAGATCGTGTTCAGGTAGCCGAAGTCGAGACCGGTGCGATTGCCGCTCCAGTAGTCGGTCGGACGCGTGTTCTGGAACGGATCGGCGTTGTACTGCGCGGCCGTCAGCCCGCCCGGGGTCATCGACTTTGCGTCGAAGTACGAGATCTTGCCGTACACCTGCTGGCTCGGCGTGATGTCATAGCGCCACTTCAGCGCGAGATCGTTCACATGCTCGTCGCTGCCCTTTCGCCAGTCGCGGCCGACCATGCCCGAGTACAACAGCGCGAGGCCCAGACCGTTGTCCATCTGCGTGCCGAGGAACAGGCCGTACTGCGTGTTCGCCCCACCACCGGTGGTGTACATGTTTTCACGCACGGTCGCGTCGGCCGTCAGGCCCGGCGTGCTCGGGATCGAACGTGTCTTGAAGTTGATCACGCCACCAACGTTCTGCGGACCGTAGCGCACGGCACCACCGCTACGCACGACGTCGATGCTCTCGATGTTGAACAGGCTGACCGGCGCGAACGACAACTGCGGCTGACCGTAGGGCGCGACAGCGAGCGGGATGCCGTCGAGCAACACGGTCGAGCGCGGGCTGAAACGGCCCGCGAGACCGCGCACGCCGACGTTCAGCGAGATGGCGCTGCCTGCACTGCTGGAGTTGTCCGTGGCCTGAACACCGGGAATGCGGCGCAGGACGTCGCCGATGCTCGAGGCACCCGACGCGTCGATCTGCTCCTTCTTCACGACCGTGCGCGCGCCAGGAAAAGTCTTCGCGCTGTTGTCGAGGCCGGTGCCCAGCCAGTCGCCGGAGACGTTCACTGCACCGAGTTCGACGTCGGCCTTTGCTTCGGCCGCCGAGGTCGCTTGTTGTGCGTGCGCGGCACCCAGCGTGACCATCAGCAATGCGGCGGCGCACGCGGTCGCGCGGGGCAGGCGTTGCAGGCGATGGGTGGGAATAACGGCAGAAATAGCCGCGGGAACAGCGGCACGGCGACTTGCGGACATCTTCATCTTGGCAGACCTTCGTAACTTCTGGCGGTGGCGAGCTAGGCCGCTGAGGGATGTGCGTAACGGCCATGCCTGACGGCAAAGCACATCTGCGGCGTGCGGATCGTTATGAGTAAGACGTTGTAATAAAGCGACGCGGATTATAAATGCAAATCACTCTCATTTTTAATGGGTGCCGCCGAACATCTGTCGGTAATCGGACGGGAGGGATTGCGCAGGGGCGCGCGCGATGGGGGGAGCTGAGAGGAATGCGCGACATTGCGCAGAGATGTCGCGCAATGTCGGACGGAAACGGGAAGATGCGATAACAAATGCCGATCGCCGTGTTTGCTTCAACGGTCGGTTGAGACTGTGGCTCCAACACCACAACCGCTCGGCAGATGGGGGTTCACGCGGTATCGGATTATCCAGTTTTTCTTATCAATCGCCCAAAATCGATTGATTGTTCGTGGCGCGCGTGGCCGCAAGAATAGGGGACTATTCAAGACGATGCCGACAACGGAGACCCCGCGATGCCGAAGCTCGACGCCTCGACCCATCAGGCCCTTGCCCGCGAACTGCACGAAGCCGAGCGCAGCCGCACGCCCGTGATGCAGTTCTCCCGCCGTTATCCCGAGATGACGATTGCCGACAGCTATGCGATCTCGCAGGCGTGGCTCGCGCTGAAGTTCGCCGAGGGTCGTCGCGTGATCGGGCACAAGATCGGGCTGACGTCGCGTGCCATGCAGGTGGCCGCCCAGATCACCGAACCCGATCACGGCACGCTGCTCGACGACATGCTTGTTGCCGACGGCGCAACGCTGGAGGCGTCGCGCTTCATCGTGCCGCGTCTCGAAGTGGAGCTGGCGTTCATTCTCGCCAAGCCGCTCAAAGGACCGGGCGTGACCCTGTTCGATGTACTGGACGCCACCGCCTGGGTGACGCCCGCGCTGGAACTGATCGACGGTCGTATCGAGCTGTTCGATCGCGACACCAAAGCGCCGCGTAAGGTCTTCGACACGATTGCCGACAACGCGGCGAATGCCGCCGTGATTCTCGGTGGCCGTCCCGTCAAACCGGATGCCATCGACCTGCGCTGGGCAGGCGCGCTGCTGTATCGCAACGGGGTGATCGAAGAATCCGGGTTGAGTGCCGCAGTGCTGAACCATCCGGGCAATGGCATTGCATGGCTCGCCAACAAGCTGGGCGCGTTCGACGAAGGGTTGCAGGCGGGCGAGATCGTGCTGGCGGGCTCGTTCACACGGCCGGTGGCCTGCACAGCGGGCGATGTCTTCCACGCGGACTACGGTCCGCTCGGCGCCATCGGTGTGCGCTTCGTCTAAGTCCGAATGCTGCTTTCGACGGCATCCGACTGCCCTTCACATCAGGAAGCCCTTGTCATGAAAACACCTCCGAATACCTTCCGTCAGGCGCTGGCACGTGGCGAGCGTCAGATCGGCCTGTGGATGGGACTCGCCACGCCGTACGCCGCGGAGCTGTGCGCAGGCAGCGGGTTCGACTGGCTCGTAATCGACGGCGAGCACGCCCCTAACGATCTGCGCACGATGCTCGCGACATTGCAGGCCGTCGCGCCCTATCCGGTACACCCGGTGGTACGTCTGCCGCACGGCGACGCGGCGCTCATCAAGCAAGTGCTCGAAATCGGCGCGACGACGCTGCTCGTGCCGATGGTCGAGTCTGCCGCGATGGCGCGCGATCTCGCGAGCGCCACGCGCTATCCGCCGCAGGGCACGCGTGGCGTCGGCAGCGGACTGGCGCGCTCGTCGCGATGGAATCGCTATGAGGACTATCTGCACGCCGCGAACGACACGACGTGTCTGCTCGTCCAGGTGGAGACGGCCGATGCACTCGCGCAAGTCGACGAGATTGCCGCCGTTGACGGCGTGCACGGCGTGTTCATTGGCCCGGCCGACCTCGCGGCGTCGATGGGCCGTCTCGGGCAGGCCACTCACCCCGACGTGCGCACGGCCATCGAAGATGGCGTCGCACGCATTCGTCGCGCGGGCAAGGCGGCGGGAATCCTGTGTGTCGACGAGACGCTGGCGACACACTACCTCGACCTCGGGGTGACGTTCATCGCGGTCGGGATCGACACCACGTTGCTGGCCAATGCGAGCCGCGCGCTGGCCGCGAAGTTTGCTGTCTCGGACGCCTCAACCCCCGAGAAGGGCTGATCGGGTAACCAAGGGGCGCGCGATCCCTCCGATGTTCCGGTTCGCGCGCCTTCCACGCCTTTCCCCTTCGTGCTTCCCCTGAAAATTCATTTAAAGAGACAAGGCATGAGTGATACCCGTTTTGACGTCGCCGGTGTGTCGGTGTCGCCAGACCACTACATCGATGGCCGCCGCGTGGCGTCTGCCGAGACGTTCGCATGCGTCTCGCCCATCGACCAGACGCATCTGGGCGATATCGCCAGCGGTAATCTCGGGCACGTCGATGCCGCGGTGACGTCGGCCTCGCTGGCGTTTCCCGCATGGGCGGCGCTGAGCGCGGCGCAACGTCAGCCGTATCTTCAGCGCTTTGCTGACGCCATCGGCCGACGCGCCGACGCGTTCGCCACGTTGGAGAGCGCAGACGCTGGCGTGCTGCGCTCGCGCATGGCTCACGGCGTCGTGCCACGTGCGATGCAGAACATCACGTGGTTCGCCGAGCATGCGCTGACGCTGCAGGACCGCGTGATCGAGACACCGCAGGCACGCCACCTCGTGCGTCACGATCCGGCCGGTGTCGTGGCCATCATCACGCCGTGGAATTCGCCGTTGATGCTGGCGACGTGGAAGATCGGCCCGGCGTTGGCGTCCGGTAACACGGTGGTGCTCAAGGCGCCCGAGTGGGCGCCGTTGACGTCGTCGTTGCTGGCGGATTGCGCGCACGAGGCAGGATTGCCGCCGGGGGTCTTCAACCTGTTGCAGGGCTCTGGCGCACAGACCGGGGCGGCGCTGGTCAGCGATGCAAGGCTCGCGCGTATCTCGTTCACCGGCTCGGTCGCTACAGCCAAATGGATTGCGAAGACGGCTACCGACAACCTCGTGCCGTGCAGCCTCGAACTCGGCGGCAAGTCGGCCTTCATCGTACTGGCCGACGCCGATCTCGACGCGGCCGCCGCGACCGCCGCGCTGATGTACCGCAACGCCGGGCAGGTGTGCCTCGCCGGGACGCGTCTGCTCGTGCATGCGGACGTGGCTCCCGTGTTCATCGAGAAGCTGCGCGAGGTGGTCGGGCGTCTTGTCGTGGGCGATCCGCGCGACGCGGCGACCGAAGTCGGGCCGATCATCCATATGCGCCAGCTGGAGCGTGTGCAGGGGTTCGTCGAACGGGCGGTCGCGGGCGGTGCTCGCCTGCTGTGGGGCGGCATGCGGCATGACTTTGGCGCGCAGTATTTCGCGCCGACGCTGCTCACCGATCTGCGTCAGCACGAGGAGATCGTGCAACAGGAAGTCTTCGGCCCGGTGCTCACGCTGCAAACGTTTGCGAGCGACGACGAAGTCGTCGGCATGGCTAACGGCACGGACTACGGACTGGGCGGCGTCTGCTATGGCGACGAAGTGCATGCCATCGCCATTGCCGAGCGCGTGCGCACGGGTTTCATCTGGATCAACAGCTTCGGCATTCGCGATCTGGCCGCGCCGTTCGGTGGCATCAAACGCTCGGGCGTCGGACGCGAGGGCGGCGACTGGAGCTTCGAGTTCTTCTGCGACGTGAAGGATGTCGTCGTGCCGAAACAACCGTTCAAGGCGAGCTTCAGCCATCGCTGACGGCGCGCTGTCACATCGTCAAAACAATCAGCAAGACAACAGGACAAGAGGAGAGCAGCATGGGACAGATCGTTGGCGCGGCGCTGGTGTCGCATCACCCCGGCCTGATGCAGTGTGAGGAGTTTCGCGTGTTGCAGGGCGCGGGGGCGGATTCGGACCTGATTCCCGGATACGCGCGGTTGCGCGAGCGCATTGAAGCTGTGCGTCCGGACGTCGTCATGATTTTCGATTCGCACTGGTTCACGACCGGCTATCACCTGGTCGACGGCGGCGCGCGTTACTCGGGCATGTACACGTCGGACGAGATGCCGTGGTATCTGCACGGCGTGCCGTACGATTATCGCGGACACCCGGAACTGGCGCTCGCCATCGACGGCGTCGCGCGTGAGCGTGGCGTGCGGGCGCGCGCCGTGCAACACCCGGATCTCGCACGGCATTACCCGACGATCAACGTCATCAAACAGTTGCGCCTCGAAGCAACGCCGATCGTCACCGTGAGTTCCTGTCAAAACTGCGAGACGCAGCACTTCCTGCAGTCGGGCGAAGTGATCGGCGAGGCGATTCGCCGCAGCGATCTGCGGGTGGTGATGCTCGCGTCCGGCGCGCTGAGTCACAAATTCAACGGCATCGACTGGAAGCCGAATCATCCGCGCATCTTTCACGAGAGCAACGTGTCGCGTCCGGAGAACATCGAGAGCGACAAGCGCGCCATCGAAGCGTTTCGCGAGGGACGCCACGACCGGATTCTGGCGGACTGGGATACGGACTACCGGAAGCGTCCGTGGGAAGCGCACGGCGCGCACTACTTGCAGATGGTCGGTGCGCTCGGTGGGGCCGAATGCCGCAGCGCGGGTACGGTGCTGTCCGACTACGAGAACGCGCGCGGCACGGGCAACGTGCACATCTGGTTCGATACGATCTGACGGGGCGACATCATGGATTTCGAATTTCCGCTGCGTGAATTGCCTGCGGTGATGCGCGGCCCGCGTGTCGAGCGTCGCCATATTCTGCTGGGCGGCAGCGCGTACTGGGGCACGATGGTCGAAGAGGCGGGAGAGGCGCAGGGCATGCTTCGGCTCGACGATGGACGTCTTGTCGACCCGCAAACGGTGACGCATCTGCCGCCGGTGAATCCGTCGAAGATCATCGCCGTGCACATCTCCTATCGCTCGCGTAGCATGGAGACGCGCAACAAGCCCAAGCCCACCGACACGCCGACGTACTTCATGAAGCCGACGACGTCGCTGAACGGACATGACGGCCAGATTCTGAAGCCGACGGATTGCCGGTATCTGAACTACGAAAGCGAGTATGCGGTGGTGATCGGGCGCACGTGTCGCAACGTGCTGCCGGACGAAGCATGGGATTACATCGAGGGTTTCTGCCCGGCGCTGGACATGGGCTTGCAGGACTTTCGCGACACCGATCAGGGGTCGATGCTGCGGGTGAAGGGCGCGGACACGCTGCTGCCCATCGGACCGGGTATCGTGCGAGGCGTGAACCTGTTCGAACAGACGTTGCGCACCTATCGCAACGGGCGCGTCGTGCAGGAAGCGCACATCGGCGACGAAACGATCTGGGGCCCGCATTACGTGATCGCGGACATTGCGCGTCACATCACGCTGATGCCGGGCGACGTCATTCTGATGGGTACGCCGTGCCACTCGCGTTCGGTGGATGCGGGCGATCTGGTGGAATGCGAGATTACGGGATTGGGACGGCTCTCCGGCCGGGTCGTGCAGATCGATGCGCCGCGTGCGGCGGCGCTCGGTGTGGGCCATCCGCCGGGCGACAGTCCGGAAGTGCGCCGTGTGGCGCTGGGTTTTGACGAACGTGTGCCGGAGCGATTCAAGGAGAATTATCGTCTCGCGGCACATCAACCGGAGTGAACGGATGAAGGTGACGATCATTGGCGCGGGCGCCATCGGTGGACTGATCGGGCAACGACTCGCGGCGACGGGAGAAGCGCAGGTCAGCGCGCTGGCGCGTGGCGCGACGCTGGCCGCACTTCGCGAGCGGGGCTGGCGGGTCAAGCAGGGCGAGACGCTGGCGACCGGCCCGGTGGCGGCGGCGCATGCTTTGGAAGACGCCGCGAAGCTTGGCGAGCAGGATCTGGTTGTGATCGCGGTGAAGGGGCCGGCGCTGGCGCAGGTTGCGGCGTCGGTGGTCCCGTTGCTCGGTCCGCAAACGCTCGTGTTGCCCGCGATGAACGGCGTGCCGTGGTGGTTCTGCCAGGGCGTGCCGGGGTTCAGCGCAGGAGAGAGCGATGGAGGCAGCGGTGGCGATGCGACGCTGACGAGCGTCGATCCGATTGGTGCAATCGGTGCGGCGATTCCGCTAGCGAACGTGATCGGTTGCGTGGTGCACGCGAGTGCTTCGACGCCGGAGCCCGGGCTGGTCGATCACAAGATGGGCCGTGGGCTGATCATCGGTGAACCTGGGGGCGGGGCGAGCGAGCGCGTGCAGCGTCTGGCGGCGTTGCTTGAGCGTGCTGGCTTCGAGGCGAAAGCGTCGGAGAACGTGCGTCTGGACATCTGGTACAAGCTCTGGGGCAATCTGACGATGAACCCGGTGTCGGCGATCACGGGCGCGACCATCGACCGGTTGCTCGACGATCCGCTGGTGCGCGACTTCTGCTCGGCAGCGATGCGCGAGGCGGCCGCCATCGGTGCGAAGATCGGCTGCGCCATCGACCAGTCGCCGGAAGACCGGCATCAGGTGACGGCAAAGCTGGGGGCGTTCAAGACGTCGATGTTGCAGGACGTAGAGGCGAATCGTCCTATCGAACTCGACGCGCTGGTCAGCGTGGTGCGCGAGATCGGCCAGCGGGTGAGCGTTCCTACCCCGAACATCGACGCGCTGCTGGGCCTGACCCGATTGTTCGGTCGGGTGCATGGGTTGTACCCGCAGTAGGTCGTCGTTCGCGATTGTCGCTGTTCGTTGCTATCGACGTAAAAGAGAAGGGGCACCGAGGTGCCCCTTTGCTATTGGTTCGTCTACTTCTCTACTTGCACTTGATCAGCGCACGCCCGTGTGGCGGTACACCTGACTCAGCGCCATCAGTCCCACGGCGGCAGCGGCCATCATGTAGAAGCTCGGGGCGAGTTTGCTGCCGGTGGCGTTGATCAGCCAGGTCAGAATGAACGGGGCGAAGCCGCCGAAGAACGTCACCGACAGGTTGTACGACAGCGACAGACCCGTCGTGCGCGTCTTTACCGGGAAGATCTCCGAGGCCAGCGCGGGGAGCGGCGCGAAGTACATCGTCATCAATACGCCCAGCACCGTCTGCAACGCGAGCATCACGCCGAAGCTCGGGTGAGTCGACAGCAACCAGAACATCGGCCAGATCGTCACGAGCAGAAGTGCGGCGGCGATCATCATCGGTTTGGCGCGTCCCACACGGTCGGACCACGCGCCGACGACCGGCGAGAGGAACATCTGCACGATCCCCGTTGCCACCGTCGCCGCAAACGCGACCGACGCAGGCAAGCCCAGTTGCTTGATGGCATACGTCGGCATGTACAGCACCAGATACGTGGACACCGTGGCGACGACCACGGCACCCACCGCCAGCAACAGGCGCATCTTCTGATGACTCAGCGTGTCGCGCAGCGGTGTCTGCGTTGGCTCGGCTTCCAGAAACTCAGGCGTCTCGCTCACGTGACGGCGGATGTAATACGCAACCGGGCCGATCAGCAAACCGAACAGGAACGGCACGCGCCAGCCCCAGCTCTGCATCTGATCCGGCGACAACGTGCTCGTGAGCACCGCACCGAAACCGGCGGCAAGCAATGTCGTCAGCCCCTGACTCGCGACCTGAAAGCTCGCGAAGAAGCCACGCCGTTGCGGTGCGTGTTCGGCGAGGAACGCGGTGGCGCTGCCGAATTCGCCGCCCGCTGAGAAGCCCTGAATCATGCGTGCCAGCACAATGCCAGCGGGTGCGAGCAAGCCGATGGTCTCGTACGTCGGCATGAAAGCGATGATCGCCGTGCCCGCCATCATCAGCAAAATCGTGAGCGTCAGTGCTTCACGACGTCCCCGTCGATCTGCATAGACGCCGATCACAATCGCGCCCAGCGGTCGCATGAAGAACGACACGCCGAAGGTGCCGAGCGTGAGCAGCAGTGAGGTCGTATCGTCGTGCGTGGGGAAGAACAGCTTCGAAATCGTGACGGCGAAAAAGCCGTAAACGACCAGATCAAACCATTCCAGCGCGTTACCGATGGACGCCGATATCACCGCGCGCCAGGTGTGAGAAGTCGAGTGCCCGCGAATATGGGCACCGGCAGCCGTTGCAGTGTTCATGAAGTCTCCGTTCGTCGTTTTATATGTTGAGCATGCTTGTCCAGCGTTGTTCGGCGAGCATGCGCGCCGCGCTAATGCCCGGTCACCGCTTCGTGAGCACCTGTGCGATGGCGCGCGCGACGGTGTCGACGTTGCGCGTGTTCAGGCCCGCGACGCACATACGTCCCGAGCGCAGCACATAGACACCGTGCGTCTCGCGCAGCGTGTCTGCCTGCGCGGCCGACAGGCCCGTGTACGTGAACATGCCGCGCTGCGCGATGTAGCGCGACAGCTTCTCGCCGGTCACATGGGGTTCCAGACGTGCGTGAATCTGCGCGCGCATCGACGCGATGCGCGTGCGCATGCCGTCGAGTTCGGTCTGCCATGCGCTGCGCAGCGACGGCGTCGTCAGCACTTGCGCGACAAGCCGTGCGCCATGCGTCGGCGGATTGCTGTAGTTCGCACGTACGGTGCCCATCAGCTGGCCGAACACGCGCGACGCTTCGTCCGCCGTGGCGCAAACCACCGACAACGCGCCGCAGCGCTCGCCATACAGGGAGAAGTTCTTCGAGAAGGAGTTGGCGACGACCGTCGGCACGCCTGCGTCGGTCAGTGCGCGAACTGCGAAGGCGTCGGCGTCGAGCCCGTCGCCGAATCCCTGATAGGCCATGTCGACGAACGCGATCAGCCCGCGCTCGCGCAGCACAGGCACGAGCGCCTCCCACTGCGCCTTCGAGAGATCGACGCCGGTCGGGTTGTGACAGCACGCATGCAGCAGCACGATGCTCTGCGGCGGTAGCGAGGACAGCGTGGCCATCATGGCGTCGAAGCGCAGGCCACCGGTGGCGTCGTCGTAATAGGGGTAGGACTGCACCGGGAATCCGGCGCTCTCGAACACCACGCGATGGTTGTCCCAGCTCGGATCGCTGATCCAGAGGCTGCTCTCGGGGAAGTAGCGCTTCAGGAAATCGGCCCCGACACGCAATGCGCCGCCGCCGCCCAGCGTCTGCAAGGTGGCGATGCGCTGTTCGCGCCGCGCGGCGTTCTGCTCACCGAAGACCAGCGCTTGCACAGCGTCGCGGTACGCCGGGGTGCCCGCCATCGGCAGATAGGGACGGGGGCCAATGTCGGCGAGCACCGCCGACTCGGCGTCACGCACGGCCTGCATGACCGGCAGACGGCCGTCGTCGTCGAAGTAGATGCCAATGGACAAGTTGACCTTGTGCTGGCGGGGATCCTGACCGAAGGCTTCGTTCAGGCTGAGGATGGGGTCGCCGGGGTAGGCGTCGACATGGGAAAACATGAGGCTCGCTCCGTCTCGATCGTCGGTTCACGGGGGAATTTTGAAAATCGATTGTGGGCGACGCCCCTTTGCGGAACAATCAATCGATTCTGGTCCATTCGTAAGTGAAACTTGATAATCGAAACGCCATGCCCCTGACCCGTGTCACCCTGCGCCAGTTCGAAGCACTGGTGGCTATTGCGGAATTGCATAGCTTTGCCGAGGCAGGCAATCGCCTGGGACTCACGTCGTCCGCTATCAGTCAGCTGGTCGCCGAGCTGGAGTCGGTGCTCGGCTTTCGCATCTTCGACCGGACCACGCGGCGCGTCGCGCTCTCCAGCGCCGGTCGCGATTTTTTGTCGTCTGCCGAGTCGGTGCTGCGTTACGTTCAGGCTGCCGAGAAAACGGCCGACGACTTGCGTAACCGCGCCGCCGGTATCGTGCGCGTCGGTGCGCCGCTGGTGCTGGCCAGCATGGCGCTGCCCGCCGCGATTCGCGAATACGCCGCTTCGCGACCGAAGGTCGTGGTGCGTGTGGTCGATACCCCCGTCGACGCGCTCATCGATCATGTCGCCAACGGCGATCTCGACATTGCCATCGGTCCGAATCGTGCGACGGGCGCGCATGTGGCCGGTACGCCTGCGTTCGATAGCCCGTGGGTGTTGTGGTGCGCGCCAGAGCATCCGCTTGCGCGTCGCAAGCGCGTTCGATGGACCGACCTGCGCGACACGCCTCTCGTCGCCGCCGGGCGCGATCACGAGCGCAGCGTCGCGCAGATGCGTCAGTCTGCGCTACCCGATGCGCGCATCACGTCCATCGATGTCGTCGACAACGTGACGACGGCACTCGGCGTCGCCTCGCAGGGATTGGCCGCGACGCTTACACCCGGCTATGTAGCGGCGCTTGCCCATCCGTTCGGCTTGCTGATGCGTCGCGTTGTCTCGCCCGAGACGATTCGGCAAGTGTGCGTTTACCGGTCGGTGTCGCGCGCGCCGTCGCCAGCGGCGGAAGGGTTCGCGCAATTCTTGCTGGAGTGGCTGCCGCAGTGGAACGCACGGATCATGGAGACAGCGAAGACGTGACCAACTTCGCAGGTGCCTCCATCACGACCGTTCAGGTCAGTGACGCAATGTTCCAGACCGGAAAGTACGGCGGTTCGATGATGTTTTCGCTGAGGTTGAACTGCGTGCAGGGCGCGAGCTTCTCGCTGTACGGTTGTGAGTCGTATCAGAAGAGCTTCGGCACGTGTGGCATGCGCGGCGTGCTTGTGAACGTTGGGGCGAAGTACGCCTTCTGAGGTGCGAGCGGCGCACCCGTCGACGCAGTGTCGCCGGGTGCGGTGAATGTCAGAACTTAGCGTTAGCGGCGCCTGGCATCGGGCGAGGGGAGTGCGGCGAGGTCTTCGCTCAGTTGCGCGCGCAACGTGACGATGGCTGCGGTGGTGTCGGCGGGCTTCAGTTCCTCATGCGCGATGGCCTCGCGCAAGTGGTGACGCAGCATCGGATCGCGCGTTTGCGTCAGCGTCTCGCGATAGAACGGCAGGACGCTCTCCGGGTGTCCGCCGATGCGATAGAGATGCGCGATCTCCTCGATGGTGCGAACCGCAGCGAAGCCCGGACCGCCGTGACTGGCCGGACCCATAGGGCCACGCGGTCCGGGGCCACCGAAGTGCGGACCCATGCCCGGCGGCGGGGGCGGTATCTCGCCCGGCGTGGCGGCTTGCGTGCGGGCGGGGGGCGGAGCGTCGGTGGCGGCCGCAGCGGGCAGGCTGACGCCGGTAGCGGTCAGCGCCAGCATCAGCGCAAGCCCGCTCACGGTCTGGCGCATTGAAATATTGATCATATGGACTCCGTATCAAATGCGTTCGCTGAATCGTCGAACGACGGGGTCAAGCGTAACGTGCCTCGAATGGCAGACAGCAGGGCGGTAACGACATGTAAGGCGGGGGCAGGGCGTGAGGGCCGATGAGATCGGCTGGGGAAGATGTCAGACGAGCGTGGCGGATCTGCCTTGAGGGGGTGATGCGCATCGGAGGGCGGCGGTACACTGGCGCGGCTGCCCGGCAAACTTTGCGTGGGCGTCGTTGTCTATCCCGCCTCAGCGTTCGAGGAGCCTGTATGACCACCGAAGCCACCCAAGCCAACGAATCTGCCGCATCCACGGGACATGCGCATCCGGCGAGCGTTACGTCGCTGCGCAGCCCGGTCGACTTTTACGCCACGCTCACTCGCGTGATCGACACCCTTAAGCAGCACGGCATGACCATCTTCGCCGACATCGACCAGAGCGCGGCGGCGGCCTCGGCGGGCGTGTCGCTGCGTCCCACCCGGTTGGTGCTGTTCGGTAATCCGAAGGGCGGTACGCCCGTCATGGCCGCAAACCCCCATGCAGGACTGGAACTGCCATTGAAAGTGATGGTGTGGGCAGCGAGCGCCGACGACGTGCGCGTGGATTTCCTGAATCCCGGACCGTCGCTGAGCGCGCTGTACGACATCGACTCCGCGCAGGTAGCGGGGTTCGGCGGCGTGGTGAAACTGCTCGAAGCGGCGCTCACTAAAGAGGCGGAATGAGCGTTGGACTGAGCTTGAGCGGGTTCGGACGTCGAAACGATGAGTGGCGCAGGACGGGCGACAAGGCGCGATTTCTACGTCAGGAGGTCGCGGGGCGCATCGTGTGAAGGGGCGTCGAGCCTTATCCGGCGGGCATTCCGACGCGCTGTGAATCGTCTCAAAAGTCCCTATACTGATCCGGCCTAGCTGCGTCTGGCCAGAGCGTGGCCGCGCCCGATCCCCCTGCGGGCGTTGTTCGAAATCAGGGCGCAGGCATTTCCCTCTTTTTTGATGGAGCAACTTCCGTGTCGAACAGTCAATGGATTCGCGTTGAAACCGTGGATGGCGCATTCGATGCCTATCTGGCATTGCCGCCGAATGGTAAGACGGCCAACGCCCAGGGCGTGGTGCTGGTGCAGGAAATCTTCGGCGTGAACGAGCACATTCGTGGCGTGGCCGATCAGTACGCGATGGACGGTTACGTCGTGCTCGCGCCGGACATCTTCTGGCGCTCGACGCCGCGCGTCGAACTCGGCTACTCGGGCGACGACTGGGGCCGTGCGATGGAATTGCGCAAGGCAGTCGACGTCGAGAAAGCGGTAAAGGATGTCGAAGCGACGGCGAAGGCGCTGCGCGGCAAGCTGGATGCGGGGGCCAAGGTCGCCGCCATCGGCTACTGCTTCGGCGGTCTGCTGTCGTACCTGAGCGCCGCGCGCGGTCTGGTCGACGCTGCCGTACCGTACTACGGCGGCGGCATTCACAACTATCTGAGCGAAGCGGCCAACCTCAACGTGCCGACGCAGTTCCACTATGGCGCGCTCGACAGCCACATCACGCCGGACATCGTCGCGCAGGTGAGCGAGGCGGTGAAGTCGCGTCCGAACACCGAAGTGTTCGTGTACCCGAACGCGGATCACGGCTTCAACTGCTGGTCGCGCGAGTCGTACCATCAGCCGTCGGCCGCGCTGGCCCACGGCCGTGCGCTCGAGTTCCTGGCGAAGTCGTTCGCGAAGTAAGGCGTTGTTTTCCCCCGATGGCCGTGCGCGGTCATCGATTCGGTAAACGCAAAGAAGCCCGCCAATGCGGGCTTCTTCGTTTTTGTACGTCCTGCTTCATCGATCTGCTGTCGACCTGTCGTCGATTTTTAGCGGGTGGCGTCCCGGCTAAAAAAGCCCGTCGCCGAAGCGACGGGCAAAGTCCTGTGCGTCGAACCGCTACGCACAGCGACAGGAGTCTTAGGTCGGGAAAGACCGGAGATCACACTGAGCACCGGCAACCGGTGCGTCGTTATGCGCAGAACGCGCGCCGCGCCGCGGCCTCTCGTCAGGCAAGAGGTCCGCAGCGCGGCGAGTTACATTACGAACCGAAGTAGGTCGTGCCGGCACGTTGCTGGCCGCCCACCGAACCCATCGTGATCGGGGCGCTGACCGAGGCCGGTTGTGCGCTCGGGGCTGCCTTCGGGTAGACGGCGTCGTGTTGCACCACGAGACCGGCTTGTTGCGCCTGAACGAGTTCTTCACGAACCTGGGCGCGGCTCAGGGCGCTGGTTTGCGGAACCCACGAGAATTCCGAGGGGCCGTCGAATGCATCGCTGGCGAAAGCCGAGCCGGCCGAAACAGCCAGCATTGCGGAAACCAGAGCCGAAGTAATAAGGGTGCGCTTCATGATATTTCTCCTGTCTTTTGAAAGAGGCGATGTTCAATTCATCGTCGACAGTTGAAGTGTATTAATGCGGCCCTTCGCGATAAAGACGACTTATTGCAAGCAACTGTTGCTTAGATAGAAATAATCGTTCGAACCTTTTAGGAGACATCCGATGCTCTATCTCTGGATCAAGGCAGTGCACCTGATCTCGGTCATCACGTTCATTGCGGGACTTGTGACGATGGCGCTGGGCGGGCGTCTGGCACAGCCCGAGTGGCGTCGCGTGGCGCGACGGGCAGACTACGCACTGGCATCGCCCGCATTGATCGTGGTGTGGATCACGGGACCGACGCTCGCCATCATGGCCAACTGGTGGCACGCACCTTGGCTCATGGCCAAGCTTGTGTTCGTGATCGTCGTGTCTGCGTTACACGGCCGGTTGTCGGCCACACTGCGGCGTCTGGAACGCGACGGGAGCACGCAGCCACCCGCCGTGTTCGGACGCGCCCTGCCCGTCACGCTCATTTCGATGACGATCATCGTTGCGCTTGTGATCGTCAAACCGTTCTGAGCGGTGCGCGTGGTGCAACGATACGGTAAGGGATTCGACCCGCGTTCGGCTTGGTGGGGGCGTGTGGGCGGTGTTACGCTGACGACATCGCCAAATACGTCCCAAATTTCGCCTTTTTTGAGGCTTGGTCCCAATGCCGATCACCAGTGCGATACCCCTGGAGTTTCAGGCTCATGACCGCCCCGTCGGCGCGTTGGCGAAAGATTACCCCGATGGTCATGTAGTGCGCCCTCACAGTCATCGACGCGCGCAATTGATGTATGCGAGCGCCGGTATTCTGGAAGTTCGCACCGATACGTCGTTTTGGGTGATTCCGCCGCAGCGCGCGTTGTGGATTCCGGCCAACGTCACGCATGAGGTGCGCATGCGCGGCAAAGTGGAGATGCGCACGATCTATGTCGATGTCGAACGACTCGGCATGGCAGCCTCCGATGTGCCCGTCGTCATCCGTGTCTCGGCGTTGCTGCGCGAGCTGATTCTGCGCGCGATGACGCTGCCGCCCGACTGGTCGCCGCTGGGCAAGGATGCGCTCGTGATTGCGCTGCTGCTCGAAGAGGTCGAGTGGAAAAGCGATTCGCCGCTCCACCTGCAGGTGCCGCGCGACGCGCGTCTGCGCAAGATCTTCGACACCTATCTGACAACGCCCGCCGACCCCCGCAGTCTTCAGGACTGGGCCGTGGAGGTGGGGGCGTCGAGCCGTACGCTGGAGCGTCGTTTCATGACGGAGTTCGGTTTGCCGTTCCGGGAGTGGCGTCAGCAGATGCGACTGCTGGGCGCTTTGCCATTGCTGGGGGCCGGGCGGCCCATCACGCAAGTGGCGCTCGAAGTCGGTTACGACACGCCGAGCGCCTTTTCCACTATGTTCCGCCGCTTTATGGGCGTGACGCCAAGCGAGTACCTGACGCGCGCCCGCGGCCCGGAGTGAGCCAGTGCATGGCGTCCCACATGTCGTCATAAACTGGGACGCCTTCGTCGAGCAGCGGCGAGCGCCGACGTTTCGAGCCGATGCCAACGAAATCGATGCCGAGCTTGCGCGCGACTTTCAGGTCCCACATCCCGTCGCCGATCGAGACCACCGCCCGCGGGCGCGTAATCCCATAGCCCGCCTGCGCCCGCTTGATCGCCTCGGCCACCAACTGGTCGCGCGAGCTGTATTCGGACGCGGTGATGAGCATCGCGTCCGTGTAATCGATGGCGACAGAGCGCAGCTTGCGGTGACTGACCTGCCGGATGCCGCCCGTGGCGAACACCACACCCCAGCGCGAGCGGTGCGCGGCCTCGACGAAGGCGCGCGCACCGGGGATCTCGGCCAGCCCGTGCGCATTGAGCAGGGCAGTGAAGCGCTCGTCGATCTCGTGCTCGAAGCGGGCCAGATCGTGCGGCTGCGGCAAGGCGCGACCGTTTTCGGCGTGGGCGTGAATCAGGATGCCGGTGTCGGTGTGATGCGGATAACTTCCCCAGTCGGTGTTCAATGCCTCGAACGCCAGCGATTCCATCGCGCCAAGCAAGGCTCGTTGATGGATGCGCACCGAGTCGGTCAGCGTACCGTCGACATCGAGGACCAAAATACTGTCTTTCTCGAAACTTGCCTGCATGGCGGGTAGTGGACTCGTGTCAGGGCGGAGTGGGGGAGCTGCCGCCGAAATGTGGGAGTGTACGAATTCGCCAGAGTAAGTAAAACGTGCCGAGTGACAGCGACTACGTCTGATGCGACAGATCGAGCTACGGGAAATGATAGCTCGACGTCATCCCGTCATTTTCCAAAGCGGGGGCGGGCAAGCTGGCGGTACTTCCGATCCCACTGCTCAAGCATCGCGACTGCCTTGGCCATTTCATTGAGCGACACTCTACTGCTGCGCGCCGTACGGCGCTTAGGGGGCGGTGGGGGAGGTTCGACGGTTTCCGTTGTTTCTGCCACTTCCGGGGCTGTCAGGGACGTCGCGGGTGCCGGTTCGGGAGCGCGGGGTGAGCGCATCGCTTCCGACGAGGTCGACTCGCCCTGTGGCGCATCGTATTGTGCAACGTCTGCTGACACCCCCGACCCGCGCTGTGCGCAGAGCGATTGCCTGACGTCGGCGTGCGATATCGGCGCGCGCGACTCGCGGGTCGCGCCGTAGGCGAAGTCGTGATAACGCCGATGTCCGTCATGAAGATGCTTCGCGAGGGTTCGGACGAGATTGGGGCGTCGTATCTCGGCATGCATCGGTAGCAGCGTCGCATCGAAATTCTCGGGAATATCGCCGAACAACTGCTGCTGGTGCTGGGCGGCGTGGGTTTTGACGTCCTGATCGACCCATTCGACCGTATCCGGCGTGGCCAGCGAGACAAACAGGAGCAATTGCCGGTCAGGGGCAGGAATTCGGATATACGCGCCCAGCGTGGCGCGTTGAATCTCCGGCGGGCCCAGGGGGAGACGCAGATCGTCGTGTGGAAACGGGACGTCGATGCCATACCGCAGGGCTTCCGGCACGCTCGTGACCCACTGCGTCACGGACAACTGCGGGATCTCGATATAGGCTCCGGTATCTTTCAGCAGGCGCTCCACGCCGGGCAACAACTGGTTCAGCTGCTTGGTCAGGCGTTGTTCGATAGAGCGAACGGAATATTGACCCTGCGACTCCGCAGCGCGGGCGTTGAAGAACTCGCGCTCCAATGTCGCGCTGTCACGCCGTTCACGCGACAGCTTTTTGCGCATCTCCGGTTCCAATGACGCTTCACAACCGGCGAGCAGCAGACGGCTTACGTCGACGTCGACACGAATGTTGGCGGGCAGATCGAGAAGGCAGTTCCGTGCATCGTCGCGCGCGCCGATAACGCACACCGGTCGCACATCGGCCAATCGCTCCGCGAAGACGCGGGGCCGTGTGACCGGCTGTTGCGACCAATTGACGGACGCGCCGTTTTGCGCGGCGTGCCAGCCCCGGACGGTCGACGCAATCATGGTGGACGAGATCGGCGCGGAGGCAGCACGTGTCAGGTCGGTTGCTACGCCTGGCGTGCGGGCTTGTACGTGCCGCCCGGGGAGCGCCTCGGCTGCGTTCGCGGCCGGCGGCAGCCAATCGGACATTGAGTTGAGAATCATCGTCACTCCAGTTGAGGTCAAGGGGGATTTCCGTGAACTGGAGTATTCCTGCTGAGGCAAATCGGATTGTCGGGTTGAGGCCCGGATGTTTGCAGATTGGGATCGGCACTTTAGTCGCGCATGCATGACGTCTGTGCCGACCATCCGGTAACGCACCTCACGGGGTGGCAAGGGAGCGACCGTTGGAGACCGTCAGGCGCTCTGCTCCTTATCCATTTGCCCCGTAAGTCGCGGCTGTATTGCTTCCGATACTGCCGCGCGAGTTACCAGGCTTCGCGGCCCGTGCTGCTGAGCTCGCACGCAATGGCCGGTGGCAGAGACCGACTGCATCCCGACTCAACCATGCGGGTGACCGGCACCCTGCTCGGCTCGCCTGGGGGCAGGTCGAGCAGGCAGTTCTTTCGGTCGTCGTGGTTGCCGACGACGCACACGTCGACTAAATCCGCCAATCGGGTTTTCAGGAAATGGTGATAGGTCTGCGGTTCGAGACCGATCGGCTGCAAAACCGGTTTGGGTACCTCGCGCTTTACGTAGGGGCATCGCGAAGCCGACGTGATATCGCAGGTGCTCTCGAAGGTCTGGCCGGGTGATCCCCCCGCCCCCGGCGAACCATGTCAGGCCGCTCGCCGCCGCCAATACCTGCGGCGCAATACGGCTGATGTGCACGCGCTTGCTCCGGTAGATGGCGCGCGTAACACGGCGCGCCTGACCGGACTTTGCGTGAGCCCGCCGACATGGGCTTTTGCCATGCGCGCCGGGCCTGTCGGTATCGGGAGCGATACGTCGCGTACCCCCTTCCGACGGCAAACCTCAGACGATCGCGGCCCGCAGGCTCGGCGGCGCTTCGCGCAGCAGCGACCGGAGACGCTTGAGCGCACTCGACAGGCGCTCCGGATCGCGCACGCCGCCCAGTGAGATGCGGATCGCGTTGGGCGCGTCCGGCGACAGGCAGAAGGCATCCGCAGGCGTGACGGCGAGTCCCTCCGCGCGGGCGGCCATGGTCAGTTCGCGGGCCGTCCACGGGGCGGGCAACTCATGCCAGAGGTGAATGCCCTGAATCGACGGGGCGCTCGCGTCCCCCAGAATCTCGGCGGCGATGGCCTGACGCTGCGCGGCCGCTTCCTTCACGCCGTCCATGAGACGGTCGGCGGTGCCGTCGTGGATCCACTGCGTCGCCAATCCCGACATCAACGGCGGCGCCATCAGCGCGAACGAATGCAGCGTACTGAGGAAGACGTCGCGCTTGCTGCCGTCGGCCAGACGGACATACGCGGTGCGCAGGCCCGGCGTCAGACATTTAGACAGCGTGGACACATAGTGCACGCGATGCGGCGAGAGGCGGGCGAGCGGCGGCGGCGCGTCCGGCATCAGGCGCCAGTAAGGGTCGTCTTCGATGAGCGTGAGGTCGAGCTTGTCCGCTACGGCGAGCAGTTCCCGGCGGCGGCGCTCTGGCATCGTGCGCGTGGTCGGGTTCTGGAGCGTGGGGTTCAGATAGACGAGGCGCGCGCGGTGCTGGCGGGCGGCAGCGGCCAGCGCATCGGGCAGCATACCGTCGGCGTCGGCGGCAACGCCCTCCAGACGGCGACCGAGCGAGCGTGCCGCGCTGCGTACCCCCGGGTAGACGATTGGCTCACACAACACCGTTTCGTCCCGCTCGGTCTCGGTGAGCAGCAATGCCGCCAGCGTGGCCTGTGCACCGGGGCAGACGAGTACGTCCGCCGGGTCGAGGGTGCCGAGCATGGGCGCGAGCCAGAGCGTACCGGCCTGACGGTCGGCAACGCCCCCGTCCCCCAATTGGTACGCCATGAGCATCGACGCATCGGTATGCCGCAGGACTTCGTCGATCCCCTTTTGCAACAACTCGCCAAGGAACTGCCCAGCCGGTGCTGGCGGAATGTTCATGCCCAGGTCCAGCACCTGATCGAGCGCCACGCGCGGCTTGCTGACGAAGGTGCCGAGCGGGCCGCGCCCCTCGATGGCGCTTCGGTCGCGCGCCCGGTTGTAGGCGCGCGTGACCGTGGTGAAGTCGATGCCCAGCCATGACGCCAGCTCGCGCTGCGCGGGCAGTCGGTCGCCGGGGCGCAGGCGGCCGTCCGCGACCGACTGCTCGATAAAGCTTGCCAGCCTCAGATATCGGGGGCCTTTGCCCGCGGTGAGCGCAGGTTTCCAGAAGGTGGCGCGAAGCGTGTCGTGAGAAGTGTCCATAGCCATGTCGGTGTTATGTATGGAAATTCGTACGTAAATCGACGGTGTATGCAGTGTAGTTTGCATACATGCGAGTCGCAAGTCTTGAATTTGGGAGGGGGAGACGCACCTTGAGCCGGTGCCTGCGGTGGTGTGGATTCGTGGCGACGACGACCATGACCCGACCATGACCGTTAACAATCAACGACTTACAGCGATAATTTGCGCGAGAGTGCGTTGACACTTGCCAACAGCGGGGGTATAGTCGCAGGCTCCGGTTTTTCCGGCGGCATGCCCGTGCCTAATGCAAAGTGCTTATGCATCAAGCGTTTAGATGCGGACTATCCGCAAGAGCAGCCGGGGAGTACGCAGTAAAGTCGCATGACGGCCCGCCTTGGCTTTCATGCTTTTGACACGTTTAGGAAATCACAATGCCAACGATTAACCAATTGGTCCGCAAGCCGCGCACCTCTGCTCAAATCAAGAGCAAGAGCCCGGCCCTGCAGGACTGCCCGCAGCGTCGCGGCGTGTGCACCCGTGTGTACACCACGACGCCGAAGAAGCCGAACTCCGCTCTGCGTAAGGTTGCCAAGGTGCGCCTGACGAACGGTTTCGAAGTCATTTCGTACATCGGCGGTGAAGGCCACAACCTGCAGGAACACTCGGTCGTGCTGATTCGCGGCGGTCGTGTGAAGGACTTGCCGGGTGTGCGTTACCACATGGTGCGCGGTAGCCTCGACACGCAAGGCGTCAAGGACCGTAAGCAAGCCCGTTCGAAGTACGGCGCGAAGCGTCCGAAGGCCTAAGCGGCTTAGCGGATATACGTTCGGTGATGGTGGTACATCGTCACTGAGTAAGTGGTCACTCGGCCCGAAAGTGGCTAGTAGGTGGCCTGGAGCCCAGCTCCAACTGAATCAATTAAGGAAGAAATCATGCCGCGTCGTCGCGAAGTCCCCAAGCGCGAAGTGTTGCCCGATCCGAAGTTCGGCAACGTTGAAGTCGCTAAATTCATGAACGTGCTCATGCTTGCCGGCAAGAAGTCGGTTGCAGAGCGCATCGTTTATGGTGCTTTCGAGCAGATCCAAACCAAGGCGGGCAAGGATCCGCTGGAAGTCTTCAACACGGCTCTCGGTAACGTGAAGCCGGTGGTTGAAGTCAAGAGCCGCCGTGTTGGCGGTGCAAACTATCAAGTTCCGGTCGAAGTGCGTCCGTCGCGTCGTATGGCATTGGCGATGCGTTGGTTGCGTGAGGCCGCGAAGAAGCGTAGCGAGAAGTCGATGGCCCTGCGCCTGGCTGGTGAGCTGATTGAAGCCTCGGAAGGTCGTGGCGGCGCCATGAAGAAGCGTGACGAAGTTCACCGCATGGCTGAAGCCAACAAGGCCTTCTCGCACTTCCGCTTCTGACGCTGGCAAGCAGTACCTAGAGCAGAAACCGGGGCGGGTGCGCATGAGAAATTGCGCCTCGCCCGTTTGTGTTAGTAGCCCCCTCAAAAATGGCGGCTACATTGAAAGAGGCTTAAAGTGGCTCGTACAACCCCTATCGAGCGCTACCGCAACATCGGTATTAGCGCTCACATCGACGCAGGTAAAACCACGACGACCGAGCGCATTTTGTTCTACACCGGTGTGAACCACAAAATCGGTGAAGTGCACGATGGCGCGGCGACGATGGACTGGATGGAGCAGGAACAAGAGCGCGGCATCACGATTACGTCGGCTGCCACGACCTGCTTCTGGTCCGGCATGGCCAACAATTATCAAAAGCACCGCATCAACATCATCGACACCCCGGGTCACGTCGACTTCACGATTGAAGTCGAGCGCTCGATGCGTGTTCTCGATGGCGCGTGCATGGTGTACTGCGCCGTGGGTGGTGTTCAGCCCCAGTCGGAAACCGTGTGGCGTCAGGCCAACAAGTACGGCGTGCCGCGTCTGGCGTTCGTCAACAAGATGGACCGTACCGGCGCGAACTTCTTCAAGGTCTACGACCAGTTGAAGAACCGCCTGAAGGCCAACCCGGTGCCGGTGGTGGTGCCGATCGGCGCTGAAGAAAACTTCAAGGGCGTGGTCGACCTCATCAAGATGAAGGCGATCATTTGGGACGAAGCGTCGCAAGGCATGAAGTTCGACTACGTCGACATTCCGGCCGAGCTGCAAGCGGAAGCCCAGAAGTGGCGCGAAGGCATGGTCGAGGCCGCTGCCGAGTCGAGCGAAGAGATGATGAACAAGTACCTCGAAGAGGGCGACCTCTCCGAAGCTGACATCATCAAGGGCATTCGTCTGCGTACCATCGCTTGCGAAATCCAGCCGATGCTGTGCGGTACCGCGTTCAAGAACAAGGGTGTGCAGCGCATGCTGGACGCCGTGATCGACTTCCTGCCGTCGCCGGTCGACATTCCGCCGGTCAAGGGTACGGATGACAAGGAACAGCCGACGGAGCGTAAGGCTTCGGACGAAGAGAAGTTCTCGTCGCTGGCGTTCAAGATCATGACGGACCCGTTCGTTGGCCAGTTGATCTTCTTCCGCGTCTACTCGGGCGTTGTGAACAAGGGTGACACGCTGCTGAACTCGGTCAAGGGCAAGAAGGAACGTCTGGGCCGTATCGTGCAGATGCACGCGAACCAGCGTGAAGAAATCGACGAAGTGCGCGCTGGCGACATCGCCGCTGCAGTCGGCCTGAAGGATGCAACGACGGGTGACACGCTGTGCGATCCGTCGGCACCGATCGTGCTCGAGCGCATGGTGTTCCCGGAGCCGGTGATTTCGCAGGCTGTCGAGCCGAAGACCAAGGTCGACCAGGAAAAGATGGGCCTCGCCCTGAACCGCCTGGCGCAGGAAGACCCGTCGTTCCGCGTGCAGACCGATGAAGAATCGGGTCAGACCATCATTTCGGGTATGGGCGAGCTCCACCTCGAAATTCTGGTCGATCGCATGAAGCGCGAATTCGGCGTGGAAGCCAACATCGGCGCTCCGCAGGTTGCCTACCGCGAAACCATTCGCGCGACGGCTGCCGACGTGGAAGGCAAGTTCGTCAAGCAGTCGGGCGGTCGCGGCCAGTTCGGTCACGCCGTCATCACGCTTGAGCCGAGCGAGCAGGGCGCTGGTTACAAGTTCTTCGACGAGATCAAGGGTGGTGTGATTCCGCGTGAATACATCCCGGCCGTTGATAAGGGTATCCAGGACACGCTCAAGAGCGGTGTGCTTGCTGGCTTCCCGGTCGTCGACGTGACGGTCCACCTGACGTTCGGTTCGTACCACGATGTGGACTCGAACGAAAACGCGTTCCGCATGGCTGGTTCGATGGCTTTCAAGGAAGCTATGCGCCGTGCCAAGCCGGTCATTCTCGAGCCGATGATGGCCGTGGAAGTGGAAACGCCGGAAGACTACATGGGTAACGTGATGGGCGACTTGTCGAGCCGTCGCGGCATTATCCAGGGCATGGACGACATGGTCGGCGGCGGCAAGATCGTGCGCGCTGAAGTTCCGTTGTCGGAAATGTTCGGCTATTCGACGTCGCTGCGTTCGGCTACGCAAGGCCGCGCCACGTACACGATGGAGTTCAAGCACTACGCTGAAGCTCCGAAGAACGTGAGCGAAGCCATCATCAGCAACAAGAGCAAGTAATTCATTTGTAGGGTGTCCGCATCATCCGGTGCGGCGCCCGACACACTGTTTAATCGTCTATTCAGTATCTGAGGATTCGGAAATGGCAAAGGAAAAATTCGAGCGGACTAAGCCGCACGTGAACGTCGGTACCATTGGCCACGTTGACCACGGCAAGACCACCCTGACGGCTGCTATCGCAACGGTTCTGTCGGCCAAGTTCGGCGGCGAAGCCAAGAAGTACGACGA
>NZ_CABPSP010000022.1 GCF_902459765.1 Pandoraea anapnoica | reverse complement strand
CCCAGTTTCGAACCATTCCCAAGTAGCAACGTGCCGCCTTTGACATTCGTAATGCCGGAGAAGCCGGAATCATCACCAGTGAAGACCGTCGTGCCAGCAACCTGATTGATCGTACCAGCACCCGCTGTACCGCTGCTGATATTCGCGCGAACCGTCAGCCCGTCAGTGGTGTTGAAGTTCAAAGTACCGCCACTGGAAGCGCCATGACGACCGAACTTGATCCAGTCCACATTCAGATTGCCTGCCGCTTTTGCCGGCTGGCCGTCCCCACCACCAACATTAACAACGCCGGTTGCCCCCGGATAGGAAGCAATATCCAGTGACTCGTCGTTAATGCTGCCACCGTCATAAAGGTCCAGCCTACCGCTACCTTGCAGACCGATGAAAACTCCATTCTGACCATTCCATGCCGAGCCTTTGCCAGAAATAGAAATTACGCTACTTCCCTGCCAGTCTCCTGCTATGAGCTGATATCCGGCCACCTTTCCGCCATCGGAGATCGTTAGATCCCCATCCCCCCCAAAGCCAAGCAGAATTGTTCCATCGTGAGCATTGAGTGTCGAGCCTTGCCCTGTAACGGTAATATGGCCCGAGCTGCCAGGAGAATCGCCCACCACGGGGTAAAAATGCGCGTCTCCATGAACGTCCACGTAGCCACCATTGCTTACAGTAAGCGCGGAGCTATCACCTGAACTATTTCCCATCGTCAGAGTGCCATTGCTTAGCACAAGAGTCGAACCTGTGCCATCCACAGTGACCGACGCTGGGTTGTAACCATTACCCCGGCCTATATACAAGGCATCGGTGGTTACTTTACCCCCATCGCGAATTTCCAGTGTTCCACCACCATTATTCCCCACCGTCACGTCACTACCTGAATTATCCCAGTCTGCAACGCCACTTGGCGGCGGCGGAGTTACGCTTCCCGTATAGGAAATCGAAGGCTGGGCGAATGCCGGAGCGGCATACTGAGCCAGCGCACACAACACCGCCAGCACCACCACCTTGATGTTGATGCCCGAAACTGCGCGCACGCTTGCACCACAGCCCACCCTCTTCGCCTGACCATTCCCCCGACCAACGCTCTTTGCATGCTCCCCCACAGCTACGAGCATTCCAAGTCGCTTGCTGAATACAGTTCGATGTCGATTCTTGTTCACGTGCTAACTCCTTAGACCGGTCTCTTCATTTGGTCGTGGTGCCTGAAAGCTGCGCACCCACTCGTTCAATGGAAGCCCCCCCCAGCAAGCCGTCTTCTCAAACGCCCGGACATTCCGAAGTCGACAGGCAGCAAAAAGTAACGCGAAGGGCGAATGCCTTATACCCGTCGAGCGTAGAGGATGTCTTACGAGACCGCGGTTTGGATAAGTGGACTACTCGTTTGAATTGCCGCACGAGTTGCACTTTCAAAAGCGCAATCTCAATTAGGCGAAGGGCAGGAGTTTGCGATGCACGTCATCGCGGGATACCGCGAAATGAGGAAAAATGCGAATAGCCTCGCAAAATTCTTCGAAACGCTCGACTTGGTGCCACAGTTTGGCATTCCAAATATGCCAACCAGCCCTCAAGCAATTCGATCCAACAGGAAGAGATCGGTCTGTGCCGTAAATACGGCAGTTAAAGTGGCGTCGTCCGCGAGTTTTTGAATGCGTTCAATCGTGGCGGATTCCGGCACGTGCTTTGCCCCGTTGCAGGCCAGCAACTCGTCAATATAATTGGCCGGTGCATCGGCATTGTGTTCGTGTACACACGCGAGGCGCGCCTCAGGAGGCGATCCCGCCGCGCCCCTTTAGGGAACGTAGCGGCTCCACCAGGAGGCACTTGAGGGCAATACTCCGAACAGTTTGATGCGGCAGTCGCGAGCACGATTGTTCACGGATGATGTACCGGATTAACGACAACCACATCGGGCGTCCCCTTGAAGCCCTGGACATTGTCAGACAAATGTTCGTGCATCCAGTCCCCGCCGCATGCAGCCATTCCTGCAGCGCAATCCTCAAGAAACCGAGCGATCCTTCGCAACTCCTCCGGAGAGGCAACAAAGGAGACTTCGTGCAACTCGGAAAGCTCAGCATCGCCGCCAAAGGAATAACCGTAGATCTTCACTTGTCCTCCTATCGCTTCGAACCGCGCTCTGCAAATCGGCGAGGACGTTCTCGAATGGCTTGCGCAATCCGGAACCGACTGGGACGATCCCTGCGCGTCGAGCGTTACCGATGCAGACGCAGCACTCGCCTTGGCCCGTAGAGCAGGGATATGCATAGATATGGCTAAGACCGGCTCTGAGTAAGCTAACGCGTCCTTTCCTACTCTTGACGATGGTCGCAGCCTCATCATCGGCCTCTGCGTCAAGCTAACACTTACTCGTCGATGCGCAGGTCCTCGAGAATGGCGTGTCCGGCGCGATTCGATTCCCCACCTACCGGACAAACCATGCCGTTCGTTCCGTATCGGTGAGGGCGTTGCTTGTTGCTGCCACATGCGAGAAAGACACGAATATCAGGATGTGAATCGCTTACACCGGCTTTGGTTTGCCCATGCACAGCCAGCCACGCAGTGCGCTGCATAGGTAGCTGGGAGCATTTCGTAGCGGCGGGGGAGCGAGTGTCAAATGCATCAACAACTTTCTCGAATGCCCTGAAAACCTTCAGCAACCCGTCGGAAACGACCTCGATCATTGCGACCGTTTGCTACCGAAAAATGGAAACGCTTGCTGCGCGAGGAAGCCATCCGGCACATAATCCCCGACAACGCCGTACTTCCTTGGGAACGCGGCTTTCGATTTCACCGCGGTTCCGAAAATGCGATCGATAAAGGCAAAGTGTGCTGCGTAGTTTTTGTCAATAGCCTCGTCCTCCGACGAATGATGCCAATGATGAAAATCCGGGGTAACGAAGACGTATTTGAGTGGCCCCCACGGGAGGCGCACGTTAGTGTGGTTGAACACCGCCTGAAATCCCACGATGATAATGTAGACGTCAACCACAGACTTGCTGAAGCCAATGACGAAAAGCGGACCGAGCACAGCCACACGCGTCGCAACTACCTCAAGAATATGCTGTCGCGAGCCGGCGAGCCAATCCATTGATCTGACGCTGTGATGTACAGCATGGAATCTCCATAGAATCGGTACCTCGTGATAGGCCCGGTGCACAAGGTACTCCATCATGTCCGCCACTAGCATGCAAAGGAGCAACTGCGGAATGAACCACAGGTGCCGTACGAGCAACTGAAGCTTGGCACTGGCCAGCCAGCCAAACACACCGTGAACCAGGAGATTGACAACCAGAAGCACCAATCCGACTACTAGATGATTAACGGAAAAATGCACCATATCGGTTTGCCATTCAAAGCGAAAAACAGCTTGACTACGGTTGAGTGGAAACGCCTTTTCAATCATGACGAAGATGGTCGTTGACCCAAGCAGGTCGAGAATGAACCAATCAAGCCCGACGTAAGGCGTATGGTCTGGGAAGTCACCGACTGGAACATTTGCCCCACCCAACGCAATGGACGCGAGAACAATCACGAATGCCAATCCGTTGAGGCGACGGCGGTTTCCGAGCACGCAACTGGTCAGAGCCAAACCACCGGCCGCAAGGAGCGCACCAAATAGCATGTGCCGAAGCGTGCCAACGGAGTACACATGACGCAACTCCGGCGTGGTTAGATATTGCGGGTAATGGAAGGCGATCACGCCGAGTAGACTCAGCGAAGCGAGAACCAATGCAAAAATGGTGGCGATCAGTCCTTGCCCTACCTTCAGCGGACCGTTGGCCTTCGTCAGCTTCGATGCACTACTGAAGACGCGGTACGCAAAATACCGAAGCGTCACCTTGCCACAGTTGGCCTTGTCCGACGATGAGTTTTTGGCATTCATTTCGTTGTCTACTACGTTGAACTGACACTGCCTCTATGAACCGATGATCGAGTTCGAAAGTTGCGCTCCCACACCTCTTGGCAACGTCCGGCGAAATACTTCTATTACGTCGGAAGCGGCGAGCACCAACAGTATGGCCGCGCCCTACGCCCCAGTTCCCTAGAACGAATTTCGTCTCCTCGTGCAGCTTGGGTTCTTGACCAAAGACTGGCGATCGGAATATGACGATCTCAAGATGAGAGAATTTCGCCACGAGCAAACGATCAACGGCATGCATGCCCCGGAAGCCCGCGCGGCGCTGGACCGGAGCAGGACGAAAAGGCACCGCGGTCAATTCCCGTTGGAGCTTGAACATGGGCCAAAAGTGGCGTAGTAAATCATGAGTGCCCGACGAGCACCATAAGCAAAATCTAATTTCTCGCTATACCCCTTGAAGCTTGTCCGTGGCTGTCGATCGAAGTATCGAGTCAGACGGGAAGCTCACCGGCCGTGGAGTTACGTTAAGTATTGGTGCCTCCCCGGGGATCTAGACAGTGCTTCTTAAGCCCGATCTTTGCCGCGCGACCTTGCTTCAACAAGGTCATGGCGATGTGCCGCAAATGACGACGCTCAGCGCGACGCTCTTAGCTCCTACACGTCACTTCCTCCATGTCGGAAACTCGTCCGCCGCTCCAGCGTATAACGCCCTTTGGCCAAGACCGTCGATTACTCTCTGCGTCAGTTCGTTGGCCACCACGGCGACTCAATGATCTGCTTACCGAGCTTGGGTTGACAGACCATTGAGAGTCGAAGTTAAGACATCGACCAAATCTCAAACGCTGTTGCGCCCCATTTGTACGCACGGTTATTGAAAGCTGGCGCTTTCTCGGTGCTTCCAGCCGTACGGAATGTGAGGTCCGCAGCGTGTGGCTAAAATTCCGTGAATAGTGCTTCGATAGCGAACGATGCTCGGGCTCAAATTCATTGAACACGGGACGTCGTTTTGATCATTAATTGACGCCGCGGCACAGATAGCGGCACCACTCAAAGGACGTCAAATGGCCCACACTGCGGCGAATGCAGGCAACCGCTCTCCGTCGGCAACGGAACGCCTGAACGCGGAAATCAGAGACGTTGGAACGGAACAGTTCGTCTCATCGGGATATAAACCAGGCATCATTCGTCATATCGTCCTTTTTCGCTATAAGGACGAGGTCCGAGACTCTCAGAGGAACGAGGTCACCCAGCGCTTCGTAGCCTTGCAGCGATCATTGAGGAATGGCCGCGAATATATTGTGTCTATAGAAACTGGCACACAAACGAGTGGTGAGCAGGCGGATCATGGTCTTCAGCAAGCTTTCGTTGTCACCTTCCGCTCAGAAGGTGACCGCAACTTTTACGTCGGCCGACCGTTTGTGCAAGATGCCCAGTTCATTGATCTGCAACACGATCAGTTCAAGGACTACGTGACCCCGTTCCTCGATGGGGTCGTTGTTTTCGACTATTCGGTTTAGCTTTCCTAACTGACAACCTGCCTCATAATGAGCGTGGTGGAAGTGCCATACATGACTTTTCACCGGATTAGCTTGCTACCCATGGCAAAGAATATTGACGGTGCCACGAGAACCTCAATGATGCCCCCCTTACCAGACTGGAAGCGCGATTTTCATCAAGCGAGCGATGCGAAAGCCCATCTCCTCTACGTGGTGTTTGGGACCAACGTCGAGAATCTTGCTCTATCACGCTCAAAGTATCGATGCCAAGGCATCCCGGACGGCGTCGAACTTTTTTCATATGGTCGTGATCAGCACCCAGAAGTACTGGACTCGTTCTGCGACGGGACCGCCTGGGACAAGTTGACAGCCGAAGATCCAGTATTAGCAGGCCAAATCGCCGCCCAGATGGAATGCGTTGTTTTGCGAGGCATATTTGCGGACGAAACTACGCTCAATTATTTCCGCGATGTCGTAGGGTTGCTGACGTGTCTAATAGATAACGGTGGTACTGCGATTTATGACCCACTAAGCGTTACCTGGTGGTCACCTTCTGAGTGGAAGGCCAAAATTTTCGAGCCTGCTCTACCATCACCACACGAGCACGTGGTCATCTTGGTATCCGAAGAACGGGATGGGTTTCAGTGGTTCCACACCCGAGGCTTACTCAAATACGGCAGACCAGACCTAAGTCTGCACAGTGTGCCCGCTCGATACCGAGCAGCAGCAGTGGAATTGTTCAATCGCCTTATCACGTTCCAAGCGCACGGCGGTCTCATACCAGAGAAGCAGGAGATCGACATGCAGACGCTACCTGAAGGCATGGTCTGCGTGCATCAAGGCGACGAAAACGATCCGAATTTCAACAACGTCCACGTAGAGATCACTTGGCCGAACCACTCGATTTAGGCAAGTGCCCGCACCCATTTCATGGGGATGAACTCGCGTCTAGCATCTCAATGCCGGCGACCGACAGCACACCGACTCACAATCGAGCTAGTCGCCAGACCACGCCGCATGCCCCAGAACACCCAATTTGACATTTTCACCTCCAGCCGCCCCCTCCCTCCGAAATCACCCCAAATACGGGGAATTGCCGCATTTACGACCTGCTGACGGTGGACTTTGTCTGCGTTGCAGAGAAACTACCAGCTCGCTCGTTGGGTCCCGTGCCCACGAAGAGGAGAAGATGGACAATTTTGACGAGTCAATCCCGCCGTCGCGGCGCATCTTCCGCAGTCGCTGCCTTGCGACAAGATTCGCAGAAGTCGGTTTTCGATGGTTAGCCAAAGGCACGATGGTAGTTGCGGAAATCGTCGTCATCATCCTATCTGGCGGACTTGTGGACCTGCCCTCGACGCGCCGGCAATGGTCTGCGTTCTTGGCCATCATTTTGGTGATGGCCGCTGGCGTCATTGCATACTGCTACCTATTCCCAGCGCCACCACCAAGACCGCAGGAGAACGCCACGCCGCATTCACTGCCCCCCCTCCGCGAATATTGCGGTGGAAGGTATCCAACTGGCTGCGACGGATAATGAAGAATGGCATGCGCAGTTGGCCGAGGTGGAGCGAGAAATTGAAGGTAAAGACTGATGCGTAAATTGTTGATGCTACCGGCCGCAATGGCCGTGACTGTTGCGCTGACCGCATGCGCGGTAGGTGCTAACCGAGAGGCGCCCGCTCTGGATAGGGGAATAAACGCCGGCTGTGCTTCATCGCTGTATCCGAAGGGCGAACCGCCAAATACCCCGGAGGTGGGAAAGCGGGTCCAGGAGTGCCTCCAGACCGCCCACGTCCAGCGCGAAGCGTTCCAAAAACATGGGCAGAAGATTTTTCCGACTAACCCGGACCCGTCCGATGTCGCTATAACGAGGGAAGGCGTCCTGTACGGATGCGAGGCAGGCGAAGGAATTATGATTATGCGCGGCGACCGAGATACGGAGGCAACCTACAATTGCTTTATGGACACGGCACGCGCGCTCGGCGTGCCCGTTCACGCGCCCCAGTTTTAGCGCAACGCGTTCGATTACAACTGACGCCAGAACCAAATCACAGGACCATGATGGAGAACCCGGCTCGCCGGTCTTCACCTGTGAATTACACACATAACGCGCTCATCCGGCCAAGACGTCCAGCAAGAACGCCGCCGTGCAGCCGCGCAATGAACGATGGGGTCAGCTTCGCCTCCAGGTCAGTCGCGCAGTTCTCGCCTCCGTCGTCCCCTCTTCCATCCGTGCGACTAGCACCAAATTTTGCCCGCCGGAAACCTCTATGCGCCGCTTGAGCGTGCTTTCTTTCCAATTGGGAAATGCGCTTAGTTCGACGTGATGGCTGACTACGTCGCCATTGACAGAAAATGATCCCGCGTACGCGATCATCGAACCAAACGCAGCAGCCCGCTCCTCGGCGGAGGCATCCCACGGCCCGATCGAACTGAATTTCTGCCGACTCGCACTAAACAGCATGCACGCCATGCGATTGTCCGGATCATATTGGATGTACCCTTCGACATCCTTGCCCAGAGGGAAGATGTGCCGACCATCATCATAAAACTGCTCCCAAGCCACGATTTTCCAGCGACCAACGATATTTTCACGTGCGCACATAGCTAAAATCAAAAGATCTCGCGCTCGCCGGTAGCGTACCAGTGGAGCTTTCACGTAAGGTGGTCAACGCGATCAACGTACATCCTCGATCGCAGACCATCCCCGAATCAACTGAATTTTGAAAAAAGCTTAGGTACCATCGCACCTACACTGACTTCGTCCCAAGTGCGATTGATATCAGACGCGTAGTGGATCTCCTCCCTCAGCGCCCGTCGCTCGTCCTCGCTCAACTCATACTCCGAGCCTGCATTCCGTGCCGTCGCATAGTTGCGCTGAGCCATACCCATCTTTTTGAAATAAGCGTCGTAGCCCACAGCAAGCATCTCTTGGTTGTAAGCATCATCCATCTCGACATCGACCTCCGCCAGACTGTCTGGTTCGGCGAGGGCCAGCATGAACACTCTTTTCCCCTGGGCGATGAGCCAGCCACGGAAGTAATCAAAGCCGTCGTCGCTACAGCCGCCATTGATCACGTAGGCGGCAGCCCAAAGCTTGCTCTTGCACGATAGTTTTTGATACTCGGTGAAGATGTGCTTTCAGCGCATGATCTCGCCAACGCTCATACCGGCAAGCTTGTCCACCAATAGCGCGGCAACCGCAGCGGATGGGCTAGCCTCTCGACGAGCGTCATCGATCAGTTTCCAGAAAACGACTTTGTTCATCTATTGTTCCAATACCAGGAAATTGGCAAATAGAGTTGAAGTTTGCGACCGTCAGCCACGCCGCGAAGTAGAGGTCATTCGATGCGCATTCCGGCAAACCATCGCCTCTTTCTATGTTGACCCAGTCCTCTCAGTTACCCACATGCCCATCACTCAACTCCGATGAGTGCGCGCCTTCGGTTCAACGTGAATGGCGCTAGGAGTAAGCATCTGGAAAAGCCGCAGGTCCAGATAGAGTCTCCGACAGGATTTACGGCGCCCCTTCCAACGGAACTCGTTCCACATTGACTGTTATGTGGCGCGCCGCGCGCTTGACAGCCAACGTAACCCACGAATTGGGACGTCCTCGTACGAGGAAGACAACTTCTGGCAGCGAGAGCAACATGACTGGCGTGCCGTCCACTTCAGTGATTCGATCGCCGGCCATCAGTGATGCCTTATCTGCAGGCGATCCAGGAATAACGCCACTTACTTCAGCCCCATGATGGTCTTGAGACTCTTTGAGCAATACGCCAATGCCTACGACCGAGTCATCAGAACTTTGCAGTTGTAAATTCGATTTGATAGTCCAAACTTCACACGGGCCGTTGCACTGCTTCGTCGCAGCGACCTTCATTGGAATCTCGACTGACATGCCGTCCGGCCCATCGCCAACGCTCTCCGCGGCCAGGATACCGACGACCGTCACCTTCGTGCCAAACGCTGGCGTACCACACCGCCGCTTGTCAGGTTTTCCGTCTAGGTCCTCGCAGACTGCATAGCGTCCTGAGATAATCGCGGACTCCCCGATGCTCGAGGGCGATCGCAGTTTTGGTGCGATGTACGTGCCCGAGGTTCGGTTACCGTGAGCAATAGCAATGAGGTCCCCCAGAGGAGCCGCGACAGTGTCCGGTGCGAAAGGCAGCAAACCATCATGCTCCAACACTGCCAAGATGTGGGAATCCGACGGGCGTACGATAACTCGGCTTTCCCGACGTCCAGTACGATTTCCAAACATGACAGGCTGTTGGTCTCGAATCGACAACATGCGAGCACTGCCTTGGCATCCGCGATATGCCTCCTGACATGTTCGTGAAAATAGGTAGTGATTCCCCCCAAAACTGCCGATGAGCTCCGAACCGTTTTTCAGAAACAGAAACGGCTCGTCGTTGAATTCAAACGGACCGCCGGCCAGTGATGCAGCTTTAGGATAAAGCGCACTCGTCACGATGTTGAGAAAACGCCCCGTTTTTGCATCGAGTCGTACCAAGGCGACCAGCTCTTCGTCTTCGCTATTAGTTAGGTATGCATTCGCGTACACATATGCGCCGTCCTCCGTCAATTGCGCATAATGTCCAAACGATCGGAGCGTCAATCCCGAGACCATATCTTTCGATATACGAATCGACCTACCCCCGGCAGATCCATTCCCGCTAACGATGGCAAATGATGCCGAATATAGAACGAGGGTTTCGTCTCTGCTATCGCTAAAGAACAAACCACGAACCTCGTCAGGCACTTGCGCGTCGTCTCGCCCAATGCGGATGACAACAGGCTCGTTCTCGGTTGAGAAGCTGTATACGCTATGCGCTCGATAAGCAAGGCAATGCCCCCCGTTCGTCGCGACGATAGACGCAGCGGCGGGTGCATCGGCAGCAGGACGGACACCAAACATTAGTCGAGTTCGGCCCGTGATAAGGTCCTCAACCCAGAAGTGCTCGCCCCCCAGCTGCCCCTGTTCCCAGCCACAAGCGACGCCAGAATGTGAATTAAGATCAACTCCCCCCGTCATCGACTCGCCGATGAGCATCGGTTTCCTAGCCTCGCCGTCATTGACGACGTATAGCGCACCTCCGGAGTGGCCACGAATCAGAAACGTTGGCGATGCGCTCGACACGTGAGGCAGAAGCGAGAGACCAAAGACTACCGTGAACGCGCATGTTTTGAATAATCTGAGATACATCTCACGTCCTGATGAGTTGACCTTGCCATTCGGGCAAATATGCACTCCATTTGCCGGGAATGGTTCAGACTGTCTCCCCTGCATTGGAAGTTGGGAGATAGGTACGCTCGCACACTAATCTCTGCGACATAGGGCAAACAAGTGGCTCGCCGAAGCGCTCACCCCAAACCTCGGGATATCAAATACAGAACGCCATAATTCACAAGTCGCGCGGGAATGACTCCGGAACCCTATCCGATGCATCCATTGGGGTCCACCATCCATTGGGGGTCATCAACCACCGCACATCGGGTCGCGCGGTTTCCCGGAGTCGCGTGCAGTAAGTAGCGGCACACCGATGGATGAAACCTGTGGGATCGTTCAAAGCGGACGAGTTGATGTCCACACATGAAAGGGGCCCCGCACCGACGTTCAAACATCGTGCGGGTGAACTTGCGCTGAATCGCATTTCGGCGCATTGTGCCGATACTAGATGTGCTGAAGGGGCGACAAGCTCGGAAAACTCACAAATCTTGCACGCCTGGCTGACTGCCTCTTACTAATACATCGCAAGACTTTTCGTTCGCACAATAGGCGTCGGGCGGTTGACGACTTTTGCGAATGCGCCGTAGACGTGCCCACATGAGTTGCAGTGCGCCACCTCGAACCACGTGTCACCCGCCGAGCTCTGTTGCTCGCTCGGCGTACTCACAATGTGTTGAATGCCAAGCACCCCGCAATCAGGACACTTAGGAGCGCTATGCGATTTTTCCATTAAACAATCCTTTCCGTGTAGTTTATGAACACCGGCCCGAACATCAACCGGCCGCGCATTATCGTGCGGAAACTCGCTCCCGCCTTATGAGACAATATGATCTGCGGTTTATCTTGAATTCGCTCATCATCTCCTTCAAGCGAGCGGCTCGACACGTCGGCTAGGCGACGCAAAACTCCTGCATTCCCTCTATCAGATGGATCGCTTCGTCGAGCTTCTCCCTTGAGGGTAAGGGCCACCAATTCGAAAAAATGAGGGGTACGCACTCCTCGCTCGGACATCGATATTTGTCGCCGTTTGGTCAAAGCAGTTCGGGGGCAGTATCGTCAGAAGCATCAACCTTGCGTGGCGGGCTCAAAGCAATACATGCCGACAGGCTGACGTGCATACACGGACGAGCTTGGGAGCTTGGCCGAATTTAGGTGCCAGTTGCATTTCCGTCGATCCATTCATCGACAAATTCCTCTCCGAGCGTCGAGCCCGCAAGATGGGCCAGTGCCATTGACGCAAAATCATTACCATGTCGATTGCTCTCATATAGCGTAGCGCCGCAGGCCTCGCCCACAGCAACGAATACCGCCCACTTCCCGCGGGGTTCCTCTTGCCGAGCCTGAATCGATATTTGCAGCCCTCTATACGTGTACGAACGCGTGAGCCCGGTGCCCATCCTGTTATTTCTCCCGTGTTCCCAAAACGCCTAGCGTGGACCATCAACATGGCCACGACGAAAAAAGCCCATCAATGCAGATGGGCCGAAAAACCGCTAGCACTAGGGGGCACATCAGCACAATTCGGTCACGATAGTCTACGCAGCACAATTCCCACAAGAATCGTGGATTACCCGAAATTACCAAACACTCGTTTCAATATGCATGCTGATCGGCAACGGCCAAGCCGTGGCATAGAGGGAATTCGCACAATCCATGCGAAAGCGGAGTCGAGCGAATGTTGACGCTTACTATCAGCATCTGGTCAACGTGAAAAGGTATTTCCTATGCAAAGCACGAGCTCATCGGCCGAAAGTGCCGAGGTAACACGCTTCGCTCCACCCGCGATTTTCTTTCATTGGGCCGTCGCACTCCTCATCGTGTTCGCTTACGCGGCGATCATCGCAAAAGGTCAATTGCCGCGCGGCTCGGCCCAAAGGGATTGGGCAATGTCATTGCACATGTGGCTGGGCGTCGGCGTGCTAACTTTGGCGGTTCCGCGCCTGTTGTGGCGTTTGGTCTTCGGTGCACCGCCCGCACTCCCCGGTCAAAGTCGGTCCGTGCGAACCGCCGCGACGATGGCGCACCTCATGCTCTACGCTTTTATTTTCGCACAGCCCATACTCGGTTATCTCGCGAACAACGCCGCGGGTTACACGGTCGACATTCCTTCTCTCGGTGTTAGCTTACCTGCCTTGGTGGCGCCGAACGCAGCGCTAGCTAGATCGATTAAAGGAATTCACGAGACCGTCGGCAATCTCTTCTATTGGGTGATTGGACTTCACACACTTGCCGCACTCGTGCACCACTACTTCTACCGTGATGAGACACTGCGCCGTATGATCTGAAGCCAAAATACTTGGCTTAACGCCATCCATAGCGTACAGGAGCCCCGCTCCGGCGGGGTTTACTTTTAGGAGAGTGACCGAAATCGCACAGCCGGACGCAGTTCGTGCGAGTCAAGGGGAATTTTTCGATTTTCGGCGAGCTCAGCCCCCCCCCCAGAATGGGCCCGAAGACCTCGGGCACTTGGTGAACGCCTCGCGACAACCGTCAGGATGGTCGTTGGTTAATTTGGTACCCACCAATTCTGGTGAATACCACAATGGACAGCACATCAGACGAGCGCCGGACCATCGCGGGATACCAACAGCCGAACCTTCCGGCCGCCCTCAAGCAACGCTTCGTTGAGCAGTCATACGAGTCGGGCGCATCGACTGCGCTGATAGCTCGAGCCAACGACATCAACGCTCCCCTGCCGTTCAAGTGACGCCTGTAATTTCCGGCGGCGCGCATGGACAATTAGCCTTGCCGGCTTCGTGACACCGCCGTTCAACGGTGAAAAACTGCGCGCTCGGCCGTCTGCCCCCCAAGACAGTTCGTCCAAAAATGATCAGTAAGACCCAGAGAGGCAACCTCTCTCCAGTTTTGGAATGTCCACTTTCCGGGAACACGTCAGGGCCCGGACATTCCACTTAGCGCACTGCCTGAATTCGCGCGGCCACCTCTGCCTGTTCACGCATCATCGCCGTAGCAAAAAGCGTCCAACCAGCCATCGATATTTACACCGCCCTCGATCTGCCGATGTACTTCCCCACGCACGTTCGTTTTGAACGTGCTGTTCGCGCCATCTGAATGCCTTTGCAACGCGGGGCCAAGCGCGCTCACCGCACGCCCCAATTACTCGCTGATGTGAGCCCAGTCACCTAGCCACCAAGCGTGCTCAGGCGGTCGTGGTCGAAGCGCCTGCATTCCTGTTGAATCCACTCGGAGAAGATGGCCGTACGCCGGTCTAAGGGATCTCGTGAAAGCAACACATATCGCGCGGGCGACTTCACCGGCTTGCCGGAAATCGGCACAAGACGACCGCTCCGGATGTCGTCGTGTATCAGGGCGGTCCGTCCGATGGCGACGCCCTGATGGTTCAGCGCCGCAGTCAGCGCAAGACTTGAGAGGTTGAACTGCGGGCCGTCGATGTCCTGCGTGGTGCCCGGATGGTTCGCGTCCATCCACGTGCGCCATTCAACGAACTCCGTCGCGCCGTCCCATGGCGAAGCGTCGTGCAGGAACACGACATCGCGAAACGCCCCGTCATCCGTTAGCCCCGGGTGCGCGGCGACATATGCCGGCGTGGCCACGGCCACCAGAAACTCGTCGAGCAGCACAGCGGCTTTCACTTCCGAGTATTGCGTCGGGTCATATCGCACGGCGACGTCAATGTCGTCGGCGCGCATCGACTGCCGGTCGATACTCTGGAATTCCGCCTTCAGCCTGACCGAGACGCCGGGCTCCTGCCGATGGAAGTCAGTCAGTCTCGGCATCAGCCATTGCAGCGCGAAGGAGGGCAGGCAACTGACCTGCAACGGTGCGTTCGAAATACCCAGCCGTTGCAGCGTCACCGCAATATCGCCCAAGGCGCGCACGGTGACATCGAACAGCGCCTCGCCGTTCTCGGTGAGTTTTAGGCTTCTGGCCTGCCGCACGAACAGCACGTAGCCCAACCGGTCCTCCAGATACCGGATTTTCTGACTGACGGCGCTCTGCGTCAAGTTCAGCTCCCGTGCCGCCCGGGTAAAGCTCGACAATCGCGCCGCCGCCTCGAAATGCCGTAGTGCGCCCAAAATCGACGAGTCCAACTGCATAAGCATTAGTCCAGTTAATGTACTCATCAGAAGTCAACGCTGTTTTTGAGCGGCATCAGGCGCTAGGATTCCATGAGGTATTAAAGAACTCAGGAAAATCTGCCAACTATGTTCCCTTTGCTTCCACCTGGACTCGTATTGACTAGACTTCAATCCCGAACCCCGACACTGTGGCTGAACGACCGACTCGGCAGCACGCTTCGCACGTCGACGGGCTCGACCACCGAGATCCTTGAGGCCGAGGCACGCATGCGGCGCTGCGCACCGCTTCTGGCCGAGTTATTCCCGGAGCTGGCCACGACGGGCGGGGAAATCGAGTCGGCATTGATGTCCGCGGATGCGTTAAAACTGGCCTGCGCGGGCGGTCCGGTCAACGATAACAGTGCTTGGTTTCTCAAGCGGGACGACGCATTGCCGGTCGCGGGGTCCATCAAGGCCCGGGGCGGCTTTCACGAAGTGCTGGCCGTTGCCGAGCGCATCTCGCTCGAACGCGGTGTGATCGCTGCAGACGACGACCGTCGAGCGCTGGCCTCGCCGGCAGCGCGTGACGTGTTCGCGCAGTACACCGTTGCGGTCGGCAGCACGGGCAATTTGGGGCTGAGCATTGGCGTAATGGCGGCGGCGCTGGGCTTCGATTCGGTTGTCCACATGTCCGCCGACGCGAAAGCGTGGAAGAAGGCGCGGCTGCGCAATCGCGGTGTTCGTGTCGTCGAGCATGAAGGCGACTACGCGCACGCCGTCGCGGGCGGCCGGGCGCAGGCCGAAGCGCTCGAGCACAGTCATTTCGTGGACGATGAGCAATCGTCGCTCCTCTTCTACGGCTACGCCGCGAGCGCGCGACATCTCGCGTCGCAACTCGCCGCAGCGGGCCGGACCGTCGACGCGCAGCATCCGCTCTTCGTCTACCTCCCGTGCGGTGTCGGCGGCGCGCCGGGGGGCATCACCTTCGGGCTGAAAACGCTGTTCGGACCTCACTTGCACTGCTTCTTCGCGGAGCCGGTGGCTTCGCCCTGCATGCTGGTGCAACTCACGTCCGGGCGTGAGACGCCCGTGTCCGTCTACGACATCGGGCTCGACAACCGGACCGACGCCGATGGGCTGGCGGTAGGCGAGGCGTCGCATCTTGTCGCTCCGCTCATGGTCTCGCAGCTTTCCGGCGTGTTCACGGTGGCCGACGACGAACTCTTCGTGAACCTGCACACCCTAAAGTCTTGCCTCGACGTGGAGGTCGAGCCCTCCGCCGCGGCAGGTCTGAGCGGCCCGGACTGGGTACTCAACTCGGCCGAGGGCCGGGCGTACCTCCGTGCGCACGACATCGCCACGGATCAGGCAACACATGTGATCTGGTCCACGGGCGGCTCGCTGGTGCCGGCAGAAGAACGCGAGCGCTTCTACGAACGGGCCGAAGGGCTCGTGCGCGGTCGCGCGGTTACCGCACAAGTCAACTGAAATGCCGACAACAAGGTTCTATCGCAATAAGGCAGCGGATTCGAGAGAGATGAATGGCAGAGGGTAGTCGAAGTCGAGGCTGCAGAACTGGTTGACAACGGACGTGAGTTCGCCATCGGGGCAGTCCAGTCGCCCATTCTTGATTGTGAGCGGTCCAGTAACGACGTCTACCAAGGGCCTGGTGAAGGAGGAGCATAGGTGTAAACCTACTTCTGACGGGAATCAGATCACCCAAGACTCCGTACCATGAACAGACGGTCCGGATGAAGGGCTTACACTGACAACGTTGTCGGATCGGAACTCGCGCGCGTGCCCCAGGAGTGCCCAGACACACAGAGCAGGGGCTCGTAAACTGCGCCGCATGTCGAACATGCGCCGAACTTCTTGACGATGTTGAAACTTTGCAAGCGTTGCTACTCAAGGCTCGTGCTCAGCTTGCTGAGCGGGATCTAGAGGTCGAGCAGGTCAATACGCAACTCGACAAGCTCAGGCGTATGCAATTCGGGCGCCAATCCGAGCACTTGGACCGGGAGGTTGGCTTGAGGACTTGACGGGCAAGCGCGGCGTCACTGATGTTCAGCGCGCCCGCCAATCACGCGCGGGCACACTGGGAGCGCCGCATCTCTGAAAGAAGCGCTACCACCGCATCTGCCACGCGAAGAACGCGTGCTGGAGGCTGACTCAGCATGTCCAAATCGCGGCAGCGCGATGCAGTCCGTCGGAGAAGACGTGGCCGAGCAACTCGCCCGGGTCGCGGCAATATTCAAGGTGACTCGTACGATCCGGCGCAAACCGGTTTGTCCATGCGGCGACCATTTCTCGCAGCCACCAATGCCCCAGCCTGCCGATAACGTGCGACATCGCCCATCCGATCCTGATGGCCGACATCCTCCTCCGAAGTACGCGGACCACGCCCCCTTGTATCAACAATAGCAGATTGCCGCGCGCGACGGTGTGCAACTCGCCCCGGCAAGCATGGGCCGCTGTGGCGACCAGTACGACCCCTTTGCGACGCGCTGACCGAGGCATGGCGCCGCTACTCGAGGGCACCGCCGAAGCTACACGCGGATGACACACCAATCCCGGCACTTTAGCCCGGCAAGAAGACGGAAGACGGGGCGGCCTATGGGTGTATGTGCGCGACGACACCCGTTCGGGCTCCACCGAACCGACCGCAGTGTTATTTGTTTACGCACCCGACCGCAAGAGCATCCGCCCCCCCCCAACCCCATTGGCCGAATTCGAGGGTATCTTGCAGGCCGACGCTAACACCGCTTTTGACGAACGGTATGAGAGCGGCAAGATTCGCGAGGCGGCATGCTGGAACCACACGAGGTGAACATATGCGACGAGCATGTCCAAACGCCTCCCGCAGCGCCCCGGCAGGTGATCGAACTCATCGGCGGGCTCTACGACATCGAGGCGGACATCCGCGGCAAACCCGCCGCGCAGCGACTGCGCGTGCGGCAGGAGAAACTCATGCCGCAGGTGACGACCATCTAGATGTGGGTGACTGACGAACTCGTCACGCTGTCGAAGAAATCCGGTTTGGCCAGAGCGATCCGCGATTTGCCGGTGGGATGCCCTCGCGCCGTACTTCGGAGAAGGCTACGCCGAGATCAGCAACGCTCTGGCCGAAAACGCGATGCGCTGCGTGAGTCCAGGGCGCAAGAACCTCCTTTTCGCCGACGCCGATAGCGGCGGGGGAGCGCGCAACCGCCATGTGAAGGTTGATCGGCACGAGCAAGCTCAACGCAATCAACCCGCACGCCTATCCAGAGGCTGATTGCAAACCAGCGAACCCGAGGGCGCCTGATATCTAATCATGCCTCACATACGCGCCGCATTGCGAACGGCCTTCGCGAGGTGTTTGCGGTATTTGGGCGCGTAGCCCTTTTTGCCCAAAGACGTTATTCGCAGTCATCCTCGCGTCGCGCAGGCCGATCATATGCATCCAGTGCGAGTAGGATCATCCAGACAACGACAACAAAAACTGAAAGGGACCCAACAAGGCCGACAATATTCTGCATAGTCGCCGTCATCACCGCTTCCCGCAGCATTTGCTTGATCTCACATCGAAGTGAGCCCCGCCCTTGTGAGGGTTGGTCGTTCGCCGTGCTCCGGAATATCCACCCTTCACATGGCAAACGATGGGAATCGCCAACGGAATCGGCATGGATGCGATAAAAACAAGCATTACGCACGATCTTGAACCAAAGGAAAAACAGGTACTCATTTCACTCACTTTCTACGGCACGTCCAACGTTTTCAGCCATGTCACTCGACTCCATTTGCCCGTACAGCACATCGCAGAGCAACACCATGAATTCAATGCAGCCATAGCCAACCACAATCGTCACAAGAATCGTACCCAAATTATCAGTATTCATCCCTATCCTCTTATTGCCGTCACGGGTTTTCTCGTCCTCTGCACCCACCCGCCGGAGCAAACAATCCACTTCGTCTAAAATCGACATCCTGTCGTGCACTGCCACGGCGTGGCGATGCCGCGATCATCACCTTCCGCTTTGCCTCCGCTGCACCCCAACCGCTCTATTGCGAACTGCGAGAAATTCCTTTTACCCACATTTCCGGCCCGAAACACATCCTTGGGTCAGCCCCGACACGATGAGCGGCGCCTTCATCTTGAGTCCTTCATAGACCGTGACTCAGAACATCAGGGCAGCCAGTGCGGCTACCGCAAGAACAACAGCTATCACCGCTAGAGAGATCGCTATCTCCAGAAGCGACGCTTGCATTAGCGAGCGCAACCGCCGCACTCGTGCTCTCCAATTTGTTGACATATCCTTTCCTGCTCACACTCCGTGCAATTGTTTGGATAGCAATGAGAAGATATAACACTCCTTGCAAACCTCCCAAACGAGATCTTTCGCAGATATTGCGAAGAGCAGATGACCGGGTGTGCGGCCCTGAGGCCGGCAGACTCGCATTTCACCGGAGTTGGCGCATGCCGGAGAAGTGAACCGTAAACGAATCGCCGACAGGGTCAATAGCGTCGCGGATAGGCCCCTCCGCGGCTCGATGGCGTTGTCCGAGATTCGGTCAGGCGTTGATGAACCAACATCTGGAGGTTGAAACCGGGGTCTTAGCCATCATCACTTCGACGGTGCACGCAAACCATGCCCCGCGACAGGGTTCGGACGTGAGCCGCGTATCGGCATCAAAACCGCTCAGCAGACACGCAATCCTCGATGTCCCTGTGGGGTAGGGGGATTATCCAGATAAGGGGACACAAATGAGTGGATGACCAAGGATTCCGGACCGACGTCGAGCAAACGAACTGTCAGCAGATTTCGAGGCTAATTGGGGCTACTTTGGCAGGTAGCGGCCGTCGTGCTCGGACCAGCGATATGTCTTTCGCCACGCCCCCTTTCTCTGGCGCAGTTGCAGATCGTGAAAGCCCTCGGTTTTCGCCGCCAAAACGTTCAAAACGTTGCTCGCGTCATACATGTCGTGATTGCGTGTACCGTCTGGGTTCCAGTCCCCAGCAATCATCTCGAAGTACATCATGGGCGCCGCAAACACCACTTTCAATTCATTGCTGTCGATGCGAAACAGATACAGAGCCTCAAACGAAGCGCTTCCGCCCGCGTAGCCGTCGCTCCAGCCAGCGCGAACACCGAAGGCCGGCTCGTCATCTTTGATGCGAAATGCCGCGAGATCAAACCGCAACCAATTGTCAGGCAGAACAGCATCGTCATCGTCAGCATGCGGAACGTCAATATCACTATCGACCCAATCTGTCGGCGTTTCGATTGGTGCGAAAGTTCTCGCAATCAGGCGCGGACTCCCTCCGCTGACACGCTCGAAAACGCCGAACCAAGCCTGCGCACTTTCGGTCCGACACTCATCGCTCTTGCGCATGTGCGCAGCTTCTTCACCTGAGTGTGCCAAGCAGACAATGGCAACAAAAGAATCTGGCCGTGCTGACCACGGCTTGGCACCGGCCAGTACCAAACGAGCAGGATCGCTTCCAGGAACCAATGCCGACTGCAGCAAGCTCGCAGTAAAACCGTCCGGCAAATGAATCCCAAGGCCGTCATCGCGTGCTTCGCCCGACATCTCGAAGTCGAAGGCCGCCTTTGCCTCTGGGGTACTGAACTCACTTCGCGCACCGTCGATCGAGTGCGCCTTACCGGCTGCGCAGGCAAACGGCAACATTAGCGGAGTGAGCGCAACTAAGGTTGCAACAGTTCGAAGAATTCTCATGATTATTTGAAAACTGGCAACAAGTCGTCCTGAACAACCCGTACGGCACCGGCCATAGATCACTTTCCCGTCTTCGCTCGGCCGTTTAGCAGCAAAGACGATAAGATCGTCGCCTACATCCGGCTTTGACCTATTCACCCGCCGTCTCTTGCCGTTACGGCATCGCCTTCCACCTTTCGGTAGGAAGCGCATCGATCCCACGCATCGCTTAGTATTAGCACTGTCTCGACAATGCCGTAACCGATTGCGAAAACCGCGATGACAATTCTCCAGGCATTGGCAATCATCAATCTTCAAGCGAAGCCTCTACAGCTTCTCGCTTCTCCTTGTTCACTAGCGTGTCGTCTTCGAACCCCGGGCACACGTCTACTTCGTCGTGCACAGCCCACAACATGGCAGTTCTCTTACCGCCGGCCGCCACACGATAGATCTCGCCGCTAGTCATCGTGATTCTGGTTCGGTCGTCCGTGACCCGAGAAATTTCCTTGGGTTCGCACTCATTTGCACTCGACAATCTCGAGACAATTAACAGGACCACGACCAGCGCAAAGCTCGCCTTGCTCTTTCCCCTCACTCCGCCCTCCCATCAGCACCCGCTATGTCCGCTCAAATGTGAGAGATTTCGATACGCTCTCAGCCCACCGTAGGCAATCATGACGTATAGCACCCTTCAACGGCGTCTCGAATGAGACAATCCTTGCATGCGGTATGCGGGTGTGAAAAGGATGTCGCTGGAGCCGTCCCGCAGTTCACCTCGCTGGCGAACCGAGGAGTTCTTTCACGTTGGGGTTTGGACATCGTCCCACGCAGCCCGGAGGAACGATGCCAGCCAGTTCAATGCGTGATGCCGCTCGCGAATGATGCCTTCGTGTATGCCATTCGGTGGGCTCATTCCCTTCTGCCGCGCCTGCACAGCCAACCAGTGCAAGCAGAAATGTTCATCTAAAACGTCGAGAATTTCTGCAGGTTGCCGTAATCTCGGCCTAGAGCGGGTGTTGATTCTTGCTCCACTTTGAACAACACGAACGAGAGCCTCCGCGTCGCAAACGTGGACTGGTTCCGGCAACGTTTCGACCAATTCCAAGACCCACGCAAGCACTTGGAGGGCTTCGTAGCGCCAAACAAAATTAATCAGTAATTGCTCCTCCGGGGCAGCCGTCCGTAAGAATTCCGCCTCAAGTGGGCTGAGTGCATCAAATCCCGCCGGGAATTCCATGCGAAGCCGATCAATAAGCGGATTCCCTTTCGTGGCTAGCGCTTCACCTTGCAACGCCACTATCAAAAGGGCTTGTGCGCGCAATGCGACCTCACGCGCGGAACGAAAAGCGTCAATTCCCGCACAGATACGACTGGAGGCAGAGTTCGTGGCACATGCAATCCGCACTTCGCAAGTCCCTCGAGTACCCGCTCACGTCGAGCCTGCGCCTCTTCAGGAAACGGGACCTCTCCATCCGTACCCAGAGAATCCCCAGTAGTTGCGGAGACGAGCAATCGACCGATCGGATCCCTAACGGTAGAATCCGGCCAGATGACGATCGCATTTGCGCCCCTTGCCCATTCGGAGAAAGAACGAAATTCAGACGTTTCGATGTTCGCACACAGGTGCACCTGTGTGCGTTGCACATGCCGAATGCACTGATATAGCTTCGACGTCATAACGGCACCACGCCTCGAATACAAGAGGCCAACGACATCGTCGAGATGCGGTGCAAACTCAGGGGCGACCAAAGTTCGGCACGAAATCAGTTTGTGGGTAAACGGAAGGTCTGGCGGCTCAGAAACAGTGCAATATGCGTTAATTAACACGTGAGGCGACTTGGGTTCCGAGACTGACGACCTAAGTATTCGTCGAAAGGATTGTAAGAACATGTCCGGGCAGAACAATCGATGAAATCTGCCGCTGACCGGTGGCACGCACATGTGCGTCTACCCCACAATAGGCTGTTCGCGCCCCGTTCAGCAAGCTACTGGTTGGCAACCCAGCTCAAGGTACGTCAAGGCGCAGCCCAAAAGTCGAGGGACTTCTTGCCGAGCCATTGGCCCTCTAACTCGTCACCTTTGACCTCGGCTCGAATCAGCGGTTTGGGCGTATCGCCGCTGTCGAATTCGCTCAACTCTACGACGTTGCCAATCACCTTTCCGCTCAGCGAGATAGGCGTGCGGTACTTGTCATAGAAGTAGCTGCCGTCCAGCGAGTCGTCGTTGTAGCGCCGGGACAAATACAGTGTGATGGCGGCCTTCCCCACACGGCCTTGCAAAATCTGTCCATACGGATCGACTTGTGGCGCAACCTTCGGGCCACTCATTAGTAGGTACTTGCCGTAAGCAGTAAAATACGGCGCGAGATCAGCGATTTTGTAAGTGACCTTCTGGTTGCCGACATCGTCCAACGCACGCATCGCGTGGTTGCTGCAGCGCTCATACAGAAAGGTGATGGACTCACCTTCTATTTTTAGAGTTGCATCGGCCAATTTGTAGTATTTTCCATAATCTGGAATTGACTCTAGGCAGCTCTCATACATGCCGATGGTTGACGCAATGCGCTCCTCTTCATCGTCCTGTCTGTTGTTTTGGCGAGGCTTCGGCCAAGGTGTCGCGACGCCTTTCAGCTTGCGGTTGGCGACTGCGGTCTTGTTTAGACTCTCGATGGCTCTCCTGTACTCAAGCGTGCGTTTCGTTGAGTTCTTCTGTAGGAGCTTCGCGCCGCCTGACGGTGTGAATATGTCGGACGCGAAGATCACCCGCCCTGTGGTTGCATCGAAGTTGTACTGCCTCCCGTAATGCTCGCAATAGGCACCGCAGCCCTCGGCTTCGACTTCGAGCGCCAAGATTCGATCGTCGTTGCGAAACACCGAGAAGCCGAATTCAGAGCTACCTTGCGAGGTGCCGTCCGCATCCTTCGTCAGTATTATTTCGTCGGAATACCTGGCTGGGGCCGGCCCCTCGACCATGTCGAGGAAGATGAGATTGTTGATGCGAGCGTCACGCCTGGTATCACCGGATTGGGCGTATGGCAACGAGCCTTGCAGCGAGCCCTTGTACGTGATCGTCTTCACTGCGATAGGTGCTGATGGGGCCGCAACCACGAGGGCTGACGACGCGGTGGCAATACAAGCGAAGAAGACGCGGATGAACATAATGATCGTTTGAGAAGATGAGAATTTTTGTGCCATTGTCGCCCCCTATTCGCGCCCCCATGCCAATGGAGTTCAAGACCGCGGAATAACGGAGTTTTATGGGGCTCCGGCTTGCCCCCCAGGACGAGGGGCTGCACTCATTCCGGAAGGCGTCGGCCAATGCGACAAATAGTTAGCGCTCCCCGAAGCAACCATCGAGGAGTCGCGACAGCCTCCTACACACCACCTCACGCGCCTTCTTCGTCTTGAAAACGGTGGGGACATGCGTGAGAAATCCTCTCCACCTGTATCTGTCTTGATCACGCTCTTTTGCTGAAAGGAAGTCCAACAACTCTATTGCAGAGTCCACATTGAATGCCCAAAGCGTGTGCGCCCGGTAGTGAATAGAGAAATACGCATCGTTTGGCCACAACAGGAGGTGCTTCCTCCTGAGGTGACATTGAGCACAGGCGATTGCACCCTCACCCTCGCCGCGCCGATCTCGAAAGCATTTCGGATGCGACCATTCTGATGCTTTATAGCCTGTTGGCAAGTTTTTTATCGAGCTTTCGGGGTTACCGTGAAGCCCTTGGTGGTAGAGTGCCCCGTGCCACGATTGGCCGATTGTTTTTTGAAACTTGCGGTACTCAAACAGATCACTTCGTTGAAAGAAGTCGATATCGCGCCGCCGCACGATTTCGCGGACCTCCGCAAACTCGAACTCGGCAAGTCGACCACATCGCGGGCACTTAATGTCCAAAAGATGAGGCATCGGGTTCCAGTCATATCGCCCAGTCAATGCGCCCCCTATTTCTTCATCCACATGCGCCGCATGAACTTGACAGCGGTGCCCCCCAATGCGAGCGTGGATGCCCGATCTTTCCAGGTCCCCAATCGCCGCGTCCTCATTGAACTCTCCGATTTGGCTCAGTTCCAGTTCGCCACTTACTGCGCATATTCTCGCCGTCCTTTTCTGTAGCGCCTCTCACTTCGAATCGCACCTCGTCCTGCACTTCCCCCCGTGCGTCAACCAACGCAAGTACGTGACGTCCGGGCCACGGCAACCATCCGACCCGAGCCGTGCCCGCCAGCGGTTTGCCGTCGAGCCGCCATGCCGCGCCCTTGGGCCACGCCGCAGCCACCTGGAACCACAACCGCTGATTGGCAGGCGGGATGTCGGGATCCAGCGCCACGATGGTCCCGTCGGTCGGTCCCGCGATGCGCCACAGCGGTCCGCTTGGCGCTTTGGTCGCCAGTGCGGACAGTGCAATCGTGCTCTGCGACGTGCCGGGCAAAAACCATTCCTCGCGTAAGGGTTCTACGTGCTCGGCGTACTGCACCGCGACATGCTCCAGACCCGGCGGTGCCGGAGGCGGCAGACTCGCCGTGCGACGATGCAGATAGTCCATGACACGGTGCCAGATCGGCGCGGCGCCCGACACGCCGGAGACGTCCCACATCGGCGCACCGTCGGCGTTGCCGACCCACACGCCGACCGTGTAGCGACGCGAATAGCCGACCGCCCAGTTGTCGCGCATGTCCTTGCTCGTCCCGGTTTTCACCGCCGTCCAGTAACGCGTCGAGAGCGGGCTGTCGAGGCCGAATGTGCGCGTGCGCGCCTGGCGGTCCGCGATCATGTCCGACACGATGAAACTCACCTGCGGCGAGAACACGGTCGTGCGCTGTGCGTTGCGCGTGGCGCCCTTTGATTGCCCAGCGACGCGCGCGTTTGCGTTTTGAAGCGGCGGTGGCATCCGCTCGTTCACGCCACTGGCGACGCCACCATTGGCGAGCGCGCGATAGGCGTTCGCGAGCGACAGCAACGTCACGTCCGCACTGCCGAGCGCAAGGCTGAAGCCGTAGTAGTCGCCGCTTTGCGTGAGGGGTAGCCCCAGCGCGACGAGTGTCTGCGCGAAGCGGCGCGGCGCGGCGTGACCATCACGAGCGTGCGCACGGCGGGCACATTCAGCGACGACCCTAGCGCCGTGCGCGCACTGACCCAACCCTTGAAATGCCGATCGTAGTTCTGGGGAATGTACAGACCGCCCCCCGTGGGCAGATCGATCGGGGAATCGTCGAGTAGCGACGCCGCCGTCAATCGCTGCTCGGCAATCGCCTGTGCGTAGAGGAACGGCTTGAGCGTCGAACCTGCCTGACGCGCAGACATCACACTGTCCACCTGCGCAGCCGACGACAGCGGGCCCGACGATCCGACCCATGCCAGGATGTCGCCGCTCGCATTGTCGATCACGACGATCGCGCCGTCCTGCACGTTGCGAGAGCGCCCCGGCGTGCCCAACTCCCGCAACGTCTGCTGCAGCGTCGTCACGGCCATGCGCTGGAGATTCACGTCCAGCGTGCTGGTGATACGGGTCCCCGCAGGTGGACGGCTTTCGCCGAAGACACGACGGGCGAAATGCGGTGCGAGATTGACAGCGTCGCGCGTCGTCATCACGCTGGCCGGTCGAGAGAATACGAGTTGCGCGTAGCCCTCGAGACCGTTGCATTCCGACGCCTGCCCCATGTCGCGAAGCATGCCGCACGCGCGTTGCGAGACACGCGCCGCCGCCGCGTTGGGTGCGCGCAATAACGCAACCGCCAGTGCCGACTCGCGGGCATCCAGACCGATGGGCAACTTGCCGAAGAGCGTTTGCGAGACGGCGGAAATGCCTACGAGTTCGCCGCGAAACGGCACGAGGTTCAGATACGCCTCGAGAATCTGATCCTTGCGCCAGCGCTGTTCCAGCCACATGGCCGTCGCTGCCTGACCGATCTTTTGCGTCACGGAACGATTGCGTGCGCTGGGGCGCAGATCGTCGTCCAGCAGCCCCGCCAATTGCATCGTGAGTGTCGACGCACCCCGCGTGCGCGAATGCCAGAGATTGCCCCAGGCAGCAGCGGCCACGCCGCGCCAGTCGACGCCACTGTGCTCGTAGAAGCGCTTGTCCTCCGAGACGATCAACGCCTGACGAAATGCCGGTGAGACATCGGCAAGCGTGACCCAGTCGCCGCGCTGCGCCTGCATGTCAGCCCGCAGACGTTGCAACGGCTCGCCATGGCGGTCGAGCAGAATCCAGTCCGACGCACGCCAGTCCTGACGCACCTCGTCAAACGATGGCACTGCGTGCGCCAGTGAGATACTCCCGACCCACATCAAAGTCACCAGCAAAGAACGAGCCCAACGGGTACTCCATACAACCGTTGGAGTCGCCGCACCCATTTCGTTCCTTTCTCGGTATCCCTCCCTCCTTGTAGGCGCCTCAGATTTATCCGCGGCGCAGCAAGGCCAGCACACTTTCCCCGTCATCATTGCTTCGCCGGCACCACCTGCACCGGCGCGTTCGGCGTCTCGCCATACATCGCCGGTTCGTACATCGCTTCGACGCGCGTGGGCGGCGTGGCGAACTTACCGACGTTGTTCAGCCGCACGGTGTACTCGATGCGATGCTGCCCCTTCGGCAGATAGTCGTAGTACGCGCGATAGGCGTCCTGCGCGCGCTCTTCGAACGCGGGCATCGCGCCTTCGCTCTTCTCGCCTTGCGTCGCAATGACCGAGTCGCGTTCGAGCCCACCGCCCAGTACCGTCGCCCCGCCCGGCAGCGGATCGCTCACCACGACCCAGCGCATGTCGGCCTGCGCATCGATATCGAGTCGCACGCGCAACACGGCACCCCGCACGAAGCTGTCGCCGGATTTGTCCGCCGCATCCTGCACCTGAACGCTGCGCGTGACGCGATAACCCGCCGCAAACGGCGCTTTGAGCGGAACCGCCGCGACACTCTGAATCGTCGCCCACGGTTTGCCCGCACCGGACTGCTCAAGTCGCAACACATCGCGCGCGTTGTCGGTGCCGGCGGCCGCGTTGCTCAGCCACGGCAGCGATACGGTCGGCGGGACGGTGCCTGCCTTGAGCTTGTCCCAGTCGACGCTCTGCACCCCGCCGCTCGTCTGGTTGTCGCGCTGCCACTGGACCGTGGTCTGCCCCGTCGGCGTATCGCGTTCGAAGCGCGCCGAGAAGCGGTCCACCGCCAGTCCGCCCCAGACGTTGGCCGTCGTTGTCGACCACGCACCGCGCGACTGAAGACCCAGCAAGCCGATCACGAGACGTGGCATATCGTCCTTCCATGCCGGGTTCGCGTTCATCAGCAACGCGAGCCGCGCCGCGTTGGTCTCCGGACCGACCATGAGCCACCAAAGGCCGTCGGTGCCCTGCGTCGAAAAGCCCACCCGCGTGCCCTGATACGACAGGCGCGCCCGCAAAATCTGCTCGGCCTGCGCCATGCGCTCTGCCCGTTGCGGCGCATCGGGCAGACGTTGCAGGATTGCGTACCAGTCGATCACGGCCGACGTCGGCCAGTCGTTCGGGGCAATCGTCAACGAACCGAGCATGCGGGCGTTGGCGCGACCGTAGCGCGAGAGCGCTTCGATCGCACTGAGCTTGCGTAGCGTCAGGTCGTCGCGTGGTGCCCAGAAGCGGCGCGTGAGGCGGCCTTCCACGAAGGCCGTCAGTCCGTCCTCCATGCGAGCGAGCGCGTCGTCAGGCAAACCGTAGGCGGGGTCCAGCGCCTTCGCTTCATTGCTCATCGCGAGCAGATAGGCCGTCAGCGTATCGCTGCCCTGATTGGCGAAACCCTCCTGCGGCGGGAAGTAGCTCGCGAGGCCATCTTCGTCGAGATACGACGGCAACGTGCCCATCACGCGCTTCCACTGCGCAACATCGCGCAAGCCGAGCGCCTTGGACGCCTGCTGCTCCAGACACGCATACGGATATAGCTCGAACCAGCGCTTCACCCCCGGCAGCCCCTGCGACAGGCGTGGCTGCATGTTGACGCGCACGCCACCCCGCAGCTTGCCCGTGCTGTCCGCCACCGCCCCCGCAGGCGGCACCATCGGCAACGTGAGGCTGCCTTCGACCTGCGTGAGCACCGACTGCTGTACCGTCGCCGGCAGAGACGGCTGAATGTCCTGCCCGACCTTGATGGCGTCACTCGCGGCAGGCGCACCGCCTGCTGCCGGTGCCTGCGCACTGACCTCCCACAGCACCCGCTGCGCACGCGTGTCGGCCAGCCCCGTCGGTGCAGTGACTTCCCACGTCACCTCACGCGACTCCCCGGCCGGCACGTCGATGCGTTGCGGTGCGAGCGTGAGTTGCGTTGCACGCGCGGTCAGTTGCACCTGCATGGCGTGCTGCGTCGTATTACGCACGGTGAACTGGGCTCGGTAGTTGTCGCCTTCGCGAACGAGCGGCGGCAATCCCGAGACCAGTTGCAGATCCTGCGTCGAGCGGATCGTCGCCGAGCCGGTACCGAACCAGCCGAGCGCCTGCGTGCCGGGCTTGCCGTCATCCGCCACTGCCACGATCCGGAAACTCGACAGCGAATCGTTGAGCGGCACGTCGACCGTCGCCTCGCCCTTGTCGTCGAGCACCACGCGCGGCTGCCACAGCAACAGCGTGTCGAAGAGCTCCCGCGTCGGACTCTTACCCCCGCCGCCACCGGCAGGCACCGCCTTGCGCCCGTAGTGACGACGACCAATGATCTCCATTTGCGCCGTCGCCGTCGTGACGGTGTAGCTGCGACGCTGCCACATGGCATCGAGCAGATTCCAGCTTGTGTTGGGTGCGAGTTCGAGCAGGGCTTCGTCCACTGCGGCGACCGCGACCTCGGACCCTGCAGCGACGGGCTTGCCGTCCGGCTGTGTGACCTTGATGCGGACCTTCGCGTGACCACGCACAGGATAGGTCGCCGCGTCAGGTTTCACTTCCACGGCAAGGCGCTGGCCCGCCGTCCCCACACGCAACTCGGTCAGACCGAACCGGTACGCCGGCTTGCCCAGATCGACCAGACCGGTCGGGGCCTGATATTCACGGCCCTCGTACCAGAACGCGCGGAACCACTCCAGGGGCTGTTTCCACCCCCACTGGAAGAAGGAGTACCAGGGCACTTCGTGGATGCGCCCACGTACCGCGAGCACCGAGACGTAGACGTTCGGCCCCCACTTCGGATCGACCTTCAGGGAGATGTTCGGATCCTTGCCCGAAATCTCCACCGTGCGCGTCTCCATCACACCTTCGCGTTCGATGGCCACCAGCGCCGTTGCCGAACGGAACGGCATGCGCACCTGCAACTTGGCCGTCTCTCCCGGCTCGTAAGCGCGACGCTCCGGCAGCACGTCCATCCGGTCGGTGTTGTCACCGCCGAACCAGACTTCGCCCCGGCCCGTGACCCACACACCGGTCGTCGACGTACTCAGGTTGCCCTTGTCGTCCTTCGCCTGCGCGACCAGCGTGATCTCGCCCGACTGAGAAAGCGATACGTCGCACGACAACTCGCCACGCTCATCCGTCTTGCCGCTGCACACCTTGCCGAGATCCTTGACCTCGGTGCGGTTGTCGTAGGCATAGAAGCCGCCCACCATCCGCTTACGGCTGCTCGTGGTGATACGCGCCTCCGCGCGTACCTCCATCGCCACGCCGGACTTCGGCTTGCCCTGCAAATCCAGCGCCAGCGCCTTGACCGGCAGCTTGTTGGTCACCGACACCCAGCTTTCGCTGCGCACGCCGGTGATCAGATTGGCCGGCCACAAGGTGGCGTTACCGCGAAGCGTCTGAATCTCGCCGTTCGGGTCGGCGAAGCTCGCTTCGAGCACCAGATCGCTCGGACGGTCGACCTTCGGCAGATCCTTGAGCGTCAGCGTGCCCGCCCCATTGCGGTCGAGCACGAGCCGTTGCTTGTCGGCCACCAGCTTCTGGTCGCTCGATCCCGAACTTTCGTCGTTACCCTGATCGTCATCATCGCCCCCCGCTTGGGCAGACGGCGGGCGATAGGGCGTGAAGCTGTAGTCGTCGTACCCGTCGAACGTGAGATCGCGCACGCGCATCAATGCCGACACGCGCACTGGCAAATTGCCCGCCGGACCTCCCGCGACGTAGTTCGCCTGCACATTTACCGTCGCTTCGGTCTTGTTGATCAGCGGTGACTTCACGGCATCGCGCACGCCGATCGATCCGGCCAGCACCGGCAGGCGGAATGCCTCCACGCGGAAATGCCCGGCGTCGAGCGACTGCGGATAGGTCTTCGGCCGCGAATCGTTGTCCGTGTAGTTCAGCGTCACCGCGTATTCGCCCAGCTTCGCGCCCTGCGGAATCTGGAACGTGTTTTCGGCGAGCCGTCCGTTACGCCACGTGAGAGGTTGTGTGTAGGTCTGTCCGGAACCCTCGTGCGTGATCGTCATTTGCGACGGCAGGCTCGCCGGTAATGCCAGCCCCTGCATCGTCTCCTGACGGATGAAGTGCTTCATCGACACCGTCTCGCCCACACGGAACAGCATGCGATCGAACACCGTCTGCGCGCGCACGGTCGGGCTGTTGCCACCGTCGGTCGGTACGTGGAAACGCCACGGCTCGATGCCACGATCCCAATCGGACGACACGAACGCCATGTCCGGATCGTTGCCCTGCGTGCGAGCCACCACGAAGTAACCCGAGCGGCCGGTCTTCTGGCAGTACCTGTAACGTTCGAGGGCCTTGTCGATCTTCGCGACGCCCGTCTTGTCGGTGACGGCCGTCGCGACTTCGCTGCCGTCACAGTCGAGCACGCGCACCTTTGCATTGGCGACCGGCTGTCCCTTGTCGAGCGTCGTGACCCATGCGACCGCATTCTCGCGGCCCATCTTGAAGTGCACGCCCAGATTGGTCACCAGCACCGTGGTGCGCACGTACATCGGCAACGACTTGCCGAGCAGTGCCGCCCCGAGGGAGGGAGACGCCAGTTCCACGACATAGAAACCGGGCTTCTGGAACGGAATACCGACGACTTCGAACGGCCTGGGATCCTTCTCCTTCGGCACGGGCAGCGTCAGGGCCTGAACACCCTGCAGCCCCGAGAGCAGGGACAGACTGCGAGTGTCGTATCGCGTGACCTTCTCTTCGACGATGGCCGCCGCGTTGGGTCCGAACGCTTCCTTCGCCGCCGGTACCGTCAGGATCGACGGCATTTCCTGCGCGATCTGCTTGCGCGTCATCGTTGTCTCGTCGAAGCGACGCACGCGCGACATCCACGTCAGCACCTCGGCGTCATCGTCGACACGCAATTGCAACGTCCGTCCGGCTTCACCAGCGCCCGCAGCCTTCGCCGCTTCGCCCGCGACGCCGAGACCGTTGATTTGCAGCGCCGGCTCGACCTTGCGCAACGTCACCGGCAACATCGGCGGCATGCCCGGCTCGGCGAATCGCTCCACGATGCCGAAGGGCGCCGCAGCAAACTTGGCCAGCGGCGGCATCGTTGCCGTCTTCGTCTTCAACGGAAATTCGTTCGCGTTGTCGAGCGCGCGGCCACTGTCGTCCGTAAAGCCTTTCGGCAGCGTGATCGTGAGTTCCGCCTTCTCCGGGAACGGCGCATCGAAGGTGACATCCGTCACGCTCGACGAGCGGTCTGAATCGCTGGCCTTCGGCGACCGCTCGGCCCCTGCCCCCTGCACGCGAATCTTCGCGGCCATGTCACGCGCTACGGGTGAATTGAACGTCAGACGAAGCGGACGCAACGGCGTGCACGGCGCATTGGCATTCTCGCGCTCGCAACTGAAGCTCGCCGTGAACGGCTCACGCACGTCGTATTCGAAACGGCGCGCCTGTTTGGTCGGCACCCCGGACGGCGTGGCAATCCCCGCCCCCCAGACCAGATGCATCTTCGCACCGGCCGCAAGCGTGCGATTGCATTGCAACATGACGACGCGCGCCGACTGCTTGTCGAGATTGAAGCGCTTGAGCAACGCCGTGCGCGTGTCGCCCTCGATCCACTTCACGCCGATACGCTCGCCCACGCCTTCGGTTTCGCACCAGGCGTTCTGACGCACACTGGCAGGCGTTGCCGCCCCGTTGAGGGTGAGAATGAAAATCTGGTTTTCGTCGATAGGACCGTACGACGGACGGATGGACGAGACGGCTGGGCCGCCCGTGTTGAAGGCGTATTTCGTGGTGCCGGAGAGTGCCGTGCCCGAGACGGCGGACAGGCCGCTGCGCATCTCGACTGAACACTTCGCACCCGGTGGCAAGTCGCTCTTGAAGTCGAAGACCCAGATCTTGGGTTCGAGCCAGTGGCCGTCGCCGGTCAGCGACGCATCCGTACACCGCACCGCAGCGGGCGCTGTCGCCCGGGGATCGCCTGCGGGCACCATCGCTTCGTCGAATTTGACGACGACCTGATTCACACTCGCGACTTCGCCCTGCGGGCTCACACCGACAATGCTGGCGGCGTTCGAAGATGCAGAAAATATGAACGAACCTGCAAACGCAAGGATCGATGCGGAGATTTTTCGAATCATGTATTGAAAGTCAATCTGGGCCGCTGGAACTGCAACTCAATCAAAATAGCCGATCCTCCAAGACTCCGCGTTTTGTCATCGCGAAATTCGTTTGAAAGCACGCCACCAAGCAAGTCTCACAAAAACGGACGCTAGAATCACAAAACCTCTATCGGCACCGCGTCTCACGCAAATACCCAAAGGCTCCATGACGACAACCAGTTTGGTCATTTCTTGGTATGACGGAGAGGCGAAACACCAGCGCCCTGCCCTTCATAAGGGGACTGGTTTATGGAGTAAACGCCATGTGCGATAGTCTTTGCAACTCCCTTTGTCACATCCATCCTCCGCCCACATCCCTGCGTACAACAATCGCGGTCAGTCTGGCCGGTGGGATTTGCTATTCCCCCTTCCCTCTTCGATCCGCGTCCCAGCTGAGAGGGCTGACATCCTGCAAATGATCCACGCCCTAAGACGGACCACCAGTGCAACAATCACCATCAGCAAAAACAGGGCGCAAATTTCCTCATCAAAGAGGCTGTCACCTCCCGCCCAATACCAAGTCCAAGTGCGTCGGCTCGACACCTCCTCATTCGAAGGATGGGGTCGGCTACTTCGATGCAGAGCATTCGCATGTGACCAGCCGCTCCCGCCTCCATGATGCCCGCCGGCGTGATGTCCTCCCTTGGCGTAGCACCCGAACGACGCCGTAAAAAGAGCTACCGCCAAGGTCACAGCAAATAGGAATACTCCCGACCTCACACGACGCCGCGGACCCCGCGTAGCCACAGTCATCAGTGCAACTTTTCCCAGAACTCTGGGTATCGGTGCTCAACGTCTTCGCCGCACTGGAAGATCGCGGCCATGTCATCGGGCCTTGCACGCATCGTGAGGCCGGTTGCGCAGGCCTCGACCGCGAAAGTTCGCAGCCCGTCCGAATTTGTGGGTATCCGCCCCAACTTCGCCACATGCAGGACGTACAACTCGTATCCATCCATCCGCTCTTGAGTACGCTTGGCGCAAGCAGAGATCGTTGCGCGAGCCTCCGGCGTTACACCAGGCTCCCCTTCGGGATACAGCGCGACAACGCACCCCTGCACCGCTGCTTGCTCATCTGGCGACAAAGGCCGGTCAACCCAATTCTTCTCCGGCACTCCTTTGGCGTAGCTCGCAACAGCCATTGCCATTGTCATTGCCACAACCACCAGGAGCTTGCAGCCCCTCTTGCCCCGAGGGGCGCGTCTGCTGCGAATCATTTAAGGTTCTCCTGAGCATCTACGGGGTGGTGACCCGCGCGCATGCTTGCAATCTCATCACCGCTCGACGCAGAACTCACCACCACGGTCCGGCGACGATCGTGTCGAGCAACGGTATATCGGTCATCCGAATCAACCCCGCAGACATCACCGTACGTCGTCGTCGATGCCAAACCTCTTGCGCTCACGTGGCCCATCTCACCGCCTCAATCTCGAATCCGCGTAACGCTCAAGAACCAACCAGACATGCGACTGCCGGCGCAATCATTGCCTTATTCTGATCCACTAAATCTCGTCCCTAGTACCTGATTATCGTAAGGATCGCCCGAACTTGATTTCATGAAGGGACATAATTGGGCTTGAAAAAACTCATGAACAGCACCAGGAGATCCCGGAATTTCCATGTAGCTAACAAGCATTCTCCGACGCTCACCTTACAAATTCCCACCTCATCGAATCAGAACCCAATCACTCTTACCTCACATCGGGATCATAAATCATGTAGATGCCAACTTTATTGGACCCGGCCCCGTCCCTAGTCGTCGCGACGAGGCAGTTATTGAGATCATTGTAGTGAAGGTCGGCGACAATCTGATCCTCCGGGAGAGAAATCGTGTTAACTACGCTGCCCGACGCGACATCAATGCCAATAACTCCACTTTCACCAAAGCCGCAGTACATAATTCTGCGCCTCCGATCAAGTACCGGACTCGCACAGTAGTTACGGTCATCGCGAACACAGACCCAGCCTATGTAAGCATTGCTCTTCGAGTCAATCCGATGCAAATAATTTTTGTGCGACAAACCATTTGGCTTATCGTAATTTGATAGCACGTAGATCATATCGCTATCGTTATCTACAGCAATACCAGCAACTATATGCCCATATCCATTCATTTCCCCCAAAGAAATCGAGGAAATTAACGAACCAGCACAACCATCGAAACAAATAATATTTGTAGAAAACACATCACCATCCGGGAGATAGATCTTCCTATCCTTAGTGACGGCGGGCGGCATGTCTATTACGCTGCAAACACTCCCAGACAAGTCAATCATCCTTCTGAACTTCCTCGACCCCACATCAACAACCACATACCCCGCAAAATCTGAAGAATAAACACCGAAATATACTTCACCATTGACTTCATCGTACACAGATTGGGTGAAATCAATCAGATCTTCAAGCACGCCAGGCGATTCAATCTTCACATTACAAGAGAGTTCCCCACCCCGTAGTTTGGCGTATGAAATCGTGCCACCACTTGAATCAAATTGATCTCTATGGCAAGACCCCATGAAAATCAGATCCTTTTCTCTCGCACAGCAAATTACCTTAATATTGGAATCATCGTTTCCGTGATTTCCACCCACTCTTCTTATTGAAGCGCCTTGCAAGCAGACAACAGCAACATCTGAATTTATCGATGAATTGCCCACGTCGGATCCCCTGCATGGGAGGAAGAATGAGCACGGAGAATTCGAAATTGAGCCGCCTCGCCCCATGCCTGTCAGATATCCCCCAGGAAATTCACTTGCCTTGACAATCTTTGACATTAGATATTCTGAAAAATAAGCAATCTCGACGAACCGACGAGGCGCAAGACGGCGTAGGACTCACCAACTTCTCTCGCCGACGATTCAAATGACTTTTGTCGCGCTGCGTCGACCTTGTGCCGTGGCGTCATCTCCATACCGTTGCCTAAAAATGAACTGTGCTTCGAATCAAGCACATGAACCGGCGACGCACGGCATACTGCCCCCCCCCCGAGCCAAGAAACGTATGGGAATTTCCCAAAAAATCGACCTTCTTGATGATAGGTACCAAGCGCCGATGGCGGCAGGCTCCTCTTCAGTTGCGGCGGACAAGCCATACGCCGAACAGCAGATATGGAATCAGAACAGCGGTAGCGGGCCAGAAGTGGTTCATGGCTACCGCCAAAGGAAACCGTTGGCGCAACGTCGCCGCCCAGACCCCAGATGAGCACTGCATTACTGCCAACGAAATTCCGACGTACGTCACACTTCCGACAGTCGCAATTACGGCTATGCCTGCGGATCGGGCACCGGCGTTGACTCCACAAACAACCGCCCCCAAGGCCGTCGCGGCTCCAGATAGGGCAAGAAGCCCTGCGACCCCGACCAGGAACTTTCCCCACACGATGGTTTGGGAGATGTAGGCGAGTTGTTGACTGAGCATCACTAACGAAAAGCAGAATCCCGATATGATGAAGAGGCCAACTGCTAACATTTTTCGTAGGAAATGTCCGCTGAAAGTATCCTGAGTCAGACTATCCTTAGAGGCGAAATATGCGGTCACGGAGGGCTGATAGAGAACGGCGGCGAGCAATGTGGCCACTAGCATTTGCGGGACCAGCATCCCCCACATAGGGAGCGACATATCGATCAGGTCCGTGGCGAAACCGAGGCTGGTAGTCGCGACGAACGTCTTTCGCGCCCACGCCCTGCCGGTCAAGAGCGCCCATCCAATAATCAGTTGAGAAATCGCGCCGACGATATCGGCTCCCCAAGAGGCCCAACTGGGAAATCGCAGATGACGGAGGAATTCGGCGTCAAAGGCTGATGGGTGCAACAACGTCTGCGGCATTCTGACGAGCGAAAAAGTGCCCATAGCAATCATGAACCAAGCCGCAACCGCCAGGGAAGCCGGTTGTTTAACCATATCAAAGCGAGAGTAGGGGACTCATCAATGGCCGACTATGCCTCGCCTGATGTCCCCGTTTGCTGATTGAATATGCAGAGCCTCGAAAGAGGACGCCTTCGACGCAATGTCACAAATCGAGCCCTTAGCAAGCCCGAGCTTACGACGAGAACTCATATCTATAACGCATACCGCTGACAATGGCGCGACACGAGGGGCAGGAATACGAAAAGCCTCAAGAACTGCACTTCAGAAAACGGAGAATATTGCACACCAAGCCCCCCCCCCCCCAAGATGCAGGGGTGGTATCTGCAGCCCACCTCGCACATCGCTTCGCGGGTCTCTCAGCCCCATAGGTTCGTCCACTCCCCAGGTCTCAGCACATCGAAATTTCCGTCTTGACAGAAATTAAGGAATATATAGACTACCCTGCATGGAACTGAAACCGATTGCCGAGAGATTCGTGCTTCACTGGGGCGAGATGGGCTCGAGGTGGGGGGTGAACCGAACTGTGGCCCAAGTCCACGCCTTGCTATATTTGGCGGCACGTCCCATGGACGCCGAGGAGATTACAGAAACACTAGGGGTGGCCCGCTCCAACGTGAGCAACAGCCTGAAGGAGTTGCAGTCGTGGAACCTGGTCAAGGTGGTCCGTATGAAGGGCGATCGCCGCGACCACTTCGAAACGTCAACTGACGTTTGGGAACTATTCAAGCTGATTGTAGCTGGTCGCCGCCAGCGGGAAATTGCGCCGACAGCCGTCGCCCTGCGAGAGTGTCTCGATAACCCGGCGATTGCGGCCGAAGATCCCGGCACCCACCAACGTATCGAGGAAACATTGAAATTCATTGAAATCATGAGCACGCTTGCTGATGAAATGCTGCGCATCAGGCCCGAGACGTTGATGAAAACACTCGGCGTCACAGCTAAGCTTAGTAGGGCTATACGCAAACGCGCCTGATGCGCGCCACTGTTGCGGGCGATCGCCCGCTTCTTTTTAAGAAGTTATTTCTGCATTTACAGAAACAACTGTAAATTTAGGGGATTATGGAAACCCCAGGACTTGTCGCTCAGAGCGCAGTTCCATTGGCGCTTGGTTTGCTTGTTAGCCTGTACCTGAAGGGGGTAACGCTACGGTTGCTGGGAGATCTGTGCGGTACCGAGAATCGCGCAGCCTTCTGGGTCCGCGCAACGACCATCATGCTCATTGCCGGACCGCTACTACTTGCTCTGGCGTTCGGCAATAGCAACGCGACAATCACGCTGGGCGAAATCGCCCGCCGCGCGCTCCTGATGGCGACCGCAGGGATTGTGGTCTCGGTTAGTGCGATGGCAGGGGCCATCATGAAGAGCATCCCGATCCCGTCCCAGCCGGTAATCAAGGCTTGATTCTCATGAAGATCCTTGTCTGCGGTGCATCAGGCTTCATTGGCCGCGCGATCTGTGAGCGACTGACCCGTGCTGGCCACGAGGTGGTAAGGGGAGTACGCGTGCCGGTATTCAGCAATGATGTTGCCATCGACTTCCGTGTCGACACCGCCGTTGAGGGTTGGCTGCCGCGGGTTCGGGGCATCGATATCGTCATCAATGCTGTTGGCATCATTACGGAGAGCCACGCGGCCCGTTTCGAAGATGTGCATTTTCGCGCACCGACCGCGCTGTTCGAGGCTTGCGCCAAAGCAGGCGTCCAGCGAATCATCCAGATATCATCACTGGGCGCCGACACCGGCGATACTGCCTACTTCCGCAGCAAACGCGCAGCGGATGAGGTTTTGATGCGATTGCCTGTGGAATGGCAGATCCTATACCCGTCTCTGGTCTATGGACAGAATGGCGTATCCGCGTCGATGTTCAGAGCCCTAGCCAGCCTCCCGGTGATTCCGGTGCCAGCACTCGTGGGGGTGGAGTACCGGCCTATCCACATTGACGACCTTACCGAAGCAGTTGAAAGCGCAATTAGTCCGGCAACGCCGCCAAGGCAGCGTATCGAATGCGTAGGGGCAAGTCGAATCAACTACAAAGATATGCTCGACTGCTATCGGCAGGGAATGCACTTGCCGCCGCCGCGATGGCTGACAATTCCTGCACCACTGATGGCACTTGCCGCGAAAATCGGCACCCTGATTCCGGGGGCCAAGCTCACCCCGGAAACCTTGCGCATGCTTCGGCAAGGCAATGTCGGCGACACGAAGCACTTGAGCGCCCTGCTAGACCGCGCACCATTGGCAATAGATGACTTCATCGCCCCGGACGAAGCGGAGCTTCTTCGGCACCGCGCCCATGCCGCATGGCGGCTCCCATTGTTGCGTGGAGCGTTAGCGGTCGTGTGGATCTTGACAGCATTCATTAGTCTGTGCGTGTATCCGACAAGTGAGAGCCTCGGACTCCTGAACGAGGTGGGACTTACGGGGGAGATGGCCAAAATCGCACTGTATGGAGCTGCGCTGCTTGACCTGAGCATGGGGATCGCCTGCCTCGCAAGGCCGAGCCGGGCCCTATGGGCAATACAAGGCGCGCTGGTACTCGGATATTCCATCATTATCGCGGTCGCCATGCCGCGCTTCCTCACTCACCCTTTCGGTCCGCTACTAAAGAACATACCAATCCTTGCCATCCTGTTCATTCTCTTGACCGAGTAACGCCCATGGAATACCTTGTCGTCAAAGTCATCCACATCCTCTCCTCAGTGCTGATGGTTGGCACAGGACTTGGCTCTGCGTTCTATCTCTTCTTCGCAAATCGATCCGGCTCCGTCGAGACCATCGCCGTCGTGTCTCGCCTGGTCGTGCGAGCAGACTGGTGGTTCACCACGCCCACCGTGATCATCCAGCCCCTCTCAGGTGCCTATATGCTGCATCTCGCTGGGTATCCGTTGAATTCTGCATGGCTCGTCGCATCCGCGGGACTATACGCGCTGGCTGCCGCCTGCTGGCTTCCAGTTGTCTGGATCCAGATCCGGATGAGCCGCATAGCCGCATCGGCTGATGAGAAGAAATCTACGCTTCCCGCGCACTACTGGCATTATGCTCGCCGCTGGGAGCTTCTGGGCTACCCTGCGTTTGCCGCAATGGTCATCATATATTTCCTGATGGTGCTGAAACCTCAGTAGGTTGCGTGCTCAGTCTGGCGCAGAAAGCGGATACTGTACGCTGAGGGTTAGCGCCCGGCCCACGGCGTAACTACCGGGCGGCGAAGGCCTGAATAATCTGGAGAAAACGTTTAACTTCCTCGCTTTGTAGATAGGTCCTGGGAGGGACGACCGACGCGTGCAGTAGGCTATCGAAAACGGCCGCCCGGCCAGCACCACGGGCCAGCGCACGAGTATGTCGCATCCAGTGGGGCAAGGCGTGGCGTCCCAGCCAGAAGACAATTCCGAGCCATTGATAGCGGTTCGAACCAGCAGCCATTCGCCTTCTATAAGGCCTCGAGATGCATGGGATAGCGGTACTACTACGACCTAGTATCGTAGTAGTGCCGTCGAACGACGAGGCCAACTCATCGTGCTCTTCGATCAGCCTGAGAAATAACCTTTCCCCGACAACCGACAGGGGATGGGCGGTCGGCCCGGGCGAAAAGCACATGGCAGCGGGTTGCCAGTCGGGTGCGTTGCCTGCCCATAGCGATCCTTTGCGGGTGTCAGGTTGCTTGACCGACAAAATCGTTAGCGCAAACGCTGACGCTTGATTCTTGGTGGAGTCGCAGCATTCCTGCGACGCAGACCAGTAGCAGCTAGGGATACGTTACCGAGGGGCCCGAACAATTCAGCGAGCGTCATACCCAACACGTGGCACACGTTCGCGATTGTCTCAATCGACGGGTTCGCCACGCCACGCTCGATTGCGGAGATATAGGTACGATCTACACGTGCCTCAAACGCCAAAGCTTCCTGTGTTTTCTCCGCCAGGTGCCTACATTGCTTGATTCGCCTTCCCAAGGCAAGCGAAATAGGGGACAGTTGGTGAGCGCCGGCGGCGTCCTGTTGTTTCGCATTCATGAGCTGTGAGGGTGTCAGTTGGGCGGATGCTTAACGACGCTGCGAGCATATCTGCCAATGTAGTTTATGCACTGCCCCCCCCATTTTGATCCTCGACTCCACCCCACTCCTCCTTTCCGACAGAAACCGAAGCTAGGCGCCCAACCCGTTTGCGCCAATGAAGACGACCAAATTTTTCAGTCGATAATGCTTTCGACTGGAGTGAAGGGACCTCGCTCAGATCGAATATTACCCAAGCATTTCGCGCCACGGCAACCTTTGACGGCGATCGCGCACCGCCCCGCCACTGACGAAATGCTGACGTGGAGGCGTTACAGCTGTAACGCGGCGTAAACTGGCCCGACGCTCCACCTAAACTCATTTGCCGTGCGTCGGGCTAAACTCCCTCCGCATGAAGGTCGTCCACCTCTCCCACACGCCCGTCGCGGGTAGCCCGGGCAACATTGTCGCCGCATTGAACCGGCACACCGACATTGCGGCGCGGCACATTGTCTACAACGCTGCGGCGTATGCGTCGCGCACGTTCGCCGTCGATCTCGACTGGCAACGTCAGCGCGAAGAGGCGCTGGACGCCATTGCAGCTGCAGACGTCATCCACATCCATCAGGTTTTTCCGATGGAAACAACGTTCGGCGCTGACCTGCCGAAACGCTTCGGCGACAAAAAACTGATCCGACAGTTTCACTCCGCTCCCGAACTCTGGTCTCGCGACGACGCTGTGATGCGCGAGCAAATCGTCAACGACCCGCTGCCACAACTAGTGATTGCGCAAGGACCGGAGCGCTTCTACCCCTTCGCCCGCGTGGTCCCCAACATCGTGCCAATAGACAACGCGCTTTATTTGCCGCATCCGGAGTGCGCGGGCGAGACGGGAAGCCCGATGGTCGTGTTCTCTCCGAGCGGCCGTTCGTCCGGCTGGCGCAAGCGATGGGAGACGAAAGGCGCGCCGCAGACGTTACGGCTGCTGCGAAAGCTTGAACGCCGGGGCCTGTGTGAAGTCAGGCTTATCACCGGCACGCCACACGATGACTGCCTACGGCTCAAGCAGCGTGCAGCCATTGCACTCGACGAATGCGTGACCGGCAACTATCACCTCTCTGGGCTTGAATCGCTATCGCAAGGGAAGCCAACGTTGGGACATCTCGATAATCGTGTGCAATCGCAATTGCGGCGACTCACAGGGGCGTGCGAACTACCCTGGGTCGACGTTCCACTTGAAGCAGCAGAGGCTCCGCTAGTCGAGTTACTGACGGACGCAGCGTTGCGCGCGGAAATCGGCGCGGCATCACGTAAGTGGATGGAAACTTACTATGACGACGCCACGATGGTCGGTCACTACCGTCAGGCCTACCTCGATCTATTCGACGCGCCCGAGCGATTCGGCGAGCGCCGCATCGATGCCGCGGCACAGTGGCTTGGCGTTGCGTTGCCAGATCTGCGCTGGCGAGCACGTCGCAACACTAACGCATTCTGGCGCGACCTGTGGGAAACATGGCATGGGCGGTGATGGACTAGACCACAGCCCGCAAAGGCTCCGCATTGGGATGCCCCCCCTCGACACGCAGTTGGCGGTCCGCACGGCATTGCCTCTAGAAACCGCCGGCACGCAAGGCGTCACATTCACCGAGGTTAGTCTTGTCGGACGCCCACTCCAATTGAAACTCCAAAGGGCCAATCCTGACCTATCGCATACCTGCGCGCCGTTGCGAAGCGACCAAGGGAGAGCATCAGCCTCTCACATGGGTCTTTCGTGTGTGGACTGCAGTTGCGAAAGCTGACAGGAATGCACTTATCTCCGACTGCCACTCGGGCAATTGCAGCATAGTTTTGATTTCAAATTACGTCTTACCAATCAACGGGACGCGCAGGAAAATATCGCCAATAAATCCATCGCTTACAGTGAATAGCACAAGCCGAAGCGAGTCGAGCATGTCCTCACCGCGATGAGATGCATGCGCTAACGCGATGGGTTTCCCCATGACCTCGAATCGAGAGACCATCCAATCAATGGCATTCTTAAGCCCCCCCCGGAATGGCTCGAACGTACTCGGGGCTGGCGATAAGGGTTCCCTGGCAGCCAGACACGAGCTCAAGAAATTCCAGAACTTCGACCGGCGTTCGCGGCCCTTCCAGGTCGGGAGAGAAGATAGGCAGGGTATCAAGGCGATGGAACACAGATACGTCAACACCCTTAGGCGCCGCGACCTTCAATGCTATTAGCAACGCCGTGTTGACGGATTCGCGGCGGGCGCTACCAGAAATCGCCAAGAGCTTCATCTGTTTTTCCTGGGAGGAGACCTGCCCGACCACTGCCGGATTTAGGGGGTGCGTCGCCCGTCATAATGCATCGAATCGGAATACGACTGACTGAGGGCCATCCGACAAGGATTGCGGCGTCGCGATTGGACGCTTTGGGGTCGGGAACGGTCACCGCGCGAGTCAAGCATGGGCAAACGCGGAGGCACATGTGTGATGTATTACAACGCGCTCGATTTCAGGGGGCGCAAGGTGAGTCACCACGAATATCGGGGCGATCCAACTCGATAATAATCGGAAAAAAATAGGGATGTCGTCCATGCGTAGACGACATCCCAAACCCAAAACAGAGGAGACATGACACGACCGGTTGCGGTCTGAGCCCCCTCAGACAAGAACACAACTCGGTCGGATTCAGAATATGGAGCACGCGTACAAATGAAAAGCTGGAAGTGCTGGCAGCCGAACGATAGCGCAGTGATTCAACAGCAAAGCTTAGGTTCGCAATGGAGACTGGTAGCATAAATGCGACTCTTCGCACATCCCAACATGGTACATTTTCGCTCTTGAAAGACGTGAACTGAAACGGAGCGTAGCGCAGTCTGGTAGCGCAGAAGCCTTCCAAGCTTATGACGAGGGCTCGCCCCCCCCCCCCCCTTCACCCGCTCCAGCGCGGAAGTGTGGCCGAGTGGTTTAAGGCACCGGTCTTGAAAACCGGCGACGAGCAATCGTCCGTGAGTTCGAATCTCACCGCCTCCGCCAGATCATCTATTCGGAACAATCCGAAACAGTCCGAAGCAATCGCGAAAACCCAATCACAACAAGGGTCTCCGCTGATACCGGCGAAAATAAATCGTCCGGCCCCGTCTGATACAATCCGAATAAATCGCAATTTTGTGGTAGGTTGGATAGTGGGTTTAGAGCACCTCCGCCCGTACACGCGAATTTCGTCCGCCAGAAACTAGGCCCCTAGCACTGGCGCGGGTTTCCAAAATGAAAACCGCCTCGCAATGGAGGCGACGTGGGACTTATTTCCGCATCACCGTCGGCCACTCGGCAGCGTCGAAAAAGTGTTTGCCGTCCTTGCCCATCCTCCATGTCGAGGAGTGAGCATGGCGGTTGCTGGCGATGTACTCGATGCCATCACGCTCAAGGGCAACGCGCTCGCTTCGGCGGTGAGCACGATGCCAGAGCGCTTTGTCTTCGGCTTCGCTGACCGCACTCGTAACGCCACAAATCGGCGTCTTGCGTTTGCTACGGCTCATGATTGCTCCGGCGCGTCTTCAGGATTGCGGCTCTTGAGCCAGTCGGCCAATGCTGCATTGATTCGCTTGCGCCAGCCGGACCCGGTCGCGCGAAACGCCTCGATGACGCTCACATCAATCGGAATCGACACCGTGACGCGGCGACGTGCTCGCCTTGGCCTGCGCTGTCGTGGTGGTCGGGGATGGGCTCGAGACATGGCTTCAGGCTGGCTCTGGGTGCAGACGCATACCGAGGGCGCGCATGACCTTGAGCAGCGTCGAGAAGTCGGGGCTACGCTCGCCGGAAAGCGCCTTGTACAGGCTCTCGCGGGACAAGCCGGCATCCCGGGCAACCTGCGTCATACCGCGCGCTCGGGCAACGTCGCCGAGTGCCTTGGCGATAAAGGCGGCATCGTCGCCGGCTTCCTCGAACGCAGCCTCGATGTACGCCTGCATTTCCTCTTCGGTGCGCAGGTGCCCAGCAACGTCGTAACGGGTAGTGGTTGTTGCCATGACTCAATCCTCCATTTCTCGGGCAAGGCTCAATGCATGCTTGATGTCGCTGTCCTGCGTGCTCTTGTCGCCGCCACACAGCAGCAGTATGAAAACGCCGCGGCGCTGCGTGTAGTACACCCGGTAACCAGGGCCGTAGTCGATTTTCAATTCACTAACACCCTCGCCGACCGCTCGCACGTAGCCAGGATTACCGTCGGCCAACCGCTGAATACGTACCTGGATGCGAGCGCGAGCGCACACGTCGCGAAGTCGGTCAATCCAGCGGGCAAATTCATCGGTTTTGCGCAGTTCTATCATGGGGATATTGTATCCCACTGGCTACAGTTATTCAATCCCACCCAATCCGGCATCGTCCGATACGTTCCGAGCTCCGCCAAGCTGCTGGGCTGCATGACGCTGATTCAGGTGGCTAGAAGCGGCGAGGCGCGCGCGGCACATGCACTTCGCATCAAACTGCATGCAGCCCTTAGGATGATGGTCCAGGCAGATTCCGTGAGCCCTCCGCCATCAGTCCGATGCGTTAAGATCTCGCAACGCATACCGGCAGTATGCGTTCGCAGGTTGCTGCAGCGCTCGACTCGGCATGCGGAATATTCCGTGATGAATGCTTGGCGATGGAATAGTTTCGCAACTGCATCGAGGCAAAGCTCGTGATCGAGGACCGGCGGGCGCGCTACTACGTATTGCGCCCGCATTCAAGTTTGCGGTACCTAGGCCGAGAATCAAACGGTCGGTACTACCGCCTTCGCTATAACAGTTATACAGATGGCGTATTATGGAGTTCTAAGTAGAAAGCCATAAATCCGGGGATATTGATGTGCGACGTCTCCCCCAATTTGAGTAGCGCGACGATTTAGAGTCCAATCATGTAGTCAGGAGATTGGACATGAAGAAGAGATTCACCGACGAGCAAATCATCGGCTTCCTGAGGGAAGCCGAGACGGGCATACCGGTCAAGGAACTATGCCGTCAGCACGGCTTTTCAGAGGCCAGCTATTACCTATGGCGCAGTAAGTTCGGCGGCACGAATGTCTCTGACGCGAAGCGGCTGAAGGATCTGGAGACCGAAAACGCTCGGTTGAAGAAACTGCTAGCGGAATCGCTGCTGGAGAATGAGGTGACGCGCGAGGCGTTGCGAAAAAAGTGGTGAGCGCACCGTCCCGCCAAGAGCTGGTGCGCCATATGACCGATAGTGGCTTGAGCGAGCGCCGAGCCCTGCGGGTAATCAGCATGAGCGCCAGCGCCTACCGTTATCAACCGGCGCCGGATCGCAATCAGGCCCTGCGAGCGCAGATCGTCGCCTTGGCTCAGCGGCATCGTCGCTATGGCTCGGACCTGTTGTTATTCTGCTAGCGCTTCTGTGGTCTTCTTAAGAGATTTGATGACGTCAATGCAGCTGCGCCAAGCGACTGAACTGTTTTTTGCAGGTCTGTACTGGCTTGTACCTCGGCCTTGACCTCTTCTGATTGATTCTTGCAGTTTGTCAGCCACACATCTTTTGCCTTGGCCAAATCGTCGAGTGCTCCGGCCTCTTCGAGCACTGCACGCACCTTCCCATTCGGGGGGTTGGATTAGATGTGTAATACGGCTGTGCTACTAACATCGGTACGAACCTGAATGGATCGTCGACAACTGCAGGATTGCATACCCAGGAACTCTGCATCAAAGACAAATTCGCGGCAATCCACGGCGTCACTCCCCATTCATCCTCGTCATTGATATGCGCCCTTACAAGGCTGGACGTCAGCAACGCCGCCACAACGTTTGGGTAGCCCATCTCGGCTGCTATCGCTAGCGGGGACTTGCCTTTCTCACGCGCAAGAAGGCCGTCGGTCGAGCCCCCGATAACATAATGGAGGATCTCTTCGGCCGCATCTGCTTCGGCGGCGATCATGTCGTCGACTTCGCCTGTCGTTTCTCCCACAGAGTATATGCGCCCCCTAAGCGCGTTGAGCACTACCGCAGGATCGCGTTGCACACCCGCGGCCATTGCGGCGCATGAAACCAACGCTGGAACCAACGAAACGGCTACTTGAAAGAGTATTTTTTTACAGAGTTACTCATGCTTTCGATTCCGCGAATCCTTGAACAAATTATTGAAATACAGGGCTAGTCGTTCAGTCGCCTGGGATATTCGTCACCAATGCCCCCCCCCCCCCGCGATTCCAAGTTCAGTTCGTTGCGCGTAGCTACTCTCGAGACCCACAATTGTCCGGCTGCTACTGTTCGTACGGCACCGTCGGACAGCCTATTGCCTCGCGCAACAGTTTTCGCAATGCTCAATTGCAAATCGCCCGAAGCGCTTTGAATAGTTGCTACGACGCTGGCACGTTCGCCAGCAAACAGAGACTGAGCGCCGCCGCGATACGACAGATTGCGCCCTCGAACCAAGGTGCTCGCACTGCCATCTCAACATTTGGTGCAGTCATACAACGACTCGCAGCGGACGAAGAGCAAAAAAATGAGGATGCCATCCACCGGAAGACGGCATCCTCGCAGCACACCACTTAAGTTATCAATTGACCGATCGCGAATCCCCCCCCCCCGGGTAGAACCGCAAGTCGGCCGATTTCAGGATAGGCGTCGCCAATACCATTCGCAACTACTGAGCGTGCGTCGAGTTCACTTCTAGCACCGCCCCAACAGCGGAGCGGCATTTTTTAAACGCACAAAAAAATGCCGCTTCACAGGGAAGCGGCATGAAGCCATTCGCCTCGGGGAAGACAAACGGAGAGCACAACACGCGCCGACCACCGAGGGGCCGGGGAGGCGCGCGGGGCGTACGTTAACGCATGCATGTTCGTTCAACTCTTCGCCCAAACAGATTTGCGATTTTCCGCATTACCGGCCTACCGCCAACGGACTAACACGATCGCCGGTGCCAGATGGCTGAGCGCCGTCGCCGTGCTCGAGCTCCCCCCGCCAAAGGGACGCGGAAATAGCGAACATGGGAATCCCTGCGTGCTTTCACTAACAAAATACGGGGCCAACGCCATCGCCCTCTGCGTACAGACCGATGCGCAGCACCGCAACGACGTCGAAGAAAACGTCGCGCACTGGTGATATATGCCCCCCCGTTCGGCGAACACCTATCCAAAGGTTTTCGAGACCACATCCGAACTACCGTCAATCACGAGCACACTGAGTGAGCTCGGCACCACACATCCATATCAACGGAAGCAACTAGGTGGTTCGCAAGCGGCCAGATTCATCATATTGTGCAGTGGAAGCCTTTGCAGGAACAACTGTTCGACACGTAACCAGCTCAGCACATGCACGAGTCAAATACTCGCCGCGCCTTTGCTCACTTGGTCCAGTTACCCACCATCGGTCGCCCGAAGCTACTACCTTATTGGTAGACGCAATGGCGGTCCTCTGGAGCGTCCTCGCCTCTGCATGCCGGCGCTCTTTGAAAACATGAATGCAAATACGAACGAGAATAGATTGCGATTTCCCGCATTTAACGGCTTCGCGACTTAGGTGACCATCTATGCGCATCTGTCGTCGAACAACGACGATGTCCGCGATCAAGGCCGGCGCCATGGGTTCACCAACTCGTTCTGGAGATTGAGACGTGCTAAAGACACTGCTGAACCGGCTGAAACCAGAATACCTGTTCGACGTTCCGATAAGCACTGAATGTCCCGCATGTCACCGCCTCAACGCACAGTCGCTTGCCGCCGTTTGCGAGCAGGAGATCAGGGAAGTCAGGTGCCAACATTGCGGCACCGGGTACGAGCTATCTGACGAAGAAATCCATGCGACTCTCGACCTAGCACTTCTCTCCTACATCTGGTTTTAGTCGCCCTGCCCCAGCCCAAATACTCCCGCTATCACCCCGTTCGTCGGCGAATTCTTCGCCGATCGTCTTCTCGACGAGGACAGCAAGCGCTGAGGACAAAAATTCATCGCCATAGCCGCTGCTCTTGAATGGCGCAGCGCCGCCGACATCCATCTCGACAAACACCGCTCACACCCTGCGCCCCCCCCTTCGCCGCGCCTGAAGCGAAATGCCCACTCTCCTATACTGGCACGGCCTTCGGCTACTCCAACTTTACGCCAACGCGCAGTGCAAAGTGATGTCGAGCCTCTTCCAAAGCTCGCCTCTCAGTAGAAAGCGCTTGATGGGAGTTTCGAGCCGCCACTAGGTCTTCACCAAGGCGAGCGACATATTCCCAGTCATAGCAGCCAGTGCAACGTCGCTCACCGACGTCGATTGCTACCGCATGCCCGCCGATCGTCTCTATGAACATCGCCACGTGAGTCTCCCATCATTTCGATGACGCCTAGAGTGAGGCACAACGATTGCACGCCGAGTGACCACCAGGAAGAAATGCGACTTCCCTGTGTAGATCCGTTGCATCGTCAATTTGAGGGGCAGGTCTGCGGCCACGACCGCCCCGCCGACTCATAGTGGACAGGGACAATCCAATGAAATACTACTGTGCTGACACCTGTGGCGTGCGGGCAGCAATAACAGGTCCAGGTGATCGGGTGGAGCCGTCCACGTTGTTGACGACGTGCATGTGCACCGAACCGATGTCCATGCCATTCGAGATGCAAGCCTCGCAGCAGATCAACCGGCCTCGCCATAGAACGGGCGCGCCTCATAGCGTGCCATCGCCGCGCACGCCGCCAGCAGTAAACGCGCCGCGCTGGCAAGCGCATTTCTGCTGCCGCTTACAGCTGCACGTTTCCCGGCCTTTGTTGTTGGTTGGTGAGACTTACAGCAGCCTGATACGGTTGAAGGCCGGTTTTTCTAAGCGGCCAGCCTTCACCAGTTCATCAATGGCCTCCTCAAACTGAGCCGCTTTAATGCCTTTCTTTGCACAACGCATTTGCAGAGTGACCAGCGGCATCATGGACGACGACCAGCCGGCAAACTGGCTAATGATGGTTTCTTGAATATAAAGGCGCATGGAATTCTCCATTTCGATTGCCCCGCGCAGCACGGTGCCCACAGTCGGCAGAGCCTATTTACTACTCGGCTCACGATAAAATTGGAGAATGTGAAAAAGCACCCTACGGGGTGCTTTTTCTGGTCGGCAAGGTGGTATCTCGTCACGGCTTTCATAGCAAGCGGAAGTTCGATCGCTGGAAGTGAAATCCCGGTGGACGCGACTATTGGATTATTGATCGCTCTCAGCACCTGTCGTGCCGCCCAACCGCAGACGGCGCCCCTCGATCCAGCCCTCGAAATCTTCGTCGGTTTTGCGGTTGATATACATGACCTGGCACCAATTCTTGTAAGGCTTGTAGACCGTGACGCCGTCGCCAGGAATAATGAATATGCGTTTGGTCATGCACTCGGGTGAGGGCGCGGAATATAAGTAGGCTCGCCCAGCACCGATAACCGTAGCCAAAAGCGGCGGCCTGAAATGATCCTCGGGGCCGCCCTTTGCGCTGCCGAGTTTCTGGCAGTCCACCTCTTGACCTGCGACAACCACGGTTTCTCGTTCGTGGGTGCCTGTGCTAGAACGGCCGAACAGTTTGCGGCGGCGACCGCCAACACGACCGAAAGAAGAGCGCGCAGCATCAAGCGTGCTCATAAAGAAATTTAAGAGCCGCGTCGAACAACCGTGGCACCAAAAATAGAATCGCGAGCGCCGTCAAAGCACGCAACGCGGGATGCAGCAACGTCGTAAGCGGTGCGTCTGCAATGCTCGCCAAGATATAGAGAATGCCGAGCTGCACGCCGGTACACCACGCGTAGATCTTCGCCACAATGCGAACAGGATTTCGCGCGCTGTAAATCAACTCACACAACAACTTAGCCAGCATCCGCACCTCCCTTCACATGCTTATGGATAGTCGTGCGACTAACACCGTATCGATTCGCCACATCGGTGACCGTCATGCTCGGATCAGCCAGCAACACGTTATTTCGCGTAGTTCCTTCGGGCCGATCTTCGGGGGACGGCCCCCGTTACGCCCTCGCGCTCTGCCGGCTTTGAGGCCCGCCATCGTCCGCTCTCGCGTTAGATTCCTGTCGTACTCGGTCAGACTGGCGAAAACGTTTGTGATGAGCTTCCCCGCAGCCGTCGATGTGTCGATCTTCTCGGTTAGCCGAAGCGCCGCACACACGACCAGCAGCGCACGCAAAAATGCGATTTTCCACAAAAATATGCGTCCTAGTTGGCGGACATTTCGTTCTCTCAGGTGGACTGCTGCCGGGATCGTAAGCACTTCTGGCCTATGATTGAGAGCCCTTCTGCATCTGCAATCTATCGACGAGCCGGAGGCGCAATTCCAGCTAGTGTGAGACCGTCCCACGGCGCATCACGCTCTTCGCATCGACCTTGCCCGGGTCGACCATGCCGGTTGGACTCTCAGGAATGTCGGGGGATTGATCTTCCCCATAGTTTCTGAACGTCGCGCCCCCCCCCTATCTGGCAAGCTCAGAAACAACTCGGGCACACATCGGTCACGATGACCTAGCATTACGTACGCAACCGGCGGGGCGACAAGATGAAGCTGACAAAACGAGAATTGCGGAACTTAACAACCGCGACGTTTGCGCAGCGGAATCTCCCGCAAAGGTCTGTGGCCAAAATCAGCAGGAGCCGGACCGCCCCGGTAAGCGGTTAACGCCACCCCACCGAGTTTGAAGCCCGGCGTGCAATAGTCGCCCAAGCGAATCACCAGTGTGGCTTTTTCACATCGCACTTTCCTCGGCCCATAAAAAAGAAGCCGCTCCTGGCGGGAGCGGCTTAATCTCCATGCCGCAGAGGGGCCAAGGCAGGGAGGGATGCGGTGGAGGTGCACCGCCGACTGCCCGTTGACTCTGGCCCCTTCAAGCCAGAGCTTCGCGGCAGTCAATCTCAGACTAGGCCGGCATCGCCTATGTTCGCAAGTTGAATGTCATCGCGGCGTTCGTTTCTTCAACAGCATCAAAAGTACTAGGTCATCTAGCAAACATGCCGAAAAAAACCGCTCCCAAAGGGAGCGGCGAGAAGCCATTGCCCCGGAGGTCAGGGCAACTGGAGCACACGGTGCCATGCGGACGGAGAGGCGCGCACGACACACGTTCATCATAACCAAGGCCTCGTTTCCTCAGCCACGGTCCAGATGCTTTCGCGAACTACCTCACGCAAAGCACAAGAACACCCCTGCATCGATATCATGTCAAACAATGGCCTCACAAAAAAATGCCGCTCCTTGGGGAAGCGGCATTAATCCATTGCCCCTGAGAGGCCAATGGAGGGGTCGAACAGAACAATACGTCAGGTCGGCAGGAGTCAACATAACGCTTGCACAGCGTAACGCGGCTTTGTGAAGCATATCTCCGCGCCCCAACGAATTTGCGAATTTCCGCAGCACACCTTCTTCAGGCCTAGACGACGGTACTCCGTTGGCAATGGCCGTTGCCCATCAAAATGAGCAAGGCTCGCGAGCTTACGCAGAAAGAATCGTCACACAGACGCCCCATTCCCGACAGACTCCAATCTTCAGATTGTCGTCGTCGAACCACAAAAGCGAGGTCAATCCCAGCGTCAGCTCACGATGATCGGCAAGGTACTTCTTGTTTACTCATGCGCCCCAGCCCAAAGCCCAAACATTTGGCCACAATAGCCCCTGAATCGTTGACCCGATTCATTTTCCATGTCCGATGCCCTCTTGGTCGATGGTTCGGGATCTTTGGAATGCGAAAGGGCCCCGGCTGTGCGCGCAGTCCGGGGCGTTTTCTTTCTTCCTTCCCTGTCCCGAACGAAACCGAATTTTCCCCGCGCGGTCCACCGCTCGGAACGTCACATGTCCACCTTTTCGGCAGCGAGTCGAGGCCGCCGATTCGCGTCGCAAACCGGCGTGATCAAGTACGGGGAATAGCAGAACACACCCCTTGAAAGGGGCTCGAGGTCTTTCTTCATCCCCTTCGCCGCATCAACAATACGCGTCAGTGGAAGCTCTCAAACTCTTGACGCAAGCGGGAAAAAATCACAAAGTTACCCGGCACACCTCGAACCATGCGGTACGAGCGCAAGTAGCCCTCACGCCGAAACTGACAAGACTCGAGAAGAGCGATCGATTTCGCATTGGTTTCCAGAACAACCGCCTGGATCCTCACCCATCCAGCAATTCCAAATCCCCACTTCGTAACTGCCTCACATGCCGCCCGCCCTATGCCTCGCCCCCAATGCGACGGGGCTACATCGTATGCAACTTCGGCTGTCAGATGCACTGTTGAAATCGTGTGGAACCCGACGGTCCCCACGAGCGCGCCCGACGCATCATCCACGATTGCTAGCCGAACAATTGAATCACTGCAGTCGGACTCAATCGCCTCGAATAGAGGACATAGATCGCGAGCTGATTCAACGTCCCAACTCGTATGCTTGACAACCTCCGGCAACCGAAGGTAAGAAAACCACGCATCGATGTCACGTCGGTCAAGTTGACGTAGTGACATGCCCGGAACGCCCAACGCAGGTGGATTGCTCACACGCATGATCTCACTCTATTTTGGCGGCAATTAATCTCGCCGTTACGCTACACCTTATCCCGCATAGATAACGACAGAAAAAAGCCATTTAGTGAACCGGAGAATTCGAAGCATCAAGCATTGATGCTTGCGGTGGCTCATATCGTCAACAGGCATTCATCCCCATCAAACGATGCGTCCGAGACCCTACAGAGATAGAGACGCTTGATCAGCAGCGAGCGATCAAACTCGAAGACGTCAACATACTGAAACTTACCCCCAACTTTGAAATCTAGTTGGATGTAGAGCGACATGAGACTCCCCGCGAAATCTCGGCGACAGATTCGAATCAGATCGACTTCATCGGCGGAATCCGCCAGCCGCCGCTCATACTCCCCGACGGACATCACGCCAAGCTTGTGACTCACGATGCTCGCGCCAGGTCCAAAGAGTTGGGCAATCGGTTTGCGTCCCTTTATCGAATAGAAGTACTCGACTGCCCGTTCCCACGTAAGATTTACTGTCAAATGATTGATCCATAAGTGAGCATCTCCTGCCGTCACCGGTCACTCGGCACGAATACCAGCATTCATCTCGCCCTCGCAAACGTCGCACACCCGCTTGCACTATAGCGTTAGCGAAATCGGCATGGCCTCGCTGCTGCAAACTTCAAGAACAACCTCACCGACGTTGAACAGCGTCGATATCCCAAGGAGCCAATATTGCCCCAAAGGGCAACTGCGCGCGGATCGTAATACCTTGTCCGGCGCACGTGCTGCATCACTCAACCCAGGCATGGACTCCACAAAAAATCGCCCTCCTGTTGAGGCATTTCGCATTTCACGGAACGCTGACATCCATCGCAGCACCCCTCGAGTACGATCGGGCTTGAATCGTACGGAAGCGATTCATCTCGCAGGACAAAGCCCCGGCTGCGCCAACCAGCCGGGGCTATTTTTTGAAACTTCGGATCTGTTGAATTGACAACATCTAGGCCACCTTCGCAATGCGGTGGCTGCACTGCTGTTACCTCACTAGGGCTCGCGAGGGGCTCTTGCTGCATTAGTCGGGGGTGAAAATTTGGATCTTCGCGACACTATCGAGACGATCTTCGATGCGAAGGCATTCTGTCGACCGCTTTTCTTCACCTATCCGGGCGGCCTTCGCTTCGAGCTATCCGAAAGTGGCTCAGCTATCCCACAATTCCTCACCGCGATGCGAAAAGCACGCGAGATATGCCTCGACCTCTTCCCCTCCACGGACACCATCGTTGCATGCCTACGGCGCCCCACACGTCAAAGTGAGGGACTTATGTCACATCGAGCGACGCTCTCCGAGATTTTGGCAGCAGGTATTACCATCCCAGACGAACGCTCGATTTGGACGGACTCTATCGAGCCGATTGACTGGCTTGATGCGAATGATGAGGAAGTTATTCTCAACGTTGCCTTTCGCACGGAGGTTGCGCTGATTCCGAATCTCTTGTGGTGCGCCCTCAGCACACAGTTCGGATACATCCGTCCTCAGCCATATTGCCAAGTCTACCTCTTCAATCTCGAAAAGCGGATCATGGCCCTTCCCTACGACGATCGCGGAATGGACGTCGTTGGCCCCAATCATGCACTGCTTGCCGCCATCTTTCGGAAGCATTACCGATATTTGCTGGAACACGACATCTCAACGATGCGCCAAACATTTCGGGACGAAACACTCCGGCCCCTCCCGCGGTAGTCATGTTTGACATTCTCCTAACGCGCCAAGCGAACCTGTCGATCTGTTTCACCCGAGCAAGCGTGCCCCCCCCTTATAGCAAGCCAACGCGTGCCGACGACTCCCGGCCAACCGAGTTCCAAATTCTTACTCGATGGAGAAGGAAGACAAGAAACCTCTCATCAACCGCACTTTTCTCCGCGAAAGAGAGCCGCACCAAATCCACTCTCTTGACCCGCTTCGCCGGTAGTGAAAAGATTCGTCAACATGGTTAGCAAGACGTTATCCCGCACGCTCTATGGGGCTATCTGGCTTGGAATCGCAGGCCCGCCGATGGGTGGGGGCGTATTAGGCCTTTTCGTCGCCGTCAGTGTATTGACGAAGTCACACGAATCTGTTTTCGTTACGCTCACGTTCGGCCCATTGTTTTGTGCGTTTGGATCATATTTTTTCGGCGGCATTCCAGCAATCCTGGCGGGCGCAATCATTGCGCTAGTATTTCCCGCCCTCGCGAAATGGAAAGGCGGAATCACCCTTTCGGCATTACTGTTGGCGTGGGTTATTACGCTTTCCTATATCACGTTCGCGACCCGCAACGCGTTTGGCGCCTACGATTGGCCTTGGCACTCATTGCTCGCATTACTCAGCGCCCCTGGCGCCTTATCCCTATGTAACAGGCTGCACAGGAAATTCGGCCCACCCGAATGTGACATTTAGGCGCCAAATCGGGTATCGCGAAATGGCTCAGTCGAGACTACCGGATCGCATGCGCGCATGCCAATGTAACGATATCGAACGCTTTCCATGCAATCCAAAATCTCTTACCAGAATGGCATCAACGGATGCCCCCCCATGGCACAGAGTGCAGACCAGTTTCAATTACGACCCTTCGGATAGGAAACCCTGCCGGGCAGGTCATTTCGCCCTCAAATCATCGATTCCGCGAGAGGAATCACCGTTGACGCTCGTCCTTCGTCGACTGTCGGTTGGAAAACGCTTGGAAGATCGCCCAAGCATCTTTCGATGCCTTGGCTTGCCACTCCTCTATCGCATCCTTAGCTGCGAAGCGGAGCAGTTCGCTTAGGTCACTATCAGGGGGATCGACGACGGTCACATCGTGCGCTCGCATCATTGCATAATTGGCTTCCGTGCGGGAGACCGCCGATGCGCGTTGCAGACGTTCTGTTTCCGCCGCCGCGTCCAATACCGCATGTCGCAGCCTGGCTGGAAGTGCCGTCAGACTAGACGTCCGGATCATGGCAATGGAAACCGGGCACGCGTAGCGGATCGCGGTGAATGTGGAAAGGTAGCCAGCCAATTTTTGACCAGCACCGCCGTCACCGGACGACATCACAGCGTTGAACTCTCCGTCTTCGAGCAATGGGAATACTTTCTTGAGCGGCATCTGCTTTGCCAAAGCCCCCGCTTGTCGCATCACACTCTCGGAAGTTTGATCATACGTTCTTATGGAAAGCGTGGAGAGGCCTTCGGGCGCTCGTATTGGTCGCTTCGACCAAAGACCAGTGGCAGGCCAAATTGAGAGGTAGAGCAATGTTATGCCGCGTTTGCGCAACTCGGCCTCGTATAGTGGGCGCGCGCGTTCATTCAGATGAACTGCATCCTCCGTTGACTGCGTAATGAACGGCAGTGCCGGGAGCTCAAAAATGGAGCTGGAACCGTCTAACGCACTCGTCAATGCATCTCCCCCAGTTGTCTCATTGCGCTTAATCGACGCGATCAACTGAGCGGAAGAAATGTCTGAGCCAAATGACGGTATGACCTCAATCTCGCCGTGGGATTTTTCTTTGACGAGACGTGCAAACGCGGAGAGACCCTCCCCAGAGACTGTCGATTCGGGGTATTCAGTGGCCATAGCCCATCGCGTTGTGGGAGCTCCTTTAGCAGGATCCCCCAAGATCAACACCATCACGTAGACCGCCGAAAGCGCCCCTCGCAAAATGAGCGCAAACCGCTCGCTAAGTAAGTGTTCAGCATCAGTGCCCACGCATTTCTCCAAATTACCCTTTCTGCAGTCGACCAAGGCTGATACACCGAATCGAGTCAAAAAGGAAGAACCAGACCTACGCGCAGTCAGCGTAACAACGTGACGAACAAAAACAGAGCCGCGCTCGACGGTTTCCACGAATTTCCTCATAAATTCGGCCGACACTCGTGTACGCGTCGCAAGGTGGCTCGATATGGCACTGCCTTCGGATCACGTCGCTCAATTTGGGGGCGTTCCTCGCGCGCACATCCGATGCCCCAACCTTGGCAAACCATCCCGATATGAAGCGGAACATTTCTGCGACGCCGTAGTTGTCACTCGCCACGCACTATTCTTCAGGACATTGACATTCAGTAATATACATACTGAGCAGCGACAGTTCTGGGCCGCGCCTTCGCGCGCCAAGGCGACACCGCGTACTTTGACCGCGCTCCGCCACTCCGGATCAGAACTCCCAGCGGTTCTATTGGAGTTCAACAGTATCTGTCCGTTGAAATAAAAAACCCCGCCAAACGGCGGGGCAAAATACGTGACAAACGAACGGGTTGATGAATGCGCGGCTCACGCTACCGCGTATTGCGCATATCAAGCGTGCGCAAGCTCCTTCGGAAGACGGGCCGGAGCCACCTTGGGCGCACCGTATTCACGCACTTGCCGCAGATCATGATCGGACTGCTGCGCGATCCACGCAGAGGCTCTACCTCCATTCTCGACGCCAAGCCACAACTCTAGACGCAATGCCATGTCGATCGAGATGCCGGCATGCCCATTCAGGACTCGCGACAACGCAACGCGACTCACGCCTAACTGCTCAGCAGCCTGACTCACGGTAAGTCTTAGCGCCGGCAAAACATCTTCGCGCAAAATCTCACCGGGATGCGGCGGATTGAACATGTTGTTCATGATAATTTCCTCTGTCTATATATACACCCGCCCCGTTTGATTCGCGGACGGTATTTCTCATCTTTTGCGCAAAGAGCACACGGGCACATGATGCCGCGCGCAATATCTGCCTCGGATCATTGGCGATGTGATCCAAAGAAGTGGGAACTGCAAAAGCCCCGGCCACTCTTCCCCGGCCGGGGCATTTTGCTTTCTGGAATAGCGTCAGATAACGCCGCCTGATGTGCCTCCGCGATTCTGCGCGTTGTCATGAGTGGTGGCTTTTCAGCACGCTCAAGGACGAAGGCTACCTCGATAAGGAAATCGGCCGCGCAGGCGGTTTCGCTTGGATGCGGAGCGATGTACTCGTGGCGAAGCTAGGCCGAACCACTGCGTCAGCGCTGATCTGAATACGAAAGCCCCGCTCGAATAAGAATCTGGGCTTTCTTCAACTGGCCCGAAAGCCCTATGATACGCAGTAGCGGAGACAATGGGGAAGATCCCCCTCCGATATGCTATCGACCTACTATCACGTCCTCGGTCGAGCTTGTTGATTGCTGATCCTGTTCACGAAGTCACCGCTCCCACGATGGCTCGAATCGAACGACCGAAGGCTAGGCTGCGTTTTCCACCATCAACTGCTCAAGTCGCTTGCAGGCATCGGCGATCACTCCAAGCCGAACCTTCGCTAGTTGTCGATCGTATTCGTTAACCACTCTCGTCAGATCATCCATGAGCTCGCTGGGTACAGCCCATTCCCCTTTCGAATTGGCGACAAGCAACACAGATGCGAGATCGCGCTCCGTCCTTTCGAGAATGTCGCTATGAAGCTCTCCGTGACCGGCCTCCGTAACGAACGTGGCAATCAAGATGACTTCAGCCAGAGCATTTATCAACTGACGACTAGCCTCCCCACTGCGCAGGCGCTCCAGTGAAAGCCTCACGCGAAGGACGATCCGTTCTGCCTCCCTCCTCGGCATCGGTAAAAGTAGCGCGCTGGATCGCCCCCCGGACGAGCGCATTTGAACCGATCGATGACTCTTCTTCGTTGACATTGACTACTCTTCTCTAGCGTAAACCGAATGGCACAGGCGGAATTTTCTCCGGCAGTACCCTATGTCTTCAGTATTGAGATATTAGAACCCGCGGATCCCTTTTGCACAAAGCGGATTCCCACGACGGCAGGTATGGATCTGCCCGTTGACCTCCGGTACGCACAGAGTTCTAGATTGGGGTCAGATCATGCCGCTGGTGCGTTGCATCACACCGCGCGTATACCCCGCATTTTTGCGGGTTTATCCACATACATCTGCCCGCAGCGCATCCAATCGCGGAATATTCCATTGCACACGAAACCTCGTTGCAGCGGCGACTCAGGATGATGCGAAGAATCCCACACACCGCGATGCGTCCACATGCGGTCCCCATCTTAATGAAGGCACGGGAGACGAGGGGCAGTCAATTGCACTGGCGGCCATCGCATTCACTCAATGCATCTTCAGTCGAATACGTTGCCCACATTCGACTGCGAATCGAGCTGTACCGTCGCGCGTTGCGTTGCTTGTCTAGATGAACAACAGGCTCGCAGCGTTAGCTGGGAGCCTGTTCGTGTTGTCGCTATCCTTCGCGAGTTAGAACTTCATTCTGAAGCCGAGATTGGCCTTCACGTTGTAGTTACCACCAAAGTGATTGACCGACGTGTTCACCGAGCTCTCGCCGTACACCGTGTACTTGTTATCCGCCCACGAATACGAACCACCCACGCCCGCGCCCATCCACGTTCTGTCAGTCCTCGTGTCAAAGTTCACACCCGCCACATTCACCGACGACCCACCGAGCATCTCCTGATAGACGTTCAAAATGCCGTAGAACGACGCGTTCATGGAGCGCCTCTGACTGTCCTTCCACGAGTTCGTATAGTTCGCGGCTACCCCCAGTCGCCCAATCAGGCTATTGCTCCCGTGCATGCTCACGTCACTTCCCCAAGCATCCTGGAACGCGCGAGCATCGATCGACGA
>NZ_CABPSP010000021.1 GCF_902459765.1 Pandoraea anapnoica | reverse complement strand
GAAATACAAAACGCCCGATGCGGTGCATCGAGCGTTTTAACCTGAAATAACTGTCAACCTATTTCAGGACTTGACACCGGTCGATGTCGCGCGTTACTCGCTACTCGGCTTGACGACGCTTGCCGACATCGCCAGCGCGCTCCCGCCTTCATCATGACCGTGCCCGTGGTCATGATCGTGATCATGACCATTGAGCCACACGACCAATGCCAACCCGACACCGATCAGCAAGATCTGGGGCAGGGCGTCGCGCGGCGATGTGCGCCGTTGCATCTGCGGCATGAGATCCGATACGGCAATGTAGATGAAGCTGCTCGCCGCAAGCGCCAGCAGATACGGGATCAGGCTTTGCAGACGATCCAGCATGAAGTAACCAAGCACGCCGCCCAGCAAGGCCGTCAGACTCGACGCCAGCGTCAGCACAAGCGCCTTGCGGCGCTTGAACCCCGCGTTCAGCAACACCATGAAGTCGCCCAGCTTGTGCGCGACTTCGTGGACCGTGATCGAGACCGTGGCCGCAACACCCAGACGCGGATCGGTCAGGAAAGCGGCGGCAATCACCACGCCGTCGGCGAAATTGTGGATCGCGCTGCCCACCAGAATCATCCAGCCGCCCTTGCCCGCTTCGTGCGCGTCGTGGCCATGCTCGTGATGATGTCCGTCGCCTTCGTGATGGTGGCTATGGCGCAGCAACGCCAGCTTTTCCAGCAGGAAGAACCCCAGCAGTCCGCCAAGCAACCAGCGCGTGATGACGTGCGCGTCGACGTGCGACTCCAGACTTTCCGGCAGCAAATGCAGCAACGCCGTGCCGAGCAGCACGCCTGCCGAGAAACTCACCATCTTGTCGATGAGCTTCGAGAGCAGACCCAGCGACAGCGACGCCGCCCCGAATAGACTCAGCACGCCGGAAGCCAGCGTGGCGATAACGATGAAAAGAAAGATGGCGTCGATGGTGATTCTCCCGCGGGCAAGGCGGCGATTTAACCAGCTTTTACCGTTACAGGCAAACCATTGGCACATCGAGGCGTGCGGGGCCTAAGCAGGCGTATCGGGATGCAAGCTGTCGACAATCGCGCCGTCGCCCCCCTCGACCTCAAGGGCCACACGCCGTCGGCACACCGACGGCGCTCCCCTCACCTCACCGCCATCAAGCAACGCCGTGCTTTCGGAACCAGTCCTGCTCCAGCTTCCAACCCTCTTTCGCGTCGGCCTCGACATAGCTCGCCCGATAATCCGCGAAGAACGCGTGACCCGAGTTCGGGAACACCTTCAGCTCAGAGCCCTTCGACGCAGCGTCGCCCTTGGCCAGCGCTTCGCGCGCCCGTTCGACGCTCGCGACCGGAATCCCTGTGTCCTTGCCGCCGTACAACCCCAGCAACGGACCATGCAGCCTGCCCGCGATATCGATCGGGTTCTGCGGGAAGTTCTCGCTCTTGTCGCCGACGATGCGTCCGTACCAGGCCACCGCCGCCTTCACGTTCGGGTTGTGCGCGTCATAGAGCCACGCGACACGTCCGCCCCAGCAGAAGCCGGTAATGCCGAGCCGCTTTTCGTCGCCGCCATTGGACACCGCCCACTTCAAGGTCGCGTCGATGTCGCTCATGACTTGCTTGTCCGGCGTCTTCGCTACGATTTGCGATTGAATCTCGGCAATCGTGCCCAACGATTGCGGGTCGCCCGCACGCGCGAACAACTCCGGCGCGACCGCCAGATAGCCGAGCTTCGCGAAGCGACGGCAGATATCGGCGATGTGCTGATGCACGCCGAAAATCTCCGAGACAACGATGATCGTCGGCAGATGCGTCTTACCCGCGGGCTTTGCGTAGTACACCGGCATCTGGATACCCGGCACTTCGAGCATGCGCTCGCCTGCGTCCAGTCCTTGCGTGTCGGTGGTGATCGTTTCGGCCGCCACCGGCAGCACCGCCAGTGCGAACGCCGAACCGACGGCGGTCTTCAAAAAATCGCGCCGGTTACGCGGCGCAACTTCGGGTACGAGACTATCCAGATCCGCTTGCGACATGTCGCACTCCAGGAGAAAGCGTCAAAAAGAAAATGGTCGGGAAGACTGCCGACCCGAGGCCGGACGTTCGGATATTACTAGAGAGGGAATTCGCTTGCACTCAGCACGCAGCATGAAAAAAGCCGCGCAAGCAAAGTGCCTGCGCGGCCGGGACGTCAGCGAAATGCTGTCAGAACGTCAGTGCAGCTTCACGCGTGGCACGGTCGAGCGACGCAGCCGATTGGCCACGGTATCGAGCATCATGCGCCAGACGCCATGCAGCGCGGCCACGTGCATCCGATAAAGCGACGTGTACATCACGCGGGCGAACAGCCCTTCGATGAACATGCTGCCGCCGATCAGTCCACCCATCAGGTTACCTACCGCGCTGAACTTGCCCAGCGAGACCAATGAGCCGAAATCGCGGTACGTGAACGTCGGCAAGCTCTGTCCCTTGAGACGTGCCTCAACGGCCTTCACGAGGAAACTCGCCTGCTGGTGCGCCGCTTGCGCACGCGGCGGCACGAAGCCGTGCTCCGGCCACTCGCAGCTGGCACAGTCGCCGAACGCGAAGATGTCCGGATCGGTCTTGCTTTGCAGCGTCGGCAGAACTTCGATCTGGTTCAGACGATTGACGTCCAGCCCCAGCGTGCCAAGCACAGGCGGTGCGGTAATACCCGCCGACCAGACCGTGATGTCCGCAGGCAGAATCTTGCCGCTGGTCAGGGCCACTTCGTTGGCACGCACCTCCGCCACCGAATCGCCACAAAGAATGTCAACGTCCAGCTTGGCGAGCAGCCCGGCTACCGCGCCCGACACACGTTCCGGCAGTGCCTTCAGAATGCGCGGACTCGATTCGATGATGGTGATGCGCACGTCCTTGCGCGGGTCGAGCTTCAGACCGTAGGAGCGCAACACTTCTGCGGTATTGCGCAACTCGGCCGACAGCTCCACGCCCGTCGCGCCCGCACCCACGATCACGAGATTGACCTTGGGACGCTGCGCGCCCGGTGGGGACAGCAACGCGCCACCGCTCTGGGTCTCGGTTGCAGCAGCCGGTACCGACGCCTCGGCAGCGCTCTGTGCGCGCACACACGCTGCCATCAACCGACGGCGGAAACGCTCGGCCTGTTCGACCGTATCGAGGGCAATGGTGTGTTCCCTGGCACCCGGAACACCGAAGAAATTAGTCGTGCTGCCGATGGCGAGCACAAGCGTGTCGTAGGGCAGCGTGCGCTCGGGCAGCAGATCGCCTTCGCCTTCGTCGTCCGCCGCCGGAACGGCCGCCAGACGGATGGTCTTGGCCGCACGATCCAGCCCGATCATCTCGCCCGTCGCGAACTCGAAGTGGTGCCAGTTCGCCTGCGCCACGTAAGAGAGCTGATGCGTTGCCGTGTCCATGACACCGGCCGCGACCTCATGCAGCAACGGTTTCCAGATGTGCGACAGGGAACGGTCGACCAGCGTTATTTGAACGTCCTTGCCACGCCCGTACTTGTCGCCCAACCGGGTGACGAGTTCGAGACCGCCGGCGCCTCCGCCGACCACAACGATACGATGCACACTCACAATAACTCCCCGTGCTTGGAAAACCGTCCGGCCGGTCAGCATTTGCCAGACCGGCGATAGCGATTACCATACCGCAGAGTGCGGACTTAGGGTATACCCGTCACCCTATTTCCGCTATTGCGTGACCTTGATCGTCATGACGGTCGAAGCGTGCTGCAACGCCGACCGCCCCACACACTTCGGGCATTCGCCCGGCACTATCAGTGCGCTTGTTCCCAGTTTTCGCCAACGCCGACTTCGGCCACCAACGGCACACGCAGCTTAGCTACGCCGCACATCAGTTCCGGCAGACGCTTGCGAACCTCCGCCAATTCATGGTCCGGCACTTCGAGCACGAGTTCGTCGTGCACCTGCATGATCTGACGCGTCTCTAAGCCGCTATCGTCCAGCCAGCGCTGCACGGCAATCATCGACAGCTTGATGAGGTCTGCCGCGGTGCCTTGCATCGGCGCATTGATAGCCGCGCGTTCGGCCGCCTGACGACGCGGGCCGTTGCCGCCGTTGATGTCCGGCAGCCAAAGGCGGCGGCCGAACACGGTCTCGACGTAACCTTTCGCCTTAGCGCTCTTGCGCGTCTCGTCCATGTAGCGCGCCACGCCCGGATAACGCATGAAGTAACGATCGATGTATTGCTTGGCCGCGTCGCGCTCGATGCCGAGGTTCGCGGCCAGCCCGAACGCGCTCATGCCGTAGATCAGACCGAAGTTGATGACCTTGGCATAGCGACGTTGCTCGGACGACACCTCCAGCGGCGTGACCGCGAAGATTTCCGCAGCGGTCGCCCGGTGAATATCCTCGCCGTTCGCAAACGCACGCAGCAGGCTTTCGTCGCCCGAGATATGCGCCATGATGCGCAATTCGATCTGCGAGTAGTCGGCCGAGACCAGTTGGCTGCCCGGAGGCGCGATGAAGGCTTCACGAATGCGACGCCCCTCGGCCGTGCGCACAGGAATGTTCTGCAAGTTCGGATCGTTCGACGCGAGACGGCCGGTGATCGCCACGGCCTGTGCGTAGTTCGTATGTACACGTCCCGTCGACGGATTGACCATCTTCGGCAGCTTGTCCGTGTACGTCGACTTGAGCTTGGCCAGCCCGCGATACTCCAGCAGCACCTTCGGCAGCGGGTAGTCCTCGGCGAGCTTCTGCAGCACTTCTTCATCGGTCGACGGCGCACCGCTGGCCGTCTTCTTGACGACCGGCAGTTGCAGTTGCGTGAAGAAGATGTCGCCGATCTGCTTGGGGGAATTCAGATTGAATTGCTGTCCGGCCAGCGCGTACGCCTCGGTTTCGAGCGTGACCAGCTTGCGTCCGATCTCGTCGCTTTGCGCCGCCAGACGCGCCGTGTCGACCAGCACGCCATTGCGCTCCATGCGTTGAAGCACGCGCGCCGTGGGCATTTCGATATCTCGATAGACGAATTCGAGCGTGGCTTCGCGGGCGACGTCGGGGTACAGCGCACGGTGCAGACGCAGCGTAATGTCGGCGTCCTCCGCTGCGTACTCCGTCGCACGTTCGACGCTCACGTCGTCGAAACCGATCTGCTTGGCGCCCTTGCCGCACACGTCTTCGTATTTGACCGTCGTCACGCCCAGATGGCGCGACGCGAGGCTGTCCATGTCGTGACTGCGATGCGATTCGAGCACGTACGATTCGAGCAGCGTGTCGTGCGCAATACCCCCCAAAATCACGCCGTAGTTTTCGAGCACATGCGCGTCGTACTTGAGGTTCTGTCCGACCTTCTTGTGATCGGGACTTTCGAGCCAGTGCTTCAGACGGGCCAGTACTTCGTCGCGCGGCAATTGCTCGACTTCCCCCGGCGCGCGATGCGCTACCGGGATGTAAGCCGCGCGGCCCGGTTCGCATGAGAACGACAGACCGACGAGTTGCGCCTGCATCGCATCGAGCGAGGTCGTCTCGGTATCGAACGCCGTCAACTCGGCCGCTTCGATGATCTTCAGCCACGCATCGAACTGCTCCCATGTGAGCACCGCTTCATACTGACGCTCGAGGGTGTCGGCCACCGGTGCCGGGGCTTCTTCACCGGCTTGCGATGCCACTGTGGCTTCCGCTTCGCGCAGCAATGTCTTGAAGCCGTGGCGCGAGAAGAAATCGCGCAGCACTTCGGCGTCTTCGGGCTGCGTTTGCAGACTCGCTTCGATGGAGGTGACCTGCGGCGCGAGATCGCAATCGAGCGCCACCGTCACGAGCTTGCGCCCCATCGGCAGCCAGTCGAGCGCACGTCGCAGATTCTCGCCGACGGCACCCTTCACCTCGGCAGCGTTGGCGACGAGGTTGTCGAGATCGCCGTATTGCGTGAGCCATTTGACGGCCGTCTTCGGTCCGCACTTCTCCACACCCGGCACGTTATCGACCGTGTCGCCCACCAGCGTCAGGTAATCGACGATGCGCGCAGGCGGCACGCCGAATTTTGCTTCAACGGCAGCCGCGTCGAGCGTTTCGTTCGTCATCGTGTTGACGAGAGTAACGCGGTCGTTCACGAGCTGCGCCAGATCCTTGTCGCCGGTCGAGACGACCACCCGCATACCCAGCTCGGCCGCCCGCTTTGCGAGCGTGCCGATGACGTCGTCGGCTTCCACGCCGTCGATCATCAACAGCGGCCAGCCCATCGCGCGCACAGCTTCGTGAATCGGTTCGATCTGCGCGCGCAGATCTTCGGGCATCGACGGGCGATTCGCCTTGTACTCGGGGTACCAATCATCGCGGAAGGTCTTGCCCTTTGCATCGAAAACGCAAGCGCTGTACTCTGCATGAACGTCTTTACGCATGCGGCGCAGCATATTGACGATGCCGTGCAGCGCGCCCGTAGGTTCGCCGCTTGGGCCGCGCAGATCCGGCAGGGCGTGATAGGCTCGATAGAGATAACTCGAACCATCGACCAATAAGAGCGTCTTACCTTCCAGACTTTGCTGTTCCGACATATGACCAAGAGAAGAAAAGAGATACCGAGTCTGCGCATGCTGGCAGACCATGAGCGCGCCACCGCCAAGAAGGCGCGCGCGTCGTGGCAGATGTTCACGATTATGGCAGAGTTCATCGAGGCGACCGAGTACCTGTCGGAGATCCGGCCGGCCGTCAGCATCTACGGCAGCGCCCGCATCAAGCCGAAATCGCCGTTCTACAAACTGACGATGACGATTGCCCGCAAATTCTCGGACAACGGCTTCGCTGTCATCTCCGGCGGCGGCCCCGGCATCATGGAAGCGGCCAACAAGGGCGCGCACGGTGGCGCGTCGCCGACCGTCGGTCTGAACATCGAACTCCCGCACGAACAGAAAGGCAATCAGTGGCAAGACATCTCGCTGCGCTTTCGCCACTTCTTTACCCGTAAGGTCACCTTCGTCAAGAATTCGGACGCCTTCGTGATCATGCCCGGCGGCTTCGGCACGCTCGACGAATTGTCCGAAGTGCTCACGCTGATCCAGACGCAGAAGTCGCGTCACGTGCCGGTGATTCTCGTAGGTTCGGAGTTCTGGAAAGGTCTGCTGGACTGGGTGCGCTCGTCGATGCTGCCGATGGGCCTCATCAGCGAAAAAGATCTCGATCTCGTGCAAGTGATCGACGACCCCGACGAGATCCTCAAAGCGGTCTTCGCGTTCTACGACGGGCACATCGAACCCGAGACGGAAACCAGCGAAAAGATGTTCTACCTGTAAGGGCCAAGCGCAACGTCATCCGCAATGCAAAACGGCGCCGCGAGATCATCGCGAGCGCCGTTTTTTTGTGGCGGACGCACGTCCGCCGGAGCGACGAATCAGCAGCCGCTTTCGCGCGGGGTCGTCTCGACTTCCAGGCCGAAGAACGGGCGCAGACGCGTGCCGAACACGTTGCCGAAGAACGCCGCCACCAGCCACAGCCAGCCGTGCAGGCTGCCGGAGATGATGCCGCTGAAGTACGCGCCGATGTTGCAGCCATACGCCAGGCGTGCGCCGTAGCCAAGCAGCAGACCGCCCACGATAGCCGCGATCAGGGAGCGCACGGGCACCTTCCATACTGGCGCGAACTTGCCCGCTAGCGAGGCGGCCACCAATGCGCCGAGGATGATGCCCAGATCCATGACGGTCGTCACGTCCTGCGAGACCGGCGCGTTAAGTACGTTGACCTGCTTGGCCCAGTACGGCCACGAGGCGACGTCGATACCCACGGCCATGAACGCTTTCGCGCCCCACAGTGCAAAGGCCGACGTCACGCCCCACGGGCGGCCCGCCAGGGCGAGGGTTGCATAATTGAGCAGCACGAGCGCGAGTGCGCCCCACACCAGCGGCCACGGACCGCGCAGCAGCGCGGGCTTGCCCTTGGCGCTGCGCGTCATCGGCACACCGACGATACGGCCATGACGGCGCTTCTCCGCCCAGAGCGTGAACGCACCGATGAGTGCAAACAGCGCGAGGTTCGCGATCAGCGCGGGCCACAGGCCCCACGTCTTCACGAGCGAGACGGGCTTGATGTGCGGCAGCGATTCCCACCACGGCAGATGCGCCGTCGCCACGACCGAGCCGACAATGAACGCCGCGAGCGTCACCAGCATGCGCGTATTGCCACCGCCCGCCGTGTACAGCGTGCCCGACGCGCAACCGCCGCCGAGCTGCATGCCGATACCAAAGATGAACGCACCGACCGCCACCGACACGCCGACCGGCGATACGAGACCGACGACCTTGTTGCCGAAGAGCGTGCCATCGGCCAGTGCCGGGAAAAACAACAAGACACCGACCGCGAGCATTACCATCTGCGCGCGCAACCCGGCACCACGACGATCCGAAATGAACACGCGCCAGGCCGACGTAAAGCCGAACGCCGCGTGGTACAGCGCGACGCCAAGCAACGCGCCGACACCCGCGAGCGCAGCCTGTTTCGGTCCGACCGTCGCTTGAAGATACGCAATGCCGACGACGATAAGCACCAGCGCAATCGTCAGCGGGCGAGCATTGTAGGAAGAAGGGGCGGGCAACGCCGTTTTGACGGCGGCCGAAGCGGAAGACGACATGACTTTCTGACTCCAGAATGCAGATGGGTGGCACCTGGCCACCCATTGAGACAATTTTCAAGAATGCCAGAACACGACATCGATGCGAACAACCGTTTTGTGATTTCTTTATAACCAAAAGAAATAATGCGCCAAATTGCGAATCATCCTAAATCTCACATTTTGGACAGAAGCTTTGTCATGAAACGTTCACTGGTGAGGGTAAAAAGCGCTGCGGGCAAGCAACCACGGTGCATTCGACGAGATTCCACAATGCGAAGTGGGGTACGTTTGATAGAATGGACATATTGGAACCCGCTGCGCCGGCCCGGCTTGCCTCTTACGTCGCAGATGCGTTCCCGCCCTCGGAGAATAATGATGAAAACGCGCTTTTCCCGTGCCCTGCCCCTGCTGATCGGTGCTGGCCTGCTGTTTGCCGGTCATGCCTACGCTCAGGAAGGCAAGGAAACCGCCGCACAAGCCGCCAAACGCGAAGCCGACGCCCGCGCCGCTGCCACCAGCGTCCAGAACGTCGACGTCAACCAAGAACGCAAGCCGAGCTACTACGTTAACGACCAGGGCACGACCGTGACCGAGTACCGCGATCGCGGCAAGCCCACGGAGATCGACGTCCACTCCCGTTTCGGCACCAATTACCAGTTGACCACGCCGCCCGACAACGCGCCGCGCGCACGTGACAACACGTCGCAAAACGACCGTCTGCCGTCCGTCGGCCTGAAGTTCTGACGTCTCTGGTAATCTGACCCTTTCACGCGTCAACGCCCGACATCGTCGGGTCAGGGCGCGCCAGATTCCTGTTTGTCTCAAACCAGCGGCCCGCTGCACGCGCACGGGCCGTTTGTCTGAGTCTCATCCACTCAACGCACGCATGGCCGTTTTTACTTCCGTCTCGCCCGAGCAGCTCAATCAGTGGCTGCAACGCTACGATTTGGGGAATGTTCTCGACTTCCGTGGCATTAGCTCGGGCATCGAGAACACCAACTACTTCCTGACGACCGAGCGCGGCGCGTTCGTGCTGACGCTGTTCGAGAAGCTCACGGCCACGCAGTTGCCGTTCTACCTGCAATTGATGGGCCATCTGGCGCATCACAGCGTGCCGGTGCCCGATCCGATTCCGGATCGCACGGGTGAGATTCTTGGCGAGCTGAACGGCAAGCCGGCCACCATCGTCACCAAGTTGTCGGGCCGCTCCGAACTGAGCCCGACCGCCGAGCACTGCGCCCATGTCGGCGCGATGCTCGCCCGCATGCATCTGGCCGGACGCGACTTCACGCTGGAACAGGCCAACCTGCGCAGCTTGCCGTGGTGGCGTGAAGCGGCCCCGGCCGTGCTGCCGTTCCTGAGCGATGCCGAGCGCACGCTGCTGGAAAGCGAGATGGTGCATCAGGAGGCGTTTTTCCGCTCAGGCGACTATCGCGCGATGCAGGCCGGGCCGTGCCACTGCGATCTGTTCCGCGATAACGTACTCTTCGACAAGGCTGAAGACGGCTCGCCCCGCCTCGGCGGCTTCTTCGACTTTTACTTTGCCGGCTGCGACAAGTGGTTGTTCGATCTGGCCGTGACGGTCAACGACTGGTGCTGCGACCTCGCCACCGGCGAGCTGGACGACGCCCGTGTGCATGCAATGCTGCGCGCGTACGAGACGGTACGCCCGCTGACCGACATCGAGGCGTCGCACTGGCGCGACATGCTGCGAGCGGGCGCGCTGCGATTCTGGCTCTCGCGCCTGTATGATTTTCACTTGCCGCGGGCGGCCGAAATGCTCAAGCCGCACGATCCGGTGCATTTCGAACGAATCCTGCGCAAACGCATCGAAGCCGTTTCCATTCCCTGGCTGTAACCCGACGCCCACTCGGAGTCTCTCGAACCCTATGCAATTGCTTGAAGTCCCGCCGAAGAGTGGTTATTTGTGGCTGCGCCAAGGCATCTGGCTGTTCCGCAAGAACCCGCTCGCCATCATGAGCCTGCTGTTTGCCTATATGTTCGGCACGTTGGTGATCTCCTTCGTGCCGATCATCGGCGGGCCCGTTTTGCTCGTCCTGGTGCCGGGCCTGTCGGTGGGCTTCATGGCCGCCTGCCGCGACATCATCAAGAACAAGCAGGTGCTGCCTCAGGTGCTGCTCGACGGTTTTCGCGGACACGGCAAGGACATCGCCCGCCGTCTGCTGGTACTAGGCGGGTATTACATGGCCGCAACCATCGCCGCCTACCTGATTTCGTCGCTGTTCAATGGCGGCGAACTGATCAACAACCTGCTGTTCGACGGCAACGTCAATCGCGACGAGATCATGAACGGCACTGCCGGATTGGTCGCCGCCATTGCCTTCGCCATCGCGTACATTCCGGTGGCGATGTTGTTCTGGTTCGCGCCGGTCCTCGTGGCGTGGCACGACATCACGCCCGTCAAGGCCATCTTCTTCAGTTGGACGGCCTGTACGCGCAACTTCCGCGCGTTCGTCGTCTACGCGCTGTGTGTGATGCTGCTCGCAGCGGCAGCATCGATGATTCTCACGATGATCATGGCGGTGCTGGGCGTCTTCCAATACGCCATTCTTCTGGTCTCGCCGCTGTCGCTGCTGTTCGCCGCCATCATCTACTGCTCGTTCTACGCCAGCTATCGCGGGTGCTTCGGCGTGCAGGAGATCGGGGCGCTCGATCCGAACGTTTCGCCGCCGGAGGCTTGAGTTCCTCATCGACCGACGTCGAGAAAAGCAAAGGGCACCCGAAGGTGCCCTTTTTTATTGGCGCGCCAACGATCACTCGATCGGCTGAAGCTTCGCCACGGCCAGCGCCAGCCATTTCTCGCCATGACGGCCGAACTTCACATGTGCGCGTGCTTCGTCGCCCGTGCCTTCCAGACCGATGATCTTGCCCTCGCCGAACTTGGTGTGGAACACGCCCTGCCCCAGTTTGAAGCCCGTCTCCGAAGCGCGCGAGCGGTCGGCCAATGCCTGCTCCGACTTCGTCGCCGCCCATTCGTCCTTCGGCGCGCTGACTTGCGGGCGTGAGAACCAGTCGCGCCCCCAGGCCGGCTCGCTCTGAGCGAGACGCGCCCCCGGCTGCGCACGCGGCGTGAGGAACTTCAGCACTTCTTCGGGGATTTCGTCGAAGAAGCGCGAGCGCACGTTGTAGCGCGTCTGGCCATGCAGCATACGGCTTTGCGTGAACGACAGGTACAGACGCTCCTTCGCTCGCGTGATCGCCACATACATCAGACGACGCTCTTCTTCGAGTCCATCGAGTTCGAGCGCACTGTTTTCATGCGGGAACAGCCCCTCTTCGAGGCCGGTGACGAACACCGCCGTGAACTCCAGCCCCTTGGCGGCGTGCACCGTCATCAGTTGCACCGCGTCCTGCCCGGCTTCGGCCTGGTTGTCGCCCGCTTCGAGCGACGCATGCGAGAGGAAGCCTGCCAGCGGAGTCATCTCCACCGGCGCATCGGCATCGACCACGCCATCGGCAGACGCCAGCACGTCAGGTGCACCCGGCAATGCGGGGCGCATCGCGATCAGACGCGCCGGTGCGTCCAGCCCGTAGCCCTCCTCGGCGATGAAGGCCGTGGCGGCATGCACCAGTTCCTGCAAGTTCTCGATGCGATCCTGCCCTTCCTTTTCGGTCTGGTAATGCGTAATCAGGCCGCTCGCGTCGACGACGTGCGTCACCACCTCCGGCAACGTGAGCCGCTCGGTGGCGTGGCGCATCTGTTCGATCATGCGCACGAACGCCAGCAGATTGGTCCCGGCCTTGCCCGTCATATAGGGCACAGCCGCGTACATCGAGCAGTTGTAGAGACGCGCCGCGTCGGCCAGTTGCTCCAGCGAGCGTGCGCCAATACCGCGCGTGGGGAAATTGACGACGCGGGCGAAGGCCGTGTCGTCGTTCGGATTTTCGATCAGACGGAGATACGCCAGCGCGTGCTTGACTTCCTGACGCTCGAAAAAGCGCAGGCCGCCATACACGCGGTAGGCAATGCCCGCACCGACCAGCGCATGTTCCATCACCCGCGACTGGGCGTTGCTGCGGTACAGAATGGCCACATCCTGTCGCGACAGGCCCTGCGCGACCAGCGCCTTGATTTCCTCGACGAGCCAGCTGGCCTCTTGCAGGTCGGTCGCCGCCTCATAGACGCGAATCGGCTCGCCGTGGCCCGCGTCGGTGCGCAGATTCTTGCCCAGACGCCGTGCATTGTTGGAAATCAGCGCGTTCGCGGCGTCGAGAATATTGCCGTGCGAGCGATAGTTCTGCTCCAGCTTGATCAGGTGACGAACGCGGAATTCACGCTCGAAGTCAGCCATATTGCCGACGTTGGCACCACGAAACGCGTAGATGCTCTGGTCATCATCACCCACGGCGAACACTGCAGCCTGGGTGCCTGCAAGCATCTTCAGCCACGCGTACTGAAGCTTGTTGGTGTCCTGGAACTCGTCGACGAGGATATGGCGGAAGCGCGACTGGTAATGCACGCGCAACGGCTCGTTGTGCTTGAGCAGCTCGAAGCAGCGCAGCAGCAGTTCGGCGAAATCGACCACGCCCTCGCGCTGGCATTGCTCCTGGTAGCTCGCGTACAGTTCGACGAACTTCTGGTTGAACGCGTCGTTGGCCTCGACCTCGTGCGGTCGCAAGCCCTGCTCTTTCGCGTTATTGATGAAATATTGGAGGTTTTTCGGCGGAAATTTCTCATCGTCGACATTCGCCGCCTTCATCATCCGCTTAATGGCGGAGAGCTGATCGGACTGGTCGAGGATCTGGAAGCTCTGCGGCAGCCCGGCGTCGCGAAAATGCGCGCGCAGCATGCGGTTGCACAGCCCGTGGAAGGTACCGATCCACATGGCGCGCGTGCTGATCGGCAGCATCGCGCCAAGCCGGGCCTGCATTTCCTTGGCGGCCTTGTTGGTAAAAGTCACCGCCAGAATGCCCGCCGGGCCGACGTGCCCCTGCTGGATCAGCCAGGCGATACGGGTCGTGAGCACGCGCGTCTTGCCGGAACCCGCGCCCGCGAGAATGAGGGCTGGCTCGTCGGGAAGCGTGACGGCGGCCAGTTGTTCGGGGTTCAGATTGGCGAGCAGATCGGGCATGTCGGGGAGGAATTTCGAGTGAAGCCCGATTATAAATCCTGCTACGGCGCGGAAACGCCACCGAATCTTTTATAATTCAAGGTTTCACGCATTACACGGTCCATCAATCCATGAGCGACAGCGACAATACGCTTGCCAAGAGCTTCGAGCCGCAGGACGTCGAAGCCCACTGGGGCCCCGAATGGGAACGCCGCGGCTATGCCCGCCCGACCCTTGACGACGCCCGCGAAGATTTCAGCATCCAGTTGCCGCCGCCGAACGTCACCGGCACGCTGCACATGGGGCACGCGTTCAACCAGACGATCATGGATGGTCTGACGCGCTACCACCGCATGAAGGGCGCGAACACCTTGTGGGTGCCGGGCACCGACCACGCGGGTATTGCCACGCAGATCGTCGTCGAACGTCAGCTCGACGCTCAGAAGGTCTCGCGCCATGACCTCGGCCGCGAGAAGTTCACGGAACGCGTCTGGGAGTGGAAGGAGCAGTCGGGCAGCACGATCACGCGCCAGGTGCGCCGTCTCGGGGCTTCCATCGATTGGAGCCGCGAGTACTTCACGATGGACGAGAAAATGTCCAGCGCTGTGCGCGATGTGTTCGTCGCGCTCTACGAGCAGGGGCTGATCTATCGCGGCAAGCGTCTCGTGAACTGGGAATCGACGCTGCTTACAGCCGTGTCCGATCTGGAAGTGGTCAGCGAGGAAGAAGAAGGCTCGCTGTGGCACATCCGCTACCCGCTCGCCGACGGCTCCGGCACGCTCACGGTCGCGACCACGCGTCCGGAAACGATGCTGGGCGACACCGCGCTGATGGTGCATCCGGAAGACGAGCGCTACAAGCATCTGATCGGCAAGTCGGCCAAGCTGCCGCTCACGGACCGTGAAATTCCGATCATCGCCGACGACTACGTCGACCTCGAATTCGGCACGGGCGTGGTGAAAGTCACCCCCGCACACGATTTCAACGACTACGCCGTCGGTCAGCGTCATAACCTGCCGCAGATCAACATCCTCACGCTCGACGCGAAGATCAACGAAAACGCCCCGGAAAAGTACCGGGGTCTGGATCGTTTCGACGCGCGCAAGCAGATCGTGGCCGACCTCGACGCGCTCGGCCTGCTCGAATCGGTCAAGCCGCACAAGCTGATGGTGCCGCGCAGCGACCGCACGGGCACGGTCATCGAGCCGATGCTCACGGACCAGTGGTTCGTCGCGATGAGCAAGCCGGCACCCGAAGGCACGTTCCACCCCGGCAAGTCGATCACTGAAACCGCGCTCGACGTCGTGCGCAGCGGTGAGATCAAGTTCGTGCCGGAGAACTGGACGACGACGTACAACCAGTGGCTCGAGAACATTCAGGACTGGTGTATTTCCCGTCAGCTCTGGTGGGGCCATCAGATTCCGGCCTGGTACGACGATGCCGGTAACGTGTTCGTCGCCCGCACTGAAGCCGAAGCCATCGAGAAGGCGCGTGCCGCCGGCTCCACCGGCGCGCTCAAGCGCGATGAAGACGTGCTCGACACGTGGTTCTCGTCGGCGCTGGTGCCGTTCTCGTCGTTGGGCTGGCCGCAGGAAACACCGGAACTGAAGCACTTCCTGCCGTCGTCGGTGCTCGTGACCGGCTTCGACATCATCTTCTTCTGGGTAGCGCGCATGGTCATGATGACCACGCACTTCACCGGTAAGGTGCCGTTCAAGACCGTGTACGTGCACGGCCTTGTGCGCGACGCCGAAGGTCAGAAGATGTCCAAGTCGAAGGGCAACACGCTCGATCCGATCGACATCGTCGACGGCGTGTCGCTCGACGCCCTGCTCGCCAAGCGCACCACGGGGCTGATGAACCCGAAGCAAGCCGCGACCATCGAGAAGAAGACCCGCAAGGAATTCCCGGAAGGCATCGCGCCGTTCGGCACCGACGCGCTGCGCTTCACGTTCGCATCCATGGCCACGCTTGGCCGCAACATCAACTTCGATCTGGCACGCTGCGAAGGCTATCGCAACTTCTGCAACAAGCTGTGGAACGCCACGCGCTTCGTGCTGATGAACTGCGAAGGTCAGGACTGCGGTCTCGCGCCGTGCGTGGGCGATTGCGGCCCGGACGGTCAGCTCGACTTCTCGCGCGCCGACCGCTGGATCGTCTCATTGCTCCAGCGCGTGGAAGCCGATGTCGCGAAGGGCTTTGCCGATTACCGCTTCGACAACATCGCCAGCGCAATCTACAAGTTCGTGTGGGACGAGTACTGCGACTGGTACGTCGAACTGGCCAAGTGGCAGATTCAGAACGGCACCCCGGCGCAACAGCGCGCCACGCGCCGCACGCTGCTGCGCGTGCTTGAAACGGTGCTGCGTCTGGCTCACCCGATCATTCCGTTCATCACCGAAGCCCTGTGGCAGAAAGTGGCCCCGCTTGCCGGTCGCTATCCGAGCGACAAGGCGCCAGGCGAAGCCAGTATCATGGTGCAGCCGTATCCTGTCGCCGGTGCGAGCAAGATCGACGAAAGCGACGAAGCCTGGATGCAGCAATTGAAGGCCGCTGTGGACGCCTGCCGTAACCTGCGCGGCGAGATGAACCTGTCGCCGGCGCAGCGCGTGCCGCTGCTGGTTGCGGGCGATGTGCCGTTCCTGACGTCGATTGCCCCGTATCTGCAAACGCTGGCGAAGCTTTCGGAAGTGCAGGTGCTGGCCGATGAAGCCACGCTCGACGCGCAGGCCGCCGGCGCGCCGCTCGCCGTGGTGGGTGCAAACAAGTTGGCGTTGAAGGTCGAAATCGACGTTGCGGCCGAGCGCGAGCGCCTCGGCAAGGAAGTGAAGCGTCTCGAAGGCGAGATCGCGAAATGCCACGGCAAGCTCTCCAACGAGAGTTTCGTGGCGCGCGCCCCTGCCAACGTCGTGGAACTTGAGAAGCAACGACTGGTCGACTTTGAAGCGGTACTCGGGAAATTGCAGGCACAGCTCGCCCGCCTGCCCGCCTGAGACGCGCAATATCCATCAGGGAGAAACTAATGAAAGCCATTGTGACCAAAGCCGTATTCCCCGTTGCGGGCCTCGGCACGCGGTTTCTGCCGGCGACCAAGGCGAGCCCCAAGGAAATGCTGCCGATCGTGGACAAGCCGCTGATTCAGTACGCCGTGGAAGAGGCGGCAGCGGCTGGCATCACCGAGATGATCTTCGTGACGGGTCGTAACAAGCGCGCCATCGAAGACCACTTCGATACGGCATTCGAACTGGAAGCCGAACTCGAAGCGAAGAACAAGCAGGCGCTGCTCGACGTCGTGCATTCGATCAAGCCGCCGCATATCGATTGCTTCTATGTGCGTCAGCCGAAGGCGCTGGGTCTGGGCCACGCCGTGCTGTGCGCCGAGAAGCTGGTGGGCGACGAGCCGTTCGCCGTCATCCTCGCCGACGACTTGCTCGACGGCCAGCCGCCGGTGCTCAAGCAGATGGTCGATCTGTACAACCAGTATCACAACTCGATCATCGGCGTAGAAGAGATCCCTATCGAGCAAAGCCGCTCGTACGGTATTGTCAAGGGCACGGACTGGGGCGAGAAGGCGATCGTCAAATTGACGGACATCGTCGAGAAGCCGGCGCCGGAAAATGCACCGTCGAATCTGGGTGTGGTCGGCCGTTACGTGCTGCGTCCGCGCATTTTCGACTGCATCCGCGAGATCGATCCGGGTTCGGGCGGTGAAATCCAGCTGACGGACGCCATCCAGAAACTCATGCAGGACGAAGTCGTGCTCGCGTATCGCTACGACGGCAAGCGCTTCGATTGCGGCAGCAAGCTCGGCTATCTGAAGGCGACGGTGGAATTCGCGCTGCGTCACCCGGAACTGAAGGATGCTTTCCGCAAATATCTGCAGGAAGACGTCCAACGTGATTTGACCTGAACGTCAGTCACCGGCACCCATAAAAAAACCGACGGCATGTCCGTCGGTTTTTTTGTGTCTGCTGTACCGCCAAGGCATTGGCATCGATGGAAATCGACGCTGACAACACCCTCCGGAAATCAGCGACGGCGCATCCAGAAGTGGAACGTCTTGCCGTCTTCGCGCGTATCGAGCAGTTCGTTGCCGGTTTGCTTGGCGAAGGCGCTGAAATCGCGCCCCGAGCCCGGATCGGTGGCGATGATATGCAGCACTTCGCCGCTTTGCATTTCCGCCAGCGCCTTCTTGGCACGCAGGATCGGCAGCGGGCAGTTCAGGCCGCTCGCGTCGACTTCTTTCTGGAATTCCATGCTCATGTCCCTCTCTTCGGTCTTGTTCGAATCTGTTGCGGGGTTTGCCCCGCAAATCGCGATTCTACCGTAGTCGTCGCCAAACGCTCCCGGCGACGCCCATTTCAGAGCGTCGGCCCATCAGCGCATCCGCACGTCATGCAGCAATCGACATCCGCGCCGATTCGACGTACTCGACCGGCAGATTGCGGCGTCGCAGCCATTCGGCGACTGCGTGCCCGGTCCCTGCGCGCCACGGACGCACCTGATGTGGCGCGACGAGCCGGAACTCGGCCAGTTCCTCTGAGAGCTGAATATCACCGTCACAGACCGCGTGATACGCGATGATCAACTCGTTCTTGCGCATGAATTCGTAGACACCGAGCAGCGAAATCGCGTCGGTTTCCAGATTAGTCTCTTCCTTGATTTCGCGGCGAATACCGTCTTCCGGGGTCTCGTCGCGCTCAAGAAAACCGGTGATGAGCGCGAACATGCCTTCGGTCCATGCCGCGTTACGTGCCAGCAGAATCTGGCCCCGGTATTCCACGAGCCCGGCCACGACCGGCAGCGGGTTGTCCCAGTGGACGAAACCACAGGCCGCGTCCGGACAGGCGCGGCGAATACGCCCGGCGACCTCTCGAGAATCGAGCGCAGAGGCACAGCGGGGACAAAAAATAAGTTCGTTCATGATCGTTCTTCAGCGGATCCGGACATATTAAATGAACTTATGACGCGCTGCATATTCGGCAAATTCCGAGACTCGCCCGGACCAAGCCCAGACGGGCCGGGGCGTATAATCGTCGAACGTCTTTCAATTTTCGATCACGGCCCCGTGACTGACACTCCACCGAACGTTCCGCCCGCGTCCGACACCCCACCTTCGTCGTCTGCTTCGTCCTCGCCTCCTGCCTCGTCGCCCACGTCGCGATCCGCCCGGCTGACCCAACGCGGCATGCGCCGCTCACGGCGCCTGTGGCACAACTACGGCGTATTCTGGCTCGGCGCAGTCCTCGTCGGTCTGGTGTCGGTGGCCTATGCCAAGCTGGTGGACTTCGGCTTCGAGCTATTTCAGCGCATGCTGACGCACGGCTTCTGGCTACCGTTGATCGTCACACCGCTGGGTGCCGCACTGGCGATATGGCTGACGCAGAAGTTCTTCCGGGGTTCCGAGGGCAGCGGCATTCCGCAAGTGATAGCAACGCTTCAGGACTCGCGTCTGTCGAAATCGCTGCTCACGCTGCGCATCATGTTCGGCAAGATCGCGATCTCGTTTCTCGGCATTCTGTGCGGTTTCACGATCGGTCGCGAGGGCCCGACGGTGCAGATCGGCGCATCGCTGATGTACGCCATGCGACGCGGGTATCGCCGCAGCAGCGTGCACATTGAGCGCCAACTGACGCTGGCCGGGGCGGCGGCGGGTCTGGCGGCAGCGTTCAACACGCCGCTCGCGGGCGTCGTGTTCGCCATCGAAGAGCTGAGCCGTAGCTTCGTCGCACGCAGCAGCGGCACACTCATTACCGCCATCATCTTCTCCGGCGTCGTGGCGCTCGGCCTGCAAGGCAACTATCTCTATTTCGGCCAGATCAAGGCGATCAGCGAATTCAACTGGGCGCTTATTCCTGTGCTCATTGTCGCCAGTGTGCTGACGGGCGTAGCCGGGGGGCTGTTCGGCTGGTTGATGCTCAACGTGCCGCGATGGATACCCGCGCAACTGGTCAATTTGCGCCGCGCACGCCCGGTCCACTTCGCCTTCCTGTGCGGTCTGGCGATTGCAGTGATCGGCATTGTCTCGGGCGGCACCACGTTCGGCAGCGGTTACGCCGAAGCGCGGGGTTTGCTGGAATCGCACGCGGCGCTCTCGCCGTTTTACGCCGTGCTGAAATTTGCCGCCTTGTGCGTGTCGTATCTGTCAGGCATTCCCGGCGGGATCTTCGCACCGTCGCTGGCGATTGGTGCCGGGCTGGGGAATGTGATGGCGCACGTGACGTCCGTGATACCGTTGCCCGCCATGGCTGCGCTGTGTATGGTCGGCTATCTGGCCGCGGTGACCCAATCGCCGATTACGTCGTTTGTGATCGTCATGGAGATGATCGACGGCCATCAGATGGTGATTCCGCTCATGGCCGTCGCACTCCTGTCGACGCAGGTCTCAAAGACCATCGCGCCATCGTTCTATCACACGCTGGCACACCGCTTCCTGACGCCCACCGTGCCTGCGCCGCGTCAGGCCTGATTACGCCTTGGCGCTCAGCGCGCGGATATCTGCGGCCAGACGTTCTACCGTCTCCACACGGGTATCCCACGCGCACATGAAGCGGCAGCCACCTGCACCGATGAACGTGTAGAAACGCCAGCCCTTTGCCCGTAGCGCTTCGATGACATGCGGCGGCAGTTCTGCGAACACGCCGTTGGCCTGCGTCTCGAACATGATCGATACGCCGGGAATGTCGCGGATGCGGCTCGCGAGCAACTGCGCCATCTCGTTCGCATGCCGTGCATGGCGCAGCCACGTGTCGTTCTCCAGCATGCCGAGCCACGGCGCGGAGATGAAACGCATCTTCGAGGCCAACTGCCCCGCCTGCTTCACGCGATAAGCAAAATCCTCTGCAAGAGAACGATTGAAGAACACGACGGCCTCGCCCACCGGCAGACCGTTCTTCGTGCCGCCGAAACACAGCACGTCCACCCCCGCACGCCAGGTCACATCACCCGGATGGCAGCCCAGCTTCGCCACCGCGTTGGCGAAGCGTGCGCCGTCCATGTGCACGCGCAGGTTCCGGCGCTTGGCGACCGCCGAGATCGCTTTGACCTCATCGACCGAGTAGACGGTACCCACCTCCGTCGCCTGCGTGAGCGTGACGACCTTGGGCTTCGGGAAGTGGATGTCCGAGCGCCGATTGATGACCGCCTCGACGGCGTCCGGCGTGAGCTTGCCGTTGTTCTCACGACCGCGCGCGGTGAGCAGCTTCGCGCCGTTGGAGAAGAACTCCGGGCCACCGCATTCGTCCGTCTCGACGTGCGCCAGTTCGTGACAAATGACGGAGTGATAGGACTGCGACAGCGACGCCAGCGCAAGCGAGTTGGCCGCCGTGCCGTTGAATACGAAGAAGACTTCGCAGTCCGTGTCGAAAAGTTGCCGGATGCCGTCGCACACGCGCTGCGTCCACGTATCGTCGCCGTAAGACACTTCATGACCGCTGGCATTCGCCTCGACCAGATAACGCATGGCCTCGGGGCAAATCCCGGCGTAGTTGTCGGACGCAAAGTGCTGCGGCGTTTGCGCAGTGTCGGTGGACGTGATCTCTGTATTCGAAACAGACGGCGGAACGGACGGGGCTTGCGACATGACGACCTCTTCAAAACGGCGGGAACGCCACACGACGCCCCCGCTTCAGACTGCCCGGTGACGGTCACCGGCTTACGTGATTTGCGACTTCAGATACTCGCGCTCACTCGGGGCGGGGATCCGACCAGAGCGTGCCTGCCGTGGACCAGTTCTCGGGCTTGATGTCGGTGATGATGATATCGACGGACCCCGGCGTGCAACCGATCGTCTCCACTGCGGCTTGCGTCACGGCTTTGACGAACGCGCGCTTTTGCTCGACGGTACGACCCTCGAACATCTCGACGTGAAACGTTGGCATTGCGATCTATCTCCTGATGTCGTTATTGGAACCGGCGGCGTGGCGCTACCGGACGTCTCCGATGCCCTGCCCGACCGCCACAGACAAAAAGTCCTTGCGTCCTCCATCGAGCGGTCAATCGCGAAACGAGGTGTCTATTCTATCGAGTTTGCGCAGCAGCGCAGGCCATTCCAGCACGCCCTCGATTGCGCCGCCATCTTCGAGCTGAATCGCCGTCTTGTCTTGCACCGCCGGGCTGGGAAAATTCGGCGCAGCACCGCCGGCCAGTGCCTGCAACTGGATCTCGCAGGCTTTGATGAGGGTCACCATCAGCACGAAGGCTTCCGCGACCGTACGACCGACGGTCAGCGTGCCGTGATTGCGTAGCAGCATTGCGGGATGCGCGCCGAGCGACGTCACCAGCCGCTCGCCTTCCGACGGCGAAAACGCCAGTCCTTCGTAATCGTGATACCCGATGCGCTCGTGAAAGCGCAGTGCGTGCTGCGAAATCGGCAGCAAGCCGTGCGGCTGAATCGACACCGCGATACCCGCCGTGTTGTGCAGATGCATGACGCAAACGGCATCCGCGCGCGCCGCGTGCACTGCACCGTGCAGCGCAAACCCGGTCACGTTGACGGGATGCTCGCTCTCGCCCACGATCTCGCCGTCCATCGTGATCTTCACGAGATTCGACGCCGTCACTTCGTCGAATGCCAGCCCGAACGGATTGATGAGGAAGTGCCCCGGCTCGCCCGGCACCATCGCGGAGATATGCGTGTAGATGAGATCGTCCCAACGGTTCAGCGCCACGAGACGATAGCAGGCGGCAAGATCGATGCGCACCTGACGCTCTTCGTCGCTCATGACAGTGGCGGCCTTTCGGCCCGCCTTCAAGGTAAAAGACATACGCTTCTCTGAGGAAAGTCCGAAGCATCGGACGAGGGCCTACAGGGGGTGTCGCATCAGGGCGCGCGTTCGAGCGAACGACGCCAGTCCCACACGAAGCCGATGGCGCCGAGCGCCAGCACCCCGCTGGCACACAGCAGTGCCGTCGTGAACCCACCGGTCGCCGCGACGAGCGGAGCGGCCACCAACGGCCCGACGATCTGCCCGATGCCATAGGATGCCGTCACCAGCCCGATCAGACCATTGGCATTGTCCCCACGCAAACGTCGGCACTCGCGCACCGCGTAGACCGTAATCGCCGTGAACGGCAGCCCCACCAGCACACTCCCCAGCGCGAAGCCCACGACGTTCGGCAGCACGATGCCGATGCCCACACCCAGCCCTTGCATGACGTAGCACACCGCAAGCAGCAGACGGTTATCCCACGAAAGCGGTGCGCGTGCTCCGATGATAGCCCCCGGAATCACCATCAGACCGAGCAGCGGGAAGAACAGGTCGGGCCACGGGGAGCCGGGCAACGCCTGACGTGCAATCACCGGCAGGAACGTCGCCGTGATGATGTAGCCGAAGCCAGCGAAGCTGTACAGGATCGTGACCGGGATCACGCTCTCGCCGCTGCCATGATTGATGGAAGGCGCGGTTGTGGCGGTTGTGGCGGTCGTGGATCTGGCAGCGTCGGCCGACTTTGTCGCACCGACGGCCACTGGCACATCAGCCACAAACGTCCGCCAGATGACGGCAAGCAACGCCAGCGCGAGCACGCCGCACAGCAACCAGCCGCCGCGCGCCGGCCAGCCGAGCGTATCGTTCAGGCTCGCGAGCAAGCCCGTCACCACAATGCCCGCGCCGGGTCCCGCAAAGATTACACCGCCCAGACTCGGCATGCGCAGTTCGGCCAGTTTGCGAAAGCCCCACCCTGCCGAGAACACCATCGCCCACGCGCTCATCACGCCTGCAAGTGTGCGCACAACAGCCCACACCGCGAACGATTCCATCAGCCCCATCGCCAACGTCAGCGCGACCGTGGCGGCAAGCGCGAAGCGAATGATCAGCGTCGGCGTGAAGTGCAGCCACATACACGACAACGCCCCGATGAAGTACCCCGCGTAGTTCAGCGACGCGAGCCAGCTGCCGTGCTGAATGTCGGTGAGATGCTCATGCAGCATGAGCGGCAGCATCGGCGTGAAAGCAAAACGGCCGATCCCCATCGCAATCGACAAGGCGAGCATGCACGACAGCGCAATGCGCCATGCCGCACGCTCCGGCGACGGCTGACGCAGCTTCGTAACGTTGTCGGAGTCGGCGAGAGTGGCTGGCATGGCGATGGCTGGCCCGCAGGCGAAATAAATTGGTGGAATCGTGGCAGAACCGCGCGCGCCGTTTCGCGTGGCGTCTCGTGGGTTCTGCGTGTCTCGTTTGACTCGATGATCTGCGTTTCCGATGTCTTGCGCACCCGATGTTGCTCGTTCTTATGCGGACAACGTGCGGAATACTTTACATGCAAACCATTACCGAAGGGGTGGGTTCCCCTGCGCGCGACAGGGCAATGTTGCGTGCGATCCGGTCAGAAATGCAAAACGCGCACCGAAGTGCGCGTTTTGCTCGGGTCAGGCTTGATGCGTGCCTGACCGAGGTCGGAGACGAATCCCCGCCATCAAAGTATTACAGCTTGCCGGCCACCCATGCCTGCACGCCAGCGAGCGCCTGCGGCAGTTGCGACGGGTCGGTACCACCGGCCTGCGCCATGTCCGGACGACCGCCGCCCTTGCCGCCGACCTGCTGTGCGACGAAGTTGACGAGTTCGCCCGCCTTGACCTTCGCCGTAGCGTCCGCCGTCACACCAGCGATCAGCGTGACCTTGCCGCCTTCGACGGCGGCCAGCACGATGGCCGCGCTCTTCAGCTTGTCCTTGAGCTTGTCCATCGTCTCGCGCAGCGTCTTGGCGTCGGCGCCTTCGAGTTGCGCGGCCAGCACCTTCAGACCATTCACGTCGACGGCCTTCTCGACCAGTTCATCGCCCTGGCTGGATGCGAGCTTCGACTTGAGCGCCGCCAGTTCCTTCTCCAGCGACTTGACCTGCTCCTGCACCTGCGCGATACGCGGGCTCAGCTCTGCGGGTTGCGTCTTGAGCGCGGCAGCCGCTTCGTTGATCTGGTCGTCGAGCTTCTGGACGAAACGCACCGAGTTATCGCCGGTGATCGCTTCCACGCGACGGATACCGGCGGCCACGCCACCTTCCATCACGATCTTGAACAGGCCGATATCGCCCGTGCGCGAAACGTGCGTACCGCCGCACAACTCGCGCGACGTCCCGATGTCGAACACGCGCACTTCGTCGCCGTACTTCTCGCCGAACAGCGCCATTGCGCCGCCCTTGACCGCGTCGTCGAACGACATCAGGGCAGCTTGCGTCGGCGCGTTCGCCAGCACTTCGGCGTTCACGATGTCCTCCACACGACGAATTTCGTCGGCCGTCATCGCAGCGTTATGTGCGAAGTCGAAACGGGTCTTGTCGGCGTCGACAAGCGAGCCCTTCTGCTGCACATGGCCGCCCAGCACTTCACGCAAGGCCTTGTGCATCAGGTGAGTCGCCGAGTGGTTGCGCACGGTGCGCGCGCGACGCACGGCATCGACCTGCGCCGTCACCGCTTCGCCGACCTTCAGTTCACCCGATTCCAGCGAACCGTAGTGACCGAACACGTCGGCCTGAATCTTCTGCGTGTCCGACACGCCGAAACGCGCAGCCCCGGCGACGATCAGACCCTGATCGCCCACCTGACCGCCCGACTCGGCGTAGAACGGCGTGGTGTCGAGCACCACGATGCCTTGCTGACCGGCGGTCATCTTGCCCACGCTGGTGCCGTCAACATACAGGGCCGTGACCTTCGCGCCTTCGAGTGCGAGCTTGTCGTAGCCTTCGAAGCGCGTCTTGTCGCCCGTGTATTCGAGCGCCGTCGCCATCTTGAACTTACCTGCGGCGCGCGCCTGCTCGCGTTGACGCGCCATCGCGGCGTCGAAGCCCGCTTCGTCCACCGTGATGCTGCGTTCGCGGCAAACGTCCGCCGTCAGATCGAGCGGGAAGCCGTAGGTGTCGTGCAGTTTGAATGCCAGTTCGCCGTCGAGCGTGGTCACACCCTTCTTGGCCAAATCGGCCAGCGCACCTTCGAGAATTTCCATGCCGTTCTCGATGGTCTCGCCGAAACGCTCTTCTTCCTGCTTGAGCACGTCGGTCACGCGTTGCTGCGCCTGTGCGAGTTCCGGATAGGCGACGCCCATTTCCGCGACCAGATCCGGTACGAGCTTGTAGAAGAACGGCTTCTTGCAGCCGAGCTTGTAACCGTGACGAATGGCGCGGCGGATGATACGACGCAGCACGTAGCCGCGGCCTTCGTTGCCCGGAATCACGCCGTCAACGATCAGGAACGAGCACGCGCGGATGTGATCGGCAATCACCTTGAGCGAGTTCGCGCTCAGATCGCTCACGCCCGTCTCACGGCCCGCGGCCTTGATCAGGTGCTGGAACAGGTCGATCTCGTAATTGCTGTGAACGTGTTGCAGCACGGCCGCGATACGTTCCAGCCCCATGCCAGTGTCAACGCACGGCTTGGGCAGCGGCGTCATATTGCCCTGCTCGCCGCGGTTGAACTGCATGAACACGAGGTTCCAGATTTCGATGTAGCGGTCGCCGTCTTCTTCCGGCGATCCCGGCGGGCCGCCCCACACGTCTTCACCGTGGTCGAAGAAGATTTCCGAGCACGGGCCGCACGGACCGGTATCGGCCATCTGCCAGAAGTTGTCCGAGGCGTAACGCGCGCCCTTGTTGTCGCCGATGCGGATGATGCGCTCGGCCGGCACGCCCACTTCCTTCGCCCAGATGTCGTAGGCCTCGTCGTCTTCCTTGTAGACGGTGACCCAGAGCTTTTCCTTCGGGAGCTTGTAGACAGTCGTCAGCAATTCCCACGCGTACTGAATCGCTTCGCGCTTGAAGTAATCGCCGAACGAGAAGTTGCCCAGCATTTCGAAGAACGTATGGTGACGGGCGGTGTAGCCCACGTTCTCGAGGTCGTTGTGCTTACCGCCGGCGCGCACGCTGCGCTGGGCCGTGGTCGCGCGCGTGTACGGGCGCGATTCGAGTCCGAGGAAGACGTCCTTGAACTGCACCATGCCGGAGTTCGTGAACAGCAGCGTGGGGTCATTGGACGGCACGAGGCTCGACGAGCGCACGATGGTGTGCCCCTTCGACTCGAAGAAGTTTAGGAATTTTTCCCGAATGTCTGCGACTTTCATAGGCTGCGTGGGAGCGTGGGGACCGGGCAGGCTAAGCCTGGCGGGGTATTTTGCAAACTTTTGATTATACGGGAAATCGACCTCTCCACAGCGTCCCGCCGCTAACCGCAGTGCGAAACGGCGCTGGTCAGCCACCGCGCACGCACCGTAGACTCTCACTCACAAGTTCCGCATTGCAAAACAACGTTCCGCAACACGTTCGGGCCAACGATAGTCAACGAATTGACGTCGCTCAAACCGGGCATCGGACGAACGAAGACAAATCGAAGCACAAGGAGATAGCGAACGATGGGCGCGCTGAGTCATATCCGGGTATTGGACCTTTCGCGTGTGCTGGCCGGTCCGTGGGCCACGCAGAATCTGGCCGATCTGGGAGCAGACGTGATCAAGGTGGAGCGTCCCGGTGTGGGCGACGACACCCGCAGTTGGGGCCCGCCCTACCAGCGCGACGCCGATGGCCACGACACGACTGAAGCCGCCTATTACCTGGCGGCCAACCGCAACAAGCGCTCGCTCACGCTCGACATCTCCCGTCCGGAAGGACAGGCCATCGTGAAGGCGCTGGCTGCGCAGAGCGACGTCGTCGTCGAGAACTACAAGGTCGGGCAACTGGCGAAGTACGGTCTCGATTACGCCTCACTCAAAGCGGTCAGGCCGGATCTTGTCTACTGCTCGGTCACGGGCTTCGGGCAGGATGGCCCGTACGCCTCGCGTGCGGGTTACGACTTCATCGTGCAGGGCATCGGGGGCTTCATGAGCATCACCGGCGAGCGCGACGCGCTGCCCGGCGGTGGCCCGCAAAAGGCCGGTGTAGCGATTGCCGATCTGATGACGGGCATGTACGCGAGTCTGGCGATTATGGCTGCCCTCACCCACCGCGACCGCACCGGCGTGGGTCAGTACATCGACATGGCGCTGCTCGACACACAGGTCGCCATGCTCGCGAACATGAACACCAACTATCTGGCCAGCGACAAAGCGCCGGTGCGCTGGGGTAACGCGCATCCGAACATCGTGCCGTATCAGACTTTCCAGACGAGCGATGACGGCTGGATCATCGTCGCTGTCGGCAACGACGGACAATTCCGCAAGTTCGTGGAAGCCGGTGGCGAGTCAGCGCTGGCCGACGATGAGCGCTTCGCCACCAACCCGTCGCGGGTCCGTCACCGCGAGACGCTGGTGCCGCTGCTCGCGCAAATGGTGCGCAAGTTCGGCAAGGACGTCTGGATCGACAAGCTCGAAGCGTCCGGTGTGCCGTGTGGTCCGATCAATACGCTGCCCGAAGTCTTCGCGCACCCGCAGGTCAAGGCGCGCGGCATGGAAGTCGCGTTGCCGCATGCCTCGGGGGGTGTGTCGCGACTGGTCGCGAGTCCCATGAAGATGAGCGAAACACCGCCGCTCGCGCGCACCGCCCCGCCAACGCTCGGCCAGCATAGCGACGAGATCCTGCGCGAGCGGCTCGGCTTTGACGACGTGAAGATCGCCAGCCTGCGTACCGATGGCGTGGTGTGAGGCCGTTTTCAGCACCCACGACAAGGACCAATCCCAAACTTCAGTCAATTTAGCCGCCGTTACCTGCGTTGTGACTACCCTATACAGTGCCTGCCCCCGCACGCCATGATGGTCTCCGAGCGCGCGCTTCCAACGACGAAGTCTGCCTCGTGACGTCGGCATCGCGGGGAAGGCGAGAGTCATTGGCGAGTCATGGGAGAGCAAGATGTTCAGACGCATGTTGGCAGAAGGATTGGGAACGTTCTGGCTGGTTTTCGGCGGATGTGGCAGTGCCGTGCTGGCCGCGGCATTTCCCGAGTTGGGGATTGGTTTCACAGGTGTCGCGCTCGCGTTCGGCCTGAGCGTGCTGACGATGGCCTACGCCGTGGGGCACATCTCGGGCGGGCACTTCAATCCCGCCGTCACGATCGGGCAGTTCGCGGGCGGCTTGTTTCCCCGCAAGGACGTTGCGCCCTATGTTGTTGCGCAGGTTATCGGAGGCATCCTGGGGGCAGCGGTGCTGTATCTCGTTGCCAGCGGCCTGACGGGATTCTCTGCGCAAGCATCAGGCTTCGCATCGAATGGCTACGGCGCGCATTCACCTGGCGGTTACTCGCTATTCGCTGGTCTGGTGATCGAGTTCGTCCTCACGGCGATCTTCGTCGTCATCATCAACACCATCGTTTCTCGCCCCGCCTTGAGTACCGTCGCGCCGATCGCTATAGGGCTGACGCTGACGTTGATCCATCTGATCTCGATCCCGGTGACGAACACTTCGGTGAATCCGGCGCGAAGCACCGCCGTTGCGCTGTTCCAGGGCGGATGGGCCATCGAACAATTGTGGATGTTCTGGCTGGTGCCGATAGCGGGTGGCATCGCGGGCGGGCTGATCGCGCGTGTGTTGCGTTCGACGACATCGTCTGAGGCCACGCCGAGTGATGCGCCATCGGAACAGTGTGCCTGATGCAAAAGGGGCCTGTCGCGAATCTCATCGCGACAGGCCCCGTGTTCCGGCGCTACCCACGTTCCACGCCGAGACCCTGACGGACGTCACACGGTCATCGTAGACGTCCCTATTCTTTCCCTCGCACCACGAATCACTCGTACTGCTTGCCCTCGGCCAGCAGTTCAGGCGTACCGATCACCGCGTTCAGACCGTCGAAATCGAGCATCTGTTCGCGCCATGCCGCCGTCGTACCGTGCGCGTGCAGGTTGGCGTAATAGCCCTGCAACGTATGCGCCACCGCGCGCGCCGTACCACCGGGGAAGATGACGATGCGAAAGCCGATATCCGCGAGTGCCTGCGCGCTTTGCACGGGCGTCTTGCCGCCTTCGACCATGTTCGCCAGCAATGGCACGCGATGGGCAAAGCGCTCGCATGCGGCTGTCATCTGCTCGGTCGTACGCAGTGCTTCGATGAAGAGCGCGTCGGCCCCGGCTTCGAGATATAGCTCCGCGCGGTCCAGTGCGGCGTCGAGTCCTTCGACGGCAATCGCATCGGTGCGCGCGAGGATCAGCGTCTCGGCGTCGTGCCGTGCATCGACGGCCGCCCGCACCTTGCCCGCCATTTCCTGAGCAGGCACCACGCCCTTGCCATCGAGATGGCCGCAACGTTTCGGAAACGTCTGATCCTCCAGTTGGATCATGGCCGCACCCGCACGCTCGAAGCCACGCACGGTGCGTTTGACGTTGAGCGCGTTACCGAAGCCGGTATCGGCATCGACGATCACTGGCACCGACACGCGCTCGGCGATCCGCGCGACCGCGTCTTCGACTTCCGGGAACGTGGTCAGACCGATGTCGGAGCGGCCAAGCCGCGTATAGGCAATCGATGCCCCCGAGAGATACAAGGCGTCGAAACCGGACTGTGCGGCGATGAGGGCCGACAATGCGTCGTAGACGCCGGGCGCCAGCAGCACGCCTTGCGAGAGGCGCTGCCGGAGCGAACGTTGGACAGACGACAAAGCCGTCATGAGGAAATCTCCTGAGTGTTCGTGATGGCGGCGAGTGAGCCAATCACCGTATTCGCCGCGATGTAGCCACCCGCGACAGCCGAGAGCAGCCCGTTGCCGGACAGATAGCCCCATACAGCATTGCCCGACACGCCACGCGCGGCACCGCCAGCGGCGAGCATGTTGGGCATCGGCGATCCATCGGGACGCAGCACTCGGCAGGCGGCGTCGATATCGAGTCCGCCCTGCGTGTGGAACAGCGCGCCCGTGACCCGGATTGCGTAGTACGGCGCGACGAGCGAGCGCGTGAACCGGCGGCCATCGGTGGCGTTGACGCCCGGCGCGACGCCGTCCAGCGTTTCGCGCAGTGCCGCCACGTCGCAGCCGATGACACCGGCAAGCGCGTCGATGTCGGCACAGGTCTTGAGCGCACCGGCGGCTTCGGCTTCCTGAAAGTCGGGAAACGTACGCGCCAGCGCGAGCGTCTGCGCGTCGAACACATTCCAGGCAATGCCATCCGTTTGTGCGAGCACGTGCACAGCCGCTTCCGAGTAGCCGTGCGTTTCGTCATGAAAACGTTGACCTTCCCGGTTGATCTGCACCCCGCCATCCATGATGACGGCCCACGAGATCAGCATGCCGTGCGGACTCGCCCACGAGCCGTGTCCCTGATAGCCGCCCAGATCGGCCGTTGCCACGCCCAGCGCCCTGCCCCAGAGCAAGGCGCTGCCGTCGTTGCCTTCATGCCCGCCGTACACGGCGTGTGCCATCTCGGGCAGCAGTTCGGTGCGCAACCCGGCATTGCCGCCGAAGCCGTTGCAGGCGAGCAGCAGCATGTCGCACCCAAGGTACTCCATCGCGCCGTCCGGGCGCACGCAGCCGACCGCCTGCACCTTGCCCGACGCATCCACCCACAGCTCGCGCACCAGCGTCTTCGTCATGACGTGGGCGTCCGTCGCCTGCACGGCGCGCTCAAGCGCAGCCATTAACGCCGTACCGGTCCGCTCCGGCAGGCTGTGCATGCGCCGCACGCTGTGTCCGGGGTAAAGGAAGCCATCGAGAATGTCGAACGTCAGCCCGTGGCGCGCAAGCGCATCCATCGCCGGACCGGACGCCTCCGAATACGCCCGCACCAGATGCGCCGCCGCTGTGCTCTGCGTCTTCGCCATGATGTCGGCGGCGAACTGCTTCGCGCTGTCGTCGATGCCAACCGCGCGCTGCACCGCGCTGCCCGCCGCCGGAATGAACCCCGACGACAAGGCGGTCGAGCCGCTGGGAATGGCGTCACGTTCAAGCAGGACACAGTCGATGCCAGCGTCTTGCAGCACCAGCGCGGCGGTCAGGCCGCACGCGCCCGCCCCCACGATCACCACGCGGATCTGCGGCAGATCGTCCACCGGCGGCAGGCCCTGACGAACGACCGGTGTCGTAGGACCGCTCATGACGCGATGCGGCCCGCAAAGGCCTCGCAGGTCACGATCTCGCCAACGGTGCGAAGGTCCGCCAGCGCGGCGTCGTGCGCCGCGACCGTGGGTGCCGCACATCCGTCGGAGAGCACCAGCACACGGTAGTCGCGCATGTGCGCATCGCGCGCCGTACTCGCCACGCCACCGTTGGTCACGATGCCGCACACTGCCACCGCCTCGATACCTGCACGTCGCAGCACCCAGTCCAGTTGCGTGTTGAAGAAGGCGGAGTAAGCCACCTTCCAGACCGACACGTCGACGTGCTTCGCCAGCGACGCCACTGTGGCATGACCATCCGTTCCCGCGACGAAATCGCCACGGCGCAGGAACGGCCGCAATTGCTTCAGATGCGGTGAAATCATCGGCTCGCCGCTCGCGTCCGGCCACAACGTGAACTGGCTTGCCGCGACAAAACCGCCAGCGGCTTTGAGCGATTGCGCGATGGGCGCGACGCGCGCGGGCAATGCCTGCGCTTCGGGGGTTGCGGCACCACCCCGGTCGTACGCACCGCCGGGCGTGATGAAGTCGTTTTGCAGATCGACGATGACGAGTGCCGTGCGCGCCGGGTCGAGCAAAGAGGTTTGACTCATGTCATGACTCCTGTCGAGGGCATCAGGCGTCGCGCGTGATGAGCAGGTTGCCCAGCGCATCGACGCGCCCGGAGAATCCCGGTTCGAGCCAGATCGTCGTGTCTGACTGTTCGAGGATTGCCGGACCGGCGACGCTCGCATCCACCGGCAGATCGAGACGCGCATACCGCACGGCATCCCACCACTGTCCGGCGTGATACACGCGCTGGCTGCCGAGCGGCTCGGGCATCGCGTTCGCCTGCGGTGCGAGCACCGCCAGATCGAACTTCGGACGCACACCGATGCGCGCGTAACGCAGGTTCATGATGCGCACCGGAATGCCGTCGAGCGCGCGGCCGAAGGCGTCGCGATAGGCGGTCTCGAAGGCTGCGGCAATGCCGTCCCGATCCAGTCGTTCGCGCGCCACCGGCACACGCACTGTGTGGCTCTGCCCCACATAGAGCATGTCGAGTTCGATGATTTCACGCACCGATTCGAAGCGCACACCGGCCGAATCCAGACGCGCCTGGCACGCTTGCGCCAGCCCATCCACACGCTCGGCGAGATCGTCCGTATCGAGCGCGGCGAGCGGCTGATTGAGTGTCTGCACGCTGTCGTGACGCATGTCCGCGATCACGCACCCGAGCGCAGACGTCACACCCGGATAACGCGGCACGATGCCGGTGGTCGTACCGACTTCGCGCATCATCGCGCAGACGTGAAGCGCGCCCCCGCCACCGAACGGCATGTAAGCGAACTGACGCGGATCGTGCCCGCGTTCGATGGACACCAGACGAATTGCGCCCGCCATCTTGGCGTTGGCCACCGTCAGAATCGCTTCTGCCGCGGCATAAGCATCGAGGCCCAGCGGCTTGGCCACGTGCGCATCAATGGCGTGCAAGGCGAGGTTGCCGTCGAGCTTGGCGAGCAATCCGCCACCCAGCGGACGATCCGCCGCAATCCGGCCGAGCAGCACGTTGGCATCGGTCACGGTCGGGCGTGTATTGCCGCGCCCGTAGCACGCCGGTCCCGGCACGCTGCCTGCCGACTCCGGACCGACCTGCAACAGCCCGCCCGCGTCGACTGAGGCAATCGAGCCGCCGCCCGCGCCGATGGTCTCGATCTGGATCATCGGCGAGCGCACCACCATCCCGAATTCGATCGACGTCTGCGCCGCGAGCGAGGCCTCACCGTTCGCGACCAGCGAGACGTCGAACGACGTGCCGCCCATGTCCCCCGTCACCACGTTAGCGAAGCCCGCCGAACGCGCAATGGCCGCACACGCGATCACACCTGCTGCCGGACCGGAGAGCGCCGTACGCACAGGCACGTCGCACGCGGTCTGGCGCGACATGATGCCGCCGTTGCTTTGCACGACGAGCAACTCTCCGCCAAAGCCACGCGCCTTCAGGTCGCTCTCGAGGCGCGTCAGATAGCTGCCCACCACGGGTTGCAGCGAAGCGTTCAGCGTGGCCGTCGAGCAGCGCTCGAACTCGCGAATTTCCGGCAGCACTTCGGTGGCCGCCGTCACGTTGCTGTTCGGCCAGAGCGCCCGCACCGCCGCGACCGCGCGTTGTTCATTGACGGGATTGGCGTAGGCGTTGACGAAGAAGACACACACGGCGTCGCAGCCCGCTTCGAGCAAGGCGCGTGCCGCTGCTTCGACCTGCGCGATGTCGACATCGGTGTGCACAGTGCCATCTGCCAGCACGCGCTCGTCGACTTCAAGGCGCAGATTGCGCGGCACGATCGGTGTGAAGTTGCCACGCAGCCCCCAAGTGGCGGGACGGTCGCGGCGGCGCATTTCCAGCACGTCGCGAAAGCCCGTTGTGGTGATGATCCCGGTGCGCGCCACCTTGCGCTCGAGCAGCGCGTTCGTGCCGACGGTCGTGCCGTGAACGATGGTCGCGATGGCCGCAGCCCCGCGCCCTTGTGTGTCGACACGCTCGATCCCGTTCATAAAGCCGCGCGCTTCTTCGCCGCGTGTGGAGGGCACCTTGACGATGCGCGCCACACCGGCGGCTTCGTCGAGGACGAACAAGTCGGTGAAAGTGCCGCCAACGTCGACCCCGACAATCGTTGCTGCTTCGCTCATGCTTGTTGCTCCTTCTCGGTCACGCCGCGCTCACCGCTCACGGTGGCTTGTGTCGTCACGTAGCCCATCTCACGGTCGTGCGCACGGGCCGCTTCGTCGCGCTGCGCCGGCACCCCATATCCCCCACCGCCCGGCGTCTCCAGTCGTACCCGCTCACCCTTCTTCAGCTTGATGCCGAGCATCTTCGAGGCCATTGGCGGCGTGTGCCATTGCCCTTCATTCTGGTAACGAAAGACGTTCGGCACCGATGCCGCACCGCCCGCAATCCCTTGCGGCGCAGAACGGCCGCGCTCGCCGAACACGAACGCTTCCGCGCTGTCTTCGAGTAACTCGATTTCGTAGATGGCACCCAGACCGCCGCGATGCGCGCCGTCGCCCGCCGAATCGGGGCGCAGCGCCCACTGCGTAAAGCGCACCGGATAGGCTGCTTCGAGAATCTCGACCGGCGGAATCGTCGCCGTCGAGATCGGCGCGTTACCGTGCGAAAGCCCATCGCCGTCGATATGCCCGCCGTGACCACCGCCGAAGAAGCTGAACATCACCCAGCGCTGGCCACGTCGCGCTTCGTCGGTGCGATACCCGGCAATCGACAACGCGTTGATCGTGCCGTACGCCTGCCCCATCGCGCGCTCGGGCGCAGCCTTCGCCATCGCGCAGAAGATCACGTCGATCATGCGCAGAATGGTCTCGGTGTAACCGCCGACCGGACGCGGACGTTGCGCCGAAATCAACAGCCCCTCGGGCAGTTCGAAGCGCACCGCGTCGAGCACACCGGCGTTGGCCGGGACATCCGGGAACAGGTGCTTGAGCGCGACATAGCAAGCCGCGATGGCCGTGGCGCGCGAAATATTGACCGGTCCCATGCACGCGGGGGACGTGCCGGTGAAATCGAGCGTGAGCAGGTCGCCTTCGACGCGCATGCGCAGCGCAATCGTGAGTGGCTCGTCGCGCACACCGTCGTTATCCAGCGTGTCCTGATAGATGTACTCGCCATGGGGCAGCGCCGCCACGTGGGTGCGCATCAGCTTGACGGCACGCTCGCGCAACTGGCCGAGCGCGTCCTGCACTGTGCCGTCGCCGTACTCGTCGAGCAGGTCCGACAGACGGCGTGCGCCGAGTTCGAGCGCGGCCAGTTGACCGTTCAGATCGCCCCACAAGCTGTCGGGCAGACGCGTGTTGGCCTTGAGGATCGCGAGCACGTCGAGATCGAGTTCGCCGCGTCGCACGATGCGCACCGGCGGGATCTGCACGGCCTCCTGCCAGCATTCGGTCGCGGCCGGGTTGTAGTTGCCAGGCACCGCTCCGCCCACGTCGTGCCAGTGCGCGGCCGAGGCAAGGAAACAGTACAGCTTGCCGTTACGGAACACCGGACGCACGAGCTTGAAATCGTTGGCGTGCGTGCCGCCTTCGTATGGGTCGTTGAACAGCCACACGTCGCCCTCGACCATGCCGCCGCGCTCGGAAGCTGCGCGGGCGGCCGCCTGCACCGCGAACGCCATCGCGCCGACAAACACGGGCAGGCCCGACTTGCCTTGCACAAGGGTCGCGCCCGTGGTGGCGTCGTAGATGCCGTGGCAGGCGTCGTGCGCCTCGGCAATGATCGGGTTGAAGGCGCTACGGTAGAGCGTCGCGTCCATTTCGTCGGCGATCTGCTCCAGCCGGCCTTTCAGGACCGCCAGCGTGACGGGATCTAGCATGAAGAAACTCCGTGAGATGTCGATGGGGATGCCGTACTGCGCTGCTTGAGCAAATTGAGCAGGCCACCGGCGTCGACCATGTCGAGGAGGAACCCCGGTACGGTCTCGCAGGTCAGCCGACTGCCATCGGCCAGTTCGACGTAACCGTCGCGCGGCGCGAGCGTGAGGGCTTCGCCCTCGGCAATGCGCTGTGCATCGGCACAGGTCAGCAGCAGCAGCCCCACGTTGAAGGCATTGCGAAAATAGAGGCCGTTGAACGACGGCGCGATCACCGCGCGCACGCCGAGATGCACGAGCGCGGCAGCCGCCTGTTCGCGCGACGACCCGATGCCGAAGTTGGGGCCGGCGACGAGGACGTCGCCCGGGCGGACATCGGCCGCGAACTCGGGACGCACGCGATGCAGGCAATGGCGGGCGATTTCGTCGATGCCGAACTTCATGTAGGCACCGGGTGCGAGCGCGTCGGTGTCGATGTCGGCACCGACGCGCCACGCTCGGCCGGAAGAAGACGTTGGCATTGTCATGTCAGAAGTGATGAAGTCGAGGAATCGTCGATGAGTCGGTCGGGCGCTCAGGCGAGCAGTCCGCGCGGGTCGGCGATACGCCCGGTAAGTGCGGCCGCAGCCACGGCGTATGGCGAACCGAGGTAGACCTGCGCCGTCTCTGCCCCCATGCGTCCGCGGAAATTGCGTGCGGTGCTCGACAGCACCGTGGCCCCTTCGGGGATCGAGCCGCCGTAGCCCGCACATGCGCCGCAGGTGTTGGCGAGGACTTGCGCACCAGCCTCGACCAGCGCGTCCATCACGCCCTCACGCGCGGCCTGCGCCTGATCACGCGCCGAGGCCGGGGCCACGACGAAGCGCATACCGTCGGCGACGCGGCGTCCCTTGAGCACACGCGCCGCTGCGCGCAGGTCTTCGAGCTTCGCACCGGTGCATGCGCCGAGATAGGCGACGTCCACCCTCACATCGGCAAATTCGTCGATGGCGCGCGTGTTGGCCGGGCTGTGCGGTGCGGCGACCTGCGGGGCGAGCATGCTCGCGTCGAAGGTGTGCACTTCGGCATGTGCACCGGCATCGCTCTGCCAGCGGTCGATGTCGATGGGGTCGGTCACGCCCACCGCGCGCAGATAGTCGACGGTCGTGGTGTCCGGTGCGATCAGGCCGACTTGCGAGCCGAGTTCGGCGCTCATGTTCGAGAGCGTCATGCGCTCCTGCATCGACAGGGCGCGCACGGCTTCGCCGCAGAATTCGATGGCCTGATAACGTCCGCCGTTCATGCCGAAGCGACCGATCATGTGCAGCATCATGTCCTTGGCGGTCACACCGTCGGCAAGCTTGCCGTCCCAGCGCATCTGAATCGTGTCGGGCACCTTCACCCAGATTTCACCGGACACCGCCACGCCCAGCATTTCCGTGCTGCCGATGCCGAACATGTACGCGCCAAACGCACCGCCCGTGGGCGAATGCGAATCGCCGCCGACGCAGAACATGCCCGGGCGCAGATGACCGTGTTCGGGTACAACCACGTGACAGATGCCGACGGAGTCGTAGACATTGGGCAGTTGTTGCGCACTCGCCCAGTCGCGGGCGATGCGCACGATACGGCGCGATTCGTCGTCGGTTTCCGGCACGTAGTGATCGATCACGAGCACGACTTTGGACTTGTCCCACAGTTGCGCGCCGAGCGATTCGAGCATCGGCTGCAAGCGGCGGGGACCGCTGGAATCGTGAAACATGGCGAGGTCGACGCCGCAGGTGACGATCTCGCCCACGGCGACTTCGTCACGGCCACACGCCGATGCCAGCAGCTTTTGCGTCAGAGTTTGAGGCACAGTCATTCCCTTACATTCCGAGGTAGGCCCGGCGCAAATCGCTGCTGGCGAGCAATTCTGCGCAGGTGCCGCGATGGCGGATCGCACCGTTTTCGAGGACATAGCCGCGCTGACCGGTCTCCAGCGACTGCCCGACGTTCTGCTCCACCAGCAGGATCGACAGGCCTTCGCGTTGCAGACGCGAGATCAGCGAAAACAGCTCTTCCACCATGAGCGGCGAGAGACCGAGCGACGGCTCATCGAGGATCAACAGACGGGGTTCGGCCATCAGACCGCGTCCGATCGCGAGCATCTGCTGCTCGCCACCGGACATCGTCCCCGCCGCCTGATCGATGCGCTCGCGAAGTCGCGGAAACAGATCGAGCATGCGCTCAAGCCTTTGCTCGCGCGACGCACGCCCACGGGCGAACGCGCCCAGTGCCAGGTTTTCCCGCACGCTAAGGTTCGGGAAAATGCGACGCCCTTCCGGCACTTGAATCAGCCCGGCTTTGACGACATCGCGGTAATGGCGGCCGGTGAGATCGTGACCGTCGAAGCGCACGCGTCCCGACCACACTGGATTGATGCCGGAGAGCGTGTTGTTCAGCGTGGACTTGCCCGCGCCGTTGCTGCCGAGGAGCACCACGATCTCCCCCGCGCCGACCGTCAGATCGACGCCACGCAGCACTTCCACGCGGCCATAGCCGGTATGCAAGCCCTCGACTTCGAGAAGATGGCTCATTGCACGCCTCCCATCGTCATCGGCGCGCCCGACTGTGCGGCGAGCCGCGCGGCGGTGCCGTGCCCCAGATAGGCTTCGATCACAGCCGGGTCGGACGTCACTTCGCGCGGCGTGCCTGCCGCGATCAACTTACCCTGCGCCAGCACCCACACGTGTTCGGCCAGACTCATGACGGCGCGCATCACGTGCTCGATCATCAGCACCGTTACACCGCTGTCCGCGATCTCGCGTACGACCGGAATGACTTCGTCGATCTCGCTCGGATTCAGGCCCGCGAGCACTTCGTCGAGCAATAGCAGACGAGGTCGGGTCGCGAGCGCACGGGCCAGTTCGAGACGCTTGCGCCCGCACACGGTCAGGTCGGCCGCAGGCTTGTCGAGCTGCGCTTGCAGATTGGTGCGTAGCGCGACTTCCTCCGCCTCGCGCAACGCGGCACGACGGTCGCGCTGGTGCAGATGCGCGCCGACGGCGATGTTCTCGCGCACCGTCTGCGCGCCGAACGGCTGCACGATCTGGAACGTGCGCGTCAGCCCCTGACGCGCCGTTTCGTACGGTGCCTGACCAGTGATGTCGCGTCCCTGAAATTCGACGCGACCGGCTGTGGGCGTGAGAAAGCCGGAGAGCAGACCGAAGAGCGTGGTCTTGCCTGCGCCGTTCGGGCCCACGAGCGCCGTGAGCGTACCGGCCTTTACGTCGAGATGGACGTCCTGCACGGCCTTGAGACCGCCAAACGTGATGGACAGGCCATCGGCCCTCAACAAAACTTCAGACACGGGCCTTCTCCTCGCGCGACGTCGTCGGCTGCGCACCATGCGCGGTACGGGTCTTCCAGTCCATGCCCAGCATGCGGCGCACCGACGCCCCTGCGCCCGTGATGCCACGCGGCAGGAACATGACAATCAGAATCAGCACGGCACCATAGATCACCATCGACAGGCCGGGCAGCTCGCCGAACAGATTGCGGGTGAGCTCGCCCAGCGTGTAAAGCACGGCTGCACCGAACACCGGGCCCCACAGCGTGCCCATGCCGCCCACGATGACGCCGACGAGCGCCTCGACCGAAATCGTCGAACCGAAGGCGATGCCAGCATCGATGTACTGAAACATCTGCACGTAGCACATACCCGCCGCACTCATGAACGCGCCCGAGAGCGCAATCGCAACGAGCTTCACACGCAGCGGATTCACGCCGACGGCGCGCGCCGCGTTCTCGTTGTCGCGCACCGCCTGCAACCACGCACCAAAGCGCGAATAACGCAGCCAGGCGGTGACCAGCAATGCCGCCATCACGAACACGAGCAGCAGCGCTGCGTAGCCGCGCGGCGAGGCGAACTGAAGATTGCCCAGACTCTGGCGAAGCGGCACCATCAGACCGACGCCCGCGCCGGTGAACGGCAGCGATACCGCCAGAATGCGGAACACCTCGGCGAACGCCAGTGTCACGAGCGCGAAGTACGAACCCTTCAGTCCGTAGCGGAACGTCACAGCACCGAGCAACACGGCGACCACAGTGCCCGCAGCAATCGCGAACGGCACGGCGAGCCACGGGTTCCAGCCCCATTGCAATTGCGCGATCGCCTGCGCGTAGGCACCCACGCCGAAGAACAGCGCGTGGCCGAACGACAACTGCCCGCCGAACCCGCCGAGAATGTTCCACGACTGCGAAAGCAGCACGGTGTAGAGCGTCATCATCAGGAACGAGAGCCACACACCGGACTGGAGCGTGAACAGCAACGCGGTCATCACAACACCGAACAACACGATCATCCGAAGATCTTTCATTTTTTTCTCCCGCCGTCTTCCGTCAGGCGCGCGCGCCGAAGAGCCCTTGCGGGCGCAGCAGCACGACGACGATAAAGATGGCGAAGATGCCCATCTGGCCGAGCGAATCGCCCAGCCACAGGCCACCCAGCGATTCGACCACGCCGATGAGCAGACCGCCCAAGAGCGCGCCGACGAAACTTCCCATGCCCCCGAGCACGACGATCGTGAACGCCACCAGTACGAAACCGCCGCCGACCTGCGGATTGACGTAATACGTTGGCAACAGGAAGCACGCGGCAGCGCCTACACAGGCCATGCCGATGCCGAACGAGAGCGCGTACACGCGCTCCACATCGATGCCCATGAGCTTCGCGCCGTGCTTCTCCTTCGCGACCGCGCGAATCGCGCGTCCCAGATCTGTCGAGCGCATGATCCAAAAGAGCACGGCGGCAGCAGCCAGCGCCCCGCCGAACGCGATCAGCTTGGGCAGCGCGAGCATGACGGGACCGATGTCGACGGTGGCCAGCGTGTACGGCGTATCGATCGTGTGCGTGTCCGACTTGAACACGACCAGTGCGAGGTTCTCGAGCACAATGGCCAGTCCCAGCGTGACGAGCAGAATGTTCTCGTCCTTGCCGTGACTCGCGCGTTCGATCACCACGCGTTGCAGTGCGTAGCCGAGCGCAAACATGCCCAGCGTGACGAACGGCAGCGCGACGTACGGGTCGATGCCGAGCTTCTCGCGAAGCAGCCAGACGGCGTAGAGCGCCACCATCAACGCCGCGCCGTGCGCGAAGTTGATGATGTGCAGCACGCCGTAGACCAGCGTCAGGCCGAGCGCGATCAGCGCGTAGACCGCGCCCGTCGTGAGCCCGTTGAGCACGGCTGAGAGCAGAATGACCGGATCTAGCATTGCGTCAGGCCTTGAGCGGGAAGACCGGTGCGACCTGGCGATAGCTATCCGGCAGAATCACCTTGATGTCGCCGCCCGAGACCTGCGTGAGCAGCGGCTGCGCGCCCGTGTTCTGACCGTTTACGAACTTAGTCGGTCCGTACGGCATGATGTGATCCTTGAACGTACTCGACGCGAGCGCTGCGGTGATGGCTGCGCGGTCGACCGATTTGGCGCGCTCGATGGCGTCGGCCAGCAGCATCATGGCCGTGTAAGTCATGAACACTTCATAGCTGAAGTAAGCGCCCTTCGCTTCCACGCGCTTCTTGAGCGACGCCACGCGCGGGTCTTTCGGGTTGAACCAGTGATTGCAGTCGATGATGCCGTCGGCGATATCCGGGAACTCTTTCAGGAATTTGTAGCTCGACGCCGCGCCGCCCAGCACCGAGTAGATCGCTTTCGGGCGCACCTTCTGCTGCTTCATCGCGCGCAGCAGCAGCGCGTATTCGTTGTAGTAATTCGCCGGAATCACGATATCCGGATTGACCGAGCGCATGCGCAGCACGATGTTGTTGAAGTCGCGCGTGGGGTTCGCGTGCTTGATGACTTCCTTAATTTCGAAGCCTCGTGCGGGCAATTCCTTTTGCAGTAGTGCCGCCGTGCCAGTGCCGAAAAGCGACTCCTCGTGCACGATCATGACGGTCTTCGCAGGCTTGCCTGCGGCGTTGTTCAGTGCGGCGAGGTCATCGACGGCGCGCAGCGAGCACATGCGGTAGCCGGGACCGAAGCGGAACGTATTGCTCAGGCCGCGCTCGACGATCTGGTCGGCCACACCGACGTCCACCACATGCGGCAGGCCATACTTCGCAGCGGTTTGCGTCGTTGCCAGACAGATGGCCGAGGCGTAGGCACCGAGGATCGCCGACACGCCGGCTTCGTTCATCTTTTCAACTTCGGCCGAACCGGCTTCGGGGCGCGATTGTGCGTCGCCGAGCATGGCTTCGATGGGTGCGCCGCCGAGCGACTTAATGCCGCCTGCTGCGTTGATGTCGTCGATGGCGAGCAGCGCGCCCAGACGGCATTGCTGTCCCGAATAGGCCAGCGCACCGGTGACGGGGTGAAGCACGCCGATCTTGACCGGCTTGCCTGCAGCACGCGCGAGCCACGGGGTGCTGGTGGAGGCAGCGGCGAGCGCGGCCATGGCGGTGGACTGGCGCAGGAACGTGCGACGCGAACTCATGAAAGATTCTCCGGACGTGTTCAGTGGAATTGGGCGGACAGTTCTTCGCTGACCCAGACCTTGGCGTCGATGTCGCCGACGCGAGAGAGTTGAAGCTGGTACTGGTAGCGATCTGGGCGATATAGGCCTTGCAGCAGTTGCACCGGACGGTCGGCAACGTCGCGCACGAGACGCGTGACCGCGAGCAGTGCGGAGCCGACGGCAATGTCGAGATGGCGCGCCACGACGGCATCTGCCAGGCGCGCGGAAATGGTTTGCGTCGCCCCACCCAGCTCGACGCCCGCCTCTTCGAGCAGCATCAGCAGCGGTTTGCGTTCGAGTTCTTCGCGACGGATTTGCGCGATGTCCTGCGGCACGTGCGTGGTGATGTACGACAGTGGCCCGGCTTGCGTGCTGCGCACACGAATGCTCTTGTAGACGGGGGCACCGGGCGCGAGCGTCAATGCATCGGCGACCGCGTCGCTCGCGCCGACGACCGACGATTCGAGCACAGCGACACTCGTGCGCAGGCCCATGTTGACAATGTTTTCGAGCAAGCCTGTGAGGTGTGCCTTTTCCCGGGAAATGCCGGGGGTTTTGCCACCACCGGTGCGCTGACCGGCATGCAGCGGCCACGTGCCGAGCCCCGGGCGACGCACGACGAGGCCGTCGGCCACGAGCATTTCCATCGCTTTGCGGATCGTGATGCGCGCGACGCTGAACTGATCGGCCAGCAGATGCTCGCCGGGCACACCGTCCTGATCGAAGCGCCCCTCCTGCAACTGTTCGCGCAGCACGAGGTAGATCTGGTGGTATTTCGGAAGCGGAAGTGGGGTATCCATGCGGCGATTCTGGAAGTGTCATAATGTCCGGTCAATAGAACAAAGGCACAGACAAAATGTCCTATCGGGAAAACACCTAAGCGATTCGGGATATTTGTTTGATCGCCTGCAAATGCAGGTACAGCAAGGGTTTCAAGGTTGCGGCGCAGCATTTTGGGGATGCTGCGCCGCAACTTTTTTAACCGCTTAGAAACGGTGACGCAGACCGATGTAGTAGCTCATCTGGTTATCGAAGCCGTTGAGCTTCACCCCGTTGCCGCCGGTCCAGTTGGTGGTCGTGGTGCCGAACAGACCACCCCAGCCGCCGTCGACGCGCTCGTAGGCGGTGGCGAAGTAGACGTCGGTGCGTTTCGAGAGGAAGTAGTCGATGACGCCGTAGAGTGTCTGGCGCTTGCCACTGAAATTGACCGCCGTGGTGTTGTTGTACATATAGGCGGCGATGAATTGCCACGACGGGCTGAGCAGATAGGTCGCCCCGAGAGTGAAGAACTGATCGCGTCGTGCGGCGGAGAACACTGAACCGATGGCGGCAACGGTCGTTGGCGTGGCGGCCGTACTCATGTTGGTGATCGACGCATAGTCGACACCGCCGTTGGTCACGTCGAAGCCCGGATCACGCTGGCTTTGCAGGTAGTCCGCATGAAACTTCCATTGGCCGTAGCTGACTTTTCCGCCGAGCGACCACGTCTTGGCGGTGCGGCTTTGCGAGTCGTGCGTCTGCTGCAACTGGCCGGTGAAGACGTTGCCGTTTTGCTCCCACGACACGCCGCCCGATGCGGACGAGCGCGCCGAGCCTTGCCCCGCGATGCCGCCGAACGCGTATTGCAGGTTCACGCCGAACGGGCCGAATTTCTTCGTCCAGGTGAGTGCGTTGTTGTAGCGCTGACCGGTCAGGAAGACGAGCCACGAGTTCGTGGGCGGCGCGCCGATGAAGATCGGATCGACCATCGAAATGGCGACGACGGCCCCGGTGTATTGACGCCCGAACGCGAGTTCACCCCATCCGCCTTGCAATGCGACGAACGCCTGACGTCCGAAGAGTTGTCCTTGCTGATCGAAGGTGCCGGCTTGCGAGTTGAAGCCGTTCTCGAGCACGAAGCGGGCTTTCATCCCGCTGCCGAGGTCTTCGATGCCTTGCAGACCAAAGCGGCTTGCGGAGAGGAAGCCTTCTCCGGCCTGATTGACGGAGTAGATGCGACCGCCGGTGGGGCTGGCGTGGTTTTGCGAGACGACGGCCGATTCGATGAGGCCGTAGAGCGTGACGCTCGACTGAGCGAGCGCGGGTGTGGCGACGCTTGCGAGGAGTAGAGCGACACTGGCGGCACCGGTGAAGGGCAGCAGTTTTGACGTTTTGCGCGTGGAGTGCGTCATGAGGTTGGGCGTCTTTCTGGTTGTTGAGGAAAACAGCACCCCACGACGCCGTGCGTCGACCGTGGCGGCGAATCCGGTGTTGCTTTGGACTCGCTCGCGTCACGTATCGAATCGCGAGGGCGCACGACGCCGCGGCGCGCTCACGAGTGGCGCGTCGTCCGGCATGGGGCGAATGGGGTGAGCGCGGTTGCGTTGGGTGCGACTTGTCACAGAGGGTGAACGTGACAAATGCGGTGAACGCACAGACGCGCAGAGAGGCGGCGAGTTACTCGCGCAACACGCGATGCGTCGCTCGCATACGGGCGGACGTCAGCATAGGCAGGAGGGAACGAGTCATCATGGCGACGACTCTAGGAGGGCCAATTTGTAGCGTCAATGGAACAAATGCCGATCCCGGTTGTTCTATCGGGAAATTCCTGAGGTGCGAACGGTAGAGGGTTTTGGTGGATGGAAATGCGCGGTTAGGGCCATTCGCTCGAAACGATTTTGCTATACTCTTGCCCTCGCGTCGTACCCGCATGAACGATGCCATTGTGTCCCGCTGGATAACATCCAGTCTCTCCCTGTAGTTCAATGGATAGAACGAGTGCCTCCTAAGCGCTAGATACAGGTTCGATTCCTGTCGGGGGGACCAATTTTGCGTCCCGCGTTTCATAAGATTTAGCAAAAAGCCCCGTCCGGCGTTTGTCGGACGGGGCTTTTTGCTTTCACAAAGATTGCGACGCCAGGCGTCAGTACGGAGCGCTCGACTTCTTTTCCAACGCCGGCCACTGGACGAATGCAAACACCCAAATCATCACGAAATTGAGAAGCGGTACAAAAGCGATCAGCACCCACCAGGGCGAGAACCCGGCGCGGCGAATAATACGCGCATAGGGATACAGGAAAAATATCGAGAACAGCAACACAATCAACCAATGCCAGATGCTTAGGTGACCCATATCTCTCCTCGTCTATTAGCGTCGTGGAACTACGGTTAATGCTGCACATTGTCTCGCACAACATTTACCGTGCGGAGCCATTTTTTCACCCATTTCGCTCGCAACATCCGACGCCAATTCAGCTATCGAATTGTCATGATTCCATACGAAATCATGCCCCGATGCGCCCACCACTCACCCGCAACGCATCATCTAGTGGTTTTCCCTTAATCCTTACCTAAGACCTACGAAAGCAGTGCCTTAATCCATTCGTAATCCCCACTATTTTTGATAGGGGATACGCACTTTACGCCCGTGCTAGCATGCGGCGCGGAATGTTCTTACGGAGCATTTCAGCATAGGAGTCCTACCGTAAATCGATTTCACTCCTGCTTTTTTGGACTCCTGGCGTTAGGCGGCGTCACCGACTGGGCCAAATCCGTTGCAAAAGCGGGTGCGGCAGCGCCGCCAACTTCCAGAACAACATTCTAAAGAACTAGGAAAATGGCACACCATCTCGTAAAAATCACCGGCCTGCTGCTTGCAGCCGGCATCATGGCGGGTTGCTCGACCATGAACCAGGGGAGCAGCAGCGCCAAAACGGCCGCCACCGGATCCGCCGGCGGCGCGAACTCCGAAAACGCTAACCAAACGCTTGAAAAGTGCGATCGCCCGCTGGGCACCATGGCGGTCATCGAAGACACCTCCGCCCCCTGGTACGGCGTGCTGACCGGCCAGTACAAGCTCGGCTCGACCGTGCCGGTGCTCAAGCTGCTCGTCCAGCAGTCGAACTGCTTCGTGATCGTCGATCGCGGCCGCGGCATGAACACGATCATGGGCGAACGCGCCCTGCAAGAGTCCGGCGAACTGCGCAACAAGTCGAACTTCGGCAAGGGCAAGATGGTCTCCGCCGACTACGCGTTGAGCCCGTCGATCACCTTCACGAACAATAACGCCGGCGGTGCCGGTGCCAGCATCGCCGGCCTTTTGCCCGGTGGCATCGGTGCAGCCATCGGCGCGCTTGCCGGCAGCATGAACTCGAAAGAAGCCAGCACCATGCTGACCGTCATCGACAATCGCTCCAGCGTTCAGATCGCCGCCGCTGAAGGCAGCGCCACCGCTATGGACTTCGGCGCCCTCGGCCGTATCGTCGGCAGCTCGGCCGGCGGCTCGCTCGGCGGCTACTCGAACACCGCCGAAGGCAAGGTCATCGTGGCAGCGTTCACCGATTCGTATAACAACGTCGTGCGCGCCGTGAAGAACTACAAGCAACAAACCGTCGCCGGCGGCCTCGGCACGGGCGGTCAACTCACCGTCCAGGACGACGACGCACCCGCACCGGCCAAGAAGGCCGTGCGCAAGAAGAAGTAATCTTCCTTGCGCGGTTGGCCGTCCCTCAGACCTGTCTCTATGGCAGGTTTGAGGGATGGTTTTATGTCCACCCGGCCCCACCCGCTTCAAACCTCAAATATTTTGCCGTCCAGCAAACGGATTGGCCCCGCCGGCAAAGGCAACCGCCTAGCCGCCAATCTCCGCTCCACTATCATTCCGCACGTGCCCTCCCCCCAAAGTGCCTAAGTTGCTGCCTCCGTTTTTGCCTGAGCCATCGCTTGCGCGTCACCCAAGCCATTTGCCGAGCCTTTACTTGAGCAATACCTAAGCATTCATTAGCACGACCCTGGTGTTTCGTAGGTGTTGCGTCGCCGCGCTCGCCGCCCGACCACGCAATCCCGCTATTCCTTGTCCTCTCTCGATGCCAGGATTCGTATGACGAAGCCTTCGCAGCGCGCCGTCCCGCTTACGACACCGAACGCCGACGGCGCCGCCGACGCCATTGCTCACGCCTGGGCCCAGGTCGGGGCAGCGCTCAGCACGCATCCGGACTGCCCGCTGCCCAACTGGACCGGGGGAGGCGATACGCTCCATCAACATCTTTTGGTCATCGCCAACGAGCACGACAGCGATCTGATCAGTCAACTCAAGCATCTGGAAGTCGCGTCGGCACGCTTCGGCAAGGTCGGCTTTGTCGGCCCGGCGACCACGCGGCGTCTGGTCGAATGGTCGATGGGAGAGCGCGTCGTCGTGCTTTCGCGTGTGCCCCGCGACGTCTCGGACTGGGATCTGCGCTGCTCACTCTCCTCGCTCGCGCGCACGCTCGGCCCACAAGCCGCACATGCGCACGCCGGACGTCCGTTCCTGCGCGTCGCCGCCGTCCCCGCACGGCATTGGCGCGACCGGCTGGCTGCTGCAGCACAACACGGTTTTTGCGTGGGGTTTGCCGGGCTGGATGCGCTCGGCAGCGTGGGACTGACGGAAACGTCACTGGGCGCCCCGCGCCTGACGTCGCTGGCACCGCTGGTACGCGTGCCGGGGGTTTCCTGGGTGCCGCTGGGTCGGGAGGGAGACGGAGTATCCGATGCATTGCCGCCGGAATCGGTCGACTGGATCGACTGGCGAACGGACTGCGACGATATGGCCGATGAAGCATCGCTCATCGACAATCTCGATCTGGTGATCGCACTGGATGCCGGACACGCCCATCTGGCAGAAGGCCTCGGGGTGCCGGTTTGGTATCTGGGTGCGCCGCGAACGGCACTTTCAGCGTCAGCGCGTCATGACGATCGTTACGACACGCACTTCAGCCCGGAGCGCCTGAGTCATCGCACCGACATGGACGATTTCCGCCCGCCGCCCGTCTCGAAAGACTGGCCCGGCACGGTGGACACCGCTGCGAAAGCGCTTCTCGCGATGGCCACGGAGTTTCAGGGCTGGACCCGCTAATTCGTCAACGGGGCGACGGGGCCGTCTGTACGCGCCACGTCGCCTGGCCGTCAACAAGCGTCATGGGACGCACCGGTCATTAAGCCGCCCAGCGGTCGCCGATCTGCGCCGTCTTGACCCACTCCATGAACGCTGCGGCTTCCGGCGTATCTGCCGGCGCCGACCAGTCAGCGTAATCCGCTTCGACGAACGGACGATACGGGCCGTGCTTCACCTCGAAGATCACCGCCCCCGGATCAAGCGACAGCACCGTGTGGTGTGTCTTGACCGGGCTTTCGATCACGCTCGTGTCCTCGCCGAGCACCTTGCGGTCGATCACGACGCCGGCCGCGTCGAACGTCAACACGACAAAGCGACCGCGCAGCGCCGTCAGCAACTCCCACGTATGGTGATGCAGATGCGGACGAATGTACGTCGACGGCTCCATCGCAATCGCCAGACGCTGGATCGAATCGTCGAGCGACTCATGCAGGTTCTGATTCATGCGCGCACGGGGCGATTGCGTGGCTTGTTCGGTCAGCGCGTCGAGCGCGGCAAAGGTCAACGTTTTCATCAGCTTTTGTGGGGAATGAGGGATGTTCGCGGCACGAGGCGGCCATTTGCGATGCACAGGAGTGTAGCAAACCGGCTCGCTTCGCCCGCCCATAAAAAAACCCGCCATGTGGCGGGTTTTTCGACTTCGCACTGCATTGCACCTGAACGGCGCAACAGCGTGCTTAGTACATCTTCTTCTTCAGGGTCTGGCTGCGCAGACGCTTACGCAGACGGGCCACAGCAGCGGCCTTCTTGCGCTTGCGTTCAGCCGTCGGCTTTTCGTAAGCAGCGCGTGCCTTGACTTCCTTGATCAGGCCCGTGCCGTCGATAGCGCGGCGGAAACGACGCAGTGCAACTTCAACGGGTTCACCGTCTTTGATAACGATCTTGGTCATGCAATATCTCGAATAATGTATCGGCCCCGAAGAGCCGTAAATTTGATTTACCGCGCAAAGACACCATTCCCCGCCCTGCCGGAGACTCCTCCTGCCAGGCGCGACGAACGGACTTGCTACGGACTGCACTACACCACATCCGGCGGGACCGCGACTCACCTCCTCTGCGATCTCCCGATTGGCAATCGATACTTTGTATCGCGCCTTCCAGACTGGCTGAACGGTTGATTGATGGCGAAGCGGCATGCCCATCGTTCGTCAGTGAGCGCCACTTCCCGCAATGCCCATAATTTGGACAAGGTCGTGATTATACACAGAATGGACGCCAAATGCACACGTTTTGACGTCCCGCCATGTACGGCGGGCTCCGCCAGCACGCTGGAGGAGCCCGCCACCGGCAGCAGACGGCATCCGACGCCCGCCCCCACCAGTCAGGTTTGCTCTGCCGTACAGCGCAGAACGCCGCCCGAATCGGAGCAAAACCTGCTTAGAACTTGTGACGCACGCCTGCGATCACGGCGATCTGCGACTGCGCGCCGGTGCCCGTCGGGCCACCCACGTTGTCGATCGCGGCGACAACAGCGTCACCCGTAGCGCGTTGGTACACGCCGTTCAGGTACGTCTCGGTGCGCTTGCTGAACGAGTAGGTCGTGCCGGCGTTGACCTGGAACCAGCGCGGCTTCGTGCCCTTGCTGATGCCCGACAGAGCCGTCGCGCCACTCACGCTGCCATCGCTATACACGAAGGCCAGCCCCGCCAGCAGACGCGGCGTGAACTGGTACTTGCCGTTCAGTTCGAAGGTGTTCACGCGAATCGATGACTGATTGACGTAGTTCACCTTGGCGTAGCTGTACACGAAGCCGACCGTTGCTGCCTGGATCGCGTACGAAACACCCGCAGCAGCGATGTCGTGCTTGTCGACGGCGCTCGTGTAGAAGATGTCCGTGGCGCTCGAATAATCGTTCGAGACCGCACCGTTGGCGTTGGTCGTGCCCGGGCTGGACAGATGCATGTAGCCGACGGCTGCTGTCAGCGGACCATTAGCGTAGCCAGCGCCGATGCTAAACGCATTGTTGTTCGAGAAGCCCGTGCCGCCGCCGGTATTCGGCTGGTTGCTGAAGCCGTACAAAGCGCCGAACGAGAAGCCACTGTAGTTCGCGCTCGTGTACTTGATCGAGTTGCTGACGCGGAACGAGTTGTACAGGTTGTCGATGTCGCCGATGTGCGCGCCATATTGCGTGGCCCACTGCTTGGCCGACGTGATCGGGCTCACGAAGTCGACCACGGAGTCGTACTGACGACCGATCGAGACCGTGCCTGCCTGTGCGCTTTGCAGACCCACATACGCCTGACGACCGAACATGCGGCTGTTTTGCAGCATCGTGCCGTTCATCAGGTTAAAGCCGTTCTCCAGCACGAACACGGCCTTCAGACCGCTGCCCAGATCTTCCGTGCCCTTCAGGCCCCAACGGTTACCCTGACCAATGCCGCTCACGGCCTGGAAGTTGTGTGCACCCTTGGCGTTCAGACCGGTGGCGACGTTGTTGACGTAAGCAACGCCCGCGTCGATCACACCATACAGCGTGACGTTCGTGCTGCTCTGGGCCATTGCCGGAGCGGCAACGGCGAAACTGGCAGCAGCCAGGGCCGTGAGTTGGAAGCGCTTCATCTTTATCCTCTTTGATAGTGGTCTTATATTTTTTTGCCCGCCGATGCGGGTGTCCACTGTCAATGTCGGCTGCCTCGATCTGTGCGACGAGGATGCTGCAACCGCATATGCAATGGAGTACTTACCAAATGACACGCGGTGCTTTCCATATGAAGGAAAAGCACCGCGGGTCGTTTGTAAGCGGGTGCATTCTGACACGCTAGCGACATAATTCGCACGCAAGTGGTGCAATTGCAACACATGAAATATCGGACATATGCGACGTGTGCAGCAAAGATTTCGGACCCCGTGATAAGTCACATCATGGTCCGGCGATGTCGAGGTCGCGCGGCAAGGCGCCTCGACTATTTCAACGCCGCCCGCACAGAACCGCGATTCAACGATGCAATGAAAAACGGCGCATCGCCCGTAGGCATGCGCCGTTTTCGGTATCGCTTTCGCCGCGCGTGCGGCGCGAATTTAACGAGCGGGGGCTTTGGATGCCGCCTTCGCCACACGCTTACGCGCCGCTGCCGCAACCCCGCCGACCACCGGCTTCGCGACACCGTTCGCCACCGTTGCGGCACCATTCACAGGCTTCGCTGCGACGGCCGATTTTGCGGGCGCTTTGGCTTTCGAGGTGTCTGCCTTCGCTGTCTTAGCCGGTTTGGCCGACTTTGGTCCGCTCTTCTCTGCCACCTTCTCTGCCTTGGCGGCCTTCACCGGCTTAGCCGGTTTTGCAGGCTTCGCGGCAGCCTTCGGTGCCGCCTTTGCAGCGGCAGCTAGCTCAAGATCGATGGTGTGTTTAAGGCCAGCGATGACGGGGGCGGCCAGATCGTCGGCAAAGTGATCGAACCAGCGCTTGGCCTGCAACAGTTTCTTTCCGCCAAGACGCCGCTTGTGATCTTCGTCGCTGGCGAGCACCTTCGCCGAGAGCCGCGCGCGACCCTTCGAGAGGCGTTCGAGAACGGTGATGATGGTGAACCCGCGATGCGACGTCTTCTGCTCTGCAGACATACTGGCCTCCTGATGTTCCCGCCGCGCGGCGAGCCCGGATTGGATCGAAGCCACGATCTGAATCACGTGGATGCGCTTGATCCTACCACGCCGCAATCTCCGTGCCAGCAGGCATGCGGCTTCGAGGCCCTTTAGTGTGTGGTCGGCGCAACCTCGGGCGGTTCCGGTGCCTGCGCGAAATACTGGACGCTAGCCGGTATTGCGAAGCGAATGTCCTCCTCCAGGAACGCGCGCATCAGCGCCAGATTGATGCCCTGCTGCAAATCCATATAGAGGTTGTAGTCTGGACTGAGCACAAAATAGACGACCTCGAAGTCGAGCGAACTCGCGCCGAATTGCTTGAAGTGAGCGCGGTCGAAGCGCGTCTCGCCGGAGGCTTCCACGGCCTGCCTGACCATTGTCGGCACTCTGGCGAGCTTGTCGGGCACTGTGTGGTACGTCACGCTGAACGTGAAGACGATGCGCCGCTCGGACATGCGTTTGTAGTTGTGCAGCGTGTTCTTGAGCAACTCGGTGTTGCCGCACACGATTTCCTCACCGCTAAGGCTTCGGATGCGCGTGGTCTTGAGGCCGATCCGCTCGATGGTCCCCGCCACATCGCCAAACACGATGAAGTCACCGACTTCGAAGGGCTTATCCAGCCCGATGGCGAGCGACGCAAACAGATCGCTCAGCACGTTCTGCACCGCGAGCGCGACGGCCACACCGCCGATCCCGAGACTGGCTACGAAGGCCGTGATGTTCACACCGAAGTTCGCGAGCATGGCCAGCAGCAACACGGCCCACGCGAGCACGCGCAGCGTCCATGCCGTCATGGTGACGATGACGGGGTTGTCAGGCACCGTCGCGCGATGCTGCATGCGTCGCGTGGACCAGACACCCACCGCGCGATTGACCCAGAGCGCGAGTTGCAGACAGAACAACACCGTCCAGCCGTGGAGGATAGCGGTATCCCATTTGTCGCCGAGGTCCAGCATCTTCAGGCCGATGAGCAGTGCCGCGAAGAGCAGCACGAAATGCCGCGTTGCGCCCAGCACCTCGGCAAACATCCCGGCCGCCTGCGATTGCAGACGCCTCGACAATGCCCCGAAGCGTCCGAGCGCGAGACGCAGCACGCCCGTCAGAATCCCATAGCTCAGCACCATGGCAACCGCAGCGAACGCCCAGTCGGCAGGCGCTATCCCTTCGAAAGCTCTCAGTGATGTCAGCGTGGTCATCGGCAAATGCGTCCCCCTTCGTCAGGCAAAAGACTGATGAAGGAGCAAACCGCGTGCCGGGCGGACGGTCAGGCGTCCGGTTGACCGGTTCATCCGTTGCCGAAAGCGAAAAAGTCCGCGGAAATCAGGCCGCTAGCATTGGCGTGCAACGGGTCGGACGCATCGCTCGATAGGCCTCGCCCGCAACGCGCTATCGCGCCGGTATGCCCAATCTTTCAAACGACGGAAGAAATGACCATGACTCGAGGCTGACCGCGCTCAACCGCGCGCAACATCGCCCCATCGGCACTGCCCAGCGTGCCGGTGACCTCGACGTCCGACGATGCAACTTTGCGGGCGACCATGCCCTCATCGCCCGGCAAGCCAAAACTCGGCACGACGTCACAGCCGTCGAGCATGTTTTCGACGCCTGCGTCAGACGAAAACAACGTGATCTCGAGGCAAGGACGGAGGCGCGCAAATTGCGTCAGCACCGTCGACACGCTCCGCGCCGTTGGGCGGCATGACGGTTGCGCCGGTCTTCAGCAGATCGCCATACCTTCGGGAACTTCTGGTTTGCATTTGACAGATCCTCTATGGAACAATATGCAACTCAGTTGCATTTAAGATCATGTCGATATTGCGCCGTCCCGTCACGACCGACGAATGTCGCGGTGTCTTTCCCGGAGGAAGTTGAAATGCGTTTTGGTAGGGTTGCCGCATGGCGGCTGATGGCAGGGCTGGTGGTTCTCGTCGGACTCACCGCACCCATTTCGTCGTACGCGGCGCAGGAGAAGTTAAACGTCGTGGCCTCGTTCTCGGTACTCGCCGACATCGTACAAAACGTGGGCGGCGATCGCATCGACGTCACCTCGCTGATTCCACGTAATCGTGACGCCCATCACTTCGAACCCACGCCGGCGGACGTCGCCGAAGTGCGTAAGGCGGACGTCGTGTTTGTGCACGGTGTCGCGGGCTTCGAGGGATATTTGCCTCGCCTGATTGCGGCGTCCGGCTACACCGGGCCGGTCGTGACAGTTTCGGAGGGGGTGAAGTTGCGAACCCGTGTTCGCAAAGGCGTGGCGGGCGACGATCCGCACACATGGAACAATCCAATGAATGCGGTCATCTATGTGGGCCACATCAAGGACGCCCTGGAAGCGAGAGATCCGGCCGGCCGCGCCGAGTACGAAGCCAATGCGGCACGCTACATCACTGCGCTCAAGGCCATCGACGCCGACGCGCGCCAGCGCTTGGGCAAGATTCCCGATGCACAACGCGTGGTGATCTCGTCGCACGCGGCGTTTGGCTATCTCGGCGACGCGTATGGCATCACGTTCCTCTCGCCGATGAGCATCTCAACGGCCGACGAACCGTCTGCCAAGCACATCGCCGCGCTGATCGATCAGATTCGCAAGGAGCGTGTATCGGCCTATTTCGTCGAGAACTCGAACAATCCACGCCTTGTTGAACTAGTCGCTAAGGCAACCAACGTGAAGCCCGGCGGTGAACTATATGCAGAAGCGCTGTCGGCCCCGGGCGGCCCGGCATCGACTTATCTCGGCATGCTTCGTCACAACGTCGACACGCTCGCCACGGCGCTGGAGAATGCGCCTGCGCAGGCAAGCGCGAAGTAGCGGCAATGGGCAATGGCGCGCCGCGCATCTTAACGCTGCGCGACTGCACTCATTTCGGAAGGTTGTCGAGATAGTATTGCGCCGCGCGCGTGACGTGGCGCTCGGCAAGCAACGCCGCGAAAGCGGCGTCGCCCGTTTGCACTGCGCGCAATATCGCGGCGTGCTCTTCCCACGTAACGCGAACTTCCTCGTCATCTGTTTTGACGAAAACAATGCGTGTCCGATCACGTAGCGAGCGCATCAGATCGGCCAGCATTGCGTTAGCGCCGGCGGCATACAGAAGATCGTGAAAGCGCGCGTTCAACTCCAGCAGCCCGGAGGTTTCGCCCGCCGCGACCTTCGCATTGCCTTCCTGCAGTACGGCCTCGATTCGCCGGACAAGCTCCGGCGAACGGCGCTCTGCCGCCAGCCGGGCGTTGAGGCCTTCGAGCGTGGCGCGAATCTGCACGAGCTCACGTGTAGATGCCGGATCGATCGAGGCGACCACCGCCCCGTGCCTCGGGCGCACCTCGACCAGCCCCTCGACGGCCAGCGCCCGCAAGGCCTCTCGCACCGGGACACGAGAAACATCGAGCTCCTCGGCGATCCGTCCTTCGACGAGCCGGTCGCCAGGCTTGTATTCGCCCTTGGTGATCGACTCGCGCAGACGATCGAATACCAGATCAGACAATTGCTGATGCATGATCGGCGCGCGCCCATTTGCCGCCTTGGCTCCCCGCACCATAATTCCAGTCTCCCCTAACCGCCAATTGCGCAATTCTAGCAGCGCACGGCATTTCGTAGACTGTACACAATATGAATTTGGGTGACGCATCTATCGGCGCGGGTCCGGTATCGAAGCCATGAACGCCAGCATTTCCCGCCCGAGCCAGTCCTCGCCCGAATTGAAGTGCGCCACGATGGACGTGTGGTTGTGCCCGCGTGCCTGCACGAAGCGCGGCGGCGCCCCCCGATGACGCAGCAAACGCAGGAAGAACTCTGCGCCGTAGTCGTCGAGAAACCGATTCTCGTACTCGGCGACCGCGATCATGGTCGGCACGACGCTTCGGGTGGCGTGCGTGAGCGGTGAGCGCTCGGTATGCGTCGATTCATCGGGACCGAAATACGTCCGCACTGGCCCGGCGTTCGGATTTCGGGGATCGGTATCGGCGAAGAGTCTCGCGCTGACAAGCACCAGTCCCGCGACGATCCTGCGCATATCGTCACCCCGCGCGTGAGCGGGATCGAACAGGCTGCTTGCCGCATGGGTGCCCCCGGCGGAATGCCCGATCAGGAAGATCCGCCGCGGATCGATGCCCCACTCCCGGGCGTGTTCGTGCACCCACATAACGGCATCGGCGACGTCGTCTGTTCCCCCAGGCCACGGCGCAACGTCGGCCAATCGATACTCCACGTTGACGGCCACGATGCCCTGCCTCGCGAACCAGTGGCAAACGTTGTCGTAAATCTCGCCGTTCACGCTCTTGCTACCGCGTACGAACGCCCCGCCATGGACGAAAATCACGGCATCGTGAAGGGCGTCGGACGAATCGTCCGAGTTGGACACCGGGCTGAACACATCCAGTACCTGACGCGCATTCGCGCCGTAAGGCAAATCGCGCGTCACATGCGGGCTCTTCGGTGCGGCCGCAACGACCGGCGTGTAGCAGTCGATCACGATCTTGCGGTTGCCGACGATATCGTCGTTCCACCGCGGGCCGATTTCCCGCATCTGTTGGCGCTGTGCCTCCGACAATGCGCCGAACGGTTCCATAGCGACGTTGGCCACATTCACCATGACACGCTCACATCGCCGTTGACGAACGTCTGGCAGGCCATTCGGTAGCCTTGCGCGATCGCTTCGTCCGTCAGATGACGGCGCTCTTTGGCCTTGACCGCGTCGGTATGCTCAATGCCCGCTTCGACCTTGCATCGACAGGTGCCGCACAATCCGCCGCCACACTTGAACGGTATACCGCCCTTCTCCCGCAGCGAAACCCGCAACAGATTGCTGTTCGGCGCGGCCTCAACGGTCTTGCCGCCATTCGTCAAGAAGGTGATCTGAACCGTCGTCGCGGCGCACACGGTGTCGTCGCGACGGGTCAGCCGCGCTGCGGCCGGATCGCCGCCGATCAACGACTGTAGTGACGCAAGCGCGTCGGGGACGCTCTCGAACTGCTCGAAGAATTTTGTCGGCACGAGGTTGGCGTCACCGCCCGCCTCGTCGACGATGCGCACGCGCGTCGGCGTGTCGAGTCTGGCGACCACGAAGGCCGCGATATGGCGTTTTCCGTAAAAATAGTCGTGCGTTTCCAGCGCGGTGATGCCGGGTGTCGGCTCGCTGCGGTATTGGCCCGGGCGACTCGTCAATACAATGAACATGCGAACTCCTTGTCGCGATGGCTCAACGTCTACGGCTACTTCGCGCAGACTTCCGGAGCGTTGACGGCGACCTCGGCCCCTTGCTCCAGTTCAATATCGTGCTCGATCCACAACTGGCACACGAGCCTGTAGCCCTCGGACAGCCGCTCGCCCAGTTGCTTCTTCTCTTTCCAGTTAGGGGCGGGCAGATGCTCGCCGCCCGCCAGCACCCGGCAGGCACACCGGGCACACTTGCCCATCCCGCATTCGTAGCGCAGATGCGGATACGGAAACTGCTTGATCCCCGCGCGCACCACGAGATTGGCGTTCGGCTTCACCTCTTCCTGAAAGGTCTGGCCGTTCTTGTGAAATACGACGACTGGCATGCAGCCCCCTGTCAGATCTGGTGTTTCACGCGGCCGCGTTGACCGGCGGCGCGTGGTGAAAGGTGAAGCTGTCCGCGTACAGGTACCGCACGCTAGCCCCGTTCGCGACGAACGATCGGGTCGCGTCGGCAATCATCACCGGCGAACCACACAGATAGATGGCGTGCTCCGACAGATCGGGTTGATCGGAAAGCACCGCGTCCTGCACGTAGCCCCGCACGCCCTGCCAGCCTGCGTCCGCACGCGAGAGCACCGGCACATAACGAAAGTCCTCGTACGTCGCAGCGAGCGCTTCGAGTTCTTCGTGCAAATACAGGGCGTCGGCCGTGCGCACGCCCCAATACAACGTGACGGGTGGCGTATCGCCGTCGGTCAGCATTTCGGACAGCATGCTGCGAAGCGGCGCGATGCCCGTGCCGGTCGCGACCATCACGATCGGTCGATAGTCGTCCGCGTGATAGCCAAAGGCACCGAGCGGCGCTTCGACGTCCAACGTCTCGCCAGCGCGCAGCGTGCCAAGTCGCCGATGCGTGAAATGGCCACCGTCGATACGTCGAATGTGGAACTCTGCCAGCGCGGGATCGTCCGCCAACGTCGCTGGCGACGCCATCGAGAAGCTGCGCGCTCCCAAGTCCCCCAGCAGTACGTTCAGGTATTGCCCCGGACGAAACGCGAAGGGCTGCCCATCGTCGAACGTCAGGACGAGACGCGTGACGTCGCCGCTCAGGGGTTCGACGCGCAGCACCTTCGCCTGACGGCGCTGTGCCGCCGGTGCGTCCAGCAATCGCTCGGTACTCACGACCAGATCGGAACAGGCGCGCGCCTGACAGAGCAACGCGAAGCCCGCATCGGCCTCCTCCTGCGACAACGCGAGGGGCATCTCTTCGTATTGCACGCGTCCTTCGCGCAACGTCACGCGGCATGTCCCGCAGCCGCCGAACTCACATTCCGACGGCAGCACGACGCCCGCCCGGCGCGCCGCCGACAGCACGGTCTCGTCGGGCGACGCATCGAAGCTGCGCTGCGCTTCGATCCAGGTGATTCGATGGGCCACGATTTTCCTCGCCGTCAGAGTTTGATGTCGGCCTGCACCAGCACTTCGCGACCGCTGGCGCCCAGCAACGATTGCAGCGCGCTCAGGCCCGCCAGACCCGCCTGCGTGTCCTGCTCGCCGTTCCCCCCGGACAAGCCGATACCGCCCACGACCTGAGCGTCGACTACGATGGGGAAGCCACCGACGAACGCGGCAAACCGGCCTTCGAAGCTCCACTGAATGCCGAATGCCTCGTTGCCCGGCAGCGCGGGACCGTTCGGTGGCGTGGTGAACAGATGGGTCGAGCGCTTGTGCCCGGCGGCGGTGAACGCCTTGTTCCACGCAATCTGCGGGCCCGTGATACGGCCGCCGTCCATGCGTTCGAGCGCGAGCGGAAAGCCGCCTTCGTCGACCACGCAAATCGATTCGAGCACGCCGATTTCATGCGAGCGTGCGACGGCCGCAGCGATCATGTGACGCGCTTCGGCCAGTTCAAGTTTGAAGAAGGGTTTCATGTCGAAGTGGAAATCCTGTGTTGATCGGACGTTTCGGGCCAGGCTCAGACGCCGCGATAGATCGTCTTGACCTGCAAATAGAAGTCGAGGCCGTCGCGCCCCGATTCGCGGAACGTCGCGGTGCTGGAGCGCTTGAGGCCACCGAACGGGGCGTTTATCAGATTGCCGGTCGTCGTGCGATTGATCTTGACGGTGCCGACTTCGATGTCGTCGACGAAGCGATGCATGAGGCGCGCGTCCTGCGTGACCAGCGAAGCGGCCAGCCCGTAGTCGCTGTCGTTGGCCACCGCAATGGCGTCCTCGTAATCGTCGACATCGATGACGGCGATCACCGGTCCGAAAATCTCTTCCCGGGCAATGCGTGCGTCGCGAGGCACATCGGTGAAGATCGCCGGTGTCACGAAGTAGCCGTGCGCAAAGGCACCGTCCACGAGCTGGGTGCCGCCGCAGACCAGCTTGGCTTCGTTACGGCCGATTTCAACGTACTCGAGTACCGTCCGAAGTTGCCCCTCGGTGGCGAGCGGCCCGATATCGTTGCCCGGTTCAAGCCCCGGGCCGATTTTGAGCGCCGCTGTGCGCGCCACCAGCTTTTCGACGAACGCCGCACGAATCTCACGGGCCACCAGCACACGGCTCGTCCCTGTGCATGCCTGCCCCGTCAGCGAGAATCCACCCTTCACCGTGAGATCGACGGCGCGGTCAATGTCGCGGGTCTCCAGCACGATCAGCGCGTTCTTGCCGCCGAGTTCCATTTGTGTGCGCGTCGACATCGATGCCGCGCGGTGAATCTGTTCACCTGCCGATGTCGAGCCCGTGAAGGAAATCGCTCGGATTTCCTTTGCTCCGACCAGCACCGGTCCGACAGCGCTGGCGCTGCCCGTGACGAAATTCAGCACGCCGCGCGGGATGCCCGCTTCGACGAACGCCTCGACCAGCCGCAGGCCGCTCAATGGCGCATCGGTGGCGGGCTTGAATACGACCGTGTTTCCGCAGATCAAGGCGGGCGCAATCTTGCGCGCCGGAATCGAGACGGGGAAATTCCACGGGGAAATGACGGTCACGACGCCGAGCGGTTCGCGAACGGTATACACCGCCATATCGGCGTCATCGTTAGGGAAGGTCTCGCCGCCGAACGACTGGGCTTCAATGGCGTAGTAACGCAAGGTCTGGGACGCGCGCAGAAACTCGTCCTTGGCGAGCGATTTCTGCTTGCCCTCCTCGCGGGCAAGCTCATCGCCGAATCGCTCTGCATGACGCTCCAGATACGCGGCAGCGCTCAGCAAGACTTTGGCGCGCGCGCCGGGCGCGGCACGCTTCCACGCGCCGAATGCCGAGGCGGCTGCCTGAACCGCCGCTATCGCGTCGGCTTCGCCGGACGCCTGAAAAACGCCGACGACATCGCGCGTGTCGGCGGGGTTACGATTCTCGAAGGTGTGTCCGGTCCGGCTCGCGCACCATTCACCGTCGATGTAGTTGAAGAACGTGGGCACAGTTGTCATCACTGCAACAGTCCTGCAAAGAAGCCGAGGGGCCGCGCTCCCCTGCGTGTCATGCGTGGCACAGGAACGCGGCGCTACGTCAGTCAGGCCGCCAGCCCAAGTTCAGGCAGCGGCAACTCCTTTTCCACGTAGTCGTAGTAAAGCGCCGTGGTATACAACAGGCGCATTTGCGCACCGATCTCGCAGATCTTCAGGCAGCGCGCCTGAAGCTCCGGCGTGTTCGCGTTCTCCAGCACGATCTGGTAGCCGCGCTCGCCGTGGATCTCGTCGGACACGATGTGCAGATCGAAGAACTCGACTTCCTCGTCGGTGAACTTGTAGGTATCGCGCAGCGTAGGCGTTTGCTTGCGGTAGATCGACGGGACCTGCGACTCAAGCCCCACCACCAGCCCGGCCACGGCGACCACCGGGTCTTCGCGCATGGCCACGGCATAGCACCAGCTTTGCAGTCCGCGCGTCGTGGGCGACATGTTGTCCGGATCGACGACCCGTTCACGCGTCGTGCCGCAGGCCTCGGCGAAGCGGATCAGCAGATCGGTGTGACGATCACCGCCAATCTCTTCCTCGTACATGTTCGCGAGCAGAAAGTCCTTCGCTTCGGTCATGTGATCCGGCGTACGCGCATACAGGTAGCCGAGATAGTCGGCAAACGGCCCGACGTAGTGATAGTGGTTCTCGGCCCAGCGAGCGAGATGCGCGCGAGAGAGCTTGCCGCTCGCCCACGCCACGCTAAACGGCGCCTTGTTCGCGCTCTTGCCCTTGATTGCCTCTTCGAGTGCCGCGCGGAAGGTTTCGCGGTCCATCAGCTCTGCCATGTCCAACTCCTTTGATTGCCAGGTGAACGATCCCTAAGCGCTGGATCGGATGATTTTTGTATACGGTATACTGTTTTGCAAAAAATGCCAATACGACGAAACGAGCGAATCAGTAGTCTTTCCGGGAAAGGTCAGTCGGCCGAACGGACAGCGGCGGCGGCGGTAGCCTGCGGCGCGGCATGTGCGCCGATATGCGCAGCCGGTACTGCCGATGCGTTGTCATTGCCGACGGGTTCGATGGCGTCGAGCGCGATGCCGTTGGTCTCGGGCAGCATGATCGCCGCGATGACGACAAGTCCGTAACCGACCGCCGCCACGACAGGGATCGCAAGCGTCAGCGTGGTGTGACCGCTGGCAAGCCAGCCCGCCATGAACGGAAACACGGAGCCGATCACACGCCCGGCGTTATAGGCCACGCCATAGCCCGTCGCCCGAATCTCATGCGGATACGTCTCGGAGATGGTGGCGGCGACCCCGGCAAACGTCCCCTGCATGAGCACGCCCATCAGGAAGCCCAGCACCATCATGACCGGCATGGGCGCGGGGATCAGCATGTACGCGATGCTCATCGCGAAGGCCCCGATCGCGAACAGGATGTAGGTCGGCCGTCTGCCCAGCTTGTCAGTGCACCATGCGCCCACGGCATAACCCACGATGGACCCGGTAATGGTGATGGCCAGCCATAATCCGGTGCCTGTGACCGAGAGGCCACGCTCGGTCTTGAGCCACGTGGGCATCCACGTTGCGATGGCGTAGTACGAGCCGAGCATGCCTCCAGAGAGCAGACTGCACCAGAGCGTGCGGGCTGCGAGCCTGCCCTTGAACACGCCGCGAATCGTCGTCAAAGGGCTCGTCTGACTGCGCTCGGCCAGCGTGCGCGTGAAGGCTTCCGGCTCTTCGAGATTGCGGCGCAGCCAGAACACCAGCAAAGCAGGTGCCACGCCGATGAACAAGCACACGCGCCACGCCCATTCCGGCGGCAGCCAGTTGAAAATCGCGCTGTAAGCCAGCGCCGCCAGCGCCCAGCCAAACGAATAGCTGCTGGCCGTGAATCCCGAGAACTTGCCGCGATGCGCCGGATTACGGATCGTCTCCATGACCAGCACCATGCACAACGAGGACTCACCGCCGAAACCCAGCCCCTGGATGATGCGCAGCACGGCCAGTTGCGTAGGCGAGTTGGCCAGCCCGCAAGCGAAGCATGCCAGTGCGAAGAGCGCGATCGTCCATCGCAAAATCTTGACCCGGCCGTAGCGGTCCGCCAGCAGGCCCGCCCCGATCGCGCCGACGAGCGAGGCGATCAGCGTGTAAGTGACGATGCTGCCCGCCGTTGCCTTGCTCATACTCCAGGTGGTGAGCAACACCGGAATAAGGAAGGAATAGATCATGAAGTCGTAGACGTCGACCGTATGGCCGATGAACGTGCCTGCAAAGGCGCGCCTCTCGTTTCTCGATAGTGAGCTGAGCCAGGACATGGTGGTGTCCTCCTTGAGTTGTCTTGGTTCTGTGGGATCGTCGGTGATGAAAAGGGTGTTGCCTCAGGCGGGTGGAACAAACGCGTAGCCGGCTGCCTCAAGCAGTTCGGCGACGCGGATGGCGCGCAAGTCGTGGTACAGCGGTGCCACGATTTGTACGCCGACAGGCAGGCCCTGCGCGGTGCGCCCGGCCGGTGCGACCGTCGAGGGCAAACCGCACAAGCCTGAATGGCCTGCCCAGAAAAGCTGCGTGGTGAGCGGCTGCGCGCGACCGTTCACGTCGAGGGTGCGTTGCCACGGTGCACCCGCTTCGTCCAAGGGAAATGCTGGCGTCGCGGCGACCGGACAGAGCAGAACATCCACCTGCTCGAACAACGCACGCCACGCGGCGGCATACCCTTCACGCAGCGGTTGCAAGCGCAGCCAGTCGCGGTGACTCATCACTGCGCCGGTGTGCTGGAGCGAGGCGTAGCGCGTATCGTCGTGGGCGACGTCGCGTGCCGCAGTCTGTGCGGATGTGTAAGCCTCATCGGAGAGATACCCGCACGTCGCCGCACGAAGCAGCAGTGTGTACACCCGCAAGAGTTCAGCCGCGTCGAGTGCCGGACGCGCGTCCCAAACGACCTGAGCGCCTTGCCGCTCAAGCGCCCTGCCCAAATCGACGAGGCATTGCTCGACGCAGGCATCGACTTCCGCCACGGGATGATTCGGGAGAATGCCGAAGCGAACCTGACGCAAATCGTCAACGTCACTTGGCGGCAGTTCAATGCGCACCGCACAGCACGCATCGACCGACGGGCCTGCGAGTGCGCCAAGCACATGACGCAAGTCGGCCGCACTGCGGGCGAGCGGCCCTGCGACATTGATGTCGGGAAAGGTCACGCCACCGGGCAACCCGTGACCGTCGAGCGGGATCAGACCATGCGTGCTTTTGTGCGAGAAGATGCCGCAATAGTGCGCGGGATTGCGGATCGACGAACCGATATCGGAGCCCACGTCGAAGAAGGCCATGCCTGAACAGACGGCAGCAGCACTGCCACCCGATGAGCCTCCCGGCGTCCGCGACAGATCGTGCGGATTGCGCGTCGTGCCGTACACGGCGTTGTAGCTCTGCCAGTCACGTAGCCACAGCGGCACATTGGTCTTGCCGAGCAAGATGGCACCGGCATCGAGCAGACGCTGTACGACGGTGGCATGTCGCGTTGCCGTGTTCTCCGCGAATGCGGGATCACCCACGGTCGTGGGCCAGCCGAGCACATCGAAAGATTCTTTGATGGTGAACGGCACCCCGTGCAGCGGCCCTCGCACAAATCCTTCCCGTCGCTGCGCGTCACGCTCCCGGGCCGTCAGATACGCTTGCTCGAAATCGCTGACGACGACGGCGTTGAGCCGGGGGTTGGCGTCACGCCAGACGCTCTCGCAGGCTTGCACGAGTTCGACCGAGGTCACGTCGCCACGATGGAGTGCCGCTTGTACGGCGCCCACTGAGGCGTGGTGCCAAGGGAAGCCTGCGGTGGTTGGCGCTTTTGCCGGTTCAGCCGGCGTCGTTGACCGGGTGCTATCGAAAGCGTCAATCGTGAAGTTTGTCATGATGGGGTACGCATTTCAGTATTCTGTATACCATCTGCCGACAAATTACGACTGTCAAGAGACTGGTATATCAGGGTTTGTGCGGAGGGGACTGTCGAGCGGCGGCACCTGAACTGCTCGTTTGCTCATCGAAACGGCTCAGGAGAACGGTGAGTCTTGTGATGGCGCGCCCCGCCGAGCGGCGGGTGCTTGAGGGCTGACAGGGGATTTCACCCGGTCGCTACATGGCCGGGCGATCCGCAGAAGTGGCTAACTGCGTTGAAGGCTTTGAAGGCTTTGAAGGCTTTGAAGGCTTTGAAGGCTTTGAAGGCTTTGAAGGCTTTGAAGGCTTTGAAGGGGGCGATGCGCGCAAGTTCGCACGCATCGTCAAAGGTTAGTGCCAACCGCGGTGCCAGCCGTAACGCGGATGCCACCATCCCCAGCCATAGTGCGCGTGATAGCGCCACGAATAGCCGGGGCCCGGCACCACGCCGACCGGTGCAACGTACACGACACCGGCCGGGGCAACCTCTGCCGGTTCAACCGGTGCGACTACGCAGCCGGACAATGAGGCCGCCAGCAGCAGCGGCACGACCAGGACGTAACAGGATCTGGTTTTCATGATGGTTTATCCCAACGTTTTCGTCAGAATTCCGGGCAGCGCTTACTGCCAGCCGGGATGCCGTGCTCGGTAGTATTCGAGCGCCGCGACACGTTCACGCTCTGCTTGCCGGGCCAGTTCCTCCGCACGCGCCATGTGGCCACCGAACTCGCCACCGTGTTCCATCTGGATGACGTGCATTTCTTCGATGGACCGCTGAAGATCGTGCGTGGCGGCCATCGCCTTGTCGTGAAGCTCATCGGCGAACGCGGCATTCGCCACCAACGCTGCGCACAGTGCCATGAGAATAGTTGTGGGTTTCATGAGTCGCTCTTCCGTGTTGAGTTGAAATGAGGGGGCGCCTGCTCCAATAAACGCCCGCTCTGCGACTCATGTTGACGCAACGTCTGCCCGAATTTGTAAGCCTGTATTACGCCGCGTTACGCCCCCCGAAAATGTAGTGACCACCCCATCGCACCGTGCCGAATGGACGGGCCTCACGCCTCGCTCATCACGCCTTGAGCAGAGCCGACGCATTGCCCGTCAGGATGGCATGTCGACGCGACTCATCGAGTCCGGACAAGTCGTCGTGCGGCCCCAGCAACCCCATCGGGAATGGCCAGTCGGAGCCGAACACGACCTTGTCCGAACCGAAGACGGACTCACTCAGCGCCAACGCACCGTCATCGTGCGTAATGCAGTCGACGTAGAAGCGGGAGAAAATGCCACGCGGAGAAGGAAGCGTCACATCGACGCCCGGTCTGGACGTTCTATAGCCGCGCTCGTATCGACCGGCAAGCATGGCGGTAGCGCCACCGCCATGCGCGAGACAAAAGCGAATTTTCGGATACCGGACCGCCACGCCCCCGAAAGCAAGATGCGACGCCGCGATGGTCGTCTCTACCGGGTTACCCATCAAATTCTCGAGATAGAACTTGCTCAAGCGGGGGTCGCAGCACTGCCCCGGGTGAAGGAATAGAAAGGCGGATTGCGCATTCAACGCCGCCCAGAGTGGCTCGTAAGCGGCGTCGGAGAGCGTTCCCTCGTAGCCCCCTGCCGCTGCAGCGTAGCGAAACGTCTCTTTGTTTTCCAGCGCCAGCCGAGCGGCGAGCTCAGGATGTTCGAGCGGCAGATGCAGCAACGCAGACAGACGCGACGGGAAACGCTCGCAAACCCGTCGCAACCCATCATTGACATATGCGCACCACACCGACGACGCCGCTTGGTCCAGCGATTGTCGATACATCGGTGGCGGTATCGATACCCATGCTTGCGCGACGCCCTGTTGATCCATCCACTCGATCAGCGCGGCTGGCGAGAACAATGCACTCAGCCCGATCGTGTGACCGTCGAGCGTGAGCCGTCGTGCCGCGCCGTCCCATTGGACATTCGCTATCGTAGACAGTCGGGCCTCATCGATCGGGGCCAGATGCGCGTGAACATCCAGCGCAATGCGTGTGGTTTCCATGTCGACTCCGAACTCACTGCGCCTACCCATCAACTGGGTTCGAGATTGGCATTCATTTCCTTGCCCCAAAACTCCGGTGACCAACGCGGCCCCCATGTGTAGGGCAAATCGTTCCAGTCGCGGCAAAGCCACCGGTCGGTGATCTTGTCCATGTCCGCGTAGAACTCCACCCAGCTCCCCCACGGATCGCGCACATAGTGAAAGAGATTGGAAGCGATCGCGTGCCGCCCGGGACCAAAGCCATCACCGTAGCCCGCTTCGCGCATTCGCCACGCCCCGTAGCCGATGTCGTCAAAGCTTGGGACCTGAAAGCTCGCATGTTGGAAGCCCCGGTGGGAGCTATTGATCAGCCCGAAACAATGATGATCGATGACGCCCTGCCCCGCCGCCATGAACGCGACCTTGCCAGCGGCGCGGTCTGTCGTTCGCAAGCCCAGTACGTCCGAGTAGAACCGCTCGGCACGCGCCCATTCGGGCGTAAAGATGAGCAGATGCCCGATCCGCAAAGGCGGCCTGTCCTTCTCAAGGGTTTGCCACAGATTGATGTCGACGCGATTGGCAGCACCGCCGAAATTGAAGGCTGGGACCTCCACGCACGGCAAAGCATCGGCATCTTCTGGATTCAGATGAATCCATGTGCCCCACGGATCCTCGAACCAAAGCCCCTCTCGCTGCCATCCGTCCGGGGCGCAGGGATAGACCTTGATCCCTGCGACCTCGATGCGCTGAGTCATGCCCGCGACCGATGTCGGCGCAATGCGAAAGGAGAGGTGATGCAGTCGCTTCTTCTCGCCTTGCATCAACACGATTTCGTTGCTGGATCGCCCCGGTGAGTTACACAGAAGCGCCCGGCCATCGTCTGAGCGGCGCACATCCAATCCGAACGTTGTGTAAAAGCGTTGGGCGACGTCCAGATCGGGCACGGTCATGCCGAAGCCGTTCAGACCCTCTACAGCAGACGTTGTCATAAAGAACCTCGCTAAGGGATGGCGGTATCAGGCACCGATCCGGATGCCGGATTTGCCGTGCAGATCAACGGACGTCATCCGATTTCTGAGTTCTCCGAGGCCGCTCCCACGCACGATCACCTCATCGCCCTCGTGGAGAAATACTTGCGGCTCGCGCGCGTTGCCTACGCCACTGGGCGTTCCCGTGAGCAACACGTCACCGGCACGAAGCGTCATGCCAAACGACAACTCCGCAATCAGTTCGGGAATCGAGAACGCCATGAGTCGCGTGCTGGCCGATTGAAGCACCGTGCCATTGACGACGCACTCAAGCTGGACGTTCGCGGGATCGATTTCGTCTGCTGGCGTGAGCCACGGCCCCAACGGCATGGTTCCGTCGATACTCTTTCCCTTCAGCCATTGCCCGCCGTGACGCCGCTGGAGATCGCGCTGGGAGATGTCGTTGGCCAGGCAATAGCCCCACACGTGCTCCATCGCGTCCTCCACCGGAATGCTCCGTCCGGTCTTGCCGATGATGACTACCATTTCGGCTTCATAGTCCCATTTGGCGGACAGCGACGCGTCGTACGCAATGTCGTCGACCGGGCCGATTACCGTATCCGGCCCCTTGGTGAAAAACGTGGGGGCGGTGGGCGGGGGAACATCTTGCCCTTCCCGCTTTCCCTTACCCTCCTCGAAGTGGTCCCAGTAGTTCCAACCGGTGCAAAGCACGTCGCGATAAAAGCGCTGAATCGGCGCGAGCAGACGCGCTTCGCCAACCGCCACCCGAGGGGCATCGGGTGACGTCGCGTAGTGTCGAGCCCGCGCCAGGGCGTCCTTTCCGCCGCCGATCAACGCCACCATATCGCCCATCGATGCGGGCAGAACAACCCAATCGTCATCTTGTCTGACGGCGATGCGCTTCTCGCCGTTGTATTGCAGTGTTGCGAAAGCCATGATGCTCCTCAGTGAGTAGTCACGATCTATCGATGCGATGTCTCAGACGTCAGGCCTGCGGCAAGACCGCAATGGCATTGATCTCGATGAGATAGTCGGGCGAGACCATCTTCGTCACCTCGACCATCGTGGAAGCGGGCAGCGGCGGATGGAAATACTCGCGTCGCACCTTATGAATGGCCTCGAAGTGCTCCATGTTGCGCACGTAGACATCGACGCGACAAACATCCGCAAGCGTGCCGCCGGCGGCCGTGACAGCACTCTTGATGTTCTCGCAGACCTGACGGGTCTGTGCTTCGATATCACCGACGCCCGCGATCGTGCCGTCGGGACGTCGAGCGGTCATCCCGGAAATGAACACGAGCTTTCCCTTCGCCTCGATGGTGGTCGCTTGCGAAAAGTGTCCGTTGGGCGTGCGCAGTGCGTCGGTGCTGATTTGCTCTTTCGCCATGATGAAAGTCCTGTCGTTAGCCTGATGAGGCGGTAAGTTGCTTCAGAGATCTGCCCATGCCGCAGGCGCTTGCACACCCGCGACGCTCGCCATCCCGGCAAGTTGTCGTGCGACGTCGGCGGCGACCGGGCATGTCTGCCCGTTTGCCTGAGCGACTTGCCAATTGATCTCTCCCGGGCTGTAGAGCCGCTCCGTACCAGCTGCGGGGGTCGACGTGCGGACCTTGACGGCCAATTCGGATGCGCGCTGTTCGAGCGGCCGTTGCAAACCGAATTGCGAGGCATCGATTGCCAGAAATGCCTGCGCGCTGTTGTACGGCGTAGTGCTGGCACCGTAGAGCGGTTGCACTTCGTCGGCCACACCGCCGTCCGACAGGCCGCCACATAGCAGATCGACCATGAAAGCCAGACCGAAGCCTTTCGGTCCCGCTGCTGGCAGTAGCATCCCGGCAATGGCCTTTGCTGCGTCCCGAGTAGGCATGCCGTGCGCGTCGACGGCCCAGCCCTCGGGAATCTCCTGCCCCGCCGCCTGCGCGAGGCGGATCTTGCCCATCGCGCTTGCGCTCATGGCCATATCGAGTTCTACGGGAATCTCATCAGCGTGCGGCATCGCGATCGCCAGCGGGTTGTTGCCTATCACTCGTTGCGCTCCGCCGGGGGCGGGCATCAACGGGCGGGTGTTCGCCATCGCGATGCCGACGCACCCCGCATCCGCCATTTTTCTTGCCCAGAATCCGGCTTCTCCGAAATGGAACGCGTTTCGTACGGTGACCATCGCCAGCCCGTAGCGTCGTGCTCTTTCGATGGCGAGCGTGACGGCCTGCTTAGCGCTCACCTGGCCGAGCGCGTTTGCGGCATCGAGTACGACGACGGCCTTGGCGTCATGCGCGACCTGCGCGAATTCCGCTTTACTGACGGAACCGGCGCGAATCCGCTCGATGTACATGGGCAGGAGCATGACCCCGTGTGACGCCTTCCCCCCCAGATCCGCGGCAATCAGCGGGACGGCAACCGATGTCGCCACATCCACCGAGACCCCTTCGGCGACGAGAAGACCCACGACCAGTTCACGCAGCACTTCGGTCGATACACGGATCGACGAGTTGTCAGTGAGCATCGCGTTCATCCGTGTACCAATCGGGCTTCTGCGGATAGTGCGGACCGTCGTAGATCTCGACGACGATGGTCTCCTCATGCGCAATCGTCGGGCCGTGAACATTGCCCTTCGGGTTGCAATAGAAGCTTCCCGGCAACAGCGTGACGCCGGTGGACGTGTATTCGTACTTGCCGCTCAGGCAGTACATGAACTGATTGGATGCATGGGAATGCGGGGCAGGAATGCCTGCGCCCTTCGAGAACTTGATCAGTGCAATCGATGCACCGGTTTCGTCATCGCGCCAGAACATTTTTTCCGCCACACCAGCGAGAGATTTGTCTCGCCAGGGCATCTTTTCGCTGTGAAGCAGGATCTCGGCCATCGAAGGCATCGGCGTGCCCGCCGTCTTCGTCTGTGTGTCTTTACCGCTCATGAAATTGACTCCCGTTATGTGTCGACATTCACAAAAGCACATGCACTCAGACCGCGCCTGCCATCTCTGCCGTATGCGGCAACCACGGACGAAGCGCGAACTCGATGGCGGCAATCGCCAGATAAAGCAGCAGACCGAGCAACGCCAACGAAATCAGCGCGGCAAACGCGAGCGGTGTATTCAGTTGCGAATTGGCGACCAGCAGCAGGTTGCCGAGCCCTTCGGTACTGCCCACGAACTCGCCGATCACCGCGCCGATCACCGCGAGCGTCACTGCAATTTTTGCTCCGGAGATCACGTGCGGAAGCGCGGCTGGCATCTGAATCTTGAGAAAGATCTGCATGCGTGTCGCTCTGAGCGATGTGGCCAGTTCGATGAGATTGACCGGTGTGGTTCGCAACCCTGTGGCGGTATCCACGACAATTGGAAAGAACGCGACCAGCCACACCAGTGCGAGCTTCGATTCGATGCCCGTTCCCAGCCAGACCAGCACGATAGGGGCGAGCGCCACCTTAGGCACCGACTGCATTGCGATAAGGAGCGGATAGAACATCCGGTTCAATATCGGCGAATTCGCAATAGCAAAGGCGATGGGGACGCCAACGATGAAGGCCAGGGCAAAGCCATAAACGCATTCCAGGAGCGTGACCCACCCTTGCGACAAGAGCGCCGCCCGGTCGTCGACGAATGACTGCGCGATCTGGACGGGCGTCGGAAGCACTGCGATGGGCACGTGGAACATCACCACATATATCTGCCAGATGACCAGCAGCAGCACGATGCCGAACGCGGGATATCCGATCACGCGAAGGTTCAGTGTCTTCATTTCACGACTCCGAGTGCAGTGCTAGCCTGATGTTCGTAAGCCGTAAATTTCGGCGTGAACCGAAGTGCCTGCGTTCTGGGATAGGGGAAGTCGATGGCGATGCGTTCTGCGATTTTTGCCGGACGCTTGCTGAATACGAGGACTTCGTCGGACAGATAGACCGCTTCGGAAATGCTGTGCGTGACGAACATGACGGCAGCCCGCGTGTGTTCGCGAACAGAAAGCAGGAGGTCGTGCATCTCCATACGCGTGAAATCGTCCAGCGCACCGAACGGCTCATCCATCAATAGCAGCCGTGGCGCATGGATCAACGCGCGACACAACGCCACTCGTTGCTGCATGCCTCCGGAAAGCTCGTGCGGGCGAGCGCTGGTGAAGGCGTCCAACCCCACCAGCGTGAGCAACTCATGCGCTCGGGTCTTGGCAGCTTTGTCGGCTTTCCCAAGGATCTCCATCGGGAACATCACGTTAGCCAGCACATTGCGCCAGGGCATCAGATTGGCGCTCTGAAACACGAAGCCGAAGTCTCGCTGTGGGCCGCTGATCGCTTTTCCGCGGATCTTGACCGCCCCCGTCGTGGGCTTGGTTAAACCAGCCACGATCCGCAGCAATGTCGTTTTTCCGCAGCCGCTGGGGCCAAGCAATGACACCAGTTGTCCGGCGTCGAACGCGCAGTCCACCGCTTCGAGCGCGACGGTCTGGCCGTTCTTGCCACGCGGCGGATAGATCTTGCTGACACCTTCGATGGAGGCAAAAACTGCCTCAGTTGGCGTCACGCCGCCCATGCCGGTCGTGTCGAGCCGCGCGTTCATGCGGTCCCCTTGGGCAGGAAGTCGGTCGTGAACAGCGAGGCGGCAGAAAGCGGCGCGCCGGGGATGCCGATGTTCTGCGCGATGAAATCGACGCTACGCTGCATTCGGCTCCCATCGATCCATCCCATGCCGAATCGGCGGGTATCGGCACTCTGTGCGAGCGCGCTCAGAAGCTTGATCTCGCCGACAACGACTTCGCGATTGATGCCTGGCACGTAGTTCGCCATGATCTCGCTCGCCGCTTGCGGATCCGCAATCGTGTCACGCCAGCCTTGCATGGCCGCCTTGACGAAGGCACGTACGGTGTCGGGCCGGGACTTGATCATCTCCTCTTTGACCAGCAATCCGTTCGCGTAGAGTTCGAGCCCGTGATCGGCGAGCAGCAACGTGCTCAGTTGCCCACCGGGGAGCACCTTTTCCAACCCGACTTGCGTAAAGATGAAGTTCTCGATGGAGGGCACTTTCTTGCTGAGCAGCATGCCCACGCGCGCTGCGCCATCGACATTGACGAACTTAACGGAGCCCGGATCCAGCCGGTGCTGCTTCATAAAGCCCTGAATGACCTTGGGCGAAAAACTTCCCGCGCCGCTGGCGATTTCCAGCCCGTTGAGTTGCTCGGGCTTTGTCACGTTCGCCCCTTGTGCGAGCGAGAAGACCGCGTAGGGAGCGCTCTGATAATTCATAGCGACGAACTTCGCGCTGCTGGCACCGCGTGCTCTCGCCAGCGCAAGCGACACCACATCCGAAAACGCGAACTGCGCAATGCCGGATTCAAGTGCCTGGATGGCTTGCGCAGTGCCCTGCCCCGGCACGATCTTGACGTTCAATCCGGCCTGTTTGAAGTAGCCCTTTCCTAACGCGACATACCACGGCGTGTGGCGTCCCAGCGCAGTGAAATCGAGCGACAACGTCAGCTCGCCCTGCCCCCGGTCTTGCGCTCCGGCCATCTGCCACCCGCCGGTGGCCCACCCTGCGGCGACAGCACCGAGACTTCTTACGACCTGCCGACGCTTGCTGTTCGTTGCCATTTCCGACCCCTAAATAGAAATCCATGGATGACGCGGTCAAGCCAACTTCCCGCCGAGCCCTCATCGCGCGAAGTTGTATTTGTTCATAAGGCGTAATATAGTTTGTGACATACTGTGTGATATGTTACAGATTCGCAAGTGAAAAAATATTCCGACCGGAGCCTGTTGATGGATGCGCTGAAGTGGCAGCAGTGGCATCGTTTTTTCACCGAGTTGGTGATGCGTCGCTGTATGGCGGCGGCCGTCTACGGGGCGTTATCGGGTCGGGCGCGCGTTAGCGCTCGGGTAGAATGCGATGCCCATCGCGGCCATCCCCAAGGCTCGTGGTGGTTGACGCGGGGGGCGACACTTTACGCGCGCCTTCTTGCCCCGGCTCGGCGCGCGGGCATGGACATCCAGCGCTCGCACTTTCTGTCTTGCGTTGCGCCGACGGCGATGTTCAGCGATGAGTCACCAACACCCGAATCACACGATGCGCGCCCATGTGGCATGAAGCCGCGTGAGGATGCTGAAGTTGCATAAGATGCAGAAGTTGCGGAAGGAGATACCGTCAGAAATGCCCAAGCCGAGTCTTATCGATCTCGAAACACCCAACGCAGCCCCCAGCCCGTCGCCGCTTCGACGGATTGCCAAGGGCGCGTCACTCGCAGAGCAGGCGTACGTCGAGATCAAGCGGCGCATTCTTTCGCTGGAGTTCGGTCCCGGCCAGTTTTTTAACGAACTGATGATTTGCGAGCTGATCGGCTTCAGCCGCTCCCCCGTGCATCACGCAATCCAGCGATTGAAGCTTGAAGGACTGATCGACATCATTCCGCGCAAGGGGCTTCAGATACGCCGCGAGTCGATGGACGAGATACTGGACTTGCTCGAAGCGAGATGGGCGGTGGAGGCCAATGTTGCGGCATTGGCAGCGCAGCGGCGCACAGAGGCGCAGTTGAGCCGGATGCGGGAGCTAATCGAAGCATCGCGCGAATTGAGTCGTACGGACGACCGCGACCGATTCATGCAAATCGATCACGATTTCCACGGGATTATTGCTGAGGCGGCCGGGAACAGCGCGTTGACGGAAATCATGCGTTCGTTGCACGAGCGATCTGCGCGGCTTTGGAAACTTCGCTTGCTCGCCCCGGGCGATCTCGCGCATACACAGGACGAGCACTCGGCAGTGCTCGATGCGATTGCGGCTGGCGACGCTCAGGCGGCCGCCAGCGCGATGGGGGCCCACCTGGCGTCGCTTCGTCGTCGGCGCGTCGCCCCTACGTCGTTTAGTGAACCGATCCCGTTGCCCCCTATTGCGGAGTGACTCGGCACCCGATACGCCGCGCCGGATTCGGGAAACGACGCTGAGGGATGGAATCGCGAAGACGCGATGAGCCACCAAAAGAAAGAGAGGTTAGTCGAAGCTAACCTCTTTTTCTTTCTGTCCTTCTGGTGGGAAAGGTTTATTCGCTGACAGCGCCACCTGGGACATTTTCGAGTGTCCGCTGCGCAATCATAACCAGCGGATCAATCTCACCAGCGCCCAACCGACGAACAACCCCAGCAAAAACGCCCCCATAAGAATAGCGAGCCACGGCGCCTCGGCCGTGTTGAGTGTCCATTTGTTGTCTCGCCACCTAAATCCGTATCGAATCATTACCGCTAAGATCGCCGCCACAAAGAGACCAATCAAAACATACATGTAGTAGATCGGCACTGACGGTTGTTCTGTCGCATGCTGCGATCCGACTTGCGCGATTAATCCCACCAGCATCATAAAGGCCGCAGCGTAGTAGCACGACGTCGAATACTCGACCGTTTGCGTCCGTGATGAGTTGGTCTTGTCAAAGATTCCATGGCCTGCCATGAATGCGGCCATTACGGGCATCAAATACGCCCACAACGACAGTTCAGCAGCAAACGCCCGCTCAGGCGCTGTGTTACGGATTACGCAGAAAATGACGACTTGAGGCGCAACTCCGCAGAAGAGCACGAAAAACCCCAATGCCCGACCGACGGGAACGCGCGTCAGATTCTCCAAATGAGCCCAGAACGCTTGCCCTGCGCCGATCTGCGCAGCTTTCACGTCGTCCAAGATGTATTCCCCGTTATCAATTCGTAGTCCGGAATTCTACGTTGTCCGCACGAAATCGGCGTAAGGGCATCCGGTGCCGCAACGAGGCGGATGGCGACGGATGGAGCGTGCACGAGGGTGGGACTTGGGGAGACGGCAACACCGTCACGGACATCCGTGCGAAGGCACCGACGGACGCGGAGAGAGCCGGATACACGATGGAGCAGCTTAGGGCTGCGGCGACTCACTCCGACGATTAGACAAACGAAAAACGCCCCGATGGGGCGCTCCGTAACTGCTTGTACTGCAAGGGGTTTTTGGTCGGAGCGATAGGATTCGAACCTACGACCCTCTGATCCCAAATCAGATGCGCTACCAGGCTGCGCTACGCTCCGACGAAAGAGGACGAATTCTAGAGGCTTTCTTGCGCCGCGTCAAATCGTCGCGCAAGTTTCCGGCGTCTTCTGAGCATTTTCCCGATATCGGCTGCACAATCATTACGCAATCATCGCGCCGATGACAGTCACGCGGCCGCCACGAAACCCCGCCATAGTGGGAGGTTCACCATGTCAGAACCCGTGTCGATGAACCTGATTCTCTGGCGTCACGCCGACGCCGAAAACCTGCCCGCCTCCCTCGCACTCAGCGCACAAGCCGATCTAGCCCGCGAACTCACCGACCGGGGCCGCAAACAGGCCGAGAAGGCCGCACAGTGGCTCCGCCCCCGCCTGCCCGACGACGCCCTTATCCTCACAAGCCCGGCCGTACGCGCCGTCCAGACCGCTCAGGCACTCTCGCCCACCCCGCGCATCGTGCGCGACCTTGCGCCCGGCGCAAACGCCGTCACGCTGCTCGGTGCCATCGACTGGCCCGCCACCGCGCAGACCATCGTGCTCGTCGGCCATCAACCCGCCCTCGGCCAACTCGCAGCACTCCTGCTGAGCGGCCAGGAAGCCTACTGGACGATCAAGAAAGGCGGCATCTGGTGGCTCGCCTCCCGTCGTCGTGAAGACGAGAGCCAGGTCGTCGTGCGCGCTGTGGTCAATCCCGATCTCATCTGACATTTTTCATCGGGCAGGAAGATCGCCCCCGCTTGTCCCTCAATGCCCGGAAATGCCCGTGAATCGGACGATGTAAGGCGTCGGATAGGGGGTCTGACTCATGACAACGGACGTTTTGTCATAGAATTGTCGCCTACCGTTCACGGAATCGACATTGATGCTTTTTAAAGTACGTCGCAACGCGACCGTCACAAAAAGGGCTTTTATGCGCGACCTGCCGAACCCCACTATGCCGCTCTCTTCGCTGACCCCTACGTCGCGGAGGCGTCTTCCTCGCCCTGAAACGCCTGTCAAACCGAATCTGGCTGTGGCGTGGGCACGCGACGAAAGCGAGCTTCGTGAAGCGCAGCACCTGAGATATCAGGTCTTCGCCGAAGAAATGGGCGCGTCGGTCAAGGGGCCCGCAGGCCTCGACGTCGACGAATACGACCAATATTGCGACCACCTGATCGTGCGCGATCAGGATTCGCTCAAGGTCGTCGGCACCTATCGCGTATTGCCCCCCTCACAAGCGAAACGCCTCGGCCGTCTGTACTCCGAAGGAGAGTTCGATCTCTCGCGTCTGGATCACCTGCGCCCGAAGATGCTCGAAACCGGCCGCTCGTGCGTGCACACGGACTACCGCAACGGCGCAGTCATCATGGCCCTGTGGAGCGGTCTGGCCGAGTACATGCTGCGCAACGGTCTCGAGACGATGCTCGGCTGCGCCAGCGTGCCGATGGCCGACGGCGGTCACTATGCCGCCAGCCTCTATCGCAAGCTGCAAGATACCTCGATGGCCCCGGCCGAGTACCACGCCGTACCCCGTATCGCCCTGCCGGTAGACGAGCTGCAATCTACCCTCGAGGTCGAGCCGCCGGCCCTCGTCAAAGGCTACCTGCGCCTTGGCGCCCGCATCTGCGGTGCACCGGCCTGGGATCCTGACTTCAACACCGCAGACTTTCTCACGCTGTTCCGCCTGTCCGACATGAACCCGCGTTACGCGCGTCACTTCCTCGGACCGGAACTCGTCAGCAAACTCCAGCAAGCCTGACAAGCACCGCCCCCCCAAGTATTCTGTCCCCGCTCAATCCCCTGAGGGACAACAAAAAGCCCGGCAAAAGCCGGGCTTTTTTGTTGGCTGTCCTACACGCCCTGAGCCGGGCGCGCCGCAGGCGTCAGGCGTAGACCACCTTGTAACGCATCCCGATCTTCTCCCACTCCTGCGCTTCGCGTTGCAGGCTGTAATCGGTCAGCGGATTAGCCTCGATCCATGCGCGCGGCACGGAAACCTGAAAACCGTCGTCGAGGCGTTCGACATCGATGCTCTCCGGCAGCGCGTCGGTACGGCGGCGACAGAACAGCACCGCGAGACGCAGACAGAACAGCAACTGCCAGTCAACCTGCTGCGCCTGCGAGGCCAGCTTGCCCAGCTTGCCGACGTGCCCCAGCAGCAACTCGGCCAGCCGCGCCTGATCCGGGCGCGAGAAGCCCGGCATGTCCGCGTTGCTGCCGATGTAGGCCGAATGCTTGTGATAAGCGCTGTGCGAGATCGACAGGCCCATCTCGTGCAGCGATGATGCCCAGTTGAGCAGCGCTTCGCCTTCCTCACGGCCTTCGTCCTGCGCGTCATCGGATGCGTCGCCATCGACGACATCGAAATCGACCGGCAACTGACGGTACAGCGACACGGCCAGACGCCCCACCCGCTCCGCCTGTGCACGGTCCACGCCGTAACGGCGAACGAACTGCTCGACGGTCACGGCGCGCATGTCCTGATGCTGCGTGCGACCCAGCAAGTCGTACATCACGCCCAGACGCAGCGCGGCGTCCGTCGTCTCCATATGGTCGACTTCGAGTTCGTTGAAGACGGACAGCATGATGGACAGGCCGCCCGGGAGCACCGGGATACGATCCTGCTTGAGGCCCGCCAGCTTGAGACGGTTGGCGTTCTCAGCCTTGATCAGTGCTCGTTTCAGCCGTTCGAGACCGCCGCGCGTAAGGCCATGCACACCGCCGTCGTTGAAGCCATTGGCTTCGAGCAATTCGGCCAGCGCCCGCGCCGTGCCCGACGAGCCGATGGCCTGCGACCAGCCAGCTTCGCGGAAAGCCGACGAAATGATCTGGATTTCGCGACGAGCGGCCAGCTCGGCCTGCTTCATCGCATACTCGTCGACGTTGCCGCTAGGGAAGAACTGACGGCTGTGGCTCACACAACCGATATAGAGACTCTCCATGATCAGCGGTTCGTAATCCTGGCCGATGATGAATTCGGTCGAACCACCGCCAATATCCACCACGAGGCGATTGCCCGGACACGTCGGCACCGAGTGCGCCGCGCCCGCGTAGATCAGACGCGCTTCTTCGCGTCCGGCGATCACTTCGATGGGGAACCCGAGCGCGCGCTGCGCTTCGCCCAGAAAGTCCTGCGCGTTCTTGGCCACGCGCAAAGTGTTGGTCGCAACCGCACGCACCTGATCGGGATGAAAACCGCGCAGCCGCTCGCCGAAGCGCTTGAGCACGTCCCAGCCGCGTTGCTGCGACGGATGATCGAGATACTTCTCAGCGTTCAGGCCAGCGGCGAGTCGCACCGGCTCGCGCAGCGCATCGACCTGATAGATCTGGGTGCCGGCGGAAGTCTCCTCCACTCGGCCGATGATCAGGCGAAAACTGTTCGAGCCGAGATCGACGGCTGCTAACAAGGGCGATGGGGTACTCATGTGGGGGTGCGCCTGAGCGAAGAATGCCGTAATGTCCGATGCTTAACTTTAAAAGCATGACGGCCACTCGACAAATAAATGACGAATAAGTTACAAATCGAATATGACACGTCGTTGACAAATGTGAATGTCATATAACTGTAACAATACGGATGAAGAATTCACGCCAATCCCATGTCTTTCGCACGTTCAATATGAATTACCCGCTGCTCAACCGAGAGCTGGGCATTCTCGCGTTCAACGAACGCGTGCTTGCCCAGGCGGCCGATCCGGCCACGCCACTGCTCGAGCGCCTGCGCTTTGTCTGTATCGTGAGTAGCAATCTGGATGAATTCTTCGAAATCCGCGTCGCCGGGCTGAAGGAGCAGATGCGCGAGAATCCGGGCATGCTCACGCCGGACGGCATGACGTTTCAGCAAGTTTACACGCAAGTCTGCGCCCGGGCACAGGCGCTCGTCGAAAAGCAGTACGCCATGTTCGACAGCATTCTGCCGAAACTCGAAGCCGAAGGCATCGCGTTCCACCCCTCCGGTCAGTGGAACGACGCGCAGGTCGAATGGGCCCGCGACTACTTTATGCGCGAACTCGTGCCGGTGCTTACGCCCATCGGGCTGGACCCGGCCCACCCGTTCCCCCGCGTGCTGAACAAGAGTTTGAACTTCGCCGTCGAACTCGAAGGTAAGGATGCCTTCGGCCGCGACGCCGAACTCGCCATCGTCCAGGCCCCGCGCGCCTTGCCGCGCCTCGTGCCGATGCCGCCCGCACTTGCCCCGCTGCCCAATAGCTTCGTGCTGCTCAGCTCACTGATGCTGCGCTTCGCCAGCGCGCTGTTCCCGGGCCTCACCGCCAAAGGCTGCCATCAGTTTCGGGTTACACGTAACAGCGACCTGTTCGTCGACGAAGACGAGATTACCAACCTTCGCACCGCGCTTCAGGGCGAACTCCCGGCCCGCCACCTCGGCGACGCCGTGCGCCTCGAAGTCGACGCCGGCGCCCCTGCCCGCCTCGTGCGACGTCTCCAGACCGAATGCGGGCTGGCCGATTCGGACTGCTACCGCGTGAAGGGCCCCGTCAATCTCGTGCGGCTGATGCCGCTGCCCGAGATGGTCGACCGCCCGGATCTGAAGTTCGTGCCGTTCGTGCCTGCACTGCCCAAGCGCATGAGCGCCTCGCCTGCCATGTTCGATCTCATCGATCAGGGCGATCTGCTGCTCCACCATCCGTACGACAGCTTCCAGCCCGTGCTCGAACTGCTGCTTCAAGCCGCACGCGATCCCGACGTGGTGGCGATCAAGCAGACGATCTATCGCACCGGCAACGAGTCGTCGCTAATGGACGCCCTCATGGAAGCAGCCCGCAACGGCAAGGAAGTGACGGTCGTCGTGGAACTGCTGGCGCGCTTTGACGAAGAGACGAACATCAATTGGGCCGCACGGCTCGAAGCGGTGGGCGCGCACGTCGTCTACGGTGTGGTCGGCCACAAGTGCCACGCGAAGATGCTGCTTGTGGTGCGTCGCACGCGTCAGGGCAAGAAGACCTTCCTCAAGCGCTACGTCCACCTCGGGACCGGCAACTATCACCCGCGTACCGCGCGTCTGTACACGGACTTCGGTCTGATGACGGCCGACGAAGCGCTGTGCGCCGACGTGCACGTCGTGTTCCAGCAACTGACCGGCATCGGTCGTCAGACGCATCTGAATGGCCTCTGGCAATCGCCGTTCACCATGCACACGCATCTGCTCGAAGCGATCCGTCGCGAAACGGAAGCGGCCGCTGCGGGCAAGAAGGCACGCATCATCGCCAAGATGAACGCGTTGCTGGAGCCGACGATCATCGCCGAGCTGTACAAGGCGTCTCGTGCAGGCGTGAAGATCGACCTGATCGTGCGAGGCGTGTGTTCGCTGCGCGCTGGCGTGAAGGGATTGTCCGAAAACATCACCGTGCGCTCGATTGTCGGACGCTTCCTCGAACACCATCGCATCTATTACTTCTATGCGAACGGCGACGAGCACGTCATGCTGTCCAGCGCCGACTGGATGGAACGCAACTTCTTCCGTCGCGTGGAAGTGGCGTTCCCGGTGCGCGACAAGCGCCTGAAGGCGCGCGTGATTCGCGAGGGGCTGATGGTGCATCTGCGCGACAACGTGCTGTCATGGCTGATGCGCCCGGACGGCAGCTATCTGCGCCGCCGTGCGGGCAAGACGCCTTATAACAGTCAGATGGTGCTCATGCAGGAGATCGCACAGCACGTGCAGACGGGTAACTAAACCGGCGAGTTTTGCGCTCACCATTGAAAAAGGGGCTTGATAAAGCCCCTTTTTCATTTCAGCGACAGATCACAGATCAACCACTCACCGACACATCCGACGGCGTATCGACCGGTGCGCGATGCACCACACGCGTCGGCGGGAAATGGATGGCGAACGTGCTGCCGTGCCCTTCCTCGCTCGTCACGCGCAAATCGGCCTGATGGCGTGTGAGCACGTGCTTGACGATGGCCAGCCCGAGGCCGGTGCCACCGGTATCGCGCGACCGGCTGCGGTCGATGCGATAGAAACGTTCGGTCAGACGCGGAATGTGCTCGGCCGGAATGCCCAGTCCGGAGTCGATCACCGCGAAGCGAGCGCCCCCGTCGTCCGTCGCCCCCCACTCGATACGGATCTTGCCGCCCTGCGGCGTGTAACGCACGGCATTACTCACGAGGTTGCTGAACGCGCTATGCAACTCGCCTTCCGCACCGCGCAGATCGAGCCCCTCGGCCCCCGTCACTTCGATCACGTGCTGACCTTGCGACAGGCCTTCGGCGTCGCCGCGCAACGAACGCATCTGCATACCCATGTCGATGCGGTCGTCCGAAGGCGGCTTGCCGCTGCCTTCGAGCTTCGCCAGCGTCAGCAGATCGTTCACGATGTTCTGCATGCGGCCGGCCTGCTGACGCATGATTTCCACGTAGCGCTGAATCTCGTCCGGGGACAGCGGCAGCTCGCCCACCGTCTCGAGAAAACCGGAGAGCACCGTGAGCGGCGTCTTGAGTTCGTGCGAGACGTTGGCCACGAAGTCGCGGCGCATTGCGTCGGTGCGCTCAAGATCGGTCACGTCGAGCGAGATGATCAGCTTGCGGTTGTCGCCGTACGGAAACACCTGCATCGACAACACGTTGTTGCGCTTCTCGCCCATGTGATGCATGAGCAGCGCTTCGTCGTAGCGTTCGGACGACAGGTAATGCACAAAGGCCGGGGTGCGCAGGAGATGTGTGATCTGTTGACGCAGATCGCGCTTAGCATCGATGCCGAAATGCATCTCGGCAATCGCGTTGCACCACTCGATCTGATTGTGCTCGTCGAGCATGATCACGCCGTTGGGCGATGCCTGGATCGCCTGAATGAAGCGTGCGTGCTGTTGTTCCACCTGCTTGACCTGGTTATGCCAGCGCTTGGCCAGCTTGTGCAGCCGGTAATAGATTTCGCCCCACAGCCCGAGAGCGCTCGGCACTTCCCCGTAGACCGGGGCGTCGAGCAAACGCCAGAGGCGCTGGGCGTGATAGACGTTGAAGAAAAGCTGAATCACCAACAGGGCGATTGCGGTGACGTAACCCGCGCTTGCGCCGAAAATCCAGCCGACGGCCACCGAAATGGCCGCTTGCAGGATCAGGAACGCCAGCGCACGGGCCCAGATGATATTCATAGACGATGCACAGGAATTTTGTCGCCCTCACCCTGAGGAGCGGCATGGGCACGGCAGCTTTCGACGGGTTCGACCGGGAAGCCCGGTCGAACCCCGTCGCGTCAGACCGACTTCGTAAGTCGGTAGCCGCTGCCGCGTACGGTCTCGATCATAGCATCGTGGCCCGCCGGCTTGAGGGCAGCGCGAAGGCGCTTGATATGCACGTCCACCGTACGCTCTTCCACGAACACGTGATCGCCCCACACCTGATCGAGCAACTGCGAGCGGCTGTGCACGCGCTCCGGATGCGTCATGAAGAAGTGCAGCAGACGGAATTCCGTCGGGCCGAGGTCCAGCTTGATGTCGCCGCTCGACTGGTGGCTCGTCACGCGATGCGTGGCCGGGTCCAGCTTCAGGCCGTTCACGCTCACCACATCTTCGGTCAGCTGCGGCGCACGACGGCGCAGCACGGCCTTGATACGGGCCATCAGCTCCTTGGGCGAGAACGGCTTGGTGACATAGTCGTCCGCACCGATCTCGAGCCCCATCACCTTGTCCTGCTCTTCGCTGCGCGCGGTGAGCATGATGATCGGCACGTGCTTGGTGCGCTCATTCGCACGCAGCTCACGCGCGAATGTCACGCCCGACTTGCCAGGCAGCATCCAGTCGAGCAGAACGAGATCCGGCAGGACGTCGCTGATCAACGTGAGCGCCTGCTCTGCGTTGTACGCCCGAATCGGATAGTGACCCGCGTGTTGCAAGTTAACGGAGATCAGCTCGGAAATCGCCGGCTCGTCTTCCACGATCAGAATGCTGCTAGGCATCGGTTCCTCTCAAACCTTCAGTAATGTCGGGCGCTTCTACTCGCCTTATTTGCCTTATTCGCCTTGCACTTTGCGCTGCAAGTCTTCGCGCGAAATGTGCCGGACGTCGGTGCCCTTGACAATGTAAATGATGAATTCGGCGATGTTCTTCGCGTGATCACCGATACGCTCGATGGCCTTGGCAATGAACAGGAAGTCCAGACCGGCGGAGATGGTCCGCGGATCCTCCATCATGTACGTCACCAATTTTCGCACGAAGCCACGAAATTCATTGTCGATGGCTTTATCGTCGCGCACGATCTCGGCGGCTGCCACGATGTCCAGACGGGCAAACGCGTCGAGCGTACGGCGCAGCAGCTGAGCAGCCATCTCGCCCGAGAGCTTGATCTCGGCGAAATTCACGCTTTGCGCCGCGCCGTCTTCCAGCAGGTGACGGGTACGCTTGGCGATCTTCTCCGCCTCGTCGCCTGCGCGCTCGAGGTTGGTGATCGTCTTCGAAATCGACAGCAGCAGACGCAGGTCGCGCGCGGTCGGCTGACGACGGGCGATGATCTTGCTGCACTCTTCGTCGATCTCGACTTCCAGAGTGTTCAGACGATGCTCGTTCGAGATCACTTCGTCGACCAGCGTGCGGTCGAACGTGTTCAGGCCCTGCATCGCCGTGACGATCTGGGACTCGACCAGGCCGCCCATTTCGAGGACGCGCGAGCAAACCTGATTCAGGTCGGTGTCGAACTGGCTGGAAAGGTGTTTATCGTTCATGTCGCGGGTTTCCTCGTGGCATCAACCGAAACGGCCGGTGATGTAGTCTTCGGTCTCTTTGCGGTCCGGCTTGATGAAGATCTTTTCGGTCTCGCCGAATTCGATCAGCTCACCCAGGTACATATACGCCGTGAAGTCCGAGCAACGTGCAGCCTGCTGCATGTTGTGGGTCACGATCACAACCGTATAGTCGTCCTTGAGTTCGGCGATCAACTCTTCGATGCGGCCCGTGGAAATCGGGTCGAGTGCCGAGCACGGTTCGTCGAGCAGCAGCACTTCCGGACGGATCGCGATGCCGCGCGCGATACACAGACGCTGTTGCTGACCGCCCGACAGGCCGTAGCCCGACTGTTGCAGCTTGTCCTTCACTTCGCTCCACAGCGCGGCCTTCGTCAGCGCCCACTCCACGCGATCGTCCATTTCCGAGCGCGAGAGCTTTTCGAACAGACGCACACCGAACGCGATGTTGTCGTAGATCGACATCGGGAACGGCGTCGGCTTCTGGAACACCATGCCGACCTTGGCGCGCAATAGCGCGATGTCTTGCTTGGCGGTCAGCAGGTTCTCGCCGTCCATGTTGATCTCACCCTCGGCGCGTTGCTCCGGGTACAGGGCGTACATCTTGTTGAACGTGCGCAGCAGGGTCGACTTGCCGCAACCCGACGGGCCGATGAAGGCCGTCACCTTGCGGTCGGGAATGCGCAGGTTGATGTTCTTGAGCGCGTGGTACTTGTCGTAGAAGAAGTTCAGGTTCTTGACTTCGATCTTCGAGGGCAGCTTGATTTCTTGGGTCGGGTTCGTCATGGTCTGTCTCAACCGTCAGGTATGCGTTGGTCGTCGCGTTATGGTCGCGTGGTGTCGTTCGAAGTTGCCGATTACTTCTTGGCGAACAACGTACGCGCCAGAATGTTCAGGAACAGCACCCCGAGGGTGATGATGAATACGCCCGCCCAGGCAAGCGATTGCCACTCGGCAAACGGGCTCATGGCAAATTTGAAGATGGTGACCGGCAGGTTCGCCATCGGCTGGTTCAGGTTCAGCGACCAGAACTGGTTCGAGAGCGCCGTGAACAGCAGCGGTGCCGTCTCGCCGGCGATACGCGCCACGGCCAGCAACACGCCCGTCACGATACCGGCGATGGACGCCTTCAGCGTGATCTTCACAATGATTCGCCACTTCGGCGTGCCCAGTGCGAAGGCCGCTTCACGCAGGTTATTCGGCACCAGCTTGAGCATGTTCTCGGTGGTGCGGATCACGATCGGAATCTGCAACAGCGCGAGCGAGATAATGCCGGCCCAGGCCGAGAAGTGGCCCATCTGCGCGACAACCAATGCGTAGACGAACAGACCGATCACGATCGACGGGGCCGACAGCAGAATGTCGTTGATGAAGCGCGTGATGCTCGCGAGCCACGACTTCTGACCGTATTCCGCCAGATAAACACCGGCCAGAATACCCAGCGGCGTGCCAACCAGCGTAGCAACCCCCACCATCACCAGACTGCCGGCGATGGCGTTGGCAAGACCGCCACCGGCCGTGTTCGGCGGCGGCGTCATTTCGGTGAACAGCGACAGCGACAGGCCGCCGATGCCGAGCGAAAGCGTGGTGTAGAGGATCCACAGCAGCCAGATCAGACCGAAGGCCATGGCCGCGAGCGACATGGCGATCGCGAACATGTTCTTGCGGCGGCGATAGGCTTGCAGACGCACGCGAGTAAAGGCGTCGGTGGGCTTCACGGCTGGCGTTTCCAATTCGAGCGCTTGTTGGGTCATCATTATTTACCTTCGCCTTTCTCGAGGCGCAGCAGCATCAGCTTGGACAGCGCCAGCACCACAAAGGTGATGAAGAACAGGATCAGACCGAGTTCCATCAGCGCGGACGTATGCAGACCCGGGCCGGCTTCGGCGAACTCGTTGGCGAGCGCCGAAGTAATGCTGTTACCCGGCGAGAACAGCGAAATGTTGTCGAGCAGGTTCGTGTTGCCGATCACGAACGTGACCGCCATCGTCTCGCCGAGCGCACGGCCAAGACCCAGCATCACGCCACCGATCACACCGGTCTTCGTGAAGGGCAGCACCACGCGCCACATCACTTCCCAGGTCGTGCAACCGATGCCGTAAGCCGATTCCTTGAGCAGCACGGGCGTGACTTCGAACACGTCGCGCATGACCGAGGCGATGTACGGAATGATCATGATCGCGAGGATCACGCCGGCGGGCAGAATACCGATACCGAGCGGCGGGCCCTGGAACAGCGCGCCAATGATCGGCACACCGCCGAGCAGCGCGCCCAGCGGCTTCTGGAAGTACTGGCTGAAGATCGGGGCGAAGACCAGCAGGCCCCACATCCCGTAGACGATACTCGGGATCGCAGCCAGCAGCTCGATGGCGGTGCCCAGCGGGCGACGCAGCCACACGGGGGAGAGTTCAGTCAAAAACAGGGCAATGCCGAAGCTGACCGGCACCGCAATAATCAGGGCGATGACCGACGTGATGATCGTGCCGTAGATGGGCACGAGCGCACCGAATTGTTCTGCGGGAGGATCCCATTCCTTCGTCCACAGAAAGGCGAAGCCAAACTTCTCGATCGACGGCAGTGCGCTGACGATCAGCGACACGATGATGCCACCGAGCAGGAGCAGCGTGACGAGGGCGGCGGCGCGGGTGAGCAGCGCGAAGAGAAAGTCGCCCAGGGAAGACGGAGCGCGCTGCGCGCCCGATGATGCGAGGGGGCTGGTGGCTTCTGCCATGATGTCGTCTCAGCGTGAGCGCGCCGCCAGCCGTTGCCAGATATCGATTCGGGCTTCGGAACAGGCGGCGCGGATATTGCCGGTTTCGAGGTGCCGGGCAACGCTACGTTGCATCGCCCGGTGCCTCATGCAAAGCGTTTTAGACGCCAGCCTTGGAGGCCGACTCGGCAACCTTCGCCTTCCAGCCAGCACGGATTTGCTTCAGGACGTCTTCCGGCAGCGAGATGTAGTCGAGTTCCTGAGCCGTCTGGGCGCCGTTCTTGAACGACCAGTCGAAGAACTTCAGCACGTCGGCGCTTTGTGCTTCCTTGCCAGCGTCAGCCTTCTGGTGAACCAGCACGAACGTAGCAGCCACGATCGGCCACGAATCCGCACCCTTTTCGTTCGTCAGGATCTGGTAGAACGTCTTCGACCATTCGGCCTTGCCAGCGGCAGCGGCGAACGTCTTGGCGGTCGGCTCGACCGTCTTGCCGTCGGCATTCGTCAGCGCCGTGTACGTCAGCTTGTTCTGCTTGGCGTAGGCCGATTCCACGTAGCCGATCGCGCCCGGCAGACGTTGCACGAAGGCAGCGACGCCGTCGTTACCCTTGCCGCCCGTACCCGTCGGCCAGTTGACCGTGGTGCCTTCGCCGACCTTGCTCTTCCACTCGGCGTTGACCTTCGACAGGTAGTTCGTGAACACGAAGCTGGTGCCCGAACCGTCGGCGCGGCGAACCACGGCGATGTCGGTATCCGGCAGCTTGGCCTTCGGGTTCAGCTTGGCGATGGCCGGATCGTTCCACTTCTTGATCTTGCCCAGGTAGATGTCGCCCAGCACTTCGCCCGACAGGACGAGTTCGCCCGGCTTCACGCCCGGAACGTTGATCACCGGCACGATGCCGCCGACAACCGTCGGGAACTGGAACAGGCCTTGCTTGGCGAGTTCTTCATCGGTCAGAGGGGCGTCCGAACCGGCGAAATCGACGGTCTTGGCCTGAATCTGCTTGATGCCGCCCGACGAACCGATGCCTTGGTAGTTGACCTTGTTCTGGGTCGACTTCTGATAGGCGTCAGCCCACTTGGTGTAGATCGGTGCGGCGAACGTGCTGCCTGCGCCCGTAATCTCGCCCGCAATCGCGCCAGCGGCGAACAGAACGCCAGCCAGGCCGGCAATCGCAGTCTTCATCAGCTTCATGGATCTCTCCGAGTTGGTGTGGTACAGCGTGTGGATGGCTCGAAGAATAGATTCCGAATGTGACAGTAATATGTCATTTTCGAAAGCTCACAATACCAATGTCACGGAGTCGCCTCGGAATCGTCATATTGCATGCGGATTCCGGTATTCGTGATATTTTTGCGAGGATCGTGGATTGGCGCGGGTTTCGGAGGATTCCCAATGAAGATCAGGGCGACGGAAGCGCTCATTTTCGGCCTGTGTCGGTGCCGTGACAATGACAGATCAGTGTCGGAAACAATCTGACGAATCTCAGGCAGTTGTCACAAATGTGAACGTCGACCGCCCAGATTGCCATGATGGGAAGCAGGGCCTGCTGCGAGAATCCGAGGAGGTGCGCAGTGCGTTCGCGCGGGGAACTTCAGGAAGGCTGGCGACGCCGCAGAGGGCGTCGCCGGAGGGCAAATGCAGAAATTACGCGGCTGCTTTGACGACGTTCGCCAATTGCTGGGCGAAGCCGGTCGCCTGCGACTCGTCGCGCGCTTCGACCATCACGCGCAGCACCGGCTCGGTGCCTGAGGCGCGGATAAGCACACGTCCCGCATCACCCAGCTTTGCCTCGATGGCCTCGCGCTCGGCGCTCAGGCTACCATCGGCCTGCCAGTCGTAACCAGCCGGCGTACGCACGTTGATCATGTGCTGCGGGAACAGACGCACGCCTTCGAGCAACTTGGCCAGCGGCTTGTTGTCCGCGCGGCGAATCGCGGCCAACACCTGAAGCGCCGAAACGATGCCGTCGCCCGTGGTGTGCTTGTCGAGGCACAGAATGTGTCCTGAACCCTCTGCGCCGATCTGCCAGCCGTGCTTGTACAACTGCTCCAGCACGTAGCGATCACCCACCTTCGCGCGCACGAACGGCACACCAAGTCCCTTGAGTGCCACTTCGACCGCCATATTGGTCATCAGCGTGCCGACCGCACCGGCCACGCCGCCGTTGTCCAGTCTGTCCTTGACGAGCAGATACAACAGTTCGTCACCGTTGAAGAGACGCCCTGCACTGTCGACGATCTGAAGACGGTCCGCGTCACCGTCGAGCGCGACACCGAGATCGGCGTGGTTGGCCCGCACGGCGCGCATGAGCGCATCCGGGGCGGTCGCACCGCAGTCTTCGTTGATGTTGAAGCCGTTCGGCTGATTGCCGATGGCAATGACCTCCGCGCCCAGTTCGTGGAACACATGCGGGGCGATGTGATACGCCGCCCCATTGGCGCAGTCGACCACGATCTTCATGCAGCGCAGGTCGAAGTCGTTCGGGAACGTGCTCTTGCAGAACTCGATGTAGCGGCCCGCGGCGTCATCCAGACGGCGTGCCTTGCCGAGCTGCTCGGAGCGCACGCAGTTCATCGGGTTATCGAGTTCGGCCTCGATGGCGAGTTCGGTCTGATCCGGCAGCTTGTTGCCATCTGCGGAGAAGAACTTGATGCCGTTGTCGTGATACGGATTGTGCGATGCGCTGATCACCACGCCGGCAGCCAGACGCAGCGCACGCGTGAGATAAGCGACGGCCGGTGTGGGCATCGGCCCGGCCAGCATGGTGTCGACGCCTGCGGCGGCAAAGCCCGCTTCGAGCGCAGCTTCCAGCATGTAGCCCGAGACACGGGTGTCCTTGCCGATCAATACCGTCGGGCGGCCGGAGGATTGATTGCCGGCGAGGACGCGTCCGGCGGCATAGCCTAGGCGGAGCACAAATTCCGGCGTAATCGGGCTCTCACCCACCGTGCCGCGAATCCCATCGGTCCCAAAATAGCGTCGTTTCATCGTTGCATCGTTCCCAGTAGACGCGTCGCGCCGGTTGACTGTTCAGGCGTGCGCGTCATTCGTTATTTGTATCAGCCTTCTTGCTGCTTATGCGGTTTGCACCGACTTGCGCCGGTTTGCACACTCACTCGGCATCGCGCACGGCTTGCCAGACCTTGAGCGCATCGACCGTCTCGGCGACGTCGTGTACGCGCACGATCGCAGCGCCCCGTTGCGCTGCGCAGATCGCCGCCGCAACGCTCGCCACGCGGCGTTCCTGCGGTGTCTGACGACCCGTAATTTCACCCAGCATCCGCTTGCGCGACATGCCGACGAGCAAAGGCAATCCGTCGCGCGACAGCACGCGCAAATGTTTGAGCAAGGCGAGATTATGGGCGAGATTCTTGCCAAAACCGAATCCCGGATCCAAGTAGAGACGCGTCGGCGCAACACCGGCGGCGAGCATGGCATCGACACGACCGTCGAGGAAGGCCGCGACCTCGGTCACTACGTCCGTATAGATCGGGGCGTCCTGCATGGTCTTCGGGTCGTGCAGCATGTGCATGATGCACAGGGCCGCCTCGCTGTCGCGCACGGCTTCGACCGCGCCCGGCTGCTGGAAGCCCCAGATATCGTTGATCATGTCCGCCCCGGCGGCCAGGACCGCGCGCATCACGCCGGGCTTGTAGGTGTCGATGGACAGCGGCACGCCACAATCGCGCAACGCTTCGACGATAGGCACGACGCGTTCAAGCTCCGCGTCTTCCGGCAACGCTTCAGCGCCTGGACGGGTGGATTCGCCACCGATGTCGAGAATGTCGACGCCGTCGGCGATCAGTTGCTCCGCGTGGCGCAGTGCGGCATCGCGCGCGACGAACTTGCCGCCGTCGGAGAACGAGTCGGGCGTCACGTTCAGGATGCCCATGACGTGAACGCGGCGCGCGTCGAGCCGGAAGCGCGGGCCCAACGCCAGCGTGTCCGGCTTGACAGGCGCGTCGGACGCGCCCGCCGGAAGGACGATGTCGTCCATGACACCTTGGGTGTCAGGAACGTCCGCGTGCGCTGCCTGCGCGGACGAAGAAAGGGATTGCGACTGCTCGGTGGACATTCGGAAGCTCGTAGCTCAATAAAACCCATATCGCGGCCCGTACTACTGAGGTGCGGGTCGGGCCGGTGCGCCCGGTGTACCGGACGCGCCATATGGCCGTAATGTTACCGGATTCAACTGTCACATCGACGACGGAAACACTCGGTAACAACGAAATCCACGGGCGTGAAACGCCCGATAAATGCTGCCTAGGGCGTTGCTCGTCGCCCGACGGTTGCGGTTTTCGCCTCATAGATGCAAAAAGGCCGGCGAAGTGCCGGCCTTTCTGGGAGACAGTCCTTCGACTGTCGGGGCGTCCGTCAGACGGTCGCCGGGGTGTTGCTGGGCTTGAGCGGTGGGTTGCCACCCGAAGCACCGCCATTCGACTGACCACCCTTCGGCGGACGCGGCGGACGGTCTTCCATGATGTCGCCAATCTGCTCGCCGTCGATCGTTTCCCATTCCATCAGGGCTTCGGTCATCGCCTCGACCTTCGAGCGGTTGTCCTCCAGCAGCTTCTTCGCCAGCGCGTATTGCTCGTCCAGAATGCGGCGAACTTCCATGTCGACCTTCTGTTGCGTCGCTTCAGACACCGACTTGGCGGACATCCGGCCGAACATCGAATCCTGCTCGGTATCGACATAGACCATCGGGCCCAGGGCGTCCGACATACCGTAACGGGTCACCATGTCGCGCGCCAGTTTAGTCGCACGCTCGAAGTCGTTCGAAGCACCCGTCGACATCTTGTTGATGAACACTTCTTCAGCTGCACGGCCGCCGAACAGAATGGCGATCTGCGTGAGCATAGTGTCGCGGTATTCCGAATACTTGTCGTGCTCCGGCAACTGCATCGTCAGACCCAGCGCCCAGCCACGCGGAATGATCGTGACCTTGTGCACCGGATCGGCGCCCGGCAGCAGCATGGCGACCACAGCGTGACCCGACTCGTGGTATGCCGTGGCACGGCGCTCCTCGTCGCGCATCACCGCCGACTTGCGCTCCGGACCCATGAATATCTTGTCCTTCGCGTCTTCGAAGTCCAGCATCTCGACGATGCGTTTGTTACGGCGCGCGGCGAACAGTGCGGCTTCGTTCACGAGGTTGGCCAGATCGGCACCCGACATACCCGGCGTACCGCGGGCGATCACCGATGCGTCGACGTCGTTCGCGATCGGCACCTTGCGCAGGTGCACCTTCAGAATCTGCTCGCGGCCACGGATATCCGGCAGGCCGACGTAGACCTGACGGTCGAAACGGCCCGGACGCAGCAGCGCCTTGTCCAGCACGTCCGAACGGTTCGTCGCAGCAATCACGATCACGCCCGAATTCGCTTCGAAACCGTCCATCTCGACCAGCATCTGGTTCAGCGTCTGTTCGCGTTCGTCGTTACCGCCGCCCATGCCGGCGCCGCGATGGCGACCAACCGCGTCGATTTCGTCGATAAACACGATACAGGGCGACTGCTTCTTCGCATTTTCGAACATGTCACGGACACGGGCAGCGCCCACGCCGACGAACATTTCCACGAAGTCCGAGCCCGAGATGCTGAAGAACGGCACCTTGGCTTCACCGGCGATGGCGCGAGCCAGCAGCGTCTTACCGGTTCCCGGCGGGCCGACCAGCAGCACGCCGCGCGGAATACGGCCGCCCAGTTTCTGGAACTTTTGGGGATCTTTCAGGAAGTCGACCAGTTCGCCGACTTCGTACTTGGCTTCGTCGCAGCCTGCGACGTCGGCAAAGGTGACCGGATTGGCATTCTCGTCGATGAGGCGCGCGCGGGATTTGCCGAAGGAAAAGGCACCGCCCTTACCCCCGCCCTGCATCTGTCGCATCATGTAGAACCAGAAGCCGATGATCAGCAACGTGGGTCCGAGGTAGTACAGCGCGGACATGAGCACGTTCGGTTCGTCGTCGGCCTTACCCGAGACCTGAACGCCGTACTTCATGAGATCGCCGACCATCCAGATGTCGCCGGGCGACACGATGGTGTACTTCTGGCCGTCGCTAGGCGTCACCTGAAGGCTGCGGCCTTGCACCACCACGTTCTTGATCTTGCCATTCTTGGCATCGTCCATGAACTGGGAGTACGTCACGCCCTCCTGGACGTGCGGCTTGTCGAACTGTTTAAAAACAGTAAACAAGACCAGCGCGATGACTAACCACACCGCCGCTTTGGAAAACATATTATTGTTCAAAGCGTTGCTCCTTCATGAAATCGCTTCGCGCCAGGAATTCATTCTAATCCACTCGCAGGCGCACCGCTATAGTGATTCTCTACCGCCACCATAGCGCCAGTGCGCTGTTTTGACGGGCATCAAGCCGGATTTTTCAAACCCCGACCCAGAATGAACGTTTCGGAAGATTTGTCTCGCGACGCCTTTGGCTTGCGCGGCGCCACGGTTTTGAACTGGTGTTTGAATTTTTCGACAATCTGGCTATAGCCGCTGCCGTGAAAACATTTGACCAGTAACGCCCCTTCCGGTTTCAGGTGTCGCTGTGCAAAATCCAGCGCCAGATCGCACAAGTGCTCGATCCGCGCTGCATCGGCCGACGCCACACCCGACAAGTTGGGGGCCATATCGGAAACTACAAGGTCGACTTTGCGTCCGGCGACGATTTCTTCGAGCTGCTCAAGCACGCTGTCCTCGCGGAAGTCGCCCTGCAGGAAGTGGACGTCGGCGATCGGCTCCATCGGCAGGATGTCGAGCGCGATGATCGTCCCATCGATGCCGCCCTCGACGCGCTTGCCACCCGCCAGCTTGTTACGGGCGTACTGACTCCAGCTGCCCGGCGTCGAGCCGAGGTCGACGATGACCTGGCCCGGCTTGATCAGCCGGTCCTGCTCGTCGATTTCCTTGAGTTTGTAGGCGGCACGGGCACGGTAGCCCTCGCGCTGCGCCATTTTGACGTAGGGATCGTTGATGTGATCGTGCAACCAAGCGTGGTTGAAACGGTTTTTTGCCATATTTCTTCAAAAACACTGCGAATTTGCAGGATAATACGCCCTTGCGCGCCCAAAATCTTTTAGCCCGCCAGTAGCCGTCATCGGCCGCTAACGGTGTTCAGGCCACGATTCGCGGGCGCATCCCTACTCGTTTGTCTCGTCTGTCTTCTGTCTTTTATGCCCGCTTTGACCCTGACCCCGGCGCAACGCGCCGACATGCGCTCTGCCGCTCACGCGCTGAATCCCGTCGTTCTGATCGGCGCCGATGGCTTGACGCCTGCGGTGCTCAAGGAAATCGACGGCGCACTGAAAGCCCACGAACTGATCAAGGTACGTGTGTTTGGTGACGAACGCGACACCCGCGTGGCCATTTACGAATCCATCTGCGACCAGTTGGGTGCAGCGCCGGTGCAACACATCGGCAAGCTGCTCGTTCTGTACCGCCCGACGCCGGACGAAACGCCCATGCCGGTTCGCGGCAAGTCCGGTGGCACCGGCGCCACGGTCAAGGGTCGCGCACCGCGCACCGTGACCGTCGTCAAGTCCAGCACCAATGCGGGGCGTCGCCCGACCGTCAAGAAAGTGACGGTTGCTGGCAACGAACGCATGACTGCCGGTGGTATCGTCAAACGCGCCAAGAAGCGCCAGACCAGCGTCAAGCGCCAGCGCAACGACTAAGTCCCCGATGGCGGCGGACACTGCAACTTCCGCCAGCCCTCAAAAGAACGCGCCCTGACATCGTCGGGCGCGTTTTTTATGCATGAAACCATTGTGCAGGACTGAAGACGTTTTCCGTCTCACCCCGCCTGCGGCAATTAGCCGCGCACCGGCTGCCGCCAGATCAGCGCGATCGCCAGCAAGCTTTGCAACAGATAAAGGCCGCTCGAAATGCCGTGAAGCATGCCAAAGCGCGAGGCATAGGCCGATTGGCTAATTTCAACGCCCGACGCTTCTGCCTGCGCGCGCAGATCGGCCATCAACGGCTGCAGGCCGAACGAGCTGATCAGCACACACACCATCATCGCCACTGCGAACCAGCGAAGGCCACGATAGCTGCGCGCTGCCTGTGCATCGGCCGTGCGCGCAATCAGCGCGGTGGCCAACCAGACCAGCAACACGCCACACACCAGACTGAGCCAGGCTTGCGTGTGAAACAGTCGACCGGCAACCGTTCCGGCCACCATGCGCGATTCCAGCACGGCGAACAGCGTCGGCGCGACGATATAGCCGATCGCCCACTGGCTGCCGCACCAGACGGTGGCGATCAGGCGGAACAGTCGTTCCAGCCGCGGCGCACCGCTGGCAAACGTCACATCAGACGTAGCGGACATCGATGATCTCGTACTCGCGCACGCCGCTCGGGGCCTGCACTTCGGCCACATCGCCTGCGTACTTACCGATCAATGCACGGGCAATCGGGGAGCTCACCGAAATCTTGCCGTGCTCCAGGTCAGCTTCGTCGTCGCCGACGATCTGATACAGCACCGTGCCGCCGCTCTCGAGGTCTTCAAGTTCGACGGTAGCGGCGAAGACCACGCGACCTTCGGCGTCCAGCACCGACGGATCGATGATCTGTGCTGCCGAGAGCTTCGATTCGAGATCGGCGATACGCCCTTCGATGAAGCCCTGCTTTTCTTTGGCAGCGTCGTATTCAGCGTTTTCCGACAGATCGCCCTGCGCACGGGCTTCAGCAATCGCCGTGATCACGTGCGGACGTTCGACGGTCTTCAGGCGGTGCAGCTCTTCCTTGAGCAGTTCAGCGCCCCGCTTGGTCAGAGGAATGGTACTCATGCGCGTTGTTCCGAAAGACAAAAAAATTGCCGCAGCGAAGCCGCATTCGCACTTTTTGCGAACGCCGCTCGACCGCGGCTGTGACACCTATGTTGCATTAGTGTAGCAGAGTTGCCGACGCTGCCAACCGGAGGACCGGTCGCGCGGCGTGTGGCCACACTGCGAGCACATCTAAACCATTTGGCGCGTCCGGCGGAGATCAGTTCCCCAACGAACGCGCCATTGTTTTGCGGCTTCGCCCGACGCTGCCGACTCAGATCGTTAAGTCGACCGCCCCGGGCACACCCGCATCACCTGTCAGGCACTCAGGCCGGCAGTTGCGCGTGCAGGCCCTGGAGGTCATAGACCTCAAGGTTTTGCAGATACTTCAGGCCTTCCACCGCCGCGCGGGCACCCGAGATCGTCGTGTAATACGTGACCTTGTGCGCTTGCGCCGACATACGGATCGAGCGCGAATCGGCAATCGCCGTGCGGGTTTCGTCCACCGTGGTGAACACCAGCGCGATCTCGCCGTTCTTGATCATGTCGACAATGTGCGGACGACCGTCCTTCACCTTGTTGACCACGCGCACCGGAATCCCGGCCGCTTCGATGGCCGCCGCCGTGCCACGCGTGGCGACGATCGGATAGCCCAGCGAGTGCAGCATACGCGCCACTTCGACCGCGCGCGGCTTGTCGGCGTCCTTCACCGTCAGCAGCACCGTGCCCGAAGCCGGCAGACGCGAGCCAGCCGCCAGTTGCGACTTGAAGAGCGCTTCGCCGAACGTGCGACCCACGCCCATCACTTCACCCGTCGAGCGCATTTCCGGTCCCAGCACCGGGTCGACGCCCGGGAACTTCACGAACGGGAACACCGCTTCCTTGACGCTGTAATACGGCGGCACGATTTCGCTCGTGATGCCTTGCGACGTGAGCGACTGACCGGCCATTGCACGTGCGGCGATCTTGGCCAGTTGACGGCCCGTGGCCTTCGAGACGTACGGCACCGTACGCGAAGCGCGCGGGTTCACTTCCAGCACGTAAATCGTATCGACGCCGTTGCCCTGCTGAATCGCGAACTGCACGTTCATCAGGCCGACCACGTTCAGCGCCTTGGCCATTTCAGCCGTCTGACGCTTGAGTTCGGCAATCGTCTCGGCCGACAGCGAGTACGGGGGCAGCGAGCAAGCCGAGTCGCCCGAGTGGACGCCCGCCTGTTCGATGTGCTCCATCACTCCGCCGATGTAGACGTCCTTGCCATCCGAGATGCAATCGACGTCGCACTCGATGGCGTCGTCCAGGAAGCGGTCGAGCAGCACCGGGCTGTCGTGGCTCACCTTGACGGCTTCGCGCATGTAACGTTCGAGGTCACGCGGCTCGTGGACGATCTCCATCGCACGACCACCCAGCACATACGACGGGCGTACCACCAGCGGGTACCCGATCTCGGCAGCCAGCTTGAGCGCTTCGTCTTCCGCGCGGGCCGTACGGTTCGGCGGCTGACGCAGGCCGAGCTTGTGCAGCAGCTTCTGGAAACGCTCGCGGTCTTCGGCGGCGTCGATCATGTCCGGGCTCGTTCCGATGATGGGCACGCCGTTCGCTTCGAGATCCAGCGCAAGCTTGAGCGGGGTTTGACCGCCATACTGCACGATCACGCCGACCGGCTTTTCGAGGTCGACGATTTCCAGCACGTCTTCCAGCGTCACCGGCTCGAAGTACAGACGATCCGACGTGTCATAGTCCGTCGACACCGTTTCCGGGTTGCAGTTGACCATGATGGTCTCGTAGCCGTCTTCGCGCATGGCGAGCGCGGCGTGCACGCAGCAGTAGTCGAACTCGATACCCTGACCGATACGGTTCGGGCCGCCGCCGAGCACCATGATCTTCTTCTTGTCGGTCGGCTGTGCTTCGCACTCTTCCTCATAGGTCGAGTACATATAAGCGGTGTTGGTCGAGAATTCGGCAGCGCAAGTGTCCACGCGCTTGTAGACCGGGCGCACCTTCTGCGCGATACGGGCTTTGCGCACGGCGGTCTGATCGGTGCCCAGCAGCTTGGCCAGACGGCGATCCGAGAAGCCGCTTTGCTTCAGGAAACGCAGTTCTTCGGTCGTCAGGCTTGCCAGCGTACGGCCCGACAGCGCCTTTTCCTTCTTGACGATGGCTTCGAGTTGGGCGAGGAACCACGGGTCGATAGCGGTCTCGGCGTACACCTCTTCGAGGCTCATGCCCAGACGGAACGCATCGCCCACGTACCAGATACGGTCCGGGCCCGGCTCGCCGATTTCGGCCACGATCTCGTCGCGGTCGGTCGACTTTTCGTCCAGACCGTCCACACCGACTTCCAGACCGCGCATGGCCTTCTGGAACGACTCCTGGAACGTGCGGCCCATGGCCATCACTTCACCGACCGACTTCATCTGCGTGGTCAGGCGGGCGTCGGCTTCGCGGAACTTCTCGAAGGCGAAACGCGGCACCTTGATGACGACGTAGTCGATGGTCGGCTCAAACGAAGCCGGTGTCGCGCCGCCGGTGATTTCGTTGCGCAGCTCGTCGAGCGTGTAGCCGACGGCCAGCTTCGCGGCGACCTTGGCGATCGGGAAGCCGGTGGCCTTCGAGGCCAGCGCCGACGAACGCGACACGCGCGGGTTCATTTCGATGACGACCATGCGGCCGTCCTTCGGGTTGATCGAGAACTGGACGTTCGAGCCGCCCGTCTCCACACCGATCTCGCGCAGCACGGCGAGCGATGCGTTACGCAGCAACTGGTATTCCTTGTCGGTCAGCGTCTGTGCGGGTGCCACCGTGATCGAGTCACCGGTGTGCACGCCCATCGGGTCGAGGTTTTCGATCGAGCAGACGATGATGCAGTTGTCGGCGCGGTCGCGCACGACTTCCATCTCGAATTCCTTCCAGCCGAGCAGCGACTCTTCGATGAGCAGTTCGCGCGTGGGCGAGAGGTCGAGACCGCGCTTGCAGATCTCTTCGAACTCTTCGCGGTTGTACGCGATACCGCCGCCCGAGCCGCCGAGCGTGAACGACGGACGGATCACCATCGGATAGCCGCTGCCGCCGATCTCGGCCATGATCTGCGCCTGCACGGCGAGGGCTTCTTCCATCGAGTGGGCGATGCCCGACTTGGCCGAACCGAGACCGATCTTGGTCATCGCATCCTTGAACTTCTGACGGTCCTCGGCCTTGTCGATGGCTTCCGGCGATGCGCCGATCAGTTCCACCTTGTACTTGTCGAGCACGCCGTGACGATGCAGGTCGAGCGCGCAGTTCAGCGCGGTCTGGCCGCCCATCGTCGGTAGAATGGCATCCGGGCGTTCCTTGGCGATGATGCGTTCGACGACTTCCCAGGTGATCGGTTCGATGTAGGTGACATCGGCCGTGTCCGGGTCGGTCATGATCGTGGCAGGGTTGCTGTTGATCAGGATGACCTTGTAGCCTTCCTCACGCAGTGCCTTGCAGGCCTGTGCGCCGGAATAATCGAACTCGCATGCCTGACCGATGATGATCGGGCCGGCGCCGATGATGAGGATGCTCTTGATGTCTGTGCGCTTTGGCATAACGTTCTCAACAAAAATTTAACTCAGCGTCGCGGTCGCGAGCTTCACACCGAAGCCGACGAACAACGCGCCCACGCCGCCGGTTGCCCCGGCGCTCAACCGGCGACGTTGCCGGAAGTGCTCGGCCAGGCGGTAACCGGCCAGGATCAGCGTGCTCAGATACAGGAAACTGCAGGTCTGTACGATGACGCCCAGCACCGCAAACGACACGGCCGGGTAGGCGTAGCCCGGATCGACAAACTGGATGAAAAACGACACGCAGAACAGGATCGCTTTCGGGTTCAGCAGGCTGATGAACAGCGCACGCTTGAACGGGTGATCGGCGTCGACCTGCTTCGGTGCGACAACTGCCTGGGTCGATTTGGCCCGTGCCGCCCGCGCGTTGGCGATTGCCCCGCGCAGCATGTTCAGGCCCATCCAGCAGAGATACGCCGCGCCGAGGTACTTCACCACGAAGAACAGTGCCGGTTGCGTGTGCAGCAGCGACGCTACACCGGCGGCTGCCAGCGTCATGAGTACCGTGTCGCCCAGAAACACGCCGCAAGCGGCCGCATACCCCTGGCGAACCCCACGCTGTGCGGCCACGGCCAACACGTAGAGCGAGTTCGGCCCAGGCAGCAGAATGACGACCACGACCCCGGCCAGATACGTCCAGAGGTTGAGGATGCCGATCGAGTTTCCGAGCATGGTGCGAGTTTCCCTATCTCTTGCTTATGTCGCTTACGCGGGCTGCCTGGCGTCGGCCATCGACTGCACGAAGCGGTCGAACAGGTAGCCGATGTCGTGCGGGCCCGGCGACGCTTCCGGGTGACCCTGGAAGCAGAATGCAGGGCGGTCTGTCAGCTCGAAGCCTTGCAGCGTGCCGTCGAACAGCGACACGTGCGTGACGCGCGCGTTGGCCGGCAGGCTGTTCGCGTCCACTGCGAAACCGTGGTTTTGCGACGTGATGACGACACGGCCCGTATCGAGATCCTTCACCGGGTGGTTGGCACCGTGGTGACCGGTCTTCATCTTGAGCGTTTTTGCGCCGACGGCCAGCCCCATGATCTGGTGGCCAAGGCAGATGCCGAAGGTCGGGAAGCGGCGTTCCAGGAACGTCTTTGTCGCCGCGATGGCGTAGTCGCACGGTTCCGGGTCGCCGGGGCCGTTCGAGAGGAACACGCCATCCGGGTTCAGGGCGAACACGTCGTCGGCCGAGCTTTGGGCCGGCAGCACCGTGACCTTGCAGCCGCGCTGGGCGAGCATGCGCAGGATGTTGCGCTTCACGCCGTAGTCGAGGGCGACCACGTGGAACTTCGGATTCTTCTGCTCGCCGTAGCCTTCCTCGAGCGTCCATTCCGTTTCCGTCCACGAGTACTGCTCAGTGGTGGAGACGACTTTGGCGAGGTCCATACCGGCGAGACCGGGGAACGATTGTGCGAGGGCGATGGCCTTGGCTTCGTCGGCTTCTTCGCCAGCGAGGATGCAGCCGTTCTGAGCGCCCTTGTCGCGCAGGATACGGGTCAGGCGTCGCGTGTCGATACCGGCGATGGCGACCACGCCTTCGTCCTTCAGGTACTGCGACAGCGTCTTGTTGGCGCGGAAATTCGAGTCGAGGATCGGCAGATCCTTGATGATCAGGCCGGCGGCATGGACTTTCGTGGCTTCGACGTCTTCACCGTTGACGCCCGTGTTGCCGATGTGCGGATACGTCAGCGTGACGATCTGGCGCGCATAGCTGGGGTCGGTGAGGATTTCCTGATAGCCGGTAATGGCCGTATTGAAGACCACTTCACCGATGGTGTGACCGGCAGCGCCGATGGCGTACCCACGAAAGACCGTGCCGTCAGCGAGCGCGAGAATGGCGGGTGAGAATGACGGCAGCACGGGAAACTCCTGGAGGGTTCACCCCTGCTGCCAGCCTCACCGTCCGCTAGCGATGACATCAGCGCGGGCACCGGAATTGCGCGGAATATGCGCACAGCGGATGCTCGGGCGGCGGACGAGATGTCGGGCGGGTAGGCGCTAGGGTGAGGGTTAAATGACTAAAACCTTCAAAGTATAGCGCAAATCCGGATCTTCTCAAAGCTGAACGTGTGATGCACCAGTACGCTCTGCGGACTCCCGAGAGGTGACCCCGTCGGCAGACGGATACGCAGAGGGGATAGGGAAGTGAATACCGGCCCGCTGGGCCGCCAGCACGATATGGCGCTCCATCGAAGCGCCTGCGGTTGCGCCGTCGCGGCGTCGCAGTGCGTCGAGGATCTCCAGATGTTCATGATAGGTGGAGAGAACCAGTTCTCGCTGATAAAACGGCAGACGCTGGCTTTCCATGACGATTTCCGTGCTGCCGCGCAGGATATCGGCGATGGCGGCGTTCCCCGCGAGGCCGACGATGCGAAGATGGAACGCGAAATCCAGTTGTGCGGCGGTATCGACGTCGCCCTCGATCAGCGCGCCTTTCATCGACTCGACGTTATCGGTGAGCCAGTCGATCTCGGTCGCGCTGGCCGCGAGTGCGGCGAGCCGGGCCGAAAACCCTTCCAGGGCGTAGCGAAGTTGATAAGTGTCGGCGAGCGAAATCTGGTCGGCGAAGCGCCATGCGACGCCGATACGGGCAGAGGCGTCGCTCACATAGACGCCCTTGCCGGGGCGGATGGCGACCATACCGAGCGCTTCGAGCGTGGAAAGCGCTTCGCGCAGCGAAGCGCGGCTGATGGCCAGTTCCTCGGCAAGTTGACGTTGCGAGGGCAGCATCGCACCGGCGGGATAGATCTGACGTTCGATGCGCTCGCGGATCGTGGCGACGGCGGCGTCGGTTACGGCATGCGCCGAATGCTTCATGGGGCCTCACAAGGCGTGTGGGTAAGCGTATGGCGCATTGTACGACGCCAAATTTCTCCTCACGCGAACATACCCCCACCGGCCGGGAAACCCCGACCACACGGGCTTGCGGTTTGCGCCTTCCCTGCACTCGCCCCCACCCCACCATGCGATCACGCCGCCCTCACCTGATGCGCGTGATGCTCCGGGTGATCGCCGAGCAGACGCCGCACCACGCCGTTCGTCCAGCCGAAGCCATCCTGAAGCGGGTACTCGCCGCCGCCACCGCCGCTGGCGCTCATAGCGTCGCTCGTGTGCAAAGAGTACTTTTCGACGAGCTTGCTCTCGCGTGCGTAGAGCGAGCCGACGGTGGAAAGCCAGCGATGGGCAATGTCCCCCGCGAGCCGGTTTTCCCTGTACTTGCGCAGGCCGTGAATGGCCATCCACTGGAGCGGTGCCCAGCCGTTGGGCGGATCCCATTGCTGAAGGCTCGACGTCTGCGTCGTTCGCAACCCTCCCGCCGCCAGCAGACGCTCGGCCATCGCGAGCGCCGAGCGGTGCGCCTGCTCGCGCGTGGCGAGGCCGACGAACAGGGGGGCGGCGAGCGCTGCCGACAATTGCGGCCGTTGCTCCCCGAGTTGCCAGTCGTAGTCGACAAACGCGCCTTCGGCGTCCGACCACAAATGTCGCGTCATCGCGTCCTGACGCGCCTGTGCCCGCTTCGCGAAGGCCAGCGCTGCGTCGACATCCCCTACCGCTTCACTGAGACGAGCGATATGCCGCTCAGTGGCGAAGAGAAAGCTGTTCAGGTCGATGGGCAGAATCGATGTCGTGCGAATTGACGAAAGGTCGTTCGCGTCGCCTAGCCAGCGGGAGCTGAAGTCCCAGCCCGAGGCCGCACCGGCGCGCAGGTCGCGGTACACCTCACCGGCGGGACGTTGCGGCGCATCGCGTGCGGTCGTCACGTCTTCCAGGTAACCCTCTTCACGCGGCGTGTCGCGTTCGTCCCAGTAGCGGTTGAGGAGCGAGCCGTCGGGCAGACGAGCGAGATGCCGGTAGGCCTCGCCTGGCCGCAACGACGCTTCGCCGTCCATCCAGTAGTCGTATTCGCGGCGCAGATGCGGCAGATACCGGATGGCGCGCGCCACGCCATGCGATTCGAACAGCTCCACCATCAGACCGTACATGGGCGGCTGCGAGCGGCTCAGGTAATAGGTACGGTTACCGTTGGGAATGTGCCCGTACGTATCGATGAGAAATGAAAAATTGTCGGCCATGCTCACGAGCAGATCTTGGCGTCCGCTGATGGCGAGGCCGAGCATTGTGAAATAGGAGTCCCAATAATAGAGCTCGTGAAACCGTCCACCGGGCACGACGTACGCGCGCGGCAACGGGAGCAGCGAGCTGCAGGCGGGATGCGCTTGCGGCACGCGCGTGAGCACATCCCAGAGACCGTCGATATGTTCGACGATCCCTTGCCCCGGATCGGACACATATTCGCTGGGCGGCGTGCGCTCCAGCGTGAAATAGGTCCCCACAAAGCGTGACAGATCGAAGCCGGGTTTGTCGGCGTCTTCGCGATAGCGGCGGAGAATTTCTTCGGGTGCGAGCGAGGGCGCGCAGTCCACGAACGTCTTACTGTCGGCAAAGATGCGTTGCGTTTGTACGGCGACGAAAAGCTCCTGATAGCGATCGTCCGGCGTGAGGATATCCGACGGTGCGCAGTGGGCGACATCCGGCGTCATGCCCCCCATCGCAAGCGTGCGTTGTGCAGTGTCTGTCATCGTTATTGCTCCGCGTAGTTCCAGAGCAAGCCGCCGTCGACGAACAGCGTCGTACCCGTCACATAGCTGGCTTCGGGCGAAGCGAGGAAGAGCACGGCGTTCGCCACTTCGCTGGGATTCGCGAGGCGGCCGAGCGGAATGTTCGCGACCAGCGCTTCGAGCTGGGCCTTGTTCGCGAGCAATTGCTGATTGATGGGTGTGCCGACGGCACCGGGCGCGACATTATTCACCGTGATGCCGAGCGGCGCGAGTTCGATGGCGAGATTACGCATCATCATCTTCATACCGCCCTTGCTCGCGCAATAGCTCGTGAAGTGAGGAAACGGCAACTCCTCGTGCACCGAGCTGACGTTCACGATGCGTCCGCCGCGTTGCGTATCGCGCAGGTGCTTCACAAAGGCTTGCGTGAGAAAGAACGCCCCTTTGAGATTGACGTTCATGACGAGGTCGTAATCGGCTTCCGTCACGTCGAGGAATGGGGCGCGGCGCTCGACGCCGGCGTTGTTGACCAGCACATCGAGGCGGCCCATTTTGGCGACGGCCTGCGCGATGACAGCGCGATCGTCCTCCACGCGCCCGACGTCTCCCGCGATCACGCAGCCATCGCTACCGGCGGCGCGAACCGAGTCGAGCGTCTGCTCGGCCATCGCGTTGTCCTGCCGGTCTTCCACCACGATGCGCGCCCCTTCCTGGGCGAGACGAATCGCGATGGCGCGTCCGATCCCCTGAGCACTACCGGTGACGAGTACCACCGTGTCCTTCATTCGCATGTCGCCTCCCTGATGAGCAAGAAGTGAGACCTGCGCGCACTGCCCGGCGTCCTCGCGACGGATGCCGGGACTGTGCACCAGATGCCAGTGCGACCGCAGGCCGGAAAGCGAAGTTCACACAAATTTCGCTCGATTCATCTAGCAAAACCAACGACTTACGCGCAATTTCGAACGATTTCCCCTACCCGCACCGGCCAACGCCGCCGCATGCCTCCGCCCTAGGGAATCCCCTCAAACGACAAATCTTGACCTCACTATATTGGCTTTCTAATATTCTCCATAACACCACTGGTCAGACCGGTATGACTTGTCGAATTACACTGACGAAATCTGGTGTTGGCGGCGGATGAAGACGTCGCGCATTACCTGAAGTGAGACGTACAGCGGTAGAGAATCAGCCCCCGAGAGCAGTCCGTTCAAGCCCGTTGAAATCGAGATTGCGAAATCCTAGAGAGTGATTTGCGCAGGCAGAGGAGACAAACCATGCCCAAGCTGTTTCGTTCGTTGTTTGGCCGAGTCGTTATTGCGTTGATAGCGGGTGTGGCGTTAGGCATCTGGTTTCCGCAGTTGGGAGAGTCGTTGCGTCCGTTGGGCGATGGCTTTCTGAAGCTGATCAAGATGGTGATTGGCCCGATCGTCTTCTGCGTTGTCGTGAGCGGCATGGCGAGCGCGGGCGACTTGCGTAAAGTGGGTCGGGTGGGCGTCAAGGCCATCTTGTACTTCGAAATCATCACCACCTTCGCGCTGGTCATTGGTGCGGTGCTGGCGTGGGTGACGCGTCCTGGGGCGGGCATGAACATCGACATCCGCAGTCTGGACGCCGGTTCAATGGCGGCCTACACGGAGCATGCCAAGAGCCTGAAAGACACGGCGGGCTTCTTGCTGAAGATCATCCCCGACACCATTACCGACGCCTTTGCCAAGGGCGACATCCTGCAGATCCTCGTCTTCTCCGTCATGTTTGGCTGTGCGTTGGCGGCGTTAGGCGAGCGGGGCCGTCCGGTAGCGCGATTCATCGAAGATCTGAGCCATGTTTTCTTCCGAGTGATGGCGTTCATCATCCGGCTCGCGCCGCTGGGCGTGCTGGGCGCGGTGGCATTCACCACCGGCAAGTACGGTGCGTCGTCGCTCAAGCAACTGGGTTTGCTCGTGCTGGTGTTCTATGCGAGCTGCTTCGTGTTCGTGACGGTGGTACTGGGCGGGGTGTTGCGTCTGGCGGGCTTCAACATCTTCAAGTTCATCAAGTACTTCCGTGAAGAGTTGTCGATCGTGCTGGGCACGGCGTCGTCGGATGCGGTGTTGCCAGCGATCATGCGCAAGCTCGAATGGATGGGCATCAAGAAATCGACGGTGGGTCTGGTCGTACCGACGGGATACTCGTTCAACCTCGACGGCTTCTCCATCTACCTGACGCTGGCGGTCATCTTCATTGCGCAGGCAACGAATACACCGTTGTCGATGCACGACCTGATTCTGGTGGTGTTGGTATCGCTGCTGACGTCCAAGGGCGCACACGGAATTCCGGGCTCGGCGATTGTGATTCTGGCGGCGACGTTGGCGGCCATTCCGGCCATCCCGGTGATTGGCCTTGTGCTGATTCTGCCGGTCGACTGGTTCGTGGGCATTGCCCGAGCCATTACCAACTTGTTGGGCAACTGCGTGGCGACGCTCGTTGTGGCCGCATGGGAGAAAGACGTCGACTTCGCGAGAGCGCACAAAGTGCTCGATGGCGATTTGCCGTACGAGCCGATTGCGGTGTCTGAAGACGGTATCGAGGGCGCACCGGCAAACACTGTGCTGACACGCTGACACACTGAGTGAAGCATGCAAGGGTCGCAGCGGATGCAGCGGCCCTCAGAACAACCGAGCAATTTCTGCCGACGCGAGCACGATGACGTCGGCATCATCATCTGGAGTAGATAGCAACATGGCCCTCGTCCCGCAAGACCCGAACGCACCGGACTTCGTGCGCCGTTATGTAAATCTGGCCGACCCTCGTCTGG
>NZ_CABPSP010000020.1 GCF_902459765.1 Pandoraea anapnoica | reverse complement strand
ATCGACGCCGGATAGATTTAGGCAAGCCAAACACTGCATCAAATCAGTCTTGCAAAAACGGGGGTGACCATAGATTTTGTTTGACGGAGACCGATGCGGTCAAACTACGATCACGTCACGAGGCATCGCCCTCCGGCTTCCATCCGCCACCCAGCGCACGATACAGCGCCACGTGATTGACGAGCACCCGTTGCTTCACGTCGATCAGTTGCTGCGCCGCGTGGAATTCGCTGCGCTGCGCGTCGAGCAATTCGAGATAGCTCGCCACCCCGTTCACGTAGCGACGTTTGGCCAGCCGCAGTCGCTCGCGCTCACCGTCGGACACGCGCTTCTGCGCCTGATATTGACGCGAGAGCAGTTGCTGTGCCGTGAGCGCATCGTCGACTTCCGCGAACGCCGTCTGGATCGCGCGCTCGTAGGAGACCACCGCCATCTCCTTGCGAACGTTCGCCAGATTGAGGCCCTGAATATTGCGCCCGCCGCTGAAGATCGGCACAGTGATCTGCGGCATGAAGGACCACACGCCGGTGCCCGCGCCGAACAGATCGGAGAAGCTGGCGCTGGCGGTACCGATGTCGGTCGTCAGCCGGACCGACGGGAAGAATGCCGCGCGCGCCGCGCCGATATTCGCGTTGGCCCCGCGCAGCTTCGCTTCGGCCTGACGAATGTCCGGACGACGCATCAGCAACGACGACGGCAAGCCCGCCGCGACCGGCACCACGAAAGCACCGTCGAGCGACGATGCCGCCGCAGGCTTCGCACCGACGTCGCCGGTGAGCACCTGCAACGCGTGCACGATCTCGCTGCGCTGACGTTCGCGTTCAGCGAGCGCCGCCCGCGCCACTTCGACCTGCGTCGTTTCCGTGTTCAGGTCGAGGTCGTCGACCAGCCCACGCTCGGCACGCAGACGAATGACGCGAATGCCGTCCTCACGCGCCGCCAGCACATCGCGCGCGTAAGCGATCTGTTCGTTCGCGGCGACCAGCCCGATATAGGACGTCGCCACTTCCGCCACCAGACTCACCTGCGCCGCGCGTTGTGCTTCCTCGCTCGACAGATACTCCTGAAGCGCGGCGTCGCGCAGACTGCGCACACGCCCGAAGAAGTCCAGCTCGAACGCACTCACGCCCACCGTCGCACGCACGTCGTTGGTGACATAACCGCCTGGCATATTGCTTGCGCCATCGGGTTGCCCGGCCGAGCCGGAGTAGCGCTGACGGGAGAACGCGCCGCCTGCCTGAACGCTCGGCAGCAGATTGGCCGACTCGATGCCGTACAAGGCGCGCGCTTCCTGCACGCGCAGCGACGCCAGCCGTAAGTCGCGATTCTGCGCGAGCGCACGACGAATCAGCGTCTGCAAGTCCGCGTCCGTGAAGACCTCCGCCCAATCGGCGTCGGCGGAGAGCGGATCGGCGAGTGCAAGATGCACACCGCTACCCGTCGGGGCTTCGTACGTCGTCGGTATCGGCGCAGTCGGACGTTCGTACGTCGGCGCCATGGTGCATCCGGCCAGCAGCGCGAACAGGCACACGCCAGCCACGGTTATCCCGCGCATGCGGGGTCGAAACATCGTCATACCTTCCCCTCTACGGCCGGTGCGGCATCATGCCCATCATGCGGCGCATCCTTGCCCGGATGCGAGCGGCGCACGAAGCGGCCCACCAGCAGGAAAAACAGTGGCACCAGGAAGATCGCCAGCACCGTGGCCGTCACGATCCCGCCCAGCACGGCCACACCGATCGCGCGCTGCGCACCCGACGCGGGGCCGGTCGCAATCGCCAGCGGCACCACGCCGAAGCCGAACGCCAGCGACGTCATCACGATCGGACGCAAACGCAGTCGCGCAGCTTCCACCGCCGCATCGAACCATGTCATGCCCTGCTTCGCGAGATCGTTGGCCACTTCCACAATCAGAATGGCGTTCTTCGCCGACAGACCGATGGTCGCAATCAGGCCGACCTTGAAGTAGATGTCGTTGGGCATGCCCATCAGACTCACCGCACCGAGTGCACCGATCACGCCGAGCGGCACCACCATGATGACCGCCGCCGGAATCGCCCAGCTCTCGTAAAGCGCTGCGAGCGCGAGGAACACCACCAGCACCGACAGCGCAAACAGGATCGGTGCCTGCGCGCCCGACGCCCGCTCTTCAAGCGACTGACCGCTCCACTCGTGCCCGATGCCCGCAGGCATCTCCGACATCAGTTGCTCCATACGCGCCATGGCTTCGCCACTGCTCTTGCCCGGGGCCGATTCGCCCTGAATCGTGAACGACGGATAACCGTTGTAGCGCTTCAACTGCGGCGAACCGAGCTTCCATTTGAGCGTGACGAACGACGCCAGTGGCACCATCTCACCGCTGGCGTTGCGCACACGCAGATTGCCGATGTCTTCCGGCGACACACGCTGACGCCCGTCCGACTGCACGACCACGCGACGATTCTCGGCACCGAGCATGAAGTCGCCCACATACTCCGAGCCGAACATGGTGGCGAGCGTGGTGTTCACGTCGTCCATGCTGACCTTGAGCGCTTCCATCTTGCGACGGTCGATAGCGATGTCGATCTGCGGCACCTCGCCCTGCCCGGCAAAGATCACGTTCTTCAGCACGGGATCCCTGGCCGCCTTTTTCAGCAACTCGTCGCGCGCGGCGGTGAACACTTCTGTGCCCACACCGGCACGATCCTGCAAGCGCAGATTGAAGCCGTTCGACGAACCGAGTTCCGGCAGCGCCGGGCTGTTCATCGCGATCATCATGCGGTCCGGTTGGCCGGTGAACTTCGCGTTCACACGCTCGACGATGGCGTTCACGCCGTCATGCTTCGACGTGCGCTCATGCCAGTCCTTGAGCGTGACGTACAACATGCCGCCGCCGGGGCCCGCGCCGAACTCGTTCCAGCCACCCAGCACGAACACGTGCTTGACCGGCTCGTTCTGCATCAGATAGCTCTCGATGCGCTCCAGCGCCGTCATCGCCTCGGGCAACGTTGCGCCTTGCGGTTCGGAGGCCATCACCATGAAGCTGCCGGTGTCTTCCTCCGGCACGAAGGCGGACGGCAGACGCATGAACGCCAGCGGCACCGCGATCAGGATCGCGCCATACACCAGCATCGAGCGCCACGGATGACGCAGCGTCTTGTCGACCCGGCGCGTGTAGCGCTCGGTGCCCATCGCGAACGTGCGGTTGAACCAGCCGAAGAAGCCGCGCTTCTCGTGGTGGTCGTGCGCCACCGGCCGCAGCAACGTCGCGCACAGCGCCGGAGTCAGCGAGAGCGCGAGGAATGCGGAGAAGCTGATCGACACCGCGAGCGTGACCGCGAACTGCCGGTAGATGTTGCCCACCGCCCCCGAGAAGAACGCCATTGGAATGAACACCATCACCAGCACCACCGTAATGCCGATGATGGCGCCGCTGATCTGCTTCATCGCCTTGACCGTCGCCGCGTACGGGGACAACCCCTCCTCGACCATGATCCGCTCGGTGTTCTCCACCACGACGATGGCATCGTCCACCAGAATGCCGATGGCCAGCACCATGCCGAACATCGTGAGTGTGTTGACGGAGTACCCGAGGCCCAGCAACACGCCGAACGTGCCCAGCAACGCCACCGGTACGACGAGCGTCGGGATCAGCGTCGCACGCAGGTTCTGCATGAACAGGTACATCACGATGAACACGAGCACGATGGCTTCGAGCAGCGTCTTCACGACCTTCTGGATCGACACCTTCACGAACGACGCCGTCTCGTAGGGCATCTGATATTCGACGCCCGCCGGGAACAGCTTCGCCTGCTCGTCCATCACGGCGCGCACCGCCTTCATCACCTCGACGGCGTTCGAGCCCGCCGCGAGCTTGATGCCCATGGCCGTGGCTGGCAACCCGTCGACGCGCGACGAATAGTTGTAGTCCGACGCCCCCAGTTCCACACGCGCGACATCGCCCAGCCGGATGGCCGAACCGTCGGCGCGCACGCGCAACGGAATGCTCGCGAACTGCTCCGGCGTGGAATAGGTGGTGTCGGAGACGACGTTGGCGTTGATCGGCGCGGACGTCGGCGTCGAGCCCGCGCCCAGATCGCCGACCGTCACGCGCGCGTTATAGGCGCGCACCTTGGAGACGATGTCCGAGGCCGTGAGATCGAGCGCGACGAGTCTGGCCGGATCTGGCCAGATGCGAATGGCCTTCTCCGTCCCCCAGAACTGCACCTGACCGACGCCCGGCACACGCTTGAGCTGATTGACGACCTGCGACGCCGCCAACTCACCAAGATCGAATTCGCCGATGGCCGGATTGCGCGACGATAGCGTCACCACCATGTGGATGTTGTCGGCCGCACGTTCGACCTTCACGCCATAGCGACGCACGACTTCCGGCAAGCGCGACTCGACCGTCTTCAGACGGTTCTGCACCTCCACGGCCGCCAGATCGAGGCTGGTGCCCTGACGGAACGTGAGGTTGACCGACGACTCGCCGTTACCGCTCGTGGCAGACGTATACATCAGCCCCGGCGCACCGTTCATCTGACGCTCGATGATGGCCGTGACCGAGTCTTCGACGACCTTCGCCGAAGCGCCCGGGTAGCTGCTATACACGCTGACCATCGGCGGCGCGATGTCAGGGTATTGCGCGACGGGTAGCGCTCGAATGGCCAGCAAGCCGACGAGCGTAATCATCAGCGAGATCACCCAGGCAAAAACCGGGCGATCGATAAAGAAACGAGCCATTTGGATTACGTCTCCGTTTTGGAGGCCGGACTGCCGTTGCCCTGAGGCTCGGCGTCGGTGGACTTGGTGGTGCCTTCGCCCGCGCGCTTCACGTCTTTGGCGTCATTGCCCGCGACCTTGGTCTTGACCTTCATGCCGTCGGAGAACTGCGTCAGGTTCTGAACGATGACCTGCTCGCCGCCCTTGAGACCGTCCGTCACCAGCCAGTCATGACCTTCGATGGCGTCGGCGTGGACCTTACGGTCATGTACCTTGCCGTCGGTGTCGACCACACGGACGATGGCGCCCGCCGTGGTACGCGTGAGCGCTTCGCGCGGCACACGCACCACGTTCGGATTCACCGCGCCCTGCATCCGCACCTGCACGAACGCGCCGGGCAGCAGCACGCCGTCCGGGTTCGGCAGCAATGCGCGCATGGCGATGGTGTCCGTGCCGGGGTCGACCGCAAGATCCGTGAAAAGCAGTTTGCCGGGCAAGGTGTACTCGCGCCCGTCCGGCAGCGTGACATGGACCTGCGGCGCGGACGCCTCGTTGCCATGCTCCAGCTTGCCTGCCCGCAGGTCGCGCGTCATGGCGTAGACCTGCGCCGCTGGCTGCGAGAAGTTCACGTAGATCGGATCGATCTGTTCCACTCGCGTGAGCAGTGTGGGCGAGTCGAGGCCGACCAGTGCGCCTTCGGTGACTTCGGCACGACGCACGCGTCCAGCGATCGGAGAGACGACGCTCGTGTAGCCGAGGTTGAGTTCCGCTTTACGTACTTCGGCGCGGGCGGCCAGCACTTCGGCACGCGTGCGCGCTTCGGCAGCACGGGACTCCGCGTCTTCACGGGCGCTGATGGCGCGTTCCTCAAGCAGGCCACGATAGCGCTCGATCTTGTCTTTCGCGGAATCGTGTTCGGCTTGCGCTTTGGCGAGCGCACCGCGTGCGGCATCAAGTGCAGCGGACAGCGGCTGCGGGTCGATGCGGAACAGCACATCCCCCTTGGCGACCTTCTGGCCTTCCTGATATTTCCGCTCCATGACGACGCCGCCCGCGCGGGCGCGTACGTCGGCACTGCGGTAGGCCTCGAGACGACCGGGCTGCTCGGTCATGAGTGGCTCGGCGCGACGCTCGACCGTGCGCACGACGGCCTCCGGTGTGGCGTCGGCCTCTTCCTTTTTGTCACGGCCAGAGCACGCGGCGAGAAGCAACACGCTGGCGATCAGAGTGACGGAGACACCCGTCAGGACTCCGAAACGGGTACGGAGAGTTCGGTTATCGATTTTCGATGACATGTAAGCACGTTGGATTTACGACATCCGGTCAAGGGTGTCGCAACCGCGTTCGGTGCGCGGCGTCGAGCGACGGGCTGGCTGCAAGTGAGCCAGCGATGGGGGAGGACCGGGGGCCCCGCATCGCTCCGGAGACACCATGGACGGCAGGTACGCATTGCGCGAAGGAGGTCTATGCCCGAGACCACCGGACCGGGGGATCCGGTCGTCTGCCGCCAAGCCTATGTTGGCATTTCAATCTGGCGTTTCATATTGGAGCTGCGCGATTCTGCCGCGAAATTGTTGTTAGAAAAAGTTGGAACCTATCTATAAAATGAATGGATGAACTGGACAATAGAACAATTGCGCTACTTTGTGGCGGCAGCGGAGGACGGCTCGATATCTGCTGCCGCCCGTCGTATGGGGAAAGCCCAGTCGGCGGTGAGCACGGCGATTTCGTTGCTCGAAGCGGATTTGGGATTTGAGCTATTCGACCGCAGCCGACGAAATGCGCGCCTCACCGACCAGGGGGAGGTGATGCTGCTCGAAGCCAAGGAGTTGCTGCGGCAGGCCGAGGGGCTGAACCATCGTGCGAACGCGCTGGCGTTCGGCGAGCAGCCACAGTTGTCGCTGGCGCTGGACGAGGCGCTGCCGTATCAGGCCGTCAGCGAACTGGTGCGCGACCTCGCCTACCAGTTCGCCTATCTTGAACTGACGCTGCTTAACGGTACTTCGACGGAAGTCGCCGAGTATGTGGAGAAGCAGCGCGCGGATATCGGCTTTCACGTCGACCGTGGCGCGATTTCGTCGGCGCTCGGCCACAAGTACGTCGGCTCGGCCGTGCAGGGCGTGTTCGTCGCAGGCGACCATCCGCTGGCCTATCGCGATCAGGTCACGCGCGGCGATCTCGCAAAATATCGTCAGATTCTGTTGCAAATGGACGACATCACGCCGTTACAACTCAGCCCGTCGATCTGGCGGGCGGACAGCTCCTATGTCATCGCCAGCATGGTCGTGGACAAGCTAGGCTGGGCGGTGCTGCCCATCGATATTGCGGAATACGAAGATCTGCATGAGCTTCGCTGCGACGATCTCGGTCTTCCTCAGTTGCCGGTGCGCATGCTATGGCGGTTCGGTCGCGAACCCAACGATGTCATGCGCTGGTGCGAAGCTCGCTTCGGGGAGTTGTTGCGGGCGAGTTCACAGGGGACCTGAAAACAATGCACGACGCGTCGCGGCAATTCTTCGCCCGGTTCGACAGCCGGACACACCCGGAAGCGCCGGAGATCTGGCGCACGTTGGTGCGACCTTATGTCGACGTTGGCATCGAAGCGAGCCCGCAGGGGTTTCAGGGGGAGATGAGCGGCACGCATCTGGGCGATTGCCTGATCAGCCGGAGCACCTGCTCGGCCTTGATGACGCATCGGCGCAGCGCGGCAGACGTGCGGCGCAGCCACGTCGATCACCTGATGATCCAGTTGGTGACCTCTGGCGGCATCGAGGGTGAGTACGGCAAGCGCACGGTCAATGCCCGTGCCGGGGCCATCAGCGTGCTCGATCTCGGGCAGACAGTGAACAGCCGCACGCCATCGTTTTCGACGATCACGCTCACCGTGCCGCGCGACCGCCTGCCGACGTCGCTGCGCAACCGCAAGCTGCATGGTGCCGTACTGGATCCTGCGCTAGGCACCTCCCGACTACTCGCCTCGCACCTGAGCGAACTCATGCGAAGCGCGCACACGCTTTCGAGTGAGGAGATGGCCGCGTCCGTGAATGCGGGACTGATTCTGCTCGGCGGCGCGCAGTCGAAGCTTCTGGACAGCGACGCGCAGACGCAGCAAGTGCTCCGCGACGGCGTCAAACGACTGGTGCAGGCGCATATCGAGCGTCATTTGCACGCCGAACAGTTGTCGCCGGAGCAGATCGCATTGGCGATGGGGGTCTCGCGCTCCAATCTGTACCGATGGTTTCAGGATGACGGCGGAGTACAAGCCTACATTCAGGCCCGCAGGCTCGACCGGTGTTTCGACGAACTTCTGCTCTCCACCGGCCAGCGAATCGCCATCATCGAGATTGCCTACCGTTACGGCTTTTCGAGCGAGAGCGTGTTCAGCCGAGCGTTCCGTCGTCGGTTCGGTGTCAGTCCCGGAGAGGTGCGCGCGAGTGCGCACAAGACCATGGTTCGCCATCCCCATCCCACCGGCTTACCCGGCTCCGATGGCGCAGCGCTGTCACGAGACGAGACGACCATCCGGACATGGCTGGAGGGCCTTCAGCGCTCGCGTCCCGGCCCATCCCACACCGCATCCGACGTGTCGGCCTGAGCGTGGTGAGCATGCGTCCCGCCGTTGGGACGCGCAGTCAATCTTTCCGGGACGCCGTGCGGGGCGGGCCATTATTGGTTCGTCGAAGATCGGGCTTTTTTACGATCCTTCACGATGGCCTTCGCTCATACGCGCCCGCACTCGCGCCCCCGCCCCTCTCTGGTTGCCCTGGCGGCCGGCGCACTGCTTAGCCCGACCGCCTACGCCGCAGATTCGGTGAGTGCGGAAACGCCCATCTTCTTCTCGTTGCCACAAGCGAACGCTACGAATTCCGCGGGTATGAGCGCGGACGGTTCGACCGTGATCGGTACTTTGACGACGCCAGCGGGCCTTCGCGCCTTTCGCTGGACCAACGCTACCGGCGTCCAGATCATCAGCGACGTGGGCGGCGAAGCCAACGCGGTGAACGCCGACGGCAGCGTCGTGGTCGGCTACGTACGCACGGGGTCCAGCACGAGCTATGCCTTTCGCTGGACGGCTGACGGGGGCACGCAGAGTCTCGGTTCCCTCGGTGGCGTCTCGTCGAACGCGTTCGGCGTAAGCGCAGACGGCACCACCGTCGTGGGCGGCACGCTGGTGAACGGCATGGCCGACCAGCGCGCGTTTCGCTGGACGGCGGCCGGCGGCATGACGAATCTGGGCACGCTCGGCGGCGATGCCTCGATTGCGATCACCGCGAACGCCAACGGCAGCGTTGTGGTCGGCTGGTCCGGCGCGTCGGCCACCGACGCCTCGGTGATACACGCGTTCCGCTGGACCGCGTCCACGGGCATGCAGGACCTGGGGACGATCGGCGGCACTATGTCCAATGCGAAAGCGGTGAGTGCCGACGGTAACATCGTGGGCGGCATGGCCAACACGGCGAGCAACGCTCAACGGGCATTCCGCTGGACAAGCGCGACCGGCATGAAAGATCTTGGCACCCTGGGCGGCGATGAAACGGCATTTAGCGCCATGAGTACCGATGGCACGACGATTGTCGGTGGCAGCCAGACCCCGGGCAACCCCTATTGGCACGCATTCCGCTGGACAAGCGCCACCGGCCTGGTCGATCTGGGAACAATGGGCGGGCCGCTATCCGTGGCAACCCACGTCAGCGCCAACGGCGCCGTCGTGGTGGGGGGATCCTACACAGCGCAAGGTGAACTGCGCATGTTCCGGTGGACAAACGTCACCGGCATGCAGGATCTGCTCACGCTGCTCTCCAATGCCGGGGTTTCCACGAGCGGCATCTCGCTGAGCACTATCTCGGGTCTTTCGGCCAACGGGCAGTACATCGCGGGAGACGGTTTCCGCTCCGGGCTCAATAGCCCCCCTCAGGTGTATGTCATCCGCTATCTCGATGCGACGGTGTTGCCGAAGCCCGATCCGGACCCAGCAACCCCGGAGACGCCCTCCACCAAGCCTGACGGCAGCACCTCCCCCGGGACGTCTCCCGGCACCGCCACCCCGACGCCGCCGGTCATCGCCGGTATCACGACCCCCGCATCGGTGCAGGCGTCGGCCGATCAAATGGGCCGTGCGCGACAGGGCGTGATGGGACAGATGCACGGCTTCGCCGATCAGATGCTGGGCGAAGGTCAGATGTCCGGGGCATCCGGCACGTCCGGCGCTTCGGGGCCGACGGGTGGTGTCGCCGCGTTTGGCGCTGTCGGCTCGCTCTCCGCAGGGATCACGGGGCACCTGAATCTCGCACCGTTCGAGATCGTGGCCGGGGTGGGCTACGCGTCCGAGACCTACGCCGACACGCAGATGAAAGGAGCCTTCACGGCAGCGCTCAAATTGCGTTACGAGCACCGGCTCGGTGAGCGCTTCGGCTGGTTCGGCGAGATCGGCGGCTTCTACTCGCCGGACAGCAATTACCGCTTCTCGCGCAACTACGCGAACGGGTCAGGCACGGCCACGGGCAGCGCCAATGCGTCCGGGCGACAGGCCTATGGCTTTGCCCGCCTCGGCATGCGCATCGATGCGACCGACAACGATCAGTTCAGCCAATCGATTGAACTCGGACGTCAGGTCATGCACACGTCGACGTATAGCGAAGTGCTTTCTCCGGGCAACCCCTTCGAGGCCAGCATGGGGGCGTCGTCGTCGTCGATGAACGTCTTGAAGATCCGCGAGAAGTGGGTGCATGCCTTCACGTCGAGCATCGATGCGGCGGTCTGGGGCGCGTGGGCGCACGGTTTCAATTATCGCGACGGTTCGCAGTTGAATGTCGGCGGCATCGGCAGTCTCACGCCGCAGGTCTCAAGCCGTCTGAACTGGGTGGAATACGGCGCGCGGGTGGGCTACCTGATGACGAAAAAGGCGAAGGTCTCGGCGTTCGTGAACGGCGTGGCAGGCGGCGACGTCGGTTCGCGAACGCACGTCGGGGTCAACCTGGAAATGTTCTTCTGATTGTGCTGGCATACTGCGGGGCGAGCACGGCCCGCAGAATTGCCGATTGCCACACTGCGCCTGCTGATCGATACGGGGGCAGACCCCGCGATTGCCGACGACCGTGGACGAGATTGTGTGGACATAGCCCGCGAACGGAAGCTGCCGAGCGATATCTTGGAGATGTTGGTCGCGCCGAGGGCGCGCAGGCTTGGCGAGGCTGAACGGGGCTTAACGAGGTGACTTGCGCTGGCGCGCCAGAAAGCGGTCCAGCTCACCCGCAAACGCCTTGCTGTCACGCGGACTGAACGGGGCGGGACCACCGGTCTCGATCCCGGAGGTGCGCAACTGCTCCATCATGTCGCGCACGGACAAGCGCTCTCTGATGTTTTCCGGCGTGAACCAGCTGCCGCGCGGGTCGAGCGCACACCCGCCCTTCTCGATGACCGCCGCCGCGAGCGGAATGTCGGCGGTAATCACCAGATCCCCGGCTTCGACCATCTCGACGATACGTGCGTCCGCCACATCGAACCCCGACGGCACCTGAATCGATCGGACGAACGGCGACGGTGGCGTGCGCAGGAACTGGTTCGCCACCAGCGTCACCATCATTTCTTCACGCTTGGCCGCGCGGAACAAAATGTCCTTGATGACTGCGGGGCAGGCGTCGGCGTCGACGAGGACTTGCATTTCAGGGCTTTTCCGGGAGAGAGGCCGTCATGATACGGCAAGGCGCGAACGGTGCCGTCTTGACGAATGCTAGACTCGGGCGCTACGCGAATTCGTGACACGGGTTCGCAATACGAATTCGTTCCCCCCGAAAAGATTGTCGACATCATCTTAACGAGAGACTCATGTCACTGAACGTCACGTGTTTGTGCGGAAATATGGCCCTGAAATTGCACGGAAGTCCTGCCGCGCGGGCGAACTGTCACTGTTCGTCATGCCGGGACTTTTACGGCACGTCGGTCTTTTCCGCGACGGCTTGGGCGTCTGAGGCGGTCAGCGTTGGCGAGCGCGCCGGACGCACGTTCAAACATCCGGAAAAGCAGATGACGAAGACGTTCTGCGACGTCTGCGGCGAAGTCGTCTTCGGTACCAATCGTCTTGGCATGCGTGTGGTGCCGAACGCACTCACCGCCCGCGCGACCGGCGGAAAACTCGACGCCGCACTCGCGCCGACAATGCACCTGTTTTACCGGGAGCGCGTGGTGGATGTCGTCGACGACTTGCCGAAGTACCTCGACGGCTGGGACGGCCCGACTTACACGGTGGCGTAAGCCCCCGACGACGGCACCACGCATGCACCAGCGTCGTGACGCACACCCACGATCTCACTCAGTCGCGGGCAAACGAAACCACAGTGGCATCTAACCCCGCCTGCATACCTGCGGCGTCGATCGCGGCTTCGATATCGTCGAAGGCGAAGGTTTTCACGCCGATCGTCTCAAGAGAAAGCTGGTTCGCACGCACCATGGCCACCAGTGCGCGATAGTCGGACGGCGCGTACATGAAGTGCCCCATCACCTCCCAGCTGTTGCGCAACATCTCGCCATAGGGCAGCGGCAAGGGCACGTTCATGCTGCCCATCAGCACCATGCGCCCACGGCGTTTGAGGCTTCGCAGTGCGGCCAGCGTGCTGGACGGGTCCGTCGCCTGCCCCACCATATCGAACGCCAGATCGACGCCCGAGGGCGCGACCGACCTGATCGCCGCAGCGTCACGCACCGCGTCGCCGGACAAGACGACCGGGCGTACCCGTTCGCCGCCGGGTCGGGCGAGCGATTCAAGCGGCTCGATGCGGCGTCCCAGCGCGATGACGCTCGACGCGCCCATCGCCAGCGCAGCCAGCACGGCGGCCGAACCGAAGGCCCCCGTCGCGCCGTTCACGACCACCGTCTCACCCGCCACCAGACGCCCGCGACGCAGGCCGCCCATCGGTACGGCGAATTTGGAAAGCGTGGCCAGCCGTTCCGACGGGACATGCTCCAGCCCCTCCAGACTCACCAGCGCCGACGCAGGAAACTCGGCGATCTCACGCAGCGTGCCGTGCGGAAAGTCTCGCAGTAGCGGCGCGCTGTCGTCGCTGATGCCCGTCAGCCCGATCAGGACTTCCGCAGGCGAGTCGACGTTTTCGCTGCTCGTCAGATACGGATTGACCGCCACGCGCTGACCGACACGAAAGTGATGAACGCCTGCCCCCGTCGCCACGATGGTGCCGACGCCATTCGTCCCCGGTGTGAACGGGCCTTCCGGGTATTGATACGGAAGCTCGCCCTTCAGATAGGCCCGCGTGTAGCTGAGAAGCGGAACCGCCTCCATGCGCACGAGCACGGCACCGGGGCGCACGTCGGGGGTATCGACGTCGCGCAGTACGAGGGGTTGTCCGACACGTTCGAGAATCCAGACTTTCATGATCGACACTCCGGGTTGAGATGACATGCCTTGCACTCTAGGCGCGCCGGACGTATGTTTGAAATAGATTACAAACATACGAGACATAACCGTGGTCGATTTCAAGGGTGTGGACCTAAATCTACTAGTGACGCTGGACGCGCTGCTCGCGGACCGGAATGTGACGCATGCCGCCGAGCGACTTGGGCTGTCGCAGCCTGCCGTGTCGGCGCAGTTGGCGCGATTGCGACGCCTGTTCGGCGATCCACTCTTGATCCCGGCCGACACCGGGCGCGGCATGATTGCCACAGCCCGTGCACTGACGCTGCTCACGCCGTTGCGCGCAGCGTTAAGCGACCTGGCGACGGTCGTGCATCAGTCGCCGACGTTCGATCCGATGTCCGATGCGCGCCGCTTCGTCATCGCGGCAAGCGATAACGCGACGTCGACGATCGGCATGGCGTTGCTGGAGGCACTGCCCTCCGTAACGGGAAAAGGGGTGCAGATTGCTTTCGTCCACGCACGTGCAACGGACATCGCGGCGCAACTCGAATCCGGCGAAGTCGATCTGCTGATTGGCTCCGAGCGCATGGTGCCGCCCACGATGCGCGCACGCAAGCTCGTGGATGAGACTTTCGTGATGGCACAGCGCAAGGCGCATCCTCGTGGCACCCGCAAGCTCACACTGAGTGCTTACTGCGCGCTGCGGCACGTGCTCGTCTCGACGAGCGGCGGCAGCTTCACGGGCTTCGTGGACGAACACCTCCAGTCACTCGGACGCTCACGCGATGTCGCAGTCTCGGTTCAAGCGTTCACGGTGGTGCCGGACTTGCTGTGCCACAGCGACTACGTCTGCACGATGCCCGCGCAACTGGTGTCTCGATACGCCGACCGTCTGGACGCCTTCGCCCTCCCGTTTCCCCTCCCCGGCTTCTCGCTAAGCGCGGCATGGCATCCGCGCAACCACAACGATCCGGGCATGGTGTGGTTGCGAGAGAAGCTGAGTGAGGCGGCTACGGCTTCGAGTGCGAGGGCCTAGCGAGCGCGCGAGAGACTTTGCCGTTGCGTATCGCTCAGTCGTGCGACTTGCTTCGCGTCGTAGTCCGTCCCCACGCCGATCAGTTGGACGGCACTCGCGGAGTCGTAAGTGGCACCGCCCGGATGCACGGACGTCGAAGGGGCAAACGTGCCGCCTGACGGCTCGCCCCCAAGCATGCGCACGGTGAAGATCGACGGCGTGTTCTGTCGCTGTGCCACACGTTCACGCGCCATCGCGTCCTGTGCTGCAGACGACGCCTGCGCTGCGGTCGCGCTCGCATTCGTCAGCGCCCCCACGTTGACTGCGGCAATGACCGGCAGCCCCGTCGACTTACCCTGCACCTGAACGTTCGCCGCATTCACCACCGCCAGCGCGGCGAAGTTGACGTTACCCGACACCCGCACCCCAGCCTCGCCTGCATCGATCGTGCCCAGCGGCGCGACCAGATCGACGTCACCCGACGGCACTTCCGGCAGCGGGGCCAGCGTGGCAATCCCCGCGCCGCTCGATGGCACCGACGGCGAGAGAGTCACGTTGCCGTTGGCGTCGTACACGCGCTTCGGCGGCGTGTAGAGCACGGTGGTCTTCGCACCGCGACCCGCGTTGATGTCGCCCTGTGCCGACCACGCCTGAATGCTGCCGCCGAAGGTCGTCATTACGCGCGAGAGACCGAGCAAGATGCTGTCGCGGCTGTAAAGCTGAATGTCGCCCTCGCCCTGCGTCACGACACCCGCCGTCGCCCCCGGCGTCACCCCTTCCACACCGACAAGCGTCCGTCCGCCCGGGTTCAGCATCTGAATGTTGCCGCCAAAATTGGTGCGCACGTTGGCGTCGGTCGTGACCGGCACCGGCTTGCCATTGACCGTCGTGGTTCCGGTCACGCTGCTGAACAGCGTAATCGCGCCGTCGTAGGTCACCGATTTGCCTTGCGTATCGGTCGTCGGGAACAGCGTGGCGATGGCGTTGCGTCCGCGCAGGTAGCTGCCGTAGCGCGAACTGCTCTCGTCGTTGTACTCACGTCCTGCCAGCAATAGCTCCTTGAAGTAGACCTGACGCACGAACACACCTTGTTGCGCCGACGGCAGCGCGAGGAAGTACGCCAACGCGTCGGCGGGCTTACCGTCGTAACCGAAGCGGCTCTTGAGCCAACTCACCAGTTCATCGCCGTAGGCATGTGCGACCTTACCGCTGTCGGCGAGCACCGCACCGCTCGCAAGCTGATTGGCCGGATCGAAGTAACGTTGGGCGAAGTCTCTGTAGTCCGGGCCGCTCGCGCCTACCCCCCCGAGTACCGAGATCCCCGCACCACCATTCGTGTTCGCCGAGTGGGTGACGTCGCCCACGCTCTGCAACTGACCGTAATAGCCCTGATACACGTTGCGTCCGGCCTGCAACTGAAGTAGCCCCGGGCCGACGACGTTCGCCGATTGATAGATGATGTCTCGCCCGGCCTTGATCAGCGAGATGTCGCGGTCCGTCTGATTCAGGAAGGTGCTCGGCAACGTGCCCGTTCCGACGATATCGCGCCCCGCGATCATCTCGACTGGCTTGGCGGCGACGTACCACGTCGAATGCGTCGGCGTGAACTGGCTCGACGAGGTAAAGGTGACGTATGGCGAATTGCCAACCTGGAGATCGTCGATGTCGACACCGGCGTATATCTGGGCCGGTGCCGCGTCTTGCGCGTGCAGATTGCCCGAGGCGTTGTCCTCGCCGAAGGCAATCGGGCTGAGGCTGTTGATCCGTGACGTGGAGTTGCTCGGGGCGTTCGTCACCGTCGTCGGATTGAAACCCTGCGTCGAGGCGAACAACGGGTGGAACGGTGTCGCCACGCTCGCCATATCGGCCCCCGACATCGCGAGGATGGACTGGCCACCATAGATCGATCCCGCCGCCAGCACCTGAAGCTGACCGCTCGGCGAAGGCATCAACTCAAGCGTCTGACCTTCGCCGAAGCGGACATCGCCATTGAGCGCCGCGACGCTCAGGCTTCCCGGGTAGAACCCCGTCGTGTTCACTTTGTCGCCGGAGTTCGCGCCGCCGGACAACGGTGCGACGTCGCCGCCCACCGACATCAGGTTGATGCCTGACGTAGGTGTCCAGAGGGTGAACTTGCTGAAGCCGCTCTTCGTGATCGATCCCGACGCGTTCGTGTAATAGCCACCCGCCGAGTCCGCAAAGAACCCTATGCCCGCATCGCCTGCGCCAGCGATGACCAGATCGCCGCGCGCGCTCACATTGACTACGCCGTCACCCGAGATCAGCGTGGGGCCTGCCGTGCGACTGGTGCCCTTGATGGCATTGGGATCGTAGGCGCGCGGATCGAGCGTCCCGCCGACGTAACCGATCGGCAGTGCAATCGCGCCGATGGAACCGGCGTCGAGCGTCGTGTTACCGCGCAGTGCTGTGACGGAGCCGAAGTAGTCTTTGGGGAAATTGTTGACGCTCGTGACGCTGGCTCCGTTGAGCATACCGCCGACCTTCAGCGTGATATCGCCGCCGCCCGTTTGCACCAACGTGCCGTCGGCGCGCACCCGGCCGGTCGACGCCACCGCGAGATCGAGCCCCGTCGAGGTCTGCCCATTGACCGGCGACATCACACCGGCGTCGCGCCCGGCGATCACCGTCAGGTTGCCCCCGCCGAGCGTGCCGATCCCCTGGAAACCGATCAGTTGCATGTCCGTGGCATTGGCGTCTGTCTTCGCCAGTGCGCCGAAGTTGACGGACCATGCGGTCGGGTCGTTCGTCGCACCGCCGCCACCCTGACGGTACAGCCAGTTCGAGACCAGATTGCTGTCGACGTATCGCAGCGGATTGTTCGTGAGTTGCAGGTTGCCGCTCACGTCTTGCTGCGCCTTGACCAACACGTCGCCGCCATGCTCCGGATACCACGCTTGCAGCACGTTGCCGGTGGCCGCACCGGCGAGGTTGTACGGGTTGTGTCCGTCGGCGCTCAGGATAGGTGCGGACTGTGTGCCCGCCGTGTAGACGCCGTAAGGTGTGGCTTCATTGAAGCTGCCTCCGGCGATAAGATCGAGACCGCCGGTACCGGTGCGCAGCACGCTGAAGAACGTGCCGGTTTGCGACGCATCGTACGCACTGTCGCTCAACGTGAGATTGCCGCTTCCTGCCAGTGCCGCTACGCTCTGCAACCCGCGCTGATCGGCTGCTGACAGGTCAGCCCCTGCGACGAGCCGCAGCGACGCCGAGCGGCTTCCCGCCGCGAGCAGGCTCGCGCGTGCCGATGTCGCCGCTGCGGCTGGGGTGCCCGGGTCCGTTTGAAGTCTCAGAGCGCGTGCAGTCGATGCTTCGGCCCCCACGGGCACATACACCCGGGTCAGTTTCGTGCCGAAAGGAATGACGGCCCCTGTCGCATAAGTCGTACCGTCTTCCGCCATCGGCCGGAAAGGCGCAGGCAAGACACCTCCCGTATTGAGCGTCGGCACCACCCAGCCAGAGGGGTCGCCTACTTGCATCACGTTGTTTGGCAGCATCCTCCAAAGGACTGTGCCTTGCTTGGCAAAGTGAGCCGTGTCGGTCGAGAACGTCGTCGGCGTCAGGGAAGAGAACGTTGGCGCACCCGCGACCGTGCCAGTGAATCCGTCGGAGATACTGCCGTCGATCTTGAGATTGCCGCCAGCGCGAAGCACCAGCGCCAACGGTTCGCCTGCGCCGTAAGTCGCCGACGACGGGTTGCGGTCGGCCCCAGCGCCGTAGCGATATTTCGCGAGATCGATATCGCCGGATGTCGAGAGATCGCCGATCGATGCAATCTGCACAGCCGGACGCAGGTGATAGACATTGCCATACGCCGCAAGGCCTGCGGTGCGCGCAGACAGCGCCCCATTGGCAGCGGCGCTGTTCATGAACGCCGTGTTAGCTGTGTCGTAACCGTCGAGCGTGCTCTGCGTGATCACGCTGCCGGATGGCAACGTGTACGTCCAGACACCATTGAGTGCAATGCTGTCCGCGCCGCGAATCGTGAGGGGTCCGGCGGCATTGATGGCCACATCGCCCGCCGTTTCCGCCGTGCGCATGGCGTTGAGGATGACATCCCCGAAGTGCGTTCCTCCCGGCGTGCTCACGTCGAGAGATGCCCCCGGCGACAAGGTCAGCGTGCCGCCAGCGGCCGTCAGTTCGATGTGTCCGCGATTCTTCGCTTCGATGGATGCACCATAGCTGTCGACCTGAAGCTTCGTGCCATGCGCGTCGAGCACTGCGCTGCCGCCGAGCGTCAAACCGTTGCCCGCCGAGAGACGGATGGTGCCGGGTGCAGCACCCGATGCATCGATGGTGCCGTTGACGGTGAGCGCGCCCGCGTCGGTGGCGATGCTCACGTTGTGCGCCTTCACCCCGTTGCCGACCAGCAGATCACCCTGCTTCTGATCGAAGCTGCGCGTGTCGAAGAACCCGCCCTGCGTCAGCTTCGCATTCAGCCCGGCGAAGTCCGCGAACGTGCCTGCCGACGCGCCGAAGGCACCGCTCGTGTAGCCGTCGTTCGCTGCACCGCGCACACTGCCTTCTAATGCGACGGTGCCCCCCGATGCATCGATCGAGATTGCGCCCGCACCGGCCTTCTGCGCCGTGACATCGATCACTGAGCCAGCCAGTTGCCGGAAGCTGCCTTGTGCACTGTTGAAGGTGGCGTTACCGCCGAAGCCATACGCCGTAGCGTTCTGAATCACGGTCGGCTGACCGCTCAGATCGATGCGGCTCGCGCCGTCGAGCACGATGTCGTTCGCGGCCTTCACCACGAACTTGCCGCTGGGCAACAACACGGTGCTGCCGATGTTCACGTTGCCGCCGCTCAGAGCGATCTCCGCGCCCGCGACGCTCGTCGTAGCGTTACTCGGTGCCACGCCTGCGGGCGCGACCAGACGCAGCGTGCCACCCGCCGTGTAGTTCATGATCGACTTCGCCGAGCCGGTCAGCAGCGGTGTGGCGAGCGTCAGGTTGCCGCCGGTGCCGCTTTGCCCAAACACGTCGCCCGCCTGCATGCTCGGTGCCTGATACACGTACAGCGAACCGCGTCCTGCCGACACGATTCGGTCGCTTGCAGCGAGATTGACGTCGTTGAAGCCGTAGATCGTGCGACTCGGATTGGTCGTGTCGAGCGTCGTGGTCTGACCGAGATCGATCTCACGGGCGACGAGTCGAAGCGAGCCGAGGCCCGTTCCGGCACCACCGGCAGTCACGGCCGGTAGGCTCGCGCCTTGGACGCCGTTCCAGATAATCCGGTCTGCCGCAATGACGGACTGATCGCCAGACGTGCCCGCCCCGAAAATCGCCGACGCGTTCAGTACGAGGTCGACACCGGTGCCGCGTGTGTCGAGTCCATTGCTGCCAAACACGTTGATAGCGTTCGCCGTACTCAACGTGAGACGTTGCAACGCCGGTGCGCCGCGCGTCGGATCGCCTTGCAACAATGTGTTGAGCAGCGACTGATTGAACGTCACGCCGGCAGGGTTGCCGATGGCCGAGAGCTGCGCTGCATCGCCGACGTTCAGTGTGCCGACTGCAAGTGCGATATAACGAGCGCCGAAATGGGCACTGTTGTCGATGCTCGACGCCCCGTTGGTGGCGAGCGCCAGCGTGCCCTCCGAGAAGAGGCCCGAGCGTGCACCGATATTGATCGACCCGCTGCTGCGCGCCGACCCGAGGAACTGGATATCGCCGTTAGAAAGCGCGAGTACGGTCGAAGTCCCCGGTGTGAATTTCATGCCCGTCGACGGCGTGTCCAGCACGGCGGGCCCACGGCCCACAGTGGTCAGCGTCACGTCGTTGCCGAGGTTCAGATTGTTGCCGACGAGGTAGATCTCCCCGGCACTCAGCGTGACGCCGTCGCGGATGTACAGATCACCGGCACGGGCACTGGTTTCGAAGTAGAACGTCCCGTCACGCGGGCTCGACGTGCCGTTGATGCTCAGGCGTGGCGCGCCGATGGCATTCAGATCGCTCGCGGCCACCGACAAGCCGTTAAATCCCGGCGTCGGATCGCCGTTCGTAATTTCGCCGATGTTGAGCACCGCGACCTGCCCCGACATGCCGCCCGCCGCAGGCTGGAACAAAGCCTTGCCGTCGAACTTCAGCACGGTCGTCGTGGGCATCGGGTCCGGCGCGTAGGGTACGTCGAACATGAACTGAAGGCCCTTGCCGTCGCGCGGCAACATCGGCATCAGGCCACCGAACTGCTGCACCTGATTCGTGAAGAAGGTGCTGTAGTCCTGCTCGTTGTACTGCGAGTACTTGCGCACGGCAGTGCCGGGTGTCACGAGCAATGTCGACGGCAACTGACTGCGCGACGACGTGTTCGCAATGCTGGTGTATCCCGAAGTCAGATAGGTGCCGTTGCCCGCCGCCGTGGCAGTGGTCGGCAGGTTCTGTCCCGTGCCGCCGATTTCGACGCGATAAGCCCCCGGCAGCAACGCGTAGTTCGACGGCAGCAACGTGTAAGTGCCTGCAGACAGCCCCGGCACGCCGTCGCCGATGGTGATGCGCTGCCCCACGACCGGATCGCCCGCACCGTTCTCCGCCCCAACCGGCGCGTACGCCGAGCTGTACCCAGGCACGATGGCGTAGACCTTGTCGGTCGCCCGGCTCAGCTTCATCGTCGGGTTCGCATTGACGAGTGGGGTGTTCAGCACGTTGACGGAACCACCGCGCCCCGACACGAAACCTGCGCCCGCCAGCGTGCCACCGCCCGACAGGTCAAGCACAGCGCCGTTGTCGACACGCATCGTCAGGCTTTCGAGCGAAATGCCGGAGCCGGCGGTGTATCCGATGCCGCTGCCAGTGAGCGCCGTGACCGGGGTGCCGTTGTAGTTGTAGGTGACGCCGTCAACCGTGCCGCCGTACGGCACGGTCAGGCCGTTCATCGATACCGACGTGACACTGCCGGGCAGAAACGCGATGTCCTTCACCATGAGGTCGCTACCGACCGCCGCGGTCGGCGGTCCGATCAGAATCCTGCCGAACGGTGCGCGCAGCACGCCGCCCTGTCGGACCGTCGGCGCGGCCAGAAACAGCGTGCCCTGCACGGACAACGGTGCATCGGGCACGGCTGCCGTGGTGCGGCCGAGCGTGAGCGTCCCGGCATAGTCGGTGATGCGCTGCTGGCCCGCGACGACGTTCGCCACGGCCCCCGTCGTCGGATAAATCTGCGCGCCGTCGAGCTCCATGTCCCACGAACTGATGAGCGTCGTGCCCCGTTGGAGCGAAGGCGTCGGCAGGAACCGGATGTCACCTTGGCTGACGAACTTGACGTTACGGAAGCCCGGCGACGAAATGTCGACCCACACGTAGTTCACCGAGTCGTAGTAGGAACGACTGGTGCCGAACACCGTTGGGCCTTTCACGTCGATGAGATTGGCATCGATCTCGAACGTGGCCGTCGTCGGCCGCCCCGAGGCGCTCGGATTGCCGATGGTGCCGCTGGCCATGCCGTCCGGCTGCGAGAGCGGGTTCGCACTGAACAACACATAAGGGGCGGCAATGCGAACCTTGTTGTCGGGTGCACTTGCCTTCGGATCGCTGTTCGGGATCAACGGCGTCCCGGAGGTGTAGGCCCCTGCATTGAGCTTGACGCTCTTGTCGAGCGCGAGCGACACATCGCCTTTGAACTGCATGAAGTCGGTGGACGTGAGCGAGAGCGAACTGAAACCGCCGTCGCGCACCATGTCGGCACTCACGGTCCCCGAGCCGAGCGATAGTGCAGCCACCGGTGCCCCCGGCCCCGAGAGATCGGCGGCAGCCGTGCGCGATTGCGTGACGATGAGCGTGCTTGGGACGAGTACGCTGGCGGGTGCCCCCACCGTCAACGTCGGGTACTGAGGCGTAATCATCGACACCGACAAGTCGCCGCCGGAAGCCCCGGCACCGCCAGAGAACGCATGCAGGTTGCCGTCGAGTTGCAGGCCCGCGCCAGAACTCAGTGCAATGGCACCGCCGTTAGACACACGGGTCATGCGACCGATGGCATTCGTCGGCTGGCCCGGCACCGTCGCGGTATCGACAGCCAGGTTCGCGCCGTCGGCGTTAAGTTCTGCGCCCGGGCGAATCACAACGAACGAAGTCGCACCGCTCACGCTGATAGCCCCACCGTCGAAGATCGTGCCGTAGGTGCGGCCGTTGGTATCGACCGCCGAATAGCCCAGCCCCGAGACATCGAGCCTGGCATTCGTGCCGAGCCACAGCGAATTGCCGAGGATCTTGCCCGCAGCGTCGAAATTGACCAGTGTCGCGGCGCTGCCGTCGGCGTCGCTGATCAGGTTAATCTTGCCTGCGCGCGCACTCAGCGTGCCATCGATCGTCATCTGTCCCGGCCCTTCGAGCGTGATGCTCTGCCCCGGATCGACCGTGATCGACGCCCCCGGCGCGACAGCGACAACCCCGCCGGTCGGATTGCCCTGATCGTCCTTGCGTTGCGAGCGTAGCGTCATACTCGCGCCCGCCCGTTGCGTGATTGCGTCGGTCTGGGCAGACTCGGCAAACAGCGGCGGCGTCCAAAGCGTCATCGCCTTGGAGGGGGCGCTGCCGGTCGCTGTCGTCAGGCTGTCGGCCGTGAAGCGGTAGACGGGCATCACCGGCGCAAGTGCTACGCCGTTATCTACGCGCACCCCTTGCCCGCCGTTGATGTCGTAACTGGTAAAGCCTGAGGCGAATAGCGAACCGCCACTTCCCGAGTTACCCGCGTTGAACATCGGCACACTTGAGACCGCGACGGTCTGCCCGAGCGTTGTGCCAGCCGGAATGATTGCGCCGACGGGATAGGTCATCGGCGTCGTGAGCACGGCCCCCGCCGCGTAGACGTAGCGGTAAGGCAGCACCGGAATCCCGTTGGGGAAGACGCCCGAAGGGATGACCGTTCCCTTCGGGATCACGCCGGTCCCGCCCCATCCGGTAATCACCGTCCCCATCGGGACCGTCTGCCCGGAGAAGTAATAGTTCGTCTGACCGTCGGCCTGCTTCGACTGCATGAGCATGCCCTGGGGAACGACCCAGTCGGCAAGCGTTGCGCCATCAGGCGGAGCGCTCATGTAGACGTCGGCCTGCAACGGTGCATCGAAGACCACTGTGGTGAGTGTCTGGATGTATTGCATTGGCAACGGTGTACCAGCGGCGACAGTAAGCGTCTGCGCGAGCTTCACGGCGACCGCAGCGGGCGTTCCGGCGGCCAGCGTTCCCCCGGCGATGCCTGCATTGTTGCCGATGAGGATACTGTCCGGCGTCGAGACCGTGAGCTTGCCACCACCGTTCGCCCCATACGCCTGCACGTTACCGTCGAAGACCAGCGTGCCGACGCTCGATCCCGAAACCGGATCACCGGCGATCAGCGTGACATTGCCCCCCGTGCCGCCTTTCGTTTTGCCTCCTGCGAGCACCGCGCCGCCGGAGGACACGTCGATCAGGCTACCGCCGGCAATCGTGAGATCACCTGTCGTGTCGAAGGTGACGTTACCGCCGTTGATGAACGCCACGAGCGGTGTGGTGTTCGGGTCGAGCGCGGCGTTCACCCAGACGCCGCGCGTACTCACACCGAATCCGGGCGCGAGCGTGATGTGCGCGCTGCCCTTTGCAGGCGTAATCGCCGTGGCGAACGCATCGCCTGCGCGCCACAGCATGTTGGACACGCTGACGATACCGCCCGGCACCGTGATGTTGCCCTTCAGATCGATGGCAGGTGCCGTCAGCGTGAAGCGGCCGCCGTTGTCCAGTTGAAGATCCGAATTGACAGCGATGCTGCCACTTGTCGCGAGATCGATTTCGCCGAATCGCGTCCGCGTCATACGTGACGCATCGAGCCACACCGTATTGACGCGCGATGCATCGAGCGCATCGGCCGCCTGCATCGCGGACGTGATGTCGGGCAGCGCGCCGATCTGAACATCGCTGGCGAACGCGCCGGTGCGTCCCACACCCGTGTACTGGCCGAGCACCAGCGAACCCGCACGCGCGACGGCGAACTGGCTCAGCGCGTAGCCGTCGGTCAGACCGGTCGCACGCACCTGCGTCTGCACCGGGCCGGTATACACGTTGGCAATCACGTCGCCTTCGAGCACCGCCGTCGGCGCGGAAATGTTCAGGCGACCGGCGTCGCGTCCTACTGAATAGCCGTTCTGCAACACCTTCGTCGGCGCGATCAACGGGCTGGCGTACGCTTCCGTTGTGCTCTTGCCCCAGCGCGGGTGATCGACTTCGAAGCCGTTGTACACGCCGGTGTACAGCACGTTCGACGGCGCCGTGTTGACGTTGTAGAGCTGACCGTCGACGCCCTTGAGCCACGACTGATTCAGATAGCCGGTCTGCACGTTCAGCGAGCCGCCGGAGAGGTTGATCGTCGCGCCTGTTTGCGTCACGACCTCCGCCCCCCCCAGCGTGACGGTGCCGCCCTGTGCGGCCCACTCGCCGATGCCGTGCGCCTGATTCGAGAGATAGCCGCCGACTTCGAGCAAGCCACCCGGTGTGTACCAGCGCTCGTTGGCATAGCCGCCGACAGCCGCAGGCACATACACCAGACGGCGACGGTCGATGTAGACGTTAGCGTTGTTCAGCGCGAGGTTGTCGCGGTTGCCGGGGGCGTCGCGCTGCTCGTTGCCCTGCACGTTGAGCTTGACGTTGTTGCTGTCCATCGACAGCGACACGCCTACCGCGCCCGACACGTCGAGTTGCGCACCGTTCGCCACGAAACTGCGGCGCGCCGCGCTTACAGCGATCTGACCGCCCGTGGCCAGCGTCAGAGAGTCGCCCTGAAACTCGACGTTGCCACCGGTCACGATTTCCACGCGCGACTGATCGCGACGATCCGAAAGCGTGGACAGGTTGTCGAAAATACCGGTGACGCTCTTGTTGCGGAGCGAATCCTGCGCAGCCGAATCCTGAATCATCGCCGTGCGCTGGCTATCGAGTGCCATTGCGCCGTTGTCGCTGAGCAGCACCGAGGTGAGTGCGCCGCTGCCGAGCGTCACGCTCCCCGATGCGTCGCTCGCCGAGTTCAGCAGGTGGATCGTGCCGCGCGTGTTGACGGAGGTCGTCGATACCGCCACGCCAAGTTGGCGGACATCGCGTCCTGCCATCGTGATGTCGCCCTCCGGCGTCATCAGCAAGCCGGTATTGACGACCTTGCCCGCCGTGCTTTGTGCGACGAACTGCGGCGAGATTTCGTTACCGCGCGTAGTCGACGGGAGATTCGCGTCGGTCCCGTACCCCTTGCGAATGACGAAGCTATCGCCAGCGGACATCGCCACCTGCCCTTGCGGCGCGACGATGGTGCCCGCATTGCTGACTTCCTTGCCGAGCATCAACACATAGCCACCGCCCTGCGTGACGGATGTCGGCGTACGTGCCGTGATGTTTGCACCGGCCTGCACTTCGACTTTGCCGAGGGCGTCGGTGAAGCTCGGTGTCGTACCGCTGGCCCCGTAGAGGCCGCCCGTGCGGAATTGCGCGTCGGACATCTTCGTCGCAGCGACGACGAGGTTACGTGTGTCGACCTGACTCGTGCCACCGAAAATGACGCCGTTTCGGTTCAGGATTATCACGGTGCCATCGCCGCGAATCGTCCCCTGAATCTGGCTCGGACGCGCGTTCGGATCGTTCACGCGGTTGAGCACAGCCCAGTCGCTTTGTTGCGCGAAGTTGACCGACGTATTGCGTCCGACGTTGAAGGTCTCCCAGTTCAGGATCGCCTTGTCGGCCGTCTGCTGGATGTTGACGTTGGTCTTGCCGTTGGATGCCGATTGCGTCGGCGCGTTGGCGTTGATCCAGCCCTGCGTCAGGCTGTTCGTGTCGACCTTGAGGCCGCCTTCCGTGAGACCGTCGGGAATCGTGGCGGCGGTGTTGGCTGCGGCGGTGCGCGCATTGGCTTGCGCGGCTTGCATGGCGGCAATATTCTGCGCCGCCGAGCCGAGATTCGCAATCGAGCGCTGCAACTGCGCGTTCGCCTGTTGCTGTTGCGCCGACGGGTCCATCAGCGATGTGACCGGCATGCCGTTCGGCAAGCGCCCCGTTTGCGACGCCGTTGCCTGTGCTGCCCCCCGCGCGGCGAACCACTGGCTGCTGAACGCTTGCTGCGCGTGGACTTCACCGACCGCGCCCATCGTCGCCAGCGTCAATGCAATTGCCTGTGCGATAGGCACCTTGCGAAGCACCACCCTGCTGTCGCGTTGTGATCCCTGCCCGACGCTGCGCTCGCCAATGCCCATTTCCATGCCTGCCCGTAAGTGAGGTCGTATCGCCCGGACGGCGTTCTGTGCGCGAATCCGGGTTCGTCGTGCGCTCACCTCCTGAGCCTCGATGGGCATCAAGTCGGCATGCGCGATGCCCTATGACGGAAGAGACATCGCAAATACCGCAGTATTTTTTCGTCAGGTCAGAATGAGGACCTTCCCGGGCAGCGACTGGGCGTTCAGGCCAAAGGCATGTTCGAGTTGTTCGAGCGCAAGATCGAGCGACGCAATGGCAAAACGTCCATTGACGGGGCGATGGCGTGCCTGATCGTTCATCAGCACGACCTTGCCCGGACGGTAACGATTGATCTCTGTAATCACATCGGCCAGACGCGTCTGGTTGAAGACCAGTTCGCCGTTGCGCCACGCGCTCACCTGCGCCGGTTCGACGTTCGTGACGACGCTGAGCATGCTGGCGTTGTAAGCCGTCTGCTGGCGGGCGAGCAACGTGTGACGTCCCGCAGGATGCTCCACGGTCACGGTCCCTTCGAGGCATGTGACGCGCACCCGATCATCCAGATTGCAGACTTCGAAGCGGCCGGTCTGCGCGGCGCTACGCCCCACCCCGGCCATCACGACGAACGGCCGCGGCGAGGTCGAGAGATCGACTGCCGCTTCACCCGAGATCAGGTCGAAACCGACCGTCTGACCACCGACCTTCTGCCTGCGAATGCTGGTGCGGGTGTTGAGTGTGACGCTGGCGTTCTGCGCGAGCGACAGCGTGCGTTGCTCGCCGATGCCGGTGCGCTCGTCCGCGCCCCATGTGGCCAGCGAAGGCCACAACCCAAGCGGCGGGTACACACTCGCCACCCCGGCCACGGCGGCCAGGCTCACCGCCGAGCCGAGCCAGTAGCGGCGGCGAGGGTTGAACGCGCTGGCGGTGCCCCCCCTGGGCGGCACGCTTTGCGGTTTCGCCGGGGTCAGCATGACCCCTTCCGGCAGTTGCATGCCCTCCCAGCGGCGGCGCACCTCATTGAATGTGGTGCGATGCGCCGGATTCAGACTGATCCAACGCTTGAACCCTTTGACGTCCCACGCCTTCGGCTCGCCCGAGGTCAGCAACTGAAGCCAGATCAGGGCTTCGCGCTCGACTTCGCTGGAGGTGGTGGGGTGGCCGGTCATGGCATCGATTTGGCTCATATCCTTAGACGAACGGCGTCGCTCAAAACCGCTCATCGTTTTCCCGAGCGCTCATGTAGGCATTCAAATAATCATTGGCTCGCTGCAGATCGGACTCTACAGTTCGCAGCGAGACGCCCAGCGCCTGCGCCGCCTCACGTTGCGTCATCCCGTTCCAGCGGACCATCACCACGATCTGGCGACGACGCTCCGGCATGCGGTTAAGCACGTCCATCAGCGAGGCCAGATCGGCGCGCGACTCCGTCACCTGAAGCGGGCCGGGCGACGCGTCGGCGATCTCGTCAAGCAATTCGTCGATTTCGCTGCCGGAGACTGTACGGCCATGTTTGCGGCGCGCGTCGACAGCGAGGTTGACGGCCATCCGAACGAGATAGGACGCCGGACTCTGGATCGTGCCGGACGCCTCGTCCTCCTGCTTTTTCAGACGCAGCCATGTGTCGTGAAGTGCATCGTCGGCCAGCTCGTCATCCCCCAGCACCTTGCGCAAGCGCAGCTTGAGGTTGTGATAGCGAGTGGTCAGGTAGTCTAGCAGCAGCGGGGGCGCGTTCTCGGCCATAGCTAGTTTGCTCGCATCCCCGAAGGACATTGCGCGCGGACATTCGGCCCCTGAAGCAGCACGGCCATGGTAAGTATTCTCCCTGCGAGAGGCCTGGATGGCGGTGCCATCCGGAGTTGTGCGAGGACCGACACGATCGCTGCATCGCGACTGGGACTGCCCGTCGGATCGAGCAGCCGGACATCGCGCACATATCCCTCGGCGTCCAACCGAAACTGGAACAGGGCGCTGTAGTTGCCGGGCGTCGTGTTCGGGTCCGCACAAAGTGCCGACAGAATCCCGGCCTGCACTTGCGCCTGAAAACCTTGCGGATTCGCCAGCAACGAAGGGGAGCCTTGCGGTGAACCGTCGTCGACAGCCGGAATCTCGCTCAATACAAAAGTCTCTCCGGCGGGCGTGCGAAGCTTGCGCGCCGACACGCCCGAGCCTTGCAGCAACATGTGCAGCGCGGCTTCCGGAGTCAACCAGCCATGCACCGCAGACGCCATGCGCCCGGCCGCCAGATCCCCCGGATAGACGACCGGTCGATGGGTCAGACCGGCGTATCGATCCAGCGCATCGGCGAGCGGCTGCGCCGGAATCTCGAAATTCATGGGAGAACTGCCGGTGTCCCCGGGGCCCGCCGCGCGCTCAGTCGAGCCGGTATCTGCCGGTATCGACGGCGCGCCGCTGCCCGCATGCAAGGATGCGCAGATCACGCACAGGAAAATGCCGAAGGAAAGCCACTGCCAACGCATGTCGATGGGTTTCGTGCGCTGAAGCATTCCCCATTCCCTCGATGCGTTGCGCCAGGTGTCCGCGTGTTGCCTTCATGCCGGACATCAGGACGGCATGCCCTGACGTCGCCCGTTTCGGGCAATGTCAGGTGCTCGCATAGTCGCACCGGATCATGAATTTTTTTTGACATTCGCGATTCGGCGGTCGCGGAGGGCGCGGGGTCGCAAACGCGGTGAACGTGAGACTGGAGACCTGACCGATATCGCAAGGTCGTCGTTTAGCTGGCCTGCCCAGAGGGATTCGAACCCCCGACCGTCGGCTTAGAAGGCCGAACAACATTAAATTGACCGAAGTTGACACACACCCAAAATAATCAACAACACATTGATTATATTAATAAAATTATTTCCTGAAAATTTCTCCATGTTGATCGAGAGTGACCCAAAAGGTTAGAATTTGCCTACACAGCGCCTACACGGCACCTACACGAGGCAGCGATGAACAAGGTCAACTTCACCAGCGAGCGGGTCGCAAAATTCGCCGCAGTACCAGGAAGACAACAGACACTCCATTGGGATGCGAAAACGCCGGGACTTGGCGTACGTGTGACGTTGCACGGAGCCAAGTCCTACATCTTTGAAGGGAGACTCAACGGCAAGACAATTCGTATCACGATCGGCGATACCCGGTCGTGGACGATCGCGAAGGCTCAAACGGAGGCAACGCGACTTAGGCTTCTGACAGATCAGGGGCGCGATCCTCGGGAAGAGAAACGCGAAGTTCTGGTAGCGGCACGTGAGGCAGAGCTGCATGTGAAGCGCGAGCGAGCCACGGTATCTCAGGCTTGGACGGAATACTTGAACGTCAGCAAGGCGAATTGGGGGACACGTCATCTGCAAGACCATATCAATCTCGCGCAGCCCGGTGGAGAAACCAAAATTCGCGGAAAGGGCCTTACCAGACCAGGCCCACTTGCACCGATGATGCAGCTTCGGCTTGCCGAGCTAACCCCCGATACAGTGTCCAAGTGGCTCGCAGCCGAATCGGCGGATCGCCCGACTGGGGCCGAACAGTCCTATAGAAAATTGAGAGCATTCCTGATCTGGTGTGATGAACAACCGGCGTTCGCGAACATCGCCCATGCAAGAGCATGCTCCGCTCGGGCGGTGAAAGAGTCGGTTCCTCGTCCAAAGATGAAGAAGGACTGCTTGCAGCGGGAGCAATTGGAACCATGGTTTTCGGAAGTCCGAAATATTCCGAACCCCGTCATTTCTGCGTATCTTCAGGCACTACTTATTACAGGTGCGCGACGCGAAGAGTTGGCCCAGTTAAGCTGGGGCGATGTGGACTTTCAATGGGGAAGCCTGTCACTTTCGGACAAGGTGGAAGAGACGGGACGAATTATCCCGTTGACGCCCTATCTGGCTGAGTTGCTGAAGCAACTACCACGCGTTAATGAGTGGGTCTTCAGCAGCATCACGGCTGAAGAAGGGAGAATTGTCGAGCCGAGAAAAGCGCATATGAAAGCGCTAGACCGAGCAAACCTGCCACACATCAGCGTGCACGGGTTGCGCCGATCCTTCGGGACTCTGTGTGAATGGATCGAAATGCCTGCAGGCGTGTCCGCCCAAATCATGGGGCACAAGCCAAGCGCATTAGCGGAAAAGCACTACCGACGACGCCCCCTTGACATGCTTCGCATGTGGCACAACCGGATTGAGCAATGGATGCTTGAGCAGGCCAACCTACTCCCCACGGCGTGACCATCGAGCAATTAGGCGCCTCACGACCGAATACTCACCGGTATTGCCAAGTGGAAGATTCCTTGAGGCTCCATCTCTTGCAAAGGCTGAAGAACTCTGTGCCACCGCAACTTTCCCGCTGGCATTAGCACTCACCCCGATACCACCTCCAGTCTGGCAACGTCGTTTCCGAAAAAAATGCTGCCTCACGCGGAAGCGGCATCTCCCCTCACCTGACTAGGCTAGGAAGGGCAGCCCTCGATTCCTCCCCCCGAACGCGATCGAAGCCCGACCGATTTCAGACTAGCCACGACGCCCGTCAATGACAATCCCCTCAGCCCCCTCGCCCGCGAGAACACTCATTCGATCGCCATATCGCGTTTTCAAAAGTAGGCGACCATCTCGACACGTCCGGGGCGCGATGACGATTGATTCATGTGCATCAACCTGCACAGGCCCTCATGACTAAAACTGACTGCAATAGTAGTAAGGCTGCAAGGATGCTGGTCGGGAGGCATCCCCGCAGAAGAAATTTGAGACTGTCGCAGAAACTATCTGCAACCGTGCAGGGGCATAGTCGAATGACAACGCTTGCCCCCTCACGGAAGCATGCGTCGTAACGTCGAATCTCGCAGGAAATAGTGGTGCCATAATGCAGCCATGGCATGCAAGCTAATGACCCAGTAAAACGCGCTGCCTATCGTCTCGTGCACAGTCTTGATTGATTTGGCCCACTCGCTGTCAAACCCTGCAACGACAGGCAGATTGATACCCAACAGGGAAAGGCTGAGCGTATGCCCGCTGGCATTCATTGCAAGATACCCTAGGAACGGCTGCGCAAAAATGAATGCGTAGAGCAAGAAGTGCGTCATCGCTGACATAACATGCACACAACGACTATGCCCCGGCAACGGTTGGAGCCCGCCCTTAACGAGACGCCAAATCAAGCGAGGCACCGCGAAAATTAGCACCAAAGTGCCAAGCCACTCATGGAGTGCCATCGCAGTAGCACGCAGCACGGATCCCTTAGGGAACTCCCCATTAATCAGAATTGCCGCGTACGCAAGCAGGACAAGCATTGCTACCACCCAATGAAAGAACACGGCGAGTGACGAATAGCGCGTTGCTCGCGAAAACTGCAGATTGTCATCCATGAAGCGTGGCCTTCCTTCTCAACAACGGATCGTTGTCTGTCAGAGTGAATCGTTCCTTTCGCGCATTCTAGTTATTCATTCTTTGCGTGAACGGGATCCTTCGCACCGATTCTAGCTTTGGCCACGCGGAGGACTCGATTGGCGCAACTAGATTCGCGCCAATGAAACGGGATTTCAAAATCGGGCCGCGAATATTCAAAACTCGCGAATATCATGCATCCCACAAGATCGGCACGATCCCCCTCCGAACCTTCATCAACCTTTTCGCTGCAAGTAATTCATAAAATGAGATTGCAATCCTTCAATCCCGCCACCAGCGAGGTCGAATTTTGGAGCATATTCTCTCGCCTCACTCGGCGTTATCCCGAAGCGAGCCCGGAAAGCTCGTAGGAAATGATTGCTTCCGGAGAACGCGAGCTCATATGCCACACGCGTAATGGATTGGTCGAGCGAACCGCCCCCTAGTACTAGGGCTCGGTACGCTACGTCCAGCCGCCTATCGCGGATGACACTGGCAACCCCGCCGTCAGATGCGAAAATGCGATACAGATGAGCCCGGGAAACACGGAACTTTTCGATTATTAATTCGGGCCTGAGCTCAGGTGAGGTTAGGTTGGCATCGATGTAGTCAAGCACTCCACGCCGCAACACACGACTCACTACAGAGTCATCCGACTCAAGATTCACACTTGGACGATTCGCCACGGCATCAGCGAAGAGTGCCAACAAGCTGGCTTCGGTTGCCGCCGCGGCCTCCCCTGCAAGCGCCGGGGCCTCGTCCACCATGCCATTTATCAAACTGACCAGTAGACGGACAATCGGAATCGCCGCGTCGAGCACCGCGCCATGGAGGTCGCGTCCCGGGATCGCCTTGTCAATCTTTTGTCGCGGAAGAAAAATCGTGGCAGTCGAACCTGGATCGACTTGCATGCGCGCAACACGGCTGAGATCCAGGACAAGGATATCGCCAGCACGCACGCTGACGGACACACCGTCGCAATCCCCGACGAGTCCTCCGGAAACAAACAAGCTAACGATGTACAGGTCCAGTCCACTCGACAAGACGAGCCTGCGACTGCGCTCATACCTCTGAGCACTAAGCGTAGACTTTCCAATTAGCAATTCGCCAACACGACTGAGCCAGAGCCGCCCTTCAACTTGAGTCCCATCAACCGGTGTGAATTCAAAAAGCGGTGAAATTGCATCTCGCCAAACGTGATTGCGAAGATGTTCAGGGAAGCGGGAGGTCGAAAATACGATATCTGGCACGCACATCATCTTTCTCGATATTGACATGGGGCTTCATAACGACCGCGGGGCAGACCTTTCGAAGTGTGAGAGAAGGTCTCCGAGATTTGGAGCGATAATATTTCGTGCGTTGGCGTATCTTGCTTCGCTCGGCGGAAAGCCAAACTTGCGGTGAAATGCCTTGAAAAACTGCTGCGAATTTGAGAACCCACACGCATATGCGACTTGTGCAATTTTCATGTCGCCCCTCACCAACAGGGAAAATGCCTTCGCGAGCCTCCGCTCGCGAACAACCGTTGCCACTCCCCCATCCATTTCCATAGCGCGGTACAAACTGCTCTTAGAGATACAAAAACGATCAGCAATCATTTCCACACTGAGGTTTGGATCTTCCAGTTGCTGGTCAACAAACCGCAGAATTCGACCTCGGATTGTCTCAAGGAAATTGAGCTCCTCTTCCGGAGACAACCTCAACCTGTCTGACTGCCCCCCTCTGAGCAGGTTGCCAACCACATCGATCGACAACGATGCTGCCCCCGGAGTGATGTCAAGCGAGACACTCCATAGCTCAACCATGTAGTCGAATAAGATTCTTGTTACCGGCTGGCGGCGCCTGAATACCTGACCATGAAGATCCGGCCGACCCATGAGCTTTTCCAAACGGTCTCGCTCAATCATCATGGTTAGCCGTGCCCCTGAGCTCGCCTGATTCTCGCAGGTGCGGCTAAGATCCAAAATCCAAATATCCCCAGGCCCGAGTTGAAGATACTCCTTGCCGACGTTCCCACGCATCTCTCCACTCGTCAGAAACTGGAGAATATAGCCGTCCAAACCAGAAACTTGGACCTTCCTCTGTGATCGAGTGAATTTCTGTGATGAGAATGTCGTGCGGCCGAGAAACAGCTCGCCGTTCGCTCGACTTCGCAGATCTCCGACGGCCGTATTGGCGCGTAGTCCGTCTAAAGCGACGATGTCAAAGACAGGTCGCGTCATCTCGCGCCAATAATCACCCCGATCATGTGCATCCACGCTGTCGTGGGAAAACACCACTTCAATCGCTTCCATCCAATTCTCCCGCAGAACATCGCCCCGCTTTCATGCATTTAAAATGCATTTTTATTTCTAGGATGAAACAATATCTGCGCGCCATTGACCACTAGGAAAAGCGAGGAGATGCAACTTTGCGACATCTTATCGAGGACTTCACAATTCTTAGCAGTGCCGCCAGATATATCGCACGTGAAAGACCTGGAGGGCTTCGGTGTGAATTTTCACTCGAATATCAAGAGATATCGCAGTGCAGAGGGGTTTATTGCACTGCGATAGATGTGATGCGGTCGTGACCGGAGGGATCGAACCGAGGCACATGCTCCGTGTAGGGCGATTTCGAATGCAATCGAACATGCAATTCTACGGCACCCACCATTCCCACATCATGAGAACTACTCGAACATCCCGATCCGTTGGGCATTTCGCGATGGTGAGTGCACTTGGTCAGGCCGAGCCCCCCCCCAGTTCCGCGAGCTGGGGCCAAGGGCTACCTGAACAGCATTGCTGATTGCTCGCCGGAAAACCGCGATGACCGAAGGTCGATCCGATGCCGATAAAAATACGAATCAGCCGGGTCAATTTTTCTAACCTGACTCTACCCAGAGCGTGGTACCGTCGAATGCATGCAATTTAGGATCACGCGGCCACCAAGATCTCTCGTCAGAAACTATTGCGCGTAGTAGACAGGGAAATTCCGAGCAAGCCAATTTGCCCATTTCATTCCCCGCACCATGATTTTTTGCCGATAGTCTGCGTTGTAGATCGGTGTTCTCGAGTGATAATTCGCCACACGCGTCCAAAAATCACCGGAGTCGTGAACAATATGCTGACGGATTCGCCAAGCTGCTAATCGATACGCGTAACATCCCGGGGCGGCGACATCCGCTGCCCGAATGCCGTAACCAGCCAATTGACGCAGGTATGATGTATTCAGCTGCATAGCACCTACGTCAAATGTCCCGTTTGAATTCTTCATCCAGATGCCAGGACGCCCCCCCTCCTGCTCGGCGACGGCGAGCATTGCATTGACCGGAATTGCAAACTCAATCGAAGCGCTAACGGAACATTGAAAACGTTCGCTCGTGATGTCCACTCGGGCACTGTGGTCACCCGCGAACGCGAACGTACAGCCCAGTCCTAAAATAGCGAAAAAAGCTAATAGACTGCACGTTCGGGTTAGCTGTCGAGCCCTCGAACGACCAACCGAGGCTTGCAACGAACGGTTAAATCCGCGGCTTGAATTCACTTCGACCACTACTAGTTTGCATCCGAAGAACGTTCATGTTGTAACGATCGTTCATGTATCCGGTGACCTCACAGATTTCGCTTACCGTGCGCCCCGGTGCAGCCGGCGTCTTTTCAATGACCACAACCAAATTGACTGCTGACGCAATCATCCAACCAATCGTCTCTGGGGGGAAACTTTGCGCTGCAGGATCCTCAAAGATGTAATGTGCGAGCTTTTGCAGGCCTTCTTCAGCAGAGTTGGCGTGCATGGTCGCGACGCCTCCGGGATGGCCAGAGTTCCAACTCTTCAAGAGCGTATATGCCTCCCCACCGCGGACTTCACCGACGATAATTCGGTCGGGCCGCAAACGCATGGTGACACGCAGCAGAGCGCGCATATCGACCTCTTTACTGGTCCTCAAAAGTGCGTTATTCGCAACGCTAACCTGCAACTCCATCGTGTCTTCGATAGCGACGATCCGATCACGCGGACATTGAACACCGATTTCCTGCAATACAGCATTGGTTAACGTGGTTTTCCCGCTCCCCGTACCGCCGACGATCAGGATATTTTTGCGCAACGACACGGCCTCACGAATAGCATCTGTCGGGTGCACAAAGCTCCTGGCCTTGCCCATTGCGATGTCGGTACCGAGTCGCACCGGCGCGGCCCCGATTGGCTTGATGATTCCGCTCTGCTGGTAGTCCTCGAGCGAAAAAACGCTTGGCGAGCGCTTCCGAAGTGAAAATGTCGGGCCTTTCACGAGTGGGGGCAACAAGCCGGCGACGCGTGAGCCATCGATTGGAAACTCGCCCTCGATAATCGCCGAATTCGTCGCCTGTGTCGCACGCTGCATTGATGCGGTGAGTGTCAAAATCTCGTTCGCTCGTTCTGCCGAAAATGCAGGGTCTGCGATATACATCCCCTTTCCGTGCGCCTCAATCCAGAGCTTTCCATCTGGATTGACCAGAATTTCAACGACGGCGCTGTCATTCAGCGCCTCGAGAATGATAGGGCCACATGCGGCCTTGAGTTTTTCCAGTGCCGCATCGTAATCAGCGACAGTTCCAAATGTAGAAGTGTTGGTCATGCTTATATAACTTGATGTGAGTTGGCCTTGGAAGGCAGATCATTTGTTCGCGGCCGCTGACTGCTCGATGGCGCTTTCGATTCCTGAAACCGCAGTAACGGTCAGTGTCAGCATTCCGCCCATCAAGATGATCGAGGCGAGCAGAAATCCACGCGCCGCCCCTTGGACTTTCAGTATGGTTTCGTCTAGCCAGTGGCGAGCAAATCTTGCCATTGCCTGATCGAAGCCTTGCAGACGAGATAGCAATCGCAGATAGGCGATCGCCTCAGGATCTGGAAAGTTGTAGCCAGTTTCCTGTAGCGCGCTTCCGAAATCGGCGCCCGCAGCAATCTTCGTCAGCGTTGCACCGACGCGATCTTTCAGCCATCGAGACCCCGCACGCTGGTACAGCAATTCGAGCGAGGACTGAAGCATCATTCCAGACCTGATCAACAACGCCACGTTAAGCATGAAAATGCTTCCGTGGATCGTGCGATACAACGCCCAAGGTGGGAATCGATCCAGAAGAATCCGGGCTCGCCCCCCAAGTAGCGGCAGCGAAATGACAATCAGGCAAAGCAACGTGCTCAAGACAAGCACTGTCCACAGTCCATAATGCGTAACAAATTCCGCCATCAAATACAGGATGTACGCGGCGCCCTGCCAATTTTCTGGGTTCGAGACCGAAGCGAGTTTGGGAACCAGGCTTCCCGCAACGATGTTGAGCAGGACACAGAGCATAATGACAAGGACCATCGGATAAAGCGACGCACCGAGCAATGCACCTCTGATTTTTCTGCCAGAGTCAATCATGGCAATCGCGTCCCCGAAGGCACTCCCCAAGTCGCCAGACTGTTCGCCTGCAGCGATCACCGCAACTTCATTGGGACTCACCCATGGCTTCAATCCTTCAGCGAGCGTACTGCCATGGTTAACCGCCTGGTGGCAGCTATCCAGAATGACTGCAAAGCCATTCATTGGGTTCTTTCCATCCTTGCTCGCGATGTTGTACATTTCACGTAACGCATCGACAAGCATCACGCGGTTTTCGATCATCATCACGAGGTTCTCGTAGAACTTGATGCGTGCGGCAACACCGAACTGCGCCTTTGCAAACCAACGATTGGCACGTTCTACGTATTCATTAAGATCCATATTTCAAGTTCCCAAGGTCAACAGAGCCGGAACAACCGGTCCGATGACTCGCTCTCCGGCGCGCGGGTCGACGAATCCTTCATTTATCTTCCGAATCAGTGCGTCCACCTTGCTCAGACCGCACATGTCATGAAGCCAATACTTCAGAGCGCCCAAATGATGTCCGTCGGCATATGCCTGCATCAGTCCTGGCGACGTTTTGATCACTTCCGCCACAACGGTGCGGCCGGCAACACCGCGATATCGGCAGTGTTCGCAGCCCGGCCCCTGGAGAAATACAGATTCAAGCCTGCAATGCGCGCGCAACCGTTCGAGTAGGCGCGAGGAAACCTCGTTTTCGTTCCCGATCAACGGCATCTTGCAGTGTTGGCACAACACCTGCACCAGGGACTGGTTGACAAGACCGGTCACAAGCTTCGAATCTGTCAACAACGTTTCCATCACGGACTCGTCCTGCAACCGAGGGAGAATCGCTAGACCATCGTTTGCGTGAATCGTGGTCCAGATCAAGTGCCCTGTCATCGCTGCACGGAATGCCATCTTCGCCGTCACCGAATCACGAACCTCACCAATCATGATGACATCGGGATCCAAACGCATTGCGTCGGAGATCGCATTCGCCCACTCCTGAGCAACACCGCCGGCATCTCCCCGATCTCCAGTCACCGGCGACTGATTTGCACCTTCGATTTCGTACTCGGGCGGGTCCTCCAGCGTAAGCAGGTGAATCCCTGCCTGTTCGGCCATCAGCTTTTGCATGATGACCTTCAGTGTCGTACTTTTCCCGCTACCTGTCGGCCCCGACAGCAGTACCATCCCAGTACGTTGCTCCATCAATTCTTCGAGGATCTCGCATTGCTCGGGCAAGTAACCGAGCTCGCTCAACGTTTTCACCGCCCCTGGGCTCTCTGCATAAAGCAAACGCAGCACCATCAACATGCCCCGCGCGAGCGGGCGAGTATTGATCCGTGCCCCGGACAAACCACACTCGGCCAGAAACTCGTCCTTCATACGCGCACGTTGTGCCTGCAACGGCTTGAAGGTGGGCTCGGCGACGTCGCACATGCTCTGGTAGATCGTCGCGCATAGTCGCACCCCTTCGTCGCCACGTAACTGCTGCATGGGCTGCAGAACCCCATCGGACCGGCACAGAATTTCGCAGTAGCCGCTACGCACCACAATATGAAGATCTGACGATCGCAATTCCGTTGCCTCATCGATCAGGCCGACGATGTAGCGCTGCAGATCGGAGTCAGAGGCCGCAAGCTCACCGGATCTGGCGGGAGAGAAACGGTACAGATCCAGCACACTGCGCATGTCACACGGAACATACTCGCACTCCCACCCCAGGCGCCTAACGTTTTCCTGGTAATGCAGCACGTGTGGATCGAGACGATGCGACGTGGAGATCGCCATCACCGCTCTCTTCTCCCGCCCTGGCACGGCAACGAGACACATGAGCCCTCGATCCTCGGCGTCAACCTGCAATGGCCCTTCTTGTAGCGACAGAACCGACGCACCGGATCGAACCATTTCGATCAGTCTCGCGAAGCCCTGACTCATCGTCGAGTGGCCCCTCCCATAGCGCCCATCGGGAGCGGAGGCGCGAGCATGAGCCCCCCCTCTCCCGGGCCAATGCCCCCCGCGAAATCGGCAGTCGGGGCGACCGGATAGTTCCGTCCTTGGCGAGAGAAGGTCACCTCGCGCGAATCGATGCGCGCCACCTTGTAGCCACCAGAAATGTGGTCTCCCTCACGTACCGTAAGTTTCCCTCCCTGGTCGAGACGAATGGACGCGCTCAACATGCCGTCCCGTCCATAGATGGAAGTAACAATCGGCAATTGCGCGCTCCCTCTGCGGCCTGCGTTGGCACGATTGACTCCCATTGCCTTATCCAACTCCGCCTGGGCCGTTGCTCGCTCGGTCTGCGCGCGAAGCAACGCGACCTCTGTTTGCAGTTTCGCTAAATCAGCGACGACGGAATTTGCCGGCGTGGTTGCAGCGGTTTCGCCGCCTTGCGGCCTAGCTGCCTCATTAGGCTTGACGCCCGCAGCAACACCTGGCGCCGGCGCGGGCGCCGACGAGCCTTGCGCCTGTGCAAATGCGGCTGGCCCCATTACCGCGACCAATACCGCAACCGCCGCCGTCTTCGCTGCCCATTTAATGCTTACTTGCATACACTACCCCCTTCGTCTTCCAGTGCGGCGCGCCGTTCGTCGTGTCGATGACGACACTGATCACCCTGACGCCCGGCCATGGAGCCAATCCAATCACCATCGCTGGATCGATGTCTGTTTCCATTTCCCAGCCGTAGGTTTCCCAGTCCGCTGGCGCCCATTGCCGCTTCGGCTCCCCCTTGGGGGACGGCGGTAATGGTGGCGGCATTTCCGCTGACATGGGCTTCAGAGTGGGCGCGGAAATACCCAGCGACTGAAAGTACGAGATCCAATCGAGCAACAGAGCGCTGCTGGGCTCGAGCGTTTCCTTCCCTCGCCCCGCAGGGGGACTTAAATCGCGGACATACTCACCTCGCCCCCCTTCGGCATCCACCTGCGGTCGAACCCCGATCGTAGCCAAGGCTTGCGCCCGGAACGCCTGTACGGATGGCCCCGACTTCCTCACGTAGCCCGCTGTCAGGCGATCCTCCTGCAACACGATCATCGCAACGGGCCAACCGGCGATTGAATACGGCACGCGCGCCGCGGCCTGCTGCCAAACTGCGAATTGTGCGTCAGCCGTCGGCCATTTCTCCCAAGGGTTCGGAGGCGGAACCAGAACCACCTGATTCGAGCGCGCTTGCAATGCCTCGGCTATCCGCTCTTTGTGCATCTTCCAAAGCCAGTTCCCGGCCGCCGCCACAACAATCATTGCTCCGACGCCGAATAACAGCGTCAGCTGCTTACGGGAAATCTGCCCAGACAACGACTTAAGGCGTGTACCGGACTTGAGGTCCGACTTGGTCAGAACATCCTGAAGAGGGCGCTCCTCCCATGGCGTCTCGAATTCTTCCGGCGCAAAAATAGCTTCGAGGGTCTGCCCAGCGTCCTGAATCAATTGCACCGTCGAGCGCAACAACGACTCCACTTCGCCGCGGGTACCAATGACATCGCGCCCCGCCATGATGGCCCCCTGGAGAACCCCCACTAGCGCATAGCGCGAGTCGGGCAAGCGGAACGCACCGATCCAGTTCTCATGCTTGAGTTTGTTCGCCAAGAGCAGCGCGAGCGAGTACGCGCCGATCAGCGATGACTCGTGGGATACGTATCCGATCTGAATCGCATGCCCCACCCGGTGTCGGGCCATCAATCCAAACCCCGACGCAAGTCCCTCCTTGCGAGCACGTGCGCGAGAAATACCACCGTCAGGAGGCTGCCAGACCAACCCGGCCACCACCGTTTTTCCGAACAACTCGGTTCGCGAAGTGGGAACTTGCGTTTGCTGCTCGTCCATTTATCCCCCCAACACCACAGGGGTGATAATGATCACGATGACGGTGTGATGTCGGTGCCCGTCGCGCGCGCCACCCAGCCAGGGATTGTTCGGACTCCCGACGCCACTTCGGATGCTCGCACCGCTATCCGCGTCGAACCCCGTAAGCACTAATGTCTCTCCCGAATGCAACCGCACCTTTTGACTGAACCCTCGCATGTCGACGGTCGGAAGCTGGATCGTGCCCGCCGAGGTGTTGTCCTTGTTCTTATCCTTGTCCGTATCGGGGTCCGTGTCGGAGTCCGTACTTTGGCCCGATGAAGCTTTGAAGTTCTTGAGAGCCGTCAGCGAGCTGAGATTGATGTCGTATTTCAGCAAGACTTCCTTGTTCGCCAACACATACGGCAGCAACATCATGTTGAAGCCCGTGGTGACGGTACCCGGATTCACACCGGTCGAAGAGCCGACATTCGCCGTATTTGTGGTGTCCAGCGACGCAACGTACGTCGTTTCCGTCGCCACTTGCATCGGAACGGCCTGGAGGTTCAGAGTCGTGACAGAAGGTTGCGTAATTACCGACACTTTTCCTTGTGAGGAAAGTGCCTTCATCATCAGCGAACTATTGCTGAAAGGCCCTCTGACGATCTTTACGCCTCCACTTATGGCACCGTCAACGGCATCCGTAGCATTCCGCAACGAGGGGCTGACCCCTCCGCCCTTATAAACGAGGTCCCAGTCGATGCCGTATTGGTCTTCACGATCGAACGTCAAATCCAGAATTTTGACGTTGAGCACCACCTGTGTCTCAAGCAATTTGTTCTGCCGGTTCAGGTAGGATTTCACGCGAGCAAGGACATCCGGCGTATCGGTCACTACCAGTGAAGCGGTCGAGCGGGAAAGCGTTTCCTTTCCCGCCCCCGGGGTCAACATGGATTTAACCGTCTTCTCTATGTCGTCCAGCACGGATTGGGTCAACGACGACGTTACAGATTGTGCGTTCGCCGCCGTGCCGCTGGCTCCGCCACTGCCGCTACCACCGCTGCTACCACCACTGCTACCACCACTGCTACCGCCACTGCTACCGCCACTCGCCCCGTTATCACCCATCGACGCAGATCCGGCCGAATTCATTGAAGTCGTCAAGGCGTCCGTGCCGGGTAGCGCGTGGATTTGAAAAACTTCGGTAGCCATCCGATAGAGGCGGATTCCTTCCTCAGTCACTTCCCAATTCAGACCTGCTTGGGCGCTAATGGAGTCCATTAATCCCGAAAGCGGCCCAGACCAGTTGGCATCGACCATAGGGTCGGCGTCACGCTGGCTTGCGTCCGGCAATGGCAATCCCGACCTGCCGCCATAGACGGTCATACTTGTCTGGGGATTTCCTGCGCCCGACTGCACTGTCGTCGCGTCACCCGACTTGCGTATATCGGCACTGACCCGCACACGGACTTTACATATCTGCCAAATCTTGTCAGCTACGGAAGTCAGTTTCAACGGGCCCGCGGTATTCAGTGTGAGATCACAATCCACTGTCTTGGCCGGCGCGACCAAAAGCCGCGATTTCGTGGATACCCAATACCCCGTCTCATGAACATTAACGACCGATTGCGGTTTGCCCTCACGCAAATCCTGCAGCGTATCGGTGGCGTGCCCCATGTCTTCATCCGCACGATGGTCGAGCGCATTGATCTCACCGCATCCGGCCAGCATCACAGTTGCCGCCAGTGCAACGGCACATTTGAGAATGTTACTCATCGATTCCCTCACCCCGAGCCTTAACATGAACGAGCCTCTGACCTTGATAGATGTCGACACTTAGTGGACGGTCAGCCGTTGCATATGAATCGAATATCTGGGAAATGGCCGAAACGAAATCTCCCTGAATCTTCACCGTCGCCACAATCGGATAGTCATACGAGGCATCCCAGACAAGCTCATAACGCTCTTTGCCGGCCCACTCCGCGACGATCGCCTTAAGCGATGTTCCCGCTGGCGCGACCCAGATGCGTTGTGCCACACCGGGTGCAGCGGGGACACGCACCGCTTGTTCAATCACATCGTTCGTCTCAGTCATCGCCGCATTCTCATCCACCGGCGCAGCAATCAATCTACGGCTCTGAAAATCCGTACCAGGTGACGCCCCGCCCGATGCTGCCCCGCTGCTCCCTACAAGCCCACTATCCGGGAAATCCACTTGCGAGAGAGGACCACCCTCACCTATCCTCGATTGACTATTTACGTGATCGTTCACTGCGTCCGGTTCGCTCCGGGCAAATGCGACATCGCAAAATCCCGTGGAAAGCAGAAAAAACACAGCCATTACGGCGATTTCGCACTTCCGCATTTCACCACCCCTTAAATTCGACCATCAAAACAAAACCCAAATATATTAATTCAATTATTTTTTAAAACACGAACCAAGGCGCCTTCCGGAACAAGCCCATCTAACACGGTTACAGGCGGAACAGACGTCACCAATTTTCCGGACGGATCCAACAACTCCCCTTTATGGAGAAAACCCACCTGCGATTGACCGGTAACGATCACCCCCCCGGCATCGGTAGCGTATAGCTCAGCATATGCAGCCAGCATGTGTTTCTTGTCGCCGTCGTCAACTTTATAAACGTACGCACCGTCCTTTGAATAAAGCGCCCCCCAACTACACCCTCCCCCGCTGCTATCATCACACCAAGAGTCGACATTGAGCCATCGCATACCTGATCGTTCGCGCTCGAACTCCATCTCGCACGCCATTATTCGAGTCACTCCCGACATAGAGGGCCCCTGCGAACAATCCGGAATTACTTGTGTTTTTCCAATTTTTGCAAAATCTCGAGTTCCAATATCGTAAGCATTAAACATCTCAACGATACCGCCACTAATCCTTCTGTCGTAAATCGCGTTATCCTTGTAAGCAACAAGACCAAGAACCCCAACGACAAATGAAAAAATCAGAAGCACGATAGAAATCGGCCACATACACACCTACCAAGCAGCTCAATTCGACCAACCATTATTTTGATTTCCCTCGAAAATTCCGGAAATTTCAAAACAACGATTAACAATAACCACGTCACACTTAGGCTCACAATCAACGACCATCATCCCGAGCAAAATCATAACATTGACCGTCATTTTTTATGAACACACCTCAAGAAAACTCAACTCACGCCAACCCCATCAGTAGGAAACATCCACCGTATTAGTGTCACTGACGTCAACCTTATTACCATCCAACTCCCCCTCATCACCGTACAAGGTAACAAAGGATTGCCCATTACCATTTCCATAACCATAAGTATCATTAGGAGTCCACGTTGCCCATCGGGTAATAACACTTTTATTTGGCGGAACATAAAATGAAAGCTCACAAGAATCAACCACGGAATCTGTCGTCAACGTTTCTTTGGATGAATTTCTAGGCTGATCAGCATTGTCATTTGAACTCCTTGGCGTATACGATATGTGCGTATAAACCAATGGCGGAGCGCCCGCGCTTGGCTCACCACCAGGAGAACTCAGCCAAGCAGCCATCTGGCACTTAGTTGAGAAAGAGGAGTTTTTATCCTCCCCTCGCATCACCCCGTTCACATCTGACTGAACCAACCCCACCGCGGTTATCGAAACAAAGACTGGCACGGTCCCATTATTGGTCACCGATCGAGTCGCCATGCCCACGTGATTGTTGTACGCTTTTTTGTTACCCCATCTCGTCTTGCAGCTGCCCACATCACCAGAGTCCCAACTCCATGCATAACAAGAGAGCTGATCACGGAAATTACCCCACGTATAGTCTTCGGGAAGCCCCTCCACTTGCTTGGTCTTGCTGAGGCCGACTTGCAGGTATTTCATACTCTTGCTACGAGCTGACACCAGCGACCACGTCGAACTTGAAACACCTGTTTTGGCGTCAGTTGCAGTGGAACAGTAGAGCAGTTCCCCCGTATCCTTTTTCGTTGATATGCGTCCAATGCCGTCGCAATTTTCGCCGACGTCATGTTTCGAGTTCACAAACACCATTTGCGCTTCCCGGGCGGCGACGATTTTTCCCGTGACCTGCTCATCAGCCGTCACATTCGACGTCCAAATTCCGCCTGGGGCGCCGTTATTACCCTTTATCGTCATGCTCGGGTTTTGATTGGGATGCGTTGCGTCAACGTTGTTAGGGTCGTCCTGGGCTCCGACGTATACCACACCATTTTGTGTCGTTAGATCTAGCGAATTGCCATTCATATCGATATCGGTTGTCATCTGATTCCACTCAGGGTGCCCCTTCGTTTCATGGCGATGAAGAAATTCGTCCGCATCCAATCCTGGCGCAGTCGCTAGGTCGGAGATAATTGTCGGAACATAGACGACGAGCCCAAGCGATGGTTTTAGGTTGAACTCACTCAACGCATCCGGCTTGTCAAGTTGCCCATAGGCCCCCCAAAACGTCAGCGTTGAAGTTGAACTCGCTCGATTTAATTTGTCCCCGTAAAAACCGCCAGCACCCAGCAACTGCGCAATTTTCATTGCGTGATCCGGAACGCTCAATTGCCCCGCACCGGGGATTGCCACCGTATAGATTGCAACGTCGTATGTCTTATCCTTACCAGGCACCACTCGCGGAACCGCGGTCGCGTTGTACTTAACCCCAATTGGGCTGGCTGGCGTAACACTGATGCCGGGAGGCAAATAATCTTTCAAGGCAGTCCAGTCACCGTTCTTAACGATGTCATGCGGCTGTCCGACGGGCCAATTGTTCGCATCGATGGGATTCGCATGGACGTACGCAACCGCCGCGTCCCCTAGAACGCGCATTTGTTCCGACGCATTCTGGTTAGCAGTTTGATCGCTCGATCGATTGATGAAAACCACGGCGACCGATACCATCGAAACCATCACAATCAGCGCGACAATGACTTCGATCAGCGTGAAACCCGCTTGAGTAGTTGTCGATCGCACTACAAATCCGTTATTTCGCTTCATTTCCCACTCACGCTCAATCAACACCATTAACTGCCAATCGGCAGAGCTCAACGAATTAACGCGACCGCCATGCCAGCAATCGCAAGCCCAGGACCGAACGGCAACTGCGATGTCCCGCCACCCCGCAACTTGTTCACAAGCATCCCCACGAGAGTAGCCATAGCGGCCAACAGAACGATCATCGGAATATCCCGATAGCCTATCCATGCGCCGAGGGCGGCTAGCAATTTGGCATCTCCCATTCCGAGCGCCTCGCGCCCCGCAATCTTCCCCGAGACAATCCCTACAGACGCGAATAACAGGTATCCGCAAACGGCGCCGACAATGGCGTCCCGAGGAGAAACGTATATGCCAACCGAATTTGCAAGAAGACCGGCCCACAGCAGTGGTAGCGTGAGCCGGTCAGGCAACAGAAGGTGCAATAGGTCGATTCCCGACAACGCAATCAGAACTGTTGCCAGAAAACACCATCCGGGCAATCTCGGATCCCATCCAGCCACAGCGGCGATGACAACGTAAGCCACCGCAGTAACGCATTCGATCGCCGGGTACTGAAACGAAATCGATACGCTGCAGTATCGACACTTTCCCCGCAGCGCCAGAAAGCTGAATACAGGGATGTTGTCCCACGGCGCCAAGGGATGCCGACAGGCTGGGCAACGAGAGCGAGGGAAGCACAGACCGAGACTCTCGTCACCGGCAACAGCACCGATCATGATCGGCACCCGACCAACAATCACATTCACGAAACTTCCGACGCACAACCCGATAGCCCCGGCAACAAAGCCAAGCAGAACTTTTGAACTCGCCAGTAGCGAAATCAACTCCTCCATGCGATTCCTCGACGCTCCCCACACAGCAATTCGAACCTACATGGGGAGTGCGTAATATTGTGCCCCCCCCACAAAACACGCGCGATTAGCTCGCAGACGTGAACGTCATCGTGTTTGAATTGGACGCAGAGCAAGCCGTACCGATATCCGCAAGAGAGCTCGCCGAAGTGATCTTCTTGCCGCCAACGTCAATGCTTCCCCAGCCTGCCGTGCTCAGCTTCTGAGCGAGTTGGGTGCATGCTTCAGTGGGGACCTGATTGTAGACAATGGTGTACGCCTGGTCGCCGCTAGCGGTGCCAAATACGACCGCGCCATTCCATGCGTTCGAAATAGTGTGGGCCGTCGTATCCTGAGCCATGTTCACCGGAACAATGTTGTACTGCTGAGCGATCGTATTATTCAACCCCTTATAGCCTTGCCCACCATTCTTGACGGACTTCGTGTTGGCTTGCATCTGGGTGATGTTGTTCGCCTCAGTCGAAATATCTGAAGTCGAGAAGAGCTTACCGATACCAGCGGCGGCAGCGGCAAGAATCACGACGCCGACAATCATCACAACCAGCGCTTCGATCAAGGTGAAACCTGACTGCCGCTTCAGATCATTCAAATGCTCGACATCTTTCATATTCAATCCTATTTCCACGTTAATAAATAGACTTTTCGGCCGGAAATTCTTAACCACAAACCGGCTGCCCCAACAAAAAATTGGAGACTTCGAGTGTACGTAGTCGCGACATAACTGATCTTCAGATCGAGGAAAATAGGAGAAAGACCTTGGATATTTGGCTAACGTCGATGCCACCGCCCTCGCCCATTTGGGGCGCGAGGAGATACAACAGGCCGATTTACCGCCTCACTGGATTTCAGGCGCATCCAATTGGCATCGCCATATGCCCCCCGTCGTAGTCATGATCCGTGAGGAGTAGTCACCAAGTCTGGTGGGCGGCTGGTGATCGCCGATACGGTTTGGCACGGGACCTCCCTCAGCCATCCGTCACACGGATGCCGAGACTAGGCACCGCGGTTGTTGCAGGCCATATCACTTCCTGGCTGAACTCCAATGCAAAACGATGAACCGCTCGCGGAGTGGAATGCTGTGCGGCTTCGACGACGACCTAGCCGCCCAACTCAGTCAAACCAGTAACTGCATTCGCGGCCCGCTCACTCAGATTCATCCCGCGCTCAAGCGGGTGCTCGGGCCTCGCGTGGATCATCCTACGGTGCTCGACTTGCCCGAGCGCTCCCCCTCCCCGCCACGCTGATGATGCCGAGCCCGGCCCAGCAACTCCCAGCCCAGCGTCAGCAAAGCGATGAAATGCAGCCGAAGTCGAGCGCCTGATGCACAGCGCCCCTCTTTGGCCGGTCTCGAGTAGCACACCCAGCTTCCGGCTCAAGACCGCTGCACGACTCCTGACGGAAGTGACCCACAAGGCGTTTGCCTTCGCCGCAGAATTGGCGGCCGACGCAGGCCTGGCGCCAATGCCCCGGCGCTCAGGCTCTTTGATTCGAGGCGTGGTAACAAAGAGCTCAAACGCGGCTAGTTTCTCTCGGCCTTTGCCGCTTTGCGCGCCCACATCTCGCGGGCCTACTACGGTCGAAAGATCCAGTAGGGCAAGCGCCACAACCAAGCGCTCGTCGCTCTGGCACGCCAGGGCTGCGACGCGCTCTTTGCCATGCTGCGCGATGGCACCGTTTATCAACCCAAAGCCGCCCCTTGCGCTTGCCAAACTACATAAAGCGCCCCCCCCTCCAGGCAGTGCGCGTCTGCATTCGGAGCCAGTGCTCCCGATCTATGGCCGCAAGGCGCTTCTCACTCAATCCAACCGTTGCACCCGATCCACGCAACCTCCAGCCCGCCCCAAATGAAAACGAACCGGCACGTCATTACCATGTCCGAACGTACGGGTCCCGGCATCAGGCTGAAGGAGTTACTATGGTCGGCACCGCTAGCGATGTCTAGCATTTGCTCAGAGCAGAAGTTCGTAGAGCAGGAGCGGCACTATCTTCGTGCCCCAGCCGCCTGTCCAACAGGTGGACGCAGGTGCCGACCGGGCTCAGCAAGAACCGATAGTTCGCCGTCGAATGCGATCAAGTCTTTCAGCGAAGGGCTATTCAACGCGCACGAAAATTCCCGATCACGCGAGCACGCGAGCACTCAGCGCAGCTATATCCGCAGATCCATCTGATCGCAAATCGTGAGGGCTAGAGGCGCGGAAATGATGCCGAAGACCGGCGCTGGCGGCAGGGAATCTTATGGCGAAGAACCTGCAAAGGAACCTTGATCAACTGAAATTCCGCATGCCGGCAATATCACAAACGCGATATATCGGCGAATGGCACCGCCAACTAATCGCGAGATCCTTGTCGGATAGTCCGCGACGCTACCAGTAACCCGAATCCCCACCGAACCAAATCGTTCCCGTATCAGAGATTAGACAGACACCCACGTTCGTCACTTTATCGAACGCATGAGCTCCACATCAGCCCCACTTTGCTCAGACTGCAGCGCCCCAACTCGTTGCTGAAGGCCATCCAAGCGCTTAAGTGCAGAAGCGTTTTCTGACTCCAACGCTGAAGCTTGCTCGCGTGCCGCCTTCTGATCTCGAACTAGCGCTTGTTCATGCTTGCGCTGAATATTCAGATCATTTCGCACAGCACCAAGTCGGGCCTCACTTCGAGCGAGCTCCTTTTGCATGATCGCTTGCTGCGCTTCAAGTACCGTTCTACGGATCTCAACCTCGGCCAAAGCTTGGGTTTGCTGCACAAAGTTGGAGTAGAGAGCCTCCGCACCACTTTCGTCAGCTACCTTAACTACCCGCCAGAAACTACCATCGTGAAACATGGCGACGTAGTACCCCATCGTCTGCGGATAGAACAACAGACTCGCACCGTAACGGGCGTTGTATGCAGTACGGAGTTCCGTGACCTCCTTCCCTTGAATTCGATCGCGCAACTCCTGAATCAATCCAGGAGCCAATACGGGGGCATTCGCGGACGGTGTCACATCGGCACCCGCCTCAATCTGCGCGTCTGCCACACTCGGCACATTGCCACGGAAATCCGCGGCATGGGCCGAGAAGGCCCATGCCGCCAAGCATGCCGCGGCCCCCGAACAAAACCACCACCGACTCTCAATAATCTTCATTTCCAGAATTCCTGTTGATATGCCAAAGCGCGTCCCGGCCTATTGCCCATGGCAGACAGATCCACGCCCAATCTAACCGCCTCCCCACCAATGACCGCTCTTCCCACTTGAACCCCAGCGCCCAACCGACGAGACATAAGAGCGACTTGGCCACAAAGCCATTGCCAGTGTGGAGATAAAAAACGACTGCTTTGCGCCGTGATGCGCTAAAGTGCGCTTCGAGACGCATAGGAATAGGCCGAGAGAGCAAGAATCCACCGCCCCAACCACAGGAAGGGATCTGCTCTCTCAGCTCGAAAAACCTCCTTGGCAACGTCGCTTAAGGGGCACCCCAAGCGTCGAAGACACGATTCACGAACGGCTCCAGATCAGCACCATGTTCTCGCAACATGGTAATGAGCGTCCGGTATTGCTGCGCGAACGAGTTCGGGCTGTAATTCTTCAAGCGCTTGATGTCATTCAAGGCTTCCTCATCTCGCCCAGCAAGCGCTAGAAGAACAATTTGTCGCTCAATGAGGTCAAGCGGAGCATTTAACGCCAGCGCCCGACGATGCATTGCCAATTTGGTATCCAATTGCTCTCGATTGAGATCGAGAGCCCACGTGAGCGCGTACTCGCCATACGGGGCAAAAAATCTTGCTGGCGCGGCGCGATACATCTGCATGTCGTCCCGAAGAATCGCAACTTCGAAGAACGCGTTTTCGACACGCTGGTAATCACGGTAAACCCAAGGAATCGCGATATAACTGAGCAACACGATTGCGAGACTAGTGGCTCCTGTAGCTATCGGGGGGAAATACCTTATCGCCTTCCGTTCGCAGACGCCAATCAGAAACGATGCCGGCAGAAGAAAGTATGCATAGCACTGAGGGTATTCAAGCATCGCATGAATGAGAAGCATGCCTAGCAAAATGAGTGCGAACACGAAAGCCGCAGACGCGTTACCGACTCCCCGTACCGCGCGGACACACCATGTCGTTAGCGGCACTATAACGAGCAGGGTACCGAATGCACCGGTTTTGACCAAAAGATCCAGCAAAACATTGTGCGCGTTGTTCGCCATCACAGTCGGGCCAAGTTTGTCAGCCAGCGCGAACACGGCTCCCCTGAAGTTCGTCCACCCCACTCCAAACATCCAGTGCTCACGAAGAATTGTGAAGCTGTACCTCCAAAGACTTATGCGATCAGCCACGTGTTCAGGTTGCTGCATGCGTGCAGCAACACTTACCTCGAGTTGCAATCCCCACGAAGTGTTTGCCCACGTCACGAACATCGCCGCCAGGAGCAGGAGAGGGAGTATCACTGCGGGCATCAACCATCGAGTGCCATACCGGCCTTGAGCATCTGCCGATTTTTCTTTCCAGGCGAGCCATAGCCCGAATAGCGACAGCAGTGTCAATTGCAACCATGCAGTCCGCGATCCTGTCACGCAAATGCCGACATCCAAGAGTGCCCATATTGGCAGTCCGATCCAAGCGGATAGCTTGCGCTGCCGCCACAGATAGAACACAGCAGCGCTAGCGAACGAGAGATACGTCGCAAGCAGATTCGGCTGAAACATATTGCCAAACGGACGCCGCAAAACCGACTCAGGGAGCCTTACGACAAGCCACGGAACATTCCCTTCTAGATGAAAAACTTGCGCAATTTGCGCACCGACGGCATACCCGCCCCCCAGTGTCAATGCCGCGGCCATCCAATACGACAACGGTTCCCACCAACCAAGTTGTGCGATCCAGAATCCAGAATTTACGGCGACGAGCATCGCAGCGCCGTAGAGCATCGCGGCCACCATCAACTGCGGCAGTTCCGTGGGAACAGTCAAGCATTGCGCCAAGATCACGGATATGAAAGCGAGAGGCACCCATGCCACACGAGGCAAGCGAAGCAGACGAGTGTCTCGTCTTGCGATGGCGACCATTGAAAGCGTGCCAAGCATCGCAAAGAGCACAAACGTCAATATTTCAGAGTAGAACGATGAAATCGGAATAGCGTGTCGGACGATGTTGTACGGCAAAGCCGAAATCAACACCAGAGTCAGGCCGATTAGAGAGAAATTCAGAGGAGGAAACAAAATAATCGTCGTGCAAAATAATTAACAAAAGAGCAACATCGCGATGTCGCCAGAATTCCCGCCCCCCTTCATGAAATCGCAGATCCAAGCGAGCGGAATGATCGTTCAATTCACCGCTCCTTGTTCCGGAGCCCTCTCTCACTTCCTTGACGGAAGTTCAATTTCGCGGCAATCACTGGGCGAGACAGAACATGCCCCCCCCCACTCAGGCGCGAATAAGCTTTGCGCCACATGCCGTCTCGTCACCAAACTTTGCGATCCGCAAGCCTCCATGACGGCGAGTACCACTTGCAATGATTGGATATTCCCCACCACACTTGGGGCAAAACACCAGATGCCCGTCTAAAGCCACCGGGATTCCCATGTGGCGAAGCGTGGAAGCCCCCTCGAGAACAAGTCCTCCATGACTCGTCACGTCACCTTTGCACACCATTTCCCAACCGCATTCTTCGTCAACCACTGATATCCCTTAAACCGCCCCCCATTTTTGCCACCTTGCAAGATCGGGCATCGGCAGCGTCCCGAGGTTGTAGATATCCATACCCATGAGAGCCCGGTCAGCACCATGTGTGCATGCGTGGCAAACCGAAGCTAGAGGGGCAATTCGTTCGGTGCGACCTTGATTAACCGGATAACACGAGTTCCCAAACGCCCCATCCGGGAAGGCAAACGGAGGCGCTATCGCACACGACGCTACCGTCTCGAAATTTTCCGGCACTTTGTGAACCTATGCGCTCATCATGTTCGGCTCATCAGGGACGTATAGTGGGAGCGCCCGAAAGCCGCGACGCAAGCACAACCAAACTTAATATCACTTACAAGTACCATAGGAAATGAGGCTATTCGCAATGCAGTCCGACAAGCGGCTGCAATGAGACGCTCGCACAAGAAACAATTCAAACTTTGAACAGACACGCCATCAGTCCCCTCCCGGCTTTGATAGCGAACATGGACCGTTTAGGAAGAATTCCCTACCTTTTGGAGGGCGTTCGTGCCCCCCCCTTTACCACGCACTAATGTCAAGCTCAACAAATGGAGAACTCTTATGGTGGTTTTCGATTGGTGCGGTTACTGGTTTGAAATCCGGGAGCGGTCGGCGGCTTTGCTACCCGAAGCTGGCGTTTACGTTTTCGTAAAGAAGATTCACGATGGCTGGGAGCCGATTTACGTTGGCCAAACAGGCGATTCCTCGAATCCCCTGCCAGATCGTAAGTTGCGGCGTCTCGCTTTTCAGATGGGGGCCACGCACGTGCACACGAAATACGTTGCCCAGAAAGACCGTCGAGATGCGATCGAGCAAGCGCTTACGAGGAATCTGAGCCTCCTACCAAACCGCGCAAACCAATGACGAGTCGCCTGGACGACGCGCGATCATCCCGATACACAAGCCTTGCCACGCCCCCCCCCCCCAATGAAACCGGAAGCGCGATCTTGGCGGGCGTGCCATTACCCCAATTGAGAGCGAGATACCGCAAGAATCGCCCGGTGATTCGGAAGCAGCCCACATCGCTGGCTACAGGAAGGGGGACCGCCGGACTATTGGCGTTTGGATCTCGCCCGTGGCGATCGGCGCCGTACTCTTCGTGCAGTTGCATTCACTCCGGCGACAAGAAGAAGTGAAGGCGTCAATATCGGTGCAACAAGCATTAGCCAAGCTAAGCGCCCGACTGCTACAGCAAGCCCTTCGGCCCTCCAAACTCGAATCCAGTTGATATGGGTGGCAACCACCGCCCAGCAGGCAAATGCAAGCCAATACACGGCAAGTCAAAGTTGCACCTCCTGAATATCCATCGGAGCGGCAGGCCTCGATGTGTGCCTAAGGTGGTTGTGAGATTTCTTGTATCCCCCAATAGTGAGACGGCTGTCTAATCACAAAGTTGGGCACAACCGTGAAAAAATAAGGATGCCGTCCACGCCAAGACGGCATCCTTAACCCACAACAGAGGAGACATGACACGACCGATTGCGGACGGAGCCCCCCCCCAGGCGGAACCGGATCTCGGTCGCTTACAGAGTATGAGTCAGGCTCGAAAATGAAAAGGCAAAAAGCCAAGTATCGACGCGATAGAGCAGCCATTCAACAGCCAAGACGAGCTTAGCAATGAAGGCAAATAGTCCTAATGCGACTTTTCTCAGAGTCTCGCGAACGCCACTCCCTCTCTGGGAAGATTTGACCTGCATCGTAGACGCGACTAGCGCTGCATTTGGTTTGAAAGCGCGAGGACCTAGACATGAATCGTGTCGCTCAGACCAATCTCGATTGCTCCGTGATGGCCGAGGGGGCAGAAGCCATTCAGTTTCATCACGGCGACTCTGCACCCCTCGGCCTCGATCGTCCATCGGTCGCGGCCACCACGTCGACCAATTCCCACCCGACGTGATGACAATGCGGCAGCAGCTGAGAACGCTTGGCACACCAACCGCGGCCGCCCCTCATTCCGAACGAGGAAGCCGCAAGAATGGCCATGTTCGCAAGCATTTGCCGCCCGCCACGGCCCGAGGCGCGGACCGCAGAAACGCGACTCCAAAATTTCGAGAACTTGCGATCTCGGGCGAAAAAAATGCCGCTTCTTGGGGAAGCGGCATTAGGCCATTGCTCACGGGGAGTGGCGCAATGGAAGCTGAGCGTCGCCACACCCGGGGAGGCGGAGGCGACAATTCAATGTTGCCGTAACCGACGCAGCCGTGCGTTTGGCAATTGCACCACACCGTTTGATCAAGAGCGCCACAGTGTCACGAAGAGGTGGTCAAGGTTTAGCGGAAGCCATGGGTAGCATCTGGCCGCCAGGCCGGAATGTAGTGGTCTGGAGCGGCCCCCTGAAGGTCCGGACAAAGTCTCCCACTTACAATAGCGGGTAGGCATACGACTGTGTTTTTGACTGTATGCGATCCACGAATAACGTCCCTCAGAGAAAAATCACGAGGTACGTGAGGCGTGGCAACAAGGCGGGTCAGCGCAGATCGGCGGGCATCTTCCAGGGCAGCAGAGCGTCATAGTCGTCGACGCTCTGCGCCAGCGGCAGACGCTGAAACAGCCAGGTGAGATAGCGATACGGATCGATATCGTTCGCTTTGCAGGTCTCGACGAGCGAGTAGAGGTTGGCGCTGGCGTTCGCGCCGTCAACGGTGTCCGAGAACAGCCACGATCGGCGGCCGACGCAGAACGGGCGAATCGAGTTCTCGCAAGGATTGTTCGAGATGGGCCAACTGCCGTTCTCAACGTATCGCGCCAGCTTCGTCCACTGTGCGCGCAGGTAGGTCAGCGCCTTGCCAAGCAAGCCCTGCGGTACAACGCCGGGCGACTGCTCAAGCATCAGTGAGTGGATGGCATCAAGCACCCGAGCGCTGTATCGTCGTCGCAATCGTTGTCGTCGTTCGGCATCCCACGTTTCGGTGCGTGCCTCGGCGGCAAACAGCTTGCCGATCAGCGCGATAAAGCGCATCGCGAGCAGATCAGGAGTTCGCGCGGCTTTCGGCACATTCTCTTCCGCTTTGACGAAGTAGCGTCTGGCATGAACCCAGCACCCCAGATGCACGAGCTGGTAACGCCGGGCGATATCGTTATAGGGCTCGTAGCCATCGCTCATCAGCACCGCACCCTGGCGGATGCCAGTGAACAGCTTGTCTGCCAGTTTGGCGCCGCGCCCGGGCGTGTAATTGAAGCACCGGATCGGCGTTTGCGCCTGCGTCATCTGCGACCACAGATAGCTCTTCGATTGCGCTCGGCGGTTTTCTTCTTTGAGCACCTGGAACGTGGTCTCGTCGCAATAGATGATCTCGGCCTCTAGCAGTGCATCCCGCATCAGGTTGATCACCGGCTGCGTCGCGATGCCGACGCGAACCATGCTCGCGGCGAGCGTGTTCGAGGAGATGTCGCCGCCGAAACGGCGCAGCAGACCGGCCTGGCGATACAGAGGCATCCCGAACTGATACTTGCCGGTGGCAATCCACGCGAGCGCCGATTCGGTAAGCAGTCCGCGCGCAATGATTCGCGGCGGCGCCGGCGTGACCTTGATGCCCAGATCGCAGCACGGGCATGCGTACTTGACGCGCTGGTGCTGGATCACACGAAGCTGCTCCGGGATGACGTCGAGTTGTTCGCTGACTTCGACGCCAAACTCGACGAGCGCGTGGCCGTCGTTCGAACAGAAACGTTCCGCTTCAGGCAGTTCATGCCGCACGACTTCGCGCGGCAGATTCGGATCGCGTGGCTTGCGCTTACCTCGTTTCTTGCGCTTGTGCGCCGCAACTGTAGATTCCGGAATATCCTCCCGCGCGGGGGCGCTGCTCTTGCCAAGCACTTCGGCTTCGTTAAACAAGCCGAGTTGATTGTCGCCCCTCGCCTCGCTCTTTGCACCGAACAGCTCGCGGCGATAGGCCCGAAGCCGCTCCTCGGCGAGATCTCGTTCTGCTGTCACGAGCCGCAGAGCACCGCACAATGCCTCTTTTTCTTCTCGTAGCCCGCGAGCGGCATCGCGCTCGGCAAGCAGCGCTTTCAGTTCATCGGCGGTGATCGTGACGGTGATCGGCATGCGCGATTAGACAGGCATGCCACTCGCCTGTTTCAGCTCACGCGCAGATATTCTTGCTTCGCGTGGCGCCGAATGGCTGTGATGTCGTCACCGTCGAGCAACGCGTGCAGCACGTCGGACGTCATCGTGACGACCTCGGTCTTGTTGTCGGGCCAGATGAAGCGGCTCGCTTCCAAGCGTTTCATCAACAGCCAGAAGCCGCTTCCATCCCAGCCAAGAATCTTGACCCGATCGCGACGCCGGTTGCCAAAGATATAGAGCGAGCCGTCCATCGGGCTCAGCTGCATCGACTGCTCGACGAGAATCGACAGGCTGTTCATGCCGTAACGGAAGTCGACAGGATCGCGGTGCAGGTAGACCTTCAGGCCTTCGTCGAACCGGAACACGGCATCCTCCCCAGAATCCGGACCAGGGTGGTCAGCTCCTCGATCGACGCGATGGCGCGCCCCATCTCGAGCTCGACGCCGTTGGCCAGACGCACATGCAGCTCGAGCTGCATCGACGCAGCCGACGGTGCTGGCACCTGCACAGATACCGGAGGCGTCGAAACGACCGGTACGAAGGCCGGAGGCACCGCGGTGGCCGAAACCAGACTATGCGTATCCGGCAAGTCGATGGTCACGCTCTCGATCTCGCGCGACGAAAGGCCATCGATATCTCCGGCGCGTTGCATCGGCAAGAGTCCTTGCTCGCGCTCCATCAGATACTTCGTGATCCATTTGCGCAGCAGGTTGGCATTGACACCGTGTTCTTGCGCGAGCCTCGCCACCGATACGCCCGGTTGTAATGCCGCCTCGATCAGTGCCCGCTTGCTCTTCTCATCGTAACGGCGCCGGCCGTCACTACTTTGTCGAACGACTCTCAACTCAGAGTCTTTGTCAGCCATAGGTGTCCACCTCCGTAGTAGGTGGACACCTATGCTCCTCCTTCACCAGGCCCTTGGGTAGACGTCGTTACTCGACCGCTTACACTGAAGACGAGGGGACGTCGAATCCAGCCCCCGGCTCCGCGCACTCCTTCTTGAGCGTCGACAATCCATGTATTCCACCTCAACGATCGCCAGCCCGACTGCGCGGCACACGGCATCGAGCTTGTCGAAAGCGATACCAACCCCGTTCGATACCTTGTTCAGCATCGACGGATCCCGCTGGGTCGCATCGAGTACCTGACGCTTCAGTTCAGGGTCCACAAACGTGCGACGGCACGTTTGCTCAAAAAACTCCCTGCTGCTTCGGCAGGAATTCAACAACGTTCTCCATCATTCAACGTCCTGCAAAATCAACGAATGACCATGAATCGGAAAGCCCTTACGCTTCTGGGCATGGACAAGAAAACAAGCAATTAGGGAAACCAAGAAAAGTCGCATCCGCTTGCTCAAAAAGGGACAGACACCCCTAATCGCGTGAAAATCCAGATTCCTCGAACTGATCTTTCATTTCAAATGGGGTACTCATGACAGACGATTCAAAATTCATGGAACTGGAGGGGCAATTGCGAGCGACTCAGATAGCCATCCGTGCGCTAATCCTTTGCTCCGCAGATCCTCAAACGTCCACGCTTGCAGTCCTGGATCAGCTAAACCGCCTCATTTCGGCCGTACTACAGTCCGAAGAGCCCGATGCGTTCTTAATAGGCGTCGAAGTGGCCAAACGAACACTCCTGCCGTCATCGGGCAACTCCTGAGGCGCTGTCGATGACTCGCCGTACGCGGCACACATATGCCCACAGGCAAGCTTGCCGCGAACTGTCCGCCGAAGAAATCGACCTGACGAACCGGATCCGACGTCCCCCCGTCTTCAGTAGCACTGAGCTTTAGAGTCCGAGGGTTAATGTAACTGCATTCCTGCCAATTTTCGGGCGTAGGATGCCGGCGTTAATCCGCCCAGTGACTTCTTCGGTCGCTCCTCGTTGTACTCCCGTCGCCATGCCTCGATCACCACCTTGGCGTGCGGCAGGCTGGTGAACCAGTGTTCGTTCAGGCATTCATCCCGGAAGCGTCCGTTAAACGATTCGATGTAGGCATTCTGGTTGGGTTTGCCCGGCTCGATCAGGAACAGTTTGACGCCTCGCCCGTGTGCCCAGCTCAGCATCGCACGACCGCAAAATTCCTTGCCGTTATCGGTACGGATCGCTTGTGGCAAACCTCGATGCAACGCCACACGATCCAGAATGCGCGTTAGCGCTAGGCCGCCAATCGCTCGCTCCGGCACAATGGCCACGGCCTCATGCGTGGCGTCATCGACCACCGTCAGGCTCTTGATGACACGGCCCTCCGCCGTTCGGTCGAACACAAAATCCATCGACCAAACCTGATTCGCCGCCGACGGCCGCCCCAGCGGCTGACGATCCGATACCGGTACCTTCTTGCGCTTGCGACGACGCACTTGCAACTTTTCTTCGGCATACAGCCGCTCAACCCGCTTGTGGTTGACTGTCACGCCTGACTGCCGCAACTTCAGATAGATCATGCCCGAGCCATAGCGACGATGCCGCTGAGCCAAGGCGACGATCTGCGCTCGCAGGGCCTGATTGCGATCCGGCGCCGGTTGATAACGGTAGGCGCTGGCGCTCATGCCGATTACCCGCAGGGCTCGGCGCTCGCTCAAGCCACTATCGGTCATATGGCGCACCAGCTCTCGGCGGGACGGGGCGCTCACCACTTTTTTCGCAACGCCTCGCGCGTCACCTCATTCTCCAGCAGCGATTGCGCTAGCAGTTTCTTCAACCGAGCGTTTTCGGTCTCCAGATCCTTCAGCCGCTTCGCGTCAGAGACATTCATGCCGCCGAACTTACTGCGCCATAGGTAATAGCTGGCCTCTGAGAAGCCGTGCTGACGGCATAGTTCCTTGACCGGTATGCCCGTCTCGGCTTCCCTCAGGAAGCCGATGATTTGCTCGTCGGTGAATCTCTTCTTCATGTCCAATCTCCTGACTACGTGATTGGACTCTAAATCGTCGCGCTACTCAAATCGGGGGTGACGTCGGATCAAGGCTAAAGGGGCCGAATTGCTTGCCCTAGCTGACGAATTGGAAACGCACTTGGACGGCGAGATCAACGCCAAGGCCGACGCATACAACAATGTCGATGTGCCCGACTACCGAACTTCGCCAGACGCCATTGAGTTGACCCGATTCAAAAATGCCGATCCTCACAAGTGAGCCGGTATCGGCAAGCTCGACATTCAAACCGGAATCATGTCCCTCGTGCGCGCCGTCGCCCAGCCGGCTATCTGACCAAACGCCTCCCCGGTGAGGGAACGCCCCCGATGATGCAGGCGTGACGGCCGCCAGAGTACGGCACCCTTTTCAGTTCGACGGAGGACGTATGGGCGTCAAAGAACTTGAGTCGAGAGCGGGCCGTGAAAGCTATTTGGCAACCGCGCCGATCGCTTCAGGTGGTGAGTGGAAACGACGCTGTGCCAAACTGTTTCAGCAACGCGGCGGTGTCACTGAGGCTGTGGCGGTCGACTTGGCCAAAGCCTGCTTCGAACAGCGTGTCAATTGGGATCACGAAAGCGATCCGGAAGGCGCCGCCGATGTCAAGGCGAGCTACTGGAACGGCTGAATTACCTGCCCGCTTCGGCGGGCACCTTCAAGTGAGCCGCCCCAGTGTCGGTGCGGCGACGTTAAATAGCCCATAACGGCAAAAGCCCTCATCGGCACGGGGCTGCTCACCTGAATGCATGGTTTCATCGGTAGTATCCTCAACCGAGCAGCCCGGCATGTCGGCTCGGCGACACAAAATATCCTGTATCCCCATCAACCACGATGGATCGCACTGTCGGGCTGCTCTCTTGAGGGTGCTGCCTCATTAGTTCGGACAGATCGCAGGGGGGTCGATTTCTCCTCGCTCACCGGACGCTAGACGCTCGCTTTGAGCAGCCTTCATTTCCTGACGCGCCTCGGCACAGTTCTGCTCGTGCGCCGCGATCACCTCAACGGCAAACACGCCCGCGCAATGCCGGCAGTGCAAACGCTGATTCATAGCAATCTCCCCGAAGTGCCGCGCACCCGGCGCGGATCACTCTACGGTGTCCGGAAGCGTGGGACGGCGTGCCGCCCCACGATCCAAAGGGATGCTAGCCGGAAATATCCCAGGCAGATTCGCAGCAAGACATTCTGCCAGGCATCTCCCCAAACACACCTGCGAACACGTCGGTCCACACGCCAATAGTAGCAAAGTGCGGCAATGACTTTAATCCGGGCTTGGTCGAGTGGTCAGGCACAAGCCTTCCAAGCTGAGCACACCGGTTCGACTCCGGTAGCACGCTCCATCCCTCCCCGCGAGCCGCGAATCGCGCACCTTTTCATCGGATAGACACATGGCAGCGACCAAAAAACGCTGGAGATCCAGCTCGCCAAGACGAAGGTGGTTGAGGAAATTAGGTTGTCCGCGAGCAGATTTGCTCAGCTCGCAGGCGCGCGCCTAAGTGGATCGCAACAGCCGATGCGACGAAGTCCGCTGAATAACGGGACCTTGCAGAAACGAAGTTCGCGCGGATTTCAAACTTCCCGCCTGCAAGTGGGGGGCAACAGCCTGAACAGGCTGCGTGACATCCTCGCCCGTGAGCACATCACCCTCGATCGCCTGACACAGAGAGAATCGGTCTTGCTGTAAGGCGAGTTGCGCCGCCAACGGAAGTGACAGCTTTTCAAATGAAAACTCAGCAAAAGAAAAACCTCACTCACGACTGCAGTAGGAATATCGGTATTCCTATCCGTTCTAGCGCATGCGCGCTCGGCCAACAGGGCAGCGGCAGCTCTGAACATTTCTTCACATCTTTGATGAGGCTACATTATGGGCTTATATGCATACGCACTGCGATCTGGGAAAATTTTGGCTTATGACGTCCTCGATGACGGGAGCTTGGTACCTCTAGGTGATCCCGCGCCTCTTTCGTTCCCGACAAATAACTCCATGTGCGCCAGTGGCGACACGGTATTTGCACTTGGCTTAGGCCCAGACGAAACCACATATGTCGATATTTACCAAGCAGATCGTGCTAGCGGTCAGTTGATTCCGAGGCTACTGCGTCATCCGCTCGGTAATTTCGATAGCGGAGAGCTCGGTATGGCCGCCACTGCACCAACCGACGAAGTCATCTATTTTTACTCTTGCGGGGAACCCTACACTGACAACGATACCCCCTCCACTACTCTCTATGCTTTCATATATTCCCGGGCCCGCCATGTAGTTTTCCCGATCGGGCAACTCCCCCTCCCAGGGGGAGGCGAGGCGACAACATTGCAATTCGACGGCACGGGAAAAATGCTATACGCGTCTGTATCGAACGGGGACTACAGTCCGGCGTCTTTCGCTATCGATGCAAAGGGCATGCCTACGCTCACGGATAAGGTTCCAATGGTGAACCCCCTCCAGTTTGGCCTTGCCGTAGACCCGACCCAAAAATATGTCTATACCGGGTCGGCGGAATTTTTTAATCCTGAAGTTCGCGGCTACAGTGTGTCTCAGGGCGTATTTTCTCCACTCAAAGGCGTCGCCGACCACACGAAAAGCATGGTTAGCGTGATGACGATGAGTCTGGACGGCAAATACTTGTTTCTTTCAACCACAGCGAGTCCTTTCACTGGCATAGGAAAAAATACTGTCGTTTCTTATGCGGTTAATCCTTTAACCGGCGTTCTGACGCCAATTAACGAGCAGGCTGATGGTCGTGAAGTATTAGCGATAGCAGTGACACCCGATGGGAAATACTTGTATGCCGCATCCGCGCGCGAAGATACGATCTATCGATACGGAATAGACCAAGGAGCGTTGTCGACTGGAACACTCGTTGCCAACGCCGGAATGGAAATCGACGGCTTCGTACTGGTAAGCGAGCCCTGATAGGCCATGAGTTAGCCGCGAATGATCCGCTCCGTAGCGGCAGAGTGAGCCGGCCCTCTCTCCGGGACATCGCGGACATGGCCATGTCCGCCTGCAATCCGCCCGCGCTTGCGCCATACTTCGGCCATCATCAATAGACAACTGGTTTGCGGGCTTGGCAGCCCGGGCTCGATAGGCGCATAAGCCGCGCCGTCCTCATGACTCACGGCTTTTTTGCGCGCATAGCTTCCCCCTATGTGCGGGGCATGTGGGAGGGCTTCGGCCCTGCCAGCCCCTATCGACCGGTCTGCCAACCTGCATTGACGTGTCCCCGGAATATCCGAACAGGTCAAAACTAGAGGTAAAGTTGCTTCTCAGCGCCCCGAACGGGGCGAGGAGTCGCCATGAAACGCTCGAGATTTAGTGAAGAGCAGATCGCCTATGCGCTGCGATTGGCCGAGAGCGGCACACCGGTGGTCGACGTCTGTCGGCAGATCGGTGTGTCGGAGGCAACGTTCTACACATGGAAGAAGAAGTACGCCGATTTCGGCGTTAGCGAGATGCGCAAGCTCAAGCAACTCGAAGACGAAAACGCGCGCTTGCGACGTATCGTCGCCGACCTGACGCTGGATAAACAGATCCTGCAAGAGGTGGTGCGAAAAAAAGTCTGAAGGCCGCCAAACGGCGCGAGCTGGCGGCTTAGATGCAAGAGCGTTTCCACATAAGCGTGCAGCGTTCCTGCGCGTTGGCGTTGCTGCAGCGCTCGACTTGGTACGCGAAGAGTCGTGCACGCGATCAAAGTGCGCTGCGCCAACGTATCCGGAACATCGCCTTAAGTCGTCCGCAGTTTGGCTATCGGCGGGTGCTGGTGATGTTGCGTCGCGAGGGCTGGGACGTGGGTAAAAAGCGCGTCTACGGGCTTTACAGCCTAGAGGGCCTGCAATTGCGGATGAAGGTCAAGCGCCGCAAGCGCATCGCGCTGCTGCGAGGCAAGCCACCGGCGCCCACCGGACCGAATCAGCACTGGAGCATGGATTTCGTTCATGACCAGATGCTTGATGGACGCCGCTTTCGCATTCTGACTGTCATCGATCAATGGAGTCGCGAGAGTGTTTGTCTGGAGGCCAACTTCCGACAGACCGGCCGTGCGGTGGGTCAGGCGCTGGATCGTTCTGCGGTCCTTCGCCGATGGCCCGAATCCATCACCGTGGACAACGGCACAGAGTTCACTTCTCGCGCTTTAGACGATTGGGCATACCGACGCGGCGTGAAACTCGATGACCTGCTCCCTGCAAACAGGGCCAGCCGGGGTCTAGTAAAGTTCGTTTTCGGAGAAGAAGACGAACATGAAGAAGCGATTTACGGAACAGCAAATCATCGGCTTTCTGAAGGAAGCTGAAGCCGGGATGCCGGTCAAGGAACTGTGCAGGAAGCACGGGTTTAGTGACGCGTCGTTCTACACCTGGCGCGCGAAGTTCGGCGGCATGGAAGTCTCCGAAGCCCGTCGGCTCAAGGACCTCGAGGTTGAGAATGCCCGGCTGAAGAAGCTGCTGGCCGAAGCAATGCTCGATATGTAAGCCTTGAAGCTCGTCGTCAAGGGAAAGCCCTGAGCCCGCAAGCCAAACGCGAAGCAATGTCGGCGATTCGGGAGAAGGTCAACATCTCCGAGCGCCGCGCTTGCCGGCTTGTCGGGCTTTCTCGCAGCGTGCTGCATTACGACGCGAAGCCGGACCACGAGAATGAGGTGCTAGCGGCGCGTCTAGTGGAGCTGGCGCACGAACGTCGTCGATTCGGCTACCGCCGATTGCACGCTCTGGTGGAACGCGAAGGCACGCACGCCAATCACAAGCGCATCTATCGCCTGTACCGTGAGGCAGGGCTGGCTGTGCGGCGCCGTCGCAAGCGCCACGGCGTAATGATTGAACGCGAGCAACTGGCATTGCCGGGCGCACCCAACGAGGTATGGTCAATCGATTTCGTGATGGATGCGCTTTCCAACGGCCGACGCGTGAAGTGCCTGACCGTCGTCGACGATTTCACGAAAGAGGCCGTCGACATCGTCGTCGACCATGGCATCTCAGGTTTGTATGTCGCTCGGGCATTGGACTGTGCAGCTCGCTTCCGTGGCTATCCCAAGGCGGTGCGAACAGATCAGGGCCCCGAATTTACGAGCCGCGCGCTTGACCAGTGGGCGTATGCGAACGGCGTCACTTTGAAGTTGATTCAGGCGGGCAAGCCAACGCAGAATGCGTACATCGAATCGTTCAACGGCAAATTCCGCGACGAATGCCTTAACGAGCACTGGTTCACAACGCTCGCGCACGCTCGGGCTGTCATCGCGGCATGGCGTCAGGACTACAACGAGCAAAGGCCGCACAGCGCACTGAACTACCTTGCGCCGTCAGAGTTTGCGGCGAAACATCGGGCAACCGCGGATGCTCCTGCCGCTTTCCAGGAGTTGGTTTAAGGGACTTTGCTAGAAGCCGATTGGCCCGATTGAAGGGGGCAGGTCAGCGTGGCTGAATGCCATAGCTCGACATTTGAAATATGCCAACCTGCCACCAAGCAATTTGGTTTGGTGCCGGCACTAAATAGCGGTCCAGACAACCTAGAACAAGACAAGTGGGAAAAACGTCAATTTTTGCCGGTTCGGGCCTCAGTACACTCCTCATCCAAAGACTGAGCCCCCCCCACACACGTGCGCCCTGAAATTTGAACTTAGCAGGTGCAATATTGATATCGATAGGCACGTCCCCCATCCAAGCAAATCCATTGCATTCGACGGTTCGCAGCCGAGCGGAGACTCGGACGAAAGGCGGGCGCCCCAGACCTATGGCGACGCTATGCGCCCTAACCGCTATTGCCGCCGCATTTTTCTCGAGCGCGAAATCTGCGATTGCGCAGTCGGCACTCGTGATGTATGGGGTTGTGGACACGGGGGTGCGATACGTGGAGGGAACGTCCTCCACGACGAGAATCTCGACTTGGTCTGTCACTCCAGGTGGGGCTGCGCAGAGTTTGATTGGCCTACACGGCCAAGAGAATCTTGGCCAAGGCGCCAAGGCATATCTTCGCCTGGAAAATCGCTTCTTTGGCCATTCTGGCGCGCTAGACCCGAGCCATCCGTACTTCAGCACAGCGCTACTCGGAATGGAATCTGATCGATTCGGCCGCCTGACGCTTGGGCGCCAGACGAATCCTCAAGCTGACGCGGCCGTCCGAGCATTCGCGAGCAACCCTTGGCTACCCACGTTCTATCTATTTCGACCAGAAGCGACAATGGCTGCCGGGGCTTGGACGGACAATATGCTGAAGTACACCGCGGGCGTTGCCAACCTTACCTTCCAAGCATCTCAAGCCTTCGGCAATCAACCCGGACACATGTCATACGGAAGCCAAAGCTCAATGTCTCTCACCTATGCGATCGATCGGTCCTTTGCACTCGCAGCGGCCTACCTGCTAACAAGAGACTCAACCAATGGTTCGCCAGCGAAGACGTGGACTTACGGAGGATCGTACTGGCTCGGCATGACCCGCCTGCACCTCGGAGTCGCTGTCAACCGATTCTCCCAAGGATTCCGGTCATTCGGCCGCTATTCGGAAGCGTCACTTGCCGCACTTGGCATGCTAGATTTGTCTGCTCGCACCATGTATTTCGCAGGCGTCACGCAAATCGTTGGTCGAGCTCACCTCAGCGCCAACTTTTGGCGAACGCTCCAAGATGGAGATATGCCGTCAAAGAATGGCAACGCAACGCAGCTTCAGCTCGTTGCCAATCTGTCATTATCTAAGGGCACGGCATTGTATGGCGAAGTAGACTACGCGAGGTATTCTGGTGGACTGATCGGCGCACAACTTCAAGGGGACACCACGGTGATGCCTCCCGTCACGCGCCAACTAGGCGCTATGGCTGGCATACGACATCGCTTCTGAGGCGAGCCCACTCGGCGCAAAAGCAACGGCCCTCCTGTCGGAGGACCCACCTTCTGCTTATGACGTACTGGCCCCTCGTCTTATCATCCAATCCGGCTCGCCTACCGCCCCCTCGTCCTTCATGCGTGTGATCTCTGCCGGGTCGATACCGAGGAACGCAAGGATCGAGTCGGCATCGGCGCCGGGACGCCCCGAATCACCAGCATGCCCCAAGGGCGCCCCATCAAACTGAAACCAAGTCGGCTCAAGAAGCGTTACCTCCAATCCCTGGCAATCGCTCTGCCTGAAGCTCACGGTGGAACTCGGATGCTCGAGGAACCGCTCCCGCAGCTTGGCGATTGTCTGCACTGGGACCGCTCGAGCACCTTGGCGCTTCGCCTCCGCAATCGCATCATTGACGCTAAGACCAGTCAATTCGGGAAGCGAACCGTTGGCCTCAACGAATATCCAACCGTCTGCTTGTTGAAGCAGTGATGATGCTTGATTAGGTCCAGTGGCTTTGGGTCCGACCGCGCACTCAGGAAGGCCGCTAGACGTCCATTGGAATGGAAACTGAACCAATGAAGCCGCTGAGGCCAAGGATGTTTCCGCCCAATCCCCGCGCTTGCCACCATTGCGCTCGCGAGCCTGCAAAGCCGTCAGTGCCGAAAACGCGCCAAGGTAGCCCGTTAAATAATCGACGCATGATGCAATCCCATGAAGGAGCGGCAATCCGGGTGTCCCAAAACGCGACATGATGCCGGCAATCGCCTGCAGCAGTGGATCGTATCCCGGTCGATCATCGAAGGCGCCAGCGAACTCGCCTTTGAAGGCGCTCACCTGAACGACGACCGTGGCCGGATTGATCGCAGCGACGGCGTCTTGCGTCAGCCCCAGCCGTCGAACCCCCGCATCGGTTTCGTTCATGACGAGAATGTCGGCCCGTTTGATAAGACGGTGAAGCACATCCCGGGCGGAGTCCATCCTCAAATCGAGCAAGATGCTCTGCTTGCCTTGGCTTGCTTCCGCGCCCCAATCCACGGTCACCAGCGGCTGATGATCCGGACGCGTTGTGTCAACCTTGACGACGTGCGCCCCAAGTTCGCCCAATATCCGTCCACAGGCGGGCCCCGCAATGACATTCGCCATATCAAGGACCGTGTATCCGTCCAGCGGCTTAGTTGTATTTCGCTTACTGGCATCACCGCCATTCGATGGTGCCGGCGTCAGAACAGCGTCCAATGATGTCTTTGCAGCACGCAATGGCGGATAGGGGCGCGCAGAGTGAATATTCACGGCACGTCCGAGTTGAGGGCTATTCACGCCAATTGGAGCCACCACCAAACCAGCCTCTTGAGCCCACGAAGCCGTCATCCACTCGTCGAACGTTTCGACAATTCCGAGCGGAACCTCTGCTTGAGCAAACACGGCTTCCCAGTGCTCGGCAGTCTGTGTGGCGAACACCTTCGCCATGTCGTCGGCAAGTGCGATGGAAATATCCGCACGCATCGCTTGAGGAACCGCGAGATTGGTCTGTGCAAACGACACGTTTTCCGGAAAATACGGCGAAACATTGACCACCCCAAGGTCTTTGGCTCGCTCCTCGAGCCCAAGCACCACAAGCATCGCTTGGGCAAGCCGCCGATTGACCGTTGTCACCGGCATCACCAGGCGTCCATCGGACGTGCGATAGCAACCTGCCGTCGGGTTCAGGCGGTTGACGAAACGGAGCATTTCCTCTTCGCTTTCGCGCGCGCGAGGCAGCAGGGATGCCAACTCTTCAGGCAAGCCTAGAAGAGCCGGCGGAACCAGGTGGGGTTTGATCCCACGAACACTCATGGCTAAAACGCCAATGGCGGAGAGGCCGGCAGACAGGCGAGGAATGACAATCGACGCGCCTACTCCTGTGCGCTCCCGTTGGACCAACGCGGCACAGACGGCAGAAACGGCGAGTACACCCGCATATACAGAGCACAGCGGCAGCGGAGTGTAGATGACCTCGCGCCCGAGCAATCGACTAGTCACACCGAGATCCGTGTAGAAACCGGCGAGGGAGTTTAGTAGATCGTCACTCGCGTCATCCGGAACATCGAATGTTTGATCTCCGGGTACAACACTCGTAAATCCCAGTACGATCTGTCGCGACGAAAGCCGAGCGGTCACTGCCCCGTCGAGGATGACCAAGTCCGCGTCGGCCAGTCCGTCCAGTCGCTCAACAGGCAGAAGCGTCTTGCCTCGATCGAGATAACCATCAAGCTCGCTCACCGAACCACCGGGCCGCTCTGCAGCAAAAACTTGAGCCCCTTGATCCGCCAGGAGTTGGCCTGCGAGGCGTCCCGCAAGCGAGCAACTCCGTTGCAACACGCTCAAATGCGCCAATGGCAACGCGGCCCCCTGCACGCAGCTCTGACCATCCGCACGTGCCGCCCCGACTTTTGAATTTTTCATCTACACCTCGTCCCTTCCACCAAATGAGAGATTGACGACGATGGCCTAGCGTTCCTTCAGGACAGGCAACCTAATTGGATAGCGTCCGCAGCGTCGCCGTTGAATTTGCCAACCAGCACCACACTGAGATTAGCGTCGGCCCTCGCGCCGGGAATGTCGAACGCCTCGCCACGCACACCCCGTGATGTGCGCGGCCACGTAAAGCAGCGCTGCAAATATCGCTGCGGCGAGAATGCACTCAAGAAGGTCAAATTCGTAGCCGAACGCGACCAAACTGGTGACGAGGGCGAGCCCAATATTCAAGCTCACCATGCAAGCCGATATCTCAGGAATGATTCGCACAATGCCCCTCCAAGAGCCATCTGAGCACAGACAGCCCAACTCAAAACGCATGCGAATTTGATGGGCCAGAAAACTTGCCTGAAATTGAGCCAACGCCTGTCGGCGGCAACGTGAAACTCAATGGCAAGGACAACCGTCTCTAGAGGAACTACTAAACTCCACGCTGATCATTCCGAGCAGTCGAGTTTGTTTCCGTACACGGCAATCAGAGGCAACCATTCCTAATCATCTCCGTCCAGTTTGTGTTAGCTGCATCCTCCCGGGCACATCGACTCCCTCTGCCCCGTGAACCAGCAAGTTAACCTTAGGTCCTTCAACTCGCGCACCACTCAAAATCAGAAGAACGCCCCAAAATTACCGGGGACGCTCCCGGCATTTTCGGGCGAAGCGGTAGCAGATTTGTGAAGCCGCTCATTAATACAAACATCAATACACACACCATCAGAACTCATAGCGGAGCCCGACCTTCCCACCGACGCCGGAATTACCGTGTCGCCCGGTGCGGACCTGCCCGTTCACCTCAGCGTAGCCCTGGAATCTCGGGCTGAACTGTCCAGTAAGGCCGAGGGCTAGTTGCATTGCACCGCCCACGCCTCCTGTCGAAAGCGGATCCGTGCCGGGCAAATTGACATCCCCCCCGAACATCTGGGTGTATCCCCAACCGATATCGGCGTAAGGTCTGGCGCTCGATGCAACACCCTGTATCGGGTAGCTGACACGCACGCCGGTGGCCGCCGTAATCGAGCGGCTATTGTTGATCCCTACGGCTACGCCATCCGCATCGGTCATATTCCTGAAATTTGCCGTATGGCCAATAAACTGGACGCGCGGCTCGATCATGAGACCGGAAGTTAGCTCGATCTGCCGCCCGCCTTCCAGCGCCATGTCAAGGCCGGTTCCGTAAAGCGTACCAACGTTGCGAGCAAGGCTTTTCACCGTGGTCCGGTAAAATGTCCCCCCCAACACCGCATCGGCATACCAGCCCTCCTGCGACATCCAGGTGGCCGTCAATGCGAGCGTCTGGGCCTGTACCGACAGATCACTGCTATTGTCCGCGGTGGTTCGCGGGGTCGCATGGGCCGAACCAATCGTAGCAGCAACGCCGACCCGGAATGCATCGCCTCCCGATGTCGTGTAACGCAGGAAATTCCCGCCAAACTGCATCGCTTGCGTTTGCTGATCAAAGCCGTAGCCATATTTTTGGAAGGGGAGGTTCGGCGTATAGCTCCCTGTGTCGCCAAATACACGTGCAAAGGCTTCGCCACCCACAACCGACGAACCGTTTGCACCGTGTCGAATATCGCCTAACCGAGAATGGAGCCCGTCCATCACCGTCGCCGCGTAACGCTGCAACACGAGCGGCGCGACCAAATAAGCACTCGCTTGCGGCACCAGCAGCGGCCGGCTCGGTACGACGGGGTCGTCTTTGGGTTGTCCCGGCGTCACATTACCCCCTGGATCTTCGTAAGCCGTCTGAAGACGATAGTCCCAGGTGTTGTCGCCGTTATTAGGCATAACACTCTGCGTCGGATCGGCTGCCCCCCACTTCGAACCCGGGCCGTAAGCAAAAAGCCGGTACTGATAGGCACTGTTGGCGCCCACAACATAGTTCGTGTCGAGTTGGAAAGAATTTGCGGCTGCAGTACCCCCGACCTGCACAAGCGAAATCCCTTCGTCACCATGCGCTTTGTTGTCGTTGCGCGTATTGGAATTCCCGCCCGAACCCGTCGTCGTCATATGCAATTTCGTGGTGCCAGTCGCATCCCCTGTGACGATCATTCGGTCGGTATGCTGGTTGCTCATGCTCCCGCCGAGATTGAGCTCAGTACGCATGGCCAGTGTGCCGCCACCAGTGTAGTCACCGGCTACCGAAAGCGTTTGATACCCTCCACCGGGCGCCCCCCCTCCGAAGTTGACAGTTCCAAGATTGGTGAGGCTGTTGACCATCGAGTCGCCAGTCATATTCCACTGGCTCGCTGCGTCGGTGATCGCCATGTTGAACGTGCTGCCTGCGTCCGCTGCAACCGCTCCGGTATAGGTACTACCGGGATCCAAGCTCAGATTCACCGTGCTGCCTGAGCCACGCGTGAAACTACCGGTGTACGCGCTGCCGTTGTTCAGGTTCAGATTCAGCGTGGTTCCGGCATCTGCCATCACGGTGCCGTTGAGCGTTGAGCCGTTTGTTGTCAGCGTGCCGTTTCCGGCGGTCACATGGTAGAGCGCAGAGCCTGCACCGGTATTCACCGCCGTGTTGTTCAGCGTAACGTTCGTGTTGCCGTCGGAAACAATCCCGTCGCCAGCGCTATTGATGGTGCCGTTCGTAAAGCTCACGCTACTGTTATTGTGGGCTGCCACCGCGGCAACGCCGGCCGACGTGCTGTTGACGGTCGCAGGCCCCATATCGAGCGTGCCAGCGTTGGCGATTACCCCCGACATCCGGCTCGCGCCCGAGAACGCCAGCCGGCCATCGCCCTCTTTTGTGAATACAAAGTCAGTGCCATTGCTACCATGCACGCTACTCCAAGTCGTATCTGCACCGGCGTCGACGATGACGGCGCCATCCTTACGCAGCTCGATGTCGCGTTGTGAGGTGAAACTCCCCGCCACTTCGAGCTTCCCGCCATTGAGGACCACCTCACGCGCAACGCTCGTATCGCCCAGGTTCTGATCCGCGCTGATCTTTAGAATACCGCCGTTGATGCGCGTGTTACCGACATACTCGTTGTCGCCGGTCAGCTCCAGCGTTCCATCTCCATCCTTGAGTACAAAAACGCCCTTACCGTTCGGCGACGCGGTACCGCTTCCGATTTGATAACCGATGGTCTCGGTATTACCGGTGCCAATGTCGTAGTGGACATTGTCATCAGCGCCAATGACACCGCCCTTGGCGGCATTCGTTCCCTGGTCTATCGTGATGCGAGGCCAATTGGTGGCGTTGGTCTCATTCGGCGTACCAGCCTCCGACAGATCCAGCCAACCGCCGTCCAACGTGAACGTTTTGGTAAATGTTCCGGGTGTGACATTCTGCAACGCCAGCACACCGCCCTGAATATCCGTAGCGCCGGTGTAATTGAACGCATTGCTGCCAGACAGCGTGAGCGTGCCGCTGTTCGTCTTGACAAGGTCGCCAGTGCCGTTGATCGAACCAGAGAATGTGCCACTGTTGGTGCCGTCGACTGTCAGCGATTTAGCACCGATATTGATAGTGCCGTCCCCCGTTATCATGCCAACAGTGAAGCCGGTGCCTGAGACCGTTTGAGCATCCAACGTGCCAGACGTACCGACGTTGATCGTATGACCGCTGGCATTAGCAGCACCGGTTGCCGACAATTGTCCGCCCTGAATGTCCGTAATGCCGGTGTGGTCGAACGAGTGGGCGCCGCCCAGCGTCAGCGTGGCGGTTCCATTTTTTATCAGTTGACCGTCTCCGTCGATCGTCCCGCTAAAGGCCGAATCGGTGGTGCTGTTGTTGACGTTCAGATTTCCGCCTAGATGGATCGTGCCATCGCCCGCAGTATTGCTGGTAATGCCGCCGAGTTCGAATGTGCCAACGGATGCATCGACGTTGAGCGTCGCTCCCGGGGCGGCAAAATCGAATTGCTTTCCCGCCGCCGAAGTTGCCGCGTCGCTGACCCCCAGCGTGGCAGTATCAGCGATATGCACCCCGCCGCCGAACGCAAATGCGTCGCCCCCCGTCAGTGTCAGCGTACCTGTGCCGGAACGAGTGACGTCACCCGATCCATCGATTTTCCCTGCGTAGGTGGTGCTGGCCGAACCGTTGACGATCAAACCATGCGAACCTAGTTCCATGGTTCCGCCCTTTCCCTCAAGCGAATCGATCGTAAGACTCGGTGCATTGATCCGCGAAATATCAATCGTTCCGTAGTCGTCGATCCGGAACTTTGTATCTATCGCTGCCGCATCGTTCAGGTACTGAACGCTCCCTTCTTGTGCCGGGGTACCTCGCGCCCATATCCCAACACCACTAGTTCCGCCTCCGGCGCCTTGGAAGATAACGGCGCCTCCATTCTCCGCTAGAATTCCCCATGATTCAGCCCCCAGAGTCATCGATGCGCCGTCGAACAGCGCACCGCTGAATGTTGCCGTACTGCTCACGCCGGTTACCCGAATCGCTGCAGCGTCTTTGCCGCTGACATCGAATGTAGGCAAGACACTGCCAGGCAAAAATGTCTGCTGAGCACCGTTTGCAAGCGTCAAGCCGTACGCTCCATCGGCCGTCGTCTTCAGCGTGGTCGCTGCATCGAAATTCAACGTGTTGCCAGCCCCGTCAACATATACGGCATCTTTGCCGCCGTCGCCGGTCGATATTGTTGAATTGACCGTCGTCAAAGTGCCACTCCCCGATACGTTCACGCCCTCGCCTTGGTCGGCAGAAACACGTGTATTGGTGAGTGTAAGACTAGCGCTGCCCATGACATGGACACCGTCGGAATTGGAGCCATGCGTAGCAATGTTCCCGTCAGCCCATGCGACATTGGCATCAGTACCGGCGAGCAGCCCCAGCGAGCTCTCCCCTTTTGTCTCAATGCTGGACGACGTATCCGCGGTCAGCGTGCTCTTATTGCCATAGAAAACCACGCCAATCGAATTGTCTCCTGCAGTCGCAACTCTGAGATTGGTGAATGAAAAGTTATACCCCATAAGGCGTCCAACATTCACGCCGTAAGCGTAACTGCGATCCGTACTGATGGTACTGTTAGAAATAGTCAGCGAGGCGTTTCCTTCTCTTGCCAAAATACCCGCATTGACTGAATCGTAATCCCCGCCGGCATTCGTACCGTGAACGGAAATATCTGCGCTATCGATAGTGGCCGCTGCGCCATTCCCCATCTTTATCCCACTAGCACCATAACCGCTCACAATGACAGAGTTGCGCCGCCCATTGCTCACCGTCATATTCAGCTCGCTACCACCATCGACATATATCCCGTGCGCAGCATTTCCGTTTCCGTCATCATCACCTGATGTAACAACCGACACGTTATTTAGTTCCGCCTTCGATCCTGAGCCGGACAAGAAAACGCCGACTGCAGCATTTCCTCTAGTCGTAATGACATTGTTGTCGGGGGCGGCGTAAACGTTGCCGTCCGTGACAACAAAACCATGGTGACCATCGTCGGTTGTCACGATGGTATCGGCCGACGACAAATCTGTATTCGTCACGGTGTCAGCGTAGTCCACCGCATACGCTGCACTGCTCATAGCGGCAAATGCAACAACACCTCCGGCCGCTGCAACCCGGCCCCACCCCCCGCCACTCTTAGCAAGCTCAGAGGCCACCACAGTTCGACCGGTATTTTTGTCTTTCGTGAGACGATATATTCTGTTCATAAGAAAATCCGTTGAACGAGCACTTTTTTCACCATAAATCAAGCGGCGCTCCTCCACGTTTTCAAAACCGCCTTTTACGTTTGATCAGAACGCAGAGATCTCGATTTCCGCCTCTTTCAGCTTGAGCTAGTATGTCGAAGCCAGTGCATGAGGCGACGGCTGCTCGAAAAGCAGGTGACGGATTTTGGGGCAGGCCGGCCAATTCACGCCATGTAGCAAAGCGCACGGCGTGCTATATGCGATGGAGCATCGCCCATAGAAATCAACGCTTGAGTGCGAACTGCGGCCCGATTGGTCCGAAACATGACGAAAGGGCCCGCGTACGCTTTGGATCGCGGCGGCCCTGCATCCCCCCTCCCCGCGCGGGTCGATGGGAGCCCTTCGCGCGGTTGTGGGTTCTGGCCTCCGTTTAGACGAGCACTGCTGCACGCCGCCCAGGTCGGCGAGGTCAACCTTCGCTGCCGGACAGCTGTACAATTGATCCGTCACGACCTCGTACGGCGCCAGTGCCACGCGCTGCACGCGCTTGACGAAACGCTTGGCAGCGGCCTTGTCGCGCGGCTTTTGCTGCAGGATGTCCGATTCCGCGCCGAGCTTTTCGACGGCACACCCCGATGGCTCTCGTACATTTCACGCGTCGCACTATCTTCCGGCCGCAGCTTTGTCGATAAGCGTAAATTCAGCCCCCCACAAATTCCCAGCTAAACGAGCGCAAAGCCTGCGTCCGCAACTGCATCGCGCCGATGCAACCGGTGATATGCAACGAAGTTGACTTCGTTGCGCTCCGGGCGACTGCCGTGTCAGGTGGAAACCGAGGTCCGTCGTGCACCGATACGCTTTGCTCGCCGTTACGCGGCAACGGATTATTCTCGTGCGACGTCAAACGCTAGTAAACTGCAAATATCAGCATCCGGCGCGTGCCACAGCGGCTCCGTCAGCATGTCCAGCGATAGGCAGGGATAGCCACCACAAGCTCCGCACGTGAGCATTAAGCTGTGGGCTGTAGCGCTCGCTTTCGAGAGGGGTAGTGCCTGTCCGGGCAGGCCGGTAGGTGTAACAGTCGGCGCTTGAGCCGTCCATAGAGACCAGCAACGATAGCCGCAGCCGCCAGTCGCATAGCCCGGAGTCCAGGGCAAATGTTGCGTCGGGAGCCCTGAAGGGCGATAGGATGCTAGCTAAGCTAGCACAGCAGTACGAAGACAATCCAATCTGGACCACTTGCGCATACGAAGGCTCGGTTGCACGAGCGCGAGGCGGAAGTATTCGAGACGGGCATAGTGGACTTCAGCCGTTCGCCCGAGGACCTCATGGTGCTCCACGCGAAGATCTGACAGCAGACGCCAGGGAACGATTATTTGGAACGCGCGCTCGGCAAGGCGGGGCATTAGGCACAAGGCAATGTTTGACCGAAACCACGCACTACCCGTCGTGCAGCAGGCGCCGCCTGATGCGAATTACCCATTCGAGCGTCAATTAGAATCGCGGCCAGCCAACGAAACGGGCCTAAAACTGACGCACCACATCGGCAAACCTCATCTCGAGCCCCCTCCTCGATCGCTGGAGCAGCGCGCCTGCCGGGTCGCGTGGCATGGCAGAGGAGCGCCGGCACTTGGGTACGCTGCTGAAGCGTTTGGGCATCGAGGCGCTGAACCGCAAGCCGAACACGAACCGTAGCGACGAGCAGCACAGAATCGGGCAAGCGCCGCTGAGGTGATGACACTCGACCGACCAATCAAGCGCGAGCGCCCGGCACCGGCCACACCTCGCTAGCTCGAGGTTTTGTGTACCCGACGCGACACTGGCCTGAGATAGCCGAACGGTACTGGCCCACCCGGTGGTGATCACAATGGAAGTAATCCATGCCGCGGAAGCGCTTGACGAGGCCTGCACAAAATTCAGCAGACACAATGCTCCAGCGCGGGAGGACCTCCTCCATTCCGTACACTAGCGCGTCGTCAACATCCTAGCGGTCGTGATAGCAGCGATCGTCTGCACTCGCGCGGTGACCCAGCAAAGGCTCCGCACTCGCCGCCGCAGCGCTCCGCGTGCGCTCTCGCGATTGAATCCACGTATGTGGCTGGTTCACGGTCCGCTGGCCTTCGTCGCGAATCCGACAATCGATACTCGCGGTTGATGGTAAGCATCAATCAGCTTGGGCTCATGGTCAGCGCCAAGCTTTCGCTTCCCGCTGCTGTCACGCTAATCAGCCATAACGCAATGACGTCAACTCCCCTCCCCCCTTTATCACTTGCGTCCGCAAGTCGTTACCGCGGACGCAAGCGTGGACTCGTTCAATTGCGAATTCTAGGCGTGCATAAATTCGCGCTCGCTCCTTATGTATTGATCTCCAAGCGTGGCATCATCTTGCGCGAATGCTCCACCTCTTTGCCAGAACGTTCGACAACGTAATAGGCATCCAATGTCCCCACACCGGAGGCTCGCGCAGACGAATAGCCGTAGAGCAACTCGGCCGGGATCAGGCAGGTCTGGCTAACACTCGCATCATCAACTACTACCTCCCCCGTTGCTTGCCCAACATGAGACCTGGAACTATTTGGATAGTATGTATTGTTCATGTAACAAATCAGCGTGATCTTGTCGCCCTTTTTTATATCAGCGTATTTTGGGATCGTGAACTCAACTCCACCGTCTTTCGAGAGCACCTGATCGTTGACCGTCTGTATGGCCAACGTGGTCGGATATGGAGCACCTAATGTCCCGTCCGACGGAGGATAATTATCCGTGCTGCCTTCTGCTGTACACGATTCGATCGACCCCGTCACACCATCGGCGCTCATCCAATAATATGTATTGGACTCCCCTCCCGTCAGAAAATATGCCTTAGGAATACCGACTGTTCCGGCGATCAAGTCCCTCATCTCAACGACCGGGGATGCCATCTCATTATTTACTACTACAACCACTTTTGTTGTTTGTGGAATCGAAATCTGCGCCGGGTCAACCGATACCCCCACTTGCGTACCAGGTAGATCATCGAGATATAAAACGTCGTCTCGCACTCCATCAAAGATCAAGGGGCTTTGCCTACCACCTTCGGGGTCACGATCCAAAAACACCAATTCTTGAGTTGCAGCGCTGTCTCTCGAGCCGTAACCAGCTTTCACTGAGACAATCCCCGCAGAGATCGCTGCAGCAAACTTCGCACCCGCGACTCCGCTACTACCGGTGTTCAGGAAATACGATTTTACTGGAAGCTGATCATCATACGACATCTCCTGGCCGGAAAGCGTGAGAACTGCGATGTTACCGGAAGGTTCGATAGCAACTGAGAAATTCTTCGTTACGCCCCCTCCCGACGTTGGCTGCACGTATCCAACAATGTTGTATTCGTCAACATTATATTTATTTGGATCACCAGCCACATACGCCCACGATTTTCCCAAAACTATCGTACCCATAGCCACGTCTGCAACGGTAAATTTTCCGCTCGTGGCAAGAACTGTTCCGACATCATCCAAAGCCTGCACCGTAAACTCCTCACCAACATTTAAATCTTTATTTATTATATAAGTCCCCAATGAGGAAATCTTATCATCAACACTTCCACCTGGCGGGTCAAATCTCACCCCCGCGATACTTGCCTTGAATGTCACGTTCCGCGACCCACTTGCCCCTTCCGAATCATAAAAAAAATAGATTCTTGAGTCACCACCAAGTGCCACGGTTCCAAATTTTGGCGAAAAAATCCCGGCCATAGATACCCCCAAAAATTACAACCAATTAATCCGCATAAATTTCTAAAAAACCACACAATATTAAATCAACCAGAACCAACAAAAAACAAATTCCGCCATCGAGTTATGTGTCTATTTTCATCTTAGGACTCATCGGCAATGAATATGCAAAATTAGCACCCGCCCTTGAAACCGTGTAATAGCACTCGAACGTACTTTCACCCACCCCGGACTTTGATCGAGAAAACCCACTCAACTGCAACGAACTGACCTTACAAGGCGGGACGCTGTTCGAGCCGGCACTCACCGTCACAGTTACTTTATCATTATGTGGAGTGTCCGTACCTCCGTAAAAAGCATTTATGTAACAATTAAGCGTTACTTGATCCCCTGACTTCATACCTGCATAATTTGGAATATCGAACTGAATAAAACCATCACCATCAGCCAGAGCCTCCTCATCGATCACCTGCAATGTTGGATCATCGGCCATCGGCCTCTGCAGCGTTCCGTCGGTCGGCGGATGGTTATAGGCGTTGCCTATCACCGTAAAGGAACGCACCGACGAAGCAACTGTTTCCCCCTCTGCCGATGTCCCCATCCAATAAATTGCATTACCTTGCTTTTCAGAAAAAACAGCAGGGGATAGATACAATCCATTTGACAAAGTCCACAAAGTAAAAATATCACCCACCATCTTATTATTCACGATCAATACTGCCCGCATGTTTAAATCCACCCCAGAAATATCAGCCCTATCGACCCAAACGCGAACACCTTGAGGCGACTCTTTGTCGAGATTAAGTTGATCATTGGAGTCCAGATTCAGCTTAGGTGGGGGCAAGGTTCCGGCGTCGGGCTGCTTGCTAATGAACACAACATCCTTTGCGTCAGAGGTGTGCCCTTTTCCAAACCCTGCTTCGATGGAAAAAATTCCAGTACTGTGATGTGCCGCCAAATTAATCTTTGCAACTCCGGGCTCCTCGGTAATTACAAAATAAGAAAAATAATCAAGCTCCGGATCGGGGCGCATCATGTTGAAGTCAGAATCCATCACCGCAAAATTTCCACCACCACGAGGCGTGAAATCAACGATATAATTATCGTAACGATTGTTGACCATCGGATTTTCAAGCGTCAGATGCACTTCTATCGATTGATCCTCAGCCTTATACTCGGACGGCGTATTTGACGTGTATGCCCATCGTCGATTCAACATAACAACAAAATTATTTGGGCTACGGACATCACATCTCGAACTAGTAATGTACGCACCATGTGAATCCGTTGCTGTTACGGTGAAATTCGTCCCTTCTAGATCTTGGGTATTGGTATTTTCAATATTAACCCAGGTGTAAAGTCTTCCCGTACCTGGCTCCGGAAATCCAGAGGGCGGATCAAAAGTTACCCCAGGAACATTCGACTCCCATCGGACTTCATCCTTGCCAGCGTACCCATCAAGAAAAATACGAGTCGTAGAATATGATGCCATTCTAAATTTCATACTCGGAACGATATTTCCCATCTTTATCTCCAAAATCAACCCAACAAAATTAAAAATACCTCACCACCACACTTTTAATTATTAGATTTACGAGCATCACGCTTCGGTGTTTGAAAAATTGTAGATCAATTAATAATCTTCCCAATTGATGGGCATATTGACGAAGAAACGTGCCGCAAGTTGATCGGACCTTTCAGAAACTAGCGCTACGCCTTTCGTTCGATGACTTTCGCGTCTGACGTCTTGGCCTCCCGCTGTTTGGTGCCAGTGACGAAAGCACGAAATCGCGACGCAGTTGAATGCTGGCACGCAAGATGTGAACTGGACGAACGCTTGGGAAGCACTCTGCTTAGTGGCCATTTGGACGTCCATTGTGTGCCTTTGCCTGAACCGAGACATTGGCCGAGGAGACGAAACGGCCGAACTCCCCGCGCAAGTGAGGTCAACTCTTGATCAAGAATGTGTGGCGAACCGCAGGAGGGCCTGCGGCAGCGGCCAGGCCCAAGAAGTTCCAATTCGCAGATCACAATGTATCCTCAATCTTGATGAAGCCGAGTTTTAAGCCTCATCAACGGTTTAGCGCGGCCGGTCTCCGATTGACCAACCTCATTGCACGAGTCAACTACCGCGTTGCAGGGGCTCCGTCCTCGGCGCCGTCGGCTCTGGCTAACGAACTCACCGCCAGAACAGCAATGGCGACGCCAAGCGCCGCTTCATCATTGGGTCAATTGACCAAATTGCTATGGCTGATACTCAGCAGCAGATGATTGTGCCCCGCCCTAACCCATCAGATCTGCTGCACAAGCCGTGGCGAATCAGGCCCAAGGAGATTGAAGCTAAAAAAGGGCTAAACCAGTCTATCCAGACATAGGCCTTCGGGACTTTTGCATTCCAGCAAAAACGTTTGATTTCCAGATGCATTTTCCGCGGATTGGCGTGCTGGAAATGCCCTGAGCTCATCAGCTCCCAGGGCGCAGAGGGAAATTTGCTGCACCACCGGGCCGCTCTGCAGCAAAAACTTGAGCCTGACCTGACGGATTTTTTCGTACCACTGGTGTCTAGAGATTCACGGCCCCGGTGGTTGTGACCTGTCTTGAAAATTTCGTACCAATCAATTCTAGGGATAATGGCTCCTCAGCTCAGATAAGGAGTTGGCATGAAGAAAAGCCGGTATAACGACGAACAGATCGTGCGGATACTGCGCGAAGCGGATCGAGACACAGTGCCTGAAGTGGCCAAGCGCCACGGCGTAAGCGAAGCGTCGATTTACGCCTGGCGCAAGCGCTTCGGCGAGATGGTCAGCGACGACGTCAAGCGCCTCAAAGCGCTTGAGGCCGAGAACGCGCGACTCAAGAAGATGGTGGCCGAGCGCGATCTTGAGATTGAGGTCATGCGGGAGATCGGCGCAAAAAAGTGGTGAGCGCGCAGGTTCGCTGCGGGCAAGCCCGCTTTGCGATGAAGCGTGGCTTGAGCCAACGGCGAGCGTGTGCGCTCATGCAGGTTATCCGATCAAGCTTGAGTTACACGCACAAGATGCCGGGTAAAAACACACCGGTGATCGACACGATGAGGACGTTGTCGGGGCAATTCCCGCGCTTCGGTTCACGCCGCATTCGAGTGTTGCTGGGGCGCGAAGGCATTGTCGTGGGCCGAGATCGATGTGCCGCGCTCTGGGCGCAGGCGGGCCTGCAAGTACCGAAGAAACGATGCAGGCGCCGCGTGGCCGGCAGTCGGCCAAGCCCCCATGCGCCGGCAGCTCGAAACTCGGTGTGGTGTTATGACTTCGTATTCGATGCCTGCGCAAACGGCCAGCAAGTCAAATGCCTGACGGTGGTCGACGAATATACGCGGGAGTGCCTGGCGATTGATGTGGCGGGATCCATTCGCTCAAGCCGAGTCATTGAAGTGCTGAGCCGGTTAATCAGCGTGCATGGCGCACCACGCTATCTTCGGTCAGACAACGGGCCGGAGTTTGTTAGTACAGCGCTTTTGAAATGGGCCGTCCAGGAGCAGATCGAGACGGCGCTGATTGATCCAGGCACGCCTTGGCAGAATGGTACAAACGAGAGCTTCAACGGAAAATTCCGTGATGAATGTTTGGCGATGGAGTGGTTTCGGAACAGGATCGAAGCGAAGATCGTGATCGAAGACTGCCGGACTCATTACAACGAAGTTCGGCCGCACTCGAGTTTGCAGCACCAAACCCCGGCCGAATTTCGTCGGGCAAGCGAATGTAACTCAACCACCGGGGCCGTGAATCTATAGACACCAGTGGTACGAAAAAATCCGTCAGGTCACCATCATCACATCATGTTGATGCGCCTTGCCCCTCAATACAGGCCCTTGGCAGTGGGCGAAATCGGGCGAGCCACGATGGGTTAAGGTGCCGGAGCGTAAGCGTTATCGCACCCGCCAAAAGGATGCCGAAGACTACAGCCAACGGTGACGCTTTGAATAAGGCGACAGTGGACCTCCGATTCGGCGTCGTCGGCCCCAAGATGAAGTCAGGAGCATCAAGGCGCTGATTTCTGACATCTGTAATTACCGCGGACACACGGTTAATTACCTCACGATGGAGATCGTCGTCGGGCGCGCTCTCGCGAGTCACCGCGAGTGTAGCCAAATACGCCCCCTTCAGACGAGCACCAGAAGCCAAGTGTGGGGAGCGTCGTCTCAGCTCCACGAAAAACGCTGTTTCAAAATTGTTCTGTTTCTGCCGCCGCAGCAGTCTATCGAGTTCCACTTTTGCGTCGACCAACTCGGTCTCAAGTCCAACAATTTGGGTTACAGGCGGAAGGAAACGACCGTTGATTTCTGTCGTGACGATTTGTTGCTCTTTAGCCGGAACGGACTGAGGATACTCGCTTGCAATTCGTCGAGCCTGACCTAGACGCCTATCGAGCTCTCGAATCCTCAGTTCCGCATTAATGATTCCGTTGTCGATCTTTAGCGCTTCAGTCGCAGACTCCCCCTCCAACTTGTCGGTTACGGCTCGAAGATATCTCCCTAACATGACATCCGTGATGTAGCTCGCCAGAAGCCGCAGCTTCTCCGACGCGTCCTCACCGGACAGCGTACTTTGCACTTTGAAAGAAATACCAGAGGTCAACAGACCTCGAGCATCCTTGTCGGCGATGAATCTTGAGGCATTCTTGTCATATTGCATTTCCAGCTTCACGTGTTCGGCGATAAACCGTTCACTGATCTGGGAAATGAGATATCGACCAGCAGGTGTATTCGATTTTCCGACGAATTCTAGATATTCCCGAAGGCGTTGGGGATCCACAAACGCCGGTTTCTCAAGGTTATACGAGGCAACATCGCGCGTGACCGAAATAAACGCCTGACTCTCGAAACGAGCGGAAATAAGTAGGCAAGCGACAAGAATCATCAAGGACGTCACGACTGCCAGAAGCACAAAAATCCTCCAGCATTCCAGCAGTCGCGTGAGCCAGATGGGCACTGATAGCTCTCCGTCAATTTCCACCTGATTATCCGAGAGACTCGTCATGTAACACCTAATACGCAAATGGAACAAAGTCTTTTATCACGCCGGGCCAGGCCCAACCTTTGGAACGGACGTCATTCCGTTTGATTCCGACGCCATCCTTGCCATACACAAAGGGGGCACACCCACTGAAAACTAGTGGCGGCGCCACCTCCATATGGCGCCCCTACCATTTGCGTAGGTGCTTCTGCATTTTGACGAACAGGACGGGCTGCAGATCTACATTCGGCCGGCTTGCAGCTAATGCGGCCCCACTATCACAGATGCTAACTCGCCCCTCATCCGTACGACTAGTTCGAAGTCCGCATGGCGTTACAACTTTGAAACGTCACGGCCCTCTCCATACCAAGCATCCCATGCCAGATCGCGACAGCACGAAACAGCCCCGGTAATGTGCCGCTTCTTCATCATCCGCTATTGCATGAGGGCTTTCACTTGACAGCGCACGCCTCTCATTCAACCCGCAGATGACATTCTCTTCACCACCGCCGCTGCGTGACCCGCCGCCTCACCATGTCGGCGTCCGGCCATTTCACTGCCGCCAGGCTCGTTCTCGGGAAGCCGGTGACGTTCGATGTCCTGTACGGCATGAATAGCCGTCGCGTCGATACCGTTGGTGAGCGGCTTCGGGTCGACACCGATCGCGAGTACCATCAGCGCCATTGCACCCAGCAGTGCGAACTCGCGACGGCTCAGATCGCGCAATCCCGCCACCCGAGCATTCGCCACGCGCCCGAAGATCACGCGCTTGAACATCCACAACGTGTACGCCGCGCTCAACACCAGCGTGAGCGACGCCAGCGCGCCGATCCAGAAATTGGCCTTGATCGCGCCCATCAACACGAGAAACTCGCCCACGAATCCCGACGTGCCCGGCATGCCCACGTTCGCCATCGAAAACAGCATCGCAAACGCGGCAAAGCGCGGCATCGTGGCCGCAACGCCACCATACGCATCGATCGACGCACTTCCCGTGCGGTCATACAGCATGCCCGTGCACAGCAGCATCGCGCCGGACACAATGCCGTAGGAAATCATCTGCATCACCGCGCCGTCCGTGCCCAATTCCGAGAATAGGAACAGACCGAGCGTGACCAGCCCCATATGCGCGACCGCAGAGTAGGCAAGCAACTTGCGCAAATCCGTTTGCACCAGCGCCACGAGGCTCGCGTAAATCACGGCGATCAACGACAGCACCACCATCAGCGGTGCAAGGAAATGGCTCGCATCGGGTAGCAGCGGCAGATTGAAACGCAGCAGGCCGTAGCCGCCCAGCTTCAGCATGCCGAGCATCACGGCGGCGCCGGTGGGCCCATCCAGATGCACTTCCGGCAGCCACGTATGCACCGGCCACATCGGCACCTTGACGGAAAAGGCGCCAAGGAATCCGACGAACAACATGACCTGCACGGCGAGCGGCAGATGCAGCGTCTGCCAGCGCGCAATGTCGAAGCTCCGGGTCTGCATGTACAGATAGAGCATCGAGAGCAGCATCATCAGCGAGCCAGTCAGCGAAAAGAAGAAGAACTTGATGGCCGCATGCGTGCGATTGGCGCGTCCGTACACGCCGATCAGCAGATACAACGGCAGCAGCGTGGCCTCGAAAAAGACGAAGAACAACATGCCGTCCTGCGCGGTGAACACGCCCTGCATCAGCCCCGAGAGCACGAGGAAGCTACCGAAGTACGCGCTCATGCGCGTCGTCACCGCACGCCACGACGCCAACACCACGATCACCGTCGTGACACCGGTCAATGCCACCAGCCAGAGCGAGATGCCGTCGATACCGACATGCCACGACGCATCGAACGACGTGATCCAGCGAAAGCGCTCGACAAACTGAAGACTCGTCACACTGGTACGAAAGCCATGCACCAACGGCACGATAGGCGCCGCAGAGATCACCGCGGCAATCAGCGATGTCCAACGCACGACATTGGGGTGACGATCCTGGCCCAGCAGCATGACGAGTGCGCCGGCCAAGATGGGAAGCCAGATGAGAAGCGACAGGATGGGGAACATAGAGAGATCTGATGTGCTGCAACAAAAACCAGGCGCTGTTGCACGACATCCGCGCAGTGTGCGGCGAACCAGACTCAGCACGCCCACGGATGGCGAAGCGCAACTCAAGACAAATTAATGCTTGAGGGAGGGGACGCCATGCGCGGCGGCGTCAACGAAGGTCGCAAGCATACGCGTCTCGAAGGTATTTTGCATCGCAGCAAATTTTACAAATGATTGCGCAAGCGTCACGGGACCGAACTGTCAGTAAGCACCGCGGAAAATCTCAATTTCCATCGCAGAATCAAATGAACCTGCCTGAAGTTCAAAGCCTGGCGCCATCGAGATTTGCTAGCGTGTGTGCGACGCATGAGTTCGAATCCCCCAATCCTCCGACAGGCAATGACAAGTGGGGCAAACGACGAGCGCTAACAGACGTTCATCTTCAACGCGCCCTCGATTGCTTAACTCGGGATGAACCTATGGCGTACGACGTGCGGCGCCAGTAGCGCAAAGTTGCTGCAGCTACGACATTCGACCACTCAACGGGATATTTTGGATTCGCAAACTCGTGTCACGCGGAGCAATCGTCCATGCGCTAAGCCAATAGCTACGTCATTCGAGAGAGTGCACCGAATCATCGGATCGGAAACGATGCGCTTCCTCCTCAGCCCTTCGTGTACATCACTCGGTGCGAAGCATGTCTGTCGACGAACAGAACCGGGCGCACATGTGGCATCAGTTGGAGGCGAAGCAGTGGCGCAGATGTCGCGGAGGCCTCGGATGATCGTCCTTGTCGAGGGCTTGAGAATTACTTTGCGCGTTCGCGCCTGATTCGACATGTCAATTTCGTTAAGAATCGTTAGTCATCCCGCCACGCTATTTCTGATTTTGTTTTTTTCGATGGTGATCGCCACAATGGTCGGGGCATTTTTGCTTCGCGAGAAAGCACCACTTGATGCGCCGGCAAGAGAGAACTTCAATGTGATCCATGCTGCGACGCTAACATTGTTCGGACTTTTGGTTGGGTTTACGCTGTCGATGTTTGTGTCCCGATACGACAATCGAAAGCACGACGAGCAAGAGGAAGCGAGCGCAATCAGTACGGCATATCTGCGCGCCGACCTGCTTGATGGCGAGGTCAGCGCCTCAATAAAGGCAACTCTTCTTGCGTACTTGGACTTACGAATCCGCGATTACGGAGCGTCTGACGAGGCCGGGCTCCGCGCCGTCGCGCACGAGACTGTCACGCTACAAGATCAACTATGGCGCGCAGTCTCGCCAATCGGGCAGAAGCGCTCGGATCCGGTCATGGCGCTAGTTATTGCGAGTGTTAATGAGGTGCTCAATACTCAGGGCTACACGCAAGCCGCGTGGCGAAATCGCATTCCTGCTGGCGTCTGGGCGCTGCTACTGATAATCGCCCTCCTATCGAGTGTCATGCAGGGCTACATGTCTCGCGGAGCTCTCAAAAGAAACCTGAGTCTGCTGATCTTGCCCCTTAGCGCTTCGCTGTCAATTTCGCTCATCGCCGACATCGATAGCCCGCGCGGAGGCTTTATTCGGGTTGTACCGCAAAACCTAACCGCGTTGGCAGCGAGCATTGCGTCGGATGGCGCAAACCACAATACAGTTGTGGCACCGTGAACCTAGGCGCGCCCAAGTGTTGGCGCATCGTCTGCCATATCTGCGCCGGAGGATATTGGAACAGAAGCGAAGTGCGCCTGAGCGTGTGCCCCAAAACGCTCAGGCACTCTGCCACCAATTCCTCGGGTCGACTCGCCCTAGCGTTTTCGTCAAGCGCTATCCACGAACTCCTGAAACGCCTTCTTTTATCGGAAATTGCTTTGAGAACCATTGTCATCGTTCGTTGCGCGCTCGCGCTTGCGGCATTCGCGAGCCTTTCAACTGCGCACGCAGAGCATGCCTACCATGTGACATTCACGAACATAACGAAAAGTGAATTGACGTTGACCTATGCCGGAGACGAGTGCATGCATGAGCACGGTCCGGAGACAATACGGGTCATGCCAGGGGAGTCTTCTTCCCCCATCGAATTACGAGATAGCGGTAGCCTATTCGACGATTGTACGTCCGCGACAAAAGGCGTCGAGTGGCGCGGGGAGTTCGAGGCTGATGAAAGGTTTGTAAACCCTTCCTTCAAGCGAACGCGGCACGACGGGCTATGGTGGACACAAGTCTCCGGCGGTGCGAGAAATGTCCACTTCCTCGCCACGTGCGGTGGCGACGAATGTGACTCGGCCGACGGGAAAGGCGGGGACAACCCAGGTGCCATCCGAGTCATTGTTGGGCCATAGGCGCTACCGGAATGACTGCCATGTGGCGTGGGGCCGATTAGCGTGCATCTTCCGCACCGGAAGAAAAAGACAAGCTTTTCGACACCACCAGCAGAATTACAACGCCAGTCGCTAGCCCGTGATTGTTGTCCATCCTGCGTGTGACGGCTCCGGAACTACCGGCTCCCAGGCCGGCATATGCGGCAAACCTCATGTGATCGCAGCGGAAACGTTGTTAGATTTTCTCGCTTTGCTCCTCTGCACCAACAATGGAAGCGTTTGAGCCTCGAAGCATCAACCGTGAGTCAGGCTGCAAGTCCTGCATTCCCGCTCTGAGAGGGCTTGCCTTGTCAATGGCACTCCTCATCGGAACTGCCGCTCATGCAGACCAAACTGTCGCTTTCGCCGGTTTAGCGTATGCGGGCGACGCAGCACAGATTGACGCCCGCTACCCCGTCACCAGATCGCTTGACGCTTCGCTACGCGAGTCAGGAAATCCGGCAGGAAAGACCATCATCGCCGAACTGAAGGCCCATCCCCCTCAGAATTTCGCTATGCAGTATGCGGGGATGGCGTCACTTAACGGATCGGACCAAGCGTTAGCTACCGCATTGGTCATCACCAACGAGACGATCTCGGATGAGCGCTTTGGTGACATGCACAAAGTGCTTGTCGGTCTTCGCGCTCAAGCACTGGTCTTTGATTTCCGGGCAATGAAGATCGTTCGTGCATATCCGTTGGCCGCAACCTACTTGGATGTGATGGATCACGTCCCAACTAAGCAGGAGTCACGCGATCGCGTTCTTCGCTTGCTCTTAGGCGACACGGGAAAACCCGGCCTATTTTCTCGCTACGCGGAAGTGATGTCTAAGGCAGCCCTACCGGATTCGGGGTCGAAGTACTTGCAAGTGGCCCACGTCGGCATCCCTGACGCTGCACTGGCACATCTCCCGTCTGCGCTTCAAGCCCCCGGTGCCGCGCAGGCTTGGCTGGCCGACATGATGAGCGAAGCCATGCTGAATAAGAGCCAAGTGCCGATGCTGCCGTACTCGGCCGGATACGCCATCGGGAATGCGATGGCAATGCGCTTTTCCGATGGTGACATTTTCAATTTGAAGCTGCCGGCACCCGATTACTCGGTCGACATTGATTTGAAAGGCTTCAAACGGGTCGACTACGGAAGCAGTAGCGCGGGAAGCAGCTACATCTACGCGACTTACAGCCACATCAAGCTCGCGGAGCTCATGTCCGGGACAACCTACCTTGATGCGGACTTCAAGAACGGCGAGGTAAAGAACGTCCCGGTTACACAGTCGCAAGTCGACGACCTTCCCGCCTACGCCGAGTCAGCGCGCGGGCTGTTTGACAAGTTGGCGAGCGCCCTGGCAGGCGACAACAGCGATTGGTTGTCTGCGGCGGCCTCCGGCGAGCACATCAAGAATCAGATTGACAATACCCGAGGAGTCTTGAAGTCATGCAAATAGCTCGTCGTATGTTATCAACGCTGATGTTTGTCAGCGTTGCGGCGTCAGCACAAGTCGTCACTAGCAAAGGAATGGCCAGCGTCAAGTACGACGGTTCGCTATTTTCCAGCGGCGCGAACTCAGACGTGAAGACCAAGGCATTCCACGATGCGCAGATCAATGCGATCGAGCGCTACTATGCCGAAAATGGAGAATCGCAATCCGAGAATTTCGACGCGATTGAAGCAAAGGTGTCCGAGAACCTCGACAAGTTCATCTTGGGTTCAACACTCGTTAGCGAATCAGACAAGACAGATGCGCACATGTACTCAGCCGTTGTCCGAGTCGACATCAACGTAGCGAAACTGCGCAACGCAATAAAGGGAACGTCACCCACGGGAAGCATGGCGACCAATTCGCCTCATTCCCCTCTCACGTTTCTCTTCGTCGCACGGCAACAGGCGTCGGTGAAATCGTACGACGATCGAGTCTATAAGCGCGCCGACATCAAGGAGCATGCAAGCGAAAAGTCGACTCGAAGCGGATATTCCGGGAACGCTTCCGTATCGATTGAAAGCGGCGGCAGCCGAACTCGAAAGGCCGATCAGGTGTCCTGGAGCATTTTGCCATCGGGCAATCTGAGCACCATCGTTACCGGCGTCTTCGCCCAGTCGGGATTTCAAGTGGTCGATGCTGAATATGTTGAACCGTCCTCCGGCGGACACCTTCGTATGAGCGCCTTGGCGAAGGATTACCAGAATGGCGACGACATTCAGCCGTCGACGATGCGAGAAGCCGTTCTGGGATTGAGGACGGCTCACGTTCCGTACCTCGCTTTAGGCACGCTCGACGTGGGAATGCAAGACACAGACGACGTAACCGGTCTCGCCCGCGTCTACGTGAGCGTGACTGCAAAATTGGTCGACGTCACCTCTGATTTCCCAAGAACTGTATCCGCAGTGGGCCCTGTTCAGTTTTCAGGGACCGGGCCGGACACCAGCGTAGCGCGGACCAATGCCTTGAAGAAGGCCGCCGATTCCGCCGCACGCGAACTAATGGCACAAATGAACAACGCGCAAGTTCGCTAGTTGCCAACTTCGACCGCTTCAAGCGCTTAGGTTAACCAATGGGCGGTCGTGCAATTCCCTCATCATTTCCTTGGAAAATTTATGCTCAAGAAAACCCTCGCCTCGGCTGCTGTTGCAATGCTTCTCGTGAACGGTGCTCACGCGTTCCCGTCATTTTCGGGGAAGACAACCGGCACGCAGAATAGTGCGCCCGCTGCCGACGCAAGCGGGGCGCAAGCCGCTCTTGTCTCGAGTTATGCTGATGCCGGCCGTGAGGTCCTCATTGCACAATCGTATCTGGCTGACGCCGTCGGACTGAAGGAGCTCTCCGCCAAGGCGAAGGCCACCGCTGAATCCCTCGGCAGCGGTGCCACGAAAGACAGTCTGCAGGATTCCGACAAGATGATGAGCGATACGTCGATCGCCTTGCAGGAACAGTTCAAGGCCGGCAATCTTCAGATGGATGCGTCAAGCAAGAAGGCCTATTCCGAGGGGATGCAACATCTGGGTAGCGGAATTCTTCGATACGCGGGCCTGCATGGCAAGATCACCGATTTCTCGAATGAAGCTAAGGCGCAACTCGAGAGCTCGTCCGTCATGGATAAGATGGCTGTGACGAAAAAGCTTTCAACCGGCACATACATCGTGTCAGAGACCCCGAAACAAGTGAGCAATCTGGGATCGACACTGAAGACGGCGGCGGCATTCGCCACCAGCCAGGATATTCCGGTGCCGAAGGACGCAACAGCAGCACTGTCGGCAAAGTTCTAATGAGCGCGGGCGCGGGCATGTCGATGATTTCACAAGGATCCTGGCGTTCTACTGCCGTCGCATTGGCGGTCGGAATGCAGCTTGTAACGCTAGCAGGCTGTGACAAACTCAACCACCACAGCGAGGAGGTCACGGTGTCGGCTATCGTGCCAGCGCCCGCATCTGGTTCGACTTCGCAAAGTGATTCGTCCGCTCCCGCAACAAACATAGGCACCGTAACACACGTTCACGTTCGCGCCGAAGGTATAGGGGCGAGCCCAGATGAGGCGCTGAGTCAAGCGTTACGACAAGCCATTATGCAGGTGAACGGCACGACGCTGGATCTCGCATCTTCTCAATTTAGGGCCGCTCTAACTGTCTCGACTGGAAGGTCGATGGTAGATTTGCAGTCGAGTGGGTTCGCCGAGTTGGTGCAACAGGAAAGTCGGGGGGCGATATCAGATTTTCGGGTGACCGAACTCCGACGCGAGTCGTCCTCAGACAGCTCAATACACGCCGTCATTGAGGCTAACGTCGCAAAATTCAAAGGTCCGGATAGTGAAGGCCGCCCACGAATTATCGTGGCTCCCATCCGAATCAGCGGCAATGTCACACCGGCACTGAATCGAGAAGCGACATTGGTTCGCCAACGTATCACCGACGCACTGACGCAGAGCGGCCGGTTCATCGTTCTTGAGCACGGTGCCACCCCCGAAATTGACGCGGAGTTGGAGCGGATCGCTAACGGCCAAGCTTCGCCTGACCAGTTTTCAAAGCTTGGTCAGGGAGTTGGCGCAGATCTTGTGTGGGTTGGCCGCTTGAATGCGCTTTCGCCGACCAACGCTTTAGACGAAGGAAGCGCAGTCAGGGGCCGAGGAGAATGGTCGATTTCTCAGCAGTTGGTCAATGTCACGACATCCGAAGTGCTGCTTAGCGACACGACGCCCGTTGATCAAAATTCCAAACTCGCGGATGGGCGCACGAGCTCGATCGAGAATTCAATCGCGTCGAAAGTCGTCTCTAGTATTCTGGTTCAGCTCTTTCCGGTGAGCATCGCGTCGCGCGATGGCATAAACGTTGTGCTCAGTCAGGGAGGGCAGTCGGTCAAAGTCGGGGCCTCTTACCAAGTCGTCTCCCTGGGCAAGGCCATCAAAGATCCTCAGACCGGACGTATGCTCGGGCGTACAGAGCAAGAGTGCTGTACCGTCGTCGTTGACAGGGTGGCACAAACATTATCGTACGGGCATCTTGAAAACATGAAGATCTCGCCCGACGAGCTAGTTGACGGTAACCTTGAATTGCGCCAACAAGTTGCGAGCGTCGCCCCGCCAGACAACCAACGTCAAAGCGCGGGCACTCAGCGAAAGGGAAAATCTACTCACAGAGGGAAAGATTCCGCTGCGTCTGAGCGAGACGACGACTGGTAAAACATACACGGCAATCGACGAAAAGAAATAAGGTCGACCAGCGCTGCCCCCCCTCCTTTTGGGATGGAACTGGCACTTGGGCACTCTCAGAGTAGGCCCAGCGCTTCCGACCATACAATCGAATTCCAAAAACGCCGCTGACGTGCAATGGAAACTCAATCGCCACCCTCACGTTTCGAAATAATCCCCAGTCAGTAGCACTGTAGCGGACCAAGCAGGCGACAGAAATTGAGGAAAAGTTCTCGCGCGGAACAATGCCACGCACGCATTTGTCAACTACGAGAAAGCCACAGCCAGTGAGTTCGCACCGTCCTTATGGTGACCTTCTCCCTCTGCGCGGGCCAATATCGTCTCCGTACATCTGCTCCCGATGATGAGGGTTTTCGGTACTGGTTACATCATTCGGCGTTCGGCGACGCCAAGCCATGCGGCGCTTGACAGACCGCTGCGACAGCGAAGAGAGGATCGAACACAACTTTCGGACGTGCATTCAGACTCCCCTTGGAAATGAGGGGGGCGGGGGGACTATGAGGTAAAAGTGTACCGAGACGCTAATACCTCACTCAGCGCTTTTTCTCGTTGGTACGAGATGTTTTGGCTGCAAGGTTACCGCTGGGAGTCGCATTGCTCGCAGCATTCAGGCAATTCCGCTCAGCGTTCGCGCGACGCGCTTGCTTGACAATTTTTGCCGAGTCTTCGGTCTTCCGATATGTCCGGGCGAGATGGCACTCACTGGCGGACGCCGCTGCCGAAAGTATCATCAATGACACGGCAAGAACGCTACCGCCAACGTATCGCAAAATTTCCATTGCGTTTCCCTCCACCTATATACGTGTGGACCTCATCGATCGCTAAAATGAATGCGGCGCGATCCCCTCCGCGCCCTCTTGACTAGGGCAAGCACGAAGGGGACCGACCGCTTATGCGTCAGGCGAAGCGGCCATCCGTTAAGCAGCAAATTTCTTCTGGCCGCCAACCCACGTTTCGCTCACGTTGATGTCCATGAGTTTGGTAGGATCAACCGCGTACGGGTCGCTCTCGAGAATCGCAAAGTCGGCAAGCTTGCCCGCCTCAATCGATCCGAGCTCATCTGCCATGCCAATCTGCCCTGCCGCAAAATTCGTAACCGCTCGAAGTGCATTGGTCAGCGAGACGGCTTGCGCTTTCCCGATAACCGAGCTGTCAATATTGCACTGACGGGTCACAGCCGTCTGCACAAGCTGGAGCGTTCCAAGGTTCGAGCACGGAGCGTCCGTATGGAGCGTGAACGGTAGGTTTCGACTCACACAGCCGCCAGCGGGATCCATGTCTACAGTACGCCGAGGCCCAAACAGTTGGTCACGATAGGCCGCACCGTAGAAGTAGACATGGTTCATCAGAAAACTGGGTTGTACACCGAGTCGCGCCATCCGATCAAGCTGATCGGATGTCACCATGGTGCAGTGCTCAATACGATTGACACCCGAGGAAGGATGCGCGCCATATGAAGCCTCAATGGCATCAAGTGCATTGTCGATGGTCTGGCTGCCGTTACAGTGAATCAACAGCGGCCATCCCGCAGCTTTGACTGATGCTACCAACTCCTTAAGCGCTTCCGGTGTGTAATTGGGGGTGCCATTCGTCCCATCGAGATATGGAGCTCGCTGTGCAGCTGTTCTCGTTTGATTCGATCCATCACCAACCACCTTCATGCCATAGATCGAAAATTGCGTGTTCGGAATACGCGTGGCCTTTGCACCGTAGCCAAACTTTTTGTACGGCTCGGCAGCCTTAAGACTCTCCGGCGAATCGACCATCAGGCTAACCGACGCCCGGCACGACGCCTCGTTCGCCACGGCCATGTAGTCGCCAATCAAGTTGTCTCCGCCGGCGCCTGGCAAAAGAAGTCCGGCCTCGTGGATGCACGTGTTGCCGTACGACGCATTTGTTGCAAGCCAGGCAGCGACCGCCGCGCCCGCGTTCTCCGGCGTCAACTTTTCCGGAGGAATTGCGGAGCTGAACATCGCAAGCGCCGGCATTTCATAAATGACCCCATTTGGCGTACCGTTCGGGTTTTGGCCGAAGTGCCCCCCGCCATTCGCCATGAGCTTTTTGTTCAGGTCACCAGCATCGGTGTTTGTGCTGATGCCCGCCGCTTTGAAGGCCGTACTATTTCCCGCGGCGGTATGCATGTTGATGTAATAGACGAGAATCGGGTGCTGAGTGGAAATGGCATCCAGATCAGGCATCCAAAAATCGCCCCCTCCCCCATGCATTCCATCGCCCTGCAATAGGTTGTCGTAAGCATAGAAGAGGAGCCACTGCCCCGGAGGCGTTTGACTGGCCTGCTTCGCAATGAGATCGATGACCGCCTTTCGATTCGGATAGCCCTTGGGAGCTTCCGGCTTCATCGGACTATATCCGCAGTACGTGAAGACAGACTTAATAAGCGCGCCGGTAACGGTGTGTTGATGAGGGTCGATGAAGCCAGGAAGAAGTGAGCGCCCGGCCAAATCAATCACTTGGGTCGAGGCGGACTTCTGCGCCATGATTTCGCTCTCAGGCCCTGCGGCCACAATACGTTCTCCCTTTACGGCAACCGCCCAATCGTGGAAAGGGCCGTCCGCAGTCGACTTGCTCGCCAACGGTATGATCGGCCCGCCGCGGAAAATGTAATCAATCTGTACAGCACTTCCCCCACCCCCACTCCCCTTTGCGTAAGCTGATGCCATAGAGGGTAAGATCAGCCCGGCGCCCGCTGCGGTAGCGAGAAACCGGCGGCGCGAGAAGGAGTTTGAAGATTTGAGACCGCTGAGCGCGCCCAGCCGACCAAAGAAATTACCTACGCATGCTTGACACATTTGTCGCTCCTGTCTCGAGGGATGCCCTCGTTTGAACAGCATTACGAAAATCAGAATTGAATACTACGGAAGTGGTGGTCGGACAGGAGCCGTCATCTGGGCACGCCTGCCTCAGGCATCCTGTATTTCTTCGGTCCTCAAAGAGCCTTGGTGCTCGTCCGAAATGGGCACTTGCGAATGCGCGCTCAGTATCCGTCCCTGTTCAGACGTCGATCGGTACCTTCGCTTGAGCGTGGCGCGTAGCCAATGTCCCACAGCGACTATCACACCGAGCACTGTGAGCGCGAGGAAAAAGTCATTTGCGATACTTGCCACCAATGTCGGCATGGCGATGGGAGAATGCGGTGAACTCTCACCGAGAATGCGTATCTCAACCCGGACCAGGGCATAAATCACTGAGCCGTAAATGACAAGTTCCACCAGTCGGCGCATACCGCGTCTCCGGAGAGCGGGGTCAGCCCAGCCATTGGCAGCCAGGCGGGACTATCCTGACAAGTCCCAACACGGCACATCAGCTCGACGCCCTGAGTTCGTATTTCGACGCAGCGCCTGAGAACGTGAACGAGTTCTCACCAGTCGATTAGCGCCGATTCTAGTGCTGGCTCTACGCTGTCGACATCCCAACGCCTCCTCAACGTAAATGCCGCACCGAAACTCAAACGCAGACGCCGCATTTTCAAAAGCCCAACACTCTCGCCCGCAATGTCGCCCCTATCTTTATCCGCGTCTGCTCAATTCACGAGCAGCGGATTGGCAGCACCTATTTCTCGGCCTTCGCATGACTTATGCACAGCCTTGTCCACCGAAAATGTGGATAACGAAAAAATTAGTCTAGAACATCAACACGATTCGCTAGAGCTCGAGTGGCCTGGAGACTGCTTGCCATACCCTATATGCTGTCGTTCATGGAAATAGTGAATACGAAACCTTCGACGGTGCTATACGCGGCGTCGAGTCCTCCGATGGCGTCGGTAACGCTATTTCCGAGGGCTCGTTTTTTTGATTTTTGTTGGGGAGGTCGTGAGATGCTTGCCGTGAATCGGTACTTAATGTTGTGCGCAATCAACCGAGTGCGTTCACATGTTCCTGTTCTGATATTACTGGCGACGGCCACTGGAAATTGCCTTGCTGTGTTGCCACCCAGATATTTGGGTATTGAGAAATTCGATCAGTGTTTGGCCGAGAAACGTGTCAGTACGTTTCGGGTATGGTGTATGCCAGAAGAGAAGCCCCAAGCATGCCCCCGCTCGAGTTGGAAGCAACTACGCGCGCTGAAGGGACGAGAAGCAATCTCCCCGTGTGCCGAGAAAATTCCATCGTCTCAATGATACATCCTAGGCGCGTAAGGATATGGGACAAGGTATACCGCTATGCTGGAGCGAGCGACTGTCGAGTTAATCGCCTGATCCACTATGGAGTGTTTCACAATGACAGATGACAATTCGGTCAATGTACTGGCGGTGGATGTCCGTGGACAACTCTCGCGAGTGCCTGCAGCTTCACTGCTCATCGAGTTTTCCAATGGCCAATCGCTTGAGTTCACGTGGCGGCAACATGCGGACGATCCTCGACCGCCGTCCATCCAGGTGTGGGGCGGCCGAGTGCCACGCGATGAAGCATCCGAAAGAGAGAGACCCGTTCGCCCATACGGGCTATCGATTGTGCCGTGTGCCAGTAATCTGGTCACGGTCCAGCCACGTCCCGCTGGCGAACTGAGCTTGGCCTCGGCGAATGTCTACGCCGTGGATGACAATGATCGTTACGTGGCGATAGTCGCGGAGTCGCTGGTTGTAGAGTTAGTTGGCGGACGGTCATTCGAGATCGCATGGAAGAATGAACAGACGGCATCGGTTGCAATCTACGGCGGACGGATGGCACGAAAAGAATGGCTGTTCAGTGAAGTGCAACTGCGAACGCAAGCACTGGCCATTTTCCCTCTCGCAGGCAATGTCGTTCACGTCCATTCGTTTGCATTGCAAGAATTGGAGAGCACGACGGAGCGACGTCACCCCCGATTTGAGTAGCGCGACGATTTAGAGTCCAATCACGTAGTGACCTCCCCCCCGGATAACTGAGCACCTTGGCCTAGAGATCTCCGGCGTCAAGGTGGGCAAGTCGGAACTCACCCGGAGTCAGATCGCCTAGTGAGCTATGCGGCCTGAAGTCGTTGTAATCCTGTCGCCAGCCTTCGATCTTTTCTCGGGCATCGTCCAATGACAGAAACCAATGCACATTCAGACATTCATCCCGAAAACTGCCGTTAAACGACTCGATGAACGGATTGTCCGTGGGTTTGCCCGGACGGGAGAAGTCCAAGGTTACGCCATTTTCATACGCCCAGTGATCCAGCGCATGAGAAATAAATTCGCTCCCATTGTCGACCTGTATCCGTTTCGGGGCGCCTCGCAGCGCTTTCAGGCCCCATCGTTGCCACCACATCGGCCGCCCTCAAGGCGTAATCGACGGTGATCGCCAAGCTCTCCCGACTAAAGTTATCGACCACAGTTAAGGCCCGGATTTTCTGTCCGTTGAACAGCTGATCGGCCACGAAATCCATGCTCCAGCAGGCATTCACCGTAGAGATTTCGGGTCGCTCCATGCGGTGTGCGGCAGCGACACGACACCGAGGCCGAGGCCGCTTACGCCGAAGATTCAGCCCCTCCTCACAGTAGATCCGGTACGTCTTCTTGTGATTTATCAGCCAGCCCTCGCGTCGTAGCAGAACATGAATGCGTTCGGCACCATAACGTATTCGCGTTTCGGCGATCTCCCGGATACGCCGCCGCTCAGCACGGTCATCGCGGGGATGAGGTCGATAAAAATACGTGGCCTGACGCAGTTGCAACACTGCCGTTGCTCGTCGGATGCTCACCCGATACGCCTGCATCAAGAAGTCAGCCAGCTCGCGCTTGCGGGCCGGCTTCACAGCTTTTTTGCACCACCTCCTGCAGCATTTGCTTGTCCAGGCTTAGGTCCGCCACCATGCGCTTGAGTCTGGCGTTTTCCTCTTCCAACTGCTTGAGCCGGCGCAGCTCCGAAACGCCGAGACCGCCGTACTTCTTCTTCCAGTTGTAGAACGTGGCCTCCGAAATACCCATCTTCCGGCAAACTTCCGCCACCGTCGTACCCAGTTCGGCCTGTTTCAGCGCAAACGCGATCTGCTCTTCTGTGTACTTCGATTTCTTCATGCAAACCTCCCGCCCGTCAGGGCTTCAAATTTGCCAGAAATCTCCAGTTTTCGGTGCTACGGTTTTTCGGGGGGAGGTCAGTACGGTACACGTTACATCCCAGCCTAGCGCAACTAACCTCGAATTCCGAGGAAGTCCGGGCAGCCGACTACTCACGATTCTCGTCCTGTAGCGTCGGCCATATTCGTCAGCGTTCTACCGCCCCCGTCGCACTTGTTACACGCCGTGGTTACACGCCAAACGGTATCGGCACGTTGTTGGAGAACACGTCAAAGCCGCTGCATGAGTCCACAGCCTCTGAAAAAACGTCGGACGGAGTTCTGGTCAAGTTATTTATCCAGATGCACGCAAAGTGAAGTCATCGCGATTAGCAAGATTAAGAAGGCGACGGCAGGCGGAGCTGCGGCTTCATCTGAGCGATGGAATGCCTGAAGCCAGCATCCAAGCGGGCTGGCGACACGAGAAACGCCACGTACCAAATAGAGAAATTTAGGCAAAACGCAAAGACGAACACCAGGCTCGTTGCCGTGATAAGAAAAATGTCGTTTTCAGGAGCCGTGACGCAAATCCATTGGCCGAGCAAAAGCCCAAACATCAACGCGCCGAGGGCATATGTGTTCTGCAATACCTGATATGCAGCGATCGCGAGCCATTTTTGACGAGGGGCCGCTATCAACAAAGCGGCAAAAATTATCCCAAGAACAGCGAAGACATTCCAGATATGTGGCCCAATGCCTTCCTGCACTGACATCTGCAGATATTTGACTGACAGGTGGCTACTGAGCCAGTCCGTTGCGATGACTCCAGCTATCGCGGGAAGCGCCCAAGCCGCGAGGACAATCGCGGCTTGTTTTAACTCCCAGCCTGGCCAAAAGTCTGTTCGCCTGAAGTGGTCGGCGTGGTGCCGAACCCAGACGCGAATTCGATCTAGTTGGGCCCGAACGGATGACATGGTAGTTAGTTCCTTCATCTGTAGGTGGGGCGGAGAACGGTGGTTTGACGTTGGCGCAATGGTCGCGGACCTGATTGTCTTGTCGCAATCCTTCGGGAATTAGAACTTCATTCTGAAGCCGAGATTGGCCTTCGCGTTGTAGTTCCCATCGAAGTGATTGACCGACGCGCTCACCGAGCGCTCGCCATACTCCGTGTACTTGTTATCCGCCCACGAATATGAGCCACCCACACCGGCTCCCATCCACGTCCTATCGGTCCTCGTGTCAAAGTTCACACCCGCCACACTCACCGACGACCCTCCGAGCATATCCTGATAAGCCTTGTGAAATTTCCGTAAAATCACACTTACTTCGACGTCTCAGTAGTTCTCACCGAGGACTACGATGGCTCCGCGCAGCAATACCAGCGGAATGAGAGGGTTCGTATTGGTAGGCGCACACTCGAGATCACTCAATGGCTCGGGATCATTTCGGCCTTGGCGAGCAATCAAGCTTAGCGTCGCTACGTTATAGGTTACAACCAGCGCGTCGAGCCAACCGATCACGCCCTCCCGTAGCCGTGGCGACCGCGTGCAAAGCTGGCCCGGCCGGCCAATCCCCGTTCACCTCGCCTCTTCGCACAATTGCTGATGCAGGCTGAGCTCCTCACCATACCCCGTCATCGGATTCCACGCCGGAGAATGGATTGGTCCCGCTATTGCTAGGTCGACCGTTGTTTCGCTTCTCGTTGGCTCGGCAATGTCGGCATGACCCGGGACCGCTACCGGCTGCAATCTGGCCCGAGTCACGGCAAGCTGATACTCATATGCACGCGAGACCTTACGCTCGACGAGTAGGCCATCATCCATGAGTTCCTCAACGACCAGATCAACGCACCGACGGGAAATGCCGCAGATATTCGCTAATACCGGCCTGCTGTACCACTCGCCCTTGTCCATGCAATCCAAAATGAGATCTTTCACTTCCTCACCTCAGTAACCGTCACGTTCCGCGCAAGCTTCAGTTGCCGCATAAGTCGACTCGTTATTACACCGCACCATTAGCATCACCCATTTCCGTCGCATATGGGCACTAACCGACAAAGTCCACGATGTACCGTAGTAACGACCGCTTGCGACTACTGATTGCTGTGATCGGCGGGAGCTCGAAAGTCACTTGCCACACGAGTTTCGGCTCGACCGCAGGCCTTCGCACCTGAAGCAGCTCTTGCGGCGGGCGGCATGGCACAGGCCAAGTGTTCAGCGTTGCAACCTGCAAATGACTGCTCCGCAGCGTGCCATCTCACACCCTGGCGGCGGAAACTGCCCGGTTTGTGGGAATTTTCAAGGTATCGCGCCTGACAATCGAACCCGCTTCCGCGCTCTTCGGCCGTTGCAACATGCCTTCGGGCGAATTCCAGAAATTTTCAGCCACATATCACCAACTCGAGATAGGACAGATGTCCGTCTTCGTCCATGCAATCGAGCATGAACGCACAACGGAAGCACTTATGAACGAGCTGAGCATCAAAACTTCCCCCTCATTTATGACCATGGCCGCCACGCTCCTCTTCGCCTGGCTGCAATTCAGACCGCTCCGTCGAACGAACGGCCCAAGGATTGCAAGCCTCTCCGTCGCGACTCGCCGCACACTGGTGGCAATAATCGCGCAATTTCGGCCCGACAAGAAGGGCTCAACGCAAGCGCTCTCATGTGAACACCCCCGGAGCACGTCGTCTCATGCATCAGGGCACCACTTTGGTCATGAGCCCGAGCGGCACAAACAGGAACCGGGGGCCAAGAATAAGCCCTACTGCCCGCGATGTCGCTCCGAGCGCGTCGCTCATCGAAATGTCGGGCGAAAAGCGGGAAGCGCAATCGGTGCGGTTGCCGGCGCGGCGAGCGGAATAGCGACAACCCTCTCCGGAGCGGAGGTAGGTGCGACGGTCGGACTGGTGGGGGGACCCATCGGATCACTCGTCGGGGGCGTAGCCGGTGCCGTGGTTGCCGGGCTCGTCGCAGGTGCTGCCGGTTGTGCGGCTGGCGCAGTTGTGGGCGATGTTGTGGACGAAAACGTCCTCGGCAATCGGGAGTGCCTCGATTGCGGCCATCAATTTGCCGTCTCATCACGCTAGCCCGCCACACTCAGCTTCTCCTCACAAATCCGCGCCACCGAGTAGCGCCGCCAAATCCAGCATTCCCTTTCGAACCTTCGGAGAATTCACATGCACCTTGTGCAATCCATGGCATATGTCAATGAAAAACCCTGGCACGGACTAGGAAACCGCCTGACCCTGAATCAACCACTCGATGTCTGGGCAGACCAAGCCGGGATGAACTGGCGAATTGAGACAACCGACGTTCGGTACGCCGATGATGACGGCTCGACAACCACAATTCGAAAATTTGAAGGGCAACGCGTGCTGTACCGGTCTGATACGAAAACACCTTTGGCGGTCGTCTCCAAGCGCTATCAGGTGGTTCAGCCGCAGGAGATCCTCGAGTTCTACCGGGATCTGACTGACGTGGGCGGCTTCCAGCTTGAAACCGCTGGCGTGCTTAAGGAAGGGCGCAAGTTCTGGGCACTGGCGCGCACAGGCCATCGGACAGCACTCAAGGGTCGTGACGAAGTCAACGGTTACCTCCTGCTAGCGACCGCGTGTGACGGAACACTCGCCACGACCGCGCAGTTCACGTCCGTTCGGGTGGTATGTAACAACACGCTTGCGATCGCGCTTCAGGACGGCACAGGGACGGTCAAAGTCCCTCACCGCTCGCAGTTCAACGCGCAGGCAGTTAAGCGTCAGTTGGGAATCGCCGTGTCGTCGTGGGAGACCTTCATCTCCCAGACGCATGCGCTCGCAAACCGCAAGATCACAAGCTCGGATGCGGAATCCATTTTGCGAAAGGTCATGACGTATTCAACTGGAACCTCGGGAACCGCTAGCCGCGCGCACGCGGACTCCAACACCGTCAACGAGCGTGCAATCAAAGCGATTTCCCACCTTTATCAAGGGCAAGGGCTGGGTGCCGACTTTCCTTCCGCTCAAGGCACCGCGTGGGGTTTGCTCAACTCCGTTACCGAGTACGTCGACCATCATCGGCGCGCAAAGTCGCCTGACCATCGGAGAGACGCCGCGTGGTTTGGACAAGGAGCCACCATAAAGCAAGATGCCTGGAATGAAGTCGTGAAGCTTGTCGCCTAGAGCACCCCAGTACCCAAGCAGAAGAGCAAAGAGCCCCGTTGGCAACGCCAACGGGGCTCTTTGCATTTCAGACTCATCGGGACCACACGCACTATGGAAAACATCAAGAACCCCGCGTCTCACAGACGTGTTGCTCTGCGCATCGCACGAGACACGCAAGACCATTTCATTGTGGAGCTCAGCCGAGGCCCCGCCTATCGATTCCCGCCCTTCTACTCGCATGCTGACGTCCTACACGAGCTCGGAGCACTGGGCGTCGACTGCACGAACTTGCACGAATCCCCAAGTGGGGCGCTTCAGGACAAACCCGCAGCAACCCTCACCAGCACCGACGAGAAGGCCACGCCGTCAATCTTTAATGGAACAGTGATGCAAGGAAAGACCACTCATGACCTCGTCGATCTGCGACTACCGCTGGGTCGAATCGTGGCAACGCCGGGTGCGTTGACGGCCATAGAACAAGCCGACGTCTCCCTGAGCCTGCTTATCTTTCGTCACGCAAATCACGACTGGGGGGAGCTATGCCCTGCGGATCGCGACCTGAATACGTTAGCACTCCAGGTCGGCGGACGCGTGCTCTCAAGCTACCCACTGCCGGACGAGAGCAAGGTCTGGGTCATCACGTCGGCGGATCGGTCGCTCACGACCGTCCTATTGCCGAGTGAGTATTGAGGAAGAACGGAACGACGAAAGAGGCGCTTGCCGCGAAGGTTCGCCGATTAGCTGCGTAGTGAGGTGAGAGGTACTGTCGAAATGCTTTCGACAATCGCCCGCGGATCGGCTTCAGGCACGCGCACATATTCGAGGAACTCAATAAGATCCAGTCGCCGCAAACCATTCTCAGCCTTGGAAACTGAAGATTGCGAGCGACCAATTCGGTCCGCAAGTTCCTGCTGCGAAATGCGGCGCGACTTCCTCAACTGAGCGAGAAGTTTCACGACGCGCTGGTAGCGATGGTCTTCGATAGGGTGCGACATGACGCAAACCATACCGCCGCATCTCGCGCCTAGCCGCACCGGCAATGACGCAATGCGATAACTCTCATGCAAAAGCAACTACCGCGCTATCAACACAAAGCCTCCCCGACCGACGAGGCTCCCCATTAATCCTCACGGCGTCGCCTAACGCCGCCCATGCTCCGATTGCTTCCGGGCTAGACGCGCCGAAAGACGCTCAATCACCTCGACCATCATCTCTCGATCTGAGGATGTCAGTTTTGACAGCAGCCGACTGAGATGGCTGGCTTGATCCGACGGCCGAATACTGGCATCCGTAAGCAAATCGGCAGCATCGCACTGAAAGACCTCAGCCAATTCAAATAGTCGAGCCACAGTCGGAACGACTTTTCCTCGCTCCATACGAGATACAGCCTCCAGACCGACACCAAGCCTTTCGGCAACCTCATCTTGTGTTAAGCCACTGGCCAAACGCTGGCGCGCAATAGTGCGTCCGATTGCGATCTGCAATTCATCCGAATTCGATTTCGACATGATTCCTCCCGGTCACCCGAAATGGTTGACCACCATCTCGTTGACTCGAAGGACCCAACAGGTTGATAATCAACCAATTAGGTTGATATTCAACCGAGTTTCACTCACATTTTGCGCAGTGCGCGATATCCCGATCTCGAAGTCCATGCGTTTCAATTGATCTGTCTCGGAAAGGAGTATCGCAATGCGCATGTCCATCTGCTCAAGATACTTGGAGCTCAGCATGTCGATGCCCGTGGGTTCCATATACGCGCAAGGCTGCGAAGTCAGTGGATGCAAGTTGAGCGCCGCACTGATGCAGTTCAACTTGTCCTGCGTGGGTTCTTCAGCCCCCCCCTCCAGGGCGCTTGCGCGGGAGCGACTCGACACGCATCCCATTAGTCCTGCGATGCATCTCGCCACTGTCGAGTCGTCCTCAAGGCGCTACCAAACCGAAGTCGAAACGCCTCGGGATCGGTTCCTACCTTAGCTATCCAGGCGTTCCCAAGTGAATTTCTTACGTCAACAAACATCCCCCAAAAATTATGAAATCCATCACAGACTTTAAAGACCAGGTAAACACGAAGACCGCTAGGCTTTGGCGGCTAAGCATCGCGACGGTGAGTATCCTCCCGTTCATATGGCTCGCCGCCTGCTCCGACAGAACCCTCGATTTTCGCAACGCGGAAATCGTTAACGGAAAGGCCTACGCTGTAGGCGCTAACAAGCCCTTCACCGGCAAGCTCACCAACATTCCTGAAAACGCCCTGCTACTGAAGCAGGACGGATTCGTCAAAGCGGCTCGCGTTACCGGCATGACCCTTGCCGGAAACATGGGAGGCGCGCAGTCTGTCATGTTTGACTCGTTGTGCGACGCTCAAGTGAGCGACGGCATGTTGGATGGGAAATTCGTTTGCAAGGCGCCGCAGTCTGAGACGGTCATGATCGAGTCGTCTTTCAATCGTGGGGCGTTGGACGGAAAGCTGACGCTGAATGGCGGACCAGGCAATGGCCCGCTAACTGAAGTCAAGTTCGACAATGGCCTGCCCAATGGCACGCAAAAGATCTATGGATGGAGCACCCATAAGCTTGTACACACATATCCGTGGGTGAGCGGCGTGCTCTCTGGCACTGAAGAAGGGTTTGACGCCAACTCGGGCGAGCTCATCAAGCGCGTTTCAATTGTTAACGGTCAATACGAAGGGGAATTGGTACAGTACACGCCCGACGGCAAACAAATGATCCTGCGCGCGACTTATGTCGGCGGACGTTTGAATGGCCCTTTCAAGTCGTGGGATGCCACTGGCTCACTGACAGGGGAAACTTTGTATGCCAACGGGATAGAGGTCGGCACGGATGGGAAATCGGTCGATGACTGTGTTCGCGAATGGGACGAGGCCGATCAGAGCATTCAGACATCCAAACAGATGGCAAAGGGGATTCTGACCGGCACCACACCAGCCACGGAGGAGCAGAAGGACTCGTGGCGCAGCAATTGCCGCGCTGGTAACCATCCAAACCCCACGGAACAATCACAAGCCCGCCAAGCGTACGAGCATGCGAGCGCCGCCATTGATGACTGCATTGCTAACAAGAAGGCCATGCTCCGGCGCAACAGCGGCATGCCGGACAATTTGGCGATCATGGATTCTCAGATCATTGAGATGCGTAACGCCTGTTACCGCGAGGTCGGCCACACCGCGTCAGCCAGAAGCTCGACTATTGCGAGCTCAGGCTTGCCGAAGGCCTCCTCAGCCGAAGATGCGTGCGTGGCGGCATGGACTGCTGCGTATCGACGGGAGAAGGGTGGTGACGCATTAGTCTCAATGGACCAATTGAACGAGTGGGAGGCCTGGTGCAAATCGGGCAAGCGGCCGAGCTAAGGCGTTTCGTTTCGCGCGCATATAGGCAGAAGGAGCGCGATGCGCCCCTTCTGCCTAATTTTTTGGAGCATTCTTTTTTCGCACGTGCTCTTCATTTTTTGTCCCGAGATCTTCCTGCCCTGATGACTACTATCGCCCCGCACCCCAAGGCCTTACCGCCATGCGCTAAGTGCCACGCAACGCCGAAACAATGACTTGGGGCGAAGAGTCAAGGCACTCGTCAATCCTAGTTGACGAAAACAATGTTCTCATTATCATGAAACGCGTCGTGCCTCACCCATCCGCCGTCCTAATAGAAGTCAATAACGCAGCGATGACGACGCAGCACATTCAAATCTGACGGATATGACAGATGACGACGAAAGAGATCGTGCTGACGACCACGCTCGTCGATGCCGCAGATAAGGTCGACTATTGGCGCGAAGCCATGAGCCCTCTATTTGAGATTGGCCTACCGCCCTCCTCCACTGTCTCAGCCTTGGACGGGGAATGTCGGATCCGTTCGACTGGCGAGCTAATGCTTCTTAATACACGCTTCTCCGACCAAATTTTCTTCCGTTCAGAAGCAAAGGCGAGAAAGGCCGACGCCGACGTACTGTTACTCCAACTCATCTGTGGCCACGGTTTGATGGGACGTTTCGGTACTTCTGCGATCGAGCTTCGATACGGCGACCTATTAATTCAAGACATCGCCCGCGCTTGTATCACACCGGTTGTCCAAGGTCGCACGCTAACTATCGTGGTCGATCGCATATGCCTGGAGCGACTATTGGGGCGGTCTGATCTGAACGGTGTCGTCCTGCGACGGGAGCAGCCAACGACCCGTCTTCTCGCGGACTACTTGAAAACGCTTTGGGATGTGGCGCTTGATTTGAACGCGGCAGACGCGTCCCTGGCACTTGATGTCGTTGGACGGCTTATGAAGGCGGGGACCGGCAATGCGTTGGTCATGTCCCCCGAGGAGGAAGCAGCTTACGCAGACACAATGCGCCCCCAGATCCACGCGTACATCCGCCAAAAACTTGCTGGCACTGACCTAACGCCTGAAACCATTATGGCGCGGTTCAATATGTCTAGGACCGGGCTTTATCGCGCAATGGACGGTGCCGACGGTATCGCCCGAGTGATTCGGAACACCCGGCTTGATGCAGCCCTGGCGCTTCTTATAAAACAAAAGGGCCTGCCGATATCCCAAGTGGCCTATCAATGTGGTTTTTCGAGCCCTCAACACTTCTATAAGGCTTTCCGACGCAAGTTCGGACACTCCCCAATCGAAGCTCGCGAAGCACATCATGCGAACACCGCACCCCCGAGTCTAAGACAAATCATACGTCACTACGGGCGCGTAGAGAGGTCGTATATGCTGCCGGAAATTGCATGAAGTTGCTTTGGCAGCCGAACACAACTACAACCTTATGACTCAAGCCGCACCCCATAGCGCGTTTTTCATGTGCCTTGGTTGTGAGATCGTCGAATGTGATCGCAGCAGTGAGCGAACTGGAAGCGTCCGCAAGCACTATCTTGCGATGCAGCACATCCCACAACGAGTCCGGAATCGACTGCTGTGAGCCTTGGCTTTAAGGCGCAGACGCCGACACCCACGGCTTGTATCGCTGCGCACCTCCCCGCCCCCGCGTCTCGGCCACTTGGCGCATAGAGCCTGCGCCACTTCCGTTAGGAACAACGCTTTCAATTCGCCCGAAGTTGGGCGGTCATACGAAATAGCGGACGTAGCCCGCCATGGCGATCGGGGTGATTTGCTCGCACACCGTTTCAGGTGCAGAACGGCATCAGGCAACGCCGTCGCAGTTGACGTTTTCGACGAAATGTCAGCGAGCAGATTCGCCCTCGTAAAACGCGAGCCACACGAGATCGCGCGAAAAGTCGCATTAGTGCTACGGTTGCCATTGCAAAGTTCGCCTTTTATGTTGAGTTTCCGCATGAATGAATCTCGCCGAAGGTGCTGAGTCTCCACGAACGCGTGCATTCGCATATTCTGAAACTGACCCAATCACGGTCTTGCTCGGGGGACCCGGTCCGCGGTTGGTCGTGTCATGTCTCCTCCGCTGTGGGTTGAGGATGCCGTCCTAACGCGGACGGCATCCTTTTTGCCTACTTATCCAGACACTCGTTCATAGCCTCTCCATTTTTGGGGGCACGCAGTTGACAAAATTGCCATGTGCGCCTCCCTGCCCTCGGAATATGGAACTGAGCGCGCGCCATTTTGGCTCATAGCTTTCGGCTAATGCGGGATAACGGAATTTCCAGCGTTTCCCGGCGTGCCCGTTGCTACATAGCCGCCGTACGGATGACGTTCACGTACGCGTGAGAGAGAACGTCAAAACGCAGGGTTGCGGCGCGTGGATCGTCAGGCCTTTTGAATTTCGAGCATCTCATTTTGAAAACATGACCGCCCCGATCGCGCTCATGCACCGCAATCACCGCGTGGGCTAGATCGAAAGCTATGCTCGCTTCGTCACTCCGAATTCCGGGCGTTTCGGCTACGCCGCAACCGATCAACCCCGCCGTCAACTGCAGGATCGAACCAGACCATGAACAATGACAATAAGGACTTCGATCGTTGAGTGTGACCCCAAGCGGCTTCGCCATCTTGAGTCCAGGCAAATGGTGAATCTCGCGCTACTAGTGGCATTGATCTCGACACACCCAAATCCGGAAGCAGCCGCCGAAGTCTTTGTGCAATCGAGTGACCAGTTGATCTCGGGATGGCTGGCACTGCACCTGCCTCAAAAGTTCATCGACTCGGGCATTGCTTATCGAGACTTGCTGCTTGGTTACTTTAGCTGAGCAAGCGCGCGGACACTGATGTTGGCTGACATCGGCCGCCTGGTCTCATCTCCACAACTCGGCATCCTGCACGCGAAACCATCGTCCTAGCATCTCGGACGAGTACGGCTCTTCATGCTGATGAAGATGACGAACTCAGTCGATCGAGTTTTGGTGAGCCACCGCATTTCTTCCTGTCTCCGCGGCCCGCCCGGATACCCATTGACTAAGTCGCTCCGCAGCCTTACTGCGGACCTCACCGGCTGTGGTGCTCCCCAGAGCATCGGAGCAACCTTCGTATCAAAACTACAAGGCCCCTCAGTCCCGCTCCTGCAGGAACCCGCTGCCCGATTGCCCGCTCTCGACGGTGCTAGGCGGACATCGTGTCACTGTCAGCATTAATAGCCCTTTCGCAACATCTCCGAAATCTGCACCTGAATATCAAAAGCCGATGAGGCCTTCTTCAAAGAAGCAGCATATAGACGCTGCCACAATGATCAAGCGCTTGACGCGTTTTCATCAACTTGCAAGACCGGGCTGCGAATCGACATTGGAATGCCATTGCGGGGCGTTGTTGCACACACCTGCAGACAGAGTGACGACCTGACGGTTTCGAAAACGCTCGAACAGAGGCCGCATCTACACAGCTGTTTCCTACATGGATTCCTGGGGATTAGCAGAAACACCCCTCGGGGATGCAGACGTGGCCCATGGCGAAATTTGGATAGCACCAAGAACTCGACGAAGCACAACGCGGGACTGACCGCACGAGGTGCGGTAACGGGGGATCGGAATGCACAGTTTTCAGCAATGGTTGAGAGGAAAGCGTATCGTTGGCGCTATGGTTCAGGGCCGGCGCGAACACGAGTCAATCGCGCGAGCGCTATGCATCCATGACGGTGGAATTGCGCCGACGCTGCCCGTCAGCGTCGCTCCAAGCACGCTGCTCGCACCGCATCCCGTCAAGCTGATCTGCCTAGGCGTGATCACGTCGTTGTCTCTGGCGTCCCATTCGGCGCAGGCAACTTGCACAACGTCCGGCACGACGACTCTATGCGATCCAAACGTCTCCACTCCCTACACGAGCACAATCCAAACCGGCCCCACTACGCCGTCCGGAGCAACGGTCGATGTTGGGACAAACGCACGGGTGATTGTCGGAGATGCCTCCGCAATCTCGGTCGGCGCGAATGCCACAATCAATATTTCCTCCGGTGCCCTCATCCAGAATAGCGCCGTCAAGAACAGCGGCCTGTATAGCACGGGAGCCAACACCATCGATGTCGGTGCAAACAGCACCGTCAATGTCGCCAATGGGGCAACAGTGCTGTCCAACGGCACCCAAGGGAATGCCGAGACGATCAACCCAGAAGGCGCAAATGTCGAGATCAATAACCACGGCACCATTCAAGCAACACACGCAGCAGCGATCTGGTTCGAGAACACGGTCGGAACCAACTACGTCAACAACTTCTCCGATGGCGTGATAGCAGCGCCCGGCAACGTAATCGGGAGTTCGGGCAATGGCGCGGTGATCTTTACTAATCAGGGACAGGTCATCGGGAATCTCGTTTTCGCCGGTGGCGACGACGTACTGCATCTGTTTACCGAATCTTCGATCTCCGGCTCAATCAACGGCGGTGGAGGGAGAAACCTTGTAACGCTTAACGGATTGGGAAGCGACACGATGTCGGCCGGCGCATTCAAGAATTTCCAGACTCTCATCAAACAGGACAGTGGCACCTGGACGTTATCCGACACAATGAGCGGCATCACAATGACGGAAGTGCAGGGCGGCACATTGATTCTCTCGGGCGACAACACTAAGTACGCAGGCAAAATGTCTGTCGGCGTCGTGGGTGTCTTGCAAGGCAGCTCGCAGAACTTGCCACCGACAATAAGCGACGACGGCCTAGTGAGATTTTCCCAGACGACTGATGGCACTTATACGGGCAATATCGCCGGCTCCGGCCGCATCGAAAAGTCCGGTGCTGCGACACTCACACTCGCGCCATCGACCACTGTTGGCAACACCTACTCAGGTGGTACGCTAATTTCACAGGGCATCCTGAACTTCAGCACCGACGCCGCGCTCGGCGCAACCTCGGGCGGCGTAAGTTTCAATGGTGGAGCGCTACAGTTCGGCACTTCGTTCGACCTCGCTGGATCTCGCCTCATTACGCTGGAGGCGAACGGCGGAGTTATCGACACGCAAGGCTTCAAAACAACGATCACGCAGCCGATCACGGGGCCCGGTGGCTTGGCCAAGAAAGGCAGCGGCACCCTGGAGCTTGATGGTGTGAGCTCCTACAGCGGCGGCACGACAGTACTTGCAGGTACGCTCGCAGTGGGGGACCCAAGTCATTCTTCCGCCGCGATCTCCGGAGGAGGTCCCGTGATCATCGCAAGCGGGGCGACCCTCGGCGGCTATGGCACGATCACGGGCAACGTGACCAACAACGGCACGGTAGCCGTCGCTAATGCGATGACCGCATTCACCGGGCAGAACGCTGGCACGTTCGCGATCAACGGCACACTCACTAACTCCGGGCTTGTCCAGGTCGGATCGAGCAACACCAAGACTACCGGCAACACGCTCGGCGTGACGAGCTACGTCGGCAATGGAGGCACGCTGGCCACCAACAGTTATCTCGCCGGGGATGGTGCGCCATCTGATCTGTTGTTGATCCAGGGCGGTACGGCGAGCGGCACCACCACGCTTGCTGTCACGAATGCTGGTGGGCCGGGTGCCCAGACGGTGCAGGACGGTATCAAGGTGATCCAGGCTATCAATGGCGCGACGACCACGGCGGGTGCGTTTTCGCTCAAGGGGGGACTGATCAAGGCCGGAGCATATTCGTATTTCCTGGCTCAGGGCGGTGTGAGCCCGGGAACTTCGCAGAACTGGTATTTGCGAAATACAATCGCGCCGACGCCGGCGCCCACAAACGGGCCAGATGCCCCTGTCATTGGCCCGACATTGGCCGAAGGGACACCAGAATTGCCCGATCCCCCCATGCCCGGTACCGACCCGACCGTGTTGTATCGACCAGAGGTTGCTCTCTATGCGGAGATTCCTAGCGTCGTGCGAATGCTCGGCCTGCTTCAGGCGGAGAGCTTCCACCAAAGGCAGGGCGAACAGGCCCTTCTGCATGAGGGGCAGGGTGCGCTGAGTGCAAGCTGGGCGCGTGTTTGGGGGGCAAGAGCGATTTTGCGCAAGACGGCACCGTTTCTCCAAGGTTCGATGGCAACTCGTTCGGCTTCCAGGTTGGGCAAGACTTGTACACGCACGTGCGCGAGAGCGGCCATCGTGACCATATCGGCGCGTTGTTCGGGATTGCTCGAGCGACCGGCGACGTGACAGGATTCGCGAATGGGTTCGCGGGCGCCCCTGTCGGGCACCTCGCGGTTGACACCTATAGTGCAGGCCTTTACTGGACACATATCGGGCCGGGAGGGTGGTATGCCGATGCAGTGGTCATGGGAGGAGGCGTGGACGCCAAACCCAACTCCGTCGATGGCATGATGGTGTCGACGCATGGCGGCACCGCCTTGGTGTCCTTCGAGGCGGGTCTGCCTCTGAGGCTGCCGATGTCGACGGCCAACACCGCCTGGACCATTGAACCCCAAACCCAACTCGTCTACCAGCACGCATCCATCAACAACTTCAGCGATAGCGCTTCGGACGTGAACCTGTCACCCTCCAACTCCGGGGCCGCGCGCCTGGGAGTACGCCTTGCGGCCGCGTACCCGATTGGGGCGGCACGGGCGCAAACTTGGCTGCGGCTCAATGTCCTGCGTACTTTCGGCGGCAATGACATGGCAAGCTTTGATGGGACCTCGATCACGACGCAAGTACGTGCCACTGCCGGGCAAGTGGAGCTCGGCCAGTGGATAAAAATGGGGGCGAGACTTGGCATGTACGCGAACGTCGGCACGATCTTCAATCTGGGCGGGGCCCGTCAGCGAATGATTCTCGGCAACGTGGGAATGAGATGGACGTGGTAGGACGAACGTCTTGGGTTTCCACATTGGCACCGCCGAAAATTCCGTCTTTCCGCACGGCGAAATTCAGTCAATGGGACCCTGCACTTTTCAAGTGAGCGTCAGCTGAAGTTCTTGTCCGGGCAGGCACATCGGATGTCTGTAGCACCGAATTCGGTCCACATTCGCGTATTGGGTAGCACGCCGATCATCACAAGTTCTCCGGCACGGCGCGCCGCACCGAGTCAACGTCCGCAATTACAAAAAAGGCCGGCATTCCGGCCTTTGTTGTTTCAATTAACAACACAACCTCTTCGTTTTATGCTTTTCAATTTCGTTTAGCTTAAGATTCAAATATCAAGCACCATCCACGTTCTCTTGAAAGGCATGCATGCGATATCTGATCGGCTTTGTCGTGCCCTACGCGCTCGTACTTCTGCCACTGCGTTGGTTGGCCAAATCCGGTGAGCTCATAGGCGGCGTCCCCTTGATCTTCATCTGGCTGATCGGTTGCATCCCGCTCACTTCACTGTGTCTATACACTTGTTGGCGTCTGTTCGACGCAAAGCATCACTAGACTCGCCTCTCTACGTCGTTTGATAACGAAGGATCGACGGCACCATGGCACCAGTCGTTTTTTCACTTTTGATTGCTTTCGCTACGACCCTGGCGATCGCCGCCGGTCGAGGCCGACGAAATCAATCGCCGCTCGACTTCTTTGTTGCATCGCGCCAACTCACGACCATTGCCGTGTTCTGTCTTGCCGCCGCCGAATCTTACGGCATCGGAACGCTCATCGGTTTTTCGGCCGGCGTATACAGTAACGGCGCTGCATACGGCGTTTGGTATATAGGCTACCTTCTGCTCGCGTATCCGATTGGATACTTCCTGCTGCCGCACCTTTGGCGTATGGGCAAGCAGTACGAGGCCATCACCCTGCCCGACCTGATCAAGGGCTACTTTCAGAGTCGCACCTTCGAGCTCGTCGTTGCCATTGGATCGATAGCGTTTCTCGTCCCCTGGGGACAACTACAGCTCATCGGTCTCATCATCGCAGTAAGGGCACTTGGGTTGAACCTCCCACCGATCGTCGTTATTGCCTTCGCCACAGCCCTCGCATTTCTGTTTGTCATCATTGCAGGGATGCGCTCATCGTCACGTATCGCGATGCTCAAGGACCTATTATTGCTGATAGTAATTGTCGCTACGGGAATTTCTGCTGTAACCGCTGCCGGAGGCGTCGGTCCTCTGTTCGATGCGGGTGGCATACGTATTCGCGCTACGCTAACTGACGAAGAAATCAACTTCGCAATCAGCACCATTGTCTTTCAGGCGTTGGGCCTGTATCTAATACCGTTGGCGCCACAAGCGATATTCAGCGCCAAAGATCCCGTTGCATTGCGCCGGGCGCACATCTTCATGCCGCTGTACATGCTACTGTTTCCATTTCTCATCGCTGCGGCTTACTACGCGGCGTCGCGCCCGGCATTGGCAGTCACCCCAAGCGATACATTCCTCGTTACCGCACTGCAAACCCTGCCCGCATGGGCGCTCGGTCTCGTCGCCGCTGCGACGGCACTGACCAGCATGTTCGTCCTTGCCGGAACCTGCCTTGCGATCGCCCCAATTGTGGTCCGCAACGTCGTACCTTCGCTCCCCGTAGCCCGCCAGACCAGAATGGCGCGACTTACCATCACCTTGTTTCTGGTGGTAGTCGTAGCACTGTTGCCGATTGCTACGCCGGTCATGATCCGATTGGTCAACATCACCTATGTAGGTGCCACTCAGTTTGTTCCGACCGTCGCGGTCGCGTTGCTCGGGATCAGGGTCTTGCCCACCGCCCTCATATCCGGCGTGGTATGCAGTTTGGCCTTTGCTGTGACCGGTGTCGCACTCAACTGGACTTTCGCAGGCGTCAACATAGGCGCCATTTCACTAGGGCTCAACGTCGCCGTCGTATGTGCTCTCCACGCCTTTACACGCCGGCGAGGACGAGCCGCTCTCGTGCAACGGCGAACGTTTTAGCACCGCCCCAAGGTCATCCGATGGCCGCCACGCAGTACCTGCGCAGCAACATTCTGGAACAACAAAGGCCGGGAAACCGGCCATTGTTGTTAGTAACCTCTATTGATTGAAGCTGGCCGCTAAGCAGCGCTGGCCTGAATAAGACGTAATCCCCATCCCGTTTTTAGCGTTCCATCTTCACGTTGAATCGCGGCAAACGCCGAAAATAGTTCGCCCTTGAACTGTGAGCGCGTGGTCGCGGACATCCTGTCAGTATCATAAGTGTCCAACATGTCCGACCAAAACCGCTCCGGTGTAGGCGTCCAGTCAACTTCAATCTCTTCGAACACGACACTTGCGAAACCGTGCCGGAGTAGTTGACTCCAGCCGGCTTCGCTGCGTGTACGAGCATCACCGAGTGGCAAATGTGCAAGGTTCGCCATCGCAATCGGTCTGAGTATGTCTAGAAAGACTTTCCCGACTTCCCCGGTCAGAAAGGTTCGCCCGACGACAGCTGAAAAGGTACCTCCTTTACGCAATACCCGGCGAATTTCACGGATTACCTGCACTATGTCGTCCATCAACATCAGAGCCATGTGCGATAGCACGTAGTCCACTGAACCGGTATCGAGCGGCAACTCCTGTGCGCGCCCATTTATCAACCACACATCCTGCGGCAACGCTGCGCGGGCCGCGCTTAACTCGCTATCGCTCATGTCGACACCGATCAACTTGGTTCCTGCATGGCCCCTATCGCTCAGAATTTTCAGCAGTGGCCCATCACCACATGCCAGATCGAGCACAGCGCGCGACGCCCCATCATTCGGGACCCGCTTTACCAATGCATGATAGGACGATAGGTATTCTGCCTCCGTAGACCACGCAGGCTGATTGCCAAAAGCCCGGCGCGTCGCTCCGGCCCGACGCCGATGAAAATCTCTTAGGTAGACTTCCGCTTGGGACGTCATTCTTGCGGTACCCGCAATCCCGAGCTTGAGCGCATAGTCATCAAATGCCTCCCTCATCGAAAATGACGTCCTCGTCGGATAGCTCTACTTTTGAAGGAAAAATGGCAGAAACAGCGACCGGAGTGATTATAAGGTCGCCAATCCGATGCCGCGTCTCGTCGAGAAAAGAGTTCGCTGTGGCGGAAACGAGCGCTAACACAAATGAGATCGAGGAGAACATGCTGACGACGCAATAACGGTTCACCGTCAGATCAAGCTCGACAATCTGCAATTCGAGTCTCATCGCGCTTTCGCACAAGGTGCGATATCGTCGCCGCCCCCCGAGCACGGTAGCCACGCCCAGATCGAACTAGTGCGCATAGCGGGCTTCTTGTCTGGTAAGCACAAGGCGCGGACCATTAATGCTCGTACATCGTCCCCGCCGCATGCAATCATTCCTGCAGCGCAGCCCTCTAGCGTCACACACAATTCGGTGAGCGCATTCTCGCGTCGCTTTCGCGAACCGGTTCGGGCACCGAAGCATATCGTTGAGTTGCAAGACGAGCAGCTTTGGTCGATGGTCGCCCTCCTTAGGCGTCACGTCGCTCGACCAAAGCACTTCGAATTTGATCGATATATTTCGAAGGAAAATTGCTTCCATCAAGCACCTGGAGCGTGGCTTCTAAGACGGCAATGTCGTCTATGCGACCATTGACGTTACGTTGCACATAGTCCTGGTACTTGATTGGCTCAATCATTAGGAGTTCATCGGGAATACCCAACAGGCTCAGGGCACCCTTCACCGCATTGAGCATCGAAGGCCTAGCGCAAGTCACGATGGAAAAGAAGTGATCGCGATTGAGCTTCTTATCGAGTCCGGCGAGAGAACTCATTAGGTAGTATCTGTCGCCCTCACGTATGCCTCTCTCGACCATCTGTTCAAGGTACTTCGCAAACCGATCATCATTCCTCACGCTCGGCGGACAAACAGCGTCACTCACCCCGTGAAGCGCGTCGATAAACTCGTGCGAACCTTCAAGGGCCTCAAATATCCCCCCATCGGTGCAAGATGCCAGGATATGCAGAATCCAGGAGTCGCAAACTCCAGAGATGTGGACCTTTAGTTGGTCCATGATCCAACGTTCCGTAGCATGGTCATGCTTGCCGGAGTCTGGAGTTTTCATGTTGTATTTTTTCTCAGTTGTATTTCGCTCTGCAGGCGTAGAGCACACGTGCGAAGGCTATCGATCTAACTGCATATTTGTGTTCCATACACGCATCAGCGATCATCCTCCTGCATAGCCAAACAGGCTCGCAGCGTTAGCTGAGAGCCTGTTTGTTTGGTCGCAACCCCTTGGTGGTTAGAACTTCATTCTGAATCCGAGATTGGCCTTCACGTTGTAGTTACCACCAAAGTGATTGACCGACGTGTTCACCGAACTCTCACCGTACACCGTGTACTTGTTATCCGCCCACGAATACGAGCCTCCCACGCCCGCGCCCATCCACGTTCTGTCAGTCCTCGTGTCAAAGTCCACACCCGCCACATTCACCGACGACCCGCCGAGCATCTCCTGATAGACGTTCAAAATCCCGTAGAACGACGCGTTCATGGAGCGCCCCTGACTGTCCTTCCACGAGTTCGTGTAGTTCGCCGCCACCCCCAGTCGTCCAATCAGGCTATTGCTCCCGTGCATGCTCACGTCACTTCCCCAAGCATCCTGGAACGCGCGAGCATCGATCGACGACCACATCAGTTGCGCCTGCGGCGTCACCGACCAGTTCTGATCGATCGCCACACGCTGGCCAGCCTCGATACTCGTGGCAACCCCCATGGCTTTGCGACCATCGGCAAGACCCGTATGGGTTGCCCACGACTTCAGGTCACT
>NZ_CABPSP010000019.1 GCF_902459765.1 Pandoraea anapnoica | reverse complement strand
AGTGGAATCAGCAACCTTGGCGCAGCGTTGGCGTTCCAGATCGGCGAGGCGAAAGCCGACGGTCTATTTGGAGACGGGCTAAGCAAGAACATCCTTTCTATTGCGGCACACGCGGCACTGGGGTGCGCGGGAAGCGCGGCTTCCGGAAATGGATGCGCAGGTGGTGCAATCGGTGCGGCAGCAAGTGCAGCATTCACGCCAGACTTCATTAAAGGAATCGACCCTAACGGTGCGCCGCTCAACGACGGGCAGTTGGCCGCACTCTCAATGCTAACTGGGTTGCTGGGAGCGGGGCTGTCGGGGGCAGCGGGAGCAGACGCGAATGCTGGAGCGTTCTGGGCACAGAACCAGGCGTTGAACAACGATTCCAAAACGTCAAAGCACCTGGAAGATGCGGCGAAGAATGGCGGCGTCTTCTTTGCCGTAGACAACTTGTTAGCTCAAGGCCCAGATCAATGGCTTCGGAACTTCTTTTCGATCGGGAGTAGGGATGCCAACAAGGCAGAGTCTGATCCTAACCGTCAAATTGATTCGACCGACGGCCCGCGCAATAATGGGCCTAGTGCACCGTCCCCGGTGACAGCTGCAGTTGCTCTGAGATGCTTGGCAGGAGGCCCGGTTGGATGCGTGGTCGCTGCCATATTAGGAGCGTTGGTTCCACCGTCTTCTCCGCCACCTAGTAATTGGACATTTTCGAGCGGCAATAGTGAGGGAGGGAATCCGCAAACTAAGCCGACCACTGATGCTGTATCCGTATCCGGCAATCGCGCTATTGACAAGTCTCAAAGCTATGAGAAAGGGGTCAGGCAACTGTACGACAACGCGACATTCCAGGAACGGCAATTTACGACCATAGTGGACGGCGTGAGGGTTAACGGAGTTGCCGACGACGTTGCGAAGATTAATGGTCGATTTACGGCGGTGGAAGCAAAATTTGCTGATGATTGGGCGAGTTCCATCCGGAATCCGGAAAGCCCGATCGGTGGAACTTCGTGGGCGAAGGCTGAGCAGCAGCGTATGCTTGCCCAAGCAAAGAGTTACGCGTCGGCTTTCGAGGGGGGCGTGGTATACCACACCAACAGCGTGGAGTTAGCTAACTACTACACAAAAGTATTTGTCGAGGGTGGAGTGAAAAATTTCAAATTCGTAATTACACCGGTGAAGTAAGGTAGAGGAACTATGGACAAGTTGAGTGACTTAGAGAAGATATTGGGTGGCCGTTTGGAGAAGGCATCTGAAAGAAAAATTCCCGGTGAGGTAGCGGTAGATGGGGTTGAGTTTATTTACTTCTCCGATGACGGGAAAAATAAGCTGAGGCGACAGTTTCGAAATTTGACCGAATCATGCGATCCGCCCAACGCAAAATTTGGCGGAGTTAACGACAGAGGATGCACGATCAAGATCCCGACTGGAGAACATTTTCACGCTATTGGCTACCACGGCGATATCGAGGGGTGGCGGAAAGATGTTGAATCCGCCGCGGCAGACTTAGGATTGCTGCTGGCGTCCATAAGTGGAAGTTGCCTCGTTATTTCTGATGGGAGAAAAGTTCGGCTAACTGACTGTGACGTTGAGTTTTGTTAGATGCCCCCTAGATCATGAAGTAATACACAAGGCCCGATCCCGGCGAGCTTGGGCGGCGCAGGTTCGTCGATCCTGACGGGAGCCACCGGCCAGCAGAACGGCCCGAGCTACGTCGTCGGCGGATTGGGCGCAACGCTCGATCCCGTCACCCCGCAAGTGCTGATCTCGAACTTGCCCGCGTCGCTACAACCGAGCACGACGACGTTCTACTTCTCTCCGCAGCAAGAGGCCATCCAACTCCAGCAAGCCGCCCTGATGCAAACGGGCAAGGCGAGCTTCATCAATGGGTTGTCGACGGATAGCACGTCGCAGTTGAGCGTGAACGACCAGCAGAAGCTGGTGATGTACGGCAATGCGGTCGAGTACGCGAAGACGAACAACATCCAGTTGGGTCAGGCCCTGACGCCTGAGCAGATCGCAGGGCTGTCGCAACCGATGCTGTGGTACGTCGAGCAGACGGTGCCGGAGCCGGGATGCGCTGCAACGGGTAATGCGAAATGTCCGACGGTCACCGCACTAATGCCGCAGGTTTACCTGCCGGAGAACTTCACGGCGCTGTCCGCAGGCGGGCAGATTCTCGCAAGCAATGACCTGTCGCTGAACTTCGGTAATACGGCGACAGGCGGCAGCATCCTCAATACGGGCTCGATCACCTCAGGCGGGACGCTGACGGTGAACACGGGCACGCTGACGAACCGCGCGAATGTGGTGGACGTCGGTGAAATCTGGAGCTACATCAAGGACGCGGGTTACCTGAAGACCACCGGCACGATGGTGCAGCCGGGCGGCTTCATGAGCGCTGCAGCGGGCGGGTTGACGCTCAACGTCGACCAGTTCAACCAGATCGGTGGCGCACTCCAACTCTTAGACCCGAACGGCCAAGTCGATCAAGCCGCGACGCAAGCGTTTATCGCAGGCGTAGCTGCACAACTGGGCGACAACTTCATCCAGCAGACGCTGCAGAACGACCTGCACACGGATTTCGTGAAGCAGGGCGGGAACTTTGGGATTCAGCAGGTCGGGATGATCATGGCAGCGGCCATGACGGGCGCAGCCCTTGGCCCGCTGTTCTCGGGAATGATCGCAGCCCAACTGGGCACGACGGCCGCGACATTCGTAGCGGGTGGACTAGGCAACGTGATGGCGAGCGCAGCGCTCACGGCTATGGCTAGCTCGACTCTCACCCAAGTGATGTTCACCGGCTCGCTGGACTTCGGTTCAGTAATGAAGACGGGGTTGTCGGCGGCGGTTACGGCTGGGTTGTTGAACGGGATCACGTATTCGAGCGCAGACGGTTTGGGGTTCTCGACGACAGCGTCCCCCAATAGCCTGGCCAGTCTCGCGGGCGTGAAGCCGACTTTCGTAGATGGCGCAGTGAGTCAGGCTGGTGCAACTACCGCGGGTCTGTCTCTCACGCAAGGTGTAGCGATCCTCGGCCAATCTGTTATTCAGGCAGGCGTGCAATCGACGATTCAAGGCGGGAGTTTCCTTGAGGCGCTAAAGGTTAGCGGTGTTAGCAATCTGAGTGCAGCGTTAGCGTATCAGATCGGGTCCCTTGGCGCCGAAACGCTTGGACAGACGGGATATGTTGGGGCGCATGCGGTGTTAGGATGCGCTGCAGGTGCGGCTGTCGGATCTGGATGTGCGGGGGGGCCATCGGTGCGGGGGTATCGGCATTAGTGGCGGACGATATAGCGAGAGCGGTGACCAATGGTAAAGGTGTCACCGATCCAGCTCAGTTAGCGATTATTGCTTCGGCCACACAGCTCTTGAGCGCAATGATAGCTGGTGCGGTTGGAGCAAATCCCAACGCCGCGGCGACAGCAGCGCAGAATGAAACGCTAAACAATGCGTGCGCGCCAGGACATGAGTGCGGGACGTTCACGAGCGCAGTGAAAGATACGGTTCGTGCCACAGCGAACGCTGGACTTGGCATTGCCGAAGCCGTTCCGAATTTCTTTGGCGGTGCCCTGCCCGGATTCCCCGACTATGTGCCGTTCCTCGATAAGTACAAACTTGCCTATGACGATCCGGACTTCGGGGGGCTTGCGTCGTTCCTGTTGTCGATCGGAATCGCTAAGGGGACGGGGGCGGCAGTCGGGAAATGGATAAACTCCGGCGATGGTCCGACATCAGTTTGGGATACGTCAAATACGGCGCAAGGGAGTAGATATCTGAACGTCAGCACAAACCTAACGGCAAAACAGTTTGAACAGAATTTGATCTCAAATGGTTACAAGGTAACGAGCCAAGGGGTAGGTACAAACGGACCGTTTACCGTTATGACAAATGGAACTTCGACATACACGACGTACATTCGCACTAGCACCGGAGAAGCTGGGGCGATGTTCAACGGAGTAGGAGGGGTGAGGGCAAAATTCTCCCTAATGAATCCACAATGAAAGGAAGCGGCATGGATAAGAAAAATCAAAAGGAGTCTCAGCGAGATTCTCTGAATATGATTGTAGGATTAGTCGACTTTGGGAAAAAATTGCCAGAAAATGTTTTTCTCGGAAAATGGGGGGAATTTCTATTCTTCGAATCGGATGCAATGTTTTCCGTGGAATTCACCGAGGTGATTTCAGCGTTGTTGAGGTGCGAGCAGTCAAATGCTGCATCTTTAGTAAATATAGATGAGGCAAGGTCTCTTGGTTTTGAGAATATATCTCCGATATTTTTCGATGGAGAGGTAACGGGAGATTCGTATCGACTGTCTTTGATTGGGGAAGGTCCGGCGAAGGGGTGGTTGTATAACGTTGATAGTTATGCATGCGCTTCAGACGTGGGCGGGTGGTGTATTTATTGTGAAAAAAGTAACGACATTGGCGTGATTGCTTCTCGCGAGCCGATCACGTCTGTAGTAGGCCAACAAGCCCTTCGTCTGCTCGGCGCAAGACCGATCGAGACGTTGATTGCGGGAGGGGAGCATCCTTTATTTCCGTTTAATCGATTGATCGACAGCTGGCGAAAAGGCTTGATAGGGAACTACGCGGTAGCCGATGCCGATTAGGCATGCAACGGATTGGCCGTTCTGAGTGCTGCGTTGGGAACGTCGAGGCGCTCGCAATTTCGCAAATTCTCGAAGGTTCTGGCCTGTCGGTGGAGGCAAACAGCATAAGATCTGCCGTGATGGAAGGGTCTACAGGTACAGAAATATTGATGATGCTGAGGTTCAAATTGGAGGTCACGATGGCGTCTAATTTGTTGCCTTAAGACGCTCGCGCAAGAGTGATAGCGCTTCAACGTAGACTTGCTGTGACGCTTTCCCGGAAGTGATAAGAAAAGGATCTTGCAATGACACTCGATCCGGTTTTGCTCTGGAGTTTCAATCGCTACCGTCCCCCCTCACCCCTGCGCCATCACCTGCTGCGCAATCGCCGCCGTAATCCCAGCCTTATCGTGTCGCGTCCGCTCCAGCAGTCCGATACTCCGTTGCTCCGTCACCCCGGGCAGAGGAATCACACGCAAGGCATCTTCGTGCGCCCATGATGCACTTCTCAGCATCGGCACCACTGCCACGCCGACGCGTTGCCGCACCAGCGCCACGATCCCCTCGATGGACGACAGCTCCAGAAAGTCGCTGACCTTCACGTGCTGACGTCTCACCGCGCGATCAATCAACGCCCCAGTCCGCTGCGTCCGATCAAACCGCAGAAACCGCTCTGTCTCCAGCAACTTCGCCACCGACGAAGACTTCAACGCCGACGACGCCAGCAGTACCAACGGCTCCCGATACAACGGCGTCCACCGCACCCCTGCCGGACGTCTTCCCGACGGTTCCACCAGTACTGCGCAATCGATCTCCCCGGCGTCGAGCTTCGCGGTCAGCTCAATCGACCGTGCCGTCTGAATCGATATCTCCAGATGTGGCTGTGCGTGCTTGATCTGCGACACCGCGCGCGCTAGCGCACTCACCGCCGACTCCACTGCACCAATCGTCACCGGCCCGGCGGTCGATTCGATGCCTGCGGCCAGCGTGCGCATCGTTTGGTACTGCGCAAGCAACTGCTCCGCGTGCGGCAGCAGCAGCCGTCCCATCGCATTGAGGGCGACGGAGCGTCCCACGCGGTCGAACAGCGGATGGTCGAATTCCTCCTCCAGCGCGCGCATTTGCATGCTGACCGCCGATTGGGTCATGGCGAGATGTTCGGCTGCCGAAGCGAACGATCCGTATCTCGCGACCGCCGCAAAAGTCCGCATAAATCGCAGGTTGCTCATGGGTAACTCACGCTAAGCGTCTGAATATTAGGAAGAAATCCCAGGATGGGGCCGTCGAGAACAACCCTCAATTCATCAAAAAACTTGCGATGACGAATCACAAATTCTAGCTTTTATTGGTTTTTTGGCACAAGCAGAATGGGGCGAAGCGAGTGCGGTCGGCTTGCCACGAAAACACTTCATAGAAGAGGAGTATCCCCATGGAAGTTTCGGTCGGGCGCGACAGCGCCTCGAACACCGCGAATACCGCGCAAACCGAGCGATCGGGCAAACGCATCGACGTCAAGGTCATTGCGGTGTCCACCGTCGGCAATGCGCTCGAATGGTTCGACTTCACCGTCTTCACCTTCTTCGCCGCGAACATCGCACGTCAGTTCTTCCCCAGCGACAACCCCACTGCCGCATTGCTTGCGGCATGGACGACGTTCGGCGTCGGCTTCCTGACGCGTCCGCTCGGTGGCATCGTGCTGGGCGCTTACGCCGACAAACACGGACGAAAGGCCGCACTGCTCCTGACGATTACCGTCATGGCGCTAGGCGTCGCCGTCATCGCCTTTGCGCCGACGTACGCGCAAATCGGCATGGCCGCTCCGGTACTCATGCTCATCGGTCGCTTCCTTCAGGGCTTCTCCGCAGGCGGCGAAGTGGGGAGTGCCACGGCATTCCTCGTCGAGCACGCGCCGGTCGAGCGTCGTGGCGTGTACGGCAGCTTCCAGATGATCGCGCAGGCGTGCAGCATGCTGCTCGGTGCCATCGTGTCCGTCGGCATCACACAAACCCTCACGCCGGAACAGATCGACGCGTTCGGCTGGCGCATTCCGTTCGTCATCGGTCTGCTGATCGTGCCGGTCGGTCTCTATGTGCGCTCGCGTCTGGATGAATCGCCGGTCTTCAAGGACGCCCGCAAGCAAGACGCCGAAAAGCGCTCGCCGTTCATCGAATCGGTCACGCAGCACTGGCGTCAGGTGGTGGCGGGCTTCGGCCTCACGGTGTACGGCACCATCGGCACGTACATCTTCTACTACTACATGCCGAGCTACGCGACGAAGTCGCTGGGCATCCCCTTCAAGAGCAGCGTGATCGCGTCGTTGTGCGCGGCCGTCGCCTACATCGTGGGGACGTTCGCCTCGGGCCGCATCTCGGACGCCATCGGCCGTAAGAAGCCGATGACCGCCTCCGCGCTCATCAGCCTGATCATCGCGTATCCGCTGTTCCTCGCCGTCAGCCACGTGCCGACGCTCCCGATGCTGATCTTCGTGCAATGCTGCCTGATGCTCTCGCTCGGGCTGTTCCAGGGATCGTATTGCGCCTTCGTGTGCGAACTGTTCCCGTCGCGTGTGCGTGCCACGTCGATGGCCATCGGCTACAACTTCGCCGTGATGATCTTCGGCGGCTTCGCCGGTGCCATCGCAACGCTGCTCATCGGCTGGACGGGCGACAAGCTCGCCGTCGTCTACTACGGTCTGTTCGGCGCAGCCGTGGGCCTCGTCACGATCCTGATGCTCAAGGACCGCTCGCGGCAACCGCTGCTCTAAAACATCAACGCTCAAGGTGTCCGACGGCCATTTCGATGGCTCGTCGGCACCCCGTCGCATTACCTCCCCAAACCTGCCCCTGTCCAACGCGTGCGACCTCCCGCGAGAGTCGGCGAGCGTCGCGCCTTTCGGGGCACTCTCAAGAGACGACTTCTATGTCCATCATTCCGGAAATCGCCGAACGCTCGGCCGAACTGCAAGCTATCCGACGCGACATCCATGCCCACCCCGAACTGCGCTACGAAGAGGCGCGGACGTCGGACATCGTGGCGAAGCTGCTCGAATCGTGGGGCATCGAAGTCACGCGCGGGCTGGGTAAGACGGGTGTCGTCGGTGTGCTGCGCAACGGCACGGGCAAAAAGGTCATCGGTCTGCGCGCGGACATGGATGCGCTGCCGATTCAGGAACTCAACACGTTCGAACACGCGTCGCAATACGCGGGCAAGATGCACGCCTGCGGTCACGACGGCCACACCGCCATGCTGCTCGGCGCCGCGCAGCATCTGGCCGCACATCGCAATTTCGACGGCACCATCGTCTTCATCTTCCAACCGGCGGAAGAGGGCGGCGGTGGCGCGAAGGCCATGCTCGAAGACGGTCTGTTCGAGAAGTTTCCGGTCGACGCGGTCTTCGCGCTACACAACTGGCCCGGCCTCGCGGCGGGCAGCTTTGGTGCACGTGTAGGCGCGACGCAGGCGTCGAGCAACGAATTCCGCATCGTCGTCAAAGGGACGGGCGCACACGCCGCGATGCCGCACGACGGCATCGATCCCGTCCTTACGGCCATGCAGATCGGCACCGGCCTGCAAAGCATCATGACGCGCAACAAGCGCCCCATCGACGCCGCCGTGCTCTCCATCACGCAGATGCAGGCGGGCGAAGCGATCAACGTCATTCCAAACACCGCGACGCTCGCGGGCACGGTGCGCACCTTCTCGCTCGAAGTGCTCGATCTGGTCGAGAAGCGCATGCGCGAGTTCTGCGAATCGACGGCAGCCGCCTACGGTTGCACGGTCGAGTTCTCGTTCCTGCGCAACTATCCGCCGACGGTCAACACCGCCGCCGAGACGCAGTTCGCGCTGAGCGTCATGAAGGAGATCGTGGGACGCGATCACGTCGTCGATCCCATCGATCCGACGATGGGAGCCGAAGACTTCTCGTTTTTCCTGCTGGAGCGTCCCGGCTGCTACGCCTACATCGGCAACGGGACGGGCGACCATCGCGCGCACGGTCACGGTCTCGGCCCGTGCATGCTGCACAACACGAGCTACGACTTCAACGACGATGTCCTCACACTCGGCTCGACCTATTGGGTGCGCCTGACCGAAGCCTTTCTGGCGGAGTGAGACGCGATGACCACGAGTCCGTTTTCCAGCAGCTATCGTCAGGCGCGCGAGCGATTCGCGGCAGCGGCCCGGCAGGCCGGTGTCGAGGTGACGAGCCACGTCATTCCCGACATCGTCGGCCGTGAGGGTGAGACGCTCGCGACTGACGTCGTGCGTCTCGGTTCACCCGATGCGCGACGCTTGCTCATCCTCACCTCCGGCACGCACGGCGTGGAGGGATTCTGCGGCAGCGCCGCGCAGATTGCGCTGCTGGGCGACGAAGGGCTGAAGTCACGTCTTGCAGCGGCGGACGTCGCCATTCTCGTCGTGCACGCGATCAATCCGTATGGCTTTTCGTGGCTGTCTCGCACGAACGAGGACAACGTCGATCTGAATCGCAACAGCATCGACTTCACGCAGACGCTGCCCGTCAACGCGGCCTACGCCGATTTGCACAATCTGCTCGTGCCGCCCGAGTGGCCGCCGTCCGACGACAACGTGCGGGCCATCGCCGACTACATCGCAACACACGGCGAAGCGGCATATCAGCGCGCGCTGACGATTGGACAGTACGCATTCGCCGACGGCCTGTTCTACGGGGGACGCGAACCCGTGTGGAGCACGCGGCTGATGCGCACGTTGATCGAGACACACGGACAGCGTTGCGAGGCCATCGGCTGGATCGACTTCCATACGGGTCTCGGTCCGCCGGGGCACGGCGAAAAGATCTGCGTGGGTGGCCTCGACGCCGCAGAGTTAGCACGCGCTCGCGCGTGGTGGGGCGCCGATCTGGCCAGCCCCATCGACGGCACGACGGTAGCGTCGAACGTCGGTGGCCCGTTGCTCGACACACTGCGAAACACGGCGAAGCACGCGCAGGTGACCGCCATCGCCATCGAATACGGCACGGTACCGCTCATCGACATGCTGCACATGCTGCGGGCGGATTCGTGGTTGAGGCGTCACCCCGAAGCGACGGATGCGCAGGCGTCGGCCATCCGCGCTTCGGTACTGGCGGCATTCTGCTTCGACGACGGCGTATGGCAGGGCCAGATTCTCGGACAGGCACGCGTGGCCATCTTGCAGGCAGTGACGGGGTTGAGTCGTCAGGGCGCTACCGGTTAGGGCAAAATCGGGCGACAATAGCCCGCCCCTAACCGCACAAACGCTCATGGCATCTCACGTGAAGAAGTCTTTCGTCGGCCGGATTCGCGATCAGCTCGACCAGCTCTCGCCGTCAGAGCGGCGTCTGGCCGAATTCGCGCTCGATCTGCCGGGCGATCTCGCGGGGTATTCGGCGTCCGAGCTGGCCACACTGGCTCAGGTGTCGAATGCCACCGTCACGCGCTTTGTGCGACGTCTGGGCTATGAGTCGTTCGACGACGCGCGCAAACACGTCCGGTCCGAGCAACGCGCTGGCTCTCCATTGGTGATGGCTGCGACCGCGCACGCGACCGAAGCGGTGGCCGACGATGTCGTCGGCGCGCATCGCCAGCAAAGCCTCGCCAACATCGACGCAACCTATCGCCGTCTCTCGTCCACCGAAATTGAACAGATCGCCGCCGCGATTCTCTCGGCGCGCAAAGTCTGGGTCGTGGGCTTTCGCTCCAGCTTGCCGCTCGCGATGTATTTCCGCTGGCAGTTGCTGCAAACCGTCCCCAGCGCACAAGTCATTCCCGGTGCGGGCGAGACGCTCGGCGAACATCTCGCAGGCATCGGCGCGGACGACATCGTGATCGTGTTCGCTCTGCGCCGTCGCATTCGTCAGATGCCGACGGTCGTCGCGCAACTCGCAAAGGCGTGCCCGAATCTTGTCTACGTCACTGAGCGCAATGCCGCGACGAAGACGCCTGCGAAATGGTCGTTGCAGTGCGACGTCCAAGGCCCCGGCGTGCTCGATAACCACACGGCGGTGATCGGTCTGTGCCACCTGATCGTCACGCAGGTCATGACGCTTGCAGGCAACCCGGGACGTCGTCACCTCGGCCTCGTGGAAGCATTTCACGACGCACTCGACGAAATCTGACCGCCCGCCGTCGCCCGACGGCGCTCCACCTCAAACCTCCCCATCATTGGCATCTCCCGCCAAGGCCGACGCTCGTCCGCGTCGTCCGCGCCGTCAGGCTAAACCCTGATATGAAAAATAATTTTCAAAAACAAATAATCTGAAAAAATATTAACCGAACAGGTTCATCAGAGGGCGAGGCAATTCGGTCGCAAAGGCGCCAATCGCGGCGCAGGGAGTTTTACGATGGGCGCAGAAGTGGTCGTATCGTCGTCGGAACCCAGGTTGCAGCAGCTCGAACGGGCGCTCGACGACATTGGCGTGACGCCGTCACACAAGAAGATCCTCGCACTGATTCTGTTCGGGGTTTTGTTCGACGTCTTCGAGCAGAACGCCGTCGGTCTCGTGGGGCCGTTGCTGCGCGAGTACTGGGGCATATCTGCCGCGCAAATCGGCTTTCTCAACACGCTGACGTTCGGTGCGGCCGCCATCGGCCGACTCGGTTCGGGCTACATCGCCGACCGCTTCGGGCGTCGCACGATGCTGAGCATCAATCTGATGCTGTTCACGCTCGGCGCACTGATCTGCGCATTGGCGACGAACTATACGATGCTCGCCGCCGGACGCTTCATCGTCGGTTTCGGCCTCGGCGGCGAAATCTCGATTGCCGTCACCATGCTTGCAGAGTTTTGCTCGTCTCGCTTTCGTGGCGTGGCCGTGGGCGCGATCAACGTCGCAGGGGGCGGGCTCGGCAACATGCTCGCACCCGCGTTCGGGCTGGCGGTCTTCGCCTTCTTCCCCGGGCCGGATAGCTGGCGCTGGTTGTTCGGCTGCCTCGTGCTTCCGGCCTTCTTCGTGCTGCTCTATCGCCGCTTCATCCCGGAGACGCCGCGCTTTCTGCTTTCTAAAGGCCGCGTGGAAGAGGCTAACCGCGTGCTCAATATTCTCGCCTCCGGCAAGCTCGGCAAGTCCGCCGGTGGCGCAGCGAAGCGTTACCTGAGCGAAGCGTCGAACGGTGCGCACCGCGCGGAAAAGGTGCATCTGAGCGAAGTGTTCGTCGGACCGCTGGCGCGTCGCACGGTAGCCGTCGGCATCGCCGTGTGCATGACCTACGGCGCGCAGATTTCGGTGCTTACGCTGATGCCGACGATTCTGATGGCGCAGGGCTACACGCTGAGCAAGAGCTTCGTGTTCACCATCGTGATGCAGTCGGGCAGTCTGCTCGGCGCGATCACGGCGTCGTACTTCGGCTTCCGGTTCCCGCGCAAACGCGTGCTGACGCTCGGCGCTATCGCCGCGTGTGTGATCGGTCTGTGCTTCGGGTTTTTGTCGAAGTCGCAGCCGCTGATTCTCGCGTTCGGTGCGGCTTTCCAGTTCTGCGTGCTGCTGCTCAATACGTCCATCTGGATCTACGCGCCGGAACTCTATCCCACGCGAGTGCGGGCGTTCGGCACGGCGTTCATTCTTGCGCTGGGCACGTTGGCCGGTGCAGCGATGCCGCTGGTGGCAGGCCGCGTATTCGACCAGTACGGCATCGGCGGCATGTTCGGGATGATGGCCGCGATGTACGCCGTGTTCGCTATTGCGCTCACCTTCGCGCCGGAGACGTTCGGCAAGCCCATCGACGGCCCCGACGCGCCGGGCGACGGCGATCCGCAAGCGGCCGCCAATGCGTCTGCTTCCGCGTCTTCGTCCGCATCCCCCGCATCTGCTTCGCATGCTTCCTGATTTCCCGATTCGCCGAGATTTCCATGACTCACATCCTGCTCATTAACCCCAACACGTCGACAGCGACGACGCAAATGATGGTCGACATCGCCCGAACGTATTTCGCCAGCGTGATGACGTCGCCGCCGACCGTCGTTGGTGCGACGGTGACGCGCGGTGCGCCGATGATCGTCGACGAGCAGGACCTCGCCGTGGCCGCCGACGCGGTGAACGATCCGCAAATCGTTGCGCTCGCAGCGCAGGCGGACGGCGTGATCGTCGGCGCGTTCGGCGACCCGGGCATCGAGGCGTTGCGCGCGCGTCTGGACGTGCCCGTGGTCGGGATCGGCTCGGCATCGGTACGTGAAGCAGGCGAGGGCGGACGTCGTTTCGGCATCGCCACGACGACACCGCGACTGGCCGACTCGATTGCGTCGAACGTCCGCAAGCTGGGCCTCGGCGCGAGCTTCACGGGCGCGCGATTCACGACCGGCGATCCGCTTGCGCTCGGGGATGTGCCGTCGCAACTGGAAAGCAGTCTTGCGGGAGCGGTGGACGCATGCATTCGGCTCGATGGGGCGCAAGCCGTCGTGATCGGAGGCGGCCCGCTGGGCGAGGCGGCGATGGCGCTCGGTGAACGCTTCTCCCTGCCGGTGATCGGTCCGGTGCCAGCGGCGTGCCGCGCGTTGCTTCAGGCAATGCGTCTGGATGAAGCCGCCTGATTTAAGTCCTCCAAAGTCGTCGTTCGTCCCAACGTCAACGGTCAACACAAAACAAATCAGGAGACGATATGAACCAACAGCCAACGTCGCGTACGACCGACGGCACAAATGCGTTCGCCAAGCCGGACGACCGCACGCTAGATCCCATCTACCGAAAGATCATGTGGCGGATCATTCCGTTCATCTTCGTGCTGTGGATGCTCGCGTGGATCGACCGAGTGAACGTCGGCTTCGCGAAGTTGCAGATGCAGCAGGATCTCGGCTTCAGCGAGACGGTGTACGGCATCGGCGCGGGCATCTTCTTCCTTGGGTACTTCTTCCTGGAAATCCCGAGCAACTGGCTGCTGTTGCGTATCGGCGCGCGACGCACGCTCGCACGCATCACCTTGGGCTGGGGGACGATCTGCGTGCTCATGATGTTCACGCATTCGCCTGCGTACTTCTATGTCATGCGGTTTCTGCTCGGCGCGTTCGAGGCGGGTTTCCAGCCGGGCGTGCTGCTGTATCTGACGTTCTGGTTCCCGGCGCACCGACGCGCGAAGGCGTTTGCTTGGTTCATCTCGGCGTCGGCCGTGTCGTCGGTGGTAGGGGCACCGCTCGCGGGGGCCATCCTGAACAGCATGCATGGCGTGAACGGTTGGGCGGGGTGGCAATGGCTGTTCCTGCTCGAAGGCGTGCCGACGGTGCTCGCGGGCGTGCTGGCCGTGTGGTTCCTCGTCGACAAGCCGGAGCAAGCCAGTTGGCTGTCGGAGCATGAGAAGCGCTTGCTGCAAGCCGATCTGGACCACGACCGCAAGGGCGCGGGACAGCGCGAGCATAGCTTCATGCTCGCCGTGCGCAGCCCGAAGCTGTGGTTGCTCACCGGTATCTACTTCGGCATCGTGGCCGCTAACGCGACGCTCTCGTTCTTCGCACCGACCATCGTGCGTGCGTTGGGGCCGACGAATCCGCTGCACATCGGGTTGCTCGTCGGTGTGATGTACGTCTTCGGCGCGATCTTCCAGATCGCTATCGGCTACAGCGCGGACAAGCGTCGCGAAGCGCGCATGCATTGTGCGATTCCGGTTTTCATCGGGGCGTGTGGACTGGCGGGCGTCGGTGTGTTTGCGGGAAGCAACGGCGTGGCGGCGTTCCTGTGTCTGGTGATCGCCGTGTCCGGCACGATGGGCGCGATTCCGGTGTTCTGGCAATTGCCCAATGCCTATCTCGCGGGCGGCGCTGCGGCGATGGGCGTGGCGTTCATCAACTCGGTGGCAAACCTTGCCGGGTTCGGCTCACCGTATCTGCTGGGCATCGTAAAAGATGCGACGGGCAGCTTCAATGGCGGTCTCTGGATCGTGGCGGCGCTCGAAGCGTTCGTCGCCATCCTGATCTGGTGGCGGATGAAGCGGCGTGAGCGGGTGCCGGGGGTGCCTGCAGTGGTGTGAGGATTTTTCGATAAAACGATAAGGGCTACGTAATTTCACGTAGCCCTTTGTTTTTTCATGGCGTGCGTTGACGGAGCGTGAAAACCGTCAATCGAAAACGTAGATTCCAAAGCCGCCAACGGCGTGGCCATGCTCGCCGGTGTTCAGGTGAACACGATCCAACGTGTCCAGCCGCCGGTCGGCATGACCACGCGCTAATTGGCGTAGTCCGCGTCGACTTTAGAACGCTCGCAGGAAAATCGCTTCGATTTCCGCTTGCTCAGCGCGACGCGGGTTGGTGAACCCACAGGCGTCCTGCATCGCGTTGGCGGCGAGCGTAGGGACGTCTTCCTTCTTCGCCCCGAGTTCGGCCAGCCCAGACGGAATGCCGATGTCCTTCGACAACCGGCGAATCGCGGCGATGGCAGCCTTCGCACCTTCCTCGTCGCTCAACCCTTCCACCTTCTCGCCCATCGCTTGCGCAATGTCTTTCAGACGCGCCGCGCTGGTGCTCGCGTTGAACTCTTCCACGTGGGGCAGCAGAACTGCGTTGCACACACCGTGCGGCAGATCGTAGAACCCGCCCAATTGGTGCGCCATCGCGTGCACATACCCCAGCGACGCGTTGTTGAAAGCCATGCCCGCCAGGAACTGCGCATACGCCATGTTCTCGCGCGCCGTCATGTCGTCGCCGTGCGACACCGCACGACGCAGGTTCTGCGAGATCAGCGTGACGGCCTTGAGCGCGCACGCGTCGGTGATCGGCGTGGCAGCGGTCGACACGTAAGCTTCCGTGGCGTGCGTCAGTGCATCCATGCCCGTCGCGGCCGTCAACCCTTTGGGCATGGCCGCCATCAGCGCCGGATCGTTGACGGACAACAGCGGTGTGACGTTGCGGTCGACAATGGCCATCTTCACATGACGTTTCTCGTCCGTGATGATGCAAAAGCGCGTCATCTCGCTCGCGGTGCCAGCCGTCGTGTTGATTGCGACGAGCGGCAGCTGCGGTTTCTTCGACTGATCGACGCCTTCGTATTCCGAGATGTGGCCGCCGTTCGTCGCACACAGCGCAATCCCTTTCGCACAGTCGTGCGGCGAGCCGCCACCCAACGAAATCACGAAGTCGCACTGGTTCTGTTTGAGGATCGCCAGGCCCGCTTCGACGTTGCTCACCGTGGGGTTCGGTTTCGCGCCATCGAAGACGACCGATTGAATGTCCTGCTGCGTCAGCAGCTTCGCTACCTTCTCGGCGACGCCCGCTTTCGCGAGACCGGCATCGGTCACGATCAGGGCGCGGCGGAAATGGTACTGGCGCAGGGCGGCAATCGCTTCGTCGAGGCTGCCCACGCCCATCATGTTGACGGCGGGAATGAAGAAAGTCGTGCTCATCGTCATGCTCCTTATCTGTTCTGTGAGGGGCACTCCCCATGCGCAAATGGTGCGACGGGGTGTCCAGAATCATCTTTTGCATGCATCAAAGACAGCATCGCACTCGCTGCGCGATGCGTCTTTGATCTACTGCAAGGTCACATACGACTAGAGGGATTGCTCAGAAGAAGCCGAGCGGATTGACGTCGTAACTGACGAGCAGATTCTTCGTCTGCTGGTAGTGGTCGAGCATCATCTTGTGCGTCTCGCGGCCGATGCCGGACTTCTTGTAACCACCGAACGCCGCGTGTGCGGGATAGAGGTGATAGCAGTTCGTCCACACACGCCCCGCCTGAATGCCACGGCCCATGCGATACGCGCGATTGATGTCGCGCGTCCATACACCCGCGCCGAGACCGAACTCCGTGTCGTTGGCGATGGCGAGGGCTTCCGCTTCGTTCTTGAAGGTCGTTACGCCGACCACCGGTCCGAAGATCTCCTCCTGGAACACGCGCATGCGGTTTTCGCCCTTGAGCAGCGTGGGCTGGATGTAGAAGCCCGACGCCAGCGGTCCGTCGAGCATCTCGATGCCACCGCCCGTCAGCACTTGTGCGCCCTCCTTGCGCGCCAGATCGAGATAAGTGAGGATCTTGTCGAACTGCTGTTGCGACGCCTGCGCACCGACGGCCGTCTCGGTATCGAGCGGATCGCCACGCTTGATGCGTTCGACCCGCTTCATCACCACTTCCATGAAAGGCTCGTAAATCGATTCCTGGACGAGCGCACGCGACGGACATGTGCAGACCTCGCCCTGATTCAGGAAGCCCAGCACGAGGCCTTCGGCGGCCTTCTCGATGAATTCCGGCTCGCCATGCATGATGTCGTCGAAGAAGATGTTCGGCGACTTGCCGCCCAGCTCGACGGTGCTCGGGATCAGGTTGGCGGCGGCGCGCGTCAGGATGTGATTGCCGACGGGCGTCGAGCCCGTAAAGGCGATCTTGGCGATGCGCCTGCTCGTCGCCAGCGCTTCACCCGCTTCGCGGCCGAAGCCCTGAACGATGTTGAGCACGCCGGGCGGCAACAGATCGCCGATCAGCTCGGCAAACAGTGTGATCGTGAGCGGCGTTTGCTCTGCGGGCTTGAGCACCACGCAGTTGCCCGCCGCGAGCGCGGGGGCAAGCTTCCACGCCGCCATCAGCAACGGGAAATTCCACGGGATGATCTGACCGACCACGCCCAGCGGCTCATGGAAGTGATACGCGGCAGTGTGCTCGTCGATCTCGGCGGCTGTGCCTTCCTGCGCGCGAATGCAACCGGCGAAGTAACGGAAGTGATCGACGGCCAGCGGCAAATCGGCGGCGAGCGTCTCGCGCACGGGTTTGCCGTTGTCCCACGTCTCCGCCACGGCGAAGCGCTCCAGTTGCGATTCCAGCCGGTCGGCGATCTGCAACAGAATGCGCGAGCGGGCCTGTACGGACGTCTTTCCCCACTTGGCCGCCGCCGCATGCGCAGCGTCGAGCGCCAGTTCGATGTCTGCGCCGTTCGAGCGGGGGAATTCACCGATGACCGCACCGGTGACCGGCGACGTGTTGGTGAAGTACTGGCCCTCCACGGGCGGCACGAACTTGCCGCCGATGAAGTTTTCGTAGCGCGGTTGCAGGGACAGCAAGGCACCGGGTGTGCCGGGCGGGGCGTATTTCATGTTGTGTCTCCGGATATCGTTGTAGCGCGGACGTTGGCTGCGCAAGACGCTACTAAGCAAGTCGCGGGCCAGACATCCCGATTCGCGCAACGACGCGCCCTGGCGGCGTGCTGGACGGCGCTGTGTGTATCGATTCCGTGACACCTCTGTCCTGCGGCGTAGCACACGGTGTCTCAGGACTGTGACAGCGCCGTCGGCGTCAGAACCTGCGTCAATCGCTTTGCGTTTTCCGATTGACATAGCGCATTGCAATCGCTTCGCGCATGGGGGATGCTTCGGGAACGATACGAGATCATCAGATCATCCGGCACGGGGGAGACGACCAATGCCAGCCAGTACGGAAGCCGCGCACGCACGCCGTGTGCTGAACGTCGCGCAGGGCCATTCGCCATCGGGCTCGGTGGCGACCGACCCGAACATCGCCAGTTCGTGGCGGCGCTGCCTCGACACGCACGCGCTCGACCCGGGCGCGCGCATGGCACCACGCGTGCTCGAATCCTCGCAATTGCGCGAGCGGCGCAATGCGATGGAACGCCTGCGTAACGTTTCCATGCCGGTGCTGGAACGTTTGCAACGTCAGTTGATGAACCCACGCCAGGCCGTGTTGCTCACAGCCCCGGACGGCGTGATCGTCGACTCTCGGCTGCATGACGGCACCCGCGACGACTTCCATCGCGCCGGGCTGTGGCCGGGCGCAGACTGGAGCGAGTCGTGCGAGGGCACCAACGGTATCGGGACGTGCGCCGTCGAACGCGCGCCCGTCATCATCTGTCAGCAGGATCACTTTCGCGCACTGCATACGCCGCTCACTTGCACGGCGAGTCCGGTGTTCGCCCCGCAGGGCGATCTGCTGGCGGTGATCGATGTGTCGTCCACCAGTACGGATCTCACGCGTCAGAGTCAGTTTCATACGCTGGCGCTCGTCAACCTGTCGGCGAAGGTCGTCGAGAGCGAGTACTTCTTTCAGCACTATCGCGACGAATGGCTGCTGCAATGGCAGGAGCAGGCCGACCATCTCGGCGGGTTCGCGCAGGCGTTGCTCGCGTTCGACGATGCGGGGCGCGTGCTGGCCGCCAATCAAAGCGCACTGAATTGTCTTGGGGTGCCGCGCGACGCGCTGGTGGGCACGCGCGTCGACCAATGGTTCGTGCAGACGCTCGACACCTTGCTCGCACAAGCGCATCCGTCGCCGAGCACCTGCTGGCCGTTGCACGCTACGACCGGTGCGAATGCCGGGGAGTCGTTGCTGGCGATGCTGCGTGCACCCGCCCGTGCACTCCGGCGTGCGCCCAATGTGTCAGGTGCTGTGCGGGAAGCCGTTACAGAACCGTTCTCCGATCCCACGCTGGCGCGCGCGTTTTCACGGGCATGCCGAGTCTTCGCGCACGACGTGCCCGTGCTGATTCGTGGTGAAACGGGAAGCGGCAAAGAGGTGTTCGCCCGCGCTGTTCACGCAGCGAGTGCTCGTTCGGGCGGGCCGTTCGTCGCACTGAATTGCGCGGCGATTCCCGAGTCGCTGATCGAAAGCGAGTTGTTCGGATACGTGGGCGGCAGCTTCACCGGGGCGCGCAAGGAAGGGATGACGGGCAAGCTGTGGCAGGCGAACGGCGGGACGTTATTTCTCGACGAGATCGGCGATATGCCGTTCGCGATGCAAACGCGTCTGCTGCGGGTGCTGGAGGACCGGATGGTGTCGCCGCTGGGTGGTGGCGAACCGGTGCCGCTCGACATTCGCGTGCTGAGCGCCACGCATCGCGATCTCTCCGAACGCATCGACGAACGCTTGTTTCGCGAGGATCTGTTCTATCGCCTGAGCGGCCTCGAAGTCACGGTGCCACCGCTGCGCGCGCGCGAGGACAAGGAGGCGGTGATTCAGCGGCTATTCGCACAGGCAGAGTCGTCGGGCCATTGCCCCGCCACGCATGTGACGCCCGCCGCGCTCGACCGGTTGTGCCATCACGCGTGGCCGGGGAACGTGCGTCAGCTACGCAGCGTCATCCGCACGCTGGTGGCGCTCAGCGAGAATGGCATCGTCACGGTTGACGATTTGCCGGACGAACTGCGCGCGCCGGACGTCGCGATCGCGGAGAGTTCACCGGCCGATTCACCGGACGACGGATTGTCGGAGGCACCGCTGGAGGCGGCCGAGCGTCAGGCGCTGCGTGCGGCGCTCGACGCCTGTCAGGGGCAGGTGAGCGCAGCCGCACGACGGCTCGGCGTGAGCCGCAACACGCTGTATCGCAAGCTCAGGCGCTTTGGGTTGCTGCGAGGATGACGTCGCGCAGCATGGCGTCGACGTCAGCGCCTGTGCTCGCGAGCATCACTTCATCGGAATCTGCGTTGCACGATCCACCGGCACGGCCGTGACGCTGTTTTGCGGCGAGCCGTCGATGAGCTTGTCGGAGTAGGTGAGATAGACGAGCGTATTGCGCGCCTTGTCGACCATGCGCACGATGCGCAGCTTCTTGAAGAGGGGCGACAGCCCTTCGGAGAAGACTTCTTCTTCCTTGGGCAGCGGGCCAGCGAAGGAGATCGGACCGACCGGACGACACGCAATCGATGCCTCGGCCTTGTCCTCTGCGAGCCCGACCATGCCCTTGAGGCCACCTGTCTTGGCGCGCGAGACGTAGCAGGTCACGCCCTTTACCTTGGGATCGTCGAACGCGTCGACGACTATCTTGTGATCCGGCCCGAGGAACTTGAATGCGGTACTGACATCGCCGATCTTCTCGGCATGGGCCCAACTCGTGGCGAGCATCAGCGCCAGCGCGACTACTTTCTTCATGAGCGTGTGTCCCGTCAAAACTGCGGAAGCGGCGACGATCGCCAGCTATACGCGTTGCGGATTCTACTCGCGTCGCGTGACGGGCGATCTCAACCACTGCGAGAAGGGACCTGGGTCCATATCGGACATGATGTAAATCTGACGCCGAGCGGCGTCGTATTTGGCACCAAGCGCAGCGAGGTCGTTCCTCGACTCGTACGTATTGCCGCTCAGGTACTGTCGTGACGGTCGGCTGTCCAGAGGCATTGTCATGTTGCGAATCAACGCGCTGTCGGCAAGGGCTCCCATGTGCGATAGATCGAGTTGTTCTAAAAATCTGCTTTGTCTGGAGGTATCCGCTGTCGTAATGAGGGTGAGTGAAGATCTTGCTCTCGTAAGCGCGACGTAAAACAGATTCCTTTCCGTTTCCAGCGGGACGAGCGGATTGGGGAATTCGTTACGTTCGAGGAACGGAATGACGACATGATCGTATTCCTTTCCTTTGATGTTCGACACGGTGTCTATGATGACTGCTGAGTCGACTCCAGTGCGTTGTTTGGTCGATAGACGTTCCATCATCGACGCGAAATATACGGGCAGAGGCGTGTCGTCCTGAGGCAGCGTCGATTCGAATGCACGTAGAGAACGCTCTACCAGGTCCGCATCGTATGGGCGAGGATATAAGCGCTTTGCGGTCGCCGGGAAATTGATCGACTGCCGAATGCGTAGAAATGCTTCGCGAGCGGAGATCGTCGATGCACAGGCACGCAGCTCCTGAACCAGCTTGCCGACGTTTGCGGCTGGCGTCCCGGGGTTTGCGCCGAGCAAATATCTGGTATTGATTTGTTCGAGCATCTCGGGATGCTCGCGCATGATCGCGTACTGCTCTCGAACTAGCCTGATGTTTGCGAAGATTGCGAGCACGCCTGCGACGGAATGGCGTTCGTTCGCGTCAATTTCTTCCTGTGCGCCTAGCGCTAGCGCGAAAACGGCACGTACGAAGCGAATCTCTTCTCTAAAGTGGAAACCCTCTTTGTTCGGAGACGTGCACGGGATTTCCGCCCGCCACAATGCCTCCTCAATGGCTGCACTTTGATGCCAGTCCCGCAGCAGCACCGCACAGGTTGAGCGCTTATCCCTGTTCTGAAGCCAGGTCTGGACATTTGCAAGCACGGCGCGCGCCGTGCCGTCGTGGGTGCCGTCGGTGAAAGCCAGATCAATGGGCGTGTGGCGCCGTTCGAACGACTCTATCGCCTTCTGTTTGAAAACCCCGCTGGGATAGGCGATATGAGGGCCGTGGCGAAACGTTTGCTTGAGAGAGTAGCGCTGCGCGTCCAGGAAATCGCTTCGAAAACGTTCCCCCATGTAGACATCGCTTGCACCCATTGCACTGTGTATGACCTGATCTTTGTCACCCACGCCGACGAAGCGACAATCAAGTATCCGAAGCAAATGACGTAGCACGCGATATGACGCTTCGTTGAAGTCGTGCTGTTCGTCACAGACAATTAGCTGTCGTTGAGCGAAATACTGCGGCGCTATGCTCCCGCGATTGATGAGCTGGGCCAGATCGTATACCGCGTCGAAACGATCACGAAAAAGCGGTTCGTCGCTCGGCCCCATGCGATTTCGCTCATACACCTGTGTGATGGCGTATTGCGCGCGCGTGATTTCGAGGCGTTCCAGCATCTCATCGACCATTTCATCGTCGATGTCGTCAAAGAGAGCGCCGCTAGCTTTGAGCTTGCGCATGGCCTCGATGCACTGCCCGACATTGACATGGTTGACGTCGAAAGCACCTGGCGCATGGCGATGTCCGACCTCATCGCGTAAAGCATCCATTGCGTCAGCGACCTGACCCGCCAAATAGGTGTCGCGAGCAATCTTACGGGCGTGTTCGTTAAACGACGGGAGGCTGTCCAGCACGTCCTGACTATATTGGTCAAATGTGCAGACGCGTATCCGTTCACGATATCGATCCAGCGCCTTCTTATAGAGTTCGTGATGGATGCCGGAGGTATGCAGGCGCTCGCGTAATACGTTGGCAGCGGTAGTCGTGAAGGTCAGCGCGAGGATTTGTTCCGGCGCAATGCCATTTGCGAGGGCTTCGCCTATGCGAGCAACGAGCGTCGTTGTCTTCCCTGTGCCGGCGCTGGCCATGGCGACACAGATTGGCTCGCTCGCAACTTGAATTGCGATTTGCTCGGTCGTCAGCTTTGCGCCGTTTGGCTCGAATCTCGGGAATTGAATCGACGCTTTCGTCTCGCGCATGAGATCGACCTTGTTGTAAGGCAGGCCAACGCAGACAACCGGACGCGGGAGCCAGAGCGCCCCGTCGGCGAGGGCCGGGCGAAGTGTCGCGATTCGTGCGTGACTTGCGGATTTCGAGTATCGAAGGCGGTCCGAAGACGCTCGATATGCTCGGTCGGTTGTAGGGCGAGTGCCCCAAAACCGACCGATGCACTGCCTAATACTAACCGCTTACCACTTATCGTCCTGCGCAGGCGCTGCCTGAGTCCCAGCCGACGGCGTGGACTTCTTCTTCGTCGTCGGACCGGCCGATGCAACGGCCTGCGACCCGGCTTGCTGTGCCGCTTGTGCAGGACGTCCTGCCAACTCGCCGCGTACCTGAAGACCGGCAATCGGCAGCGTGTCGAGGTTCAGACCGGCACGCACGTTGTCCAGATGGCCGTACGACAGGTTCTGCGTCACGCGCTCCACGACAAGCTCGCAGCACGGGTTCTCGGTGCGGCCGAGGCTCTGCCCCGTCTGCGGATCCTTGAACTCGTTGCCCATCGCCACGATCGCGTAACGGCCGCCTTCGCGCAGCGCCTGACCGCCCTGGCTGACGACCACGTTGGTGCCGTCGCGGGCGAGCACCGTGATCGGGAACGTCGATTGCAGAATCGCGCTCACGATCGCCTTGCTGGCCTGATCGGTCATCTCGGTGAGAATGCGCTGGCTGTCGACACCGTTGCTCAGCGTGGTCGGGGCCGTCGCAGGCATCGTGTTGCTCAGCGAACCCGCCGCCGTGACCTGACGCGTCGCCACGTTCACCATCTTTTGCGAAAGTGCCCAGCCGCCCGAATAGCTCACGAGCTGACGATCGCTCGTGCGCAGCTGGCGGGCCATGCGCGTGTAGTTGAACGCACTCACGCGTGCGCTCCACACCAGATCGGCGCTGGCTGCCTGCGAGAGCTTCGTCAGTTCTGCGCTCGGGGCCTGCCCGGACGCGATGATGTCCAGTTCATGCTCGATCTCCGGGCTCATCTCGCGATCGAGCACGGCGAAGCGTCCGGTCTGCACCAGCGCATCGCTCACGCGTTGACGCAGCACGGCCGCCACTTCGCTCGACGGCACAGCTATGTCGCCCATCGGCAGACGATCCTGCGCAAACAGCACCGGACCGACGACGACCTTAAGCTTCTGCATGTCGGCAGACGGCTTGAACTTCGCGATGTCGGCTTCGATAGTGGCCTTGAAGCGCTTGTTGAGTACACCGGGTTCATCGAGGCTGAGCACTCGCAGGTGCTGAATCACACCGCCCGAACGTTGTGCGACGACTTCGGCAAAGGCATTCGCGCGTAGCGATGCCGAGTCCTGACCAAGGCTGACGTCGAGGCCGTACTTGGCGACGACGCTCTGCGCCTGCACGACCGCACCGTTGACCTGCAATAGAGCGAGTTTCATGGCTTCCGTCGTGGCTTCGCCGGCGGTATCGCCGAAGCCCGAGGCCGTCACCTTTTCGGTTTCGACCTTGCCGACGTCCGGCACCGGGGCGGCAGCGGACGGTGCCGACGCAGGGGCTTGCGCCCGAGAAGTGTCAGCCGCCTTTTCGGAGCAGCCAGCCATAAAAAAGAGGGCCACCAGGGCCCCCGTGAGCGATTTACGCATCATGTCGTTGTTATGTGTGGTGTCGGCTTGCCGTGCTTACAGAGCGGCGAGGGCCTTCGTGGCGTCCGACGGCACTTCGATGCCGTTGCTGCGCGCGAAGTCGATGGCGTTCTTGAGCGCCTTGCCAGCTTCGGTCATCGAGCCCGGGAAGTTCGACACGACGTAGGCCGCGCCGCCCAGCGACGTCAGCGCCATCGGCGATGCGCTCTTCATGTTCGTGCCCATCGACGTGACGTCGTTACGCATGCCAGCGTAGTGCACCATGCCCAGCGCGAGGTGGCCAAGGCCCTGTGCGAAGGTCTTCTTCGAAGCATCGTCGAGCACCGGCTTTTCCTTGAGCTTCGCTGCGATGGCGCCGCTCGTGTCGCCCACAGCGTTCACGGCCTTCGATGCCGAATCCTTATCCTGGGTCGAGCCCGACGACAGTTGCGCCACGACAGCAGCGGCCTGCTCGGCTTGCGTCTTCAGACCCAGCGCTTCGCCCATCTTGGCGTTCGCGTTGAGCACGTCGATGTTGGCGGCAACGTAGTTCTTCACGAGTGCGGCTTGCTGGCCGCTCAGGTCCACCGAGCTGTCCGACTTGCTACCGCCACCGACCAGGCTGGTCAGGCCGCCGAGCTGGGCGTACGACGCGCCCGAAACACCAACGAATGCGGCTGCAACGGCGCAGGCAATGATCTTCTTCATGAACGTCTTCTCCACAGGGGATGAGTGAAACGGATTAGTCAGTGGTGCAATTAACGCAAGCTGAGATTGGTGATCTGGCTCGTCAACTCGCGCGAAGCGTTGTTGGCCGCCAGACGCAACGCATTGGTACGCGCTTCTTCTTCCGTCGGGCCGGTGCCCGCGTACTGCACGGGGCCGACCGACGCCACGGTGTCGGGAATGGTCTGACCGATGTCGAGCAGTTTCGCGTTGACCGTGACGGCCACGCGCATCAGGCCGGAGTTCGGATCGCGGTCGGCGAGGCCGACGTCAAGCGTGCCCAGCGCGATGTAAGCCATCTTCGCCACGCGCATGCCAGCCACCATCGACGCGAGCGTTGCAGGCTTCAGATCCATGCCGCTCTTGTAGTCGTTCTCGACGTTGGCGACCTTGAACTGCCCGCCGGTGTACGGCTCGACCAAAGCCGCTTCGTTGACCTTGAAGCCTGCCTTGGCGAAGGTCGACGTGAAGACTTGCGACAGGTTGGCGCTCGGAATGAGGCGGTAGGTCGAATCGGTAGCGCGACGCGTGGTGCTGCCGCCGGTCTCGACCGACGCCGAGCTATGTACCGATGCCGCGAGCTTCGAGTTCGTCGACGCATTCGTGCCAATCGAATTGCCGCGGATGTTCTCGCCTTCGACGCCTTGCTCGGAAGCGCTGACCTGGGCATTCACGTCCGCTTTACGGTCGATGCGCTTGTACACGCGGTCGTCGTAGGCGCGCGACGTACCGACTTCGCGCGACACGAAGATGAACGCGAGCGGCGAGCGCGCGGCCGGGCCGCCCTTGACGACGGCGGAGTTGGACTTCACGGCGTTGCGCAGATTGGCGACGTTGAGCGAGACGCGCACGGCCACCGTGTATTGCTTCTTGTCCGAGTTCTCGTCTTCGGCGAGGATCGTCGAGTCGAGAATGTAGCGATCCGGCTCGGCGAGAATCTTCTGGCGAATCGCATCGAAGTTCTCCGACTCGGCTTCGCCAGCCTCGGCGTAGTAGAACTCCACGGCCTTCAACTGCGCGGCCGACAGGGCGCGTGCCTTGTCGTCGCGCGAGATCGACCAGCCCTCGTAGGTCACGGTCGCCTTGCCACGGGCTTGCTGCACCTGGGCCATTGCGCTCGTTGCGAACATTGCCGCAGCGAACATGAGCATCAGTTTCTTCATCACTTGCATAGCTTCATCAGTCCCATCGTCTTGTCGATTTGCGACGAAATGTCCGACGCCGAAGCGGCGGACTTCACCCATGACGTGTCTTTGCCGGCCACCGATTCAGCCAGCTTCACGAACAGTCCGTTGACGGAGTCGTAATACGCGGGGAAGTCGTCCACCCACGTTTGCGACGCCGGTACTGGCTTCACCTCGCCGTTCTTGAGCGACGTGTTGAGATAGGTCGCGCCGGTCAGCGGCTCGCGAATGGCGACATCTGCATAGCTGCCGTAGATGTACGCGGTGCCGACGGCGTTCTCGCTGTACTTGATCTTCTTGAAGTTCTTTAGCGAAACATCGATTTCGTAATCGGGTTGCGGCAGCTTCAGGTTGTAGATGGTGCCGTCCATGATCTGCATCGACATTACGTTGCCGATGGCGTAGCCCTTCGAGTACGGCACGACCGGCACGCCGATGCGTGTGGAAATGGCTTCGCTCACCATGTCCGCCACCCAGGTCTGGGCGGCGGCAGGCGTCGCCTTCAGATAGTCGGGCAGGAAAGCGGCAGCTTCGGGCGTCACGTCGACGTGGGTGACTTGCAGGTAGCGCGGGGCCTGATCCGGCAACTGAGCCTCGGCAACGGACGACGCGAAGCGCGCGTACAGTCCGGGCTTGCCGTTCGCGCCGTCGTACACCATGCGCACCCGGTCGAGGACCTCGGCACGCGTCGGCTCATGGTCGAGATTGTCGACATAGCCGAAGCTGACGGGATAGGAGCGCAGCACCGTCATCGACTTGAAGTCGAAGAACAGCACCTGACCGCGCAACAGTACGAAGAGCTTGCGAATCGCGCCGAAGCGCTCGACGGAGACCGTCTCGGTATTGATGACGAGCGACACAACGAGTGCCTGATCGCGCCCCTTGAGCTGATCGATTGGGCCCGTGGTCAGCTTGAAGTGCTGCGCAGGATTCTGATTCACGGCCGCCAGCAGACGCTTGTAGGGCGAGTCGCCCGTCGCCTTCAGGCTGGCTTCGTAAGCGCGCGAATAGGGAAATCGTTTGTCGATGCTGGCGGCATCGCCGCCGTAGGCTGCGCCTGCAAAGGTGACGGTCTTGTCCGTCGTCTGGGCCTGAGTCTGCCCCGCAAACGTCATCGAGAATGCCGTCGAAATAGCGACAGCAAGACGGAAGAGAAACCCGCCGACTTTCATATTGTTGTGCTCCCCGGTACGCATCCGCAACTAACGGACGCGAGATCGCGGAATACTGGATTACTAACGATTTTCCGTCAATGAAATGCGTCGACATCCTATCTAAATTGATAGGTAGTTCGCCGGGCGTCGTGTATGGGATATGTAGGTAAGTTGTCGGGGGCTGTTACCGAGAGGAGTTGCGGGTTTTCCCCAAATGCGCTATAGTCACGCCTCTTCGCGTGGGGGTATAGCTCAGCTGGGAGAGCGCTTGCATGGCATGCAAGAGGTCAGCGGTTCGATCCCGCTTACCTCCACCATACGAATGACGATTTTTGTCCCCTTCGTCTAGAGGCCTAGGACATCACCCTTTCACGGTGAGTACAGGGGTTCGAATCCCCTAGGGGACGCCATCCAACGGCAGCGGTGTGACATTGGCACATCGAAGTCGACCGGCGTCAGATTCGCACAGCGTCGGTAATGCAAAACAGAAAGCCGGGTGTCTTCACGACATCCGGCTTTTTTGCGTACCCTTCTTTTGCGCACATTTCGGAGTCTCTCTAATGAGCAAACCTGCCCTGACGCTCAAGTTCAAGTGCACCAAGTGTGCCAAACCCGTCACGCTGTACTTGCAGAAGACGACCGCCTGCTCTCACATCACGCCCTATCAGGGCTGGTGCAAGTGCGGCCAGCTGATGCGCCACGCCACGGGCGACAAGGACGCGGTTGCGTCGTTCGTCGACTCGATGGACCCGCTCTGGTCGCATCATCACCATCATTGAGCGTTAGCGGGTGGTGTTCGTCGCCGGGCGTCCGCCGATCCACGCCAGACGCCGCCGAAGGAACGTCTGCGCAGGCGCTTCGAACACGCGGAACACCCCGCGCGCGAGCGAGAACACCACGATCAGATATGCCGCCAGGAACCACGGGTTGAGGGCGAGGGTCGCGCTCGACATGCCCAGACGCTGCAACACGATCACCGTTGCCAGTTGTAGCGGGAAGTGGATGAGGTAGCTGGAGTAGGTCGTATTGCCCAGCTCGGCGATGGGCCGTGCCAGCCGCTCGGGAATCCACGGCTCGATCGCGTGCAGCAGGACGATGGAGACCGGTGCGATCACCGTCGCCGCCAGATATTTCGTCCCGCCGAAGACCGCGCAGAACGCGATCAGCCCCACATAGGCCAGACAGCACAGCACGACCGTCGCATGACGGTGCTGCTCGATCACGTTGCGACACCGCTCGTAGATCAGATGCACTGCGCCGCCCATGAAGAAATAGAAGGCGCAGAAGACGATGTTCGATTCGCTGCCCTTGATCTGCTGAAGGATCAGCCATCCGCCCGCTGCCGCCGATGCGCACATCAGCAACAACGTCAATACCAGCCCGATGCGACAGAACCGCGCGAGCAGGAAAAACGCCACGTAAATCACGATTTCCGTTGAGACACTCCACACCGGGCCGTTGAAGGAGTCGGTGTACGGCGTGAGCCAGCCGGACGCGAAGATCACGTTGACGAAGAAATCGTACGGCGTGTTGTAGGGGTAGACGAAGAATGCGGCGTTCTCGCGCACGTAATACGCCTGCAAGAGCGCCACGGCGATGAGCGTGACGATATGCAACGGATACAACCGCGAGAAACGATTCAGGAAGAACAGGCCAGCGGAGACCTTGCGCGCAACGATCTTCGACAAATAGCGATTGAAGAAGATGAAGCCGGAGATCGTCCAGAAGACGTTGACGCCGAGCCATCCGAAATCGTAGAACGGGTGCAGCAACGAGTAGAGCGGCAGGGCGCTGCGCACGACGCCGATGGACGCCGTCTCCGGGCGGAAGAAGAAATGCTGATAATGCCAGATCAGCACCGCGAACGCGCTGAAGAAACGCAGAATCTCGATGCCGACCATCCGGCCTTTGGTGCTGCTCACTGCTGCGCTTACTGCACTGCCCGCGCCATTACCCGTCTTGCGACTGCCCATCAACCTACCCCGGTCACTTGATACCCGTTCCGTTGCCCAGCAGCTTCCGGACCATTTTCAGTCCTTTGCGGACCACGGCGGAGTATAGCTCGGCGCCCTTGAGCACCGGATCGACGTGCCGGTCGTACGGCTGAATCTTGATGGGGAAATACGGCGAGAGCTTCGCAACCACCTGATCCAGCGGGATCTTCGTGTTGCTCTGAACCACGGCGAACAGGCCGTCGCTCTCGGGCGCGAAGTAGTGGGCGGCGTCCCACTCCTGCATCTTGTCGGCGAACCACACGCTCTCGTCGGCGTGCAGCGTGCGCTGCGGAGGCACGGCTTGCGTGTGGTACTTGTCGAGCAGTCCGGCACGCTCGGCGTTGAGCCAGTACAGCGTGTATTCCGTCCAGTCGATGGCGTAGTTCGCGAGCAGCACGCGTTTCCAGTCGGTGCCGTTCACGGCTTCGAGCCGCTCCTGCAACGATACGCACAGCGAGCGCGAGAGCGTGGCGGGCGTCCACCACACGCCTTCGCGATCCAGATGCGGGTCGACGTCGAGCAATTTGGCCGACGCTTCCCAGTAGTACGGCTCGACGCTGCGCCCCTTGAGGTGCGTAATCGCACGTCCGTCGACGATCAGCGAGTCGTAGTCGAAGCTGTGCGTGGCGAAGCAGTCCGGATCGAAGATCAGGAAGTACTCGGTCTCGATCCACTCCGGCGCATTGATCTTGATGATCTGCTGACGGTGCCAGTTGCGAATCTGGTGACGCTGCGAGAACTCGTTGAACGCGCCCATGTACAGCGATTCGTCGATCACTTCGATGGGGAAGTCGGACCACGCTTTCGCGTAGCCACGCACTTCCTCCACTTCGTCGTGCGGCACGATGATCACGAAACGATGGAACAGCGACGGCGTCGTGAAGTGACGCAGCGACGAGAACAGGATGTCGCACCGGCCGATGTTGTCGGCGTAGTGTCGTCCTCGTGTCTTGATCGGCAGAATCGCGCTGATTTGTTGCATGTTGGGCTGAACCGACGACTAGAAGAACCGGTAGATGAAGCTCGGAATATAACCGCGACGATGCGTGAGCGCCACGCCGATCAACCGTCCGCCGGCGTCCTCGACCTGTGCCTTGAGCCCGGCGATGACCGGCTTGCGCGTGGCTTCCGCGCGCACGACCAGCACCGTAGCGTCGGCCAGCGGGGCATTTTCGATGCCGGTGAACGACTGACTCGACGGCGGTGCATGAACCACGATGTAGTCGTGCGACTCACGCAGGGCGTCGAACAGACGCGTGACCAGTTGCCACGACGACGGCACCGCGCCACTGTGAGGCTGCGCCACGACAATATTGTGACGGTCGACACGTGTGAACGTCAGGTCGGCCAGCACGCTCGATTCGTCCGCGCCGGTCGGCTTGACGGCTTCGACGCTGGCCGTGCCGCTGCCACCGTTCGACGGCCACTCCAGCAGACCCTGCGCATTCGGCTTGCCGTACATCGGCGAATCCGGCGTGGACGCGATGTCGAGAATCAAGATCGGTTTGCCGGAGCGATGTTCGAGTTCGCTGGTCAGGCCCTGAATGACGGACGAGAGACCGTCGTTCTTGCCCGTGGACAGCGCCATGACGACCTTGGCGGCACCGTCCGTGCTGCTGTTGATCGCGGCAATCATGCGGCCATAAGCCAGATGCGCGGGCCGCGCGTAAGCCGTTTCGACGTTCGCACCAGCACCGGCTGCGCCACCTGCCGCGCCTGCGGCAGCCGCCCCGCGACGGTCGCCGCCCAGCAACACCGGGGCGTTCACCACCGGCAACAGCAAAGCACGTTCGACCTGTTCGGGGCTGAGGAACGTCTCGCGCAGGCTCGACAGAATCAGCACCGTCAGCGCGGAGATCAGCAAGCCTGCGGCAATCGATGCGGCGATCAGCAGACTGGCCGAGACACTGCGTTGCGACGGCGGGAACGGCGCCTGAATCACGCGCACGTTGGTGCCGTTGATCTGGCTGACCTGGCCCTGTTGTACGCGGGCGAGTTCGACCTGACGCGAGCGTTCCTTGAAGCTGTCGGCAAGAATGTCACGACGGGCCTGCAATTGGCTCAGCTGACTCGACACGTCGCTCATGCCTTGCAGCTTGTCGCGCGTTTCCTTGATCTGGGCTTCGAGCGCAGTCTGCTGTGCGACGCCACCGGCAATACTGGCGTTCAGCACGGCCAGACGTTCCTGCACGACGTCGAAGTAGTTGTTATGCCCCATGCGCGTCGCCGTCATCATTTCCTGACGCTGCTTCGCGATGTTCGCGCGCATATCGGCGATCTGCTTGTCGAGCTGCACGACGAACGGCGACGTCGCCATGTAGCGCGACGCGAAGTCCGCACGCTTGTTCTCGAGTTCGCTCAGCGAGCCTTGCAGAATGTTGATCGCGCGGCTGGTTTCCGAATCGTCCGTGTAGATCGGAATCGTGTTGCGGACATCCTTCGTCGAAGATTGCAACGACTTCAGTTCGCTGCGGTCCTGCGCGAGCTTCGCATCGGTTTCGAGCTTGCGCTGCACCAGTTGCGATTCGAGCTGCACGGCGCGCGACGTCTGATCGTCGATCTTCACGATGCCGTGTTTTTTCTGGAACGCGAGCAGATCGGCGTCGGCCTTATCGAGTTGCTTGCCCACGTCGTCACGCTGGCTGACAAGCAGATTGACGCGACCTTGCGTGAAGATCGACGCGCGCTGACGGAAGTACTTGTCGAGCAGGCGCGCCAGCGCATCGGCGGCGGCTTTCGGGTCCGTATCCGAATACGTCAGCGTGATCGTGTTGGCGAGATCGTTCTGCTCGATGTGCAGACGCTTCTCGAAGTTCTGCAATTCGCGGTCGATGTCGCTGGCCGTTGCACCCGGTCCGAGCTTCGAGAGAATGACATCCCGATGCAGTTCCGGACTCGACAGGATCTGCGCTTCCACGCCGTTCAGCTGTCCCGGTGGCGGTTGCAGCGATACGCCGCCGTTCGGATTGTTGGTCTGGTCGTAATACCCCGCATTGAGCACGAGCAGCGTGGCCTGTGCGCGATACGGAATCGGCACGAAGAGCGCAATGAGCACACCGAGCGCCACGATGGCGAGGAATACCGTCGTCGCGATCTTGCGGTAGTAAAAAAGTGTGTTGAGGTAATCCCGGATCGTCACGTCGACGACCGCGGCGTGCCGGTCAGGCCTTGTTCTAGTCGTAATTGCCATAGGGATGCAAGAAGCGGAAAGGTTGCCCGGCCATAGTTGATGGTTTCAAGGCGCATATCTTACGCAAGAAAGTCCCCGTAAAGTCCCCCTAAAACCGCGATTATCCCAAATCCGACGCCGATTTATCGTGCTTGGCGAGACGGCAGAAGTGCACTAGAGTACGGTCCAAACCGTGAAACCACCTCGGCCTTGTGCCGTCTGTCCCATGAATATGCTCCGCCCGGCCTGCGTACTGGCGCTGATGACGCTGACGGCCTGCTCCCACACCTGGGTCGATACGAAATACCAACAACCTGAGCGCTTCGCGACGTGGGTCGATGCCACGCCGAGTCCGTACAAGTTGTTGCCCGGCGACGACATTTCCGTCGTGTTGCCCTTCAACATCGAACTCAACTACAAGGGCCGTGTTGCCCCTGACGGCACCGTCGCGATGCCATTCGCGGGCAATCTGCCTGCGGCGGGCCAGACACTCGCGCAGTTCGGCGATACGGTCAACCGAGCGCTTGCGAACAATCACATGACGGCCAACGCGATGGCGATGGTCGCCGTCACGCAAACCGCTGCGCACGTCTTCGTCGGCGGTGAAGTCGGCAAACCGGGCGAACTCGCACTTACGCCGGGCATGAGCGTCATGCAGGCGATCATCACCGCGCAAGGCTTGCTCGATACCGCACGTACCGGTGAAGTCGTGCTGATTCGCCGCAGCCCGGACGGTCGTCCGATGTTGCGTACCGTCGACATCAAGACACTCACGCAGCAAGGCGATCCGGCGCAGGACATCGTTCTGCAATCGAACGACACTATCTTTGTGCCGAAGTCGTCCATCGCCGAAGTGGATCTGTGGGTCGACCAGTACATCAACAAGGCACTGCCGTTCAACAAGAACGTCAACTACGACATCAACGGCGCTCGCAGCTTCTGATCGCCTGACGTCAGCCGTCGCATGATGTTCGCGACGGCTGATGTTGTCGAGTTCGCAATGCAAACCCGTCAAGTCTACTTACCGATTTCAACTGCTTCGTGACAGCTGCGCAGCCCTCTCTCGAAATGAAGCCCGCCGCCTCCGGTGTGGTCACCGAGACGACCGACGATCTGCCGGAAGTCTTCTCGGGTGGCTTGCCGCGCACGTTCGTCGTCGGCATTCTCGTGGCGCTGCTCCCGCTGTTCGGCCAGACGTTCCACTACATCACGGCGCTGTATCCGCTGTGGGCGCTCTCCAAAGCGTTCCCGATTCTGACGCTGCCGCTCGTGCTGCGACTCGGCAGTCAGCCGCGTTTTCCGATCACGCGTCAGGTGTTGCTGAGCTTCGCGTGGCTCGTGATGGTGCCGAGCTTTGCGGCGGTGATCTATTTCCACGAAAGTTTTTTCACCAGCGTGACGGCGCAGGTGAAGTTGTTGCCGATTCTGTATTTCTTTTCCTTTCTCGCGCTGCTGCTCATGCTCAAGCCCACGCTGCAAGAGCTGGGGCGCAGTTTCGTGATTCTCGGTGCGGTCATCGTCGGCGCGCTGATTCTCATGTGGCTGCTGGTGCCGGCAAGCTGGTACAAGGAAACCTACGTTTTCGGACAAGCGCCGTTTTTTACGAGCGACAGTCGCGGGCATCGCATCCGGATGTCGATGTACTTCCCGTTCATTCTGTTGTTTTTCTGCTATCGCCGTGCATTCTTCGAGCGCAACGTCGGCTACCTGATCAGCGTGCTGATCGGTCTGGCGGTGGCGCTGCTGATCGTGAAGTCGCGCGCGCTCGCCATCGGCATCATGGGCGTGCTCGTCATCAACACGTTCGTGTGGGCGCGCCCGCGTGCGCGCATCGGGCTGATGCTCGTGGCCCCGATTGTGCTGGTGGGCGTGTTCTCGATGGGGTATCTCGCGACAATCTTCAGCGCCAACGCGGAAACTGGCTTCGATACGCGTCGTATCTCGGCGCTGCTGGCGACACGCTTTCTCGGCAACGACTCGCTGCGCTGGCTTTTCGGCGTGGGCACGATCAGCCCGGCGAGCGGCGACACGCTGACGACTTATTTCCACCACTTCTTCTTCCTGGCCGACATTACCTGGCTCGGGATCGTGTTCGAGTACGGCCTGATCGGCGCGTTCGTCATTCTGTGTTTCCAGTTGCGCGGACTGTTCTTCTACCGGCGCTTGCGTGCGGAAGTCGAGGACGATTTCCTCGGTGCACTGTACGACTATCTGGTCTTCGTGCTGCTGGTGTCCTTCTTCTATCCGCCAACGCTCGCCCCGGGTGAGACCGCCGTGATTCTGGCGATCTTCGTCTACGTGTGGCGTGTGGGTGGCTTCGACCGTCGTGCCGTCCCCCGGAGTGTCCATGCGCGTGTTGCCGCGCCGTAGTGCGTCTTCCCAGTCTTCCCCGTTTTGCCGCGTCGTTCCCCGTCTGATCCAGCTTGCGGCAGCGGGCGTAATGCTGTCGTCCGCCGCGTGCACGCAAGCCACGCCCGGTGGCCCGCTTCCCGTGGAGATCGCCGTGGACGCGGCGGCCAACCGGCACCCGATCAGCCCGCTGATCTACGGCATCAACTTCGGTACGACGGCGATGCTGCAGGATCTGCGCGCCCCGCTGAACCGTTCGGGCGGCAACAGTGCGTCGGCGTACAACTGGCGGCTCGACGCGCGTAACGCCGGTCGCGATTGGTATTACGAGAGCCTGCCCGTCAATCCGGCGGACATCAACGATCAGTTCGGAGACCGCTTCGTCGCACTGACGCAGGCCGCCGGTGCGCAGCCGATCATCACGATCTCCATGCTTGGCCGCGTGGCTACGCTCTCGCGCTCACGCGACCGGCTGGCCAGCTTCTCCATCGCCAAATACGGCCCGCAGCAGAACCACGACGTGGACGGCATGACTGACGCGGGCAACGGCATTCTGCGCGACGGCACGCTCGTCAAAAACGATCCGGACGACGCTACCGTGCCCGACGATCCCGCAAGCCAGCAGGCTCGTGTGACGGCGCTGGTGCAGCAGTTCGGCCCGGCGCGCGCGGGCGGCGTGAAGTACTACGCGATGGATAACGAGCCGAGTCTGTGGCAGTTGATCCACAACAATTCGCATCCGACGGGCGCGCACGCCAGTGAGATCGCCGCCAAGGTGATCGCGTATTCGCGTGCGGTGAAGACGGCGGACCCGAGCGCCAAGGTGCTCGCGCCGGAAGAGTGGGGCTGGAACGGCTACCTGTACAGCGGCTTCGACCAGCAGCATTCGGTCACGCACGGTTACGCGCAAGCGCCGGACCGGCTGAGCGAGACGGGCGGCATGCCGTACATTCCGTGGCTGCTCACGCAATGGAAGAAAGCCGGTCGTCCGGTCGACATCTTCAGTCTGCACTTCTACCCGCAGAGCAAAGAGTACGAGGAACCAGCCGACGGCAACTCGACCGAGATTGCGCTCATGCGCAACCGCTCCACGCGCAATCTGTGGGATCCGAATTACAAAGATCCGACGTGGATCAACAGCGTGGTCGCGTTGATTCCGATGATGCGTCAGTGGGTCGATACGTATTACTACCCCGGCACGCCCATCGCGCTCACGGAGTACAACTGGGGCGCGGATACCCGCATGAACGGGGCGACGGCGCAGGCCGACATCCTCGGTATCTTCGGACGTGAGAAGCTGGACATGGCGACGCGCTGGGGCACGCTTGAGCCGTCGATGCCGGTCTACAAGGCGATCAAGCTGTATCGCAATTACGACGGTCATGGCGGCGAATTCGGCTCGACCAGCGTGTCGGCCACCGTCCCCGATCCCGATACGGTATCGGCGTTCGCGGCAGTGCGTCCGAAGGACGGCGCGCTGACCGTCGTCGTCATCAACAAGCAACTCGACCGCGCGGCACAAGCCAGCGTCTCACTCGCCAATTTCGCGGCGTCGGGCACGGGCGAAGTCTGGCAACTGGCGGATAACAAGCTGACGCGTCAGCCAGATGTCACCTATTCCGGTAGCGCGTTGCGCGCCGATCTGTCGCCGCAGAGCATTCTGCTGTTTGTGCTTCGGAAAGCTGTGAACTGAGATGTCAGACACGCCAAACAAGTCCGCGCAGTCCGCGAAATCCGGAGCTTCAATGCTGCGCGGCAGCGTGATCAGCCTCGGGGTGCGGCTGCTGGATTTGCCGAGCCGCTACGGCTTTCACCTGCTGATTGCGGCGGCGCTGGGTGTTGTCGAGACCGGTAACTTTTACATCGTCTTCAGTACGATGGTGGCGCTTGCCGGCTTCGGACGTCTCGGGATGGATCAGGCGCTCACGCGTCAGTTGGCGATGGACATCGCATCGGGTGAGTCCGCCGCCGTGCGTCCGACGATCCGGCGCGCGCTGACGCACGTTTTCATTGCGTCGGCCGCCGTCTCTGTGCTGCTCGCCGGTGGGGCGGCGCTCTTTGCCAACGACATCCTGAAGAAGCCGGAGCTTGTCGTGCCGCTCATGCTGGGCGCGTTGTCGTTCATCCCGCAGAACATGGGCGCGGCGGTGGCCGGTGCGCTCGCCGGATTGCAACGCGTGGGCTTCAGCCAGATGATCTACTCGTGGCTGTGGCCTGCGGTCTTCTGCGTGGCAGCGATTCCGCTGGTGGCGACGGGCAAGCTCACGGTCGTCAACACGCTGATCCTCACGGCCGCAAGCTTCACGGTGGCTGCGTTGGTAGGCGCGGTGCTGCTTCGCCGTTTCCTGCGCGATGTGCCTGCGGGCGAGCCGCATGGCGCGATTCCCGGTTTGCTCAAGCCGGGTTTGTCGCTCTTCTCTCTCGAACTCACCAAGCTGCTGATCACGTCGGCACCGGCCATCGTGCTGGGGATCGTGGCGTCGTCGCGCGAGACCGGCCTGTTTGCACTGGCGTGGCGTCTGGCGCTGGTCGTCAACATTCTGATCAGCGGCGTGACCGGTATGGCCGCGCCGCGATTCGCCAGTCTTTACGCGCGTCAGGATTTGCCGGGGCTGGAGCGTAGTGCAGCGCAGGCCATCGGGCTGGTGTTGTGTCTGGCGCTGCCGGTTACGCTCGGCATGCTCGTCATTCCGCAGTTCCTGCTGGGGCTGTTCGGTCACGGGTTCGATGATGGCGCGAGCGCTTTGCGCGTGCTCGCGCTCGGTCAGATCGCCGCCGCGTGTTTCACTGCGATGCCCGAATTGCTCGGCATGACGGCACACACACGCGCGCTGATGCGCATCAACGTGGTGTCGGTCGTGGTGTTGCTCGTGGGACTGGCGGCGCTCACGCCGATGGGCGGCAGTGTCGGCGCGTCGGTCGCGGCGTCGCTGGCGATTGCAGTGAACGGCGCGGCCGCCGCGTGGGCCGCCCGTCGGTTGCTCGGCGTGTCGCCGTTCGCGACGCTCTGGCGGTGGACGGCGGGGCGACTGTCGCGTCGTTGATTGACGGATCGCCGCCCGTGCGCAGCGTCGTAGCGACCGTCTTACCGGTCGCGTGCTGCTTCCGCCTGAACCGCATCGCGCCAGGGCGTCCACGATAGGTCGAACGTCTTTTCTGCACGACTGCCGTCGAGCACGATGTCCTGCTGCCAAAGGCGCGCGAGCGACGGCGGCAACGGCGCAGGTAGTCCCTTCACACCGATCTTTCGTCCCGCGATTTCGGCGATCTTGAGCGCCGGGGCGACGAGCTTCGTTTCGATCTTCAGACGTCGTCCGCCAATGCGCTTCACGGGCGTTGCGCCCAGCGCCATCGCGTAGGCGGTGAAGTACTCGTTCCAGCGCGGCGAGCCGGTCATGGCGAGGTTGTAGGCGTGACCGCCTGATGCCGGGTTGCGCAACGCGTTCAGCGCGACCTTCACGACGTCGTCCACGTGCACGAGGTTGCTATGCGCGTCGCCTGCGGCACCGAGGTCACCGAGGCGGCCTGCGCGCAGCAGTTCGGCGATGCGTGCGGACCATTGCGGGCTGCCGCCGCCATACACACATCCCGGACGCAACATCGTCACCGTCGGCAGGCCGGCCAGCGCCTGCTCGGCTTCCACTTTGGCCATACCGTAGGGACTTGCGCCTGCGAGTGCAGCGGATTCGTCGACGTGCCCCTCGGCCACACCGTACACGGCCATCGAGCTGAAGTAGACGACAGGCAGCGGCGTGCTGCGTGCGTCCAGTGCCTGACGCAGTGCGCGGGCATTCGCCACAATCGTTTCCGGCGACCCGGCAACGCAGTTCACCACACCGTCGACGTCGGCGAGTGCTTCGCCCAGCGAGGTGGCCGACAGCGCGTCGACCACGCGCACGCCTGCACCCGGACGGCGCGACGCGGCGATAGGCTCCGCCCAGTCGCTGGCGGCGAGCGCGTCCACGATGTGACGACCGATAAACCCGGTCGCGCCGGTAACAAGAATGCGAGCTTTCATAGGGCGGACGGGATCAGATAGCGGTGGAGGATGTCGAGGTGACGGGAACGGGCAGGGCGGTCACATTCGCCTGCCGCTGCAAATGGTCTGCGAGTCGCAGCGCGAGCGCCACGATGCTCAGCGTGGGGTTGGCCTGGCCGGACGTCGGGAAGACCGCGGCGCCCGCGATAAACACGTTGTCGGCCTCGTGCAGACGGCCATTGGCATCGACCACGCTCGTGTGCGGATCGTTACCCATGCGGGCGGTGCCGATGTGGTGGCCCCCGTAAGCGCCGTAGCGCGTCATCTCGGCTTCGACTTCGGCGGGATCGTAGGAGAAGCTGCCGACGCCGGTTCGGTGGATCTCCTGCGCGAGCGCGGCCAGCGAGCGTGTCACGGTCTCAACGTCCTGCCGCGTGTAGCGCCAGTCGATGTGAATGCGCCGCATCCCCAGCGCATCCCGTTCGTCGCCGATCATCACACGGCTGTCCTCGCCAGGCGCTTGCTCGGCGTGGAAGTCGAGACTGAAGCGCAGGTTGGCCGGACGCACGATCACCGACGGGAATTTGCGCGTCGCGAGCGTGCGGTGCGTCAGCCAGTGCGTGAGGAAGCGCACGGTATTGGGTGCATCCGTGATCACGTTGCGCGCGTGCGCCAGCCAGTTGCCCGCGCCGCCCGGCGCATCCCCGTACAGACGCTTCGCATACTCGTACGGCACGATAGGCCGTGCGAGATAGAGGGCCGAGAGAATGCCGTTGCCGTGCCCCGCGTCCGGAATGCGCGGGTGATGCAGGCGGGCGATGAAGTTGCCCGCGTGGAGATCGTGTTGCGCCTGTGGGCGCAGTGCGAGACGCCGACGGCAATAAATGCCTTCGTCGGAGACGTCGTAGCCGTGCCACACGGAACTGGCCCCCGACAGATCGAGCGTGCCGATGGTCCCGGCGATATGGCTCATGTAGTAACGGCCGACGACGTCGTGCGCATTCCCCAGTCCGTTGCCGCTGACACCGGGACTGTTCAGTAGCAGGCGCGGCACCTCCAGCCCGCCCGTTGCCAGCACATACGCGCGGGCCGCGACGGTGAAGGACTTTCCGTCTAGCGTCTTCACCTGCGCGGGGCCGACGAGGCGCGTTGCGTTGGTCGTCTGAGGCAGATGACAGAGATTGGCGTGCTGCACTACACGCACTCGACCTTTGGCGAGACGGTTGCGGTAACGCGCGCCGAAGTCCGTCGGACAACTAAACCTCTCAAGCGTGTTCGTCGAGAAGACATCGCTCTCGAAGTTGCCGATCATCGGGCGCGAGGGATGATCGGCGCGCGGAAATGCCTGCTCGGCGGTATAAGCGAACTCGCCCGCTTCGCATAGCGCGTTGGCTTGTTCGTACCACGGCATCAGCGCGTCGAGCCCGATGGGCCAGCCGCTGTGCGGCATGTAGTCGCGCGCTTCGAAGTCGATGGCGTCGAGCGGCATGCAGCGTCCGCCCCACAACGTGGTCGAGCCGCCGAAGCGGCGCACGCGGTAACTGTCGGCAGGCGGATGCAGGCGTGCGTCGGCGACGGTACCTGTGTAGAGCTGTTGCACGGCGGGCTCGGGGGCGTCGCCGCCACTCTCGAGCAGGATCACGTCGAGGCCGCTGGCTTCGAGCGCCAGCGCGAGCGTGATACCTGCCGCGCCCGCGCCTGCGATGCACAAGTCGGCTTGCAGTTCGGTACCGGCAGGAATGTCGTTGGCGTCGAGGATCATCGTGTGTTCAAAATACGCGACGTGTTGTGAAAAGTGTCACTGACGTGCGCGAAGTGCGCTGCTACTATCGTGCCTGCTCTCGAATGCGTGCGGACGTCGCACGTCAAAAAAGCAGGGATACCAGGGGTACGAAACGTCATGAGCCGCGACACCGATCTGCAAGCTGCACCGGCATCTTCCGTACGCGAAGTCTTCGAGCCTAACGTCGCACTGTTCGGTCTGAACATTGCCGCCGTACCGTTCGAGACCGCCGTCGAGGTGCTCACGCAAACCGCCATGCTTCGCGATGGTCGCTCGCGCATCGTCGTCACGCCGAACGTCGACCACATTGTGCGTCTCGACACGCAGCCGGAATTCAAACGCGAATACCGCAACGCCGACTTCCTTTTCGCCGACGGCATGCCCATCGTCTGGGCGAGCCGCCTGTTCGGCAAACCGCTGCCGGGGCGCGTGACCGGCGCCGACCTGCTGCCCGCGCTGTGCGACAACGCACGTGCGTCGGGCCGTAAAGCGGTCTTCGTCGGCGGACGCCCCGGACAGGAAGCCCAACTGACGGAAGGCTTGTCGAGACGTTTTCCCGGACTCGACTTTACGCTGCTGATTCCGTCGATGACGTTCGATCCGACCGGGGCCGAAGGCCAGGACATCGCGCAACGCGTTCGTGCCCTCGCCCCCGATCTCATCTTCGTCTGCCTCGGCATGCCGAAGCAGGAGCGTTGGGCGATGGCATACGCCGACACGATGCCCGGCGGTCTGATGCTCTGCGTCGGGGCGGCCATCGAATTCGCTGCTGGCATGCAAAAGCGTGCGCCGAAATGGATGCAGCGCACCGGTTCGGAATGGATGTATCGCATCTTGCAAAACCCCGGCCGTATGTGGCGTCGCTATCTCGTCGACGATCGCCGTTTCATCGGCATCTGCTGGCGTCAGTGGCGCGAACTCGGACGCGAGTGACTCGAATCGGGCCACGCGCCCGTTCGACTCAGACCGCCTCAGACAGCATTACGTCCCGTCACCATGACGGGAATCGTCTTGAGCAAAATCTTGATGTCGAGCCACAACGACCAGTGCGTAATGTAGTAACGGTCGTATTCCACCCGCCGCTGCATCTTGTCCGGCGTGTCGGTTTCTCCGCGCAGACCATTGATCTGCGCCCATCCCGTGATCCCCGGTTTGACGCTGTGGCGCAGCATGTAGCCGGGAATCACGCGCCGGTACATTTCGTTATGTTCTTCCGCGTGCGGACGCGGCCCGACGAGACTCATCGAACCGGCGAGCACGTCGAAGAGCTGCGGCAATTCGTCGAGCGACGTGCGGCGCAGATGCTTGCCGACTGCGGTAATGCGACTGTCGCCTGCATGCGCCTGACGCAGTCCGCCCGTGGCGGCAGCCGCGGCATCTTCAGGCTGCAACACACGCATCGAACGGAATTTGTGAATGACGATCGGCTCGCCACGTTCGCCGTAGCGACGCTGACGGAAGAGGATCGGGCCGGGTGAGTCGAGTCGTACAGCGATGGCCACGGCCACCATCACCGGGCTGAGCAACAACAGGATCAGCGATGCGCCGACCAGATCGATGCCGCGTTTGATCATGCGCAGCAGCCCCTGCACAGTCACGTCGTGTAGCGCCAGCAGCGGCACGCCTGCGATGTCGGTGCTCGACATCGGCAGGTCGCCGGGGAAGCTGAACTCCGGCAGCAAGTAGATGGCCGCCGTCGAATCGTACAGACGGTTGACGATCTCGCTTGTGAGTTCCTTGTTGTCCTGCTGACCGATGGCGATGAAGACGATCTCGTACTCGTTGGCCTGAATGCGCGCGGCGGCGTCGACGTAACGGCCGAGGTAGGGCGGGAGGACTTCGCCGTCGTCCGGCGTGATCGGCGCTTCGTTGTAATAGCCCGCGACCTGAATGCCGAGGATCGGCGAGCGTTGCAGGCGCAGATTCAGCTTGCGTGCTTCGGGTCCGAGTCCGAAGAAGGCCGCGCGCCGCTGATTGCCGGGCGCGTTGTTGATGCTGTGTGCCATGCCACGCAGCACGGCAAGGCCGATCATTTGCAGAGGCAGCGCGAGGAGCAGCCACTGGGCCACCATCATGCGCACGTCTTCGGTGCTCTCGTACGTCAGGAACAACAACACGATGGCGGTGACCAGCACGCGGCACCAGCGCATGGCACCGCGTCCGAGCATCCATCCGAGATTGCGGGCGCTGGCGAGCAGATGAAAGCGCGCGAAGACGATGAACGCCGCCGCGCCCAATGTGCAGACGAGCGTCAGCCCGTAAGGGGTATAGGGGTTGTGTCCGTTCAGTCGCAGGACGGTGAAAAAGGCGCCTGCGTTGAGCACTGCGCTGAAGCCGCCGACCATCGCCATGAAGAGCCGATGGTGGTAAGTCGTCTGAGTCGACATGACGAAATTCGAAGGGTAGCGGTAACTGACGGACTCGACAAAGATCCGGAACGGCGGGGGCCCTCCGATGGTCGCACCGATTGCGCGCGTATCTTAGCAGGTCATATTCGCTTTGCGTGTGACGTGCGAAGACCGTGTGATGACGCGCGCTGACCGTTAATTATGAGAGGCCGCCGTCCCCCGGGCGTCCCCCGTCTCAATAAATGTCGGGCCTGAAAACAACAACGCCCGCCGGGCGCAAACCCGGCGGGCGTTGTTGCTTGCTGCGAATGTCGCTCAGTACGGGTACACCGTATCGTTCGACACTGCGGCACGCTGGCCTTGCTGCACGCGCAGCGGCGGTGCTTGCGTAACGGTCGCGACACGGCCGTCGTCCAGACGCACGGTGATGCGATACAACACGTTCGGCTCGCCCATGCTGTTCTCGATGCGGTTGCCTGCGATGCCGCCGATGGCCGCGCCGGCGATGGTCGTGGCGGTGCGTCCGCGTCCGCCGCCCATCGTGTTGCCGAGCAGGCCGCCGGCCGCAGCACCCAGGACCGTGCCGAGAATGTTCGGGCTATTGTTAGGACCATTCAGCTGTTCGATGGACTGAACCGTGCCGTAAAGCGCACCTTGTTGCTGAGGAGGCTGCTGATACCCCTGCTGGTACCCCTGTTGATAGCCCGGCTGTTGGTAGCCTTGCTGATATCCCTGCTGGTAGCCCTGTTGCTGATAGCCATATTGCGGGCCCGGAGCCACGCAACCAGCGAGCATGACGGCGGCCAGTGCCGCGCTGATTCCCGTAAGTGCTTTGATCTTCATTTTTCGTCCTCGTGAGCGTGAGGTATTGATGCTTGGTAGGGGCATGTGACTGCCCAGTAGTGCCCGGTAGTGCGCATCTGTTGCGACCACGATGCGGAATGTAGGGTTCCGCAGACCTTTTTGCTGTAAGAAAAGGTAAGCGACTGTAAAGACTGTGCTTCCGCCCGAGAGCGGCGTGGCGAGCGGGTTTGCCGCTGCCTCGTGGCCCACGCGTGACGATTCGAAGTGTTCCTCGATCATATTCCCAACAGGCGAGACGTGGTGTCATGCTCTGCGAACGCTTAACTACCAAGTGGAAAACACTCAAAATTTGGGATGAATGCGTGTTTTTTTGGCGCTAAAAGAGCGAATTGCTATGTGTAACGCAGGAATCGTCTAAGCATATAACGAGAAAACACTTGGGTTGCATCAGTACCAAGCGGTAACATCGCGACCTTTGGCATTCCGCTTTCTCTGGTTCAGTCTCATGTCAGTCGACGTTTCCCTGTCTTCCGCCGCGCCCGCGCAGGCGAGTTCTGCGGCATCTCCTGCCGTGCGCGCCGGTGCCCCGGCCGTTATCCGTTGCGCAGCCGATGTCGCGCAACTCGTCAACGAGGGCGGCGCGCGCGTATCGAACGCGCGCTGGATCGTGGCGATTGCCCTCGGCGGTGTCTTTCTCGACGCCTACGATCTCGGCGCGCTCGCCTTCGGATTGAAGGACGTTGCCCGCGAATTTCAACTGACGCCCGCTGGCACGGGTATGGTGGCGTCGGCTATTACGTTCGGCGCCATCGTCGGCGCGTTCCTCGGCGGGTACTTCACCGACCGGATCGGCCGTTACCGCGTGTTCATGGCCGACATGCTGTGCTTCGTCATCGCCGCCATCGCCTGTGCGCTGGCGCCGAACGAGTACGTGCTCGCCGGTGCGCGGTTCGTGATGGGATTGGGCGTCGGCATCGATTTGCCCGTCGCCATGGCGTTTCTGGCCGAGTTCTCGAAACTCAAGGGACGTGGCAACAAGGCGGCGCGGGTGGCGATGTGGTGTCCTACCTGGTACGCGGCGATTTGCGGATCGTATTTGCTGGTGCTGCTGTGCTACTCGGTGTTGCCCGCGTCGCATAGTGCACTGCTGTGGCGGATCATTCTCGGCTTCGGTGCGATTCCTGCGCTGGCCATCATTGCTGTGCGTAGCCGCTATATGAGTGAGTCGCCGGTGTGGGCCGCCAACCAGGGCGACCTCGAAGGCGCGGCGAAGATTCTCAAGCGTTCGTACGGGATCGATGCCGTTGTGGCGAAGGATGCGGAGCGCGTCGCGCAGAAGCGTCCGGCCGCATGGAGCAACTACGGCAAGCTGCTTAAAGGCGTGTACCTTCGCCGTACGACGCTCGCGACCATCATCGCGGTGGCCTCGTCGTTCGCGTATAACGCAGTGGCGTTCGGGCTGCCGGTGATCATCGCCAGTTTCCTCGCGCAGTCGATGCTCACTACGATTCTGATGTCGCTCGCGCTGAACTTGTTGTTCGCGTTTACGGGCGGTCTGCTGGGTGTGCGTCTGGTGCCGAAGGTCGGTGCGTGGAAGCTGACGGTGGTGGGCTATGCGTTCCAGTTGACGGCCCTCGTGGGTCTGGCGCTCGTCGGCAAGCCGGGCAGTGCCGGTGAAGTGGCATGGGCGCTGGGCTTCCTTGCGCTGTTCCTGCTGGGGCAGGGCTTCGGCCCGGGCGCGCATTCGATGACGTTCGCATCGCTGAGCTACCCGACGTCGCTGCGTGGCGTGGGCGTGGGCTTCAACCAGACGTTGATGCGCGCCAGTTCGACCGTCTCGCTGTTCCTGTTCCCGGTGCTGGCTGCGGCGCTTGCCACCAAAGTGTTCTGGGTGATCGCCATCGCCCCGGCCATCGGCTTGCTGGCGTTGCTGGCGATTCGCTGGGAGCCGTCGAACTACGACGTCGACGCAGAAGACTTCTGAGCGCTGTCGGTTTAGCGTGACGAACGGAACGGAGGACGCCACGGTAGCGCAAAGGCTAGCGTGGCGTTTTTCTTTGTCGTCGACAAAAAAGCGGCGCTTCGCGTGAAGCGCCGTGCCCCTGATTACGCTGTTGGCGATAATGCTGGAATGCGTCTGACGCGCGGGAGCGGGCCGATCCGGTCTGCACCTTAACTTGGGCGTGATGGCGAGGTGCCGACCAGAGCCGCGCTGCCGCCCATGATGTAGTTCTCCAGTTGATCGATGGTGAACTGCTGTTCGGTAATGATGGCTTTGACCAGGTCGCCGATGGACAGCAGGCCGACCAGCTCGCCGTCTTTCATGACAGGCAGGTGACGGATGCGATGCTGCGTCATCAACGTCATGCACTCTTCGTTGGTCTGTTCGGGGCTGACGTAGCGCACCGCGGAGGTCATCACGTCGCGCACGGGCGTGTTGACGGAGGTTCGTCCCATCAGCGCGACTTTGCGGGCGTAGTCGCGCTCGGTAAAGATGCCGACGATGGCGCGGTCGTCCTCGCTGACCAGTACCGCGCCGATGCGGGCTTCGGCCATCAGGGTCAGGGCATCGAGTACCGAATCGGACGGCCGTACTTTATATACTGTGTCGACCGATTTGGATTTCAGGATCTGAGCGACTGTTTTCATGGTCATCCTCCTGCGGGCTACGGATACTTACAGCATAGTTGAGTGCGCGTTGCGCGTCACATCCGCGTTGACCCCGAGGCAAACCTGGCCGCTGGCGAGCCTCATTGGTGCATTGCGCCACAATTAGGCGACAAAAGCGTTCAAATGGGCCTGTGCGGGCCATTTTTTCCACACGGGCGACGTAGAAAGGCGTATCCTAGCGGGATCGGCGAAAGTTCGCCGATCATCGCCTGACGATCGCGAAATGCTTTATCGGCGCCGCTGACAGCCATGTCCTGCGAGCCGGATCACTCGCTGTGCCGATGACGCAGACCGAACCGGTCTTCGCCCTCCCGACACGCACTGCTCGTCTTTGTGGCACTGCCGCAATGTGCCTTGTTCCTTCGAACCATCGCCGCTTTCGGTGCACCGTTTGCCTTCATGGCCGGTCGACCGGGTAGGCTCCTTTTGGCGTTCGATGTGCACCCCCGCTAGTTTTCAGGGTGCGGGGACGGTATTGGCGAACGAACTTACAGTAACACCGGTGCTGCGCCCCTCGCGAGCGGCACCCTCAAGAGGACACGATATTGGCCAAGGAAGAACTGATCGAATTCAGCGGACACGTTTCGGATGTGCTGCCGGATAATCGCTTTCGCGTCACGCTCGAAAACGGCGTGGAAGTGGTGGCATATGCGAGCGGCCGCATGCAGAAGAACCGCATCCGTATTCTCGCGGGTGACCGCGTGACGCTGGAAATGTCGCCCTATGATCTGAGCAAGGGCCGCATCAACTACCGTCACAAGAATTAAGTCAGCGACGACGTCTGGCTTTTGCGCGCCAGTCTTTGCCCATCGCGGGCATAGCCGTGGCGCGCATAGAAGCGATGTGCGGCGACCCGATGGTCGCTGCTCGTCACTTCGAATTTCTCGCATCCCCGCGTGTTGAACCACGCGTGAGCGGCCGCCATCAGCGCGTGCCCGACGCCCGAGCCTCTCGCACTCTCTTCCACCACCAGCGCTGTAATGCGCCCCAGACGCCCCGCCAGATGAAACATGGTGAGCGCGTGCAATCCGATACATCCCACAATTTTGGCGTTCTCGTCGATAGCGACGAAGGCCGCGTCATCGCCCTCGGCATTCGATAGCGCGATGTTGCGACGAACGATGTCGAGCGGTGTCTCGTAGCCCAGCTGCGCGAGCAGCGCGACGATGCGGGGTGCGTCTTCGTCGATAGCGCGACGGGTGCTGGGCGTAGGCATTGGCATCGGGAGGGTAGGATCGGAACGGACATGCGCTTGCGCGCAGATCTCAGATCAAAGTTGTTCGAACCGGTCAAAACGACGGCCGGTGTACTCCACTTCGCTTTCGAACTCCATGACGCGCGCGCCGGGCGGTCCGCGCCGCATCCATTCCAGCATCTTGTCGATCTGATCGGGCGTGCCTTGCACCACGGCGAGAATGTCGCCTTCGGGAAGCGCTTGCACCCATCCGCGAACGCCGATCAGATGCCCCTCGCGCACAGCCGCATGACGGTACCCCACGCCCTGAATCTTGCCGCGAAGACGCACGGCCACGGTTTCCAGCGAAGCGCTGCCGGATGAGAGAGACTTCATCGCATCAAATCCCGTTAAACCTTGCCCGGCACGAGCCGGATGCGCGTGATTTCCGACGGCGCGCCGAAACGCTTCGGCGGTCCCCAATAGCCCGTTCCCCGGCTCACATAGATGGCGAGACGGCCGAGACGATGCAGCCCATGCACGAAGGGTTGTTGCAGCGGCACGAAGTACATCCACGGCCAGAATTGTCCGCCGTGCGTGTGTCCGGAGAGTTGCAGATCGAAGCCGGCTTCCTGCGCAGCCGGGGCGCTGCGCGGTTGATGCGCGAGCAGCACGCGCGGCACGCCTTCGGGCGCGCCGTCGATGGCAGCCTGCGGATCGCTACGTTTTTCCGGATCGAACTGATGGGCGGTGAAGTCCGTCACGCCGGCCACCGTCAGCGATGCCCCTTCATGGTCGAGCACCACATGCTCGTTTTCGAGGACGGTCAGACCGATGCGTCGCAATTCTGCGACCCACGCCGGTGCGCCCGAGTAGTACTCGTGGTTGCCCGTGCAGACGTAGGTGCCGTGGCGCGAGGTCAATTGGCCGAGCGGCGCGATATGGTCACGTAGCGCGGGCACGCCCCCGTCCACCAGATCGCCGGTGATCGCGACGAGATCCGGCTTGAGGGCATTCGATGCCTCGACGATCGCTTCGATATAGCCGCGTCGAATCGTCGAACTCACGTGAATGTCGCTCAGCTGCACGATGGTGAAGCCCTTGAGTTCCGACGGCAGGTTGGCAATCGGAACGTCGACGTCGACCACGCGGGCGAGGCGTCGCGCGTTGTAGAAACCCAGCACCGTCGACGTCGCCGTCAGTATCAGCACAATGACCGCGGATCGGGTGACGAGCTGGGCGTCGAGAGCCGAGAAGGCCATCGCGACCCCGAGCACCACGTCGCGCAGCAGCGTGAACACGAAGAGCGAGGAGAAGACCCCGATCGCCGTCATCCCGGTCCACGTCAGCAGCGTGGCGAGCGGTTCTTTCTGGATGGCGCGGCTCATCAGGCCGAGCGGAATCAGCACGGTCGAGATGGCGAGCCACAACCCGCCCAGCACCTTCCAGCCCATGGCCACCGGCAACGGTGTCAGTAGACGCCAGCCGATGTATGCATGTAGCAGCGCGATGATGGCGAGCATCAACCAGCGCGGGCGTGCGGGGAGTGTGCGCTTCGATGACTTACCGTGCGTGTGACTCGCACCGGGCGGCGCGTCTGACGTCTGGGAAGTCTGTGAGGATTGGGACATAGCGTTGTCGGATCGAAATTCGGGGGGGGGGGCGGACTCTGGCCGTTATGCGGGCGTGAGGCCCGATTGCAAGGGGCGGACACTCAATTCAGAGCCTCGGCACGATTTCCGCCACGCTCGATCACGCCTTGGTTGGCGGGTACTTCTGCGCGTTCAGAACAAGTTTGTCGGCGACCGCGCGGTTCAGGTCGATGCCAAGCACCATCGTCAGACGCACCAGATACATAGTGATATCAGCCAGTTCCTGTTCGACATGCCGCGCTTCACTCGATTGCATGACGGCATTGGCCTGCGCCTCGGTGTGCCACTGGAAGATCTCGACGAGTTCAGCCACTTCGACCGACAGCGCCATCGCGAGGTTCTTGGGCGAATGGTACTGATGCCAGTCGCGGGCATCGGCGAATGCTTGCAGCTCGGCCGCGAGACCGGCGGTATCGATGAGGCGGGCGGTGGGATCCTTGGGTTCGGCGGACATGGGATTCGGGACTTGGAAGTGGGTTATGGTAGCGCGTTGGCGCAAGATACGCCGTTTAGCATCTGTGTGGTCATCCTTGGAACGTTCTTACCCCCAGATCCCTCGATCCTGCGCCGAGCGCGAAGCCTTGAAGCCGCCGCGCGTCACGCTCCTGCCCTCGGGCTGGCAATTCGACGCGCCACCGGACACGCCGATCCTGCTCGCCGCCCAGGCCGCTGGCATCAAGCTGCCGAGCCTGTGCCGCAACGGCACGTGTCGCGCGTGTCTGTGCGAAGCGAGAAGCGCCGTGACAGGCGATGCGTTGGGCACCAGTGCACCGGTGACGTATCGGATCGAGTGGCCCGGTCTGTCGCGCGACGAGAAGACGCAGGGCTGGCTGCTGCCGTGCTGCGCATACGCGTGCGCCGACCTCGTGATCGACGCGCCCGATGCTGTGCGTGCCGCGCTTTGATAAACTTGCCGCTATCTGGCGCTCGCCTGTGAGCCGTCATAACCGTTTCAGGATCAGGAAAGCCGAATGGCACAGTACGTATTCAGCATGAACCGCGTGGGCAAGATCGTGCCGCCCAAGCGTCACATCCTCAAGGACATCTCCCTGTCGTTCTTCCCGGGCGCCAAGATCGGCGTGCTGGGCCTGAACGGTTCGGGCAAATCGACGCTGCTCAAGATCATGGCAGGCGTCGACAAGGAGATCGAGGGTGAAGCGATCCCGATGGCCAACCTGAACATCGGTTATCTGCCGCAGGAGCCGCAACTTGATCCCGAGCAGACCGTGCGCGAAGCCGTCGAAGGCGGCATGGGCGAGATCATGGAAGCCCGCACGAAGCTCGATGAAATCTACGCCGCGTACGCCGAGCCGGATGCCGACTTCGACGCGCTGGCTGCCGAGCAGGCCAAGTACGAAGCGATCCTCGCTGCGAGCGACGGCAACAACATCGAGCAGACGCTGGAAGTCGCCGCCGACGCGCTGCGTCTGCCTGCATGGGACGCCAAGATCGGCGTGCTCTCCGGTGGTGAGAAGCGTCGTGTGGCGCTCGCGCGTCTGCTGCTCTCGAAGCCGGACATGCTTCTGCTCGACGAACCGACCAACCACCTGGACGCCGAATCCGTCGACTGGCTCGAACAGTTCCTCACACGTTTCCCGGGCACCGTCGTCGCGGTCACCCACGATCGCTACTTCCTCGACAACGCGGCCGAGTGGATTCTCGAACTCGACCGGGGTCACGGCATTCCCTGGAAGGGCAACTACAGCTCCTGGCTCGATCAGAAGGAGCAACGTCTGAAACAGGAAGAGTCGAGCGAATCGGCGCGTCAGAAGGCGCTCAAGAAGGAACTGGAGTGGGTGCGTCAGAACCCGAAGGGTCGTCAGGCGAAGTCGAAAGCGCGTCTTGCCCGTTTCGACGAGCTGAACAGCCAGGAATACCAGAAGCGCAACGAGACCCAGGAAATCTTCATCCCGGTGGGTGAGCGTCTGGGTAACGAGGTCGTCGAGTTCAAGAACGTGTCGAAGGCTTTCGGTGATCGTTTGCTGATCGACGATTTGAGCTTCCAGGTGCCGCCGGGCGCCATCGTCGGCATCATCGGCCCGAACGGCGCCGGTAAGTCGACTTTCTTCAAGATGCTGACGGGCCGCGAGCAGCCGGACAGCGGCGAGATCAAGGTCGGTCCGACGGTCAAGATGGCTTACGTCGACCAGAGTCGCGATGCGCTGGACGGCACGAAGACCGTGTTCGAAGAGATTTCGGGCGGTGCCGACGTGTTGACGGTGGGGAAGTACGAGACGCCGTCGCGCGCCTACATCGGTCGCTTCAACTTCAAGGGCTCGGACCAGCAGAAGCAGGTCGGTTCGCTCTCCGGTGGTGAGCGCGGCCGTCTGCACATGGCCAAGACGCTGATCTCCGGCGGCAATGTGTTGCTGCTCGATGAACCGTCGAACGATCTGGACGTCGAAACCCTGCGTGCACTCGAGGACGCGCTGCTCGAGTTCGCCGGTTGTGTGATGGTCATCTCGCACGATCGCTGGTTCCTCGACCGTATCGCCACGCATATTCTGGCCTTCGAAGGCGACTCGCATGTCGAGTTCTTCCCGGGCAACTATCAGGAGTACGAGGCCGACAAGAAGAAACGCCTCGGCGAGGAGGCAGCAAAACCGAAGCGAATCCGCTACAAGCCGATCGCGCGGTAATGCAGGAAAAGGCGCCGCAAGGCGCCTTTTCTGTTTGTGCGGCGGCCGGACCCGCCCATCGATGCGGGGATGTTCGCCATCAGCCAGTGTTCGACGAGCCATGCGCACGCGTCACATCGTGCCGTGTTGCATGGTCCGCCATTTTGACGAATCAGGAGTGTGCAAATGAGCCAGTCAGTGAACCAGTTGAATGGGAAAGTCGCGGTGGTGACGGGGGCTGCCAGTGGCATCGGGAAAGAGATTGCGCTGACGCTGGCGCGTGCCGGTGCGGCCATTGCGATTGCGGATCTGAACCAGCAGGGCGCAGACGCCGTTGCCGAAGAAATCAAGGCGGCCGGTGGCAAGGCCATCGGGGTGGCGATGGACGTCACCAACGAAGAGGCGGTGAATAGCGGTATCGACAAGGTCGCGCAGACGTTCGGTTCCGTCGACATCCTGATCTCGAACGCGGGCATTCAGATCGTCAATCCGATCGAGAACTACGCGTTTTCCGATTGGAAGAAGATGCAGGCAATTCACGTCGACGGCGCGTTTCTGACGACCAAGGCGGCGCTCAAGCACATGTACAAAGACGACCGCGGTGGGATCGTCATCTACATGGGTTCGGTGCACTCGCATGAGGCGTCGCCGCTGAAGTCGGCGTACGTGGCGGCCAAGCATGCGTTGCTCGGCCTTGCTCGCGTGCTGGCCAAGGAAGGTGCGAAGCATAACGTGCGCTCGCACGTCATCTGCCCGGGCTTCGTGCGTACGCCGCTCGTCGACAAGCAGATTCCCGAGCAGGCCAAGGAGCTTGGCATTTCGGAAGACGACGTCATCAAGAAGGTGATGCTGGGCGGCACGGTCGACGGTGTGTTCACCACGGTCGACGATGTCGCCCAGACGGCGCTGTTCCTCGCGACGTTCCCGAGCGCGGCGTTCACCGGACAGTCGTTCGTCGTGAGCCACGGTTGGTTCATGCAGTAAGCGCACGTGGCAGTTCGCCGTCCCGGCACGCGACCGTGCCGGGGCGGTGTTCATCATCAGGTAGCAAGCATCAGGAGAACGGTCATGACGGCCAATCCGCCCAAAGTCCCCAAACGCGCCATCGATCTGCCGCCGTACGAGACGGTGGCGCTCGTTTTGCAGGGGGGCGGTGCGTTAGGGGCCTATCAGGCGGGCGTGTACGCCGGTCTGTACGAGTCGGGTATCGAACCGAACTGGATCGCCGGCATCTCCATCGGTGCGCTGAACACGGCAATTATTGCGGGCAATGCGCCGGAGCGCCGTGTCGAGCAACTCGAAGCGTTCTGGCGGACGATTTGCGAGCCTGCGGTCTTTCCGCCGCTGCCTGCACCGTTCGAAGCCGCAATCCTCAACGGACCGGAGTCCGGACGCATCGCTTACAGCGCCTGGCAGGCGTGGCGCGCGATGGCGGAGGGGCAGAAGGGATTTTTCACGCCGCGCTGGCCGCAGCCGTTACCCACGGCCATGGGTGATCCGGCGCATGCGAGTTACTACGACACGTCTGCGTTGCGCGGAACGCTGGAGCGGTTCGCCGATTTCGACCGGATCAATGCGCGCGAGATTCGTGTGTCGGTCGGCGCAGTCAACGTGCATACCGGCAACTTCGTGTATTTCGACAACACGCGCGAAACGTTGCGGGCGGACCATTTCATGGCGTCGGGCGCGTTGCCGCCGGGATTCCCGGCGGTGGAGATCGACGGGCAGTATTTCTGGGATGGCGGCCTCGTGTCGAACACGCCGCTTTCGGAAGTGCTGGGCACGTCGCCACGCCGGGACACGCTCGCGTTTCAGGTCGATCTATGGAGCGCGCGAGGACCGTTGCCCGACAATCTGAACGACGTCGCGGGCCGGCAGAAGGACATTCAGTTCTCAAGCCGTACCCGTCTGGTGACGGACAACCTGCAGCGTGCCCAGCACTATCGACGCGTGTTGCGCGAGGTGCTGGATCGCGTGCCCGCGGATGTCCGTGCACGAGATCCGTGGTGCCATGCGGCGGAAGAGATTGCGTGCAGTAAGCGCTACAACGTCGTGCAACTGATTTATCGCAACAAGGAATACGAGGGGCACTACAAGGACTATCAGTTCGGGTTGTCCACGATGCTCGATCACTGGGCCAGCGGTCTCGACGACGTTCGTCGCACACTGGCGCATCCCGAATGGCTAGCGGTGCCGGATGATGCCCGAGGTTTCGTCACGCACGATATTCATCGTCATGAAGTGATCTGAGGAAATGCATACCACCCCTGCGGCGTGCCCCCCGACACGCCGCAGGGCCCTGCACCGGCGCTCGCGAATCCGCCGGTTTTGCTTCAGTACAGCATCCCGCACGCGCTTGTTCCTCACCCCTGAACTGCCTTGTTGCTCCTACTCATTGCGCCAACGCCGTCTCCAGCCGCATCTTGAGCGGCTGAAGATCGAGCAACATCGCTGTGCGCGCAGTGCCGTCCGCCGTCGGGAGTTCCACCGCCTCGCGCATGTCGTTGCGCATCTCGTGGGTCGCGCGTCCGAGCAGCATGGCCGGAACCGGTAGCTTATCCGCTTCGTCCAGCGTGACGATGTTCTCGATGGCGTCCACCAGCAGCCCGAACTTGTCCTTGCCGTGTTCGATGACCAGAATCTTGCGCGCCTGCGCGTCGTCCTGCATTGGCATGCCGTAAAGCGCACGCAGATCGACGATGGTCACCAGCTCGCGCCGTAAATTGAGCATGCCGCGCACGAACGACGGGGCACCGGGTGCAGGCATCACATCCGGCGAATCGTGAATGATCTCGCGCAGCTGGTCGAGACGCACCGCGAGCATGTGCTGCAACCGGAACGACACATACGCGTGCCGTGTCCCGCGCGACGACTTCGCGCCGCGCCAAGCCGTCTCGCCAGCTCTCGCCCGTTGCGCCGGGTCGGTCTCGCGATACAACTCGCGATGCCCGCGCGTGAGTTCGAGCACCTGCGAATGCGTGAAAAGTTCGTCGGCGTTGAGCAGCACGATATCGTTCGACGTGACGGTCACCCCTCCCGCACCCCCCGCATCCATCGGCTCCCGCGGAATGCATCCCGCGAAGAGCTGCGCGTGCGATGCGCTGAACGACGGCATCGCCAGCAACTCGTCTGCGTAGTAGGTGACGATGCTGTCCACCGCGTCGACCAGCAAACCGAAGTGCACGTCTTCCTGCTTGACGATCAGAATGCGCCGCGGGTCGGACGCCGTCCCTGCAATCTCCGGCTCCGGACGGCTTGCCTGCAACCCCAGAAAATGCGCGAAATCGATAACGGGCACGACCGTGCCGCGCAGGTTCAGCATGCCGACGCAGAAGACGCTCGCCAGCGCCGAGTTCTGCAGATCGGGGATGCGAATGATCTCGCGGATCGCGCTCATCGGCAGCGCCAGACGCGAGTGCTCGACGGTGAACGACACGCATTGCAGCCGTTGCCGTTGCTGGCGGCGCTGCGGCGCGCTGAGCGCCTGACGCGCCAGCAATTGCGGCATGTTCTCGATGTGAACGAGCGCACCTGGTGCGAGGATCTGCAGAATGCGGTCGCCGCCATTGAGCTTGATGGCACCGGACACCACCTGCGGCGCAACGTGCGACGGGTCGTATTCGAATGCCGTCCGTTGCGACGCCCGCACACGCAGAATCTCGCTCGTACTATCGAACAACAGCCCGACGCGAATGCCTTCGACATCCACGATGGCAATCTTCTCCGTCACCAGCGTGGCATTGCCGGACCCGGCGCCCGCGACGTTCGTTGCGCCAGCGATCGCCAGCAATGGTTTCAGATCGACGATGGGAATAAGCGTGCCGCGCAGATTGAACAGCCCGAGCAGAAAAGCGGGCGAGAGCGGTACCGGTGTAATGCGCTCGGGGAAATTCACGACTTCCTGCAACGCGGCAATTGGCAGTGCGAATTCGACGGCCCCCAGATGAAACGAGCCGAACACCTCGATGTCGTCGGGGGCGGCGTTACGCGTTTCGATAGGTGTCGCCGCTGCCCCCGACAACGCATGCGCGTCCGGCGGCGACGATGGTGAGCGCATCGCATCGCGCACGTGGGTCGTCACGCCCGGTAGTGGCCCATAACCGCCTCCGTAACCCTTGAGGTCCTGATAGCCCTGGTAGTTCTGGTAAGGCGACATTGTCGGCGGCAGGACGGTCGTACCCGCGACGGCGTCGCGCTGCAGAAACGGAAATCCCGGTGTCCGTGCATTCATGATTCACGTCCCACGAGTCTGAGAGCAGGGCGTCGCGGCATGGCGGCACCCCCGTTCGAGCCAATGGTGCGCACGTAAAACGCGTGACGCGCGCAATCGATCAACAGTTGCCGTCCGACTTCGCCACCGACTTCGACGTGGACGATCGGTATGCCCGTCTCGGCGATCAGCGCCTGCGCCATCTTGGCGTTCGCTACGCCGATCAGGCCATGCTTGGCTGGTGGCTGGTGCGGCATCATGTTGCCGCCACCGGCGATCACCGCTTCGATCTCACTACGGCGCGCACCGTCCGCCTTCATCAGCGCGAGCAGCGACGGCACCGCCTGCGTGACGTATTTCGCACCGATGGCCAGCGTCGGATTCGGCGCTTCCGGTAGCAGGCAGTGTGCGAGGCCGTAGAGCCCGCGCGAGCGCCACATCAGTCCGATGCCGACGCACGAACCGAGGGTGGCCCGCAGCACGTCTTCACCGCGCCCGATGCGCACCTCGCCCATCAACACCTGAATGTCATGCGACGGCCCCATTCGACGCCCCCTGGTTGCGGTAAATGAGCGGTTGCTCAAATTGATAGCCGGTGGACAGTCGCGAGAGCGACTCCGATTCGCCGACGATCAGCACGCCTTCGGGGGTAAGCGTGCGACGTACGTTCTCTAACACTCGTTCCTGATCGCCCGTCTCGAAATAGATCAGCACATTGCGCAGCATGACGAGGTCGAACGCCTCGCGACGCGCCAGGCGCTGGTAAAGGTTGTGCTCGCCAAACGTGATGTGCGCGCGCAACTCGGGCGCGACCGTGAATCCACCCGCGCTCGGACGGAAGTACTTCGCGAGCATGGCCGGACGCTGTTGCTTCAGCCCGTCGATGCTGCGACCGCCGTAATTGCCAGCCATGGCGACGGCCAGCACCTGACTCGAAATGTCGGTCGCGTGGATCTGATACTGAAAACCCGGGTGACGCGCCCGAAATTCCTCGCAGATCATGGCGGCGGAATACGACTCCTCCCCCGAGGATGCGGCGGCCGACCACATGTGGAAGGCGCGTCCCGGATTGGCGGCGTGCCAGCGCGGCAGGTAATGCTGAGCGAAGTAGTCCCACACGCGCGGGGTGCGGAAGAACGTGGTTTCGTTCGTCGTGACGAGATTCACGAAGTTGCGAATCTCGTCCGGCGTGTTCTCAAGCAGCGCCAGATAGTCGCGATAGCAGCGCAGTGAGAGCGTGCGCAGGCGTGGGCGCAATCGGCCCTGCAACATCGTCCACTTCTTCTCGTTCATCGAGATGCCGGTATGCCGGTGAACAGCGCGCAGGAGCGCTTGCTGGGTGACGGCGTCGGCGTCGGCTTCGATTTCCATATCGGGCCCTCTTGGCGGACGTGGGTGCCAGTGCGGCCAGTCGGTCGGCCATCACCGGAAAAATACCGGCGAGCGTATTCCTGGGGTGCGAAGAATGTGGCTCGCCGGGTAAGGCCTACACCTTGAACCTCGATACGGTGTGATCCAGTTCCTCTGCACCCTGATTGAGGCCGGTCGTCGCCTGAGCGATGGTCTCGCACGCGCCCGCCGACTTCTCCGTCTCTTCCGCCACGTGCTGAATCGCGAGACTCACTTCGCGCGCGGCGACAAGCTGTTCTTCGGCGGCACATGAAATTTCGGAGATGGCCTGCGTAGTGCGCGACACACCGCTCACGATCTTCTCGAACGCTTCGCCTGCCTGACGCGACACATCGCTGCCCTGCGACACGCGTTTGGTCGACTCGTTGATGAGCTTGGAGATTTCCTTGGTGGCCTGCGACGACCGCTCGGCGAGCTTGCGGACTTCGTCCGCCACGACCGAGAAGCCGAGGCCGTGTTCGCCCGCGCGCGCCGCTTCGATCGCGGCGTTGAAGGCGAGCAGGTTGGTCTGCCCGGCGATCTCGCCGATCACTTTCACGATCTCGCTGATGTCCTCCGACGACTTGTTGATCAGTTCCATCGCTTCGATGGAACGGGCAATGGCGCGTGAGCCGGTTTCGGCTTCTTGCTGCGTCGATTTGGCGAGTTGGTCGGCACCCTTGGTATTGTCGGCAATCGAGTTGATCGACGCCGTCAGTTCCTCGATGGACGCGTTCATCTCTTCCACCGTCGCGCCCAGCGCCTGCGCACCGGTCGCCACCGTATTGGCGCGGTCTGCAATGTCGCGCGATGCGCCGGAGAACTCGCCCGCCGAGTTGACGACCTTGCCGATTACACCGCGAAGGTCGTCCATCATGTGACGAATGCCGTCGGCCAACTGATCGATGGGATCCGTGCCGTTCACCGTAATGGCGCCGGTCAGATCGCCGGCAGCTGCGCGGTTGACGGTGTCGAGCAGCAGCGCGACTTTGCGCTGGTCGTCTTCCGCGCGCCGCTTCACGCTCGCTTCGAGCTCGACTTGCTGGGTGATGTCGGTGGCGAACTTCACGACTTTGTAGGGGCGGCCGTTCGCGTCGAGGATCGGGTTGTAAGTCGCCTGAATCCAGATTTCGCGGCCGCCGCGGCCGAGGCGCTTGTAACGTCCCGCATCGAATTCACCGCGATTGAGCTTGGCCCAGAAGTCGCGATACTCGTTACCGGCGGAGTAATCCTGTTCGCAGAACATGCGGTGATGCTTGCCGCGAATGTCGTCGAGCGAGTAACCCAGCGTTTTCAGGAAGTTGTCGTTGGCCGTGATGACTGTGCCGTCGAGATTGAATTCGATGACGGCCTGCGCGATGTCCATCGCGCGCACCTTGCCTTCGAATTCGGCCTGACGCGTGCGGTCGGCCGTGACGTCGGTGGCGAACTTGATCACCTTGTACGCCACGCCGTTCGCATCGAAAACCGGGTTGTAGGAAGCGCGGATCCACACTTCGCGTCCGCCTTTGCCCAGACGTTTGTACTCGCCGGAATCGAACTCACCACGACCGAGCTTCGCCCAGAAATCGCGATACGCGTTCGATGCGGTGTAATCGGGCTCGCAGAACATGCGGTGATGCTGGCCCTGAATTTCATCGAGACGGTAGCCAACGGTCTGCAGGAAGTTCTCGTTCGCGTGAAGAATGCGCCCCTGCAAATCGAACTCGATGACGGCCTGCACGCGGTTGAGCGCGGCGGTGACGGCGTGTAGTTCCTGTTGTTCCATCTGGAATTCAGGCGTGGCGATTTCCATGACTTTTCCCCTGATACGTTTGCCCCGGCACGTGTCGTGCGGCCGTCACGAAAGGGATGCTGCGCTCCCCCGATTGAATACGCAGTCCTCTATAGACGCGATTACGACAGCGCAGGAGTCAACTTGAGATCGGTGCGTACCCGCATGAGGTTTATGCCGATAAGGTTGAAAATCGCTTCGAAAGCCGCGCCCAGCAAGGCTTTAAAGATAAAGGAAACATAAAGGAAGTCGACGCTGTTATAGCGTCGATACATTTCAAACACACAGATGAAATGAGAATACGGAAGCACCTGCACATTCGCGGTGCAGGAAAGTGTCGCGATCACGTGTCGGAGATTGGGCTCCGCAAGGATCGGAAGGATTTGAAAAAAAGCCTCCTCCCGTGTCTGCAACGGGAGGAGGGTTTGAGTCAAAGCCGCACTCTTCGGGGCAATTGAAAGGGCGACGCTTACCACTATGCAAGCGTCATGCCAGACAGCGGGGTCTCGCAAAACCCGCGTCGTTGCTGGCTTTGCGGAAAGTCGCGGTATCGGTGAGGGGCCGATGTTACGGCCACACGCAGCATGCGTTACGTAACAAAGTGCGACACTTTCCCGGTTTGGCAACCTTCGCTTACACGGCTTACAGACGCGTGATGGGCTTCCTACAGGGGCGGCGATATAAAGAAAGCGAACGGATTCGCGTTCTTACCTGTGGAGTCAGATCATGAAGTTAGTCGTCGCCGCGTTGCTTGCTATCACGCTTGCCGGTTGCGTTGTCGTTCCGGCACGACCATATTACGGAGGGGGTTATTACGGGCATGGGTGCTGCTATCGCTATTAGAATATTTAAGACTGAAGTTTTTCTCGCGGCATCGGAAGTGTTTTGCTTGATGAACTACGAAGCTATTCTTCGCTTTAATGCGAGGTCGTAAATCACTCGAATAGCGTTGAATACCTGAATGCGCGATGGCGCATGAAGCGTCGAAAAATCTTCGAAACTTCATGCGTGCATTGCATAAGTGGACGCAATCCGTTCGCAGCGACGTTCGTCACGACGACGTTTTCAACGATGGACGTGCTCAAAAGCAAAAGCCCCGCGGGTCGGTCGACCTGCGGGGCTTTTCTTTGATGCTGTGTAGCCGTGAAGACGGGGAATTCTAGCGATGGCGGTAGTCGCGATGGTCGCGATGGTCCCATCCACGGCGATCCCAGTCGCGATCGTGATGCCAGTGGCGCGGCGGCGGGCCTCGCCAGTAGCGCGGGGGCGGGCCATATACGACGGGAGGCGGAGCGACCATCATCGGTGCCGGTGCGGCGTAGACGGGCGGCGGCGCGTAGACCGGGCCCGGGGCCACGATGGCCGGGCCGGGAATGCCGATGTTGACCGATACGTCGGTGCGCGCGAAAGCGCTGCCCGACGCGACGACCGCAGTGAGTCCCGCGAGGGTGGCGGTGGCCATCCAGAAACGACGTTGCATCTGTTCTCCTTATTAAGCGCTGCGCTGTGTGTGCTGGCGCGCGATCCGTAGTTGAAATTCTACGGACGAGGAGCCGCCGCCGGTGCTACGGCGGCACTACAGATGTAACAAGGCGTAAGGGCGAGGAAGGAGATGAGGGTAAGCAGACCTACCGACGTTCATGGTCTCGTGGCGCGAGAAAACTTGCCGGACGCCGACCGCGTCGTTCGGAGGTCGCGAAGTAGGACGGCCGACGCAAATCGTGCGTGTCGTTCGGCGAACGCCAGTACGGTGTACGGGGCGTGCCGAGCAGATCGCCGGGACGGTGTGGGGAGAGCGGTGGCACGGCGGCGGGCCACGCGACATTGCGCCAGCGCGCGCCCGCAGGCACGACAAGGACCAGCATGACGAACACGAGCGTCACAACGGCGTAGACGACAACAGGCGAGAGGGTGGTCTCCATGACAAACTCCGGTCGCGTACATGTCACACCACTGGGGGGATGCGTGTTGGGGCGCGGCATCCAGGGCAGGTGCATTCACGCGAAAGCCCCTTGAGAGACGCAACCATGCGGTCCGGCACGCAAAGTGTGGCGTTTTCACTATAGTCCATGCGGGTCTTGCTGACACGCGGTTGATGCCACGCAGGTTGCAGGACTACACTACAGGCGCAGTTTCCCGAATGCCATCACGACTTTGCCGTCCGGGGGATCGAGATGAACCAGGCGATGCTGGATCCCACTTCTGCCGTCGACTCCACGACACTCGGGCGGGCTGCGCCCGCTGCACCGGCTGTCACGCCGGTGGCTATCGATCACGTCGCGTATCCAAGCTACGACGCGACGCTCACGCACCGATTCTACGTCGACGTGATGGGTTTCACACTCGCAGGTGCGCAGACCGGCATGAGCCGGTTGTGGGGCAAGCCCTATCTGCTCGTCAGCTATCTGATCGAACCCGGTCAGGCGCTGGCGTTTTTCAATTGCGACGGCCTCGCACCCGAACCGCATCCCGATACACCCGCCACCCAGATCCATCACGTCGCGTTACGCGTGCGCGACCTTGAAGCGCTGGAGCGCTGGAAGGCGCGTCTTACTGCCCACGAGGTGCCGTTTGCCATCGAGCGTCATAGCGATGGCGAACATCTCTATCTGCTCGACCCGAACGAGATCATGCTGGAACTGTGCGTGCAGACACCGGAGTCCGCCGCCGGACAGTCTCAGGGCGCGCTCGACACGCTGCAACGCTGGGTAGACGGCGTGAGATAAAAGAGAGAGAGGGGGACACTGCGTGCTCCAGAAGAGGGGGCGCGCGCGACGCTCAGCCTTCGACGTCCTTGCCCAATCCGTCCCAGCTTGAGGCGACGGGCGGCGCAATCCCGAACAGATCGATCACTCGGGCGACGGTGTCGTCGACCATCGCATCGAGCGATGCCGGGCGGTTGTAGAACGCAGGGAGAGGCGGGTACACGATGCCGCCCATTTCAGTGACGGCCGTCATATTGCGCAGATGCGCGAGGTTGAAGGGTGTTTCACGCACCATCAATACCAGACGGCGGCGCTCCTTCAGGGTGACGTCGGCAGCACGCGCGATCAGATTGTCGGACAGTCCGTGCGCGACGCTCGCGAGCGTCTTCATCGAGCAGGGCGCGACGACCATGCCTGCCGTGGCAAACGATCCGCTGGCGATGTTCGCGCCGATCTCACGCACGCTGTGGTACTGATCGGCAAGCGCCTGCACGTCCGAGCGTTCCAGCCCGAGTTCGTGGCGCAGCGTGAGCCAGCCTGCGCTCGAGACCATCAGATGCGTTTCTACGCCGCCGATCGCGCGCAGGCGTTCTAGCAGACGCACGCCGTACACCGCGCCCGTCGCGCCGGTAATGGCGACGATCAGACGCGAAGGTACGGACGTTCGGGCGACACCCGTCGGCAAGGTCATCGACTATATCGGTCGGGAAACTCGGGCGCGGAGGCGACCAGGACGACCTAAGCGACTCAGCCGAGTTCGGCGATGATCTGCTTGAGTTCGCCGTTCTCGTACATCTCCATCATGATGTCCGAGCCGCCGATGAATTCGCCCTTGATGTAGAGCTGCGGAATCGTCGGCCAGTTGGCGAATTCCTTCACGCCCTCACGGATTTCGTTGTCTTCCAACACGTTGACGGTGAACAGGTTTTTCACGTCGCATGCCTTGAGGATCTGCACGGCACGGCCGGAAAAGCCGCACTGCGGGAATTGCGCGTTGCCCTTCATGAAAAGGACGACGGGGTGCTCGGAGACGATTTGCTGGATACGTTGCTGGGTGGTCATGTTCGGAAGCCCGTGGGGATGCCGGAAAGTCGGCGTATCCGGCATTTTAACGGTTTTCCGCGCGGCCCGTCGGCCCCCGCTCCGACGTCCGCTCAGGGGTGGCGTCCGCCGGTCGTGCGCTCGATGCCCGCGAGGTCGCGCTCGGAGGTCACGTCCGTGAAACCCGCCGCTGTGCAAAGCGCCCGGACATCGGCTGCCTGATGGTAGCCGTGTTCGCACAGCAGCCAGCTATCGGGCAGCAGCCGCTGCGGTGCGCCCGCCACGATGACGCGCAGGGCTGCGAGGCCGTCGGCGTGATCGGTCAGGGCGTCGACCGGCTCGAAGCGCAGGTCGCCCTGCGAGAGGTGTTCGTCGCCCGACACGATGTAGGGCGGATTGGAGACGATGAGGTCGAAGGGAGCCTCGTCCGCGGGCAATGCGTCATACCAATCGCTCGCCAGGCATCGGACGCGGCCCTCCAGCCCGAGTCGTCGGGCATTTTCACGGGCGACGTCGAGGGCGTCGGCGGACCGGTCCAGCGCTGTGACGCGTGCATCGGGACGGCTATGGGCGATGGCCAGCGCAATCGCGCCGCTGCCGGTGCCGAGATCGAGCACGCGCGGCGTCTGGCGTCCTTCGATGCGCGCCAGCGCCAGCTCCACGAGCAGTTCCGTCTCCGGCCTGGGGATGAGCACCGACGGACTGACGTTGAGCGTCAGTCCGAAGAATTCCCGCGTGCCGGTGAGATAGGCGATGGGTTCGCCCGCCGCGCGACGCGCATGCAAGGCCCGGAAGACGGCGACCGTCTCGGGCGCGAGCGGCTCACGGTCGCGGGTAATCAGTTGGGTACGGCTCCAGCCGAGCACGTGCGAGAGCAGAATGCGCGATTCCATGGGCGGCAGGCCCGGCTCGCGCAGTAGCGTGGCGACGGTGGCCGCTTCGACGGGTGCGGCGCTGCCGTCTTGCGCGTTCTGCCCATCCGGCGTCATCAGGCCGCCTCGCCCAGCGACGCCAGCAGTTCGGCCTGATGCTCGGTCACCAGTGCGTTGATCATCTCGTCGAGATCGCCGTCCATGATGTATTCGAGCTTGTAGAGCGTGAGGTTGATGCGGTGATCCGTCATTCGCCCCTGCGGGAAGTTGTACGTGCGAATGCGCTCGGAGCGGTCGCCCGAGCCGATCAGGCTCTTGCGGGTGGCGGCTTCCTTGGCCTGCTGTGCGCGCAGTTGGGCATCTTTGATGCGCGCGGCGAGCACCTTGAGCGCCTTGTCCTTGTTGCGGTGTTGCGAGCGGTCGTCCTGACACTCCACGACGATGCCCGTCGGCAAGTGCGTGATGCGCACGGCCGAATCCGTCTTGTTGACGTGCTGACCGCCTGCGCCTGACGCACGGAACGTATCGATACGAATGTCGGCCGGATTGATTTCGACGTCGGCGACGTCGTCCGCTTCCGGCATCACAGCCACGGTGCAGGCGGACGTATGAATGCGGCCCTGCGTTTCGGTGGCGGGCACGCGCTGCACGCGGTGGCCCCCCGACTCGAACTTCAGACGCGAATAAGCGCCCTGACCGACGAGTCGGACAATGACTTCCTTGTACCCGCCCAGATCCGATTCGCTTGCGGACATGATCTCGACCTGCCAGCGCTGACGCTCCGCATAGCGCGAGTACATGCGCAGCAGGTCGCCCGCGAACAGCGCCGATTCGTCACCGCCGGTGCCCGCGCGGATTTCGAGATAGATGTTGCGGTCGTCGTTGGGATCGCGCGGCAGCAGCATGCGTTGTAGCGTGCCTTCCAGATCTTCCATGCGAGCGCGGGCGTTCGTGGCCTCGTCTTCGGCGAACTCGCGCATCTCCGGATCGGATGCCATCTCCTGTGCGGCCGCGACATCCCCCAGCGCCTGGCGATACTGCTGATATTGCGCGACGACGGGCGCCAGCTCGGCATGTTCGCGCGTGAGCTTGCGGTAGTTGTCCAGGTCGCGGGTAACGTCGCTCTGGCTCAATAGGCCATCAAGCTCGACCAGACGTTGCGTCAATTGGTCGAGCTTGGCTTGCATGCTCGCTTTCATCTATTTGTCGGCGGATCCCGAGGTGCGGAACAGTTCGGGAATGAGGTGAAGGATTTGCTCGCGCGAATCGCCGCGCGCCGTATTGAGCGCGTGCGTCGGGCCGTGCAGGAATTTCTTGGTGAGGGACTGGGACAGGGCTTCGAGCACGGCGGCGGGGTCGTCGCCACGCGCGAGCATGCGCTGGGCACGCTCGACTTCGGCCACACGCATAGCCTCGGCGGTGCCGTGGATATCGCGAATGACCGGCACGACGCTGCGCGCGTCGAGCCATTGCATGAAGTTTTGCACGCGCGTCTCGATGATCGCTTCGGCTTGCGCTACTGCTGCCTGACGCAGCGCGTTGCCTTCGCGCACGACCGCGCCGAGATCGTCGACGGTGTACAGGAAGACGTCGGCCAGACGACCGACTTCCGGTTCGATGTCGCGCGGCACCGCCAGATCGACCATGAACATCGGCTTGTGCTTGCGGGCCTTGATGGCGCGCTCGACAGCGCCCAGCCCGATCAGCGGTAACGTACTCGCCGTGCACGACACGACGATGTCGAACTCGTGCAGACGTTGCGGCAACTCCGACAGACGGATCGCCGTGCCGCCCAGACGCTCGGCGAGCTTCTCGCCACGCTCGGCCGTCCGGTTGGCGATGTACAGGGCTTTCGGATTTTGCGCGGCGAAGTGCGTCGCGCACAGGTCGATCATCTCGCCCGCGCCGATGAACAGCACCTTCTGCGTGCTGATGCTCTCGAAAATACGCTGCGCGAGGCGCACCGCCGCAGCAGCCATCGACACCGAATGCGCACCGATCTCGGTCTGACCACGGACTTCCTTGGCCACCGCAAACGTGCGTTGGAAAAGCTGGTTCAGATACGTGCCCAGGGCACCGGCCTCGGCGGCGGTGCGCACGGCGTCCTTCAGCTGCCCGAGAATCTGCGTCTCACCCAGCACCATCGAGTCCAGACCGCTGGCCACGCGAAAGGCGTGACGCACGGCGTCGGACTGGGGCAGGGCGTACAGATGGGGGGCGAGATCGCCGGCGGGAATGTTGTGGAACTGGGACAGCCAGTGCACCGCGCGCTCACGCGCTGCGGCATCGTCCGTCACGCAATAGATCTCGGTGCGATTGCACGTCGAGAGAATGGCGGCCTCGGGCGCGCTCAACTTGCCGCTGCCGGTCCACAGACTCTTGAGGCCCGCCAGCGCCGGCTCGATCCGCTCGAACGGAAACGCCACCCGTTCGCGCAGCGAGACGGGCGCCGTGTGGTGGTTCAGGCCGAGAGCGAGCAGTTGCATGGTGTGGGGGATCTAATAGCCCCTGATTATAGCGCGTCGACGCGATGCCCGTTTCATTGGCCCCGCGTGCCCGCGCATTGGGACAGCGTGCCCCATCATCGCGCAGCCATCGAGTTTTGACAAATAGTCATCCCTTATACCCGGCATAGCGAAGGCCCGCGCCGAGACGATGGTCGGGCCGAATTCTCTTGATATATCAGATGTCGGAATCGGTCGGCGGGCCAGCGTCGTCCCGTTTAGAGATTGGGTGTGGGTCTTCGGAAATCGGGTCTATACTGCGTTCGGGTTCCCGTCTTTGGAGATTCGTCATGGGCATCATCGGCACTATCGTGGTCGGTCTGATCGTCGGTCTCATTGCACGCGCCCTGCACCCCGGGCGGGACAGCATGGGCATCATCATGACGATCATCCTCGGCATCGCGGGCGCACTGCTCGCCAAGTATGTCGGTCAGTTTCTCCACCTGTATTCGGAAGGCCAGTCCGCAGGCTGGGTCGCTTCGATCATCGGTGCAATCGTGCTGCTGGCGATCTATGGCGTGATCAAGCGCAATCGCGGCACGGCATAAGCGCCATCCGCCCGACGCGACATCGGGCGGAAATTCTCATCAGGTGATAATTCGATGCGCTTTGCGCAGCGACCCCTGCGACGATAGGCCGCAAGTTCGCATCGGATTTCGGGACGTCGCATGTCGCTCCACGGCAACGAGACGAATCGTGGCAAATAGCGGCGGGGTGATGTGCGGCTGATGCGCGTCGTACGTGTTTTGTCGCATTCAGCTATGCTAGTCGCCATCGCCAGGCCCAAGTCGTCTTGACTACGCGTGCGGCATCGCCGCCACGTTCGATCCCCGTCTTCCGCCATCTGGCAGCGGCAGCTGCACCCGACAGGGGTGTCGCGCCTTTCTCGCAAGTTGTTACGCCGTATCCCCCACTTCAAAAAACACATGTCTGCGACACGCAATTCCGTGCGGCCATTGATTGTGGCATCTGTCATGGCGGCGACCTCTATGGTTGCCATCGAAGCCACGATCATCTCGACGGCCATGCCGCAAATCGTGGCCCAACTCGGTGGCCTGAATCTCTATAGCTGGGTTTTCTCCGCCTTCCTTCTCGCGCAAACGGCCATGACCGTGGTGTTCGGCAAACTCGCCGACATCTACGGCCGCAAGCCGGTCATTCTCGTCGGCATCGCCGTGTTTCTCGTCGCCTCGCTGGGCGGCGGTTTCGCCTGGTCGATGCCTGCGATGATCGCGTTCCGCCTGTTGCAAGGCGTAGGTGCGGCGTGTATTCAGCCGGTCAGTCTGGTGATCATTGCCGACTACTACCCGATCAGCGAGCGCGGCAAAGTGCAGGGCTATCTGGCTAGCGTGTGGGCTATCTCGGCGGTGCTCGGCCCAATGCTGGGCGGTCTGATCATTCGCGATATGTCGTGGTCGTGGATCTTCTGGCTCAACATTCCGATCGGTTTGCTGGCCGCGGCGGGCTTCATCGCGTATCTGCACGAAGAGGCGCCGCGTCAGCGTCCGAGCATCGATTACATGGGCGCTGTGTTCTTCACGATTGCCGTCGCGGGCCTGATGATCGCGTTGACGGACGCCAATGCCTTCAGCGACACGCACGTCTGGGGCGGTGTGCTGGCCTGCGTCCTGGCGTCGCTGCTGTTCGTCTGGCAGGAGCGTCGCGCGAAGGATCCGATGATCTCGTTCGCATTGTGGAGCCGTCGTCCGATTGCGGCGGCCAATGCGGCGACGCTGCTGTCGGGCATGGTGCTGATGGGCCTGACGACCTTCTTGCCGATGTACGCGCAGGGCGTGTTGCGTCAGACGCCGGTCGTCGCCGGTATGGCCCTCACGATGATCATGGTCGGCTGGCCGATCGGCTCGACGATTGCGGCGAAGACGTTTACGCGCTTTGGCCTGCGTCGTGTGCTGGTCGGCGGCAGCCTGCTCATGCCGGTCGGCGGCCTTGTCTTCGCGTTGCTCGGACCGAGCAGCTCGCCGATGCTCGCCGGTTTCGGCTCGCTGATCATGGGCTTCTCGATGGGCACGGGCAGCGTGAGCGCGCTCGTGCTGATTCAGGAACTGGTCGGTCCCTCGGAGCGTGGCAGCGCCACGGCGTCGAACATCTTCTCGCGTAACCTCGGCAGCACGCTCGGCGCGACGCTCTTCGGCGCCGTGCTCAACTTCGGCCTCACGCATTCGAGCGGGCTGGCACCCGTGACTTCGGACCAACTGCGTCACGTGCTGGAAGATCGCGGCGTGTCGTCGCTGGCTGATCAGGCGATTCGCGCGGTGCTGCAACACTCGCTGCACCTGACGTTCCTGTCGATCCTCGCGATCTCGATTGGCGTGATGCTGCTGTTCATGCTGGTGCCGACCAACGCCGTCGATAGCACGCGCGGCGCGAAGCGCGACAAGCCGGAGTTTGTGCCCGGCGGCCATTGAGTCGAACGGCGGAACTCCGTAACGACAGTTCTCGAAACAGCCGGTGGGGCGTACCTACCGGCTGTTTTGTTTCTGGCGATGCTGCTGGCTCACGTCGTCAACGAGCCGTCTCCGGCACGAGGTGCAGACGCGATTCAGTCGCCGCTTCCACCGCCTCGCGTGAGTAGGGCAGCTTGAAGTACTCGCCATCGAGCCACTTCTGCGCCAGATCGCGATAGTGCGGGCTGTCAGGGTTGCCCGATTCACCCGGCAAGTTCATCGCACGCGTGTTGTCCCAGTTCCCCACGTCGACCACAATCCGGAACGACGGCCCGTTCGTCTGACGGAAATCGCTCACGCGATACGTCGACTGATTCGGTGTGAACGGACTGCCCCCCTTCGGCAGCGGACCGACGTTGAGCTTGGCGCGCATCTCGGCGTCCACGGCGTCGGCCAGCGGGTGAGCGTTCAGGTTCGTCTGGAGCTTGCCCCACTGCCAGGCGCCCGGGTCGGTCCCTTGCAGTTTGACCATCTCGTCCCACGCATCGCCAAGGCTTGCGAGCAGCACAGCATCGCGTTTGGCCGCAGCGTTCTCGCCGAAGCGGGCGGCGGGTTGTTCGAGCGCGTCGAGCATTGATGCCGGGTCGGGCGCGCCGAAGGTGTCGGCGGCGGCCTTGGGCAGCACCGCGTTCTTATAGGCGCGACCCAGATGACGACTGAACCAGACCTCTTCGAGCGCGGCCTGTGCCGAGTCCGCACCCATGTGCGCGTCCCATCCCTTCAGGAGCTTGAGCGCCGAGGACGTGCGCGGGTCGTTGCTCAATAGCGGTGCGAGCAATGCCATCAGACGCCGCGCCGGAATCGACACGATGTCGTTCTGCAACCGCTCAGAGTCTTCGAGCGAGACCTTGTCCTTCGCCTTCAGCACTTCGTCGATGCGCGCATGCCGTGAGCCGTTCGTCCACTCGAAGCCGAGCTTGCGCTGCGCGTAGGGATAGCCTGCGGGCATGTTCATTTCGTTGGACGTTGTGAAGTAGCCACTTGCAGGGTTGTACGCGGACGGCAACTGATCGCGACGCCAGAAGCCTGCCCACTCATAGCGTCCGTCACCGGGCACGGGCATGAGGCCATCCCAGTTCGGGCGAATCGGCGCCATGCCGCTCGGCACCCATCCGATATTGCCCGAGGCGTCTGCATAAACCTGATTGACGGTCGGCGCGCCCCATGTGTCGAGCGCCGTCTGGAACTGGGCGTAGGTTTTCGCGCGCATATAGCGCATGGCGTCGAAGTACGGCGACATGCCCGGTTCCAGCCACGCCGTGCGCACGGCATAAGCGCGGTGCTTCGCGGCATCTACATAAATCACCGGGCCGTGCTTCGTGAACTTGAGGTCGGTCTGAACCGGCGCGCCGTCGCGAACGTCGATCGCCTCGTGCACGGTGCGCATCGGCACCCACTTGCCGCGGTAACGATACTGGTCGGGGTTGGCCGGATTGAGTTCGTAGACATAGAGATCTTCCTGATCGATGTTGAAGATCGTGAGACCGAAGGCGATGGTGCCGTTGTGACCGATGGCGACGCCGGGAATTGCGGGCTCGCCCGCGCCGATCAGGTTCAGTGTGGGCGTGCTGACCTGCACGATGTAGCGCAGACTCGGCGCGGCATAAGCGCGGTGCGGATCGTTGGCCATGATGGCGCGCCCCGTGGCCGACTTCTGCGGCGAGACGACCCAGTTGTTGCTGCCCTCCGCCGATTCGGTGGAGACGTCGTAAGGACCGTTCTCGGCGAGCTGGACGATGTCGGCGTTGGCGTGTTGCAGCGACTCCTTCGTGATCTTCACGCCTTGCGTGGCGAGATCGAAGACCTTGAGCAGGTCGTCCGGCAGGCAGGGATCGAGGCCGTCAGGCACCTGCGTCTTCCACGCGGGTTGAAGGCCGACGCGCACGCTGTCCGCATCGAGCGATGCGCGGCACACGACCTTGGCGCGCGCCACTTCGCTCTTGAGGTTGCGCGTGAGGCCGTGGCTGCGAATGCGCACAATGTCCTCGGCCGACCATTTGGCTGGCCAGTAGCCGACTTTGCGGAATTCGTACGGCATCTGATCGGGGTTCCGCGCGAGCCAGTCGATGTAGGCGTTCACCCCGGCGGCGAACGCTTGCGCCGCTGGTTGCGCGTCGGGGCCGTAGCGACGCCACTCCGTCGCCATATCGCCCCGGTAGACGAAACGTCTCGCCGCGTCGTCCTGCGCCACGTAGGCGCGGCCGAACACTTCGGAGAGTTGGCCGAGTCCACGGCGTCGCCAGAGGTCGATCTGAAACAGACGATCGCGTGCAGCATTGAAACCTTGCACGAAGAAGCCGTCGCGCTCATTGGCGGCGAAGATGTGCGGAACGCCGTTGCGATCGATCAGAATGTCGGCGGGTTGCGACAGTCCGGCAACGGTCAGCGTTTGCGAGGAAGGTGAGGCGGATGCTGCCGTAGCCTCGGCAGCATGCAGGGACGCGCTCCACGTCGTGACGGCAAAGGCCAGCGCACCGGCGGCGTGAATGGCATTGGGGCGTTGCATTGTCTTCCTCCTGTTATGGGACGGCTTCTTGTTGTTGAGACATCGTCTGCGTAATACCTCGCAATCCTAGACGTCTCATTCAGGCACGCAACCCAAATTCAGAGGAAATGGCATAAATTCTTAATCGTCCAACCCTGACGGGCGCATGCGCCGATGTTGCAGTGCAAACTATTGGTAACCCGATGTGCGTGCGCCGGTATCGTCAGGCGAACCGCTTTCGTCGTCTTTCTCAGTGAGTCAGTCCCGATGCCGGATTTACGTCAGACATCTTCCGACAGACGTGCACCTACGACGCGCGCCCAACGCTGGCGTGCGTCGCCCTTCATGCGCACGCTGCTCGTGCCGCTGATGCGTTTCGGGGTCTCGGGGGTGATTTCGACGGCGGTGCACGTGATCGTGGCGATCACGCTTATCGAAGCGTTCGGTGTAGGTTCGGTGCCCGCGAACGCCGTGGCGTTCTGCGTGGCGACGCCGTGCTCCTACCTGCTCAATACGCTATGGAGCTTTTCGGCACGCGTGCATCGCACGAGTCTCGCGCGATTTCTGCCGGTCTCGATCTTCGGCCTGCTGCTCACGACATGCGTCGCACGAACGGTCGAGCACCTTGGCGGGAACCACTGGATCGGAATCGCGGCCGTGGTGTTGATTGTGCCGCCGTCGACTTTCCTGCTTCACCGTTACTGGACATATCGAGGGGCGTGACTTTGCCGGAGCCTTTGCCCGCAACATGACGCACGCCTGTGCGCGCAGGCAAGTGGCTGACCTTGACGCTGGATTGATAGCGTCGCCGTACGAGATAGAGCGGCCGTCCCTTCGATTCGTAATAGATGCGTCCCACGTATTCGCCGATCACGCCGATGCCGACCAGCTGAATGCCGCCGAGAAACAAGATGCCGACGAGCAGCGACGCGTAGCCGGGCACGTCGACGCCGTGCAATAACGTGCGGATCACGATGTAGCCGCCGTACGCGAGCGACATCAATGCCAGCGAAACGCCGATGTACGTCCAGCATCGCAACGGCACCGTGCTGAAGCTGGTAATGCCTTCGAGCGCGAAGTTCCACAGCCGCCACCCGGAGAACTTCGATTCCCCGGCGGCGCGAGGATCGCGTACGTACTCCACGATTTCCGTGTGAAAACCGACCCACGCGAACAGCCCTTTCATGAAGCGGCGGCGCTCGGGCAACCGTTTGATGGCGGTCACGACGCGCCGGTCCATCAGCCGGAAATCGCCCACGTTTTCTGGCAACTTCACTTCCGATAACCGGTTATGAACGCGGTAATACAGCCCCGCCGCCACGCGTTTGGCGATGGTGTCGCTCGCCCGATTGGTGCGTTTGGCGAGCACGACCTCCGCGCCGTCGCGCCAGCGTTCGATCATCACCGGGATGAGGGCTGGCGGGTCCTGAAGGTCGGCGTCGATGGGGATGACGGCATCGCCTTGTGCTTCGTCGATGCCCGCACTCAGGGCCGCCTCCTTCCCGAAATTACGCGTGAAGTCGATGATGCGGATGCGTGCATCGGCGCGTCGCAAGGCAAGCAGGCAACTGAGTGTGTCGTCGGTGCTGCCGTCGTTCACACACACGATTTCGAAGCGCGCGTTGGGCACGCTGTCGAGAACGGCGGAAACGGCCCGGTAGAACTTGTCGAGCGCCGGTGCTTCGTTGTGGCACGGCACGACGAGCGAGATGAGTGGCGTGCCTGATGTGCCTGACGCACCTGATGGCCCGCGATGCGCAGTCGGCGAGTGGGAGATGTCGGTACGGGTAGCGGCGGCGCGGGGCATGGCGATTACCTCGTGAACGCTGGCGTGGTGTCCGGGCGGGGGGCGCGGGCAGTGGCGGGGCGGTCGTCTCCGGACGCCTTTGCGTCATCGACGTGATGGACGTCGGGCAGGTGGGCGAGGCGACGGCGGCGTCGCCACAGCATCGCGAGTGTGCCGAGGGTGATGAACGGCAGGAACTGGAAGCCGATCTGCAACGAGCCGAGCAGGCCGAGCGCGGGCGTGATCCACAAAAGCACGAGCCACTCGCGCTCGCCGCGCAGCCAACCGCGCGCGATGCCATCGCGAACGTACCACGCGATGACGAGCGCGAGCAGCGTGAGGTCGTAGTCATAAAGGTAAGGGCTGACGAGCGTCGTTGCGCACATGAGCGTCGCCGCGCGCAGGGCAAAGACCCCTCGACGACGCCAGAAGTCGATCAGCACCGCGACAGCGCACAGCGCGATCACGCCGTGAACGATGGCCGCCACTTCGACGGATGCGCCGAGCATCCGCGCCGTGATGAAGAACGTCGGCACGCGCGCAATCTGCGCAGTCCCGTTGACGATGCTCTGCCGCGCGAACTCCGAAGCGTGCAGGAACGTCGCGTAGACGTCGATGCCGAAGACTGCGGCGGCGAGCACCGTCGTGCCGATCACCGTCGCAATGCATGCGCCGAGCGCGCGCCACTCGCGGGCGCAGAGAAACGCCAGCGGGAAGAGCAGAGCGACGTGCGGTTTGACGAAGAGCAGGCCTGCAAACACACCGGCCCACACCGGGCGCTTGCGCAGCATGACCAGGGAGAAGCCCGCGAGTGCGGTGGTGTAGAGCGCGATCTGTCCGGCGATGATCACCAGCAGCACGCCGGGGAAGCCGAGAATCGGGAAGCGCGCGCCCGGCCACGGCGCGGTGCGTCGCAACGCGGCGTAGTAGAACCCGAGGCCGACGCAGGCGTACAACGTGTAAGCGTAGGTGAACGGTAGCAGCGCAATCGGCGCGAGGAACACCATCATCACTGGCGGATAGAGCCACGGGAGTACGCCGCCGATTTTGTCCGCCCACGGTTGCTCGGCAATCTGCACCTGCGTCATCAGATCGACGTTGTAGGCATCGAGCGGATGCCCTTGCAGCACGAAGTGCGACGCGCCCCAGAACGGCAGAAAGTCGAGCCCGATGGGACTGATGGTCGGGGTCGCGCTCCATGCATAGCGGTATCCCCAGATGCCGAGCACGGCGAGCGCGAGCACGATGGCCGCCACGCTGTACAGACGAATGCGCGCGGGGTCTTCCGACCAGTGGCGGCGCGTGCGTGGCGCGCGGGGTGTGACGTTAGCGACGGCGGACGGCTTCGATGTCATGCAAGGTCCTCCCCCTGGCTGCATGAAACGGCGTTGCTCTATTGCGCTTGTACTGGTGATTTCTCTATGACGGCGATGTCGTTCGGTGGCGTGACGCGCACATTGTTTTGAACTTCAAGGTATTTTCAAACGATTTCGGTGCGCTCACGGGAACGGTTCCATATTAGACGAGCCGTTCTCCGAAAGGATCAATGCGCACTAACCGCAATAGCCACAACGGCCACCTTATTCAGCGTACGTCCGATGGTATCTCGGCGGGGATGTCGCAAACCAGCGTTTGAAATAAAACTTCGGAACGTTCGGCGCACCGAATACCTTCAGCGCATCAGGACGCCGAGAGATGCAGCAACCCGACGATCTGCCACCACAGTGAGGTGAGCGGCACAACGGTGAGCAGCGCGACGGCGGCCGTCGCCAGACAATAGCGCGTGGCATCTCGAATGCCGATGCCCGCCAGCGCCATCGCCAGCACAAGGGGCGGCGCTTGATACGGCAGGGCAATGGTTGAGATGCCGACGGTCTGTGCGAGCAACACGGCCTTCACGCTTAACGGGGCACCCAGCGCGAGCGCCGGGACGAGAGGGGTGTAGAGCGCCGGTGCTGCGTTTGAAGTGACGAGAAACGTCAGCGCAATCGACAGCGCAACCAGCATCAGAAAGGCTGGCATCGTCGACATCTGCGCCAGATCGAGTCGCGCCAACGCGGGGCGTAAAGCGCTGGCCAGCCCGGCATGGTCGACGGCGGCCGTGAGCCCGATGATCGCCGCGACGAACCACAGCGGGGCGAGTTTGACCTGTTTCAGGAAGGCGTCCGGATTCACCAGCCGCAGCGGTCCGAGGCACAGCAACGCCACGCCGAGACCCACCCAGCCCGCCGCGATGTGATGCCACGGCTCGGTGAGCCACAGCGCGAGCATCAACGTGAGTGCGCCGAGCAGGCGCTTTTCGTCGGGGCGCATCGAGGTGTTCGCCACTGTTGACGCGCCCGGGCGTTCGCTGCCGAGCATCGTCAGACGGTCCGGGAAGAGATGTTTCGCGACGATCACGAGCACAACGCCTCGCACGATGGCCAGCGTAGGCACCAGCGCCACGGCGTACTCGCCGTAACCGAGACGCAGTCCGAGCACGGTTTCGGCCGTGCCTGCCATGACGAGGTTGGGCAGGTTGGCCGGCAGGATCGCCGTCGACAACTCGCAGCTGGCGAGCGCGGCGGCGAGCATCAGACCGGTGCGTCCCGGGCGGCTTTGCACGAGACCCACACGGTCGCAAAAGCTCAGCGCGATGGGCGTAAGAATGGCGATGCGCCCCAGCGTCGAGGGCATGACGATGCCGAGCGCGAACGCGATGCCCACGAACCCTGCGAGCGCGAGGCCGTACGCGTGACCGCAGTGATCGGCGAGCCGGGAGGCGACCCGTTCGCCAAGCCCCGTGACGCTCAGCGCCATGCCGATGACCGCACCGCTGAAGACCAGCCAGAACGCGCTCGATGTGAAGCCCGAGAAGACGACAGTCGCGCCGAGCGAGGTGCACGTGGCCAGCAGGAACATCAACAGAAGCGAGACGAGGAAGTCCGGCAACCAGCCTGTCGCCCAGTAGCTCAGGCAGAACAGAACGACCACGGCCACGGCGAGCGTGTCGCCACGCAAACCGGCCGCGTACAGCGCGAAGCCGGCGAAAGCACTGATCGACGCCAGCAATCCATGTCGCCAGAGGCGGCCGGGGTGAAATGCATCCGATGCGCTGGCGACGGCTGGTGCGGGGGCGGGCCGGTCCGGCTGGTCGGATGGAGAGGAGGGCGTGGCAGAAGTCATGGACGTCACCTGTTATTAAATAATATATAATTAAATGTGATTATATATAGTTAACGAAAGGAGTCAGTCAATGCGCCAGGAAGGGGGCACGGGAACGGCGGTCGAGCGGACATATGAGGCGTTGCGGGAGCAGATCGGACGCGGGGAGTTGAAGCCTGGCGAGGCGTTGCGTCAGGACCATCTCGCGGCGGCGCTCGGGGTGAGTCACGTGCCGGTGCGCGAAGCGCTGACGATGCTCGCGTCGGACGGGCTGGCCACGAGCCGGACGAATCGCGGCACGGTTGTGACTGCACTCACGGAAGACGACGCGCTTGAGCTGGCCGATTTTCGTGCGTTGCTGGAGGGGCGCCTGATGGCGCTGGCGATGCCGAATCTGTCGCGCGCGGATCTGGCGCGGGCACGGGCGGCGCTGGACGCGCTGGAGGCAGCCACCGATCTGACCGACATCGTCACGCGTAACGCGGCCTTCCACGGCATGCTGTACGCGAAAGCCGAGCGTCCATACTTTCAACGGGCGGTGGCGACGGCGCGACTCAATCTCGGCCGCTATCTGTTCCTGACGTGGCAGAAGCAGGCCAATGCGACACGCTCGCACGATGAGCACCGCGAGTTGCTGCGTCTGTGCGAGGCTGGCGACGATGCCGGTGCCGTCGCGCTGGTGCAGGCCCACAACCGCGCGACGGGTGAACAGATCGCGCGCATCATCCGCGAAGGGTGGGATGGATGACGGTTCGCCAGATCGTCATTGCGCCCGCAACGGCAGCCGATTTCCCGGCGCTTGCCCGCATCTACTACGAAGTGCGTTTGGCAACGATGACGTGGGTCGATCCATCGCTATATCGGGAGGACGATTTCGCATCGCACGCCGCTGGCGAGGACGTTCTGACGGCCAGGTCGCCCGACGGCAAAATCCTCGGCTTCATCTCCGTCTGGCCAGCCGACGACTTCATCCACATGCTCTACGTCGAACCGTCGTCGCAAGGTCACGGCGTTGGCACGTGTCTGTTGCAAGCGCTTCCCGGTTGGCCAACCCGTCGCTACTCCCTCAAATGCCTGACCCGAAACACGAGAGCGAAGACGTTCTACGAACGCCACGGCTTTCGTACGACCGGTAACGGTGTGTCGGAGGAGGGGGCGTTTGAGGAGATGAGCAACGCGGATTTTCCACGTAAGTCATCCGAGGCAAGCGACTTCCGATAGTTCTCCGATTCCGCGCCGCCGCTTCGGGCTGAAACGGCTATGGATTCAAGGGGCTGCGGATAGCCGCGAAATTGAAGAGCGACCCCGACTCGGATCATCGGATCCCGTCGTTCCATACTTCTTCCTGCCAATGTGTCCCGGCATTGAGGTGGGACCATAAAAGGACTATATTTGGTCCTATCTGGGAAATGGACATATGGAAATGCGCTACTCCACACAGGTGAAGCCGATCAGCTACTTGAAAGCCAATGCTGCGGAGGTGTTGGCGACGCTCGCGGAGCAACGCACCCCGCTAGTGATCACGCAAAACGGCGAGGCCAAGGCTGTGTTGCAAGACGTGGCTTCATACGAGGAAACGCAGGAGGCTTTGGCCTTGCTGAAATTGCTGGCGCTCGGCAATCAGGATGTGGCGGCAGGCAAAGTCAAACCGGTCGCGGACGTCGTCGCTCGTCTTCGCAAGAAGCGAAAGGCCGGGGAGTGACGAACATCGTGGTCAAGTACGAAGTGTTGTTGACCGACGGTGCCGAAAGCGACCTTGAAGGGATTTACGACTACATCGCAGAATTCGATTGTCCGCAAAACGCTGACTACGTTCTGGATCAACTGATGGACGCTGTGGCTGGCCTGGAGAGATGGCCTGAGCGCGGCAACTACCCGAGAGAACTCAGTTCGTTGGGCATCCGTGAGTACCGACAGGTGGCGTTCAAGCCATATCGCGTTATCTACCGCGTCCTTGGGAAGCAGGTCATTGTGTACCTCATCGCCGATGGCAGACGCGATATGCAAGCCGTTCTTGAAACGCGGCTTTTGACGCGCTAGCACCCACCGATTTCAACGCCCAAAACAAAACACCCCAGCACATCGGCTGGGGTGTTTGTCGTTTTCGCAGACGCTGGCGTCAAACGTTAAACAGGAAGTTCATCACGTCGCCGTCGTGCACGACGTATTCCTTGCCTTCGGCGCGCATCTTGCCCGCTTCCTTCGCACCTTGTTCGCCCTTGTACTGGATGTAGTCGTCGAACGCGATGGTCTGTGCGCGAATGAAGCCGCGCTCGAAGTCGGTGTGGATCACGCCCGCCGCTTGCGGTGCGGTGTCGCCCACGTGAATCGTCCAGGCGCGCACTTCCTTCACGCCTGCCGTGAAGTACGTTTGCAAGCCCAGCAGCTTGAAGCCCGCGCGGATGACGCGGTCAAGGCCCGGCTCGTCCATGCCCATGTCGGCCAGAAACTCGGCTTTGTCGGCATCGTCCATATCCCCGATTTCCGCTTCGATGGCGGCGCACACTGCCACGACCGGCGCGTTCTCGGCTTCGGCGTACTTGCGCACGGCTTCCAGGTGCGGGTTGTTCTCGAACCCGTCGTCCTTCACGTTGGCGACGTACATCGTCGGCTTGGCCGTGATCAGACAGAACGGCTTGATGAGCGCCAGCTCGTCTTCGGAGAGCTTGAGCGAGCGCACCGGACGTGCTTCGTTCAGCACCGGTACCACCTTCTCCAGCACTGCCACCAGCTTCGCCGCTTCCTTGTCGTTGCCCGACTTGGCCGCCTTCGTATAGCGTTGCAGCGCCTTCTCGACGGTGCCCAGGTCGGCCAGCGCCAATTCGGTGTTGATGACTTCGATGTCCGAAATCGGATTCACCTTGCCTGCAACGTGGATGACGTTTTCGTCTTCGAAGCAGCGCACGACGTGCGTGATGGCGTCCGTTTCGCGGATGTTGGCGAGGAACTGGTTGCCCAGACCTTCACCCTTCGAGGCGCCAGCCACCAGACCGGCGATGTCCACGAATTCGACCGTCGCCGGCATGATCCGCTCGGGCTTCACGATCTCGGCGAGCTTGCCCAGACGCGGGTCCGGCACTTCCACCACGCCGACGTTCGGCTCGATGGTGCAGAACGGGTAGTTTTCGGCAGCAATGCCCGCTTTGGTCAGCGCGTTGAAAAGGGTCGACTTGCCGACGTTGGGCAAACCGACGATGCCGCATTTGAGGCTCATGCTAAATCCTGTCTGGCTTGGTAAGTGCGCGCCGTCGAATGCACCGTGAATACCGGGGAGCCGGCCAGTGATTGCGTCGCGGAAAGTCCGCTATTGTACCCGTTCTGCCGCCAAAAGCGCCTGAACAGGACGCTTGCCGCCGCACAAGCCTTCGCACCTGCCGTCGACGTCGCGCCACCCGGCCCGGTTCAGCTCAGTTGCTTGGCCGAAAACGTGTCGCACTTGCGCATGTCGCCCGTTTGCAGCCCCTGACGCAGCCAGTACACCCGCTGAGCGCTCGTGCCGTGGGTGAACGACTCCGGCACCACGCGCCCCTGCGACTGCTGTTGCAGACGGTCGTCACCAATGGCGGCTGCCGCTTTCAGGCCTTGCTCAACGTCGCCCGGCTCAAGCAACTGGTCGTTCGCCTTGGCCGCATTGTTCGCCCAGACGCCCGCGAAGCAGTCCGCCTGCAACTCCAGCCGCACCGACAGCGCATTCGCCTGCGCCTCGCTGACACGGCGGCGCGTCTCGTCGAACTTCTGGGAGATGCCGAGCAGATTCTGGACGTGGTGGCCGACTTCGTGCGCGATGACGTACGCCTGTGCGAAATCGCCGCCGGCGCCGAAACGTTGCCGCAGCTCGTCGTAGAACTGCAAGTCGATGTACACCTTGCTGTCGCCCGGGCAGTAGAACGGGCCCATCGCGGTCTGGCCGGTGCCGCACGCCGTGGGCGTCGCGCCCGAGAACAGCACCAGCTTCGGCGGCACGTACTGACGGTTGATCTGCTGCGGGAAGACCGTCGTCCAGGTGCGCTCGATGTTGCCGAGCACCTTGCGGGTAAAGACGGCTTTCGGGTCGTTGATCTGCGCCTGCGTGGGCGCGGACTGGGGAGCAGACTGGGTCTGCCCCTGAATCATCTGCGAGCCTTGAATGATGACGCGCGGGTCGATCCCGAAGAAGTAGGAGGCGGCGAGCGCGACAACGATCGTGCCGATGCCGATGGTGGTACGTCCGCCGAATCCGCCACCTCGGCGGTCTTCGACGTTCTGGCTTTCTTGTTCGTTGTCGAGGCGCATCGGGAGCTCCCTGTTTAATCTCGTTACCGCTATGCGCCGAAGTATAGCGCCCGTCAACACAGTGCGACGTTGTGTCCCGGTGGTGTGGGCGAGGCAGGACGTCGCTCGTGCGGCGGGCGTGCGACAATACGCCATCTCGATTTCGGAACCAGCCGTCTTGCGCGATTCAGGCGCTGGCGCTGCATTTGCCGCATGTCTCAAACGCATCCCTCCAGCCAGACGCACGATGTCGTCGTCGTCGGTGGCGGTCTGGTCGGAAAGGCCGCCGCCTTGCTCCTTTCGCAGGCGCGCCTGTCCGTCGCGCTGCTCGCGCAACCCGCAGCCCCCGTCCCGACGGGCGGTGATATGTGGGATGCCCGCATCTACTCCCTGTCGTCCAGTTCGCAAGCGCTCTTCGAGCGCATGCGCGTGTGGCAGGCCGTCGATCCGGCACGCGTCAATCCCGTCTATGACATGGAAGTGTTCGGCGACGAGCGCGGCAGTCTGCACTTCTCCGCCTATCAGGCCGCCGTGCCGCAACTCGCCTGGATTGCCGAGTCGTCGAATCTGGAACGCGCGCTGGATGCCGCGCTGCGTTTCTCCCCGCAAGTGCAATGGCTGGATGCGCGCGCCGAAGCGCTCGAAGTCGACGCTGCCGCTGCATCGGTACGTCTGTCGGACGGCAAGACGTTGCGGACCTCGCTTGTGGTCGGTGCCGATGGCGCGCACTCGTGGGTGCGCAGCACGGCAGGCCTCGACGGCTCGGTGCGTCCCTACGAGCAACTGGGCGTCGTGTGCAACTTCCGCGCGGAACGTCCGCACCGCGATACCGCCTTCCAGTGGTTCCATGATGGCGAGATCGTCGCGTTGCTGCCGCTGCCCGATCAGCACGTCTCGCTGGTCTGGTCCGCCGCCGACGATCACGCGAAGCATCTGCTTGCGCTTGATCCCAAAGAACTCGCACAACGCGTCGGAACGTTCTCGAACAGTGAACTTGGTCAACTGACACCTGTCTCAGCGCGCGCTCAGGGTTTCCCGCTCGTACTCGCGCAAGCCAAGCGTCTGATCACGCAGCGTGTGGCGCTGATCGGCGACGCGGCGCACGTGGTGCATCCGCTCGCAGGACAGGGCATGAACCTCGGATTGCGCGACGTGGCGTCGCTCGGTGATGCGCTCGCCGGGCGCGAATCGTTCCGCGACTGTGGCGACGCTGCGGTGCTGCGTCGTTATGAGCGCGCTCGCAAGGAAGACATCGGCAGCATGGCGTTCACGACGGATGGCTTGCATAAGCTGTTCTCAACGAGCAGCCCGCTCGCGAAGTTCGTTCGCAACGCGGGCCTCGACGGCGTGAACATGCTGCCTTTCGTCAAGAAATTCCTGATTGGCCGCGCCCTGGGCTGACCCCTTCGGCGCAAGCGCCGGCAACCCCTGCTACATGCGAGGCAAGCCGGTCGCGCCTCTCGATCGTCATATTTCTGGAGATATTCGATGTTGCAACGTTATCGCGCCGCGGCGTCCGCCGGATTGGTTCTCGCCGCAGTCTGCGCAGCCACCTTCACGACGTCTGCCGTCGCGCAAAACAAGCCCGACGCAAACCTCGACCGCGTGAAGGCCGCCGTGCAGAAGACGCTCGGCGCCGATGCGCCGGTCAAAGCGGTGGCGCGTACACCGATCCCCGGCCTCTTCGAAGTGTCGGTCGGCGGCGAGATCCTCTATGCGGATGAGAAGGCACAGTACGTGATTCTCGGCGGCAATCTGGTCGACACGAAAACGCGTCAGAACCTGACCGAAGCGCGTCAATCGGAGCTCAACAAGGTCGACTTCGCCAAGCTGCCGTTCGATCGCGCGTTCAAGTACGTGAAGGGCAACGGTAGCCGCAAGATCGTCGTCTTCTCCGATCCGAACTGCCCGTACTGCAAGCGCTTCGAAGAAACGCTCAAGGGCTCGAAGATCGACAACATCACCGTCTACACCTTCCTGTATCCGGTGCTCGGCCCGGATTCGGATGCCAAGTCGAAGGCCATCTGGTGCGCGCCCGATCAGCTCAAGGCGTGGCACGACTGGATGCTCGACAAGAAGGCTCCGCCGACCCCGACGGCCAAGTGCGACGACAAGCCCGTCAAGGACAACTTCGCGCTGGGTCATCAACTCAATATCACTGGCACGCCGACGATCATCCTGTCCGACGGCCGCCGTCTGCCGGGTGCCGTGCCTGCCGAAGAACTGGAAAAGGCGCTGGCCACGGTCAAGTAAGTTGCCTTCCGCTTGCCCCCTCCGAGAACAAGAAGCCGCTATCTCATGAAAGCCACGTCTGCACCGTCTGCCGTTCGGTACGCGATCGTTCCGAAGTCGCCCGCCGCCCATCTGTTCGAAGTGACCGTCACGGTCTCGAATCCCGCCCCCGAAGGCCAGCGTTTCACGCTGCCCGCGTGGATTCCGGGCAGCTACATGGTGCGCGAGTTCGCCCGCAACATCGTGACCATCGGCGCGACATGCCGGGGTCGCAAGATCGCGCTCGACAAGCTCGACAAGCACACCTGGCAGGCCGCGCCGTGCAAGGGCACGCTGATCGTGACGTATGAGGTGTACGCGTGGGATCTGTCGGTGCGCGCCGCGCATCTGGACGACACGCACGGCTTCTTCAACGGCACCAGCGTGTTCCTGTGCGTGAAAGGGCAGGAACACGCGCCGTGCGAGATCGATGTGCTGCGTCCGCGCGGTGCTGCGTTCAAAGCGTGGCGCGTCGCCACGGCGCTGGCACCGGCTGAAGGCACGGCGGCGCTCGATTTCGGACGCTATCTGGCCGTCGATTACGACGAACTCATTGATTCCCCGGTCGAGATGGGGACGTTCGTGCACGGCACGTTCAAGACCTGTGGTGTGACGCATGAAGTCGCCATCACCGGGCCGGTGCCGAACCTCGATCTGGATCGTCTGCTGCGCGATATGAAGAAGATCTGCGAAGCGCAGATCCGTCTGTTCGAGCCGGGTGCCAGTTCGCGCTCGCGCGTGCCGATGTCGCGCTACGTTTTCCTGCTGATGACCGTGGGCGACGGCTACGGCGGTCTGGAACATCGCGCATCCACTGCGCTGCTTGCGAGCCGTAACGACCTGCCGGTGCAGGGGCAGGCGCGCATGAGCGATGCCTATCGCGGCTTCCTCGGACTGGTGAGCCATGAGTACTTCCATACGTGGAACGTCAAGCGCATCAAGCCGGCGGTGTTCGCGCCGTACACACTGGATCGGGAGAATTACACGCGTCTGCTGTGGCTGTTCGAGGGCTTCACGTCGTATTACGACGATCTGATGCTCGTGCGCAGCGGCGTGATTGCGCCGAAGGACTATTACGAACTCGTGGCGAAGACGGTGGCGAACGTGCTGCGCGGCAGTGGCCGTCTCAAGCAGACCGTCGCCGAAAGTTCATTCGACGCGTGGACGAAGTACTACCGTCAGGACGAAAACGCGCCGAATGCCATCGTCAGCTATTACACGAAGGGCTCGCTCGTGGCGCTCGCGCTGGATCTGACGATTCGTGCGCAGACACGCGGCCAGAAGTCGCTCGACGATGTGATGCGCGCGCTGTGGCAGCGCTACGGTCGCGACTTCTATCGCGGCGCGCCCGAAGGGATTGCGGAAGACGCCGTTCAGCCGTTCTTCGAAGCGGTCTCAGGTCTCGATCTGTCGGAATTCTTCGCGACGGCGATCAACGGCACGCGGGATTTGCCGCTGGCGACGCTGCTCGAGCGTGTCGGTCTGACGCTTGAACCGGTGACGCCTGAGAACGGTCACCCGGCCATGGGCGTGAAGACGGCCAAGCGCGGCGAAGAGGTCACGCTAGCACAGGTGCTCGACGGCGGCGCGGCGCAAGCGGCCGGTCTGTCGGCGGGCGACTCGCTGGTCGCCATCGACGGTTTGCGTGTGACGTCGGGCAATCTCGACAAGCTGCTGGAGCGCTATCGTCCGGGCGACCGGGTGACGCTGCACGCCTTCCGCCGCGACGAGTTGCGCGAAACGTCGCTCACGCTCGATGCGCCTGAGGTCACGCAGTACCGCATTGCAGAAACACGCGATCGCGCCGCCGCGCAGCGACGCGAGAAGTGGCTGACGGCCTGAGCGGCCGCAGGTTCGCACTTCACCGTTCCTTCCTTGTGATCGTCCCGCGCTCGTCCTGAGTGCGGGATTGCAACGCAGCGCTCAATGCTGCATCAACTCTGCGACGGCCCCGGCACCGACGGGTCGCGATTCTCCTCCGGACACGTCCGCGCCACAGCGAGCATATGCTCGATGAACGCCTGCGTCTTGCGCGGCAGGAAGCGTCGCGACGGCGTGACCAGGTGGACCGAACTCTCGGGCAGCGACCAGTCGGGCAGCACCTTCACGAGGCGTCCGGACTTGAGGGCGTCTTCGGCCAGAATGTCCGTGAGCGCGGCAATGCCACTGCCTGCGAGCGCCATCTCCTTGACCATCCCCATGCTGTTGACCTGAATCGCCCCATGCATGGTGATGTCGACGCGTTGGCGGCCCTTGTGAAGCGTGTCGGAATTGAACAGACGCCGTGCGCCTTGCAGGATGATGAAGCGATGGCCGTCCAACTCGTCCGGACTGCCCGGCAGTCCCGTCGCGCTGAGATAAAGCGGACTCGCGTAAAGGCTACGAGTGAGCTTCAGGAGCGGACGCGCGACCAGGGTGGAGTCGGAAAGCTGACCGGCGCGAATGGCGACATCAACGCGCTCGGCAATCAGATCGACATGACGCGAACTCAGGTCCACGTCGACGGTGATTTCGGGAAAGGCCGCACAGAAGGTCGCGAGCGGCACGGCGAGCCATTGCGTAGCGAAGTCTGCCGGTGCGGTGATGCGCAGACGTCCGCGCGGTTTGCTCGACATCTGTGACGCGAAGTCCCGCGTCTCTTCCACTTCTTCGAGAATCGGCAGGCATCGCTCGTAATACGCTTCGCCGACTTCCGTCAGTTCGAGCCGGCGCGTGGTCTTGTGGAGCAGCTTCGTGCCGAGGCGCGCTTCGAGCCGCGACAGACGCCGACTCACGGTCGCCTTGGGCAGATCGAGCCGCTCGCCGGCCCGCGTGATGCTGCCCGAGCGCACGACCTCCGCGAAGATCAGCATGTCATTCAGATCGTCAATCATCGCGCGCGCTCCTTGCGCCCTGTGACGCGGTCATTCGGTACGAGGTCGCGCCATGATGCAGCGAAATCGGCGGTGCTGCCCCTCAATGCTGCGGCGCTTCGTCATTGTTCCAAAATGGGAACAAACAATTCGATTTTACCGGCTTGTTTCATTTTTGGGGGTAACTAGAATTCATCCCAAGCCGACGTGCAATTCAAGGCGACCCAAAGCGGGCAGCCTGGCGCGAACGGATTTACGAACTTTCGGGAACACCCCCGGCTCTGGAGCCAGTGACATGACCACCATTCTGCAAATCAATTCCGCCGCCCGCTCGCAGGGCGCCAACTCGACCACGCTCGCTAACGAAACCGTGGCCCAACTCGTCGCCAAGAACCCGGGTGCCAAGGTCGTCGTGCGCGATCTGCTGGCCGAAGGCGTGCCGCACCTCGATGAAGCCGTGATCGGCGCATTCTTCACGCCGGAAGACCAGCGTTCGGACGAACAAAAGGCCATCATCGCCCGCAGCGACGAACTGATCGCCGAAATCCAGTCCGCCGACACCATCGTCTTCGGTGTGCCGCTGTACAACTTCCACGTGCCGACGCAACTCAAGGCGTACTTCGACTGGATCTCCCGTGCCCGCGTGACCTTCCGTTATCGCGAAGACGGCACCGTGGAAGGCCTGATTCAGGGCAAGAAGGTGATCGTGGCGTTTGCGCGCGGTGGCAACTACAAGGACACGCCGGCCGACAGCCAGACCCCGTACCTCAAGACGATTCTCGGCTTCCTCGGCATGACGGATGTGACGTTCATCTACGCCGAAGGCCTCGCACGCGGTCCGGAATCGGCGGCCGCCGCATTCGCCGGTGCCCGCGAAGCCATCGCCGCGCTGTAATCGTCGAATCGCTGTTGCTTCTCCCGCACGCGCAGGTTCCCCCATGGCCCATCCGACGCCCCAGCATTCGCGTCTGACCAAGCGCCCGGCCGCCCATGCCGGTGCGAACGCCATCCCGCGCGTGCTTCCCGTTTCCCGTCCCGGCCGATGTGCGGCTGCGGCGGGAGCGGGTGTTTTCGATCAGGTCGAACACACGGACCCGTTCCTGTCGGTCGACCTCTTCCGTCGTCATGGCGCGTGCATTCCGCCGCATCCGCATGCCGGGTGTGTAGTGGCGACGTACCTCTTTCCCGAATCGACGACCTCGCTGCGCAGCCGTCACGCCCACGGTGGCGACGACACGCTGCATCCCGGCGATCTGCTCTGGCTGGAAACGAATTGCGGCACGGTGCATGAAGACGTTCCGGACAATGCGTGCGCTTCAGTGCGCGGCGTGCGCATGGTCGTCAGTCGTGCCGGACAGCATCCGCACGGTGCACCTGTGCAGACGGTCGTGCGCGCGGGATCGATGCCGCGCTGGCGCGAGGGCGACGTTGAACTGACGTTGATCTGTGGACGCTGGGCTGAGCATGCGGTGGAGCGCAACGACGGCGGTTGCACGACGTTGTTGCAACTCGACTGGCATGCCGACGCGGTTCGAACCCTCGACATTCCGTGCGACGGCCGCCGTTGGATCGCGTTGATCGCACAGGGTGACGCGGCAGTCGCCGAACACCCGTTGCGTGCGGAAGGCAGCGTTCAGGCGTTGTTGCTGCCGCCCGGCAAATGGCAACTGGCAGGACGCAGCGGCGCACGACTGATGCTCGCTGGCGGCGAGCCGCTGGACGCTCCCGTGGTCTATCGCGGCAACTTCGCCGCACGCGACGAGGCCGATCTGGTCGCCCTCACACGCCGCTATCAGCAAGGATCGATGGGCGTGCTCACGCCCGTTTGCGTCGAGCGGAAGTGACTACTGAGTCACACCCGCTTCGGCAAGCGCTTTGCGGATGCGGTCGACTTTGAGGCCGTTGTTGTAAATCCCCTCCATCTCCTTGCCCTTGCTCTTCGTCTTGCCGCCGGAGTGAAGGCCGACGATTTTGCCATCGGACAGGCGAATTACTGGCGAGCCGGAATTCCCGCCCCAGGTCGAAGAATCGTAGGAAAACATCACCGCGTCCGCCTTGAGTTCCGGGCGCGTGGTTCCCGGCGCGAACCGCTCGGCGGGAAACGGCACCGCATGGTTGGGTAATTCGAAAATCGTGTCGATCTGGGCTTCCGACAGCGTTGCGCATTCCTGGCCCGGCCGGGCGGCTTCGCAATTGAGCGGACGGGACGGATAGCCGATCACGGCAATCTTCTGCCCTTCGTAGAGATCGTACTTGTCGGCCATCGGCGCGGGCGGCGGCAACGCATTGTCTTCCGTGCGCAGGATGGCGAAATCGGCATTCTCTGCATCGGTCTTGCCCACGGCTTCGATGGCGACGATACGCACTTCACGCGGCGTGGTGCGGGAGAAACACTGCGAGTATTCCCACGGGAACGAGACCGTCAGAACTTGCTTGTCGTCGTTCATGTGCCATACGCCATCGCTGTCGGGGTACGCGTAATCGAGCAACACGTGCCGATTGGTGATGATGTGCGACTTGCCGACGACAAATGCAGTGGGGCCGAGACGCGGCGTGGTGGACTGGGCGTCGTCGTACTGAAAGATCACACCGACGCTGCGGGCAACCGCCGCGACCGGACTGGAGATCGCCGTAACGGCATCTTTCCATGTGGACCAGTCGTGCGTTTGTTCGTTGACCCACGGTGCACCTGAGCAAAACCCATACACCGGACGCATGATGGAGAGAATCGTCTCCAGTTGGCGCTGCAGTTGTTCCTCCGAACTGGGCGTGCCGCCGATCAGCAAGTTGTTCGATGCCGCGATGTTGTCCCGTGCCTGAATGATGGCCTGCACCTTCGCGGCGACCAGCGGCGTCTGCGTCGCCCGCATCAGGACGTACTGCTCCTTCTGCAGCGACTTATCCTGGCGCTTCAGGGAGGCCTGAACGTCGGACGATTGCGCTTCGCGCACGATCTGTGCGGCGAGCGGGGAGGGTGTGCCAGCGTCGGCCGATTGGGCTGCGGCAGACGTCGTAACGCCAACTGTCACGAGGCCGGCAAAGAACACGCGCGCGAGTCGGTTCATTGTTTCCACGCCTCCGGCACTGCGCGAACGGCCGCTTCGGCCGCACTGTATTGCGTCTTCGCCTTATCGAAGTCGTCTTTCAACTCATTGAAGAAAGCGACGAGATCCGAGATCGACACATGCTTGTCGTCGACGAGCGTCACAAGCTGTTCTTCGGCATCGACCAGCTTCTGACGCAGGACGACCGGCGACTGACTGGCGTGCAGTGCGTCGTACTCCGCTAGTTGATCGTGAACTTGCATGCCGAGTTCGCGAATGCGAATGTCGTCCGCGTCGCGCGAGATGCGCGCGGGTGTGACGAATATCTTCCGGAACGTGGCGAGCGGTCGTTGCAGCGCCACGATCTGCCGCGTGTTCCAGGCGTTCTCCAGATCCTGAGCCGCGAAGTCGCGGTCCATGACCTTCTTGAAATCCGGATGGAATTTGTGAACGTAGTCGGCGAATCGCTGCTTCGCTTCGATGTCGTTGTAGGCCGTGAGGCCCGTCTGAATCAACGCGACGATGGCCTTGTAGGCTGCGATGGCAGCCGGTACGGCGGCGACGAGCGATTCACGGCTCGCGTCGGTCGTGGGCCGTCCCTTCCATCCGCGCAGTTGCTCCGTCAGCGGAATCGAGCAGGCGAGCACTGCCTCCTTCGGTGGCGTGTCCTCCACGACGCCAGGCGTCTTGATGGGCTTGCGCAGTTCCTGGAGGCGCTTCCACTGACCACTGATGGAGTCGTCGCCTTCGGCGAGCACGTCCTTGAGGCCGCCGGAATATGCAGTGGCGTAACGCATTGCCGCGCGCTCGCGCACGAAACTGTCCGACCCGGCACAGACGAATCGGGCGAAGGACGCGAGATCGTCCTTGCCGTCGATGTCGTAATCGACACGCGGATTCGACCGGAACGTGCGCACGTAATTCTCAATAGCCTCCGCACGTCGTACGCGCGCCCGAGACTTGACTTCGGTATCCAGCGCGCTTGCCGATGCTTTGACGGCACCGTCGAACCCGTTGGCGGCGTCTTGCAGCGTGTCCTTCTTGCGGATTTGCGTTGCAGAACATCCCGCGAGCGCGGCGATGGCGACAACGATAACGAACGACCGCGCGGCATTGGCACACGCGGTGACAGCGACTCCCCGATTTGCCATCTCGAACCCCCGTACGAATAGGCAAACTGCGTTATGGCGAACGTCTTCTGATTGTTTTCATGCGGTGCGAGGACACTCGGATGGCATCCCGTCTACAGCGCGGCGTCATCATGTCACGCAGACTGGGGGCACACAATGAAACGGACGATGTGAATCGAGTGTTTGAAATCAGGCTTCGCTGTAACGACGAATCGAGGCCGGACGGGTGAGATGCAGCGGGGGAGGAGAAAGAAGGCGGGGGAATTTGCAGGAAACCCGGCGGTAGTCGCCGGATTTCCCGTGTCAGCCCGATCGACGGAGTGAGCGGGCTGACGACAACACGATTACTGATGGAAGTTCAGCGTCAGCATGGCGGTACGGCCCGGTGCCCACGTGGCGTAGATCGGGTACGCGCTGGCGTAGTACTTCTTGTCGAAGATGTTCTGCACGTTCAGTTGCAGATCCACCGAGCGCGACACGCGGTAGGTGGCGACCGCGTCGAAGCGGGCATAGCCCGGCGTCCACTTGCGAACGGTCGACGACACCGATGCGTAGGTCAGGCTCGAGAGCGTCATGCCCGCGCCCAGTGTGAGCTTCGGCATCACTTCGTAGTCGGTCCACAGCGTCAGGTTGTGCTTGGGCACCATCACCATCGGCAGACCGTTCGAGCCCGGCGCAGCGGCCGGACCGGCGTCGGTCGTGATCGCGTTCAGGTACGAGTAGCCGCCGAACACGCGCCAGTGGTTCGTCAGATTACCTGCCCAGCCGAGTTCTGCACCGCGCACGCGCTGGCTACCGGCGTTGATCGTGCCGCCAAGCCCGTCGGAGACGCGAGCGTTCGTCTTGTCCGTCTGGAACAGGGCTGCGGTCAGCGACAGGCGCTGGTCGATCACGTCCCACTTCGCACCGACTTCGATGTTGCGGCTGCGCTCGGGCGAGAGGTTGTTGTTGGTCGCGGTGATCTGATCGGTACCGCCGCCCAGACCGCTGTTCGCGCCCGGCGGGTTGGCCGACGTGCCATACGACGCATACAGGCTCAACGACGGCAGCAACTTGTAGACCACACCCAGCTGGAAGCTGAACAGGTTCGAGGTGTTGTTCAGGTCAGGTGCACCCGCTTGTACGGCGCTCACGTCGAAGCGGTCGAAGCGCGCACCGGCGTTGAGCAGCCAGCGGTCGGAGAGCTTCACGCTGTCGAACAGATAAGCCGAAGCGGTGTTCGTGCGCGTGTTGGTGGCCGCACCCGGGAAGGCCTTGTCGCCGTTGAGCGTGAGGCTGCCGGTCCACGGATTGTCCAGGTTCCAGTTGCCGATGGTCGTGCAGTTGTACGCGATCGAGCACGGACCGCCCGAGCGGATGTTGTTGCCGGCGCTGTCTGCGACGAGATAGCCCTCGTAGCGGCTTTGCTCGTTGCTGAATTCCAGACCTGTCGTGAGCGTGTGCTCGAAGCCGAACAGCGTGGCCTTGCCGGTCAGTTCCGTCTGGTTGGCGATGCTGTTGGTGGCGTACTTACCGCTCTTGGCTTGCAGCGAGATGATGTTCGACGTGGCCGACTGGAATTGCGGGTTCGTGGCGACGTAATCGAGCGTCGAACGGCCGACCATCGTGGTGTTCTTGATTTTCCACGTGTCGTTGATGCGGTGTTCGACCTTGATTTCGCCGGTGTCCGTCTGGCCACGACGGTAATCGCGATTGTTCAGGCCATAAAACTGGTTGCGCTGGAAGCCGCCGTCAGGTGTGCCGCCCGCTGAGCGGAACGGTGCGCTGAAGTCCGGCATGTCGTACGAATTCAGGTGGTAGTAGCTGATCGTGACGGTCGTCGGGCTGTTCAAGCCGAACGCCACCGACGGTGCGATACCCCAGCGCTTGCTGTAGACGTTGTTGCGACCGGCCTGATCGGCATCGTGACCCATCATGTTCAGGCGCACAGCGGTTTGATCGTTCACCTGGCGGTTCACGTCTAACGTCAGACGCTTGTAGCTGTTGGTCCCGAGACCGAAGCTTGCGTTGGTGAAATCTTCCAGTCGCGGCGTCTTCGTGGTGATGTCGATGCTGCCGCCCACGGCGCCACGTCCGGCATAGACCGAGTCCGGGCCCTTGATGACGCTGATGTTCTCGATGTCGAACGTTTCGCGATTCTGCACACCGGAGTCGCGCATGCCGTCCACGAAGATCGAGTTACGCGATTCGAAGCCGCGAATGACCGGACGGTCGGCGGACGGGTTCGCCGCAGCGTCGCCACCGAGGAACGTGATGCCGGGCACGGTCTTGAGCGCGTCGGCGAAGGTCGTGGCGTTCGTCTGCTTGATCAGTTCTTCGGGAATGACAGTGATCGAGCGCGGCGTATCGCGCAGCGGGGCGACGAACTTGTACGACGGCAGCGTCTTCGTCTGCATGGCCGACGGCACGGCGCTGTCGTTGACCTGCGTCGTGGGCAGCGCGACGGCCGGGGCGTTGGTCGAGCCAGCGGCTTGCGGCGCGGCATCGGCGGCGTTGGCGGGCGTTTGAGCGTGGGCGGATTGGGTGGCGAAGCTGCCAGCGACGACCAGGGCGCAGGCGACGGCGAGCAGACGCTCGCGCGTCTGAAAGGCGGTAGACATACGTGTGTTCCAGCTGCGGCGCCACCTTCGGACACTTCGCAGGCCAGGTAACGCACGGTTTAGTAGTTTTTGTTAATGAGATTGATAGGGATTCTCATTACGGAAATGGAGTGTAATGACTTCACTTTTGTATGTAAATGCTCAGAAGTGCATATTGAATCGTATATTTCGATGGGTGAAACCGTCGAAACTTCGATTTACTGCGGTTTTTTGTCAGTCATAACGATCATTTTTCAGAAAATCCGCAGGAATGATCGTTTCGACTGACATTTCGACGCATGACGAACTACGCCGACACCCGCCAGTCGATGGGTGTCTTGCCGTGTTTTTGGAGGAAGGCGTTGGCGGCGCTGAAGTGGCCGCAGCCGAGGAAACCGCGATGGGCCGATAGTGGGGAGGGGTGCGGCGCTTCGAGCAGCAGATGGCCGTGACCGCCGAGCAGGGGGGCTTTCGCCTGCGCGTGACTGCCCCACAGCAGGAACACCAGCGGGCCTTGCTGTTCGGCGAGGCCGCAGAGCAAGGTGTCCGTGCAGGCTTGCCATCCCCCTTTTTTGAACGGCTTCGCATGGCTAGCGGCATTGGCGGCTTCGACTGTGAGCGTCGTGTTGAGCAGCAGCACGCCCTGTTTCGCCCACGCGTCGAGGTTGCCATGCGACGGCGGCGCAATGCCCAGATCCCGTTCGATCTCTTTGTAGATGTTGCGCAACGATGGCGGCACGCGCACGCCGCGCTGCACCGAAAACGCCATGCCGTGCGCCTGTGCAATGCCATTGTCGTCGCCGTGATACGGGTCCTGTCCGAGGATGACGACTTTTACGTCCTTCGGCGACGTCATGTGCAGCGCATGGAAAATGTCCGCCGGATAGACGGTCTTGCCCGTCGCGACTTCGGCGTCGACGTATTGGCACAGCGGGGCGTAAGCGTCGCTCTGCACGAACGGTGCGACCAGCGCTTTCCACGCGTCGGGCAGCTCGGCGAACTGATCCTCGACGCGGCCCTTCAACGGACCGGCCACGGTAACGGGATCGTCGCTCCGGGTGTCACTCGTTTCGTTGGTTCCGTTCGTCTCGCCGAAGAGAGAGCCTTGTCGCGCCTCGTCAGCGTTCTGGGCGGTTGCGGTTCGTGAGCGTGATGTCATGCGTGATGTGTGCTGAGTCTGCTGAATTAACCGGTTTCGTCGAAGGGCGAGGTCGAAGCACGTTCAACCGCCCAGCACCTTTTGACGCAGACGATAGCCGCGCTGCGCTTTGCTGACGTTGTCGCTGTGCAGTTCCGGCAAGACCGCGCGCAGGTCCTGCGCGAGCGCCTGGAGAATGCGTTCGCCCTGACCGTCGCGGTCGTCGTCCGGCGCATCCAGCAATTCCAGTTCCACTTCAATGAGCGGTTCCGTGTGACGTTGGCCGTCGGCCTGCACGGCGACTTCGCCACGATCGAACGCGATTTCCACGGCTGTGCCGTCACCCGCGACGTAGCGCCACAGGCGTCGCACGAAGTTCGTCTCGAACTGCGCTACGACCTTCGCGCCTTCGTCCCGCAACAGCGCGGCCGTTGCTGGCACATCGCAGGCGGCGATGAGCGGTGAGAGTTCAAGCGCCTCACCGTGCACGGCTTGTTCCCACTCGTGACGCACATGCAGTCCGTCGTGCGCTTCGCCTACCGACTTGAGCGTTTGCAGCCACTGTCCGGCATGACCGTCGCGGGCGACATAGCGCAGTCGTAGCGCAGCCTTGGCGCTTGCGAGTGCGAGATCCGGCGTATCGAAGTAACGATTGACGAGATGACGTTCGCCGCGCGCATCAGTGCCGGGCAAACGGTCGAGATGGGCAATCAGCGCGTCGGCGCGCGCCGCGGGGAGGTCGCCCGGGAGGGCCAGTTTGAGTTCGCGTTCGATGGCCATGGGTGTCAGCGGGGCATGTCGAACAGGGTAGCGAGTGCGTCGCCTGGCTCGGGCGCGCGCATGAAGGCTTCGCCGACGAGAAAGGCATTGACGTTGGCCGCGCGCATGCGCGTTACGTCGTCACGCGAAAGGATACCCGACTCCGTCACGACCAGACGATCCTGCGGGATATGTTTCAGCAGGCCGAGCGTCGTGTCGAGCGTGACTTCGAAGTTGTGCAGGTTGCGGTTGTTGATGCCCATCAGCGGGGTACGCAGTTCCAGCCCGGCGTCCAGCTCCTGACCGTTGTGCACTTCGACGAGCACGGCCATGCCCAGCTCGTGCGCCTGTGCTTCGAGATCGCGCATCTGCGAGAGTTCCAGCGCAGCCGCGATCAGCAGAATGCAATCGGCACCCATGTCGCGGGCTTCGTACACCTGATACGCGTCGATCATGAAGTCCTTGCGCAGGACCGGCAGATCGCACGCGGCGCGCGCTGCCTTGAGATACTCGGGCGCGCCCTGGAAGAACTGCACGTCGGTGAGTACAGACAGGCACGCCGCGCCGCCTTGCTGATACGACTCAGCGATCTGCGGCGGCACGAAGTTCTCGCGAATCACGCCCTTCGATGGACTGGCCTTCTTGATTTCGGCAATGACACCGGACAGGCCTGCGTCGATCTTCGTGCGTAGTGCGCCTACGAAGTCGCGGGTGCGCAGCGCGCTGTCGCCAACGGTCGCTTCCGCGTCGCGGCGCAGGCTCGCGAGGTCACGCACGCGCTTTGCAGCAGCGACTTCTTCGGCCTTCACGGCCAGGATTTTGTCGAGAACGGTAGACATATCGGTAGATAACTCTGGGTCTGCTGAAGGTTACGCCTTGAAGCGTTGCGTGTACGTGACGAATTCGTGGAGCTTTTCGCGAGCCGCGCCGCTGGCGATGGACTCGCGCGCCATCCTGATGCCGTCGGCAATCGTCGGTGCGCGGTTGGCCGCATAAAGTGCGGTCCCGGCGTTGAGCGTCACGATCTCGCGGGCGGTGCCTTCTGTGTTGCCCAGCGCGTCGATCAGCATCGTCTTCGATTCCTCGGCGCTGCCGACCTTCAGGCTGCGATTGCTCACCATCTGCAAACCGAAGTCTTCCGGGTGAATTTCATACTCGGTGACCTTGCCGTCCTTCAACTCGCCGACTAGCGTGGCGGCGCCGAGCGAGACTTCGTCCATGCCGTCCTTGCCGTAGACGACGAGCACGTGCTCCGCGCCCAGACGCTCCATCACGCGCACCTGAATGCCGACCAGATCCGGGTGGAACACGCCCATCAGTTGATTCGGTGCCCCGGCCGGATTCGTGAGCGGGCCGAGAATGTTGAAGATCGTGCGCACGCCCATTTCCTTGCGGATGGCGGCCACGTTCTTCATCGCGGGATGATGGTTCGGGGCGAACATGAAGCCGATACCGACTTCGCGCAGACACTCGGCCACTTGCTCGGGCGAGAGCATGATGTTCACACCGAGTGCTTCGAGCACGTCGGCACTGCCCGACTTCGAACTCACGCCACGGTTGCCGTGCTTGGCGACCTTCGCGCCTGCGCCGGCGGCCACGAACATCGAGGCCGTCGAGATGTTGAACGTATGCGACACATCGCCACCGGTGCCCACGATGTCGACGAAATGTTCGTCGGCAGGGGCGTCCACGTGATTGGCGAACTCGCGCATGACTTGCGCGGCGGCGGCGATCTCGCCGATGGTTTCCTTCTTCACGCGCAGACCGGTGATGATCGCGGCCGACATGACCGGCGAGATCTCGCCCTTCATGATGAGACGCATCAGATGCAGCATCTCGTCGTGGAAGATTTCGCGGTGTTCGATCGTGCGCTGAAGCGCTTCTTGCGGGGTAATCATTTGTTGTCCTCTCCTCTGTCGGTGCTTGTCGGGTGCATAGCGCGCGTTCGCTGATTCAGACGCGCCCTTGGGATGTCTCAGGCGGCAATGGCCGCACGCGGCGCAGCTTGCACAAAGTTGCGCAGCACGGCGTGGCCATGCTCCGACAGAATCGATTCGGGGTGGAATTGCACGCCTTCGACGTCGAGCGTCTTGTGGCGCACGCCCATGATCTCGCCGTCGTCCGTCCATGCGGTGATCTCGAGGCATTCCGGCAACGAGGCGCGCTCGATGGCGAGCGAGTGGTAGCGGGTGACGGTAAAGCGCTTGGGCAGATTCGCGAACACGCCCTGTTGCGTGGTTTCGATCTCGCTCACTTTGCCGTGCATGATCTGTTGCGCGCGAATGACCTTGCCGCCGAACGCTTCGCCAATGGCCTGATGGCCGAGGCAGACGCCGAGGATCGGGATTTCACCGGCGAAGCGCTTGAGTACGTCGAGCGTGATGCCTGCGTTGGCCGGGCAGCTCGGGCCGGGCGAGAGGCAAATGCGGTCGGGGGCAAGCTCGGCAATGGTGTCGAGCGTGATTTCGTCGTTGCGGAAGACTCGGACGTCCTCGCCCAGTTCACCGAAGTACTGGACGATGTTGTAGGTAAACGAGTCGTAGTTGTCGATCATCAGCAGCATGATGGTCCCTGTTCGTCTGGTGACAAAGGATTGTCGAACGCATGGAATTTGCGAGTGTCCCCTGAGCGTGCCCCCACATTGACTTCGCGATCCGCGGGGGAGGGCGCTATGGGGATGAGATAGACGTGGCGGGTTACCGCCACCAGCGCAGGGCGGCGGTCAGGGGCGACCAGAGGAGGGAGGAAGACTGATGCGACTTCATGGTGATGCAGATTGTAGCAGCAACTCCGGCGCACCGTGAGCGGGTGTCGCAAAAAGCGGCCATTCGACGAAATTCAGGCGTCTTATGGCCGATTCCCGCAAGAATGTGCGATTGATGCCCGCCTGCTATCGACGATTCTGCGACGATGGCTGGCGGTCCTGCCGACACAGGCGGGCGTCGCGGCTCATTTTTCGCCAAGGATGGTCGTGAGCGAATTTGACGGGGGCATACCGTTCGCCCGCTCCACGATGCCCGTATCGTTGCGATAGACGATACCCGGTGTGCCACGAAAACCGAGTTCGGCCATCAGCATCTGGTTGCTTTGAAGCTTCTTCGCAACGGTCTCGGTGACGTTTCTAGCAGGCTTAATGCCGCCTTGCGCAAACTTACGTTCGTTTTGAAGCAGCGCCGTAGATGGATCGGGTGCGCTCAAGATCGCGGCGGCTTTGGTCACGCTGTCGGGCTTGATGACGCCGACGAGCACGTGACGCAGTTGCACCTTGCCTGAGTCGACCCACGGCCGTGCCGTCTCCCAGAAGCGATTGCAGTAGGGGCAATTCGGATCGCTGAAGGTGTAGACGATGCGCGGCGCGTCTTTCTTGCCGTCCTGCACCCAATGGGCGGCGGCGAGCTTCGACCAGATCGTGTCACCGAGCGGCCTTTCGATGAGCTTCGTGACACGCTCGATATCGAGCGGTTTGCCATCTGCGTCGATGCGGGTGCCGACGATGCCTGTGCCGTCCGCAAGCAGGTAGACCGCCATCGGCTGCTGACCGGCCAGTCCGGCGAAACCCTGGAGGTCCTTGATCCCGGTGTCGAACGGTTGCAGAGACGTCACGCCCTCGCGCTCCAGAGCGTGCACGATGACCGGCTTGGCGGCACCGGACGTAGTGACGGGGGGCGGCGAAGCGGATGAAGAGGATGAAGAGGATGAAGAGGATGCGGGCGTTGCATTTGCGGCGCCTCCGGCAGTCGACAGGCAGAGCAGCGAGAGTGAGTTGATGGCGAGAACGAGCGTCTTTCGAACCGGCATGGATTACTCCTTGAGCGTACGGGACGCCGGGGATTGGTGAAGGCGGCGATGCAACGTGTCGCGCAAGCGCGCGGCCGTCAGTTCGCCCAGATGGGCATCGACGAGACGGCCATTCGTATCGAAGTACAACGTGGTCGGTAATGCGCGGGTCTCTACCGCACGCATGGCCTGTGATTCGGGGTCGAGCAGCAGATGGTCGAACGCCAGTTCCTGCGATTGCACGAACTCAGCCACCGTCTGCGCGGCCTCGCCTTGATTGATCATCAGAAATCGCACGTCCGGATAGTCATTCTGCGCTTGCGCCAGCACCGGCATTTCGCGTCGGCACGGTGGGCACCAACTGGCCCATAGGTTCATCACGATGGGCTGGCCGCGATGGTTTTCCAGCGCGACGGAACGTCCATCGACGGTGGTGAGCGTGAGCGATGGCAGTGGTGGCGCGTCGCGCAGCGCGGCACCTAGACCGGCGAGCATCACGCCCCAGATCGCGAGACCGGCTGCCATACCCGCGAACATCGGCCGACGCTGCGCTCGATCCCGGCGCGTGCGCCAGAATCCCCATGCCACGGCGGCGAGCGCCCCTGCCCAGACATTGAAACCGCCATCGCCAATCGCAACGAACGACCACGGTCGGGCGGCGTATTCGGGCCACCAGCGGACGACGTACACCGCGCGAGCGATGAACAGGCCGACGAAAAGGGCGTCGAGCAGCACACCGGCGCCGCCGCGCCGCGATGCTGCATCTGACGTTCGCAGCAGGTAGCGTGCGACGAGCCATGCGAGGACGGCCGCCGCTGCGAGAGATGCCGTCTTCGCGGAGAACGGGCCGAGTCCGATCATGACGCCTCCGTGGCTTGCGCCGCGTCGAGGCGTTGCAGGAACGCCTGTGCCGTCATCTCGCCGACCATACGATGCGTGCGCACCTCCTTACCCGTCGTATCGACGAGGATGAGCGTCGGCGGTCCCATCACGCCCCAGCGCTTCATGAGCGCCCGATCGATGTCGTCATTCTTCGTGACGTCGGGACGCAGCACCTGCATGCGCGCCAGACGCGCGGCCACGGCCGGATCACCGAAGACGTTGCGCTCAATGACGTGGCAACTCACGCACCAGTCGGCGTAAAAATCGATGAGCGTCCATTGCCCTTTGGCGGTGGCTTGCGCGATACGCGCGTCCACGTCCTGTTCGGATTTGACGCTGACGTAATCCACCGATTTGCCCGCGCGTTGGCCTGCACTATCGCCTCCGGCGATTGCGACGCCATCCGGGCGTGCCAGCGGGCGCAACAACGACTCGCCGCCCGAGGCCGCGCCGACCAGCAGCAGTACCGACCAGAGCGCGGCGAACGTCGAGGTGAATACCAGCGTCCAGCAAGTCCGATTACCGCGAACCGCCCACGCCCAGCCCGCGATGCCGATGGCGAGACCGATGCCGAGCGCGCCCCACAGTGCGAGGGTGACGTGTCCGGGCAGGAAGCGGCTCAACATCTCGATGGCCATTCCCGCCATCACATAGCCGAAGGCGATACGCACACGCACCATCCACGGTCCCGGGCGGGGCAGGATTCGCGCACCGAACAGCGAAATCGCCAACAACGGCATGCCCATGCCTATGCCCATCGCGAATAGCGCACCACCGCCCATCCACGCATTGCCCGTCTGGCTGATATAGAGCAGCGCCCCTGCCAGCGGGGCCGTCATGCAGGGGCCGACGAGCAGGGCCGAGAGGAAGCCGAGCGCGGCCGCGCTTGCGAGACCACCGCTCGTGCGGTTGCGTCCGGCCGCGTCCAGACGATTCATGATGAACGCGGGAAGGTGCAGTTCGAACAGTCCGAACAACGACGCGGCCAGTGCCAGAAAGAGCGCCGCGAATGCACTCAGGAGCCACGGGGATTGCAGCATCGCCTGAAGGTTGGCGCCGGCAAGAGCGGCGGCGACGCCCACGCTGGCATAGGTCAACGCCATCGCCACGACATAAGCCGAAGACAGCGCCAAAGCGCGCAACGGCGACGGCCGATTGCCGACGATCATCGTCGAGACGATGGGGACCATCGGCAGCACGCACGGCGTGAACGCCAGCAGAAGACCGAAGCCGAAGAACAGCAATTTCGCCGCGATGGGGTCGAGCGCTGCGAGTTGGGCGGCAGCGGCCTGATCCGCAGCGAGCAGCTCGGCGTTGCTTGTCGTCTCGGTCGAAGCTGGGGCGTTCGACGCCTCGTCCAGACTCGCAGACGCCGAGTTCGCGGTCGGAGCAAAAAGGGCGGTCAGTGCCGACGACACACTCTTGTCCTCGCGCGGAGAAAAATCACCGTTCAGCGCAATTCGAACCTTCTGCGGAGGATAACAAATCCCTGCCTGAGCGCAGCCTTGCCAGTAAAGCGTAATGAAATCCGCTCTCGCCAATTCAGGCAACTTCAGATGCAAATCGTCGTCATAGAAGATCTCGGTGTTCCCGAAGAACTCATCGAAGTGTCGGGTGCCATCGGGCAGCGTGAAGTGGATGGGCTTGCCGTCGGCATCTTCTACGCGAATCGAATGACGATAAACGTAGTGATCCTTAGCAATCGTGCTGGCAATGACAATGCCACCGTCTTCACGGCGAGGCGCATCGAGACGCAGCACTTGCGAGACGTCCAGCACCTGATTGCCGGACTGCCAGGGCAGCGCGGCAGCGGCGGACGTTACGAGGGTGACGCCAAGCGCACTATGCGCGCTGAGCAAAATCACAAAGATGGAAAGTATTCGACGAAGCAATCGGTCCTCCTCGGGGCGGTCGAAGCAAGACAGAGCGTGGCGGAGGACGATTAACTGAGAGTTAACACTTCACCTCACCATCGACCTTGCATCAACGCAATGCGCGATATACGTAACATGTCACGAGGCGCAAAAGCGGCGTCGGAGACGCTTAGGAGAGGCGTGAGTCAATGCGAGTACTGCTGGTAGAGGACGATCCGCTGATTACGAGCGGCATCGTTGCGGGGCTTTCGACTTTGGGAATACACGTCGAGGCGACCGCGTGCGGCGAGGCGGCCATGGCGGCGCATGCCGAGAACAGCTTCGACGCGCTGGTGCTCGATCTCGGGCTGCCCGATGGCGACGGTCTGAACCTGATTGCCAGCGTTCGCACCGTCGAGCCGGACGTTCCCGTGTTGATTCTCACCGCGCGCGACGGCGTCGAGCACCGGATCTCGGGGTTGAACGCCGGGGCCGACGACTATATGAGCAAACCCTTCGACCTGCGCGAACTGGCGGCGCGTTTGCATGCGCTGGTGCGACGCACGCATGGACGCGCCGCCCAGATCATCGAGGCCGGTCCTTTGCGGCTCGATCCCGCGAGTGGGCTGGCCTGGCTCGACGGCACGCCGGTCGAACTGTCGCGTCGCGAGGTGGATTTGCTCGCATACCTCGCGAGCAGCCGGGGGCGCTGGTTGTCGCCCGAGATGCTGCACGTGCGGCTTTACGGTATGACGGAGCGCGTCAACAGCAATGTGCTGAACGTTCACATACATAACGTGCGTCGCAAGTTGGGTTGCGACGTCATCCAGACTGCGCGCGGCCTGGGATATCGGTTGGGATGGACCTTGTCATGAGCCTTCGACTTAGGGCGGTGCTGATCGCTGGCGTGGCGCTGATCGTTTTGTGGACGGCGGCGGCGGGATGGATGATGCGCGGTGTACGCGCGAGTCTTGACGAAGCACTCGACGAGCGTCTGGCGATGTCGGCCAATATGGTGGCGGGTCTGATGGCGCGCGCGGCATTTTCGCCGCATCCCGAGCCGAGAGATTGGGGCGAGGTCATTCGTGCGGGCGGTAATGACGGGATCGCCTGCGAAATCCGTTCGTTGCAGGGGGCGGTGCTGGCGCAGACCGACGGCAGTCCCAAGACGTCGGCGATGACGTTGCCGACGGGCTTCAGCACAAAGGAGATCGACGGTCGCAACTGGCGCATCTACGTTTTGCAGGACGCGGGCGGATATCAGGTGATGACGGCGGATCTCGTCAAGCGACGGGCCGTGTTGACGAATGGCATGTTGCGTGCAGCGGGCATTCCGTTTCTGATCGCGGTCATTGGCGGTCTGATGGCGTTGTGGATCGGTATCGGAAGGGGGCTGATGCCACTGGAGACGTTACACGCAACGTTGCGTGGGAAGCGCACCGACGACACCACGCCGGTGGATATTGGCAAAGCACCGAGGGAATTGAAACCGGTGGTGACCGCGTTGAATGGATGGCTGGACAGGTTGGCGCAGACGTTGGCGGGTCAGAGGGCGTTCACGGATGGCGCGGCGCACGAGTTGCGTACGCCGTTGACGGCTATCGACACGCATTTGCAGGTGGCGGCGTTGACGCAGGGGAGTGCATCGAAGCAGGCGTTGCTGCAGGCGAGCGATGGTGTGAAGCGACTGGGCCATACGTTGGATCAGTTGATGACGTTGGCGAGGACGGAAGCGCCGATATACGAACACGACATTTGCGAGTCGGTGACGGAGGTCATCGAGGAGGTCTTGACTGAAATGGGAGAGACGGATCGGGGCCCCTTTTCAATGCGAGTTGGGTTTATGTCCGAGCAGGGGAAAGGGGCTCCGGTCCGTCGTCGAAGTGGCAGGATCCTGATTAGCATTTCAGCGACAGACACAGGATCGGTGTTGCCGCGTTCGATGCTGGCGACGGCGCTAAGAAACTTGCTGGACAATGCGATGCAGTACTCCCCGGAAGGCAGCGAGATCACGTTGTCGGTGATGGCGAACGAGCCGAACCGAGGATACTGCATTGAAGTCAGCGATCGAGGCCCCGGCCTTGCTGCTGCGCATACGGCGCAACTGGGCCAGCGATTCTGGCGGGGAGATCAGGGGCGGCAGCGGGGTGAGGGTGCCGGGTTGGGCATCTCCATCGTGCAGGCGATTGCGCGGCGTTTCGACGCAACGCTTGAGTTCGCGCCCCGCGAGGGTGGGGGATTGGTGGCGCGGCTGTTCGTGCCCGCGGGCGACGGTGTTCATGGCGGCGATGCGTCGCGCGTCGCCGCCATGTCGACGGCTAGACCGTCTTCTTCGCTCGCGACACCCGCGTAGTTTTGGCGACTGCCGTTGTGGCGGTCTTCGTGGTGGCCTTCTTTGCGGCAGTCGTCCGCTTGCGGGGTGTGGTGGCTGGCGAGGTCGCCTTGCGACTTGCGGTGGCGCGAGGCTTGGCCGCTACGCTGGACCTGCCTGCCCCTTCCCCCTCGGCCTCGCGCTTTTGTGCGGCCCGTTCGAAGACGGCGAGCACGCGTTCCAGATCGTTTTGTTCGCCATCTTCCAGCGGCACCGCGAAACTCAGCTCCTTCACGGCCTTCGCCACCAGTCGAATCGATGTTGGCGACGCATGCGCCAACATGCCCGGAATGGCCTCCATCGCGGCATTCGGCGCCATGCGCAGCAAACCTGCCTGACGTCGAATGATCTCGCGGAAGCGCTCAATCGAAATCTCGGCATTGCCGCGTGGCAACGAACGTGCGAGATTGAACTGCCGCTCGTCCGCTTCGCCGTGCAAACGGTGCACCCAGAGCAACGCCCGAATGCCCGCTTCCAGCACACCGCCCTGACGCACCTCGTGACGGCGCAGTTCCAGCGCTTCCTTCACGAACGCCACATGCTCGGGCGATGTGCCCGGATGCACCCGTACCGGCGTGTCATCGCTGCCACGCAAACCGGCGAGCGCCTGCACCCACGGCTGACCGTAGATCGTCTCGAACGCCTTTTCGTAACCGTCGTCGCGCATGTCGCGGTAGAAGTTCAGCGACTCCTCGATCGCCGTCGACACGGCCGTCTCCAAAGCGAGGAACGGATTGTCGGAAGACACGGCATGACGCGTCTCCCGCACGCGTTCAGCTTTCTCGGCGAACGGTGCCGCAAACGGATTGCGATCCGACCACAGCTCGTAGCTCACACGCAGGGGATGCAGTAACCGCATCCAGTACGCCGATGTCGGCGTCACCATCGCGCGCACCCACGGCTGCACGAGACTGCGATACAACCCCAGGTGAATGTCGGACAGATGCGCCACCGCCGCGAAACGCCGGTCGCTTTGCGGATCCGGTTGCACGATGGCGCGCACGTCCTCCACACTGCGGCGCTGAATCGACATCACGTAATCGCCTTCGGCCAGTTCGCCGTGCAGCGTGTCGTCCGTCTTGTCGGCGATCTGCGCCTGATAGATGCCCGCGGGCAACACGTCGATCAGATCGATGTTGTTGACGAACTTGCGGTGCTCCTTACGCCCGGTGCTGCCCGACACGAAGATGCCGAGATGGCCAATGCTGTCATGCGTCGCGTAGACGATGGTCTGATCATGACTGAGCACTTCCGCGTCGTCGCGATACATGTCAGTCACGAAGCCGAGTGCTTGCGGTGGCGGCGTGATGTTATCGCCGTACGAACAGAACACCACGATGGGCGAACGGATGTTGCGCAGATCGAGCCGGATGCCGTCGCTCGTGATCAGCTCCGCGCTCGTGAGCCGGTTGCCCACGAACAGGTTGTCGACGATGTATTGCATCTCCTGCGCGTTCAGGAACACGTGCCCGCCCCAATACTTCTCGAAGCCGAGATAGCGCTGTGCCTCCGTATCGACGTTCGCATACAGGTGATACTTCTTGCGCCAGAGCGTATTCGCCGGATCGAGACTCTCGAAGTTCTGCACCAGCCACGCGCCGTCGAACCGGCCGTCGCCGAGATCGCTCGTGAGCGCCGTCAGCCAGCTGCCGCCGAGCAGACCACCGGAGTAGCGCATCGGATTGCGTCCGCGCCAGCCCGCCCAATAGGACACCGGCGCGCCCGCCACGATGATCGGGCCGAACAGCTCGGGTCGCATCGCGGCGGTCATCAGGATCTGCCATCCGGCCTGACAGTTGCCGATGACTGCGGGCTTGCCCGCGCTTTCCGGATGCATCGAAATGACTTTCTCGAGAAACGCCGCTTCGGCGCGCATCACGTCCTCGACCGTTTGTCCGGGGACGGGGTCGGGCAGGAAGCCGACGAAATAGCACGGATGGCCCGCGCGCAACGCCGCACCGATCTCGCTGTCCGGCTTGAAGCCGCCGATGCCGGGGCCGTGCCCCGCACGCGGATCGACCACGACGAACGGACGCGCGTTGGGCAGTGTGGGCGTGTCCTTCGGCGGCACGATGCGCATCAGGCAATAGTTGCAGGGACGCGGCAGCTCGTGAGCGTCGAGAATCACCTCGGCGTCGAAGTCGAGCACGTTGGGGGCCGATTCGGCCAGATGTTCCTGATACTGATTGCCGCGCTGACGCATGACGTCGGCAAACAACACGCTGCGCTGCCACGCGTCGACGGCATACTCGGCGGCGGCCGACATCCACGGCAAATTGGCGAGCCACGGATTGGCCGCCAGCCACGGCGCGTCGCCGGTGGCGGCGGACGATGTGGCACGAGCACTTCGGGGGGACTGAGACGAACGGCGTTCCAGTGCTGCAGACGACTTGGCGGGCATGGCAATGACCTCACAAATCCGGCATGACAGGGGGCCGAACGCCGCGTCGGAGACTGACCAGCGCATGGCTGACCAGAGGGGGAGACCGGCGTCGGGCCCTCGTTATGCCATCGAACTGAGCGTGCGACGAAAACGCCGCAGCGAGAAGGCGAAGAACACCGCGCCGATGACCGCAAGCGCTGCGAACTGCACCCACACGACGCCGATCCCGGCGCCACGGAACAGAATGGCCTGACCCAGTTCGACGAAGTGCGTCGTGGGCGCGGCGAGCATCACGTCCTGCACCAGCTTCGGCATGCTTTCGCGCGGTGTGTTCCCGCCCGAGAGCATTTGCAGCGGCAGCAGCACCAGAATCAGCAACATGCCGAACTGGGGCATCGAGCGCGCAAGCGTCGCGAGAAAGATGCCCATCGACGTAGTGGCGAACAGGTGCAGTGTCGCCCCGAGCAGGAACAACGCCACCGACCCGCCGATCGGCACGTGCAGCGCGCCACTCACGATCAGCCATAGCGACATGGCCGCCGCCATCAGCACGACGAGTCCCATCGACCACACTTTCGCCAGCATGATCTCGGTCGGTGTCACCGGCATGACGAGCAAATGTTCGATGGTGCCGTGCTCGCGCTCCCGGATCAGTGCCGCGCCCGTCAGAATGATCGACAGCATCGTGATGTTGTTGATGATTTGCATCAGTGCGCCGAACCACGCCCGCTCCAGCGTCGGATTGAAGCGCACGCGCAACGCCAGGTCGACGGGCAACTCCGGCGTAGATCGGTATCGCTGAAGGAATTCGCGCACTTCCGCCGACACGATCTGCTGTACGTAGCCGCTACCCGAGAACGCCTGACTCATGCGCGTGGCGTCGACGTTGAGCTGTACTTCGGCCGCGCGTCCCGCCAGCACGTCGCGCTGGAAGTTCGGCGGGATGTTCAGCGCAAACGTGTACGCGCCTTCGTCCATGCCCCGGTCGACGGCGTCTGCCGTAATCATCTGCGGCGTGGTGAACTGCGGAGGGTAGAACGCCGAGACGATGCGCTGCGAGAGCGGGGAGGCGTCTTCGTCCACGATGGCGATGGGCGCCATGTGCAACGTCTCGGGTTGCGCCGTGGCCGACGAATAGACCGACGCCGTGAACGTGTAGATGATGAGCACCAGCATCATCGGGTCACGCACGAGACTCCATAGCTCCTTTACGCCGAGCCGGTAGATGTTCGCGACGTGCCGCAACCACGGATGCTTGCGACGCGGCGGCGTGGCGCTGGTGTCATGCGCGGTGGAGGGAGAGGCTTGCGGTGCGTTCGGGCTGGCCATCACTTGTCCTGTTTCTTGAGCAGCAGGACCGTCGCGCCCAGAATCACGGGCACGGCAATGAGCATCGGCCAGAAGGCGTTACCGAGATCGCCGAAGCCGAGCGCCTTGTTGAAGACGCCGCGACTGATGATCAGCATGTAAGTCGCCGGATAGATTTCGCCGATGAACCGGCCCGAGCCTTCCATCGACGGCACCGGCGTGAGCATGCCGGAGAACTGAATCGCCGGAATCATCGTGCCGATCATCGTGAAGAACAGGGCCGCGATCTGACTGCGGGTAAAGGTGGACGCAAGCAGGCCGATACCCGTGGCCACCACGTTGAAAATGAAGACCGCCGTAATCAGCGTCAGGAAGCTGCCTTTGATGGGCACGCCGAAGAGCGTCACGGCGATGAGCGCCATGAGCAGGAAGTTCAGCATGGCGAGCGCCACATACGGAATCTGCTTGCCGATGAGGAATTCCGTGCGCGTGACAGGCGTCACGTACAGATTCAGGATCGAGCCGAGTTCCTTCTCGCGCACGACGGAGAGCGCCGTGAGCATCGCGGGCAGCATGAGCAACAGCAGCGGAATCACGGCCGGGACCATCGCAGGAAGGCTCTTGACGTCAGGGTTGTAGCGAAAGCGCGTCTCGATGTCGAGCGACGCCGTCGGTTTGACGCCGAGCCGTCGCAAGGACTGATCGGCCAGCCAGTTCTGATGCATGCCCTGCACGTAGCCCTGCACGGTTTCGGCACGCATCGGCATCGCGCCATCGATCCAGGCGCCGATCTGCACGGCTTTGCCGCGCGACACGTCGCGCGCGAAACCCGGCGGAATCTCGATGGCCAGCGCGAGTTCGCCGTCGCGCAGGCGGCGGTCCATGTCGTCGTAATCGGTGATGGGGGGCTGTTCGATGAAGTACCGCGACCCCGCGATGTTGAGCGCGTAGTTCTGACTCATCGTGGTCTGGTCGCGGTCGAGCACCGCGTAGCGCAGATCCTCGACGTCCATGCTGATGCCGTACCCCATCACCAGCATGAGCACGAGCGAGCCGACCAGCGCAAGCGTGGCGCGCACCGGGTCGCGCTGCAGCTCCAGCGTCTCGCGCCAGAGGTAGCTGATCATCCGGCCGAGTGAGAAACCCTTGAGCTTCGCGTGTGGGGGTGTCGCATCGGTGTCGGCCACTTCCGTCGTCGGCGTCGCAGGAGCTTCCGGGGTGCCGCCACCGGCCTCCACCAGATATTCGATGAACGCCTGTTCGAGCGTGTCCGCGCCCTTGTCCTTCGTGATCTTCGCGGGCGGATCGGAGACGAGCACCTTGCCCGCATGCATCAGCGAGATGCGGTCGCAGCGGTCGGCCTCGTTCATGAAGTGCGTGGAGATGAAGATCGTCACGCGGTCACGCCGGGACAACGCCACGAGCAGACGCCAGAAGTTGTCGCGCGCAATCGGATCGACGCCAGACGTCGGCTCGTCGAGGATCAGCAGTTCGGGCTTGTGCACCATCGCCACGGCCAGCGACAGACGCTGACGCATGCCGAGCGGAATGCTGTCGGGCAGCGCGTCGAGCACGTCGGCCAGTCCGAAGCGCTGCACCATCTCTTCGACACGTGCGTCAACTTCCGCCTCGGGTACGTGGAAAAGTCGCGCATGCAGTACGAGGTTCTGATGCACCGTCAGTTCGGTGTAGAGCGAGAACGCCTGCGACATGTAGCCCACGCGCCGGCGTGTGTCGATGTCCCTCGGGTCGACTTCATGACCGAACAGCCACGCCTGTCCTTCGCTCGCTTGCAGCAGGCCCGTGAGCATCTTCATCGTGGTCGACTTGCCGCAGCCATTCGAGCCGAGGAATCCGAAGATCTCCCCGCGACGAATCCGGAAGTCCACATGATCGACGGCGACGAAATCGCCGAAGCGCATCGTCAGCCCTTTGGCCTCGATGGCGATTTCGGTGTGTTCGTCGATATGCAACGGCGGGATCACGACCGGCTCGTAGCCGCGTTTCTTTTCTTCCGGCAGCAGGTCGATGAAGGCGGCTTCGAGGTTTTCGCGCTGCGTGCGGGCGAGCAGCTCAGTCGGTGTGCCGGTCGCGAGGACATTGCCCGCGTCCATGGCGACGAGCCAGTCGAAACGCTGCGCTTCGTCCATGTAGGCGGTTGCGACGATCACACTCATCGCCGGACGTTCGCGTCGGATGCGCGCAATCAGATCCCAGAACTGCGCGCGTGCGAGCGGGTCCACGCCGGTGGTCGGCTCGTCGAGAATCAGAAGATCGGGGTCGTGGATCAGTGCGCAGCACAGACCGAGCTTCTGCTTCATGCCGCCGGAGAGCTTGCCCGCCGGACGATCCAGGAACGGATGCAGACCGGTGCTTCGCGTGAGGTCGTCGATGCGGCGGCGTCGTTCTGCGGCGTCGTGACCGAACAGGCGCGCGAAGAATTGCAGGTTCTCCTCGACGGAGAGCGTCGGATACAGATTCTTGCCTAGCCCCTGCGGCATGTAGGCAATGCGGGGGCACACGAGGTCACGATGCGCTTTGCTTGCCATGTCGCCGCCGAGCGCTTCGACGGTGCCCGTCTGCACGGCGCGTGCGCCTGCGATGAGCGAGAGCAGCGTCGATTTGCCGACGCCGTCCGGCCCGATCAGCCCGACCATGCAGTTCGCCGGGATGTCGATGGAGACGCTATCGAGCGCGACCGTTTTGCGGCCGTACTTCAGCGTAACGTCAACGACATGGACGACCGGCGGTGCGCCGCGCCCGGGCGTGTGTTTGCCGTTCTCAGGTGAGGATGAGTCCGTCATGATGCGCGGCTCACTGCGGCAGCTTGGTCTGCAACTGGGCTGGCCACTCTGCCTTGCTGTCGGTCTTCACCCATGCCACGCCGGGCAGACCGGTCTTCACGAGCTTCAGATGTTGTTGCAGCAGTTCGGGCGCGATCTGCGCGCGCACGCGGAACATCAGCTTCTGGCGCTCGCTCTCGGTCTCGACAGTCTTCGGCGTGAACTGCGCCGTGCTGGAGACGAACGAGATGCTGGCGGGAATGACGAACTGCGGCGCGGCGTCGAGCACGATGCGGGCTTCGGCGCCCATCGCGAGGCGTCCCGCGACGGCTTCGGGCAGGAAGAACGTCATGTACACATCCGACAGGTCGACGAGGTTGAGGACCTTACCGCCCGCCGCGAGCACTTCCCCCGGCTGCGCGACGCGATACTGCACGCGTCCGTCGCGCGGTGCCTTGAGTTCGCTGTCGGTGATGTCGGCTTCGATCCTGCTGATGGTGGCCTGCGCGGCTTCGACCGTCGATTTCGACCCGGTGACTTGCGCGTTAGCCGCTTCCACGGCCGATTGCGCGGCGGCGACCTGCGCCTTGGCTGCGGTGACGGCGGCGCGGGTGCTGCGTACACGTGCGCGGTCGTCGTCGAGCTCCTGCACCGACGATGCCCCTTCCTTCGACAGCGTTTCCGAGCGCGAGAGGCGGCGTTGTGCGGCGTCGAGTTCGGCCTCGCGTGCAGCCACGTTGGCTTCGGCAGTCGCCTTGTCCGACAGGCGTGCGGCGGCTTGCGCCTGAATCGCGGCGACGTTGGTCACGGCCTGTTGATACTGTGCGCGGGCTTCGTCGCGCTGAGCGTTGAGCGTGTCGATCTGCATCTTGGCGAGGACTTGCCCCGCCTTCACGAAGTCGCCTTCGCGCACGTAAATGGCTTCGACGCGCCCGGCCATCTTCGTCGCGATATCGACTTCAGTGGCTTCGATGCGTCCGTTGCCGCTGGCGAAACCATCGCCCGGGCCGGTGTGGCTGTAGGTCTTCCATCCGTACCATCCCAGCCCGATCGCGACGAGCACGATCAGGGCCGGAACGAGTTTTTTGGCCAGATTTTTCGTATTAAGAAGTGTCATCTTCTATGACCTCTTTAATTTATTGGACGGTCGGCGCGGTGTTCGCCGTGCCCGGCGATGGCTCGATGACGCGGGGCGTTTGTCCGAACAGTCCCGAGGGGGTGTCGGCCGCGGGCATGAGTCGGCTGCCGCCGCCGAGCGCCGTGTAGAGCGATACGCGTGCGGAAAGCAGCGCGCGTCGCGTCTGCACCGTGGTTTGTTCGATGGCGAGGAGGTCGCGTTGAGCGTCGAGCACTTCGAGGAACGCGGCGGCCCCGTGGTCGTAACGCAGCTTGGCGAGACGTGCGCGTTCCGCCTGCGCGTCCTGCGTCGCTTGCAGGATCGTCACCTGCTCGGCGAGCCAGCGGCGTGCACTCAGCGCATCGGCGACGTCGCGAAATGCGCCCTGAATGGTCTTCTCGTAATTCGCCACCGACTCCACGCGGCGCGCTTCGGCCAGATCGAGATTGTTGACGAGACGTCCGCCCTGGAAAATCGGAATGTTGATGCTGGGTGTGAAGGTCCACGCCGCGCTGCCCGCTTTGAACAGACCGTCGAGCGCGCTGCTTGCCGTGCCGACGGAGCCCGTCAGCGTGATCTGCGGGAAGAATGCCGCGCGAGCTGCGCCAATGTTGGCGTGCGCTGCGCGCAGTTGATACTCGGCCGCGATGATGTCCGGACGATCCTCCAGCAACGACGACGGCAAGCCGGGGTCGAGATCGCGCATCAGGCGGGCATCGTCGACTGTGCGATCAAGCGCCTGCGGTGAGGTATCGATGGGCACGCCGACAAGCACTTGCAACGCGTGCGCTTGCGCTGCGCGTTGCTGTTCGAGTTGCGTGACGAGCGCCCGTGCCTGTTGCCAGAGCGTGGTGACTTCAGTGAGATCGAGCTTCGACGTCGAACCGACTTGCTCGCGTCGCGTGAAGATGCGCAGCGACTCGGCGCGGCTGTCGACCGTTTGCTGGGCGAGCGCGATGCGTTCGTCGAATTCGCGCAGACTCAGCCACGTCTGCGCAACTTGCGAGATCAGGCTGAGTTCCAGCGCGCGGCGCGAGGCGTCGGATGCGAGAAAGTCGTCGAGTGCGGCGTCTTTCAGATTGCGGATGCGACCCCAGAAGTCCAGCTCCCATGTCGACAGGCCGAGACCGACCTGATACTGGCTGCTGATGTAGGGATTGCCGGTGAGACTCAGGTCACCGGGCAGACGTTGCCGTGTGCCGCTCGCGCCGATGCCAGCAGAAGGAAATAGATCGGCGCGTTGAATGCCGTACACCGCGCGCGCCTGCTCCACACGCGCCAACGCGACGCGCAAATCGCGATTGTTCGCGAGGGCGGTGTCGATGAGGCTGCGCAACTGCGGATCGGCGAAGTACTCACGCCAGTCGAGCGCGGACGCAGGTTGTGCCGTAGCCGTGGCGGGTGAGGCGCTAGCGTCCGGCGTCCACACATTGGAGACAGGGGCGGCGGGGCGCTCGTAAGTGGGCGCCATCGAGATACAGCCGCTGAGCACGGCAGCGGCAAGCGCGGCGGTGATCGATATGAGGGGCCTGTGCCCAATGCGGCTATTGGGCCGATCGGATCTGACGGACGTTGGGGACATCGCTGGGGTATTCGCGATGCCAGAACGCATACGTGGATTGCATGGTTTCGCCATAGAAGCTTCGACCTCCCGACGGACACCTAACTATATCGTGGGTGACGTCAATCGGCGTATACCAAAGCGGTCGAAAAAAGCGAACGGTTGTGCTAAATCAAGAAAGGCCTCGAATCGACTAGAGCGTCGATTCGAGGCCTTTCCGGGTGAAGCGTCACCGATATGCAATGTAGGGAAGCGTGTTGCGTTTTAAACGGCAATGCGCTTCACATTGGTGCAGCGGTGTGAGGGTGCAGGGATCAGTACTCTGCGTCGAGTCCGTCCTGCACCTGTTCGGCCGCGCGCAGCACGGCGCGCGCCTTGTTCTCCGTCTCTTGCCATTCCGACTCGGGCACCGAGTCGGCCACGATGCCAGCGGCGGCCTGCACGTACAGATTGCCGTCCTTCACCACACCGGTGCGAATGGCGATGGCGACGTCCATTTCACCGCCGAACGACAGATAGCCCACCGCGCCGCCGTAGAGGCCGCGCTTGACCGGTTCGAGTTCGTCGATCAGCTCCATCGCACGCACTTTCGGTGCGCCGGTGAGCGTGCCAGCCGGGAAGGTGGCGCGCAATACGTCGATGTTCGACAGGCCCGGTTGCAGGCGGCCTTCCACAGAACTCACGATGTGCTGCACGTGCGAGTACTTCTCGATTACCATCTTGTCGGTGACTTCGACGGTGCCGGTTTGCGCGATGCGGCCCACGTCGTTGCGAGCCAGATCGATCAGCATCACGTGTTCGGCGATTTCCTTCGGATCGCCAAGCAATTCCTTCGCCAGTTCGGCGTCGCGCTCGGGCGTTGAACCGCGCGGACGCGTGCCTGCGAGCGGACGGATCGTCACGATCTCGTGTTCGCCGTCCGGCATCTGACGACGTTCCTGACGCACCAGAATCTCCGGCGATGCGCCCACGACCTGGAAGTCACCGAAGTTGTAGAAGTACATGTACGGCGACGGGTTGAGCGAGCGCAGCGCACGATAAAGCGAGAGCGGGGCGTCGCGGTACGGCTTGATGAGGCGCTGGCCGACCTGCACCTGCATCAGTTCACCGGCGGCAATGGCTTCCTTCGCCTTGGCGACGGCGGCCAGATAGTCAGGCTTGGCGAATTCGCGGAAGGTCTCGGTGCGCACGCTGCCGGACGTGACGGGGGCGTCGACCGGCGCTTTCAGGCGCGCGCGCAGCTCGCGCAGGCGCAGACGCGCCTTCGAATAGGCTTCTGGCTGTGTGGGGTCGGCGTAGATGATGAGGTACAGCTTGCCGGTCAGGTTGTCGATCACAGCGAGTTCTTCGGTGAGCAGCAACTGGATGTCCGGCAGATTCAGGTCGTCGTGCGGCGCGGTGTGCGCGAGCTTCTTCTCGATGTAGCGCACGGCGTCGTAGCCGAAGTAGCCGGCAAGGCCACCGCAGAAACGCGGCATGCCCGGGCGCAGCGCCACTTTGAAGCGCGCCTGAAACTGGGTGATGAATTCGAGCGGGTCGCCCTCATGCGTCTCGACGACGGCGCCGTCGCGCACGACTTCGGTCTTCGGGCCGAAGCTGCGCAACAGCGTATGGGCGGACAGGCCGATGAAGGAGTAACGGCCGAAGCGCTCGCCCCCGACGACGGACTCCAGCAGGAAGGTGTTCGCACCGCGACGGTCCCCCAACGCGAGCTTGAGATAAAGCGATAGCGGGGTGTCGAGATCGGCAAAGGCTTCTGCGATCAGCGGAATGCGGTTGAAGCCCTGATTGGCCAGCGATTTGAATTCGAGTTCGGTCATGTTGCACTCTGCCTGCAAGTTTGCCGGCGGGCGGTCCCGCAGAATCGGCGTGGATTGGCGTTGAGAATACCTGAGTCGTGTCGGGGTGGGATGTGCTGACCCACGTCGCGGCGCACCGGTTCGCAGCGAACCCGTGCGCATCGGGGATGCGACCGCGAGGGTTCGACGAAAGCCGAAGAAACGATGCGTCTCGACGAATCCGCACGCCGTACGGGACGGCGCGCCGATTGATGACTTCTTGGGAACAACAACGATGCAAGAAACGGGTTGCCGAAGACGAGCTTCGGCGGTCCCGGCCACCCCTTTGGGAAGGGTTCAGCAGGACCAGCGTCGCCAGGGCCAGGCCCCCCGGTCGATCACGCTAAGACTCCGTTTCTTGTTCAGGAACATTGCTTGAATGCAGTGTGGAAGATGACGAATTCAGTTCGCCAGTGCGGACGTCGCTTTGGGCAGAATCGCCCGGGCAGCGCCCAGAATTGAGGCGACTATACCATCCGTGTCGATCGTTTGTATAGATTCGCCATGGTTGTAGCCATACGGCACCGTAAGTGAGCGGCAGCCTGCGGCGCGGGCGGCCTGCGCGTCGTTGCCCGAGTCGCCGACGAGCACCGTTTGTGCGGGCGTCACACCGAACACTTCACACGCTTTGACGAGCGGCATCGGGTCCGGCTTGCGCTTGGGCCACGAGTCGCCACCGTACACGAGGTCGAACTGATCGCTCAGGCCATAGTGTGCGAGCAGGTCGACCGCGAAGCGATGCTGCTTGTTCGTGATGCAGGCCACCGGCAGACCGGCTTCGCGCAACGCGGCGAGCCCTTCGCGCACCTCCGGATAGAGCACCGTGTTCTCGCCGTTGATCGACGTGTAGACGGCTTCGTACTTGTCTTGCGCACGGTCGAACAGCCCGTCGATGTCCGACTCGGGGAAACGTTCGGCAAGCGTCTTGCGCACGAGGTTGGCCGTGCCCTTGCCTACGAACGTCATCAGACGCTCGACCGGCACCGGTTCGGCGCCGAGGTCGGCGAGCATGGCGTTCAATGCGACACCGAAGTCGCCTGCGGTGTCGACGAGCGTGCCGTCGAGGTCGATCAGCACGGCGCGGATGCCGTCCAGCTGAAGATGCGGATTCTGGATCATGCGACGCTCGCGAGTTGGGTGCGCATCTGATCGATTACCGCCTTGTAGTCGGGTTTGCCGAAGATGGCCGAACCTGCGACGAATGTGTCCGCGCCTGCCGCCGCGATTTCGGCGATGTTGTCGACCTTCACGCCGCCGTCGATCTCGAGACGGATCTCACGGCCGGTCTCGGCGGTGTACGCGTCGATCCGGGCACGTACCGCGCGCAGCTTATTGAGTGCTTCCGGAATGAACGACTGACCGCCGAAACCGGGGTTGACCGACATGATGAGCACCATGTCCAGGCGATCCATCACGTGATCGAGGTAATGCAGCGGGGTGCCCGGGTTGAAGACGAGACCGGCCTTGCAGCCATTGTCGCGAATCAGGCTCAGCGTGCGGTCCACGTGTTCCGAGGCTTCCGGGTGGAAAGTGATCAGATTGGCGCCGGCCTTGGCGAAGTCGGGCACGATACGGTCGACCGGGCGCACCATCAGGTGCACGTCGATCGGCACATCCACGTGCGGGCGAATGGCTTCGCAGACCATCGGGCCGATCGTCAGGTTGGGAACGTAATGGTTGTCCATTACGTCGAAGTGAATCCAGTCGGCGCCCGCCGCCACGACGTTACGGACTTCTTCGCCCAGCCGGGCAAAGTCGGCGGACAGGATGCTGGGGGCGATACAGAATTGCGTCATGGCAGGGCAAGGGGGAAGGCGTAAAAGCGCTATTTTAAAGCTTTCACATGACGCTTGCCCGTTGCGTGCCGGAGACCCCGGCCGGAAAGCCTTTCCGTGGGATACAACGAAAGATTCGGTGCTAAGTTCGACGCCGGAGCGTCTCGGGGGTGTTGGGCGAGTGTTTGGGTGACATTCGGCGGGCGTTTGCTGGTTGCGACCCGCGACGACTTGCCGCAGAATGCCTTGCAAAACGGGACAGCATTTGTGTTTTTCACCTGTCACGCTGCTGGAACCCGCCGCCGTCCCATAAGAGTCAGACCAGAACAACATCAGAGAGCACGCATGCGCTACAGGAACACCCGATGAGCCAGTACGAATTTACCGTCACCGTGCGTCCGCAGTACCTCCCGGAACAATCGGAACCGGATCGGAGGCAGTTTGCCTTCGCCTACACGATCACCATCCGCAACAGCGGCGAGGTGCCGGCACAGCTGATTTCGCGTCACTGGGTGATTACCGACGGTGACAACAAGGTGCAGGAAGTAAACGGACTGGGCGTGGTCGGACATCAGCCGTTCCTCCAGCCGGGCGAACAGTTCGAATACACGAGCTGGGCGATGGTCGCCACGCCGGTGGGCACCATGCGCGGCGAGTACTTCTGTGTGGCGGAGGACGGCACGCGCTTCGAAGCGCCCATCGCGGAATTCGCGCTGACCATGCCGCGCACGCTCCACTGAGCCGGGCATGCGTGCACTGTTTGCGCGGTTCGACAGACTGGCGCGTCAGCGACGGTCGTCGGACCAGTCTTCCTTCTTGAGAGGATCGCCGGACGCGTCGCGTGGGTTCACGGGATCCACCCCGTCCACCGTATCGCTCGGCATCGGCCGGGTGGCACGCATCTGGCGAACCCTGCGTCCGGGCGATGGCTTGCGTCGCAGGATCACGATAGCGGCGACGATCACGATCGCCAGCAACACCTCCGGCAACACCAGCAAGGCCGGATATTCATCGAACAGATTACTCATGACGCTCTTCCTGAATGTGTTCGGGCGGTGGCGCGCCGGCCGGGGCCTGGCGCTCGCCGCGTTTGCCGCATTGCTCTATGGTTGTTCGAGTGTGCCCCCGTCGACCCCGTCGCGTCCAGGCGTTCCGCCTTCGAATGTGGCGACGCCTCCGGCCGGTGCAGGACGCATGCAGGCCGTGACATGGGCCGACGTCGACGGCTGGCAGGACGATTCCCTGATCGGCGCGCGTCTCGCGCTGGCGCAAACCTGCGTGAAACTGGGCCGTCAGGCGAAGTGGCAACCGGCTTGCCGGGCCTCCGAGCAGCTTGACGATCTCGACGCGGCCTCCGTCCGTCAGTTCTTCGAGCAGTACTTTACGCCGTTTCGCATCGCGAACTCCGATGGGACGCAGACGGGCCTGATCACCGGTTACTACGAACCGCTGCTCCACGGCTCGCGCGTGCGAAGCGGGGTCTACCAGACGCCGCTATACAAATGGCCCGCCGGACGCAAGGCCGGATCGCTTCCCGCCCGTGCCGAACTGATGCGCAGCGGCATGTTGCGAGGCTACGAGCTGGTGTATGTCGACGACCCTATCGAGGCGTTCTTCCTGCAAGTTCAGGGCTCCGGTCAGGTCGTGCTCGACGACGGTTCGATCATGCGCGTGGGCTACGGCGGCAACAACGATCAGCCGTACAAGTCGATTGGCCGCTGGCTGATCGATCGCGGCGAGATCACGGCGGCGCAGGCGACGATGCAGGGCATTCGTGCCTGGGCGCGCGCGAACCCGTCGCGCGTGGATGCTCTGCTTGATGTGAATCCGCGCTTCGTTTTCTTCCGCGAGATGCCAAACCATGGCGTGGGCGGCATTGAAGGCCCGATCGGGGCACTGGGCGTGCCGTTGACGGCAGAGCGCTCGATTGCCGTCGATCCGGCGTCGATCCCGCTGGGCAGCCCCGTGTTCCTGTCGACGACGCGTCCGCCGTTCGGGCCGCAGGCCAATTCGCCGATCAACCGCTTGATGTTCGCGCAGGACACAGGCAGTGCGATCAAGGGCGGCGTTCGCGCGGACTTTTTCTGGGGATTGGGCGACGATGCGGGTGATCTGGCCGGACGTATGCGTCAGAGCGGCAAGATGTGGGTGTTCCTGCCGAACCAGTAAGCCAGAGCGCTTTCGGCAATTACCGACGTGTCAAGTCCTGAAATAGGTTGACAGTTATTTCAGGTTAAAACGCTCGATGCACCGCATCGGGCGTTTTGTATTTCA
>NZ_CABPSP010000018.1 GCF_902459765.1 Pandoraea anapnoica | reverse complement strand
GCCATGACCGAAGGTCTGCGCTTCGCAATTCGCGAAGGTGGCCGTACGGTTGGCTCGGGCGTCGTTGCCAAGATCGTCGCCTAATAGCGGATTGAACGACGATGCGGGGTTCCGGCCCCCATCGTCGTGATTCTGTTTGCTCTTTGTGATTTACCCGGCGCCCGAACGAGGGTTGCCATGCTCTTTGGAGAAATTCCATGCAGAACCAAAAGATCCGTATCCGCCTGAAGGCTTTCGACTACCGCCTGATCGACCAGTCGGCTGCCGAAATCGTTGAAACCGCCAAGCGCACCGGCGCAATCGTCAAGGGCCCGGTGCCCCTGCCGACGCGTATCGAGCGTTTCGACATCCTGCGTTCGCCGCACGTCAACAAGACGTCGCGCGACCAGCTCGAAATCCGCACGCACCAGCGCCTGATGGACATCGTCGATCCGACGGACAAGACGGTTGACGCGCTGATGAAGCTCGACCTGCCGGCTGGCGTCGACGTCGAAATCAAGCTGCAGTAAGGCTTGAGAGCGATTTCGCTCTTGAAAGCCCCGCCAATGCTGGACCCGGCGGGGCTTTTGTTATGTGATTTAGCAACACTTGTCAAGCGATAAAAGTCCGCCTATAATGGCGGGCTCAAGTGTAGTTTTGAAAAGATGGCCCACGTCCGTGGACCATCCTTTTGTCATTTAGCCCCGGCCAATCGCAGTCGGGAATGGAGAAAATCATGAGCCTTGGCCTTGTCGGTCGCAAGGTTGGCATGACGCGTATTTTCACGGACGACGGCGATTCGATTCCCGTCACCGTGCTCGACGTGTCTAACAACCGCGTGACGCAAATCAAGACGGATGAAACGGACGGCTATACCGCCGTTCAAGTCACTTTCGGCAATCGTCGCGCCTCGCGCGTGACCAAAGCCGCCGCCGGTCACTACGCGAAAGCGGGTGTTGAAGCCGGTGAAATCCTCAAGGAATTCCGCATCGATGCTGCTAAAGCTGCTGAACTGCAGCCCGGCGCAGCCGTTGGTGTCGATCTGTTCCAAGTAGGCCAGAAGGTCGACGTGCAAGGCGTGTCGATCGGTAAGGGCTACGCAGGTACCATCAAGCGTTACAACTTCGCTTCGGGCCGCGCATCGCACGGTAACTCGCGTTCGCACAACGTGCCGGGTTCGATCGGTATGGCGCAGGATCCGGGCCGTGTGTTCCCGGGTAAGCGCATGACGGGTCACCTGGGTGACGTCACGACGACGGTACAGAATCTCGAAATCGCGCGCATTGACGCTGAACGTGGCCTGATCTTCGTGAAGGGTGCCGTTCCGGGCGCCAACGAAGGCAAGGTTTTCGTGACCTCGGCAGTCAAGGCCAAACTCGCGAAGGGAGCGTAACAATGGAACTGAAGCTCCTGAATGAGCAAGGTCAGGAAGGCGCTGCTGTCAACGCGTCGGACGTCGTGTTCGGCCGTGACTACAACGAAGCGCTGATCCATCAGGTTGTGGTGGCTTATCAAGCCAACGCCCGCAGCGGCAACCGTGCGCAGAAGGACCGTGAACAGGTCAAGCACACGACGAAGAAGCCGTGGCGTCAGAAGGGTACGGGCCGCGCTCGTGCCGGTATGTCGTCGAGCCCGCTGTGGCGCGGCGGTGGCCGTATCTTCCCGAATTCGCCGGAAGAGAACTTCACCCACAAGGTCAACAAGAAGATGTACCGCGCAGGTGTGTGCTCGATTCTGTCGCAGCTCGCTCGTGAAGGTCGTCTGTCGGTGGTCGAGGACATCAAGCTGGATGCGCCGAAGACCAAACTGCTCGCTGAAAAGATCAAGGCCATGGGTCTTGAGTCGGTGCTGCTGATCACGGATAGCGTGGACGAGAACCTGTTCCTGGCCTCGCGCAATCTGGCTCACGTTGCCGTCACCGAGCCGCGTTTCGCCGACCCGCTGTCGCTCATCTACTTCAAGAAGGTGCTGCTGACGAAGGGCGCGATCGCCAAGATTGAGGAGATGCTGTCATGAGCGACGTGCGTAAAAACGACCATCGTCTGTACCAGGTCTTGCTCGCGCCGGTGATCTCCGAAAAGGCGACGCTGGTGGCTGACAAGAATGAACAAGTGGTGTTCCAAGTTGCACGCGACGCGAACAAGCAAGAAGTGAAGGCTGCAGTTGAGCTTCTCTTCAAGGTTGAAGTCGAGTCGGTGCAGATCCTGAACCGTAAGGGCAAGCAAAAGCGCTTTGGCCGCTTCATGGGTCGTCGCGACCACGAGAAGAAGGCTTACGTGAGCTTGAAGCCGGGTCAGGAAATCAATTTTGAAGCGGAGGCCAAGTAATCATGGCACTCGTCAAAACGAAACCGACGTCGCCGGGCCGCCGTTCGCTGGTCAAGGTCGTCAACAAGGATCTGCATAAGGGCAAGCCGTTCGCCCCGCTGCTCGATACCAAGAGCAAGACCGCTGGCCGTAACAACAACGGTCACATCACCACCCGTCATATGGGTGGCGGTCACAAGCAACACTACCGTATCGTCGATTTCCGTCGCAACAAGGACGGCATCACGGCGAAGGTTGAGCGTCTTGAGTACGATCCGAACCGCAGCGCGAACATCGCACTGCTTTGCTACGCCGACGGCGAGCGTCGTTACATTCTTGCTCCGAAGGGTATGACCGTCGGCCAGCAAGTGGTGAGCGGCTCCGAAGCTCCGATCAAGGCTGGTAATGCACTGCCGATCCGCAACATTCCGGTCGGTACCACGATTCACGGCATCGAACTGCTGCCGGGTAAGGGCGCGCAAATCGCCCGTGCCGCTGGTACGTCGGCAATGCTGCTGGCTCGTGAAGGCACGTACGCTCAAGTGCGTCTGCGTTCGGGCGAAGTCCGTCGCGTGCACATCGAGTGCCGCGCCACCATCGGTGAAGTCGGCAACGAAGAGCACAGCCTGCGCCAATTGGGCAAGGCCGGTGCTAAGCGTTGGCGCGGTATTCGCCCGACCGTTCGCGGTGTGGCGATGAACCCGGTGGATCACCCGCACGGTGGTGGTGAAGGTCGTACGGCAGCTGGTCGTCATCCGGTCAGCCCGTGGGGTCAGCATACCAAGGGTAAGCGTACCCGTTCGACCAAGCGCACCGACAGCATGATCGTTCAGCGTCGCAAGAAGCGCTAATTGGAGCTAGCAAATGACTCGTTCTGTTAAAAAAGGTCCGTTTTGCGACGCTCATCTGCTGAAGAAAGTGGAAGCGGCAGCTGCATCGCGTGACAAGAAGCCGATCAAAACCTGGTCGCGTCGTTCGACCGTCCTGCCCGATTTCATCGGCCTGACGATCGCTGTACACAATGGCCGTCAACACGTGCCGGTGTACGTGACGGAAAACATGGTCGGCCACAAGCTGGGTGAGTTCGCACTTACCCGTACCTTCAAGGGCCATGCGGCCGACAAGAAGGCGAAGAAATAAGGGGCCGATCATGGAAGTGAAAGCAATTCACCGCGGTGCCCGTATCTCGGCGCAGAAGACGCGTCTGGTCGCTGACCAGATTCGCGGCCTGCCGCTGGAGCGTGCGCTGAATGTACTGACCTTCTCGCCGAAGAAGGCCGCGGTCATCATCAAGAAGGTGCTGGAGTCGGCTATCGCCAACGCCGAGCACAATGAAGGTGCTGACATTGACGAGCTGCGCGTTAAGGGCATCTTCGTTGACAAGGCGACCTCGCTCAAGCGTTTCACCGCGCGCGCTAAGGGCCGTGGTAACCGCATCGAGAAGCAAACCTGTCACATCACTGTGACGCTGGGCAACTAAGGGGTCACGATGGGACAGAAAATTCATCCGACTGGCTTCCGTCTGGCTGTCAGTCGTAACTGGGCTTCGCGTTGGTACGCGAACAACCAGGATTTCGCGAAAATGCTGCAGGAAGATATCGGCGTTCGCGATTACCTGAAGAAGAAGCTGAAGAACGCTTCGGTTGGCCGCGTGGTCATCGAGCGTCCGGCCAAGAATGCTCGCATCACGATTTTCAGCTCGCGTCCGGGCGTTGTGATCGGCAAGAAGGGCGAGGACATCGAAATCCTCAAGGCTGAGCTGCAAAAGCGCATGGGCGTGCCCGTGCACGTGAACATCGAAGAAATCCGCAAGCCGGAAACCGATGCGCAGCTGATCGCCGATTCGATCGCTCAGCAGCTTGAGCGCCGTATCATGTTCCGTCGCGCAATGAAGCGCGCGATGCAGAACGCGATGCGTCTGGGTGCCCAAGGCATCAAGATCATGAGCGCTGGCCGTCTGAACGGTATCGAAATCGCCCGTACCGAGTGGTACCGCGAAGGCCGTGTGCCCCTGCACACCCTGCGCGCTGACATCGACTACGCAACCTCGGAAGCGAAGACGACGTACGGCATCATCGGTATCAAGGTGTGGGTCTACAAGGGTGACACGCTGGGCCGCAACGACGCTCCGGTGGCTGAAGAGCCGGCCGAAGAGAAGCGTCCGCGCCGCAATGCGCGTCCGGGCGACCGTCGCCCCCGTCGTGACGATGCTGGCGACAAGGCCGGTGCGAAGCGCGGTGGTGCACGCCGTCCGGCTGGCAAGCCTGAAGGCGACGCCAAGACTGGAGAATAATCATGCTGCAACCGAAACGCAGAAAGTATCGCAAAGAGCAGAAGGGCCGTAACACTGGCGTCGCCACCCGTGGCAACGAAGTGTCGTTCGGCGAATTCGGTCTGAAGGCGGTCGGTCGTGGTCGTCTGACGGCTCGTCAAATCGAAGCTGCTCGTCGTGCTATGACCCGCCACATCAAGCGTGGTGGCCGTATCTGGATCCGTATCTTCCCGGACAAGCCGATCTCGCAAAAGCCGGCAGAAGTGCGTATGGGTAACGGTAAGGGTAACCCGGAGTACTACGTCGCCGAGATTCAGCCGGGCAAGATGCTGTACGAAATGGACGGTGTGGATGAAGCGCTGGCGCGCGAGGCGTTCCGCCTGGCTGCTGCCAAGTTGCCGATTCAGACGACGTTCTTCGTCCGTCGTCTTGGCGCCTGAAGGGAGAATTTGAAATGAAAGCATCCGAACTTCGTGCCAAGGATGTCGACGGCCTGAACAAGGAACTGTCGGATCTGTTGAAGGCCCAATTCGGTCTTCGCATGCAAGCGGGCACCCAACAGCTGAGCAACACCAGCCAGCTGAAGAAGGTGCGCAAGGACATCGCGCGTGTGCGTACCGTGTTGACTGAGAAGGCGAGCCAGAAATGAACGATACCGCTAAGACTTCGCTGAAGCGCACCCTCGTCGGTCGCGTTGTCAGCGATAAGATGGACAAGACGGTTACCGTGCTGATCGAGCGTCAAATGAAGCACCCGCTCTACGGCAAGTACATCGTGCGCTCGAAGAAGTACCACGCGCACGACGAAACCAACCAGTACAAGGAAGGCGACCTGGTCGAGATTGAAGAATCCCGTCCGCTGTCGAAGACCAAGGCCTGGACGGTTGCCCGTCTCGTGGAAGCTGCCCGTATCATCTAAGGCAGTCTGAAGCGAAGGCTTGACTTGCAAGTCCGGAATTATCGATGTATAATTCCGGACTTTCCGCTTCTTTCGCCAAAACCGGTCTTTGGTTTCGCAAGGGAGTGGATGGCTTCCGAAGCCGATTCGTATCCTCTACGGGTCTGGACGAGGTAGCAAGGTTGTCCACTTTTGAACGACTCAACCCAAACGGCACCCTTTGGTGCTGACGGGGACCAAGACTGACCGACGCCTAGGTGTCGGATTAAGTTGGGAAGATAACACCATGATTCAAACTGAAACCCGGCTCGAAGTAGCCGACAACACCGGTGCGCGCGAAGTGATGTGCATCAAGGTGCTGGGCGGCTCCAAGCGTCGCTACGCCGGCATTGGCGACATCATCAAGGTCAGCGTGAAGGATGCTGCCCCGCGTGGTCGCGTCAAGAAGGGCGAAATCTACAACGCAGTGGTCGTGCGCACCGCCAAGGGCGTGCGTCGCCAGGACGGCTCGCTGGTCAAATTCGACGGCAACGCCGCCGTGCTGCTTAACACCAAGCTCGAGCCGATCGGCACCCGTATCTTCGGGCCGGTTACGCGTGAACTGCGTACCGAACGCTTCATGAAGATCGTGTCGCTGGCCCCGGAAGTGCTGTAAGGAGCCGACACATGAACAAGATTCGTAAGGGTGACCAAGTCATCGTTCTGACGGGTAAGGACAAGGCCAAGCGTGGCACGGTTCTGGCCGTTGATGGTGAGAAGCTGGTCGTCGAAGGCGTGAACGTCGCCAAGAAGCACGTCAAGCCGAACCCGATGAAGGGTACGCAAGGTGGCGTGGTCGACAAGACGATGCCGATCCACGTTTCGAACGTGGCGCTGGTGGATGCCAATGGCAAGCCGTCGCGCGTGGGCATCAAGGTCGAAGACGGCAAGAAGGTCCGCTTCCTCAAGACGACCGGTGCGGTCGTCGGTGCCTAAGGGAGTATAGATAATGGCCCGTTTGCAAGAATTCTATAAGGACAAGATTGTCGCCGAGCTCACCAAGCAGTTCGGTTACAAGTCCGTGATGGAAGTGCCGCGCATCACCAAGATCACCCTGAACATGGGCCTTGGTCAAGCCGTCGCTGACAAGAAGATCATTGAGCACGCCGTTGGCGACCTGACGAAGATTGCCGGTCAAAAGCCGGTGGTGACGAAGGCTCGTAAGGCTATCGCCGGTTTCAAGATCCGCGAAGGTTACCCGATCGGTACGATGGTGACGCTGCGCGGTGAGCGTATGTTCGAATTCCTGGATCGTTTCATCACCGTGGCTCTGCCGCGCGTGCGCGACTTCCGTGGTATTTCGGGTCGTGCGTTCGACGGTCGTGGCAACTACAACATCGGTGTGAAAGAGCAGATCATTTTCCCCGAAATCGAATACGACAAAATCGACGCACTGCGTGGTCTGAACATCAGCATCACGACGACTGCGAAGACTGACGAAGAAGCCAAGGCTCTTCTGTCGGCGTTCAAATTCCCGTTCCGTAACTGAGGTAATCGTGGCTAAACTGGCACTTATCGAACGCGAAAAGAAGCGCGCCCGTCTGGCGGCGAAGTACGCTGGCAAGCGTGCTGACCTCAAAGCGATCATCGAAGACACCAGCAAGTCGGAAGACGAGCGTTATGAAGCACGCCTGGCGCTGCAACAGCTGCCGCGTAACGCCAACCCGACGCGTCAACGCAATCGTTGCGAGCTGACCGGTCGTCCGCGCGGCACGTTCCGCAAATTCGGCCTGGCCCGTAACAAGATCCGTGAAATCGCCTTCCGTGGCGAAATCCCGGGCGTGACCAAAGCAAGCTGGTAATAGGAGAAGCACCATGAGCATGAGCGATCCTATCGCCGATATGCTGACTCGCATCCGCAACGCTCAGATGGTTGAGAAGGCATCGGTGAAGATGCCCTCGTCCAAGCTGAAGGTCTCGATCGCCAAGGTCCTGAAGGACGAAGGCTACATCGAAGACTTCGCGGTTGAAGCAGAAGAAACCAAGCCGGTGCTGAACATCGCACTGAAGTACTACGCTGGCCGTCCGGTGATCGAGCGCCTCGAGCGCGTTTCCCGCCCGGGTCTGCGTGTGTACAAGAGCCGCAACGACATCCCGCAGGTCATGAATGGCCTGGGCGTTGCAATCGTCTCGACCCCGAAGGGCGTGATGACGGATCGCAAGGCACGCGCCACTGGCGTGGGCGGCGAAGTCATCTGCTACGTGGCCTAACCGAGGAGAGTTGAAATGTCTCGAGTAGGTAAGAGTCCTATTGCACTGCCGAAGGGCGTTGAAGCAACGCTGGCTGGCAATGTGCTGACGGTCAAGGGTGCCCTGGGTTCGTTGACCCGTGGCGTGAACACCCTTGTGAACGTCAAGATTGAAGACGGCACCATCACCTTCGCCCCGGCTGACGAAAGCCGTGAAGCGAATGCGCTGTATGGTACGGAACGTGCACTGGTCAACAATATGGTGACCGGTGTGAGCAAGGGTTTCGAAAAGAAGCTGCAACTCGTTGGCGTGGGTTACCGTGCCAAGGCTGAAGGTAACAACCTGAAGCTTGAGCTGGGTTTCTCGCACGATGTTGTGCATGCCATGCCGGAAGGCGTGAAGGCAGAGACCCCGACGCAGACGGAGATCATCATCAAGGGCGTTGATAAGCAACGCATCGGACAAGTGGCTGCGGAAGTTCGCGGTTACCGTCCGCCCGAGCCCTACAAGGGTAAGGGCGTCCGCTATGCGGACGAGACGGTGATCCTCAAGGAAACCAAGAAGAAGTAAGGGTGCGAAACATGGACAAGAAACAATCACGTGTGCGCCGCGCTCGCCAGACTCGTATCAAGCTGGCAGCTCAGAAGGTGCATCGCCTTTCCGTGCATCGCACCAACGTGCACATTTACGCGCAAGTTTTCTCGGAAGACGGCACGCAAGTGCTGGCCAGCGCTTCGACGCTGGAAGCCGAAGTGCGCAAGGAACTGGGCGACAAGGAAGGCAAGGGTGGCAACGCTGCCGCTGCTGCGTTGATCGGCCGTCGTATCGCCGAAAAGGCGAAGGCTGCCGGCATCGAAAGCGTGTCTTTCGACCGCTCGGGCTTCCGCTATCACGGTCGCGTTAAGGCTCTCGCCGACGCAGCCCGTGAAGCCGGCCTCAAGTTCTAAGTAAGGATCCGTCATGGCAAAGATGCAAGCGAAAGTTCAGGCTGACGAACGCGACGACGGCCTTCGCGAGAAGATGATCGCGGTCAACCGTGTCACGAAGGTTGTGAAGGGTGGCCGTATTCTCGGTTTTGCCGCGTTGACCGTGGTTGGTGACGGCGATGGCCGCATCGGCATGGGCAAGGGCAAGGCGAAGGAAGTCCCGGTTGCCGTTCAAAAGGCAATGGAACAAGCCCGCCGCAATATGTTCAAGGTTGCTCTGAAGAACGGCACCCTTCAACACAACGTTCTCGGCCAGCATGGCGCCTCGCGCGTCCTGATGTCGCCGGCAAAGGACGGTACCGGTGTGATCGCCGGTGGCCCGATGCGCGCGGTGTTCGAGGTGATGGGCGTGACCAACGTGGTGACGAAGAGCCTTGGCTCGACGAACCCGTATAACCTGGTCCGCGCCACGCTCGACGGCCTGAAGAAACAATCGACTCCTGCTGACATCGCCGCTAAGCGTGGCAAGTCGGTGGAAGAGATCCTCGGCTAAGGGTGATCAATATGTCGCAGCAAACTGTGAAAGTTAAGCTGGTCAAGAGCCTGATCGGTACGCGCGAAGAACATCGCGCCACCGTGAAGGGCCTCGGCCTGCGTCGCCTCAATTCGGTCAGCGAGTTGCAGGATACGCCCGCTGTGCGGGGCATGATCAACAAGGTCTCGTACCTTGTGAAGATCGTCGACTGAGCGAGGGCAAAATGGAATTGAATTCGATTAAGCCGGCAGAAGGCGCCAAGCACGCCAAGCGCCGCGTCGGCCGTGGCATCGGTTCGGGTCTGGGTAAAACCGCCGGCCGTGGTCACAAGGGTCAGAAGTCGCGTTCGGGTGGCTTCCACAAGGTGGGCTTCGAAGGCGGTCAAATGCCGCTGCAACGTCGTCTGCCGAAGCGTGGTTTCAAGTCGCTGACGCGTCGTTTCGTGGGCGAAGTTCGCCTGTCGGACCTGAACAACCTGCCGGTCGACGAGATCGATCTGTTGGTTCTGAAGCAGGCCGGTCTGGTGAGCGAGCTGTCGCTTTCGGCCAAGATCATCGCCGCTGGCGAGATCACCCGCAAGGTCGTTGTGAAGGGTCTGGGCGTCACCAAGGGTGCGCTCACCGCCATTCAAGCGGCTGGCGGTTCGGTCGCAGAGTAAGTTAGGACACCCCGGAGCCATCATTGGCCAAGTCTCCTAATCTCGCTAAGCCTGGTACGCAGGGCCCGAAGTATGCGGATCTGCGCCGGCGGCTGGTTTTCTTGCTGCTGGCGTTGATCGTCTACCGTATTGGTGCGCATATCCCGGTGCCGGGCATCGACCCCGATCAGCTGGCGCAGTTGTTCCAGCGCCAGTCGGGCGGGATCCTGGGCATGTTCAACATGTTCTCTGGCGGTGCGTTGTCGCGTTTCACGATCTTCGCGCTGGGGATCATGCCGTACATTTCGGCGTCGATCATCATGCAGTTGCTGGCGATGGTTTCGCCTCAGCTGGAAGCATTGCGTAAGGAAGGCCAGGCCGGACAACGCAAGATCACGCAGTACACCCGGTATTTCACGGTGGTGCTTGCGCTCTTTCAGGCAGCTGCAATCGCGGTGACGTTGGAAAGCGAGCCTGGGCTCGTCGTCGATCCGGGCATGCTGTTCCGCCTGACGACGGTGATCACGCTCGTGACCGGCACGATGTTCCTGATGTGGCTTGGTGAGCAGATCACCGAACGCGGTCTCGGTAACGGCATTTCGATCATCATCTTCGGCGGTATTGCGGCAGGTTTGCCGAACGCTGTGGGTGGCTTGTTCGAGTTGGTCGGTACCGGTTCGATCGGTCCGTTCTCGGCGATCGTGATCTGTGCCCTGGTGGTGCTCGTGACGTTCTTCGTCGTTTTCGTCGAACGTGGTCAACGCAAGATCCTGGTGAACTACGCGAAGCGTCAGGTCGGCAACAAGGTGTACGGTGGTCAGGCTTCGCACCTGCCGCTCAAGCTGAATATGGCAGGCGTGATTCCGCCGATCTTTGCATCGTCGATCATCCTGTTCCCGGCAACGATCGCGAATTGGTTCGGCGCAGGTGATAACACGCGCTGGCTCAAGGATATCGCGGCAAAGTTGTCGCCGGGTCAGCCGATCTACGTGATGCTCTACGCACTGGCGATCGTGTTCTTCTGCTTCTTCTACACCGCTCTGGTGTTTAACAGCAAGGAGACCGCGGAGAACCTGAAGAAGAGCGGCGCGTTTGTTCCGGGCATCCGTCCGGGCGACCAAACCGCGCGTTATATCGATAAGATCCTGACGCGATTGACACTGGCCGGTGCAGCTTACGTCACCTTGGTGTGTTTGCTGCCTGAGTTCCTGGTGTTGCGCTGGAATGTCCCGTTCTACTTCGGTGGAACTTCACTGCTGATTATCGTGGTGGTGACGATGGACTTCATGGCGCAAGTGCAGTCGTATGTGATGTCGCAACAATATGAGTCGCTGCTCCGCAAGGCGAATTTCAAGGGCGGCAATAACATGACGCTTCGCTGATCATCCAGGATCATGTCGAAAGACGACGTTATTCAAATGCAGGGTGAGGTCGTTGAAAACCTCCCCAATGCCACCTTCCGGGTAAAGCTGGAAAATGGCCATGTAGTACTCGGACATATTTCCGGCAAGATGCGGATGCATTACATCCGCATCCTCCCCGGAGATAAGGTGACGGTAGAGTTGACGCCCTACGATCTGTCGCGTGCGCGGATCGTCTTCCGGGCGAAGTGATTAGAGAGAGGGAATTGTCATGAAAGTTTTGGCATCTGTTAAGTGCATCTGCCGCAATTGCAAGTTTGTGAAGCGCAAAGGCGTGCTGCGCGTGATCTGCAGCTCGGATCCGCGCCACAAGCAACGTCAGGGCTAATCGGCCTTTAACGCTATTTAGTTGGGGAATTACGAATGGCTCGTATCGCAGGGGTTAACATCCCGAACCACCAGCACACTGTCATTGGCCTGACGGCTATTTACGGTGTCGGTCGCACGCGCGCTCGCCAGATTTGCGACGCAGCCGGTGTGGCTCACTCGAAGAAGGTCAAGGACCTCGACGACGCTGATCTCGAAAAGCTGCGTGATCAAGTTGGTCAACTGACGGTTGAGGGTGACCTTCGCCGTGAAACGACCATGAGCATCAAGCGCCTGATGGACCTGGGCTGCTATCGTGGTATGCGTCACCGCAAGGGCTTGCCGCTTCGCGGTCAGCGCACCCGTACCAATGCGCGTACCCGTAAGGGCCCGCGTAAGGCCGGCGTCTCGCTGAAGAAGTAACCAGAGGATAGGAACTCATGGCTAAGCAACAGAACAACGCCGCTTCGCAGCGCGTTCGCAAGAAGGTCAAGAAGAGCGTTGCCGAAGGCGTCGTGCACGTCCACGCTTCGTTCAACAACACCATCATCACGATCACCGATCGTCAGGGCAATGCGCTGGCATGGGCGACGTCGGGTGGCCAGGGCTTCAAGGGTTCGCGTAAGTCGACCCCGTTCGCTGCCCAGGTTGCTGCTGAGTCGGCTGGCCGCGTGGCACTGGAATACGGCGTGAAGAACCTCGAAGTTCGCATCAAGGGCCCGGGCCCGGGTCGCGAATCCGCGGTTCGTGCGCTGAATGCGCTGGGTATCAAGATCACGGCCATCTCGGACGTGACGCCGGTCCCGCACAACGGCTGCCGCCCGCCGAAGCGTCGTCGCATCTAAGACGCTTCAGAAAATCCTGCTATAATCGCGGGTTCGCGCACGGTTTCGGCCGTGCGCGTAGTAATTTCTAAGACCACCGTCCGGTACATTGGTACCGGACTTGCGTAGTGGACAAAGTTCGCTGCGTCAAATTTTGAGATAAAGGAACAACCGTGGCACGTTATATCGGCCCGAAGGCCAAACTCTCCCGTCGTGAAGGTACTGACCTCTTCCTGAAGAGCGCGCGTCGCTCGCTCGCCGACAAGTGCAAGCTGGATAGCAAGCCGGGTCAGCATGGTCGCACGTCGGGTGCTCGTACGTCGGACTACGGCAACCAACTGCGCGAAAAGCAGAAGGTTAAGCGTATTTACGGCGTGCTTGAGCGTCAGTTCCGTCGTTATTTCGCGGAAGCCGACCGCGTCAAGGGCAACACGGGTGAAAACCTGCTGCAATTGCTCGAGTCGCGCCTGGACAACGTCGTGTACCGCATGGGCTTTGGTTCGACGCGCGCTGAAGCGCGCCAACTCGTTGGCCACAAGGCCATCGTGGTGAACGGTGTCGTTTCGAACATCCCGTCGATCAAGGTCAAGGCCGGCGACGTGATCAGCATTCGCGAAAAGGCCAAGAAGCAAGTGCGTATTCAAGAAGCGCTGACGCTGGCTGAGCAAGTCGGTTTCCCGATCTGGGTTTCGGTTGACGCCAAGAAGATGGAAGGCACTTTCAAGGCACTGCCGGAACGTAGCGATATCGCGGGCGACATCAACGAAAGCCTGATCGTCGAATTGTATTCGCGTTAATCCGTATGATGCTTGACGCGCCTCACGGCGCGTTTTGCGTTCCGTGCAGGTTGTCACCCATCAGCCTTATCGGTGTAACGAGCCGAGGGTATTGAAAAGGAAACCTATGCAAACCAGTTTGTTGAAGCCCAAGATTATTGCGGTTGAGCCGGTCGGCGAGCATCACGCCAAAGTCGTGATGGAGCCGTTCGAACGTGGCTACGGCCACACCTTGGGCAACGCGCTTCGCCGCGTGCTGTTGTCGTCGATGGTGGGCTATGCGCCGACCGAAGTGACGATCGCCGGCGTTGTGCATGAATATTCCACCATCGATGGTGTCCAGGAAGATGTCGTCAACTTCCTGTTGAACCTCAAGGGTGTCGTGTTCAAGCTGCATAACCGTGACGAAGTCACCGTTACGCTGCGCAAGGATGGTGAAGGTGTGGTGCGCGCTTCGGATATCGAAGTGCCGCATGATGTGGAACTGATCAACCCCGATCACGTGATCGCGCATCTGGCGAAGGGCGGCAAGCTCGACGTTCAGATCAAGATCGAAAAGGGTCGTGGTTATGTCCCGGGTAACGTGCGCCGTTATGGCGACGAATCGGCCAAGGTTATCGGCCGTATCGTCCTCGACGCCTCGTTCTCGCCGGTCAAGCGTGTGAGCTACGCGGTCGAATCGGCCCGCGTGGAACAGCGTACGGACCTGGACAAGCTCGTGATGAACATCGAAACCAACGGTGTGGTGTCGCCGGAAGAAGCGATCCGTCAATCGGCTCGCATCCTCGTCGACCAACTGTCGGTGTTCGCTGCGCTGGAAGGCACGGAAGCTGCCAGCGAAGCGCCGTCGCGTGCGCCGCAGATCGATCCGATCCTGCTGCGTCCGGTGGACGATCTCGAGTTGACGGTGCGTTCGGCCAACTGCCTGAAGGCCGAAAACATCTACTACATCGGCGACCTGATCCAGCGTACCGAGAACGAATTGCTCAAGACCCCGAACCTGGGTCGCAAGTCGCTCAACGAGATCAAGGAAGTGCTTGCCTCGCGTGGTCTCACGCTCGGCATGAAGCTCGAAAACTGGCCGCCGGCCGGTCTCGAGAAGTAATGTAACGACATGGCCGCCTTCGGGCGGCCGTGTTGCTACGTAAGTGCGGCACGTCGGCATGTCCGATACGGCCGATTGCGAAGGTACCGGCCCGCGGTGGTTGCCACCGATAGAAGAGCTTGGTCGAAAACTCTGTTTAAAGGAAAGTAAAAATGCGTCACCGTCATGGTTTGCGTAAACTGAATCGTACCAGCAGCCACCGTCTGGCCATGCTGCGTAACATGTCGAATTCGCTGCTCCAGCACGAAGCCATCAAGACCACGCTGCCGAAGGCCAAGGAACTGCGTAAGGTCGTCGAGCCCCTCATCACGCTGGGCAAGAAGGACTCCGTCGCTAACCGTCGTCTGGCGTTCAACCGCCTGCGCGATCGTGAAATGGTCACGAAGCTGTTCAACGAACTCGGCCCGCGTTTTGCCAACCGTCCGGGCGGCTACCTGCGTATCCTCAAGATGGGTTTCCGCGTGGGTGACAACGCTCCGATGGCTTTCGTCGAACTGCTGGATCGTCCGGAAGTCGACACGGAAGCGCCGGAAGTCGCTGAGTAAGCGATTCGCGCAACGGTCTTTTGAAGACCGTCAGCCGTAGAAAGAAGCCAGGTCATTGACCTGGCTTTTTTTGTTTTGGGCATCGTCCGAGCAGGCATCAGCACCAGTCCGGAAATCGTTGTCGCCGCACACATCTTTACCGGTGTCGGTGTACAGTGAACACCTCTCATGCTTGAACGGTCTACAGCACACCATGGACGCCCTTCTCATCGTCATGACGACATTTCCTGACGAGGCCAGCGCAGAAGTCGCCATCGACGGCATGCTTGCCGGACGTCTGGCGGCCTGCGTGCAACAAATGGCGCCGGTGCGATCGAGTTATCGCTGGCAGGGCAAGCGTGAGACGAGCGTGGAAGTGCCGCTCATGATCAAGACGACTGCCGCGCGTTATGGTGCGCTGGAGCAGTACATCAAAGAACACCATCCATACGACGTCCCGGAGATTGTGGCGTGGCCTGCCACGGCGGCACTGCCGGCTTACGCGCGATGGGTCGAGGAAGAAACGCGGGGGGAACTGCATGTTTGATGTAACGACGTTGGTCGGGCCGGGATTAGCGGGTTCTGGCGGCACCCGGGGAGCAACGATGCCGAATCGTGTCCAGCGACTCTGGATACTTGCGCTGACCATGCTGGCGATCATGCTGACGTTGGGCGTGGGCCGTGCCCATGCAGCGGACGACTTCCTCGACCCTGACGTCGCCTTCAAGGCGTCGAAATCGGAACAGCCCGGGGTCGTGGTGCTGCGTTTCGACGTTGCGAAGGGGTACTACCTCTATCGTGAACGGTTCGCCTTCGCCGCGGATAACCCCGCCGTCAAACTCGGTACGCCGGTGTTTCCGAAAGGCGAGGTCAAGCACGACGACACCTTCGGTAAGGACATGGAGGTGTATCACGAGCCGATCGATGTCCGGATTCCGGTCGATCAGGCGAGCAGGCCGTTTACGCTGAACGTCACGATGCAGGGATGCGCAGACAAAGGCCTGTGCTATCCGCCGATGGACAAACCGCTGAAGATTTCCGCCGCGGCGGTTGGCAATGGCGGTGGTGGCGCTTCCAGCGCCGGTTCCTCTGTCGGCCCGGCGACTCAGGCATTGCTGGGCGGTGGTGCGCAGGGGGCCGGAAGTGCTTCCGTCGTCTCCCCCACCGGTGGCTCAGCAGGCGGATGGCTGTCCGCGCGCAACGACTACAACGAGGCGGAACGGATTCTCTCGGGCGGCAGCTTTGCATTGGCTTTGGGGATTTTCTTCGTGCTAGGCCTCGGGCTCGCCTTCACCCCGTGCGTTTTGCCGATGGTCCCAATCCTCCTGTCGATCGTCGCGGGACAGGAAGCCAGTCGTGGGAAGGCAGTGCGTCTGGCCATCGCGTACGTCCTCGGTATGGCCATTGTGAACACCGTCATTGGTGTGGCCGCCGGACTGCTCGGGCAGGGCCTGATTGCCTTCTTGCAGGCCCCCTGGGTGCTTGCCCTGTTCGCGTTGCTAATGGTGGTCTTGTCCCTTTCGATGTTTGGGATGTACGAGATCCAGTTGCCTGCCGCGCTGCGCGACCGGATCGATAATGCCGCGCGCAAGCAGCAGTCGGGGCAGTGGGTCGGTGCGGCAACGATGGGGGTGCTGTCCGGGCTGATCGTCAGTCCCTGCGTGACGGCCCCCCTGGCAGCAGCGTTGGCGTTCATCGCCAAAACCGGGGATGCCGTTTTCGGTGGTGCGACACTCTTTGCGCTGTCGCTGGGGATGGGACTACCGCTTGTGATCCTTGCCGGTGGCGGGGGCACGTTGCTGCCTCGCGCGGGCGCATGGATGGACGGCGTGAAGCGTTTCTTTGGTTTCCTGCTGCTCGGGGTTGCGCTGTGGATCGTTCGTCCCCTGTTGTCGCCGCCGGTTTTGCTTCTCGGCGCGGGCGTTCTCCTGCTGGTCGCCGCCACGTTTATGCGCGTGTTCGACAATTTGCCCGATGGGGTTAGCGGTGCGCGACGTCTTTTGAAAGGCCTCGGCGTTGCCGTGGCCCTGTTGGGGGCCGTAGCGCTCGTTGGTGCGGCCGCCGGAGCGCGTGATCCGTTAGCGCCGCTGGCGGGCCTGTCGACCGTGGCGTCGGGCAGTGCCAATGCTGGCGCGCCCGCTGTAGAAGGCGTGAAATTCCAGCGCGTTCGTAGTGTGGCGGAGCTGGATCAGGTGGTGGCGAGCGCCGGGCGTCCGGTGATGTTCGACTTCTATGCGGACTGGTGCATCAGTTGCAAGGAGATGGAACGTTTCGTTTTTACGGATCCGCGCGTGAAAGCCCGTCTCGATCAAGTGGTGCTCGTTCAGGCTGACGTCACGGCCAACAATGCAGACGATCAGGCGCTACTCAAGCGCTTCGGATTGTTCGGGCCACCCGGCATTATCTTCTTTGATGGCACTGGCAAGGAAGTCACCGGAACGCGCGTGATCGGCGCGCAGTCAGCCGATCTGTTCTTGCGAAGCCTCGAAAAAGCATTCGGGCCGGCTGCCTGAGGCACCGACCCGAATCGATCCGACGCGACTAGCGCCCAGCGAAATGCCTTACGCCTGCGCGCGAAGCAGGCGTGCTGCGTCGAGTGCGAAGTACGTCAGAATGCCGTCCGCACCGGCTCGTTTGAAGGCCAGCAGCGATTCCATCATGACCTTGTCGTGATCGAGCCAGCCGTTCTGTGCGGCGGCCTTGAGCATCGCGTATTCGCCACTGACCTGATAGGCGTATGTGGGGAAACGGAACTCGTCCTTCACGCGGCGCACGATGTCGAGATATGGCATGCCGGGCTTGACCATCACCATGTCGGCACCTTCCTCGATGTCGAGCGCCACTTCGCGGATCGCTTCGTCCGAGTTGGCCGGGTCCATCTGGTAGGTCATCTTGTTGCTTTTGCCGAGGTTCGCGGCCGAGCCCACGGCGTCCCGGAAGGGGCCATAGAACGCCGATGCGTACTTGGCCGCATAAGCCATGATCCGCGTATGGATATAGCCACCGGCTTCCAGGGCTTCGCGCACGGCGCCAATGCGGCCGTCCATCATGTCCGAAGGGGCAACGATATCCACGCCCGCTTCCGCCTGCGTGAGCGCTTGCTTCACGAGCAGGTCCGTCGTCACGTCGTTGATGACGTAGCCGTTCTCATCGAGCACGCCGTCCTGTCCGTGGCTGGTGTACGGATCAAGCGCGACATCAGTCAGGACGCCGAGATCGGGGAAGTTGCGCTTGAGCTCGCGCACCGCGCGCGGGATCAGGCCGTCGGGGTTGGTCGCCTCGATGCCGTCCGGCGTCTTGAGCGAGGCTTCGATGTTCGGGAACAGGGCAATGACTGGGACGCCAAGCGTGACGCAGGTGTCGGCCACACGCATCAATTCATCGACGGAAACTCGTTCGACGCCGGGCATCGAATCGACTGCCTCGCGGCGTTTCTCACCTTCGAGCACGAACACCGGGTAGATGAGGTCGTCGCAAGTCAGGCGGTTTTCGCGCATCAGACGGCGCGAGAAGTCATCGCGTCGCATGCGGCGCGGACGAAGCAGGGGGTAGGAACTCATGCGATCGGTCCTTTGGACGAAGAATGGCGCGTCGGAAATTCCCGTGAATCGGACGTTTTGACGTGTCCCGAAAACGGTGCTGTCGTTGCGACTGGCTCAACGATTCCGTAAGAGGGAAGGCGCGCAAAAAAGGGCGCTTGCCGGGAAACTTTCGAACGCATGGTATATCATACCAACCGGATGTTCGCACTGCGTGTGACGTCCCCCGCTTCTCCTCCCTGAGCGGGCGCCTGTCGTTCTACGATAAGGCTTATTTAAACCCGCCGTGCCTACACGGCGGTTTTTTTATGTGCGCTCGAATCGTGTCATAACGGCACGGCAACCTCCCGGATCGTCTCGCTTTCCGGTGAGTTCACGCAGACATCATCCGTTTGGCCGATACGGCGGCTCGCCGCGTCGACCCCATCGATTTCCCTGTGACGATCTCTAAACGTCGGTCACCCGCACGCCTGCGCCGCGACGATTTGTCGCGCACGGCCGGGGTGCCGAACGTCTACCTTTGGAAACTGGACCCGCGTGCGGTCCGCGGACCGGCGTTTACTTTTTGGCCTTCTCGCGCGCCGGAATGGCGAGCCAGTCTTCGAGCATGCGCTGCGCCGCGTCGACGCCGGTGCGCTTGAGCGACGAGAAAAGCTGTGCCGTGAATTGCGGCGCAATCGTCGGATCATCGGACGGCAGCCCATCGGTGCGCGGCAGTGCGGACAAACGTTTCTGAGTCTCTCGCAACACGTTCGTGGCTTCCTGACGCGTCAGCTTGTCGGCTTTCGTCAGCAGGGCATGGATCGGACGTCCGGTCGGCATGAACCAGTCGATCAGTTCGCAATCGAGGTCCGTGAACGGGCGGCGCGAGTCCATCACCAGCACGAGGCCGCGCAATTGCGGACGCTGGACGAGGTAGTCGCCAAGGAGCTGTTGCCAGTGCACCTTCACACCGCCACCAACCTCGGCATAGCCGTACCCCGGCAGATCGACGAGGTAGCCGTAAAGGTGTTCGAGGTGGGCGATCTCGAAATAGTTGATGTGCTGCGTGCGGCCCGGCGTCTTGCTCGAGAAGGCCAGCCGCTTCTGATTGCAGAGGATGTTGAGCGCGCTGGATTTGCCCGCGTTCGAGCGACCCGCGAAGGCGACCTCGGGCACGGCCGTAGGCGGCAGGTCGCGCAGATGATTGACGGTCGTAAAGAAGCGGGCTTGATGAAGTAGGGACATGACGGAAACCGGGGAGCGCCGCAGCCACTGGAATCGGGCTGCAACGCGGGCGCAGGCACGCAAGACGGTGGGTTGAACACTCACCGGCGACAGGCCGGGAAGCCCCGTTCTGCGGCCTTCTACATGGAAATCCCCTAAAGCCGGGGAAAGTCTTTATTGTACAATATGAAAGTTAACCTTGGCCTTGCCAAGGCTTGCCCGAACGTCTCGCGCGCCGTGAGGTTGGAGGAGAAACGCGGCGTCGGACGGTGAGTTCGAACGACCGATTTCCCGACAAAACAGATATAAGGTGTGCGAATGAACCGAGGAGTGTGGAAGTCTCTCGCTGCAACACCGTTGGCGCTGGCATGCATTCTTCTGAGCGGTGCAACACAAGCCGCCGAGCCTCAGACGCCCGCAAAACCCGACCTGGCTCGGGGACAGGCCATCGCCACGCAGGTGTGTGCGGCCTGCCACGCGGCAGATGGCAATAGCCCCGGCGGCGCTTATCCGAAGCTGGCCGGTCAGCATGCCGAATATCTCTACAAGCAGCTCGTCGACTTCAAGGCGCAGCCCGGCAAGACCCCGGCACGCAACAACCCCATTATGGCCGGCATGGTCGCGGCATTGAACGAGCAGGACATGCGCAACGTGTCCGCTTACTTCGCCTCACAGACCGAGAAACCGGGCGTCGCCCGCAACAAGGACACCGTGCCGCTCGGCGAGAAGATCTATCGTGGCGGTATCGCGGAGAAGGGCGTGCCGGCGTGCGCGTCATGCCACGGCCCGACCGGTGCCGGTATGCCGTCGCAATACCCACGCCTGTCCGGGCAATGGGCGGAATACACCGAGGCACAACTCATCGCGTTCCGTAACGAGACGCGCGGCAACAACGCGCCGATGCATACGATCGGCGGACGCCTGTCGGATAAGGAAATCAAGGCCGTCTCCGATTACGTGGCCGGTCTGCGCTAAGCGTGATGATCGGGAGCCCTGCCCTGACATCATGTGAACGTCAGGGTATATTCGCTGACTTATAACGAAACCCGCTACGGTGCCGCAGAGCGACCGGGGGTAACTGGTTTAGCATACACAGGGTGGCGGGCGCGTGAGATACGCGTCCCCGCCCTTTTTTGTTGTCGGAAACAGGATGAGCATCAGTACCTCGGGTATGCAGATCAAGGGAGCGCAGCGCTGGGTGCGCGATGGCGTCGAGCTTGTCAGTTCGATGCGTTTCGCCATCAGTCTGCTGACTGTGCTCGCGATTGCCAGCATCGTCGGCACCGTGCTCAAGCAGGGCGACCCTTACCCCAATTACGTCAACCAGTTCGGTCCGTTCTGGGCCGACGTTTTCCGCTCGCTCGGCCTGTACACGGTGTACAGCTCGTGGTGGTTCCTGCTGATCCTCTTTTTCCTGATGGCGTCCACGACGCTGTGCATCGTGCGCAATGCGCCGAAGATGATCGCGGATATCCGCAGCTGGCGCGATCACGTGCGCGAAGGGAGTTTGCGCGCGTTCGGTCACAAGGCCGAGTACGCCGGTCCCCTCTCGCGCACGGATCTGCTCAAGCGTGTAACGGGCTATCTCGGACATCGCGGTTACCGCTTCGTCGTGCGCGAGCGCGAAGGGGCGACGCTGGTGGCCGCCAAGGTCGGCGCCATCAACAAGATCGGCTACATCTTTGCGCACAGCGCCATCGTAATCATCTGTCTGGGTGGTCTGGTCGACAGCGACCTGCTGATTCGCGTCCAGATGGCGCTGTTCGGCAAGTCGCCGCTGCAAGGCAATGCCGTCATCGCACAGATTCCCGAGAATCATCGTTTGTCGGCGAACAACCCCGCGTTTCGCGGCTACGCATTCGTACCGGAAGGCGGTAAATCCACCACGGCAATTCTGAATTTTCAGGACGGCTCGGTCGTGCAGGATCTGCCGTTCTCCATCGAACTGAAGAAATTCCACGTCGACTATTACTCGACGGGCATGCCGAAGCTGTTCGCCAGCGACATCGTGGTGACGGACCCCGAAACCGGCAAGTCGATGGACGCGACGGTCAAGGTCAACGAACCGTTCATCTACAAGGGCGTGGCGATCTACCAGTCGAGCTTTGAGGATGGCGGCAGCAAGTTGAAGCTGACCGGCTACCCGATGCGCGGCGCGACCGATCGTCCGTTCGCGTTCTCCGGCGACATCGGCGGCTCGACCCAGTTGCGCGGCGGCGCTGCAGGTAAGGACGCCTACACCGTCGAGTTCAGCGACTTCCGCGCCATCAACGTCGAGAACATCAGCAACGGTGGCGGCGAGCGCGACGTGCGCGGCGTCGCCCGTAAATCGTTGCGTGACGAACTGGGGGCGCAACTGGGTTCCGGTGCGCGAACCGACGTGGGCAAGGATCTGCGAAACGTCGGTCCGTCGGTGCAATACAAGGTGCGCGACCGCAGCGGTCAGGCCAAGGAGTACCGCAACTACATGCTGCCGATTCTGGTGGAAGACGGCGAGCGTGTGTTCATGACGGGCGTGCGCGACACGCCGGACGGCCCGTTCCAGTACCTGCGCATTCCGGCGGATGCCGATGGCTCCGTGAAGCAGTGGATGTTGCTGCGTGCGGCGCTTCAGGACGACGGTGCGCGGACCGAAGCGGCTCGCCGGTTTGCGATGCAATCGCTGCCGTCGCAGACGTCAGCCGAGTTGCGCGGGCAATTGCAGGAAAGCGCCAAGCGCGAACTCGACCTCTTCGCCGGTGCGATGCCCGCGAGCAAGAATGGCCACGCGACGGGCGGTTTGCAGGCAATTGCCGAGTTCGTGAATGAGAAGGTGCCGCAAGAACAGCAGTCGAGTGCGGCCGACATGTTCCGTCGCATTCTGGACGGCACGATCTGGCAACTGTGGCAGGTCGCGCGCGAGCAAGCGGGGCAGCCGGCGGCGGTGCCGTCGCCGGAGACCGAGCGCTTCGTGCACACGGCCACTAACGCGCTGTCCGACAATTTCCTGTACGACGCTCCGGTGTTCCTGCAACTCGATTCGTTCGAGCAGATCCAGGCGAGCGTCTTCCAGCTCACGCGCTCGCCGGGCAAGAAGATCGTGTATCTTGGCAGCTTGCTGCTGGTGCTAGGCATCTTCTCGATGTTCTACGTGCGCGAGCGGCGTCTGTGGCTGTGGGTCAAGGACACGCCGGAAGGTGGCAGTTCGGTATTGATGGCAGTGTCGACGACGCGTCGCACCCTGGATTTCGAAAAGGAATTCGCCCGCACGAAGGCGGAGATGAACGAGATCGTCACAAAACGATGAAGGTGAGACAGATGGAGTTATCCCAAGGCTATTCAGAGGTCTCGTGGCTGCGCCGTCGCAGCATCGGCGACTGGTTATTCGCGCTGGCGCTGGCGATGGGCGCGGGCTTCGCGCTCAACCGTTATGGCCACTTCATGGACTATTACGAGCATACGATTCTGGTGCTCTCCGTCCCGACGTTTGCCCTGCTCGGCTGGCACTGGCGTTCGGTGCGCTGGCTGATGGCAGGGATCGCGATTCTCGCGCTCTCTGGCATCGGGATGTATCACCACGATCTGGCGCGGGCCGATCAGGCGTTCTTCCTCAAATACTTCCTGTCGAGCCAGTCCGCCATTTTGTGGATGAGCGCGCTGTTCTTCCTGTCGACGCTCTTCTACTGGGGCGGTCTCCTTGCCCGCTCGCCGTTTGGGGCGAGCGTCGGTTCTTCGCTGTGCTGGGCGGCCGTGCTGCTCGGCTTCACCGGCATGATGGTGCGCTGGTACGAGTCCTATCTGGTGGGCGCAGACGTCGGCCATATTCCGATCTCGAATCTGTACGAAGTCTTTGTTCTGTTCTGCCTGATTACGTCGCTGTTCTATCTGTACTACGAGCAGCGCTACGAGACGCGCTCGCTCGGCCCGTTCGTGCTGCTCGTGATCAGTGCTGCGGTCGGTTTCAACCTCTGGTACAGCGTGGCGCGTAGCGCCTACGAAATTCAGCCGCTGGTGCCTGCGCTGCAAAGCTGGTGGATGAAGATTCACGTGCCCGCGAACTTCATCGGCTACGGCACGTTCGCCCTCGCAGCAATGGTGGCGGTGGCCTACTTGCTCAAGTCGGGGGAGAACAAGCGTCTGGCTGCTAATGGCAAGCCGCTCGACAGCGGATTCTTCTCGTCGCGCCTGCCGTCGCTCGAATTGCTCGACGACGTGATGTACAAGGCGATTGCCGTGGGTTTCGCGTTTTTCACGATCGCCACGATTCTCGGGGCGCTGTGGGCGGCGGATGCCTGGGGCGGCTACTGGAGCTGGGATCCGAAGGAGACCTGGGCACTGATCGTCTGGTTGAACTACGCGGCCTGGCTGCACATGCGCCTGATGAAGGGGCTGCGCGGTGTGGTGGCGGCATGGTGGTCGCTGACGGGCCTGCTGATCACGACGTTTGCCTTCCTCGGCGTGAACATGTTCCTCTCCGGGCTGCATAGTTACGGACAGCTCTGACATCGCGATGCCCCTGTCACCGAGGGGCGACCGCATGGCCATCGCGTTTGAAAAGCCGCCTCACTCACGTGCAGGCGGCTTTTTTCATCTTGATATGTGATTTTTCACAACGCAACGCAGGGAACAGCACTCTTTGGATGTCGGTCACATCTCCTATAGGTGACAATTGGGCGGCGCGTAGACCGCAACTGGGCGGGCACGTCGGTCGGTGGAGACAACTCGGATACGTTCGGGAGGCAGGCATCATGAGTACGAGCAAAGCGCGTCTGCGCGGGGCAGATATCCCGGCGAGCAGCATCACGCCGCGGGAAGTGGCAACAGGTCGGCGGCGCTTCTTGCAGGCGTCCGGCATTGGCTTGACTGGGATGGGCGGTGCGGCACTCGGTTTGCTTCCGTCCGGTGCAGCCTTCGCGGCCGACAGTCCCGGCACCGGGCTGGCCAGGCTGGCGGCGACGCGCAACGCGCAGTACGTCGTGACCGACAAGCCGACCGATATCAAGGACGTCACCACCTACAACAACTTCTACGAATTCGGCACCGACAAGTCCGATCCGGCACGTCGTGCCGGCACACTGAAACCACGTCCCTGGCAGGTGGCCATCGAGGGCGAGGTCAAGCAGCCGAAGATCTACGATCTCGATGCGTTGCTGAAACTCGCACCGCTCGAAGAGCGCGTCTATCGGATGCGCTGCGTCGAGGGCTGGTCGATGGTGATTCCGTGGGTCGGCTACTCGCTCTCAGCGCTCATCAAGCAGGTGCAGCCGACAGGCAACGCCCGGTATGTGGAGTTCGTGACGCTGGCCGATCCGAAGCAAATGCCGGGACTGTCATATCCGGTACTGAGCTGGCCGTACGTGGAGGGGTTACGTATGGACGAGGCGATGCATCCGCTCTCGCTGTTGACGTTCGGCCTGTACGGCGAAGTGCTGCCGAATCAGAACGGCGCGCCGGTGCGCATGGTGGTGCCGTGGAAGTACGGATTCAAGAGCGCCAAGTCCATCGTGAAGATCCGTTTCGTCGAGAAGATGCCGCAGACGAGCTGGAATCGCGCGGCGTCGAACGAATACGGCTTTTATTCGAACGTGAATCCCGAGGTCGATCACCCGCGCTGGAGTCAGGCGACGGAGCGCCGTATCGGCGAGGGCGGCATCTTCACGCCCAAGCGCAAGACGCTGATGTTCAACGGGTACGCCGATCAAGTCGCCAGCCTGTATCAGGGCATGGATTTACGTAAATTCTTCTGAGTCGACGCGCCGTGCTGCCATCCCCTTCTCGATTGCCTTCTACGTCGACACCCGGCAACGTTGCCCCGATGCCGAAAGCCCGCAACGGCAGTCGTTCAGCGAACCGTCCGAATCGGTGGGTGCCGTGGGCCAAGGTCGTCGTCTTCCTGCTCGCGCTTGCGCCGCTGTTACGGCTCGTGGTCTACGGACTGACAGACCAGCTAGGCGCAAATCCGGTCGAATTCATCACGCGTTCGACTGGGACGTGGACGCTCGTGATGCTCTGCATCACCCTCGCCGTCACGCCGGTGCGACGCGTGACAGGCATGTCGTGGCTGCTGAGATTTCGTCGCATGCTCGGGCTATTCGCGTGCTTCTACGCCGCCTTGCATTTCGCAACGTATTTCTGGCTAGACCAATGGTTCGACTGGGCCAGCATTTTGCGCGACGTGACGGGCAAACGGCCCTTCATCACGGTGGGATTTGTGGCGTTTGTCCTGATAACGTTGCTCGCGATAACGTCACCGCACGCGGTAATGCGTCGTCTGGGCGGGCGGCGCTGGCAGCGGCTGCATCGCGCGATTTATGCGATAGCAGTGCTTTCGATCCTGCACTACTGGTGGATGAAGGCGGGCAAGAACGATCTTGCCGAGCCGCTGATCTACGCGATCGTGGTGACGGGCCTGCTGGGCGCCCGTGTGATCTGGGCGCTGCGCAGGCCGTTGCGGCGGCAGTCTTAGGCGGGGATGTGGTGTATCCGGCAGATCGCGAGGATCAGACCGGAAGGAGCCGTTCGCCGGCAAACAGCGATTCGACCGTCTCGCGTTCGCGCACGAGATAGGCTTCATTGCCGTCGACCATGACTTCGGCGGCGCGCGGACGCGTGTTGTAGTTCGAGCTCATTGTGAACCCATAGGCCCCGGCGGAACGAATGGCGAGCAGGTCGCCAGCGTCGATCGCCAACCCACGATCACGGCCGAGCCAATCGCCACTCTCGCAGACCGGACCGACGACGTCGAACGTCGCGGTATCCCCGGCGCGACGCACCACCGGATCGATCCCGTGATACGCCTCGTACATGGCCGGGCGGGCCAGATCGTTCATCGCGGCATCGACGATGGCGAAGTTCTTCGTCTCGCCATGCTTGAGGAATTCCACGCGCGTGAGCAGCACGCCGGCGTTGCCGACCAACGAGCGGCCCGGTTCGAACAGCACCTGACGATGGCCGTGGCCACGCTTGGCGATATGGTCGAGCAGCGTCGTGGCGAACGCCGTGATGTCCGGCGGCGTTTCGTCGGTATAGGTGATGCCCAGGCCGCCACCAACGTCGATGTGATGCAGCGAAATGCCAGCCGCTTCAAGCTTTTCGACGAGATCGAGCACCTTGTCGGTCGCGTCAAGGTACGGCGAGATTTCGGTGATCTGTGAGCCGATGTGGCAGTCGATGCCGACGACTTCGAGATTGGGCATGGCCGCGGCCGCGCGGTAGGCGTCGAAGGCTTCTTCATACGCTACGCCGAACTTGTTGCCGCGCAGGCCCGTGGAGATGTATGGGTGCGTCTTTGCGTCGACGTTCGGGTTCACGCGCAACGACACGCGCGCCCGCTTGCCGACTTGCCCGGCCACCGCGTTCAGGCGATCCAGTTCCGGACGCGATTCCACGTTGAAGCAGAACACATCCTTTTCCAGGGCGAAACGCATTTCGTCTGCATGCTTGCCGACGCCGGAAAACACGGCGCGCTTCGGATCTCCGCCTGCGGCGATGACGCGTGCCAGCTCACCCGCCGAAACAATGTCGAAGCCCGCGCCCAAATTGGCAAATACGCCGAGGACCGCAAGGTTCGAATTGGCTTTGGCGGCGTAGTGAACTGCGGCGTTACGGCCTTCGCAGGCCTTGGCATAGGCCTGATAGGCGTTCGTCAGAGCCGCCTTCGAGTAGACGTACAGCGGCGTGCCGAAGCGCTCGGCGAGGGCGGGCAGCGCTACGCCTTCGGCGTGAAGTACGTCGTCGCGGTAGGAGAAGATGGCGTCGGACATCGGAGGTGCTCGGTAATCAACGGGAAAAACAAGGGGCCGCTGGACGGGCCGAATGCGATGTGCCCCGAATGTCGAGGGAAAACCCGTCGGAATTCGGCCAACATCGGCTAATTTACGCTTATTCCGGCTTTGCTGCGGGGCGCGAGGCGGCCGGCGGCACATCGACGGACGGCCCGCGCTCAGGCGTGGGCACGAGCGGCGGCGTCGGCAATGGGGCGCCCGGCGGCGGCGTCGGTTTCACCGGTTTGGCGGGATAGTAGAGCGGGCCGGCCTGGCCGCAGCCGGCCAATGCGCTCAACAGAGCAATCGACGCTACAATCGCGCAGGTTCGAATAGGTGCAGTCATGGGGGTATCGCCGCGTGGTGCGGCATGCTAACGATGACGCAAACCGTGGAGTTTAGCATGACGGAAAGTGAATTCCTGGCGCTCGCCGAGGCAGTGCTGACGCAGGTCGAGGCGGCGGTCGAGGCGGTGGTCGACGACAGCGATGTGGATATCGATTGCGAACGTACGGGGAATGTCCTGACGCTCGAATTCGACGATGGCAGCAAGATCATCGTCAATGTCCAGACGCCGATGAGCGAGATCTGGATTGCCGCACGCTCGGGCGGTTTCCACTTCCGCCTGAAGGGCGACAAGTGGCGCGACACGCGCGACGATTCCGAGTTGTTCGAAGCCTTGTCGCGCTTCGCGTCGCAACAGGCTGGAGAGTCCGTCACGCTTCAGCCGGTCTGATCGCTTTTCGGGTCTTTCGCTGAGGTACTTCTCTGTAACTGCGGAATTGCGGGCGCCTGCCGATCACGGGGGGCTTCAGATCACCGCAGCTCCATGGGCTGCGGTGATCGAAGGTCCCGTCATCCCTGAGTTCGTCAGGGCTTGCTGTTGAACATATCCAGGATGCGCTGACGCTCCTGGCGGTCGACCGGGGCGGGCGCGGGTGCTGGCATTGCCCCCGGTTGTGCAGGCATCTGGCCGGGCAGGGCACCCGTCGACGGACCCGGGGCTGCCGAGCCGTCCGGTGCCGTCTCGGCACTCAGGCCTACGGTGCTGACGGCGCGTCCCGGCGGATAGTCGTCGTAGTAGTAATCGCCATTTGCCTGAATGACGCCTGGCGGCATCGCGCGAGTGGACTCCGGCACCCCACGCAGCGCCTTCGACATGTAGTCGATCCAGATCGGCAACGCCAGACCGCCACCGGTTTCACGATCGCCCAGATTGCGCGGCTGATCGAAACCGATCCAGGCAACACCCACCAACTGAGACTGATACCCGGCGAACCATGCATCGTGCGAATCGTTCGTCGTGCCCGTCTTGCCCGCGAGATCGCTGCGCTTGAGTGCATTGGTCTTTGCCGCGGTGCCGCGCGTCGCCACGTCGTGCAACATCGAATTCATGATGAAGGCGTTACGCGCCGGAATGGCACGAATCGACTCGTCGCCTGCCGCGATCGGCTTCTCTTCCATGATCACGTTGCCTTTCGAATCGGTGATGCGGGCCACGATGAATGGATTGACGCGGAAGCCGCCGTTGGCGAACACGGCAAAACCGCTTGCCATTTGCAGCGGTGTCACCATGCCCGCGCCCAGCGCCATCGGCAGATAAGCCGGATGCTTGTCCGCTTCGAAGCCGAAGCGCCCGATGAACTTCTGGGCATAGGCTGGCGTGATGCTTTGCAGAATGCGGATCGACACGAGGTTGCGGGAGCGCATCAGCGCCACGCGCATCGGTTCCGGTCCGTCGAAGCCGCCACCGTAGTTCTTGGGTTCCCACGGTTGTCCGCCGGTCTGTGCTGCCGAGAAGTACAGCGGACCGTCGTTGATGATGGTCGCTGGCGCAAAGCCTTTTTCCAGCGCGGCCGAGTAAATGAACGGCTTGAAGCTCGACCCTGGCTGACGCCATGCCTGCGTCACGTGGTTGAACTTGTTGCGGTTGAAGTCGAATCCGCCGACCAGCGAGCGGATGGCGCCGTTTTGCGGGTCGAGCGACACGAAGGCCGCTTCGATGTCCGGCATCTGCACGATGCGCCAATTGTCCTTCGCATCCTTCGTCACGCGAATGACCGAGCCCGGACGAATCCGCTGTTTCGGCTGCGCTTTAGCGCTCAACCCAGCGGCCGCGAATCGCAGTCCGTCGCCCGTCACGGTGACGTCGTCGCCATTCAGAAGCACGGCTTTCACTTGCTGGGGCGATGCGGCGAGCACCACGGCCGCGACCATGTCGCCGCTGTCCGGATGCTCGACCAGCGTGTCGTCGATCAGCTGTTCGCGCTCGTCCTTGCCGTCCGGCAGATCGATGTTGGCTTCGGGGCCGCGATAGCCGTGGCGCAACTCGTACGCCATGACGCCCGCACGCAGCGCTTCGTACGCCGCTTCCTGATCCGCCGAGTTGATGGTGGTGTAGACGTTGAAGCCGCGCGTGTAGATCTCGTCCTTGAACTGCGCGTAGAGCAGTTGACGCACCATTTCCGCCACATACCCGGCGTGCACGCTGAATTCGCTACCCAGCCCGCGCACCACCAGCTCCTGCGCGATTGCCTGATCGTATTCGGCCTTGGATGCATATCCGAGGTCGTACATGCGCTTCAGGATGTATTCCTGACGCACGCGCGCACGCTTGTAATTGACGATCGGGTTATAGGCCGACGGCGCTTTCGGCAACCCGGCAAGCATGGCGGCTTCGGCGAGCGTGATGTCCTTCAGATCCTTGCCGAAATAGACGCGTGCCGCGCTGGCGAAGCCGTAGGCACGCTCTCCGAGGTAGATCTGATTCATGTACAGCTCGAGAATCTGATCCTTGGTCAGGCGCGATTCGATCTTGTAGGCGAGCAGCGCTTCGTAAATCTTGCGCGTGTACGTCTTCTCGCTGGACAGGAAGAAGTTACGTGCCACCTGCATGGTGATCGTACTCGCACCCTGCGACGAGCCGCCGCGCGTGAAGTTTGCGAGGCCCGCGCGGAAGATTCCGATGAAGTCGACGCCGCCGTGCTGATAGAAGCGGTCGTCCTCGATGGCGAGGACGGCCTTCTTCATGACGTCGGGAATATCGGCGAAACGCACGAGATTGCGACGCTCTTCGCCGAATTCGCCGATCTGGATTTCGTCGGCGGTATAGATGCGCAGCGGAATCTTCGGCCGGTAGTCGACGATCGTGTCGAGCGACGGCAGTTGTGGCGTCATCACCACCAGGATGTACCCCGCGAGCAACGCGCCGCAGACGGCCATCGCAGCGATCAGGCCTACGAACCAAAGTGCGATACGCAGCCAGATGGAGCGGCGCGGTTTGGGCGGGCGCTTGTCGCGGGGTGTCTCGGTTTGGGGTGTGCTTGCCATGGGAGAACCGGAAAAAACGATGGGCCGATTATAACGAACGCCCCGGAACCTCCCTCGATAGTCCCCCGAAATCGGAGTTTGAGCCTATCGGGGCTAGGAATCGTCCGAGCCAAAAACGGCATGAATTCCGAAAGCGCATTTCGCTCGTCTTTCCCTCGCCACTATTCGGAATCGTCCGATTTGACCGCTTTGCCATGCCCGTTAGCATCGATCGCATCGATACGACGAAAGGCAGGAGGAAGTCATGCTCGCAGCGGCTTTACGCGGGGTGCGTCACATGGGAAAGCAGTGGGCGGCGAGAAGGCCGGGCAACGGCGGTGGCGGTTGCGGAATCCACTTCGATGCCAATGGTATGCAATTCGTTCGCATCACGCGAACGCCGGGGACCGACCGATTGCGTCTGGATGTGTATGGCGCTGCCGCACTGGAAGACGACATGCTGCGTGGCGCACTCATCGTCAAGCCGGAGGCCGTGGCGCGTCGCCTGGAGGAGTTGCTGGAACGTCTGGGCACGCGGGCGGAGGCGTTGCAGGACGATGCCATCGTCCTGGCGCTTCCGTCGCACGGAATGAAAACGCAGGTGATCGACTGTCCGACGGACCTTCCGCCGCGCGCGCTGCGGGCGTGGTGCCAGCGTCGCGCGGCGCTTTTGCTGCCAGGCGACGGCGACCCCGATTTGCGCAGCCGTGTCGGCGTAGCGTGGGCTGAACCGGGCAGCCATCGTCTACGGCTGTATGCCTGCGAAGCGACCCCGGTCGACGACAGGATGGCCGTGCTTGAAATGTCAGGGCTACGCGCACAAGCGATTGATGCCGCGCATCAGGCGGGGCGACGCGCGTTTCTGTGGGCGCAATGTGCGGCAGGGCGAACGTCCGCATCAGACGATCACGAGGCATTCGCGCCCGCAGCCTCTGTCGGCAGAGATCGAACAGGCGGGCCGTGCGCGCTATTGCAGATCGATGCCCAGACAATCGATCTGGCGGTATTCGATGGTGCGGTTTGCGTCGGGGACGTTCGTGAGCGCTTTGACGGTGTTCGCGGGCACCCGGAGGCGTTGGCAAGCGTCGTTCGCGATCTGGCGCGCACATTGCCGATCGCGCCGCGCGCTATCGACGTGGCGACGCAAGGCGCTAGCCCGGCGGAATTGGGGGCGATCTGTGACGCTGTCGCAAGCGCGTGCGGCATGGCTGTGTGTCCCTTCGACCCGCTCGCGACGTTCGAGGGTGCCGATCCCGCAGGACAGCGTCAGGAGACGTTCGTGCCGCGTGCGGCGCTCGCCGTGTCTTGTGGGCTGGCGCTGAGAGCCCTGTCGATGCAGGGGGTGGCATGCGGGTGACGCAGGCATTTCCGCCGCTCGATTTCCTTCCCACGCTGGCACAGTGGCGACGCCGCGACATGCGTCGGCAATGGCGAATCTGGGTGTGCCTTGCGGCGTGCGGCGCCACAGCTTCGCTGGTGCCCATTGCGTGGGACCTGCACCAGCGCCGCGAAATGCAGGCGCAGCAAATGGCATTGCGCGCCACGAACGAGAGGTTGGCCGGTGAGGTGGCGGCGTTCGACATGACGCGGCGACAACTCGCCGAACTGCTGGCTCACCGCAGAACCGTCGTTGCGCTGGTTGAGCGTCGGCCTGCTGCGGCCGATCGTCTGCTCGACATCATGCGGGCCTGCGCCGATGGCGTGCGGTTGTCGGTTGTGAAGACGGCCGACGCGCATCTGCGAATCGAGGGCTATGCGACGACGCAATCGCGGGTGCGCGAAACGCAGAAGCGACTGCGTGCGTTGCCCTGGGTGCGCAAGGTCGCCGAGGTCGAATCGAGCGTGGTGCCGGAGAGCGTCCGGCGCCAATGGGCGGACGCGCAGACGCAGGCCGGAGCACTGAACGTTCGTCGCTTTACGCTGCGCATCGCGCTGAAACCCGTGCCAACACCCGTCGTCTTGGCCGGTATGTCGGATATCGACAGCCAAACGAGGGAGGAGGTGCCGGATGTACAGTGAAAATCACCCTCCAGACGATGTGCGTGACATGTTTCATGATGTGCGGGCGCGTTGGCGGGCGCGCTGGGCGACATGGGTTTCCATTTCACCGACCGAATGGTCGTCGACTGTACGGTGGGGCCTCGCGATCGCTGCAGCGCTGACGGGTTTCTTTCTGGCGTGGTCGATTGGGTGGTTGACGAGTCTCCCGGCGCGGGCGGCCCTGAAACAGGGGCTTGAAGTTGAGCGGCAGATGTTGGCGCGTGCCAAGGACGCTGCGGACCAGTTACCGTCGCTCATGCGCCGACTTCAGAACGAAGGGGCGCAAACCAGAGCATGGCAACGCATGCTGCCCGTCGTCGAGCCGGGGGCAGAGGCATTTGCAGGGGCGTCCGAAGGCGAGTCGTCGGCTTCGTCGACCGTCTCAAAGCATGCAAGTGACGCTCCCGAGGTTGACGACGAGGCCCTTGCAGCATGGCGTACCGATCTTGAGCGGCTGGTTTCTCGGAGCGGGCTGACTTTGGCGTTTTCGCGTCCGGGACCGGCGGCAGTATCCGGCGAACTGGAAACTGAGCGCGCCGAGTTGCGTGTTCGAGGCACGGTCGCGAATTTGCTCGGCTGGCTTGCTGAGGTTGATCGGCTGCCACGGCATCTGGTGGTGGAGCAGTTCGCGCTGGACGGCCCTCGTGTGCAAACGGGCACCACCGGTGGTGCAACGCATCCCGAAAGCGCAGAAGCATCGTTGAGCGTCACCGTCTCTGCATATCGTTGGCGCCGCACGGCCGAGCCCGCCGAGTCGCTCGACATGCCGATGACACATGCGCTCCCAGCGTTGCCTGAACCGCCACCGCGATGGGAGATGCCGACGGATGCTATCGACGTGTTTCGCACGCCCATGACACGTCGGTCTGCCCAAGATGCCGTGACCATGACCAAATCTATGTCTCAGGTGAGCGTCGAGAGCGTTGAGTCCGTGGGGGCAATGCGTGCCGGTGCTCGCCGCGTGGTGTTGCGCCGGACCGCAACCGGCGGGCTGTTGGCCACCTGGAGCGATGACGGGGCATTGCCGGGCAGGGCGCTGTCGAATACCGACCCTTCTGCGGTGGACGTGGTGTTGCACGGTGCTGAGGCTGCAGACGCGCTGCGGGTATTCGCGAGGCTGACCGGCCGGAGCGTGGCGATCGGCGAGCGCGTCACGGGGCGACTCGATATGGAGGTGACGGGGGTGTCTGCGGCAACGGCGTTCGAAGTCATGATCCGAAGCGCAGGCCTGGGAGTGCAATCCGTGAACGGTGTCGACTGGATTGCGCCGCGTGCCGATCTGCTGGCTGACGAGCGAACGCAACTGGAGGCTGCGGCGAAACGTGAGGCGTTGCAGCCACTGGCTGCGCGCCGGTTCCGGCTGAACTATCCGCGGGCCGAGGCGTTGCGGGAGATCATTCTCGGACAGAAGGACAGCAAAGGGCAGCGTCTCTTGTCAGCGCGCGGCGGTCTCATTGCGGATCCCCGGACAAACCAGCTCTTCGTCACTGATCTGCCTGAGAGGCTCGATGCGCTGGCGTCGTTTATTGCACGTATCGATGTGCCTGTGCGGCAGGTGCTGATCGAAGCCCGCATCGTCGAAGCCGATGACGGGTTCAGCGAATCGCTCGGCGTCCGGCTGGCGGGACAACACGGTGCCGCGACTGCGGGACGGGACGGCGATAAACGTCCGACGTCGGACACGGGATCTTTGGATATGCCGGCTGGCGGGCGCGTCGCGAACGGTGGCGCACGCGGAACGGGCGGGGACACGAGCGCTCCCGGCAGCGCGGTGGATGTCGGGCTTTCGGCGGCGGCGCTGGCGGGCGTGACCCCGCCGAGTCTCGCGATCACGTTGTTCGGCCGGTCCGCAAGCCGTTTCCTGCAATTGGAGCTCTCAGCATTGGAGACCAGCGGGCGAGGGCGAGTGGTCTCCCGCCCGCGCGTGGTCACGGCAGACAAGGTGCAGGCGCTCATCGAGCAAGGCACGGAATTGCCGTACCAAACGCGCAACGGTCGGCGCAATGTGGCATCCGTGCAGTTCCGCAAGGCGACCCTAAGACTCGAGGTCACGCCCTTGATTACGCCGGACGGGCAAGTGATATTGGATGTGGATGTGCGCAAGGACAGCGTGGGGCAGGCCGTCGGCGAAGGCTTCGCCGTCGACACCCGGCATGTCCGGACGCAGGTACAAGTCGAAAGCGGCGGGACAGTCGCGATCGGGGGAATTTACCAGGAGGTGAAGCGCGACAGCCGCGCAAGCGTTCCCTGGCTGGGAGACGTGCCGGTGCTGGGCGCACTTTTCCGTAACCGCGCCAATGAGAACCGGCGCACGGAGTTGCTGGTGTTCCTGACACCCAGCGTGGTGCCGGACGGCGCGGCGGTCGGTGCTCCCAGCGCGTTGGACGACGGCACAGCGGGGCGGGGCACCGCAGCGCTGGAGCGGATCGCCTTGGCGGAAGCCGTGGCAGATGTGGGCGAGGTGCCTGACGTGCCTGAGGTGCGTGACTTACCCGGCGCGAGTGCCAGCGCGGCGTCGCCACCCGTGTCAGACGACCTGCGTGATGACGTTCCACCCGGCCATCCCCGGCTCCTCGGGGTGTTCCCCGAGGCGACGCGTTCCGCACGCCCGACGCAGATACCGGTATCATCAGGGATTGGAACCCAAATATCAGCGATTTATGCTGGAAAACGTAATACTTGTCGGACTGATGGGAGCGGGCAAGACCACGGTTGGACGCGCAGTGGCACGACGTCTTGGACGGCAGTTCTATGACTCCGACCATGAGATCGAGGCGCGCACGGGCGTGCGCATTCCGGTCATCTTCGAGCACGAAGGCGAGGACGGCTTTCGTCAGCGCGAAACCCAGACCATCGACGAACTCACCCAACGCAGCGGAATCGTGCTCGCCACTGGCGGGGGCGCGGTGTTGCGCGCAGAAAACCGTGAGTACATCAAATCGCGCGGAACGGTGGTGTACCTGCGCGCCAATCCGCACGATCTCTGGTTGCGCACGCGTCGCGACAAGAATCGTCCGTTGCTGCAAACGGCAGATCCGCGTGCGCGACTAGAACAGTTGTATCAGGAGCGCGACGGGCTCTACCGGGAATGCGCGACGTTCATCATCGAAACCGGGCGACCAAGTGTCAATGCGCTCGTCAACATGGTGCTGATGCAACTGGAAATGGCGGGCATCGTACCGAGCAACGCTGCACTATTGCCCGATGCGCTGGATGCAGCGGATGCAGTGGGTGCGACGGACACATCGGATAGCGCTCATGGCGGTGCCGGAGCGGAACAACTGCCGTCGGATGACGTCGGCGCGACGCATGCTGTGGACACCGGCGACGCGATATCGACAGTGCCTGTGACGCATGGCCGTGATACCTTTCCTCGCTGATAGTGGCCCGCACGGACCGATATCGCAGAACATGACAACAAGCCAACAAGCGGCATGATTACCCTGAAACTCGACCTTGGCGAGCGCGCCTATCCCATTCATATCGGCACCGATCTGCTGACGCAGGATGCGCTGTTTGCGCCGCACGTGCGCGGCACGCATGCCGTGATCGTGACGAACACCACCGTCGATCCGCTTTATGCGGAACGGGTGGCAGCAACGTTGCAACGTCTCGGTAAGCGCGTGGTGAAGGCGGTGCTGCCCGATGGCGAGGCCTACAAGAACTGGCAGACGCTCAACCTGATCTTCGATGAACTGCTCGGTGCGCAAGCGGACCGCAAAGCCACGCTGATCGCACTGGGTGGCGGTGTCGTCGGTGACATGACCGGTTTCGCCGCCGCGTGTTATATGCGAGGCGTGCCCTTCGTTCAGGTGCCGACGACACTGCTTTCGCAGGTTGACTCTTCGGTTGGCGGCAAGACGGGCATCAATCACCCGCTCGGCAAGAACATGATCGGCGCCTTCTGGCAGCCGAGCGCCGTGCTGGCCGATATCGGCACGCTGTCGACGTTGCCGGATCGTGAGCTGGCGGCCGGCATGGCCGAGGTGATCAAGCACGGTGCCATTGCAGACGAGAAGTACTTCGACTGGATCGAAGCCAATATCGATGCCCTGAACGGGCGCGACACGGCGGCGCTGACGTATGCCGTGCAACGCTCTTGCGAAATCAAGGCGCAGGTCGTGGCCAGCGACGAACGCGAGCAGGGGCTGCGCGCGACGCTCAACTTCGGTCACACGTTCGGTCACGCAATCGAATCCGGCTTGGGTTATGGCGAATGGCTGCACGGCGAGGCCGTGGGCTGCGGCATGGTGATGGGGGCGGACTTGTCGGCGCGTCTGGGCTTTATCGACGAGACGCTCGTGCAGCGAATCAAGGCGCTGGTAGCGGCGGCCAAGCTGCCAGTGACGGGACCGGACCTCGGTGAGGACCGGTATATCGATTTGATGCGCGTCGACAAAAAGGCAGAAGGCGGCGATATCCGCTTTGTGCTGCTCAACCGGTTGGGGCAGGCGTTCATGACGAGCGTGCCCGACGCCGAACTTCGCGCCACGCTGCGCGCTAACGTCTGAGACAGGAGAGCTGGCGATGATCGATTACGAAGCGTCGCTTGCCTCCTACGCGGCGCGCTCCACCGCGTCACGTGGCCGGCGCTTCGCGGAAAGCGCTCCCACGACACGCACCGAGTTCCAGCGCGACCGCGACCGCATCATCCACTCGACGGCATTTCGGCGTCTCGAATACAAGACACAGGTCTTCGTGAATCACGAAGGCGATCTGTTCCGCACGCGCCTCACGCACAGTCTCGAAGTGGCGCAGATCGGGCGATCGATCGCGCGAAATCTGCGCGTCAACGAAGATCTGGTCGAAGCGGTCGCGTTGGCGCACGATCTCGGCCATACACCGTTCGGTCACGCGGGGCAGGACGCGCTGAATGTCTGCATGCAGAACTACGGCGGGTTCGAGCACAACTTGCAGAGTCTCATCGTTGTCGATGAACTCGAAGAGCACTACGGCGGTTTCAATGGACTGAACCTCTGCTTCGAGACGCGCGAAGGCATTCTGAAGCACTGCTCGCGAGCGAATGCGCGCGGGCTTGGCGAACTAGGCGAGCGCTTTCTCAAAGGGCTTCAGCCTGGCATCGAAGCGCAGATCGCGAATCTGGCCGACGAGATCGCCTATAACAACCATGACATCGACGACGGTGTGCGATCTGGTCTGCTGACGCTTGAACAGCTCGACGAGGTGCCGCTTTGGCACCGGTACTGCACGGAAGCCCAGCTCGCATGGCCGGACATCTCCGGTCGCCGTCTGGTGCATGAGACGACGCGACGCATCATCAACGCGCTGATCGTCGATCTGATTGCGACGACACGTCAACGCGTGGCCGACGCCTCGCCGTTCTCCATGGATGACGTGCGCGCTTCGGGACCGCTTGTCGCATTCAGTGCTGAGATGCGCGAACAGGCGGGAAGTCTCAAGCGGTTCCTGTTCGATAACCTTTACCGGCACTATCTCGTGATGCGAATGGCCGCCAAGGCGCAGCGCATCGTGCAGGAACTGTTCGACGCCTTCATTTCCGAACCGCGCCTGTTGCCGCCGAACTACCGCCCGGAGAATCCGGAAGATCAGCCGCGCTGGATTGCTCACTATGTGGCCGGTATGACCGACCGCTACGCGATCAAGGAATACCGCAGACTGTTCAGCGTCGAACCGACGCTTTGAGGCACGAATGTCGGACGTTCGCAGGCTTTCGGTTGCGAGACGGGAGACTGGCAACGACGGGGGACGAGAGCAAAACAAAAAAACAGCCGGCATTTGCCGGCTGTTTTCATTTCAAATCTGATTCCGTCGAGTCAAGCGCGGCTAAAGGGCGATGCTCTTTCGCCATCGCGCCGCTACCGCACAACCAGCGGAATCAGCTGCGACCGAGGATAAAGCCGAGTACCAATGCGGCTGCGGCCACCGTGCCGACGGTCTGCCACGGGCGCTCGTGCACGTAGCCATCGGCCTCTTCCCAGACTTCATTGGCGCGACGACGCAGATTCGCACGCGCATCGCCGAAGTCGTCGCGTGCCTGACGCAGCTTGTCTCCGATCTCCGCGCGAAGCGCTTCGACATCCGACGCCGACTTGGCGTTGGAAAGCGCGTGGTCCAGATCGTCGAGGAGATCGCGGACTCGCGACGACACATCGCTACTCGCCAACCGCGCCGCACGTGCCGTACGACGACCGGCAAAGCGTGCGTCTTCCATGCTGCTGTTGAGTGCCGTTTCCGCTTTCGAGGCAATTCCCATTTTCAGACTCCCAAGAGGTGGTATTGAAATGCGACGTCCGGTGAACCCGGGAGGACGAACGTCGGTGGAACCCTGAGGCGATTAGCCATTATGGCCCGCCCACTTGCGTGCGTACACCTGGAGAGACAGTTTCGAAAAAAGGAAAGTTGCGTCGCTTTGGCTGAAGATGATGTCGGAATGCGCTGACATGCGCCGAGATGATGATTGTCCGGCCCAGAAATGCGAAAACGCCGCACAAGGCGGCGTTTCCAGTACAGCTTGATGCGACTCGGTGTAGCTTGTGTCGTGCGGCGACTTAGAAGCGGTAGCCGAGCGACAGGAACGTCACGACCGGGTTCAGCTTGACCTTGGCTTCGCTGGTCGTCGTGATCGGGCCGCGCGTCGTCGTCAGCTTGGCCGTCGTGCTCACCGGGATGTACGACACCGAGAAAGCCAGCGTCCAGTGCTTGTCGACGTTCCAGTTCAGACCTGCGTTGAACACCGGTGCCCACGAGTTGGTCAGTTGAGCCGTCGTGTTGCCGCCGGCACCGCCGGTCAGGCTTGCGCTGGCGAGCTGCTGGAAGCCCGGCGTCAGTTCGATGTTCGAGTACCAGAAGTAGCTCGCACCGATACCGAGGAACGGACGCCACGTGTCGCCCGCCTTACCGAAGTAATACTTCAGCAAGATGGCCGGGCTCCACTGCTTGGCCGAAGCCAGCGAGCCTCCGCCCGGCAGCGCCAGGCTGCCCGTGCCATACAGGCGGAACTTGGGCGGCACGCCGAACACGCCTTCGACGGCGATGTTGTCGGTGAAGAAGTGGGTCAGCGTGAGGCCGAGCGTGTCGGCGTCATCGACATTGGCACCTGTGTTGCCCAGACGGCTGTTCACCAAATTTGCCAGTCCCGGGACATTCGATCCCGTCACATGCAGCGGATCACTCGAAACCTGGGGCGAGAGATGGAACCAGCCTGCGCTGACCATCGTATCCCCGGCTTGCTGTGCGAAGGCGGCCCCCGATGCCGTCAGCATAGCCGCGGCAGCAATCGTCAAATGCTTCAACTTCATCGATTTCGTCTCCTGCTCAAGATTCTTTATTGTCGAGAATTTCGTTAAATGAAATTCAGGGCCATTATGCCGACCGTGCAAATTCGCGGATAGCGCGACTCTGGAGGTGTCGCTCTAAAGGTGTTGTATCCACGCATCGACCTATGGAATGCCCTTAGAAAAAAGCGCTGGACGAAAGAAAAGCGTGCCCTTATATGTCAGGCACGCTTTCGGAAATAACTGCGGAGTCCGATATTCTGGCCGCAACTAGCGGAACGCAATTGGCGTCCCGCCTGCTGGGTTTAGAACTTGTAGCCGACCGATACGAAGGTCACAATCGGGTTGAGCTTGATTTCGGCGTCGGACGACGAGAGCACCGTTCCGTCCTGCGCCTTGATTTTGATGTTCGCAGTGGTTTTGAGTGGCAGGTAGGAGACCGACGCGCTGGCAACCCAGTGTTTGTCGAATGCATAAGAAACACCGGCGTTGAAAACCGGTTGCCACGACGCCGACGATTTGGCTTCGACCGTCGTTGGCCCGTTATGTCCGGAAGTAAAAGCCAGCACACTGCCGAAATTCTGATTCAGCGCCGCTTCAAAATTCGGATTGAGACTGACGTTCGTGAAGAACGTATAACTCACACCGACACCCAGAAAAGGGCGCCACGTCGAATTGGCTTGTCCAAAGTAGTACTGCAGCACGAGCGCCGGGCTCCACTGGCGCACACTTTGCACGATCGGGTTGTTTTGTGCCGCGCCGAGGTCGATACTCGTGAGCGCGCCGGCCAGTCCCGGTGGCGCAATCACGCCTTGTCCGGTGAGCTTGAACTTGGCCGGCACGCCGGCCACGGTTTGCAGGGCGATGTTGTCGGTAAAGAAGTGCGTGATGACGAGCCCGAGCGTGTCGGCGTTGCTGACCTTCGCGCCGCTGCCGGGTGAAGTAAAGTTCGATGGCACCAGGGTGGGTGTGAGGCCCTCCTGAGTGACGCTGGTGGTCATCGGTTTGCTGGAGTCTTGCGGGGCGATGTGGAACCAACCGAGGTTGACGACGTTATCGCCTGCTTGTTGTGCACTGGCGCCGGTGGACGCCAGGGAAATGCCGAGTCCGAGCGCGCATAAGCACGCCGCGGACCGATAGGTCCGAGTTGTCATTTGTCTTTCCTCCCAAGATTATTTATTTATTTTTCGATGCATTATGCGCTTGGGATTTCGGTGCGCAATCGTCGGATCTAGAACTTTTGTACGAATCAACGGGGTTTAGCTAGATATCAGTATTTAAAGAGATTTTTCATGATGAAACTCTCTCGTAAATCGTGATTTCCAGCTTTAAAGCATTACATTTGAATCAGCATGGCCCGATTACCGAGACTCTTCATTCCGCGTCAGCCGCAGCACGTGATTCTGCGGGGCAATAACCGACAGGTAATCTTCGTCGACGACGAGGACCGGCGCGTGTTCCACGACCGTCTGCGCGACGCCGCGCGCGCCAACGGCCTGGCGATCCACGCCTGGTGCATGATGCCCAACCATCTGCATCTGGTCGCGACGCCCTCCGACGAGCGCAGCCTGCCTGCCACGTTGCAGGCGGTCGGCCGCTACTACGTGCTCTATTTCAACCGACGCCATCAGCGCACGGGCACGTTGTGGGAGGGCCGATATCGCGCCACGGTGATCGAGGCGGAGCACTATCTGTTACTCGCCAGCCGCTATGTCGAGCTCAATCCCGTTCGTGCCGGTCTGGTCGACACCCCGGGTAATTACCTGTGGTCGAGCTACAACCATCACATTGGTTTGACGGTCGACAGCCTCGTGACGGACCACGCGCTCTATTGGGAGTTGGGTAACACGCCGTTCGAGCGTCAGCGCGCTTACGCGGAGGGGTTCTCGATCCCGCTGCCGGCGCATGAAGTCGACGCATTGCGTACAGCGACGCAGAAGGGATGGCTCCTCGGCGGTCCCGAATATCAGGCGAGAATGTCGCTCGCCGCGAATCGTCGGGTGAGTCCACTCACGCGCGGGCGTCCCCGCAAACCGGCGCCCAACGCCCTCTGATGCAAGAATCTGACAGGCCGGTTCCGGCCTGTCGCTCCCCTCGATAAGCTCTCCAAGCATTTGAAATTACGGATTTTTCTGTCAAATCTTCGTCGCACGAAATTAATCTGACCCCATTAAAATCAAGCCTTCTTTTGGTGCGGTTTTTAAATGGAATCTGACCCCATTAAATTCTTTTGTCAATGTGAATTTCATGGCGTATATTCCAACTTCGGCCGATTGGTGCGATGCGGAAAACCGTGCGCGCTGAGTCGGCGCCCTGTGGCGACGCCCGAGAACGACCTTCGACGCGCGCGAATCCGCAGCTCTGGCCCGCCCGGCCAACCCCACTTAACCCGGTCGACCGCGACGATCATGCGCGCGGCGGCCTCGCCAAGAGACGGTGTAACTCGTGGAAAAGAAACAGCAACCGATTGCGACGGCAGCAGCGCTGCCGGGTGAGGCGTACTTGGCGCCGGACGCACAGGGCATGTACGACCCGGCCAACGAACACGATGCCTGCGGCGTCGGCTTCGTGGCACACATCAAGGGCGTGAAGAGCCACGCCATCGTCGAACAGGGTCTGAAGATTCTCGAAAACCTGGATCACCGGGGCGCCGTGGGCGCCGACCCGCTGATGGGCGACGGCGCAGGCATCCTGCTCCAGATCCCCGACCAGTTCTACCGCGAAGAGATGGCCAAGCAAGGCGTGACGTTGCCGCCGGCTGGTGAGTACGGCGTCGGCATGATCTTCCTGCCGAAGGAACACGCGTCGCGTCTGGCCTGCGAACAGGAACTCGAGCGCACCGTGAAGGCGGAAGGTCAGGTCGTGCTGGGCTGGCGCGATGTCGCGATCGATCGCGACATGCCGATGTCGCCCAACGTGAAGGCCACCGAGCCGGTCATCCGCCAGATCTTCATCGGTCGTGGTCAGGACATCATGGTGACGGACGCCCTGGAGCGTAAGCTGTACGTCATCCGCAAGACCGCTAGCCACCGCATTCAGGCGCTCAAGCTCAAGCACGGCAAGGAGTACTTCGTGCCGTCGATGTCGGCGCGCACGATCGTCTACAAGGGCCTGCTGCTGTGCGATCAGGTGGGTCGCTACTACCGCGACCTGGCCGATCCGCGCACCGTCTCGGCACTCGCCCTCGTACACCAGCGTTTCTCGACGAACACGTTCCCGGCCTGGGAACTGGCGCACCCGTATCGCATGGTCGCGCACAACGGTGAAATCAACACCGTGAAGGGCAACGTCAACTGGATCAACGCCCGCACGGGTGCGATCTCGTCGGCCGTGCTCGGAAACGATCTGCAAAAGCTGTGGCCCCTGATCTACCCGGGCCAGTCGGACACTGCATCGTTCGACAACTGCCTCGAAATGCTCACGATGGCCGGCTACCCGCTTGCCCACGCCGTGATGATGATGATCCCGGAAGCCTGGGAACAGCACACGCTGATGGACGAGAACCGCCGCGCGTTCTACGAGTACCACGCCGCGATGATGGAGCCGTGGGACGGCCCCGCTGCCATCGCGTTCACCGACGGCCGTCAGATCGGCGCGACGCTCGACCGTAACGGTCTGCGTCCGGCGCGCTTCGTGATCACGGACGACGACGTCGTCATCCTGGCATCGGAATCGGGCGTGCTGCCGATCCCCGAGTCGAAGATCGTCAAGAAGTGGCGTCTGCAGCCGGGCAAGATGTTCCTGATCGATATGGATCAGGGTCGCATCATCGACGACAAGGAACTCAAGGACAACCTGGCCAACGCGAAGCCATACAAGAGCTGGATCGACGCCGTGCGCATCAAGCTCGACGAGATCGAGCCGAAGGTCGAGGAAGCCGGCGTGCACCACGACACGGCGACGCCGCTGCTCGATCTGCAGCAGGCATTCGGTTACACGCAGGAAGAAGTGAAGCTGCTGATGACGCCGATGGCGATCAACGGCGAAGAAGCCGTGGGCTCGATGGGCAACGACAGCCCGCTCGCGGTCATGAGCAACAAGAACAAGACGCTCTATCACTACTTCCGTCAGTTGTTCGCGCAGGTGACGAACCCGCCGATCGACCCGATCCGCGAAAACATGGTGATGTCGCTGGTGTCGTTCATCGGCCCGAAGCCGAACCTGCTCGACACGAACAACATCAACCCGCCGATGCGTCTCGAAGTGTCGCAGCCGGTGCTGGACTTCAAGGAAATCTCGAAGATCCGTCACATCGACAAGTACACCGGCGGCAAATTCCGCTCGTACGAGTTGAACATCTGCTACCCGGTCGCATGGGGCAAGGAAGGTATCGAAGCGCGTCTCGCCTCGCTGTGCGCGGAAGCGGTCGACGCTGTGAAGTCGGGCTACAACATCCTCATCGTCTCGGATCGTCTGACGAACCGCGAACAGGTCGCCATTCCCGCGCTGCTCGCCACGTCGGCTGTGCACCAGCATCTGGTTGCCCAGGGTCTGCGTACGAGCACGGGCCTCGTGGTTGAAACGGGGTCGGCACGTGAAGTGCACCATTTCGCATTGCTCGCGGGCTATGGCGCGGAAGCCGTTCACCCGTACCTGGCGATGGAAACGCTCGCGCAGATCGCTCGCAAGCAAGGCGGCGACCTGACGCCCGAGAAGGCCGTCAAGCACTTCGTGAAGGCCGTCGGCAAGGGCCTGCATAAGGTCATGTCGAAGATGGGCATCTCGACGTACATGTCGTACACGGGTGCACAGATTTTCGAAGCGATCGGTCTGTCGCAAGACCTGATTCAGAAGTACTTCCAGGGCACGGCGTCGAACGTCGGCGGTATCGGCATCTTCGAAGTGGCCGAAGAAGCGGTGCGTCTGCATCGTGACGCGTTCGGCGACAACCCGGTGCTCTCGAACATGCTCGACGCCGGTGGCGAATACGCGTTCCGCATTCGTGGTGAAGACCACATGTGGTCGCCGGACGCCATCGCCAAGCTCCAGCATTCGACCCGTTCGAACTCGTACCAGACGTACAAGGAATACGCGAACCTCATCAACGACCAGAGCAAGCGTCACATGACGCTGCGCGGTCTGTTCGAGTTCCGCGTCGATCCGCAGCGCGCGATTCCGCTCGACCAGGTGGAATCGGCGAAGGACATTGTCAAGCGTTTCGCCACGGGTGCGATGTCACTCGGTTCGATCTCGACCGAAGCGCACGCCACGCTGGCCGTCGCCATGAACCGTATCGGTGGTAAGTCGAACACGGGTGAGGGCGGCGAGGATCCGCGTCGCTATCGCAACGAACTCAAGGGCATTCCGATCAAGAAAGGCGAATCGCTCGCCTCGATCGTGGGACGCGACGTCATCGAGACCGACATCGAACTGCAAGACGGCGACTCGCTGCGCTCGAAGATCAAGCAGGTCGCGTCGGGCCGCTTCGGCGTGACGGCGGACTATCTGGTCTCCGCCGATCAGATTCAGATCAAGATGGCGCAGGGCGCGAAGCCGGGCGAGGGCGGTCAGTTGCCGGGTCACAAGGTGACCGAGTACATCGGCAAGCTGCGTTACTCGGTGCCGGGCGTGGGTCTGATCTCGCCGCCGCCGCACCATGACATCTACTCGATCGAAGATCTGGCACAGCTCATTCACGATCTGAAGAACGTGAACGCGTCGTCGTCGATCTCGGTGAAGCTCGTGTCGGAAGTCGGCGTGGGCACGGTGGCTGCCGGTGTCGCGAAGGCCAAGGCCGATCACGTAGTGATCGCCGGTCACGACGGCGGTACGGGTGCATCGCCGCTGTCGTCGGTGAAGTACGCTGGCACGCCGTGGGAACTGGGCCTGGCTGAGACGCAGCAGACGCTGGTGCTCAACCGCCTGCGTGGTCGTATCCGCGTGCAGGCCGACGGTCAGATGAAGACCGGCCGCGACGTGGTGATCGGTGCGCTGCTCGGTGCAGACGAATTCGGCTTCGCGACGGCACCGCTCGTCGTCGAGGGCTGCATCATGATGCGCAAGTGCCATCTGAACACCTGCCCGGTCGGCGTCGCGACGCAAGATCCGGTGCTGCGCAAGAAATTCCAGGGCAAGCCGGAACACGTCGTCAATTACTTCTTCTTCGTGGCCGAGGAAGTGCGCGAAATCATGGCGCAACTGGGCATCGCGAAGTTCGATGACCTGATCGGTCGCGCCGATCTGCTCAACACCAAGTCGGGCGTGGAGCACTGGAAGGCGAAGGGCCTCGATTTCAGCCGCATCTTCCACCTGCCGGAAATGGAAGCCGACGTGCCGCGTCTGCACGTCGAAACGCAAGACCACGGTCTGGCTGGCGCACTCGATCACGCGCTGATCGAGAAGGCAATGCCGGCGCTGGAGAAGGGCGAGCACGTCTCGTTCATCCAGCCGGTGCGTAACCGTAACCGTACGGTCGGCGCGATGCTTTCGGGCGAAGTGGCCAAGCGCTACGGTCACGAAGGTCTGCCGCAAGACACGATCCACGTGCAGCTCAAGGGCACGGCGGGTCAGAGCTTCGGCGCGTTCCTCGCACGCGGTATCACGCTGGACCTCGTGGGCGACGGTAACGACTACGTCGGCAAGGGTCTGTCGGGTGGCCGCATCATCGTGCGTCCGACCAACGACTTCCGTGGCAATGCCGAAGACAACATCATCGTGGGCAACACCGTGATGATCGGCGCTATCGAAGGCGAAGCGTTCTTCAACGGCGTGGCTGGCGAGCGTTTTTGCGTGCGTAACTCCGGTGCGACGGCGGTCGTGGAAGGCACGGGCGACCACGGTTGCGAATACATGACGGGTGGCACGGTGGTCGTGCTGGGCGAGACCGGCCGTAACTTCTCAGCAGGTATGTCGGGCGGTGTGGCCTACGTGTACGACGCTGACGGCACGTTTGCCGCCAAGTGCAACACGGCGATGGTCGCGCTCGATCCGGTGCTGCCGCACGGCGAGCAGGAGCGTACGGTGAGCCAGGGTCTGTGGCATCGCGGTCAGACGGACGAGGCACAGCTGCGCGAGCTCATCGAGCGTCACTTCCAGTACACGGGTTCCACGCGCGCAAAGGCGCTGCTCGAAGACTGGGACGGCGCACGCCGCAAGTTCGTGAAGGTGTTCCCGAGCGAATACAAACGCGCGTTGGGCGAAATGGCCAAGGCGGGCGACAAACAAGCACTGGCGGCCTGAAGCCGCTGGCGCGGTCACGCCGCGCGGGGTGAGGGCCCCGCAGGCGTGCCGCGCGCGGGTGAGGCACGGTAACCACAAAACTTTCCGACTGAAGAAACATGGGCAAGGTCACAGGTTTTCTCGAATTCGAGCGCCAGAGCGAGTCTTACGAAGCACCGCTGGCACGCGTGAAGCACTACAAGGAGTTCGTACTCGCGCTCTCCGACGATCAGGCAAAGGTGCAGGGCGCACGCTGCATGGACTGCGGCATTCCGTTTTGCAACAACGGTTGCCCGGTCAACAACATCATTCCCGACTTCAACGATCTGGTGTATCGCCAGGACTGGAAGTCGGCCATCTCGGTCTTGCACTCGACCAACAACTTCCCGGAATTCACGGGACGTATCTGCCCCGCGCCGTGTGAAGCAGCCTGCACACTGAACATCAACAGCGACGCAGTGGGCATCAAGTCGATCGAGCACGCGATCATCGACAAGGCCTGGAGCGAAGGCTGGGTCGAGCCGCAACCGGCGAAGCACAAGACCGGCAAGACGGTCGCCGTCGTCGGCTCCGGTCCTGCGGGCATGGCGGTCGCACAGCAACTCGCGCGCGTCGGCCACGACGTCACCGTGTTCGAGAAGAACGATCGCGTGGGCGGCCTGCTGCGTTACGGCATCCCCGACTTCAAGCTGGAGAAGTGGCTGATCGATCGCCGCATGCGCCAGATGGAAGCCGAAGGCGTGACGTTCCGCACCGGCGTCTACGTGGGCAAAGATGCCCCCGAAGCGCACATCAATAACTTCTCGAAAGAGACGATCACGCCGGACCAGTTGCAGGCCCAGTTCGACGCCGTGGTCATCGCAGGCGGTGCGGAACAGCCGCGCGATCTGCCGGTGCCGGGTCGCGAGCTCGAAGGCATCCATTACGCGATGGAATTCCTGCCGCAGCAAAACAAGGTCAACGCGGGCGACAAGCTGGCGAACCAGATGCTGGCGACGGGTAAGAACGTGATCGTGATCGGCGGTGGCGACACCGGCTCGGATTGCGTGGGCACGTCGAACCGTCACGGCGCGAAGGCGGTCACGCAGTTCGAACTGCTGCCGCAACCGCCGGAGCAGGAAAACAAGCCGATGGTGTGGCCGTACTGGCCGACCAAGCTGCGCACGTCGTCGAGCCACGAAGAGGGCTGCGAGCGCGACTGGTCGGTGGCTACGAAGCGCTTTGAAGGCAAGAACGGCAAGGTCGAAAAGCTGATCGCCGTGCGTCTCGAATGGAAGGACGGCAAGATGCAGGAAGTGCCGGGCTCGGAGTTCGAGTTGAAGGCCGACCTCGTGCTGCTCGCGATGGGCTTCGTCTCGCCGCTGCAAACGGTTCTTGATGCGTTCGGCGTGGACAAGGATGCGCGCGGCAACGTGCGTGCCTCGACCGAAGGCGAGCGCGCCTACACGACGAACCTGCCGAAGGTGTTCGCGGCCGGCGACGTGCGTCGCGGTCAGTCGCTGGTGGTGTGGGCGATTCGCGAAGGCCGTCAATGTGCCCGTGCGGTGGACGAGTTCCTGATGGGCCATTCGGAACTGCCGCGCTAAGTCTGGCTAAGCTGGTTGGGCGCACCTTCGGGTGCGCGCAGGTTTGTGCCTGCCAAAACCACAAATACGGGGTGGTTGTGATTTGAGAGGAGGGGCGCGGAGGTAGGCATCTGCGTCACTGTGAAGAAGCCGTCCGGATGGAAACGTCCGGGCGGTTTTTTCTTGCCTGTTCCTCCTGCGCGGCCCGCGGTCCGTTGCGATCCCGCCCATCGCCGAAATTCTGTAGGCGACTAAATATAAGACGTCATACAACAAGACGTCATTTGCTCACATTTACATGTGGGATAACTCTCCCAATATGTGCAAACTTCAACACTGATAAGGCTTATGGCGCTGCAGTAGTGAATCTGCTGAAAGACTAGGGATTATCCGTAAACTGCGTAATCTTTCATTGTCATCGTACATCGTCTCACGTAGGATGCCTTTCCAAGCAAGCGCGCTGCTTGCCATAAAAATATCAACGAAAGAGAGACAACCATCATGGCACTGAAGATCAAAGGCCTGCGCTGGTGGATGATCGGACTGCTGACGCTCGGCACCGTCATGAACTACCTCGCACGCAGCTCGCTTGCCGTAGCCGCCCCCACGGTGATGAAGGATCTCCACATCACGACCCAGCAGTACGGCTGGATCACGGGCGCTTTCCTTGTCTTGTATCCGATCGGTGCCCCCATCACCGGTTATCTGATGGACCGTATCGGCCTGCGTCTGGGCTTCCTGTTGTGCGGCGTGATGTGGTCGGTGGTGTGCATGCTGCACGGGCTGGCCGACGGCTGGGTCGGGCTGTTCGTGCTGCGCGGTCTGCTGGGTCTGGCCGAAGCGTCGTTCATTCCGGCGGGCATGCGTGCCGCCGCGTTCTGGTTCCCGTCGAAGGAGCGTGCGCTCGCCGCCGGTATCTTCAACATCGGCACGTCCATCGGCGCGATTCTCGCACCGCCGCTGATCGCGTGGTCGATCTTGCGCTACAACTGGGAGACGGCATTCGTCATCGCTGGTGCGCTCGGTCTCGTATGGGGCGTGCTGTGGTTCGTGTTCTATCGTCACCCGACAGATCACCCGGCGCTCTCGCAGGCCGAGTCCGATTACATCAACGAAGGTCGTGTGGTCGATGCCGCCGCCGATGCCCGCAAGCCTAACCTGGGCTCGATCCTGCGTCAGCGCAACTTCTGGGGCATTGCGCTGCCGCGCTTCTTTGCCGATCCGGTGTGGGGCACGATCGTGTTCTGGATGCCGCTGTACCTCAATCAGGCGCGCGGTTTCGATCTGAAGACGATTGCCGCGACCGCGTGGTTGCCGTTCGTCGCGGCCGACATCGGGTGCCTGATGGGCGGCACGGTGTCGGTGTGGCTGAACAAGCACTTCAAGATCACGATCTTCAACGGCAAGCGTGTGGTGTTCACCATCGGCGCAATCATCATGACGGCGATGTGCGGCGTGGGCTTCGTGAAAGACCCGATGATGGCGATCTTCCTGCTGTGCCTCGGTGGCTTCGCGCACCAGACGCTCTCCGTCACCGTGATCTCGATGTCGGCCGACCTGTTCCAGCGCAACGAAGTGGCGACGGTCACCGGTCTGGCGGGGCTGTCCGCCGGGATCGGCAACTTGCTCTTCACGCTGGTGATCGGCACGTTCGTGACGGCGGTCGGCTACGCGCCGTTCTTCGTGGCGCTGGGGCTGGGCGATCTGATCGGCGCGGTGATTCTGTGGACGGTGGTCAAGCCGCATATTACTGGGACGGCCACGCCGTCGCCGGTGCAGGCTGGCCATGGCGGGAATGGTGCGGGTGTCGACGTGAACCGGACCGCGAATGCGTAGCCAGCGAGACGTTTGAAGATTTAGCGTACGCCGCGCTGCACACTCCCCCTTGGTTGTGCGGCGCGGCGTCGGTTTTGTTGTACCGATGAATCAGGAGCAATAAGGATCACTATGAGCCAGACTTCCGGCAAACCCTTCCGCCGTCTTCTGCTGACCGGCGCTGCGGGCAACCTTGGCAAACAACTGCGCAGCAAGCTCGCGGAGTGGGCGGACATCGTGCGCGTGAGCGACATCGTGCCGATCACCGACACGGCTGTGCACGAAGAGTCGATGCAGGTCGACCTCGCCGACCGTGCGGCCGTGCATGCGCTGCTCGAAGGCGTCGATGCGCTGGTGCACCTCGGCGGCGTGTCTGTCGAAGCGCCGTTCGACGACATCCTGCAAGCGAACATCCTCGGTCTGTACAACGTCTACAGCGCCGCGCAGAAGCAAGGCGTGAAGCGCATCGTCTACGCCAGCTCGAACCACGCCGTCGGTTTTCATCCCGTGACGGAAGTGCTCGACATCGACGCGCCGCATCGTCCCGACGGCATGTACGGCATTTCGAAGTGTTTCGGTGAAGACCTCTCGCGCTACTACTTCGACCGCTTCGGCCTCGAGACCGTGTGTCTGCGCATAGGCTCGTCGTTCGAACAGCCGAAGAATCCGCGCATGATGGTGACGTATCTGAGCTACCGCGACTTCATCGAACTCGTGCGTTGCTCCCTGTTCACGAATCGCGTGGGTCACGCGATCATCTACGGCGTGTCGGACAATCCGACGCTGTGGGTCGATAACACCAAGGCGGCGTTCCTCGGCTTCCGTGCGCAAGACAGCTCGGCCGAGTTCGCCGGTCTGTTCCCGGCCAAAGCCCCCGATCCGCAAATGGACGACTGGACGCAACGTTTCCAAGGCGGTCCGTTCGTGCTGATGGGGCCGATGGAGCCCAAGGCGTGAGTGTGGCCGGAGTCTCTATCGAGCGGTTGGAGCCGTCGCGCGAGACACCGCACGCGGTCGGCGAAAGCCCGCTATGGCGTGCCGACGAACAGGCGCTCTACTGGGTCGACATCCCGGCAAAGCAACTGCATCGCTTGACGCCCGCCGACGGCGAACACCGTCAGTGGACGTTCCCCGAGCAGGTCGCGTGCTTCTCGTTCGACACGGCGGGCACGTTGCTCGCCGCGTGTGAAACGGGGGTGTTCGCCGTACGGCTGGGCGCACCGGGCGACGTGGCTGCGTTGGCGTGGACGCGTCTGGCCGCACCGGAATTTCCGGCCTCGGGCATGCGCTTTAACGATGGACGTTGCGACCGTCAGGGCCGCTTCTGGGCGGGCACGATGGTCGCGGATATGTCGCTGGCGAGCGACGCGGGTTCGCTCTATCGCTTCGATGCAAAGGACGGGCTGTCCGTAGCGCTCGTCGACGGACTCGTCACACAGAACGGCCTCGGCTTCTCGCCGGACAGCCGCACGATGTATCTGAGCGATTCGCATCCGACGGTGCGTCGCGTGTGGGCGTTCGACTTCGATGCGGACAGCGGCGCGATCCGCAACCGCCGTCTCTTCGTCGACATGAACCAGTATCCGGGACGCCCCGATGGCGCAGCCGTCGATGCCGACGGGTGTTACTGGACATGCGCCAACGACGGTAGCCGTCTGCTGCGTTTCACGCCAGCGGGGGTGCTGGACCGGGAGATCGTGTTGCCGGTGTCGAAGCCGTCGATGTGCGCGTTCGGCGGACGCGACTTCGACACATTGTTCGTCACGTCGATTCGTCCCGGCGCGAACGCGAACGAACACGACGGTCATGTCTTCGCCGTGAGATGCGGCGTGCAAGGATTGCCGGAAACGCTCTATTCAGGCGTGCTGCCGGTAACAAGGGTGTAGGCGGGGGTACGAAGGTGGCGACGCCGCACGGGATCACACAAGCGGCGCGCACTGAAGCGGTTCCGGGTTGGCTGGCTTACACAATGGCCATCCGGTGAGGCGACGGGACGTCGGGGCGATCGTGGTGTTCGCACCGGCGTCCCGTTTTGCCATGCAGACAGTTAATGCACGAAGTCGGTCGAGACGAGCGACTTGCCGCGCGTTTCGGGTAGCAGCAATGCGCACACCACGACAAGCAGATAGCCACCGCCCGCGACCATCCCGATGGCCTTCACGAGCGAACCGGTTTGCGCGAGCGTGCCCACGGCGATGGGGAAGAACGATCCGATGCCGCGCCCGAGGTTGTAGCAGAAGCCTTGACCCGAGCCGCGAATGTGGTTCGGATACAGCTCAGTGAGGTACGCGCCGATACCCGCGAAAATGCCTTGCACAACGATGCCCAAAGGGAAGCCGAGCAGCAGCATGGCACTGTCGGTGATCGGTAGCATCGTGTAGACCATGCCGAGGACAAACGACGCGATGGCGAAGAAGATGAACGCGCCGCGGCGTCCGAGCTTATCCGAGAGAATCGCCCCGACGATATAGCCCACGAACGAGCCGACGATCAGCACGATCAGGTAGGCGCTCGTGTTGAACACCGACAGACCGCGCACCGTCTTCAGATACGTCGGCAGCCACGTCGTGATCGCGTAATAGCCGCCGAGCATGCCGGTGCACAGCAGACTGCCGAGGATCGTCGTCTTCAGATGCGCCGGTGCGAAGATCTGCGTGAAGTTGCTCTGCAACTGGCCTTCGGCGATCTTGCGGCGCGTTTGCGTGAAGATCTCCGGGTCCGACACGTTGCGGCGCACGTAAATGATCCACACCGCGGGCAGAATCCCGATCCAGAAGCACGCACGCCATGCGTAGCCTTCATCGAGCACCGCGAAGAAGAACCAGTACAGCAGCGCGGCGGCGGCCCAGCCGACCGACCAGCTGCTTTGCACGGTGCCGACCGCTTTCGCGCGATGCTGCGGCGAGCGGATCATCTCGCCCATCATCATCGTGACGACAGTCCACTCGCCACCGAAGCCGATGCCCTGCAACGTGCGCGTCACGAGCAACTGCCAGAACGAGTTCGTGAAGCCAGACAGGAACGTGAACAGGCAGAAGGTGGCAATCGTCCATTGCAACACGCGCACGCGGCCGTAGCGATCCGCCAGAATGCCCGCGAGCCATCCGCCGACCGCCGACGAGATGAGCGAGCTGGTCGCGATCATGCCCGCCTCGCCCTTTGTCATGCCCCATGCAGCAATGAGCGTGGGGATGAGGAACGAATAGATCATGAAGTCGAACGCATCGACGGCATAGCCGCCAAAGCCCGCATACAGGGCCTTGCGCTCCTTCGTGTTGAGTTCTTGGAACCAGGAAAAAAACGCCATGAAGACTCCTCGGTGGATCGTGTGCTTGTCGTTATGTGTGCGACGTATGGTTGTTGTGTATCGATGTCGGGCATCGATGGTTGGGTCTACGTCTGACCCGGTGATCAGTGGATTGTCAGGGCTGCATCAGAGTGTGAGGCCACCATCGACATGAATCACCTGACCGGTGATTTGTCGCGCGTGCGGGCCGAGCAGGAAGACGGCCAGAGCGGCGATGTCGTCGGGTTCGCAGAGGCGTCCGGTTGGTGTGGCGTCGGCCGCGCGCTGCCATGCGGCCGGATCGATGGCCGAGTGACCGCTGTCCTTGCGCGTGTAGCCGGGCGCGACGCAATTGATCGTCACCCCTGCTCGCGCGTATTCGGCGGCGGCGCTTTTCGCCAACGCTTCGATGGCCGCCTTGGCAGCGGCCGTCGCGGGAAATCCGGGTTGGTTCGGCGCGAAGCGATGCGCCACGAACGAGCTGACGGCGACCACGCTGCCTTGCGACGAACGTTGGAGATCGGGTAGCGCGTGACGCAACAACGCGGCGAATGCGCCGGGCATGGCGGCGAGCGTGCGTGCGAAGGCCTCGTCGTCGATGTCGGCCAGCGACTGACGCGTGGCGAAGCCCGCGTTGCTCACGATTTGGTCGACGGGACCGAAGGCGTCATGCGCGGCGTCGACGAGTCGTGCGGCGGACTGCGCGTTCGTCAGGTCGCCGAACCACATGGCGCACTGCGCACCGGCGTCTTCGCATGCGCGACGTACTTCTGCGAGCCGCGTCTGACTGGCATCGGACGCGCCGCGTGTGTGCAAGAGCAAGCGGGTGTCAGGGGAGGCGAGACGGCGGGCGATGGCCGCGCCGATGCCGGAAGCGGCGCCGGTGACGACAACGGTGCGTCCGTCGCGCTGCGAGGAATTCGGCGACTGGCCGGACGAGGAAGCTGGAGGAGTCACGATGAGCCCGGAGTTTGCCTGATGGGGTGCTCGTGATTATGCCAAACCACCTCGGTGCCGGAACAGCCGCGTCAATATTATTTACGAAGTGAACAAAGTGGATGAATCGTCCGGTGGGAATGGCGCGGGGCGGCGTGAGATCGTCCGCCCCCTATGCCGTCACTACACCGCGCCGACGACCCGAGGTGGCTCGATCTCGCTCGCGGCGTGCAAGGTCATCGTGTGCTGATGGAAGCGGGCCAGTGTGTCGCGATGCGCCACACTGACGATGGCCGTGTCGGGCAGTTGCGCGTGCAGTGCGTCGTACACCGTTTCTTCGGTTTCGACATCGAGCGCGCTCGTCGCTTCGTCCAGAAACAGGAAGTCCGGTTTTTGCAGCAATGCGCGTGCAGCCGCCAGTCGCTGCTGCTCGCCGCCGGAGAGACGTCGCGCCCAATGCGCCGAGGTCAGCAGCTCGTCGCCGTATTGCCCAAGGTTCACGGCGTTCAGGGCATGGCGGCACTCGGCGTCGGTAAACGTATCGGGCGACGACGGGAAGGCGAGCGCGGCCTTGAGCGTGTCAATGGGCAGATAGCTTTGCTGCGAGAGGAACAGAACGCGGGCATTGGCGGGGACTTCGATGCGTCCGCTGCCGAACGGCCACAGACCGGCAAGTGCGCGCAGCATCGTGCTCTTGCCGCAACCCGAGCGACCGCGCACCAGCCAGCGCGATCCCGGAGCGAAGGCGAACGACCCGGCGGTCGCGAGCGGCTCGCCGTTCGGCAGCGACAGCCGCAGGTCGGCGGCCGTATAGGCAGGGACATCACTCGCCGTCACCACGGAGATGCCGCTTCGAGGGTGCGGTGTGGCGTCGATGACGCGTGTGAATTCGCGCAGACGGTTGATCGTCGCCTTCCAGTCGGCCAGCGTCGAGAAGCTGTTCACGAACCAGGAGAAACCGTCGCTCACTTGCCCGAAGGCGTCGATGATTCGCATCAGCACCCCCAGCGTGAACGCACCTGCGAAGTAACGGGGTGCTGCCGCCATGATCGGAAAGACGATGGCGATCTGCGCGTAGATCGAGTTCGCGAAGATCAGGCGTTTCGTCACCACCATGATCTGCCACCAGTTGTCGCGCACCGCGCCGAACGCCGACTTCAGACGCGATAACTCCGCGCCTTCGCCACGATAGAGCGCGACCTGCTCGGCCGATTCACGCAGCCGCACCAGCAGAAAACGAAAGTCGGCTTCGACCTGTTGTTGCCGGTAGCTGAGTCCAACGAGGGGGCGGCCGACCTTGAAGATCAGGAACGAACCGACGATGGCATACAGCGCAGCGACCCACACCATGTAGCCCGGAATCGTCACGTTCATACCTGCCAGCGCGAAGGACACTGCACCCGAGATCGTCCACAGAATCGTGATGAAGGAGAACAGCGAGACGAGCGTCGTCAGCAGATCGAGCGACAGCGCGAGCGACGAATTGACGAGCGTGCGGATGTCTTCGGAAATACGCTGGTCGGGGTTGTCGGCGAGGTGATCGCGTTCGATGCGGTAGTAAGCGCGATGCGCGAACCACTTCGTGAGATTCGCGTCCGTCACCCACTGACGCCAGCGGATCTCCAGCATCTGACGGAAGTAAGTGCGGAACGTCGCAATGATGATGAAGCTGAATGCCAGCACCGCAAACTCGGCGAGCGACGACTTGAAGACCGGCCAGTCGCGCTTGTCGAGGGCATCGTAAAAGCTGGCGTTCCACGCGTTAAGCCGCACGTTGATGAACACGACGGCAAGGTTCAGCGCGATCACGAGCGCAAGCAGGCGTCTGCCCTCCCAGCGCTTCTCCGAGACCCAGTAGGGGCGGATCAGTTGCCAGGCGGTGGGGTGTTTGGGTGGTCTGGGCGGCGGCGCGGCGGTGTCGCCTGAGGATTGCGGGGCGTGTGGCGTGTGGGTCGGCGTGTTGGCCATGATCTTCGGGCGGCGCGGCCGCAGTGGGGCAACGTTGTTATCTGCACGTTTGGCACATATGGCCCATTTGACCGCAGTTCCCGATGGTGCGTTGCACGATTTGCGGCCGGGGGCGCGCGTGACGGGGATTTTCAGTTTACGGACCGTTACACGCGGCCGGAATCAGGGGCGGGAGATCTCAAAAAACGAGACGCGACGAGCGTGCAATCGCCCGGGAAGCCTGCTTGCACGGGCGTCGGCATCTATGTTGTAATGGCTGCGGGCGAAACAGGGGTGCTCCGTAATTGGCGTAGTCACGTCAAAGAAGTCACGGGGCTGAGAGAGACCCTTTGCACCCGACCCGGGTAATACCGGCGTGGGAAGTTTCCGACTCCTCCATTGGGGTAAGGTGGCCATCACCGTTTCGTCCTTTTGCTTTCATGAGGAAAGGGCCCCATGCGTTGCCTTCCACAACATTCTTCGTATTCCCCTGAGTGCCCGCGCGCCGTGATGGCTTGCGCGGCAATGCGCGTATGAGCGCGACGGCTGCCATTACCACGTCGCGTCCCGACATTGCCGTGCTGGGCGGCGGGCTGTCCGGCCGTCTGCTGGCGTGGCAACTGATTCGCGTCGGCGCGCGCGTGGCGTTGTACGAGCGGGGCGACGCCGACGGCTCGTCCGCCGCTGGCTGGGTCGCCGCGGCCATGCTCGCGCCGCTGGCTGAGGCCGCCGTAGCTGAGCCGAGCATCGTCGAGATGGGCGCGGTCGGACTTGAGCGCTGGCCTGCGCTGATCGACGGCCTTCCCGAACACGTCTTCTTCCAACGCAACGGCACGCTGGTCGTGTGGCATCAGCCCGATCGCGCCGAGGCCGTGATGTTCGATCGTCGGATGCGTGCGAACGCACCGCCCGAGCTGCTGCGCGGCGGCGTCGAGCGGATTTCGGGCGCACAACTGAAGGATGTAGAACCGGCGCTCGCTGGACGTTTCCAGGAAGGCTGGCTGCTGCCGAACGAAGGGCAGCTCGACAACCGTCAGTTGTTGCGTGCGCTTGCCGCAGGACTTGCGAAGGCGGGCGCGGACCTGCACTGGAACACTGAAATTGTCGAGGGCGAGTATCCGGACGCCGGTCTGGTCATCGACTGTCGTGGACTGGGCGCACGCGAAGCGCTCACCCAATTGCGCGGCGTGCGTGGCGAAGTTGTGCGCATTCACGCGCCGGGGATCGGTCTGCGTCGTCCGGTGCGGTTACTGCACCCGCGCTATCCGATCTACATCGCGCCCAAGGAAAACGATCTGTACGTGATCGGGGCGACCGAGCTCGAATCGGAAGACATGTCGCCGATGACCGTGCGCTCGGCGCTCGAACTGCTCTCGGCGGCGCACTCGCTGAACCCGGCGTTCGGCGAGGCGCGCATCGTCGAGCTGAACGTCAATTGCCGCCCGGCGCTGCCCGACCATCTGCCGCGTGTGCAGTGGGACGGCGCACGGCTGCTGCGCGTGAACGGTCTGTACCGTCACGGCTATCTGCTCGCACCGGCGGTCACCGGCGAAGCGTGCGCGCTGGCGCAGGCATTGATGCAAACGAAGGGCGCGCCGTCGGGATCGGCGGACGCGTTCGACTGGGAGACGTGGCGAGCCAGCCGGCCGTGGCCGGAACTGTTTCGTCAGGCATGAGAGGAAGCGGTACGTAATGGACATCCATATCAATCAACAGATGCTGAGCGTGGCCGACACGGCGACGCTGGCCGAGGCGCTCGCTGCCTACGGCGCCAAGCCGCCTTTCGCGGCGGCGATCAACGGGCAATTCGTGCCCAAGACGCAGTACGCTGCGCGCACGCTCGTGCAGGGTGACAAGATCGATGTCGTGCAACCGGTGGCCGGAGGCTGAAATGAACGCATTCACCGAATCGAACAACGTGGCCGCAAGCAGCACGCGTGATGCGCTCACGCTCTACGACACCCGCTTCGGCAGCCGTTTCCTGCTCGGCACGGCGCGTTACCCGTCGCTGCAAGCGCTGAACGATTCCATTGACGCAGCGCGTCCGGGCATGGTGACGGTGGCATTGCGCCGTCAGCTCTCGGGCACCGGGGCGCAAGCGTCGGAAGGTCATTTCTGGGAGACGCTGCGCCGTCTTGCGGTGCCGGTGCTGCCCAATACGGCGGGCTGCCATTCGGTGCAGGAAGCGGTGACGACGGCGCAAATGGCGCGCGAAGTCTTCGAGACCGACTGGATCAAGCTCGAACTCATCGGCGACGACTACACGCTTCAGCCCGACCCGTTCGGTCTTGTGACGGCCGCCGAGCAACTGATTCGCGAGGGCTTCAAGGTCCTGCCGTATTGCACGGAGGATCTGGTGCTGTGCCGTCGATTGCTCGACGTCGGCTGTCAGGCGCTGATGCCGTGGGGCGCACCGATCGGTACCGGCAAGGGTGTGATCAATCCGTACGGTCTGCGTCTGTTGCGCGACCGTCTGCCGGATACGCCTTTGATCGTCGACGCAGGCCTCGGCTTGCCGTCGCACGCTTGTCAGGTGATGGAGTGGGGCTATGACGGCGTGCTGCTCAACACCGCTGTCGCGCTCGCTGCACAGCCGGTCGAGATGGCCGGTGCATTCGCCGGTGCGATCAAGGCAGGACGCGCCGCCTGGCTCGCGGGTCCGATGGCCGAGCGCGAGAGTGCCGAAGCCAGCACCCCGGTCGTGGGTGTACCGTTCTGGCATCAGTCCGGTAGCTGACCGTTCCTGATTTCATGACTAACGGCCGCGCGATGCGGGGCCGGATCAACAAGGATTTTTCATGACGACGCACGCTGGCGCCGCCGGGCCTGTGCACATGCAGCACGTGCAATGCCTGCCCACCGACGCATCGCTGGCGATGGCCTGGCAGCAGGCCGCCGACGCGATCCGCGCGCGCCTCGCACCATGGCCGGATGAGGCGACATCGGCGCAATGGCGGCTGCATGCCGAGACGCCCGGCAGCGCAGGGCCGGGCGATGTCGTCTGGCTGCCGCTCGTGCCTGCGCATGGATTGGGCACGGCGGCGTCCGTCAACCTGGACGCATGGCGCGCGAATGGCGCAGTCGTGCTTTGCTCGCGAGCCCTCGCGCAGGGGCACGTGGAAGACACTCTGTACACGCCGGACGGCGTCTATCGCGTCGCGGGCGTCGACGATCCCGCCTTCTTTCCCGCGTTTGCAGCGTTTCTGGATTGCGGATTTGCCCCGCACGACGCGCTGGTGCTCGGCCGCGCATGGCGCACAGACGGCAGTCATGTGCGTTCGGAAGACGTCAACACGCTGGGCGCGTGGCCGACCGTGCTGGAGACGTTTCCCGCTGTGCTGGGTCAGGTGCCGTCACCGGGACGCTTTCCTGCGTGCCCGGCGCGACTAGGTCTCTACCCGGTGCTACCCGACGCCGAGTGGTGCGAGCGGATGGCCGATCTTCAGGTCGGCACGGTCCAGTTGCGCATCAAGGACCCTGAGCACCCGGGGCTGCGCAGCGAGATCGAACGCACGGTGGCGGCCGGTCGCCGCGTGACGTACGACAGCGCGTGGTTCATCAACGATCACTGGCGCGAAGCGGCGCAAGCGCACGCCTATGGCGTGCATCTCGGTCAGGAAGACATGGCGGCACTCTCGGCCGACGAGGTCGCGACGCTGCACGCGAGCGGCATGCGGCTGGGCATCAGTACGCACGGCTATTACGAGATTCTCGCGGCGCATCACTTCCGCCCGAGCTATCTGGCCGTCGGCGCGGTGTTCCCGACGACGACCAAGGTCATCGCCACCGCACCGCAAGGGCTGGCGAAGCTGGCGCGTTACGTGAAGCTCATTGCGCCGCATTACCCGCTGGTGGCGATTGGCGGCATCGATGCCGCCAACCTGCCGCAGGTGCTCGATACCGGGGTGGGATGCACGGCCGTCGTGCGCGCTGTGACGGAAGCCGACGACGTGGCAGCGGCGGTTCGTTCGATGCAGCAGGAATTCGCGCGGCGGGTGTGAGTTAGCGATGCGCCTTTAGTGGTGGTTACAGTTCGCGCGTCATGAAGACTGCGCCATCGCCGTAGCCTGCCAGTTTGGCGGCGATCTGCGGCGAGACGTCCACCGTGACCTGATACCCGAAGCGAGCCCAGAACCCCTGCGATTGCTGCACAGCCACCAACGCCGATGCGCGCAGGCCGAGCGATTGTGCCGCTGACAACGCGGCGGCATACAACTGACCGGCCACGCCCGCACCACGGGTGCGCGGTGCAAGCGCCATGTCGTGCACGTACCAGCAGTCGGGAGCCTCCGGTAGCGTGTCGAGTACGGTGTCTAGCGGCGGCGGTGCGGCGAGACGCCACGGGTGCGTGAACAGATAGCCCGCGATGCCTGCGTCCGTCGGTCCGGTCGTTCCCGCATCCACCGCCACCCAGCAAGTCTGCGGCGACAAGGTCAGACGCGAGGCGAGAGTGGCTTCCGACTCCAGCATCAGGTCGGCGTACGCCAGGGCCTGGACCGTCAGCACATGGGGGAGGTCGCCGGGTTGCATCGGACGAATCTGAAAGTCCGGTGTCGCCGTAGACTGCGGCGCGACGGAGCTGGAAGACGGAGGGGTAGCGGAGGACATCCCGAGGAACGATGACAAGGGCGAAACGTCGTATTGTAGCAACGGCGCAACACTGGTGCGGGGCCAGAAGACGATAAGTCCTTGGCGCCGTTGGGTTTTTGCGGCGTTACGTCTATTGGAACGTTATCGCAGCAATACGCCCGGGGCCTGTAGAATCCCGCGGGGCAGCGCCGTTCCTTGCTTTCGCCGACCCGGCGTGGGCGGCATCGATTGGTAAACCCCCCTATAATTGGCGTTTTGCGCCGCACTATAAGACCCGAAACGTGCCTACCCCGAATCCGGAAAATCTGCTCGAACTGCGCGACGTCAGCTTTGGTTATGGCGAACGTCTGGTGCTTTCCGGGCTGAATATGCGGTTTCCCCGCGGCAAGGTCATTGCGGTCATGGGAGGCTCCGGCTGCGGCAAAACGACCGTGCTGCGTCTGATCGGCGGTCTCGTGCACGCCAGTCGGGGTCAGGTCGATTTCGACGGGACCGACGTTTCCACGCTCGATCGCGACGGCTGGTACCGCTTGCGTCGCCGCATGGGCATGCTGTTCCAGTTCGGCGCGCTGTTTACCGACATGACCGTGTTCGACAACGTGGCGTTTCCGCTGCGCGAACACACCCGTCTCGACGAAGATCTGATTCGTGACCTCGTGCTGATGAAGCTCAATGCCGTGGGCCTGCGTGGCGCACGCGACATGAAGCCGGCCGAGATCTCGGGCGGGATGGCGCGCCGTGTGGCGCTCGCCCGCACGATTGCGCTCGATCCGGACCTCGTCATGTACGACGAGCCGTTTACCGGTCTGGATCCGATCTCGATGGGCATTACGGCGAATCTGATCCGTAAGCTCAACGACGCGCTGGGCGCGACGTCGATCATCGTCTCGCACGATGTCTCCGAGACGTTCGCCATTGCCGACTACATCTACTTCATCAGCGAAGGCCGTATCGCCGCCGAGGGCGCGCCTGACGCGCTGCGCGCCTCGAACGACCCGACGGTGCGCCAGTTCATCGATGCCCAGCCGGACGGCCCCGTGAAATTCCAGTATCCCGCGCCGCCGCTCGCGGAAGACTTCGGTATCGGAGCGCGTGCATGATTACCACTATCGGCAGTTTTGTTCGCGGCCACGTCGAGCGCCTGGGTTACGGTGCGCGCATGTTTCTGCGCATGCTCGGATCGAGCGCCGCGCTGCTGCGCCGTCCGCGTCTGGTGACGGACCAGATTCACTTCGTCGGCAATTATTCGTTCGTCATTATCGCCGTCTCGGGCCTGTTCGTCGGTTTCGTGCTCGGCCTGCAAGGCTATTACACGCTCAACAAGTACGGCTCGGAGCAGGCCCTCGGTCTGCTCGTTGCGCTGTCGCTGGTGCGTGAGCTGGGGCCGGTCGTCACGGCGCTGCTGTTCGCCGGGCGCGCGGGCACGTCGCTCACTGCCGAGATCGGTCTGATGAAGGCGGGCGAGCAACTGACCGCCATGGAGATGATGGCGATCGATCCGATCGCGCGCGTGGTCGCGCCGCGTTTCTGGGCGGGTGTGATCGCCATGCCGATTCTCGCCGCGATCTTCTCTGCGGTCGGTATTTTCGGTGGCTACCTCGTCGGCGTCGAAATGATCGGCGTGGATTCCGGTGCGTTCTGGTCGCAGATGCAAGGCGGCGTGGACGTATGGTCGGACGTCGCGAACGGCGTCATCAAGAGCATCGTGTTCGGCATTGCCGTCACCTTCATCGCGCTGTATCAGGGCTTCGAAGCACAGCCGACGCCGGAAGGCGTGTCGCGTGCAACGACGCGTACGGTCGTGCAGGCATCGCTGGCCGTACTCGGCCTCGACTTCCTGCTTACGGCACTCATGTTCAGCTAAGAGGCCGGCTCGCCTGCCAAGACATAGACAGACAGTTTGCGCACACTGACACAATGAAAAAACACCCTCTCGACTTCTGGGTCGGCCTGTTCGTGGTACTCGGCTTTGCCGCCCTCCTGTTCCTCGCGCTCAAAGCGGGCAACATGAGTTCGCTGTCGTTCTCGAATACCTATCCGGTCACGGTGCGGTTCGATAACATCGGCGGTCTCAAGCCGCGTGCGGCGGTCAAGAGTGCCGGCGTGGTGGTGGGGCGCGTGGCGTCGATCAAGTTCGACGACAAGCGCTATCTGGCCGATGTCACGCTCAATCTGGATTCGCAGTACCACTTCCCGAAGGACTCGTCGGCGAAGATTCTGACGTCGGGTCTGCTCGGTGAGCAATACATCGGACTTGAGCCTGGCGGTGATGATCAGATGCTCAAGGGCGGTGATACGATCACGCTCACGCAGTCTGCCATCGTGCTGGAAAACCTGATTGGGCAGTTCCTGTACAACAAGGCAGCAGATGCCGGCGGCGCCCAGGCGGGCGGCGCATCGGCAGCACCGGCGGCAGCGCCGGCGGCTGGGGCAGCACCGGTAACCCAAGGAAAATAAGAGAAAATGACCAGCTTCCGTACTTCGGCAGTGTTGGCCGCTGGCGCGTTGGCGCTGGCAGGCTGTGCCACTGTCACGAACCCCAACCCCGCTGACCCCATCGAAGGTTTCAACCGTTCGATGTACAAGTTCAACGACACGCTCGACAAGGCCGTGCTCGTGCCCGTGGCAAAGGGCTACCGCTTCACGGTGCCGGAACCGGCGCGTGACATGGTCACGAACTTCTTCTCGAACGTGGGCGACGTGTACAACCTCGCCAACAACCTGCTCCAGTTGCAGATCACGGCCGCCGCGCAGGATCTGATGCGCCTGACGATCAACACCTTCTTCGGTGTCGGTGGTCTGTTCGACTTCGCGACGCCGGCCGGCCTGCCCAAGCACAGCCAGGATTTCGGCGTGACGCTGGGCAAGTGGGGCTTGCCTGACGGCCCGTACCTCGTGCTGCCGCTGCTCGGCCCGAGCACGGTGCGCGACAGCGTCGGCATGGCGGGCAACATGTTCATCGACCCGACGTCGTATATCAAGCCTGACTGGATCAGCTACTCGCTGTACGGTGTGCGTCTCGTGAATACGCGCGCTAACCTGCTCGACGCGTCGAACCTGCTCGAAGCCGCCGCGCTCGATCCGTACTCGTTCACGCGCGATGCATATCTTGCACGTCGCAAGTATCTGGTGAACGGCGGGGCGACGAGCGATACCTCGCTGCCGAACTACGAAGATGAAGACGGTGCAGGTGCTGCCGGTGCAGCAGCGGCCGGTGGCGCTGGCGCACAGCCGATGCCCGCCGCTCAACCGGCCTCGGGCGCAAGCGCCCCGGCAGCCGCTTCAGGTGCGCAGGCCGAACCGGACGCGCCGCAAGGCTCGCCCGTGCCGGGCAAGATGGTGCCGGGCGGTTTGCCCTTCCGTCGCTAATCGTCATCGATCGTCGGCGACCGTCGTCGACTGTTGTTGAAACGGGGCTCGGCGCGCTATCCAAGCGATAGTCGCGTCGTCTCCGGGCAACAGTTTGTTACACGACACTCCCGGCAATCCGAGAACTCCAGACGCCGCGCGGGTATCCAAACCCGCAACACTCGTCACTCGAAAGAGGAAGTCCACAATGAAGAAGTTCTGGCTCATTCCCGTCATGGCTTTCATGACGTACACCGCCGCCGGCTCGGCCATGGCGCAAGCGCAGTCCCCGGACGCACTCGTTAAGCAGACCGTGACCGAAGTGATGGCTGCGGCCAAGAGCGACCCCAACATTCAGAAGGGCGATCTGAACAGCATTACGCGTCTGGTCGAGCAGAAGATCATGCCGCACGCCGACTTTGCCAAGACAACGCAACTGGCGACCGGCGCCGCATGGCGCACGGCTACGCCCGAGCAGAAAAAGCAGCTGACCGAACAGTTCAAGACGCTGCTGCTGCGCACCTATGCCGGTGCCATCGCTCAGATTCGCGACCAACAGGTCAATTACAAGCCGTTCCGCGGTCAGCCGAGCGATACCGATGCCGTGGTGTACACCGACGTCGTCAACAACGGCCAGCCGATCGAACTCGACTACCGTCTGTACAAGACGGCGAGCGGCGAATGGAAGCTGTATGACCTGAACGTGCTGGGCGCGTGGCTGATTCAGACGTACCGCAATCAGTTCACCGAGAAGGTGAATCAATCGGGCGTCGACGGCCTGATCCAGTTCCTGACGCAACGTAATCAGCAACTCGCAGGCGGCAAGTAAGCCCATGCTCGCGTTGCAAACCGACCTGACTCACGACACTGCCGGCGACGTCCTCGCGCAGGCCATCGATCGCATCGACGCGGGCGAGACCCAGATCGACTGCGCCGGGCTCACGCATTTCGACTCGTCGGCGCTCGCGGTGCTGCTGGCCTTGCGCCGTCACGCGAGTCGGCGCGGTGCGACGTTGGCGTTCACTAACTTGCCGACAGGGCTGGCCAGTCTCGCACTAGTGTACGGCGTCGACCATTTGCTCTCGAGCTGATTCGTCCGGCCGGACTGCCGCCCTTTCGAAGAAGCGCCGTCATGTGACGGCGCTTTTTTTATGGCCGGGCGGATGACGGCGGAGGGCGCTGACCGTGTACTTCGCGTGGAGCGTGCGTTACCGAGGTTACAGACGGGTTAAGGCGGGCTAAGGTGGGCGCGAGCACGGCCGCCATCGGCTTCCTTTATAATCAGGGGTTTTCTGCCGAATTTTGGGCAGTGACCCCCGTCCGGGCTCCAACGCTGCCACCCTGGGTGCAGTCCCCCCGATCCGGAAAACAATAATGGCGTACCCGCGAAGACGGGTGCGTGCAGTCATGGCCGCCATCGAAATCCGTAACGTCAAAAAACGCTATCAGGCGTTGCAGGCGCTCAAGGGCGTCAGCTTCTCGATCGAAGAAGGCGAATTCTTCGGTCTGCTCGGCCCCAACGGCGCGGGCAAGACCACGCTGATCAGCATTCTTGCGGGCCTCGCGCGCGCGGACTCGGGCAACATCAGCGTGCTCGGTCACGATGTGGTGCGTGACTACCGCGACGCCCGCCGCAAGCTCGGTGTGGTGCCGCAGGAACTCGTCTTCGATCCGTTCTTCTCCGTGCGCGAGACGCTGCGTATCCAGTCCGGCTACTTCGGACTCAAGCGCAACGACGACTGGATCGACGAAGTGATGGCTAACCTCGACCTGACCGACAAGGCGGACGCGAATATGCGTCAGCTCTCGGGCGGCATGAAGCGACGCGTGCTGGTGGCGCAGGCGCTGGTGCATCGCCCGCCGGTGATCGTGCTCGACGAGCCGACCGCCGGGGTCGACGTCGAACTGCGTCAGACGCTCTGGAAGTTCATCTCGCGTCTGAACCGCGAAGGTCACACGATCGTGCTGACCACTCACTATCTCGAAGAAGCGGAAGCGCTGTGCGACCGCATCGCCATGCTCAAGCGCGGCGAAGTCGTGGCGCTTGAGCGTACGGCGTCGCTGTTGCAGCGCTTTGCGGGCACGCGTCTCGTGCTGCGCTTCAAGCAGGGCACGTTGCCGGCCGAGCTGCGTCCGTTGCTGGTCGACGGGCAGGACACGAACGGGCATCAATTCGCGCTGCGCCTGTCGGGCTGCGACGAAGTGGAATCCATTCTCGCCACTTGCCGTGCGGCAGGCGGCATCGTCGAAGATATCGACATTCAGAAGGCCGACCTCGAGGACGTATTCGTGCAGATCATGTCGGGTTCGCGCGCGCAGGAGGTGGCAGCATGACCGGCTTCAGCACGTTGTTTTACAAGGAAGTGCTGCGCTTCTGGAAGGTGAGTTTCCAGACCGTGGCCGCACCGGTGCTCACCGCGCTGCTGTATCTGATGATCTTCGGGCACGTGCTCGAGGACCGCGTGAAGGTCTACGACCAGATCAACTACACGTCCTTCCTCGTGCCGGGACTGGTGATGATGAGCGTGTTGCAGAACGCGTTCGCCAATAGCTCGTCGTCGCTGATCCAGTCGAAGATCACGGGCAACCTCGTGTTCGTGCTGCTGCCGCCGCTCTCGCATTGGGAGATGTATGGCGCGTACGTGCTGGCGGCCGTCGTGCGCGGGCTGGCGGTCGGGCTGGGCGTTTTCCTCGTGACGGTGGCGTTCACGCACCTGACGTTCGCCGCACCGCTGTGGATCCTGGGCTTTGCCTTCTTCGGTGCAGCGATCCTCGGTACGCTGGGGTTGATTGCGGGCATCTGGGCCGAGAAATTCGACCAGCTCGCGGCATTCCAGAACTTCCTGATCATGCCGGCGACGTTCCTCGCGGGCGTGTTCTATTCGATTCAGTCGTTGCCGCCGCTGTGGCAGGCCGTGTCGCACTTCAACCCGTTCTTTTACATGATCGACGGGTTCCGTTACGGCTTCTTCGGCGTGTCCGATGTGGCCCCGACGACGAGTCTCGCCGTCGTCGGCGTGACTTTCCTGATACTCGCAACCGTGGCGCTGAATCTGCTGCGCCGTGGCTACAAACTGCGTCACTGAACTTCTCCAGGATCAGCCATGCTGCCTACCCCCGAACAAATCAAACAGTACATCGAAGCCGGTCTGGCTTGCGATCACGTGGCCGTCGAAGGTGATGGTCAGCACTTCTTCGCGACCATCGTCAGCACGCAGTTCGAAGGCAAGCGCCTCATTGCGCGCCATCAACTCGTGTACGGCGCGCTGGGCGACCGCATGAAGGCCGAAATCCACGCGCTCTCGATGAAGACGCTCACGCCGGCGGAGTATCAGGCGCAATGAGGATTACGCAAGAAAGCGCTGGCGCTGCTGGCAACGGCGAGGTTCTCGCCGGCGAGCGTGTGGCCGCGGACCACCTGGAAATCGAAGGCGGCGAGCGGCTGGAAGGCGAGATTGCCGTCTCGGGCGCCAAGAACGCGGCGCTGCCCATTCTGTGTGCCAGCCTGCTGACTGCCGAGCCGCTGGTGCTGGGCAACGTCCCGGATCTGCATGACGTGCGCACCATGCTGACGCTGCTCGCGCGCATGGGTGTGAAGGTCGAGCGCAACGGCGAGTCGGTGACCCTGGACGCGTCGCAGATTACCGAGCCGGCCGCACCGTACGAGTTGGTGAAGACCATGCGCGCATCGATTTTGGTGCTCGGTCCGCTGCTCGCCCGTTGCGGTGAAGCGCGCGTGTCGCTGCCGGGCGGATGCGCCATCGGCGCACGACCCGTTGATCAGCACATCAAGGGCCTGCAAAAGATGGGAGCCGAGATCACGTTGACGCATGGCGACATCTTGGCGCGGGCTTCACGTCTGCGCGGCGAAACGCTGGTGACGGACATGATCACCGTGACGGGTACCGAAAACCTGCTCATGGCGGCCACGCTGGCCGACGGCGTGACCGTGCTGGCCAACGCCGCGCGCGAGCCGGAAGTGACCGATCTGGCCCATCTGCTCGTGAAGATGGGCGCGAAGATCGACGGTATCGGCACCGATCGTCTGGTCGTGACGGGCGTCGCACGCTTGCATGGTGCAACGCACGATGTCGTGCCGGATCGTATCGAAGCGGGCACGTTCCTGTGCGCGGCTGTGGCCACGCGCGGCGACATTACGCTGCGCCGCGTGGTGCCGGGCACGCTCGACGCCGTCATCGAAAAATTGCGCGAGACCGGCGCGAATGTGACCGGTGGTGCGGATTGGCTGCGTGTGCAGATGGATCGTCGCGCGCAGGCCGTGAGTTTCCGGACGTCGGAATATCCGGCGTTCCCGACCGATATGCAGGCGCAGTTCATGGCGCTGAACTGCATTGCACAAGGCGCGTCGCAGGTCGTTGAAACGATCTTCGAGAACCGCTTCATGCATGTGCAGGAATTGATGCGTCTGGGGGCGAACATCGGCATCGAAGGCAACACGGCGCGGATTTCCGGCGTAGATCGCCTGTCCGGTGCCCATGTGATGGCCACCGATCTGCGCGCGTCCGCCAGTCTGATCGTCGCGGGTCTGACGGCCGAAGGCCGTACCCTCGTCGACCGCATTCATCACCTCGATCGCGGCTATCATCGTATCGAGGCCAAGTTGTGCGCCGTGGGCGCGCGAATCCGGCGTGTCGAAGCACGCCAGGGAGAGATTGCATGAGTACCGTGAAGTCGGCCAAGCCGGCCCAGCCGCTGGCCCAACCGCTGACGCTGGCGCTCTCGAAAGGGCGTATCTTTACGGAGACGCTGCCGTTGCTCGCAGCGGCCGGTATCGAGGTGACGGAAGATCCCGAAACCTCGCGAAAGCTGATCCTGCCGACGACCGATCCGAATCTGCGCGTGATCATCGTGCGCGCGACGGACGTGCCGACGTATGTTCAATACGGTGCTGCCGACTTCGGCGTGGCCGGCAAGGACGTACTCATCGAACATGGCGGTGGCGGCCTGTATCAGCCGATTGATTTGAACATTGCGCGTTGCCGCATGTCTGTGGCTGTACCGAAGGGTTTCGACTATGCGAATGCCGTGCGTCAGGGCGCACGTCTGCGTGTGGCGACCAAGTACGTGCAAACCGCGCGCGAACACTTCGCGGCCAAGGGCGTGCACGTCGACCTGATCAAGCTGTACGGCTCGATGGAGCTGGGCCCGCTCGTGGGTCTGGCCGACGCGATTGTCGATCTGGTGAGCACCGGCGGCACGCTGCGGGCCAATAATCTGGTGGAAGTGGAGGAGATCATGGATATCTCGTCCCGCCTCGTGATCAACCAGGCTGCGCTCAAATTGAAGCGTGAGTCTTTGCAGCCTATTCTGGATGCCTTTGAGCAGGCGTCCCGGCAAACAGCATGAAACTCGATATTCGCAAACTCGACTCGTCCGCTGAAGGGTTCGCCGCGCAGTTGCGCGACGTTCTGGCGTTCGAAGCGAGCGAAGACGCCGCCATCGACCGTGCGGCCGCCGAAATTCTCGCCGACGTGAAAGCGCGCGGCGACGCTGCCGTCATCGAATACACCAACAAGTTCGATCGTCTCAGCGCCCCCGATATGGGCGCGCTGGAGCTGTCTGCCGACGTGTTGGCGGCGGCGCTCGAAGGGCTTGAGCCGAAGCGTCGCGCTGCCCTCGAAGCTGCGGCTGCGCGCGTGCGCGCCTATCACGAAAAGCAGCGCATCGAATGCGGCAGCCATAGCTGGCAATACACCGAGTCGGACGGCACGGTGCTGGGTCAGAAGGTGACGCCGCTCGATCGCGTCGGCATTTACGTACCGGGTGGCAAGGCGGCATATCCGTCGTCGGTGCTGATGAACGCGATTCCGGCGCGTGTGGCTGGCGTCAAGGAAATCGTCATGGTGGTGCCCACGCCGGATGGCGTGCAGAACCCGTTGGTGCTGGCAGCGGCGCACATCGCCGGGGTGGACCGCGTGTTCACCATCGGTGGCGCGCAGGCGGTTGGCGCGCTGGCGTATGGCACCGAAACGGTGCCGGCTGTCGACAAGATCGTCGGTCCGGGCAATGCCTTCGTGGCGGCGGCCAAGCGTCGCGTGTTCGGCACGGTCGGCATCGACATGATTGCCGGTCCGTCGGAAATCCTTGTGATCTGCGATGGTTCGACCGATCCCGACTGGGTGGCGATGGACCTGTTCTCGCAGGCCGAGCACGACGAACTCGCCCAATCCATCTTGCTGTGCCCGGACGCCGAGTACATCGCGCGCGTGTACGCGTCGCTGGAACGTCAGATCGACGACATGCCGCGTCGTGAGGTGATCGCCGCGTCGCTGCAAGGCCGTGGCGCGCTGATCAAGGTGCGCGATATGGCGGAAGCGTGCGAGATCGCCAACGTGATCGCGCCCGAGCACCTGGAAATCTCGACCGAGACGCCGCAGCAGTGGGGCGACAAGATTCGCCACGCCGGTGCGATCTTCCTCGGCAAGTTCACGAGCGAAAGCCTCGGCGACTACTGCGCCGGTCCGAACCACGTGCTGCCGACTTCGCGTACCGCGCGTTTCTCGTCGCCGCTGGGCGTGTATGACTTCATCAAGCGTTCGAGCCTCATCGAAGTGAGCGAGGGCGGTGCCCGCATGCTCGGCGAGATCGCGGCCGAACTGGCATACGGCGAAGGCCTGCAAGCGCACGCGCGCAGCGCCGAATACCGTCTGCATCACGAGTCCTGACATGCGCGACGACGCCCTGCGGCCCGCGTACAGTCCTTCGACGTCGGCCACTGCCCGGCGTCGGACCCGCGCAAACGCTGTTCCCTTGTTGATTTCGCTGCCAGCCCGCGTCTCGCGGGCTGCGCTGCGTTCTGTCGTACAGACGGTCGCGCTGTTCGGTCTCGGCATGACCGCGGCCACGGCCGCGCATGCCGCGGGCAGCTATTGCCAGCATGCCCGATTCGAAGGCACGTCCGTCGAGAAGATGACGGTGTGCGTGCGGCGTCAGGCGTTCGATAACGACGTGTACGTGCTGCGTCTGGACGGCAAGACCGCGCTGCGCGGCACCGACGAGGAAGTGGCGCACGGCGTGTTCGGCCGCGTCGGCAACCGACTCGTCGCCATGCGATGCGAGGCCGAGGAGTCGCCCGCGCGGGTAAGCCCTGCCGTGGCGCAGGCGTTGTCGTGGCAGACGGGCGTGCGCGTGCAGCGCATCACCGACGCGCTTGGCAACGTGGAGACCGGCCGCCGCTGCACCGTCAAGATCGATGGGGCGGACGCCGGTTTGCTGACGTTCGCGTTCAACTGAGTCCGTTCATCCGCCCCTAACCCAACACCCATTGCCTTCGATTCGCCATGTCCGTCGACCAAGTGATTCGCCCCGATGTGCTCGCCATGAGCACCTATCCCGTGCCCGATGCCAGCGGTTTCCTGAAGCTCGACGCGATGGAGAACCCCTACGGTCTGCCCGATGCGCTGCGCACCGCGCTGGCGCAGCGTCTGGCGGATGTAGCGCTCAATCGCTATCCGGCGCCGCGTCCGCAGGCGTTGCTCGAGAAGCTCTCGCGCACAATGGGCGTGCCGGTCGGCGCGAAGCTGCTGCTCGGCAACGGCTCGGACGAAATCATCAGCATGATCGCGATGGCGACGGCGCGCCCGGGCGCGGCGGTTATCGCGCCGATGCCGGGTTTCGTGATGTACGAGATCTCGTCGCGGTTCGCTGGGGTCGAGTTTGTCGGCGTGCCGCTCACGGCCGACTTCTCGCTCGACATGCCTGCGATGCTGAACGCGATTGCGGCGCATCCCGGCGCGGTGGTCTATCTGGCGTACCCGAACAACCCGACCGGCAATTTGTTTGCCGACGCGGATATCGAGACGCTGGTGCGCGCGGCAGGCAACGGGCTGGTGGTGATCGACGAGGCGTACCAACCGTTCGCGGGCAAGACGTGGATGCCGCGTCTGCCCGAATTCCCTAATCTGCTGGTGATGCGTACCGTCTCCAAGCTGGGACTGGCGGGCATCCGGCTGGGCTATGTGGCGGGTAGCGCCGAGTGGCTGGATCAGCTCGATAAGGTGCGTCCGCCGTACAACGTGAACGTGCTGACGCAGGCGTGCGCCGAATTCATGCTCGATCACCTCGACGTGCTCGACGCGCAGGCGGCTGAGTTGCGCGCGGAGCGCACCCGGCTGGCGGCCACAGTGGCGGCGCTTCCCGGGGTGACGGTGTTCGCGAGCGACGCCAATTTCCTGCTCGTTCGGGTGCCGGATGCCGACAAAACCCACGCCGGCCTGCTCGCGCACAAGGTGTTGATCAAAAACGTGGGTAAAATGCACGTATTGCTGGCCAATTGCCTCAGATTGACGGTCGGCACCCCCACGGAGAATGCCGCAATGGCCAAGGCTCTGGCGGCATCACTCTAACAAGCTATACGACGAGAACTCACCATCATGCGCATTGCGGAAGTCGTTCGCGATACCAGCGAAACGCAAATACGCGTCAAGATCGACCTGGACGGCACCGGCCGGAAGACGCTCGATACCGGCGTGCCGTTTCTGGACCACATGCTCGACCAGATCGCGCGCCACGGCCTCATCGACATGGATGTCGAAGCCAAGGGCGATACCTACATCGACGATCACCATACGGTGGAAGACGTCGGCATCACGTTGGGTATGGCGGTGGCCAAGGCCATCGGCGACAAGAAGGGCATCGTGCGCTACGGCCATAGCTATGTGCCGCTCGACGAAGCCCTCTCGCGGGTGGTGATCGACTTCTCCGGTCGTCCCGGCCTCGAATTCCATGTGCCTTTCACGCGCGCTCGCGTGGGCAACTTCGACGTCGACCTGCTCATCGAATTTTTCCGCGGCTTCGTGAATCACGCGGGCGTTACGCTCCATATCGACAACCTGCGCGGCATCAACGCCCACCACCAGTGCGAAACGGTGTTCAAGGCGTTCGGTCGTGCCCTGCGCATGGCGGTCGAGATCGATCCGCGTGCGGCGGGTGTCGTGCCGTCCACGAAGGGAAGCCTCTGATATTGACGGGACTGTAGCGCTCGTGATGCCGGTCTGACCGGTGTCGCTAGCCGGATAGCCCGCCGGACGCGAGTCCGGCGCCTCTGCGAAGATTCATCGACCGGCCGGACGCCGGCGCCGCGTGCCCCTTATGACGCTCGACGCCTTCAAGTTCTTCATCTCGTTGCTGGCCCTGATCAATCCGCTCGGGGCGATTCCGCTGTTCATCAGCCTGACGTCTACGCAGACACGGGAAGAGAAGCGTCACACGATCAACGTTGCGGCCATTGCCGTAGCACTCGTGGTTGCGGGTTCGGGACTGTTCGGTGAGGCCATCATCCGCTTCTTCGGCATCTCGATTGCGTCGCTGGAAGTCGGTGGCGGCGTGATCATGCTGCTCATGGCGGTGAACATGATCAACGCGCAGACCGGGAACACGCGGGCGACGGCGGAAGAGCGTCACGAAGCGGAGGAGCGGCCGAACATCGCCGTGGTGCCGCTGGCGATTCCGCTGCTCACCGGGCCGGGGACGATCAGTACCGTGATCATCTACTCCGGCCGCGCGCATGGCTGGGCGCAGATTCTGGCGCTCATGGCGATTGGCGTGGGCGTGGGTGCAGTGTGCTGGGTGGCGTTGCGCAGTGCCGGTCGCATCGAAGGCTGGCTCGGGCGCACGGGCATCAACATCGGCACGCGTCTGATGGGGTTGATCCTCTCGGCGCTGGCCGTGGAATTCATTATCGATGGTTTGAAAATACTGCTGCCGGGTTTGAGATGAATAAGATTGCGATTGTCGACTACGGAATGGGCAACCTGCGCTCGGTCTACCAGGCGCTGCGTGCCGCAGCCCCGGAGGCCGACGTGAGCATCAGCAGCGACGCCGCCGAGATTCGCGCCGCCGACCGCGTGGTGCTGCCGGGTCAGGGCGCGATGCGCGACTGCATGGGTTGCCTGAATGAGTCGGGCCTGCGCGAGGCCGTCGTCGAAGCTGCCGCCACCAAGCCGATGTTCGGCGTATGCGTGGGCGAGCAGATGCTGTTCGACATGTCGGACGAAGGCAACACCCCTGCGCTGGGCCTGCTGCCGGGCCGCGTGGTGCGCTTCGATCTCGAAGGCCAGGTGCAGGACGACGGTTCGCGCTTCAAGGTGCCGCAGATGGGCTGGAACCGCGTGCGTCAGACGCAGGGCGCTCACCCGATCTGGGCTGGCGTGCCCGACGACAGCTATTTTTACTTCGTGCACAGCTACTACGTTGTGCCCGCGAAGCCCGAACTGACGGCCGGTGAGACGGTCTACGGTGTGCCCTTTACCTGTGCAGTGGCCCAAGATAATATCTTCGCCACTCAGTTTCACCCGGAAAAGAGCGCCCAGGCGGGCCTTGCGCTTTACCGCAATTTTGCACAGTGGAAGCCCTGATGACGACCCGTGCGACGGGCCGGTATCCGGTTTCCTTCCCGAGCGTGCCCTCCATCACGGCTTATACTGTGTCATGTTGATGAACCCGATCCCGACGCGCCGAAGTCTGGCAAGACCGGGGTCGGTTTTATGTTGTCCGCGTAACTTGCGAATTCCTTTTACTTCCCACTAGCGACGTTTCACGATTGCCTATGCTGCTCATCCCGGCCATCGACCTTAAAGACGGTCAATGTGTTCGCCTTAAACAAGGCGACATGGATCAAGCCACCGTATTCTCGGAGGACCCCGCCGCCATGGCTCGACATTGGGTCGAGCAAGGTGCGCGCCGCCTCCATCTGGTGGACTTGAACGGTGCATTTGCTGGCAAGCCGCGTAACGAAGCGGCCATCCACGCCATCATCGAGGAAGTCGGCGCCGACATTCCGGTGCAACTGGGCGGCGGCATTCGCGACCTGGGCACCATCGAGCGCTTTCTCGACGCCGGTCTGTCGTACGTCATCATCGGTACGGCGGCTGTGAAGAACCCCGGTTTCCTGCGCGACGCCTGCAGCGCGTTCGGCGGCCACATTATCGTCGGCCTCGACGCCAAGGACGGCAAAGTGGCCACCGACGGCTGGAGCAAGCTCACCGGCCACGAAGTCGTGGATCTGGCGCGCAAGTTCGAGGACTACGGCGTCGAATCGATCATCTACACCGACATCGGCCGCGACGGCATGCTCCAGGGTATCAACATCGAAGCAACGGTGCGCCTCGCGCAGGCGGTGACCGTGCCGGTGATCGCCAGCGGCGGCTTGTCGAATCTGGGCGATATCGATGCGCTGTGCAAGGTCGAGAACGAGGGCGTCGAAGGCGTCATCTGCGGCCGTGCCATCTACTCGGGCGATCTGAATTTCTCGTCGGCGCAAACGCGTGCCGACGAGCTTTCCGAAGGAGCGGCATAAGCGGGACTACGGCTGCGGCCGTCTCGCGTGCCAACATCATGGCTCTCGCTAAACGCATCATCCCGTGTCTGGACGTGACGGCTGGCCGCGTGGTCAAGGGCGTCAACTTCGTCGAACTTCGCGACGCGGGCGACCCCGTCGAGATCGCCCGCCGTTATGACGAGCAGGGCGCGGACGAACTGACGTTCCTCGACATCACCGCGACCTCCGACGGACGCGATCTCATTTTGCCGATCATCGAAGCGGTGGCCGCACAGGTCTTCATCCCCCTCACGGTGGGGGGCGGTGTGCGCGAAGTGGCAGACGTTCGCCGTCTGCTCAATGCCGGTGCGGACAAAGTCAGCATGAACTCGTCGGCTGTCGCGAATCCGCAACTCGTCGCCGACGCGGCGGCCAAATACGGCTCGCAATGCATCGTCGTGGCCATCGACGCCAAGCGTGTTTCGGCCGACGGCGAAGCGCCGCGCTGGGAAGTCTTCACGCACGGCGGTCGCAAGAACACCGGTCTCGACGCGGTGGCGTGGGCCAAACAGATCGAGGCGTTGGGGGCGGGCGAAATCCTGCTGACCAGCATGGACCGCGACGGCACCAAGAGCGGCTTCGACCTGGCGCTCACGCGCGCCGTGTCCGACGCTGTGAGCATTCCCGTGATCGCCTCGGGCGGCGTGGGTTCGCTGGCCGATCTGGCCAACGGTGTGACCGAAGGCCATGCGGATGCCGTGCTGGCCGCGAGCATCTTCCACTACGGCGAGCACACCGTCGGCGAAGCGAAGCGCTTCATGGCTGATAAGGGCATTTCCGTACGTCTGTAAGGCCTCTGAACGGGACTCGACGCATCATGACGCAAGAATGGCTGGATAAAGTAAGTTGGGACGCGCAGGGCCTCGTGCCCGTAATCGCGCAGGAAGTCGGCAGCAACGACGTGCTGATGTTCGCCTGGATGAATCGCGAAGCGCTCGCGCGCACCGTGGAAATCGGCGAGGCCGTCTACTACTCGCGTTCGCGCAAGCGTCTGTGGCACAAGGGCGAGGAGTCCGGACACGTGCAGAAAGTGCACGAGATCCGTCTCGATTGTGACGAAGACGTCGTGCTGCTCAAGGTGACGCAGAACGATGGCATTGCCTGCCATACGGGCCGTCATTCCTGTTTCTTCCAGAAGTTCGAGGGCAACGCCGCGGAAGGTCAGTGGACCACCGTCGAGCCGGTGCTCAAGGACCCGAACAAGATCTACAAGTGATTGCCATGAACGATACGCTCGAGCGTGTTGCCGAAGTGATCGCGTCGCGTAAAGGCGCCGATCCCGACAAGTCGTACGTTGCCCGTCTGTTTCACAAGGGCGACGACGCCATCTGCAAGAAGATCGGCGAAGAAGCGACCGAGGTCGTGCTCGCGGCCAAGGACATTCGCATTGGCGGGGCGGACGATCTGCGTCAGAAGCTCATCAACGAGACGGCCGATCTGTGGTTCCACTGCATGGTGCTGCTGGCCCACCACGACCTGAGCCCAGCCGAAGTGCTCGCCGAGCTGGCGCGTCGCGAAGGGCTGTCGGGCCTTGTCGAGAAGGCACAGCGCGGCACGCGCGGCGAACACGCGGACTGATAGCGGCGTCTGCCGCTGTCTGGCGGCAGCACCCCCTGCCCACTTTGCTCCCTGTACTCCATTTGTCCGACACTGCCGAGTCATCACGCAGGCTCTCAAGAGGAGACGCTTCATGAACGATCCGCAACAATCCGGCGGCCCGGGCCATCCCTATACCGTCAACACGACGACGGTCGCGAGCGCCCCTAGCGAAGAGCAGGAACGTGCGATGCGCAAGCTCACGCACGTGCTCTATGCGCTGTATGCGCTGTTCTGGCTCACGGGCGGCGTGACCGCCATCGTGGCCATCATCATCAACTACATCAAGCGCGACGATGCGGCCGGCACGCTTTACGCGTCGCATTTCACCTGGCAAATCCGCACCTTCTGGTGGTCGGTGGTCTGGGCGGTGCTGGGTGTGGCGCTTGCCGTCGTGGTGGTCGGGTTCGCGATTCTCTGGGTGCTCGGCATCTGGACGCTGTACCGGATCGTCAAGGGCTGGCTGTATCTGAACGACAACAAACCCATGTACGCGGCGCGCGCCTGACGGACGCCGGGCGGCGCTTTGATTCATCAGAGCATTCGAGAGGAAGACACAAGCATGACGCACGACAACTGTATCTTCTGCAAAATCGTCGCCGGGCAGATCCCGAGCGCGCAGGTCTATAGCGACGACGACGTTGTGGTGTTCAAGGACATCAACCCGGCCGCCGACCTGCACCTGCTCATGGTTCCGCGCAAGCATATCGCCACGTTGCAGGACTGCCAGCCGGAAGATCAGGCGTTGCTCGGCAAGATGATGCTGCTCGCGCCGAAGCTGGCCCGGGAGCAGGGTTACGCCTTCGATGGCGATGCGTCGAACATCGACGGCAACGGGTTTCGCGTGGTGATGAACACCGGGCCGGGTGGCGGGCAGGAGGTTTATCATCTTCACATGCACATTCTGGCCGGACCGCGGCCGTGGAAGCGCATGTAAAGTCAGCGTGACAGCGAAGTCCGGGAATATCGCGACGGTTTGCCGCGTTATATGATGAAATGGTGCAACGCTCCCGCATCGGGAAAGGTTTCACGAAACATTTATTTCTACCCGGCGTCGCGCCCGGTTACGATGCTGGACGTGACGCGCGATGTGCCACAATGGGGCACATGGTTGCGTAACACGGGGCAAATATAGCGCACTGCGCCAAAGGCCGGAGGGCCTGTGCAGTGGGGCTCGATAAAACCTCGTCGCGACGCGGCAGAGGTAGGTAAACGCAAGGAGAGTGGTCATGGGTTCGTTGAGTATTTGGCACTGGCTGATCGTGCTGGTGATCGTGATGATGGTTTTCGGCACCAAGAAGCTGCGCAACATGGGTAGCGATCTGGGCGGTGCGGTCAAAGGCTTCAAGGACGGCATGAAGGAAGGCGAAGCCTCCCCGTCCAAGGAAGATCCGGCGGCTGCCAAGGAACTGCGCGATTCGACCACCATCGACGTGCAGGCCAAGGACGCGAGCAATCACAAGCAAGGCTAAGCCGGCGTCGACATGATCGATCTCGGCCTTTCCAAACTGATGTTGATCGGCGTGGTTGCGCTGGTCGTGATCGGTCCCGAACGCCTGCCCAAAGTGGCGCGCACGGCGGGCGCGCTGTTTGGCCGCGCCCAACGCTATATCAACGACGTGAAGGCCGAAGTAAGCCGCGAGATGGAACTCGATGAGCTGCGCAACATGCGCAACCAGTTCGAGGACGCGGCCCGCAGCGCGCAGAACACCGTTCAGAAGCAGTTGCATGAGCAGGAGGCGTCGCTCAACGACGCCTGGGCGAGCGCCACCGGCACGTCGTCGAACGAGATCGCCGGGGGCGGCACCGATGCCGCGACCGGGTACTCCGATAGCTATCTGTCCGAACCGGTGGTGACGTCGAGCATCCGCGCGAAGCCCAAGCGTCGCAACTGGCGTGTGCGCCGGGCAGCGACGCCCATGTGGTTCAAGCAGGCCAGCACGACGCGCACGCAGGTGCAGTCGGGTGCGGCGCGCATGGCGCGTCACACACCGGCCAAGCTGCGCCGGCCCATCAAGTTCTTCTGAGGCCTTCCGAGGCATAATCGCGCCGAACTTCCCGCCATCGGGCACTGTGCTGGCTTCATTCCTGGATAAGTCGACGTGAGCGACGAGAAACAAATCCCCGAAGGGGGCACCGAAGAGACCTTCATCTCGCATCTGGTCGAGCTGCGTAACCGCATTATTCGTGCGGGTACGTCCGTGATCGTGGTCTTCCTGTCGCTGGTCTACTGGGCCCCGGACATCTTCCGGCTGCTCGCCCGCCCGCTCACCCAATCGCTGCCCGCCGACGGCAAGCTGATCGTCACCGACATCACCGGTTCGTTCTTTGTCCCGATGAAGGTCACGCTGATGGTCGCGTTCGTGATTGCGCTGCCCATCGTGCTGTATCAGGTGTGGGCGTTTATTGCGCCGGGGTTGTATCAGCACGAGAAGAAGCTGGTGATGCCGCTGGTCGTGAGCAGTTACTCGCTGTTCCTGATCGGCATGGCGTTCGCGTATTTCCTCGTATTCCCGACGGTGTTCCACTTCATCGCGCACTACAACGCGCCGCTGGGCGCGGAGATGAACACCGATATCGACAATTACCTGAGCTTCGTGCTGACGATGTTCATGGCGTTTGGCGTGACGTTCGAAGTGCCGGTCGTCGTCGTGGTGCTCGCACGCATGGGCGTGGTGAGCATCGCCAAACTCAAGCAGATTCGTCCGTATGTGGTGGTGGGCGCGTTCGTGCTGGCCGCTGTCGTCACGCCGCCGGATATCCTCTCGCAGCTGATGCTTGCCGTGCCGCTCTGTATCCTCTATGAACTGGGCCTGATCGCGGCACGGATCTTCGTCAAACAGGGGCATGCCCCCAACGGCGAGAACAGCGAAGAGGACGGTAAGGCGACGTCTTGATCGCCGCCTGACGGGGCACCCAAAAAGCACGGGTTTCGCCCCGTGCTTTTTTGTTGGCCATAAAGAAAAACGGCTGCGCTCAAGCGCAGCCGTTTCTTTTGGTTCCGGGACTTCAGTCGGCGTTGTTCTCGTCGCTGCCGTCGTCTTCGTCCTGCACGGCGCGCTTGGGTGGCGGCGGACGCTTGCCGATCGTCACGGTCAGATCCAGCTCCTTCTTCTTGCGCGTGACATGCAGCTTGGCTTGCGCACCCGGTTTGATCTGGGCGATGACGTTGAGCAACTCGGTCGTGTCGCGAATCGACTCGTCGTTCACCTTCGTCAGGATGTCGCCCGGCTGGACGCCCGCCTTGTCGGCCGGACCGCCCTGCACGACACCCGCGATGATGACGCCGGAATCCTGTTGCAGGCCGAACGACTCGGCGATGTCCGATGTGATGTCCTGCGGCTCGACACCGACCCAGCCGCGTGTGACGCCGCCGGTCGTGATGATGCTTTCGAGCACCGAGCGCGCCGTCGACACGGGAATCGCGAAGCCGATGCCCATATTGCCGCCACTGCGCGAGTAAATCGCCGTGTTGATGCCCAGCAGATTGCCGTTCACGTCGACCAGCGCGCCGCCCGAGTTACCCGGGTTGATGGCAGCATCGGTCTGAATGAAGTTCTCGAACGTGCTGATGTCGAGGTGGTTGCGGCCAAGCGCGCTGATGATGCCCATCGTGACCGTCTGGCCGACGCCGAACGGATTGCCGATGGCGAGCACTACGTCGCCCACGCGCACCTGTTCCATGCGGCCGAGGGTGATGGCGGGCAGATTGTCGAGCGTGATCTTGAGCACGGCCAGATCGGTCTCGGGGTCGCTGCCGACCAGCTTGGCGCGGGCTTTGCGGCCGTCGGCGAGGGCGACTTCGATCTCGTCGGCGCCGTCCACCACGTGATGATTCGTGAGAATATAGCCTTCGCTGCTCACGATCACGCCAGAACCGAGGCTCGATACCGGGTCCTGACGCACCGTGCCGCCGCCGTCTCCGAAGAAATAGCGGAACAGCGGATCATCGAGGCGCGGGTCGCGATTCTGCTTTTGTTCCTTGCTGGAAAAGATGCTGACGACCGCGGGCATGGCCTTTTGTGCGCCGTCCGCATAGGAGCCTGTTGCCGGTTTGTCGGACAGACTCGGCGCGACTTCCTGCAAGGCGATAATCGGATTGGCCAGTTGCTTGCCGAATGAACCCTGGCGTTGCAGCCACTGAGGCTTGAGAGTGGCGATGATGAAGAGCAACGCAAGCAGCACGGTGACCGCTTGCGCGAACAGTAGCCAGAAGCGTCTGAGCATGAAGAAGCGAGGCCTTATATGAATCGTGTTGAACTCGAATTGTATCTGAACGATACCCTGCAAACCGCGCAATTTCGCGATTACTGCCCGAACGGCCTACAAGTCGAAGGGCGCAGTGAGATAAAGAAAATCGCCAGCGGCGTGACCGCCAGCCTGGCATTTCTCGAAGCCGCCCGCGACTGGGGGGCGGATGCCGTGCTCGTCCACCACGGTTATTTCTGGAAGAACGAAGAGGCCCGCATTACCGGGATGAAGCGCAAGCGTCTCGGGTTGCTGATCGGCAACGACATCAATCTGTTCGCCTACCACCTGCCACTCGACGCACATCCCGAACTGGGCAATAACGCCCAACTTGGCAAGCTGCTGGGATTCGCCGACGATGGCGGCCGTTTCGGCCCCGATCAGCTCGGATGGCTCGGCGCGCCCGCGCAGCCGACGACGCTGGCGGCGCTCGCGGCGCACGTCGAAACGCAATTGGGACGCCAACCGCTGGTGCTGGGTGACCCCGGTCGTCAAGTGAGCCGGGTCGCGTGGTGTACCGGTGGGGCGCAGGGCTTCTTCGAAGCGGCGATTGCTGCCGGGGCGGACGCGTACATCAGCGGTGAGGTGTCCGAACCCACACAGCACCTCGCGATGGAAAGCGGTGCGGGGTATCTGGCGGCGGGGCATCACGCGACGGAGCGCGGCGGTGCCCGCGCGCTCGGCGAGCATGTCGCCGAACGCTTCGGACTCGAACATCGGTTTTTCGATATGTCGAATCCCGCCTAATCGTCGATTGAATCTAATTCAATTAATCATTAGGTCGGTACACGACCGAAACGAGGGACGCGAACTTACGGCGCTCCGGCGTATGGCACCACGCGAACATTGACGATGTGGCGGATATTCGCTTCGAAGTACTTCGGCTCGAAATAGCTTTGCTTGAGCAGGCGGAGTGTGCTGTTCAAACTCAACGTATAACCCGCGCGCTCAATGACGACCTCGCGGGTCGGCTGCCCTGGTTTCACGTCAGCAAGATGATATGAGGCAGTGAATCCGGGGCGGATGACGTCATAGGCATACAGTTCGCAGCTCCCGATCGGCAGGCGGCTTTGTTCATGAAATATCCGACTGAACATACCCGCATATTCGTAAAACGACATGCAGCGCCCGCTCCAACTCATATCAGTCGTCGTGTCGCGCATCGAAAACACTTCCCCGCCGCCTGCGCGCAGGTCGGGATTCTGTGCTGCGTTGAGCATGAAGGCGTCTTGCTTGAAGGCATCGCCGATATAGAGAATGTTGTCGCGAATGTTGCTTGCGACAAACAAGCCACAGATAAGCGCGAGAACGGGGGCGACCGGGATCCGTGTTGCGCTTCGGACAACGCTGGCAATTGCAACGAACAGCCACGCCGCGCCTAGCGGAACAAGCATCTGGTGTCGCGTTTCCCAGCTATTAATAGCTGGCATTTTCCCGACGACGAGATAGGGAAATACGGCAAGGCTCAGCAGTGCGATTGCAACAAACAGATTGACCGGAAGGGAAACGAGCGACGGCGACCCCGTCCCATCCGCGCTCGGCTTGCGCGCAGAATTCCACACCCAGACACTAATGCCGATGGCGACGACAATCACGATAGCACTTAGCCATTTCTCCGATTCACCGGCAAGAAGCGCCGAGTTGACGGGATCGATCAGCGTCCCGTGCGCTGCCTGGTCGAGACTCGGCACTGAGAGAAGGGCGTTCTTCAAGCTAATTGTGTTGTATCCGTCATAAAGTCCGTACGGCTTGCCCCATTGCTGCTTTGCCAGAAATACAATCAACGGCAAAACCAGAAAGCCCAGATTGTTGATGACGATTGCGCGCCAGCGAACCGAAGTCGCACGTTCATTTATGCCGAGGTACAAGAGGTAGATCGGTAGAACGCCGTAAAACACCAACAACGAATTGACGAGATAGTTTGACGCAAAGAACAACAGCCATGCGATGACGCCGTAGATCGTTCTACGCGAATTGACGTACGAGACGAACGCAAAGCAGGCAACGAAAAATCCCGCATAGGCGATCGCGTAGTGCACCGTCGCAATCAGAATCCGGGCGCCATTCACGGGAAACACCGCGAAGATTAATGTGATGAAGAGGCGCTGGGTCCGCGAAATCGAGGGGATCTGTGCCAGCGTGCCATAGAGGGCGATTGCGGCAACAAGGTAGCAGGCAAACGTCAGGATACGGTACGCAAAAACCCCGCCCTGTTGAAGAAACAGGTGGATATCGGCCAGGAACGGATACCCTAGCTGACTCATGCTGCTTTTGATCAGGTCGGGTCGTAGATCGAACCAAACCCAGTCGTCCCAATAAATCCCATGATTCAGCAGCATTAAACCGTACGCAAGGGCGTATACAACGAACAGAACCGCGATGTCCCCCGCGTAACCGGAAACTGCTTTTCTCATTTTCATTCAGCTCAGAAATTGATTCGTTCGGCTTCCACTACAAGCGGCATTTTTCTGACCTGCGTATGAATCGAGGCCACATACTCACCTAACACGCCAATGAAGAAACATTGGACGGCACCAAAGAAGAAGATCCCGATAAGAATCGGTGCCATACCGAGCTGAAATTCGTTCCAGAAAAGCAGCTTCGCGATCAGAAATCCAAACGCGGCAATCAGGCTCAGGATAGCCAGCGCAAATCCGGCCATCGCCATGATTCGGAGCGGCATCTTTGAATGATTCGTAATGCCCAGCATGCCGATGTCGTACAGCGTGTAGAAATTATTCTTGGTAATACCTCGTGTACGACGCGGTTGCCGAAACGGAACCGTCGCAATCGGAAAGCCGATCTCGCAGAGCAAACCGCGGAAGTATGGGTACGGGTCCTGAATCGAGCGCAATATGTCGAGTACCGCGCGATCGAACAGTCCAGCACCGGTGGCGTTCTGTATCAGCGGCACTTCGGAAATCCTGGAAATCAGGCGGTAGTAAGCGCGTCTCGCCAGGAACATCAACTTCGACTCTTCACTCTCTGGCTTGACCGCGAGGACGGTCTTGAACCCCTCTTCCCACTTCTTGACGAATTCCGCGATCATTTCCGGCGGATCTTGAAGATCGGAAGCAATTAGGACGCAGGCGTCGCCGTTCGCCTGCAGAATCGCGTGATATGGCGATTTGATATGGCCAAAGTTGCGAGCGTTGATGATCACCTTCAGTCGCGGGTCTTCGCTCGCCAGCTTGCGCAGCTTGGCAACCGTCCCGTCAGTCGAGCAATTGTCGATGCAAATATGCTCGTAGTCATAAGGCAACGTTGCCATCACGGCGGCGACGCGCGCGTGCAACTCTTCGATGTTGCCTTCTTCGTTGTAGCAGGGGGTGACGACGCTAATGAGCTTTGACATGATGAAATACGAATCGCTTATTCAAGAGGTAAGCGAGCAGCGCCATTGGGAGTAAAAGCAGCGCGCCCCCGACCGCCGGCGCAATGCCCGCCAGCATGAAAAGTCGGACACCGCTGACGTTCACGACATAGACAACGCAGTAGCTGAGTACGAACCTGACAATCAGCCGATTGTCGTGAGAACGAAAAACCAGAATTCCGATGGACTTGAAATTGAAAAGAACGCCTGCAATTGTTGCGAGCAGCAGGGCAGGGGCGTAGTGCATGCCTATCCAAAGCAACAGCGCGAAGCAGCCGTATCCGAATGCTGTGTTAATGACACCGACGCATAGGAATCTAATCAGCAGCGCGTGCCGTGCCCAAAGGCTCCCCATGCTAGATGCTCATTCCTGAAGAAAGTTTGGCTGTAATCGCCGGGTACAGTTTCGCGACCTGCGCGCGCAGTGAGTCGATGCCCAAACCGTGCCGTTCCATCAGATGCGCATAGTTGCCGCAGGTCTCCGAAAATCGATTGTCGATGCCAATTCGCGTGACTCGCGTCACAGACGATTCGCTAAGTACTTCTGCCACCAACGACCCCAGCCCGCCGCGCGTGGAGTGCTCCTCGAAGGTAAATATGCGTTCGAAGGGTGTCGAAATCCGGTGGAGCTGTGTGCGATTGAACGGTTCGAGATAAGGGGCGCTCCACACTGGAACGCCACCAATCGCATCTGCTAGCTGCACGGCCCGGCTGACCATCGACCCTGTCGCAACAAAGGCGAACGGCGCTGCTCCGGATCGAACTTGAATGAGATCGCCTTTCGGAACATTGGCGGCGATGGGCGCCGCGTCATGAATGTCGCCGCAATCTGATTTTCCGAAGCGCAGATATATCGGCTTATTTGTGTCGAGAAATGCACTAAAGCAGTATTCGAGCTCGAACTTGTCGGATGGCGACTGGATATCGATATTGGGGACCGCCCTCAAGGCTGCGATATCTTCCGTGCTTTGGTGGCTTGTTCCGAGTTGCGCATAGACCACTCCAGCGCCATCGCCGACAAAGCAAACGGGCAAGTTCGCGTAACAGACGTCCAGCTTGATCTGCTCAAGCACCCGAATTGGGACAAAGGCACTCAACCCATAAACAATCGGCCGGAATCCGGCCATGGCGAGACCGGCTGCGACACCCACCATGTTCTGTTCCGCGACGCCGCAGTTGATGAACTGATCAGGCACCGCGCGACGGAATTCGTCGAATAGCGCATAGCCGTGATCGCCAGTGAGTAACAGAATGCGGGCATCTCGCTGTGCCGCTTGCGTCAAAAGACGTGAGAAGGCTGCTCTCATCTGAGTCCAAGCTCCTTCGTAGCCCGTGCGTAAGTCTCGTCGTTGAGACGGGTGTAGTGCCAGCTATTGTCATTTTCCATAAAGCTGACGCCTTTCCCCTTTATCGTTTGCGCGACGATAGCTTTGGGTTTTTGATTTCTACGTGCGGCGAGCGATCGAAGGGCTGAGTCCAGTGCCGCTTCATCATGACCATCGATTGTCACAGCGTCGAAGCCGAACGCAGTGAAACGTTGTTCCAGTTGATCGAGTTTCATAACGGCATTCGTCGCACCCATTGCCTGAAATCGATTCTCGTCAACAATGACGGTGAGGTTATCCAATCCGAACTGGGTTGCGAAAAGCATCGCCTCCCACATGCTGCCTTCGTTCATTTCACCATCGCCCGCGATAACGAAGCACTTCTGGTCACTCCCCTTGCGTTTTGCGCCTAGCGCTAGTCCCGCGCCGATTGGCAATCCATGCCCTAGCGACCCCGTGGTCGCCTCGATGCCGGGAACGTGAATATCCGCCAGTCCCTTCAAACGTGTTCCGTCACCGAAATAGTGGTCGAGTTCGGCATCATCTAGCCACCCCATGGCGTTCATGCACGCGTATTGCGCCATCACGCCATGCCCCTTGCTCAGCACCAGATAGTCCCGCTCAGGGTCTTCAGGCGATTGTGAGGGGCCGAAGCGGAGGTGCGATCGATAGAGAACCGCAAGCATCTCTACGATTGAAAACGCGCAGCCGATATGGACGGTTGAGCCCGCCTTCGCCATATCGAGAATCGTCTGGCGCAATTGGGCAGCGTGGAGTTGCGGTCTGTTCATGACGGATGACGGGAGATAGCGGACTGTCGAATCCACTGTAGTGTGCGGGTAAGACCTTCGTCGAGCGAAACCGTAGTGTGCAGGCCGAGTGTTTCCCTGGCTTTTCGCGTGCACGGCACATAGCGTTGCACCGGCCTGCTACTGTCAGGCACACCTTGTATCGATATACCGGCAATGCCGTCGTCCAGTGACGCAATGCGGCGAGCAAGGTCGCCGATGCTAATCGCTTCTTCCGAGCCCACGTTATAGGCTTCTCCGGGAACGCCATCGAGGAGAATCGTCCACAGCCACCACGCGAGGTCGGACGCGTACAGGTAGCTGCGCAACGGCGTTCCGTCGCCATTTACAACAATCGGCCTGCCTGTGTTTCGGTCAAGAAGGAAGTTGCCGACTGCAAGATGGCTGGCTAGCGGTATATAGGGGCCGACAAACGCGAAGCACCTTGCAATTCGGGCGATCGGGTAGTGTTCTTCCGCGCCGGTGACGGACAGCCATTCGGCGGCTCGCTTGCCTTGTGCGTATGCCTGACGGCTGTCGAGTCCAAGAGGCGTGCCGGGATAATCTTCCGCAACGTGCGCTAACGCGGCCGGTTGCTGGCCGTAGACGGCACCGGAACTCACCAGTAGAACGTTCTGAGCGCCCGCGTCGCGCGCGGCGGCAAGAACACGCAGAGTGCCACTTACCGTGGTATCGAAAAGTGCGATGGGCGACGAGTGAGCTGCGACGTCCGTTGCCGCATGAATCACGTGGGAGAACGCTCCCGGCGCCCGCGTGAACGTCCGGACATCGCCGGCCATCATGGTCAGCGCCTCATCTGAGGCGAGATGCGGGTGCGCCAGCGCAAACTCAGTCGGGTTTCGGCTCAGCACCGTCACACTGACGCCAAGTCCGAGGCGGCGGTTGCTGTAGAGAAGTGTCTCCAGGAGCCACTTGCCGACGAAGCCGGTGCCGCCGGTCATGAAGATGCGTGCGCCGCGCAGCATAGCCATGCGTTCGCTGGCAACGTCCAAGAAGCGCGAGAGATCGATCTCCAGGAAATTCCGGTGTGGCATCGTGTCAGAAATTCACGCCAAAGAACGTTTCCAAATGGTAGGCAACGTGGTCGAGCATAGCTTTCGATAGACCCGGATAGACGCCAAGCCAGAACGTGTTGTTCATGACGATGTCGGTGTTCGTCAGGTCGCCGGAGACTCGATAATGCTGGTTCTGCATATAGGGCTGGCGAGTCAGGTTGCCGGCGAACAACAGGCGCGTCCCGATCTTCTCCTGATCCAGGTAACGCAGCAATTCGACGCGTTGCACATTTGCGGCTTCACTCAGCGTAATCGGATAGCCAAACCATGACGGATCGCTATTTTCGGTGGCCTTGGGCAGGATCAGAAACTCCTCGCATCCGGCAAGCTTTTCGGTCAGGTACTGGAAATTGTCCTTACGCGCCTGGATGAAGCCGTCGAGCTTGTCCATTTGTGCCAAAGCGCATGCCGCCTGCATGTCGGTGATCTTCAGGTTGTATCCGAGATGCGAGTAGGTGTACTTGTGATCGTAGCCTTCGGGCAAATTGCCGAGTTTCCAACAGAAGCGTTTTCCACAGGTGTTGTCCTTGCCCGGCGGGCAGTAGCAATCCCGGCCCCAGTCGCGGAACGATTCGATGATTTGCTTGAGTTCGTAATCGTTGGTAAATACCGCGCCGCCTTCGCCCATCGTAATGTGATGCGCCGGGTAGAAACTCAGGGTGCCGATATCGCCGAACGTGCCCACGAGCTTGCCGTCGTAGCGTGAACCCAATGCGTCACAGCAATCTTCGATCAGCCAAAGTCCGTGACGATCGCAAATTTCGCGAACGACCTGTAGGTTGTACGGATTGCCCAGCGTATGTGCCAGCATGATGGCCTTTGTGCGCGGGCCTATGGCGGCTTCAATTTTTTCCGGTGCGATGTTGTAAGTCGGAATGTCGATGTCGACGAACACCGGGACAGCGCCAAACTGTAGGATCGGATTGACGGTCGTGGGGAAGCCGGCAGCTACGCCAATGACCTCGTCCCCCTTGCCGATTGCTCGGCTGCCCAGCTTGGGCGACGTGAGGGCAGAGAACGCGAGCAGATTGGCGGAAGACCCGGAATTCGTGGTCAGCAAGTGCTTGACCCCCAGATACTGCGCCAGGCGCTTTTCGAAAACGTCGTTAAATCGGCCTGTGGTGAGCCAGCCGTCGAGCGACGCTTCCACCATGTTCTTGAGTTCGGCGCCGTCGATCACCTTTCCCGACGGCGGAATCATGGTCTGCCCCGGTTCGAACGCGGAAGGGGTGAGGGCGATCGACGCGTATTCGTCGACCAGAGCTGCGATGCTTTCTCGCAGCTGTTGTTTGCGGGTGTCGTTGTTCATTTGGGTTCTAGAGCGCGGGGCGCGCTTTTTCGAATGAGTCGATCTGCGAAAGTGTGACAGCGCGCATATCCGCTCCGGTACGCAGGGCTTTGTGCCACTCGCAAATTCGCGTTAGGGTTGTGCTGAGGTCCCAGCGTGGTGTCCAGTCGAGCAACGCCGCAGCCTTCGAGCAATCCAGCTTGAGATAACGGGCCTCATGATGGGTGGCGCCGGCGGTGTGGATCTCGTAAGTTGCGCCATCGCCCCATTCGGAGACGAGGCGCTCCACGATCCATTGGACGCGCTTCGCGTCGGCGTCACCCGGGCCGAAATTCCAGCCTTGCGCGAAAGCTTCCCCTTCGGAGAACAGCCGTTCGGCGAGTTGAAGATACCCGGATAGCGGTTCGAGCACGTGCTGCCACGGCCGGATCGATTCGGGACTTCGGATCTGGACCGGACGTCCTGCTTCAATGGCTCGAATGATGTCGGGGACCAGGCGATCCAGTGCCCAATCGCCGCCACCGATTACATTGCCTGCCCGTGCGCTCGCGAGTGCGACCTGGGAAGTATCGCCGAAGAATGAGTCTCGATATGCCTGCGTGACCAGTTCAGCACAGCCTTTGCTGTTGCTGTAGGGGTCATGGCCTCCCATGGCGTCGGTTTCCCGGTATCCCCAAACCCACTCATGATTTTCGTAGCATTTGTCGCTCGTCACGTTGACGACGGCCCGGACCGAAGGTGTCTTTCGGATTGCCTCAAACAAATGCACAAGTCCCATGACGTTAGTCGAGTACGTCTCCACGGGATTGACGTATGAATACCTCACCAACGGCTGTGCCGCCAAATGGAAGACGATTTCGGGCTGAGCCGCCTGCATTGCGGCGTCGAGCGCAGCCGGGTCTCTGATGTCGCCGAAAATCGAGGTCATTCCGGTGCCGACTTCGGCGACGTCAAACAAACTGGGATTTGTGGCGGGTGGGAGTGAGTAGCCGGTCAGGACCGCCCCTGAGCGTTGCAGCCAAAGCGCCAGCCAGCTTCCTTTGAAGCCGGTATGTCCGGTCAGGAAAACGCGCTTGCCTTGCCAGAAAGCCGGTTTCATTCCCACACCTTCCAAGGGGCGTCGCCGGAAGCCCACAAGGTTTCGAGATGCGTTTTGTCGCGGAGCGTATCCATTGGTTGCCAGAAGCCTTCATGCGCGAATGCGGCCAATTCGTTGCGCGCCGCAAGTATCTCCAACGGTTTTTGTTCCCAAATCGTCTCGTCCCCATCAATGAGGTCGATAACCTTCGGAGAAAGCACGAAAAACCCGCCGTTGATCAGGCCTCCGTCGCCCTTGGGTTTTTCCTTGAATGTTGAAACCCTATCGTCGTGAATATCCAGCGCGCCAAAGCGACCCGGGGGATAGGTGGCCGTCAGGGTCGCCAGAACCTTCTGTTCTTTGTGAAAGGCGACCAGGCGTGCAATGTCGACATCGCTCACACCATCGCCATAGGTGAAGCAAAACGCGTCATCGCCTTCGACATATTCCCGAACGCGCCGCAAGCGCCCGCCGGTCATCGTGGCTTCGCCCGTATCGACCAGGGTGACGCGCCACGGTTCGGCATAACGCTGATGGACTTCCATTCGGTTGTTCGACATGTCGAACGTGACGTCCGACATGTGAAGGAAGTAATTGGCGAAGTATTCCTTAATGACGTAGCCTCGATAGCCGCAGCAAATAATGAAATCGTTAATCCCGTAGTGGGAATAGATTTTCATGATGTGCCATAGAATCGGCTTGCCCCCAACTTCAACCATGGGCTTGGGGCGCACAGAGGTTTCCTCGCTGATGCGTGTACCCAGGCCGCCCGCAAGAATGACTGCTTTCATTGTTGTTTCCTGATGCGATAGGAGGGGCAATCCCTCGCAGCTCAGTTACTGCCTTAATTCCGATGGGAAGGTCGGTTGTCGGACGACGGCGCGAGGGAGAAAGTTAACTGGTGATTATATGGCATAGAACGCAAAAAGCCCCCGATTGACGGGGGCCGGCAGAGCAAAGTGAGGTTTAGCCGTTCTGCTTCTTGAGGCTGTCGCGGATTTCGCGCAGCAAAACAATGTCTTCCGGGGTCGGTGCCGGGGCGGCTGGGGCTTCCGGTTCCGGGCGCTTCAGGCGGTTGATCTGCTTGACCATCATGAAGATGATGAACGCCAGAATCAGGAAGTTCAGGGCGACGGTGATGAAGTTGCCGTAGCCGAACACGGCAACACCGGCCTTGGTCAGGTCGGCATAGGACGTAGGGTTGCCTTTGAAGTCTGGCGGGATGGTGCCGAGCAGGATGAACTTGCTCGAGAAGTCCAGTCCGCCGAAGATCGCGCCGACGATCGGCATGATCAGGTCTTTGACGACCGAATCGACGATCTTGCCGAAGGCCCCGCCGATGATCACACCGACGGCCAGATCGATCACATTGCCTTTGACGGCAAATTCCTTGAATTCCGACATGAAGCTCATGCCATTCCTCCGCTGTTTTAATGAGTGGCCAGGGGAGCATCGCCGTCACGCACGATGTCACCGGGGCGAGACAAGGAAAATGATGACTAAATGTCGTGCACGCGTCAACGAAAGCGGCGATGATAGCGGTTCTCGAGCAGCATCCCAAAAGCGAAACCCCGGGTGGGCGGTAGCCACCCGCAGGGTACGTTAATCCTTTGAAAATACGCGAAAACCACTAGGAGACAGGGGCGTTTTGCCGTTGTTTCAGGCATTTACGCTCGCGTATGATTTAAGGTTGACGGAAATACAAATTCAACCGTGTGGGGCTTGTGATGAGTAACAATCAGAATCGTGCCGTCGACAGCAACCGCCGGAACCTTTTGATTGCAACGTCCGTAGCTGGAGGCGTAGGCGGCGTTGCAACCTTGGTTCCTTTCGTCAGTTCCCTCGAACCCTCGGAGCGCGCCAAGGCTGGCGGGGCGCCCGTCGAAGCCGACATCAGCGGGCTGCGGCCCGGCGAGAAGATGACGGTCTCCTGGCGCGGCCTTCCCGTGTGGATCGTACGCCGCACGCCGGACGAAATGGCTTCGCTGTCCAAAGTGACCGCCGAACTGGCCGATCCGGACTCCAAGGAAACGTTTTCCTTTCCGATGCCCGATTACGCCAAGAACGAGTTCCGCACGCGTGTCGAGCATAAGGATCTGCTCGTCGTCGTCGGCGTCTGTACGCACCTCGGCTGCATCCCTTCCGGTCCCTATGTGGCGAATACCATCCCGGCCCTTGGCCAGGATCCGGGCTTCCTGTGCCCGTGCCATGGTTCGACCTACGATATGTCTGGCCGTGTTTTCAAGAACAAGCCGGCGCCAAAGAATCTCGACGTTCCTCGTTTCATGTTCCTGAGCGACACCAGGATCGTGATCGGTAAAGACGAAAAAGGAGAAGCGTAAATGGCCGCCGACAAACAAGTCGACACGACGGGCTTGCTGGGCTGGATCGACCGCCGGTTTCCGCTCACGCAGCTCTGGAAAGACCACGCATCCGAGTATTACGCGCCCAAGAACTTCAATTTCTGGTACTTCTTCGGCTCTCTGGCCATGCTGGTACTGGTGATCCAGATTCTCACCGGCATCTTCCTGGTGATGAACTACAAGCCCGACGCCACCCTCGCGTTCGCCTCGGTCGAGTACATCATGCGCGAAGTGCCGTGGGGCTGGCTCATCCGCTACATGCATTCGACGGGCGCCTCGATGTTCTTCGTCGTGGTGTATCTGCACATGTTCCGCGGGCTGCTTTACGGCTCATACCGTAAGCCGCGCGAGCTGGTGTGGGTGTTCGGTTGCCTGATCTTCCTTTGCCTGATGGCCGAGGCGTTCATGGGCTATCTGCTGCCTTGGGGCCAGATGTCCTACTGGGGCGCGCAGGTGATCGTGAACCTGTTCTCGGCGATTCCGTTCATCGGCCCGGACCTGTCGCTTTGGATTCGCGGCGACTACGTGGTATCGGACGCCACGCTCAACCGCTTCTTCGCGTTCCACGTGATTGCGATTCCGCTGGTGCTCATCGGGCTGATCGTCGCGCACATCATTGCGCTGCACGAAGTCGGGTCGAACAATCCGGACGGCGTCGAAATCAAGGACAAGAAGGACGCCAACGGCCGTCCGCTCGACGGGATTCCGTTCCATCCGTACTACACGGTTCACGACATCATGGGCGTGGGCGTGTTCCTGATGGTCTTCTCGGCGATCGTGTTCTTTGCGCCGACGATGGGTGGCTACTTCCTGGAAGCGAACAACTTCATCCCGTCGGACCCTCTCAAGACGCCGCCGCACATCGCACCGGTGTGGTATTTCACGCCGTTCTATTCGATGCTGCGCGCCACGACCGATGACTTCAAGCATCTGCTGATGGGCATTGCGGTGCTGGTCACGGCGGTCTGGTGGATCAAGGGCAAGGCGGCAGTGACGACCAAGGTGGCTGCGTCGGGCGGCGTGGTGTTGCTGCTGCTGGCGATGTACCTGACCGAGGCGAAGTTCTGGGGCGTGGTGGTGATGGGCGGCGCGGTGGTGACGCTGTTCTTCCTGCCGTGGCTCGACCATAGCCCGGTGAAGTCGATTCGTTACCGTCCGGGATTCCATAAGGTGTTGCTGGGTATTCTCGTCGTTGTTTTTGCGGTGCTGGGGTATCTGGGGATCCAGGAGCCGACGCCCGTGAAGACGGCCATCTCGCAGATTGGCGCGCTGTATTACTTCGGATTCTTCTGGCTGATGCCGCTGTGGAGCAAGCGCGGCACCTTCAAGCCGGTGCCGGAGCGCGTGACCTTCGCGGCGCATTGAGCGCACTCAAACGACGACTAGGGATATCGAGATGAGAAAACTGTTGCTTATCCTGGCGCTCCTGAGTGGCTTCACGGCGCCGGCTTTGGCTGAAGAGGGTGGGGCGCTGGACACGGCACCCAACCGGATCGACGATCTGGCGTCGCTGCAGCGGGGCGCCAAGCTGTTTGTGAACTACTGCCTGAACTGCCACTCGGCGGCGTCGATGCGGTATTCGCGGCTCAAGGATCTGGGCTTATCGGACGTGGAGATCAAGAACAATCTGCTCTTCACGACCGACAAGATCGGCGAGACGATGACCGTCGCCATGCGCGCGGCGGACGCCAAGGAGTGGTTCGGCTCGGCCCCGCCCGACCTGTCGGTCGAGGCCCGCGCCAAGGGCACGGACTGGCTGTACACCTACCTGCGTACCTTCTATCGGGACGATTCCCGTCCGACCGGTTGGAATAATGTCGCATTCCCCAATGTGGGCATGCCGAACCCGTTCTGGCAGTTGCAGGGACAGCGGGGCTTGAAGCATGCGGAGGGGGCGGAACATGGTCCGGCGCAGTTCGTGCAGATCACTCAAGGGACGATGAAGCCGGTGGAATTTGATTCTGCTATGGCGGATTTGGTATCTTATCTGGATTGGATGTCGGAACCGGCGCAGCGGACGCGCCGGCAGTTGGGTGTCTGGGTTCTGTTGTTCCTGGGACTCTTTACGGTACTTGCCTGGCGCCTGAATTCGGCCTATTGGAAGGACGTGAAGTAAAATAACGTCTGTACGACGGGGCCAGGGTTTGGGAAGCTCGGTTTCCCGCCCCGGCCCCGTTGGTTTTTAAGGAAGACGCGCTATGATGGTTTTGTACTCGGGCACGACGTGCCCCTTCTCCCAGCGTTGCCGGCTGGTTCTGTTCGAAAAGGGCATGGATTTCGAAATCCGTGACGTCGATCTGTTCAACAAGCCGGAAGACATTGCGGTGATGAACCCGTACGGTCAGGTGCCGATCCTTGTCGAGCGCGACCTGATTCTGTACGAATCGAACATCATCAATGAGTACATTGACGAACGTTTCCCGCATCCGCAGCTGATGCCGGCCGATCCGGTGCAGCGTGCGCGTGCGCGTCTGTTCCTGTTCAACTTCGAGAAAGAGCTGTTCGTGCATGTGAGCGCGCTCGAGAACGAGAAGGGCAAGGCAGCGGAAAAGAATCACGAGAAGGCACGTTTGTCGATTCGTGATCGTTTGACGCAGCTTGCGCCGATTTTCGTCAAGAACAAGTACATGCTGGGTGAGGAGTTCTCGATGCTCGACGTGGCGATTGCGCCGCTGCTGTGGCGTCTGGATCACTACGGCATCGAACTGTCGAAGAACGCTGCGCCGTTGATGAAGTATGCCGAGCGGATTTTCAGCCGTCCGGCGTACATTGAAGCACTGACGCCGTCTGAAAAGGTTATGCGTCGCTAATGTGTTGATATGCCCGCTGACGAGGCAGGTTTGCCGGGGAATGGCGAACGGGTTTCGTGGCGGGATAAGTTGGTTATATGCCTGAAACGTCTACCAAGCCTTATTTACTGCGCGCGCTGTACGAGTGGTGTACCGACAATGGGTACACGCCGTATCTGGCCGTGCATGTCGATGCCAGAACGCGTGTTCCGCGCGAGTTTGTGAAAGATGGCGAGATCGTGCTGAACATCAGCTTCGACGCCACGAGCGGATTGCAGATGGGCAACGACTGGATTGAATTCAGCGCCCGCTTTGGCGGCATCTCGCAGAAGGTGGAAGTGCAGGTGCCGAACGTGCTGGCGATTTATGCTCGCGAGAATGGCCAGGGCATGGCGTTCCCGGTCGACAAGCAGGCGTCTGCGGACGAGAGCCCCGAGCTGGAAGCGGTGCCGACGGCGCAGGAGCCGGAAGGCGACGACCCGGATCCGACGCGTCCCGGTGGCGGTAATGGCGCGGCTGGCAGCGGACGTGCGCGTCTGAAGGTCGTGAAGTAATTCGTGATGGCGGTGAGACGCGAGGCTTTCGGGTGTCGTGTCGAGCTGCAAAATATCGAGCGATTTCGCACCGACAGGTAGTCGCAGTGACCAACGAATCGGTTATACTACGCGACTTCGCCGGCTTAGCTCATCTGGTAGAGCAGTTGATTTGTAATCATCAGGTGGCGGGTTCGAGTCCTGCAGCCGGCACCAAATACTGAAACGGGTCCCAGAGATGGGGCCCGTTTTCTTTTTGTTCTACAATCGCGTAGGTGTTCTACAATTCTCGCCGCTTGCTCCGTCGAACGGGGTGCAGGTTAGAGTAACTCCCCCGCTTCGCGTATGCGTTGGGCTGTCGATGGAAGGCCACTACGTTCTAGCGCTTGCGCAAAATCTTCCACACTTGTTTCTGGTTTTTTGCGCCGAGCGCGCATTTGTTTGAACGCAGCCATCGCACCAATGGAGTCGAGGTCCCACTGGTTAATGATAAACCGGTCCGGATCAACTATCTCGATGCCGTACTCTGAAGCGATAGCATTCGGAAAGTCACGGCGGTTCGAAGTCACAATGCAGTCTGCGTGGCCTGCTATGGCCGCCGCGAGAACGTGCCGGTCATCAGGATCCGGTAACGCAAAGCTCCCGATGAGAGGGCGCCAAGCTGTCTCCGGCACCTCCCAGTCGGGAACCGCGTCACGCATACAATCTCGCCGGAACTGAAGCTTTCCTTTGAGATCGGGGCGTTGCTTTTCGAGCGATTCGATCCATTCCGTCTCAATCATTTGCGTCCATTTTGCCGCAAAAAACCCCGAAGTTGCCAGGCTCATGAGCGCATCTGTGGTGGCCGCCGGGAATAGAACGCAAGCATCAAGAAGGGCTGTGTAGCGTGAGTATCCTGCCATCAATAATCAAGCCCTAGTTCGCTCGCATTGTCTGCCATACGTTCTAGAGCAGTTGTTTGCTTGCTCCGCATTTCAGTTTGATATGCCATAAGGTCATCAAACGCTATGCGACGATGCGTCCCGACCATTCGGTGTTTCAATTTTCCTGCTTCAATTTCTTTAATAAGAAATGGGCGCGATACGTTAAGGAAATTTGCGGCCTCTACTGTGGTGAATTCACGATTGGCGGGCGTCAGGATAATTGTGCGCCCTTCCGTTACAGCCCCCAGCATCTGGCCAATTAGCTTCAATGCCGCTGGAGGCAAGGCTACGGAGGGGTGGTCGCCTGTATCTGTGGTTAGCGTAATGGTGGCGGCGCGGGAGTGGTCCAATGCTTCCATGATGCATCGTTGCGCGACTCGTGCCATTTCAACTTCGGGCCCCGTCATCGGCGGGGGTGTGACCTCACGGAGTCGGTCTACGGTTCGCATGTTCTTTATCCTCGAAAAACAATCTGGTGCCTCAGCTAAGCTGGCCCTCAGAGGCCAGCTTAGCTGAGGATAATTACAAATGCAATAAATGCAGCATCTGCAATAAACGACCGTTGCTTACGCGCAAAGTTCAAAAATGCACCATTTTGGTGCTATCGCCATCGAATGATGATATGAGCGAGGCCTCCGCTCCTACGTTACTTTGTGGGAGTTACCTTCCTACCCCGTTTTCGAACGTAGTGCTCCGTCATTGCAACGCTGCCGTGCCCGAGTAGCGATTTGGCGCTGAGAAGATCACTCGTGCTTTCCTTATCTGTGCCCGCCTTTGCACGTAGATCACGGAACTGAAATTCCTCTTTCGGAATTCCGGCGGTTTCGCGTGCGCGATCGAATCTGAATCGCAATGCGGACTGCCCTAGCGGCTTGCCACGTTCGTCAACAATCAACCGTGTCGATCGCGGATTGTGGCTCATCTTTCGGCGCTTCAACTGTTCGAGGAGCAAGGCCAATTGTCCAACGACTTCAATGCGTAAACGTGTGCCGGTCTTGTTTTGGCGAACAATCACCATTCCATCGCGAACCTCTCGCTCGTCCATTTTCAGCACGTCTGCAGGACGTTGTCCTGTTAGATAGGCCAAATCCATTGCTTCGCGCAACGGGCAGTCGGCTACTTGCCAAACTGCTTGATACAGGCTGTCATCGACGTACACATCTCGCCCTGTCTCTCGGTGTTTGCGAACTCCTGCACAAGGGTTCGGTTGGTCGGTTGCTCCCCACTCTCGGGCTTTATTGAATATGTGGGAAAACAGGGCGATCTCGCGGTTGGCGGCAACCGGCGATGATTTCCGCCAGTCCAGGTACTTGCGAACATGAATAGGCTTAATCTCGTCCAATGGGGCAGGCGGGGAGTCAAAGAACTGATAGAGCCTCTCTAACTGGAACGCGTTCGTGCGTCGAGTCGCAACAGCTTTATGGGGAAAAACCTCCTTCAGATAGCGTTCTGCGGCATGGCGAAAGGTGACGAGCGATTGCGTTATTCGATTTCCTTGTTCGAGGTCCGCATATCGCCGAAGCGCCTCCACAAAGTCCCCACCAAGCGCTAACCATCGCCGTGGCTTACCGCCCATGTCGTAGTAGTAATAGGTCTTGCCTCGTGATGTTTCCTTGAGCCGCAAGCGCGGCGGCAAGTGGAGATTTTTTGTCGGCCGGCGTCCCACGGGTCAGCCCCCGATAATGGCAGGATGCCAACTGCTACGTGCGCCGAATCGTTCGTCGCGCGTGGAGTCGGGCCTCCCTTCGACGGAGGAGCGAGCGACGATTGCGCGACCGCAAGCGTTGATGAAGAAAGGAAGCCCCATCCGGCGCAGCGCTTCCACCTGCTTTGACTTTATTTTGCGCCCGGTCAGTGTTTCCAATTCGAGCGGAGATAAGAACATATCCGCCATCTCAGTTCTCCCGAGTCGCCAACCATAAGCATCCCAGATCCTGATTCCAGTAAACCTGACAGTGATCCATGCTTGCCCCGGCTGCCTCCGCCGCATCAAACGCGATCACGATGGCTTTAACGGGGTCATCGCACAGGATGTGCGCTATGGGCTGGCGCTCCGGCACAGTGATGCCTTTGCTGGTCCAGTAGCGCTTTTCGTTCATCTTGTGTTCCGCGAAGTCTTTGGTGATGTACTTGCCCAGATATCCCGCCAGCTTGTGACGCAATCCCTTCTGGCGGAACGGGTTGCGAACGTCGACGTTGCCGTTGTCTGCACCGACGATAGAACGCCAGATCGAACGTAGTACTCGGTAGTTCTGTCGCCCTCTGACGGCGATGTGGATATGCCATGCACCTCGCTTTTGTCGTTCGGGCACGGCAATGTACTGATAGTATTGAAGCTTCCCCAGACGGCGGCGTAACTTGTCGTAGTCGCGCTTAAGACGTTCCTTGTCCTGCATATTCTCTCGGTAGGTCAATGTAATCATCCTGTCTGCTTGCATGGACTTACAGCGCAGTCTGACCTCCCGCTTTGCCCGCTTGGCGGCGACCAGCCGGTTATCCTCCTTCTTCTCCGATTCCCCTCGCTTTGCTTTGGGGATCAGGTGCATCGACTGAGTGCGCATGTACCGATCAAATCGGGTGGCGTGGATCTCTTGCATGCCCTCACCAAAGTCCCTTCTCCCGATGACCCATTCACGGCGGAAGGGATAGTCGTCTAAACTGTTTTCAAGCATGGCAACTCCTGATTGTCGTGTTGATGTGCTGGCCCCGTTCGTTGCTGCGTTCGGGGCCTTCTCTTTTTCGGGGGGAGTGTTCTTGCCTTTGCTGGCGGGCCTTGCCGGGTGTTTGTACGTTAAGTGTTACTGATATAAATCTAGGGGCGCGCTTCGCGCGCCCCCGCCGTCCTCGCCCCTGCGGGCGGCGGGGGCAGCGCGGCGCGTCGCCTTCTCTTGCATCATTGCCACTTCACGCACCGGACTGACGGCAAGGCGGTTTTCAATGAGGGGATGTGTGCTCGACGTCGGCGCTTCGGCTGACGTCGGCAGTGCTACCCGCTGCTCGGTCGCGCGGGGCGCGCTGGGCCGCGCGTCATCGGCCCTGACTTCGCGGTTCGGCTCGTGGGCATCCTCAGCGTCGACATCGGCGCCGACACTCCCGACGCTAGTCGCCCTCACACGCTCTACCTGGAGCATGAGCAGGATTTCGGTGTTGGACGCGGCATCGCTATAGCTATCGAGGAAGCGGGGCAGGAAGGCCAGTCCTGTGCGGTTGTCGGTGCTCTTATTCGTCGTCAGCCCACCCATGAGGATCAAATCACCGTCGTGCAGGCTGATTTCGGTGCTGACTTCGCGGGTGTTTAGCGTCGGCGAGTTGTTGACGCCGGTCGTCGTTTTCACGAAGTCGCTGATTTGCTGCGTGACGCGCAAATCGATGATTCGGTCTTTGACCGTCGGGGCCAACTCGAAGATGACGCCGGACGAGTGATATTCGACGGACTGGACAGGCTCACCGCCACCGCGTGGATAGCTCACAGACTTCAGAACGGGGACTTTCTGGCCGACAGTAAGTCGCCCCTTCGCTCCGGATCGAATACGCAGGTTCGGGCTGTTGATGACCTGAAAGCGCGTGTCTTTCGAGAGCGCCGAAACGACAGTCGAGAAGTCACCGGCTTTCAACCGGATGGCGTTTCCGAACTTGTCGCCATCTATCGTCACCTCAATCCCGAGTCCCTTCGAGAGAAGATCCAGCGCCAGTTGAAAAGCCGAGCCGCGTTCGGTGCTGTTGACTACCTCATACGCAGCAGAGCGCACGCTGACTTCCCCCATCGGGGTATCCAGTTGGGGGAGCAGGCGTTTGAGTGCCGCAATTTCGGCAGGCGTGCCGTGGAACAGGAGCGTATCGCCTCGCTGGTCGATCAAGGAAGCCGCAGAGCCAGGCGTGACTTCGCCGCCGACGCGTGCATCTGCCGGTGCTGCAATTTCCCGATTGACGGTGAATCGCCCTTGAAATAGCGGGCTGGCCAGACGTGAGAGGTATGCAGTGTCTCGATACTGCGGGTGATACACGAAGGTATCGCGGTCAGGTTCGACGGCGGTTTCCACGTCCCGCCGCTTGAAGACGAAATCAACGCCTGATCGTGTTTCAACACCGAATCCGAGGGAGTCCAGGAACATCGAGAGGAATGCCTTCAGGTCGCCGTGCTTCGTGTTGTAGCGGAACGAGACGAGACGTTGGTCCTGAAGCACTTCGGGAGCAATAACATACGGTGTTTTAACGGCTTCCCCGTAAAGCAGTGTGACGAGCTGAGAGACACTCACGAGCTGGAAATCAAACGATCCATTCGCTGGTCGTTGTGCACGAGATCGGCGCGACCGTTCTTGCGCGGCGCGCTTCTGTTCTGCCTCAAGCATCGGATGCGACGAGTAGTCGAGTGGCGAGTACTCCTCGTCAGGGGCGAAACCGGTGAAATCGATTGGGGCCGGCGTCGACTTACCTTCGTTGGAATACGCTGGCATCGAGAACGCGAGCACGCTGACGAGCAGGGCGAGCCTCATTGCATATCCCCCGCGTATGACGACGACTTGCCACCAGACCAAACCGTCACGCGTTGGTCATCAATACTGCCAATCCGGGCGATTCCATCTAGCGAGAAGGCCGAAGGAGACTCGACACGGAGGCGGCCATCATTGTTGACGACGACGACATAGCGGTCGTTGCCGACGCTGTAGCTGCCCGCAATTCGCCATTCACTGCTAAACACAGGCGGGTTGAGGGAAGGCGCGGAGGTAGAGTCCGAGGCGCTCGACGGCGACGTGATATCGGCTGTCCTTGTTTGCTGCGTGGTAGCACCGGTCACACCGCCGGTGAAGTAGCCGATTAAAAACCGCACGCTCATCGTGCCGATGGCGATCATGCCTATTACGGTGAACCAGAGTCGTTTGTTGAGAAGAACGTTCTGGCGCCGATCAATCGCGCGCTCTTTGCCTTTTCCGCCAGCGTATGACTGATACAGCGGGAATATCGCCTTGCTGTAGCGCTTGGTGAAGATATCGATTCGATTTGACCTGGTGACCTTACCCCCGTCGTACAACTCGACGCGATAGTTGCTGGTCAAGCCCAACTCTTTGAGTTTCTTTGTGACGAATGTGATTTCAACTACCGCGCGCAACTGGCGATGCAGATCGCCAATCGACTGAATCATCAACGCCACGTCGCACGCGACGCCGGATTCTGGATGGACATAATGACGATGCATGCGGAAGAAGCGCATATGCTCGGGCTTAAGCTTGTTTCCGACAGACCAGAAATTCCATGCCTCATCGATTGCGACGAGATCCCCCGGCTTCACAACAGATTGAGCGTCCGGCTTCGTCTCGTCAGGGAAGAAGTCATCGCGTTGAACATCATCGTTTGTTACCGGAACGATTTCGCCCAATGCATCGGGGTCGGCTTTGCGAACGTCAATGCAGTGTTCGCGAATGAGGTCGGGTTGTATGCCGTCGATGTTCGTCACCACGCGGCGTCCGGCAATCACGGCGGGCACGATGACGCTACTCACAACCTCGTAACTCTTGCCGGACCCCATCAAGCCCGTGTACGCGTTGATAGCCATGAGTTAGCCCAGCATTGGGATACGGCGAATGATGAAGCGGTTCGCCATTGCAGCGAGCACCAATGGAAGACCCTGTGGGATCGCAAGCAAATCGAGCCAATACCATGCACTCGACGGCAGGTTAACGAATGCGCCTGATAGAGAATTCGGATTGGGCAAGACACCAGCACTCGTCAGTACCTGAACAAACTCTGTCGTTACATACCAAAGCGCAAAGAAGATCACGAATTTGACGATCAAAGCCCGGAAGACAAAATGCAGCCCGACGTTAATGCCGGAAAGAAGGAAAGCAAAGAGGCTGGACATGGGGTTCCTCAAGCAGCTAGCACAATAACTACGGCGGCGAGCACGAATACGGTCAACATGATCGCGTGAAGCGTCGGCCTCGATTTTTCCGCAAGATCGCACATGGCGTCCATGCGAATCATTGTGCTAAATAGCTCAAATGACGGGCGAGGACATTGCGCTTTGTATTTCGGCGTCTTCCAGTCCTTGAAGCCCGGCACGAGCTTCAGGATTGGATCTAGGATCATGGCCGCCGTAGGAGGATCTTCGAGTGTTGGTGTTGCGACCTGCGGGGCTGTGCCTAAGTCCACCGTGATCGCGTTGCCGATGTCCACGGTGGGGCGGTTGACGACATTGACGTCTCTCGATAGCGGGTCCGCTGGACGCTCCCGATCCGGCTCATATGGACGTTCCCTGTCACGCGGATCGCCACGGTCGCCTGGCCATACGCGAGTGCCAGGCCAAATGCGGTCAGGGACAACGGAAACGCTGATCGGCACGACGCGCTCATACTCATCCATCGGTCGAGAAAAAACATCGACGACACGCGGCGCCAGTTCGCGCCCTCGTTCATCTGTCAGCGCCTTCACGTCCTGGGGCGTGATCGGGGACGTTACGCTGTGAGGCACACCTGCGTAATCCCTTCGTTGACTCGCTTTGCTGACGAGAGCATTGGCAACGTTGGCGACAAATCCGGGGTTCAGTTCTAGGCGCTTTTCGTCGTCTGTTAGTCCGTCAAATGCCTCATCTAGCGAGTCGTAAACCTCACGCTCCTTTCGCGGCCCAGGTCGAAAAGTCGGAATGACTCGAGATATGGACGGAAGTGATATCGAGGAAAACGACTCGAAGGATGACTTCCAGTCGCATTGCTTTGTCTCGTACTCACTCGTGCACAAATAATCCTTTGAAACTGAGGGAGACTCCTGCCGCTCCTTCGTGCAAGCAGGATTGGAGAAGTCGAGCCGCCTTTCGACAACATCCTTGCATTCCTCATATTCGTAGGACACTTGAGGAAAATAGGATTGGTACCCCGTTTTTTCTTTGTTGTGGTCGGGAACATCGACATGCAGGTTCCGAAATTTTTTTCCTTCGTCAATGAGTGCCGCTTGCGCATAAGCCAACAAATATGCATTCACCTGCGCCCAATTCTCCGCGTAAGCGACGATATTCGACTTCTTGAGCTCGAACCACCCGCGATACAGTTCATCCGGCCGAGGGCGATTTCCCCATGACTCTTTCGGAAACAGTGCGCACTCCGCAGTATCGCAATCCCGGTCTGCATACACCCGAGCGCCAGTTGCCGCGACTGCGGCCCACGGGCTTTGTTTCGCTGCGGGACTGGTAGAGCCGGTGTAGGTCGGCACCCAAACTTTTTCTGCAGGCTCGTGCCACTCATGCGTAACCTCAACGGATCCGTCAGGCGTAGCGCTGATCGTGACCTTTTTGTCTTCGATCTTGGCAGAAGCGATTTGGCCTAGCTGCGAACCCAGTAACACCGACGCAAGCCCGAACCACGTGGGGCCATTTGCCGCCATCAAGAATCGTTCGTTGACACTCTGCTGCGCATATTCGGTCGCGACCAATGACATTGCTCTATGCGTCTCATCCAACATAGGGTCGTCGGGTTTAACTCCGTCTCTTTGCACGGCCTTTTGCGTGACGAGGGCGATGGTTTGATTAATGACGAGGGTCGTGAAGGCCCGAGCGAGTGGATTGGCCTGAACATCCGAGGTGCTTCTTGCCACGAGGCAGAAACAGAGAGCGATAAGAGTGATTCGTTTCATTGTCACCCCCGCAAGCCCGTAACTACCGCCCATCCGCACACCAATCCCCACGCAAAAAACGTCAGGTTCCAGAGTTCTTGAGATGGCATGACGCGTCCTTTTCACACGAGAAATTGGGCTAATTCGACAAGCTGCGGATCGAATCGAAAACTAGCTGACGTCTTCTCTTGTAGGTTGATTTCTCTGTTTGGCGGAGTGGCTCTTGAATACGTCGACAAGCATGGTTCCGACCATTGCGCCGCCAACCGAACCAGCCAAGCACAACACGCCGAACGCGAATATCAATTGGTTAAGGTTCGCTAATTCCACCTGCATAGGAGCCTCCAGAAATGATTGATCTTTCTCAAATCGCAGATAACGCTCGCATTGCGTTCTTCGCAGTGATGGCCGCCATTTGCTGCGTGACCTGCTTAATCGGATGGTTCTACCGTCCGGGTAGCTGGTTTCTGCCAATGGCCGCTGTAGTGTTTGCGTTGATCGGCGTTGCCGTCGCGTCGCAGACTAAGACGAGCGGTTCGGAGTTCGTTACAGGGAAGCGTCCGGATCGCTTCCCTACCTCAATTGCTGTTCATCAACCGCGAATGAAACCGAGTACGATCTTCGCGCCCTTAACGCCGACGTAAACAAGCGCCAAGCTTGCCCCGACAGACACGACGGCCAAACCTACGTTCGTGAAGCTAATGGCATTGGTCATCGCACTAAGGTCGACACCGCCAGTACCCCCTCCCGCTTCGGCATGTGCTGCAAACGGCGTTGCGATCATCACGGCGGCAACACCTGCACGGCCTCCGATTGCCTTTAGACGTTCAAGCTTTTCCTTCATGGTTTTCTCCTTCGAGTGATGCCGGAGTGCGTCCGGCGCGCTGGCTTATCCCCGGCGTATGAAGCCGAGAATTGCGCCCAAATGAGCACTCACGACGTACAACCCGACAACCATCGTGAATGCCAAAGTCCAGAAACCCGCCATCTGTGGGGCATCTAGCGGCGTTTCGTCGGTGCCCAGTGCGACCTGGGTAACGCGTGCGACGGCGAACTGCTGACCGTTTTCCGGCGGGCATAGCTGACGGTCCATCGGTGTGACCTTCATCGAGTTGCGAAGGGGCTTGCAGGTCAGCACCTGCGTCGGTTGATTCCTCATCGTTAGCCCCCGCGATTGATGTTCTTCAGGATCTGCCACGCGAACTTCGAGCAGGCCGGTTGCGCCAGTTCGTGCGCCTCGTAGGCGAGATCAAGCGCACCGGCAAGCACCTGTACGGTTTCGTACAGCAGCGCGGTTGCTTCGAGCATTCGGGCGAAGCGCTCGGTATCGGGGACGTTGAGTCCGCCGACGCGCGCAATGCACATACACGTTCCGTCTGTGGCGGTCACGGTGCGGTTGATGAGTTCGGTCGTGGGGGCTGTCATATCGGGACCTATGCGGTTGCGGCAATTACCGGCGCGTGCGCGATTTGCTCATCGCGGCGCGGATGCTTGCGGGGATCAAATGGCCGTCGTAATCCATGATTCGCGCGATGAGCGAACGCATGGTTTTGCAGACGAACTGGATGCCGTCAGGACGCGTCCAGATGAAGCCCTTACCGGCTTTGATGAGACGCCGCAGATGCAGCTTGAGGCGCAGTTGTCGCCACGGACGGTCGGTAATCGGGAGAGGGCGAGGCGTACGCCGGTGCTTAATTCGAGCGGGACAGAAGCCGCCGAACAGATCAAGAGACAGTTGGTGAAGCATCGCAACCCCCAATCCCATCACGGCAATCATGCGGTGATGGTGCAAAGAATCTGGCGGGGGGCCGGATTTAACTACAGGTGGTCGTCGCTCAATTGGACGACATGAGATGACGCAAATTACGCGGCTGCAGCGGCCGCAGCTTTCGGTGTTGCGGTCGGACGTGTACTACTTACGTAGGGCTGCAACGCTACAATGCGCGGGACTAGGGCGCCGTCCATCGATTGCGCCATGGCCATCTCTGCGAAGTACTCGCCTTTGCCGGTTTCTTTGGCAATTTCAGGTAGCGGGACGGTGCCAACAACGGCGCGGTCGCCATCGGGCGTCGCTTGCCAGAGGACGCACTGCGCGGTGCGCATGTCGTAGGGGCGACCGGTCTTGCTAGAGATGCCCTCACGACGGACGACGCTAAGGATGGTGAGCTTCTGCTTCTTGACCGGTGCGGAAGGGCGGGTGCCGTCGCCGTAGGGCTGCAACGCGACGAGGCGGGGAACAAGCTGCCCTTCCATCGACCGCATAAGGATGAAATCCCCGAGGTAGTCGCCTTTGACTGCGTCCTTGAGGGCATCGGGGAGCGTGATCGTGCCGACCACGGCGTCTTCGCCTTCACTCGTGGTCTGCCAAAGGACGCACTCCGCGATGCGCATGTCGTAGTGACGGCCGGTCTTGCTGGATATGCCCTCGCGTCGAGTGACGTCGAGGATTGTGAGCTTTTGTTTGCTGGTCATAGCGTGGCCCTTGAGTGAGTGGAACTTCAGTGGCGGCTGGCGTCGGAAGGGACGATTTCGAAGGCATCGGCTTCGTATTTCACGCCGTACTCGCGGAGGACTGCCTTCCAAGCACGACTTGCTTGCTCGATCCTTGCTTCACGCGGATGAAGCCGAGAGGGTGAGTGAATGGCGAGCGACGTACGGACTATGCCGTCCCCAAGATCTTCGTAAGTGATGGTGAGTTTTGGGTTGCTGTTCATCGATAGCACTCCAAGTCGAATGGATGTGTGAGCCAGCGGGAAAAGGACAGCAAAACATATAAATGTGCTGGCGACTAAATGTTAGTCGACGGCGCAAAATTTGGGATTGGGATGAGTCCGAAATGCGAGGGCGAATTAAAGAACTGGCAGACGTTGAGCTAGACCCACGACGGCCGTGGGTCGATATGGAGGCGCGCACGGGAATCAGCGGGCGACGCTGGCAAAACGTCGTGCAAGGCAGGCAGCGTGCAAGTGACGACATGCTTGAGGCGCTTGGACGCGTCTGGCCTCAGTACGCCTATTGGCTGATGACAGGAAAGACGGATGAGGCGAACGGCCATACGTCGCCCACGTTGGCCAGAATAGCTCGGGACTTGGAGACGCTAAGGAAGGCTGGATAAAAGCAGGAAAGGTTTACGAAGGGTGGTGGAGGCATAGGACGGCAAAGGGGAGCGCCTCCGATTGAAATGCTCGCTGCGGCGCGAGTTAATTTTGGAGCGAACATGGGAGAAGCAAAGTTGCGTGGGACGCGTGAGCAGCGAATGGAGAGGGCGGCGAACAAGGATGGCGAGTTGCGGCCTCGGAAGCGAGACTGTCCCAATTGCCGTTCAGCAATCGCCGACTTCGAGCAGATTGACTCCAGGTCGGCGGTCGGAATTGACACGGCCTACTTCGGGTACTGCAGGCATTGCAAGCTGCCACTCCTACTTCTGACGGGCGAGGAGATCGCCGCTCGAAGGTATGAACAGAGGTACCAGAGCGCGATCCGCGCCCAAGAGCGAGCAATCGCTCATCGGGACGAGGAGCTCGAATTTGCCTTCGATGCGGAACCGGAGACTGATGCGGAGCTTATGGAGCGTCATCTATCTGCGATTCGAAAAGTGTTGAAAGACTAGTCGTCCTCGATGGCCCACCACGGAAGGTGGGCCATATTCAAATTACCCCTTCACCTCCGGCGGCAATCCTTTGCCGGGCGAATAAAGAATGACGCTGGGACTAGCCAATCGGTCCGATGAGACTACCGCGTGCGCGAACGTGTCGAAGTAAATCGCATGCTCGGGGTCGGTAACCGGTGCTTTCCTAATCTCCTTCGCGGATTCATCCCACTCGAACCCCAGGTACTTCCTGTGTTCGTAGAACCAGACGACATGCCCCTCGCGTGCCAGTGTCTCCGGGATGTCAAATCCACCATCTCCTCCATTTCCACGGCCCGTTCCCTTTCCGTCATTTGAAATGCTCATCGAGGTCTCCTGTGCTTTGAGTGGATCTAGCCGATAAGTCGGCTAGATCCATCATCGCAGCAGTGTCGGGCCTTGAGTTTCAGCAACTTCCGAATAAATTTTTCGATGCGTCGACTCTCGAAATGTGTCGGCCGACTTCGAAAACGTTCGCGGCGTACCGTGCCGACAGAGCATCGCCGCCGTTCTACAAACGATTTTTGGCCCCTGACAGGACGCGGCTGTCGAGTCACTCTCGGCTGTCGCTTTGTAGAGCGATTTCATGGGTTTGGCATTGATTTGAAAAGGATTTTTCAGAGATTTGTAATCATCAGGTGGCGGGTTCGAGTCCTGCAGCCGGCACCAAATAAGCAAAGGGTTACGTGATTTCACGTAACCCTTTGTGCTTTCTGGGGGGGATAGGAGCCGAGAGGCCGCTGTCCCTTCAACGCCGGGACGGCTCGATATCCCGAGCCAATTCCAGCACTCTTATCTCTTCTCCGCGTAACACTGCGCACGCAAATCGCTGCTGCCAATACTTGCGCAGCTTCCGTTACCTTGCTTGGCATAGCAGTACGCGCGCTGATCGCTGTCGCCGATGCTCGCGCAACTCCCATTGCCCTTCTCGGCGTAGCACTCCGCGCGCAGATCGCTGCTACCGATGCTTGCGCAGCTTCCGTTGCCTTGCCTGGCGTAGCAATAAGCACGACGGTCGCTGTCGCCAATGCTTGCACAACTCTGCGAAAAGGCTGAGCCCGATACGCAGCACATCAGCGTCGCGAAACAGATCAGGACTTTCTTCATGATGTTCATTTCAGACCTCTCTGCTCAATATCGTCATGATCACAATTCATTGATAAAACCTCAATGACTACGTGGAATCCTAAATATCGGAACAGGTTCTTATATTGAATGGTCGTTGCTTTCACAACGATCTCGATCTGAGCGGGCTTCGCAGTGACCGCTGCAATTCAAAAAATCCACAAAAAAATCAATGAGCTACGTGATCCTATGTAGTTCGATATAAATGCACGCATCGAGTCGTGGCTCGACGCGTGCATTCGTCCCGAAAAATGCGTCGTAGTAAATAAAACAAATAAATATGTCGAAACCCTAAAGAAATCCACATCTCGATCCGTAATGCTCTGTCTGGGCTGGTTCTCACCAGTTAGGAATCCGAGGGGAGCGGCGTCCTGCGCAAAGCTGGCACATCACGATAGCCGGCGCACAAGCAGCCGTTTCGGGGAACGCAGACGATGTGACCGTGGGTCACGTTCGACGCGGCCTTCGGATGTTGCGAGCAGTATCACAATCAAAAGAACGAAGATCAGATGCCTTGGCAATCAACGCGCGAAGTCTCGCCGTTGGCCGGCGGGATTGGCGGGCACAGCAATCGCAGCAATCGCAGTTCGGGGATTCAGCGGTTTCGACAGTTTCAACGGGTATCGAGGTACGGCCTGGCGACTTTGCTCGCTGCGGCCGCGCATTGCCATGCCGCGGGCATCGTCCCGGATGGCGGCACCGCAACCTCCGTCACCGTTGGCGCGGACGGACGTCAGAACGTCAATATCGCAGCCCCCGTCTACGGCGTCTCACACAACACGTACGCCAGCTTCAACGTCGACCGCGCCGGTGCAACCCTTAACAACACAGGGGTGAACGCACGGACCATCGTCAACGAAGTGACGGGAACCGCGCCCAGCCTGATTCAGGGACAGATCGCCGTGGCCGGACCGCGCGCGAACGTCATCCTTGCGAATCCGAACGGCATCACCGTCAACGGGGGATCGTTCGTCAACACCGGCCACGTCGCACTCAGCACCGGGCAAGTGTCGTTCAACGACGTTCTCGTCGCCCCCGGCCTGTACCAGCGCAACGTTGTGCTCAACACCGGCCAGGGCACCATCGAAGTCACCGGCGGCGGGCTCGCCGGCACACTGATCGGTCTGGAACTCATCGCCAAGACGGTCAAGGTCAGCGCACCAATCACCAACGACTTCTCATCGCCCACGGCGTATGTGCGTGTCATCGCCGGCAGCAGCAAAGTCTCGCTCAACACCAGCTTTTCCCCGGACGATAACAACAACGACTGGGTGACGTTGGCCAACAGCCAGCAGTCCAACCCGAACGCCATCGCGCTCGACATCGAGCCCGCAGGCAGCATCACATCCGGCCGGATTCAGTTGTTGACGACGGAACTCGGCGCAGGCGTGCGTCACGCGGGCGCGATGATGGCCAACGCGGGCGACTTTTCCCTGACTTCCGCAGGCGACGTGCTCCTCGCCCCGTCGAGCAAGATCAATGTCGCCAACAATCTGTCATGGCAGGCGAGCGGACAAACCGCGATGCGCGGCGCATCGATCCTCTCCGGCGGGTCGATCAACCTGTCCAGCGGCAGCGTGCTCGTGGCAAACGCGGGCGCGATCCAGTCGACGCTCGTGTCCTCGCGCAGCGGCATCGTCGTCAACGCTCAGGGCGACATCACGAACATCAGCAGCCTGATTCAGGGCGTCACGCGCGATCGCGCATTGACGTCGTCCGAAGGCGCAATCACGTTCAACGCTGGCGGGACGATCACCAACACCTCGGACCCCGCCAATCCGGGCGGTGCGTTTGGCGTCGTCTTCGGCGTGAACGACGACGTCGTCATGCGCGCCGCACGCGACATCGTCAATCTGAACGCGCGCGTCGAATCGAACCAGTCGGTCACGATGGCGGCGCAAGGCGATCTCAGCAACGTCATCTCTCATACCGAAGGCGCGAACGGCGGCGTCTCGACCGCCTACGCCAATAGTGGCCGACGCTGGCTGCTCTTCTCCACCCGCGACGAAGGCTTCTCCGTGGACTACGGCTCGCTTCCTGCGCCGAGTCAGCTTTCCTACATCATTGCGGACGCTGGCAACGTCACCCTCTCGGGCCGTAACGTCTACAACACGGGCGGCACCGTGCTGACCAACGGCGGCGATATTCGCGTGACGGCGACGAACACGCTCGTCAATCAGGCGATCATGACGGGCCAGGCGTCGTACCAGCGCTCGTGCTTCATCTTCTGTCGGGCGGAGGCGTCGAGCACGACGGCGTCCTTCGGCGGCCAGATGCAGGCTTCGGGCAACATTTCGCTCGTCGCCGGACAAAGCGCGACGAACATCGGCGGCAACGTCATCGCATGGAGCGGAAGTCTGACGGTCGACGCACCACTCGTCACCGCACAGGGCCTGCTCGGGTACACCACCTACAACGGCACGCGCGGCCTGAAGGCGTGGTTCGGCAATCGCTGGGCGGCGATCTACGCGCAGAACGACGGCGGCTTGTTCTCGGCGGCCTCCGGTGAGGTCGTGCTGACCGGGCGCGGCGTGATCAAGGGCGGTGTCATCGCCGGGGCGAAGGGCGTGCGCGCCGCGCAGGGCATCGAGACGGCCTTCGTGCCGTATCGCGACCCGGTCAGGATCGGCACGCACCTCGGTCTGACGACGTGGTTCGGTCTATGACGATGCGCCGCACTTATCTCCCACGCATCGTGGCTGCATCCTTGATGGTCGTCGTCGGCACGGTGCACAACGCGTTCGCGCAAACGCCCCCCGGGTTGCCGCCGATACCGTCGACTCCTGCGGGCATCACGCCGCAACAAGACCCCGCGCAGCGCCTGCTCGACGAGCAGCGCAGCCGCGAGTTGCAGCGCGAACTCGACCGTCAGCCCGCACAGATCGAAGTGGCGCCAGCGGCGTCGCCACAGGTGCCGGACCTCCCGGCAGACGCCGACATCGACACGCTACCGGACCCGGAGCCGACGTTTCGCATCGACCGGATCGTCTTCAAAGGCGACACCGTCCTCAGTGCCTCGGAACTCGACCGGATCACCGCACCGTTCCTGCACAAATCGCTCGGGCGGCGCCGCATCGACTTACTGATGCGCCGCCTGACGGAAGCCTTCGTCGCACGCGGCCTCATCACTACGCGCGCCTACCTCGCCACGCCGCAGAACCTGTCGTCCGGCACGCTGGCAGTCACGATCGTCGCAGGCCGCATCAGTGGCTTCACGTTGAACGGCGGTGCGTTGCGTCCCTCAGCCACGGGCGACGGCAAACAAGGCGACGGCGGCGGCCTGCTGACGGACGCTGGCACCGCATGGGCCTTCCCCGCATCGGTCGGCGACGTCCTCGAACTCCCCGCGCTCGAACAAGGCGTCGACCAGATCAACCGTCTGCGTCGCAATCAGGCGCAGATCCAGATTCTTCCCGGCCAGGCGGCGGGCGAGTCGATCGTGGCGATCCAGAACCCATTCGGTAGCCGTCTGAACTACAACGTCGGCTTCGACAACTACGGCAGCACGGCGACCGGCAAATGGCGCACGCGCGCGTCGGTGGAGGCGGGGAACGTCATCGGCTTACAGGAATCGCTGAGCCTGTCTTACGTGGGCACGCGTGACAGCAACGCGCTCGTCGTATCGGCGGCCGTGCCCTACGGCTTTCAGACGTTCAGCTACACCGCAGCGCTCTCCGAATACCAGCAGATCATCGGCGGCACGGCGTTGCTCTACGGCCGCACGCTGAGTCAGATTTTCGGCTGGAACAATGTCCTCAGACGCTCGTCCTCGGGGCGAGTGAGTCTCGATGTCACCCTCACGAAGCTCTCCACCGAGCGCGACGTCAACGACATTGCGCTGTCGCCGCAAGACCTGACGATCCTTCGTGTCGGTGTTTCCGGCCTCTGGCGTTTCACGCGCAACGGCCAGCCCGGTGCGTTGACGGCATCGCTCGGCGTGTCGCAGGGCTTGCCGTGGCTCGACGCCTCGCGCGACTTCAACGGCATTCAGAAGCAAGACGCCCACGCCCAGTTCACCAAGCTCGACGCCAGCACGACCGTCCAGATGCCGCTCGCGCAGATCGGCCCGACGGTTTGGACGTGGCGCACCACGCTCACCGGCCAGTACAGCGCCGTGGCCCTGTTCGGCAATGCGCAGATATTCCTCGGCGGCACGGACTCCGTGCGCGGTTTCATGCAAGGCGGCATCGCGGGCGACAGCGGCTTCTACGTCCGCAATGAGGCCGTGTGGGCCAACGCACCCGTGTGGCAAGGCCTGCGCTGGGAGCCCTATGTGTTCCTCGATGGCGGCAAAGCACATCTGGTGGCCGAAGCCGGATGGCCGACGCTGATCGGCGCCGGTGCCGGGGTGCGCGCGCAATGGCAGTTCCGTGGACAGACATTCTCCGGCGAACTGATGGCGGGCCGTGCGCTCGTGCAGCCGTCGTCTATGGGGCCGAAAGGCAGTGTCGTTCTCGTCACGCTCAATTGGGCGGGATGAATTCCGAAGATGCGGATGTGCGGGCGACCGGCTCGCAGCGTCCGTCAACGTTGTGGGAGAGGTATCGATGAAAGCGAAGTTCAGCCGTGTGTGGATGGCTGCGGGCGTGTGCGCAGCATTGGGCATTGTGACGGTCCCGGCGATGGCGGCGAAGTCTGCGGCCGCGCCGTCCGCCGCGAAGGCGGACGCCAAGGGTGACAGCAAGGCCAGCGCGGAGAAACCGTTGCCGTCCGACGCGATCGCCAGCGTCAATGGCGTAGCGATTCCGAAGGTGTCGGTGGACGCCATGGTCAAGGCCAGCGGCCAGCCCGACAGCCCTCAACTGCGTGAGTTGTTCAAAGGACAGCTGATCGCCAACGAACTGCTCAAGCAGGCTGCGCAGAAGCAGCACTACGATACGCGGCCCGAAGTGCAGGCGGCCGTCGAAGCGGCGAAGACGATGATCGTCACGCGCGCCTTCATGACGGAACACCTCAAGGCTGCGCCGGTCAGCGACGCCGACGTCAAGGCGAAGTACGACGCGGTCGTCGCCACGCTGGGCGAAAACGAGTACCACGCGAGTGTGATCGCCGTGCGCGACGCCGTCACTGCGCAAACCGTGCTCGATCAACTGAAGAAGGGCAGCGATTTCGCAGCGTTGGCGCGTCAGTACAGCCAGGGGCCGAACGCCGCGCAGGGCGGTCAGTTGAACTGGGTGTCCTTCAAGACGCCGATCACGGCGGGCAACACGCAGAACTGGCCGCAGCCGATTGCCGAAGCGCTGGTGAAGCTGCCCAAGGGCGGTGTGTCGAGCGAGCCGTTGCAGATCGGCGACCAACTGTGGATCTTGCGCGTCGACGACAAGCGCGCCACGCAGATTCCGAAGTTCGAGGAGAGCGCGCCGCTGCTGCGCAAGCAACTCGAACAGGTGGCGATGGAAAAGGCCACGGCGCAAATGATCGGCGATCTCGTCAAGAGCGCACGCATCCAGCAGTAATCCGGAAATCATCGAACGATGCCGGGCGCGGTCGAGCCGCCCCGCCGGGCGTCGCTCGACCTCGTCGCGTTTCGACGAGTCGCAGTTAGCGGCACGCAGTCGTCAGCAGTCAGCAGGTCATCGAGCCGCCACATGTTGCGTGGGGGTCTCGCGCTACACACGTCCAAAAAACGAACAGGTCACGCCATGAACGCATCTTCGCGAGGATTCACCGAAGCTGGAGAAAACGCACGTCAGTCGACGCAAGTCGACGACGAGGCGAAGGATTTCCACTTCCCGGAGAAGCCTGCGATTCGTCCGTGGCAGCGTGCCATTGCGGCATGCGTTGCGCTGACACTCCTCGTCAGCCCGATCTCCGTGACGTTCGAACTGAGTCAGTCGGCCGCACGCGAACTGGCGGCTAACACCGCCGGGAAAGCGGGCTTCGACGAGACCGCCCTGACGGTGCTGCGCTCGCTCGCGTCGCTGCGCGTTCACGTCGGCACGCAGACTGCGTCCGCCGCGCCGATCACCGATCCGACCGCGCCGGTCGTCTTCGCACCGAAGATCACCACGAGCGGCAACGGCGTACCCGTCGTCAACATCACGGCGCCGAACGTCGCTGGTATCTCGCTCAATCAGTACCAAAGCTTCAACGTCGATGCGGCGGGCCTGATCCTCAACAACAGTCTGCTCAACGGCACGTCGCTCAACGGCGGGGCGATTGCCGCCAACCCGAATCTGTCGGGCCGCACCGCGAGCACCATCGTCAATCAAGTGACGTCGTCCGGCGGCGCTTACGTATCGGCACTCAACGGTCCGCTCGAAGTGTTTGGCGCGCCCGCCACGGTGATCATTGCGAACCCGAACGGCATCTCCGTGCGTGGCGCGGGCTTCACCAACACCATCGGCGTGACGCTGACGACCGGTACACCGCAGTTCCTCTCGGGACCGGGCGGCACGCCCACCGATTTCGCGAACGCCAACGCGCTCGGCTATAACGTCAACAGCGGCCATATCCAACTGGAAGGAAATGCCGGGATGAACGGTCCCGGCAGCGGCATCGAAGGCACCGTCGGCGCGATCGATCTTATCGGTCAGACGGTCGGCATCAACGCGCCGTTGTACGCGGGCACGCGCATCAACGTCATCACCGGCAATCAACAGGTGCTGACGGGAGCCGTGGACGGTACGGGCACGCGCTACATCACGTCGGCCAACGGCGCGGCCAATACGGCGCAAGCCATCCAGAGCGCGACGGGCAACGCGCAGGCATTCGCCATCGACGCGACGCGCTTCGGCGCAATGACCGCCGGACAGATTCAGGTCATCGGCACGACGGCGGGTCTCGGTGTGCGCATGGCGGGCGATCTCGCGTCGACGACGGGCGACCTCACGCTGTCGTCGGGCGGCGATCTGACCGTAGCCAATCACGCAGCCCAGCAGCAGGTGCAGATGACGAGCGCGGGCAACGTCGCGCTCAGCGGCACGGGACTCGGCGAGAGCGGTTATCGGCTGACGGCGACCGGCGATGTGACGTCGGCCGGTTCGCTGCAATCTGGCAAGGCGATGGATGTGCAGGCGGGTGGCAATCTGACGCTCGCGAACCTTCAGTCGAACGGCGACACCGCGTTGAGTGCTGCGAAGGCGCTGGCGCTGAAAGAAGCGCAAATCGGCGGCAATCTGTCGCTCTCGACACAAGATAGTGCGCTGGGCGACATCCGTCTGACGGGGCCGGTGACGGTGGGCGGCACCCTCGTCGCAAACGCCGCGCGCAGTCTGGTCGTCACCGACAGTACGGGCGCGAACGGTAACGTGTCCGTCGTCACCGGCGGCGATTTCCAGATCGCACAGGGCGCACGTCTGACGGGCCACAACGCGGTATCGACGCAATCGGGTGGCGACACGCGCATCGACGGCACGCTGGCGTCCGGCGCACAACTCGACATGACGTCGAACCGCCGTCTCGACGTACAGGGCGATGTGGCGTCGAGCGGCACCGCACGCCTGAGTGCGGGCGAGACGCTGAATGTCGACGGCACGTTGCTCGGGCAAGCCGACGCGACGCTGCGCGCAGGCAGCGACATCACGGGCAAAGGCAAGCTCGCTTTCGGCACCGATGCCACATTGCGCGCCGGGCGCGATATCTCGCTGACCGGGGCGTTGCTCGCGGGCGCGCTGGATGTCGAAGCAGCGAATGGCATTTCGTTGGCCGATGTGCAAAGCACGGGTGTCGCCGCATTGCGCGCGTCGGGCAATGCGGGGGGCGGCGACATCGCCCTGCAAGGCAAGGTCTCGTTCTACGGTGCGGCGGCGCTCACGGCGGCGCGCGACATTCTCGTGAACGGCACGACGGCCGGTGCAGATGCCGTGACGCTGAACGCCTCACGCGACGTCAATGTCGCAGGCTCGCTTCAGACGGCGGGCACCGCGAATCCGCTGACGATCACGGCAGGCAATGCCATCACCGTCCCCGGAACGATTCAGGCGAGCGCGGACCTCAAGGCGAATGCCGGTACCACGCTCGACGTAGCAGGCAGCGCGACTGCAGCGGGCGACGTCGCCCTGCAATCCGGCGGCGACATGCGCGTGACGGGCAACGTGTCCGGTCAACGCACCGGCAAGCTCGACGCCGGGGGCAATCTCGACATCGGCGGTGGGGCGCATTTCCTCGGCGATACCTGGCTGACGTCCGGTGCGAACGCCACGCTTAGCGGCAGGTTGCAGACGGCGAACCTCGTCGTCACAAGCCGCAACGCCGTCACGCTGGGCGATGTCCAGACCGGCGGCACGCTCGACGTGCTGGCGCGTGGTCTCGACGGCAGCGGCGACATCCGCGTGACCGGGCCGTTGGCGTCCTTCGGTGTGGCGACGTTGAATGCCGCGCGCGATGTCGTCATCGCCAGCACTGGCAAGATCGAGGCGAACGACAAGCTCGTCGTCACGGCACAGCGCGATGCACAACTCGACGGTGGTGTGACGGCAGTCGGCGACGTGGCGATTACCGCGACGTCCGGCAACCTGAACACGACGGCGAACCTGAGCACGAATAGTCAGCTCGCATTGACCGCCGGGCAATCGGTGACGCTCGGCGCACCGCAGACGAGCGCCATCGGCAACGCCACGGTCACCGCAGGACAGGACATCGTGCTGAGCGGCGCGCTGGTCGGACTTGCGGGTGTCCTGCAAGCCGGACGCGATCTCGTCGGCGCAGGGGCGTCGGCGTTCACCAACACCGCGACGCTCGGCGCGAACCGCAACGTCAATCTGTCCGGCGTTTTGCAGGGCAACGGTGTGAGCGTGACGGCGGGCAACAGCGTGACCGTTTCCAGCGTCACGTCCAATGGTCTGTTCTCGGTATCGGCCAACGGCAACGCGGGCGGTGGCGACGTCGTCGTCAACGGCGAGTCGAGTGTGGTCGGCACAGTCACGCTGAAGGGCACGCGCGACGTCACTGTCGCAGGCATTTTGCAGACGGGCGAAGACGCCACGCTCATCGGCGCGCGCGACGTCAATATCACGGGCACGGTCCGCACGGCGAAGGACGCAACGCTGACGGCGACGCAGGGCAGTGTCAACGTCGACGCGCAGGGCAAGCTCGGCGTCAACGGACAACTTAACGCGTCGGCTGGGACGGACGTCGTCATGGGCGGGCAGACGGCGGTTGCGGGCAACACGACGCTGACCTCGGGGCGCAACACGGTCGTTCAGGGCGTGCTGAACGGTCAGGGCACCGGACGAATCGATGCGGGCCGCGATGTCAGCGGCGCAGGCTCGGCGTCGTTCACCGGTGCGCTCGACGTGAGCGCAGCGCGCGACGTCGACCAGAGCGGCCTGTTGCAAGGCGGCGGTCTGACGGTCGTCGCGGGCAACAGCGTGACCGTCAAAAACGCACAGTCGACCGGCGCATTGACGCTCACTGCCAAGGGCCTTGCAGGCGGTGGTGACATCGTCGTCAACGGTGAATCCGGCGCACCCGGCACCGTATCGTTGCAGGCCGCGCGCGACATCACCGTGGCGGGCACGCTCGGCGGCGGCGCTGGCACCACGCTCGACGCGCAACGTGACATCGTCGTGGGCGGCGCGATCCAGTCGGTAGGCGACGCCAACCTGACGGCACGCGGTGGCAGCATTCGCGCGACGGGCGGCGTGAGTGGCGGGTCGAATCTCTTCTTCAACGCAGCGCAAGACGTCACACTCGGTCAGTCGACGAGCGCATTGAGCGACGTCACGATCAACGCCGGACGCGATCTGCAACTCGGCGCGGTGTTGCTCGGTGTGAACGCGAATCTGGCGGCGGGCCGCACATTGCTCGATACCGGCGACGGCAGCAGCAAGGCTGTCTTCACGGGCAACGCTACGCTCGCGTCGGCAGGCGACACACGACTCACGGGCGGCGTGCAGGCGAATGCCATTGACGTGACGGCGGGCGGCAACGCAACGCTCGGCGTCCTCAACTCGGCCACCGGCATCAAGGTCACGACGACCGGCACGGCGGGTGCGCTGGGCGGTCCGGGCGACATCGTCTTCAATGGTGCAGTGTCGTCGCCGAATGCGTTCTCGGCGACGGCTGCCCGAGACATCCTTCTGGCGGGCAGCGTGGCGTGCGGTGCGGCTTGCGAGCTGACCGCACAACGCAATCTGTCGGTGACAGGCACGGCGCTCACGATGGGCGACCTCTCGCTCATTACGCGGATGGGCGACCTTGCCATCAGTGGCGAGGTGACGACAGCAGGTGCGCTGCTGGCAACGAGCGCGGGCAACGCAACCCTTGGCGGCAAGCTGAGCGTGCAGGGCGATTTGCGCGCTACTGCTGCCAACGATCTCACGCTGACGGGGCAAACCAACGTGCAGGGGATCGGTGCGTTGCGCGCCGGTCGCGACATCCTTGGTGACGGCACGGTGCTGTTCGGCGGCGACGTCACGCTCGATGCCGGACGCAACACGGCGCTGACGGGCGCATTGTCTGGCCAGAATGTCGACATCCACGCGGCAAACAACGCAGGTCTGCATAACGTGCAGGCGACCAAGGCACTGACGGTAACGGCCGATGGCGGCGACGTGGCTATCACTGGCGACGCCGTCGCACTCGGCACGGTAACGCTGACCGGCGCACGCGACGTCGCAGTCACCGGCAAGACGGTCGGTGGTGACAACGTCACCGTGAGCGCCGCGACGGGCGACATTCGTCTGCAAGGCGACACGGCTTCCGAGCGCAACCTCACGCTGACGGCGGCGAACGGCGCAATCACGACGGGTAATGCGGGCGCGCAGGGCGACGTCACCGTCAATGCGGGTAAGTCGCTGACGATGCAAGGCGACACGACGGCCAACGGTCTGGTGCGTCTGACGTCCGGCGGCGATATGACGTTGGGCAACGTGCGTAGCGTCGTTGCAGACGCTGTCGCGGGTCTGCTGACGGCAGGCGGCAAGCTCAGCGCTACGTCGCTGACGTTCGGCAATGGTGGCCTCACCACGATGTCAGGTGGCGCGACGCAAGTCACGGGAGCCATCGTCGCAGGCGATGCCCTGACGATGACCACGACCGGCGACCTGACTGCGGGCGCTATTCAGGCGGGCAAGTCAGCCACGCTCACGGCGGGCGGTGCGGGTGACGTTCGCGTTGCGGGCGACGTTGGCACGGGCACTAGCCTGAGCGTCAATGCAGGACGCGACGTGATGCTCGGTGGCGCAGTGACGGCGGGCGAGGGTGTGACCGTCACTGCAGCTCGCGACCTGACGGTGACCGGCGCGCTGTCGGGGAATCAGGACATCGCACTGACCGCGACACAAGGCAACGTCACGCTGACGGGCCCCGTTACCGCGATCCAGAACTTCACGGCGAAGGCAGGTAGCGCGCTGACGATGGGTGCGGCGCAAGTCAACGGCGACACGTTGCTGACGTCCGGCACGACGATGGCACTGGGCGGTCATCTGATCGGCAAGGGTACGGCGACGCTGCAATCCGGTGGCGACATCACGGGCAGCAATGGCGCGCTGACGTTCGGCAAGGACGTGGCTATCACGTCCGGTGGCAAGCTGACGCTTGGCGGCGTGGATACGGCGGGCGATGTGAAGGTGACGTCGACAGGCGACGCGGTGATTGGCGCGCTGACCTCGATGGGCAAGGCATCGCTCACCAGTACGTCGGGCAGTCTGACGCTGGACAAGGTGCTCGTCGGCGGCACACTCGACATGACCGCCGCGACGCATCTGACGGCACTGCAAGGTGTGTCGAGCATGGGCGCGATGACGTTGACCGCGCAGAACGGCAATCTCAGCGTCGCGAACGTCTCCGGCAACGATACGGTTGCGCTGCGTGCAGGACAGACGCTCACGCTGGGCGGCACCAACACCGTCGTCGGCGACATGACGCTCGATGGTGGCAATGTCGTCATCAACGGTGCGACGACGGCATCCAAATCCTTCACAGTCACGGCAATCGGCGCGCTCGATGCGAGCGGCGGGCAACTCTTCGTCACCCAAGACGCGAAGCTGAGCGGCGCGCGCATCGACACGGGCGCGATGATTGTGGGTGGCGCGCTGAATGTGACCGCGACGCAGTGGATCAAGACGCACGGCCTCGCGCTCATCAATGGCGCGACGACCTTCAATGCGGGCGCAGGAACGTTCACGAATTCGGCGGGCGCGTCGGTGCTGAGCGCCGGGCCGTTGTCGGTGACGGCGGGCGGCATCGTCAACGAGGCGAACGGGCAACTGGCGTCGACGAAGGCACTGACGCTGACGTCCACCGGCAACATCGTCAACAACGGGCTGATGAACGGCAGCACGACGTTCGTCACGGCGGGTGGCGCGCTCACTAACACCGGGACGGTGCTTGGGGCGAACGGCATCACGCTCAACGTCGGCGGGTTGAACAACAACGGCGGCATGATCCTCGCGGGCGACGTGACGGGCGCGAATCCGGCGAGTGCGGATCTTGCGTTGACGGTCAACGGCGCGGGCACGGTCACGACGGCGGGTGGCGAGCTGGCCGCGACGCGCAACCTCGCGGCGTCGATGGGCGCGGCGACGTTCGACGTGACAGGCGGCGCGTTGCAGGCTGGCGGCACGATGTCGATCACGGCCAACGTCATCAACAACACTGGATCGCTGCAACTCGGCGGTGCGAACACGGTGCTGACGGGGCTGGCGTCGTTCCTGAACAGCGGCACGATCCAGAGCAACGGCGCGCTGACGCTCGCGAGCAACGGCTGGTTTACGAACATCGGCAGCGTGGTGGGCGGCAGCGACGTGACGATCAACGCGGCGACGATCAACGGCGTGGGCGCGACGATTCACGCTGACCGCGATCTGTCGTTCACGCGCGACGTCATCAACAGTGGCCTCATCGAGGCAAACCGCAACCTGAGCGCCACGGGTGGCAACTTCACGAACGCGGGCGCAAAGACGCAGGCGGCTGGCGACATCACGTTCTCGTTGCCGGGCACGCTGAACAACATCGGCGGCACGATCATCGCAGGGAACAACCTGACGGTGAATGCGGGGGCGGTGATTAATGATCAGGCGGCGGGGTCGGGCGCGGTGACGACTACGACGACGGTTGTCGATCCGAGTCTGATCTGGAGCGCGATTGTTGGAACGCGCACTACGTTCATCACCGATTGGGATGCGGGGATGGGCGGGGAAGGTGATGCCACTTGGAAAATGAAGCAGGTGACGAATACGGCGACGCTCGGAGATTTTCTCTCGCCGACCGGCGTCACGATGGAGGGCAAACCCGGAGACATCAATCCGTGGACGGGAGACCGTTGCTGGGTGTTCACCGGTCCTCAGGCGTGCGGTCTCGGTACAGCTGCACCGGCGATCGGTTCCGGGACGTTCTATATGAACAAGTTGAGTGGTACGCGGGTGGACGCCGACGTGTCCTCCAACTACGACTATTGGCAAATGAGCACTGCGCCGATTCCCGGTGCGCAGGTTTCGGTGGCCATCGCGTTGCCAACGGTGAATCAGACCTCCACCGTCATGCAAATGGGGGCGAACGGCGTCATGATCGCGGGCGGCGACATTTCCATGACGACGTCCAGCCTGTCGAATCGGGGCGGACAGATTGCAGCAGGGCGAAATTTGACGCTCAACGTCGGATCGATGGCCAACGGCGCGGTGTCGCCTACGACCACCAGCTCTGTCGTGAATGCGGTCGATCAAGGGCAATACTCCGCATTCCTCGCACAGCTTGCGTCGTTGGGGGTGATCGAAAATCAGAGTGTCTCGTTCAAAATCGTGGCCGGGGCTGCGGCACCTTCGTCCACATCGACGATTTCGTGGTCGACGCCTCTCGGCCTGATAACCGCCGCGAACACGATCAATCTGTACGGTGGCAATCTCGTCAACGAGGGCATGATCTATGCCCAGAACAATGTCAACATCTTTGCTTCGAGCGTCACGAATCAGGGCGGCAACACGCAGCAGTTCACGTCGCAGGCCGGGTGTGCGGCGGGCACGAGCAACGCTGCCTGCTACCGAGGTAACGACGTTCGCGGGCAGAATCCGAACACCACGTCATTCACCTTCGCGCAGAACAACGCTGCAATCATCGCGGGCAACAACCTGACGATTGCTGCGGGCACGATCAACAACAAGTACGGCGATCTGATTGCGGGCCACGATCTCGTTATTGGCGGCGTCGGCTCGTCGGCGACGGGCACCACCGCAGCCGATTCGCTCACCAACACGTCGGGCAACATCCTCGCAGGTAACAACCTGACGCTGAAAGTCGCAGGCGGCATCACGAACACGTTGCCGCCGCCGGTTCAGGTGCACGAGAACTACGGCAAGCTCGAAAAGTACTCGGGCTGTATGACGGCGGGTGGCTACAAGGAAAGCTACTGCGAGGCGTACGTCGATCAGCAGTCGGGCAACTCGTCGATCATCGGTGCGGGGAACAATCTGACGATCAACGCCGGGTCGCTGACGAACGTCGGCAGTCTGATTACGGCGGGGCTTAACGCGACGATCAACGTCAGCGGCCCGGTGGTCAACAGCGCACAGACGCTCAATGCCTACTGGCACTCGCACTGGGTGCAAGAGACGGGCATGTTCGAGTCGGACAAGCGTCATGACGTGTGGAGCTGCGGCAGTGCTGCGGAGTGTACGTCGCTGTATGGCGATGCTTACACAAGCGTAGGCGGTGTCATCAACCCGCCGACACCGGTGGGCAACATCGCCGCGACGATTCAAGCGCCGAACCTGACGGTGACGTCGGGTGGTCAGATCGTCAACGTGGGTAACGTGGTTGGGCAGTCGGTGTCGCTGACCGGTACGAGCTTGGTCAACGGCATCACGACGGCGAACACGTACACACCGCAAGTCGGCAACGCACCGCAAGTGATCAGTCTGGCTCCGGCGAACGGCGGCCTGAATCTGACGATCCCGGCGAGCTTGGGCGGCGCAGGTTCGTCGATCCTGACGGGAGCCATGGGCCAGCAGAACGGCCCGAGCTACGTCGTCGGCGGATTGGGCGCGACGCTCGATCCCGTCTCGCCGCAAGTGCTGATCTCGAACTTGCCCGCGTCGCTGCAACCGAGCACGACGACGTTCTACTTCTCTCCGCAACAAGAAGCGATCCAACTCCAGCAAGCCGCCCTGATGCAAACGGGCAAGGCGAGCTTCATCAATGGATTGTCGACGGATAGCACGTCGCAGTTGAGCGTCAACGACCAGCAGAAGCTGGTGATGTACGGCAACGCAGTCGAGTACGCGAAGACGAACAACATCCAGTTGGGTCAAGCGCTGACGCCTGAGCAGATCGCAGGGCTGTCGCAACCGATGCTGTGGTACGTCGAGCAGACGGTGCCGGAGCCGGGATGCGCTGCAACGGGTAATGCGAAATGTCCGACGGTCACAGCGCTAATGCCGCAGGTGTACCTGCCGGAGAACTTCACGGCGTTGTCCGCAGGCGGGCAGATTCTCGCGAGCAATGACCTGTCGCTGAACTTCGGTAATACGGCGACAGGCGGCAGCATCCTCAATACGGGCTCGATCACCTCAGGCGGGACGCTGACGGTGAACACGGGCACGCTGACGAACCGCGCGAACGTGGTGAACGTCGGTGAAATCTGGAGCTACATCAAGGACGCGGGTTACCTGAAGACCACCGGCACGATGGTGCAGCCGGGCGGCTTCATGAGCGCAGCAGCGGGCGGGTTGACGCTCAACGTCGATCAGTTCAATCAGATCGGTGGCGCACTCCAACTCTTAGACCCGAACGGCCAAGTCGATCAAGCCGCGACGCAAGCGTTTATCGCGGGTGTGGCTGCACAACTGGGCGACAACTTCATCCAGCAGACGCTGCAAAACGACCTGCACACGGATTTCGTAAAGCAGGGCGGGAACTTCGGGATTCAGCAGGTTGGGATGATCATGGCAGCAGCCATGACGGGCGCAGCCCTTGGCCCGCTGTTCTCGGGAATGATCGCAGCCCAACTGGGCACGACGGCCGCGACATTCGTAGCGGGTGGGTTGGGCAACGTGATGGCGAGCGCAGCACTCACTGCCATGACGAGTTCAACACTCACGCAGGTGATGTTCACCGGCTCGTTGGACTTCGGCTCGGTACTGAAGACGGGGTTGTCTGCGGCGGTTACGGCTGGGTTGCTGAACGGGATCACGTATTCGAGCGCAGACGGTTTGGGGTTCTCGACGACAGCGTCCCCCAATAGCCTGGCCAGTCTCGCGGGCGTGAAGCCGACTTTCGTAGACGGTGCAGTAAGTCAGGCGGGTGCCACGACCGCAGGCCAGTGGTTCACGCAAGGCGTAGCGATCCTCGGCCAATCTGTGATTCAGGCGGGTGTGCAATCAACGATTCAGGGAGGGAGCTTCCTTGATGCGTTGAAGGTGAACGGGGTAGGCAATCTGAGTGCGGCATTGGCATTCAAGATTGGTGACGCCAAGCTGGACAACGCATTCGGCGACGTGAAGTCCCAGTTGTTGGGCGACCAGGTCCAGGTCGCACTTGGATCGGCGTTGTCCCATGCGGTACTGGGGTGTGTCAGCTCCGCCGCTTTAGGGACGGGCTGTGCCGGTGGCGCTATTGGTGGGGCGACGAGCGCATTGATCAGTCCTTGGCTTGCACAGGGGATGTTGGATGGAACACCCGGCGCACAGCAACTAACGCCACAACAAATTGGTCTTCTCGTCGGTATCGCATCGATGTCGGGAGCTCTCGTGTCGGGTCTTGCGGGGCAAGACCCAAATGCAGCGGCGAAGACGGCTGCAAACGAGGCGCAGAATAACCAAGCACAACATACCGCTCCTCAACCGCCCCCGCCCCCAAATCAACGAGTCGGCGGTAGCTCCTCGGGACAAAAAGGCACTTGGTTTCCGAATCAGAAGGGGGAGTTTGACGAGTTCGGACTCGCCGGCTCTCCAAGCAGTTCAGGTAACGACCGGAGCCTTGGCACGAGTTTTCCGATTCTGGACATAGGCAAGCGCTTGTTGGATGGGAGTCCGCAGGCGGTGCAGGATGCAGCCGATTTGGTGTTTGCCAACCCTAATGTGTGTGTGGTGGCGGCGGCACTTTGCAACGCTGTCATCATTGCTTCGTCGACGCTGGGTGGTGACTCGCGCGCGCCGTCCGAAACCGGTACGCTTGCCGCCAACAGATACGCTGGTGCAGCGGCCGAACGGGAGGCGAGCTTTGGGTTGGCTAACCAGGGCTTGCAAGTGCAAAGGCAAGTGAGCTTCACATCCGATTCAACCCGAGCAGTTGCGGATTACGTTATTGATGGTGTTCCTAATGGGAATGTCAAAATCCCATCTGGATTTATTGCGGAGGATACTAATGGAAAGGTTCTGTTGGATGCGAATGGGATGCCAATTTCATCGTTTTTTCTAAATTCGAAAGGGAAGGCGGTGATTGAAGTTAAGGCCGGTAATGCGGATCTTACGAAAAATCAGTCGGTGGTATATCCCGCCATTCAGTCTGGGAGTGCTGAAGGTACCGGAAAAGGAACTAATGCGGAAATAATTGGGGTGAATGGTCCCGTCCCAAGTGCGCCAGTTATTGTTCTTCGGAAAAAGTGAGGTGAGTTGTGGCTTCGTTTAAAAATGATGTTTATGAAATTTGTGTCGAAGCAGTCAAAGGGTTTTCGGGGTGGGAATTTTCTTCTGGAAGATTTATAAATAAATTAAAGGGGCATACGAATCTGGTGATTTATGGCGGGTTTGGATTTCGTGGGGATGTCGCTTCATTTTATCCTGGTGTGCAGTTGAATAATAAAAAGCTGGCGAAGTTGTGTAGAATTGTGATTGGTGAGGAATTGCCGGCTTCTATAGTTAGTTTTCAGAGGATTTCGAACTCGCTCGAGAGTATTCCATCCAATCTTCGATTGGGTTGTGATATTGTAAAAAATAAAGGAATGATGCCTCTCGAAGATGTCGATGCTGCAATAAGAGAGACATTTGTGGATATCTCTGATGCTCGTGACTTGTTTGAAGCTACCATTAGGGATGGAATTAGATTTATTGAAGCTCATTACGATTTAAGTAGTGAGGAAAAATTCTTGAGTGCGTTGCCTGCCAAGTACGAGACTTGGCACGTTAATTCTCCTTATGACGAGTGGGAGCGACGGAAAGGGGTTGTGATGTGCTTGGTGCGTATGCTTATTGGAGATTTTGATTTTGTTGAGCGTTATGGAAGTGCAGGCTTTGAGACGATTTTTCCGAAGGAAACTAGGGAAATAGAATTAATATTGAAGTCTCTCCCTGAGCTCAAGGGGAGATATGAGAGGACGGGGTCTGTTGTGTAAGAAATATTTAAAAAATTCGATTTTCATCGAGTGCATTTCAGTTGCGCTAAGTTCTTTGTAACGATCAATGTCAACGGCCCGGTGGTCAACAGCGCACAGACGCTCAATGCCTACTGGCACTCGCACTGGGTGCAAGAGACGGGCATGTTCGAGTCGGACAAGCGTCATGACGTGTGGAGCTGCGGCAGTGCTGCGGAGTGTACGTCGCTGTACGGGGATGCGTACACAAGCGTAGGTGGCGTGATCAATCCGCCGACGCCGGTGGGCAACATCGCCGCGACGATTCAAGCACCGAACCTGACGGTGACGTCGGGTGGTCAGATCGTCAACGTGGGTAACGTGGTTGGGCAGTCGGTGTCGCTGACCGGTACGAGCTTGGTCAACGGCATCACGACGGCGAACACGTACACACCGCAAGTCGGCAACGCACCGCAAGTGATCAGTCTGGCTCCGGCGAACGGCGGCCTGAATCTGACGATCCCGGCGAGCTTGGGCGGCGCAGGTTCGTCGATCCTGACGGGAGCCATGGGCCAGCAGAACGGCCCAAGCTACATCGTCGGCGGATTGGGCGCGACGCTCGATCCCGTCTCCCCACAAGTACTGATCTCGAACTTGCCTGCGTCGCTGCAACCGAGCACGACGACGTTCTACTTCTCTCCGCAACAAGAGGCCATCCAACTCCAGCAAGCCGCCCTGATGCAAACGG
>NZ_CABPSP010000017.1 GCF_902459765.1 Pandoraea anapnoica | reverse complement strand
CGTCCGCTTGACCCCTTGCTCCATTTGCCTCTCCTTCAATGCATCGAAAAAGTGACAACCTATTTCAGGACGGGTCAAGATCAATAAAAAAGGCACTCCCGAGGGAGTGCCTTTTTGTACTACGTCTGCGCGAGACTGCTGGGGACGGCAGCAGCGGCCAGTGAGGATCAGTGATGCTGCGCCTTGTGCGCCGACTGCGTCTTGCCCTTCGTCTGCGACGGTGGGGGCGGCGGCGCGGCGGCGACCGTCTTGTGAGCCGGTTCGGTCGACGAGACGAGCGGCGCGTCGGCACCGGATGCGCCTTGCGGCGCGCCAGCCCCATCCGCACCGACGAATTGCACGAACAATTCGCCGTCCTTGACCATCCCCAACTCGAAACGAGCGCGTTCTTCGATCGCCGACGTACCGTCCTGCAGATCCTGCACTTCGCCTGCAAGGCGATCGTTACGTTCTTTCAACTGCTCGTTTTTCTGCTGTTCGGCGCTCAGCTCGTCGCGCAGTTCGTGCACGTACAACCAACCACCGTGGCCGAACCAGAGCGGATACTGGATGACAACCAACAACGCCACCAGTACCAAGGTCACCATTCGCATGCTTTCGCCTGGCAAGAATTCCGGGAAGGCGGGCCTGACGACCATCAGGCCCTAACTGCCCGGGGAAACGGAATTAGCGCAGATTGTAGAACGTTTCCTTGCCCGGGTACGAAGCGATATCGCCGAGATCTTCCTCGATGCGCAGAAGCTGGTTGTACTTGGCGATACGATCGCTGCGCGAGAGCGAGCCGGTCTTGATCTGACCTGCATTGGTGCCCACAGCGATATCGGCAATCGTCGAATCTTCGGTTTCGCCCGAACGGTGCGACACAACCGCCGTATAACCAGCGCGCTTGGCCATTTCGATGGCAGCGAACGTCTCAGTCAGCGTGCCGATCTGGTTGATCTTGATGAGGATCGAGTTGGCCACGCCTTGATCGATACCTTGCTTCAGGATCTTCGTGTTGGTCACGAACAGGTCGTCGCCGACCAGTTGCACCTTCTTGCCCAGCTTGTCCGTCAGAATCTTCCAGCCGGCCCAGTCGTCTTCCGACATGCCGTCTTCGATCGAGACGATCGGGAACTTGTCGCACAGGTTGGCGAGGTAGTCGGCGAACTCTTCCGAGGTCAGCGACAGGCCTTCACCGGCCAGTTCGTACTTGCCGTTCTTGTAGAACTCGGTCGACGCGCAATCGAGTGCGAGCAGCACGTCGTCGCCCAGGCGATAGCCGGCCTTTTCGACGGCTTCCTGAATCGTGGCGAGGCACTGTTCGTTCGACTCGAAGTTCGGTGCGAAGCCGCCTTCGTCGCCCACAGCCGTGCTCCAGCCCTTCTCGGCGATCAGCGACTTGAGTGCGTGGAAGATTTCCGTGCCGCAGCGCAGGGCTTCACGGAAGCTCGACTGACCGACCGGCATCACCATGAATTCCTGGATGTCCAGACTGTTGTTGGCGTGCGCGCCGCCGTTGACGATGTTCATCATCGGCACCGGCATTTGCATAGCGCCCGAACCGCCGAAATAGCGATACAGCGGCAGGCCGGCTTCTTCGGCAGCTGCCTTCGCCACGGCCATCGACACGGCCAGCATGGCGTTAGCACCGAGGCGCGACTTGTTGTCCGTGCCGTCGAGTTCGATCAGGGTCTTGTCCAGGAAGGCCTGCTCGGCAGCATCCAGGCCCATGATGGCTTCCGAAATCTCGGTGTTGATGTGCTCCACAGCCTTCTGCACACCCTTGCCGAGATAGCGCGACTTGTCGCCATCACGCAGTTCGATCGCTTCGCGCGAGCCGGTCGATGCACCCGACGGCACTGCCGCACGGCCCATCACCCCCGACTCCAGCAGCACGTCGCACTCGACCGTCGGATTACCGCGCGAGTCCAGCACTTCGCGCCCGATGATATCTACGATTGCACTCATGTATTCCTCGGTATCTATAAGACAAAAACGCTAAAGGGAACCAGCTTCGCGCCGCGACCCCGCCTGCCACCTGCCGCTTCCACGCCGGGCGCTGACCTCGAACCGGCAGCGCGCCGAATCCTGACGTGGGGGCCGATGCTGCGCTTGTGCGCGCACCGGTGGGCAATACGTAGACGGGGGAACAACGGCGCCTCGAAATGAGGCACGGCGGCCTGTGGGGTGACTTCGATGTCGACGGTGCACTCGGCGTGCTGCACGCGGACCTCTCCTCCGAGGACTCGCCCTCGCGACGGCCATTGACGACCGCTGCGCGACAAGCTTAACGACTCGACGCCATGCTGCCAAGGCGTCCGGCCGCTATACCCGTCCTGTGGGCGTTCTGATAGTGGCCCCAGGACGGTGTGTCTCATTTCAGTTGAAATTGTTTTCCAGGAACTCGCCCTGCTTCACCGCCGCGTCAATCGTCTTGAGCGTGGTGAGCAGTTCGCGCATGCGTCCCAGCGGCACGGCATTCGGACCATCCGAGAGTGCGCACGCCGGATCCGGGTGCGTCTCCATGAAGAGACCCGAGACGCCGACAGCCACGGCAGCACGCGAGAGCACCGGCACGAATTCGCGCTGACCGCCCGAACTAGTGCCTTGTCCGCCCGGCAACTGCACGGAGTGCGTGGCGTCGAACACCACCGGCGCACCGGTCTCGCGCATGATCGCCAGCGAGCGCATGTCCGAGACCAGGTTGTTGTAGCCGAACGAAACGCCCCGCTCGCAGGCCATGAAGACGTCATCGGGAAGACCAGCTTCGCGTGCAGCGTCGCGGGCCTTGTCGATCACGTTGATCATGTCGTGCGGCGCGAGAAACTGCCCCTTCTTGATGTTCACCGGCTTGCCCGACTGAGCGCAGGCGCGGATGAAATCGGTCTGGCGGCACAGGAATGCCGGCGTTTGCAGCACGTCGACGATCGGCGCGGCGACCGCCACATCCTCTTCGGTGTGCACGTCGGTGAGCACCGGTACGCCGAGCTGGCGGCGCACTTCTTCGAGGATCTTCAAGCCTTGCTCGCGGCCCGGGCCACGATACGACTTGCCCGAGCTGCGGTTCGCCTTGTCGAACGACGACTTGTAGATGAACGGAATGCCGAGCGCGCTCGTGATTTCCTTGAGCTGGCCTGCAACGTCGATCGTCATTTGCTCCGACTCGACGACGCAGGTACCCGCGATCAGAAAAAACGGCTTATCCAGGCCAACATCGAAACCGCACAGTTTCATGGGAACTCCTTGTTTCTCGCTCGCTGCGCGTCTCAGGCGGCCTTCTTGCGCGCTTGCTGACCGGCCAGCGCTGCTTCAACGTAAGCCTTGAAGAGCGGGTGGCCATCGCGCGGCGTCGAGGTGAACTCGGGGTGGAACTGAACGCCCACGAACCACGGGTGCACCTGTTGCGGCAGCTCCATCATTTCCGGCAGATTCTCGGTCGGCGTGCGTGCCGAGATCACCAGACCGGCGGCCTCGAGCTGCGGGACGTAATGATTGTTGACTTCGTAACGGTGGCGGTGACGCTCGTTGACCGTCTCACCATAAATGCGCGAAGCCAGCGTTTCGGCCTTGACCGGTACACGTTGCGAGCCCAGGCGCATCGTACCGCCCAGATCCGAGTCTTCGGTACGCTGCTCGACCTTGCCGTCGCGATCCTGCCACTCGGTAATGAGCGCAACGACCGGATGCGGCGTCGCCGGTTCGAATTCCGTGCTGTTGGCGTCGGCCAGATTGGCGACGTCGCGCGCGAATTCGATCACGGCCAGTTGCATACCGAGGCAGATGCCCAGATACGGCACGCGGTTTTCGCGAGCGTAACGGATCGCCTTGATCTTGCCTTCCGTACCCCGACGGCCGAAACCGCCCGGCACGAGAATCGCGTCCAGATGCTTGAGCGCATCCGTGCCATCCTTCTCGATCTGCTCGGAATCGATGTACTCGATATTCACGCGTGTTTCCGTGTGGATGGCAGCGTGACGCAGGGCTTCGATCAGCGACTTGTACGACTCGGTCAGATCGACGTACTTGCCGACCATACCGATCGTGACATCGTGCTTGGGATTCTCGACAGCATGCACCAGACGCGTCCACATGGACAGGTCAGCCGGCTTGGCTTCGATCTTCAGCTCGTCGCAGATGATCTTGTCCATGCCCTGGTCGTGCAGCATTTGCGGAATCTTGTAAATCGTGTCGACGTCCCACACCGAAATCACGGCGTCTTGCGGGATGTTCGCGAACAGCGAAATCTTGGCGCACTCGTCTTCCGGAATCTGACGGTCAGCGCGGCACAGCAGCACGTCCGGCGAGATACCGATTTCGCGCAGCTTCTGCACACTGTGTTGCGTCGGCTTGGTCTTGAGCTCGCCTGCCGTCGCAATATACGGCACGAGCGTCAGGTGCACGAAGGCCACGCTATTGCGGCCCAGGCGCAGGTTCATCTGGCGCGCGGCTTCGAGGAACGGCAGCGACTCGATGTCACCGACCGTGCCACCAATTTCGACGATGGCGACGTCGGGATGGCCGTCCCACGTCGAACGCGCACCGCGCTCGACGAAGGCCTGAATTTCATTGGTGATGTGCGGAATGACCTGAACGGTCTTGCCGAGATACTCGCCACGGCGCTCCTTACGGATCACCGACTCGTAGATCTGGCCCGTCGTGAAGTTGTTCGCACGACGCATCTTCGCGCTGATGAAGCGCTCATAGTGACCCAGATCGAGGTCGGTTTCCGCACCGTCCTCGGTCACAAACACCTCGCCGTGCTGGAACGGGCTCATCGTGCCCGGGTCGACGTTGATGTAGGGGTCAAGCTTGAGGAGGGTGACTTTGAGGCCACGCGATTCGAGAATCGCGGCCAGAGATGCGGCAGCAATTCCCTTACCAAGAGAGGAAACCACGCCGCCCGTGACAAAAACGAATTTGGTCATCGCAGTAATTGCTCGCGGGAAAGCCGGATTATACCCGAAACCCGCCTCGTCCTCGAGGGGCTGCGCGGCAAATTTTGGCCTTGACAGGCACCCGGCGCGGCGTCCCGTCATGACCAGCGCGCCCCGGCACGAATCTCTGCGATCTTAGATCCCGCTCAGCACAAACCACTGCCGGTGTCGACGGACAAGCGTATCGCCGCCCATCGGTCTGCAACTGACTGGCATCCCGGAACGCACTACCACCTGGCAGACAGGATGTAAGGTCGACAATGCCGGGAACGTTCGGCCTTCAGGCGGCCAGCGGACGGCGATGCTCTCCGCGCAATTCCGCAAGCATGTCGCTGATGGCCGCCGCCGTGTCCAACGGACGCTCCATCGGGAAAAGGTGGGTGCCGGGGACATAACGCAGATGCGTCCCAACAATCCGGCGCGTCGCTCCGATCCCGGCCTGACGCAATTCGCGAGACTCGGTCCCGGCGAGGAAACCAACCGGCACCGGCACACCTCTGAGGGCGCGCACAGCGAGCAACGGCGGCAACGTCAGATAGATCCGGTACTCGATCTCGCGCGCAAAGGCGAGACGCCGTGCTTCGCCCTCTCCCGTGGGCAACGTCCCGCAATCGATGTAATCGCGCAGCACGTCTGGGTCCCAACTGGCGAACGCCGGTTTGCTCGCAAAATGCTGCCACGCACTTTCCCAGTCCGGCCACTGATCCCGACGTTTCTTGGTCACCCCCGCGGGAGACATCCGTTCGTAAAGTCCCGTCAGCATGCCAAGACGAAGCATCTGAGTGCGCCAGCCCGGCGTCACGATCGGCGAGTCCACCATCACCACGCCACGCACGCATTGCGGGGCTTTGAGTGCCGCCATGAGACTCAGGAAGCCGCCAAGCGAATGTCCGACAAGCCAGACCGGCTCGCCCCGATACTGACGCACCAGCGTGTCGACCAGTTCGTTGCGCAGATACCGCCAACCCGGCGTCACCGGATAACGCGGGTCATGCCCGATACGATCGATGGCGCGTACGTCGTACTCGTCGGCCAGCGCACCGAGCATCTTGCGATAGACCCCGGCGGGAAAGCCGTTGCCGTGCGAAAAATGAATGATGTCTCTTGTCATGGAATTCGTTGTCTTGGCGAGCGTGCTTCATGCGCCACGGGACGGCGGCGCACGGTGTCGCACACTTGTGCATTCGGCGCGAGGATCAGGCCGCATGACATTCGCCGGACCATTCTAGCTAACCGCTGCTTGAGTACCCGTAGAGGTTTCCGTCGAATTACCGCCCTGCGTCATCCCGAAAAGTGCGCGCACACAGTACAAGCCGCCGCCGCTTTTCAGGACGAATCGGGCGACAACGCGTGCCAGTACCGCCGGAAACTCGCACGATACGCTTGCACCGCCATGCCGTCCGGCGTGCTGGAAAACCGAATCCCGCCGTGCATCACGCTCTGCCAGATCGTCGCGCCCGCTGATTGATAGCGGGCGACCACGGCCGGTTTCGGATGTCCGAAGCGGTTGCGATACCCCGCTTGAAACACCACGTGGGCTGGCGATACCGCAGTCACGAACGCCGAGGTCGACGACGTCAGGCTGCCGTGATGCGGGGCAAGCAGCACGTCCGAGCGCAGCGCCCGCCCATAGCGGGCCACCATCGTACGTTCCTGCGCGCTTTCAGCGTCGGCCGCAAGCAATGCGCTGTGCCGCCCGTTCGCAATTCGCAGCACACAGCTCACACTATTGGGTCCAGCCCTCCCACGTCGACTGTCACGCAACGCCGCCTTGTCCGGGTGCAAAAACCGGAAGGTGACGCCCTCCCACTCCCACTGCTGCCCGGCAAGACAGGTGCGGTGCGGTGCCGATGCGCGCCGAACCCGATGCCCATCGGGCAAGGACGACAGGACTTGCGCCTCCGGGAACGCTCGCAACACACTCAACGCGCCGCCAAAGTGATCGTCATGCGCGTGGCTGACAACCATCCGATCGAGCCGTGTTATCCCCATCGAATGCAAATATGGAACGATGACACGCCGTCCCGCGTCGCTGCGTCGCCCCAACGGCGGACCGCTGTCGAACAGTAACGTTCGCGTTGCGGTTTCGACCAGCACAGCGTTGCCCTGCCCGATGTCGAGCATGGTCACGCGAAACTCGCCCACCGCCGGCCGTTGCGGGGACGCCAGCGCCGCCGGCCCCATCAGCACCACCCCGGCGAGCCGTATGCCGATCACCCATCTCCTCGTCGCGGGGACCCACTGCGGCATCGGCACGAGACAAACCACCACGCCAGCGACAGCCGCCATCTGCGCCCACCCCGGTGCAACCGGCGCTCGCCAGACAGCCCAAGGCATCGCCGCAAGTGTGCCCAGCCAGTCCGCAAGCCAGACGACCACCGTATGCGCAACAACGAGCGCCCAGTGCGCAAGACCGGAAGGCAACAGCAGGCTCGCGAGTGCGAGCGGCGTCACGATCAGCGTCATCACCGGAATAGCGACGGCGTTCGCCAATGGCCCCAGCAATGGCACTGCGCCGAACCACGCGAGCGTCAATGGGATCAGACCGATGGTGACCGCATACTGTGCGCGGGCTGCAGGTGCCATTCGGCGGCATAGGGCGACTCCCAAGCGCCCCACCCACCCTACGGCTTGCCAACCTGCCGGAGTGCCGCTCGCCGCACCGATCTTCAACCCGCCCGCCTTCGGCACCTCCAAAGTCTCGCATTCCAGAGTTGCGGCAATTGTCTCCAACCGTGTGGCGATTACGCGTTTCCCCCGGATGTCGGCGTCTTCCGCGTCTTCCGCATTCTCGGCGGCCCGCGCGCCGCCAAAGCGTCCGTTCGACTTCAAGAGCGCCCTGTCGCCCCGCCTCGTGGCCAACACGAGCGCCGCCACCGCACCGAACGACAGCCACAAACCGGGCGTGACAACGGCCCACGGATCCAGCGTGACGACAACCGCCAGCGCCCACGCCAACGCATAAGACGGCGCGGCGAATCGTCCCGTGAGCAACGCCAGCACAACAATGGCGACCATGCCAACGGCTCGCCGAACAGGCACCCCCCAGCCCGCAATCGCGCCATAAGCCACCGCCGCCAGCAACCCCGCAACAGCCGCCGCCTTCGGCGCTGGCCACCACAATGGCAAGCGCAATCGCGCAAAGCCCGCTCGACGCCACAGTCCGCCAACCATCGCAGCCATCGCGCCGGCGACCAGCGAGACGTGTAACCCCGAGATCGCCAGCAAGTGACTCACGCCGGTGTCGGCAAACATTTGCCAGTCGTCATCCGCGATATCGCCGCGCTCTCCCAGCGCCAACGCCATCAGCACGCCGCCATATCTCGCAGACGGGTCGAGGGCGGCCCGAAAATCGTCTCGCAATCGCTCACGCCACGCGGCGAATCCATACCCCGGCAACGGCCCCACATGCAGGCGACGTGGGAGAACCGCGCTCGCTTGAGCACCTTTGCCAAACGACGTCTTTACATATCCTGACGCCCGAATGCCCCGAGCTAGCGCCAGCAACTCCGCATCAAAGCCATGCCAGTTTGCGAAGCCGCGCGGTGCCTTGAGACGAACCGGCATTCGCCATCGCTCACCTGCGCGAGGCAGCCGCCGCCCGGCCACCGTCACCGCGCTCTGCGGTGCCTCACCCGGGCCGACGCCAACGACGGTGCGCACCTCGCGTTTCCCGCCGAAGGGCGAGCGCATTGGCCAAACCAACTCGATTCGCTTCGGCACACGCACCTCACCACATGCCAAGTCATCGCCGCCTGTGTGTCGTCTTGGCGCAAGCGATACCCCTTCGCCATCGCCATTGGCACACCCCGACGACGCAGCACACGCGTCGCATCCGCCCAGGCCCACATCGCCCCGCCCAACGGCGTACGCACTCTCGACATCGAAGACGAACCGCACACCGTCGCCCGTGGTGGTGGGCAGCCCCGCCACCACGCCGGTCACCAGCACGTCCCGTCCCTCAAGTGCAGCAGGCAAGCCGCCCCCGAGCCGCAAGTCTGCCCGGTAGGCCGCCCAGGCGTATCCTCCAACGCCAGCAGTCAATGCGAAGACCGTCACCGCAAGCCATCGCGGCCAGCCTTGGTTCGCAGACACTCCACCACAGAGCAGAGGGTCATCGACACCGCGACCGGCCAGTGCCGCCTTACGCTCAAGACGACAACGCCCCCTCGTCGCCCTCCATGGCTGTGCATATGACCGGGTTCTCCCTGCCACCCAAATCACGCGCAGCGCACCTGCAACGAATACACACCCGGTAATGCCAACCACTACCGCAAACCCTTGCCCCGTGGGCAGCACCGCGGCCTGTTGCAGCCACCAGACGCCCGCCACCCAGGCGAGCAGCACCATTCTCATGACGTCACCAAGTCATGTGTCGACAGTCGCGCGACGCCTCGGCGTCAGCGCGATTGCCCGGAAGGGTTGGGGGAAATCAGAGAGAAGTTCGCGGCGGGACCGTCACCCGGTGCCATCGCCATGGCGCCGGACAAGCGCGGCAGCACGCGCCAGGCGTTGGCGCACGTCGCCTGAGACAACGTCTCAGGTGCGACGCCGCGTAGCTCCGCCAACACCTGTGCGATGCGCGGCAATTCCACAGGGCTATTACGCTGCTTGTAGCACCACTCTGGCGCAATGTCGGGTGCGTCCGTTTCCAGCACGATGGAGTCCAGCGGCATATCCACGGCCAGACGACGAATCTGCAAAGCGCGATCGAACGTCATCTGCCCGCCGAACCCGAGGCAAAAGCCGCGCTCGACGAACATATCCGCCTGTTGCCGACTGCCGTTGAATGCGTGCGCGATGCCGCCTCGCGGCGTGAAGATCCGTAGCTGTTTGAGCAGGGCGTCCTGAGAGCGACGGACATGAAGAATGACCGGCAGATCGAAATCGCGTGCGATCTTCAGTTGCTCGACGTAGAAGAACTGCTGGCGCTCGGGGTCGAGCGTCCTGACGAAGAAATCCAGCCCGATCTCGCCAATGCCGACGAAGCGCGGATCCCCCATGGCAAGCTCGACCGCCCGGCGCAGCGTCGCGATGTCCTCGTCGCGTGCACGCGGCGTGTAGAGCGGATGAATGCCCAACGCATACGCGCCGCCCGGGATGGCGCGGGCGGCAGCACGAGCCGCGTCGAACGTCGCACATTCGACCGCCGGCACGACAAGCCCGACCACCCTCGCAGCGACGGCGTCGGTAATCACAGTGGTGCGGTCGGCATCAAACTCGGCCGCATCGAGATGGCAATGGGTATCGATCCACATGGTCAGGTGTCCTTAGGCGTCAATTCTACGGGGCGATGACAAGGCTCGCACGTCATCGTTGTCGTGACCATCGGACAACACCGCATCATGGTCTAGGACGTTGCCGAAAAGCGCATTCGCGCGACGTCCCGAAAATGCAAAACGCCGGGGAAATCCCCGGCGCCTCTCTGTCTGCCACGCCCCGCAACAACTGTCGTTCCACGAACTTACGCGGACTCAAGAATCCCTTCGCGAAGACGCAACGCGCGGTCGCAACGACGGGCCAGGTCGATATCGTGCGTGACGATCACGAAACTGGTCCTGAGCGTCTCCGACAACTCCAGCATGAGTTCGAACACAGTCTCGGCAGTGTGCCCGTCGAGGTTACCGGTCGGCTCGTCAGCCAGCACGCATGCAGGTTGCGTGACCAACGCTCGCGCCATCGCCACGCGCTGACGCTCGCCACCCGACAGCTCCGACGGACGATGCTTCATCCGCGAACCCAGCCCGACACGTTCGAGCATCACCTGCGCTGCGGCCCGTGCCTGCTCGGTCGGCAGACGGCGGATACGCAGCGGCATGGCCACGTTATCCAGCGCGGAGAACTCGGCCAGCAGATGGTGAAACTGATAGACGAAGCCGAGCGACTGATTGCGCTGCGCCGTCTTGTCGCGCTCGCGCAGCGACGAAAACGGCTTGCCGAGCAACGACACTTCGCCGCGCGAAGGATCGTCGAGCCCGCCCAGCACATGAAGCAAAGTGCTCTTGCCGGAGCCCGACGCCCCGACGATCGCCACCTTCTCGCCCGGCGCAACGTCAAGACTCGCCCCGTTGAGCACCGTCACATTCAACTGACCTTGCTTGAACGTCTTGTGCAGATCGCGAGCCCGCAACACAGGGCCGTCGTACGCCAGATTCGGCACCGGGGCCATCGATTGATTTGCGTTACTCATAGCGCAGGGCCTCCGCCGGTTTGACGCGCGAGGCACGCCAGCTCGGATAGATCGTCGCAAGCGCCGAGAGGATGAAGGAGATCACCCCGATACGGATCACGTCGGACGATTGCAGATCCGAGGGCAATTCGGAAATGAAGTAAATGTCTTGCGGCAGGAAGTGAATCCCCAACAAACGCTCGATGAACGGCACGATCGTCCCGATATTCACCGAAATCAGACAACCGAGGCCGACACCGAGCAACGCCCCGGCAAAACCGATCGTCACGCCCTGCACGATGAAGATCTTCATGATCGAGCCGGGCTGCGCGCCAAGCGTTCGCAAAATGGCAATGTCTGCGTATTTGTCGGTCACCGTCATCACCAGCGACGACACCAGGTTGAATGCAGCAACCGCGATGATGAGCGTCAGGATGATGAACATCATGCGCTTTTCCGTCTGCACCGCCACGAACCAGTTCTTGTTCTGCTGGGTCCAGTCGCGCACCCACATGTTGCCCGAGAGCGACTTGGCCAGTTCGCGCGCCACGAGCGGCGCCTGCTCCATGTCCTGAATTTTCAGACGCACGCCCGTCGGGCCGTCGAGTCTGAATAGTGTTTCCGCGTCATGCAGGTCGATCAGCGCCAGCGAACTGTCATATTCGTAATGCCCGGCCGTGAAGATCGCGACCACGGTGAATTGCTTCACGCGCGGTAACACGCCTGCGGGCGTGATCGTCCCCTGAGGGGCCACGAGCGTGATCTTGTCGCCGATGCTCACGCCCAGCGCCCGCGCCAGCTCTCGCCCGAGCACGATGCCGAAGCTGCCCGGCGTCAGGTTATTCAGGGTGCCGTCCGTAATCTGCTTACCGAGGTCGGAGACCTTCGCTTCCTCACTCGGGACGATGCCGCGCAACACCACGCCGCGCACGTTGTCGTCGCGCGTGAGCATGGCCTGCTCACCCACATAAGGCGCAGCCGCAATGACGTTCTTGTTTTGCAACGCCTCGGCGGCCGTACGCTGCCAGTCCGGCAGATTGCCGTCGACCGCGAAGACCTCGATGTGCGCCAGCACGGAGAGCATGCGGTCCCGAACTTCCTTCTGAAAGCCGTTCATCACCGAGAGCACCACAATGAGCGCTGCCACGCCCAGCGCAATGCCGGCCATGGAGATGAAAGAGATAAAGGAAATGAAACCGTTGCCGGATGATCGCTTGCCGGTGCGCGTGTAGCGCCAGCCGATCTGCCATTCGTATGGGAATTTCAAACGGATTCCTGATTCTTGATAAGGATCGATCGGAGCGTACCGGCGCAGGTTTGCACCCGCGCGGGTCCAGTACCCAAACTCCGCCCCCGGCCCCTGCCCGGCGCGGTGAATGGTACGTTCCGTACCTGACGTCAGGGTCACCCAACTGCCAGCGCGAAGTTTGCCATACAATTCGCCTCGACATGGATACACCTGCCCTGCACTTTCTCTTGCCGTTCGCGCTCCCCGCGTCGGCCCATTTGCCCGCACTGCTGGCCGAATTGGAGTTGCCCGCGCTCGAAAAGTTGCTCGCGCGCGGCGTCCAGTCGGCGCAGGACGTGCCGGAAGACCCGTTTGTCCCCACGCTGCCGCACGAACGCTGGCTCGCCGACGCTTTCGGGCTGCCCGGCGGCCCCGCGCGCGCGCCACTCGCGCCGTTCATGCTGTTTGACGATAGCGGCGCACTCGACACCCGGTTCTGGTACTGCGCGCAACCCGCCCACATCCACATCGCCACCGACCATCTCGTGCTGACGGATCCGGCCGAACTGGAATTGAGCGCGGAGGAATCTGCTGCCCTTTTCGCGACCGCACACGCACTGTTCGCAGAAGAAGGCGGCGAGTTGATCGCACCGCGCCCCGACCGGTGGTATCTGAGTGCCCCCACGCTGGGCGACCTTCTCACGGCATCGCCTGCGCGCGCCGCCGGGCGTAACGTCGACATCTGGCTGCCTCAGGGCAAGGCCGAACTGACGTGGCGCAAGTGGCAAAACGAAGTGCAGATGGCCTGGTACGACCACCCGGCCAATCAGGCCCGCGAAGCGCGTGGCCTGCCGCCCGTGAACGCGATCTGGCTGTTCGGTGGAGGTCAGCGCATTGCCGCGCCCCGCATGAATCGTCCGTGCGTCACGGTATTGGCCGACGCCCCCGCCACGCGCGGACTGGCGAACCATATGCAGATCGCGCTACACCCCACGTCAGCGGGTATCGACGCGGCCGACGGCCGCACACTGATACAGATCGACACCCTGACATCGTATTTCCTGGTGGAAGACTGGGCGCGCTGGCGCGACGCCCTCGTCGACCTCGACCGTCGCTGGCTGGCACCGGCGTTGGAGCGCCTGCAAAAAGGGCAAGCGCGTGAAGTCGCGCTCACGCTGTGTGGCGACAGCCACTCTGTGACCCTTCGCGCCCGTAGCGGCGACCTGCGCAAGTTCTGGCGTCGCCAGGGACTCACCGCACGCATGGTGCCGCTGGCCCGGCTGGGTGAGGAAGTGGCATGACCGACATCGTCACCCGTCTCGTCGACGAGACAACCGCCGACACACTCTCGCGTGACGGCGTCCACCCCGTGCTGGCACGCCTGTTCGCCTCGCGCGGCGTGGTCGAAAGCACCGAGACCGAAACCGCCCTCGCTCGCCTGATTCCGCCCACGCGGCTCAAGGGCGCGCAAGAGGCGGCCGTCTTTCTCGCGGACGCCATCGCCGCAGGCAAGCGCATGCTCGTCGTGGCCGACTATGACTGCGATGGGGCGACGGCTTGCGCCGTAGCCGTACGCGGGCTGCGCATGTTTGGCGCGAACGTCGAGTATCTGGTGCCGAACCGCTTCGAATACGGTTACGGACTCACACCGGAAATCGTGACGCTCGCCGCACGCAGCAAACAAGGTCCGCCGGATGTTCTGATTACCGTCGACAACGGCATCGCCAGCCTCGATGGCGTGGCCGCCGCACAACTGCTTGGCATCGAAGTCGTGGTCACCGACCACCACTTGCCCGGCAGCGAACTACCCAACGCGCGGTGCATCGTCAACCCGAATCAGCCGGGCTGTGAGTTTCCCAGCAAGAATCTGGCCGGCGTCGGCGTGATGTTTTACGTACTACTGGCGTTGCGAGCCGAGTTGCGGGGACGTGGCGCTTTCGACGCTCGCGAACAACCGCGGCTGGATACGTTACTGGACCTCGTCGCGTTGGGCACCGTCGCCGACGTGGTCAAGCTCGACACCAACAACCGCATTCTGGTGGCACAGGGCCTTTCTCGCATGCGCGCCGGGCGGATGCACCCCGGCATCAATGCCCTCTTTCGCGCGGCCGCCCGCAATGCACGGCAGGCCGGGAGTTTCGATCTCGGCTTCGGTCTGGGCCCACGACTGAACGCCGCCGGACGCCTCGCAGATATGTCGCTCGGCATCGAATGTCTGCTGACGGACGACGACGCCCGCGCCTGGACGCTTGCGCAGGAACTCGACGCGATGAATCGCGAGCGTCGCGAAATCGAAGCCGGCATGCAACAGGAAGCGCTGGCCGATCTGGCGCGTTTCGATCCACGCGCTGCGACCACGCTTTGCGCGTTTAACGAAACGTGGCATCAAGGCGTGATCGGTATCGTGGCGGCCCGCCTCAAAGAGAAGTTCTACCGTCCAACCATCGTGTTCGCTCCGGGGGACGACGGCCAGATCAAAGGATCCGGACGCTCGATCCCCGGCTTCCACTTGCGCGACGCGCTCGACCTCGTCACCAAACGCGAGCCCGGTCTGATCGGCAAGTTCGGTGGCCACGCGATGGCGGCCGGTCTTACGATCGCGGCCGACGCCCTGCCGCGTTTTCAGGCTGCGTTCGAAGGCGTCGGACAGGAATGGCTCGACGAGAAGACGCTCTCCCGTGTCATAGAAACCGACGGCGACATCGGTGACGATTGCTTCGTCCCGCCCTTCGTCGCCATGCTCGACGCGCAAGTCTGGGGGCAGGGCTTTCCCCCGCCCGTGTTCTCCGGCGAGTTCGATGTGCTCTCGCAGGCTATCCTGAAAGACAAGCATCTGAAGCTGCAACTCGGACGGGGCCGCATGCGCTTCAACGCGATCTGGTTCAATCACGCCGACACATTGCCAAGCCGCGCACAATTCGCCTATCGCTTGGCTGCGGACACCTTCAATGGCGTATCTCGTGTGCAGATGATCATCGAGCACGCTCAGGGCTGAACACCCGTTTCGCCGCGACGTGCTTTGGCCCCATCACACGCTGGCCTGTCAGCACGATCGCGCGCATCGCCTGCGCCCAACCCTGCAATTGTCGCGACGACGTGCCCTCGCGCGACGTCAGCGCCAGTTCGATGCGCAATGTCCCTACCCTGCCAGTTGGTACGTCCCCCGCAGCACGGCGTTCGCGGATGTCTGACGGCACACGTTCTGCACCGCAACCTGTGTTGCTTGTGCGGGTACCTGTGCCGACGCCGTCGGCAAGCCGATTAGCCCCGCCCCCACGCCCCAGCGACGGCCGTCGAATGGCAGCTCGTAGTTCGTCCACAAGCGGAACAGGTGACGCGGTGCAAAGTCGGCGAACGACTGGCCTTGCGAAGTGGCGTCGGCGAGATATTTCGTCGTGTTGAAGGTGTAGCCCGCGAATACGTTCCATGCGTCAGTGATCTGGCCGTTCGCCTGCTGTATGCCACGCACCATCGACAACCCATCGAGATCGACGGCATGCCGCCACGGCGGAGAAGTGACCATCTGCGAAATGCCCAAATCAAATACCAATGAGACGCATTAACATTTGAGCACTCCCTTTACGCAATCGAGGTGGCCGCACTTCCCGTATCGCGAGAAGTGCGCAAGGTTACGTATTTAAGCGGGCTGCGCCTCTGCGACGTATTCACGCATCACGCGCAAAAACGCTTCGCGTGCCGGATGGACCTCGACGCCTCGATGGCGAACGAAGAAGTTCGGCACCGCCGCGAGGTCTTCCATCGCATGACCGACGATGTTCGCCTCCTGACGATAACGCAGGTAAATCCCGCGCGGCACCAGCGAATAGCCGACCCCCGCACCGACACAAGCCACGATGGTTGCGTAGCTACCATAGCTGAGGATGCGCCCCGGCGTGACCGCATTCGCGGCGAGCCATTGCTCCATCGTGCCGCGATACGGACAGCCCGACGGCCACATGAGCAATGTCGCGCCCGAGAGATCGGCCGCTTCGTGAACCCGCCCTGCGCGCGCGGGCGCGACCAGCACGATCGGTTCCCGGTAGATCTCGTCGGCCACGACCGACATCTGCGCCTGCGCCTCCAGGCACGCGGTACCCGCAATCAGTGCAGCGTCGACGCGGCCGTGCTGAATTTCGTCGAGCAGATTCAACGATGTGTCCGTCACCAGATTCAGGCGCACTTTCGGATAAGCCGCATGGAAGCGCGCGAGCACGGCTGGCAGTCGCGAGGTGGCGGACGATTCGATCGCGCCCAGTGAGAAGTCGCCGGACGGCTCGTTTGCCGGATTGAGCGCAGCGCTCGCCTCGCGCGATAACGCCAGAATCCGGTCGGCGTAACCAAGCAGCGTACGTCCGCTTGGCGTAAGTTGCAGACGGCGTCCCTGACGATGGAAGAGCTTCACGCCCACGGCGTGTTCCAGCGAGCGGATGCGGGCCGTCACGTTCGACTGAACGCAGTGCAACGCTTCGGCGGCCCCCAGCACGCTGCCTTCGTCGACGATGGCCTTGAAGGTCTGAAGTTGCAGAAAGTCCATGAGGAAGCTCCGGGTGCAAGAAGCAGCTAGGAAGCGGGTAGGCATTCACACGATGCCGAATGTTAAGCGAGTCGCAACGTCACTTCAATAATAGTGAACAAAATCAGCTAAACAATTCACTTTTTTAGCGCATGAGAAAGGAATAAGCTTCGGGTTATCCCTAATGCGACGTCTGCCATGACATCCCGTCTCCGGCCAGCACACCGCGCCCCGTGAAGGAAATCACATCATGTACCGCCCTCTGTCCGCCGCTGCCAATCTGAACGCCACCGCACCGGTCGTTGCTGCGCCGGTCACGCCGCTCGGCCTGTTCTTCCGCGCCGTCGACCAATGGCGTCTGCACTACGAGCAGAAACTCCAGGTCGAAGCGCTCGCCGCTTTCGACGATACGTCGCTCGCGGATGTCGGTTACGCCCGCGATGCGTTCGGTCTGCGTCAGACGTCGCGCTAGGCCGCTGTCCGAAAGTCGTTAAAAGCCCCCGAAAAATGGGGGAAACGGGGGCTTCGCTGCGTTATAATTCCGGTTTTCCCGAATTTGCAAACGCCCTAGCTCATGGAAGCCGAACGCCTCAACGCCCTCGAATCCCTGCTCGCCGACCTGCGCACCCGCGTTGGCGAGCTCAGGGGGTATCTTTGACTTCGATGTCAAGCAAGCTCGCCTGACGGAAGTCAACAAGGAACTCGAAGATCCCAACATCTGGAACGATTCCAAGCGCGCCCAGGCACTGGGCAAGGAAAAGAAGGCGCTCGACAGCGTGGTCACCAACCTGACCGAGCTCGACACCGGCCTTTCCGACACGCAGGAATTGTTCGAAATGGCCCGCGACGAGGGCGATGAAGACTCGCTCCTGGCGCTCGAAAGCGACACGCAGGGTCTCGCCGCACGCGTGGGTGACATGGAGTTCCGTCGGATGTTCAACAACCCGGCCGACCCGAACAACTGCTTCATCGACATCCAGGCCGGCGCTGGCGGCACCGAAGCCAACGACTGGGCCGGCATGCTGCTGCGCCAATACCTCCGCTATTGCGAACGCAAGGGCTTCAAGGCCGAAGTGCTCGAAGTGTCGGACGGTGACGTCGCTGGCATCAAAAGCGCCTCGCTCAAGGTCACGGGCGACTACGCCTACGGCTATCTGCGTACCGAGACCGGCGTCCACCGTCTGGTGCGCAAATCGCCGTTCGACTCGTCGGGTGGCCGTCACACCTCGTTTGCCAGCCTGTTCGTCTATCCGGAAGTGGATGACTCGATCGAAATCGACATCAATCCGGCCGACGTGCGTACCGACACGTATCGTGCTTCGGGCGCGGGTGGTCAGCACATCAACAAGACCGACTCCGCCGTGCGTCTGACTCACATTCCGACGGGCATCGTCGTCGCTTGCCAGAACGACCGTTCGCAGCACCGCAACCGCGCCGAAGCGTGGGACATGCTCCGCTCGCGTCTGTTCGAACACGAAATGCGTAAGCGCCGTGCCGAGCAGGACAAGCTCGAATCGAGCAAGACCGATGTGGGTTGGGGTCACCAGATTCGCTCGTACGTGCTCGACCAGTCGCGCGTGAAGGATTTGCGTACCAGCGTGGAAACCGGCAACACCGGCAAGGTGCTCGACGGCGACCTGGACGACTTCATCTCGGCGAGCCTCAAGCAGGGAGTGTAAGGAATGGCGTTTGTCCGCACGCTAGCCGTGTGGGTGGTGAGTGCGCTGTGTCTTCAGCGCGCCGCCGTGGCTGCCCCGGCGAGTACGCCGGGTGCACCGGGTGCGAGTCCCGAGACAGGACCGTATCTGCATGAACTGCTCAAGCGCCCGGATTTCTCGGGCGCTTATGCACGCATCGTTGCACCGCGCAATGTGCCCGCGTGGGTGCGTCAGGGGGGAACCTCGACGCCGTCGCAACGGGTGAGCGTCGCCGGCAAGCCTTGGTTGCTGGTGCAGAGCTGCAAGCCGCACGACTGCCCTAGCGAGTACGTCCACATTTTGTATGAGCCGCGCTCGCAGTCGATCGCGGCGCTGTTTGTGCGGGACCCGAGTGCCGCGGCCAATGCCAGCCCGCATCAGGATCGCACCGAACTGATCTGGCTGGGCGCGCCCGATGGCTCGCTCAAGAATGCGCTGCTCCACACGCTGCGTTTTACCGAATAACTTCATCGTTCGCATCATGACCGATCAAAACACTCCGGCCGACTCGGCCAATCAGGCCAACGACCTGCCGCAGGACGACAACAAGCTCATCGCGGAACGTCGCGAGAAGCTGACGGCGATCCGCGCGGGCGGCGTCGCGTTCCCGAACGACTTCCGTCCCGAACAGCACGCTGGCGATCTGCAAGCCCGCTATCAGGGCGTGGAGAACGAAGCGCTCGAATCCGAGCCCGTCGCGGTGTCGGTAGCCGGTCGCATGATGCTCAAGCGCGTGATGGGCAAGGCCGCTTTCGCTACCGTGCAGGATGGCAGCGGTCAGATCCAGTTCTTTATCGGTCGCGACGACGTCGGTGCCGATTCGATGACCGCCTTCAAGGGCTGGGACATCGGTGACATCATCGCGGCAACCGGTACGCTGTTCCGCACTCGCACCGGCGAACTTTCGGTCAAGGTAAAGGAACTGCGACTGCTCGCCAAGGCGCTGCGCCCCCTGCCGGACAAGTTCCACGGTCTGGCCGATCAGGAAACGAAGTACCGTCAACGCTACGTCGATCTGATCACGTCGCCGGAAACGCGCAACACCTTCCGCGCCCGCGCGAAGGCCATCGCATCGATTCGTCAGTACATGACGAGCGCCGACTTCATGGAAGTCGAAACGCCGATGCTGCACCCGATCCCGGGTGGTGCGGCGGCCAAGCCCTTCATCACGCACCACAACGCGCTCGACATGCAGATGTATCTGCGTATCGCGCCTGAGCTGTATTTGAAGCGCCTGATCGTCGGCGGCTTCGAGCGCGTGTTCGAAATCAACCGTAACTTCCGTAATGAAGGCGTGTCGCCGCGTCACAATCCGGAATTCACGATGATGGAGTTCTACGCGGCCTATACGGATTACCGTTGGCTGATGGACTTCACCGAAGCGCTGATCCGTCGTGCCGCGATCGACGCACTCGGCACCGCGACCATCGAATATCAGGGCCGCGAACTCGACCTGTCCAAGCCGTTCCATCGCCTGACGATCGTCGAAGCGATCCGCAAGTACGCACCGGAGTACACCGACGCGCAACTCGCCGATATCGATTTCGTGCGCGGCGCGCTGGGCAAGTACGGCGTGAAGGTGGATGCCCCGCAATTCAAGAATGCAGGCCTCGGGGCGCTGCAACTGGCGCTGTTCGAAGAGACCGCCGAGAGTCAGCTGTGGGAACCGACGTTCATCGTCGATTACCCAGTGGAAGTTTCGCCGCTCGCGCGCGCCTCGGACACGCTGCCGGGCATCACCGAGCGCTTCGAACTGTTCATCACGGGCCGTGAAATCGCCAACGGTTTCTCGGAGTTGAACGATCCGGAAGATCAGGCTGCACGCTTCCGTGCTCAGGTCGAGCAGAAGGACGCTGGCGACGAAGAAGCCATGTACTACGATGCCGACTATATTCGCGCACTTGAGTACGGCATGCCCCCGACGGGCGGCTGCGGCATCGGCATCGATCGTCTGATCATGCTGCTCACCGACAGCCCGAACATTCGCGACGTGCTGCTGTTCCCGCACCTGCGCCGCGAAGACTGATCGGGACGGACAGTCGGCGCAGGATCTCGCGCCAACCGTCTGCTCAGGCCGTACCGTAGCGAAAAAGCCGCAACCGTTTCGGGGTTGCGGCTTTTTTCATTGCCATGCGTAATTCAAGCGTTGCGAAATCCATGATCGATCGTTGGTTTTGGGTGTCGCGAGCCATCGGATTCGCTCGTGGTCGTATTCACATCCGCAGGTAGCTCTGTCGTGGACGTGTTCGTCGCCGCTTCCATACAGGCCGCGCGACGACGCGTCAGTGCATCCTCCCCTTCCCGGCCAATCAACGACTTCCGCCAGTCGATCCCCGCACACTCGACGAGAAAGTCGTTGATCTCGATGGCCGCCACCGAGACAGCCTCTCCTTCCTTTCCGGTGCGCTCAACCGATCGGGTGACGTTAGCAAGGCAATCGACAAGCCCGCCTGCGTGCATGTGAAACGCCACGATGCGCGCGCAAATGGTGTCCGCAACATGCCCCGCCTCGCGGGTGGCAAGATGCGGCAAAACTGCGCGACCCACCGCACAGAATAGCTCTGTGTTCGGGTCTGAGGCCCACACGGATTCGTCGACTATCGGCATGATCTCGCGCCACGACGGGGCCAACGCACGCCACCCCAGGTCGTACTCGAGCGCCGCCATCGTTCCCGGTGCAAACCCCGGCTCCCGGATGTACACCGACGGTAGCGATAACGCCTCGACGGTTGCAAATTCACTGGCGTCCGCGCTTGGACTCGAGGCCCGAGGCAGGTCCGAGACCACTCCGAACGTGGCCTCCAAGGGCGAATGAACGTCGGTGCGTCTCCGCTCCCCCGAGCCAACGCCCAGGCACGCCATGCGTGCCAAAATATCCGATGGCACATCGTCCGCGCGAACGTCCGCCGGACATCCATCCGCAGCACGCGCCGCGTCGAGCATTTCCATCCAGAGCGTGCCGACCCGGTTCTCGTTCAGAAACGCCACGCGATCCGGCTCGGAATGCAAATGAAGGATGGTGCGACCATTGAGCTGCACCTCCACTGGGGACGCTTGCGGTAGGAGCGTCCGACACGGCGCCCGCAGCGCAGGCGCCACGACGGCACGCTGAATGCGAGCGCCATCGAAATCGGTCGCCAGGGCGGAATGCGAAAGACGCTCGGAAGCAATCGGCGAAACGGCGGGAACCCCACCTCCGATTGAATCGAGCGTCGGAGCAGCATAGGTGCCTGGGGCATGGCCAGGTACCGATAACAAGGCTGGCATACGTAGTCTCCGGTGACGGCAGCGAAATGTGCCGTCAATGAGTCTATGTAGCCGTCGATGTCACGTTTTGGAGTCAAGAACCGTGGCTATGTGAAACGAGTCAATAGAAAAATCCCGTTTCAGAAAGCCGGACTTCCGCGATAAGCGGACGGCCAGTCGCCATCGAGACGCAGCCAGCTGCGTGAGATAGGGAGCACCGCACCGTTCGACGCCCCCTCGATCAATTGACGCAGCGCCAGCGACGAGAGCGTCTTCGTGTCGGTAGGAAACGCCACGACGAACGTTCGGTTCACGGCGATGGCCGCGAATTCCGTCGTCTCAAAGTGCTCCACCATCGACTGGTAGAGATTGCCCAGCACGAGCGCACCGGCGGGCGCCATCCAGTTGCCGCGCGAGCCGCCGACCATCGTGCCGTCGTCCAGGCGCGCAATACCGAATTCGAAGTGACGCGCCGTCCATGCCCGCGAGAGATTGGACGCCGCCTGCGCGAATGCCGCTTCAAAGGTCAGGTCGGCCGCCTGCAGATCGTTGCCGTGCAGACGTCGAAGTCCCGTCGGACTGTCGAGAACGAGCGTGACGAAGACGTCGTCGGAAAATGGCTCGGTGACATCCCCGTCAGGATCGTGCACGTCAACCCACGCACGTTGCACGACGTACGGATAGATATGCGGGTGGCTAGCCGCATCGAGCGGCGTTTCAAGAGCAGGTAGCGTATCGATCATGGCGGTGGGACAGGTCGATGGGAATGACGTTCACAGACAATGCGTGCCATTATGCGCGCGTCACGTCGGACGCAGATGCGCCCATCGACGTGCGCGCATCACGATCAGTAGCATTAACGCAGGCAGTATCCACACGCCCCACTGCCCCATGGGTGTCCACAGCACAGCGAGGTAGGCTTCTAGCGGCAGCACCCAGGCGACGGCCAGCAGCAAGTCATCCAGCCTTTTCCACGGCCCGCGCGACGCGTTGGCATGACGCGAAGCAGACGGGTTCGGATCTATCGGCACGGCAAGGCATAGCAACGGCACAATCAACCACGCCAGCTCGTAATAGAGCAAGTAAGGCTGGACGAGTAACGTGGCGATCATGGCGGCTGCCACGCGTAGCGGCAACGGTGCCTGTCTCGCCCACAACCATGCCGTGAAGAGCACGGATGGCACCGCCACGAATCCGTACATCACGTACGCCGCAGGCAGCGTCGCGCCCTGCAATCGCGCCATCGCGAACACCGTGGGCATCGCGTGCCAGATGTCTCCCGCGCCCTGCTGAACGATTTCTGCGTTGAACGTTGCCACCGCCGTAAAAAACGCCTCCCACAATGCCCACCCGCCCCACAGCAGCGTTAGGACGCAACAAACGCCCCCAGTAAGCACCATCGTGCCTAGCGCTCGCCACTGTTTGCCGCATAGCCACCACAACGGCAACAGCACTGCGAATTGCGGCTTGATGACGAGCAAGCCAGCGCACACCCCCGCTAACAACGGACGCACACTCGACTGAGTCAGTGCGACGGTCATCAGCAACAACGTCATGACGGAGTTCTGACCAGCCAGCAAGGCAACCCAAAGGCCGGGAAATGCCATCACCACGAGCCACGGCCAACCGGCCCTTCGTCGCCATTGCATCACCGCAAACGCAAACAACGCGATGCTCACGACGACGTACATCGCGTACGTCCACGGATAAGGCAACCACGAGAGTGGCTGGATCAACCATTGGAATGTCGGTGGATAAAGCCAGTGCCCGAGTTCGGTGTACGCAGGAAAGAACTGGAGTTGTGCGGCGTCGAGCGTGTCCGGATGAAATGCCGCCATCGCACCGAGATGCGTCGTCATCCAGGACACCGTCCAGTAGACACGCAGATCGTGTCCGAGCGGCGGCATGCTGTTCTCACCACTGCCGTCGCCCGTCAACCAACTGACGGCCCACGCACCCAGTGCAAGCCATTGAACCAGCATAACGACGACCGCTGAGATGACGACCCCGCGTGACAACGTGGTAGCCCCTGAAGGCGCGCTTGCCTGCCGAAGCGTCCCACTTGACGTCACCGTCGGTCGATTCACGTCTCGCCTCCCCCACGACTTGTTTCTTTTGTTAAGTCCGCCCCGTCAGACTTGCGGGACGCGCGCTGTCACCGGCACAAAATATTCATATCTTTCATTAACTTAGGACAACTTCCAGGGTCCACCGATACACTTCACAGCGATGCACATCTTACATCGCGTTACAAAATGAAACGGATGCCGCGCTTGCCGTGACGGAAACTTTTCTCATGCGAAATCGCCCGTGCACGCCAGCACGCAGAAGGGGATTCGCACTTACCGCACGATGGAGAAAACAACATGGATAACGATCTGCAACCGCGCCGCATGCATCCTTTGGCCGCTGCCGCTGCCGGCAGTATCGTCGTAGTCAGTCTGCTGGGTGTTGCCGCCATTACCGGCGTGCTGCCCGTGGCCAAGAGTACGGACGGCCCCGCGTCCTCGGGCAACAGTTCGCAATATGCGCTGACGTCGCCGCAACCGCCCTCGCTCTCGGCACCATCGCAATCACAACCGTCCACGACGGCCGCGCAGCAGCAAGCGCAGTACGCGACGCAGCAGCAAGCCGCTGAGCGCGCTCCGGCTCCGCAGCCCTCGTATGCGCAACAAACGGCAGCACCGGCACAACCGACACAACAACAAGCCGCGGCTTGCTCTACGTGCGGTACGGTGCAATCGGTGCAGCCGATTCGTACGGAAGGCCACGCCTCGGGCTTGGGTGCAGTGGGCGGTGCCGTGGCCGGCGGTCTGCTCGGCAATCAATTCGGCGCAGGTAACGGCCGTACGGCAATGACGGTGGTCGGCGCGCTCGGCGGGGGTCTCGCCGGTAACGAAGTGGAAAAGCGTGTGCGCTCCGACACGGTGTATCGCGTCTACGTCCGCATGGATACCGGCAAGACGCGCTATTGGACCTATCAGTCCGCACCGGGTGTACAACCGGGTGACCGCGTGCGTCTGGAAAACAACGGACTCGTGCGCGCCAGCTGAGGCTTCGGTGGCATGTCGCCGCCCGCAGGTGAATTCGTCTCGCAGAAACGCAAAAGCCGCTCTCCCGAGCGGCTTTTGTTTTGGGATGCGATGACTTGCAGCACATCCTTTCATCTCTCACGACATCCCGACTCAGTCGGCTTCGTCGATCCATGCCAGTTGAATGGCTTCCAGGATCTTCTCGCCGGAACGATCCGGTGCGTCGTCGAAGCCATCGAGCGCGACCACCCACTTGTGCAGGTCGGTGAACCGCACATATTGCGGGTCGACATCGGGATGCGCTTCAGTCAGCGCAATCGCGATTTCCAGGCTGTCGGTCCATTTCATGGGAAAGCTCCTTTGTTATCTCGTCACTGCGCGAGGCCAGACGGCGTCGATCAGTGATTTTCCTTGGCGTGATTGATCGTGTATTTCGGAATCTCGACGACCAGATCGGTGTCGTCGGGCATCAGCGTCTGGCACGACAGGCGCGACGTCGGCTCCAGGCCCCACGCCTTGTCGAGCAGATCTTCCTCTTCGTCTTCCGCGGCTTCCAGCGATTCGAAACCTTCGCGCACGATCACGTGGCACGTCGTACAGGCGCACGACAGCTCGCAGGCATGCTCGATCTCGATATGGTTATCGAGCAGCGCACGGCACACGGACGTGCCCGGTGCAACCTCCAGCACAGCGCCCTCCGGGCACAACTCTTCGTGAGGCAATACAACGATTTGCGGCATGGCTTTGAATTCCGTGTGTGTCTTACAGTTTGTCGATATCCGCAACGCGTCGACCGGCCAGCGCGGCACGGATACTCTTGTCCATGCGGCGTGCGGCGAACTCGTCGGTGGCGTGCGAAAGCGTTTCGGTGGCCGTCTTGATGGCGACCTGATCGTCACCGCTGGCCTTCTGGCGTAAATCGGCCAGCAGCCCGTCGATCTGCGCACGCTCGTTGGCATCGAGCAATTCCGGATCGGCTTGCAGCGCGCTGTCGATGGCGACCAGCAGACGTTCGGCTTCCACCTGTTGCTCACGCAGCGCGCGGGCACGCATGTCCTGCTCGGCCGAGCCGAAGCTGTCCTGCAACATGCGCGAGATGTCCTCGTCGGCCAGTCCGTAGGACGGCTTGACCTCGATGGACGCCGCCACGCCGGAGTGCATTTCCTGCGCGAAGACAGACAGCAACCCGTCGGCGTCGACCTGATACGTCACGCGAATGCGCGCCGCACCGGCCGTCATCGGCGGAATCCCGCGCAACTCGAAGCGCGCCAGCGAACGGCAGTCAGACACCAACTCACGCTCGCCTTGCAGCACGTGAATGGCCATGGCCGTCTGGCCGTCCTTGAATGTCGTGAATTCTTGTGCACGCGCCACCGGAATCGTGGCGTTACGCGGAATGATCTTCTCGACCAGGCCGCCCATCGTCTCGACACCGAGCGAGAGCGGAATCACGTCGAGCAGCAGCCAGTCGTCGCCTTCGGCTTGATTGCCGACCAGCAGATTCGCCTGCACAGCCGCACCCAATGCAACGACCTGATCCGGGTCGAGGTCGACCAGCGGTTCACGACCGAAGAAGCTTGCCACCGCCGCCCGCACTTGCGGCATGCGCGTCGCGCCGCCTACAAGTACAACGCCCTTGACGTCTTCCGGCCCCATCCCCGCGTCACGCAGCGCCTTGCGCATCGGGCCAATCGTGCGTTGCACGAGCGGTGCGCCCAGAGCCGTGAACTGTTCACGCGAGAGTTCCAGCGACAGGTTGCGGCCCCCGGACAACGTCACGCTGAGGGTCGCTTGCTCGGCATCCGTGAGTGCTTCCTTCACGATACGTGCGTGGTCCAGCAAACTGCGTACGTCTTCGGGCGTCAGCGACGCCGTTTCGATACCGGCGCTCTGCACTGCCCAGCGGTAGATGGCCAGGTCGAAGTCATCGCCACCCAGCGCCGAATCGCCGCCGGCCGCGAGTACTTCGAACACGCCCTTGGTCAGACGAAGGACCGAGATGTCGAACGTACCGCCACCGAGGTCGTAGACCGCGTAGAGCCCTTCCGCTGCGTTGTCCAGACCGTACGCAATCGCAGCCGCCGTCGGTTCATTGAGCAGGCGCAAGACATTCAGCCCCGCCAGACGCGCGGCGTCCTTGGTCGCTTGCCGTTGCGCATCGTCAAAATACGCAGGAACCGTGATCACAGCGCCGACGAGATCGTCGCCAAGGGTATCCTCGGCACGCTGACGCAGCGTCGCGAGAATCTCGGCGGATACTTCCACCGGGCTCTTCACGCCACCTGCGGTGTTCATCTGTACCATGCCCGGCGCGTCGACGAAGTCGTATGGAGCGTTGTCTGCGTGGGCGACGTCCGCGAGACCACGGCCCATGAATCGCTTGACGGAGACAATGGTGTTGCGCGGATCAGTGGCGGCAGCCGTCTTGGCGTCATACCCGATCTGCGTGCGGTGACCGCCCAGATAACGGACGACGGACGGCAAAAGCACGCGGCCCTGATCGTCGGGGAGGACTTCGGCCACACCGCTGCGCACGGAGGCCACGAGCGAATGCGTCGTGCCCAGGTCAATGCCCACGGCGAGTCGCCGCTGGTGCGGCGCGGGGGACATGCCGGGTTCGGAAATTTGCAGAAGGGCCATGACTTTGCAATGCGGGCGACGCGTGAGCGCGTCCACCCTGTTCTCAAGCAGTTCTCAATGACATGTGACGGCGCCGCACCGGGCCGTCACGCGTTTTCCAGCATTTCGATGCGCTGCGCGATATCTTCCTCGGCGCGCGCAATGAACATCAGTTGTCGCACGGCTTCAGCCGCAGGCTGCCAGGCTGCGCTGCCGAGCCAGTCGCCCAGCTTCGTCAGCCGCACGCGACGGTCGTCGCGCAAGGACTTGGCAAGCGTGTCGAGCGCGCCAATATTGCGAGCCGCGACGGCGTCGTCGATCGCTTCGCGCCACTCCATCTGCTGCATCAGGAAATCGGGGGCCATCGCGGTATTGTTCTCCGCGCCCACATCGATGCCCTGCAACGTCAACAAATAGGTCGCGCGCTGCAACGGATCACGCAGCGTACGGTACGCAGCATTCGCCTGCGCGGCCCATTGCATGGCCACGCGACGCTCTGCATCGCTCGCACTTGCAAACCGGTCCGGATGCACTCGCGATTGCACCGCACGATAGGCTGCCTCCAGCGCCTCGGCATCGAGCGCGAAACCCTGCGGCAGATCGAACAGCGTGAAATAGTTGTCAGTCAATGCACTCATCGCGCTCTGGGCTCACATTCGGCCCGTAAAAAAAGCGGCTCGCGCCGCCTTGTTGCCTACGCTACTACGCCCAGCTCGCCAGACCGACCCCTGCTTCATTCGTCGACCGGCTCGCCGCGCTCGCATTTGCGGCACGGCAACTCGCTGCCCAGCATCGCTTCGCGGCCTTCCGGGCTTTGCGTCCATGTCCGGATCTGCCACGGAGGGAGATGCCGGACATGTTGCCCATGCCCGCATGCCAGTCGCGCGACCCACTGGCCTTCGTCGTCTTGCCGAAAACCGATGATCTCGCGCAGCGGTGCAGCGTCAGACGCGGAACGACTCACCGCAGCCGCACTCGTCCTTGACGTTCGGATTGTTGAAGCGGAATCCTTCGTTCAGGCCTTCGCGCGCGAAGTCCAGCTCGGTGCCGTCGATGTACGGCAGACTCTTCGGATCGACGATCACCTTCACGCCGTGGCTTTCGAAGACCGTGTCCTCGCCCGCCACGTCGTCGGCGTACTCCAGCTTGTAGGCCAGGCCCGAGCAGCCGGTCGTCTTCACGCCCAGCCGCAGGCCCACGCCCTTGCCGCGCCGCGTCAGATAACGCGTAACGTGCTGCGCGGCCTTCTCGGTCAATGTAACGGCCATCTTGCCTGATTCCTTATTCGTCGCGCCGCTTACGCAGCCTGGGCCGCATCGGCCGACTGGCCGTGCTTCTGCTTGTAGTCGGCCACGGCCGCCTTAATGGCGTCTTCCGCCAGAATCGAGCAGTGAATCTTCACCGGCGGCAGGGCCAGTTCTTGCGCGATTTCGGTGTTCTTGATTTCGAGCGCCTGATCCAGCGTCTTGCCCTTGACCCACTCTGTCACCAGCGACGACGACGCAATCGCCGATCCGCAGCCGTAGGTCTTGAACTTGGCGTCTTCGATCACGCCGGCTTCGTTCACGCGGATCTGCAGCTTCATCACGTCGCCGCAGGCCGGTGCGCCGACCATGCCCGTACCAACGGCGTCGTCGCCCTTCTCGAACGAACCGACGTTACGCGGGTTTTCGTAGTGATCCAGAACTTCCTTGCTGTACGACATGGCTAACTCCTTGAATACTCAGTGTGCGGCCCATTGGATCGAATTGAGATCGACCCCGTCCTTGTACATTTCCCACAGCGGCGACAGATCGCGCAGCTTGCCGATCTTGCTCTTGAGCAGTTCGACCACATAGTCGACTTCCTGCTCGGTCGTGAAACGACCCACCGTGAAGCGAATCGAGCTGTGCGCCAGTTCGTCGTTGCGGCCCAGAGCGCGCAGTACGTACGAAGGCTCGAGCGAGGCCGACGTGCACGCCGAACCCGACGACACCGCCACATCCTTGATCGCCATGATCAGCGACTCGCCTTCGACAAAATTGAAGCTGATGTTCAGGTTGTGCGGGACACGTTGTTCCATGTCGCCGTTCACATACACTTCTTCCATCTCCGTCAAGCCCTTCAGCAGACGGTCGCGCAGCATGCGCACGCGCTCGTTCTCGACGGCCATCTCTTCACGGGCCAGACGGAACGCCTCGCCCATGCCGACGATCTGGTGCGTAGCGAGCGTACCCGAACGCATACCGCGTTCATGACCGCCACCGTGAATCTGTGCTTCGATACGCACGCGGGGCTTGCGACGCACGTACAACGCACCGATACCCTTCGGGCCGTACGTCTTGTGCGCCGAGAACGACATCAGGTCGACCTTCAGTGCCGCGAGATCGATCGGCATCTTGCCGGTTGCCTGCGCAGCGTCAACGTGGAAAATGATGCCCTTCTCACGGCAGATCTCGCCGAGCGTAGCGATGTCCTGAATCACACCGATCTCGTTGTTCACGGCCATGATCGACACGAGAATCGTGTCCGGACGCAGCGCTGCCTTGAAGACTTCCAGATCCAGCAGGCCATCGTCCTTGACGTCGAGATACGTCACTTCGAAGCCTTCGCGCTCCAGCTCACGCATCGTATCGAGCACGGCCTTGTGCTCGGTCTTCACGGTGATGAGGTGCTTGCCCTTGCCTTGATAGAAGTGCGCCGCGCCCTTGATGGCGAGGTTATTCGACTCGGTCGCGCCTGACGTCCACACGATTTCGCGCGGATCGGCATTCACCAGCTTGGCGACTTCCTCACGTGCCTCTTCCACCGCCTGCTCCGCGGCCCAGCCGAACGAGTGGCTGCGCGATGCCGGGTTGCCGAACTGCTCGCGCAGAAAAGGCAACATCTTGTCCACGACACGCGGGTCAATCGGCGTCGTGGCGCTGTAATCCATGTAGATGGGGAGGTTGAGGGTGTCGTTTTTCATGGGGTGCTCCAGGATCGTGCCGTGGCGCCTGTTATGAACGGGCCATATCAAAGACCGAATTGGGGATACGCGTCGTCATCGTCTGGTTGTTGTTGCCAGACTCGCGCGTGTCGCGCAGCACAGCCTGTTGGGCCTGCTTGCTGCGCTGCTGCTCGACGAGGTCACGCAGGGAAACGGAATCGAGATACTCAACCATCTTCTGGTTGAGCGTCGCCCACAGCTCGTGCGTCATGCAGTGGCCGCGATGGCCGTCCTGGCCCTTCTCGCAATTGCCTTTGCTGCCGCACTGTGTGGCGTCGAGCGGTTCGTCGACCGCAATGATGATGTCGGCGACCGTCACCTCTTCTGCGCGTCGCGCAAGACTGTAACCGCCGCCCGGACCGCGCACGCTCTCCACGATTTCGTGGCGGCGAAGCTTTCCGAACAGTTGCTCCAGATAGGAGAGCGAAATTCGCTGACGCTGACTAATGCCCGCAAGCGTCACGGGACCCGCGTCCTGGCGCATGGCCAGGTCGATCATCGCCGTGACGGCGAAACGGCCTTTCGTGGTAAGTCTCATGATGATGCAGGGGATTAATCTCGACTATTTTCGTCAAGTATAAATTCCCTACGAATTTAGTCAAGTACTTCTGGCCCATTTTTTGCGGAAGTTCCCTCGTCCACTTGTGAAATTTCTTATTTTTCGGGACGAGCTTCCGGCCGGGGCAAGCCCAGAGGAAACAGCAGCACCAAGGGATTGCGCAGCACGGCGCGCCAGATGGCGCGGTGAATTTGCCGACGGTCGCCAAATCGCAGTGGACGCGATCGAAGCGCCATGTGAAATGCTAACGCAAAACTGACACCGACGTTGAGCAGCCCCATGGCAGCCACACCGGCGAACGCCAGCCACAGCGCCGGATCGTGGAGCACAGAACCACCCAACACGCCGATCGAAGTCGCGATCGCCCCGGTCGACAGGGTCACGTGGCGGACCTCGAACGGCAAAGCAAATGCCGTCAGCACGGCCGGCACGAGTCCCAGCATGAAGCCGAGCATGAGATTGCCCAGCACCGGCGCGATGTGGCGTCGACACCAGTCGGCGAGCCGCGCAGCGCCCTGACGTCCAAAAACGAAACGCAGACGGCGGTTGTATGCAAGGACGTCGCCAATGCCATGCAAGGCGAACCAGTTGTCCGCCCAGCCGGAAATCAGGCTGGAGCACCACAGCAACACGCCGGTCAGCGCCGCAAAGAACGGCGTTACACCGAGAATCGAAAACGAATTCAGCGTCGCGTGCGCTTTTTCCGGTGAGATGGTGTTTGCACCAAGCGCCGCCGACACCGCCCACTGCACCAACAGGCAGAACGGGAAAACCATCGTCAGATTGCCGAAGATCGCTGCCGCCTGGGTACGCACCAGAGCGATCACCTCACCGACGAAAGCATCCATCCCCGCTGGCGTATCGACATCATCGAGCTTGCTTGCGATGGCCGGTGCCGTCATAGCCGGTTGCTTGGTAGCCAGCGTGAAGTGGCAGAAGTGCATGAACAGGAAACACAACGCATAGTTGGCCCCGGCAAAGAACCCCTCCACCACCGTCGGAAAGTGGGCCCCGGCAATCATGAACTTGATATAGACGGTCACGACCGTCACCAATCCGCCGCCACAGGCCATCTTCAGCATCGAGAAATACTCGCTGCGATTGCGCGCGATGTAATGCTCGCCGGTCTCCGCACTGCGTTCGACGACCTTGCGCGCCAGCAAGCCAAACGACGTTCGCGCCAGTTCGCCCACGCTCTGGCTCGCACGATTGGCCCTCACCAGGTCGGCGAGCAACCGCACGCGCGCTGTAGCCCTATCGCCGCGATCCCCGTAGGTCAGCCACGCCTCCAGCAAACGTTCGAGACGACGAATCCGTGCCTTCGCACGCTCGACCTGAAACACGATATCGACGCTGACACCGTTTTCGTCGAGGTGCGCATATACGTCACGCACTGCACGGCCACAATCGTCCAGCAGTGCGCGAAATACGTTGATCTGCTGCACGAACAATTGCGACGGCGGCGCGCCGTGCGCGAATTCCTGACCGGCATCCTCAAGCGCCTGCATCGCGCGCCCGAGCCGATAAAACGGCGAATCGGTGACGCGGGAATACGTAAGACGCGAGCGGACGGCCTGTGAGAGTCCCGTCGACGCGATCTGGTCGACAAGGTGATGCATCGCGGCAAGCAGATCCTCGGCGAACGGATTCCAGTCCACGTCGGCGTCGTCCGCCTCGCCGTGATGAAGCAGCGCAATCAGATCGCCCAGCAACTCGGCGGGCATGGCAGCGATCCAGTCGGCAGCGTCCCCATCGGGAAACATCAGAGAACACAACGCCGAGAGGTCCCGTCGCGTAGGCGGCGGCGGAATCAGCGCCTTTTCGATGCGCTCGGCCAGCGCGCCCCAAAAGCCGGGCCGCACCGGCATGCCGGTGTCGCAGAGTAGCGAAATGGCATCGCTTTCGTTGATGACGCTACGCAGCGTGCGCGCGACCGACAGCCGCCACTGCGGATTACGCTCCAGCATTTGCAGCAAATAGCGTAGGCGCGTATGCGGCCGGTATCGAGCGGCCTCCCCCTCCCCGCGCACTTCGTTGACAATCGCGCCGCGCTTTTGCACCCAATGCGCCAACTCGATCAACCATTGATTGCGTACGGCCAGCGGCGCTGCGGGATCCGCGTGCGCGAGCAGTTCGTCGAGTTGATGACCTGCATGGCGCGAGGCGCGCCACTTGCGCCAGTACAAAGTGAGCGAATTGAACATGGATCGGAAAGTGCGTAGTCAGCTACAGATTCAGCGACAGAAACAGAAGGGACACGGGAGTCACCGGCACTTCTGGCGTACGACAAATCGCACTGCCCGGCCTCATCCCGTCAAAGAGGGCCGAATGATAGCCTTGTTGGGACAACTCGCGAAGCGATCTCGTCACCGATCGCAACACATACGCCGTCTCCCCACGAGGATGCGCGCGCCGACAACCGATCAGTCGGCCTGTCTCAAACGCACGAGCAGGCCATCCAGACCGTCTTCAATATAGTCGAGCACCGTCTCGAACCCTTGTGCGCCGCCGTAATAGGGATCGGGCACTTCGGTCGCGTCATGACGCGTCGCAAAATCCATCAACCGGACGATCTTGTGACGAAACGCTGCGGGGCTGCGTGCCGTGAGCTCCGAGACGTTTGCGTCGTCCATGGCCACGATCCATTCGAATCGCTCGAAATCGCTCGCTTCGACGCGACGCGCCCGCAGTGCGCTCAGATCGTAGCCGCGCCGCTCGGCTGCCGCCTGCGTACGCTCATCCGGGGCGTGACCGATGTGATAACTGTGCGTGCCCGCCGAATCGACCTCGACGAGATCGGACAATCCCGCTTTGGCGAGTCGGTCGCGAAAGATGCCGTCGGCACTCGGGGAACGGCAGATGTTACCCATGCAGATAAACAAAACTGATGTTTTCTTCATTTGGATTCAGTCCATCGGAGGCGGCGAGGCATTGATGTGCCTCGCCGCCATCAGCCTCAGGCCTTCGGCCCCAATTCCGCTTCGCTGGCGCCATCGGTACCGAACACCAGCGCCTTGACGTGCAGCAACTGGTCCCGCACCTTGGCCGCCTTCTCGAACTCCAGATTGCGTGCATGCTCCTGCATCTGCTTTTCGAGCTTCTTGATCTCGCGAGCCAGTTGCTTCTCGGACATGTCCTGATAGTGCGCCTGCTCTTTGGCCTCTGCCATTTCCGCCTTAGCGCCTTCCGGATCGTAGACACCGTCGATGATGTCCTTGATGCGCTTCTTCACGCCTTGCGGCACGATCCCGTGCGCTTCGTTGTGCGCCATCTGCTTGGCGCGACGACGCTCCGTCTCGCTGATCGCCCGCTTCATCGATTCGGTCATCTTGTCTGCGTACAAGATGGCGGTACCGTTCACGTTGCGCGCGGCCCGCCCGATTGTCTGAATCAACGAACGCTCGGCGCGAAGGAAGCCTTCCTTGTCCGCGTCCAGAATCGCGACCAGTGACACTTCCGGAATATCCAGCCCCTCGCGCAGCAAGTTGATACCGACGAGTACGTCGAACGCGCCCAAACGCAGGTCTCGGATGATTTCTACGCGTTCAACGGTGTCGATATCGCTGTGCAGATAACGGACCTTCACGCCGTTATCGGACAAGTACTCAGTCAATTGCTCGGCCATTCGCTTCGTGAGCGTCGTCACGAGGACACGCTCACCCACCGCCACGCGTTTGTTGATTTCCGAGAGCACGTCATCCACCTGCGTACGGGCCGGACGCACATCGATCGTCGGATCGATAAGCCCAGTCGGACGCACCACCTGCTCCACAATCTGCCCGGTACGCTTGGCCTCGTAATCTGCGGGCGTCGCAGAGACGAAGATCGCCTGACGCATCTTGCGTTCGTACTCGGCAAACTTCAGCGGACGGTTATCCAGCGCCGACGGCAGACGGAAGCCGTAATTGACCAAATTTTCCTTACGCGCCCGGTCGCCGTTGTACATGCCGTTGAACTGGCCGATGAGCACGTGGGACTCGTCGAGGAACATCAAGGCGTCTGGAGGCAAATAGTCGACGAGCGTGGGCGGCGGTTCGCCGGGCGCCGCGCCCGACAGATGTCGGGAGTAGTTTTCGATGCCCTTGCAGAACCCCAGCTCCTGCAACATCTCCAGATCGAAGCGAGTACGCTGTTCGAGGCGTTGCGCTTCGACCAGCTTGCCTTCCTTATAGAAGAAGTCGAGCCGCTCGCGAAGTTCGTCCTTAATCGTCTCGATCGCTCGGAGCACCGTCTCTCGCGGGGTCACGTAATGTGAGGACGGATACACCGTGAATCGCGGCACCTTCTGGCGCACACGCCCCGTGAGCGGGTCGAAGAGTTGCAGCGAGTCGACTTCGTCGTCGAATAGCTCCACGCGCAACGCCAGCTCGGCGTGTTCCGCCGGGAAGATATCGATGGTGTCGCCGCGCACGCGGAACGTGCCGCGCCCGAAGTCCGTCTCGTTACGCGTGTACTGCATCGCGATCAGTCTTGCGATGATCTCTCGCTGCCCCAGCTTGTCGCCCTGACGCACGGTCAGGATCATCTGGTGGTACTCGCTCGGATTCCCGATACCGTAGATGGCGGACACCGTGGCGACGATCACTACATCGCGGCGTTCCAGCAGGCTTTTCGTCGCCGACAGCCGCATCTGCTCAATGTGCTCATTGACCGACGAGTCCTTCTCAATGAACAGATCGCGCTGCGGCACATATGCTTCCGGCTGGTAATAGTCGTAGTACGAGACGAAGTACTCCACCGCATTTCGCGGGAAGAATTCGCGAAACTCGGAATACAGCTGTGCCGCCAGGGTTTTGTTCGGTGCGAACACAATGGCCGGACGTCCCATGCGAGCAATCACGTTCGCCATGGTGAACGTCTTGCCCGAGCCGGTCACGCCCAGCAGCGTCTGAAACGCGAGGCCGTCGTCGATCCCCTCGGTCAACTGGGTGATGGCAGTGGGTTGATCGCCTGCCGCAGGAAACGGGCAATAGAGCTGATAAGGCGAGTCGGGGAACGTCAGGAACTTGCTTTCGTCGAGATCGGTGTCAGCCGCAGGGGTCATGGCGGGGGCGCGAGCATGAGGGACGTAATCCGGCATTTTAGCGCGTCGGACGATTCCCTGAGTCCGATGGGTGACAGCCATCCCATCGGGCCACCGCAAGCAACGCAGACGCAGCCCGCGGGAGGCGCGCGCGAGTCACGTACCCGGCGATTTCGTCAAATTCTGGCAATGCGTGGCAGTTTTCGTGCCGAAAAGGCACGAATTCGTGCACAGCGGGCCGGTGTTTACCACAAGCGCGGGTAATCTTCGCTAAAATACCTCGCTGGGCCGAACCTGCGTAAGTTGCGGCCGACCCGCTGCATTTTCCTACTACCTGCCTCGAGCCGTCGAAATGACCCTCTTTTCCGCTGTCGAACTCGCCCCGCGCGACCCCATTCTTGGTCTGAACGAAGCCTACAACGCCGATCACCGCACCGATAAGGTGAACCTGGGTGTTGGCGTGTATTTCAATGCAGAAGGCAAACTGCCCCTGCTCAAGGCCGTGAAGGCAGCGGAAGAACAACGCGTGGCAGCGGGCCTGCCGCGTGGCTATCTGCCGATCGAAGGCATTGCTGCGTACGACAAGGCCGTCCAGGAAATGCTGTTCGGCAAGGAATCGCCAGTCCTGGCCGAAGGCCGCGTGATCACCGCTCAGGCACTGGGCGGTACGGGGGCGCTGAAGATCGGCGCCGATTTCCTGAAGCAACTGAACCCGAACGCCACGGTCGCCATCAGCGATCCGAGCTGGGAAAACCACCGTGCCCTGTTCACGACGGCTGGCTTTAACGTCGTGTCGTACCCGTACTACGACGCCGAATCGCACGGCGTGAACATCGCCGGCATGCTGGACATGCTCGGCAAGGAACCGGAAGGCACGATCGTCGTGCTGCACGCTTGCTGCCACAACCCGACCGGCGTCGATCTGACGATGGATCAGTGGGCGCAAGTTGTGGAAGTCGTGAAGGCCCGTAAGCTGGTGCCGTTCCTCGATATCGCCTATCAGGGCTTCGGTGACGGCATCGACGCCGACGCCGCCGTGGTGCGCCTGTTCGCCTCCACCGGCTTGAACTTCTTCGTCTCGAGCTCGTTCTCCAAGTCGTTCTCGCTGTACGGCGAACGCGTTGGTGCCCTGTCGATCGTGACGGGCAGCAAGGACGAGTCCACCCGCGTGCTCTCGCAGCTCAAGCGCGTGATCCGCACCAACTATTCGAACCCGCCGACGCACGGCGGCTCGGTCGTCGCCGCTGTGCTGGGCAACGCCGAACTGCGCGCCCTGTGGGAAGAAGAGCTCGCCGAGATGCGTGAACGTATCCGCGCGATGCGTCTGGCACTGGTCGAAAAGCTGCGTGCCCACGGTGTCGAACGTGACTTCTCGTTCGTGATCAAGCAACGCGGCATGTTCTCGTACTCCGGCCTGACGGCCGATCAGGTCGAGCGTCTGCGCGAAGAGTTCGGTATCTATGCCGTGAGCACCGGCCGTATCTGCGTGGCCGCGCTCAACGACAAGAACATCGACACCGTGGCGTCCGCCATCGCGCAAGTGCTGCGTTGATTGACGGCTTGCCGCGGTCGGTGATCGCGGCTGCCGACGCGACAGAAAGGCCCGCCCACCAGCGGGCTTTTTTTGCATCTCGAATTGTTGCATCGCAGCAACGATAGTTAATAACAATGACCTGAATAAGCTAAGACTATCGACCTGATGCAGAAATGCCATATATCAGGGTTATGCTGCGTTGCACACCCGCGATAAACGGTTGCATAATTCCCCCATCATCCGCCTCAGGGCACACAACATGCTGTATCAGATTCATGAGTACAACCGTGCGTGGCTGAATCCCCTCACCACGTGGGCAAAGGCGGCGGCGACGACTTTCGTCAACCCGGGCAGCCTGCTTGCCATGATGCCGGGCGCGCCCCGCATCGCCGCCGGATACGAATTGCTCTACCGGCTTGGCAAGGACTACGAAAAGCCCGAATTCAACATCAAGGCAGTCGAAGTGGACGGTCACAACATCCCGGTCGTGGAAATGACCGCGATGGAGAAGCCGTTCTGCCGCCTGTTGCGTTTCAAGCGATATGCGGACGACGCGAGCGCCGTGGGGCAACTCAAGGACGACCCGGTCGTGCTGGTCGTGGCCCCGCTCTCGGGTCACCATGCCACTTTGCTGCGCGACACCGTCTCTACGTTGCTTAAGGATCACAAGGTGTACATCACCGACTGGGTCGACGCGCGTATGGTGCCGCTCGATGCGGGGTCGTTCCATCTGGATGACTACGTTGCGTACATCCAGGAATTCATCCGCCACATCGGCGCTGAAAACCTGCACGTCATTTCGGTCTGCCAGCCGACGGTGCCTGTGCTCGGCGCGATCTCACTGATGGCGTCGAACGGCGAGAAGACGCCCAAGACCATGACGATGATGGGTGGCCCGATCGACGCTCGCAAGAGCCCAACGTCGGTCAACTCCCTCGCGACGAACAAGCCGTACGAATGGTTCGAGAACCACGTGATTCATGCGGTGCCTTCGAACTACCCCGGCGCCGGACGCCTCGTGTATCCGGGCTTCCTGCAGCACGCTGGCTTCGTTGCCATGAATCCGGATCGTCACCTGAAGTCGCACTGGGACTTCTATCTGGATCTGATGCGCGGCGACAGCGACGACGCCGACTCGCACCGCCGCTTTTACGACGAGTACAACGCAGTGCTCGACATGGCGGCCGAGTACTATCTCGACACCATCAAGACCGTGTTCCAGGATTTCAGCCTCGCGAGTGGTACGTGGGATGTGGCCGGTCAGCGTGTGCGTCCGCAGGACATCAAGACCACGGCGCTCTTCACTATCGAAGGCGAGCTGGACGACATCTCCGGTAGCGGGCAAACGCAAGCTGCGCACGAGCTTTGCACCGGTATCCCGGCGAAACGCCGCGCGCATTTCACCGCGCCACAGTGCGGACACTACGGGATTTTCTCCGGCAGTCGCTGGCGTAACGTGATCTATCCGCAGATTCGCGACTTCATCGCGAAGAACGCCTGACCGTCATTCGGCAATCCCGACGGACATACGAAAACCGCCGCGAGGGCATGGGCTCTCGCGGCGGTTTCCTTTTGCGGCCTTCGTATCGGTGCTAGCACCGGACGCCGCAGATCGCGGCCGTCCGCTTATCGCGTGCGCAGCGAATCCAGCAGCATCTGCGTATTGAAGGACGAGTACGTCTTTCGCGACTCGTCGCTCATGACATCGCGCCCCATCACGATGGAAAGCGTATGTCGATTCGACATCACGTAATAACCCATCGCCGAAATCGTCACGTACAGATCGACCGGATCGACGCCCTGACGAATTTCGCCACTGGCCTGACCGCGCTTGAGGGTCTGCGCGAGCAGTTCAACGATCGGCGAGACCTGCTGACGAATTTCCGTCGACTGACGCATCGACTTGGCTTCGTGCAGATTTTCGTTATTGATGAGCTGAATCAGCTCCGGGTGATCCGCGTAGTAATCCCACACGAAGTGGGCGAGTTCGGCTACGGCGTCGAGCGGCGCAAGCAAATCGAGCTTGAGCGCGTGTTCCGCGCGATTGAATTCGCCATAGACTTCTTCGAGCACGGCCAGATAAAGCTGGTCCTTGTTGCCGAAGTAGTAATAGAGCATGCGCTCATTGATGTCGGCTCGGCGTGCGATGCTGTCCACGCGAGCACCACTGGAACCACGTTCCGCAAATTCCTCGATCGCAGCGGCAAGAATGCGCTGGCGGGTGCGTTCCGGGTCACGTTTGATCTTGGTTTCTGATGTTGTCATGATCGGCCGGTCGTTCTCATCGGGCGGAATTATGGCACAACGGTTCAGTGTTTCTGCAAAATGCAGGATAATTCTAGTTTCCGCCGAATCCCCCACAAAAGACGTGTCCGAAGTCAGCGCGCTCGCTCAGCGCATCGATGCCTTATTGCCCCAGACGCAATGCACCAAATGCGGTTACGCAGGTTGCCGTCCGTACGCCGACGCTATCGCGAGCGGGCAAGCCAGCTATAACCAATGCCCGCCGGGCGGGGCCGAAGGTGTCGAGCGCCTTGCGAAGCTGCTCGGCCGTCCCATCATTGCACTCAATCCGGAGAACGGCGTCGAACGCCCGCGCCCCCGGGCCCTGATTGACGAATCGCTCTGCATCGGCTGCACCTTGTGCATTCAGGCCTGCCCGGTCGACGCCATTGTCGGCGCGGCAAAATTGATGCATACGGTCATCGAAGACCGCTGCACGGGCTGCGATCTCTGCGTACCGCCCTGCCCCGTCGACTGCATCGACATGGTGCCGGTGACCGGCGAGCGCACCGGATGGGACGCTTGGTCGCAAACGCAAGCCGACGAGGCTCGCACACACTTTGAGGCCCATCAGGCGCGTCTGCAAAAGGACAAGGCGCAGCGTGAAGCCCGTCTCGCGGCACGCGCTGCGCGCGTTGCACCGGGACCGCAAAGTACGCCCGTCGCCGATAACGTCCAGCCGCAGGTCGCGACACCGCGCACGGAGGCATCGTCGGTTTCGAATGATGGAACCGCAGGCGCAGCGGCCGCCGCCGACGAAGCGGCAACGGCAGCGGCGCGCAAACAAGCGATCATTCAGGCTGCGCTCGAACGGGCTCGCCAGAAGAAGGCCGCGCTGGCCGCTGAGGGCCTTGGTCCCAAGAACACCGAGAACGTGTCTGCAGCCGTTCAGGCGCAGATCGACGAAGCGGAAGCCCGGCGTAAGCGGCTAGGGCTTGGCGCAAGCGGCGCCACTCCCGGCACAGACAACGCCAAAGACAACGATTGATGTAGTGCTCATTTGCAAGAAGTGCGAAGCCCGGACGCTTCGAACGGGCGGCTAACCGGCCTCCGATGGATTTCGCACCGTCCCCGATAACGAGACAAACGCCACGCAACACGCGCCCCCGCCATGAACGACGCCAAACGCCGTGCCCTGTTCGAGACGCTGCAACAGCTCAATCCCACTCCGACGACGGAATTGGAATACACGTCGCCCTTCGAGTTGTTGATCGCGGTCCTGCTCTCCGCACAGGCGACCGATGTCTCGGTGAACAAAGCGACCCGCAAGCTTTACGCCGTGGCAAACACGCCCGCAAAAATGATTGCGCTGGGCGAAGCAGGCGTGTCCGATTTCATCAAGACGATCGGACTGTATCGCACGAAGGCCAAGAACGTCATCGCCACCTGCCAATTGCTACTCGAGAAGCACGGCGGGGAAGTTCCACGATCGCGTGAAGCGCTCGAAGCGTTGCCGGGGGTTGGCCGCAAGACCGCGAACGTCGTACTGAATACCGCATTCGGCGAGGACACGATTGCCGTCGATACGCATATTTTCCGTGTCGCCAACCGCACGGGACTGGCACCCGGCAAAGACCCGCTGGCCGTCGAACTGGCCCTGGAACGCTTAACGCCTCGCGAGTTCAAACACGACGCACATCACTGGCTCATCTTGCACGGCCGCTACGTATGCAAGGCCCGCAAGCCGGAGTGCTGGCATTGCGCAATCGAACCGCTCTGCGACTTCCGACCGAAAACGCCTGCGCCGAAAGGGTGACATGCCATTAGCGCTCGCCGACATCAGGCAGGGTGGCAGCACAAACAACGACGGGCGGCCCGATACCAGGGCCGCCCGTTTTGTTTGTACGCCTCACGCATCAGTCGATGCCGTGAAGCGTCACCGATCTTGCATCAGATGATGCGCGCTGCCTCTTCGAACGACAAACGCGGATTGCGGGGAAACAGCTTGTCCTGATCGCCGTAGCCCAGATTGCAGATGAAGTTCACACGCCATTCGGTGCCAGCAAAGAACGTATCGTTGACCTTCTGAGCGTCGAAACCGGCCATCGGACCGCAGTCCAGACCCAACGCGCGTGCGGCCAGAATAAAGTAGCCGCCCTGAAGCGAGCTGTTCATATGGGCTGCCCCTGCTGCCTTGGTGGCATCTCCCGAGAACATCGGCACCATCTTCTCCGCGCCGTTGGGGAACAACTTGGGCAAGTGCTCGTAGAACTTCAGGTCATACGCAATGATGGCCGTCACGGGTGCCGTACGCGTCTTGTCTACGTTCCCGGGCGCCATGCATTCGATCAGCTTCGCCTTCGCCTCCGGGCTCTTCACGAAGACAATCCGGGCGGGTGTCGTGTTGGCCGACGTCGGGCCCCACTTCACCAGATCGTAGAGTTCACGCAGCGTCTCGTCGCTGACCGGCTTGTCGAGCCACACGTTGTGCGTGCGGGCATCGGTGAACAACTGGGCGATGGCTTCTTTGGCAATGATGCTCATGACGAATGACCTCGGGTGTTGGATAGCGAACGAAGGCGATTGTACCGTTGCCGCCCGGTGGGCGCAGGCGCGCCAAAAATGCACGCGGAATCAAGCGCTTGCCGATGCCCCACGCGCAGACAGCCAGAGCACGCCCGCCAGAATGAGCGCCCCGCCCGCCCACTGTCCCGCCGTAAGCGTTTCACCGAGCAGCATGGCCGCGAGCAGCACCGTCACAACGGGCTCCAGTGTCGAGAGCATGGAGGCGCGTCCCGCGCCAAGACGTTGCAGACCGGCGAAGAAAGTCAGAATCGCAATGACCGTAGAACATACGGCAATCGCGGTGAGCGCCGCCCATCCACCGAGCTCTGCGGGCCAACGCAACGGCAGTCCCTGCGAGCTGCGTACCGCCGCCAAGACGCCGAAGGATACTGTTGCTGCGAAACAAACAAGCGTTGCCGTCGCCCGCGCGTCAACACCCCGCGTTAAACGTGCGCCCACGATGATGTATCCCGAATAGATCAGCGCGGCGGCGACCGCCAGCGCCATGCCCAGCGGCTGCCCCTGACCGCCGCCAACGGTCAGCGCCGTCCCCAGCGAGCAGAGGACCAGCGCGCCCAGCTTTACCGGCGTCAGGCGCTCATGCAGAAAAACGGCCGCCAAAAGCGTGACGAATACCGGGTAAAGGTAAAGCAGCAATGCAACGAGCGACGCCTGTGCATACTGCAACGCGCCAAAGAAACAGAGCGATTGGCCGACATAGCCGATGCCGCCCATCAGCGCGATATGCAACGACTGTCGACGCGACGGAAAGCGGACCCGCTGCATGCGGCACCAGAGCAGCAGCAGCATGGCAGCGACGAAGAAACGGAACAGCAGCATGGCGAACATGTCGGCGCCGGAAGCCGTGGCCGCGCGCGCAAAAATCGCCATCGCTCCAAACGCCGAGGCCGAGATGGCGATCAATGCGATGCCGCCCCACGCAGACGGTGGGGTGTGAGGCACGGCGGGAACGCCGTCCGGTGCAGCGCTTGCGGTGGGGATACGTGGGCTTTGCGACATGATTCGCGATTTGGGGGACAATACGGCGTGTTTTACATGCGTTATTGGCGCGTTCCGTCCATCACAGGCACGCCCGGCGTCTTACGGTATCGTGCGAACGGATTCGCCATTGTAGCCACGGCAAGGCGCGCCGCAAGACGCCTCAAAAGAACCCCACGGAGTCCCCATGTTCAATCCGAGCCGTGACGAAGTCCGGCAATTCTTCTGCACCACGTGGCAAAAGCAGCGTGACGGCAATATCCTGACGCCGCTCGAAACGATTGCCGCCGACTGGATCAACGAACACCCCGAGTACCACGACGCGCTCGCCGATACCGAAGACGCCAGCGCCCGCGATTACTCGCCGGAAGCGGGCCAGACCAACCCGTTCCTGCATCTGTCCATGCACCTCGCGATCAGCGAGCAGGTCTCCATCGATCAACCGCCCGGTATCCGCGCTGCGTATGAAAAGCTGACGAATCGACTCGACTCGCCGCACGAAGCGCAGCACCGCATCATGGAGTGTCTGGGGCAGACACTGTGGGAAGCCCAGCGCAGTGGTCAGCCGCCCGACTCGGACGCCTACCTCCAGCGTATCGAGCAGCAGGCATCGCGCTAAGCGCCCTCCGGTGGTTGCGGCCGCACGCAAACGGCGTGGCGCCGCAGGCACTCATCGCACAGCCGCCGCAACGAGAGCACGAAAGCAAACGACGGTTGCCCAGACAGCAACCGTCGTTTTTTTGTGCAGACGTCGAAATGCTTACTTTTTCGTCACGAGATCGCCGGGCAGCGACTCGATGTAAGCGGAGATGTCCTTCAGCTCCTCCGGCGTGAACGGACGCGGCTTGCCGTCCTTGTCGAGCGTCGCCGGATTCGACATGACCTGCGTCTTCATGATGGCGTTGCTGCGGCCATACACCAGACTGTGTTCGTTCTGGTACGCACGCAACGCGTTATAGACGTAATCCGCGTACTGACCAGCCAGCTTCGGGTATTCCGGGGTGATCGGCGCGTTCAGGTTGGCGCCGTGGCAACTGGCGCACATGCCTTTGTCGACGAGCGCCTTACCGTTGGCGATATTGCCCGCGGCGACTGCGTTGCCGCTCGTTGCGGCGAGCGTCGCGCCCAGCACCAGGGACACCGCCGCAGCGGCCTTTGCCATCGAATGCATCGAATGCTTCATCGTGTTCTCCTCAGCCACGCACGTTTTACTTCTGGGGATTGACCGGCGTCGACGCCGTCTGCGCCGCGTAGTACGCGGCGATGTCGACGATGTCCTGTTCGGTCAACGTGGCTGCGATGCCATGCATCGTCTGAAACTTGCGATCGCCCTTCGCGTATTCCTTCAGGGCGTTTTCGATGTACTTCGCGTTCTGTCCGCCGATCTTGGGGACGTGATACACCTCGGGGAACGCGGTGCGATAGTCGGCAATGCCGTGGCAGCCAATGCACATGGCCACCTTGCTCTTTGCCGCCTCCATATCAGGCTTGAGTTCGGCCGCATGAAGGGCGCTGACCGACATGAACGACGTGCTGCCAAGCGCCAGCGCCATCATCGTGAGGAACTTTTTCATGGTCTTCTTGGGAACGTTTTTGGTTGGAATACCGGCCCGCAACACGCAGATCGACGTCCCGGCTCCAAGGCGGTCGACCTGTGAAAAAAGCAATCGATTGTAACCCACACCCTCCGAGGCGCAAACTCGGTGCTGACCCGCACAGTTCTCCGAAGTTTTTTCGCAAGCCATTGATGTCAATGCACATTTTCAACGTGCGAGCGAGCCATATGCGCAATGTCTTATACTGAACTTTTTCCCTGCCCGGCCGGTTGGCCGGCTGTTTGCGGACGGCTCTGACAATGCGCTTCGAAGGCTCTTCCCAATACGTCGCCACCGACGACCTCAAGCTCGCCGTGAATGCGGCGGCCACGCTGCAACGACCGCTGCTCATCAAGGGCGAACCCGGCACCGGCAAGACCATGCTCGCCGAGGAAGTGGCCGCAGCACTCGATATGCCGCTGCTGCAATGGCATGTGAAGTCGACTACCAAGGCGCAGCAGGGGCTCTACGAATACGACGCCGTCTCGCGGCTGCGCGATTCGCAACTGGGTGACGAGCGCGTTCGCGACATCGCCAACTACATCGTCAAGGGCGTGCTCTGGCAAGCGTTCGAGGCCGACCAGCCTGTCGTGTTGCTGATCGACGAGATCGACAAGGCCGACATCGAATTCCCCAACGACTTGCTGCGTGAACTGGATCGCATGGAGTTCTACGTCTACGAGACGCGAGAACTGGTGAAAGCTCGCCACCGTCCGCTCGTCATCATCACGTCGAACAACGAGAAGGAACTGCCCGACGCCTTCCTGCGCCGCTGCTTCTTCCACTACATCAAGTTCCCTGAACCGGCGACGATGCAGTCGATCATCGACGTCCACTTCCCGAACATCCGTCGCGAACTGGTGAACGCCGCCATGGCGACGTTCTTCGAAGTGCGCGAGATCCCGGGCCTGAAGAAAAAGCCGTCGACGTCGGAACTGATCGACTGGCTCAAGTTGCTGATGGCCGAGGAAATCGGCCCGGAAGCGCTTCGCAGCGCCGACAACAAACTGGCCATTCCGCCGCTTGCGGGCGCTTTGCTCAAGAACGAGCAGGACATGCACCTGTTCGAGCGGCTCGTCTTCATGAATCGCGCCAACCGATAAGCGCGCCCACGTCATGCTGATCGACTTCTTCTACACCTTGCGCGCGGCAAAACTGCCGGTCTCGGTCAAGGAATACCTGACGCTGCTCGAAGCGCTTCAGCGTCAGGTGATCGCGCCCTCGCTCGACGAGTTCTACTATCTGGCGCGCCTCTCGCTCATCAAGGACGAGAAGCACTACGACAAGTTCGATCAGGCGTTCGGCGCGTACTTCAAAGGCGTGCAGAAAATCGTCGACGCCTCCGGCGAAGTGCCGCTCGATTGGCTCAAGAAGCGGATGCAACGCGAGCTGTCCCCTGAAGACAAAGCACGTATTCAGGCGCTGGGTGGACTCGACAAGCTCATGGAACGTCTGAAGCAACTGTTCGACGAGCAGAAGGGGCGGCATGAAGGCGGCAGCAAGTGGATCGGCACGGGCGGCACATCGCCGTTCGGCAACGGCGGCTTCAATCCCGAAGGCATCCGCATCGGCGGCGAGAGCAACGGCAATCGCACCGCAGTCAAGGTATGGGACCAACGTACGTACCGCGACTACGACGACACCGTAGAGCTCGGCACACGCAACATCAAGGTTGCGCTGCGCCGCCTACGTAAGTTCGCGCGCGAAGGGGCGGCCGAGGAACTCGATCTCGCCGACACGATTCGCTCCACGGCGGCCAATGCAGGCTGGCTCGATCTGAAGTTGGTGCCCGAACGTCACAATAACGTGAAGGTGCTGATGCTGCTCGACGTGGGCGGGTCGATGGACGATCACATTGCGCGCACGGAAGAACTCTTTTCGGCCGCAAAGTCGGAATTCAAGCATCTCGAGTTCTACTATTTCCACAACTGCGTCTACGACTATCTCTGGCGGCAGAACCGCCGCCGTCACAACGAGCGATTCGAGACGTGGGACGTGCTGCGCAAATATCCGGCCGACTATAAGCTGATTTTCGTGGGCGATGCGACGATGAGTCCGTACGAAGTGCTGCAACCGGGTGGCTCCGTCGAGTACAACAACAAGGAAGCCGGTGCAGTCTGGCTGCGTCGCTTCATCGACCGGTTCCCGCGTCACGCATGGCTCAATCCCGAGCCGGAAGCCATTTGGCAATATCGTCAGTCGATTTCGGTGATCCGTCAGCTCTTCGCGAATCGTATGTTTCCGATTACGCTGGCGGGGCTGGAATCGGCCATACGGGTGCTAAGCAAGTAACCTCGAAGTCCCCGCATCACGGCAGACACACCGCAGAGACACGGCATAGATCGCGCCGTCCGCACGCAACGGCACGCCGCACTATGCGGCGGAACCGCAGTACATCACAACAACAACGCAACCAAAGAGACAGCACGCCATGACGTCGAGCACCACTCCCCTGCCCCCGCTGCGGCCGCTGGCGGACACGTCGCCGTCAGCCGTCGTGGCTGGCTTCGTGGCGATGATGACCGGCTACACCAGCTCGCTCATCCTCATGTTTCAGGCCGGACAAGCCGCCCATCTCACGCCAGCGCAAATTTCGTCGTGGATCTGGGCGCTGTCCATCGGCATGGGATTGACGACCATCGGGCTATCGCTTCGCTACCGCACACCCGTCGTTGTCGCGTGGTCGACGCCGGGAGCCGCCCTGCTGATTACGTCGCTACCAGGTGTGCCGTACGGCGAGGCCATCGGCGCGTTCATCGTCTGCAACGCGCTCATCGCAATCTGCGGACTGACGGGGGGCTTCGAAACGATCATGCGGCGCGTGCCGCCCGCGTTGGCGTCCGCGCTGCTGGCGGGCATTCTGTTTCGCATCGGGCTGGAAATTTTCGTCGCCGCGCAGCACCAGACGGCACTCGTGCTCTCCATGTTCTTCACGTACCTCATCGTCAAGCGACTCGCCTCGCGCTACGCCATCTTGTTGGCGCTGATCGTGGGCACCGCCGTTGCCGGCGGACTGGGCTTGCTCGATTTCAGTCATTTCAATGTGTCGCTGGCAAAGCCCGTATGGACCACGCCGTCGTTCTCGTTGTCGGCGACGATCAGCATCGCGATCCCGCTGTTCGTGGTGGCCATGGCGTCGCAGAACGTACCGGGACTCGCCGTCCTGCGTGCGGACGGTTACAACGTCCCCGCATCGCCGTTGATTTCGACGACCGGCATCGCGTCGGTGCTGCTCGCGCCGTTCGGCTCGCACGGCATCCATCTCGCAGCCATCACGGCGGCCATCTGCACGGGACGCGAAGCGCACGAAGATCCCGCGAAGCGCTATACGGCGGCGGTGTGGTCGGGCGCCTTCTATCTGATCGCAGGAACGTTCGGCGCGACCATCGCGGCGTTGTTTGCAGCGTTTCCGAAGGCACTGGTCGTCTCCATTGCAGCACTGGCCCTGTTCGGCTCGATCATGAACGGGCTGGCGAATGCCATGCACGACACGAAGCAGCGCGAAGCGGCGCTCATCACGTTCATGGTGACCGCCTCAGGCCTCACGTTGCTCTCCATCGGGTCCGCCTTCTGGGGACTGATCGCCGGGGTGGTCACGCTGGCGATTCTGCAATGGCGACGCACCTGATCCCGACCAGGCCGGGGTGATAACATTCGGCCCGCAACGATTTCAATTCATCTGACGTAACCGCAGGAGCAGCACAACCATGGCAGTCATCGAACCGACCCCGGTGTTCAAGGAAAACCTGGCCCAGATGGCCTCCATCGGCAGCATCGAAGGCATCGCGCGCATCGACCTGCGCAATGCTGGCGGCGCCGTCGTGGGCACCATCGAAAACGCACCAGGCAAGCAAGGCTCGCTCGCGGTCTACCACTACCTCAAGCAAGCCTTCGGTACGCTCGACGCCAAGGCCGCCGAGCATGCGCTGGCTGTTTTCGGTGAGCACACCGCCGATGCGCGTAACCGTCCGGGCGCGCACCCGAACGTCGACCGTCTGCTGGCGATCGTTGCCGGTGGCGAAGCGCTGACGATCGACGAAATCGCCGCCTGACGCAGGCGCACGGTCCCCGCGCTTCGGGACCGCGCGTCGCACAAAAGAAAAAGCCAGCCTCTCGGCTGGCTTTTTTGCGTCTGCCGCAAACTGCGGCTTCTGCGATACAGAGATGCGTAGCTACGCGGTCAACGTCAGACCGTCAGTACCGGACCGCCGTCGCCATTCTTCTCGCGAAGTTGCTTGACCCAACGCTTTGCAGGCAGGCCGGTCGCGGCTTCCACCACCTTGGCGCGCGCTTCCACGTCCTTCCATTCCACCGACAGCAGCGGACCGTTGAACGCGAGCACGATGACGTTGCCGTCATGCACTTCCGGAAATTCGATCACGCGGTTGTCGAACGCCTGACGCAGACGACGGATGTTCTTCGGATAGCTGTCGTGATCGCCAAAGAGGTTCATCGTCAGCATGCCCGGCTCGCGCAACGTGGCACGGCACGCCTTGTAGAACGCCGGGGTGTCATGGACCGGGCCGCGCGCGGTGGCGTCGTACAGGTCGATTTGCAGGACGTCGACAGAAGCGTGATTTGCGGTATCGGTGACGTAGTCCCATGCATCCGCTTCCAGCACCTTCAATCGACGCGAATCGCTCGGCAGATCGAACATCGTGCGGGCAGCGACGACAACTGCCGGGTTCAGTTCAACCGCCGTCACTTGCGTACGCGGGAACTGCTTGGCCGAGAACTTCGTGATCGAGCCAGTGCCAAGGCCCAGTTGCACCACATGCTTCGGTGCGCGCATGAACAGCAACCACGCCATCATCTGCTGCGCGTATTCCAGCTCGATACGATCCGGCTTCGACAGACGCATCGCCCCTTGCACCCATTCCGTACCGAAATGCAGGTAACGCACGCCACCGATTTCAGAGAACGTCACCGGCGCGAAACGCGGCTTGTACGTGGGACGCGGTGAACGGGCGGCACGGTCGTCGGCGACGAACGCTTCGGCTTCGATGGATTTGCGTTTGATGAGGGTCATGTGTCCTTCAGTATTGCTCGGGATATTCCGATGGGTTCGCATTGTACCGGGTTCACGCGCTTCGCCCGTCGGCGACGGGGTCCTCCCTCTGCAAGCGCGACGTTTCACTTCACCCTCAGCGAGCGGATTAGACGTCCGGCGTCCCCAGCCAGTCACGCAGTACGAGCCAAGCGTCGCGTTTAGTCGCGAACGGGATCGTATAGGCGGGGCTGCTCGAGGGTAGCAGCACGACCGGCAACGGCACGTTGCCCTGGGCGAGTGCACGCTGGCCGATGCGCGCTGCCGTGCCGCCATTGAAAGCGACCGCTCGCAGCGACGGCAAGGTGCTGATCAGGCCCGCGAGGTCGCTGCCCGCATGCAAGCGGATGTTGCTGTCGAGACTGCCCTCGCGACGCGCCTCCGCCACAACATCCCAAAGCCCCACGCCGTGGGCGCGTAGCGCGTCAAGGCGCGCATCGTAGGGCAGCGTCGGCAGGGATTCGCCCAGGACCTCGCCCACCAGATGCCAGAAACGATTTTGTGGATGCGCGTAGTACTGCTGGTGCGCGAGCGAGACCTCGCCGGGCAAACTGCCGAGGATCAGGACACGCGTGTTGGTGTCCACCACCGGCGGGAAGTTGCGTTTGAGTTGGGGCGCGGACGGCGTCGGCATGGCGCTCAATCGTTCACCATCTCGCCATGCAAGGCTTGCAAACGACGCCAGAAGCGCGGCAGAAACGCCTCGGTGACGAGCAGCGGCGCACCATGACGCAAGAACACCGAACGACGCGCCCACAACCGCGCGCGCGGGTTCGTGCCGACGAGTGGATCCCGTGCATCGCGTCGCGCACGACCGTGCAACAGATGGCGTGGGCCCAGCGGGCTCGACACCAGCACGGATCGCGTGACCGTGGGATCGTGATAGAGCAGATCGGCGAGCGGACGGGTGCGCAGGCGGCGCATCGCCTGCCAGATTGAACGGCTATGCGCGAGCGGCGTGACGCTGTGCGCCACAACGACCGGCTCGTCGTCAATCAGCAAGATGACGTCGCGCGCCCACATCGGCGTGCGCAGCGGCACGCCAATCGCACGGCATTGATCTGCGTCGGCGGGCATCACCCGTTCGGCCACCACCCGCACGCTCACCCGGCCGAGCGTGGACAAATGACGCGTGAGTGCGCCACCCCGGGTCAGCCAGTCCTTGTGACGACGCGACAGCGCCGGTGCCGGGACAGCCTGCCAGCGCCGCCCGCTTACATCGAATCGGAAAGTCATGGCTCGGCATTATAAGGGGGCAACGTGTCGGCGCGCCGCTCACGCGGCCCTCGTCTGCCGCTCGCTGCGGTCCACGCAAGCATAGGCCCTGCCGACCTTCGCCGAACTCCATCAGATAAGAAAAAGCCCCCGCGACATTTCGTCACGGGGGCCTTCATCGCTACGAGGACAACACTACGCAGACGGCGTTACGTCAAAACCGTCCCGTCATCTGCGCTACGCAATCAGCGTGCTGACAGCAGCAAGGCGTTGGTACGCTTCACGAACGCCGCCGGATCTTCCAGATTGCCGCCTTCGGCCAGCAACGCCTGTTCGAACAGAAGTTGCGTCCAGTCGGAGAGGTCGGCGCTCTCTGCCGTGAGACGCTTGATCAGAGCGTGCTCCGGGTTGATCTCGAGAATCGGACGGAACTCCGGCATCTTCTGACCGGCCGCCTTCATCAAGCGTTGAAGGGTGCCGCTCATGTCGTTCTCGTCGGACACCAGACACGACGGCGAATCGGTCAGACGGAACGTCACCCGCACATCCTTAGCCTTGTCGGCGAGCACTTCCTTCATCTTGTCGACGAGCGGCTTGAGGTCGTCGCTGGTCTTCTCCTGCGCTTCCTTCTCGCCAGCGTCTTCCAGCGCGCCCAGGTCCAGATCGCCGCGTGCCACGCTCACGAGCGCCTTGCCGTCGAACTCATGGACGTAAGAGAGCATCCATTCGTCGACACGGTCGGTCAGCAGCAACACTTCCACACCCTTCTTGCGAAACACCTCAAGATGCGGGCTGTGACTTGCGGCCACCCAGTTCTCCGCCGTCACGTAGTAAATCTTGTCCTGACCTTCCTTCATGCGGCTGACGTAATCGGCCAGCGATACCGTCTGCTCGGCAGAATCGTTGTGCGTGCTCGCGAAACGCAGCAGCTTGGCAATGCGATCGCGGTTGGCATGATCTTCGCCCGCGCCTTCCTTGAGTACCTGACCGAATGCGCCCCAGAACTGCGTGTATTTGTCCTGCTGATTCTCCGCCAGATCTTCCAGCAGACCCAGCACGCGTTTCGCGCACCCTTCGCGGATAGCCTTCACGTCACGGCTTTCCTGAAGAATTTCGCGCGAGACGTTCAGTGGCAGATCTGCCGAATCGACGACCCCGCGCACAAAGCGGAGGTAGTTCGGGAGAAGTTGCTCCGCATCGTCCATGATGAAGACGCGCTTCACGTACAGCTTCAGGCCACCTTGCGAATTGCGATCCCACAGGTCGTACGGCGCGTGACCGGGCACGTACAGCAGTTGCGTATACTCGCTGCGCCCCTCTACGCGGTTATGCGTCCATGCCAGCGGCGCTTGCATGTCGTGCGCGATGTGCTGGTAGAACTGCGTGTACTGCTCGTCGGTAATCTCGCTCTTGCTGCGGGTCCACAACGCGCTCGCCTGATTGACGGTTTCGTCCGTCTCGGCGGGGACCATCGCCTGCTTTTCTTCGTCCCACGACTCGCCGCGCATCACGATCGGCAGTGAAATATGGTCCGAATACTTGCGGATGATCGATTGCAATTGCCACGACGACAGCAACTCGTCTTCGCCCTCACGCAGATGAAGCGTGATGGCGGTGCCGCGCGGCGCACGTTCGATGGTCTCGACGGAGAAGTCGCCCTCGCCTGCCGACGACCAGCGCACGCCCTCTGCGGCGGGCAGCCCGGCGCGACGCGATTCGACCGTCATTCGCTCGGCGACGATGAAGCCCGAGTAGAACCCCACACCGAACTGACCGATGAGGGCGGCGTCCTTCTGCTGATCGCCGGACAGGTTCGAGAAGAATTCCTTGGTGCCGGACTTGGCGATGGTGCCGAGGTGCGCAACGGCTTCATCGCGGCTCATGCCAATGCCGTTGTCTTCGATGGTGATGGTGCGGGCGTCCTTGTCGAACGACACGCGAATCTTGAGTTCCGGATCCTGCTCATACAGCGCTGCGTTGTTGATCGCTTCGAAGCGCAGCTTGTCGGCGGCATCCGAAGCGTTGGAGATCAGTTCGCGCAGGAAGATTTCCTTGTTGCTGTACAGCGAATGAATCATCAGTTGCAGGAGCTGTTTGACTTCTGCCTGAAAGCTCATGGTTTCTTGCGCCATGGTCGGGAACCCTCATGAATCGGTGAGATGAATGGAATGTCCAGCGTGTCAATCTGGACCGCCGCCGGACGCACTTGCGCGCGCGCTGCCGCAACGGCGGTACAGGTCGGAACATAGGGACGGGCGGCGCGCATTTCAAGGCCGCCAGCGAGGTTAATTCAGGGCTATTTTGCTGACGAACGGGCCAAATTAGCGAAAAAAGCGGCAAGACCCGGCAAAAACCCAAAGCAAGGGCAGGAATACGGGCTTACCGCAGGCATATCGGCCATGGTTGCTAACGCCTTATGCCGCCAACTCCAGCTGGCGCGACAGGAACGACAGCATGGACGGATCGCTGCAACAGGCGATATTCATGCGCATCCATGTGCTGGGCGCCTGACGCGGCGAGAACAACGCCCCCGGCGCAAACAGGAAACCGGCCTCGTGCCCGGCAGCCGCAATGGCGTTGGTGTCCATGCCAGTGTCAGCCCAGAAGAACATGCCGGAGGTCGGTTCGCCGAACATGCGCAACCCCATACGCTCCAGATTGCGCCTCGCGCCGTCGCGGACCTCGTCCAGACGGGTGCGCAACCGCTCCACATGTCGCCGGTAATGCCCTTCCGTCAGCGCTTTGTAGACAATGCGCTCATTGATTTCCGGCGTGGTCGATCCCGACAGCATTTTGTGATCGACGAAGGTCTTCGCCAACTCCGGCGAACAGGCGACGAACGCCACCCGCAGATTCGCCGCGAGGGTCTTCGAAAAGCTCCCCATGTAGATCACGCGCTTGAGCTGATCGAGACTCGCAAGACGCGCCACCTGCTGATGCGGCGGACACAGATCGCAGTAAATATCGTCTTCCAGCACCATGAAGTCGTACTGCTCGGCAAGACGCAGAATCTGGAATGCGCGGGCGGGCGTCAGCGACGTACCCGTCGGGTTCTGCAGAATCGAATTCAGGATGAGCAGCTTGGGGCGGTGCTCCTGCACGAGCCGCTCCAGCGCCTGCATGTCGAGGCCGTCCGGCGTATAGGGCACGCCGATCGTATTGGCGCCCTGTGACGCGATGCGGCCGAACACGACGAACCACGCCGGATCACCTACCAGCACCGTATCGCCAGCACGTACGTACAGCCGCAACAAGAAGTCCACGGCCTGCGTAATCCCGGACGTCAACACGATCTGGTCGGGTCGCGCGCCGATTTCGAGTTCCGCGAGTTGCGTCTGAAGTTGGACACGCAGCGGCAGAAAGCCCAGCGGATTGCCCGCCTGAAGCAGATGTGCGCTCGACTGTCGGCTCATCGAACGCATCGCGGACGTCATCATGTCGGCGTCAAGCAACGTCGCAGGCAGATATCCCATGCCCGGACCACGCTCGGGCGCCACCTGATGCAGCATGCTACGCACGAGCCAGGCGACGTCGAGCGGCCCCTGCGTGACCATCGGTGCAGCCGCATTTTGCGGCGGCATAACGGGTCGCTCGCGTACGTAGAAACCGGACCCGCGTCGGGCTTCGAGATACCCCTGCGCCACCAGTCGCTCGTACGCTTCGACAACGGAGAAACGCGAAACGCGTTTGTCTTCCGCCAGCGAGCGGATCGACGGCATACGCATGCCCGGCAGGAAAACCCGCTCCTCGATACGCAGCCTTGCCCAGTGGACCAACTGATCGACAAGCGTCATTCGCGCGGTGTCCAGCGCGGCGTTGTCCGCAAGAATCAGCGGAGAAATGCGGTTCGTTGTCGTCATCGTCATTCACCTGTATCGCGCCCCGGCAGGCCACGCGAGATGCGCATCACGCGCCGGTCGCGCCCGCGCGCGCAGTGCTTCGGGGAGCAGCGATCGGCGCTCCCCATCCGGTTGACAGCCCCACTCGCATCGAAGTGTCTGCCCCTGCCGCTCATGGATCGCCACTCTACGCCAGTCAGTTTCCCTGTCAACTCTTAACTGTACCGAGAATTACCTCATGATCTGTATCGGTACTGTACCGGCGTTAACCGATAAAGTGTCCTCTCAACTGGAGACCGCCATGCGTGAAATCCGACTCTTCGAACTGGACCGGGAACAGACTGTCGTTTGGCAGAGCCCGGCTGCTGAACGGCCGCAGTCGCTGCAAGTGTTGCAGGGCCTGCTCTGGCTGACCGTGGAAGGCGAGCCGCACGACCATTGGCTGCGTGCGGGCGAGAGCTTCGAGATTCGCGGCGGGCAGCGCGTGTGGCTGGGCACCTGGCAGGAAAGGGCACGCATGCGCGTGAGTCAGCCCGCAAAGACGCTTTCTGCGTCCGGCAGCGGACGCATGCTGGGCAACGGCTTGCGGCTGGTGTGGCGCAGCCTTGCGGTACGTCTGGCTCGTCGAACGAAGCGGGCGGGCGGAACGTTGGCGCGACTTTCGCGCGGGTAACACTGTACGCGCATGTCGTGCTGCTGACCGCTCCGGCCGAACCTTGCAGATACAGGCCTCGGAAGACGCGGCATCGGCGCGCAGGCAGAGTAAGCTATCGTTTTTTGTCGCCCGTCTTTGCTGCCCGAACCGAACATGACCGCACCTCACGCCCTGAAACTGGACCATCTTGTCGTCGCCGCAGAAACGCTGGAAGCGGGCGAAGCGCACGTCATCGAGCAACTCGGCCTCACGGATGTCGTGCCGCAACGCGGTGGGAAGCACGCACGCATGGGGACGCACAACAGTTTGCTGGGTCTGTGGGGCGGCGCCTATCTGGAGATCATCGCGATCGATCCGGAAGCACCCGCACCGGGCCGTGCGCGCTGGTTCGGACTCGACGACGAAACCGTTCGGGCGCGCCTCGCGCGCGGTCCGTACCTGGCGAACTGGGTTGCGCGCGTCGAGCGTCCGCGCTCGCTGCCGCGCTGGCAGGCACAGTATCCGCAACGTCTCGCCCCCGCGATTGCGATGCAGCGCGGCGCACTGACCTGGCAGATCGGGGTGCCCGACGACGGTAGTCTGCCGTCGTGGCAAGGCGCGGGGCAGGGTCTGCTGCCTACGCTGATCCAGTGGGATTCGCCTCAACATCCGGCAGATGCGTTGCCGCCCGCGGATTGCGCCATCATCACGCTGCGGGGGTTCCATCCGCAGGCGACGGTGATCGCAGAACAATTGCAGTGGTTGGGTGCCGATGCCCTCGTCAACGTCGAAGCGACGCTGGTCGAGCCGTCGCTCGCCGCAGAAATCGAAACCCCCAACGGCCCGCGCACCTTGCGTTAGGCCGCGACCGATCCCAACGCCCGGCACAGTGCATGGCGGGCGGACAACATAGAAACAGAGAACCACGAGGCGACACCATGAATTCGCGCGAATCCCGGGGCATGCTGATCGGATTGATCGGCGTGCTCATCTTCAGTCTGACGTTGCCCATGACGCGCATCGTCGTGGCGGAAGTCAATCCGCTGCTCAACGGACTGGGACGCGCGCTGGTTGCGGCCGTCTTCGCGGGCGCGCTGCTCTGGTGGCGCAAGGAACCGTGGCCGACGTGGCCGCAGGTCAAGAGTCTGGCCATCACGTCGCTCGGCGTGATCATCGCCTTCCCCGTTTTCTCGGCGTGGGCCATGAAAACCATCCCCGCGTCCCACGGGGCGGTGGTCAACGGCCTGCAGCCCTTCTTCGTCGCGATCTACGCTTATTGGCTGGGTGGCGAACGTCCTTCGCGTGGCTTCTGGGTGTTTGCCCTGCTCGGCAGCGCCCTCGTCATTGCCTTCGCGCTTCGTGCCGGTGGCGGTAGCCTGCATGCAGCGGACGGACTGATGCTGCTGGCCGTCGTCATTGGCGCGCTGGGTTATGCAGAGGGCGGCAAGCTCGCGCGCGACATGGGCGGCTGGCAAGTGATCTGCTGGGCACTCGTCGTCTGCGCACCGGTGTTGCTGGTGCCGGTCGGCTGGCTCGCGTGGCAGCAGCCGTGGCCTGTGAGCGGCAAAGCCTGGGGCGCGTTCGCCTACGTCACCCTCTTCTCGCAGTTCATCGGCTTCTTCGCCTGGTATGCCGGTCTCGCCATGGGCGGAATCGCGCGCGTGGGCCAAGTACAATTGCTTCAGATTTTCTTCACGATTGCGTTGTCCGCGCTCTTTTTCGGCGAACAAGTCGATGCGGTCACCTGGCTGTTTGCCGCCGGTGTCGTACTGACCATCGCACTCGGCAAAAACATGAAGATCGGCGCCTCGCGACTCACGGGCAAACCGGTCTGACGACACGTCGCGGCGCATGCGATCCCTGCGCCGCGATGGGTCAGCCCCCTGACGTTGCGCCTGCCTTCACGCGCCCGGCACCCGCAACGCTCGATACTCGCGGCCGCTCAGAAAAGGCCGCACTCTCAAAGCGAGACCATCATGCACGATTGGCAATATTCCGAACGCGCCCGCAATCTGACCAGCTCGGCCATTCGCGAGATTCTCAAGGTAACCGAGCGCCCGGACGTCATTTCCTTTGCTGGCGGCCTGCCCTCGCCCGCCACGTTTCCCGTCGCACAAATGCGGGCCGCCGCTGATCGCGTCCTGACTGAATCGCCGCAAGCGGCGCTGCAATACAGTGCGACAGAAGGCTTCGCGCCCCTGCGCGAATGGGTCGCCAAGCGCTACTCACGCGACGGCCTGACGGTTGCGCCTGAGAACGTACTGATCACCACCGGCTCGCAGCAAGGTCTCGATCTGATCGGCAAGATCTTCATCGACGAGGGCAGCCGCGTCCTTGTCGAGGCACCGAGCTATCTGGGCGCACTGCAATCGTTTTCGCTGTTCGCACCGAAGTACGTACCGGTGCCGACAGACGATCACGGCCTGCTGCCCGAGGCACTGACGCCGGAACTGGTGGCAGGCGCGCGCTTCCTGTACGCCATGCCGAACTTCCAGAACCCGACGGGACGACGTCTGCCGATGGCACGCCGCGAGGCGCTGGCCACCATCGCCAAACGTGACGGCCTGGCCATCATCGAAGATGATCCCTATGGCGAACTCGACTACGAAGGCCAGCGTTTGCCGAGCCTCATGTCGCTCGCGCCAGAGCATGTGCTGTACATGGGATCGTTCTCCAAGGTGCTCGCGCCCGGGTTGCGACTCGGTTTCATCATCGGCCCGAAGGCGGTGATCGCCAAGCTCGTGCAGGCCAAGCAGGCCGCCGATCTGCATACGCCCAGCCTGACGCAACGCATCGCATACGAAGTGGTCAAGGATGGCTTTCTCGACACGCACATCCCGTCGATTCGCACGCTCTACGCCGCACAGGCGCAGGCCATGCTCGCTTCGCTGAAGAAGCACATGCCAGCCGACGCCACATGGACCACGCCCGCAGGCGGCATGTTCATCTGGTTGACATTGCCCGCAGGCATCGACACCATGCAGTTGCTGGAAAAAGCGATCGCACAGAATGTCGCGTTCGTGCCCGGCGCGCCCTTCTATGTGGGGACGCCGCAATCGAATACGCTTCGACTGTCATTCGTCACGGTGCCGCCCGAGAAAATCGAAATCGGTGTCGCGCGTCTTGGCGCGCTGATTGCCGACGCGCTCACGCGACGCGCCGCCTGATCCGTCATCGGATTCGATGATCCGTGATTTGAACCATTAACGAATTTGCAAGGAAGCCGTACATGTCCGTCTACGACAAACTGAAGCAATTGGGTATCGAGCTGCCGTCGTCCGCCACCCCCGCCGCCGCGTACGTGATGGCCGCCCAGACCGGCAACACCGTGTTCCTCTCGGGCCACCTGCCCAAGAAGGACGGCAAGATCTGGACCGGCAAGCTCGGTCAGGACGTCAGCGTCGAAGACGGCAAGGCTGCGGCGCGAGCCGCCGCCATCGAACTGATCGCCACGTTGCACGCCCACACGGGCGACCTGAACAAGGTCAAGCGCATTGTGAAGCTGATGAGCCTCGTCAACTCGACGCAGGAATTCACCGAGCAGCATCTGGTGACGAACGGTGCATCGGAACTGTTCGGCGAAGTCTTCGGCGACGCAGGCAAGCACGCCCGCTCGGCCTTCGGCGTGGCGCAGATTCCGCTGGGCGCGTGCGTCGAAATCGAACTGATCGCCGAACTTGCCTGACGGCACGCTGCGTACGTGGGTGATCGTTTGCATCACGCGAATCTGCGTGGTGCAAATTGCGGCCTAGCCGACGTTCGCGGTCACTTGCGTCGAAAACGACAACAGCCACCCGAGGGTGGCTGTTGTTTTTTGGGGATGCGGGTGAAACGAAATCGGCTAAGCGACGGCGGATGGCTTGCCGTTGCCGTACGCGCGGCGCATGGCAATCGCCACGCCCAGCGACAGCACCACGGCCACCGACAGCAACGCGACCACGCCATGCCAGCCATGCGACTTCAGCATGACGCCCGAGAAGCTGCCCAGTAGGCTAGACCCCAGATAGTAGAAGAACAGGTACAACGCGGACGCTATCGCCCGCCCTTCTGTAGCACGTCGCCCGACCCAGCTACTGGCCACGGTGTGCGCACCGAAGAAGCCGAACGTGAAGATCGCCAGACCGATCACCACCCCGGACACTTGCGACGCGAGCATCGCGAATAGCCCCACCATCGCCAGTGCAACGAGCGCCCACAATAGACGGGGGCGTCCCACGCGATCCGACAGCGGCCCTGCGATGAACGAACCCACGACGCCGATCAGGTACATCGTGAAAATCGCGCCGATGGCCGCATGCGGCAGATGAAACGGCGGCGCCGACAAGTAGAACCCGAGATAGTTGTAGACGCTGACGAAACTGCCCATCATCAGGCCCGCGAAAAGGTACAGACCGAGCAACGCCGGGTCACTCAGATGTCGGCGTGCATGCCCGAGCGCTTCGCGCACCGTCATATGACGCGGGGTAAAGCGACGCGAATGCGGCAGGCTCCGGGCAAACTCAAGGCCCATGGCGAGGCAGACGAGCCCGATCAAACCCACCGACACGCGCCACGAGAACATGTCAGCAACAAACGCCGCCATCACTCGACCGGCCATCCCGCCAAGGATGTTGCCGCCAATATAGAGCCCCATCGACATGCCGAGCGAGCGCTGATCGATTTCCTCGCTCAGATACGCCATGGCGATTGCCGGTAGTCCGGACAAGGCCAGCCCCTTGAGCGCCGCCAGAATCACGATGGTCTCGAAGTTCGTCGAGAATGCGCTGGCCAGCGTCAGGACGGAAGAACTGAGCAACGCAATCGTCATCATCCGCTTACGGCTCACGCGATCGGCCGCGACACACGTCACGAGCAAACCGAGCGCCATCATCATCGTGGCCGCAGATACGGACCAACTGGCCTGCGCCGGGCTAATGCCGAACGTGGTCGTCAGCAAGGGCAGCAGCGATTGCATGCAGTAAAGCTGTGCGAACGTCGAAAAACCACCGAAGAACAGGGCGCGGCTGATGACGGCGTATTCGCGCGTGCCGCGCGCAACGCCCGCCGGTAGCTTCGGGGCAGACGCACTAGCGGCGGACGCACCGCGGGAAGACAAAGGTAGGGAGTTGGTTGATGCCATGACGCTGGCTCGCCTCGCGCGAACCAAGGGTGAAATGTATAGGACGAATGATAGGTTTGCCGTTACCTCGCGTCCAATATATATTTAAGCCTTATTTCCATATATAAAACAGATCAATCTAGGACTGAGGAATGGAACTGCGTCACCTTCGCTACTTCGTGACTGTCGCCGAGGAACTGCATTTCAGCCGGGCCGCGCAGCGCCTTAACATCGGGCAGCCACCGCTGTCGATGCAGATCCGCGCGCTTGAGGATGAATTGGGCGTGCCGCTCTTCGAGCGCTCGCAACGACGCGTCTTTCTGACACCGGCCGGACGCGCGTTTCTTGTGCGTGCACGCCAGATTCTTGCCGATGCCGAAGCAGCTCGTCTCGAAGTGCAGCAAATCGCCGGGCTCGATGCCGGGGAGTTGCGGATCGCGTTCACGACCTCGGCGCCCATGACTAACCTGATGAAACGCGTACTGACGACCTACCGTCAGCGTTATCCGCGCGTGACGCTGACGCTCAGTGAGGCACCGTCGGAACACCAACGGGAAGCCCTCATCGAACGGACGCTGGACATCGGTTTACTCCGTCAGGCAGAGAACGCGCCACCGGTGACGGGACTCAGTTTCGAGACGTTGATCGACGAGGCGCTGGTCGTCGTTCTACATCAGGGGCATGCGCTGGCAAAGCACGCCAGCGTGTCGATTGCCGATCTGGCCAACGAAGCGTTCATCATGCATCCCAACGGCGTGGGTACGGCGGTCGATGGGCAGATTCGGAGGATGTGCGAGCGCGCGGGTTTTACTCCGCGTGTCGTTCAGGAGGCGCGCGAGTCGACGACCATCGTCGCCCTCGCGGCAAGTGGATTGGGCGTTGCCGTGCTACCAGCCGCCGTGCGGTGCATTCAGATCGAAGGCGCGCATTTCATGGACTTCAGCGAACCGGATGCGCACTCTGCGCTGCTACTTGGCAAGCGCCGCGACGACAACAGCCCGCTCGTGCAAGCGTTCGTCGCCCTGTGTCATGAGGTGGCCGGGACCGTCAACGACGAAACCCGGCCAATGTGAGTCGCTGCGATCACACGATCACAGCTGTCAGCCGCGAAGCGATGCTGCCAGTCCGATCACAACGATCCCCAGCACGAGATTCAGAATCACGAGACGACGAATACCGTTGACGGCCGCCGCGCCGTCCGGCCACGACTGCGCCTGCACCGCCCGTTGCAAACGCGGGAACAGTCCAAAGCGAATGTGACCGAAGACGAGCATCATCAGCACGCCGATCCCCGCCATAGCATGCACAGGCCAGCGGGCATGCAAACCGCCCATGCCCATCATCATGTGCCCGCCGGACAGCAGGATCAGCACGATGGCAACGCCCACCCACGTGAAGAACCGTGTGAGCGCCGCCTCCCACAACGGCAGACGCTGCTGCGGCGACAGCTCCGACGATGCAGGCCGCAGACATGCCAGCGCAAAAAACATCCCACCAATCCAGACGGCCACGCTGACCAGATGCAGGAACAGACTGAAGGCGTAAACGCTCATGTGGGACTCCGTCAGGATGCCTTCGGCGCGGCCGGCAACACCGGCTCGAGCGAACGCGGTTTGAACGTCGCAAACTTCACATTCGGCAAGCGACCCTTGCGCGCACGCTTGCCGATATTCGGCGCGAGTGATGCGCCCGACAGCGTCTCGGACTGAATCTTGCCGCCGCGTACTTCGCCGTACACCGTCACGCCTGCCTCACTGATCGGCACGGCCGACACCAGCGTCTGCTTGGCTTCGAGACCGATCAACGTCACGCCGCGTCCACCGCCCGTCAGCGCCTTCATTTCGTCCATGCCGAACACGAGCAGACGCCCGTCGCTCGACAGACACGCGACCGCACTGGCGCCTTGCCAGATCGGCGTCGGTGCGAGCGGCTCAGCCCCGTCGTCGATGGTCATGAACGACTTGCCTGCCTTCACACGGCTCACCATATCGCCGAGCTTGGTCGTGAAACCAAAGCCGGACGACGTCGCGAGCAGCAGCGGCTGGTCACCGGACGCCGCGTAGTAGTGCAGCAAGCGAGAACCCGACTCCAGTTCGATGAGCGACGTCAGCGGCACACCGTCGCCACGGCCGCCCGGCAACTGGGCCACGGCCACCGAATAAACGCGCCCGTTGCTACCCCACGCGATCAGCGGGTCGACGGTGCGGCATTCGAACGCGCCATACAAGGCGTCGCCCTGCTTGAACGAGAAACCTTGCGCGTCAAGTCCATGACCCTTGAGCGCACGCACCCAGCCCTTGGCCGACACCACGACCGTCACCGGCTCATCAACCACGCGGGCTTCCGCGACCGCACGCTTCTCTTCCTGAATCAGCGTGCGACGATCGTCGCCGAATTGCTTCGCGTCGGTCTCGATTTCCCTGATGATCAGACGCTTCATCGTGCTTTCGTTGGCGAGCAGATCTTCGAGCTTTGCCTTCTCGTCGCGCAACGACGTCAGTTCCTGCTCGATCTTGATCGCTTCCAGACGCGCCAACTGACGCAGACGAATTTCCAGAATGTCTTCTGCCTGCCGCTCGCTCAGCTTGAACGCGCTCATTAGCGCGGCCTTCGGCTCGTCGGACTCGCGAATGATGCGAATGACTTCGTCGATATTCAGGAAGACGATCATCCGGCCTTCGAGAATATGGATACGGTCGTCGACCTTGCCCAGACGGTGACGCGTGCGACGCGTGACCGTCTCGAAACGGAAGCCGATCCACTCGGTGATGATGTCGCGCAGCGACTTCTGGCCCGGACGGCCGTCGGCGCCCACCATCACGAGGTTCACCGATGCGCTCGACTCCAGGCTCGTATGCGCGAGCAGCATCGTGATGAATTCCTGCTGATCGATGCGGCTCGACTTCGGTTCGAACACCAGACGCACGGGTGCGTCTTTACCGGACTCGTCGCGCACGGCGTCGAGCATGGCCAGCATCGACTGCTTGAGGTTCTGTTGCTCAGGCGTGAGCGACTTCTTGCCGAGTTTGACCTTCGGGTTGGTCAGCTCCTCAATTTCTTCGAGTACCTTCTGGCCCGACGTATTCGGCGGCAGTTCATACACCACCGCCTGCCACTGGCCGCGCGCCATTTCTTCGATCTTCCAGCGCGCGCGCATCTTGAGGCTGCCGCGTCCGCTCTCATACGCGGCGCGAATCTCGGCTGCGCTTGAAATCAGTTGCCCGCCGCCGGGGAAATCCGGTCCCTGCACGTGAGTCATCAACTCAGCGTCGTCCATCTTGGGATTGCGGATCAACGCCACAGCCGCCGAAGCCACCTCGCGCAGGTTGTGCGACGGAATTTCCGTCGCGAGACCTACGGCAATGCCCGACGCGCCGTTGAGCAATACGAACGGCAAGCGCGCCGGCAGCAGACGCGGCTCTTCGGTCGAACCATCGTAGTTCGGCACGAAGTCGACGGTGCCTGCATCGATTTCATCAAGCAGCAGCTTGGCGATCGGCGTCAGACGGGCTTCTGTGTAACGCATGGCCGCAGCGCCGTCGCCGTCGCGCGAGCCGAAATTGCCCTGACCGTCGATGAGCGGATAGCGCATCGAGAAGTCCTGCGCGAGACGCACCAGCGCGTCGTACGCGGATTGGTCTCCGTGCGGGTGGAATTTGCCGAGCACGTCGCCGACGACGCGCGCCGACTTGACCGGCTTGGCATCGGCCGCAAGACCCATTTCGTTCATCGCGAACAGAATGCGGCGCTGCACCGGCTTCTGGCCGTCGCAGACGTCAGGTAGTGCCCGGCCCTTGACCACGCTGATCGCGTAGTCCAAATAAGCGCGCTCGGCATACGCGCCGAGCGTTAGCGTGTCGTCATCCGACGGTTGCGTAAAGAGATCTTCTACTTGTTCCATAAAACCTGTGGGTTTGCTGCGAACGTTTGACGAGAGTTCGGGTGGACGTTGACCGCGAGATCATACCAAGCTCACCGGCACATTTCGGCAAAAACGCGTCCGAATGGCAAAGCGAGACGTGATTTCGGAGCGACGGCTGTCGAAATTGCCGGAACTCCGTACGGATTTCGGAGAATTCTGAGCCGACCACCGGAAGACACGCGGGACTTCGGAGGCGATTCCGAAGACGCCGCCAAGCGGCGTTAGCCGATGCCTCAGTCCGTAGCGGGCGGCGAGGACAGTGTCGACGCAGCCGAATCACGCATCGACGCGTTCGGCATGGTAGCAGGCACGACAGGCAGGCCCTGCGGCGCGCCCAGAATGACGTGAATGCGGCCGTCGCGCGATCCGTTGACGCGCGCGTTGCCAATCCTCCCGCCGCCCCCGCTCGCGCGGATCACACCATTACCCGGCGTGGCGTCGCCCCCCTCCGGGTTGAAGCGTCGATAGAGTTCAAGCACGGCAGCGACGTAATCGCGCGTCTCTGCATATGGCGGAATCTGGTCGGCGTGACGTGCCACGGCCCCCTCACCCGCGTTATACGAGGCGAGCACCAGTTCGAGACGATCAGGATAACGCGCTTGCAGATCACGCAGATAACGGGCACCTGTCAGCACATTGGTGCGCGGATCGGTGAGTTTGTCGGCGACGGTGCGGCGCGCATCGGCCCGCAAGCCGTAACGCTCCCCGGTCGTCGGCAGCACCTGCATCAGACCGACCGCTCCTTTGGGCGATACCGCATCACTATCGAACCCCGACTCGGCCGCGATGACCGCTTTGAGCAAGGCAGCATCGACATGAAACTTCTGCGCTGCCTGCGTGATGACGGGTGCGAGTTTTTTCAGATTTGGATGTCGGGCCAGTGCATCGTACAGACGCGAGCGGTCTGCACCGGTGACGACCGCACCCTGCTGCTGCGCGCGCAGGTCGACGTTGCCACCATTACCCACCACGAGCCGATAGCGGCCATCGAGCTTGCGTGCCGCGAGATGCGCGACACCGTTCTCGTCGACGTAGCCGTAGAGTTCGGCGTGCGCGAGAGGTGTCGCGACAAGCAGCGCGGCTGCCAGCGCAGGCCCTGCGAGTTGCCGCAGAGAGAACTTTCGGCGCAGCGCCTGGAGGCATTGCACCGTAGAAACTAGATTATTGCTGACCTTTGACATGCACCTTGATCGTCTGGCTCATGGCCGGACCGTACGAGCGATGGGCACCGTCGGCAAATTGCATCGTCAACGTGTGATCGCCCGGCGTCAGATTGACGCTCGTTTCGGTCTGACCTTTGCCGAAATGCAGGTGGCTGTCGTCGGTAGGAACGACCTGACCTGCCGGAATCGAATCGCCGTCGATGATGAGATGGTGATGACCGGTATTGGGCGACACCTCGCCTGCCGGTTTGATCGCCATGCCTTCGACGCCGAACTGGACCTTTACCGGATTGGACACCGTTGCGCCGTCCGCAGGGGCAACGAAGAAGACGCGCGGCTGGGCCGACTGTGCCAATACGGTAGCGCTTGCACTGGCAAGCAACATCGGCACGAAAATGCAACGCATAGAACGCAACATAACGCGACTCCCGGAAGGGTGAAGGAGGGATTATCCCACTATGTGAGCGCTCACGCTGGTTTGCCCTGCGTGAGCGCGACTTCGCTACAGCTTCAAGTGCTGCACCTGCAATGCCGACGCCGTGCCTACCGTCCTTCCTGTGAGGTCAGGCTCAGATGTCGGCTTCCACTTCGTTGCCCTTGGCTTCAAGCCAGCTACGGCGCTGCGCCGCCTCGCCCTTGCCCATGAGCATGTTCATGCGTGCCACGGTCGTGTCGAAATCCAGATGGCCGAGCGCCACCGGGCTCAGACGCCGCGTGTCGGGATTCATCGTCGTTTCCCAAAGCTGTCCGGCACTCATTTCGCCCAGGCCCTTGAAGCGGCTGATGGACCATGCGGTTTCGCGCACGCCGTCCTTGCGCAGCTTGTCGAGAATGGCTTCGAGTTCGCCTTCGTCCAGCGCGTATAGCTTCTGAGCCGGCTTCTTGCCGCGCGCAGGCGCATCGACGCGATACAGCGGCGGACGCGCCACGTACACGTGCCCCGTAGCGATGAGTTGCGGGAAGTGACGGAAGAACAACGTCAGCAACAGCACCTGAATGTGCGAACCGTCAACGTCGGCATCGGAGAGGATACAGATCTTGCCGTAACGCAGATTGGATAGATCGGGCGTGTCGTTCGCACCGTGCGGGTCGACGCCGATCGCCACCGCGATGTCGTGCACTTCATTGTTGGCGAACAGGCGATCGCGCTCGGTCTCCCACGTATTGAGGACCTTGCCGCGCAGCGGCAGAATCGCCTGAAACTCCTTGTCGCGGCCCATCTTCGCCGAGCCGCCCGCCGAGTCGCCCTCGACCAGGAACAGTTCGTTGCGGGTGATGTCTTCGGTCTCGCAATCGGTCAGCTTGCCCGGCAAAACGGCCACGCCCGAACTCTTCTTCTTTTCAATCTTCTGGCCGGCACGGGTACGGGCCTGTGCCTGACGAATCACAAGCTCGGCGAGCTTCTTGCCATGCTCGACGTGATGGTTGAGCCACAGCTCCAGCGCAGGGCGCGTGAACGACGACACGAGTCGCACGGCGTCGCGACTGTTCAGACGCTCCTTGATCTGCCCCTGGAACTGCGGATCGAGCACCTTCGCGGAGAGCACAAACGACACGCGAGAGAACACATCTTCGGGCAGCAACTTCACGCCCTTGGGCTGAAGGTTGTGCAACTCGATGAAGCCGCGCACCGCCTGGAACAAGCCTTCACGCAGCCCCGATTCGTGGGTGCCGCCGGCGGGCGTGGGAATCAGGTTGACGTAGGACTCGCGGACCTGCGCGCCATCTTCCGTCCAGGCCACAACCCACGCAGCGCCTTCGCCTTCGGCGAAGCTGTCTTCATCGCCCTCGGCAAAGCGCTCGCCCTCGAAGAGCGGAATCAGCGGCTCTGCACCGCCCAGCGATTCGACGAGATAGCCACGCAGGCCGTGCTCATAGAACCACGTCTGTTCTTCGCCGTTCTTTTCCTGACGCAGCGTGACGCGCACGCCCGGCAGCAACACCGCCTTCGAGCGCAGCAGACGTTGCAGCTCACCCAGCGGCAACGCCGGGCTGTCGAAGTACTTGGCATCCGGCCAGACGGTCACGCGCGTGCCGCTCTTCTTCTCGCCGCGTTGCGACGCACGCGAGTGAAGCGCCACGTTGACGTTGCCGCCGTCAGCGAATTCGAGTTCCGAGACCTGACCGTCGCGCCAGACGGTCACGGCCAGCCGGGTCGCCAGGGCGTTCGTCACCGACACGCCAACGCCGTGCAAGCCACCGGAGAAGGTATAGGCGCCGCCAGCGGCCTTATCGAACTTGCCGCCTGCGTGCAGGCGCGTGAACACGATTTCGACCACCGGCACACCCTCTTCCGGGTGAATGCCGACAGGAATGCCACGGCCGTCGTCCTCGACGCTGACCGAACCGTCCTTGTTCAGGGTGACGAGAATCTGCTTGCCGTAACCGCCCAGCGCTTCGTCCGAAGCGTTGTCGATGACTTCCTGAATGATGTGCAGCGGATTCTCGGTGCGGGTGTACATGCCCGGGCGCTGCTTGACCGGCTCAAGGCCCTTCAGGACCTTGATGGACGCTTCGCTGTACTGGGCAGGCGTATTTTTTTTCGACATAGCGTGACTGAATTGGGGTACGACGCCCGGCGCTTATCCACATTTCCTGTGGACAACCACGGGGAAAACCCATTAACACATGACAAAAGTGACGCCGGATCAACGACTTGTGTTGCGGCGCCCACATAATGGGCACTTCGGTTGCGCGCGATGCCTGCCGACGCACGGCAGGCCCATCGCGCCCGATGAATCGCGGCCTATTGTACTGTCACTCGCACTGCACCCGAATGACATGGACCATTGGCCCAATGAAACGCGGCCGGAAAACCGGCCGCCTACGACGTCGTTACAACGGGAGCGTGCTCACGCGTTCTCGCCGCGCTGCTTGGCTTCAAGCACTTCCCAGCGTTCGAGCGCTTCGAGCAATTCCAGTTCAATCGCCTCGAAACGTTCGGACAGCGCCGCACCCGCAGCCGGATCTTTCACAAAGATCGAACCGTCTTCGATCTTCGCCGCGGCGTCCTTCTGCTCGTTTTCCAGCGAGGCAATGCGCTCAGGCAATCCGTCCAGTTCACGCTGCTCCTTGTAGCTGAGCTTGACGGTACGGTTGGTGCCGCGCTTGGGCGCTGCCACCGATTCCTTCGGTGCTTCGTCCGCCGGTGCACGCTGCGCAGCGAGTGCCGCCGAGCGTTCGCTCTGTACTTGCCAGTCGGTGAAACCGCCCACGTATTCGCGCCAGTTGCCGTCGCCTTCGGCCGCAATCACCGATGTCACCACGTTGTCGAGGAACGTCCGGTCGTGGCTCACAAGGAACACGGTGCCGGAGTATTCCTCCAGCAGTTCTTCGAGCAGTTCGAGCGTCGGGATGTCGAGGTCGTTGGTCGGTTCGTCAAGCACCAGCACATTGGCCGGACGCGCAAACAAACGGGCCAGCAACAAACGATTTCGCTCGCCGCCCGACAGCGATTTCACCGGAGAGCGTGCGCGCTCGGGTGAGAAAAGGAAGTCGCCGAGATAGCTCATGACGTGCTTGCGCGCGCCATTGATTTCGATCCAGTCGCTGCCCGGGCTGATGGTATCGAGCAGACTGCGTTCGGGATCGAGCTGCGCGCGCATCTGATCGAAGTACGCGACCTGGAGGTTCGTGCCGACGCGAATTTGCCCGCTGTCCGGCGTGATTTCGCCAAGGATCAGCTTGAGCATCGTCGTCTTGCCCACGCCGTTCGGGCCGACCAGGCCGACCTTGTCGCCGCGCATGAGAGTCGCCGAGAAGTCACGCACGATAGTGCGTCCACCGTACGCCTTCGTCACGTTAGTGAGTTCGGCCACGATCTTGCCGGACTTCTCGGCCTGCGCCACGTCCATGCGCACGTTACCCTGCTGCTCACGACGTTCCGCGCGCTCGTTGCGCATCGTCTTCAGACGCTCGATACGTGACACGCTGCGCGTGCGGCGAGCCTCAACGCCCTTACGGATCCACACCTCTTCCTGCGCGAGCAGCTTGTCGAACTTCGCATTCTCTACGCGCTCGATTTCAAGCTGCTCGGCCTTGCGTTCCTGATACTGCGTGAAGTTTCCGGGATAGGAGAGCAAACGCCCGCGATCGAGTTCGACGATGCGTGTGGCCACGCGGTCGAGGAAGCTCCGATCGTGGGTGATGAACAGTAGCGCACCGCGATAGCCGACGAGTAATTCCTCGAGCCAGCGGATGGCGTCGAAATCGAGGTGGTTGGTCGGTTCGTCGAGGAGCAGCACGTCGGGTTTGGCAACCCATGCCTGTGCGAGCGAGACGCGTTTTTGCATCCCGCCGGACAGCGCACCCACACGCGCATGGCCGTCGAGTCCGAGCTGCGCGATCGTCGTCTCCACGCGAGTCTTCAGTTGCCACGCATCCGCGGCATCCAGCGACGATTGCAAGCTGTTCAGGCGGGCGAGCAGTTCGTCGTGTTCCGCGCCTTCCGGTGCCACCGACAACGCTTCTGCGGTGCGGTCGTACTCGGAGAGCAACACGTGCGAGTCGCCAAGGCCGAGCGCCACGGCATCGAACACGGATTGCTCGGGATCGAACTCGGGCTCCTGTTGCACGTAGACGGTGTGCAAACCGGCCTGACGAGCTACCAGGCCATCGTCAGGCGCGGTAATGCCCGCCACGATCTTGAGCAGCGAGGACTTACCGGCGCCATTGCGTCCGATAAGCCCGACGCGCTCACCGGCTTCGAGCGAAAAATCGGCATTGTCGAGCAATGCCAGGTGACCGAACGCCAATTGGGCGCCGGTGATGGAATACAAGGCCATGTGTCGGGAAACGCGTGAACTACGGTGGGAGATATTGTAGTGCCGGGCACGATGGCCCGGCCGATATTGCATTTTGCTGCTTCGCTCAGCGTACGATTGCGCGATCCGCAAACGCGCTGTCGGCCACTACTGCGGCTGCACTGCGGGGCGCACCATTTCGATGTGCATGATGCCGTCTTCGTCATACGGCTCACTCGCCTTGACGAAGCCGAACCCGCCATAAAACGCCTCGAGATGAGCCTGCGCGCCGATGCGCACCGCAGCGACCGGCCATTGCGCTTCGGCAATCGCCACCGCCCGCGCCAGCAGCTCGCGACCGAGACCAGTGCCCCGATGCGAAGCGGACGTGATCACGCGTCCGATCGACGCTTCGTCATAGGCCAACCCCGGCGGCAGAAGTCGCAAATACGCTGCGATTCGCAGGTCGCTTGCCGGCTTCGCGCTGTCGCGCACTTGCGCGACCAGATGCAGACTGTACGGATCGCGACCGTCGATGTCCTGATATGGGCACTTCTGCTCGACCACGAATACCGCGTTGCGTGCGGCGAGGATTCGGTAAAGCAGCGCGCTGCCCAGTTCATCGAACGACTTGCACATCCATTCCATTCCCGACTCTCCAGCCATTGCAGTGCGAAAGGCCGGACTATAGCACCGTCGCAAAGCGGCGATGCCAGCATCGCGCACATCAGATATGGGGAAAAATCGGGACGAGGGAATGTGGAAGCGACCGTAGACCTTATTGGTAGTAGACGATGCCCTGTTCAATATCCGCGCGAGCATTGCGCTCGGCGTCGTCGAGGGCGTTACCTTGCGTGGCAAAACCGTAGGCGCTCTGAACCTGATAGGCACCCACTTTTTCCATGCCGCGCTGTGTCGGGCGGTGAATCTCGTAGAACGCGTCCCAACGGGCGTTGTCTCGCTCGACTGCATGGACGCGGTACTGGAATTCTTGGTATTGCGATGTTTTCATTTTGTATCCTTCTTTACTGCAAAAAATTTGACTAATAACTATCCCTCTCGAATCGGCTTACGGTGATGAGAGTGCAATTTCGCACAAATGTTTCCGTGAAGTGCACGCAGCCTATCTGCCCAATATGACGGTAATGCGACATAAGCATGACTGACATACGACAGACGACGCTGCTGAACATCGCGCACGGCAAAAGACCGGGTGCGATCCGCCATGCGCACGAAAGGCGCATTTCGGGTGTTCTGTACGACTTCCTGTTTCGGGGATCGATGGCCAGCCGTTTTGTCGTAACGGCGGCGTGAACGTCTAAGCGTTCAAGGTGACATGTGTCGGCACATCGTGCGGCACATCTGTAGTGATTTTCGTGCCACACATTGGCTGATCGTACCGGACGGGTGTAACACCTGCCGGGCGCTTCATGCCACGGGAGACTGCCTTCAGCACTTCCGAAGATGACGGACACACGAATGCAGTTGGCGCATCATAACAGAAAAATCTGTTATTGGCACTAAAGTGAGTTCGCCTGACATATTGACGGGCCGACGGCGCAACGCGCGGGCCGCCACCGGTCAGGTCACTGCCCCGTCCCTCAAGGGTTTGCGGGGCATTCATGAAGCTCTCAGGCAGTCTCTGCGCGCTCCTCCATCTGACGCAGCACCCAGTACATATACCCCGCGAAGGCACCGAAGATGATGTGTCCCGCCAGCATCGTCCAGCCACGCGACTCGGTGAACCATGGGAACATCTGCGTCATGACGTAGAAATTGACGAGGTACACAACCAGTCCGAACACGCCACCGGCAATCGACACCGTGACGACATCCGAATCCAGCCGGAATGGCGCAATGATGGCCCCCAGGACCACGCCGAGCACGACACCGATGGCGGCATGCACCATCAGCGCCATGGCCACGATCGACACATCGAACGTTGCAGGCTGCGACAGGATGCCGGGGCCAAGCACGATGGCGGCCACCATGCGGGGTGGCACCCACGGGCTCTGCCCCGAGACGAGCAGCACCATGAGCATTTCGACGGCAGAAAAGAAAGCGCAGGCGACAAAGCCGGCGACGGCGGCCGCCGCCCAGTCCGGCGAGCGGTGCGTATAGCGATGCGAGCTGAGATGCAGTTCCATGACTTCCTCCCATGAGGGGGACCGAAGCGCGTTTGGCACAATTGGCGCAATTAGCCCCACCGGCGCAACCGGCAGTGTTTTCAGGATAGGACACAATCCGGGAACCGTTGGGAAGCCGGGCAACGCTCCCAGCCCGTCTGCCTATACTGCCGGTACGCCCTGCAATGGGTGGGGCGCTTCGGGAGACATCTCATGGCTAACTCGTCAGGCTTGCTTGCTCTGCTCGTCAGCATCGTGCTCATCGGCTTCCCCGTATGGCGGATTCTCACCCGGCTAGGCTTCTCCCCCTGGTTCACCGTGCTGGCGTTCATTCCGGTCGTAAACGTCGTCTCTCTGTGGCTTCTGTCGTACGCCAACTGGCCGATCCAGCGCAGCACGGTGCAGACGACCTGATCGAGGCCCTGCGCGGTCCCGGATCCATCGAATGTGAACCACGACGACCGGCATCACGGTGTGATGCCGCGTCGACGCCCGATCAGACGCTCGCCCGTGGTGCAATGCGGTACGGTAGAATATTCGCCAAACTCCGAACACTGGACAGGCATGAGCACAGAGCTGAACGCGGCATCCAATTTCATCCGCAACATCATTGACGACGACAACCGCTCGGGCAAATGGGGCCAGCGCGTGGAAACGCGCTTCCCGCCGGAGCCCAACGGCTATCTGCACATCGGTCACGCCAAGGCTATCTGCGTGAACTTCGGCATGGCGCGTGATTACGGTGGCGTGTGCCACCTGCGCTTTGACGACACCAATCCCGAGAAGGAAGAGACCGAATACGTCGACTCGATCATCGATATGGTCAAGTGGCTCGGCTTCAGCTATCAGACGCCGCAGAAGGAACACCTCTATTTCGCCAGCGACTACTTCGAGCAGCTTTATCAGGCTGCCGAGATCCTGATCCAGCGTGGCAGCGCCTACGTCGACAGCCAAAGCGCCGACGACATGCGCGCCAACCGCGGCACGCTTGTGGAGCCGGGTAAGGATTCGCCGTTCCGCAATCGCACGGTCGAGGAAAACCTGGACCTGTTCCGCCGCATGCGCGCGGGCGAATTCGCCGACGGCACGCACGTGCTGCGCGCGAAGATCGACATGGCATCGCCGAACATCAACCTGCGCGATCCGGCCATCTACCGTATCCGCCACGCACATCACCACCGCACGGGCGACGCATGGTGCATCTACCCGATGTACACGTACGCCCACCCGCTCGAAGACGCCATCGAGAACATCACGCACAGTCTCTGTACGCTGGAGTTCGAAGATCAGCGTCCGTTCTACGACTGGGTGCTCGGCGAGCTGGCTGACGCGGGCATGTTCTCGCGCCCCACGCCGCAGCAGATCGAATTCGCCCGTCTGCAACTGACGTACGCGATCACGAGCAAGCGCAAGCTGCGTCAACTGGTCGACGAAAAATACGTCGACGGCTGGGACGATCCGCGTATGCCGACGCTTGTCGGCCTGCGCCGCCGTGGCTTCACGCCCGAGAGCCTGCAATTGTTCTGCGACCGCATTGGCGTGGCCAAGTCGGCGTCGTGGATCGACATGAGCATTCTCGAGCAAGCCCTGCGCGACGACCTCGATCCGAAGGCCCCGCGCGCCACGGCCGTGCTCGATCCGCTCAAGCTCATCATCGATAACTATCCGGAAGGCCAGCAGGAAGACTGCCACGCCCCGGTGCACCCGCACTTTCCGGAGCGCGGCATGCGCACGTTCCCCATCTCGCGCGAGCTGTGGATCGAACGTGAGGACTTCCAGGCGGAGCCGGTCAAGGGCTTCTTCCGTCTGTTCCCGGGTAACAAGGTGCGCCTGCGCTATGGTTATGTCGTGGAGTGCACCGGCTTCGACACGGATGCAGACGGCAACGTCACGGCCGTGCATTGCAACTACTTCGAAGACAGCCGTTCGGGCACGCCGGGCGCAGACAACTATAAGGTCAAGGGCAACATCCACTGGGTCAGTGCGTCGCACGCGCTGGCGGCGGAAGTGCGCATCTACGACCGTCTGTTCCTCGATCCGAATCCGGACGCTGGCGAAAAGAACTTCCTCGACGCCCTCAACCCGAACGCCAAGCGCGTGACGCAGGCCTATGTCGAACCGGGCATGCTGAGCTTTGCGCCGGACGACCGCGTGCAGTTCGAGCGTCACGGCTATTTCGTGGCCGATCGTCACGATTCGGCCCCGGGCAAACCGGTGTTCAACCGTATCGTCTCGCTCAAGGACAGCTGGGCAGTGAAGCCAGCCAAGGGCAGCGGCAAGTAAGCCACTCTCCCGTCGTCCGCAAAAGCCCGCGCCATCAAGCGCGGGCTTTTTGCATTCCGGCGGCCAACGGGTCAAGGCGTCCCTCAGCTCGTCGAAATCTGCAATACCGACTATAACGAGACGGCGCGCCTGGCCATCGGGGTTCGGCGTAACCTCCCGCCCTAGGCTCAGCGCCGCGCTATGTCTGCCATGTCCTCGATGACGCGACGGACAGTGGTCAATCGCGCGCTGGTCATCCGCCTCGCCCGACCCATCGTCACCCTCATGTCCCTGCCTCGTCCATCGTCCGTTCCGGCATCGCCTTCTTCGATGACCACGCCCTCATCTATCGCCCAACAGCATCGGTTGATCAGCGAACTGCGTGGAACGATGGCCAACTTTGCTCAAATCTATTTCATTCCATCGGCCGGGATCGGTGCTTTGCTGCTGGCAGTACTGGCCCTCTCGGATCCGGCCGCCGCCGTGACCGGACTGACTGCCAGCGTCACGGCATCCGGGGTCGCCATCGCAATGCGCTTACCACATGCGCAACGTCACGCAGGCTTGTTCGGCTACAACGGCGCGCTGACGGGGATTGCATTTGGCGCCCTGTGGCAGCCGGATGCGATATTTGCCGCATGGCTGGTCGTTTGTGTCGCCCTGACGGTTATGGCAACGGCCGCCCTCGCCCGACGCCAACTTCCCGCGCTGACGGGGCCGTTCGTCGCTGTCATGGCCCTTTCGTGGGCCATGTTGCCGTGGCTCGAACTCTCGCCGCGGATAGGTACGCTCGCTTGCGATGTGGGCTCACCGGGCTTCGTGTTCTGCTCCGTGGGACAGGTCGTCTTCGTTGCACCGCTGGTGCTGGGCTTGCTGACCTGGTACTTGCTGGCGCTCTGGAATGCCCGCGCGACCGTGTGGGCGCTAGCTGCCGGGGCGGCGGTCTGGGCGATTTTTGTCGTACTGGCTTCGCGTTGGCCGTCGATGGCGGCTCAGGCAGGCGGTGTCGGCATCAACGCTTTCCTCGCCGCGCTGGGTCTTGGCGTTTTCGGACGCCGCCCCGCAATGCGGCTTGCCGGAGCCGCGCTCGCGGCAGTGATTTGCGTGATTCTGGGCGGTTGGCTAACCCCGCGCGGATGGCCGTATTTCACGCTGCCGTTCAATCTGGCCGTGTGGATCGTGCTATGTGTAACGGCCAAGGATCGGCAAGGTCGACGCGCAGGCGACGCATAAAAAAATACCCGGAACGCTGCCGTTCCGGGTACTCGCTCAACGCGAACCCCGTGGTTCGAAGCTGCCGTCTGTGCGGCGAAGGATTTTATCCAAGCTTCCCCGTGTGGTTTTGGCCTGCCCTTGCTCATTTCAGAGCATTTTGAGCACATCGCTATTGTTTTACCGCTTCCTCCCTGACGCCCACTAACGCCCCCCGACGTTGCGAACCGATACCGAAGCTCAGGCCTCTTACGTGCCATAACCGTATAAACGGCCGATAACGGAAAAAGTTGACCGGGGTAAACACGTATCGGGGTAAACCGGGGGGTTAATCCTCATCGTCGCTGTCTGCAGGCCGGGATGAGACCGTCGGCGTCTTGACCACCGCATATCTCGCCAGCGTCTCCTTGCGCGCCACGTCGTGGGCCACTACCGGTTGCGGGTAATCGCGTCCGAGCGTCACGTTGGCGTCGGCCAGCGTCTGCGCATCGGCCCGCCAGGGCGCGTGGATGACCTTGTCGGATAGGTGCGCCAGTTCGGGCACGTACTTCCGGATAAAGCGCCCCTCCGGGTCGAACTTCTCGGACTGGGTAATCGGATTGAAGATGCGGAAGTAAGGTTGGGCGTCGCACCCGGTGGAAGCGGCCCATTGCCATCCGCCGTTGTTCGCGGACAAATCGAAGTCGTTCAGTTGACGCGCGAAATACGCCTCGCCACGGCGCCAGTCGATGCCGAGATCCTTGACGAGAAAGCTGGCCGTCACCATGCGCAGCCGGTTATGCATATAGCCGGTCTGGTTGATCTGACGCATGGCCGCGTCGACCAGCGGATAGCCCGTACGCCCCTCGCACCACGCCTTGAAATCGGCATCCGCCGCTTCACCCGTGGCCCACTCAATGGCGTCGTAAGCTGGCTTGAACGCATTGCCGACAACCTCCGGGTGATGATGCAGGATCATGAAATAGAACTCGCGCCAGATCAGTTCGCTCAGCCATGTTTTCGCGCCGTTGCCTGCGTCCCCGCCCTTGAGCATCGCAGCGTGCGCCTCCCGGGCTAAAGTCCGGATCGACACCGTACCGAAGCGCAGATGCACGGACAGATAGCTCGGACCGCGGACTGCGGGGTAATCGCGCCGTTCGTGATAGTGCGCCATGCGTGGCAGGAAGTCGTCCAGCAACTGCCTTGCGCCGGACTCCCCCGCAGCAATGGCCATACGGCGTGTGTCCGACACGTCAAAGCCCAGCGATGCCATCGAAGGCACCTCTCCAGCCCCATGCGACGGCTTCGCAAGCCGGAGCCAGTCCGCCTTCCTACCGTGCGGAGCAAGGTCGACCGGACGCACCTGCTTCAGCCAGGCGCGCGAGTACGGTGTGAAGACACTGTACGGCTCCCCCTGCGCCGTCAGAATCTCGCTCGTGTCGAAAATCACCTGGTCCTTGACCGCCTCGAAGGCAATATCCAGGGCCTCAAGCGAGCGCGCAACCGAACGATCCCTTTTGACGGCGTCCGGCTCGTAATCCCGCCCGGCAAAGACAGCCTGCACGCCGAGCGATTGCGCCAGCGCGGGAATCTCCTCGGTCGGGTCGCCGTGCCTGACGATCAGCCCGCCCCCCATGTCCGCGAACGTCTGCGCCAATTCGCTCACGCTGTCGTGGATGAACGCGACGCGTCGGTCGTCTCGCGGTAATCCACCGAGAATCGTCGTGTCGAAGATGAACACGACGGACACTTCACCGCAGGTCGCAAGCGCCTGTGCCAGCGTCGCGTTGTCGGTACAGCGCAGATCGCGCCGCAGCCATACCAGCCCTTTTTGAAATTCGCTCATGTCTGATTGGCGCCGCAGGGACGCGCCGGATCCGTCAAATCCCGTACCATAGCGAGATCGTGGACTTTACGCCATCGGCCTCGATTACCTCATGACTCGGAAGTTTCCGATTTTGGCTTTTCCCCGCCGCGCAGCCCCGGCGCTGTGTTCCCTTGCTGCCGTCGCGATGCTCGCTGCTTGTGCTGCCCCCTCGGGCCCTCATGCGAACGCGAACACCTCGTCGGCACAACGCCCTGCGGCTGTCGATCCGGCCACGTTGCGCGAGCGTCATCTAGCCGCTGCAGACGCGGCTGCGGATCAGTACCGCACCTGTCTGTATGGCCACGTCGCACGATACGTGAATCTCGTACCCGACCCGATTCGACTGGCCGACGAAGCCGCCACCGAATGCGCCCCGATTACCCAGCGATTCCATCGCGAACGTCAGGCGGCCATCGTGACGTACACCTCCCCTGCAGATGCCGCACAGCAAGCCGATGCCGCAACGCTCTCCCTACAGGCTGACGGTTTGCGAGTGGCCCGTGCCCGAGCGACGGAGTTGCGCGCGCTTCAATGACGCAACGCGCGCGGCTTAACGCTTCAAACGCTTGGAAGAAAATTAGTCGCACGAGCGGACGTCGATTACGTAGTCACCCGAACGTGCTTTCCCTAATCGGGCAAGCCCCGATTGGCGAAAGATGGTCCGGTGACCAAAATGAAATCGCCCTCTTACGTCCTTTTGGGGGTACTGCGACAACGTCATTTGCCCGCTTCGGCGGGCATTTTTCTTCGGTATCCGCAGGAATTTGCCCATGACGTCAAGGGCGAGGAGGCCGCGATGTGTGTCTTCTGCATAAGCCGAGTGGATGTCACTTGCCGTCGTGCTCATGCCGCGCCGACACGTCCTCGTCAGGCGAATCCTTCGCCGGTTCGTCGTGCCCCAGCCAGCGGTGCGCGAGCGATTCGATACGCCCGCCGAGTGCCAGCACGATAAGTAGCAATACCATCGCGACAAGGGCGATATGCCAGCGGCCCAGCCCGCAGATGATGCCAATGCCTGTGGTGCTCCACAGTGCCGCCGCCGTTGTGAAGCCGTGCACGGAGGAACCGCGACTCGGCCGGATGATGCACCCGGCCCCAAGGAACCCGATCCCCGCCACAATGCCTTGAACAACACGGCTCACGGACGAGCCGTCATAAGGCAACGCCGTTCCCGGAAACGGTACGACGGCAAGCACGAACAGCGCGGATCCGAACGACACAATGGCGAGCGTTCGCAAACCGACCGACTTGTGGTGCAAATTGCGATTGAGCCCGACCAGTCCGCCGAGAATCAATGCCGCTGTGAGCCGCAATGTGACTTCGATGATCTCCGCCATCCCTCACCTCGCTCGTCTACGCGATCTAAGTTTCCGATGGCGCATTATCACCCGATGCGGGCGATGTGAGGGACGCCCCGTCATCCCAGTCGTCAAACAGGCGCAACTGACGTGTCGCCTGCGCTTCGAGCAAACGCACCCCGACCCCCATCAATCGCACCGCACGCCGCTTGCGTCCCACGGCTTCTGCCAGCAGCTCACGGCATTGCGCCGGATCGACGCCCAATGCGCCTGCCTCGGCCGTCGTCCGTGAGAAATCGGCAAATCGAATCTTCACGAAGACCTTCGCAATCGCCAACGGCTCACTGCGGCGCGCGCGTCCGATTCGCTCGGACAACTGATGAAGCAGCGGCTCCAGCGCCGTTTCGCACTCCGCCAAGGTGCGCAGGTCGCGCGTGTACGTCGTCTCGACGCTGATCGATTTTCGCTCGCGATCCGGGCTGACCTCCCGGGTGTCGATACCACGACAGCGCTCGAACAGCCGCTGCCCGAACACGCCGAAACGCTCGGTCAGATCGGCCATCGAATGGCTGCGTAAATCACCGCAGGAATCAACGCCCAGCGCCCGCAACTTTTCCGCCGTCACCTTGCCCACGCCAAACAAACGCTCGACCGGCAGTACGGCGACAAAGGCATCGACCTCGGCAGGCTTCACGACGAACATGCCGTCAGGCTTGCGCCAGTCGCTGGCAATTTTGGCGATGAACTTATTGGGCGCGACGCCGGCCGACACGGTCAACCCAACTTCATCTGCGATACGCGCACGGATCTCGCGCGCAATCAAGGTGGCCGAACCGCCGCAGTGTTCACTGTCGGTAACGTCGAGGTACGCCTCGTCAAGCGACAATGGCTCGACCAGATCGGTGTAATCGCGATAGATCGCCATGATCCGCTTCGACGCCTCCTGATACCGATGCATCGACGGCGGGATGATGCGCAAGTCGGGGCACAATTTGACGGCCTGCGCGGACGGCATGGCCGAACGCACCCCAAAGGCACGCGCTTCGTAATTGCACGTCGCGACCACACCGCGCTGATCCGGCTGGCCGCCCACAGCCAGTGGTATCCCGCGCAACGACGGGTCGTCCCGCATCTCGACGGAGGCGTAGAAACAGTCGGCGTCGCAGTGGATGATCTTGCGCTGAGAGGCGGTCATGGTGGCGGGCGAAAACACTGTGCAAATATACAGCATTTGCGCATTTTTCGCGCTCTATCCGTAACGGCGCCACATCAACGGACCGGCAAAAACTGAAGGAACTGTGCCCCCAGCAAGTTCTGCATGTAGCCGATCCCTGCCCGCCTGTATTTCTCGTCCAGCATCTCAGCCAACAGGTCCAGCCGCCCGATGATCTTGCCGAACTCCCGTTCGAAGCTCACGTTACGCACATCGGCCATTTCATTGGCCAGCAGCAACGGCTTGCCTGCCATGTCCCGGCGACTCCCCAGCAGCCACGCTGCGATCTCTACGTTGCGCGCCGCGTTGTAGATACGCTGCGCATTGAGTCCGTCGCTCAGATAGAAGACCGTCGTGCCGCCATGCGCCGTGATGATCGTATCCGAGAGACTGAAGACGAAGGCCGCTACACGGTCACCGGTGAATGTCGGATCCAGCGACAACGACAGGGCGCGGACATCGCGCATGTCTTTCAGATCCGCGAGCGTGCGACGCCCCTCAATCGCGGCACGCAACTGCGCCATGGCTTCGGTTTGCGTAGCCGCGCCACCCTTGCGCCATTCGCGGGGATTGCGCTTATAGAGCTTGTCGGCCAGCAGATACAAGCTCTCCAGATTCGCCCGCATGCCCAGCGTCGCCATGCGATTGATATCCGTTTGCGCGAGATCCGCCGTCGTCATCGACGTCGAGCGGACCTTTCCGTGATCCACGGGGGCGTCCTGATACGACACGCATCCGGTCAAGATCGCGATCGTCGACACGGCACAGAGAATGGCAGCCGCCACGAGCCGTCGTCGCACGTGTGGGTGAGTCTGAGTCGGTGGTTGGGGCACATCGAACCGTCGGGTCATGGGCAAGTCGTTATCGATCAGCAACGACTCTACGCGATGGGCCTCCGGACTTCGCGTCTCCCGACGTCGAAAAATTGTGACATTCGGTAACGTGCCCACAGTCGGCGTGTCATCCGCCTGGCGACGATCGATATCATGGCAGCAGCGCCTCGTGCAATTGCGCAAACAGCGGATGCATCATCGCCTCCTCCAATCGGAGTACCGGCGTCACGCAGCAATCAGCATCGGCGAAACGCGCGACCCACTCGGCTTGCGTCGCGCCCGCAAACACCGCCATCAGTTCAGCACGCAATGCGAGTGCGTCATCTCCGCCGACCTCCTGTCCAAGCGCCCAGTGCCGAGCCTTCCAGTCGCTGCGGCCAAGCACATCGCACAGCGATTCCCAGAACTTCAGCTCGAGTGCACCGACCGCCATGTACCGGCCGTCCTTCGTGCGATAGACCTGGTAACAGGGCACGCCACCGTTAAGGAGATCCTTTCCGGCGCGCGACACCTGCCCCTGACGATGCATCGCCACCGCCGGCACGACGTTCGAGCGGAACACCTCGTGCGTCATCGAAATGTCCAGCCAGCGCCCGCGCCCGGTGCGTTGCGCGGCGACCAGCGCGGCCAGCACCTCCTGAACCGCAGCCTGAGCGCCGCCGTACAGATCGCCGATCTGAAAGTTGGGGACAATGGGGACGTCCCCCGCATCGCAAAGCTGATCGAGCACTCCCGCGTACCCGATGTAGTTGATGTCGTGCCCGGCTGCTTGCGCCATCACCCCTTGCTGGCCGTAACCGGAAATTGACGCCATCACCAGCGATGGCCGCACACGTGCCAGCGCCTCGTATCCGAAACCCAGACGCGCCATCACGCCAGGGCGAAACCCTTCAAGCAGCACATCGGCATGAGCAACGTGGTCGAGGAAGGTTTTCCGATCCGCGTCGCTTTTGAGATCGAGGCGCTCGACAGTCTTACCGCGATTGAGCAGTCGCCAGAAGGCGCTTGGTGGCGATTCGTCATCGCCCAGCATCATTTCCCGTGCGTAGTCGCCTGCGCCCGTGTCTTCGATCTTGATGACGTGCGCCCCCATTTCCGCAAGACGCAACCCGGCGAGCGGACCGGGCAGAAGACGCGTGAGATCGAGCACCGTCACGCCCGATAACGGCTTATCGGACTGTTGGGACGGCGACGACAGTGGAGACAAAGCAGACAATGCAGACAATGCAGACGTTTCGCGGGAGTGGGCAGCGTCGAGCGGTTCAGTCATGACAGTCCGGGTAACGTGTTGGCGGTAGACGTTCATACCGTACCGCGCCCTACCGGGTGCCCGCAAGCAGACAACACGCCGACTTCCTTCGGAAAAGGCTTATTTCAGCGCGTTCCGCGTTAATCTGCGCTGTCCTTCCAAAATACGGGACCGGCGGTATCGCCCGCGCTGGATGCATCGTCCGGCGTCGATCCGTCCTCCGGTCCCGCCACCACCCCCTCGTTCAACAGGCGTTCGATCTGGTTATCGGGATACCCCAGATCTCTCAGAATTTCGCTTGTGTGCTCACCCGCCATCGGCAACGCACGACGCGCGGGCAACCGTTGCCCTGCCATCGTGATCGGCAGCAACGGCACTTGCGTTTGCTCACCCGTTTCCGTCGTCAGGTCGCCCAAGCCGCCGCTGGCGATCAAATGCGGGTCGTCGAACAACGCGGCGGGCTGCACGATCGGCGCAAAAGGCAAACCATGACGCTCGAATGCCGCCGCGAGATAGCTGGCGTCGAAACCCTGCATCATTTCGCGCAACAAGGGGAGCAACCAGTCGCGTGCCCTCACGCGGTCATTGTTCGTGGACAGTCGCGGGTCGTCTGCCAGATCGTGACGGCCGAATACGTCGCAGAAAATGCGCCACTGCGTATCGCTGACGACGGCGAGGAAAATCTGTACGCCGTCGCGCGCAGCGAAGACATCGTAAATACCCCACGCGGACACACGCGCCGGCATCGGATCGGGTGCCACACCGGTCACTGCGTACTGTTGCATGTGCTGCGCCGCGAGCAATACGCAATTCTCGAAGAGCGCGCCCTGCACTTCCTGCCCGCGTCCCGTGGTCTTTCGCTCATAGAGTGCGGCTAACGCAGCGAGCGCACCGAACACACCGCCCATGATGTCGTTGACCGATGACCCCGCACGCAACGGTTGGCCCGGCGGCCCAGTCATGTACGCAAGTCCCGCCATCATCTGCACGACCTCATCCAACGCAGTGCGCGTAGCGTAAGGCCCCGGCAGAAAACCCTTCAGCGAGACGTAGACGAGCGCTGGATTCAGCCGTGACAACGTGGCGTAGTCCAGTCCGATTTGCCGCATCTGCCCGGGTTTGAAATTCTCCGTCACCACATCCGACGTACTGATGAGCCGCAATATCAGCTCTCGCCCTTCAGGCCGCGTGACATCCACGACCAGACTCCGCTTGTTGCGATTGAAGGCACGGAAAAAGCCCGCACCGGTCCCCAGCAGATGACGCGTGGCGTCGCCACCGATCGGCTCCACTTTGATGACATCGGCCCCGAGGTCGCCCAGCACCATGCCGCACGTCGGCCCCATGACCATGTGTGAAAATTCCACGACACGAATGCCTTGTAACGGCATCGGTGCCGCAGAGGTGACATCCGGCATCTGCTACCCTCCCGAGCCCGCGTGCGACGCCTCACCGGAACCCCGGCCCGGCGCTGCAAGCGCGGGGGGAGAAACCGGATGAGACGCAAATCCATCGCGTTGTAATTGATCGAAACCCACGATATATCCCGCCAAAGCGCTTGCGGCCACGGTAGCCGGGCTGCCAAGCCACATCTGTCCGGGGCCCGAACGCCCGGGGAAATTGCGATTCTGTGCGCTGATCACCACCTCATCGGACGTCTTGGAAACGCCCGGTCCGGCATTGACGCATGCACCGCAACCGGGCGAGAGCATCGTCACACCTGCCGCCTTGAAGACGTCCGCATACCCTTGCGCCTCGCACCATGCGCGCACATCTTCGCTGCCGTATTGCAGGTAGAAGCGCACGCCGTCTGCGACGCGATGCCCTCGCGTCAATCCCCAGGCAAGGACGTCATGACAGGCCCGCAAATCGTCTCGCTTACTGCCGGTGCACGACCCGCCGTAAGCAATATCGATGGCCACCTCCGTAGACAAATCTGCCAGCGCAATACCGTTGCCCGGATCTCCGGGACTCGCCACCATCGCGCCGAGCGACGCGCAATCGATCTCGATGACATGGGCGTACGATGCTTGCGGATCACCGTCCATCCAGGCGTCGAGCGTGAAGTCGACGCCGCGGCGCTCACGTAGGTAGCGGACAGTCTCTGCGTCCGGCACCACCAGTCCGGTGAGTCCGCCGATTTCGGCCACCATGTTGGTGAGCGTCGCTCGCTCGTCAGTCGACAGGTGCGCAACGGCTTCGCCGGCGAACTCGATGATCTGCCCGATAGCGCGTCCGTCGCGAATGTAAGGAAGATGAAGCAGATGCAAGGCCAGATCTTTAGCGCCGACGCCTGCGGGCAAGCGCGAGCGAAGATGCACAAGGCACGTACCGGGAACGGCGAGTCTCGCGTCCCCGGTGAGCCACGCATTGGCCATTTCGGTCGCACCGACACCGAAGGCGAACGCACCGATGGCACCACAATGCGGCGTGTGCGAATCGGTGCCGACAATCACCTGCCCCGGCAACGCATACCGTTCAAGCATCAACGCGTGGCAGATGCCCTCCGAACCACCCGCTGCGGCGCGGCCGTGCAGACGCAGCCCATGCTGGGCGCAAAACTCGCGCTGTACCGTGCCAAGACGTCGTGCGGCGTCCACGATTTGCGGGGGCCGACTGCCATCTGCGGAGACGGCATCGAGATGCGTCAGATGATCTTCAAAGCACAGCACCGAAGCGACGTCGCTTAGCGCAGGTATCTCGTCGCCATAGGCGTGGCGCAGGAAACTCACCGCCATCGGCGTCACGTATTCATGAGAGAAGCGCCAGTCTGCCGGGACGAACACCGCATCTCCCGCCCGTACGCGCGGGACGCCCAGCGCTCGCGCAATGATCTTTTCTCCGTAAGTCATCGCGCCGGGGGTATGCGCAGGTCGCGGCGGTGCGATATCTCCGGCCAACCTTCGCTGCGTATAGCCGAATAGCCCACCGCTCCGCACGATGGCTTCGGCCAGTGGATCGCAATCTTCGAGAAACGCTTCGATGGGGATCGTCTCGCCGTCCTGCAAACGCTCAGCCAACGTCAGATCGGTCGACATCAGCAGACCGAGGTTCTGACAGTTCTGCGCGTAGATGCGCTCGAAGCTCTCGGCGATCACGATGCGAATTCCGGCGCACCGTTCCGCGAACGGGCTGGCTTCACGTGACGATCCCTTGCCTCGTCGCAGCCCTGCTACGGACAACGCGAAACCGCCTTCGCGCACCGCCTTCTGCGTGACAGGGAACACGCCTGCTGCATCGTTCGAATCGTCATGACATCGCAACCCTACGTAGACGTAGTCGCCCAGCGATTCGTCGAACGCCAGACAGGCGCGCGCCGGTGTCATTTCGTCGGTGGAAATCTGGTCGCGCAGCGTGCCGGCTTCAGCACGCGTCAGTGTTTCCCCCGTCAGTTGACGGGTCATGGCTTCGGCGCTGGCGCTCAACCACAGCACACGGCCGTTCAGTCGCACGGTGGCTTGCATGAGATCGCTCCTAGAATGTTCCCGCATGGGCTCACCCATTTCGATCGCAAGTTACGTGCCGACGCAGCATGCGGCAGCCAGGAAAAAGTGAAGTCATTTCGTCCAAACGCACGTTCGTCGGATAGCGCTCAGGGATATTGGCGATTCGCCTGCGTGGCGAAAGTGTTGGTCCAGGTGTCGCCTAACCGGATCTGCGACGGCTTGACCTCCGGTGTGAACGACGCCAGCGCCTTCAATGCGGTGGCTGGACCATCGGCGGGCATCATGCCGTCCGGAGAAAAGGCTTCGCGACAGTTCGCGAACGCCTTCAGGTAAAGCGTCTTGTCCCCGAGGAGATAGGGCTCCGGCACCGTTTTGAGCAATTGCGCTGCCGTTGCGTGTTGCAGCCATTTGTCCGCACGTACGATCGCGTTGGCCAGAGCCTGCACCGTACGTGGGTTCTTCTGGATGAAGCTCTGCGGTGCGTACATCACCGCTGCAGGCATCGGCCCCCCGAACATTGCGCGGGTGCCAGCCTGCGTACGCGTATCGATGAGTACCTTCACGTCGCCCGACTCCTGCAACAAGGTCATCATCGGGTCTACGTTGGAAACGGCATCGATCTGTCCGTTGCGGGCCGCCGCGATCACCGTTGCGTTGCTACCCACGCCGACGATAGAGACGTCGGTGGGTTTGAGGCCCGCTTTGGTCAAGGCCACGCTCACCAGCATGTGCGTACTCGATCCCGGCGCGCTGACGCCGACCCGCATCCCTTTCAGATCCTTCACGGACTTCACTTCGCCCGCCTTGGCCTTGACGACGCCAAGCACCAGTTGCGGCGCAGCGCCCAGCACAACGAACGACTGATAAGTTAGTCCCTTGGTCTGCATGAGCAGCGTGTGTTCGAACGCCCCCGTACCGACGTCCGCGCTTCCGCCAACGACGGCCTGCAGCGCTTTGGAACCACCGGCGAAGTCGTCGATCGTGACGTCAAGGCCTTCGTCCTTGAAGTAGCCCAGTTGCTCGGCGATCGTCAGGGGCAAATAGTAGAGGCCGGGCTTTCCGCCCACGGCGATGGTGATCTTCGGTTTTTCGAGGGGTTGTGCCGGCGCGGCGGAGGCCCCCCCGCTCAGGCTGAGTGCTATGAGGCCCAGCGCCATCAGCGTGAGAACAAGAATCAGACGTCCCACGGCTTCGCGCACACGGCGCGCTTCGGCATGTGTCATCACGTGTCTCCTCCCGCACAATGCGAGATACGGCGCGCCCCGGCTCGTCGGCCGGAATCGCTATCGGCCCCCAGAGCATCCGTCGGCCCAGAGGCGACGGCAAGAGTTGTTTCGGCATGCCAGACATCGCGGTTCACGATGTTTGCCGCGTCAACGTCCCCTTTGACACGGTCTGACGAGGGTTGCACCCACCGTCGGGCGCGTGCTCGTCGCGCGGCTGTTCAGGTGTGCTCCGCCCCCTCCGCGCTTCCGCAAGCGTCCGCTATCCCCGTTCCCCCCGCTGTTCCCGTTACGTTACGTGCGCACAGATGGTCGACCAGCATGCGCGACGCAACGGGCAACGCATCGTACCGGCGGACGCAGACGACCAGCCGCCGCTCGGCCCAAGGATCTGTCAGCGGTACGATGCGCAACGCCTCTCCGTCCGGCACCTGCGAATAGATGCCAACCGCCTCGCGCGGCGCGATCGCCAGGCCAAGCTGCGCCCTCACCATGCGACACACTGCTTCGAACGTTGAGACGTGAATTCGGAATTTGACCGTCTTGCCCTGTTCAGCGGCAAGGCGTCGGAAGACGGTGTACATCGCGCTATCCGGATGCACGCCGATCTGGTCGAAGTCGAGGGTTTCAATGAATGCGAGCTGCTCGGCGCAGGCGAGCGGATGATCCCGGTGAAGGACCGTGACGATCTGATCGTGGCGATAAGGGAAGACTTCGACGTCGCGCGTATCGACCGCGTCCCAGCAGATACCGATGTCGGTCGCCCCGTCCGCGACACCGCGCACCACTTGCGCGCTCGTATGTTCTTCGAGGTCGACCTTCACCCCTTCGTGGCGACGCAGAAATGCGCCCAGTTCGTCGGGTAACGTTTCGACAATCGAGGAAACGTTGGCGAAGATCCGGATATGACCGCGTACGCCACTGGTGTACTCGGACAGGTCGCCCTGCATCTTTTCAAGACTGCGGAGTACGTTGCGTGCGTGATGCAGCAGCGCTTCGCCCGCTGGCGTCGCCCGCACCCCCCATTTGTGGCGTTGGAGGAGCGCCGATCCGACCAGCGATTCGAGATCGTTGATCCGTTTGCTGACGGCCGAGGGCGCAATGAACTCACGCTCGGCTGCACGCGCAATGCTGCTCTCTTCACAGACCGCGACAAACAGCCGCAACGAGACAAGATCGATCCGCCATAGCGCCATGCCGGTCTCCCGAAGGCACTGCATTGCCAGCGATTTTGCGGCGCGGGTGACAAAAACGCCACCCGGGGCCGCCCCTGACGACGCCGGAAAACAACACTTATCCGGCGATCAACGTCCGTCAATCTACGTCTACCTACGCCAACTTATGCCGTCGACGCCATCGAGGCGAACGCCGAAGCGTCCGATAGGGTGCGCAAAGTCTCTGGGGGAAAGGGTGTCGGGCATGCAAAGGTGCGTGACGTCAATGACACAAAACCGACACCGGACCAAAAGGTTGCACGCCACCATCGGACGTCTTGCGTCCGGTGAAATGTCCTCGCGTCGGTCCCTCCCAGGACATCCGCCTAGCGCATCGCTCCGGTCAGCAACACGGCACTCCAGCCGCCGTCAGCCGTATTGAGCGGTGCCACCTCGGGCGGTGGTGCCAACGCCAAGGCCATGAACAGCCAACATTTGCAAATGACGATCGCAATCATTTTTGTTGACGCTCAATCACCCCGGCTTAGTTGCCGGGATGATTTGACTATAGTGCGGCGCTATCGGGGCGGCAACTGTGAAACGTCTCTAGATTTGATAAAACGCAAGGCGGGTGATCGTTCCGCCGCTGTCTTCGAAGCGGAGTTTTGAGTGAAGAAACCAGCAGACCGGCCGCTCCTCAGGCGCGCCGGGCAATGGCTCGGGCCAGCACCAGCACCGGCAGCAGCCCCACCAGCACCAGCGTCAGGGCTGGGACAGCGGCTTCGGCGAGTCGTTCGTCAGCGGCGAGATGGCTGGTGACTACGGCAAGCGTATCCATGTTGAACGGCCGCAACGCGAGCGTGGCCGGCAGTTCCTTCATGACGTCGACGAACACCAGCAGGGCTGCCGTCAGTACGCTGCCTCGCAAAAGCGGCAAATGCACGCGACGCAGCATCGACCAGCCGCCCACACCGAGACTGCGCGCGCTGGCGTCGAGATTAGGCGCGATACGGCCAAATCCCGCATCGACGCTTTGCAGCGCCGCAGGCAGGAAGCGTACGAGGTAGGCGTAGATCAGAACGCCGCCCGTACCGGCTAATACCAGCCCGTTTGCCCCGAGCACGCTCCCCATCCATGTGTCGAGATGCAGCACAGGAGTGAGAATGCCCAGCGCAATTACCGCACCGGGAATCGCGTAACCCACCCCTACGAGGCGTACGGCAATACGCGTGATGTGTCCGGGCGCAAGTCGCTGGGCGTAGCCAAGCACAATGGCGAACGCGCACGCGACCGCCGCCGCCGCCGCCGCCAACCGCACGGTGTTGTAGACCCACTCGCCATAGCGCGGCCAAGGCACCTGATCCAGTTCCGAGACAGCCAGGCGCAGCATGATGATCGCGGGCAGTGCAAACCCCACAATCAACGGCAGTGCGCAACCAGCGGCAGCCAGCACGCCACGCCACCCGAGCAGTGCCGTTCGGCGTGACGTCGTCGGCGCGCGCCCCGGTGCCCCGTAATACCGCAGTCGCGTGCGGCTACGCGCTTCTGCCATCAGTAAGAGCAGGACAGCAAAGAGCAGGCATGCCGAGAGCTGGGCCGCCGCGACTCGGTCGCCCATCGACAGCCACGCACGGTAGATGCCCGTTGTGAATGTCGGCACCCCGAAGTAGGCCACTGCGCCGTAGTCGGCCAGTGTCTCCATGAGCACGAGCGCGATGCCCGCCACCAGCGCCGGGCGCGCTAGCGGTAGCGCCACGCGAAAGAACGCTTGCAACGGCGTACACCCCAGCGTACGAGCCGCCTCAAAGAAGCGCTGGCTGTGTTCCGCAAATGCCGTACGCGCTAGCAGATAGACGTACGGATAGAACGCCCCCGCGAAGACCCAAGCAGCGCCGTACCACGAACGAATCTCGGGAAACCACGTCACGCGATCAACGGCCAGCGTTCGACGAAGCGCGCTTTGCACCGGCCCGGCGAATTGAAGGAAGTCGGTATACGCGTAGGCGGTGACATAAGCGGGCATGGCCAGCGGCAGAATCAGCGCCCACTCCAGCACACGACGGCCGGGAAATGCGTAGTGAACGACCAGCCATGCGGTACCGACGCCCATCAGTAGCACCCCGCCGCTCACCGCCAGCGAGATGCGTAGTGAGTTGAGCGCGTATTCAGGCAACACCGTGTCGAGCATATGGGCAAGCACGGCGCGCGTGTCGGCATCGCCCGCCCCCAGCGCCGCCACGATGCCGAACATGGGCACAAGCACGATCAGCGCGGGAATCCATGCCACGAGCCGCCAGCCGAAGACACCAGCAGAGCGCCAGCCTCGTCTACGCCCGCCGGGGTTCGACGATCTGCCGGGCAACGCCGCCTGTGCGTGCTCGACGGCGGCCTGGGCGAGCGTCGTGGTGAATGCCTGCGAATCTCCGGAGAACCGGTCAGAAGGCACGTCGGGAGGAACAGAATCGGTGGCGGCGCGTGACTGGGGCGTCGATGACATCGGGAAAGGTCGGGATTGGGGTCAGGAAAAGCGGTGAGTGCGTGGAAAATGGAAAACGAATCTACCTCGTCGGCCATCGTCCTCAAGCCTCAGACGACTCAAACTACGTATTGCCTGAGGGAACCGCGAGGTATTCTCCGGTCTAACGCATTGCAAATACGTTGTAAATTATACGCATTCGCAACTGCGACTCTGACGCGGCCACTCACGTAAAGTGCCCGCGCTTTGCGCAAAGCCGCCGTTCGCTTACCTGACTTTCCCCGCGACCTCATCCCGACCTACGTTCGTTCCGACGCCAATGCCACTGCCTTACCTGCTGCTCGACCACATCTCCGTTAGTTACGACACCACCGGCCAGACGCATATCGCAGTCCGCGATCTGTCGCTGTCCTTGGCTCGCGGTGAGATCGGCTGCCTGCTGGGTCCGTCGGGATGCGGTAAGACGACGGTGCTGCGTGCGGTGTGCGGTTTCGAACCGCTCGCCGGCGGGCGGATCGTGCTTGACGGCCACGAAGTCGCCAACGCGCAGTTGAGCGAGCCGCCTGAGCGGCGTCACGTCGGCGTGGTGTTCCAGGACTATGCGTTGTTTCCGCACCTGAACGTCGCGCAAAATATCGGCTTTGGCATTAGCCGCATGGCGCGGGTGGAACGTCAGAATCGCGTCGAGATGCTGGCCGAGCGGGTCGGTCTGGCGGGCGCGTTAAAGAAATATCCCCATGAACTATCTGGCGGTCAACAACAACGCGTCGCACTTGCCCGTGCCCTCGCGCCCGCGCCAGCGCTGCTGCTCCTCGACGAGCCCTTCTCGAACCTCGATCTCGACCTGCGCGAGCGTCTGGCCGTAGAGGTTCGGGAGATCATTCGTGCCAGCGGCGCGACGGCGATTCTCGTCACGCACGATCAGCACGAAGCCTTCGCGATGGCCGACCGCATTGGCGTCATGCACGCGGGTGGCATCGCGCAGTGGTCTGCAGCACGTGAGCTTTGGCGGTCCCCGGCCAACCGCGTCGTCGCAGACTTTATCGGGCGCGGCGCGCTCATTCCCGGCACCTTCCGGGGCAACGCCGATGGCGGGGGCATCTCGCTCGAAATCGGAGAAATCTCCGTCTCGCCCACGCTCGCCGACAGGCTGATCCGGAGCGCCGCCCGCGATTCCTATCCCGTAAGTGTCGACGTCCTGCTTCGCGCAGACGACATTGCCCACGACCCCGCCAGTCCGTTCGAAGCCACACTCGTACGTCGTGCATTTCGCGGGGCCGATCAGTTGTACACACTGCGCCTCGCGTCCGGCATCGAAGTGGTCGCGCGAGTCGACGGAGAACTGGCGCACGAGGCCGGCGACCGTGTCGGACTGCGCCTGACGGTGCAACATCCGGTGGCATTCGCCTCCGCTCAGGCCACCGTCTGACGGCTGGCAAGTACCACGTCACTCGGAGGCTGGTAAAATCCCGCAAAACGGATGGGCCTATGAAACAGTACCTAGACTTCATGCGCCATGTACTCGAACATGGCACAGACAAGACTGATCGCACGGGCACGGGCACGCGCTCGGTGTTCGGCTACCAGATGCGCTTCGACCTGCAGGAAGGGTTCCCGCTCGTCACCACGAAAAAAGTGCACATCAAATCGATCGTGCACGAACTGCTGTGGTTCCTGCAAGGCAGCACCAACGTGCGCTATTTGCAGGAAAACGGCGTTTCCATCTGGAACGAATGGGCGGATGCCGAGGGGGAACTCGGCCCCGTCTATGGCGCGCAATGGCGCTCGTGGCCGACACCCGATGGCGGTCACATCGACCAGATTACGCAGATCGTGGACCAGATCCGCTCGACACCGGACTCGCGCCGCCTGATCGTGTCCGCATGGAACGTCGGCGAGATTCCGCGTATGGCGCTGCCACCGTGCCATGCGTTCTTCCAGTTCTACGTTGCCGACGGCAAATTGTCCTGCCAACTCTATCAGCGTAGTGCGGACATCTTCCTTGGGGTGCCGTTCAACATCGCCAGCTACGCATTGTTGACGCACATGGTGGCGCAGCAAACAGGGCTGGACGTGGGCGACTTCATCTGGACCGGTGGCGACTGCCATCTGTACAACAATCACCTCGAACAGGTGCAGACGCAGCTCGCGCGCGAGCCGTTCCCGCTGCCGAAGCTGGAGATTGCGCGCAAGCCCGATTCGATCTTCGATTACAAGTTCGAGGACTTCCATATCACCGGATACGAAGCGCATCCGCACATCAAGGCGCCGGTGGCCGTATGACGATTCTGACGCTTGTGGTCGCCCGCGCCGAGAATGGCGTGATCGGGCGTGACAATCAGTTGCCGTGGCGTCTGCCGGAAGACCTTGCGCACTTCAAGCGAACCACGCTCGGCAAGCCCATCGTCATGGGACGCAAGACGTTCGACTCGATCGGCCGTCCGCTGCCCGGACGTCGCAATATTGTGGTTTCCCGCAATCCCGACCTGAAAATCGACGGCTGCGAAGTCGCTGGCTCGCTGGTGGATGCCATGCGGCTATGCGTCGGTGTGGAGGAAATTTGTCTGATCGGCGGTGCGCAGCTGTATGCAGAATCGCTTGCCAGTGCAGACAAGGTCGTCGTAACCGAGATCGCCAAAGCGTTCGAGGGCGATGCGCACTTCCCCGACCTTCCCGCCGCCCAATGGCGCGAGACGGCGCGCGAAACGCATCACTCCCCTGCGCCGAATGATTTCGACTATTCGTTCGTGACTTACGAGCGCGTCTGACGCTACTCGCTTCGGTGTCTGTGCCGATCGGCTCAGACACCTACTCACGCACTCAGGTTGGCACTCGGCGCATCGACGGCCGCGCAGCCAACGTCCTCGCCATCTGACGGCAATCCCTGCGCCACCTGAACACGATCACGGCCAAGACGCTTGGCTGCGTAGAGTGCTTCATCCGCTATCGCAATCAACCGGTCAGGCGTGTCTTTGGCATTCCCCTGCTGCGGTACGTGGGTTGCGCATCCGACACTGACGGTTACACATCCTTGCGGCACCGGGCTGGGCTTCGTCAACGCCCGTACGCTCTCAGTGACCCGTGTCGCCACGAACAGCGCGCCACGCTCGTCTGTATCGGGCAGCACGATAACGAACTCCTCGCCGCCGTAGCGGGCGACGAGATCGGCCGGTCGATGCGTCGCTCGCATCAGCGCGAGCGCGACGTGCTCAAGGCATTCATCGCCCACCGGGTGACCATAGGCGTCGTTATACCGTTTGAAATGATCGACGTCGATCATCAGAAGCGAAAGCGGTCGCCCCGCACGGCGCGCCTGCTCGTAATCGCTAGGGAATCGGTCGTTGAAATACCGGCGGTTATAGATGCCGGTCAACGCGTCGCGATTGCTGTATTCGATGAGGCGCAGGTGCGCCCGGGTGAGTTCGCGATATAGCCGCGTCACTTCCCACACGAGCACGCAGACCAGCAGGCCCGGTGCCGACATACTGAAAAAGCGCGCGAGATACCAACCTAGTGAAAAGCGGACCGTGCTCATCAGACTGAGCACCGTATCGGTCACGCAGGCGAGCACAGCGAGCGCCACCCAGAGGTCGAGTACCGTACGCAACCTGCCAATGCCCAGCACGGCCCCCAGCGCAACGAGGTTCAGCGCCAGCAGCACGATACCGACACCGCCGCTGGAGAAATCGCCGGGGGACGTGGCAGGCGAAAGCGCGGGTGGGAGGGGGACGCTCAATGCCGCCAGACAAAGCAGGACGCCGACGGCAAGCGGAATGCCGACGTAGATGCCGATACCTTTACCCGGTGAGGGCAATTGCGTGATGGATTGGGGAGCAAACAGGCGTCGCGAGATCATCGCGATCAGGACGAGCGTAGGAAAACCCGCGTGCCAGAAAACCCAGATCCACCCGGAGGTCGTTGGCCTTGCGCCGAATAACCCGCCCGGCGCGAAGAGCCCCGGAAAGGTGAGCAACTGCATGGCGACAGTGAACGCCGTGAAGGCGTAAGCCCCCGCCAGCAAGCCAAAGACTGGCAGACGCGCTACCTGGAACTGCCCGTAGAGCAAGTACGCCACAATGGTGGCCGTAGTGAACACCGTCAGCCCGCACATCGGCAGGAACGGCGCGACTGCGGGCAGCACAGTCGTGGCTTGCGGTGCCGCGAGTATCAAGGCAGCGAGGATGGCGATCGCCAGACAGCCGGCAAACGCCCGTTGCCCACGCGATGCACGCTCCATCAGAAAACCGTCCATGGAATCCCTCTTGCTTTGCCGAACAGGATGCCGGTAAGGCATCTCCCAAGACGACGCCGCGCAGACGTCTCGCAGGCAATTAGGGGCAGCATGCACCAATTCCGACTGACTGCCAATCTGTGACCGCGACAGCGCCCGTACCGTCCGCATTAAGCGCGCGATACACGACATCGGCCACCAACAAAAATCGGCGTCGACAAGGCATCCGCAGATCCCCCGTCGACGCCGTCAGCGTCACATCGCCTGGTAGCCAGACGGCGTCTCATCTCAAACGCGTGTATGGTTCGTACGTACGTTTCAACGACGCCGCTGCATGGCACTCAACCGCCCAGATACGCCTCCAGCACGCGCGGATTGCCCAGCAGACTCCGGCCGGTGTCCTCGAGCACGACCTTGCCCGTCTCCAGCACATAGCCGTGCTGCGCAATCTTCAGCGCCTGACGCACGTTCTGCTCGACCAGGAAGATCGTCAGGCCGTCAGCGTTGATCTCTTTGAGCGTGGCGAAAATCCCCTGGACGATGATCGGCGCGAGCCCCATGGACGGTTCATCGAGCAGCAAAAGTTTCGGGCGCGCCATCAACGCACGACCGATTGCCAGCATCTGCTGCTCGCCACCCGACAGGTTCCCGGCCATCTGGTCGATCCGCTCGGCGAGTCGCGGAAAACGCTCCAGCACCTTGTCCAGATCGGGCTTCACGTTCTGTTTGTCGCGCCGCGTGTAGGCCCCGAGTTCGAGGTTCTCGCGAACCGACATCGTGGTGAGCGTGGCACGCCCCTCGGCCACCTGCACCAGCCCCCGCTGGACGATCTTGTTGGGTGCCAGCCCGCCAATGTCTTCACCTTCGAAGAGAATCGTGCCTGCCTGCTTCTTGATGAGGCCGGACAACGCCAGCAGCGTGGTGGACTTACCCGCGCCGTTCGCGCCCACGAGCGAGGTGATTTCGTGCTCGCGCAATGCAAAATCGACGCCCTTTACAGCCTCGATATGCCCATAGGCCACTTTGAGGCCCTTCACTTCGAGCAGCGCGCTCATGCCTTGTCCTCCGCGCCAGCCGCCAACGCAGCCACATCGTCGTCGTCATCGCGGCCCAAATAGGCTTCGATAACTTGCGGGTTATTCTTGATCTCGTCCGGCTTGCCCTCGGCGATGATGCGTCCGAAGTTCAGCACCGCAATACGCTCGCACAAGCCCATCACGAAACGCATGTCGTGCTCGATCATGAAGATCGTGTAACCGCGTGCCTTGATGTTCTCGATCTCGCTCATGAGATCGACTTTCTCGCCGGTGTTCATGCCCGCGACGGGCTCGTCGAGCAGCAGCAGCTTGGGCTCGGTCGCCAGCGCACGCGCCAGTTCGAGCTTGCGCTGATCGCCGTACGAAAGATTGTCGGCAATGTCGTACGCCTTGTGGTCGAGCTTGACCCACGACAGCAATTCGTGGGCACGCTCACGAGAGCGCTTCTCCATATCGCGGAAGCCCGGCAGCGAAAGCAGCAAGCCCGCCGGACCATACGAGAGGTGACGGTGCATGCCGACTACCACGTTCTCGATCAGCGTCATCTCTTTGAAGATGCGAATGTTCTGGAACGTGCGGGCAATACCGCGCTGCGTAATCCGGTGCGGCTTTTCGCCGACCAGACTCTCACCATTGAACGTGATGCTACCGCCAGTAGGCTGCAACAATCCCGTGATCAGGTTGAAGACGGTCGTCTTGCCCGCACCGTTCGGGCCGATCAGGCCGAAGATGGTGCCCTGCGGCACCTCGATGTTGACGTCCTGCAGCACGTGCAGACCGCCGAATCGCTTGGAAATATTGGAAAGCTTAAGCATGTCGTGTTCCCCGTCCGCTTACGTGGAAGAGGCCGAACGCGTCTTGCCGGCACGGAACCAACGGCGAAAACGCATCGGATCCCAGATGCCCTTGGGCAGGAACAACACGATCAGCACCAGAATCAGGCCGTTGACCACCAGACGGAAGTCGTTGAATGCGCGCAGCAATTCGGGCAAGAGCGTCAGAATCGTGCTGCCGAGCACCGGCCCCACAAGGCCGTTGATACCGCCCAGGATAGCCATCGTCAGAATCTCGACGCCGCGATCGAAACCGAATTCATTCGGTCCGATGAAGAACGTCAGGTGCGCATTGAGGGCACCGGCGAGACCGGCCAGCACCGCGCCGAGCACGAACGCCAGCATCTTGTAACCCGTGACGTTGATGCCCATGAGCCCCGCGGCCGTCTCGTCTTCCTTGATCGCCTCAAACGCACGGCCCACCTTGGAGCGACGCAGACGCCACAGCACGGCAAGCGCGATCACGACGGCGCCGGCCACATGCCACCACTGCGTGAGTTGCGGAATGCCGTTCAGACCGAGCGCGCCGCCCGTCAGATCTTCCGTATTGAGGATGAGCACGCGCACGACTTCGCCGAAACCCAGCGTCGCCATCGCCAGATACACCCCCGACAGACGCAGCGTCGGCTTGCCGATGATGAACGCAACCAGCGCCGGCGCGGCCATGCCGCCTGCCAACGACACCGCAAACGGCGTGTCGTAGTTCATCGTCAGCAATGCCGCGGTGTACGCACCGATTCCCATGAACGCGGCGTTGGCCATCGCCAGCATGCCGCACGAGAGCGTGAGATAGATCGACAGGGCCAGCAGCGCATTGGTGCCGAGAGTCAGCACCAGATTGCTATATACCGCCCAGAAATTATTGAACCAGTCCATTGCGCCCCCGTGATTACGCTTTGCGTTCGAGCACTTTGCCGAACAACCCCTGCGGACGCACCAGCAGGATCAGGAACAAGAGGCCGAACGCCACGGCGTCGCGCATGTTCGAGCCGATGTAAGCCACCGACAACACTTCGGCAAAGCCGAGGAACAAGCCGCCGATCATCGCGCCCCGAATATCGCCCATGCCGCCGAGAATGATCACCGCAATGCCCTTGTGCAGCATGGGTTGTCCCATGAGCGGGAACACGGCGTTGGAGTACAGGCCGATCAGCACACCGGCCATACCGCCCAGACCCGCTGCCGCGAACGACGTGGCGAGGAACAGCCCTTCGACGTTGATGCCGAGCAGGTACGCCGCCTTCGGCGACTCCGCGATTGCGCGCAGCGCACGTCCCAATTGCGTCTTCTTGATCGTGGTGATGAGTACGGCCATCAGCGCGAACGAAATGAAGATGATCGCAAGTTCGAGCACCGTCATGTGGACGCCCGCCACGGTCAGGGTGTCCTGCGAGACGAGGTCGTACGGAAAACGCAGATTCTCTGCACCGAAGATGCCCTGCACACCGTTGTTGAGCAAAATGCCCACGCCAATGGTGGCAATCATCGGAATCAGGTGAGGTGCACCGCGCTTGCGCAACGGTTTGAGCACGAGCACGTCGATGACCAGGCCGAGTAAGCCCGACACGATCACGGCCGTCACGATCGCCGCCCACAGCGGCAGATGCAGATGCACGACGGCTTGCAGTGCCGCGTAGGCACCGACCATGAAGACCGCGCCGTGCGAGAGATTGATAACGCCGAGGATGCCGAACACGAGTGTGAACCCGAGCGCGAACAAGGCGTACACGCACCCGAGGGAGAGCGCGTTGACGAGTTGCTGTTCCAGCATGGTGTGTATTCCAGCCTGAGAGACGGAGGCACGCGTCGCAAGGGGGTGCGACGTGTACCAGAAACGCCGATGGGCGTAGCGCCTTTCGGCCCTACGCCCATGCGGACTTCTTCAAGTACTGCCGGGCTTACTTCTCGATGACGTACTTGCCGCCCTTCGTCACGCTGACGATCGGCGCTTGTTGTGCATCGTAGCCAGCCGGCTTGCCGCCCTTACCCATTGCCTGACGGAACGCGAACTTGCCGGTCGCACCATCATGCGTGACCTTCGGCAGCGCATCGCGCAGTGCCTTGCGGTCGGCATCGAGGTTGCCGGAGATCTTCACGTTCTTGATCGCGCCGGCAGCGATGTACATCGCGTCGTACGACTGTGCGGCGAACTGATCCGGCGCCACGTTGTACTTCGCCTTGTAGGCAGCGATGAACTTCGTGTTGGCCGGCGTGTTGTTCTCGATCGACCACGGGCTACCCACCCACAGGCCGTCCGAGCTGCCCTTGGCCAGATCGAAGATCTTGACCGAGTTCATGCCGTTGCCGCCGATGAACGGCACATTGATACCCAGTTGACGCGCTTGCACCATGATCGGTGCGCCTTCGGCGATCAGCGCCGACAGCACGATGGCGTCCGGGTTCGATGCCTTGATCTTCGTGAGCTGCGCCTTGAAGTCCACGTCGCCCTTAGCGAACGTTTCGGTCGTCGTGACCGGGATCTTCAGGTCTTCGAGCGCCTTCTTGAAGTTGTCGTAGCCGCTCTTGGTGAACACATCGTCGTTACCGTACAGCACGGCAACCTTCTTGATGCCGGTGTGCTTGGCCGCGACCTTGATGGTCTCCGGCAGCACGTCGGCTTCGGTCACCGAGTTGCGGAAGATGAAATCGCCGATGGAGGTAATGCCGTCAGCCGTGTTGGACGTACCGAACGCGACCGTCTTGCCGGCTTGCGCGATCGGATCGGCTGCCTGCGCCGAGTTCGACAGCGTCGGGCCGAAGACCATGAGCACCTTGTCCTGGAAGATCAGCTTCTTGAAGACGTTGATCGCCTCTTCCTTCTTGCCCTGCTCGTCTTCGATCTGAAGCACGAGCTTGTTGCCGTTGATGCCACCTGCGGCATTGATCTCGTCAGCGGCAAGCTGGAAACCGTTCTTGATGGCCGCGCCGTATTGCGCAGCGCCACCCGACAGTGCTTCGGCCACACCGATCTTCAGATCGGCTGCGTGGGCCGCAGCCACCATCCCCGTCGCGACAAGTGCGCTCAGCAACTTGGTCATGGTGCTTTTCATGAGTCTTCTTCCTCCAATACCTAGTCTCTAGTTATGAGAAGGCGCGCCTTATGAGCGCGCCCATTACCCTAACTACCGTGTCCGTTCTTAAGCCACGGCTTAAGAAAACTCCTAAGCATATCGCAAACTACTTGTGACGGACACGATAATTGAGCATTTGCCCCGCAATGGCACACAAATGCAACGCGTTTGTGGCGCCATAACGGACTTTGGCAGCATCAATGACCGGCGATGGTCATTTGTTCAATCAGGATTGACCCGACCTCCTTCGTGCCGCGCACCAGCGTGTCTGCGCCGATGGCCACGATCTGTCGGAACATGTCGTTCAGGTTGCCTGCGAGCGTGATTTCCTCGACCGGGTACTGAATCTCGCCGTTCTCGACCCAGAAACCGGACGCGCCGCGCGAATAGTCGCCCGTCACGTAATTCACGCCCTGCCCCATCAGTTCGGTCACCAGCAGGCCGGTGCCGAGCTTGCGCAACATGGCGCGGAAGTCGTCCGTCGGCGCCGTGAGCTTGCTGTACATGCGCAGGTTGTGCGAGCCACCCGCGTTACCGGTGGTCTGCATGCCGAGCTTGCGGGCCGAATAGGTCGACAGGAAGTAGCCTTGCACCACGCCGTCGCTGACCACGTCGCGAGCACGCGTTTTCACGCCCTCTTCGTCGTACGGTGCGCTGCCCATGGCGCGCGGCACGTGCGGGTCTTCATGGATACCGACGTGATCGGCAAACACCGGCTTACCCAAGGTATCGACAAGGAACGTCGCCTTGCGATACAGCGCACCGCCACTAACGCCCTGCACAAATGCGCCCAGCAGTCCGGCCGCCAGCGGCGCTTCGAACAGCACCGCGCACTTGCGCGTCGACAACTTGCGGGCGTGCAGGCGCGCCAGTGCGCGCTCTGCAGCGTATCGACCTACGGCCTCGGGCGACGCCAGGTCGCCTGCCGCGCGCTTCGACGAATACCAGTCGTCGCGCTGCATGTGACTGCCCGAACCCGCGATAGGCGAAACGGACAGGTAATGGCGCGAATACGGATATCCGGCGAGGAAGCCGCGAGTCGTACCGAGCAGGAATTGGGAATGCTGAGCGGAGACACCCGCGCCCTCGGAATTCTTGATCATCGGACTGACGTCCAGCGCGGCTTTCTCGGCGCGACGGGCCAGCTCGACCGCTTCGTCGGCGGTGATATCCCACGGATGGAAGAGGGACAGGTCCTGCGGGTGCATCTCGAGCAGTTCGGACTCCGCAAGCCCTGCGCAGTCGTCTTCCGCCGTGAAACGGGCGATGTTGTAGGCCGCATCGACCGTGTCGTGCAGCGCCTTGCGGGAAAAATCGGACGTGCTTGCGTTGCCGCGGCGCTGACCGATGAAAACCGTCACGCCGACCAGCTTGTCGCGATTGCGTTCGATGGTCTCGACCTTGCCGCGCCGCACCGAGACCGACAGGCCGTCGCCCTCGGATATCTCCGCTGCAGCGTCCGTTGCGCCGAGCGAACGGGCGTACTGCAACACGTCGCTGACGATTTCCTTGAGTTGATCCTGGGTATGCGTGAAGTGCTGGGTCGCTTGGGACATCGGCGCGATTCGGTCAGTGGCTAAATAGGAACCGCCATCTTAGCGCGAGTTGCGCGCCGTCGTGCGGAGGTCCGGCAACTATTTGGACACCGCGCGTCGCGTTACAATAGCGGTTATGACGCACATTCATCGCTTTAACCGTATCGCCCACAGCGAGCTTTCCGACGAAGGCCCGAGCAAATCCCAGCGCAAGCGCGAGTCGCATGCCCTGCAGGATCTGGGTGAAGAACTGGTCAACCTGGCCAAGGACGCGCTCGCCCGCGTGCCGATGCCCGAAAACCTCGAACGCGCCGTCCGGGACTGCCGCACGATCACCGCCCACGAAGGCCGACGCCGTCAAATGCAGTACGTGGGCAAGCAAATGCGCACGCTGGACGAGCAGGAAATCGAGGCCATTCAACGCGCGCTGGACGTGATCAAGGGCGTCTCGAAGGCGGAAACGGCCAAGCTGCACGCCCTGGAACGCTGGCGCGAACGCCTGCTGGCCAAGGACGAGGCACTGACCGAGCTACTCACCCAGCATCCGGATGCCGATGGCCAGCAGCTTCGCACTCTCATTCGCAATGCGCGCCGCGAACAGGCTACGCAAAAGCCGCCCAAGGCCTTCCGCGAACTGTTCCAGGTGCTCAAGGATTTGCTTGGGACGGGATCGGCTGCGTCCGAAACTTCGGACGATGCGGATAACGATCTGCCGGAATTCCCAACCCGTGAGGATTATTGATGGTCGCCCGCGCACATCCGGACGAACTTCGCGTGGGTCTCGTCTCGATCAGCGATCGGGCGAGCCAGGGCACCTATGAGGATCAGGGCATTCCGGCCCTTCAGGCTTGGCTGGGCAGCGCGCTCACCTCGCCTTGGGTGACCGAAACACGCCTGATCCCCGATGATGCCGACGGCATCACCGCGACGTTGATCGAACTTGTCGACACGATGCAGTGCGATCTGGTGCTCACGACTGGCGGCACGGGTCCGGCGCGCCGCGACGTCACGCCGGAAGCGACTTTGCGCGCGGGCACCAAGGAAATGCCGGGATTTGGCGAGCAGATGCGCCAGATCAGCCTGCGCTTCGTGCCGACGGCAATTTTGTCGCGTCAGGTCGCCGTGATTCGTGAGACGGCGGATCATGCCGCGCTCATCGTCAATCTCCCTGGCCAGCCAAAGTCGATCAAGGAAACGCTCGAAGGTCTGCGCGACGCCGACGGCAAGTCGATCGTCCCCGGCATCTTTGCTGCCGTGCCGTACTGCGTCGATCTGATTGGCGGCCCCTATATCGAGACGGACGAAGCCGTCTGCAAAGCTTTTCGTCCCAAGAACGCGATTCGAGCGCCAAAATCCGCTTGATCGGCTTGACCTGCCGTAGCGGCCGCAACCCTTCTTTCCATGAGTCAAAACAAAACGCCAGCGAATTCGCTGGCGTTTGTGTTTGGATACCGCGCAAATCAGGCCGAAGCGCCGGGCACCGCTGTCTTCAGGAAATGCTCACGGTAGTACACGAGTTCGTCGATCGACTCGTGAATATCCGCCAGCGCCGTATGCGCGGCACGCTTGGTGAAGCCCTTGTACACCGTGGGCTCCCAGCGTCGGCACAGTTCCTTGAGCGTGCTGACGTCCAGATTCCGGTAGTGGAAGAACGCTTCGAGCTTGGGCATGTAGCGCGCCATGAAACGACGATCCTGGCAAATCGAATTGCCGCACATCGGCGACTTGTTCGGCGGCACGTACTGGTTCAGAAACTCGATCAGTTGCGTCTCGGCGGACGCCTCGTCCACAGGCGATGCCTTCACGCGGTCGATCAGTCCCGAGCGGCCATGGGTCGATTTGTTCCAGTCGTCCATGCCGTCGAGCACGGCGTCCGACTGGTGAATGGCGAAGACCGGACCCTCGATACGACGCGTCAGTGCCGAATCGGTGACGACGACCGCCACTTCGATGATGCGGTCGCTGTCAGGCTGCAAACCGGTCATTTCCATGTCGAGCCAGACCAAATTGAATTCGGCGCGCGCGAGCGTCTTCTCGGCGTCGGCAGGCGTGGGATTTTGGGATGGAATGGAGGACATGATCGGAAGACTCTGGAAAACGCATCGGATGGCGACCGGCACGGCGCCCCGCCGGTCGAAAGAACTTATAATTCTCGCATACTTCAGATTCCCCTAAAGCGCATGTTTACTTATCTCTTCGTGATCTTCCTGCTGGCGATGGTCATGACCAAGCTCTGGCTGGCGGCCCGACAGGTCCGTTACGTGGTCGCCCATCGCGCCGCTGTCCCCGAGCGCTTCGCCGATACGATCACGCTGACCGATCATCAGCGCGCGGCCGATTACACCGTCGCCCGCACCCGCCTCGGCATGGCAGAGATCTTCGCGCAGGCGGTGCTGCTAGTCGCCTTTACGTTACTCGGCGGCCTGAATCTACTGCACATCGGCATCTCCGAGTGGCTCGGCGAAGGCTACGTCGGGCAAATCGCCCTGATCGCTGCCGTGCTGCTCATCTCGGGCGTCGTCGACCTGCCCTTCACCTACATTCGCCAGTTCGTCATCGAGCAACGTTTCGGCTTCAACCGTATGTCGCTCGGGCTATTCATTGCGGATATGGTCAAGGGCACCGCCGTGGGTGTGGCGCTGGGATTGCCGCTGCTGTTCGTCGTGCTGTGGCTGATGGATCGCGCCGGCCCCTTGTGGTGGGTGTACACGTGGGTCGTGTGGGTCGCGTTCAATTTGTTCGTCCAGTTCATCTTCCCGCACGTGATCGCGCCGATATTCAACAAATTCGAACCGTTGTCCGATGCCTCACTGGCGCAACGCATCGAAGGGCTGATGCAGCGTTGCGGTTTTGCGGCTCGCGGTCTTTTTGTGATGGACGGGTCGAAGCGTTCGGCGCACGGCAACGCCTATTTCAGTGGCTTTGGCCGCGCCAAGCGCATCGTCTTCTTCGACACGCTGATCGAGCGTCTCTCCCCTGCCGAGATCGAAGCCGTACTGGCGCACGAACTGGGGCACTTCAAGCGTCGTCACATCACCAAGCGCCTGGTCGTCGCTTTCGCGCTGTCGCTTGCCTTTCTGGCGCTACTTGGCTGGCTCATTGGACGCACGTGGTTCTACACCGAACTGGGCGTCATGCCGTCGATGACCGGCAGCAACAATGCGCTCGCGCTTGTTCTCTTCTTCCTTGTGCTGCCCGTATTCGGGTTCTTTGCCAGCCCGCTGAACAGCCTGACGTCGCGCAAGCATGAATTCGAGGCCGACGCCTTCGCCGCGAGCCAAACGCAAGCAGGCGATCTGGTGAACGCCCTCGTGAAGCTGTATCAGGACAACGCGTCGACGCTCACGCCAGATCCCGTCTACACAGCGTTTTACTACTCGCATCCTCCCGCGTCGCAACGCATCGACCGTTTGCTGGGGCATGCATGAAGCGCGGCGTGAAAGGTAAGGCTGCGCCCGTCGAGACGACCGCGCAGGAACGACGCCACGGCCGCGTTGCTGCAGCGCACGGCCGCCACTACGTTGTCGAAGCCGACGATGGGGAAACGGTGCTGTGCTTCCCGCGTGGCAAGAAGAGCGAGATCGCCGTCGGTGATGAGGTGGCATGGGCACGCACGGGCGATCAGGGTGTCATCGAGGAGATTCTGCCGCGTCGCAACCTGCTCTACCGTTCGGACCAGTTCAAGAGCAAACTGTTTGCCGCCAACATCGACCAGTTGGTGATCATGCTGGCGACCGAGCCCTATTTCAGCGAGGACCTGCTCGGGCGCGCGCTTGTCGCTGCCGAGGCGAACGAATTGCGTCCGCTTATCGTGTTGAACAAGACAGACGTCACAGCGGCGCTGCCCGCCGCGCGGGAACGTCTTGCGCCGTATCGCGAGCTTGGCTACGAAGTGCTTGAACTCTCCGTTCGCGCTGATCCCGACGCCGCTACCGCACTTCTGTTGCCGCGACTGGCCCATCAGTCGTCGTTGCTGCTTGGTCAGTCGGGCATGGGGAAGTCGAGTCTTGTGAACCTCGTCGTCCCCAATGCCGACGCTGCGACGCGCGAAATCTCTACGGTGTTGAACTCGGGCAAGCACACGACGACGTTCACGCGAATCTTCCATCTGCCCGACGGCGGATTACTGATCGACTCACCGGGCTTTCAGGAGTTTGGGTTGCATCACCTGAAGGAAGGTGCACTTGAACAAGCGTTTCCCGAGTTTCGTCCACTGCTCACTGGGTGCCGGTTCTACAATTGCCATCACTTGAAAGAACCGGGCTGTGCGATTCTTGAGGCCGTGGAGGACGGGCGCATTTCTCGTCAGCGTCACGCGCTCTATGCGCAACTCGTTCACGAGTCGGTGCAACAGATCCCTTATTGAGACGGTGTGCCAACGCGCGTCGTATCTCGCAGGAACGAAAAACCCCGCCTCGGCGGGGTTTTCTTTTGCGCTATCGCGATTCGCGCCAAAACGTCAGCACAATTAGCCTGATCAGCCCAACCATACGGCGAGCGTGAGCAGAAGCAACAACAGCATCCACAGCAGCACGGCTCGCCAGACCAGCCCGACGGCTGCCTGCAAAGTCCGCGGTGTGCATTCGCTGCCGACCGGCAGAACGGCGTCATCTCCCTGGTTGAGCGCGTCGACACTGGAGACCTCGGCGAGCGGGCCCGTCAGTCGTGCGCCGAGCGCGCCGCTACCTGCCGCCAGCAAAATACCTTCGTTCTCGTTCGGCCACTGCTTGGCATAGTGACGCCACGCGTAGATGGCATCTTCGAAGTTACCGACAATCGCGAACCCGATGGCCGTCAGACGCGCTGGCACCCAATCGATCACATAGAACGCCTTGCGCGCAAACGCACCGAAGGCGGGGCTCCGATCCGGTGCCGCTTCCGTCCATCTGCGCGAGAGATACTCCGCGAGACGATACAGCACCGCTCCGGCGGGGCCCACGGGCATCAGGAACCAGAAAAAGACACCGAATACGTGACGATGCGAGGCAATCACAGCATGCAGCAGCGTGTGACGCACGATCTCGTCCACCGGCATATCGACGGTGTCGATGCCAATCCATTGACGCAGAATTTCGCGCGCTTCGTTGACGTTGTCGTTATTCAGCGCAACGTGGATATCGGTGAAATAGTGGCTGAACTGCCGAAACCCCATCGTCAGATAGACGATAAGCACGTTCCAGGCGAAGCCAAGGAAAATATTGACCCGCATGAGCAGGTAATAGACGATGCCGACAACCAGGACGAATGGCACCACTACGACCAGCCACGCGAGGACACCGTGTCGCGGCTGCCCGGCGTCAAATGACTGCGACGTATGGGTCGCATGGGAGCGGATCAGGTTGTAGATCGGGTTTTGCGTGGAGAGGGCACGCACCTGCTCAAAGATCAGCGCGAGGAGTACCGAGAAGAATGTCATGCGTGCGATCAGATCACCGGACGGAATGGTGTAACGATAGCACAGCTTCTCGCAAATGCCCGCCCCGCGTGCCTTCGCGACGCACTTGCCTGTCAATTCAAGCAGGCAATGCGCAGAATCGAATCGACTTTCGCATTGCGTCCGCAGCTAGGTCCGCGGTTAGGCCCGCAGAAGTTGGTAGAAATTTCTGAGCATGCCCGCCGTCGCGCCCCAGATGAAATACTCGCCACCCGCGGCCTTCGGATAGGGCATCGCATAAAAACGACGCTCACCGACCTGATAGTTGAAAACGCGAATCTGGTGGTGTGCGGGATTCATCAGGAAATCGAGCGGCACTTCGAAGATTTCGTCCACCTCGCCCGTATCCGCGACCAGATCGAACGGCGGCTTGACCAGGCCGACGACCGGCGCGACGCGAAACCCCGTACCCGTCACATAATCCGGCAAGCTGCCGATGACCTCGACTGCACCTGCATCTAGTCCGATTTCCTCGCGCGATTCGCGCAACGCGGTCGCAATCGGCGTCGGATCGTCGGGCTCACGGCTCCCGCCTGGAAAACTGACTTGTCCGGCGTGCGTACTCAAATGCTGCGTGCGCTTCGTGAGCAACACGGTGGTGCCGTGCGGGCGCATCACCAACGGCACCAGCACCGCTGCGGCTCGTGGCGTGAACATCGCGGGGGATACCAGATCGCCGACACCCGACTCGGGCGTCCAGATTGGCGGACTGGCAAGTCGGTCACGTAACGCTGAGGGGGTCAACCGCTCCGCCGGCACCGGCTCCCCTTCCCCCGTCGAGACGATGGGTAAGGCTTCGGGATGCAGGATGAGAGGTGGCGCCACGTAGACCTTTGGAGATGAAGAATATCGCTATTTTAGCGAGGATGCGCAAAGCGCGTGCACACGAAGAAAATGCAATTCCCCCGGTAATTCGCCGCATGCCGTCGTTATGACGCAGCGCCGCATCCCAATCGGCGGGCCGCATTGAAACGAAAAAAGCACCCCGAGGGGTGCTCTTTCCATGCGGCTTTGCTGCGCCCGGCCACGAGGTCGCCAGGCGCAGCGGCGTCCGACTTACTCGGCAGCAGCGACGGTCTTGCTCTTGAACGTGAGCTTTTCCTTGATACGTGCCGACTTGCCCGAACGCTCACGCAGGTAGTACAGCTTAGCGCGACGAACGTCACCACGACGCTTGACTTCGATGCTGGCGATCAGCGGCGAGTACGTCTGGAACGTACGCTCAACGCCTTCACCCGACGAAATCTTACGAACGATGAAGCCCGAGTTCAGACCACGGTTACGCTTGGCGATCACGACGCCTTCGTAAGCCTGAACACGCTTGCGGGTACCTTCAACCACGTTCACGTTAACGATCACGGTGTCGCCCGGGGCGAATTCGGGGATCGTCTTGTTCGCGGTCAAACGCGCGATTTCTTCTTGCTCGATCTTAGCGATCAGATTCATTTACCACTCCTTGTGCCATCGTGTCGACGTTATATACCGGCAAGCCGGCCCCGACAGAGGATGGGTTCAAACCAAATGCCGTCCCCATGACGACATCCGCTGCCTACTTGGCCGACGTATCGGCCCGCAGGCTTGTCAGCCACGCCTCGTCGGCACGGCTGAGCAATCCGTTGGCACGCGCACTCTCGATCAGATCGGGACGCTTGTGCCAGGTATTGGCCAACGCCTCACGGCGTCGCCACTTTTCAATCTCTGCGTGATGCCCGCCCAACAGCACATCGGGTACGCGCACGCCTTCATATTCTTCAGGCCGCGTGTAGTGCGGGCAATCCAGCAAGCCATTCACGAAGCTGTCTTGCTCTGCCGACTGTTCGTCGTTCAGCGCACCCGGCAGCAGCCGGATCAGCGAATCCATCAGCGCCATGGCGGGCAACTCCCCACCCGACAGCACAAAATCGCCCACGCTGACTTCTTCATCGACCACACGATCGATCAAGCGCTGATCGATTGCCTCATAACGGCCGCAGAGCAGAATCAAGCCCTGTTCCTGCTCGCGCAGCTCGACCACCCGGCGATGAGTCAACGGCTTACCTTGCGGCGACATCAGCAACACGCGACCGCGCGGGACACCGGCTTGCGCCTGAGCGGCCTTTGCGGCAGCAATCGCATCATCCAGCGGCTTGGCCAGCATCACCATGCCCGGACCGCCGCCGTAGGGGCGATCGTCGATCGTGCGGTAATTGTTATGCGTGAAGTCACGCGGATTCCAAAACCGCAGACCGTAGCGCGACTGCTTAAGCGCCCGGCTGGTGACGCCCCAGTCGGTCAGTGCCCGAAACATCTCGGGAAAGAGCGTGACGACGTCAAACTGCATCAGACCGGTTCCGTCCAGAGGTGCCCGGACGCAATAACGACCAGGCGGTCAATCGGTATCTCAATAATCGAGACCCCAGTCAGCCACAATGCGTCCCGCCTCGGTGTCGACGGTCTGGACGTACTGGCCAACAAACGGGATCAACCGCTCAGCGGTTTTCGCCGGATCGCCATCGGTAGCCGGTACGTCGTACACCACCCGCAAAACGGTGTGTACGCCGTTGTCCAGCAAACCGACAACCTTGCCGAGCGATTCACCCTGCAAATTCGTCACCTGGGCGCCGATCAGGTCGACCCAGTAAAACTCGTCTTCGCCGGCCGACGGGAATGCACTGCGTGGCACCCAGACCTGAAGGCCCTTGAGCGCCTCGGCGGCTGTCCGGCTCTCGCTGCCACGCAATTGCGCGACAACCGTTCCCGAATGCCCCCGACTGTGCAGCACGTTGGCCTTGGTGTAGGCCGACTCGCCGGGGCGACGGAAATACCAGCAATCTGCAGATAACAGGCCTTCGCCGTCACCCGTGTGCGGCTGCACCTTGATCCAGCCGCGAATCCCGTAGGCATCACCGATATAACCGAGCTCGACTAGATCGTCGGGCACCTCGGTTACCGGGGCGAGCACCTGCTCGGCGCGCATACCGGAGGCGCGACGCGCTTCTGCACCGATTTTCAGCGGTACACGCTCACGTGCGGAACGAACCATGCAATCCAACCTTGTGACGAACACACGGCGATGCTTGCCCCAGATTGCTCGGGAGCATGCACCGCCGTTCAATTCTCATGCCATCGGCAAACCGACAGCAATGCGTACCACTCGACTATCTGAAAGCTTAGGCAGCAGCCTTGGCGCCTTGCTTGATCAGACGAGCCACGGTCGGCGACAGTTGTGCGCCAACGCCTTGCCAGTACGTCAGACGGTCTTGAGCAATGCGCAGACCTTCCGTGCCTTCGGCAGCGACCGGGTTGTAGAAGCCAATACGCTCGATGAAGCGGCCATCGCGACGGTTACGCGAGTCGGTTGCAACGATGTTGTAGAACGGGCGCTTCTTCGCGCCGCCGCGAGCCAGGCGGATAACGACCATATTAAATCCTTGTGAATCCAGAAGTGTTCGGACAGAAAACGCGTGATTATAGCGCAAAACCCTCGTCAAAACAAACACTTCGCCAAAGGGAAAGTACAACCCATATGGGCATACCTATATTAGGGGGCTTGTGCCGCGGTGCCGCGCCCCGATAACCGCTGGTCTACAATGCACGCATCCTTGGTGTGAGGCGAGCCCTGCATGCGACGATTTCCCGATGGATGCTCATTCTCCTTCCTCCTGCCGTGGACCACGCGGGTGGTTCGCCGGGTTGTTCGCCTGATCGGTCTGGCCCGTCGAGCCCATGAAGCGCCTCAATTCGTTGCGAACACCCATGCCGACGCAGCCCGGGTCACCGCGATTCCTGCGACGAGGTTCGTCAAGCGCTTTGCTGGGGCACAGGCAACTGTCCTTGTCTGCGCCGCGCTGACGTGCGCCCCGCAATTGGCGACGGCGCGTGACGCCCTCCCCATTGAGCGTCTTTCGCTACCTCAGGGCTTCTACGTCGAAGTTCTTTCCGATCAGGTCCCCGGGGCCCGAGGCATGGCATTAGGTCCGAAGGGCACGCTGTTTGTCGGTAGCCGGGCGCAAGGCAACGTCTACGCCATCACGCTCGATCCATCGCGCGCCTACGCGGCCAAGGTCCGCACAGTGGCGTCTGGCCTGAACATGCCCGTCGGGGTCGCGATGCGCAATGGCGCTTTATATATCTCGGCCGTGTCGCGCATCGTCAGACTCGACGACATCGAAAACCATCTCGACAACCCAGGCAAACCAAGCGTCGTCTACGACAAACTTCCCACCGAAAGCCACCACGGCTGGCGATACATTGCCTTCGGCCCGGACCAGCGGCTATATGTCGGCGTCGGTGCCCCCTGCAATGTCTGCAAGCGCGACGAAAGTCGTTACGCGATGATCGGCAGCATGAAGCCCGACGGTACGGACTGGCGGGTGGTCGCCCGCGGCGTGCGTAACACCGTGGGATTCGACTGGCAGCCCGGCACCAATACGCTATGGTTCACCGATAACGGTCGCGATATGCTCGGCGACGATGTTCCCGACGACGAACTCAACCGATTAACGCGTATGGGAGAGCATTTTGGGTTCCCGTACTGCCACGCCGGCGATATCCCCGACCCCGACTTCGGCCCCGAAAAGGCGTGCCGCACTTTTTCGCCGCCCATGGCCAAACTGGGTGCCCACGTGGCGGCCCTCGGCATGCGCTTCTATACAGGCAAGCAGTTCCCGGACGAGTATCGCGGCAGTATCTTCATTGCTGAGCACGGTTCGTGGAATCGGAGCAGCAAAGTGGGATACAGGGTCGTTCGTGTGGCTCTCGATGCGAAAGGCAATGTCAGCAAGCAGGAAGTTTTTGCGCAGGGGTGGTTAGGTGACGACGACGCCGTGTGGGGTCGCCCCGTCGATCTGCTGACCCTGCCGGACGGATCGCTCCTGATCAGCGACGACCATGCCGGCGCAATATATCGAATCACGTACCGAAAACCATGAGGTCCCGCGATGGCACATTTCACACCAATGGGAAATATCATCAGGCCTACGCAAGGAACTGACCCCTGGCCTGCCCGGTCAACGATGCATGGTACTCACGGCACCGCTAGAACATACCGCCCCACGTTCGGCGCGACGTTTTCGCCGTCCCTGCCCTCTCCGCAACTACGTCCACACAACATCATGACTCAACGCCTACTCTCGTTCCTGCCCTCCTCGTTGACTTCGTATCTGATAACGCTCCTCGTGCCTGCCGCCATGCTGGCCGGTTGCGCAGCGCCGTCCGGCGGAGGTGCCAATCCCACATCGGGTACACCGGATAACACCGCAGCTGCGACCGCCCCTGCCGACATTCTCGGCACCTGGCAGTTGATGAAATGGGAAGGCGCGAGCGACGCGCCGAACCTGCCGGAAGGCCGCACCATCAATCTGACGTTCAATGACAAGGGGGCTTACTCCGGCACCGGTGGCTGCAATCGCATCTTTGGGCAATACACGATCGGCCCCGGCAAAGGACAACTCAGCATCCAAACCCCGGCCGCCACACGCATGGCCTGCCCGGATTCGATGGCTTTCGAAGACCGCTACCTCAAGACGCTCGCCAGCATGACCCGCTTCGAACGCCGTGACACGCAATTGATTCTGAGCGCACCCAACGGCCAGACACTCACCTATGCATCCCAAACGTTGCTCAACCGTACGGTGGCAGGCGCGAGCGGAGCAGCGAAGACGGAGGATCGTATTCTCGACGTCGATTCGCAGATGGCTGACTGTGTCGGCGTGGCACCGCGCAAGTGCTTGCGTGTGCGCGCCGCCGACGACTCCGGCAAATCGCAATGGGAACTCTGGTATGCCCACATCGATGGCTTCGAGTGGAAGCCCGGCGTAGAATACCGCGTAAAAATCCACGGCGAACCTGTCGCCAATCCGCCCGCTGACGCGTCGAGCATGCGCTGGACGCTCGTCGAAGTCATTCGGGAAACGCCTGCTCGATAACCATTCCAAATGAACGCAGTCGCTTACAAGTCCAAAACCCTGACCGCCGGTCTCGCCATGCTTTTCGGCACGCTCGGCCTGCATCGCTTCTATCTGTATGGCATGCGGGACCGCTTCGGCTGGGCCCACATTGTGGGTTCGGCATGTGGAGTGGCCGGCTGGGGACTTCTGGTCACGAGCGAACTGCATTCCCTCTCGGGATGGATACTCACGATTCTGGGTGCCATTTCGCTGTTTTCCGCGTTTCTCGCCGCGATTGTCTACGGCTTGCGTCCCGACGAGCGCTGGAACGCGCAGTTCAACACCCACGTCTCGAACAAGTCGCAGTCGGGCTGGATCGCGGTCATCATCGTCAGCGTGTCGCTGTTTGTGGGCGCCATGCTGATGATGGTTGGTTTGGCCGTCGCATTTCAGACCTACTTTGAAATCCACGACACGCCGAATCGTTTGTCGCAGTAAAAGCCGATCGTGATGCCCACTCCCATGACCCCATCCCATCGACCGACGCTGGGCTTCATCGGCGCCGGGCGCGTGGCTCGTGCGCTCGCGCAAGCCGCGACACGTGCCGGATACGAAGTGACGATCGTTGCTAGCCGGCATATCGAAAGTTCGAGACGCATTGCGACGGCCTTGCCTAATTGCGAGGTCCTCGCCATTGAACATTCGGAGGACGTGAGCGACGTCTTTTCGCGAGCCGATCTGGTCTTCCTGACGGTGCCCGACGATGCCATAGCGGCTGGCGCTGCGCACCTTACGCCGCGAGCGGGCCAGGCACTGGTGCATTGCAGCGGCGCGTCCGAGGTTGGGTTGCTCACGCCCGCGACGCGCCACGGCGGGCAAATTGGCGGCTTCCATCCGCTTTTTCTTTTCGCCGGACTCGACGACGATGCGACCCGCTTGCAGGGGTGCGCCATCACTATCGAGGCCGAAGCGCCGCTGAACGACATCCTTCAGCGTCTTGCGAGCGATATTGGCTGCCGCCCCTTGTCGATCCCAGCGGGCGAGCGCATGCGATACCACGCGGGCGCCAACTATGCAGCCAGCTTTCTGCTCTGCCTGCTCGACGAGGCGACTCACCTCTGGAAGTCGATCGGCATGCCCGAGGGCGACGCGCAAGACGCTATGTGGCCGCTGGTCATGGGCACGCTCAACGCTGCGCGCGAACGCGGGCTCCCGGGTGCGCTTGCCGGACCGGTGTCGCGCGGCGACGCAAATATCGTTGGCCGCCACGTCGAAGCACTCGCAGCCATGGGTGGCAATCATGCAACGCTTTACTCGCTGCTGACCCTGCACGCCATTCATCTGGCGCGTCAGCGTCCGAACCCGGACAACTCCGCCCTCGACGACATCGCACGGGCGATCGCGCCCTTTATCCCTCCGGTCATGCCGGGAAGTCACACATAGTTTCAGCAAGGCCTCGCAAAAGGCCCACCCTATCGCCGCGCCCCGGATCGTTAGCGCCGCCGGGCCAACGAGTGCCAGCGGGAAGCCGCTTCCCCCATTTACTCCATTCTTCATGTCTCTCCTCCGTCCGAATACTGTATAAAAACACAGTATAATGACAAGCATTCCCTGCGTCCGTCCGACGGCCGTGACAGGGACAGCTATTCAGGAGATGAGTCATGGCATCCTCATTCGCGCCGCCCCCGTCGCGCAAGGGCCGAGGCGCCACCGCCAATCTCGAATCGCGCTTTTCAGCGTTCCGTCGCGAGAGCGATGAGACCCGTCATGAATCGGACGCTGCCCAAGAATGCGAAGTCAAATTCGTGACCCAGGTCGCACTGGAAAATGCGCGAACGATCATCTCCCGCAACACCTCGGCGGACATTCCCTTCGATCGCTCGATCAATCCCTACCGTGGATGTGAGCACGGCTGCACCTATTGCTTTGCGCGGCCCACGCACGCCTACCTGGGACTCTCTCCGGGTCTGGACTTCGAGACCCGCTTGTACGCGAAACACAATGCGGCAGAGCGTCTTGACGCTGAGTTGCGCAAGCGCGGTTACCAACCCGCTTTACTTGCGCTGGGCGCAAACACGGATCCTTATCAGCCAATCGAGCGGGAATACGGGATCACGCGCAGCGTCCTGGAAGTGCTGGAGCGTTTTGGGCACCCTGTCGGTATCACCACCAAGTCGGCGCTCGTCACGCGCGATATCGACATTCTTTCGCGCATGGCCGCGCGCGGTCTGGCACGGGTCTTCATTTCGGTGGGAACGCTTGATGCGGATATCGCGCGCAAGATGGAACCGCGAGCGAATACGCCGTCGCGTCGCATCGACGCCATCCGCAAGCTGACGGACGCGGGCATTCCGACAGGCGTCATCGTCGCGCCGATCGTGCCTGCGCTGACCGATTTCGATATCGAGCGAGTGCTGACGACCGCAGCCGAAGCCGGCGCAACTTACGCTGCGTACGTGATGTTGCGACTTCCCAGAGAAGTGCACGACGTCTTCGTTGAATGGCTGGAAGCCAATTACCCGCTGCGGGCACGCCATGTCATGAGTCTGGTCGAGCAAGTACGTGACGGAAAGCACAACAGCTCAGAGTTTGGTACACGGATGAAAGGCACCGGATTACACGCCGAATTGATTCGACAGCGCTTTCACTTAGCCGCGCGCAAGTTGGGGCTCAATCAGGCCAGACCGCCATTGAGAAACGATCAGTTCCGCGTCCCGGAATTGCCGCCCCGGGCCAGTGACGGGAACGGGCCGAATCACGGTCGTCGCGCGCGTCCCGACCGGCAAACCGCAACCAGCGGATCGGCGAATGCGGCAGATCCGCAGATGCCGCTTTTTTAGGCAACCCGTTCACTCGTCAACATGAACGGTGAGCGTTTCCTTAATCTCCTCCATGACGACGTAGCTTTTCGACTGCACGGCACCGGGCAGTTGAAGAAGAATGTCGCCCAGTAACTTCCGGTACTCGGACATTTCGCGGATGCGCGCCTTGATCAGATAGTCGAAGTCCCCGGAAATCAAGTGACATTCCATGACCTCCGGAATACGCAGCACCTCCCTGCGGAACTGGTCGAACATGTTGCCGGACTTGTGGTCGAGCGTGATTTCGACGAACACCAGCAGCGCCGCCCCCAGCGCCGCCGGATTGACGCGGGCGAAGTAGCCCATGATCACGCCGTCCCGCTCCATGCGTTTTACGCGCTCGATACACGGCGTGATGGACAGACCGACCTGCTCCGACAGGTCCTTCATCGACATCCGGCCGTCCTGTTGGAGCAACGTCAGGATGCGTCGGTCGAGCCGATCCAGTGTTCGAATCGATTGCTGCTGAACCCTCATGATTTTTTCCTGAATTCAGGCCATATACATTAACTAAACCTACGATTCCGAGAATAGCATGCGAATTATTACTGCATAACTATGGTTTTACAGGAGTCAACGCAATGAAGGTCATCGTTCTCGGCAGCGGCGTCATCGGCGTAACCAGCGCCTACTACCTGGCAAAGGCCGGGCATGACGTCACGGTGCTCGACCGTCAGGCAGGACCGGCGCTCGAAACCAGCTTCGGCAACGCTGGTCAGATTTCGCCCGGATACGCGTCCCCGTGGGCCGCACCGGGGATTCCGGCAAAGGCCGTCAAGTGGTTGTTTCAGAAACACGCTCCGCTCGCCATTCGTCCAGACGGCACCCTCACGCAACTGAAGTGGCTCTATCAGATGCTGCGCAATTGCACGCCCGAGCGCTATTCAGTCAATAAGGAACGCATGGTGCGGATCGCCGAATACAGCCGGGACTGTTTCCGTGAGCTGCGCGCAGAGACCGGCATCGCCTACGAAGGCCGTCAGGCGGGCACGCTCCAATTGTTCCGGACCGAAGATCAACTCGAGAACGCGGCACGCGATATCGCCGTGCTCGAAGAGGCCGGCGTGCCGTTCGAACTGCTGGACAGCAAGGCGCTCGCGACCGCAGAACCAGCGTTGGCGGCCGTGTCGCACAAACTGACCGGCGGCCTGCGCCTGCCGAACGATGAGACCGGCGACTGCCAGATGTTCACGACGCGTCTGGCTACCATGGCTGAAGCGCTGGGTGTGAAATTCCGCTACGACATGCCGATCGACGGCCTGAACGTGGTCGGCGACAAGATCGAGGGCGTGGTTTGCGCCGGTTCGCTGCAACGTGCTGACGCCTATGTCGTTGCGCTCGGTTCGTACTCCACGCCGTTCCTGCGCGGCATCGTGGATATTCCGGTGTATCCGCTCAAGGGCTACTCGATTACCGTACCGATCGTCGACGCATCGCGCGCGCCGATTTCCACCATCCTGGATGAAACCTACAAGATCGCCGTGACGCGCTTCGACGACCGTATCCGCGTCGGCGGCATGGCAGAAGTCGTGGGGTACAACAAGCACCTTAACCCCGCACGCCGTGCCACGCTGGAGATGGTCGTGAACGATCTGTACCCGGGTGCAGGCAACACGGCGGAAGCGTCTTTCTGGACGGGCCTGCGTCCGATGACACCGGACGGCACGCCGATCGTCGGCGCTACAGCGTTGCGCAACCTGTTCCTGAATACCGGACACGGCACGCTCGGCTGGACGATGTCCTGCGGTTCGGGCCAACTGCTGGCCGACCTGATGTCGGGCCGCCGCCCGGCCATTCTGGCCGACGATCTATCGGTGGCGCGCTACAGTGGGGCGTCCCACGCGCAGGCCGAACCGGCCTTCGCCTGATCTTCCAGACGGCACCTTCGGGTGCCGTTTTTGTTTGGGCATCACGCGTTGTCGAATTCGCTGTTCGTAGTCACATCACAACAAAGGAGACGCATCATGAAGATCGGTGTACCCAAGGAGATCAAGAACCACGAGTATCGCGTAGGCATGACGCCCGCAGCTGTACGCGAAGTGGTGGCACGCGGGCATGAGGTGTGGATCGAGACGCAAGCCGGTGAAGGCATCGGGATGGACGACACGGCCTATGCTGCCGCGGGCGCCCGCATCGCCGCCAACGCTGTAGATGTCTTCGATCGCGCCGAACTCATCGTCAAGGTCAAAGAGCCGCAGACTGTCGAGCGCGCCAGATTGCGGCCTCATCACACGCTCTTCACGTATCTCCACCTCGCCCCCGATCCCGAGCAAACCAACGATTTGATCAAGAGCGGCGCCACGTGTATCGCGTACGAAACCGTGACATCCGCAAATGGCGGCCTCCCGCTGCTCGCGCCCATGTCCGAAGTCGCGGGACGCATGTCTATCCAGGCTGGCGCAACTGCGCTCGAAAAGACGCATGGCGGGCTTGGCCTGCTGCTTTCGGGCGTGCCCGGCGTCGAGGCGGGCAAGGTCGTCATTCTCGGCGGCGGTGTCGTGGGTACGAATGCTGCGACCGTGGCCGTCGGCATCGGGGCGCAGGTCACGGTCATCGACAAATCGGTCGACGCTTTGCGACGCCTGAGCGCCCAGTTCGGGGGACGCGTGCAAACGGTCTATTCGACGCAACACGCGATCGAAACGCATTTGCGCGATGCCGACCTGGTCATCGGTGGTGTCCTGATCCCGGGTGCCGCCGCGCCCAAGCTCATTACACGGGCGATGCTTGGGCTGATGCGCAAGGGTGCCGTGATCGTGGACGTCGCCATCGATCAGGGTGGTTGCTGCGAGACGTCGCATGCGACCACGCACGCCGACCCGGTCTACGTGATCGAAGGCGTGGTGCACTACTGCGTCGCCAACATGCCGGGGGGCGTGCCGCGCACGTCGACCTTTGCACTGAACAACGTGACACTTCCGTTCATTCTGCAACTGGCCGATCACGGCGCCGTGGCCGCTATGCGCGCCGATCCGCATTTGCTGGCCGGACTGAACGTGGCGCGCGGTATGGTAACGAACCGTGGGGTGGCCGACGCGCTCGGACTCGTCTACCACGATCCGCACGCAGTCTTGGCGAACCTGTCGGCCGCAGCCTGAGCTTAAGCCGGATGGCGAGAGCCGTCGGGGTGGCACGCGATGCTCGTCATCCGGCGTCACCCCGACCCGGCGCAAATTCCCCGACGCATCGCTGGCCGTCCGGCCCCGCCACGCCTTGCGCTTTGGACATGGGCGCACTCACTTCGTTATACTTCCTCCATCTCGACGGCGCCCGCCGACCAACCGGCATGGAGGGCACGCTCAGCCACTCGGCATTCCGCCTGCCCGAGCCGTCAACGTCTATGAGCAAGTGATGAACGCCGACCCGCAAGAACTCAATAAATTCAGTGAATTGGCCCACCGCTGGTGGGATCCGCTCAGCGAATTCAAGCCGCTGCACGAGATCAACCCGTTGCGCCTCGACTGGATCGAACAGCACGTCCAGTTGCAAGGCAAGCGCGTGCTCGACATCGGCTGCGGTGGCGGCATTCTGTCGGAATCGATGGCGCGTCAGGGTGCGCGCGTCAAAGGCATCGATCTGTCGAAAAAAGCGCTCGGGGTTGCCGATTTGCATAGCCTTGAAGCTGGCCTTTCCATTGAGTACGAAGAAATCGCTGCCGAAGCGCTCGCTGCGCGTGACGCGGGTACGTACGACGTGGTGACCTGCATGGAAATGCTCGAACACGTGCCGTCACCGGCGTCTATCGTCGCTGCGTGCGCAACGCTCGTGAAACCGGGCGGTCATGTGTTCTTTTCCACGCTCAACCGCAATCCGAAGGCATGGCTGCTCGCCGTGGTCGGTGCAGAGTACGTACTGCGGATGCTGCCGCGGGGCACGCACGATTACGCCAAGTTCATCCGCCCATCGGAGCTGGCATCGTTCACCCGTGCGAGCGGCCTGACAATCCGCGACATGCGTGGCCTGACCTACAATCCGATCAGCAAACGCTACGCGATCAATCGCGATACCGACGTCAACTATATGGTCGCTTGCACCCGCGACGCCTGATATGTTCGAGCCCCCCGTCCGCGCCCCTTCCTCCCTCGACGCCACGTCAACGCTGCTGCACGGCGAGATTCGCGCTGTCTTGTTCGATCTGGACGGCACACTCGCCGACACGGCCCCCGATCTCGTCGCGGCAGTCAACAAGGTGCGTACCGATCGTGGTCTGCCGCCAGGCCCTTACGAGACGCTTCGACTGCAAGCGTCGCACGGTGCGCGCGGACTGATCGGCAGTGCATTCGGCGTGCCCCCGGACGATGCCGCCTTCCCGGCCCTGAGAGACGCATTCCTTGCCAACTACGAAGCCGCGTTGTGCGTGCAAAGCCGCTTGTTCGAAGGCATTCCAGACTTGCTCGCTGCCTTGAGCGAACGTGGCATGCCGTGGGGCATTGTGACGAACAAGGCTGCGCGTCTGACGAATCCGCTAGTCAAGCTGATCGGACTCGCGGACGGCGCAGCCTGCGTTGTCTCGGGCGACACGACGCCGCATAGCAAGCCGCACCCTGCGCCTCTGCTCTACGCAGCCGAGTGTATTGGCATTGCGCCTGCCCATATCGTGTACGTTGGCGACGACCTTCGCGATGTGCAGGCCGGTAAGGCGGCTGGAATGGCGACGATTGCCGCGGCCTACGGTTATTGCGGCGACTCGCTCGTACCTGCTCAGTGGCAGGCGGATGCAGTCGTCGAACGCGCGGGCGCGATCGCCCCGCTGGTGATGCAGTTGGCGTAAGCCACCGAACCATCGCCTGCCAGGACGTCGTCGCAACACTCGCGGCGCGTTCTGGGAATGTCCCGCCGCGCCCCATGGCGCTGCGTATGCTTCATAGGCTACTTACGGGAGACCGCATGGCCGAGCAAGCGAACGATCGCGACCCCTCAAAAGCTTCCCCCGCAGACGGCACCCGCCTGCAGCAAGGCCTCGCCCGCGCACAGGCGCTTGGACGCGACCCGAACGTGCGCCGCCGCGCACGCAAGACCGGACTGTGGGCCGCAGGGATCATTGCCGTGTTTGGCGTGGTCGGCTACTTCACGGTACCGGCCGTGCTCAAGCATTACGCCGTCGACAAGCTCTCCGCTTATCTCGAACGGCCGGTGAGCGTCGGCGACGTCAGTTTCAACCCGTACACACTGCGTCTCGATCTGCATCAGGTGCATATCGGCGACAAGACACCCGGCCAGCCGTTCGTCGATATCGGCGAATTGCGGGTGAACGCCTCGTGGAGCTCGCTGTTCCGCTTTGCCCCGGTGATCGGCGAGCTATACGTCGACACGCCCGTCGTGAACATCGTGCGCACCGCGCCGCAGCGGTTCAACTTCTCGGACATCATCGATCGCGCGACGTCCGGTCCGCCCTCGCCCGAACCATCGAAGCCTGCGCGCTTTGCACTGAACAATGTGCAGATCAAGAACGGCACGATTCGCATTGATGATGCCTATCAGAACGAAAAGCACGTTGTCGACAATCTGCAAGTCGGCGTGCCATTCATTGCCAACCTGCCTGCCGACACCGATATTTTCGTACAGCCGCTGCTGCAGGCGTCCATCGACGGCTCGCCGCTGCATATCTCCGGACAGACCAAACCGTTTGCCGACTCGCTGGAGTCGACGGTCGACATCAAGCTCGACCGACTCGACGTGCCGAAGTACCTCGGTTACGCGCCCATGACCATTCCCGCGCATATCAAGAGCGGTGCGGTCAGTACCGATCTGAAACTGCGCTTTACGCGAGACAAGGACGGCAACCACGTAGTCCTGACGGGAACTGCGGGATTGGCTGACGCGGTGATCAACGAAGCTGACGGCTCACCGCTCGTTGCGGTCAAACAAATCGACGTCAAGCTGGGCAAGGTCGAACCGCTGAGCAACATTTATCACATCGACAGCGTACGGATCGATGGCCTTGACCAGCACGTCACGATGGAAAAGGACGGGTCGATCAACGTCGTAAAAGCCCTGCTGCCGCAACGGCCGGTGCTGAAGGCTGTCGGCAAAGCGGTCGACGAGGCGGCGGCATCTCCCAAGGCGAGCGAAGCAGCCAAGTCCGCGCCGAAGGTCGCTGCCGAACAAACGGCACGCCCCGCCACGCCCGCATCGGCCGCTGAAGCCGCGCAGGCGAAGGCTGCGGCCGCCGCGCAACCCTTGCCGCTCGACTTACTCGTCGGCGAGGTTTCGCTGGTGAACAGCAAGCTGCGTTTCACCGATGAACGCAGCGCAAAGCCCGCAAGCATTGCGCTGGAGAACGTCCAGCTCGCCGTGAAACAGTTTTCTACGCTGGGTAAGGACCCCGCAACTTACGATGCGTCGCTGGGCATCCAAAGCGGTGGCTCGCTGAAGGCCCACGGTCAGTTCAGCCTGCCTGCGTATAACGCCAGCGGGGAACTGGACGCACAGTCGATCGCGCTCGCGCCGCTGCTGCCGTTTGCGCAAGGCGCTCTCGCTGGCGACCTGAAGAGCGGCACGGTCGGTGCGCAGGCGACGTTCAATGCCGCGTTTGCCCCCGACAAGCAGCCCAATGTGCAGATCGCGCCCGCCACGGCGACGCTTGAGAAGATCGAGTGGCTGACCGGTCAGAAGGGCGATGCTCCCGTGAAGCTGGCCAAGGCGCAGGCGAAGCTTTCGCACTTCGACCTTGGTGCCCGTCAGGCGGTCGTGGATGAAGTGACGGTCAGCGGTTTGGACGTCGCCGCACGCCGCGACAAGGACGGCAAGATCAACCTGCTGGCGCTGACCGGCGACGGCCAGCCGAAGGCGTCCGCAAGCAGCGGCAGCGGGATCAACGCCCGTGTCGGCACCGAACGCGGTCGACGTACGTCTGCCAAAGCCCCCGCATCGAACACGCAAGCCGCGGGCGGATGGCAGTGGAAGGTCGGCAAGGTCTCGGTCGAGAACGCGAGCATCGGATTTGAGGATCGCGCGGTCAAAGGCCGTCCGATCAATGCGAAGTTCGCGCCGCTCAACATCAAGGTCCAGGGCGCGTCGCAAGACATGACCAAGCCGTTGCAGCTTGAAGTGAACGGCACGCTTAACAAGAAGGGCTCGCTCAACGCGACGGGTAGCGTCACGCCGCAGCCGTTGTCCGGCGATCTTCAGGTCAAAACCGAGCAGCTCGATCTGGCTGCGTTCGATTCGTACATGAGCGACGAACTGAACGCGAGCATCGCGAGCGCCTTGCTCTCCAGCAACGGACGCGCCACCTTCGCGATGAAGGGCGACACCCCGCAAGCGACGTATCGCGGTGACGCCACGCTCGGCAACGTACGCCTGCTCGACAAGGTGACGACAGACGACTTCGTGCGCTGGAATGCGTTGGCGGTGCAGCAGATCAATTTGGCGGTGGGCAGCGGCAAACCTAACGTCCAGTTGGGCAGCATTGCGCTGTCGCGCTTTTACGCGCGTCTGATCATCAATGCTAACGGCCGCCTGAATCTGGCCGACGTTGTGGGCAATAACCAGGCGCCCCGCTCACTTACCCGAGCAAATGAAGGCATACCGCTGGACGCGGCGTCCGCAGCGAAGCCCCCGCTCGATGCGGCGGCTTCGGCCGTAGAGGCAGGACAGCCGACGGAGGTCGAGAAGAAGGAGCAATCGCCGGGCAAGACGACGGCCGAACGGGGCCCCGGCTACGGAACGGGCAAGGCGCTACCTGCGGACGTCCACATCGGACGTATCACCCTGCAAGGCGGCAACATCAACTTCACGGACAACTTCGTCAAGCCGAACTACACGGCCAATCTGACGGACATCGGCGGACGGATCGGTGCCTTTGGCACTGCTACCACCGAACCGGCCGAAGTCGCATTGCAGGGCAAGGTGAACCGCAACGCGCCGATCAATATCAACGGCAAGATCAACCCGCTGGCGCCGATGGCGTTCGTGGATCTCGGCGCGAAAGCGGATGGCATCGAATTGACCAACCTCACGCCGTACTCCACGAAATACGCGGGTTACCCCATCGAAAAGGGCAAGCTCACGGTCGACGTTCACTATCTGCTCGATCAAGCGAAGCTCACCGCGAACAACCACATCTTTATCGATCAGTTGACGTTCGGCGACCACGTGGACAGCCCGACGGCGACCAACCTGCCGGTGCGGCTGGCGGTGTCGTTGCTGAAGAACTCACGCGGTGAAATCGACGTCGACATACCGATTTCCGGCTCGCTGGACGATCCGCAGTTCAGCCTCGGCGGCGTGATTTTCCGTGCGTTCGTGAACCTGATCGTCAAGGCGGCCACCGCACCGTTCAGCTTATTGGCATCCGCATTCGGCGGTGGCGAGCAGGAACTCGGGTACGTTGAATTCGCCCCCGGGAGCGCGCGTCTGTCGCCCGCCGACGAAAAGCGTCTCGAAACGCTGGTCAAGGCGCTGAACGATCGCGAAGCGCTGAAGCTGGACATCGTAGGTCGCGTAGACCCCGCCAAGGACACCGACGGCCTGCGTAGCGTGGCGGTCGCGCGCGCTATCAAGGCGCAGAAGGTCAAGGCGATGGTCGGCAAGGGCGAGAGCATTGATGTTGACAGCGTGACGGTGACGCCGGAGGAACGTAGCAAGTACCTCACAGCTGCCTACAAGGCGGCCGACTTCGCGAAACCTCGCAACATGATCGGACTCACCAAGTCGCTGCCGGATGACGAAATGGAGAAGCTCATGGAGACGAACGTCAAGGTGGGCGACGACGATCTACGGGCGCTGGCCGAACGCCGCGCCCAGCGAGTGCGGTCGTGGCTGGACGGCAAGATCGCTTCTGACCGGCTGTTCGTGGTGGCGCCGAAGCTGAACGCGGACGGCATCAAGGACAAGGGGGCCACCACGCGTGTCGACTTCGCACTGAAGTGAGGCATTTGTGTCATAATCGATCATTCCACTGGGGCCGACATGGTTTCGACGTGGGTATAAAGCGATGCAGGGCATACCGAGGACCCGTCACCTCGTTAATCAATGGGAAAAACGTAACTGCAAACGACGAAACGTTCGCACTGGCAGCCTAAGGGCCGCCGTCCTCTGCCTAGTTCACTGACGGACTAGTGTCGCAAGACCGGTAGCAATACCGCCAGAGGTCATATACGTCAGTTAAGCCTTGGTGGCGTCACGACGCCAAGGTCGAAAATTTAGTGAATCGCTGTTGCGTAGCGTGTTCGTCCGCGACAAAACAGTTAAATCAAATGACAGAACTAAGTATGTAGAACTGGTCGTAGAGTGCTTGCGGACGCGGGTTCGATCCCCGCCGGCTCCACCAATATTCTGATCGTCAACGACAACGAAAGACGGTCAAACCCAAATGAAAACGGGCCTTCGGGCCCGTTTTTCTTTTTCTGCGAAGTCTTCCGTACCGTACTCGGGGCGCCGTGTCTCCAGATCGAACGGATTGCAGCCGTCCAGATCGATCCATTGAAATCCGCCACTTCTTGAGTCAAGCGATTTCAACCGCTTGATAGATGATCATTAACCAACGGCGCTAGTTCTGCCGCATGGACAGACGCCAGATCATGATGCCCACCTCGAACCACATGCAATCGAGCATCTGGAAGGGACATAAGAAGTTTTTCCCCTACAGCGACCGGACTATACGGATCCGCATCCCCCCAAAGCAACAAGGTCGGTTGGACAATCTTATGCAGCTCGCCGGAAAGGTTTGAACTGTACGAAACGAACCAGTCTGGCAGCGTCCCATTCGTTTTCAAGAAATCAGCACGCCAGTCCTCGGCACCCAAGTTAGCCATGTCCAATCCCCCGGACGTCACCGACAAGACCAAATGGGTCACTTGATCCTGCTTTTCCAACGCCGCTCGAATTGCAATGACTCCTCCCATCGATTGAGCAACGATGGCAGTCGGTTGATCAATGCGACGAACAACATGCCGAACCAGTTCCTCAAAATTCGTTATGTCCGGGGACGGCGCGACACCTCCAAAACCTGGATAACCGACAATCGATTTGGATGCGTTGCATGTGATTCGTCCAGCAAGAGGCTCCCAGAATGTCGTGCTACCAGACGCACCAGGCAAGAAAAGTAGTTGTGATGGGATGGTCATATCATTGCGTTGTTATCAAACCGATTGAAGCGGCAATCGGTGGCAAAACGCCCCCTGTTTGCTTGGGGGGGGCGACACTCTGCTATCGCGGCACTTTAACGGCTCCACCACCTTTAACGTGCGTTGTCAGCTTCGTAGGTCGCGTCAACAACACGACGTCACCACCGCCGTTGCTTGCAATGTCTGCCACGCCGCTTGGCGCAATCGTGAGGTCACCATGCCCAGTCACGTCCACCTTGGCGTTCGCTGCAGCAAGCATGCTGGTGTCGACATCGCCCGTCCCTTCCATTGTCACGAGCAATTCGTCGACACGCCCGGCCGCCTTGATGTCGCCAGATCCGTCCAGCGCAAGACGTAACGAGGGCTGCGCAACGTTCAACAACGTCAGCTCTCCGCTTCCGCGCAATGCCCAGGACTCGATGGAGGGACCTTCGAGATCGACCGATATCTGGTTGTCGCTAAAGAAGCGCGGCTTGAAGCGGCCGTGGAGTTGCTCGTTCTCGAGACGTACGTGCTCGACCAGCCACGAAGGCCCTCGTACGACTGCCCGCGCCGTCTGCGCCGGTTGCCAGCGCACGACCACCGGCAGATCGATTGACATCGCCCTACCCGGCGCCCATGCAAGCAAACGCTCAACAGTGTCGCCGGACGGATGACGTGGACTTGCGATCCGGAACAGAATCCGCTTTGCCGTCGCCTTGATACGCCCGCCTTCCGTTCGAGTATCGGCCAAATGCGCCTTGGCCAACCCGTCAGGATCCCCGAGCGCTTCGGCCGTCAGCGTCTCGTCACGGCCATTTGCCAGGGACTCTTCAAAATGTGCGGCATAGTCCTTCAGAATCTCCGCCCGCTCCGCTGGCGAGATCTCGACGAGTGCAATATCCAGACGTCGAAGGAATTCCCTTTTGTTCATGCGTTGGCTCCAAGAACCTGATTGACGGACTCGACGAAGTGTTTCCACTCGCTGATCTGCGCACGAAGTGAAGCCTGACCAGCGGGTTTAAGACGGTAATACTTACGTGACGGACCACCTGCCGACGCCTGCATGTAGCTTTCGATAAGCCCCTCGGCTTCAAGCCGCCGCATCAGCGGATAAATCGTCCCTTCGCGCATATCGACCGCTTTCGCAAGGTTGCGGGAGATGTCATACGCGTAGCTATCGCCCTTTTCCAGGAGCGCTAGTACGCAGAGGTCTAGCACCCCTTTCTTAAGCTGCGTCGAGATTGAATCACTCATAAGCGTTACGTCAGCTCCGGACCAACTATCATGCATTGCATCATAGCATGTAATACATGCTAGTCAGTAAGCAGAAATGAAAACGGGCCCGAAGGCCCATTTTTCGTTTCCGACAGCACCTAAACGGATTTCACCCCGCTTTCCCCGACTTCAACCCAAGAAACGGGAACGGTGGCGCAGCTTTGAAGCTAGCGGAAACTTCGCCGCTGAAGGTGTTTCGCTGGTCTTTCCCGAGATCAAGGCGCTTAACCTGCGCACCTGCCGAAAAATCGACCTTGTTGAGATCCACCCAGAAGGTATTCGGCGTGAGCGCCGACTCGAAGAAATAGAGCATGCGCTTGTGATCGACGACCGTTCGCCAGCGCGTCGACGAGATATTCGGCTGCCCCGGCGTCGTAATGCCAAACGGCACCGACGCATTGCGAATCACGCCAAACATGCTCGCCAGCGCCTCCACCGGATCTTCGCTCTTCGGAATCGCGTTGACGTAAAACGACGCCCGCGCAAAACGGTCCGACGCGCGGTTGGTTCCCGGCAGGAACGTCGTGCCACCGATCTGTGTCCAGTAAGCATTCAACGCGAGCTGCTCGTCGAACGTCGGCGAGTTCGTCATCACCTGATACTGCTTGCCGTGATGAATCACCTGCCGACCATTGATGTATTCGACGATGGCGCTGTCGCCCGTCTTGTCCGACATCGACAAGTGCAGCGTCGTGAGCCGATCCTCGCCCGGCACGTTATCCGTCACGACCGTGAACGGCTCCTTCTCCAACGCCGAGACGGCCTCGGCGACCGTCGCGAAATTGTCCAGGACGTACTGCGCCCACGCGGCAATCGTCAGACCCGGTTTGGAATCCTTGTCGAACTTCGGATATTGCGACTCCACGAGCCACAACAGCTGCGCAGACAAACCCTTCTCATTGACGCCATCGGTCGTCGACACGTCGTAACCGGTCGCCACGACACTGCCGTACTTCGCCGTCCAGCGGATGGAGTTCGGCCCGGCCTCACCCGTGCGTGCAATGCCCCGAGGCAGCACATACAGATTGGTCGCGACATCCCGCTTCCAGTCCATCGAGCGGGCAGTAATGACGTCGTCGTTCGCACCGAGATACACCACACGTGTGCAGGCCAGCGACGACAGAGGGGACAACGCGAGCGTTGCCGCAGCGACGAGACACGGCAACGTCCTGACGAATTTACGGGGCATGGCGATACCTCACATTTGGGGGAAGGGTACGCAAGAACCGTCAGTATAACGATGGAATTCCCCCACCCTCCCCATTCTGTCGGGGTTTCTCAGTCCGCCGCGCGAGGCGTCACTCCACCAGAATCGGATACAGCGAAGCGACGAGCAGCACCGCCGCCACCCCGTTGAAGATTCGCACCGAACGCGCGTCGGTCAGCACACGACGCATCGCCACGCCAAATCCCGCCCACAGCCCGATGCACGGCGCGCCGAGCATGCCGTAGATCACGGCGAGCAAGGCGACGTCGGGCAAATGCGACGCGTTGGGCAGATACGTGCTGATCGCGCCCACGGCCATCACCCATGCCTTCGGGTTCACCCATTGGAACGCTGCCGCGCCGATGAAACCCATCGGGCGCTCGCGACCACGCCGCTCATCATCCATCGGCCCCGAGCGCGCCAGATGCCACGCCAGCCACAGCAGATACGCCGCGCCGACGTACTTCAGGACCGTATGGATGATGGGGAAACGCACGAAAACCGTATGCAGGCCAGCACCGGTCAGGAACACCATCAGCGCGAATCCGAAGGCGATACCCGCGAGATGCGGCAGCGTGCGCACGAAGCCGTAATTCAGCCCCGAGGCGAGCACCATCATGTTGTTGGGTCCGGGTGTCACCAGCGTAATGACAGCGAAGGCGCAGAAAGCCAGAAGTTGTTCGGTCGTCATAGTCGTCAATTTGAAACGCCGCGCCGGTGCCGCATTCTGCGAACACGCGAAAAGGACGCGGTGTGACAGCATAGACACGCGTACCGCCGCACACCCGATACACTTCACCGAATCCGCACGGGCCTGTACCGGTCGTCCACCATGACAATTGAGCCGCGCTGCCCGTTGCGGCACATCGCTCGACGTCACGCGACATCGTGAAACGCCGCCAGACGCACCACACGCGCCAACGTCGTGCGAGAATCGACGTCATCCGAACGACCTCTCGAAGCCGTCGCCCTACGCCCCAATCGCGCCAGGGCACCCATCGAACGCTCGACACTCACCCCATGTCGCCACGTCTGCCACCGTTGTCCGCCCTGCGCCTGTTCGAAGCGGCGGGACGCCATCAGAGTTTCAAACGTGCCGCCGCCGAATTGCATCTCACGCCGAGTGCGGTCAGCCACGGCATTGTCGGACTGGAGCAGACGCTGGGTGTGGCGCTCTTCACGCGCTCGCCACAAGGACTGACGCTCACGCCGGAGGGCGTGGACTATCTCGCGTACGTGACCGAGGCGTTCTCGCTGCTGCTCACCGGCACGCGACGTCTGCCAACCCCGGACGCCTCCCGCGCCATTGCCATCACTTGCGCACCGACCCTCGCCTCACGCTGGCTGCTGCCGCGTCTGGACACGTTCATGCGTCGCATGCCGGGCGTCGACATCACCGTCGACACCTCGCGCCGTCAGGTCGGCTTTCCCACCGACGGCTTCGACTTCGCCATCCGCCTCTCACGCGCGCCCGTCGCCAGCGACGCGTGGCACCGTCTGTTCGGCGAACGTTTCGTCCCAGTGTGCAGCCCGGCCTATCTCGCGATGCGCGCGCGTGAGGACGGCACTATCGATCTGCGCGAGGCGACTCGCATTCATGTGAGCAGCGCCAGCGAAGACTGGCAGGTCTGGGCTGAAAGCGCGGGCATCGACGACTTCGACACCCGTGGCGGACTGAGTTTCGACAGCATTCAACTGGCGTTCGAAGCCGCCATGGCGGGCCTTGGCATCGTGATCGGACGTCGCCCGCTGGTCGACGAATATCTCGCGAATGGCATCCTCGTCCCCGCGCACGACGTCACCACGCAATCGCAAGGCGCGTACTGGCTGATCAGCGCCCCCGACATCGAGCCGCACCCCGAGTGCGTGGCGTTTCGCGACTGGGTCATCGAACAGGCAGGCAACCATCAAGGTGAATAAAATTCACCTGAAAGCTCACACAACTCCTTTGCCAGACGGAGACTTCATTGCGACACTTCGGTGAGGAGGATTCACCATCATGTCGCAAACCACCCCACCCGCATCGGCGTCGCTACAGGGACGCGTCACCCTCATCATTCTTGCCGGCGCGCTCGTACTCAGTGCCGCGATGGGTACGCGCCAGACGTTCGGTCTCTTCATTAATCCGTTCTCCTACGACCGCGGCGTGCCCGTTACGCTGGTCGCGTTCGCCATCGCCCTGCACAACCTCGTGTGGGGCTTCGCGCAGCCGTTTGCGGGTGCGATGGCAGACCGTCACGGCCCTGCCCCTGTCGTCGCGTTCGGCGCGTTCGCCTTTGCGGCCGGACTGGCGATGGCCGCACTCGCACCGTCCGGCGTCTGGCTCGTGATCGGGCTGGGCGTGCTCGTCGGTCTTGGCATCAGTTGCACCACGTTCGGCGTGGTGCTACCTGCCGTGAGCCGTGCCGTCACGCCCGAGCGGCGCACGATGGCCATGGGACTCGTCAGCGCGGGCGGCTCGCTCGGACAGGTCGCACTCGTGCCTGTCGCGCAAGGGCTGCGCGAAACGTACGGCGTCTCCACCTCGCTCTTCGTACTCGCCCTGGTGTTGTGCTGCGCGGCGCCGCTCGGCCTGTTCATGACGATGTCCCGTCGCAGCAAGCCCACGCCCGGCAACGCCGCCCCCACGCCATCGGCCCAACCGGCCAAATCGGATGACGGCGAGCATGTGTCCCTTCGCGAGGTCCTTCGGCAGGCGCGTTCGCATCGCGGCTACCAACTGCTGACGCTTGGCTTCTTCACCTGCGGCTTTCAGCTCGCGTTCATCGCGACGCACTTGCCCGGCTATCTGCTGATGTGTCACATGCCGGTCGGGCTTGGCGCGACGGCACTCGCGCTGATCGGCCTGTTCAATATGCTCGGAAGCTGGGCGTGCGGCTGGCTCGGCGGACGGTATCGTCAGCACCATGTGCTCGGCTGGCTCTATCTCGTACGTGGCGCGGCCATCGCCCTCTTTTTCGTGCTGCCGAAAACCGACACAAGCGTCGTGATCTTTGCGGCCGTGATGGGCTTGACGTGGCTGGGCACCGTGCCGCTCACCAGCGGTCTGGTGGCGAAGGTGTTCGGCACGCGGCATCTGGGCACGCTCTTCGGCGTGTGCTTCATGAGCCATCAGGTCGGCTCGTTCCTCGGCGCGTGGCTGGGCGGATTCGTGCTCGACGTCACTGGGTCCTACAACCTGATCTGGGCCGCAACGGCGATTCTGGGCGCGGTAGCCGCGGCACTTCACTTCCCGATCAACGACGAAAGTATCGTGCCGCCGCTGCGCCCGCCGATGCCCGCGAACGTATAAGCGTCCGAGCGAAGCCTTACAACCGGTGCGCGTTCGCGAGACGGAAAATCTTCGTCCAGCGTTGCGCGAGCGCGCGGCCCGGCATCGGCACTCGCCAGCTCGGCTGCGCGTTGTGCGCGAGTTCGAGCGTCAGCGACCAACGTCCACCCTCGTTCACCGGATGGGCAGACGTGACATCCGAAAACACGAAGCGCGTCTCATGACCGTTCACGCGCAGCGTTCCCATCTTGCGGTCTGCGTCGAGCGTGAGTTCTCCCCATTCGCCGGACACGCTCACCAGACGCTTGCCGTCACGCCGCACACCATGCACCGCGCGATAGCGGTGCGCCGCGTCGACCACCAGCCACGCCACGATCAGTACGCAGACGACGATCGTCGCCAACGCTGCGAGCGTCCCGAAGCGCAGCGCGACGGCCGCATACAGACGCACTGCGCCATACACAATGCCCGCCAGTACGACGAGCGCCAAAATAATAAACGGCACGCGTGCCTCCCCGCGTCGAAAACCACATCCAAAACAAAAAGCCCCGCCGGCAGACTTGCCCGGCGGGGCTTCATTTCATCACAGGCGCGGTATCTGTGCCGACGTGAATCGGCACATCACCGCAACCCTCGCCATCAACGCTGCGGCTGCGGCGCGGCGGCGACATCCTTACGCACCTTGGCCACTTGCGCGGCGGTCACGGCCGGGGCCTTGTTGCCCCAACTCGAACGCACGAACGTCAGCACGTCGGCCACATCCTGATCCGTCAGACGGTCGTCGAAGCCCGGCATCGCGTAGTGCGTCGGTGCCGACTTCGTCGAGGGCATCTCCGCCCCGCGCAGCACGATGTGGATGAGCGAGGTCGGATCGACCGAGTTCACCGTCGAGCTGAGCGCCAGCGTCGGGAAGGTCTGCGTATAGCCCTTGCCCGTGCTGCGGTGGCATGCCGCGCAGTTGTCGAGGAAGGTGAGCGCACCGTTGCTCTTGTCCGACCCCACGCGCAACGCCTTGGCGGCGGTGTCGTCATACGCGAGCGCCTTGGCGTTCGGATCGACCGGCTTGAGCGTTTTCAGATACTTCGCAACCGCTGCGAGATCGTCGTCGCTCATGTGCTGAGTGCTGTGCTGCACCACGTCCGTCATGCCACCGAAAACAGCGGAATGGTCGTTACGTCCCGACTTGAGGAACGCCGTGATGTCGCCTTCGCTCCAGTTGCCCAGACCGTCCGTGACGTCGCCGCGCAGGTTCTTCGCGAGGAAGTTGTCGACCACGCCGCCCGACAGGAACGCCGTGCTGTCGTCGGTCAGCGCCTTCTCCTGCAACGCGAAGCCGCGCGGCGTGTGGCACGCGCTGCAATGGGCGAGGCCTTCGACGAGATAGCGTCCGCGCGAGATCGGATCGTTATCGGTCGATGCCGCGTCGGCTACCACAGCGGGGGCGAACATCTTGCGCCAGATCGACAACGGCCAGCGCATCGACATCGGCCACGGGATATCCGTCGCCTTGTTCGCCTGCGCGACCGGCTGCACGCCATTCATGAAGTACGCGTACAGCGCCTTCACATCTGCCGGACGCACCTTCGCATACGATGTGTATGGCATGGCGGGATATAACGTCGAGCCATTCTTCGCGATCCCGTGACGCACCGCTTTGTCGAAGTCTTCGAGGCTGTAGTTGCCGATACCGGTGTCTTTGTCCGGCGTGATGTTCGTCGAATAGATCGTGCCGATCGGCGACGCGATCGGCAGACCACCTGCGAACGGCTTGCCCTTGGGCGCCGTGTGACATGCCGCGCAATCTGCAGCGCGCGCGAGATATTCGCCCTGCTTGAGCAATTGCGCCTGCGGGTCGTTAGCGGCCGGTGTCTGCGGCGCGCTGCCGCCTTGCACCGTCACAGCGGGTACGGCAGGCGTGGGCACCGGCGAGACGGCAGCGCCCGAAGGCGCGGCCGCGTTCTGCGCCCAGACGGCAACGGCCGCGAGCGCCAGCGCACTGGCAGCGACCACACCAGCGGAGCGTTTCATCATCGTTTTGCGGATCATGGTTGCGCTCCTCACGCCTGGACCAGCGGGCCGGCGTTCTTGAGGTACTGCTCGCGAATCGCCTTCGCGGACCAGTACGCCAGCGCCGCCACCACGCCCGTGGGGTTGTAACCCATGTTCTGCGGGAACGCCGACGCCCCCATCACGAACACGTTGGAGACGTCCCAGCTCTGCAGATACTTGTTGACCACGCTGTTCGACGGGTTCGTGCCCATGATGGCCCCGCCCGTCGTATGCGTGCTCTGATAGATCCGCGTGTCGTAATGCGTGCCCTTCTTGCGAATGGCGCGGAACACCTTCTCGGGATTCATCGCACGGCCGACTTCTTCCATCCGGTCGCCCATGTAGCCGAGCATGTTGTATTCGTTGTCGTGCCAGTCGAATGTCATGCGCAGCAGCGGCACGCCATAGGCGTCCTTGTAGGTCGGGTCGAGATCGAGACACGCATCGCGATACGACATGACCGAACCGGAAATTCCGATCGTCATGTAACGCTGATACGCGTCGGCAATCCCCGCCTTCCACTTGCTGCCCCACGCTGGTGTACCCGGCACGGTCGGCGTCATCTTGATCGGACGTCCACCGTAGCGAATGTGACGAATGCTCGCCCCGCCGACGAAGCCGAGCGGTCCGTGATCGAACTGATCGCCATTCAGGTCGTCCATCGACACGCCGCCTGCGCCCGTACCGACGAACGGGTTGAGCTGCGTGCCCTTGGGCAGCAACACGTTCACCGCGCCGTTCATCTGATACGCGTAGTTCTTGCCGACCACGCCCTCGCCCGTCTTCGGGTCGTACGGCTTGCCGATGCCCGAGAGCAGCAGCAAACGCACGTTGTGCATCTGATACGCCGCCATGATCACGAGATCGGCAGGCTGTTCGACTTCACGGCCCTGCGCGTCGATGTAGGTCACGCCGGTTGCCTTCTTGCCGTCGCTGTCGAGATTGACCTTGATGACGTAAGAGTGCGTACGCAATTCGAAATTCGGCTTCTTGAGCAGCACCGGCAGAATGGTCGTCTGCGGAGATGCCTTCGAATACATGTAGCAACCGTAGTTCTCGCAGAACCCGCAGAAATTGCACGGCCCGAGGCGTACGCCGTACGGATTCGTGTACGGCTCGGACGTGTTCGCTGCCGGCGCGGGGTACGGATTGAAACCGACTTCGCGCGCGGCCTTCTCGAAAAGCTGCGCGCCGTAGGTGTTCTGCAGCGGCGGCGTAGGGAACTCGCTCGAACGTGCACCTTCGCGCGGGTTGCCGCCCGGCACGATTTTGCCGTTCAGATTGCCAGCCTTGCCCGACGTGCCGAACACTTTTTCGGCGAAGTCGAAGTGCGGCTCCAGTTCTTCGTAGCTCACGCCGAAGTCCTGAATCGTCATGCCTTCGGGGATGAACTTCTTGCCGTAGCGCTCTTCGTAATGACTGCGCAGCTTCAGCTCTTCCGGCAGGATCCGGTAATGCATGCCGTTCCAGTGAAAGCCTGCGCCGCCCACACCATTGCCCAGCAGGAACGAGCCGTTTTGACGATACGGCACGGCGAGGTCATCGGGCGTATGGCGAATTGTGACTGTCTCGCGCGCAAGCTCCTGAAAGAGCTTGCCGCGCACGGAGTATTCGAGTTCGTCGATGACTTTGGGGTACTGCGCGTCGGTGGGCGTGTCGCGCATCGCGCCACGCTCAAGTGCTACGACGTTGAGCCCGGCGTCGGTCAGTTCCTGGCCGAGAATAGCCCCGGTCCAGCCGAAGCCCACGATGACGGCGTCGACCTTATCTTTCTTGATTGCCATGAGTTAGCCCCGCTTTCCGGAAATCGACACGGGCCCGTATGGGTATTTGACGTTGGGCTGATCCGCCCAGTCCATGAAGTCGGCGCGTGCGCCCGGGAAACCCACAAGCTTCCAGCCGACCATGTCCTTGTTGCCGCCGTGGATCGGGTCCGAGAGGAACCCTTCCTTCGTGTTGGCCAGCAAATAAGAGAAGAACGTGCGCGCGGGCACCGCGTCGAATTCGATCTTCGCGTGCTCCAGATCGCCGAGTACGGCTTCCTGCGTGGTGTAGTCGAGATCGGCAAACGCTTTGTTGTACTGCTTCTTGCAGTGAGCGTCGCAGGCAGCAATGCCGTGGCGATAGATGTCGCGCGGCACGAGGCTCAGTTGGTAGCCCATCTCGGGCGGCTGATCGGTGTGGAACGGCCCCTGCATGTACCAGAGCTTGCCGTGACCGAACGGTGTATCCATCTGGCCGTCGATGAACTTCGGCACGTCGGCCTGCAACGCGCCGGGACCGAGATCGTCAGCGGGAATGAGGCGGTCGACGGCTGCGTTGACGAAACGCCATTCGTCGGCAGTGAAGTATTTGGGCTCGTAAGCTTGGCCTGAGGCGGCAGGCGCAGCGGACTGGCTGCTGCAGGCGGACTGCGTAAGCGTCGCACCGGTGGCGAGGGTCGTGGCAGGCACGATCGCCAGCACCTGGCGCAAAAAGCGCCGGCGCGGTTCCTTGTCCTGTGACATGGAGTTCTCCGTTTTGTGGGGGACGAATCACGCATGACAGTCAAGCGGGGGGCGAGCCATGCGTGAAGAAAACCTGACAGGCTATTCACCTCGCGTAGCGCTATTAACAACGCGGCCATTTTACTGACAAGTTCCCTACATGGCAAAGAAAGAGATTGTTGCGTCAATCGCGCAACTTATTGATTGAAAAGGCTTGCAGATAATTAAAATATTTACTATTACGCGTGCGCGCAGGGTTTCGACCAGCAAAATATGCGGCGGAATTGTAACGTTGCGCGCGTTTTGGCACTGTTTTGCGCTTCTTTTGGCACAGACGAAAAACGGCCACATCGCCTAATTTCGCGCCGCTTTTGACACTTCTAGGTTGACGCGCCCTAGAACAGCCCGACCGGCTCGGCGGCACGATCCCAGCTATAGATGATCAACTCCCGGCGGGCAGTGCCACCGCCTCCACCCACCGTGTAACTGATATCGGTCGACTCCATCTGGAACCGGCCGAAGCACTCCCGAATGGCCGGGTGGTCGTTCAGACTCACGATGGCCTTACCTTCCAGCCTGGCCAGCACATCGGCCATTTGGACGTACTGGTCAAACTCGAACGGCACCCCGTAGCCCTCCGTCTCCCAATATGGCGGATCCATGTAGAAGAACGTGTGCGGCCGGTCGTAGCGGGCCACACAGTCCTGCCAGGCCACGTTTTCCACCTGGACACCGGCCAGGCGCAGGTGCGCGGCCGACAGGCTCTCCTCGATCCGCAGCAGGTTCACCACCGGCGCAGTGGTTGCCGTCCCAAACGACTGCCCCTGCACCTTGGCCCCGAAGGCGTGCTGCGACAGGTAGTAGAAGCGGGCCGCCCGCTGGATGTCCGTCAACGGTTCGGTCGGCGTCATTTGCAGCCACTTGAACACCTGACGGCTCGATATCGCCCACTTGAACTGGCGGACGAACTCCTCAAGGTGGTGCTGCACCACCCGGTATAGGTTCACCAGCTCGCCGTTGATGTCGTTGATGACTTCGCATTGAGCGGGCGAACGCAGGAAGAACAGCGCAGCGCCACCCGCAAAGACTTCGACGTAGCACGTATGGTCGGGAAAGCGCGGGATCAGCAGCTCGGCCAAGCGCCGTTTGCCGCCGATCCAGGGAACGATAGGGTTTGCCATTGGGACTCCTCTGATATTTCTATTGCCCAGGACACGGAGAAGCGGTGCGCTACCAGGCAATCGCCCGGACATCCTCCGCTCGCTCTGCGGCGTCAATCTCGCGCAGCCTGTCGGCGTAGTGCTGCTGGATAGCCTGACGCTTCGAGGCCCAATCAGCGGCCACGACGGCAAGTTGCTGCGCGTCGTGCTCAACGAAGTCCCACCGATCACCGACCTTACACCACAGCTTTGCCGGTGCAGCGAGCATCACGGCATGCAGGAGATTCAACTGATCGGCCTCGTCCGAGCCGTAGGTGCGCTCCTCGCTCGTCGGCGATGACGCAAAGCCACCCAGCAACTCACGTCGGCACGCTGCGCGCATGTTCAATCGCGCAAGGGCGCGGGCATCGTCTAGCGGAACCTCTGGGGGCTGTTCGGGCGCGAACGTCCATGAGTCACCGCCCTGTGTGGCCACCCAGCCTTCCTGCGGCATCGGATCGAACCCTGATATTTCCGTCACGACGAAGTCTGGCGCGAAGTCCGGCCGCTCATTCGCTTCAAATTTCCAGTGCAGACGCCCGAAAAGAATCTGTGCAAACGTCTTCATGTTCACCACTCCACGATGCAAACGCCATCAAAACCATCACCACCGTTGGAATCGCCCTCTCTGATGTAATAAAGAGCACCGCCGCTGCCACCGCCCCCATATCCAGAGGCGTTCGTAATCTGATATCCGTTGACGGCAGGCCCACCTCCGCCGAATAGGCCATTTCCACCAGCACCGCCAAATGTGGTTTGGGCATTCGCAGAACCTGTGTATTGCCCCGAACCACCACCCGGCCAGCCAAATCCGCCTGCGCCACCAACGCTCCCCGACCCAGTGAATCCACCCTCACCGCCGCCCCCACCGGAGCAAGTCACATGCGAACCAAAGCTAGACGCGCCGCCAGTACCGCCTTTGGGCAAAGGCGAGGGAGTTTGCGCCAGCACCGTTGCGGCCCCTTTGCCGCCCTTACCAATGGTGACCCTAACCGAAACTCCGACATCCAATTTCAGGTGGTATCGGTAGACGCTTTGCCCCGCTCCACCTCCACCACCGGGAATCATGAAGTCACTCATGTCGCGTCCACCGGCTCCGCCTCCACCACCGGCACCTATCATCGTTATCCAGTTGTCTTCTCGCACTGGAGTGAAATCGCCCGTTTGAGTGATGACGGCAATGCCCGGTGCATATCTCTGGTCAGCCTGCTCCAGCGTGATCGCATGATGTGGCTCCTTGCCGGGCGGCAATTGCAGCGTTCCGCCCGCACACATGACAAGAATCCACGCACCATTGCCTGCGTTTACTGAAGGCGATGTCGTGTAAAGCAGCGTCGCTATGCCATGCTCAACCAGCTCTTCGCCTTGAAGACCCAGGAGGCCTAAACCCACAATTGGCTTATCGGGCAAGCCATCCGGCGCGTACGTCGATGAACCAGAATTCGTATGCGAAATACGTACGCGCTGACCAATCCCTTCCACCAACGAATCCGCTGTCAATGGCGGAACGTTGACCGCTGCATATGTATTTTCAGCACCACCCACATCGCTTAGAACGGTCGGACTGTTCACTAACCGCGTGATCGCCTTGAGCAACTGGTGATCGTCGCTCGGATCGAGCGTCATGCCTGCACCTTCAACGACGTGAGCAGGCTCGTTCTGCTGGCTGTTGGCCCAATCCTTGGTAAGGATGGTGCCCTCTACGAACTGACCGTCGTCCGTGTTAATTCTCTGCATCGTTATCCTCGTCGTATTGAAAAATCACCTTCGTGTGCGCGGGCTTTAGGTCTTCGAACAGGGTTTCCAGAATCGGATCGGATCTCACGGCCAGCCGCTCACCAACTGCGCTCTTACCCACCCGGAAGTAGTACTTCAGCTCGGGCGCGCCCTCGACGTTCACACGCCACAGCCACATCGCGTCTTCGCTATAGAGCGGATCACCGACTCGGTTCCGATCCACGCGAAACGGCTCGAATTCGTCAATCGTGATCGTGTAGCCCAGCACCTTGGCCAGCCCGATGAAATACGGTATTGACAGCCCGCCCGTGGCGTTCGCCATGAACATCACCATCGACATGCGCTGTTGCAGCGTGTCGTCAGCTTTTGGCACAAGGCCAAATACGCGCTCCCAATCGGGCAGGAACTCGATAGCGTCGAACGACGGCACGATGCCCAGCTCAACGACTCGCGCGTCGGCCAGCGCCTGGTCGAGCGCCTTGCCCTCTGCGGCCAGCTCGACCTTCAAGCTCGGATCGTTAGGCGAATAGGCAACCGGCGGCAGCAACTTGGCCAGCAGCGTCGCGTGCTGGCTCATGGCTTCTTGTCCAGATAGATGTCACCGAGGCGGCACCACTCGATCACCGTCGCGTCGGCCTGCGGCACCACGTTTGCAAGCGGCGTCAACAGGTCGTAATCGAGCACGCCCGCGCAATCGCTGATGGCAGCGCCGATGCGCGTACAAATCACCGTCATGCCCGGAATAATCGTTTGCGCGTAGGCGTCGATTGCGGGTTTGATAGTCTGGCGGGCTTCATCGATGGAAATGCCGTCGAGTACGAGTAACGCGCGCACGTCATACGACTTGATCGTCGGGCTGATCGCCCGAAAGTCTTTCGCCGTCACCGGCCGCTTGTTGTCGATGTTGTTCTGCACCGCCTGGAGCACTTCGTCGGACGGCAGGCCATCCTCGCCCAGCACCACCACGTCGACCGTGCCCAGGCCACGGCGCAGCGGGTAAACATATGCGGCCGTCACGCCCGGGACTTCCATCGCCCACTGCCAGTAGTCATACTTGTTGCCGCCTGCTGGCGGGTGCTGCATGCGGAACTCGACACGGGCAGCCAGGCTCTCCAACGACTCGATGTCTGCACCGCCGAGCAGCTTTTGAACAGTTGCGGCCGCATTGACGCCCATTGGCGGCACGGTCAGCGTGAGCGCATCGCCAGCAACACGATTTGACGCGGTGCCCGACACATCGGCCGTAGCGCCAACAACCAGCGTCTGGTCAGCACCGATCTGCCCACCGGAGGTGGTCGTGTACGTCGTGCCATCGCGGTATTTGAGCGAAAGTCCAGACGCCACAGGCGTTTCAGCAACGCCGGTCAGTACAACGGCTCGATCCCCGCTGGCAGCCACGGCAGGCTTGCGCTCGATGCTGTACATGCGGGCGTGCTTGATGAGGTTCTGCTCGTCGGCCGTGTCAAAGAAGAACTGACGGCCGGTGTACGACTGGTACTGATACAGCCCTTCGATGGCGCTCGCGGTACCGCTTGCGCGCACGTAGTAGTCCGAGTCAGAACTCACGTCCGCTTCGGGGCGTTGGTTCTGGATCTCGCGAAGGATGTTCGCGCGGATCTGGTCGAGCGTGAGGACGGTGGCTGGCATCAGGAAACCCTCACCGGATGTTCGAAATGGTCGACCTGGCCGTTGCTCTGGTAGACCGAGATAACGAGGACAATCACGCCGGTCTTGCCGGTCTTCGGCTCAACCGTGACTTTTGATGCACGGCCGTCATCAACCAACGGTTGGAGTGCCTGTTCGGCGTATTGCACGGCAAGGTTTCGGGTGCGAGGTAGGTCTTTGGAGCGGGCCAGCGTGTAGAGCAGTGAGCCGACTTTGCGGTCAGCCCACCATGTGCCAAGCGGCACAGACAGGCGCAGGTACACAGCGTTTTGCAGCGTATTCGTCTGCTCGCCTGTGTAGCCGCCAGTGTGGGGATCGATGAGTGCGTCCATGTCGATATTGTCGGAGCATGGGCGCTAGTTTTGGATGCTGGCGGATGTCAGTGGGTTTGCGTGTGTGGCAAACCGATCACGACGGTGGATCTGATTCGCCGTCAGGCGTGTGGTGCGTGTGCTCCAGATACGACTTACCGCCGATGGTGGCGTCACCGGAGACGTCGAGTTTGTCTATCGATGCGCCGCTGCCGCCCGAGACGGCCAAGCCGCCGCTGCCGGTGATCGCCTCGGCAACAGCCAGCTCGTGCGTGGCCTCTACCTTGGGGGTATCGAGCTTGATGCCCTGGCTTGCCTTGATCGTCGTCGTTTCGGAATCCACTACAAAATTCTTGGTCTTGAGCGTGGTCGTGTGATCCTTGCCAAACAACAGGTAGTCGCCATAGGCGTTATAGACGGCCGTCTCGCCCGTTTGCAGCCCCTTGATGCGAAGTTGCACATGCTCCGTAGCAACGATAACGCCGTGGCTGCTCGCACCGCCCACCGGCACGACCACAAGCATCGAACCGGGAGGCGGTGCGCTGGTAAAGCCGAAGTGCTGCATCAGCTCCACATCACTCAGTGGCTCGTCAGCCAGGCCGGTGCCGCTGGCCATGACTACTGGGCCTGCTGTATTGACGCTCCCGAGCACGGCCCGAAAGACGCGACGTACCCCTGCGAGCGCACGCGAAATGCGCTTGTCAATTTCGGCGATCATTTCATGATATTCGCGTTAATGGTGGCATCCGTGACGATGAAACCGGGCTTCTCGTGCTTGCCGCCATGACGATGTTTGCGCCCAGAGTGCGGATGCGCATCCGGAATCCACACGCCGTCTTCCTTCAGCTTGAGCGATGTCCTATTGCCGGACTCTCCTCCCGTCAGACGTCGCCCCATCAGAAAATAGATGGCATCGACACCGTACTCTTCCCACACAATGTGCACACGCTGGCCAGGCTTCCAAAGTGCACCATCAGCGGTTCGATGCCCCTTCACGCTCGCCTGCAGCGTATGCGCGGCCAGCGCCGAATCGGAAATGATCTTCTTGGCTCGTGACTGCACAGCCGCAAGATTGGGTGCGTCGTGATCGACGAAGATCTTCGGGCGATAGGTCAGTACGCTCGTATCCTTGACCGTCGTCTTGATGGCCGCAGCCGCAGAGCCGTGCGAAGTGCCGTGCGCCTGCCCCAACACGGTCACCTCGGAATACCGCTCGGAATTCGACAGATCCTCATCGAACCATTCGACGTTATTGCCGCGCCCATCGTCGCGCAACACCAGGCTCGCCACTGGCGGCGCGTTGTAGTCCGGCCCACCAATCACCAGCGTGCCGTCCGGTTCGAACCAGGGCCACAGTCCTTCGCCTTCCGCTGCGTGCACAAGCGCGTCCCAGGCGGACTCCCCCGGTTCGACGCTGATCTTGTCCCACTGTGTCGGCGAGGTTGCGCTCTGAATACGAATTTTGGTGATGCCAAGCGGCTTGACAATCGTCGCAGCAACCTCCGCCAGCGTCACTTGTTTGGCGGTGAATATCGGCGCAGAACAGTCACGCAGAACGCTCGCCATATCGCGCCCACTGATCGCGAGCGATTTGCCGTCTTTGCCGGTTCGCCGCTTAACGCGATCGACAAAGCCGCTAAGCACCGTCTCGCCACCGACTTTGACTTGAACGGACGCACCACGCTGGATGTTGTCCGGCATCTTGCCCGCAGGCTTTGTTAGTCGAACGTCCCACGCATCGGCAGGAATCAGCAAATCGGAATCGATGGAATACGCAGTCCACTGGCTATGCGACTTGCCACCGACCATCACCGTTACCGTCTCATCGCGCGAAGCCACGGAGCACCTCCCCTCGGGTGATGAAATTGGGATTCTTGAGCGCTGGGTTCAGGCGCAGCAGCTCGGCCGAGCGCTGCGCGTCGCCATACCAATCGAACGCCAGGAGCGTCAGATTGGTATCCACGGGAACCGTGCGAGTGACGATCGGCGGCATCGCATCCATCACCGAGACCGTCAATTGCTGGAGCGACAGGGCCGCATCCTTGAGAGGCTCAACGATGGGTCGATACTGCTCAACCGTCATGCTGCTGGTCGCCAGGTCAATCGCGTCCTGAATCTGACCACGGGTGTCGTCCGCAATCTGTTCGATCTGGTCAGGTGTGAGCGTCGGCGTGTCCGCCTGATTCGCCAACACGTCGGAGGCCACTTGGGTCGTTTGCGACGCCACGATCACCGAGGTCAGCATCGTCACCAGTTGCACGTCGCTCGGATCGGCCACAACAGCGCTCGGTTGCGGTGGTGAGTAAGGCGCAGTCGGATCAAACGGCGTATCGGTCACCACGTTGGCATTGGGCGTGCCCGGAATGACCACGGTCTCGCCCTTGGCCGCAGCAGCGGGAATCGACACAACCGATTTCGACTGCTTTCCCAGGGCATTCCAGTCCGACATTTCCAGCCCATCAGAGAAAGCGTGCATCAGGTTCATGCCGCTGGTCAGGCCGATCATGTCCGATGCGAACGCGCTGGGAAACGCCAGATAGTCCAGACCGACCGTCTTGAACCCGATGACCAACGAGCGCAGCGGTGAGACGGTGTCAAGCATGTTGTCGCGAAACGCGTTCAAACGTTGCATGCCAGCCTTTGCTGCCTTCAGGGCATCCACGGCCATTCCAAAAACGCTACTGGCGGCGGACTGTGCGTCGTTGGCCAGTTGCGCAGTGGCATCAGCCTTCTGCGGCGGATCCTCGCCCGTGTAGAGCAAGTTGCCGGGCTTGGACGCCGCGAACTTCATGTCGATCCGGCAGGAGTCCCGGTTCTCTGCGTCGTGAGAAATGTGGCCGCCCAGGAACTGCATGTCCGGCATCGAGCCGAAGATCGGGTGAATCAACTCGGCGGGCCCCTTAGTGGCAAGGGCGTTGAGCAACTGCCGCATCTGCGTTTCGTAGTCGTCGCCGAAGAGCTCCGCCGTCATCGACACTTCGCGGGCCTTTTGGCCCAAGTCTTCAATGTCCTCGCCGTCGACGTTCGGATACTTGTAGCGAGAGACCGAGCGATCCAGCGTATCGTCGGCGCGCAAACACTCGAAGGGAACGCCACGAAACGAGGCGTCGAATAGGTTCTCAGACCATGCCATATCAGTGACGCTCCGCCATTTGCTGGTTCACTTTGTTCACCGCCTGGGCGATCTGGTGACCATCAAGATTGATAACGATTGGTTGAGGTGCGGCGGCCTTCTCGGTTTTCTTCTCTGCGAAAAGAGCATCGCCGATCATCTTGCCCAGCTTCTCGCCCCAGCCGCTGCCGAAGTAGCCACCCACGGCTCCAGCAGCCATTCCAACTGCGCCGCCGATGGCCGTACCAACAACGGGCACCACCGAGCCGATGGCCGCGCCAGCAGCACCACCGGCTGCGCCGCCTGCCATAGCACCAGCAACACCACCGATGGCCTTGCCCGCAACGCCAACATAGGCTGCGTGTTTTTGTGCAGCGGTTTTCGTGTCGTCATGAGCGACGTTCCACGCCTCGTAGGCAGTCGTGGCAATCTGCAGCGGCGCGGCCAGTTTGCCGAAGAGCTTGGCACCCTTCATGGCCTTCGCGCCCATCGAAACAGCCTCGGTCGCGACGCCCGCTTTGCTAACGCCACCGACCACGCTTGCCGCCTCTCCAGCGACGCCCGCTGCTGCCGCAGAGCCGCCACCCGTGATCATGCGAAATGCGCCCATCGCGCCCACGGCCATCGTCAACGTCTCAAAGGCCATCGTGGTGGCAGAAATTGCCTTGGTGAGACCGGGATACTGCTGAGCGTATTCCGCCAGTTTTTCGGACGCATTGCCCAGCCCGTGATTGAGACCGCGCACGGTCTCCATCTCGCCAATCTCTTTCTCGTTCTTGAGCTTGCCGACCTTGTAGCCGTCCATGCTCTGCGCGACCTGGGCATCACTGGCAATCGTGCCACCGCCCTTTTGGTACTCCTTCATTGCCGCTTCATAGACTTCCTTGCGCTTGTCCGTCTGCGTCATGTAGCCAGTAAGCGCCATCACGGATTGCTGATTGCCGAACAGTTTGCCGATGGCCGAACCCTGCAGCAGGTTCGCCATGTTGGTAAGCAGTTCCTTTTGCTCGCCTGGCTTGGCCGTCTTCAGCTTCGCCTGGATGTCCTGGTACTGTTTGTCGTTCTTGAACGTCGTCTGCACCATCGAGACAACGGCATCGAGCATGTCGCCGCCCCCGGCCAGCGTCTTGGTGCGGACTTCATCGAAATTCTTGATCCCGGCACGCTTGGCCCGCGTAGCAAACTCCGTGCTCGATAGCTGGCTGAGAAGATCCTTGACGTTATCGCCCGCCTGACCGGCCGAACCCGCCGTCGACATCGCCGTTTCGTTCAGCGCGAGAATCTTGGCCATGCCCTTGGCACCGGAAAAACCGGCGTTGGCCGCTGCCGCCATCTGTGCAGGCAGGTACTGAGCCAACTGTGGAATCTTGAATTCCCCCATGTGGCCAGCGACCGCCGTCATGTCGAGCACCTTGCCGGTGTCGTTCTCGCCAAAGTGCATGTTCTGCACAGCCTTGACTGCGATGTTGCCCAGCTCGACGGCGCTCGCGCCTTCCGCCGTGGCACCGAGTTGCAGCTTGGGCAGCAGGTCAAACGCGGCCTTACGGCCGAGCGTGTCGTGCGAGAGCAGTTTCTCCAGGGTTTCAGTGGCATCCTCTAGCGAGCCGCCACCCTGGCGCACCGCTGCGTAGATCGCCTGGCGCAGCTCATTCGTCTTGCCGACCCGCTGCTGCGGCGTCAGATCCCGGTAGCTGGTGTTGGCCATCAGCGCGAGGTGCTGATCGAAATTCATCGTGCGACTGACCGGATCAGCCACCGCGTGCGTTGCACCCCAGACGCCCGCCACACCCTCGCCTATATGCATTGCGCCCTTGGCCGCATGACCAAGGCTCAGCTCGTGCTTTTCGACCTTTCCGAATTCCTGGTTCAGCTCCGCGACTTTCTTCTGCAGTGAGGAGAATGCGCGGATCTGCTCTTCGGTCGACCGAAAGCCCGCACGCTCCAGGCGGCTGTACGCCGCGATCGTCTGGTCGATTTCACGGCGAATCGCCTGATCGGATCGCGCACCCAGCGTCTCACGAGCATCGGCAAGTCGCCGGGTCGCTGAGATCGCGGTTTGTGTCGCCGCCACATAGACTTCGCCGGTCTGCTTCGCCTTGGTCTGAATCGTCCCTTCAGCCTTTCCACTCTCCGCCAAGCGGGCTGAATTCAGTGAGTGCGTCGCACTGACCGCTACCCTCGAAGCGTCGACGTAGGCTTGCCCCGTCTGCCGCGCGGCCGTCTGGACATTGCGCTCGGCTTGCCGAGCGGCGCCCGACGACTCGTCGCGCAAGCGCAGGGTCATGCCGACTTCGAGGTCACGGGACATTACTTACCTTTTGGCTTCTTGGATTTCTTCAAACGTGGCCTGCGCATGCTGACCACTTCCCGGGACGAACCGCCGCGCGACGAACCGTGCGGCTTGCCGTTGAGCGTCTCCAACGCATAGACGAACCCGGCAATCTCGGTATCCGTCATGCGCTGGAGTCGCTCTTCGTTTATTCCGTACTTTCCGAAGACGAGGACTGCGAGTCGATACTCTCGGATTCGGGGATCTGATTCGAAACGATCAGCGATTTTTTTAGTCGCTCCTGGGCCGCCTCCATGATCTGGTAATCGATCTCAACGGCCGACACGATCAGCTCCTCGGTGATCTTCTCGGGCGGAATGGTGCCGAGGCTCGTGATGCAGCGAGTCAGCATGGCAGCGTCGAATCGGGCGTTCGACACCATGCTCCCCATGACGTCCGGGCTTTCGGCCACCTCGATACGATCCCCCACACGAGGCAGACGCACCTCGAAGTCACGATGCATCTGGCCGCTTCCGGCGGGATATTCGATGCCGCAGAGCAGCTTGTCTTTGATAGTCAGCATTTATTCATCCACCTTTTGAGTTGCAAAAATAGTCAGGTCACGACGTGCTTCGTTATCGACCGAGTACTGCGTGCCGACGTCGATCGTGACGCAGTCCCGGTAGCTGGTGCGCTTTCCGCCAGCGACAGGGGACGTCGTCAATTTGCCGCCGTGCATGTTCCACCAGTCGATTTCTTCCTCGTCCTGCGGAATCACAACGGTGACCTTCAAATCGTGCGATTCCACACCGCGAGAAACGCCCGCAGCACGTCCCGAACGGTTCATCGTCTTCACCGGCTTCTTTCCGGTGTGCGACGTAACCGAGAACGACACCACCTCGGCCTCTTGTCCGTCGACCTCCAGCACGATGGCGCCGACGTAATCTTTCAATGCCATGATTGGCTCCTTTGGCTATGTCGGGTCAGAGGTACAGGTCGATACGTGCGGCCAGCACGTGGAAGCCCGGAACCACCGGCGCAGGAATCGCCGCACACAACTGGCCGACCTCCTGCAGGTCCTCCTCGACAATCAACCCATCCTTGTACTTGTCAATGAAGCGCAGGATCTCCATCTGTTCCAGGGTGTAGAGGACATCGAGCAGATCGCTGCGCACGTTGGCAGGCGTCTTCGCCGCGATCTTCGAGCGCGGATAGCGCAGGTCGATACGGGTCTTGCATGACTTCGCGGTGTAGTCGAGCGAGCGCACCGTCGTGATATCGAGCAGCGAAGGATCTTCCGTGCCCTCCGGCGTTTCCGTGTACGTGGTGATGGCACGCACGATCTGCACCGCGTTGCCGGGCCCCATTTGCAGCGGCGTGACGCCGTTGTGCAGTGCCTTCTCTTGCTCCGTGCGCCCCGGCCACGCCGCCACTGGCGTCACGTCCAGACCAGGGATAGCCAGGTTGTCGAACGGGCGCGCCGGATCCGATTCGGTCGCCACCGTTGCCGCGTAGGCCGGGCCAATCTGGGCGGGAAGACACAACGACTGTGGGTGCCAGGCAATCGTGACGCGCTCGCCATTCAGATCCCCGGCGAGCGTTGTTGCCGACGCAAGCGTGGTCGACGTGCCCGCGAAGCCCATCGTGCGGCGCTGCTCAAGCGGGTGCGAGACCGCATTGACGTGATCGCGCAGTTTCGTGAGCGCCGTCTCCGTCGCCCAGCAGATCGCGTAGATGGTGTACGCCGCGCCGAACACCTTGGCCAGCGCCGGAGCGATGTCCGGATCGTTCAGGCCGCCAGCGAATGGCGTGAGTGTCGCGGTGATGCCTAGTGCCTGATTCAACTGCGAAGTGACAATTCCATTGCCAAATTCGCCTTTGTTCTTGGCGGTGATGGTGACAGCGCCCGCTGTGGCCGTTGCTGTGACCGGAAGCTTGACCGCCTGGGTGATTGCATCAACGAGGCTGGCGGCAACCGTATCAGCGTCATCGCCAGACGAGACCTTCACGTCGACGCGGGCATTGCCGATGAACAGCGCAAACGCACCATCAGCCGTTGCAGTGCCGTCGAATGTGACAGTGCCATGCGCAGGCTGGCCAGCGGCCGCGTCATCGACAGCGATGACGGTCAACGCGAGATACCGGTTGGCCGTCAGGGCCGCAGTGACTGCGATGTGAGCGAGCGAGCCGTTGCCAAATGCATCGGCAGCCTGATCTTCACTATAGATATCCAACGGGACAAGGGCGTCGAGCTGACCTTCGGTCGTGCGCTGGCCGACGATGATCATGCTCTGATCATTAGCCGGAAGCGTGTTTAGCGCGGCCTTTGTGTTGAACTCGAAGTAATGCCCAGGCTTCCGGCCAGGTGGAATCTGGTAGATAGTGACGTTTGGACTCGACATGTCTTACGCTCCCTTGCCGCCACGCTTGGCGGTGGTCACCGGGGCTTCTGCATCCGGTTTGGCTTCGACGGCTTCGACGGCTTCGACCTGCGGCACGTCTTCAACGACCATCAGATCGCCGTCGAAGACGCGGCGCATGTAATAAGCGCTCTCTTTCACCACCCCCGCCTTCGCATCAGTGATGTACTTGCGCGAGTGATTCTCGCAAGGGACACGCACTCCCTTTCTCGCAATAACTTTCATGGGTTCTCCTTCAGAATCACCACATCCTCCAGCGAGGGCTCGCCATCGTTGGGCTCCAGGTAGTACTTCATGACCAGCGACCGGAATTCAGGCGATGGCGGATCGATCTGGCCGCCGTATTGTTCGAACACCGCACCGAGCGGGTCGTCGGGCCCACCCTGCGGGAAGCCACCGATGGACAGGCTGTCTTCCACCCAAGCGGTGTGGAACTCCATCGCGAACACCGATTTCGCGTCCGACTTGACACTGGTGTTAAACAGCGTCTTGATCACACCAGGTTGAAGCTCGCGAATGGGAAGACCCATGTCCTGCTGATTGAGAAGACGCCGCACACAGGTGATGAGCATGTTCGTGCCGACCTCGTCCTTGGCGACGCCGCCATGCCGAGTCGACTCCTCGCCGCGAATGTTTCGAGCCCCTACCATCACAGCGAACGTGGCCTCGGCCTTGAACTTGGCTCGGCTCGTGCTCACGGGATCGGTGCGCTTGACACCTGCGAACGTGACCCACACGGCCGGGAATCGACGCACGACGTTCTCGAAGTCGTCCATGTCGAACTCGCCGCCGTAGGTCTTGACCTCCTTGACCATGCTCCCCAGCCCACGCGCCAGGCGATCAACGATGGCGAGCTCGACGGCCGCAATGATCGGGACATATGCCGGTTTCACCGGCCGGATGGTCTCGCTCATCAATAGCCTCCGCGATCCCGGTTACTGAAGATCTTCGTGCCGCGATTGAACTTGACGACGTTCTTCGCCTCGACCGTGGCACCCGTTGCGTCAGCGCCGAGCGTTATCTGCCCGGTCGCGATCAGCTTCAGAAACTTGATCGCGAGGTCATACCGCTTCTGAATTTCCTCGGTGCACGTCGTGCCAGCCCCGGTCAGGTGATAGCGGCAGATATCGCAGCACTTGCTCGCAAGGAAGCGCGGCACGATCTGCAACGGCAGGCTGTAGCGACTGCCGAGGAAGGTGTCGATCTCGGCGCTGGCATCTTCGAGTCCGGCCGCGAGCACCGCGTCGTCAATCTCGCCGGTGTCGTTTCGATCTGTCAGGGCTCTGACTTCGTACTCGCCGAAGCTATTCACCATGTCCTGTCGCGTGGCGTAGGCCATGATTTATCGCTTCCCCTGATGGTCAGCGGACTTGGCCGTGGCGGCGGGTTTGGCCTGACTGGAATCGGTCTGGCCAGCGCTCGACTCGCTCGCGGCCTGCAATGCCTGCTCGCGGGCGTCGAGGGCTTCGGCGCGCTTGTCCAGTTCGGCCGCTTTCTCGGTGAGCGCCGTGTCGCGCGCATCCAGCTCCGACGCGCGCACGAGCAATGCGCCTTCGATTGTTTTCAGCTCGGACTCGAACCGGAACTGCTCCTCGTGACGCCTGTCCAGTTCCTGCGCGCGATTCGAAAGCTCCGCTTCGCGCCGACATTCACCAGCAGCGCACTCGCCCGGCTGACTCTCGACGGTGGTCGAACTGGTGGCCATGCGTGCCACGGCAGCCTTCACATGCGCCGAGTCGAGATGCTTGAATTTCTCGGCCTCGGCCATCGTTCGCTCCACCACCGTCTCGACGGCGACCAGCGACTTGTCCGTCGTGAGCGCCGTGTATTCGGTGGGACTCAACTGTGCGAGCACCAGCGTGATCGGCTCACGGCCGAACACGCGACCAGCGCGGCGGAACGTCTCCGGGCGCGATGCGACCCTGATCGCCGGGTGTTTCTGCTTTTCCATAATGTCCTCATCGATTTCATGACCGGAGCCGCTTGAGCCGATGCTCCGGTCACGCTTTCACCACGCGTATCGGCGTCGCGTGGCCGTTCTCTGGTGGCTGATTAGTGACCGGTACCGGTGGAGCCGGCCGCCAGCTGCCAGAAGCCGTAACCACCAGCCGCACGCGCCTCTGCGCCGAACTTGAACTGCTTGCGCATGAACACGTCATCAGCGGTCATATCGAACTGCGCCACGAACACCGGTGCCTTGCGCTCCTGATAAACGAAGGGGCGAACCGGCTTGGTGGCGTCGAGCAGGAACCACGCCGTGTCGGATTCGATACGGGCATCGCACACAACGGTGGCGGTGCCCTTGTACAGGTTGTTCTTGCCGTCCTCGAGGCGGTCGCTCGTCATGAGGGAGTTGGCTACGTCTTCCTGACCGGGGCCGACAAGCAGAATGTTCGGGCGCACATTCAGCGGGCGGCCCTCGTCGTCCTTGATCTTGCGCATAGCCGTGCGCATAGCTCCATACGAAGCCATCGCCGCCGCTTGAGTGGAAATGGAGAGCGGCATGTCGAACTTGTTCGACGCCACACCATCACCGACCGGGTGGTCGGTATCGAAGAAGTACTGGCCGTCGTAACAGGCGTTCTCGAAGCCGCCGTTGACCAGGGCGTAGACAATGTCGTCAGGCAACTGCGCTGCCGAAAAGCCCGCGCTTTGCGCCTGCGGGGCGTAGATGCCGAGGCGATCATCTTCGATGTCGTTACGGTCGACTTCGACGGTAGCTTCGAAGTCGTCGTTACGGACGGTGTAACCGTGCGCCTTGAGTGCCTTGATGTGCTTGTCACCGACCCACTTGCGCATGGCCGGGAAGCGATCCAGCCAGGCGTAGTGCTCTTCGCGGCCGACGGACGGCACTTTCATGGCGATCTGCTGCCAAGTGCTCGGAGCCGCGCCGAACGCATTATTGAAGATGGCGTTGATGCCCTGAAAGATGATGGCAATGGATTGCGCATTGACGATCATGTTGTTCTCTCCTTACTGAACCCACACGCCGTCAGCATCGATTTCCACCACGATGCCAGCCTGCGAGCGAGTTGCGCCGCCGTCAGTTGCGGCGACGGTCTGGTTGTCTACGATGAAACAGGGCTTGCCGAGTCCGGCCTGCAACACCGGGTCGGCACTGTCATTCGCCCACTGGAACGCCTTGAGGCGGCGCACCAGGACGAACATGTCGCCGTCCGCGCCCTTGCTGTTGTCGATGAATTGCTCGGCGCAGCCGAGGTAGGTCAGGTCGTCGGCGGTCTTGCCTTCGATGGCGTAGCCCGTGGCGTCAGCACAGACAATCAGGCCCGCGTGAATCACCGTCGCAGCCTTGACCGGCACCGGCACGATCTGGCCGTCCATGTACGGCGTGTTGCGATCCTCTGCAATGGCGGTCATTGGCCACCTACCTTGGACTTCGCGAAGTCCTCCTGCGACAAGCCAAGTTGCGTGCACGCCGCGATTGCTTCAGCCGACAGGGCGTTCGGGTCGGCAGCACCACCACCGGCCGGGGGCTTGCTGTTGGTCTGCATCTTCCCGAGAGCCGCCATCGGCGTGCTATTGGCCAGGTGTTGCTTGAGCAATTCGATGTTGGCCTTACCCAGCTCGCGCGCCCACGCTTCTTGGGACGGCAGCAGGTTGTTGCTGGCCAGGGCGGCAGTGACGAGACCGTCGACCTCGCTTTGCTGCTGGCCGCTGGTGAGCGCGGCGATCTTGGCCTGCATGTCGTGCATGACCTGGATCGGCACGAATTTGGCCGGGTCGGGCGTGGCATTGGTCAGCGCAGCAATCTGCGTTTGCTGGCCAGCGAGGTGCTCCGTCAGGTCGACCGGATTTTCCTTGGTCGCGCCGACCGTCTCGGCCAGCTTGGTCAGACTGACGACAGCCTCGGCCTCGGTCGCCGCCTCCGGCAGTCGCGTCACTAGCCGCAAGGCGGCCATAAGTGCACTCATGGGTAACTCCTGAGATTTGTCCGCCGGGATTGGCGGGGATTGCGGTGGGGTTTTGTCACCGGCGAGACGACTGGCGGCGGCGAGTTGAACCTCGTCCAGGTCGTCTAGCGCCGGGTTGTTGGTAAGGGCTGCATTGAGCAGCTTCGTGACGTTGCCGCTCTTGTCGTAGGCGAATATCGGAGAGATGTATCGATACTCTTCGGCGTCAATGGAAGCGGCCGCACGGGCCGTCCATTTCACGTCGGTGGCATACAAGCCCTGGCCGGGACGCCATTCCAGCGTCTTGAACCAGCCAGCAGCTGGGGCCGGTGCAGGCTGGGCGCTTTGGGCGGCATACAGGGATTGGTGCTCCCAGTCGATCACCATCGGCTTTGCGCAGGCGGCAAGGGCCGACACGATCTTTTGAGCGTTCTCGTCGGTCAAGCACCAGGCGGCGCACTCGAACGGGCGACCGTCGTTAGCGCGAAAATCTCCGGCAGGCACCAACTGCACCACGCCCGTGCCGGGCGTGATCTGAATCGAGAGGGAGGCGATGAGTGGCTTGTCCATGTCGCCATGTTGGCGATTTATGAAAGCCTGGGGATGCTGGCGGATGTCACCAGCTTTGGGGCGGATGGGGCGTCGCTAATATATATAGGCGACACCCCAGAACGGGTTACAGAAGGCAGGAATTGGCACCCCGGAGGCGCGAGGCTGGGATTTGCACCGCCACCCCGATAGCGGAATCGACACTAACGGGGGGTCTAAACACGATGGCGGGCTTCGCGTCCTGCTGCCTATGGTTTGCTATACCCCCATAGTCGCAGCGGCTTAAACGGCCGATTTTTGAAACGATGGGAATCCTGGGCCGCCATCAGTCAAACAGGCGACGCAGATACGCCGATACCTCAGACTCGGCATTCTGGCAGTCGGACTCGGTCATTGAGAAGAACGGGCGGGCCGGGATGTGGATCGACCAGCCCTCGGAGCGCGTCCAGCGCTTGACGGACACTTGCTTGTGGCCAGCCTTCGCGAACACGGCCAGGTGCGGGTGATCGGCCTGACGCAGCAACTTGCCGTCACGCCCGGTGCGCAGACGCACGTGGCCCGACATTGGGTGGCGCTGGATCGTGCCGCCGAACTGGTGGATCGCGGCGTAGACCACGTTCGTACTCACGCGCGCCGTGTTGGCATCGTGGCTCGGGTGAACGCTGCTGGCCAGGCGGCCGCTGCGCTGCAATATCTTGTGATCGCCCGCCGACGCCCCCATTCGCTTTTTTGTCTTGTCGCTCAACCCCAACCAGCGCGGGCGGCCTTGCTCGGCAAA
>NZ_CABPSP010000016.1 GCF_902459765.1 Pandoraea anapnoica | reverse complement strand
AAGCCGCTATCGATCGTGACTACGCCGCCCTTGCTGGTCGGGGTATCTCCGTTACTGAACACGGCGAAGCCGTTGCCAGACCACTTGGTGTTGATCTGCCCGTCCGCACCGGTCCAGTTGGTGGTGGTGCCATTCCAGGTGCCGTTGCCGCCATGGATGGTACCGTCACCGGTGAGCGTGCTGCCATTCCAGAAGAAGAACTGACGGCCGAACGTGCTAACAAGATTAACTTGCCCTTGCTGCTGCGTTTGCAGTTGATAAAACGACCCATCTCCTTCGGATACGTTGCCGATGGTCATCGTACCGGTGAGCGCGCCCGAATAGTCGAAGATACGATAGACACCAACGTCCATCGCACTGCCGTCCACAATGTTGAGTTGGCTGGTACCCAGATTCAGGTCACCCTGCACATTGAATATCGAGCGAGTCGACGGCCCACCGGAGAGAACGACATTGACCTGGTCAGGCACAACCAAGTTGTTTTGAAATGTAAGTTGTTGACCGCTTTGACCGTAGAGCGTGCTGCCACTGGCAAATGATGTTCCTCCTTGGACCACACCGTCACCGCCGAAGGTACCACCAGCCATAACGTTGAGTGTGCCACCCAGTTTCGAACCATTCCCAAGTAGCAACGTGCCGCCTTTGACATTCGTAATGCCGGAGAAGCCGGAATCATCACCGGTAAAGATGGTCGTGCCAGCAATCTGGTTGATTGTGGCGGTACCGCCGTAGCTGCTTATATCCGCACCAAAAAAGTAGTGATCACCGGTATGGTTAAAGTTGATTGTGCCAGTGCCGCCACCCATCGCGCCGAAAGCAACAGAATCCACTTGCAACTCACCGGGGGCAACAGCTCCGCTCCCCGGAGCGGCCCCAATGTTCAGAACGCCCGTAGACCCCGCCCCACTCGCAATGTCCACACGGCTCTGGCCCTGAACGCTAACCATACCTCCTTCCGCAATTGTGAGAGTGCCCGTGCCGAACTGAGCAATTGAAAACGTGCCAGTATGTGTCCAGTTTGAGTTCCGCCCGGTGACCGTGGCGACGCCATCACCATTATTACCGATCACGGCAGTAGTACGGGAATCGACCGTACCGCCGTCCTCGATGTTCAATGTGCCGGCACCGGTTCTCCCAATTTCGAAATCATCTGAACTCGTCAGCTTGGAGCCTTGTCCGTTGACGGTAACCGTGCCCACACCGCTTGCTCGAAAGCCAATCGCAAAGGTATTGCCGGTCTGGGTAACCTGTCCGCCATTGTTGATGTTCAGAGTGCCAGCTCCTCCATCGCCAACGTAGAGGTAACCGGTACTACTATTCCATATGGACCCGACTCCGCTTACTGTGACGGTGCCACCAGCGTTAATATCAGCGTTTAGATTCGTAACGGTGCCGCCAGAATTGACGTTTAGTTGCCCGAGAACAATAAGATCGTCATTCACGTCCCACAATGAGCCATGCTCTACGCCCGGCACATCCACGCTCACACCACTGTCGATACGCTGATACGAAAAAGCAGGAGCGGCATACGGAGCCAATGCGCACAACACCGCCATCACGACCGCCTTGAAGCCTACATTCGGGACCACGCGCACGCTAACGCCCCCCCCCCTTCGCTTGGCCATTACCCCGACCGACGCTCTTTGCATGCTCCCCCACAGCTACGAGCATTCCAAGTCGCTTGCTGAATACAGTTCGATGTCGATTCTTGTTCATGTGCTAACTCCTATGGACTGGCCTCTTGATTTTGTCGGGGTACCAGAAAGCTGCGCACCCACTCGTTCAATGGAAGCCCCCCCCAACGAGCCCCCTTCTCAAACGCCCCGACCATTCCGAAATCGACAGGCAACAGAAAACGATGCGAAGGGCGAACGCCTTATACCCGTCGAGCGTAGAGGAGGTCTTACGAGACCGCGGTTTGGATAAGTGGACTACTCGTTTGAATTGCTGCACGAGTTGCACTTTCAAAAGCGCAATCTCAAATAGGCAAAGGACAGGAGTGTGCAACGCACGTCATCGCGGGATACCGCAAAAAGAGGAAAAATGCGAATAACCTCGCGAAACTCCCTGGAATTTCTTGGTTTATGGGAGAAATCGTCAGTGAAAATTCGCGGACCGGCGCACATAGCATTACCGCTCCGACGGACTTCACTTGAAAGATCAGGCAGCGCAACTCAAAGCGAATACGGAATCGCCCGATTTCGTCGTCCAGCACACGGCTAGATCGACGAATCCCTGGGTTTTCCGTGCCCCGTTCACTCAATACCCAACTTCGACATAGCGCCGCCATGTTTCGCACGACGGAGAGATTCGAATCGGCAAGCGGATGCGGGCGTCACCGTAGCAAATTCTTGTCGGTGGCCGCGACATGGGCGCCTTGCGTGTCCGTTAGCGCCAACTTTCGTTGCTGATCGCCTGAAATGGAAGGAGAGAATTCTCGGCTCGTCCCCATTTGAGCCCCCCCTACATTTAACTCACCGAACAGTGACGTCGAACTGCCAGCATCCCCACAAGTAGATCGACTCCAACGAAACTATCACCAACAAAACGGCAAAAACCTGAAGCGCCACCCACACCAATTTGGAACGGGACTTGCGCCGAAATATGAGCGACAAATGACGTGACATGACCAAACACTCCTTACAGACTCCCTCCCGCTTCATTTGAGGTTATCAAGCATCGCTCCACGCCAGCATTGAAGTTCAAGGAAGTACTTTTGAATATGCAACGCGATTCTCTAGACGACCGAATACACGCAAGCCAAAAGTGAGTTCGCTTAGCCATTGCAGCATCCGCAAAAAAAGATCGACTACTCCGCTTTACGAAGCAACGTTCACATATCGCCGCATGTAAAACGCGACGCAATGAAATAACGACATCGCGTCAGCGGGGAGACATGGGGGCCAGGTGTTACTTGGTCGACGTCAGCAGCCGTTGGACCGTCTGTCGTTGCCCCCCCCCAATCCGTCGAGTTTGGTCGGCGAGTTGAACACTCACCTCGGTTGTCGCTGACGAATTACCTCACCGCGCAAGGCACATTCCGCAAATTGCGATTTCCCTCATCGACGAAATGATTCGTGCCGAACGATTATTTTTCAAACGAGGGAACTATCCTCAACTTCAGGATAAGGATCTGCGACGATGAAAAAAATGGAGAATTCGACAGCGGGCACGGAGACAATCCGCACCGGCGTCCAGAACAAGGAAAACTGCACCGAACTGGCACGAGTAGCAGGAGAGACGTCAACCTACGAGATGCTTCCTCCTGACAGCAAGGCCCGATCAACCAAGATTGCCCTAGAACTGCAACTCGAAAAGCACTATGGCCGCGAACAAACGCGGAGGCTTATGCGCGTCGTTTTCCAGCTCTACCGCCCTGCCGCGCGTTGCGTTCACCTCGCGAGACAATTCCGGGCGCTAAAGAACGAAGCCGTTGCAGCAATGAATTCAGGTGCGGGACTGGGGCAAATTCGGGATCTACTCACGACGTACATCAACTGCGGCATCGGTCCACGCTACCCCGCGACCTCAAACGCGCCGCAGCTACCCTTGCTCCGAAGTAACATCGAACTTGGAACGCTCCCTCAATCGGGTATAGAGCTCCATGACACCAAAATCGACCAATGAAGCGCGAGGAATACCGATCCCGATATTCCTAGAAAGGTTAAGCCCCGGGACAGATAGCCCATAGAGCTCCGGGTGCTGAGCCACCATCGATCTAGGCGCATAGGCGACCCCAACACCCGCAGCAACCAAGCTTAGCGCCAGCTCAAATGATTCAGCTTCTGCCGCCGGAGTGACGTCGCCACTCCGGCCGTCGAACTCCAAAAGCGTCGCGTGAGACGAATGTGCCGGGCACGTCACCCAGTCTCTCTCGTCGAGTCGCCCCAGAAGACTTCCTGATTTTGCCGCCGCTTCCCGGTGAAACGGTATTGCGAGAACAAATGGCTCCGACCATAGTGGAAAGAACTCGTCTTGCTGTCGACGGAATTCGTCCGTGCCGAACCATATCTGCCCGTTCTCGCCAAAACGCAATTTCACGCGCGCAGAAGGAACTGCATCGCGAATCATTTCGACGGCCGCGGATACATCTAACGAAGCCACATCGGAGCTCACCCCCATCACGAGGTGCGAAGCTGGTTGATCACAGGGGACATTGACCACCAAGGACGCGACCTCACGGACAAGGCGGCGAACCTTTGGATACCACGCTCGCGCAGCATCAGTGACAGAGACGCCCCCCTCCCCAATCTCAAAGAACTGCGCGCCGACGTCTCTTTCCAAGTATCGGATAGATGCTTCTATCGACTCCACAGGAAGAGCCAAGCGATTCGCCGCTCCCACTAAGCAGCGCTCTTCAAATACCGTAACGAACGAAATCAGGTGCCGGATTTCCATATGCGCTGGAGCGGTCCTCGAGAACATCCATTGGCGGGCACGGAAACGCTCATCCCGCGAGATATCATCACTTGAAGAAAACAGGTACCGATGCATGGAAAGAGTGCTGTCTGAATATTGCTCTACGACTGATAACGATCTTCAAGATTGGGTAGAGGGTCAGCGGTCAAGGCTGTCAAGAATCACCCAGAACTTCGGCTTGCGCAGGCGACGGCTGACACGGCCCTTCCCATCAACCGATTCGCTGCTCCTCCGCCCCCCCTCCCGGATTAGAAGATCGTCGATAACCCCACAACAGGGCCATGCTGCGTCACACGCCATGAGAAGCGATCGCCGCCATCGCCATGGGCGTAATCCTGATACCAGGCTCGATAGCCCACCCGAAAAATTGCAGGCTGCTTGAAGAGAAACATCCGATATCCTGCATACACCTGGAGATTCGTACTGAATCGGGAGCCGGCACCAAACCCGCCGATGTCCGCCTCGGAGAATAAAGTCCAGCGCTCCGAAAGGTCTGCATTCACACGAAGGCCGATGAATGGATCAATCCAGTTCGACGTATGTTGCCCGACCATCGGAGTGACCGACGCAATGAGTTGGGTCCAACGAAAACCAAATGTCGGCTCGATCGAAATTTCTCGCGAATGACCAAAGCGCGTGAGCCCAGATTGGCTAAATGTCGCAGCGCGAAAGAAGCCTCCAACGGTAATCATCTTGGAAGTTGTCGCGAATCGCGCATCAAGACCACCTATCGAAGCGTCCTTCCCTGCGTTGGTGTACTGACCATCGAAATACACACCATATCTACCGTTGGTTACCTCGACCTCCCCCATTACCGCAAGGTCTAAGTTGCTGACGATCGTCGGGAATGACACTCGTGCAGGCACCTCGTTCGGTCCAAACGCTCCGTGACCGCTCAGCGACGCCGCCCAAATATAAGGGCTAACGACGACGGACCAGCGTCCATCCTGCTGCACATCCATCTGTTCAGACGCATATGCGCTTTTCCCGATCATCGCCATCAAAATGCTTGCAACCACCAACCGTATTACCGCACGTCCAAGCATGCCTGCCCCCCATTGCCCACGCTCACGTCAGTCGGACTCTGCGCAGCGCAGACCGGTTCGTTTCGGAACTCCGACGGAGACATTCCTGAAAAGCGCTTAAATGCCACACTGAAGTTGCACGGACTTGGAAAACCGACCTGGCGTGCCACGACACCCACCGCAACGCCGGAATTTCTCAGGAGCCATGCAGCTCGCTCCATCTTTTCCCGACGTAAATATTCGGTCGCCGACATTCCCCACGACTCTCGGAATTCGTCCGTCAATCGACGCTCGCTCACACCTACCCGTCTGGCGAGCGACCTAACGCTCCATCTTGCAGGGCCTTCGCGATCAATTAACTCCACGGCGACTTGCGCGCCGCGGGTATTTGTCAACTGCCGCTCCGCCCGCTCAGTTTGGCAGGCGTCTCGCCTACCGATCTCGATAAGTAGCCTGAGTCTCGCGACGAGCTCTTCCGGCATAAATGGCAGAACGATGCAGTCCGACGCCCCCGCGGCAAACGCGCGAATTCGAGTTTCACTTTGAGGCGCCTCATCAGCAACAATGAGGGGGATTCGCTCCATTCGCTCAGTTCCTCGCACGAGGTTACAAAACGCTACCGCATCCATGCACGTGAGTGCGCTGTCGATAACAAAGGCAGTCGGCGGCGCGATCAACGCTTCATCGTGAGTACGCCATCCATCCTTCACAACGCGGACACTGAACATCTGCGAGCGGAGCATCTCGATGCCCTCCTCAAAGATCTCCCGCCGCTCTGTCAAAATCCAAATAGATATGGGCGTGCGAGCCGAAACGTCAACGCCGACGTGATTCGCAGACGCGCGACTATTCTGGATTCCCTGATTTTCGATTTGAGCATTCATACGTCACCAGAACTCACCAAAAAACCATTTACCCCGCCACCTTGATTCTCCCTGAACCTCGATGGGCTCATGCCTATCAATTGCCGGAAGGCAGTGGCGAAATTGGCACCGCTGGAGAATCCGAGCATCTCGGCAATAGCGGTAACGCTCATTGAGCTGGTGCTGAGCATTTGCCTCGCTCGCTCGATCCGATGACGACGCAGAAACTCTACGGCGCTACACCCCTCAACTTCCTTGAATGCCGCTTCAAGGTTAGCAACCGACACACCAATGCGGGCGGCCAACATCGCCTTCGAAGTCACCGTCGCATCTGCAGATCTCAGATATCTGACGGCAAGGCGATGAACCTCGTATCGGCGCGACGCTAGCCCAGCGCTTGGCGCCTGAGCGACGTGGTCGGGGACCTTGCCCAGGGTCATTCGGATCCTGATGCGCATCTCCACCTCCTCACGATTTGCCCCCGCTTCGATGTAATCCAATGCCCCGACGCGAAAACACTGAACGCGCAACTCTGGCGCGCCTGCTGGCCCCAACACCATGACTCGGATACGGCGAGACATGTCGCTCATCCCAAATTCAACACATCGGGCAACCGCGTCTACCGATCCCGATGTGACTTTCATTAGAACCAACGCCGCCCGCCTCTCCGTTTGCGCGTCTCGCATTGCGCCAAGAACATTTCCGACGGCCAAACTTTGGTATCCTGCCCTGGCGACTCCCTCCATCACCTCAACAGATTGCGTGATTGGCGCGTCGATCAAGACAATGCGCTCCCCATACAACGCTTCACCGAACATATCTCCCCCTTTCCCTCAAAGTGGTGTCAATGTTTCTCGACGATCGCCCCGGGCCCCACAGACGAATATCCGCGTTGTCTGTGATTGCCTCGCAAACATTGCAAACCGCACCTAACCAAACGTACAGGGACTATTTTCGAAAATTTGATTTGATATGGCTCTCCCCAATGTCTCACTCGACCCTCCCAAACCTCCCAAAAATCATCAACCCAGTGTTTGCGCGCCTCACAGGGGGTTTGATAACCTTTTCACTACCAAATCAATGGCTCGTATCAGACTGCGGGCCGAATCATCATCGAAATTGCCTCCGTCGAGCCAATCCTCTGTCTCTCGCGCAGTCGTCGCCAGCTCATTCAATCCAAACCAAGCAGCGGTACCTGCCGTCCGGTGCGCGATCTCCCGCAATTTCGCCGCGTCGCGCGCCTTCAGCGTGCCAGGCAAGCGAAGTTCGGCCAGGAGTTCGTCCAACGCAGCGATTAGTCGAGTCCGAAGAGCAGGGTTTTCTTCAAGGGAGAGCGCGCTTCGCGCATTGAGAACAGCGTCGTCGGCCACTTGCTCAGTGCCGAGTTTTGATTGCAACGTGACTAAGTCCAGAGGCTTGAGGAGCACCTCGTTGGCACCGGCCTCTAGACAGGCTGCCCGCAATGTCGTCGACAGATGGGCGGTAAGAACGTAGATTGGTACCGCGGCATGTCCAAGCTCGCCCCTAATGCGCGCGATCAACTCTGGGCCGTCCATGCCAGGCATCGCGTAGTCTGTAATGATCAGGTCGTAGCGCTTGGACCTTAGCAACCGCAACGCCTGAGCGCCATCGCTGGCAACATCACAGGTCATTGCAAGCCGCGCGAGTTGCAACTGCAGAAGATCTCTATTCAACTGCGCATCATCTACCACTAGGACGTGCATCCGCTGCTTACCTCGGAGCCAATTCCCATCAGGCGGTGGCTTAGCCAGTTCGGGAGGCTCAGAAGCCAGCGAGTCGACGACCACACTCCTCGCGATCGGAAGCGTGAGCTCAACGGACATCGTCGTGCCGTGCTCCTCGAAGCGAGATACCGAAATCCGCCCTCCCATGGACTCAACGATTGCTCGGGAAATTGAGAGCCCCAACCCCACGCCCGGCTTGTCGCGATTGGCGCCATGCCCTCGGACGAACGGCTCAAAAATCATTGCAACTTCATCGGGGGCAATCCCCATGCCGGTGTCACTGACTTCCAGCGTAACGAGGTCGCGCGACAGATCCACAGATCGAGAGGAGACCCTCAGCACAACGCGTCCCGACTCCGTAAACTTCACCGAGTTTCCGAGCAGATTCAGAAGCACTTGGGCAAGCCGTCTATCATCGGCGACGTAGGAACACGCCAAACCTGGAGCAACATCGACCTCTAGCGAAAGACCTTTTTTTTCGGCAGAAGGTTCGATGAGTGCAGCCGCCTCACGGGCAACCGCAACTATCGACACGTTTCTCGGGACAACCTTCAACTCGCCTTGCGTCGCCGCGGAAAAGGCCAAAATGTCTTCTAGAATCGCAGAAAGAATCGACGCTGCCGACCGGCCGATCCCAACTAAGCGCTGTTCTTCTTCGCCCAACTCCGCGTGCTCAAGGAGCTCCAATATGCCCTTCACACCACTTAACGGCGTCCGGAGTTCATGACTCACGGTTGCAAGTAGCGCGTCCTTCGCCGCGGACGCGGCCTCCGCGTTGCACTTAGCATCAGAAAGCGCCAAGCTTTGCCGACGCGCTTGAGTGATGTCTTGCACATAGCCATTCCAGAGCATCCCTTCAGCCTTACCGTCTGATGGGACAGCAACGATTCGAACGACTTCCTCTTCGTTTGACAGCCTCGATAGCTCTATCTCCATGTCTGTCGCTTGGTCATGACACGAGCCACGCAGCAGACTACGAATCAGGCGATATCGCGCCGGTTCGGATAATGCTTGGCCGAACGCCAGGAGCAGGTGCTCAGCAACGTCCGACGAAACCCCCAGCATCCGAAATGCGGGAGCGTTGACGAACGACAATGAAAAGCCAACTTTGGGCAGATACCGAAGCTGGAAAATCCCGATCGGGACCGACTGTGTCAACTCAACCAATTGCTGTTTGAGTTCGACCTCTCGCCGCTGCATTTTTCTGAGATCCGCAACGTCAAGGAACGCGGCAAGAACCGTATCGGGATGATCTGCCCCCCCTGTGCAGGCTCTTACCCAGTAGAGCGCCTCCCGGCGCTCACCATCCAGGGTCGTGTAAAACGTTGAACCCTTGACTCGGGCGGACGTAGCGCGCACTTGAGTCAAACTCGATTCGATCTTGCTCCACTCATCAACATCGAACAGCCCCGCGCCATCCGTTGGTTTGCCGATAAGTTGCTCCGCGAGTAAGCCTGTGGCCTCTTCCAGCGCGGGATTTACCGCCAAATATCGCCCATTCTCATCCTGCAAGAAGAGTGGTGTAGGGACCGCCTCCATGACAGCCGCTTGCAGGCCAATCTGAAATCGCAGTGATTGCTCGGTGCGCATGCGCCAGCGAATCTCTTGTCCCAGGCGAATCAACAGCAATGCGATAACCAGAACGCTTAACGCAAGGACGAACGCTACGACCATCAAACCGATATGCGTGTTGGCAACCTCGGTACCGGCGATATTGGACTGTCGCTGCTGTCCCCATGAGGCTGCATAGGGAAACATGCTTAAAAGGGCACCACCCAGCCAGGCTCGACACCCGGCCGAACATCCCGCCGCACTCACTGCGCTACTGCGAGAGCTTTTCATTGTTTCGGCAAAAATCGAGTAGTTCTTGGTTTGTCGCCAATCCTAGCTTTTCTTGCGCGTTTCGCTTGTGTTTGCTGATGGTTTTTGGGCTTCGGTGAAGGCGTTTGGCGATATCTAAGATCGAGAGCCCGTCGTACGCAAACATACGAAGAACTTCGATTTCGGAGCGAGTCAGCACTGACTCGCGAAACAGGCTGCGCTCGGATAACTGGGCCTCGCGAAGCAACTTCCGGATACTGCCGCTCAGGTAGACCTCCCTTCGCAGCGCATAACGCAGCGCCATTATCAAGTCGTCAATGCCACTGCCCTTGTCCACAACGGCCAACGCCCCACGCGAAACAAGCATCTTCACGATCGCAAGATTTCGCATTGCGGTAATTACGACAATCGGAGTGTGCGGTGTGAGACGGCGCAGCCGCTCGACCAGGAGCACGCCATCCCGCTCCTGGGATGCAGGCATGGACAGATCTGTCACAATTACGTCGCACTGAATCTGCTTCACGGTCGAGACCAGTTCCTCTGCTGTCGCAACCTCCCCGACGATTCTTCCGACACCGCTCGCCTCAATCGCCATTCGAATTCCGTAGCGCACAATCGAATGGTCGTCCGCCAAAATGATTCGCATCTTCCCCCCTACTCTCACCAGCCCGAAAGGCACGGCAAACTTCCAGCGACGCGATCGATAGCAGCGTTGAGTCGACTACCCAGAAGTTCGAAAACAACAAATATTACGTTTGGGAAACCACCTGGAAAATGAGATTTGCCTCAGATCATCAGGCTAGGAGAGCTGCATCCAACCGGCACTCCGTCCGTTTCCTGCTGACCTTGCAGGTGCCGCACGAAGACTTCACCTGCCATCGGTCTCCCGAAAAGGAACCCCTGGAAGACCGGCACACCCAATTCACGCAAAAACTGAGCTTGCGATTGGCGCTCGACCCCCTCTGCGATGACCGTGAGATTAAGCTTCCTGGACATTTCGAGAATGCTCTCCAACACCTTCTCAGATGCAGGATTCTCCCCAATCTTCGCCACAAATGATCGATCAATCTTGATAGCATCCATGTCAAAGTCTCGCAAATACGAAAGGCTGGAGTGCCCGGTACCAAAATCGTCTACAGCAACTTTGACGCCCATCTCGTGCAAGGCACCAAAGATTCCGCGAATGTGACTGTTGGGTTCCAGCAGTTCGCGCTCTGTCAACTCGAGCACCAACTGAACGCTTTGCATCCCAGGTCTCGCAAGAAACGCTTCGCAATCGCGAATGATCGTCGAGCAGCGCAAATGCTGAGCACTTACGTTGAAGCTAAGCCTAAATCCGTCGGGGACCTCAGCTTCACTCAGAACAGTGGCCACTGAATCAAATAGCCCGCGGGTCATCGGGACAATCAAGCCGGTCGATTCGGCCAGTGGGATAAAGTCATTGGGAGCAACAATGCCTTCTTTAGGGTGTTCCCACCGGATCAGCACCTCTGCACCAAGCCACCCCCCACCGGAGGCACTCACCAACGGTTGGAAATATGGAACAAACTCTCCCGTGCGCAGCGCACGCTCCAATTCGTGTCGACGCGACCCAACGAGACTAAGGGCCTTCCTGGCGCAAAGCCCAAGAATCGCACCGAAGACGGCGAACGCAAGCAAGAGTACGGAGTAGTCAGCAAGCACGCGCCGGCGAAGCTCCCCTTTGGGGATTTCAGCCCATACGCTGATCGGAAACAACTTAGATTGCAGAACGATTGCGTCGCTTGGTGCCACAATTCCGCTGGGCATGATGCCGTCCCGCCCAAGCACCTCACCGCCAACATCAAGCATCAAATCTGTGCCATTTCGCCTGACCATTGACAAGGCATCGCGAACGTGGCGCCCGTCTATCGTCACGATCGCCCCCCGCCCCCCACTTACCCATCGATAGATCAGTAGGCTCGAATCAGGCTGCGTACCGCTATGGCGAAGTAGTCGAACTCGGCCATCGACATAGGCCTCGACGTCAATGCTCCTGCGATACTCGCCCTGGAGCGAGCTGCAGTAAATTTCCTGATCATTCGTTAGTAACTCTACCGAGCGTACAAAAAGAACGGAATCCACCTGCTCACGCAGCTCAAGGACCACATCGGCGCATCGAGCACCAGCCTCAAGCCCGACACGCTTCGCGGTCATCGATGCGTTCGAGAGCATTCGATCAACTTCCTCCAGCGCGCGGCTCGCTTGCATGTTCGCGTCCGCGACCATCGCTCTCCTGGCTTCTACGCAGGACAACCAGGCACCGCAAACCAATGGTGCCACAGTCGCAGTAAGTGCGATCCAGTGGCGCCAAGCCTGGGGAACCGGGAAGTCGAAGAGACGATCTCGCAAGTTTTCTCCTGATAACGCGCCCAGCAGTGCACTCCAATCGTATGCACCAAGGTACCGCTGAGCCCAAAACTCATTCTTTTTATTTTCGAAGCTCGCGTTTGAATTCGCGTCAAATCAGCTGCATCAAGTCACTCGGCGGTATCCTCTTGGAACTTATTTGGATGAACCGATGGAAGTGCGGCGTTCTATTTTGACTGCGGGAAGGGGATAAATTCGGACACCTCTCTGCGAGAAGCAGAGGGCAGCTACGCTGCTTGAGCTTTCAAAGCTTCGGACTAGATTGTGGCGAGCGGGACGAGCGTAATCTGGAAGTTCTTCACTTTGGCGGTTTTCGCATCCATCAAACACTCGAACGAAAAGTCGCGCCATCCGCCCTCAAAGCGAGCTTGGCCAACACCAACCAGCTTGGTCGTACTTTCGAGCGACAGACTTTCAGGATCGTTGTTTCCAAGAAAGACACGGTCCGCCCCTTTCAATTTCTTTGCTAACGCCGGCAGTGCCGCGGGGCGGCAAATGAACTCGGCCACCTGCTTTTCTTCGGTCCACTCTCGGGCCACGGAACGCTCACCACTTAACTTGAGTTTGGCGATTCCCGCATTGATGGCACGTTGCTGGGCTGACGAAACGAGATTTCCTTTTGCCTGTCGCACCGTTTGTCCGACCGACACGCCGGAATGGCCCCATGTGCCGATGAGGATGGCACAAACAAGTGTGAACGACTTCATTTTCATGGCTGATAAATCTTCCGCAAGGAGGTAAATTGACGCAGCAATCTCTGACGCCCTTAGCATGCCGGCGCAGGGAGTCACAAGGCCACACATAGACGAAGGGCAACGCTCTAGCAATCGCAATGGATGACAACGTCTGCACGTCGTCCTGCCAAGGGATCGCATGAAACTGTGGGGCATCCGCTAGTGCCATCCATATATGCGCTGACGACATCGATTGCGATGGTCTATCGGCCATCTGAGTTTTCAACCAAGCCAACTCCAGTAGCAATCGAATCCGCCGGGAAAAGCCCGAACCGTCTTCTGGTAACTCTCTCACGTTGAGCGCAGCAGCCTCACATAGATGCCGCTCCAGCTTACTTGCGTCAACATCGAGTTGCCTCAGAATGGCCCCCACCGCCCCACCGGGCTTCCTAAGCATCGCGATCAGCCAGTCTTCTACGTCAACGACTGGCGCCGTCCGCGCTTGTTGCGCTTGGCGCGCATCGTTAAGTGCACATTTGCACCAGATACTCAGCGCAGAAACATAGGGCGCAACGCCTCCTTCGGCATGCGCACCGGGAATAAATTCACTCATGCCCGAGGTCAAAACTGAAACCCGACACCCGCCAGAAAGATGTCACTATCACGCCCGGCTCGAGACACAACTCTAGACCATGACGCACTCAAGGACACACGCTCAGACGGCTTTAGATCAGCCGCCATCGTCAAGAGGCCAGCGATTGTACTTTGCCGACCGGATGCCTCTGGATTCGGCTGATATCTTTTCCACGCCACGTACGGCCCTATTCCTAGGCCCAACGCCAACCGATCATTCGCAAGCCCCTTTCGGAGCCAGACCTGTGCGGCTACCCCGCGACGCTCTCCGATGTCACTGCGCCCCTCACGTAGTAGGGACAACGTCCCGTCCATAGAACTAGTCATGCTCCTGCGAAACTCGATCGCATAAGCACCTGCATTTTGTGACGTAAGGCTATTTACAACCGACAAGCCACCGAGCAGCGATAGCGTGTTGCTACCTATCGACGGCCGCTGAGAAGGTTCTCGCATGTCTCGATGAAGCGCAGCAAAACGATACGTAAGTCCGATTGTGTAAGCGTTCGTTCTCACACCCTCACTGGCACGAACCCAATCCCCCTGGAAGGTTGCCGACCAACGCCTCGCGAACGGCCATCCGACGTATGCGCTGTAGATCAATCCGACACCATGGCGGTTGCGATAGGCACGATTTGAACCAACTGCGACGGTATCAAAGTAGCGGTACGGACCAAACCCGACACCCGCATCGAGCCCACCAAAGATGCCTGTCTTGCCGGCCCAAAGCTGCACACCGAATCCATCCCGATGGTGGTCCGTAATGTGCCCTTCGTTATGCCAGGAAAACGACGTAGAAATGAGTGGCGAAATTGGCTGCCTATAGCCGAAGCTCCACGCGTAGCTATGCTCGAGATCATCGCGCTCAAGGTGCATGAGGCCACCTTGCAGGTTAACCTCCTGAGCACCGGCGCCCGAGCAATACAGTAGGAAACACAAAAACAGACTTCGCCAAACCACCGCACCTTCCCCTACGCGGACCACGCAATTCGCGAGGTCCGCTCTCTAATCCGGGCGCTACTCAGTAGCGCGCAACACGCGCGACATGAGGCCACCAATTCCCCCCCCCACAATGGGGACCAACCAGAACATCCAAAGCTGATCGACGGCCCACCCACCTTGGAATATGGCCACCCCAGTACTGCGAGCGGGATTCACTGACGTATTTGTCACAGGAATCGATACCAAGTGAATCAACGTTAGCGCCAACCCAATCGGAATAGGAGCGAAGGACGCGAGTGACTTACGGGAAACGACCCCATTGATGATGACTACGAAAAATGCTGTCAGTACAAACTCAATGGCAACACAGGCACTCAGAGCGTAACCGCCTGGGGAGTGATCACCATACCCGTTGGAGGCGAACCCCGATGCCGATGCGTCAAACCCGGGCACACCGCTGGCGATCAGGTACAACACACCGCCGGCAACAGCCCCACCTGCCACCTGCGCGATCACATAGGGAAGAATATCCTTCACCGGAAACAGCCCTCCCGCCCATTGACCGACCGTAACCGCGGGATTGAAATGCCCTCCGGAGAGATGCCCAACGGCATACGCCATCGTCAGTACGGTCAAGCCAAACGCAAGCGCCACTCCAGAAAATCCAATTCCAAGCGAAGGAAATGCCGCCGCCAATACGGCACTTCCGCAACCACCAAAGACCAGCCAAAACGTCCCAAAGCTCTCTGCCAGCATACGTCGAAGCATGATTCCTCCGTAGATATAGGATTCGCCTACCTCAGCGCCCAACCAGTTCGTCAGCCGGCACTGAGCTATTCCGCACTGCTCGTTCGCCCTGATTTGACGCTCATTTCCCAACTGCCATATTTCACAAACAAGCAAAGATGTTTGATCCGTAGCAGCACGCCTCAAAAAAAAGAAGTCACCAAAATTTGGCGACTTCTATTAAGGTTCCAGAGGAACATGCGGACACACCAACAACAACGACGGATAGTATCTGCAACATAAGCCCGCCATTTGGCGCCTCGACCTAGATTGCGGGAAATCTCACATAGAGCCCACCCACTGGGGCTCACTCGACGACAGTCTCATAAAGTCTCGAGATATGTGGATTACGAAGCGCTTGGGCCCCAATGCAGAGTCCTACACGCCGAGAAATTGCCATGCTAGGTATTAATTTTGCGCCGACGCCCCGCCTCTCCATCACCAGCGAACGAGGAACAATTGCGACTCCCGCCCCGGCCGCGACCAAGTCCAGGGTGCGCCGCAACGATGTTGCCTGCGCGACAGCATTTTCACCAGCCTCGCCGTAAAAGGGGAGCAACTGCTGATGCGTCGGGTGTGATGGGCAAGTCACCCAGCGAGAACGGATGAAGCTCTCGCCCGAGCCCCCAAAGTCCAAGCCAAGCGCGTAGGCGAGAACATAAGGCTCGACCCACAAGGAAGTGAACAACTCTCCTTCACAGCGCCGCTCCTCACTTTCGAGTCGGATTTCCCCTTCGCATCCTTCGCGCACGTGAAGCGATACGGACAGGAGATGCCGCTCAACGCGCTGGACAAATGAACTCAACATGCCGCCCGAGACGTCGCTCCCAACCCCCATCTCAAGCACCGTCGCTGCACGGCCGGAATGAAAGCGTATGCGCAGGCGCTCGATGTCGGCAACCATCCTCTTCGCTTGCGGATACAGGCTACGCCCGTCAGTTGTCACGCCTACGCCACGCGCCTCTCGCGAAAACAGCGACACGCCGAGCGTTTGCTCCAACTGCTTGATGCAGTTGGATATCGCCGGCTGCGTCAGATGCATGCGATGCGCTGCAGCCGTGATATTGCGCTCCTCAAAAACTGCGATAAATGCACGGAGGTGCCGATACTCCATAAACAATCCATAAATTTGAATTATGCATACTACAAGAATTCTCCATTTCTCAACGGGAGGTGGATTCAATAGACTTCGGCACGCTTCGTACCGAAATGATCTCCAACAAGGAACCGCTCAGCATGACGACAACCTTGCTTCCCCTTATTGCAATTACCGGAGCGAGCTCTGGCATTGGACTCGCCACCGCCGCCAAGTTCTCCGCCATGGGGCACCCTCTTCTGCTCATGGCCCGTCGCACGGAACCGATGTGCACGTTAGCCGGGCCACAAACAATGATCGTAAGCGTCGACGTGACAGATCGACAGGCCTACATGAATGCAGTCACACAAGCCGAAGCGCGCTTTGGACCTGTCGACTGCCTCGTGAACAACGCTGGAGTTATGTTACTTGGCGACGTCGCGAACCAGGCGCCCGAAGAATGGGATCGCATGATTGACGTTAATGTTCGCGGCGTACTGAATGGCGTTCACGCCGTAACGCAGGGAATGATCACCCGTCAGCGCGGCACTATAATCAACGTCAGTTCAATCGCCGGTCGGAAGAGCTTCCCGAATCACGCAGTGTATGTAGGTACCAAATTTGCCGTGACGGGAATGTCCGAGAATCTTCGTGAGGAGCTCTCGCAACACAACGTTCGCGTCGTCACAGTCGAACCCGGCGCAGTCGAAACCGAGTTGCTTAGCCACACAACCAATGAGGCAATCAAGTCAGACTACGCCAATTGGAAGAGAGAGATGGGAGGTATCGTCCTGAGCGCGGACGATGTCGCCAATGTCATTGCATACGCATACGCACAACCCCAGCACGTGTGCGTTCGGGAGATCACGCTCGCCGCCACACGACAAGCGGCATAAAACCCTTTCCCAAAGAATGTGCGGTGGCCCGCGAGGGGGCCACCGCCATCGGACCACAACTGCAGTTATTCCGACTTTGCCGCCATTAGGAACTCACCTACCGCTCGAAAAGCCGGCAAAGTGATCCAGTCATTGGCGCCATTCGCCGGCAACTTGGTCGATGCGAGACGCACTATCGTCATTTCAGCCTCGGGATCCACATAGATGGCCTGCCCAAATATCCCTCGAGCCTCGTATGCACCATGATCATCGCCAGAAACCCACCACATGTCCTTATAACTCCACCCCGGCAGTGTCTTGAAGCCGGCCATCGCAAATTTCCCGCGATCCCCGCCACCACGGATTTCAGCGACCACACGTGCGGGCACAATTTGGCGGCCGTTGTAGCGCCCCTCGTTGCGCATCACCTCCCCGAACCGCGCGAGATCACGTAACGTTGCGTTGAAGCCTCCCCCAGCACATTCGGTCCCTTGACTATCGACATCAAAGTAGGCGTCGTCCTGCGCCCCCATTGGCTGCCAAATCATTGCTGAGACCAACTCCGACAACGGACGGCCGGTTGAGCGCTTGATTATCCAACCCAGGACTTCAGCGTCGGGCGTCTTGTACGCAAATGCCGCACCGTGCTCGCCATTGCGTTTCAGGGTCTTGAGGAAGTCGTACAGGTTCGTTGGGCCAACATAGCCGTCCGGGCGTTTGATAACACCAGCAGCTCGAAAATAGGCCCAGATTTGGGCAGACGGATCGCTGTACTGCTCCGAATACTGAACGCCGATCGTCATGTCCATGACCTGTCGAACCGTCGCACCATCGAAAGCACTACCAGCCAACTCAGGAACGTACTGGGTGACTTGAGCGTCTGCATCGAGACGCCCATCCTCGACCAGCATCGCAGCTATCGTGCCGACGATGGATTTCGTCACGGACATGACGGCGTGTGGCATTTCGCTTTTCAACACGCCGGCATATTCCTCGTACACAACTTTCCCCTTGTGTAGCACGATGATGCCATCGGCATCAGTCACTTGCATCAGATCAGAGAACTTGTGACGAACGCCATTCAAGTCGGCAAAAGTGACATCTCCAATGGGTGAGCTGATGTGTTGCGAGCGAACGAGGGGGGACGGTTGGCCGTCTCCTCGCCACACGTTGGCAGACGGCATCAGCCGGCGCATGTTTGAGAAACTCCAACGATTCTTGGGGTAGACGAACCCACCGTTATCGAGCGTAATCGATGCATCCGGGCTAGGCGGCGAGCCCTGCATCCAACTGGTCGGATTTAGCTCTGCATTGTCCACCGGAGCACTCGCCATTGCGGAAATTGAAATTCCCATGGCCACTGCGGCAAGCGCTCCCGTAATCACATTTCGCGCACAAGGCGACGATTGCGCCAGCCCTTCGCGCATCGTGTGCAGCGACGATCCCAACACATTTCTCTTCTCGAACATTCTGTCTCCTCACGTCAATTTATTGGTCAATTACACACCGTCAATCCCCCGTGCCCGATCCTCCTCAAACGTCAACGGAAACTACGTCGTAAACACCCCCAGCCATTACAGCTTCGATATATTCCATCAGCCAGCGGTCAACATTATTCAGTTTTGAGGTTACCTTCAGGACTGCGATCGGATCCTCAAACCGAATGAGTGTGACGGCCACGAGACGTCGCAAATCGTCCTCGCAAGGCGAAGCAATCATAGTGAGTCCCGTAGCGATCGCCGCCGCAGCAAGCAATATCGGATGAGATCGGCTCTCATTGGCACTTGCGAGTATGTCGGGACGCAATCGGCACGTCGTATCAATACACAATTCGGCGACTCGCCAAGCGCTAACGTTCCCGTAGGGCCACCCTAAAGGAAAGCTATTGCTCGGCGATCTCAGCATTCGAACGAGAACAAGCGCCGATGCTCGCCTATGCAGGCAATCGCCGATCTTCCGCCAGAGCGAGACTGCAGTTGATACACCGACCAATGTTTGCAACATATGCCCTCCCCGCATAGCGCGCTCAAATCCCCTGACATCACACGGATTCGCTTCCTGAGGATATATATCAATCATTCAGACCGTCAGACATAAGGGAAGCCTCAATTTCCGGATTTTCAACAGTTCGCACGAAAGTGCCGCCCCCCCTTGAATATGGTCGTGTTCGGTTTCGAGGAGAGTCAAACTGAACCTCCCTCGACTCAACAAGAACGCTATCCGGTCTCCTCTTGGACTGGCGAGCCCGAATCTCTCCCGCTCAATAGTTTTGAAATCAACGCATCTGCGGTTGAAATGGCGCTCATGCGTACACACAGCGAAGCAACAGTGGTCCAGCAAACCGAATCCACGGCTACCCTACGCAAGTGGACCGGCACGCGAAGCAAACATGCGGGATTCGACTCACTGCATTCGTCAGGACATAGTGGAATACGCAGCCAGAGAAATGCCAGGACGCCAATAGCTTGCTTTTTTTGCGCATCAAGCGCCGATCACATCGCATCCCCAGACGGAAATGGTGCAGGCCAAAATTTCATGCGCACCACTACTCGCCTTGAGAATTTCTAAGCGCCATTTTCTCGCTGCCACGACGAGACTTAGGGTACCGATCGCTTTGATTGTTGGCATTCTTCTGGCGGCTTTCGTCTATAGCCACCAGACGATTCAAAAGGAGATGCCAGCCCTACACGAGCTTGTCTCCGACTATGAGTTTGCAGTCGACGAATGGATTGAACTTACCAATTACTAGAATGTGAAGGCATGCAACAGCGCATGCAAGGCGGCCGTGCACTGGCGCCGCAGACTCTACCCAGGCACTTCGTACAAACGCTTTTGGATGCGAAACGATGATTAACTCGAGACTGAAACACCTTGTCGGGGCCCTCGCGATGTCATTCGTGAGCTACGCGGCTATGGCTCACACTGACGTTGGAATAGCGATCGGGGTTCCCTTGCCGGCATACGCCCCCCCTGCAGTGATATACCAGCCACCGCCGGTTTATGTGGCACCGGTTCCTAGTTATGCGCCCCCGCCGGTGATCTACCAACCCGTACCAGCGCCATACGTCGCACCGACCCTCTCGATTTCCATCGGTTGGCATGGCGACCGATATTGGGACGGGCGCCGCTACTGGGACCGAGAGGAGTGGAATCGCCATCACGGCCCCGACCCCAGATGGCACGATGATCGCTACGACCGGGGGCGTGGACGGTTCGGCCCAGGCCCCCAACGTCGGTATTGAGTCATTGGATCGCGAACATATGGTTTCCGAGCGACCACCCGACGGATAAAGGCGTGCATCACAGGTTGCGGCGTCTCGCTGACGATGCAACAACGTCAGAGAGACCGCCCCCCCCCCACGGATTGCCAAAATCCTTGCCCTCTTCCCAAGCGAGGACTTAGAGATGCGCGCCAGCGCTGCGAAGAGGCATTCTTTTCGCGACAGTTTCGGGGCTCACAAAATGGCAGATCTGACTATGTTGGAATCCGTGATCACACACGCCCCCAAGTCAATTCACATCAAGACGGCGGATATCCACATAGATGCCACTGGCAAGTCTGCTATACAGCAATGCAAAGTGCCCGTAGGAAGCACGTTCTTCGGAGTGCCGATGAAAAATGATGTTTTCCATGGATGGAAAATTGAACCACCGCACCTTTGCTCCGAAAACGACGAAGTATGGTGGGTAAATGGTCGAATATCGTCAATTCGCGACGGCACCTCTACTCACATCGCTCTACCGATGCATTTCTCGTCACGGACGCTAGCATTGCGTAGATATTTCATAGTGGCCCGACTACGGATCTTGGCGTTGGGGTAAACCTAGTCACCTTCGGTTGCCCTTCCCTCCATTGCCTTCACCGGATCACGAACAAGGCAAGTTGGGATCGACACGTTGATGATGGATCGCCAGCGGGGGCTGAGTCCCCCCCTACACAGACCTCGTTTGGCTGACAGCGATTCAGCATCTAGATGCTCACAGCCCTCCCACCTCATCAGCCGCTCCCGCCTAAGGCCCGCTCGCATTTCTCACTGCCGGCCCCTACCTTGCGACATACGCCTAGCCTCGCGGAATTGCCCACATCCGGCGAGGCACATTGAAGTGCGGCGATACGCCCGCCGCCCAGCCGATGACCAGGTAATCTGCCCTGCCAGCGCGCTCCCGCATATATGCCCACCACCAAGATCGACACGACAAGTGCGACAACCACCCAGCGAAAGATGGGCGTGCACGATGCGCCAATTTCGTACCAGCGGTTCTGCCTGAAGAGATTTCTCGAGATTCGCTGTTTTCCGGATTTCATTCTTTTGCACGCTCCCATGCACCCACGCAGTCGCGAAAAGTCGGCACCTCATATACATTCACATTTCGGAACGAAGCGAACCGGCGCGCCCTGGATTCTCGGAGCCGCCACACAAAGAAAAAGGCCGCTTCTTGTGGAAGCGGCCCGCCCTTCTGCCAATTGGGGGGCGGCAGAAGGGGTCAAACACGGCACAATGTTCTGCGCCTAAGCGAATTATGATCGGCAAATCCGCCATCCATCCTTTCGCCCACCAAAAAGCAGACTTCCCTTGGAGACAGGGAATCCCCACGTTCACGCGACTCAGGTCCGCCGTTGCAGCGTAGGACCACGCACCCAGAGGAACGAGAGGACAATCAACATCACAAGAACATCAACAGCTATGACGACGGCTAGCGGGCTATCCCAGCCTCGAACCAAGTCCTCTCGCGGCTGCCCTCCTCCATATGCATCAAGAACGATCGCCCAATTAAAAGCCAAGGTCACAACTGCAAATACGAACAACATCACAATAGATATTGCACGAGACATGATCGATCACCTCCGTCCGATATCAGCATCCGACAGGCAACCGGTCAACCACGCCGACAATCTCCTATTGCGCCCGTCGTCGACTCGCTCTTCACTCGGTGAAGCAATGGTTTTAGGTGCTAGCGCCGGGAAGAGCGACACTCAAAAAAGTGCCGCTTCGCACGGAAGCGGCAAAAGCACAACCAAAGAGGAGATATGACTCGCTATGCACTGACCGAACTCAGTGGGTGCAATCAGCGATAGCAGTGCCAGACTATCGCGAACTCGCCTTCAAAAGCTGGAGTGCTCGTATCGCGACCTCGAAAACCACGCGCATTCAATCAAAAAACTGATTTTTGAAAAGAGCACTTCGCTCCCCCTGCGCGCCGCAATATGCCCACAAAGATTCAGGACAATGCGCTGCAATCACGGCGAACACGAAATCCAAACGCCGGCATCCAAAAATCAAAGCGGCATACGAACTCGAATGCCGCATGCTTTCAAGCGCCGAATACCTCGGCTCACGGGATGCTCGCCCCCCCCCCATCAGACTGACACTGCCTAGGAGACCATACTTGCATCAAACCTATCGGTATGTGCTAGCTGTCGCCGCCATCACCCTGTGTCTCGCACGAACCGCTCATGCGGAACAATCGTTTTCGATGATCATCAGCAATCTTTCGAGCGAAGACCTCACGCTAAACTACGTCGCGGATGCGTGCATGATCGACCACGGCCCAACGGTCATCGAAATCCGTGCGGGAGCAACGTCGCAGCGAATGGAGCTCCGGTCAAGCGACAGCCCATTCGGCGATTGCCGGTCAGCCACTAAGAGCATCAACTGGATAGGTAGCTTCAACAGTCCGGATAAATTTGTCACCCCATCATTCACGTACACGTTCGACCGCGGGATGTGGTGGACAAAGGTAGCTGGCGGAGCGAGAGATGTTTCATTCAGAGCCACGTGTGGTCACGACGTGTGCGATTCCGGAATGGGGAAGGTGGGCCCAAACCCCGGGACTATTCGCATATTTGTCGGACCTTAGTCTCGACATAAAATGCTCCGCCAACTTGCGGTCACGCGATTGCCCTCCCCCAACACTTCAACACTACTATGGCGCGCGTGCCGAGTCTTGGGTCGATGCGTGGTACACGACCGCGCCGCTCCCCCCCCCCTAGAACGAAAGACCCACCCCGGCGTAAGCCCCATTGATCAGTCGACTATCCGGTGCTCCGCGCCGCCCACCGAGAGACTCATATCGCCACCCCGCCTCAACCACGACGGGCTTAAGGCTCCACTGAAGCCCGGCGGCGAATTGCGAATAGCCGCCCAATCGGCTATTGAAGGCGGTTCCAGGTGTGTAATACGCGCGCCCCGACAGGGCCAAGTGACTCGCAAGCCCCACGCTTGCAGTCAATCCGAACGGCGTTGCGAGGCCTCCGTTACCGCTTGAGGAACTGACATACAAGGCTTTTGCGCCGACCCCCAGAGATACCCCTGCGACCTTCAACCCGATAGAGATACCGGGTCCGACAGCAAGCGCCGTATTACTGCTTCGCGCCGCATCAAAGGTCAACCCAGGCCCTTCCCCGACCGGATCCCGCGAAAGCTCCTGATACCTATCCCCAAACCGGAAAACATAATTTGCAGCTTCAGCAGTAGGTACCTGCGTCAAACCGACACACACCAATATCGCAAACAGTGCTTTCTTCAACTTCCCCTCCGTTAAAACAAGGACCTCATGTGGCTCACAACACGTGCCGGGAGTTCTGCATAGTCGGATAGCTCACGCGTACCAACGCACATACGGATTAGACTTCATGCCGAGCCCTATTCCTGACATAACAAATCAGGCTCCCAGAGCTATCTCTCGGATCAAACTCCTTGCGAAGCCGCCAACGAGGAAACAAGCCGGCACCCACAGAGGCAACGATGCATATGTAATGCGATCGGAACGCCCCGATCCCTGAACGACGCGGCGCCTTCGGCAATATTCGTTTTTCCATGCAGTTCACAGATTGCAGGATCACCCTGGCGACCGACACCGAGGCCGAGAAACAGGAATGTTGGCGAGCAGCCGATAACTTGACCACCATGTTCAAGGGCATCCCCGATGCGGATTGGATTCGGCATACTGACGTCTCGCAGAATGTGCAATTGAAGTTCATCTGGGGACGAAAAAAAACCGCTTCTTGGGGAAGCGGCGAAGACCCATATCCTCAACTGACGTGATCACCTCTTCTCAACTCGAGGAGGAAATGCTTCGCATGAGGAGCATGCAGGTTATCATCGCGCGTTCGCTCAGCCGCATCACCACGACGAGATCCAAGACTTTCCGCAGAAAGCACTCACATCCTGGAGGGTGTTCAAGCCTGACTCTTGATATTTGCCCGCTTGTACCGCCAGTGGGTGAGCTAACGAACGGCCGCACAGACCATCAGCGCCCCAACAATTTCCCCTCGCTCAAGAAGAAGTCATTGCCCAGACCGGTTGCGCCTAACGTGGCCATAGACCCAAATCCTCTGGTTCGGACTCTCGCGGAGTGGACATTTCGGCGAATGACGCAGAGTCGCTCGACTGACGACCAGTTTGGAGGGGCTTTTCCAAGGTTGCCATTGAGCTCCAGACTGTTGCAGAGGATTGAAGAGCTGAGTGCGCTCGGCCTGCGACCAGTCCGATCTATCGTTACGCCTGTATCGACGCCAACTCGCTCTGAAGAAGTGAGCGTCAGGGACGTGAATGAGGCCTCTCGCGTATTTGGTTGGCGCTAGGTGCGCGTAAACCGATTATGAATCGACTTCCGCACGCCCGCACCTACTCCGTCAGTACGCCTATATAGAATCGCTAGCGCGTGGTTCAGTGAGGACATCCATCGGCCCAGCCATGCCGATCACTTATCGCGGCCCCGCCTACGCCCTGCTTTGATCTTCTTGGGGACCTTACCCCATCCGATCGTTCGCATACGCCGAAGCCCCTTCGTTCGAAGATATTGATCTGCCTTCGCCATATACTCAAGCACCTTTCGCAGCGCCACCCGCTTCTCGACATCTACCGAATTGATCTGCCCAACTCCAATGCCAAATCCGCTCGTTTGGTAGTGACGCTTGCGCTCTGGCGTATTGCCATTCCAATAGTCGCCGACACCGTCCGTCACCTTCTCCACCCAATACTCACCGATCTGGCGCGCATAGTACTCATCGTGGTTTCGATCCGATGCGTAAAAAAATAGAACGTGCATATGCATTCCGACGTCGGCCCCCGCTTCGATCGTCCACACGTAGTTCTTGACGCCGGTCATCGGTTTCGTCGTGCGTCGAGCCGACAGAAGCTTGTTCCGGTGTTCGGATATAAGTTCGGGCGTAACTGAACTTCGATAACGCCTCTCATAGCCCAAGGTCAACCAAAGGATCAACCAGCGCGAACGCCCTTCCCCTTGGTCACCTCCCTCTGAGAACATTCTCGCTTCCAACTCCATCAGGCGCTTCACGTTCCGTTTCGCGTTCAACCGACTCAACCGCTCCGCTTCTTTGAAGCGACGCGAACCACAGCGCTTGCGTATCAATCCAATCAATGCGTTGAACAGATCCATAGATCTGGTGCCGTCCTCGCGAAGCCGACTGCGTGGAGGTCGAAAGCCATCCCAGCCGGACATCAGGTCAAGGTCACGGCAGGCTTCGTAAAAGGCACTGACTTTGGGAGCATAGTGGGTCCCCTCCTGATATAGACAGATCCAACCACTCACCTTTCCGTAATAACGCTTGGCAAGTCTTCCTTCTCTCACGCAACCCAATTCGTTCGCTTCGGTCTCGGTGAATGCCAACTCGTCGGATCTCAATAGATCTGCCACAAACTCCTCGATGTGGAAGAGATATCTTGGGGTCCTGGCATCCCGCAGAGTTGCACGAACTTCTCCGTCAATCTCAAGATCCTCATACATAGAACGCTGATGCATGTGCTGGCATATTTCCAGCACATCTATCAGTTCATTCTGCGCGTCCATTTAGCCCCTCGTCGTCCAATTCGTCGTCATTTCATGGCCGAATGACTTAACTTACCAAGGCAGTGAAATCCGAGCGGAGCCCCACTGTGCGTCCATCGTGCGCGTGGACACCGCCTTCCGATGGAGACTTGGCGGGATTTGCTGACTAGTCCAAGCATCGACAATTGGGTATGTCGTCCTATGCGGGGACGCGTCTGCAACGCGTTCTGATGAGTACCAACTACGGCCTACCTCTCCTACCTATACCTATTCCATAAAGAAGCAAAAGTCGCACCGACGCAAGGCTTCGATGGGCCGAGGGAATGGCGCGCTTGCTAAGCGTTAAAACCTTGCAATTCCTCGGAGGCGCGCTTGCAGAACTTACGCACGCATCACAGCCATTCGGAACGCCAAGGTTGAGTCGCATGCCGGAACGGAAATGGTCGAGGCAACTGAGCGAACAAAGGACTGCACGCAGTGCCGGACAATCTGAGACACCTTGGGCCGTTGTCAAGGGAAGCCGCCTCCCCCAAAAAAACGCTGCTACAAATGCTACGGTAGCAGCGTAGCTTTACACCATGTATCACGCACAGCCCCGACCACGCGCCGTATCCTCGTGAGCGAAAGACCTAAATCGCTCCTCCGTTTGCGATGATCGCCTCCCCCCACCAACGAATACTGTTGGCCGCGCATCCGAGTCGAATATCGACTTGACACGCTGGCCGGGCGGAGACATTGGCCGCTCCCACGAATCTGGGCAGCGGACAATCAGCCCTCCCCTCGGGCCGACCGTCTTCTGAATATTGCCGCGCGAAGCCAGCTTCTCAATTGCGAATATGACGTCCTCACCCCGCACACTCGAATGGTTTCTGAGATCTCGCTCAGAGTAGGAACCGACGGGGAGCCGACCGTAGGCAACGCCATTCTTGACCGCTTCGCGTAACCAACGCAGCAATCGGTGCGCGCGCTGCTCATCGAGCTTCGCAGCGGAGGGCGCGTACTTCTCAAAAATTCGCACAAACGACTGCCCGTACCAATCACAGAATGTGATGGCGCTCCGCATCGTTTTCGCCGATATAGCGCCACTCTCCCCCGAAAAATAGTGGAACAACGCCGCCAATCGAGTCGCATGTTGTCCGATTTTTCTGAAAAACGACGCGACCTCCTCGGAGAACCCACAAGCGCTAACGTAGTCGCTAACTTGGTCCTTGTACCGAGCCCAAATATCCGCCGCCTCATCGGTTATGTCTAACGTCTTGCGATCACTCACCGCAGGGACCGGCGACGCGAGGATCTCAGCAATGCGTGCGTTGAAACGCGCAAGATATGGCTCGTTCGCCACGTGAGTCAAGGTGCGACGCATGTGTCCCGGACGACTTTCCACGAAAGCAGGTAAAGTTCGCGCTAGCAAGCCAGTATCAAAAGCAGCAGCACCTCGGATCTTCATGTAATCGTCGAATCGCCCCCCTTGGACTAATATCGACGTCGTCAATCGTGGGCCGACTACAGATTTATCGCCGCCGACAAGACCAATACGCCTCGCCTCACCGCTCCAGTACCCGGACAGTGCAGCGGGTTCGCGATAAATTGGACCGCTCAGAGTTTGCCCTCCCTCTACCGAAATGATGGATGCACTCGACTGATCGGCGAGCGCGTTCCGCAACTGCTCAGAACTGCCGTCAAACTGCATCAAGTCATAGCGAACCGGCCTCTTTGGCATTGCCTTGGCGTGCTCAAGTCGCATTTCAGAGACGCGATTTGCCGCGTCCGAACTTGGCGCAACCCGGTATGACAGCTTGGAGAGTCGAGCACCCTCGTCTCGCCAAATCGCCGACCTCGCATCAAACTCCACCATCTCTTCGTTGAACGTTTGTTCACGAACCGTCTGTGCCGCCTCGATCGCCCTAAAATACCGCTGTTGCGCTAGAGACTTTCCGCCACTTGAGTCGCTTATCGTAAGAAGAAAAACGCCAACCGGTGCTGGTTCGAAGTTAGGTACCAAGATGTTTACGCGGTCGTGAACCGCTACGGAAATGGCACCGATTGCCGCTTGAACGACAACCTCAAGCGGAATATCGATGGTTGACGTCGTCTCCTGGACGGCTTCACGAACAATACCCGGAAGCTCGTTCACTGGACACGGCATGTCTGGCGCCGGAGGTACATAGCCCAGGTTCCAGCGTCGATTTTGGGAAAAATCCACAATCACTCCCTCTCAGATTTTTTAGCACCGAAACGTTCGTGATACATCCGATTCAATTCTCCTGCCCTCCGTTGACCGCAGCCCAGGTACGCTCGAATCTTGCTTTGTGTGGGCTCAATCAGGCCGTCCTTGACCGCAGAGTGAATGAGACCAAGCCTCGATTCATCTTCTGACTCGGTCCCACGTCTTGGCGATTCATATCCCTTGTCGCCAGCAACATCACCATCTGTCGCCCCGTCACGCTTCACTGTCTCAGACTGTGACACCAATGTCAGCCTCGGCCGACCACGTACGTCCTGTGCCACGACCGTCCAACCGACTATGGCAGTCGCCTCAAGAACCACGGCCAGCATGAGTCCAACAAGAAACTCCACGCGACGCTCCGTCGTCCCGACCCAAGACGCGACTACACTCGCGACAGGGTCAGATCGTGCTGCCGCACGCTGCGACTCCGTGTGCGACAGCTGCGCGTCATGCGCATCCTCTCGCGATTCGCGACGTTTCGCCTCGTCTAACTCCACAAGGAGAAAGGACCTCTTGGCAATTAAACGCTCCCGGCGCACCTTCATGCTGTCGCACCCTATGTAACAACGGTCTTGTGAAAACTTTGGCAGCGCTACGTCTACCGACATGATGTCCTTCGCGATGTCGACCCGTGATCGAGCACCGTGGTCGCGCGACTCAACGAGAGGACGTACGGCGACTACAAGTCGCGCTCGAGCGTCGGCAGCGTGACTCTGCGTCATCAAGAAGAATGAGATCTGTCCGTAAAGAACGGGAAGTAGCGCGATCAGCCAAACGGCGACGGCTGCAAAACGAGGGCGACCAGCAAGACAGTGGAACCTGACCGGTAGCAAGTGCACACTTAGGACACAAACACTGACAAGTGCAGCACGCATGAGTTGCTCCGGCAGCCTGTCCGTGGAGGACCAATTCGCGTAAATCGCAATCGCTAGCGACGTACCAGTGGCAAGTCCCGCCAGAAGGAGGCCGCCCCAAACCTCCCACCCCATGCACATCCAGTATCTGGAGCGACGGCGCATCGCCAACCAGGACGTTTCGGGGACAGGGATGCTTACCGAATCCATGTTCTGACCTCCTCGAACCGCACCTCCGCGGGGGAAGAGACACCTTCGGCACTTCCAGCGGGCTTGACTCCCGGCAGTTGGCTTGAATCGTCCATGCAGCCGAAAAACTCGAACGCGCCTACCCTCGGGCGGAGCTCAAACGACATCGCGCCCCCTTTTTGCCAGTTGCTCTACAGCGTTAGCGGGCCAAAGCAAGCGCCGGCAAGCCTCAAGCTTTAGGGGAACCACACCGTGATAGCTGCCGGTCTGGGAATAGCGTTTGCGGATTGACTGCGGACGCAACGAAATTGCCGAAGCGAGCTCGTTGGTTGTGAGAAAACGACCAACCGAGGTCGATTGGGGTGTGAGAGACATCACTTTGCTCCAATTTTGCAGCGAAACTGAGCACGGTTTCGCGTTGCGTGACGTCGTCGCCGTGTATCAGAATTGATTTCACGGCAACGACATGGAGCGAAGGTTATTAGGGTCGATCCAAACTGAGAAATTACTGGTGAATTTTGGTCACTTTTGGTCTTTTTTGGTCGTTTCCAGCTTCCGCAACGCGTAGCGATAGCGCTTTCCCAGCATCTCACGACTTAAACACGAGATCTCGCCGCTGATGTCGCAATACTTGACTTCGTTTTCCGCATAGCCTGTCAAGTGATGAGGGGGGTTTTCCATTTTCGCCAACGCGACTAGAGCACTCCACATCGCATTCGCATCGTGCGGGACGTCAGATTTTGTGTATGCGGAATTTAACGCAGGGCCCAGATGGCCAGAGAACCAAAGGTGTGGACGGCCAACGGGCGTCGGACCACGTTCCCCAACCAGCCCACCGGGAAACTCGTCGGCCTGCTCGCCGACCAATCGTTCAGTCTCGGCCGCCTTACAGCTAGAGATCGACGTGTCCTTCTCATTCGATACATCGTCACGCCAAACGCGAGGGATGCCGAACTTGCACAAGAAGCGCACGAGTTCAGGTCTATCAAACCCGATCAACCGAACTCGAGGAAGCCCTTGGCCCGGATGGCACAATCCCGTCCCGGCGACAGTCGGGGATGTCCCCCCTCCCCATCGCTGCGATGAGAAAGTTGGTTGGATTGCAGCCGTTTTATGGTCCCACTCCCATCTCGCTCGAACTTTGAGCTCTGACAGCCCGTTGTTGCGAGCCGCTTCATCTTGAATAGGGATGTTTATTGCCGATCTGTCAAACCACTTCGGCAAATCTGAAGCATCGGAATTTGACAAATACTTCAACAGCTTGACCGCCGCGCGAGATTCTTTGAATAGCTGCCTGAGCGGGGATCTACTCATCAGCAATATCGTCTCGTCGTCCGACGTATGAGCGGGCAAATACGCATCGACCTCCTCATCAGCCACGACGATCGGCCTAGCCGTAGCTTCGATCAACTCAAGAAGCGACACAAAGTCAACATCACGCTCTATAGACAAATCGAATCTCCATGGTCAAGTAACAAGTTCAATTCCCAGTCCCAACGAAGGCATGGGACTGATCCACAAATCCGGACTCGTTGCAGTACTAGAAATTGTGGGCCTAGATCCCACGCATCGGCAACACTCGCGTTATCGGTGCTTTCCGTTTCAGTTGTCGCGGGTCTGTTAGCCCCCAGGACAGTCACTTCCCCAAGCTTCGCCGGGATACGTCAAGACGAAAGCTCACCCCACGGACTCTGCCACGCCGATTCTTCAATACATTGAAAAATCCGAGCGACGGCCTCAAAGCAAGTGCGCAAAGATACGGCGTCCAACTGCTCTGCCAACGTCGCCCAGTCGCCATGAGCAAACGAGTTCCGTATCGCGCGGAACGCGTGAACAGTGCCGACCGACGCCTCATCAACGCTCAGATTGAGTCCTGCATTGTGCCGAAGATGATGAAGCATAGACTCGAAGTCGCTCATAGATCGGTCACGCTTTCGGGGGATGGCACCGCAGAGTTCCCTTGTGACCAGTTTTAGTGCCCATTCGACAAAGCTGCAAAGAAGTACGATCGATGTAGCTCTTCCAATCACTTCGATGTTGTCTTCCCACATTGGAATCTCATCATCGAGCCAGTCCAGTTCCGATGCACAACGACTTCGCCCGTCGGTGACACTTCGTTGAGCTGTGAGCATGCGCAGCCGTCCCTCCGACGATAGAAGCTGATCGAAGCAATAATCGTTGAGTTGTCGCAACTTATCGAAGAGAAGAAAGAATGTGCTGGAGAATCGTTCGGGCTGATAAATGTAGAAGCCGTCCGCCAGCGCATTGCCATTTTCGTCCTCAGCACTGGCTCCAGCCCAATAGAGTCCGTACTTACTTGCGATGTTCAGTTCGTCGTCCAATGCCATGACCTCCGTGGAGCTAGTGCTGATTTCGTAGCAGCAAGCGATCTTAGAGAGTGGTACATATCGCAACACCCGTTGATGACCGGCAGCGCCATCGATGTTGAATAGGCACTGATATTAATATGGGAGCACGGCTCTAGGAGATTGGGGCCTTATGCTGCGACACAAACAAGACGAAAGGGAGCGGTGAGAACGCACGCGCGAGTTGAAGCGCCGGAAGGCTGTCGATTGATCCGATGTCGGCGCTCAGAGTGTGGATTTAACTGGCCGGGGGGCGACAACCGGGTGAGAGTAAACACAGGTTGGAGCGTCTTGCGCTGACAAAAGAAGATGACAACAAAAGGCCCAACGTACTTCATCTCTTCCGCCTCTTCGACCGCCCCCCCTTTTTCGTGTCCGTCCGGTCCGTTGAAATCGGCGGGTCGTCCCCGTGTTCGCGACGGTACGCAGCTGCACATACGGCAACTCAAGTGTCTTCGTTGAATGCTGCCTGTGTAACGCACCCGCCAACGGATTTTGCGGCCAGGACCGCTTTCCGAACTGCGGCATAGCACGCGTCATGCATCAGCAAGACTTTCTAGTCCCTGGAGACAATGAGGCCTTGCGTACAGTTGTTGCCTGCTAGCTCGGCCTCTTTGTCCATCATTCACTTGTGCCCCCTTTGCTGGTTTGGTTTTCAGGTCGATGGAACGCGGATATCAAAAAGGCCGCCCTCGGCAGCCATTTTTCACCCAAATATCTTATGCTCCCCCTCAATGCTGAGGGTTTCGAGAACCACAGGCGGACTCCATATCAGGCGAACTTCTCTTTCATGAATGACACGATATAGGGCGTCGCTGCCGCAGCGACTGTCGACGCAGTGGCGGAATCAATCCCCATTCGATTTGCAAGCGCTTGGGCAACGCGGCCGGTCAACATTCCGGCACCACCGCCCTCTAGCGACTTGAGAAAGCCATCGCCCCGAACAAGCCCTGCAGCGAAGGCGGCAAAGAAGCTTTTTCCGGCATGATCGCCCATCCAACTGGAGCTCTGTTCCTCGGTACCAGCATGGGCAACATCAGTCGCATGCCCCAACATCTTTTGGGCATCGTCAGCATTAACACCCTGCGAAATCAGGGCTTGCCTAGCTTGCTTACCCAGCTCCGAAGTCATGAATTCGGAAACCAATTGCTGAACGTCCATAGAGAACCTTCCTTCAAACGATCAAGGGAAAAAATGCCCCTCCACGCAGAAGCGGCAATGTCCTTTTGAGAGGGGGGGGGAGACATGACAAAACTCAGTGCGAACTCCGTCTCCCGACCTGAGATCGCAGAGAGCTCCCTCTCAGAATATGCCATTGTGGTGTGGAAGCAGAACCTCCAACACCAACAATCAGTGCTATGCCACCACGAATCAACAGTCGCGCACTAAATACCAATGCCCCTCATATTTCATCGCATCAGCGAGGCCAACGTAATTGCGTTGCACCTGGAGCCGTAACTCCCCCTTGCAGCCCAAGTTCAAGAAAGTGACCGCAGCTTGCCGTACATGGCACCTGTCAGCGCAATTGCTAGCAGTACCGGCCAGAGAAAGAACGTTGCAGGCACCTCCAGCAACACTCGGAGGCTTCCCCAGTCCATATACACCGAACGCATTTCGAGTACGTTCGGAAACCCGCAGGAAGCCAATAATCTGCTCTTCGGTGAATCGCTTCTTCATGCCCAATCTCCTGACTACGTGATTGGACTCTAAATCGTCGCGCTACTCAAATTGGGGGAGACGTCGGCACAGCGCAGTCGTGTTCATGGGCTGTTCATCGATAGCCGTAGCGCAGCGGGTAGTCGCAGCATCACCGGAACGATGCGCTAACAAGTCATCCCAATGTGGCACTCCAATTAAGTCGTTCGATGGCGGAATGTGGGTGATCTGCAATCAAGCGGGCACCAGACCTACAAGCGAACAACGATCGGACATGCAAGTATTCCGAATCGCCTGAATCGAGGTGCGCATTGATCGGCGACGCCCCGAAAAACCTACACCACGCCTACACGGGGAAAACTACGAAGATGATGAATTAAAAATATTATCGCAAACCATTGATTTGATTGGCCTGCCCAGAGGGATTCGAACCCCCGACCGTCGGCTTAGAAGGCCGATGCTCTATCCAACTGAGCTATGGGCAGTGCGTGATGGCGGCGATCGGATATCGCTGCCGGAGAGACTCGGGGGGCTGGAGCACGTGAAACGTGCGCCACATCCGAGTAATCGGCGATTATAGCGCACGTACAGGCCAGTTTCATGCGCGGCACTCCGGGACTTGTCCCCTTTGCGTGCCATTGCGTTCGGATCTAGACTCCAAGTGTGGAGGAACGCGCTCATGAACGAGATCGAACGCGAACGGCGCTTTGGTGCGCACAACTACTCACCCCTGCCCGTCGTGCTCTCGCATGCCAAGGGCGTCTGGGTCTGGGACGTCGAAGGCAATCGTTATCTCGACATGATGAGCGCCTATTCCGCCGTCAGTCACGGGCACGCGCACCCGCGTCTCGTCGCCGCGCTCACCGCGCAGGCGCAGCGCCTCGCCGTCGTCTCCCGCGCCTTCTACACCGACCGCCTCGGCGCTTTTCTCGAACGCCTCTGCGATCTCACCACGCTCGGCGGCGCCCTGCCCATGAACACCGGCGCGGAAGCGGTCGAAACCGCCATCAAGGCTGCGCGCCGATGGGGTTACAGCGTCAAGCGGATTCCCGCCGACCGCGCTGAAATCATCGTCGCCGACGGCAATTTCCACGGACGCACCACCACCATCGTCGGCTTCTCCTCCGAGCCCGCCTATCGCGCCGACTTCGGGCCGTTCGCGCCCGGTTTCATCCGCGTGCCGTATGGCGACATCGACGCCGTGCGCGCCGCGATCACCCCCAACACTTGCGCGGTTCTGTTCGAAACGATTCAGGGCGAAGGCGGCATCGTCGTGCCGCCGGACGGCTTTCTTCGTGGGCTGCGCCAGCTGTGCACCGAACAGAACGTCCTTATGCTGCTCGACGAAATTCAATCGGGTCTAGGGCGCACCGGCCGCTGGTTTGCCTATCAGCACGAAGGCATCGTGCCGGACGGCATCATGCTCGGCAAAGCGCTCGGCGGCGGCTTGTTGCCGGTGTCCGCCTTCGTCGCGCGACGCGACGTTATCGACCTGTTCGAACCGGGCAGCCACGGATCGACCTTCGGTGGCAACGCGCTGGCGGCCACCGTCGCGCTCGAGGCGCTCGACGTCATGGCCGACGAAGACCTGCCGGGCAGAAGTGCGGAGATGGGCGAGTACCTGCTGTCGCGCTTACACGCGATTCATTCGCCTCTGATTCGAGAGGTACGCGGACGCGGTCTGTGGGCGGGCATCGAGATCGACCCGGCCCGGGCCGACGCGCACGATTTGTCGATGGGGATGCTACGACGGCGTGTACTCGCCAAGGAAACGCGCTCGACAGTGCTGCGTCTTGCACCGCCGCTCGTCATCGAACGTGCGGAAATCGACAGTTGCGTCGCCGCGCTCAAGGCCGTGCTTGCCGAAGCCGAAGGCCATCGCTGATCCTGCCGATCCGCATCTCAACCGTCTCAATGCGCAGACGACTTCGACCAGAGATTCATCACCAGGACCCCGGCGATGATCAGCGCCATACCGAGCAATGCCGGCGCATCGAGCTTCTGTCCGAAGAGCACGCGTGACGCAATCGAGATGAGCACAATGCCAAGGCCCGACCACATCGCATAGGCAATGCCCACCGGAATCGTGCGCAGCGTGAGCGACAGCATGTAGAACGCGATGCCGTACCCGACGACGACCAGCGCGACGGGACCGACGCGCGAGAATCCATCGGATGCCTTCAATGCCGACGTCGCAATCACTTCCGCCACGATTGCCACCAACAGGTACACATACGCCATCGACACTCCTTTCGCTTTCGCGCTGCCCGGTTCAAGGCCGGTCATTTTAACCGACGGACTTGCTCAGCGCCGCGCACGTCGAACGTCTACTTGATCAACACACGGTGGCCGACGGTGCGTCATCCCATCGCAAAAATCGCTTGCAAGAATGTCTTGCCAAAGCGCCCGACGCCGCGCTACAGTCGCCGTCACGGTGTGGCCAGCACACCGGCGTCGCTCGGACGGTTCCGGGCGCTTACGTTCCAGGGTTCAACATGTCCAGCTCTCAGGGCTCGCGCAGCTTTGCGCGCATCAATCGTCTTCCCCCGTACGTTTTCAACATCACCGCCGAACTGAAGATGGCCGCGCGCCGTCGTGGCGAAGACATCATCGATCTGTCGATGGGCAATCCCGATGGGGCCACGCCGCCGCATATCGTCAGCAAGCTCGTCGAAGTCGCACAACGTCCCGATACCCACGGCTATTCGACCTCGCGCGGCATTCCGCGTCTGCGTCGCGCCATCACGCGGTGGTACAAAGACCGCTACGACGTCGAACTCGACCCGGAGCGCGAAGCCATCGTCACCATCGGTTCGAAGGAAGGCCTCGCCCACCTGATGCTCGCCACGCTGGATCAGGGCGACACGGTGCTCGTGCCGAATCCGTCCTACCCGATTCACATCTACGGCGCGGTCATCGCCGGTGCGAACATCCGCTCCGTGCCGATGACGCCCGGCATCGACTTCTTCACCGAACTCGAACGCGGCATTCGCGAGAGCCATCCGAAGCCCAAGATGGTGATCCTCGGCTTCCCGTCGAATCCTACGGCGCAATGCGTCGAACTGGAATTCTTCGAACGCGTCGTCGACCTCGCGCGCAAACACGACATTCTCGTGGTGCACGATCTGGCCTATGCCGACATCGTCTATGACGGCTACAAGGCCCCCTCGATCATGCAAGTGCCCGGCGCGCAGGATGTCGCCGTCGAATTCTTCACACTGTCCAAGAGCTACAACATGGCCGGTTGGCGTATCGGCTTCATGGTCGGTAACGCGGAACTGGTCGCGGCGCTCGCGCGCATCAAGAGCTATCACGACTACGGCACCTTCACGCCCGTTCAAGTCGCCGCCATTGCCGCACTCGAAGGCGATCAAACGTGCGTAGAGGAAATTCGCGAGCAATATCAGCGCCGTCGCGACGTGCTCTACAAGGGACTCACGGAAGCGGGCTGGGCGGTCGATCTGCCGAAAGCGTCGATGTACATCTGGGCACGCATTCCCGAACCGTATCGTGCGCTCGGCTCGCTCGAATTTGCCAAGAAGCTGCTCGCGCAGGCAAAGGTTTCGGTCTCGCCGGGCATCGGTTTCGGCGAGTATGGCGACGAATACGTGCGCTTCGCGCTGATCGAAAACGAGTCGCGTATTCGTCAGGCGGTACGCGGCATCAAGCACATGTTCCGGGAAGACGGGCTGGTCCAGCCGACCGTCGCGTAAGATTCAGCAATGCCACCGAAAAGTACGTTGGGGCGCACTCGCAAGGAGCGCCCCAATGTATTTTGGGCGTCAAAGATAACGGCAATCTTGCCATTGGTCCCGTCGGCAAGAACGGCAGCCGCAACACCCAAACCGACGAAGACGGCAGCGACTAAGGCGGGTCTGTCAGATACCGGCTTGGCGCATCTCCCAGCACCCGCCGAAATGCTGCGGTGAATGCGCTGGGACTGCCGTACCCGAGATCGAGCGCTACACGCGTCACCGACTGGCCATCACTCAAGCGCTCAAGCGCCACCATCAGACACACCTGATGACGCCACTGCGCAAAGCTCACCCCCGTCTCCTCCCGAAAGTGTCGCGTGAAGGTGCGGCGACTCATCGACGCCATCGCCGCGACCACATCGAGATCCAGCGCCAACGACGGCGACGCGAACACACTGCGGCACACCTTCGCGAGCCTCGCATCGGAAGGCAACGGCGCATGGAGCATCAGACGCGGCATCGCCGCGATCTCCGCCAACAGCAACGCCATCAGCTTGCCATCGCGCGTGTCTTCGTCATACATCGGCGGCAGGTCGATGGCGTCGTTCAGCAATTGCCTGAGCAGCGGCGACACCGCATACACACAGCACTCGGCCGGTAGTCCCGCGGACACAGACGCCTCGGGAGTCACGAAGGTGTTGAGCATCGTCACTGGCCCGCTCATCGTCATCTCGTGCGTGACGCCAGCAGGGACCCAGCACGCCCGCTGCGGCGGCACGAACCAGCGGCCCTCCGGCGTCGACACGGTAATCATGCCGCGCGACGCCAACGCAAACTGGCCACGCGCGTGGGCATGCGCGGGGAATGTGAGTCCCGCCGGGTAGTCGTTGGTGGCAACCACCACACTACGCGGCAGATGCTCATATCGATCGATTGAAACGTTCCTCATGGCCCGAATTCTACAGCTAACGACCCATCGTCGATGGCGGGCGTTTTTTCGTGTCGTTAGGATGAGCGCGTCCCGTATTGATTCTGCAAGCACGATGCCCAACACCTTTCATCGCGTCGGCAACGGCCCACACGCCGTGCTCGTTCTGCACGGCTGGTTCGGCGACGCCCGCTCCTTCCACGACTGCGAACCCTGGTTTTCGCGCGACGTGTTCAGCTATGTCTTCATGGACTATCGCGGTCATGGCGGCATGCGTGACGCCCGAGGCGCCTACACCATCGACGAAATCGCACGCGACGCCCTCGGGCTGGCCGACGCCATGGATCTCACCACGTTCAGTCTGATCGGGCACTCGATGGGCGGCATGGTCATCGAAAAAATTGCAGCTGTTGCCCCGCGACGCGTGCGCAAGCTGATTCCTATCGCGCCCGTGCCTTGTGGCGGCATATTGTTCGATCCAGAGCGTCGCGCACTGTTCGAGAACGCTGCAACCTCGCTCGAAGATCGCATGGCGATCATCGCCCGCAGCACGGGCCACCGACTGCCAGCGTCGTGGATCAACTGGAAGGCCACCTACTCAGCCACGCATTCGTCAACGGAGGCCTTCGCGGCCTATTTTCACGCGTGGGCGGACACGGATTTCAGCGACCGGCTCCATGTCGACGCGCCTATCAGAGTGCTCGTCGGCGAACACGACCCGGTGTTCGATATCGATCTGATGCGGCACACCTATCTGCGACGTTATGCGAACGCGAGCGTCGAGGCTATTGCCAACGCAGGGCACTACCCCATGAACGAAACGCCGCTTGCGCTGGTGAGCGCTATCGAGTCATTCCTTCGCGAGTAGCGCCGATATCGTCGCACCGTTTCAAAAAACAATGGGGAGTCCGCAGACTCCCCATTGACGCGCCAACCGCGCCTTTCACTACGCTCTCAATCAGGCCACCAATCAGGCTATAAACGGAACGATGGACGGCCGTCAGGCAGGCAACCACTCCTGCAACGTCACCTCGATGGTGATGAACGAGAGATTGCCGCCGCGCACGAAGCGTCCCGCGAACATGCGGCCCTCGGTGTCCGCCACCATGCCGTGCAGCATCGGCATGGTACTCGCCGAATCCGACACCCTCGGCCGTGCATCGACCTCACCGAACACGTTGAGGATCTCCACGCCGGGGCCGTTCACCACCTGCTCGCGCCAGCCATCGCCAGCGCGAAACGCCAGCCTCGCATCGATCAGACTCCCGACCGCGCCACGCACGATCGCGCGCGCAATCGCATGCTCGGCGCACAGCGCTTCGATGCTTTCCGTCAGATCCTGATTCGGCTTCAGACGCGCCACTACCAACCTGCCCAACGTGCCATTCTCGATGGCGACGGGAACATCCAGCGCGACGCTCATGACAGTTCTCCCGCCACCGGACGCAACAGATGGAACCGCGTCTCCTCGTCGTCGCCCGTCACGTAGCCACCGTGCGCAAAGAGACACAGACGAATCACCACCGGCTCGTCTCCGGCCCACGTGTGATCGAGAATCAGATGCCCGCCATGCAGCTCGCCCGACGGATCGGAAAAGCCCGCATGGCAATGCATCAGCGTCGCACCGTCGGCCGTTCGGCCCACGGTAATCGCGCCGCCGATCAGATCGACTTCGCGCATCTCGTCGACCGGCTGCCCATAGCCGAAGGGACGATCCGCATCCGTCGTGTTCTCGATCATGTGGTACCGCAGACCTCGCGCGGTCCCCGCACAGAAACGCCCGACGCCGCCGCCGTACGCATAGCGGGATAACGCCGCGCGCAAAGCCTCGCCGAGATTGGCACCAGTCCGGATCGTCACGCGCAGTTCGTGCTGCCCGCTCAACACGCAGTCTTCCACACGGGGTAACGTGGGGGCGCCTGCATGTCGATAGACCCGTGAAAGCGCAGGTTTCATAGTCGATAGTCTCCTTGCTCTTCGAGCATCGTCTTGATTTGCTTCTTCACGATCTTGCCGTAACCCGATTTGGGCATGGCACTCCAGAACACGAAGCGACGCGGCCACTTGTAGCGGGCAATACGCGCTTCGAGATGTCCGAGCAGTTCATCGGCCTGTGCGGCCATGCCTTCCCGGGCGACCACCACCGCGAGCCCGCTCTCGCCCCACTTGGGGTCGGGCACGCCAAGCACCGCGCACTCCGACACGCACGGATGCGTGAGCAGCGCTTCCTCGATCTCGCGCGGGTAGACGTTCGAGCCACCCGAGATGTACATGTCCGACGCACGGCCCGTGATGTACAGGAATCCCTGCGCGTCGACATGACCGAGGTCGCCGGTGTGGAACCAGTCGTCCTTGAACGCCTTGGCGTTGGCGTCCGGATTGTTGTGATACCCCATGAAGACGGCCGGACCGCGCACGCAAATTTCGCCCGACGCGAACGCCGGTTGGCGCTGTCCCTGCTCGTCCAGAATCGCCACCTCCATGCCGGTGCGCGGCAACCCGCACGTGCCCACGCGCGCATCGGGCGCATCGTCGTCATCGCTATGCAGCCACGGCGGCAGCACCGTGATATTGCCCGTCACCTCGCCCAGTCCGTAGTACTGGACCAGCACGCGCCCCAGCTTCTGCAACGCGTGCTTCTGATCGGCGCGGTACATCGGCGCGCCCGCGTAGATCACAAAACGCAGCGAGCTATGGTCGTAGCGGTCCACTGCCGGGTCTTCCACGAGCATTTTGACGATGGTCGGCACCGTGAACATGTTGTCGACCCGGTGACGCTCGATTGCCTGCCAGACCTGTTCTGCATCCATCTTCTCGCCCGGCAGCAACACGCTGGCCGCACCGCGCGCCGTGTTGACGATGGCGTGAATGCCCGCGCCATGCGAGAGCGGGGCAACGACCATCGAGCGGCTGCGATACGTGATGCCGGGCATCAGATCGGCCAGATGGTTGGTGACGACGAACGCCATTTGCCCATGCGAGAGCACGCCTGCCTTCGGATGGCCGGTCGTACCCGAGGTGTAGAAGAACCACAGCGGATCTTCGTACTCCACCTCCTCCTCGTACCCCGCTGCCCCCAGATGTTCGGCAACAAGCGTCTCGTAATGCAGCTCGCCCGCACGCGGCGCACCGAGGGCAATGACGTGGCGCAATGCGGGCGACGCCGCACGTACCGCATCGACGTGGCCTTCGAAACCCGTGTCGTAAATCATCACGCAAGCGCCGCTCGACTGCCCCAGATACGCCGCCTCGGGTGCGGTGATGCGGAAGTTCGTCGGCACCCACACGGCCCCGAGGCGAAACGCGATCCAGGCGCTCTCAAAAATCGGCAGGTTGTTACGCGAATGCACGAGCAACTTGTCGCCCTTCTTCACGCCGAGCTTGCGCAGCGCGTCGACCGCAGCGTTCACGCGGGCATCGATCTCGCCCCATGTCGCTACGTTGTCGCCGACGATCAAGCCCGGTTCGTCCGGGTGCCGCCGTGCGACGTCGGCCAACATCCGGCCGAGGTTCATGACCTTCTTGAGCATTTCTCGTCTCCTTGATGGCCCGGCACGCTTAGCGCGCTTCGAGAATGCTCACGTAGTTCGCCACGGCCGCGCCGCCCATGTTGAAGACGCCCGCCAGCTTCGCATCGGGAATCTGCATGTCGCCCGCAGTTCCCGTCAGTTGCATGGCCGCCATGACGTGCATCGAAACGCCGGTAGCGCCCACCGGATGCCCCTTCGCCTTCAGACCGCCCGACGGATTCACCGGCAGCAGGCCGTTCTTTTCCGTCAACCCTTCGGCGAGGACGCTCGCGCCCTGCCCCGGCTTGGCCAGCCCCATTGCTTCGTATTCGATGAGCTCCGCGATGGTGAAGCAGTCGTGCGTCTCGACCAGCGACAGATCCTTCAGCGAGACCCCGGCCACGCCCAGCGCCTGACGCCACGCATGCTGGCCCCCTTCGAACGCCAGCGGGTCGCGTCGCGAGAGCGGCAGATAGTCGTTGACCTGCACAGCGGCGCGAAAGCCCACTGCCTTGGGCATGCTGCGCGCGACGTCCGCCTTGGAGATGACCAGCGCGGCCGCGCCGTCGGACACCATCGAGCAGTCGGTGCGCTTGAGCGGACCGGCCACGAACGGGTTCTTCTCGGAGACGTTGCGGCAGAAGTCGTAACCGAAGTCGCGACGCATATGCGCATACGGGTTCACCGAACCGTTGCGGTGGTTCTTCGCGGCAATGCGCGCGAGCGCGTCGGACTGATCGCCGTAGCGATCGAAGTAGGCCTGTGCGATGGTGCCGAAAACGCCCGCAAAACCGCCGGGAATGCCAGCCTCCTCACGCGCATACGAACACTTGAGCAACACTTCACCGACCTGCGGCGTGGCGAGTTCGGTCATCTTTTCGAAGCCGATCACGAGCACGTGCGTGGCTTTGCCCGCTTCGATGGATTGCAGCCCGCCATGCACGGCGGCCGAACCGGTCGCGCACGCATTTTCGTAGCGCGTGGCGGGTTTGAAACGCAAGCCGGGAATGCGGTTGAAGATGAGCGACGACGGGAAATCCTGATACAGGAAGCCGCCGTTGAAGGTGCCGACGTGAATGGAATCGATCTGTTCGGGCGAAAGGCCCGCATCGTCGAGGGCGGCCTGGGCGACGTCGGCCAGCAGGACCTCGGCGTCGACGTTATCGAGTTTGCCGAACTGGGAGTGGGCCCAGCCGGTAAGGCATGCAGCAACCATGAAGTGTCTCCGGAAAATTGGGGTCATCCAGACTCCGGTGAGCAATTTCGATGCCAGATCCCTGCAAGACGTCTGTACGCGGGCAGCGCAACGCCTGATCTGTCACATCGACGGCCCGGTCAGTCGTCGTTGCGAGGTCGTTCCCTTGCCGCGCTTGTGGCGCCTATGCAATTGACGCAAGCGTAAAGCGGGAGTCGCTGGCCCATCAAGTGAATTCTGAAGCACACCGGATGAAGAAAATTTGCTGTGCCGCAGCAATGTCCAGCACGCCGAAATGCGTGCGACACCTGTCGCACCGGGCGCGGCGGCATTTGCGACAGGTGTCGCAAGGCGTCGGCGAAATGCGACAGGTGTCACACCCGCATGTTTGCTGTGTTCGGCCGAGCCTCGCACACGCAGCAAAACGCGCCACGCCCCCGACACCGCCGCGAAGGCTTGTTGCGCCTGATGAAAGGCCCGTGACAGGCGCACGGCGCACGCGCAGCACTCCCCCCGGGAATTCACTAATGCTTAACAACGTAAGGGTTTTCCCGTTCGGATGCCGAACTGGCATTCGATTTGCGTAAGATTAGCCAGCCACTTTTTCGAGTTGGCCGGGACGTTGCACGGCAACACGTGTGCACGCCTCGCGCTTCAGACGCAGTCACCAAACCAAAAAACAGGAGACATGCAGTATGAGCACCATGGATCGCCGCCACTTCATCAAGGTTGTGGCCGCCACATCGGCCGCCGCCGCTACGGGGTTGTACCAGACGCAGGCGCACGCTGCCGAATTCACGCTGAAGTTCGCCAATAACCTGCCGGTCAGCCATCCGATGAACATCCGCGCCAAGGAGATGGCGCAGAAGATCGCGGAGCAATCGAAAGGCCGCATCGACTTCCAGATCTATCCGAACAATCAGCTCGGCTCCGACAGCGACATGCTGAGCCAGATTCGCTCGGGTGCGATCGACTACTTCACGCTCTCGCCACTGATTCTCGGCACGCTCGTGCCTGCCGCGCAGATTTCGGGCGTGGGCTTCGCGTTCAAGGACTACGGTCAGGTGTGGGCTGCCATGGACGGCGATCTCGGTGCGCACGTGCGCGGCCAGATCTCGAAGACGACCGTGTTCGCGTTCGACAAGATCTGGGAGAACGGTTATCGCCAGATCACCACGAGCAGCCGTCCGATCAACTCGCCGACCGACCTCAAGGGCCTGAAGATCCGCGTGCCGACGAGCCCGCTGTGGACGTCGATGTTCAAGGCGTTCGATTCGTCGCCCACGTCGATCAACTTCGCCGAAGTGTATTCGGCCCTGCAAACGCACATCGTCGAAGCGCAGGAAAACCCGCTGGCGCTGCTGACCACAGCCAAGCTCTACGAAGTGCAGAAGTACGTCTCGATGACGAACCACATGTGGGACGGCTTCTGGTTCCTCGCCAACAAGCAGAAGTGGGAAAAGCTGCCGAAGGACCTTCAGGAGATTGTCACCGCCAACGTGAACGCTGCCGCCATGGCACAGCGCGACGACGTGCGCAAGCTCAACGATGGCGTGATGGCCGAGCTCAAGCAGAAGGGTCTGGTGTTCAACGCCCCGAACAATGAGCAGTTCCGCGACAAACTTCGCGCCGCCGGTTTCTACGCCGAATGGCACAAGAAGTTTGGCGACGAAGCATGGGCCATGTTGGAAAAGTACACTGGGAAGCTCGCGTAAATGGAAACGTTGACGATGACGGCCGAGCCGACGCACGCGCTCGCCCGCCTCTTCTGCCACGTCAACCGCGCGGTGATGAAAGTCACCGAGGCGGTTGCCGTGCTGCTGGTGGTGGCGGAAACTCTCATCCTGCTCGCGGGCGTGGTCTCGCGTTACGGGTTCGACAATCCGCTCACGTGGTCGGATGAGCTCGCGCAGATTCTGTTCATCTGGCTCTCGATGCTCGGCGCCGTGCTCGCCCTGGACCGGGGCGAGCACATGCGCTTGTCCGCCATCGTCAACAAACTTCCCGCGGCCTGGCGTGACTGGTTCCAGACCATGGCCGCGCTGACGGTGTGCGTGTTCGTCGCGCTCATCATCATGCCCGCGTACACGCATGCCATCGAACAGATGGACATCACCACGCCCGCGCTGGAAATCCCCGACGGGCTGCGCGCGGCCGCCCTGCCGGTGGGCGCGGCGCTCATGCTCATTGCCGCGATCTCGCGCATGGCGCGCTGCTCCAGTGCGCGTCAGTTCGGCCTCGGCGTGCTGTTCGTCGCCGCCCTCGGTGCGGCGCTCTGGCTCGGCCGTCCCGCGCTGATCGCGATGGGCAACTACAACCTGCTGATCTTCTTCGTGCTGATCGTCGGCGCATGCGTGGCCGGAGGCATTCCGATTGCGTTTGCCTTCGGAACCGCCACGCTCGCCTATCTGGCGCTCGTTACGGACGCACCGCTGCAAATCGTCGTCAGCCGCATGGACGAAGGCATGTCCGGCCTCGTACTGCTGTCGGTGCCGCTGTTCGTGCTGCTCGGCGCACTCATCGAGATGAGCGGTCTGGCGCGCAGTCTGATCGAGTTCATGGCGTCGTTGCTCGGCCACGTGCGCGGCGGCCTGCAATACGTGCTGCTCGGTGCGATGTTCCTCGTCTCGGGCATCTCCGGCTCGAAGGCGGCCGACATGGCGGCCGTCGCCCCTGCGCTCTTCCCAGAAATGCAGCGTCGTGGCTCGAAGCAGGAAGACCTGGTGGCGTTGCTGTCCGCCACAGGCGCCATGACCGAGACGATTCCGCCGAGCCTCGTGCTCATCACCATCGGTGCGGTGTGCGGTGTGTCGATCACGGCGCTCTTCGTCGGCGGCCTGCTGCCCGCCGTGATTGCCACGCTCGCCATCGTCGTGGTGTGCTTTGCCCGCTCGCGCAAGGAAGCGCCGAGCGCAGCACGTCGCGCACCGTGGGGCGTCATCGGCAAGACGTTTATCGTGGCGCTGCCTGCCCTCGCGCTGCCGATCCTGATCCGTACGGCGGTGATCGAAGGTGCGGCCACGGCGACGGAAGTCTCGACCATCGGTATCGCGTACACGATCGTAATCGGGTTGATCGTCCACGCCTTCAGGAAGCACCTGAACTTCAAACGCCTCTATCCGCTGCTCACAGAAACGGCCGCACTCTCCGGTGCGATTCTGCTGATCATTGGCATGGCGACGGCCATGGCCTGGGCGCTCACACAATCAGGTTTCTCCGCGAAGCTCGTCGGCCTGATGCATGGTGTGCCGGGCGGACAAGTCGGCTTCCTGCTCATCTCGATGGTCGTGTTTATCGTGCTCGGCAGCGTACTCGAAGGCATTCCGGCCATCGTGCTGTTCGGCCCGCTGCTGTTCCCGGTCGCCCGCTCGCTCGGCATTCACGACGTGCACTACGCGATGGTCGTCATCCTCTCGATGGGCATGGGCCTGTTCGCACCACCGCTCGGCGTGGGCTTCTATGCCGCGTGCGCCATCGGCAAGACGTCGCCCGACAAAGTGTTCAACCGGATGTGGACCTATATGGGCGCACTGCTCGTCGCTCTGCTCATCGTGGTCTTCATCCCCTGGATCTCGATCGGTTTCCTGAAGTAACGCCAACCCCTTAACGGTTTCGCGATATCACCGACGGGCTCCGCCGCGCTGCTGGCGGTGGGGCCCGTGCTGTAGCCATCAGTAAATTTAGGAGTCCATAGCATGACGGAGAAGGTAGCAGTAGTCACGGGCGGTGGAATGGGTATTGGCGCCGCCATTTGCGAACGTCTGATCAAAGATGGCATGACGGTTGTCGTGGCCGATCTGAACGAAGGCGCGGCAACCGAGACGGCCGCAGCGCTGAGTGCCTCGGGCGGCCGCGCGTGGGCGCTGGGCATGAACGTGGGTGAGGAGGCGTCGATTGCCGACGGCTTCGCGCAGATTGCCAAGCGGCACGGGCGCTGCGACGTGCTGGTGAACAATGCTGGCGTCGCCAAGACGTTCCCGTTTCTCGACTACCCGCTCGATCACTGGCATCAGGTCATGGCCGTCAATCTGACGGGCACGCTGCTGTGCGGGCAGCACGCCGCGCGGCTCATGCGCGAGCAGCGCTGGGGACGGATCGTTAATCTGGCGTCGGTCGCGGGCATTCTCGCCAGCGCAGGACGCACGGCTTATGGCACGTCGAAGGCAGCGGTGATCGGACTGACTCGCCAGATGGCCATCGAACTCGCCCCCTTCGGCATCACCGCCAATGGGATCGCCCCCGGCCCCATCGACACGCCGCTGACCAAAGTGCTGCACTCGGACGTTTCGCGCCGTCACTACACGGAGACGACGCCGCTCGGGCGCTACGGACAGCCGCACGAGATCGCCGGTGCGGTGAGCTTTCTCGCGTCGGAAGATGCGTCGTATGTCACCGGCCATATCCTGCCGGTCGACGGCGGCTTCGTCGCCGCCGGGATTCTGGAAATCTGACGAAGGCTGGCGCGACGAGATCGTCTCACGCCATTCCTTTTAGCCTCAGAGCACGCTGGTGTCCGGCAGATCGGGCACCAGCCTCGCGCCGGGCGCACGCTGCATCTCGCGCCACACGCTGCGCGCATTCTCCACGAACGTCGCCACGCACGGGTTGTGATTGTCCCGGCTCCATAGCAGCGCCACCTCGGCCACCGGCGCATTGCGCAGCGGCTTGAACACCGCATTGCCGGACGCACTCGCGCTGCTCATCGACATCGGCACCATCGCCACACCCAGCCCCTCCCCCACGAGGTTGATGATCGTCTGCTGAAGGTTCGTTTCGAGCCGGATGTGCGGCGAGAACCCGGAGCGACGGCAGTGGGTCACGACCAGATCGTAGACGAGCGGCGCGATCTCTCGCGGGATGCTCACGAACGACTCCTCGGCAAGCTGCGCGGCGTCGAGCACGCGCACCTTCGCCAGCGGGTGCGTGCGGGGAATCACCGCCACCATCTCTTCGCGAAACACCGTTGCCGTGTCGAGTCCGGTCAGATCTTCAGGGCGATACATGATGCCGACGTCGGTCTGGCCAGCGCGAACGGCTTCTGCCAGCAGGTTCGGCAGCGTCTCCGCAAGCTTCATGTCGACGCGCGAGAACGCCGCCGCGTACGTCCGCGTGAGCGCTGGCAGGATGTTGTATGCCGAGGACATCATGAAGCCGACCGTAATCGCGCCATCTTCCCCCCGGCTGGCCGCCACCACGTTACGACGCGCCCGATCGACGGCGTTGAGGATTTCCACTGCGTCCTGATAGAAGCGATTGCCAGCCCGCGTGAGACGCACGCTGCGATTCGTCCGCTCGAACAACTGCACACCCAGCTCCGCTTCCATCAAGGCGATCTGACGCGAGAGCGGCGGCTGGGAGATATGCAACTGCTGGGCCGCCCGACCGAAGTGCAGCGTCTGCGCGAGCACCACGAAGTACTGAAAATGGCGCAATTCAATCATTTGATACCCCTGAGGTATTAATAGCGCATCAATATTGTATTGGATGTTATGACTGCGCGGTCGTATCCTGCTTTGGCGGCAGGTCACCCGAGCCGGTCGCGACATAAAGAGACGTCAGGAATCGCCAGGCCACAAGCCACCGACGGCGCCCTTTCGTACCAATACGAGAAGGAGACAAGTCATGCCCGCTCACCTCGCTGTAGCGTCCGCCCCCGCTCGACCTGTCGGCCACGCCGCCCCCCTCGGCGCAGCCAGTGCCCATAGTGCCAATACCGCATTCAACAACATTGCCGCGCTTGCCGAGCGCGTCGTACGCGTGCCAGCCGCCTCCGCGCCCGCCCCGGCCTCCCGTCAGCTTCGCCCCGATTACCTCGCTATCGACGACCTGTGCGGCACCGATGCCCGCATGCGCGATCTGCTCGCGCGCGGCAAACGCTTCGTCGACCGTGGCCTGCCCGTGCTGATTCTCGGTGAGACGGGCACCGGCAAAGAGTTTCTTGCCCGCGCGTTACACGAGTACAGCGAGCGACGCAGACAATCGTTCGTTGCCATCAATACGGCGTCGCTGCCGGAGCATCTGATCGAGAGCGAGCTTTTCGGCTATCAGCGCGGTGCCTTCTCCGGCGCGTTGCCCGGCGGAATGAAAGGGAAGATGCAGCAGGCCGATGGCGGCACGTTGTTCCTCGACGAAATCGGTGACATGCCGTACGCGATGCAGACGCGTTTGCTGCGCGTGCTATCTGAACGTGAAGTCACACCGCTAGGGGCGAGTCAGCCGGTGCCGGTGGATGTCCAACTGATCTGTGCCACGCATCAGGATCTGGCGAGCGCCGTCGCACAAGGCACGTTCCGTGAAGACCTCTACTATCGGATTGCCGTCGGCGTGCTGACGCTGCCCACCTTGCGTGAGCGCGACGACAAGCGCGAGCTGATCGCCCGCATGTTGTGCGACGAATGGCCGGGGGTACCGATCGATAACGCGGACCAGGCGCTCGCGCGTGTGACGTCAGAGGCGCTCGCGTGTCTTCTCACGCATGCGTGGCCGGGGAATTTGCGTCAGATGCGCGCGGCATTGCGATACGCATGTGCCGTGATGAGTGGGGAGCTTTTGTGTGTGGACGATCTGCCGCCGGAACTCGCGTCGTCGCCTGCATCGCACTCGACGTACTCGGCGAATCGCCATGAGGCACCGCGCGACGTTCGGATCGAGGAAACGGCCTACGCTGCCAGCATTGCTTCGCACACGCAATATCGTGCACATGACGCGTCACACGAGCCGCACGATCAGGAACGCGAACGCATTCTGCAAGCGCTCGCACAGCATCGCTGGAACATTTCAGCGGCCGCGCGCACGCTGGGATTTTGTCGCGCATCGCTGTATCGCAAGCTCAAGCAGTTGAGCATTCCGCATGTTCGTGATTGCGGCGAAGCCCTCAGCACAAGGCACTACGCCTAGTTTTTTCCGACACGAAAATCGCAGGCAAAAAAAAGCGCGGCCAATGAGGCCGCGCCAAGGTTTGGAGACTTTTCACTCAACGCAAAAGTCTACTTCTCGCGGAACGTAGTATAGGTGTGCATCCGAAAATCATTGTCATCATTCGACGCAATGAATTATTCGGCGACTCGCAATAGTCCGTAAAACCCCATAAATAAAGGCCTTTTTGGCACGCGACGATTTCACGCGCTTGCCAACATCTCAGAAATGGCTCAATGCGCGCGAGTACGTGAGCCCCATGACCGCGAAATGGCAGCCACCTGACACGGCGATGAATCGCTCTCTATATAGCGACGTCGCACATCGCAGCAACGCACTCACTTCTTCACACAAATTCACATCGCACTTTTCACGCGATGCATCGCGCGTGCGATCTGTCACTGCGGTGTGCATTCACTGCGATGGAACTTAACGCGAATGTGCATGTCGCGCGCAAAACCAGTGCTGGCAATGCTTCGCGCGCGCTTTCACATGCACACCACACTGTGTCCCGAGCGCAACACACGTCGCTTGCATCGCAATTTCTCGCCTACGCTTAATCAAGCCAATCCCTTGTCCGACAACGCTTTAGGACGCGTCTCACAGATTCTTTTCATATCTGAAATAGATTCTTGCGGATTCTGAAATAGGCGGGAGTGGCAGTGACTCATACACTGCCCCCTGTCAACAGAGCAGTGCCGATAGCTGTACGGGTCCGCGAGTGATGAAGCGTGATGAATCGTCACCTCGACATGTTCTGTTTCGCCGCGTTCTGTTTACACGCGAATTCTGCGATTCGTGTCACGTTACTGGAGCTTAAACCATGAAAAAAACTCTTCTTGCCGCTGCCGTCGTTGGCGCGTTCTCGATGACCGCGCACGCTCAAAGCAGCGTCACCCTGTACGGCTTGATCGACGCTGGCGTCGCTTACACGAGCAACTCGACGACGTCGTCGGCTTCGGGTTCGAAGAACTTCCGTGCAACGAGCGGCCTGATCAACGGCAGCCGTTGGGGCCTGAAGGGCTCGGAAGACCTGGGTGGCGGTAACAAGGCCATCTTCGTGCTGGAAAACGGTTTCTCGATCAACAACGGCACGTCGGGCCAAAACGGCCGCATGTTCGGTCGTCAAGCCTTCGTTGGCCTGCAAAACGATCGCTTCGGCGCTGTGACGATCGGTCGTCAGTACGACTCGCTGGTCGACTACCTGGCACCGCTGACCCTGAACGGTTCGTCGTTCGGCGGCACGATCGCTTCGCACCCGTATGACAACGACAACACGAACAACTCGTTCCGTGTGAACAACTCGGTCAAGTACTCGAGCGCCAACTACAACGGCCTGACGTTCGGCGGCCTGTATGGCTTCTCGAACAAGGCTGGCGACTTCGCCAACAACCGTGCATTCAGCGCCGGCGTGAACTACGCAAACGGCCCGCTGACGGTGGCTGCTGCTTACTTGGAGCGTCAAGGCAATCCGGGTAACAACAACGGCACGGGCGCTGTCGACACGTCGGCAGGTGGTGATTCGGTGTTCCAGTCGTCGAAGCAACGCGTCTGGGGTATCGGTGGTAACTACGCCTTCGGCCCGGCAACGGTCGGCCTGGTGTACACCCACACCCAACTGCAAGGTCTGACGGGCCTGAACTACAACAGCACCGCTGTTGCTTTCGGCAACGACGGCCTGAAGTTCGACAACTTCGAAGTCAACGGTCGCTACATGCTGACCCCGGCAGTCTCGCTGTCGGCCGCGTACACGTACACGATGGCCAAGCAAGATTCGACGGACAAGAAGCCGAAGTTCCACACCGTTACGCTGCAAGCTGACTACCGTCTGTCGAAGCGCACCGATGTGTACCTGACGGGTTCGTACCAGCACATCTCCGACAACGAAGGCACGGGCCTCCAAGCCGGTGTCGGCGCTGCCGGCGGTATGTCGTCGACCAGCTCGCAAACCGTTGTGGGCACGGGCATCCGTCACCGCTTCTAAGCATCGAAGTGGCGTGAGCACCGACAGTCGTATCGCGGTGCTCCTGACATGAAAATGGCAGCCTTCGGGTTGCCATTTTTTATTGTGCGAACGTATTGCGGTATTACCGGGACACTACGGCGCTGTTTAGAACAGCGCCGCCCGCCGCCTCATCACATCAGAAACGCGTCTCGCGAGCGGCACGCAGGAAGTTGTCCAGCACCGGCGTGCAATCCAGAAACTCCGGACCGCCTGCGCGGTGGAATTCCGGGTGCCACTGCAAGCCCATCACGAACGGTGCCTTGCGATAGCGAATCGCCTCCACCACACCGTCCTCCGCAGACACCGCCTCCACGCTCAGATCGCGCCCCAGCGTCTTGACCGACTGGTGGTGAATCGAGTTGACGATCGGCACGTCGACCGGCGCCAGCATCTGCGCGAGCGACGAACCTTCCGGGAATGTCAACGTGTGACGATTGTGCTCGTACGTTTCCGTGACGTGCGGGATTGCTTCGGGCAAATCCGTCGCAATGTCCTGATGCAACGTGCCGCCGAACGCCACGTTGATCAGTTGACAGCCACGGCAGACGCCGAGAATCGGCTTGCCCTGCTCGACAAACTCATGGAGCAATTCGAGTTCGTACATGTCGCGCATGCGGTCGCCCTGCCATTCGTGACGCGTCGCCACTTCCGAATAGGTGAGCGGCGAAACATCCGCCCCGCCCTGCAAGACCAACCCGTCGAGGTGCTTCGCATAATCGTGCAGACGGATGTGGCTCGGGTGAAGCAAGCCTTGCGTGTCTACCGTCGGAATCATGAAGACGAGCACGTCGCGCGACATCACCCAGTGCGCAATCGACTCTTCGAGGTATTGCAGCGTTTTGCTACGCAATCCCTTCGAACCGGGCTCCGGATGGAAGATACGGGCCGAGATGCCGATCTTCAGCGTGCGTTGCGTGATGCGCTGACCGGCGCGGTCGTACCAGGCACGGAAGCGAGCGGACATGATCCGGCGCAGCACCGACCACGGCGAGTCGCCCGCTTGCAAGTACGACGGCTGACCGCCCATCGACGCCGGACTGCCCGGACGCGGCCCGGTCGCGCCGAACGACGGCTGATGCGGTGGCTCGCCACCGCCGCCCGTACCACCACCCGCGCCACCGGCAGCACCGGCCCCCGTCTCGCCGACGTTGCCCCCGGCACTCCCCACACCGGCCGCCTTCACGTAGTCGCCCGATTTCGGAACGGGTGAGCCGATCGGATTACGGTCGGACGCCACTTCGGCGGCCGGGGCGGGCCTGGCGGCAGGCGCGCCCGACGTCGGCGTCTCAGCCTTCGAATCGTCCGACCCATCGGATCGCACCGCGCTGCCTTGCTCGGCAGGCGGCGCAGGACGTGTGAGCGTGTCGGGATTGGGCGGCATATCGCCAGAACCTTCGGCCGTACCGGCCACCGGCTTTGCCGTGGGATGCGGCGTCGCGAGCGACGCGGGCTCCACGTACTCGGACGAACGCGTTGCAGGCGAGGTTGCGCTCTTACTCGTATCGGATTCGGGCTTGGACGGCTGCTGCGGCGATTTCGGATCTTGAGCGTCGGTCATGATGGCGTTTGGATGCGTCCGAAAAAAGGTGGACGAAGGGGGAAAGTAGGATTGACCACGTCGGCCCGGGAATTATCCCGCCGCCACAATCCCACCGCAACCGCTATCCCAGACGCCCCTTTTTGCAGGCCCCCGCGACTTCAGCCGCGCCATCGCCCGCTTCCCCGCTTCCCCGCTTTCCCGTTTCCCCGCATCGATGAAACCGTCTCGACCGGGCGATGTCTTAATTGATTGTTACGCATGGGATGCAGGCCAGCGGCGGTTGAGCGCGGCTCGGCACACTGCACGCCGTTTGCGTATAATCGGTTGAAATTGCACGACATTCAATCGATATTGAACGAAATTCGTGTCGATTGAATGAAATCGCCTTTCGGCGTCCAACGTTACCCCGGCCCCGACCGAGGCTTTCCGGCGGACGCATTGGTACCAGGAGTTTGCAAGTGAAGCGTTTTCTTCGTCTGTGGCAAATCGCCCGTCATGATTTCCGCGTGCTCTGGCATGCGGTCCGTGACCCGCGCCGTCCGCGCTGGCTGTTGCCTGCCGTGGTGTTGCTCGCCGTCTATCTGCTCAGCCCCATCGATCTGATCCCTGATTTCGTGCCGGTGTTCGGTTTGCTCGACGACGTGGTCGTGATCGGCATGGTGGTCCACTGGCTCATCAAGCGCCTGCCGGTCGATGTGCGCGAGGACGCGCGTGCGCATGTGTTCACTCAGCGGGCCTGATGGTCGCTGACGGGCGCGCATCGCAGGAAACAAAAAAGGACGCCGAGGCGTCCTTTTTCATTGGCATCGCGCAAAACGTGCAAAACGCGCGCGATTGGCTCAGGGCATTAACAACGTCGACCCGGTGGTCTTGCGGGCTTCGAGATCGCGATGCGCCTGTGCGACGTCGGACAGTGCGTAACGCTGATTGACCTCGATCTTGACCGTGCCCTTGCCGACGACATCGAACAACTCGTTGGCCGTGGCGTCCAGATCGGCACGCTTGGCGGTGTAGTTGAACAGCGTGGGACGCGTGAAGAACAGCGAGCCGCGCGACACCAGATCCGCCGTGTTGATTTGCGTGACGGGGCCGGACGCGTTGCCGAAGTTCACCATCGTGCCCAGCGGACGCAGGCAGTCGAGTGAGCCGATGAAGGTGTCTTTGCCGATGGAGTCGTATACGACCGGCACGCCTTCGCCGCCGGTGATCTCTTTCACGCGCTCGACGAAGTTCTCGCGGGTATAGACGATGGGGTAATCGCAGCCGTGCTGGCGCACCAGCGCGGCCTTCTCATCCGAGCCGACGGTACCGATCACCGTCGCGCCCAGCGCTTTCGCCCACTGACACACGATCAGCCCCACGCCACCGGCGGCCGCGTGAATCAGAATGGTGTCCCCGGCCTTGACCGGATACGTGCGACGCAGCAGGTACTGCGCCGTCATGCCTTGCAGCATCATGGCGGCGGCCTGATCGTCGCTGATGTTATCCGGCACGCGCACCAGCGGTGCGGCGGGCATCACGCGCGCCTGCGAGTAAGCGCCGCACGGTCGGCTCGCGTAGGCCACGCGGTCGCCGGGCTTCACGTGCGTCACACCCTCGCCCACCGCCTCGACCACGCCTGCGGCTTCCATGCCGAGCCCCGCAGGCAGCGGCTGCGGATACAACCCGGTGCGGAAATAGACATCGATGTAGTTCAGCCCGACGGCGTTATGGCGCACGCGCGCCTCGCCCGGACCGGGTTCACCGACTTCGACATCGACCCACTTCATCACTTCGGGGCCGCCGTTCTGTTCGATGCGAATGGCTTTCGTCATGGTCGTCTTCCTCGCTCCTTTCTGTCTGAGTAGTGTCTTGCTGCGGCGTTGCCGTCGACCGTGTCGACGCTCAAGCGGATGGTTGCGCAGCCAGCCGCACGATCAACTGTTCGAGCAGCAGACGCGCCGTCGAACTGTTGGTCGCGCACGGTACGTTGTGCACGTCGCAAGCGCGCACCAATGCGTTGATGTCGGGTTCGTGAGGTTGCGGCGTCATGGGGTCGCGCAGGAACAGCACCATGTCCACACGTCCCTCGGCCAGTTGTGCGCCGATCTGCAAGTCCCCGCCGTGCGGGCCCGAGAGCATGCGCTCGACGTCGAGACCGAGTTCCGAGGCGATGCGCCCGCCGGTCGTGCCCGTCGCGACGAGTTGGCACTGACGCAGCACCTCGACGTAGTCACGAGCGACCGCGAGGATTTCGTCCTTCTTCTTGTCGTGCGCGATCAGCGCAATTCTTACCTTGGGTACCGTCGAAACCGTCATGAATGCGAGTCCTGAGTGCCGATAAGCACCGATGAGTGCGGTGATTGCGATAAAGGGGATGCGCCGTGGCGCGGTTTAGAACGTGCCGGGGTAAGCCCCGCCGTCGATCAGCACGTTTTGTCCGGCAATGTAGCCCGCGTGCGCGCTGCACAGGAATGCGCAGGTCGCGCCGAACTCCTCGGGCTGACCGAAGCGGCGCGCCGGAATCGCGGCGGCGCGCTTGCTGCGCGTGTCCTCGACACTCTGACCGCTCTTGGCCGCCGACGCCTGCATCGTCGCCGTCAGACGATCGGTGTCGAACGCGCCCGGCAGGAGATTGTTGATGGTGACGTTGTGCGACACGGTGGTGCGCGCCAGCCCGGCGACGAAACCCGTCAGTCCGGAGCGTGCTCCGTTGGACAGCCCGAGAATATCGATAGGCGCTTTCACGGCGGACGACGTGATGTTCACAATGCGCCCGAAGCCCCGCGCGATCATGCCGTCGACCGTGGCTTTGATCAGCTCGATGGGCGTGAGCATGTTGGCATCGAGCGCGCGAATCCAGTCGTCGCGCTGCCAGTCGCGGAAGTCGCCCGGGGGCGGCCCGCCCGCGTTCGTCACGAGGATGTCGGGCTGCGGGCAGGCAGCAAGCGCTTGCGCACGGCCTTCCGGCGTGGTGATGTCGCAGGCCACGGCGGTCACGTTCACGCCCGTGGCCGCACGGATGTCGGCGGCGGCGGCGTTCAGCGCGTCGGCCGTGCGCGCCACGATCACGACATTGACACCGGCTTCGGCCAGCGCTTGTGCGCAAGCGCGCCCCAGTCCCTTGCTCGCGCCGCACACCAGCGCGGTGCGGCCCTTGATTCCCAGATCCATGTTCTGCCTTCAAGACAAGTGATGCGTTGGTCGTTGGCCGCTGTGCAGCCGTCTTGCAGCGATTCTAAGTCGAAACCCGGACCGGCATCGTCCGCATCGGCTAAAATCGCGGCCATGCGGGCCGAACCCAGTCATACCGATTCGGCGGCCCAGCCCCAAATTGCCTGCCATGAAACAAGACACCCGATTCCCGAACCTCTTCATCTGCGATCACCCGCTGATTCAGCACAAGCTCTCGCACATGCGCGACAAGGAAACGTCGACGCGCACGTTCCGCGGACTGCTGCGGGAGATCACGCTGCTCATGGGTTACGAAATCACGCGCGACCTGCCGCTCACGACCGAGCGCATCGACACGCCGATGGTGGAGATGGACGCCCCGGTCATCGCGGGCAAGAAGCTCGCCATCGTGCCCGTGCTGCGCGCCGGCGTCGGCATGAGCGACGGGCTGCTCGATCTGGTGCCATCCGCACGTGTCGGCCACATTGGCGTGTATCGCGACGAGCAGCATCGTCCCGTCGAGTATCTCGTGCGTCTGCCCGACGTGGCCGACCGCAGCTTCATCCTGTGCGATCCGATGGTGGCGACCGGCTACTCGGCCGTGCACGCCGTCGATGTGCTCATCAAGCGCGGCGTATCGCCCGAGAACATTGCATTCCTCGCACTCGTGGCCGCCCCGGAAGGCGTGAAGGTGCTGCTCGACGCGCATCCGGGCGTGAAGCTCTATGTCGCTTCGCTCGACGAGCGTCTGGACGACCATGCATACATCATTCCGGGTCTCGGCGACGCAGGCGACCGCCTGTTCGGCACCAAGAACTGATGGAACGATGAAAAAAGCCCCGGTCCTGCCGGGGCTTTTGCTTTGGGGAGCGTCCTGCTGCGTCTGCCTTATGCCGCCTTATGCCGCCTTGCGTCGCGTAGCCAGCGCCACGCCGATGGCCGCCAGCACCATCCCCGCCCACGCCAGCGGCGGCATATGTTCCCCGACCATGAGCCACGCCGCGAGCGCCGCCGAGGGCGGCACGAGGAAGAACAGCGCCGACACGCGCGACGCCTCGCCGCGCCGGATCATCGCCAGCAGCAACGAGATCGCGATAATCGAGTTGCCGATCACCAGATAGACGAGCGTCAGACCGAGTTGCCACGTCCACGCGACGTGCATCGGTTCGAGCCACCACGCAAGCGGCAGCGTCGCCGCGAACCCGACGAAGTACTGCACCAGATTCGAGGTCACCGGGTGCTGGCCCACACCGAAGCGCTTTTCGTACAGCGTGCCGCACGTAATCGCGCCGAGCGCCACGAACGTCAATAGCAGCCCGACGGCCGACGTCGCCTCCACGGCCGAGCGCGCCACGATCACCAGCGCCGCCCCCGCCAGCCCCAGACCGAGCCCGATCCAGTTCAGCCCGCTCACGCGCTCGCCCACCAGGTGCGGTACCGCCAGCGCCACGAGAATCGGTTGCAGCGACGTGATCAGCGCCACACTCCCCGCCGACACGCCGAGTCGCAGCGCCAGATACGTCATGCTGAAATACAGCGCCTGAATCAACAGGCCGATGACGATGAGATGGCCCCATGCGGCCGCCGTCTTCGGCAAAGGCGGGCGCATGACGACCGCCAGCGGTGCCAGCACCACGAGCACCAGCCCGTAACGCAACGCCAGAAAGGTCAGCGGATCGGCGTACTCCAGACCGATCTTGGCGACGGTGAAACCGACGGACCACAGGAACAGGAAGATGAGCGGTGCGGCGCGCAGCCACAGCGGGTCGTGTGCCACGCCGGTTCGCACCGGCTCCAGCGAAGATTTGAGGGACATCGGCGAGTGAGCGACCTTTTATTGTTTGACCGGAACCGGATCTGCAACACGGGCAAAGAAGACGCGAGAGGCGAGAGAACGCGGGCGCGCACTGCACGCCCGCATCCGCGTCAGTATCAGCCTTACCGGCGCTTGTTGCCGCCCAGAATGCTGCCCAGCACGCCGCGCACGATTTCGCGTCCGAGCTGACTGCCGACGGTGCGCATCGTGCTCTTGACCATCGCTTCGACGGGCGAGTCCTTGCTGCGCGACCCGCTACCGCCCAGCAGACCGCCGAGGGAGTCGAGCCAGCCACCGCCTCCACCGGTTCCGGCGGGTGCGCCGCCCGAAGGCGTCGGCGTGCCGTCCGGCTGGCGTGAGTCCGTGCGCCCCACAAGCTTCTCGTAAGCCGACTCCCGGTCGACGGCGTTTTCGTACACGCCCGCAACGAGCGAACTGGCCATCAACGCAGCGCGCTCCTGCGGCGTGATCGGCCCGATACGTGACGCCGGCGGCGAGATGTAGGCACGCTCCGTGATGGCCGGACGTCCCTTTTCGTCGAGCAGCGACACAAGTGCCTCACCGACACCCAGTTCGCCGATCACCGTCTCGATGTCGAGCGACGGATTGGCGCGCATTGTCTGCGCAGCGACCTTCACCGCCTTCTGGTCGCGCGGCGAATAGGCGCGCAACGCATGCTGCACGCGGTTACCCAACTGGCCGAGCACCGTGTCCGGCACGTCGACCGGGTTCTGCGTCACGAAGTACACACCGACACCCTTCGAGCGAATCAACCGGACCATCTGCTCGATGCGTTCGAGCAAGGGCTTCGGCGCTTCGTTGAATAGCAGATGCGCCTCGTCGAAGAAGAAGACGAGTTTGGGTTTATCGGGGTCGCCCACTTCCGGCAGGCGCTCGAACAGCTCAGCGAGCAGCCACAACAGGAACGTGGCATAGATGCGCGGGGCGGCCAGGAGCTTGTCCGCCGCGAGAATGTTGACGATGCCGCGTCCCTGCGCGTCCGTCTGCATGAAGTCTTCGATGTTGAGCATCGGCTCGCCGAAGAACTTGTCTGCGCCCTGTTGCTCCAGCGTGAGCAACCCGCGCTGGATCGCCCCGACCGACGCGGCCGAGATATTGCCGTACTGCGTGGTGAAGTTCGACGCGTTGTCGCCCACATGCTGAAGCATGGCGCGCAGGTCCTTGCTGTCGAGCAGCAGCAGACCGTTATCGTCGGCGATTTTGAAGACGAGGTTGAGCACACCGGTCTGCGTCTCGTTCAGGCCCAGCAGGCGAGAGAGCAGGAGCGGTCCCAAATCGGAGATGGTGGCGCGCACCGGGTGGCCCTGCTCGCCGAAGACGTCCCACAGCGTGGCAGGGCTGCCGTGCCAGTCGGGGGTGTCGAAGCCGAGGTTGGCGATGCGCTCCTTGAGCTTGGGCGTCTCGACGCCGGGCTGCGTGATGCCCGTCAGGTCGCCTTTGACGTCCGCCATAAAGACGGGCACGCCAATGTCCGAAAACGCTTGGGCGATGACTTGCAGGGTGACGGTCTTGCCGGTGCCGGTCGCACCGGTGATGAGCCCGTGGCGGTTGCCCATCGCGGGCAGCAGGCCGAGCAGGTGCTGTGCGTTGCGCGCTATCACCAGCCCTTCGCCGGACTCGTGAGCGGAACTCGCTGACACAGTGGATGTTGCGACGGGTGAGACGGGAGCGGCCGACGCGGGGGCGACGGCTGGGGTCGCGGTGAACGACGCTTGCGACGGCACGGGCTTCTTGGGCATGAGCGACCTCTGCGGTAGACGCGGCGTGGCTCGTGACACGGCGCAGCAAACACCCGTGGCACGGTGCGGCGGCATGATAAAATTGCCTCCGATTATAGCGGCACAGGTTGCCGCTCGGACTGCACCGCCCCGAAATGCCCCACGTGATCGACAGGATCCGTGCGAGACGACGGGGCGGCGAGGCAATCGGCGCCCGCGACCCCCATGGTGGCGGGCGCTCCCGTTTCAAAGGTTGGCCGCGCCGGACTGCGCAGGCTGGCAGAGCATACTTCGCCGCTCAGCGCGGCACGACGGAGAAATTCATGGCGGGTCATAGCAAATGGGCCAACATCAAGCACAAGAAGGCTGCGGCAGATGCCAAGCGCGGTAAAGTCTGGACACGTCTGATCAAGGAAATCACGGTCGCGGCCCGTCTGGGCGGCGGTGACGCCGACAGCAACCCGCGCCTGCGTCTGGCCGTCGAAAAGGCTGCCGACGCGAACATGCCCAAGGACAACGTCAAGCGCGCGATCGATCGCGGCGTGGGCGGTCTGGACGGCGCGAACTACGAAGAAATCCGCTACGAAGGCTATGGCATCAACGGCGCGGCCGTGATCGTCGACACCATGACGGACAACCGTGTGCGCACGGTGGCCGAAGTGCGTCACGCCTTCTCGAAGTTCGGCGGCAACATGGGCACCGACGGCTCGGTCGCCTTCCTCTTCACGCACTGCGGTCAGTTCCTGTTCTCGCCGGATACCCCGGAAGACAAGCTCATGGAAGTGGCGCTCGACGCCGGTGCGGACGACGTCATCACCAATGAAGACGGCAGCTTCGAAGTGGTTTGCCCGCCCAACGACTTCCAGTCCGTCAAAGACAAGCTCGAAGCCGCTGGCCTGAAGGCAGAAGTCGCCGAAGTGACGATGAAGCCGCAAACCGAAGTGGAATTCACCGGCGACGACGCCGTGAAGATGCAAAAGCTGCTCGACGCGCTCGAAAACCTCGACGACGTGCAGGAAGTGTTCACCAACGCCGTCATCGGGGAATAAGTATGAAGATTATGGTTGTCGGCTCGGGCGGCCGCGAACACGCGCTCGCGTGGAAGCTTGCCCAATCGCCGCGTATTCAACTGGTCTATGTCGCACCGGGTAACGGCGGCACGGCGCTCGACGAGCGTCTGCGCAACGTGCCGATCAGCGATCCGAACGTGCTCGCCGAATTCGCCGCACGCGAAGGCATCGCGCTCACGGTCGTCGGCCCGGAAACGCCGCTCGCCGCCGGTATCGTCAACATCTTCCGCGCCCGTGGCTTGAAGATCTTCGGACCGACGAAGGAAGCCGCGCAGCTCGAATCGTCGAAGGACTTCGCCAAGGCGTTCATGAAGCGCCACGGCATTCCGACTGCCGATTACGAAACGTTTGCCGACGCAGCCGCCGCTCACGCCTACATCGACGCCAAGGGCGCGCCGATCGTCATCAAGGCCGACGGTCTGGCCGCCGGTAAGGGTGTGGTCGTGGCGATGTCGCTGGAAGAAGCGCACAACGCCGTCGACATGATGCTCGCGGACAACAAGCTCGGCGATGCCGGTGCGCGCGTGGTGATCGAGGAATTCCTGCAAGGCGAAGAAGCCAGCTTCATCGTGATGGTCGATGGCAAGAACGTACTGCCGCTGGCCACGTCGCAGGATCACAAGCGTCTGCTGGATAACGATCAGGGCCCGAACACGGGCGGCATGGGCGCTTACTCGCCCGCGCCGATCGTCACGCCGCAGATTCACGCGAAGGTGATGCGCGAGATCATCATGCCGACGGTGCGCGGTATGGAGACCGACGGCATTCGCTTCACGGGCTTCCTCTACGCCGGTCTGATGATCGACGCCGACGGTAACGTCAAGACGCTCGAATTCAACTGCCGTATGGGCGACCCGGAAACGCAGCCGATCATGGCGCGTCTGAAGGGCGACTTCTCGGTGGTGGTCGAGCACGCGATTGCGGGCACGCTCGACAAGATCGAACTCGACTGGGATCGTCGTTATGCGCTGGGCGTGGTGCTCGCCGCGCACGGCTACCCGGACACGCCGCGCAAGGGCGACCGTATTTCGGAAGTCCCGGCGGAGACCGACGAATGCGTGACGTTCCACGCGGGCACAGAGCTCGAAGACAACGTGCTCAAGGTCACGGGCGGACGTGTGCTGTGCGTGGTCGGCCTGTCCGACACGGTGCGCGGCGCGCAGAGCGTGGCGTACCAGACCGTCAATCAGATCAACTTCGACGGCATGCAATATCGCCACGACATCGGCAATCGCGCACTCGCGCGCAAGCCGGAATAAGTTGCCAGCATCCGGCCGTTAGCTTACTTACGCCGGATCGTTTCGCCACGGCCCGGGGAACCTCGCGTTCCCCGGGCCGTTGTCTTTTGACGCAGGCGTTGGCATCGCACGCTGCACCACCCTCCCCACGCCCCCTCAATGGGCCGCCTCACATCTTCATTCCCCCGCGATTGACAAGCGCTGGCCAAATTGGCACGCTGGCGTCGCGTGACATCGAAGGTTTACCCCGAGAGCGCGCGGCCGGCCAGCCCCGGCGGCATTCATGCAGTTTTCCCGACAGACCCTTGCTCGACGGAGACTTACATGTTCGACCTCGATAAGCTGGTCAACGATTATCTGGTGCCGTTCGGCCTGAAAATCGCGATGGCCGTCGTCATCTGGATCGTCGGTGGCATCGTCATCAATCTGCTGGCGCGGTTCGTTCGCAGCGCGATGAATCGCCGCCACATCGATCCCACCCTCGTTCGCTATACCGAATCGACGATGCGCATTGCCTTGCGTATCGCGCTGATTCTTACCATTCTTAGTGTCTGCGGCATCGAAACAACATCGTTCGCTGCCCTACTCGCCGCTGCCGGTATCGCCATCGGGGCCGCCTGGTCCGGACTGCTGTCGAATTTCGCGTCGGGCATCTTCCTCATCGTGCTGCGTCCGTTCAAGTCGGGCGACATGATCAGCGCAGGCGGCGTGACGGGCGTGGTCGACGAGATCGGGCTGTTCGTCACCACACTCACGACGCCGGACAACCTGCGCGTGTACGTCGGCAACACGAAGGTATTCGGCGACAACATCACCGTGTACGACGCCAACGCCTTCCGACGCGTGGACCTCACGGCACAGCTCGCGCATACGGTCGACCTGCAGGACGCCGTGGATCGCCTGAAGGCACGCGTCGCGCAGATTCCCAACGTGGTCGAAAAGCCGGGCGTGGACGTCGAGATTCTCGAGTTCAATCCGTCCGGGCCGGTGCTCGCGGTGCGCCCTTACTGCCACAACCGCGACTACTGGCAGGTCTACTTCGACACCAACAAGGCGATTGCCGAGGTCGGCGGCACGGCCCACTGGCCGGTGCCCGCCACACGGCAGATCCTGATGCCTGCGCCGGGCGCGGCCGGACCGGCGGTCAGCGGCACCAGCGCTGTGCCGCCAATCGTTCCGGGCGCGGGTGGCACGGCCCCCGCAGGGACACTTCCGAACGCGCCAGCGCCCTGAAACGCGGGCGCACCCTCGTTTGATTCAGGTCATTCGGGCGGCACCGGCACGCGGTGCCGCCTGCCCGCGTCTGCCCTCGTGCCGGTACAATCGCGGATAAAACCGCAATTTGCATACACAGACCACGCAAGGGACGTCACAGAATGACAGCGCAAGACACCGCACCGGCGCCGGACACGGGCGCGGTACGCACGTATCTTCTCGGGCTTCAGGACCGCATTGTCGAGACGCTGGAGCGCCTGGACGGCAAACGCTTCGTCGTCGACGACTGGCAGCGTCCCGCCGATGGCGCGCTGCGTGGCGATGGGCGCACCCGCGTACTCGACGACGGTGACTTCTTCGAGCGCGGCGGCGTCAACTTCTCTCATGTGATCGGCGACAAGCTGCCCGCGTCGGCCAGCGCCTCGCGGCCAGAGCTGGCCGGACGCGGCTTCGAAGCGCTCGGCGTCTCGCTGGTCCTGCATCCGCGTAATCCGTACTGCCCCACGGTGCACTTCAACGTGCGCATTCTGATTGCCACCGCGCCCGGCGAGTTGCCGGCGTTCTGGTTCGGCGGCGGCATGGATCTCACGCCGTACTACGCGCACGAAGAAGACTGTCGGCACTTCCATCAGACGTGCAAGAACGCGCTCGATCCGTTCGACACCACGTGGTATCCGCGCTTCAAGACGTGGTGCGACGAGTACTTCTATCTGAAGCATCGTCAGGAACCGCGCGGCATCGGCGGCATCTTCTTCGACGACTTCTCCGGTGGCGGCTTCGACACCGGCTTCGCGGTCATGCAAAGCGTGGGCGATGCGTTCCTCGACGCGTATGTGCCCATCGTCGAGCGCCGTCGTGGCATGCCTTATGGCGAACGCGAACGCGATTTTCAGGCGCATCGCCGCGGCCGCTACGTCGAATTCAACCTGGTCTGGGATCGTGGCACGCACTTCGGCCTGCAATCGGGCGGGCGCACCGAGTCGATTCTGATGTCGATGCCCCCGATCGTGAAATGGCACTACGACTGGAAGCCGGAGCCGGGCACGCCCGAAGAAAAGCTCTACACCGACTTCCTCGTGCGCCGCGAGTGGGTGTAAAGGCTCTGCGCGCATGACCGTCACCTCTCCTGCAGCACAAGGCAACCCGGCCACTCCGTGCCACCCAACGCGCAAACGTATCGGCGTGCTCGGCGGCACGTTCGATCCGATTCACACCGGGCATCTCGCGCTCGGCGCATTGTTCGCGCGCACGCTGGCGCTGGACGAACTGGTGCTGATGCCCGCCGGGCAACAGCCGCAGAAGCAAGGCAGCACGGCCGCCGAGCACCGGCTGGCCATGACCCGGCTTGCCGCACAGGGGCTGGCTGCCGAGTTGGCCGTCACCCATCCGTCGACGCAGGTGATCGTCAGCACGCGCGAGATCGAACGCGCCGGGCCGAGCTACACCGTCGATACCCTACGGGAAATGCGGCAGGACGCCGGGCCCGACGCGTCGCTCTCTCTGCTCATCGGCTCGGACCAACTGGTGCGGCTCGACACCTGGCATGCGTGGCGCGAACTGTTCGATTACGCCCATGTCTGTGCGGCGGCGCGGCCCGGTTTCAGTCTTGATGCGGCGTCCCCGGAACTGCGCCCGGTCTTCGTTCAACGGGAAAAGTCCGCGCTCGGGGTACAATCCACGCCATGCGGCGGCATCCTGATCGACGACTCACTGGCCGTCGACATCTCCGCCACCGAGTTGCGCGCCATGCTGGCGCACGCGCGAGACACCGTCACACCCCCGGCAAACCTGCCCGAACCCGTGTGGCAGTACATCCGCACGCAACACCTGTACCGCGCCTGACGGCCCCACGGCAATTGCCGGGCCGCTATCTCGCACCCCTGTTTCACCAAATAGACGCACTATGGATATTCGTAAACTTCAGCGCCTGATTGTCGACGCCCTCGAAGACGTCAAGGCCCAGGACATCAAGGTGTTCAACACCGAACACCTCACCGCCCTGTTCGAGCGCGTGATCATCGCGAGCGGCACGTCCAACCGCCAGACCAAGGCACTGGCCGCAAGCGTGCGCGACAAGGTCAAAGCCGCCGGCGGCGACATCGTCAGCATGGAAGGCGAAGACGTGGGCGAATGGGTGCTGGTCGACACGGGCGACGCCATCGTGCACATCATGCAACCGGCCCTGCGCCAGTACTACAACCTCGAAGAAATCTGGGGCGAGAAGCCCGTCCGCCTGAAGGCCGCCGGCACCAAGGCCGGTGCGAAGGCCAGCGCGGAAGACGAAGACGAGGAAGACGCGCCCGCTGCCACCCCGGCACCGGCCCGTCGCAAGACCAGCAAGTAAGACGCCGTACGCGATCCTGCCGACATGCGTCTGTTCATTCTCGCAGTCGGGCATAAGATGCCCGGCTGGATCGAGACCGCCTTCGCCGAGTACGCCAAGCGCATGCCGCCCGAGCTGCGCATCGAACTCAAGGAAATCAAGCCGGAGCAGCGCTCCAACTCCCGCACCGCCGAGACGGTCATGGCCGCCGAAGCGCAACGCATCGACGCGGCGCTGCCGCGCGGCTGTCGTCTCGTCTGTCTGGACGAACGCGGGCAGGATCTCACCACCATGCGTCTGGCCCAGTCGCTCACCGTCTGGCAACAGGACGGGCGCGACGTGGCCTTCGTGATCGGCGGCGCCGACGGGCTCGACCCGACCCTCAAGTCGCGCGCCGACACCCTCATCCGCCTGTCCAGCCTCACCCTGCCGCACGGCATGGTGCGCGTGCTGCTCGCCGAACAGCTCTACCGCGCGTGGAGCATCAACGCCAATCACCCCTATCATCGGGTCTGACGGCATTCTGTCGACGGGGCGGCGCGTCATCCGACGTTATGTCCACCATCCTTGTATGACAAAAAAATAAGTCATCCATAAGTCACCAACGCATTTTGCGGTGCAACGCAACGTTGTGCCGGACCCTCGATGCCGCGCCAGGCCTTGCTGGCCGTGGCACTTCGCGGCGTGTCAATCCCCCCGTTGCACTCGCGTGCAACACGCATTGTGCAGTGCGAATGGAAATAACACGGTGACGTGTTAGTCTACGCGGCGCTACAGTTCGCACCGCGAACAAGTAGGGTCCACTCACACAATCAGACCCTTGACTTCTCGTGAACCCCCGGAGATTGGCATGAAGCAACCTTCCCTGCGCACGTTCGCCCTCGCTGGCGTTGGCGCCGCCCTGGCACTCGGCATGAGCACGTCGGCCCTGGCCGCCACGGAAATCCAATTCTGGCATTCGATGGAATCGGCCCTCGGCGATCGCGTCAACCAGATCGCTGCCGACTTCAACGCATCGCAAAGCGACTACAAGATTGTCCCGATCTACAAGGGCAACTACGAGCAGGGGCTGGCCGCAGGGATCGCCGCCTTCCGCGCCGGCAATGCACCGGCCATTCTTCAGGTGTACGAAGTGGGCACCGCCACGATGATCGGTGCCAAGAAGGCCGTAAAGCCCGTGTGGCAAGTCATGAAGGACGCCGGTGAGCCGTTCGACGAAAAGGCCTTCGTGCCCGCCATCGCCGGTTACTACGCCGACAGCAAGACCAACCACCTGATCTCGATGCCGTTCAACAGCTCGACGCCGGTGCTGTACTACAACAAGGACGCCTTCAAGAAGGCCGGCCTCGATCCGAACACCCCGCCGAAGACCTGGGCCGACGTGAACACCGCCGCCGCGAAGCTGAAAGCTTCGGGCATGTCGTGCGGTTTCACGATGGGCTGGCAAGGCTGGACGCAGCTTGAGAACTACAGCGCCTGGCACGCCCTGCCGTACGCGACGAAGGATAACGGCTTCGGCGGCCTCGACGCCAAGCTTGAGTTCAATGGCCCGCAACAGGTCAAGCACATCCAGTTCCTGGCCGACATGGCAAAGAACGGTACGTTCACGTACGTGGGCCGTAAGGATGAAGTGACCTCGAAGTTCTACAGCGGCGACTGCGGTATCGCCATGACGACGTCGGGCGCGCTCGCCAACATCGGCAAGTACGCCAAGTTCAGCTACGGCGTGGGCATGATGCCGTACGACGCAGACGTGAAGGGTGCGCCGCAGAACGCCATCATCGGTGGCGCCAGCCTGTGGGTGCTCGCCGGCAAGTCGGCCACCGAGTACAAGGGCGTGGCAAAGTTCCTGAACTACCTCGCTTCGCCGGCCGTGGCTGCTAAGTGGCACCAGGACACCGGTTACCTGCCGGTCACCAAGGCCGCTTACGAACTGACGGAAAAGCAAGGCTTCTACGCGAAGAACCCGGGCGCCGACACGGCCATCAAGCAGATGCTCAACAAGGACCCGCTGCCGTACACGCGCGGTCTGCGTCTGGGCAACATGCCGCAGATTCGTACGGTGGTCGACGAGGAACTCGAAGGCGTGTGGAGCGGCAAGCAAACGCCTAAAGCCGCGCTCGACAAGGCAGTGGAACGTGGCAACGACCTTCTGGCTCGCTTCGCAAAGCAAGGCAGCTAAGTCGCCCTCAACGTTCGGTGAACGCACGATGACGCACGCAATGCGGGGGCTTTTCCTGCATTTGCGGGGGGAATCGTGACGTTACAATGACGCCACCCCGGCTCGCGTGATACGCGGGCCGGTTTGGTTTTTTTCGGTCACTACGTTATGGCGCATACCTCCAGAGAACGTCCCCGCTTCGGCACCGGCTGGCTGCCCTACGCGCTTGTCGCGCCGCAGCTCATCATCACTGCCCTGTTCTTCCTCTGGCCCGCGGGCGAGGCCCTGTGGCAATCGACATCGACGCAAGACGCCTTCGGCCTGTCGAGCGAGTTCGTCGGGCTCGACAACTTCACCTCGCTGTGGGGCGATTCGCTCTATCTCGCGTCGTTTCGCACGACGATGATTTTCAGCGGGCTGGTCACCGTCTGCGGACTGGTCATCTCGCTGTTACTTGCGGCGATGGCCGACCGGGTCACGCGCGGCAAGCGCCTCTACCAGACGCTGCTGATCTGGCCGTACGCCGTGGCACCGGCCATTGCCGCCGTGCTGTGGGCGTTCCTCTTCAACCCGAGTATCGGTCTGGTCACCTACGGCCTGGCGAAGGTCGGCATCGAGTGGAACCACGCGCTCAACGGCGGGCAGGCGATGTTCCTCGTCGTACTCGCCTCGATCTGGAAGCAGGTCAGCTACAACTTCCTGTTCTTCTACGCCGGGTTGCAGGCGATTCCGCGCTCGCTCGTGGAAGCCGCCGCGATCGACGGTGCAGGCCCGATCCGTCGCTTCTTCGGGCTGGTGCTGCCGCTGATTTCGCCGACGACGTTCTTCCTGCTCGTGGTCAACCTCGTGTACTCGTTCTTCGACACCTTCCCGGTGATCGATGCGGCCACGGGCGGCGGTCCGGGTCAGTCGACCATGACGCTGATCTACAAGATCTACTCGGAAGGCTTCAAGGGGCTCGACCTCGGCAGCTCGGCTGCCCAGTCGGTGGTGCTGATGGTCATCGTCATCGTGCTCACGGTCGTGCAGTTCCGCTTCATCGAACGCAAGGTGCAATACGCATGATCGAGAACCGTCGCGGCCTGGATATCTTCTGCCACGTCATGCTGATAATCGGCGTGCTGCTGGTGGTCTTCCCGCTCTACGTGGCGTTCGTCGCCGCCACCATGAACGAGAGCGAAGTCTTCAACGTTCCCCTGTCGCTCATTCCGAGCTCGCATCTGTTCGAGAACTTCTCGACAGTGTGGAGCGCGGGCACCGGCAACGCTGCCATGCCCTTCGGACTGATGCTCGGCAATAGTCTGTTCATGGCGCTGGTCGTCACGATCGGCAAGATTTCGGTGTCGATCCTGTCGGCCTTCGCCATCGTGTATTTCCGCTTCCCGCTGCGTAATCTGTTCTTCTGGCTCATCTTCGTCACGCTGATGCTGCCGGTCGAAGTGCGGATTTTCCCGACGGTGCAGGTGATTTCGAGCCTCGGGCTCATCAACAGCTACGCCGGTCTGACGATCCCGCTGATCGCCTCGGCCACGGCCACGTTCCTGTTCCGTCAGTTCTTCATGACGCTGCCGGACGAACTCGTCGAAGCCGCACGCATCGACGGCGCAGGGCCGATGCGCTTCTTCTTCGACGTGGTCCTGCCGCTGTCGAAGACGAACATCGCGGCGCTGTTCGTCATCACCTTCATCTATGGCTGGAATCAGTACCTGTGGCCGATTCTGGTGACCAACGCACCGGAAATGACCACGGCAGTCGTGGGTATCAAGAGCATGATCGGCAGCGGCGACACCGCTACCCAATGGCAACTCGTCATGAGCGCTACGTTGCTCGCCATGCTGCCACCGCTCGCGGTGGTGCTGCTGATGCAACGCTGGTTCGTGCGCGGTCTGGTCGATTCGGAAAAGTAATCATGGCAAATCTCAAACTCCATAGCGTCAAGAAAACCTACGACCAGAACAACTACGTGCTGCACGGTGTCGACATCGACATCGAAGACGGCGAGTTCGTGGTCATCGTCGGCCCGTCGGGCTGCGGCAAGTCGACACTGCTGCGCATGGTCGCCGGCCTCGAATCGGTGAGCGAAGGCAGCATTCTGATCGGCTCGCAGGTCGTCAATCAACTGGAGCCGAAGGATCGCAACATTGCGATGGTGTTCCAGAACTACGCGCTGTATCCGCACATGGACGTGCGTCAGAACATGTCGTACGGCCTGAAGATTCGCGGCATCGACAAGAAGGCTATCGAAGAGCGCGTGCTCGCGGCGGCGCGTATTCTGGAACTCGAACCCCTGCTCGCGCGCAAGCCGCGTGAACTCTCGGGCGGTCAGCGTCAGCGCGTGGCCATGGGCCGTGCCATCGTGCGCGAACCGGCTGTGTTCCTGTTCGACGAACCCCTCTCGAACCTCGACGCCAAGCTGCGCGTGCAAATGCGCCTGGAAATTCAGCGTCTACACAAACGCCTGAAGACGACGAGCCTGTACGTCACGCACGACCAGGTCGAAGCCATGACGCTGGCCGATCGCGTGATCGTCATGAACAAGGGCTACGCCGAGCAGATCGGCACGCCGACCGACGTCTACGAGCGTCCGGCATCGTTGTTCGTGGCGAGTTTCATGGGCTCGCCCGCCATGAATCTGCTCAAGGGCCGGGTCGATGCGGAAGGCCGTACGTTCGAAGTCGACGGCGGCCCGGCGCTGCGTCTGCCGCCGACGAGCATGGCCCACGCAGGGCGCGAACTGGTGCTTGGCGTGCGTCCGGAACATCTGGTGCCCGCCGAACAGCAGAATGGGCTGGGCGCGTTCGCCGCACAAACCAGCATCAACGTCGATCAACTCGAACTGCTCGGCGCGGACAATCTGCTGCACGGCCGCTGGGGCGAGCAAAACGTGACGGTGCGTCTGCCGCACGAGCTGCGCCCGGCGGCGGGTTCCGTCATGCCACTGGCGATTTCCGCCAAGGCGCTGCACCTGTTCGATCCGTCGACGGGCAAGCGGGTGGAAGCATGAGCAGCGCGACCTCAGACCCGGCAACCGCCCATTTGTGGCGCGACTGGCCGTATCCGCGCATCGTCTCGCATCGCGGCGGCGGCAAGCTCGCACCGGAGAACACGCTCGCCGCCTTCGAGATGGGTGCATCGCTCGGCCTGCGCATGGTCGAGTTCGACGCCAAGCTCTCGGCGGATAACGTCGTCTTTCTGCTGCACGACGACACCGTCGATCGCACCAGCAACGGTCACGGCGCGGCGGCGCAGATGACGTACGCCGAAATTGAGAAGCTGGACGCCGGTAGCTGGTTCGGCGCGGACGGCCGCTTTGCAGGCCAGACGATGCCGACGCTGGCGCAGGTGGCCGAGCGTTGTCAGGCGCTGGGACTCGCGGCGAACGTCGAGATCAAGCCGTGCCCGGGGCGTGAAGCCGAGACGGGCACGTTGGTGGCGCAGGCGGTCAAGGCGCTGTGGGCCGGTCAGGCCCAGCCGCCGTTGCTCTCCTCGTTCTCCTATGAGGCGCTCGAAGCGGCGGCCGCTGCCGTGCCGGAACTGCCGTGCGGCATGCTGTACGAGGCCGTACCGGCCCACTGGCGCGACGACGCGCGCAAGTTGGGCACCGTCACGCTGCACGCGAGCCATAAGCATCTCGACGGCCCGCAGGTCGCCGAGATCAAAGCCGCCGGGCTGCATATGCTCGTCTACACGGTCAACGAGCCGGCGCGTGCCCGCGAACTGGCCGCATGGGGCGTGGACGCCATCTGCACCGACCGCATCGACCTGATCGGCGCGGACTTCCTCGCCGACCTCTGAGCGGTGAAGGGCGGTGGGGACGTCGCGGACGTCCCCACCGCCCCTACCGCGCCCGAAAGCCCCCTACCGCGCGCAATTCCCTTGAAAAACGGCACCCGCCGGTCGCTGCCCCATGGTGGCGGGCGGGGTCGCAAGGCGGCATAATAGGACGTTCCCCTCGCCCAGCCCATCCAGCGGCCCGGTGCGCGCGCTGCAATTTTCTGCAAAGCCGTGTGCCGGGCTGGACGAATTCAAGCCAAGCCGCCATGCCGTACATTTATCTCGCTTCGCAAAGCCCCCGCCGTCAGGAACTGCTGCAACAGCTCGGCGTTCGTTTCGAGTTGCTGCTACCCCATGCCGACGAGGACGCCGAAGCACTCGAAGCCGTGCTGCCTGGGGAGCCGCCCGACGACTATGTGCAGCGCGTCACGCGCGCCAAGGCCGAAGCGGCGGTGGCCCGTCTGGCGCGCGCCGGACTGCCCGGCGCGCCGATCCTGACGGCCGACACGACCGTCTGTCTCGACGGCACCATCCTCGGCAAACCGTTCGACGACGCCGACGCCTGCGCCGTACTCGCCCGTCTGTCAGGCACCCGTCACCGTGTGCTCACCGCCGTAGCGGTCTGTGCCGACGGACAGATCCATCAGGCGGTCAACATCTCGCACGTGTGGTTCCGGCCGTTGCGCCGCGAGGAGATCGAGCGTTACGTCGCCTCGGGAGAACCGAAAGGCAAGGCGGGCGCTTATGGTATTCAGGGGAAGGCCGCCGAGTTTGTGATGCGTATCGACGGCAGCTACTCCGGCATCATGGGACTGCCGCTTTGCGAAACCGCCGCGCTGCTGCGTCAGGCGGGCGTCGACTTCTAACGCTACCTAGCCCCGCGCATTTCGAGTCTGGTCGACAATTTATGAACGAAGACATTCTGGTCAATATCACGCCACAGGAAACCCGTGTGGCGCTTATGCAGCTCGGCGCTGTGCAGGAACTGCACATCGAGCGCACGCTCTCGCGCGGTCTGGTCGGCAACATCTATCTGGGTAAGGTCGTGCGCGTGCTCCCGGGCATGCAGTCGGCCTTCATCGATATCGGGCTGGAGCGCGCGGCGTTCCTGCATGTGGCCGATATCTGGCATCCGCGCACGAATAACGACACGTCCGTGCCGCATCCGCAGCCGCCCATCGAGAAGACGGTTTTCGAAGGGCAGACGCTGATGGTGCAGGTCATCAAGGACCCGATCGGCACGAAGGGCGCTCGCCTGTCGACGCAAATCAGCATCGCCGGACGCACGCTCGTCTATCTGCCGCAGGAGCCGCACATCGGCATCTCGCAGCGTATCGAGAGCGAAGCCGAGCGCGAGGCGCTGCGCAGCAAGATTCAGGCGCTCGTGCCGGCTGATGAGAAAGGCGGCTTCATCGTGCGTACCATTGCCGAAGACGCAGCCGACGCCGAACTCGCCAACGACATCGCCTACCTGCGCAAGTCATGGCAGACGATTGGTGAGCAGAGCACGCGCGTGCCCGCCCCTGCGCTGCTGTATCAAGATCTGAATCTGGCCCAACGCGTGCTGCGCGACTTCGTGCATGAAGAGACGGGCAAGATCCTCGTCGACTCGCGGGAGACGTATCAGAAGCTGGCCGAGTTTGCGGCGACTTACACGCCTGCCGTGCTTGGCAAGCTCACGCACTACACGGGCGAGCGTCCGCTGTTCGATCTGTACAACGTCGAGACGGAAATCGAGCGCGCGTTGTCGCGTCGCGTCGATCTGAAGTCCGGCGGCTATCTGATGATCGACCAGACCGAAGCGATGACGACCATCGACGTGAACACCGGCGGCTACGTCGGTGCACGCAACTTCGACGACACGATCTTCAAGACCAACCTGGAAGCGGCGCTGATGATTGCGCGCCAGTTACGGCTGCGCAATCTGGGCGGGATCATCATCATCGACTTCATCGACATGGAGAGCGCCGACCATCGCGACTCCGTGCTCGCGGAATTGAAGAAAGCGCTCGCACGCGACCGCACGCGCATCACGGTAAACGGCTTCTCGCAGTTGGGGCTGGTGGAGATGACCCGCAAGCGCACGCGCGAATCGCTCGCGCACGTGCTGTGCGAACCGTGTGCGGTGTGTCAGGGCAAGGGACAGGTCAAGACGCCGCGTACGCTGTGCTACGACATTCTGCGCGAGATTTTGCGCGAATCGCGCCAGTTCAATCCGCGCGAGTTCCGTTTGATCGCCTCGCAGGAAGTCGTCGATCTGTTCCTCGAAGAAGAGTCGCAGCACCTCGCGATGCTGATCGACTTCATCGGCAAGCCGATCTCGCTTCAGGTCGAATCGTCGTTCCATCAGGAGCAGTACGACATCATTCTGATGTAACCGCTGTCATAGAAAACCTGGGCATCCGCAATACAATACGCAATCGATACGATTTCGTCGTGCGCACAAGCACGCCCCGGCCATGCCCTACTCGAACTACGACAACCTGGCGGCATCGAGCGAGGCGCTCGACAAACATGCCGTCGCACGCCATTCGACCTGGGTCAGCATCTGGGTCAATGTCGTGCTGACAACCGCCCAGATCGTCATCGGGATCTTCGCGCGCTCGCAGGCGCTGATCGCCGACGGCATTCACTCCCTCTCCGATATCGTCTCCGATTTCGTGGTGCTCGCCGCCGCACGCGGCAGCGCCCGTGCACCTGATGCCGATCACCCTTACGGGCACAACCGCTACGAAAACGCCGCGTCGCTATTTCTGGGCGTGATCCTGCTCGTAGTGGGTGCGGGCATGTTGTGGCGCGGGGTGGAGCGTCTGCTCCACCCCGAGGACATTCCCGAGGTGCACACCATCGCGCTGGTCGTAGCGGTGATAGTGCTCGTCAGCAAGGAAGGACTCTTCCGCTACATGTTGCGCGCGGCACAACGAGTGCGCTCGGCGATGCTCGTCGCCAACGCCTGGCACGCGCGCTCGGACGCCCTGTCGTCGCTCGTGGTGGCGTGCGGGATTCTCGGCAACCTCGCGGGCTACCGCATTCTCGATCCGCTCGCGGCAGCGCTCGTCGGGCTGATGATCGGACGCACCGGGTGGAAATTCGGCTGGAACGCCTTGCAGGACCTGATTGATCGCGGCGTGGACGACGACACGACCGTCACGATTCGCCAGCGTCTGCTCGACACGCCGGGCGTACGTGGCATCGACATGCTGCGTACGCGACGCATGGGCGATGAGATCGTCGTCGACGTCCATATTCTCGTGGACGCAAGGCTGTCGGTCTCGGAGGGGCACTACTTAGCCGAACAGGCCCGGGCCGCAGTCATGAACGAACCGCAGATTCTCGACGTGCTGGTGCACGTCGATCCGGAAAGCGACACGAAGGGCACCGCGCTACAACAGTGGCCGGCACGTGCCGTGGTGGTCGGTGCGGCCGAACTGCTGTGCCGGGCCAACGCGCTGGCCCTGAACGACGTCAAGCTGCACTATCTGAACAACGGGTTGGAAGCCGACGTGATCGTCGAAGGGCTGAACGGTTCGAACAGTTTGGCGGCGGGCTACGGCGGCATCGAAGGGCCGTCGCAGACCGTCGCCGATGCCCTGATCGCCCGCTTCGCCCCGCTGGGATTGCGGTACGTGCGGGTGCTCAGGGTGGCGGGCGAAACTCAGTCTTCGTGAGTGTAGTCGGCGAACAGCATGCCCTGCTTGTCCTTGTCCGAGACGACCGGCGTAATGCCGTCGAGCGGCCAGGGAATCGCGAGCGTCGGATCGTCCCAGCGGATGCAGCGCTCGAACTGCGGCGCCCAGTAGTCGGTGGTCTTATACAGCACCTCGGCCGTCTCCGACGTCACCACAAAACCGTGGGCGAAGCCCGCCGGAATCCACAGTTGCCGCTTGTTCTCGGCGCTCAGCACTTCGGCGACCCACTTGCCGAACGTCGGTGATCCTTCGCGGATGTCGACGGCGACGTCATAGATCTCGCCTTGCAGCACACGGACGAGCTTGCCTTGCGGCTGCTTGACCTGATAGTGCAGACCGCGCAACACGCCGCGCACCGAGCGCGACTGATTGTCCTGCACGAACGTGAGCGTCTCGCCAAGGCCGTCGTTGAAATTACGCTGGTTGAAACTTTCGAAGAAATGACCGCGCGAGTCGCCGAACACCTTGGGTTCGATCACGCGAACGGCCGGAATGGCGGTGGGAATCACTTGCATATTGGAGTACCGGTAAGCGTCAATAACGGGGACGTGCGTGCTCAGAACACCCGCTCACGCAGCATCGAGAGGAGATACTGACCGTAGCCCGTCTTTGCCAGCGGCTGCGCCAGTTTTTCGATGGCGGCCGCGTCGATCCATCCGCTCCGGTAAGCAATCTCTTCCGGGCAGGCGACCTTCAGGCCCTGTCGCGACTCGATCGTCTGAATGAACGTGCTCGCTTCGAGCATCGACTCATGCGTGCCCGTATCCAGCCAGGCGTAGCCGCGTCCCATGATCTGGACATTGAGCTTGCCGCGCTTCAGATACTCGTTATTGACGTCGGTGATTTCCAGTTCGCCACGCGCCGACGGTTTGATCGAACGCGCGATATCGATGACGTTGTTGTCGCAAAAATACAGCCCCGTCACGGCGTAGCGCGACTTCGGCTCCTTCGGCTTTTCCACGAGTTCGATGGCCTTGCCGCTTTCGTCGAACGTCACCACGCCGTAGCGCTCCGGATCGTGCACCGGATAGGCAAACACCGACGCCCCATCACTCTGGGCGTTCGCTGCCTGCAGCAGCCCGGCGAAATTGTGCCCATAGAACAGGTTGTCACCCAGCACCAGCGCGCACGGATCGTTGCCGATGAAGTCCGCGCCGATCAGGAACGCCTGCGCGAGACCGTCCGGGGACGGTTGCACGGCGTACTGCAGATTCAGTCCCCACTGGTTGCCGTCGCCGAGCAGTTGCTCAAAGCGCGGCGTGTCCTGAGGCGTCGAGATGATCAGGATATCCCGGATACCCGCCAGCATCAGCGTCGTGAGCGGGTAATAAATCATCGGCTTGTCGTAGACCGGCAGCAACTGCTTGGAGATCGCCAGCGTTGCCGGGTAAAGGCGGGTGCCGGAGCCGCCAGCAAGAATAATGCCTTTACGTTTGGTGCTCATACGTACCTCAATTATTCTTTTGATAATGCGTTTCGATCCAGCGCTGGTACTCGCCCGACTGCACCTGACGCACCCATTCGCCATTGGCCAAATACCACTGCACCGTCTTGCGCATGCCGGTCTCAAACGTTTGCGCCGGACGCCAGCCCAGTTCACGCTCAAGTTTGCGGGCATCGATGGCGTAGCGGCGATCGTGTCCCGGGCGATCCGTCACGAACGTGATCTGATCGACATACGACTTGCCATCGGCGCGCGGTGACAACTCGTCGAGCAGCGTGCACAGGTGCTTGACCACCGACAGATTGTTCTGCTCGTTCCAGCCACCCACGTTGTAGACCTCGCCCAGGACGCCCTTGGCAAGCACTTCGCGAATGGCCGAGCAATGGTCGCCAACGTAGAGCCAATCGCGCACGTTGCTGCCGTCGCCGTAAATCGGCAGCGGCTTGCCTGCGAGCGCATTGGCGATCACCAGCGGAATCAGCTTCTCGGGGAACTGGTACGGGCCGTAGTTATTCGAGCAGTTGGTCGTGAGGACCGGCAGACCGTAAGTATGGTGATACGCGCGCACGAGATGGTCGGAACCGGCCTTCGAGGCCGAATACGGGCTGTTCGGCGCGTACGGGGTGGTCTCGGTAAAGGCCGGATCGGTCGGACTCAGCGAGCCGTAGACCTCATCCGTCGACACGTGCAGGAAACGGAAGTCGTCGCGGGCCTGGCCTTCGAGCGATCCCCAATAGGCGCGGGCCGCTTCAAGCATCGTGAAGGTGCCGACGATGTTCGTCTGAACGAAATCGGCCGGGCCGTGAATGGAGCGATCGACGTGGCTTTCCGCCGCGAAGTGCAGCACGGCGCGCGGGCGATGCTCGGCATACAGCGTGTCGAGCGCGGCTCGGTCGCAGATATCGACCTGCGCGAAATGGTGACGTGGGTCACGCTCCAGACCTGCCAGATTCGCCAGATTGCCTGCGTAGGTGAGCTTGTCGATGGTCACGACCGGTTCGTCGTGAAGCGCCAACCAGTCGAGAACAAAATTTGCGCCGATAAATCCGGCGCCGCCAGTCACGAAGATCATAGGTATCGAAGTTTTACGAGCAGTAGCCTTAACGGGTGCGAGGCACTCGCCCCATCAAGAAGAATTCGTCGTTAGGCCGCATGGAAATGGCATTGGCGATCCGGTTGGACATGCCGAAGAACGCCGTAATGGACGCAATGTCCCAGATATCCTCATCGTTCAGTCCGTAGCGCCGCAGCGTGGCGTAGTCCTCGTCGCACACTTCATGCGAACGCTCGCAGACCTTCATCGCGTACGCCAGAATCGCCTTTTGGCGTTCGGTCAGGTCCGCCTTCAGATAGTTGACGGCCACCTGATCGGCCAGCAACGGCTGCTTTTCGTAGATGCGCACCAGCGCACCATGCGCGACCACACAATACAGACATTGATTCGCCGCACTGGTGGCGACCACGATCATCTCGCGCTCGCCCTGGCTCAGATTGCCGTCCTTGAGCATCAGGGCATCGTGATATGCGAAAAATGCGCGAAATTCGTCGGGACGGTGCGCCAGTGTGAGGAAGACATTGGGGATGAAGCCAGCCTTCTCATGGACCGCGTCGATGCGCGCGCGGATATCGTCCGGCAACGCGGCGAGGTCTGGCACGGGAAAACGACTGATCGGCGGCTGACTCATCATAGTCTCCTCAAAGGCGGGCGAATGGGCGACGGCGCATGACGTTCCGACACCCGCAGCGCACACGGCACCGGCGGGCGTCCCGGTTGTCACGCTTCCTGCTGCTGCGCGTACTGAATGCGGTGCAGATGGGCGTAGAGACCATTATGCGCCACGAGTGCCTGGTGAGATCCCTGCTCCACGATGCGGCCATGTTCGAGCACGACAATACGGTCGGCGCGTTCGATGGTCGACAGGCGGTGCGCGATCACCAGCGTCGTACGGCCTTCCATCAACACTTCGAGCGCCGCCTGCACATGACGCTCTGATTCCGAATCCAGTGCCGACGTTGCTTCGTCCAGAATCAGGATCGGTGCGTCCTTGTAGATCGCGCGGGCAATCGCCAGACGCTGACGCTGGCCGCCCGACAGGCGCATGCCGTTGTCGCCCACCAGCGTGTTCACGCCATCGGGCATAGCGGCGACTGCATCGGCCAGATTGGCGGCGCGCAGCGCTGCCTGCACGCGTTCGGCGTCGACTTCCTGACCGTAGGCGACGTTCGCGGCAATGGTGTCGTTGAACAGCACAACGTCCTGACTCACAAACGCAATCTGACGGCGCAGATCGGCCAGACGCAGATCGTTGAGCGGAATGTCGTCGAGCAGAATGCGCCCGCCCGTCGGATCGAAGAAGCGCGGCACCAGATTGACCATCGTCGTCTTGCCGCTGCCTGAGGGGCCGACCAGCGCCACCATCTCGCCCGGCGCGACCTCCAGCGAAATCTTGTCGAGCGTCGGGCGCTCGCTCGCGCCGTAGTTGAAGCTGACCTGATCGAACGTCACACGGCCCTTCGCACGTTCGAGCGTGCGCTCGCCGCCGACCGGCTCGACTTCGACGTCCATCACTTCGAAGATCAGCTCGGCGGCCGTCACGCCACGTTGCAGCGGCTGGTTGACGTCCATCAGATGCTTGAGCGGGGACACGACGAGCAGGAGTGCCGTGACGAACGCCGTGAACCCCCCCACGGTCATCTCGCCCGACGACGACTCGATCATCGCGACGGTAATCACGATGGCCAGCGCCAGCGAGGCCAGCGCCTGCGTAACCGGCTGCGCGAGACCACCCGAGACCGTCACGCGCATGGCGTAGCCGCGCAACGCGCTGGTCATCTTGTCGAAGCGGTTCTTCTCGTACTCTTCGCCGTTGTGGATCTTCACGACCTTGTAGCCACCGACCGCCTCTTCGACCACATACGACAGTGCGTTGGTCAGCGTTTGCTGCTCACGATTGAGACGGCGCAGGCGGCGGTTGATCTTGCCGACCAGCCATCCGATCAGCGGCAGAATGACGGCCACGACCAGCGTCAGACGCCAGTTCAGATAGAACAGATACCCCAGCAGGCCGACGACGGTCAGCGAATCGCGCACGAGCGTGATCAGCACCGTAGTGAGCACGCCTAGCACTTGATTGACTTCGTAGACAATCGCATTGATGAGCGTGCTGGTCGTCTCTCGCTGGTAGTAGGCGGCCGGCGCGTGCAGCAGGCGCTCGAACATCTTCACGCGCAAGTCGAGCAGCACGCGGTTCGAGACCCACGACAGCATGTAGTTGGCCGAATATTGCGCCAGCCCTCGGATCACGGCCAGGCCGATCACGGCGGCCGGGACGTACCAGAGCTTCCACGGATCGCCGCCCGAGAAGCCCTTGTCGAGCACCGGCTTGAGGACTGCCGGGATGGCCGCTTCGGTGGCCGCCACCAGCGCCATGGCGAGAACGGCCAGCAGGCCCATGTGCCAATATGGCTGGAGATAGCCCAGCAGACGTCGCAGAATCGGTCCGGTGGGCTTGTGCGGTGCGCTCATGTAAGTCGGGGACAGCGGGAAAACCGCTATTCTAACGTACCGGCCGGTCCCGTCGGGACGTGTCCGAAGCGGACTCGGAGCGCGCCCCAAAAATCGCCCTAACGCCGGATTTCCGGGGCTGTCGGCGCGCCGGACGCCGGGTGGAACCGGTATACTCCAGCGCATGGCAAGCGCACTCGAAGTTCTCCGTACCGTATTCGGCTATAACGCATTCCGTGGCGATCAGGCCGCCATCGTCGACCATGTGGCCGACGGGGGCGATGCACTCGTGCTCATGCCCACGGGCGGCGGCAAGTCACTTTGCTACCAGATCCCCGCGCTGTTGCGCCCGGGCATCGGTATCGTCGTCTCCCCGCTCATCGCCCTCATGCAGGATCAGGTCGACGCCCTGCTCCAGGCCGGGGTCCGCGCTGCCTATCTGAATTCCAGTCTCGCTTTCGACGAAGCGGTCGATATCGAACGCCGCGCCGCGCGAGGCGAGCTCGATCTGCTGTACGTCGCGCCCGAACGGCTGCTGACCGACCGCTTCCTCAATTTGCTCGACCGGCTCGACGAACGTGGCCAACTGGCGTTGTTCGCCATTGACGAAGCTCACTGCGTCTCGCAATGGGGGCACGACTTCCGTCCTGAGTACATCCAGCTCTCGGCGCTGCATGAGCGCTATCCGCGCGTGCCGCGCATTGCGCTCACGGCCACGGCAGATGCCGCAACCCGCGAGGATATTCAGACGCGGCTCGGCCTGACCGATGCGCGCCTGTTCGTCTCCAGCTTCGACCGACCGAATATCCGGTACGAAATCGTCGACCGCGACAACCCTCGCAAGCAGCTGCTGGCCTTTCTGAGTCGGCATCGCGGCGAAGCGGGCATCGTCTACTGCCTGTCGCGCAAGAAGGTGGAAGAGACTGCCGCGTGGCTGGAAACGCAAGGCATTCCCGCGCTGCCGTATCACGCGGGGCTGGACGCCGAGGTGCGCCGCACGCACCAGCAGCGTTTCCTGCGCGAGGAAGGGCTGGTCATGGCCGCGACCGTCGCTTTCGGCATGGGCATCGACAAGCCGGACGTGCGCTTCGTCGCCCATCTGGACTTGCCCAAAAGCCTCGAAGCCTATTATCAGGAGACGGGACGCGCCGGGCGCGACGGCGAACCGGCCGAAGCCTGGATGACCTACGGCCTGAACGACGTGGTGGTCCACCGCAGCCGGATCGACGAGTCGAACGCGCCGGACCTACAGAAGCGCATCGAGCGCCAGAAGCTCGACGCGCTGCTCGGATACTGCGAAGCCCCGCGCTGCCGCCGCACGGTACTCCTGTCGTACTTCGGCGAGTCGAGCGAGCCATGCGGCAACTGCGACGTCTGCCTGAATCCCCCGGAAGTCTTCGACGGCACGATTGCGGCTCAAAAAGCGCTGTCGGCGATCTTGCGCACGGGCCAGCGCTTTGGCGCAGGCCATCTGGTCGACCTGCTGCGCGGGCGCAGCACGGACAAGATTCGCCAGTTCGGCCACGAAAGCCTGCCGACCTTCGGGGTGGGCGGCGAGATGGACGATCAGGGCTGGCGGGCTGTGTTTCGTCAGTTGATCGCCCACGGCATCATCGAGCCGGACAGCAGCCAGTACGGGGCGCTCACGCTCAATGCGGCGGCGCGTCCGGTGCTCAAGGGTGAGACGGTCGTGTCGCTGCGACGCCAGCGTCCCACAGCGAGCAAGAAGAGCCGCTTTGCCGGATACGCGTCGTCGCAGGCCATCGAACTGGATACGGCCGATCAGCAATTGTTCGAGAAGCTGCGCACATGGCGTCAGGAAATGGCGAAGACGCAAGCCGTCCCCGCCTACGTTATCCTTCACGACCGTACGCTGCGAGAACTCGCTCAGCGCCGCCCGCGTCACCGCGAAGGACTGGTCGATATCACCGGCCTCGGAGAAGCGAAGATCGAGCGTTACGGCGAAGCGCTCGTCGAATTGCTGAACGCCTGAGGCTCACGCCCACCCACGCCCGCCCATGCCTACATTACCGCTGACCGTTACGATCCTCACGCGCAACGAGCGTCACAACATCGCCGACTGCATTGCGTCGGTTAAGGCGTTCGCCTCGCAGATCGTCGTGGTAGATAACGCGAGTACGGACGGCACCTCCGATATCGCACGCGCAGCCGGGGCGGAGGTCCACGTCACGCCTGACTGGCCGGGCTTTGGGCCGCAAAAAAATCGGGCGCTGTCGTTCGCCACGCAACCCTGGGTGCTGTCGCTGGATGCGGACGAGCGCGTCACGCCGGAACTGGCCACCGAGATCGCGGCGGCGATTGGAGATGCGTCGTGCACCGGCTATCGCATGCCCCGTCTGTCACAGTTTCTGGGGCACTGGGTGAAGCATTGCGGCTGGTATCCCGATTACGTGCTGCGACTGTTTCGCCGCGAAGCCGGACGCTTCTCCGACAATCTCGTGCACGAGCGCGTGATCGTCGACGGCGAGATCGGCACCCTCACCCACCACCTGCTCCATTACAGCTACACGGAAGTTCGTCAGATTGAGGACAAGGTGCAGCGATACGCACGCGCCGGTGCCAAAGAAATGTCGCTGCGCGGCAAACGTGTCTCTGCGCTCAAGCCGTGGGTCAATGGCGGATGGGCGTTCGTTCGGACCTACGTATTGCGTCGTGGCTTTCTCGACGGCGCAGCCGGCGCCGCGATTGCCCGCATGAACGCTCGCAGTGCGTTCCTGAAGTACGCCCTGCTCCGACGTGGCGACGTCTGACGACGGCCCCGACACGGGCCGTCGAAGCCGACGAAGCACGGCGTTCGAACACGGTGGCTTCACCACGACAGCCCCAAAGCGAAACGGACGCCACTGGCGTCCGTTTCTCATTCAACGCGCGTCGTCGCGCGACGTCTTCCGCGCTTACTTCGCCAGCGCCCGTTTAATACGCGAGCGGAACAACTGCCAGCGCAGTTTGCTGTCGTCGACCGGCTCGGCGAGACGGCCGTCGCTGCCCGACGGCACCGGCGTACCGCGACGCAGATAGTAGCGATCGAAGATCGACTGCGTCATGCCCCACTTGCGCAAGAATTGCGTGCGCCCGTCGTTCTTGACCACCTTGCCAGTGCTCTTGCACTGGAAGTGATAGACGAGACTGGCGCCGACACCGACGAAGCGGCGCGCGCCCGCGCCCCACATCTTCATCGAAAAGTCGTTGTCGCTGCTCATGCCAGGGCTCAGTTCCGTGCTGTAGCCGCCAACGAGGAACCACCAGTCGCGATGCACGAGCGTGGGCGGCCACGTCGCGCCGAACCAGTCGGGCTTCTTGTACGTCGGCACAGCAGCGAGCAGCGCCGCCTCGTCGAACGTATCGACGTCACGGCCGAAGTCCTGCACCAGCACGCAAGGATTGCCGGTATCCACCGGTTCGATCATCGTGCCCGACAGCATGAACGCCTTGTCCGGTTGCGCCTCGGCGCGCTCGATCAGCGTCGTGTCCCAACCCGGACAACAATACATGTCGTCGTTCAGATAGACGATGTACTTCTCGCGCGCCAGCGCCGCCGCCTGATTCACCGCGTAACAGATCCCGATGTTATCGGGCGACGCCGTATGCTCGATCCCCTCGGCCCGGACCCACTCGAGCGAACCGTCGGAGCCGTCGTTGATGTGCACGATGATCTGATGCGGGTAGCGCGAATTCTGTCGGATGCTGCGCACGCATAGTTGCAGCAAGGCGAGGTTGTTCCAGGTCGGAACGATGATGGAGAACATCCGGATTTCCTTGTGATATCGAACGGCGGGCAACGAGGACAATGCGCGATTACGCCAACGCGCCGGTCAGCGAAAGGCAGCCGACCCGCGCTGCCTTGCCCGCACCGATGCATCAATAGACGACTTGTACCGACTCGGTGGTGAGCCACTGACGAAGCTCGCCCAGCAACTCGTCGCCAGGCTGCACCTTCCAGTCATCGCCGAGACGCGACTCGCACTCGGCATCCGCGCGGCGATAGACGATATGCACCGGCAGACCGTTTTGCTTATCCGCGTCGCCATCACCGTTGCCGTTGCGTCGGCCGAAGCCTCCGCCACCTCCGCCACCGCCATTAAACCCGCCGCCACCATTGAAGCCGCCACCACCGCCCGCGCCGGCCGTCGCGGCCACGCGGTACATCGTGCAGTGAGGTTGCAACGTGGCGCGAAGACGCGTCCAGTCGGCGTTGCCATTGAACGACAGCTTGAGCGCCCGGGCAAAGCGTGCACGCGCGCGGCCGAGGTCCATCAGGCTTTCGACAGTGAAACGCAGACCGCCCGTAAAGCTGTCCGGTCGCGCATTGCCGTGCACGATCAGCAGTTCGTCTTCCTTGAACAGGTGCTTGTTCGCTTCGAATTGCTCGTTGAAGATCGTGACTTCGAGCGTGGCCGTACCGTCGTCGAGCTGGACGATCAACATCTTGCCGCGCTGCGTCATCATGGTGCGCATGCTGGAGATCACGCCAGCGACAAGACGATCGCGCCCTTCGGACAGATCGCGAATACGCGTGCGCACGAAGCGTCGCACTTCGTCCGAATACGAATCGAACATGTGCCCCGACAGGTAGAAGCCGAGCGCCTGCTTCTCTTCCTGCAATTTGCGCTTGTCGGTCCATGCCGGTTCGTCGGCCAGTTCCAGCGGTGCTTGCAGGCTTTCGTCGCCCAGATCGAACAAGCTGACCTGATTGGCGGCCGCGCTGGCCTGTTCGGCCGCTTCCATCGCCATTGGCACCGACGCCATCAACTGCGCCCGGTTGTCGTGGATCGAATCGAACGCACCCGCGCGAATCAGCGCTTCAATCGTGCGGCGGTTCACCACGCGACGGTCGATCCGCGCGCAGAAGTCGAACAGGTCTGTGAACGGCTTGCCCTCACGGGCGCGCAGAATTTCCTCGATGGCCGACTGACCGCTGCCCTTGATGGCACCCAAACCGTAACGCACGGTCTTCGAGTCCGCCGGCTCAAACCGATAGGCCGAGACGTTGACGTCCGGTGGCAGCACGCCAAGTCCGTTGGCCGGGGCGAGGCAATCTTCGTAGAGAATCTTGACCTTGTCCGTGTCGTCCATGGCCAAGCTCATGTTGGCGGCCATGAATTCGGCGGGATGGTGGGCCTTCAGCCACGCGGTGTAGTAGGCCAGCAGCGCATACGCGGCAGCGTGCGACTTGTTGAAGCCGTAGCCCGCGAACTTCTCCATCAAGTCGAAGATTTCGTCCGACTTTTCGCGCGTCAGGCCATTCTCGGCGGCACCCTTGGCGAAAATCTCGCGGTGCTCGGCCATTTCCTCGGCCTTCTTCTTACCCATCGCGCGGCGCAGCAAATCTGCGCCACCGAGCGAGTATCCGCCGATGATCTGCGCCATCTGCATCACCTGCTCCTGGTAGACCATGATGCCGTAGGTCTCCTGAAGCACCGGCTCCACGCGCGGATCCGGATACTCCGTCTTCTCGCGGCCGTGCTTACGCGCGCAGAAGCTCGGAATCAGATCCATCGGGCCCGGACGATACAACGCCACCAGCGCAATGATGTCCTCGAAGCGGTCAGGCTGGGCGTCCTTCAACATGCCCTGCATGCCGCGACTTTCCAGCTGGAACACGGCAACCGTGTTGGCCTTCTTGAGAATGCTGAACGCGGCCGGATCTGTGAGCGAGACCTGATCGAGCGACCAGTCCGCCATCTCCGGATGCAAGCGTTTGATGTAACGCTCGGCCCAGTTCAGGATCGTGAGCGTGGTCAGGCCCAAGAAGTCGAACTTCACCAGACCGACGGCTTCCACGTCGTCCTTGTCGTACTGACTCACCACACCGCTGGCGTCTTCGCCGCTGCCCTGCGTGTAAAGCGGGCAGAAATCGGTAAGCTTGCCCGGGGCGATCAGCACACCGCCCGCGTGCATGCCGACGTTACGCGTGAGCCCTTCCACCCGCTGCGCCAGTTCGATCAGCTGCTTGACTTCGTCTTCCGTCTGGAAGCGCTCGGCGAGTTGCGGTTCTTCCTTGAGCGCGTCGTCGATGGTGACGTGCTTGCCCGGCTTGAACGGGATCAGCTTCGAGATACCGTCGACGAAGTTGTAGCCGAGATCGAGCACACGGCCCACGTCCCGCACCGCCGCCTTGGCGGCCATCGAGCCGAAGGTGGCGATCTGCGAGACGGCGTCCGCGCCGTACTTTTCCTTCACGTACTGAATGACACGGTCGCGGCCGTCCTGACAGAAGTCGATGTCGAAGTCGGGCATCGACACACGTTCCGGGTTCAGGAAGCGCTCGAACAGCAGGTTGTACTTGAGCGGGTCGAGGTCGGTAATGCCCAGCGCATAGGCGACGAGCGATCCGGCGCCAGAACCCCGGCCCGGGCCCACCGGCACCCCGTTGTTCTTCGCCCACTGGATGAAGTCGGCCACGATGAGGAAGTAGCCCGGGAAGCCCATCTTGATGATGGTGCCGGTCTCGAAATCGAGCCGCTTGTAATACTCGGGACGCTGCTTGTCGCGCTCGGCTTCGTCCGGGAACAACTGCGCGAGACGCGTCTCCAGCCCTTCCTTGGACAACTGGACAAGATAGTCGTCGAGCGACATGCCGTCCGGCGTAGGGAACAGCGGCAGCTTCGGCTTGCCGAGTTCGAGCGTCAGGTTGCAGCGCTTGGCGATTTCGACGGTGTTGGCCAGCGCGGACGGCACGTCCTCGAACGCAGCCAGCATGTCGTCCTGCGTGCGGAAACTCTGGTCCTGCGTGAAACGGCGCACCCGGCGGGCGTTGCCCAGCATCTCGCCTTCCGAAATACACACGCGCGCCTCGTGCGCGGTGAAATCGTCGGACGTCATGAACTGGATCGGATGCGTGGCGACGACCGGCAGCCCGGCCTTCGCAGCCAACTGCACCGCCTGCTGCACGTACGTCTCCATGCCCGGCTGGCCGGTGCGTTGCAGTTCGATGTAGAACGCGCCCGGGAAAACGCTCTCCCAGTGTTTCGCGCATTGCAACGCCAGATCGGGGTTGCCTGCGGCCAACGCTGCGCCTACGTCGCCCATCTGCGCGCCGGAGAGCGCCAGCAGGCCACGGGCGAGACCGTCGGGCTGAAGCCACGACGGCTCGATCTCCGCGCGTCCCCGGTACTGGTTGCCGAGCCAGGCCTTGGACAGCAACTGACACAGGTTCAGATAGCCTTCCCGGTCGCGCGCGAGCAGCAGCAGGCGCGAGGGCTTGTCGCGGTCGGCCGGATTCGTGATCCAGGCGTCGCAGCCGATGATCGGCTTGACGCCCTTGCCACGGGCTTCCTTGTAGAAACGGATGGCTCCAAACATGTTCGCGAGGTCGGTGAGCGCGAGCGCTCCCTGACCATCCTTGGCGGCGGCCTTGACGACGTCGTCGAGCCGCACGATGCCATCGGCGATCGAGTATTCGGAGTGGAGACGGAGGTGAACGAAGCGAGGTTCTGACATGGGCCGTATTGTAACGCGGCGCCCCTAGATTGATCGTCTTCGGAGAATCGATGGCGAACGGGATTCGTGCCGAATTCGAATAGGTCCTCGGTGGAACGCGAGCAAATACGGCAATCCCGGCCGTGACGCGGCCATCTAGAGTGAGAACGAAATGTGCGACGTCCCTCGTCGCATTCTTAAACCGGATCTCCGCACGGCTTCGCATGCAAATCTCGCGCTTCGGGACGCCCACGCCTCTCACGTTGCCCAGCACGACGTCATCCACAAACGCTTCGGCAACAAGGTCGTCGCGCTCGACTTCCTCCGCATCATCCTCTTCCTCCTCGTACCCTTCACCCTCCGGCGCTCCGCCGGACGCCTCAACCTGTTCTGTCACCGAAACGCCCGTCGACCAAGGCGAATCGGGCTACGAGAGTAACGACGGCAATACACCCGACCCGTCTGGCAGCAGCACGCCTCTCGAAGCGGAACCGGACCCCGACGCCTGGCGCATCGGTCACTCCACGGTCGATGGCTTGCGACGCGCGCTGCTCAGTGCGCGCAATATGGAGACCGATGTCGTTGACCGGACCGCTCCCACCACGGGCACCAATGAGGCCTGCACCCACCTTCGGCCCGGTGCGTCGACGTTGCTCTTTGCCGAGTCGATCCAGCGCGTTGCCAACCGCTACAACGTCGTCATCGGCCTGCGCAGACCCGGCGCGCACGGGCAGTCGTTGCTTCGCGAGGGCTTTCCTTCCAAGAATTTCCACGTCAAAGCGAAGTCGAGCGGGAGTGGGCCAACCGCCGGATTCGTACCTATCGAGCCGAAGTATTCGAAGGTGGGCGTCGCGCAATGGGACAAACAAGCCCGCGCCGTTGCCAGTTCGCTGCAAGCCGGGGCCCGTGCGGTCGATTTACGACTCACATCGGCGCGCGTCGCGGAACTCATCGAACTCGGCGCGATGACCCACGTGAGCGACACAACCTACCGGGCACGTTATCCTGCTGGCGAAATGAACTTCTCACTGCGCCGGTCCACGCAAAACTCGCTCAGCGTATTCGATGATGCCGGGCGTCCCATCACTGTCATGACAAACCCACCGGAGCTACCGGGAGGATTCGCCAGAGACAAGGCGCTCAAGGCGAGCGCGCTACCGATTACTGCCGACTACGACCTGTTCTGCATCTTCTCCCGCTGGCAACGCGACATCGACCTGCCCCCCATGCCCGTGCAGCCACGCATCCTCGTCGGCCCGAAAAACCCGGCAAGCCATCGCACATTCCAATACCTGCGGTCCATCAGCGAGGGGGCGGGCGAGCCGGAAGACCCGAATATGGGCAACATTCCGCTCTTTCACCGCACCATCGTCGATGCGCTTAACACTGCTGTCGCTAGCGACGGCTACACTGGCGGCAAACTCTTCTGGCACAACCCCGAGAACGGCAATCCGTTTTCCCCCGGCTTTTCCAGCTCAGACGCCCCGCTTTTCTTCGTGCCCGGGGCCGAGCCGTTGAGCGCATCGAGCCTCGACGGCCTGCGCCACGTGATGGACACGCTCCAATCCATGGGCTACGCGGCCAAGCTCAGCCCGCGTCTGCTTGTCGAAGCACGCACTTGAGGCTTACCGCACTGGCCCCGAATTGACCCGCTTTGTCCTGAATCAAGCGCGAACTTGCACCGAATCGGCGATAATGGCGGTTTATTGCTTCACGCTTTTGCGGAATTTCGTTGCCATGTCTATCGTCAACATCGCTGCGTACAAGTTCGTCACGCTCGACGACATCGCGACCCTGCGCCCGGCCCTGCTCGAGCGCTGCAATGCGCTCGACCTGAGAGGCACCATCCTGCTCGCCCCGGAAGGCATCAACCTGTTCCTCGCCGGTTCGCGCGAGTCGATCGATGCCTTCCTCGCGGGCCTGCGCGCCGACGCCCGGTTTGCCGATCTGGAAGTCAAGGAAAGTCTCTCGGACGATCAACCCTTCCGCCGGATGCTGGTGCGCCAGAAGAAAGAAATCATCACCATGAAGATGCCGGTCATCAAACCGGCTGACGGACGTGCACCGGGCGTCGATCCCGCCACGCTCAAGCGCTGGCTCGACGCCGGACAGGACGACGAAGGCCGTCCGGTGGTGATGCTCGACACGCGCAACGACTTCGAAGTGGACGTGGGCACGTTCGACAACGCCGTCGACTACCGTCTCACGAAATTCTCGGAATTCCCTGACGTTATCGCCGCACATCGCGCAGACTTCGAGGGCAAGACCATCGTGTCGTTCTGCACCGGCGGTATCCGCTGCGAGAAGGCCGCCATCTACATGCGCGACATCGGGCTTGAGCACACCTATCAGCTCGACGGCGGCATTCTCAAGTACTTCGAGGACGTGGGCGGCGCGCATTATCAAGGCGACTGCTTCGTGTTCGACTACCGCACCGCACTCACGCCAGACCTCGCACCGTCGACGACCAAGCAGTGCTTCGCCTGCCGCGCCGTGGTGACGGCCGATGACCAGCGCAGCCCCGATTACATCGAAGGCAAGCGGTGCCCGGCATGCGTGGGGAACAAGGCAGGTGCCACCGCCGCCGATGCCGCTGATACCGCTGCGGCTGTCACGGCAACGTCGGCCTGAGACTCCGGGTGGCACAGGCTTCGGCGCACGACGCCCCCGTACCCGCCGATAACCTGACGCCATCGGCCCGTGCAAGCGTCAGCGGCTACCGCGGTCGCTTCGCCCCATCCCCGACCGGGCCGCTGCATCGCGGCTCACTCGTCACGGCGCTGGCCAGTTGGCTGGACGCCCGCGCGCACGGCGGCGTCTGGATCGTCCGCATGGAAGATCTCGACGAACCGCGCAGCGTACCCGGTGCGGCTGCCGACATTCTCGACACGCTGACGCGTCTCGGCCTGCATTCGGACGAACCGATCGTCTGGCAAAGCCGTCGTCATGCGCTTTACGAGCAGGCGCTCGCGGCCCTGACCGCACGCGGAGTCGTCTATCCCTGCGGATGTACCCGTCGCGAAATCGCGGACTCGCTCACGCGCGTGCATGCGCGTCACAGCACACTGGCCTACCCGGGCACCTGCCGCGATGGTCTGCATGGCAAGACGGCCCGCGCATGGCGTCTTCGGGTGCCGGATGGCGACGCCGCCCGCATGCATTTCGAAGACCGTTGGATGGGATCGCAGACGCAGGACCTGGCGACGGAAGTCGGGGATTTCGTGCTCAAGCGTGCCGACGGACAGTGGGCCTACCAGTTGGCGGTCGTCGTCGACGATCAGTTGCAAGGCATCACGGACATCGTGCGCGGGGCCGACCTGCTTGACTCGACCGCACGTCAGATCTACCTGCAAGCCTGCCTCGGCGCACCGACGCCTCGCTATCTGCACGTGCCGCTCGTCATGGCCGAGGACGGTGAGAAGCTGAGCAAGCAGAACGGTGCCGCGCCGCTGTCGCTCGACACTCCCGACGCGGTACTCGCATCCCTCAAAGAGGCGGCCTCACACCTCGGACTGCCCGCGGCACTCGCCGACATCTCCCATCGCGATGACTTCTACGCGGCGGCCACGCTCGCGTGGCAGGCGCAACACGCACGCTGACTTCGTCGGCTGATGTCCTGCCCCGTCCGGAGATAGCCGCCCAATGAAAAAAGCCAGCGTGCGTACGCTGGCTTTTTTTATGACGACTGCGTGGTGCCTGAGACTACCGCACCCGGCGCTCGCGCTTTGCTTAGCGGTCCTGCGCCTTGCGCGGGAAGCCCGCGAGCAGCGCGGCGACCTGACGCTTGGGGGCTTTTTCCGACGGCGCACCGAAGGTCGTCGGTGCAGCAGCGTCAATCGATGCGCGATGGTCGCGCTGCGACTCACCGGCCGACGGCGACGGCTCGTACGGCTTGTAGAAGAATTCATCTTCCGGACGCACGCGACGCGGCGTGCTGCCGCCGCTACGGCCAGCGCGCAGGCCGTCATGACGGCTATGACGCTCTGCGCGATCACTGCGATCACCACGTTCCGCACGCTCACCGCGGTCGCTGCGCTCATATCGATCGCCACGCTCGTCGCGCGAGCGGCTGCGGCGCTCCAGCACCAGCTCGCCACGCTTGAGTTCGCGCTTGATCAGCTTCTCGATTTCCACGAGTTGCTTGCGCTCGTCCGGTGCGCACAGCGAGATTGCCTCGCCCGATGCCCCGGCGCGACCCGTACGGCCAATGCGGTGCACGTAATCTTCCGGGTTGTACGGCAGATCGTAGTTGATCACGCCGGGCAGATCGGAGATGTCCAGACCGCGCGCGGCGACGTCGGTCGCCACCAGCGCGCGGATACCGCCCTGCTTGAAGGCCTCGAGCGCCTGCATGCGCTCGTTCTGCGACTTGTCGCCGTGAATGGCGGCTGTCACGATGCCATCGCGCTCAAGCTGACGCGCCAGACGGCTCGCGCCAATCTTGCTGTTCACGAACACGATGACCTGCTTCAGGTCGCGTTCGTTGAGAATTTGCACCACGGCCGCGCGCTTGTCGTCTTCATCCACCTCGTAGACAACTTGCTCGACCTTATCGGCCGTCGCATTGCGACGCGCCACTTCGATCGTGACCGGGTTCGTGAGGTAGCTTGAGGCGAGCCGCTTGATGTCGTTCGAGAACGTGGCCGAGAAGAGCAGGGTCTGGCGCTGCTTCGGCAGCAAATTCAGAATGCGCTGAAGATCCGGCAGGAAGCCCATGTCGAGCATGCGGTCGGCTTCGTCGAGCACCAGCATCTTCACCTGGCTCAGGTTCACCGTTTTCTGCTCGACGTGGTCAAGCAAACGGCCTGGCGTGGCGATGAGAATTTCGACGCCGCGGCGCAGCGCGTCCTTCTGCGGATTCATGTCGACGCCGCCGAACACCACGGTGTTGCGCAATGCCGTGTGACAGGCATACAAACGCACGTTGTCGGCCACCTGATCGGCGAGTTCGCGCGTCGGCGTGAGGATCAGCGCACGCACCGGGTGACGGGCGGGCGATGCACTCGTATTGGCATCGGGCAGCAGACGCTGGATGATCGGCAGCGAGAAGCTGGCGGTCTTGCCGGTCCCCGTTTGTGCGGCACCCATGACGTCGCGACCGGACAGCACCACCGGAATGGCCTGCGCCTGAATCGGAGTCGGTTGGGTGTAGCCCTGCTCGGCGATGGCCCGCAAGATGTCCGCATGCAGCCCAAAGCTATCGAAGCCGGGGGTCGGAACAGCATTTACATCAGCCATGATGAAGGGACATCTCTTTTAAAAAAACGGGGGCCGCCACGCGGAAGGGTTTCCGCATCAAAGCTCACTCGCGAAGATTCAAGGGGCGCTGCGCGCCATGCTCAAGGCTGGCGCGAGAGGGGTCTGTCATGTAACAGATGCGTCGGGCGCCGCCGGACCGGGGTGGTCGTCAAGAAGCGAAACAGACGCAATTCTAGCACTTGCGCACGACCAACGTGTGACAACGGCCCTTGCCGGGCCGTGTCTATCGGATAACGAGTGGGGTTACGCGCTGGCGAATGCGTCGGAGAACGGGCGCTTCGGGCGCTCAGCGACCCGCCCCTGCGTTGGCGCTGCCGCTCTCCGGCTTGCCAGGCTTGGCGCCGGACGCGGCTTTGCCCGCACCGGCTTTCGCCGCCTGGGCAGCCCGCTGACGATTGGCGTAACGTGTCGCCAGCACGGCGCACACCATCAGTTGCATCTGGTGGAACAACATGAGCGGCAGGACAATCGCGCCGAGCGGGCCGGTCGCAAACAGCACCTTGGCCATCGGAATGCCGCTCGCCAGACTCTTCTTCGAGCCGCAGAAGACGATAGTGATTTCATCTTCGCGCGAAAATCCGAGCCAGCGTGCCGAATACGTCGTGATCGCGAGCATGATCGCCAGAATGACCGCGCAGCAGCCCAGCAGGCCCAGTAGCGCCAGCGGGGGAATCTGATGCCACAGCCCCGTGTTCACGGCTTCGCTGAACGCGGTATAGACAACCAGCAGAATCGAGCCCTGATCCACGATCTTGAGCAACCCGCGGTTGCGCTCCACCCACTTACCGATGGCCTTGCGCGACAACTGACCGGCAATGAACGGCACGAGCAGTTGCAACATGATGTTGCCGATGGAGTCGAACGGCGACGCGCCGCTGTTGCCATCGTGATGGATCACGATGAGGCCGACCAGCAGCGGCGTAATGAAGATGCCGAACAAGCTGGACGCAGATGCGCTGCACACCGCGGCGGGCACGTTACCGCGCGCCATCGACGTGAAGGCAATGGCCGACTGGACCGTCGCGGGCAGCGTGCACAGGAAGAGGATGCCCAGATACAACTCCGGGGTCACCATCCATGACAGCACGGGCTTGAGCGCCACGCCGACGATCGGAAAAATGGCGAACGTGCTGGCGAACACCAGCAGATGCAAACGCCAGTGGGTCGCGCCGGCGAGCACGGCTTCGCGCGACAGCTTCGCGCCATGCAGGAAGAACAATGCGGCAATCGCCACGTTGGTCAACAGGTTGAAGGCGACTTCGCCTTCGCCGTGCGCAGGCAGGAAACTGGCCAGCGCAACGGTAGCCACCAGCATCAACGTGAAATTGTCGGGAAGGAAACGCGGTCTGGCCATCGGTGCTCTTGAATACTCTCTCGGATACGTCTGAAATGACAAAGCCCGTTCCGCCAGAACACGGGACGCGACGGCATTGAAGGGCCGTCAGCGAGGTCGACTGTCGATCCTGGAGGTCCCAGGTGTCAAAAAGTGACTCGAAAGTGACCTGAAGTGTGCGCTCGCGCTACGGGTTTTTACGTATTAGAGCGCAAGGGTAGTTAAAATACAAATTCATTTAAAAATTTTATTCATACCAAAGACGCATGAATATCTCGCTGCGCCAGCTCAAAGTGTTCCTCGCGGTGGCCGAGCACGGCAGTTTCAGCCGCGCGGGCGAGGATATCGGCCTGACTCAGCCGGCCGTGAGCCGCTGCATTCGGGAATTGGAGCAAGAACTCGGGCTCAAGTTGGTGGACCGCACCACGCGAGAGGTCACGCTGACTGAAGTGGGCGCTAGCCTCTCTGCCACCCTCGCCCGGGTGCTCGACGAACTGGAGAGCGCCCTGCGCGACACGCACGGCCTGGCGGAAGAGCGTCGCGGCCGCGTGCGCGTGGCCAGCGCGCCGACCATTTCCGCGAATCTCATGCCGGAGTGCATCTCGGCGTGTGCCGCCCGCTATCCCGACATCACCCTGATGCTGCGCGATCAGGTTCAGACGCTGGCGACGGACAGCGTGCGGCACGGCGAAGTGGATTTTGGCGTGATCGTCGCCTCGGAGGGCACGGACGATCTGGTGGGCGAGCCCATCATGGTCGAACCGTTCCTCGTTGTGTGCGACCGCTCACATCGCTTTGCGAAGCAGGCCGAGGTGACTTGGAAGGAACTCAACGGCGAGAAACTGGTGTTGCTCGACTACGCGTCCGGCAGCCGACCGCTGATCGACCGCGCACTGGCCGAACACGGGGCGTACTGTCAGGTGGCGCAGGAAGTCGGGCACGCGATCACCGTCTTCCGGATGGTCGAAGCGGGTATCGGCATCAGCATCATGCCTGCTCTGGCGTTGCCAGCAATGCCCGGTCTGGCCGCGAGCGGCCCGGAAGCGGACAGCCGTCTCGTGGCCCTGCCGCTCACACCTCAGATCGACCGCACCATCATGCTGGTGCGCCGCAAGAACCGGACACTCTCCCCCGCCGCGCAATCCGTCTGGGAATTGATCCAGCAGATCACGGCCAATACGCCGCACTCGCTGGCGTCGAGCAAGCCTCGCAAGTGACGCCCCCTGACATGATGTGAATAACCAACGGATAACAGAATTTTGTGTACCGTTGAGCGAAATTCAGTGAAAAACTACCCGACCGACATGCGGCATGGCACATCAAAGTAAGTGAGCGCCTGCTACAATACCTGTGCGTCGACTCCCCCCAAGTGCGTGACTGTGCCATCGGGCGTCTGCCCCGCCATCGTGCCTCGACGACATGCCCGCGCCCTGCGGGCATTGTGTTTCCGGTACGGCGTCATGGACTTGTTCATCAAATACTTCAGCCCGCTGTGGCTTTTCCACGCGGCAGCCGATCTGTCTTTCTGGCAGCGGCATCAACTCGACGCGCGCATGCAGATCGTGAGTCGCTTCATGTGGCGCTACGTCATGCGCTGGTGTGTCGTGAGCGCCATACTGCTCGTGCCCGCCGCCGTGATGGCGCATGGACTTGCGGCCATGGGACTCGCGCTGGCTGGCGGCGTCTCGGCGAGCGTGACGGTGCTCATGGCAGCGCTGGCACTGGGCTGCCTTATCGGCTCGCGGCTGCGCTAAGGCGGGTCGCAGCTGCGCTAAAGCGTCATCCGCGTCGACTATGATGGAACGGCTCGCCTCTCGCGGCCGACGGTCCGCGACGCGTGCATCTTTCGACCCCAAAGGAGAATTCCATGGCCAATGCCAAGATCCTGGTGGTGTTCTATAGCATGTACGGGCACATCTACAAGATGGCCGAAGCGGTCGCCGAAGGGGCGCGCAGCGTCGCCAGCGCCGACGTCACTGTGATGCAGGTCCCTGAACTCGTCCCCGACGACGTGCTGGAAAAAAGCGGCGCAAAGGCCGCACGCGCAGCCTTCGCCAGCGTGCCCGTCGCGCGCGTCGACCAGTTGCCCGAATACGACGCGATCATCTTCGGCACCCCGACGCGCTTCGGCAACATGACCGCGCAGATGCGCAACTTCCTCGATCAGACCGGCGGCCTCTGGGCCAAAGGTGCGCTTGCCGGTAAAGTCGGCAGCGTGTTTGCGAGTACCGCGACGCAGCACGGCGGGCAGGAAACGACCATCACCAGCTTCCACACCACGCTGCTCCACCACGGCATGATCATCGTCGGCGTGCCGTACACCGAGCCTGCGCTCACCAACATGAAAGAGATCACCGGCGGCTCGCCCTACGGCGCCACGACACTCGCCGCCGCCGACGGCTCACGTCAGCCGAGCGAGAACGAGTTGACGATTGCAAGGACGCAAGGCCGTCACGTCGCAGAAATCGCTGCGGCGCTCAAACACGGACGCGCCCTGTAAAACACCTCGGCGAGTCACCGGCAACGCGTGCGACGCGACGTCATTCGACGTTCGCGTCGCACGGCGCCAGACTCAGATCAACTTCAGGTTCTTCAGCACCTCACGCACGATACGCGCGCGCTTCGGGCCGTCGGCGTCACCGTTCATATCGATGTTCAGCGCGATCATCGTCAGATTACCGTCACGCTCCAGCCAACCCACCCACCAGCCGATATCCGGCTTCTTGTCGACGAACCAGCCGGTCTTGCCGTGCAGCACATAGTCGGCATTCGCTTCGACAATGGAAATCTGCCGGACGATGTCCTGCGAACGGGCCGAGAACGGCAACGTGCCGCGCGCCAGACGTTGCAGGAAGTCGACTTGCTCGCGCGCCGAGATCTGCAAACTGTCGTCCACCCAATAGGTGTCGTTCACGCGACCGATGGTCCGGTTACCGTACCCGACGGCGTCGAGCTTCGCCTGCGCATACGCGCGCGGAATCTTGTGCGAAACGACTTGGTAGCACGGGTAGCAAGACACCCGAAACGCCTCACGCAGATTCATCTCCGCATTCCACGCCTTCATCCGGCGCGGTTTTCCGTCCCACGGAATCATCTCGCGCTCGTTGTCCAGTGCGCCCGATTCCAGCGCCAGCAAACTGTTGAAGATCTTGTACGTCGACGCCGGCGACATACGCCGCTCGGCGCGCGCCGAATCGTACGCCTGATACGTCTGCGTCTTTCCGTCGAGCACAACGACCGTGCCCTTCACGTTTTCCGCCGCAAAGAACTTGCCCCAGTCGGCGCGCTCCGTCAGGTGGACAGGAGCCGCCACGGAAGGTGCGCCCGCAGCCGACGCCCGCGAGAACTCCAGCGCGTGTGCTGGCGAAGGCAGCAGACCGTGCGCGACGACCGCCGACGCCAGACGCAACACGACGGCCACGCGACGCCAGCGAGAGAGAATTCGTTTCATTTCGTTATCCTTATTTTCCAGAAGCTAGTGGGTGACATGGAGATGACACACCGAGTGTGGCAGCGACGTCGAAACGTCGTCGCTGCCGATATGAGTCGCGCTGGCCAGGCACTGCTTTTTCGAAAGCGTTTGCAGCTTAGTGCGCGTTTCGGCAGCTGCAAAGCAAAGCTACCGTAACCGACGTAACCGCCGTATCATCGGCTCGCCCCTTCCATGAATACGTGGAACGTGCGCATGCCGTTCGCGACGCAATGCGCGTCGCCGGTCCCTGCCACGCTTGCTGCCCGAGTCACTCAGTCAACATGAACGACACCACCGAGCCCACGCTCGCTCCCGCACTCGTCGTGCGACTCGACGCGCCGCAGAAAATCGACGGTCAGCCGGTGCGATACCAAAGCCTGTGGTTACTGATGCGCGTCTATTACGCCGCGCATTTCGAGGCGTCGCCGGTGACGCTTGCGTCGCTCAAGATCCGCTTCGGTCAGGCAGGCCTCGGGGGCGATCTGCGCATGCTCATCAGCCGCGCGTTTTCGGACTTTGCGCGATGGGGCGTCGCGGTCGGCTGGGGCGACGACCGGTACGCCGATGTGCGTCTGCTCCCGACGCGCGGACGTGGCAAGGGCCCTTTCTGGCTCGCCGCGCACGAGATGTCGCGCATCAAAGTCGCCATCGGCGACACAGTACCTGCCGATTCGCGCCGCGTTATCGCTGCGTTTCTCGGTTTGCCGCAGGACAGCACGCCTGATCCCCAGTCACCCGCACTCGATTACGTCATGCAGGACATTGCGTTCTGGCATCACCTGACGCTCGGCAAGCGCGATATGCAGGACGGCGTGTTCTTCGCTCCGCCGCCGCCGTCGACGCAAGGCGAAGCCAGACGCCAGCGCACAGGCGCGATCCCGTCGTTCCATGCGGCGCAGGTGTGTGCCGTGGACGACGTACAGCGTGGCATTGCGCTGCTCGCCGAGACCATCGTGTGGCGTCGCATGGGTGACGCCGCGCGCACGAAGCAGACGTTAGCCACGCTCGCGGCCACCTTCGGTGCGAGCCAGCCCGGCTCGCCGACGTTACGCGCCATGCACTGGATCGTGCAGGCATGGCAGGCCTACGCGTTGCGTGATGAGCCGGGCGCGTTCGCGCATCTGCAACGCATCAGTGACGACGCGTCGCTCGCCCCATGCCTCGTCTACAACCCGCGCATTCGCTTCGAGAGCCGCAATCTCCAGGCGTTGCTGCACAAGTCGCACGCCGCGCGCAATGGTCCGATGCCTGCCCGTGCGCAATCCGCCGCCGACGCGCTAGCCGCCTTCTCGGACGCCTTGCAAGCGGCGTTCGAGGCCGACTCCATCGAACTGGCCCAGCACGTCGCCGCCAACATCGGTCTGTCGCTCTGGCTGTTCTGGCAAGAGGCGCTGATCGATCCGGGCAGGCGGCTTGCCGCGGCCGAAGTCCAGCGTCAGGCATTGCGGTGGATCGGTTTGTCGGAGTGGATTTGCGATCGCTTCGGCGTGGGCGGGAATTCCGTCTGGAATACGGTGTTCCTGCTGCGCATTGCGCGTGGTGCCGTCCCGGTGCGACGCGATCCCGATCTGGAGACGCTGCGCGCGAGTACGCCCCTCGCGGTCGATGCATTTCTCGATGCCGTCCAGCCATTCGGCGCGCCCTTCTCGCGCGCCAAGGGCTTCCTGCGCTGGACGGATGTCGTGGCCACCACGCTCGCCGACCACGAGGAGGGACGTGTGCGCTTCGAGCCGTTGCAGCTCGCCAATCTGTGGTTCGAAATGCTCTGGTTCGCGCTGCATCAGGACGGCGACTCACCGCAGGCATTCCACGCCGCGCAATCGCTCGGTCGTGTACTGCCGATGCTGCCAGCGCCCGACCGGCGCTTTTTCCGCGACGCGCTACGCCTGATGCCGCGCGACTTTCAACGCGAGGTGCGGGTGGCGCAGGAGGGTTGAAGCGCCCGTCAACATGCGGCACCGCACCATTTTCAGTTCACGTTTTTCGGGACACATCGCGCTTGTTTTGCCCGGCGTGTCGGTGTATCGTTGCCGCAAAGCTAAGCGCAGGGGTCCTGCAACGTGAGTTGTGGGTGAGAAATACCCTTAGAACCTGATCTGGATAATGCCAGCGCAGGGAGCGTAGAAATTCCTCGCCCCCGTTCATGCTCCTGAGCCGCTTTGCGCCGAAATTGTCGGCGTCAACACGTGCCCCGCCAGGAGACATTGCATGAACGCCAATCCGAAGTTCCTCTCAGCCAACGCGCGCGTGGACGAAGCTGCGATCGCACCGCTGCCCAATTCCCGCAAGATCTACGTCGAAGGCTCGCGCCCGGACATTCAGGTCCCGATGCGCGAAATCTCGCAAGCCGACACGCCGACGAGCTTCGGCGGCGAGAAGAATCCGCCGATCTACGTCTACGACTGCTCGGGCCCGTACACCGACCCGAACGCCACCATCGACATCCGCTCCGGCCTGCCCGCGCTGCGCGCGAAGTGGATCGAAGAGCGCGGCGACACCGAAGCCCTGCCGGGCCTGTCCTCGGCTTATGGCCGTGAGCGCGCCGACGACAGCGCGACCGCCGATCTGCGGTTCCCGGGCCTGCATCGCACGCCGCGCCGCGCCAAGGCCGGCAAGAACGTAACGCAGATGCACTACGCGCGTCAGGGCATCATCACGCCCGAAATGGAATACATCGCGATTCGTGAAAACCTGCGCCGTCAGGAATACATCGAAAGCGTGCGCGCCGCCGGCCCGCAGGGCGAGCGTCTCGCGAAGCTGCTCACGCGTCAGCACCCGGGTCAGCATTTCGGCGCCAGCATTCCCGCCGAAATCACGCCGGAATTCGTGCGCGAAGAGATTGCACGCGGCCGCGCCATCATCCCGAACAACATCAACCACCCGGAATCCGAGCCGATGATCATCGGCCGTAACTTCCTCGTGAAGATCAACGCGAACATCGGCAACTCGGCCGTGACGTCGTCGATCGGCGAAGAAGTGGACAAGATGACGTGGGCGATCCGCTGGGGCGGCGACACGGTCATGGATCTGTCGACCGGCAAGCACATTCACGAAACGCGCGAATGGATTTTGCGTAACAGCCCGGTGCCGATCGGCACGGTGCCGATCTATCAGGCGCTCGAAAAGGTCAACGGCAAGGCGGAAGATCTGACGTGGGAAATGTTCCGCGACACGCTCATCGAGCAGGCCGAGCAAGGCGTCGACTACTTCACGATCCACGCCGGCGTGCGTCTCGCGTATGTGCCGATGACGGCCAACCGCATGACGGGTATCGTCAGCCGCGGCGGCTCGATCATGGCCAAGTGGTGCCTCGCGCACCACAAGGAAAGCTTCCTGTACACGCACTTCGAAGAGATCTGCGAAATCATGAAGGCCTATGACGTCGCGTTCTCGCTGGGCGACGGCCTGCGCCCCGGCTCGATCTACGACGCCAACGACGAAGCGCAACTCTCCGAACTCAAGACGCTGGGCGAACTCACGCAAATCGCGTGGAAGCACGACGTGCAGGTCATGATCGAAGGTCCGGGCCACGTGCCGATGCAGCTCATCAAGGAGAACATGGATCTCCAACTTGAGTACTGCGACGAAGCCCCGTTCTACACGCTCGGACCGCTGACCACGGACATCGCCCCGGGTTACGACCACATCACTTCGGGCATCGGCGCGGCCACCATCGGCTGGTACGGCACCGCCATGCTGTGCTACGTCACGCCGAAGGAACACCTTGGCTTGCCGAACAAGGACGACGTGAAAGAAGGCATCATCACGTACAAGCTCGCTGCCCACGCGGCCGACCTCGCCAAGGGTCACCCGGGCTCGCAGATTCGTGACAATGCGCTGTCGAAGGCACGCTTCGAATTCCGTTGGGAAGACCAGTTCAACCTCGGTCTCGATCCGGACAAGGCGCGTGAATTCCACGACGAGACGCTGCCGAAGGATTCGGCCAAGGTTGCTCACTTCTGCTCGATGTGTGGACCGCATTTCTGCTCGATGAAGATCACGCAGGACGTGCGCGATTACGCCGCCAAGCAAGGGCTCACCGACGAAGCCGCCCTCAAGCAAGGGATGGAGGTCAAGGCGGTCGAGTTCGTGAAGAGCGGTGCCGAAATCTATCGTCGCACCTGATTAACGCGAGAGGAACGCGTGCGCGGCGGCAGGCATCAACGCCGCTGCAGTGTGCGGCAAACCATCGCGTAGGGAACGAAACGCGCCCGGGTAAAACCGGGCGCTTTTTTTTGTTGCGATGGCGTTGTCGGCTTCTGTTGCCTAAGTCAGGCGGACGACGTGGCGGACAGGTTTGACACCGTCGTTATACGACGGAAGGAGACTCTCTGGTCACGGCGGCCGGCGCCGTGGGCACGCCACGCTGCGTCAGATAGTTACGCAACCGCTCTGTGGCGATGTGCTTGGCGACCGAAGACATCGACGTTGCGAGCGCCGTGAACGCCTCCGTGTTGGTCGCGGGCATAGCTGCGGCATCCATCACTTCGGTGTGACGCATCTCCCAGTGGCGCTCGCCCAGTTGTTCGACGCCGAGCGCGAGCTTCGCCCACTCGTCCGTCCCCAACCCGATGGACGCGGGCAGATCGCTGCGCACAATCGCCTGATGCATCGGCAGACCGGCGGCAAACCCCACCCGAAGCATCCACTCAGTGCTTTCGCTCGCAGGCATGGGACGTGTGCCGGATTGCAGGTGCGCATTCAGCTTGCCGATGAATTTGTCCGGCGTCTCGCGCACAAGACATGCTGTCGACCACTCCTTCTTGCCTGCCAGTGCGGGCTTGCCGGTCCATCGACGCGCCGTGTCCGCCACCGTCTTTGTTACGTCGGCACGGGTCGGCTCGAATGGCGCCGTACCGTTGCGACCATCCGTGCCGAGCAACGAACCGTTGACGATGTCGCGACAGACTTGCGCGCGTTCGCTGCGTCCGTCCGGCATGACAACCGGGTGGTTACGCCCGTCCAGCGAGGCAACCCGGGTACTGACCTGATACGCACTGGCACAGACGTGCAGCGTTGCCAGCGCCGCAGGCGGGAGGACCGGTTGTGCGACACGCGGGGCAAGAAAGGACGCCAACGATTCACCGGTCATGGGTGCCACAAGGACATCAACACTGTCGACGTCCTCGAGCCCGACCGTGAGTGCGCCGACGGATGCTTCACCGGACCGATTCTCTTGCGACGAAACGCTCGCGAAATCGGCTTTGAACCGAAGACGATCCGTGTCGCGATTAGTGTGACTCGACGATTGCGTCACTGTGGTCCCGGTCCGGGAAGACGCCGAGGGATCGCTTCGCACGTTTGCGATGCGCGTGAGCGGCATATCTACGACATTGTTGAGCCCGGAGGGATGAAGCGTGACGGGCACCGGGGCAAGGCTGCCCATGGCGGGGGCGTGATTCGCGAACTGCATACCGAAAGTCATCGATAAGTCCTCAAATAGGGGAAAGGGAGAAGCGTGGTGTGCACCACGGTCTCAACGTCGCCTGCGCCGGGCCCCGCAGACACCGATAGGGCTCGGATGTCGCCGGGAGGCGTCGTCAGGACGGCGTCCACGATGCCCGAACGGTCGCTCGGGAATTTTCGGTTCTGCACTCGGACTCTCGCAGCTCGTGCAAGCGACCGCCTCGGAGTGGACAGCCGGGCCGCCTGAATGCGTCCGGTGTGGGTCGGGTACGCGGGGGTCGCGCTGTCGGAGTGCCCCGAACTTATGGCATGCTATCGGACAGCGGTACAGCCGACGCGGCTGACGCGACCCGCCCGGCGGGTACGCTGCTCCCGCGCTCCAGCCCGAAGGCATCTCAAAATGATGGCCCGCCGGCCTTGTTTTGAAATGTCTCCCTGCTCCCGGACCCACTCCCGTGCGAACCGGTCCGGCTTGCGTCGCGGCTATGTACCCGCACTCGCACTTACAGGGACAACAATATGAGTGGTTACGGTTTTCTTTTCAGTATTCTCTTGCTGGTGCTGGCAAGCGCCTTCTTTTCCGCTTCCGAAATATCGCTCACTGCGGCTAAGCGCACTAAACTCCAGGTGCTTATGGAGAAGGGTGACGAACAGGCGGTCAAAGTGCTCGCGCTCAAGGAACAGCCAGGCAACTTCTTCACCGTCGTTCAGATCGGCGTGAATGCCGTCGCCGTGCTCGGCGGTGTGCTCGGCGAAAGCTTCCTCACCGGCTACCTGTTCGACTGGCTCTCGCCATTCACCGACGAAGCGCTCGCGCTCCGACTGGCTGGCATCGGTTCGTTCCTGTTCATTACGATCGCCTTCATCCAGTTCGCCGATCTGATTCCGAAGCGTCTCGCCATGGTCAATCCTGAGCGCGTCGCAATGGCAATCATCGATCCGATGCTGCTTTGCCTGAAAATCCTGCGTCCTTTGGTCTACCTCTTCAACGGCGTAGCGAACCTGTTTCTGCGCATGTTCAAGCTGCCCACTCATGCGATCGACAACATCACGTCGGAGGACATTGCAGCCATGGTCGGTGCCGGTGCGCAGGCCGGCGTGCTGCGCAAGCAGGAACTGCATCTGATCGAGAACGTGTTCGAGCTCGAGTCGCGCACCGTTGGCTCAGTCATGACCTTCCGCGACGACGTGGTGTACTTCACCATCGCTGAGGACGAACGCAGCATCCGTCAGAAAATCACGGAAAGTCCGCATTCGAAGTATCTCGTGTGTCGCGACGAAATCGACAACGTGCTCGGTTACGTCGACTCAAAGGACCTGCTCCAGCGCATTGCGAGCGAAGACCTCTCCAGCGTGATCCGCAATCTGGATCGCCTCTACGCCAAGAAACTGCTGGTGATTCCGGACACGCTCAACCTGTCCGAAGCGCTGGCACGCTTCAAGGAAACCCGCGAAGGCTTCGCCGTCATCATCAACGAGTACGGTCTGGTGGTCGGCGTGGTGACGCTTAACGACATCGTTGGCGCACTCATGGGCGACGTCGTCCACCCGGCCGACGAAGACCAGATCGTGCGGCGTGACGAGCACTCCTGGCTCGTCGACGGTGTCACGTCCGTCGAGGACGTGAAAAAGGCGCTCGATATCGACGAACTCCCCGGCGAGGGCGAGTTCGAGACCATCGCCGGGTTCATGATCTATCAGCTAAAGCGCATTCCGAAAAAGTCGGAAGCCACCGAAGCGGCGGGTTACAAGTTCGAAGTGGTCGACATCGACAACTACAAGATCGACCAGCTGCTCGTCACCCGCATCGGTGCAGTTGCCGAGGCCGCTATCGCAGCGGCAAAGCTGAACGCGAACCCGTCGGAGAATCAGACATCGTAGCCAGCACCTCCGTCAGACGGTCGGTGAGACCGCCATCGCGCTGCGTCGGGCGCGCAATGGCCGAGGCGATCACCGGCCACGGCGCATATAGCCACGCCTCCCGGCGCGCACGCGTGACCCCCGTATAGATCAGTTCTCGCGATAGCACCCGGCTTGCCTGCTCGGGCAGCACTATCGCGACGCGCTCGAATTCCGATCCCTGCGACTTGTGAATCGTCATTGCGAACGCTGTTTCATGCGCGGGCAAACTGGCAGGCGAGTAGAGGCGATAGCCGCCGTCCGGCGTAGCGAACGTCACACGCAACGTGCCGGAAGGACCAAGCGGCAACGCAATGCCGATATCGCCGTTGAAGAGGTTCAGCGCGTATTCGTTCTGCGTCACAAGCACCGGACGCCCCGCAAACCACGCACCGCCCCCCGCGCCCAACGCCACGCCCGCACGACGCGCCAGCAGCGCTGTCAGTTGTGCACCGAGAAACTCGATGCCCCGTCGCCCGCCTCGCGTCGCGCATAGCACGCGAAACTTCCCAAAAGCGGCAAAGACAGGCTGCGCGACCATCGCAATGTCGGCCGTCGTGGCGGCAGCGGGATCGCCTAACTGCTCAATCGTCGTTAACGCCTGAGCGAGCGCATCGAGGTATTCGCCATAGCCATCCGCCAGCGCATTCAGTGTTGCTGGTGACAACTGGATTCCGCCATCTTCGCTTAACAGCACGCGATCCACCGGGCTGGCTTCGGAGAGTGCGGTGCCCGCCCTTCCCCCGGTATTCATGCGGACGGACTCGCTCTCGGCAACAGTGAACTCCTTACGCGCATCAATGACCTTCCCTGTCTTAATGGCCGTGGCCAGACGGCCAATCGCCGAGTTCGCGCCAAAGCGATAGGTACGTTCCAGCCAAACGACGGCGTCCTCCAAACCACGTGGTGCCCGAGCTTGCGTCGTCGGCTCAGCGTTCGTTTTCGACACGCTGTCCCGACTCACAGCCAACGGACCGGATCGAGGGAAGTCGTTTGACGGCCAGCCGAGTGCCGACAGCAATTGCACGCGCATCGATGGCGAAAACACCCGCTGGGCGCTCAATTCGCCGAACACCGCTCCCGCCTCGACAGCCGCCAACTGGTCCTTGTCGCCCAGCAAAACCAGACGCGCCCCCTCCGGCACCGCTTCCAGCAGTTGCGTCGCCATCGACAAATCGATCATCGACGCTTCGTCCACCACGATCAGGTCATAAGGCAACGGGTTGCCTGCGTGATGACGAAAGCGTCGCCCGACCTGCTCCGCCGATTCCGGCAACACACCGAGCAGTCGATGCAACGTTACCGCTGCTTCGGGGAGCGCGAATCGCACGGTTTCCGGCAAGTCCTGACGTGCCGTCAGGGCTTCCTGCATACGCTGTGCCGCTTTGCCGGTGGGTGCCGCCAGCGCAACGCGCAGGTTGGCGTCACGCTCCAGCAGACACGCAATCAGACCGACGACGGTGGTCGTCTTCCCCGTTCCCGGGCCGCCGCTGAGCACGACCAGCGAGCGCTGCAATGCGAGCGCCGCCGCCGCCATCTGCCAATTCGGCTCGCGCTGGCCTTCGGGCGAGTGCAGCACGCCATCGCGGAAGTAGCGTTGCAAGCGCTTACGGTCCTCCTCCGTGATCGACGAAGTCAGTGCCGTCGATGCGGACATCGCCTCGCCGCTCAGGGTCAGTTTTCGTCCCAGCGCGAGGGCCAGGCGCGCTTCATAGTGGTAATAGCGAGCCAGATACAGACGGTCCCGATCGTCGAGCAAGAGCGGATAGGCGTCTGCCCGCCCATCGCCTTCGAGCACATGTGCGAGGCTGGCCGGCGCACACAAGCCGCTTGCGAAGAGCGCCTCTCGCCAGACGGACAACGCCGGCGCGTCACCGGGAAACAGTTCGCCGCTGGCCTGCGCGTCGAGCAGGTTGTCGAGCGGCACGCAAACATGACCTTCCGACGTGGCGAGGCTCACTTCGAGCGCCGCCCGCCGAACGTAGCGGCAAGTGACCTCATCCGCACCGTTCCCTCGCGCGAGCAAACCCATGCGACGCGCGAAACCTTGCGCGAGTCGCACCACTCCGCTGTCTGCCAGCGGGGCACCGGACGCATCGCCCATGTGGCGTCTATCGCTCATGCGTCCTCCTCCCGGGTCCCGACCGAAGCACTGCTCGTGTTCAGTGAGAGCGCCTGAGCCAGCGCCGCGTTTTCACCGGCGGCGAACAGTCCATCGAGTGCATCGACCATTTCCCGAGAAGGCTTGTCGAAGAAAACCCCCGGGACTTCATCCCCGGCAAGATGCGCGCTGGCCCAATCCGGACGAACGCCCCGCACAAACAAATAGAGGCTGCCGCCCATATCGCGGTCGTAATCGTAATCGGGTAAGCGACGCCGTAAATAGCGATGCAGCGCCAGCGTGTAAAGCAAGTACTGGAGGTGATAGCCGTGTTCGGCCATGGCCTCGCGCAAGCCGTCGCCGCCGTAGTTCTCGGGGGCGGTGCCGAGGTAGTTCGACTTCCAGTCGAGAATCCACCATTGACCGCCGTGACGGAACACCAGATCGATGAAGCCTTTGAGATAGCCCCGAAGGACCGTCGCGTCCAGCGGCAGATCGGGATACCCGAATTGGCGCAACAGGCCGCGCAGTGCGTCGAGCGACACCGCATCCGCCGGGTACGTAAACTCCATCTCGGTAAGACGCTCGACCAGCGAGACATCCGCCAATTGCATGCCCGGGCGCAACGGCGTGGCGAGCGTGTCGCTCAGCATGTTCATCATCATGGCGCGCCATGTGTCGTTTTGCTCCGCGCCGCGTCCCGGCGGACGCTCGCGCAGCGCCCGCGACACTGCATGCGACCACTGGGCCCGCGACTGGAAGTCCGCCAGTTCGAACACCCGGTGCAAGCTCTCCCCCGCGGCCGGGCCACGTGGAAAGCGAAGAATGTCGTCGGCAGGCGGCCAGGCGTCATCGCCTTCCGGCGGCAGCGCAAACGTCGGTCCCGCATTGGCTTGTGCGTCGTAATCGGGACGCGTGCGTTCCGGTGCACTCAACTGCCCGCCACCGAGTTGCGGTCCGGTGTGCATGCCTGCAAGCAACCCGGAGAAGCTGCCGATGCGCCATGCTTCGCGCAAGGCTCGCGTACTCGCGCGCGTGGCCAGTTCCGGCGCGGCATCGTGCACGACGCGCGTGTCGCCGTCGAGCGCATCGCCCACTGGCAACGGCACGACCTCAAGTGGCCCGCCAACAAGCGCCTTCCACGCTGAGCGAATCGCCTCAACGCGCTCATCGGCATCGATGGTCGAAGCAATCCAAGCGTCGAACGTCGTCCCCTGCCCGGCCGCTAACCAGTGGAGCATGCCGCCGCACGCCTCCTTCACGCTACGACGTGACGAATAGATACCCGCTGCCAGATAGCAGCGGTAAACCGCTCGCGTCAGCGCAACGTACAGCAGGCGAGCTTGCTCCGCCGATTGTTCCTGCCGCAACGCGGCAGCGGCAGGTGATCCCTTGCCTGCCGCGTCGGTGAAGTCGATGACGGCCGTCGCACCATCGTGGTACTCCAGACCTTCGAGACCGCCACCGTCGCGCACCGAGCCGTCCCAAAGGAACGGGCAGAACACCACGCCGTACTCAAGGCCCTTCGATTTGTGAACGGTCACGATCTGGACCAGATTCTGATCCGACTCCAGGCGCAGTTGCGCCTCCTCGCCGCCGCTGGCATTGCGCTGCGACGCCAGCCAGCGCAGTAGCGCAGGCATGCCAGGCTGTTCTGCCCATCGCGCTTGTGCAAGCTCAGCCAGATGCATGAAATTGGTCAGACGACGCTCTCCTCCCGATTGCCCAACCAACCGTGCCGCAAGTCCAAGCTCGCGCATGAGCGTGCGCCACATCGCGGAGAACCCACGATCCGTCCATAACTGACGATAGCGTTGCAGGCGCTCGATCCACGCGATCGCCTCCGCATCCGAGGCATCACTTGTCTGCATGCGATAAAGCGCCGTGGCATCGAGTCCGAACAACTCTGTCGCGAGCGCGGCGCGAAGGGCTCGAACGTCGCCCGGCGCCTCCACCGCGCGAAGCACGCGCAGCAAGGTTTCCGCCTCTTCGCTCGCGAATACCGAGTCCTGCGTCAGCTCCACGCTCCCTACCGCATGCTCGGCGAGCATCGACTTCATCAGCGCGCCCTGACGGTGCGTCTGCACGATCACGGCAATATCGCCAGGTGCGAGCGGCTCGTCGCCAACCAGTACCTCACCGCGCGACGCCCCCGCCAGCAAGCGCGCCACTTCGGCCGCCGTTGCGCGGGCACACGCGTGTTGCGCCTCGTCCTTGGGTAGTGGCTCGTCGGCGTCGGGCAGCCACCAGACCGTAAAGTCGGCCACGTCCCGCACGTCCGACAGCGGAGGACGCCGACGTGTGCCGGGACGCACCGGCGGGTACGCCAGCCCTTCCAGCACGAACGCACGATCGTTGGCACCAAACAAGCGGTTACCGGCTTCGATGATGGCTGGCGTCGAGCGCTGATTGACGGCGAGCGTATACGCCGCGTCGGCGTTCTCGCGCGCGGCCAGATAAGTGTGCAGATCCGCTGCGCGGAAACTGTAGATGGCCTGCTTGGGATCGCCGACCATGAACATCGGGCCGCGCCCGCTGGCCGCCGGAATTTGCTCCATCGCTTCGTCCGATGCGCCTGTCCGATGCCCGTACACGGCGCTGAAAATGGCGAATTGCAGCGGATCGGTATCCTGGAATTCGTCGATCAGTGCGCACGGATAGCGCTCGCGCAACGCGTCCGCCAGATCGGGATGCTGATGCAGCGCGCGCGCGATATTGCCAAGCAAGTCGTCGAACGACACCACGCGCAGTTCGCGCTTGCGCAGCGCCAACTGTTCCGGCGCCTGTATCAACCACTCACGCAGGATTCGCAACCACTGCATCGCGTAGCGCTCGTCGGCATCCGCGCGCGCCCGAACGAGTACGTCCGCCATTTCAAAGAAGCGATGGTCGGGGGGCGTCTCCCCCTTCTTGATGTCCTTGGAGAGTCGCGTTGTCGTCAGCAACTCGGCCTTCGGCGCCAGCAATGCACCGGCGTCGCGCGCGCCAAGATATCGCTGCCATGCCGAGACGGCCTGCGGGAGCGACGTCTCGTTGTAGATATTCTTCTTGTAGGAAGGCAGTACTGCGTGCATCAGGTCGGCAATCACCGATGCCTCAGCTTCCCAGCAATCGCACGCTGCCAAATACGTCGCCAGCAACGTCGAATCGGGCGACGCTTCCACATCGCTTTGCACGGCCTCCGGCCAACGCAACTCGGACATCGGCTTCTTCAGACGCCGCGCCAATTGATCCGTGAGCGTGCCGGGTGAACGCTTGCGGTCCACCAGCCATGCGGCGAAATTGTCGTCCTGCGCCGCCATCGGCTCGACAACACGACGCCAGAACTCCACCGCCAGATCGTGGCGCACGCCGTTGTCGTCCGGCACTAACTCATAAGCGAATGGCAGCCCCGCGGCAAACGGCACTTCGGCGAGTGCTCGCTGGCAGAAACCGTGGATGGTGTGAATCGACGCCTGATCGAAACCGCGCAACGCACGCTGGAGGCATTCGCGAATGGCCTTCGGCGACATCTCTCCACGCTCGATCAGCCCGGTGATCATCACGTTGAACAGCGGATCGTCGCTGGCGTCCGGGTCGAAGTCGAGGATGTCGTCTGCGTCATCATCGCCGCCCTCGCCTTCGTCCTCGTCCTCATCGAAGACCGGGGCCATCGCTGCGACCAATCCGGCAAGCCGCCCCCGAATCCGTTCACGCAATTCTGCCGTTGCGGCATTCGTGAACGTCACGACCAGAATCTGCTCGACGGTCAGTTGCTTCTCCAGCAACAACCGTACGTAGAGCGCGCAAATGTTCCACGTCTTGCCCGTACCGGCGGAGGCTTCGATCAGGCAGACGCCATCGAGATCGCAACCGAAAACATCGAGGTCGATGAGCTGCGTCATGCGCCCTCCACGATTTCAAGGTGCTGCACCATCGGTCCGAACATCGTGTTCGCCAGCAAGTCGAACGGCGACGCCAGCGGGTCTTCCACACCCCGCCAGATCAGCTTGGTATAGGGGTCATCGGCATCGCCGCGAGCGAATGCAGAGCCGGACCATGCGCTTTCGGCATCTGTCATTTTTCCGGTGCTCGCCAGTTTCCACGCGCTCCGTACAAAAAACGGCAACGGCCGGGTCTGCCCAAGGCGATACAACGCCACCCATTGCGCGAGCAGCGCGGCCGCATCGTCAACCGGACGCAGCGCAAATGTCTCGTCCTCTCCATACCAGAGCGTTCGTGGTGCGACCTCAAGCCCCGCATGTTCCGGCTGCTGCAAATGTGCACATAGCGCGAGGTGGGCGAGCCAGGCGGCAAGCAGATCGCTCGGACGCATGCTGCCATAGCGATACATGACGAGTCCGTGGCGCGACACCGGGGCCAGACGCCCTTGCAGCAAGCAGTCTGCGGACAACGTTGCATCACCGTGCCAGATCGTATCCGTCGATCCGGTCCACGACGGTGGGAGCGCGGGCTTGAGCGGCAGCGTCACGAGTAATTCCTGCGTGCCCTCCGCCTGCGCTTCTCTCACTCGTGTGGCCAGTGCGCGCAATCCACCGAGTTCACGTCGACGCCATACGGCCCCCGTCGCACCGCATGGCAGTTCATGACTAACGTTCGCAATGCGTTCGATCGCCGCCGCCTGAGCGCGGGCATCCTGAGCGTCGTCGCGCAACAGTCGCGGCAGCAGCCGCGCGGCGAGCGCGTCGCGCCCCGACCAGTCGAGTACGAACGGCTCTTCGTCTTCGACTTCGGTGAGCATGTCGCCAAGCGACAGGCCCAGCCGATCGCGCGCCCACGCCCGCCCCGGGTGACGCCAGAAGCGCAGCAGGTCGTCCAGCGTCAGATGCGTCTGCGCGATGGCGGGCAACGGCTCATGGACGAATGGCGTTGCAGCTGCGTCTGACGCAGGGGATGCCAATTGACCAACCAGTTGCTGAGCCGCCTCGCCGTTAGCAACGTCATAGCTGTACAGCGACGGCTCGCGCCCGTCGAAGTACGCAGGTGAGAACGGTTGAAGCGGATGCAGGACAATAAGCGTCTCACGGGCTTTGCGTTGCTCGTCGAGGTCGAATCCCTGCGATGCCGGCGCGAGCAGCTGCCCCGTGAAGTCCAGCAATTCGTCCACGGCGGTGGACGGCGGCAACGGCGCGTTATCGCGAACGCTTCGCCCCGTATAGGTGATGAGAAAGCGGTCCTGCGCACTCAGCATCAAATCGAGGAACAGATTGCGTTCGTCATCGCGACGCTGGCGGTCGCCCCGTTGTGGTAGCGCGCGCATGAGATCGAACTCGTCGGCGCGCACGCGCCCGGGCAACACGCCATCATCCATGCCAATCATGCAGACCACGCGGTATGGCAACAGACGCAAGCTCGGAATCGCGGCGAACGTCACGCGTCCCGACGGCACCCCGCCGCGCGTCGGATCGTCGAGCGCGTCGGCCAGCACGCGCGCCACCACTTCCACCGGCACGCGCACCTCAGGCGCACCGTCGGCAATGGCTGTGCCGATCTGTTCGATGGCCATACGCACTTCGGCGACGTCATCGGCAAAACGCGGCTCATCCGAGAAGAACTGTTCCAGCATTGCCAGCAACTGATCGCGCCATGCGAGGCCAGTCCGCTCGGTCTGGAGCGACACTGCCGTCAGATCGAGATCGTCGATCAGTCGCGCCAGTTGCCCCAGCAACTCTGCCCTGCCGCCTTCGATCCCGCCGACAGGCAGCCAGTCGTCGACCGGCATGGCGTCGTCCGGCAAGGCATAGCCAAGGAACAGCCGCATCATGGCGTCGCCCAGCGTATGGCGCTCCAACGCAGGAGTTACGTCCGCACCCGCTCCGGCCATCGCGCCATCACGCGCCGTCTGTCCGGTACCGTCAAGCCGCAGCAAGGCGTCTCCGCGCCAGCCCCGGCGTGCGCCTGCACTGTGCAGCCAGTTCTGAATCGCGTCGAGCACATTGCCGCCCAGGTCGTAACGCTGCGCTACCGCCTCTGTACGTGCGAGTTCGACAAGACTCGACGCCGCCACCCGCTGCTGCGGCAATGCCAGAATCGACGCGAAAGCGCGTGCGACAGGGTTGGTCCGCGTCGGCGGCAGGCCGGTCACCAGATAAGGAATGCGGGGCGTTGCAGTGCCGAACACGGCGTCGATGAGCGGTGCCGCACGGCCAAGGTCCGGCACGGTAATCAGCACATCGTCGGGACGCAAATCGGGGATTTCGTCGAAGCACGCCAGCAGGCGGTCGTGCAGGACCTCGATCTGACGCGCAAGGCTATGACAGACATGCACCTGCACCGAGCCATCGGCCGCGACGCCGTTGGGCGCCCCGTGACGACCATCGTCCAGGGAAAGAATGCCGTTCTGCAAGGCGGCCAGCAGCGTGGGCTCAGGATTCGGCTGAAACAACGCCCGGTCCTCCACCGCCTGCGGCGCAAGGTCCGCGTACAACGCATCGATGTGCGACTGCGTCTGCCGTCCCCATTCCGCCAGTAAGGGGTGCCCCACCTCACGGTGCGCTTTGCCGTCACGTTGGGTCAGATACGACAGCCGCGACGGCGGCACGATGTCGAACCAGTAGCTCTCACAGGGATTGAGGACATAAAGATGCACGTCGATCAGGCGGGACATCGCCTTGAGCAACGTCATTGAAAGCGGCGGCATCGACGACAGCGCGAACACGCAGACCCTTGACGGCCAGCCTGCAGGAACGGTCTCAGGCGTAAGCTGTTCGATCCGGTCGATGGCCCGCAGCGTCGGGTGGCGCTCGCGAATCTCCAGATGCGCCAGCACCTGCCGCCACAAGGCGCTTTGCCAAGCCTCGTCGGCACGCTGGACGTCGCCCCAGGCCGTCGACGCCCCCGGCGAAATGACTTCGCCGGATTGCCACCGTTCCAGCCAGTCCGGCCGGTAAGTCAGGTACTGATCGTAGATGTGGGCCAGTCGGTCGGCCAACTCGAATCGCATGACGTCGTCTGCCCCGGCCAGATAACCGGCCAGGCGCGGCGACGCGTCCACCCACGGCTGCGCGAGACACTGATACAGCGGCCAGACCAGCCGGTCGGGCGCGAACGGCGAGCTTTCCGGCACGGTGAGCAGTTTGCCTGCCATATCCCAGAGCCATTGCGCCAGATACGTCAGGCGGACGTTTGCGCACACGCCGAAGACGTCCGCATAGTCCAGTTCGAGTCGGCGGCGCACCGCCACGCTGGGCACAACGATGGTTTCCGTCTCGAAGGGATTTCCTGCCCCCGCCAACGCGTCAGGTGCCTGTGCGATGTCGCGCAACAGGGCGGCTTCGAGCGTGGTGAACCGGTTGGAGAAGAATAGATGGAGCATGCGGGCGTGGCGGCTGAGCGAGTCTGTTCGCAAGCATAACAAATGCCCTGTGCCAAAGCCCATCGGACAGATCCGAAAGCTTACCCCGTCATGGGTGACCGCGAGGCGACGGCGGGGTGACGGCGACCCAACGCCATGCCCGGCGCACACGACCGGCCCCCATAGGCGGCCCGCGTGTAACCGGCGGTATCCCCACTTCGCGGCACGCCGGGCATCGGCTAGACTCTCACTGCGCCGCGCCCTACCCCATCGCGTGGCCGGCTTTGCTGCGGAACCCTCGCACCCGACGCATGGACTACCAGACCGATATCAAGAAGTTTCTCTATAGCCACTACTTTTTCAGCGGCACCCGGCAGGCAGTCGGCGTCATCCTGCCTGCGCTCGTCCTGTTCTGGGGAATGGATCAGCACCTGCTCGGCATCGAGGTCGCCTCCGGCGCGCTCTGCGCGAGCGTGGTCGACATCAACGGGCCGCTGCGTCACAAGCACACCGAACTGCTGAGCTGCACACTCCTCGGTGCGCTTACGGTACTGATCACCGGCATGGCGACGGCCGCACAGCCGTGGCAACTCTGGATCACCTCGCTGATTCTGACGTTCGGTCTGTCGATGCTCGTGGTCTATGGGTTACGCGCGTCGCTCGTCAGCTTTGCCTGTCTCATGATGATGGTCCTCAACGTCGAAGCGGACCTCACTCGTCATCAGGCGGTGCTCGACGCCGGGGCCGTGCTTGCCGGCGGGCTTTGGTACACCTATTTCAGCCTGTTCGTCTGTCGCATCTGGTGGTTTCGCATCGAGCAGCAAACGCTGGCGGAGTGCTTCTTCGTCACGTCCGAGTATCTGGAAGCGAAAGCGGCCTTCTACGATACGTCGACCGACATCGACGACTGCTACCGCCGTCTGATTGCCGCACAGGTCAATGTGGTGGAAAAACAGCAGGCGGCGCGCGAGATCATTCTGCGTAACCTGCCCCGTCTGCGCATCGGTGCGCTGGAGCCGCGGCGCACCATGCTGTTCAATCTGTTCATCAATATCGTCGACCTGCATGAGACGGTGGTATCGGTGCATACCGACTATCCGATGTTGCGCCGCGAGTTCGCCAACAACGACGTGCTGCTGTTCTTCCGCGACATGATTCGCAAGATCGCCATCGAAGTGGATGCGATTGGCTACGCCATTGCGACCAACGAGCCCTCGCGGGCACAACGCAGTTGGCGTGCAGAATTCCGGGCCATCGAGTACGAAATCGAACTCATGCGCAAGCAGTCGCTGCAACTGAAATCCCCGGAAGCCTATCAGGCGCTCACCAGCACGTTCCGCCGAGTTTGGAGCACCACGCGTATCGTCGAACGGATGCACCGCAACACCGATGTGAGCACCGCAGGCAACGCGACCGAAGTGCAGATCGATCAGGCCCTGCAACGCTTTACCTCGCGCCAGAGCTTTTCTCCGAAACTTCTCTGGAAGAATCTGACTTTTTCGTCACCGAGTTTCCGCCACGCGTTGCGGGTGACGATTGCCATCGCCGCCGGGCTGCTCATCTGCGAAAACTGGTCGTTGCTCGCCGGGCAAGATCACAGCTACTGGGTATTGCTCACGATCATCGTGATTTTGAAGCCGGGTTTCAGCCTGACGAAGCAGAAGAACGCGCAGCGTCTGACCGGCACGCTGATCGGCTGTGTGAGCGTACTGGTAATTCTGTCCTTCGTTCACAAGGCCTGGATTCTGCTCGCGCTCATGTTCTTCTGCATGGTCATGGGCAACAGCCTGTCGTTGTTCAACTATGGCCTGTCTGTTGTCTTTATGTCCTCGTATGTGCTGCTGTTGTTCCACTTCCTGTTGCCGGGCTCGCTCTCGGTGATCGGCGAGCGCGCCATCGATACGCTGATCGGATCGGCGATTGCACTGGTGTGTTCGTATTTGTTCCCGTATTGGGAATACCGATTGATGGGGCCGCTGATCCGTAATGCGGTGCAGTCCACGCGCACCTATCTCGAATCGAGCGCCGCGCTGGACGGCAAACGCGACGACTTCGCCTATCGCATGGCGCGCAAGGACATGCACATTGCCTTCGGGAATTTCGGTGCCGCCTTCAAGCGGATGATGCTCGAACCGAAGTCCAAGCAGGTCGCAGTCGCTGAGCTGAACGATCTTCTGGTGCAGAACCACGTGATGGCGTCGTACATCACGGGCCTGTCGGATGTGCTGCCGCGGCAGATCGCGGCAGACAAGAGCGGGGAGTTGGGGCAGGTGGTTGCCGCAATCAGTGACCTGCTCTCGCAAGCAGTCGCCGCACCGGCGGCGTCCGTGCCGACGGACACGCAAGCCGCCACCGAAGCGATGCGCGATTACACGAAGCGTCTCGATGCCCTGGTCGTCGCACAGGAACAGCAGCCCGACGCTGTCGACGCTCACGTACAGGAGATCAAGCAGGTCGTGCATCAGCTCAAACAAATGCTGCGAGCGGGCGAGCTGATTCTGCGCGACATGCGGGCCATTCGTCTGCCCGCGTGAACCCGTCACACCGCGCCGGACCGGCTCACCTGTGCTTCAGGTGATGCCCGTTCGCGTCGCGTAGTGATAGAGATCGACGTCCCGATCCAATCCCAGCTTACGCATGGCGTTGGTCTTCTGAGAGCTCACGGTCTTGACGCTGCGACTCAGTTGGAACGCGATCTCGCTGATGGTCAGCCCGGAGACGAACAAGCGCACCACTTCGACTTCTCGCCCCGAGAGCTTCGACGCATCGATTTCGAGATCGTCGATCACGGAGTCATGCAGGCGTGTCGCCAGGCCTGCGGGAATATAACGGCTGCCATCTGCCACCACACACACGATGTCAGCAATCGAACTCTGCTCATCGAGCTTCGAGAGGATCGAGTGCACGCCAAGTTTGAGCATGCCCCGCAGAATGGCGAGATTCTCCAGCATCGTGACGACGATAATCTTGATGTTGGGGAAGTAACGGCGCACATAGCCGATGAGAAAGAGCCCGTCCTTGAAGTTGCCGCCGGGCATAGAGAAGTCGGTGACGAGGATGTCGCACGGCGCTTTGGCTAGCAGATTGACCAGCTCCGACGAATTTCCCGCCTCCCCGACCATATGGATCATGTCCCGCTCTTCGAGCAGACGTCGTATTCCAAATCGCACAATCGGATGGTCGTCAGCGACCACGACATTGATCGTCATTGTGTCCCCCTTCTCTTCGTTTGGCAGACCGTTGTGACCGCGCGACGCACGCGGTGCTTCGCGTCGGCCGTCACAACGAAGCGGGTCCATTCTGGCAAAAAGGGAACACCCCGATCGGATGGGAAACGTCACATAGTCATATCGGACGCAGCGGTGTGCCACGCGGTGTGGTCCATCCACGAGAAGCCCGCATGCTGCCCGATAGAGCGGGTACTGCACGCTAACTACTTGACGCGGCGTGCATGGACGTGAATTTGCACAACCACACAACATGAGAGTTTGTGCTACTCGCGTCACCGGCATTCGGAAGATTCGCAGCGTGAGTTTCCGGCATTCCGATTGCGAAAGTCGGAATTACCTTAAACACCTGCGCTGGATTTAATGGTCGGCGCGTTGCACGCCTCCCGAGATGCGTAGTTATTCCTGCGCGGCGGGCCCCGACGCCTTGCCGCCGTTCGGCGCATCGGTCCCGCTGCTGGCCGCGCCGCTTGCTGCCGCGCCGTCATGCGGCAGTCCATGCCAGCCACCGCCGAGAGCCGTCACGAGCAACACGTTCGCCGTGAACTGTCGGCCGAGAATGGTCAGGGCCGTACGCTCCGTGGTGTACGCAGTCGCCTGTGCCGTCAGCACATTCTGGAATCCGACGGTCCCTGCCTTGTACTGATTGAGGATCAGTTGCGCCGCCTCCTGAGCTGACTGCACCGCCTGATTCTGTACGGCCGCCTCGCGTCCCAGATAGTTAAGCGCGGCCAGATTGTCCTCGACGGCCTGGAATGCCGTGAGCACGGTCTGGCGGTACGTCGCGACTTGCGCGTCGTAGGCGGCAATCGCCGCGTCGGTCTGTGCGCGTCGCAAGCCGCCATCGAACAATGTGGCCGCCAGTGCCGGGCCGACAGACCAGAAACGGCTCGGCAATGTCAGCCAGTCGGCAAAGCTGTTGCTCTGGAATCCCCCCGTGGCCGAGAGTGAAAGCGTCGGGAAAAATGCGGCCTTCGCCACACCGATCTTCGCGTTCGCGGCGACCACCGAACGTTCCGCAGATGCGATGTCGGGACGACGCTCCAACAGTTTCGACGGCAAGCTGACCGGCACGGGCGGCAAAGCGGCGCGCAACGGCGCAGGCGTCAGAGAGAACACGGCCGGAGCCTTGCCGACGAGCAACGCGATGGCGTGCTCCAGTTGGGCGCGCGTCACTTCGATATCGAGCGCGGACGCCTGAGCCTGTTGCAGTTGAGTCTGTGCCTGAATGACATCCGAGCGTTGCGCGACGCCCACGGCATATTGGTTCTGCGTGAGTTTCAGCGTCTGCTCGTAGGCCGCGACGGTGCGCTCAAGCAACGCCTTTTGGGCATCCGTCACGCGCAGGTCGAAGTAGTTCTGCGCGAGCAACGCCTGCGCCGACAGACGCGCATTCGCCAGATCCGCCGCGCTTGCCTCGGCGCTCGCGTTCCCGGCTTCCACCGACCGGCGCACGCTGCCCCAGATATCGAGTTCCCAGCTTGCCGTCCCCGACAAGCTGTAGCTGTTGGAAATCCCCCCCACACCCGATCCGCTGACGGCCGTATTGCTCACGCGCGAACTGCTGCGCGTCACACCAGCATTGGCGCCGATCGTTGGGAAGAAGGCAGCGCGGGCCTGCCCCGCCACCGCCAGCGCCTGGCGATAGTTCGCCTCGGCCAGCTTGATGTTCTGGTTGTTGATGTCGACCTGGGACATCAGATCGGCCAGCACCGGATCCTGATAAATGGCCCACCAGTCGCCCTTATCGGCCGCGTCGTTCGGCTCGGCCAGCTTCCAGTCGCCGGTTTCCTTGAACGCCGCGGGCGTGTCGATTTCCGGGCGAACATAGTCAGGCCCAAGCGCGCAGCCCGCAAGCCACAGCACCGCGCTCGCCGCGAGGAACATTGCCGAACGACGCACGCTCGGCGACATTCCCAAACCACGCCCTGGCACATTCGCAATCCTCACGGCAGCGGCGTGGGAGCGAACATTGGACATTTGACGATTCACGGTACGAGGCATGGCGGACATCGGCCCTTCGGCCGCAACAGAGGTCACTGAATTAACTGAGACTGCAGAAGCTTCAAACGGTGAGGAAGCGCCGGGAGTCAGTGGAGCCACGGCAGCCTTCGACGAGAGCGCATTGCGCATTGCATCAGCCATGGCCAACCTCCCCCACATCGTTGTGGCCGGTCTTACCACGCGCACGCCAACGCATCCAGCGTAGCCGCACACGATCGAGATACAGATACACGACCGGCGTCGTATAGAGCGTGAGGACTTGACTCACCAACAACCCGCCCACGATGGAAATGCCGAGCGGTTGGCGCAGTTCCGCGCCGTCGCCCGTGCCCAGCGCCAGCGGGATTGCACCAAGCATGGCAGCCATTGTCGTCATCATGATCGGGCGGAAGCGCAGCACGCACGCCTTGAAGATCGCCTCGCGCGGAGGCAGATTCTGGCGTCGCTCTGCATCGAGCGCGAAGTCGATCATCATGATCGCGTTCTTCTTCACGATACCGATCAGCAGAATCACACCGATGAGCGCGATGATGCTGAACTCGGTATTGAACAGCAGCAATGCCAGCAACGCGCCAACACCCGCCGACGGCAACGTCGACAGAATCGTGAGCGGGTGGATGTAACTCTCATAGAGCACGCCCAGCACGATATACACCGTCAACAGCGCCGTCAGAATCAGGATGGGCTGCGAGGACAATGCCGACTGGAACGCCTGCGCCGTGCCCTGGAAGCTGCCCTGCACCGACGTCGGCATACCAAGACGCCCCACCGCATCGTTGATCGACGCCTGCGCCTGCGAAAGCGAGACGCCCGCCGGCAGGTTGAACGAAATCGTACTCGCGGCAAACTGGCCCTGATGCGAGACGCCCAATGCCGTATTCGTCGGACGATAACGTGCGAAAGCCGAAAGCGGCACCTGAGCTCCCGCCGACGTCACCACGTAGATGTCCTTGAGCGACTCCGGACTCTGCCACCATTGCGGGGCCACTTCCATCACGACCTTGTACTGATTGAGCGGGTTGTAGATGGTCGAAACCTGGCGCTGACCGAACGCGTCGTTGAGCACGTTGTCGATCTGGCTCATCGTCAGACCGAGCCGCGACGCCTGGTCGCGATCGACGTCGAGCGTAGTCTGCAGGCCCTTGTCCTGCTGATCGGTGTTCACGTCGGTGAGATTCGGCAGACGCGAAATCGCGTTGCGCACCTTCGGCTCCCACTCTCGCAACTGCTGGAGGTCGTCCGCCTGCAAGGTGTACTGATACTGCGCATTGCTCGAACGCCCGCCCACGCGAATGTCCTGCACGGATTGCAGGTACAGCATCGCACCCGGTTCCTTGGCCAGCTTGCCCCGCAGACGCGCAATCACCTGATCGGCCGTAATCTTTCGCTCGCCCAACGGCTTGAGCGTGACGAACATCGAACCGCCGTTGCGATTCGAACCGCCGGTGAAGCCCGTGACCGTTGCGACATCGGGATCGGCCTGCACAATCTTGATGAAGTCCGCAAGCTTCTTCTCCATGGCCTGAAACGAGATCGCCTGGTCGGCCTGAATGAAGCCGATCATGCGTCCGGTGTCCTGCTGCGGGAAGAAGCCTTTCGGCACCACCATGTAGAGCCAGACGTTCAGACAGATCGTCGCCAGCAGAATCAGCAGCATGAGCGGACCATGGCGCAGCGCCCACGCGAGCGAGCGCTCGTACTCGCGCAGCATTGCCTCGAACATGCGCTCGGTCCAATTGCCCATGCGCATCCAGATGGACGGTGGTTTGGGCGGTTCAGGCGCTAGCGGCGCGGTGCCGGCGGGCACACCCGGCGCGGCCCGCCCCTTGAGCAGCCGTGCACACATCATCGGCGTAGTCGTCAGCGACACAACGAGCGAGACCATGATCGCCGCCGACAGCGTGACCGCAAACTCGCGGAACAGGCGACCGACGATGCCGCCCATGAGCAGCAACGGAATGAACACCGCCACCAGTGAAATGCTCATCGAGAGCACGGTAAAGCCGACTTCGCGCGTTCCCTTGAGCGCCGCCGCAAACGGACTTAAGCCCTCTTCGATGTGCCGGGAGATGTTCTCCAGCACCACGATGGCGTCGTCAACGACAAAACCGGTCGCAATCGTGAGCGCCATGAGCGACAGGTTATCGAGACTGAAACCGCACAGATACATGATCCCGAACGTGCCGATCAGCGAGACCGGCACGGCCACGCTCGGAATCAGTGTGGCGCGCCAGTTCCGCAGGAACAGGAACACGACCATGATCACGAGCGCAATCGAGATCAGCAGCGTGCGCTCGACTTCCTTGAGCGACGCCCGAATCGTCGGCGTCCGGTCCATCACCACGTCGAGATTGATCGCCGCCGGAATCGAAGCGCGCAGGTTCGGCAGGATTTTGTTGATGCCGTCGACCGTCTGGATGATGTTCGCGCCCGGCTGCGTCGTAATGATGAGCAGCACCGAAGGCTTGCCGTTGGCGGAACCGGCATTGCGCACGTCCTGCACCGAGTCGACTACATCGGCGATATCGGAGAGCCGCACCGGCCGCCCGTCCTGATAGGCGACGATAACCGGCAGGTATTCCTTGGCCGTCTTCGCCTGATCGTTGGCAAGGATCTGCCAGCGGCGATCGCCGTCTTCAAGCGCGCCCTTCGGACGGTTCGCATTCACGGCCTGAATCGCCGTACGCACCGTCTCAAGCGGAATCTGATACTTGTTGAGCGCCGTGGGATTGAGCTCGACGCGCACGGCCGGCAGCGAGCTGCCCCCCACCGTCACATCGCCCACCCCTTCGAGTTGCGAGATCTTCTGCGCGAGGATGGTCGATGCCGCGTCGTACATCTGGCCGCGCGTCATGCTCTCGGACGTCAGCGCAATGATCATCACCGGCGCACTCGCCGGGTTCACCTTGCGGTAGGTTGGATTGCTCGGCAATCCCGTCGGCAGCAAGCTGCGCGCCGCGTTGATCGCCGCCTGCACATCGCGCGCCGCACCGTTGATATCGCGCGAAAGATCGAATTGCAGTGTGATGCGGGTTGAGCCGAGCGAGCTGTTCGACGTCATTTCCGTCACACCGGCGATGCGCCCGAGCGAACGCTCCAGCGGCGTGGCCACGCTGGCCGCCATCGTTTCCGGGCTCGCGCCAGGCAGCGACGCCGACACCGAGATCGTCGGAAAGTCCACCTGTGGCAATGGCGAGACAGGCAACAGCCCGAAGGCAACGATGCCCGCCAGCGTCACCCCGATGGTGAGCAGAACGGTCGCGACCGAGCGCTTGATGAAGACGGCCGACAGGTTCATCGTGCCGGACCGTCCGTGGTCACCGCACCAGCGGGACCGGAACCACCCGGGCCGCCATGATCGTCGTGGCCCGCGCTATCCGACGGTCCGAAACGGCGCGCGCGCCACGCGCGCGCCCGCATCGCCCAGCGGTCGAACCACAGGTAGATCACCGGCGTGGTGAAGAGCGTGAGTACCTGACTGACCATGAGACCGCCGACCATCGTGATACCGAGCGGTTGACGCAACTCGGAGCCGACACCGGAGCCGAGCATCAGCGGCAGCGCGCCCAGCACGGCGGCCATCGTCGTCATCAGAATTGGCCGGAAACGCAGCAGGCACGCCTGATAAATTGCCTCGCGCGGTGCCATGCCGTGTTCGCGCTCCGCTTCGAGCGCGAAGTCGATCATCATGATGGCGTTCTTCTTCACGATACCGATCAGCAGAATGATGCCGATGATCGCGATGATGCTGATGTCGTTGCCCGAGACCATGAGCGCAAGCAACGCGCCCACGCCCGCCGACGGCAGCGTCGACAAAATGGTAATCGGATGGATGTAGCTCTCATAGAGCACGCCCAGCACGATATACATCGTGACGACCGCCGCGAGAATCAGCCACAGCGTATTCGACAGCGACGCCTGGAACGCCTGCGCAGCGCCCTGGAAAGTCGTCTGGGTGCTCACCGGCAAGCCGATGGATTGTTCCGCTTCGGTAATCGCCTTCACCGCTTCACCGAGCGATGCCCCCTTGGCCAGATTGAACGAGATCGTCGCCGCCGGGAACTGCGCCTGATGGTTGATCGCCAGCGGTGTGGGCTTCTCGATAATCTTCGCGAACGACGTGAGCGGCACCTGCACGCCAGTCGTCGACGCGACGTAAATGCCCTTGAGCGCATCCGGCCCGCGCTGGAAGTCGTTAGCCACTTCCAGCACCACACGATACTGCGACGCCTGCGTATAGATCGTGGAAATCAGACGCTGACCGAAAGCGCTGTATAGCGTCTGATCGACGGCCGCAGGCGTCACGCCCAGACGGCTCGCCGTATCGCGGTCGATCTCCACATACGCCTGCAAGCCGTTGACCTGCAAGTCGCTTGTCACATCGGCCAGCTGCGGCACGTGTTGCAGCTTGTCGACGAGCTTCGGCACCCAGACGCCCAGCGTATCCAGACTCGGATCCTGCAACGTGAACTGATACTGCGTGCGGCTGATACGGTCTTCAATCGTCAGATCCTGCACCGGCTGCATATAGAGCGCGATGCCGGGGACCTTCGCGACTTCGGGCTGAATGCGGCGAATCACCTCGGAGGCGTCGATCCCGCGTGTTGCCTTGTCTTTCAGGTTGATGAGCAGGCGCCCGCTGTTGAGCGTTGCGTTCACGCCATCAACACCGATGAAGGACGACACAGATTCGACTGCGGGGTCCTTGAGCACCTCGGCGACCAGTGCCTGCTGACGCTCGCCCATCGCCGCAAACGAGATGGACTGCGGCGCTTCGGAAATGCCCTGGATCACGCCGGTGTCCTGCACCGGGAAGAAGCCCTTCGGCACCCACATATAGAGCAGCACCGTCAACACCAGCGTGCCGAGCGCGACGAGCAGCGTGGCCGCTTGACGGTCGAGTACCCACGTGAGCCATTCGCCGTACTTCGCAATAATGCGATCGAACAACTCGCCGGTCTTGCGATAGAACTTGCCCTGCTTCTCATCAGGCACGTGACGCAGCAACTTGGCGCACATCATCGGCGTCAGCGTCAGCGACACCACGGCCGAAATCAGAATCGACACCGCCAACGTAACCGCGAACTCGCGGAACAGACGCCCCACCACGTCGCCCATGAACAACAGCGGAATCAGCACGGCGATCAGCGAGAACGTGAGCGAAATGATGGTGAAGCCGATCTGCTCGGCGCCCTTGAGCGCCGCCTGCAACGGCTTCTCACCCTGCTCCATATACCGGGCGATGTTCTCGATCATCACGATGGCGTCATCGACCACGAAACCGGTCGCAATGGTCAGCGCCATGAGCGTCAGGTTATTGATCGAGAAGCCAGCGAGATACATCACGCCGAAAGTCCCGATCAGCGAGAGCGGCACGGCGACACTCGGAATAATGGTGGCCGATACGTTGCGCAGGAAAACGAAAATCACCATCACTACCAGAGCGACGGCAAGAATCAGTTCGAACTGAACGTCCGAAACCGACGCACGGATCGTCGTGGTGCGATCGGTGAGCAGCTGCACGTCGATGCTGCCCGGCAGTGCCGCCTGCAATTGCGGGAGCAACGCCTTGACCTTATTGACGGTCTCGATCACGTTCGCACCCGGCTGGCGCTGCACGTTCAGCACGATGGCCGGGGTGGTGTCGGCCCACGCGGCGAGCTTCGTGTTCTCCGCGCCGTCGATCACATCGGCAATGTCGGACAGACGAATCGGCCCGCCATTCTTATAGGCGATGACGAGATTGCGGTATTCGTCTGCCGACGCCAGTTGGTCGTTCGCGTCGATGGTCGAAGCGCGCAGCGGACCGTCGAAACTCCCCTTCGCCTGATTGACGTTGGCGGCCGCAATCGAAGTACGAACGTCTTCGATGTTCAGCCCATAGGACGTGATGGCGCGCGGGTTGACCTGAATCCGCACGGCCGGACGCTGCCCGCCGGAAATACTTACGAGACCGATGCCCGGCAACTGTGAAATCTTCTGCGCCACGCGCGTGTCGACCAGATCCTGCAGCTTCGGCAGCGGCATGGTCTTCGACATGATCGCCAACGTCAGAATCGGGGTGTCCGCCGGATTGACCTTGTTGTAAATCGGCGGCATCGGCAGATCGCTCGGCAGCAGGTTGCTGGCGCTGTTGATCGCGGCCTGCACCTCCTGCTCGGCCACGTCGAGGCCAAGGTCAAGCGAGAACTGAAGCGTAATCACCGACGCACCGCCCGAGCTGGTCGACGACATCTGGTTCAGTCCCGGCATCTGCCCAAACTGACGCTCCAATGGCGCGGTCACCGATGAGGTCATCACATCAGGGCTCGCGCCCGGATATAGCGTGACGACCTGAATGGTCGGATAGTCGACTTCGGGCAGTGCCGAGAGCGGCAACAGCCGGTAAGCGACGAAACCGGCGAGCAGAATCGCCAGCATCAGCAACGATGTGGCGACCGGTCGGAGAATAAACTGACGTGACGGATTCATTAGCGACGTTAATCTAGCTCACTGCGCCTGACGGCGATGCGCACCGCCGTTGCCGTTACGCTTCTCGCCCGGGGCGCGCGGCGCAACCGCTGCGGCTCGGCTCTCTGCAGTGATCACTTCGACCTTCGCGCCATCGCGCAGCTTGTCCATGCCGTCGATCACGAGCTTCTCGCCCGGATCGATCCCGGACTCCACCGCCATGTTCGTGCCGTCGGTCGGTCCGAGCTTCACCGTCTTGAGCTTGACCGTCTGATCCGGCTGGACGGTGTAGACGAAGCTGCCCTGCGTGCCGCGCTGAACCGCAGCGCTCGGGATAAGCGTCACGCCCTTGAGCGTGTCCACCAGCATCTTCACGTTGACGAACTGATTCGGGAACAGCATGCCGTCGGCGTTGGCGAACTCGGCCTTGAGCTTGACCGTGCCCGTCGTCGTATCGATCTGGTTGTCAATGGAGGCGAGCTTGCCGTCGGCCAGCTTGGTCTTGCCTGCCCGGTCGAACGCCTCGACGGGCAACGTCTCGCCGCCGCGCGAGCGCTTAACGACCTTCGGCAAGTTGTCTTCGGGAATGGTGTAGACGACGGTGATCGGCGTGACTTCGTTGATGATGACGATCCCGTTGGTATCCGAAGCGTGGATGATGTTGCCCGGATCGACCTGACGCAGGCCTGCGAGGCCGGAGACCGGAGCCGTGACGCTCGCATAGGTCAGTTGCAGGCGGGCGCTATCGAGTTGTCCCTGATCGGACTTGACGGTCCCTTCGTACTGCTTGACGAGCGCGCGCTGCGTGTCGACCGTCTGCGTGGCAATCGAATCCTGCTTGAGCAGCGTTTCGTATCGCGCGAGATCGAGCTGCGCATTCTTGAGCAGCGCCTGATCGCGCGCCAACTGGCCTTCCATCTGGGTAACCTGCACCTGGAACGGACGCGGATCGATCTCGGCGAGCAGTTGCCCCGCCTTGACAAGATCGCCTTCCTTGAAATGCACCTTCATGAGCTGGCCGTCGACGCGCGAGTGCACAGTGACGCTGCGCGTCGGCGTGACCGTGCCCAGCCCGTTGAGGAACACCGGCAGATCGCCGGTCTTCGCCACGACTGCCGTGACCGGTGTAGCCGGTGCACCTGCGCCTGCCATGCCTGCTGGCGGACCGGCCCGGCGTCCACCGGCCTGTGCCGGTCCCTGCGCGTTCTGCGAGTGCAGACGGTAGTAGACACCCCCGGCGATAAGCACGACGATCAGTCCGAGGAAGCCCGGCACTAGCCAGCGGCGCTTGCGCGACGGCTCGGTGGATGTCGGCGAAACCGGGGGCGTTGGCGGCACCTGCGGGGCAGGGGAGCGCTCAGAACCGTTCGGTTTTTCGGAACCGTGGGGACCGTGCTCGGTCATGACTTCCTCGTAACAGCGGAGTAGTTGGCGGATTCGTCCAATGGGGACGACGTTCTTTTCTTTGGTTTGCTGCGGCGCGGCAAACTGCCCGGGAAGCCCCGAAACAGCGGCATGCACCTCATTGGCTGACCAGCATAGCAGACGGTTGTAACAGCTCGATGGGATAGCTTGTTACAAGAGTTTCCTCTGTGCCGTCGATCGGAATTGTCCGACGCTGCTAAATGACCGGGCGGACGAACGATGGTTCGCACCTGCCCGCCGATCTTGTCCATCGATGCCTTGCATCGCCTTGCCGTGCATCGCTGTGCAGTGCCTTGGCGCAGCGTCTCGTGAGGTGGGACGTGCGCTTGGGTGTGCGATTTACTGCCAGACCGACCGCCTGTTATGGATGACGCGCGACGAAACACTGGCAAAACCGATTCCGTCAGGGCCAATCAGGCAGTCTGATTAAGAGACCGAAGCTTACTCGACGCTGGTGAAATTCGTGTGCGTTTCCTGTGTTATCGCGGCTCGCACTATTATTACGCATCGTTACAGGCGACCAAGACTGTAATTTCCGGAAACAAAACACGTGCAAAGCCGCGCAGCGAGGCCACTATCATGACGACACAACCTGTCCGAGCGAATATGAAGATTCTTGTTGTCGACGACGATCCCGATCTGCGTGACCTGCTGCGCGAGTATTTGAGCCGCCACGGCTTCTCCGTCGCAGTCATGCACGACGGCGAAGGGCTGGCCGCACGCCTTGAGCGCGAGCGTCCCGCCCTGATCGTGCTCGACCTGATGATGCCCAAGGTGGACGGTCTGACCGCGCTGCGCGACCTGCGCGCGCGCAACGACGACGTGCCGGTGATTCTGCTCACCGCACGCAGCGACGAAATCGACCGTATCGTCGGACTGGAAATCGGGGCCGACGACTATCTTGGCAAGCCCTTCAGCCCGCGCGAACTGCTCGCCCGCATTAACGCAGTGCTGCGCCGTCGCAAGACGCCCGACGCCGCCGTGCCGGAGCAGCGCGAGAATTACGCGTTCGGCCCGTTCATGCTCGACTTCCGCAGTCGCACGCTGACCCGCGACTCGCAATTGCTCACGCTCTCGGATGGCGAATACGGCCTGCTGCGGCTGCTGGTGAACCACGCGATGCAGGTCTTGTCGCGCGAACGCATTATCGAATTGCTTTATGGGGCCGACAGCGACGTGAACGATCGCGGCATCGACGTGCAGATCTGGCGCCTGCGCCGTCTGCTCGACGAGGACGCGCAAAGCCCGCGCTTTATTCAGACTGTGCGCGGGCGCGGCTATATCTTTGTTCCCGACGGCCAACGCGCCGACATGGCCACCGCATGAAAGGCCGTTTTGACACGCTGTTCGGCCGGCTCGCGGTGCTCATCATCGCGGCGCTGGTCATTAGTCATTTCTCGTATCTCACGATCCTTCGCAGCGATCACGACGAGATGCGCGTGCAGAACGCCGCCGAACAGATGGCGTTCATCATCAAGGCGGCGTCCGAGGTCCACGAAGGCAATTCGACGCTCACGCTGCCCGATCTCGTTCAGGTCGTTCCCGTCTCGTTCGCTCATGGGGATGTTTTCGAACCGGCCAGCAAGAGCGCGCGCCTGACGACCGAACTCGCCCGCCGTCTGCCCGCTGGTACGCAATTACGCGTGGAGCGCACGCCGCCGCCACGGATCTGGGCGCGTCTGCCGGGCCGTGACTACTGGATTGCGACCCCCGTATTGTCCGTACGAAATCCACCGGGGACGGCGACGATTCTGCCGGGTCTGGCCGCCGTCCTAGGGATTACTGTCATCTTCGCGTTGTTCGCTGCGTGGCAATTGCAGCGCCCGGTGCGGGACATGGCGGCCGCCGCCGAACAACTGGCGACCCATCGTGTTCGAACGCAGGTCAAAGAGCGCGGCCCGCTGGAGCTGCGGCAATTGACGGAGCGTTTCAATCGCATGAGTCAGGACATCGTGCAAACCGACCGTGAGCGCAATACGATGCTCGCCGGCATTGCACACGACCTGAAAACGCCGCTCGCACGACTGCGTCTGCGTGCCGAGATGCTCGACGACGTACAAATGAGCGAAGGCATCACCCGCGACGCCGAATCGATGACGCGCATCGTCGACCAGTTCCTGCTGTTCGCGCGTGGCGTCGAGCTCGATAGCGCCGCCTCGCCGGTCGAAGCTCGTATCCCGTCGCTGATCGCGCCGTTCCTCGATCAGGGATACATCATCGACCTGGACTTGCAGGCCGGGCCGGGCTTCAAGCTGCGCCAGACGTATCTGGAGCGCATCGTGAACAATCTGCTCGATAACGCCGTGACGTACGGCCGCGCACCGCTGACGATCCGCACGTCGCAAGACGCAGGTGGCTGGCGTCTCGTGATTGAGGACAGCGGCCCGGGCATTCCCAACGAAGACATCAATCGCATCGTGCGCCCGTTCGTGCGACTTGACCCGGCGCGCGGCGGCAATGCCCATTGCGGTCTCGGTCTCGCTATCGTCGATAAGCTCACTCAGCAGCTCGGCGGACGCGTCTCCTTCGCCAACCGCGCCTCCGGGGGCCTGCAAGTCACGTTGATGTTCCCGCCTGACGATCCCGGTGCCGAGGGATAAGAGAACAAGGGACGGGGGCAAAGCGCTTTGAACACCCCAACGCCCGCGCCAATTCCCAGTCAATGAAAAAACCCGCCGTCGATTAACGAACGGCGGGTTTTGACTTTTACGGCACTGCATCACATCAAGCCACAGCCAGGCGATCCGGGATGGGGGGCAATGCGACTACTGGGCTGCGCTTTACTGCTCACAGGGACACGACGGAGATGGCAAAGACTGTGCGAGTAAGGCACATCCATATTGACTCCCCAGCCTCCCTGGCATGTGACCGGCAATGCCAGTCCGGCTTACGCCGGCGAATTACTTCGCGATCAGGAATTTCTCGCGGCTCTTGCCAATCCACTTCGGCGCGCGACCACGGCCCGACCACACTTCGCCGGTCTCGGGGTTGCGATACTTCGGAGCGATGGGCGCACGGGCCGGGCGGCGGCGGCCGTCCGTCGTAGCGAGACCGAGATCCTTCGCGGTGAGCTCGTATTCCTCGATCTTCTGTTTGACTGCGGCAATGACCTGAGCCACTTCACGGGCGCGGGCCTCTTCGATCTGCTTTTCGATTTTGTCGCGTTGCGCGACGAGTTCCTTATAGCTTGCCATCTGGCGTGTCCTTACCTTGTTAAAAATGGATCGCCACTTAAAATAGCACGAGTTTTAATAATTTGAAAACCGCATTTCCATCAAATGAGTCTGTGGACGCCGAAATTGCATTGAATTGTCCGAGGGACACTTCAGAAAATGCACAGAATCGGGGCATATATCCGGGATTACCGTCACAGTCCTTCGCCCCATAACCCCTCCGAAAACAAGTTGGGGTCACCGTCAATTTCCTCGCAATATGAGATGAATCCACAGGCTGGTGATGAGGACTCCACACGGCACTATTGGTTCACGCTTCATACTGCAAGGGTGAGAAAGCTTTCCCCACCTATCCTGCCAAGTTGCCCGGTGCATCACGCTTTCACATAAATCGACGCATCAAAATATACGATCACAAATATTTAAGCGCAATCCGATCATTCTGTTATCCGAAGCACTGCAATCATTCGGAAAATTCTCAACCGACTGCCGCAATTTACGGATAAGTTGCGTTGAGGATTTAGCGAAATGCGCCGACGAATCGTCCGCATTACGGGCGAAGAGCGTCCACAAGTCGGCATAGGGATAAATTGCGATGCTCGGCAAACTGTCATTTTTTGTTGACGTATACGTCAAACTCATACGGGAATCTGATTTCACGAATCCGGGAAGTTTTCGTAAGATAAGCTAATTCACCCGCAGCCCGATGCCTGCCAAAGCCAGCACTGTCGGGCCGCCCGGATGAAATGCTATAACCCCCGACAGTCGAATTAAGCCTTTGCTGATTAACCGAAATTGCCAATTCCCGAATTGAATTGGCGTCGATCTCCTACCGGACTGGGACGCATGAAGGAACGCACGACGACATCGACGACGGCCTCGGATTCGCGCTCGCCTTTCGACACCGAGGCACCCACGATCACGACCGGCCGCACGATCCTGCGCCAGTGGCGCACCAGCGACCTGCCTCTGTTCGCCGCGCTCAACGCCGATCGAGAAGTCATGTGCCACTTTCCGACGACGCTCGATCGAGCACAGAGCGACGCAGTCGCGCTCCGGCTGGCGCAGCATCTGGACACCCACGGCTATGGCCCGTGGGCGCTGGAGATCCCTGGCGTCACGCCGTTCGCGGGATTCGTCGGATTGATGTGTGTCGGGTTCGACGCGCCCTTCATCCCGGCCGTCGAAATCGGCTGGCGGCTCGCCCGCGCCTGGTGGTCGGAGGGATATGCGACGGAAGCAGCCAACGCCGCAGCCCGCTACGCCTTCGAGACGCTGGGCATGGACGATCTCGTCTCCTTCACCGTGCCTGCCAACGTTCGCTCACGCGCCGTGATGCAACGCATCGGCATGCGCCACTGTCCCGACGAAGACTTTCTGCACCCGCTGATTCCGCCCGGTCACCGGCTGCGCCGTCACGTGCTTTACCGGCTGGACGCCGCCGATTGGCGGCAAACAAGGGATGAACGTCGCTTGCGAGATTGAAGCAGACGCTTAAATCGTGGGAGAATGCGACTCTTTGCGCCAGCCGTCCCCCCATCGTGTCGCGCGCCGTCATCATCCCGCTCATCATCGCCTGCGCTTTGTTCATGGAGAACATCGACGCCACGGTGATCACTACTTCGCTGCCAGCCATGGCACGCGACCTCCATCAGGATCCGATTTCACTGAAGATGGCGCTCACCGCTTACGTGGTCGGGCTGGGCATCTTCATTCCGATCTGCGGATGGGTCTCCGACCGCTTCGGCGCGCGCAATGTGTTCCGCACCGCCATCGGCATCTTCATGGCAGGTTCGATTCTCTGCGCGGTGTCGTTTTCGCTGCCGACGTTCGTCTTTGCCCGATTTCTGCAAGGCGTGGGCGGCGCGATGATGGTGCCGGTCGGCCGGCTTGTGATCTTTCGTGCAGTGCCCAAGCACGATCTGGTGAAAGCCATCGGGTATCTGACCATGCCAGCCCTGCTTGGCCCGGTCATCGGCCCGCCGCTCGGGGGCGCCATCACCGCCTATCTGCACTGGCGTTGGATCTTCTTCGTCAATATTCCCGTGAGTCTGCTCGGCATCTATCTCGCGGGGAAGTACATCGATAACGAGCGCGGTGGCGATGCAGGTCCGCTGGACGCGATAGGCTTTGTCCTCTCGGCGCTCGGCAGCGGCCTGCTGATGCTGGGCTTGGCAATGATCGGCGAGCATCAGGTCAGCGACACAGTCGTGATCACTATGTGTGTGCTGGGCGGCGTATTCGCCTACGCCTACTGGCGACACGCCAATCGCGTCGAAGCGCCGTTGCTGGACTTCCGTCTGATGCGTATCCCTACGTTCCATGCGAGCGTCGTCGGCGGTTCGCTCTTTCGCATCGGCCTGGGTGCGGTGCCGTTCCTGTTACCGCTGGCGTTACAGGAAGGTCTGCACATGGACCCGTTCGAGTCCGGCATGATCACCTGCGCCTCAGCGTTCGGCGCGATTTTCATGAAGGCGATTGCCCAGCGGGTGCTGGCGCGATTCGGCTTCCGTCAGGTTCTTATCGTGAACGCCGGGCTGGCAGGGCTGGCGCTCGCCTCATACGGCCTCTTCACACACAACACGCCGGTCATCGTCATGCTTGGCGTCGTGGCGTTCGGCGGCTTCTTCCCTTCGCTGCAATTCACCTGCCTGAACTCCATCGTCTACGCCGACATCGCGAGCGAGGATGCGAGTCGCGCCACCAGTCTCGCCAGCGTCGTGCAGCAATTGTCGCTGGGGCTTGGGGTGACGATTTCGGGAATGGTGCTTCAGGCGAGCAGCCGACTGGCCGGCCACACGGAGTTGGTAGCCAGCGACTTCCTCCCCGCCTTCCTGGTGATCGGGTTCTTCTCGTGGCTGTCCATTCCCGTCACGCGTCAGTTGCCCGCGGACGCCGGTATGGAGCTCGCACGCAAGCACTGAACGCGGGGGACGCTACTTCGCCCCCTTCCCGCTTGCAGACCTGGCCGAATGGCCAGAAGTGACGACGGCATGGACCGCCATGCCGACGATCATCGCGACGACGAACACCAGCGCCTTACCCGATCCCGCGCCAAGCAGCACGAGCGCGGGACCGGGGCAAATCCCGGCGATCCCCCAGCCGACGCCGAACAGCAACGCACCACCCACCAGCCGCTTGTCGAGCCCAGTCAAGGCAGGCCAGACGCGAGGCTCGCCGGTCCACGCCAGCGCCTGCGAGTGTGCAAGCCGAAACCCCACGAGTCCCACCGCGACCGCACCGCCCATGACGAAGGCGAGCGACGGGTCCCATTGGCCTGCGATGTCCAGAAATCCGAGCACCTTCGCGGGATTCGCCATGCCCGCGAGGATCAGTCCCAATCCGAACACCAGACCGCCGATGAGCGCGAAGAGAATCTTCTTCATGCGGCGCCTCCGACGTGAAGCACATGGCGCACGACGTACACCGTCAGGAATCCCGTCGCCATGAAGCACAGCGTTGCGACGAGCGAGCGCCAAGAAAGACGCGACAGCCCGCACACACCGTGTCCGCTGGTGCAACCCGAGCCGAGTCGGGTGCCGAAGCCGACCAGCAGGCCCGCAGCGACGAGCATCGCAGTACTCGCCTCCACCTGCACGTCGGGCACGATCGCCACAGCGCGGTACACCCACGGCGCAGCCATCAGGCCGACGATGAATGCGACACGCCAGGCCACGTCGCCCGCACGAGGCCGCAATAACCCGCCCGTGATGCCTGAGATGCCTGCAATCCGTCCGGCAGACAACATCAGCCAGACGGCCGCGATGCCGATCAGCACGCCACCAGCAAGCGATGCCCACGGCGTGAAATGAAGGGTGTCGAGTGTCATGAGCAGAGGCTCCGTCGTGGAATCAGGATTTCGGACAGAACTGATCGTGGAGACAAGCCAGCACGGCGAGCACCGCGCCGTCGGTCACGGCGTAGTAGATACGCTTGCCGTCGCGCCGGGTCGTCACCAGCGCTTCGCTGCGCAAGACGGCGAGTTGCTGAGAGAGCGTTGGCTGCCGAATATCGAGCTGCGCTTCAAGTTCGCCCACCGATAACTCGCCCCGTGTGAGCTGACACAGGATAAGCAGACGGTCCTCGTTGGCGAGGGCACGCAACAGCGCCGTCGCGTCGTGCGCAGCGGTCCGCAAGCGCGCGAGGTCAAGCGAAGCTGCCCGGACGACAGCCGCAGGAGGGTCGACAGGCGCAACGGGGGATAGCGCAGTGACTCGTGGCATGGCAGGATCGATGCAAATCAGGAAATCGGACCGCGACGAGATGCCGCGCGCTTTCGCAAGATGTCACGCGCAATGCGTACACTTTACTGATTTATAATATATGAATCGATAAATTTTTGCAGGAGCCGGTCATGTCAGCCTCGCCAGCACACATCGAAGCCTTTTTCGACACGGCCACTGCCACGGTGACTTACGTCGTGTTCGATGCGCCCGGCGGTCGCGCGGCGATCATCGACCCAGTACTCGATTACGACCCGAAGGCCGGACGCACGCACACCGGATCGGCCGAGCGCGTGCTCGACTTCGTCGCTGCGCAGAAGCTGAGCGTCGACTGGATTCTCGAGACGCACGCGCACGCCGACCATCTGTCATCGGCCCGCTGGCTCAAAGAACACGTGGGCGGGCGCATTGCCATCGGCGCGCACATCCGCGACGTACAAAACGTCTTTAAGAAGCTCTTCCATCTGGGCGCGGACGTGCCACCCGACGGCTCGCAATTCGACCACCTTTTCGAAGATGGGGAGACCTTCGCCATCGGCACATTGCAGGCCGAGGCGATGTTCGTACCGGGCCACACACCGGCGGACATGGCGTATCGGGTGGGCGATGCCGTCTTCGTGGGCGACACCCTCTTCATGCCCGACGTGGGCACCGCGCGATGCGACTTCCCCGGCGGCAACGCACACACGTTGTTCCGCTCGATCCGTCGCCTGCTGACCCTCCCCGAATCGACGCGTCTGTACATGTGTCACGACTATCCGCCCGCCGGGCGCACGGCGCATTGGCAGACGACCGTAGGCGAGCAGCGCCGCGCGAACATCCATGTGCATGACGGCATCGACGAGGACGCCTTCGTCGCCATGCGCGAAGCGCGCGACCGCACGCTCGACATGCCGACGCTGATCCTGCCCGCCGTGCAGGTGAACATTCGTGCAGGCGACATGCCCGCGCCGGAGGCGAACGGCACGCGCTATCTGAAGATTCCGCTCAACGCGTTGTAAGCGCCGCCGGTGCCGTCAGCGACGTAGTCGTTGTCAGATGTTCGGCCAGCGCGTCGCGGGCCTGCGTTACCCACTCGGGCTCACCACGCCGCGCCGGTAGCAGATGAAACTCGGCTTCCGGCAGCGGCGGCAAGCGCCGCCCCGGCATCAGCTTGTCAACGCGCGCGAGCGAGGGCCCCGCCGCTGACGTATTCAGACACGCCACGCCCAACCCCGCACTCAACGCCAACTGCAACCCCGCCACGCCCGACGCCACATGCGCGATCGTGTATGGCACCTGCTGCTCGTCGAGCCATTGCGTCGTGAAGCGATGCAGCGCGCACGTGTCGGGCAGCACCAGCAGCGGTAGCGGCGCATCCGAATCCAGCACGAAATCCGACGACGCCACCCAATCGAGCGACTCGCGGCCGAGCGGCCGGGTGCCTGCGACGGCATCGCGCCCCAGCGACTTGCCAAGAATGCGCATCGACAAGCCGATGTCGAAGTCACCCGTGTCGTAACCGCTCTCGATCACGCCGCTTTTCAGAATCGTCACGTGGATGCGCAACGACGGATACGCCACACCGAGATGCCGGAGCATGCGCGCTACATCGCCGGGACGGAAGTAGTCGGTGATCGCCAGCCGCAACTCTCCCGAGAGCGAAAAACCGCGCACGTCGTGCCATGCGCTCTCCGACTGTGCGAGCAGATGTCTCGCGTGCCCGAGCAGCCGCTCGCCAGCCGGCGTCGTGGCCACGCCCTGCTTACCGCGCGTGAACAATGTCACGCCGATACGCTCTTCGAGCTTGCGCATCTGTTCACTGACAGAGGATTGCGAAAGAAACACGCGCGGTGCCGCAGCCGACAGACTGCCAGCCTCGGCAACGGCTACAAAGGTACGCAACTGGTCGAAATCGAATCCGGGGGCCATGATCTCATCCATTGAGGAAACCGATGGATGAAATCGTATACTCCCGCTTTTCCGATGTCAAACATCTCCCTAGACTGAAGTCGTTCTCACTGCACCGACTCTCACTCTTAAGGAGGTTCACCATGCCGCACATCGTCCTGCAACTCTCCGGCACGCCCGACGACACGCTCTCGCGCAATGCCGTTCGCATCGTCTCGCAACTGACTGTCGACACCTTGCACAAGGCGCCGGAAGTCATTGCCGTGACCGTCGATTACATTCCGCACGAACGCTGGTTCATCGGCGGCGCGCCGCTCTCGGAGCAAGGCAAGAACGCGTTCCATCTGGATATCAGCGTGACCGACGAAACGAATACGAAAGCCGAGAAGGCGCGGTTCATTTCGCAGATCTTCGAATCGCTGTCCGGCCTGCTCGGCAACGTGCACGAATGCTCGTACATCCATGTGATCGACGCGCGTGCTGCCGCGTATGGCTATGGCGGTCGCACGCAGGAGTACCGGCATCAACGTGCGCCCTCTCTGTAAGGCGGAATGTGCGCAAAGCCGACCGATGGTCAATGTCACCGAAGCCAATGTTGACGCGGCTTTTTGCGGGATGAATCGAAACAATTTCAACATTTTCTTACGACTATTAGCTTCGTAACCGATACGTCCCCTCGTACGATGAAGGTGTACCAAAACTTCGCTTGCAAGGGGGCGAAAATGAAAAAACTGACTCTGACCATCGCGCTCGTTACTGCCACGCTCGGCGGCTTTGCCGTAGCACCGGCTCACGCTCAGGTGGGCGTGTCCATCAGCATCGGCGCACCACCGCCGCCGCGTTATGAACCGGTCCCGCCGCCGCGTGCGGGTTACGTCTGGGCTCCGGGCTTCTGGGACTGGGACGGCCATCGTCATGACTGGCGCGCCGGTCACTGGGAACCGGCACGCCCGGGTTACGCCTACCGTGCACCGGCCTGGCATCAGGGCCCGCATGGTTGGGAACTGAACCGTGGCGGATGGGATCACGGCGGCCCGGACCGTCATGACAATCGCGGTCACGGCGACCACGGCGACCACGGCGATCACGACCACGATCATGACCGCTATCACGGGTAATCGTTACTGATTCAAGACGTAGCATCGAAACGCCGGCGCTTATCAGCGCCGGCGTTTTGCTAAGGAAAATCGGTTGGTTGGGCGCGAGCACGCACGCCGTTATCGTAGACACCCGCTCGCTGCTATCCGCAACGATCTACGAAAATCGGAGCCCAACAGGCCATGCAAAACAATATTCGCCAGCCACGCACACGTCTTGCCATTTCCTCTATTGCTGCGGCGCTGCTGAGCGTCACAGCCCTCGCGCCGCTCGCTGCACACGCCGACAAGCTCGACGATATCAAGAAGGCCGGCGTGCTGCGCGTCGCGACGTTCGACAGCAATCCGCCGTTCGGCTACGTCGACGCGAAGTCGCACAAGATCGTCGGTCTCGACGTCGATTACGCGAAGGCGCTGGCCGACAAGCTCGGCGTGAAGCTCGAACTGCAACCGACGAACCCGGCCAACCGGATTCCGTTCCTCACGTCAAAGAAGGTCGATCTCGTACTGGCCAACTTCACGATCACTGACGAGCGTGCCAAGCAGGTCGACTTCAGCATTCCCTATTTCTCCTCGGGCCAGCAGTTCCTCGCGAAGAAAGGCACGTTGTCTTCGCCGGATCAGTTGAGCGCGTTGCGCATCGGTGCAGACAAGGGCACGACGAACGAAATCACGCTTCGTGAGAAATTCCCGAAAGCGACCATCGTCGCGTTCGACGACACACCGTTCGCTTTCGCCGCGCTGCGTACGGGCACCGTGCAAGCTATCACCCAGGATGGGCCGAAGCTCGTCGGGCTGCTCGCCAATGTGCCGGACAAGCAGAACTACGAGATCCCTGCCTTCACGATTTCGAACGACTACATGGGCGTGGGCGTACCGAAGGGCGAGGCGCGGCTAACCGCGTTCGTGAACGACACGCTGCGCGATCTGGAAAAGGACGGCACCGCCGCCAACATCTACGACCGCTGGTTCGGCCCGAAGTCGGCCCAGCCGTTGCCGCGTCTGTTCAAGATCGGCGACAAGGCGTGACCGACTGGCTCGCTCCGAAGTATCTCGACTGGCTGTTTACGGGCTTCGGCGTCACTGTCGCACTGGCTGTCGCGGCCAGCGCTACGGCGACGCTGCTTGGCTTCGGGCTGGCCGTGGCGCGTAACTCACACAGCGCGCTGTTCGCCCGCCCCGCGACCGCATACGTTGCGCTGATGCGCAACACGCCGCTGCTCGTCCAGCTCTTCTTCTGGTACTTCGGCGTCGCAGCGCTGCTGCCTGCGAGTGCCGTGCAATGGCTCTCGCAGGCGCATGTCTGGCATGTCGTGCTGTTCGATATTCGCTGGCCCACGCTGGAGACGTTCGCCGGTTTCATCGGCCTCACGCTTTACACGACGGCGTTCATCGGCGAAGAGATTCGCGCGGGCTTGCGAGGGGTACCTGCCGGACAAACGCACGCGGCCGCTGCACTCGGCCTGAGCCGCTTTGCGATCTTCCGTCATGTCGTGCTGCCGCAGGCGGTGCGCATCGCGATGCCGCCATTGTTCGGGCAATACATGAACGTGGTGAAGAACTCGTCGCTGACGATGGCGATCGGCCTCGCGGAACTCTCATATGCCTCGCGTCAGGTCGAGACGGAAACGTTCAAGACGTTTCAGGCGTTCGGCATCGCCACGCTGCTTTACGTCGGCGCGATTGCGCTGATCGAAGCCGTCAGCATGGTCACGACGCATCGGCACGCCACTGCCCCTTCACGCTGATTTTTGCTGATTTCGCCGATCCCACCGCGCCCGACGCCAGCGACCTCCCCCAACGTCCTCATGAATTTCTCCGCCGTCTTCGACAACCTGCCCTACCTGCTCTGGGGCGACTTTCCCGACGGCCCGCTCTCCGGTGCCGCGCTCACGCTGGTGCTCGCCACGGTGAGCGCAGTGGTGTCCGGTGTACTGGGTCTGGCGGGTGGCATCGCCCTCGCGATGCTCGGCGGCCCGGCACGCTGGGTGCTGACTTTCGTGATTGGCTTCTTTCGCGCCATTCCGGTGCTGATGCTGATTTTCTGGACGTACTTTCTGCTGCCGATCCTGTTCGGCGTCGACGTGCCGGGGCTCGCCACCGTGGCGTGCGCGCTCGCACTGATCGGCGGCGCGTATCTCTCGCACACGGTCTACGCGGGGATTCGCGGCGTGGGCACGGCGCAATGGCAGGCGGGCATGTCGCTCGGCCTCACACGCGTGCAGACGTTGCGCCACGTCGTGCTGCCGCAGGCGCTGCGCATCATGACGCCGTCGTTCGTCAATCAGTGGATTTCGCTGGTGAAGGACACCTCGCTCGCGTACATCGTCGGCGTGGCGGAGTTGTCGTTCGTCGCCACACAGGTGAACAGTCGGCTGATGGTCTACCCGGCAGAAGTGTTCGCGTTCGTCGCGCTGATCTACTTCGTGATGTGCACAGCGCTCGAATGGCTTTGCACGACGCTGCTCGGCAAACCTCTGCAACCACAAGCAAGCGATCCGGCAGACGCGAAGACAAAGCCCCGGCGAGGCTGGCAGCGCATCGTATCGATACGGTTGCCAACCCCGCCGGGGCTTGCAAGACTCACCCGACGGTTAAGCCGTCTGGCGCATCGCGACCGGCGTCGCACCCCGGAAGCGCTTCCGGAACATCGACGCCAGGTGGACTTCAGTCGCGATTGGCCTGGATGACGGTCAGCGCCGTCATGTTGATGATGCGTCGCACGGTCGAGCTGGACGTCAGCACGTTGACCGGTGCGCCCACGCCCAGCAGGAACGGGCCGACGGCGACATTGCTGCCCGCGCCCGTCTTCAGCAGGTTGTAGGCGATGTTGCCGGAGTCCACGTTCGGGCACACCAGCAGGTTGGCGGCGCCTTTCAATTTCGACTGCGGCAGGATGCGGCTACGCAGACCTTCGTCGAGCGCGCAATCGCCGTGCATTTCACCGTCGATCTCCAGATCCGGCGCTTGCGCCGTCACCATCTCCAGCACACGACGCATCTTTGTGCCCGACGCCGCACTGCCCGAGCCGAAGTTCGAGCGCGAGAGCAGCGCGACCTTCGGGTTGAGGTTCAGACGCGTCATCTGCTTGGCGGCCGCCAGCGTGAACTCGGTGATTTGTTCGGCCGTCGGATCATCGTTCACGTGCGTGTCGACCAGTGCCACCGTGCGCTTGTCGAGCAGCAGGATGTTCATCGCGGCGTAGGTGTTCGCGCCCGGCTGCTTGCCGATGACTTCATCGACGAAGCGCAGGTGGTCGTGATAGGCACCCACCGTGCCGCAGATCATGCCGTCGGCGTCGCCCAGACGCACCATCATCGCGCCGATCAGCGTGAGACGACGACGCATCTCGACACGCGCCATTTCCTTGGTAATGCCGTCGCGGCAACGCAGTTCCCAGTAGCTGGTCCAGTACTGATGGAAGCGCTCGTCGTAGTACGGGTTGGTGACTTCGACGTCTTCGCCCAGACGCAGACGCAGACCGAACTTCTCGATGCGGGCGAGCAGCACTTCCGGACGACCGACCAGAATCGGGCGCGCCAGCTTCTCGTCGACGATCACCTGCACGGCGCGCAGCACGCGCTCTTCTTCCCCTTCAGCGAACACGATGCGCGACTTGCCGCCATCACGCACGAGTTGCTTTGCGGCCGAGAAGATCGGCTTCATGAACGCGCCCGAGTGGTACACGAACTGCTGCAACTGGTCGGCGTAGGCGTCGAAGTCGGTGATCGGACGCGTGGCCACGCCGTCTTCCATCGCCGCGCGCGCCACTGCCGGCGCGATGCGCACGATCAGACGCGAGTCGAAAGGCTTCGGAATCAGGTATTCCGGCCCGAACGACAGGTCGTAAGCGCCGTAGGCATTGGCGACGGAATCGTTCAGTTCTTCCTGCGCAAGTCCGGCAATCGCATGCACGGCGGCGATTTCCATGTTGCGCGTGATGGTGGTGGCACCCACGTCGAGCGCACCGCGGAAGATGTACGGGAAGCACAGCACGTTGTTGACCTGGTTCGGGAAGTCCGAACGGCCGGTCGCGAGCACCACGTCTTCACGGGCGGCGCGGGCATCTTCCGGGAAGATTTCCGGGGTCGGGTTGGCCAGCGCCAGAATCAGCGGACGGGCGGCCATGTTCTTGAGCATTTCAGGCTTGAGCACGCCACCGGCGGACAGACCGAGGAACACGTCGGCGCCGTCGATCACTTCGGCCAGCGTGCGCTTATCGGTCTTCTGGGCGAAGCGCGCCTTGTCCGGGTCCATACCGACCGTGCGGCCTTCGAACACCACGCCGTCGATATCCGTCGCCCAGATGTTCTCGAGGGGCAGGCCGAGGTCGATCATGAGGTCCAGACAGGCCAGGGCCGCCGCACCCGCGCCCGAGGTCACGACCTTCACTTCGCGGATGTCCTTGCCCACGACCTTCAGGCCGTTGATGAACGCGGCGCTCACGGTGATGGCGGTGCCGTGCTGATCGTCGTGGAAGACCGGGATCTTCATGCGCTCGCGCAGCTTGCGCTCGACCGTGAAGCACTCCGGTGCCTTGATGTCTTCGAGGTTGATGCCGCCGAACGTGGCTTCGAGGCTGGCGATGATGTCGACCAGCTTGTCCGGGTCGCTCTCGGTCACTTCGATGTCGAACACATCAATGCCAGCGAATTTCTTGAAGAGGACGGCCTTGCCTTCCATGACCGGCTTGGAGGCAAGCGCGCCGATGTTGCCCAGACCGAGCACGGCGGAGCCGTTGGTGATCACGCCGACAAGGTTGCCACGGCCGGTGTACTTGAACGAAGCCGACGGGTCAGCCGCGATTTCCTGACACGGGATAGCGACGCCCGGGGTATAGGCGAGCGCCAGATCGCGCTGGGTGACGAGCGGCTTGCTGGCCGTCACGGAGATCTTGCCCGGGGTCGGAAACTGGTGATACTCCAGGGCGGCCTGGTGATCGTTGCTGTTGCTCATGGCAATGTCGTCCTCGTAGGTTCTCTGAACTTGTGTCTCGCTCTGTTTTGCGCGGCGAACCGTTCCAGGGCCTGTCGCGCAGCGGTGAGACCATTCTAGGGAGCCGCCAGCGGGGGGCGATTCTGAATTACTATGGGGGCATCATATTTTCGATATAAACCCCGAACATCGGGGGTTTCAGAGGATTCAGGACAGATGGTGGCGGTGCCTTTCGATACGGGGGAAGTGGTCCGGCGGCTGACGACCCGGCTCAAGATGCGTCATCTCGTGCTGTTGTTGCAGATTCAGCAGCACGGTTCGCTCACGCGCGTGGCCGAGCACATGGCGACGAGCCAGCCCGCCGTGACCAGCGCGCTGGCAGAGCTGGAAAGCATGCTGGGCGGCCCGCTCTTCGACCGCACCCCGCGCGGCATGACGCCGACGCCGCTTGGCGACGTCGTGCTGGCCCGCGCGCAGGCGATGGTCCACGATCTCGACCATCTGACCCGCGATATCGAAGCTGTCATGGCCGGGCATGCAGCCCGCCTTCAGGTCGGCGTGATTCCGTACATCTCCGGCAAGACCCTCTCCGCCGCCATCCAGCAGACGCTGGCCCAGATTCCCCAACGCCTGACCGTCACGCTGCATGAAGGCACGAGCGAATCGCTCATGGCGCAATTGCGCGATCACACGCTGGACGTGGTAATCGCTCGCGCGGCGGCGAACGTCGACGTCACGCAGGTGCAGTTCGAAGTCCTGCACCATCAGGCTCCGCGCGTGGTGGCGAGCCGCCGTCTGGCGGCCCGGCTGGGGCGCAGCGCCCCGGTGTGGGCCCAACTGGCGGAACTCGACTGGGTGATGGGCGCACCGAATACGCCGATGCGCGACCAGCTCTCCGACCTGTTCCTGCATGCCGGAGTGGTGCCGCCGGTGCCGGTGGTGGAGAGCTTTTCGTCCCGGCTGACGGGCGAATTGCTGGCCAGCAGCGAGCGCGCCGTGTCGTTACTACCCGCCGATATCGCCGAGGAGTTGGTACGTATTGCAGGCGTGGCCATCGTGCCGTGGTCGCTCACGTGGACGCTGCCGCCCGTGGCCATGTTCACCCGCCGCGAGAACCCGCGCGAGACGCACCGTCTCTTTACGCAGGCGCTGCGCGCCCAGTATCAGTTGATGGCCGGGACTTCCTGAGCCGGCACCGGAAAGGCGTTGAAAGTCCCTTTGCCGTCAAAACCGGCGAATTTCGGGAAATGAGGCCTTTTCAGCTCGTTTCCCGCACGATTGCCCGATTTGTGTCCGTCGTATCGTGTGGTCCATGAACGACGCCGTTTCCCTCTCCCCTCAGAACACCGCAACATCGGCCGCCCCTGCATCGGCGGGGACGCCGCTTGTCACCCCCCCCATCACGCCACCCATCACGCCACCCATCACGCCGCCCACCACGCCGCCCACCACGCCGTTCGTCGCATCTCCGCACCAGATCTTTCTGGCTCCGGCGTTGCTACCTACGCAGGTCGGCCCTGCGGGGCTGCGCTTCGATTTCAACGACGGCGCGCGCGTGGTCATCCCTGACTTCGGTCAGCCGCTGCCGTGGCGAGTGCGCATCAGCGATTTGCGCGATGACAGCACGCTCACGGAAGTCTCGCTGTCGTCGGGCGTGGTGCGCAGCCCCGCGAAGTACTACGTGCCGTATGGCATCACGATCTGGCTGAACGACGTGATGGTCTTCGAGCATCGCTTCGACCTGCGCGATCAGGACGTGCTGATCCAGATTCCGCTGGCGGCCCTGGGCGATGTGCTGGGATGGATACCGTACGCCCTGCGCTTCAAGGACGTGCATGGCTGCCGTCTGGCGTGCGTGGTTACGCCAGCAGTGGCCGCGCTGTTCCGCGATGCACATCCGGACGTCGAATTCGTTGCACAGGAGAAGGTGGAGCGACGCAAGTACTACGCGACGTACAACATCGGCTTGTTCTTCGACGATAAGGAGTTCACCCAGCAACCACGCGACTTTCGTGAGACGGGACTGCACCGCACGGCCGCGCACATTCTCGGCGTCGACGACACGGAGGCACGGGCGAAGACGGCGTTGCCGGATGTGTCACGTCCGATGGCCGAGCCCTATGTGTGTATCGCCGTGCAAAGTACGGCCCAGTGCAAATACTGGAACCACCCCGGGGGATGGGATGCCGTCGTTGCAGGCTTGCGCGAGCGTGGCTTTCAGGTGGTGTGCGTCGATCAGAAGCCGCGCTACGGCAAGAACGATTTCTGGCAGTCGATCCCCGAGGGGGCCATCGATGCGACGGGCGATCTGCCGCTGACCGAACGGGCGCGCTGGCTGATGCACGCGAGCGCGTTCGTGGGCCTGTCGAGCGGCCTGTCGTGGCTGGCGTGGACGATGAACACACCGACGGTCCTGATCTCCGGCTTCACCCTGCCGCACAACGAGTTCGCGACCCCGTACCGCGTGATCAACCCCGACGTCTGCACCGGCTGCTGGCACGATCCCGCCATCCGCTACAACCACGACGATTTCCACTTCTGCCCGCGCCACAAGGGCACGGAACGCGCCTTCGAATGCACGACGTCGATTACGCCGGATGCGGTGTTATCGGCGGTGGATCGTGTGCCAGGGATGCTTCGGACACCGGACGCCGGATAGGCGTTGGGCCTAAACTACCCACACCTTCCCTGCGCCGTCAGCCCTCATGCCCGCGAAAGCACGTAGCTGACTGCGTTCGTCGAGCAAGCGGCGCATCGTTGCATCGCACTCACGCTTGATTCAACTGACGTCCCACGTCGAACATCTCCCCGAATTCCACCGCGGGCATGGGCACCCCGAACAAGTATCCCTGCCCCTCGTCACAACCGAGTCGACGCAGGTTGTCGCGCTGCTGCTCCGTCTCCACGCCCTCGGCAATGGTGCGCAGATCGAAGCTACGTGTGATGTCCACCAGCGCACGCACCACGGACGCATCGCGCTCCGACTCCATCATCCCCTGCACGAACGACCGGTCGATCTTGATACGGCTTAACGGATAGCGTCGCAGCATGCTGATCGACGCGTAGCCGGTGCCGAAGTCGTCGAAAGCGATACTCACGCCGTACGCATGCAGACGCTGCAACGCTTCGAGCACGACGTCGTCATCCAGCACGATGCTTTCCGTCACCTCCAGCTCCAGTGCCTGCGGCGGCAGCCCGTGCCGGTTAAGCACCGCGACCACCTCGTCGAAGATGCTGCCGATGCGAAATTGCAGTCCGAACAAGTTGACGCCGATCCGGAAACACGGCGCACCGTTGCGTCGCCAATACGCCGCCTGCGCGCACGCCTCGTCAAGCACCCACGCACCCACCGACGCCGCCAGCGGCCCCCGTTCGAGCGCCGGTAGAAACGCAGCGGGCGACAGCAGTCCGCGTTGCGGATGTCGCCAGCGGATCAGCGCCTCAGCCCCGGTAAGCGAGCCATCGGTGAAATCCACCTGCGGTTGATAGAAGAGCACGAACTCGCCGTCATTCACCGCACGATGCAGCTCGATGTTGTAGACGCGCCGCGCCGCCGCTTCGATGCGCAGCGCGTCGATGAAGACGAACGTCTGCCCGGCCCCATGCTGTTTCGCCCGCGACAGCGCCAGATCGGCGTTGCTGATCAGACTCAGCGCCTCCTCCGCCTGCTGCGGGACGACCGCGATGCCACAGCAAGCACTCACGCGCACGTCGAACCCGTCGATCACCATCGGTTCTGCGATGGCCGCCAGCGCTGCATCGGCGCGGCGACGTGCCTCCACCGCATCCGTCACGCCCCACAGGAGCAACGCAAACTCATCCGCACCGATGCGTGCCACCGTGTCGACCGTGCGCACGAGACACGTCAAACGTCGCGCAACTTCGCACAGAATGCCGTCGCCGACCGCATGGCCCAGCGTATCGTTGATGTCCTTGAAACCGTCGAGATCGAATATCGCGACGGCTGCGCCTCGCAGACAGACCGACGCCACTTCCGCGTCGCGATAGAAGCTCGCGCGATTCGCGATGCCCGTCAGCACATCGGTGCTCGCGAGTCGGCGTAACACTTCACCGCCCTCGCGCAACGTGCTGAGGTCATGCACGTGCGCGTTGAACGTCTGCACATCGTTCTCGACCCAGCAGAACAGCGAGAGACTCATTGGAAACTCACGCCCGTCGCGACGCAGACCGTAGACCTCCGAGGGCATCGTCATGCCGTCGACAGAGCCAGCACTGACAGCCTGTGTGATCTGATCGCGCAGCGCCGAGCGACTGCGCCCGGCGAACAGCGTCTCCAACGAGCGGCCCGGGCCATCGGTCATCGCGTGGCCGAACATCGTCACTGCCGCATGGTTCCAGTCGAGGATCTCGCCCAAGGCGTCGAAGCGGATCATCGCCGTGGGCGAATAGCGCTCCGGCTCGGCAAAGGTGCGCCGCTCGCGCTCGATGAACAGCTCCACGCGACGCAACTCCAGACGGTCGGACGCCATGCGTCCCAGCTCGCGCAAACGCTCGCGATCCACTTCGGAGAATGTGTGATTCGGCTTGTTGTCGATGACGCACAGCGCGCCGAGTGCGTGACCGTCCACCGACATAAGCGGCACGCCCGCGTAGAAGCGCACCTGCGCGTGGCCGGTGACCAGCGGGTTGTCGTGAAAGCGCTCGTCGGCCGCGGCGTCTGGCACCACCATCACACCGTCACCAATAATCGCGTGCGCGCAGAAAGACGCGTCGCGGCTCATGTCGACATCGGTGTTGGTGCATGAAAAACCTGTGGCCGCCGCGAAAAATACGTGATCGTTGCCCACCATGTTGACGGCCGCCACCGGCACGCCAAACATGTGCGCTGCAATATGCACAACGGCATCGAGGCTCGGAAGCGGGCGTTCACTGCCCAGGCCATAATCCGCCAGTGCAGCCAGCCTTTCCGTTTCCATGGGCAATACAGCGGGACACTTCATCGTCGGTCTCCTCGCCTGAAAGCGGCTTGATGGACAACTTCGGGTGCCGTTATGACGACGCGCAAAACACGAGCACCAAGTTCAGCTCGGTGTTATTCCGCGTCACTTAAACCGGTGATTGATGCGCGCAACGCCATGCACCCCGTGATGACTTCGCAGGTTTGCGCGCGACCGCCCGGATATTCGACGTCCGATTCAGCGGATTATAAGGGGAAGACCGGAATTCATGCCTTCGGATTGTTCGTTATACAAATCTTATTACCGACGGATTCCGATACCGGTTCGTTAACATCTGAGGCGCAGTGCCCAATGGTGACAAGCCACGCCGCCGCCCCGCTCAAATGCTCCCACCAGACATTCACACGACCGTTTGGAATTTTTATTTGAACCTGGGAATTGCATGCAAATCACGAAGCATGTCACGCACCATTTGCGTAATCGATATACGCGAATGCTTTTAATTCAATGCGCGGTGCCGCCGACATCCCGATTCAATTCACGCGCCAGATAGCGCTCCATAAACTCGACAAAAAGCCGTACCTTGGCCGAGAGATTGAGCCGCTCCGGATAGATCGCGTAGATATCGGCGGCCGGTAACGCCCAGTCGCTCAGCAATTGCCTCAGGGCATTCGAAGCCAATGCGGATTGCACATCCCATTCCGATCTCACGAGCACACCGTGCCCGTCGAGCGCCCAACGCAGCGTCGCTTCGCCGTCGTTGCTGCTCATCGCCCCGTGCACCTTCACCAACTCGTGGCGCTTACCTTTGGTGAAATGCCACGTGCCGTACGCCGTATCGTTCTCGCGCAGCACGATGCACAGGTGATTGCGCAGATCGTCGGGCACCCTCGGCACGCCGTGGCGTGCGAGGTATTTCGGGGACGCGCACACCAACCGCCGGTTCGCCGCGATGCGGCGTCCCACCACGCGCTGGTCGGGTAGTTCGCCGAAGCGAATACCGACGTCGAACGCGAACTCGGCCAGATTCATCGGACGATCCGTCAGATCGAGTTGCACTTCGACCTCGGGATACTGCTCGCGAAACTCGGACAGCGCGGGCACGACGTGGCGGCGTCCGAAGCCGAACGTGGCATTCACCTTTAGCAATCCGCGCGGCAAATCGCGGCTGCTCGACACCATGCGCTCCAGCTCCTGCACCTGTTCGATGATCTTCGATCCGGTTCCGAGATACAGCTCACCCTCGTGCGTCATCGCCAGTCGACGGGTGGTGCGGTTCAGCAGCTTGACGCCCAGCCGTCGCTCCAACTGGCTCAGCCGCGCGCTGATTGCCGGCGGCGTCACGCCAAGATCGCGCGCCAGCGCCGACAGGCTGCCTAAGGTCACCAGACGGGCGAAGAATTCCAGATCGGCGATGGCATCCATTATTAAATTAAACTTAAAAATAGGTTAAGCGAATATACATTTTGCGATTCTATGAACGAATTAGACTGCACGCAAGGTTGCGAGACATAGCAAAACGACGACCGCCCCCTTCGTGGAGTACCTCATGGGACAAACGCTTTACCAAAAGATCGTGCGAAGCCACACGGCCTTCGACGTCGATGCGCAGCACGTCGCGCTCTATGCCGACCTGCACATCATGAACGAGTACACGAGCCCGCAAGCCTTCGCAGGACTGGCCGAGAAGGGCCTGCCGGTGCGCTGCCCGGAGAAGCAGATGGGGATCGTGGATCACGTCATTCCCACGCACCCGGTACCGGTAGACAAACGCACCATCGTGATCGACGCCGCAGCCCATCAGGCGGCGAACTTCACACGCAACTGCCAGAAACATGGCATTCACCTGTTCGACGTGACGGACCCGGAGCAAGGCATCGAACACGTCGTGGCCCCCGAACTGGGGCTGATCCGTCCCGGCATGGTGGTGCTTTGCGGCGACAGCCACACGACCACTTACGGCGCGCTCGGCGCGCTGGGTTTCGGCATTGGCACATCGGAAGTCGAGCACGTGCTGGCGACGCAAACGCTCATTTACCGCGTGGCACGCGACATGCGCATCCACGTCGACGGCGCGCTGGCGAGCGGTACCACCTCGAAAGACCTCGTGCTGTACATCATTGCCCGTATCGGTGCGCAAGGCGCGCGCGGCTTCGTCGTCGAATACACGGGCGCGGCCATCGAGGCGCTGTCCTCGGAAGCTCGCATGACGTTGTGCAACATGACCGTCGAAGCGGGCGCCCGCGGCGCGCTCATCGCACCGGACGCCACCACGCTGCAATACGTCGGCGATCACATTCGCGATCTGTCCGGCGACGCGCTGGAAGATGCCAAAACCCGCTGGCTCGCGCTGCGCTCCGACGAGGATGCGGCGTTCGACGTCACACACCGTTTCGATGCCACCGACGTCGCGCCCTTCGTGACGTGGGGCACGAGCCCGGATCAGGCCATTGCGATCAACGCGCGGATTCCCTCGCTGTCGGAAGACGAGGTCGAACGGCACAACGCGTCGAAGGCGCTGGGCTACATGGGGCTCGACGCCGGTCAATCGCTCGACGGCTTGCCCATCGATCATGTCTTCATCGGGTCCTGCACCAATGCGCGTATCGAAGACCTGCGCGCGATTGCCGAGATCGTGCGGGGTCGCAAGGTGGCCGACGGCGTGCGGGCGATGGTCGTGCCGGGCTCGGGCCGCGTACGTGATCAGGCCGAGCGTGAAGGCATTGCCGACGCGCTGAAAGACGCCGGTTTCGAATGGCGCCAGCCGGGCTGCTCGATGTGCCTCGCCATGAACGACGACATTCTCAAGCCCGGTCAGCGATGCGCGTCGACCACCAACCGCAATTTCGAGGGACGTCAGGGTCGCGGCGCACGCACGCATCTGATGAGCCCCGCCATGGCCGCCGCTGCCGCCATCGCTGGCCGCATCGTCGATATTCGCAAGGAGACCGCTCATGGCTGAGCACACGATCGTGGCCGGTACGGCCGCCCCGCTGCCGTTGAACAATCTGGATACGGACCAGATCATGCCCAAGCAATTTCTGCTCGGCATTGACAAGTCCGGCCTCGCGCGCGGTGTGCTGTACGACCTGCGCACGAATGCCGACGGCACGCCCAACGACACGTTCGTTCTGAACCGTCCCGCGTATCGCAACGCTCGCATCCTGGTGGCCGGGGCCAACTTCGGTTGCGGGTCGAGCCGTGAGCACGCAGTGTGGGGTTTGCAGCAATCGGGGATCGACGCGGTCATCGCACCGAGCTTCGGCGAGATCTTCTACTTCAACGCGCAGAACAACCGTCTGCTGCTGATCGTGCTGGCCCCGGAGGACATCGCAAAGCTGACCGGGACGGTGAGCGATCCCGCGCAGAACGCGCTGAGCATCGACGTCGAGCGCCAGTGTGTGGTGACGACAAGCGGCGACTCGTTCGCATTCGATCTGCCGCTGCGTCAGAAACGCATGTTCGTGGAAGGCCTCGACATGATCGGCTTGACGCTCAGGGACAGCGATGCCATCGCCGCATTCGAAGCCCGTCACCGCACCGATTTCCCCTGGATGCAAATCGATCTGCCCAGACAACAACGTACCGCCTGAGTGACAAGAGGCGCACGGCATTGAGTCAGTGCCGCAAGCGCCCTCACCCGGACAGGTATTCCATCCTTTCAGGAGACACCATGAAAAGCCAGGCCGCTCAGGCGAGCGCGACGTCGCTCGCCACCCCCTCTCCGATGTCGAAATTCACCATCGGTGGCGCACCGTTGCCGATGTTCGTCGCCATTGCCGTCATCACCGGTCTTGCGGCAGTCACCGGACGCCTGCCCGCCGACATGATCGGCGGCTTCGCGGTGCTGATGATCGCAGGCATGTTGCTCGGCGAGATCGGCGGCGCGATTCCGGTCTTCAAGCACATCGGCGGCCCCGCGATCCTCTGTCTGTTCGTACCGGCCGCATTGCTCGGCAATGGGCTGATGGACGACGCGATCCTCAAAGCCATTACCGTCACGATGAAGACGGCCAATCTGCAATATCTCTACATCGCGTGTCTGGTCGCGGGCAGCATGCTCGGCATGAATCGGAAGATCCTGATTCAGGGCTTTCTGAAGATGTTCGTGCCGCTGCTGATCGGCACGCTCGCCGCGATTGCCGCCGGATGTCTCACAGGATTGCTGTTCGGCTTCAGCCCGCGTCACACGTTCTTCTTCATCGTGATGCCGATTCTCGGCGGCGGTATCGGCGAGGGCATCCTTCCGTTGTCGATCGGCTATTCGGAGATTACGGGCGAAACGCAGGGGCATCTGATTGCGACGATGGTCCCCGCCGCGCTCATCGGCAACGTCGTGGCGATTCTTTCGGCGGGGCTGCTCAAGCGCTTCGGCGAAAAGCGTCCGCAGTACAACGGCAACGGCATGCTCGTGCGCAGTGGTGAAGATCGCGCGCTGCTCGAAGGGCAAAACGCAGAACAAGCGCTGGATCTGCGTCTGATGGGACACGGTTTGCTGCTGGCCTGCACGCTGTTCATTCTCGGCGCATTGCTTGCGCCCGTGACCGGCATTCCGGGGCCGGTGCTGATGATCGTCGCAGCAGCGGTGCTGAAGGTCTCGCGCCTGATACCGGAGAGCATGGAGACCGGCGCGTATCAGATGTACAAGTTCATGTCGACGAACCTGACGTTTGCGATTCTGGTCGGACTCGGGACGTTGTTCGTGTCGTGGGACAAACTCGTCGGCGCGTTCTCGACCGCCTATTTCGTGATCTGCGCATCGACGGTGATCGCGATGGTCGTCTCTGGGTTCTTCGTCGGCATGTGGCTGAAGATGTTCCCGGTCGAGTCTGCCATCGTCACCGCCTGTCATAGCGGTCTGGGCGGCACGGGCGACGTGGCGATTCTGTCGTCGTCCAATCGCATGGGACTGATGCCGTTCGCGCAGATTTCCACGCGTATCGGCGGTGCCGGAATGGTGGTGATCGCAACGCTGTTGATGAAGTTCTGGCATTGATGCGACAGTGCAATTAGTCCCCGGAGTCCCCCATCCCTTCGGGCAGCGGCGGTCTGGACCTCAGTCCGGCCGCCGCCGGAACGCCCACCAGCCAGCGGCCGCAGTGCCTGTCGCGACGATAAAAACGAGCACCCAGAAGCCATGCGGATGATCCGCGAGCGGAATGCCGCCGACGTTCATCCCGAAAAAACCCGCCACGATGTTGATGGGCAACGCGAGTACGGTCACGACCGTCAGCGTGTAAATGGTGCGGTCGGTGCGCTCGCTGACCATTGCCGCAATTTCTTCCTGAAGCAACTTGATGCGCTCCAGCAACGCCGACAAGTCGTTGAGGACGACGGCAAATTCCTCGGTTGCCTGACGGAATTCCTGAACGTCGTCGGCGTGGCCCCATATCGGCGGGCGACTCAACAGACGAAAGAGCGCCGCCGGCTCCGGTGCGAGCAGACGTTGCAGGCGCACGAGCACCCGGCGCAACGACCCGAGGTCGGCTCGGTTGCTCTCGATACGCTGCTGCAAGAGGCGGTCTTCGACGGTGTCCACGCGGCGGCTCGTCTCGCGCACGATGCGCTCAAGCACGTCCGCCTGATCGCGTAGCAGGTGCACTAGCAAAGCGAGCGGCGAGCGGAAAGCGTCGCCACGTTTGACGGACGCGCGCAGCTTGTCGATGGAGCGCAGCGGTTTTACGCGTCCGGTCACAAGCAGGCGGGCGTTGGCCGCCACACGCAGCGTCGAAATCTCGGACTGCGCGATGTCGAACGCGAAAATCACGTCGTTGATGACGGCTAGCAGCCAATCGTCAGAATGTTCGATGCGCGTGGAGCGCGATCCTTCGCTCAGGCTCTCGTAGAACTCTTCGGGCAGGTGCATCTGCTGCTTGAGCCACTTCTCGCACGCGGCGTGCGCGAAGTTGAAATGCAGCCAGAGGAAGCCGTCGGCCCGCTCGCCCTTCGCTAGCCACGCCAGCGCCTCGGTCGAATCGACCGGTTGCGGCGGCGCGCCATCGGTGAAACGATAGCCGTAGATCAGGCCAGCCTGATCGCAGCCATATGCGTTGTGAGCTAATTCGGCGAACATGCGCGCGGTATCTGTGGCGAGGCGTGGGGGACGGACGTGAACCGCACCGCAGCACGGTGGGGCTTGCCATCATGACAATGTCATATTTCATTTTTGTGACAATTTCGGCGTACTCGCGAAACCTACTGAATACGGTGGCAGCACCGTCGGGCGGGGCGCACGCGGGAACTACGTCACATAGCATTCGTCAACGCCATGCTGGTGTCATAAAATCGTCGCATACTGAAACGCATCATCGGGCGCGTATTTTGTCCGTTCGCCATCCCCCGGACAATACGGGGTGCCTTTTGTGTTTATTGGCCGTAAGAGATCGTCGCCATGACTAAATTCGATTCCGACGCCGACCACGACGCAATGCTTGCGCGTCGTCTCCAAGATGACCTGATCGACAGTTACGACGAAGAGATCGAGATGGAAATCGACGATCTGCGTCTGCCCGGCCTGAACGATCTGAGCGCGGAGGCGCGCGACGACCGTCTGCACTATTTTCGCGAGCTGTTCCGCCTTCAGGGCGAGCTGGTGAAGTTGCAGGATTGGGTGATCCGCAGCCGTCACCGTCTCGTGGTGATCTTCGAAGGCCGCGACGCCGCAGGCAAGGGCGGCGCGATCAAGCGCATCACGCAGCGTCTGAACCCTCGCGTGTGCCGTGTAGCTGCACTGCCCGCGCCCAACGATCGCGAACGCACGCAGTGGTATTTCCAGCGTTATGTCCAGCATCTGCCGGCCGCCGGCGAGATCGTGCTGTTCGACCGTAGCTGGTACAACCGCGCCGGTGTCGAGCATGTGATGGGCTTTTGCACGGAGAACGAGTACGAGGAGTTCTTCCGTTCGGTGCCGGAGTTCGAGAAAATGCTGGTGCGCAGCGGCATCCAGATCGTCAAATACTGGTTCTCGATTTCGGACGAGGAGCAGGAAGCGCGCTTTATGGCCCGCATTCAGGATCCGCTCAAGCAGTGGAAGTTGAGCCCGATGGATCTGGAGAGCCGCACGCGCTGGGAAAAGTACACGGTCGCGAAAGAAGTGATGCTCGAGCGCACGCACATTCCGGAAGCGCCGTGGTGGGTGGTGCAGGCCGACGACAAGAAGCGCGCGCGTCTGAACTGCATTCATCACCTGCTCAACCAGGTGCCGTATCACGACGTGGAGCGCTCGCAGGTGGTGCTACCCGAGCGCGCCCGTAGCGAAAGCTACATGCGTCACCCTGTGCCGTCGGAAATCATCGTGCCGGAGATTTACTGAACATCGGCAGTTTGAGCGTCACACGCAATCCTCCGCTGGGCGATCGGTCGAGACGCACCGCGCCGCCCAGCCCTTCCACGAGCCGCACGACGAGCGACAGCCCGAGACCGCAGTGGCCTTCGCCACCGCGCGAGGCATCGAGCCGCACGAACGGGCGCATGGCGAGCGCCACCTGATCGTCCGGAATGCCCTTGCCGCAATCGCTGATTTCGATGTGTCCCGTCGCCTCGTCGCGCCACGTCGCCAAACGCACGGGGGGCTCACCGTGCTCCAGCGCGTTGTCGACGAGGTTCGACATCACCCGGTCGAGCAGCGTGCGCGGCAGCATGAATTCAGGCCCTGCGCGCAAGTTGCTGACGAATAGCGAGGCATCATCGGTCGCTTCGGTGGTGCGCTCGATGGGGCTGGTGACAGAGGCGGAATCGGAGGTTTCTTCGTCTGCCGGAAACTGCTCGCGCAGGAACGCATCGACGCCGATCATCGGGCTGGTGTCCGCTTCGTCTCTCGCATAGGCGAGGAATTGCTGAACGATGTGGTCGATGGACGCGATGTCGCGCACGAAGCCATCGCGTGAATGCTCACTGTCGATGAGATCGGCGCGCAGGCGCAAACGCGTGAGCGGCGATTTGAGATCGTGAGCGATGCCCGCGAGCATGATGGCCTGATTGTCTTCGGCTTCAGCCAGCCGCTTGGCCATCTCGTTGAACGCGTGGGTCAGGTCACGCAGCTCGTGCGGTCCTTGCTCGGGCAACAATGCGGGACGCCGCCCGCGAGCGATCACCCGGGCCGCATGCGCAAGCCGGGCAATGGGGCGCTGCATCTGCCACGCGACCAGCAGCGCGAGCAGCACGGCACCGATAAGAATACCAACGGTCTCGCGCACGAACGGGGGCATCGGCGGAAGATCGAGTCCGATGACGATCCACTCATCACGCTGCGGCAGCAGCACCCAGATGTTGCTGCGTTTGCGTTCGTTGACGATATGGAGTTGGGTGCCTGGCGGCAGACGCGAGAGCAGTTCGTGACGAAGACGCGTACCGCGCTCGTCGTCGACTTCGTTGGTGAACGTCGGCGTTTGCGCCACAGGGACGCGACGTACGGCATGCGGCGGCGCGAGGCTGCCAGGATCGACAGCCCGCTGATCGACGCTTTGAATGGCCACCAACAAGCCTCGGGCGAAGCCGTCGACTTGCTGACGCGGGCGCTGGTAGAACACCAGCGCGCTCCACACGAGATGCATCACCAGCAAGACGGCAATGCCCAGCCAAGCCATGCGCGCGAACAGGGAGTCGCGCAGCAACCAACGCAAATTCACGCAGCGGACTCCCGCCAGCCGCGCACCGTGCGCTTGCCTGCCGAAGCCGTGGTAGCCAGCGACATACCGTCGTCGCCGACACTGCCGATATCACCGGCGTCGCCCATTCCGTCAGCGCGCTCGCGGGCCTCGGACGTCGCGCCCTCGGTCAGCTCGCCGCCCGGCACGAACACGTAGCCTTTGCCACGGATGGTCTGGATGTAGCGCGGCTCCGACGGGTCGGTTTCGATGAGGCGACGCAGGCGCCACACAGGCACATCGAGGCTACGGTCGCGAAAAGCAATACCGTCGCCATACAGCATGGCGTGCAGTTTGACGCGAGGCAGCACCTGCATGGGATGCTGGGTGAACGCCTTGAGCATCGCGAATTCGGTATCACGCAGCGGCAGGCGCTCGCCCTCTCGCTGGAGGGTACGCAGCGTGTAATCCAGCTCGAACGGGCCGAATCGGTACGGTGCACGGGCGTCCGGCGCGCTGGCCACGACCGGGCCGCGGCGGCGCAGCACCGCGTGGATCCGCGCCAGCAACTCGCGCGGGTCGAACGGCTTGGCAAGGTAATCGTCGGCACCCAGTTCAAGGCCCAGCGCGCGATCGAGCGGGCCGCCACGCGCCGACAACATGATGACGGGGATATCCTCGCCCGCCGCACGCAAGTCCTGCAATGCACGCAGGCCGTCGCGCTCCGGCATCATGATGTCGAGCAAAATGACGGACGGTCGTTCGAGCTCTAACCGGCGCAGCAACGACGCGCCGTTGTGAAGCACCGAGACCTGCATGCCATTGGCGTGCAGCAATTCGCGCAATAGGTCGCGAACGACGGGATCGTCATCGACCAGAAGAACATGCAGACTCATGAATATTTCTCGGTAAATTAGGTTGCGCGCGATGCCGTCGCGTTTTGCGACAGTTTCACTGCATCGTCTTGCGTGACGGACACGGGCTCCGGCGTACTGGAGAGCGCCCGCAGCGCGTTGGCATATCGATCTGCTCCCGACGCCGCACGGTGTGTGCCGACCGTCGAAGCCGCCCCTTGTCCCGGCAAGCGCCAGGCACGATGCACCGCCGCGTCCGGCGAACCAATGGTAATGGCCATGCTTTGTACCTCTGCGTGACGAGATACACCGCAGTTTGCGCGCCCGTCCAGCGAAGCGTTGACCGAAGCATCCAACAGAATGGCGTCCAATCCTTATTTCAGAAAGGATTGGTAAGGTTGACTGAGGCCATCTCAGGACCTTATGACGGCACCGAAGGCTCGAGAATCGATATTTCGTCGACGTTAAGCGATTTAAGACGAAATTATAGCCAATTTAGTGACCCCACATCGCTTCGGCCACCTCGCATGACTCCCCGCGGATCGACGCCGCCCCCCCGACGACGACTCACAATCTTCACACTGTGCAGACATTCCGTCACCACGTCCTCAGCTCCCCCGATACCCCTCTCGCCCTTACGGAATAAGGCGCTCAAGCCCTTTCCCACACCAAAACCACAACCCGCTCCTCCCCCTTTCCTTCTCTCCACATTCCCCCCTAACACCCTCCCCCTAACGGACCGGGGCCCCTTTCCGCCGCTCAGACATAAACCCAACTCGCTGCAGAAAGGGGCCCCGGTCCGTCTCCCTCGATGCACTCAGTGCCTCAACCGATACCGCCCGCTTCTCGCTTCCTTGACCGAAGCACTTGGTCCCGTCGACACCGCTCTTCTCCAGCACCATCGCGACGCCACATCCGCCCCGCACGTGCTCCGCAACTGCTGCGGGACGGACGTGACGCCGCTCACACCTTTCCTGTACCTCTGCACGCACTACCCACCCCATTTGCTCTCAGTCCCTCTGCGCGCTTCAATCACTTCATTTCCCCCTCTTTTCTCCCCCCCTCTTTTGTTTCTTTCTTTTTGTCTCCTTCGATCGCTTTTCTTTGTTTTTTCTTTCCCGTTATCTCTGTTCACAAAGTCTCAACAACTGAAAACAGTTTGTCCCCACTCCTTTGTTTAGCATCCCCCTCACGTTCGCTTCACCCCGCGACGGCTTTCGCCATTTCTTTCCATCGATGACGCGCCTCTTTTCTCGCTTCTCCTCTTTTCGCTTTACCCGACGTCGCAAGATCGGCGCAGTCGTCGTCGTCCTGTTCGCAACCCTCGTTGCTTGGCAATGGCCCCAACCCACGCCGCCCGCCTATCTCTCCGCTAAGGTCGCCCGCGCCGATCTCGAAGACGCCGTCCTCGCCACGGGCGTCCTGCAACCCATTAAGCAAGTCGAGGTCGGTTCGCAAGCCAACGGGCAACTTCGCTCTCTCAAGGTGGTGCTCGGCGATGCCGTCTCGAAAGGGCAACTGCTCGCTGAAATCGATCCGACATCCAGCGATAACGATCTGCGCGAAGCCAACGCCGGACTCACCACACTCGCCGCCGACCGACGCGCCAAAGCCATTCGCCACGCACAAGCCGCTCGCGAACTCGCCCGTCAACGACAACTCGCCCACGACGACGCTACCTCGCCCCGCGACCTGGAGAAGGCACGCACGGAAGCCGATGCCCTCACCGCCGAACTCGCCTCACTCGACTCTCAGATAAGCCAACAAAAGGTCAAAGTCGATAAGGCACGCACGAATCTGTCCTATACGCGTATTACCGCGCCCATTAACGGCACGGTCACCGCCATCACCACCCAGGAAGGACAAACGGTCACCGCGATCTATCAAATCCCGACGATCCTGAAAGTCGCCGACCTCTCGATGATGACGATTCGCGCTCAGGTCTCCGAAGCCGATGTCGTACGCATCCGCGCAGGTCTTCCCGTCTACTTCACGATCCTCGGTGCTCCCGAAAAGCGCTACGAAGGCAAGCTTCGCGTCATCCAACCCTCACCCGAGAAGATCAATAACGCGATCTTCTTTAACGCGCTCTTCGATGTGCCCAATCCAGCCGGTGTCCTCCGCCCGGATATGACCGCGCAAGTGTCTATCGTGAGTGCTCGTATCTCGAATGCGTTGACGTTTCCTTCCGTCGCCCTCGGTGAGAAGCGCGCCGACGGCCGATATCGCGTTCGCGTGCTCGATGACAAGGGTGTCGCCCACCCACGCTGGGTGAAGGTCGGCCTCGACAACCGCCTCACCGCGCAAGCCCTCGACGGACTCGCCGAAGGCGACCGCGTCGTGACCGCAGATCCGACCGACGCGCCGCCGTCCGGTAGCAACGACGCAGGAACGCTCCTGTGACGATCGCCTCCGCCCCGCTCCTGCGGCTCTCCGGCATCTCTCGCGCTTTCGGCGAGGGTGACGGTGCCGTCACGGTCCTGCGTGACGTCGAACTCGTCATCGAGCGCGGTGAAATGGTCGCGATCATGGGGCCGTCCGGCTCGGGTAAGTCGACGCTCATGAACGTGCTCGGCTGCCTCGACCGTGCCACCCAGGGACGCTACGAAATCGACGGGCACGATGTCGCCTCACTCTCGGACGACGCGCTCGCAAAACTGCGCCGCGAATACTTCGGCTTCATCTTCCAGCGCTACCACCTGATGGGCCATCTCTCGGCGCAGGGCAACGTGGAAGTGCCAGCCGTCTACGCCGGTATCCCGCGCTCGCAAAGGTCTTCGCGCTCCGCCGCGCTGCTCGAACGTCTCGGGCTCGGCAAGCATCTCTCGCACCGGCCCTCGCAGATGTCCGGCGGGCAGCAACAGCGCGTCAGTATTGCCCGCGCCCTCATGAACGGCGGCGACATCATCCTCGCCGACGAACCCACCGGCGCACTCGACAGCCACAGCGGACTGGAAGTGATGCACATCCTGCGCGAACTCCACGCGCGCGGGCACACGATCATCCTCGTCACCCACGATCCGAACGTCGCCGCATGGGCGCAACGCGTGATTGAAATCGCCGACGGACGCATCAAGTGCGATCGCATGAACGACACACTCCACGCGGCCGAGGCATCGGTGACGCGCGAGACGCCCAATGTGTCGTCCGGTCCCGAAAGCTCAGTGGACTCACGCGTAGCCGATGCGCCGGAAATGTCGCGCGGTAATTCGTTGACTCGCTGGATGAGTGGCTGGCCGACGTTTGCGGAAAGCCTGTCGATGGCATGGCACGCACTCGCCTCGCACCGTCTGCGCACCGGTCTCACGATGCTCGGCATCGTCATCGGCATCACTTCGGTCGTCTCGCTGTCAGCCATCGGCGAAGGGACGAAACGGCGCGTACTCGACGATATCGGCAACATCGCCCCGAACACGATCACGGTGCTGCGCGGCAAGGACTTCAACGACGACAAAGCCGCAGAGATTCGTACGCTCCTGCCCCGCGACGCCGATCTGCTCGCCGCCCAGCCCTACACGGACAGCGTGACGGCACAAGTCGGCCCGCGCACGGCCCGCATGCGCTTCGGTCGCATCGATACGGACGCGCAAGTTCACGGTGAAAGCGCCGACTTCATGCGCGCCAACGGTCTGAAACTCGCCCGCGGACGCAGCTTCGACGCCAGCGAAGTAGAGCGTCAGGCACAAGTTGCCCTGCTCGGTGAAAACACGCTTCGCAAGCTGTTGCCTAACGGCGGCGATCCTATCGGCCAAATCGTGCTCGCGGGCTCGCTGCCGCTACGCGTGATCGGTGTTGTGCGCGATCGCGCGTCGATGTTTGTCAGCCGCTCGCTCAATGTGTACGTCCCGTGGACGACGGTCGCGAGCCGACTCGCGGGTCAGCAACATCTGGAATCGATCACGGTCCGCATTCTCGACGGGCACCCGCCCGCCGCCGCCGAAGCCGGAATCATTCGCCTGCTCACGCGCGCCCACGGCAAGAAGGATTTCTTCACGTTCAACATGGACACGATCGTGAAGTCCATCTCACGCACGAGTCAGATGCTCACGCTGCTGCTCTCGTTCGTCGCCCTCATCTCACTCGTGGTCGGTGGCATCGGCGTGATGAACATCATGCTGGTCTCAGTGACGGAACGCACTCGTGAGATCGGCATCCGTCGCGCGATCGGCGCGCGCCGTCAGGACATCCTCCGACAGTTTCTCATCGAAGCCGTACTGGTCTGTCTGATGGGGGGTGCGGTCGGCGTGGTGCTGTCTTACGCCATCGGCTGGCTGGTCGCGACGTTCGTGCCGCAGGTCTCGGTGGTCTTTTCGACGAATACGTTTGCGGCAGCCGTGGCTTGCGCCTGCGCCATCGGCATGCTCAGTGGCTGGCTCCCGGCACGCAGTGCCGCACGTCTCGATCCGGTGGATGCACTGGCCCGTGAATGATTGCCCCCGCCGTCCCGCTGCGCCCCCCTTTAGGCTCGGGATGGCTTTTATACCCCGCGCGCGATTCGGTGTCGCGCGCGGGGGTCTTTTTGACAGATTCGATGAATTGCCCTTCAGGATTTTTCCGGCAGCATCCGGGCGTCGCTCCGTCGCTCGTTGCGGTCGCCGTTTGCATGATGCTCAGCGCTTGCAGCCTGACCCGCACAGACTATGAACGCCCGGCGTTGCCCGTCCCGTCGCAATTCCAGACGCCCATCGACGGCACCCGGTCAGGTACAGCGCAAGGGGAAAGCACACGCACGACAGACGACGCGGATATTGCCCCGTGGTGGCGCGCGTTTCGCGAACCTCAGCTCGACTCGCTCATTTCTCAGGCGCTCGCGGCCAACCCCGCACTCGCTCTCAAAGCCCTGCAAGCGGATCGCGACGCGCTCCAGGCCGGACTGACGGACGCCAATCGCTGGCCGCAATTCTCCGCCAATATCACCGGCTCGAAGTCGCGCGCGCTCGACGGCGGACAGGCAGCACAACGTCTGAACGGACAGACTCAGACGACATCCGGCGCAAGCGTCGGCATCAGCTACGAAGTGGATCTCTGGAACAAACTCGCCGCGCAACGCGACGCCGCCAACTGGCAAGCCGCCGCCAGCGCATGGGACCGCCGCGCCGCCGCCCTCTCGCTCTCTAGCCAGGTCGCCTCGCTCTACTGGCGCGTCGCCTATCTGAACGAGAATGTGCGCAGCGCGACGGAAGACCTCGCCGCAGCTGAGCGCGCCGTTGCGCTGGTCGCCGCACGTCGTCGCGCCGGGTCGGTGTCGGCTCTCGATCCCGTGCAGGCACAGCAGGATCGCGACGCCGTCGCAGGCGCACTTGCAGAATGGGAACGATTGCGCGACACCGCCCGGCACTCGCTGGCGAATGCCCTCGGACGTCCGGCGCAGACACGCTTCACTGAGCGCGGTTCGCTCGTCGTCGCGCAGTTGCCCGAGGTCGCGCCCGGTCTGCCTGCGTCGCTCCTCGCACAGCGCCCGGACCTCGCCGCCGCCGAGACGCGCGTTCGCGCACGTCTGGCAGATGTCGACGCCGCACGTCTGTCGTTCTATCCGTCGCTCACGCTCACCGGCACCGCGCAAACCACCAGCGAGTCGCTTTCGCGTCTGCTCGCTAATCCGGTCGGCACCCTTGCCGCTTCGATTGCGATGCCGTTCCTTCAGGTGCAAACGGCACGCTTCACGACGGCGCTCGCCCGCAACGACTACGAGCAATCGGTTGCGACGTTTCGCAACACGTTACTCACCGCGCTGACGGAAGTCGAAGACGCCCTGTCGGCACGCGCGCGAACGACGTCGCAGTACACGTCGCTCGCCAGCGCCGCCGCCCTGGCGCAACGAGCGGCCGAACTCTCGGAGGCTCGCTATCGCGCAGGCGACATCGACCTGCAATCGTGGCTCGACGCCCAACGCCTCGCGCGGCAAGCCCGCCGCAACGCCGCGCAGTCCCGCCTCGCGCAGATCGACGCAACGCTCTCGCTCGTCAAAGCACTTGGTGGGACGTTGGGGAACGATAGCTGAGGCGTCCGTGTGACGTTCGTCGTCAGGCGGTCGCGCCGGTCGGGGGAATGTCGACAGGCGACGCGGATGGCAACGATAGCGTCAGCTCTGGCGACGCAAGCGGCGGCAGTGTCGACAGCAGCGCCGCTACGTCGGGATACTTCAACGCGTACCCGAGTTCGCGCTTGAGCCGGGTGTTTGCGAGGCGTCGCGACTCGGACATGAAGGAAAGCAACGTCGGCTCCAGTACTCGGCGCGCCTCGTCACGAGACACACGCGGTGGCCGGGGCAAGCCCAGCGCATCCGCGACGTGATCGAAGTACTCACCCATACGCCATTCGGTGTCGTCGCTCGCATGCACCACACGCTGCGCCTTGCCCCGCCACATCGCGCGAACCAGAATCGCCGCGAGATCGTCGGCGTGGATATGGTTGGTGAAGACGTCGTCCGACGCGACCAACGCAGGCGTGCCTTTCTGCAAACGCACCAGCGGCAGACGCTCGGCCGCATAGATCCCCGGAATCCGTATCACAGACGCCCGCCAGGACACCCGTGCATGGACCGTCCGACGCCACGACGCCTTCGTACCGGACACCGACGCCGCACGCGCGCGCGCAGCCCCCGTCGTCAATACACGTCGCGGATGACGGCCGTGGAAGGAAGGACGGCCCAGCGTGCGAACGGTCCGCTCAGCATCGACACGACGCTGCCCACGAGGCGAACGCGGGGCCGGCGTGCGGGTCTCGTCCACCCGCGCGCCGCCACAATCGCCGTAGACGCCACTGGTGCTCGCGTAGACGAGAATCCGGCGCGGCGCGGGGGCCAGACGAGCCAGGGCTGACAGGGTATGAAGCCCACCCTCGGGTACAATATTGCGTTTCGACGGCCGGTTCAGCGCAGCGCGCAAACGGCGTGTACGCAGGTCCTGCGTGCCGCTGCCTGCGACCCCGGCAGGCGGTGCCAGATGCAACACCCGTGAGGCCAGACGGCCCACGCGTTGCAAGCTCGCAGCGTCATCCAGATTGGCAACGACGGGCACCGCGCCCGCCGCACGCAACGCTGCATGGCGCGCGTCGCTGGACGTCACGGCAAAGACACGAAAACGTTCGACGAGAGCCGGCAGTGCGCGCATGCCGACGTCGCCGCAGCCCACGACCAGCAGGCGCGGGCGACCGAGAGGTTTGGACGGTTTTTTCATTTTTCGGATTGTAGTATGGCTTACAACGTTACCCTCGTGCCGAGCGGGCGCGAGTTCCAGATCGAAGATGGCGAGGCCGTCCTCTCCGCCGCACTGCGCCAGGGCATCGGCCTGCCCTACGGTTGCAAAAACGGCGGTTGCGGCTCGTGCAAGGCCAAACTGGTGGAAGGCACCGTCGAACACGGCGCACACGCCAGCTCCGCTCTCTCAAAGGACGAGGAAACCCGTGGCTTCGCCTTGCTCTGCTGCGCCCACACGAAAGGCGATCTCGTCATCGAGTCGCGTGAGGTCAAGGGCATCGGCGACATCCCGGTCAAGCGCCTGCCCTGCCGTGTAAACGCGCTGGAGCGCCGCGCCGACGACGTTATCGTCATGCGCCTCCAACTGCCCGCCAACGAGCGCTTCCAGTACCTCGCCGGTCAATACATCGAATTCATCCTGAAAGACGGCAAACGCCGCAGCTATTCGATGGCCACCGCGCCCCACGAGGAAGGCTTCCTCGAACTCCATCTGCGCCACATGCCCGGCGGTGTCTTCACCGATCATGTGTTCAACAACATGAAGGAGCGCGAAATCCTGCGCTTCGAAGGCCCGCTCGGCACGTTCTTCCTGCGGGAAGACTCCGAGAAGCCGATCGTACTGCTCGCCTCGGGCACCGGTTTCGCGCCGATCAAGGCCATTGTCGAACACGCCGCGCACAAGGGCCTTGACCGCCCGATGACGCTCTATTGGGGCGCTCGTCAGCTGAAAGACATCTACCTGCGCGAACTGGCCGAGCAATGGGCCCGTGAGATCCCCGGCTTCAAGTTCGTGCCGGTCCTCTCCGAAGCCGCCCCCGAAGACGCCTGGCAAGGTCGTACGGGCTTCGTACACCGCGCCGTCGCCGAAGACCTGCCCGATATGTCGGGCTACGAGGTTTACGCCTGCGGTGCGCCCGTGATGGTGGAATCGGCCCGTCGCGACTTCATCGCTCATCACCAGTTGCCGGAGGACGCTTTCTTCGCAGATGCCTTCACCACCGAAGCGGATAACCCCGGCGGCGGACAATGACCTTATGACCATCGGGCAGTGACGACCGGCGGCCATCGAAGGGATGCGCAAAAGATGCATGCAAACCACACCGCATGCATTCCCTTTGACAAGCGCCGCGTCACCGCCTTATGCTTGCCGACATGAACCTGATTACCATCGCCTCGATCCGACGTCGCCATACGCTGCCCCAACCGGGATGCCGCGCGGCACGCTATCGACTGCGATAACACGCAAGTTCTCAAGCACAGCGAAGCCACGGGCACCCCCCGTGGCTTTTTTTATTCCCCCAGTCTCTTCTCACCTACCTTCGGAGACCGTCATGTCGCTTGCTCAACCGTCCGCCGCCGTATCGTCAACCTCGCCCAAGGCGGCACGCCACGCCAGGTTCGCCGATCTGCCCACGCAGGCACTGCTGCCCATCACTACGCGTCCCGAACTCGTGTTCACGCACGGCAAGGGCGGCTGGCTGTACGACCACGAAGGCAAGCGATATCTCGACTTCATTCAGGGCTGGGCCGTGAACAGCCTCGGCCATTGCCACCCGGTCATGCGCGACGCCCTCGCCACCCAAGGCTCGCTGCTGCTCAACCCGAGCCCCGCCTACTACAACCTGCCGATGATCGAGCTGGCCGACCTGCTCGCCAATCTCTCCGGCCTCGGCAAGGTCTTCTTCGCCAACAGCGGCGCGGAAGCCAACGAAAGCGCCATCAAACTCGCCCGCAAGTGGGGACAACTGCACCCGAACAACGCGGGTAAGGCACGCTTCGAAATCATCACGTTCAAGAACGCCTTCCACGGCCGTACGCTCGCGACGATGTCCGCAAGCGGCAAGCCCGGCTGGGATACGATCTTCGCGCCGCAGGTGCCGGGCTTTCCGAAGGCCGAGCTGAACGACATCGCATCGGTCGAAGCCCTCATCGGGCCGGAGACGGTGGCCGTGATGCTCGAACCGATTCAGGGCGAAGCCGGTGTCGTGCCCGCAACGCCTGAGTTCATGAAGGCGCTGCGCGAGCTGACGACGGCACGCGGGCTCCTGCTGATCGTGGACGAAGTCCAGACCGGTTGCGGACGCACCGGCACCCTCTTCCAGTACCAGCAGTCGGGCATCGTGCCCGACATCATGACGCTCGGCAAAGGCATCGGCGGCGGTGTGCCACTGGCCGCCATGCTGTGCCGCGACGAGTTCGCCGTCTTCCAACCGGGCGACCAGGGGGGCACGTACAACGGCAACCCGCTGATGTGCGCCGTCGGCCTCGCCGTGATGCGCACGGTCAGCTCGCCGGGCTTCCTCGAATTCGTGCGCGCTCAAGCGGATTATCTGAGCGCCGGATTGCAGCATCTGTCGTCGCGCTACGGCGGTCAGGGGGAACGCGGCGCGGGCCTGCTGCGTGCGTTGCTGCTCGGTCGCGACATCGGTCCGCAACTGGTCGAAGCCGCACGCGACATGACACCCGACGGGCTACTGCTCAACTCGGCGCGTCCGAACTTGCTGCGCTTCATGCCCGCACTGAATGTGAGCCGCGAGGAGATCGACCAGATGCTCTCGATGCTCGACACGCTGCTCGCGAAGCACGCCTGAACTCAACCATCGCATCACGACACTTGCCCGGACTTCGTTTGACCTTTGCCCGGGCGAGTACGAACGACATTCTCATGGAGACTCCATCGATGAACGACATGAGCCAGGGCCACCCGACACCGCCCGCCGACGCCATCGTCGAAATTTCGGCCGATCCCGCACGGCTCGACATCGGCTTCATCCACAACGCCTTGTCGACGCAAACGGCATGGGCGCAAGGCATTCCGCGCAATACGCTCATGCGCGCAATCACGCATTCGCTTTGTTTCGGCGCGTATGCAACGCAGGTCGAGGGCGGCCCGGCGCGTCAGGTCGGCTTCGCCCGCGTGATCACCGATCACGCCACGTTCGCCTATCTGGCCGACGTGTTCGTCGATCCGTCCATGCGAGGACTGGGGATCGGTAAGCGCTTGTGCGAGGATGTGCTCGCGCACCCGGCACTGCAAGGGCTGCGCCGCTTTCTACTCGCCACGACCGATGCCGCCAGTCTCTACTCGCGTTATGGCTTCGAACCGCTCGGCGCGGTGAACAAGATGATGCAGATTCACCGGCCCGACATCTACACCGGCCAACAGGAAGCGCCATGAATCGCATGCCCGCCGACATCCATATCCGCACGTTCGGCGACGCGGATACCGACGCCGTCATCGCGCTCTGGCGCGAAGCCTTTCCGGAGTACAACCGCGCCGACAAGCCGCATCGCGAACCACGTCGCTCGATTGCCAACAAGGTGGCCATGCAGGACGACCTGTTCTTCGTCGCCGTGCGCGAACGCAAGATCGTCGGCACTGTCATGGCCGGTTACGACGGACATCGCGGCTGGGTCTATTCGCTGGCCGTCTCGCATGCGTTGCGACGTCGCGGTGTGGCAAGCGCGTTGCTGCATCACGCCGAGATCGCGCTGGCCGCACGCGGCTGTCTCAAGCTCAATCTGCAAGTGCTCACGCAGTCGCGCGAAGCCCTCGCGTTCTACAACGCACACGGCTACGCCGCCGACGATGTCGTAAGCCTCGGCAAGCGGCTGCCACTAGCGGCGACGGCGCAGTAAGCGCTGCGTCTCGCAGTCATCGAATGTCGTGAAAAGACAAAGGGCGCCTGAAGTTGCCTTCGGCGCCCTTTGCTTATTCACCGACCGACTTGGCGACGGATCGCCGTCAGCCGGTCACGCGAGTTCGACACTCACTCCCCCAGATACGCTGCGCGCACCTTCGGATCGTCGAGCATGTCCTTCGCGTCGCCGGTCATGGTGACCAGCCCGCTGTCCATCACGTAGCCACGGTGTGCCGCTTGCAGCGCCAGACGCGCGTTCTGCTCCACGAGCAGCACCGTCACACCCTCGCCTGACACCGTACGCACCACCTCAAAGATCTTCTCCACCATGATCGGCGAGAGACCCATCGACGGTTCGTCGAGCAGCAACAGCTTGGGCTGACTCATCAACGCACGCGCCATGGCGAGCATCTGCTGCTCGCCGCCGGACAA
>NZ_CABPSP010000015.1 GCF_902459765.1 Pandoraea anapnoica | reverse complement strand
TAACCATGCGGCGGCTTGTCGTCCGGCGGCGTATCAGAGGTCGGTGCTGCCAGAATGACCCCCGGACGTACCGGCAGATCTGGGCGAATGCCCAGCAACGGCAACGCCTGTGACGCAATCTCCGCAAACGCCGGACCCGCTGCCTGTCCGCCAAAGTGCTGCGATGCCTTCGGCTCATCAACCGATACCGCGATCACCAAACGCGGTGCCGATAACGGCGCTATCCCCACGAACGACGCTCGATACTTCGAATGGTCGTATCCGTGTGCGCCCGCTTTATATGCCGTGCCCGTCTTCCCGCCAATGCTGTATCCCGCCACCTGCGCCGTCGTTGCCGTCCCGCCCGTATCCACCACGGCCGCCAACATCTTGCGCATCTCGGATGCCGTGTGCGTATCGATCACCCGAACTCCCTCCGGCTGCACCGGCGTGTCCGGCTTGATGATCGAAATGGGCACCATCACGCCGTCGTTCGCGAAGATTGTGTATGCCCGCGCCAACTGGAACAACGACGCCGAAATCCCATAGCCGTACGCCATCGTCGCCTGCTCGATCCGTCGCCACGACTTGTACGGACGCAAACGGCCCGACACCGCACCCGGGAACCCCAGCTTCGGCTGCTGCCCCAAACCAATCTCGGTGAACATGTCCCACATCTCTTCCGCACGCAACATCGTCGACACCTTCGTCATGCCTATGTTGCTCGACTTCTGGATGACGCCCGCCGCCGTCAGCGTGCCGTTCGCACTGTCGTCGCTGATCGTCGCTCCCTCGAAGACATAACGGCCGGGGCCTGTGTCGATGAGTGTCGTCGGTGTCAGGCGATGCAAGTCCAGCGCCAGCGCCATCGTGAACGGCTTGAGAATCGATCCCGGCTCGAAGACGTCGGTGAACACACGGTTGCGCAACTGCTCACCCGTCAGGTGCTCACGGTCGTTCGGGTTGTAGGTCGGCAAGTTGGCCAGCGCCAGCACCTGTCCGGTCTTCGCGTCGATAACGACCGCCATCGCAGCCTTCGCCCCGGTACGATCCAGCGCATTCTTCAATGCCTCGTACGCGATGTACTGCACGCGAGTGTCCAGCGTCAGACGAATGTCCTTGCCGTCGCGCGGTGGACTGGAGTCGTCGAGATCCTGAATCGTTCGGCCGATGCGATCCTTGATCACTCGCCGTACGCCCGCCGCGCCTTCGAGCAGTGGCTCCTCGCCCAACTCCATACCTTCCTGTCCCTTGTCCTCGACGTTGGTAAAGCCGACCACGTGCGCGGCCACTTCACCTTCGGGATAGAAGCGCTTGTATTCACTACTCTCATATACGCCGGGAATGCCCAGCGCTTCGACCTGCTTGCCGATCTCCGGCGAGACCTGGCGCTTTACATAGACGAACTTTTTCTCGCCGATGAGCTTGGCGCGCAATTCTTTTGCGGGGATGTCGAGCAGCTTGCTGGCCTTCTGGACGTCGCTGTCGGAAAGGTCGTCCGGCACTTCGGCAGGGACGGCCCAAATGGTGCGCATCGGCAGACTGGTCGCGAGCACACGGCCATCACGATCTTCAATCTTGCCCCGAACTCCCGGCATGACGATGGCGTGCTCGTAACGCTTTTCACCCTGCGCGATGTAGAAACTGTTGCCCGGCCCGGCAATCCAGAATGCCCGGACGACCAACCCGATGAAGGCGATCGTGATGACGATGACGACGAATTTGGAGCGCCATAACGACATGCGCGATTGCAAAACAGGACTGGCGGCGAACGTGACGTCCTTGGGCTGGCGATTCTTTTGCATGGCGCTCGCAGGGCGAATGAGAGGCTGGTTACAGCCATTAACAGCAATGAGCCCGTCAACCAACTATGGCTCAAATTCTAGGCGAGATAGCGTAGCATGCAAGCGACTGTTGCAATAGCGCAAAAGCCCCGTCATACGGGGCTTTCAGGGTTATTTTGGAGGCTTTCGACACGACATTTTGCATGGGTGTCGGCAGGTGAAACCAAAGGCGGATTTTCCGCCGGACTCGCGCGCCGGATTGCGCGCGGATCCTGATGTCGATCTTCACGCCGCCTCGTGCTATTTCGCCGCGTCGAATCGTACGTCGCCGTACCACGCGTGCGCCGTCGCATGGGTGTTGTCGCTGTCGGTGAAAATGCCGTAGCCGAGCAACTTGCCCGGCTTCTCTTTGTAGACGCGCTCGTAATCGGCCGCGACATTGCGGGAGAACGTCTGCCACTTGCCGAGCGACGCGTCGCCACCCGCTACGACCAGCATCTGAACCCGGTCGGTGTGCGGGTTCTGGATGACGCCGCCCACCGGCGCATCGTTGGACCAGATGTACATGAGCGTGGCGTACGGCAAGTCTTCGCCGCCCGCCTTGGCCAGCGTCATCGCCGCACGGTCCCCGAACGACAGCGAAGACTTGTCGCCATCGAAGAAGAACACCAGCCGTGCCGGAGCGTCCTCTTTGTCACTCACCCGGTTGTCCGCGTTCGGAATGGCCTTGTCGACCTTCCATCTCCATGCAACGACCGGCGTGGCGTTCAGATCGATACCGTCACCCTTGGCCATGAGCGCTGACGCCGAATCGGCAGAGTTGGCCTCGATGACGTTGCGCTTGCCGTCGGCCACTACTGTGTAGGCGGTGAGCTTCTTGCCGCTTACAACAGGCAGGTTCTTCCAGCCCTCCGGCAGTGCGTTGCCCGGGCTGGCTTTCGAGAAGGGAACGGCAGATGCGCCGCCACCGGGAATGGCGTCGGCCGAAACGGCGTCGGGAACATGGGCCAGCGCGGCAAGCCACGCGACGGCCGCAGCCAGCGCCACCCCCGTCGCGCGACGGGGCGGCTGGCGGAAGGCTTGAGTGGAACGTAAGACGTACGGCGAACGAAGCGTCGAGACAATGCGTTGCATAGTGAACGACTCCAACGTTGAAGGACGAACTTAGCAGGACGAACTCAGCGCTGCTGCATGGCGACGCGCAGGCCCAGGCCGATGAAGATGGTGCCGATGATCTTGCCCTGCCAGCGCAGCAGCCAGGTGAAACGTCCCACGAACTTGCCGAGCGGACGCACCGACAGCGCAATGGCCGCCGTATAAAGCGCGCTCATCGCAACGAACACGAGCCCCAGCACGAGGAACTGCCCGAAGGCGTTGCCCTCGCTCGCATGCACGAACTGCGGCATAAAGGCGAGGAAGAACAGTGCGGTCTTCGGATTGAGCACCTCGGTCGCCACCGCCTGACCGAACGCGCGTCCCGGCGAGACTTTCGGTGCGACGGGCAACTGCGGGTCGGACGGCCTCTCACGCAGCGCCTTGATGCCCAGATAGATCAGATAGGCCGCGCCCACGTATTTGACGACGTCGAACGCCAGCGCGGACGTCATCAACACCGCTGACAGCCCGACCGCCGCACACAGCGTGTGCACCAGATCGCCGAGCGCAATGCCCATACCGGTCATGACACCGGCGCGGCGTCCGCCTTGCACGGTGCGGGTGATCGTCAGCAATACGGCTGGGCCGGGAATCAGAAAAAGCCCGAGGACAACGACAACGAAAGTGGCAAGCGTGGCAAGGGTCGGCATGAAAAGCCTCCGGTGGGGTCGAGGGCGGTGCGGGGCGTGACGGCCGTGCAATTCCGACATCATCCCAGATTCCGAAGGAGGGCGCCCAAAAGGGCGCAGCGCGAATCCTGAAGCGCCGCGCGCACCGGTGACAGACCATGCCCGGTCTTTCGATCCCGCCGGATTACGGCATTCAGGAGCCAGCGCCATGTCATTCATCTCTTCCGCTTCGTCTTCTTCTCTCTCGACGGTCTCGTCTCCTCCCGCGACAGGCACGCTCTTTCAGGTCGCACTCAATGCGATGCATTGCGCCTTCGACGGCTTCCGTGGCGAATTCTCGGGAGCGGTGGCCTGTCTGCGCGAGAGCGGATTGAGCCAGTTGTTGTCCGATACATGGCGGCACGCAGGTCATCGCTTCCAACAGCACGCACCAACACATTCCGGTGTCTCGGATGTCGGTTTTGCCTGCGCATTGAGCGCGATCACCGTCGGCGCGACATGCACCTATCTCTGGCCTGAACTCAAGGCGCTGGAACGCGCCATTGACGGCGGTGACGCGACGCAACGGGAGTGGGCGATACAGACGGACTCGCAACTGCGTCGCCGCACGATGGCGGACGTGACGGCGATGCGTCAGTGCCTCGCGGTGTTCGACGCCACGGCCCTCGCTGCAACGGCGCAGCAGGCGGGCACGGACATGCCCCGGCGCACGCTGGCCGAAATGCGCATCACCGAAGCGCTGCTGCTTCATATCGCCGACGCCCCTCAATCCGATTACGCAAGGAGCGACCGGATTGCCGGGCTTTGCCAGCTCATGGCGCACGGCCTCGGGTTCAAATTGCCGAAGACGGTGCGAGATGCCTTGCACATCAGCGACGAGCGGCCGTCCCTGATTCGCGACGATAACGCGTTCGCGCTGCTCAAGACCCAGTTGGAGCCGGATTGGCGTCAGGACGAGGCGGGTAGCGCGACCTTCACCGTCCACCCGATCGATGTCCAGGTGTTCGATCCCGACGAGACAACCGACGACCTCTCATCGAAGACACGCAACGAACGCCGCTTGCTGACACACCCGGCCGCACTGCGTCGCGTGCGCGCCCGTCTCGTAGCACTGTTCGCAGGGAGCGTACGCGATGACTGCGGGGGAACGAGTGACTGGCGTGCGCTCGCGCAACAGGCATTGGCGGTTGCGGCGCAGCACGGCATGTCGTGCGACAAGGTATTGCTCGCGATGGGGATCGCCACGCGCTCGGGTATCAGCGCCCGCTTTGCATGGCGCTGGAGCGACGAGCCGGTGCCCGGGGCGGGGGAAACGCTACGGCCGACGATTCCCCTGGATGTGGCCCAATGGATCGCCCGCGTAATGATCGTCGCGAGCCATCCCGACACGCGCCTGCCGTGCCCGCCGCGTCTGGCCGCACTGGTGCGAGGAGATACGCCGCCGACGCTAACGATCGGCAGCGACGAATGGGTACGTCTGACCGACGGGATCGAGGCACTGGGCCGCGACCACTGGCAAATGTCGTTCGCGCAGGTCTGCAACGCTGCACGGGGGGCGCGCCAGATCTGACACGCGCGACACGCTCAGAGGTATGCGCCGCCCAGCAGTCCGGCGACGCTGCCCGCTGCGAGCCACCACAGCGGATGCACGCGGGTTCTGATGGCCAGCACCGCTACGCTTGTCGTGATGCCCGCGAGCAGCCACGACGTGGCCGACGCTTCGGCGATCAGCGCCGCGCTCGCGGCCACGAGTCCCGCCGTCATCGGCATCAGACCCGCCTGCACGATCCGCCTCCACGGACGATCCCGGAAGCGCTGCCACAGATGCAGGACGCCGACCGTAATGAGCGACGACGGCCCGAATTTGGCCAGTGTCGTGACGAGCATGCCTTGCCAGCCAGCGACATGCCAGCCGACGAGCGTCACGATCATAAGGTTCGGCCCCGGTGCGGCCTGCCCCAGCGCGAACAACGCGCTGAATTGTTCGGACGTCATCCAGTGATGCAGATCGACCACCTGCCGCTCCATCTCCGGCAGGATCGTGTTGCCGCCACCAAAAGCGAGCACGGACAGCTGCGTGAAGATGAGCGCAAGCGAGATGAGGGTGCCGGTCATTGCGAAACCCTCCAGGTGGCGTAAATCGAGATCGGCGTCATCACGAGCATGGTGAGCACCAGCGGCACGCGCAGCACGGCAATCGCAATGAAGCACGCCACCGCCACGCCGCCGAGCACGACGGACTTGCGCAGCGGCCACGCCACCTTCCAGGCCATCTGAATCAACAGACCGGCCGCCGCCGCCGCCAACCCCGCAAACAGATGCTTCACATGCGAGTCGTTCTGGAAGTGCTGATAGATCGTGCCCAGCGCAATCACCACGGCCGAGGGGGCCGCAATCAAACCGAGGATCGACGCGAGCGCTCCGCGCCAGCCATGAAAGCGCATGCCTAGCGCGACCGACAAGTTGATGATGTTGCCGCCTGGCAGAAACTGGCACAGACCGAGCAGATCGGTGAACTCCGCACCACTGATCCAGCGATGCTTGTCGACGATCATACGTCGCGCCAGCGGCAAGGCACCGCCGAACGCAGTCATGCCGAGGCCGAGAAAGCCGAAGAAGAGGGCGCGAATGCTCGGGCTGTCCGCTACCGGTGTGTCGTGCCCGATGTTGGGGGCGACATCGGTGACAGGGGTGTTGGGCGCAAGGCGGATGTCGCGTGTCCCGGGCGTACCCGGGTTGGGGGAGGTGAAGGGGGCCTGAGTGTTCATGGCGGGCAAACTCTGAAAACTGAACTACGGTGGGGCCGCCCGGCACGGATTGTCATCAAGGGATGGGATGCATGGGTGCCGCGCGGGACACCCTGAGAGTAGGGCGATTGCGCTATATTGTCCAATATATGGAAGTGACTTAAATCATATTCAACCGATATGGCAAACATCGACGTGCGCTTGCTGCGCTATTTCATTGCGGTGGCTGAAACCGGGCACATGACGCGGGCCGCCGAGCGGCTCGGCATCGGGCAACCGCCGCTCTCGCAACAGATCCGCGTGCTTGAAACACAACTGGGCGTGACGCTCTTCGAACGCTTGCCGCGCGGCATGGCATTAACCGATGCCGGTCAGGCCTTTCTCGCCGACGCCTACGAAGTCGTACGCAAGCTCGATCAGGCGGTGGACGATGTGCGGCGCGTGGCAGCGGGCATCAAGGGACGCCTGTCGGTCGGCTTCACCAGCTCGGCGGCGCTGCATCCGTTCGTGCCGACGGTCATTCGCGCATTTCGTAGCGATGCACCATCGGTGTCCTTGATGCTGGACGAGTCGAGTACGGGGGATTTGCTGGACGGGTTGCGCGACGGGCATATCGACGTCGCATTCATCCGTCAGCCGCAGGGCAACACCGGCGAGATCACCGTCGTGCAGGTGCTGGAAGAACCGATGGTGCTGGCCGTGCCGTCCGCGCATCCGCTGGCGCTCACGGGACGGGCAGGCAAAGCCGCCGTGCCGATGACGGCCATTGCCTCGGAAAAGCTGATTCTCTATCGGCGCCGCGCCGGGCAAGGGCTGTACGACGCCATCATCGCCGCGTGCCACGGCGCCGGTTTCAGTCCGGCCATCGAGCAGGAAGCGCCGCGTCTTTTGACGACGCTCTCGCTCGTCGCAGCCGGGCTGGGTGTGTCGGTGGTGCCTGCGTCGCTCATGCGCATGCAGATCGAGGGGATCGTCTACCGGCCCCTCGCGCCACCACCGCGCGCTCCGTTGTGCTGTGCCTATCGAGAAGGCGTACTCGCCGGTCCGACGGCGCGTTTGCTGGAACATGTGCACGCGGCAGTGAAGACCATCGCCACGGTTTAGCGGGCGCGAACGCTCAAGCCGATATTCAGGCCGACACGCCAGCCTTCTGGGCGACCAGGGCTTCGATGTGGCCGTGTAGTCCCACGTCGTTCCAGTCCAGCTCGCCCATGCGCCAGAAACGCGCGTTGCCCGCCCGGTCGACGAGATAGGTGGCGGGCAGGCCAAGCGAGCCGAACCGTTTGTAGACCGCGCCGTCGGTATCCAGCAGCACGGTGCCGTCGATGGGCAGCTTGTCGACGAAAGGCTTCACCGTCGTGGCGGGTTCCTTGTAATTGACGGCGAGCAACGCCAGACCTCGCCCGCGGTACTGACGCACCACCGCGCCCATCGCAGGAATCTCTTCGCGGCAAGGCCCGCACCACGTCGCCCAGAAGTTGACGATGACGACGCGTCCGCGATACTGCGACAGCGAGTACGTCTTGCCGTCGAGCCCGTCGAGCGAGAACGCCGGTGTCGCGCCGCGCCATGCCGAGAGCGTGCCGCCGGATGTCCCGGCGAGCGCGCTGTCGTCGACCTCAGTCGCCCCCTTTGTCGGTCCCGCTGCGAGCGCATTGGGGCCGGTGGCCCCTAATGCACCGGCAGCGCCGAGCGCCCCCAGCGTGTGAAGAAAGTGACGGCGTTGCATGGCGATGCGCTCCTTCATTGGCGTAGGTCGGTAACGCCGTGGTGGGTGGCGATGACCTCGATCAGGCCGTGATTTCGCGGGCGTTCATGCGATAGCGGAAGGTATCCGGATTCAGGCTGTCGAGCTGAGCGCGCGCCACTTCGCCATTCGGGTACATGAGGAACGGCACGGTGCTTGCAGGCTTGCCCTGCGCGCCGGGCAGCGGAATGTCAGCGCCGTGATTGAACGCGACCCAGTTCATCTCCCATTGACCGAAGAGCATCGCACGGGCCGCGCGAACGCGCAGATCGTCGAGCGGCAGACCGCCCGGCACCTCTTCTAGCACGACCTTGCGCACGTCCGCCGGATCGACCGGCACCCAGCCGTAACCGGCTGCATAGAACTCGGCGCGGCAATGTTGGGCGCGCGTGACGTCCCCCGCCTTGCCCAGACTGTTGAAGCCGTGACGCGAGGTCGCCACGCGCACGCCGTAAGCGTCGCGCGCGGGAATGCCGACCGAGCGCGCCAGTGCCGTAAAGAGCGCATTGATGTCGGCGCACTTACCTGCGAGATCGCCGGTCGTGAGCATGTAGCGCACATCGCCCGTGCCGCAACCGCGCACCGAGCCTTCGCGACGGCAGTTCTCCACGATCCATTGATAAATGGCGCGCGCCTTTTCCACGTCGCCCTTTTCACCACGCGTGATCTTCTCTGCGGTTTCGCGCACCAGACCGTCGGTCGGCTGGAGTTCGGTCGGCTGGAGGTACTGACGCAGCACCGCCGCCGATTCGCGCGGGGCGTTGGCCGACGGGGGCTGCGACAGATCGACGGCGCGATCGCGTGTTGCAAAGGTGTTCGTCAGGGTGACGGTGCGAGCGGTCTGCGCGGCACCTTCGGGCCATGCCACGGCGAGCATCGGTACACCGATGCCCGACGCGCCACGCACCATGCGCAACTCGGCCTTGGCCCCCGGGGCATCCCAGCGTGTGCCGAGCGCTTGCTGATAGGCCCCCGACGGCGATGTCGCCACCGGCAGCCAGACGTTCGCCGGGCCGTTGCCAGCGGGCAGGTCGACCTGCGTCGTCAGCTCGAACGTGCGCCAGCCATCGGCGGCGCTGGGCGTCTGGCTCGACGAGTGGGCCGCGTGGGCATAGCCGGGCAGCAGCGAAGTGGACAGGAGCGAGGTGGGGAGGGCATAAGCGCCCAAGGACAGGAAGCGGCGGCGTTGCATGATGTAGACCCCTTTTGGCATCAGCGCTCACGGCGCATGTGGTTAGGGCAGTAGCGGTGGCATCCCATGCAGGGACGATGTAACCCGGTAGCATGACACCGTCGGATGTCGTCAACAGCCATTTCGGGACATGGCGACGGCGCAAAGCTGCTTCATAATACGTCGACTTAGGGAAAACGAACACCAACGACCATGACTGCAAACGAAGCAACTCAAGTGGGTGATGAAACGGCGGCACAAGCGCCGCGTCTGACGTCGCTTTCGCACGGCGGCGGCTGCGGCTGCAAGATCGCGCCGGGCGTGCTTTCCGAATTGCTGGCGCGCAACGACGCGCCGCTGCCCGCCCCGGCCGCGCTGCTGGTGGGCACCGAAACGTCCGACGACGCGGCCGTCTATCAGCTCAACGACGAGCAGGCCATCATCGCCACGACGGACTTCTTCATGCCCATCGTCGACAATCCGTTCGACTTTGGCCGCATCGCCGCCACCAACGCACTCTCCGACATCTACGCGATGGGCGGCAAGCCGATTTTCGCGCTGGCCATCGTCGGCATGCCGATCAACGTATTGCCGCACGAAACGATCCGCGAGATTTTGCGCGGCGGCGAGTCGATCTGCGCTGAAGCAGGTATTCCGATTGCGGGCGGGCACAGCATCGATTCGGTCGAACCGATCTACGGACTGGCGGCGCTGGGCGTGGTGCATCCGAAGCGTTTGAAGCGCAATGCCGACGCCCAAGCCGGTGACGTGCTCGTGCTCGGCAAGCCGCTCGGCGTCGGCGTGATGTCGGCGGCGCTCAAGAAGAATCAACTGGACGACGAGGGCTACCGCTGCATGATCGACGCCACCACGCGCCTTAATCGCGTGGGCCCGGCGCTCGCCGCGCTGCCCGGCGTACATGCGCTGACCGACGTGACCGGTTTCGGTCTGCTCGGCCACACGCTGGAGATGTGCCGCGGCGCGAATCTCGCCGCCTATCTGCGCATGTCGGACGTGCCGCTGTTCGACGGCGTGCGCGAACTGGCCGACAAGGGATGCATTACCGGCGCGTCCGGTCGTAATTGGGCGTCGTATGGCAAGTCGGTGGAGCTTGGGGAACGCATTACGGAGCGCGACCGCGATCTGCTGTGCGATCCTCAGACGGCTGGCGGCCTGCTGGTGTCGTGCGCACCGGGCGCCGTGGACGATGTGCTCGCCGTCTTCCGTGCCGACGGCTTCGACGCAGCCGGGATCGTGGGCGCGATGCGTCCGGGCACACCGGGCGTGCGCGTCATCTGACGAACGGCATACTGTAGTCGTCCAAACGGCAACGGGCGCTCTCCGGTCTCCGGAGCGCGCCCGTTAGCTTCTGCGACGTCAGCCGCGACGATCACGCCGCCTGACGCTGTACATGTGCCCCGATGAACGCGACGATCGCCTCGCCGAGCGGTGCCGGGGCGTCGCGATGCGGCGAGTGTCCGCAGTCGGGCAGCTTCACCACCTTCGCGTGTGGCACGTGTGCAGCGATGCTGTCCATCTGTGCCATCGTGCCGTACTCGTCATCTACGCCCTGAATCGCGAGCAGCGGTTTCGAGATGGTCGCCACCGCACCGACCAGATTCCAGTCGCGGAACGCCGGATTCAGCCAGATGTCGTTCCAGCCCCAGAACGCCGAGTCCACATCGTCGTGATAGCGGCCTAGCTTCGTGCGCAGGTCCGTCGTCTCGTAGACGGTTTTCGTCTTTGCGATGCTCTCGACGCAGACGTCCTCGACGAACAGATGCGGTGCGATCACGACCGCGCCTGCCAGCCGGTCGGGGAACGCTGCCGAGAACAGCAGCGCAATCGAGCCGCCATCGCTATGACCGACGAGCCAGACCTGGTCCGCCTGCGCCGCACCGATACCGACCGCATCGAGAAACGCGGGCAGCACTTCGCGCGCCTGACGATGCATGAAGTCGACGGGCCACTTCTCATCCTTCGGGCGCGGCGTCGAGCGGCCGTAGCCGTTGCGCGAAAACACGAGACCGCGATAGCCGCCCGCGTCACACAACTGCTGCGGCCAGTCCTTCCACATGGCGATGGAGCCGAGCCCCTCGTGCAGAAACACCAGCAGCGGGGCGTCGGTGCGCTCGCGGTGGATCCATTGATACTCCAGCGAGAGCGCACCGTGCGAGGGCGTCTCGATCCGGGCGAACTGTACGTCCGACATTCTATTTCTGTCTCCTAAAGCAACTCGCGCAGCTTGAAGCGCTGGACTTTGCCCGTAGCGGTCTTCGGAAGATCGTCAACGAACACCAGCTCGCGAGGGTATTTGTGCGGCGCGAGGCGCGCCTTGACGAACGCCTTCAGTTCGGTCGCCATGGCGTCCGTGGCGACCAGTCCCGGCTTGAGGACGACGAACGCCTGCGTCTTCGTCAGGCCGTTGTCGTCGCGTCCCACGACCCCCGCCTCCAGCACCGCGTCGTGCTGCATCAGCACCATCTCGACTTCGATGGGGGAGACGTATTGGCCGCTGACCTTGAGCATATCGTCACTGCGTCCCGCATAGACGTAATACCCATTGGGCAGACGCTGGTACTTGTCGCCGCTCTTGAGCCAGTCGCCGAGGAATGTCGAGCGCGACTTCTCGCGGTTGCACCAATACATGAGTGCGGCGCTCGGCCCCTTGATGTACAGATCGCCGATTTCGCCGTCGGGCACCGGCTGACCGTTCTCGTCGCGCAACTCCACCGCGTAGCCGGGCACCGGTTCGCCGGTCGTGCCGTAGGCGACCTGACCCGCGCGGTTCGAGAGGAAGATGTGCAGCATTTCGGTCGAGCCGATGCCGTCCAGAATCTCCGCACCGAAGTGCGCGGTGAAGCGCTCGCCGATCTCACGCGGCAGCGCTTCGCCTGCGGACGTGCACAGGCGCAGCGCCACGTCTGCGCGTGCAGGCAGATGCGGCGAGGCGAGCAGCGTGGCGTAGAGCGTCGGCACGCCGTAGAAGATCGTCGGACGATGCTCGCGCAGCCGCTTCGCGACTGCTTCCGCTGTGGGGCGCTCCGCCATCAGTACGATGGTCGCGCCGACCGACAGCGGGAACGTCAGCCCGTTGCCTAGGCCGTACGCGAAGAACAGTTTGGCCGCCGAGAACACGACATCGTCTTCGCGAATGCCGAGCACATTGCGTCCGTAAGTCTCTGCCGTCCAGTAAAGATTGGCGTGCGTGTGCACGGTGCCCTTGGGCTTGCCGGTCGAGCCCGACGAGTACAGCCAGAACGCGATGTCGTCGCCAGCGGTGTCGACGGGCAGCGCGCTGGGCGCGCCATCGAGAAGTGCGTCGAATGTCGGCAACGCGCTCACGCTGTCGGTCTCGGCCGCGATCGGTTGCGAGACGATGCACGGCGGCGGCGATCCGGCCTCGGCGACCTTGTCGAGCGCGACCTTAACCGTCGGCATTAGCGCGCCTGAGGCGATCACGAGCTGCGCCTTGCTGTGCAAGATCATGTACGCGTAGTCGTCAGCCGTGAGCAGCGTGTTCACGACGACAGGCACCACGCCCGCATACAGCGCGCCGAGAAACGCGATGGGCAGATCGATGGTGTCGAGCATGACAAGCAGAATGCGCTCTTCGCGATGCACGCCCGCGCGCGTGAGTCCGGTGGCGAAGCGTCGGCTTTGCTCGGCCAGCTGGTCATAGGTCAGCGAACGTGTGTCGTCGAGATATGCAGTCTTGGCAGCGCGCTCGCGGTTGAGCGCCTCCAGATGCGCAGCGAAGTTGAAGTTCGCTGGCGGTGGGGTGAGTACGGCTTCCATGTTGCCTCCGGTGGATCACCACGCGGCACAGCGCACTCCAACGGGCGCGGCACGCGTGGCGTGAGTTCTTTTCAGCGCTCTGACGGCGCCTCTTTGAATCACCTTGACTGCGACGGCTTGCGACTTCTACGGCTGGCGTAAAACGGTGTTGATGGCGGACGCGGCGGTGGCTACGTCCGCCATCGGTGTCAATCGGGTGTTGATGCGTAGCGTGTTTGCGACGTTATGACTTCGGCAGTTCGACGGCGTCCTGCGTCAGCGCTTCGACGAGGGCGGCAGGCCCCTGAATGGCCGAGCGTACGTGATAGAAGCGCAGCGCGCGCAGGCCACCGAGTTCTTCGCCTCCACCGGCGCGTCCCGGGCCACCGTGCAGCGACTGCGGCATGACGTTGCCGTGACCCGTCTGCGTCTTCGCGACCGACGGATCGACGGCATGAACGCGACCGTGCGCGTCGGCCAGCGCGAGGGCGGGCGCGCGCATGGCGACGGCGTCGTTGCTGTACAGCGAGACAACCAGCGACCCCTGACCGCGTTTGGCGAGCATGACGGCTTCGTCTATATCGCGATAACCGACGAGCGTCGCCACCGGGCCGAAGACCTCGGTGTCGTGCACGCGCTTGCCTGCCGCACCCTCGCGCAGGCCCAGCAACACGGGTGCGACACAGGCGCTATTCGCGTCAACATCGACGAAGGTGACGTCGCGATTTCCGTCATAGAGCGTTTCGGCTTCGGCCTGCAAATGCGCGATGCCGTCGAGCACCGCCCGCTTTTGCACAGCGCTTACGAGCGAACCCATCTTCACGGTCTCGTTGCGCGGGTTGCCGACGACCGTCTTCGCCAGTCGCTCGGCAATGGCGGCGGCTGCTGCGTCGAAATGCTCGACCGGTACCATCGCGCGACGAATCGCCGTGCACTTCTGTCCCGACTTGACCGTCATCTCACGCGCCACTTCGCGCACGAACTGATCGAAGGCTGCGGTGCCCGGCGCGGCGTCCGGCAGAAGGATGGCGCTGTTCAGGCTGTCGGCTTCCACGTTGATGCGCGCGGAACGTTCGGTGAAGGCGGGATGTGCGCGCAACGTGGCGGCGGTGTCCGCCGAGCCGGTGAACGAGACCACATCGAACGGTCCAATGCGGTCGAGCAGTCCGGCGGCGCTGCCGCAGATCACCGACAGGCTGCCCGGCGGCAGAATGCCTGCGGCGACGACATCGGCCACCATGCGCTGCGTGAGCCACGCGGTTGACGTCGCCGGTTTTACGATCACGGGCACCCCCGCCAGCAACGCACCCGCTGCCTTCTCCCAGAGACCCCACGCGGGGAAGTTGAAGGCGTTGATGAAGAGGGCCACGCCCGGCGTGGGGCGGAAGACGTGACGCACGGCAAACGAGGCGTCTTTGGCGAGCGGCACGGCCGCACCATCGAGCAGCGTGTGCGCATCGCCCAGTGACGCACCCAGCTTCGCGTAGGTCGACAGCGTGTAAATCGCGCCGTCGATGTCGACTGCGGAGTCGGTGGCGACCGTGCCTGAATTAGCCGTCGCGATGGCGTAGTAATCGTCTCGATTCGCCTGCAACGTGGCGACGATCTGCGAGAGACGCTGCGCCCGTTCGCCGTACGACAGCGCACGCAGCGCCGGACCGGCTGTCTCGCGCGCGAAGGCGAACGCGGCGTCGAGATCGAGACCGGCACTCGATACGAAGGCGAGCGTGTCGCCCGTCACGGGATCGGTCAGCGCGGTGCGCTCACCGCCACCGGCCACCCATTGGCCAGCGACATAGTTTTCCAGCAAGGCAAGGGTACTCATATCCATCAACCGGGTTGAATCAAGCAGGGAAGCCGGGGCGCGCCCGTCTCAGGCGCTGCGCGTAAATTCGATAGCGCCTTCGGGCAACAGATACAGCACGAGGGCACGACCGCTCGCCACTGTCGGCCGATGCGCGGTGCCCGGGCCGTACACGCACCATCCGGCAGGGTGCCCGTCGAACGTCGCGCCCGGCGTGAGCGGCATGATCAGATCGATTTCGCCATTGGGATGCACGTGGTGCGGTCCGGCCAGATCGGCCATGTCGACGACGTCCACGGAAAAGCCGTGCGTGTCGGACGTGGGTTTGATGACGCGGCCGTAGCGAATGCCGCCGCCTTCGCGATTGCACAGCCAGCCCTCGGCCACGCCGGTGCGGCAGGCGTCGATGAGGGCTTCGTAACCTGGGGAGCCCGCGCCGTAATTGGCGTTGAGCCAGTCGGCGAGCAAGCCGTCTAGAGGCCGACCGTCGAGCTGACGTGTCACGTCGGCGATCAGCGCCTGAAATTGGGGCACATCCATCCATGTCTCCTGGGGACGTCGTGTTTGCTTTTTTACCGACGCATGGTGAAAATTAGAGCATGCAAATTTGGCTGTCAAGCAATATATTACATGTTACCTGCTTCAAGGATCTCATTCGATGAATAAGAGTGCGCAAGCCGATGGGGTGCCGACGGCGCGAGGCGCTGGCGAGAAAGACCCGTTTCTGGTCGCACTGGGCGAGCGGGTTCGGACACTGCGTGCCCGTCGTGGCCTGACCCGTAAGGCGCTGGCGCTCGATGCCGGAGTCTCCGAGCGTCACGTCGCCAATCTGGAGTCGGGCGTGGGAAATGCCTCCGTGCTGTTCCTGCGTCAGCTCGCACAGGCACTAAATTGCACATTGGCCGAGATCGTGGGCGACGAAACCACGTCGTCCGCCGAGTGGCTGCTGATTCGCGAGATCCTGCACGGGCGCGATGGCGAGGCACTGACGCGCGCGCGTCAGGCGTTGAGCGAACTCTTCGCCGGTAGCGAGCGAGACCCCGACCGGCGTGGGCGCATCGCGCTGATCGGCCTGCGCGGCGCAGGCAAGTCGACGCTGGGCCGCATGCTCGCAGACGACATGCACGTGCCGTTCGTCGAACTCAATCGCGTGATCGAACAACTGGCGGGCTGCCCGCCGTCGGAGATCTATTCGCTGTATGGCGCGAGCGCCTATCGTCGCTACGAGCTGCGCGCACTGGAAGCCGTGGTGGCCGAGCATCCGCGTGCCGTGATCGCTTCGCCGGGCGGTATCGTCAGCGACGCCGCCACATTCAATTTCCTGCTGACCCACTGCTATACGGTGTGGCTGCAAGCGTCGCCCGAGGAACATATGAAGCGCGTGGTGGCACAGGGCGATCTGCGGCCGATGTCGGGCAATGCGGAAGCGATGGACGACCTCAAGCGCATTCTGGCCGGGCGTCAGGACTTCTATGCTAAGGCCGACATGAGCTTCGACACCGGTGGGCGGGCGCTCGCGGACGCCTATCTGCAGCTGCGCGGACGCCTGGCAGTGCAGTTGTCATCCGATTAATGGGCTGCATTCTGCAAAATAATTCATTTTTATTTGGGTAAATGATTGACGACGGGTTTGTGCTGCACTATATTGCAATTCAACAAGATCATTATTCGAGTTGGAGGCAATCATGTTCGGCAAACCCCACGTCGACTACCGTACGGACCCCACGCAGTACAAGCACTGGAAGCTGACCTTCGACGGCTCGGTGGCCACACTGGCCATTGACATCGCGGAAGACGGCGGTATTCGCGAGGGCTACAAGCTCAAGCTCAATTCGTACGATCTGGGCGTGGACATCGAATTGCACGATGCCGTCCAGCGCATCCGGTTCGAACATCCGGAAGTGAAGACAGTGGTGGTCACGAGTGCCAAGGACCGTGTCTTCTGCTCGGGCGCGAACATCTTCATGCTGGGTCTCTCCTCGCATGCGTGGAAGGTCAACTTCTGCAAATTCACCAACGAAACGCGTAACGGTCTTGAAGACTCCAGCCGTCATTCGGGCCTGAAGTTTATTGCCGCCGTGAACGGCGCGTGCGCCGGCGGCGGTTACGAGCTCGCGCTGGCGTGCGACGAGATCTATCTGGTGGACGACCGTTCGTCGTCGGTTGCACTGCCGGAAGTGCCGCTGCTGGGCGTGCTGCCGGGCACCGGCGGTCTGACGCGTCTGACGGACAAGCGTCATGTGCGCAACGACCGCGCCGATATCTTCTGCACCATCGTCGAAGGCATTCGCGGCGAGCGCGCCAAGCAATGGCGTCTGGTCGACGAAGTGGTCAAGCCCGCGCAGTTCGCGCAGGCCGTGGCTGCGCGTGCGCAGGAACTGGCGCAAGACAGCCATCGTCCGGGCGGCAAGGGCGTGACGCTCACGCGCATCGAACGCACTGACGAGCCGGATGCCATCCGTTACGAATTCGTCGACGTTGAAATCGACCGCGCCAATCGCACCGCAAGCCTGACCGTGAAGGCACCGAAGTCTGCGCCGCCGAGCGACATCGCCGGTATCGAAGCGGCGGGCATCAACTGGTGGCCGCTGAAGATGGCGCGCGAACTCGACGACGCGATTCTCAACCTGCGCACCAACGAACTCGACATCGGCACGTGGCTGCTGCGCACCGAAGGCGACGCGAAGCATGTGCTGACCGCCGATGCGTCGCTGCTCGCGCATCAGGATCACTGGTTCGTGCGTGAAACGCTCGGCATGCTGCGTCGCACGTTCGCCCGTATCGATGTGTCGTCGCGCTCGCTGTTCGCGCTGATCGAGCCGGATTCGTGCTTTACCGGCACGCTCGCCGAATTTGCTTTCGCCGCCGACCGCACGTACATGGCCGCGCTCCCGGCAAGCGAGGAAGACGAACCGACCATCACGCTGAGCGAAATCAATTTCGGCCTGCTGCCGATGGTCACCGATCAGTCGCGTCTCGCACGCCGTTTTTACGAAGACGCTGCCGAGCTGGACGCCGTTCGCGCCACCATTGGCCGCCCGGTGCGTCCGGACGAAGCCGAGCGTCTGGGGCTGGTCACGGCCGCCGTCGACGATCTCGACTGGCCGGACGAAATTCGTATCGCCATCGAGGAGCGTGCGGCGATGTCGCCCGATGCGCTCACCGGCATGGAAGCCAACCTGCGCTTCAACGGTAAAGAGACGATGAACACGCGCATCTTCGGCCGTCTGTCGGCATGGCAGAACTGGATCTTCATTCGTCCGAACGCGGTGGGCGAGAAGGGCGCGCTCAAGGTCTACGGCAAGGGCAACAAGGCGCAGTTCGATCTGAACCGCGTCTGACGAATTCGCAGGGGTGGGCGGCGGCAGTCACCCCCCCCCCGCACCCGATCAAACGTTTCTATAGAACACGTACGAGACACGAGGATTCCCACGATGGCTTCGATCAACTACAGCGAGAAGATCCCCAACAACGTCAACCTGTCGGACGACCGCACGCTGCAACGCGCGCTCGAACAATGGCAGCCTAACTTTCTGTCCTGGTGGGGCGACATGGGGCCGGAAGGCTCGCATGGTTTCGACGTGTATCTGCGCACGGCCGTGAGCGTCGATCCGAGCGGCTGGGCGCACTTCGATCACGTGAAGATGCCGGACTATCGCTGGGGCATTTTTCTCACGCCGGGCGAGTCCGATCGCAAGATCCACTTCGGCGAGCACAAGGGCGAAGCCGCATGGCAGGAAGTGCCGGGCGAGCATCGTGCGAACCTGCGCCGCATCATCGTCACGCAGGGCGACACGGAACCGGCATCGGTGGAACAGCAGCGTCACCTCGGGCTGACCGCACCGTCCATGTACGACCTGCGCAACCTGTTCCAGGTGAACGTGGAAGAAGGCCGCCACCTGTGGGCGATGGTCTACCTGCTGCATCGCTACTTTGGCCGCGACGGCCGTGAAGAAGCCGAAGCGCTGCTCGGCCGCCGCTCGGGCGACGAGGACAATCCCCGCATTCTCGGTGCGTTCAACGAGAAGACGCCGGACTGGCTCGCGTTCTACATGTTCACGTACTTCACGGACCGCGACGGTAAGTTCCAGTTGTCCGCACTGGCTGAGTCGGGCTTCGATCCGCTGGCCCGCACCACCAAGTTCATGCTCACGGAAGAAGCGCACCACATGTTCGTGGGCGAATCGGGCGTGTCGCGTGTGATCGCCCGCACGGCGCAGGTGATGAACGAACTGAAGACCGACGACGTCTCGAAGCTGCGCGCGGCGGGCGTCATCGATCTGCCGACGATCCAGCGCTACATCAACTTCCATTACTCCGTGACGATCGATCTGTTCGGCGCGGACCAGTCGTCGAATGCGGCGATCTTTTATAGCTCGGGCCTCAAGGGGCGTTATGAGGAGAGCAAGCGCGACGACGACCATCAACTGAACGGTCAGATGTACCGTCTGCTCGATGTCGACAACGGCAAGCTCGTGGAGCGCGAAGTACCGATGCTCAATGCGATGAACGAAGTGCTGCGCGATGACTACATCAAGGATTCGGTCGCGGGTGTGAATCGCTGGAACAAGGTACTGGAGAAGGCTGGCATCGACTTCCGCCTGACGGTGCCGCACAAGGCGTTCAATCGTCAGATCGGTACGTTCGCGGGCGTGCGGGTGTCGCCGGACGGTCGTGTTGTGAGCGAGACGGAGTGGGCCGCACATGAGCGCGAATGGCTGCCGACGTCGGAAGACCGTGCGTACGTGGCTTCGCTGATGGGCCGGGTGACCGAGCCGGGCAAGTTCGCCAACTGGATTGCGCCGCCTCCGCTGGGTATCAACCGTCAACCCATCGATTTCGAGTACGTGCGTTTCAACTAAGTCATTGGAAAGGCCGCAAGAGCCATCCCCACAAGGAGACAGCATCATGAACGGCCCCGTTCCGGTCGAAGTCCTGAAGCAGCATCTGATCGATCCGGAGATCTGCATTCGCTGCAACACCTGCGAGGAGACGTGTCCGATCGACGCGATCACGCATGACGAGAACAACTACGTCGTGCGCGCGGACACGTGCAATGGGTGCATGGCGTGTATCTCGCCGTGCCCGACGGGGGCCATCGACAACTGGCGCGACGTGCTCAAAGCCGAGGCCTACGCCGTCGACGACCAGCTCACGTGGGACGAACTGCCCGTGCAGGACGACGCGCTTGCCGGACAAGGCACGATCGGCGAGGCCTCGGAGGGCGCGGCTGGCGGTGCGTCGGGTGCCTCTGCCGATTCGTCGGAGCCCGTCATCGGCGGCTCGGATCTGGTGCGCGGCTCGGTCGTGCCGCCGTGGTCCGCCGCGAAGCCATACGTCAACCTCTACAACCACAAAGCCCCGGTGCAGGCGACGGTGGTCGGCAACTATCGCGTGACGGACGCGAGTACCGAGAGCGACATTCATCACATCGTGCTCGACTTCGGCAAGCAACCGTTCCCGGTGCTCGAAGGGCAGTCGATCGGCATCATCCCGCCTGGCACGACGGCTGACGGACGTGCGCACCATGCGCGTCAGTATTCGATTGCGTCGCCGCGCGATGGGGAGCGTCCGGGATACAACAACCTGGCGCTCACGGTGAAGCGCGTGACGAAGGACCATCAGGGGCAGGCTGTTGGCGGCGTTTGCTCAAACTACCTGTGCGATCTGAAGAAGGGTGATGTGGTCAACGTGATGGGGCCGTTCGGCAGCACGTTCCTGATGCCGAACCACGCCGACTCGCATCTTCTGATGATCTGCACCGGCACCGGCGCGGCGCCGATGCGCGCCATGACCGAATACCGCCGTCGTCGCCGCATGAAGGGCGCGACAGGCAAGCTGATGCTGTTCTTCGGTGCGCGCACGCAAGGCGAGTTGCCGTACTTCGGTCCGCTGCTCAATCTGCCGAAGGATTTCATCGATACCAATCTCGCGTTCTCGCGCACGCCGGGAAGCCCCAAGCGCTACGTGCAGGATGCGATGCGCGAGCGGGCGGCGGATGTGGCGGCGCTGCTGCGGCACGAGCATACGTACATCTATGTCTGCGGGCTGAAGGGTATGGAGGATGGCGTGCTGCAAGTGTTGCAGACCATCGCCGGTGAAGCCGGTCTCGACTGGCAGACGCTCTGGCAACGAATGAAGACGGAAGGGCGTCTGCATCTGGAAACTTATTGACGAATCGATTGACCGACGGCGTTTTGCGCCGACTTAACACCGCGTGTTTCGGCACGCGGTTTTTTTTCGTCCTGATGTTGTTCGATGCTGTCTCAAGTGCGTCACCGGAATTGAGTAACATGGAGGGGCTGTTTCCCTTCCATTTTTTCTCTGAACGGAGAGTCACATGGGCAAGAAGCGGATTCTGGTGTTAGCGGGCGACTACGTCGAAGACTACGAGCTGATGGTGCCGGTGCAGGCGCTGATGGCCGTCGGGCATCGCGTAGAAGTCGTCTGCCCTGGCAAGAAGGCGGGCGACAAGGTGCGCACCGCGATTCACGATTTCGAAGGCGATCAGACCTACAGCGAGAAACGCGGTCACGACTTCACGCTCAATGCGACGTTCGATGGTCTCTCGCCTGCGGACTTCGACGCGCTGGTGATCCCCGGCGGCCGCGCCCCCGAGTATCTGCGGCTCAACGAGCAGGTGCTCGCCGCCGTGCGCCACTTTGCCGAGAACGACAAGCCGATTGCCGCAATCTGTCACGGCGCGCAGTTGCTCGCGGCAGCCGGTGTGATCGAAGGGCGCGAGTGCTCGGCATACCCGGCATGTGCGCCGGAGGTGCGTCTGGCTGGCGGGAAGTACATGGAGATCGCCATCGACGACGCCCATACCGACGGCAAACTCGTCACCGCCCCGGCGTGGCCCGCGCACCCCGCCTGGATCGCACAGTTCCTCGCCGTGCTCGGCACGAAAATCGAGCTGTAATGCAGCCGTAAAGCAGGACCTGCTATCGGACGTCGCCGCCGCTGCGGTCGTTGCCGCAGACGTGCGGCGGATTCGTCCGATCTTGCCTCATTTTCGAAAGCTGGCTGCCCGACGCCGCAGCAAGATTGCCGGTCTCAACCAGGGAGGCCGGCGTCCGCACACGCCTCGGCCCCCTGCCACGACCAGGGAGCGTCGCGATGCAGGTCAACACTTTCCTCGTTCACAGTGACATCGATCACCACCGCCACGACAAGCTAACCGGCCACGCCACCGGGCGCGCCGGCTTGTTGCCCGAAGCCGGGCTGCACGGCATCTTCGGTGCGGTCGTCGGGCACGACGGCAGTGGCGCGTCATTGCCCGACATCGGCCCCTACGATTTCTCGAACGCCACGCGCGTGACCGATGCCATGCCGATGGGCAGCACGGGCGCGGCCATCCGCATGTCGCTCACGCCGCATGCGGACATGCCTCAGTACGTCGTCAAGGCGTGCCTGAGCGCGGGGCATGCCGCGCAGGCATGGCTGGCGTCGCGACTCTTCGGCGCGGTGGGACTGGCGACGCCGACGGCAATGCTGGTGCGCGGGTGTTCGCAAGCGTTCGACGGGACGCGTGACCCGGCGCGCGTCTATCTGGCGACGACGTTTCTGTCCCGCTATCAGGATCTCGGCGTCTGGCTGGAGAGCGACGATGCGTGGCGCGTCTTCGAAGGGGCAACCGGTGCCGACGGACCCGACGCGGGCGTCATTTCTCGGCTGCAACTGGCGAGAGACGAGGCGACAGCTGCGGGGCGGCAGATGGCGGGGCTCGTGGCATCCAACGGCGTGCCGTTTCATGCGCTGAGCGGCGAGGCGGCGAAGGGGTATGCCGATGCACTGGCGCGTCGCAATGTCATGCGCCATCGGCTTTGTCACGCGTTGCCGGACGTCTTTCAATGTGCGCTCGAACGTCACTACGTCGCCGCGCTCTGGCTCGGCAACCGGGATCTGTGCAACGTCTTCATGGAGAACATCGGCGTCTGGCGGGACAAGAACGACCTGCCGTATGCGATGTCGCTCGACTTCGACGCGGCAGACTTCACCGACACGATTGCGACTAACGCGCTCGCGGATCTCTCGCCATTTCCCTATGGCGATCATTACGCGCCCTTTGTCCGTCGTCTGAAGGGACTCACGTGTGATGCGTCGAACAAGACGGTGCACGATGAATTGAAGAACCCGGTCGGTGTGCGTGCGCTGGCGGCCGAAATGGCCTACCGGCTGGGCCGGATTTCTGCGCAGGACATTCGGCCGTGGGCGCAAAGCGCGCATGCGGTGGCGAGGGCCGGGGACGCGGCGTGCGGTGCTTCACCCGGCGCTGCCGCCGCGTGTTGCGAACCGGATGCGCTCGTACCCCGGCTACTGGCGCGACGCGATCATCTGGTGGAGCGCCTCGGCGGCACGTGGGCTGCGCAAACCTGGGCGCACATGTACGACACGCGTGCCAGGGCGGTTGACGCTCGGCAGGAGCCGTTCCTATGTGTGGGGCAGCGTTGATTGCCGACGGTGGTGTCAGACGCTTCGTCGTCTGAGCGTCATCTGACCTTCAGGCCGTCGGCGGCATCCCCAACAATGCCGGTGCGGCGCTCACGAGGGTATCGATGGCGGCGCGCAGCTTGGGAGACGGATGACGCGTGTCGGGCCAGACCAGATGCAACGGTGTGCCCGGCGCGCGAATCTGCGGCAGCAGTCGAACCAGCGTGCCGTCGGCGATCGCGCGCATGATGACCCAGTGCGGCATGCAAGCGATGCCAAGCCCCTGTTCGGCGGCTTCCACGAGCGCGATCAGATCGTCGAGGATGAAACGCGGTGAGCGATGCGGGCCATCGGCGGGCATCATCGGCGTGGGCCATCGATACAGATTGCCCGCGCGTCCGTACATCAGACATTCGTGAGCGGCGAGATCGTCGACCGTCTGCGGTGTGCCGTACGTCGCCAGATAGGCAGGGGACGCGCACAGCATCATGGTCTGCTCGCCAAGCGAACGCGCTTTGAGTCCGGGCGTGTCGTCGAGCCGCCCGCTGCGCACGGCCAGATCGTAACCTTCTTCCACCAGATCGATGCGGCTGTCGCAGAACGCCATCTCGAGACGCAACTGCGGATGCGACTTCGCCAGTGTGAGCAACACGGGCGCGATGCACTGTCGCCCGATGTGCACGGGCATCGTCACGCGCAGTTTGCCCATCGGCGTCTGGGAACCGGCGCTCAGCTCGTCTTCAGCCTCGGATAATTCCGTCAGCACCTTCGTGCAACGCTGATAGAACGTCTGGCCTTCGCCGGTGAGGTGCTGGCTTCGGGTGGTGCGGTGGAACAGGCGCACCCCCAGTCGCGTCTCCAGTCGGCCGATGCGTTTGGCGACAGCCGAGCGGGTGAGATGCAGCCGCTCGGCCGCGCCCGCAAAGCTCCCGGCGTCGACCGCCGCGACGAACGCCGAGATGCCCGAAAGCCGGTCGGGCGTGTAGGTCTCATTGGTTCTCATAAGTCGCCAATCAGTAGATAAATTGCCGTCACCGCTGCAAAGTATTCTCCAATAAGCTGATTCTTGTCCACCCTGCTTGCCGGGGTATCCGTTTTGAGAACGTCGACGAGGAAATTGGCAATGACAACAATGCAGCAATGGCAAATGACGGCGTTGGGCGAAGCCTCGCTCAAATTGGCGACTGTGCAAGTCCCGACGCCCGGGCCGGGCGAAGTGCTCGTGAAAGTGAACGCAGTGTCGCTCAACTATCGCGACGCCCTCATGATCGACACCGGTATGGGATTGCCTGTGACGTTCCCGTTCGTGCCCGGCTCGGACATGGTGGGGGAAGTGGTGGCCGTAGGCGATCGCGTAACCCGCGTGAGTGTGGGCGAGCGCGTCATCAACACGTTCTGGGATCGCTGGAACGAGGGGGAACTGGCACCGGCCGGTTTGCAGATATTCGGTGGCACCTTGCAGGGCGTGCTTAGGGAGTACGCCGTATTCGACGAGGCGGCGCTGGTGCGTGCCCCGTCCACGCTTGACGACGCGGCGGCGTCGACGCTGACGTGCGCGGGGCTTACCGCGTGGTTTGCGCTGTTCGGGACCGGCCGCAAGCTCGCACCCGGCGAGACGGTGCTGTCCATCGGCACGGGCGGCGTGGCATTGTTCGGCGCGCAACTGGCGCTTGCGCACGGGGCAAAGGCCATCGTGGTGAGCGGCAGCGAGGAAAAGCTGGCCCGTGCGGCGACGTTGGGGGTGACGCACGGTGTCCAACGCCGGGAAGGTTGGGCGGACGAGGTCCGTCGACTCACCGAAGGGCAGGGCGTCGAACAGGTGCTGGAACTCGCCGGTGGCGACATGCGCGAGACGATGGCGGCGCTCGCGCCCAACGGCAAAGTCTCAGTGATCGGCACGCTGGGCGGGGATTTCCTGCAAATCCCGGTCTATCCGGTGCTGCTCAAGCGGGCGCATGTGCAGGGCATCGGGGTGGGGCACCGGCAGGGGCTGGAGGCGCTCAGTGCGATGATCGACCGCCACGGTATTACCCCGGTGGTGGACGCCGTCTACGACTTTGCCGACACCGCGCAGGCGCTGTCTCACTTGCGTCGCGGGGCGTTCGGCAAGGTGGTGGTGCGTGTCTCCGGGTCAGTTGCCTAACGTCCCAAGCTCGCATAAACTATCGACGCCACAAACCCCGCGTGACTGGCGATTAGGGCCCACACCCTTGTGTGCCCGAGGTGGAGCAACCCACCGGGAAGCGCCGGGGTCTTATTTGCCGTTCGCCTGGGCAGCCGTGATGGTTGGTGCTGCCCTGTCTATCGTCTTCCGAAGCACAAAGGAAGACGCGCCGCAGCATCCCCTCCCGGAAAATCTGTTCAACTCAACGGAACCGCCATGTTCGACAAATCGAAATCTACCGTTGCCTCCGTCGATCCCGACGTCTGGGCCGCGATTCAGAAAGAAAACCAGCGTCAGGAAGATCACATCGAACTGATCGCGTCGGAAAACTACACCAGCCCGGCCGTGATGGAAGCGCAGGGTTCGCAACTGACCAACAAGTATGCGGAAGGTTATCCGGGCAAGCGCTATTACGGCGGTTGCGAGTATGTCGACGTCGTCGAACAACTGGCGATCGACCGTGTTAAGGCACTGTTCGGCGCAGAAGCCGCCAACGTGCAGCCGAACTCGGGCTCGCAGGCTAACCAGGGCGTGTACTTCGCCATGCTCAAGCCGGGCGACACGATCATGGGCATGAGCCTCGCGCACGGCGGTCACCTCACGCACGGTTCGCCGGTCAACATGTCGGGCAAGTGGTTCAACGTCGTGAGCTACGGTCTGAACGAAGCCGAAGACATCGATTACGACGCCGCCGAGAAGCTGGCGCAACAACACAAGCCGAAGATGATCGTGGCAGGCGCCTCGGCCTTCGCGCTGAAGATCGATTTCGAACGCATGGCCAAGATCGCGAAGTCGGTCGGCGCCTACTTCATGGTCGACATGGCGCACTACGCCGGTCTGATTGCCGCTGGTGTGTACCCGAACCCGGTGCCGCACGCCGACTTCGTCACCACGACCACGCACAAGAGCCTGCGCGGCCCGCGCGGTGGCGTGATCCTGATGAAGGCCGAGTTCGAGAAGCCGATCAACTCGGCCATCTTCCCGGGCATTCAGGGTGGTCCGCTCATGCACGTGATCGCCGGTAAGGCCGTCGCGTTCAAGGAAGCCGCATCGCCGGAATTCAAGGAGTACCAACAGCAAGTCGCGAAGAATGCACGCGTGATGGCCGAGACGCTGGTCAAGCGTGGTCTGCGTATCGTGTCGGGCCGTACCGAATCGCACGTGATGCTGGTCGACCTGCGCGCCAAGAACATCACCGGCAAGGCTGCCGAAGCCGCGCTGGGCGAAGCGCACATCACCGTCAACAAGAACGCGATTCCGAACGATCCGGAAAAGCCGTTCGTGACGAGCGGTGTCCGTCTGGGCTCGCCGGCCATGACCACGCGTGGTTTCAAGGAAGCCGAAGCCGAACTGGTCGGCAACCTGATCGCCGACGTGCTGGACAACCCGGAAGACGCTGAAAACCTGGCCCGCGTGCGCGCACAAGTGGCTGAGTTGACCAAGCGTTTCCCGGTCTACGGCTAAGCCACGGCGTCGCACGCATGCGCTGCCCGTTCTGCCGACACGACGACACGCAGGTCATCGACTCGCGTGAAGCGGAAGACGGCGCCGCCATCCGGCGGCGTCGGAAATGCCCGTCGTGTGACAAGCGCTTCACGACTTACGAGCGCGTCGAACTCGCCATGCCGGTCGTCGTCAAGAAAGACGGCAGCCGCGCCGAGTACGACCGCGCGAAAGTGCGCGCCAGTATGCAACTGGCGATTCGCAAGCGCCCTGTCAGTGCCGAAGCGATGGATGCCGCGATTGCGCGCATCGAGTACAAGCTGCTGGCCGGTGCGGAGCGTGAAGTGATCAGCCAGCGCATCGGCGAACTGGTGATGCGCGAGTTGAAGCGGTTGGACAAAATTGCATACATCCGCTTCGCGTCGGTTTATCGAAGCTTCGAAGACATTGCAGAATTCCGCGATGTCCTTGAGGAAATCGACAGCCCGGACGTCAAGCCTAAGCGCAAGCCAGTGGCCTGAACACGGGCGGCGTACGCTGCCCGCGTTGAAGACTGCCAGACAGACTTTGGCGGGAACGTCCCGCCGGTCGAATGAATGATGAAAAACCCGTCGTGCCTGAAAGGGCGCGGCGGGTTTTTTTATGGGCATCCGCAGGGCGTCCTCATACGTTCATGACAGGAACCCTCCACGCAGAACAACCCGAAATTCACGCTTGGGACGCGGCTGAAAGGTGCTGTCACGCCGTTGTACGCGCGCTGCACGCATCCACGATTTTGGGGGAATAAGAAAAGAAATAAACATTGTTTTGGGATGATTCGGAAAATATTTAAATCAATATTATAAGAATGATCCCAAATGAAAATTCTGATTGAATTATGGGGTAAGTACTAAAAATTATCTGAGTTGACGGAAATTCGATAGTTCGTCTCTAGAATTCACAGCCTTGATGGTGGCGGGTGTGTCGCCGCTTTGGTGATGGCGAGTTAATTCGCTATTTGATGTGAATGAAAATAAGAGATTTATCGAATGCAAAAGAATCATCCGAAGTCGAATGTCCTGCGTCAGACTAAGATTTGTGTGGCAGCTGCAGCGGTGGTGACCGCCGTTTTGCCCGTCTACGTCCAAGCACAAGCGGCTCCGCAGCAGCTTGCACAATGGGAAGTGAGTCGAAATGACCGGATTTCCGAAATTGAGAATGTAATCGGAGATTTAAGAAATGACATCGATAAGGCGAGAGTTACGTCGCGTTTTGCCGATAAGATCGATATTCAATTGGCTTGGGTGAAGACGGTTATCGCCGATGCTGCGGGGAACGAAGATAGAGAGAAATCTTTCAAGTATCTGGCGTCTTCCATCGCCGATGAATTAAAGATCGAAGACGCGCTGCTTACCGATGCGGGGCGCGAGCAAAAGCGTGCACTGTCGACGCTTAAGCAAAAGCTCGACGAAGCCGCCGCAGCAGCAGGGGCGGGTCGGCAAGCCGACGTCGACCGTGCGCAAAAGGCACTGGAAACGGAGGTCGCAAAGCATGCGCGTTTTCTCGCCGACAGTGAACAGGCGTTCGATGCGCTCAAGCGCAAAGCACGTCTGCTGGCGACGAAACGCGACCGTGTGCAAGGTGTGACGTCCGACGCCGAGCTCAACGGACTCACCAACACCCGTCAGCTCCGTGCCACCACGTCGAATGTAGAGGCACTTGGGGGTGCGCTGACGTGGAGCGATAAACATCTGACGAATTTCATGGGGGCGGACGCAACGACCGATACCCACAATGCGCTCGGCAAGGACAGCATTCTTGAATTCACGCGTCGTTCGGGAGATGAATCGGATGCGATCGCAGGAACGAGCGGCGCGCGTGACGTGGGCACGCTCCACGTGCGCAGGTCTGCGGACCACGACGTGCGCGTCGACGGCGGCACGCTGAATATTCACCGGGAGATCGGGGGGGAAGGCCGACTCGGCATCACGGTCGGAAAAGGCGGCATGCTGCACTTTGCCGACGGTGGCATCGGCGTCTCGTCGGATGCGAAGGATGTGACGTTGTGGGCCGGACGCAGCGAAAAGGGATCGCCTGAAGGCGGTGCCATCGAGTTTGGCAAGCACACGAGCGCGGGCACGGCAACGATCATCCTGAGAAAGGGCGGGAGCCTGCACTTCGCCGAGGGGGCGAACGCTGGCGTCAGTGAAATCGACATCTCACCGGGGGCGAGCGCCACGTTCCACTCGGCGAACGCGGCCGTCGCGAGCATCCAGAACGACGGGACGCTGACGTTAGAGGCGGGGTCGAAGGCGGGTCGCGCCGATATTGTCAACGAGTCGGGTGGGCTCGCGACGTTCCGGGACGCCGATCTTCAACGCGCCGAACTCGTCAATCTGGGCACGACGCATCTGGAGCAGACGCAGGGCGGATCGGCGACGTTGATCAACGGTGTCGACGGGCATGTCGACGTGCTCGATTCGGACCTGCAACAACTTGGTTTGGCCAACGTCGGTCTCGTTACCCTACGGGGCAATACGCAGGCGAGCGACGCCCAAATAGAAATGCTGGGCGGCAAGCTGAACATCGCGGATGTCGAGGCGCAGGCACCGGGACGCAAAGCCGAGAAGACGTTGTCCATCGGTTCTCTGAGCGGTATCGGGCAGGTTGTCACGGGAGACACGAAGCTGGTCCTGGGCGAGCGCAACGAAGACGACCGTTTCGACGGCGAGATCGTGCGCAAGGATGTGTCGTCCGGCGACACGTCGAACGCATTGCGCAGTGCCACCAAGTCGAGCACGCAAGCTGCGGCGGCAACCGGTTCGGACGTCGTCAAGGCGGGTACCGGCAATCTGACGCTGGGTGGCGATCAGAGCGGCGTCGCCAGTCTGCGTATCGAAAGCGGCAGTGTGACGGCCGCGCATGCGAAGGCATTGGGCTCCGGCACTGTGACGGTGACGGATAAGGGCGCAGTCACGCTCGCGTCCGATGTCGACGGCGTGAACCACATCGATAACGCCGGTCGGATCGATCTCGGCACGAACAAGCTTGCGGTGCAGAAGTACACGTCGAAGGCGGGGGCGAAAATCAGGTCGCATGTGTCGCGCGTGGGGGATAACGTCGCCAGTGGTGCGATTCAGGTGTCGGAAGACAGCGACTTCACGAACACAGCCATCGACGTCACCGTGGCCAACGACATCACGCTGGCCGACGTTCAGGACAAGCTCGGCGTGGTGAGCGTAGCCGAGGGGAAAACAGCCAAGCTCGGCAAGGTCACGATCGGCAGCATCGTCGGTGGAAAGACGGAGGATCCGACCGACCCGACGGATCCCACCACGACGACAGACCCCACCGACCCGACCGGTCCGTCGGACCCTTCGGGCGTCATCACTAGCCAGAACGTCGTGCAGTACCTGGCGACTGACGGCAACTACAGCGCGAACGAGCGGGCGGTACTGGCGTCGGTCAATGGCGTTACGGTGGGCGATCTGACCTCGGGCAGGATCGGCGGCAGAGTTCTCTCGGAGATGGCACTGCAAGCGGCGGGTTCGGACGAGCAGCGCCGCTCGGCAAGCCTGCTCTCGGGCGAATCGCTGGTGAACAATGCCCTCACCGCGCAAGGCGCGACGACGGCATTCCAGCGCGGCATGCAGTCGCGCATGCTGGCGGGCGGCGCAATGTTCGACGACAAGACCGCTAACGGCGCGAATGCCGACAGCCACGGCATCGCTGGCTGGGCATCGTTCTCGGGGGGCAACACCTCGCAACGCGGCGATGCCCTGTCGTTCGACGTGCGCGGTATCGATGGCGCGATCGGTGTCGACAAGCGTATCGGCAGCAATACGGTGGTCGGTGCGTCGGTCGGTATGGGCAACCAGAACTCGAAAGCGAAGGGCATGCCGGGCGAGTCGAAGATCAACAGCGTGAGCGTCGGTCTCTACGGTTCGCATCTGAACGACGCCAACATTTTCGTCGGCGGTGGCGTGTCGTACACCAATCACAGCGTGACGACGGACCGCACGGTGGCGGCACGCAACGCATCGGCGCGTCTGTCGGGTAAGACGAGCGGTAACACGTTCGGCGCATTCGGCGAGATCGGCAAGCGCTTGGATGTGGCGGGCTTCAACGTCGATCCGTCAGTCGGTGTGCGTCTTGCGTCGACCCGTCTGAATGCGTTTGACGAGACGAATCGTGACGGCGCCGGTAACGACGGGCTGAAGGTCGGCGCGCAGTCGCAGACGTCGGCACGCAGCGTGCTGGGCGTGCGCCTCTCGCGTGACGTGATCAACTTCGACGGCGGCAAGGTGACGCCGATGCTGCGTCTGGCGTACGAGCATGAGTTCGGCAATACGCAGACGAGCCTGACGAATTCGCTGTACGGCGCACCGCGTGCGTTTAACGTGAAGGGCGCGAAGCTGGGGCGGGATGTCTTCACGGCTGACCTCGGCGTCGACCTCCAGCTCAAGAAGCGACTCAATGTGCACGTTGGCGGCAATGTCAGTGTGCGTCAGGGCGAGAGCGCGCTGGGCGGCGGCATTTCGGCGAAGTACCGCTTCTAAGTGATGCGTCGGGGCCGTGTGTGTTGCGGCCCGGCTGAATGCAGCGACGAAACCCGTCGTGTCCACGAGGACGCGGCGGGTTTTTTCGTTCGGAAATCTCAAAAATCATCGAAGGAAATGTCGCAATTGCACGGGCGAAACGTGGTGTGTCAGCGTCAGGCCGACGTCCGTTTGGGAGGAGGGCGGCTAAAACGAATCTGGGTATGAGCGATTAATTAAAATTTAAAATTAATAACATTGGGATTTAACGTTTATTGGATTAATAGGCGATGGTTGGGCGAAGTACCAAAGAGTATTGAGATCGAGAGTATTCGGATAAATCGACTCCAAAATTTGCCGGAATGATGGCGGCCGAAAAGCCATTGTCCGAAGCGTGATGAGGGAATTCATCATTTGAGGCGAATTGAATAGGAGTTGTCTAATGCGAGGAAATCGTCCGAAGTCGTGTGCGCTGTGTCAGACAAAGATTTATGCGGCGATCATCATGGCGGTTGCGGTGATAGGGGGGGCACCGAATGCATCGGCAGGAGGCCTTCAGTCAAGCGGGATGGAAAACAGAGATCAACGGTTGAAGGAGCTTGTTCCCCTCGACGAGCACCAAAAAAACGTCGAAAAAGAGAAGTCGGATGTACATGGAAAGAATATGTCTCTGCTGGAAACGGAGATGCCTATTCATAATTCTCTGACAAACATTACCGAGGCCGACGAGTTGAAGACGGCCTTGGGGAATCAGGTGACGGATATACAAGGCGCCATCGACGTTGTTCAAAAGCGGATAGATGAAGGGAAGGAACTGCCGAAGGATGGAGATCTTATTCGGGAACTGGGTGACCTAAAAGGGAGGGTCGGTGCGCTGGCGAATAGCCAAAGTCCATTGACAGGGGCGGAGCGCACTGCCTTGGACGATCTCTTGACGGGTGATGCGAACAAATTCAAGGAGTCGCTCGCGGAATTGGTTCAGGCAAAGAAGGATTCCGAACTCGTTGGCTATAAGCTTCAACGTTGGCGTGACGCCGATGATGAAAAGATCGCGAGTAGTCTCAGCGTCACCAAGGAATTGAATGCCTCTGCCAACGGGGTGGATCGTGTTCCCAATACCGGTTACGTCACCTGGAATGACAAGAACCAGATCGATTTCATGTCGGATGCCACGCCTGTCGATGGACAGTCGCTGATCGATGCAAAAGCGACGCTCGAGATTTCGGCGCGCTCCGGGCGATTGTCCGACGCAATTTACGGCGCCACCAATCAACAGCGGGACGTGGGGACGATCCGAGCGGTCGACGGCGCAGATCACACAGTGCGTGTCGATGGCGGCACGCTCTCCGTTTATCAGGGCATCGACGGGGAGGGCACCCTGATGATGAATGTCGGCAGCAAGGGGGCGCTCAAATTCGTGGAGGGCGGGCAGGGCATTTCCGATGCCGCGCAGCACATCACGCTGAGTGCGGGAAAATCGGATGGGCAGCCACCGGACACACCGGGTGGCACGATCGATTTCTTCAAGGGAACGAGTGCCGGTGCGGCAAGGCTCCAGATCCGCGACACAGGCGCACTCACATTCAACCCGAGCTCGACTGGCGGCCGTAGCATCATCGAAGTCGAGAAGGGCGGAGTCGTCGGGTTCGATGAGGCAAATGCCGCCGACGCTACGATCCTTAACGGTGGGTTCGTGGGGATGCGAAAAGCCAAGGGTGGGGCCGGGGTCATTGAAAACAGGCCGGGCGGGCAGCTCGTTGTGGCGGATAGCGACCTGGAGACGCGCCAGATCGTCAATGCTGGCGTGACCAATCTTTCCGGAACAACAACGGCGGACTCGGCAACCATCGCAATGGAGGACGGCGTGCTCAGTCTGGTGGACCTCGAACCCAACCTCCGGGACGATCCACCGGCCGAGCGGTCACTGACTATCGGCTCGCTTTCGGGCAGCGGCCATGTGATCACTGGCGGCAAGACGCTCAAGCTCGGCGCGCTTGGCAAAGATGACGTCTTCGGCGGAGATATCGTCAAGCTCGACACCGATAAGCTCGGTGCGACCGTTGCCAAAGTCGGTACCGGCAACCTCACCTTCAGCGGTGACCAGAGCGGCATCGATTCGCTGACGGTCGAGAACGGCACGCTCACCGCAGCGCACCGCAACGCCCTCGGTACCGGGCTGCTCGCGCTCTGGGCACCCGGTACGATCTCGCTGGCCAACGATGTCTACGACGTCAGGAAATTCGAGAATGCCGGTACGCTCAAACTCCACGGTTACCGGATCGTGATGGATGAATACGAATCGAAGGGCAAGGATGCCAAGATCGAGTCGGACGCCAAGCGCGATCCGAATGCGCCCGACGAAGTGCATCGTGGAACGATTCACATCAAAAAGAAGGGCGACTTCACGGATACCAAGATCGTTCTCACCCCGGATGGATCGGTGAGCGCCGAAGAACTGCTCGACAAGAAAATTCAGGTCGTCACGCATGATCCTGATGCCGACGTGAAACTCGGCGAGGTCGACTACGGCAGCATTCCCACGAAGCCGGGCGAGGGCGCTGGCGGCGACGGCGACGGCGGCGACGGCGGCGATGGTGACGTCGTCATCGATCCGAATAAGGAGATCGCGTTCCTCGATCCCAGTGCGCCATACACTGGCAACGAGAAGGGCCTACTGGACTCGCTTCAGGGGGTGACGCTCAACGACATCATAGAGGGCCGGGTGGGCGGTGCAGTCCTCGGCCAGTTGGTGCTGCTTCCCGCAGGCTCCGCCGAGCAGCGTCGTGCGGCACGCCAGCTTTCGGGCGAGTCGCTCGCGAACAACGCTGACGCAGCCTACAGCGCGTCCGACGCGTTTCGCAGCAGCATGCAAGCGCGTATGCTCGCGGGCGGCTCGCTGCCCGACTGCAACGCAACCAACGGGCAGAGCGCGCGCCAGAACGGCATGTCGGTCTGGGGCTCGTTCAAGGGGGCGGGCGCGAACCGGAGCGACGGCGAACAAAGCTTCTCGACCTCAGGCATCGACGGCGCCTTTGGTGTCGACAAACGCCTCAATCGGAACGCGCTCGTGGGTGTCTCGTTTGGGTTGGGCAGCCGGACGTCCCGCGCCGACGATCTGCCGGGGGACGCCAGCATCAGGAGCGCCAGCGTGGGCCTGTACGGCTCGTATCTGAGCGACGCACGCTGGTTCGCCAACGGCGGCCTCTTCTTCACCAACCATAACGTGACGACCGAGCGCACAGTGGCGGCCCGCGATGTGTCGGCACGGGTCGCGGGCAAGACCAGCGGCCGCACGCTCGGGCTGTTCGGTGAAGTCGGTCAGCGCGTGCTTGCCGGGGGTATGAACGTCGACCCGTTTATCGGTATGCGGATCGCGTCGACGCGCCTGAACGGCTACGACGAAACGGATCGCGACGCCGGCCAGGGCAACAACGGCCTGCACGTCGGATCGCAAATCAGCAATTCGCGACGGGCCATTCTCGGCGTGCGTCTGTGGCGCGAGCTGGTGAACACAAGTGGCGGCAGCGTGATTCCGTCGTTGCGGCTGGCGTATGAACATGAGTTCGGCGATACGCAAAGCAGCCTCACGAACGCCATTTACGGGGCACCGCGCGCGTTCACGGTGAAGGGGGTCAAGCTTGGCCGCGATATCTTCACCGCCGATCTCGGCGCAGACGTGCGCGTCACCCGGCAACTCAACGTCCATGTCGGCGGCAATCTGAGCCTGCGCTCGGGGGAGAAGGCCATCGCGGGCGGTGTCACGGCGAAGTACATGTTCTGACGCAAACGCCAACGACAGGCGCCGAAGCGCTTGTCGTAACATGCAGGCCCCCAAATGCAAACCGCCCGGTCAGCACCGGGCGGTTTGTCATTTCTGTGGTGCGTCGCCGCCGTTAGAACGAGTGGGAGACCCCGATATAGGCACCCATCTGGTTCTTGCCCGCGGGCGGGTTGTCCAGCGAGTCGCTCGGAATTGCCGCCACCGAGAAGCTCTGACCTGAGCTGTTCATCACGTACGCAATCGTGCCGTACAGGAAGGTCCGTTTCGAAAGGTTGTAAGTGGTGCCCAGTTCGGCCATCGTGGCGTGTCCGAAGCCGCCAGGCACGTTCACGTGATAGACCGCCGCGTTCGCAGCCCACGCCGCCGTCGCCTGATACTTCACACCGGCCCAGTAATGGTCGGCGCGTGTGGCGAAGTTGGGGGCAGGCGCGTCCGGCGCGGACATGTGCGTGTAGCCCAGCGAGATCGTGAAGCGATTCAGGAAGATATTCGCGCCGGCGAAGTATTCCCGAGAGGTGGCGAACACGTCGGTGAAGCGTCCGTTGGTGTCGCGAATTTCGTCATACAACGCGCGCAACTGGAACCGGTCGTGCGTGTACGTCAACTGTGCGCCCATGCCGCGGCCGTTGTTGAACTGCCCGGCGATGTTGGAAAAGGCGTACTGACCGGCAATGTCGAACCCGCGCCAGTTCGGGCTTTGATAGTTGACGGTATTGCTCGCCTGCGGCCAGTTGCGTCCACGCACTAGCGATGCCGACGAGAAGGCCTGCTGCTGGAACGGATCGAAGTCCCAGACGCCGTTGCTGATGAACAGGTTGCGCCCGAGCGTCAACTGGCCCCATGAGCGGGAGTTGAAGCCGACCAGGGCACGGCGATCGAAGATCGAACCCGAGCCGTTGTTGTTGTAGCCGTTCATCAACTGGAATCCGCCTTCCAGATTGAATACCGCATGCAATCCCTGTCCGAGATCTTCGTAGCCCCGCAGGCCGAACAGGCTTGTGCCGTAGTCGCCGCCCTGTGCGCTGAAGCGCGAGGTGGTGCCGCCGTTGCCGTCCTGCAAATTGTTCATGAACTGAAAGCCGCCATCGACGCGGCCGTAGAGTTGCACGCTCGATTGCGCGTGCGCAAACGTACCGATGCTGCAAAGCAGGCTTGCTGCAATGAGCTTCTTCTTCATGATTCGCTCCCCAGGTTACGTTTTGCCCCGCACCTTCTTTTGCGTGGTTATGCCCGTCGTCGTTGCGACACGCCCGCGCAGGGCCGTGCAAAGACATCGGCTGAAAAGCCTGAAATTTCGTTACGAGTGACGAGAAATCGGCAAGCGGGGACGCCTGGGCAACGGGCGCCGCGTAGGGGGACGCGGCCGGTTGCAAGTGATGCCTGCACGCTCTGCGTATCCATTTCGGACACTTCGAACGCTACGCTCTGGCTTTCAGAGATCGTCGTCATGGCAGTCCACTGGCGTTGGGTCGGCGGCAGCGCAATGCGCGCGCAGCCATGCGACCGGAATGCGTGGCGGGAAGGGACGTAACGATCCAGCGTGCGGGTCGATTAAGTTCGCATTACGTACGATTTCTCGACGCGATACAAACGCACCTTCGCCTGATTGGCTTCTTTATATCCGAATTCCTCCTGACGCAACATAAGGGAAAGGCTTAGTTTTTCGACTGTTGCGCGCGAACAACCAGAAAGCGTCCGGCGTGACACTTATATGGCGAAATGTCCCGTGGGCGCGTTTCAGTCGTCCGTTTTGGTCTGCGGCTCGGGCACATCAGTCCGGCGCACCAAAGGCTTCCATTTTGCTGGCGAGGTGCGTGAGCAATCGGTTGGCGGCACCGGACAAGCGTCGCCCTGCGCGCGTGATCAGGTGCGCCTCGGCACTGGTGAGAATCGGATGGTCAATGGGCAGGGCGCGCAGTACGCCTGCGTCGATTTCCTGCGAGACAGCGAAGGTCGGCAAAAACGTTGCGCCAAGCCCGGCACGTACGAAGTGTTTGAGCACGGAAATCGAGTTGGTCGTGACCGTTGGCACGAGCCGGTGCTTTTCCGACTGCTCGGCCAGTTCCATCAATTGACGCGTGCCGTAGGAGCCGTGCATGAGCGCGAGCGGCACATCGTAGAGCGCGTCGAGCGTGAGTGTGCCAAGCGTGTCCGCCATTGCGATCAGCGGCGAACCGGGGGCGACGATCGCGTGCACCGGCTGCGCCAGCTGAGCGCGCGAGACGATTTTGGGCTCGGCGGGCGGGTTGTAGACGAGTCCGATGTCGGCATCGTCTTCCGCCACGAGCCGCATGACTTCGTTCGTCCCGGCCAAATCGAGAGTGAGGGTGATGTCGGGATAGCGTTTGCAGAAGAATTGCAGCGGTGCCCCCATCAGATCGCTGACGAAGCCCTCACCGACGGCCAGCCGGATGTGGCCGCGCCGCAATCCGCGCACTTCCTGGAGCTTGGCGAGCAAGTCCTCCTGGTGCGCGCGCTGCTCGCGGTAGTACTCCATGAGCAAACGGCCGGCCTGCGTCAGGTGGACCCCGCGCTTGTGACGTTCGATGAGCGGCAGCGCCAGTTCTGCCTCCAGCAGGGCGATCTGGCGGCTGACGGCGGACGGGGCGATGTCGAGTCTGTCGGCGGCGGCGCGCACCGTGCCGCACTGGACGGCTTCGAACAGATACGACAGACGGCTTTCATTGATGGCGGGTGTCATGCCCTAAAGACTAATAATTAGAACAAAAATGTTCAAGCGTTGTCATTGAGCGTCATTTTTTTTCAATCCACACTGCGAAGCATGCGGATCGGCCCCGACGCCGTGCAACGAACCCAGGCGAGGCCCGGTGTCGGCGGTCCGATTCCGCGCCACTCACCCCTCGGAGGCCCCCGATGAGCCCGACGATTGCGCCGCGCAATTCGCGATTCGGCATCGATCATCCGCTGGTGACGGTCCATGACCATCCGCGGCGGCTGGCGCATTACGAGCGCATGGGGTTTGCCCCGTCGCCGGTGTCGTTTCACCCGTGGGGCACGGTCACGTCGCTGATGATGTTCGGCGACAACTTCATCGAACTGATCGGCGTGGACGACGCGAGCAAGTTCGGCACGAACGCCGTCGGCGACTTCTGCTTCGGACGCTATCTCGGCCGCTTTCTCGCCCGCGAAGAGGGCGTGTCCCTCGTTGCACTGCACAGCAAGGATGCTTGCGCCGATCACGCCCGCCTCACGCAGGCCGGGCTGGAGACGCAGGGCATCATCGATTTTCGCCGCGCGATGCGCAAACCCGACGGCAAGCCCGACGAGGCCGTGGTGTCACTGGGCCTGTTCATCGACGACTCGCTCGGCGACGCTTCCAATTTCATCTGCCACCAGCATCGCCCCGAGCTGATCTGGGTGCCCGAGTGGCAGAACCACCCGAACCGCGTCACCGGCATCGTCGGTATTACGTACGTGACGCCCGACACGGTGTCGTTGCGCACCCTCGCCACACGCTGGCAGCGCATGTACGGTGCGCGTCACGTCGATCTGTACGACGGCGGCGCGGTGGCCGACACCGGGTGCGGTCACTTGCGGGCGATGTCGCCGCAGCGCGCCGAGGCGCGCTACGCCGCCGTGGGGCTGCCGATGGCGCAGGGCGTACGCACGCACGCCGTGGCGATCACGCTGCTCACGCCGGATCTGGCGCACGTCGAAGCGCTGTGGCGGGAGAACGGCGTGCCCTATGGCTATAACGAGCATGGGCTGGTCGTGGAACCCGAGTTCGCGGGCAATGTGGTGCTGGAGTTCGTCAATCACTAGCGCCGGACCAGAACGCGTCAACACTTAACGATCCCCTGAATTTACTCGCCGACCGGATGTTCCGGGCGGTGTGGAGCAACGCGGCGTCGCCCGTGGGGGCGGCGCCATCTTCGCAGTCAAACTGGAGTCAACATGAAAATCATCGGAGTGGTCGGACTGGGCAATATGGGACGCGGCATGGCGCTGTCGTTGCAGCGCGGCGGTTTCACAGTGCTTGGGTTCGATCCGTCGCCGGCCGCCGGTGCCGCGCTCGCAGAGGCCGGCATCGGCCTGCGCGCATCAATCGCCGAACTGGCTCGCGAAGCCGACGCCCTCGTGCTGTCGCTGCCGACGTCGCAAGTCGTCGAGGCTGTGGTGAACGGCCCGGACGGCATCGCTGCGAACGGCCGTGAAGGTCTGGTCGTGATCGACACCTCGACGGCCGATCCGCAAAGCACGCGCGCGCTGGCCGTCACGCTGCGCGAAAAAGGCATTGCGCTGGTCGACGCACCGGTCTCCGGCGGCCCGAAGGGCGCGCTGAACGGCGCACTTACGATGGTACTGGGCGGCTCGGCCGAAGACATCGCCCGCATCGAGCCGGTGCTTGCCGCCATGTCGGCCAAGCGCGTGCACATCGGCGACGTGGGTGCCGGTCACGTGACCAAACTGATCAACAACCTGATGTGCGCTGCCCACCTCGTGGTGGCCGGTGAAGCGATGCGTCTGGCGAAGGCTGCTGGCGTGGCCCCGGAGCAGGTACTCGAAGGCCTGAACGCCGGGTCGGGCCGCAGCGGCATCACGCAAACCAACTATCCGACGTGGATCCTGAACGACGCCTTCGACTCCGGCTTCACGATGAAGCTCATGCGCAAGGACGTGCGTCTGGCCATGGCGCTGGCCGAGCAGACGGGCACGCTCGCCACGGGCCCGCTGTCGGCGGAAGTCGGACGCCTGTGGGCCGCGAGCGCCGCGACCGTGGGCGACGACGAGGACTTCAACCGCATCGTGCAATTCATTGAGCCGGGCCGGGCGTAATTGCCGCGTGCCTGTCTCAATATTTCGCGACGTAACGATCTGATTTTTTGTTTTGACGACACGATGCGCACCTGAGTGCGTATTGCACGGAGCTTTCTCATGGCAGACCAACAAGCCGCCGCTTTGCTCGGCGCATTCGCCAAGTTTTTCCCCAACGCCACCACCATCGGCTCGTTCGTCAATGGCGAACTGGTTGAAGGCACGGGCGAGTCGAGCATCGACATCGTGAACCCGGCCACCGGCCAGACCGTGCTGACTTACCGCGACGCAGGTGCCGCCGTCGTGGCGCAAGCCGCCGATGCCGCGCAAGCGGCACAAAAGACCTGGTGGGCGCTCACGCACGCCGCGCGCGGTCGTGTGATGCAAGCTGTCGGCGCGAAGATTCGCGAAAACGCCGAAGCGCTCGCCCAGCTCGAATCCATCGGTGCAGGCAAGCCGATCCGCGATTGCCGTGGCGAAGTCGCCAAGGTGGCGGAGATGTTCGAGTACTACGCGGGCTGGACGGACAAGTTCTTCGGCGACGTCATTCCGGTGCCGAGCACCCACCTGAACTACACGCGTCGCGAAGCCATGGGCGTGGTGCTGCAAATCACGCCGTGGAACGCGCCGGTCTTCACCTGCGGCTGGCAGCTGGCCCCGGCGATCGCCATGGGTAATGGCGTGCTGCTCAAGCCGTCGGAACTCACGCCGGCCAGCTCGCTGGTCGTCGCTGCGCTTGCCGAGCAGGCCGGTGTGCCGCGCGGTCTCATCAACGTGCTCGCCGGCTTCGGCCATACGACGGGACAAGCCGCGATTTCGCATCCGGTCGTCAAGAAGGTCGTGTTCGTCGGCTCGCCCGCCACGGGTAGCAAGATCGCCACTGCCGCTGCGCAACGTCTGTTGCCGAGCGTGCTGGAACTGGGCGGCAAGTCGGCAAACATCGTGTTCGACGACGCCGACCTCAAGCGCGCGTGCCTCGGTGCGCAGGCTGCCATCTTCTCGAGCGCGGGCCAGAGCTGTGTGGCCGGTTCGCGTCTGCTGGTGCAGCGCGGCGTGTACGACCAGATGATCGACATGCTGGCGCGTGGCGCTGAGAAGATTCGCGTGGGCGAACCGATGGACGACACCACCGAAGTCGGTCCAATCTGCAATCGCACGCAGTATCAGCACGTCATGAACATGATCGACGCGGGCGTCGAAGGCGGTGCGCGTCTGGCCGCCGGTTCGCAGCAACGCAGCGACGGCGGCTTCTTCGTGCGCCCGACGGTGCTGGCCGATGCCAACAACGCGATGGGCGTCGCCCGTACCGAAATCTTCGGCCCGGTGGTCGTGGCGATTCCGTTCGACACGGAAGAAGAAGCGCTCGCGATTGCCAACGACAGCGAGTTCGGCCTGGCTGGCGCCGTTTGGACGCAGGACGTGGCGCGTGCGCACCGTGTGGCGTCGCAAGTCAACGCCGGCACGTTCTGGATCAACGGCTACAAGACCATCAACGTCGCCTCGCCGTTCGGCGGCTACGGCCACAGCGGTTATGGCCGTTCCAGCGGCGTGGAAGCGCTCTATGAGTACACGCAGACTAAGAGCGTCTGGGTCGAGACGGCCGCCAATCCGGCCACGCCGTTTGGCTACGTCTGAGCATGACGCACCGGGCGGCGGGGGCGAAAGCCTGCCGTCGCCCGGTGGGAATTGCTGTCATCGTGCGTTCAGTTGTCGGGAACGCATGGCAATAGGGCAATAAAAGGGTGGTAAGTGTGCCGAGCACTGGTCGCGAGACGTTGTCCGGCACGCGAGCGTTTCAGCCTGCGGGACAGGGGGCCGAAACGGTGTTTTTGACCGCGTATAATGCCGCCCTCGGGTGGTTCGGCGCGGGGGATTGATTACGCTGTTGCTGTCACCAAGGTGTGCCAACATGGCGGGCGTTCAGCCGCCATGCCCCAAGAGTTCGCCGGTGTATCCCGTCAGGATCGGATCGACGGAATGGACCGGACGGACGGCGCGCCGAACTTCCTTAACTACCGAAATGGTGGCCGACCCGCCGAACAGCTCGACGGCGGACGGCATCGGACCGGCTCAATAGCAAGTGCAGTGGAGACCCAGATGGCAGTCATGGAACAAAAAGCGGCCAAGCCGCAGGGAGGCGCCTTCAGCGATGGCGTGCGCCTGTATGTTTGGGCAATCGTGATCCTGGTGGTCGCGGAGCTGATCGGTGCGATCAGCATCAATGCCGGTCACGGCAAGATCGTGTTGTTGCCGATGGTCTGGGCCTTGTTGCTCGGCGCGGCGTTGGGCCTGTCGCAGGCGCGCTTGCCGCGTTTCGCGCAGATCGACCTGTCGATGCAGCACAAGGCAGCGGCCATTCTGCAACCGGCGCTGCTGCTCTTCGTGGCAAAGCTCGGCCTGCTCGTGGGCGGCTCGCTGCCCAAGCTCGTGGCCGCCGGCTGGGCGCTGGTGTTCCAGGAATTCGGCCACTTCGTCGGCACGATCATCCTGGGCCTGCCGGTCGCACTGATGCTCGGCATCAAGCGCGAAGCCATTGGCGCGACCTTCTCGGTCGGCCGTGAGCCGAGCCTCGCGATCATCGGTGAAAAGTACGGTTTCGACTCGCCGGAAGGTCGTGGCGTGCTGGCCGAGTACCTGACGGGCACCATCTTCGGTGCGGTGTTCATCTCGCTGTTCGCGGGCTTCGTCGCCAGCCTGAACCTGTTCCATCCGCACTCGCTCGCCATGGGCGCAGGTGTGGGGTCGGGGTCGATGATGGCCGCTGCCGCCGGTGCGATTGCCGCACAGCAGACGCCGGAAGTCGCCAAGGAAGTCGCCACGTTCGCCGCTGCGTCGAACCTGATTACGACGACCATCGGCACGTACTTCACGCTGTTCATCTCGCTGCCGCTCGCCGTGTGGGGCTACCGCGTGATGGAGCCGGTGCTGGGCCGCATGAGCAAGCGTGGCCGTGCTAACGCCGAAGCCGCTGCCGTGGCCGACGCCGAAGCCGCCAAGGAACTCAAGGAAGCCAGCAAGGCACACACCGTCGAGATGAACTTCGGCGCACGTCTGTTCGCATGGTTCTTCTCGGGCGCTCTTGCGCTGGTCGGCAACAGCATGGCCTTCAAGACGCCGTTCCTCGACGGCGTGCCGGGCATGCTGATCATCATCGGTGCTGTGCTCGTGGGTGAAGCGCTGTACTTCGTCACGCGCCGCAAGGTGCCGGCCGTGTGCTGGGTGTCGCTGATCGCCATGTTCCTGACGTCGCCGGCCTTCCCGTTTGCGCCGGTTGTCGAGCAGTTCACGGGCAAGATCAACTTCCTGTCGCTGGTCACGCCGATGCTGACCTACGCCGGTCTGTCGGTCGCCAAGGACGTGCCGGCCTTCCGTCGTCTGGGCTGGCGCATCGTGGTCGTGTCGTTCCTCGCGAACGCCGGTACGTTCCTCGGCGCTGCGATCATCGCCGAATTCTTCCACGTGTAATGCCTGACGGCGAAGGCGCGACGGTGACAGGTCGCGCCTTCGCAGGCAGTCGGAAGAAGTAATAGCTTGAAAGCGAAGGGCCGGGTCCTGCGGTATGCAGGCCCGGCCCTTTGTGTTTTAAGGCAGGGGCAATCAGGGCTTCGTCGTAGCGGCGTCGGCCTGTGCCCGTTCGTGATAGTAGCGACGGAAGAAGCTGCGGATTTCTGCTGGTGAGAGCTTGCCGTCGTGATTGACGTCGATCTCGTCGAAGTGCTGATACAGGAACGGCTCCGAGGCGGCGACTTCGTCGCGGCTCAGATAACCGTCGCCATCCTTGTCTGCCGCCTTGAAATAGCGCTCGAACGTGGCCCGACGTGCCTGCAACTGACTGTGCTGATACGCGGCCCATTCGTTGCGGTCGATCTTGCCGTCGTGATTGGTGTCGATGGCGTCGAACGAACGCTGCAGGTACAAGCCAAGCGCGGCGTTCTGATCGGCGGCGTCGCCGTAATCCGGGCCTGCCGTGGGCGGTGGCGGCGGGTTCGGCGTTGTCGGTACGACACCGTTGACGGGCGGCATGCCCGTCTGCGCAAAGCTCGGCATGGCGGCAAGCGACAAAGCGGCTGCGCCCGCACAGACGGTCACGACAGCGAGGGTCCGGCGGCCGAGGCGTCGTGACTTGAGCGTGCGAAGCGTACGCTGGCGAAGGGTGTCCTGGGAGTTCATATCTCGCTTCTCCTTATTGCATCGTCAGATGAGCGGGGGCCGTGTATCGCCCCTTAATGACAGCAATCGGCTGCCGTCGGCACCGGTTAGCGGCGATGGCGGTCGTCCGTGATGACATTACCGATGACACCGCCGACGACGGCGCCGCCCACGGTCGTGCCAAGGTCACCGCCCGAGATGAGGGCGCCGCCCAGTGCGCCGACGCCGGCACCGACTGCGGTATTGCGTGATTCGCGCGGGGTCATGCCGCCGCAACCGGCCAGCGTGCCGATGAGCGCAGCGCCCACGAGGATCGGGGCGACCGAGCGCGAAAGACGTGAGATTTTCGAGATCCGTCGTTGTGTGGTTTTCATGACGCATGACTCCTTCGGGAGGGGCGGCAGGCCCCGGGATATACGCAGGCAGTTGGCGGTCCATCGGCTTCGACTCGCTGCCGGATTGCGCACCGCCTGCTGTTCGTAAATTCGTAGATTTGGCGTTGATGACGGACGTTCAGTGGGCTGTCGCCGAGCCGTTCTCCGGTGCAGCCACTCCGTCGGCCGGGCTCGATTCCCGATAGGCCGGCGGCGGCGGGGGCGGCGGATATGGGCGTCCCTGCGCATCCGTCGGATACGGGCGGCCATAAGGGTCCGTCGGCGGATAAGGGCGACCGTAGGCGTCGGTGTTCGGGGCCGCTGCTGCGGGGGCTGCATAAGGGCTGCACGCAGAACCCGGCGCATACGGCGGCGGGCCGCAGTTCGGATCCGCCGATCGATATGCCGGATTCGTGCTTTCGATGCCTCGATATGGCAGTCGTGGCTGAGGCGGCGCTTCATACGCGCAACCTGCCAACGTCAACATTACCGACGCGAGTCCGACTGCTGAGGACACCTTGGCAATGCGCGACTTCACGCCGCACGCCACTTCTGCCTTTGCAACACCTTCACGGTTCGTTCTCATCATGACCTCCGTTCGAGCGCGGTGTTTGTCCCGCCCTTCGCCATCATGGATTGCGTGAATCGATAGGATCCACTCAAGTTGGACGCAGATTGAGGGATTTGGATCGCCGCATCTTGTAAATCTTTGTAATTGCCTTGCGTTGGGCCGTCCCGTGGGGCTTCGCAGGGATATTGCATTGCACACAATGCATCGATTATTTGATGGAGTCCGAAGTAATGTAGGAATGCGCTGACGGCATGCACCTACGCCGCGACGCATATGCACGTCGAGGCCAAATTCAGTGGCACCAGTAGATACGCAAAGTGCGTACTCATGCGCGTATCCATTGCCCTCAGCGACGGACTTCCATATTCCTTCGGGTATTCGTCGTCATATACGAAGCGCGCAGCGCATCGACGCCGTTTCCATGCGTGAAATGCATGACATCGAAATTGTTCAATTTTGAAATATGTGGCGAGGCATGTCAGGTGCGAAACCACTTCCCGTCCGCATGCGGGCAACGTGCGGCAACCCCACGCATTACGCGATGTCTGTCATCGCAATTCGCGTTGTGTGCGTGGAAATATCGGGAAAGTCCGGGGGAGTGTTTGCGCTTAGTTTTCGCCGCAAGCTGCGTTTGCGCTGGCATACTGTGCGCGCTGACATTGTGTATCGACGTCAGCGGATGTTGAGAATTAACGATCAAGGTGCCCGGCCTAACGGTGCAGGCTCACATATGCCACAAGTCAAGAAAGAAGACATTCGTCTCGCCATTCTCGAAGCCTCGCATGCCCTGTTTCTCGAAAAAGGGTATGTCGACACCACAATGGTGCAGATCGCCAAGCGTGCCGGAATTTCGCACGCGAACATTTACAGCTACTTCACTGCGAAGCTGCAAGTCTTCTTCTGTGTCTACGACAAATGGTTCAAGGCGCGCATCACGGCCCTCGAATCGGAAGTCATGTCGGCACACGGCGCACATGCCCGCATGCGCACGCTGCTCGCCGGCTTGCTGGTCGACACGCCGAGGCTCGACAACGGCTTCTCGCACAATCTGGTGCAGGCGCTCTCCACGGTGACGCCGGGCGATCCCTACGATCCGTCGTTGCTTCAGTGGTTCAGGGAGCGATTGTCGGCGATGCTGGCGGCCTGTGCGCCGAGTCTTGCGCGTGACGGTGTGCGACGCGCGCGTCTTATCGACATGCTCGTGTTGACCTTCGACGGGTGCCTCGTTAACTACCATGTCAACCCGGCCTCGCTGCCGGACGTGGCCATGCTCGAAGAGTACGTTGCTGCTTTCCTGTCGACGGAGCCCGCCGAGTCGGCGCCCGCGCCACAGGGGGCAGATTCGGTGACGGCGTCCGGCACGACCGCGACAGCCTGAACAGGACGCCGATGCGATCACTTCCCTGGACAGCCCTTAATCTCGGACGAAAGCTCAAGTTTCACCAGCTTCAGGTCTTCGACCGCGTGCTCGAAACGGGCTCGCTCGTGCGCGCCGCCAACGAAACCGGACTCACGCAGCCTGCGGTGAGCAAGATCGTGCATGAGCTGGAAGCCTGTTTCGAAGGCCCGCTTTTTGTGCGCAGCAACCGCGGCATGCAGCCGACCGAACTCGGCGAGTTGCTGGGCCATCGCGTGAAGTCACTGATGGCCGAACTGCGCTACCTGACGGACGAAGTGAACGCGTTCAGCGCGGGCACGAGCGGGCATGTGATTGTCGGCACGCTCATTTCGGCCGCCGCCGACCTGTTGCCGCGCACGATCGCCATGCTCAAAGAGCGCACGCCGGGCGTGCTGGTGACGGTGCGTGAAGCGACGACCGCACAGCTCTTTCCGGCGCTGGCCAGCGGCGATCTGGATATCGTGGTGGGACGCTTGCCCGAGCGTTCGCTGCCAGTGGCCAACGCCTTCGCGCTGACCCACGAAATTCTCTTTAACGAATCGCTCAGCGTGATCGGCGGCAAGCGTCACTGGACGCATTTGCCGGATCGTGTCCCGCTCGCCGAACTCCGCGAAGGCGCGTGGATTCTACCGGTGCCCGAGTCGCCTTCGCGTCTGGCGGCGGAACGTCTGTTTCACGATGCCGGGCTCGCGTTGCCGGAAGACGTGGTGGAATCGCTCTCAGTGCTGACCAACATCGGCCTGATGCTGGAGACGCCTCGCGTCGCGCTCATGCCGCGTGCGGCGGCCACACCGTTCGTGGAGTCGGGCTTGCTGCGCGTGCTTGCCGACACGATGTCGGGCAGCTTCGGCGACGTCGGCTATTCGCTGCGCGCGGACAAGTCGCCCAGCCCGGCCTGCGCGCGATTCGTCGCCTGTCTGCGCGAGGTATGCGGTCTCAAGCCGTAGCGGTCGTGGAACACAGAAAAAGGGCGTGTCGACGAATCGGCACGCCCTTTTTACATCACGTGAGCGCAAGGCCTTACAGGCGCGCGAGCGAAGACACCAGCCCCGGGTTCTGTTGCACCAGCCGTATCAGGCAGGCGGCCTGGGCGTTCGGACGCGCGCGCCCTTGCTCCCAGTTCTCCAGCGTACGGGGATTGGTCCGGAGATAGTGGGCGAAGACGTTACGGGACATGCCCAGATGTTTGCGCAGGGCAAGCAACTCGTCGGGAAAGACTTCCAGCTTGGGAAGCGGGGTACGCGGCAACTCCTTGATGTTGAGCGGGAGGTCCGCAGGGAGCCCGTTGTTGACGTGAGCGGGCTCGGCGGGCGGCGGCGCACCGGTGTCCTGCGTGAGCAGCCAGCGGAAGGGATTCGAAGGCGTATTGGTGTAAGCCATAGTCCTGACCGGTGTCGTTAGTTGTTGATCGGGTGCGCTTGCAAAGGCAATCAAGCGGAGCCGATTGCACCACATCCATTTGCTGGGTGCTTTCACAAAACACTCCCGATTTTCGCGTCTGACACCTATCGAGTACTACGCTCCTCGTGGAGACGAGGTGCCGTAGAGTGTACGCAGACAGGGGATACGCATGGCTTGGCGCGGGTCTTAGACGCCGAGGTAGGCCTGCAATTCCGGTAACGACTGACGCAGCTTCGACGAGTCGCCTTGCCACGCCACACGGCCCTTATCGACGATGTAGTGCTGGTCGCCGAGTTCGAGCATCGGTGCCAGATTCTTGTCGATGCAGAGGATCGACAGGCCGCTGCCTTTAAGTTGCTTAAGGCATTGCCAGATTTCACCGCGAATGAGCGGCGCGAGGCCTTCAGTCGCTTCATCCAGAATGAGTAATTTCGGATTCGTCATCAACGCGCGGCCGATGGCGAGCATCTGCTGTTCGCCACCGGACAGATTGCTGCCGAGGTTTTTCTCCCGTTCGCGCAGACGCGGAAACAGGCCGTAGATGCGCTCCAGCGTCCACGGCGAAGTCGCGCCGTGCCGGTTGCCAGCGGTCGCCACGAGGTTTTCGCGCACGGTGAGTGTGGGGAAGATCTGACGGCCTTCGGGGACCAGTCCGATGCCTGCCCGTGCAATGCGATGCGACGGACTGGCGTGTACCGGCTGCCCGTCGAACACGATCTCACCGCGTGCGGGGCGCATCAGCCCCGTCATCGACCTGACGGTGGTCGTCTTGCCCATGCCGTTACGCCCGAGCAGGGTGACGAAAGCACCCCGCTCGATGTTCAGTTGCATGCCGAACAGCGCCTGACTCGCACCGTAGTACGACTCGACGCCGGATAAAGACAACAAGGTGCTCATGCTGTCGCTCCCAGCATTTCGTTGCGGGTTTCGTCCCCGAGATAGGCTTCGCGCACGCCCGCATCGCAGCGGATCGTGTCGGCGTCGCCACAGGCGATGGCACGTCCGTAGACGAGCACCGTGATGCGGTCGGCCAGCGCAAACACGGCGTCCATGTCGTGTTCCACTAGCACGATGCCGTAGTCGCCCTTGAGGTCGGCAAGCAGATGCGTCATCTGTTCGGACTCGGCCTGCGACATACCGGCCATCGGTTCGTCGAGCAGTAGCAGCTTCGGTCGGCCAGCCAGCGCCATCGCCAGTTCGAGTTGACGGTGTTCGCCGTGTGCGAGCGCGCTGGCGGGTACGTTCATACGGGCGGCCAGCCCCGTGCGCGCCAGAATCTCGCGCGCCGGCTCGACCAGCGCCGCTTCGCGGATCGCCGGACGCCAGAATCCGAAGCTATGCCCCTGCATCGCCTGCACGGCGACAAGCACGTTCTCCAGCGCCGTGAATTCCCGGAAGACCGAGGTGATCTGATACGAGCGCGCCAGCCCGGCACGCGCACGTTGCTCGATGGGCACCGAGGTAATGTCGTGCCCGTCGAAATGAATGCTGCCTTCGTCGGAGCGCAGTTCGCCCGCCAGTTGGCCGATGAGCGTGCTCTTGCCCGCACCGTTCGGTCCGATGATGGCGTGCAGTTCGCCCGGCGCGACGTCGAGACAGAAGTGATCGGTGGCGGTCAGCCCACCATAGCGTTTGACCAGTTGGTCGACACGAAGGAGGCTCATGCTTTGCCCTCCACGGTGCGCGTGCGACGCGACAGACGCACTTGCAGATCGCCCAGCAGCCCGTACAGACCGCGACGCGAGACCAGCACCGCCACAACGATGAGCGGCCCGAAAATGATCATCCAGTGCTCCGTCATGCCCTTGAGCCATTCCTCGATGAGCAGCATCGCCGCGCTGCCCAGCACCGGCCCGAAGAACGAGCCGAGGCCACCCAGCACGACCATCACGATCAGTTCGCCGGAGGCGGTCCACGCCATATAGGCTGGCGAGACGAAATGCGTGAGATTGGCGTACAGCATGCCCGACACGCCGCAAACCATCGCGCTGATGACGTAGGCCACGAGCTTGTAGCGCAGCGTCGGATAGCCGAGGGCGCGCATACGGCGGTCGTTTTGACGCGCGCCGCGAATCACCATACCGAAGCGCGCTTCGACCAGACGGCGGCCCACCCACACGCACAGACATAGCACGGCGAACGCGACGTAGTACAGCACCGCCGGGTCGTCGAGCGTCACACTGCCGAAGCGGCTGCCTGCGTTGACGGGCAGGCCGTCGTCGCCGCCGTACTGCTTCAGGCTCACGGCGAGGAAGTAGAACATCTGCGCGAACGCCAGCGTGATCATGATGAAGGCGATGCCAGTCGTGCGCAGCGAGAGCAGGCCGGTGACTGCGCCGACGAGCGCGCACAGGACAAGCGTTACGCCCAGATGCAGGAAGCCGTTGTCGATGCCGTGGAAGCTCATGATGCCCACGACGTAAGCGCCGAGGCCCAGATACAGCGCATGGCCGAAGCTGACCATGCCGCCGTAGCCGAGAATCAGATCGAGCGAGACGGCGGCGATGGCGAACACCACGATGCGGCCGAACAGGGTGAGGAAGAACGGTTGCTGAGCAAACGTTGCGTAAAGGGGCACCAGCGCCAGCAGGACCAGCAGCAGTATCGGCACGGCGGTGCGTAGATTGAGTTTCATTTCCATCGTTTCCATCGTCAGCCGTGTTTCACCGGGAAGAGACCTTGCGGACGCACCGCGAGGACCGCCGCCATCACAAGATAGATCAGCATCGACGCCAGCGCGGGACCGGCGGTGTCGGCCGTGCTGCGCTCCATCATGCTGCGCAGTATCGAGGGCAGGGCAGTGCGGCCCAGCGTGTCGACCACACCGACGATCAGCGCTGCGAGGAACGCCCCGCGCACCGAGCCGATACCGCCGATCACGATCACGACCATGGTCAGAATCAGGATCGGCTCGCCCATGCCCGGCTGTACCGACAGAATCGGCCCGGCCATGAGACCGGCAATACCGGCGAGAATCGCGCCCAGCCCGAACAGCAGCGAGTTGAGCAGCACGATGTTCACGCCTAGCGCACCGACCATCTGACGGTGCGTCGAGCCTGCGCGGATCAGCATGCCGATACGGGTGCGGTGAATCAGCAGGTAGCAGCCGAGGGCGACCACGAGGCCCACCACGATGATGAGGAAGCGATAAGCCGGGTAGTCGAGACCGAAGAGGTTGACCGTCCCGGAGAGCCATTCGGGCACTTCCATGTAGTACGGCGACGGTCCCCAGATCATGCGCGCCAGTTCGTTGAAGAACAGGATCAGACCGAAGGTGGCCAGCACCTGGTCGAGGTGATCGCGGTCATACAGCGTCTTGAGCGCGACGAACTCGACGATCAGGCCGATCAGCAGCATGGCGGGCACGATCGCGATCGCAGCCAGCGCGAACGACCCGGTGTAGTTGTAGACGGTGGCGGCGATGAACGCACCCATCATGTACAGCGAGCCGTGTGCGAGGTTCACGAAGTTCATGATCCCGAACACCAGCGTGAGACCGGCGGCCATCAGGAACAGCAGCACCCCGAGTTGCAGTCCGTTCAGGCACTGCATGATGAAAAGCGTCAGGCTCATGTCGCCTCCCGGGGCAGGCCCATCTGACGGAAGATGGCTTGCGTGAGCGGGCTTTGCGCATCGTTGAGCGTGAGCACGATGTCGAAGTGGTTCGTGCCCGGCATCGGGACGTACTCGCCCGCGTAACCCTTCTCGCGCCACGCGGCGAGGTAGTCGTCGGTCTGTCGCTTGAATTCGGGCGTCTCAGTTTCGCCGTAAGACACGACGAGCGGGCAACCGCGCGCGGGCAGGCGGAAGAACGGGCTGTTGCGTTGTGCGTCGTCGGCCGAGAGCTTCATCCATTCGTTGATATGCGTGAACGGAATCGGCGTGAGGTCGAACAGGCCTGACAGGGGCGCTGCCCCCGCGACGACATCCTCGGGCACGCCGTATTCGGCATGCCAGCCCTGCGCGAGCAGCATGCCGACGAGATGACCGCCTGCAGAACTGCCGCAGATGTGAATGCGGCGTGCGTCGCCTTGATGCTCGCCGATGTGACGATGGACCCACGCGAGTGCGCGACGGGTCTGGTCGACGATGGTGTCGAGCGACGCGCCCGGCGCGAGCGAATAGTTGACGGTGACGACGGTGGCACCCGCTTGCGTGAACGCCGGTGCCATGTTGCTTGAATCGCTCTTGTTCAGCGCGCGCCAGTAGCCGCCGTGAACGAAGAAGAACACCGGCGCGCCCGGCTGCGGCGCGGGGAAGATGTCGAGTGTTTCGTCGGGGTGGTCCCCGTAGGCGACATCGAGCACGCACGGCACGGTGGCGCGGGCATGCGCGCTCTGCTCGGCGTATTGCGTGAGGATGTCGAGAATGTTGGGGGTGGTAGCGCGAGCGTTGTACTGAACGTCCAGCTCGGCTTCGTCGAAATTGCGGTAGCGCTTCATAAACCCTCGATAGTGCTCAAAGACCGCGGGGGCTGGGCGCCCCCGCTTTACTGCATTGCACAACGTTGAGCGGCTTACGAGCGGATCTTGCACATCGACGCGAGGTTGGCGCGCGTCTTGATATCGATCTTGCCCTTGTTCGCGAAGGCGGCGCCGCTGCCGTCCTTCACCACATCCACGCGATAGAACGGCGCGATGGGGAACTGATTGCTGGCGAACTTGAACGATCCGCGCACGGACTGGAAGTCGGCGGACTTGAGTGCTGCGCGCAGCGCCTCACGGTCGGTCACGCTGCCCTTCGTCTTGGTGAGTGCGGAGTCGATCAGGTTCGCAGCGTCGTACGATTGTGCGGCGTACATCGACGGCACGCGGTTGTACTTCTTCTGGAAAGCCGCGACGAATTGCTTGTTCTGCGCGTTGTCGAGGTCGGGCGAGTAGGGCGCGCTGGTGATGCTGCCCACGGCTTGTTCCTTCAACGCGGGCAAGGTCGAGCCGTCGATGGTCGACACCGAGATCAGCGGAATCTTGCCGAGCAGACCGGCCTGACGGTACTGCTTGACGAAGTTCACACCCATGCCGCCCGGGTAGAACACGTAGACGGCGTCCGGCTTGGCGGCGGCGAGTTGGGCGATTTCGGCCGAATAGTCGGGCTGATTGACCTGCGTGTACACCTCGTCGACGATCTGGCCCTTGTAGTCGCGCTTGAAGCCGTTCACGGCGTCGCGCCCGGCCTGATAGTTCGGGGCCATCACGTACATCTTCTTGTAGCCGAGATCGGTCGAGAGCTGACCGCCGGCTTCATGCAGTTCGTCGTTGTCCCACGAGGTCGAAAAGAAGTTCGGCGAGCATTGCTCGCCAGCAATCGGCGTCGGGCCGGCGTTCGAGCCGACCATGACAACGCCTGCGTTCGTCACGTTCTTGTGGATGGCCATCATCACGTTCGAGAACGTCACGCCAGTGATGAGCGAAACCTTGTCGCGCTCCACCAGTTTGGTCGCCGCCTGCACGCCGACGTCCGGCTTGAGCTGGTCGTCTTCCTTGATCACCTGCACCGGCACGCCACCGAGCTTGCCGCCCTTTTGCTCGACGGCGAGCATGAAAGCGTCGTACTGGTCCTGCCCGAGCGCGCCGCCCGGGCCGGAGAGCGTGCCGATGAAGCCGATCTTCACCTGAGCATGGGCACCGCCCGATGCGAACATCGCAGCAGCGGCTGCGATGGCACCGAGCACGGCGATGGCTTTGCGTTGCGTGGTCTTCGTTCCCGTCATCATGGTCTCCAAACGATGAATTCAAGCACTGTCAGCTGCGGACTCGCGCCGGGATACTTGACCGCTTCTTCACGTCGGTCATGGCAGGCCAGGCGCGTCAGACTAATTCAAAACTTCCAGAATTGTTTAAGCATCAAATATTTCCATGCCCAGCCTAAACGACGCCTTTTGCGTAGGCAAGCATTTTCAAAAACACCTCGGGAAAGCACCAGTTACAGCCCGAAGAACTCAAGTGCGTTCCCGGCCAGAATGCGGTGTCGTCCGTTGTCGTCGAGGCCCGGCTGATCGGCCACCAGACGCCCGATGTCCTGCTCGCCGAGCGGGAACGGGTGGTCGGAGCCGAGCATGATGCGCTCCACGCCCATCGTGTCCACGAGCAGACGCAGGGCGCGCGGGTCGAACACGGCGCTGTCCACGTAGAAGCGGTCGAGGTAGTGCGACGGCGGGTGCGGGCTGTCGGCGCGTACTATGTCGCGGCAATGCCACGCATTCTCGGCGCGGCCTAGCAGGTACGGGAAGGCACCGCCGCCGTGTGCGAAGCACAGCTTGAGCGAGCGGGGCAGGCGCTCGAATGCGCCCGAGAGGATCAGCGAGAGGATCGACAGTTGCGTCTCGGCAGGCATGGCCACGAGCCACGGCATCATCCATTTCTTCATGCGGCCGTCGGTCATCATGTCCCACGGATGCACCAGCACGGGGATGTGCTCGTCGCCGCAGTGCCGCAAAAATGCCACGAGTTGTTCGTCATCCAGATCTTTCTCACCGAGATGGTTGCCGATCTGTACGCCGACGTGGCCGGTGGCCTTGGCGCGCGAGGCTTCGGCGCACGCCAGGTCGAGGTCTTGCAGCGGCACCTGCGCCATCGCCTTCAGGCGGTTCGGGGCGTAGGCGCAGTGCTCGAGCGCGAGGTCGTTCATGCGCTGGACCCAGTCCATGACGGCGCGCCCGTCGTAGCGGTAGCCGAACATGATCGGCGTGGCGCATACGACTTGCAGATCGACGCCGTGGCGGTCGAGTTCCTCGACGCGCAGCGACGGGTCCCAAAGGGCGCGGTAGACCGGACGGAAGGCGCGATTGTCCAGCATGATGTTGCCGGTCTCGCCGCCTTCGTCGATCCGCAGCCACGGGGCGGTGGGTGCGTCGAGGCGGGCCGCTTCTTCCCGCGTGATGCGCGGGAAGAAGTGGGCGTGCATGTCGATTTTCTTCATGACGTGACGAGTGAGTGTCTGTGTTCGGTGTGGCGGGTCAGGCCGACGTAGCTGTAGTTGTCTTGGGCTGTGCCGCGCGGCCGGGGTGGATCTCGCCGCAGCCCGGGCAGCGACGCAGCGATTCGTTACCGTAGAACGCCTCGAAGAGCGGTGGCAGATCGGTCACGATGCTCTTGAGTTGCACTTCCACGCGATGCACCAGCGTGCCGCAGCTCAGGCAGTACCACTCGAAGCCGTCGAGCAGACCGGCCGGGCGCTGGCGCTCGATCACGAGGCAAAGACTGCCTTCCTCGGGACGTTGCGGCGAGTGGCGCACATGCGGCGGCAACAGGAAAATGTCACCTTCCTTGAGGTCGATGCGTTCAGGCTTGCCGTCGATCCAGAGATTGACCCAGGCATTGCCTTTGAACTGATAAAAGAACTCTTCGAGCGGATCGTCGTGATAGTCGGTGCGATGGTTCGGACCGCCGACGACCGTCACGATGAAATCACTGTCCTGCCAGACTTGCTGGTTGCCGACCGGCGGCTTGAGCAAATGCGCGTGATCGTCGATCCAGCGCTGGAAATTGAACGGCTTGCCATACGTCAACATGCTTGTCTCCCGGGTCATGTCGCGCGATGTAATACGTGCGTGAGCGAAGGCTTAGCGTGCGCGCGGCGCATAGGCCACGCACTTGATTTCGATGAGCAGCAGTGGATGCGGCAACTGGTGCACAGCTACCGTCGTGCGGGTAGGGCCGTTCTCGTCGAAATATTCGCCGTACACCTCGTTGTAGCCACCGAAGTCGTTCATGTTCACGAGGAACGAGCCGACTTCGACGACGTCCGCCAGTGTCGCGCCTTCGCTCGCGAGAATGTCGCGAATGTTCTCGATGACGGCGCGCGTCTGCTCGCGAATGTCGAGCTGCGTGACGCCCAGCGCGTCGACCTGCGCACCGGCATACGAGTTATCGGGGCGTCGCGAGCTGGTGCCCGAGACGAACAGGAAGTCACCTGCGCGTTTGATGTGCGGGAACTTGCCGCGGGGCTTGGCCTTGCCTTCGACCACGCGGGCCTGGGTGTCTTGCGATGCGCTCATGGATTCGAGTCTCCGTTGTGTTCTTGTCATGGGACGGCGCGCGGGTGCGGCAGCCTCGACCCCCATCGAGATTGCCGCACCGTCGCCTCCCTACATGGCTCTGACGTACCGCGTTGTTTATAGCTTGATGCAGATGTTGGTGATTTCGGAATAAAAATCGAGCGAGTGACGTCCGCCTTCGCGACCGAGGCCCGAGAGCTTTACGCCGCCGAACGGCGTGCGCAGATCGCGCAGGAACCACGTATTGACCCACACGAGGCCCGTCTGGAACTGACGCGCCACCCGGTGCGCGCGTGACAGGTTCGTCGTCCAAACGCACCCGGCCAGGCCGTAGTCGCTGTCGTTCACGCGGCGGATGACTTCGTCCTCGCTATCGAACGGGGCGACGTGGCACACCGGGCCGAAGATCTCTTCGCGAACGCAGCGGGCCGTGTCGGGGAGTCCCGTCCAGACCGTCGGCTGCACGAAAGCCCCTTCGTCGCGAGCGTCGCCAAAGGTCGGCACACCGCCTCCGGTGACCACCGTCGCACCTTCTTCGACGGCCAGTTGATAGTACGAGAGTACCTTCTCGCGATGCTTGCGGGAAACGAGCGGCCCCATCTGAACGCCTTCTGCGTTGGGCGCATCGATACGCAGCGCGGCGGCGCGCTCGGCGAGGGCGGCGACGAAGCGATCGAAGATCGGGCGCTCGACATAGACGCGTTCCGAGCACAGGCAGACCTGACCGGCGTTGGTGAAGGACGAACGCACCACACCGTCGACCGCTTTGTCGAAGTCGGCGTCGGCGAAGACTACGGCGGCGTTCTTGCCGCCCAGTTCGAACGAGATTTCCTTCACACCGTCGGCCACCGCTTTCATGATGGCGCTGCCGGTGCGCGATTCACCGGTGAAGGTGATGGCGGAGACGTCCGGGTGCTTCGTCAGAAATTCACCGGCCGAGTTGGGACCGAAGCCGTGCACGAGGTTGAAGACGCCGGGCGGCACACCGGCGGCGTCCATGACTTCGGCAAGTAGCGTGGCGGACGAAGGCGTTTCTTCCGAGGGCTTCGCAACGACGCAGTTGCCCATCGCCAGGGCCGGCGCGACCTTCCACGTGAAGAGCAGCAGCGGCAGATTCCACGGAGAGATGATGCCGATCACGCCGAGCGGCTTACGCGTGATGTAGTTCATCACGTCGCCGCCGTCGGCTGCGCGCATTTCGTAGACTTCGCTACCAGCGGTCTTGATGAGGTCCGCAAACATGCGGAAGTTGGCGATGCCGCGCGCGATATCGAGCGTGCGGGCCTGTTCCTCCGGGCGGCCGGTGTCGGCCACTTCGGCGGCAACGAACTCGTCGAAACGCGCCTGAATGCCGTCGGCGATACGGTGCAGCACGGCCGCGCGCTCGGTGGGCGTGGTCTTGCCCCACGGGCCATCGTGCAGGGCGCGACGGGCGGCGCTTACAGCGCGGTCGACGGTAGTGGCATCGGCTTCGCACACTTTCGCGACGAGGTGGCCGTCTACCGGGCTGACGTTATCGAACTGGCGATCGGTGGCGACGAACGCACCATCCACGTAATGCCGCAGCAGCGGCGCATTCGCAAGGCTCACGAGGTCTCCTGGAGCGGATTGTTTTGCGGGGCGGCAGGTCGCCGGTGACGCCATGCAACGCAGCGCCACGGCACAACCGCCGGATGCTCACAAGTCTAGGCAACCGTCGATATAAAAAATAATGAAATCTATCGTGGCGTCTATTCCTTAATGGAATAGATGAAAAGAAAGCGCTGGTGGGACTTCCGGGACGTCTTCTGGAGGAGGGCGCGGGAACGCAATCTCCCGCTCGTCAACGATGCGAATCGTGACTCACACGCGCCCGCGCTTCCCGCAGTTCGCGCGGATCGCGTTCCTTGCCGAGGGCGGCTGGCGGCAAGTCGGTGTCCAGACATTCGACCAGATGGGCGTTGAGTACGGCGGCAAGCCCCTCGCCGCCACGCCGCATCACGTAATTGTGGTTCCAGCGGAAGAGCGGTCGGGCCAACGGCGCGAGCTTGTTCATCCACTCACGCCGCGTGTGGACGTCCCACGCATAGCGCACCACGGTAATCGAGCCCTCAGTCTCGAAGCGCCAGACGCCCGTGCCTTCGGCCTCGCCCGTGGCGACGCTGCGCACCTCACGCATCGGGTCGATGTGCGTGATGCGGGTTTCGAAGGTCAGCGAATAGGGCAATGCCCCATGCCACGTCAGTGTACGCACGGCGCCGATGCCGTCGGCGTCGCCCGGATCGAGCGTGCGCACCTCCCGCACACAGGGCCACCAGCGGGCCCAGTGGTCGACATCCCGTAGCGTATCCCAGACTTCATTCAGCGGCGCGGTGAGCCGCCACAAGGTGAGGAAGTGATAGTCGTTCATGGCCGTTCCCGGTCGTGGGTGGAGGGTGTCCTCATGCCGTGATGCCCCCCGTCGAGAGGGGGGATTTTCAGTATAGGCGGCATCCCGGAGAGCGTCGGGAGGCCCGTTTCGATAGCCGTAAATAGCCACTTCGGAGTGGCCAATGCGCCGATCCAGCATCCATGAGGCTTCCCGGACTGTCATGAATCCGTCAAATTGTCTCCATAGAATCCCGGAGTGAAAACGTTTTCGTAAACGTTTACATTTGCGTAAAATCCGTCAACTTCAAAATTCGACGGTCCAGATTTAAGGAGCGGGGTGTGGCTGATATTCGGGATGTGGCGCAGCGAGCAGGCTGTTCGATCGCGACGGTGTCGCGCGCGCTGAATTCGCCGCAACTGGTGCGTCCCGAGACGCTCGCCAGAGTGCAGGCGGCCGCCGCCGAACTCAAATTTCGTCCCAACGCGCTGGGCCGCCAACTGCGTGGCGAGCGCACCGGCCTGATCGGTGTGATGCTGCCCACGCTCGGCAACCCGGTCTTCGCCGATTGCCTCGAAGGCATCGAAGCCGCCATCGACGGCACGGGCCGCCGTCTGCTGCTCGTGACCACCCAATACGATCCGGAGCGCGAGCGCAATGCTATCGAAACCCTGCTGCAACAACGGGTCGACGGCTTGCTGATGACGCTCGCCGACGCAGAACACAGTGCGCTCGTCGACGACCTCGCGGCTGAGGGCGTTGCGTGCCAGCTCGTTTATAACGATGCCCCCGAGCGACCGTGCGTGTCCGTGGACAACCGCGCGGCGGCCGCACAGGGCGTGAACATGCTCATCGAAGCCGGACATCGCGACATCGTGATGGTGACGGGAGCGCTGCATGCGTCCGACCGCGCCAAGCGTCGTTATCTCGGTTATGGGGACGCCATGCAGGCCGCCGGTCTCACGCCGTTGCCCGCATTCGAAATCGACTTCAACAGCGGGGCACGCGGCGAGCGGGTGCGCGAATGGCTGGCGCAGCGCGAGCGCGACGGTGCACGTCCCACGGCGCTGTTCTGCTCGAACGATCTGCTCGCGCTCGGTGTCATGCGCGCGCTGCGCGAAGCCGGTCTGCGTGTGCCGGACGACATCTCCGTCCTTGGCTTCGACGGCCTCGCCGTGGGTGAACTGCTCTCGCCGACGCTTGCGACTGTGGTGCAGCCTAGCGTGGAGATCGGCCGTCATGCGGCGCAGCGTCTGCTTGCCCAGATCGACGGACGCTTAGGGGCTACCGGTGTGACGGCGTCGCACGACTCGTCGCTCAGCCACGCCCTCATCCTGCCCCACGAAATTCGCCGGGGCGGCACAGTGTCGGCCCCGCCCACCAAACAAGCATGACGACGCGCACCACCGGTTTCGAAGCAATCGCAGCACTGCAGTACGTAGGACCCCAGTACTAGCAAGCAAGAAAGTGGCCGACGACCGACTCCATCAAGAGAGTGCGGCATTGGCCGAGGCAATCAGGCATCCGGCCGTAAGGCCTGTACCACACGGTAGAAACGTAACCTGCGGCGGCACACGCGTGCCGCCAACGCTCAGACTTTCAGGAGCCCAGAAATGAAGCTTTGGATCACCCGCGCCGCTCGCACGCTGGCGTTGTTCACCTTGCTCGGCGCTGGCGCCGCGCATGCTCAGCAGACGGCGATCTGCTACAACTGCCCGCCGGAATGGGCGGACTGGGCCGGTCAGGTCAAGTCGATTGCACAAGACACCGGCATTCGCGTGCCGCTGGACAATAAGAACTCGGGACAAGCGGTCGCTCAGTTGATCGCCGAACAAAAGGCCCCGGTCGCCGACATCGTCTATCTGGGGATCACGTCGGCTATCGAAGCGGCGAAGAAGGGTCTGCTCGCGCCGTACAAGCCTGCAAACTGGGATCAGGTACCTGCCAACCTGAAGGATCCGAACGGCATGTGGACGACGATCCATTCGGGCACGGTCGGCTTCTTCGTGAACCGCGACGCCCTGGAAGGCAAGCCGGTGCCGCGTTCGTGGGCCGACCTGCTCAAGCCGGAATACAAGGGCATGGTGGGCTATCTGGACCCGAGCAGCGCCTTCGCAGGCTACGCGGCGGCGATTGCCGCCAACCAGGCGCTCGGCGGTTCGATGGACAACTTCGGCCCGGCCATCGGCTTCTTCCAGAAGCTCAAGGCCAACGCGCCGATCGTGCCTAAGCAAACGGCGTACGCCCGTGTGCTCTCGGGTGAAATCCCCATTCTGATCGACTTCGACTTCAACGCTTACCGCGCCATCTACAAGGACCGCGCCAACGTGCAGTTCGTGATTCCGATGGAAGGTTCGGTGTCGCTGCCGTACGTGATCGCGCTCGTGAAGAACGCGCCGCACGCCGACAACGGCAAGAAGGTGATCGACTACACGCTGTCGGACAAGGGCCAAGCCCACTGGGCGCAAGCGTTCTTGCGCCCGGTTCGCGCCAGCACCATGCCTGCCGACGTCGCCGCGAAGTTCCTGCCCGCTTCCGACTATGCACGCGTGAAGCCGGTCGATCTGCAAAAGCTCGCCGCACAGCAGGACGCGTTCGGTCAGCAGTATCTGAAGAACGTGCGCTAAGTCCTCGCGACTGAACGCACGGTAATGTCCAACGAGGAAGAGGAGCAAAGCAAGCGATGCGTGACCTGACTCTGCCGCGCGGCTGGCGCGTGGCACTTCTGCTACCGGCACTGGCGGTTTTTCTGGCGTTCTGGCTTTTGCCGATGGCCGCACTTGTGCAGGTAAGCGGCGACGGTCACGCGTTCGAGACCTATCGCGCCATTCTCACCAATGCGCGTTATCTCGATAGCCTGTGGCAAACCGTGGTGCTGTCGGCCCTTGTCACACTGGCTACTCTGGCGTTGTCGCTTGTGGCGGGCCTCTTCCTCACCCGTCATGACTTTCCGGGCAAATCGGCACTCGTGTCGATGTTGACCCTGCCGCTGGCGTTCCCCGGCGTGGTGGTCGGTTTCATGGTCATCATGCTGGCGGGGCGTCAGGGGCTGATCGGCGATCTGACGTCGAAACTCATCGGCCACAAGGTCGTGTTCGCGTACTCACTCACCGGTCTGTTTCTCGGCTATCTGTACTTCTCGATTCCGCGTGTGATTCTGGCCGTGATGGCCGCCGCGGAATCGCTCGATCATTCGCTCACGGAAGCGGCGTCGTCGCTAGGCGCAGGGCCCTTCGCGATTGCCCGAGACGTGACGCTGCCCGCGCTCGCACCGGCGCTGATCGCCTCGGGTGCGATGTGCTTCGCGACCTCGGTCGGCGCGTTCGGCACGGCCTTTACGCTCGCCACCGACATCGACGTGCTGCCGATGACCATCTACACCGAGTTCACGCTTAACGCCAATGTGGCGACGGCGGCGGCCCTCTCGGTGATTCTCGGCATCGTCACGTGGGCGGTGCTGATGCTCGCCCGCAATTTCACTGGGCAGGCTGTCGCCGCCGGAGGTTGATCCGCATGCTCAAGAAAACTCTTTTTACGCTGCAACTGCTACTCACGCTGCTGATGTGCGCGTTCTTGCTGATACCGGTGGGGATGTCGATTCTCGCCGGCCTGTCGGTGAACTATTTCCGTGGTCCGTCGGCTGGCCTCACGTTCAAGTGGGTGATTCAGGTCTGGCAGGACTATAACGACGCGATTCTGAATTCGCTGTACGTCGGTGCCGCCACGCTGGTGCTGGTCGCGCTGCTCGGCGTGCCTGCCGGTTACGTGCTCGCCCGCTGGCAGAGCCGTTTCGCACGCTGGATCGAAGAACTGCTGACGTTACCCATCGCGCTGCCGGGACTGGCGAGTGCGCTGGCCCTCATCAGCGTGTATGGCGGCATGCGCGGCTTTCGCGAAAGTCTGGCGTTCATCGTCGTGGGGCATGTGATCTTCACGCTGCCGTTCATGGTGCGTGCGGTGGCGGCGGCCTGCGCCGACTCGCGCATCAAGATGATGGAAGAGGGCGCGGCCAGTCTCGGCGCGAGCTTCCTGCGACGTTTCATGACGGTGGTGCTGCCTAACATCCGCGGCGAAATCGTGGCGGCGGCGCTAATCGTCTTGACGCTCTCGCTCGGCGAATTCAACCTCACGTGGATGCTGCACACGCCCGACACCAAGACCCTCCCGGTGGGGCTGGCCGACGCCTACGCGTCGCTGCGTCTGGAGATTGGCAGCGCGTACACGGCGGTGTTCTTCGTGCTGATCGTGCCGCTGCTCATCGTCATGCAGATGACGGCCCAACGGGCAAAAGTTCGCAATTCTCGCGGGCGCACCTGATTACGGAAATGACGATGAAACTGACTTCCATCCCCATTCATCTCGAACGCTGTGCCAAGACATTTCACGGCAACACCGTCCTGCAGCCGCTCGATCTGACGATCGGTGCAGGCGAGACGCTGGTGCTGCTCGGCCCGTCGGGATGCGGTAAAACCACGACCCTGCGCATGATCGCCGGGCTTGAGCGCCCCGATGCCGGTGGACGCGTTCGCTTTGGCGACGAAGACGTGACGCGCCTGCCCATCGAGAAGCGCCGTGTCGGCATGGTCTTTCAGAATTACGCCCTGTTCCCGAACTTCACCGTACGCGGCAATGTGGCGTACGGCCTCAAGTTGCGCGGTCTGCCCTCGGCGCAGATCGACAAGCGTGTGGACGAGTTGCTCGATCTGGTGCATCTCACGCCCTACGCAGACCGCGCGATCGCACAGCTCTCCGGCGGCCAGAAGCAGCGTGTCGCACTGGCGCGTGCGCTCGCACCGGAGCCGCGTGTGCTGCTGCTCGACGAACCGCTCACCGCCCTCGACGCCAAGCTGCGCGAGACGGTACGCGCGGACATGGACCGTCTGCTGCGTGGGCTTGGGGTGACGACGGTGTACGTCACGCACGATCAGGACGAAGCGATGGCGCTCGGCGACCGCATCGTGGTGATGAGCGCCGGTCGCATCGAGCAGATCGGTGCGCCGCGCGACATCTATTACCAGCCCGCGTCGCGTCACGTGGCGAACTTCGTCGGCACGCTCAATCGTCTGTCCGGCGTGTGGCGTGACGGACACTTCCATCTGGAAGGCGGTCGCGTCGAATGCCCGAACGTGCGTGCCGATGTACAGGAGTTGTACTTCCGCCCCGAGGACGCCATCGTCGTGCCCGCTGGCGATGCTCCGCTGACCGGTCAGATCGAAGAGGTGCAGTTCCTCGGCGACCGCACGCGTCTGACGCTCAGTGGCGTGTCCACGGCCGGTGCGGTGCTCGTCGAAGTTTCCAGCCGTCGCGAGTGCCGCGTCGGCGATAAGGTGGGCCTGTCGCTGCCCGCCGCCCATGTTTTTTCGCTTCACGGATAAACCGCTCATGCTGTTCGCGCAAATCAGCGACCTTCACATCAAACGCCCTGGCAAGCTGGCTTATCGCCGCGTCGATACTGCCGCTTATCTTGAGCGTTGCGTGGCACGTCTCAATACGCTTACGCCGCGTCCCGACTTCGTCGTGCTGACGGGCGATCTCGTCGACTTCGGCGCGCGCGAGGAATACGAACATCTGCGTCGTTTGCTCACGCCTCTGGAAATCCCGTACTACCTCGTTATCGGTAATCACGACGGACGCGACGCGCTGCGCGAGGTGTTCCCCGAACACACGTATCTCGGCAAACAGGGCGACTTCGTGCAATACACGGCGATGTTCGGGCCGCTGCGACTTGTGGCACTCGATACGCAGGATCCGCCCAATGGCGGCGGGAAGTTGTGCGACGAGCGTCTTCAATGGCTCGAAGCGACACTCGCCAGCGATACGCAAACGCCGACGGTCGTCGCCATGCACCATCCGCCGTTCGCGTGCGGCATCGAGCATATGGACATTCAGTCGCTCGACGCTGCCGATGCGGCGAAGCTGGCCGCTATCGTGCGTCGCTTCGACAACGTGGAGCGTGTGATTTGCGGTCACGTGCATCGTCCGATTCACACGCGCTTCGCGGGCACCATAGCGAGCGTTTGCCCGTCGCCTGCGCATCAGGTCGCGCTCGATCTGCGTGAGGGAGGTCCGTCGGCGTGGGTGCTGGATCCGCCGTCGTTCCAGTTGCATCGATTCACGCCGCAGACGGGACTCGTCTCGCATCTCGCGTTCGTGGACGACGCGGGGGGCGCGCATCCGTTCTATGACGCGGCGGGTAAATTGATCGACTGAGCAGGGTACGACGGCAGGCAGCGATGTCGCGTCGACAGGTCATCACGCAAAAAGGCTCCCTCGGGAGCCTTTTTGCGTTGCGGGTGCTGTGGATGTCTGCAAAGGATTACAGCAAATGATCCAGCGCGTCCGGCCCGAACACTTCGCGACGCATGCGTCCTGCGGACACACCGGCGTCGCGCAGGGTGCGCCATTGCGTCTGCATGAAGGCTGACGGGCCGCACATCAGGTAATCGGCGTCGGCAGGCAGCGAGAGACGCGAGAGGTCCATGCGTCCGGCATGTGTGTAATCGACGTCTTCGCGGTCCGTGCTCAACGGCGCCTCAAAGAACGTGACGGTGCGCAGATTCGGCAACTGCGTCTTCGCGAATGCCAGATGACGGCGCAGCGCCACGTGCGAGCCGTTGCGACCGGCGTGGGCGAACAGCACTTCGCGACGCGAGCCCTTAGCGGCCAGCGCTGCGACCATCGACATCATCGGCGTGATCCCCACACCGGCGCTGAGCAGCACGAGCGGACGGGCGGAGTCTTGCGGCAGCGTGAACTCGCCGTAGGCCGGACCGACCAGAATGCGATCGCCCGCCTTGACGTTCGCGTGCAACCAATTCGAGACCCTCCCCTCGGGCTTCGACGCATTGGCCTCTTCGCGCTTGACGGTGATGCGCCAGTGCGGCGCTTCTGGGGCGTCCGAGAGGCTGTATTGGCGACGCTGCTGCAGGCCGTCCGGCAGCGTGACGGCGACGCTCACGTACTGCCCAGGTGCGAACTCGCCCGGCGAGCCGCCTTCCGGCGTGCGCAGGTAGTACGACACGACGTGTTCGGTCTCGCGGTCGACGTCGGCCACGACCAGCTCGCGCAGTGCGCCCAGAGGCGCACGCGATTGCTCGGACAGTCGCGCTTCGGCCGCGATCAGTTCGCCAGCGAGTAGCCAGTAGGCTTCATCCCAGGCGGCGATAAGCTCGGGCGTCGCGGCGTCGCCCAGCACGGCCTTGATGGCGGCGAGCAGATAACGTCCGACGATCGGGTAGTGCGCCGGCGTAATGCCGACAGAGACGTGCTTGTGCACGATGCGCTCAAGCACGGGGGCGAGGGCCGCTGCATTGTCGATGTTCGCAGCGTATGCGAAGACGGCGGAGGCGAGCGATTGCTGCTGCGCGCCGCTTGCCTGATTGCCCATGTTGAAGAGATTGCGCAGCTCAGGATGCGCTTCGAACATGCTCGCGTAGAAATGGCGCGTGATCGCAAGACCGTGTTCGCGCAAGACCGGAACGCTTGCGTCGATGTAGGGGCGGGATGCGGCGGAAAGCATGGCAAGACTCCTGAATTTATAAGATGCAAATTAAATGCATCTTTTTAATCGCACTTGTGGCTGTTTCATCGACGCCGTGGACGCTCACGCTCTGGGCGTCCACGGTGCGGAATTCGGTCGCCGGTCCCCGGGGCTCATTTCACGGACAACTCGAACAACTTGACATCAACTTTCAGGGAGCCGGCGGAGTGATTATAAGATGCAAATTAAATGCATGTTATAGGGCTGCGGCGGAATGTCGCAACGGATCGGCCGGTGCATCTTGCTGGGAGGGTGGGTGTACTCGCAAGCGAGGGGCACGGCGGCGCTCGACGATTTGCACAGCGCGCTTGCGTGTCTGATCGATGAAGAAGAAGCCTGCACGCACGAAGCGAACCCGCTCGGACGAAAGCGCGGTGAGCGCCGTGTTGCCCGCGTTGTTAGGGCGGGTCGGATCGCCGCCGTAGCGCAGCGCGGTGTTGAGCATGTAGTCGGCGTAGATGGCGTCGCGCGGAAGGTGTGTCGTCGCAGCAAGGAAGTGCATGATCGAGTTGCCTTCGTACATGGGCGCGTTGCAGTCGGGATGAATGGCGAGCAGAACCTCGGCTGCACCGCAAAAACCTAGTGACGCCAGCCAGATCACCGGCGGCGTGCCGTCTGCATGCTGCTGGGTCAGATCCATGCCGCGCTGTTGCAGCAAAGCCGCGAACGCAAACAGCGTCTCGTGCGGCAGCAAGGGATCTTGACCGGCATCGCACAGCCGCTTCGCTTCGCGCATCATGGCGGCGCTGGCGGCGGGCACGTTGTCCGTCGTCTCGTTGCCGGATATCGTGTCTGGGTTGGCAATGACGTGCAGGGCGCGCTCGCGTGCCTGCTTCACCATCTTCTGCGTCAAACGTAGGTAACTCACGAGACTGTCCGGCAAGAGCGAGACAGGGGTGACGCCCGCGTCGTTGGTGCGATCAGGATCGCCGCCGTAACGCAGGGCGAGGATAAACAGGAAATAGGCAGAGAACGAGTAGGGCCGCAACCGTGTGGTGGCCGCGAGCTGATGCATGAGCGTGTTGCCTTCACGGCCGATTTTCGCCGTGTTGCAGGCAGCACCTAGCGAGAGCAGAACGTCAGCCGCCGCGCAGTAGCCGTTGAATGCCAGCAGCATGACGGGCGTCGAACCCGTGAGCGCCGGTTGTGTGAGATCGGCACCGTGCGACAGGAGCATCTTTCCCAGACGAAAGAGCGAATCGTGTGCCACCAGCAGGTCACGACCGTTCAGATGCAGACGCTCGGCTTCGGCGGCCATCGCCGTGGCGATGAGCGGCACGCCGTTCGCTGTAGCCTGATTAACGTCTGCACCGAGGTCCAATAGCGACGGCAACCATTCCACGGCAACGTGACCGCACAAGTGCGACAGGGGCAGGTTAACGTCTCCCGAGACCTCGCACACCGGGACGTTGTTGGTCTTGTCGCGACCGCACGCAATCAGCACGCGTAACGCGTTGGAAACGGTCGGAGACGGGAGTGTGGGGAATTCGTGAGCCATGAGTGCGTCAACGAACACCGTGGGGTAGGCGGACGGCGCCGCTGCGTACCGAAGCCAGAGTTGCAGGCCCATGTCGCTTAGCAGCAGATCTGCGTCATCCGGTTCGAGGTCGTCGCGCGCTGATCGGTTAACGAAAACACCGGCATTTTCGAGATCGCTCAGGGTTCGGTGCTGCACCGGTGTGCAAAACAGCGTGGCCATCGAGAAGACGAGCCCTTTGGGATTGTCCGGTCGTGCCAACGAACAACTGTCGTGAAGTTCACGGCCCGCGGCCGTCGTAGGGCTCATCAAGATGTCCCACACTTCGCGCGATGTACAACGCACTTCGCGTCGCGCGCGCAGAAGTGCTTCGAGCGTGATGCGGTCCGGTAAGGCAACACTGTCGTTCACGGAACCGAGATGCGTCGCTGGAGACATTGACTGGGGGGTGACTGAGGATATGGGCATGGCGGGTGAGCGGGTCAGCTAAGGGGTCTGATGCGGCGGAGCGCGGTCGTGCGGGCGGTCGTGAGTAATGCGTCGTCGACTTGCGGGCCGAGCGCTGTTGGTTCAGGCAACAATGAGCGGGCCGTATGTCCCGCCGCGTTCGGCACGTCCAGATTGCCGCCGTGGCGCAGGCTGAGGATCAGGGCGTAATGCGCGAGCTTGGCGTTTTCGGTATGCGTTGGGGACTCGCGCATGTGCAATACCTGAGCCAGGTGATGCATGAGAGTGTTTCCTTGCCGGTCGGCCGCGTTGGGACTGGCACCGCTGATCAGCAGCGCTTCGGCCGCACCGCACAGCCCGTGAAACGCGAGCAGGGCGACGGCGGGCACGCCGCGCCCGCTCGCTTGCGTCAGATCGGCGCCGTGCCGTTTGAGCAGTTCGGCGAGTTGCCGAAGCGAGGTATGCGCGCGCATGAAGTCTTGCCCGGCGTTGTGCAGCCGGATCGCTTCGGCACGCATGGCGCTTACAATCAGCGGCACACCCCGCTGGCTCATTTGATGTGGGCAGCCGCCAAGTTCGAGCACGCGGCGCAACCAGTGCGGCGCGACCTGACTGCACAGATGAGAGAGCGGATTGACGGGGGCGAGGTCGGACGGATTCGACGGCGTGGCGGCCGTGCGGTCTCGTCCGCAAGCCAGGAGAATCCGCAGAATCTTGGCAATACGCGCCCGGTCGTGCATGGACGTTGCACCGAAGATGTCGGAGCCGTCGAACATCTTGAGGTAAGCCGTCGGTGGCGCGGCGTATTGCAGCCAGAGGAGCAGTCCTTCGTTGCTGCGTAGCAGGGCGGCGTCTTCGGGACGCAGATATCCAGCACGCGCTGGAATGAGGAAGACGCCTGCGTCTGTGAGCCGATCTATCGTGCGCTCCGATTCGGGCATGGTCAGCAACGTCACCATTTCGAGAAACAGGGGGCCGTTTGGCGATGCGGCTTTGCAGGCGCCGCGCAACTCGCGCCCGGCACAACTCAGCGGGTCGACGAGCGTGTTCCAGATGTCCTGTGTGCGATATAGCGAGCCGCGTCGCACGTCGAGCAGGTCGACCAACGACGTGGCGGACAAATGCCGTACCTCTGGCTGCGGGCGGGAAGCGGCGATGCTGTCGCTGGTGCCGTGGGTGTACGTGCTGTGCGCACGAGTGGTGATGGGCGGGGTACCGGGCATGGTCGTTGGGCGCGTGGCGTGGAGAAGCCACATGGTCGCGCACGCGCCGGGCGCGGGTTTTGGCATATGTCCCGTGAGGTTCTCCAAGACGGACATGCCGACGCGAGGCGAATGCCGCACTACAATGCGGTATTCATGAATCATCGCCACGCTTTTGTATGACGGAGAAAAACATTCCAGACGCCGCATCCTCCACGAACCCGTTGCAGCGACAGGACAACGAGGCCGTGATTGCGGCGACGCGCCACTGGCTCACGCGCGCCGTAATCGGCCTGAACCTTTGCCCGTTCGCGAAGGCGGTACACGTCAAGGATCAGATCCGGTATGCCGTGAGCGCCGCGCGCGATATGGAGGGCGTGCTGCTCGATCTGGAGAAGGAATTGCAGTGGCTGGCGCAGGTCGACCCGCAAGCGGTCGATACGACGCTGCTAATCGTGCCGGACGCGTTGCTCGACTTCCACGAGTACAACGACGCACTGTTCTTTGCCGAGCGCATGCTCAAGCAGTTGCAGCTCGAAGGCGAACTACAGATCGCGAGTTTCCATCCGGACTATCAGTTCGAAGGTACGGATCCCGACGACGCCGAGAATTTCACGAACCGTTCGCCGTATCCAATGCTGCATTTGCTGCGCGAGGCGAGCATCGACCGCGCGGTGGAAGCGTTCCCGGAAGCGGAAACGATTTACGAACGTAATGAAGCGCTGATGCGCAAGATGGGGGTCGCGGGTTACCACGAGTGGATGGCGCAACCCGCCGAAGACGAGGATGGCGCGAACGACAATGCCATCGATGATGACGAAGGTAACGCCGGAAGGTGATGAGGGGCTGCGCAGAGGGGGAGGATTCGATGCCTCTCCCCGGCATCGGAGAACGCTGAAAAACAAAAAAGCCGCGCGACATAATCGGGCGGCTTTTCTGTTGACTGCTGAGTACTTCGTCTTGCTTGCATCACCAGGGACTGAGTAAGTCGCTGGTGCCGGAGAGAGGAATCGAACCCCCGACCTTCTCATTACGAATGAGCTGCTCTACCGACTGAGCTACTCCGGCGCTGCGAAGAAGTGAGATATTAGCAGACTTTATGGATTTGTCACTACTTTTTTCGAAGATTTTTTGCTGTGACTGCGTCAGTCACGCGTAAATCATTGAAATTTCAGAAATCCTGCGCTTCCGTCATCGCGAAAAAATTTCACGACATTGCATCGCCTTCGCGACGACGAAATCGCGTCTTCACATCGCTTACTTCTTGTCGGCTTCGTGGTGATAACCGGTCACACGTTCGACTTCGTTCTTCGAGCCGAGGAACACTGCAACACGCTCATGCAGCTTCTGCGGCTGAATGTCGAGAATGCGCTGCGTGCCGTTCGTGGCCGCGCCGCCTGCCTGCTCGACGAGGAAGCTCATCGGGTTCGCTTCGTACATGATGCGCAGCTTGCCCGGCTTGTCCGGATCGCGCTTGTCTGCCGGATACATGAACACACCGCCGCGCGTCAGAATGCGATGCACGTCCGCCACCATCGACGCGATCCAGCGCATATTGAAGTCCTTGCCGCGCACGCCTTCCTTGCCTTGCAGCAACTCGCCGATGTAACGCTGCACCGGCGGATACCAGTGACGCTCGTTCGACATGTTGATCGCGAATTCCTTGGTGTCTTCCGGAATGCGCATGCCTTCCTGCGTCAGCACCCAAGAACCCATCTCGCGATCGAGCGTGAAGCAGTTCACGCCATGACCCGTCGTGAGCACCAGCACCGTCTGCGGACCGTACACCGCATAACCGGCCGCCACTTGCTGCGTGCCCGGTTGCAGGAAGTCCTTCTCGGTCGGATCCGTCACGCCTTCGGGGCAACGCAGCACAGAGAAGATCGTGCCGATCGACACGTTGACGTCGATGTTCGACGAACCGTCGAGCGGGTCGAACATCAGCAGGTATTCGCCCTGCGGATAGCGGTTCGGAATGTGGAAGACGTCTTCCATCTCTTCCGAGGCCATCGCCGCCAGATGACCGCCCCATTCGTTCGCTTCGAGCATGATCTCGTTGGAAATCACGTCGAGCTTCTTCTGAACTTCGCCCTGAACATTCTCGCTACCCGCGCTGCCCAGTACACCACCGAGCGCGCCCTTGGACACAGCGTGGCTGATGGACTTGCACGCACGTGCGACGACTTCGATCAGCAGACGAAGCTCGGCGGGAATGTTGTTGAATTCCCGCTGCTGTTCGATCAGATATTGGGTAAGGGTCTTGCGCCGCATGTGGGCCTCCGGAAAAGCGAAAAAGCGTACATATCGAGATGCCCGCAATTTTACTCGTAAAGCGACACTGCCCCCGCGAAAAATCCTTGGGGGCAGTGCAGTATCGGCATCGTCCGACGAACGATTCGGATTTCTCCGATGCGTTCGTGGCGTGCGAAATCAGTCGAGACCGTCGAACAGCGCGTCGTCCGGACCGATGTGCGACGGCGAGCGCCAGGCGGCGTCGCGCATGCTGTGCTGCACTTGCTTGTCTACGCCGAGCAGGATCGCGAAGATCGCCATGCGCACCGGAATGCCGTTGTCCGTCTGACGGAAGATGGCCAGACGCGGATCGTGATTCAGGTCCGTCGACAGATCGTTGGCGCCCGGGCGGCTGTCGCGCGGCAGCGGGTGCATGATGATCGTGCGGCTATCGCAATACTGGTTGATCAGCGCTTCGTTGATCTGGAAATCCGGCGTGTAGCCTTCGATGGCCTCGTCGGCAAAGCGCTCCTTCTGGATGCGCGTCGCGTAGACCACGTCCGCACCGGCCAGATCGGCGAGCGAATTGCTCTGCACGATGACGTGGCCGTTCTGCGAGATCTGGTCGAGAATGTACGTCGGCATTTCCAGCGACGGCGGCGAGATCAGCGTGAACTTCAGGCCGCGATACAGCGCGAGCAGCTTGATGAGTGAGTGCACCGTGCGGCCGTAGCGCAGGTCGCCGACCATCGCCACGTGCGCGCCGTCGACCAGCTTGCCCAGACGCGAGAACTCGCGGCCGATGGTGTACAGATCGAGAATGGCCTGACTCGGGTGTTCGCCCGGGCCGTCGCCGCCGTTGATGACGGGGATGTTCGTGGCGCGCGCGAATTCGGCGACCGAGCCCTTTTCCGGGTGACGCACGACAAGCGCGTCGACATAACCGCTCATGACACGGCTCGTGTCGTAGATCGATTCGCCCTTGGCCATCGAGGAGAACGTGAAGCCGGTCGTGTCGCACACCGAGCCGCCGAGGCGGCAGAAGGCGGAGCCGAAGCTCACGCGGGTGCGGGTGCTGGCTTCGAAGAACAGATTGCCGAGTACCGCGCCTTCGAGCACGCGCGAGATCTTCTGGCGGCGCGCGATCGGTTGCATGATGTCGGCAACGTGGAACAATTCTTCCAGCGAATCGCGCGAGAACTGGTCGACGGAGATCAGATGCGGCTTGCCGTCGAGGCCCATGCGTTCGCGCAGCGGCTTGTGTGCGCTTTGCGTAGATTCCGCAGACGGCGCCTCGCGACCTAGAATTTCGCCGACGAATTTCTCCACGATGCTCGGCATCGTGCGATATTCGCTGGAATCTTCGGGCAGCAGCCAGGTGTCGAGGGCGCGCCGACGAACGCCGATGCGCTCGGCGAAGGTGTCGCGGGTCATGTTCAGGCGACGCATCGCGTCGCGCAGGAAAGTCTGCTGTGCACTCATGGTCGGGTCGGCAGGAATGTGTACGCGATGCGTATAATAGGCGTCGATTCGTTGTTTGTCCAGCAAAAGACGTGCCCCTCGCGGGGCCGCGCCAGCCGGGCGTTTCCGGCATTTCCGGTGTTTTGCCGTACGGGTATGGAAAACCTTCTCCGCAAGCTTGACCTCACTTCTTTGCGTCTTTTCGTGGCCGTCTGCCAGGAGCGGAGCATGGCGCGCGCCGCCGAGCGCGAATTCATCGCGCCTTCGGCGATCAGCCGTCGCATTGCCGACATCGAAGCCATCGTGGGGCTCCCGCTCATCCAGCGTCACCAGCGCGGCATCACCGTTACGCCGGTGGGCGAGACGGTACGCCGTTACGCTGAACGTATTCTAGGCACGATCGAATCGCTGGGCGCAGAGCTGTCCCAATTCCACGAGGGCGCGCGCGGCAGCGTGCGCATTGCGGCCAATCTGTCGGCCATCGTGCAGTTCCTGCCGGAGGATCTGGCGGCGTTCGGGCGTGTCTTTTCCGCCGTGGATGTCGAACTCGACGAACAGCACAGCAACGAAGTGCTGCAACGCGTGGCCGAGCGTGCGGTGGACGTCGGCATCTGCAACGCCGTCGAGGGTATCGAAGCGTTCACGATGGTGCCGTACCGCCGCGACCGACTCGCCGTGATTTTGCCCGCGGGGCACCCGCTTGCGGCGCGTACCGGCGAGATTCCGTTTTCCGCGTGTGTCGGCGAGACGCTGGTGGGGCTTCAGGGCAACAGCGCGCTCACGCAGATGCTGCGTCAGCAGGCGAGTGCGGCGGGCGAGTCGTTGCGTATCAAGATCCGCGTCTCCAGTCTCGACGCGCTGTGCCGCATGGCGCACGCCGGACTCGGCATCGCCATTGCCCCCGAGCAGGTGGGACAGTTGTACGTCGGCAAGCTGGATGTTGTGGTGCGCCCGCTCACGGACGAGTGGGCGCATCGTCAGCTATGGCTGGTCTTCCTCGAACAGGACCGTCTGAACGCAGCGGCCGCAACGTTATTGAATTTTCTTGCGCAGAAGGCATGAGCCGACGCCGCCGCAGGTCGGCTGGCCCGCCGCCTCATGAAACATTGACCGATCAAGAAGCGACGGGATTGCCGTTAAGTTGCCGATTTAGGTGCGAGGCACCATCGAACCGATTCGCGCAGAGAACGCCTGCGGATCGCTCAGTTTCAACACTTCTTCGGGAACGTCGATAACGTGGGCCTGCTGATCGGGGCCGGCGACGATGCCCGCGCCCTGACCGCGTCTCGTGCCGTCACCTTGCTGCGCGGCGACAAGCTCCCCTTGCTTGTTGACAATGACGATCATTTTCATACCATCCCCCCACCTTGCAGGTTATGCCAGGCGCCGCCCGGCCCAAGGTTAGTAATGGTCACGTAGTACGTTGTGTGACCGTTGTTATCCTTTTCTTTGCGCTGGTTGTCGGCGCGATGGATTCCCCCACTATTCGGCGTTTTGACGTCGGCGCTGGCAAATTGCGTGCCTAAATCTTCGCCGCCATTCCTCACGTACCACCAATATGCTGCCTGGTTCGGGTTCAGGAATGTTAGCGGCCCAATGTTATTGAATGCCATTGCATCGGCTCCTATGGAAATAACGCACGGCGGGTGCTCGTAAGCAGTTCGTGCGCCAAGGTTGACAACCTCCGTACGCCACGCGAACCCGGTGCCCCTGTGGTGGAAAGGGTCTGCATTTCGTACGTGCATCGTCGGCGTCGTGTTACCCCCGTCGACGGCGCCTATCCAATCTAGTCTCCCCGTGGCGCACTGATGCACGCCGGAAGCTCACGGCCCCGTTTCTTGCGCACCTCTGGTATTTGTAACTTCCATTTTTAGGAATTTTCCCAAAAAACATATGATGCGTTGGGTCGGGCGACGCCCACGATATGACTTGGGTATCGCAATCCGTCACGGCGACCTTGCTCAGATGGCAAGATGACACCTCATGCCTTGGGGATATCCTTCTTCGCAAGGAGATTCACAGGCATGGAAGACATCATTCGTTTCGACGGCCGCGTGCTGTTTCTGTCCGACGACCCGGCCATCGTGCGCCGCCAATTGTCGGGTGAGTCCGTCACGCGCGCCGAGGCTGGCGTGCTGCGTGACAACGTTTCAACGGACGAAATCACGCCTGTGACCGTCATGCTGACGTACGACGAGCGGCTCGGACGCTATCCGTACGTCGGTTTCAAAGCGGGAAACGAGATGCCCGTGGGCGAGCACGAGGTGCGTCGTGGCGGCTTTCAGGTCACCGTCGCGGGCAAGCGCTACGGCAAAGGGTCGTCGCGTGAGTCGAGTCCGCTGGCGGAGTTGTCGGCGGGCATCCGTCTGATCGTCGCCGAGAGCTTCGAGCGCATCTATCAGCAGAACTGCGACAACATCGGCATTCTGACGACGACCGATTTCGGTGTGCTCGACCGCATTCTCGCGGGCGAAGCCATTCCCATTACCGAATTCCTCAAGGGGCGCGACGCCCTCACGCAGCAGATCATCCGCAGCGGCGGTCTGCTGGCGTACAGCAAGTTTGCAGAGTGGCCTGCGCCGCTCGTGCATGACAACGCAGCGACGACACCCGCCCAACCGCCGCGCACCCTTGTCGAAAAGATCATGGCGCGCCGCCTGCATCCGGCCACGCCGGGCGTCGAGCATGGCGACGGTGTGTTCGTGCGCGTCGACTGGCGCTTCTCGCACGACTACTTCACAGGGATGTGTGCGCATCTGATGCATCGTGCATTCGGTGAGCCGGCGGCGCTGCACGATCCGGCGCGCATCATCGCATTTCAGGACCATCTGGTGTTGGCGGCGCAGAGCTTTCCGCACGTCGCGCAAGGACTGTTGCCCGGTGTCGCAAACCTGACGAGCGGTCATCGCGAGTTCGTCGCGCGCTACCCGGTGCTGGCGCACGGGCAACTCGCAGATGACGGTGAACACGGTGCCGATGGCATTTGTCACGCCCTCATGGCCGAGCGCTACGCGTTGCCCGGCCAGATCGTGATCGGCACCGACTCGCACACACCGCACGCGGGCGCGCTCGGTTGCCTCGCGTTCGGTGCGGGCGCGACGGACATCGCGAACAGCTGGGTGACGGGCTACGTGCGCTGCAAGGTGCCCCAGACGTTGCGTATCGAGATCGACGGCGACCTCGCGCCGGGTGTGACGGCTAAGGACGTCGTACTCCATCTGCTGCGCCTCGATGCCATCCGTAGCGGTGGCGCCATTGGCCACGTCTTCGAATATGCGGGCAGCGCCGTGCAGGCCATGTCGGTCGACGAGCGCGCCACGCTCACCAATATGGTGGCCGAGCTGGGCGGCTTTACCGGCATCGTTGCACCGGATGAGAAAACGGTGGCGTTCCTCAAGGAGCGGCGAGGCATCGACTTCACGCTCGAACCGTGGATGACGAGCGACACCGGCGCGCACTATCGCGACGTGATCCGCATCGACGCGGCCTCCCTCACGCCGATGCTCGCGCGTCCGGGCGACCCCGGCAACGGCGTGGCACTCGCGGAGCTGGACGCCCCCGTCGCTATCGACATCGCCTACGGCGGCTCCTGCACCGCAGGCAAGCGCGACGACTTCGACGCCTATCACGACGTGCTCGCATGGGGCGTCGCTCACGGACTGCGCGTCGCACAGGGGCGCTCACTGTTCCTGCAATTCGGCACGATGGACGTGCGCGCCTACTGCGAGGCGCAAGGCTATCTGAAGACGTTCGAGGACGCGGGCGTGACGCTCATCATGCCCGGCTGTGGCGCGTGTGCGAACTGCGGGCCGGGGCAATCGACGTCTTCCGATCAGGTCACGATCAGTGCGATCAACCGCAACTTCCCGGGACGCTCGGGGCCGGGCAGCGTCTGGCTCGCGAGTCCCTATACGGTCGCGGCGAGCGCGCTGGCGGGGCGCATCGTCAGCTTCGATGAGTTGAAAGCGATGGCATTGCAGTAACGCGCGTCGCGGTGGTTTCGCTGTGTGCAAAGCGTGCTGCGGCAAATCGGCGATTCGACACGATGTGCTGTGCGCCGCCACATCGGAAAGAGGCTGTGCTGTTGTTGGTGAACATCGCAATTTTTCGTAGTACGTGTCAAAGGTGACTGGCGCGGTGTCATTCGTGGCACAATTTCGGCCTCGCGCCTGTCGATTCATGGTGTATCCGATGTCCGAAGAGACGTCGGACTGTGAGCAGTTCGGCCATGACCGAACGGGCCCGGAGACGATTTTCATGCCATCCCCCGACGTATCAATGCCTTCCATGCCTCGCGCCGCTCAAGCAACGACAGCGGCAACCCGCCTGAGTGCAGGCGACATTTCTGCCCGACTCGACCGTCTGCCCCCGACTCGCACTGTCTGGAAACTGGTGGTGCTGCTCAGTCTCGGTTTCTTCTTCGAACTCTACGACCTGCTCTACACCGGCTACATCGCACCCGGTCTGGTGAAAAGCGGCATTCTCACGCCCACGACACCGGGCCTGTTCGGCACGACCGGCGTGGCGAGCTTCATCGCCGCGCTGTTCTCGGGTCTGTTCATCGGCACCATTGCGTGCGGCTTTCTCGCCGACCGCTTCGGGCGCCGCGCGGTGTTCACCGGCTCGCTGCTTTGGTACACCGTCGCCAACGTCATCATGGCGTTTCAGGAGACGGCCACTGGCGTGAACTTCTGGCGCTTCGTGGTGGGCCTCGGCATCGGTGTGGAGCTGGTGACGATCGGCACCTACATCGCGGAACTCGTGCCCAAGCAGATTCGCGGGCGCGCCTTTGCGTGCGAACAGGCCGTCGGTTTCACGGCGGTGCCGGTGGTGGCGCTGCTGGCGTATTGGCTCGTGCCGCGTGAATTCCTCGGTCTGGAAGGCTGGCGCTGGGTGGTGCTCATCGGCGCGCACGGTGCGGTGTTCGTCTGGTGGATTCGCCGTGCCCTGCCGGAGAGCCCGCGCTGGCTCGCGCAGAAGGGGCGTCTGGATGAAGCGGAGCGTGTGCTCTCGGCGCTCGAAGCCAAGGTCGAGCGCGAGTACGGCAAGCCGCTGCCCCCGCCGGGCGTGCCCGAGCCGGTCGTGCCTAAGAGCGCGTTTCGCGACATGTGGGTGCCGCCGTATCGCAAGCGCGCCATCATGATGATTCTGTTCAACATCTTCCAGACGGTCGGCTTCTACGGCTTCGCGAACTGGGTGCCGACGCTGCTCATCAAGCAGGGCATCACAGTGACGACGAGCCTTGCGTATTCGAGCGTGATCGCGCTGGCCGCACCGGTCGGCCCGCTGATCGGGCTGTGGATGGCCGACAAGGTCGAGCGCAAGCACGCCATCGTGTGGACGGCGGGCATCGGCATCGTGTGCGGGATGGTGTTCTCGCAGGTCACGTCGTCGGTGATGCTGATCGCGATGGGCATTGGCCTGACGCTCGCGAACAACATCATGTCGTACAGCTATCACGCGTATCAGACGGAGTTGTTCCCCACGGGCATTCGCGCGCGTGCGGTGGGTTTCGTCTATTCGTGGAGCCGCTTCTCGGCGATTTTTACGGCGTTCCTGATCGCGTCGGTGCTGCGCAATTTCGGTGTGACCGGTGTGTTCGCTTTCATCTCGTGCGCCATGCTGATCGTCATGCTCGCGATCGGTCTGATGGGGCCGCGCACGAAGGACATCGCCCTGGAGAAGATTTCGCAGTAAAACATGCACCGCGCCGACGAGGGCGATTCCCCGTCGCTTCGTCGCGCGCCCGCTCACCGCATCCCGGAGATCCCGATCATGGCGGACTTGCAGACCGAAGCGGCCTATGAGGCCGATGCCGAACGTTACAGCGAGGACTGGCTGGAGCAACCGTCGCCGCACGACATGTACGCGCTGCTTGTCCGTCATTTCGTTCCGGGCGGCCGGACAATCGACGTGGGATGCGGCAATGGACGCGACGCCGCATGGCTCGCACGACAAGGCTTCGACGTCGCTGGCTACGACGCCTCACCGGCGCTTGTGGCGCTCGCGCGCAAGATCTTCCCGTGGGTGACGTTTCACGTCGACCGTCTGCCGCTGATGGAAAGCGTGACGACGCAGTTCGATAATGTGATCTGCGAGACGGTACTGATGCATCTGCCGGTGGATGAGGTGGCTCAGGCAGCAGGTCGTTTATGGACGCTGGTGCGTCCGGGCGGTGTGCTCTACGTGTCGTGGCGCGTGACTGAAGGGGCCGATCTGCGCCACGAAGACGGCCGTCTCTATAGCGCGTTTGATCCCGCAGTCGTTCGCGCAGCGTTGCACGGAGGCGTCGTGCTCCATGAAGAAGATGTCACGAGTGCGAGTTCAGGCAAGCGCGTCTGCCGACTGATCGTGCGGCGCTCTGTCTGACACGAGCAGCGAAGAGGCGCGGGTTTCCCGGCTTCCCAGCATCCCCGCTTCCCACTACCTGCGCTCGTCGTCAGATCAACTCGATGCCCGGCAACGTCAGCAGACTCGTCTCGCGCATGAGCGAGACGAATTCGCCGATGTACGGGCGCGCCGTTGTTGCCGGTAGCGTGGCGGCCCACAGTTCGGCCGTCAGCCCTTGCGGTGTGATGGGCCGCGCACTCACGTAGCGGCGCTCCAGATAGCCGGTAATCGCCCACAGCGGCAGCGTGGCCAGCCCGCGACGGCTCGCCACCAGTTGCAGGATCGCCACCGTCAGTTCGGTCGTGCGGCGTGTCGGCTCGATGCCTGCCGGGCGCAGCACCTGTCGCACGATGTCGAGCATGTCGTCGGGCACGGGGTAGGTGATGAGCGTCTCGTCACGGAAATCTTCAGCATCGACATGCGACTTGGCGGCAAGTGGATGATCGTTCGCCATGAGCGCCATCATCTGAAAGCGGAACAACGGATGGAAGTCCACCGCTTCGCCTTCCTCATGCTCGGACATGATCGCCAGATCCGCGCGGTCCTGATGCAGTAGCCCGATCGGGTCGGCATGAAAGCCCGACACGATATCCAGTTCCACTTCCGGCCAACGCTGACGAAACGCATCCATCGCGGGCATCAGCCAGTCGAAGCAGGTATGGCATTCCACCGCGATGCGCAATGTCCCCTGTGTGCCCTGTGCGAGCCGGGTGAGATCGCGCCCCGCTTCGTCGACGGCTGGTACGACGTCTTCCGCCAGCGCGAGCAGACGCTTGCCTGCCGGGGTGAACACGAGCGGGGCCGACTTGCGGATGAACAGCGGCAAGCCATAGAAATCTTCCAATGCCTTGATCTGATGCGACAGGGCGGATTGCGTCAGGTGAAGCCACAACGCCGCGCGGGAGACGCTGCCGGTGTCGCGCAACGCCAGCAAGGTCTGCAAGTGACGAAGTTCGATGGGGGTGCGTTGCATGAGAAAAATTAATGGAAAGTGCAAAAAACGTTCGTTTTGATAATACACGCGCGCCCGGGAAACGGCCAGAGGCCCACGTACTTGGATTGCCGCGAATTGGTGCGCGGCCGACCGCCGCGCATAGCGCGACCTCGGCTTCGACTGCATCGTCGTCGGCGACTTTCACTGGTGCGACACGTGCGTTGGACGGGAGGGCGGGACGCCACACCTGTCAGGGTTGACAGGTGCGCAATTGCATTTCGTTGGCTAGACTGCGCTCCAAATGGCGCGCATGCATGAGAAATATCAGAGATAGCAAGTTGCGCGCCTATGCGGGTGGCGGCAAGACACGCTCGCGGCAACGACTCGGATTTGCAGAGCAGAAGTCGGGAGGTAGCGCATGGAAGAGTTCATTCTACTTTCGCGCGGTGATCTCGTGCCGCCAGTTTCCGTCGACAGCCGCTATCCAAGGGTGATGATCGACGAGCAGGGAACGCCCGAGCGCGCAGCGTTGCATTACGACGGTTGCATGAAGTCGTGGTGCTACGACGGCGAGGAAAAGCGGCGCTTTCTGCCTGTCGACGTGCGTCTGGATGTCGTGGAGGGCTCGCCGCACTGGTGGAGTGTGCGTGCAGAGGTTCGCTCACCCGTCGCGTCTCACGCGGCGTTCGACGAGTCGCTACGCCTTACGTTTCGCTCGCACCTGCTCAACGGCACCTACGAGGTCGAGAGTCCGCCGGACGCCGACGTGATGATGATCTATCAATTGACGTTCCGCGATCCGCCCGCATACCCGGGGCAGGACGTGCACATCACCGTCAGTGCGATGCGCGGTAAGGTGACGTTATGCAACGATCCCGCCAACTTTCTCATGGGCGGGACGTTCGAGGATGTGGTGATTCCGGTGCCCGCGCTGCGGCCGTTGATCGGTGCAGGGCCGCGTTGGCCCTACAAGCTTTGCCTGACCTGCGGATACTTCGAAGTCATGCGACCCTGACGAGGATCGCCCTCGGCCGCATGACGTCGTCATCGATCAGGCGAGCGCCTTCTCCACGATCTCGCGCACGTCTTTCGACAACGCCTGATGCTGCGCTACTTGCTGCAAGGCGTCACGCATGCGCTCGCGCAGTGCCGGGGTGTACTTGCGCCAGCGGTCGAGCACACGTGCCAGTCGTGCGGCGACTTGCGGGTTTAGCGCATCGAGCGCCAGCACCTGCTCGGCCCAGAACTGATAGCCCGAACCGTCGGTGGCGTGGAATTGCGCCGGATTGCCGCTGCAGAAGCTGAAGATCAGCGAGCGGGCGCGGTTCGGATTCTTCAGCGTGAAGGCCGGATGCCCCATGAGCGCACGCACCGCATCGATCACACAGTGGCTGCCGTCGCCGCGCTGCATTGCCTGAAGTGCAAACCACTTGTCGATGGCGAGCGGCTCGTTCTCGAAGCGTTGATAGAAGTCCACGAGCGCTTCGGCGGCATGGTTCGGGCCATGCGCGGCATCGCCTTCACGGGCCGCACCTCCGCGTTGCACCAGTGCGGTAAGCGCGGAGAAGCGGTCGGTCATGTTGTCGGCCGTGTCGTATTGCGTGCGTGCAGTTTGCGCGACACCGGCGTCCGAGAGTTCCATCAGGTACGACAGGGCGAGGTTCTTCAGCGCACGCTCACCCGCCGATGCTGCATCGGGCTGATACGGACCCGGCACACGATGGTTGTGATACGCCGCCAGCCATTCCGTATGCAACGACGCGGCCAGACGTTGACGCAGATACTGACGCGCCGCATGAATGGCGGCGGGATCGATCTCCGTCATCTGCTCGCCGAGATACGACTCAGCGGGCAGCGTGAGCGCTTGCGCGCGGAACGCCGGATCGAGCGTTTCGTCGCGCAGCACCTGGCGGAAGGCTTCGAGCACGTAGCTGTCCACACTCGGCAACTGGCCCATCTGAATCGATTCGACGAGGGCGAGCAACTGACGCGTCGCCAGACGCTGCCCGGCTTCCCAGCGGTTGAACGGATCGCTGTCGTGCGCCATCAGGAACGCGAGTTCGTCGATGGTGTACTCATGCTCGACGATCACCGGTGCCGAGAACCCGCGCAGCAGCGACGGCATCGGCGTATGGGTGACGTCGACGAAAGTGAAGCTTTGACGCTCGTGCGTGAAGTCGAGCACACGCGTGGTGGACGCAGGTGCGTCGGCGGCTTCGCCGTCGAGGCGCAACACCATGTCGCGGCCGTCGCGATCGAGCAGCCCCACGGCGAACGGAATGTGGAACGGTTGCTTGACGAGCGTCTCGTCCTGCAACTCGACGCCGACCTTCGGGCAACGCTGCGTGAGCGTGAGTGTGTAGGTGCGGGCGGCTTCGTCGTAGACGGCATCGACCGTCACGCGCGGCGTGCCCGCCTGGCTGTACCAGCGGCCGAACTGCGTGAGGTCGCGCTGGTTGGCGTCGGCCATCGCGGCGCGGAAGTCGTCGCACGTGACGGCCTGACCGTCGTGACGCTCGAAGTACAGATCCATGCCGCGACGGAAGCCGTCACGGCCGAGCAACGTCTGATACATGCGCACCACTTCGGCGCCTTTCTCGTAGACGGTGACCGTATAGAAGTTATTGATTTCGACGTAGCTCTCGGGGCGCACCGGGTGCGCCATCGGACCGGCATCTTCCGGGAACTGCGCCTGACGCAGCACACGCACGTCGTCGATGCGCTTCACTGCGCGGCCCGACTCGGAGCCCATCATGTCGGCGGAGAATTCCTGATCGCGGAACACCGTCAGGCCTTCCTTGAGGCTCAACTGGAACCAGTCGCGGCAGGTGACGCGGTTGCCGGTCCAGTTGTGGAAGTATTCGTGACCCACGACCGCTTCGATGTTGCCGAAGTCGTCGTCCGTCGCGGTGGCGGCATCGGCCAGCACGTACTTCGTGTTGAAGATGTTCAGGCCCTTGTTCTCCATCGCGCCCATGTTGAAGTCGCTCACGGCGACGATCATGAAGCGATCGAGATCGAGCACGCGGCCGAAGCGCTCCTCGTCCCAGCGGATCGAGTTGACGAGCGAATGCATGGCGTGTTCGGTCTTGTCCAGATCCTGCGGCTGCACCCAGACCTGAAGGAGCTTCTCGCGACCGTCGCCGGCGACGATACGTTCCTCACGGCAAACCAGACGTCCGGCGACCAGCGCGAACAGATAGCTCGGCTTCTTGAACGGGTCGTCCCAGACGGCGAAATGGCGTCCGTCCGGCAGATCGCCCTTGTCGATCAGATTGCCGTTGGCGAGCAGCACCGGATACGCCTCGCGGTCGGCGCGCAGCGTCACGGTGTACGTCGCCATCACATCCGGACGGTCGAGGAAGTAGGTGATCTTGCGGAAGCCCTCGGCTTCGCACTGTGTGAAGAAGTTGCCGCCGGAGACGTACAGCCCCATGAGCGACGTGTTCTCTTGCGGGCGGCAGCGGGTGACCAGCGTGAGTTCGAACGTTTCGGGCGGTGCAACGACGGTGAGCGTTTCTTCGCCGGTGCGGTAGCCGGCCCACGGCTTGCCGTCGATTTCGAGGCTGACCAGTTGCAGGCCCTGGCCCACCAGTTCGAGGTCACCGCCGGGGCCAGCCGGATTGCGGTGTACGCGCAATCGGCTGGTGACGGTGGTCACGTCGGCGGCGAGGTCGAAGTCGAGTTGGACGGTGTCGATCAGATACGCCGGGGGCGTATAGTCGGAACGTTGGATGACACCTGCGAGGTCGGTTCTGAGCATGGACGGTAATGTGCGGACGGCCAAGGATTCACAAATTGTAACGGAGTGGCGCGCTTAGGGTCTGTTCACATGTATTCCGGGCTCGTGAACGTGTTCTACCGGTTGGCTGGCAAGGCGCCCGCAGCGCCGCTTGGTCGCTCCAAACAAGCTGCGGGCAACGCCGCCAGACGGCCGGTAGGGCACGTTCCCTCCGGGTTGCCTACCCAAAGGGGCGATCGCGGCGTCATGACCCTCGCGAATATTCCCGATATTCGCTTCGGCTCATTCCTTGCTCTCGCCCCTTTGGCCAGGCAACACGAGCCCGGAATACATGTGAACAGACCCTAGTGTCCGAGCCGCTAATTTGCTGAATTTTCGTTCAACGCAACCGTCAAACGATTCGGATGTGCGCGAGGTGCCGTCCTATGCTTAAATCGTCGCAACATAATGACCCATGAGGCTGAAGAGGCGCGGCGGTACTGACGCGTCTACAGCGGGTTTTGGAATCGGGAGTACTGAATCATGTGGAAACGATGGGGAATGGCGACGTTGGCCGTCGCCAGCGTGTTGCTGGCCGGATGTGCCAGCACGGTGACCAGTCAGGTCACGGCGTTCGGCACTTCGCCGGGCTTCGAGGGCCCGCGCACGTATGCGCTCACGCGTACCCCCGAGCAGCAGAACAATCAGGAGCATGCGACGTACGAGCAATGGCTGCGTACGCGTCTCGCGGGGGACGGTTTCAGTGAGCAAAGCCCGTCGAGCGCGCACTATCTGATCGGCATGTCGTACGGCATTACGCAGCAGGTGATGCGCGTGACGGAACCGGCCTACGACCCGATGTTCGCACCCGGTCCGTGGGGACCGTGGGGGCGTCCGTGGGGCTGGTACGGTTATCCGTACGGCGCGCCGCCGGCGTATATCCAGCGCGATTACCCATACGGCCTGGCTGGCTTGCAACTGCGCTTCACGGACCGTCCGACGGGCAAGGAGGTGTATCGCGTGCAGGCCGAGACGAGCGATGCTGGCACGTCGATGGCCTCCGCCATGCCGTTCCTGATCGATGCGGCGCTCAAGCAACTGCCGTTCCCGAGCGGGCAAACTGTCAACGTCCAGCAGAAAGTCGGGCAGTGATGTTCCGACGGATGTGACGGATACAAGAATGACCGGCCGGCCGATCCCTGGCCGGTCTTTTTCGTTTACTGCGGTGATTGCGCCGTATGGCGGGGTGATTACTGCATCAGCGTGATGACGCCGAGCACGAGGAAAATCACGGCTGCCACGGCATGCACGGCGCGGGTCGGCAAGCGTCCCGAGAACTTGTGGCCGACGAGCACGGCGGGCACGTTGGCGAGCATCATGCCGAGCGTCGTACCGGCCACCACACCGAAGAAGTCCTGATAGCGCGCGGCGAGCATGACCGTCGCGATTTGCGTCTTGTCGCCCATTTCGGCAATGAAGAACGTGATGACGGTCGAGACGAACACGCCGAACTTGCGACGCGTGTTGGTCTCTTCGTCGTCGAGCTTGTCGGGGATGAGAATCCAGATCGCCATGCCGATGAACGAGGCCACGACAGCCCATTTCATGATGGCGGGACTGATGGCCGTCGACAGCCATTCGCCGACCGCTCCGGCAAAGCCGTGATTGACGAGCGTGGCGACGAAAATGCCGAGAATGATCGGTACGGGCTTCTTGAAGCGCGCAGCGAGCACAAGGGACAACAACTGGGTTTTATCGCCGATTTCGGCAAGCGCGACCACACCGGTCGATACGAGGAATGGGGACACCTTATTTTTCTCCGCCGGGCCGTGTACATGCGAGCCAATGACAATGCGTCCCGGCCCGGGTGGCGGAAGCATCGTCATCGGTCTCGCCAGGCCCGAGGGCTGCGCACGCCATAGCCGGAACCGGCCAAGTCTGTTGACGTACGCCCCTGCCGAAGACTGGTGTCTATGACAGGGCGGCTACTCCCCAATGAATCGACGCGGATTATAGCATCGGCGCAGGGTTATCGCGCAAGCGTCGTTTCCGTGACATCGCGGCCAACGGTTGCTCAATGCAAAAAAGGGCAGCCACTGGCTGCCCAAGGAGATCCCCGACCGTATGCCCCTTGCGCACGGTCGGCGACTGCGGGGGCACAGGCGTCGCCAGAGCGACGACGCCCACGCCCTCGCGTAAGACATCAGGCCTGCGGCATGCGCCAACAGACCTGTTCGGTGCAACGGCTGCGATCAGTGCATTCCGCCATTAGGCGGCAACGCGGCGATGGACCGGCTTGCCTGCGGCATACGTCGTGGCAATCGCGCGATCGTCGCCGAGCATGGCGAACGCGAACAACAACTCTTCCAGCGACTCGGCGAGCGCGGTACGACGCGCGAGCAACGGTGTCGCCTTCGGATCGAGCACCACGAAGTCGGCCTCGGCGCCCACGGCGAGCGTGCCGATAGTGCCGTGCAGATCCAGCGCGTGCGCCGCGCCTTCGGTCGCGAGGTAGAACATGCGTTCGGCCGAGAGGTGATACCCCGACAGACGCGCGACCTTGTGTGCTTCGTTCATCGTCTGCAACATCGAGAACGTGGAGCCGCCGCCCACGTCGGTTGCGAGCGTGACCGGCATGCGCGTGGCTTCTGCGGCAGCAAAGTCGAACAGGCCGCTGCCGAGGAACTGGTTGGAAGTCGGGCAATGCGCTGCCACCGTTCCCGTCTCGAACATACGGCGACGATCGTGCTCGTCGAGCCAGATGCAGTGACCGTACACGGCGCGCTTGCGCAGCAGCTTGTAGTGATCGTAGACGTCGAGATAGCTGCGATGTCCCGGGAACAGCGAGCGCACCCATTCGACTTCGTCGGTGTTCTCGGCGACGTGGCTCTGGATAAACACGTCCTGATACTGCTCGGCCAGTTCGCCGCACACGCCAAGCTGCGCTTCGGTCGAGGTCGGCGCAAAGCGCGGCGTGAGCGCATATAGCTGACGCCCCTTGTTGTGCCAGCGCTGAATCAGCGCTTCGCTATCACGTGCGCTTGTCTCGGCGGTGTCGCGCAGGAATTCGGGGCAGTTGCGATCCATCATCACCTTGCCCGCGATCATGCGCAGGTTGCGCGAGTCGCTCTCCTTGAAGAACGCATCGGCCGAACCCGGGTGCACCGTGCAGTACACCAATGCGCTCGTGGTGCCGCCACGCAGCAGTTCGTCGAGGAAGAACTGCGCCACATCTGCCGCGTATTCCGGATTCTCGAAACGGCGCTCGGTCGGGAACGTGTACTTCTCGAGCCAGGGCAGCAGCCCCGGCGCGGGCGACGCGATCATATCCGTCTGCGGATAGTGGATGTGCGTGTCGATGAAGCCCGGTGTGATGACCTTGTTGCGCAGATCCTCGATGGGCGTACCGGCGGGCAGCGTCGGTGAAACCTTGGCGTAGTCGCCCACGGCGGTGATGCGGCCGTTCTCGAACGCGATGATCCCGTCCGTGTGGTGAACGGTGCCCGGCGTGCCGTCGAGATAGGCGCGCGCCGGATCGTGCGTGAAGTAGACCAGTTGCGCGCGTACGGCGCGCAGGGCCTGCGGCGTCGTGTTTGTGGTGGACATTAGCGGGGTCCTTGTGTCGTTACATTTGCGTGAGCAGCAGCACCGCGAGTGCGGCGACGATCCACATCGCAGGCTTGATTTCCTTGATGCGTCCGGTGAACAGCTTGAGGACGACGAAGGCGAGGAAACTGTAGGCGATGCCGTCGGTAATCGAATACGAAATCGGAATCATCACGAGCGCGATGAAACTCGGGATGGCTTCGTCCATGCGATGCCATTCGATGCGCGCCACAGATTCCATCATAAACACACCGACGAGAATCAGCGCCGGGGCCGTGGCGATGGCGGGCACGAGCGAGAGCATCGGCGACAGGAACAGGAACGGCAGGAACAGCAGCGCGCAGACGACAGCGGTCAGGCCGGTGCGGCCGCCCTGTGCGATGCCCGCCGCGGATTCGATGTAAGCGTTTGCCGGGCTCGTGCCGAGCGGGCCGGAGATCAGCACCGAGAATGAGTCGACGATCATCGCCTGACGCATGTTGCGCGGATTGCCGTCGCGATCCTTCATGTTGCCAGCTTCGGCAATGCTCATGAAGGTCGAGAGGGTATCAAAGAACGCCGTGAAGAGCATCACGAAGATGAACGGCATATACGCCACCTTCAGCGCGCCCAGCAGGTCCAGTTGGCCGATGCCCGAGAAGTCCGGTGCGGCGAAAAAGCCCTGGAAGTTCACCAGCGTGGCCGTCGCGATTTCCTTGGGGAAATAGCCGCTGCCGTCGCCCCAGAGGCGACCGATGGGCACGGCCATGAGGGTAGTGACGACGATGCCGATCATCAGCGCGCCGTTCACGCGGCGTGCAACGAGCACGGTCGTGAGCGCGAGGCCGATGAGGAACGTGACGGTCGGCGGCGACAAGTGGGCGAGGCGTACGACCGTGACCGGGTCGCTCACCACGAGCTTGGCGTTGACCAGCCCGATCACCGTGATGAACAGTCCGATGCCGCACGAGATCGCGTAGCGCAGGTTCGCAGGAATGGCTTCGACGACGAAGCGTCGCACGTTAAGCGCGGCGAGCAGCGCGAACAGAATGCCCGACCAGAACACACAGCCCAGCGCCGTCTGCCAGGGCATGCCCACGCCGTGCACCATCGTGAAAGCGAACAGCGCGTTCAGGCCCATGCCCGGTGCGACCAGCACCGGATTGCGCGCGTAGAGACCCATCGCACAGCTGCCGAAGAAGCTGATGAGCACGGTGGCGGTGAGCGCGGCAGGGAAGGCCATGCCCGTCTTCGACAGAATGGCAGGGTTCACGACGATGATGTACATCGCCGCGAGGAAAGTCGTGATACCCGCTATCACTTCGGTGCGGAACGAGGAACCGAGCGCCGTAATGCCGAAATAGCGGTCGAGCGTCGAGGTCGGCTGCGCGCCCGCCACGCGCGTGTTGTCGTGTGCCGCGTCCGGTGCAGCCGGGGCTGCATCCAGCGTTGCCGCTGCTGCATTACTCGCCGGGGGGCTAAGCGATGAGTCCATGGGGTGTTGTCTCCGATATTTTCTATGTGATGAGCGCCCGGCGTTGCGCGGCGTGGGGGCACCTCGCGACGTGTATCAGGGCACGCTCGAAAAATAGCATCGGGTCCCGTTGAAAATATTCCTTATGGGGAATGTTCGACATCACACGCGGGTAATGTGCTTTTCGCGGTGGACAGGCCCATTTCGGGAGGTATTCGCTAAAGCCGCCTGTCAACGTTGACAGGTTTCAAGCGAGTGCCGCCGCGCCACACTCTGAGAACGACAACTGTCACGTTCGGAGGTAGATCATGGATATGCGGCGTACCGACACGAAAGCGGCGCGAGAGGCCGTGCCGACAGGCAGGTCAGCCGGACCGGAGACCTTCGACCCTTATCCGACAGTGATCGACCCCACGGCATTGGCCGACCGACCGCCGGATTTCCCGCCGGACGCCGCACCTTACGATCTCGTTCGCGCCGACAAGGCGGATCAGCCGATCGAATTCACGGCGCCAATGACGGCGGCCGTCCATATCTTCTGGCTGTACCGCGTCTATATCAACGGGCAGTCCGATTCGGTCGAGTATCCGGTCACGGAAGCCGATATCGCCGACAGAACCTTCCACATCGTGGTAACGCCGGACCGGTACCCGGACAGCGAGACGTACAACCTTCAGTACGACTGCAAGAGCCAGTTGGAAGACGAGTGGAGCCGCCTCTCACCGCCGCACTTCTTTACGATCGATCGCGAATCGCCCGGTCCGTCGAGGCCCAGTAGACCCATTCTCGATCCCGATCTGTTGGAAGAAGGGCTAAACCACGACAAGATGGACGAACTCGGGGGCGTGGTGCGTGCCCTTATTCCCAATTACGGCGGGCGGATCCACGGGGATAGCATCGTGGGACTGCTGAATCGACCGGGAGACCCGTCGAGGACCGTCAAAACCGAGCCGAAGCGCATTCCCTACGGCGAAACCAACGAACCATTCGAGATCGAATTCCCTCGTGCCATGTTCGAAGCGATTGGCGACGGCATGATCATGGTGCAATTTCAGGTCACCGACATGGCAGGCAACGTCTCGCTGGAATCTGCGGCTGCGCCCCTTGAGGTATTTCTCACCGACGTTATTGACGATTTGAAAGTGCCGCGCATCCCCGCGCTGGAGAGTTCGCAGATCATTGACGAACTCCTTGCCCGGAGGAACGTCGAGTTGTTGATCTCCGGGCATGATCGCCTCGAAGTTCATGACCTGGTTGTCGTGCAGTGGGGGAGCCTGCGCTACTCCCGGAGGCTTTCGGGTGACGACCCGTCCGGCGAAGTCGCCATGCGACTTACGATCCCCTATGGCGATGTGCTTGCCTCCTGGGTCGAGGCTGACAAGGACGCCGTCGGAAGCGCCGTCGTCGCCGTCAACTATGAGATCTACCGCGCCAGCCAGCTCGTCGGTCGTCCTGCCTCGGACACGCTTGCCAGAATCAATCTCAGTCAGGCCGGGGGGGCAGATCCATTCCCGCAGACGCCGGAAAATGAGGCGCTTGGCAAGCCCGTCGTTCGCCACTCGCGGTGGCAGAGCGGCGAACGAGAGAATTACATTCCCGATACATCGATACAGGAGAATCACACGTATGTCGTGCCCTGGTTTGTGCGTAATGCCGATGGTGATGTCACTGGCGAGAGTGCATTTGTGCAAGGCGACGGCATCATTTGCCTGTATGGAGGGAGTTCATTCGGCTCGGTTCATGAGGTGACCAGCGCCGAGGTGATCGCCAAGGTCGATCTCGAACTGCCTCTTCCTTGGGAGAAAGTCGCAGCTGAAGGCAGTGGGATGCAAGACATCGCGTACGCCACCTCCCGTCGCATCCCGGCCGAGGCCATATTCAACTCCAATTGGTCTCCGCTCGGGCGGGTCGAAGCCGAAGCCAGTGGCGATCTTCCCGGGGGCGGCAAGCCACTGCCAACGGCGCATTTCGATACCGAACACGTGATTGGGAGCCGTGTTGCCAGAACCGGCCATGCGTCCGTGATCGTGCCGCCATACGGCGACATGCAGGTGGGTGACGTGGTTCGGGTTCATGTCACAGCCCATCATTGGGTTCCGCAGGAAAGTACCCTCGGAGAACCGGTCCTGAATGCCGAATGGGGCGGGCCGAGCGGCGTCAATCCCACGTCGGGACATGCGTATGAACGGCGGCTCACGGAGGCGGATATTGGCCGGGATATCGCATTTGAATGGCCCGAACGACACATTCAATGGGTTTGGCCGTACGGGCGGGCACGCATCCAGTACTGTGTGACGCGTGCCGACGGGACGCACATCGTCACGTCGCCCCTTGGGGAGGATTGCATCATCGACATGTCCGGCAACGCCGGGCCTCCGGCTCAAGACACGCAAACGCAACGCGACCCGCCGTCGTTTCAAACGGTGATCGCAGAAGCGAAAGTGTCGCGCAATCGGGGAGCGGCCGCCGCCAACGAGTTTGCTCGTCGCTTCTGCACGAGTCGGGCGCAACTCCGTTTTCGTCGGGCAAGCACGAAAACGCGTCAGTGAAGACACAAAAGCCCGATAACGCTTTAACGCGTATCGGGCTTTTGCTTTCGCATCGACGTCGGCTTTATTGCGTTTGCGCTGCGCGGAATTGCTCCAGTTCGCCGATCAGACGCTGCTTCTCGCTGTCGTCGATGAACGAGGCTTGGAAGCTGTTCGCGGCCATCGTATAAGCGTCGTCGAGCGTCATGTCGAGCGCGTCGAACGTCGCGAGGAAGTTCTCGTTGAGATAGCCGCCGAAGTAAGCGGGATCGTCCGAGTTGATTGTCACGGCCAGCCCGCGTTTGAGCAGTTGATGCAGCGTGTGCTGTCCCATGTGATCGAACACTTTGAGACGCACGTTGGACAGCGGGCACACCGTCAGCGCGATCTTCTCGCGCGCCAGACGATCGAGCAGCGCTTCGTCTTCGATGGCGCGCACGCCATGATCGACGCGCTCCACGCGCAGCATGTCCAGCGCTTCGTGAATGTAAGCAGGCGGGCCTTCTTCACCGGCATGCGCCACGATGCGCAGGCCGAGCGCGCGGCAGCGCTCGAAGACACGCGCGAACTTGTTGGGCGGGTGACCCTGTTCCGACGAATCGAGCCCCACACCCACGAGACGATGGCCGTGGCTGTTGAAATACGGCAGCGCCGTTTCCAGGGTTTGCAGGGCGTCTTCCTCGGGCAGGTGGCGCAGGAAGCACAGAATCAGACGGCTCGTGATGCCGTGCTGCGCTTCGGCTTCAGCCAGCGCGCGTTCGATGCCGTTCACGACGGTGGCCATCGATACACCGCGCGACGTATGCGTTTGCGGGTCGAAGAAGATTTCCGTGTGACGGATGTTGTCGGCGGCGGCGTGCGCCATGTAGGCGCGCGTCATGTCGTAGAAATCGTCTTCGGTGAGCAGCACGCTCGCGCCGGCGTAATAGATGTCCAGAAAGGACTGGAGGTCGGTGAAGGCGTAGGCGTCGCGCAGGGCTTCGACGCTCGGATACGGCAGCTTCACCTGATTTCGCTCGGCGAGCCGGAAAATCAGCTCGGGCTCCAGCGTGCCCTCGATGTGCAGATGCAGCTCCGCCTTGGGCATGGCGCAAAGGGTCTTGGCGAGTTCTGGCGTGAGGGGCATGGTGTGTCTTTTTGGGGGGAGATGGGCGGGATTTTACCGTCGCAGTCGCTTGTCGTGCATTGGCTCGTCGGGCGCTCGCCCCGGTGTCCGGCGTAGACGGGCCGCGTTTTAGGCAGGAATACCGCTGTCATGCGCACCGACCGGGGAACTCTGACGCATCTGTTGCTCACGCACGCGCAGCAGTTGTGCGGTCACGGCAATTGCAATCGTCGCAGGCGCTTTGCCAGAGATGCCAGCCACGCCGATAGGGCAGATCATCTGTTCGAAGCGCTCGGGCGGCACGCCCCGGTCGCGCAGACGATGCTCGAACTGGCGGCGCTTGGTCATCGACCCGATCAGCCCGAAATAGGCGAAATCGTCACGTTTGAAGATCTCCTCGCACAGACGCTGGTCGAGCGCATGGTTGTGCGTCATGACGAGGAAGAATGCGCCCGGCGGCGCTTCGGTAACGACGGCCTCGGGGGTGTCCGTGGATTCGACGACGGTGTTCGGCGGCACCGTCTGGGGGAACGTTTCGGTGCGCTCGTCTGCCCACGTCACACGGCACGGCAGCGTGGCGAGCACCTGCACGATGGCCTGTCCGACGTGTCCCGCGCCGAACAGCACGATGTGGAAGTCGCTCGGCGCGAGGCGCTCGGTCAACCATAGCCAGCCGTCGCTGCCCTGCCAAAAGGAGCAGGCGGCGTCGTCGGCGTCGCGGGTGAGGGTGTGCGGGTGGGCGAGCGGATCAATGGCGTCGAGTTCGGTCAGCATGACCGGGCCGCCCTGATGCTGGCTGGCGGCGGCGTCTGCGCCGGGCGCGCCGAAGGCTACGCTGCGCAAGGTTGCTTCACCGGCCGCCAGACGCTTGTGCAACGCGCTCACCCAGGCCAGATCGCCCAGCGTAAGCACTTCGAAGGCGAGGGTGACGGCGCCGCCGCAGCACTGCCCGAGGCTCGGGCCAAGGGCGAAGCGCTCGACGTGACGCGCGCCTTGCTGTCCGTACTGACGCAGCAACTGACGGGCGACGTCCATCGCCCGCCATTCGAGATGGCCGCCGCCGATGGTCTCCCATACGTGCTCGCGCGTGACGAGCAGATGGGTGCCCGCCTCTCGCGGCGCAGACCCCTCAACGCGGGCGATCGTCACCAATACCGCGGCTTCACCGCGTACGAGCAGTTTGTGGGCGGCGTCGACCCAGCGATGCATCAGGCGGCGCTCCGCGTGCGCAACTCGGTGATCGCCATGAGCAACGCTTCGGACGTGGCCGGCGCATTCAGCACCGGTTCGTCGCGGTAGTCGTTCACGCTGGCCACGGCATCGCGCAGTGCATTGAAGACCGAGAACGGCAGCAGCAGCGGCGGTTCGCCGACCGCTTTGGAGCGGTGGATCGAGTCCATCACGTTGGCGTTCTCGAACAGATTCACGCGGAAGTCCGTCGGGCAATCGCTGATGCCGGGGATCTTGTACGTAGAGGGGGCGTGCGTCATGAGCTTGCCGTCCTTGTTCCACCACAGTTCTTCCGTCGTCAGCCAGCCCATGCCCTGAATGAACGCGCCTTCGACCTGCCCGATATCGAGCGCCGGGTTGATCGACTTACCGGCGTCGTGCAGCACGTCGGCGCGCAGCAGACGCCACTCGCCGGTGAGCGTGTCGAGAATGACTTCCGAGACCGCCGCGCCGTACGCGAAATAGAAGAACGGGTTGCCGTTCATCGTCTTGGCATCCCACGACAGGCCCGGTGTGGCGTAGAAGCCGTCCGACCAGAGTTGCACGCGCGCCCAGTAGGCGGCTTCCACAAGATCTGGGAAGGGGATGTGATTCCCGTTCGCACTGACGACATCGTTGGCGAACGTCACTTCGTCGGCCGCGCAGCCGTACTTCGTCGCCGCGAACTCCGCCAGACGCTGACGGATTTGCCACGCAGCATTCTGCGCGGCCTTGCCGTTCAGATCCGCGCCGGTCGATGCGGCGGTGGCCGACGTGTTCGCGACTTTGGTCGTGTCTGTCGCCGTGACACGCACGTGCGAGAGGTCGACGCCCAACTCGTGCGCCACGACCTGCGCGACCTTGGTGTTCAGGCCTTGCCCCATCTCCGTACCGCCGTGGTTCACGAGCATCGAGCCGTCGCGGTAGACGTGCACGAGTGCACCGGCCTGATTGAAGGCCTGCACGTTGAACGAGATACCGAACTTGAGCGGGGTTAGCGCGAGACCCTTGCGCAGGACCGGACTCGTGCGGTTGAACGCCTGCACGGCGTCGCGCCGCGCGCGATAGTCGCTCGTCTGTTCCAGCTCGGCGACCAGCTCGTGGATGATGTTGTCCTTGACGAGTTGCCCGTACGGCGTGGTGTTGCGCTCGGTCTTGCCGTAGAAGTTCACGCGGCGCACGTCGAGGGCGTCGCGGCCCAGACGTCGCGCGATGGCGTCCTGCACCACTTCCATGATGAGCGCGCCCTGCGGGCCGCCGAAGCCCCGGAACGCCGTGTTCGATTGCGTGTTCGTCTTGCCGCACAGGGCGCGCAGATCGGCGTCCGGCACGAAGTAGGCGTTGTCGAAGTGGCAGATGGCACGTGTGGCGACCGGGCCGGACAGGTCGGCCGAGAACCCGGCGCGCAGCGTCATGTCGACCTTCGCGCCGGTGATGCGGCCGTCGTCGTCGAAGCCGACGTCATACTCGAAGTAGAAGCCGTGACGCTTGCCCGTCATCATGAAGTCGTCGTCACGATCCAGACGCAGCTTGACGGGCCGCTTCAGACGCGAAGCGCACAGCGCGGCCACGCACGCGAACAGACCCGATTGCGATTCCTTGCCACCAAAGCCGCCGCCCATGCGTCGGCACTCGACGTGCACCTGATGGCTATGCCAGCCCAGCGCGTGGGAGACGAGCGCCTGCATCTCGCTCGGGTGCTGCGTCGAGCAATAGAGGTGGATGCCGTCGTTTTCCTTGGGGATGGCGTACGAGATCTGTCCTTCGAGATAGAACTGCTCCTGCCCGTTGCATTCGAACGTGCCGCTGATGCGGTTGGGTGAGGCTTGCAGGGCGGCGTCGGCGTCGCCGCGACGCAGTTGCATCGGCGGGAGCACCCCCACGCCCGCGGCCTTGGCGGCCTGCGGCGTGAGAATGGCGGGCAGGTCTTCGTATTCGCCCTTTGCGAGACGTGCCGCACGACGGGCGGCGTCGTGCGATTCGGCGACCACGGCGAACATCGGCTGGCCGATGTACTGGACGACACCGTCCGCGAGGATCGGATCGTCGTGGATGACCGGGCCACAATCGTTCACGCCGGGGATGTCGGCCGCGGTGAGCACGGCGATCACGCCTGGCGCGCGGCGCACGGCGTCGAGGTCGAGCGAGAGAATGCGGGCGTGCGCCTTGGGCGACGGGCCAAGCGCGCAGTGCAGCGTGCCTTGCAGCTCGGGAATGTCGTCGGTGTAGGTGGCTTCGCCAGCCACGTGAAGCTCGGCCGACTCATGCGGACGCGAGCGGCCAACTTGTGCAGCGGTCTGTGCGGTCTGCGTCATGAAGCCTTCGACTTGCGTGTTCATGGGCGGCTCCGGTTAGACGTTGGCGAACGCGTTGACTTCGTGTGCCGCAAGCGGCGCGTCATTGCGCGTTTCCAGGAAAAAACGATACAGCAGATTCTGCGCGCCGGCCAGTCGGTAAGCGCTCGTCGCGCGCATGTCCGAGAGCGGCTGGTAGTCCGTCGGCAGTACGGCCATGGCGGCCCGCACGGTCGCTTCCGTCCACGGCTGGCCGTTCAGCGCGGCTTCGATGGCGCTGCCGCGCTTGGGCGTCGCTGCCATGCCGCCGAAGGCGATACGGGCCGAACGCACGGTGTCGCCGTCGAGTTCGATCGCGAACGCGGCGCACACAGCGGAGATGTCCTGATCGAAGCGTTTCGCGAGTTTGTACGTGCGAAAACGTTGGGCCGATGCCGGCAGCGGCACGCGAATCCCCTGCACGAATTCGCCCGTTTCGAGGGCGTTCTTCTGATAAGCGAGATAGAAGTCCTCGAGCGGCATCTCACGCACCACGCCTTCGCGATGCAGCACGATACGCGTGCCGAGCACGATCAGCGCGGGCATCGAGTCACCGATGGGCGAGCCGTTCGCGACGTTGCCGCCCAGCGTCCCGGCGTTGCGAATCGGGAACGAAGCGAAGCGCTGACGCAGTTCGGCCAGATCCGGATAGTGGTTGACGAGCGCATCGAACGCATCGTTGAGCAAGGCTCCCGCACCGATATAGATGCCGTTCGGACCCTCGGAGATCTCGCGCAGTTCCGCCACCTGGCCGATGTAGATCAGGTGCTTCAGATCGCGGAATTGCTTCGTCACCCACAGGCCGACGTCGGTGCTGCCGGCGAGAATGCGCGCGTCCGGATAAGCGGCGCGCAGACGGCCCAGTTCGGCCAACGTGCGCGGTGCGTGGAAGACGTGACCGTCGTGCTCATACGAGAGCGTGTCGCCGCGTTGCAGTGCCTGCAACTGCTCGGCGAGCGTTTTGCGGTCGAACTCGTGACGCGGCAGGTCATACATCTTCTGGGCGGCGTCGACGATCGGGCGGTAGCCCGTGCAGCGACACAGGTTGCCCGACAGGACGTCATCGATCTCGCGGCGGCTCGGGCAGCCCGCTTCCACTGGACGGTTCAGATACATGGCCCACAGCGACATCACGAAGCCCGGTGTGCAGAAGCCGCACTGCGAAGCATGGCAATCCACCAGCGCCTGTTGCACCGGGTGCAGCGTGCCGTCGGCGTGGCGCAGGTCTTCGACCGTGAAGAGCGCTTTGCCGTCGAGCGTGGGCAGGAACTGGATGCAGGCGTTGACCGCGCGCAGCGCCACATTGCCATCGTCGGCCAATTCGCCGATCACGACCGTGCAGGCTCCGCAATCGCCCTCGGCACAGCCTTCTTTGGTGCCGGTGCAGTGCAGGTCTTCGCGCGTGTACTGAAGCACGGTGCGGGTCGTGGCTTCGCCAGTGACCTCGTGCACCTTGCCGCGGTAAAAGAAGCGGATGGCTTGTGTCTCCATGATTCTCAGTGTAGTGCAGTGCAATTATGGACGTGCCGGCGTTGCTGCATTGATTTTAGGGGCCGGCGAGGGGATGAGCCGAAGATAGCACCGGCGGCACAGGGAAATATTTCGCCGCCATGATGATGGCTATTCGGACGCCCCGATGACCCGGCATTGTCATAAACTACGGCTCAACCCGCCGTTTTCCGGTCTTCAACACGCCTTCAGCGCGCCCCTGCACATGCAAAGACCCCGCGAACAGATCGACGCCTACCTGCTGCGGGTACTCCATACGCTGCTCACAGAGCAAAGCGTGTCGCGCGCCGCGCTCAAGCTCGGCCAGTCGCAACCGGCCATCAGCAACTCGCTGCGCCGCCTGCGCGAGATCACGGGCGATGCCATTCTGGTGCGCGGCAAGAGCGGCATGGTCGCCACCGAGCGCGGTCGGGAGCTGCTGGGCTACGCCACCGACGCGCTCGCCGCCATCGAACGGATTACGCACCCGACCACGGAGTTCGCGCCACAGACCACCACGCGGGCGTTCCGACTCGGTGCGCCGGACTACCTCGACGCCGTTTTCCTGCCCAACATTGCCGAAGTGCTGCGCCGCGACGCGCCATCGGCCCGTCTGCACGTGCAGCCCATCAACGCCGGTTTCGACTATGCGGGTGCGCTGGAAAACGGATCGCTCGACGTGGTGGTCGGCAACTGGCTGGAACCGCCGCCGCAGTTGCATATGTCGCGTCTGTTCGACGACGAGGTGGTCTGCATGCTCGGCGCACAGCATCCGCTGGCCAACAAGGGCATCTCGCTCAAGCACTATCTGGAATTGCCTCACCTCGCGCCGATGCCGTATGTGGCCGAGCGTCAGAGCTTCATCGATGGTTTTCTGGCCGAGCAGGGCCTGCGTCGCAATATTCAGATGACGATGCCGTATTTCGGGCTTGTCCCTTACGTGCTGATGCGCACCGATCTGGTGTTTACGACGGGGCGTCAGTTTGCGCAGCATTACGCACGCTATCTGCCGATCCGCGTGGTGCCGTCGCCGGTCAACTTCCCGCCGATGCGCTTCTATCAACTGTGGCATGAGCGCACGCACGCCGCGCCCGAGGTGACGTGGCTGCGGCGGCGGATCGCGGAAGTGGCCACCGAACTCGACGCGGCCAGCGGCGCAGGAGAGCCGACACCAGCGCTGGTGCGGCCTTGACGACGTTCGAGCGTCTGCCAAAAAGCCAACGGCCGTCACCCTGAGGGGCAGACGGCCGTTGTGCGTTTGGGAGGGAGGGACGCCGGGCGCGTTATCGCAGCGAGATGGCGCGGCGCGGACGATGCAACGCCAGCGCGAGGAAGATCACGACGAATGCGGCGAGCGACCACATCGGCAGCGTCAGACCGAGGATCGGCGGGTACATCGTCTGGCACATGCCCTGCACCTGGAAGACCTGTGGCAACAGGCGCGAGGTCGGCAGCGCATCCACAAACCCTTCGACGACGTCGTAGCCGCAGCTCACCATCGGATTGGCCTGCACGTAGATGAGATAAGCCGACGCAGCCATTCCGCCAATCGCCGAGAGCGCCGCGAGCACGCGTGCCACCTTGATTCCCGCCCAACTGCGCGAGACCGCGCCGACCAGCCCGAAGATCGCAATCAGTACAAGCGCATAGCGCGCCAGAATGCACAACGGACACGGGTCTTCGTGAAGCACGTACTGGAAGTACAGCGCACCGCCCAGCAAGGCGAGGCAAACCACGGTGAGCAGGAGATACAGCAGACGTTCGCGGCGAAAAGCCGGGTCGAGTTGAGCGTTCATTTCACTTCAGGCGGTAGGCCATCACGAATCCCACGAATCCCGCAAATCCCCGCATGACGCCGGGCCGCAGGCACTTGGGCTGGGATTGTAACCCCAGCCCGATTCGCATGTGAGATGAAAAATTGCGGGATTTTTCGGAACTTTTCACCGAAAAATCGGACGTTTGCGCGCGTTTCTGTACGAAATCGTCCTCAAGTTGAGGATTGCGCTCAGCGGGCTGGGCGCAGTGCCTGCTCGATAGCGCGGGCGACCGGGAACAGGCGTGCGTCGTCGCCTGCGGCACCGCTGACCATCAGGCCGATGGGGGCTTCGCCCTGACCCTGGCACGGCAGCGAGAAGGCGCAGCCGTCGATCATGTTGATGGCCGTCGGGTTGCGCAGCACCAGGGCGTTGGTGGCGGTGAAGGTGTCGTCGCTGGCTTCGAGCGGTGCGATGGCTGGCGGCGTGAGTGGCACGGTCGGGCACAGCACGGCGTCGAAGCTTTGCCACACGGGGTTCGCCGCTGCGATGAGCGCGGCGCGGGCATTCAGCAGATCGATGTAGTCGGCTGCGCCTGCCGGTTCGCCCTTGCGAATGCGCACCAGCACGCGCGGGTCGTAGCCGTGCGCACGCTCGGCCAGCAGCTTGCGATGCCAGGCGTAGGCCTCCATGGGCGAGAAACCGAAGCGGTTGATCGCGGGCAGGGTGTCGAACGGTGCGAATTTGAACTCGACGAGCGTTGCACCCGCTTTGGCGAGCGTGGCGAGGGCGCGCTCGTAGATGGCGAGCGCGGCGGGTTCTGCGCCGTCGAGTACGAAATTCGTCAAGACACCGAAGCGCATGCCGCGTAGGTCGCGCGGCGCGGCTGGGGTTTCATTTGGGACATTACCCGACAGAATCGCATCGACCCACGCGCAGCAATCGACCGAGTGGCCGATGGGGCCGACGGAGTCGAGCGTGGTCGAGAGCGGCAGCGCGCCGTCGCGCGGTGTACGCGAAGCCGTCGGCTTGAAGCCCGTCAGACCACAGAACGCGGCCGGAATGCGGATCGAACCGCCGGTGTCCGTACCGAGGCCGACGGCGGCCATGCCATCGGCCACCGACGCGGCCGCGCCTGAGGACGACCCGCCCGCGATATGCCCGACGTCGCGCTGCCACGGCGAGCGCGGCGTGCCGTAATGCGGATTCAGGCCGAGACCGGAGAAGGCGAACTCGGTCATGTTGGTGCGACCGACGATCACGGCACCTGCCTGACGCAGGCGTGCGACGGCCAGCGCGTCGTGCGTGGCGGGGGCGGCGTCGGAGAGCACCGTGGAGCCTGCGCGCGTGACCTGACCCGCAACGTCGAACAGGTCTTTCACCGAGACGGGAATCCCCATCAGCGGCGACAAACGAGCGCCGGCGCGGCGCAGGGCGTCGAGGCCGTCCGCGGCGTCGCGGGCGGCTTGTGCGTCGACCTGCGTGAAGACGACACTCCCCTGACCGGCCGGATCGGCAATGCGGGCGAGCGCCTGCTCGGTGAGGGCGCGGCTGGTGGTGCGGCCTGCGTCGAGCGCGGCGGCGAGGTCGGACAGGGGGCGTTGCGGATCGATGGCGTCGTGGCTCATGTTCAGATCGCTTTCAGAATATGGGTGCGGAATTCTTCGATATGACGGGCAATCGCCCGCCGGGCGCGTTCGCCGTCATGGGCGGCCAGCGCTTCAAACAGTTCAAGGTGTTCTTCATAGACGCCTTCCATATGGCTCGGCGTCGACAGGGCGAGAAACCAGAAGCGCAGCGAGCGCTCGTGCAAGCCGCGCAGCAACTCGGCAAGCGTCTGGTTGCGCGACGCGCGCGAGATCGCCAGATGGAACTCGCGGTCGATGCGCATCATGGCAGCGACGTCGCGCGCCGCGATGGCCTCACGCGAGCGGGCCAGCACGGCCTCGATGGCGGCGAGATCCTCCGGCGTCGCAGCGCGCGCGGCCAGCTCGACACAGTACGTCTCGTTGACCATGCGCACATCGATGATTTCAAGTGCGTCGTTCAGCGAGACGGGGGCGACCATGGCCCCCTTGCGCGGCAGGATGACCAACAACCCTTCGAGTGACAGACGGTGCATCGCCTGATGCACGGGCGTGCGTCCCAGTCCCGTCGACTGCATCAATTGCGCTTCGTTGAGCGTCTCGCCGGGGCGCAGGCGCAACGTGATGATGTCGTGCTTGATGGCTTCGTAGGCGCGCTCGGTCAGGCTGCGGCCGTCATGAGGCACCGACGGCTCAGGCGGCATGCGGTGGGCGTCGCCCGCGACTTCCGTCTGGCGGGGCTCGAAAAGTGTCTCGTTGGGCATCGGATGGGGCAGTCAGTCGGCAATCGCCAGCGCCTGCGTGGCGTAGCGGTGCCGGATCGTGCGGCCGAGGACCGGGTCGTGCAGCTCGATCTCGAACTGCTCGCCGCCAGCCACGCCGCCAATGGCAGCGAGTGTGCCACAGAACATTGCTGCGCCTGCGGGCAAGCCGTTCGCCCCGAGTTTGGCCATCAATTCCTGCGGCGAGAGCAGACCCGCGACCGTGCCTTCCTGATAAAGACGCCGCTCGCCCTCACGTGTTACCCAAGAGCGCAGTTCCAGCTGATCCCAGTGCGCTGCGACATCGGCAAAACGCCATGCTTCGCGTGCCACGGGCTTGGCGCAGACCTGCTTGGAGACGGTGACGCCATAGGCTTCGACCTCGCGGTCGGTATGGTCAGAGCCGACGCTCACGAGCAGTTCGTTGCCGTGGCGGACCAGTACGCATTCGGCTTCGCCGCTGCTCGTCTCGCCGACGACGTCGATGGCGTCGTCCTGAGCCAGCAGGGCGGGGGCGAGGCGATAGAAGCAGGGCGTGGTCGACGGGCGGCGCACGCCCAGCGCCGCCAGTTCGGCGATGTGGTGCTCGACCGCGTGCCGGTCGCGTCCGGCCCATCCGGCAATGATCAGGGTGTCGACATTGACGTCGATACGAAGGGCAGCGCCGATACCGGCCACCGTGAAAGACAAACAGGAACTCATACGTCGACCACTCCAGGGAATTGCACAGTGAAATTCAATTGATATTTTTGTGATATTTCACAAGGAGGCGAGACAAAAATCAAGAAAAAAAATTTCGTGCGAGGGTGTGAAAAACGGGAATTTTTTATGAAAACCCCCGTCAATCTTGGGTTGCGCGCGTGTCAGGCCATCGCGTATATTGATTCGGCGCCCGTTTTGGGCCGAATGTTCGTTGGCTTTTCTGTTCCGGTGTCCGAACCGGAGCCCCTCGAAACGGGGGCGTCAGCAACGGGTTCGGCGGCTGGTCCGTCCGGACTTGCAGGGAATCGGGCGAACGAACGCAACGTCTATCAAGCCGGCAGGCAAGCAGCTCATACGCTGCCCACGGCCGGCTTCCCACCTTCATCAAGCATCACGTCTCGTGTTGTCGCTGCGTCTCCCGGGGGAGACGCGGCGTGTCACCGGCGTGGAGTCAAGAACATCAATATCGGCGCAACGCGCTGCGGGGAGAACGTATCGGATGCATCACGCCATCGACTTCATTCAGGATCTGGCCGTCATCATGCTGCTGGCAGGCATCGTGACGGTCATCTTCAACCGGTTCCGGCAGCCAGTCGTGCTCGGCTACATCGTGGCGGGCGTGATCATCGGGCCGTATACACCGCCGTTCGCTCTGATACACGACGAGAAGACCATCGGGATCCTTGCCGAACTCGGTGTCGTGTTCCTGATGTTCTCGCTGGGTCTGGAGTTCAGTCTGCGCAAGCTCGCCCGGGTGGGCGTGACAGCGTTCGTGGCCGCGATTACCGAAATCGTGCTGATGCTGTGGATCGGCTACGAGATCGGCCGCTTCTTCGGCTGGAAGGCGATGGATTCGATCTTCCTCGGTGCGATGCTTGCCGTCTCGTCGACGACCATCATCGTCAAGGCGCTCGACGAACTCGGCATGAAGCGCGAGCGTTTCGCCCAACTGATCTTCGGCGTGCTGATCGTGGAAGACGTGCTCGCCATCGGCATGATTGCGTTGCTTTCGGGCATCGCCATCAGCGGTCAGGTCGATGCGGGCGAAGCCACCTTCACGCTGGGCAAGCTGTTGCTGTTCATGGTCGTGTCGCTGGTCGTGGGCATTCTGCTGGTGCCGCGCATCCTCGGCTATGTGGCGAAGTTCAAGAGCGACGAAATGTTGCTCGTCGTGGTGCTGGGCCTGTGCTTCGGCTTCTGCCTGCTCGTGATTCAGATGGGCTACAGCGTGGCGCTCGGCGCGTTCCTGATCGGCGCGATCATGGCCGAAGCGCGGGAGTTGCACACCATCGAACGGCTGGTCGCGCCGTTGCGCGACATGTTCAGTGCGGTGTTCTTCGTGACCATCGGCCTGCTGCTCGACCCGCATGTACTGGTCACGTACGTGTGGCCGATTCTGTTGATTACGGTGGCCGTGGTGATCGGCAAGATCGTGTCGTGTGGGCTGGGCTCGTACCTCTCGGGGCAGGACGGCCGCACGTCGATGCGCGTGGGCATGGGCCTGTCGCAGATCGGTGAATTCTCATTCATCATCGCGTCGCTCGGCCTGTCGCTGAAAGTGACCAGCGACTTCCTTTATCCCATTGCGGTGGCCGTCTCGGTTATCACCACGTTGCTCACGCCGTATCTGATCAAGGGCGCCGACCCGTTTACCGGCTGGCTGGGCCGCGTGATGCCGGGGCGTCTGTCCTACGTGCTCGGGCAGTACACGCAGTGGCTGCAAAGCATTCAACTGACGGGCGACAGCGCGGCACTCGTTACCATCGTGCGTCGTATCGTGGTGAGCGTGGCGATCAATCTGGCGCTCGTCGTGACGATCTTCCTCGGTGGCGCGTTCTTCTATCGCCGCCTTGCCGATCTGATGAAGCCGTGGGTTGCAGACCCGAGTTTGCAAAGTGCGGTGGTCTGGGGCGGGGCACTGGTGCTGTCGCTGCCGTTCCTGATCGCGGTGTACCGCAAGCTCAAGTCGCTGTCGTTGCTGCTGGTGGAGTTGTCGATTCCGCCGAGCCTCACGGGCCGCTACACCTTCGAGGTGCGTCGCGTAGTCGCCGAGATTCTGCCGATTGCTGCGATGGTGGGCGTCATTCTGCTGGTGGCAGCGCTCTCCGCGAGCATCTTGCCGTCGACCGAGATGATCGTGCTGATCGTGGCGGGCACGCTGGTGCTCGCAGTCATCATGCGTAGCTGGTTCGTGCGCATGCACGCCAAGCTTCAGATCGCGCTGAAAGAGACGCTCGAACATCAGCCCGATGGCGAGCATGGCGGCGGGGGATCGTCGTCACACTGATGCACAGAGGGATGCGTGACAGTTGATCACGCGATAAAGTCAAAAAGCCCGCCGAGGATTGCCTCGGCGGGCTTTTTCTTTAGCGCGATGCCTGACTTATGCCTTCTTCTTACGCCTTCTTCGGCGGGAAGTCGAAGATCAGGCAGGTGGTCGTGGCGTGGGCGTAGAGCGTGCCGTCAGGCCCGACGATGCGGCCTTCCGCAATGCCGACCTGACGACCCGCCTGAATGACCTTGCCTTCGGCGCGCACGACAGGCACGTCGCGCGTGAGGGCGCGGACCATGTTCGTCTTGAGTTCCAGCGTGGTGTAGCTGCGTCCGGCGGGGAGCGTCGAATGGATCGCGCAGGCAACGGCCGAGTCGAGCAGCGTGGCGAACCAGCCCCCGTGAATGGAGCCGAGCGGGTTGTAATAGGGCAGCGCCGGACGCCCCTGAAATACAGCGCGGCCATTGGCGACTTCCACGGCGATGAAGCCCAGCGTCTCGCTGATCGGCGGCAACGGCAGTTTGCCGTCGAACATCGCGTCGAAGATTTCCTGGCCGCTCAGGCCGATCACGTCTGAAGGCGTCGCGACGCCATAACGCGCCGGACCATTGCGCGTGACGCGCTCACGCACGGCGACTTCGTCGGCTTCCCACTGGGCCAGAACGGCGGCGGTTTCCGGGTTGATGCTCATGACGGCTTCCTCGTAACTTTTATGATGCTAGGCAATCGGCTTGTCAGCGATTATAGAAGTCGCTGCGTCCGGATGTGCGTTTCGCTTTAGAGGGAAGCGTCGACCGATAGATGACGATGGGGCGCGATCGGTGGAGGCCGATGCCCGGAACCGGATGGAGGTGATGCGGCAACGACGTGATGCGTCGTTGCCGCAAGGGCTGTCGCTATCGGTTACCAGGTCAGCGTACGATCAGGCGGCTTGCGCGTGGCTGAGGCGGTAGGTAGCCAGTTCGTCGATGGTGAGAATCGGCAGATCGTGCTGCTTGGCGAAGCGCTCGATATCGGCACCGCGCGTCATCGTCCCATCCGGATTCATCAGTTCGCACAACACGGCGGCGGGCTTCAGGCCGGCGAGGATTGCCAGATCGACAGAGCCTTCCGTATGACCGCGACGCGTGAGCACACCACCCGGCTGGGCGCGCAGCGGGAACACGTGGCCGGGGCGTGAGAGGTCAGAGGGCTGGGCGTCGTCGGCGATGGCTGCGCGGATCGTGGTGACGCGGTCGGCAGCGGAAACGCCGGTACTCACACCCTGACGCGCTTCGATCGTCACCGTAAAGGCGGTGCCGTAACGGCTCTGGTTCTGCTCGACCATCGGCGGCAGATCGAGACGGCGCAGCGTCTCGTCCGGCAGACACAGGCAGACGATGCCGCTGCACTCGCGGATCAGCATGGCCATCGTGGCGGGCGTGATTTTCTCTGCGGCGACGATCAGATCGGCTTCGTTCTCGCGGTCGAGGTCGTCCATCAGAATGACGGGGCGGCCTTTGCGCATAGCGTCGAGCGCAGCGGGCAGACGGACTTCCACCGGCGGCAGGTCGGCGAATGCGGGGTAGGCATGCAGGTCGTCGGTCGATGCGGTGTCTTGCGGAACAGCTTGGGTGTTGCGGGTACTGGTGGACATGAAACGCTCCTCGCGTAAGTCAATCGGGCGAAAAACGTTTTCGGGGCATGCGAACGGACGTCACCATGGGACGGCATCCCATAGCACGCGGGTATCGACGCATCTTCTCTCATCCGGACTATGACCGTCGGCTCTGGCTTCGCACCAGATCTGCTGACCCTGCCGATGTCGCGAAAGCGACGGTGACAAGCGCTCGCGGGCTCATGACGACGCAGCGAACTGCGCGATGTCACATACCGCCGGTGGGGACTTTCACCCCGCCCTGAAGACGTGTATGCCGTACGAACGTTGCGTTGCACTGCGTGGTAGTTACGCATTGCGCGGCACCATTACGTATGCGGCGAGACAGAGCGTAGCACAGGGCGGGAGAGGTCTGCAGGGAAGGCCGCGCGGGGCGCGTGGGATTGCACATCGGCCACAAGACGCAGGGAGCCTCTTGTGGCCGTGTTTGATGCGGGCTGAGGGCCTTGGCTGAGTGCGTCGGATGTCCGTGGAACGAAGTACAGGCCAAATTGGACGCTGGTCAGCCGTCACTCAATCAGGCGCTGGTGCCCTTGACGGTGTAACCGGCGTCGGTGATTGCGGCGCTGACTTCTGCAGGCGACAGGTCGCTTTGGACGTCTACACGGCCAGCACCCAGATCGACGTTGACCTTCGCGTCGGCATCCAGCTCGGTGATCGCACGCGTGACGGCTTTGACACAATGGCCGCAGCTCATACCTTCGACTTGGACTTGCATGTTGCTCTCCTTGAATGACGATTCGGTTGACGGTGACACTGATCAGGTCAATGGATCATAGACCTTCCCATCGAGGGAAGCTCAAGCGCTTTTTTCAGAGGAATCACGTGTCGGGTCAGACGTCCCCCAAACATGGCCGGTTCCGGTGGCGCTATCGTTGAGGTATGACGGGGGGCTGCTGTTTCCACCCGAATGCATAACAAGTTGGCGGACAGTGCTTGACCTTCCTGTCATGGCAAGGTCTATGGTGTGACGCATGATGACAGTCCTCCTGGAGGCACAGAAATGACTCAGAACTGGTCGGTCGGTATTGAAGGCATGACCTGCGCATCGTGTGTGACGCGGGTGGAGAAGGCGTTGCGGCGCACGCCCGGTGTGGCGAGCGCCAATGTGAACCTCGCGACCGAGACGGCGGCGGTGGAGGCGGCGGCGGATGTCGCACCGGCCGCGCTGCTGGGAGCGGTTGAAGCCGCCGTGAGCGACGCCGGGTATCAGGTTGCGGAGCAATCGTTCGAACTGGCCATCGGCGGCATGACATGCGCCTCATGCGCGGGGCGTGTGGAAAAGGCGTTGCGCAATGTGCCGGGCGTGGTTGAAGCCAACGTGAATCTGGCGACCGAGCGCGCGGCGGTGCGTGGCGTGCGCGGGGTGGTCGATGTTGCGGTACTGAGTGCTGCCGTCGAGAAAGCGGGGTACGAGGCGTCGGTCGTCAGCGACCCTGCGCAAGCGGCATCGGCGGAAAATGGTCCGACATGGTGGCCGGTAGCGGTCGCCGCAGTGTTGTCGTTGCCGTTGTTACTGCCCATGCTTGTCGAGCCGTTCGGTGTGCATCTGATGCCACCGCCGTGGGTGCAGTGGCTGCTCGCCACTCCCGTGCAGTTCTGGCTGGGCGCGCGTTTCTACCGGGCGGGTTACAAGGCGGTGCGTGCCGGTAGCGGCAACATGGATTTGCTGGTGGCGTTGGGCACGTCGGCGGCTTACGGCCTGAGCCTGTATGAGTGGTGGCGCGCACCGGCGGGCAGCATGCCGCATCTGTATTTCGAAGCGGCGGCGGTCGTGATTACGCTGGTGCTGCTGGGCAAGTGGCTCGAAGTGCGGGCAAAGCGGCGGACCGTGGAAGCGATTCGGGCGCTGGCGGCGCTGCGTCCGGAGACGGCGCGTGTCGTGCGTGACCCGCACGGCGCGGCGAGCGAAGTCTCGGTGCCGCTGTCACAGGTGAAGGTGGGCGACTGGGTTGTGGTGCGCGCCGGTGAGCGCGTGCCGGTCGACGGTGTGATCCGCGATGGCGCGAGCCAGCTCGACGAATCGTTGCTGACTGGTGAGCCGTTGCCGATCGACAAGGCCGATGGCGACAAGGTCGTGGGCGGTTCGATCAACGGTGCAGGCACATTGCGTGTGGAAACCACGGCGGTAGGTGCCGATACGGCATTGGCCCGCATCATTCGCATGGTCGAGGACGCGCAGGCGGGCAAGGCGCCGATTCAGCGCGCCGTGGATCGGGTGGCGGCGGTTTTCGTTCCGGTGGTTGTGTTGATTGCCGTTGTGACGGTGATCGCCGGTTGGGCGCTGGGGCTCGGTCTTGAGGTCTCGCTGCTCAACGCGGTCGCGGTACTGGTCATCGCCTGCCCGTGCGCATTGGGGCTGGCGACGCCGGCGGCGATCATGGTTGGCACCGGGGCGGCCGCGCGACAGGGCATCCTGATCAAGGACGCCGAGGCGCTGGAACTGGCGCACCGGATCAACGTCGTGGCGTTCGATAAGACGGGAACGCTCACGGAAGGCAAGCCGCGTCTCGTCGCGCATTTGCCTGCGCAAGGGACGAGCGCCGACACGCTGCTGCGCTGGTCTGCTGCAGTGCAGTCGGGAAGTTCTCACCCACTGGCCAAAGCCGTGACGACGGCCGCTGAGGAAGCCGGGCTGGCTTCGGCGGTGCCGCTCGCGTCCGACATTGCCGCATTGCCGGGACGCGGCATGCGGGCCGACATTCAGGAAGTGCAGGGCACGGATGCTGTGAGCGGCCCATTAAGTGGCCGTCACACACTTCAGTTGGGCAATGCGCGATTGCTCGACGAGCTCGGTATTTCGCAGGGGGCGCTGGCGTCGGAAGCCGTGCGGTTGGCAGGCGAGGGACGGACTGTCTCGTGGCTGGTCGAGACGGGCAATGCTGGCGCGGATGATGTGGCGGATGAGCGTGCGCGCAGCGGTCGCCTGCTAGGGCTGCTCGCGTTCGGCGATACGCTCAAGGCAACCGCTCGTCCGGCCATCGACCGCCTGCACGGGCTGGGTGTGCGCTGTGTGATGGTGACGGGCGATAACGCAGGGAGCGCGAAGGCGGTTGCCTCGGCGCTGGGGCTCGATGAGGTGCATGCCGACGTTCTGCCGGAGCATAAGGCGGAGGTCATCGCGCAACTCAAACGTGATGGCGCGGTCGTAGCCATGGTCGGCGACGGGATCAACGACGCACCGGCACTGGCAGCCGCCGATGTCGGCATTGCGATGGGCTCGGGCACGGACGTCGCGATGCAGACGGCGGGCATTACGCTGATGCGTGGCGACCCGCAGCGGGTCGCCGACGCCATCGATGTGTCCCGCCGCACGTGGTCGAAGATCCGTCAGAACCTGTTCTGGGCGTTTGCTTACAACGTTGTGGGGATTCCGCTCGCGGCATTTGGCATGCTCAGTCCGGTGATTGCCGGGGCGGCGATGGCGCTCAGTAGCGTCAGCGTCGTCAGTAATGCACTGTTGTTGCGCCGCTGGCGGCCTGCCAATCAGGAGACGACATCCACGTCGGCAGGCAGCGCCGGAAAGCCAGATGCCGTTGGCGGGGCCCGCCGGGCGGGCGTCTGAGAGGGTTCCCACGGGCATAAGGTGAACGGCGCATAATGAAACGATCAGGGGCGACGTCCTGGAAGCAACCTTCCAATGCGTCGCCCGGATTTCCACCTGACTTGAAATTCGCCGAAAGCGACATCATCTAGGTGATATCGTCTGTCTTCCGGCACGGAGTCAATGCTGCCGCCTATGAATAGTCTGCATATTGCGAGTTACAACATCCACAAGGGCTTTTCCGCGTTCAACCGCTTGCGCGTTCACGAACTGCGCGCGGGGCTGGAGGGGCTCGCACCGGATCTCGTCTTCCTGCAGGAAGTGCAGGGCATGCATCAGCGCCACGCGGCGCGCCACACCAATTGGCCGGTGCAACCGCAACATGAGTTTCTGGCGGGCGCGATGTGGCGCGATCATGCTTACGGACGAAATGTGGTCTATGAGCACGGGCACCACGGCAATGCGATTTTGAGTCGTTATCCGATAGTCAGATCGGACAATCACGACATCACGACCTATAGTTTCGAGAAGCGGGGCATGCTTCATTGTGAAATCGCCGTGCCGGGGCTGCCCCAGCCGCTGCATTGTCTCTGCGTGCATTTGTCGCTTGCAGGGCAGGGTCGTCGGCGTCAGTTCGAAATGTTGACTGAGCGAGTGGCCGATGCCATTCCTGCGGATGCGCCGCTGATCATTGCGGGCGATTTCAACGACTGGAGTAATCAGGCAGACCGTTTGCTGGCCGACAAGCTGGCGTTGACGGAGGTGTTTCAGAACAGTGTCGGGCGTCCGGCACGCAGTTTTCCGAGTGGATTGCCGCTGTTGCGACTTGACCGTATCTATGCGCGCGGCTTTCATATCGAAGGGGCGCAAGTCTTGCATGGGCGCCCCTGGTCACGGATTTCCGATCATGCGCCGATCAGTGCCCGACTCGTGCCGTCGGATACCGAGAAGGACATGAACGGTTCCTCTCTCCCGTCGTTCAACCCTCGTTCCCCCCAGTGAGGTAGCCATGAACATCGGACAAGCGGCGCAGGCCAGCGGCGTGACGGCCAAGATGATCCGGTACTACGAGAGTATCGGCCTGATGCCTCCGAGCCCTCGCTCCGAGGCAGGTTACCGGCGATATGGCGAGCAGGATCTGCATCTGCTGCGGTTCATTCGTCAGGCGCGTCGGCTCGGTTTCGGCATCGACCAGATTCGCCAGCTGCTGGCGCTCTGGCAGGATCGGGGCCGCTCCAGCGCGCAGGTGAAGGCGCTCGCGCAGTCCCATGTGGACGAACTTAACCAGCGCATCGGCGAACTGGTCGCCATGCGCGACACGCTCTCGCATCTTGCGATGCATTGCCACGGCGACGACCGCCCTGACTGCCCGATTCTGGAAGGGCTGGCATCGGCGGATCTGTCCGACAATTTGGGCGCAAAGAGCGATTGCGCGACGAATGCAGCGGCCGCGTGCGGCACCGCGCCACAATCGGGCACCGTGCCGACGACTTCGACCACAGGGACATCCACCGGCGGGGCGGTAGGCGACGGTGACGCCCAGGTCGCACGCCACGTGCCGTAAGGATACCGAGGTCGCGACAGTCATGTGACGGTATGGATCCGTCGCATGACAAGCTTTTTTTCGGGATGACGCGCCGCAACAGCGGCGCTTTTTTTGTCGTTCGAATTTTGATTGCGCAGTGCGGCGGCATGCCGCAGTGGGTCATTTTGATGCTGTTGTTTTTTTCTATGTTATTGATTTTTAAATAAATTTATTGGAATTGAGTGCATTCGAAGTGGCGCTCTAGCAGAATTTGTCGGTTTTTCACATATAGGGGCTAACCCTTAACGGGAAAACCCTATATAATGCGAAGCACTGCTGCGATGCAGCACACTAATGAATTGGAGAAACGTCATGTTTGCCGCCCTGTTTGAAGTCGTGAACACTTGGTTTGAAACTGCTGAGCGCCGTCGTCGTGAAGCATTCCTGGCTGAGTCGAAGGACATCATTGAGTTGGAACACCGTATCCGCGCGCTTGAAACCGCCGGTTACTAAGCAAGTCAGAAGTCCTTCCGGACGAGCGGTCGCTGCTGGCGCAACCAGGCAAGTCGATCGTCTTATCGGGCGATTCCCGTCATCGTTGTGATGACGTGCGACGGCGCCCAACCGTGAGTCCGGATGCCATTCCCGCTGTTCCGGGATTGGCCACACAAGCCCGCCACTTTGGCGGGCTTTGTCGTTTACGGCATCGCCATCGCGTCGTCGCATGTCCCTTGCTGTCGGCCATCCGCCTTCCTTCATTCCCTTCCCGACTTGAAACTGATAGGTCTTCCTCAACGGTTCAGTGAGTGGATCAGCACGGCTGTGCTCAAGGGCTGGCCTCACCCTTATGAGCGCTTGATTCGCAACTGATGTGCCCTCAAGTCGCCGCCCGATTCTCAGATACCTGATCCGTTATCTTTAGAAAGCGTATTGATAATCATTCCTATTGTTAAACGTTCGCCGAATTGAGATGCCGCGTCGGTCCTGGCGACCTCAACTGCCTCGCTGACGACGGAAATCGCAGCGAGCAGTCGCACCCCGGTGCTGTTTGCAGCCCGGGGCGTTTTTTGTCCGCCTGCTGGACGGGTCATTTCTCGATGCTGAACTCGGTCGCGATCGCCGCACCGTTGGCCAGAGAAGTGACGCCGTAGTATTTGTCGCCCACCTTGAACATGAAGCGGCACCAGTTTTCGGTGAGTGCTCGCCATTCCAGATTCACACAATACGAGCCGTTGTCGTTGACCGACCAGGTGCCGGTCGCATGCGCGACCTGCACACTGCGTCCACCCGATCCGATGTTGCCTTTGTTATCGCTCGTTGCATTGAGCGATCCGCCGGACTCGTTGATCCACTTGCGTGTGCTGCCGTTCTGAACAACGTTAGTGATGTGAGCGCCGGGCATTAGCGAACGCAAGTCGTCAACACTGAGTTGCTGGCCGTTGGCGTTTTTGATGTCGGAGAGATGCATCGGATCGGCGGCGGCGAGTCCGGGCAACCAGAGAAGGGCTGCGATCGCGGCGAGGGCGGTGATGCGAGGGGACTGGGGGATAGAAGAAGCGAAGCGGTGAACCATGATGACTCCCGGACGAGGCTTGCCGACACATACGCAAGCCGACGAGGCGCACACCTGACGGGCGCATCGTCTGACACTTTTGTCCCCGCGCTGCGGCGGGTGTCGCTATCGGTCCGGGCGATGAGCGGTCGGGAATGCCGACCGCGTCATGCGTTACCACTATAGGTGACAGTGTGCGATCTGCCCAGTGTGGCACGTCGCCGTGAAGCGCTGGACTTCGCGGTGACGTGGGTCGCGTCTCAGTCGTGTTCCAAGGCGTCTTGAAAAGTCCCGGCACTGACCGGGACTTCTCCCGAATTGCCCGTCAGTCAGTGCCGTACTTCGGCGAACGCGGACCGTAGAGCATGCCGTTGGGACGTCCGGCGGACAGCAGACGGGCATTGGCTGTGCCTGCGACCGTGTAACCGGCGTTCGACACGCTGTTGACGATCTGCTTGACGGCCGCCGTGATCAGCATGCCGATCAACCCGCCGCCACCGCTGTTATTGCCCTCATTGTTCGACGCGCTGGCTGCGCCGCTCCACAGCTTCGCACCGTTGCGCAGATCGATGAGTTCGGCCGAGACTGTCACGACGGTAGCGCTGTCGAGCACCATGTATTTCGTGCCGTACTGATTGATCTTGATGTAGAGCGCAGCGTCCGCACCGAAGATTTCACGCAGCTTGGCCGGGCTGACCTGATGGATGTCACCGGCGACGGTCAGACCGTTCTGACGGAACGACTCGTCGACCAGCGTCACCGGCATCACGTAGTAACCGGCTTCGCCCAGCGGCACCGTCACTTGCGAGAGCACGCTGTAGGTCGCGTCGATATCCGGCGACTCGTTCAGCGGCGGCAGCACCAGAATCGACTTCGGCTTGCTTTCCTTGAACGCAGTGTAGTCATACGGCTTGGCCTGATGCACAGCGCAACCGGTCATCACAGCGGCCAGTGCAGCGACCGCTATCCATTTGCAGAGTCGGGCGATCATTGCTTGGCCTCCGTGGTCTTGTTCTTAAGCAGGAAGTCGATGTAGCTGGCCGATTCGGGGAACAGTTGCTTTTCGGTCTGGAACTCTTCGACCATCTTGTCGGACTTGCCGACCGAGGCGTAGAGCAGGCCGAGGTGAGCGTGATACCCGGGGGGCGCAGCGTGATTGGATGCCTTGATCTTCTCCAGATCGCGCTCCAGCGCAATGATCTGGGCTTCCTTCGATTCGCCCTTGAAGTATTCGTAGACTTGCGGCTGGTAGCCTTCCCAGTCGTACAGCGGCTTGGGTGGTGTGGCGCAGCCGGAGAGTGCGAGGATGACGCTGCCGGCGATGGCTGCGACGGCGATCCGACCATAACGGTTGATGCCGTCCATGCGGTCGATGCGACCGGACGAGAATGTGCGATTCATGACGATAGAAGTCCTGACGGGCATGCCGAGACCTGCACGTTCGGTACCTGCGCGTCGGTACGCGCTTGCCTGTGACGTGCAAGGTCGAGCACGTGACGAATCACGCGCTACGGCATGCGGCAAAAAAGGGTGTCGGTGCGCTTACTTGCCCGGCTTCCAGGCACCGCTCTCGATACCGGCGACGAGCTTGTCGACGGCTTCGCGCATGGCGAGGTCAAGCACCTTGCCATTGAGCGTGGAGTCGTAGCCCGCAGTGCCGCCGAAGCCGATGACTTCGCGATTGGAGAGCGCGAATTCGCCCGCGCCGCCGCTCGAGTAGACAACCTCCGACGTGGCGATATCGACCACGTTCAGGTTGACCTTTGCGTAAGCGATCTGCTCGCGGCCACGGCCGAGAATGCCGAAGAGTTGCTTGTCGCCCACTTCCTTGCGGCCGAACTCGACCACATCGCCGGTGATCACGTAGTCGGCGCCCTTGAGCGTCTGTTGCGTCTTCTTGATGTCGGCTTCCTGACGGATCTCGGCCATGTTGTCGCGGTCGAGCACGTTGAAGCGCTGGGTCTGTTGCAGATGGGTAATCAGAATCGTCTTGGCCTGACTGCCGAGGCGATCGACGTTATCGGAAAAAACGCCGCGCATGTACGCGGAACGGTTGTCGAACTTGCCGACAGCGATCGGCGTGCGCACGCCAACGTACGGACGGCTTGCACTCTCAACCTTGGCGACTTCCACGGTACGCGAGCTTTCGGTGGCGCAACCGCCGAGCACGGCCATAGCGAGCATGGCAGCGCTGAGCAGCGCAATGCTGGACTTCCTTTTCTGCACGGTGATACCCCTGAGTGTGTTGTCACCCGCTGGACGATGCGTCGAGGCATCGTTCCGATGCGGACATCCGAAGCCCTTACCTATTTGAAATTGCTTGTAGTAAGAGTTGGTAAGGGGTGCTGATGGTAGCACGCGCTATTGATGCGTTGCGAGGCCTACGCATGTCCTACATACCCCGCGCCAAGCAGATCGTTCTCAGTCCAGCCCGAAGATCAGCAACAGATTGGTCGCAGTGATGACGGCAAAAAGGCACCACGCGAACATTTGTGTGGGGCGCCCGATCGTATTGCCATTCATCACGCGCGCATCGCTGACCGAGCGAATGAGCGGCCACATGGCAAACGGCAGTTGCAGGCTGAGCAGCACCTGACTCCACACGAGCAGTTTGCCCACCGCGCCGTCGCCAAGCCACAGCACCCCGATGAGCGCGGGCACGAGCGCGAGTCCGCGCGTAATCAGCCGACGCTGATAGCACGGAATCTTCATGTGCAGAAAGCCGTCCATGATGACTTGCCCGGCGATGGTGCCCGTCAGTGTCGAACTTTGCCCCGAAGCGAGCAGGGCGATGCCGAACATAAAGGCGGCCGCACCCCCTGCAATCGGCGTAATCAACTGATACGCCTGCTCGATATCGGTGACGTTGGTCTGACCGCTGGCATGAAAGACAGAGCCAGCAAGAATCAGAATGGCCGCATTCACGCACATGGCGATCAGCAGCGAGACCCAGGTATCGATGCGCACTAACGCGAGTGTGTCGTGCACGTCGCCGCGCTTGCCGCCGACGACCCGCCGGGTCTGCACGACGGAAGAGTGCAGGTACAGGTTGTGCGGCATGATCGTCGCGCCGACGATGCCCAGCGCCAGTACGATGGCGTCGCGCCGGTCGTGACTGGGTGCGCCCGGGACAAGACCCGCGGCCACCGCGTGCCAGTCGGGCGGCACCATCGCGACCTGCGCGATGAAACAGAACGCCATCGTGCCGATCAATCCGAAAACGATGGCTTCGATCTGACGGAAGCCTTTGCCCTGTAGTCCCAGCACGATCATCGTGTCGAGCGCGGTGAGCACGATCCCCCACGCGATGGGCACGCCCAGCAGCAGCTTGAAGGCCAGTGCGCAGCCGAGCACTTCGGCGATATCGCACGCAATGATGGAAATTTCGGCCGTGATCCATTGGACGAAACGGCCTGTGCGGCCGTAGCGTTCGTAGCTGGCCTGCGCAAGATCGCGTCCGGCGACCAGTCCCAGACGCGCTGCCAGCATCTGCAGGAAGATGGCGGCGAGACTCGAGAGCGCCACGACCCAAAGCAGCGAGTAACCGAATTGCGATCCTGCCTGAATGTCCGTCGCCCAGTTGCCGGGATCCATGTAGCCGATGGCGACGAGCAGTCCGGGGCCGGCGAAGCGTTTGAGTTTGGTCCAGCGCGACTGACGCGCGTCGATGACGATGCTGCCTTTGACCTCGGAGGGGCAGAAGGGAGCGGTGGCAGTGGTCGGGAGCGGCATGAGGAGTGGGGTGCGTGCAATGACGCTCACGTTAGCCGGGCCGGCGTTTGCCCGCAAGCGCGATTGGTGTAATGAGGCGGCCATGAAGATGCTGTCGACGGCAAATGAACTGCTATACTGTATATTTATACAGTATTCGGGCGCATGATGACCCTGCCGCTTTCCTCCCCTCTGCCTGCCGGGCTATGGCGTGCCAGTGAGCTGGCGCATTGCCATCGCGCTGGCCACACCACCGGTTTCGCCGCGCTCGACGCCGAGCTGCCTGGCTCGGGGTGGCCGCATGGCGCGGTGACGGAACTGCTGAGCGATCGTCCGGGCATCGGTGAATGGCGTTTGCTGGCACCGGCGTTGCGCGATCTGACGCAGGCAGGAAAGCCGGTCATGGTGATTGCACCGCCGATGCTGCCCTATGCCCCGGCGCTGGCGGGGTGGGGCATCGATCTGCGGTGGTTGAGCGTGGTGATGCGTCCGGCTTATGCGGCGTCCCCGGCGTCCCGGCCGACGCGTACCTCCCGGGTGCGGCGCGGGGCGCAGGGCATGAAGCCCGAGGACCGCGACATGCTGTGGTGCGCCGAGCAGGCGCTCAGGAGTGCGTGCTGCGGGGCGGTGCTGACCTGGCTGCCGGCCGCGACACCCGAGCAGCTTCGGCGGCTTCAGGTGGCTGCTGGCGGTGGCGAAACACTGACCTGGGTGATGCGTCCGCCGGCGGCTGTGTCGACCGCGTCCGCAGCGCCATTACGGCTGGGACTGGTCGTCGCAGAGGGTAGCCGCCTCGGCGTGCAGTTTCATAAGCGTCGTGGACCGCCTCGTGCCGAACCGCTCTGGCTGACGTTACCTGCGCCCTATACGCGTGCGCCGCAATCGCTGGCAAGGGGCGCAGACGACGAAACGCCGCTGCATGCCCAGCCCGATCCGGCGCCGTCACCCGTGCCGTCTACGGTGTCTTTTGTTTCTGCTTCCGGAGTCTCGCATGGCCTGCTGGATCGCCCTGCATCTGCCCTGTCTGGCGCTCGAGATCGCCTCTCCGCTCACGTCACTCCCGTCGCGCATACTGGCTGACGGGCAGGCAGGAGCGAGCGACGCGCAAGCCGACACGACGGTTGTGCTGGCGCAGTCGCGTGTCTGGCAGGCGAGCGAGGCGGCGCAGGCGGCGGGTGTGCAACCGGGCATGCGTCGCGGGGGTGTTCTCGCGCTCTTGCCACAGGCGCGGTTTCACGATCGCGACGAAGCCGCCGAGGCGCTTGCGCTTGAAGCGCTGGCGTTGGCGTTGTTGCGTTTTGGTCCCGATGTGGCGATTGCCGCGCCGCAGTGTGTATTGATCGACGTCGCGCCGAGTTTGCGTCTGTTTGGTGGATTGGCGTCGCTGGCGGCACAGGTGCTGGAAAGTGCCGAGTCGCTCGGGCACCGGGCATCGCTGGGTATTGCCGCGACGGCCAGTGCGGCAACGCTGCTCGCCCGCGCCGCGCTGGCTGTGCCGACACGCGTCGATCCTCATGCGCCGACGTCTCAGGACATGCAGGCAGCGATGAAGTCGCGTGCATCACGTCGCTCGATCGTGCCGGTGACGAAGTCGGCAGCGGGGGCGACGTCCGGGGCGGCGCTATCGCTGTCGTCTTCGGCGTCGTCATCCTTGTCATCCTCGTCGCCGTGGCATCCCGAGCCATTGCTGCCGCCGCCATTGGCGGGGCTACCGGCGCAACTCGATCCGCTCCCGGTGGCGTTGCTGCCCGAAGCGCAGCCGTGGCTCGACTGGCTCGCCCAGATCGGTTGCGCGACGTTGAGCGAATTGCGTGCACTGCCGTCGGCGGGCGTGAGACGTCGCTGCGGCGCCGCGTTGCCCGCATCGCTTTCTCGCGCCTATGGCGAAGCGCCGGAAGCGCCGGCGTGGTATCGCGCGCCGCCGCATTTCGAAGCCGTGTTGCCATTGCCGTCGCTCACGCACGACGTCGAAGTCTTGCTGTTCGGCTTGCGCCGTCTGCTCGCGCAACTGACGGGATGGCTCGCCGCGGGGCAACTGGCCACGCAGGCATTGACGCTGATTCTCGAACACGAGCCGCTTGGCCGGGAGACCCTGGCGCCGACGCGTTTCGACATCCGTCTGGCCGAAGCGAGCGCCGCACCGGCGCACTTGCTGTCGCTCTGCAAGGAACGACTGGCACGTTCTCCGTTGGTCGCGCCGGTGCTGACATTGCGGCTCGATGTCACGCAGACGGCACAGCATGTTCCGCAAAGCGGTTCGCTGCTGCCCGAGCCGGGGCGCGAGCGACAGGATTTCGTGCAATTGATGGAGCGCGTCGCGGCGCGTCTGGGAGATGAACACGTGCGGCGTTTGCAGGTGCGTGGAGATCATCGTCCCGAGGCGGCGTTCGTGAGCGTGCCTTATGGAGTGAATGCAGGAGTGAATGCGGGTGTGAGTGCGGAGGCTGGGGCGACGTCTGCGTCGAACCGTCATCTGCCGGATACCGTGAGCGCACTGCCGCCGCGTCCGGCGTGGCTGCTCGATGCGCCCCAGCGACTCAGCATGCAGCAGGAGCGTCCATGGCGGCAGGGGCCGTTGCAACTGGTGAGCGGCCCGGAGCGTATCGAGGCCGGCTGGTGGGAGCCGGGCACGGTCACGCGCGATTACTTCATCGCGGCGGACAAGACGGGGGCGTTACTGTGGGTATTTCGGGAGCGCCCCGTGAAAGGGACAGACGCTGCCTGGTATTTGCATGGCCTGTTCGGTTGAGATGTACGGGGACGCAGTTTTATGAATTTCGACGATTTTCTCCCGTGGCAAGGGCCGACCGAAGGGCTGGCCGTCAACGACGACGGTGCCGATACCCCCGATGTGGCACCCTCTGCCCTGCACGGACAGGAGGACGACAGCCTGCCCGCGTATGCCGAATTGCACTGCCTGTCGAACTTCTCGTTTCAACGGGGGGCGTCGCATCCGGAAGAGTTGATCGCGCGCGCAGTGCATCTGGGTTACACCGCGTTGGCGATTACCGACGAGTGTTCGCTGGCTGGTGTGGTTCGGGCGCTGGCAGAGTCGGCCAAGCATGAGCCACCGTTGGTGTCGCTGATCGTGGGGAGTGAGTTTCGATTGACGCCCGAAGTGGACGTGTTGTCTGCCTCGGAACTTGATGCACTCGGTACGGTGCATCTCGTAGCCCTCGCGCAGCATCGCGAGGGCTACGGCAATCTGTCCGAGATGATTACGCTCGGGCGTATGCGAGGTCCGAATCGCAGCTATCGTCTGCATGCGAGGGATTTCAGCGCGCCGGACAAGGCGCACGCCCATTTGCTTGGTTTGCGAGGTTGTCTGATCATCCTCGTGCCGGATCCCGACGCGAGTGATGAGCGTACGCTGGCGCAGACTCGCTGGGCAGCGCAGACCTTTGGCGAAGGGCGTGTTTGGTTGGCGCTGGAGCGTCGTCATCGTGCCGACGACGAAGCGCAACTGGCGCGCCTTCACGCCATTTCTGCCGAGTGCGGCGTGCCACTCGTTGCGACGGGCCACGTGCTTATGCATGTGCGCTCGCGCAAGCCGTTGCAGGATACGCTCACGGCCATCGGATTGGGCAAGCCGGTACAGGCATGTGGCCTGGCATTGACGGCGAATGCCGAGCAGCATCTGCGTACGCGACTGCGGCTTGCCTGGCTTTACCCGAAAGAAGCGCTGGCGCAGACGATTGCCATCGCTTCACGATGTCATTTCGATCTGCGTAGTCTGCGTTACGAGTACCCGGAAGAACTGGTGCCTGTGGGACACACGCCGGAGTCGTATCTGCGTCAGGAGGTGGAAGCGGGCGCGAAGCGACGTTATCCGGGCGGTTTGCCGTTGAAGGTGCGCAAGCTCATTGAGAACGAGCTGGCACTTATCCGCGACCTTGAGTACGAGCCGTATTTTCTGACGGTCTACGACATCGTAAGCTTTGCTCGCAGTCAGAACATTCTCTGTCAGGGCCGGGGTTCGGCAGCCAATTCGGCGGTTTGTTATTGCCTTGAGATCACGGCGGTGAATCCCGACGAGGTGCAGTTGCTGTTCGGGCGGTTTCTCTCGAAGGAGCGCAACGAACCGCCGGATATCGATGTGGATTTCGAGCATCAACGGCGCGAAGAGGTCATCCAGTACATCTACAAGAAGTATGGCAACGACCGGGCGGCGTTGGCTGCGACGGTCATCAGTTACCGCATGCGCAGCGCGGTACGCGACACGGGGCGGGCGTTGGGCATCGATCTGTCTATCGTCGAGCAGGTGGCGCAGAGTCAGCAGTGGTGGGACGGCAAGGAGAATCTACTCGCACGCATGGCGGCGCAGGGGCTGTCGCCTGACGCGCCGACGACGCGGTTGTGGGCCGATCTGGTGGCCCGTCTCATCGGTTTCCCCCGGCATCTGTCGCAGCACGTGGGCGGTTTCGTGATCGCTCGCGACCGACTGTCGCGGCTCGTGCCGATTGCGCCGGCGGCGATGGAGAACCGCTACGTCATTCAATGGGACAAGGACGACATCGAGACGCTCAAGCTGCTCAAGGTCGACGTACTTGCGCTCGGCATGCTGAGCGCACTGCGCCGTACGCTCGATCTGTTAGGGGAGTGGCGTGGCGCACCGATCGGGCTTGCCGATATTCCGCGAGACGATCCGGCGACGTACGGCATGATTCGTCGTGCCGACACGGTGGGCGTTTTCCAGATCGAGTCGCGAGCGCAGATGAGCATGCTGCCGCGTCTGAGACCGGAGACGTTCTACGATCTGGTGATCGAAGTCGCGATTGTGCGTCCCGGCCCAATTCAGGGCGGGATGGTGCATCCGTATCTGCGTCGCAAGCAGAAGAAAGAGAAAGTGGTCTATCCGCGTGAGGAGATCAAGGTAGCGCTGGAACGCACACTGGGCGTGCCGATCTTTCAGGAGCAAGTGATGCAGATCGCGATGATCGCTGCCGATTTTTCGGCGGGCGATGCCGATCAATTGCGTCGCTCGATGGCCGCATGGAAACGCAAGGGCGGTCTCGAAAAATTCCAGACGCGCATCATTTCCGGCATGTTGAAGAACGGTTACCCGCTTGAGTTTGCCGAGGCCATCTGCCGACAGATCGAAGGCTTTGGCGAGTACGGATTTCCCGAGAGCCACGCAGCGAGCTTCGCGTTGCTCGCCTACGCAAGTGCGTGGCTCAAGTGCCACGCGCCGGAGATGTTCCTGTGCGGCTTGCTCAATAGTTTGCCGATGGGATTTTATTCGGCGTCGCAACTGGTGCAGGATGCGCGTCGGCATCGTGTCGAAGTTCGGGCGGTGGACGTGTGCGTGAGCGATGTCGAGTCACGTCCTGAGGCCAGGATCACCCGATATGGGGAGGCACGCCGTCCGGCGGTGCGATTGGGTTTGTCGCTGGTCAAGGGCTTATCGGCCGAGGGGGCGCAAGCCATCGAAGCGGCACGTCGTCGACGGCCCTTTACCGATATCGACGACCTCACCGCCCGAGCCGCACTATCGCGCCGCGATCTTGATGCGCTGGCTGCCGCAGATGCACTGTCGGCGTTGTTGGGCGGACGTCGTCAGGCACGCTGGACGGTCGCCGCGTGGCAGCCGCCCACGCCGCTATTGGGCGCAACCGTCTTGCGCGACGCCGCGCCCGGCAGCATGGACGAGCAGGTGGCGCTGCCGCCGATGCCCGAGGGGCAGGACATCGTGGCCGATTACGCGAGTACGGGGCTGACGCTTCGGCGTCACCCGCTGATGCTGTTGCGCGAGAAGCTGAACAAGATGCGGGTGCGCACGGCAAAGGAGTTGCAGTCCGAGGGCGTGCATGGACGACGTGTGCGCACCGTCGGCATCGTGACGGGACGACAGCGGCCGGGCACGGCCAATGGCACGGTCTTCGTGTCGCTGGAAGATGAGACGGGCGTCATCAACGTGATTGTCTGGCCCGATCTGGTGGAAGCGCAGCGCAAGGAGTTGCTCGCGTCGTCGCTATTGGGGGTGGAAGGGGTATGGCAGCGCGAGGAGCGCGTGACTCATCTGGTCGCACATCGTCTGATCGATCTCTCGTCGATGCTCGGAGAACTCACGATCTCGAGTCGGAACTTTCACTAAGCGGATTTCGATAGGATGGTGTGTCCTCGGCCAGCCTGTGAGATACCGACCGAAGCATGGTCATGCGCCGGTCAGCATCCTTACACGCTGGTAATGCGTTCTTCGTGGTCTTGGTGTCACATCATCCATCAATGTGCAGCATCCGCCTGTTTGCCCGCTTCCTGCGCGAGCGCGTTCGCTTCCTCTTCGCTACGTAGACCGTTGAAGTGGGCATTGAGCAGGACCGCGCTGATCGAAGCGAGCAGAATGCCGCTGTGGAAGAACGGGGCGAGCGCGTGCGGCAGCTTCATGAAGAACTTGTCCGACGCCACGGGGATCATCCCCACACCGATACTGATCGCAATGATGTACAGGTTGTAGCGGTTCTTCGACAGATCCACCGTCGACAGAATCTTGATGCCCGTGGCCGTCACCATGCCGAACATCACGATACCCGCGCCGCCCAGCACGAATTGCGGCACCGACGCCACCACGTGGGCCACCTTCGGAAACAATCCCAGCACGATCAGAATCAACCCGCCCATCGCGCACACCCAGCGACTCTTCACGCCCGTCACGCCGACAAGTCCTACGTTCTGTGAAAACGAGGTGTACGGGAACGTGTTGAAGATGCCGCCGATCACGGTGCCGAGACCGTCGACACGCAATCCGCGCACCAGCGTCTTCTGATCGACCGGACGCCCTACGATGTCGCCCACCGCAAGGAACATGCCGGTCGATTCGATGAACGTCACGAGCATCACGAGCGTCATCGTCGCGATGGCTATCGGATCGAAGCGCGGTACGCCAAAATGGAACGGCATGACGAAACCGAACCACGGGGCTTCCGACACCCCCGCAAACGACACCTTGCCCAGCGCAATCGCCACCATCGTGCCGAACAGAATCCCCAGCAGCACCGCAATGTTGGAGAAGAAGCCGCGGACGTATTTCGTGATGAACAGAATGCAGAGCAGCACCGCAAACGACACGCCCAGATACAGCGGATTACCGAAGTCCGGGTTGCCGAAGCCGCCGGCCGCCCAGTTGATGCCCACGCCCATGAGCGAAATGCCGATCACCGTGATCACGGTGCCTGTCACCACAGGTGGGAACAACCGCAACAATTTGCCGATGTAGGGCGCGATCAGAATGCCAATGATCCCGGCGGCAATCGTCGCGCCGTAAATGTCGAGCAAGCCGAGGTCGGGATTCGTGCCGATGGCAATCATCGGCGTCACAGCAGTAAACGTCACCCCCATCATGATCGGCAGACGCAGACCGAAGATCCACAGGCCGAGCGTCTGAATCAGCGTGGCGATACCGCACGCAAACAGGTCGGCGTTGATGAGAAACGCAATCTGATCGACCGACATCTTGAGGGCGCCGCCGATGATCAGCGGTACTGCGACCGCCCCCGCATACATCACCAGCACGTGTTGCAATCCCAGCGTGAACAACTTGGGGAGCGGCAGGCGCTCGTCGACCGGATGTACCGGTGCAGCAGCAGATTGCGTCATGTCTTCTCCTGGTCCGACGGTACGAATGATTTGCTTGGCGAAACCGAGCGTAAATTTTTTACCGGGGCGCAGCGAGTCGTGTCAAAAAACGCCCGGTCTCACGACGGGCGACAGACGACCAGTGACCGACGCGCAGTCGTGGAGAAAAACTGCGGTCTGGCGACATAGTACGCCTGAGTTCTTACGGCGATGTTCGAATGCGCGAAAGCCTTGTACGGCAAGGGGCGGCGGGCCGTCGGAGGCGACGATGTTACCGGCGCGCAGGCGACCGCCCGTATGCAAAATGTCCAGTACCGCAGGGGCGCCAGTGGACCGACGTCTCTTCACATATCGGATTTGCAATACCAAAGATTGCGTCTGACGTATGAAACGCCGAGACACCGGGGACATCATCCCGGCGACATCTTGGTGTCTGTAGCGTGCGTCGGAAAGGGGAGGATGGAAAGCGAAGTTGAAAGTGAAAACGCCCGCCGACAATTGTCAGGCGGGCGTTGGTGAGGCTGTCCGGTGTCGTTGTCAGCGCCCGGTGGTGCCCGACGGTCTGCGAGCGAGCGAGTCGGCCGCATTCGTGCCGCTCGCGGCGTTTTGCTGCGCCACGCTTTCGAGCTTGCTGGAAATCTCCTCCCCCATGTAATGCAGGAACTCCATTTCCTTGGCCCCGATGCCGCCCGCACACAATGCGCCGCCCCAGTCGCCGTAGAGCAGCGCCACGGTCTGGTTACGCTGGCGAACCGGCAGCAGGAAGAACGATTTCACGTTCGAGAAATGCTGACGATGCCATAGCGGAATGCGGGGTACGATGCGCGGCTCGCGGGCATTGTCGATCAGGATCGCCCGGCCGTTGGTCAGCGCGAGATGGAAGACGTCCGGCTCGAACGCTTCGGGGAAGGTCAGGCCCAGCAACGGTTGTACCTCGCGACCAATGCCGAAGCGCATTTCGAAGACCTTGCTCGCGGGCGAACGCACGAAGGCCGCACAGTTCACGAAGCCTAGCGACTGAAGGATCGCTTCGAGCGTCAGGTTGAGCAGGCCCACGGCATCGGTCTCGCCGGTGGCGGCGCGCACTTCGGAAAGTCCGTCGGCCAGACGTCGCGCCGAATCCAGCGGCTTGCCTGCCGGCGGCTGACGCGTGTTCGATGCCCCCGTGCTGATGGCGATGAATTCCTGATGGCTCGTGTCGCGCGCCATCTCTTCACCGACCGACACCACCTCGCTGATGTCCAGCGCGAGACGGTCGGCATAGCGCTCGGCGAGTTCGGCAAGGCGCTCGGGATCTGCGCCGCGCGTGAGCTCGGTCACCATCTCGTTGGACATGTTCGCCACGGCGCACAACCAGTCGGCGTGCGAGAGCGGGGCGTCGCCTTCGAGATCGATCGGACGCATGCTGGTCGCAATCGACTCCGGCAAGCCCCACTTGCGGGCGGCGGACTCAGCCAGTTCGGGGAACGTGATGCCGAGCACCTGCTCGCAGGCGTCGCTGTCGCTGATGCCCTGCTCGGCGGCAATTTCCTGAATCTCAACCCATTCGTTCGGGAAGCAATACGTCACCAGCAAGCGCGCCACGTGATGCAGCAGCGTGCAGACGACGGCTTCTTCACCGTCGCGAATCCCGTTTTTGGCCGTAATGTCGCGAGCGAAAGCGCCCGCCAGCGTGGCGCGAGCCAGTTCGCGCGCCATGTCGTCGCGACGTGCGGCGACTTCGCCGAAACCTTCGAGCAGCTTCAGGCTCAGGGCGAGGTGGCCGATCGTGTCGACGCCCAGAATCATGATCGCTCGCGAGACCGTCGTCACGTTGCAGCCGAACGGCGCATACATGGCGGAGTTGGCCAGACGAATCACTTTCTGGGTGAGGGCGAAATCCGAGAGCACGGACGACGCGAGGTCGGCCGTACTGGTGTTCTCGCTTTGCATGGCAGACACGATGCCCGTAACCGAGCGTTGCAGCGACGGAAAGTCACCGCGCTCGGCCATGCGCTGCCACAACAATTCGAGCGTTTTTTCTTTGGTCAGGCTCATGGTAGCGGGGTTGTCCGGTCAGTGGCCGGCATCCACGTTGAGACGCCCGCTCGCAAAGGCCGCCTCCAGTTCTCCCGCAGGCAGGGCCTTCGATACCAGCCAGCCCTGGATGGAATGGCAGCCGCGATCGATCAGCATCTGCCGTTGTTCTTCCGTCTCGACCCCTTCGGCCACCGCCGACAGACCCAGCTCGCGTGCCAGTCCCAGGACTGCCGTCACAATCGTACGGTCGTTCGGTGACGTGGGCATGTCTTTGACGAAACTGCGGTCGATCTTGAGCGCGGAGAGCGGGAAACGCTTGAGGTATCCGAGACTCGAATACCCCGCACCGAAGTCGTCGACGGCGAAACGCACGCCCAGCGTCTGCAACTCGCGCAGCACCAGATTGGCCTGCTCCGGGTCGCGCATGAGCACGCTTTCGGTAATTTCGAGCACAAGGCGGTGACCTTCCACGCCGGAGTCGGCAATGGCCTGCCACACGAGGCTCGGGAAAGACGGATGGTGAAACTGTTGTGCCGAGACGTTGACGGACATGTAGATCCCGTCGAGCCGGGTGCGATCCCAGCGCGCGAGCTGCATGCACGCGGCGCGCAGTGCCCAGCCGCCCAGCAAGTTGATCAGACCGTTGGCTTCGGCCAGCGGAATGAACTCGGCAGGCGAGACCGGACCGAGCGCCGGATGCCAGCGCATCAGCGCTTCGACACCCTTCACGTCCAGCGAAATCGGGTCGCAGATCGGCTGGTAATGCAGGCTGAATTCACCGTTGTGAATGGCCTCGAACATCGCCGATTCCAGCGAAAACGCCTTGCGGTGCAAGTCACCCAGATCGTCCGTGTAGACGAACAGGCCGTTGCGACCGCGATCCTTGGCGCAATACATGGCGGCGTCGGCGTGCTTGATGAGCAGGCCGGCCGAGTCGCCGTGTTGCGGGTAAAACGAAACACCGATACTGGTCGTCAGGTGCAGCAACTGGTCGCCGACCTGGAACGGTTGCTGCACCGCCGAGAGCAGTCGCTTCATGATGCCGCCGAGCGCCTGTTCGTTGTCGCAGCCGGGCAGCACCAGCACGAACTCGTCGCCGCCCATGCGCGCGGCCATGTCCGTCTCGCGAATCTGCGCGATCAGACGTTGGCCCGCGTCGCGCAGCAACTGGTCGCCCACGTCGTGGCCGAGCGAGTCGTTGACTTTCTTGAAACCGTCCAGATCGAGCAGGGCGACGGCGAAGTTCGGGCCGCCTTCACGCGCATGCTGGATCGTCTCTACGATGCACTGCTGAATATATTGACGATTCCCGAGCCCGGTCACTGCATCGCGCACCGCCAGATCGGACAGGCGTGCTTCGTTTTCCTTGAAGGCGGTGATGTCTTCGCCGTGCACCAGGAACGACGCGCTCGCGCCCGCGATGCGGGGCGTGTACTGGGCGATGCGCAGACGCATCCAGACCCGGTCGGTCAGACCGCGCAGCAAACGCACGGTGCACTGTTGAGGGCCGAGGGTCTGGGCTGCGGAAAAGGCGTCCTGAAGCAGGGGAACGTCTTCGATACCGGTCAGCTCGAAGAGCGTGGCGTGGTCGATGTACTCACGCGAGTACTCGAGCAGGCGCAGGGAGGCTTCGGCAATGAAAAGGAAACGGCCATCGGCACCTACGTGTGCCGATAGTCCGCCGGTCAGCTCGACCAGCGCCCGGGACAATGCCGGGGCCGGCGCCGTGGCATTGGCCTCGGCGATTGCCGGTGCCAGGGTCGAAGGTTCGACCAAAGGCACACCGGCTGGGAGTCGATCTGAACTCATTGTTGTTGTCTGTACATGCATCACGTCGAGCGCGCTGCCGCTCATGTGCTTCCCTGTTCAGGCAAACGCGCTCATGGCCGGACCTTGGTCCGGCGGGTGTCCGATGGATTGTGGGCCATTATAGCTAAAGACGCCAGCGATTTTGATGGCCTCAACCCCCGTTTTACCCCCGTTTCACGCCGCTTTCCGTCCGAATTCCCGTGTTGGATTTTTTCCTACAAGACGATCAGGATTTTTTCCTGCGAGGTCGGTGGCGTTCGGTCTACGTACGACCCGAATCGTCCGCCCGGTTCACCTCCATGCCGCCGGTGCAACCCCGGCGCGATCGTCGTGCGTGCGCCAGTCTACCCAAGCGCGAGCGACTTGAGGGCACCGCAATCGTGGATTTTTATCATTGCGATGCAACATCGCAACAGCCGCACAAGCCCCGCAGTGCTTCGCTGTGCCATGAATTCGCGGCGGATGAGAGTCACGCCGGAAAATTGAGAATCGGTAGACGGCGCGCGCGCCGTCGATGTCGAGTCAGACGCGCGCCTGCGTCTCGTGCGCGAGCGACCACGCGATGCACGCGCGGGCGAGTGCTGCGGACGCATCCAGCCCAAATCGTCCGAGCGGTGTTTCACACGTGGCAAGCGCCACCGGGATTTCGGTGCAGCCGAGAATGACGCGTTGTGCGCCGGCCGCCAGTAACTGCTCCATGGCCATTGCAAGCGCCTCACCGCCGCGACGAATTTCCCCGGCCTTGGTGAGCCGGATACCCTCGTTCACGAGCGTCTGGTGCGCAAGCGGGTCGCTTGCCGAGACAAACCGGTAACCCAACGCTTCGAGCCGTGGCCGGTAGACGTTGGCGTGATGGGTGCCTTCGGTCGCCATCAGGCCGATGGGTGAGCCGGGGGCGACACAAGTGGACAGTTCGCCAGCGACCGCTTCGACCACGTCGAGCACCGGCAGACGGGTGCGATGACGCAGCGCGTCGAGCCAGGCATGGGCGGTATTGCACGCGATGGCGATGCAGCCGACGCCCGATTGCTCCAGCGCATGTACGCCGTCGAGCATGCCGTCGAGCGGCGAGGCGCCGTCGCGCAGCAGGGCTTCGGTCCGGTCGGGGATCTGTGGCACCGAATACAGAATGAACGGGATGTGATCCTGATCGCGGTTGGCCGGATGTTGATCGACGATCTTGCGGCAGAGGTCGATACCGGCGGCGGGGCCCATACCGCCGAGAATGCCGAGTGTGGCGTGCGAGTTCATGAGGGTGGTGAATCTGCGGGAACTGCAAAAAACGGGATTGCGTTGTGCGGGGACCGTGGTCCCCGCACAACGCACACGCCGTCAGGATCAGTCGTAAGCCTTCGTGATCGGATCCTTGAACATGGCGCGCATTTCAGCCGTCATCGGGTAGTTCATGTTCTGACCCTTCGGCGGCACCGGCTGCGTGAACCACTTGTTGTACAGCTTCTCCATTTCGCCCGACTTCTCCATGTCGGCGATGACCGTGTTCACGACCTTGGTGAACGCCGGATCGTCCTTGCGCGTCATGCAGGCGTAGTTTTCGAACTGGAGGTTGGGGCCGACAACTTCGTAGCCCTTCGCTTCGTCGGCCGACAGGGCGGCACGCTGACCGTAGAGCAGCGGTTCGTCCATCACGAATGCGACAGCGCGGCCTTGCTTGACGGTCAGGAAGCCGTCCGAGTGTTCTTTCGTCTGAATCAGGTTGAAGCCGATTTCGCCCTTCTTGCCCGACAGAATGCGGTCAGCCGTGGTGCCGGCCGTCGTCGCGATGGTCTTGCCCTTGAGGCTGTTCAGGTCGGTGATGCCCGAGCCCGTCTTGGCGATCATCTTGATCGAGTACAGGAAGATGTTGTGCGAGAAGCCGACTTGCTTGGCGCGCTCGAACGTGTGGGTGGTCGAGCCGCATTCCAGGTCGATCGTGCCGTTTTGCATCAGCGCGATACGGTTTTGCGACGTGATCGGCGTTTCGGTGACCTTCAGATTCGGCATGTTCAGGTCTTTTTTGACCGCGTCGACGATCTTGAGCGCGATTTCTTGCGAGTAGCCGATCGTCTTGCCGCTGTTGTCCGAGTACGAGAACGGAATCGACGATTCGCGCACGCCGAGGGCGATCACGCCGTCGTTCTTGATCTTCTTGAGCGTGCCAGTGAGTTCCTGTGCGCTCGCGGTGTGCGCGAACAGGGCGGCAGCAGCGCTGACGAGCAGCAGGGGAGCAAACAGCTTCTTCATGGTCTCTTGTCCTATCGGAAGTGGTGGCACGGTGGTCCGTGCCGTTGGAATGTCAAAAGCCTCAAACACCGAAAACACAGATACAACCCGATACTTCCCCCATCGGTCCCCGTGGGAGTGATGCCGCAGCGCACTGGCGTACGAACGTGTTATCCGGCTGGCACGCTATGGTCCAGCCTCATCGCTCATGCAGCCAGCCGGGCAAACCCTGCAAGATCGACGGCGGGACGCTTGCCGTCGATGGCGTCGGCGATGGCGCGTGCAGCCCCCATCGACAACGTGAAACCCAGTGCGCCGTGGCCGACGTTCAGCCACAGATTGCCCACCTTGTCTGCACGTCCGAGCACCGGTCTGCCGTGCGGCGTGGACGGGCGCATGCCGGTCCATTCCAGCGGTGCCGGCGTGCCGCGCAACGACGGAAACAACCCGGTCGAGAGCGTGCGCAGCGCATCGATACGATGCTTGACGATGCGGTAGTCGTAGCCCACAAGATCGGCAATCCCGGCCACGCGCAGATGCTCGCCGAGGCTCGCGTAGACCACTTTATTGTCGGCGTCCGTGACGGAGACCTGCGGGCGGGCGTCGGCCGGTGCGCCGCGATACGTCAGGCTGTAGCCCTTGAGCGGATACATCGACACCGGCTCGCCCACGGCGCGCAGCAGCGGCACGGCGGCCAGACCGTTGGCGACGACGCAGGCATCGACCGGAATGTCGCCAGCGCGTGTGCGGACGGCACGAACGGTGTTGCCGCGCACATCGAATCCCGTCACTTCGCGCTCGAACAGCAGCGTGCCGCACTCATGTGCGCCGATCAGACGCATCAGTTCCTTACACAGCATCTGGCAGTCGCCGGTACCTTCGCCTGGCGTGTGGATGCCGCCCGCCAACTCCCCGGCGATCTTGTTCAGCGCCGGTTCCAGCGTGACGCAGGTGGCCGCATCGACACGCCGTTGCGTGTAGCCCAGGCCATTGGCCATTTCAAGCGAGCGCTCTGCGGCGGCGAGCTTGCTCGCGTCGCGATACACCACGAGCTTGCCGCTCAGGCGGTAGTCGAACGTTCCCGCTTCCTGGGCGAGAAACTCCAGCATCACCTCGCGGCTGTGCAAGCCGAGCGAGAGCAGTCGCAGCGTCGAGCTGGCATTCGCCTGCGCGTTGCAATGTTTGACGAAGGCCAGCGACCAGCGCCAGAAATCCGGATCGAGCGACGGCTTGATCCGCAGCGGCCCGGTGCCGGAGAACAGCAGCGAGGGCAGTTGCGAGAGCACACCGGGGGCGGCGAGGGGCGACACATAGCCATAGCTCAACTGACCGCCGTTGGCGAAGCTGGTCCCCAGACCGCCGTCGCGTGCCGCGTCGATAACTGTGACTTCGTGGCCTGCGCGAAGCAACTGATACGCGCTGGCGAGGCCGACGATGCCTGCCCCGATAACTCCAATGTGCATGACGATAGATAACGACGAAAAGCTGATGGAAAGCAAGGCGGGAAAAAATTGCGACACGTGGCGAGCGCCTCGTGGCGGGTCTTCTGCACAGCCTTTGCTACGCAGTGTAGAGGGAGAAAATTCGCTAACCTATGCGGTTTTGAGGCAGCATATGTCTTTTGGCTATAGGGTCGGCCGCGCCAGTGCGCAGGCGGGCGGGACACGGAGACGAAGTCAGGCATGAAATTGCGGCATATCGAGACGTTTCGCGCAGTCGTGCTGACCGGGTCGGCCAGCGGCGCGGCGCAATTGCTCAACGTATCGCAACCGGTCGTCTCCCGCGTGTTGCAGCACGCGGAGCAGCAACTCGGCTTCAAGCTGTTCGACCGGGTGAAAGGCCGCCTCGTGCCCACCGCCGAAGCGCGCCGTCTGTATCCCGACGTCGAGCGCATCTTCAGCGATCTGGAGCGCCTGCGCACCACGTCGCGCAATCTGCGTCAGCACGGGGTGGGCCACCTGCGCATCGCGGTAACGCCGAGCCTCGCACAGAGCCTGTTACCCGCTGCCATTGAACGCATGCGGCGTGCGCACCCCGATGTCGTCTTCGAACTCATCACGCACCACACGAACGAGACCATCACCGCGATCCTCACGTCGTCGGTGGATGTCGGCATCGTTTCCGCACCGCCGATGGCCGCCGGTATCGTGAGCCGTCCCGTGGCGCAGGGGCACATCGTGCTGGCTGTGCCCGCTGGGTGGCCGAAGCTCTCGCGGCGCGGGCCAGCCAGCGCCGACGCGCTTGCCGGGCGCGATCTCATCAAGCTACATGACGATACGCCGCTCGGCGCGCTGATCAACGAGCGTCTGGATCAGACGGAGCTGCTGCAGGACGCCGAAGTGATGGTGCAGACGTATTCGCTCGCGGCGGCGCTCGTCGAGCACGGTCTGGGCTATGCGCTTCTCGATCAGTTCACGGCGGCGAGCGCGCATGTGCAGGCGCAGCGTTTGTATCGTGTCGCGCCGGCCATCGAGTTTCCTGTCGAGATGTTGCGCCCCGCGCATGAACCGGAATCGGTGCTCGCGGATACGCTGCGGCGTCATCTGGCGGACGTCGCCAACGAACTCAGCGAGCGTGCCGAAGCGTTATGCGAAGGGCGCGAGATCGTGCTGACGCCAGCAGACGCAGCGCAAGAGGGCTGACTGGCTGACGGGCTGACGCTGACAGTCAGCGGCAACTCGGCTCGCTTTTCACCTCGTAATAGGTAAACGGTTGGGGCTGGAGCTTGTCGGCCAGCGACGGATAGTTCGCCTGCACGAAGCGTCGCGCGCCTGCCATGTCGAATTCGGTGCGCAGCCAGATCTTGCCGTCGTGATTGTCGAGGATCAGCGTGCCCGCGTAGACGACGTCGCCACGGTTGACCCGCACCGTCGGCACCTTGCGACCCTTGCAATAGCGAAAGCGATAGCTGTTGTCCGCCGGGGTGAACTCCATTGGACCGAAGCGTTCGTTGCGCATGAGCGGCGAGACGCGCATGGCGATGTACCCGCGTGTGGGCGGATTGCTGTTGAGCGTGCGGGTGATTTTGCCGCCGATGATGCCGTTGACCGTCTGATTGAAGTCCGAGTAGGTCCACGGCCCCCAGGTGCTTTGCAGCGGGGTGTCGAGCCCGACGATGACGAGGGCGTACTCGTCGAGCGTGTCTTCGGTCAGTGTGGGGTTGGGCGCAACGCCCTTGGTGCTGCAAGCGGCCAGCCAGGTCAGTCCACCGGCCGCCAGCAGAATGAGCGCCAGATGCCGCGCCGCCGGGAAGCACAACAGGGTACGCATCGACCTCATTGCAATCTCCTCGTGGCGCGTCGCGCTCAGGGGATGGATCCGAAACTTAATCCTGCAGGAATCTTACCTTGACCTTGCGACCCTTCACACGGCCGTCGGACAGCTTGCGAAGTGCCACAGGGGCGATGTCCCGGTCTACAGCAATATACGTGAAGTTTTCGAGCACGTTGATCTTGCCGATCTGTGCGGCGGCGAAACCGGCTTCACCGGTCAGCGCGCCGAGCACGTCGCCCGGACGGATCTTGTCCTTCTTGCCGCCCAGCATCTGGATCGTCACCATCGGCGGCAGCAGATGTCCGCTACCCGTCGGCGTAAGCTCCGAGAGCTTGTGCCACTGGACTTCCCCGCCCATCGCGGCTTCGATATTGCCCACGCGGCCCATCTCGTCCATCGTCGCCAGGCTGAACGCCCAGCCGTCTTCGTCGGCCCGGCCGGTGCGGCCGATGCGGTGCACGTAGACCTCGGGATCGGGTGTCACGTCCACGTTGATGACTGCTTCGAGCTGCGCGATGTCCAGACCGCGTGCGGCGACGTCGGTCGCCACCAGCACGGAGCAACTGCGGTTCGCGAACTGGATCAGAACCATGTCGCGCTCGCGTTGCTCCAGATCGCCGTGCAGCGTCAGGGCGTGGAAACCCTCCGCGCGCAGCACGTCGGTCAGGTCGTTGCACTGTGCGCGGGTGTTGCAGAACGCAATCGTGCTGACCGGGCGGAAGTGATCGAGCAACTGCCCCACGGCGTGCAGACGTTCCTCGTCGCGCACTTCATAGAAGCGCTGGCGAATCTTGCTGGCGTCGTGCTTTTCTGCCAGACGGATCTCGCGCGGCGTCTTCAAGAAGCGCTGGGCGAGCTTGCCGATGCCTTCGGGGTACGTGGCCGAGAAGAGCAACGTCTGGCGCGAGGCGGGCGTTTGTCGCGCCACGGCGGCGATGTCGTCGAAAAAGCCCATGTCGAGCATGCGGTCGGCTTCGTCGAGCACCAGCGTCTTGATGCCGGTCAGCGAGAGCGTGCCGCGCTCCAGGTGATCCATGATGCGGCCCGGCGTGCCCACGATCACGTGGGCGCCGTGCGCGAGGCTTTCCGCCTGCGGACGGATCGGCGAGCCGCCGCACAGCGTCAGGACCTTGATGTTGTCTTCGGCGCGCGCGATGCGGCGCACTTCCTGCGCGACTTGCTCGGCGAGTTCGCGCGCGGGGCAGAGCACGGCGGCCTGCACGGCGAAATCGCGGGCGTCCACCCGCTGGAGCAGGCCCAGCGAGAAGGCGGCGGTCTTGCCGCTGCCGGTCTTGGCCTGCGCAATGATGTCGTGGCCGGCAAGCATGTCGGGGAGCGACGCCTGCTGGATGGGCGTCATCGAGGCGTAACCGAGCCGTGCGAGGTTCTCCTGCATAGCAGGCGAGAGCGGCAGGCTCGAGAAGGGAATGACGGGGGCGCTGTCAGCGCGCGAATCGGTGGCTTTTGAGTTCATGCGCGATTATACCGGTGGCGTCGCCAGCTTCGGGTTGATCGGATGGCTCTGGCAGACCGGCTCAGCATACCCGAACTCGGGAATCACGCCGTTGCCAGCCCGGGGCCGCCGGGCGTAGCATGGCCTTGCCTGTCCACAAGCCAGTGAATGGCCGGGGACTTATCCCTCGCTCACCGGTCGAAGTCTCGTCCAATCCCGCAGAGGTGCCCATGCCCGCGAATCCGGAAGAGAAGGTCCGCCAGCACATGGCGGAAGTCGTCGCGATGGCCCGTGAACGTGCGCCCGAAGTGGCGGCGCTCTTCGAGCCTTTCGTCCAGCAGTATTACGGTCTGGCCGATGCCGAGGATGTCGTCTCGCGCAGTGTCGCCGATCTTTATGGCGCGGCGATGGCGCACTGGCAACTCGGCCAGAAGTTCGTCTCCGGCGAGCCGCGCATCCGAATCTACAACCCCACGCTCGACCAGCACGGCTGGCATTGCAGCCATACGGTCATCGAAATCGTGAACGACGACATGCCGTTCCTCGTCGATTCGGTGACGATGGAGATCAACCGGCAGGGGCTCGCGCTGCATTCGGCCTTCCACCCGGTCTATCGCATTCGGCGCGACACGGCGGGCAAGCGCCTGAGCGTGGCGCCCGGCAGCAGTCCGGCGGGCAAGGAGGAGGGCAAGGAGGGCGAGCGCAGCCGCTTCGAATCGTATATCCACATCGAAGTCGACCGGTTCTCCGAGCCGGAGCGCATCCAGGCGCTGGTCGACGGGCTGCAACGCGTGCTGGGCGACGTGCGTGCCGCCGTGGACGACTGGCGCACCATGCAGGCCGCCGCACATGCGGCCATCGAATCCCTGGCCGAGCGCGCCGCGCAGCAAGGCGTGGCGGCGCAGGAACGCGCAGAGATCGACGAGGCGCGGGCGTTTTTGGACTGGATGCTCGCGCGTCACTTCACCTTCCTGGGCTATCGCGATTACGAACTGGTCGAGCGTGACGGCGAGCACTACCTGCAAGGCGTGCCGGGCACCGGCCTCGGCGTGCTGCGCGAATCGCGCCGCAACGCCAGCACGCCCGACGTCACGCGTCTGTCGCCCGGGGCCATCGGTATCGTGCAGGCCAGCGCCCCGATCTTCCTGACGAAGGCCAATTCGCGCGCCAGCGTTCACCGCCCCGGCTATCTCGATTACGTGGGCGTAAAACGCTTCGACGCGCAAGGCAAGGTCTGCGGCGAACGGCGTTTTCTGGGGTTGTACACCTCGACCGTCTATATGGTCCCGGCCGAAGAAATTCCGCTGGTGCGCAGAAAAGTCGCGGAAGTGATCCGGCGCGCAGGATTCCTGCCCAACGGCCATCTGGCCAAGACGCTCGCGACCATCCTCGAACAATATCCGCGCGACGAACTGTTCCAGATCGACGTCGAGCAACTCGCCGACATCGCGCTGGGCATTCTGCGTTTGCAGGAGCGTCAGCGCACGCGGCTCTTCGTGCGACGCGACCGCTTCGATCGTTACGTGTCATGCCTCGTGTTCGTGCCACGCGAGAAGTTCAACACCGATTTGCGCGTGCGGGTGCAGAACCTGCTGCTGGCGGCCTATCACGGCACCAGCGTCGAGTTCACGCCGCAACTCTCCGAGTCGATGCTCGCGCGTATTCAGATCACCGTGCGGACCGAGCCGGGGCATGTGCCGGACGTCGACGTCAACGAACTGGAAGCCCGCATCGTCGAGACCACGCGCCGCTGGCAGGACGACCTCTCCGACGCGCTGCGCGAGCAACTGGGCGAAGAGCGCGGTACGCGGGCCTTGCGTCGCTATGCACAGGCGTTCCCTGCGGGGTATCGGGAGGATTACGCTGCGCGCGTGGCCGTGCGCGACGTGGAGCTTATCGAACCGCTACTGAACGCGGCACCGCCGCCTGCGCAAGCCACGCCTTCCGGTAGCTCGGGCGCAACGCCGCTCGCCATGCAGTTGTATCGTCCGCTGGAGGCTGCGCCCGGCACGCTGCGCTTCAAGATCTATCAGGCGGGCGAGCCCATCGCGCTCTCACGCAGCCTGCCGATGCTCGAACACCTCGGTGTGCGGGTCAATGACGAGCGGCCTTACCGGATCGAGCCCAGTATTGAGCCGTCCGATACCCGCGTCGTATGGATGCACGACTTCGGTATGACGAGCCTCGATGGGGCGGACGTCGATCTGGAGCACGCCCGCGCGCGTTTCGAAGACGCCTTCGCACGTATCTGGGCCGGCGACGTCGAAAACGACGACCTCAATCGTCTCGTGCTGCAAGCTGGTCTGACGTGGCGGGAGGTGCGCATTCTGCGGGCGTACGCAAAGTACATCCGTCAGGTTGGCTCGACCTTTAGCAATGCCTATATCGAGAATGCGCTGACGGGGAACCCATCGATTGCGGGCATGCTCGTGCGCCTGTTCCTCGCGCGCTTCGACCCTTCGTTGAGTGCGGAGGTGCGAGAGTCGCGTGCAGAGCAATTGCGTACGCAGATCCACACGGCACTGGAAGACGTCCCTAATCTCGACGAGGACCGCATCCTGCGTCAATTCCTCGGGGTTCTCGAAGCCACGCTGCGGACCAACTACTTCCAGACGGCGCAGGACGGGAGTGGTGGGGGCGCGCAGAAGGCGTACCTGTCATTCAAGTTCGACCCGTCGAAGGTGCCGGGACTGCCCGAGCCGAAGCCGATGTTCGAGATCTGGGTGTATTCGCCGCGCGTGGAGGGCGTGCACCTGCGCGGAGGGCGCGTCGCGCGCGGCGGCCTGCGCTGGTCGGACCGCCGCGAAGACTTCCGCACCGAGGTCCTGGGGCTGGTGAAGGCACAGATGGTCAAGAACACGGTCATCGTGCCGGTGGGGTCGAAGGGGGGCTTCGTGGTGAAGCAGCCGCCGTCGCCGGGGGACCGTGACGCCTACCTCGCCGAGGGCGTGGCGTGCTATCAGACGTTTCTGCGCGGGCTGCTGGATCTGACGGATAACTACGTCGACGGGCAACTCGTGCCGCCGCCGCAAACCGTTCGTATCGATGGCGACGATCCGTATCTCGTGGTGGCCGCCGACAAGGGCACGGCCACGTTCTCCGACTATGCAAACGCCATCTCCGCGGAGTACGGCTTCTGGTTGGGCGACGCGTTCGCCTCGGGCGGCTCCGTCGGTTACGACCACAAGAAGATGGCCATCACGGCGCGTGGCGCGTGGGAGTCCGTCAAGCGGCATTTCAGCGAGATGGGCGTCGACACGCAGACGCAGGACTTCACGGTGGTGGGCATCGGCGACATGTCGGGCGACGTGTTCGGCAACGGCATGCTGCTCTCGAAGCACATCCGACTCGTGGCGGCGTTCGATCACCGTCACATCTTCCTCGATCCGACACCGGATGCAGCGACCTCATTCGCCGAGCGCGAGCGTCTGTTCCAGTTGCCGCGTTCCAGTTGGGCCGACTACGACGCGACGCTGATTTCCAAGGGGGGCGGTATCTTCCCGCGCACGGCGAAAGCGATTGCGCTGTCGCCGGAGATGCGCGAATGGCTCGGTACCGAAGCTTCTGAGATGGCGCCGAACGATTTGCTGCGCGCGTTGCTGACCGCACCCGTCGATCTGCTTTACAACGGTGGCATCGGCACTTACGTGAAGGCGAGCACCGAGACGCATGCGCAAGTAGGCGACCGCGCGAACGACGGGCTGCGCGTGAACGGCGCGGAGCTACGCTGCAAGGTCGTGGCCGAGGGGGGCAACCTCGGGCTGACGCAGCTCGGACGCATCGAGTACGCGCAGCACGGCGGTCGCATCAACACCGACGCCATCGACAACTCGGCAGGTGTCGATTGCTCGGACCACGAGGTCAACATCAAGATTCTGCTGGGGCTCGTCGTCACCGACGGCGAAATGACGCTCAAGCAGCGCAATACGTTGCTCGCGGAAATGACGGAAGAAGTTGGCTCGCTCGTGTTGCGCGATAACTATCTGCAAACGCAGGCGTTGTCGCTCGGGCGTTTGCGCTCGGCGGCGGCGCTCGATGGAGACGCCCGCTTCATGCGGTATCTGGAGCGCGCACAGCGGCTCGCACGCGCCATCGAGTTCCTGCCGGACGACGAAGCCCTCGATGCTCGTCGCGCGGCGGGCGCCGGGCTGACCTCGCCGGAGCGCGCCGTCCTCATGGCGTACAGCAAGATGTGGCTCTACGACTTGCTGCTGGCGAGCGATCTGCCGGACGCAGAATTCGTGTCCGACGGACTGCCGTCCTACTTCCCGACGCCGCTGGCGAGCCGCTGTGGCGCCGCGATGCTGCGTCATCCGCTCAAACGGGAAATCCTTGCGACGATGCACGCCAATGCGCTCGTCAACCGGGCGGGGGTGACGTTCGTGCACCGGCTGAGCGAAGAGACGGGCGCGGAGCCCGCCGATGTCGTACGTGCCAGTCTCGCCGCGCGCGGGGCGTATGGGCTCGACGCCTTGTGGCTCGACATCGATGCGCTGGACGCCCGGGTGTCGCACGAGACGCAGGCGTCGCTTTTCGCGGCGATTGCGCAGTGGCACGAGCAGGCCACGCTGTGGTTCCTGCGTCGGCGGCTGACCGACGTGCCGCAGACCGTGGAGCGCCTGCGCAGTGTGCTCGATCCGATTCTGCCCACGCTCGACACGCTCGTGAGCGGCGAAGCGGCGGATGAAGCCCGCACGCGTTGCCAGACCATGATCGACGCGGGTGTGCCGCCGCTGCTCGCGCAAACGGCGGCAGGTGTAGGCGCACGCGTGGCGTTGCTCGACATCGCCGAGGTCGCGAGTACCAGTGGATGCGAGCCGTCGCTTGCGGCGCAGGTGTACTTCGCGCTCGACGCGCCGCTGGGCTACGGCTGGTTGCAGACGGGCGTGCTCGGCCTGCCGATGCAAACGCACTGGCAGCGTCTCGCGCGAGCAACGTTGCTGGAGGAGTTGTCGGTGTTGCGTCGACGACTGACGGCGAGCGTACTGGAGGGCGGGAAGGGGAACGATGCGGCTGCACCACCGGAGGCCGTCGACCAGAGTCCGGCCGCCCGACTCGTCGCCGGATGGCAACAGACGCACACCGAAGCGCTCGCCCGTTATCACCGGGTGCTGGCCGACCAGATCGCCGTCGGTAACGCCGACCTTGCCATGTTGTCAGTGAGCCTGAAATCCCTGGCGGAAGTCGGGCGCTGACGTCGAACGATGCCGCTCAAACGCTTGCCGTGCGGGGCTGTGGTCGATTAGCCCCGCACGGTAAGCAACGGCGGCCGGGCACTGCAGATCGTCGCCGCAGCAACATTTTTTAAGCGTTTACACAAAAGCGGTGAAACGGCGTATGATCCGGGAAAACCCTAGGATTGAGATGACCCGCGCGCATGCTTGCCCGTCGCGCGGGTGGTCGCGTCCTGGGGTTTCGTCGATTCCTGATCCCCTGCGCAATGCCTACCGACACCCGCCCTGCGAACGGCCAGTTCGCCACGACGTTGCAGATCGTCTCCACCGTGTTCTTCACGTTCCTCTGCTATCTGACGATCGGCTTGCCGCTCGCGGTGCTGCCGTCGTTCGTGCACGTGGATCTGGCTTACAGCTCTGTGATCGCCGGGCTGGCTATCAGCGTCCAATATCTCGCGACACTGCTCTCGCGCCCGTATGCCGGACGCACGGCTGACGCCTGGGGCCCTAAGCGCACAGTGCTGTGCGGTCTGGTCGCCTGTGGCGCTTCCGGCTTGCTCGTGGCGTTGGGCGGTGTGTTCTCCGGTGTGCCCTGGCTGGCGCTGCTCGCGCTGATCGCCGGACGCCTTGTGCTCGGCTTCGGTGAGAGCTGGGTGTCGACGGGCGCGATCATGTGGGGCATCGGACAAGTCGGGCCGTCGCACACGGCGCGCGTGATTTCCTGGAACGGTGTGGCAACCTACGGTGCGCTGGCGCTCGGTGCGCCGCTCGGTGTCGCGCTCAATAATGCGTACGGCATCAAGGCCGTGGGGGCTGCGGTGGCGCTGGCGGGTATCGTCGGTTTGCTGCTGGCCCGCATGAAGCGTGCGACGCCGGTCATTCACGGCGAGCGCCTTGCGTTCCGCGCGGTGCTCGGCCGCGTGATGCCGTTCGGCATGGGACTTGCCCTGGGCTCCATCGGCTTCGGCGCGATCTCGACGTTCATTACGCTTTACTACGCAAGTCATCATTGGGACAACGCGGCGCTGGCACTGACGGCGTTCGGTCTGTGCTTCATGGGCGTGCGTCTGTTGCTGGGCAGCAGCATTCAGCGCTTTGGGGGCTATCGTGTCGCGATGGCGTCATTCGCGCTGGAAGCCTTCGGTCTGATCGTACTGGGTATTGCCCCGACGGGCTTCACGGCGCTGCTCGGTGCGGCGCTGGCGGGCGCGGGCTTCTCGCTTGTGTTCCCGTCGCTGGGCGTGGCGGCCGTCAACCTTGTCCCTGCGCAGAATCGCGGCGCTGCACTCGGTGCGTACTCCGTGTTTCTCGACGTCGCACTGGGTGTCACGGGGCCGGTCGCGGGCCTGATCGTGGGGGCTTACGGGTATGCCGAGGTGTATCTGTGCGCTGCACTGGCCGCCATCGCCGCCGTTCTGCTTACCCTGTGGATGTCGCGCAATGCCCACGTGGGCCAACCGCACGACGCTGCGTCGACGGCGAGCAAGGCAGCGCAGACCGCGACGTCGTCGTAATCGTCTTTCCGATCCAAGCCTCGCCTCATTCCCACAAGGAGATCGGCACACGGTCACCGTGCGCCGATCTCAGGGGAACCTTCCTCCCGTTGCACTGCGCTGTCCTCCCAATTCCGGGGGCGCGAGCGCATTTCTGCAAGTCGTGTGCCGTATCGCCGACCTAAATTGAATCCGCAGCAGCCAGCGCGTCGCGCAGGGTTGCTGCGAGCGCCCTTGCTCATCGCAACGGGCATTCATCTTAGGAGCGTGAAATGAAACTGAACTGGATGATTCGCGCCGGGTTGATCTCGGCGGCACTTTGGACACAAATTCCGACGATACAAGCTGCCGAGCTTTCCGGGGTGCAGGCAGCCGATTCGTCGTACCAATTGTGTCCGCCGTGGGACGAGGACGAGTGCGATTGTCCCGACCCAACGCTCGTCTGCCGTCTGCGCTGACAACTTACGCGATCGACGTTGACCCGGCGGCTGCGACAATCGCCGCCAGCCGCTTGATCAATCCGGGGATGCGGGAGGCGTCCGTATCCCCGTAGCCGATCACCAGCCCGTTGTCCGCCGGTTGCGGGTCGAGCGCGAAGCTCGATAGCGCGCGAGGGCCGATCCCTTCGCGCTGTGCTGCCGCGACGATGGCTTTGTCCGGGAAGGCAGCGTCCAGTCGCACGGTCAGATGGAGTCCGCAGCGTTCGCCAATTACCGCGTATGCCGGATCGAAGTACGCAGCCAGCGCGTCGCGCAATGCCGTCTGACGCTCCCGGTACAAACGCCGCATGCGCCCCAGATGGCGGGCAAACTGCCCGCTTCGGATGAAGTCGGCGAGTGCAAGTTGTTCGAAGCGATGGCCGCCGCGAAGGAGTTCGTCGAGCGCATCTCGGGCCTGCGTCGCGAGTGCCGTCGGCAAAATCAGGAACCCGAGACGCAGTGCCGGGAACATCGTTTTGCTGAAGGTGCCGACATAGACGACGGGCGCGTCCGGCACCATCCCCTGCATCGCGGCAATCGGCTCGCCCTGATGGCGAAACTCGCTGTCGTAGTCGTCCTCCAGAATCCACGCGCCGTGACGCCGCGCCTGCGCAATCAGATCGAGACGGCGCGATGCCGACAACACGCTGCCAAGTGGGTACTGGTGCGATGGCGTCACGTACACAAGTCGCGGCGGCGAGCGTTCCCACAAGCCTTCCGGAATGACGATGCCTTCGTCGTCCACGCGCAGTGCCTGCAATCGCACGTCGCTTGAATGAAAGGCGGCCTTCGCGCCGCGATAGCCTGGGTCTTCCATCCACACCGTGTCGCCCGGGTCGGTCAGCAACCGCACGCAGAGAATCAGCGCCTCGTGCGCACCTTCCGTGATGACGACCTGCGAGGCATCGCACCGCACGCCGCGCGAGATGCGCAAGTGGTCGGCAATGGCTTCGCGCAGCGCAGGCTCGCCCAGCGGATCGCCGTAGTTATAGTGGCGGGGCTGCGCTTCACGCATCACGCGCTCCAGCGTACGTCGCCATGTGCTCGCGGGAAAGCGGGTGAGCGCAGGCACGCCGGGCGTGAACGGCAGTGGGGTTTCGCCCGCGCGGGCGGCGTGCCGGGTGGAGGGCAGGCGTTGGATGCGGCGTGAAGGTGACGGTGCCGTCACGACTTCCGACGCGACGTCCGGCGCATCGGCCTCGTGCGTCCTCGACTTCGCGACCCGTGCCGCTTGCGCGGCAATGTGCGGATCGAGCGAGAGTTGTGCGACGCGCGTGCCAAGCCGATGCGGGACGATGAAACCCTCGGCAGCGAGCTGGTCGTAGACGATGGAGACGGTGTTGCGCGACACGGCGAGGTCTTCCGCGAGCGTGCGTGAGGCTGGCAGACGTGCGCCAGCAGGCAAGCGTCCTTCGAGAATGGCGTGCTTGAGCCGCGTCAGGAGCTGCTTCTGGAGTGAGACGTTGCGTCCCGGTCCCGTGGCAAGCGGGCTATCGAACAGGGCGGCAACGTTCTCCGGTGCAAAGGCCGGCGACGGGGGTGTTGCGCCGGCGCGCGTTTTGGCTATGGATGTCATGGCACCAAGAGATTTGCGGGGAGTGGTGCTTTTAATCGTACCACCCGCGCGATAACTTAGGCTGGATGATCAAAATGCCTACCCAATTGCCGGAGACGAGAGAGTTATGACCGACGCACCGAACTTCAACGACTACGACCAGCCCATCGGCCCGGCGCTGCCTGACTGGAAGCCGCGTGCTCAGCCGCCGCGCACGCCGGTTAGTGGCCGGTATTGCCGTCTGGAGCCGATCGACGTCGAGCGTCACGCCAAGGATCTCTTCGACGCCTATGCAACTGCGCCAGACGGCCGCGACTGGACTTACATGAGCGGTGGCCCTTTCGTCGACTTCGACAGCTACTACGCGTATGCGACGAAGCTCGCGGCGTCCACCGATCCGCTGCATCACGCCATCGTCGATCTGGAGACGGGCAAAGCCGTGGGTACGCTGGCGCTCATGCGCATCGATCCGGCCAACGGTGTCGTCGAAGTCGGGCACGTGGCGTACTCGCCGTTGCTCAAACGCACGCGTGCGGGCACCGAGGCGCAATACCTGCTGATGCGTCGCGCGTTCGACGAGCTGGGCTATCGGCGCTACGAGTGGAAGTGCGATTCGCTGAACGCGCCTTCGCGCCGTGCGGCGGCCCGCTATGGCTTCGCGTTCGAAGGAATCTTCCGTAACGCCATCGTCTATCGCGGACGCAGCCGGGACACGGCGTGGTTTTCCATCACCGACGCCGAATGGCCTGCGATTAGCCGAGGCTTCGAGCAGTGGCTCTCGCCGGAGAACTTCGACGCACAAGGCCAGCATCGCGCGGGACTTGCGGCATTGATCTCCGCTGCTCGGGCATAACTGCGATGTCGAAGCAAAACGGCCCGCCGGGAAATCCCCCGGCGGGCCGTTTTGCTTGTTGCTTGCTATCGGAACCGTCCCAATCGACGGTGACGATGCCCCGTGCCGATCAGCCCGGGAAGAAAGCGTACTTCAACACGAACAGCACGGCGATCACCCACGCTGCCGGGTGGACTTCCTTCGCACGGCCCGTGAACAACTTCAGCACGGCGTACGAGATGAAGCCGAAAGCCAGACCGGTGGCGATCGAGTACGTGAACGGCATAGCCAGCGCGGTCAGGGCAGCCGGCGTGGCTTCCGTGATGTCGTCCCACTCGACGTCGAGCAGTTCGCGCAGCATCAGGCCTGCTACGTACAGCAGCGCCGGTGCGGCCGCGTATGCCGGGACCGAGCCAGCCAGCGGGGCGATGAACAGCGCGAGGATGAACAGCACGGCAATCGTCAGTGCGGTCAGACCCGTGCGGCCGCCAGCCTGCACGCCCGAGGCGCTTTCCACGTAAGCGGTCGTGCTGCTCGTGCCCAGCAGCGAGCCGATGAAGATGGCGATGGAGTCGGCGAAAAGCGCACGTCCCAAGCCCTTGTAATGCGTGCCTTCGAGCAGGCCGGCGCGCTTGGCCACGCCCATCAGCGTACCCGTCGCATCGAACACTTCGACCAGCACGAAGGCCAGAATCACGTGGACGAAACCGGCGTGCAGGGCCCCCGGAATGTCGAGCTGGAGGAACGTCGGCGAGAGGCTCGGCGGCATGGCGAACACGCCCTGGAACTGGTTCAGACCCAGCACCATCGAGAGCACCGTCACGGCCAGAATGCCGATCAGGATGGCGCCACGCACCCGCAGCGCATCGAGCACGGCAATCAGGAAGAAGCCGAAGATGGCGAGCAGTGCCTGCGGCGAGTGGAGGTCACCCAGACCGATCTTCGTGGCCGGGTTGGCGACGACCACGCCGGCGTTACCGAGCGCGATGATAGCGAGGAACAGACCGATACCCGCTGCAATCGCACATCGTAACGATTTGGGTACCCCGGCAATGAGCCAGGATCGCACCCCTGTCACGGTCAGGATAATGAACAGACACCCTGAGATGAACACCGCGCCGAGCGCCTGTTGCCACGTGTAGCCCATCGCGCCCACGACCGTGAAGGCGAAGAAGGCGTTCAGGCCCATGCCCGGGGCCATGCCGATCGGGTAGTTGGCGACGAAGGCCATCACCACCGAGCCGATCGCCGCTGCAAGACAGGTCGCCACGAACACGGCACTCTTGTCCATGCCTGTCGTGCCGAGGATGTTGGGGTTGACGAAAATGATGTACGACATGGTGAGGAAGGTCGTTAGACCTGCCACCATTTCCGTGCGTACATTGGAGCCATGCTCCTCGAGTTTGAAGAATTTGGTCAGCAACGCGCTCTCCTTGTGACTTTGTTATGCCGTTGTCCGTGTGCAGCGGGGGCGCGCGCATTGTACTGCGCGCGAGCCCGTGCCACCGATTTTGTCAGGCGACTGCTTGCATCGAGTCTGTCAGAACTTCATGCGCATGCCCACCCCGAAAGTATTCCCGGCATCCAGCCCGGAAACCTTGTCGTTGAGGTAGGCCGTGTACACATCGGTGCGTTTGGAGAGGCTGTAGTCGTAGCCGATGGCCCACGTATTCCGGCTGGCATTGTTTGCGCCGGAATTCTTCGTGTAAGCGTAAGACGCCATCACATTACCCCCGCCGAGAGGCACGGTAAAGCCGAGCTGGCCGCCGTTGGACGTCAGATTGCCGCCCGTGATCGTGTTCTTGATGTATTGGTACTGACCGAAGAACTTGACCACCTTGAAGTCGTACGTCAGACCGGCCTGAAGCGCCTGCTGATTGCGAAAGCCGGTGATACCGGCCTGATCGTCGGGCGTCGAGTCGAACTTGACCTGCTGATAGGCGAGCGTGGCGGCGAGCGGGCCGTGGAAGTACATGGCCGCGGCGCTCCACTTGTTCTGCCCCATTTCGCCCGCCTTGTTGCCGAAGGCGTAGGAGAAGCTTGCGCCCAGCCCCTTGTAGTCGGGTGTGGCATACATCACGCCGTTGTTCCACCCCGAGTCGCCGACGATCCCTTGTCCCGCGAGACCGAGGAACGTGTGGTAGACCATCGGGCTGAAGGTGTAGGAGTCGACAAACGGGTTGAACAGGATCGTCGACACGAAGTACGACGTGGTGAGCCGCCCCATCGTGATCGTGCCCAGCGTGTTCGATTGCAGGCCGACGTAGGCGTTGCGCGAGAAGAAGCTGTCGCCGGTGAAGCGGCCGTAGCGGCCGTTCTGCGGCAGGAAGAAGTCTTCGAGCGTGAAGATCGCTTTCAGGCCATCGCCGAGATCTTCGGAGCCCTTCATCCCCCAGTAAGACGTGGACATACCGCCGCCTGCCTGCGTCCACGCGCGTTCGCCGCCGGGGGCTTTGGCCGCGCCGACCCACGCGTCGACCTGACCGTAAAGGGAAACGCTGGATTGTGCGTTGGCGACGCCCGCCGCGCCGCAAATTGCGAGGGCGAGCGTGCCCCGCAGCCAACCTGCTGCCTTGCTCATGAATGTGTCTCCGTCTCGTTTTAGTTTGTGCGTGCCTCTGTACTGCTCTTTTCACCGAAGGGTGCAAGGGGGCACGCCTGAGTCATTGACACACTGACTTCGCGTTGCGCGGGGATCGGTGTTGCTTTGAGGCGTGATCATTATTATCAAGGTGCCTCATACGACATATCACGCAGCGTTGATACTCGGTATTCCGTTGTTGCCGTCACACTTCGCGGGTTAACACTGGCGGTTTGCCTCTTGCGCGGCGCAATTTGCGGGGGCGAAAAAAAGCGGATATTCGCGCTGTGGGCGCGAATATCCGCTTTCGTTTTGATGGCGGTTTCTGGCAAGCGGCCGTCGTCGACAGTGCTTACCGAACCGCGCGCCAATTCGCGTTATGCGCTTCGAGCCAGTTCTGCGCGAGCGCCGGATCGCCGTGACGATTCGGATGGAACGACGGCAGCATGTACTTGAGCATAGGCCCCGTAGTGCGCCAGATGACACCGTCGCGACCGAAGAACATCGTCGTGAATCCCCACCACGTGCTCGGCTTGAAGAGCGTGCCGTCGCGCCAGAGGTTGTTGATCGTCTGCGCGTGGCTCTCCAGCCCGAACATGAACAGCACGTAGAGATAGGTCAGTACCCGCTGGCGCTCGCTGCCACCCAGTGCGCGATACAGGTCGAACGCCACCGCCTTGTGCTCGGTCTCTTCGGCCGCGTGCCAGCGCCACATCAGACGCATCTTCGGCTCCGCCTTCGCGAGCCAGCGATCGTAGCGCAGTGCGCCGTCACCGAACACCGCCGTACAGTGCTCGTAAGCGGCCGTGACGGCGAGCATGTACATCGGCGACAGCTTGCGGCGTCGCGCCCACTGAATGCGCGACGTCGCCCAGTTCTCCCAATGGTTCACCAGGCCCTGCTTGGCAAGCTGTGCGTTGTACTGGCCGTGCAGATGACGGTGCGTCGCTTCCTGTCCGATGAATTGCGCGATGTCGGCGCGCAGTCTGTCGTAGCGCGCATCGTCAGGCAGACGGTCCATCGTGTCGCGCACCGAGTCGATGAACGACTGCTCGCCGACGGGAAAGCTCATCGACAGCGCGTTGTAGTACATCGTGCGGTAAGCGTCGCCGCTGTGCCAATGGCGCTCGAAGCCACTGGCCAGATCGACCGTCAGCTTGCGCACGGTCAGGGCGGAAATGTCATTGCTCATGATGGCAGGCCTCTCTGGCAGTCGAGACGGATGTCGGGCGCAATGAAATGTGACGTCCATGACGCCGTCTCTTGAATTTCATACCGAATGTGAGCATTATTCATTTTTCAGGCGCTACGCCGCAACTCGCTTCCCGCTCAGGTTTTCCGTCATGTCCACACCGAAGTCGCCCGCCACCCCGAATGCCACGTCCGCCATGCGAAAGCGGCCGATGCAGGCACGCGCGCAGCACACCGTCGAGACCATTTTCGAAGCCACTGCTCAGGTTCTCGACGAAGAAGGGGAGGCGGCGCTCACGACCAATCGCATCGCCAAGAAGGCCGGGTTTTCGATTGGCACGCTGTATCAGTACTTCCCGACCAAGGAAGCGATTCTGCTGGCGATGATTGCGCGCGAGCGACGTCGCGTGATGGACGAGCAGAACGAATTCCTCGCCCGTGCGGCTGAGGAAGGCGCAGACCCCGAGCGCATAATTCGTGAGCGCATCCACATGCTGATCGAGGCCTTCGGTTCGGGCGGACGCGTGAAGCGCTCGCTCATCAAGATGGCCTGGCAGATGGACCATCACGAGAACATCATGCAGGCGATGCGCGAGGCGGCGGAGCATATCGCCGTCGCCATGTCGCGCCGCGATGCGCCGGGGATGCGTCCGCCGACCACCGCCACGGTGTTCGTGCTCACGCGCGCATTCATGGGAACGCTGCGCTCGGCCGTGCTCGAAGACTCCCCGTTGCTTGGCACTCCAGAGTTCGAGGACGAGCTTTACCGGTTATGCTGGGGCCTGTTGCGCGCCGACGCCTGACGGCACGGCCACCGGGCCGACGGTAGATTCCACAGTAGCTTCGCAGGCAAAGACGCGCACCCCTTCGATAGCTCCGGCAGTTCGCACAAAGGAAGGCGTTGCATGGGTGAAATCGTCAAGGCAGTCAGCATTCTGGCGGGTGGCGTAGGCATCTTCCTCATCGGCATGGCAATGATGACCGATGGCCTCAAACTCGCCGCCGGGCCCGCGCTCGAACGCATTCTCGCGGGGGCCACGCGCACCCGATGGCAAGCCTTCGCTTCGGGCGTACTTGTCACTGCCATCACCCAAAGCTCGTCGGTCGTGACGATTGCGACCATCGGCTTCGTCAATGCCGGGCTGCTCAAGCTCGGCGGCGCGCTCTGGCTGATGTTCGGCTCCAATCTCGGCTCGACGATGATGGGGTGGATCGTCGCGGTGATCGGCCTCAAGTTCAATATCGATGCGTTCGCGCTGCCGATGATCGCCGTCGGCGTGGCGCTGCGTCTCACAGGCGCGGGCACCCGGCGAGGCGCCATCGGTAACGCGCTCGCGGGCTTCGGCCTGCTCTTCTTCGGTATCTCACTGCTTCAATCCGCCTTCATCGACATGGCGGGCATGATTCGTCTGCCCGACGGCACCGGCCCGCTCGACGTGCTGCTGCAAGTGGTGGTGGGCTTCGTGCTCACCTGCATCGTTCAGTCGTCGGCGGCTGCCATGGCGATCACGCTGACGGCTGCGCAAAACGGACTGCTGGGCGCGCAAGGCGCTGCGGCCGTGGTGATCGGCGCGAACATCGGTACGACGGTGACGGCCTTGATCGCGGCCATCGGCGCAACCCCCAACGCGCGGCGTGCGGCGATGGCGCACGTCGCCTTCAACGTAGTAGCGGCTGTCGTGGCGCTCTTGCTGCTGCCATGGATGATCCGCGCCATCGCCACCGGCATGGCATGGATGCACCGCGAATCCGACCCCGCGATCCAGCTTGCGATCTTCCACACAACCTTCAACGTGCTTGGCGTGTTGCTGATGATTCCGCTGACCACGCCGTTGCTGCACTGGTTGCAGCGCCGCTTTCGCTCGCGCGAGGAAGACGAGGGCGCGCCACAGTTCCTCGACGACAACGTGTTGCAGGTGCCGCAACTGGCCGTCGACGCGCTTAAGCGTGAAGTCGAGCGCCTCGGCGCGATCAGCCGACATATGGTGCGCGGCGCGTTGACCGGTACGAGTTTCGGCGTGCTGGCCCAGTCGCACGCGTCCGTCACGCGCCTCGGCAGCGTCTGCCAGACGTTCACCGAGCGCATGAGTCGTGTGGCCATGGGCGCGACGTCCGCCGAACAACTGGCCGACACGCTGCGTACGCTGCGTTACTACGAGAGCGCGGCCGAGCAGGCCGTGGCGGCCGCCGCGTTGCGGGACCAGACCAGCACCGCGACTGGGATGTCGGACGTCTATACGGCGTTCCTGCGCGAATCGAGCGCGCTGCTCGACCTGGTGGAAAGCGATACGCTGCCAGCGGACGGTGGCGAATCGCTGGGCACGCATGCGTCTGCCATGGAAGCGGCGTATGGCGGGCTCAAGGCCAAATTGCTGGCCGACGGCGCGGCTGGCACCGCACGTATCTCCGTCATGGAAGAAGCCTTGCGACGTTACAGCGCTCTGCGACGCGCCTTGCAGCAGACCGTCAAGGCGAGCACGCGTCGCGCGAAGGGGACGGATCCCATCGACTGAGCGGCTGAGCGAGTGGCACGAGGTGTGGTTTTCGCGCCATGTCCGTCGCTTGCGCAACGCAACATGCGTGGCTAGAATGGCGACGGATTCTTGGCATTCGGTGAAACCTTCTCCGGTGTCACGTAAGCGTTCACGTGAATCAACGCATTCTCCGCGACAGCGGCCGGTTCTATCGGCACGTCGGTCGAGGGGCGTGCGTTCATGCGTGAACTACCGGGCAACCCATTCAGCGTTGTCTCCGGTTCTCTAAGCGTCATAAGCGCCGTCCTTCTCCGATTTGCCCGTTTCGATACCGATGCCCCGTTTGCGGTCGTTCGTCCGCCGGTTGGCGTCTGGTGTCCGTCGTTCGTGGCTTGTTTATCGTTCGCCGGTGTTTCACCGATGGCTTTGCTCGCGTGTCCTTTGGCACTGGCTTGCGCTGACCGGCAACCTTTGGAGCTTTCTCGCATGTCGTCCTCCGCTGCATCGGCCCAATCTCCGGATCAGGCCCAACCCCCGCATCAGGCGGCGGGCGCGCCCGACAACGCTACGGCGTTGCTCGTGCGCTTCTCGCTCAATGTTTTTCTCGCGTGCCTGACCATCGGCATGTCGCTTTCCGTCGTGCCGCTGTTCGTGCACGACACACTCGGGTATCACAACGTCATCGTCGGCTTTGCCGTGGGCGTGCAATCGCTCGCCACGGTGCTCACTCGCAAGTTCGCCGGACGCACCGCCGATCAGCGCGGTGCGCGCGTGGCGCTCAAGCGCGGTCTGGTATTTGTCGGACTGTCCGGCATTGCGCTTCTCGCGACGAGTCTGATTTCGGTGGCCGCCGAGCCGCGGCTGGCTGTGCTGACACTCGCTCGCCTGCTGCTCGGTGTCGGTGAGAGCCTGTGCATCACCGGCACATTGACGTGGGCCATCGGCAGTCTCGGTGCCGCGCAATCGGGCCGTGTAATGTCGTGGACCGGCGCGGCTGTCTTCGGTGGATTCGCGGTCGGTGCACCGTTGGGGCTGGCGCTCTACGGCGGTACGTCGCTCGCGGGTGTCGCCATCGCGATCTGCCTGTTGCCACTGGCGGGCTGGGCCGTCATTTCGCGCATTGCTGCCGTCGCGCCCGCGCATCAGGCAGGGGGTGCGCTGCCGTACTCGCAGGTGTTGCGTATCGTCTTCATGCCCGGACTGGCGCTCGCGTTGCAGGGTGTCGGGTTCGCCGTGATCGGAGCGTTCGTGGTGTTGTACTTCGAGGCGTCGCGCTGGACCGGTGCGGCGATTGCCTTGTCGGCGTTCGGTCTGGCGTTTGTGCTGATGCGTCTGATCGGCGGACGCTGGCCCGAGCGCTTCGGCAATCTGCGGGTAGCGCAGGCGTCGCTCGTCGTCGAGGCCATCGGGCTGCTGATCGTCTGGCAAGCGCCCGTCGCATGGCTCGCACTACTGGGTACGGCGCTGGCCGGGGCCGGGGCGTCGCTGATTTTCCCGTCGTTGGGCATTGAAGTTGTCAAACGCGCACCGGCGGCCAGCCGTGGCACAAGCCTCGGCACGTACGCCGCGTTTCAGGACATTGCCATCCTGACCACCGGTCCGCTCGCGGGGGCCGTTGCCAACCCGTTCGGCTATCGCGCCGTGTTCCTGTGCGGGGCGGTGGCGGCGGTGCTGGGTGTCATCGTGGTCGTGTCGTTACGGGCGCGTCAGCGCTGATCGGATGGTCGATGCAGCGCCGTGCAGCCTCTCTCGCCTGAGATGCCGCGCGGCGCTGCCTTCCGTCGCACCGAAGCTGCCTGTAAATGCCTATTCGATACATGACGATCTGGCTTCTGGAAAATGTTCATGCACTGAAGGTTCGTTCCATTTAAAGCGGTGTCCTATGGTTTACAATCCGCCTCGGCCTCCCAATACCTAAGGGGATGGCAGGGTGAGATGCGTCGCACAACGGCTTAACGGCCGGGCGCGACGTCCGGAGACAATGCCTCCGGGCCTGCGCGTGATCGATTCCTGCGGCACGGGAATCGTGAGGTCTTCAGAGCGGTCGAGTGGGTAAGGCAGCGTGATCGGTGCGAGTGGTCCGGGTGCAACGTTGCAGTCAATTCGGGCTGCGTGGCAGCCGAAGTTCGAAGTGGAGACCATGAGTACTATCGCTAGCGGTGTCAAAGCCAACGCGCATACGCGCGAGATCGAGGCGCAAGCCTACGCAAAAGCGACCTGGCGTTTGTTGCCGTTCCTTTTCCTGTGTTACGTCGCGGCCTATCTGGACCGCGTGAATGTCGGCTTCGCCAAGCTGCAAATGCTGAACGACCTCCAGTTCAGCGAGACCGTCTACGGTCTGGGCGCCGGCATCTTCTTTATCGGTTACTTCTTCTTCGAGGTGCCGTCCAACATCATCATGCACAAGGTCGGTGCGCGTCGCTGGATTGCGCGCATCATGATCTCCTGGGCGGTGCTCTCGGCGGCAACGCTGTTCGTCACCACGCCGACGCAGTTCTACGTCGTGCGCTTCCTACTCGGTGTGGCTGAGGCTGGATTCTTCCCCGGCATCGTGCTGTATCTGACCTACTGGTTCCCGGCGCAGCGCCGTGGCCGCATGAACGCGCTGTTCATGATCGGTATTCCGGTTGCCGGTGTGTTCGGCGGTCCGCTCTCGGGCTGGATTCTGCAAGCGTTCAACGGCGTGGGCGGCTGGAAGGCCTGGCAATGGCTGTTCTTCATCGAGGCCATTCCGTCGGTGATTCTTGGCGTGATTACGCTGATGTATCTGCCGAACGGGATTCGCGCTGCGAAGTGGCTCACCGAAGACGAGAAGGCCGTGCTGGAGCACAACATCGCGCAGGACAGCGCGGGCAAGGCACCTCAATCGGTGGCCTCGGTGTTCTCGAACGGTCGTGTGTGGCTGATGGCCGTGATCTACTTCTGCTGCATGATGGGTCTGTACGGCATTGGCTTCTACCTGCCGACGCTCATCAAGGCCAGCGGCGTGAAGAGTGCGCTCGACGTCGGTCTGCTGACCGCCATTCCGTACGCTTGCGCCGTTGTCAGCATGATTGCTGTGGCACGCAGTTCGGACCGCTCGCGTGAGCGTCGCTGGCACTTCGCCGTGGTGTCGTTCGCCGGTGCCGTCGGTCTGTACCTGAGCACGATCTGGGGCAACAACGTACCGCTTGCGATGGTTGCGCTGTCGGTCGGCACGGCCGGCATGCTGGCCACGATGCCCGTGTTCTGGACGTACCCGAGCGCACTGCTCGTCGGCGGCTCGGCTGCTGCTGCCATCGGCATGATCAACTCGATCGGCAACCTGGCAGGCTTCGTGAGCCCGTTCGTCATCGGCTGGCTCAAGGACGTGACGCAGAGCACGAACGCCGGTATGTACTGCGTGTCGGCAGCGCTCGCGCTGGGGGCCGTGCTGGCACTCACGCAGTCGAAGGAACAGGTCAATCGCTGATCGTTCCGCAGGGATGTGAGAGGAGGGGGGCGCTTCATACGAGAAGCGTCGCCCATAAAAAAAGCTGGTCCATGTGAGTGGACCAGCTTTTTTGTTGCTTGCTACCGGTTACCGGGCAGTCCTTGCGGACCGCCAGGTAATGACACCGTGGCTTACGCCTTGGCGACGCTTGCCAGTGCAGCGTTGAACGTCTTGCTCGGACGCATGACTTGTTCGAGCTTTTCGAAGTCCGGCTTGTAGTAGCCGCCGATGTCGGTCGGCTTACCTTGCACGTCGGCGAGTTCGCCCACGATGGTCTTCTCGTTCTCGGTCAGTTGCTTCGCGAGCGGGGCGAAGAGCTTGGCCAGCTCGGCGTCGTCCTTCTGCTCGGCGAGTTCCTGTGCCCAGTACATCGACAGGTAGAACTGGCTGCCGCGGTTGTCCAGCTCGCCGGTCTTCGGCGACGGACCCTTGTTGTTGTCGAGCAGCTTGCCCGTTGCGGCGTCGAGCGTCTTGGCGAGGATCTTGGCGCGCTGGTTGCCCGTCTTGATACCCAGGTCTTCCAGCGAGACGGCCAGTGCGAGGAATTCACCCAGCGAGTCCCAGCGCAGGTGGTTTTCTTCAACCAGTTGCTTGACGTGCTTCGGTGCCGAGCCGCCGGCACCCGTTTCGTACATGCCGCCACCGGCCATCAGCGGCACGATGGAGAGCATCTTGGCGCTGGTGCCCAGTTCCATGATCGGGAACAGGTCGGTCAGGTAGTCGCGCAGAATGTTGCCGGTCACCGAGATGGTGTCCAGACCGCGGATCACGCGCTCCAGGGTGTAACGCATGGCGCGCACTTGCGACATGATCTGGATATCGAGACCGTTGGTGTCGTAATCCTTCAGGTACGTTTCGACCTTCTTGATCAGTTCGGCTTCGTGCGGACGGTACGGGTCGAGCCAGAACACGGCCGGCATGCCCGAGTTGCGCACGCGGTTCACGGCGAGCTTCACCCAGTCGCGGATCGGAGCGTCCTTGACCTGGCACATACGCCAGATGTCGCCGGCTTCCACGTTCTGCGAGAGCAGCACTTCGCCCGTGGCGATGTCGACGATGTTCGCCACGCCGTCTTCGGCGATTTCGAACGTCTTGTCGTGCGAGCCGTATTCCTCAGCCTTCTGCGCCATCAGGCCGACGTTCGGCACCGTACCCATCGTGGTCGGATCGAATGCGCCGTTCGTCTTGCAGAAGTTGATGATTTCTTGATAGATACGAGCGAACGTGCTTTCCGGGATCACGGCCTTCGTGTCCTTCGGACGGCCGTCGGCGCCCCACATCTTGCCGCCGATACGGATCATGGCCGGCATCGATGCGTCGACGATCACGTCGTTCGGTGCGTGCAGGTTCGAGATGCCCTTGGCCGAGTCGACCATCGCCAGTTCCGGACGGTGCTCGTGGCAGGCGTGCAGATCGCGGATGATCTCTTCGCGTTGCGTGCTCGGCAGCGCTTCGATCTTCTCGTACAGGTTCACGAGGCCGTTGTTGACGTTCACGCCCAGTTCGTCGAACAGTTTGCCGTGCTTCTCGAAGGCTTCCTTGTAGAAGATCTTCACAGCGTGGCCGAACACGATCGGGTGCGAGACCTTCATCATCGTGGCCTTCACGTGCAGCGAGAACATGACGCCGGTCTTGCGTGCGTCTTCCATCTGTTCTTCGTAGAAGTCGCACAGCGCCTTCTTGCTCATGAACATGCTGTCGATGATTTCGCCGTCGAGCAGCGAGACCTTCGGCTTGAGCACGATCGTCTTGCCGCTGTTCGTCACGAGTTCCATCTTGACGTCGCGTGCCTTGTCGATCGTCATCGACTTTTCACCGTGGTAGAAGTCGCCATGCTTCATGTGCGCGACGTGCGTGCGCGAAGCCATGCTCCATTCGCCCATGCTGTGCGGGTGCTTCTTGGCGTAGTTCTTGACGGCGAGCGGTGCGCGACGATCCGAGTTGCCTTCACGCAGGACCGGGTTCACGGCCGAGCCGAGGCACTTCGAATAACGCTTCTGGATGGCCTTCTCTTCGTCGGTCTTCGGGTCTTCCGGGAAGTCCGGAATCTTGTAGCCCTTCGACTGGAGTTCCTTGATGGCGCTCTGGAGCTGGAACACCGATGCGCTGATGTTCGGCAGCTTGATGATGTTCGTGTTCGGATCCTGCGTCAGACGACCGAGTTCGGCGAGGTTATCCGGGACGCGTTGCTCTTCGGTCAGGAATTCGGGGAATTCGCCGAGGATACGGCCCGAGACCGAGATGTCGCTCGTTTCGACCGCCACGCCCGCCGGAGCGGTGAACGTACGGATGATCGGGAGGAAGGAGCCGGTGGCGAGAAGCGGCGCTTCGTCGGTCAGGGTGTAGATGATGCTGGGTTGCTGCGTGCTCATCGCTGGTCTCGGATTCAAGAATCAGGAAAAGGTGGGGGAACGCCGCCGACTGGGTCACAGTCCGCTAGCCATGACAAATTTTCCCTGATTGTGACACGGGTCGGGGGCAAAACTGAAATGCCTTTTCGTAATGTGAATGCTTGGGTCTTATATAAGACTGGCACGGAAGTGCCCATCACGCCGTTGAAAACCCCGCAGGCTGGGGCAGGGGTGCGGGAAATGGGGGGGTGGAAGGGCGTTCTGATGACGTTTGTTTGGATGTAATTTATTTTTCGATAGTGAAAATCTATGAAAAACGTGATGATGAGTCCCGCCGAGACATGACGCGTGATGCCCAATCAGATGCTCTTCGCCAGCGTGAGCTTCGAGCGGCGCATTTACGACACGCTGGACAGTATGTTTCTGGTCGAGCGTAGCGATCGGCAATCGGATGTGAAGGCGGGCTATTCGTACTTCGTGACGAAGGCGTTTTCAATCACGCCGCAATACACCTTCACGCGTAACGGTTCCAGCCAGTCGCTATATCAGTACCAACGTAGTGTTTACGGGATCGTGGCCCGCTACGACTTCCGTTGATCTCCCCTGTCATGTCCGTCAATCTGATTCGGAGCGAAACATCGTGAAGCGCAAGCCGCTGTCGATAGAGCGGGGGCATGTTCCGTCTGTGTGCCTGGCGGATTGCCGCGTGGATCGTTGTGTTCCCGGGGATGGGGATGCTGGGGAGTGTGTCGGCGAATGCGCTGACGAAGTTCACCGGCACAGGGTGCGGCCTTGTGCCGCATACGCGGGCATCTGAACGGTGTAGTCTGAGTCACATGCTTACCGTTGCTACACCCACTTCTCGGTACTCGTGACTTCACCCATGACCCACGCGCGCGCCGTGCTTATGCCTAGCGACAGCGCAATTGCACCGCTCTACGCGGGCGCAGACTTGTCAGACGCGTATGCAATTCGACTGCCGCCCGAGGCCAGCGATGATCTGGAGGTGCTGACACGCATCCTGTTTGAGCGGCAGGCGTGGTGGATTCGTGCACTCTTGCGTGTCCGCGACGCAGTGATGGTGACCGTCAACGTCAAATCGTCTCACGCTGTCGGCCTTGCTGGCGCAGCGCGTGGGCCGGTGATCAGCTTCTTTCCGCTGCTGTCAAAGACTGCGACGGAGTTGGTTCTGGGGGCAGACGACCAGCATCTCGATTTCCGTGTTTCCGTGCAACTCCGTACCGATGCGCCAAACGGGCGTGAGCTGGTCGCGGCGACGGTGGTGCATTGCCATAACAGACTGGGACGTCTCTATCTTGCGACGATTGCACCGTTCCATCGCGTGATCCTTCGGGCGAATTTGGAACGGGCGGTCAGAGACATGAGGGCTTGAGCAGAGATTCGGCGGAAAAAGAAAAAGGCCCTCGGCATTTGCCGGAGGGCCTTTTCTTGCGCGAGTCGCGCGAATCTGGTGGGTGGTACAGGGATTGAACCTGTGACCCCTGCCGTGTGAAGGCACGTGAGAGACCCAATAGCTACGCACCTTTCCGGGTGGATTCTGCGTTCATAGGACGCGTACAGGACTCCTGGCGCGAAATGACGCAGATGGGAACGATTAGCAAATATATTGCAAAAAACGGGACGGTAACATTTCAGGCAAAGGTGCGGCGAAAGGGCGCACTTACCCAAACGCGGAGTTTCCGCGAGAAGAAGGACGCGGAAAAGTGGGTAAGGGCCGCCGAGGCTGCTCTGGATCGTGGGGAGCTACCGAAGCCTGCCAAGCCGCAGCCGGGCGGTCTGAACACTTTAGCGGACGTGCTGCGGCGATACCGGGACAACGTTTGTCCGGACCATCGAGGCGGTTGGATCGAGGTTTTGAAGATCAACGAATGGCTTCGAGAGCACGATTTTGTGCGAATGCCGCTCGCAAGCGTGGATGCCGCGTTCATGGCCGCGTGGAGGGATGCGCGGCTGAAAGAGGTCAAGCCGGGGTCCGTTGCCCGTCAAATGAACTTGCTCTTTGCGGCCATCAATCGCGCTAGGGCGGAATGGGGCTGTGCCATCCCGGAGTGCAAGGTCGCAAGGCCGAAAAGTCCGCCGCATCGTGACCGAATTCTCAGCGAGGGCGAGGAAGCGGAGTTGTCCGCTAAGGCGGGGGAATTCAGGCCGGTCATCGAATTCGCTGTAGCCACCGCCATGAGACAGGGTGAAATTGCTGCGCTCAAGTGGGCGGACATAGATTTATCGCGCAAGGTTGCCCGTTTGCATACGTCCAAGAATGGTCTTCCTCGTGACGTACCATTATCTACCAGAGCGATTGCCGCGCTGGACGGCTTGGAGCAGGGCGATGGGCCGGTGTTCCAGATGAGCGCGGAGGCGATGAAGCGCCGATTTATCCGTCTCGTTCGGAGTGCGGGAATCGAAGGTTTGCGTTTTCACGATCTTCGCCACACGGCAATCACCCGATATGCTCGCGCAGGCTTGAACCCGATTCAACTAGCGGTGATCAGCGGCCATAAGGATATCCGCATGCTCTCTCGCTACACACACCTGAAGGCTGACGAGTTGGTCGGAATGATGGGGTGATCGTCCGGTAAACCTTGCGGCGAGGCACCTGGCCTTGCCGCGCGGCTTGGGCAGTGCGACGGAAAGATCAACAGCCGACCAACCGACGATCAATAGCCAGTCGAGTCTCCTCGACGAGTGTTTTTGCAATCAGGTCCAGCTCTTCAGTCTTCGGCAATTTGAGCATTTTGGTGTCGAATGGCTCGAACACCTCGACGCCATCAAGGGGCGTAACGTTGGCGGTGATTTCCCACAGGCTTGTACGCTCGACAATTTCGATTTCGACGGCGCAACCGCGATGCACGAAGTTTATTAACGACATGGTTTGTGCGGCTTCCGAGAGTGGCCGAATTACTATGATAGTACGAACGAAACTCTTCGGTAGGCCGTAAGAGAACGGTCGATCGCACGGGGCGGTTTACGGCCCATTCCGTCGCTCGCCCCTACCCGCACATGACTGATCTCCAGCGCACAGCGGCCAAGGGTCTGTATTTAGCGATGGCAAACACAGAGCCGCTTTCCTGTGTGTGCTCCCGCCTCAAGCTCGTTAGAACGCCCCGGCAGTGCATCGACGTACGGTCTCGCGTGGCGACTATTTTTTCCGCCAATCCTTCACATACAGCACGTGGGTGTCGTCGAGATTGAGCACGCTGAGCCGTCGCAGCGTCGCTGCAGCGTCGGTACCGTACTTCTCGACTTCGTCCAGCGCGATGAAGGTCTGCCGATCAAATTGGCAATACTCATCCACAAGTTTCGCGACGGCACTATTTTCTACATTCTTAAAAAGTGGCGAGTCGTGAATCAGAATTGGTAGGTCCGTCAAGTGAAAGATGGCTAGGTCAAATATGACCAAATTTGAATACGCTTTACCTGTTCCCGTGTCGTCCACGATCTGATAGGCGTAATTGCTCTCGCTCACGTTGAGTACGGGAGATTTCGCATCTCGACCATATACGCGCGTTACAATGCTTTCTATTTTATTGTTTATTCGTGTCTGTATGTCATTCAGTATTTGAGTTTTCAATTCCGATAGAGCGGACCTCAACGTTTCGAGCTGTGTGCGCAAATTCTCCTGTTTTTCGAAATGCTCATTTTCACGGCTTAGCTTATTCCACTTTTCGGAAAGTGAGGATACCCGAACGATTAGTTCTGTTGGGTTGTCATAATTTTTTAGTCGATCTGATATCTGTGTATCGATTTCAGAAATGGCGGCTTCCACCGAAACTAGTTGAACCCGCAAATTTTCCGCCGTCTCTTTGAGTTCATCCTTCAAAACGCTCGCGAGCGAGCTATGAAACAACTCGATATCGGCGATCCGTTCGCTGTTGACATTGGGAAAAAAATCTTGGAGTGCTTCAAATTGCTTGCTTCGAATAAATTTGCTTTCCTTTAAATTTCGATCCGTTCTTTGAAGCTTTGCGCGAACACTAAATCTTTTATCTAGCAGAGCGTCCTTTGATTTCTTAAGCTCCAGCAGATCCTTGTCAATAACTTCGCGGATATTCAATGCGAACTTTGCAATCTCCGCCTTGATGGCTTCCACTTCTGTGCGTATGCTCTCAAGTTCGACAACATTTTTAGCATGCCTTGACTTGTTGATCTTCTCAACGATCAAATATTTGAATGCGGTATCTAATGCTTTCTTTTCGGACTCTTTTTTTGAGGCGGCCAACTGTGCAGCTGCTATCTCGCCAAAGCGACCGAAAAACTTGATCAGATTTCCAACGCACTCAGACGAGCTTTGAGTCGGAATTACATGCAATGGGTGACGAACGTTGGTCACGTTTGGTTTAGGCCAGACGCGCGAAAATAGGCCAACCATCTGACGGAACGTTATATCAGGTCGCTGGCCTAGATAGCTTTCCTTTAGCCAAGCCGTGAAGTCCTTGATGTCGACATCTTCGACTATCCTAAATTCAGCGTCGCAACGGAAAACCACTTTAGGATTTATCGTCTGTCGTTGAAAATAAAATACTGATTTTCCAAATTGAAAACTAAAATCATAATGATGATGCCCTAATGCATCTATGGCATCTTTGTTGAATTCAAGAAAAGAATCGCCTCCAAAAACAAAATCGACGACCATCAGTGCCGTTGACTTTCCAATCGAATTGGTGGCATTTTCGTCTCCGAGAACAACATTGAGCCCTGCATGGAAAGAAATCTTTCCAGCGCGAAACTGGGGGGAGCGAATTTCAGTCAACATAGGTTACGGTTCTCAGATCAAAGTCTACATTTACCTCGTTAAGGATATAGAGTACGTCGAGGGCGTAAATAAACTCGTCAATGTTTTCGAATTCACCTGAGACTGTCATGTAAAGGTCGTGAATACCAATCGTTTTCTTATCGATTTGCAGTGCAGGTAGCTTCGCGAGCACGGATTGGTCGAAGGAAATAAATTTGTTCGGCGTAATCATTCGAATAACTCGCAATTTTGAATATAGAAGGCAGCGATCACTTCGGCGGCTTGATTGGACGTTTCTGGGTGCTTTCTACGTATCCATTGAGCGGTGTTATCGAATATTTCCTGCATATTCGAGGTAATGAGTTTTTGTTTTTGATAGAACGCCTTAACCTGAGTCGCGATTAGCATGGCTTTGCCGGGATCGCTGCGCTCAAGGTCCGCAAAGCGTTCTCTTACAAATAAATAAAAGGAGATGACGTCGTTCTTAATTTTCTGTTTTGTCAGCGGCGGAATGTTGTTTCCGAGCTTGTCGTCAACCCGCTTGGCTTCGAGCGTGGTCGATGCTTCGAATTGGACATTGTCTGAGGAGAGTGATTCAATAATGTCTGCAATATCTTTTTCAATGTCAAATTGAAAAAATACGTCATTTTGTTTTTTTTGTTTGATCAGTGCTAATTTCTTCGTGACCAGTTCTCGATAGTTTTCGATTGTCTTTGGATTATCGAAAATATTGTGGCAACTGAAGCAGAGCGGGATTAAATTATCTTCGTGATTAGGATCACTAGATAGTTTCTGCTCATTTTTCAATAGATCGGTCTCGCCGTCCGTTGGATTGAGCGGATAGATGTGCGCAATTTCGTAATCCCGGTAGCGGCGCCCACCTTTCGAAACAAACAAAGGCCCCCCACAATTGGGGCACGCCTGATTCACTTCGGCGCAAAGAGCAAGCTCGAATGCATGGCTAATTGACGGGCGCGCGTTTGAAACTTTCTTCTTCGTTGTTCTCGGTGCGGTCATGAGTGACTCAGCTCGGCTATGGTCATCACCGGGTCAAGGCCTGCGTAGTTCGCAGAGATCGATCTTGTATCTCGCCTGACCGTGTCGTTCTTATTCTCGAATTAAGCAAGCGCTGGCCCGCCGGCGCTAGTATCTCCTACGCGAGCGACAGCCGAAAGCTACCCCACGCCGCTAATAGATGTGGGAATATTCGGCCATTCTATCGAACTTCGTGAACAGTCGGCCGGTAGCGTGACAATGTGGATAAGCTGCTGAGGGGCTGTTCGCCTCAAGGCGGGGCGATTTGTAGGCGAATGGCTGCTTATCGGCCCATTGCTGTTGCGGTTCGGCCAAATTCAAGAAGTCGAAGCTTCGGACGAAGATGCAAAAGATTGACGATATACCCGCGGCTTGGCTGCCGCAGCCATTCTCGTTTACAGCGTGCGGCCCCTGCCTACTGCGGGCAGTCGCCGAGCTGATGCACCTTAGGGGCGTGAACGACGGGACGCGGACAAGACGCGTGAATTGATCCGGCGGGGGGGGGCAGGCAGCAAATGACTTCCGTTCTGCGCCATTCATTCGGCTGGTGTGATCCTTCTCAGTTAAGCGCCCGCGCTGTGTGTTCATGCTGGCTCACGTGCATAAGCCGAGACCTGATGTCGAGCAAATCCAGCTCAGGTCGCGCGAGTTAAGCCATCTGCGGCCGGTTCAACGCACTAACCCCAGACGCAGCACGCGCATACTCGAATACCTCAGAGATCACCGCCGCCATGTGGTGACTCGTGTCGAACGAGATCCAGTTCGTCGAATTTCCCTTGATCTTATGCTCGCTACAGGCCTTAATCATGGCGTCGCCCCAACTGAACCCCTCGTTCGCGTAGTGCGCCGACATCACGACCTGATCAGCCAAACCCCACATCTGCTCGCCTTTCGGTGGCGCCGACATCGGTTGCCCGCGCACGATGAAGAACTCGTTGGCAATCGTGTAACGGATCTTCCCGTTTGCGTCCGGCGCGATGTTGTCGTTCGAACGCGGACTGCGAACACCGTAGTCGCCAAAAACTACACGAATCCCCGGTGTTGACGGCAACAAGGCTTTCCAAAGTATCATCTCGAGCCGTGACAGAAACCCTGTGGAATTCTGTTTCTTTACCGCCTCGTTAATGCTGGTCGGCACAGAGGAGCCCGCAACGACCACCTGCGTGAAGCCACGGAGACGCAAGAACTCTAGCGCCATGCTGGCGCTCGGCAACAAATCCGCGAGTGCCTTCCCCCTGATATCCCCGAGGTCAATCAGGAGAGGCAAATTGCCTGCGACTAGGCCGCATTCATCCAGCACATCCCCCAGGAGATCGTCAAACGCCTCTGGGTCGCTCATTTCTTCCAGATCTTCTGGTTCCAGGCGAAGCAGCGCCTTCCCTCCATTAAGACCCAGGACGCGACCAACCGCCGCGCGGTACTCGGCACTCCCCCAGCGATCGAGGCCGACTACAGCATGAACATTCATACGATGTGCAAGCAATTCACCGCACATGTACGTATAGACGTGTTCTCCGCTTTCGACCTTGTCCGCAGGCCCGTACGCGTACATATCGACGAAAAGCGGCCGATCTCTGTGAGCGTCCGCGAGTTTCGCCGCAACGTCACTAAGGTAGTCCTGCAAGGATTTCGGCGGCTTGAGGGCACGAATGCGCTTCTGTGCGCCGCCGTCTGTTTTTGGCTTCACCGGCTTCGGTGCGGGCTGCTTCTGCACCTCGACCAACGGTACCGTATACCGCGCAACATTCGGCTTCATATTGCGCAGAGCCTCGAATTCACCCTCTTTGGCACGAAGAATAGGTACATACGTCAGCATTCTTATACCCCTTGACCCAAACGGTTCGCAAAAAGACGCTTGACCTGATCGTAGCCGACCATGTCGTTAAAGAGCTGATAGTTATTCAGCTCGCGGCGCAGTCGGCCCGCAATAACAGCTGGACTGATCTTCAACTCACGAGCAAGTGCATCGATGTTTTCTTTGCTCGGTGACACAAAGGCGTCGCTTCGCTTCCACACAACCCGCGGGATAAATGCCTCACGTGCCAATCTATTTGCTTCGACTTCACGGCGATCCTCACTCGACACTTCAAGATCATCAAGGAACGTCTCTTCCTGACCTACGTGTTTCCAAATGTGAGCAACCTCATGAAGAAGCGTGAACCAAAAATTATCAAGTCGATCTTGCCGAAGCGTTAATGCAATAATCGGAGTTCCATTGCTATCCTTAAAAGCCGCACCGTCTAAAGCAGTCCCTTTCAGTTGCGACTCCATCACCACAACTATTCCGTATTTCTCGAGAAACTCTACAGCAAGTAACGGCCCTTGCTCGAACCAACTCAGCTGTGCCAGCTCACGCAAAAAATCACCAGACAGGACATCCGAGCGAAAATCTCGAGGCACATCGGTACGTGCCCTAGCCTTCTGAATCACCCTAGCCAGCCAAGCATGCAGCGCATACTTCGTTGTCAGGGAATAAGCTTGCCCGCCGATCGTTCGCCGAAACGCTGCACCACCGAACTGCAGGCCGACATCAGAAAAAAACGTTTTTACTAGGTCATCAGCATTCTTAGATACCTTCGACGAAAATTTTGCAAACCATCCTCGCGCGACCATCTCCTTCACGGGAAACTTTGCCCAATCGACCACGTCCTCTGTCTGTTCGTCTTTGACAGCGCCGAGTCCTACCAGGGTATCTGCGGAAATTCCCAGACCAATGGAGAGCGCACGGATCATCGGCACGGTTAATGGGCGCTTACGCCCCAGCACTTCGGATACTCGGCTACGTGTGCCAAAATACGGAACAAGGTCCGACTGCTTGAGACTGCGTTCCTGCATCCGAAAGACGATTGCATCAACTGGATCCGGAGCCTCAACTGGAAAGCGATGCGACTCGTAAGAGTCAACCAAAATAGAAAGCAACTCAAGCCGCTCGGCTTCCGTACTACCCGCCTCAGGATGCAACATCATCAATGAGTGAACTTGTTCCAAGTACTCGTGATACTGCTGATCCGTCTTAATAACTTTCAGGTCATTCATGATGCAGCTTGTTCCATTCGCACTACCAATGCGATTTCCTGCGGAAAGTGCACGGACAGTTCGATGATCCACGCAGCCACTCCCACATTGAATAGAAATGTATCGGACGATACAGGGGTCGCTTTCGGAAATTGCGCCAGCACGTCGGCCGGAGCCTTCCAGTGCGCCGACATCAACTCCGCAATCCAGCTTCGAAGCCAGATCTGCGCGTCTCTGTCCAAATTCAACTGAAGTTTGTTTTTGCCGAGTAACCGCATTTTTGTTCCCAATTTGGGATCACTATACTCGGCAAATCATCGACTGTAAAGTTCCCATTTTGGGAACATTATATGGTGGCTGGCTTTTTTCATTCCCAAGGGGGGGGGCTTCTCCTCAACAGCTAGCAAGGCACGTCACTTCGTTGGTTTCGCCTTGCCCCCTTTCGTTTGCGTGCGGAGTGCGCTGTCTGCTTGATCGAAGCGCGCCTCAGCTGGCGCTGAGCGTCCCGTATGCTCGCTGGCCGCGTAGTTCGAGGCGTTGCCAGGGGGCTGAGCCAGTAGCGCGTTCAGGAAAACGTCATTTTTTTCCACCTTGGGCGTCACCTTGAATGCCGCGCTCTCCGGTGTTCCCGGCCCAGGCCATTGATGGGTAAATTCGCTACCGCGCAGCCACCCGAGCACGTGCCGCAGATTTTTCAAGTCGCTATCGCTAAGGCTGCGCGTCCAATTTTTCCATCCGATCCAGCCCGGCTGCCAAGCGCATAAGGTGCCGCCGTCCGCCGCCGACATGAACTCGCCTTGGTCATCTGCGATGGCGTCCCAAGTGGCGTTCGACTCGCCACCAAATTCTAGGCTGTCATATAGAAAGCGGATGACCCAGCCTCCCCAGAATTCCCGCGCTCCGAGCAACTGATCGAGCCAATACTTACTTTGGCCGTTTGTCACGTGGTGAAGTGCGCCGCGCTCGTCAGTCGGATGATTCTGGTATAGGGCGTTCCATCCTGTCGGGTCGAACGCGTTGGCGGGGTTTCCCGGCTTCGAGCGCTCGTTTTCCGGCAGGTCGCGCTCGCTGCCGTAGCACGCGTAGAAGACCGTCCAGCCGCGCTGATTCTTTGGTGTCGATTCAACGGCCGCGCGATTAGCGACGCGTCGCCCATGTGCGTTGAGAAGGCGTTGATAGGTCTCTCGGTCTAGCATGGCGCTCAGTGTGCCTTCGACGCGGTGCCCGGAGCGGACGGCGTCATCTTCAGCAGGTCGTCCAGCGTTAGACTGCCGCGCCGCGTGTTGCCCTTGTCGTCAATGATCGTGATGCCGAACAACACATTGAGCTCTTTCGCTGCCGCGATGCGCTCGGCGCGTTTGGCGGTCTCGTCGGTAGCGATGGAGAAGAGCACACGGGCTGCTTGCTCTGAGTCCCAGATGGGGTTGTCCTTTTTTTCCGCTACAGCCGTAACCAGCGTGCGTTTGTATGCGTCCGACGTTTCGATGAGGTTGATGTAAGCGAACGGGTTCATGGTCATGGCGTACTCGTGACCGAAAGCGCCTGTCAATGCTGCGATGCTGGTGTGGCCATCGGCGCGAAGTTTGACGTAACGCAGCAGCGCGTCCCTGTGGATGTGCGCGATGAATTCGTTGCTGAATGTTTCGATGGCCGCGACCATATCTATTGATCCAATGTACTAGGTATTACGCGCGAGTTTGACGGGCGCTAGTGTCGTGGTCTAGCTGGCGCTGCCGGAGCCGTTCGTGGGGCGTTCGGGTAGGGTTGTGTGGGCTGGGTCGATGCAGGCCGCGAGAACACGGTTTTCGCTGGGCGGCGCGCGTTCCGGGGCTGCTCTTCGGGTATTTCGGGCGGGCGGTTCGTCGCTGAAATACCGCCGCGAGTCCGTCCCGCGTCTTACGGCTCAGTCGACTGTTGTACGGCTTGTGAGCGACAGCCCTTATCCGGCAGGGTGCCATTCGTCGCTGGCGTGCACGCCGTCTGGTTTGGGCCGACGATATAGCCGCGAGGGTTGCGCAGGATGCGCTTGAGGGAAAGGTCCACGGCCCGTGGTCCGAAGCTGCTTGCTGCGTAGGATGATGGATATTATTCGGGCTTAGACCTAAGTGATAGCCGCAGCAGTCCGGGCGGTCTAAGAATCGCTCTAGCGAATTCTCCTTTACCTTCAAGCGTTTACCCTTTCTTAGACCCTTAGAACCTTAGATATCTAGACGTAGAAAGTAAGTAGAGAGATAAAGAGGGTATATATAGTTGCAAAAGCGCGCCGTCTCTATCTCTAAGGTCTAAGCCCGTCCCGACCAATGTACAAGCCGCGCGACTAAAGGGTCTCCGGTGTCCTGCTCTTAGATCCGCCCCAGCCCTTAGATCCCGAACGTCAGACGCTCTAAGCGCCGCCGCACGCGAAAGAATGTCAAATCACGCCGCCAAACGTCCGCAGAAACGAAAACGGCATCACCCGAACCGAGCAACGCCGCACAAGCACATCTACATCGCACCAGTTCAGAATCGCTCTTTTTCCACCTTCGCGGCTTCGTCATCAGGCGACGGGTTGCGCGCGGCCAGCATCGCATCGAACGCATCTTGGTCCGCCAGATGCGCAAACCGATACTTCCGAACGCCGCTAGGTTTCACTTCCTCAGCCCCACGCGCGGCCATCGCCTTCAGCAGGCCGCTCGGGTGAATCTTCGCTTTACCGTTCGACAGGTCGTGAATTACATCGTGCAGCGCCACACGGTCCACGCGTACGCAGCACTTGCCGCTGCCATCTCGCATCGGAACGACCTCAAGTTTCACTTTGCTCAAGGCCAAGTCGAGATACGTCTCAATATCGCCGTCCACCACAATGCCGCGCTCTGCAGCAACCTCTGCGGCGTTAAATGCCGTAACCTGTCGCACTACCTCTCGGACAAACGCCGTATAGCCCGACTCGCCGTTGTCGTCCATCCATTCGGCGCACTCGGCCATGATTTGCCACACGTCATCCTCGAAACAGATGCCGCGCTCGTTATCATCGAATATCGCCTCAAAGTCCTGACGCCAGCGCGGCTGTCCGCCGACATCCGCCAACTGGCCGCAGAAGAGCGGTATAAACCGCCGATTACCGGTCTCGTCGCGCTGAAGCTCATACTTGTTGCCGTCCAGCATCATGATCCACTGCCGCTGTTGCGTGAACGTGCCCTCGAACTTGTAGTGCATCTGGTCAGAAGTACGCGTGGTGATATCTTTGATCTTGTTGGTGTCGGCTCGCGTGAAGCCGGCCATTTCACCAACCGTGGCGATAACGCTTTTGCCCGTTATCGCTCGTAAGAACTCCATCCAGTCGCCGTCAAGGTTCAACTGGACCGAATCAGACTCTTCATCGTCGGTAAGAATCTGGCAAAGCTTTTTTGCGAAGAGGGATTTACCACAGCCTTGCGCCCCAATGAGGGCAATCGCAATCGGAGCCAACGAACCCGGCATCATCATTCGGTTGAACAGAGACAGCCAGAAGTATTGGCCGACGTTTTGGATCAGCGGCGTATCGCGCAACTCGAATAGCTCAATCAGTTTCTTCTTCATTCGCGGCTTGCCGTCCCACTCCGGGATTTTCTTCTCCAAGCGATCGATCAAGTCGTTGCGCTCGTGGTCTAGCGCGTATTCCCTAATCACTTCTCGCGCGGCCTTCAAGGGAACGCCCTTCAACCCGGCGGCAGAGAAAGCCGCGACCAAGCGCGTGACCGGGTATTGATCGTCAATGATCTTATCCTCGTGATCCACGATGCGGCCGCGATAGCTATCGCGATGCGGGATATCTTCCACGCCACCAAACAGCGCGTTCAGCACGCAAAGTTTATTCTCGTCGGTCATGAGCGGTTGCGTGATAAACGCGTCGCCCTGCCGCACCTTCTTCACGTCCTTGAACTGGATCTGCTGCGCCATGAACAGCGCCTTCGCGCGCTTGACGATGTCCGGCTCTTTAAGCAACGCCGCAGCAGCGGCTTCGCTCGCCTTTTCGTTCTCGATTTGACGCGCTAGGCTCTCTTCGACGGCCCGATTGCCGGCCTCGAATCCATTAGAAATCGCCCCAATACATGATGGCGAGTATCTATTTGAAATGGAGTTTTCATCGCTTTCTTTGTTGGTTCCATAATTATTAGGCATACTAAATTTTTGAAAGTAATTATTTGATAGCCACATCTATCGATGCCAATTATCGATCGAAGCCGTTTGGGTTCAAGCCTCAGCGGTTCTTCTTGACCCCGCAGGCTTCCTGCCGAAGTTAGGGTTTCCCTTGCGGCGCATGCCGCTTCTCGCGGCGAACGCGGCGGTTGGGCGCTCCTTCATCGCATAGATAACGGCCAGCCGGATAAATTCGCTCTTCGTTAGGCCCAGCGACGCGGCAGCATTTTCCACTTCGTCGCGGAACTCCTGCGAAGTAACGAACGTGATATTTGCGTTGCCTTGCATCTGTCGCTCCTCGGTGCGTTCGGTACGGCTCTATTCTCGCGTCTTTACGCATGTCCATTTAGGCCACCGCCATATCGCCGTTCGAACAAGAGCCCGCAGCACGAAGCTGCGGGCCACCGGCCTGCAGGACTTACTCTTTCGAGGGAGTCTTAGCATTGATTCCATGTTTAAACATGTGCCGTTTGGCTTGCCGGGCGGCGATTGAGCGTTGCTTGGGATTGACGAACGAGAGTACGTAAGCGAGTGCCCTGCGATCCATGTCGAGACAAAGCTGGCCTTTCTCGATGTCGTTGATGGTTTCCACGGTGTATATAAGTGCCATTTTGGTCTTGCTCCAAATTGTGAAATCGCAAGCGTGTACGAGCAGACGCCTGCTGCGTAATCGCGGCGACAAATTAAAAAAACAAATCGGGAGGTTGACGGGCTCGAAGCGACTCAGGCCGCGTTGTGCGACCAATCGAGCTTGCCGAGATAGGCGGATTTTCTGTTGGTCTCCTGCCGGAGGGGGCAGGACAACCCAGTCGAGACCGTGGCGAGGAGTGCCGTAGAGGTTTTCGCCGGACTTGCTTGATGCCTCCGCTTCAGCAGAACGCTAGGAGCGGATCAAGTAAGCCCGTCTATTGTTGTTCAACAGTAGCCGATTGCCTAGCAAAATATTTTTCAATCTGTGCGGAAGATGTTCACATTTTTTGTGCTAGTCCGAAGAGTGTCGTTCATCTTCACGCGCCACCCGGGATTTTTTCTAGATTTCGGTGCACTTGATGTTTTTACTCCGTGACTCGCTTTGAGTGCGTTGATGCGTGGAAGACATTGACTTGCCTTAGATTATTTATAGGCGAACGGCTCGTATTTACTTAAAAATATTCGGAATCCTATTTTAAAGGATTGTTACTATGGCAACTCGTATGGTTCACGACAAGATTCCGCGCGGTGTTCGTACTCTAACGAATGATCAACTACGCGAAATTTACCGCGCTGCCAACGGCTTCAACACGAAGCGTGCTAAGGCGCATGCTAACGCTATGGACACAGTAGTGCCGTCCGTTAAGGGCCTGCGCAGCGTCACCCCGTCAACGCTCGGCCTTCAAGACCGCGCGCGCCTTGGGAAATGCGTCAAGGCCGCAACCACCCTCGCGGCGGGGCTTGATGCGTTGATCACGTGTCGCGACTCGGGCTATCCCGAACTCGAAGCACTCGCGCGCGACCCGCGCTTTGTTAAGGCGATTGCGGCGGCCATCCAGAAGATTTCCACCCAAGTCGATTCCATCATCCACCCCTCCGCAGAGGGCAATCCGGATGACGCGGCTGGCCTTATCAGCCGCCGCAATGGTCAGGACGGCGGCAGCTGGTTCGCCCTAGACCACGAAACGAGGCTCCAGCGCGAGGCCGCTGCGAAAAGGGCCATAGAACTCCAGGCGGCGATGGAAATGGATACGCCGCAAAACATCGCACGCATCAAGTTGGGCTTGGCGCCAGTCTCGGTAAACGACGAAGCGCTCTACGCCATGTTCGAAGGGAAAGAATAAACATGTGTGGCCGCGCTGCAACTGGAAGAGCACGGCAACTTGATAGAAATTTTAGTATTGATAAATCATGAATAAAAAAATCGCGGAGACTTTTCTCTTCGCCAAGCTGTGCCGAGCCATCAACACGATTCCGAATCTCAAACCGTGCTTCGACAATGTCCAATTTATATCGAGCGTGACCAACCTTGACGGAAAGCTCGCGATGCTCAGCGGCACGTTCAAGCTGCCGAATGGATGGCTGGTTTTTCAGTTTGCGATCACCTTCTCCACAAGCGTACAAGGGGATCAGGTCAGCGGCCTCTGGCAACTGGCAATCGCCGCAAAGCCGCAGCGGGACGAGCGTGTGTGGGCTTTCTTGTCCATCATCGACTACCTCATCGACATCGGGCTGTTGCCGTCACGGTCGCGTAAATATCATGAGGACCGTATCAGCAAGGGCGGCGTGCTGGGCGGCGTAGCAGGCTCCGTCGCGGAGTATGGCGACTTCTGTGAACGGGCGGCAAAGGATTTGCCATATGACTTGTCGCTAAAGGCACTCGCGCGGATCAAATACCGGGACTTCAGCGAGGCCGCAGCATGAACGAAACTATGATGACGCGAGAGGAGTTCGACCGACTGTGGGAAAGCGGTCAGCACGAAAAAATCTGGAGCAGGGGGAGGGCGATAGCTTTGCTCGAAGAGATGGCGCGATACCCCAACGGCAACAAGTCCATACGCGCAGCGGCTAGGCGCGAGTTGCGGGCGTTGTCCGTGCCGCCGTGCAAAACGCGCTAAATCGGGCGTAGGGCGGCTAGGCGCGCCCCGGCCCGGTAACTCCAGCCCGCTCGCGCCGAATGGCCTAGTGGGCTATTTTCGTCCCTCTCGGCTCCGATTCGGACAATCTACGGGCCGAGTTCGTCGCGCGGCGTGGGCCCTCGCAGGCTCCGGGCGATTCCGCGAACCCTTGGCCGAAGTCAACCCACTAAATCCGATCGGACCATGATGCAGTCCGTTTCGATAAGGCGCGGGAAATGCCCGGAATTATTCGGCACGAAAGCACTCAGTGTGAATCCGTGGCGCTCATATTCTGTGATGGCCTGCCGAAAGTCCATCGCATCGGCATATAGCTTTGCCACTGAAAGCTCACTCTGCAGGCCGATGAATTCACGCACAGCCTGCGGCGACCCTCTAACGATATTGACGTCATAGCCTTGCGTGTCCATCTTCAGAAACGGTCGAGAAAAATTCTGCTGCAACCGAAGTCGAGATAGCGCAGTGGAAAGCGTCCACGTCTGAACGGTCACAACTTTTTCGACCCGATTCATTTGCTCGAATAGCTTGGTATCGGCTTGACTAGGGGCGCTCAGGGAACTGAACTGGCTGGCGCGCATAACGTTGAAGGTGGCCGACCCGTCTTGATCTGAGATGGCGATCTCACTCACGGTCCACTTACTGTCGTTTCTGGCCCTCTGCCTTAGGATCGCGGCATCGCGCGGGTTCGGTTCAAACGAAAAGATCCACCCTTTATATCCGACCCGCCGCCTGAGCATTTCGGCGTATTGCCCTTGATTCGCTCCGATGTCGAAAACACAGTCGACATCAAAACGGTCAAAGACCTTTTTAAGGTGGGTTTGCTCCCACTGGGCATACAGCCTGTGGGCGTCGAAAAAATTGTGCTTCCAACCGGCGAGAAGATTCATCGTTTTGGTTTCGGATGCGAATTTGATGGGCACCACGACCTATCGGGCCGTTTCCAAAGAGTAATCTTATCTTAAATTTGTTACGAATAGTGCGTGTCCGATTGGTGCGTGGCTGATTGGTGGTCATTTGACCGAAAGTCACCACCGTGGAACATCATCTGAGAAAGCGATTCGGAGATCGGGTAAGAGCGTTGCGGCAAGCTACCGGCTTGTCGCAGGAAGCGTTCGCCGATCATTGCGGCTTTGCCCGCAGTTACATGAGCCGCATCGAGCGCGGCAAGGGCAACCCGTCTCTGGATGCAATAGAAATCCTTGCTGTAGCCCTTAAGGTCGAAGTTCACAAGCTGTTCATCAGCAATGAGCCGATAGCGAATGCACAGCGCGCGCCCATTCGTGTGCCCTATGCTGCAGACGGCACATGTTTCCATCCCGGTCTGAGGATGCGACGATCAAACAGGTATCACGTTGGTCCAAAAGAGGACGAGCAATCGTTTGATGGCTTCGATGAGGCGTTGGCTTATCTGGAAAAGCTAGACGTGGCTCAGTGGCGTAGACCGAATGCCAGTGGGAATTGGGGGATCGTGAGGGCTGTGCGGTGGGATGCGCTGAACGAGTTTGGCTGACCCTACCCGGTCTTGCCGCGCCGTCCGCCTAGCGGGATTTTTCGACCGCTCGCGGCCCCGGTTTGGACACTTCTACGGAGCGCGGGCGGCTTGCTGCACGGATGGGCAGCCACTAGCGCAGAGGGGCGTGCCGACTAGTCAGGCCGCAAAAAGGGTGGGGCGCGCGACCTCGCCAGCTCCCATCGCCGCAACTCGATACCCCTGCCTGTCGAGTCCGGCAGGGTAAAATAGCGGCGGCCAAGCAATCCGGCTTGGACCTAAACCAAGCAGAATTCGCCGGAACCGTAGGACGTGCATAAGACTCGCGCAGTCTTGCGGCGCAGCTAGGAATTGGCTCGCAGAAAAGAAAAACGGCCTAGGTCGTTAAACCTAAGCCGTTGTTTCTTCTGGGAATACTCACCAGGGAATCTGGTGGGTGGTACAGGGATTGAACCTGTGACCCCTGCCGTGTGAAGGCAGTGCTCTACCGCTGAGCTAACCACCCAAATCATTAACTAAATCAATGACTTAGTGTTGATTGCTGAAGTTCTTCTTTCGCAATCAGGAGCAGAACTTTAACTGTTTTCGTAGAAGTCTGCAACCTTTCTTTTCTTCTGTTTTGCTGCCGTCGTGATGATATCTCTCGATCACTTCACGTCGTTTCTTGCGATGACTCGCAAGCAGCAAAGACAGCGATTATAGGGACGTTTTCTTCGTTTGGGAAGGGCTTTGTGCGAATTTTTCGCGAGGCTCGCCGTATTCGCCGAAAGATCGTGCAATCAGGGCGCTGCCGGTGCTTCGCCTTCCGGCGGCGTCGGTTCCTTGCGCCACACGCACGTCCCCTTCATGCCCTTGTCGATGCCGTTGAGTACGCCATCGTGCATCTCCACTTCTTCACTGGCCGCGAGGATCACCGGCAGATCGAACTGACGCAACGAAATCTTCTCGCGCGGCACGCCGTCGTTGCTCTCGTCATCTTCGCTGTCGTCGATGACGAGGCTTTCCTGACCGCGCGTCATCGCGAGATAGACGTCCGCGAGCAGTTCCGCATCGAGCAACGCGCCGTGCAGCGTACGGTGTGCGTTGTTCACGCCGAGTCGTTCGCACAGCGCGTCTAGCGAATTGCGGCGTCCCGGGAACATTTCGCGCGCACGCAGCAGCGTGTCGATCAGCCCCGAACAATGCTGCATGAATGGCGGCCAGCCGAGGCGGCCGAACTCCATGTCGAGAAAGCCAAGGTCGAACGCCGCGTTGTGAATGATGATCTCGGCGTCGCGGCAGTACTCGCGCAACTGCTCGGCGATCTCGGCGAACTTGGGTTTGTCGGACAGGAATTCGGTCGTGAGGCCGTGCACCGCCAGTGCGCCCGGATCGCTGTCGCGCTCGGGGTTGATGTAGAAGTGCAGGTTGTTGCCGGTCAGGCGTCGATTGACCAGTTCGACGCAACCGATTTCCAGCAGACGGTCGCCCGTCTTGGCATTCAGGCCGGTGGTTTCGGTATCGAGGATCAGTTGTCGCATGATGTTCGGTCGTGTTTCGTGTGCTTTCGGAATTGGCGCACTGCGGGCCATTGCAAATGACAACGTCCCCACGCAGTGCGCGGATGATGCGAAGGGCTTAGCCGCGGCGCAGGCTCTCGACGCCGCGATTGGCCAACTGGTCGGCGGCTTCGTTGCCGTCGTGCCCCGCATGGCCCTTCACCCAGCGCCAGTCGATATCGTGCTTCTGCGAGACGGCGTCCAGCTCCTGCCAGAGGTCGGCATTCTTCACCGGTTCCTTCGCGGCCGTCTTCCAGCCACGCGCCTTCCAGCCGTGAATCCACTCGCTGATGCCCTTCTGGACATACTGCGAGTCGGTATGCAGCACAACCTGACAGGGTTTGTTCAGGGCTTCGAGCGCACGGATGACGGCGAGAAGCTCCATGCGGTTGTTCGTGGTGTTGGGTTCACCGCCGAACATTTCCTTGCGGTGCTTGCCCGCGACGAGCAGGGCGCCCCAGCCGCCGGGGCCGGGATTGCCTTTACAGGCGCCGTCGGTATAGATCTCAACTTGCGGCAAGGTCATCTCTCAAACAATCAATCGGACGCTTCGGTCGTTTCCGCCAGTTGGCGATGCGTGGTATTCGGTGTGGCAACCGGTGCCGCCGCTGGCTGGAGGCCGAGTATACGCTTGCGGACTTTGCCGACCAAACGCATGCCCTTGACGCGCTTGACCGCACGCACGGCATACAGCGCGCCGAAGATCGGCCACCAGCGGTCGCCCGCAGGCTCCATGAATTCGAAACGTTGCAACCAGTGGTCGCCACGAAGCGGCGGACGATAACACCCGAAGCGGCCACGGTCGATATCGAACGACAACAGCTTGAGCCAGTCCTTCAGGCGGGTGAAGGCAATCAGATCGGCCCCCGGTGGCAGGAACGGCGCGCCGGCGAGCCGACCCAGTTCCTCCCGTGCGCCCCATAGACTCAGGTTGTTGAATCCGGTAATGATGACCTGACCTTCGGGCACGAGAATGCGTTCGACCTCGCGCAGGATGTCGTGAGGATTCTCGGCAAATTCGAGCACGTGCGGCAGCACCACAAGATCTGTGCTGGCCGTGGCGATCGGCAGTTCGTCGAAGCGGCTCACGAGGATATCGCGTGCGACCATCTCCGCGCTTGCACCTCCGGGCGTGCCGGATGGCGCGCAACTGGTCGTGTCGCTTGCGGCTTTGGTCATGAGCGGCGGGGCCTCCGGGCCGCGCGCGGCGGGCAGGATGAGGCCCCGGTAGGGCATGCGGTTTTCGCGTAACGTATCAAGCTCGGGACGGCCGAGCTGCAACGCGTGATAGCCGAACAGATCCCCGACCCATTGGTCGAAGAGGGCCTGTTCCCATGCGAGCGCGTAGCGGCCTGGCGGTGAGACGAGCCATACGGGCCAGTCTATAATCGGACGTTCTGACATGGTGGCGAGTATATATGGATGCGCACGCAGATGCGGTGAGTGGCCAGTCGGCCGAAACACTGACCGTTTTTCCGGTCCCCGCGTTCCAGGACAATTATCTCTGGGTCGTCGATAACGGCAAAGATGCCGTCGTGGTGGACCCGGGCGATGCCGCCCCGGTGCTCGCCTATCTTGACTCGCGCAACCTCACGCTGCGCGCCATCCTCGTCACACACAAGCATGCCGACCACATCGGCGGCGTCGACACATTGCTCGAACGTTTCGACGTACCGGTGCACGGTCCCGCACATGAGGCGATCGCCTGCGTCGATCATCCGCACAACGGCGGCGAGACGGTGCACATCGCGTCGCCCGCCATGACGCTTCAGGTGATCGACGTGCCCGGCCACACCGCTGGCCACATCGCGTATTTCCTGGGGGCCGGTGCCGCGGGTGCTCCGCACCTGTTCTGCGGCGACACGTTGTTCTCGTGCGGTTGCGGGCGGCTGTTCGAAGGCACGCCTGCGCAAATGCTTGCATCGCTCGACACGCTCGCCGCGCTGCCGCCCGCCACGCTCGTGCACTGCGCGCACGAATATACGTTATCGAATATCCGCTTCGCGCTCGCCGTGGATCCGGATAACGAGGCGCTCGGCGCGTGGCATCGGGAAGCGACGGCGCTACGTGCGGCCGGTCGTCCGACGCTGCCCACGACGCTCGCCCAGGAGCGCGCGACCAACCCCTTCCTTCGCAGCGACGCCCCGGCCGTGGTCGCGGCCGCCGAAGCCCACGCGGGGCGCACGTCGCTCTCGCGCGAAGCGGTCTTCGCGACCGTGCGCGGCTGGAAGGACACCTTTCGCTGATTTCACGGCTGGCGCGCAAAGCGCTAGCTGTGCAAGCGCCGCGCTGTCAACAACGCTGCGCGTCATGCGCTCTGTCACGGAGCAGGCGTTGACAGGTCTGTCACCGCCTGCTCCGCCCTGACGAATCGCCCCGAGTGTGAAGTTTCGGTGTCGTATCGATGGCATCGTATACGTGCGGACTGTCACAAAGCGCGTCGAAAATGCGTCTCGTCGCGGCCACAATTTGTGAATTCAAACTCGGGGATAACCCTTATTTTTGGGCCATTTCTGCGTAAATTTTGCAAAAAAATTAGGCAGAAAGGTTGACGCATCTGAAGGGTTTCCTTAACATCCTTGCCAATTTCATGAAGATGTAACCCAAATCGAGCCCGATCAATGCGACTTATCGTTAGCTTGCTCCTGACGCTGCTTCTCGCAGCGTGTGCCAGCACAGCGCCGACCACAGGTGCATCGAATTCCACACCCGATGCGCAGAGCAAGTCGCCTGTCGCTTCGACCGTAAAAGGCAAGCAGCGCGTCTCCAGCGATCAGACGATCGATCTGGACAACGACTCGATCAACGATCTGGCCTACGGCAGCGACGACGCGGATCTCTGGTCGCGCATCCGCCACGGATTCTCCATTCCCGACCTCGACACCGACCTCGCGCAGGATCGTACCCAGTGGTACGCGCAGCGCCCCGAGTATGTCGAGCGCATGATTCAGCGTTCCGAGAAGTATCTGTTCCACATCGTCGAAGAGCTTGAACGTCGTCATATGCCGACGGAACTCGCGCTGCTGCCGTTTGTGGAAAGTGCATACAACCCGCAGGCGCTCTCGACGGCCAAGGCCGCCGGCATGTGGCAGTTCATCCCCAGCACGGGCAAGACGTACAACCTCAAGCAGAACATGTTCCAGGACGAGCGCCGCGATGTGCTCGCCTCGACGACCGCCGCTCTCGATTACCTCTCGAAGCTCTACGCGATGTTCGGCGACTGGCATCTTGCACTGGCCGCCTATAACTGGGGCGAGGGCAACGTGCAGCGCGCCATCGACCGTAATCAGGCACAAGGTCTGCCGACCGACTATCTGAGCCTGCGCATGCCCACGGAGACGCGCTATTACGTGCCGAAGCTCCAGGCCATCAAGAACATCATTGCGCATCCGGACATCTATAGCGTGAAGCTGCCGGAGATTCCGAATCACCCGTATTTCGTGAGCGTCACCACCAAGCGCGATATCGATGTGGCGCTGGCCGCCAAGCTGGCCGATCTGCCGCTCGACGAATTCCGTGCACTCAACCCGTCGTTCCGCAAGCCAGTGATTCTGGGTGCTGCACAGCCGCAAATTCTGTTGCCGTTTGAAAGTGCCGAAGTGTTCCAGCGTCGTCTGAAGGGCTACGACAAGCCGTTGTCGAGCTGGACGACGTACACGTCGGCATCGCGTGAGCGTCCGGAAGACGTGGCGCGCAAGCTGGGCGTCGACGCAGCCGTCATCCGCTCGGTCAATAACATTGCGCCGCGCATGCGCCTGAAGGCAGGTTCGACGCTGCTGGTGCCGCGCTCGGACGACATCGATCAGGACATCAGCGCCTCGGTCGCGAGCAGCGCCGTGCTGGCCCTCGAACCGGATCTGCCCGACACCCGCAAGGTGATGGTGCGCGCCCGCAAGCACGACACGCTCGCTGGCGTGGCATCGCGCAGCGGTGTGAGCGTTGCGCAGATCAAGAGCTGGAACCGTCTGCGCCGCGATACGCTGACGTCGGGCCAGCTGCTGGTGCTGCACGTGCCGGTGAAGGAAGCCTCGCGCGTGCTCGCCGCCTCCGCACCGGAGCCGGTCGCGGCGAAGGATGACGACGATGCACCGCGCACGCGTCTGGTACGTGGCAAGAACGGCAAGATGATTCGTGTGGTCGACCACCGTCCGGCCGCCAAGCCGGCCAAGACGGCGGTCGCCAGCAAGGCGGCACCGGCGGCCAAGGTCGCAGCTAAGGCACCGGCCAAGGCCGCCGCGAAGGCGCCTGCCAAGGCTGTCGCGAAGTCATCCGTGAAGCCTGCGACGAAGGTCACCAAGACCGCGCAACGCTAAGCCGACGCAACGTTATCGCAAACGCCCGTGAGGTTCGCCTCACGGGCGTTTTGTTTTGGTGTTGCCGTTACGCATCACCTCGCCTCGCCTTGACCTGCAAGTCTCTGCATGGAGTTCACGTGCGCCTTCGGAAAATTCCCATAAATGCATCGGCTCCCGTTTCCTATGATGAAGATGCGGACAATTCCGTTCGTATTCGTTCAAAAAGGAATCCTAAATGAAGAAGGATCTGGGAACCACGAAGGAAGTGACCGAACTCGACGTGCTGCCGCCGGTGACCGGAGGTCATGCCTGACGTGGCAGATTCGACGCGAATCGGAACCGGCGCGTGTGCGGACGCGCCGGTTTTCCGTCATCTGGCACCGGACGTTCATATCGTCGGGATAGACACACACGTCGTCGTGCTCAAGCTCGCTCACGATCGCTACTTCAATCTGTCGTACGCGCAATCTCAGGCGCTACGTCGGCTGATCGGATGGCGTCACGCGCCACAGGACGTTGCGCCGACGCTGCCCGCGATGCAGGACATGTTCGACGCCGAGGGGCTACTCGCGCCCGGTGAGCAGGCCATGCCCGACACGCGACACGCCACGCGCGACATGGCACCTCGTCTCGGCTTTGATGCCTGGCTGGCGATGCCCGGTGATCTTGCGGGCAACGCGCGTGCTCGCGATGTGATGCGTGCGAGCTACTGGCTCTGGCAAGCCCAGCGAGCGACGCGCAAGACACGTATGGCGGGCGTTATCGGGCGCATCAATGCCGCCCAGCAACGACGCGACACGCAATACGGTTTGCCCGGCGATTACGCGCCGTACGTCGCGGCGATGCACCGCGCGGCGTTGTGTTATCCACAGTGCACGCCTTGCCTGCCGTGGTACGCGGCGCTTGCCTTGTGGTGCGCGCACGACGGGCTGCGTCTGCAACTGGTCATCGGTGTACAGCGCCAGCCTTTCTATGCCCACGCGTGGGCGGAAGCGCAGGGTCGTGTGATTGGCGACGACCCGCGACGTCGCGAACAGCTTGCCGTTATTTACGAGACGCCGGTCTGATCGTCCGTTCGCGTGGTCTCGTCTTCGCGCTTCGGTACATCTACACGCCGCCTGAACCTCATCAGCGCCCCCACCGGCGCGCCATCCAACACGGAGCCTGTCATGCAACTTGCCCGTCTGAGACCAGGACCGGCCGAGCGTTACGTGCCGTTGCCCGGCGCCGTCGTATTACGGGGGCTGGACGGCCAGCCTGCCGCCCGGATTCGTCCCGAAGCAAACGACGACCGTCGCCATGTGAGCGATCAGAGCGAATTGCTCGCGTGGTACGTGAGCGGTCGTGTGTTTCACAAGGACGACGGCCGTGAAGTGTTGCCGGGGCTGGAGCTGGCGAGACTGGCGTTGGAATCGCCCGAGCGCTTCGTGCAGCAGTATTGGGGGCACTACCGGATCATCGTGCATGACCGCTGGTGCGGGGCGACGCAGGTGCTGTGTGACCCATGCGGTCACTGTCCGACGTACTACCGCTTCTGTCGCGACGGCGCGGTGCATGTTGCTTCGGACCCGGCGGCGCTTGTCGGCGACGATCCATCGTTCGATAGCACTGCGCTCAAATCCTTCCTTGTGCACGGCGACGTGGGCGGCGTGCAGTGTGCGTTATACGACGTGGAGCGTTTGCCGCTGGGCCACGCCCTGTGGATTCCTGAGCGTGGTGCGCCGAAGACGCGCATCGTCTGGTGGCCCGCATGGCAGTCGTGTGGAGCGGCGAGTGAGGTGTATGAGATGACGTCGGGCACCGGCCTGCTTGGCGTGTTACGACGTTCTACGGAGCGCTGTCTCGACGACCGCTCGGCGGTGCTGGAACTCTCGGGCGACGTGGCGTCGACCTCGCTGGCGCTTGCGCTCGCGCAGTCGGGACTCGCCGGCCAATGCACGGCGGTGAATCACTGCGATCCGGCGTCGCCGTCCAGCGACGAATCGCATCACGCGGGTAGTGTGGCGAGGCATGTGCGCATGGCGTTCGAGCGTCTCGATATCGCGTGTGCGGCGTTCTCGCCGCCGACGGACATTCCACGCCTGGCGCGTCCGGCCACGCACTTGTGCATGCTCGCGCAACTGGATGCCGTGCGTGAGCGACTGATGCAGTACCGCGAGCATCGCCTCGTCAACGGTCACGGCGGCGACGCCATCTTCCTCGCGCCGCCGCCTGACGGTGCCTTGCTCGATGCCTTCGCGGACGGTCATTGGCGTCGTGCGCTCGGTGCATGGCGAGATCTGGCGATCATGCAGCGCTTGCCGCTTTGGTCGGTCGCGCGGGGGGCGTTTGGACAACTGCTTCAACGCCATGCGAACCCGCTGGCTGCGCTGCAAGACGGTTTGTTGACAGTCGCCGCCTGCGCAGGCGAGCCATGCCGTGGCGAACCGCTCGCGCAGGCATGGCTGGCGCAATGGTCGCTCAGGATGCGTCCGGGCAAGCGCGCACAGATTCTCGGCACACTTGGCAACCTGCGCGACATCGAGGTGCATCCGTCGCTGGCCGCAGGCGGCACGGCGTTTCCATTCCTCACACAACCGGTCGTCGAAGCCGGGTTCGCGATGCCGACGTACCGGCTCTTCAACGCTATGCACAACCGTTTGCCGCTACGTCGTGCGGCGTATCTGGCCAGTGGTCTGCCGAACCTTTGGCGTCGCGACAAGGGGATGATCACGGGTGGTGTCGGCGCAGGCGTGGCCGCCAACTTGCGGCACGTCGAGGAAGTCTGTCTGGAGGGCTATTGTGCGGCGTCCGGATGGATCGATCGCGACGCCTGTCGTCGCGCCATCGGCCGTATTGCCCATCATCATCTCGAATCGATGGCGACGATTCGCCGCCTGTACTCCGTCGAGATGTTCGTGCGCGGCTGGCGGCAGGGGGCGGGCGGTGTTGGGGGAGCATCCGGCGCGGATGGACGGCGTGGGCAACACGCATCCTGTGGTCCCGGCAACGAGGCGACGACATGACGCGACAGGCGGGGTGGAACGCGTTATGTCGCAGCGTTGGTGCTTCAGTTCGCGTTGCCTGCGGCCATGCTCGGTGCGTTGGCGTCGCAGGTGGCGAGAGCACTGGTCAGCGTCGACGAGCATCTGCGCGACGGGGCGGGCGAGTATGTCGCGCTCGTCGGTCCCTCAGGCGCAGGGAAGTCGACGCTACTGCGGCTAATGGCGGGTCTCGTGTTGCCCTCGCGCGCAGAAGTTCGCATCGTGGAAACAGGCGACCGCGCGGCACCGCTGCGTCACGGCGGCCTTTACGCCCGGATGTGGCATTCGCAGCAAGCCGAAGCACCAGTCGCACCAGTAGCGCCAGCCGCGCCGCCGACGGCCGCCACCGTCCCGGATCTCGCCTAAATAGGCAGAAATCCCCCCGATCTCCGCGTAATCCCCTAGCATTTCAGGCATGTGCCCGGTGCCCCGGTAAGCCTTCCGTAAGCGTCAACGCGCACACTGAATGCCAATAATGCAAGGAGACAACATGACTTCGTACGCGTCGTTTCACGCCCGTTCGATTGCTCCGGACTCGCGTGCGGCCTTCTGGGAGGAACAGGCCAAACTGATCGACTGGGAGACGCCCTTCGATCAGGTACTCGAATACGACAAGCCACCCTTTGCGCGCTGGTTCGTCGGTGGGCGGACCAACATCTGCCACAACGCGGTGGACCGTCATCTGCCGTCTCGCGGCACGCAGAATGCGCTGGTGTGGGTGTCGACGGAGACCGAACAGGAGCGTGTCTACACGTACGACGAGCTCGCGGCGGAAGTGAACCGCATGGCGGCGTCGTTGCAATCGCTGGGTGTGACGCGTGGTGAGCGCGTGCTGATCTACATGCCGATGGTGCCGGAGGCGTTGTTCGCAATGCTCGCGTGCACGCGTCTCGGCGCGATTCACTCGGTGGTATTCGGTGGCTTCGCATCGGTCAATCTCGCCGCGCGCATCGACGACGCGCAACCCAGAGTCATCGTCTCTGCCGACGCCGGTTCGCGTAACGGCAAGGTCGTGCCCTACAAGCCGCTGCTCGACGAAGGCGTCGCGCTCGCGCGGCACAAGCCGTCGAGCGTGCTGCTGATCGACCGTGGACTTGCACCGATGGAACGTGTTGCAGGGCGCGACGTCGACTATGCGCCGCTGCGCGCACAGCACCTCGACGCGTTCGTCCCGTGCGAATGGATGGAATCGAGTGAGCCGTCCTACATCCTCTACACGTCGGGGACGACGGGTAAGCCGAAGGGCGTGCAACGCGACACCGGCGGTTATGCGGTCGCGCTGGCTTCGTCGATGGAGCACATCTTCTGTGCGAAGCCCGGAGACACGATGTTCTGTGCGTCGGACATCGGCTGGGTGGTGGGACACAGCTACATTGTCTACGCGCCGTTGCTCGCGGGCATTGCGACGGTGATGTACGAGGGCACGCCGATCCGTCCCGATGGCGGGATCTGGTGGCGCATCGTGGAGAAGTACAAGGTGACGCAGCTCTTCACCGCGCCGACTGCGATTCGCGTGCTAAAGAAGCAGGACCCGGCGTATCTCACGCAGTACGATCTGTCGTCACTGCGACTGATTTTCCTCGCAGGCGAGCCGTTGGACGAGCCCACGGCGCGATGGCTCTCCGAGGGCGTGGGCAAACCGGTCGTCGACAACTATTGGCAGACGGAGACAGGCTGGCCGATTCTCGGCATGGCGCGCGGTGTTGAAGTCCTGCCGAGCAAGCTGGGATCGCCGGGCAAGCCGGTGTACGGCTACGACGTGAAGCTCGTCAACGAGGCGACGGGCGAGGATTGCGGACCGAACGAGAAGGGTGTGCTCGCCATCGAAGGTCCGATGCCGCCGGGCTGCCTCAGCACGCTTTGGGGCGACGACGCGCGTTTCGTCAAAACGTATTGGCAGACGGTGCCGGGCCGCACGCTGTATTCGAGCTTCGACTGGGGCGTGCGCGACGAGGATGGCTATTACTTTATTCTCGGGCGCACCGACGACGTGATCAACGTGGCCGGACACCGGCTCGGCTCGCGTGAGATCGAGGAGAGCATCGCGAGCCATCCGGCGGTGGCGGAAGTCGCGGTGATCGGTGTGCAGGACGCGCTCAAGGGGCAAGTGGCGATGGCGTTCGCGGTGCTGCGCCGACCGGAGCAGGTGGACACGCCGGACGCACGTCTTGCGCTTGAAGGCGATGTCATGAGGACCGTCGACAAGCAACTCGGGGCGGTGGCGCGTCCGGCGCGCGTGTTCTTCGTCTCGATGCTGCCCAAAACACGTTCAGGCAAGCTGTTGCGTCGCGCCATTCAGGCCATTTGCGAGGGACGTGAGACAGGGGATCTGATCACCATCGAAGATCCGGCAGCGCTTGAGCAGGTGAGGGAGGCGGTCGCCGGGAAATAAGTAGCGTCTGGTCGCTTCTGTCGTCGGTGGCGATGCCGGTATGATGCGTTGTGCCTCTTCATAGCCCAACGTCATGACCTCACCCGATCAGGCCGCCTGGCGGCAGAAAGCGATGCTTTTGGTCGTCTCCGTCGGCTTCTTCATGCAGACGCTGGACTCGACCATCGTCAACACGGCGCTGCCTGCGATGGCGCGCGATCTCGGTCAGTCGCCGTTGCACATGCAGGCGGTCGTCATTGCCTATGCGCTGACGATGGCCGTGACGATCCCGCTGTCGGGGTGGCTTGCCGACCGCTTCGGCACGCGCGTCGTCTTTTCCAGTGCGCTTACGATCTTTTCCATCGGCTCGGCCATGTGCGCCTATTCGAGCACGCTCGACGAGCTGGTCTTATGGCGCGTCGTGCAGGGCTTCGGTGGCGCGATGCTCTTGCCGGTCGGGCGTCTGGCCGTGTTGCGCACGTTCCCGCGCGAGCAGTATTTGCAGGCGCTGGCGTTCGTCGCGGTGCCTGGCATGATCGGGCCGCTCATCGGGCCGACGCTCGGCGGCTGGCTCGTGAAGGTCGCGTCGTGGCATTGGGTGTTCCTGATCAATGTACCGGTGGGCGTTGCGGGATGCGTGGCGGCCCACTTCTTCCTCACGAATGCGCGCGCACCGCACCAGACATCATTCGACGTCAAAGGCTATTTGCTGCTGTCGGTGGGCATGGTCGCGACATCGCTGGCGCTCGACCGTCACGCCGACATGGCGGGCGCGCACGCGCTGATGCTGGTGTTGCTTGTGGTCGGGTTCGCAGGCTTCGTCGCCTACGGGCTCTATGCGAACCGGACACCGCAGCCGTTGTTCTCGCTTGCAATGTTCCGCGTGCACACGTTCAGCGTCGGGCTGCTCGGTAATCTCTTTGCCCGCATCGGGATCGCGGCCGTGCCGTATCTCGTCCCGCTGCTGTTACAGGTCAGTCTCGGTTATACGGCGTTCGAGGCGGGGTTGCTGATGCTGCCGATCACGATTACGGGCATCTTCGCGAAGAGTTTGGCGACGCATCTGGTCGTGCGTTATGGCTATCGATCTGTCCTCGTGTGGAACACGATACTGGCCGGTGCAGTGATGGCCAGCTTCTCGCTTGTCACGCCCCACTATCCGGTGCCGTTGCTCATCGTTCAGTTGGGGATTCTCGGCGGCATCAACTCGATCCAGTTCACTGCGATGAACACGTTGACGCTCAAGGATCTGAATCCGGACGATGCGAGTGGCGGCAATAGCTTGTTCTCGCTCGTGCAGATGCTGGCGATGAGCTTCGGTCTGACGGTCGGCGGTGCGCTGCTGGTGACGTTCACGGGCGCGTTCGGCGAGGCGGCGGGCGTGGGCGCGCTACCCGCGTTTCGTGCAACGTTCGCGTGCGTCGGCCTGATTACGTGTTGCTCGGCGTGGATCTTCGCGCAGTTGACGGACCGCGAGCAGATGGCCAACGACGATGGCGCTGCACAGGCACAGGCGGTCGCAACGACGCCGCCACCGCCTGCGAACTAGCGGCGCTTTGTCAGAGGATCGGGGCGTCGGTTCGTGACGTCAGGCAAACGGCTTGTCGAGAATTTCGGGGGCGCGGATGGCGTCGATGAGCAGGCCGAGAAACGCCTCGACGGGCGCGGGCAGGGTGCGTCCGGCCATGGTCTGCACTTGAAGGGAGCGCTGATGCAGCGCCGGATTGCGGATGGGGATGGCGGCGAGTCCCTCGGGCGCGAGACGGCTACGCACCGTCAACAGCCCGGTGAGCGTGACGGCGTTGCCTGAGCGCACAAAGCTGTGCAGTGCGGCGTGGTAGTTACTGATGAAGACCGGTTCGAACAGCAGGCCTTCGAGGGTGCAGCACAAGTCGAACATCTGGCGGATCGTCACCCCGGCCTCCGATAGCGCCATCGGGTACGGCAGCAGGTCGGCAAGGGCAACGTCGCGCCGCTTGGCGAGCGGATGCTTTTTTGCCATCAACGCGTAGATCGGTGCGGGTTGTGTATGAACGACCTGCACGCCTTTTTCGGGCGCGACGCTGAAGCACACCGCGATGTCGGCTTCGCCGTCGCGTACGCGCTCCGTCGCTTCGAACGGCGAGACGACATCCAGCAGAAAGTGTGCACCCGGATACGCCTCGCGAAAGCGCGCGAAGACTTGTGGCAGGAAGTCGCGCGCCACACCTTCCGAACTGGCGACACGAATCGTTGCGCGGCCCACTTCCGTGAGTCCGCGAATCTCGGAGGTGACGCGCTCGGCATCGAGCAACACACGTCGCGCATGATCCGCGAGTAGCGCGCCCGCTTCACTCAGCACCATGCCGCGCGGACGCCGTTCGAATAGCGGCGTCCCCAGATCCTCTTCCAGCTTGGCGATCTGACGGCTCAAGGCCGAGACCGCCACATGCAAGCGTTCCGACGCCCGGCTCAGAGAGCCCGTCCGGGCGACTTCCAGAAAGTAGCGCAGTGCGTGTGTTTGCATGGGGTGAGCGGGGTAGGAGGCCGTCATTTCTGCTTTGCCGAAACGGCAAAGAAACCTTCGAAATATTATCATTGTTGTCAAAAATACCGACTCCTAGAATGGCCTGAACGGTTGTGCCGCAGCGTGCTACCGACACGCGTCGCATCCATGTCGTACCAATGAGCGAGACCGGCAGCCGTGCCCACAAAGCCATCTGGAGACAAGCAGTGACCCGTAGCGCAGCGATTTCCCAAGCCACCGCCCAATACGATTCGGGCGCCTTCCTCGACACCCTCAATCGTCGCGTCGCCTACAAGACAGAGAGTCAGGAGCCCGACAGCGGAGACGTTCTCCGCGCCTATCTTTCCGACGAAATGACGCCCGCGCTCGCGACGCTGGGCTTCACGTCGCGCATCGTCCCCAACCCGATTCAGGGCGGCGGACCGTTCCTGATTGCCGAGCGTCACGAAAGCGACGACGCCCCGACTGTCCTGACCTACGGGCATGGCGACGTCGTGCGCGGTTACGACGCGCAATGGCGCGACGGACTCAAGCCGTGGGAGATCGTTGTCGAAGGCGATCGCTGGTACGGGCGCGGTACCGCCGACAACAAGGGGCAGCACACGATCAATCTGGCGGCGCTCGCAGAGGTACTCGCCGTGCGTGGCGGCAAGCTCGGTTACAACGTAAAGATGATCGTCGAGATGGGCGAGGAAATGGGCTCGCCGGGGCTGCACGCCATCTGCGAACAACTGCGCGACGAATTGCGTGCGGACGTGCTGATCGCCTCCGACGGTCCGCGTCTGGCGGCGCAGCGGCCCACGGTCTTCCTTGGCTCGCGCGGTCTCGTCAACTTCAAACTCAGCCTGAATCTGCGTGACGGTGGTCATCACTCCGGGAACTGGGGCGGCCTGCTGCGCAATCCGGGCGTTGTGCTGGCGAATGCGATTGCGTCGATGGTCGACGGCAACGGCAAGATTCTGGTGGAGGGATTGCGTCCCCCCGAACTGCCAGCGTCGGTACGACGTGCGCTGGCCGGACTCGAAGTCGGTGGTGGCCCGAACGATCCCGAGGTCGATGCCGATTACGGCGAGCCGGGCCTGACGCCGACCGAGCGCGTCATCGGCTGGAACAACATAGAAGTGCTGGCCTTCAAGACGGGCAATCCCGAGAAGCCCGTCAACGCGATTCCGCCTTACGCCTACGCGCACATGCAGATCCGCTTCGTCGTCGGGACGGATTGGGAGCGTCTGGGGGACATCGTGCGTGCGCACCTCGACGCGCATGGCTTCACGATGGTGGACGTAGAAGTTGAGCGCGGTGTCATGGCGACGCGTCTCGACCCGGAGGATCCGTGGGTATTGTGGGCGCTGGCGTCGATGCGCGAGACGACCGGCAAGCCGCCGGTGCTGCTGCCGAACCTGGGCGGCACGTTACCGAACGATGTTTTCGCCGATGTGCTTGGGTTGCCCACGCTGTGGGTGCCGCACTCCTATCCGGCGTGTTCGCAACACGCGCCGGACGAGCATCTGCTGGGTTCGGTGGCACGTGAGGCGTTGCAGATCATGGCGGGGCTGTTCTGGGATCTGGGGGATGTGAACCTGAAAGAGGGGAAACCGCGATGAACAGTTCCGCTGCCGCCGCCGGGGCGGATCATGCCGAGGGTACCAACGGCGCCAATGTGAAGGCGGGCGCGCGTTCCGACGTGCCTGTCTACAAACTGATCGTCGCGACGTCCATCGGCAATGCGCTCGAATGGTACGACCTGATCGTCTACGGCTACTTTGCAGTGACGATCTCGAAGCTGTTCTTCCCTGCGCATGACGAGACCGTGTCGTTGCTGATGGCGCTTGGCACGTTCGCGCTGTCGTATCTGGCGCGTCCGTTGGGGGCGTTCGTGCTGGGCGCGTACGCCGATCGACATGGACGGCGCGCGTCACTGATGCTCTCGATTGCAATGATGACGGTCGGCACAGGCATCATCGCCTTCATGCCGACGTACGCGGTCATCGGCGTGTGGGCACCCATCGGCATCTTCCTGTCCCGCCTGATGCAGGGGTTTTCGGCGGGCGGCGAGTTCGGTAGCTCGACAGCATTTCTGGTCGAGCACGTGCCGAACCGTCCCGGCTTCATGTCGAGCTGGCAGTTCGCGAGTCAGGGCGCGAGCACGTTGCTGGCGTCGGCGTTCGGGGCGGTGCTGACCGGCGCGCTGACACAGCCGCAACTCGAATCGTGGGGCTGGCGGATTCCGTTCCTGTTTGGGATGCTGGTCGGCCCGATCGGCTTGTACATTCGGAAGTACGTCGACGAAACACCGGCCTTCGCGAACGATGTGGCACGCAAGAAGGCGGCAAGTGCCGAGGGCGGCGATGCAGGCAAGTCGCCAGTGTGGGAGGTGCTTGCGACGCAGAAGTCGCGTCTGCTGGTGTCCATCGGCGCATTGATTCTGACGACGACCGCGAACTACATGATCCTGTACATGCCGACGTATGCCACGAAGCAACTCGGCCTGCCGCCCGCGCAGGGCTTTATCGCGACGCTGGTGACAGGGTTTGTGATCATGACGCTCACCCCGTTCGTCGGCCATTGGTCGGATAAGGTCGGACGCATTCGCATCATGCTGGTAGCCGGTCTGCTGTTCTTGTGTACGGTGTATCCGGCATTTGCCTTCATGAATGCGCATGCGTCGCTGGCGACGATGATGGTCGTGATGCTGTGGGTGGGCACGTTGAAGGCGGTGTACTTCGCGCCGATCCCGGCCCTGATGTCGTCGTTGTTCCCGACGCGCACGCGGGCCACCGGCATGGCCGTCGGCTACAACCTGGGGACGACGATCTTTGGCGGCTTCACGCCGTTGGCGGTCGCGTGGCTGATTGCGGCGACGGGCAACAAGCTGGCTCCGGGGTTATATCTGATGGTGGGCGCGGTGATCAGTCTGATGACGCTGTTGATCGCGAGAACGAGGATGGGCGCTCGCTAATGACGACACCTTGGACGACACCTCGGACGTTACATCGCTACGCCATTACGTCGCGGAATTAGTGATGCTGAGTCGGCGCGTCCTCGGTCGAAAGGAGCGACGGGGCGCGCAACTCGTTTAGGAAGTGATCCCGCACCATGGCGAGCGAATCGGATTCGGTGTCGGGGTAGGCCTGCCGGAGAGCGTCCGATACCTGACGGGCGACGTCCGCGAGGATGACGCCCCAGACCGCCTCCTCGGAAACCTTCCGGGTTTCCTGATACATCCCGACCTTCATCGAGCAGTACATCGTCTTTTCTGCGGTCCAGACGCGCAGCATTTCAACTGCGTCATCGTCGGCTAATACGGCGTCGGGGATGGGACATGCGTGCATCAATTGCCTCTCGGATCGTTGACCGGCTCACGCGAGCCGTCGGTCTGGTTTGAATAGGGAGTGTGCTGGCAAAGGCCGAAAACGCTGGCTTTGCACTGGGCAAACCCATGCGTCGATGATGACGCGGCCAATCGTTCGAACCCATCGGGTAACGACCGTAGATTGCTTTGGTACTTGTCTGATAAATCGCCCCAATCCGCGTCGCGCAAAGCGTCGTCTAAGGACTTTCCCTTCCCCCGGTTTTTACCCCCTCGACAGTCTTGCCGCCGTCAATTTTTTTCGCTAGTATTTTAGGCATAAACTATTTATGATTTAACAAAGGTCGACCGCTCGGCTAGCGCGACGCGATCTGTGAATCCGGAGGCTGGAGATGAATATCGTCTGTATCGGTGGCGGTCCCGCAGGTCTGTATTTCGGGCTGTTGATGAAGCTGCGCGATCCTTCCCATCGTGTCGTGGTGGTCGAGCGCAACCGGCCTTACGACACCTTCGGCTGGGGCGTAGTATTCTCCGACGCCACCATGGACAACCTCCAGGAAGCCGACCCGGTCAGCGCTGCAGAGATCAATGCCGCGTTCAACCACTGGGACGACATCGACATCCACTTCGAAGGCCGCACGATCACCTCGGGCGGGCACGGCTTTATCGGCATTGGGCGCAAGAAACTCCTGAACATTCTGCAAGCGCGCTGCGAAGCCCTCGGCGTCGAACTCGTGTTCGAGACGGACGTGAGCGACGATCAGGAGATCGCCCGCCGTTACAACGCCGATCTGGTGATCGCCTCCGACGGCCTGAACAGCCGCATCCGTACGCGTTACGCCGATACCTACCGCCCCGACATCGACACGCGTCAGAACCGCTTTGTCTGGCTCGGCACGCATCAACGTTTCGATGCTTTCACGTTCGCCTTCGAGAAGACCGAACACGGCTGGTTCCAGGCGCACGCCTATCAGTTCGATGCCGACACGTCGACGTTCATCGTCGAGACGCCAGAATCGGTATGGCGCGCCCACGGTATTGACCAGATGAGTCAGGAGGAGGGCGTGAAGTTCTGCGAAAACCTCTTCTCGAAGTACCTCGGTGGCCACGAACTGATGAGCAACGCGAAGCACCTGCGCGGCTCCGCCATCTGGATTCAGTTCCCGCGCGTCATTTGCGAGCGCTGGGTGCACTGGACCGATATCGACGGCAAGCGCGTGCCGGTCGTGCTCATGGGCGACGCCGCACACACGGCTCACTTCTCCATCGGCTCGGGCACCAAGCTTGCGCTCGAAGACTCCATCGCCCTCGCGGACGGTCTCGGCACGCAAGGCATCGACGCCTTGCCGCACGTGCTCAACGACTACGAAGCCGCCCGCAGCATCGAAGTGCTCAAGATTCAGAACGCGGCGCGCAATTCGACGGAGTGGTTCGAAACCGTCGACCGTTACGCCCGCTTCGCCCCCGAACAGTTTGCTTATTCGTTGCTCACGCGTTCGCAGCGGATCTCGCACGAGAACCTGCGCGTGCGCGACGCCGGTTATGTCGAAGGCTACGAAGACTGGCTCGCCGAACACGCGGGCGTGAAGCGCGCCGCCGGTCAGCACGCGATTCCGCCGATGTTCACGCCGTTCCGCGCACGCGAACTCACGCTCAAGAACCGCATCGTGATGTCGCCGATGGCGATGTACTCGGCGGTCGACGGCGTGCCCGGCGACTTCCATCTCGTCCACCTTGGCAGCCGTGCGCTGGGCGGCGCGGGCATGATCGTCGCGGAAATGACCTGCGTGTCCCCGGACGCGCGCATCACGCCGGGATGTCCCGGTTTGTGGAACAACGAACAACGCGACGCCTGGAAGCGCATCGTCGACTTCGTGCATTCGGGCAGCGACGCCAAAATCGCCATGCAGATCGGGCACGCGGGCCGTAAGGGCTCGACGCGTCTGGCCTGGGACGGCATCGATCTGCCGCTCAATGACGGCAACTGGCCGCTGATCTCGGCCTCGCCGATGCCGTACATCGATGGCGTGTCGCAGACGCCGCGCGAAATGACCCGCGCCGATATGGACCGCGTCAAGGACGACTTCGTGCAAGCTGCACGTCGCGCCGCCGAAGCCGGTTTCGACTGGCTCGAACTGCACTGCGCGCACGGCTATCTGCTGTCGAGCTTCATTTCGCCGCTGACGAACCAGCGTCAGGACGAGTACGGCGGTTCGCTGGAAAACCGTCTGCGTTATCCGCTGGAAGTGTTCCATGCGGTGCGTGATGTGTGGCCCGCCGCCAAGCCGATGTCGGTGCGTATCTCGGCGCACGATTGGGTCGAAGGCGGGATCACGCCGGATGACGCCGTCGCGATCGCCATCGCCTTCAAGGACGCCGGGGCCGATCTCATCGATTGCTCGTCGGGTCAGGTCAGCAAGGAAGAGAAGCCGGTCTACGGCCGCATGTTTCAGACACCGTTCGCTGATCGCGTGCGCAACGAAGCCGGTGTGCCGACGATTGCCGTCGGTGCCATCTTCGAGGCGGATCACGTGAACAGCATCATCGCGTCGGGTCGCGCCGATCTGTGCGCACTCGCGCGTCCGCATCTGGCCGATCCGTTCTGGACGCTGCACGAAGCCGCGAAGATCGGCTACAAGGATCTGCCGTGGCCGTCGCAGTACTATGCGGGCAAACGTCAGTACGAGACCAATCTGGAGCGTGCTGCCGCGTACGCTCAACAGATCGGTAAATAAGGACAGTTCATGACGTCGACGACAACCTCCACCCACGCCATCGGTACGACACCAGCGTCGCTCACGGGCGTGCACGCCCTCGTCACAGGCGGCGCGCGCGGCATCGGCGAAGCGGTGGCCCGCTCGCTACTCGCGCAGGGGGCGCGCGTGACGTTGCTCGGTCGCAGTGAAGCGAAGCTTGCGCAAGGGGGGCAGGCGCTGGCCTCGTTTGGCGAGGTGGCCTGGGTAGCGGCGGACATTGCCGACGCCAACGCGGTCGAGGCCGCTTTCGCCCAAGCCGCAGAGCGTTTCGGTCCGGTGCAGGTGCTCGTCAACAACGCGGGGCAGGCCGTGAGCGCGCCCTTCGGCAAGACGGACGCCGCGCTCTGGCAGCAGATGATCGACGTCAACCTGACGGGCACGTATCACTGCATTTCAGCCGCACTGCCCGCCATGCTGAGCGCTGGCTGGGGACGCATCGTCAACGTTGCCAGCACGGCAGGCCTCATCGGCTATCCGTACGTCAGCGCGTATTGCGCCGCCAAGCACGGCGTGGTCGGTCTGACGCGTGCGCTGGCGCTGGAAGTTGCGAAGAAGGGCGTGACGGTGAATGCCGTCTGCCCAGGCTATACGGAAACGGACATCGTGCGCGACGCGGTCGCGAACATCGTCGCGAAGACGGGGCGCAGCGAAGACGAAGCGCGTGCCGAGCTGTCGAAGCGCAATCCGCAGGGACGCCTAGTACAGCCGCAGGAAGTGGCCGACACGGTGCTGTGGCTGTGCCAGCCAGGCGCGGGCGCGGTGACGGGGCAGTCGATTGCGGTGGCTGGCGGGGAAGTGACTGTCGGCTAGGTGTTGTGGGTGTGTGACAGAGACTCAGGGCGTTGCGCAGTCGGATGATCGCGCAACGTCATTTCAACTAGCAGGATCGTCGGGCTTCATGGGCGCAGAACGCCGACCCGGAGCGGCTCGACGATGGCAAAGGAGATCGGCCAATGAGTGACGTGAAACTGACGATGGCGCATCACAAGCGCCCGTTCGCGAACTATGAAGCCAAGCACTTTCTGTGGTCGGTGTCTAACGACGCGCAAGGGCGTCCGAGCATCGGCACGATCACGCTGAACCGTCCCGACAAGAAGAATCCGCTGACGTTCGACTCGTACGCCGAGCTGCGCGATCTGTTTCGCGGGCTGGTCTATGCAACGGACATCAAGACGGTTGTCGTGACGGGCGCAGGCGGCAATTTCTGCTCGGGGGGCGACGTCCACGAGATCATCGGGCCGCTCACCCAGATGAGCATGCCGGAACTGCTGGATTTCACGCGCATGACAGGCGATCTCGTCAAGGCGATGCGCGCTTGTCCGCAGCCGATCATCAGCGCCATCGACGGCATTTGCGCCGGTGCGGGCGCGATGGTGGCGCTCGCTTCGGACATGCGTCTGGGCACGCCGCAGACGAAGACGGCATTCCTGTTCGTGCGTGTGGGGCTGGCCGGTGCCGACATGGGCGCCTGCACGCTGCTGCCGCGCATGATCGGGCAGGGTCGGGCATCCGAACTGCTTTACACCGGCCGCGTGATGACGGCGGAAGAGGGCCAGCAGTGGGGCTTCTTCAACGCGTTGCACGATGGCGGTGCGGTCCTCTCGGCAGCACAAACGCTGGCCGATCAGATTGCCTGCGGACCGACCTTCGCGCATGGTGTGACGAAGAAGTTGCTGCATCAGGAATGGAATATGGGCGTCGACGAAGCCATCGAGGCCGAAGCCGAAGCACAAGCCATCTGCATGCAGACGAAGGATTTCCGCCGCGCTTACGACGCCTTCGTCGCAAAGCAAAAGCCGGTGTTCAAAGGCGACTGACCTATGAGCGATATCACGCCTCACAACGCGCGTAATGCCGACTTTCTGGCTTGGCCGTTCTTCGACGACGCACATCGCCATCTCGGGACGGAACTCGACGACTGGTGCACGCGCGAGCTGAAGGTCGACCATCACGCAGATACGGATGCGACGTGTGTCTCGCTCGTGCGGCAACTGGGCCGTGCGGGATGGTTGAAGTATTGCGTGCCTGCGAGCCACGGCGGTGCGCTGGATCAGTTGGACTCGCGCGCACTGTGTGTGCTGCGCGAAACGCTGGCACGTCACGACGGTCTCGCCGATTTCGCCTTCGCGATGCAGGGACTCGGCAGCGGCGCAATCACGCTCGCGGGCAGCGACGCGCTCAAGCAGCGTTATCTGCCGCGCGTGGCGTCGGGCGAGGCGATTGCGGCGTTCGCGCTGTCGGAGCCGAATGCCGGTTCGGACGTGGCGGCGATGGCTTGCTCGGCCACACCGGACGGTGACCACTACGTGCTCAACGGCGAGAAGACGTGGATCTCCAACGGCGGCATCGCGGACTTCTATTGCGTATTCGTTCGCACTGGAGAAGCACCCGGCGCACGCGGCATCAGCGCGTTCGTGGTGGACGCCGACACGCCAGGCCTGACGATTGCCGAGCGTATTGATGTGAGCGCACCGCACCCACTGGCGCGTCTGAAATTCGAGAACTGCCGTGTGGCAGCGTCGCAGCGTCTGGGCGATGCAGGGCAGGGCTTCAAGGTCGCGATGATGACGCTGGATATTTTCCGCGCATCGGTGGCGGCCGCCGCGCTGGGTTTTGCGCGTCGCGCCCTGGATGAGGGGCTGGCGCGCGCGAAGTCTCGCGAGATGTTCGGTCAGACGCTGGCGGACTTCCAGTTGACGCAGGCGGCACTGGGCGACATGGCGACGTCGGTGGACGCTGCCGCTTTGCTGACGTACCGCGCCGCGTGGCAGCGCGACGTTCTGGGGCAACGCACGACGCGTGAAGCGGCGATGGCGAAGATGTTCTCGACGGAGTCGGCGCAGCAGGTGATCGATCGAGCGTTGCAGATGTTCGGCGGCGCAGGCGTGGTGTCGGGCGCGGTGGTGGAGCGTCTGTATCGCGAGATCCGATCGCTGCGGATTTACGAAGGGGCGACGGAAGTACAGAAACTGATCATCGCGCGCGAACTGCTTAAGGACGGTTGATCGTCCGCATTCGGCAGTCGACGCGCGGGACATGCTTTGACAAGTCCATGGCGGTAACACGGCAGGACTTGGGATGTGCGCAGTGGCAACCCACGGAGACAGGGATGGCATGGCGTCTTGCAATAACACTTGGAAGCACTAGGACTACGTCGGGCGCGAAGCGCCGGCGTCATGCTTGATTACCGGGGGCAAGGAGAAGCACATGGAACGATCTGGACATCTCGACACTTTCGCGCGCGACAATCTCCCGCCTGCGGATCAGTGGCCCGAGTTTCTGCTGGACAATCCGGACGTGGCGTACCCGGCGCGCTTGAACTGCGCCGCCGATTTGCTGGACCGTACGATTGCGCAGGGACGCGGCGACGCGCCCGCGATTTACTCGGTCGAGAACGGTCAGCCGACGGTCACGACGTATCTCGGTTTGCGCGAGATGGTGGACCGCATCGCCCATGTGTTGCGCAACGATATGGCGCTGGTGCCGGGCAATCGCGTGTTGCTGCGTGGTCCGAACAATCTGTTCATGGCGGCCGCATGGCTCGCGGTGATCAAGGCCGGGCTGGTCGGTGTGCCGACGATGCCGCTGCTGCGTGCGAAGGAACTCAAGCAGATCGTCGACAAGGCTGAGGTGACGGCGGCGTTGTGCGATGGTCGGTTGAAGGAAGAGCTGGAATTCAATCGTCAGGCAGGGCATGAGTACTTCTGTCCGGTGCTGTCGAAGGTGGTGTATTTCCACGACGTTGGTGAGGACTCACTGGAGGCCCGTATGGCCCGTCAGCCGACGAGTTTCGATGCCTGCGACACGGCCGCGGACGATGTCTGTCTGATTGCCTTCACCAGCGGTACGACGGGCCAGCCGAAGGGCACGATGCACTTCCATCGCGACGTGCTTGCGATGTGCGATCTGTTTCCGCGTCACGTGCTGAAGCCGGGGCCGGACGACATCTTCTGCGGCACTCCCCCGTTAGCGTTCACTTTCGGTACGGGGGGCTTGCTGACGTTCCCGTTGCGCGTTGGTGCAGCAACGGTGTTGCTGGAGAAGCTCTCGCCGGACAGCCTGCTGCAAGCCATCGCAGACTACCGCGCGACGATCTGTTTCACGGCACCCACGTTCTATCGTCAGATGGCGGCGCTGGTGGGTAAGTACGACCTTTCGAGTCTGAAGAAGACGGTGTCCGCCGGTGAGGCGTTGCCGGATGCGACGCGTCAGTTGTGGAAGCAGGCGTCGGGCATCGAGATGATCGACGGTATCGGTGGCACGGAGATGATCCACATCTTTATCTCGGCGGCCAATGGCGACGTGGTGCCGGGCGCGATCGGTAAGCCGGTGCCCGGTTACATCGCGATGATCGTGGACGAGAACATGCAACCGCTGCCCCCGGGGCAAGTGGGCAAGCTCGCCGTGAAGGGGCCGACGGGGTGCCGCTACCTCGCCGACTCGCGTCAGACGAATTACGTGAAGAACGGCTGGAACCTGCCGGGCGACACCTTTATGTGCGACGAAGCGGGTAATTACTACTATCAGGCGCGCTCGGACGACATGATCGTCTCGGCGGGCTATAACATCGCGGGTCCGGAAGTGGAGTCTGCGCTGTTACAGCACCCGGCGGTCGCGGAGTGCGGGGTGGTCGGTGCCGACGACGAGACGCGCGGTCAGATTGTGAAGGCTTACGTGGTGCTCAAGTCCGGGCAGGCCCGCGACGATGCGATGGTGAAGACGCTTCAGGAGTATGTGAAGGCTAACATCGCACCGTATAAGTACCCGCGAGCCATTGAGTTCGTCGACGCGCTGCCACGCACGGAGACCGGCAAGCTGCAACGCTTCAAGCTGCGTCAGATGGCGCAGTAATACAGCATTACAGCAAAACGATAACGACAAGGTTCTGGGTGCTCCAGTGGGCACCCACTGACTTCGGCAGGGGAGGACGGAATGACAACGAAAACCGATGTCGCGGAACACGCTTTCGTGAAACCGCTTCTGGTGCGCTTCAAACACTGCGACCCGGCAGGCATCGTGTTTTATCCGCGCTACTTCGAAATGATCAACGATCTCGTCGAAGACTGGTGCGCCGAAGGCCTCGGCCTCTCATTCGGCGACATGCACCTGCGCGACGGCATGGGCGTGCCCACAGCAAACATCGAATGCCGTTTCAGTACCCCAAGTTTTCTAGGCGACACGCTGCAACGCTCGCTGGAAGTGACCCGTCTCGGCCGCTCGTCCATGACGCTGCGTATCCGCTTCGCAGGCGCGAACGACGAGACCCGGCTGCAAGCCACGCTCGTGCTGGTCTGGGTCGCAAAAGGCGAGGGCGGCAAACCCGCCCCGATCCCCGTGCCCCCAGCCCAACGCGACGCGATTGTTCGCTTTGCTTCACCCGATTCTGTGATTGAAGGAGTGTCCTGATGCTGCAAGTTCTCCAACCGCCCGAATGGGCAAAACCGCGCGGCTACGCCAACGGCATGGCCTTCGAAATGACGGCAGGCAGCCGCATCATCTTCGTCGGCGGTCAGATCGGCTGGAATGGGCAGCAACGCTTCGAGACGGATGATTTTGCACTCCAGGTGCGTCAAACGCTCGAGAACATTGTCGCGATCCTCGCGCAAGGTAACGCCAAGCCCGAGCACATCGTTCGCATGACCTGGTACGTCAAGAACAAACGCGAATACGTCGCCAACTATCCCGCCATCGGTGAACACTATCGCGCCGTCATCGGACGCCACTTCCCCGCGATGACCGCCGTGGAAGTTGCCGATCTCGTTGAAGACGAAGCTAAGGTCGAAATCGAAGTGACGGCTGTTGTGCCCGCTGCCTGATTCTCTCTTTTAAAACCTCCCCCCTAACGGACCGGGGCCCCTTTCCGCCGCTCAGACATAAACCCAACTCGCTGCAGAAAGGGGCCCCGGTCCGTCTCCCTCGAAGCACCCAGTGCCTCAACCGACACCGCCCGCTTCCCGCTTCCTATCTCGACGCCACCGGTCCCGTCGACACCGCTCTACTCCAGCACCATCGCGACGCCACACCCGCCCCGCACGTGCTCCGCAACTGCTGCGGGACGGCCGTGTCGTCGCCCACACGTTTCCAGTCCCTCCCCACGCCTAACCGCTTTTCTCTGCGCCTTACTTTGCTTTCTCCCACTCAATAAAAAACGCCGGGCATCGCCCGGCGTCTCTTATTACCGCTTCCTTCCGTCCTTCTTCCGTCCCTTCTTGTTCACGCCGCTTTCTGCGCACCTTGCACCGCATCCAACGCCGCCTGCGTCAGCAAATACACGCCCGGCAAATCCTGCTCGTCACAGTTGTGTCCGTCACCACCACGATCCACCACCACAAAGTCGCTCACCTCATCCAACGCCAACAACGGGTGATGCCACACGCCCCTGGCATAGTTCACGCCCTGCCATCCATCCGAGACGAACGCGCGCATCTTGCTTACGTCCAGCTCGCCCGCCGGGGCGACAACCACCAGATACGGCGTGGTCTTCAACGGAATGAACGCCTGACTGCCCAACGGGTGACGCTCCAACATCTTCACTTCATACGGCAACTGTCTGGGCTGACCACGGAAGACGTTCACCAACGTGCGCCCACCCTCCGGGCCCAGATCCACCGTCGCCAAATCATGGAAACGCTCGGTCGTCCCGCCGTTGATCGCGAAATGCTTCGCCCCCTCCAACTCGATCACATCGCCAAACGGCTCAAACGCCTCCCGCGTCAACCGCTCGATCTTCAACGTCGGTCCTGCCATATCACGCTCCTTTTTTTTCACTCAACCGGCCCCACAGACGCAGACGCGACACCCCACCATCCGGAATGATGTTGAAACGGATGTGCGTGATCGCTCCCAGCTTCTGCACCCGCTCTTCGAAGTAGAACTGCTTGTCCATCGCCAACTTCTGCTCCGGTAACAACACCGGCCAGAACATCGATTGCGTAATCAGCGACTGCTCGGTGCCGCCCGTCACATACGCCGCCTGGATGGAGCAACGGTCCGGGAAGTTGCCCTTGAAGTGCGCCGTATCCACTTCGATCTTGCCA
>NZ_CABPSP010000014.1 GCF_902459765.1 Pandoraea anapnoica | reverse complement strand
ATGCCGTAGACCATCGTATAGCCCAGTGCAATGATCGCGTAGACGCTGCCAAGCACGAGGCCGTTCAAGATTTGTTGAGTCAGAATATCCATACGAGATTTCTTTTGGTTGATTTGGATGAATCAGCACGGCGGCGAGAATCGCCATGCCGCTCCACTCGTGGATTGCGACGCCAAGACGCCACGACTACCGGAAGTCGAGCATGTGAAAACGGATCATTGATGGAGGGGAAACGGTGCGGAGCTCAGGACGAAGGAAAAAGCATTAGCGGACGTGTAAAGCGAAATCCAACGTCACCGGAGGACGTGCTACTGGAAAACGTTGATACCTGTGGCGGAGGCAGGCGTGTCGGAATGGCGAGCAACGCTTTCGCATCCGTGTCCAACGCGATGACCACAATTTGTGAGCGCGACGAAGGCGCGACGATGCGCTTCGGGAGATCGAAATGCTGTCCTACGGCTTGTATCAGAACGCCGTCCGCGCAATTCTGGACATGCAGAATGCCTTTGACGCGAAGCAACCGTCTGTCTAGAAAACCGGCGACATTCTCCATCCAATCCGAAAACGCATGCCAGTCCAGACGCGCTTCCCAGGAAAGGGTGAACGCTCTCACGCGTGCATGCCCCCCGGGCAGCCCAATCCGTGTCATGGCGGAATCGAAGACGAGGGGCGTCGCTTGCGTGCCCGCCGAAAACGCGGCCGTTGCGCGGCGCGTCCGGTCGCGTTCCACGATGCACCGCGAGAGCGGCGCCAGCAGCCTGATCTCATCCAACGCATGCAGGCGCTGCGCCTCATGGCACAGATCGAGTTTGGTGACGATCACCGTATGAGCACCGCAGACCTGTGCTGCCAACAAGGGGAAATCATCGCGATTGATCTCATTGTTAGCCGCGTAGGTCGTCACAACGCGTACGCGCATATCCAGTGACGAAAGCGCCGAGAGAGCTCGCATCACGCCACCGGGGTCGGACAACCCGCTGCACTCGAGAACGATCCTGGAAAATGGCACATCCGTCGTCTCTTGGCGAGAGGCAATCAGCGATTCCACGGTGAACTGGAGATCGTTAATCAGACTACAGCAGACGCATCCATTGCCAAGCGTCGCCATGGGAACACCGTCATGCACCGCCAGAATCGCCCCATCGATGTTCACTTCCCCGACATCGTTGACGATGACTGCCGTGCTCTCGTCCGCCCCTTGCGCGAGGAACTCAGACAGCAGCGTCGTCTTTCCGCTACCGAGAAACCCGGACAGAATGACAAAATCCGTGGGCTCAGGCTTCATCGAACGCCTCCCGCGCTTTCGCCTCAGCGACCATGGCTTCGACGTCGGCGAGTAATTGGCCCGTTTCGAACACGACGCCGCATTTTATGGTGTACCGGAGGCAACGACGCCAGTCGCCGACCTGCCTCGCCTCGTCAAGCCGCAGCGCGCCGGTACCGTAAAGTTGCTTGAAGTCATCGAGCGGATTTGAGTCGTGCACAAGGAGGTCGGCGCGCTTACCCACTTCCACTGTGCCAACGCTCTCGTCGATGCCCAGCAACTCCGCACTGGATTGCGTCGCCGCTCGCAACACTTCATGGGGATTGAATCCCGCCTCCTGAAGCAGCTCCAGCTCGCGTACGAAGCCAAACCCGTAAACCTGGTACATGAAGCCGGAATCGCTGCCAGCGCACACACGTCCCCCGCGGTTCTTGTAGTCCCGGAGAAAGTGCATCCATAGCCGGAAAGTCTCGCGCCAATCGACTTCGTTTTGCGTACTCCATCGATACCAGTAAGCCCCGTGCCCTCCGCGGTGCGGCTCGAAATATCGCATCAGGGTTGGATCAGTGAAGCGGTCATGCCAGTCCGCGCGACGGGTTCGCATCAGATCGCGATTGGCGTCATAGACATTTAATGTCGGGACAAACGTGTGACCGACCTCAAGGAACGCGTCGAGAACGTCGTTCCATTTCGCACTTCCTGGCTTTGCCGCCTGCAAGAACGTCGTCCCGGCGGCAGAGAACCGCAGATACTCGTCGTTGTAGTGATAGTCGGTGGGGAACGACTGCACGGTGCGGTCGTCGAATAGCGCTTCGGGAAGCCCGTATGAGTGCTCCGAGCTGGTGAGACCCCAGCGAGCGGTGGTCAGTGCATTCATGCGACTCACCGCCAGCGTGGCGTGATGGCAGCATGTCCGCAGCCCCGCCGCACGCGCTTCGTCAAGTGCGGCTTCCATCACGGCTGGCGGCGCACCGAAGAACTTCACGCCGTCGGCGCCCGCATCGGCAATACGGCGAATCCACTCGCGCGCCTGTCCCGGTGTGTGAATCGTTTTCAAGTAATCATTGATCGCGGGGAAGTAGGCATACGCGTAAATAGCCGGTGCCGCGATCCGATGCTCGGCAGCCGCTTGCTTTTGAGCCAGCGTCCACGCGAGGCCATTGAAGCAACCTGCCTCGCGGATGGTCGTCACACCATGCGCAAGCCAAAGCTTGTACACATAGTCTGCGCTCGGCATTACGCCGCGAGCCGCGTGAAACGGTGCCCCGATGTGGGCGTGCGCGTCGACGAATCCCGGCGTCACGAACTTGCCGTGACAGTCGATTTCGAATTCCCCCGGCGGCGGCCGTCTTTCCGGTTTGATCGCAAGCCCCGGCGCGCCCACGCTGACCAGATCGGTAATGACCCCGTCCTCGACGACGACGTCGACATATCCCCACGGCGGCGCACCGGTCCCATCGATCAGCGTGGCCCCTCTCAGGATAAGCCGACGGTGCGGGCCGACGCCGCGATCTCGGCACGTCGCCGGTGCCACGCCTGGCAACTTGTACTTGGCGAAGCCCGCGACAATTTCCTCGCCGATGGCGATTCGATGCCCGGCGTCAGATAGGTTCGAAGTCATGATGTGCTATTGCAAGGAGTGGGACGGGGACGTCCGGGTGTTACGGTCTGCCCGATTGCCTATTGCGACGGCAATACTGACCAGCAGTGCACCCAAAAGCGCCGCCGAATCGACGCCGCGCCCAAGAAATAGGCCGACAAACAAGGTTGAGACAATCGGAACGGCATACGCCAGGATCGCGATCTGGCTCGGCCGCCCGCGCTTGATCGCAAAGTCCCACATGTAAAACGTGCCCCCCAGCGGGCCAAGTGCAAGGAACGCGAGTGTTGCCCATTGCTGTACGCTCAAGTCGCTTACCCCGATCATCGAGGCCGTACCCGCGCGGCCTAAACCGACCTGCAAACCCGCATACAGCAATAGCGCCAGCACACCGGCCAGCAAGCAATACAAGGCGACGGTCGACGTGGGCACAGAACTGCGCTTGCGAGACCACACGGTGTAGTACGCCCAGATCAGGCCAGAGATAGCGGCGAGACAGAATCCCGCCCAGGTGCTATCGGAAAACGCCGGACCAGAGGCGATACATGCCACCGCGCCCGAAAATCCGCATACGGCAGCAAGCACGTGCAGGATTGAAAGGCGATGCTCCCGTAGCATCACCGGCGTCAACAGGATGATGAAGAGCGGCCAGAGGTAATGGAGAAGACTCGCGGCGACGGGGTCCGCCCATTGCAAGCTGAGGAAATACAACGCGTGATAACCAAACATCGAAAGCGTGCCGATGACAACCGCACGCCAATCGAGCGTTCGCCACCGGATCCAGGGCAACCCGATGACACCGCCGCCAGTCAGCGCAATGCCAGTGACGAGTAACGGTGGAACCATGCTTAGACTGACGACCGATACAGCCAGAGTGCTCCAGATAAGCAACGTTAGAATCGCGACAAATAGCGCCAGATGCTGTGGATTCGTTGTCCATGGTCCGCGCGCGCTTTCGCAGGTGCCATGAACCTCCCCCACTGCCATCAGTTGACTAGCGGCTTCCGGGCTCATCTCGACGCCCCCTGTCCAAGCGTAAAGACGCCGCTCATGAGCAGCGCAATCGCCTCCACTTGTGCCAGCGCATCCTGATCGACCGTCGGTGTCTCGAGAAGAAGCGCGAACGCGCCCACCGTGCGACGGCAGACGACAACGGGAATATTGACGAGTGTGCGAACGCCAAGTGACTCGAGCAGTGCGTAGTCGGGAAAGAAGTGCATCAGACGCTCATGACCTGAAGCAATCAACGTCCGCTGGTCGATCAGCACGTATCGGGCCCAATCGCTGCCCGTCAGATGCTTCCAACCACCGACTGGGTATGCCGTGGGAATGGTCGAGAAGACTCGTTGCACATCGCCTATCTGTGGCTCACCAACCGCCCCCGCCGCATCGGGAGCCCGGCACACTAGCGCCGTGAGGTGGGCGAATGGCAGTATCGGACGCACGATGCTGCTCCACGCCCCAAATCCCGCTGTCACGGACTCCGCCTGCCGGATCTGCGTTAGCAGAGCACTAGCGATGTCGTCCCGATACACCCGGCTTCCCGCGACGGTTGGCGTAGCATCCGCAGACCGGCTCCCGACGAAGAGCGAACCCGCCGATATGACGCCCGCAAAGGCAAACTGTCTTCTGTGCACAGATGTCTCCTCGCGTTGAATTTACGTACGAGGATAGGCAATCAAAAGTTCCGGGACATCAAACACAAGCTACGATTTTTCGCGTCCAGATTCGTACTGTTCGCACAGTCTGCCGAATTCGCGGCGCAAACTAACGTGCGGGGATGCTGAGGAGACGCTCTATAAGCATTCGATTTGCGATTCGATTCAATTAAATCAGGAGTCAACGAATATACCCACGCGTTGATCTGGCTAGACATATCAATCCAGATTGATGAGCATGAGTCTGCGTAGCAATTGCTCGGACACTCAGTCTAAGATTGGCTTTGAACGTCGGTCCGATCTGCCCCGTGCTGGGATTGGCGAAGCTTGCCTTTGAGTTGACCTGTCGATCGAGCTCCGACGTTCCCCGAGCGTTGCCGGGCCCAGCGTGTGTTACCTAATAGGAGCTTTGTTCTGCACCACGAGTGTCCTGTCCAGCGAATGGAGTTGGCGATGCGTCCACGTCCAGGGAAACGCATGTGGACGATCGAGCGATTGAAGGCGAAGTCATTCTGAGTGTCAATACGAACCTCGATACCTCACCCGCGGCGACGCATATGGCTCAGGACGCCTGAAGGATGAGGATGGCGGGGCAACCGCGCCCATGTGCAATCCACATATGCACGCGTCCGGGACGCTTCGGCGGAGGCAACGACGCTCCTCTCATTGCGACACCCTGCGCGCTCTGGCTTCGGCCCGCAGCTCGCACTCGGGAATCGAGACCACGCGGGGAGAACGAGCAAGTCCCGTCCCGGCGCTGCGACGTACAACGCCGGGACAAAGTGCGCTTCATCTGTCGACCATCAAATACCGAATGATGAGCGCCGGGTCGGCGATGTCGAGTATGAGACGGCGGAAAATCCGCTTTCGCATGTGTTCCTCGTCGAGCAGCCACGGTGAACCTTTCTCGCTGAGGTATTGAAGGATGGCCGCCTGCTGATCTGCATTTTCGGGAAGATCTAGCCGGAGCGCGAGCAGTCCGGCGATCACGTCGTCGATCTCGATATCGAGCGGTCTCGCGTCGATGATGAGTTTCAGGTGCATGACCCCCTCCGTAAGAAAAGCGGCGCGACACGCGAAAAGCCGCGGGCCGCGCCGAACGGGAGTTACGCCAGCCAGACAACTAGCTGGCTCGTGAATGGCAGATCAGACGGCTCAGCCTCAGTAGTCGAGCTCCGGCACGGGTAACTGCGCGGGTTTCTCATCCTTCGGCGCTTCGGCGACCGTCGCGTCCGTCGTGAGGATCAGCCCGGCGATGGAAGCCGCGTTCTGCAATGCCGTGCGCGTGACTTTGGTCGGATCGACTACGCCGATTTCGACCAGATCGCCATATTCGCCGGTGGCCGCGTTGTAGCCGAAGTTCCCCTCGCCGTCGCGCACCTTCGCGGTGACGACCGACGGTTCGTCGCCTGCGTTCGATGCGATCACGCGCAGCGGAGCTTCAAGCGCGCGCAGCACGATCTGGATACCGGCGTCCTGATCGGCATTCGCGCCTTTCAGATTCGACACGGCAGAGCGCGCACGCAGCAGGGCAACGCCGCCGCCCGGCACAATCCCTTCCTCGACGGCCGCGCGCGTGGCGTGCAACGCGTCGTCCACGCGATCCCTCTTCTCCTTCATCTCGACTTCGGTCGCAGCGCCGACCTTGATTACCGCAACACCGCCCGCGAGCTTCGCGACACGTTCCTGCAGCTTTTCGCGGTCGTAGTCGGAAGTCGCCTCGTCGATCTGAACGCGGATCTGTTTCACCCGCGCCTCAATGCGCTTCGCGTCGCCCGCACCGTCGATGATGATGGTGTCTTCCTTGCGCACTTCCACGCGCTTGGCACTGCCGAGGTCGTCGAGCGTGGCCTTTTCGAGCTGTTTGCCGGTCTCTTCCGAGATCACAGTCGCACCGGTCAGAATCGCGATGTCTTCGAGCATCGCCTTGCGCCGGTCGCCGAAGCCCGGCGCCTTGACCGCGACGACCTTCAGGATGCCGCGCATCGCGTTGACCACGAGGGTGGCAAGCGCTTCGCCTTCGATATCCTCGGAGACGATCAACAGCGGCTTGCCCGTTTTCGCGGCCACTTCGAGAATCGGCAGCAGGTCGCGAATCGCAGAGATCTTCTTGTCGTGCAGCAGGATCAACGCGTCGTCGAGGTACGCCGCCTGCTTCTCCGGATCGTTGACGAAGTATGGGCTCAGGTAACCACGATCAAACTGCATGCCCTCGACGACGTCGAGTTCGTTCTCGAGCGACTTGCCGTCCTCGACCGTGATCACGCCCTCCTTACCGACCTTTTCCATGGCGTCGGCGATGATCTTGCCGATCGCCTCATCCGAGTTCGCGGAGATCGAACCGACCTGTGCGATCTCCTTGTTGGTCGAAATCGGCTTCGACAGCTTGCGCAACGCTTCGAGCACTGCGGCCACCGCCTTGTCGATGCCACGCTTCAGATCCATCGGGTTCATGCCGGCCGCGACGTGCTTCATGCCTTCCTGCACAATCGCCTGGGCGAGAACGGTAGCCGTCGTGGTGCCATCGCCAGCCACGTCGGCGGTCTTCGACGCCACTTGCTTGACCACCTGGGCACCCATGTTCTCAAAGCGGTCCTTCAACTCGATTTCTTTCGCAACGGACACGCCGTCCTTCGTGATGGTTGGCGCGCCAAAGCTGCGCTCGATCAGCACATTGCGCCCTTTCGGGCCGAGGGTCACCTTCACCGCGTCGGCCAGCACGTTCACGCCCTTGACGATTCGGCTGCGGGCGCTGTCATGAAATTTGACGTCTTTTGCACTCATGTCGTACTCCGGGAAAAGTTGTCGACTCAGCACGTCGCGAACCACCCATGAACGGGATAACGACGATGTTCGCGACCTTTCGGGATGTCAGGCGGCCTTGCGCTCGGCGCCATGATCGGCGTCCAGCACGCCCATCACGTCTTCTTCGCGCATGACGAGCAATTCCTCGCCATCGACCTTGACGGCCTGGCCGGCATACTTGCCGAAAATCACCCGGTCGCCGACTTTGAGCTGAAGCGCGCGCTGCGTGCCGTCCTGCAGCAGCCGACCGTTACCGACTGCGATGACTTCGCCCTGCTCGGGCTTTTCCGCGGCGGAATCGGGAATCACAATACCGGAGGCCGTCGTGCGCTGCTGTTCGATTCGCTTGACGATAACCCGGTCGTAGAGGGGACGAATCTGCATTTCCATCTCCTAAGCGATTGATCACCAAAAGGGAATCCGGCCTCGCGCCGGAGCGGCAACATGGTGCGTTGCCCCGGCGCGCAGGCCGTGCCAGTGTCTGGCGAAAAGCAAAATAAAGGCGCGTGGCGCGCGCTTCAAGAGGCCGCGAAACGATATATTTGTAACAAAATGTTTCAACGCAACAGGACGCGGCGAACGGTCCCCAACCGGTAGACGGTGCGACCCGCCCCCTCCGGCCGACGCGGTTTGGGCAGCACCGGGCAAGGCAACGGGCGGCCGCCATCGGCGTTGAGCGTGTCGTCCGGCTCGTCGAGCGCTCGCCATATTCCGCCCTTGACCGGACGGAACAGCCACCGCACGTAGCCCTTGCGCGCGGCAATCTGCATGAGTGCTTTGCGCTCGGGTGCGGCGTCGAGCAGGTGCTGATCCGCAGGAACATCCTCGCCGTAGTCGCCGAACGCCTGACGGCACGCAAGTGCCTCGGCGGCGGACGCACCGATCACGGCACAGGCCCGCCGCTCGATGCGCTCGACCTCCCACGCGCCGAGTCGCCACGCCGCATCGAGGAGTGCGGCGTCGACGGTCTCGAAGCGATGCCAGGGTTGCGTAAGCTGGAGAGCGGACCCCGGCACGGGCCGTGCGGGAATCTCGACGCCGGGCAGTTTGAGCGGAGTCGCTCGTCGGAATCCGTGCCAGTGAAGGATGGCGACAAGCGGGGTATTGACCCGTGCCACGGCGGTGACGGTAACTGCATAAAGCGGCAGTTTCACGGTATCCATCTGTTCACGCAGGGTATCGAAAAAATCCATGAAGCCTCCTTGCAACAACATGCGTTGCTACCTCTTGAAATTTTCGCGCGGTGACCTATTTTAAATCTCGCTCAGGCAGTCGCGGTTCACGCGCTGCGTGTTTCGATTTGTCAGTCTGCGGTCTGTTGCGGACGGGTGAACTGGGGCACGTATTCCGGTTCGACCTCCATACAGGCCCCTGTAAGGAGCCAACCATGAGTGATCTCTTTTTCGGTACCGATCTGCTGGGCGAAATCAACCGCCTGCAACGGCAGATGGACAGCCTTTTCACGGGATTCCCCGCCAGCCTGCGCGCAACGCGCACCGGCCTGTTCCCCCCCGTCAACATCGGCAGCACCGACGACTCGATCGAGATCGTCGCGTTTGCACCGGGTCTCGACCCTGAGCACATCGACGTGTCGATCGACAAGGGGTTGCTCACCCTCAGTGGCGAGCGCAAGGCGCCAGAGCGGGCGACGTCCGAGGACGTGAAAGTGTATGCCGCAGAGCGCTTCACGGGTGCGTTTCGGCGCGTAATCGAGCTGCCGCCGCACGCGGACCCGGACAACGTTAAGGCCCGATACGTGAACGGGTGCTTGAAGATCAGCATCGGTCGCTCGGAGGCGTCGAAGCCCCGCGCGATTTCGGTGCAGTGAGCACATCACAGATATCGAGGCTGACGGGCATGACGCCCGCCCAGTGAATGACGGAGGACATCATGAACAGCAACACCGAACTGAGCGTACCGACAAAGCAAGCCGGTACAGCAACCACCAAGAACGATAACGAGCAGGCCAGCGAATCGCGCACCCGTCTCGCGCCTGCGGTCGACATCTTCGAGGACAGCCACGGCATTACCCTGTATGCGGACCTGCCGGGCGTGGCGCGCGAGACGCTGGACGTGCGGGTACAGGACGGGAATCTGAGCATCGAGGCGCAGGCGGTCGTGCCCGCGCCATCGGGGCTGCGACTCCAGCATGGGGAAATTCGCAACCCGCACTTCGCGCGCACGTTCACGCTGAGCTCGGATTTCGACGTGTCGCGCATCGATGCCCAATTGCGTGAAGGCGTACTGAGGTTAACGATTCCGCGTCGCGACGAGGCAAGGCCCCGGCGGATCGAGATTACCGCAGGCTGAGTAACATCGGGATGGATCGGACGGGCGAGCGGGCCGCTCGTCCGTCGTAATTCGCACAATCGGCGTCATTCGGCGTTTCGCTTCGTCCGTGTTCTGGCTGACGAAGCGGTGACGGCGCGGGAACAGCGCAGTGAGGAACGGAGCCGCTAACCCGCTGTAACCTCAAGCTGCATCGGGAGCTCCGGTTCACTGCCCCACTCCCCGAGCGATGCGTCGTAAAGGTGCACGTTCGGATGCGCTATCTTCATGAGCGCAAAGACTACGAGGCTCGCCGACACCCCACCGCCGCAGTATGCGATGACGGAGGCATCATCGTTGATGCCCGCCGCTGCGAAGCGCGCACGCAGCGTGTCGTCATCGAGAAAACGCCCGCTGGCGGCGTCGAGCAAGCTGGCGGCCGGGATATTGATGCTCCCGGGAATGTGACCAGCCCGCCCCTTGCGCGGCAGCTCCTCGCCGCTGTACTGCGCGGGACGAAGTGCGTTGACCAAGCGCGTCAGGGCGTCGCCACTCACAACACGTTCGACGTCTTCGCGCTGCGCCACATAGGGCTGTATCGGCGTCGGCGTGAACTCGACGCCCGCTGCGCGCTCGCCAACGACACCCGCGCCCAACTCGACCGCGCGACCCTCGGCAATCCATCGCGACCACCCGCCGTCGAGCACGTGCGCATTCGTAAATCCATACGTTCGCAGCATCCACCAGACGCGCGTCGCCCACCAGATCGAGCCAGTGCTGTAGATCACGACCAGACTGTCGTCGCCGATACCCAGCGCTTCGACGGCAGCCTTGAAAGCCTCCGGCGGTGGCAGCATTAAATGGAATCGATGGTGCCGATCCGAGAGCTGCGCATCGATATCGATGAACCGGGCACCGGGGATGTGACCAGCCTCGAACGCGGCGCGCTCCGGCTGCACGCGCTGCTGAATCACGGGATCGACCACCATCGTGGCGCTGCAATCGAACAGACGTAAATCCGGTCGGTGCAAATTTTCCGACAACCATTGTGTCGAGACCAGAAACCCCGGGACGATCCCGGCGGAAGATGCTTCATGCGACATCGAAAACTCCAGAAATTCAGCCTGTCCTAGCCCTCATCAAGCATTCATGCCTCGGCCCAGGCTGCGAAGCGGCGCTGCACGCGGGCAATAGCAGCGTCGGCCAGATAACCGACGAGCATCGTGACCAGCACGTAGGCGTACACCTGCGCCGACTGAAAATAGCGCTGCGCCTGCACGATGGCTTCGCCCAACCCGCCACCGGTGACCATCTCTGCGGTGAATACGGTAATCAGGCCGATCGGCAATGCAATGCGAACACCTGACAGCAACGCCGGTACCGTGGCGGGCAAAACCACGTGGCGGAACAGCGCGCCCTTTCGGGTACCCAGGGACTGCGCAGCCCATCGCAACTTCGGCGAGACCAGCGATGCCCCCGACTCGGCGGCCACGATGAACGGGAACACGCATGTGGCGAACACGAGCGCGATCTTCGACAGACTGTCCATGCCGAGCCAGACGGTAAACACCGGGATCAGTGCAATTTTGGGCAGCGGGAAACCGAACGCCACATAAGGCGAAAGCAACCAGCGGCAAACGCGAAATTCGGCCATGGCGAATCCGAGCGGAACGCCCACGATGCCCGCCGCGACAACGCCCACCACCGCGCGCAGCACGCTCGTGCCCAAGGTCGCCCAGAGCTCGCCCGAGACGACGAGATGCACGAGTGTCGCGAATACGACGCTCGGTGACGGCAGGAAAACCGCCCGAACCCACTCATGGGCAGTGGCGAGATGCCATCCGCCGAGCACCGCGAGCAACACCAGCCAGGGCTGCGACAGGTGCCATAGCCGACGCGCCATTGTGCGCGCGCCGGGCGATCCCGATGGGACGGAGACTTCCGTGAATTCGAGCGTGTCAGCCACGTCGCTGTCCTCGTTGTCCAGATTCGTGCCAGCGCAACAGGACACTTGTCGACCCGCGCAGCGAGGCGTCGAGCGCGTACGCCACGACCGTCGTCACGAACAGCGCCGCGAACAAATAGTCGTAGCTGCCCTGATCGCCGTACTGGCCGATCAATTTCCCGATGCCCTGATTCGCAACGATCATCTCGCAGGAAATAGCGACCAGCAGCGTGAACCCGAGAGCCACCCGCACGCCGGTCAGGATCTGAGGCAACGCTGCGGGCAACACGACACGCCACAGCAAGCCCGCCCGCGACGTTCCCAGAGAGCTCGCGCTCCATAGCAAAACACGCGGCACTTCGCGCGCGCCACGCAGCGAATAGACGATCAGCGGCAACGCCGCAGTTATCGCAATGACAATGACGTTGGTCGCGCCGCCCACGCCGAACCACAGCACCAGCAGTGGAATCAGCGTCGTTTTTGGCAACGCATACGTGCAACGCACCACGGGCGTGACAATGCGATCGAAGACAGGCAACAACGCCATCGACAGACCAAGCGGCACGCCCGTCAGGATGCCTGCGGCAAGTCCCCACGCGCCGGCGCGCAACGTCGCGAACAGGTTGACCCCGATCTCGCCGGTGCGAACCAGATGCATCGTCGCACGCCAGATGTCAGCCAGCGATGGAACAAAGCCGTCGGCCAGCCAATGGGCCGACGCGGCAGCCTGCCAGGCGACGAACAACACCGCGACGGCCAGCAACCCGGTCAACGCAGGCACGCAGCGCCGCCCTGCCGCTAGCGCAGATGTCATGACGGCTCCTCCGTCGGTACGCCCCTCACCTGCTCACGCACCGACATCCAGACGTCGTTGCGCAGTTCGGAAAAGCGTTGCGACAGCATGGTCGCCTCGCGCCCGAGCGTGCGATCCAGATCGACGTCCACGCGTTTGACGATTCGGCCAGGCCGCCGTGACATGACGTAGATCGTGTCGGACACATAGACCGCCTCGTCGATGTCGTGCGTGACAAGTAACGCCGTCTTGCCCGAACGTTCGAACAGGCGTAGCAATTCGTCCTGCATGAATTCACGCGTTTGCGCATCGAGCGCGCCGAATGGTTCGTCGAGCAGGAGAATCTTCGGATCGCTGGCGAAGGTGCGTGCGAGCGCGACACGCTGACGCATGCCGCCCGAGAGTTCGCGCGGATAACGCCGCTCGAAGCCCTTGAGATGGATGAGATCGACATAACGCGCAACCGTCCGTTCGATCTCGTCGCGGCTCGTACCCTTGCGGCGCAGGCCGTACGCGATGTTCTCCGCGACGGTGAGCCATGGGAACAGCGCGTATTCCTGGAAGACCACCCCACGGTCGACACCCGGCCCCGTGATCCGCTCGCCAAAGGTCGTGCATACCCCGTCAGAGGCTTCAACGAACCCGCCGAGGATGTAAAGCAGCGTGCTCTTGCCGCAACCGGAAGGGCCGACGAGCGAGACCAGTTTGCCGGTCGGGACATCCAGCGCAATATTGTCGAGCGCGACCACGCGCTCGCCGTCCCTGTCGAAGACCTTCGACAGACCGGCGATGCGGATGGCCGCCATGGCGTCATGCACGGTGCTCATCCTCAGGTCCGGCGCGGGAGGTACGACGCGTCCACGTTCGCCGCAATCCTGACCGGCTTGGGCAACAGCCCCAACTGCGCCATCGCGTCGATGGGGGGCTGCAGGCTCGCGGCGGAGATCGTCGCGTTCGGATCGCGATAGAAGTCCTTGGCCGTGAGGAAATACTCATCGAGCGACGCGGCGGGCGTTTTTGCGAGGTCCGCCGTCAGCGCCACCACCTGCTTGCGATTGGCCGGATCGTAAATCCAGCGTTGCGCGTCGACGTAATCGGCCAGCCATGCACGTACGGCCGCGGACTTTTCCGTGAGGAAGCGCGTGCGGGCACTCTGGAACAGGACGGGATACGGCGGCACGACGCCGACCGCGTCGAACACCGTACGAATGCCGCCCTTCTTCGCTTCGTCGACCTGAAACGGCATGGCAAGCACGCCCACATCGATACGCTTCTGGCGCAACGCCGGCCCGATGTTGCCGAACGGCATCTCGACTACACGAACATCCTTGCGTGGATCGAGGCCGTGCTTTTGCAACGCGATGCGCAGAATGATGTCGACGCTGCCGTTGAAGGCGTTCACTGCCACGCTTTTGCCCTTGAGGTCGGCAATGGCGCGCACCGGGCTGTCCGTCAGCACGACAAACGGGTTGGACGCATAGCCTTGCACCGCGTCGCGATGGATTTCGGCAATGGCAGTCACGCCGCCCGGTACCGCGTCCTGCGCGACTGCGGTCGCCAGGCTCGTAAATGCCAGCGTACCGATGTCGGCCTGCTCGGCGGCCAGCAATGTCGCCACGCCTGGCGTGCCGCGCGCCGTCGTCGTCTCGATCACATACTCCTTGCCATGACGTTTGAGTACGTTGGCCTTAAACCAGTCGCTGGTAATGACTGTTTCGAGCTCGCCGGGACCGACCACACCCGCCGTCGCATAGCGAATCAGCGGTGGCGCGGCGCGCGCGATCATGGGAAACGACAGGGCTGTCGCGACCGCTGCGCTTTGCTTGATGAATTGGCGGCGCGAGTGCCGCTGGGTGTCGTCGTGTGCCATGAGATGTTGAATTGCGAGAAGCGGGAAATTGCGGCGTATTCAGGTCGCCGTTCGGGTCGCCATGCGGGGCGATGTTCAGTACGTCAATGCGACGGGCGGGCGATGCCGAGATGATCGCGAAGCGTGTCGCCCGCGTATTCCCGGCGAAACACGCCTCGCGACTGAAGCTCGGGAATGACCAGGCGCACGAAGTCCTCGACACCGCCCGGCAGATAGGGCATCTGCACCATGAAGCCGTCACAGGCGCGTGCGTCGAACCATTGATGCATGACCTCGGCGACGGCGTCCCCGGTACCGTTGAAATCGCGCAGCGGCCCGATGCCGTAACGCTTGCCGATCTCGCGCAACGACAGGCCCTGCTTACGCGTGAGTTCCGCCACCTCCTTGTAATGGCCCTGCACGCCGCCGACTTCCAGATCGGGCAGCACGCCGTCCTGCGGGAACGGCGAGAGATCGATGTCGAGCTGATAAGAAAGTGTCGAGAGACCGGCCTCCGGATCGCAGAGATCGTCGAGCAGCGCCTGCTTGTCGCGCGCAATCGCTTCGGTCTCGCCGATAACCGGCACCATGCCCAGGAGAATCTTCACGTCGTCCGGGTTGCGACCGTGATGTGCGGCTCGGGCTTTGATGTCGTGATAGAAGGTCTGCGCCGAGTCCTGCGACGAGTGCGTGACGAAGATGACGTCGGCCCACTTTGCGGCGAAATCGCGTCCGCGGCTCGATGCGCCGGCCTGAATGAAGACGGGTCTGCCCTGCGGCGGACGGCTGACGTTGAGCGGTCCCTCCACATTGAACCACTTGCCCCGATGCGAGATCGGGCTGACTTGCGCAGGATCGGCAAACTGGGGCGTCTCGCGATCGAGCGTGAGAGCGCCATCGCGCCAACTGTTCCACAGCTTGCACGCGACTTCCACGAACTCGTCCGCGCGGTCATAGCGGTCTTCGCGCGAGAGTTGTTCCTCAAGCCCGAAGTTGCGGGCTTCTGCGTCCTGAAACGAGGTAACGATATTCCACGCGACGCGTCCGGCACTCAGATGATCGAGCGACGCGAGCGCACGTGCCACGTGAAACGGTGTGAAGTACGACGTCGAGATCGTCGCAGCAAGTCCGAGATGCCGAGTACTTCCGGCGAGTGCCGAGAGTACGACGATGGGGTCGAGACGCAACGCACCGAGTGCACCATGACGCAGTTGCGAGTCGAGGCTATCGCCCAGTCGGCGGGGCAGCGCCTGAATATCGGGTAGGAAAAGCATGTCGAAGCGGCCGGCTTCGAGCAAACGACCAATTTCCTGATAGAAGCGCACCGACAGAATGTCATGCTGCGCAGACGGGTAACGCCAGCCGCCGTGATGGCCGGAAACCGGGCCAGCCATGACATAGGCGGCCAGATGCATTTGACGCGAGGATGCGTTCGACATACTGCAATATCCGAAAAGACATGTTCGACAATCGGCGCGCGGAAGAGCCTTGGGCTACGCCTGTCTCAGTCTTCCCGTAGCACTGCCAATACTTTGAGGCGGCACCGGAGAACGGCGCCGCCTGTTCGAAAACAGTATATGAGTGCCCGACTTGTTAACAAATTCGAATCGCTGCTAAGCAAATACAGAAAACCGATGCCGCGTCACGTCGTCAGGTGGTCGGGCTCCCTCTGCCCGACCGCCTGCAGCGCCCGTGCGTAAATTGCCAGCCTTCGAACCACTGCGTCCCGTTCCGCTTCACTCATATGATCCAGCGCGCCACTGACCTGGCGTCTTCCGAACGCGTGGATCGCGGCAAGCGTACGTCTGCCGCGCGGCGTCAACGACAACAGTTTTTTGCGAGCGTCGTCTCGACCGGGTGTCTCCTTCGGCTCTCCGGCAATCAATAGTTTTCGCACCATTCGGCTTACGCTCGACTTATTCAACTTCAGGTATTCGCCCAGATAGGCGGATGTCACGCAACGTCGTGCGCCGATTTCCATGATCGCGTGAACAGCCGACGCCGAATACCGCGTCTGCGCGAGCGTTGCCTGCATGAATCCCAAACTACGAGTTTTCACCTTCGGATTCGTATGATTCGAACCATAGCGTCGACGCTTGTGCGGCGCACACGGACAGTGCCCGCACCAGAGCGACTCGACCCGTCAGCCTGCAACGTCCCCTTCAATGCCCTGACTCAACTGAGTGCGGAATGCCGTCTATCGGGCACTCTGCCGTGCCAGGCGTGTTGCGGGTGATCGCCTCTACTCTGCGTCGCGTGCCTTCGGGATCCATCACCCAGTCTCGATAGAAACCGAACGGGCATTGCGCCACGCCATTCACGCTCTCACCCGAATTGATACTTCCCGTGTACCCCCGATGGAGCAACTTGTATAAATGATTTTGCGATTGCATGTGCTTGCGCGCGTCGCGAATCGCACTGACGGAGAGCTCGGCATACTGCACCCCCATCTCCTCCTCACCGCACTCCCCTAACGTCCGGCCATCGAAGCCGACAATCGCCGAGTGACCAAAGTACGAATAGACACCGTCCCAGCCGGTCGCATTCGCCACCGCAACATAGGTGTTGTTCATCCATGCCATTGCTTTTGCCACAAGCACTTGTTGCTCTTTGGCCGGATACATATACCCCTGACAGCGCACCACCAACTCGGCGCCGTTCATCGTGCAGTCCCGCCATATCTCGGGATAGTTGCCGTCATCGCAAATGATCAGGCTTATCTTCAGCCCCTTAGGTCCCTCGGTCACATAAGTACGGTCACCGGGATACCAGCCTTCTATGGGCGTCCACGGCATGATCTTGCGATACTTCTGCACGATCTCCCCGCGATTGTCGATGAGCACCAGGGTGTTGTACGGCACCTTGTTCGGATGATCCTCATGTCGCTCACCGGTGAGCGAAAACACGCCCCAGACGTTCGCTTTACGACAGGCTGCGGAGAAGATATCGGTCTCCTCCCCCGGCACCGTCGACGCCGTATCGAACATCTCCTGTCGGTCGTACATGATGCCGTGCGTCGAGTACTCGGGAAAAATCACGAGATCCATGCCGGGCAATCCCTGCTTCATACCGACCACCATGTCGGCGATCTTTCGCGCGTTTTCCAATACCTCGGCTTTGGTATGAAGTCGCGGCATCTTGTAGTTGACGACCGCAACGCCTACGCCGTCGCGGCTACTCGAAATGTCCCCATGTCGCATGGATTCCTTCTCCTTAAAGTGTCTCAATCCATTCGCACAACCGGCCCGTGGGGCCGCAGCGAATCAAGTCAACGCATTAATGACTGATCATCCAGGGCCGCCCCTGCGGACGTTTCAGCCCGCCCGCCGCACCGGTCCCACTTATCGACCCAGTCCCGCCGGATGCCCCAGGCAGTGACACCTTTGGGCTTGAGCAGCAGCTACACCCCGGCCGGTGACGAGACGAAGGCCCGTCGCCGGAATGACGTGGCGCGTGTGCTGCCCGCTCGTTCGTCGCGTGTGCCGTGCGGCGCGCGCTCCCCATCAACGCCAGCGACGGCGCCGTGATCACGCGCGATCCCTCACTGCCGCATTCCGGGCAGTGGCACGGCGTGTCGCGATCCGCGATACGTCGCATGACGGCGAACGGTCCGCACGTCGCACATTCGAAGTCGTAAATCGGCATGTCAGCCTCCTAATGCCTCATATTGTTTGCGAACGTCGTCTGCGATCCTTCATGACAACGCGGGCGACGAGCGCTGCGTCAGGCCTTCACCAGATCCGGCGAACACGGCATGTCCACGCCCCCCTTCACATGACGAATCGGCCCATCGGCATTGGGACGAATGTCAAAGTCGAAGATCTGCGTGGGCAACCACAACGTCGCACAGGCGTTCGGAATGTCGACGACACCGCTGATGTGCCCCTGCACCGGTGCACACCCCAGCAACGAATAGGCCTGCGCGCCCGAGTAACCGAACTTCTTCAGATACTCGATGGCGTTCAGACACGCCTGACGGTAAGCCACCGTGACGTCCAGATAGTGCTGCCCTCCCTGCTCGTCGACCGAGATACCTTCGAAAATCAGGTAGTCGTTGTATGCAGGCGTAATGGGGCTTGGTTGAAACACCGGATTTCGAATACCGTACTTCGCCATGCCACCCTTGATGACGTTCACGCGCATGTGCACCCATCCCGCCATTTCGATGGCGCCGCAGAACGTGATTTCACCATCGCCCTGACTGAAGTGAAGATCCCCCACGGAAAGGCCAGCACCGTCGACATACACCGGGAAGAACACCTTCGAGCCGCGCGACAGATCCTTGATGTCGCAGTTGCCGCCATGCTCGCGCGGCGGCACGGTGCGCGCCCCCTGCGCTGCGGCCTGATTCCGCGCATCGCCCGTGAGCTTGCCCATATGTGCCGTTGCGGCAAAAGGCGGGTTGGCCAGCGGCGGAACGCGATCTGGCTCCGTTGCGATGAGGCCGACTTCGCGCTCGTTCCAGGTCTGGAGCAATTTTGGATCCGGCAGACAACCGATCAGCCCCGGGTGAATCAGCCCGGCAAAATTCACGCCGGGGATATGGCGCGAACTCGTGTAGAGCCCGTGGAAATCCCAGATCGACTTCTGCGCGTGCGGAAAGTGGTCGGTGAGGAAGCCGCCGCCATTCGTCTTCGAGAAGAAGCCGTTGAAGCCCCACTGGCTATCGGACTTTGCGCCGATGTCGAGCAGGTCGACAACGAGCAGGTCGCCCGGCTCGGCGCCATGGACACCCACGGGCCCCGATAGAAAGTGCACGATGGACAGATCGATGTCGCGCACGTCGTCGGCACTGTCGTCGTTCTTGATGAAACCACCGGTCCAGTCATACGTTTCGAGAATGAAGTCGTCGCCGGGATTGACCCAGCACGCCATCGGAATGTCCGGGTGCCAACGGTTGTGCACCTGCTCGTTTTCGTACGCGGATTGGTTCAGGTCGACCTTGATGAGAGTTTCGGCCATTGCACTCGCTCCTGATGTTAAGTGTCGATGTGGCACACACCGGCAATCGAAATGACGCCATCTGGCGCCGGGTTACACAGAGAGGTATTCGCGGATACGGTCGGTATCACCGGCTTCGCGCGTACTTTGATGAACGAAGCGCCCGCCTTCGATCACGAACAGTCGGTCCGCAACGTCCATGGCGAAACTCAACACCTGTTCGGAGACCACGATGGCGATGTTGCGTGCCGTACGGATCTGGTTGAGCGCGCGCGCGATGTCTTTGATAACGGAGGGCTGGATACCCTCGGTCGGCTCGTCGAGCAGCAGTACCTTGGGATTCGTGGCGAGCGCACGAGCAATCGCGAGCTGCTGTTGCTGACCGCCGGAGAGGTTGCCGCCTTTGCGGCGGCGCATATCGAACAAGACGGGGAACAGTGCGTAGAGATCGTCGGGAACCGATTGACTCCCTGCATACTCAAGCCCGGTCTGAATGTTTTCTTCGACGGTGAGCGAAGCAAAGATCTGACGCCCCTGCGGGACATAGCCGATACCGCTCGCCACACGTCGATAGCTCTCTGCGTTCGAGACATCCACACCGCCGACTCGCACGGTGCCGCGATTGGCGGGCAACATGCCGATCAGCGATTTGAACAGCGTCGTCTTACCCATGCCGTTGCGGCCCATGACCGCCACGCTTTCACCGCTGGCGACGGTAAAGCCGATACCGTGCAGCACTTCGCTCTGGCCATAGCTGACGACGAGATCGTCGACTTCCAACATGATGTGTCCTCCGATCAATGCCCAAGATAAACGTCGATCACGCGCGGATCGGACTGCACCTTGGCCATTGGGCCTTCGGCGAGAATTTTCCCCTGATGCATGACGGTGACCTTATGCGCAATACGCTCGACAAACGCCATGTCATGCTCGATGACGATCATCGAGCGATGACGGCAAATCCGGTCGAGCAACTCCGCCGTCAGCTCACGCTCGCGCGCGCTCATGCCTGCAATCGGCTCGTCGAGCATCAAAAGCTCGGGATCCTGCATCAGCAGCATGCCGATTTCCAGCCACTGCTTCTGTCCGTGCGAAAGTAGACCGGCTTCAAGATCGAGTAATGCCGCAAGCCCAATTTCATCGGCGACCGCGCGCACGCGATCGGCAACCTCTGCGTCGGTCCGGTAAAAAAGCGCTCCCAGCACACCTCGCCCGCGTGGAAACGACACTTCGAGGTTCTGAGCGACGCTCAGGTTTTCGTAAATCGACGGTGTCTGGAACTTTCGCCCGATACCTTTGTGCACACGCCGAAACTCGGCAAGCTTCGTGATTTCTTCATTGCGGAACTTGATGCTGCCCGTCGTCTCCCTCGTCTTGCCGCAGATGAGATCGAGTAGCGTTGTTTTTCCGGCCCCATTCGGCCCGATGACAACACGCAGTTCGCCTCGCTCCAGATACAGATTCAACGAATCGATGGCCTTGAATCCGTCAAACGACACGCTCAGATCTTCAATCGCCAGAAGAAAGTCAGTGTTGCTCATGTGTCACGCCTCCCTTTTCTCAACGCCGAGGAATCGGCGAATGCGCGGGCGCACATGCGCCTCGTAAAGTCCTGCCAGACCGTTCGGGAAGGCCATCACCACACCGATGAACATGGCGGCCATCAGGTACAGCCAGAGGTTCGGAAAGCTCTCGGAAAACCAGCTCTTGCCGAGATTGACGAGGATTGCGCCGTATACCGCGCCGACCAGCGACATCCGTCCCCCGACTGCCGCATAGATCACCATCTCGATGGACGGCACGATGCCGACAAACGACGGCGACATGAATCCGACCTGGAGCGTGAACATCGCGCCGCCTACAGCCGCAAGCGTTGCCGCGAAACAAAACGAGAAGACCTTGAACATCGAGACGTCATATCCCGAGAAGCGCACACGGTCCTCCTTGTCGCGCATGGCCAGCAAGAGCGTGCCCAGCTTGCCTCGCTGCACCCAGCGACACGCCAGCAACGCGACGATCAGCAGTGCTGCGTTGACGAAATAGAGAATCAACTTCGCATGGTCTGTCCGAATGTCCCAGCCGAGCAGCGTGCGCAGATCGGTAATGCCATTCACGCCTCCGGTATAGCCCTGCTGCCCGATGATCAACACCGAAAGAATCAAGGCGACAGCTTGCGTGATGATGGCGAAGTACACGCCCCCTACACGTCGTTTGAACATTGCGTAGCCGATGACGAAGGCGAGCGCAGTCGGTACGAACAGCACCGCGAGAATCGATACCGGAAGGTAGTGGAACGGTCTCCACCAATCTGGCAATGCCGTGAGCTGATTCCAGTCCATGAAGTCCGGAATGCCGGGGGTGGTCTGCGTACTCGTGGCCGCGGCACTTGATGCCTCAAGCTTGAGAAACATCGCCATCGCATAGCCCCCGAGGCCAAAGAAGACGCCCTGACCGAGGCTGAGCACCCCACCGTAACCCCATGCGATCACCAGCCCGATGGCGACGAACGCGTACGTCAGGTACTTGCCCATGAGGTTCAGCCGAAACGTGTCGAGCGCTATCGGGAACACCACGACAATCAGTAGCGCGAGGATCGCGATGCCCGCATAGCCCGAGGCGTCGAAGCGCGCCGCGAGCGCGCGCCACCCGCGAGGCGCCACGCGCGATTCGCGCACTTCATGCGCTTCCCCGGCTTCGGCCCGGAGGGAGACGCCGCCCGCCGCGGTTTGGATGGGTTCCATATACATCTCTCCATACAGATGGATCGGTAGACGATCGGTTGATGAGATCGCCGCTTGTTGGCCCGCGCTGCGCCGGTTGTCAGCGGGTTTCATTCGGATAAGCACGTCAGACGCGCCGGACCTTGGACGCGAACAAGCCTTGCGGGCGCAACATCAGAATGACCACAACGGTCAGCAGCGTGAGGACACGCGCGATAGAGCCGGAAAGGAAAAACTCGCTGATCGACTGCATCTGCGCAATGCCGAACGCAGACGCGACCGTACCGAGCAGGCTCGCAGCGCCGCCGAACGTCACGACCAGGAACGAATCGACGATGTAGAGCGAGCCGCTTGTGGGTCCGGTGGAACCGATCGCGGTGAACGCCGCCCCCGCCACCCCGGCAATACCGCAGCCAATGGCGAACGTCATGCGGTCGGTGCGGCGCGTGTTGATGCCTGCAGCGTTCGCCATGGGCCGGTTTGCGACCGTCGCCCGCACCCTCAGCCCCCAGCGTGAGCGGTAAAGCGCGAGCAACAAGCCCCCTGTCATCACAAGCGCCAGCGCCATCACAAACATGCCGCTGATCGGAATATCGAGGCCCGGTGTCGGTTCCCACGACCCCATCAGCCAGTCGGGCAGCGCGGGGCTGACCTCCTTGGGGCCAAATGTCGAGCGGAACACCTGCTGCATACCAAGACTCAGCCCCCAGGTGGCAAGCAGTGTGTCGAGCGGGCGACGATACAGGTGACGGATCAGTGCCCATTCCGCGAGCCATCCCGCACCAAAAGCGAGCACGAAGGCGGCGACGATGGCGAAAAAGAAGTACACCGGCGCAAACACCGGCCAGACGTTCTGGGTCACCCACGAAAACATGTAGACGGTGTAGGCGCCAATGGTCATGAACTCGCCGTGCGCCATATTGATGACGCCCATCTGACCGAAGATCACGGCGAGCCCGAGCCCCATGAGCAGGAGAACGCTGAACAGGCTCAGTCCCGCGAAGCCCTGCATCAGCGTGATATTGAAAATGTCGTTGGCGGACATCTGACGCTCCTCGCGCGACGACCCGGCGGCCATCGCGCCTGTGCAGGTTGACGGATTACATGTAGCCCTTCGGGAACGGATCCGGATGGATCGGTTCCGGCGAACTGGCCACCACCTTGAACTGACCGTCCGCCTGCCCTTCACCGATCAGCGAGCGACTCCACAAGTGGTGGTTGACGTCGACCTTTGCGTAACCTTGCGGTGCGTTAGCCAACTCAATGTCCTTCGAAGCGGCCACAACCTTGTTCACGTCGAAACTGCCCGCACGCTCGCATGCGGCTTTCCAGATCCACGGCCCGAGGTAAGCGGCCTGCGTGACGTCGCCGATCACCGACTTCGCGCCATAGCGCGCCTTGAACGCCGAAACGAACTTCTTGTTGTTGTCGTTATCCAGCGATTGGAAGTACTTCATCGAGGAGTAGTAGCCCGCGAAGTTTTCTCCGCCGATGCCGAGCACTTCGTCTTCCGTCACGGAGAGCGTGAGCAGGAACTGCTTCTGAGGCGTAATACCGGCGGCCTTGAGTTGCTTGTAGAACGCCACGTTCGAGCCGCCCACCACCGTCGCGAAAATGCAGTCGGGGCGCGCGAGCTTGATCTTGTTCATCAGCGAATTGAATTCGGTGGTACCGAGCGGGTAATACTCCTCGCCGACCACCTTCGCGTGCAGATGTTGCTCGATGTGACGTCGCGCAATCTTGTTCGACGTGCGCGGCCAGATGTAGTCGGACCCGATCAGGAAGAAGGTCTTGGCCTTCTTTGTATTCGACGCCCAGTCGAGCGCCCAGAGAATCTGCTGCGTAGCTTCCTGACCGGTGTAGAACACGTTCTTGGACTGCTCCAGACCTTCGTAGAACGTGGGGTAGTACAGCAACCCGTTGTCCTTCTCGAACACGGGAAGCACGGCCTTGCGCGAGGCCGATGTCCAGCAGCCGAAGACCGCTGCGACGTGGTCGTTCTCCAACAGCTTCTTCGACTTTTCGGCGTACGTCGGCCAGTCGGAGGCGCCATCCTCCTGAATGATGTTGATTTTGCGGCCGAGCACACCGCCCATCGCATTGATTTGCTCGATAGCAAGACGCTCGGCCTGAATCGACCCCGTCTCCGAGATCGCCATCGTGCCGGTCGCGGAGTGCAACTGACCGACCGTGACAGTAGTGTCCGTCACGGCGAGCCCCGTCGTATTGACCTTTGCCGTCGGCGGCACTTGCGCGAACGACGTGCGCGGCAGGCCAAGCGCCATGAGCGGCGCGGCAGCCAGGCCACCGAGCAGTCGTCTGCGCAACGGGGAAGCCATACGCTCATCATCGAATTGATCGTCTGCGGACATCACGTTCTCCTGGTCTTGGGCCCTGTGCAAAGGCGCAGCGGGCTGGTTTCAAGGGGTTGGACGCAATGTAGGGAGCCAAATTGACGCTCGAAATACGTCGATTGACGTATTCCCTCGGAGGCGCGATGGAATGTAATTTGCTTTGCCGTTAGTACCCGACGCTTTTTGCACCAATCAGGATCGTCTTCCCGTCGTCATGGCCGAGATGCACCAAAATTTAGCCCGTGCGCCCAGCACGCAGCGCATCGTGAAGGTGCGGCGCGACTACAACGCCTGGGTCGGCGACGAAACGCTCGAAGACTATGCGCTTCGCTTCACACCGCGCTCGTTTCGGCGATGGTCCGAAGCGCGCGTCGCGAGCACGGCTATCGGCGGCGTGTCCTTTCTGGTGCTCGAGGCCATCGGCGGGAGCCTTGTCATCAACTATGGGTTCACGAACGCCGTCTGGGCCATCGCGGTCGTCTCGATCCTGATTTTTCTGACAAGCTTGCCGATCAGCTATTACGCGGCGCGTTACGGCGTGGACATGGATCTGCTCACCCGTGGCGCAGGATTCGGCTACATCGGCTCTACGGTGACGTCGTTCCTCTATGCGATCTTCACGTTCCTCTTCTTCGCGCTCGAAGCGGCCATCATGGCGCTCGCGTTGCAGCTCTATTTCCACATGTCGCTGGCGATTGCCTATGTCGTGAGTTCGCTCATCGTGATTCCGCTGGTGATGTTCGGCATCACACTCATCAACCGGCTGCAAAGCTGGACGCAGCCCTTGTGGATCTTGCTTTTCGTCTCGCCCTACGTCGCCGTACTGTGGCATCACCCTGGATTGGTACGTGAATGGACCACCTTTGCCGGATTTGCGCCGCAAGGCCGTGCGTTCAGCATCATTGCTTTCGGGCAGGCGTCGACCGTCGTTTTCGCGCTGATCGTGCAGATCGGCGAGCAGGTTGACTATCTTCGGTTTTTACCGCCCCTGACGGCGAAAAACAAAAAAAGGTGGTGGCTGGCACTCCTGTCCGCCGGGCCGGGGTGGATCGTACCCGGCGCGCTGAAAATGCTCGGCGGCGCATTCCTTGCCTTCGTCGCGATTCAAAACGAAGTCGATGTCGGCCAGGCAGCACAGCCCACGCAGATGTATCTCGTCGCCTATCACATCTTGCTCGATCCGGTGGGGCTGGCAGGCTGGGCATTGCCGACCATGACGTTGTTCGTCATCGTCTCCCAGCTCAAGATCAATGTGACGAACGCCTATGCCGGATCGCTTGCCTGGTCGAACTTCTTTGCCCGTCTCACCCATAGTCATCCGGGACGCGTAGTTTGGCTCGTCTTCAACGTGATGATTGCGTTGCTGCTCGTCGAGATCGGCGTCTTCGAGGTTATCGGCAAGGTGCTGTCGCTGTATGCGAACGTGGCTGTCGCCTGGGTCGGTGCGTTGTGTGCCGATCTCGTCATCAACAAACCGCTTGGCTTCAGTCCACGTTACATCGAGTTCAAGCGCGCGCACCTCTACGACGTGAACCCTGTGGGCCTCGGCGCAATGCTGTTCGGTGTCGTCGCTGCGCTGACAGCGCGTGCCGGGGTGTTTGGCGAACTTGGGGAGGCGATGTCGCTGTTTCTGGCCTTCGGGGCGGCATTCGTTTGCGCTCCGCTCATCGCCATTGGAACGCGCGGCAAATACTATCTCGCCCGAAAGCCGCATTCGACCGGCGACGCGACGTCGCTGCGTTGTGCGATTTGCGAGCACGCCTTCGAACCTGAAGACACGGCGCACTGTCCTGCATATGGCGGCACGATATGCTCGCTTTGTTGTTCCCTGGATTCGCGTTGTCACGATCGCTGCAAACCGCATGCTCGTTTCTCAGCGCAAGCAAACCATGCGCTGCATCGAATTTTTCCCAATGTTCGGCTCGGACCGACCGCACTGCGTCTCATTCGATACGCGAGTCTCTTGTTTTCGATCCTTGCCGTACTCGCAAGCGTGCTCTATCTGATCTGGTCGCAAAGCGTCGCGTCGATCCGCACCGCCGAAGTCGACGTCGTCGCAAGCAGTTTTTTGAAAATATTCTTTTCACTCGCACTTGTCGGGTGCATCGCAGCATGGTGGTTCGTACTGGAGCGAGAGAGTCGGCGCGTCACGGAAGAGGAGTCGCAGCGGCAAAACGACTTGCTGATGCAGGAAATCGAAGCGCATCAGAAAACAGACGAAGCCCTCAAGCGCGCCACGGCGGCCGCCGAGTCCGCCAATCAGGCCAAGAGTCGCTACGTCTCCGGACTCAGTCATGAGCTTCGTACACCACTCAACAGTATCCTCGGCTACGCGCAGCTCCTGATGCAAGCCAGGGACGAGCTCTCTGCGACTCGCTATAACGCCGTTCGCACAATTCATCGAAGTGGAGAGCACCTGCTGGCACTTGTCGACGGACTGCTGGACGTTGCACGCATCGAAGCGGGTAAGCTTCAGCTCAACATTACGGCAGTCTCACTGAACGACTTCGTCTCCCATGTATCGTCGATGATGAGTCCTCTCGCGATGGAAAAAGCGTTGGCTTTCGATGTGCAGGTCATCGGCCGCTTTCCCGCCGCGGTCAAGTGCGATCAGAAGTATCTCGGGCAGATTCTTACCAATCTGATTGGCAACGCGATTCGCTTTACCGCTGCGGGCAAAGTGACTCTGCGCGTGAGTCACGCCATGGACACACTGAAGCTCGAAGTCATCGACACTGGCCCCGGTATCCCACAGGAGGAAATGGCGAGGCTGTTCCTGCCGTTCGAGCGCGGAAACGCTACCCATGCGGACGATCATGGCGCGGGTCTGGGGTTGACGATCTGCCGACTGCTGACCCACGCGCTCGGCGGCAGTCTGGAAGTCGACAGCGAGGTCGGACGTGGCACACGCTTTGTAGTGAAGCTGTTCGCGCCGGCCATACAAAGCCCGCCCGACATGTACACGGAACTGGCAGGCATCTGCGGGTATGTGGGACCGCGCCGCACCATTCTGGTGGTGGACGATCTCGCGGACCAGCGAGGCATCGTGGTCCAACTGCTCACACCGCTCGGCTTCGATGTCGCTGAAGTCGCCAGTGGCCCGGAAGCACTGCGATGGCTCGGAGGGAACTTGGCCGACGCCATCATCATGGACATATCCATGCCGCTGATGGACGGTTACGAGACCAGTCGTCTGATCAGCGAGAACCAATTGTCTGCTGCCCCCATCGTCCTGCTATCGGCAAATGCCTTCGCCGATGACCGCGAACGTGCCAGTGCGACACGATGCGCCGGGTACCTGGCCAAACCACTGCGCGTGAACCTGCTGCTCGACAAGCTTGCACAATTGCTATCGCTCGAATGGGTTTCTTCAAAAACATCGGACGTGACTTACACGCCTGCGCAGTCTGTGGGGGAACTCAGGCTCGCCTTGCCGGAGCCGATATTGCGGGGCATACGCGAGCATCTCGACGTCGGATATGTGCAAGGCGTGGTGGATCTACTCGATGCCGCGCGCAAAGATCATCCCGCTTTGGTGCGGCAAATCGATGCACTGCGCGCGCTCGCGGAGCGCTTTCAACTTAGGGATCTCGAGAATGAACTTGACTGCCTGCCCCGCCCCTACGATATCTGAGCCTCGCATGCATGTCAGTGAAACATCTGAATGGCTGGGAGAGCGTCCTATTGTGCTCATCGTGGACGACACGCCCGACAATCTCGCGTTTCTCTCAGACACCTTGCGGGCGAACGGCTACACGGTGCTGGTTGCATTGAGCGGGGAAGCCGCGCTCAAGTGCCTGTCCCGAGTCACGCCCGATGTCGTACTTCTCGACGCCATGATGCCCGACATGGACGGGTTCGAGACTTGCCTGCGTATCAAGCGGGACAATCGACATGAGCACCTGCCGGTGATATTCATGACGTCGCTCACGGAAAGCGAGCATGTGGTGAAGGGATTTCGCGTTGGCGGAATCGATTATGTGACGAAACCAGTGCGGCCGGAGGAGGTATGTGCGCGAATCGGTGCTCATGTGCTGCGTTCGCGTGCACAAGCCTATGCGCACGTGGCGCTGTCGCTAAACGCTCGCGCTGCGCTGATCGTGTCCTGTGACGGGACGATTCTCTGGCGCAGCCCGCAAGCGGCACGGCAGATCGCCGCATACGTCGATCAAACCGTTGCCCCGATGGACCCGCTGTCGGCGACTGCCCGGCTTCCCGCTGCGTTACGTAACTGGTTTGTCGACTGGCTCGCGCACGGCGCCCGGTCGGATGCCGTGCAGGAGTTCACGGCAGGCAACGTCCGCCGCTCCGTCACCGCCACCCCGGCACCGGCGGCGGGTGAATGGATCGTCATGCTTTCCGAGACAGATGACTCCGTTTCCCGCGATGCGCTGTCGTCTCGCTTCGGCCTGACCACACGCGAAGCCGAAGTCCTTCTATGGGTGTCGCGCGGCAAGACAAACCGGGACATTGGCGACATTCTCGGCATGGCGTCGCGAACCGTGAACAAGCATGTGGAACACCTGTTCCGAAAACTCCTGGTGGAAACCCGCACCGCCGCGACGGCGCTAGCTGTTAAAGCACTCGCCGATCCCACGCGGTGACATACGCCCCGCTCACCCGACTTCGCCGTTGTCGGCATCTCCAAAGTGTGCGTCGCGTTCGTGCGTCATGGCTGCGGTGGCAAGCGTCGTCGCCACAGCCGGTGCGGCCCCCTTGCGCTCGCTGTACCTGTCCGTGAGGTAATCCGTCCGGTCCCTGACCAACAAGGTGAACTTGTATAGCTCCTCCATGACATCGACAACACGGTCATAGTATGAGGACGGCTTCATGCGCCCTTCAGCATCGAACTCCTGATAGGCCTTCGCGACCGACGATTGATTCGGAATCGTCACCATGCGCATCCACCGCCCCAACACACGCAGTGCATTCACCGAGTTAAACGACTGCGATCCACCGCTGACCTGCATCACTGCAAGCGTGCGACCTTGCGTCGGGCGGATGCCTCCGATCTCCAAAGGCAACCAGTCAATCTGGTTCTTGAAGACTGCGGTCAATGTCCCGTGACGCTCCGGGCTGCACCACACCTGCCCCTCCGACCATTCAGAGAGCTTTCGCAACTCGACCACCTTGGGGTGATCCGCCGCAACGCTATCGGCCAAAGGCAACCCCGCGGGATCGAAGATGCGTGTTTCCGCACCAAACCGCCGCAGAATCCGATCGGCCTCCTGAACCAGCAGGCGGCTATATGACGTCGCGCGCAAGGAGCCGTAGAGCAAGAGAATGCGCGGCGCATGTTTGCTGACACTGCTCGGTTCGAGTCTTTGGATATCCGGCACGTCAAATGCTGAATCGCGCACATTCGGAAAATCAGTTCTCATTTGATCCTCCGACCCTCGGCGTCAATCACAACCTCGCCGTCCTCTTTCGTGAAGGCGCCCTTTTGCGGCGCGGCCAGAATGTCCAGCACAAGCTCTGAGGGGCGACAAAGGCGAACACCCAGTTCCGTCACCACGAACGGACGATTGATAAGGATTGGGTTTGCAAGCATTGCATCCAGCAACGCGTCATCGCACAACGACAGATCGTCAAGGCCCAACGCGGCATAGGGCGTCCCCTTTTCCCGAATAGCCTCGCGCACTGACAGCCCAGCGTCGTGAATCATGCTTTTCAACGTTTGACGATCCGGCGGCGAACCCAGGTACTCGATAACGGTAGGTTCAATTCCCGCGTTGCGAATCAATGCCAGCGTGTTGCGCGACGTGCCGCATGCGGGGTTGTGATAGATGGTGACGGGCATGACATTTCCTTATTGCGATTCGTACCAGCGTTGCGATCGATTGACGACGCTCACGACCAGGAGCATGACAGGCACTTCGATCAATACGCCCACAACAGTGGCGAGTGCGGCACCGGACTTGAAACCGAACAGGCTGATCGCCGTTGCAACCGCCAGCTCAAAGAAGTTGCTTGCCCCAATCAGCGCCGACGGGCCTGCCACGCAGTGAGCGACGCCCAACTTGCGATTAAGCAGATATGCCAGACCGGAGTTGAACACCACCTGAATGAGGATCGGAATTGCCAGCAGCAAGATGATCAGCGGCTGTTCTACGATGGCATTTCCTTGGAAGCCGAAAAGCAGAACGAGCGTGACAAGTAACGCGGTAATCGAGTACGGTCCCAACGCGCTGACAACTCGCTTGTACGTGGCCCCCCCGCGAGCCAGCAACGCTTTGCGGATAGCTTGTGCAATCAAGACCGGCACGACGATGTACAGCCCGACCGATGTAATGAGCGTATCCCACGGCACCGAAATCGACGACAGGCCGAGCAACAGCGCGACAACGGGCGCGAAAGCCACAACCATGATGGCGTCATTGAGCGCGACTTGCGAAAGGGTGAAATACGGGTCCCCTTTGCAGAGTTGCGACCAGACGAAAACCATCGCCGTGCACGGTGCCGCCGCGAGCAGGATCAAACCCGCCACATAGCTGTCCAGTTGGTCCGCCGGAAGCCAGTCAGCAAACACGTGACGCACGAAAATCCAACCTAGTAGCGCCATCGAGAACGGTTTGACGAACCAGTTCACGAACAACGTAACGCCGATGCCCCTCCAATGACCGGCAACCTGGCCCATCGCACCGAAATCGATCTTGATCAACATCGGGATGATCATCACCCAGATCAACAGTCCGACAGGCAAGTTGACCTGAGCAACCTCCATCGCACCGATAGTGCGAAAAACGCCCGGTAACCGCTGCCCCAGCAGAATTCCCGCGATGATGCACAGGGCAACCCACAGGGTCAGATACCGTTCGAACACACCGATAGCTCCGGATTGCGGTATCCGGTCGGTCTTTTGCGTAAAGCTCATCGAATTTCCTTCAGAAAGCGCTCAGTCACGTCGTCCAGCAACAATGGCAGACGATTGCGAACGCGCCGGACAATCGGCCTCACCCTCGCGGACACAAACGTACGTCACGATCCAGACCCGGAGACCGGCTTGCAGATGAACTCGGGCGTGCACGGCACACCACCGCAACAGTTTTCCGTGAGATAGCCGAGCAATGCATTCATGGTCTCGAAATGCGCCATGTAAATGATCGACCGGCCTTCCTGACGACTCGTCAGCAGGTCAGCGCGATGAAGCTCCTTGAGGTGAAACGACAAGGACGATGCGGGCATGTCCATCAATTCCGCGATCCGACCGGCGGGCAATCCCTCAGGCCCCGCTTGAACCAGCAGGCGAAAGACCGTCAGACGGACCGAATGGGCGAGCGCGGCAAGGGCGCTGAGTACGTTGTTCGTTTCCATATTTCGAATATAGTCGAAATATGGAAGATCCTCAAATGAATTTCCTGAGACAGCCGGACTTGCTTGGCGACGACTTCCTCAGGAGAGCGTTCAGACGACCGCCAGCCCGCCCCTCCCCAAGGACGATTCGCAATCCCTTATCCCACAATGCTTTCCAGGCAGACTACACCCACTTCTGCACCCACCGAATCTCCTCCACCCGCACCACATGTCTGTCGATCCCGAGCGCCGCTGCTTCAATACCCAGCGCGAGGCCGACAAGCTGTGGCAAGTGGAGGACGGGCAGATCCAGCGGCGTATTGAGGTCGCGCGCCATGTCGTCCTGATAGGTGTCGAGCACCGTATGACATAGGGGGCACGGGGTGACAATGGCGTCCGCCCCGGCAGTTTTCGCGGACGCCACATGCCGCCCGCTCAGCTTGACGGGAATCACGTCGCTCTGGGCCGAACAATGGAAGCCGCAGCAAGCTGTCCTGCCGGAGTAGTCGACGGTCGTGCATCCCAGAATCTGCGCCAGCGTTTCAATCGACTGGACATCGCGTGCATCCGTGTCGCCGTACACCGAAGGCGGCCGGACGATATGGCATCCGTAGAACGCGGCAATCTTGTGCGACGACAACGGCGTTTTCACCAGCGCACGCAACCGCGTCTCCCCGACTTCCTCAAGCAGATACCAGAGAAAGTGCGTGATGCGCGCCGTCCCACGGTAGACCAGTCCCTCCTCTGCCAGCTTGCGGTCGATGCGTGCGCGCAACGCGGGATCGTTGTCCACGCGCTGCTTGGCTTCGAGCAGGTTCAGCGTGCAGGTATTGCAGATCGTCATCAGATCTAGGCCGCGTTCCTCCGCCAGCGCGATGATCCGCACGTTGAGCGCAACGAAGCGCTCCGCGTCGGCCGCGCGAATCTCGCGGCTCCCGGTGCAGGTCGCGGACGTGAGCGTCTCCAACTCGATGCCCAGCCGTTCGGCCACCGCCTGCGTGGCCATCAATAACTCACCACAAGTCGTACGGGCGCTGCACCCGGGATAAAAAGCGATTCGCATGGCAATGCCTCACCAGAAATGAACTCAACGAAAGAAAATGCGCCGGATGGCCTCGATCCCCTCCACAGGTCGGCGCAACAGCGCCGCCAGCGGCCGCACCTTGCCGCGCAGCATCAGCCTCAACGTGCGTCCGGGACGTTGCAGCGCCGCGCGCCAGCCCCGCGTCCCAAGCACCAGCAACATGGGCTCGATGCGCCCGCGTCTCTCGACGATCTCCATGAACGTGCGCGCATGCGGCGACGCTTCCGGCGCACGCGCATAGGCCAACTGCTTGAGCGGTTCGATAGCGGCACTCACGATCGGAATATGCGCGGGGCAGACGGCTTCGCAGTGGTAGCAGGAGACGCAATGGTGGACATGCGCCTCGTCCAGAATGGCTTGCAGACGGGGGGCGTCGTCCCGGGCGTCCAGCGCAACACGGGCCAGATGCACCAACGGCGCAGGCCCCGCGAACGCGATGTCGTCGGGAAAATCAAGCACCGGACACGCCGAATAGCACGCCAGACAACTCAGGCAGTCCATCGTCGCCCGGAGTGTCGCGGCGTTTACGGCATCGACCGGTTCCGGAAACCCGCCATACGGACGCGTTCGCTGGAGCCACGTCTGCAACGACACCAGCTTCGCCTCGGCCGGTGCCCGGTCGACCGCCAGGTCGCGAATCAACGGCAGATGACGCAGCGGCTCGATATGCATCTCCGCTTGCGCCGCCTCCCAGCACGCCAGCACCTCCCGGCCGTTCATCCGCACGGCGCAAGTCCCGCACTTCTTTGTGCCGCAATACCATCGATAGCCGATGTCCACCCCCAGCGCTTCCTGCACGTAGTTCAGTGCGTCGATGATTCGCATGTGCGGCACCGTCGGCACCGCATAGGTCTCGACATAGGGCGCAGTGTCCGTCTCCGGATCGAAACGCGAAATGTGCAACGTCACCGTCGTCAGCTCACTGTCGCTATCGCTGTCACCCCGAAATTGCCTGACATCCGAATGCATGTGTCCCCTCTCCCAGCAAAGTCGACCGGTCCGACCCGGTCCGTGTCCCGACGCCTGCCGTCTCGCCTCACATGGCTCACCACGGCACGCTGAAATACTCCTGCCGCTCGAATCCGGGCGCGATGGCCCCCTCGGGGTAGCGCTCACGTCGAAACCGGTAAGCGTCGCCGTCGCGCGCGACGATGTTCTTGCACTGCCATGCGGTGTTATCGACGTACGGAAAGTCCGTGCGGTAGAAACTGCCCCGGCTCTCCTCGCGCTTCAACGCGCTTTGCAGCGTGACTTCGCACACGTCGATCAGGTTGTGGGCGTCGAGCGCATCGAGCCAGGCGGTGTTGAACCGGCGCGAGGCGCTCGGCGGCGTCATGCGCGGAAGCTCGCGCTCGCGCATCGCCGCAAGCCGCGCCAGACCGGCGCGCATGGTGTCGCCGCTCTTGATCAGTCCGTACGCCTCGTCCATCACGTCCCAGATACCGGTCTTGACGTGCATGGGGGCGAGTGGCTGCCGCCCAGCCTCGCTGTCGGCGGCTCGGCCGCCCGCGTCTGCTCTGTGCCTCAACCCCTCCACCCGCGACGCTTCCGCCCGAATCTGCTGCTCGGTCATGCCGTCGTGACGATGTCGGTCCGGCAAGCTGCCAGCAATCGACTCGGCGACCAGCCCACCGTCGTAAATCGCGACGGCCAGACTCCCCGTGACATGCGCGCCCACGCCACCTGCAACCCACAATCCGTCGACACTTGTGCGCATCGAATGAGGATCCGACTCGATGCCGCCTTGCCGGTAATGCATGGTGGTGCGCGCTTCGACCTTGTCGCGCGTGATGTCGAGCCCCAGCTTCTCGAACGCCGAACCGGCGTACTGGTAACGCCGCAACACCGCCGCATCGACGTGGCTGTACGACGTGTAATAGCCGCCACTGAAGCGCGCCTTGCCCGCTAACACCTGTTGCGTGAGTCTCTTGACCTGAAGCGTGTAAGGCGCGAGCGCGGCTGGCGCGTCACGCGACTGCTCGAAGAAGCACTCGCCTTGCGCGTTGTACACACGCGAACTTTGATCGGTGCCGACAAGCGGATTCGGATAGATGTGCAGACGCTGCCAGGTCGGCGGATGCGCAAAGTCACTGATGTGCCAGAACTGCATCTCCAGATTGGTCATCTCGGCCCCCGCGCGCAGTGCCAGCGCAATGCCGTCTCCGGTTTGCTCCCGCGTTCCCGTGGAGCGACGTACCATCCGGTCGGCGTGCCCCGTCGCCATCACAACGGCCTTGGCATGCACCGCAAACATCTCGCCGCGCACGTAATCGAGCGCGGTCAGCCCGCAAACTTCGCCGTTCTCGTTGCGCAGCAGCGCCGTCACCACGCATTCCTCATGCATCGGAATGCCGCACGCCTGCAACTGCTTGCGCCGGATATCCATCAGCAGAATGCCGGTCTGCCCCTGCATTGGCGCGACCGCCCAGCGCACCGGTGAGTGACTCATCGCGATCTGCCCGTCGGCCTCGCGCGAAAACAGCAATCCGAGCGACTCCATCTCCGGATAGAACGTGTTCTCGATCCAGTGCCCCGCGGCCGCCAGATACGACTGATCGACCAGAAAGTGGCTGTAGTACTTCGCGAAGAATTCGAGCGAACTGGCGGCGTTCTGCGCGGTGCCGCCGAGCATCTTCGAGCCGACGATCACCGCCCCGGCCATGATCGACGCACCGCTCTTGCCGACCAGCCCCTTCGAGATCAACATCGGCTTCAACCCCAGGTCGTGCAGACGCAGCGCGGCATAGGTGCCTGCACCGCCGCCGCCCACGACTACGACATCGCAATCGATCACCCTCATCGCAATAGCGCCCTCCTCGGGCCGGTCATGGATTTTTGAAACTGCTGAATGGAACGTGACCATTGTGGACAGCCCGGCCCCGCGCCAATGCGGCGATCGGGACACGCCATCCAGCAAAGCGGCCAAAGTGGGGGAACCGACAGGGAGAGCCAAGAAAGATGGTCGGACGACAGCCATCGGCAGCCGGGCGTGTGAGCCGCTCAAAAATTCTGTCCGTTTTGCGATATGTGTTGTCCCGCGCGCGGTGTGCGTGGCAGGGCAGCGGCGCTAATGTGGTCAGGGCATCAGGACAAACAAGACCAACCACAACGACAATCAGCCATCAGGAGACACACCATGGATGCGACCCTGCAAGCCGTCGCCCGCAACGAGCGCGGCTCACCCGCCAAGTCGGTCATCTTGGGCGCGGGTATCGGTAACGCGCTTGAGTGGTACGACTTCGCGTCGTTCGTACTCTTTTCCCGCTATTTCTCGACCCAGTTCTTCCACGCCGAAGACCCGACCGCCGCCTTCCTGTCCACGCTCGCCGTCTTCGCCGTCGGCTTCCTGCTGCGACCCATCGGTGGTATCTATTTCGGCTGGCTGTCCGACCGCCGGGGACGTCGCTTTGCGATGGTGGCTTCGATGGCCGTCACTGCCGCAGGGTGCCTCGTCATCGCCGTATCGCCGACGTATGCCTCCATCGGATTGATGGCACCGGCGTTGCTCGTCTTCGGACGCCTGCTCCAGGGCTTCGGGCTCGGCGGCGAGATCGGCGCATCGTTCACGTTCCTCGTGGAAAGCGCCCCCGTGCACCGCCGGGGCCTCTGGTCGAGCAGCATGTTCATCGCCATTACGGGCGGCTCGCTGCTCGCGACTGCCGTGGGACTGATACTCACGCAGGTCTTTTCCACGGACGAGATGACCCGCTACGGCTGGCGCATCCCCTTCTTCCTCGGTGCGGCCCTCGGGGTGTATGCGCTGTTCCTGCGCGGCAGGCTCAAGGAAACGTCCGCCTTCGAACAGGAGCAAAACGAAGCACGCGCCGGTGCGCCCGTGCAACCGATGGCGCACGCGATCTGGGAGCATCGCGCATCGGTGCTGCGAATCATCGCGCTCACCGCCGGACCGACGCTGACGTTCAATACCTGGATGTCCGGGGCCATCACCTTCGCCACGCACTTCAAGGGCGTCGATGCCCGTCAGGGGCTATGGGCACTGTGCATCGGCTGCCTCGTCTACATGGCCGTGCAACCGTTCTGGGGCGCACTGTCCGATCGCATCGGCCGCAGGCTGAACCTGCTGATGGGGGCTGGCGGCTCGGCGCTCGTCATCGTGCCCCTGCTAATGCTCATCGACGGCTCCTTCGCCCGCCTCACGCTGGCGATCTGCGCCGGACTGGTGGTCCTTGCCGCATGGACGGCCATCGCCCCGGCGGTCTATGCCGAGCTTTTCCCCACACGTATTCGCGCCACCGGCGTGGCCATTCCGTACTCGCTGACGGTCGCGATCTTCGGCGGAACGGCCCCCTACCTTCAGAACTGGATGGCCGATCACGGCCATCTGGGGTGGTTTGCCGCCTATCTGATCGCACTCAATCTGCTGACGGTCCTCGCGGTGATCCGCATGCCGGAGACACTTGGTCAACCGCTCGAATGAGCCATTGCGCCGGAGGGCAGCGCTGCCCTCCTGGACTATCCCCCTCCTTCCGCCCGATCCCGAGACCACCCACGTTAACCCCCATGTCCGACGACGGATGTTAAGGAAAGAATGAAACGAGCATTTCTTTCCTTTAACGTCTCTTAACGTCCGTTACCGTACGTTAACGCCTCGGGGGCCGTCATGCAGACCCGGATCATCACCGCACAGGACGTCGAGTTCTTCGAGTCGCGAATTTCGCCAGCCCCCATGGTCGGTCTGGCCTTCGAGTTCCCCGCTGGGGGCGGCGTCGAGCCCCACGTCCACCCCTATGGTCAGGTGCTGTACGGCGGCGAAGGCATCATGTGCGTCGACACCCCACGCGGCACCTGGGTCGTCCCTCCACAGCGCGCCGTCTGGATTCCACCGATGACGTTGCACGCCGTACGGCTGCGGGCATCGTTCGGCATGCACAACCTGCTGATCTCGCCGCACGTCGTCGCCGACTTGCCCAAGACATGCGAGCCGCTTGTCGTCTCCAACCTGATGCGCGAACTGATCCTGCGCGCGGCATCCACCGACGAGCCGCTTCTACGCAAGCGTCACGTCGACAAATTCTTCGAGATCATCCGCGACGAACTCGAATTCAGCGACGAAATCCCGCTGTCGCTCGAAATACCGCGTGAACGACGTCTCGCCCGCCTTTGCACCGAATTCCTGCGCGAGCCGTCCGACAACCGGACACTCCAGGAATGGGGCGATCACGTCGGGGCCAGTTCGCGCACCCTGTCACGCCTGTTCACCCGCGAACTCAACCAGACGTTCGACGAATGGCGACGCCATGTCCGCCTGCAAGAAGCGCTGTACCGACTGGCCGAAGGCCGGGCCGTCTCCGCGGTCGCCAACGAGCTGGGCTACGAGAGCACGACGGGCTTCATCGAAATGTTCCGCAAATCCCTCGGACGCACGCCCGGCCAGTACTTCGCCTGATCCGGGGTAGCGGTCCGTACCGGCTGCTGCGCCGTCCTGCCGCCTCCCCGGCGCACGCCCCCCCCCTGCCCTTATGTCGCATGTTCCCTCCTAAAAGCATCACTATTCGTCAAGTCTTATATAAGACATAAGACATTTGACCTTGCCTTGCATAGGGACTAAAATCACGGGCAAAAGCCGTACTGGAACAAGCCTTGGAGGCCTCAAAACCTCCCCCGAAACGCAACATCAGCAGGTCTCCTCATGCTTGAAAACTATCGTGAACACGTGGCCGCCCGCGCCGCGTTGGGTATTCCTCCCCTGCCGCTGACCGCTCAGCAGACCGCCGAACTGGTCGAACTGCTGACCAACCCGCCCGCTGGCGAAGCGCAGACGCTGGTCGATCTGATCACGAACCGCGTGCCCGCCGGTGTTGACGAAGCCGCCCGCGTGAAGGCCGGTTTCCTCGCGGCTGTCGCCAAGGGCGAAACGGCCTGCGCACTGATCACCCGCGCCCGTGCCACCGAACTTCTCGGCACGATGCTCGGCGGCTACAACATCGCCCCGCTCATCGAGCTGCTGTCGGACGCCGAAGTCGGCACCGTCGCGGCCGATGCGCTCAAGAAAACCCTGCTGATGTTCGACCAGTTCCATGACGTCAAGGAACTCGCCGACAAGGGCAACGCCAACGCACGCGCCGTCCTGCAAAGCTGGGCCGACGCCGAATGGTTCACGAGCCGCCCGGAAGTCCCGCAAAGCCTGACCATCACCGTATTCAAGGTCACGGGCGAAACCAACACCGACGATCTCTCGCCGGCCCCGGACGCCACCACCCGCCCCGACATTCCGATGCACGCCCTGGCGATGCTCAAGAATGCCCGCCCCGGCATCACCCCGGAAGAAGACGGCAAGCGCGGTCCGATCAAATTCATCGAGTCGCTCAAGGAAAAGGGTCACCTCGTCGCTTATGTCGGCGACGTCGTCGGCACGGGTTCCTCGCGCAAGTCGGCCACCAACTCGGTGCTGTGGTTCACGGGCGAAGACATTCCCTTCATCCCGAACAAGCGCTTCGGCGGTGTGTGCCTCGGCAGCAAGATTGCCCCGATTTTCTACAACACGATGGAAGACGCCGGCGCACTGCCGATCGAACTCGACGTGTCGCAGATGGAAATGGGTGACGTGGTCGAACTGCGTCCGTACGAAGGCCGCGCTCTGAAGAACGGCGCCGTGATTGCCGAGTTCCAGGTCAAGTCCGACGTGTTGTTCGACGAAGTGCGCGCCGGCGGCCGTATTCCCCTGATCATCGGCCGCGGCCTGACCGCCAAGGCGCGTGAAGCGCTGGGTCTCGCGCCGTCGACGCTGTTCCGTCTGGCTCAACAGCCGTCGGACAGCGGCCGCGGCTTCTCGCTGGCACAGAAGATGGTGGGTCGCGCCTGCGGTCTGCCGGAAGGTCAGGGCGTCCGTCCGGGCACCTACTGCGAACCCAAGATGACCTCGGTCGGCTCGCAAGACACGACGGGCCCGATGACCCGAGACGAACTGAAGGATCTGGCTTGCCTCGGCTTCTCGGCCGACCTCGTCATGCAATCGTTCTGCCACACGGCCGCTTATCCGAAGCCGGTGGACGTGAAGACGCACCAGACGCTGCCGAACTTCATCAGCAACCGTGGCGGTATCGCGCTGCGTCCGGGCGACGGCGTGATCCACTCGTGGCTCAACCGCATGCTGCTGCCGGACACCGTTGGCACCGGCGGCGACTCGCATACCCGCTTCCCGATCGGCATCAGCTTCCCGGCAGGCTCGGGTCTGGTCGCCTTTGCCGCAGCCACCGGCACGATGCCGCTGGACATGCCGGAATCGGTGCTGGTCCGCTTCAAGGGCAAGATGCAACCGGGCGTCACGCTGCGTGACCTCGTCAACGCAATCCCGCTGTACGCCATCAAGCAAGGCATGCTGACGGTCGCCAAGCAAGGCAAGAAGAACATCTTCTCGGGTCGCATCCTCGAAATCGAGGGCCTGCCCGAACTGAAGGTTGAGCAAGCGTTCGAGCTGTCGGACGCCTCCGCTGAGCGTTCGGCCGCCGGTTGCACGGTGCACCTGAACAAGGAACCGATCATCGAATACCTGAACAGCAACGTCACGCTGCTCAAGTGGATGATCGCGCAGGGCTATCAGGATCCGCGCAGCCTGCAACGCCGTATCACGGCCATGGAACAGTGGCTGGCCGACCCGCAACTGCTCTCGCCGGATGCCGACGCCGAATACGCTGCCGTCATCGAAATCGATCTGGCCGACATCCATGAGCCGATCGTGGCCTGCCCGAACGATCCGGACGACGTGAAGACGCTGTCGGACGTTGCCGGTGCGACCATCGACGAAGTGTTCATCGGTTCGTGCATGACCAATATCGGTCACTTCCGCGCCGCATCGAAGCTGCTCGAAGGCAAGCGCGACATTCCGGTCAAGCTGTGGGTCGCCCCGCCGACCAAGATGGACCAGAAGCAACTGACGGAAGAAGGTCACTACGGCGTGTTCGGCACGGCCGGTGCTCGCACCGAAATGCCGGGCTGCTCGCTGTGCATGGGTAATCAGGCACAAGTGCGCGAAGGCGCGACGGTCATGTCGACGTCGACCCGTAACTTCCCGAACCGTCTGGGCAAGAACACGAACGTGTACCTCGGCTCGGCAGAACTGGCTGCGATCTGCTCGCGTCTGGGCAAGATCCCGACTAAGGAAGAGTACATGGCCGACATGGGCGTGCTCGCATCCAACGGCGACAAGATCTACAAGTACATGAACTTCGATCAGATCGAAGACTTCAAGGAAGTTGCCGACACGGTGCAGATCTAAGCACTTGCCGGACTACGGTGCGACGTCTGCACCGTAGTTTGAAAAGGCGCCGCCAGCGAGAAGCTTGCGGCGCTTTTTTTACGCCCCGCTCATGGACAAGGCCGCAGCGCCTCTAAAGTCATCGTATGATCCGTCGATAAAATGAGGATAACGATGCGTCTCAGTCTGCTTTTCTTAGCGATGTGCGTTTCGGCTTTCGCGCACGCGGCGAACTATCCTTGCTCCGGCAGCAAGGGGGGAATAGAACGGTGCGTCGGAGAGCAATTTCTTTGCCGCGACGGTTCGATCAGCGCGTCGAAACGTATTTGCTCGATGCCGGGCACTAGCGCCCCGGCCCTTTCGCCCAAGACGCTATCATGGCCCGGAAATGACGACTGCACGTGCCGCTCTGGGACCTATTGCACTGGCCCCAGAGGTGGTACGTTTTGCTATGCCGACGGCGGGAAGAAGTCTTATTTCAGAAAGTGACGCCACGTTCGGTACATCATCAAGTCCCTGTAAAATCACCGGCAAAATTCCGATGTTGGCCAACGTAGTCCTCCCAAGGACGACGTCCATTTGAGAAGTGGCATGCAAACCGTAGCGATCCTCGACTTTGAAACCACCGGCCTGTCGCCGACGCAGGGCGATCGGGCCACCGAAATCGCCGTCATCCTGCTGCGCGACGGGCAGATCGTGGATCGCTATCAGAGTCTGATGAACGCCGGACGGCGCATTCCGTCGGACGTCGCCGCGCTCACCGGCATTACGAACGATATGATCGCGGGCGCACCGCCCGTCTCGCAGGTCATGCGCGAGGCCGCGCAGTTCGTTGGCAACTGCCCGGTCGTCGCGCACAACGCGGGGTTCGACAAGCGCTTCTGGCAAGCAGAACTCGCCATGCTGGGCGCGCGCTCGGACCACGTCTTCGCCTGCACGATGCTGACCGCCCGGCGCCTCTACCCGCACGCCCGGAATCACCGCCTCTCCAGCCTCGCCGATCTCCTTCAGCTTCCAAAGACCGGTCGTGCCCACAGGGCGATGGTCGACGCGGAGATGACGACGCACCTTTGGCGTCGCATGCACGAGGACATCTCACGCACCTACGGCCTCAAGCGCGTGGATCACGCCTTAATCGCACGCGTGCAAACCACCAGCAAGGACAAAGTGCCGACGTTGCTGCGCTCACTCGCGCAAAGCACAACGGCGTAACAGGCATCAGTCCGCCCACCGACTCCCTCACCGCTTGATATGCCGTTCAAGCAAATCCAGATCGTCGCGCAGCAATTTCAGCACGCCCGCAGCTGACTTGAGCAACGCCGGGCTGTTCAAGATTCTGGCGATACCGGCCATGCTCGCAGCCCTCGGCATTCTGCTCGCTGGCACCAAGCGCCGCCGGGCGACGCAGGCACCGGACGCTGTCAGCACACCGTCGCCGACCGCACTGTCGTGAAGCGGTAAGCAGAAACAAGAAAGCGCGCGGATATCGTCGATGTCGTCGATATCACGCGCGCCTGCGGGACTTCCAGGAGTACGCGGCGTCAGTCGTAAGCCCGCGCATCCTCCACCAGCTTGCCATCGGTCGGCAACGACCCGACGGCGACGAAATCCACCTCACCGCGCAGTCGCGTCACGTCGCGCAACGTCTCTTGCAGACGTGCCGCCAGTCCATCCGGCGGCGTGTCGTTCGTCTCGCACAGCAGACGCATGCGGTCATCCCCCACCCGCCCCTCCACGCGCAGACGCAGCCGCACCAGCTCCGGGTAACGTTTGCCAATCTCGCCGATTTGCCCGGGATGAACAAACATGCCGCGCACCTTTACCGTCTGATCCGCGCGCCCGAGCCAGCCCTTGAGACGCATGTTCGTGCGCCCGCAAGGACTGATACCCGCTTCCACCGCCGACAGGTCACCGGTCGCGAAGCGAATCAGCGGGTAATCCGGGTTGAAGTTCGTCACCACGACTTCGCCAATCTCCCCCATGGGCACCGGCTTCGTGCCGCCCGGCTCGACCAGCTCCACCAGCACGTTTTCGTCGACGATCAGCCCCGCCTGTGCATCGCTCTCGAAGGCAATCAGCCCCAGATCCGCAGTGCCATACAGCTGGCGCGCAGTGATCCCCCGGCCGTTGAACCACTCGCGCAACGATGGCGGCAACGCTTCGCCCGAAAGCGTCGCGCGACGGATGCAGCTGAGGTCCGCCCCGGCCGCTTCGCCCTTCTCGATCAGAATCTTCAGGAACGACGGCGTGCCCGCATACGCGCCAGGCTTCAGGTGCCGGATGGCTTCCAGTTGCAGTTCCGTCTGCCCGACGCCAGCGGGGAATACGCAACACCCCAGCCGCGCCGCCCCCGTCTCGATCATCATGCCAGCGGGCGTGAAGTGATACGAGTACGTGTTGTAGACCAGATCGCCCGGACGCAGCCCTGCCGCGTACATCGCCCGTGCAAAGCGCCACCAGTCGCTGCCGCGCCCGTCCGGCTCGTAGATCGGACCGGGTGACTGGTAGACGTGCGCAAGGCCGCTCACGGGCGTGGCGTTCAGACCGCCCAGTGGCGGATGACGCACCTGAAACGCCGCCAGATCCGATTTGCGCGTGACGGGCAACCCGGCCAGCGCGTCACGCGAGTCGATCTCGCTGGCGTCGATATCGCTCAACGCCTCGGAAAAGTAGGCGGCATGCGTGCGGGCATGCGAGACCTGCGCCGGGAGCGCCGCCAGCAACGCCTTCTCGCGAACCTCTGGCGCACGGATTTCCAGCGTGTCGAAGTAATCGTTCATATCAACGGATCAACGATGAGGATTAACGAAAAAACGCGAGTGCGTGAGTCACTCGATGACGCTCTCGCTCAGGCAATCCAGCGCTTGCGCCGCCGGTAGCTCTTGACGTTTCGGAAGCTCCCCGCACTGCTCGCCCCGTCTTTGGCGATGCCCAGGTAGAACTCCTTGACGTCCTCGTTATCGCGCAGCGACGTCGCGTCGCCATCCATCACGACGCGCCCGTTCTCAAGGATGTAGCCGTAGTCCGCGTAGCGCAGCGCGGCCATCGTGTTCTGCTCCGCGAGCAGGAAACTGACGTTCTCGCGCTGATTCAGGTCGCGCACGATCGTAAAGATCTCTTCGACGATCTGCGGCGCGAGCCCCATCGACGGTTCGTCGAGCAGAATCATCGACGGCTGGGCCATCATGGCGCGCCCGATGGCGCACATCTGCTGCTCGCCACCGGAGGTGTAGCCCGCCTGCGACTTGCGCCGCGTCTTCAGACGCGGGAAGTAGGCGTAAATGCGCTCCAGCGCGTGCTGCTGTGCACTGCGCGATGCGTGCCGCACATAGCCGCCCGTCAGCAGATTCTCTTCGATGGTCAGATGCCCGAAGCAGTGACGTCCCTCCATCACCTGAATCACCCCGCGCTTGACCAGTCCGTTGGGCGTCAGTTGCTCGACCCGTTCCCCGCGATAGTCGATCGTGCCTTTCGTCACCTCGCCGCGTTCCGCATGCAACAGATTCGAGATGGCCTTGAGCGTCGTGCTCTTGCCCGCGCCGTTGGCCCCGAGCAGCGCCACGATCTTGCCCTCAGGCACGATCAGCGACACGCCTTTGAGCACCAGAATGACGTGGTCGTAAATGACTTCGATGTTGTTGACGCGCAAACTCGCTTCCATGCATCACTCCGAAATCGGTGCTGCCGGTGCCCATGACCGGCAGCGGATCCTCAACCCTTCATCAGCCCTTGTAGCAGGCGGGCGTCATGCCTTTCTCTTTGGCGTACTGCTTGGCCGACGCTTCGAACAACGGGTGGATCAGACGGCGATTGCCTTCGATCCAGTCGGACACCATCACCCACTTGGCGCCGTCCCATTGCTGAATGCGGACCTTGCCCGAGCCTTCGTGGTCTTCGCAGCTCGTCTTGATGTCCGGCAGCAGCCCCGTCGCCCCGAGCGCCTTCAGGCGCGCCGCGTCGATGTTCAGGTTCTCGAACGCCCAGCGCACCTGCACCGGCGTCGACACCTTGCCCTTGCCGAACTTGTTCTGCGCGGTGTTCAGCGCTTCGACCGTCGCCACGGCCGCCGAGACGCCACGGTTGTACAGCACCGAGCCGACCTTCGACGGGTCCTGCATATTCCCCTTGCCCGCGCCGTAGACCACCTTTTCGATGTCTGCGATCAGCGGCACCTGCTTACCCGCCACGTTCCACGTCGCACTCATATAGCCCTTGGCGGCCGGACCTGCCGGGATCGTGTCCTCCTCCGACCCAGCCCACCAGCTGCCGATGATCTTCTCGCGCGGATAGCCGACCTTTTGCGCGGCCTTGAGCGCCGTCTGGTTCATCACACCCCAGCCCCAGAACACGACGTAATCCGGGTTCTCCTGACGAATGCGCAGCCACTGCGCGCCCTGTTCGTTGCCCGGGTGCGCCACCGGAATCTCGATCAGGTTGAACTTGTTGATCTTGGACTCGGCTTGCATCGCGACAATCGGCTCCTTGCCGTATGCCGAGTCGTGATACAGGAAGACGATCTTCTTGCCGTTCAGCGATCCGCCGTTCTTGTCGGCGAGGAACTTGATGATGGCGGACGCCTGCATCTGATAGGTCGTCACGAGCGGGAAAGCCCACGGGAACACGGTGCCGTCGACAGCGTCGGTGCGGCCATAGCCCATCATGACGAGCGGCACCTGATCGGTCGCGGTCTTGTCGATCAGCGCGTAGGAGATGCCCGTCGCCATCGTGTGATACGCAGTGCCCTTGGTCACCGGGTTCTTGCCCTTGAGACGCTCGTAGCACTCCACGCCCTTGGCGTTGTTGTACTCGGTCTCGCACTCTTCCCACGTGAGCTTGACGCCGTTCACGCCGCCGTTCTTCAGATTGACGTATTGCAGATAGTCGATGAACCCGCCGTAGAACGATTGCCCGTTCGCGCCGTACGGGCCAACGCGATAGTCAGCCAGCGCGATGAACTGATCGTTCGACTGCGCGAACGATGTCCCCACCGCCCCCGTGCCGAGCGCCAGCGCCAATGCCAGCGAGCTCAACGATGTCGTCAACTGTTTCGTGTTCATGCTGTGTCTCCATCTGTGGTTTTGTGTGTGACCAAACGTTCACCGGCAACCGATAACAAAGGCCGCCGGCTGACAAACCTCAATGCGGGAAGGGCCAGATACGCAGCTTCTCCTTGGCAATCTGCCAGAGCCGCGCCAGCCCATGCGGTTCGGCAATCAGGAAAAAGATGATGAGACCGCCGAACACCATCAACTGGATATGCGAGACGGTGGCGTTGGTGAAGGGCAAATGCAGGAAGGTCGCAATCGTCGGCAGGGTGCTGTCGAGAAAGATCGGCAGCAGCAGAATGAACGCCGCGCCCAGAAAGCTGCCGAGTATGCTGCCCACGCCACCGATGATGATCATGAACAGAATGCGGAACGACAGGTCGAGCGAGAAGCCGTCCGGCTCCACGGAGCCGAGGTAGCAGTACGCATAGAGCGCACCCGCCACGCCGCAGTAGAACGAACTCACCGCGAAGGCGAGTAGCTTGACCCGCATGAGCGGAATGCCGATGACCTCGGCGGCGACGTCCATGTCGCGCACGGCCATCCACGCGCGGCCGATATGCGAGCGCACCAGATTCTTCGCGATGAGCGCCATCAGCGTCACCACACCCAGCACGAACAGGTACTTGCGCACCGGCGTATCCACGTCCACGCCGAACACCGAGATCTTCTGCGCCGTGATCACGCCCGACGAACTGTTGTTCGAGAGCCAGGGAAATTTGGTGAGCACCCAGAGCACGAAGAACTGCGCGGCGAGCGTCGCCACCGCGAGATAGAAGCCCTTGATGCGCAGCGACGGCAGACCGAACGCAATGCCCACGAGCGCCGCACACACGCCCCCCAGTGCGAACGAGGCCAGAATCGGCATGCCCTCGATACGCAACTGGAAGTTGTAGGAGGCATAAGCGCCCACGGCCATGAACGCCGCCGTGCCGAGCGACAGTTGCCCTGCGTAGCCCGTCAGCAGGTTCAGTCCCAGCGCCGCGAGCGAGAACACCAGGAACGGCACGAGGATAGCCGTCAGCCAGTACTCGGAGGCGATCCACGGCAGGATGCCGAACGCCACGACGAGCAGGCTGCAAACGGCTATCCGGTCCTGCCGGATCGGGAAAATCTGGCTGTCGGCGACGTAGGATGTCTTGAACTGCCCAGCTTCGCGATAGAACATGTGTGGCCTCTGCGATGAATGCTTGCGCGTGCTTTCCGATTCGAATGACCGATGCGGTCAGCCTCCCGGTCAGACCCGGTCGATGTGCCGTTCGCCGAACAGCCCTTCCGGGCGTACCAGCAGGAACAGCAGTGCGAAGACGTAAGGGAACCAGCCCTCGATGCCACCGAAATTGCCGCCGAACTGGCTCTGCAGCAGCTGCGGCACGTAGATCTCCGCGAGCTTTTCCGCCGCACCGATGATCAACCCGCCCACAATCGCGCCGGGGATCGACGTGAAGCCACCGAGAATCAGTACGGGCAGCGCCTTGAGCGCGGTCATCGTGAGCGCGAACTGCACGCCATTGCGCGAGCCCCACAACATGCCCGCCACCAGCGCGACGAAGCCCGACACGCTCCACACGACCACCCAGATGCGCTGCAACGGAATGCCCAGCGAGAGCGCTGCCTGATGGTCGTCGGCGACCGCACGCAACGCACGGCCGATGCTAGTCGCCTTGAAGAACAGCGCCAGCAGCGCGACCAGCACCGCCGCAATCCCGGCGGCCGCGAGATCGAAACTGCTCACCAGTACCCCAGTCGAATCCATGATCGAGGCGATGGGTTCGTCCACGATGCCCAGCGACAACGGACGCACTTCGTTGCCCCACAACAGCGGCGCCAGGCCTTCGAGGAAGAACGACAGGCCGATGGTCGCCATGAAGAGCGTGATCGGCGACTGGTTCACGAGCTTGCGCAGCACGAAACGCTCCGTCGCCATGCTCATCAGCACCATCACGACGAACGCGCCAATGGCCGCCGCCCACAGGGGCAAGCCGCGCTCCATGAGACCAACGACCGACAGGGCCGCGAAGTACACCATCGCGCCCTGCGCGAAATTGAACACGCCGGACGCTTTGAAGATCAGGACAAAACCGAGCGCCACGAGCGAATACATCACGCCCGAGAGCAGCCCGCCGATCAGGATTTCGAAGAAGAACTGCATCGATGTCTCCAGTGTGCCAACGCTCAGTCAACTGCCATTCGATGTTCGGTGTTCGAGGCTTCCGATTACCGCCCTGACGATCACGCCGCCGCAGGCATGCCCTGTGCTGCGCCGAGATAGGCGCGGATCACCTCGGGGTCGGTACGGACTTCGGCGGGGGTGCCGTCACCGATCTTCTTGCCGTAGTCCAGCACCACCACACGATCGGAGATGTCCATCACTACGCCCATGTCGTGCTCGATCAGCACGATGGTCGTGCCGAACTCTTCGTTCACTTCGAGAATGAAGCGGCACATGTCGCGCTTCTCTTCGAGGTTCATGCCCGCCATCGGCTCGTCGAGCAATAGCAGTTCGGGTTCGGCAGCCAGTGCGCGCGCCAGCTCGACACGCTTTTGCAGGCCGTACGGCAACCGTCCGACCGGCGTCTTGCGGATGTGCTGAATTTCGAGAAAGTCGATGATCTCTTCAACCTTGGCGCGATTGGCCATCTCTTCCTGACGCGCTTTCCCCCACCAGAGAGCGCTGGCCAGCAGGCCGGCGCGCATGCGGGTATTGCGTCCCGTCATGATGTTGTCGAGCACGGACATGCCCTTGAACAAGGCGATGTTCTGGAACGTGCGCGCCACGCCCTGCCGTGCGGCGGACGTCGGATGCATGCGCTCACGCACTTCGCCGCGAAAGACGATCGTTCCCTGCTGCGGGTGATAGACGCCGTTGATGACGTTGAGCATCGAACTCTTGCCCGCGCCGTTCGGGCCGATGATGGCGCGGATCTCGTGCGCCATCACGTTGAACGAGATATCCGTCAACGCCTTGACGCCGCCGAACGACAAGCTGATGTGCTGCAAATCGAGCAATACTTCGCCAGTCTTGCGGTGCTCACTCATACCTTCTCCTGCGGCAATGCCGGGCCGGGGGTAGCGTTGGGTTCGTCGGGGGCGTCAGGCCGCGCAGCGCAACTTCGCAGGCGCAGGGTCGTCGACGGGCGCACGCACGCCGACTACGCGCGCCGGATGAATCGTGAGCGTGGCGCTGACACTGCCCTCACGTCCGTCTTCGAACTTCACGCGCGTTTCGATGAATTGCGTCGCCTTGCCGGTGTAGAACGCATCGATCAGCACGTCGTATTTCTGGGCGATGAACGCGCGCCGCACCTTGCGCGTGCGCGTCAGTTCGTCGTCGTCCGGGTCCAGCTCCTTGTGCAGAATCACGAAGCGCTGAATCTGTGCGGCGGCAAACGCCGACTCCTTCGCCAGATCGGCATTGACTTGCTCGATGCAACCGAGGATCAGCTCGGCAACCAGCGGATTGCTGGCGAGATCGATGTAACCAGCGTAGGCGAGGTTCTTGCGCTCGGCCCAGTTGCCCACGGCATCCATATCGATGTTGATGAACGCGCAGACGCCGTCGCGGCCGTCACCGAAGGCCACCGCCTCCTTGATATACGAGAAGAACTTGAGCTTGTTCTCGATGTACTTCGGCGCGAACAGCGAGCCGCAGGCGAGTTTGCCGACATCCTTGGCGCGGTCGATGATGCGCAGATGGCCGTCGGCATCGATGATCCCTGCGTCGCCGGTGCGGAAATAGCCGCCCTCGTCCAGCGCCTCGCGCGTGGCTTCAGGCCGCTTGTAGTATTCCTTGAGCAAGCCCACGCCGCGCACGAGCACTTCGCCGTTATCGCCAATCTTGATTTCCATGCCGGGCGCGACCGGGCCGACGCTGTCGAATCGCACCTGACGATCCGGTTGCAGGCAGACATACGCGCACGTCTCCGTCTGACCGTAAAACTGTTTGAGGTTGATGCCGATGGCGCGGTAGAAGCGGAACAGATCCGGGCCGATGGCCTCACCGGCGGTGTAAGCCGTGCGGATACGGCTCATACCGAGCGTGTTGCGCAGCGGGCCATACACACAGAGGTTCCCGAGCGCGTATTGCAGACGATCAAGCCACGAGACCGGGCGACGATCCAGCACGGCCGCACCACAGCGGTTCGCCACGTCCATGAAGTGCGCGAACATCTTGCGCTTCAGACGGTTCGCGTCCTCCATGCGGATCATGACTTGTGTGAGCACGTTCTCGTACACCCGAGGCGGCGCAAAGTAGTAGGTCGGACCGATCTCGCGCATGTCGGTGGAGATCGTGTCGGGCGACTCGGGGCAATTGACCGTGAAGCCAGCCACGAGCGCCTGTGCATAAGAAAACAGGTGATCGCCCACCCATGCCATCGGCAGATAGGACAGCACTTCGTCCCCCGGGCCAAGCCGGTCGAACGTGCTGCCGTGATACGCCGCACCGATCAACCCGGCGTGCGAGTGACAGACGCCCTTCGGTTTGCCCGTGGTGCCGGAGGTGTAGAGGATGGTGGCGGTGTCGTCCGGACCGACGGCAGCGACGGCATCGTCGAAGTAGCGCGGATGCTGCGCGTTGAAGGTGCGCCCCTGCTCCAGCGCCGACGTGTACGATTGCAGCCCGGCGGCATCGTAATTACGCAAGCCTCGCGGGTCTTCATAGATGATGTGCGACAGGTGTGGCACGCGCTCTCGCAGCTCCAGCAGCTTGTCGACCTGCTCCTGATCTTCGGCGACGACGAAATCGATCTCGGCGTCTTCGAGCACGTGAGCCATTTCGGCAGCGACGGCGTCCTGATACAGCGGCACGGCCACGCCCCCGAGGGCTTGTGCGGCCGTCATCGCCCAGTACAGTCGCACCCGGTTATTGCCGACGATGGCCAGATTGTCACCACGTTTGAACCCGGCAGCGGCGAGCGCGCAGGCGAGCATGCGCACCTCATGCGCGGCCTCCTGCCAGCTCCAGCTTTGCCAGATCCCCAAATCCTTTTCCCGATACGCCGTGCGGGCGCCCCGTGTCGCGGCATGGGCCAACAACAATCGCGGGAAGGTAGTCCGCTCCTGCATGCCAGTCTCCTGTGTCTCGCCACGTTTCGACATTTGTCGAGGGGGAGTGGCGTGGCTCGGTCGGCGTGCGTGCTCGTGACACGCTCCTTACTGCTCGCAGCGCCTTTAAGCGGCGCTATTTTTGCTTTGGAATGCCATACAGCGTCTGCAGCGACTGCGGTGAAACGACTACGGCGACTACCGATATGCCGGGCAACCGTCAGCTTCTATACTTGTGCTTCGGCGTCGTGTTCAGACCGCCAGGAATGCTTGTCTCGCCGTTGCCAGGCAAGGCGAAGATACCTCATGGCTCACGGCGGATTTGTCACCAGGATGACAATCAAGGGAAAGTCCCTATATGTCGCTCGAAACCTTGTTGCAGCGCAGCGCCTGGGCGCAAGGACTGACGCCTGATCAGCGCGCACGTGTGGTGGCGGAGATTCAGGTGCGTCCGGTCGAAAACGGGGGCTATGTATGCCGCAAAGGCGATCCGACGCACGCATGGTTCGGCGTGATCGAGGGGTTGGTGAAGATCACGACGGCGTCGGCCAGCGGCAAGACAGTGACGTTCACGGGTGTGCCCGCGGGCGCGTGGTTCGGCGAAGGGTCTGTGCTCAAGCACGAGATCCGGAAATATGACGTCATGGCGCTGCGCGACTCAGTGCTCGCACATATGCCCATCGCCACCTTCGACTGGCTGCTCGATACGAGCATTCCGTTCAATCGCTTTCTGACGCTGCAACTCAACGAACGGTTGGGGCAATTCATTGCGGCCGTCGAGCACGAGCGTCTGCTCGATACCGATGCCCGCGTCGCGCGTTCGTTGTCGTCGATGTTCAATCCGAACCTGTATCCGTCCGACGACAACACCGTGCAGATCTCACAAGAGGAACTGAGTTACCTTGCGGGTGTTTCGCGCCAGCGTGTGAACCTTGCGCTGAAGGTGCTGGAGCAGGCGGGATTGGTCAAAGTCGATTACGGCGTGCTGACCATTCTCGATCTGGAAGGGCTGCGCGAGTTCGGTATGTAAGACCCGATATTCGAAGCCTTGCCGGGGAACCGGAGTGGGCGCAGAATCGTCGTTTTGCAGGTTTTCCTCCGCCACGACCGCGCCCGTCCCATGTCCATCCATGCAACAACTGCCGACGCACTGCGGCCCACGCTGCTCGGCAACAGTGTCGAACTCCATCCGCTGGAGCGCCATCACGCACAGGCGCTGGTCGCTGCGGCGGCCGACGGCGAGCTGTGGAATCTGAAAGTGACCGTTGTGCCGAACGCCGACACGGTCGACGCCTACATCGACCGGGCATTGAAGGGACGCGACGAAGGCACCGTCATCCCTTTCGTCATCGTTTCGACGGCCACGGGCAACGTGGTCGGCCACACCCGTTTCTGGAAGGTGGACCGAGCGAATCGAAAGCTGGAAATCGGTCACACGTGGGTCAGCGCTTCGGCGCAGCGCTCCAGCATCAACACCGAAGCGAAGTCCTTGTTGCTCACTTATGCCTTCGAGACGATGCAGTGCGTGCGCGTGCAATTCACGACGGATGAACTCAACGAAAAGTCGCGCGCCGCGATTCTGCGTATCGGGGCCAAGCAAGAGGGCATCGTCCGACACGAACGGATCATGCCCGACGGACGCAAGCGCAATTCCGTCCGGTTCAGCATCATTGACGACGAATGGCCGGAAGTGAAAGCCGCCCTGGCCGAGCGTCTTGCGCGGGGCGTGTCGGGCTGACGTCTCGCGGCACCTGTCGGACATGGCGGTCCGGTCCGAACGCTCAGGCCACGGCGTTGACCGCAGCGGACGGTCCGGCGCAATAGAGCACCAGACACGGACACACCATGCGCCGGGCGATATCGAGCGCTTCGGCTTTCGTTTCAAGGAACGCCGCTTCCCACGGATTACGGACGTGGTCGCACACATACGCCTTCGCTTTCGTGTCGAATTGCGATCCGAAAAACTCGTTTCTGAAATAAAACCAGACGACATACCCGCGTCGCGGCAACCGGTCGGGGAGCGGATGCACGGGATATTCGTTCGCGGGCACCCGCCGTCTGAGCGAAATCCAGCGTTGATAGTCCACACGTGTCGCGTTCATGTCGAGCCTCCTTTAACGAAGTTGCCCCGGGCGGGGCGACTCGACATGATGGGCAAGAACACGCGACAAGAGTTACGGAAACTTCCGTTTCACCGCCAGCGATGATGCGTCAATCGACAGTGTCGTGACCGGATTCGACAATCAGGCAGGTTTTGGCACGCAGATATCGGAGTGTCGACATCGTCAACCGGCCGACATCCATACGGATCTACCCGTTCCGAGCCTCACCACGGTGCGTATTGCTCGAACACCGTCTGACGCTCGAAGGCGATCAGCACCGCGCGTTTGTGCGGGAAATCGAACTCGCGCAGGCGGGCCGCGCCCTGCCCCTGCATGTAGGCGATCCAGCGGTCGTGATCGATGCGCGGCTCGCCAACGATGCGCTGCGTACGTGGATCGTCGAGGAAGATGTAATGGACGATAGACCGCAGCCACGCTTCGGTGCGCCCGGGTGAGCGAAAACGCGTCGAACCCACCAGCAAATGGAAGCCACGGTCGTAGTCGGCCGCTTCGCAAAACGGCGCGATGCGATCTTCCTTCGCCCAATACACCTCGAAGTAAGCAAACGGCTCGTCGTCGAAACATGCGAACAATGTGACAGTGTGGGGATCGGCCTGCATCTTCGCCAGATACTCGGCATGCTCCTCCAGCGTGCCCGTCTGTTCCCAGAAGTGCGCCACGCTGTCGAGGTTCATCCACTCGTGAAAGCGTTCGACATCGCCCGGCTGATCGATGGCGCGCAGGCTGAAGCTCGTGCCGAGTCGCGCGATGTGACGCCGGTACACCTCGCCCACCGGCTTCGGCGCGCGCAACGGATGGCGCTTGCCGTCCGACACGCGGTACTGCTGCGCCATTCCGGCCGACGACGGCCCCTGAAGCCACTGCGCCGGGTGCTGCCAGAACGTCTGACGCGAGACCTGCAACGCACTCACACCATCGGCTTGCGAGAACTGCTCACCGACGCCATCGCGAACCGCTGCGACGAGCCACGCCGCCAGTTCCGGGTCGGCGTCGGTCCCCGGCCAGACCACGCTGGCCCGCTTGCACGCCTTGTGACGACAGAACACTGCCGCCAGCACGGGCAGCAGCGCCTGAACGGGCAGATGGGCGTCGTGCGGCGTACTCGCCCGCAGCGTTATCTCATCGTTGGCTTCGCTGACCTGAAACGCGCCGACGGCACGCTCATCGCACCAGAGCGTGAGGTCCTGACCGGCGCGGGCGACGCCATCGTACGGCCCGCTCGCGTGATACCGATGGCCGTCGGCCAGCGTGACGCCGTAGGGATCATGGGGCGCTGCACGCCCGTCATGCGCCGCAGACGATTCAACAGGGGCAGTCATTGCAATTGACACGATTCGATCTCCTCTCAGCCAAGCCGGACGCCGCCACGGCATCCGTCAGAATTCAGACGCCGCTCATGCGCCGGACGCGGCCCTCGCACGCATGGCAGGCGCCATCGATGCAAGCGCCGTGCCCACGAGACCAGTAATCCGGTCGAGCGACACCGGCCCGCCAAAGCCCCACGACGGCGGCAGAAACGCGACACGTCCGTCGCGCACGGCAGGCAACGCCCGCCAGACCGGCAGTTGATACGCAGGCGCAGCGCCGTTGTCGACGACGATCAGCGACCATTCGGGATGCCGCGCCAGATCGCCCAGCGACAGATTGACCATCGACTGACGCTCGTCGAGCCACCCCAGCGCATTGCGTGCACCCAAATGCCCGATCAGCGCGCCGATCATGTCCTTGTTGTCGTAAGCCCAGAAATTGCCGCCGCCCGCGTTGGCGTTGAGCAGCGCAATCGGCGCATCGCGAAAACCGTCGCGCAACGCATTCGCACGCGCCTCGGCAATGCGCGCCTGGCTATCGGCGATGATTTGCGCCGCCGCGTCGGCGTGCCCCGTCATGCCGCCAAGGGATCGGAAGATGGCCAGCATGCGGTCGAGCGCATCACCCTCGCCCCTGGCGGGCTGGACGTTGAAGACGACGGTCGGCGCGATGCGCGCCAGCGCGTCGAACAACCGTTCATGCCGATAGGCGTACGCGACGATCAGATCGGGACGTAACGCCGCAATCGCTTCGAGATTCGGTTGCTCGCGCGTGCCCACGGAGCTGTCCGCACTCAGCCGGTCCGCACGATATTTGACCCACTGCGTGTAGCCACGGGGATCGGCGACCCCGACCGGCGTGACGTCGAGCGCCAGCAGCGACTCGGTAAACAGAAACTCCAGCGAGACGACCCGGCGGGCGTTTGTCGGCAAGACAGGCGACGCACGATTGAGCAGGCCGCGATAGTTCTGCGCCCATGCGTCGGGCGCCACTGCGCCTGTCATCGCGGCCGCGCCAGCTGCGAGGTACTTCAGGTAACGGCGGCGTGCCGCGCGAACCGGCGCGCCTGCATGAGATTTAGCCAGCATGCGCATGCGACCTCAGGAAAGTGCGGGAGAGCAGCCAAAGGAAGAGCGGCGTGCCGACGGCAGCGGTCACGATGCCCAGCGGCAAATCCAGCGGTGCGAACAACGTCCGGCCGAACAAGTCGGCCACGCCGAGCAACAACGCCCCCGCCAGCGCGGCCGTGACGATACGGTCGCGAGTGCCGGTCAGCGGCAGCGATCTCAGCGCATTCGGGACGATCAATCCGACGTAAGCCACCGGACCCACAGTCGCCACCGCCGCCGCAGCCATCGCGCTCGCGAGCGCCAGCAATCCGAGACGCGCACGCACGACGGGCACACCCAGCGCCTCGGCCGTCTCGTCGCCGAGACTCAGCAGATCGAGCCAACGCCCGGCATACGCCGCGAGCGGCAGACAGATCGCCAGCCAGGGCAGCAACGCCCGCACGCCGTGCCACGATTGCCCGTAACTGCTGCCGACGAGCCATACCAGCGCCTGCGTGGCATGCACGTGGAATTGCAGCACCAGCAGGTTCGCCAACGCCGCGAGCAGACCGGCCAGCGCCATGCCCGTCAGGATCACTCGCATCGGCGCCAGGCCCCAGCGCGCGTTCACGCCGAGCACAATCGCCAGTACCCCGGCGCTCGCTGCCCACGCGGCAGGCATCGACCAGCGTGCGGCGGCATCCGGCGACACCAGCAGCAGCGCAAGCACCGCCAGCCCTGCCGCCTGATTCACGCCCAGCAATTCCGGCCCGGCCAGCGGATTCCGGCAAGCGCCCTGAAGCAATAGGCCGCTGCCCGCCAGCAATGCGCCGGCGCCCATCGCGATCAGACTGCGTGGCAGACGCAGATCCACCAGCATGCCTGCCGCCGTATGCGGATCGAAAACGTCGCGCCATTGCCATACCGACGGCCACGGCAGCACGCCCATCGTCAGCGTCAGTCCGGTGACGGCGACCAGCGCGATGACGACCAGCACTGCGATCACCGCCATCGGACGCCGGTTCGACGCGCGATGGCCAGCCGCCATCGGTGCGGTCATCTCCGCAGTGCTCGCAGGCAGGCCGTAGCGAAGCAACAGCAGCAACACCGGGGCGCCGATGACGGCACTCATCACGCCGACCGGCAGCGCGCCGAACGTCACCAGCGCGCGCGCAATGGCATCGGTGACGATAAGCATTGCGCCGCCCCACAACGCCGAGAGCGGAATTAGCCATGCAGGCCGGTGAACCCCCATCAGCCGCACCAGATTCGGTGCTGCCAGCCCGACGAAGCCGACCGGCCCTGCCAGCGCAATTGCAATCGCGGATAGCGCGGCTGCGAGCAGAATCGTCCCTACACGCACCGCGCCGACACGCTGCCCCAGCGCCGACGCCTGCGCTTCGCCGAAGCGCGCCAGTCCAAGCGGATGCAGCAACGCCAGCAAGGCCACGCCTGCCGGGAGCAACAACCAGATCGCTTCGTCCGCCCCGCGTTTGCCGAACTGCTGCAGCGACCCCGTGCTCCACTGCACGACGCCCACGGCCGCACGGGTGTACAACGTCAGCGCGACCATGCATAACGCCGAGAGCGCGAGCGCGTTCGCCGCCCCGGCCAATGTGAGACGCAGCGGTGTCGTGCGCGTGCCGCCCGCGAGCGCGAACGTGAACAGCGCCGCCAGCACGCCGCCCGCCAGCATCATCGGCAGAACGGCGAGGCCCGGCACGAGCAGCGCGACGATCAACCCCATCTGCGCGCCCGCCGACACGCCGAGCAATTCGCCGGACGCCAGCGGATTCTGTGTGATGGTCTGAAGCAACGCACCGGCCAGTCCAAGACACGCACCGGCGGCAAGGCCCGCACGGATCTGCGGCATCCAGGCGTCCACGAACAGCAACCAACCGAGCGTGGCGTCGCTACTCATGCCGCTCGGCCCGCCGTGCATCGCCTGTGCGACCGTGCCCGCCCCCGGCCATGCGTCGTTCGCGAGCGCGTGAACGACGATGGCGAGCGCGAGGGCCAGCCATCCGCCCAGCAACGCGCGTGTACGGCGCGCGTACTGGCGCGGTGCGGCGTGCGCGGGCACCGTGAGGCGTCGCGCGAGGTGCAAGGACCCCACCGTACGCTCAGCCGCCATGTCGGCCACCGTTCAGTCCACTCGAGGTGTTCGAGGTGTTCGACCCACCAACCTCAACCGGATCGCGGACGTCACTACGCCCCCCCTGCCCGGCCAGCACTGGCAAGCACATCGGCAAGCCCTGAAAGTCGATGCGTTGCATCGGCGTGGCGAACACTTCCATCAGACGGTCCGGGTCCATCGTCTCGTCGGGCGTGCCCGAGAAGACAAGCTTGCCGTCGCGCATGAGCAGCATGGCGTCGGAGAAGGCGGCGGCTTGATTGAGGTCGTGCAGCACCCACACGACGGTCATGCCCGTCTCGCGATTGAGTTCGCGAATGCGCGCAAGAATGTCGATCTGATGGCGCACGTCGAGATACGTCGTCGGCTCGTCGAGCAGCAGCACGTTGCCCTCCTGCGCCAGCGCCATGGCGATGAACGCGCGCTGACGCTCGCCGCCGGACAACGCCGTGACGTCACGCGTACACAGCGTGTCCAGTTCCATGAGATGCAGGGCGCGCTCGATGGCGAGGTTGTCGCGCTCGCCGAGGCGTCCGCCCATGCCGGTGTGGCTGTAGCGGCCGCATGCGACGAGTTCGGCGACGGTCATGCCGAACGGCATGCCGGGCGTCTGCGCAAGCAGCGCAATGCGACGCGCACGCTCACGTGCACGCAGCGAGTCGAGTGGCGTGTCGTCGAGCCATACGCGGCCGGATACAGGCTTGAGCAGGCCGCCCAGCGTGCGCAGCAGCGTGCTCTTGCCACAGCCGTTCGGGCCGCACAAGGCGCTCACGCGGCCCGCGGCGAAGGTCACATCGACCTGAGTGAGGACGTTGCGAGCCCCCACAGCAACATTAAGGCCTTCCGCGCGCAACAACGCGCCTGCGGCAGGCGTCAGAGATTCGGTCATGTTGAATGCCGGCCTGGCGGCTGCTGGGCCGGTGGAAATACGGGTATCGGGCACAAGTCGTCTCGACGGTCGGCGTGAGCGCGCGCCGCCTAAACTCCGGAAGTGGTGGTTCGTCGCTCAAAAGACGTATCACCAACCGGCATATTTACCCATGTCCCGATCGCCCCAGCCGTCGCGCCTGCTTCTTGCCCACCCTGCCCGTCCCGCCTTACGCAAACTGCCGTTCCCACCGATGTCGCCCAGCCCTCTGCGGACCGTACTGGCCGTCGTCGCCCTGTGCCTTGCAGCATGCACGTCACCCACGCCTCCGACGCATCAGGTCGCCGAAACGCCAAAAACCCCGGAATCGCGCGTCCCGTCCATTACCGCGCATTACAAAGCCGACGTGCGTCGCACGACCGACGGCACCGCCCATGTCCGTGCCGAGACTTGGGGCGGGCTGGGCTACGGCTTCGGTTACGCGCAGGCGCAGGACAATCTCTGCACGCTCGCCGAGAGCATCGTGACGTTTCGCGGAGAACGCTCGCTGGCCTTCGGGGCGAACGGTCGGGTTGCTCGCCGCGCGACCTTCGGCCAGCCGAACAATCTCGATGCGGACGTCTTCTTTCGTCTGACGTTCGACGCGGCCACCCTCGACCGGTATCGCGACGCCCAGTCGCCGCGCGGACGTGCGCTGGCGCAGGGTTTCGCGGCCGGTGTGACTCGCTATCTGCAAGACGTGCGCGCGGGCACAGACGCCGCTCAGCACACCGCCTGCCGCAACGCCGACTGGGTGCGCCAGCTAGGCGCGGTGACGGAGGACGACGTCTACCGCCGCCTCTACGCCGCCACACTCGCCGCGAGCGCCGCCACGCAGATCACCGCCATCGCGACGGCCCGGCCGCCATCGGCCAGTGCGGCCATCAATGGGCGATCACGCCCGGCGCGCAGGATCGCAACATCGTTGCCCGCCGTGGTGCCCCCGCCAGCGCTGGCATCGATCAACGATGCGGGCATCGGCAGCAACGCATTTGCCTTCGGAGCGTCGCTGAGTGCCGACGGTCAGCCGATCCTGTACGGCAGCCCGCACTGGTACTGGGAGGGCCCCGACCGACTCTACCCTGCGCATCTCACGATCCCCGGCCAGCTCGACGTCTCCGGCGTCGGCATGCTCGGCGCGCCGTTCATCATGATCGGCTTCACGCAGGACGTCGCATGGACGCATACGGTCTCGAGTGCGCGACGCTTCGGTCTGATCGCCCTCACGCTCGATCCGGCCGACCCGACCCGTTACCGGATCGACGGCCGAACCGAAGCCATGCAGCGCGTGTCCGTGACCGTCCCCGTGCGCGATGCGCAAGGCAAGACGTCGACGGTCTCACGAACGCTGTATCGCACGGCCGACGGGCCGGTCGTCAACCTCTCGGCCACGTCCCCAGCGCTGGGCTGGACGACACGTCAGGCGCTGGTGCTGCGCGACGCCAACGCGAACAACTTCGGCCTGCTCGATCACTATCTGCGCATGGCGCAGGCCGACTCGCTCGATGCGTTTGCGTCCGGCATGCGTGCCGACGCGGCCAATCCGTGGGTCAACACGGTGGCCATCGGTCGACGCGACCCGCGCGTGTGGTTCGGCGACATCGGCCCGGTGCCGGGCGTGCCGAACACGTTGTCGGCCGCTTGCACCGCAAAGCCCGCAGGACTGGCCTTCGCGAAGGCCGCACCGGGCCTCCCTGTCCTCGATGGCAGTCGCAGCGCCTGCGCCTGGCAAACCACGCCGGACAGCCCGCTACCCGGCACGCTCGGCCGCCGCGAGATGCCGGACATCATGAGCGACACGGTCGTCGCCAACATGAACGACAGCGCGTGGCTGGCCGCGCCGGATGCGCCCCTCGCCCATCTAAGCAGCGTGCTCGGACAAAGCAACGCGCCGCTTTCGCTGCGCAGCCGCGCGGGCCTGCAACGTATCGACGCCTTGCGCGCAGCAGGTCCGGTCACGACGCAGGCAGTGCGCGAGTCCGTGCTGCACGCCGCCCCCTTGTCAGCCAACCTCACTCGCCGGTCGCTCCTTGCGCGAGTGTGCCCGTCAGCGGCCGATAGCAAAGACAAACGATTCGACGTGCAAATCACACAAGACCCCATCGACGGAAAACCGCTGAAGTCACCGCAGACCGTCGATCTGGCGCCCGCCTGCCGCGTGCTGGCCGCATGGGACGGCACCGGAGACCGCAGCGCTCGGGGCGCGAACTTGTGGGATGCCGTGTGGATCCGGCTCGCAGGCGTCGATGCCACAGGACGTCGGGTGTTTGCCCAACCGTTCGATGCAACACAACCCGTCACGTCGCCCGCCGGACTCGCAGGAGAGAACACGTCGCTCGCGCAAGTGCTCGGCGCGGCCGTGCTGGAGATGCGGCGCATGGGACTGGCGCTCGACAGCCGACGCGACGAAGCGCTCTTCGCTACGCGCGGCGGACGTCGCATAGGCCTGTCGGGCGGCTGCGACATCGCGGGCTACTTCTCGATCATGTGCGCCGACGCCCGCATGGGCACCGACCGCTATGGCATGGACACGGCACCGCGCGGCGACACGTATCTGCAGGTCGTCTCGTTCCCGGACGATCCGGCGCGACGCGTCGCCGCCACCACCCTCGACGCCTCCGGCCCCGCCGACGATCGCGACGATCCGCGCAACGCGACAGCCCTTCAGGCGTGGGCCGACAAGCGCTGGCAGGCCGCGCCGTTCACCGAGGCCGACGTTGCTGCGGCCACCGTCAGCGTGCTGCATCTGTCGCAATGAGACGGCCCATATGACAGGCCGATGATGCCCCCCCCTAAATATCCGGCAGGTTGGTTCGTCCACTACTCGATAGGTGCCGTCGCCCGGGGATTCGAGTGCGCACGTCGCCTCAGTCTTCGATAAAAACCCAGGAGTCTTAGATGAAGCACTACGGGAGCGTACGTGGCCGGGGGGTCCGTCGCCTGCAATCGATCCATCGCCCGATCCACCCAATCCACCGTCACATTGCGCTGGCAGCAAGTCTCGCCTTCGCGCCGCTGGCGTTCTCCCACGGTGCGTGGGCGCAGACCACCGGCCAGCAGGGCGATGTCGCGCTCTCGCCCACGCAGGTGAGCGCCGAGCGCGCACCGGAGAACGGCGCAGGGCCGGTCGACGGTATCGTCGCCAAGCGCAGTACCACGGGCACGAAGACGGATACCCCGCTCATCGAGAATCCGCAGTCGGTTTCGGTCATTCCGAAGGAGATGATTCAGGATCTGGGCGCGCAGTCGGTCAGTCAGGCCATGCGTTACAGCGCCGGTGTACTGCCGGACAACGCAGGCTTCGAGACGCGCTTCGACTGGATCAACATTCGTGGATTCTCGGCGTCCACGCTGGGCCTGTTCATGGACGGCACGCGCCTGCAATCGGCGACCGAATTCCAGCTGGATCCGTACGGCCTTGAGCGCATCGAAATCCTGCGCGGACCGTCGTCGGTGCTGTACGGGCAGAACACGCCCGGCGGCCTGATCAACATGGTGACGAAGAAACCGCTGGAAACGCCGCTTCACGAAATTCAGCTCTCGGCCGGTTCGTTCAAGAATAAGCAGGCAGCTTTCGACTTCAGTGGCCCACTGGACGCCGACGGCAAGGTTCTCTACCGCCTCGTCGGCCTGTTCCGCGACAGCAACACGCAGGTCGATTACACCCCGAACGATCGCATCTACATCGCACCGTCGCTCACGTGGAAGGCCACCGACAAGACTACGATCACGTTTGAAGCCAGCTACCAGCGTGACAAGCTCGGCTTCGGCCAGTTCCTGCCCGCGTCCGGCACGGTGCTGCCGAACCCGAACGGACAGATCCCGGTCGGCCGCTTCGTAGGCGACCCGAACTACGACAACATCAAGCGTGAGCAGGTTTTCGCCGGTTATCAGCTCGAACACCGCTTCAACGATCAGGTGTCGTTCAAGCAGGCCGCACGCTATTCGTACTTCGACTACAAGGTCGACACGGATGCTTACGGTCTGGGCTTCGCGCCGGGCAGCACGCGACTCATCAACCGGTTGCCGTTCGCCGACTATCGTCAGACGGATGTGCTCACCATCGATAACCAGTTGCAAACGAAATTCACCACGGGCCCGCTCTCGCACGTGGCACTGTTCGGCTTCGACTATTACTACTACAACGAGCATCGCAGCATGCGTCAGGGTGTGGCGAGTGCGTCGAACCAGCTCGACATCTTCTCGCCCAACTACGGCGCTGCCGTGTTCGGTCTGACGCGTCAGGCGGCAGACTCGGATTCGCGCTTCACGCAAGGCGGCCTCTACTTCCAGGATCAGATCAAGTACGAAAAGTGGTTGCTCACGTTGGGCGTACGTCAGGACTGGGTGGCACAGAACGTCTACAACCGGCTGACGAACCGTTCGTCGAATCAGGCGGACCAGCAGGCGACCTATCGTGCTGGCCTGACGTATCTGTTCGACATGGGACTGGCGCCGTACTTCAGCTACTCCGAGTCGTTCCAGCCGAACGTCGGTGTGGATCGCCTCGGCAATCAGTTCAACCCGTCGAAGGGCAAGCAGTATGAAGTCGGTGTGAAGTATCAGCCGAAGGGCTACAACAGCTTCGTCACGCTGTCGTTGTTCGACATCCGCATGACGAACGTGCTCACGCCCGATCCGGCCAACACGGCGTTCTCGATCACGACGGGCGAGCAGCACTCGAAGGGCTTCGAACTCGAAGCGGTCGGCGAAGTCACCGACAACCTGAAGGTGATCGGCTCGTACACGAACACGAACATCACCAACTCGAAGACCACCGACCCGACCCTGCTGGGCAAGGTGCCGCCGCAGCAACCGCGCACGGCCGCCGCCCTGTGGGCCGACTACACGTTCCATGCGGGTGTGCTCAAGGGCTTCGGCTTTAACGGCGGCATTCGTTACGTCGGACCGACCTTCATCGATGCGACCAACACCGCCGGACAAGCGCCGTCGCGCACGCTTGTCGACCTGGGCCTGCACTATCAGTTGGACAAGCACTGGCGCTTCCAGCTCGACGGCAGCAATATCTTCGACAAGACCTACGTCGTGTGTGTGACGACCTCCCAGTGCGCCTACGGAGCACGTCGCACGATTCTCGGAACGGCGAAGTACAGCTGGTAAGTCATTGGACGTCTGAAATGTCGTAAAAACACGAGGCCGATGAATCGGCCTCGCTTTTTTGTTTCGAGCGCAATCTCCGTCGCCGCAATGTCACGCGGCGACGCTCACCCCGGTAGTACTCACTTCGCCCACGTCTCGCACAGCCCGAGCGACATCGTCGATCCACGCTTTCGTGCGAGGCAGTTGCATATGACTCGACGCGACCGTGCCCTCGTACACCGGCGCTGCGCCCATCGCGCGCGCCAGCCGCTCGCGGTCGTCCGACCCACGTCGCTCGACCCACCACGCATGCACGGGCACTACGGCCGGACGCAGACGATGCGCGTCCGCCAATGCGCGCAAGTGCGCCGTCACCCTGAACATGCGCGCGAGTTCGTCGCGACCGAGCGACGCGTAATCACCCGCAGCGGCCGCCCGCGCACCGCCCTGCCCCTGCATCGTCAATGCAGCATCGACGGCGACCGCCAGTACGCCCTCATCCAGCGGCTTCCCGGCGTACGGTGCGAGCGACGCGCGCAGCTTCGTCGCATCGACCTGTGGCAGGATCGTGACGAGATAGTCGAGCAGATCGCCCGTCCAGTCGCGCGACGATGCGACGGGTGGCGCATCGCCTTGTTGCGCTGGCACGAACGTGTCCGCCAGCCCGAGGAACGCGACCGTCTGACCGCTGGCACGCAGACGCTCGGCCATCGCCATCGCAATCGGTCCACCGAGCGACCAGCCGAGCAGGTGGTACGGCCCGCTCGGTTGTACCGCACGCACGGCGTCGACATATCGCCCCGCCATTTCGTCGAGCGACGTATCTGACCATGCCGGATCGATCAGCATGCGCGACTGAATGCCGATCACCGGACGTTCGTCGGCCAGTGCCTGCGCAAGCGGACGATAGTCGAAGACGGTGCCCACCGCCGGGTGAACGCAAAACAGCGCGGGCGCCGACGACTTGCTGGCGTTCAACCGCACCAGCAGGTCGCCACCGGCCGATGGCGCAGGCTCCGAAGGCGTGAGCGCGGCGGCAAGGCGCGCCACCGTGCCGTGCTGCATCAGTTCGCGCAGACTGACCTTGAGCGGTGGCGTCCCGCGTTTGAGCCGCGCAATCACCTGCAACGCAAGAATCGAATCGCCGCCGATCTCGAAGAAGTTCGCGTCGCGGCCCACCTGCTCCGTCTTGAGGACCGACTTCCAGACGTCAGCGATACGCGCTTCGAGCGCGCCCATCTCGCCTGAAGGTTCGGCCTGCGCCTTCGCGTCCCCAACGGACGCGTCGGTCGACATCGCTGCCAGCAACGCGCGACGATCCACTTTGCCGTTCGCCGTAAGCGGTAGTGCAGCCAGACGCACGATCCGCGACGGCACCCAGGCCGACGGCAACGCCGAGGTGAGCGCTGCCTTCGCTTCAGCCTCAGTCAGCTCCCCCGTGTAGCCGCCGAGCAATTGCGATTGCCCGCGCGCGTCGCGCTCCACGAGGACGATGGCATCCTGCACACCGTCCAGCGCACGCAGCGCATGCGCCACCTCGCCCGGTTCCACGCGATAGCCGCGAATTTTCACCTGATCGTCGGCGCGTCCGAGATAGACGATTTCACCGTCTGCGCGTCGCTTCACACGGTCGCCCGTGCGATACATCCTCGCGCCGGGACGCCACGGATCCGGCACGAAACGCTCCGCCGTCTTGCCCGGCTCACCGAGATAGCCGCGTGCGAGCGCGACACCCCCGATGTAAAGCTCGCCGTTCACGCCCGGCGGTACCGCATTGAGATCGTCGTCGAGTACGTAGGCACTCACGTTCGGCAACGGCAGGCCCACAGGCAGCAGCGCATCGCTCGATGCCGCGCGGTGAGTGAGCACGCCCACGGTGGTTTCGGTCGGTCCGTAGTGATTGAGCACACGCAGCGACGGACGATGGGTGTGAAGCAACGTCAGCAACTCGGCATCTGCCGCTTCCCCGCCTACGATCAGCCAGTCGCCCGGCAGAACGTCCGGTCCTGCGGCCAGCATCAGTCCCTTCAGATGGCTCGGCACGATCTTCGTCGCCCCGATGCGGCGTACACGCATCCACTCGGCGAAGCGTCCCGCGTCGAAGGCATCCTCCTGCGGCATGAGATGGAGTGGCCGCCCCATTGCGAGCGCGCCGAACAGCACCGTGTGCCCAAGGTCGGCTGCGACGGTCGAGACCATCGCCATCCCAGCGTCTTCCGGGAGATCGTGCAGTCTGGACGCCACGCCCTGCACATAGTTGTGCAACGCTCCCCGGCTCACCACGACCCCCTTCGGCTGTCCAGTGGACCCCGACGTGTAGATGACGTAAGCCGCCTGCGCAGGATGCACGTCGCGACTGACGGAACGCACCTCGTCTCCCGCCAGCACATCGGCGATGGCCAGCGTCTGGCAGCCGTCGACCTGAGGGAGCGCTGCAACATCTGGCGCGACAATCAGTGTCTTTGCACCACTCGCCGCGATCAGCTGTGCGAGACGTGCGCACGGCTGCGTCGGGTCCAGCGGCACGTAAGCCGCCCCCAGCTTCCACACACCAAGCATCGCGGCGACCCAACCGGCGCTGCGCGGCATCAGCAACGCAACGCGATCCTCCGCACCGACGCCCTGCGTCGCGAGCGCGTGGGCCACGCGATTGGCATGTGCGTCGAGCGTGCGACGCGACCACGCGCCGTCGCCGCCCTCGACAGCAAGCGCATCGCCCTGCTGAGCGACACGCGACGCCCATGTCTCCATCCAGTCGCGCGTGTCCCACACGCGCCGCTCACCGTCGGCCGTGACCGGCACGTCGGCGCTCAGCGCGATATCAGCGAGGCGGTTGTCCGGGGCTTGCGTCAGTTGCGTTAGCAGACGGAGCAGTGCACGCGCCAACGGCTCGACGGTCGTTGCATCGAACAGGTCCGTGGCGTAGGTCAGCGCGATCTGCAACGTGTCACCGCGCTCCAGCGTATCGAGCGAGAGATCGAAGTGCGAGCTTTGTCCGGCGACGACCACCGGCTCGATCCGAAGACCGGCCATCTCCGGCACGGCGTCGCGCGCAATCTCGTGATTGAACTTCGCCTGAAACAGTGCGTTGACGGACGCGTCGCGTGCCGGTTGCAACGCTTCCACAAGCTTGTCGAACGGCACATCGGCATGCGCTTGCGCTTCAATGGCCCGCGCGCGCATCGTCGCGACAAGCCCGCCGAAGGATGTTTTCGGATCAAGCGGCACACGCATCACCTGCGTGTTGACGAAGAAGCCGATCAGCGGCTCCGTCTCCAGCTTTGCGCGCCCGGCCACCGGCACGCCAACGCAGACGCTGCGTACACCGGCAATGCGCCCCAACCACACGCCATACGCCGCGAGCAAGACGGTGTAGAGCGTGGTGTCGTGAGTGCGCGCCAACTCACGTAGCCCCGCGGTGAGCGTTGCGTCGGCTTGCATGACATACGTCGCGCCGCGTCCGCTCGGCACTGCCGGACGCGGGCGATCCGTCGCTAACGGCAACACAGGATGTTCGTCGCCAAGCTGCGCACGCCAGTAGGTCAGTTGCCGGTCCAGTTCACCGGCTTCGAGCCAGCCACGTTGCCAGATGGCGTAGTCGGCGTACTGCACAGGCAACGCGGGCAGCGGCGCAACGTGAGTCACCGCTCCGGCGAATTGGGCGTAGCCACGCGTGCACTCCTCGATCAGACGTGTCATCGACCAGGCATCCGCCACGATGTGATGCAACGTGAGCAGCAGCACGTGTTCGTCGGCCGCCACACGCATCAGTCGCGCGCGCATCAACGGCGCAACGTCCAGTGCGAAGGGACGTACCGCCTCGTCACGCGCGCACGCTTGCACGCGCGCGTCCTGATCGGCAAGGCGCGTGCCGTCGCTTTCCCAGTCTTCGTAGTCGATGGAAAACGGCACGTCGTCATGCACACGCTGCACGGCGCCGTTCGGCCCTTCGTGAAAGCTGGTGCGCAGCGCTTCATGCCGCGCGACGATGGCCGCGAACGCCTGCGACAGCGCTACAACGTTCAGCGTCCCTTTCAGCCGCACAGCGGACGGAATGTTGTACGCGCCCGTGCCCGGATGCAGTTGCTCCACGACCCACAGGCGTTGCTGAGCGTACGACAGCGGCGCATCGGCCCCGTCACGCAGCCCGCCGGGAATCGGCAGACTGGCCAGATCGACGCCCTGCTCGCGCGCACGCAACTGAAACACGCGACGCTTGTCGCCCGGCAAGGCAAGGAAGCGTCGCATCAATGCCGAGTCGTCAGCCTTGGGGACATTGGCCACGTTGGCCGAATTGGCGAGAGACATCGTGAGATCCTTCTATCGAACCACCAGAAATCGATTGGAGATGGCCTCGCGTTGCACATGACTCGGCAAGCGAGCATGCGCGACGCCAAGCCTTAGCCCTTCAAGCTGCGTCGGCCTCCAGATCGCCGAGCAGATCGTCCAGCGCGTTGCGCGTCTGCACATCGAGCGCGGCAGGCGCGGCAGCCGCCCATGCGGCGCAGAAGTCCGACAGCACCGGCGTCTCGAACAACTGACGCAACGCGACCGGGCGCCCCGACGCCGCTTGCAGGCGCGCCACCATCTGCGTCGCCAGCAGCGAGTGGCCGCCCAGTGCGAAAAAGTTGTCGTGACGCCCCACGCGCTCGACACCGAGCACTGCCTGCCAGACCTGAGCGACATCCGTCTCCACACCAACTTCCGGCGGGACAAACCGCGCGGCAGCCGCCTGCGGTGCAGGCAGCGCACGACGGTCAAGCTTGCCGTTCGGTGTGAGCGGCAACGCGTCCAGGCGCAGCCAATGGCCCGGCATCATGAACACCGGCACGCGCGTGGCGAGATGCTCGCGCAGACGCTCCCACAGCGCGTCGTCATCGGCACTGGAGACGACGTACGCCACCAGTTGTTCGTCGGCACCCTCACCTCGCACCAGCACGGTGGCATCGCTGACCTCCGCGTGCGCCAGCAACTGCGCCTCGATCTCGCCCGGCTCGATGCGAAAGCCCCGCAACTTGACCTGCTGATCGCCACGCCCGAGGTAATCGAGCGTGCCGTCCGGCAGACGTCGCACACGGTCGCCCGTCTGATACATGCGCGCACCGGCAGGCCCCCACGGATCGGGGACGAAGCGCTCGGCGCTCAGCGCCGGACGTCCCAGATAGCCGCGCGCCAACCCATCGCCACCGACATACAGATCGCCCGGCACGCCCATCGGCACTTCTGCAAGCGACGCGTCGAGCACGCGCCATCCGATATCCGGCAGTGCCTCGCCAATCGGCGACTGACCGATACCGGCCTCGGCCGCCTCCGGTGTCACAACGCCGTAGCTCACATAGACGGTCGTCTCTGTCGGCCCGTACATGTTGATGACGCGGGTTTGCGTGCCAAAGTGCGACCACCACGGCGCAAGCCGGCGCGGTGTGAGCGCTTCGCCCGCGAGCACGATGTGGCGCAGCGTGGTCTGTGAAGCGTCTGTCGGTAAGGCCGCAAGAATCTGGTAGAACGCGGACGGTGTCTGACACAGCACCGTCACCCGTTGCTGCTCGATCATCGCCCACAGCGCCTGCGGTTCGCGGCTCGTGTAATACGGCACAACGACCAGCCGCCCGCCATGCGACAACGCGCCGAAGATTTCCCACACCGATACGTCGAACGCATACGAGTGGAACATCGTCCAGACGTCGTCCGGACCGAAACCGAACCAGTCCTCCGTCGAATGCAGCAGACGCATCAACTGACGATGCGCGACCTGAACACCCTTCGGCCTGCCCGTCGAACCGGACGTGTAGATCACATACGCCAATTGGTCGACGTGAATACGCACTTCGGGGGACGTGGTCGGCAGCGTCACATCGCGCGACAGCGCATCGATGCTCACGCTGTCCTTCGGCAACCACACGGGTGCGCCGAGCGCGGCGTCCGTCACCACGACCTTGATGTCGGCGTCCTGCACGACATAGCCGAGGCGCTCATCCGGATACGCGGGATCGAGCGGCACGTAGGCCGCGCCCGCCTTGAGCACCCCGAGAATGGCGACGATCAGTTCGACGCGACGCGTCAGCGCAATGCCGACACGGTCCTCAGCCACCACACCCCGGCGCAGCAGCGCGTGCGCCACACGGTTCGCCTGCGCGTCGAGTTCCGCGTAGGTCAGCGAGTGCTCGCCATCGGTGACGGCGATGGCATCTGGTTGCGAGCTCGCGAAGGCGGCAATCGTCCGGTCGACGGTCGTCGTGACATCGAACGTCCGGCGCGGTCCGCGCTGCGTCGGCCACGCGGTGTCGGCGTCGTGCAAGACAATATCCGCAACGCGCAATGCGCCCGATGTCTGCGACGCACACAACTGCGCCAGCAGGTCGTGCAATTGCGTCCACAGACGTTCCACTGCACCGTCGTCGAAATACTGGCGGTCGTAGCTCATGCGCACGTCGATAGTCTCGCCGGACGCGATGCCGATCGTGAGCGGGTAGTGCGTAGACTCCACGTTCACGATGTCGCCGAAGCGCAGCGTCTGTGCGCCCTGCGCCCGAAGTGCGCGATCCACCGGATAGTTCTCGAAGACGATCAGCGAGTCGAACAGTGCCTGACCCGGCCAGCCGACCCAGCGCTGAATGTCGTAGAGCGGCGTGCTCTCGGCCTCGCGCAGCGCCAGGTTGTCTTCCTGCAAACGGTGCAGCCAGTCGTCGAGTCCTTCCGACGGCGACGGACCTTGCACCACCGGCAACGTGTTGATGAAGAGTCCCATCATGCGCTCGGCTGCCGGCAGCTCCGCCGGACGACCGGAGACGGTCACGCCGAAGCACACGTCGCGCTTGCCCGTGTAACGCTGGAGCAGCAGCGTCCACGCGCCTTGCACCAGCGTGTTGACGGTCAGACGGCGGCTGCGCGCAGCGCGCTGCCATGCCTGTGCGCTCGTTGCGTCGACCCGGAACGTGCGTTCACCGTGGCCGTGTGCCGGGGCTGTCGTACGCAGCACGGTCTCGTGCAATTGCGTGGGCGATTCGAAGGCGGCCAGTCGCTCGCGCCAGAACGATTCGCCGTCCTGCGGCGCGTGTTCCTCGAGCCACGCGATATAGTCGCGAAAACGCGGCGCTGTGCCTTCCACCGCCGGTGTGCCGGACAGATACGCTTGAAGGATCTCGCCGATCAGTTGTGCGCTGCTCCAGCCGTCGAGCAGCACGTGATGCAGCGTCCAGATCAGTTGCCACGCGTCGTCGTCGACACGCACGAGCGCCACACGCTGCAACGGCGCGACGCCAAGGTCGAAGCCCTGTGCGCGTTCCTGCTGCGCCAGTTCCGTCAGCACACCCGCGCCCTGCTGAGCAACACGTTCGCGCCAGTCGAGCAGGCGCAACGCTTGCGGCACCTCTCGATGCACGAGTTGCAGCGGCGGCGCGCCGTCTCGCCACACGAAGCTCGTGCGCAGGATCGGGTGACGTTTGACGGCGGCCTGCCATGCGGCGGCAAACGCGTCGGCCTGCAATCCTTCGAGACGGATCTGAAGCTGGTTGATGTACGACGCGCTGTCCGGCGCAAGACGCGCATGAAACACCATCCCCTGCTGCATGGGAGAGAGCGGATACGCGTCTTCGAGATCAGCGGCGGACACCGGCAGATCGGCCAGCGCGGCTTCGGTCAGGCCCGCCAGCGGGAAGTCGGCCGCACTTGTGACCTGTGCGTTGACGCTGGACTCGACGAGCGTGCCCAGCGCCGTTTGCATGCGCGCTGCCACAGCGGCAATTGTTGCCTCGTGGAAACGCTTGCGCGAGAAGCGCCAGTAAAGACGTAGGCAGCCGTTGGCAATCGCTCCGTCGACGGACAGCCAGTTGCCCAGCGGTGCGCAGGCGTCGCGTGCGGCCCCTGCGGACGCGTCGCTCGGCGCGAACCGCCCTTCGCCGAAGCCCGCGTCGACGCGGCCGAGGTAGTTGAACGTGATGCGTCCCCGCGGCAACGCGGCCATCGCTTCGCGTACCGCGTCACTGCCCTGATACCGCAACGCACCGAATCCCAACCCGGCACGTGGCACAGCACGCCACATACGCTTGAGCGCGAACAGCGTTTCGCGCGGCGATGCCGAAACGTCGACCGCCAGCGGATAGACCGACGTGAACCAGCCAAGCGTGCGGGTCAGATCGAAGGCCTCTGTGCCCGGCACGTCGTCGCGGCCGTGGCCTTCGACGCACAAGGCCACGCGTCCTGCCCCAGTCCATTCGCCTACGGCCTGCGCGAGCGCGGCAACGAGCAGCTCAGGCAGACGTGCGCGGTCGTTCGCCGCATCGAGCAACCGGCGGGTGGCGGACGCGTCGAGCGCCACGGTGACTTCCGCTGCATCTGCCTGACGGTCGCCCTCGGCGGGCGTAGCGTCGATGGGCAGCGTGTTGTGCGCGCCTTGTAGTGCGTCCGTCCAGAATGTCGCTTCCTGCTCAGCCTCGGACGACGACGCCCAATCGCGCCAGTAGGTCGCCCAAGCGCCGTACGACGTGCCGTTGTCCGCCAGCGTGACGGGTTGCCCTGCTTCGCTCTGTGCAAGCGCTCGCTGCAAATCGCCCAGCAGCACGCGCCACGACACACCGTCGACGGCAATGTGATGGCAGACGAGCAGCAGACGCTGACGTCCCCCCGTCAGATTGACGAGCACCGCGCGCAGCAACGGGCCGTTTGCCAGCGACAGACCACGTTGTGCACGCTCCGCTGCGGCAAGTGCCTGCACTTCGTCGGCGGCGTCCACGATGTCCAGTGCGACGAGCGATGCGCCGGACGAAGCGCGCTGTTGTTGCCAGCCGTCGTCGTTCTGGACGTAGCGCATTTTCAGGGCTTCGTGATGCTCGGCCACGGCCTGCAACGCCTCGCACAGTGTGTCGCCATCAAGCGGACGTCCCGCGTCGCGTACGTCCACCTGCACCCACTGATTCCAATGGTCGCGCTGAGCGACCGGCTCGCCGAAGAACCACGACTGGATCGGCAGCAAGGGGATCTCGCTCGCTTCGCCAGTGGCAGTCTGCGCTACAGCACCCGCACTCGTCTGCGCTGGCGTCGCCACAGCGGCCAGTTCTGCGAGCGTCTGATGACGGAACACGTCGCGCACCGTGATGCGCCAGTCCGCCGCGCGCGCCCGGCTCACCAATTGCAATGCGATGATCGAGTCGCCACCGAGTGAGAAGAAGTTGTCGGCCCGGCCGACTTGCGCCGTCCCGAGCAATTGCGTCCAGATCGCTGCGAGATCCGCTTCGGCCCCGGCGCGGGGCGCTTCCGCGCTCGCGCTCTGCCATACAGGCTCAGGCAGACGCTTGCGGTCGAGCTTGCCGTTGACGAGCTTAGGCAGCGCGTCGAGCACCAGAATCTGTGCAGGCACGAGATACGCTGGCAGACGCGCGGCAAGCGCTTGTCGCAACTGCTCGCCGAAGCCCGCCGCGTCGACGCCGTCCGGCGGCGTCGCGCTCACGTGCGCGACGAGTTGCACCCCCGCCGGTCCCTGCGCCGTGCCGACGACGGCTTCCCGCACGCCCGTCTCCGCCAGCAATTGCGCCTCGACTTCGCCCGGTTCGATGCGAAAACCGCGCACCTTGAGTTGCTGATCGCGACGGCCGAGGTACTCCAGCGTACCGTCGTCCAGCCAGCGGACACGGTCGCCGGTGCGATACATCCGCGTGCCGGGTCTGCCCCACGGGTCGGGCACGAACCGCTCGGCGCTCTGCCCGGGACGCGCGAGATACCCCCGCGCCACGCCCGCGCCACCGAGATACAGCTCACCCGACACACCGACCGGGACCGGTTGCAGACGCTTGTCCAGCACATACGCGCGACGCTCGCCGACGAGCGAGCCGATGGGCGCGTATGGCGTCGGGCTCTGCATGCCCGCGTGGACCGTCCAGTTCACGGGCGTCACGACCGTCTCCGTCGGCCCGTAACCGTTAAGCAGTCGCACCGGTTGCAGCGTGCGCATGACGAGCGCCAGCGTGTCTCGGGAGAGCGCTTCGCCGCCGCACGAATAGATCAGGCCCGGCGGCACGGCGTCCGGATGCGCTTCCACCCATTGCGCCACGTGTCGTAAGAGCGCTGTCGGCAGCCCGGCATTGGTCACGCGGCGGCGCACGATCTGCTCGCAGATTTCCTCCGGTGTCCATTGACGCGGGCCGCGCAGCACCACGCATGCGCCCTGCGAGAGCAGCGTCAGCCAGCGCTCGTGCGCACCGTCGAACGAGAGCGATGCCACGTGCAGTTCGCGGAAGTCCTGCGTCATGCCGAATAACCTGGCGATAGCGAGGCAATGCATCGCAATCGGACCGTGCGAGACGGCAACGCCCTTCGGCCGCCCGGTCGAGCCGGAAGTGAATATCACATAGGCCAGTTGTGCGGGATGCAGCGCAGGCAACACCGCCGTCGTAGCAGACGAGTCGGCCCCGGCAATGTTCAGCGCCGCCACATCCGGCGGCACACGTGCGAGCCCCTGCGTGTCGGTGATCACCAGCGCAATGCCCGCATCGGCGCACAACTCGGCCACGCGCTCGGCAGGATGGTCGACGTCGAGCGGAACGTAAGCGCCGCCTGCGCGCAGCGCCGCGAGCATCGCGACGAACACGTCCGTCGAGCGCGGCAACCACACCCCGACACGCGCCTCCGACGTCAACCCATGCGTAAGCAAGCGCACCGCCAGCGTATCCGCGCGTCGCAGCAGTTCACCGTACGTCAGCACATCGCCATCGCATTCGACGGCGACAGCGTCCGGGCAACGTGCCGCATGATCCGCGATCATGTCCGGCAGCAGGCGCGTGTCATTCGTTCCCGCGCCATCGTCGTTTGCGGGACTGCCCCAACGTCGAATCGCACTCAGTTCGTCTGCACCGGCGAGCGGCAGGTCCTGCAACGGCGCCCCCGTTTGCGAGACGAGCGCGGTGAGCAACGTCTGCCAGTGCGTGCAGATGCGCTGCGCCGTTTGCGACGAGATAACGTCGCAGGCGTAGCCCAACCCGCCGCCGAGCGTACCGTCGGGCGACTCCACGATGCCCAGATCGAGGTCGAACTTTGCCTGCGTGGTCTCGCCGTCGAGCACCGTCGCGGTGACGCCCGGCAACTGCAACGCCGACGCGGCATGACGCCGCTGATGGTTCACCATCACCTGAAACAGCGGGCTATGGCTCAGGCTGCGCGCGGGGGCAAGGCGCTCGACCACCTGTTCGAACGGCACATCCGCATGACGCTGTGCATCGAGCAGCGTGTCGCGCACCTGCGCGAGCAAGGCGTCGAACCCCGCCGACAGATCGACGCGCGCACGCACGACCACGGTGTTGACGAAACACCCGACCACGCGCTCCAGCGCCGTGCGGCTGCGATGACTCACCGGCACACCGACACGCACATCGACGGTGGAGGCATCCGTTTCCTCGTCGCTCTGGCCCGCCGCGTAGCGCGCCAGCAGCGCCTGAAACGACGCCAGCAGAACAGCGAACGGCGTGGTGCGGGCGTCACGCGCCAGGGCGCGAACACGCTCCGTCAAGGGCGCTGGTAGCGTGAACGCAACGCGCCCGCCTTCGGCATCGCGCTGCGCCGGACGATGACGGTCGAGCGGCAGCGCCAGCAAGTCGTCGGCATCGGCAAGCTGCGTCGCCCAATAGTCCAGTTGCCCGGTCAGCGCTTCGCCGCCCAGCCGCAATCGTTGCCAGATGGCGTAATCGCCGTAGGTCGGGCCGAGCGTCTGCGTCGCGGGCGTCTGTCCATTGCGCACGATGGCGTAGTCGCGGGCGATCTCGCCGATAAGCACGTCCAGCGAGCCGCCGTCGGAGATCAGGTGGTGCATCGTCAGCACCAGCACATGACGCGTTGGCGTCACACGCAGCAACGTCGTGCGCACCAGCGGGCCGAGCGCCAGATCGAAGGCGCGGCGGTTGACGTCCGCCACCGCGTCGCGCACGTCGAGCTCGATGGCCCCTGCGCCCAGCGGCAAGATCTCCAGCGGCACATCGACGCGGGCATGCACGTGCTGCATGAGCTTGCCATCTGAGACGTCGAACGTCGTGCGCAGCGCGGCGTGACGTGCCACCGCAGCGGCGAAGGCTTGCGCCAGCGCCGCCGCATCCAGATCGCCATCGAGCTGTACCGCGCCCGTGATGTGATAGGTGTCGTGGCGCTCGTCGAGTTGCAACAGCGTCCACATGCGTTGCTGAGCGAACGAGGCGGCGGCGCGCTCACCGTCCTGTCCTTGCGCGCGGGACACCCAGCCGTCGAGCGGCAAGTGCTCGCGCACGTCGACGCCCTTGCGTTCGAGCAACGCGATCATCGCCTGCCGTTGCGTCGGGGCCAGACGGGCGAGCGTCGTTTGAATGTCGTCTTTCGTATCAGCCATGCTTAGTTTGCCCATGAGTAGCCTCCGGCCCGAGCAGCGCTTGCAGCGCCTCGGGGGAAAGGGATTCCATTTCGCGCAGGGCGGCTTGCAGGTCGTCGTCGGCGACCTCCGGGCGGGTGGGGGATGTGCCCGCCAGCGCGTCGAGCGCTTGCGCCAGTGCCGTCAGTCGGCTCGCTTCGAAGAGGGTGCGCAGCGGGACGTCGAGCGACAACGCATCGCGCAGCCGTGACGCCACCTGCGTTGCCAGCAACGAGTGACCGCCAAGGGCGAAGAAGTCGTCGTGGCGCCCCACACGCGGCACGCCCAGCACGTCCTGCCAGATCGAAGCGATGCGCGCTTCTATGCCGTCGCGCGGCGTTTCGAACTGCACCGCACCTGCGGCTTCGGGCACCGGCAACGCGCGCCGGTCGAGTTTGCCGTTCGGGGTGAGCGGCAAAGCATCCAGACGCAGCCACTGGCCCGGCACCATGTAAGCGGGCAACTCGCCGCCCAGATGGGTGCGCAGACGCGACCATAGCGCGGCGGTATCGACGTCAGTGGCACGATCCGGAGGCGACACCACGTACGCCACGAGTTGCTCGCCCGCGCCGTCGTCCCGAACGAGGACGGCAGCGTCCGTCACGTCTTCATGACGCAGCAGTTGCGACTCGATTTCGCCCAGTTCGATGCGGAAGCCTCGCAGCTTGACCTGTGCGTCGCCCCGGCCAAGGTAATCGAGCGTGCCGTCCGCCAGCCGACGCGCGCGGTCGCCGCTGCGATACATGCGCTCGCCCGGTGCGCCCTTCGGGTCCGGCACGAAACGCTCGGCTGTGAGGCCCGCCTGTCCCAGATACCCACGCGCCAGCCCTTCGCCGCACACATACAGATCGCCTGCAACACCCGGTGGCACCTCGTTGAGACCCTCGTCCAGCACACGCCAGTCGAGGTCGGCAATCGGCTCGCCGATGGGTGAACCCGCCGAACCCACCGTGCAGTCCCGATGCAGCACATGCTGGCTGACGTGCACCGTCGTCTCCGTGATGCCGTACATATTGGTCAGACGTGTAGCCTCACCAAAACGCAGCCACCACGCAGCGAGTCGCGCGGGCGTGAGCGCTTCGCCGCCGAAGACGATGTGGCGCAGCGTCGTCGACGTCGCGTCCGACGGCATCGCGCCGAGCCATTGATAGAACGCTGAGGGCGTCTGGTTGAGCACCGTCACACCTTCGCTGGCGACGAGCGTCCACATTGCCGCAGGATCACGCGCCGTGTCCTGCGACACGACCACGAGCCGCGCGCCGTGCGCGAGCGCACCGAAGATTTCCCATACCGAGAAGTCGAAGGCGTACGAATGGAACATCGTCCAGACGTCGTTTGCGTCGAACGCGAAGTCCTGCGACGTGCCCGTGAGCAATCGCATCAGGTTGCGATGCGTCAGTTGCGCGCCCTTCGGACGCCCGGTCGACCCGGATGTGTAGATCACGTAAGCCAGCTGATCGACGTGGACGTCGCGCGCCGGGGCATGGTCCGGTAGCGTGGCGTCGGCGAGCATCGATTCGAGTGTCATCGCCTCGCCCGGCAGCCACGGCGCCCCAGCCAGCGACGCCTGAGTGATCGCGTGCGTGACCCCAGCGTCTTCCACCATGTAGCTCAGGCGCTCGGCCGGATACGCCGGATCGAGCGGCACATACGCCGCGCCCGCCTTCAGAATTCCCAGCATTGCGACGATCAGGTCCGTGCTGCGCGACATGGCGAGACCGACACGCGCCTCGGGCGCGACGCCCGCACGAATGAGCGCATGCGCGATTCGGTTCGCGCGGGTCACGAGGTCCGCATACGAGACGCGGGTGTTGGCGTCGCACACGGCAATCGCGTCACTCCGTACCGCGGCCTGCGCGTCAATCACGGCATGCACGGGCAGCGGCACGGCAACGCTCACCCGCCTGCGACTGTCGCTCTGCCCCGCCGCATCGCTCGTCTTCATCGCAAGCCGCGCGACGGGTATCGCTGCCTGCGTCATGGCAACGTCAAGCAGCGTCAGCCACTGCTCACCAAGGCGGCGCACGGTCGGCGCGTCGAACACGTCACAGGCGTACGTCAGCCAGCCGCGCAGTGCGCCCGCTTCGTCCTCCTCCGTATCGAGCGCGAGGTCGACCTGCGCATGATGTGCACGCCGCTCGATGGCCCGCATCGTCACACCGGCCAGATCGCTCAGCGGTGCGAAGGCGCGCTTCTGATGATTGATGGACACCTGGAACAACGGGTGCCGTGACACGCTGCGCACCGGCGCGAGGTGTTCCACCAACCGCTCGAACGGGACGTCGGCATGCTGTTGCGCCCCCAGCAGTTGGTCTCGCACCTGCGTGACGAGCGTGGCAAACGTCGTCGGCGATTCGATCTGCGAGCGCAGCACCTGCGTGTTGACGAAGAAGCCCACCACCGCTTCGACGGCTTCGTGCGCGCGCCCGGCCACGGGCATCCCGGTACGCACGTCGCCCTCGCCGGTGACGCGATGCATCAGCAGATGGAAGGCGGCGGCCATGACCATGAAACGGGTGACACCGTGCTCACGCGCGAAACGGTCGAGTCGCGCAGGCAAGCCCGGCGGCATCGTGAGGTCGATGCTGGCCCCCGTGCCGTCACGAACGACGGGGCGTACCCGGTCGAACGGCAAAGCCAGCTCCGGATGCGTCGTGCCAAGCTGCTGACGCCAGTAGGCGAGCTGCGCGGCTTGCGCGGGACCGGCCAGTTGTTCGCGCTGCCATACGGCGTAATCCCCATAACGCAGCGATGAAGCCGACGCGTCGCGCACCGGCTGAGTACCACCCGCATGCGCACGATAGGCGCGCGCCAGATCGGCGACCAGCAGGTTCATCGACCAGCCGTCCGAGATCAGGTGATGCATGACCAGCATCAGCACGTGCGACTGGTTGCTGATCTGCATGAGATGGACGCGCCAGAGCGGCCCGTTGGCCAGATCGAACGGCGCAAGCGTCAGCGCATCAAGACACGCTTGCACAGCCGCGCTGGCAACGTCGCCGGACGTCCCGGACGCAACGGCGTCGTGCGTGAACGCGACCGGCAGCACGGCATGTACGCGTTGCTCCGGTGCGCCACCCTCGGCGGCATTCACCGCAACGGTCGTGCGCAACACGTCGTGCCAGTCCGACAGCGTCTGCAAGGCGCGCTCAAGCGCGTCGGCTTGCAACGGTCCATCCAGACGCAACGCACCGGCGATGTGATATGCCCCCGCGCGCGGTGCCATTTGCGTCTCCAGCCACACACGCATCTGCGACGACGACAGCGGGAACGTGCTGCGATGGTCGTCCCCACGCGTCGGCCCGGTGACGGCCGGTGGCGTTTGCGCGGACTTCGCTTCGGCAGGCGCTTCCAGTGTCGCCAATTGCGCCACCGTCGGATGCGACGCCAGATGCTGCGGCCCTACCTTGATGCCACGCTTGCGCAGTCGCGCAATCACCTGCAACGCGAGAATCGAGTCGCCGCCGATGTCGAAGAACGCATCGTGACGGCCGACCTGCTCACGCTTGAGCACCTGGCACCAGATGGCTGCGATGTCGGCTTCTGCGCCGTCGTGCGGCAATTCCACCGACGCCGCGCCCGCGCATTCCTTTGTGGCGTCGACGCGCTCGGTCAACGCCAACAAGGCGCGACGATCCACCTTCCCGTTTGCAGTCAGCGGCAGTTTGTCGACTCCGTCGAATCGTGCCGGGATCCACGCGAACGGCAGCGCCTCGGTCAGCGTGGTGCGCACAGCATCGACCGTCGCGTCGCCCGTAAAGACGCCATGCAACCATGCGCCGCCCGGCCCGTCGTGACGGGCAACGACCACGGCATCGATCACGCCGGGCACGCGACGCATCGCCTGTGCCACTTCCGCCGGTTCCACGCGATAGCCGCGGATCTTGACCTGATCGTCCATCCGGCCGAGGTAGACGACGGCACCGTCGGCGCGCTGCACCGCACGGTCGCCGGTGCGATACAGCCGTGCACCTGCGCGCCACGGGTCGGGCACGAAACGCTCGGCCGTCTGCGCGGGTGCGCCGAGATACCCCCGGGCTAACCCTGCGCCGCCCAGATAAAGCTCACCGGCCACACCCGACGGCAACGGGTTCAGGTCCGCATCAAGGACATGCGCGTGCAGGTTCGCCAGCGGACGACCGACAGGCACAGGCAACTCCGCAACGGTGCCGACGACATGCGTCAGTGCCCCGACAGTCGTCTCCGTCGGTCCGTAATGGTTGAGGATCGCCAGCCCCGGACGCGCCGTGTGGATATGTGCGACGAAAGACGGGTCCAACGATTCGCCCCCCGTCACGAGCACCGCGCGCGGCAACACCGCCGCGCCCGCCGCATCGAATAGGCCCCTCAGGTGCCCCGGCACGATCTTGAGGACGTCGATCCGACGCGCCGCACACCACTCGGCAAAGCGCTGCGCATCGAATGCGCACGCTTGCGGTACGAGATACAGCGGACGGCCGAGCGCCAACGCGCCGAACAACGTCGTGTGACCGAGATCGGCAGCCACGGTCGACGCCATCGCGAATCCGCCCACGTTGCCGGTTTCACTCGACGTCTCAAGACCGCGCTCACGCAGGCGCGTCGCCACCGCCTGCACGTAGTTGTGCAGCGCCCCACGACTGACGACGACGCCCTTCGGCTCGCCCGTCGACCCCGAGGTGTAGATGACGTAAGCCGCTTGCGCCGGATGGGCGCGGACCGGCGTCGGTCCTTTCGTGTTGGTGCTGGCGTCTGCGATGTCGCGCCAGCGAATCAGCGAGGCGTGCTTCATCGCAGGTGTCTGATCGTCGACGATCACCGCGTTGGCACCACTGGCACTCACCAGCTTTTGCAGACGCGCCACCGGTTGCGCGGGGTCGAGCGGCACGTACGCAGCACCGGCCTTCCAAACGCCCAGAATCGCGCCAACCAGCGCCGCGCTGCGCGGCAGACAGATGGCGACACGATCCTCCGGGCCGATCCCCCGCGCCTGCAACGTGGCCGCCAGCCGGTTCGCAAGCGCGTCGAGTTCGTCTCGGCGATAGGTCGCGTCCTCACCTTCGGCGGCCAGCGCCGCGCCGTCACGGGTGACATGCGCCTGCCAATCGTCAAGCAAGTCCTGCGAGGACCAGACGACGTGCTCGGCAGTCTGTGGCACTGCGTTCGTCAGCCCAATCTGCCCTAACCGCTTGGGCGGCGTTGTCGACGTGCCGAGGCTGTCCGCCATCGCGCCCAATAACGCCACGAACTGCTCGCCGAGTGCTTGCACGGCGGCGTTGTCGAAGTGCTTACGGGCGAACGCCAGAACGAGACGCAAGCCGTCGTGCTGCTCGACGATCAGCGACAGTGGATAGTTGTTGCGCGCCTGCGTGCCGCGCTCCAGCAGCGCCAGCCGCAGACCATCGTCGCGTTGACCGAGCAGCGCAGCATCGAGCGGATAGTTTTCGAAGACGACGATGCTCTCGAACAGTGCACCTTCCGCGCTTTCGCCGTCGCGCTCATTGTCCCGATGCGCTTCGCGCGTGATGGCGGACAGCGCCACATGCTCATGCTCACGCGACTGCGCCGTTTGCGTCTGAAGATCGCGCAGCCAGTCGGCGACCGGACGACGCGCGTCGAACGTGGCGCGCACCGGCAGCGTGTTGATGAACAGACCCGCCATGCGTTCGATGCCCGGCACGGCCGCAGAGCGGCCCGACGCCGTCACGCCGAACACCACGTCGCGCAATCCGGCATGACGCGCCAGCAGCAGCGCCCATGCGCCCTGACACAAGGTGCCCGGGGTCACGCCAACGCGACGGGCGGCGTCGCACCACATCTGCCATTGCGAAGGGGCGAGCGTCCATGCAGTTTCGCCATGCCCCGTTGCCTCCGCCGCCGTACGCGCCTGACGCGCTAATGGAAGCGGCGTCGGCGCGCCCACGCCGTCAAGCAATTGCCGCCAATGTGCGCGCGATGCAGAGGCGTCCAGTTCACGTTGCCACACGGCAAACTCGGCGAACGACGGTGCGGCCAAAGCCTCGCCATCCGCCGACGCAGTGCCTTTCGCCAGTGCGGCATACCGCGACATCACGTCGCTCAGAATCAGTCCGGTGCTCCAGCCGTCGAGCGCAACGTGGTGGCTGCTCCAGAGCAGCCACCAACGCGACGCGCCAACGCGAATCAATGCCAGACGCGGACGATGCGCCTGAGCGAACGAGAAACCTGCAGCGCGCTCGGCCGCGAAACGGGCGTCCAGCCGCGCGTGTTGTTCCGTCTCGCTCAACGCGCACCAGTCTTCCTGCGACAGCAAGTCGACCGCCGTGGCCACTGTCTCGGGTCCGTGCACCAGCAGCAGCGGCAGTTCGCCGACGTCGCTCACAAAGGCCGTGCGCAACGCCGCATGACGCATGACCGCATCCCGCCATGCCTGTGCAAAGGCATTCGTGTCGAGCGCGCCGTCGATCACGAAGCCCTTCTGATAGAAGTACGGATCGGCGGTGCCCTGTTGCTGCGAGTAGAACAACAGGCCTTGCTGCATCGACGTTGCGGGAACCACGGCTTCGATCTGCCGCATCGACGCGGGCAATGCGGCGAGCTGTTCGCGCGTGAGGCCCGCGTACGGGAAATCTTCCGCGATGACCGGTTCGTGACCCGGCAACGTCTCAGCCAGTGCGCGCAGCGTCGCACCGATCTCGTCGACGAGCGTCTGAACGTTGTCGCCTGTGAAGCGCGCACGATCATAGCGGCAGACGAGCCGCAGCGTGTCACCGCGCTGCCAGACGTCGAGCGTCAGCCAGTTCGGTGGCGCAACGTCGGGCTCGTGCGACAGGCCCCCGTCGACGATGCCATCCGTGTCGGTGCGTCCGAGGAAGTTGACCGTGACGTGGCCTGCGGGCAGCGCGTCGAGCGCCTGACGGGCATGCGGCGTGCCGAGGTAACGCAGCGCGGCGTAGCTGGCACCGTCGTGCGGCACGCGTCGCCAGGCCTCGCGTGCGGCGGCCAGCGTGACTTCGGGCGTGCTACCTACCGGGATGGTGAGCGGCCACGCCGCCGTGAACCAGCCGAGCGTGCGCGAAAGGTCGCCCTGCTCTTCGCCGCCGCGCCCATGACCTTCGACGTGCACGACATAACGCTGTGCCCCTACACGCTGGCCCAGCGTGTGCGCGACGGCAGCACTCAGTGCCTCATGCATTCGCACACGTCGCAGTTGCGCGAGCGGCACGGCGATGTCGGCGGGCCACGTGTGTTCGATCTCGCCAGCCCCCGGCGTTGCGTTCGTCGGCTTAGCAACATCCACCGAATCCACGGCACCGGCCAGCGCCTGCTGCCAGACCTCCAGCGCGGCCGATGCGGCGTCGCTTTGCGCCCAGTCATGCCAACGCTGCGCCCACGCGCGCATCGATTGGCCGACGGCGGGTAATGCCCGCGCCGCCTGCGCCCCTCGCGTATTCCCGAGCGCCGTGTGCAAATCGTCCAGCAGGATGCGCCACGACACGCCGTCGATCACCAGATGGTGCGCGACGAGGAAACAGCGCAACTCGCCTGCCTCCGTACGCACCAGCAGCGCACGCAACAGCGGACCGTCGGCCAGCGACAGACTCCGTTGGGCCTGAGCGAGAGCGTCGGCCAGTTGCGCGTCGTCGCACATCGCCACGTGCCAGAGCAGATCGTCGGCAGCATGTGGCGCGACGTAGCGTGCCTGCCATTGGTCGTCATGCTCGGTGAACCGCAGCCTGAGCGCATCGTGATGCTTCACGACGGTGGCCAGCGCTTCACGAAGGGTCGTCATGTCCGTGCCTTCGGGCAACGTCGCTTCGACCCACTGGTTCCAGTGATCGCGGCGCGCGATGGGCTGACGGAAGAACCACGCCTGCACGGGTGTTAGCGGCACGTCACCTTCGAGCGGTTCGGGCGCTCGCGTCACGCCGTCCGCTTCACCGACCGCCCGCGCTTGTGCCGCGAAACGCGCGAGCGTCTGGTGACGGAAGACGTCTTGCGCGCCGACTTGCCAGCCCGCCTGACGTGCGCGTCCAACCATCTGCAACGCGACGATGGAATCGCCGCCCAGCGCGAAGAAGTTGTCGTCGCGGCTCACCGACGGCACGCGCAGCAGATCCTGCCAGACGGCCGCCAGCGCGCACTCAGCCTCGCCCTGCGGTGCCTGTCCGCCTGCGCTGCCCCAGACCGGCGCGGGCAACGCCGCCCGGTCGCGTTTGCCGTTGGGCAGCTTTGGCAGTGTATCCAGCACGATTACGAGCGACGGCACCAGATAGTCCGGTAGACGACGCGACAGCGCCACGCGCAGCGCTTCGCCGTCGAGTCCCTTGCCTGCGACGTAGGAGACGAGTTGATCACCCGCAGGCCCCGCCGCGACGACCGCCAGCGCGTCGTCGACGCCCGGCTCGCGCAGCAATTGCGTCTCGACTTCGCCGGGCTCGATGCGGAAACCGCGCACCTTCACCTGCTGGTCGAAACGACCGAGATAGACGAGCGTGCCGTCGGCGAGTCGACGCACCCGGTCCCCCGTGCGATACATGCGCGCGCCCGGCTCACCGCGCGGGTCCGGTACGAAGCGCTCGGCCGTCAGCGCTGCGCGTCCGAGATACCCGCGCGCCACGCCCTCGCCACCGAGGTACAGTTCGCCCACCGCGCCAAGCGGCACTTCGCCGAGCCACGGATCGAGCACCCAGGCGCGGCGGCGTCCCACCGGCTCGCCGATGGGCGCATACGCCTGACCCGCGATTTGCGCAGCCGGTTGCGCATCCAGCGCACCGTCGATGGACCAGGCGACCGGCGTCATCACGGTCTCGGTCGGACCATAACCGTTGATCGTCTGCGCCGGACGGAACATCGCCTGCGCCGCGCGCAACGCAGGCCACGCCATCGCTTCGCCGCCGAACGAAAGCAAACGCAGCGCTGGTGCGCCCGTTGCACCGCTCGTCGCGAGACGGCACAGATAGGCCGTCGGGAAACCGGCATTCGTCACGCCGTGACGACGCATTGCGTCAACCATCGTCTGCGGGGGCCAATGACGTTCGTCCGCAATGAACAACGACGCGCCGCAGATCAACGGCGCCATCCACCGTTCGTGCGCGCCGTCGAAGTTGATCGAGAGCACGTGCAACTCGCAGACCCCGGGCGAGAGGCGGTATTGCGCGCCGGTCGCTACGCAGTGCATGGCCAGCGGACCATGCGCCACCGCCACGCCTTTCGGTATGCCGGTCGAACCGGAGGTGTAAATCAGATAAGCCAGTTGATCGGGATGCAGCGAGACCCCTGGCGAATCTTCGGGCAGCGAGATATCCGCCATGAGATCGGCAACCACGGCGCGACGCGCGGGTAGCCACGGCGCGTCGGCCAGCGAGGCTTCAGTGAGTGCCAGCGAAATGCCCGCGTCGTCGATGATATGCGCCAGCCGCTGCGCCGGGTAAGACGGATCGAGCGGCACGAATGCGCACCCGGCCTTCATGATGCCGAGCAGCCCCGCGATCATGCCCGCCTGACGCGACATCGCCAGTCCGATGCGCGCCTCCGGCGCAACGCCCTGTCCAAGCAGCCAATGCGCAATGCGGTTCGCCGCGCGCTCGAGTTCGGCGTACGTGAGGGTGCCAGCCTCATCCCTCAACGCGACGGCGGACGGTTGTTGCTGCGCCTGCACGTCGATCAGCGATGAGACACTTTGAAACGGCAACGAGGCTTCGGCGATCGCAACGCGATGCCCGCCATCCAGCGCGTTTTCAAAGGCAACGTCGAGCGACGCCAGCGGCTGCGTCGGGAGTGCGAGCAGCGTCGCCAGCCCGGCGCACCAGTCCGCGCCCAGACGCTCGATGGTCGGTGCGTCGAACAGATCGGTCGGGAAAGTGAGACGGGCGCGCAGCGTCACGCCGTCGAGCGGATCTGCGCCGTTGCCAGTCGTCGCCTCGTGAAGCTCGTCGATGTCGAGCGCAAGGTCGTACTGTGCCCCGCCGGTCAGCGGCTGTGCGACCACGTTCAGGCCTGCGGGCCAGCCCGCCGCGCCGCGCAACGCGGCAGCGTTCGCCACATGATGGTTCAACATCACCTGAAACAGCGGCGATTGTCCGAGGCTGCGCTGCGGCGCAATGCGCTCCACTACGCGCTCGAACGGGGCTTCGCGGTGCGCTTGCGCGTCCAGCGCTCCGTCGCGCACCTGCATCACCAGCCGGTCGAAGTCGGTTGCCGGATCGATCGTTGCTCGCCACACTTGCGTGTTGACGAGGCAGCCGAGCATGCGCTCCAGTCCGGCCACGTCTCGCTGCGCAATCGGCACGCCCACGCGGATATCCGTCTCGCCCGCGTAACGGTGCAACAGCCATTGGAACGACGCGGCCAGCACGATGAACGGTGTCGCCTTGCGTTGTGCCGCGTAAGTCAGCACGTCACGCGTAAGACCCGCCGGGAATTCGAACGCGAGCGTTTGCCCCGCGCCGCTGCGCAACGCGCCACGCGCACGGTCGACAGGCAACGCGAGCACCGGCGACGGTTCCGGCAGATGCGTCTGCCACCAGTCGAGTTGACGGCCGAGCGCCTCACCATCGATGCGGGCATGCTGCCAATGGGCATGATCGCCGGGCTGGACTGGCACCGGGGCCAGCACCGGTGTCTCGCCGTTGACGAATCCGCTGTAGGCCTGCGCCAGTTCGTCGATCAGCAAGGTCATCGACCAGGCGTCCGTCAACAGATGGTGCAGGACGAAGACGATTCGATGCGCCTCGCCCGACATTCGGATCGACGCCACGCGCCACGGTGCGGAGGTGTCCGGAGCAAACGGCTGAGCGAGGAGCGCATCGGTCAGACGGGACGCTGCGGCATCGGGGCTCGCATCGCCCGACACATCGTGTCGGACAAGGGGTACATCGGCCTTCGCGTGCACAATCTGGACAGCAACGCCATCACGCTCGTCGAACGTCGTGCGCAAGGCATCGTGGCGGGCCGTGATCACTTCGAGCGCACGAGAGAACGCGTTCGCGTCGAAACGTCCCTTGACGAGCAATTGCCCACCGACGTGATACGCCGCGCTGTTCGCCGGATCGAGCCGATGCACAAACCAAAGCCGGGACTGCGCAAAGGACTGACGGAAAACACGGGCGTCCGGGGTCTGCGCGAGCGGTGTCGCGGGCGGAATTTGCTGTCCGGCGTCGATGGCTTGCTCGCCCGAGACAGGCGTGAGCTTCGCGAGTTCTCGCACCCACTCGCCCAGCCGCGCATGTTCGTACAACGAGGCGGGCGTCGCCTTCACGCCAAGACGCTCATGCACGCGCGCCAGCACCTGCATGGCCAGCAACGAACTGCCACCGCACAGGAAAAAATGATCGTCGGCACGGACCTGTTCACGCCCCAGCACCTCGCGCCAGATCTGTGCGATGGCGTCGAACGTGGCGTCCTGCCTCGGCGCTGCGCCGGGCTTGTCGTTCGATGACGCCTTTGCTGCCTCTTCCCCGACAATCGCACCGTTCTGCCATGTCGCCCACGCATCGAGCGAACCATCGCGCCAGCCCTTCGCACAGGCACTGCGCTGCAACTTGCCACTCGATGTCTTGGGCAGCGCACCGGGATTGAGCAGCACCACGACCGACGCCGCTTGCTGGCAGACGTCGGAGACCGCCACGGCGATCGCTTCGGCGAGCGTCTGCGGCGGCACCATCTTCTGCACGCCGCGACCGACTTCCGCCGCAATGCCGATACCCGGCTCGCCATCGACATCGACGGCAAACGCCGTCACGCGGCCCTTGCGCACGAGCTCGACGTCCGCCTCGACGGCCTTTTCCAGATCCTGTGGATACAGGTTATGGCCACGGACGATGATGACGTCCTTGCAACGGCCAGTGATGTACAACTGATGGTCATGCACAAAGCCGAGGTCGCCTGTGCGCAGCCAGCGCTTGCCGTCCGCCTGCACGAAGGTCCGTGCACTCGCTTGCTCGTTGCGCCAGTAGCCTTGCGCCACGCTCGGCCCGCTCACCCAGATCTCGCCCACGCCGTCCGTCGCAACCGCCGACGGTGCGACTTCAGGCGAATCGTTCCACGTCATCAGACGCACTTCGTGATCGAGCGGCGTCGTGCCGCATCCGACCAGCATCGCGCTGTCGTCACTGTGATCACCCGAAGCTTCCGCCCGTTGTTGCGCCAGTGCGCTGCGGTCGAAGTCGGTCGCCGTCATGCCGTCGCCGCGCTGTCCGCCGGTGACGAACAGCGTCGCCTCGGCCAGCCCGTAGCAGGGATAAACCGCCTTCGGATCGAAACCTGCGGGCGCGAACGCTTCGCAGAAATCGACCAGCGTATCGTGACGCACCGGCTCCGAACCCGAGAACGCCAGCCGCCAGCCGCTCAGGTTCAGCGAGCCGATGGTGGCGGTGTCGATGCGTTGCGCACACAGGCGATAGGCGAAATCGGGGCCACCGCTAACGGTGCCGCCGAATGTATCGATGGCGCGCAGCCAGCGCACCGGCCGCTCCAGAAAGAACTGCGGCGACATCAGCACGAGACGCGCCCCACGATAAATCGGCGAAAGCAGCCCACCGATCAACCCCATGTCGTGATACAACGGCAACCAGCTCACCATGGTGTCGTTTCGCGTCATGCCCAGCCCGGCGACGATGGCGGCTTCGTTGGCCATCAGATTCGCGTGACTGACCATCACGCCCTTCGGCGTGGACGTCGAGCCCGACGTGTATTGCAGGAACGCCAGATCGTCCGGCGCGACGGTCGTCTCCTGCCACTCGTTCGCGAGCGCATCGTCGATCTCATCGATCACCACGATCTCGACACCGCGCAACTCCGGTACAGCATCGCCGAACGCGAGCATGGCGTCGCGATGCCGACGGTCGGTCAGCACGAAGCGTGCACGTGCGTCGCGCAGGATCGAGCGCACGCGCGCCAGATGCTGCGGACGCGCCGACTCCGGCGGAAACGCGGGCACCGCGATGGCTCCGGCGTACAGGCAGCCGAAGAAGCCCGCTACGTAATCCAGTCCCGTCGGCATGAGCAGCAATCCACGTTCGCCATAGGCACCCTCTTTCCCATTGGCGGCGAGACGTTGCAGCGTGGCGGCTACCGCGCGGGCGCGCGCGTCGAGCCCGGCACAGGTCAGGGCATGACCGTCGCCCTCGTCGCTGGAAACGGCGCGCAGCGCCTCGCGATCCGGCTCAAGCCGGGCACGAGCGCGCAGAAGATCGACGATGTGTTCGATAGGAGCGCCGGGCGCTCCCTGAGAGGGTGCCGTCGACGGGACGGGACCGAAGGGGACGGGCAAGCGGAGAGCGTCGTTCATGACGGTAGCGACTCACGAAGCAGAGGCGGAATCAAAGACTGGCGCGTGGTGGCCGACGGGGTCGCCGGGCGGCGACATGCTGTAAATGACAGAGAGAAGACGATTCGAAGACCGGGGACTGGACCGTCAGCGGTCGGCGCCGTGCGCCTGCGCCATCGCCACAACGACCTTGCGCGGCCCCTTGAACGGCGAGCGCGCGTGCGCGGCGAGCATGTTGTCGAGCATCAGCACATCGCCGTTCTGCCACGGGAAACTGATCTTCTCCGCTTCCAGCACGTGACGAATGGTCGCGAGCGCGTCTTCCTCGATGGGACTGCCGTCGCCGTAGTACACGTTGCGCGGCAGATCCTCCTCGCCGACGACGTCGAGCAACGTCTCACGTACGTCGGATTCGAGATTGGAAATGTGGAACAGGTGCGCCTGATTGAACCAGACCCAGTCGCCCGTCACGGGATGTTGCGCAACGGCCTGACACAACTGCCGCGTGCGCAGCTCGCCATCGTCTTTCCACTCGCAGGCAATGCGGTGCGCGCGGCAGTACGCTTCGACTTCCGCGCGATCTTCGGTGTTGAAGACCTGCGTCCAGGGCACGTCGAAACCGTTACCGAAGTTGCGCACGTACATCAGCCCCTTGCTCGCGAAGCGCTCGCGCAGGTCTTGCGGCAGGCGGGCATAAATGCGGCGGCTGTCGGCAATCGGCGTCTCACCGCCTTCCTGCGCCGTGAGCACGCTATAGAACCAGATCTTCATCGGCCAGTCGCGCGTGTACGACTGTTCGTTGTGCAAAGGAATGTGCTGGTGCGGCGGATATTCGGTAGACGTATAGACGCCTTGCGCCACTTTGCTGCGCGGCGTCGAGCCGAACTCATAGGTCAGCAGCGAATGACCGAAAGACGCAGCGAATTCGCGGAAAGACGCGTCGCCATCGACCTTGAACCCCCGGAACAGAACGCCGCCGTGAGTCGGGAGATATTCGTCCACCAGCGCGTGAAGGGCACTGGCGGCGGCCTCGATCGGCACACCGGCATCGCGCGGTTCGACCACCATCGGAAGGTCGCCATTGGTGCGCAGGGCGCGCACATCGAGCATCGTATCGAGCATGGTTGGATCCTCAACGAAACCGCGGCGCCACACGCGCCGCACTTTCATTGACGATCCTCGTGCCCGCAATTTAAGGGGTTTACGCGGACGATTGTGGTTTTTCTACATTCACTGTCGTCACCACCGGATTTGCTGGCGCCGATGCGATAGATGCCGGCTCGCCGTCCGAGATCAACTGACCGTTTTCCATCTTCACCAGCCGGTCGGCCAGCGAGAAGTAGCGGTCGTCGTGCGAGATCACCAGTACGGTTTTTCCCTGCGCTTTCAACTCGGGCAGGATTTCCCGATAAAACACTTCCTTGAACACCGGATCCTGATCGGCCGCCCATTCGTCGAACACGAGGAACGGTCGATCCTCCACGCACGCCGCCACGAGGGCGAGACGCTTGCGCTGCCCTTGCGAAAGATCACGCGTCGAAAACGCACCATTCGTCACGCTGACCTTGTGTTGCAGGTGCAGACGCGCCAGCCAGCGCGCAGCAAACGCATCGATGCGTGCGGGATCGGTTTGCGCGTCGTCCGCGCCCAGCAGCGTTTCGAACAGATGGAAATCGAAGAAGATCGCCGAGAACAGCTGCCGGTAACGATCACGATTCTTGACGTCGACCGACTGGCCGTTCCACACGATTTCGCCGCTCTCCGGCACATAAAGCCCAGTGAGCAGCTTGGCCAGCGACGTTTTGCCGCTGCCGTTCCCCCCGATCAGGAAGGTGATCTCGCCCGGACGGAACGTCAGATCGATCGGCCCCATACGGAAGATTTCGTCCTGCTGCTCGTGGTAATAGCTATGCGTGATGCCATGCAGCCGTACCAGCGGCGCGCCGGTCGTCGACGTCTCCGACGACGTGACGTCCTCGGTACGCATCGACTCCGTCACCTTCTGGATGCGCTCGCTCGCAACACGCGCCATCGTCAGCAACGGAATGTTGTTGAGCATGGCTTCGAGCGGCGTGACCATGTACAGGAAGACGATGGCATAGCCCGTCGCCACATGCGCATTGCTCGACGTCGCGCCGACCAGCACGAACAGCACCAGCCCGATGAGCGCGAAGAACAGGAAGCGCACCCAACTGACCGAGAAGATGAACAGCGTCAGACCGCGCGAGCGATTCTCGCGCACCGCCTCGATGGCTGAGCCGAGCACGCGCGCGAGGAAGGCGTCGGCACGACGGCGGTTGAGTTTCAGTTCCTTGGCACCGGACGCCAGCGTCTGGAAATGCCCGAACAACTCGTCCTGACGCTGCCCTGCCGTGCGCAGATACCGGATCACCTTGGTATGGCTGATGTGATAACCCAGTGCGCCCAGACCGATCGCCACACAGGCCATCAGGAAGATCGGCCAGGACAGGATCGCCAGATACAGGAAGCATCCCATGACGATCGCGCCGTTCATGACCAGCGTCGGCAGACCGATGAAGAAGTTGGCGACGTGATTGGCGTCGTCAGCCAGCACCGACTGCACGCGCGCACCGCCCGTCGATTCGACCACGCGCAGCGGCGCATTGACGATGATCCGCGACACATGCCGACGCAGTTCGGCCAGCGTGCGCTGGCCCAACCGCGTGAAGAGCGCACCGGCGCACATCTGTGCGAGCATGGACAGCACGGCCAGCGCGGCGAAGCGCCACGCCAGCGCGCCCAGTTCTGCCACTGGCGCACCGAGCGCGCGATTGATCGATGCGATCAGCATGACGTTCGCCACGCCGCAGGCGAGCGAGGCAACTACAGCGGCCGCAAGCAGCCAGCGTGAGGCACGCAACAGGAACAGAAACAGGAACACGACGCTCTCCGCGGGTGATCCGCCGCCACGGTCGCACGCCGCAGTGTGCTCATGGGTGCCGGGAGACGAATCGCGATGAAAGGACCAACAAAGACGAACCAGAACCAACGAATTCGACGGGTCGCCGACAGAAACCTGCGGCCGCCTGGACGGGGTTTCTTACCCCGCCTTTGCGACCGCTGATGGCTCCTTCGCTCAAAGACGATTCAGGACATCGAAAATTTTCCCGTCGCATTTACCCAAACTTCGCCGGGGTAAATTTATAGAAAAGCTCATCGTCTTCTGGGAGGCGGATGCGTTGTATTGCATTCCCCCCGATCCCGGGTCCGGGTGAATTCACCGGATGACCTTGCCGAGGCCCTCATGCACGCAAGTACCGAACCGTCCACGACGACCAACACTCCCCCTCATTCCGTAACACACGATCTGATCGGCGTTGGCTTCGGCCCGTCCAATCTCGCCCTCGCCATCGCCCTCGAAGAGCACTGCGGGCAGCGCCTAGGCCCTGCCCGCTTCCTGTTTCTGGAGAAGCAGCCCGAGTTCACCTGGCACGGCAACATGCTGCTCTCGAACAGCCGTATGCAGATCGCCTATCTCAAGGATCTCGCGACACTGCGCAATCCGCGCAGCCGCTTCACTTTCATCAACTATCTGCACGAGAAGGCGCGGCTGTCCGCGTTCATCAACCTGCAAAGTCACTATCCGACCCGGCGCGAGTACAACGACTATCTGCGTTGGGCCGCATCGCACTTCCACGGGCAATGCGCATATGGCGAAACGGTGACAGGCATCCAACCGGTGCTCGAACACGGTGAAGTCGTGGCGTTGCAGGTTCATTCGCGCGACGGGCAAGGCGAAACGCAGTCGCGCCGCACGCGCAACGTGATTCTCGGTGCGGGTGGCACGCCTCATGTACCGCCGGTGTTCACCCCGCTGCATCGCAATTCTCATGCGCGCTTGTTCCATTCGTCGCAATATCTGGCCCGCGTGGCGTCGCTCAGCGAGACGGTACCGCGTCGGGTTGCCGTCGTCGGCGGCGGACAAAGCGCTGCGGAGATCTTCCTCGACCTCGCGGAGCAATGGCCGCAGGCGCAGGTCGATCTCATTATGCGCGGCCGCGCCCTCAAACCCGCCGACAGCAGCCCGTTCGTCAACGAAATCTTCGATCCGCAATTCACCGACTTCATCTATGCGCAGCCGGTGGAGCAACGCGAACGGATTCTCGATGAGTTTCGCAATACGAACTATGCTGTGGTCGACGACGATCTTATCGCGCGCATTTACGACGTGCTGTATCAACAGCGTGTGGGCGGACACGGCCATCACGCCTTGCTGTCGTGCCACGAAATCCAGGCGGCGAGCGCCGACGGGGAGCGGATCACGTTGCACATGCACGAGCGGATCGCCGGGCGGCCGGTGACGCAGCATTACGACGTTGTAGTGCTGGCGACCGGTTACGAACGCCGAACGCACGAAGCGCTGCTGTCCGACCTCGCACCTTGGCTCGACGGCCTCGAAGGCGAGCGCGACTATCGTCTGCGCACCCGCGCGACCTTCCAGCCCGGCATCTATCTGCAAGGCTATTGCGAGCCGACGCACGGGCTGTCAGACACGCTGCTCTCGATTCTGGCGACGCGCTCGTCGGAAATCGCAACGTCGTTGCTGTCACGTGCGCCCTTGCAGGCCGATGCACCGGCCCAGACAACGCAGGCATCGCGCGTCGCCGCACTGGCCGGTTGAACGAGCACCCTCGACGCAAAAACGGCACGGCAGCGAATTGGGCTGCGGTGCCGTTTTCATTGTTGCCTGGGATGCTTGCGTCTATTGCGGTGTGCCGCCCGCCTGCATCGCCAGTTGCCGCTGAAGCTGCGCGGGCGTCATGGTCAGGATCAACGGACACGATCCGCACAGCAACGCTTCGTCGCATCGCGTGCCCTTCCCCGCCAACTGATAACGCAGACAGCACACGCGGCGCGCTCGCATCGGCGCGGGCATAGCGGTTGACGGCGGTGTGACGTAACGCACCGTGCGATAGAGCGGATTGTCGGACGTCTCACCGAAACCGGCGTCGCCATCGAACAGCCACGCGTAATCGCTGGTGGCACGCGCAGCCAGCGACGGCACTTTGCGCATCTCACCGACGATAAACTCCAGCAGATTGCCTGCATTGCTCCAGAGCACACGGGGCGAAACGCCCGCCGCCCGTTGCATCGCCGCCATTGCGGCAGGCAGATGCCCCTGAAGCAGCGACGAAAAGCGCACTTGCGCCGGGTCGGCCAAGACATCGCCCTCGCCCTCGCGCGGCGGCGTCCAACTGGATTCGGGAAAGCGAACTTGCACGGGCAATCCGCCGCGCAGCACGATGCCACAGGCATCCGAGTCGAGCGTCAGCGTACGGCCATGCACGACGGTGATCGCCAGCGCCGCCGGCGCCACCGCCCGGAAATAGAACTTGCTCCACTGCGACATGAGCGCACGCGGTTCGACCCCGGGCACGAGGCGACGAACGCCGTCGAACATGGTGGGCATGTGGCGATCGAGATCGGCCAGACCGATGACCGTATCGCCGGAGCGAAGGTCATCGGGCACGCGCGCGCCGAAGGCCAGCCCGGCACACAGCGGCCCCAACTCGGCCCGGACCGGTGCGGGCAGACTCGCCGCGAGGTCGAACTTCGCAGCGCCCGAGAATTGCGACGCTAGCGTGGGGGCACGCTCGATCATCGCGCCGCCGCCAGCGCGCGCACCGACGGCGGCGCATGCATCGCCGGGGTCAGCGCGTTGGCAATGACCGCCAGCAGATGAGCGGGATCGTCGCGCACGAAGAAATGATCACCGTCGAAGTCGGTGCGCGTATAGCTGCCGGTCGTCTCGCAACGCCAGTCGTCGAGGACGTCCGGCGCGAACGCGTCGCGGCGTCCGGCCAGCGCATGAATCGGGAAGGATAACGGTGCACGCGCCTGCGGCGACGCACGCCGGTAATGTCCGCACAACTGAAAATCCGCCTTGATGACCGGAAGCACCATCGCCATCAGCTCAGGCTCGGCGAGCAGAGCTTCCGGCGTGCCGCCGAGCGCGCGCATCTCGGCCAGCACCTCGTCGTCGTCGCGCAACGCGGCATAGCGACTGTCGTCGCGCGTGGCAGGCGGACGGCTCGCAGCCACGAACAGCGCCGTCGGCGTGCAGCCTCGCGCGTGCAGGCGATGTGCGATCTCGAACGCCAGCAGACCGCCGAGGCTGTGACCGAACAAGGCGAAGCGCGCGCCAGACTTTATGTGCTGCTCAAGACACTCCTCGGTCAGTTGGTCCGCCAGCAGGTGCGGGTCATGTTGCAACGGTTCGTGATGACGCGTACCCCGCCCCGGCAGTTCAAGCGGGCACACCGCCAGCCATGACGGCGCGGCCTGCGCCCAGCGCGCATACACCGTAGCACTCCCCCCTGCGCAGGGAAGGCACAGCAGACGACAGGCCTCAAACGCCATTGCGTCCATCACCTTGCGTGGCCAGATGCTCGCGCAGGCTGCGCGGGCGCATGTCGGTCCAGACCGACTCGATATGGGCAAGACACGTTGCCTTGTTGCCGGTCACCCCGACTTCGCGCCAGCCAGCGGGCACGGGCCGGTAGTCCGGCCAGATGGCGTATTGCTCTTCGTCGTTGATGACCACACGGAACACGCCATTCTCGTCGTCGAAACTCATCGATCACTCCTTAAGCGTCCAGCCTGCCGAGGGCTAAGGCTGCAAGGGCACGGTGTGCGCCCTCCTCTGGCTGAAAGACGGTCCAGCACCGGCGCAATTTACCCCTGCGGCAGCCAGGCCAACGCCGCCGAATAGCCCGGCGGCGCAGGCAACAGACGCAGTTCAAGCCCGTGCAACGCCTCGGCCAGCACCGGGTCGTCGGCCCGCCAGGGAATCGCGTAACCGGCGGTGACCGACGGGATTGCGGCATCGAATCTGCCCTCGACGGCCGTCACCGCGCGCGCGACGGCGTCCACATCCACGCTCAGCGCCGTGAGGCTGTCCTGCAACCCGGTGCCGAGCGCCTTGAAGATCGCCTCCTTGAGGCTCCAGGCCCAATGGAATATCTCGTCTGCGCGCGGCCCGTGCCCCGACAGCGTGAAACTCAGCATCAGCAAGGCACGCTGTTCTTCCGCATGAAGGCAGACGTCCCACGACGAACGCGGCTCAGGGAGCGCGTTCAGTCGCTCGATATCCACACCGACGCGCACATCGGGCGAATAGGCCAGCAGCCCCCAATGTCCGGCATGACTGACGTTGAAGTCCGGCGGCCCGCCCCCGGCCAGCCGCGGACGGCCCTGTGCGTCGACCTCGAACGCCACCCGATCCGGCGGCACCCCCAACTCGCGGCCCAGTACGTCGCGCAATGTGGCCCGGACCACCGCGAAGCGCGCCCGATCCTCCTCTTTATGCAGCGCACCGAGCCGGAAATGCTCGTCCGCAGACAGCCGCGACGCCAAGCGCGCCGGGGCGCTCGAAGCATCGGAAATCCTGATGAATTGCAAAGCTAGGCTCATTGGCATAACGAAATGACACGCTCCCCAATCGGTCGACATCTTGCAAATCAAAATATCAATTGCAAACCATTCTCATTTTCACTATCGTTTACATAAAATTTACCGCATCCCCTGTAGAAAGTGGTAGCCCCACTGTCTATTAGGGCGGTGCAAAAGATGTTCTGCAGTCCTGTCTTTTCTCCCTGCACCGTTGTGTCGGAACGCGTCCCGTGCGCTGTTCCCGGCGGCGTTCGTCCGTCGTTTTGTCATCCGACTGCGTTCGTGCCCCTCAAGGGGGCCGCAGTGTGGCTCCAAAGCGACGGTGCGTCGCTTTGTCACACAGCTGTGCGTTCGATGCCGATCTGGAGGCAAAAGCATGAGCGAGCAGTTGAGTTACGCCGGATGCACCGGCTGGACGCCAATGGGTACAGATACGGAGGACGGTCTCGTCGGCCAGATTTTCGTGACGCACCGGCGGGCGCTGGTGGGACTGGCGATGCGCATTCTCGGATGCCCCTGCCGTGCCGAAGACGTAGTGCAGGACGCCTACATCAAGCTATGCGATGCGCGCAGCGCCTGCCCGGTCCGGCATCCCGCCAGCTACGTGATGCAAGTCGTACGCAATCTGGCGCTGGACGGATACCGCCGTCAGCAAATCGAAAATCGGGTGTTTACGGTGGAAGACGAAGCCATCGACATGCCCGATCGTGCCGCATCGCCGGAGGCGCAGGTCACGGCGCGCCAGATGATCGGCGGCATGCTCGACCGGCTCAAGACACTGCCCGAGCGCACCCGCACGGTGTTCGAGATGTATTACTTCCAGGATTGCACACAGCGCGAGATCGCCCAGTCGCTGGGGGTCTCCACGACGCTCGTGAATTTCATGATGCAGGACGCCCGTCAGGCCCTCACACCGTGGATCAGCGGCACGACCGAGGAGCCTGCCTGAGTGGCGACGCCACGCCAACACTACGCCGCGAAACCGCTAGCGCAGCATGACCCCGTCGAAGCCGACGTCGATATCGGCAATCACGATCCGATCCTTCCCCGAGCGCTTTGCGGTGTATAACGCGTGGTCAGCCATCGCCAGCCACGCGGTCGGCGACACCAGATTCACGGTGTAGTTCGCCACGCCGGCGCTCAACGTCACGGCACGCGTGGAATCCAGTCCCTCGGTGGCCTCCGAGAACACTGCACACACTTTTTCAAGCTTCCGGCGTGCCTTCTCGGCGGATTGCCCGTCGAACAACACGCAGAACTCGTCGCCGCCGTAGCGGCCGCTAATGTCGTGACTGCCCAGTTCGGTCGCCAGCACGTCGGAAAGAATCCGGATCAGCGAGTCGCCCTGAAGATGGCCGTGCAGGTCGTTGATTTCCTTGAACCCGTCGATATCGATAAGCGCGATGCTCGCGGTCCCTGTGCGCCCCAGTCGCTTCTCGGCGAAACAACTCGTGAGTGCGCGCATCCATGAACGTCGATTCAGCAGCGACGTCAGGTCGTCCTGATCGCTGATCCGTCGCAGCGTCCGCTCGCTTTTCGAGAGCCGTTTCGCGAGACGAAAACTCGTGAGTCCGACAAGCGTGGGATAAATCAGCAGCAACGGCAGGCTCGCGACCAGTTCCGAGAAAGGAATGTCCGTTCTGATGGTAAAGCCCAACGCTGTGCCCGTCAGAATGCCGCCCACCAGCATGGCAAGAATGCCGTCACGCAACAACCGGAGTCCTCCGGCCGACGCGTTGTGCATCAACAGCACCGATACGAGTACGGCCGACGGCACGCCGCTGAACTGCATCGCCACCACCCAGCCACCGCCGAAGGCCGAGTCACACAGCAGATTTCGGCGCTCGGCCGACACCGGATCGGCTGACGACATGGCGATGGCGTGGGCGAACGCTGGCCAGAGAAACGCATTGAGCGCCCAGATCCCGTAACCGATGTGCGAAGCGCCCGCATGCCGGATGGCCGTAAACACGGCGATGGCGCTCAGCACGCATCCCAGACTGCGCAGCCCCAGCACGCGACGAGAGAAGTCCCGCCCCTTCTGGGCCTGCGATCGCGTGATCTGCTCGCTCGATGGATCCGTCATGTCGCCAACGTCTGAGGCGGTTGGGGTGAAAGTGCGATGAACAATTACGGAGGGGGCTTTGACTTGCTGCACGCAACCTGCCGACCCGCGCATTATGCCTGCGCGATGCCGCTTCCAGATGCGAATGGGGATCAATCCAAAGACGCAACAAATTCACCAATGCGTTGATTTCCGCTCGATCCTCGGCCCAAGAAAAAAGGCCCGCAACGACTGGCGGGCCTTTCTCCTGTGCGCGGTACGGTCAGCCGCGGACTTTCAACTTACTTTGCTGCTGCAATCACTGCGATTTCGACGAGCAGGTCCGGCGCAGCCAGACGCGACTCCACCGTCGCGCGGGTCGGCGTGTTGCCGGGGCTAGTCCACGCGTCCCACACGGCGTTCATGCCAGCGAAATCCGACTCGATGTCCTTGAGCCACACTTGTGCCGACAGCAGGCGCGACTTGTCGATGCCAGCGTCCTTCAGATAACCGTCGATCTTGGCCAGCACCTGCTGCGTCTGGCCGGTGATGTCCTGGCTACGGTCGTCGGCCGTCTGGCCGCCGATGTAGACCGTTCCGTTATGCACCACGACACGGCTCATCCGTGCATTCGTGTGATGGCGTTGAATGTCGCTCATTACGACGTCTCCAAAAAGGAATAAGAAGCGGAATAAAAAGTAGCAGGCGAGAGGCGCGAGCCATCTCGCCTACTTGGGGAAACCTGCTCGTTCGCTCAGGAATTCGGGGGCAACGACCGCCGAGGCGAGTTCGCCCAGCGTCACCGGCTTGATGGGCGGACGGATGCGGTAGTAGCCGACTTCCTGCACCGCGCACCCTTGCGCCTGCGCCAGCAACTCGGCGACGGTCATACCGCAGAAGCGGCCCTGGCACGGGCCCATGCCGCAGCGCGAGAAACTCTTGGTCTGATTCGGCCCGACACAGCCCAGCCCGGCCATGCGACGCACGTCGCCCGCCGTCACCTCCTCGCAACGGCACACGATAGTGCTGTCATCGGCAGGCGCACGGAAACCGTCCGCTGGTCGGTAAAGCGCGTCGAGAAACGGACGAATCGACGTGTGCGCAGCAAGCTCGCGGCGCAGCGACAGCGCACGCGAATCGCGCTTTGCCGTGTCGAGCTTGCCGAGCATCACGGCGGCCTGCGTGGCCGCGAGACGCCCGGACGGCTCAGCGGCCAGCGCGCCGCCGATGCCCGCACCGTCCCCGGCAACGAAAATGCCCGGCACGCTCGTCTCTCCCCATGCGTCGGTCTTCGGCCGCCAGCATAACTGCGCTTCGTCCCATTCATGTTCGCAACCGATCGAGCGCGTGACCTGCGTGTTCGGAATCACGCCCTGATGCAGCAGCACCAGCGCCGTATCGATGCGCTGCGTCTTGCCGTTCACGACGTATTCGATGGCCTCGGCCTGCGTCGCACCGAGCACGCGCAGCGACGTCACATGCTTCACGTGCTGCACGCCTGCCGCACGAATCGCACGCAGCAGCTTGAGGCCCTTCATCAGATAGGAGGGGCTACGCAACGCCCCGCCCACATGCCGCAGCGCCTCGCGGTGCGCCCCCGCCTCGGCGGTGTCGAGAATCGCGCGCACCGGCACACCGGCGTTGATCAGTTGCCACGCGAACAGATACAGCAACGGCCCGCATCCGGCCAAAACGGCCGGTGTGTCCGGCACGAGCGCCGACGCCTTGAGCAACGTCTGCGCCGCCCCCACGCCCATCACTCCGGGCAACGTCCACCCCGGAATCGGGAACGGACGCTCCTGCGCACCGCTGGCCAGCACGATGGCCCCGGCTTCGATCTGCAATGTTCCACCACCCGCGCTTTGCCGCGTGACGGAGACACGCTTGTCGGTGCTGATCTGCCACGCGAGCGTTTGTGGCCAATAGGCGATGCCTGCTTCCGTGAAGGCATCGACGAGTGCGCGCCCGCGCAGATAGTCCGGCCCGAGTACACCCGGATCGGCCAGCGGCGAGCGGCTCACGCTACGGTAAATCTGCCCACCCGGCAGGCTGTTTTCGTCGACGACGAGCGGCGTGAGGCCATGACGCTTCGCCTCAAGCGCCGCCGCGAGTCCCGCAGGACCTGCGCCGACGACCAACAAATCCACACGCATCGAACTCATGCCACACTCCTTGCGCCGTCCATGCGACGCACTTGCATCCCCTCGCGCACGGGCGTCATGCAGCCCTGCCGGTTCGGAACACCGTCGATCTCCACGAGACAATCGAAGCACACACCCATCATGCAGAACGGTGCACGCTCGCTGCCCGTCACGGGCGTGGTGCGGCACGCCGTCACGCCCGAGAGGAGCAAGGCGGCTGCCACGTTCATATCCGTCGGCACATCGACCGGCATGTCGTCGATGAACATCCGCACCGTCGCGCCATCCTTGCGCGCCAGCGACTTAAGCAGCGAAACGTTTGGCATAGAAATGGTCCAGAAGCGCGGGGCGCTCAGCGCCGAGAATCCACGGCGCGATGGTTTCACAATGCGCGGCGGCAAGCGTCACGCCGCTGTGGCACGTCGCAAGGAACGCGCCCGGACAAGATTCGGAGGCTTCGTAGATCGGCAGGCCATCGCCCGTCATCACACGCAACGCGCCCCATGCGCGCACGACGCGTACATTCTTGAGAATGGGGAACGGCGCAATGCCGCGTCGTGCGATGTCGGCGAGCACGTCCGGCGTCACACCGTCGTTGAAGCCGACATCCTCCGCCGAGTCGCCGAGCATGACCGAGCCTTCGACGGTCTGGCGCACATAAATCGTCGGATAGTCGAGGAACGGTTTAACCCGCTCTGTCACGATGATCTGCCCACGCAACGGCTTGACCGGCGCATTCAGCCCCACCATCGGCGCGAGGTCGCGATTGCCCAGCCCTGCGGCAAGCACGACGCGTCCCGCTTCGAACGACGTGTCGCCCATACTCACGCGAAACGCACCGCTGCCCAGTTGGCGAATGTCCGTCACCCGCAGGTTCGGTGCGTACTCGCCGCCGACCTGCTCGAACGCGGCGAACAGCGCGCGCAGCGTGTACAGCGGGCTCACATGCCCGTCGTTCGGCGAATAGATCGCCCCGTACACGTCGGGGCCGATGGCGGGCAGACGTTCGGCCAGCGCATCGTGATCGAGTACTTCATAGACCAGCGCGGGCTCGGCCTCCTTGAGCTTACGCATGCTCTCGACCTTGACGGCCAGTTCCTCGGCCGTCTGCGCGATGTTGAAACCGCCGGGGCGCTGAAAGCCGACGTCCACGCCGGTCCGCGCGAACAGCTCGTCGGCCATCCCCTGCCAGGTGTTCGCCGAGTGCAGCGACCAGCGTGCATAGTTGGTGCAGGTGCCTCCCTTGCCCTGTACCCAGACCAACCCGAAGTTGCCGCGCGCGGCTCTCAGCGAGTTGTCTTCGCCATCGCAAACGACGACGCGTTGTCCGCGCTTGGCAAGCCCGTAGGCGATTGCCATGCCGACGAGGCCACCGCCGATGACGGCGATATCGTATGTCTTTTGCATGTTTTAGTGATTTCCAACCAGAACCTTGTTCAATCCGTAGATGCGGTCGAGGATCAGCATGACCGCCAACGTCACTCCGATGAGCAACGTTGAAATCGCGGCGACGCTCGGATCGACCGTCTCGCTCATATTCATGTAGATGCGCACGGGTAACGTGATCGTCTCGGGCGACGTGACGAAAATCGTGGCCGTCAGTTCGTCGAAGCTGTTGATGAATGCCAGCACCCAGCCACCCGCCACGCCCGGCAAAATCGCGGGCAGTGTGATGCGGCGGAACGTCGTCCACCGCCCTGCGCCCAGCGAGCGCGCAGCGCGCTCGCCTTCGTCTGCCTGTCCGACGAGCGCCGCCATGATCAGGCGCAGCGCATACGGGAAGATCAGCAACGCATGGCACGCGACCAGACTCTCAAACGAGCCGCCCATATCGAGCAGCGTGAACAGACGCAGGAACGCGATACCCAGCACCACCGGCGGAATCATCAGCGGCGAGAGCAAGAACGAGTTGATCGCGTCGCGCCCCGGGAAGCGGTAGCGTGCCAGCCCCATGGCGGTGGGCACAGCAAGCGCCGTCGACACCGTGGCCGACATCACGCCCAGCCACAGACTCGTGCGCAACGCCGACTGAAAGTCCTCGTCGCTCATGAGCGATTCGAACCAGCGCAGCGAGAAGTGCTTCGTCGGAATCGAGAGGAAGTTGTCCGGCGTAAACGCCACCAGACACACGACGACCAGCGGCGCGAGGATAAAGACGAGAAACAGCACATGGAACGCCAGCGCGCCCACGCTGTTGCGATCGTACTGAGAATCGAGCTGATTCATGTGATGGCCTCCCGTCAGCCGAGACGGCGCGTGAAGCGCTTCTCAAGTGCGCGGTTGTATCCGCTGATGATGAGCACGTTGACGATCAGCAGCACGATGGCAATCGCCGCGCCCAGCGGCCAGTTCAGCGTGCCGAGGAACTCGTCGTACGCCGTGGTCGCCACGACTTTCAGACGGCGTCCGCCGATGAGCGCAGGTGTCGCGAAGGCACTCGCCGTGAGCGCGAACACAATCAGGCTGCCCGAGAGGATGCCCGGCGTGATCTGCGGCAGCACCACGCGCCACATCACGGTCGCGCGACCTGCGCCGAGCGACCGTGCCGCATGCGCTACGGCAGGGTCCAGTCGCGTGAGCGACGTCCACACCGACAGCACCAGCAACGGCACGAGCACATGCACCAGCGCCACCGTGACCGCGCCCATCGTGAACAGCATTTGAAACGGATGATCAATGAGGCCGAGCTTCGTGAGCACGGCATTGATCAGCCCTTCCCGGCCGAGCAGGATCGACCAGCCGAGCGTGCGCACCACGACCGAGATCAGCAGCGGACCGAGCACAAGCACCAGACACAGCGAACGCCACGGATCGCGCATGCGGAACAGAAAGTACGCCTCGGGCACGCCGATCAGCACACACAGCAACGTCACCCCGACCGACAGCAACAAGGTGCGCAGGAATATCTCGTAGAAGTAGCTGTCCGTGAGAATGTCGACGTAATGCTGCAACGACACCGTCGGCAGAATGCCGCCCGAATTCGGGTCGAAACCGTGCAAACTGAGGACGAACGTCAGGGCGAGAGGCACGGCCAGCAGTACGAGGAAGTAGAGCGTCGCAGGTGCGACCAGCGTCCATGCTGAGCGACGCTGAGCAGCAACCTCGGGCGATACCGTTGCCGCCGACTTCGCTGTTTCCACGCTCGGCACACCCGGTGGCGTAGACGTCGCGGCGTTCATGCGCTCTCCTGCACGAGACGCAGCGCATCGTCGGCCCAGTCGAGACCGACGGCGTCGCCGTCGTTGGCCGCGACGGCACCGTCGTTCGACACGAGCACGCGCAACTCACCCAGCGCGGTCGAGACGGTGAGCACCCAGTGGTTGCCGTGGAAGCTGCGCTGCGCGACACGTCCCGGCACGCGTCCGGTGGTGGCCGAAGTGAGCCGGATTCGCTCGGGACGCAGACAGAACGTGACCGATGCATTCGCGGCCTCAGACACCGCGAGACCGGCCTGCGCAGGCGACACCACCAACCTCAGCCCCTGCACTTCCAGCAGCGCCACGCCACCGCGCACGTCGAGCTGACCGGTGATGAGATTGGTCTGCCCGATGAAGTTCGCGGCAAATGTCGCGCGCGGGTCTTCGTACACTTCGTGCGGCGTGTCAATGCGAACCACCCGCCCCGCGTTGAGCAGCACCACGCGATCGCTGATCGCGAGCGCCTCGCCCTGATCGTGCGTGACCATGATCGTGGTCGTGCCGACCTTGCGCTGAATCGCACGCAACTCGTCCTGCATCTGTTCGCGCAGCTTGGCGTCCAGATTCGAGAGCGGTTCGTCGAGCAGCAGCACGGGCGGTGCAATGACCATCGCCCGCGCCAGCGCCACACGCTGACGCTGTCCGCCCGAGAGTTCGCGCGGATAGCGTTGCGCATGCGCACCGAGGTGCACCAGTTCCAGCGCGTCCTTCACGCGGCGTTGCTTCTCGCCAGCGTCCACGCGTCGCATGTCCAGACCGAACGCCACGTTTTGCGCCACCGTCATGTGCGGAAACAGCGCGTAGCTCTGGAAGACGATGCCCAGCCCGCGCTTTTCAGGCGGCACGGGCGTGAGGTCGCGGCCTTCAAGCAGAATCCGGCCAGACGTCGGGGCGACGAAACCTGCAATCATCTGCAACGTGGTCGTCTTGCCGCAGCCCGACGGACCCAGCAGGGAGATGAACTCGCCCTGCGCAATCGAGAGATCGACGCCCTCGACCGCCACCGTGTCGCCAAAGCGCTTGCCGAGATTTTCAACGCGTAAGTAAGGGGTGCTGGTGCTCATGTCGCTTGTGTTCTCCTTGCCGCTCAACGTCCGAATTCACTTAGTCGCTTAGCGCTCGATCTGACGATTCCAGCGCTGCGTCCATTCGGCGCGCTTGGCGTTCACGACATCCCAGTCGACGCGCACGAGCTTGTCGATCTGTGCGGGCGACGGGACGCGCGCGGCGATCGCCATCGACAACTGGGTCTTCTTGTTCGACGGTGCCACGCCCTGGCTTTCGGCCAGCACGGCTTGCGTCTGCGGCGAGAGAATCATCTGGATGAACTTCTGCGCAAGCGCATCGTTGGCCGACTTATCGACCGCGCACATGCCCATGCCAAGCGCCACCGCGCCTTCCTTCGGATAGACGAATTCAACCGGAATGCCCTGCTGACGCAGCGCCTGCACGCGGCCATTGCCCCACACGGCCAGCGCGACTTCGTCGGCCTGGAACAGCTCGGCGATCTTGCCCGGCGACGGATCGAACGACAGCACGTTCGGCGCGATCTTCTCCATCTCCTTGAAGCCCGGATCGATGTTGCTGTCGCTGCCGCCGTTGAGCTTCGACTCGACGAGCAGCGCGTGCAGACCGTACGTGTTCTTGATGCTCGGCATCACGAGCTTGCCCTTGTACTTCGGGTCGGAGAGTTCCTTCCATGACGTCGGCGCGGGCCATCCCTTCGACTGGAACAGACGCGTGTTGTAGGCGATACCCGTCGCGATCAGACCGGCCGCCACGGCATTGCCGTTCTTGAACTTCGCGATGTCGTAGAGATCCTGATAGACCGGGGCGTCGGCGAGCTTGCCGCAGAAGCCCATCTGGATGGCCTGATACATCGGACCGTCGTCGAGAAAGACCACGTCCATGCCAGCCTTACCCTTTTGCGCCTGAAGCTTCGCGAGCGTCGTCGTGGAGTCGCCCGGCACGATCACAACCTTGGTGCCCGGGTTGGCCCGTTCGAAGCCAGGGATTACGTCTTTCTTCAGCATTTGTTCGAACGAACCGCCGTACGCGCCTACATACAGCGTCGTATCGGCATGCGCGGCGCCAGCGCCAAAAACCAATCCCGCACCGACAGAAATCGCGGCGGCACGGCCAAGCTTGCGAAGCGTTTGGGGGACGACAGTCTTCATCGGGAAGCTCCTTGCGTGATGCAGTTTTATGTGATGTTATGGCCCGGCATTACGAAAAAAATGAAACTATTGCGTGGTTTTCGTAGGGTCATTTTCGACACACGCACGGTCAAATCACATTTTTTTGCTCCGCCATACGCAAATGTTATGGGGGAGTGGAGACAAGCTTCGATGAAGATCCGGCAGTTGGAGGCATTTCGCGCGCTGATCCTGCGTCAGACGGTCACTCGCGCGGCGGACATGCTCCACATCTCGCAACCGGCCGTCACGCGGCTGATCAACGATCTGGAAGCAGACGTAGGGTTTTCCTTATTCGACCGGAGCAACGGTCGGCTGAATCCGACGCCCGAGGCGATGGTGCTGTTCGAGGAAGTGGAGCGCTCGTTTGCGGGCATCGACCGCATCGCGCAGACTGCCGAGCAGATCAAATCGTTGCGACGTGGCTCGCTGCACATCGCAGGTGCGCCCGCGCTGGCTCTGGAGTTCTTGCCCACCACGCTGACGGGCTTCATGCGCGAGCACCCCGGTGTGAGCACGACGCTGCTGATTCACGCGTCGAGCATCGTGGTGGATATGGTGGTCGGGCGACGTTGCGATGTCGGCTTCATCGCGCACCCGCTCACGCACGCGGGCGCCAATGTCGAGACGCTGTACCGCGCGCCCATGCGCTGCATCCTGCCGCTGGGCCATCGTCTCGCCGACCGAGACGTAATCCGCCCGGAGGATCTGCGCGACGAATCGTTCATTTCCTATCCGAAGGAATTCGATAACCGGATGTACATCGACCGGCTCTTCGCCGAGCGGCAAATCGATCGGGTGATGAGCGCAGAGTCCCAGTTGTCGGCAGCGATATGCGTGCTGGTGCAGCATGGCGCAGGGGTGGCGATCATCGATCAGGTGACGGCGCGCTATGCGGCCGACCGGGTGCTGGTCAAACCGTTCGAGCCGGTCGTCATGTCGGGCTTCTCGCTGGTCACGTCCACGCAGCATCCGCCCTCACGGCTTGCACAGGCATTCGTCGACTACACGAAGCAACGCATGGTCGAGCTGCTGGCCGACTGAACCCACTTGAACCCGATGTGCCAATGCCGCATGGCGAAGTCGGCCGCCTTGCCCCAAATCGACGCGCCGTCGCCCCACTGCCGGGGGGCCACATCAGGACTTTCCGCTTACGTCAACTAGCATCCCTACGCATTGCGTCTCGATGCGGCAAGCCCTCAACAGGCCGATGCAAATTCCTCAAGTTTCTTTTGATGGACTGAAGTGTTTTAAGCATGACAACGCGATTCCCGACAATATTTCTCCCGGGTGCGCCAGATGCATGAAACAACGAATTCGAGTTCGGCAACAGGAGCATGAAGTGAAGTTTGCAGTTCTTACGTCAGACATCGGGCTCTTCGAGGCCATCCGCCAACGCCTCAGCGCCGACGGCGACTGCCAGCGCTTTGACGACGCTGCCCAGTATCTTGTGGCCGCCTCGCGCATTCCCTACACGGCGGCACTCGTCGATGCCGCACTGGGCCCTCTCGACTTGCAGGGCGTTCTCGCCCGCCGCCGCCGCACGCGCAGCGTCGGCGCGCTGGTCATCGGTTTCGGCACCCCGTCGTGGATGCTCGACCTGTCGTTTCGCGCCGGGTGCGACGACGTGCTGCCCTTCCCCGTGGATGTGGCCGAGTTGCAGACCCGTCTGGCAATGACGCTGCACCGGCGCGCCTCGGCCAACGCGACCCGCAGCGAAGACCTGCTGGAAGTCGGGGCCTATCAGCTCGACCGTGGCCGAGACACGGTGGCGGTCGGGGGCATCGAAGTCGAACTGACGGCCCGCGAGTTCGCGCTGGCGTGGATGCTCTTCTCGGCACCGGACATGCGGGTGAGCCGCGCGCGCATCGCCTCGCTGATCTGGCGCAGCGACGAAGCGTCGGCGGCACGCAGCATCGAGCAGCATGTCTATCTGCTGCGTAACCGGCTCGGCCTGCGCGGCGAACACGGTCTCGTGTTGCGTGCCGTGTACGGCGGCGGCTACTGCCTCGGCGCACGCCCTCAACGCTCGCGACGCCCGGTTCGTAGTGCGCGCGCCACAGGTGTCGCCTCGCACACGCAGTCCTTGCCTGAAGTCTCTCGCGATTGATAAGCTCTCGCCCGGCCCGCTGTCGGACGCCCGGCGCCCGGCAGCGCATGCACCATTCAGGGCAGACGAAAGTCAATAAAGACAACAGAGACAACGATATGCTGCAACGCAGGACCCATGGAACGGCACGCAAGGCCGCCGTCGCGCTGATGATGTTCGCACTGTGCGCTGGTGCCGCGAGCGCCGCAGCGCTCCACCCTATCAAGGTGAACAAGCAGGAACTGGCTGGCCCGGTCTTCGACCGCGACGACGCCGTGCACGAAAACGAAGACGGCAACGACACCGTCGACGTCACCACCTTCACCTCGCCCGACAAGGCGTTCCAGACCGGCGTGTTCAAATCCGGCCCCGTACGCGAAGAAATTCGCTCGGCCCCCGGCTATCCGTACACCGAACTGCTGGTGTTCCTGAGCGGCGGCGCGAAGTTCACGTCGAGCGACGGCACGGTCGTGGAAGCCGGTCCGGGCGAAGCGGTCACGCTGCCCAAGGGTTGGACGGGCGTGTTCGAATCGAAGGGCTACACCAAGCTTTACGCCGTGTACGATACCGACGCCCCCTCGCACATCGATCAGTAACACGGTCCGAAACGGCATCACAAGACAAAGCGGCCCATCACCGATGCAGTGACGGGCCGCTTTGCTTTGGACGACCGGACCGAGACCGTCGAACGAACGGTCTCGTCGCAAATCCGTCTTCAGTAATCTGCCATCAACGACGCCACGCCGCGCAAGCTGTGACGGCGATGCCAGCGCAAGTCGTCCAGACCAGTGATCGCCAGGTTCGGGAAGCTGCTGAGCAGCTTATCGAGCGCGATTTGCAGCGTGGCCGTCGCGAGCCGTGCGCCGAGACAGTGATGGATGCCCGCACTGAACGAGATCAGACGGCCGTGGTTCTCGCGCCGGATATCGAACCGGTCAGGGTTATCGAACTTCGCCGGATCGCGGTTGGCCGCGCCCAGCAACATGAACACCGTCGTGCCGGTCTCGACAGCGACATCGCCCACGCGCACGGGCGAGAGCGCCGTGCGTGCGACCATCTGCACCGAACTGTCGAAGCGCATCGCCTCGACAACGGCCCCCTGCGTGAGCGACGGATCGCTGCGAAGCTGCTGCCACTGGGCCGGGTCGCGATACAGATGGATCAGCGCATTGCCCAACATGTTCGACGTCGTCTCGTGCCCCGCCACGAACAGCAGCAGCATGTTCGCCACGATTTCCTCGTCCGACAGACCACCCTCCCCGCTTGTGGCAACGATCAGCGCAGAGAGCAGATCGTCGCCCGGCTGACGGCGGCGCGTGCGCAGCAGACGGTCGAAATACGATTCGAGCGTCACAGCGCCCTTATTGGCATCGGCCAGCCCGGCTTCGTCGAGCGGCGCGAGATCGAACGCCCGCACCAGCGCGGCGGCACTGTCCCCGAGCACCTGTCCGTCGGCCAGCGGCACGTCGAGCAAACGGCAGATGATGCGCAGCGGCAGCGGCGTGCAGTACGCCGCCATCAGATCGACCGGCCCGGTCGCGGGCATCGCTTCGATGAGGCTGGCGGCCTGCCGATGCATATCGCCCGAGAGATCTTCGATGCGTCGCGCGTTGAACGAGTGCATCAGCAGCGTGCGCAGACGCGTATGTTCCGGCGGATTCGCCATCAGGAACATGCGGCTGATCGCACGAAACACCGGTTGCTCGACAGCCAGCGGGCCGTAGCGCGCAATCACGCTCGGCATGTACGCCTTGCCCATGCGGCGATCGTGCAGCAGCGCTTCGATCAGGTCGTAGCGGCCCGTCATCATCAGCGACGGGCCGATGGGCACCAGATCGCCAGCCTGGCGCAAACGTTCGTAGATCGGATAAGGGTTATCGAAAAATGCGGGGGACGAAAAATCAGCGAGATTCATAAGTCTTTGAAAGGGGGGCGTCCGCCATTGCATCGGTGAATGGCTGCAAGACACCGTTGGCTTGCAGGCCCGGCGGCGTGGTTCCGCCGTCGTAGAGCACCGGCACGACATCGTTGGCGAGCGCGCGGGCAATCGGCAAAAGATCGCTCGACCCTGAAGGAGCGACCAGCGCGAACATTTGCCCGTCACGCCGCCACGTCACCGTATCCATGGGGGGAATCGTCTGTGCGGAGGGGCCGTGTGCCAGACGCGTGTCCTTCACGACGTAGATCGCCACGGGCGGCCCTTCGCGGGGTAGATAAGCCATCTGAACGACGGCACGGCCGTCGAACTGTAAGCGCTGCAAGCGCTTGAACTCCATACCGGCACGGCGCAGATCGGGCACGACCAGTGGAATGTCGTCGCGGTGGCGGATGGCGCGCACCGTGGCGATGGCCTCAGCCGCTTCGTCGTCGAGCGGATCGAGGGTCGCTCTGGCGAAGAGCGATTGATATGAGACAAACGCGCGCACCCACGGCTCGTATGAACCATGCCATGCGTTAGCGGCCTCCGGCGGCGACACCGCCACACTGTCGACGTCCAGATTGCCAGCGACGGACATGGCATGCGAGATGGGCATCTGGGGCATGGGCGTCGGCGCGGGGCCTTCGGTCAGAAAGCGTGCACCTGCACTGGCGACCAGCACGGCGAACGCTGTCGCGCCCGCCGCGAAACCTCCGATTTGCCACCAGATGACACGCGGCGGCTTGCTGTCGCACGACATGGATTCATCGAACTCGCGATCCCGCGAACTGCAACGCGCCACAGTGCCCGGGCTGCGGACGTGTACGCGTCGCCCTTCTCTCCCCTCCCGCCCGGCTCGGACGAAGCGGGCGTCGTTGGCGCTGGCGACATGCGACGGCACATCCAGCGTCGTGCGTCCGCGCACCAGCGTGCGCACCGTCGATACCAGTTCAGGCGGAACCGGCGCAGTGAAACAGGTCTCGTACGCGGCCTGAAACGGCAGATCGGACGCATACAACGCCACCACGCGCGCAGCGATGTCCGGCGAACTCGCTATCGCGGCTTCGACCTTGGACGCGGCATCCTCGGTGAGGCTGCCGTCCACGTAGGAGAGAAGAATCTGGTCGGTGATCACCATCGGGTCGTCACCCTCACGTCGGCGTTTCGCCAACGGCGGAGGTGCCGCGTCGACGCGGCGTCACGTCGAACTGCACGCCCAGACGCTGACGTGCCGCCGACAGGCGCCCCATGACAGTGGCAACCGGCACATCGAGAATCTGCGCCGCCTCGCGATAGCTGAAGCCTTCGACCGCCACCAGCAGCAGCGCCACGCGTTGGGGCGTGGGCAGACGCTCGACGGCATCGACGATCTGGCGGTGCCCGACATGCTCGTCCGGCAACCCCGACACAGAGTCAGCAATGTTCTCAAGTAATGCGTCGTCCCATGCGACCCCGCCGCGATTGCGCACGTTACGGGCGCGCAGTTCGTTGAGCCAAAGGGAATGGACGATGGAATAGAGCCAGTTCAACGGCGCACTGTCGGGGCGCAACTGGGCGTCGGCACGCTCAAGTGCGCGCACACAGGCACGCTGCACGAGGTCTTCGGCGTCGTGACGGTCGCCGGTGAGCCGCAACGCGAAGGTCCACAGCTTCGGCAACATGGGGAGCAGCAGCCGCGCAAACCCCGAATCGTGCTCGAACTGCATCATGTTCACTCACCACTACGGCGACGGGCCGAAAGATTCGCATTATTCACAAGTCGATATCGCGAAAGCATAAAAATCTCTGCAAATCCGTCTCAATACAGGTCTCAATACAACTCATCGACATCTGGATGACCGGATCATGCGGTCTGCGGGCATGTCAGAAAAAAACGACGGGATGCCGAAACTGCGCATCCCGTCGTCATTTCGCTACACAACTTCAAGTCGTCAGAAGCCGATCCCCAGAACGACGTGCTCAGGCGTCGGCGAAACCAGCGTGGAACTCTGGTCCGCGACGTCGTCGTACGAGAAGCCGTAAGCCTTGCGGTCGATGCTGTGGTCGTGCCAGAACTCCGCGTAAGCGTTGTACGGACCCTTGGCGTACCAGGCCGACGACGGTGCTCCCCACTGCGTGTCGTCTTCCATGATGTGGCGGTTCAGCGCCGCCGCCACCTGCGCCTCGATCGCCAGTTCCGTCGCATTACCGGAGGCCAGCGTACCCTTCGCTTCGAGCATGTCCTGCGTGTTCGGGTGATTCACGTAGTACTTGCCGCCGACGAATGCGCCATTGCCCTGATCCACTTCCGTGAACATGAGCTGGTCACCCACCGTCTGACCGACAAACTTGCGTGCGTTACCCCACATCAGCAGCGTCAACGAGTGCGTACGGTAGTACTCCCACATGCTGTCCATGTACGCGTCGAAGTACTTGCCATTCGGTTGTCACGAGCGCACCTGCGTTCGCCGACTGCTTCGACGATGCGGCGACCCATCACCACGTGAACGCCGACGTGCTGCGCGCTATCGCGTGGGAAGAGTCAAACAACCGCGCCGATGCCCGTCGTACCAACACCAACGGCTCGGTCGATTACGGTCTCATGCAGATCAACTCGGTGCATCTGGACACGTTGGCGCGCTTCGGCATCGGCACCGAGGACCTGATGGTGGCCTGCAAAAGCGTGTACATCGCGGCGTGGCATCTGCAACGTCAGATGGCGAAGTACGGTAACACGTGGGCAGCCATCGGTGCTTATCACTCCGCCACGCCCGCCCTGCGCGACGCTTACGCCTCGCGCATTGCCGTCAAAATCAATGCACTCAAGGACGCTCGCGAGGCAAAGCAAAACCGACGTTGATCCTGTGTCGACGAGGCGCGCCATCACGCCCCGTGGCACCGTCTGCCAATCAGCGACGATGCCCGCGCGCCATGCTGGAGAACACACCGTCGCGCTTGATGAGGCCGTGCATCAGCGCCGCCGCAAGATGCCCGATCACGAGCGCGAACAGCGCGAACGCCAGCCACGTGTGCATCGCGCGCAACACTGCAAACAGACGCGCATCCGCCGACACCAGCGGCGGCAGATGATAGGCACCGAACAGCGTCACCGGATAGCCGCCGGCCGAAACCATCGCCCAACCGATCAGCGGCATCGCGAGCATCAGCGCATACAGCAGCAGATGCGACGCTTTGGCAATCGTCTGCTGCGTCGACGGCACGCTGTCGGGCAACGGCGGGCTGCCGCGCTTGATGCGCACGATGATGCGCAGCACGACCAGCGCGAGAATCACGATGCCAAGCGGCCGGTGCAGCGCGATCAGCGTGGTGTGGGCCTGCGTCAGCGTGCTGACCATGATGACGCCGATGAACAGCATCGCGAGCATGGCAATCGCCATGCCCCAGTGCAGCCAGCGCTGAACCGGACTGAAGTGAAGATGGGGACGATTCATCGCGAGCGAGCCTCCTGAGTCGTATTGCCTTGCGGTGCATCGAGGGCACCGTTTAACGCTTCTTCGCGCGTGCGACGCTTGTACGACAGCGCGTACGCCGCCGAGCGTGCGGCGAGCAGCGGATCGCCGGACGGTTCGATACCGGCGGGCAGAATCGTCGGATCGAAGTTGACGTCGCGGCATGCACCATCGTCTTGCGACGCCGCCCGAGACAGCACCAGCGTGCCCGCATCGATCTGCCTGCGCGAGGCTGGCCACTGGCGTGTGGCATCGTCAGTCGGATCGCCCGGATCTGCCACGGTCACCACCAGATGCCAGCGCACCGGCCCCTGCTTCAGACGCGCGTACAACTCGCTTGCGAGGTAATTCGCCTCGCCCTTCTCCTTGTCGGTCACGGTGTCGAAGGGCAACTCCGGCTGCATCGACCAGCGCACCGCCGTGCGTTGCCCGTTGGCGTCGACGAAATAGAACGCGTTGATGCCGTAGTACGCCGCGTTTGCGTAGCTCGACGACGGCGGGTGCCCCTTGACCCAGTCGCGGAACGGCTGCGTGTCGGGGTGCGCGGCAAAGAACGCCTGCAACTTCGCCGGATCGGGCTTGCCGGTCGACGGATCCGGGCGCGACGCATCGAGCTGCGCGTAGAACTCCTCCGGTGTGCGCACGGCGAATAGCGGTGTCGTGTTCATGCCGGTGCGCCATTGCTGGCCGTCGACCAGCGTAAACATCAGCGCCATGCTGCGAATCGGCACGCTGTTGTCCGAGGCGGTCGGGTTCGGCCCGGGAATCGCGAAACGGCCAGTCACGGGGGTGCGTCCGGGGGCGAAGACAAGCGCCTTCGACAGCGAAGCCGCGCCTCCATTACTCTCGAAATATCCGTCCACGCACAGGCCTTTCGCATGATTGCGACGCAAGCCTTCGTGAATGCCACCGTTCGACTCGAACGTGTCGATGACGGTATGGGCGCTCAAACGCTGCGGCGTGAGCCACCCGGCAGCGTAAGCAAAGCCGCCCGCGAGCAGGCCGACAACGGCGACGATGGCCGCCGCCCGGCAAGGCACGCAGATGGCGCGAGGATCGGACGAGGAAGGTTCGGTCACGAATGGGGCTCCTTGTGATGACGTCCGGGGGGCAGGTTGCCGGATGGAAAGGTCAGAGGTACAGGAAACGGAAAGCGCGGGCGTCTTCACGGTAAAACACATCCGCGCGGCCCTTATTCCGTCGTCGCCGGTTTTATTTTCGTTTTCATGGAATAAGCGGGCAGATACGCGTGTTGACCCGTTATGGCACGGCTCACCGCATTCGATCTCTGACGGCATGGATATTCGCGACCAGCTCTATCACCACGTCCCGCGTCTGCGGCGCTATGCCCGCGCGCTCACGGGCAATACCGAGCTGGCGGACGACCTGGTGCAGGACACCCTGGAGCGCGCGCTCTCCCGCCACACGATGTTCGAAGCGGGCACGGACGCCCGCGCATGGCTCTTCACCATCATGCATAACCTGTTTCTCAATCAGCAGCGCCGCGCGCCCGCACAGGCGATCCACGTCTCCCTGGACGAAACCGACCTCGTCGAGCGCGACGTCAGTCACGCGTCCGTTCAGACGCCGACGCCCGACCCCGCCCGACGTCTCGAAATCCGCGATCTGGACGAAGCGCTGCGACATCTTCCCGACGAGCAGCGGGCCATCGTCCTGCTCGTGGGTCTGGAAGACATGAGTTATGCGGATGTCGCCGCCACGTTGCGCGTGCCGATCGGCACCGTGATGTCGCGGTTGTCGCGCGCTCGGCAACGGCTGCGTGATCTCATGGCAGGCGAAATGACGTCCAGGCCGTCCGCGCAAACCGGACCGTCAGCCAAACTCAAGGTGGTGCGATGAACGAACCCAACCGCCCGATCGACGACAACGAACTGCACGCGTACGTCGACGGGGAATTGCCCCCGCAGCGTCGTGCAGAATTGGACAACGCCCTCGCCACCGACCCGGCGCTCGCGGTGGCCGTGAGCGAACTCGTCGCCCTGCGGCGTGCGCTGCACGACCGCTACGACGATGTGCTGGACGAGCCGGTACCGCCCCGGTTGCAACGTCCGGCAGCCGTGCAGGCGCCGATGCCACGAAGCAAAGCCGCAGCCAACTGGCCTCGGCTTGCCGGGCTGGCTGCCTCACTGGTCGTCGGCATCGGCATTGGCATTCAGGGCAATCGCCTATGGTCGGCGCGGGAAACGAATGCGTCTGCCATCGCCATGCACGAGGCGGCGCCATCGCTTGCCACCGCCGCCGACGGCGCAGTCCGTTTCGCCCGACGCGCCGCCATTGCGCACGTCGTCTACATGCCCGAGATTCAACGGCCTTCCGGCATGGATGGGGAGTCCGAAGCCCGCTTCTCGAAGTGGATCGCAAGCCGTCTGGAAACCGCCGCGCAAGCGCCGGATCTGTCCTCGCGCGGCTTCCACCTGAGCGGCGGACGCGTGCTGCCGGACAGCGACGAACACGTCGTGCAGTACATGTATCGCAATGACGCGGGCGAGCGCATCACCGTGTGCATCTCACCGGCCGGTGTCGAAGGTCAGCCCGCAGCGTTCCGCTTCTACGAGGACGGCCCGGTCAGGGTTTTCTACTGGGTCGACAGGACATTCGGCTATGCGATCTCGGGCGGCATCGACCGCGCGACGCTCACGGGCCTGTCGCAGGATGTCTACGCCGCGCTGGAGGCGCGTGGGACGGGTAAACGTTAGTTCCTCCCAGCAATAGAGAAGGTGGCAAACGCTCCTAATCGTGCGTTTTTGTCGGGCACTACCATGACTTCACCGTGAACTGTGTTTGCGGGCAGTCAGACAAAAACTCTAGGAGACATGGCATGCTTCACGACCTTCCCGCACGGCCCGACACGGTGCACTGGGGCTATTTCAACGCCGCGCAAACCCCGGCCCTGACCATCAAGAGCGGCGATTTCATTCGCGCCGAAGCCGTTACCCATCATGCGGGTGACGCGCCCGACCTGATGATGGACGACGCCGTGCGCGCCATCTACGACACGATTCCGCACGAAGACCGTAATCCGGGCGTACACATCATGACCGGCCCGATCTACGTGGAAGGGGCGAAACCGGGCGACATGCTCGAAGTGCGCTATCTCCAGATGATTCCGCGCTTTCGCTTCGGCGCGAACGTCGCCGCCCACTGGGGGCAGCTCTATGACGACTTCCAGAAAGAGCGCGTGACCATCTACGAACTCGACAACAGCTCGAACACCGCGCACGCCCTGTTCGCGTTCGACTACCCGGGCAAGCTGACCACGCCGGGCAAGGTTGTGGACCATCGCGAATGCTGCAAGCAGCCCGCGCTCGCCGGTGTGCGCGTGCCGGTGCGTCCGCACCTCGGCACGGCGGGCGTCGCGCCCGACGCACAAGGCCGCGTGAGCACGGTCGAGCCGGGGCTGCACGGCGGCAACATCGACAACTGGCGCATCGGTGCCGGGGCGACCATGTACTACAAGGTGCAGGTCGACGGCGGCCTTTTCTCCATTGGCGACCCGCATATCTCGCAGGGTGACGGCGAAATCAGCGGCACGGCCATCGAGGCGTCGCTCAACGTGCTGTTCCAGGTGGTTTTGCGCAAGGACTTCGAATTCCCATCGCCGCTGCTGGAGACGCCCGACTGCTGGATCGTGCACGGCTTCCATCAGGATCTGGACGAAGCGGGCAAGAACGCCGCGCGCGACATGATCAAGCTGCTCACCGAGCAACAGGGCCTCTCGCGCGACGACGCCTACTCGCTCATGAGCGTGGCGGCCGACTTCGGCGTGACGCAGGTCGTCGACGGCACACAAGGGGTGCACTGCACCATGCCGCGCGGCATGTTCCCGCCCAAGTCGTCCAAGGGCTGAGCGCTCCGGCCGCCTGCCCGGTGCACCCGGCATTGACGGGTGTTCCGTGCGGTGCGCGACATTTCATGTTGTCTCTTCATCGGGAGACGCTTCCATGCAATACGTCTATGTCGGGCGCAACGAGCTTGTCGCCCTGGTCGTCGGTCTGGTCACGGGCACGCTGTACTCGTGGCTCAACCTGCCGATTCCCGCCCCGAATGTGCTTGGCGGCATCTTCGCCATCATCTTCACGTACCTCGGCTATCTGATCGTGAATGTGTGGCGTCGATCTGTCACGTTCGGACGTCCGCCCGCCGAGGGCCTGGATACGTCGCTGAACGCCCGTCCCGCCAACTCGTCCAGCCGGTCCTGAGGAGGTTGTCATGGTAGAAATCACGCTTGGCGCGACGGAGTTGCAGGCCGCCGCCGTCGGACTCGTGACCGGTGTGCTTTACACCGGCGTACGCGCACCGATTCCGGCCCCTAACGTCCTCGGCGGCATCTTCGCCATCGTCGGCACGTTCGTCGGCTTCGCCTTCGTCGCGGCGATGCGCGGGCAGTTGCACTTCGGCTGACGCCCTTGCACTATTGGCGTCTGCCCCGGCGCAGCGACTCACAAGCGCTGCGCCGGGGTGTCGTCGTTGTCATTTCTGATGGAGGCCGGACTTGGATCGCGCGCACTTCTCAACGGAGTCCTATGCCCAGGACCAGCGCGGGCCTGCATGGCAGGCGCGCCTGCTCGACGCCCGTCTGCACTTTCGTCCGCCCCCCGCCGGAGAACCGCTGCACGGCACGTTGCTCACGCATCGCACGCCCGCCGGTATCGAACTTTCGGTGATCTCGTCCACGCCGCAAACCGTATCGGCGCGTGCGGGCGGTGAGCGTGGCTTCCTGCTCGTCATGCTGCTCGACGGTCAGATGACGCTGGCAAGCGCAGGCGCACTCGATGGCGAGACGCTGACCGCTGGCGACATCGCGTGCATTCCGGGCGCGCAGAGCGCCGACCTCATCGCCCGCACGCCGTTCCGACTGATCTCGGTACACGTGCGACACACGCTGATTGCCCCACGACTGGGCAGTGCGCCGCCAGTGCAGACGTGCAAGCTGCCCGACAGCGTGTCGCGGCTGTTCGGCGCGCTGCTCGGCGGACTCGCCCTGCAACTCGATGCGATGCAGGACGCCGATCCGCACGCACTCGAACCCGTCGAAAACGTGATTCTCGAATGTCTCGCCTCGGCACTCGCCGCAGCCAAGCCGCAGGCGTCGACGAATCTCTCGACGTCGCGCGGCATCGTATTCACGCGCATCTGTCACCGCATTCAGGCGCGTCTGGCCGAGCCGGATCTGTCGCTGTGCGCCATCGCAAAAGACGAACACGTATCGGATCGCTATCTGCGCAAGCTCTTCGAAGACGCAGGTCAAAGCTTCTCGTCCTACCTGCGCAATAGTCGTTTGCAGCGTTGTCACGCGGACTTGCAGAACCCGGCGTATGACCAGTTATCGGTGTCGGACATCTGCTACCGCTGGGGCTTCAACGATCCGTCTTACTTTAGTCAGGCGTTTCGCGAGCGGTTCGGCGTGTCGCCCAAGGCGAGCCGCGATCAGGCACTGCGTTCCCGTGCGCTGCCGGAGCGCGCGCGAATCTCGCGCGGACACCCCGATGTGCCTGCCGGGCTGGCGCATCGAACGAACGTCAGCTCGGCGGCGGCGATGGCCCTCTCAGAGCGCGACGCAATACCCGGCAGCGCCGCTCGTCCCTCCCTGCCCCATAACGCCGGACAGCACCACTATCTGCGCGCGACGTGCGACTCGGTGCATTGGGGGTATCTCAGTCACGATCTTCCGCCAGTGCTCACCGTTGCGTCGGGCGACACCGTGACCGTCGAAACGCTGACGCAGCACGCGACCGACGACTGGGCGCGCATGATTCAGGGCGATCCGGGTGCGGAGAGCGTGTTTCACTGGACAGCGACGCAGAAGAACGTGGACCGGCGCGGCGCGGGACCGATGGACGCCTCCGTCTACGGACGCGGCGCGGGCGAAGGCTTCGGCGTACACATCTGCACGGGCCCCATCGCCGTCGAAGACGCCATGCCGGGCGACGTGCTCGAAGTCCGCATTCTCGATCTGCACCCCCGGCCGAGCGCGAATCCCGAGTTCGCGGGCAAGGCGTTCGGCAGCCACGCGTCGACGTGGTGGGGCTTTCACTATCAGGACATGCTCACGTTGCCGCGCGAGCGCGAGGTCGTGACGGTGTTCGAGATCGATTGCCACGGCCACCATCACGATGCAGAGGAAGGCACCGACGTTGCCCGCGCTATCTACAGCTTCCGCTGGACGCCGCAACAAGACCCCTTCGGCGTGGTCCATCCGACCATCGACTATCCCGGCGTGCCGGTCGACCACACCCGCATCACCAAGAACTTCCGGACGCTGAAGAACGTGGAGATTCCGCTACGCCCGCACTTCGGCGTACTCGCCGTCGCGCCAGCTCAGGAAGGTCTTATCGATTCAATTCCGCCGTCGAGCTACGCAGGCAACCTCGACAACTGGCGTGTCACGCGTGGGGCGAGCGTCTTTCTGAAAGTCGCCGTGCCGGGCGCGCTGCTCTCCATTGGCGACCCGCACGCCTCGCAAGGCGACGCCGAACTCGGCGGCACCGCCATCGAATGCTCGCTCACAGGCAACATCCAACTGGTGCTGCACAAGAAGGCCGCCATCGAGGCACAGGCACCGTATGCCGATCTGACCTATCCGCTGGTCGAGACGCCGACAGAGTGGATCATCCACGGCTTCAGTTCGCCGAACCATCTGGCCGAGCTGGGACAGAAGGCGCAGAGCCAGATCTACATGAAATCGACGCTCGACAGCGCCCTGCGCGACGCCTTCCTCAAGGCGCGCCGCTTTCTCATGCAGGTCAAGCGGCTGACCGAAGACGAAGCCACGGCGATTCTTTCGGTGTCCGTCGATTTCGGCGTGACGCAGGTCGTCAACGGCAACTGGGGCGTGCACGCCATTATTCGAAAAGGGATGTTCAACGACTGAAGAAAACCGCAAAATCGGCAAATCGCCTGTGGCTACATTGGCGTCCAAGGAGCGCAAATGAAACCCCAGACCCGACTGAGATACGCCGAACGCATGGAGCCCGTGCTCCGCTGGCTCGCCGCCCACCCGGAGAGCGATCCGGACCTGCACCACCTGGCCGAGCTGGCGTGTCTGTCGCCGTACCACTTTCATCGTGTCTACCGCGCATTGCTCGGTGAGACGGTGAACAACTCGGTGCAGCGCATTCGCATGCACCGTGCGGCGATTGCCCTGGCGGAGTCCGAGGATTCGATGCGCGTTGTGGCGTCGCGTGCCGGCTATGCGTCGGACGCTGCGTTCAACCGGGCCTTCGGTGCGTTCTTCGGCATCCCGCCGGGACGCTACCGCGATGTCCGCTCCGGACCCATCGATCCTCAGGAGCTAGCCATGTACCCGATCTCAGTCGAGTCGTTTCCCACCACCACCCTCGCCGTGCTCCGTCACCACGGCGACTATCAGGGCATCGGCCCTGTCTTCACGCGCGCCTTCATGCTCGCCGCCGCGCAAGGCCTCGCCGCCCCGGACGCTACCGGCTTCGGCGTCTACTTCGACGACCCGGAACAGGTCCCCGTCGCACAATTGCGCTCGCTCGCGGGCATGTCGGTGCCCGCCGATGCCGAGATCGGCGGTGATCTGGAACGTTTCGAGATTCCTGCCGGACGGTGCGCCGTGTTGACGTACACCGGGCCGTACAACGAGATGAGCAAGCCCTATCAGTGGCTGTTCGCGCAGTGGCTGCCAGCCAGCGGACTGGAACCCGCCAACTTCCCGATGTTCGAGCAGTACCTCAACGATCCCCGCTCGACGCCGGCGGCGCAGCTTCAGACCCGCATTTGTCTGCCCGTGAAGTAAGCGCAAGCAAGGCCTGCGCTTGCACGCGCAGGTCTTGCGCCGTCGGATGGAATTCGAACGGTATCGCCTTCGCCAGCCCTTGCAGCAGCTTGCGTGAGCTACGCGTGTAGGCCGGGTCGTAGTGGCGCGTGATGAGCGCTTCGGACAACTCGCGCTGCTGACCGTTATCGAGCAGCGTCAGCCATTGATCGACCACCGCCTTGCCATGCAATTCGACGAGGCGCAGCAACTGCGCACGGAAGTGCTCAGGCTGGGCCAGCAGGTGGCCATACTCCTGCGTCAGCAGTTCAACGCGCTCGTCTACACTCACATTCACTTCGACGCAGCGCATCGTGCCGCGCAGGGACGTCATCAGCGACTCGGGCAAAGTGATGAGCCCGATCCTGCGGCTTTCCGCTTCGACGAACACGGGACGCGTCGCGTCGAAGCTGCGCAGCACCGCGATGAGCGATGTGTCGAACGACTTCTGCGACGGCTGCGGGGCGTCCGGCATCGCGCCAAGCAGCGATCCGCGATGCACGGCGAGGCCTTCGAGATCGAGCGTCTGTGCGCCAACGTCCGCGAGCGCATGTAGCAGACGGGTCTTGCCACTGCCCGTATGACCGGCAAGGACGATGTAGTCGAGGGTGGGCGGCAAGGTCGCCAGCGTCGCCACGACATCGGTGCGGTAGGTCTTGTAACCGCCCTCAAGCTGACGCGCCCGCCAGCCGATCATATTCATCATCAAGGTCATGGCGCCCGAGCGCATGCCGCCACGCCAGCAATACACGAGCGGACGCCAGTTGCGCGGCCGGTCGGCGAACAGCGTGTCGAGATGCTTTGCGATGTTGCGCGCCACCATGGCCGCGCCTTCGCGTGAGGCGTCGAACGGTGAGACCTGCTTGTACATCGTGCCGACGATGACGCGTTCTTCATTGCTGAGTACGGGGGCATTAATCGCGCCCGGGATATGGTCCTCGGTGAATTCGAGCGGTGTGCGGACGTCGATGATTTCATCGAAGTCGGCGACATTCGCGAGCGGCACACGGAGATGGTTCATCGCGCCCCCGCTGCCAGTTGGCCGCAATGCTTGCCGTAAGGCGTGCGCGTCGTCGGCTGGACTTGCGTATCACCGTCGAAACTCGCGCGCACTTTGGCCGCACGGTCGATGATGCGTGTGGCCGCTTCCGCATCGCCCGCGCCGCCCAGTGCCAGCGCGTAATCGTCGAGCAATTCAGCGTAGGCGAACGGCACTTTGCGCGCCGCCTCCAACCGGTCGAGCGTGCCGAGTGCACGGCCGAAGTACTTTGCGGAAGCCGCGAACTGACGTTGTGCGAGCGCGAGCCGGGCCAGCTCGACCAGTGCCGGATAGCGGTATCGCGCCGTGAGGATATCGAGGTCGTACGCCTGGCTAAGCTCGCGTTCCGCCTCGGCGTAGTAGCAGGTCACGCCCAGCGCGCGCCCGTAGTCGAAGTGCATGGCCGCGCGTTGCGACGCTGGCCAGCCGGACTGGTCCGCCACGAGTACTGCCTGCCCGAAGGCTCGGCGCGCGCCGTCCCAGTCGCCACGCACCTCGGCCGCGCCGCCTTGCGCAGCGTAATCAGGGCCGGGCGCCTTCGGTGCGGGCGTGCTGCACCCCAGCGCGCCCAACACGCCGCCCAATGCACACACCATCGTCAACCACGTCAAAGATCGAATCATCAGGGAAAGAAAACTGCCGGGAAATCATCTGTCGCGGGACACCTCCGCCCCGCGTTCGCCCGACAGGATACCTCGTCGCACCTGAACACCCCAACGCTGACGCCCCGTGAGGAAATGTCCCCACCCCATCGCCGCGCCCGTGTGACGCATCAACTGGAACGAGAACGGCTCCAGCACGGCGGCGACGAACGCCAGCCCGAGGCTCGTGCCGGTGCGGTGGCCGGTCCAGCGGCGATACGCGTGCACCGACCATAGATGAAAGCCCAGATCGATGACGATCTTGCCCAGAATGATCCCGGAGACCGGCAGCACGACGCCGTAATGGCCTTCGCAGACGAACGTCACCAGCAGCGCAAAGGCCGTCAGACCGTAGATCGGCTGGAGCGTATCGAACGCCTTGACCGGCAACATCCAGCGACCGAGGTTGCCGTATCGGCCGTTACCGACCATATCGCGGTACCAGTACTGCGTCTGGAGGAAACCCGCGAACCAGCGACGGCGTTGACGCAAGAAGCTCGTCAGTGTGCCCGGCGCATCGGTGATCGCCTGCGCGCCGCCGACAACGCGCACGTCCCAGTCGAGCGAATGCGCGACCGAATAGCGACGCAGACGGTGAATCAGTTCGTAGTCCTCGACCAGACACGCGGGATCGAAGCCGCCCACGGCCAGCACCGCCTCGCGACGAAAGCATGCGAATGCGCCCGAAATCAGCAATAGACCGTCGGCGCGCATCCACGCGAAGCGCGAGATGAAGTTACGGATGTACTCGTACGTCTGAAAGAACTGCAGAACGCGTGCGCTCATGGTGTCGCCACACACGGGTGTCAGCACGCCGGTGGCGGCAACCAGGCGCGGACGACGGGCGAAGGCGTCATGCATGGCGGCGCACGCACCGACATCGAGCAACGTGTCCGCGTCGACCGTCATCACGATGTCGGTCTCTATGCCTACAAGGGCCGCATTGAGCGCCTTCGCCTTGCCGCCGTGCGGCACGCGCATCCATCGCAGGTTCGGATAGCGGGTGCTCGGTGCGCTCAGGCTGCCGACACCCGGGTCCACCAGACCATACTCGCCGGTCAGCAAGGCAACGGTGCCGTCGTGCGAACCGTCGTCGGCGATGACGATGGCGTCGGGCACGTGACGACCGGCCATCAGCGCGCGCAGTGTCACCGGCAGCGCCGCCGCTTCGTTATGTGCCGCGACCACCACGCCGAGCGTGAGACGGTTCGACGCGGCGTCGGCACTGCCGCCCCACGTCTCGTCCGGATCTGGACGCATCAGACGCCATGCCTGCCAGAAGACGAACGTCAGCAGCACGGTGTCGTAGATCACATACGCCACGCCCGTGCCCCACGCGAAAACACCCTTGAGGAAAAACGCCTGCGCGAAGAGCAGGCACCACAGCACGGCCACGCCGGTGTGCACGAGCCAGCTGGCGAGCGGCGTCGGCGGCAAGGTGAAGCGCGGCGAATGCTGTTCTCGCGATGCTTCGAGCTGCACTACGCTCGTCTGGATATCGGGGTTCATGTCCGGGTTCATGTCGGTGTACATCCCGTCACTCACGGCAGCATCCGGCCGATGACCGGGTGACGGTCGATCCACTGATGCTTGAGCGCACCACCGATGTGCAACGCTAGCAACGCGTAAAGCACGTAGGCGCAATAGGTGTGGACGTTGCCCAGCACCTCGTGCCAGTAGTCCTTGCTCGCGTCGCTCATCGCCATCAGAAAACCCATGCGCGGAAACGGCACGACACCGAACAGCAGCAGGGGATGCGTCGACGCCGCCACCCACGCCGAGTCGTGCGCCCAGCCCGAGAGCGGCATTGCGAAAATCAGCACATAAAGCAGCCAGTGCACCAGATGCGCCGCGCCGCGCTCCCACGAGGCAAAGACATGCGAGAGTTCGGGCGGTCGGTGCGTCATGCGCCACAGAATGCGCAGGATCGCGAGACCCAGCACCGTGATGCCGACGGACTTATGCAGATCGATCCAGAAACGCACGTCGATTTTCTCCAGCGTGGCGTCCGGCAGCAAGGCAATCGTCTGACCGATGGCGACGTTCCCCAGCATCAGCAACGCCACCGCCCAGTGCAGCAGCATGGCGACGCGCGTGTACTTGGGGTCCTCGTACAGCGCGACGCGCGGCTTGCTGGCCGACGTGGATGGCATGGATCGCGGCGAAGGGGGCAGAGAATTCACGTTTGACGTCCTGAAAAATGCGCTGAAAGATGATTGCATAACGCCAGTTGAAGCGCGCTTATTCCCGCATTGCCGCAAAAAAGTTGTTACCGGACATTACCGCGGCTTTTGACAGCCTGCATGGCACGCATTCAGCGAAAACCGTCTGACAGTCGACATTTGCATTTCGTGTACCCTCTCCCGTCTTGCGAGGCCGTCATAAAACCGCGATGATCGGGCATTCCGTGCGCAGCGAGCGATCGACCGCACCGCCCTCAGGAGACAATCCCATGCCACGCAGCACCGCTGAAAAACGCGCCGCGTTTCGCGAACTTCACCTTGCCGGGTGCTTTGTGATCCCGAACCCATGGGACGCGGGCAGTGCCCGGTATCTCGAACACGCCGGATTCCAGGCCATTGCGTCGACCAGTTCGGGCTTCGCGTGGTCCACTGCACGCCCCGATAACGGCGTGACGCGCGAGCTCGTGCTGGCGCATCTGCGCACGCTGGTCGAGGCGACGGATCTGCCGGTGAATGCCGACTTCGAAAGCGGCTTCGGCGAGACGCCGGACGACGTGGCGCAGAGCGTCAAGCTGGCGGTGGCGACAGGCGTCGCCGGTTTGTCCATCGAAGACACCACAGGCGACGCCAACAAACCGCTCTTCCCGCTCGACGAAGCGGTCGCACGCATGAAGGCCGCGCGTCGCGCCATCGACGAAACCGGTGGCGATACGTTGCTCGTCGGTCGCGCAGAGAACTTCTTCGCCGGTGTGCCCGATCTGGACGACGCTATCCGACGGCTGCAAGCCTATGCCGAAGCCGGGGCCGATTGTCTGTATGCGCCGGGCATCCAGTCCGAAGCGCAGATTCGCGCCGTGGTGGCCGCTGTCGCGCCCAAACCCGTCAACGTGCTGATCGGTGCGACGTCGCCTTTCACGTTGCAGGCGCTCGCGAGTCTCGGCGTACGGCGCGTGAGTGTGGGCGGTGCGCTGGCCCGTTCAGCGTGGGGCGGCTTCATGCACGCGGCGCAGGCGCTGGCCGAAGGCCGCTTCGATGGCTTCGACGGTGCGGCCAGCGGTGCGACGCTCAACAGCCTGTTTCGTCAGGGCGAGTGAGCAAGATGAAGGCTGCGATGGCGCGGCAAGTCAATATCCAGTGACTTTTCGTCGATAGACGTTGCCGCGCGCGTCCGGGGACAATGCCCTGTCAGCCGATGCCCCGCCACGCGACCACAGCGGGCACGGTGCCCCCTTCGTCGGAGCGCCCATGAATTCCCCGTACGACAGTTTTGCCGATTTTGCGATCCCTACGCCCCTCGGCGCGCCGCTGCCCAAACCCCGCGTGTTTGACAATGTCGCAGACGAACGCGTGGACCGGAAGTTGCGGCTGGCGGTCGCGTTCCGTATCTTCGCGCGCTTCGGGCTTGCCGAAGGTATTGCCGGGCACATCACCGTGCGCGACCCCGAGTTCCACGACCGGTTCTGGGTCAATCGCTACGCACAGCACTTTTCCTCGATCCACCCGGACGACTTGATTCTGGTCGACGAGGCCGGTGGCCTGCATCACGGCGAAGGCCCGGTGAACGCCGCCGCCATGGCCATCCACGCCGGTATTCACGCCACGCTGCCCCACGTGACGGCCGCTGCTCACACGCACACCACACACGGGCGTGCGTTCTCTGCGCGCACGCGCGAACTCGCCCCCATCAATCAGGAAGCGTGCCTGTTCTACGATGACCACGTGCTGTTTCGCGGCGACGTGCTGGTCCTCGGTGCCGACGAGGGACGCCGCATCGCGCAGTCGATGGGCCACAAGCGCGCGGCCGTGCTGCTCAATCATGGCTTGCTGACGGTCGGCTCGTCGGTCGACGCCGCCGCCTATCGCTTTCTCGCGATGGAGCGATGCACGCAGGTTCAGTTACTCGCCGAAGCGGCCGGTCCGCTGGAAGTCCTCTCCGACGCCGAAGCCCGCGAGGTCTTTCGTCTGCTCGGTTCGGACTACGTCGCATGGCTCGGGTATCAGGGCCTCTACGAGCAGGTGTTGCGCGAGCATCCGGAACTGATGTCGACACGTTGAGTTCGACTGCCTACCCGCGCTCCGCGAGATACCGGTCGACGGCGTTGCGCAGCCACGCATCGAACTGGCGCAACGGTGCCCAGTCGCGACGCTGCGCGGGATAGGAGAAGTAGATGGTCTGCGGATTGGCGAGTGTGTGCGCGTGCGCTTGCACCAACGCACCGCTCGCCAGTTCGCGCTCGATCAGCACGCGCGGCAGCAGGGCCACGCCCAGACCGGCCACCGCCGCGTTAATAGCCATCACGAACATGTCGTAGCGCTGGGCACTGCGCTGCGGCTTGATCTCGGCCGCGTTCGCACCGCCTTGCAGGCCTTGCGAGGCGAACCAGTCGTCCCACACGCGCGGCAGATCGCGCGGGCAAATCCACGAGTACCCGGCAATCTGTTCGAGCGACAACGACGCCCTCCCATCAAGCAGACGCGGCGCGGCTACCAGCATGAGCGAGTCGTCGGTGACGAGCGCCGTACCGGGCATGCCCGGCCATAGGCGCGTACTGAAGTAGATCGCGGCGTCGAACGCGGAGTCGTCGAAGAAGACAGGCTGATCGCGCCCGAGAATATGCAGACGGACATCGCGCGTGTTTGCGTAGAAGTCGTCCAGGCGCGGAATGAGCCACTGCGCGGCAAACGTCACGCCGACGGCGATTTCCAATTCGGTCTCGCGCCCCTGCTGCACAACGTCCAGCGTATCGCGACGAATCTGATCGAGATGCACGCGAATGCGCTTGGCGTATTCGGCCCCGGCAGGGGTGAGCACGAGCCGTTGCTTCACACGCTCGAACAGCGCCACCCCCAGATGCTTCTCCAACTCACCAACCCGCTTGCAGACGGCGCCGTGCGTGAGCGCAAGCTCTTGCGCAGCGGTGGCGAAATTCTGGTGGCGGGCGCTCGCCTCGAAGGCCTGCAACGCCGAGAGGCTGGGAACGCCCAGACGCATGACGACTCCTGCTTAAAAACGATGTTGCCCGACAGTCTATGCGAAGCGTCGCGCGGAAACAAAACGGCCCGTCGAGCCGAGGCATCGACGGGCCGCAAGCGTTTCGTCGGCGTTGATTGCACTTACTCCACGTGCGCCACACCGCCCGCGAGGACCGCGCCGTGCGGCACATCCTTGGGCAGCGCCCACGACATCCAGTGCGTACGCAGCGCAACCACCAGCAGGAACGCGAGCGCGGCCAACGCACCGAAGGTGGCGAACCCCATCTGATAGCTGCCCGTCGATTCCTTGGCCATGCCCATGATGACCGGCAGATAGAAACCGCCGATACCGCCAGCTGCGCCGATGATGCCGGACATCAGGCCCGTCTTGCCTTGCCAGCGTTGCGGCACGAGTTGGAACGTCGCGCCGTTACCGAGACCGAAGCACAAGTAGACCAGCACCAGCAACGCAATGCCAGCCCCTTGCGGCGGCATCCATGCGGCAAACACGAAGTCAATGACGGAGATCGCTGCGAGCAACAGCACGAGGGCGCGCACGCCGGAAATACGGTCGGCCACCAGACCGCCGATGGGGCGCACCAGCGCACCGAGGAACGCGAGCAGCGACATGAACAGCCCCGCTTCCAGACGCGGCATGCCGTAGAGCGAAATCAGCAGCGTCGTGACATAGGACGACATGCCCACGAAGCCACCGAAGGTGATGCTGTAGACGAGCATGATGACCCACGTGTCACGCTCGCCCAGCACACCGCGATAGTGACGCGGCAGCACAGCGATAGCGAGCAACGCACCCAGCACCGGCAGAAGCAGCACCCCGGCCTTGCCTTCGCCGAAAGCGCCAGCGTGCACGCACAGCACAAGCGCTACGAGACCGAATACCGTGATGAAGAAGCTTGAGAACGCGCGCGGCGCACTGCCCGACTTCACGCCCTGATCCTTCGCCCAGAACACCAGCGCCAACGCCGCGAGCGCCAGCAGAGGGAGCGCCGCACCGGCCGCGTGCGCCCAGCCGTAGTGCTCTGCCAGTCCGGGGAACATGAAACCGTCGAGCACCGCACCGATGTTGCCCGCCGCCGCAAGACCGAGCACCAGGCCCTGCACCTTCGGCGGATAGTTGCTGCCTGCCATCGGCAACGCCACGGCGAAGCTTGCACCGCCGACACCCAAGAACACACCGAGCACAAGCAGCAGCGTGTACGACGGCGTGCCCGGCATCAGCAACAGCACGACCGACGGAATGGCCGAGAGCGTCAGCCCCATCAATGCGATTTTTCGACCGTCGTAGGCTTGGTACAGGTTGCCCAGCGTGACACGCAGAATGGCCGCGCCCAGCACCGGCACCGCGACGAGGAAACCGGTCTGCGCAGGCGTCATCGCGATGTCCTTGCCGATGAACGGGGCCAGCGGTCCGAGCATCACCCAGACGGTAAATCCGGTGTCGAAGTAGAGAAAACACGCAACCAGCGCGCGCCAGTTGCCACTTTTCAACGATTGCGTGAGCGTGCTCATGGATACCCTCGTGTTCGTGTGCCGAAAAAAAAGGCGTCCCGAAGCCGTGCGCCCATGAACGGACGCGTGGCTTCGGGACGCCGTTGCCCCGAAAACCCCGCGTTCGCGGGGCCCTGCATGCGGTGCAGAAAATTCGCTTGTCTTCCACTCGGCCGCCATTGGCCTTACGCAATCTTTAGCAATTGGCGTGCCAAGTCGGTGTCATGTGCGGAGGAATTCGGCGCGAAGGGCCGTGCTACGGGGCTTTCGGGGACATCGACGGAGATACCGACGGCAGTTGAACGAGTGATTCGATGGAAAAAACCCAGCACGGCAGATGGCATCGCAACGGGCACAATGCCGCATCGCGATGCGGCGGCGCACCATTAGCGTGCGTGAGTGGTCTCAGTTGCCGTATCGTCTTCGTTCGCGCCCTCTGTGATGTTGTCGGCACTGTAGGCCCGGCCGTAGCAAGACACGCCACGACAAGCGACCCGGCATGGTCAATGCCGAGGACTTTCTCCACGCGCAAGGCCGTTTCTGAATAGCCGGTGCACTACAGTTCAGGCACTTTCCGGTCGTTAACCCAATGAGGCGGGCTGCTTGCGCTGCGGCGGTCGGCAAGAACAACAACATTCCGGGAAATCTCGCGTGTCTCGCTTCTTTCTTTGTCTGACGCTGGTGGTGCTCGGCCTCCTGCCGGTCTCCCCCGCCTTCGCTGCGCCTTCGGCCGCCTCCCCAACCTCCCCGGCAAGCAACCCGTTGCTCAATCAGCAAGGGATGATGCAGCGTGTCGACGACGCCTCTTACGCCAAGTACCGGGAGATCGTCGCCACGTTCGACGCCGCTGTTCGTGCGCAGCCGGGCGACGCAGCACTCGCGCTCGCACGCTGCCAGTTCATGCGCAATTACGCGTGGGCCGAAGATCTGCAATGGGCCGAGAAGGCGCAGTCGGACCTGACGGCCTGTCTGCAAAATCTGAAAGATAAATTCACCGACAACCCGGAAGTGTCGGTGTCGCTCATGGAGAACATCTACGGCAAAGACGCTGTGGCGCAAGGCGAAGCGCTGCTGCCGAAAGCCAAAAGCTGGCCAGTGGAGTATCGTGCGCGTCTGCACGCAGCGCTCTCCAACGCGTATCAGGCCACCCAGGACAAACGCAACGCCGGTGTTCAGGCAGTGGAGGCCGCAGAACTGTCGCCCGACACGCCCGTGCTACTCACCGCCGTGCGCCACCTCGCCACCACCGGCGAAAAGACGGAGGCACGGCGTCTGCTATTGGACGCCCCCGCTCCCAAGATCGTCTGGCAAGCCACCGGTCGAATCAACACTGCGCTCGATGTGCTGCCGGGCCCCACGGCGCGCGATCTGCTGTTGCGCATGCAAAAGGCTGGACTGAAGATCGATCCTTACACCAGCGCTCGCGCCCTCCTTCAGGCGGGGGACGCTGCCAGCGCACAACGGGCGCTCTCCGAGACGAAGTCCGACGCGCCGGAGTCGGCGCAGAACCGCGCGTTGCGACTCTCGGTCGCGCTCGCCGCGCGCGACGGCAAGGCCGCTGCCTCTGCGATCCAGTCTTCGCTCGAACACGACAAGGGCAACCGCTGGCCTCTGGCACAGTCGTATGCCGTGCTGATGAGCATTGACCCGGGCGCCGGCATGCGCTTCGCCTTCGTCGGGTTGATGATCACACTGCTGGCGGCCGGTCTGTGCATCGTGTTGTTCCCCGGTCTGCTGATGTTCCCGGTGCATTATGTGGGGACTGTGCGCGCTCGCAAGGGACGTCCGACGCCGCCGCTCTTCGAGCGCATCGGCTTGCGGCACGCGTGGTACGGACTGGCAGTGCTGTGTTTCGCCACGTGGGTCCTCCCCGCGTTCGTCGTGAGCCAGTCGACGCAGACGCATTCGGGCACGGCCCCCGTCATGGACACCCTGTTGCCTAAGCTCGCGCTGGCGCACTTCGCGACGCTCGGCATCGTTGTCCTGCTGCTGTCGCGCACGATGTGGCGGCTGGGCCGACGCCAGTGGACCGGCTACGGCGAGTGGAAAGCGCGCTGGTTCATCTGGCCCGCCGCGCTGCTCGCGGTATCGACGCTCGCCGCGTGGTATCTGGCACATCATACGTCGGTGCGCAATGCTGAATTGCAGGCGTGGAACGAGTACGTCGTGAAAGGCGCGATGCAATTGGGCGGCACCGGTCTGGCACTCCTGCTGGTCGCGGTCGTCGTGCCGTTCGTAGAGGAGTTTGTATTCCGGGGATGCCTGCTCGGCGGCCTGACCAGGCATATGAGTTTCATCGCCGCCAACCTCTGGCAAGCCATGATCTTCGCCAGCGTTCACTTCGACCCCAAACACTTTCCGTTCCTTGTGATGTTCGGCCTCACAACGGGCTGGCTCGCCAAAAAGACCAACGGTCTGGCCGTGCCGATTGCCTTGCACATGCTCAACAACGCGATCTTTGTGCTGGTGGTGATGTCGCGCTGAGCAGGCAGGGCCGAAGCACGGCCCCGTACCGTGTCAATGCGGCGTGGGCGATAATCGACACACTCGCTTGCATTGCCGCTTGGCTGCGGTACGGACATCGCCCATGAACACTAAGCTCTTTCCGCATCTCGTTCGCTTTCACCCGCGACTGCTCGTCGCCATCGCCATCGGCGTGCTCGCCGGGCTGTTCGTGCAAGTGGTCGTAAGCGGCGAGTTCAGCACCATCACTCGAATCCTGATCGGCTGGAACGCGGGTGCGTGGTCGTATCTCGCGATGATCTGGCTCATGATGGTCACCGCCCCGAAGCGCAGCATCGAACGCTTTGCCGAGCAGGAAGACCAGAGCGCCGCCCTCGTGCTTTCGGTGGTCAGTCTGTCGGCCATCGCGAGTGTGGCCGCCATCATCCATGTGCTGGCGAGCGCCAAGGCGGGCGGCTCGCATCACGCGTCGGAGCATGTGCTGTTCGCAGCCGCAACGCTCATCGGTGGCTGGTTTCTCGTGCCCACCATCTACACGCTCCACTACGCCCGTCTATACTTCACCGACACAGAAACACCCTACGCGCTCGCCTGGCCCGACAAGGACTGCGATCCGGATTACTGGGACTTCCTGTATTTCTCGTTCACCATCGCGGTCGCGTCGCAAACCGCCGATGTCGGCCTGAAGTCCCGACGTATGCGACGCGCCACCCTCGCGCAAGCCATCCTCTCGTTTTTCTTCAATCTGGCGGTCCTCGGCCTGTCGATCAACATCGGCGCCGGGCTGCTCAGCTAAACGTCTGGATGCGCCTCCGTTCCCGGCAGGCGCGTCGCCCTGTGGCATGACGCCGCACCTCCCGCGGACATAAACACCTTTAAAAACATACAAGTACATCGCACAGTCGACGGGTCACATCCCGCGTCAATGCGCCACATGTGACGACTTGTCACGCGTGCTGCACCGCAGCAGCGCCTAATATGCATGCAAACAAGTGGTGATATCTCGTTAATGTCACCATACAAGACAGGGTTTAATTGCATACATAGAGCGCAACATGACTGCCGTTCCGGATGCCCTTGACCTAGCACGCCTGCAATTCGCGTTCACGGTCTCGTTTCACATCGTTTTCCCCGCCGTCTCCATCGGGCTGGCGAGCTTCATCGCCGTCCTTGAAGGTCTCTGGCTCAAGACCCGTCAGCAACACTACCTCGATCTGTGCCGTTTCTGGTCGAAGGCGTTTGCCGTGTGCTTCGGCATGGGCGTCGTCTCCGGCGTGGTGATGGCCTATCAGTTCGGCACGAACTGGTCGGGCTTCTCCAGTTTCGCAGGTGCCGTCACCGGGCCGTTGTTGACCTACGAGGTCATGACCGCGTTCTTCCTCGAAGCGGGCTTCCTCGGCATCATGCTGTTCGGCTGGAACCGCGTGAGCCCACGCGCGCACTTCGCTGCCACGCTGTGCGTCGCCATCGGCACGCTCATCTCGACGTTCTGGATTCTCGCGTCGAACAGTTGGATGCAAACGCCTCAGGGTTACGAAATCGTCGACGGTCGCGTGGTCGTGTTGTCGTGGTGGGACGTGATCTTCAACCCGTCCTTCCCCTACCGTCTCGCGCACATGAGCATTGCCGCGTTCGTGGTCGCCGCGCTCGTCGTGGCTGGCACCGGCGCGTGGCACTTGCTGCGCGGACGCCGCGATCCCGCCGTCAAGACCATGTTCTCGATGGCCATGTGGCTGCTGCTGATCTTCGCGCCGCTGCAAGCGTTCGTGGGCGATCTTCACGGTCTGAACACGCGTGAATACCAGCCCGCGAAGCTCGCCGCCATGGAAGGTCTGTGGGAGACGAAGACGGGCGGCACCCCGCTCAACCTGTTCGGCTGGCCCGACATGGAGGCCGAGACCACGCGGTATGCGCTCGAAGTCCCGCATCTGGGCAGCCTGATCCTCACGCATAGCTGGGACGGCGAAGTGCGCGGCCTGAAGGAGTTTCCGAAAGACGAGCGTCCGAATGTGCCGTTGGTGTTCTGGAGCTTTCGCATCATGGTCGGTCTTGGTCTGGCCATGATCGGTGCAGCACTCGCGGCGCTGTGGCTACGCCGTCGGGGCACGTTGTTCGCCTCGCGCAACTTCGCCCGTGTGATGTTGCTGCTCTCGCCGACCGGCTTCGTTGCCCTGCTCGCCGGGTGGGTGACGACCGAAGCCGGACGCCAGCCGTGGGTGGTCTACGGTGTGATGCGCACCGCCCACGCCATGTCGCCGGTCAGCGCACAGCAGGTGCAGGTCTCACTGCTGGTACTGGTGCTCGCCTACTTCCTTGTGTTCGGCACCGGCGTCTACTACCTGCTCAAGATTCTGCGCGTTGGCCCGGCACTGCCGGGGCAATCGAACGACGACGCCCCCCAACCCAAGCGAGAACTCTCATGGATCTGACCTTAGCCTGGGCCGCCATCATCGCGCTCGGCCTGTTTCTTTACGTCGTGCTCGACGGCTTCGACCTCGGCATCGGCATTCTCTTTCCGTTCTTTCCCGACGCCCGTGAGCGCGACACGATGATGAACTCCGTCGCGCCGGTGTGGGACGGCAACGAAACGTGGCTCGTGCTCGGCGGCGCCGGGCTGCTCGCTGCGTTTCCGATGGTCTATTCGGTGCTGCTCTCGGCGCTCTATCTGCCGCTCGTGCTCATGCTCGTGTGCCTGATCTTCCGTGGCGTCGCGTTCGAGATTCGCGGCAAGTCGCGTCGCACGCGTCAATGGTGGGATCTGGCGTTCATCGGCGGCTCGGCAAGCGCAACGTTCTTTCAGGGCGTTGCGCTCGGCGCCTACCTGTCGGGGATTCCTGTCGAGAACGGCCAGTTCGCGGGCGACGCCTTCGCCTGGGTAACGGCCTTCAATCTCTTCACAGGTCTGGGCCTGCTCGTGACGTATGCGTTGCTCGGCGCTTGCTGGCTGATCGGCAAGACCGAGGGCGATCTGCAACGTCGTTTGCGCGTGATCGCGTGGCCGCTGACGCTTGCGCTCGTCGCCACGATGGCGGTCGTCTCACTCTGGACGCCGCTGCGCCTGCCGCTTGTGGCCGAGCGCTGGTTCGACGGCGAATGGTTCTGGCGCTGTCTGCCGGTGCCGTTCGTGGTGGCGGGGGCGACATTCGCGATGCGCCGCGTATTGCAGCGCGCGCACGACGCTACCCCGTTCTGGCTCGCTATCGGCCTCGTGTTTCTCGGCTACAGCGGCCTGCTCATCAGCGCCTACCCGTACGCGATTCTGCCGGGCATCACGCTGTGGGACGCCGCAGCTCCCCACTCCAGCCTGTCGTTCACAATGTGGGGCGCGGCCTTCATCATTCCTGTGATCCTCGCCTACACGATGCTGGCGTACTGGGTCTTTCGCGGCAAGGTGGCTCACGATGCGCACTATCACTGATCTCGTTCGGCCCGGCGTGCGCCGTCAGCGCGAGGCTGCGGCGGCGACGCAGACGATGCTGCCGAACGTCCGCACGTCGTGGCAACAACGGCTGACCGGCTGGGGATGGTTTATTGCGTTATGGTGTGCGGGTGTGGCAGGTACCGCACTCCTCGCACTCCCGTTCAAACTCATCATCGCCACGGCCAAATAGGAGACAGCTTATGAATCGGCTTTCATCGCAGGACGCAATCCGCACGAAAGGGGTCAAACGCATGGCAGGCGCTACGGCCGTCGCTACGGCGCTCCTCAGCGGCCTCGTCGGATTTGCAGGATTTGCCGGGACAGCGCATGCCGAAGGCATGAGCGTTTCATCCAGCGCATTCAAGGACGGCGGTTTGCTACCTGCGGAGTACGCGGGTGCAAACGAATGCGGCGGCAAGAACACCAGCCCGCCAATCGAATGGAAGAATCTGCCGCAGGCCACGCACAGCGTCGTGATCCGGATGACGGACCCCGACGGCGCCAAGGGCGGCGGCGTGGTGCACTGGATCGCCTACAACATTCCGGCCTCGGTGACGTCGCTGGCGGCCGGTGCGGGCAACAAGTCGGGTGACAACATCACCGTCGGCAAGAACATTTCCGGTGCCGAAGCCTATCGCGGCGCGTGCCCGCCGGTGGGCGATACGCCCCATCACTACATCATCACGGTGACGGCGACCGACATTGCGCCGGGCAGCCTGCCCCCGGGCCTCGACGCGGCCGGACTGACGGTAGCGCTTGCCGGTCACACGCTGAACGGGTCGACCATCGTTGCGCGATACGGCCGCTGATTCATCGGTCGGAGGGGAGCTTTGGTCCGAGCTTAGGAAGCCCCCAAGGGTTGGAATAATCGCCAACTATTGGGGGCTGTTCACTGTTGTCGTAGTGCCGTCTCATGCAACGATCGATGCGAGATTTTTCGCTCGGAAGATTGCGAGGGCGCGCCCTTGTGGCGAGGACGGCGACACGACCGATCCGGGTGTGTCATAGCGTAGGTAGTCGTTCAGAACGGCCATTTGATCCGGTGTCGGCGTGCCCCCGCCTTTCGCTATGCCCCATGTGACCACGCCGCCGCCTGCCGGGATCGCGGCGAATGCCTGACTATTGGCGTAGACGGCCCGAATGTCGACCAAACGCTCCTTCACCGCCGACGAGTCGCCACCACGCTCTGCATCTCCCCACGTTACCACCGTACCATCGGCCTTGAGCCCTGCGAATGCCACCGCCGTCCCCGTCACCTGGACGAATTTTTCAAACTCATACTCCGGCGGAAGAATGCCACCATAGCCTCGGTGTCCCCAGCACGCGATCCGGCCGTCTTCACGGCGGGCGCAGAAGGCTTGATCGATGCCTACAATCTCGACGATGTCGTCAAGTTGCTTGATGAAGTCCGGCACCACCCCACCATAATCCTTGCCCCCCCCATGCCATGACTTTGCGCTCTGACGTGAGCACCGCAAATGCCGCTTGCGTCGAGGCGGCGATCTCGACAATGTTGTCCGCAGCCTCCACCTCCTCCGAGAGCTTCCCGCTGAGTAGATCATAGCCCCAGGCCACAACGGTGCCGTTGGCGCGCAACGCAGAAAAGGCGTAACCGTTGCCACGCACGCTCACATAGGGCCCCGCCTTCAGCATTGCGGGAATCGCGCCACCGTACTCCTCCCGCCCCCACGTCACCAGATCGCCCGTTTTGCGCACAGCACAAAATGCCCATCCTGCGGCGACAATGCTTTGCGCGTCGCGTACATCAATCGCTTCTTGCGTCAACGTGGCACCCATATTGTCGCGGCCCCAAGCCAGAAGCATTCCATCGTGCTTGACGCAGGCAAACGCGCCTTGACTTCCCGCCAGCCGCATGACGTTGGTAGGCCGGTACCCCACCGCGCCGCCATGGTATGGATCTCCCCACATATGCACTTCTCCATCACTTCGACGCGCGGCGAACGCGTAGTGCGTACTGTGAATTTCCTGGACATCGATCCCCATGACGTCCATCGGAATGTTCCCACCATAACCAAAATGTGCCCACGCATACGGCCTACCAGTACTCAGCAGCGCGGCAAAGGAGGCGGCTCCGTCCGAGGTGGAGAAATTCAACCCGGAGCCGACCAGATGCAGGGGGAGAACCGAGATGGATACTTCTCCGGCGCGCACGTGCAGTAATCGCCACGGTTCTTTGTCTAGGAACGACACCCCTGACTCGGACGTCATATCCCCCTCGTATCGCCACTCGGCCACGATGTCGTTGCGCGTCGTGGCGCTCACAGCGCGCAGATACCGTCCCGCGCCCGAGACGCGATAGTCCGCGTCACCATTACGGGCACCCAGGACGACCAAGCCGCCGCTGCCCGACTCGCGATACACTTCATAAACCGAGAGAGGCGATTCTTCGGTGTCTCCTGTCAGCGTTCGTCGGATGGTGTAATACACAGTGACGACCGTACCGATGTTCTCTACCACTTGGGCCTTCGGCACCTTCATCACAAGGCTGCTCCCGACATCGGCGGCCGTGATCGTATGAGACGTCGAGTACTCGGTCGTACCTCTCCAGATGAGCGTCACGACATCGTCGAGCGCGAATAGCGCGGTCGACGCAATTTCGACGCTCGCCCCTTGCGCAGGCACATCATCGGGGTCCAGACTGCCGCCGTCGGCTTCCACCAGTACCACGGCTGGCAGTTCAGGCCGTCTGATCACGAATGCCATGGCCGAACCGGTGCCGATTACGGTGGTGCCGCGTAGCAGTTCATACGTCACTGTAACGGTGCCGTCGATACCTTTCGCGATCATGTCGTATGGGACCGTGAATGGGATGTCGCCGTTGCCACCTCCGACAAAATTGGTATCGGTGTAGTCGCCTGCGTCCTTGGTGCAGTCCCACGTCAGGACAACCCGGTCGCCTTGTTGCATGAGGCTGGCAAACGGCACGACGACCTGCGCGCCGCCCAATACCTGACGTGGATCGAGCTCGCCGTTGCTGACCGCCGGGATGTTGGGCGGATTCAACGTGGCCGCCGCCTCGATCACCTCCACCATCAACGCTTCCGACTCCCGGTGACCGGTCACGCCTTCGACGCGATATTTCACCGCTACCGTCTGGCCGACGAACCGCTCGACCTCGTGACGCGCAAAAGCGTCCTCCAGCGGAAGGCCCACGCCGTTTTGGCTCACCTGAATCGTGACCGTCGCGCCGCCATTACCCTCCCCCGGTCCGAGGTCGACGAAGACGATGTCGCCTGCACGCATCCCCTCATAAGGCAGTATGCGGAAGTCGACGAAGTCAGTCACGTCGGCCAGGTTTAGCTTGCCGTCGACGACCTGATCCATGACAGGCGCTGGCAACAAGGTTTCGGTAATGGCCACGCGCAAATTCAGCACTTCGGAGTGAATGACGGTGGCGCCGCGCGTGATCGTGTAGAAGATTTGCACGGTCTGGCCGATCCACAGATCGACCGTTTCTTTCTGCACGCGGAACCGGAAGTCTATCGGCGAAGAAATGGGAATGCTGTCCGTGTATTGATTTCCCCCGCCCTCCCAGAAGAGCTTGATGACGTCGCCCGCTTGCATGTCCTCATGCCGTGGCACGACCGTCCGTACCCCACGCGCAAACGCGTCCTCGGGCAGGTCATCCCCCACGGCCTCCTCGACATACGGGGCAGGCCAGCGCATCGGCGTCATGACATTGAGGACCAGGTCTTCCGAGCGCGCCCACAGCACACCATCCCGGTGCACCGCGTAATAGACCGTCACCGTTGCCGTATCGAAGAACGACACCTTTTCCTTCGGCACATCCATTCGTACCGAGCGGCCGACCAGATTGTCCGAAATCAGGACGTAGTCGATTTCCTCGCCGCCGCCGCTGCCCTGCCCGAAGAAGATCCACACGATATCGCCGGACGTCATACCTTCATACGGCATGACCGTCACAGTGGCAAAGTCGTCGACATCGTCAGGATTGAGCATGTCGCCTACCGCTTCTTCGACAATCGGCTTGGGTAACTCGGCCGTCGCAAAAGGCGGCAACGTGTCGTCCGGAAGACGAGTGGTATCGCGCGTGGAGAATTTGTCGCGGACATTCATGACGGACCTCCGAATTGACGATCGGATCTCCATTTCGCCTTCTCGACCGTCGCGCGACAACTGTCAACGTTGACAGGTCACCACTTGCTCATGAAAAACCCCCAAGGGCTGGACCGATGTCCACCCCTTGGGGGTCAGTTCGAATAGGCTGCTGGCGTCTTTCGTTTGTGGGGGGGAACGGCACTCACCCGGCACCGCCTTACATACGATTACTTCTCACGGGCGAGCGCTAGGAATTCCGTGCGCAGCGCTAGATTGGGCTGCAATTCGCCGAGCATCGCCGAGGTCACCGTCTCTTCGCCTGCCGTGCGAATGCCACGGCTCTCCATGCACATATGGCGGCACGACACCACGACACCAACGGCCTTCGGTTGAAGGTGCGTCATCAGCGCTTCGGCGACCTGCGTCGTCAGACGCTCCTGCACTTGCAGGCGACGCGCAAAGCAATCGACCAGACGTGTGAGCTTCGACAGACCGACGATCTTGCCGTTGGGCAGATAGCCGATGGTCGCCTTGCCGAAGAACGGTGCGAGATGGTGCTCGCAGTGGCTGTACACCGGAATACCGCGCACCACGATCAATTCGTTGTATTGCTCGGCCCCGTCTTCGAAGACCTTGAGCACTTCAGCCGGATCCTGGCCGTAACCTGCCGTCCACTGACGCCACGCTTTTTGCACCCGCGCCGGTGTTTCATGCAAACCGGAACGTTCCGGATCTTCGCCGATGTGTTTCAGGAATCGCTTCCAGTCGTTTTCGTCGAACGTGTCGTGAGACATATCAATCAAGCTCCCATGCATTGGGTCCGGAGCGCTGCGCCGCTATGTTTTGCGCATCCCCGCGCCACCGGACATGTGCGCACAATAACAGAGAGTCACATCGCCCGCATGCAGCCGCCCGGTTGTAAGCCCGGTTGTAAGCGCGGTTGTAAGCGCGGTTGTGAGGCCGGTTCTGAGCACACCGGGACACGGCCCGCCCCGATTGCCGCCGGGCTAGCTTTTGCGATAAGGTGGCGACGGACAACCGCAACGCACGAGGCGCGCCATGTGGGCACTCCCACGCATGTGCATCAACGCGATGACCCTTGCTTGCTCGACCGCCTTCGCTGCGCTCGCGCTGCTGGCCGGTTGCGGCAACCGTGGCCCCGAGCCCTGGCAAGGCTATGTCGAAGGTGAGTTCGTCTACGTCGCCTCCTCGCAGGCGGGCACCTTGCAGTCGCTTGCCGTCGCGCGCGGCCAGGCGGTGAAAGCGGGCGATGCCCTCTTCGATCTCGAATCCACCTTTGAACGTGCCGCGCAGGCCCACGCGCGCGAGACGCTCGCGAGCGCCGAGGCCCAACTGCGCGATCTCGGCACAGGCAAACGTCCCGACGAAATCGACGTCTCAAAGGCCCAACTAACGCAGGCCATCGCCGCCCGCGACAAGGCGCGCAGCCAATTCGACCGCGATCAGGCGCAATACGCCGCCGGTGGCATCTCCCGCGAACAACTCGAAGCCAGCCGTGCCGACGCCCGCACCACCACCGCGCGCGTGCAGGAATTGCAGGCCAGTCTGGCCGTCGCCCGTCTGCCCGGCCGCGAGGCACAGCGCCAGTCGCAAGCGGCACAGGTCGACGTAGCACGCGCATCGCTCGCGCAGGCCGACTGGCAACTCTCGCAGAAGCACGCCGTCGCAAACGCCGCCGGTCGCGTCTACGACACGATGTACCGCGTCGGCGAATGGGTGGCGGCGGGCAGTCCTGTGGTGCGTCTGCTGCCACCTGCGAACATCAAGGTGCGGTTCTTCGTGCCCGAAGCGGCACTCGGTGAACTGCGCGCCGGGCAGACCGTGCACATCGCCTGCGACGGTTGCGGTGCGGGTGTGGATGCGCGCGTGACCTACGTCGCCAATCAGGCGGAATACACGCCGCCCGTCATTTACAGCAACGACACGCGCGACAAACTCGTCTACATGATCGAGGCACATCCGGCTGCGGCGGACGCCGTGAAGCTGAACCCGGGCCAGCCCGTGCAGGTGACGCGCCGATGACCACCTCTCACAACGCGGATCATGCCGCCGCGCAGCGAAACGCGTCGTCACCCGAGCGAGGACGGCAAAACGCCCAGCAGGACGACCACACGCTCGCCATCGACGTGCGCGGCCTGAACAAACACTTCGGCGACAAACATGTCGTCAAGGACCTGTCGATGCAGGTGCGACGCGGTGAGATCTTCGGCTTTCTCGGACCGAACGGCAGCGGCAAGACGACCTGCATTCGCATGATGTGCGGCCTGCTCACGCCCGACTCGGGCAGCGGCACGTGCCTCGGCTTCGACATCGTGCGCGAGTCCGCACAGATCAAACGGCACGTGGGCTACATGACGCAGCGCTTCTCGTACTGGGAAGACCTCACGATCCGCGAGAACCTCGATTTCGTCGCCCGTGTCTACGGCATGCCCAATCGGCGCGAGGCCGTCGAACACGCCATCGAGCGCCTTGGACTCAAAGCGCGCGCGAAGCAACTGACCGGCGCGCTTTCAGGGGGATGGAAGCAACGACTCGCGCTCGCGGCGTGCATGCTGCACGAGCCGCAAGTGCTGCTGCTCGACGAACCGACCGCAGGTGTCGACCCGACCGCACGGCGCGACTTCTGGGAGGAACTGCACGAACTGGCGGCCCAAGGCATTTCGGTGCTCGTCAGCACGCATTACATGGACGAGGCGGAACGCTGCCACAAGCTGGCCTACATCTCGTACGGCGAACTGCTCGCGCAAGGCTCGGCGACCGAGGTCATCGAAAGCCAGCATCTGTCGACGCGGACGGTGCATGGCGACGACCTTGTCGATCTCGCTCGGGAGTTGCGCGAACAACCGGCCGTGGCGCAGACGGTCGCGTTCGGCAGCGCCTTGCATGTGAGCGGGACCGACGCCGACGCACTGGAGAAACTCCTGCGTCGCCTTGAGACCGAGCGAGGACTGCGTGCGACGCCCATCGAGACGAGTCTCGAAGACGTCTTCATCTATCTGATGAGTCACGCGAAAGACAACTTCGGAGACGGTCCATGAGCGCACCGCTGGGCTTCTCCGTCGCGCGCTGGTGGAGCATCGTGTGCAAGGAGTTCCTCCAGTTGCGCCGCGACCGGGTGACGTTCGCCATGATCGTCGCCGTCCCGCTCGTGCAGCTGACACTCTTCGGCTTCGCCATCAACACCGACCCGAAGCACATGCCCACCGCGGTGCTGATGCACGATGACAGCGAATTCACCCGCAGCTTCACCGCCGCCATGCAGCACTCGGGCTACTTCCGCTTTACCGAAACACTCACGAGCGAAGAGGCCGGACGCGCGGCCCTGGCGCAGGGCCGTGTGCAGTTCGTGCTCAACATTCCGACCGACTTCACACGCCGCCTGCTGCGCGGCGAGCGCCCCGCGCTGCTCGTCGAGGCCGACGCCACCGACCCGATGGCCATGGCCTCGGCGCTCGGTGCGCTGCCCGCCATCGCCCAGTCCGTCACGCAGAAGGATCTGACGGGGCCGCTGGCGTCGCTGGGCGGGTCTGGCTCGTCATCCGGCAACGCGCCCTTCGACGTTCAGGTCCACCGGTTGTACAACGCCGAGGGCATCACGCAATACAACATCATTCCCGGGCTGATGGGCGTGATCCTCACGATGACGCTCGCGATGATGACCGGCCTGGCCATCGTGCGCGAACGCGAGCGCGGCACGATGGAGAATCTGCTCGCCACACCGGTGCTGCCCATTGAGGTCATGACGGGCAAGATCGTGCCGTATATCGCCATCGGTCTGATTCAGGCGAGCATCATTCTGATCGCGGCGCGCTTCGTGTTTCACGTTCCGTTCGAAGGCAGCGTGATCGCGATCTATCTGTCGGCGCTCGTCTTCATCGCCGCCAATCTGACGGTCGGCATCGCACTGTCGTCTTTCGCACAGAATCAGTTGCAGGCGATGCAGCTCACGGTCTTCTACTTTCTGCCGAACATGCTGCTCTCCGGCTTCATGTTTCCGTTTCGCGGCATGCCCGCGTGGGCGCAGGCGATCGGCAACGTGCTGCCGCTTACGTACTTCAACCGGCTCATTCGCGGCATTCTGCTCAAAGGCAATGGCTGGGCCGACGCCTGGCACGACCTGTGGCCGCTGCTCGTCTTCTGCGCCGTGCTCATGACGGTCGCCGTCAGGTTCTATAAACGAACGCTCGACTAGCTCCATGCGCGCCATCCGCCCTCAGTTCCCTCGCTTCGCACCGCTCAAACTCGGTCTGTTGATCGGGCTGACCGGTGCGCTGTCGGCCTGCGCCGTCGGCCCCGACTTTCGCACGCCCGATAGCCCTGCCGTCGCGCAGTACACCAGCGGGGTACAACCGGTCACGACGGCGGGAGCTTCGGGGGACGTCACCCATCAGAGCGAACCCCAGACGCTGACCACCGGCGACGACGTGCCCGCCGAATGGTGGACGCGCTTCGGCTCGCCCGCGCTGAACGCGCTCGTTGCGCAGGCGCTGGCCGACAGTCCGACGCTGCGGCAAGCGGAAGCGAAGCTGCGTCAGGCGCAGGAGGACTATCGCGCGCAGACGGGCGCGCGCCTGCTGCCGTCGGCCGATCTGAAGATCTCCGGCACGCGCGAGCAGGTCGATCTCGCGTCGTTCGGCATCACCAGCGTGCCGAGTCCCGGCCCGTTTACGCTCTACAACGCGAGCGTCGATGTGTCGTACACGCTCGACGTCTTCGGTGGCAATCGTCGTGCGCTCGAAGGGCTTGCCGCGCAAATCGACTATCAACGCTTCGAACGCGACGCCGCCCGCCTCTCGCTCGCGGGCAATGTGGTGACGGCCGCGTTGCGACAGGCCAGCGCCCGCGCCCAACTCGCCGCGCTGGACGGCATGCTGAGCGCACAGCGCCAGCAACTCGACATCACGCGCGCGCGGGAACGGGCTGGCGGCGTCGCCACGCTCGACGTCCAGAATCAGGCGGCGCTGGTCGCACAAACGTCGGCGCAATTGCCGCCCCTTCGTCAGCAAATCGCGCAGTACGACCATCAGTTGGCACGCTGGGTCGGTCAGCCGCCGGGCGCGTTCACATCGCCGACGATCGACCTCACGGCATTGCAACTGCCGCAAACGGTGCCGGTATCGCTGCCCTCGACGCTGGTCAGCCGACGCCCCGACATCCGCGCCGCGCAGGCGCTATTGCATAAGGCCAGCGCCGACGTGGGCGTCGCAACCGCGAATCTGTATCCGCAGTTCACCTTGTCCGGGAGTTTCGGCACGCAACGAATGCGCACCGCCGATCTGGGCAACGGCGTCAACATCTGGAATATCGGAATGAACCTGCTGCAACCGCTCTTGCGTGGCGGTGAGTTGCGCGCGCAACGTCGCTCGGCGGTGGCCGCGTATGACGCAGCGCTGGCGTCATATCAGGACACGGTGCTGCTCGGCCTCGCGCAAGTCGCCGATGCGATGCGCGCGCTCGACGCCGATGCCGACAAGCTGGTCGCACAGGCGGATGCTGCGCAACGGACCGAGAACGCTTACCGCATCGCCGAGGCCCGCTATCGCGCTGGTGGCATCAGTCACCTTGCCCTGCTCGATGCGCAACGTCAGGCGCTTGACGCCACCCGTGCCCGGCTGGAAACGCAAGGCGCACGGCTGGCCGATACTGCGGCGCTTTGGCAAGCGCTGGGGGGCGCGGTTATCGTGCCGTCTGCCGATAGCGATGGCAACGCCAGTACGGGCGACACGTCCCATGCACCGATTAACCCCGCGACGCCGCCTCCTCACTGAGGCATTTCATCAACGCATTGACCGGCGCACGCTTGAGTGCCGACTGACGCGCAAGCACCCCAAGCTCACGCGTGAGCGGCGCGCCAGACAGCGGCAGCACCTGAACGCCAGCGCCCCCGGACTTGCCGGACTTCGGTGTCGGGCGCTTCGTATCTGCATCGACCGGCAAACCGATGAGCGTAGCGGGCACGATGGACCAGCCCAACCCCGCGCGCACCATGCGCAGAATGACTTCCGGCTCGTCCAGCTCCACACCCTCACGCACCCAGAGCCGATGCCGTCGCAGGTACCGCTCGACGAGATCGCCGCCGTACGAGCGCCGGTTGTAGCGCACGAACGGCAGCATCGCACTCCAGTCGGCGACCGTTCCGCGCGTGCCTTTCGGCGCAATGGCCACATACGGCTCGTGCATCAGCGTGAGCCACTTCATGTCCACAGGCACACCGATGCGCGGACGAATCATCACGGCCAGATCCAGTTCCCGGGCATCGAGTTGAGCCAGCAGTTGCACCGACATCCCTGGCACGATGTTCAGATGGGGCATGGCCCCAAGCGACGTCCAGCGCTGCACTGCGCCCGGCAGTAGTCCCAACTGCACGGTCAGAATCGCACCGACGTTGATCGGTGCGAGCGCTGCCTGCCCCCCGAACGCGCCCGCCTCGCCGCGCATGGACTGGTAGCCCGCGATCACACCCTGCGCCTGCGACAGCAGACGACGGCCATCGTCGGAGAGCGACACGGCGCGTCCGGTGCGCTCGAAGAGCTGCACGCCGAGGTCGTCTTCCAGACGCTGGATCTGCGCGCTCACCGCCGACTGTGTCAGTCCGAGACGCGCGCCCGCTGCGGAGAACGACGCGGTTTCGGCTGCCGTGACAAAGGTTTTGAGGTAACGGATCATGAATCGAAAATTTTGTTGCTGAGTAGCCGAATTATTCGTTTTTAATTATTTTTATCGATAGATAGAATTTACCGGAAATCGGCGCACACAGGTGACGCGCCATGACACGGGGCATTGCACCGAAAAACCGGCCCCCGAATTCAACCCCACATTGCACCGGAGACTCTCATGGCAACGCCGCTGTTCCATCTCGCCTTCCCCGTCCACAATCTCGACGCCGCCCGCCAGTTCTACGGCAACGTGATGGGCTGTGCCGAGGGCCGCAGCTCGGACCACTGGATCGACTTCGACTTCTTCGGCCATCAGTTGGTCGCGCACCTCTCGCCCGACGAGGCAGGCAAGCGCATCACGAACCCGGTCGACGGCGACGAGGTTCCCGTTCCGCATTTCGGCGTTATCCTTGATATGCCTTCGTGGCACGCACTGGCCGATCGCCTTCGCGCCGCCGGTACCCGCTTCGTGATCGAGCCGCATATCCGCTTCGCGGGGCAGGTCGGCGAACAGGCGACGTTGTTCTTCTACGACCCGTCGGGCAACGCGCTGGAGTTCAAGGCGTTCGCGGATATGTCGCAGGTGTTCGCCAAGTAGTCGGCGCACAGCGCGTAGGATCGGAATTTCCCACGTCGTCAGGCATTTGATTGCCGGACGGCGTTTATTGTTTTGTTATGGTTTTGTGTTTGTTGTCGGTATTCGTCTCATATCAGTCGAGAGTCTTCTCATGAGCCAATTCGTTATTTCGGCCCCGCCCCAGGCGTCGGTCGCTGTTGCTGGCAGCGATGCCCGTTTCCCCGTGCGCCGCGTGTTCTGCGTGGGCCGCAACTACGCCGCGCATGCCCGCGAAATGGGTAGCAATCCGGACCGCGAGCCGCCGTTCTTCTTCATGAAGCCCGCCGACGCCGTGGTCGCCGCCGAGGGCACGCTGCCCTACCCGCCGCTCACCAGTGAGCTGCACCACGAGATCGAACTGGTGGTCGCCATCGGTGCCGACGGCGAGAACGTGGATGCGGGCGACGCGCTGTCGCTGGTGTGGGGTTATGGCGTTGGTGTGGATCTGACGCGTCGCGATCTGCAACAGCAGGCGAAGGACACGCGCCGCCCGTGGGACTGGGGCAAAGCGTTCGACGCCTCGGCACCGTGCGGCCCTCTGCACGCCGTGGGCGACGTCGGCCATCCGAACGAAGGCCGTGTGTGGCTCGACGTGAACGGTGAAAACCGTCAGACCGGCGATCTCAACGAGCTGATCTGGTCGGTGCCCGACCTGATCGCCGAGATCTCGCGCAGCGTGAAGCTTGCCGCTGGCGACCTGATCTTCACCGGCACGCCTGCTGGCGTCGGCCCGCTGGAGCCGGGCGACAAGGTGAGCGCCGGTGTGGCCGGTGTCGGCGAAATCACGTTTACCGTCGGCCAGAAACCAGCGGCCTGAGTTCGCAACGAACCTTACCTCTGACGGCAAGGATATCCACAGCAACTGTTGATAACCCTATGCATAAGTGCCATGTCGGCGGCGCAATCGCCCGTCGGCATTGGCTGTCAAGTGCATTGCCTAAATTGCCGTCAGACGTGTCACGAATTTTCCTTCACCGCCCCTCGGGGCGTCTTCGTTCATTCCTGAAACGTTTTTCGCTGCATAGCGGCAAATCCCCCGTTTCATTCCTCGAACTCTCCTGTCGATTCAAAGGGTTGCGCGCTTTGGCACGGTTCTCGCATTAAGGAGGAGGCAAGCCGTCCGCCCTCGGGGAAGTCTCTTCGCCTGGCCGACCGCCTCGGGAATCAAGCCATGCACGCCACATGGCCCCGGCACGCCCGATGCCTATCCCCTCGCCGGGAGCGCCCCGGGTGCGGACGGATTGCACCAGTGACCGTCGTATCAAGAGACGGATCGTGCGTTGGGAACATTCGGGGAGAGGATCATGCAAATGCGCCGCACCGGGCCTTGCGCCCTAAGTCCCTGCGTCAGGTCGCTCGCGCCTGCGAGTCCTGCCAAGTCGGCCCGACGTCATCCCCGCGAACGATGTGCGAGCTGGCGGCACCGTCGGCATGACGCCGCCGGAGACCGTCGTCATGTCGCGCCCGGGCGAGCGCTGCGTTGAAGCGTCAAAACTCAAAGCGGTTATGCGTCGATGCGTTTTGCGTCTGAAGTCTTCCCTCGTCAGGTGACTTCGTGTCCGACAGGCGCCCGCGAGCGCGGTGCGCCTGCTTTTCTGTTCAGCTGCCTTTCTCAGCTATCTTCCGCCCAGACCTTCGCCGCACGCACCGCGCGCTGCCAACCGGCCACCGCGCGTGTGACGTCGTCCTCGGACAACTTGCGCGAAAAGCGCCGCTGCAATTGCCATTGACGCTGCAACGTGTCGATGTCCGGCCAATACCCCACCGCTAGTCCCGCGAGGTACGCCGCGCCTGCGGCCGTCGTCTCGATCACCTTGGGACGCACAACGTCCGCGCCGAGCAGATCGGCCTGCCATTGCATCAGCAGATCGTTAGCCGCAGCGCCGCCGTCCACACGCAATTCCGAGACATGCAGACCGGCGTCGGCTTCCATCGCACGCAGCACGTCGAGCGTCTGGAACGCAATGCTGTCGAGCGCGGCACGCGCCACGTGCGCAGCGGTCGTGCCCCGCGTCGCACCGAACAGCGTGCCGCGTGCGCGCGGTTGCCAGTGCGGTGCGCCGAGTCCGGCGAACGCGGGCACGAGCACGACGCCGTCGGCATCGGGCACGCTGGTGGCGAGCGCTTCGACATCGCGCGAATGACGGATGATGCCCAACCCGTCGCGCAGCCACTGCACCACCGCGCCGCCGATGAAGATGCTGCCCTCCAACGCGTAGTCCACACGATTGCCGATCTTCCAGGCGACCGTCGTCAGCAGGTTATGGCTCGACGCCTGCGGCTTGTCGCCAGTGTTCATCACCATGAAGCAGCCAGTGCCGTAGGTGTTCTTCACCATACCCGGCGACAGGCACATCTGTCCGAACAACGCCGCCTGCTGATCGCCCGCGATGCCTGCAATCGGCACGGGTGCTGAGAACAACGGTGTAGCCGTGTGTCCATAGACTTCGCTCGACGAACGGACTTCGGGCAGCATACTGCGCGGCACGTCGAGCAGCGCCAGCAGCTCGTCGTCCCATTCGAGCGAGTGGATGTTGAAGAGCATCGTGCGCGACGCATTCGACACGTCGGTCACGTGCAGCTTGCCGCCGGTCAGATGCCACACCAACCAGCTGTCGACGGTGCCGAACGCGAGATGCCCCGCTTCGGCTGCCTCACGTGCGCCGTCGACGTTATCGAGAATCCAGCGGATCTTGGTGCCGGAGAAGTACGAATCGATGCGCAGACCCGTGCGCTGCGCGACAAGCGCCTCGTTGCCTTGCGCACGCAACGCGTCGCAGAAATCGGCCGTGCGGCGATCCTGCCAGACGATCGCGTTGTACACCGGCTCGCCCGTGCGACGATCCCACACGATGGTCGTCTCGCGCTGATTCGTGATACCGATGGCGGCGATGTCTCTGCCCCCTGCGCCCGCATGCGTGAGCGCTTCGGCGGCGACGCCAGCTTGCGTCGCCCAGATTTCACGTGGATCGTGCTCGACCCAGCCCGGATGCGGGTAAATCTGACGGAACTCCTTCTGCGCGGTCGAGACGACGTGACCGTCGCGGTCGAACAGCAGCGCTCGCGAGCTCGTCGTGCCCTGATCGAACGCGAGGATGTAGGCGCCTCCTGCCATTGCATTCGTCTCCTTGATGCAGCTTTTTTAGTCTTGCTAATGCGATGTTGCGATAGTGCGATGACTTCCGAACGGACTCAGGCGGCCATCTCCAGATGCCGGGCAAACCATTGCTCGACGCTGGCCTCCCCTTCCTTGCCGACGTGCAGACCGAGTTTCGTACGGCGCCACAGGACGTCCTGCGCGGTGCGCGCCCACTCGTACTGCACCAGATAGCGCAATTCGGCCTCATAGAGCTCGCCGCAGATGCGGGTGCCGAGACCGTCGAGCGAGTTCGCGTCGCCTACCAGCACATGCGTGCGCGTGCCGTAGGTGTGCGCGTAACGTTGAGCCAGCGACGACGGCAACCAAGGCATCTGCGCGCGTAGCGAGGTCTCGAATACGCCTGCGTCGGGCTCGGCCATATCGCCGCCCGGCAGCGGTGCGCCCGCCGTCCAGTCGCCATGCGTGAAGCCCAGCGCGCCGTGCAGATGCGACATCGCCTCTTCCGCAAGACGCCGGTACGTAGTGATCTTGCCGCCGAACACGGAGAGCAGCGGCGCGCGCGTGCCGGGGGCGTCGAGTTCGAGCTTGTAATCGCGCGTGACGGCCGACGGATTCGACACGTCCTCCTCCATCAGCGGACGCACGCCCGCATACGTCCACACGACATCGACGGGCATGATCGGCTTGGTGAAGTACTCGCTGGCGGACTTGCAGAGGTAAGCGATCTCGTCTTCATTGATCTCGACCTTCGCCGGATCGCCGAGATACTCCAGATCGGTCGTGCCGATCAGCGTGAAATCGCGCTCGTACGGAATGGCGAAGATGATGCGCTTGTCGGGGTTCTGGAAAATATAGGCGTGGTCGTGATCGAACAACTTGCGCGTCACGATGTGACTGCCCTTGACGTTGCGGATGCGATGCGTTGCGGGCTGACGCAGCACGTCACTCAGCAGATGACCGACCCACGGCCCCGCTGCATTGACGATGGCGCGCGCCCGCACGGTCTGACGCTCGCCGGTAATCGTCTCCAGTTGCGCCGTCCACGAGTGCTCGCCGCGCTCCGCGCCCACCAGGCGCGTGCGCGTAAGAATGGTCGCGCCTCGCTCGGCGGCGTCCTGCGCGTTGAGTACCACCAGTCGCGCGTCCTGCACCCAGCCGTCCGAGTAGACGAAACCGCGCGTCAGGTCCTCACGCAACGGCGCGCCCGCCGGATGCTGACGCAGGTCGATGCCACGCGAGCCGGGCAGAATTTCACGACGCGCCAGATGATCGTAAAGAAACAGCCCCGCGCGGATCATCCAGGCGGGACGCAGGTTCGGCATGTGCGGCATGACAAAACGCAGCGGCCACATGATGTGAGGCGCCGCGCGCAGCAGCACTTCGCGCTCTTGCAACGCTTTGCGCACCAGTCCGAATTCGTAGTACTCGAGATAGCGCAGACCGCCGTGGATCAGCTTGGTGCTGGCCGACGACGTGTGCGACGCCAGATCGTCCTGCTCGACGAGCAACACACGCAGACCGCGACCGGCAGCGTCACGCGCGATGCCGGTGCCGTTGATGCCGCCGCCCACGACCAGCAGATCGTACGGGGCAGAAGTGGGGGCCGACGCCAAAGGGGCCGAGCCGTTGTCCGATGGCGTTTGAACGGGTGTCTGCACGTGTTACTCCCAGCGATGGGGGTCAAATCAGGAAAGTTCGAGAATGTTCGATTCCGAACATCAATATTCGAATTTTAACATATCACGCGTCACTGGTTTCGAATTCGCACATTTCATCGGTGCGATGTGCGAATTCGCGCCAGCGATCAATCCGCGACGTGAACCAGCGTGCCGGCCTCGGCGATCACGGCATCCATACTCGCGGGCACCGGACGATCGGTGAACAGCGCGTCGACCTGAGAGAGATGCCCCAGCCTCACCAGCGCCGGGCGTCCGAACTTGCTGTGATCGGCCGCCAGAAACACGGTGCGCGACTGCGCGATGATGGCCTCGGCCACACGCACTTCACGGTAATCGAAGTCGCGCAGCGTCCCGTCGGCATCGATGGCGGAGATACCTACGATGCCGAAGTCGACCTTGAACTGGCGGATGAAATCGAGCGTGGCCTCGCCCGTCACCCCTTGATCCCGGGCGCGCACCACGCCGCCCGTGACGATGACTTCAGCGTCGGCATAGCCGCTCATCATGGCAGCTACATGCAGGTTGTTCGTAATGACGCGCAATCCCCGGTGACGCGACAACGCTCGCGCCACAGCTTCCGTCGTGGTGCCCAGATTGATGAAGAGGGAGGCGTGATCGGGGATTTGCTCGGCGAGGCGCACGGCGATGCGGCGCTTTTCGTCGGCCAGTTGCGTCTGACGTGCGTCGTAAGCTTCGTTCTCAGCGCCGCCGGGTAAGCCGACACCGCCGTGATAGCGACGCACCCATTTGCGTTCGGCGAGGAAGTTGATGTCGCGCCGGATGGTTTGCGGGGTGACGTCGAAGCGGGCAGCAAGTTCGTCGACCGTGAGAAAGCCGTCGCGGCGCACCGCGTCGAAAAGCGCCTGCTGACGCGGGTTCAGCGACGCATGGCCCGCATCGCCAGTTGCGCCCGCCGCGATCGGAGCTTCGGAGATATCAACGGATTCGGCGGATTCGGAATGAGACATCGGCACACACGCGCAAAGAAAAACCATCGCGCAGCCCGGCTGGCTGCGCGTTCGCCGTCATGATACCCCGCCGTTGTATGACACCACCGTGACCGGCGTGTGTCCGGTCATGCGCTCAAAGGCACTGGCGCACGGCGTCGGCGAGCGATTGCGGGCCGGTCGAACCGAGATAGAGCGAGCCTTCACTACCCGGCTTGCGCGGTGCGAGGTCGAGGATGGCGAGAATGCCGTCGTCGTTCGAGGAGAGTTCGAGGGTCTGGCCTGAGCCCGCCTTCACGCGCTGCAAACGCGCGTAAGGCAGTTGCTTCTTCCACAACCGGGCCGTGCAGGCGCTCACGCGCGCAAAAGCCTTCTTCGACGATCCCTGCCACACGGCGCCGTTGCCCCGCGCGTCGTCGATGGTGTCGCGGTACGCGGGCAAGGTCTCGACTTTGACGTTCTCCGGGGCCACATCGGCGACGCTGCCCACAGGCGGATCGTCATGCGCGGCGACGGGAGCGGTTTGCGCGCACCCGGCGAGCAGTGCCGCGAACGTGAGGCCCGCCGCAGCGAGCGCGCTGGCCACACGACGCTTCGCCCCGCGCGCCTTGTCGGAATTCGTGTTGATGCCCCGGTCCATTGCCCCGCTCCACACATGCTGGTATCTGATCCCGGCGCGCGATGGTACGGTGGCCAGAGGATGTCTTGATGCATCCGTGCGAAGCCATCGCGCGCGCCGTCTTGGTCTTGTTGGTCGCCCCGTCGTCCCGAATACCGCCAAATCGCGATCTGTAAGACGACCGGCACGGCACTCACCCGCACATGTCCCGCGCTTCGATTACACGGGCCTTGTAGCCTATCGGGCGACGTGCCGCCAGTTGGCGCTCATCTTACTCGCGTTATTCATAGCATGGCAATTCGCGCAATGCGCGCAGGCCCGAATCGCGTATATTGCTGGTTTCTGTCACACTCGCCGCACCGCCTCGCGCCCCATCCGGCAGCGAGTCAGCGTGTGCTCTGCCACCGGTTTGCGGATAACTCACCGCCTCGCCGGAGCGCCATAAGCGATAACAACAAGCGGACAGCGAGCACGCGTGACGCCAGCCAACCCGTTTCACTTTTTGCGACTGTCCCGATTTCCATGTCCAGCAATGCGCAAGCCCCGATCATCGTCATCGCCCCCGATTCGTTTAAAGGTTCGCTAAGCGCGCCTGAAGTGGCGCAAGCCATCGCCGCAGGCATCGCCCGCGTGCTGCCGCAGGCCGATCTGCGCTTGCGCCCGATGGCCGACGGCGGCGAGGGTACGCTCGACGCCCTGCTTTCCGCAGGCGGGCGACGCGTACCGTTGTCCGTGCGTGGTGCGGGCAAGGCGTCGGTGATGGCCGAGTATGGTGTCATGCCCGACGGTACGGGCGTGCTGGAAAGCGCCAACGTCGTGAGCATTACCGATCCGGTCGGCATGCAGACGCCGGTGGCCGAGCGCTCGACGGTCGGGCTTGGCGAGTTGCTGCGTGCCCTGCTCGACACCGGTGCGCGCCGCGTGCTGATCGGTCTGGGCGGCAGTAGCACTAACGATGGCGGCGCGGGTCTGCTTGTCGGCCTCGGTGCGCGCTTGCTCGACGAAGCCGGAGAAGAAGTGCAACCGGTCCCGGCGGCACTGCATCGCGTGGCGTCGATCGATCTGAACGGACTCGATGCACGTCTGAAGGATTGCGAACTGGTCGCCATGTCGGACGTCAACAATCCGCTGAATGGCCAGCAAGGCGCGACAGCGATTTTCGGCCCGCAAAAGGGTGTGAGCGAAGCGCAGGTCGAACCGCTCGACCGCGCCATCGCCCACTTCGCCGGTCACGCACACCGCGCGTTCAACGCCAGCGAAGCCGCGAGCCGCGCGGGCGCCGGGGCAGCGGGCGGGCTGGGTTTCGCGCTGCATCTGCTGGGCGCACAGTTCCGCTCGGGCGCGGAAGTAGTGGCCGAGCGCGTGGGACTGCCGCAAGCGGTGGAAGGCGCCGACTGGCTGATCACCGGCGAAGGCCGCAGCGACGGTCAGACGTTGTCGGGCAAGACGCCGATGATCGCGGCACAGGTGGCCATCAAGGCCGGTGCGACGGCGTCGCTACTCTCAGGCGCCATCGACCGCACGGCGCTGGAGAGTCTGTCGCGCGTTTTCTCAGGCTGCTTCTCGCTGACGTTCGGTCCGACCACCCTGGAGAAAGCCATTGCCGACGCAGCCGGTCTGCTGACCGACAGCGCCGAACAGATGGCGCGACTGCGTTATACGCACAAGGGTTGAGCGCAAGGATCAGGCGATCCGCGCCCGCAAGCGTGGAACCGCAAAGTCGAGAAATGCACGCAACTTCAGGGGCAACGGCGTTTGTCCCTTGTGCACCAGATTGACGGGGAGCGGGGTGGCCTCAAAGTCGTCCAGCACCACGCGCAGTGCATCGTCACGCACGGCTTGCGCCACCTGATACGACAACACCCGCACGAAACCCACACCGAGCACCGCCGCCGAGATCGCCGCTTCGGCGGTATTCACCGCCAGCCGCGAGCGAATCGGCACCGACTGCCCGGTTCGTCCCTCGCCGAACTCCCACGCACGGCGCGACGCCAGCACCTCGAACGTAATGCACGCATGACCGGCGAGGTCGTGTGGCTTCTTCGGTTCGCCATGCGTCTCCAGATAGTTCGGACTGGCGCAGACGACACGTCGCACAGTTCCGATGCGCGACGCCACCATCGAGCTATCCGGTAAGTGACCGATGCGCAGTGCCACATCCGCCTGCTCGTCCATCAGATGTACGACGCGGTCGGTCAGCAGGAGACTGACGTCGATCTCCGGGTACTGCGCGAGGAATTCCGCCACGACCGGCAGCACGTGCAGACGACCGAACACGACGGGCGCGGTCAGCACCAGTTCGCCTTTCGGCGTGGCATATTCGCCCGTCGCCGTGCGCTCCGCTTCGCCGATCTCTTCGAGAATTCTGCGACACGCGGCCACGTACGTACTCCCGGCTTCTGTGAGCGACAACTGACGCGTCGTGCGATGCAGGAGCCGCGTTTTCAGATGCGCTTCCAGTTCCCCGACTTTACGGCTGACGGTCGCCAGCGGCATGCCGAGTCCGCGTGCTGCGGCCGACAAACTGCCCGCATCGACCACCGCGATCAGGATCGACATGGATTCGAGTCGATTCATAGACCCTACCAAATTTTGGAAAGATGATTCCTGATCTTGATGGATTCTCTACATGGATGCAACCACGTAATGTCGAGACCTGAGCGGGTGAGGCACGATCGTCGCAAGACACCGCCCCTTCCCGCACCGGTCATCGTCATATCAGGAGAGCATCGTGCGTCCACCCAATTCCCCCACCGCCTCGTCCGCCACCACCGCCCCGCCACAAGCGGCACAGGAGATCGCCTCGCGCAGCAAGATTGTGATGATGGGCGCGATTGCTGGCGCGGTCGTCACCAACATCTACTGCACACAGCCGATCCTGCCGTTGATTGCTTCGGACATGCGCGTCGATCTCGGCACGGTGGATCTCGTCGCAGCCGCCGCGCTACTCGGCTTCTCCGGCGGGCTCGCGTTGTTGCTGCCGCTGGGCGACCGGTACGACCGCCGCAAACTCGTGCTCGTGCAAATTGCGCTGGCCTTCTGCTTCGCGCTGGCCGCGACATTTGCACCGGGCATCTGGGCGTTGATCGGCGCGTCGTTCGGTCTGGGGATCGTGTGCTGTGTGCCGCAGCAACTGGTGCCGTTCGCCGCCGTCATGTCGGCGCCCAGTCAGCGCGGCCGGGCGGTGGGCACCGTCGTGAGCGGCATCATGATCGGGATTCTGCTCGGACGAACGATTGCGGGCATTGTCGGTGAAGGGTTCGGATGGCGCGCCGTCTACGGCGTGGAAGCGGCCTTCATGATCCCGGTGTGGATCGCCGCCGCGATGTTGTTACCGAAGGGGCGTCCCAGCACCGATCTTTCGTATGGCCGTCTGCTGGCGTCCCTGTGGCCGTTGGCTCGCGACCATCGTCCCCTGCGCGAGTCGATGATGATTCAGGCGCTGCTCTGGGCCTGCTTCAACGCGTTCTGGGTAAATCTGGCGGCACTGCTCGCCGACGGGCCCTGGCATCTCGGCAGCGCGTGGGCGGGCGCATTCGGCATCATCGGCGCGGCCGGTGCATTCGCTGCGTCGTTTGGTGGACGCGCGACCGACAAGCTGGGGCCGCGCGGTGTGGTCGGGGTGAGCATCGGGATCGTCACGCTCAGCTACGTGCTGCTCGGAGGTGCGAACGCCTCGCTGGCGTGGCTCGTGATCGGGGTGATCGTGCTAGACATCGGCGTGCAGGCAGGTCTTGTGTCCAATCAGACGCGCGCTTTCGCGGTCGACCCGAAAGCGCAAGGGCGAATCAACAGTCTCTATATGACGGCGACGTTCTTTGGCGGCGCAGTGGGTGCGACAGTGAGTGGATGGCTGATGGCGCGCTTCGGATGGACGGGCGTCGTAAGCTTGGGCATTGCGCTCGGCGTGCTGGCCCTCGCGCTTCACTGGGTGGGTGGCGTTCGCCGCAACGCTGGCGTGGCGGATAACGAAGCTTCAGCGCAGTGAGATGAAGCGATCAGGCGTCCAGCGCGGCAGCCGTCAGTCGCGCGACGTCCAGACGGCCTTCGGCCTCCCCATTAAGCTGCCCGTGGTCGTCCTCGAGCATCCAGACGACCGATAGTCCCGCCCACGCCAGCACCCATTGCAGTAGACGTCGCGGGTCGATGGCGGCCGTTCGCGTCACGATGTCGACGCGTCGGGCGAAGACTTCGGGCTTGCGCGCCATCTCTACATCGGGATTGCAGAAGAGGTTCGCGTAGTCGAAACCGCGCTCGCCGCGAAGCCCTTTCGGGTCGATGGCGAGCCAGCCCCTCGTGCCGAAGTCGAGCACATTGGCATGGTGGATATCACCATGCAGCACGACGGTATGCGTCGTCGTGTCGAGCAGCATGCGGGCAGTCTGAGCACTACGTTTCAGAACGTCCGGTGAATTTTCCGGAAGATTGAGCAGCGAGTGGAACCACTCGGGAAGCGGTGTTAGCGCCGGTCCAGGCGCCAGACGCGGCCGATGTAAATGCGCCACCGTTTCGCACAGAATTCGTGTCGCATCGTCGTCTCGGCAGTCCCTGACCATCTGCGTGAGCGAGGCCTCACCCTGCGCCCGGACCATCAGCAACGCCTCGCCTTCGATCTCAAGCACGGGCGCCGCGCCATCGCCTTGCCACCATGCCATGAGCTGACCGCCCGCGACTTCTTCAGGGGAGCGCGAAATCTTGAGGATCGCGGGCGTACCGGCCCGATGCACGGGCAGCAGAAGTCCGCCGAGCGACGCGAAAGGTGCGCCGTCCGGCGTCAGGTGCCAGCGTTGGATATAGGGTTCGAAAACGGAGTCCGACACTTCATTGGTTACGTGGATTTCGATGGAGGTCCACAGTACCAGACGATGCGGCTTCGACGTTGTAAAGCACTGGCATCTGGCGCCGCCACTGACGCCAGGCACCGTCTAGCGTCATCGGGTCAGCCATGAAGTGGGCTACGTTGATGCGACTCGTCCAACCGGCGTCGAACAGCGCCTTTCCTATCGTCTGAACGCACGTCATGCCCGTTGCCCCTTTACACCATCAAGTCCACAAACTGATGGACGGGCATGGCTTCGAGCCGTTGCTGGTCCAGCGCCACGTCGAGAATGCGCACCTGCGCCCGCGCGGCGAAGCGGCGCGCCAAATTCGTTCTGAACTTCTCCACCAGCAACGGAATGCCTTCGTCACGGCGTCGTCGATGCCCGATCGGGTACTCCACAAGTACTTCGTCGAGCACCGTACCGTCGTTCAGGGTGACGGTCAGGCCGTTGGCAATCGAGCGCTTGTCGGGATCGTGATAGTCGCGGGTGAATTGCGGATCTTCCTCGCACACAATGTTCGCGCGCAATGCATCGATGCGCGGGTCGGCCGCCACATCGTCTTCGTAGTCGGCAGCCGTCAACCTTCCGAACAGCAATGGCACGGCCACCATGTACTGGATGCAGTGATCGCGGTCCGCCGGGTTGGAGAGCGGCCCCTGCTTGTCGATGATGCGAATCGCCGCCGCGTGCGTGCGAATCTTCACCGAGCGGATGTCCTGCGCGCTACGCCCCGTCGCCAGCAACTGTCGATGCAACGTCATCGCCGCCTCCGCAGCCGTCTGCGCGTGAAACTCGGCCGGAAACGAAATCTTGAACAGCACGTTCTCCATCACATACGCCCCGTAAGGCCGCTGGAATGCGAACGGCTTGCCCTTGAACAGCACATCATAAAAGCCCCACGTCTTTGCCGTGAGCACCGACGGATAGCCCATCTCGCCGGTGCGCACCATAAGCGCGAGACGCACCGCACGGCTCGTCGCATCGCCTGCCGCCCACGACTTGCGGCTGCCGGTGTTCGGCGCATGACGATACGTGCGCAGGCTCTGCCCGTCGACGAACGCCAGCGAGAGCGCATCGATCAGCTCGTCGCGCGACAGGCCCAGCATTTCACCGACGACCGCCGTCGACGCCACTTTGACCAGCACCACGTGATCGAGCCCGACCTGATTGAACGAATTCTCCAGCGCCAGACATCCCTGAATTTCGTGCGCCTTGATCATCGCAGCGAGCACATGACGCATCGTCAGCGGTGGCTGGCCCTGCGCGACGGCCGTGCGCGAGAGCCAGTCGGCCGTCATCAGAATGCCGCCAAGGTTATCCGACGGATGTCCCCACTCGGCCGCCAGCCACGTGTCGTTGAAGTCGAGCCAGCGAATCATCGCGCCCAGACTAAACGCGGCCTGTACCGGATCGAGTTGATATGGCGTGCCGGGCACCTTCGCGCCGTTGGGCACGACGGTGCCCGGCACGATGGGGCCGAGCAGTTTGGTACACGCGGGATAGGAGAGCGCTTCGAAACCGCAACCAAGCGTGTCGATGAGACAGTTGCGTGCGGTGTCGAAGGCGAGATCGCTGCGGATCTCATAGGTCAGGACGTAGTCGGCAATGTCCGTGAGGACTTTGTCGGGCGAGGGGCGCACATTCGCAACGTTCGAAGCACCTGCGGACATTGACGACCTCCTGTGAGGTGAGACGGTTCGGTACCGGACCCGCGTCCGGTCAGAAGGCATCTCCCGGAATGCGCACCCAGCCTTCCATCAGCACACGCGCGCTGCGGCTCATGATGGCCTTCGTGACCGTCCATTCACCGCCTTCCTGATTAGCCTCTGCCCCGACACGCAATGTGCCGGACGGATGACCGAAGCGTACCGCGTTACGCTCGCCGCCGCCCGCCGCCAGATTCACGAGCGTCCCCGGAATCGCGGCCGCCGCGCCGATACACACGGCCGCCGTGCCCATCATCGCGTGATGCAGCTTGCCCATCGACATCGCGCGCACGAGCAGATCGACATCTCCGGCATTCACCGCCTTGCCGCTCGACGCCGTGTAGCCCGCCGGTTTCGCCACGAACGCGACCTTCGGTGTGTGCTGGCGCGTGGCCGCTTCCGACACATCCTTGATCAGTCCCATGCGAATCGCGCCGTGCGCGCGAATCGTCTCGAACATGGCAAGCGCCTTCGGATCGCTGTTGATGGCGTCCTGCAACTCGGTGCCCTTGTAACCGATCTCTTCGGCGTTAAGGAAGATGGTCGGGATGCCCGCATTGATCATCGTCGCCTTGAACGTGCCCACGCCGGGCACCTCGAGATCGTCGACGAGATTGCCGGTCGGGAACATGGCACCACCACCGCCATCACCCTCTTCTTCGGCGGCCGGGTCGAGAAATTCGAGCTGCACTTCGGCGGCCGGGAACGTCACGCCGTCGAGTTCGAAGTCGCCCGTTTCCTGCACCGCACCGTCCGTCATCGGCACATGGGCGATGATCGTCTTGCCGATGTTGGCCTGCCAGATGCGAACGACGGCCACGCCATCGCGCGGCACGCGCGCCGGGTCCACCAGTCCGCCGCTGATCGCGAACGGGCCGACGGCCGCCGACAGATTGCCGCAGTTGCCGCTCCAGTCGACGAACTTCTGGTCGATGGAGACTTGCCCGAACAGGTAGTCCACATCGTGCCCCGGCCGCTCGCTCCTGGCGATGATGACCGTCTTGCTGGTGCTCGACGTCGCGCCGCCCATGCCGTCGATCTGCTTGCCATACGGGTCCGGGCTGCCGATCACGCGCATGAGCAACGCGTCGCGGGCCTGACCGGGCGTCTGCGCGGCGGCGGGCAGGTCCTGCAAGCGGAAGAACACGCCCTTGCTCGTGCCGCCACGCATGTACGTGGCGGGAATGCGAATTTGTGGCTGATGCGCCATCACAGCTCTCCTCAGGCGGCTGCCTGCGACGATTCCAGAAAGTCCTGCGCGAAGCGCTGGAGCACCCCGCCCGCCTCGTAAATCGAGACTTCTTCGGCTGTGTCGAGACGGCACGTCACCGGGACGTCGACACGCTCACCGTTCTTGCGGTGGATGACCAGCGTCAGGTCGGCACGCGGCGTGCGCTCGCCAATCACATCGAACGTCTCGCTGCCGTCGATGCCCAGCGTCTTGCGGTTCGTACCCGACTTGAATTCCAGCGGCAACACGCCCATGCCGACGAGATTGGTGCGGTGAATGCGCTCGAAGCCCTCCGCGACGATGGCTTCGGTGCCCGCCAGACGCACGCCCTTCGCCGCCCAGTCGCGCGACGACCCCTGACCGTAGTCGGCCCCGGCAATCACGATGAGTGGCTGCTTGCGTGCCATGTACGTCTCGATGGCCTCCCACATGCGCGTCACCTGGCCTTCCGGCTCGATGCGCGCGAGCGACCCTGCCTTGACCTCTCCGTCGACCACGACCATCTCGTTCTTGAGCGTTGGGTTGGCGAACGTGGCGCGCTGCGCCGTGAGGTGATCGCCTCGGTGCGTGGCGTACGAGTTGAAGTCCTCTTCCGGCAGGCCCATTTTCGCGAGGTACTCGCCCGCTGCGCTGTCGGCCATGATGGCATTCGACGGCGAGAGGTGGTCGGTCGTGATGTTGTCGCCCAGTACGGCCAGCGCACGCATGCCGCGCAGCGTACGCTCACCGGCAAGCGCCCCCTCCCAGTACGGCGGACGCCGGATGTACGTGCTCATCTCGCGCCAGTCGTACAGCGGTTCGGCCCGCTCGCCGTGATCCACCGAAGCGGCAAACATTGGCTCGTACACACGGCGGAACTGCTCCGGTTTGACGCTGCTCGCAATGATGGCGTCGATCTCTTCGTCGCTCGGCCACAGGTCGGCGAGCCTGATCGGCTTGCCCTCGGCGTCGACACCAAGCACGTCCTTCTCAATATCGAAGCGGATGGTCCCGGCAATGGCGTAAGCCACCACCAGCGGCGGCGAGGCGAGAAACGCCTGCTTTGCGTACGGGTGGATGCGGCCGTCGAAGTTGCGGTTGCCCGAGAGCACGGCCGTCGCGTACAAGTCACGCTCGACGACTTCCTTCTGGATCACCGGATCGAGCGCACCCGACATGCCGTTGCACGACGTGCACGCGTAAGCGACCACGCCGAAGCCGAGCGCCTCCAGTTCCGGAAGAAGACCGGCCGCTTCCAGATACAGCGTGACGGCCTTCGAACCGGGCGCGAGCGAACTCTTGACCCACGGCTTGCGCACGAGACCCGCCCGGTTGGCGTTACGCGCGAACAGACCCGCCGCGATCATGTTGCGCGGGTTGTTGGTGTTCGTGCAACTCGTGATGGCGGCGATGATGACCGCGCCGTCAGGCATCAGCCCCGGTTCGTTCTCCACCGTGCCGCTGATACCGCGTGCGGCGAGTTCGCTCGTCGGCACACGCTTGTGCGGGTTCGACGGACCGGCGATGTTGCGCACCACGCTCGACAGATCGAACGTCAGCACGCGCTCATACTCGGCCTTCGTCAGCGTGTCGGCCCACAAACCGGTTTGCTTCGCATAGGTCTCGACCAGCGCGACGAGCGCGTCGTCGCGGCCGGTGAGCTTCAGGTACTTGATGGTTTGCGCGTCGATGTAGAACATCGCCGCCGTCGCACCGAACTCCGGCGCCATGTTCGATATGGTCGCGCGGTCGCCCAGCGTGAGGTTCGCCGCACCTTCACCGTAGAATTCCAGATAGGCGGACACAACCTTTTCCTTGCGCAGGAATTCGGTCAGTGCGAGCACGATGTCGGTCGCGGTAATGCCCGGTTGCGGCTTGCCCGTGAGTTCCACACCGACGATGTCCGGCAAGCGCATCCACGACGCGCGCCCGAGCATCACGCTTTCCGCTTCCAGCCCGCCCACGCCAATCGCGATCACACCCAGTGCATCGACCATCGGCGTGTGCGAATCGGTGCCCACGAGCGTGTCGGGGTACGCGACGTCGTCCGCCACCTGAATCACCGGGCTCATGCGCTCCAGATTGATCTGGTGCAGGATGCCGTTGCCCGGCGGAATCACGTCGACGTTGCGAAACGCCTTCTTCGTCCAGTTGATGAAGTCGAAGCGGTCTTCGTTACGGCGATCTTCGATGGCGCGGTTCTTCGCGAACGCATCGGGATCGAAGCCGCCGCATTCGACGGCCAGCGAGTGATCGACCACCAGTTGGGTCGGCACCACCGGGTTGACCAGCGCCGGGTCGCCGCCTTGCGCCGCAATGGCGTCGCGCAGACCGGCGAGGTCAACGAGCGCCGTCTGACCGAGGATGTCGTGGCACACCACACGTGCAGGGAACCACGGGAAATCGAGGTCGCGACGTCGCTCGATCAGTTGCTTGAGCGAATCGGTCAGCGCCGCCGGATCGCAGCGACGCACGAGGTTTTCGGCCAGCACGCGTGAGGTGTACGGCAGCGTGTCGTACGCGCCCGGAGCAATGGCCTCGACAGCAGCACGGGCGTCGAAGTAATCGAGCGACGTCCCGGGCAGGGATTTACGGTATTCGGTGTTCATCATGTGAGGAAGGTGTCGGCCCGGCCGGTGACAAATTGGCGCGCACGGTGTGTGCAATGCGCGATACGAATAACGGAGCAGCGACGAAAAAGCACGGAACAGCGACGCCCCGGCGTGGACGCGGAACGGCAGCAGGAATCCCGCTGCTGCCATCCCCCGGCCCTCGCCGAGGCGCAGGACAGACTTAACGCTTGTCGATCGGCACGAATTGCTGATCTTCCGGACCGGTGTAGTTAGCGCTCGGACGAATGATCTTGTTGTCGATGCGCTGCTCGATGATGTGGGCACTCCAGCCCGACGTACGCGCGATCACGAACAACGGCGTGAACATCGCGGTCGGCACGCCCATCATGTGATAGCTCACGGCGCTGAACCAGTCGAGGTTCGGGAACATCTTCTTGACGTCCCACATCACCGATTCCAGACGCTCGGCAATGTCGTACATCGCCGTGTTCTGCTCGGCCTTCGACAACTCGTGCGCGACTTCTTTGATGACCTTGTTGCGCGGATCGCTCACGGTGTAGACCGGATGGCCGAAGCCGATGATCACTTCCTTGTTCTCGACGCGCTGACGGATGTCGGCTTCAGCTTCGTCCGGCGAGTTGTAACGCTTCTGTACTTCGAACGCAACTTCGTTCGCGCCACCGTGCTTCGGACCTCGCAGCGCACCGATTGCGCCGGTAATCGCCGAGTGCATGTCCGATCCCGTGCCCGCAATCACGCGCGCGGTGAAGGTCGACGCGTTGAACTCGTGCTCGGCGTACAGGATCAGCGACGTATGCATCGCGCGCACCCACTGGTCCGATGGCTTTTCGCCGTGCAGCAGATGCAGGAAGTGACCGCCAATGCTGTCGTCATCCGTTTCCACGTCGATACGCACACCGTTCTGGCTGTAGTGATACCAGTACAGCAGCATCGAGCCGAGGCTGGCCATCAGGCGGTCGGCGATATCGCGTGCGCCCGGAATGTTGTGATCGTCCTTCTCCGGCAGCACGGTGCCGAGCACCGACACGCCGGTGCGCATCACGTCCATCGGGTGAGCCGCGGCGGGCACGGCTTCGAGCGCGTCCTTCACGGCGGCGGGCAAGCCGCGCAGCGCCTTGAGCTTGGCCATGTAGCCGCGCAGTTCCGCCACGTTCGGCAGCTTGCCGTAGACCAGCAGATACGCGATTTCTTCGAATTCCGAGGTCTGGGCCAGATCCAGAATGTCGTAGCCGCGATAGTGCAGATCGTTGCCCGAACGGCCCACGGTACACAGTGCCGTGTTGCCTGCGGTCACACCCGACAGGGCGACGGATTTCTTCGGCTTGAAGCCGGTGGCAGTCGTCTCGCTCATGCTCTTTCCTCCAGGTTCAGGGATTCGTTATTTCTGTTGGGCGAACAGGGCGTCGAGCTTCTGTTCGTATGCGTGGTAGCCGATGCTCTCGTAGAGCTCGGCGCGCGTTTGCATCGTGTCGAGCACGGCCTTTTGCGTGCCGTCGCGACGAATCGTGTGATAGACGTTTTCCGCTGCCTTGTTCATTGCACGGAACGCCGAGAGCGGATACAGCACCAGACCAACCTGCGCGCTCTTGAGTTCTTCCACGGTGAACAGCGGCGTCGAGCCGAACTCGGTGATGTTCGCGAGCACGGGCACCTTCACGGCGTCGGAGAACTGGCGGTACATCGGCAATTCCGTCATGGCTTCCGGGAAGATCATGTCGGCACCCGCTTCGACGCACGCGCACGCGCGGTCGATGGCCGCCTGAAGGCCTTCGACGGCCAGCGCATCGGTGCGCGCCATGATGACGAAGTTCTCATCCGTGCGCGCGTCGACAGCCGCCTTGATACGGTCGACCATCTCCTGCTGCGTCACGATGGCCTTGCCGGGACGATGGCCGCAGCGCTTCGCGCCCACCTGATCTTCGATATGCATCGCACCCGCGCCGAATTTGATCAGCGATTGCACCGTGCGCGCAATGTTGAAGGCCGACGGACCGAAGCCCGTGTCGACGTCCACCAGCAGCGGCAGGTCGCACACGTCGGTGATGCGGCGCACGTCGGTGAGCACGTCGTCGAGCGTCGAGATGCCCAGATCGGGTAGACCGAGCGAACCGGCAGCAACACCGCCACCCGACAGATAGATCGCCTTGAAACCCGCCGCCTTGGCGAGCAGAGCGTGATTAGCGTTGATGGCACCGACAACCTGCAACGGTTGCTCAGTCTTGACGGCCTCGCGGAAGGCGGCGCCGGCCGAACGAATGGTTTGCGTCACTTGAATCCCTCGGTCGTGTCTTGCGCGTCGGATGAACGGAATGCCATCGGATCGCACGTGGGTTGAGTAGCCGACTTTGAATAGCAATGGCCGTGCCAGCAGGTCGTGTGCACGCGCATCGCCAATCCCTTCGCCGCGCTAACGCATTCATTTATCGACGGAAATTCTTCGCTCGCGTGACGTTTACGTCAAGGTAAATGTCACTTGAGGGCGGATGTGGCGGTCGCATCACGTTTCAATTTGAAACACAAAATGAAACAAATCGTCGCAACATGCTACGATTCGGCTCATACCCTCTGCCGCCAACCGTCATGCCGAATTCGATACCCACCGAGATGCCGTCCCGCCTGCCAGCGACCGCCGCAGGCGCATCGCGAGCGCCGACGGTCCTCGCGATGCGAAAGCCGGTGATCTGGGCCGTCGGCATCAGCAAACTCGGCGAGCTGTATCGCGATATCGTGCCGGATTACGCCGCGCAGGCCGACGTCCACATCATCGACAAGGGATACGAAGCCGTGATCGAAGCGCTGGAGCGCTTGCCCGCCGGAAGCGTCGACGGCATCGTCGCGGCCGGATCGAACGGCGACTTTCTGCGCGAACGGCTTGCGTTGCCTGTGGTGCTGGTCAAAGTCACCGGATCCGATGTGATGCACGCACTGGCACGTGCACGACGCGCCCTGCCCGCGTCGTCTCCGGACTCCCGCATCGCGCTCGTGTCCTACGCTCGCCCCGCAGCCGAGTTCGAGCGCTTCAAGAGCGCCTTTCATCTCGACATCTCCCAGCATACGTATGTCGATGCACAAAACGCCGAGGACCTTGTGCACCGGTTGCGCGACGACGGCATGGCGGTCATCGTCGGGCCGGGTCTCGTCACGCAACTGACCGAGCGCGCCGGCCTCACGGGCATCTTTCTCTACTCGCAGGATTCGGTGCGCGCAGCGTTCGACACGGCACTGGAAGTCGCGCGTCTCGGACGCATCGAAGCGCAACGGCGCGAGCGTCTCGATACGGTGTTGCGGCATCTGCACGAAGGCGTGGCCGCCGTCGATCTGAACGGACGCATTGAGGCGATCAACGCATCGATGGCCGGGATTCTCGGTGTCACGGCAGTGGACGCCGTTGGCCGAACGCTCGATACCATCGCGCCCGCACTCGACATCGCCCGCACGCTGGAGAGCGCGAGCGCCGAGCTGGAAGCGATCGTCTCGATGGCAGGCAAAACGTGGGTCATCAACCGCATTCCCCTGCTGGATCAGGGCACGCTCACGGGCGCGCTCGTGACGTGTCAGGACTCGCAGTCGTTCGCCCGTGTGGATCGGTCGCTGCGCTCACGGCATCGTCCGCGGCATCTCGTTGCGCGCTACCGGCTCGACGATCTGATAGGCGACTCCGCAGCGATGACGCAAGTCCGTGCACTCGCGCGCCGCTATGCGCAGACCGATTCGACGGTGCTCGTGCATGGCGAGAGCGGCACGGGCAAGGAATTGCTCGCACAGGGGATTCACAACGCGAGCCGCCGCCGCGACTATCCGTTCGTCGCCATCAACTGCGCCGCGTTTCCGGAGACGCTGCTTGAGAGCGAGTTGTTCGGGTATGAAGATGGCGCGTTCTCAGGCGCGCGACGCGGCGGTAAGGCTGGCCTGTTCGAGACGGCGCACAACGGCACGATCTTTCTCGATGAAATCGGCGAGATGCCGATGCCACTGCAAACTCGGCTACTGCGTGTATTGCAGGAGCGCGAAGTCCTCCGTCTTGGCGCGAACGAACCGGTACCGTGCGACGTGCGCGTGGTCGCCGCCACGCACCGCGACCTGCGTCAACAAGTCGCGGCCGGACTGTTTCGCGAAGATCTTTACTACCGTCTGAACATCCTGCGCATGGTGCTGCCTGCGCTGCGCGAACGCATGGACGACCTGCCGCGCCTCACGCCGTTGTTTCTGGAGCGCGCACTGGCCCGAGCGGGCGCACGTATGAGCGTCGATGCCTTGCAGGCGTCGCTATTGCCGCTGCTTGCGAGCTATCGCTGGCCGGGGAACGTTCGGGAGCTGGAGAATTTGCTGGAGCGCATCGCGGTCGTCTGCGCCGATGTGGTCGATGCTCGCGAGATCAGCCGTGCGCGATTGATCGAGATTGCCCCGGAGCTTGGCGCGACGCCACAACCGCCCGCGTTCGACGTTTCAAAAACGAACGGTGGCCGGATTAAAAGTACGACGGGCACGACGGGTACGACGAGCGTTGCAACCGTCGAAGCGCCCGACGCCCCAATGACCGGACGCGCGCGCCGTGCCGCCGAGGAGATGGCACGCATTCACTCGACGCTGGCCGCCTGCGGCGGCGACCGCAATGCCGCGTGCGAAGCACTCGGCATCAGCCGCTCGACGCTCTGGCGCAAACTTCGCGCCGGGTAATGTGCATCACCGATGCACCCGGCGCAAATACTTCAGTGCTGAGCTCAGTGCTGATGACGAATACGGTCCCACATCTCGTGCCAGTCCAGACGCTTGTGCGCGGCGGGCTCATCGTGATGCGTGACCCAGAAGTGGTCGACAAGCATGCCGATGGCGAAGCCGACGAGCAGCGCTACCAGCATCATGGAGACATTGATCATGGACATGGCGGCCTCCCGTCGCAAGGAATCACGTTTCCATTCTAGTCAAACGCCGCCATGCCAGCGATGCAAAATGTCAGGCTTGAGGACGTAAAAAAACCGGGGTCGAAACCCCGGCTTTTCATTTGAAGCGGGCCGTAACCAAGCTATGCGCGAGATGCGCATCCCACGGCGTTTCAATGCTTACCACGTGGCAATCAGCGCACCCTTGAATTGCGTGTCGATGAATTGCTTCACTTCATCCGAATGGTAGGCGTCAACCAGTTGCTTGACCCACGGCTTGTTCAGGTCTTGCGTACGCACGGCGATCAGGTTGGCGTACGGGCCCTTCAGGTCTTCGATAGCGATGGCATCACGCTTGGGCACCAGACCGGCCTGTGCAGCGAAGTTCGTGTTGATCGACGCGGCGTCCAGATCCGGCAATGCGCGCGGCAATTGTGCGGCTTCCAGTTCGCGAATCTTGAACTTCTTCGGGTTCTCGATATCTAGCGGCGTGATGTTCTTGCCATCCAGACCCGGCTTTACCTTGATCAGACCTTCCTTTGCCAGCAGACGCAGCGCGCGGCTGCCGTTCGACGGGTCGTTCTGGATACCGATTTGCGCGCCGTTCGGCAGATCCTTGAGCGACTTGTACTTCTTCGAATAGAAACCCAGCGGCGAAACGTAGGTGAGGCCGGCCGTCGTGATCTTGTAGCCACGGTCCTTGACCTGACTATCGAGGAACGGCTTGTGCTGGAAGCCGTTGGCGTCCAGATCGCCGGCGTCCAGCGCGGCGTTCGGCTGTGCGTAGTCACTGAATTCGACGATCTTGATGAACAGGCCACGCTTTTCGGCCACCTTTTTCACCACTTCGAAGATCTGCGCGTCCGAGCCGGCCATCGTGCCGACCTTGAGGGGCTTGTCGGCCGTCTGGGCCGAGGCGCCGAGAGAGGCCAGCGCAAACGTTGCGCCGAGGAACGCGTTGATCAGTTGACGGGACAGCATGTGCGAATTCTCCTTGTGCTTATGTGGTCCGACGCCTGTTGGGCGTCTGTGCGAGGGGGAGCGGGCCTGTTGAGCCCGCAACGGTCACGCGCGACGTAGGCATACCAGACGGCCATGTCGGGCAACCCAGACCCCGGATGCTGCCACAACTGCGGGTTTACACGAAATACATAATCGGCATTTCGATATCCCCCGAGCGCATCGATAGACGGCGTCCATCAAAAAAAACGCCCCCTCGGATCACCGAGGGGGCGCTTCGCCGGGAGAACAGCCTGATCACGGGCCGGGGGGGTGGCACGGCTGGCGGCAATGCCGTCAGCCGGTCGCGTCAGGAACCGACGAACAACCTGCGAGACTCGCTACACCATCAAGACCAACCGATGCGAGGGCCAGTGCCTGCACGCGCTGTGCCGAACGCATGCAGGCCCCATACCCACCACTAGCTCAGGGACATGGCTCCTCGCCAGCCTGGCCGTTCATCGCGCATCCGCCACCACCACCGAAACCGCTGGGGCCACCGAATGCTGCCAATCCACCGCCGCCAGCAGCGCCGCCGATGCCAAGGCCGCCTGGACCACTGGCGCCACCGCCGCCGCCGCTGCTTGCGCCAACACCACCACCGGTGCCGCCGCCACCGCCTGTGCCACCACCACCACCACCACCACCACCACCACCACCACCGCCACCACCACCACCACCACCACCACCACCACCGCCGCCGCCGCCACCACCGCCACCACCGCCGCCACCACCGCCACCACCGCCACCACCGCCGCCGCCACCGCCACCGCCGCCACCGCCGCCACCACTGTGGCCACCGCAGCCGCAACCGCCCGCGCCGCCGATACCAACGCCTACGCCGATGCCGACGCCGGTCCCTGTACCACCGGGGCCGCCAAATGCGCCCAACCCACCGAGGCCGCCCGCACCGCCAAAACCGATGCCGCCGCCTCCGCCACGTCCACCTCCGCCACCACCAGCGGCATATGACGCGTTGATCGAAATACCGCAGAGCATCGCTGCTGCTGCCGCCCCTACCAGAGTCGCCTTGAACCTGTTCATGGTCCCCTCCCCGCGCACGCACACACACTCACTTCGGAACACGCCGGACCCCGCCAGAAGGTCCAACGTTACGACGAGAGCGCGTCAGCAGAAATCGCGGGCAATAGCGGACCCGCCCGTGCTTAACAGCACAGGAGCCCCTTGCCAACGGCCTGCGGAGAATCCGGGTTGGCGCTTCGCCATACACGATTCATATACGCGAATTCCGTGCCAGCGAACTCAACCCATTGATTTAAAAGAAATTAATAACTCAATTTACGAGACATCGATACGTTCCCTGTCGAAAACGTATCGTTCGTGAAACGCTTACAACGCAATGTGACGGCATTCGACGCTCAACCTGACGGACGATCACCTCATGAAGCCTTGCTGAAAGCCAGATGAGCGGCGCATGAGGTGCATGAAACACACGGAAGATTCATGCGCGCATGCGTTCGCGCGCCTCGCGTAACAAGGCCTGCGGCGGCTTGCCCAGCGTACGGACGAAAGCACGACGCATGCGCTCCTCGTCGCCGAAACCGGTCACGATCGCCACCCGCGCAATCGACGCCTCGCCCGCTTCGAGCAACGCCTGCGCCGCTTCGAGTCGCAATTTCTCGATGGCCTTCGCCGGTGTCAGTCCGGTCTGCAACGTGAATTCACGACTGAAATGGCGAGCACTCCAGTGCACCTGTGCCGCAAGCTGCTCGACAGATAACGGCTCTCGCAAATGCTCGCGCGCATAGGCGAGCGCCGCGCGGACCCGGTCGGAGCTGGGTTCGAGCGTGGACAACGTGGAGAACTGCGACTGACCGCCGGTGCGGCGGTAGTGCACCACCAGCAAGCGAGACGTATCGCGCGCGACATCGCTGCCGTAATCGGCTTCGACCAGCGCCAGTGCCAGATCGATACCGGCCGTCATGCCTGCCGACGTCCATATCGACCCGTCGTTGACGTAGATTCGGTCGTCTTCGACGATCACGTCCGGGTGCTGCTGCTGTAACGCCGTCGCCTGCCCCCAATGCGTCGTGGCACGCCGTCCGCTCAGCAACCCGGCGTCAGCCAGCACGAACGCCCCCGAGCAGATGCTTCCGATGCGTCGCACCTTTGGCGCGAGCCGCCGCAAAGCCTCGACGAGATCCGGCTCTGTTGGCACCACGTACGTCGCGCCCGCTACCAGCACCGTGTCGTAACGATGCCTGTCCATAGGCTCCGTTGCCACCGCAATCCCGGCAGAGTCTCGCACCAGTCCGCCTTCGACCGAGAGGGTCTGCACTTCGTACAACGGCTCGTCGCGCCCGAAGTTCGCGATCTCGAACACCGACATCGAGGCCAGCGAAATCATCTGAAAGCCGGGGTAGACCACCAACGCAATTCGTTTCGTCATGACGCAAAGGGCCGCCAGGGCCACGGACGGAGGGTTCCAGAACGACGGAATGGGAAGACAAACGGCGACATCGACAGCCACCGCATGACCGATGCGTCGATTGTAGTTGCCGCGACGAACGGGTGTCGGACACGCTTGTCCTAAAAAGTGGCTTTCCTGTCATTTGAGACTTTTCGATGACCGACCACACTGGACGTCATGGACCCAACAACCGAAACCGTAACGACTATGACGACCATGAACGCATCCACTCAAACCCAGCCGGGCACCGCACTGATTACCGGTGCCTCCTCGGGCATCGGCGCAATTTACGCCGACCGCTTCGCCCGTCGCGGCCACGACCTCATTCTGGTCGCCCGGAACACGGCGCGTCTGCTCGAAGCAGCCCAGCGCCTTCACGTCGAGACCGGCCGTCGGGTCGATATCCTGAGCGCGGATCTTTCCACGCGTGAAGGTCAGGCGCTCGTCGAAGCGCGTCTGCGCGAAGACACGCGCATCGACACGCTCGTGAACAACGCAGGCTTCGGTGCGGTCGCACCGCTGCTGCAAGCGGACGTCGATCACCTGACCGACATGATCGAAGTCAACGTGACCGCGCTCACGCGCCTGACTTACGCGGCCGTGCCGGGCTTCGTCGCACGCGGACGCGGCACGGTCATCAACATTGCGTCGATCGTCGCCATCGCACCGGAACTGCTTAACGACGTGTACGGCGGCTCGAAGGCGTTCGTGCTCGCGTTCTCGCAATCGCTGCAACATCAACTCGCCGATACGGGCGTACGTGTGCAAGCCGTGTTGCCGGGTGCCACGATCACGGAGTTCTGGGATGTCGCGGGCAAGTCGCATCAGGAATTGCCGCAGGAATGGCTGATGACGTCCGACGATCTCGTGGACGCCGCGCTAGCCGGACTCGATCAGGGCGAAACCGTCACCATTCCGCCGTTGCAGGATGGCGACGAATGGACCGCATATGACGCGCTGCGTCGCAAGATGTCGCAAGGGCTGAGCAACACCTCGCCGGGCAAGCGTTATGGTTTGAAAGCTGTCGCCGATGCGGCCTGACGCGGACTGGTGTTGAAGCCGTGCATGCGTACCCTGAGCATCAAGGAACACATGCACCGGCGATCAATAGCGGTAATCGAGTTCGCGCGCCAGCGTGGCGCACCGCTGTTCGCGGGGCAAAGCACTTGTCGACGGCAGGTTGCGACGGCGCTCGAATGCGTCGAGCCACTCGTCGCTGCCCAGATCGGGGCCATGCCCCTGCCCGTCGCCGACAGCGGTGTAGTGCTTTTCAAGATACGCAAACCACTCGGGCGTGCAAGGCCGTCGAGATGGATTATTCAGTGCGGACGGCAGCGGGTCACGTGCGATGGGGCCCGGCGCGGCCACGGGCAACGTTGCAGGTGAGTTCGCAGGCAAGGTGACCGGCTTCGGTGAACTTGCCGGAACGGTGCATCCGCTCAGAGTGACGAACGTCGCCGCGAGCGCGAGACAAGAGAAGGGGCGAGACAGCAAGTTCATGAGCGACCTCCGAAGCAGTTCAGTGCGATGGCGCGTCAGTCTACGCATTGGTCGCCACGCGGCGCTGCCGTGTCCCAAAGCATTCCGTCAGTTCGCGTCGATCAACTCCGCCGACGATTCGCGCAGGCACGCCGCGAACAGTTGCGACGCGGGCGTAGTTGTGTCTTCGCGCCAATACAGAATCGCATCGCCCAGCGGCCCCAACGGCGGCAGCGGCAGCACGCGCATGGTCCCCCGCTGGGCATAGCGTCGTGCGAGCGAGAGCGGCAGGATCGAGACGAATCCGCCGCCGCGCAGCAGCGACAGATTGAGCGCAAGCGAACTCGACTCGATGGCCGGACGCTGCAACGTCACCCCATGCTCGGCCAGAATCTCGGCCATCGTGGTGAAGGCGGGCGAGCCGCGCATCGGCGTAATCCACCGCACGTCCTGTAAGTCTCGCCATGAGACGGCCGCCTCTGCCGCACCCAGCGGGTGCTGGGTGCCGACGACGAACACGAACGGCTCATGGTGCAGCGACTCGTTGCGCATCACCGCCAGATGGCCCGTCACGCGATTGCGCCCGAGCGCGAGATCGAGATTGCCTTCGTCCATCATCTTGAGCAGACGGTCCAGCGTGGCCTCCACAAACGAGAACGACGCATTCGGCGCACGTCGCGTGAACAACTCGACTGCATGCGCGATCAAGGGCTGGGGAATCGTCACCACCGCACCGAAGCGAACGTGCCCGGCCGTCCCCGTGGTCAACGCGCTCACGTCGCGGCGCGCCAGTTCGATCTGCCGCAGGATTTCGCGTCCACGCTCCACGAGCACGCGTCCGATGCCGGTCAGTTCCACCGCATTGCCCACCCGCTGCACCACCGGCGCACCGAGCGCCTCCTCGATCTCCCCGATCTGCTTGGAGATGGCGGGCTGCGTGACGTGAAACGCCGCCGCCACACGTGTCACCTGACGCAGTTCACCCAGCGTCACCAGCATCCGCAGATGGCCGAGCTTCAGGCCACTGCGGAAAAAGCGCTCAATCGAGTTGTCGGTCGTTGTCATGACGGATGCGGAAAGCTTCTGTGGGAACACGCCAAGCCGAGATCATAACCAAATGGTAATGCCGTGTGCGCAAAGTGTGATTTGCCGTCACGGCGGCCCACCCCTTACCCTTCGTACGAGCAGCATGGCCGCACAGGGTTATTCGATGCGCCGGAGCGACGGTCCACCGCACATCGTCGAACCTCCTTCGCATAACCGAATGTTCCCCGAATGCGCGTCGGGCTGCCCAATAACTCGACGTGCCACACGGCACGCACCACGGAGACAACACCCATGAGCTCGTCCCCCTCGTCCTACCCGGGCGGTGCACAGCCGCATGCCAGCAATGGCGCTGCCCCTGCGGCGGCCAATCCCGCGCAGCGCGACGCGCTGTACCGTAAGCTGACCTGGCACATCATCCCGTTCCTCTTTCTCGCGTTCATCGTCGCTTACATCGACCGCGTGAACGTGAGTTTCGCCAAGCTGGAGATGTTGTCCGACCTGTCGCTGTCCGAGACGGTGTACGGTGCGGGCGCAGGCGTGTTCTTCCTCGGCTATTTCCTCTTCGAGGTGCCGAGCAACCTGATCCTGCACCGCGTGGGCGCACGTATGTGGATCGCGCGCATCATGGTGACGTGGTCGATTATTTCCTGCCTGACGATGTTCACGCAGGGACCGATGTCCTTCTACGCGCTGCGCTTTCTGCTCGGCGTGGCCGAAGCGGGCTTCTTCCCCGGCATCGTGCTCTACCTGGCCACGTGGTTCCCGTCGAACAAGCGCTCGCAGATCATTGCGCTGTTCATGGTCGCCATTCCTGTTTCGGGTGCCATCGGCGGTCCGCTCTCAGGCTGGATCATGCAGCACTTCGGCGGCATGCACGGTTACGCAGGCTGGCAGTGGCTGTTTCTGATCGAAGGCATTGCGTCGCTGCTCGTCGGCATCGCGGCGTTCTTCGTGCTTCAGGACCGTATCGAAACGGTGAAGTGGCTGAACGCGGACGAAAAGCGTCTGCTGGCACAAGACCTCGCCGCCGACGACAGCACCCGCGCGCATCACAGTGTGCGTCAGGTGTTCGGTAGCGGCCGCGTGTGGCTGCTCGGACTGCTGTACTTCTGCATCGCCATGGGCAACTACGGCCTCGTGTTCTGGCTGCCGACGATGATTCGCGCTGCGGGTGTCGCCAACCTCGGCAACATCGGTCTGCTCTCGGCCGTGCCGTCGCTGGTGAGTGCCGTCGCGATGATTCTCGTTGCGCGTCATGCCGACCGGCACAACGAACGTCGCATGCATGTGGCCGTGTGCTGCCTGCTCGGCGCGGCCGGTATGGTCGCGTCGGTGCTGCTTGCGCAACATCTCTGGTGGTCGATGGCGGCACTGATCATCGCGGCGATCGGCATCAACTCGATTGCGCCGGTCTTCTGGGGCATTCCCACCGCGATGATGGGCGGTGCGGGCGCGGCCGCCGCCATCGCGCTGATCAATTCGACCGGCAACCTCGCGGGCTTCGTCAGCCCGTACGTCATCGGCTTTCTCAAAGACAGCACCGGGCAATTGCTGCCGGGCATGATCGTGCTGGCGTGTGCGCTGGTCGGCGGGGCATGCATCGTGATGTCGCTCAAGCCCCAACGGAGTCGTGCATGAGTTTCCCCGTCTGTCTCGTCACCGGTGCCGCCACGGGCATCGGTGCGGCCACCGCTCTGCGCTTCGCGCAGGACGGCTGGGCCGTGGCCATCAACAATTTCGACGACAGCACGCGTGCGGCCGCCGAAACGGTCGCGGCGCAATGCCGCGACGCCGGTGCGCAAACGCTCGTCGTCGATGCCGACGTGGGTGACGACGCCGCCTGCCGCCGTATGGCGGACGCCGTCGGCGCGAAATGGGGTCGGCTCGACGCCCTCGTCAACAGCGCCGGGACCACGCGCGTGATCCCGCATGGCGATCTCGAAGCGATCGACGCCGTCGAGTTCGAGCGCATCTATCGCGTGAACCTCATCGGCATGTTCCAGATGACGCGCGCCGCTGCGCCGTTACTGCGCAAGTGTCCTGCATCTGAGACATCTGCCATGTGGGCCTCGGTCGTCAACATCTCGTCGCTGGCGTCGCTCAACGGCACGGGGTCGTCGATTGCTTACGCGGCATCGAAGGGCGCGGTCAACGCGCTTACGCTCTCGCTCGCCCGCAACCTCGCGCCGCACGTGCGTGTGAACGCCATCGCGCCAGGCATGGTCGACGACGGCCTGCTGCGCCGCGTGCTCGGCGACGAGGCGTACGGTCGCGTGGTTAAAGGCATGCGCGAGAACTCGCCGCTGAAGCGTGTCTCGCAACCGGCGGAAATTGCCGAACTTGCGTGGTTCCTCGCTGCCCGCGCACCGGCGATGACCGGTCAGGTGCTCGCCATCGAAAACGGGCTGCTGCTCAATACGTAATCGACCTCGGGTCGATGCATGCGCAGCCGCCACAAAAGCATAAGGAAGTCCCCATGACAGATCTGCACAAACACCGCTCCCGCACGGTTACCGAAGGCGTCACGCGCACCCCGCATCGCGCCTTCCTGCGCGCGACCGGCCTCGACGACGCCGCTATCGACAAACCCTTCGTCGCCATCGTCGACACGTTCGGCGAAAACACGCCCTGCTCCATGTCGCTGAATCAGATTTCGGACAACGTGCGTCTGGGCGTGGCCGCCGGTGGCGGTGTGCCGATTCGCGGCTCGGCCATCTCGGTATCCGACGGCACGTCGATGAACCACTCGGGCATGCGCTTCTCGCTGGTCTCGCGCGAGACGATTGCCGACAGCGTGGAGCTGTTCGTGCGCGCGCATTGCTACGACGCGCTCGTCGGCGTGGCGGGCTGCGACAAGACGCTGCCGGGCATTCTGATGGGCATGGTGCGCGTGAACGTGCCCGGCGTGTTCCTCTTCGGCGGCGCGATGCTGCCCGGCGTCGCCCCCGACGGCACGCAGGCCACCATTCTCACCGCCATCGAAGCGGTCGGCACGGCCCAACGCGGCGATATGTCCGCCGAGACGCTGCGCGGCATCGAAAAGCGTTGCACGCCCACAGCAGGCTCGTGCCCCGGTCAGTTCACGGCCAACACGATGGCGATGGTCGCGGAAGTGCTCGGCCTCGCGCCGCTCGGCTCCGCGATGGTGCCCGCCGTCTACAGCGAACGGATCGCGATTGCGCGTCGCGCTGGCGAGAACGTGATGCGTGCGCTGCGCAACGGCGGACCGCTGCCGCGCGACCTCGTCACGCGCAAGAGTCTGGAGAACGCCTGCGCCGCCGTGGCGGCCACCGGTGGCTCGACCAACGCCATGCTGCACATTCCCGCCATTGCCCACGAGGCAGGCATCGAGTTCACGCTCGACGACGTCTCCGAAGTCCTCGCCCGCACGCCGCTCATCGGCGACATGCAGCCGGGCGGACGCTATCTTGCCGTCGATCTGCATCATGTCGGCGGCGTGCCTGCAGTGCTCAACGCGCTGCTCGCAGGCGGACACATCCACGACGACACGCTCACGCAGACGGGCGAGACGCTCGCCGACGCGTTGCGCGCCTTCCCCGGCCCCGATGGACGTGTGGTCAAGCCGCACACCGAACCGCTCTCGCCAAACGCGGGGCTGGTCGTGCTGCGCGGCAACCTCGCGCCCGACGGCGCGGCGCTCAAGACAGCAGGCCTCAAGCACCTCACGTTCACCGGCACCGCACGCGTGTTCGAGACGGAAGAGGACTGCATGGCTGTGGTGTCCGCGCAGACGTATCGCGAGGGCGACGTGCTCGTGATTCGCAACGAAGGCCCCAAGGGTGGACCGGGCATGCGCGAGATGCTGAGCGTGACGGCAGCGATCTACGGGCAAGGGATGGGCGAGAAGGTCGCGCTGCTCACCGATGGCCGCTTCTCGGGCGCGACGCGCGGCATGTGCATCGGTTACGTCGGCCCAGAGGCGGCGGCGGGCGGACCGATTCGCCTGCTTCGGGACGGCGATACCATCCACATCGACGCAATCAAGGGTAAGCTCGACGTCGAACTCTCCGACGAAGCATTCGCCGCGCGGGCCGCCGAGGCCAAACCGTTCGTGCGCGGCCGTCTGGGCGGCGTACTGGAAAAGTACGAAGCGCTCGTGCGGCCGGCCAAGCTGGGCGCGGTGACCCATTCGGGGGCTGTGGAATGGCCCTACGAAGCGTCTATCGGGGAGACGCCAACCCACGAGGACCCGAATTGATGACTACCCCACGCGTAGGCTTTTGCGGCATCGGCCGCATGGGCGAACCCATGACGCAGCGGCTGCTCGCTGCTGGCCACGACGTCGCCGTCTGGAACCGTTCTGCCGCCAAGCTCGGCGCACTGACCGATGCCGGTGCGATGGCCTGTGTGACGCCGCAGGCGCTCGGCGAATGCGTCGACATCGCCCTGCTCTGTCTGGGTGATGGAAAGGCTGTAGAGGAGGTGGTATTCGGTGAGCACGGGCTCGTGCACGCCGCAACGCCCCCGCGCTATCTCGTCGATCACTCGACGCTCTCGCCCGCGCTCACCCGCAATCTCGCGAAGCGCTGGGCTGAAACCACCGGCAGCGTCTGGATCGACGCCCCGGTCTCCGGTGGCACGGGCGGCGCGCAGGCAGGCACACTGGCTATCATGGCGGGCGGTCCGGCCGAAGCCATCGAAGCCGTGACGCCGGTGCTGCGCGCGTTCTCGTCGCGCGTCACCCGCATGGGCGACATCGGCGCGGGCCAGACGACCAAGCTCGCTAATCAGGCCATCGTCGCCACGACCCTCGCAGGTCTGGCCGAAGCCTTCGTGCTGGCCAAGCGCAGCGGCATCGACACGGCGGCGGTACCGTCGGCGTTGCAAGGCGGCTGGGCCGATTCCGTGCTCATGCAGACGCTCTGGCCGCGTATGGTGACGCCGCCCGATTTCGCCACCGGCACGGTGCGCGTGATTCTGAAGGACCTCGATGCGATTGCCGAACTGGCACACGCGAGCGCGACGGTGCAGCGGGTGCTGCCGGAAGTGCGTCGTTTGCTGAAAGACGCCGCAGAGCGCGGCATGGCGGACTGGGACCTGTCGCAGGTGTTCCGCATCGGCGAAGCAGAGAGCGCGCCCGACGCCTGACGTCCGTCTCGCCGCTCCATGAAAAAAGCCATGCCCGTCGATGGGCATGGCTTTTTTGTCTTTCGGGGACTTCTACGACGAGTGATCGGCTTACTTGACCTTCACCGCCGAGAAGTCCTGACGGCCGAACGGGCTGACCTGATAGCCCGACACGTCGGTGCGCGTGATCACCGCCGCGATCGGATGCGCCAGCGGAATCCATAGCGCATCGTCCTTGATCGTTTTCTGCGCCGCCTGATACTTGGCGGTGCGCGCCGCGATGTCGTGCGTGCGCTTGCCGTCGCTGATCAGCTTGTCGAGATTGGCGTCGCAAAAGCGGGCGAAGTTCGTGCCCGAGGTCACGGCCGCACAACTGAACTGCGGCGTGAGGAAGTTGTCCGGATCGCCGTTATCACCCGACCAGCCCATGAACAGCAGGTCATGCTCGCCCGCCTTCCCGCGACGAATCAACTCGCCCCACTCCACCGTCTTGATCTGCGCCTTCACGCCGATCTTCGCCAGGTCGCTTTGCAGCATCTCGGCGCCCACGCGCGGGTTCGGATTGAGCAGGCTGCCTGCCGGACGCGTCCAGATCGTCGTCTCGAAACCTTGCGGGAAACCGGCGTCCGCCAGCAGCTTCTTCGCACGATCGATGTTGTGCGGATAGTCCGCCACGTTCTTCGCATAGCTCCACGTGTTCGGCGGATACACGTTCACCGCCGGCGTGGCCGTGCCTTCGAACACTTGCTTCACGTAGCTCGGCTTGTCGAACGCGAGGTTCAGTGCCTGACGCACGCGCACGTCGTTCAACGGCTTGTGCTGCGTGTTGATCGCGACGAAGGCCGTCATGAAGGCGGGCGTCTCGACCACCTTGAGCGCCTTGTCGCCACGCGCGGCCTGCACGTCGAGCGGCTTGGGCGACAACGCGATCTGGCACTCGCCGACCTTGACCTTCTGCGCGCGCACAGCAGGGTCCGGCACGATCGTGTAGATCAGACGCTCGGACGCCGGTGCACCGCCAAAGTACGACTTGTTGGCGTCGTACCGCACCACGCTGTCCTTCTGATAGCTACGGAAAACGAACGGGCCGGTGCCGATCGGACGCGCGTTGAGTTCATCCGTCTTGTTCGCCGCGACGAGCTTGTCGGCGTACTCGGCCGAATAGATCGACGCGAAGCCCATCGACAGCATTGAAAGGAACACGGCGTCCGGCTCGGCGAGCGTGAAGCGCACCGTGTTGTCGTCGACCTTCTGCACCGACTTGATCAGCTTGCCCAGCGACAACGACTGCGCATGGGGGAAGCCCGACGGCGTGAGCTTGTGCCACGGCGCGTTGTCGTTGAGCATGCGATCGAACGTGAAGACGACGTCGTCTGCGTTGAACGCGCGCGTCGGCTTGAAGAGATCGTTGCTGTGAAAGCTGACATTCGGGCGCAGCGTGAACGTGTACGTGAGGCCGTCCGGCGTCACTTCCCACTTCGTCGCCAGACTCGGCACGACCTTGGCTTGCGCGGCATCGAACTCGACCAGACGGTTGAACACCGGATCGGCCGACGCGTTGGTCGTGGTGAGCGAGTTGTAGCGCACGACGTCGAACCCTTCCGGGCTGGCTTCGGTGCAGACGGTGAGCGGTTTGGCGTTCGCAGCCAGCGGAACCAGCGGCAAAGCGAGCGCGGTGAGTACAGCGGCGAGGGTGTAACGGGAAGGGTGGGTAGAGCGGGATGCAAGCGAGCGACGACGCATGAGCTTCTTCTCCAGGAAGTCGATGACGGGCAGGACGGATGACAAAACAACGGGCCAGAATAGCGCAAATTCAGGACCCCTGCCTTTGCGTCGCAGCATATGCATAGATGTGCGCGTGCAAATACCAAAAGGTAACGCAAAAAGTGAAAGTCAGTTCTGCCAACCGAAAGCGCGCATCCGATGGACGATGCTGTCGCGTGCAGCCACCACCGTCAGTCGCGAACTGACGGACATGTCGTAGAGATAGCGTGTTTGCCCGGCGTATGGGACGCTGACATAAGGGTGCGCAAGCAACGGCACATCGGCCCCGGACGTCAACGACTCTCCCTCGCCCGCCAACCTTGCCAGACACAAGCGATGTGCGGTATCGCGCGCCACAGCGAACGGATCAAGCGCGCTCGGCGACGCATTGTCGTCGGTGCCGACCGGCGTCGGCGCATGAGCGGCGAGCGCGACCGGGCCCTGCCCCATCGCGACGAAGAGCCACAGCCCCGCGTGCGCCATATCGATCCACACCTTGCCGTGCGGACCGTCGCACTCCAGCGACGAGACGCCCGGCGTTGCCGTCGGCACGGGTGCCTGCGCAGGCGTGCATCGGAACCAGCGCCCAAAAATCCAGCGCAACGCGATGCGCTCCGACAGGAACCGATGACGCATTTGCGTGCGCGGCAACCGGCGCGCGAGCGAATGCTCGGCGGCCGAAAGCCAGGTTGCACCATCGTCCGGGCCACCGGCTGCCGCCCCCGTCGCCCCGAACGGACGACCCGCGAGCAGAAAACGCCATAGCCAAAGTTCGTCGCTGCTGCATTGGGGAGAAGGGGAAACGGCGGTACGTTGCCAGGCGTCGCCCTGCTTTACCGCTTCGATGTCGCTACTCGCCAGCGCGCGATTCTGCGCGCCCCCCGTGAGCTTGCGGTCGCCCTGTCCGAACTGCCCGAGCGGAACGTAAGTCATGGAAGGTGTGGGAATCGATGCTACGCGCGGCGTCAGATCGACCGTTCGTTTCAACATCAACAATGACGACCTCCACAGACGTGATTGCCGACGACTTGCACCGCTTGAGGTCGCGTCATCGGCAATCGCTTATTTGTTAATGAGAATCATTATCAAATAGTAACACAAAGGACCACACGAAAGGAGTGACAAGCTCATGGGAATTCGCTCGTTTAAACGGGAGAACACCCAGACGCGGCCAGCCGCGAAGGTGGCGGCCGGATGCGCGAATCGGATTGGGAAATATCGGAGGCTGACCGGGGCACCCCGGTCGCTTCAGGCTCCGGCGGGCAGCGGCGGTCGGTAGCCCAGCGCGTGGCTCGCCGCCAGCGCCTCACGACGGACCGCTGCACCGATGGGGCTGTCCATGCGGGCGTCGAACCCGCCCGTCGCCCCGAGCGCGGTGATGACGCCGACGAGGCGGCCGTCGTAATTGAAGACGGGCGCGGCGATCGCGCTGATGCCCGTCAGGTTCGTGTCGCGCACGCTGGCGCCTTGCGCAGCACGCACTGAGGCTCGTAGCGCGCCGATGGGATCCGAAGCGTCGAGTTGCGCCCTTTGTTCCGGCGTGGCGTGCGACAGTTCGCTCTCGGCCATGGCCAGCACCTGCGGGTCGTCGAGCAGGCCGAGGAAGACGCGACCGGCGGCCGACCAGAGGACCGACATCACCGAGCCGATCCGCACGTTGATCGTCACCGGCAGGCCCGGCTCCTCGAAGCGCACGATGGTTGGCCCCTTGTTGCCCATTACGGCGATGAAGCAGGTCACATCGAAGGCTTCGCGCAGACGCACCAGCGCCGGTTCAGCGGCCCGCACCGGGTCGGCCTGACGCATGGCGGCGACACCGAGCAGCATCGCTTCCAGGCCGAGGTAGTAGTGTTGCGAGTCGGCGTCCTGTGCGACGAGCCCTTCTTCCACGAGACTCATCAGATAGCGGTGAACCTTGGCGGGACTTTGCTGCACGTGCAGCGCCAGTGCCGTCAGGCTCGCCCGGCCGCCCAGACGGGCCAGCCCCTTGAGCACCACCATGCCGGTCTCGGCCGACTGCACGCGCTGGCGGCGGCCGCGTTCGCGGGGCGCATCGAGGGCGTCGCTGGTCGAGACGGCGGCGGCAGCGTCGGTGGCTGCCTCGCGGGAAAGCGTAGCCGCACTTCGCGGGCGGCCTGCTGTGGGTCGTTTGCTTGTCGTCATCGGCGAGATTTTAAGATGCAAACCAATGTTGCTCGATGTCGACAAGTCTAGAGGTTAACCCCAGTCTACTAATTTACGCTATGCGTATTATATTTACGCTTAACAGATTCAGAGAATGTGACAGGCAACGCTCCTCTACACTTGATTCATTGTGTGCGTCGCCGCGCACCCTTTCCGGGGTCGCTGCCGTATTCTCGCACCGGACTAAACGCCTCAGAGAGCGAGCGGATGAGCCAGACACTTTCCCCCACTTCCAACGCCACGGCGGCCAGCGCCGGCGGCTGCCCGTTTCATCAAACGTCGGCCCCGTCGACTGCCAAGGCCCCGAACGGCTGCCCGGTCAGCGCCCGCGCGGCCGACTTCGATCCGTTCGAAGATGGCTATCAGCAAGATCCGCCCGAATACGTACGCTGGGCGCGCGAGCAGGAACCGGTGTTCTACAGTCCGAAGCTCGGCTACTGGGTCGTGACCCGTTACGACGACATCAAGGCGATCTTCCGCGACAACATCACGTTCAGCCCGTCGATTGCGCTGGAAAAGATCACACCGACCGGCCCGGAAGCCAACGATGTGCTCGCCTCCTACGGCTTTGCGCTGAACCGCACGCTGGTGAACGAAGACGAACCCGCGCACATGCCGCGCCGCCGCGTGCTCATGGAGCCGTTCACGCCTGAGCATCTGAAGCATCACGAGCCGCTGGTACGTCAGCTCGCGCGCGAATACGTCGACCGCTTCGTGAACGACGGCCGTGCCGATCTCGTCGACCAGATGTTGTGGGAAGTGCCGCTGACGGTCGCGCTGCACTTCCTCGGCGTGCCCGAGGAAGACATGGACAAGCTGCGCGAGTATTCGATTGCGCACACGGTCAACACGTGGGGACGTCCGAAGCCCGAAGAGCAGGTCGCCGTGGCGCATGCCGTGGGCAATTTCTGGAAACTCGCGGGCAAGATTCTCGACAAGATGCGTCAGAACCCGGACGGCCCGGGCTGGATGCAATACGGCATTCGCAAGCAGAAAGATCACCCGGAAGTCGTGACCGACTCCTATCTGCATTCGATGATGATGGCGGGCATCGTGGCCGCGCACGAAACGACGGCGAACGCCACGGCCAACGCGATGAAGCTGCTGCTCTCGCATCCGGACGTCTGGCGCGAAATTTGTGAAGATCCGTCGCTGATTCCGAACGCGGTGGAAGAGTGCCTGCGTCACAACGGTTCCGTGGCGGCATGGCGTCGTCTCGCGACGAAGGACGTCAACATCGGCGGCATCGAGATTGCCGCCGGTTCGAAGCTGCTGATCGTGACGTCGTCCGCCAACCATGACGAAGCGCATTTCGCCGACGCCGACCTGTTCGACATCCGCCGTGAAAACGCCAGCGATCAGTTGACGTTCGGCTACGGCTCGCATCAGTGCATGGGCAAGAACCTCGCCCGCATGGAGATGCAGATCTTCCTGGAAGAGTTCACGCGCCGCCTGCCACATATGAAGCTGGCCGAGCAGAAATTCACGTACGTGCCGAACACGTCGTTCCGCGGTCCGGAGCATGTCTTTGTGGAATGGGATCCGGCGCAGAATCCGGAGCGTCGCGATCCGGCCGTACTGGAGCGTCATGCGCCGGTGCGCATCGGCGAGCCGTCGGGCCATAGTGTGACGCGCCCTGTTGTGGTCGAGTCGGTTACGCCGGTCGCCGAGGGCATCGTCAAGCTGCGTCTGGTCGCGCCGGACGGCCGCACCCTGCCGCGCTGGGCACCGGGCTCGCACATCGATATCGAATGCGGCGAGACGGGGTTGTCGCGTCAGTATTCGTTGTGCGGCGACCCGACGGACGCCGGCGCACTGGAAATCGCTGTGCTGCACGAGCCGGAAGGCCGTGGCGGTTCGAACTGGGTTCACACACAGGTCTCGGTCGGCGACCGTCTGCGTATTCGTGGCCCGCGCAATCACTTCCGTCTGGACGAAACGACACCCCGCGCCATCTTCGTTGCAGGGGGTATCGGCGTCACCCCGATTGCCGCAATGGCACGCCGCGCCAAGGTGCTGGGCATCGACTACGAGATTCACTACAGTGGCCGTAGCCGTCGCACAATGGCGCTCGTCGAGGAGTTGCAAGCGCTGCATGGCGACCGTCTGCATCTGTGGGTGAAGGACGAAGGGCAACGCGCGGACTACGCAGCGCTACTGGCGACGCCGCAGGACGGCACGCAGGTTTATGCTTGCGGTCCGGTGCGCATGCTCGACGGTCTGGCGCAATGCTGCGCGCACTGGCCGGACGACACACTGCGCGTCGAACACTTCCAGTCGCAACTGGGCACGCTCGACCCCGAGAAGGAACATGCGTTCGAGGTCACGCTGAAGGATTCCGGCATTACGGTGATGGTGCCCGCCGATCAGACCCTGCTCACCGCATTGCGTGCGGCGAACATCGACGTGCAGAGCGACTGCGAGGAAGGACTGTGCGGCTCGTGCGAAGTGCAGGTGCTGGAGGGCGACGTGGATCACCGCGACGTAGTGCTCACCCGCACGGAACGCGATGCCAATACGAAGATGATGTCCTGCTGCTCGCGTGCCTGCGGCAAGAAGCTGGTGCTGGCGCTGTAAGACGACGCGAAGGTTGGAGGGCAATGAAAAGGGGGCTGCGGCCCCCTGCTTGTTAATGCGCGCTCTGTGGCTTGCGCAACATCGTCAGCAGCGAGACGAGCGCCAGAATGGCGAAGCCGCACATCACGGTCACGAGCGGGCGAGGCGAACCGTCGCCCAGCAGGCCGAGCAAGCCGCCTGCCGCGAAGCCGAAGCCGTACTGCACGCTGCCGACGAGCGCCGCCGCTGCTCCTGCGCGCGTCGGGTGATTCGCGAGCGCGCCCGCCACAGAATTCGCCGTGATGATGCCGCGCAGCGACATGAACAGGAACAGCATCGCCACCATCAGCGGCAGCAGTACCAAGCCCATCCACACCGTGGCGCATAGCACCGACGTCACGATCGCACACCCGATGATGCCGATGCGCATCAGCCGGTACGAACCCATCTGTCCCACCCGTCGTGAATTGAACATCGTCATCGCGGCCATGCCGACGATATTGATGCCGAACAACACACCGAAGAACTGCGGCGAGACGTGGAAGTACTCCATGTACACGAGCGGCGTGCCGGTGATGTAAGTGAACGACGCCCCGAAGACGGCGCCCCCCGCCACCATGTAGCCGACGAAATGCGCGTCGCGCAGCAAGTGCCAGTACGACATGGCGATGGCGCGCGGACCGCCCGCCTGACGGCCATTCATGTTGCCCGTCTCCGGCAGACGCCACAGCGCCATCAACGCGCCCACGCCAAACACCGCGAGAATGCCAAAGATCACGCGCCACGTTGTGAAGCGCAGCATCTGTCCGCCCACCAGCGGCGCGACGATGGGCGCTACGCTCATCACCAGCAACATGATCGAGAAGGCGCGCGCGCTGTTACGTGGCCCGTACACGTCGCGCACGATGGCCTGCGCAATCACGGGCATCGCACAACCGCCGAGCGCCTGCACGAAACGCCACATCATCATGTGATCGATGCTGTCGGCGAACGCACAGCCGATGCTGCCAAAGATGTATAACGCGATACCCGCCGCCATCGGCTTGCGACGCCCGAAGCGATCCGCGAGCGGCCCCCAGACCAACTGTCCGAACGCGAAGCCGAGGAAGAAATACGAGAGGGTCAGTTGGGTGGCCGCAGCGCTCGCCCCCAGCTCGTGACGCATCGTCGGCAGTCCCGGCAGATACATATCCGTCGACGCAGGCGCGATCATCATGAACAGGCCGAGAATGCCCAACAGCACGCGCTCGGATGGCAAGGCAGGAGAGAGTTCGGACGTCGAGGTCATTTATCGTTTTGATTATGCGGTGCGACGCCTGACGCATCGCAGGAGACGTCGCAAAAACGACGACGCCCGCCATGATAACGCTGGCGGGCGTCGCACTTTCATACTCGATGGTTATCGGACACTTAACCGCTGCTTATGTCGCTGCCGCGTGCATGTGTCCGCCATGGCGCGTTGCACTACGCCGATCAACTCGCCGTAGCGGTGCGCAGATTGCCACCGTCGCCGCGCTGGGTGCGGGCAATCGCCAGCACGCCGATCAGGGAGACGCATGCCGGTACCGCCGCCGCGAGGAACAGCGACGACGACGACCATTGCAGGTGCATCAGCGCGCCGCCCAGCACCGGTCCCAGCACTGAGCCGATACGGCCGATGCCCAGGCTCCAGCCGATGCCCGTCGAGCGTAACGACGTCGGATAGTAGGTCGCGGCCAGTGCATTAAGCGCCGGCTGGCCGCCGATGATCGAGAAACCTGCGAAGAAGATCGCCACGAACACCGCCACCATCGACACCATCACTACCGGATTGCCGATGGCCGCCGTGGCCGCAATCGCGATCAGGAACGTCACCGCCAGCACGCTCGTGAAGCCCACGCGGTCGATCACACGACCGAGCAGCAGCGTACCGATCACGCCGCCCGCCCACAAGGCGGTGCCTGCCATTACGGCGACTTGCGTCGAATATCCGGCGTCGCGGATCACGGTCGGCAGCCAGTTCGACAGGAAGTACATGTCGAGCAGGTTGGCGAAGTTGATGACCCACAGCAGAATCGTCACGCGTGCGCGACCGTCCTTGAACAGTTCGATGAACGGCACACCCTTCGCTTTTTGCTCGTCGAGGACGAAACGGGCGTCGGCAGGCACGTTTGCGCCCGGCGCGACACGCAGCAACTGCTTGCGAATACGTGCGTTATCGCCAGGCTTCGTGCCCTTCTTGAACATCAGGAACTGGATCGATTCGGGCAGCGAAACCCACATCAGCAGGCCCAGCACCAACGGGATGGCCCCACCGATGTAGAACACAGCGCGCCAGCCCAGGTCAGGAATGATGGCGGCCGTAATCAGCCCCCCGACCACGCCGCCCAGCGTAAAGCCGCACGACACGATCATCATGAGCGAGACGCGGATACGACGCGGGCTGTACTCACCTGCCAGCGCCATAGCGTTCGGCATGATGCAACCCAACCCCAGCCCGGCGGCGAATCGCCAGACGATCAGCTCGGTGATCGAATTGGCGAAGCCGGTGACGATCATGCACACGGAGAAGAACAGCGTCGCGCCGATCAGCACCGGACGGCGGCCCAGCTTGTCGGCCAGCGCCGAGAACGTCAGCGAGCCGACCAGCATGCCGAACAACCCTGCGCCGAAGACCGGCGAGAGCGTTTCCTTGGCAATGCCCCACTCGCGAATGACCACCGGTGCGACATAACCCATGGCCTGAACGTCGAAACCGTCCACGACCAGACACATCGCGCACAGCGCGATCACCCACCACTGATAGCCGCCCAGCCGACTCTCGTCGATCAGCGCGCCTACATTCACTTCTGCTGCTTTCATCCTGTCTCCAAACGTTCTCGCAACTTCGTGGTTTTGCGTCCCGGTCGAGTCGCCGGGGGAATTACGCTTTGCGGAAGTTTATATCGCCGAACGTAAATCAATGCTCGGTGTAAACACTTAGATTTCCGGGGGTTGCGAGTCCCGCTGGATGCGCCTCGGATGCCGGTCAAAAGCGCGAGAAATATCCGTTGCCTTGGCAAACGGTGGTTATCTTTGTGGTTTTTCTCCATCCGAACGATGGGAGGGCGCCCCGGCGATGCACCGAATGGCTATATGGGACGGGGAATTGGGCGATTCGCGAGCAAAAAAGCGACGAATTGTCGCAGATGTGGTTTTTCTACAGATTTTTTTGACAAAGGTTTACCCGTCTAGGGATTTCCCTGATATAGTTGCACCTGTCTCCTCCACCTCCTCCTGGTGGATTTCACGGCCAGCAACGCGCTGGCCGTTTTTTTTGCCTGTCGCATTCGTAGCGTCTTCGGCGCGTCCAGCGAGAACGCAGGGGCGCTAACGGAACGTAATGCATGCGGGCGGGCTGCGACGTAGCCGACGCGCTTTCCTGCGCTACACTCGACGCCATGAAAATCGCACCGCTCGCCACCCTGCTTTGTGTCGTGCCGCTGGTCGGCTCGCTTGCCGGCTGTTACGTCGTGCAGTACCCGGGCGGCGCGCTGACGCTTTCCCCAACACCCACCGCACCGCAAGCCTTGCGCGCTGCACCGGGCACCGTCCTGAGTGGCGACGTCGCCACGGCGCCCGTACCGACACCGACCGTTGCGTCGACGCCGGTACGCCCCGCGCCCGCGCCTGCGCCCGTGTATCCGAACGGCTCACCTGTGCCGCGCGACTTCCAGCCGAGCAACAACTCGCCGATCCCGCCGGACTATCGACCGCCCGCGCCATCGGGGCAATCGGCACGTCCTGGCGGCTACCCGAACTACCCGAACGGTTCGCCCGTGCCACCCGACTACGTGCCGCCGCAGACCTCGCAACCGCCGCAGGGTAACGCCACTTACGCCGCTTACTCGACGTATTCCTCCTACTCGTCGTATTCGCCCGATCCGGGCTTCGTGCCGTACGCCGCCTATCCCGCCTATCCCGCTTACCCGGCTTATGCGGCCTACCCTGCGTACGCACCGGTCTACCCGGCATACGCCCCATCGCCTTGGCTCAGCAATGTGTCGCTTTCGTTCTCATGGGGACGTGGCTGGGGCGGCTGGGGTGGCCGCTGTTGCCATCGCTGGCGCTGAACGGCCGTAGGCCGCTCAGGTAACGCGAGCGTTTGAAGCGCGCAGGGGATGCGCGTCATTTACGAGTGGCGGATAAGCGACGCAAGCCGAGCGGCTTGCGTGTCGTAGCGATTGTCGCGCAGGACGTTGCGCTTAATGCGTCGTATTGTGCGACGTGTGATGCGCCGCCTCGTTCTCTCTCGCGACGCGATCCTCGATGCGGCATTCGATACGTTTTCGAATCTGTGCGACGGCATCGGACACGCAATTCGCATCGATGCTCGAAAACTCGCAACGGCCGATGTAATCGCCTTCGCAATACGCGTCGACTGCGCCGTCAAAGCGTTTGTCGGCACGCGGTGTGATTGCACCCATCAGTTCGAACGGACGTCCAGGCGCCGTATTGCTGACGTAGTGCCACTGGAATTTGAACGAATCTGTCATATGTCCCCTCTCTCAAGCGACAGCTAAAGGTCTGCCGGCCTGCCAGCCGATGCTGTTTTTTGAGGAATCGTAACATGTTCATCAATTCCGACCGGCGTTCGAAAAAAAAAGCGGCTCGCCAGGGCGGCGAGCCGGACAGTCCGTGGAGGTCGGGGGCACATCAGGACCACGGTGATTTCACTGTAGTCCCGAATCGCTGTCGTTATTCTCCGTAATTTGCCTGATACGCCGACCGGAATCCTCAAGTTCATCAGCCGGTACCGCCTTGCCGAACAGCCACCCCTGGCCGATCGCATCGGGGCAAATCGCCAGCATGTAGTCCGCCTGCGCTTGCCTTTCCAATCCTTCCACGATGACCTCGACGTTCAGCAGCGCCGCCATCTTGCAGATCTGGTCGACGATGGCGCTGCCCACCGTATCCGTCCCGATGGCCTGCGTGAACATGCGATCGATCTTCAACGCATCGACATTGAGTGTCGACAAGTACGCCAGATTCGAAAAACCGGTGCCGAAATCGTCGATATGAATCTGATAGCCGTCGACCCGCAGTCGGTCGAGCGCTTCCCGAAGACGCGTCATATTGTCGGTCGAGCGCTCCGTCACCTCCAGCGCAATCTGCGCGCGCGGCACCCGCAGCGACGCGGCCATGTGGTTCAGAAACGTGTGGAAGGTGCGATCAACGACGTCCACGGCCGCGAGATTGATGCTGATGTGGAATTCGGGGTCGGCTAATGCACGCCCATGCATTTCGATCAGTGCCTGACGTGCGACCTGACGCGTAATCAGCCCGATCACGCCACGCCGCTCGGCAATCGGAATGAACATGTCCGGCGAAATCGGGTTGCCTGCGCTGTCGTTCAGACGTGCGAGCGCTTCCACACCGACCGTCTTCCCGTCGCGCAGCCTGACCAGCGGCTGATAGACGAGGTGAATGCCGCCCGACTCGGCGGCCTGCTGCGTCACCCAGTCGATCGACGTGCGATAACGCTGGCGCAGACGCCACGACTGCCCCAGCGCTCCACCGGCCACCGCGCCAATGGCAAGCGTCAGCAGCAATCCCCACGGGTTGGTCACGATGCGCGACGACGTATAAACTGCCGACGCGCACACATCCACGCTGTTCGAACACAATGCGAACTGGCGCAGCGGCCCGATGTCGAGCCAGCGCGACGTCTCGCCCAGCGTGATGCGCAACTGGTCCTCGGCGAGGCCCGCGCGCCAGAAGACGAAACGCATATCGCTCGTCGAGGCGACCGACGCGAAGCCCGGCTCCGGCGTCGCCAGCCGCTCCGGCAATACCGGCGGGCTGAAGACGACCACGTCGCCCATGCCCATCGCATTGACCTGGACACCCGGCGTGACGATGCCCGTGAGCGTATGCCAGAGCTTCACACCGTTGCGCGTTTCATGGTCGGCAGGCGGCAGTGCTGGCGCGGGGTCCAAGCGTCCCGCGACGGCTGAGCACAGCAGTTGCGAATCGTGGACCCGGGCGATGTCGTGGAAATAGGGACTGCGCATGGCGACGCGACGCAGCGCCAGAATGTCCGCGTCGTTACAAGGCACCGCGCCGCTGTACATCGCGTCATGCAATGCGTTGCGGCTCGACACCGACGCATCGCTCATGAAGCCCATGATGTCCTGCACATAGGCGCGCAGGCGAAAATCGTCGATACGCGTCTGCGCGATCTGTCCCATCAGCAGCATGACCAGCATGCCCGCCATTGCGCCGATGAGCACCGGCAACCAGCGGGTCAACCTTCTGAGCATTTGCATGGCGAGGCGTCCACGGTGGCGCCCCTTGTCGGGGCGTGAAAGCAGTGTAGCCTACCGCCGCCCAGACGCATCGGATTGCCACTCAATGCCCCGCCGGACGTGGCCGCAACGGGCCTGGTCGCTGGCTCACAGTTCCACGCATAAGTGGGACGATTTTGGGTCGACGCTGGGGTAACTTGGCGACTTCTTCCCACCGACAGCGAACTCGCCATGACACTCAAATTTCGCCATCCCGCGAACGGCGACGTCATCGAGATTTCGTACCTGTCCTGCATCGCGGCCTTCTTCCTCGGCCCGCTGTACCTGCTGGCGTACGGCTTCACGTGGCACGCACTGCTCTGGACGGCGCTCGCCATCGGCCCTGCCCTGCTCTGGAATGAATCGCTACTGGCGATTTCGTTGCCCGCTACCTGCCTGCTCTACGCCGTGATGATTCATCCGTTGCTCACCAACAGACTGCGCGCGAACGGCTGGGAATCCACCAGCGACGACGCTCTGCCGAGCCCCGGGCAACGCGGCTATCACTGAGTCATTCGGCGGCGTCCGCCACCGGCATCATCGCAATGAAGCGATCGAGTGCCGCCGAGCCATGATCTTCGCGATAGGCAAGACTGATCGGCGCTAGCGGCACATCGCCACCCGCGGCATCGATGGGCCAGAAGCCCATGCCGGGCGTACGAATCTGGCTCACCGACGCCGGTACGAGCGACACCCCGAAGCCCGCCGCGACCATCGGCACGATGGATGTGATCTGTGGCGCCTCCTGTCCCAGCTTCGGTCGGAAGCCTGCCGCTTCGCACGCTGCCACCGTGCGGTCGTACAGCGCCGGGCTGATATCGCGCGGCAACAGAATGAATTCGTCCTGCGCGAGTGCGGCGAGCGGCACGCGCTCGCGCGCGCACATCGGATGACCTAGGGGCAGCACCAGTACCATCGGCTCGTCCACGACCGGCACGCTGACGATGCCGGGCGGCACGTCGAACGGCGTGCGCACGAACGCGGCGTCGACCGCATCGTCCACCAGCGCCGTAAGCAAGCTGGCCGTATTGCTCTGCTGCGGATGCAACTGCACGTCGGGATAGCGCGCGCGGAAGTCCCGAATCCACGCCGGAATCCGAGGCTCGAAATACGTCGCACCGGCAAAACCGATGCGAATGTGCCCGGCTTCGCCCCGTGAGATCTGCTGCATGCGCCGCCGCGTGCGCTCTACGCGCTCGAGAATCTGCCGCGCCTCCGGCAAGAACGCCTCGCCCAACTCCGTCAGCACAACGTCGCGCGGCAGCCGCACGAACAACGGCCCGCCCAGCTCTGCCTCCAATTGCCTGATCTGCAAACTCAGCGGAGGTTGCTGGATGCCCACCCGCGCTGCCGCGCGCGTGAAATGACGCTCCTGCGCGACTGCAATGAAATATTGCAGATGCCGCAATTCCATGACCGCTCCTCCGTCAGCCCGATGCCATATGGCTTTGCATCGCCAATACATTAAAAGTATGGAAACTTGATGTTCAATATATTGGAAATGTGACCAATGGGTCAATACACTTCGAGTCAAGCGCAGACCGGCATATCCATCGCGGGCGCGCCAAGAATCCAAGAGATTCGAATAAGAGACGAGAAGAGACGAGGAGCCTCACGATGTTTGAAGACCGCATTCGCCTGGCGTCGCTGCGCGACCGGGTGATGACTGCCGACGATGCTGCCAAGCTCGTAGGCGACGGCATGGTGGTCGGTATGAGCGGATTCACCCGCGCCGGCGACGCCAAGGACATGCCGATTGCGCTGGCCCGCCGGGCTAAAGCCAACCCGATGAAGATCACGCTGATCACCGGGGCGTCGCTGGGGCATGACTCCGACAAGACGCTCACGGAAGCTGGCGTGCTCGCCAAGCGGCTGCCGTTTCAGGTCGACACGACGTTGCGCAGCGCGATCAACCGCGGCGAAGTGATGTTCGTCGACCAGCATCTCTCCGAGACGGTCGAATTCCTGCGCACCGGTCAGTTCGGCAAGCTGGACGTCGCGGTGATCGAAGCGGTCGCCATCACCGAAGACGGCGGCCTCGTGCCGAGTTCGTCAGTCGGCAATTCGGCGAGCTTCGCGATCCTCGCGGAAAAGGTGATCGTGGAGATCAACCTCGCGCAGCCGCTCGCCTTCGAAGGCATGCACGACATCTGGATTCCAGGCCAGCGTCCGCATCGCGCGCCGCTACCGATCGTCGACGTGCGCGACCGCGTGGGGACGAACGTCGTCAAGATCGCGCCGGAGAAGATCGCGGCTATCGTCATTACCGACACGCCCGACAGCGCCTCGAACGCGCTGCCGCCGGACGCCGACACGCAACGCATTGCCGGCCATCTCATCGAATTCTTCCAGCACGAAGTCTCGCGTGGACGCCTGCCGCACACGTTGCCCGCCATTCAGTCGGGCATCGGCACCATTGCGAACGCCGTGCTCAGCGGCTTCATCGAATCGCCGTTCGAAGACTTGACGATGTACTCGGAAGTGCTTCAGGACTCCACGTTCGATCTGATGGACGCGGGCAAGATGGTGTTCGCTTCCGGCTCGTCGATCACGGTCTCACAGGCGGTGCAGGACCGGGTGTTCAAGCAGCTGGAACGTTATCGCGACAAGCTCGTGCTGCGTCCACAGGAGGTCAGCAATCATCCGGAAGTGATTCGCCGCCTGGGGCTGATCGCGCTCAATACCGCGCTGGAAGTGGACATCTACGGCAACGTCAATTCGACGCACGTCGGCGGCACGCACATGATGAACGGTATCGGCGGCTCGGGCGATTTCGCCCGTAACGCACGCATGGCGATCTTTGCGACGAAGTCGATTGCCAAGGACGGCAAGATTTCGAGCATCGTTCCCATGGTGCCTCACGTCGATCACAACGAACACGATGTCGACATTATCGTGACGGAACAGGGACTGGCCGATCTGCGCACCCTCGCCCCGCGCGAACGCGTGAATCTGATCATCGACAATTGCGCGCACCCGAGCTATCGCGACGTTTTGCGCGACTACTATCGCGACGCCCAACGCTATGGCGGACAGACGCCGCACGCGCTGGAGCGTGTATTCGATCTGCACGTCAACCTGCGCGAGCGCGGCTCGATGCTGGCGGGGAAATAACTTAAGTGGACATCGGTACCGGACGCCACCGCCGGGGGGCGGGCGGCCGGACGCCGATTGGCTGGCATCGACCCTACGTGTCGGTGCCGAGAAGGACGTGAGACGCATGCGGTCTCATGGGCCGGGCGCTGGTGAGAGCGCTCCGGCATTCACGGCTCGCCGGCGTGCGCGGGCGAGCCGTTTTTTACGAGGTGACGGGCACGTCTGCACTGAGACGCACCGGAACACACCTCAGTGAGGCTCAGGCAGAAATCCGCTGGATTGCCTGCCCCTGATTGGCCGCGCCGTCGATACGGAAGATCGACACCAGTTCGCGCAGGCCGCTCGACTGTGCCGCCATCGACTGTGCGGCCGCCGAGGCCTCTTCCACCAGCGCTGCGTTCTGCTGCGTGACGGTATCCATCTGCATGACGGCCTGATTCACCTGCTCGATGCCCGTGCGTTGCTCGGTCGACGCGGCGGCGATTTCAGCCATCAGATCGGTCACGCGTTTGACGGCATGCACCACTTCGTCCATCGTGTTGCCCGCCTCGGCGACGAGCTTCGCGCCATCGCTCACCTGACGCGTCGACGCATCGATCAGCTCCTTGATTTCCTTCGCAGCATTCGCACTGCGCTGTGCCAACGTACGCACTTCGCCTGCGACCACCGCAAATCCGCGTCCCTGCTCGCCCGCACGTGCCGCTTCCACAGCCGCGTTGAGCGCGAGGATGTTGGTCTGGAACGCGATCCCTTCTATCACGCTCGTGATGTCCGCCACGCGCGCCGAACCGTCCGAAATTTCGCGCATCGTCTCGACGACCTGACGCACGACTTCCCCGCCGCGTTGTGCGATGTGCGAAGCGTTCGACGCCAGCACATTGCCCTGCTCCGCGTTGTCGGCATTCTGCTTGACGGTCGTCGTCAGCTCTTCCATGCTCGCCGCCGTTTCTTCCAGCGACGCCGCTTGCTGCTCCGTGCGTGACGACAGGTCGGTGTTGCCAGCGGCAATCTGCGCCGAGCCGGTGGCAATGCTCTCACTCGTGTTGCGTACCTGACTCACGACCTGCGCGAGCTTCGTGTTCATGTCCCCCAGCGAACCGAGCAGCAGCGCCAGCTCGTCCTGACCCTGCACTTCGATACGCGAGCTAAGATCCCCGCGCGCGACCGTCTGCGCGATCTCCACACAACGGCCAATCGGTCCCGTGATGGAGCGCGTGATGAGCCATGCTGTGAATGTCGCCACGGCCAGCGCCAGCAGAATCAGCACAGCAGTGGCGATGAAAGCGGCGTGATAGTTGGCTGCTGCGGCGTCCGTCGCACCGACAGCACCCGCGCGGTTAACGGCGACGTGCTCGGCCAGCCGGTCGCTGAGCGTCGCGAAGCGCTTGACGGCCTCCGTCATGACGATGGTGCGGGCCTGCGTCTTTGCCTCGTCGTCGCCCTGCTCCAGCGCGGCGACACGATTGTCCAGGGCCAGATAGTCGGCCCAGGCGGCCTTCACTGCATCGTAGGCACGACTGTCTTCGCTCGACGCCACCATGCTGCTGTAGCTGTCGAGCGTCTTGTTCATCAGGTCGATAGACGCCAGACGTTTGGCCTCTTCGTCCTTGCGCGTGCTGTCGACGGTCGTCAGCAGCGTGGCGAGCGTCGCGCGCCGCGCCGCGTTGGCGGCCACTTGCGCGGTGCCGAGCGTCTGCACGCTGGGCAGCCAGTTGTCGGCCAGATCGCGTGTTCCCCCGTAAATGCGCGACGCCTGATAGACAGCCATACCGCCCACGATACACAAGAGAATCAGCGTAATGGCGAACCCGACGCTCAGCCGTGTGCCGATTTTGAGACTACCCAAGAAATTCATGCCCGCTCCATATGCGACAAAACGATAACAATCGCATGCGATAACGGGCGACCATTCAGAAAACTTGAGCCAATAAACCCCTGATTCTCACGTTATGGCTTTCAAAATATTTCGGACGCCGGAAATCGAAACGTTTTCTTCAGAGTTTTATTTCGTTGGTTTTGATGGTTGAACCACCGATCAGGAAAATATCATTAAATATTCATTGCAATATATTTAATGATCTATCGAATCATCGGCTCGCACCATCGAAGGGTATTGGGTGGACGGTATCGAGATCGATGTCGTCGATGCAGCGCACATTCACTGCGGCCATTTTGGACCCATCCGGCATTTGACCAAACGCGAAGGCTTCGACGCCGCAATTCGGACAGAACTGGTGACGAATGACGTGCTTATTGAAAAGATATTCCCGCGCCTTTCCTTCGCCAGCCGTTTGCGAAAACTCGGCAATCGGTGTGAAAGCGAGAATCAATCCGCGCTTTTTGCAGATAGAACAATTGCACGTAATTGTTTTGGACAAATCAATATTCGCGGCAAAGCGAAGATCGCCGCAATGACAGCCGCCTGAGTATTGCTGATTCGCCATGACGTCTCTCCTTCGAGTAAAGGAAAACGCTACCGGCGGCGATTCGGGATAGGAGGAACTTCGGGAAATGCCCGCCGGAATGCGCTCTATTGTGCGACATATTCCAGCGGGCGGGCGGCGTGCGACGACGGTGCGCCGATGTGCCAAAGGTGAGGCGGTAAGGCGACGTCAGCGAACGCGCAGAGGCGCTCGCTGACGCATTTACGCCGCGAGTGCCGGTTCGTCGCGCGAACCGCGCCCGCCTTGCTGCGTGTGCATCACGGTGACACCGTGACGGCTGTGCTCGCGAAGCTGGAACAGCGCCACGGTCTCAGCGAGGTTACGTGCCTGCTCGCTGAGCATCGCGGACGCCGCGGCCGATTCCTCCACCAGCGCCGCGTTCTGTTGCGTCGACTGATCCATTTCGGCCACGCTACGGTCGATCTGACTGATCCCGGTGCTCTGCTCCGTCACCGCCGAGTGAATCTCGCCGATCAGGCGACGCACGCGTGAGATACCGTCGACGATCTCGCCCATCGTATCGCCCGCCGCCTGCACGCGTTGCGTGCCGCTCTTGACGTTCTGCACCGAGGCTTCGATGAGCGTTTTGATTTCCTGCGCGGCAGCGGCGCTGCGTTGCGCCAGTGTGCGCACCTCACCGGCTACGACCGCGAAGCCGCGCCCCTGCTCCCCCGCGCGCGCCGCTTCCACTGCGGCGTTGAGCGCCAGGATGTTGGTCTGGAAGGCAATGCCGTCGATCACACCGATGATCTCGGTAATGCGCTCCGACGACTTGGCGATTTCACTCATCGTGGTAACAGCGCCGGTCACGACTTCTCCGCCGCGCGCGGCGGCGTCGCTGGCGTCGCCCGCCAGACGCGTGGCATGTTCGGCGGCCTCGGCCGTCTGCTTGACGCTGGCCGTCAGCTCGGTGAGCGCCGCCGACGTCTCCTGCAACGTACCGGCCGAAGACTCCGTACGTTGCGACAGATCGCGGTTGCCCATTTCGATTTCGCTGGTCGCCGAGGTCATGCCGTGAACGCCGGAGCGCACGTCGACCATGACGGTGCTGATCTTGTCGACGAACGCATTGAACGACTTCGAGATCTGCGCGACTTCGTCGTGGCCGACGACGTCCAGACGACGCGTCAGATCGCCGCCGCCGGAGCCGATCGTATCCATAGCGTCACGTACTTGCGACAGACGACGGAACGCTTGCGACGTGAAGAAGCTCGCGATACCGATGGCGCACAACGTCAGCACGATCAGCGAGATGACCGTACCGCTCAGCACGCGCGAGAGACCGGCGGTGGCCTCCGCCTTGTCGAGCGCCACGACGAAGAGCCAGTCGGTGCCCGGCACCGGTTGCGCCTTGACGAGCTTGGGTGCACCGACGAGTTCGACTTCCGTCGGCTCGGTGGCGTGCTCCATCTTGACGAGCGCGTCGGGCGTGAGCGCCGAGGCAAGGTCGCTCGATTGCTTGAGCATGAACTTCTCGTCGGGGTGTGCGATGACGAGACCGTCACGCGAGACCACGAACGCCAGGCTCGACGGCGTGGGATGCACGGCCTTGACGACGTCCTGCACGGCGTCTAGCGGCACGGCCCCGCTCACGGCGCCGAGCGTCTGCCCGTCGCGCAGAATCGGTGCGGCGAACGACACGTACAGCTTGCCCGAGGCGATATCGGCATACGGCTTGACGACGGTCAGCTTGCCCGCCGCAGTCGCACCCTTGTACCAGGGGCGTGCGGTCGGATCGTAGTCGGGCGGCGTCGGGCCGCTGGAGAAGTACGACTTGTCGCTCCAGCCGATGCTGGAAATCGGGAAACCATTGGTCGCGCCGAGCAGTTTTGTGAGCGCCACGCCCTGCTCGCCCTTCTCGACGGCGGCGGCAGTGCCGACGACCGACTGTCCCTTGGCGGCCGCCCAGCGTTCCACCGCGAGCGTGTTGCCCCGTGCGACCGCGTCGAGCGTGTTGGAGATGGTGGACATCATGCTATCGCGCACGATGATGTAAGTGGTAATGCCGGAGAGGATCAGTGCACCAATGACGGTGGCACACGCGATCAGAATGATGCGTGTTCTAAGCGAAGATACTGTCATGCTGTCGAGGCAGGCCTGCGGCTAGGGAGGGTCGAAAGACAAGAGACCGGCACCCAGGCTACCGGCTCCACGAGGTGGGAGGTTCCACCTCGGAAATTACGGCAGTCGCGGGGAAAACTTTAGGTGTTAACCCGAGATCGCGTATTCGTTTCGTCCCATCCCTACGGATAGCGAAACGTCAGGGATACGAAGATATTAAGCAGACGCAGTTCGCCCTCGCCACGAATCTTCGCTTCCTTGACGTGCATGTCGAGGCAGATGGCGCTCGACTTGAGCAACATGCCGAATTCGACGAACTTCTTGAAGAGTTCCGGGGATTGGGCAAAGGCGTTCAGACGTTGGCTCATGGTGACTTCCTCATTGGGTTGGCGCGCCCCCAGCGGCTGACGGGTGTCACGCATACGCGAACACCACCTCAATCGTAGGTCGACATGAACGCCATCAGAAGCCCCCGACCGGGGACTATAGTGTTGCCCTATTGGCAACAATACGCGCGCCGGGTTTGCCTCGACGTCGCGTGCGGGCAGGCGCCCGAGCATACGTCTGTAATCACGCGAGAATTGCTGCTGCACATACGCCGAGCGAAGCAACGCAGAAGTCGCGACTGAAGCACGGGGAATGCGGCAAGATGCTCTGTCAAACGCAGCAGGCGATGGCCAGCCGTCGAGGCGAGGTGAGGTGAGGCGAGGTGAGGTGAGGCGCGAAAACACCTACACGAAATGCGTTGAGCCCCCAGCGCAACAAGCGTATAAGCGAGAGAGGGAACATCAAGCGATGCCGCACACATCTGCGTCATACAGCGGCTTTAGTCTGGAAAGTATGCTCACCCGAGCAGCGCTATCGAAGCACAGCGCAGAGGGCCCAAAATCGTCTACAGGAGCCAACATGCTCGCCCTTTCAGCCCCCGCCATTACTGCCGCGCTCCAGTCCATTGCGGAAAAGAGCCCCAACCAGCCGCCCGATGCCGTCATTAACGCGTTGCTCGCTCGCGAGTTGATACACCGAGTGGGCAAGCACTTCGAACCCACCGAATTCGGCCGGTCGTACTTCCGTCGCGCATACTCGCTTCGCCCGACGTGGTAAGTCGGGTAACGCGTTGGTCACGGCAGGCGCAGGAAAGAAAAACGCCGCTGGTTAGAGCGGCGTAAGGTCCTGATACTACAGTATTTTTTGGTAGGCCGTGCTGGGTTCGAACCAGCGACCAAGGGGTTATGAGTTTGCAGCTAACTGTGGATGCCTAGGAAAATCAAGGGAAGACAACCGTAAGCAGAAACATCGAAAAGTATCTACGCGACAATAGGTTAGCGTAATTTTGAGAAGGACGACGAACGTTATAGGTGTACCGGGCCCGTACCGAAATTTTTTGGTCTCAGGGCCGACAGAAAGGGACTGCCACCGCCCCCCCCACAACCGCCGTTTGCGCCCCCCCTGCCGTCGGACGTTGAAGCTCTTAAGGGCAGAACTGCATTCCACTGGTGCAGAACATCACCATCAATTTTGAATGCGGTGGCACGACGAACAATGCGGAACGTCGACAAGCAAGTCGAGTTCTCGAACACCATCTTGATTACCGAGACGTGTCTGCTGACGAAGACGAGGAATGAGGTGGAAGGGGGCGGACGGAAGTCCGCCCCCCCTCCGTTTACTTTTTCGGTACGCCGTCCGGTCCGGCGTAGGTGTACTCCTCCACCTTTTCGCCCCTGCACAGCGATTGCAGGTCGCGGGCGATGAACGGCAGCATGTTGTTCAGACCGTAGTTGAGTGTGGTGACATACTCCGCGTTGGCGCCCCACATATTGGTCTTGTCGCCGTGCGCGCGGTAGTACTTCGTTTCCAATACGCCGTTACGGTCGATGAATTCGGCCTTGACCGCCACCATGCTGAAGAGCTTCAAGCCGATTTGCCAGGTATAGGCGCGCGTCACGCTGGTGCGGATCGTCACACCTTGAGCGGGGGCGGGCGCACCGTCGGCGATGTCAGCGACGTCGTAGCCGTAGTCCTTCAGGTGACCGAGGCCCTCGCTCATCCAGGGGCTGACGTTATCGGCAAGCAAGGCGCCGCTTCCCGATGCGCCAATGGTTTCCTTGTTTTGGCGAGCATCCACGGCCGGAGCGATGTGGACCTTACAAGTGCCAGTCTGAACCAGACCAATGGGATTCTCGCTGGCCAGGGCGTCGTACTTCATATCGACTTTCTCGCCGAATCCGGCGGGTATCTGTGCGGCAGCCGCCGTTGCCGGTTCCGGAGACGTGGCGGCAAAAGCGGTGGCACACGAAAGCATGGCGGCAGCGACGCCGAGGGCAAGGATCGTGTTCTTGTACATGGTTATCCCCTGAGTCACTTCTGGGCTACGGTAGCGGCGCTGGCGGAATTAGGTAGCGAATAGAGCTTCTTGTCCGCACCGATCAGGATGGTCCGGGCATCGCCCGCTTTCAGCACCTGGCCTTTCACCGTTTCCATGCTTGCGCCGGTGTTGTAGGGGAAGGACTGGAGATCCTCTGTCTTGGCGGTGAGTTCCGCTGCGACTTCGATGTCGAGCATCATCATGCGAACGGTTTCCGCGATCGACTCGCGCATCACGTTGCGATACCTGGCACCATTTTGTGCGCTCCAGAGCATCAGTGATTCCTTGCCACCCGGGCCGACGGGCGCCGATTGGTAGTGAAGCACGCCGCGCTGGCTGGGCGTCAATGCGTTCGAGCCGTCGGACTTGACCCAGATTGAAACCGTCGACTCCGAGTCGAAACTCCGGAAATCCATCGTCAGTGTGTAACGGGGGATGATGATCAGCAGCGCCTGACCCGGTTCCAGTTCGTTGCGCAGTCGGACAAGCGTGGGGCCGGTCAGTGCGCGCGGCGTGGTGGTGACTTTGCCGACCTTGATCGAGTATCCGGAGAGGCCGTGGGCAATGGATTCGTTGAATTCCTTGCGATAGTCCGCATCTTCGACGGCGGCGTAGAACGGGCCGAGCAATTGCTGCGAAATGTTGACCCGGTTGTTTGTCACCTTGCTGTCGATGACGGCGCCGATCAAGCCGCCGCCAAGGGCGATGCTCGCAGCGTTGGACGGCTGCACGGCTGCGATCACTTCGTCTTGGACTACGACCACGTGGGCTGTGAGTTCGGTGATCTTGCTACGCTGATCCGGTGTGAGGCTCACGCGCATCGGTGTGCCGCAGGCACTGAGCAGCAGCGCGACGCATAATGCAGTGACGAATCGCAGTCGATACATTGATTTCCCCTTCGTTATTCATAGTAATTTTGATTGGAAGCCTAAGTATATCGGCAGGAGATCGGGGAGACTTTAGTGTAATGTCGGTAGACATAACCGAAATTGTGATTAAAGTATGTGTGGTCGAGGTTTCTGGTCAGTCCGTTAAACCGACTTCAACGAGCCGGCTCACCGCTTCATGGCGGAGGTCGTGAAATCGAAAGTCGGAGCACCCGGCAGAGCTTTTGATCTACATCCACACCTTATTAAAGTTGTAGGGGCGACGCACGCCGTCCTCCCCAGGCTCGCCATAAAAGACGAGATCAACGACTTTAGGCCGTAGCGGGTTGCCAAGTTGCAGCTTCGAATAGCGCCGTAGCTTCTGTCGTCAGAGGAATCTCGTCCTAGGCATCGTGTTCTTCGTCTCGACCAGATGCACCAGACGCTTCTCGACGTCGACCTGACCGCATCTAAGCGTGACAATTTCCGACGATCGCATACCGGCCTCCAATGCGATGCGAACGATCCAACCGAGCATTGGGTTCGAATGGCCGTCCACCGCACTGAGCAGACGAGCCGACTCGTCGTTATCCAGTCGCCGATTTCTTCCCGGCCCCGGTGACGGGCGTCGAACGTTCATCACCGGATTGCTGCCTAGCCCCCCCCACTCCTTGAGCGCGACGGTAAAAAGATGGCCAAGCAACGCCAACTCAAGGCGAACCGTATTGCTCGCCCTGGGGATCGGATTTCCTAGAGAATCTACACGCCCCTCCCCCGCCAAGCACCTATCGCGATACTGGGCAACCATGTCGGACGTTATAGCGGCGAGAGAATACTTACCGAAGAATGCGATCAACGGGATGAATCGATTGCGTTCACCTGCTTGGGTCGGAGGTCTTTTCGTCGGAGTCACATCAGCCAAATAACGCGACATGGCCTTTTCCAGCGTCAAGCGCTTAGATGGCGCACGTTGCACGTACAGCCCCCGGACCATTTCGTCCTCTCTGCGCCAAGCCCAATCCTGAGCGTCCTTTTTCAGTCGGAAGGCGCAGATGTCCAGAAAAAAATCCCCACGCAAATCATTGATTGCAAAACAAAAAGCCCTTGACGTCACCGTCAAGGGCTTTTCTTTACTACTTGGTAGGCCGTGCTGGGTTCGAACCAGCGACCAAGGGATTATGAGTCCCCTGCTCTAACCGCTGAGCTAACGGCCCTAAACTACCGGCGCTCGCTCAGCAGCAATCAATTGCCTTCGAGGAACGACTTGAGCTTGTCGGAACGGCTCGGGTGACGCAACTTGCGCAGCGCCTTGGCTTCGATCTGACGAATACGCTCACGCGTCACGTCGAACTGCTTGCCCACTTCCTCGAGCGTATGGTCCGTGCTCATCTCGATACCGAATCGCATGCGCAGCACCTTCGCTTCACGCGGCGTCAGCGAATCGAGCACGTCCTTCACGACGTCGCGCATACTACCATGCAATGCGGCGTCGGCAGGTGCGACCGTGCCGGTATCTTCAATGAAATCGCCCAAATGCGAATCGTCGTCGTCACCGATCGGCGTTTCCATGGAGATCGGTTCCTTCGCGATCTTCATGATCTTGCGGATCTTGTCCTCCGGCATTTCCATCTTCTCGGCCAGCGTCGCCGGATCCGGCTCAACACCGGTTTCCTGCAGAATCTGACGCGAAATCCGGTTCATCTTGTTGATCGTTTCGATCATGTGCACCGGAATACGGATGGTACGTGCCTGGTCCGCGATCGAACGCGTGATGGCCTGACGAATCCACCACGTCGCGTACGTCGAGAACTTGTAACCACGACGGTATTCGAACTTGTCCACCGCCTTCATCAGGCCGATGTTGCCTTCCTGAATCAGATCCAGGAACTGCAGACCACGGTTCGTGTACTTCTTCGCAATCGAAATCACCAGACGCAAGTTCGCTTCGGTCATCTCGCGCTTGGCCTTGCGGGCACGGCGCTCGCCTTCCGACATCTTGCGATTGACGTCCTTCAACTCGGTCAGCGGCAACACCACGCGCGCTTGCAGGTCGATCAGCTTCTGCTGCAATTCCTGAACGGCCGGCACGTTACGCTCAACCACCGAGCTGTATGCCTTGTTGTCGGCCACGACCGTGTAGATCCAGTCGAGATTGGTTTCGTTGCCCGGGAAACGCGACACGAAATCAGCACGCGGCATGCCGCACTTGTCGACCACGATGTTCAGGATCGCACGCTCGATGTTGCGCACTTCGTCCACCTGCGAACGCAGCGTGTCGCACAGACGCTCGACCGTACGCGCCGTGAAACGGATCGTCATCAGTTCAGCCTGGATCGACTCGCCAGCCTTCACGTACGGCTTCGACTGGTAGCCCTCCTTCTCGAATGCTCGACGCATCTTGCCGAACCAGTCGGCGATCACGGCGAACTTGGCGAGCGAGTCACGCTTGAGCTGCTCGACCTGCGCTGCCGAAGCTGCGCCGCCGTTGCTGCTGTCCTCTTCCTCGTCGCCTTCTTCCTCTTCCTCTTCTTCCTCAGCGTCTTCCGCATCGGCGTCGAAGTCTTCGTCGTCAGAGGCTGCGGCGGCCGCGTTGGCTTCCGCATTCGGATCGATCAGGCCGTCGACAACTTCGTCGATGCGCATTTCTTCACGCTCGACCTTCTCGGCCATCGCCAGGATCTCGGCAATCGTCGTCGGGCATGCGGAGATGGCCTGCACCATGTGCTTCAAGCCTTCTTCGATGCGCTTGGCGATCTCGATTTCTCCTTCACGCGTCAGCAGCTCGACCGTCCCCATTTCGCGCATGTACATACGCACCGGGTCAGTCGTGCGGCCGAACTCCGAATCGACCGTCGAGAGGGCCGCTTCCGCCTGCTCCTCAACTTCGTCGTCCGTCGCAGCGTTCGGGGCATTGTCGTTGAGCAGCAGCGTCTCGGCATCGGGTGCCTGCTCGTAGACAGCCACGCCCATGTCGTTAAACGTTGCGATCACGCCTTCCAGCGCGTCGCCTTCGACCACATCGTCGGGGAGGTGGTCATTGATCTCTGCAAAGGTCAGGAAGCCTCGTTCCTTGCCCAGCTTGATCAGTGTCCGCAGCTTGCCACGACGTTCCTCAAGTTCCTCCGCCGTACCGGGCTGGTGCGAGGAAAATGCGTCCTTGAGCAGTGCTTTCTCTTTTGCCCGGCGATCACGCGCCTTCTGCTTTTCCACTTTGGTCTGATCTTCGTTCACGGGTTGATCATTAGTATTCGCTGCGACGTTCTGCTCCCCCGGGGCGGCGGTCTTCGCGGCTCTGCCGCGTGCTTTGGTCGGGACGACCGGCTCGACTGCTGCCGGCGTAACCTCCACCACTGCCTCCGGTTTGCTGGAAGCCCCGGTCTTGCGTGAGGCTTTCGTCGCAGGTGTACTGCGGCCCGCCGGGCTCGAAGCCTTGGCGGTAGTTGCGCTCTTCGCGCTTTTTTCAGCGGGTTGTCGGGCCTGCGGTTTCCCGCCTGCCGTCGCCTTCGCGGCCGTTGCCGGCTTGGTCGCCTTGACCGCCTTCGCAGTCGTGGCGGGCGGCTCGGACTTCACCGTCGGCCTGGCTGCCTTGGCAGCCCCCACCGTCGCGGCGGTCGCACTCTTGCGCTTGGTGACATCGGTCACCTTCGCAGCCGTATTGCCGGTTGCCTTCGTGGCACCGGCAGCTGCCTTAGTTTGCGTAGTACGTTTCGCCGAACTTGCCTGGCTGGCTGTTTTCTTCGTGGCTTGCGACATTGCACCGGCTTTTCCTGCAACGCCAGCTTTCGCAGAACGAGACGTCCCCTTTCCACCTGACGCCGCCGCCGCACTGGTCGCGCGTTTAGCTGTCGGTGAAGGGATAACCGTCTTTTTTCCGCTGGTCGTTGTCATCTTTGCCATAGCGATCTCGCTTGCCAGAAAACAGCCCACTGAAAACCTTTAATTATAGCACGCGGGCATACCTCAACTTCGCGCGCCTCCTGTGCTGGCCGTAGCCAGCCACCGCTTCAATTCGTCACGTTCCCGCGACAGCGCCTGAGCGTGGCGCAATTCATCGGGCGTCAACGACGCCCGCTTGAAAATCGTCTCCAACTCTTCGCACAACCGGTCGTACTGCAAACGCCGGATGGCACTACGCAACTCGGTGAGGCGCAAGGCAATCTGCTCTTCGCGACGCTCGACCTGCGCCTCATCGGCCGGATCGAACAACATCAGATCCCGCGCGTTTTCTTCAAATGCCAGAATTTCGCGGATGATGTCATCGAAACTGGCCCAGTTCGGTGAAATCCGCAGTCGATCCGACATATAGCGGAAATCGGCCTGCGCACCCATTTCGCGGCACAGCGTCAGCACTTCCGAGAAAATCTCGCCGTGCTGCCCCATCTCCCGCAAAATCTTCGTCTCTTCTTCGGTTAATTCGTTTCCCAGCGCCGGGAACATCAGCAAGTTCTGCAACGCCCGATGTTCGGTGCCGACCACGCGACGCTTCTCGCGCTTGGCCGGCGCTTTGTCCCACGTGTTCTGACGGCGCGCAGCGCCGATGTGCAACTCGCAAAGCTCCGCGACTTCCTCGACCGAACTGCCCACGCGCTCGGCCAGCGCATGAATGATCTGGCCACGCAGCGCGTTCGCGGGCATCTGCTGCAACAGCGGCTTGGCCTCGAACAACGCACGCGCCCGCCCTTCAGGCTGGTGCATTTCCTTGCCCGCCGTCACTTCGCCGATCAGGAACTGCGACATCGGCATGGCGCGCGAGACTTCGTCTGCAAACGCCTGCGTGCCGTGCTCGCGCACATAGCTGTCCGGATCGTGCTCGCTCGGCAAAAATAGAAACTTGAAACTCCGGTTGTCGTCGGCGTGCGGCAGACAGGCTTCAAGTGCACGACGCGCCGCCCGGCGCCCCGCCGCATCTCCATCGAAGCTGAACACCACCGTTTCGGTCTGGCGCAGGAGCTTCTGAACATGCATCGGCGTGCAAGCCGTACCGAGCGTTGCGACCGCCTGCGGAAAGCCAAGCTGCGCCAGCGCCACGACATCCATATAGCCTTCGACCACCAGCACATAGCCCGCATCTCGAATGCCGATCCGCGCTTCGAACAACCCATACAACTCGCTGCCCTTACTGAAGAGCGGCGTCTCGGGCGAATTCAGATACTTGGGCTCACCCTTGTCCAGCACGCGTCCGCCGAAGGCGATGACCTGCCCTTTCGTATTCCGGATCGGAAACATGATCCGGTCGCGGAAACGGTCATAGCGTCGCTTCGTGCTGCCCGGCTCGCCCTTCTCGCTCTCGATGACGAGGCCCGCGTCAAGCAACTGGTCGTCGCGATAATTCTCGAACGCCGCTTCCAGGTTCTGCCAGGCTTCCGGGGCGTAACCGAGCCCGAAATGCGCGGCAATCTCCCCCGTCAATCCACGTCGCTTCAAATATTCGATAGCCACCGGCGCGCCGCGCAGCTGCTTGCGGTAGTAGTCGCAAGCGCGCGTCATCACGTCGACGAGGCCGAGGGTCTGCGCACGTTGCGCGGCCGGTGCCGGTGCGCCCGGCAGCGGCGCCTCTCGCGGCACGTCCAGCCCGACGTTGCGGGCCAACTCTTCCACGGCTTCGACAAATCCGAGCCCGGCATGCTCCATCAGGAAGCTGATCGCGCTGCCGTGCGCGCCACATCCGAAGCAGTGATAGAACTGCTTGGTGGGACTCACCGTAAATGAGGGCGACTTCTCGTTATGAAAGGGGCACAGCCCCATGAAGTTCGCCCCGCCCTTCTTCAACTGCACGTAACGACCCACCACCTCGACAATATCGACGCGGTTGAGCAAGTCCTGCAAAAACGACTGGGGAATCACTGGATCGGTGCCATCGCAACGCGGTGCCGCACCGTCGCACAAGCGACAGCGCCGTACCGCACTACCGGATTACGCAGCCAACGCCGCCTTCACTTGCGCGGACACGACAGTCATGTCGGCACGGCCGGCCAACAGGCCCTTGAGCACGCCCATCACCTTACCCATGTCCTGCGGGCCGGCTGCGCCCGTTTGCGCCACGGCCGCCTTCACCGCCTGCGCAACTTCGTCTGCCGAGAGTTGCTGCGGCATGTAGACCATGAGTACTTCGACTTCGGCGGCTTCCTTATCGGCCAGATCGGCGCGGCCAGCGGCCTGGAACTGACTGATGGAATCTTTGCGTTGTTTGATCAGTTTGTCGACGATGGCAACGGTGGCCGCGTCATCAAGGGTGATGCGCTCGTCGACTTCCTTTTGCTTGATTGCCGCAAGCAGCAGGCGGATGGTCCCCAGTTTGTCGGCGGCCTTGGCACGCATGGCCGTCTTCATGTCTTCGTTAATGCGTTCTTTCAGACTCATGAGCAGGGATTCCGGAATTCGATTACGTTTCAGTGTAGTGCATGCCGCCCCAAAGAAAAGGACGGCGACGGTGTGACACGCACCGCCCTGCGCCGCTGCCGGTGTACTGGCGCAGCGTTCAGCGGGGCCACAAAGCACAAAAACCCGCTTGCGGAAACGATCACACGTGCGATCACAAGCGGGCTCGCCGGAGACTTGGACCGCCCGGACACCGGCATTGTTCGATGCCTCATGCCGCTGGCGTATCGGACGCTAATCTTCAGGTAATGCGCCGGAGGCGTCTAAAACCGACAAAAACGCCTTCCGAAACGACTGTTACGACAGATACAGCGCCGTCTCCACGAAGGAGAGAGCGTAGCATAACGCTCTAGTGGCCGTCTACGACAGCGCGTCGCCTTGGGGCGGGCGAATTCCGTCGACTCCCTCAAGCTCACTTCGGGTTACCGGCGGCCATCCATGTTGTCGCGTGCTAGTCAGACGCGCCATCTGCGGCCTTGCCCGCCTGGATGCTTTCGGACATTGCCCGCGCACAGGCCACCGCCGACGCCCACGCCCACTGGAAGTTGTAGCCGCCGAGCCAGCCCGTCACGTCGACCACTTCCCCAACGAAGTGCAACCCCGGTTGCGAACGCGCCTCCAGCGTGGACGAAGACAGTGCGCGAGTGTCGACGCCACCGCGCGTCACTTCCGCCTTGCGCCACCCTTCCGAGCCGCAAGGCTTGAGCGTCCAGCCGGAAAAGGCCTGCGCGAGCGAGCGCAATGCCTTGTCCGGCAACTCCTGCACGCGTGCTTGCGGCGAGAGGCCGCTATTGGCGACCCATGCATCCGCCAGTCGCGCCGGAACCCACTGCGCCAGCAAGTTGCTCAATTGACGTTTGGACGACACCTTGGCATCAAACAGCGCCGCCTCGATATCAGACGTCGGCGCGAGGTTCAGTGTAATCGGCTGTCCCGGCGTCCAGAAACTGGAAATCTGAAGAATCGCCGGTCCGGACAGACCGCGGTGCGTGAACAACAGATCCTCAAGAAAGCTGCCGGCATCTTTACCTTTGCCCGTACTGACATCGACTTCCAGTGACAAACCCGAAAGTCCGGCGAAGGGTGCCCAAGTCGACGCATCGAACATCAGCGGAACGAGCGCCGGTCGCGGCTCTACGATATCCAGACCGAACTGACGCGCAATCCGATACCCCCAATCCGTCGCCCCGATCTTCGGAATCGACAGTCCACCGGTCGCGATCACGAGACGTTTTGCTGCGATATGCCCTGCATCTGTCGTCAAGTGATAGCGATGCGCCCCACCTGCCTCTGTGTACGCGACGGTATGGACCGCACATGGCATGCGCCAGTGCACATGCCCCGCAGCGCACTCGTTTCGTAGCATTTCGATGACGTCTTCGGCACTTTCGTCGCAGAAGAGCTGACCACGATGCTTTTCGTGCCACGCAATACGATGGCGCTTGAGCAGGTCGAGGAAGTCGCGCGGGGTGTAGCGCGCGAGCGCCGAACGGCAGAAACGTGGATTCTCCGACAGATAGTTCGCCGGGCCCGCATTGATATTGGTGAAATTGCAGCGACCGCCGCCCGAGATTCGAATCTTCTCAGCGAGACGCGTCGCGTGATCGATGAGCACCACGCGCAGGCCCAGTTGCCCGGCCACCGCCGCGCACATCAGGCCGGCTGCGCCAGCACCCACAATCGCTACATCGAACTTTTCCATGGCGCGCATTGTAACCGGCAGCCGACGGGGTCGACTGGTATACTTCTGGGTTCCCCATTAAAGTTGACGCTGCGCGCATCCCCATCCGCCATGCTGGTTCTAGGCATTGAAAGCTCCTGCGACGAAACCGGGCTCGCCCTCTACGACACTGAGGTCGGGCTGCTCTCGCACGCGCTGCATTCGCAGATTGCAATGCATCGCGAGTACGGTGGCGTGGTGCCCGAACTGGCGTCGCGCGACCACATTCGTCGCGCCCTGCCACTAGCCGAAGAGGTGCTCGCTCAAGCTGGCAAGCCGCTGAGCGCCGTCGACGCCATCGCCTACACGCAAGGCCCCGGTCTCGCAGGCGCGCTGCTGGTGGGCGCAAGCGTCGCCAACGCCCTTGCGTTCGCACTCGACCGCCCGGTCGTCGGCGTGCACCACCTCGAAGGCCACTTGCTGTCGCCGCTGCTCGCGCCGGACGCGCCCGACTTCCCCTTCGTCGCCCTGCTGGTTTCCGGCGGCCACACGCAGTTAATGGAAGTCCGCGCGTTCGGACAGTACGCCATGCTCGGCGAAACGCTCGACGATGCGGCCGGCGAAGCCTTCGACAAGACGGCCAAACTGCTCGGACTCGGCTACCCGGGCGGCCCTGCCGTCTCGCGTCTGGCCGACTTCGGCACACCGGGACGCTTCGACCTGCCACGCCCGATGAAGCACTCCGGCAATCTGGATTTCAGCTTCAGCGGCCTGAAAACGGCGGTGCTCACGCAGGTCCGCAATCTCGGCGGCAACGTCTGCGAGCAGGAGAAAGCCGACCTCGCGCGTGGCTTCGTCGACGCGATTGTCGACGTCCTCGTCGCCAAGTCGATGGCCGCCCTGAAGCAAACCGGCATGAAGACGCTGGTCGTCGCCGGTGGCGTGGGTGCCAACGCGCAACTGCGGGCCGGGCTGAACGAAGCAGCGCGCCGCCGTGGCTACCGCGTGCATTACCCCGACCTCGCGTTCTGCACCGATAACGGCGCCATGATCGCCTTTGCGGGCGCGATGCGCCTCAAGCACTGGCCGGACGAAGCGGATAGCGAATACGCCTACACAGTGCGCCCGCGCTGGGATCTGGCCGATATCGTGCGAACTGTTTGACGCGACGTCGATGGCTTGACGATCCGCACATCCTTCGACGAACGTCCAAGAAAAAACCGCTCGGAGGAGCGGTTTTTTTACGTCTGACGAAAGTCTCGGACGATCACGCCGCCACGCGCTTATCGCGCTCGATTACGGCGTAAGCGCTGTGATTGTGAATCGATTCGAAGTTCTCGGCCTGAAGCACATACGCCGCGACGCGCGGCTCGTTGTTCAGACGCGTCGCCACGTCACGCACCAGATCCTCCACGAACTTCGGATTCTCATAGGCACGCTCGGTCACGTACTTCTCGTCCGGGCGCTTGAGCAGCCCCCACAACTCGCACGACGCCTCCTCTTCCGCCATCCGCACCAGTTCTTCAACCGCGATATCGCCTGCGATCTCCGCGTCGATGGTGATGTGCGAGCGCTGATTGTGCGCACCATATTGCGAGATCTTCTTCGAGCACGGGCACAGGCTCGTGACCGGCACGAGCACCTTGAGCCACACGCGCGTCTCGCCCTTGCGCACGTCGCCGGTCAACGTGACTTCGTAGTCCATCAGGCTCTGCACGCCCGAGACCGGTGCCGTCTTGTTGATGAAGTACGGGAACGTGACTTCAATGCGGCCAGCTTCGGCTTCGAGCTTATCGAGCATGCTGGCGAGCATCGCGCGGAAGCCCGCAACGTTCATCGGCTCGCGGTTCGCTTCGAGCAAGGCGACGAAACGCGACATGTGCGTGCCCTTCTGGTCGGCAGGCAAATGCACGTCGAGATTGAACAGGCCGATGGTGGCCTGCACGTCGCCGTCGGCCAGACGCACTGACAACGGATGACGCACACCGCGCACACCAACACGCTGAATCGGAATCTGCCGGGTATCGACGGTGCTCTGCACATCCGGCATGACGAAAGCGGGGTTCATCTGGTTCATCTAATTTCCTTCTTTGCCGGCAAGCCGACTGGGGGGGAGGCAATGGGCAAACGTATCCGACACACGGCTCGCGAGCCTCTGCCGAGTGGCGTCGGGAACGTGCCGGAGAACCCCGGCACGGGATGGGGAATGCGTCTTTCAAAACGAAACGATCCGGCGCTTGGGCCGGATCGTTCGGAGACTCGAGACTACCGGACAAGTCAGGCGACGAGCTTTGCCGCGGTCTTGCCGGTTGTCTGAGTGGCCTCTGCCGACGGAAGATCGAAGCGCTCGCAGATCGACTTGGCGATACCTGCGGCGTCGAGCCCCACACCGGACAGCAACAATGCCGGGTCGCCATGATCGATGAAGCGATCGGGCAGGCCCAATTGTAGTACGGGTCGATTACCCCCGCTGGCCAACAGGGATTCGGCCACTGCCGAGCCCGCGCCGCCCATGATGCTGCCCTCTTCGACCGTCACGAGGTAATCGTGCGATTGCGCCAGTCGTGCGATCAGTTCGTCGTCGATCGGCTTGACAAAGCGCATGTCGGCCACGGTCGCGTCGAGTTGCTCCGCCGCTGCAAGCGACGGGGCAACCATGCTACCGAAAGCGAGAATGGCGACGCGACGTCCGGTTTCCGCCTGACTCTCGCGACGCACCACGCCCTTGCCGATCGGCAGCGCCGTCATCGTCTGCTCGATCACCGCCCCCGTGCCTGCGCCACGCGGATAACGCACCGCCGACGGACCGTCGATCTGCACACCGGTGTACAGCATCTGGCGGCATTCGTTCTCGTCCGACGGCGCCATCACGACCATGTTCGGAATGCAGCGCATGAACGGAATGTCGTACGCACCGGCGTGGGTCGCACCGTCGGCACCCACGAGGCCCGAGCGGTCCAGTGCGAACACGACTGGCAGGTTCTGCAGCGCGACGTCGTGAATCAGTTGATCGTAACCACGTTGCAGGAACGTCGAGTAGATCGCGACGATCGGCTTCAGACCTTCGGTCGCCATGCCGCCAGCAAACGTCACCGCATGCTGCTCGGCGATGCCCACGTCGTAGTAACGATCCGGGAAACGCTTCTCGAACTCGACGAGGCCGGAGCCCTCGCGCATGGCCGGCGTAATGCCCACAATGCGCTTGTCCACCGCCGCGATATCGCACAACCAGTCGCCGAACACTTGCGTGTACGTCTTCTTGCTGCTCGTGCTCGGCTTGATACCTTCGGCCGGGTTGAACTTACCCGGACCGTGATAGAGCACCGGGTCGGCTTCCGCGAGCTTGTAGCCATAGCCCTTGCGCGTGACGACGTGCAGGAACTGCGGGCCCTTCAGATTCTTGATGTTCTCGAGCGTCGGAATCAGCGAGTCGAGGTCGTGACCGTCGATCGGGCCGATGTAGTTGAAGCCGAATTCTTCGAACATCGTGGCCGGTACGACCATGCCCTTGGCATGCTCTTCGAACTTGCGCGCCAGCTCCAGCACCGGGGGTGCCACGCTCAGCACCCTCTCCACGCCCTTCTTCGCGGCCGCATAGAAACGGCCCGACATCAGGCGAGCCAGATAGCGGTTGAGCGCGCCGACCGGCGGCGAGATCGACATGTCGTTGTCGTTGAGGATGACCAGCAGCGGCACGTCTTCATGCACGCCCGCGTTGTTCATCGCCTCGAACGCCATACCGGCCGTCATCGAACCGTCGCCGATCACGGCGATGCCGAAGCGGTTCTCACCCTTCGTGCGTGCGCCGAGCGCCATGCCGAGCGCCGCCGAGATCGACGTGCTCGAATGCGCCGTGCCGAACGTGTCGTACGGTGATTCGTCGCGCTTCGGGAAACCCGAGATGCCGCCGAGCTGACGCAGGGAACCCATCTGTTCGCGACGACCCGTGAGAATCTTATGCGGATAGCTCTGGTGGCCCACGTCCCAGACAATGCGATCTTCCGGCGTGTTGAAGACGTAGTGCAGCGCAATCGTCAACTCGACCGTGCCGAGGTTGGACGACAGGTGGCCGCCAGTACGCGACACACTCTCAAGCACGAAAGCCCGCAGCTCTTCGGCCAGCGGCGCGAGTTGGCGACGCTCCAGACGCCGCAAATCGGCCGGGTCATCGATAGTATTTAGAAGTTCGTACATCGTCGTTCCATATATAGGCGTTCTTTACCGGGCAACTCCCCCTGTGAGTTGTTCCCGATCTCCTGCCGATGCGTTCTGTGGGGAGAAACGCGTCGACCCTCCTTGCCCCTTGCTTATCGCTACTGCCTGCAGGCCCTCGTACGCATTGGCCCGCGCCCCAGGAACTGCTCAGAATACTCATTTGCCGATGATGCGTCGCAATGTGACTTTCGCCACGAATCGTCGGCTTACATCTAATCTACGTCGGTTAATTAATGCGATCGACGACGTAATCGGCCAGTGCACGCAGACGATCCGCGTTACCCAGCGACGCGCTTGCTGCATGCGCATCGGCACGCAGCTTTTCCGCGTAGTCGCGTGCGCCGTCGAGGCCCATCAGCGACACGTAGGTCGGCTTGTCGTTGGCGGCGTCCTTGCCTGCGGTCTTGCCCAGCGTGGCCGAATCGGCCGTCGTGTCGAGAATGTCGTCCACCACCTGGAAAGCCAGTCCGACGGCTGCCGCGTAGGCGTCGAGCGCGACCGTTTCGTCGTCCGACAGCGCGCGACCACAAATAGCGCCCATACGCAGCGAAGCACGCAGCAATGCGCCCGTCTTCAGGCGATGCATGTTTTCCAGTTGCGACTGCGTAAGCTTGATGCCCACGCTTTCCAGATCGATGGCCTGACCGCCGGCCATGCCGAGCGCGCCCGAGGCCAGCGCCAGTTCGCGCACCAGCGCGAGCGACTGCGCCGCGCTCAGATCGCCCGTCGCCTCGCCCAACAGCGCGAAGGCCTGCGTCTGCAGACCGTCGCCGGCGAGCAGGCCGGTCGCTTCGTCGTACTGCACGTGCACCGTCGGCTTGCCACGGCGCAGGTCGTCATCGTCCATGCACGGCAGATCGTCGTGCACCAGCGAATACGCATGAATCATTTCGACGGCGCAAGCCGCGCGGTCGAGGGCCGTCTCGCTGGCTTGCGTCACCTCGCCTGCAGCGAAGCACAGCAGCGGGCGCACCCGCTTGCCGCCGCCGAGCACGGCGTAACGCATCGATTCGTTGAGTCGCGCCGAGCCACCATCGGCTGCCTTGGGCAGCGCAGCGTCGAGCGCCTGTTCCACACGAGCCTGTACTGCCTGCATCCAGGCCTTGATATTCTGATCCGCCATCGTCTTCGTCCTGCACGTGCCCGTCGGGCCGTGCTTGTTATTGAAGCGCCCCGGTGTCTTGCTGGGGGACGCCTTGGGTCGTGGGTCGTCTTGCCGTAATTCGGATTGGCCGCTCAGGCGACTTAGAACTCGTCGCGCGACGACGCTTCGAGCGGCTTGAGCGTCTCGCCTTCGAGCACCTTCACCTGCTGCTCGACCTTCTCGAGCAGACCCTGGCAATATTTCACCAGAACGGCGCCGCGCCGATACGCGCCCAACGATTCTTCCAGTCCCAGCTCACCGCCCTCCATGCGTCCGACGAGCTGTTCGAGCTCAGCCAGCGCAGCCTCATAGGTCTCGGGCAGGTCTTGCGGCACCTCGGGCGCCGCGTCTTGCGACTTTGCAGTCTTGGCCATAAACGCAAAATTCGGGTCGAATGTTCCATTTTACGGCAAAAGCGCATTAGCTCGCAGAGCGTAAATTGCCTGAAATCGGGTCCGGATGACTTTTTTCGGACATTATTTAACGTAAATCATGGACTTAGCACCCCCCGGATGCTTAGACCGGGTATAATCGTCGGTTCCCTAAATCGATTTTTCGATGGTTGGGTTGTTCACTGCTTTCATGCTAGTCGGGAGTGGGAATGTCCAATCTAAGCAGCGCTTTGCAACTAAAACCGGCCTCAAGCCAACTGCCGGTCTACACGTATTTCGACGAGGCGCTCCTCGCCCGCGAGCGTGAAGTCCTGTTTAAGCACGGCCCCCGCTATGTGGGCCACGAATTGATGGTCCCGGAAGTCGGCGATTATTTCGCCCTTCCGGCAGAGCAGGAAGGTCGCATGCTGGTCCGCAATGGTGCGGGCGAGCAGAACGGCATCGAATTGCTCTCGAACGTCTGCCGTCATCGTCAGGCGGTTATGCTCAATGGGCGTGGGAACACGCCCAATATCGTTTGCCCGCTTCACCGTTGGACTTACGACACAAAGGGCGAACTGCTCGGCGCGCCGCATTTCCCGGAGAAGCCCTGTCTGAACCTCGGCAAGTTCCCGCTGCAACGCTGGAACGGGCTGCTGTTCGAAGCAGAAGGCCGCGATGTGCAGGCCGATCTCGCACGACTGGGCGTAAAGCACCATCTCGACTTCTCGAACTTCATGTTCGATCACGTCGAAGTGCACGAATGTAACTACAACTGGAAGACGTTCATCGAGGTTTATCTCGAGGACTATCACGTCGTACCGTTCCATCCCGGCCTGGGCAGCTTCGTTTCGTGCGAAGACCTGAGCTGGGAGTTCGGTGACTGGTATAGCGTCCAGACAGTTGGCGTGCATGAAGGTCTCGCAAAACCCGGCAGCCCCATCTACCGTCAGTGGCACGACGTGCTGCTGCGTTATCGGGAAGGCGTGCCGCCGGACTTCGGTGCGATCTGGATGGTGTACTACCCGCATCTCATGATCGAGTGGTACCCACACGTGCTCGTGGTGTCGTGGCTGATTCCGCACGGACCGCAGAAAACGACGAATATCGTCGAGTTCTATTACCCCGAGGAAATCGCGCTCTTCGAACGCGAATTCATCGAGGCAGAGCGTGCCGCCTATATGGAAACGGCGCGCGAAGACGACGAGATCGCCGAACGCATGGACGCCGGGCGTCGTGCCCTGTTCCAGCGTGGCGCCTCGGAAGTGGGCCCATATCAAAGCCCGATGGAAGACGGCATGCAACACTTCCACGAGTTCCTGCGTCGGCAGATGGGGGATTTCTAAGCTTTCCCAGCCCAGAAATCTCACCGCATGAGAACGCAAAGCCATCTGACGGAAGTCTTGTCAGATCGGCCTCGCGGACGCCATGTGATAACGGCGAGACTGAATTAAATATTTGCCGAAAAAACGCTGAACGGCGGGCCATGTGCCCGCCGTTTTCGTTAGAATCGACGCCATGCTTTCGATATGACCGTGCACTGATCGTTTGTGCTGCACGAGTCGCCTGCGTTCAGCACAAAACGCGCTCGTTCGTCTCTTCGCCGTTATCGGCCACAATTCGCCATGCAATCGCTCTGGATGTTGGTCTCCGCCTTCATGTTCACGTTGATGGGGCTCTTCATCAAACTGGCGGCAAACGAATACAACACCGGCGAAATCGTTCTCTACCGCAGCCTTATCGGCGTGATCGTCCTTCTGGGGCTGGCGCGTATGCGCGGCCAGTCCATTCGTACTCGCCATCTCGGATCGCACGTCAAACGCAGCACGGCTGGCGTCATTTCCCTCGGCCTCTGGTTCTTTTCGCTCACGCAATTGCCGCTCTCCACGGCAATGACGCTCAACTACATGTCGCCGATCTGGATTTCGTTGATCGTGATGGGGACGGCGGCAATGCGCGGTAGCCTGCGCACCGATTTCAGGCTTGTGGCGGCGATCTTCGCCGGTTTCGTCGGCGTGGCGCTCCTGTTGCAGCCGACTATCGACAGTCAGGCCTGGGTTGCCGGTGTCGCAGGCGTCGTCTCGGGCGTGTTCTCGGCCGTCGCATACATGCAGGTCAAAGAGTTGGGCGCAGCGGGCGAACCCGACTGGCGCATCGTCTTCTATTTCTCGGCGGGCGGCGTGCTGCTCGGTCTGGCCTGGGTTGCCATCGAAGGCCTGCACCCGATGACCTGGCGCGGCGCCGGCCTGATGCTGGGCGTCGGGATCGCCGCACTGATTGCGCAGACGGCGCTCACCCGGGCGTTCAGTCTGGGCAATACGCTCGTCACTGCGAATCTCCAATATTCGGGCGTAATCTTCGCTACACTGATCAGCATGCTTGTCTGGGGCGACTGGCCTGCACTGGCCGGCTGGATCGGCATGCTGCTCATCGTAGCGAGCGGCATGACCGCACTTCGTCGGCCTTCCCCCTCCGCCTGATCGCCGCCGAACGAATCCCCCACGCCCGTCTGCGGAGACGCCATGATTCATACGCATTTCACCACGCTCATCAGTCCGCAAAATCTCGATGCGCTGATGCAAACCGCCGCCGGTGGCGGCGCCCCGGTGGTCATCTTCGATTGCCGTTTCGATCTCGCCAACCCCAAGGCCGGCGAGGAAGCCTACGTTCAGGGCCACATCTTCGGCGCGTTCTACGCGCATCTCGAACGTGATCTCTCCGGCAAGACGAACGGCAAGAACGGCCGTCACCCGCTGCCCGATCGCGACGCCCTCGTCCGACATCTCGCCGCATGCGGTCTGTCGAAAGGCCAGCAGGTTGTCGCGTATGACGCACAGGGCGGCATGTACGCCGCACGCCTGTGGTGGTTGCTGCGCTGGCTCGGACATGAGTCGGTCGCGGTACTCGACGGCGGCCTGCAAGCCTGGGAAGCCGCCGGATTCAAGCTCGACGCCGCACCGCCCGAAGCGCCGCCTCCCGGCGATTTCGCGCCGGGCGAGCCACTGGCGACGACGGCAGACGCGGCCGCCATCGAGCGCAATCTCACGTCGCACGAGCGTCTGGTGATCGATGCCCGCGCACCGGACCGCTATCGCGGCGAGAACGAAACCCTCGACCCGATTGGCGGCCATATTCCGGGCGCAAAAAATCGCTTCTTCAAAGACAACCTCGGCGCGGATGGTCGCTTCAAACCCGCTGCCACACTTCGCGAGGAGTTCACACAGGTCATCGGCCACGACCGCCTGCCGGAGCGCGTCATCTCGCAATGCGGCTCGGGCGTGACCGCGTGCCACAATCTGCTGGCAATGGAAGTGGCTGGTCTGCACGGGGCGAGCCTCTACCCCGGCTCGTGGAGCGAGTGGTGCGCGGACAAACGCCGTCCGGTGTCGACGGGCGCACAACCCTGATTTCAGTAGACCAGTAGTGCAAAAGGGCACCCCGACGAGGTGCCCTTTTTTTGTGCCGTGACCCGTCCTGAAATAGGTTGTCACTTTTTCGATGCATTGAAGGAGAGGCAAATGGAGCAAGGGGTCAAGCGGACG
>NZ_CABPSP010000013.1 GCF_902459765.1 Pandoraea anapnoica | reverse complement strand
GATTATGTCGCAGCTTCTCGTCGTCGTCAACAGTTTTTTTCGCTTTCTTCGTTCGCCGCCTTAGCGACTCACCTGCTCGAAAACCACTAACCACCGGGCTTTCCAGCCCGTCGCCCCAACCGCTTCGCTGCTTTCGCTGCGCCGCTGTCGTTGCGAGAGACGGAATATTAATGACGTTCGACAGCGAGCGCAAGCCCTTTGTGAAATTATTTTTAAGATCGCAAGAATCTTGCGTGTCCACGCCATCCGCCGCCCAAACGAAGGGTGCCCAGCAAGCCCGTTGCACGGGCCTGCTGGGCACCCTTCGAGGACCGTCCGCTCTCCCTATATATAGAGCGGTCGGTCCTTCTCCATGTCAGGAACGATCAACGCATCAGGTTCTTCCGTTCCGTCGGGGTCAGCGCCTGTAACTGGGACTCGGACAGATTCATCTGGCCAACCACCTGCACAGGCGACGCCGGATCGTAGCGGAACATCTTGCCAGCATCCGCACGCGGCTTACCTGTGCTGTCGGTTTGCGCCCCTGCGTCCAACATGCGCACGCTAAAGATGGACGACTGATTCTGCCTCGATGCCGCCCGATCACGAGCCATCGCCTCCTGAGCGGCCGACGCCGCTTGCGCCGCTGTCGCGCTCGCATTCGTCAGCGCACCGACATTGACCGCAGCGACCGTCGGGATACCCACCGACTTGCCCTGCACCTGAATGTTCTCGGCATTCATCACACGCAATGCCGCAACGTTCACGTTACCCGACACCCGAATCCCGGCTTCGCCCGCGTCGACCGTTCCCAACGGTGCAATCAGATCAATGTCGCCCGGCGGCACCTCGGGGATCGGTGCCAGCGTCGCAATGCCGGCTCCCGTGTTCGGCGTCGTCGGTGAAAGCGAAACAATACCGAGCCCGTCATACACCCGGCGTTGCGGCGTATAGACGACGGTGGACTTCGAGCCGCGACCGGCGTTGATATCGCCTTGCGCCGACCACGCAAGAATGTGCCCACCGAACGTCGTGAAGATACGGCTCTGTCCCAGCAGAATGCTATCGAGCGAATACAGATCGACGTTGCCCCTGCCCTGCGTCAGAATCCCCGACCCTTCTTCCGGTACAAAGCCGCCATCCACACCGACGAGTGTCCGCCCGCCCGGTGTGAGAACGCTCACGCCGCCACCGAAGTCGGTGTGGATCCCGGCATCCTGCACTTCGTAGTGCGGCACGCCCGTCGCCGGACTGCCTCGCGCGGCCCACTGCGCCTGCGTCAAATACTTCACCCCCGCCTGCGGGCGCGTCGTGGACACACGATTCATGTTCTGGAGGAAATACGCCGCACTACTGTACATCGTCAGATCGCCGTCGTACTGCCGTGCCGCGCCCGTCGCGTCGGTCGTCGGGAACAAGGTCGCAATGGCTTCTCGACCGCGCAGATAGCTGCCCTCTCGCGGACCGCTCGCGTCGTTGTACTCCCGGCCGGACGCACGCAGTTCGGCGAAATAGACGTCACGCAGATAGGCACGCTGTTGCTCCGGCGCAAGCGCGTCGAAGAACTGACGCGCATCCATCGACGCCGCATCGAAACGAATGCTCTGACCGTAGCGCACCGATGCATCGCCAAAACGTCGGGTCAGCCAGTTCACGAGATACAGATTGCTTTGCTGCGCGTATTCGTTTCGCAGATCGCGCTTGGCAACAGCCACGGCATTACCCGCCGCTTTGCTCGCAGCGTCGAGCTCGGCCTGTTTGTTGACGAGATAGGCCTCGGCACCGCTCGCATCGCCGACATAACCAAACTCCTGTTTCAGCCAGCCGCTTAACGTCATCTCACCGCCATACACCACGACCGCCTTACCCGGCTGATCGGCGAACGGACGTGCCGCTTCGGCCAGATTCGCCGGATCCAGATAACGGGAAGCGAACGCCCGGAAGTCGATGCCGTCGAGCCCCTTCGGACCGACGCCCGCTGCCACGGCGATCCCGGCACCGTTGCTCCGGTCGCCCGACGTGACGTTGGTCAGCGCCCCGAGGCTGCGCAGCTCGGCCTTGTCGCCCATGAGAATGTCGCGTCCAGCCGTCACCTCGAGCAAGCCCGGACCGGCCACGTAGAACGAGCTATACCGGATATCGCGCCCAGCCGAGACGACGGAAATATCGTCCGGTGAGTTCTGCACGATCAGGTTGCCCCGTGTCGTTGCACTGGTTCTCGGTTGTGGCCTGCCCGGATTGTTCACCGGATCCTGGAAGTCCGGAATGGTGTACCAGCCGGCGAAATTGCCGTTGGTCGACAGGAACGTTCCGAGCGGTGTGCCCGAGTTGACGATGTCTCTGCCCGCCCGGATGGCGACCGCACCGTTGCCCTCGTACCAGTTCGCCTCCGTCCCCGGTTGCGGCAAGACGGTGCCGCGATAGTTGATGCCACCGGTTTGAAGTCCCACGATGTCGCCGGTCAGCGCGTAGAAGCGTGCGGGCGAGATGCCGCTGAAGTCGTACCCCGAGACGGTCGCCGGTGTCAGGCTGAACATCGGGAAACGATCAAGCGAATCCTGGCTGAAGGGGAGCAGCATGAACCCCGGTGCCAGCGCATCTTGCCGGACGTTGGTCAGGAACTTACGACCGAACCAGGTGGCGAGCACCCCGCCCGCGAACGCCGGATTCTGCGCGGTGGGCAACGCTGTCGGATCCGCCGCCGAGCGGCTGATCGCGTAGCCGGAGCTGTACAACGACTTGCCTGCGATCATCTCCAGCGCGCCGCCGTCGGCAGCGACTTTGAACAGGGAACTGACCGGCTCCGGTGCCAGCAATACCGGTGTGTCGCCACGGGACGGGAGCGAATCTTCGCCAATAATGCCCGTCGCCGAGTAACCGTTGAAGATGCTCCCGCTGGCCGCCACCGCACGCAATGTGGCGGGCAACACGAAGCGCCCATCGGTGGCCGAATAGTTCATCCCGAGACGGCTGCGATCCCCCAACGCCGTAATCGGCACCAGATTGCCGCCCGCGCTGAACAGGTCGATGGCCGTCGAGGGCGTCCAGAGCGTGAACCAACTGATGCCCTCGCCGGAGTACGCGGTGCCGTTCACGGAGAACGGGGTCCCGTTGTTTCGTTGCTGCGTGCGCGTGGCATCGCCGTAACCGCCGATCACCAGATCGCCACGCGTGTCGATACGTGCCGTCGAGTCGCCCAGCACGAGCGACGGTCCACCTGTGCCGATACCGCGCTGCGCGACGTAAGGGTCGCGTGCGCGCGACTCGCTCACGTCGGTGCCGCCAAAGATGGCGTCGAACCCACCCAGCGCCCCGGCTTCAACGCGTGTCGCGCCACGCAGGTTGGTGAACGCTCCGTTCAGTGCGAGATTGCCGATACCCCATGTGGACAGATCGGTAATCGGGCTATTGGCCGGCGCGACGGCGCGAACCTCGCGCACCGGATTCAGGCCACCGCCGATGCGCACGTCCAGATCGCCCCCACCGGTGAGCAGGATCTGCGAGCCATCGGTCGAGACACGGCCGGTACTGGCCACAGAGACGTTCAGCCCCTCGCTTCGTGCCAGCGCACGTGGGCCTTCGGTATTGCCCGGTCCCATCCGCGATTCGAGCATTCCCGCGTTGCCGCCCGCCTCAAGCACGACGTTGCCACCGCCGAGCGTTCCAAGCCCGGTGAAGCCTTGCAGGAACGGTGCCGTCTCGAACTCTGCGGAACCGCTCTGCTTGCCCGCCGTGTAGGTTCCGAAGTTCACCCACCATGCGGTCGGCACACCGCCAGTCGGAATCACGGAACCTGAGCCTTGTCGCCACAACCAGCTACCGACGTTGCCCGAATCGGTGACCTGACGCGGGTCGCCGAACCCCGTCGCATTCGGGCGTCGGTAGCTATCGGACGTGCCGATCGTATCGCCACGAATGTCGCCCTGCGCGCGCACGAAGAGATTGCCGCCGTGCTCCGGATACCAGGCCGAATACAGGCTCTGCGCATTGCCGTCGACGAACTTTTCGAACTCGCCGCCGTCCGGTCCCAGCACCGCCGCGTTTTTCACCTTGGACCGGGCCAGGTTATAAGCGGCCGCCACATCTCGCGATTGCGTGCCTGCCGTATAAACGCCGTACGGCGAGTTCATCGTGAAGTTTCCGCCCGCGAGCATATCGAGATCCCCCGTGCCGGTGCGCACCACACTGAAGATCGGCTCGCGCGCCGGGCTGGCTTTCATTTCGAATTGCGCAGGAATTCCCGGTGTGACGATCTGAATCATGTCGCCCATGTCGTTCCAGAAGCCCACATCGGCGTCGGAATTGATGCCGTAGTCCGCGAGCTCCTGCGCAGTGATCGGATCCCCCGGGTTCGTACCGAAGAACCACGCCGCGTCACTCCCCCAGCGATACACACCGGGCCTACCCGTGCCCGGGATCTGCACCGATTTCTCCCCCATCCCGTAATGCGTGTCCGAAAGCACCAGATGGCCGTTCGCGGCGGACGGACGCAGTGCACGCGGATCGGCGGCCGCAAGGTCAGCACCGGCGACCAGTCGCATCGACCACGACGCCGATCCGGGCTGCAGCATCGGCGCGAGCGCAAGCAGTTGTCCCTGAATACCGTCGGCATCGGCAGGACGCACGTTGACGAACGTCGCGCCGTTCGGCAGCTTGACGGTCGTTTCTGCCGGGATGATCGCGCCCTTCTTCATCGCCAGATCGCTGGCCAGCACGAAGGTCGTGGGCAGCACCTTGCCTGCGGGCCAGATCATCGCGGCGACCGACGCGCCGCCGGGCAGCAGCACGCCAGCGTCCAGCTTCATGTCGCGCGTGAGCGTCACGCTCGACGTGAGTACCGAACCCGCCGCGTACACCACGTTGCCGGACGCATCGCGCACCGCACCACCCAGTACCGTGCCTGCGGGGAAGGTCAGATCGGCCGTCAACGTCGCCTGCCCCGGCAAACGTGTGCCGCCCGGGAGCGTGGTGGCTTCGATCGAGATGTCGTAATTGAGTTGTCGCTCCGCCGGGAACGTCGTCCCTGCTGCGAGGGTGACCAGACCGCCCACGGGAACCACGGCGTCGCCGCCCCAGCCAGCCTTGCCGCTGGTGAGCACCCAGCCCTTGTTGTCCGAGGACGTCGTGGTCAGCTTGCTCGTGTCGAAGCCGTCATTCACGCTGCCGAACACTTCGAGGTTGCCGCCCGCACGAATGGTCAGCGCCCCGGCTTCGCCGCTGCCATACACACCGGTCTTCTGCGTGTTCGGATTCAGACTCGCGTAGCGATAGCGAGACATGTCGATGTCGCCATCGATGTGCAGGTCGCCCTCAGGCGTGGCGCTCACGATCTCGACGCCCGGTCGCAGATGGAAAGCGTCGGTATAACGACGCAGGCCAGCAAGTCGCGTGAGCAATGCGCCGTTAGCCAGCGCATTGGACATGAACGTCTCGTTCTGTCCGTGCAGCGTGTCGAGATAATCCTGATCGATGATCTGATACGGCCGTCCGTCGACCGAAACGTCGGCGCCCGGACGCGCATTGGCATCGCGCTGCATGCCGTTGACGGTAATCGAGCGCGCACCGTCGATCACGACGTTGCCGCCCGCATCGATGGCGATGTCGTTGCCCGTCGCATTACCCGCCCCATTCGACCCAAGGCGTTTGGCGCTGATCTCTACAGTGCCGACATTGAGCGGCGTGCCGTTTGTCCCGGCGCGCACGTCGATACGCGCGCCATCGGCCAGCACAACCCGCCCGTCGCCGCCATTGATTTCGACAACGGCACGGTTCGACGCCTCGATAGGCTGACCGTAGCTGTCCAGTCGAAGCGTAGTGCTGTGTGCATCAAGCGTTGCATTGCCGCCGACGTTGACACCATCACGCGCCGACAACCGGATGCTCCCCACCTGCTTACCGCTCGCATCTACCCGCCCGACGATATCGAGTCGTCCGCCGTCGACCGACAGCGTAATTTCGCGCGCCTTGAGTTCGTCGCCGACGACGAGATCGCCCTGCTTGATCTGGAAGCTGCGGCTGCCGAACACGCCCCCTTCGCTAAGACGTGAGTTCAATGCGGTGAAGCCATCGATGCGCTGCGCCCGCACATCGATGCCGCCCGCGCTGAACGGGACCAGCGTGCCGCCTGCGTCGTACATGCCTGTCGCGCTGCCGAGTAACTTGCCTGCGAGCGAGACGTCCCCGCCCGTCGCGCCCACTGCCGTCACGGACAACTTGCCTGCACGGTTCTCTACGGCAGACAGATCGATGACCGACCCACCGGCCTGACGCACACTACCTTGCTCGCTGGACAGCAACACGTCGCCGCCCCAGCTGTATTTGGTCGCATCGAAGAACTGGAGCTTGCGCCCTGCGAGATCGAGTTGCGCGCTGTCGCCGAGGGTAATGTCACCTGCTGCGTCCACCCGCAGGCGACCGCTCGGCAGCACAATGTTCGTATCGACGTGTACCGCGCCACCGGACTTCAGCCCGACTTCCGCCCCGAGGGCGCCGACCAGCTGGTCGTTGCCAACCACAGGCTTCGCCCGTGCGCTTGCATTGGCGACCGTGATGTTGCCGCCCGCATCGAAGCGATTGACCGAGCCCGCCGCACCCGTGAGTACCGGCGTATCGATGACGATATCGCCGCCACTGTAGTCATAGGCGTGCGTCTGGTCGTTCCAGCCGTCTTGCGACCGATACACGGACAGGTTGCCCTTCTGGTTGGCCGTGACACGTTCGCTCGCCTTGAGCTCGACCGTCGAGAACCCGACCGCGAGACGATTCATGGTGTTGTTGACGTCGGGCTGCGTGGCGGGCCCAAAACCGAACTCGATCTCACGCGCCTCGATCGCAAGCCGACCGCTGCCGGTTCCCGCGCCACCGGCAACCACACTGCTCGCCGGGGCCTTCGAGCCGGTCCAGACCAGTCGATCCGTGCGAATACGCGCCAGCGCATCGCTCGATCCGTAGCCGAAGATCGCGGGAGTGCCGAGCACGAGCGTGTCGATGGTCGACTTGCCAGTGGTCGCGTCGATGGTGGACAGTTCGACGGAATCGTAGAAATTGATCGAATCGCGGGCGATGAGCGACAGGCTCTGCAACGCCGGTGCGCCGTACGTCGTGTCGCCGCGCAGCAGGCGAGAAAGCACAGTTTGATTGAGGGTCAGCCCCTCGGCGAGTCGCCCGTTGGCCGCCAGCGCATCGAGCGAAGCCTGCTCGCCCACGTTCACCCGCCCGACGGAAAGCGACAGTTGACGCGTGCCATAGCGCACGGCGTCCGTGATCGTGAAGCGCTTATCCGTTGCTACCGCGATGGAACCCTCGGACAGCAACAACGATTCGCCGGAGCACGCTGCGCCCGCCGTGCAGACGCCCAGATCGATGTAGCCCGAACCGAACGAGTCGGTGGCGGCCGTCGGGGTCGGTGCGAGCATGGCAATGCGGCCGTTGGACACGGCCAGCACGCCCGCCTTACCCGGTGCGTAGGTATAACCGTTCGACGCATCCCACATCTGCATGCCATAGCCGAGCGTGTTGATGCCGCTGCCCTGCTCGATGGTGATACCGCGCGTCGGCGCTTGCGTGACGATGAACACCTCGCCAGCCCGCAAGACAGCACCGCCGCGCAGCACCACGTCGTACACGCTGCCGCGACCGATGAGATCGAACGATGCAGTGGCGGCCTCCAAAGGGCCTCCCGTGCCCTTGAGCACTTCGGGCAACGCGCCGATCGCCAGTCGCGCCGCACCGATTGCGTTCAGGTCCTTGGCATAGAGTGACACGAGTCCGTTATTGCCCACCGTAGGCGTGGCATTCGGGCCGAGAATTTCGAAGCTACCGCCAGACGGCGAGCCGACGAGGACGCTGGCGCCGTAACCGTCCTTGCCGCGCGTGACGTCGGCGCGACCTTCGAAGCGCAGTGACGGAAGTCCATCGATTGCGCCTATGTAGGTGCGCGGCAGGAAATAGAAGTCGAGACGCTTTGCATCCGCCTCGATCAGCGAGCGGGGGACGCCATCGCGGGCAGACGCGGCCCGCGCGAAATCGGCGTAGCTCATCTCGTTGTACTGCGAGTACTTACGCAGGGTGTCTGCGGACGTGAGCACGGCCCGCGTAGGCGTGGCGCTGCGAATCCCGGTGTCGTTCACGCTCAACTGTGCGGAGAGCGCGAGCGAACCGTTGCGCATTGCGAGCGGTGCGAGACCGGCCGGTGCAGTCGTCCCCGGTTGCAACTCCACGCGATACGCGCCGGGCAGCAGTGCGAACGTCGATGGCAGCAGCGTGTAGGTTCCGGCAGGCAGTCCCGGCACACCATTTCCGATGGTGATCTGCTGACCGATGAGCGGTGCGCCCGCACCGTTGTCGCCAACGATAGGCGCATAGACCGACTGTGCGCCGGGAACGATGGCGTAGACCGGATTGGACGACAGGGACGGCAGCGTGAAGCTGGCCTTGTTGCCGGTCTGCACCACCTGCATGAGCGGCGAGAGTCGCGCATCGATCGAGCCGCCACGTCCGCTAAGGAATGCCGCCCCGCGAATCTCGCCACCGCCCGACAAATCGATGACCGCGCCATCGTCCACGCCCACCGAGTGCGCGTACACAGCAATCGATGGCCCTGCACCTGCCAGCGCATATTTCGCATCGACACCGGCATTGAGATAGCTCAGGCCGTCGAGCGAGCCGCCAAAGGGCATCGTCAGCCCTGCGGCACTCACCGACGTGACACTGCCCGGTAGCAGACGCAGCAAACCGATGTTCTGGGGATTGCTGGAGGTGCCAAACGTGATGGAACCCATCGGGGCGCGTAACACCCCGCCCTGCAAGATATTCGGCGCGGCGAGCGTCAGATTGCCGAAGAGCGAATAAGGTTGTGCAGGCAGCGCGTTGCCCACGCGCTCGATGGTCAACTTGCGCTCGGGGTCGAATCGCGTTTCGATCGTCTGCCACTGCTCGTTCACATAGGTGCGCTGCCCCACGACGATGGTCGCGGTGGCTTCCGAGACAGGATAGATCTGGGCGGCGGCAAGCGTCAGATCGCCCGGAACGTAGAACGTCGTCTTGTCGAGAAGCCGCAGGTCGCCACGGCTGCGCAGCGCGACATCGCCAAATGCGAGTCGCCGGACTTCGATCGGTGCAGTGTTCGTCTCGATGGTCCCTGCCGTGCCGAATTGCATCGGACCGGACAGATCGATAATCGATGCATCGACCTCGAACTTTGCATTGCGGTCCTGCGCCGGAAGTCCGAGCGCACCACCCCCCTTCCCCTGATTCTTCGAGCCCACGACCGCATTGGGCATGATCTCGTTTTCACCCTGCGTGCGCGTGGCCCCAGCCAATTGCACATACGGCGCGGCAATCTTCACCACGCTCCCGGGGGCCGCGTTCGCTGCCAGACCGAAGGAATTCGCCGTCAACCGCACGCTTTGTCCCAGCGACAGGTCGACGCTACCGTCGAAGTCGATCATGCCGTTGGCCAGCAGCGCGAGATTGTCGAAGCCACCAGCCTTGACGCGATCTACCCCGATAAGCGCAGTTCCCATCGCGAGCCCGCCGCCGACCGCGCCCGCGCTCAGCGTGTCCGACAGCGTGCTCGGACCCTGCGTTTGCGCAACGACCATCTCGTGCGCGACGCGAACCGCGTCTTCCACGGCGGCATCCTTGAACGTGAGACGGTCGACAGGTCCGTAGGCAAGCGTCTCAAGCACCAGATTCAGCGTCCCGCCCGCAGCGCCCGCGCCCCCCGACGCGGCGATCATTTCACCGTCGAGATACAGGCCCCGTGCCGAGGCCAGCGAAATCACGCCGCCGTTGCTCGTCACATGCGTGCGGCCCTGGCCCGGTACGTCGACGTCCGCCGACGCGCCCGACGCATCGAGCCTCGCACCGGGGCGAACGATGACGTAAGCGTCTGCGGCGTCGACCTTGGTCGCCCCCGGTGTGTACTTTGCGCCGATCTGGATCGTGCCGCCAGCGGCCACTCGGCCGTTGTATGCACCGGATGCGTCCTGCGCCACGAACGGTCTGGCTGCCACGTCGATCACGGAATGACCGCCGAGCCAGATCGAGCGCGCCGTAAATGCACCGTCGGGACGATCGACGTCACTGCCCGTGCCGAAGGCACCGCGCAACAGGCTGACCGTCCCCGAGGCCGCGTACAACCCACCGAGCAGGGTGATCTGATCGTTGCCCGTGAGCGCGATGCTGCGCCCCGGATCGACGTCGATGCGCGCACCTTCGCCCACGACCAGCGGCGAGCGCTTGTAGACCGTCCCTGCGTTGAGCGCGAGATCGGCACCGCCGCGTTGCGTGACAGTGCCCTTCGCCGCATCGCTCTGCCAGACCGGCGGGAGATACGTGCGCAATACGCGAGACGGATCGCTGCCGCTCGCGGCGTCCTGCGCGGCCTGCTTGTCCGCGTACAACACCGGCATCACGACGTTCAGACGCGCATTGTCGGCCACAGACACGCCAAGCTGGCCCGTGACGTCATAGCGCGAGAAACCGGTGGAGAACAGATCTGCACTCAAGACCGTAGGCGATGCCACCCGCACCGTCTCCGTCACGGTCAGCCCGACGGGGACGACATCCCCCTTGGTCAGCGTCACGTCGAACGGCAGCGGCGTGCCTGCCTTGGCGACAACGTTGTACGGCACGACAGGGATGCCCGCCGGGAAGACGTTACCCGGAAGCATATAGTCCGGCGCGACGGTGCCGAATGTGCGCACGATAACGGTGCCCGCAGGCACGACCTGCCCCGAACTGTAGGCGCGGCCACTCGGTGCGTAAGCAAAAAAGGTGCCCGACGCCCCCGCAGGCACGGTCCAGTCGGCGGCGAGCGTTACCGGCGCGTCGGCGGTGATAGCCGGTGCGGTGGTGAGTGTCTGCCCCGGCATCACGCGTGAAATCGTCTGCTTGTAGTCGACCGGCGCGACGGTGCCCGCCTTGATTGTGTAGTCCTCCAGCAGCATGACGTTAAACGGTACGGACTCGCCGGGGGCAAGCCACCCCGCGGTCTGAAGCCCCGGCCCGCCGATGACCACGCCGTTGCCCGTGTCGAGCTTGAGCGTACCGCCGCCGTTCACGCCATAGGCGCGCAACGTGCCATCGACGTGCAACTCGCCATACCGCTTGCCGTTCAGGTCGTACTGGCTGGCCAGCAGCGAGACGCTGCCGCCCTTGCCACCACGCACAGTGCCGTTCGACAACAACGCCGCGCCCGACGACACATCGACGACACTCCCCGGCAGCAACCTTACGTCGCCCGAACTGGAGAGCAGCACACTGCCGCCGTTGACATACGGCAGGCCATGAATGCCCGCTTCGCCATCGTCCGCCCGGCTCCACAGGCCCCGTGCATCGAGGGTCGCACCGCCTGCTACCGTGACGTACTGCTCACCGCCGACGACAGCAGTGTCGGCAACCGGCATGTCGGTCCAGACACCGTTGCTGGTGATCGTGAGCATCTGATTCAGGATGTTACCCGCAGCAATCGCACCGCCGCGCGCTGTCACGTTAGCGTTGAGTTCCACGCGCGTGGCATGCAGACCGACATCGCCACCATCGGCAACACGAAGGTCGCCGCCCAGCGTCAGTCGTTCGGTCGCCATCAGCTTCACGGCACCGAAGTTCTGACGATTGATCCAATTGGCGTCGAGCGAGATCCTGCCCGCGCGCTTCGGATCGATCGCCGCATCGAGTGCGATGTCCGCCGCTAACGCCTGCACGGACCCCACGTCGATGGTGCGAACGAGGGCCGACGGGCTGTCGCGCAAGGCGAGTGCCACGTCGTCGTAGTACGGCGTGAGCTTGCCGACGATCAGTTGCCCGCCACGCGGTGCAGCGAGTTGCGATTGCAGATAGCCGTCGTACAGTCCCCGGTCAGCGGCCTGCGTCTGACGTGGTCCCTGATAGACCGTCGTGTCCACATCGCCTTCGAGTACCGCCGATACCCCGGCGATGATCAGACGCCCCGCGTCGCGGCCGACCGTGTACCCGTTCTCCAGCCGCTGCCCTGGCGCAATGAACGGGGTCTCGAACGCTTCGGTCGTACCCTTACCCCAGCGCGCATGCGTGACCTCAAAGCCGCGATACACCCCCAGATAGCGCAAATCGCCCGGCGCATTGTCCGCGCGATAGAGTTGCCCGTCTTCGCCGCGCAGCCAGCTCTGACGGATCATCCCCGTCTGCACGTCGAGCGTGCCGCCCGCCAGATTGATCAGCGAACCGGCGCGCGTCACGACCTCTGCGCCGCCCAGTTGCACCGTACCGCCCTGCGCCGCCCATTCGCCGATGCCGTGTTGCGCCGTGTTGAGATAGCCGCTGACTTCGAGCAGACCGCCCGCCGTGTACCAGCGGTCGGTCGTGAAGCCTTGCGTGCCTGCCGGCACGCGCACCAGATAGCGACGGTCGATGAAGAGCGTCTGGTTGTTGAGCAGAGCGGAATCGCGGTTGGTCGGCGCATCGCGTTGCTCGTTGCCCTGCACGCTGATTTCGAGGTTGTTCGACGCCATCGCCACCTGCACGCCGACCGCGCCCGACACGTCGAGCTTGGCGCGCTCCATCGCGAGCATGCGACGCGTCGCTGCCACGTTGATCTGCCCGCCGGTCGCCAGCGTTAGCGTATCGCTGTCGAGCAGAACGTCGCCCGACGAGACGATCTGCACCAGTGACTGATCGCGACGGTTGTACAGACCCGATTCCGCGACCTTCGCCGTGTCGGCAAGCAACGTGGAGCGCTGCACGTCGAGCGCAGTATCGCCGGACGTATCGAGCACGATGGCATTCAGTGCGCCCGGTGCTACACGCACCAGCGCGTTCGTGTCACCGACCGCCGTCAGGTGAATCGTGCCGCGCGTGTTGACGGACGTCGTGGTGACCAGCACGCCGCTTTGCTCGACCTGTCGCCCCACCAGCGAGATATCGCCCAGCGGGGCCTGAATCAAACCGCCGTTGCTGACGCGTCCGGCCGTCGATCCCGCGAGCAAACGCGGGTCGACTTCGTTGCCTCGCGTGCTGGAGTTCGGATTGCCGTCCGTGCCCATGCCGCGACGGATGACGAACGCGTCGCCGCCTGCGATCACCGTCTGGCCCGAGGGCGTAACGATCGTGCCCCGGTTATGCGCTTCGCGCCCGAGCAGCAGCACATAGCCGCCGCCCTCGGTCACCGATTGCGGCTTGCGCGTGTTGATGCGCGCACCGGCATCGACCACCACATTGGCCGTCGCTCCGGTGTGCGAGAAGCCCGAACCGGTCACGTTCAGGTCGTTGGCGAACGTCGGCACCGTCGCACCGGCGAGTGCCGTGCCGTAGATGCCGCGATTGAACTGGTCGTTCGTCATGCCGACGGCGGCCGCGACGAGATTGCGCGTATCGACCTGCGCAGTGCCCGTGAACTGAATGCCGTTGCGGTTGACGATCACGACCGTGCCATCCGCCTTGATCTGCCCCTGAATCTGGCTCGGGCGCGCGCTCGGATCGTTCACGCGGTTAAGCACCGCCCAGCCCGGTTGCTGCGCGAACTCGACCGTCGTGCGACGCCCGACGTTGAACGTCTCCCAGTTCAGAATGGCCTTCTCGCCCGTCTGCTCGATCTTGACGTTGGTGTTGCCTGCGGCGTCGCGCGATTGCGCGATGTCCTTCTTTGCATTGATCCAGCCCGCAGTGAGGCTGTTTGTGTCGACCTTCAGGCCGCCTTCGGTGAGACCGTCGGGAATCGTTTCCGGAGACGCAGCGGCTGCCTGACGCGCCGCCGTCTGCGCGGCCTGCATCGCGGCAATGCCTTGCGCAGCCGTGGCGAGATTCGCGATGGAGTTCTGCAACGCCTGATTGGCGCGTTGCTGCTGCTCACCCGGGTTTTGCAGCGACGAGACGGGCATGCCGTTCGGCAGACGTCCCGTTTGCGCCGCCGTGGTCTGCGCAGCGCCGCGCGCGGCGAACCACGCACTGCTGAACGCCTGTTGCGCGTGGGCTGCGCCGATCATGGCGCTGCTCGCGGCGAACACCGCGACAGCCTGCGCGAGCGGGCGGATGCGCAGCACGCGCAGTGGCAAGGAGGGCACGGAGGGCGAAGAAGAAGCTACGCGCTTACGCATGATGGTTTCAATCCCGTCTGTCATCTGGTGCGGCTGTGGGGCGGTGTCTCGCGACAACGCCAGCGAACAGCCTCTGGCAGGTTTTCGTCCAAACGTTCCATGCATAGGAATGCGAAAGGAACACTTGACGCTCTCGGGACTAAGACCCTTCGACGCAGGCCAATCGGCAAGGATTTATTTGAATCTTTCGTGACATGACCGAACCGTCACGGCGAACGCCCGGCGCCGGGCGTTCGAAGACTGTGGCGACTGAGGGGATCCAAGCCCATCAACCGAGCAACACGATGCCACCGGGCAGCGTGCGTGCCGACAGACTCAGCGAGTGCTCGATCTGACCGAGTGCCACATCGAGCGAGCGGATCGCAAAGCGCCCGGTCACCGGACGCGCGGCGATCTTGTCGTTCACGAGTACGACTTTCCCCGGACGGTAACGGTTGATCTCGTCGATCACATCCCCCAGCGGCACCTCGGCAAAGCGCAGATAGCCGTCGCGCCATTCAGGCATGGCGTTGGCGTCGACATTGACCAGCGATTGCAGGCTGCGCGCGTCGTACACGAGTTGCTGACGGGCACGCAGCGTGACGCGTCCGGCCGTATGGACAACATCCGCCGCGCCTTCGATACAGGTAACGCAGACCTTGTCGGCCACGTTGCGCACTTCGACACGTGCGTGATGCGCGATCGTGCGTCCCGCGCCCGCCACGATTTCGAACGGGCGCGACGCCAGCGTGGTGTCTACTGCGGCTTCGCCGCTCAGCAAGTCTATGCCCGGCGTACCGGACGCTGCGCCGCCGGTACGAAGTGCCACGCTCGTACGCGTATTCATTTCGACGCAGACATCGCCCGCCAGCGCGACGGTGCGCTGCTCACCGGTCCCGGTGCTGTAGTCGGCGTGAATCGATGCAGCACTGGGCAGCAGCCCGAGTGGCGCGCCGATGACGACCACGCCGGCGGCCGTTGCGAATGCGCCTGCTGTACCTGCCAGGATCCAGCGGCGACGCGGATCGAAACCACGTCCGGTATCCCGCTCGGTCTTCGTTTTGGTCTTTGCTTTGCGCGACGGGGCCGGACATGCGGCAACCACCGCCTCAGCCGCTGCCGATTGCTGCGCCGCCTGCGTCAGTTGCTTCCACTGACGCTGTGCGTTTGCCAGCGCCTGCGCGTGCTTCGGATCGCGCCGCGCCCACTCGCGCAGCGCGTCGCCGTCGGCGTGCGTCATCTCGCCGGATGCCATACGTCGCACCCAACTCATCGCCTGCCGTTCGGTGGCATCGAGACGCCGCTTGTGCGGCAACGGGGTATCGGGTCGGGACATCATGGCGTCACCTCTCGCATGAGACGGAAGGTCTCCTTTGCTGAGACGGTTTTGCCGCGCGCCATCGGCAATCCCCGGTTCATTCGGACCTCGGCATATGCGCCATGCAGTACTCATGCGCACGCTTGAGTTCAAGACCGACGAGACGTGGCGACACGCCGAAGCGGCGCGCCACGTCTTCGTTCGACATTTCATGGACGCGCACCGCGATGAAGATCGCGCGGCGGCGCGGTGGCAGATCGGCCAACAGACGTTCGAGCGTCGCGATGTCGTCGCGCGCTTCGATGGTCTGCGCAGGCCCCGGCGTCGGATCGACGAATTCGGTCATGAGCGCGTCGATTTCGTCGTCGCTCATGTAACGGCGCTCGCGCTGCACGCGGTCGAACGCCATGTTCATGGCGATGCGCATGAGATAGGCGCCTGGACTCTTCACGTCGCTCTGCCGGTCGGCACGGTCGTCGAGATGCACCCACGTGTCATGCAGGGCATCGCTCGCCAGCTCGGCCGAGCCCAGCCGCCAGGTCAGTTTGCGTTTGAGATCTTCGTAACGCTGCGCGAGCAGGTCACGCAGGAAGGCGCGCGGTGTGTCGACCATCTAGTGCTCCGTCATCGCCTGACACGGCGACTGCACACACGCGACATGACCGGTGCGGCACACCGTAGGCAACAGCAGCATGACGAACGGGCGCGTCGTATCCGCAGGCACGCGGCCGACGTCAAGCCCCTGCAACCGTTGCACGATGGCGGTGTCCCGGCGCGCATCCCCGGTGGTATCGAGCAGACGTACCCGGCTGACCCGCGCATTCGCGCCGACCTGGACCGTCATTGCCAGTCGATAGTCGCCGGGCGAGAGCGACGGCTGCGCGCACAGTGCGCGCAGCACAACGTTCTGCAACGTTGCGTCGTAGCTCCCAGCAACGTTCGCCTCTCCACGCGGCAAATCTTGTGAGACAGGGGTATTCACCGGCGCCAGCACGAACGCGTTCTCCGCCGTCAGTTCCGCCGTCACATCGGTGCCGGAGAGCATCTCGACAAGCGCCTCGTGCGCGGAGTGGATACCGGACACGGCATGCGAACGACGGCCTTCCACCAGCGACGACGGGTAAAAGACAGACATGCGCGTGAGCGCGTCGAAGCGGGCGAGCGCGTCCTTCAAGGGGAGCTCCGGGATATCGAACGACTGCGTCTCATGCGCATCCGTGCGGGCAATGGCGGCCGGACCGAACAGCAGACACGCGAGCCACCCAAGCGCCAGTACGCCAGCCAGCCAACTCACCCCGGCGGGCGATTTCCGCATCCCCGTTGATCCACTAATGATTTGTAAGAATTCCTGACAATTCTCGTGTCCGATTGTGACGTTGCTTTGACAATGCGCAGGATCGCCTTCTAAAAGAAAAAAACCCGTAACGCGCCCACGGGGTAGTAAGCGCGCTACGGGCCAACCAGTCGTCTGCTGGACGTGATACTGCCGCGCGGGGAGGTCCCCAGGCTCGAGAGGAAAACGCGCTTGATGCGCCGCGCGGCGACGCTTCAGTTGAGCGTCATCGGTGCCTGCGACTCTGCGGCATCGACACCGGCGAGGGCGTCGCCCGGCGTAGCAAGGTCGTCACGCGGCGCGGCGGTCTGACCGGCCGCCTGCTGCGTGAAGTTGCGCAGATGCAGGAAAAACTGTCCCATCATTTCGACCCACAGACGCATCGAGAAGCGCAGGAATTCCGACGTGACGCCGCCCGCGACGAACACGTCCATCTCCAGCACGAGGAATTCGCCGTGCGCGGCCACGCGCGCAAAGCGACGTGATCGATGCCATTCGTTGATGAGTCCTTCAGGCAGATCGCCGCCCTGAATGCGCAGCGGGCAGCTCAGCGTCAGGTCGAGATACTGATCGACGCCAGCCTGATTACCCCAGTGCACCTGATAGCCAATGCCGTGACTGGCGCTATGCAGACGCGTCACCAGATCGTCTTGCTGAACCGAGACGGCGCAACCGGCGGCACGAATCGCGTCGGCCACCTGTGCGGACGTCATGAAGGTGATGACATCCAGGGGTGACGACTCGCTTGACGTCACCGGCGCGGCCGCTTGTGCTGCGTCGTGGTTGTCTTGTTGCATCGTGTTCTCTTCGTTCATGCCAGTGGTCCTCAACGTCCGTTTTTGATATCTGATACTGCGTTCTGATTACGCTTTGCAAAAGCGTGACGTGGCTCGCTACGCTTGCCCCGTCGCGCCGTCTTACTTCGAGGTCTGTGCCGCCGGTGCTGCCGGGTCAGCCTGAGCCGACGGGGCGGGCTGTGCTGCCTGCTCCGCTTGCGGTGCCGGTTTGGCCGACGCCGCAGCCATCGCTTGCTGCTCGTCGAACTTGCCCTCGTAGAGCTTGTCGCCGTACTGCTGCGCGATCTGCTCGTATTTCACGCGCGCCTGTGCGGCGAACGGCTGACGTGCCGCCACGATTGTCGCCACATCCATCGTCTCGTAGGCCGTCAGGATTTCCTGACCGACGGCATACAGACGATCGTTCTTCTCTTGCGCGAGCTTGAGCGCGGCGCGTTGTGCGGCCGTCTCCTCGGCAAGCTGCTTGCGCTGCGCATCGGCCTGACGCGCGAGCTTGAGCAGTTCGTCGTACGCATTGCGATACTGCGAGATCTGTGTGTTGGCCTTATCGGCAATCGTCTTCACTTCCGACTGCGAAGCACGGGCGTCCTGCGCCAGGCGCTCACGAGACTGACGCTCCGCCGCCAACTGCTGCTGCGCATCGTCGAGTTGCTTGCGCAGCGCTTCGGGCGAGTCCTTGCTGGCCTTGCCCGCAGTACCGGCGGTAGCACCACCGGCCTTGAGCGCTGCCAGCTCGTTCTTCGCCTGCTGAAGCTGATCCGTCGTCGTGCGCAGTTGCGTGCGCAGACGCTCTTCCATCGTCGGCGCGCCCTGCGGCGTCTGCGCCAGCGCGGCCGAGCTCACGGCGAGCAGCATCGCCGCTGCCGTGACCTTGGCGCCCGAGGTCAGACGCGACACCGTGCGCGGGGGCTGTTGGCTCATGACACCTCCTTAGAATCGCGCGTTGACTTCGATTTGCAGCGTGTCGATCGACAACGGCTGACCGTAGACTTCCTTCGTCGACAACCAGCGGCCCGTGATCCAGGCGTTCTTGTCGAATGCGTACGAGCCGCCCAGGTAGTAACCCTTCGCGTTCGTACCACCGCCGTGGAACGTCGAATCGTTGTAAGCATCGGGTACAGCATCCGGCTCGATACGCTTGTAGCCGAACAGCACGTTCCAGTCGCCGCGCGCAGCCATGACCGGTTTGCCGAAGGTGGCCTGGAACATGTACGCGTTCGGACCGCTCTTGAAGTTCGCGCGCGTGGCCGTGCCCGCCGCGAAGTTGTTCACGATGCCGCCGTTCGCGCGCGCCCACATCTCGCCCTCGTTGTAGGCCAGGTTGCGGATGTAGTTCACGTCAAAGCGCAGCGGGTAGCGGCCAGCGAGCACCGTATCCCAGCGCGCAGACAGATCGAGCAGTTGGAACTTCGAGGCGTAACCGACGTACTGCGGCTGCGCGGTGTTGGCCGGATCGAGCGGGTTGAGCGCGATGTTACGCAGCAGCATGAGCGTGTTGCCCTTCTGCATGAACGCCGGGCGCGACCAGTCCGAATCGCAGCTCGTCTGACCCGCGTACAGGGCACACGGCGACGACAGTTGCCCCGTAATGTTGCGGAAGTCGAAGTAGCCGACCGTGCCGCGGAAGCTGTTCTTCGAATCGAGCTTCCAGTTCGCGCCGAACTGCGTGCCGAGCATCCACTTCGTCTGGCTCGACATCTTGCTCTGGCTGTTCGACGGCGAGTTGTCGCCCGAGTATTCCAGCGGGATGAAGCCCAGCGAGCCGAACAGTTCGACGTTCGGGTTCGTCGGCAGCGCCTTGTTGAACTGTGCGGCGATGCCGTCGATGTTCAGGTCGCTCGAGAACAGCATGTCGCTCGTGACGTACGGAGGCGCAAAGCGACCGCCCGTCACCTTCATCCACGTGAACGGTTGATACGACATCCACATCTGGTCGAGCCAGACACTCTTCTTGTTCAGACCGCCGCCCAGCGTGCTGTTGGTCGAGACCGGACTGTCGTCGTTGCTGCTCGCCAGACGCACACCGGCCTTCACCTGCTCGGACACGTCGGCGAAGATGCCGAAGCGTGCGCGCGCACGGAACTGGTTGGTACGGTTCTGCGTGGTGTTGAGCAGCGGCGGGAGCGCGAGGTTGGTGTTCGAGTTGACGTCGAAGCCGTTGCCCTTGTTGATCTGCGCCCAGTCGATCTGCGTGTTCGTGTTGCTGCTGGAATAGAAGCGCGATTCGTTACGCAGACGGAAATCGCCTTCGATGTGAATGCGCTTGGTCCACTCCGGCGTTTCGTTCGGGGCAGCCCAGCCTTCGGTCTTGGCTTGCGCCATGACTTCGTTCTTCACCTCGTCGCGAATCTGGTCGCGCGTGGTCTGGGAGATGTACGGGATGCGCACGTCGCCCGGCTCGGCGGCAAAGCCAGCACCGGCTGCGGCACCGGCCACGGCAGCGCCCGCCGGGGCTGCTGCGGCTTGCTTCTGCGCCGCTTGCGACGCCGCATACGCTTCGGTCTCGGCCTGCGCGAGCAGCGCTTCGCCGGTGGCCTTGTCGATCGCGCCGCTCTTGATCAGGCCGCGAATGAGCTTGACCATCGCGGTCTCTTGCGGTGCGGCCTGCGCTTGCGCCTGCGCGGGTCCGGCGGTGCCCAGCAGCGCGAGCGCCAGTGCGACAGCGCCCGCCGTGCCGGCGGCGCGACGGGGTGCCCCTCGGCGCGCGCCCCCGTCAGTCATACGTTCCAGTGCTTTCATTTTGTGTGTGACTTTTGCGTAAAAAGGATGGTCTGCTTCAGCCCGGTCGGCCGCTTGGCCCGTGTGGCATGTGATGTCGGTCATGGGCGACGTCCCCGAATGCTCATGGCCAGCGGAAAGCGCAGCGACGCGGGCGGCTTCTCTTCCGCACGGAAGTCGCGCAGCATGGCGAGCACCGCTTCGTCGATGGTCGAACTACCCGTGCCGCGCACCAGTTGCACACGCGTCGCGCGGCCGTCGGCGTCGAGCCAGAGATCGATGCGAACGTCGTCGAACGCGAGCGTGCGGGTGCGTTGATCGCGACCGAACGCCTGTTGCAACGAACTGGCGAGCCAGGCGCTGTACGAGCGGCTGCCCAGACCACCGCCACCGCCGGTCATGCCGCCGCCGCTGCCCGCGCCAATGCCGAAGGCATCGGTACCGGCCTGCGCGTCGCCATTGATCGTCACGGCGTCGCCCAGATCCTTGGTCGGGCTAGGCGGTGTGTCGTCCTTGGGCGGCTCGACCGGGTCGGCGGGCTTGGGCTCTACGACCTCCGGCTTGACCTTCTCCGGCGTCGGCTCAGGCGGTTTCTCCTGAGGCGGCGGCGGAGGGGGCGGCGGGGGCAGCATGAGCATCGGCGGGCTGTTGACCTCGCGGCGCATGCTGGCCTTGTCGGTGAGCAGGTGCCAGAAGAGCGCTGCCAGACCGATGACCACGACGGCACCGACGATCAGTCCGCCACGACGCCGCAGGAGCGCGAGCGCCGGGCGGGAAGCCGTCGACTTAACCGGGAGGCGAGACGCGAAATCGCGAGGTTTCACGCTGCGCTCCTTACTGCGGCTTGCCGGTCACGAGGCCGACCTGATTGAGATCGATGCGACGCAACAGGTCGAGCACTTCCACGACCTTGGCGTACTGCACCTGCGCGTCGCCGCGCACGATCACCGGGAAGTCGGGCGTGACTGCCTTTTCCGTGCGCAAGCGATCCTCAAGCTCGTTAAGCGTCACCGGATAGGCGTCGAGAAACACCTGCCCCGAGTTGTCGACCGTGATGGCCTTGGTCTTCGGCTTCTCCAGCGCCACCGAAGAGCTCGCCTTCGGCAGATCGACCTTGATGCCGGGAATGCTGGCGTTACTCGTGAGAATGAAGATCACCAGCACCACCAGCAGCACGTCGACGAACGGCGTGATGTTGATGCCACCCGCGCGCTTCTTCGCGGCGAATCGCGTTGCGTTTGCCATGATTCGTCCCCGTCACGCGCGCTGCAGCACGGGCTGACGGCGGCCTTCGCCCTGCTCTTCCGCGAGGCGCGTCGTGAACTCGTCGACGAACACCGCCATGTCGGCCGCCAGAGCGTCCGAGCGCGAGACCAGCCAGTTGTAGCCAAACAGTGCGGGGATAGCGACGCCGAGACCGGCCGCCGTACACAGCAGTGCTGCGGCCATGCCCGGGGCCACCGAGTTGATGTCCACCGCGCCCGCCATGGCCGCCACGACGAACACCAGCATGATCCCGATCACGGTACCGAACAGACCCACGTACGGCGCGCCTTCGATCGACGTCGAGAGCCAGTTCATGCGCTTGCTCATCGTTTCGACTTCACGCACCATCAGGCCGTCCATCGACGCGCGAATGGCGCTGATGGTCGCGTCGGAGACAGCGCTCGTGTCGTAGCCGAGTTCGTGGCGACGGTGCAGTTCGTCGAGCGCGACTTCGTACAGGCGCCACAGCGGCGATTGTTCGCGCACGTCGTCAGGCACGCGGTTGGTGCGCGCGATCTGATCGAGCGGCGCGCCCGACGCCTGGCGAAAGTGCTCCATGAACACGGTATTGGCGCGCGCCTTCGCGCTGTAGCTGCGGCTCTTCGTGATCATGATGACCCACGACACCAGCGCCATCAGGCCGAGTACGACCACGACCACCCAGGCGTCGACCGGCATGGCCGCGAGAATGAACGCGAAGTGACTCTTGCCCGCTTGCTGTTCGTCCGGACCGAAGGCGATCAGGCGCGATTCGGCGCCTTGCGAGACGGCATCCGTCTGAATCAGTGCAGTAGGACGTGCCACCTTCGACAGACGCACTTCGTCCACCGCGCCGGAGAAGCGGCCCAGACCACCCGTCACGCCATCGGCGTCGCCACCGATGATCGTCGGCGAATTCAGTGCCGGGAGTGCTGCGGCGACCGAACCGGCCGCATGACCCGCGACGTACAGCGTGACCGTCTTGCCGTCGCTCGTTACCGCGAGGTGCGACCACTGACCGGCCTGAATCGGCTGGCCCGGCTGGCTGCGCTGACCACCGACCTGCACGAACGGCACGCCCTGATCGACACCCACGAGCAAATCGCTGCCGCCATCGCGACGCGTATAAATCCCTTCATTCGCACCGAGCTTCTCCGGACGCACCCATGCCGAGAACGTGAAGTTACTGCCAGCGGCGATGGACAGCGACGGCGAAGCAGGCAGCACGAGCGGTGAAGCGCCCGCCTGAATGCCGCGACCGATGATCGCGCCGTCGAGCGTGACGACCGGATTCTGGCTGTTGTTGCCGTAAGCGGTCGTGTCGCGGGCAGGCACGTTCGGCTCGCCGAAGTGATAGACCGCCGTGTAATCCGGATCGAATACGCGCTGACCGTTACCGGCCGCCGGGGCCTTGCGGTTGCCGTAGTACATCCAGATCTGCTGCTTGTTGGCAGCCGTCACGGCCGGCACGTCGACCCACACGAGGGCGATGCCGAGCACCGGATCGAATTGCTCGATCTGGTGGTTGAGCACGGTCTTGTCGTCGGCGGCGACAAAGCGCAGATCCGCGCCGGTCTCGTTCACGCCTTCGAAACTGAAGTTACCTGTATGCAGCCGCAGCAGCATCGGCACACGGCCCGCGTCGCCCGTGATGTTGCCGCCTTGCGGGCCGGCGTCGATGGTGATCGGCTTGCGGTACGCCCAATCCGGTTGCCACCAGGCGTGCGCGAGCACCGGCATCAGCGTGCCGATCAGCGCAAGCAGGAATGGAAGAATGCGTCGCATGGCTGTAGTTCTCCGTGTATACCGCCTGACGCATCGAGTGAGCGCACCAGGCATCAGGTCGTAAATGTTGTTTGGTTGAGTTCGTTGATCAGTAAGTCGCCGTCACGCTGAAGTTGAAGCGCGGTTGGTAGCGTTCGGTACGCGGGCCGTTCGTCAGCGGCCAGGCGGCATCGAAGCGCCCCGTCACATGCGACGTAAGGCGCAGCGACGTGCCCACACCGAGCGACGCGAGCGAGTACGTCGAGGTCTGCTCCGGCAGCGCATCGCGCAAGCCCAGACGCGCTCCGTCGAAGAACGCATACGCGCGCCAGTTCGAGACGACCGGGCCGAGCAACGGAATCGGCGGCGTGCGCCATTCGATCGAGCCGACCACGCCGTAATCGCCCGTGGCTTCCGCCGAGAGATAACCGCGCACCGAGTTCATGCCACCCCCGGCAATCTGTTCGTTCGAGACCAGCGGTGAGTCAGTCATCTGCGTGGCTACGCGCGCGGCCAACTGCCATCCGCCGCCAACCGTGTACGTGCCGTTCGCATCGGCGCGCAGCACCGTGAAGCTCGGCGACGCCTTGTAGCGCTTCGCGTCGAACTGCGCCGGGCTGCTGCCGTAGCCGAGGAAGCTCGACATGCCAGTCGTGATGGACGTGTTCAGACCGGCTTGAAAGCTCTCGTTCTGATAGAAGCCGCTGTAGCTGATGGTGATCGGGGCGTACTTGAGCGGAACCACGTCGCCGGCCTTACCGAAGCGCGTGGTTTCCGTGTTGTCCTTGAAGTCCACGCCCAGGCTGAAGGCGTGATACCAGCTGCCCGTGTCCGGCACCGTGTACGTGGTCTTCACGCCGACGGCGTGACCCTTGCCGAGTACCGTGGTGCCACCGGTCGTGGCAACGTTGCTGTCCGACTGATAGCCGTTGAGTTCGAGCGACCAGGGCGACGAGCCCAGCGGGGCGACATACGAACCCGACCAGACCTTGCTCTGCTTGAAGTCCTGCGGCGCACCGAAGAAGCTCATCGAGACGCGATGGCCCAGTTGCCACAGGTTGTCGTAGCCGAGCGAGGCGAGCATGCGCAGCGGCTTCGTGTCGGCGCTGCGGTCGTTGTTCAGGCTGAGGCTGGCGCGCCACGGGTTGGTGTCTTCCACCTTGAGGTCGACGTCCATCGTGCCGGGCACTGCACCCTGCTTCACCAGCGGCACGACCTGCTGCTCGCCGGTGCGGTTCAGCGCCGTGAGCTCCGCCTGCGCGGCGTTGAAGTCAGGCACCTTGCCTTCGGCCAGCGACGGCACGCGCTCGCGCACTTCGCGCGGCGAGTGGTATTCCGAGCCGACTACGCGCAGACGTCCCAGCTTGGTCTCGCTCACCTTCAGATAGACGATGCCGCCCGTGACCTGCTGCTCAGGCAGGTCGACGTACACCGACTGATAGCCCCTGGCCTGATACGCGGCGAGCAATGCGTCGCGCGCGGCTTCGATGTCGGCCAGCGTGCGGTTAGGCCCCAGATAAGGCGTGACAGCCTTCTCGATGGTGCGGATGTCGAGCACGGTGTTACCGCGCACGATGTACTCGTTGATGTTCACTTGCTTGTGCGCGTCGGCGGTTTTCTCCTTCGCGCTATCGACCGCAGGTACGCCTGTCTGCGGCACTACCGCAGGCGATGGGTCCGGTTGTGCTGCTTCGGTTTGCTGAGCAATCGCAACGCCATGAACAGTTCCCCCCAACGTGACTGCGCACACTGCCGCCCAGCGCAGCCACGGCCGGTTCGTTTTCATCAAACGCATATAGAAGACTCTGACTTGTTAGGTCGACGCGGCCCTGCCCGATGCAGTGCCCCCGGTGGCCTGGCGCTTACCCAAGACGCATTCCTGACGCCTCAGGGTTCGCCCGGCCGCACGCAATCCGTGTCGACATTTCTCTCGAATACGGATACCTAGACGGGTGAGCCGATGGGCAACTAACGTTTGTCACGAGAAATTCATCTTTCTCTAAAAACGCGCAGGCTGACGTATGCTTGCCCCGTGCTTGTTCGGTCGGAGTCCTGACGGATGACTATTGTTTTTGACGGGGAGACGTGCGATGACGAGGCAGCGCAGCAGCACAGACGTTGGGGGTCAGATGAAAAATCGAATGGGCAAACTCGCCGTGACGATCACAGCAACGGTGTTGCTGAACGCGGTGTCGCAGCTCGCCGCAGCGGCCGATGACGCCCCGCGCGTGGGCAGCGCGGCACCGGCATCTCGGGCAGGCTGCGTAGACGTCGAGGTGAACGGTCAACGTTCGCCGTCCTATGACTGTCTGACGAATCAGTTGCAGCCGGCGTCGGCGCCGGGTTCGGGCCGCGCGCCGGGACTGGAATCGGAAGATATCGCCAACAAACCTGGTAATCAGATCGGCGGACAGTTCAACTGGAGCGCAACGTCTCAACGAATGGGAAACAGCTTCGGTAACTCGGCCACGCCGCAGCGCCCGCCAGCACCGCCGCCGTCTGCGCCCATCGTGACGCCCGGCCGCTGAGGCACTGCGCAAACGAAAAAAATGCGCCCCCCGTGTGGGTGGCGCATTGTCAGTGAGTGTCGGTTGATCTCAGGCCAGCTCTCGCCTATTGCGTCCGATCCCGCCGTGATACAGCGCGGGCGACGTCATGCCGAGCTTGTGTGCCATGATCACGAGATCGGCAAACGAGCGCGCTTCCATCTTGCGCATCGCATTCCCGCGATGGATCTTGACGGTGACTTCGCTGATGCCGAGTTCGTCGGCAATGTGCTTGTTCATCCGCCCTGCCGCCACGAGCGCCATGACTTCGCGCTCCCTTTGCGAGAGCCGCTGTGCACGCTCGATCACGTCGGTACTCGCCCGCTCGCGTCCGAGACGTTGCCGGTCGAGCGCAAGCGCCGCGCCCACCGCGCTGAGTAGCACGCCCTCCGGCATCGGCTGGGTCAGGTAATCGACCGCGCCCGCTTTCAAGCCACGTACGCTGGTCGTCACATCGGCCCGGTCGGTGATGAGCACAACGGGAATCGGGTCTTGCAAATCGGTGAGGGTGTCCTGAAGCACGAGGCCGCCGCCGGGCGTGTCGAGATCGGCGTCCAGTACAACGCACGCCGGTCCGGCACTGCGCTCACTGGCAAGAAATGCGGCCGCGCCGGTAAAGCCGCGCGCCCGCAGGCCAGCGTCGATCAGTTGTGCACAAAGCGTGTCGTTCTCCGCCGGGTCGTGGGCCACGACGTAGACGGTCGCGATGTCGCTGTCCGGAAGCGCGTCCATGCAGGGGCGATGTATTGATTTAGTGAGCCTGAGTATACGTCAGTCATGTGACGTTCAAAACCATAAAAAAGCACGAACGTGCTGGCATTTTTGCGGTTTGACGGTTGGCCGTCGATGGCAGGGGACCGCCCGGCGCGGGTTTGGGCGCTAATACGAAAAGACGATAGTGAGGCGACAGGAGTCGGCATACGCTCATGGACCGTCGTTCGTGGCGCTCCGGCGGCCTTCCGGGCCGTGTCGGTGGCGTCCATGAGCGGCAAGAAACGTCCGCTGACTTCCCACCGGAGCCTCCCATGTCAAATCCCGACCTCATTCTGGTCAATGGCAAGTTCACCACGCTCGACCGTGCGAACCCGCAGGCTGACGCCGTCGCGCTCACCGGCGGCACCTTCACTGCCGTAGGCACGCGCGACGACATCATGCGTTTGGCCGACAATGGCACGCAGGTCATCGACCTTAAGGGCCGACGTGTGATTCCGGGGCTGATCGACAGCCACATGCACATCATTCGTGGTGGCCTGAACTACAACATGGAGCTTCGCTGGGACGGCGTGCGCTCGCTGGCGGACGCCATGCGCATGCTTAAAGCGCAGGTCGACCGCACGCCCGCGCCGCAATGGGTGCGCGTGGTCGGGGGCTTCACCGAGCACCAGTTCGCGGAGAAGCGCTTGCCGACCATCGACGAGCTGAACGCCGTCGCGCCCGACACGCCGGTGTTCATCCTGCATCTGTACGACCGCGCGATCCTGAACGCTGCGGCGTTGCGCACCGTCGGTTATACGAAGGACACGCCGAATCCGCCGGGCGGCGAGATCGTGCGTGATGCGTCGGGTAACCCGACCGGCCTGCTGCTCGCCAAGCCGAACGCGACCATTCTCTATGCGACGCTTGCCAAAGGGCCGAAGCTCCCGCCGGAGTATCAAAAGAACTCCACGCGCCACTTCATGCGCGAGGTGAACCGGCTCGGCGTGACAGGCGTCATCGACGCGGGCGGCGGTTTCCAGAATTACCCCGAGGACTACAGCATCATTGAGGAACTGCACCGCGAAGGGCAGTTGACAGTGCGCCTCGCGTACAACCTGTTCACGCAGAAGCCGAAGGCCGAACTCGCGGACTTCAGCCAGTGGGTCAAGCAAGTCAGCCCGGGGCAAGGCGACGATCTTTATCGTCACAACGGTGCGGGTGAAATGCTCGTATACACGGCAGCCGACTTCGAGGACTTCCGTGTCGAGCGGCCGGAGATGCCGCCATCGATGGAAGGCGATCTCGAACCGGTGGTGCGATTGCTTGCAGAGAACCGCTGGCCGTGGCGTCTGCATGCCACGTACGACGAGACGATCTCGCGCGCACTCGATGTCTACGAGAAGGTCGCGAAGGACATCCCGTTCGACGGCCTGCACTGGTTCTTCGATCACGCCGAGACGATCAGCGACCGCAATATCGATCGCATTGCGGCACTCGGGGGCGGCATCGCCGTACAGCACCGCATGGCGTATCAGGGCGAGTACTTCGTGGAGCGCTACGGTGCGAAGGCTGCCGAGGCGACACCGCCGGTGCGTCGCATGCTGGAGCGCGGCGTGAAGGTCGGTGCGGGTACGGATGCGACGCGCGTCGCGTCGTACAACCCGTGGGTGTCGCTGTACTGGCTTGTGACGGGTAAGACCGTCGGCGGGCTGCGCATGGCGGCCCCGGGCAGTCTGCTCGACCGCGACGAAGCGCTGCGTCTGTGGACAGAAGCGAACACGTGGTTCTCGTCCGAAGTCGGCAAGAAGGGGCAGATCAAGGTCGGACAGCTCGCCGATCTGGCCGTGCTCTCGGAGGACTACTTCAGCGTGCCGGAAGACGAGATTCAGGACATCACGTCGGTGCTCACGATGTTGGGCGGCAAGGTCGTGTATGGCGACGGCGACTTCGGTAGCTATGCACCGGCACTGCCACCTGCGATGCCTGACTGGTCGCCCGCGCGACACGGCGTGGGGTATCAGCCGCGACAACCTAATGTGCTTAACGTGAGCGTGAGTTGCGCGTGTGCGACGTCGTGCGGCGTGCACGGCCATGCGCACGCGAAGGCTTGGTCGTCGAATGTCCCTGCGTCGGATGAGAGCGGGTTCTGGGGCGCGCTCGGCTGTTCGTGCTGGGCGTTCTGAACGCCATACCGTTAGCTACTCACTGTTGAGGTCCGTCATGGCCACGCTGCTGCCGTCCTCCGATCCTTCCTCGTCAATGGCACGCAAGACGTCTTTGCTACCGGGCTGGGCTTACTGGCTTGCGCTGTTGCTACTTTGCAGCGCCTATCTGCAAGGCGGCATCGACAAGGCGCTGGATTTCTCCGGCGCCATTGCCGAAATGCAGCACTTCGGACTGTCGCCAGCAGCGCCGATGGCGGTTGCCGTCATCGTGCTTGAAATCGGCGCGTCGCTCATGATCCTGACGGGCAAGGGGCGATGGCTGGGTGCGTTGGCGCTGGCGGCATTCACGCTGGCCGCCACGTTCCTGGCCAATCGCTTCTGGTCCGCCCCGCCGGACGCCCGCACGATGCTCGCCAATAGTTTCTTCGAACACCTCGGACTCGTCGGCGGCTTTATCGCCGTGGCGTGGTACGACCTCAGAACGCGCGCTGCGCGGAGTCAATCATGAAGCTCTATCTCGTTTCGCTTGCCGTGGGCGTTCTTGTCGGCATCATCTACGGCGGGCTGGGCGTTCGCTCACCGGCACCGCCTGCGGTAGCGCTCATCGGCCTGCTCGGGATGCTGATCGGCGAACAGGTCGTACCGCCGGTCAAGCGTCTGCTCGCAGGCGAGCCGGTGAACCTCGTGTGGTTCCATCGCGAATGCGTGCCGAAGATCACGGGACTGCCGGGGCCGGTGGCGCAGGCGGCGAAGGATGAGGACAAGACCGAAGCGCCGAAGGCGTAAGCCGTGGCGGCGTCCATTGCGCCGTCGACGGCTCACTCGCGCAGCGCGATGTGACGCCGACGTTACTCGCCGATTGCGTAGTGAAGTAGTAACGCCGCCACACGTGCCCGGTCGACGTCGGGAATGCGCTTCATCCCGACGTACTCCCAAAACTCTTCGACGGCGGCGATGCCCTCCTGACCATCAGCAAGAAGACACGCAAGGGCATCGGCTCGATGCCGCGGCGGCAGGACATCGAGGCTCAGGATCAGCGCATCCATCACGCGCTGCTTGCGGCTGCCCTTGAAGAACCGTTCGCTGATGTCGCCGACGAACGCGGACCACGCTTCGGAGGCGCTTCCGGCCTTCGCCGCTACAGCCCACTTCTCGAGCAGCGCGGCATTGGCTTTCAACGGCTCACGGAAGAACATGAAGTCGACGGCGGGCTCTGGTGCTGCCGGTTCGTTCGTCCGCCTTGCCGAGAGCATGGCCAAACGGCGCGGAGCGCTGCCCGGTCCGACGAACACCGCCTGCGGGATTGTCGCCGCGCGAAGTCCGCCAGCGGGTGCGAGCCTGGCGACGCGAAGATCCGTCCCGAACCGTTGGTTGCGATGACATGGCCGCAGAGGGAACATCTGCGCAGGCACGGGCGCAGAACCGACAGTCGTTGTATTTAGGCGATTCATCGTCGACCTCTTTCATGGATAGGAGATCGCATCCTGACGGCACGTCGCCCCAAGGTCTTTGCGATACCGTCGGTCAGTTGTCAGTTCCGTCGGCACCGACGGCCCGCCTCCGCCTCAATTGCCGTTATCCGCCCATCGCCATGCCGGACGGTCGAGCGGATGCTGGCCGAGAATCGTCGTCGCCGAGAAGGACTTCTCCAATTGGATCGAATTGCATTCGGGGTCCTCTTCCAGCGCCGCCGCCAGACGCGGCGAGTGCGACACGACCCACACCTGACTGCGTTGCGAGGCACGGCGAATAAGACGCCCCAACGCGGGCATGAGATCGGGATGCAAACTCGACTCCGGCTCGTTGAGCACCATCAGCTCGGGTGGACGCGGTGTGAGCAATGCAGCCGTCAGCAGCAGATACCGCAACGTCCCGTCGGACAACTCTGCGGCGCTCAGTGGGCGAAGCAACCCATGCTGATTGAATTCCAGCATGAGCCCGCCACGGCCCGTCCCATCGATCGTGACGCTCGCGCCGGGAAAAGCGTCCGCGACCGTCTGCGCCAGCGCTTCGTGGTCGCCGATCTCGCGAATCGTCTGCCAGGCAGCAGCGAGATCCCTGCCGTCGTGATGCAACGCCAGCGTGCGCGTGCCGATCTGGGGCCAGCGTGCGGGTGCGTCAGCGTCCGTACGGAAATGATCGTAGAAGCGCCAGTTGCGAATGCGCTCGCGCACGGTAAATACCTCGGGACAAGCGTTGTCGTTCGCAATGTGAGAGAAGAGACTCTCAAAGCGCGGCAGGCTACTGGTGAGGATGTCCCACTCGCGTCCGGCCTTGCGTCGCACCACCCCGCCCTGCCGGTCCACCAGCGTATTGGCCGGACGTAGAAATTCGCCAGCCCATATGCTCTCGTGCTTGAACTCCGGATCGGCACCGAACATGGAAACGCCGCCCGCACTGCCCATCCCCATGCAGATGGCATAGCCGAAGGTGTCGCTGCCGAAACCGAGACGCATGCGCTCACGTTTCTGACGCGGGCCGCCCTGAATCGGCACTTCGCCACGACGCATGCGCGGGCTGATGGTTTCCGGCCCCGCCCACAGCACAGAGCCCAGCCCACCCTCGCGCGCGATGGGACCGATGATGCCGTCGTTAGCCGTACCGGCCAGCAAGCGCAGCGCGCGGTAAAGATTGGACTTCCCGCTGCCATTTGCGCCGCTGATGACGTTAAGCCGGGTGAGCGGCATCACAAGCGACTGGATGGAACGGTAGTTGTCGATGGCGAGAGCGGTGAGCATGGCAGGCAGGAGAACGTGAGGAAACGCAGCGGACGAGCGCGGGGAATCAAGGACGGTGAAGTTCGCAGATTATCCCTTCGAGCACGTCGCGCTGCTGCCGTTCCCTAATTCCGGCGCACAGCTTTCGCAGACGGCCCGTTCCTCAAGGGACGCACAGCCGCGCCCACATGGCATAAACTCCCCGTTTCGACCTCTCACAGCGACACCTCGCCTGCCCCGATGTCAGACGTTACCCCTGAACCGAAAGACAGCTCCGGCGTTGCCGTCATCGACCGCGCCTGCGCCATTCTGTTCGCGTTCAAACCCGACGACAGCGCCCTCACGCTGGCCGAACTGGCTGCCCGCACCGGCCTCTACAAGAGCACCCTGCTGCGCCTCGCGGGCGCGCTCATCCAGCACCGCATGCTCATGCGGCTCGAAGATGGCCGCTATCAGCTCGGCCCGGCCACGTTCATGCTCGGCGCACTGTATCAGCGCAGCCTGAACCTCGGCGACATTCTGTTGCCGCTAATGCGCGAACTGGCGGATGTGAGCGGCGAAAGCGTGTCGTTCTATGTGCGCGACGACGCCGTACGCGTGTGTCTGCATCGCGTCGATTCCACGCATGCCGTGCGGTTCCACGTGCGTGAAGGCGATGTTCTGCCGCTTGAACACGGTTCGGGGGGATTGGCGTTGCTGGCTTTCGGTGGAGAGACGGGCGAAGCATTCGACCGCATTCGCGACGTGGGCTACAGCGTATCGATGGGCGATCGCGAGCGCGATACGGCGGGGGTGTCGATGCCGGTGTTCGGGGTGCGTCAGACGCTGCGCGGCGTAGTGACGCTGGCCGGACCCAGCTCGCGTATCGACCGCGCGTTCATCGACCGGCACCTGCCGGATCTATTTTCGTGCGCCGTGCGCGCCACCGACGGGCTCGGTGGCGACTCGCGGGCACTGCGCGCGGCGTGGAAGCTGCGAGAGGGTTGATACGCCCAGGCGATCCATCGCTCTCGCAACGTCCTGTCATGCATCAAGCGCGATTTCGTGTTTGTCGAAGAGATCCTTCACGTACGCCTTGTCCGTCTCCGGAATCGTTTCGAAAAGCTCATCGCAGAATCCACGCAGTGCGATGACACCTACGCCATCGGCTTCGACACGATTGCCCTTCCCGTCAACTTTGTAATCGACCAGCGCATTGACGGCATCGACCCGGGAGGCGTCCGGGAGGTACTCGAACAACTGAACCAGCACGTCGACGACCGTTTGACGCCCGGGCCTGGACTTAGCCCCCATAAGGTCTTCGACAAACACGCCCAACGCGCCGTCGCGCGAAACGATGGCCTCCTGAAATCGCGCGAGGAACTTTGCGTCCGCCTTAAAAATGTCGGCCAGCACCATCGGGCCGAAGACTTCGTTTAGCTTATCGGGAACCTCAAACAAGCGAACGCTCTCGGTGGACATCAGAGCCACCGGCGTGAGTATCTGGCTCACAGTTCGCAAATCCTCGCCGACTGCGTTGACCTTATTGTCCTTGTCGTCAGGCCCTTGGTTCCCAGTCAGCACCTGGGTCGTATTGCCGGAATTAACACCCGTCGAACTCACTTCCATGATGGATCTCCATCAATAATTGGGAAGTTCATTCTGGTACGGGAAGTACGTCGACGTTATTGAAACGAACAGCAAGCTTTCGTTTCTCGCACCCCCTTGGGAAGAAGATGCGGTGCGCGATTGGGATTCATCGACGTATCCGCACTTATCGGGTCGCCGCCGGTTCGGCACTCAGGGCAGTTCGCGTTCGGCGAGACCGGTGTAGCGATACGGCAATTGACGCGGCAACGGGCCTTTGTTGCGTTCGCCGCGCCCGCGTTGCTCCCAGGCGTGGGACAGAATGCCAACCGCACGCGACAACACGAACACCCCTCGCGCCAACTCCGGCGCAAACCCCAGTTCGGCATAGATCACAGCGGTGATGCCGTCGATGTTCATCGGCACCGGCTTTTGCTTGCGCGCCTTCAGGTGCGCTTCGATGCCACGTGCGATGGCCGCGTAATGCCCTTCGATCACGCCTTGCGCCACGGCATCGTCGACGATGGCGAGCAAGCGCGTCGCACGCGGATCGACCGGATGGAAGCGATGACCGAAACCCGGCAGGTACTTCCCGTGGGCAACGTTAAACGCAGCGATACCCTCTGCCACTGCATCGGCGAGATCGGGGACTTCAGTCGTCGAGTCCGCCAGCCGCTGGGCGATGTCCTGATACAGCTCGACGGCCTGCTGCCCCGCGCCGCCATGCACGTCGTCCAGCGCATTGATGGCCGAAGCCATCGCGCCGTTGAGCGGCAAGCCGCAGCTCGTTGCGATGCGCGAGATCGCAATCGACGGTGCGTGTGGTCCGTGGTCCACCGACGCGACGAGCGCCGCCTCTAGCAACCGCGCCTGCGCATCCGTGGGCAACTCGCCGCGCAGCATCAGCCAGATCATCTGCGGGAAGCTCACGTTGCCGATCAGTTCCTGTATCGGATAGCCACGCACGTTGATCGATCCCGGATGGATATCGATGATCGACGTGCTCCAGTAATCGGCGCACAGCGCCGCAGCATCGAGTGTCGGGCTCATGGTCAGATCACGCCGTCGGCGCGCAGTTGGTCGATGGAGGCCGTGTCGTGGCCGAGGTCACGCAGCAGATTCAGCGTATCCGCGCCGAGCGACGGTGCGGGTGCACTCGGGGCAGCGTCACCGCCGGAGAGACGGAAGCCCGCGCGCGTCACACGCTGCGGCTGCGCCTCGCCCGGCACGTCGAGTTCGCGCACGAATTCGCGCGAAGCGAGATGCGGATGCGCGAGGACATCAGGCACAGAAAGAACGCGCCCGGCAGGCACACCGCTCGCGACGAATTTCGTCTCCCAGTTCGCGGCGCTGTCGTGTGCGAGCGCCGCTTCGATTTCCGCTTTGAGCGCGTGACGATTCTGCTTGCGCGTGTCGCGTTGCGCGAAGCGCGGGTCGTCGGCGATATCCGGGCGGCCAATCAACGCGCACAGACTCACGAACTGCCGCGTCTCGTTCGCCGCGATGTTCAGCAGGCCGTCACCCGTACGGAAGGTGCCGGACGGCGCAGCAGTGAAGTTCTCGTTGCCCATCGGCACCGGTGCGACACCCGCATTCAGGTAGTTCGAGACGACCCAGCCCATCGTCGCGAGCGTGGCTTCGAGCATCGAGACGTCGAGCATGCGGCCCTGCCCTGTCGTGCGCGCATCGAGCAGCGCCGCGCAGATGGCGAACGCGGCCGTCAGACCGCCGACGGTATCGGACACCGGATAGCCGACGCGCAACGGAGCGCTCTGCGCATCTCCCGTCACGCTCATCACCCCCGAAATACCCTGAATGATCTGATCGTAGGCGGGGCGCGACGACAACTCGCCGTCCGCACCGAAGCCCGAGATCGCGCAGTAGACAAGACGCGGATTGATTTCGCGCAGAACGTCGAAATCCAGACCGAGACGCGTCATCACGCCCGGACGGAAGTTCTCGACGAGCACGTCGCTCGACGCCACCAGCGCTTTCAGGATGGCCTTGCCGCGCGGATCTTTCAGGTTCAGCGTGAGCGAGCGCTTGCCAGCGTTCACCGCCACAAACGACGCGCCCATCTGGCGTGCAGCCGCTGCTTTGTCTGCCCCGAGTCGACGGGCCAGATCGCCCCCTTCGGGGTTTTCGACCTTGGTCACGTCAGCGCCCATTAGCGCCAGCTGATAAGCGCAGAACGGTCCCGCGAGGACGTTGGAGAGATCGAGGACTTTCACCCCGGCTAGCGGCAATGCCATCGTTGGCTCCCAAGAATACGAGTTTCGGTTGAAGCGAGATACATCGGGTCAGGACAAATCAATGCGAGATTTCGTCCAGCGTGCGCTGGTTGGTACGCGGCCCGAACAGGCCGATCGACGCCATCACCATGACCATCGCGAACGTGATCAGCGCGAACACGCCGGTCACGTCGAAATGACGCAGGGCAAAGGCAATCATGAAACCGGAGAACATGGCCGACAGGCGCGACATCGAGTACACGAAGCCGACAGCCCGGGCACGAATGCGCGTGGGGAACAGCTCGGTCTGATAAGCGTGATAGCCAACCGACAGCAGCGTGCCGCACAGCGTGATCGCCACCCCGAGAATCATCAGCATGGCGGGCGAGGTCTGCACCGCGAACAGCGAACCGAAGATTGCGATACCCAGCGCCGAGAGCACGACCAGCGTCTTTCGCTCGATGCGATCGGCAATCGCCATGCCGATGAGCGGACCGAACGGGTTCGAGATCGCAATGACGAACGAGTACATCAGGCTGTGTGTGATCGTGATGCCCTTGGACACGAGCAACGTCGGCACCCACGACGCGAAGCCGTAGAAACCGATGGCTTGAAACAGGTTGAAGACCAGCAGCGTGATGGCGCGACGACGATACGGCTTCTGCCAGATTTCGCGGAACTTTGCCTTGGTCGCGGCCGGTTCGACGCTCAGTACCGGCGGCGGCAACGGACGGCCGGACTCTCGTTGCACGCGGGCTTCCAGATCCGAGAGAATCGCTTCGGCCTCGGCGGCGCGGCCTTGCTGAGCGAGCCAGCGCGGGCTTTCCGGCACGCGGCGACGGATCGCCCAGACGATCAGTGCCCCCAGCGAACCGATGATGACCACCGTACGCCAGCCGTCCATCCCGAAGATTTGTTGCGGCACCAGCCACCACGACAGCAACGCCACCGCGGGCACCGCGAGGTACTGAATCAGGTGCATGAAGGCGAAGGCGCGGCCGCGCAGATGCTTCGGCGCGAGTTCGCTCACATACGTATCGATGGTCACCAGCTCGACGCCGACGCCGATCCCGGCAATCAGACGCCACAGGTTGATCATCGGCGCAGTCGTCTGGAACGCCATGATGAGCGTGGCGATGGAATACCAGAGCAGCGAGACGGTGAAGATCGTGCGACGGCCGTAGCGGTCGGCGAGCCCGGTCAGAAAGAATGTGCCGATGAACAGCCCCGCGAAGGACGCCGCCACAAACGCGCCGAGGCCCGACACGCCGAAGAACGATGCCGTCGTCGTGGAGTACAAGCCACTCTTGACGAGGCCGGGGCCCACGTAAGCGGTGAAGAAGAGATCGTAAAACTCGAACCAGCCGCCCAGAGCGAGCAGCAGGATCAACATCCAGACGGATCGCGTGGCGGGCAACCGGTCGATGCGCGCGTTGATCTGCCGACTCGCGTCGGAGGGCCCGGAGTGGGCGGCGGGCGACTCGTGCACCGCGCCGACAGGCAAACTCGACATCTCAATCCTCCTTTGGATTGCATTGCAGGTCATTCCGCAAGTTCTGTCAGACAGAATGACGTTCTGTTTTATAAGAAGTCGAAGGGTATGCCTCCGTCCAAGGGGCGGATATCGGGGTTTACGCGGAGATAGGGAGGGCGATTCGGGGACTTATGACCGCCGCAAGTTCAGACCTGTGAGCGTGGCCGATGGCCACCGCACCGTCACATTTCGTCCACCGCTGTAGTGGCGGTCGGCTGACCGTCGTGGCATTCCAGCGAGAAGCGATTGCGCGTATCGACGTAAAAGCTCGCTCCGAAGCGTCCGACAGGGAAGTAGTTTTGCAGACGCACACGCCACGCCTGCGTGTCGATCAGTTCGTCGCGCGCGTGCATGCGTTCGACGCGTCCGATGAAGATGTGGCGGCTCGGTGTCTCGAGCGTCTCCCACAGCGTGCATTCGAAGGCGACCGGGGCTTCGGCGATGCGCGGCGGGGCCACCAGACTACTCGCCACGGGTGTGAGCCCCGCATGCACGAGCTCGCTTTGCGTCGGCGGCAGGCACTCGCCGCAAGCGTGCATGCGCGCCGCCATCGCCTCGTCCGTCAGGTGCACGACATATTCGCGCGTGCGCAGAATGTTCGCCGCGGTGTCCTTGAGCGAATCGTCGTCGCGCCGGTTGATCGATAGCATGACGATCGGCGGTTCTTCGCCGAGCATGTTGAACATCGAGAACGGCGCGGCATTGACGACGCCGCCTTCGTTGACCGTCGTGACGAGTGCAATGGGACGCGGCACGATCAGGCTGGCCATCAACTTGTAGCGTTGATAGGCCGTAATTTCCCGGAAGTCGATTTCCATACGATGGCCTCAGGCGCGCTGACGAGTGGTGGATTTGGCGGACGGTGTGGTGGCGTCGCGCTGCGCAGCGCCGGTCTCCGGCAAGCCGAGCAGCGAGGCAAGACTCTTCTGCCCACGCATTCGGGTCGTCTCGATGCGTCGCTCCAGTTCCTCCAGATGCGCTTGCATACGGTCGATGGCACCTGCGGCATCCCGTCTCTCGATGCACGCCACGATGGCGGTGTGTTCGTCGTGCTCGCACGGCGCGTAGCCCGGTGGCTCGTACAACCCTACGATGAGCGAGCAGCGCGAGATCAACTCACCGAGATAGCGCAGGAGCACTGCATTGCCTGCGAGCGCCGCCACGCGTAGATGGAAGTCACTCGCGAGCCGCGCCCAGGATGGCTGATCGAAGCGGTGCATGGCCGCATGCTCTGCATCGAGTTGCCGACGCAGCATCGCCAGATCCTCATCGGTCACCCTTGCCACCGCCAGCTCGACGAGCGCGCGCTCCAGCGCACGTCGTGCTTCGAAGATCTCGCGCGTTTCTTCCGGCGTCGGCTCAGCGATCACCGCGCCCTTGTTAGGACGCAGCGTGACGATGCCGTCGTGCGCCAGACGTTCGAGCACTCGGCGTACGACCGCCCGGCCCACGTCGAAGAGCTGACAAAGCTCGGGCTCGGGGAGCTTGGTGCCAGGTGTCAGACGGTGCGCCAGCACGCCTTCGACGATGGTCCGGTAGATGTGCGTCTCGACGCGCGTCTCGGCGTTCTGCTCAAGCGCATCGTCGGCCGGGGGGGAGGACAGCGAGTGGAGCGAAAGGGGACGGGATCCGGCGAGCCCGGTCGCTGCGGCGTCTGCGGCAGCACTGGCGGGATGACGGCGCGCACGCGGCGCAGGCTTGTTGGCGGGCATAGCGGCTGAAGGCAGTAAGGTCGACGTCGGGCAATCCGGACAATCCGGGCAATCGGGACAGTAGGGCTTGAGCGTCATGATGCCCTCACCCCATCACGGCATCGGGCTGCGTCAGACTGACCGAGGCGACGTGTGCGGCGATGTCGCCCGGGCGGGTGAGCCATATCTCACCGCGCTGTGCGGCTTGCACGATCGGTGTGAGCACGCGGCGCAGGTGCCGCAACCGGTAGGGCTGCCCTACGAGATACGGATGCAACGCGATACCCATGACCAGCGGCTGAGCCCGGGTCGGGTGTTCGGCCTGCGCGTACATCTCGTCGAAATTGTCGGCAATCATGTCGGCGAATGCTATGCCGTCCAGCTGACGGCCGACGATCATCGGAATGTCGTTGACCTCCTGAGGATAGGGCACCGACCAGAGCGTTCCGTGGGCGGTTCGCATGCGCACCGGACGGTCGTCGTGGCACCAGTTCAGCGTATAGCGGTAGCCGGTGCGAGCCAGCAGATCCGGCGTGTGATGCGTCTCCGATATCCACGGCGAGAGCCATCCCGTGGGCGCACATCCCGTCGCCTGCGCCAGACGCGACCGGCAGTGCATGAGCAGATCGTGCTCGTGCGCGGGCTCGAAATCGCTCTGACGTTGCGCATTCGTGTGGCCGTGTCCGATCAGTTCGTCGCCGCGAGCGACACAGGCGTGCACGAGCGCAGGGCAATGATCGAGCAGCGATGTGTTGAGCACGATACCTGCGGGCATCGACAGATCGTCGAACAAGTCCAGGCAACGCCATGCGCCGACCCGATTGCCGTATTCGCGCCAGCTGAAATTGAGCACGTCCGGCTGCGGCGAGACGGGGCCGAGATTCGCCCCCATACCCTCCCCAAAGGCGAAGTGCTCCAGATTGAAACCCAGATAGACGGCCAGGCGCGCGCCATTGGGCCATCGATACGTATCACGCGCCGTGATCGGCAGGTAGTCGAAGCGGTCGTGAGAACGCAATGCGCCGAAGCGCGTGTCGTCGTTCGCCAGATCGTCACGTTCCGGAAGCGTCAGTGCAGAAGTCATCGGTATGTCGTCATTACGGTACGGCATCGCAGCAGGCTCAGCGACTAAGGCCGTTCATTCATCCTCGAATCGTTCGTTGTTCGAATCGCTTGCCCGGCGTCGGGCAACTGCACGGCCGGACATGCACCCGCGTCATGAGCCGTCTTGAAACATCCGCGCACTGCCGCAGTGCGCGCGCGTTCCGAGTTGGCGCAAAACGCGTCGTCAACGAACACCCCACAGAATCGTTCGCAATTTCAATGCCAGATCGTCAACACATTGCCGCGCATATCGTGCAAGGCGATTGCCATGGAATGTCGACGTGGTGGCACGCCTCTTGCGTACGGCGAACACGTAGTGAGGAGTGCCCGATGCCAGAGCGCTCCCCGTCTTTGAATCGCTTCAGATGTGTCTTATGTGTTCTTACGGAGATTGCTCATGTCTGCCTCTGCACGTCGCCATACCCCCTGCTCTGCCCTCACCGGGGGCCCGGCACCGCTCGCCGCCCCCACCCGCCGCCGCTGGCTTCGCTCTGGCGCGCTCGCCCTGGCGGCAGCGAGTATGACGTTTGCCAGCGTTTCGGGTTATGCGGCGGAAACGATCAAGATTGGTCTCGTCACCGCGCTCTCCGGCCAGTCGGCGCGAGCGGGTGACGCGTTGACGCGCGGCATGACCATCGCCATCGACGAGATCAACGCGAGCGGCGGCGTGCTCGGCGGTCGCAAACTCGAACTGGTGCGTCGCGATGACGAGGGCAACCCGGCCAAGGGCGTGCTCGCCGCGCGCGAACTGATTTACAAGGACAAGGTGGCGGTGCTCTTTGGCGGGCTGGACACGCCGGTCTCGATGGCCATCGTCCCGATCGCCAATCAGGAAAAGGTGCCGTTCATGGGACCGTGGGCGGCAGGCACGCCGATTACCCGCAACGGTGCGAATCCGAACTACGTGTTCCGCGTCTCGGCGGTCGACGAGATCGTCGACGGCGCGATGGTGAACTACGCGCAGCAGACCTTCGGTGCGAAGAAGCTCGGCCTCATTCTCGTGAACAACCCGTGGGGGGAATCGAACGAAAAAGGCATCGTCGCGGCGCTTTCGGCAAAAGGCATGAAGCCTGCGGCGGTCGAGAAGTTCGAAGCCAACGACGTGGACGTCACACCGCAATTGGGACGTCTGAAGGCTGCCGGTGCGGACACGCTGCTCATGGTCGGCAACGTCGGCCCCTCGGCGCAGGTCGTGAAGTCGCTCGACCGTATGGGCTGGAAGGTGCCCATCGTCTCCCACTGGGGCCCGGCAGGCGGGCGCTTCACCGAACTCGCCGGTCCCAACGCCAGAACGGTGCACTTCGTGCAGACGTACAGCTTCTTCGGTGCGACGTCGCCGGTGAGTGTGCGGGTGGTGGCTGCACTCAAGGCGAAGTACCCCGACATCAAGGGGCCGGACGACATCACGCCAGCGGTGGGTGTCGCCAACGCCTACGACGCGATGCGTCTCACGGCGCTCGCCATCGACCGCGCCGGCTCGACCAACGGCGATGCGATCCGCGCAGGCTTTTACAAGATCGACCGCTACGAGGGCCTCATCAAGACCTACGTGAAACCGTTCAGCGAGCAGCAGCACGACGCGCTCTCTGCGCAGGACTACGTGTGGGCGCAATTCATCGACAACCGCATCGTGCCGGTGGCCGCCGCAGGGGCAAAGGTCGCGGCGAAGTAATGCTTACGTAATGCCTGCGTCGTCGGTGACACGACGGCGTCAACGAACGGGCGCTGCCGACGCAGCGTCCCGGAGGACATCTCATGCAATGGATCTCGGCGCTCGTCGCCGGCCTGGGGCTCGGCAGTATGTACGGTCTCATGGCACTGGGCTTTCATCTGACTTTCGCCGTCAGCGCGACGGTCAACTTCGCGCAGGGCAGCTCGATGATGCTGGGCGCCGTACTGGCGTACACGTTTTCGCAGACGCTCGGCTGGCCGATGCCGCTCGCCGTCGCCGCAGCGCTCGCGCTGTGCGCGGTCTACGGTCTGGTGGTCGAGCGGCTCGCAGTGCAGCCGTTCGTGCGACGCGGTTCGAGCGCGTGGCTCATGGCGACGGTGGCGCTCGGTATCGTGCTCGATAACCTCGTCATGCTGACTTTCGGCACGGAGCCGCGCAGCCTGCCCTCGCCGCTCGCGCAAAGCGCGTTGCAGATCGGCGGCACCGGGCTCGGCGTGTATCCGCTGCAACTGTTGATCCCCGTCGTCGGTCTCGCGCTCGCAGGCGTGCTGCATTACATCTTGCGACGCTCGCGCTGGGGCATCGCCATGCTCGCCGTTGTGCAGAACCGGGATGCGGCGCGCCTCATGGGCATTCCGATCCGGCGCACCATCGCCGGGGCCTTCGCTGTCTCGACGCTGCTTGCCGGGATTGCCGGCGTGCTCATCGCGCCGCTGTTCAATGTGCAGGCGGACATGGGCACGGTCTTCGGCCTCAAGGCCTTTGCTGTCGCCATTCTGGGCGGATTGTCCAGCGCGTGGGGCGTGATGATCGCCGGTCTGCTGTTCGGCATTGCCGAGGCGATGATCACGGCGACGCTCGGATCCGGCTACACACAAATCATCACGTTCGGTCTGGTTATCGTGTTGCTGGCAATGCGTCCGGACGGCATGTTCGGCCGCGCGGAGGTACGTAAGGTATGAGCGATTCCGTGTTGAAAATGGCATCGAAAGCCGACAGCGCTCGCGCAACGGCGACGCGCCGGCGTTCGCGCGACGATCTGGCATTGGGCGGCGCAATCGCCGTCGCGCTCCTGTCGATGGCCGGTGCGGCGTGTGTGGTGAACGGCTATTTCGTGGTGGTGATCGCGGGCGTGGCACTGCTGGCTATCTGCGGTGTGGGCCTTAACCTTCTGCTGGGTTTGACCGGGCAGGTGTCGTTCGGCCATGTTGGCTTCTATGCGATTGGCGCCTACGCCGTGGCGATTCTGACCACACAGGCAGGCTGGCCGTTCTGGCCAGCGTGGCTGGCGGGTGGCGTCATCGCGGCACTCACCGGCGCGGTGCTGGCATTACCGGCGCTGCGCGTACGCGGGCCCGGGCTCGCGATGGTGACGATTGCGTTCGGGTTCATCGTCGAGCATGGCGCAGTGGAATGGCGCACGTTGACCGGTGGCCAGAACGGACTGATGGGCGTGATGCCGCCAGGCGTATTCGGCATAGCAGGCAGCGAACGGGTGGTGGCCGTGGCCGCGCTGGCGGTGCTGGCGGTCGCACTCGTCATCTACGTTCGTATTTCACGTGGCACCTGGGGCGCTGCCATGCGTGCGGTGCGCGACAGCGAGACGGCGGCCGCATCGATCGGTGTCGACCCGCTGGTTGTGAAGGCGATGGCATTTGCATTTTCCGCCGCGCTCGCCGGTCTGGCGGGCGGACTCTTTGCGCCGCTGCAAGGCATGGTCACACCGGGCATGTTTTCCTTCCTGCAATCGATTCTCTTCGTGCTTGTCGTGATGATTGGCGGGGCGGGCACGATTGCGGGACCGCTCGTCGGGGCCGCAATCGTAGGCCTGCTGCCAGAGTTTCTGGCGAGTCTGGAGAACATGCGTCTGTTGTGCTTCGGCGTGTTGCTGCTGGTCGTGCTGTGGGGCGCACCCAATGGCGTCATCGGAGTGCTCGGGCAATGGTGGATGTCGCGCAAACGTGTCGTGTCGGACAGCACGGATCTCGCGGCGACATCGACACTCGCCCTGCCGGTGCTTGAGACATCGCAACGAAAGGGGCTGATCGCGCAGGGACTGACGATGACCTTCGGGGGCGTCAAGGCCGTCGCCGATCTTTCGTTCACGTTGCCTGCGGGCCAGGTGACCAGCCTGATCGGGCCCAACGGCGCAGGCAAGTCGACGGTCCTCAATATGCTCTCGGGCTTTTACCGGCCGCTGTCCGGCACACGTGCGCTGGGCGGTCACGCACTGCTGGCGCGCGGCGCTTGCGACAGCGCGCGGCGTGGGGTGGCGCGCACGTATCAGACGTCGCAATTGTTCGGTGGCATGAGCGTGCTCGATAACGTCACGCTGGCACGCAGTGCCGGACGTCTCGGTGCTCTGCTCGGCAGCGCCCGGATGCGAGGCGAGGCACCGCGCCGGGAGGCCCTGGCGTTGCTGCGTGCGTGCGGCTATCTGGGTGACGTCGAGCTGATGGCGGCGGATCTCGCGCACGTCGACCGGCGTCTGGTCGAAATCGCGCGAGCATTGGCGACGCGTCCATCGGTGCTGCTCCTCGATGAGCCGGCGGCCGGGCTCTCGACGCAGGACAAGGCTCAGTTGGGCAAGCTGTTGCGTCGCATTGCCGACAGCGGCGTCACCGTCGGACTCGTCGAACACGATATGTCGCTGGTGATGGGCGTATCGGACGGCATCGTCGTGATTGACGCAGGGCGCTTTCTCGCGCAGGGCTCTCCCGCCGCGATTCGTCATGACGAGCGGGTACGTGAGGCCTATCTGGGGGCGTCGGTCCCCGACGCGACCGGCGCGGCGACGGCCCCTACAGTGCGCGAAAAGGCAGTGACGCCGGAAATCCTCGGCGTCGGCAAGTTGACGGCGGACTACGGCGCAGCGCCGGTGTTGCACGACGTGTCGATTCAGGTGCGCGAAGGAGAACTCGTCGCCCTGCTCGGTGCCAACGGCGCGGGCAAGTCGACGCTCATGCGCGCACTCGCGGGACTGCATCGTCCGGTCAAGGGCGGCATCACCTTCAATGGGCGCGATCTGTCACGTCTGGACGCTGCGCAGATAGCGGCGCTGGGCGTGGTACTCGTGCCGGAGGGGCGGCAGGTGTTCCCCGAGTTGTCGGTCCTCGACAATCTGCGTCTCGGCGCTTTCCCGTGCGGGCGTTTGCCGCGCGCCACGCTCGACGCACGCATCGCGCAGATGTTTGCACGCTACCCGCGACTGCATGAGCGCCAGCATCAACGCGCGGGCTTGCTCTCCGGCGGCGAGCAGCAAATGCTGGCAATTGCGCGAGCGTTAATGTCCTCGCCGCGCGTGTTGTTGCTCGACGAGCCTTCGCTCGGTCTAGCCCCGAAAGTCATTGCGTCGTTGTTTGCGTCGCTCGACGCACTGCGTCGCGAATCGCTCTCGATGCTGCTCGTCGACCAGATGGCCGCCATGGCGCTGTCAATTGCCGACCGTGGCTACGTTCTCGAAGAGGGACGTGTGACGGTCAGCGCAGCGGCGAGCGAACTGGCAGGTGACGCGCGTCTGGCGGCAGCGTATCTCGGGGGTGAGCATGACGCAGGGGCGGCAGCATGATGCGTGACACGGCGGTTTGTGCGTCGCCCGGCGCCGCGAGTGGCTGTCGTGGACTGGTCACCAGCCCGCACACGCTTGCGAGTGCTGTGGGCCGCGACGTGTTGCAACAAGGCGGAAACGCCATCGAAGCGGGCATCGCCATGGCCGCAATGCTGTGCGTAACGATGCCTCACTTCACCGGCCTCGGCGGAGACGGTTTCTGGCTTGTCGCCGACGGTGCGTCCGAGGGCGGCACAGCGCCGCTTGCCATCTCCGGCATCGGACAGGCGGCGCGAGATCTGCCGTCGCGTTGGCTCGGTGGCGAGGCCATTCCCGTGCGCGGGCCGTGCGCCGCATTGACCTCGGCGGCTACGGTGGCGGCATGGGAAGCGGCGTTCCGCATTAGCCGCGACACATGGGGCGGGCGATTGTCGTGGGCATCGTTGCTCGCACCGGCGATCGCCGCCGCCGACGCGGGATTCCCGACGAGTCGCTCTCAGGACTTCTGGTACACGTATCGCGCCGACGAGATGCACGACGCGTCGACGTGGCGTGGCTTCGCACAAACGTTTCTGCCCGGCGGTCGCGCCCCGGCTGCGGGCGAGATATTTCGTCAACCGGCACTGGCGACGACACTGCGTCGGCTGGCAGACGGCGGCCCGCGCGAATTCTATGAGGGCGAGCTGGCCGCCCGCATGGCGCAGGGCTTGCAGGCGGCAGGCGCTCCGCTCACGCGCGAAGATCTTGCCGCCACACGTGTGCATGTGTCGCCTGCGTTGACGATGCCCTATGCAGACGGCGTGCTCGCGACGATGCCGCCGCCCACGCAGGGCGTCACGACGCTCCAGATCATGGGCATTCTCGAACGCATCGGACTGAAAGACTGCGAGCATGGCAGCGCGACGTATTACCACCGACTGGTCGAAGCCGTGAAGCAGGCATTCCTCGATCGCGACCGATACGTCGCGGATCCGGAATTCGTCGACGTTCCCCTCGCGGCGATGCTGTCGGACGACCATCTCCGGGCCGCCGCATCGAGAATCGACAATCGTGCGGCGCTCGATTGGCCTCATCGGTTTCGCGATGGGGATACGGTGTATTTCGCCGCGACCGACGCCGCTGGCCGGGCCGTGAGCGTTCTGCAAACGATCTATTTCGATTGGGGAAGCGGTGTGATGGCGGGCGATACCGGCGTGCTTTGGCACAACCGGGGCGCAGCGTTTCGTCCCGCTGGGAGCGCGCATCCGAATGCGCTCATGCCTGGCAAGCGACCGTTTCACACGCTCAATCCGGGCATGTATCTGAAGGGCGGGCGCGCACGGTTGTTGTACGGCACACAGGGGGCCGACGGACAACCGCAAACGCTGAGCGCATTGCTGACCCGACTGATCGACTTCGGGATGTCTCCGCAAGAAGCGTTATCCCATCCGCGCTTTCTGCTCGGGCGCACGTTCTCCGACAGCCGGGACAATCTCAAACTTGAGCGTGATGCCGGGCAGTGGGTATTCGACAGCCTCAGCGAGCTCGGACACTCGGTGACGCCGTTACCCGCCCACAGCCCGCTGGCCGGACAGGCGGGCGTCATCGCGATTGCGGCGGACGGCGTGGCAACAGGCGCACACGATCCTCGCAGCGATGGGGCGGCGTTGGCGGTTTAGCGCCAATCGGCGCACGTCATCATCTACTGGAAGTCGACAACCGACATTGGATTCGCCGGGAACGTCTACGTGATCAAAGCGCGGCGCTCCGGAATTCCTGGTCGGGTCGGAAGTCGCAATGAATCTGCAAACGCTCAGTTGCATTGCAGTGGATCTGAAATCCATATTGCTTTAGCAAAGTGAGGATGCAGTTCAGGGATGATGCGTGCCGCCGGACCCGGCGCTGCTGCCAGCTTGAAGGGGTGAAGACGCCAAGCGGCAGCATGCGGATGCGGCGTCCGTTTACGCAGAACGAAACGTCGACATGTGTGCCGTCGATATCGTGGCCGTTGCTGCCAAAAATATCGGTGATCTCATGTTGCCGATTTGGGTACAGCCGACGAAACACGCCGATGCCGAACTTGCGGAACTGCGTCCTCGCGAAGCCGAGTTGGGACGCGTGGGCCTCATATCCTCTAGTGAGAATCAGCGTGATTCCTTCGGGCAGTTGCGTCTGAATATGCTGAAGGGCTTTCAGAACAGCCTCATCCACACGAACGCAGCGCGCGGGCCATCGGGGGCTAACTCGCAGTCCGCCGTGGGAGCCGCGTGTCAAAGTTGTCAGGGGCATGCAGGGACTTTCGTGTGCGTCAGGTTGGACTGCTACGGAAGTCGTGCAGTTTAATCGACGTCTGGTCCCCGAGTGTCCTGAACTAGCGAGTGAACTTCACTCGGTTCCCGGTCCCTTGCGTCCTGCTTTACCCGCCCAATCGGCAGACGTCATGACCAATCGGAAGCCAATATGCGACATCGGATTCGCAGGGTCCGTGCCGCGTCTCGCGCTGGTGCGGTAGCCACTGCAATAGGTGTCGCTGCACAAGAACGAGCCACCGCGCGTGACACGCTTCGGGGCATCGACCGGTGTCGAGCCGTCGTCGGGATCGAAGCTTGACGTCGGGCCAGACGGATCGACGTTTCGGCCCCGACGCTTGGCCTGCATTGCGAATTCGTCCGCGCGATACCAATCGGCCACCCATTGCCAGACGTTGCCCGCCATGTCGTAGAGGCCGTAGCCATTCGGTGAGAACTGTCCGACCGGGGTCGTACCGACGCGAATCGTCGGCGAGTCGACGACGGGGAACGGATGCGCGTTGTCGTCCCAAACGTTAGCCATCGACTTGCCGTCGGGACGTTTCGCATCTCCCCATGTGTAGTCCGCTTGCGTCAGACCACCGCGTGCCGCCACCTCCCATTGCGCTTCGGTCGGCAGGCGCTTGCCCACCCATGTCGCATAGGCCAAGGCGTCGTCATATGACACCTGCACCACCGGGTGATTTTCTTTGCCTGTCAGATCGCTGCCCGGCCCTTGCGGATGACGCCAGTTCGCACCGGGCACGAATCGCCACCACGCAGAATAGTCCCGCAGCGACACCATCGCTCCGGTGCCGACGAACACCATCGCACCCGGCACGAGCATTTCCGGCCGGGGCGCAGGCGTTCCGGGTGGCAACTGCACACGCAAGTCTTCCCAGCGCGGTGGGCGCTCGGCTGTGGTGACGTAGCCCGTCGCGTCAACAAAGCGCTCGAACTCTGCGTTGGTGACGTCGTGAACATCCATCCAGAATCCGCTCGTCGTCACATCAAAAGCGGGACGCTCGTTGCGCTGCGCCAGACGGCTGTCGGTGCCCATCAGGAACGTCTGCCCCGGGATCCACGCCATCTTCTGCGGACCGCGCTTGCCGTCGCCGATGAGCGGCAACGTCAGAGGCTCAGGCGGAATGTTTGACTGGCCTCGCTGAACCAGCGCCGACGCGTGTCGCGACGACGCCATCCACCCGATCGATACGCCCACCAAGATAATCGCGAGCGCCCATGCGAGGTGATCGTGACGCGTTCCCTTGTTCATTCGGTCACGCCCGGTGCCAGCACCACACCTACACGTTTGGCGTAGTCGACCCAGCCCTGCTTCAGACGCGCCACGATGTCGGGATGGTCGGCGGCAAGGTCCGTCGTCTCACCGCGATCACGAGTCATGTCGTATAGCTTCCAGTCGGGCGGTTCTGCGACCGGCTGCGGACCACGCTTCATGTGCACCGACAGCAACTTCCATCGGTCATCGCGGACATAGCGGTTCCCACCGAACTCCGCGCCGAGCAGGCTGCCGTCGGGGAGATGGCGTTGCGTCTTTCCGGTGAGAAGCGGGAGCAACGACGTGCCCGTCATAGGATTGACGGATTCGCCGCGATAGCGGTCGCCCGGATTCGGCAGCCCAGCCAACTGGAGGAAGGTCGGAGCGAGATCGAGGACAGTCGTTAGTTGCGTCGCTTTCGTCTGACCGTTCGATTGCTTCGGCATCCGTACGATAGCGGGCACGCTCACGCCGCCCTCCGACGGGTATCCCTTGAACAGCCGGAAAGGCGTCGCACTCACTTCCGCCCAGCGGGTGCCAAGGGCGATATTGGAGCGGCGACGGCCGAGATTCTCGTAGCTGTTGTCGTTGTTCGGACCGTCCGGGTAGAACATATCGACCTTCTCGCCCGACGGGCCGTTGTCGGACGCGAAGAAGATGAACGTGTTGTCGTACGCACCGACCGATTTCAGATGATCGACGAGGCGGCCAATGTTGGCGTCCAGTGTTTCGACCATCGCCGCATAGACTTCCATCTTGCGGGCTTCGGTCTTCTTTTGCTCCGGCGAGAGTTGATCCCAGCGAGGATTCATGGGCGACGCAGGCAGCAATGTGGCCGGACGGAAATCCGGCGGCAGCAATCCCAACTGCTTTTGGCGTGCAATTCGCTCGTTACGGATCGCGTCGTAACCGGCGTCATAACGACCGCGATAGTTGTCGATGCGGTCGTCCGGTGCCTGCAATGGCCAGTGCGGGGCCGTGTAGGCCGCATACGCGAAGAAGGGTTTGCCGTCGCCGAGATTCCGGTCGATGTAGCCGATCAGTTTGTCCGTATAGCCGACGCTCGAATAGAAGTTCGGCGGCAGCGTCACCATCTTGCCGTTCTCTCGATACGACGCCCGGTCGGCCGAGGTGATCGCGCCGGGTGCCGGAGCGAAGTGCGCAGCACCGCCCTGAAGCAACACGAACGACGACTCGAAACCGCGCGCCTGCGGGCTTTGCCCCGGCGTGAGACCGAGGTGCCACTTGCCGACCATGTAGGTGTGATAGCCGCCATCGCGCAGCAGACTCGCAATCGAGAAAGAGCGCTCGTTGAGATATCCCTCGTATCCCGGATGCCCGACCTGATAGATCTGCAGCGTCTCGGCCATCGTACCCAGACCCGACTGATGGTGATCGGCCCCGGAGAGCAGCATCGCGCGGGTAGGCGAGCAACTCGGCGCGACGTGGAAGTTCGTGAGGATGCGTCCGGACGCAATCAGTGCGTCGAGATTCGGCGTGCGGATCTCGCTGCCGAACGCGCCGATGTCCGAGTAGCCGAGATCGTCCGCAAGAATCATGAGGATGTTCGGCTTCTCGGACGGGGCCGCCACCACGGGTGCGGATGCACTGGCTGCCATTGCCGCCAGTGCGCAGAGGCACGTGGTGAGCTTGCGTCGCATCTGCGCGCGCAGGTGTGTTCGTCGATGGTTCATGAGCGGCTCCTGTCAGAACGCATGACTGATACCCAATGCCACAGCGCTGGTGTTCTCGCCTGGCATCGGGACCATGTCGAATGCCAGCGCGTAGCGGCTGTTGCCCCGGTTGTTGATGCGCGCGTAGCTTGCATAGAGGCGCGTGCGTTTGGACAGGCTGTGTTCGATGCCGACGTACAGGCCTGTGGCGTCACCGTTGGAGCCACCGGCTTCGTTGCGATTGACGAGCGAAACGACAAGCTCGTTTGCGGGGGTGATCGAGTAGCGTCCGCCGATCTGCCAGTCGAAGCCTTGCTGTGACGGCTTGCCAGACGTGTATACGCCTGAATACCGATGCAGCGCCGCCGTGATCTTGTATTCGCCCCGAATCCAGTATTCGCCGACGAGCCAGACGTCCTGCATGCCTTCACCGGGACGCGCGTTGTTGAAGTTGTCGTAGACGACGGACGCGAACCACGGGCCAGTCGAATAGCGCAGGCCGGTACTCGTCCCCTGCCCGCTCTTGGGGCGTTCGCCCGGCTGGAGGTTTTCCCCTTGCTTGCCGAGCGACAGCGACGAGATCACCTGAAAGCCCTGCCACTTCGGCGACTCGTACTTGACGGTGTTGTTCTCGAGCCAGCGCTCGTAGGAAGCAATGACGTTGGTAATGACGCTGTAGTTGCCGGTGTAGGTGGGATCGATGCGTCCGTAAGTGGTGGCAGACGTCACCCGCATGCGGCCGAGCAGGAGTCGACCGAACTCGCCTTTGAGGGCGACGTAGGCATCGCGCGCGGGTGGCACGGGCGTCGTGCCGTTGTTCACGCGCAAGCGCCATTCCAGAACGGCTTGCGCTTCGAGGGTGTCGGTGATCTTTTCGACGTCACGAAAGACGAAGCGCGACGTCTGAAGTCCGCCACTCTGAAGCCGTTGCGTCGTGGTGTTTTGCGCCCGGATCGACTCGACGTAGCTGTCGACGAAGCCGGACAAGGTCGGGCCGGTTTGCGCCCAGGATGCTCCCGCACACTGCGCCAACGCGAGTGCGGTGCAGACCTTCTTGCACATGTCTCCTCCTGTGCGCCGGACGACGCGCCACGATGAATGGCTGTGCGCTGGCGCAGTGGCCCGGTGACGCCGTAGCGTCCCGGTGCTCGATATGGGGATGTTTCGACGGCGGGATCTGGCCTTACTTGTTGAGGCTTAGGACCCAGTGGGCGAAGCGCTCGGCTTCGTCGTCGGGAATAGCGTTCGCGGGCATGGGGATGTTCCCCCACTTGCCGGTGCTGCCTTGGAGGATGCTCTTCTTGATCTTGGCGAGCGCGTCCGGATCGTTCCGATAGGACGCCGCAATATCGCGGAACGACGGCCCGACCTTCTTGCTGTTCATGTCGTGACAGGCACGGCACGTCTGCTCGCTGGCCGACGGTGCGGCCTGGACGGTCTGCGCTTGAACCGTGGCGGCTAGCGCGATGGCGATACTCAACGAAACCCGGGAAAACTGCATGGATACCTCGCAAATAAGCGATTCCCAGGGCCGAGGAATCGTGGTGAACTAAAGGAGTTTTTATGTATACATATTTTTACAAAAGAATACATTGAAATAATTTGGTGTACATGAAAGGTTTGGGATTGGTTATTCCAAGGGGTTATAGCGGGGGGATTCGTGGACAGGTCGGGGGAGCGTGCGGGCGTCACTCGACAGCGGGTCTTTCCAAACGCTCACAGGTGTCGTGACAAATCGTCGCTTAATCCAGAAATTTTTTCCTGCTTCAATGAATTAGCGAACGACGGCAACCGGCACTTGGCACGCGTTCGGACCGGCAATCGACGCGCTTCGCGACTTTGACGCCGTCGTTTCTTTCGTCCGTAATTCAATTGGCGCCGGTAAGCGCCGCCACTCCGGGCGACGATGTAGAACGCCAGGAACGCCATGAGCACGGGGCGTCATACCTTCGCTCTCCCGCCTGGCAGTCGGTTGCCTCTATAGGTCGCATGACCGAATTGACTGAGAAGCAAAGGAATATGGTGGTGCTGAGTGGCATCTACGACGCGAAATAACACAGGAATTTCCGGAAAAAACGTGCCCTGCTTCATCTTTCCAAAATACTCCCCCGTTTTGAAGGTCACGCGATATTCACCTTTGGTGAAGCACTCGCCCTTTGGGAAATGAGATCTGATTCTCCCCGGCGCATCCGTTTCGCCCGACGCAATTTTTTCCACTCGTTTCCACTCTGTACTGGTCAACCCACCCCGGACACCGGGTTAAGTTCTACTGCCGGATCAACCCAAGATCCGCCATCGAATGACTTACCTCGAACGTGGGCGATCCGTGAATCACGCCCCGCAACGTCTATAGAATGGGCCGTATCGAGGCCAAGCCGGTGAACCTGTGATTCAGTTCGCATTACTTCTTGTTTCAGCGATTGCACTCATTGCGGCGATCGTCGCGGCGGTAAAAGATGTTAATCACCGTCGATATTGGACGGTTTGCGCATGCTTCATCCTCGCTGGATTCTCATGTTGGATCGCGTTCGCTGCGATCGGATCGGAAGTAGATGCTCAAGGTGTTTTGCATGAGCCATTCGCATTGGTGCCAGTGGGATTGCTCATGGTGGTAGCCGGCGTAATCGGTAGCTTGGTACGCGGAACCGTGACGCTATATCGCCGCCAATCGCAGGGCACCAAATGAAGAGACTGTTCTGCGATAAGCAGATTGTTCGACGTAGGCCGACTGGCCTTTTCCATGGGAAATATCGACGAGATGTCCCCACCCCTGCGAGTTAGTACCGATTTTTAGTACGAAGCGATATTTGCTATCGTCTACCGGTTAATTATTCGTTTGGGTTCCTATCTGTGGGCAGCTCACGGCATTTTTCAATTTTTTCAAATCGCGATAAAGAAGCGCCTCAATTGCGCACAATCCACATAAGGATGTCATTTGTGGGTTCCACCTCCAATGCGTGGAGCAGCGGCACACAGAAGAAGGGGTGGTTCGGCTCGACTGTCTGGCATCGAGCCGTTTTGACTACCGCGGTGACGGCACTGCTGCCGTCGACGAACGTATTCGCGCAATGTGCTGCCGCCCCCGCCACGCTCAGTATCTCGTCCGGCAGCAGTTGCTCCGACTCGGCTTCTATTACGCGAGAAAGCGCCGGTACAGCGCCCGTGGTCGAAGTTTCCGGCACCGGCACCTATAGTGGTGCCTCAGTGACCTTGAATGCTACCGGGAGCGGCTACGGCGCGTATGCCACCGGTGGCGGGACTATTGGCCTGACTGGCACATTGACAGACGGCACATCGGTCAGCACCGACGGCGCCGGCGGCCATGGCCTCTATGCCGATGGCGCGGGTCGGATCACCGGCAGCTATACGTCCGTCTACACATATGGCGCAGGCGCTTACGGCATTGCTGCGATTGGCGCGACGAGTAGCGTGTCGCTGACGGACAGCGAAGTCAACACGGGGCTTGATAACGCGCACGGCGCCTATGCCTCCGGCGGCGGTTCGATTACATTGACCCGTACCAATGTCACGACATCGGGCGCCGGGGCCTCTGCCGTCTATTCGGATGCCGGGGGGACGATCACGCTCAATGACCTGAGCACGTACGGTTACGGCGACAACTCACCCGGCGTGGTCGCATCGGGTGCAGGCAGCGGCCTCACATTGAACAACGTTTATGTGAACATCTACGGCAATGGCAGTGCCGGGCTGTTTGCAGCCAGCGGTGGAAACATCACTGTCAGTGGCGGTGCCATCGCGTCGGGCGACTATTTCGGAGGCACCGTCATCGCTAACGCTCCCGGTGTGCTCGCTCGGGGCGTTGGCAGCAGTGTTCTGATGAGCAATGGCGCATCTTCGGCGACATACGGAGCGAACAGTCCTGGCCTATGGGCGGACGCAGGCGGCCGGATCGACTTCTCGGGCTACGGTGTCTTCACCTACCAACCCAATTCCTCCGGTACGGTGGCGAGTGGGACCGGCAGCATGGTGGCACTGACCGGCACGCTAGTGCGCACGTCGGGGCCTTCCAGTGCTGGCGTCAGTGTCACCGACGCTGGTACGGTCGCGGTGGTGAACACCGAGATCACCACCGGGTTCAGAGCGACAGGGAGCAACCCGCCTGCCCTGCAATTTCCTGCTTCAGACATCGGCTTGCAGGCGAATGCCGTGGATGTGATGGGGGCTGGAAGTCGGCTTCAAGCCGAGAGAACCGGCATCACCACGAACGGCGATGGCGCCATCGGCGTGCGGGTCAGTCAGGGAGCGACGGCTTCGATCGTAGGTGGCACCATCATGACCCATGGCGTCGGTACCGCCGCGGCAGGCGGCGCGGATGGCGTTCGCGCGACCGATACCGGCAGCAGTGTTGCGCTGTCCGGTACTTCGGTCACCACCACGAATGTCAACGCTGTGGGCTTGCACGCAATGAACGGAGGCACAATCACCGCCACGGACACCAGAATCTCCACACAAGGGACGGGCGCTTACGGGGCCTCTGCGCAGGATGCCGGTAGCCGTATCGCCCTGACCCACGCCGAGGTCAGCACTGCGGGCAATGCAACGCATGGTATTGCTGCCGTCAATGGCGGTGTCATTACTGCTGCGGGAACGACAGTCGCGGCGAGCGGTGCTGGTGCGGCCGCAATCTACCTTACCGGCAGTACGGCGAGCACGGTATCGCTCACCGGCGGCAATCTCAGCGCCACTAACGGAGCGATCGTGCTGGCCGAAGGCGGGACAGGTACCGTCTCGATCAGTGGTGGTGCCGCGATGACTCCCGCTGTCGTCGATGGCAGGCGCCTGCTGGCCCGAGTGACCGAGGATGCTGCCGGCACATCAAGCAACCTGACGCTGAACATTGCCGGTATACCTTCGCTCGTCGGTGACATTGTCGTTGACCCTTCCGCCCTCACCTTCAATCTGGTCGACAGCAACTGGACTGGCAATCTCGTGCTGGCCGGGCCGGGAAACACCGCCAGCGCCAAACTCAATGCATCGCAATGGACGGGCGACCTATTGGCCGATGCCGGCAACACCGCTGACGTGGTGCTGGCACAGCACAGTCTCTGGACGGGTCTGGCGCAAAACGCAACCAATGTCTCGGTCGACTCGCTCAGTGCCTGGAATGTCACCGGAGATTCAAACGCCACGCGGACTGTGAGCAACGCCGGTGTGATCCAGTTTGTAGCCCGTCCCGGTGCCTATAGCACGCTGACGGCCGGGAGCTACGCGGGCATCGCAGGTAGCCGCATCGGCTTTAATACCTATCTCGGCAGCGATAATTCGCCGACCAATCTGCTGGTGATCAATGGTGGCCAAGCCACCGGCACCACGGCCCTGATCGTCACCAATACCGGCGGCGCCGGCGCACAAACCGTGGCGGATGGCATCCGGTTGGTGAAAGCAAGCGGCGGCGGCACAACTGCGCCCGACACTTTCTCGCTCGGTCAACGCGTCGCCGCCGGTGCCTATGAGTACCAGCTCTTTCGCGGCGGCAGCGCGGCCCCGAACGACTGGTTCCTCCGGTCTCATCTTGTCGGCACACCGACAGACCCCGCGACGCCAGTCGGTACGGAAATTCCGCTCTACCGCCCGGAGGTGCCGCTCTACACGCCGGTCCCTGCAATCGCGCGTCAGATGGGCTTGGCGACGCTAGGGACACTGCATGAGCGCGTTGGTGACGAAGAGAACCTGCGTGGTCTGCCAGCGCCGCGGGCGTATGCGAACGGTGCATGGGGACGGGTGTTCGGGGAACGTGTGCGCAACCGGTGGAATGGAACGGTGGACACAAGCGCGACAGGAAATCTGATCGGGTTCCAAGCGGGCTTCGACATCTTCCGGCGAACCACGGATAGTGGCCACCGGGACCACGCGGGCGTCTATCTGGCGTACTCGGATTACAACGCTACATCGGTGCGAGGCTTCGCGCTGGGAACGCAGGACCTCACGGTGGGTCGGTTGCAGATGCATGGTCCGTCATTTGGAGGCTATTGGACACATTTCGGCCCGAGCGGCTGGTATCTCGACGGGGTATTGCAGGGAAGCTGGTACGACACGAAGGCAACGTCGCTTTATGGCACAGGGATATCGACCAACGCTACGGCATACGCGGCGTCACTCGAGACGGGTTACCCGATCCATTTTGGCGAGGGCAACGATTTGCTGATTGAGCCGCAAGCGCAGGTCATCCGCCAAGGGGTATCCGTGAGCGGGTCGCGAGATCAGTACGCGAGTGTGAATTGGAGTGCGGGCGCAGCGTGGACCGGACGCTTGGGCGCGCGGCTGCAATACACGAAGCGAGACGGGCACGGCACACTTTGGCAGCCCTATGCGCGAATCAACCTCTGGCATGCATTCTCCGGCACCGATAGTGCGATTTTCGGCCAGTCATCTCCCGCCATTGACGCCCATTTCGGTAATTCAGCATTGGAGGTCGGGGGCGGTGTAACTGCACAGGTGAACCGGAAACTGAGCCTTTACGGACAGGCCACCTACCGCTGGTCGCTCGGCGGCAATAATCGTCAAACCGCAGTTGCCGGCGTGCTGGGCGTTCGTTTCAACTGGTAAACAGCGTTTCGTAACGCGCCGGCGCTCGGCACGGTCATCATGGGGGCTCTGCACATATAAGTACGTGGTCTGGCGTAGCTGCAATAGTGCTGTCGCACGCCGGATGCATGCCTCAGCGTGGGCCGGAAGGTCCTTTATTCAGGCAGGAATCCATACCTCGTTCAACGCGTTGGCAGTATCGGTCCGAATGCGTGTGAAGCAACACATCACGAGTCGATATCAGGTCTGCTGCAAAACCTGCTACTCCAAATTTTGGCCAGTGCGCCCGGATCCAAAAACCTAAAGCGCTTGCCACGGCCATCACAACACAGATGCCCGGCGGTTGGGAAAGGGAAATGTGCGGGAATCACTAACGTGGATTGATTAAAGTTTTCTTCAAAGAAACGCATGCGAGTCGCTGCTGATTTCGCGGGATCATCACAAAAACGCGTACTCAACTCCGGGTAGCGGCATTGCAGCGGCGAGTGAAACATATCGCCACTCAGGATGGCACGTTCGCCCTCGCTTTCGATGACGACGCAAACGTGACCGGGTGAGTGCCCCGGCGTGGGCGTCAGTCGGACTTCGGTGGTAATCCGGTGATCGCCCGCCACAATGTCCGCGAGGCCCGCGTCGAGTATCGGCGTGATACTGTCGTCCATATAGTTTCCGGTTCGCGCGATGCCCGGGAGGCCACCCTCGCCCTGCCAGAAGTCGAGCTCGGCTTCGACGAAAAGATATCGCGCATTGGGAAAGCTCGGTTGCCAGCGTCCCTCGACCCCACGCGTATGACCTCCCACGTGATCAACGTGAAAATGGGTGGAAACGACGAAGTCGACGTGCTCCGGCGGCGTTCCACTGTCGGCTAGCCGCTTCAACCAGCCCTGCGTGGCGTGGTCGAAAGCTTCGCGCACGCGCGATTTACAATCGCCAACGCAGGTGTCGACGACGATGGTTTTCCCTTCGCTCCGCACGACGAACCCCTGAATCGCCACCACGAGCTTGTCCGTCGATTTTTCGAACCACGCGTCGGTGTCCCCGGTGCGGATGTCGGCAAGCATCTCTTCGGTTGCTGCCGGGAAAATCTCGCCTAGCGCTAGCAGTGGCGCGCAAGACTCGACAACGACGGTAATCGACACCTTCCCGACCTTTATCTCGAAGGCCATCGGCTGCTCGGTCGTGCTGGAGAGATCGTCTGTCATGTTCGTGTATCGCGAATTGATGGCCCGAGTGTCCTGGGCGCTTCGTTCGTCGAGAAAGTCTCGATAAGCCGTTCGGCCCGCTCAAGCGGGCCGATACATGCGATCGTCGCCACGTCAGAACCGGTGACGAATTCCCGCGACGAATGCGGTCTGCTCCTTGTTGCTCGACGGCGCAGAAGCGAGGAACAGCACTGCGGTGGCCAACGGTCCCGTCGCCTTCACATAGTTGACATAGGCGTAAATATCGGTCCGCTTGGAAAGGAAGTAGTCGACGCTCAGTTGCCCCTGATTCCAGTGCGACGTCGCGTCGATGCCGCCGTAATGTCCCATCGAGTAGACGTATGCGGCCGACAGCGCAAGCGCCGGACTGACGTTATAGACGGCCGTGAGATCGAAATTGTCGATATGCAGGCTGGTGCCGTCCAGATACGAATACCTGACATCGGACACGATGCCACCGAGGCGTGTATTTCCGAACGCATACTCTGCCCCCCCAGCAACAACACGCTGCCGCTTCACGCCGACACTGGCGTTCACTGGGCTCGTATGGAACAACTGAAATGCGCCGCCCGAATAGTCATCGCTAACGGCGCCAGACGGGTTTGACGTCCCGGGTTGATCGATATTCAGATAGGTCAGGGCATAACGTTGACCACCGCGAACGTAATTGACTCCAGCACTGAACGCCCGGTTCTGCTGAAATGCACCGGCCTTGTTACTGAAGGCGTACATCGACTCGAACTCGAGACCGTTCCATTCCGGACTTTTGTACTTCACAGAATTGCTGTAGCGGAAATTACCTTCGATGTTGTCGTTGCTGCCAATGCTGGTCGCCAGCCCCGGCCCCATGGCCTGAGGTTCGATGCGATCTAAGTAGTCCCAAAGCACATCGTATTGCCGACCAAACGTGAGCGTGCCGTAGGTCCTGCTCGACAGACCCACGAATGCCTGACGCCCGAACATTCGGCCACCCTGCCCCAACTTTCCCTGATTGATGTCGAAACCGTTTTCCAGCGTGGCGATGGAAGACCACCCGCCGCCGAGGTCTTCATTCACGCGAAACCCCAGTCGATTGTTCTGATTCGCCCCGCTCACCAATTGAACGGTCGAGTTTCCGGCCTGATTACTGAAGTAGCCGATGCCGTCGGAAATGATGCCGTAAATGGTGAGCGAGTTCTGCGCCAGTGCGGGCGCGGAAACACACATGAAGATCGCGAGACATCCAAACCGGAGTTTCATAATGAACACCCGTATCGTTATCGAGTTTCGGGACGAGAAGTCGCCACACTGTGGCGCCGAATTTATAATTTATATATAAGCAGTACTAATTAACTTCCAAACGAATGGCACATCTATCGAAACGCATTGACGCGTTAAATCGGTTTTCCTTCGCTTGACGACCAGTTGCGCATCAAGGTGTTGCTCGGCAAGCGCTCATCCATGAGCTTTCGAGACGCTTCGATGCCTACGACAGGCAAGCCGGTGGGATCGAGCAGACCAATCTGCACGAGTACGGTGGCCTGGTCCCAGTAAATGTGTTCGTTGTACAGCTTGTCGCCGCGAAAGCAGATCACCGCGAGCATCGCAACTTCGATGTATTTACCGGTGGGCTCGATGCCCGGAAGCATCCAGTCAATCTCACGGTCGTGTGTTGCGCAGAAGACGAACTCATCGACGACACGGTCGGCGCCAATCGTTCGCGATATCGGAATAAATCGCGTATCGGCGGGATTCGCATGAACGAAGTGATACTTGTAGAAGCGCTTGAGCTCGTCGTGCCCCACGCCGCCGGTCATCGTCGGGATGTGATTGACGTAAGGTGTTTCGATCATGGTGGGCATGATCGCGTCTACGTCGCGAGAATCGAACTCGTGATAGCAATGCAGTTCCCAGAGAGCGTTCAGGTCATACACCGGACCTAACACCTTGCGAAGCAGCGCGATCGTGCGTGAGTAAGCCATGATCGACGCGGGTTTGTTGTAATGCTCGCGCTCGGGCGTTGCGAACGCGTGGTCACAACCCGCATACACGAAATGCTCGATTTGCGGATTTTCCGACAGCGCGGCGATGACCGTCTCGCGCACGGAGGGCGGCGACAACGCATCGTTCTCGGCGAAGTGGAAGGCCATCGGACAACGGATCTGCGGCACTTCGCTCAGGAAGGCTTCCAGACCGACACCGTAATAGCTCACAGCACAATCGATGTCCGTCGCCGCAGCAGCCAGCATGGCCAGTTTCCCGCCCAGACAATAACCGACCGCACCGATCTTGCCGATCTGCTCAGGCAGCGCGCGCAGTGCATTGATGGTCGCACCCACGTCTTCGACGGCTTTTCCCAAATCGAACGCTTCATTCAGTTCAAGGGCACGTGCGAAGTCGGCTTCTCCGTAACCGAGTACCGTCCCCGGAGCCATGCGCCAGAACAGATCCGGAACTACGACAACGTAGCCCTCTTGCGCGAAACGGTCGGCGGTCTCCTTCATGAACCCGTTGATGCCGAAGATTTCCTGCAACAGGATCAACCCCGGACCCTTGCCTTGCTTCGGCGTGGCCAGATAGGCGGAAAACGACTTCCCGTCCTCCGCGGCGATTTTGATCGTTTGTCCAGTCATGACACTCTCCTTTCCATGCGTAAAGTCGATTCGGATGATCCGGGCGACAGGTCAACCGTTCGCAGCCAATAGCCGCAGCACGGCGCTTCGGTCTGTCGCCAACCCGGAGACAATCTGTTTGGCCATATCGCCGACGTAGACGTCGTCGGTGCCATCGCCGAGCGCCGCCAGTGTGGCGAGCACCACTTCGGCGGGCGCAAGCTTGGGCATGTCGCCAACGTCGCGCGACATATCGGTGTCTATCGCGCCGGGCATAACGGCGAGTGCGCGCACGCCGTGCGCCGCGAGTTCGGCACGCAAGCCTTCGGTCATGCGCAGTGCGGCGGCCTTGGATGCGCTCAATGAAGTCATTGCGGGCAATGTGGCGCGCGCCAGAATCGAGAGCACGTTGACCAGCGCGCCGCCATTGCGCTTGAGCGCCGGGGTAAAGGCCAGCGTCATGTTCAACGTGCCGAAGTAGTTCACCTCCATCTCCGCACGCGCGGCGTCGACATGCCCGGCCGAGAAAGGCGGCACGATCCGGTTGATGCCCGCGTTGTTGACGAGGAGGTTGACGTCTCCGGCAAGCGCCGCAGCGTGTGCGATGTCTTCGGCGTTGGTGACGTCCAGTTTCACCGCTATGACGCGGCTGTCGTTCGTCGGGATTAATGCGACGTCACGAGCCCCGGCGTAGACCTTCTGCGCGCCATGCGCCAGCAGCGTCTGCACGAAACACGCGCCAACGCCACGATTGGCACCTGAGACAAATGCGATGGATCCCTCGACTTGCATCTTCATTTCCTCGTCGGTTCGGAATCAGATGGGGGAAGCCACGATGCTCCCCCCGGAATCGAGGGTCAGGCGGACCATGTCGCCTGCATGAAGCGCAGCTTCCGAACGAGCGATGACGATGGGGCCATCCGAGCTGACGACGCTCGCAAGATGCAGCGGAGCGGCATTTGACTGGCCCACCCGCTGGTGAACGACGGTGGCCTCTGTCACCGTCCCCTGAGTGAACGGCGCGCCCCGCCAGTCGGCAGCGCCGCAGTTCGGGCACAGATAGCGCGCGGGGAAGAGCGTGTGATGGCACGCATTGCATCGAAAGACCGACAACGTCATGACGTTTCTCCTGTGACGCCCTCAAGCACCACGGCGTTGCCGCACATGCCGTAGCGATACTCGACCATGCCGTAGCCACTGACGACGGCAAGACGCGCATCGGCGACCTGACGCTCACCGGCGCGGTGCCGCAACTGCGTTACGGCCTCCACGAGTCCGTGCATTCCACCGGCGGCGCCTGCCTGCCCTGCCGACAATTGACCGCCCGAGGTGTTGACGTTCAGCTCACGTGAGGCGATGCGCGCGAGCAGGGCGCGGATGTCGCCGTCCGGCGCGAATCCAAGGTCGACAAGCTGGATCAGCGCCATCACCGGGTAGTCGTCATAGACGGAAATGACGTCCATATCGTGCGGCGCCACACCGGCCCGCTTCCAGAGCGTCGGGGCCACGGCAGCGAGCGGTGTGGTCAATCCATCTCCTGCCTGATGATCCGTGTTGAAAAGACTCTGCACTGCGCGAATGCGCACGTTACGCGCACGGCGAACAAGGTCGGCACGCGCCACGATGATGGCGTTGGCGCCGCAAACCACCGGCACGCAATCAAGACGCCGCAACGGTTCGGCGACCATCGGCGCTTCCAGATAGTCAGCGAGCGTCATCGGGCTCCGATATACGGCGTCGGGATTCTGCGCAGCCCATGCCCGTTGCGCGACACACAGTGCGCCGTAGTCGTTCGGGGTCAGATCGAACCGCCGGGCATGGCGTTGCGTGAGCATCGCGAAAACGGCATTGGGCCCGCCCGTTTCCAGCGGTCTGAGCCATTGACGCGTGGTCAGGTTGTAGTGATCGACCAGTTGCTTGAAATCGGCCGCCTCGAAGCGGTCTCCAGAGAGCAGCGCGACGACATTGGCGTCGCCGCACTGGATCGCTCGCGCCGCGTGCTGAAGCATGTTGATAGCGCTCGCGCCGCCGTGGCAGTCGTCCATGCACCAGCGCGGGCTCAGCCCGAGTCGCCACGCCATGTCGACGGCATGGTCGGGCGCGAGGGTGAAGGACGCGACGCCCAGACCGTCGATATCTTTAGTGCTAAAACCCGACTCGGCCAAAGCCCGCGAGAAGGCATCGGCGAGCAAATCGCCGGTGTTACCGTCCGTCGCGCGCCGTTGATAAGGAACTTCGACCCCGGCCGTAATCAGTGCGCCGCTAAAATCGCCGTACGTCATCTCAATGTCCCTGTCGTTGGCTTCGACGCGTGGTTTCCCGGGTGAACAACAGGGAAACGACCGTGACAGCGCCCAGGAACATCATCAGCAGGGCAATGGGCCAGGAGGCGTGGTAATGCGCCAGCAGTGCGGTCGCGATCAACGGTGACAGGCCACCGGCAAACACCGAGGCGACTTCGTGGCCGAGCGCCATGCCCGAGTAGCGCACTTCGGTGCTGAATAGCTCGCCCATCAGGCTGGGCTGGGTGCCGATCATCGCGCCGTGGCACACCGCGTTGCCCATCATGAAAGCCAGCCAGATCCACGCGGGGGTATGCGTATCGAGCATCCAGAAGAACGGGAAGGCCAACAGCACGAAGCCCATGGCGCCGATCATATAAACCGGCTTTCGTCCCCAATGGTCCGACAGACGCCCCCAAAATGGAATCGTGAACAGCTCGGAGAGCATCGACACGATCAGGCCGCCGAGCATGATCTGGTTGGAGACGCCAATGAATTTGCCGTAGACCAGTGCGAATGCAACGACAATGTATGAGCCACCGTTTTCGGCCACGCGCAAACCCATTGCCATCAGAATTTCCCTGGGGTGCTTGCGAATGACATCGAGCAACGGCGCATGCACGGTTTTACCGGCCGCTTCCGCCTTGGAGAATTCCGCGCTTTCCGGCAAGCGCGACCGAATGTACACACCGACGCCGAAGATAACGATGGAAAGCACGAACGGAATGCGCCAGCCCCAGCTCAGGAAGGCATCCCTCGGCAACATTTGCACGGCGTAAAACACTGCGGCGGAGAGCACAAAGCCACCGCCCACACCGATCTGGCTCCATGACGCGTAGTAACCACGTTTCTCGGCAGGCGCGGACTCGCTGATCATCAGCACGCCACCGCCCCATTCACCGCCGGCCGCGATGCCTTGCAGAATGCGCAGTACGATCAGCAACACCGGTGACCAGAAGCCCACCTGTGCGTACGTGGGGAGTAGACCGATCAGGAAAGTGGCGCCGCCCATGATCGAGAGGGTCCAGACAAGCGCGCCCTTGCGCCCGAACTTGTCGCCGATGTGGCCGAAGACAATGCCACCGAAAGGGCGCGCGGCAAATCCGATGGCGAAGCCTGCGAAAGCTGCCAGCGTGCCAAGTAGCGGATCGGTCCCGGTCGGAAAGAACAGATCGCCAAAGACCAGCGCGGCAGCCGTGCTGTAAAGGAAGAAGTCGTACCACTCCAACGCGTTGCCTATCACCGACGCGAACACAATGCGTCGAAGCGATCGTTCGTCGACTTTAGCCACCATCCCGCTTGATTCCGGGCCGCTATACGTTTGCGTGCTTGCCATCTGAAGCTCCTGGTAGTGCACCTGTCGATGCACGCATGAGGTGACGTTACGATTGCCCCGCCCGCACCGTATCGTTCAGCGATGCGAGTGCTCAGTGACGTCGGGGTGGAAAACTCTGGCCATCAGGAACGTGTCAAGACCGTTTGAGGCGATACCCCGAGGTCTCGAGATCCCACGTCGATGCACTTACGCCGCACTCGCGCAACTTGAATTTCTGGATCTTTCCGTTTTCGGTCTTCGGCAAGTCAGACACGATGTCGAGGTAGCGCGGTACGGCGAAGTACGGCAACCGTGGCTCGCAGTACCGAATCAGTTCGAGAGGATCGATGCTGTGGCCATCGCATGGCACGACTGCGGCCATGACCTCGTCTTCTGCGAGCGCAGACTTCACCGCGAATACGGCCGCAGTTTCAATGCTCGGGTGACTGAGCAGTACCTGTTCGACTTCGTACGAGGAGACGTTTTCGCCGCGGCGCCGGATGGCATCCTTGAGTCGATCGACAAAGCGAAAATAGCCGTCTTCGCTTCGGATGACGCGATCGCCGGTGTGGAACCAGAGATTGCGCCAGGCTTCGACAGTCTTGTCGGGCATGCCGTGGTAACCGCTGGCAAAGGCAAACGGCTCGTTGGCACGCAGGATCAATTCCCCGGGTTCGCCGTCGGGTACCGCCATGTCGTTCGCATCGACCACGCGTGCCTCGAAGCCCGCAGCGAGGCGCCCCATGAAACCCACACGCTGGGCGCTTACGTCGCCGCCGATCACGCTATTGGTCTCGGTCGAGCCGAATCCGTCAATCAGCGTGATACCACTGCGCTCGGCAAATTCCCGATGGAAGTTCGCGGGTACGCCGGGGGCCAGCGCGATGCGCACCTTGTGTTTTCGCTCGTTTGGCGTCGCAGGTCGTCCGAGCAGAATCGGCACCATTGCCCCAAGTACATAGGTGACCGTCGCGCCGGTGTCGACCAGTGCGTCGAAGAATCCGCTGGCAGAGAAGCGGCGGTCGACGACCTGCACGGCATCGAGAAGCAGGGCCTGGAAGAAGGTATTGAGCGCGTTGGTGTGAAACAGCGGCAAACAGGTGTAGAGAACGTCGCCCTTGCCGATGCCGAGATCGCCGCCGGTGTTTCGTCCCCACCAATAGAACTGCGCGTGAGGGCACACGACGCCCTTCGAAACACCGGACGTGCCCGACGTGTACAGAATGGCGAACGGATCACCGTCCTCAAGATGCGCTGCGGCGACCGCGTCGCCCAACGGCGGCAGGGGCGTCGTGGGCCATACGGGCGCCAATGCGCCCGGCAGTGGCTCATCGATCAGCCAGACCTTTTCAAGACTCAAGTCATCCGCTTCGAGCGCATTGACCGAATCCGCCAGCGCGGCTTCGACGATAAGCAATCGTGCCCCGCTATTGCGAAGAATGTGCGCGAGCTGAAATCCGCGTGAGGCCGTGTTGATGGGCACCACGACGGCGCCGAGCCATCCGCAGCCGAGCACCATTTCGATGAATTCGACGCGGTTGCCGCACATCAGCGCCACGTGATCGCCACGCTTGATGCCATGTGCTGCGAGCGTGCCCGCACGACGCGCCGCAATCAGCGTGGCATCGGCGGCAGTCAATACCGTATTGCGGTCGGAAAAGAGTGGTGCTTCCGGGTTTCTCGCGGTGCGAGCGCTGAGGAGCGCGGGGAGTGTACGTTGCGCGCCAGGTGCCTGCGTCGCGGCTTCGGTTTGCGCCACGATTGTTTCGATGCAACCCATGTCTTGATACCCCTTCGATGAATGTCATGAAGTCTAGAAATGGGTAACATATCCGTCAAATGCATCGTAAATATCATCATCATAAATGCCATGGATATTAAAGACGTCGACTTGAACCTGCTTCGGGTGTTTCATGCGGTCCTTGAAGAGCGCAACATCACCCGCGCGGGAGAACGCATTGGTTTGTCGCAACCCGCGACCAGCTATGCGCTATCGCGCTTGCGTTCGCTTTTTGACGATCCGCTGTTCGTGCGGACAAGCGATGGCATGTTGCCGACGCCGACCGCCGAGCGCCTGGCGTTGCCATTGAGCCGCGCGATGGTCTCCATTCAGGAAGTGCTCAATCACGACAAGGTGTTTGATGCGAAGACGAGCTCGCGAATATTCAGGCTTTCGATGAGCGATATTGGTGTTCAGGTTTTCTTGCCGCGACTGTGCGAGGCGCTTCAGCACGTGGCACCGCGCGTGCGGCTATCGGTCGAGTTGGTGGATGCGAGTGTGGTGGAAGAGCGGCTGAAGTTGGGGCAGTTGGATTTTGCGATTGGTAATTTGCCCACGCTCAAGGGCATGACAAACCACATCGTGATGTTCCGCGAGACGTATGCATGCATGACGCGCAAACGGCCGGGATTGCCCGCGCGCGTGCTGTCGCGAGAGCAGTTTCTTGCGATGTCGCACATCGCGGTGACGTCGACGGACTCCAGTCATTTTGTGATCGAGGAGACGCTCAACGGCGGCGGACTGCAGCGAAGACTGGCGATCAGCGTGCCGCACTTTACGATCGTGCCGGAGATTCTCGAGAGGACAGATTGGGTTGCTACCTTACCCAAGGGCGTCGCGCAAATCCTGAATGCCTCCGGTAAGTTTGCGATTTACCCGTTGCCGATTGAAGCCCCTGAAGCGGAGTCGACGGTCCACTGGCATCAGGCATTCGACGCGGACGAGGGAATACGGTGGTTTCGTCAGTTCGTAGTGTCCGTGGTGGACGCGATCGGGATCGACCATGGAGGCAGAAGCGCAACGAGAACTGCGTTGCGTGACGGATTGAAAACTAGGCATTCCTAAGTGTCGAAACGGGAGATGCAGGCTTAACTTGCTGTCCGCGTAACCGGCGGCAGCCCAGCTCCAATATCCCTCAATGGAACCCTACATTCAACCGTACAGAAAACCCAAAAAATCCTTCCAAGACAGCCAGTTATCAGTTCCAGGCAACCCTACATTTAACCCAACAGGATCTCATCGCGTCCTCGTCGACCAAGAAGAGTCCCTATTGAGGCATCGGAATGATCTGAATCTCAACGAGTGACCTAGAATGCGACTCCGAACGCGTGGTGCCCTCGAAGTCGGATCGGTAATCTGGTTCCCGTCGCGCTCCAAACGCGACCGGGTTTGACGACCCGAACGGTCTTATCTCGGGCACACAGCCGCGATGTTTGCGGCTTTCGTGTGCGCTGTGCCACGCCTCGACGTCTACGGGCGGGCCTGGATTGGGACACCTTCGGGTGTGCCGCCTAATCCGAGTGACCAGCGGTTCGTCAACCTAGTCCAGTGCCCGCCCACCCCTGCGCAATGCAGCGGGTGGCGGAAATCTCAGATTGGCTAGTTAGAGGTGCCCCGCATGACGCTTCATCATCCCGCAGCTTCCATAGTCCACGCTTCCGTCGACAAGCTCAACACGCTCTCCGAACGCATCCTTGCTCTCACGACATGCACAGTCACGGATACCGGCAAGGAAGTCCCTCATCGAATCCTGCTCGCGATCTTCGAAGAACTTGGAGAAATGACCGTCGAAATGGCCTGCGAATGCCATAGGTTGAAAACCGACTTTCTCGATGCGTAATTGCCGCCTCGACTGTCGATAGTGCAGCATTTTTTAGTTTTTGAACGACATAAACGCACAAAGGGCCTCCCCACTGGGAAGCCCTTTGTTTGTTCTTGGCGGGCCATCAAGGATAAATTTGGGCACTGGGAGGCGCTCATCTCCATCGCTCAAATTTTTCATAGAAATCAAGTGCGTACGAATAGTTAACAAATTGGCCTATAGCGAGGAATTGCGCTCCAGAAAGGACGCACGATTGTGCCGATGAGTTCAAGCTGTCGAGTGAAACTCGTTGGCTCGATGGAACGTCAGATATGGCACGTGAGCTGGCTTGAGATTACGAATCGTCCATTCCGGAGAGACCCCAAGCTGGGCTCTGGCAGCATATGGCAAGGCCTCGGACACGAGTAGGCCGCCCTGGTCCGAGAATGAAATCCAACCCCCATCGAACAGTGCGTCAATGTGGGGAGCGAGCAGAAGGCCATTGAACACGTCCAGCCTCTCGTCGTCACTCTGGCATTTGGCCCAAGGTCTGATATGTGAGGCTCGCAACAAGGCAGGCACGGCGAGGCCGGTCACGCAACAACGGCCCTGCCAGTAATCCATCAGCGCATTTCGAAACAGGTCTTGCCCCACACGCTGTACCACCAGGCGCTCGGCCTCTGTGGTTTGCGGGAGGCGCAGCTTCTCGCGCCGGAACTGGTCGGCCACACGGTTTGGCATGGTTCTGGCAAGGGCCGAAGCGCGTTGGAGCACGGCGTAGAGCTGGTCCAGGTCGGACATGGAGGTGACACCGCCATCGGCGCCATCCAGCAGTAACTCGGCTGAAGCTGAGACGCGGAAACTGCCTTCCACGACATGCACAAGAATCGCTTCAGGAAACTGCGCGGAACGCAGCTCCATCCCACCATCATTCAGCAACACTGGCGTGCGCTCAAAGCCACAATCCGTGGCCGCCTTCTCCAGGCGAAGACGCTCCAGCGGCGTCATGTCACGCTACCGTTGGTGGAACTCGACGTCGCGCCAACCATCTTTCGCTCCATGAGTCTCGACGTGAAAACACAATAGCGGAGCAGTAACCACCACGCGTAGAGAACCTCAGTGCCGAAGAAGCCGGAATCATCCAGCAACCCATGCGCGACTTCATTGCGAAGATTGGTACCAAGTGGGTCAACCAGCAGGTCCTGCAACTCGAACACTCCGTCCGCACCAAATGCCTGAAGCGCCTCTGCTGTCTCGAGCAGCACCCCCAGCGGACGCTCGGGCTGCACGCCGCCGGGTTCCAGCATCGAAGTGGAGCCGCCGCGCGTCTCCACCACATGGCGCACAAGCGCCTCGAGTTGCGGCGGAATCAAGTGGCCGGCAATGAGCATGTCACCTTGAAAGCCAGCCACCAGCGCTCGCATTACACTTTCCGCGTGACCCGGAGGTACCCACGGACTGTACTGAATCAAAGTGGCCAAGTCCTGCCGTTCTACCCCGTGCGTAAGGAAGATTTCCTCCCTGGCCGGGTTAAGCATCGCTTGGACAGTGACGTTCCGGCCCAGTCTTGCATTGCGAAACATACGCCAGCGGAGGCCCTCCTGCTTTGGGTCATCAGCGCCCGCCGGCAGTCCCGGTGCTCGTGCGATTACCCGCCCGCGCGAGTTCACCACGTCGCTGGTGAGCAGACTGCCGAGCACGGCGATGCGCGCCTGCTCATGGACTTCCTGCTTAAGCTTCTCTATTGATGGTGGTCGCGCCATCTTGCACAGTTCCAGAACTGCCTCATTCAACGGCTTGTCTCGAACAGCAGCAAGTGCACGATGTATCAGTTCGGTGGTGTCGATACTTGTCGAAACGGACTTAAGCTCACCTACTGCTTCCTGCTGTAATGAAAGCAATCGCTCGTGGAGTTCTGTCGCGCGGTCCTTTCCACCAGGAGCTTGGCGCATGGCTTCGACGGCGTCAGACAATATCGAGGCAGCTGCTATAGCACCTCGACCTGGCTGCCCGTGCGCCAACTCTGACTCCATCACGAGGCACTCAGCGGCCTCGCGTAAGGCAGCGCCTTCGGCGTGCGCGTCGCCAGCCACGCGGTAGCACTCCGCCGCAAGCTTGTAGTAGTCTCTGGCTCTCCAGAACTCGTTGCCGCCTTGTGCGGCACTTGCCGCCGCAGTGGCGAACGTTGCAAACTGGCGCGAGTCGCCGTGCTTGAACTCGAGCAGCAGCTGGGTGAGTCGTAACGACAAATAGAGGGGGTCGGTACCACGATGCCGCTGCAGCATCGCGCTAATTTCGCCCAGCACGCGCGAGCGGAGCTCAGCCCCTCCCTTACCCAGACTCACGGCGAGCCGCAGCGCGCGCTCCAAGCGTGCCTGGCACGCAGTCCACTCCGTGGGGTGCTCTAGCCTCAAAGCCGAAGCTATATATGCCTCTACGGCACCTTGTGCCGCCGGGAACGAGCGAGCCTGCAGCCAGAGTACATCCAGGAACCTCGCTCGGAGTTCGGAGTCACCCAATGACATCGCCCATCCCTGCAGGCCAAGCAACTCAGCTTTCGGGAAGTCAGCGGGGATGGCGCTACGCCGCTCACCGAAGGCGAACATCGGCCCATACGGCTCCGCGGGTTGGTCGGGCTTCAGCATCATCGTCAGAACCTGGCCGACGAAGCGCAAACACTCCAATTGCTCCGGTCTCCATCGTGCCTCGTCCTGCTGCAAGCGCGACAGCTCATCGCCATAGGCCACACACTCGCGCAGCTCGACACTCTCGAGAAGACGGTCCAATTCCAGTGAGTTCAACGCCTCACCGCTGATAAGGCGCCAGTCAAGCGACATTCAGTACCTCTGCATGGACAAAACGGTTTCCCAGATGCGTTTCGAAAGCCATCATTCCCCTTGCTATTCGAAGCCCGGCAATTCGGGCACAAGCTCCCGCTTAAACAAGAGCTTTTCTTCACAGCCTGGCTCCAACTCCAGCACAATATTCGGCTCTCCATGGAGCTCTTCTGGCGGCGGCGAAGTCGTCGTCACAATGAACTGGAACGGAACGGCACCGTCCCGGCCGAATTGCGCTGCGGCTTCCGACGCCACAAGAAAGAACTCTCGATACAGACGCTCGCTCATGTCAGCCTCTCGCGGACAGTCATGAACCAGGAAGCCGGGGTGGCTGCTCGCTTCGGATATGGCCGCGTCGAACAAGCAGACGATGTCGCCCAGGAGCACCTCCAGCACTTGGTAAGCCTCGCCACCACGCGCGACCTCGAACGGCCGAAGCTCATGGTCTGCCACGAATCTGGCATGACCTGCAGCCCCGAGCAGCCGCGTCGATACGCAAGTGGTCAAGGATTTGATTGCATCTGCGCGTGAGGACTGCTGTGACCGACGGCCTGCTGCCGAAGTCCGTAGAGTATTCAGTTTCGATTCGAGCTCCTGCTGACGTTCTCGCGCCTGTATCAAATCGGTAGAGTCGACGCCATGGGCTCTTTGCGAGTGCAATAACTGAAGTTCATCCCAGGATTTTTTCAGTAAGGCACGAGAGCTATCGCTTGTTGCGATTCGAACGTTTAACCGTCGCAGTTCAGCTTTCTTCGAGGAGACCCGTTGAGCTTGCCCGGACACAGCCGTTGAAGTGCTTTGGAATTCAGATTCCTGGCGGGCGAGCTGCCGCGCAAGTTCCGGGGCGTTCGCCTGGACTTCTCTTCCATCCCGATGCCAGGTCATGCCGACAGCACTCTTCCTGTTCTGGATGTGCTGGCACGCCGAGAAGTCGACGTCGCCGTGGTCACATCGGCCGCCATTAAGTCCCTCCAACCGGTCGCGCAGGGCGGTCAATCGCTCGAAGTCCGCACGGTTCGCTTCAACGAGCGACCTCGCGATACCCACCTCGACCTCTGCCAGCCGCAACACATTATTCAGATTGGCGAGGCGAATCTGTTCCTGTGCAAGTTGCTCCTCGGCCTGCTCGACCTCGCGCTCCCAGCGTTCTTCCTCCTGTTCCGCAGTTGCCAACGCGGCCCGCATGCGGGACTCGACTGATGGGTCAACGGTCGTTTCGTGCAGCGGCTCATCCTCTCCGGCGCCAAGCCGGATGCGTAGCTGACGGTCGGCATGGGCGAGCGCAAACGCTGGTGCACGCTCCAATTCGGGAATTCGTACCTTTCCTTGATCGAACTGCATTTGCGTCGATTCAATCTCGCGGAGCAGTTGGTCCAGTCCAGTATCGACGAGTCCCAATACGGACCCGACGAACAATGGAGGGTCACGCCGCGGTCGCGTGAAGCCAAGGCCTTCGCCGTCTCGCCAGTGGTAAAACCCGTCAAAGCGCGTCTTCTGGTCCCTGATACACCAGGCCAGTAGATGGCGCCATTTGAGCGCCTGGTTCGTGCCGGGTAACGATTGCGCCGCGAGACGGCCTATCGAGAACTGCTCCAACGCGTTGAGGTATCCCGAGAAATCATTCGAAACGCCCCCTTGAAGAAGAGTTTCCAGCGCGTCGCACTGCGCCGCCAGCGAGTGACTGTAGGCTCCATAAGGCCGAAAGACCAACCAGGTAACGTCTTCAATGTGGACCTTCGCTGCTACGCCCCCCTTGGGAAAACCACCCGCCGCCTTTTCACGCAACGTTGCAATGGCAGGCGCATCGTCACCCAGCACATATCGCATCAGCAGGCATAGCGAGGTCTTCCCGACCCCGTGGCCAGCGCTGGTCAGACCAGGAGATTCACTTGAGGCTGATTCCTTGGCCCACACGATATTCAGACCTTGGTGCAGCCCGATGACACGCGTCAAAACCAGCGGCTCGCGGGATTCGACAAGCCATATAGTTTCGACCCATAGCCGAGGATGCTTGCGGACGGGTTCATATCCTTCAAGCCAACGTGTCATCGTGCCTCCTACCTTGTGCCTGTCGACCTAGGTGTTGCCGTGCCGCCATCGGTTGCTGCACCCTCCGCCGCCAGGCGTCGCGACTCGGCGGTCAACAGCAATTGAGCGATGTTGGTGTGCTCCGCAAGTTGTATTACATCACCTGGAAGCATTCCGCCTCCTCGCTTAAACGAGGACTTCAAGCCATGTGTCTGGCGCACAAGGACTGAGATGGCCTCGAGGCGCTGAACGATGGGAAGGACGCGGTCCAGCAGTTGCGCTGCATTCGAAGCCCCGTGCGTACCCATCTGCGATTCAAGCAGTTGCCCATCCGCCGGTTCCAGGTACTGCGTCGCGGCCGCCGAGCGCGCAATAAGGGATTGGAGTTCTGTCACGGAGCAGCCGTCCGGCATATGCTCCACGAGCGCGACGACGAGTCCCGCGAGTTTGGCTTCTTCTGCGTTTCGAATCACACCCTGCTCGGAATATTGCGCAGGAACCGCCGGAATGGCCGGTGCATTTTGAGACGGCATTGCACTCTGCCGGTCCCACGCTTCCAGCACCAGTCGCTGCGTGCGGTACTCGCCGAAGCTGCGTAGTTCGCTTTCCTTGAGCACGCGAAATGTCTCGCTGGGGTAGTCCGGGCCCATCACGTCCGCAGGGTCGAGGATATAGCGCAACTCGTCGCGAGTAAGACCGTAGAGACGAGCAAAGTACGCGTCGAGCTCAGCGCGCAGCTGGGCCCTTCGTTCGGGAATCCAAGCGAAGGGCTTACTGCGCTCCAGGACGGGACGTGAGTCGAAAGTGACGAGGTCGGCAGCCCATGTTCCGAGGTCGTTCGCAGTGTAGGTTAGTTCGAGGACACGGGGGACAATGTAGCTCAGCGCGGCGGGAGTGAAGGTGTCCGGCGTTGGCACCGGAAACTGCTTGACGTAGCCGAAGGTCATGTTGGTTCCGCCAAGCTTCTGACGCACGATGTAGTCGAATGTCATCGAGCCAATGAGTCCGAGTAATATTGCACATATTGGAGCGGTCTTCTCGGTCGAAATCAGCGGCATTGAGTGACCAACGCCAACTCGCGGTATTGCCGAGGCGATGAAGCTACGTTCGTCTGTGCTTCGGGCGATGTTGCGGAAGCCAATCAACCATCGTGGGCTTCGGCTGTCCATCCAGCTGTCGAGCAATTCACGCAGTGAGTTCGTCAGTTCAGCGACGCTCGTGACCTCAGCCAAGGATGCCAACTCCTCGTCAGCTAGACGAGCGTCGGCATTCTGCACGGCCCATTTCGGGAACTCCGACAAGGCCTTTCTCGTCGTAATGCCCTCACAGCGCAGCACCTCATTGAGGCGGGCGAAGCGGGCTCTAAGCTGTACCTCGGTGGGCCCGATGTGATGCTGTGCCTGGGTGGGCGACCAACCTGCGGTCAACGGGGGCTCGCCGGCGATGCGGAGGAACAGCTCGCCAGCCACCCATTGAGCCAGTGCGCGCAGCAGGTCGTTCAGCGCAGCATCCACAACCTCTTGCTGTGCAACCTCCTGTGCTGAGCGCAGAGCGAGCCAGGAACGGCTCACGCGTGTCGGCACCCGAGCGATGCGGGCCAGTACCTCATGCTCGTCCACCCAGTAGCGCGGACGCACAGTGAAAGCCGGGTCAGCCTTCTGTGCGGAGCTAACGTCGGCGGTCTCCACCTCGCCTGCCTTGCCACTCGAGGCGTCGACGTACGTCGCCCAGCGTGGGTCGAACTGGTGAATCATCTTTGCCTCGTACAACGGCAGTCGTCGGACCTGACTCTCGTAGGCAGACGTGTCGCGGAACAGGCCACTATCGCCTGACATATGAAACATCGTCTGGAAGGCAATACCCCACGGATTCACCTCTGGCCGCAATTGCCCTGCCTCATCAGTGGACGCATCCTTGATGAGCACTGGCGCTGCACCGTAGAGCTTCTTGGTTAGCTCGGCGTCGCGCTCGCTCCGGAACACCGGGCAGGTGCGGGTGTTCGGATTGATGAGCTCAAACTCTTCAGGCGTAAGGTGAAACTGGCGGCGCGCGTCATGAATCTGCTCGGGCTGACGAGCAAAAAACACCAAAGTGGCCGGTTCGCGCGATGGGCTCCCGCCCAAGGTGAGCAGCGCAAAGCGAAACGAGTGATGTACAGATGGGAATACGAACTCCTCGTTCTCGAGACACAAGAGGCTTCGCAGAAAGCCACCCACAGCCAGCCGCTCGAAATAGGCCTTGGTCGAGTCATCTGTCGCAATGCCAGTGGGCACGATGAAACCTGCTCGACCGGTCGGTGCAGTGGCTTGCAGGAAGGTCTCGGCAAACAGCGCGTAGGTGTTAACGTCCCCCACGCCGGTGAGCGGGTAGCGGCGACTGTCGTGCGCGTATAGGCTTGCCGCCTCGGCACCGCGCCGCGCGGAAATGAAGCTGTCGTAGAGTGCAATTTCAGCTTGGTTGGGTGGGGTCAGGCCTTCGGCGCGTTCCAGGTCGGGATTCACGCGATGCAGAAGCACACCCTCGCGCAGCCACTCGATACGCTGCGCACGTTCGGCCTTGTTGCGTGCCTCGGCAACTAGTGGGCTGCGAGTAGCGAAGAATTCCTCCTCCTGCAGCTTGATGCGCTCCCACGGTGGGTTGCCCAGCATCACAGAGAAACCACCCTGTGCCGCCACTTTGGGGAAAGCCAGCCACCAGTGGAAAACGCCGTGTTGGCGGCATAGCGCCTGGGTGGAGTCCTCCACCTTGACATTAGGTGGCTGGCCACTTAACACACCCCACAGATAGCCCGACAGCGGAATAGAGCTACCCGCGTCGGACAGCTTGGGCGCCAGGAAGGCCGCGACGTATGTGTCTGCCAGACGGGCAAATGTGCTGCGGTGCGCTGCGGCATCCGCAGCCGCCCAAGCAAGGCGCTTGGCGGCCAGGTGCTCAGGAGTGTCGTCGTCTAGTGTCTCCACCGACAAGGCTTGCACGGCCAGGCCGGCCTGCGTGAGCAAGTCGCCTCCGGCGATGGCGCGCCAGCTCTTCAGGTCGGCTTTATTCTGCTTTTTCAGTGCGCTAGCCACCGCCTTGTCGTCGCCCGAGAGTGCGGCGTAGGCATCGTCGGGGATGCCCTGCTCAAGCACCTTGGGGTCCAGCACGCCAAGCAGTGCGTCGCCAACGCGCAGGTGGTGGTCGACGAAGCTCAACGGCCGGTCGGGCGAATAAGCCTCCAGCCACAGCGCGGTCTTAGCGAGCTGGATGGCCATAGGGTTCTTGTCCACACCATAGATGCAATGGCTGACCACGTCGCGCAGGGCGTGGCGGTAGTCGGCAGGCGTCGGGGCGCCGCCTTCCCGTTCCGCCGCGGCGCGGTGCATGGCGACCTCGTCGGCCAGCCGGCGCGCGGCAGAAAGCAGGAAGTGGCCGCTGCCGCAGGCAGGGTCGCAGATGGTCAGCTCCAGCAGCGCGTTCACCGGGCGCTGCGGATTGGCCTTTACCGTCTGGGCAATGACGGGCTCCAGCGCGCTCTTGATGAGCTCCTGCACCAGACTGTCGGGGGTGTAGTAGCTGCCAGTTAGCTTGCGGGTGTTGCCTTTGGTGGAAGCATCGGCCGCGTCATCTCCAACAAAGGCCAGGCGCGCGGTGCCGGGGTGGGCAAGGCCTTGCAGGTCGGGCACGAGTTCGAGCAGGCTCTCGTATACGCTTCCAAGCTCCTCCGGCCCCATGTCACGGTAATTGACGCGGGAAAGGCTTCCGTCCACTCGGAACCAGCCCAGCTCGAAAACCGCTGCCAGCAGGTAGCGGTTTTCGAGTTTCGCAGCGTCCAGATACGGGCATTGGTCTGCGTCGAACAATCCACCTAGGGCTGGCAGACCCAACGCAGCTTCGCCGCGTGCTAGGCCGCCTAAGGTGATGACTAGGGCCTGCCAGAGGTCCACGTGGCGGTCGTGCTGGCTGCGGCGAACGGCGCGCTCGCGCAGCCAAGTGAGCGAGTAACTTGCGAGATAACGAGCCTTGACCTCATCACTGGCGTCGGGGACGAAAACCAGGCGCTCGCCGGTGCTACGGTCGCGCCGGTCCTCCACTGTGGCCAGGAAGATGAGGCGGTAGACAAGACGCAGGAGTTCTTCGAAAAATGCCTGGCGGTCGTACCCGCTCTCGGCACTTTGCAGGGCGGCACGTAGCGCTCCATTGGCGGGATGGGATAGGAAACCGGTACCTAGCGCGCGCAACGCGTTGGCTACCTGGTCGCGCAACTTGCCACGCACGGTGACGCCTGCGAGCTGGCCGGCACTGCGCCAACGCTCCCAAGGGCAGTCGGTGGGCGGCGCTTCGGGACTGCCGAAGCGGCTGGCGTGGGCAAGCAGCCAAAGCGCGCTGAAGTCGGCCAGCAGTTCCTCGGTGAGGATGGCTTCGAGGTCTACCTCGATGTAGGCCGGGCGCGTGAGGCTGGGGTTGTCGCGCAGGATGCGCAGTGATAGTCCATTGCTAACCAAGGCCCAAAGCGAGGTGTCACTGGCGTTGAGCGCTTCCTGCGCGAGCATGAAGGGGCTGCGGCGACGAGTCCTGCCGGTGTCCGGGTTGGATTCTCCAAAACGTTCGGCAGCGGTATCTAGCAGTTGGTCAAAGCCGGCGAACACTAGCGGCACACGACCACCGCCGCCGGCATGGCCAACGTTGTACTGGTGGCCGGCTTGTTCAATGGAGGGACAACGTGCAGCATCGTGGAAATGCAGCACATCGCGCATCAGCGGCATCAGCCACTCTCGCACGGTGACCTCATGTGGCTGCACGTCCTGGCGTCGGCGCAGTACTTGAAAGTCTTGCCAAAGATTGAGCGCAATCTTGAAGTCGCGAGCAATTTCGTCGCGCAGCTTCAGGCCTTTGGCGATGCGGTAGTGGCTTTCCATCTGCTCAGTCGCCTTAGGGTCGGCGAGCAACGTCAACCGTGTAAGCTCGTCGGCGGGGATAAGACCGCCTTCGATGCGGATGGCACGGTAGGCGAGCTGATGCGCTTGGCGTGTAGAGTTTCGGCGGGTCATGGCGTCAGGCTCCTGCAGTCGTGGCTGCGGTATCGGGCAGCAGCACGTAGAGGCCCATCACGTCGACCGGCAGGCTGGCAGTAACCTGGTAGCTGCCCCGGCCTTCAGCCGCTTCCCGTACGCGGCGGTGGTCCTGAAGCAACGACTGGGCACGAGCCTGGGCAATGGCTTCAAGCTGCGGTTGCCAGCTAGGCAAGGCATCGAGTGCGGATTGCAGCTGGCGGTCACGAAGAGCTGCAGGCATGTTGCGAGTGGCTTCAGCGCCTAGCAGGACTCGAGTTTGCTCACTGGAGAGCTCGGTTAGTGGCTCGCCGCCTTCGGTAGTCACGGCGACAGCTTCTTCACACATTAGCAACCGGGTGCTGAAGCCATGCGTCACCGTGAGCTGGTGGCGAATCCGCAGCAGCAGCACCGTGGTTTTGAGCGAAACCTGACTGACGATGGCAGCGCCGGCGCGTGCCACCGCGGTGTCACCCGTGGTTGGTGTTGCAATGTCGTCCAGCGCTTGCTCAAGCAGTGTGTCTGCTAGCACGGCGACCAGGGGGTGCGTGCGGTGTATAAAGGTGGCGCCTTGTGCTGAAGGTTGGTGAAAGTCAATGCGTAGGTTGTGAGTCAGGCCCTCCGCGTCGAGCCGCTCTCGCACGGCGCCTGGTAGATGTTCAGTGAGTAGCTTGAAGTGGCCCTTGACCGGCTGAAGAGGGGCGCCGAGCTGGGTTGTCGCCCGGCGGACGAAACGCTCGACAGCGGCTTCGCCTCCCAACGCGGCGGCAGATTTTTGCCACTCAGGGAGCACGTCTTCTGGCCGTAGGCGGCGCTGGGCAAATATGGAGCGGTTTTGCTTGGCCTTTTCCCGGGCGCTTTCCCATGCAAGCTCGATGTCCCTTGCTGGTTCGCCAAACAGGTCGAGCTGCGACTGGGCGTTGAGCGGCGTCCCCTTGCGTAGCAGCACCGCATTCATTAATGCCTGGGTGAGCTTACCCTCGTTGTCTGGCATAGGGACGAGCACGCCGAGTTCCTTGCGGATGCTTTCAGCCTTGCGCAAGATGACCTGCAGCACGGCACCATCGACAGGATTGTCTTCGCCGTAGAGCATGGTGCTGCGAACCTCGCGGGCCTTTTGGCCGAAACGGTCTACGCGGCCGTCGCGTTGTTCGTGTCGTGTGGGGTTCCAGCTCAGGTCGTAGTGAACAACAGCCGTAAAGAGGCTTTGCAAGTTGATGCCCTCGGAGAGGCAGTCGGTAGCGACCAGAATGCGAGTGTCGCTTTCGCCTAATTCCTCGACTGCTGCTTCGCGCTCATCGGGTGTCAATTCGCCCGTGACCGCTTTCACCGTGGCAGAGTTGAATTTGTCCTGTAGCGCGGCAGCCAAGTAGTGCGCGGTGGTGATATAACGGCAGAAAACGACGGGTTGGAAACCGTCCCTCAGCAGCAGCGCCAGATGTTCTTGCAACTGGGCCAGCTTGGGGTCGTTTTGCTGACCGGCCAGTGCGGCGGCGCTGGCCATCAGTGCTTGCAGGCGTTGGCTGTCCTCGGTCTGGGCACCAGGTTCGATGTCGTCTGTGGAGAGAGCATCGTCGGTACCATCGAGCACACGGTCGCTGGCTTGGGCTTCGAACTCCTCCAGAGAGCTGGCGTCGGACGCGTCCGTGTACCCTTGGGCACCGAGGAGACGGGTACGCAAGGCGTTGATGGCTGCAGCAGGTGACGAGGAGATACAGCGCAACAATGCCAGCGCTGCCCACCAGTTCATGCGCTGCTCGCGCAGGCCTTGGCCCTCCGAGCGTTCAACGAGCTCTCTGGCGTAAGAAAGCACGTCATTGAACAATTGCCCCCAGGCGCCGGTGAGCTTGTATGTGAGCTCGGCCGTGCGGCGGTCGGGAAACATGGATGTGTCCTGCCATTCTGCAATGTCCGGCCGGCGGCGCTGAACGAAATGACGCGCCAGCGCTTCGCGTAGGTCGCTTCGCTGATTGGCAGGCAGGTCTTTTAGCTGTGAGAAATCCGAGCGAAGCAGGCCGAGAAGATTAAAGAATGCATCGTCGTCACCGCTGTGCGGTGTGGCGGTGAGTAGCACCAGATGTCGCTCGGTCTGGTCCGCAAGACCTTTGAGAAGCTGGTATCGCTGCTGGCGACCTTGCGCCGCTTGGGTGCAGGTGTGCGCCTCATCAACAATGATGAATTCCGGGCAGTGGCGCTGAAACGCTTCGCGGCGTCGTTCTGACTTGATGTAGTCCAGGCTCACAACCGTGTATGGGTGAGCGTGGAAGACTGAAGTGCCGGGCGGAAGGTCGCGCTCCAAGCGGTCTGCCGTGTTGGAGCGTACGACAACGGCATGGATGTGGAAGCGTTCGGCCAGCTCGCGCTGCCATTGTTCACACAGGTGCGGGGGGCAAAGCACAGAAAGGCGCTGGATTTCGCCGCGGTCAAGCAGCTCTCGGGCAATGAGCGCGCCTTCAATGGTCTTACCAATGCCAACATCATCAGCAATCAACAATCGCACCGTGGGCTGCTTGAGCGCCATCAACAACGGCACGAGCTGATAGGCACGCGGCTCGACGGCAATGTTACCGAAGCTGCGGAATGGGCCAGCGCCGCTTCGTAGTTTGAGCTGGAGGGCATCGAGTAGCATCTGGCTCGCTGCATGGTTGCGCGCCTGTGCCACTGTCGGCCAGGGGAAAGTAGCTGGGCGGACCGGCTGGCGCTCTAGCGGGAGGTAGATGAGGGTTTCATCATGCTCGCCGCCGCCCAGCGGGCGCAGTCGCAACGTTTCTGCCGAGGACTCAGGTAGGACTACCCACTCGCGGTCACGAGCCGAAATCAGGGTGCCCGGATGGAACTCCGGTGTCGGGGCATTCATAAGTATTCAAACCTTCCCTGGGCCGAACAGGTCGACGTTCTTGTTGAAGATGTCAGGCCAAACCTTTGCTTCCTTGGGGAAGCGAACGACCAGATAGCCGAGCGCATCGAGCTGTTGATTGGTATTTGCATCCTGTTGACGCTGTGAATCTGTCTCGTGGTGCGGGCCGTCAATAAAGACGGCAAGCTGCAGGTCGTCGTAAAAGAAGTCAGCGCAACATGAAGCCGCTGCAATTGTGTGCTGCCCACGGTCGGGCTTGCGATACCCGTGTTCCGCCACATAGGCCAACCAAGATTGCTCCAAGGTGCTACCCGCAGTGCGTGCGAGCTCGGCGTCGTGCTGCTCGGGGTCACGGCCCTGCGTGCCTTGCGACGTGCCGGCTTGGGTCAAGCGACACAAGATGTCCAGCAGCAGGCCACCGGCGTCCTTGTCTTTGCGGTCGATGAGCGTGTGGTCCGGCTGGTTGTAGTACGAGAGCAGGCAACGATAGCAACCCGCCTCACAAATCGGCTTGCCATCGCTGTCCAGTTCTTCGACCAGTGTCGCGCGTTGCCAAAGCTCGCCTTGCGCGGGTTGAAGGAAGTGCATCACTTCCAGGGCCTTGGTGGCCACCGCCGCCATGGCGGTGGGCTCCGTTGCGATTCGAGTCAGCACACCTGCGCCGCCTTCAGCTGCCTCAAAAAAGAGAATGGACTGCCGATTGTCGCGAGTAGGCAAGGGCTCGGCCAACAGCTCGCTTTCTTCCAACTGATAAACCGCCTCGATACCCCGTTTAAGCGCGTATTGCAGCGTGGTCAGTGTTTTTGCCGACAACTCTCCCAGGCGGTAGTGCGGACGGACGATGAGGATGTTCCGCCGGTCCTCCACGTAAGGAACGATACGTTGTGGAGGCGTCTTATCCGGCGGCGCATCGGCCTCACTTTCGGACTCACCATTGCCATCATCCACGCCACCAACCCAATGGCCAGTGACGGGGTTCATCATGAAACCCTGGATGGCCTTTTCCTTGCGACGACGCCAACCGAAGTTCATGCGCCAAACGGTGGCTGCTGGGCCGTACTGCATCTCCAGTAATGGGCCCTGGTCGTCCTGGACCAGTGTGGTGACCATCTGCAGCTTACCCTCAGCCTCCGCAAACTGCAGCGTGGTCTGCATCTCATAGCCTTGGCGAACGCGTTCCTCCTCATTGGCTGTGATGCGCTCGGCGCGCTTGGTTGAGACGTTTTCGATGCGATACAGATTCTTCACTTCCTGGGCGCCGGCCAATGACGCACCGCAGGAGATGCAGCGGTCGGCATCGCGCTGAGACCGAAAATGACCGTAGCCGCAAGATGGACATAGTCGGGCCACGTCAGTGGGCAGCCGTGCGCCGCCGCTGACCTGGTCTTCGCCGGTGATGGTCAGCAGCGCCTTGGTCACCCGATACTGACTGCCCTCGTGATAGATGAGACTGTATGGCCCAAACTCGCCGAGCGCCAGGAAGCGTGGGCGAGACAGGAAGCTCTCGCGCCCGATGTGACCACGGCGGGCCGGCAAATAGGCCAGCAGAGGCAGGCGGGGGAAGTTGTAGCCCGGCAGGAAGCCCTGGCTAGCCATGTAGCGGTAGGTATAGAAATCGCTATTGAAAGCACTATCTCCGGCCAGCAGCAGGTCGCGCTGCTTGCGCGCCTCGTTGTGCCGCTGCTGGGCTTCGCGCCGTTCGCGTTCGCTTGCCGCCGGATTGTTTTCAATCTTGAAGTTCAGGTCGATGGCCTGGGCTGTTGCCCGATAGAGGTCGCGCCAGCGTTGAAGCGCCTCATGGAACTCAATGTACGCGCGCTGAAAAACGGTCTCGGCCCACGTCTCACTGAACCATGGCGCCTTTTGTGGCGCCAGTTCGTCCTTCAGCATGCCCAGCACCTTGATGCCGCGCTTGTGAGCGCGCAGCTTTGCCTCAGGCTTATCAAGGTCAGCAGCCACTTCCTCAGAAATTGGCAGCGTCTCCGGCTGGTTCATGTCCAGCAGGTCACGTACGCTATTGCCGAGCTTCTTGCCAGTTTCTGCAAGCCAGATGGCATGCATGTGGCTCTTGATAAGCTCGCGATTGGCGAGGTCAAGCGTAGGCGCGTTGACCTGGCCATGGACCATGCGAACCGGGTCGCGGAAGTAGTACTGGTCGTGTGGGCTCTGCGCTGCGCAGTAGGTAATGACCAGGGCTGGTTGTCCCGCGCGACCCGCACGGCCACTCCGCTGCGCGTAGTTGGCCGGCGTGGGCGGCACGTTGCGCATGTAAACCGTGTTCAGCGAGGAAATGTCGACGCCGAGCTCCATGGTGGGCGAGCAGAACAAGACCGGCAGCCACTCCAGTGCTGTACCGTTCTTGGCTTGCCACTCGGCCTTGTCCTTATCCGTGAAGCGGAAGCGGGCTTCGCGCTCCAGACGGTCTTCCTGTTCAACCTGCGCGGTGTGTTCGCGGGCCTCAAAGTCGAACATCTGATGAACCGGGCTGTCTAGCAGCGCCGCAATGTTCCAATACAGCCCGCGGAAAAAGGGGTTGTCGTCTGCTTGTCGGGCGCTTTGGCCTGACCCCGCCGTCCAAACGAGAGCCGCTCCATTCAACTGCCATCCAGTTTGTCCGACATCGGTCTCTTCTTTGCGTACTAGACCGTAGGCCTCGGCCGCTTTCAATAAAGCAGCGATAACACCTGGATAGGTCTGGTCGTTGATTTGGCTGTAATACGGGTTGGCGCCTCCCCAGGTGCTGCTTTTGCGTAGGTCTCTTCCAAGACGAGAGCGGCTGGAGCCGATGATGAGGAAGTCATCCACATTCTGGCGTCGGCCTCTGCGGTCTGTCTCTTCGCGCGGACGTGCCGTTACGAACCACTTGGCGGGTTGCGGGCGCTCGTCCTCCGTGAAGCCCCAAGGCTCACAAAGATTTGCGTAGCTCTGCGTGCGCAATTGCTCCAGCTCAGTGCGGTCGAGATACCGCGTGGCGATGCATAGCCCCTGCCGCATGAATTCAAATAGAGTACGTAGTACGGCGGCACGCTCTGCGGGACGGGCGGCTTGCAACACCTGTGGGGCATCAGCCCATTCGTCGCTGTCGGCGGCGAGGTCGTCGATGTCCTGGTAGTCGATGCGAATCAGCCCCAATTGCTCGAGATTGGGGTTGTTGAATCGCCAACCGCGGCGAAGGTCGAAGTAGCTGCGGTAGCCCAGGATGCCGCGCATGGCCTCCTGCACTTGGCGTCGCGTATTGCCTTTGACCTCTGGTTGCTGCATGTACTCGGCGCGTACGCCGGGGTCATCACGGTGGAAGCCCAAGGCTTCGAAAACCGCGTTGGCAACCTCTTTCTCGCTCAAAACCTTCAAAGGCGACTTCTGGACCGCAGAGAGCAACGCGGAACGCGTCAGGAGCACTTGCAGGAAGTCATTAAAGTGCCCCGCCTGCAGTGCGGCATCTTGTCGGTTGTCGGAAAAACCTAGGACCTTCTTCGCCTCCGAGTCCAACTGCTGGTCTTGCTCATAGAGGTAGCGAAGCGCTGACAAAGTCAACATCGTAGTGGCTGAACTACGGCCCTCGCCGGACAGAGACGTTAGCCGCAGAACATCCTTGCCGGACGTAGTGTGGGTGGTGCCACAGACCGGACAGAAGCGGAAAGCGCCAGGGATGAACCAAGCACTCAGGCCCAGACCATCGGTAACAACGCCATCAGGGCGTACGGTGATTGCCTGAGGAATGAACTTGCGCTTGTCGGGTTTAACGCGCCACTCGCCATCCGCACGCTCCTCTACCCAACCCTCTGGGTATCGCTCTGGGTCTGATGGGTCCCAGCTCTCCAAACCAGGAAGCAGGAAGCCAAATTTAACCTCTTCATCATCATGCTGCCGCTCCTCAATACCGCGCACGTTGAAGGTACGCCCCTCCGGACTCTCGGTGTCCCATACGGGCATGTACTCCTGGCCGCAGTCACGGCAGAAATGGACGTGGTAGTAGCGACGGATGCGATTGGTGTCCCCCGAGACAAACTGCTGACCTTCGAGGGTGATGGCGCGGTGGCGGGGCGCTTCCAATGTCGCATAGACCTTGCCGCCACCGGCAATGAACTGGTGAAGCTTGAACGCAAAGAGCGACTTGCCTGCGCCGTCCTTGACGGCGTAGGCAAGCAACATGAACGTCTGCAGATAGTCTAGGCAGATTCCGACCGGTTCACTTGATGCCTCATGCAGCAGTTGGGCCGCCTCCGCCAATGTCCGTGGACGTGCGCGCCTTGGCTTGTCATCCTCATAGGTTAGGCCGAGGGTCAGCTCTACCCAGACCGACACCGGATGCGATGCCAGTGAAGCAAAGTCAGTCTGCTCTGGAATACCTGCGCGAATGGCGTTACCCAAGCGAGTCGAGACCGTCGCGATGGTCTCTTCTTCCGGCGTGGTGCGACGAAGCGTCTCCGTGATGATGTTGCGGTCGGGGATTCTCGTGCCGAATAGCCGCGAAGCAACGTCTGCCACGATGGCGTTTCTTGCCATTTGGGTGCCTTCGGTAGCCATCGTAGCGGACGTACCGATGCAGATAAGGTTCTCCGCCAATGCCTCCCGAACACGGCGCACCAGCAAGGCCACGTCCGCACCCTGTCGTCCCCGATAGGTGTGGAGCTCATCCAATACCAGAAAGCGCAAGCCCTTGGCATTGCGCATCACTGCCTTGTCGATGTCGTTCTGCCTGGTCATTAGCAGTTCGAGCATCATGAAGTTCGTTAGCAGGATGTCGGGCGGGTTCGCGGCCATGGCTTGCCGCTCTTCGTCGGACTCTTGGCCGGTGTAGCGCCCGAACGTCACAGTCCGCTCCGCCGCATTCGACCCAAGGAATTTTTTCAACTCCTCCAACTGCGAGTTGGCCAGAGCGTTCATTGGATAAATGACGATAGCTCTGGTCTTGGGCGTCGGGTCAGTGGCCTTGGCTTTGAGGCATGCGTCGACGACGGGAATGAAGTAGCTGAGAGACTTGCCGGAACCTGTACCGGTGGTCAGCACATAGCTTTCGCCGGCGGCAGCCAGGCCAATGGCTTCCGCTTGATGCTTGTGCAGCGGCAAGGAGACCCCTGCCGAGGAAGGCGACTTGCCAAGGCGAAAGATGTCGGCGCACTGGGCGCTAAGTTGACCGGCGGCTACGAACTCCTCGACCGTTCCTCCGGACTTGAAGTTCGGGTTGATTTGGATGAGCGGCTCTGGCCAGTACTTCTGACTGGCGTACTGCTCATCGACATAGTCCCGAATATCGTCCGCTCGGATACGCGTGAAGCTGCGAGTGAACTGTTCGTACTCGGCGACAATGCGCTCGCGAAATTGAAAGACGTCCATCTCCCCCCCGGGTGCCCTGACTGCTTGGTGGCCACTTAGCCAGAACGCAATACCTTGTTCTCCGCAGTGTTACCGAAAGAGCATCTCAACGAAATTTGCAGTCGCTCTCGGCTCCTTCCGCACGGCTAGTCAGGTCAACTCACCCATATCCAACGTAGCGCGGAGGTTAGGGGAGTCGGATTCGCGTTCTTATAAATTTAGCCACCGAAAATGTACCGTAATTGTAACGCCAACAATTGCCAAATTCTCGGCAGGTAGTACACCAGGTGGTGCCCATCAAACGTGAAGATTCAATCCGCGTTGATTACGGGAATTCAGTGTTGGCGCCATGCCGAGATTCCATCGGGTGCGAATCTTGCCCTACATGCCCGGAACGCTACAGTTCTGCGCACGCTCAAAACAAGGCATCTAGGTGAAGTGCCCTGACAACTTGACTTCGGCATACGACGCACACTTCACTTCTTGAATAATTGAAAATTCGTCGGCTCACTGATTTTGTATTTTTCGAATGGCTCAAGGTCAACATCACGAACAAGGGTAGCGTTCAGTGCCAAGCCACGTTCACCCCCCTTAGGAAACGGCGTCAGCCAGGAGATGGACTTTCTGGTTCTGCATTGACCATGTGCCTCGCAACAATCGGCAACAGTCTGCCGCTTGTCGGCAATTTTTGGTGTTAAGAGGAGCAATGTTGCCGGTTGATGCAAGACGCCGTGGAAGATGGAGGAAGATGTGAATACGACGAACAATACCCAAAGGCATCGAACTCCGGCCGAGATTGAAGCGAAGCTAGGGGAGCGCTTGAAGACGCTCCGGATACACCGAAATCTGGACCAAGCAACGCTTTCTGAGAGAGCGGGTATCAGCGTTCGCACCCTGCGGAATCTCGAGAGTGGCAGCGGCTCATCGTTGCGTACACTTATCCTGGTTGTGCGCTCCCTTGGGCGCGAGCAGTGGCTGGAAACGATTGCTCCGGTCCCGACAATCAATCCACTCACGTTGACTCGAACTGCGTCTCCCCGGCAGCGGGCTAGCAAGCCACGACGTAAGAAGCCAGCCTGAATACCTGCCGGGACAGCTGACCTCATCGAGACGAGTATTCGCGATACCTTGACCCGAGCATGACCTGTAAAGGCGTCCGTCGGAGAAACTGGGGCTCAGGGCAACGTCAAGGGCAGTTCCTATCGTTCCGCAAAAGCCGCGGCGGCCTTTGCGACCTGCTCAACCTTCCCGCGCGACAGCGCTTTGAGGGGAGTAATGTTGCCCAGCGACGCCTTGGGTGTCGTGAAGAACTGCCATTTGCTCCATCCGGGCAAGCTGCCTAGCAGCTGCGTCACCTTCGCGAGCGTCTTCCGGTCGACATCGCCCGCCAGATAGAAGGCTGGATAGTACCGAGTCGCGCCGACGTCGACTGTGAAGATACGGCCCGTGGTGACAGCCCTGTTGAGGGCTTGCCGAGTCACCTCCAGGCCTTTCCAGATTGTCGCGGCGGGCAGTAGCTGGCTTGAGTCGACCAGAGCCTGCCGTGCAGGTAAGGCATGGCGCTTGAATTCCACCGGGGCGCTATTTCCAGTTGTTTGCGGGGCAATCAGCTTTCCTCGCCCAGCCCTTTTTGCGTTGCGGTCGGCCGGCGCCTCGCGGCCGAACGTTACCAGTTCGGCAAAGTCAATGACCTGCGAGATGCCAAGTTTGAACAGGCTCCCCAACTGCGCGTCTGACAGCGCGAGCAACGCCTTGGCCTTTTCCGGTCCGAGCATGGATGCAGCTCCAACAGCACTACGCAGCGCATCTTCGGCGTCCGTGCTGAGAGGTACCGCAGGGCCCTCGATAGTAGCGGGGTGGTTCACCATCGGCTCCTTGGCCAACATCCAACTGGTATAGGTCGAGTCCGCAACGAACTCAACCGCATCAACCTTATGTGATTACCCCGTGCATCGTCGTAAGCGGCACAAATTCACCCCTTGCAAGAGATTTCTCTCATTAAGAGGCACATTTACGCCTCCAACGCCGAGACGGTGTGATGGCCGAAAGTAGCCTCGCCGCCGGAATCCTCCGGGCAAAATTTGTACGAGGGGGATGTAACGAGACGAATTAGGTCCATCCGACTCCGCCAATTTTTTCATCTTTCGCCATAATTTCGCATTCGGCTTCCCGGCGAACGAGTTTCAGGTGTTACGACAAATAAAACTTCAAAATATCTCGCCCCATCCTCCGACAATTTCAACTTCCGATGTTGCATTTTTACGCTATACCATTAGTGGGAATTTCTTCCTGCATGGTTGGAAAATATAAGTGATGCGAGAGTCATGCAATCCGCGCCAAATCATATCCAACAAGTTATTTTCAATGCATTAGTTTTGCGAATTCCATTTAGTTAACAATTGGGCTTGTCCGCGTGTAGCGAAAAATCAATTTTTCTCAACACATCACTATATCGATAAATCATTGTTTTTAAACAAAAAACAATCTTGACTCTGGGATTTTGAATAATAAAATTCAATTGTATTTTTATAAAATTATTTAGATGGATTTTCTGGGGCTATGGCGGCATAAGGTTCCATGAAAGCCATCGGGATTGGTTGCAAAGACCTTGCGAACGCATAGGCAAGCCTCCAGATGGAAAGCACAATCACTCCGGTCAATAATCACAAGCTCGCTCACAATACGAGCACGACCAATGCGCATATCAAGAGCACGCTCGCCGCGGAACTGCTTGAGGTGCGTTTCCTACTGTCGGATTCGCTGACATTGCGCTGCGAAATATATTTGAACACTGACACTTGGTCGCTTCTGGAGAAAAACCCTCAATTTCGAGATTTCGTGCTGAGGGTAATCGAGAGAATTGCCTCTGGGTGTAGCCAAAAATCGGGAGCCCATCATGCAAAATCGGAAGGCATCTAACGCTACAAGTCCTGTCGTCCTGTATGCGCGGGTTTCCACCGAGCGACAAGCGATAAAGGACCTCTCTATACCAGACCAGCTCAAGCGGATGCGTGCGTATTGTGAGGCTCGCGAATTCATTGTTTCAGACGAGTACATTGATGAAGGTCGAACTGCGACAGACGACAATCGCCCGGCATTCCAGGAGATGATTCATAATGTAATGAATAGCAAGGAAAAGATTCATGCAATAGTCGTGCATTCATTCTCGAGGGCATTCAGAAATGTAACTGACCTAGCACTTTATTTGCGAAGTCTGAGTCAGGTGGGAACCAGGCTCATTTCTGTCACTCAAGATGTTGACGATAGTCCAATTGGCCGTTTTGTCACCCTGTTCTACGGTTTGGTTGACGAAATGAATTCGGCCGAGAACTCGAAACATGTGAAACGCGCTCTCAGGGAAAATGCGCTGCGGGGATTTTTCAATGGCAGCCGGCCACCATACGGCTACAAAACTGCGGAGACCAAAGTCATTGGACGCACAGGCTATCGGAAAATCCTGGTTCTAGACGAGGACGAAACAGCGATAGTGCGCGAGATTTTTGACCTCTACGAAGGTGTCCGTGGACCCGCTGCAATGGGCATGAAGAAGATTGCTGAGTGCCTGAACGCGAAGTGTCTGTGCCGCGGCCAGCTTTGGAGGGTCCAAAAGATTCAGAAAGTACTAAGCGACCCGGTTTATACGGGCGTTTTCGAATTCGGTGCGCGATGGAAGCTTCACAATCGGGACACTACGCCACGGGACAGCGACGGAATAGCCTTAGACCAAGACGACGACTCGGTTGTATCAGTTCCGGTGCCCGTTATCATTGAAAAGGAGCGATTCCAGCGAGTGGAAGGAACGCGAGCAGCTCGAGCTCCACGAAATACCCCTCCATTGCACGTGACACCCAGAACATTGCTCACAGGTCTCTGCCATTGTGGGTACTGCCAATCTTCGATGCAAATTGTTACGGGAAAGAGCGGCCACTATCGCTACCTAAAGTGCAGTAGGCGTCATATGATTTCTGGCTCAATTTGTAGCAGCCCGAATGTTCCCTATGACCGCTTTGAGAAGATGATTCTCAGAACTGTTGTGGAGCACGTTCTGACCGAGTGTAGGCTAAAGACAATTCTCGATGACTGCTGTACCCACGCGGACCGCCTTGCGAACGACCAGGGTACAGAGCACCGCCAGATTGCCGACGCGAAAGCGAAAGTCGAGCGAAAACTCACCAACCTCTATAGGCTCATCGAGGATGAGAAGGTGAGAATCGATGGTAGTCTGGGCGGGCGCATCCAGTCTTGGCAGGACGAGTTGAAGGGGTTAACTGTAAAGCTGAACAGCCTCAAGGTCCCCGTTGCTCTGCCTGCGAACATCGCTAACAACATCGACGTCCGCACATTCCGCGCCGCGGCAATAGCTCTACTGGAGAGCCCTGGCAGCGAAGACGCGAGAGCCTTTATGCACTTGGTGGTGGGGGAGATTCGAGTCTACGCGGACGAAGTCAGCGTATCTGGGCCAAACCTCGGGGTTTTGGAGGCCGCTCTAGCACACACAAGGGCTGCCATACCTACGGTGCCCTCGTTTATGAGCAATTGGCGGAGAGAGGGGGATTCGAACCCCCGATAGGCTATTAACTTACAAAGCCAACGCACAATTGCTTAGTAATCTCATATAGTTACGCCAATTCCCCGGTGTCACAGAATTTCCTTACCCGTTTCCGTAAGTGCTTGATTCGACTCGCTTCGTTCAATCTGAGTGACACACGTTTTTCAGCGAGCGCCCGTCTCAGCTCGCACAAGGGTGGTAGCTACACGTCCGAGAGTCGCGAGAGTACTCGACACGGAGAGCCAATTCTCTCAGCCACGGCAGTGAGCATTTCTTGCAAAGCCCTGTCCGAAGTAACGATCACATCGCAGTGCGCAATGGCCAGAACGCCGAATTGGATGTCCACGCCATCTGATCGTCTCAGCCTGCGCTGGCCGGCTATTCGGTGCCGATAGATTTGCTCTTCTGCGTGTAGTGTTGTGCAATGCTCATACACGTCGTCCATCCGTTCGAGTAGGAAGTCGACCAGCGCTTCCCGTCGCGGTAGATCGATCCAGCTCCCGTCGACCTGATGCCGCTCAGGAAGCAATTCCAGCAGCCACTGTCTGTCAATCAACTGCTCGTCTCGTTCTACTACGCCTTCTGCATAAGCGCGGCGACCATCGGCCGCGGCCGCCGGTCCCTCATCAAGCGCAGCGTCTAGTTCTAGACGCAGATCCGAGCGAATGAACATCTCCACGCCGTCGCGGAAGCTTTCGCCCACGAAGGGTGTCGCCGGACGGCCAGCGCTAGTGAAAGTCGCCCACATCTGGGCAGGCGTATCGCAGAACGGCCGTACCTCCTCGAGGCGGTACGGCTCATCGGCGTGCCTGCCAGCGGCATACCGAACGATCTCTTGCACCTGAACGAGGCGCGGGTTTACACAATAAAGCGGCCCCACGGTCGAAATGAATTCGATGCAGCCGTCCCTGGTGCCTTCTTCTGCTGCCCGCGCCGTCTCGTACATATTCCAAACGGATACCGCAAAGCGGTGATCCCCGGCCCTGACGATCTCCGCAGCGCGTGCGCGCTCGACACCAGCGTCGGCACTGCGGGTACTCCCCGCAACGTCGGAGACGAAGTTCTGATCCAAATAAACGGTGCCCATCGTGTGCTCGGTGAGGATATGCGTTAAGTGTTGACCAAGGTCAGACGGTTACCGCTGGGGCGCACTTGGGCGTCCCGTCAGAAGTATGGCATCCGCAAAAATGCGGCAGGTGTCGGGAAAAAGGTAACCGAGGTAACCGGCCCTCTGAAATGGGCGTCAAACCCTTGCCTGTAAAAGCTCACAGAGATTTAGGTAAAAGGTAACTTTAGGGTAACCAAAAGGTAACCGGTTACCTTTTACCAAGGTAACTTCTCAATTACTCCACTCTCTTTAAAATCAAAGACTTGGAACACGGTTACCTTTTGGTTACCCTCAGTTACCTTTGAAAGGTAACCGGCAGTTCCCTTTATCCATGCGGGTTTCCGGTCGATTTTTGGGGGCGGTTACCTCGGTTACCTTTTTCCCGACACCCACCGCAAAATGCCTCAGTTCGCTCGGCTTCGGACGCGGGTTCGATCCCCGCCGGCTCCACCAATATTCAGACCGTCAACGACAACGAAAGACAGTCGAAAACCTAGTAAAGACGGGCCTTCTGGCCCGTTTTACATTTCTGCGTCGTTGTCGCTGGTTGTCGTTGACTGTCGGACAAATGGCACGTAAACAGCACGCAGAATCCGCTTCGCGACGAGATCGACGCCTTCGCTTATTCTGTCTCGCGACAAATCGATAAATAGGACGCGCCGATGCCCTCCAAGAACAACAAAATCGAAAGCCCCCCGGATTGGGGAAGCGACGAACTATCGTCGATCAGCCAGCTATTGATCGGGAATGAATGGGCAACATTTGTTCACTCGGCAGATTGGCACAAGGGGCTTTCGGATATCTTCGAAACGCTCACCAAGTGCAACGCGGAGTTGATCTACGGCGTGCTAAAACGTCCAGATCAAATCGCTCGCTTGTTGGCAATCACCGCAACAAACCATTGGTTGGCCGCAGCTCGCACAGCCGAGGCCGGGCACTGTCTCCCGACATATGCTACCGGGCGGGCCGCAACAGAAATGGCGCTGTATGCGTGGTATATGACGTACGACCAAACCGCTGCCGCGCGTTGGGCCACGAAACCGGGCGCGGCAGACCGCGATGCCGTCAGAGCATGGTCGAAAGAATTCTCCGTGGCACCGATCACCAGAGAACTCGCAAAATGCAGCAACGACGGGGCCAAGTGGGCAAAAGACCTCCACCAGACTGCAATTGATTTCGGGGCTCATCCAAATTCCGTTGCTCTCTTTTCAAATCTAAGTCACAAACCTATCGGCAACGGCAAATCTCTGTTGAACCTCACGTACGTACACGCGGACGGCGATCTTTTTCTGGCCTCACTCAAGTACGCTTTCGAAGTCGGATTATTCGTGATGTCAATAATCAGGCTCGCCTTTCCCGAAATACGTCAGACGACCGATTTATCGTCCTGCCTCGACCGCCTCACGGCAGAACTCACTGATCTCGTGGCCGCGCATCGCAGCGAACGGGGCGCTTCCAAGGGTGCATGAGCTTAGCGCATGAAAGTGCACACTTTCTATGCACCCGAAAATACGCCTTCCCGCCAATGCTGACGGGCCTCGGCGTTCAGCGCCAAAGTGCATAAAAAACGTTGTATCAAGCGGGCAGGCGTGGCGGGGTCATGACCGCGCGCGCCGGCCTTTGATGGCGGGGGTGCCAGCCGTGGGAGGAAACGTCGCAGGCAACGCCCTTGCCCGCCCGCGCAACGAGCCGACGTCGACCGTCTAACCCCCAGCCTACCGCGCGACGCCAGCCCGTTATAGGGCCTTTGGTGCGGTCTCGTCTTTGAGTCAAAATACTGTGCATAAACACAGCATTTAATCATGGTACGCCGACCGACTCCCCCACCGAAGCGAAGGGCATTGACCACGCTCGAGCTGCGCGCGATATGGAAGCGCGCGCCGTCGCCCGAGGTTCGAGAGTTGCTATGGGAGATTCACCGGTTGCACGGCGTGCTGGTGGGATGTCGCGGCGAGATGGAGATCGTCAGGACCGCGTGGCGCGAGGAGGTAGGGGGCTGGCTGTTCGGTATTGAGGCGATGCGCTCACGGCTGTTGAGTGAGCCGTGCGTGGCGAAAGCTGGGTATGACCACAAGCGCCATGCGATAGCCCAACCAGAACCGGGGACTGCGCGCCAGGGTGCGCCAGCCTCCGGTCCTGAGAAGGAATAGCCTGGCGAGTTAGGTCGCTTGCTCGCCGTCCGTCAGCGCGTAGGGCTGGAACCGCATCACCTCTTCGCCGAGCCAATCGTTGACGGCCTTCATGTCGTCCTGGAGCGGAATGATTTCGTTCACGCCGAACACCTTCGCCGCCTTCTCCACGTCGCCAAAGCCCGATGTGTTATTCGGGATCACGCTCATGAGTTGCGGCGGCACACGGTGCGCGGCCAGCAAGTCGTCGCGCGTCACGTTCTTGATGTTGAAGAATTCGTCTTTCGCCGCTACCTCCGAGACCGGGATGATCTGCATGCCGTCCATTTTTCCATTGGGCGCGTACATGAACAGGTTGCGGAAGTTACCCGGCCCCTTCGAATCCTTCAGCGCCGTGCGCAGCGCGTCGACGTCGGCCTGGCTCTGCGCGGCGTCAGTCATGTACAAGATGAAGCCGGCGTGACTGCCGTTCTTGTAGTAGCGCCGACGAAACAGCGTCGCGGACTCGTTCAGCCAGGCAGCGTTAAGGGCGGGAAGGTACTCCGGCAGGCCGTACACCTCCTGCTCGATATCCGCCCCCATAAGGTGAAAGACGTCGCCCTTTTCGAGCTGCGACTCCTGCCCCACTTCGGGCACCCACCAATACGATTGAAGGTCGAGACTTCGGCGGGTGTACTTCGTGAGCAACGCCTTGAGCGCCAGCGGCCCGCCGAGTCGGTTCTTTCTCAGCTCGAGGTAGGCATTGCCGAACACCAGGTAATTGAGGGCGAATGCCTTGAACTCGGCCCGCGACAGGAGCTTGTGCGGAATGAACGTCGAAGCCAGGATATTGCGCTTCACGTAAATGGCTGAGCTGTGGTGCGGCGCGGCCCGAAACGAGCGCGCCAGCCCTTCCCACGATATCGGGGGTTCGTACCACTTCGACATCCGCATGCACTCGAGATATGACAGGATCTCCCGCCTATCGAGAACGGCGACAGGATCACCGAAGGTGAATGCCTCGACGCCAGGCATCGGTGCCGGCGCAAGCGTCGGTTTGGCTTCGGGCATCTCTGCCACATGTGCGCCGAATCGTGTGTTTCGTTTCTTGCTCACTAGTAAATCTCCATGAAGCTTTGGCCCGCACCTGTGCTGCCATCGATGCCTTCGTTCGACATTGCGTGCATCGTTGCCCAGGCAATGTCGCCGTGACTGGCTTCTTCTGACCGGTCCGCCTTAAAAGTGATTTGCCCGCCGCCGGCGGTCATCGTCTTGCGAATCGTCATAAACGACTGCGTGATATCGGTGTGGCCTGCGTCGTATTCGAGCCGGCCTTTGCTCATCACGTCATGCGCCTTGAGTACCAACTGCGTTTTGACGTGAGGCGAATAGGTGAAGCCGACCACGCCCGGGAAGAATTTCTGTACGAGCTGGAAGACGGCGTCGCCTATGCCCGTGCGGTCGATGCCGATGAACGTCACGGTGTAACGCTCGGTCGCCTTCTTGATCGCCGCCGCCTGCGCCTCGTAATCGAGACCACGGAACGGGATGCGATCAAGAATGCGGAACTTGCCACCCGGCACGGCTGGCGGGGCCAGCACCACAAGCGCTGCTGAGTCGCCCATGCCGCTCGCCCCGTTCGGGTCATAGCCGAGCCATACCGGGCGATAGCCGAATGGTCGGGCGGCGAACGGCATGAAGTCTTCCCACACCTCCCAGCTGTCGACCATGCAGCCTTGCAGGAGACCGAACTTGAACACGGCCAGCATGTCGTCAATGAACTGGCAGAGCAGCAGGTTCGCGAAGTCTTCCGGGCCGTACTCGAGCCGCAATTGCTCCAGGTCGAACAGGTTGCAGCCGCCCGCGAGCGCATCCTCTACTGTGACGATCTGACGCCACTGCCCGTCGGGTGCCAACACTCCGCGCGCCAACGCCTTGTGCGACAGATCCAACTGAATGCGCAGGTCTTTCGGGCGTCCCTTGTTGAAAAGAGCGCCGCTCCAGAAACCGTACGCCTCGTGCGCAAGCGTCGACGGCGTGGAGAAATAGGTTTGTCGCCAGTGCTTATGGATCGACATACCCGAAGCTACTTTTCGCAGCTCGCGAAACCTCGACGTCCAGAAGTACTCATCGAAGTACAGGTTGCCGTGGTAGCTCTGCGCCGTGCGGGCGTTCGTGCCGAGGAAGTACAGATTCGCGCCGCTGGTCGGCAGCAGCATTGGCGAACCGCGCAGCTCGACGTCAGCCGCATCCTTCGCGAACTGCGCGATGTACTGCTGGAAGACGTGGGCCTGCGCCTTGCTGGCCGAAAGAAAAATCTGATTTCGCCCGGTGTCGAGCGCGTCCATGAGCGCTTCGCGAGCGAAGTACCAGGTGGCACCAATCTGGCGGCTCTTCAGTATGTTTCGAATGCGGTGCTTCTGTCCCGACTCATACCAGACGCGCTGGTAATCGAAGATCGAATCCATGAACGCGTCACGCAGTTGGCCGAGCTGCTTGTCGCTGATGCAGTTCTTCTCGGGCTTCTTGCGCGGACCGCTGTTGCGGCTCGCGATCTTCGGGTTCAGATCGACTTCGTTGCCCGTCTGCTGGTACTTGTGTACCCGCTGCATGCGCTCTATCTGTCGGCCAAGCAGATCGATTTCTTTAAAGTCCTTCCCCTCTTTGTCTTCCTTGCGCACGAGCTGGATCATTCGCGCCTCGAGCGATAGCTCGACGCGGTCGACTGGCGCGACCTCCTTCCACTTGTACCGTCGGCTCCAGCTGTGCACCGTCGACGGCTTCACGCCGATCTTTTCCGCGATACGCGCAACGCGCCACCCTGCGAAATACAGGTTGCGAGCCTCGATGTGAGGAGCGGTGTCGGTGGCGAGCTGTTGCGTCATGCCGACAAGGTTGCCCACGCGCGCGCGGACGGTCGACGCGCCCGTGTTGTAAGGGCGGGTGACACAACACCATTGCGTTGCTCCGCGCGCGGTCGACGCCGAATATGGGCCATGTTGAATGCTCACCCGAGGAAAACCCAACATGTCCAAGAAGTCGAAGTTCTTCGTCGTAGCCACCGAGGGCGACACGACCGACGGTCGCAAGATCGATGCCGCTCAAATCACGCAGATGGCCGGCAACTATGACCCGGTCAACAAGTACGGCGCTCGCGTGAATATGGAACACATCAAGGGGCTTTACCCCGACAGTCCGTTCCGGGCGTACGGCGACGTGGTCGCACTCAAAACTCAGAAGAACGCAGAGGGCAAGTTGCAGTTGCTCGCGCAGATCGATCCGACCGACGACCTGGTCAAGATGACGAATCAGGATCGCCAGAAGGTCTACACGTCCATCGAGATCGCACCGAACTTCGCGAACTCCGGCGAAGCGTATCTGTATGCGCTCGCCGTTACCGACAATCCGGCCAGCCTGGGCACGGAGATGCTGAAGTTCAGCTCCAGCGCAACTAATAGCCCGCTGGCCGCTCGCAAACAAGCGCCGGAGAACCTGTTTACGGCCGCGTTGCCGTTCACGCTCGAACTCGAAGGCGACGACGAAGCCGGCGACACCGGCGAAGTGACCATGACGGTCAAGGGTTCCAACTCGTCGCTCATTGAGCGCTTCACCACCGCACTGTTCGGTCAGAAGCCCACGCCCACCACAGCGGCGGCGAAGACTTCCGACGCGGCAACGCAACTGCATGCGTTCACGGCCGAAGCGGTAGCGAAGGCCGGCGCAGAAGCTGTCGCGAAGGCGATGGAGCAATTCAGCGGAAACCTCACGGCTGCTATGAAGCCCGTCGCTGACGCGCTGGACAAGCTGCGCATCGACCATGACGCCCTGGTTCAGAAGCTCTCCGATACGGATAACAGCGCCCAGCGCGTTGCCGCTACGGGTGGCTCCCAGTCCGTCGAAATGACCGACTGCTGATCACGGCCATCACCACCAACACACGAAACCCACCATACCGGAGAAGCACCCATGCGTAAGGAAACCCGCGTCGCCTTTAATGGCTATCTGCGCCAGCTCGAAAAGCTGAACGGCGTTGATTGCGTGACCGAGAAATACTCGGTAGCACCGTCCGTTCAACAAACGCTCGAAACCAAGATGCAGGAATCGACCGAGTTCCTCAAGCGCATCAACGTTGTCGGCGTGCCCGAGCAGCAGGGCGAGAAGCTCGGCCTCGGCGTTGGCTCGCCGCTCGCTAGCACGACCAACACCGACGTCAAGGATCGCGAGACTATCGACCCGACGGACCTCGATCCGAACGGATATTTCTGCACGCAGACAAATTTCGATTCGCACCTGAAGTACTCGAAGCTCGACGCCTGGGCCAAGTTCCCGGACTTCCAGACGCGTGTGCGTGACGCCCTGATGGTGCGACAGGCACTCGACCGCATGATGATCGGCTTCAACGGTGTGTCGCGTGCCGCCACGTCGGACCGCGTTGCGAACCCGCTCCTTCAAGACGTCAACAAGGGCTGGTTGCAAAAGTACCGCGAGCAAGCCGCCGCACGTGTTATGGATCACGGCAAGACGGCGGGCAAAGTGGTTATTGGTGCCGGTGGCGACTACGCAAATCTGGACGCGGCCGTGTTCGACGCCATGTCGAGCCTGCTGGACCCGTGGCACCAGGAAGACACCGATCTCGTCGTGTTGTGCGGTCGCGCGCTCGCCCACGAGAAGTACTTCCCGATGGTCAATCGTCAGCAACCGCCCACCGAGCAGCTCGCGGGCCAAATCATCATGAGCCAGAAGGCGATGGGTGGCCGGCCGGCGGTAATGGTCCCGTTCTTCCCCGCTCATGCCTTCATGATTACGCGCTTCGACAACCTGTCAATCTACTTCCAGGACGGCGGACGTCGCCGCTCCGTTATCGACAACCCGAAGCGCGACCGTATCGAGAACTTCGAGTCGAGCAACGACGCGTTCGTGGTCGAAGACTACGGTCTTGGTTGCGTGGTCGAAAACATCGAGTTCGCACCGGAGTAAGCATGCCGTCGCCCGCTCAACAACACTTCATGCGGGTCACCGCGGCGAGCGCCACCGCCGCCGCTGCGAATACCGATGAACCCATCGTCGCCACCGCTTACGAGCACCAGCTGATGCAACTGGCGCAGGACAAGCGGCAACTGAGCGGCATCCAGTCCACGGAGAAGAAGGCAGAAGCCAAGCGCGAGATGCTGCCGAAGTACGCCGCCTGGGTAGACGGCGTGCTGTCGAGCGGGCGCGGTGTGCAGGACGACGTCGTTATGAACGTCCTCGTGTGGCGCATCGATGCGGGCGATTACGCCGGCGCGCTGCCCATCGTCGCGCATGCCATCGAGCATGGCCTGAAGATGCCCGAGCCGTACACGCGCACCACGGCCTGCGTCATTACGGAGGAGTACGCCGACATGGCGCGCAAGGTCCGTGGCGGTGGTGGCGAGGTGGACGTTTCCAGCCTGCTCGCCGTGGCACGCATGACCGACACGCAGGACATGCCGGACCAGGTCCGCGCAAAGCTCTTCAAGGAAATCGGGCTTGCCCAGATCGAGACGGACCCGCCGGCAGCGTTGGCGCGTCTGAAACGCGCGCTCGAGCTGAACAAGAACGTGGGCGTCATCAAGGAAATTGAGCGTCTGGAGACGAAGCTCCGCAACAAGAATTCCACCGACGCCGGCGATGCCGGCAGCGGTTGACACCGAGCGTACCCCGCGCCGGGCGGCAGGGGGCTGACGCAGGCTTGATCGCCCACGCCGACGCCCCCTCCACCGCCCACTACCCAACGGAATCAACGTATGTCCTTCCTCGCACCCGCACCGACCACCGACGCCGGCGAAACCGTCAAGAACGACGGATTCTTCCCGGATATCGACCTCACGACGATGCGCGACACGCAACGTCTCGACGGCACCGTCACGGAGCCGCGCCTGAAGTCCGAGGTCATTGAGGCGATCTTGTACGTCAACGGGGCATTGTCGAGCTGGCGCGCGCAGCGCATCGCCGAAGGCTGCGCAACGCTTGCCGACGTGAAGATGGTCGGAGGGCAGGCGGTAGCAGAAGTCGCAGGCTCGACGGCTCATGTGCTTCGGTACACACGCGCGGTTTTCTGCTGGGCGCACGCCAGTTTGATCGAGCGGTACCGGAACTTCGACGCGACGGCCACCGCTCGGAAGGAAGACGACGTGACTCGGCCAGGTGCCGACGAGCTGCGCCGCGACGCTCAATGGGCCATCAACGACATTACCGGCGCGACGCGCTCGACGGTGGAGCTGATCTGATGCGCGTGCGAGCGATGCAGAACGACACCGTCGATGCGATCTGCTGGCGCGTATTCGGCCGCACGCAAGGCGTGGTCGAAGCAACGCTCGCGGCAAACCCCGGCCTGGCTGACCTCGGCCCCATCCTGCCTCACGGCCATCCGATCGATCTACCCGACCAACCCGCACAGGCTGAGAAAAAGACCGTGCAATTGTGGGACTGACCATGACTGAACCTGTTACCACCAACGCCACGGTCGCCACGGCCGGTGTCGCCCTGATCTCCCTGTTTCCCGGTGTCGATGCCGCCGTGGTTATGGGGGCGTTTGCCGGCGCTGGCGTCTTCGTGTTGGCCTCCGATGACCTGGCACCGTTCAAGCGCCTGGCGTTCTTCCTCATCTCTTTCGTGGCCGGTTGTCTGTCCGCCAGGCTGAGCGCCGACCTGCTCGGCTGGGGACTGCCCGACCGGATTGCCGTCAACCCGGCGGTCGGTGCGCTTGTCGCTGCCGCCGTGGTCATCAAGCTCCTCCTCTGGCTCATCCGCCGCGCGGAGAACCCCGACAAGTTGCTCGACACGTTCAGGGGAGGCCCGAAATCGTGAACACCCTCGAAATCATCAACGCGACGCTCTGTGCCGCGATTGCCGTGCGCCTGATGCTGTTCCGGCGCGCGGCAGGCAGTCACCGACCAGCCGCCGCCTGGCTCGCCTATGCGCTGACGCTCGCGACCGCCTCGGTGCCGATCCGCGTCATCTTCGGTGCGCACCCTGCGGTCGACGTCACCACCGTGGCAATCGACGCGGTGCTGTGCCTGGCCATGTTCGCCGTACGCGGCAACGTGGTGGATCTGTTCCGGTGCAGCGCTGGCGAAGAAAACCCCATCACTCGAATTCTGAGGAAGGTCAATGACACCGCTCGATAACGTGCTTCGCGAGGGCAGTCACGGCGCGGCCGTGCGCACCCTTCAAATCTCGCTCAAGGCATTCGGTGCGGCCATCGACGCCGACGGCTGGTTCGGCCCCGCCACCACCCGCGCCGTCATGGACGTGCAGCAGCACTTCGGCCTTGTGGTCGACGGCATCGCCGGCGCGAAGACGCAGCAAGCGCTCGTCGCTGGCGCACGCACACCGGGGCACCTGACCAGCGCCGACCTGGTAGCGGCCGCCGATAAGCTCGGCGTCGAGCTGGCCGTTGTACGTGCTGTCAACGAAGTGGAGAGCCGGGGCTGTGGGTTCCTGTCCGATGGTCGGCCGATCATTCTGTACGAGCGCCACATCATGTACCGCGAAGTCCGGGCGGTCGGGATGGATGCCCCGGCGCTCGCGCAGCGTTACCCGAACCTGGTCAACCCGAAGCAAGGCGGCTACGTGGGCGGTGCTGGCGAGCATAAGCGGCTCGCTGATGCATGCACCATCGAACGTGCGTGCGCGCTGTCGTCAGCGAGCTGGGGCGCATTTCAGATCATGGCGTACCACTGGAAACGTCTCGGCTACAAGAGCGTCGAGGCGTTCGTGGATCTCATGCGCACGGGCGAGGCGGCGCATCTCGACGCCTTCGTTCGCTTCCTAATGGCAGACCCGGCGCTTCTCAAAGCCCTGCGGGCGAAGAAGTGGACCACCGTTGCCGAAATCTACAACGGCCCTGCCTACGCGCAGAACCTCTACGACGTGAAGCTGCCGCGCGCGTACGACAAGTACAAGGCGCTGGAGGTGGCGGCATGACGCCGGCGGGGAAGGCGTTGGCCGCATTGCTGGCGCTTGCCTGCGCTGCCCTCATCTTCTCCGTCCAACAGTTTCGGCTCGACGCCGCCGTGCGTCGCGCCGGCGCAGCCGAGAAAGAGGTGAAGCAGTTGAAGGTCGATTTGAACGATGCGCGCGAAAACCCTGTTGTCATCACGCAGTACGTCGACCGAGTGCGGGAAGTCCGCGTCAAGGGCGACACGATCATCCAGAAGGTACCCGTCTATGTCACTGCCCAAGCTGATGCTGCTTGCACTGTGCCTGTCGGCTTTGTGCGCCTGCACGACACAGCCGCAGCCAACACCGCGCTTGACGATCCCAGCGATTCTGATGCGCGACCCTCAGGCGTTGCGCTCTCTGCCGTCGCCACAACGGTTGCCGACAACTACACCGCCTATCACGAACTCGCCGCCCGCTTCGACGCCCTGCGCGACAAGCTGCGTCGTAGCCCCTACGTGAGCATCGAAGAAGAGAGCGTCGCCAAGTGAAGAAGCCCAACGCGTTACGAGCCGCCCTGGTGGAAAACAACCCCTATCTCCGGCAGAACCCCGGCAAGCTGCACATCTTTGTCGACCACGGTCGGCTCGAGGCCAGCAGCGAAGCGGGCAAGATCGGATCGAAAGGCGGTTCGTTTCGCTACAGCTACACGCTGAACCTCATCGTCACCGACTATCCCTTCGACTCGCCCACGCTGATGATGCCGATAATCGCGTGGGTCCGTGACTGGCAACCCGAGCTGCTGTCGAATCCCGAGCGGCAACGCGACGGCATCAAGTTTGAGGCCGACATTCTCAACGACGAAGCCGCCGACGTCTCTATCGAAATCCAACTGACCGAGGCGGTCGATGTGCAATACGTCGAGGGCGAGCCCGAGGCGATCTACCGTGAAGAGCCGATGCTCTCCGACGCCGTGCGCGGCTTCCTTGGGATGAACTGATGGCGGGCGACATTCGCGAGCTGGACGCATGGGCGGTGGCGTTGCTCAACGCGCTCGAACCGACCGGGCGTCGCACGCTCGCCCGTCAAATTGCCGTAGAGCTGCGCCGTCAGCAGCAAGCGCGCATCTCCGCGCAGACGAATCCCGACGGCACGGCCTATGAGCCGCGCAAGCCCCAGATGCGGGCCAAGGCCGGACGCGTGCGGCGAAAGATGTTCACCAAGATTCGCACAGCGCGCTACCTCAAGATAGAGGCCACATCAGATAGCGCCGTCGTGAAATTCACCGGTGAAGTACAGCGCATCGCGCGCGTGCATCACTTCGGACTTCGTGATCGAGTCGAGCGGAATGGCCCGACAGTCAAATACGCGGCGCGTGAGCTTCTTGGTATCACCGATGGAGACCGAGAGACAGTTGCTGACCTAATCCTCAAGCATTTATCCCTCTGAGATGGGATTGAGCAAATGAATGCTCAATGGCGAAACAACGTCGACCTCAATTCGAGTGTTGGGGGAAATGTTCTTGAACCAACGCTTCAAAGGCTGCGAGCAGTAAAGACGTACAGAGCCATTCTTGTTGGACGTTCGGTTCACAATCGAATACTGAGGAGTCGGATCATCACCGAGAAGTAACTCGAGCGTCTCGCCGTTATTTCCAAGCAGCCTGCTGCTTCGAACGGGAACATTGAAGAATCCGTTGTCTCGATATGCCGGTGCCAAGTTAAAACTGAAAGAGTCGGTAACTAGCTCCGCGAGAGTGGCTGGCGCTTCGGTAACCTGCTCCCGCTCTACGGCCTCACGCACCTCTCTTTCCCCGTTCCATGACGGCTTAAGCATTGCGATGATGCTGTCCTCAAGTCCCGCCGCAAGGTTGAGATGGAACGAGCCATACTTGTGCAGACCTTTGTCCGCCATTGAGAGGATTTCGACACGGGTGTTCTTTTCGACATGTTCCCGGATATGTTGATGGCATCGAACATTCGTGCTGGAATCTTTGCCGGGCGTAGCGTATGACTGAAATCTCTGCCGAAGCCCCGTAGTCGACTTGCCCACATACATCACTTGACCCTCTACGACAAACGCATACAGCACGTTCTTGTGCAACTTCGCGTGTATGTCGACTTCGGCCTTTAGTGCGCCATCTTCGGATAGCATCCACCGTCCCACGGGCTGAAATCCGATCTCGATCAACTGTTCCATGCAATTGTCCCAACGGTAGAAGTGCAGACTGAGACAGCATTTTACGACCAGTACTCTCGGACTGTTGTCGCCATTGTCGAGACAACAGCACTCGCGTGCCTTTCTCCCGCGCGCGCGGCATCCTGCTCTCATGGATGCCGAACACAACCGACTCATCGCCAATCTGATCGCCACGGGCACCGTCGCGGAGGTCGCCTATAAGCCGCTGCGCGTGCGCGTGCGGATTGGCGAGCGCCTGACCGACTGGCTCGCATGTATTCAGCCGGCCGCTGGTCGCGTGCGCATCTGGTCGCCGCTGAGTAAAGACGAGCAGGTCACGGTCTTTTCCCCGAGCGGCGAGACCGGCAACGGCATTGTGCTGCGTGGCTTGCCGTCTGATCTCATCCTCTCACCGTCCGACAATCCCAACGAGTTCCTGATCGACTTCCCCGACGGCGCGCGCATCGTCTACAACGACGCCACCAGTGCGCTCAATGCCACCGGTATGAAAACGGCGACCGTTAAGGGTAGCGAACTCGCGACCGTGGATTTCCCGAAGGCCAACTTCACGGGAGACGTGCACGTGGGCGGCACGCTCACCGTCGAAAAACTGCTGACCTACAACGGAGGGATGTCTGGACAAGGTGGCGAAGGTGGGAAGACCGTCATCCAGGGCGACCTTACACATCAGGGCGGCAACCTGTCCTCGAACAATGTCGTCGTGCATACGCACACCCACCGCGACGTTCAGAAGGGCGGGGACAACACAGGGGGGCCGCAATGAGCTACCTCGGCATCAACAAGGTCGACGGCTCGAATCTGAGCGACCTGGACCACATCAAGCAGTCCGTGTCGGACATTCTGACAACGCCCGTTGGCTCGCGCGTCATGCGACGTGAGTACGGCTCCATCGTGCCCGAGCTGATCGACCAGCCGAGCAACGACTACACCCGAATGCTGATTCAGGCTGCATGCGTCCTGGCGATTACGCGCTGGGAGCCGCGCCTGTCTCTCACTCGCCTCACGTTCAACATTGGCACCGGCGACGACATCGGCAAGGCCACCGTGGATTTTGAGGCCGACCGTATCGACGGCGGGCGCGACTCGTCGCCTGTGTCCGCAAGCGTCGCTTTGGGGCGAGGTGCTGCATGAGCGCCCTAGTCGACTTCTCGAAGCTGCCCGCGCCGGATGTCGTCGAGCCGCTCGACTTCGAGACCATCCTGAATGCACGAAAGGCTAGCCTGCTCTTGCTGGTGCCCGAGGAAATGCGAGTGACCGTCGCGGCGACGCTCGAGCTTGAGTCCGAGATGCTGACCAAGCTGTTTGAGGAAAACAGCTATCGCGAAACGGGGTGGCGCCAGCGCGTGAACGAAGCGGCCAAGGCTGTCATGCTGCCGTACGCAAAAGGCAATGACCTTGAGAACCTCGTGGCGTTCTTCGAAGTTGAACGGCTGACGATTGTCCCTGCCGACCCCGACGCAAACCCTCCGGTCGAAGCCGTCGGCGAAGACGACGACGCGCTGCTTGAGCGCGCTCAAAACGCCTATGAAGGCCTATCGATCGCTGGGCCGACGAAAGCGTACGAGTTTCACTCACGCTCGGCGGACGGACGCGTGGCGGACGCATCATGTGTGAGTCCGGAGCCATGCGACATCCTGATCACCGCCCTAGGCGCGGCCGACGACGGCACTGTTCCCGAGGAGGCGCTTGCCGCCGTCAGGAAAAAGCTCAGTGAAGAGGATCTGCGCCCCGTCGGCGACCGCGTCACGGTGCAGGCCGCAAGAGTCGTCCTCTACGAGATTGACGCGGACCTTATCGTCGCAGACTCCAGTCCAGAGAAAGCGCTTCTGCTCCCCGCCGCAATGACCAACGCCAAGGCGTATGCCAAGGCACGTCGACGCCTGGGCCAGAGCATCTATCGCGCGAAGATCGACGCGGCGCTGGGCGTCGAAGGCGTGGACAACGTCGAGATCGTGTCGCCGCCGGAGAACATCGCCCGCAATAAGGAAGAGGCAGCGATCTGCACGCGCATCACGCTACGGTTGAAACAGGAAGACGGGACGCTGCTCGGCTCGGTCTCGGCTGAACTCGTGGCGGCGCAATGAAGAAATCGCTACTCCCTGCCAACGCTACCGCGCTAGAGCGTGCTGTAGCGGTCGCGCTATCCGACATTGAGCGCGTACCGGTGCCGCTACGCGATCTGTGGAACCTGCGCACGTGCCCTGTTGCCCTCCTACCGATCCTGGCATGGACAGTCTCTGTCGACCGCTGGGACGAAGCCTGGCCGGAGGCGACCAAACGCGAGGTCATCCGCAAGAGCTTCTGGTTGCATAAGCGCAAGGGCACCATCACGGCCCTACGTCGTGCCGTCGAGCCAATGGGCTACCTCATTGAAGTCATCGAGTGGTGGCAGGAACAGCCCGTCGGCAGGCGCGGCACGTTCCATCTGCGCATTGGAGTACTCGACACCGGCATCACCGACGAGATGTTCAACGAGCTGGTGCGTGTCATTGACGACGTAAAGCCCGCCAGCCGCCATCTAACAGGAATGAATATCAGCCTCGAGATTCGGGGCTATCAGTACAACGGCGCCGCCGCGTATTTCGGCGAAGAGCTTACGGTCTACCCGTACACCCCTGAAGCCGTCGCTGTTGACGGCCCGACTTACGTCGGCGCTGCCGTTCACATCATCGAAACCCTGACCGTCTACCCATGACTGCGACCTACTTCGCTATTGCCACCGACGTTGGCAACGCCAAAGATGCAAACGCAAAAGCCCTCGGCCTGCCGCGAAAATATGTCGCGCTTGCCATTGGCGACGGCGGTGGTGACAACGCCCCCGTACCCACCCCGAAGACGAGCCAGAAAGCGCTGCTCGGAGAGTGGCGTCGTGCGGCGCTGAACTCCCTCGACGTGGACCCGAAAGCCCCGTCGCAACTCATCGCTGAACAAGTCATTCCCGAGACCGAGGGCGGGAAGTGGATTCGCGAGCTGGGGCTGTTCGATGAAGACGGAGACCTGTGCTACGTCTCGAATGCCCCACCGACATACAAGCCAACGCTGCCCGAAGGCTCCGGCAAAACGCAGTCCGTGCGGATGGTCCTCATCAACTCCAGCGGCGTGAATGTCGAGCTTAAGATTGATCCGAGTGTCATCCTTGCGACCCGTGAATATGCCGACAAGGCCCTCGCCGTCGCGATGAAAACGCACGGAGACGCTGCCGATCCACACACGCAATACGCGATGAAGGGCGATGCTTACACCAAAAACGAAGCTGATGCTCGGTTCGCGGCAATTGGCGGATCAACCAAAAACGCCTTTAAGGTGGCCCAGGCAACCCAAACAGATCATGCTGCCCAGTTGGGTCAGATTGTCGGTGTCGTCGGAGCTTCGCGGAATGCGAAGATCGTCATCGATGCACCAACAACGTCTGCAACATTCTCAGCCGACGAACTGACCGTTCAAACCGCACTCGGCGGACTGCGCTACTGCCTTACGAAAATCAATAGCACGCTCGATCTGTCAAAAACAGGCGTGAATGGAATGGATACGGGAGCCGCACCGCTTAGCGGCTTCGTTGCCTACTACGAGATTTTCAACCCCGACACGGATGCAAGAGGCACGCTGGGGCAAAACGCTACTGTGACGGCCGTCACCGAGACCTACACTGGAGCTTACATGCCCGAGGGTTTCACGGCGTCAGCGCTCGTCGCTGTTCTTCCGACTGATGGATCGAGGCGATTCCAAGCCGCCACTGTGATCGGTCGTCGGGTACTCACTGCAACCGTTGGAGTGTTGGCCGCTTCGGCCTGGACGGCAATTACGCCGCTCAACATCGCGATTGCAGTCCCCAAAAATGCAAAGTCAGTTGCCTGCAATGCTGGCGTCGCTAACGCATCCGCCGGCGCGTACATGAACATGCAATTCTCGTCATCGAGCAACGGTGTTGGACAGCGCCAGGTGTCCGGGACTATCGCAATCGCCAATGGCGTCGAATCGTCATCGTTTGACATCGATATTGTCACGCCACAAACCATCTACTACCAGACGGCGTTGAGCGGCGGCAGTGCTGCGTCGTTTTCCATGTCGACAAGCGGATATACGTTCTAAGGCGCAATCAAAATGGCATCCATCGTTCACGTCCAATTCGAAGACGGCACCGAACAGAAGATTGTGAGGGTTTTCGGCAACCCACAGGAAATCGAAAGCTATCCCAATCAGGGAGCAATTCCGAGCGACGACCCGAGATATTCGCTGTACTTCGAGGAGTCCTTGCCGAAATCCGTGCAAGCTTGGTTCATTCGGCCAGGGTATTGATAGGCCGGAGAGAAAAGACGCGGCGGCGTGCCTGGTGCGCTAACACCCGGCACGCCCCGCCCTCGCAGAACATCCCTGCAAGTTTGGCAAGGCCGCGCCACCTGTCGACAGGCCGCGAAACCTTACCACAATTGTGCAAGGCTATTCCATGCAGGAGATCCGCTGCGGTTCGTGCAACCGCAAGCTCGGAGAAGGCGAGTACGTTCGCCTCTCCATCAAATGTGCCCGTTGCGGCACGCTGAATTTTCTGAGGGCCGAGAGCCCCATACCAGCGCGCCACAGAGCGTCGGATATGAGGACACTCTCACATGAGCAACAAGGGCCCCCAGCATCTCGCTGATTTTCTAAATCGCGTATTCCGTGAAGACGCGTTGAGCGTCATGCGGCGCTTGCCCGACCAGAGCATCGACCTGGTGTTCACCGATCCACCGTACTCGTCTGGCGGGCTGCATAGCGGTTCGCGTGCGCGCCCGCCTGGCGAGAAGTACATCAACAGCTCGAACGGCCTCTACCCAGACTTCTCTCACGACAACAAGGACCAGCGTTCGTGGACGTTCTGGTGCATGACGTGGCTGGCCGAGGCGTATCGCATCACGCGCCCCGGCGGCTACCTCGTTTGCTTTGTCGACTGGCGTCAATTGCCCAGCCTGACCGATGCGGTGCAGGGGGCCGGATTCATCTGGCATGGCGTGGCCGTGTGGGATAAGACGCCAGGCTGCGCACGGCCCCGCCGTGGCGGCTTCGCTGCTCAAGCGGAATACATGGTCTGGGCTTCGCGTGGGAGCCTGCCGAAAGAATCGGGAACGTTTCTGCCCGGCGTGTTTTCCGAGCGTCTTCCGCGTCCGAAACAGCATATGACGCAGAAACCCGAGGAACTAGCGCGCCAGGTCGTCCGTCTCGTTCCTCCCGGCTCCACGGTGCTTGACCCGTTCGCCGGCAGTGGCACTTTCCTGAAAGCAGCAAGCGACGCAGGGCATTTTTGGATTGGCTGCGAGCTGGAACCGGCCTATGCGGACATTGCCGAGACTCGGCTTCGTTTACTGGGTTCGGTCGCGTGAGTGACGTTTGCGATCTTTCTATACTCTCTGGGAGAGCAATGGTGCGCTCCCGGTATGCGGAGTATCACATGGAAAATGCACTCGCAAATCGCTTCGTTTGGCACGCTGCGCAGCTCGGATGGATTCTTGGTGCACTCGCCGAGACAACGGCTGGCAATGGCTGGTCGGCGACGGGATGCTTGCTCGTAACCTTCTTCATCTTCTTGGCCGGATGGTTAGGCGACTTTCTAGACGCTGACAAAGCCTAATATAACTGCAGGGGAACTGGCCATTTTCGTTTCGTGAGTGGCCGTTCCCTTGCGTGCATTTCGAACCAACAGATCAACTGCATGAAGATGAGAACCAGATGGCCGATAAAGTCATTGCTTTCTCTGCGTATCTCGCCCCTCAGCGTCCCTTCGCTCCAACCGAAGTTCGCCAGAAACCTTCGTAATTCTGAGCGCAATCGCGAGGGCGAGCAGGAACGGCGCGAGCACACTGGCTACTCTCTCATTCATGGATGGTTCAGCCTCTGCTTTCACTTCCTCCCGCTGCCGATATGCGTCCAAGACCCAATTCAAACGACTTTCCGCCAAGCTGTAAATGTCCTTGACTTCGGTGTCGGAAGACGAGGGATGAGCATGATAGTCGGCTAAGATCGCGGAAAAATCTGACTCGGACGCAGGCGGCTGCGCCGGCATCCGTTTTGCGAAGGATTTAAACCATTCGCACGCGGCGTCGTACTGACGCTGGGAGAGGGAAAACGCGGGTTCTGGTGGCGAATACTCAGACTTCACGAAAGTCCTGCAAGTTTGCCGAACATAGGTGGAGCCAATATCCGACCTGACAAAATCATAGCTGCTTCTAGCGCTATGGTCTGCCGTCTCTAACATGTTGTGCGCAACGTACACCCGAGTGTTGGTAACTGCCCAGAAAAGCCCGAGAGCCCCGACAAATAGATAGACATACTCGGTGAGCTTCCATCCTCTTTTATTGAGCCGAAACCCTGGCGCATAGACCAGGAAAATGTGGAAAGAAAGTATTGCGATTAGGAATACAGCCAACAGTACGCTGTGACGTGTAAACCAGGGAAGTGTGTAATAGCTGTCCATTTTCTGGGTGCCGATAAACGTGTGGTGCGTAATGATAGCGTCACCGATTTCGGTAGTTGTTGTGTGTCAGTCCACGACAACATTAAACACGTGCTTCTCGCGCGAGCGCGAGTGATCCTACCGGCAGGCTTTCCAACACCTCCGGAGGATCTGAATGCCAAGCGATTATCACCACGGCGTACGCGTGCTTGAACTCAACGATGGCACGCGTCCCATTCGTACCATCGAAACCGCCGTCATCGGCATGGTGGTCACGTCTCAAGATGCCGATGCGACCGAATATCCGCTCAATACGCCGGTTCTGAAGACCAACGTGCAGGCCGCTCTCGCCAAGGCGGGCACGAAGGGTACGCTCGCGCCGGCGCTCGACGCCATTGCCGACCAGACCAACTGTGCGACCGTCATCGTGCGCGTGGCCGAAGGGGCTACCGACGCCGAGACCACCTCGGCCATCATCGGCGGCACGTCTGCCGACGGCAAATACACGGGCATGAAAGCGTTGCTCTCGGCAAAGAACAAGGTCGGTGTGCAGCCACGCATTCTCGGCGTGCCCGGTTTCGACAGCCTCGCCGTATCGTCCGAGTTGACCGGCTTGGCGCAGAAGCTTCGCGCTTTCCAATACGCGTCGGCGTGGGAGTGTGCGACGAAGGAAGAAGTCGTCACCTATCGCGAGAACTTCGGCGCACGCGAGACGATGTTGATCTGGCCGGACTTCGTGAGCTGGGATACCACGAAGAACGCCGAAGCATCGGCCTACGCCGTTGCGCGTGCACTCGGTATGCGCGCCAAGATCGATAACGAGACGGGCTGGCACAAGACGCTTTCGAACGTGCCGGTCAACGGTGTCACCGGACTCTCGAAAGACGTCTTCTGGGACTTGCAAGACCCATCGACCGACTCCGGCTTCCTGAACAGCCACGACGTCACCACGTTGATCAATCACATGGGCTTCCGCTTCTGGGGTTCGCGCACCTGCTCGGCAGATCCGCTCTTCGCCTTCGAGAACTACACCCGCACCGCGCAGATCCTCGCCGACACGATGGCCGAGGCGCACTTCTGGGCGGTCGACGGCCCGCTGAACCCATCGCTGGCGCGCGACATCATCGAGAGCATCAACGCGAAGCTTCGCTCGATGGTCAATGCGGGTTATCTGATCGGCGGAGCTGCCTGGTATGACGAGACGGCCAACACGAAGGAGACGCTCAAGAGCGGCCAGTTGTTCATCGACTACGACTACACGCCGGTCCCGCCGCTGGAGAACCTCCAGTTCCGTCAGCGCATCACCGATCGATACCTGGTCGACTTCGCGGCCAAGGTCGCGCAAGCCGCCTAATCGACGTCACTAGAGAGAAACGAACATGGCATTGCCGAAAATTCTCAAGAACTTCAACGTCTTCCACAACGGCGAAAACTGGATGGGCAAATGCACGGAATTCTCGGTTCCGAAGCTCGCCCGCAAAGTCGAGGCCATTCGCACCGGCGGCATGAACGGCGAAGTCGAGGTCGACCTGGGCATGGAGAAGATGGAGTCATCGCAGACCTACGCCGGTCCGATGCGCCAGGTGTACGACCAGTGGGGCATCTCGAAGATCGACGGCGTGATGCTGCGCTTTGCCGGCTACATCGAGGACGACGATAGCGAAGGCTCTGGTGACGCTATCGAGGTCGTGCTGCGCGGTCGCTATAAGGAAATCGACCCCGGTTCGTCCAAGGCTGGCGACAAGAGCGATTTCAAGACGACGATGGCGGTTACGTACTTCAAGTACTCCGTGAACGGCACGGTCACTGTCGAGATCGATCTCGTCAACTTCATCGAGATGGTGAACGGCGTCGACCGGCTCGCAGAACAGCGAAAGGCCATCGGCCTGTAATCCCTATGGCCGGCTCATCACCGGCCCCTTCTACGCTTCAATAGCCCCGGAGTTTTCATCATGAAAGAAGTCATTACCCTCGATACCCCGATCCAGCGCGGCGACAACAAAATCGACCAGGTCGAAGTGCGCAAACCCGGTGCCGGCGAGCTGCGCGGCGTGAACCTTGTCGACCTCGCACATATGGACGTATCGACACTCTTCAAGGTACTCCCGCGCATCACGACACCGACGCTGTCGGAGCAGGAAGTCATCCGCATGGACCCCGCAGACCTGATGCAGCTCGGAATGGCGGTGACCGGTTTTTTGGCTCCGAAATCGGTGAAGGCCGACGCATACCAGCAGACGTCGACGACGCCTTCGCCGACGTTGCAGTGATATTCGGCTTCCAGCCGTCCGCAATGGATGACTGGAGCCTTACCGATCTCATCAAGTGGCGCGAACGCGCCCGAGTACGTAGCGGAGCAACCGACGAATGAGCGACGCAGGGCGAAAGCTGCAGCTCGAAGTGCTGTGGAAGACAGTCGACCAGATGACCGCTAACACGCGGAAAATTCTCGGCACCAACAAGGAGATGTCGCGTGGTCTCAAGGAGACACGCGACCGCCTCAAAGAACTCGAGAAAACGCAGAAGACGGTCGGCGAGTTCCGCGAACTCCACAAGGGTCTGCGTGGCACCAGCTCAGCCCTGCGCGCCGCCGAAGAGCGCGTGCAGCAGCTCGCACGCGGCATCAAGGAAACGGAGTCGCCCACGCGCGCCATGACGCGCGAGTTCAATGCGGCCGTGCGGGCTGCACGCGATCTGAACAATCAGCACCAGCAGCAAAGTCAGAAGCTCCAGGCGTTGCGAGATCGCCTGTCGGCAGCTGGCGTCAGCACGCGCAGCCTGGGTTCACATGAACGCGCCTTACGTGGCGATATCGCTTCAACCAACTCCGTATTGGTCACTCAGCGCGAGCGGCTGGCACAGCTGCAAAAGCAAGAGGAGCGTATGGGCGCAGCGCGCGAGCGGCGCGACAAACTGCGCTCGACGGCCGGGGCAATGGCCGGTGCTGGCGTCGGTGCCACTGCCGCCGGCGCGGCGCTTGGCATGCCTGTCAGAAGCGGGCTTCAAGAAGCTAAGCACATGTTCACCGAGATGCAACGTGTACGCGCGCTCGGTCTCGGCGAAAAGGACTCTCAAGAGGCCATTGGGCTTGCGAAGCAACTGAAGACGTACGGCACGAGCCGAACGGAAAACGTCGAACTCATGCGCGATGCACTGTCAGTGTTCGCGGACGCACATCACGCTGAAATGGTCACGCCGCTGCTCGCGAAGATGAAATTCGCAAACAAGGCGCTTTACGGTGCGGAAAAGGGCGAGGAGAACGACAAGAAGTTCATGGACATGCTCAAGGTCATCGAACTGCGCGGTGGCCTCGCAAGCGACGCGGAGTTCGCGAATCAAGCCAATATGGTGCAGAAAGTGCTCACCGCGACGGGGGGACGCGTAGGCCCTGAGGAATGGTTGAATGTCATCAAGACAGGTGGTCTCGCCGCCAAGGGCCTTGAGTCGGATGGCTTTTACAACCAGCTCGAACCACTGGTGCAAGAAATGGGCGGACACCGGGTGGGCACGGCGCTCATGAGCGCGTATCAGAACCTATACCAAGGCCGCACGACCAAACGGGTCACGCAGAACCTGGACAAGTTGGGTCTGATCTCTGACCAGACAAAGGTGAAACACGATAAGGCAGGGCAAGTCTCTTATGTGAACCCTGGAGCGATCAAGGGCAGTGAGCTGTTTCTCACCAATCAATTCGAATGGATGGAAAAGGTGCTGCTGCCCCAACTTGCGGCCAACGGCGTGACCAAAAAGCAGGACGTACTCGACGCCATCGGGGGCATCTTTTCTAATCGCACCGCGTCCAATCTGTTCGGCCAGATGTACTTGCAGCGCGAGCAGATTCACAAGAATGCCAAACTCAATCGTGGGGCGGCAGATATCGACACGCTCGACAAGCTGGCAAAGGACAGCCCGACCGGCAAAGAGCTGGACCTGCACGCGCGTGTTCACGACTTGTGGCTCGAGATGGGCGACCGCGTCTTGCCGATGTACGCACGTGGAGTCGAGGGTCTCTCAAGCGTCGTCAAGGGATTGACGGGTTTCATGGAACGCCACAGCGTTGTCGCCAAAGTGGCTATGGTGGCGATTGCCGGCATCGCAGGTGCGCTGCTGCTCATCGGGCCAGCGATGCTCGCTTTGGCGGCAGTGCTCGGCCCCCTCGCTGTCATGCGATTCATGATGCAGGCGGCCGGCATTCAGGGCGGCGTGTTGTCGACCGTCATGCGATTGCTCGGTGGGGCCATTCGATTCGTTGGCAGCTCGCTGCTGTGGATGGGGCGCATGTTACTGACGACACCGATTGGCCTCGCTCTGACCGCCATCGCCGTCGCCGCTTATCTCATCTATCGGAATTGGGACCAGGTAAAGGCGTTCTTCATCGGCGTCTGGAACGAAATTAAGGCAGCGTTCAGCGGGGGCATTGGCGGCGTCGCCGCACTGATTCTCAACTGGTCGCCGCTCGGCATCTTCTACCGGGCGTTCGCCGGCGTCATGAGCTGGTTCGGTGTGGAGCTGCCGAGCAAATTCAGCGAGTTCGGTGCCAACATCGTGCAAGGCCTGGCCAACGGCATCACCTCGGCGGCGTCATATGTCAAAGACGCCGTTGTAGGGCTGGGCGAGCGAACGGTGTCCTGGTTCAAGGAGAAGCTCGGCATCCACTCTCCGAGCCGCGTATTCGCTGAGCTGGGCGGCTTCACGATGGCGGGGCTCGAGCAGGGAATCACAGGCAACCAGGACGGGCCACTGTCTGCCGTTCAACAGCTCGCACGCCAGATCGCCGGGGCGGGTGCCGGCCTGGCGATCGTTGCTAGCTCGCCCGCTCTGGCAAGCACGGCGTTCGACATGCGCCCGCCGATCTCCTCGCCGCTTAAGAGTTCTGCGCCGGCCGCCGGCAACCACTACGAGATCCACATTCACGCAGCACCGGGGATGAACGAGTCGCAGCTCGCGCAGTTGGTCGAGCGAAAGATCATTGAGCTACAGCGCAAGGACGCCGCCCGCGCCCGCTCTCGCTTCGGTGATATGGATTGAGGAACGCATCATGATGATGGCTTACGGGCTTTTCGTATTCACGCTGAGCACCGTCTCCTACCAGGAACTGTCGCGCCAGCTCAACTGGCGTTATGCCGCGAATCCCCGCATCGGATTGCGTCCTTCCCGTCAATTTCTTGGCGCGGACGAAGAACCGATTACGCTACGCGGCACGCTGCTGCCTGAGCTGACGGGCGGCCGGATGTCGCTCAAGATGCTCGAGACGCTCGGCTCCCAGGGTAAGGCGTGGCCGCTACTCGAGGGCACCGGCAACATTTACGGCATTTACGCGCTCGAGGGCCTGGAGACCACCAGCACGCTGTTTTTCGACAATGGTGCCGCCCGCCGCATCGACTTCACCGCGACGTTCAAACGCACGGACAACTACGATCTGCGTCTCCTGGGACTCGCGACGGGCCTGCTGGGTGGTATGGCGGGCGATCTTCTCGGAAGTGTCGGTGGCCTCGTGAGCGGAGCCTTGGGGGGCGTGGGCGGGCTGGTTAGCGGTGCCGTCGGCGATGCTGTGGGCGGACTGGTCGGTGGCGTTGCTGGTGGCGTTGTGGGTAGCCTCGCGGGCAATATCGCAAGCGACCTTGCCCGCGATGTCGTCAGCGGATCTGTCGGCAAAGTGGTGGGGAAGGTACTGTGATTGAAGCATTGGGAAGCCTCGCCGGTCCGGCAGACAGTGCCGTGGGTATGGCTGGTAGTGTCGTGGGCATGGCGGGGAAGTTGCTCGGTGCACAGGACGACATGGTGCCCGTGCCCGTCTATCGCATCTCCAAGGATGGCAAGGACATAACGGGCGCATTCACCGGCAGGCTTGTCAGCTTGTCTCTGGAGGAGAACCGAGGGTTCGAAGCGGACCAGCTCGATATCGAACTGGACGACTCCGACGGCACGCTCGAGCTGCCGTCGCGCGGCGCGAAACTCGCGGTGGCCTTCGGGTGGAAACACGAGGGTCTAATCGACAAGGGTAAGTTCACTGTCGATGAAATCACCCACACCGGGCCACCTGATCGCATCGTCATACGCGCACGCAGCGCCGATCTGCGCTCCGGTCTGACGAAGAAGCGAGAATCGTCGTATCACAACGTCTCGCTGCTCGACCTGGTCAACATCATTGCCCAGCGTCACAACCTGGGCGCGATGATCGCCTCGGCGCTGGCAAATCAGTTGTTGTCGCACATCGACCAGACCGGCGAATCTGACGCGAGCTTCCTCACCCGAGTGGCCAAGATGTTCGACGCCATCGCCACCGTTAAAGCCGACAAGCTGCTGTTCACGAAGCTGGGCCAGTCGTTGACGGCATCGGGTAAGCCGCTCTCACCGCTAACAATCACCCGCCAGCTCGGGGACCAGCATCACTTCTCCGTTGCAGACCGAGAATCGTACGATTCCGTGGTCGCGTATTTCCAGGACACGCGAGCGGCCAAGAAGGGACAGGTCGTGGTAACGGCCATTGCCGAAGGGAGTACTTCGACGTCAACGGGTGCACCGAAGCCCACGAAGAAGAATCGTAAGACGAAGAAAAAGACCCCTCTCGCACCGGTCGTTGAGCCGACTGGAAACACGAAGGAGCTGCGGCACACCTACGCAAGCAAGACCAACGCGCTGCGCGCCGCGCGTGCCGAGTGGCAACGGATACAACGTGGCGTCGCGACCTTCTCGATGACGCTCGCACGCGGCAACGCTAAGCTGTTCCCCGAGGTGCCGGTGTCCGTGCGAGGCTTCAAGCCCCAGATCGACAACACCGATTGGCTTCTCGCCAAGACCCGGCACATACTCGACTCAAACGGCGGATTCACGACGCAGATCGAGCTGGAGATTAAGGCTACAGAAGTGCCGGACGAGAAATCTGACGGGTAATAAAAAACCCCACCGTTCAACTGGCGGGGTTTTGATACTTGCGAGGACTTTGCCTATGAGCCGGGACGAAGTTTGTGCTGTTGAAAATCGAAAACCTGGGCAAACAAGCGTTGGAAGAAGCCAACCTTTGCTAATCGCTCAGGCGGATATCCCATCGAGCGCATTTGCTCGTTGTGACACAACACATTGAGGACGTGAAGCACCGGTGGCTCTTCAGCTTCAATCGACAGTCGCTCCGACTGAGCCGCCAACGCCAGCGCATCGTCATGCACGGAGTTCACCATATGCTTCTCAAGTCCGATAAACCGGCGAGCAAGCTCTGCGTGAGCGCGTGCGCGCTGCGACGATCCAACAACGAGATTGATCGCCGACAGCGCGGTCACCAGTCCGGCAGCAATCAAGGCGACGGCCTTGTACTGCTGCTCAAGGACTCCGTACACGGCAGCCGATCCGAAAATTACGGAAAGCATATTTGTCATTTGGTCGAGGCGATCAAAAAACGCCCTACGTCGATTGTGATATCGAATCGACCGACGAATGTCGAACAGCAATCCGTGACAATCTCGTTCAGCCTTGGTCATCCCCATTGTCATCTCCAGAATCCAGCGGCGGCGGCGGCGGGAACGTGTTCGAAACACGTTCGCTGCGATGCCCCGTGTCATCATAGATGAAGCGGCCATTCCGGTCATCAGAATGATCGTTATTGCGGTCATGATCCTGATGATCGTTGTCATTCGGTGTTCTACGGTGATTCACGTGTGGTCTCCTAAAGGTCTTCCCAAAAAATCCGCTTTACTCTCGCGACACCAACGATGTCAATGTCGAATGAATATCCCTGGGCCGTCACTCGATGGGGATATCGATCGCTTGTACTAGCTGCGTGCAGAAGTGCTTTTCGATCCTCCATCGTTCGTTGAACTCTGCGCTGAATTCGCTCGAATACTTCTCCTGATCCGCAATAGTTAAGTACGGCCAGTGAATAGCCATTGCCATCCTCATCTGCTTTCGAGCGTGGGAATGATCGTCAGCAATCGCACGCTTCTCGAGTTCAATCAACCACTCGAAAAGCGACAGGTGCACGCCATCGTCGCCAGCAACAATGCGCTGAAAGTCGGCGGGGCGCTTCACCTTGAGCACTGCAATATAGGTAAGACCCCGAGCTGAGAGCCGTGTGGGATGCGCATACGAATACAACGCGACAGCACGTTCAATGTCTCTGAGAGTGAAATCTACGAAAGGAGAAATTTCGACAAGCGCATCGGCAAAAGGCGTTTGGGGCGAAGACCACTCATACTGTGCTAGTACGCTATCGGTAAATCGCCGAATCGCTGACTGTGATCCATGCGCAACGGTTGCGACCGGAAATTGAAAGTAGATGTTGATGAACTTGCTTAGGTAGGCAGGAGCCTCATCACCAACCCCGTACACACCCTCAACGGCCCTCGACAGCTGCCTCCTATTCATGAGCAGCACGAACACCAGATTCTCAACGTCGAATAGGTGCTTGATTCGCTCAATCAGACCGACGGCGAAGTCGGGGCGGCAACGATCCAACTCGTCCACCATTACGATCACGGGTTTGTCAGAAAGCTTCGAAAACTCTCTCAGGTCGTTCTGAAATTCGGCTAGGCTACGCTTGTCCTCAACATAACCCTCGATCTTCTTGCGAATCCATTGCTCCGCACTCCCACCGGAGCTATCCGCAATCGCGGTCGCGATATCTTGACCAACGTCCGATAGATTTCCCGTCGTTCCAAGAACTTTTCCGACCGCATTGATTGCGATCTTGCCGGCTGCTGGTGCGATCACTGTTGCTACACGGGCAGCCTTCTCCACAAATGCTCTGGCCCGCTTCTCACCATCATTTCCTGAACTCTTGATCAGCAGGTTGATTTCAGAGGCCACAAGCGTGAAAGGGTCGTCGGTGTAGTCGTCCTGAAATGCGTCGATGTATGCAACTTTGAAACCTTGGCTTCGCAACCGGTCGCGCCAGTTCCGAGCGAACCAGGACTTCCCCGATCCCCACGGTCCATCGATACCAATCACGGCCCCATTTTTTAGTCGACAGATGTATCTTGTTAGGTGCTCCGCTAAGCCTAAGCGATCCAACTTATCCGACTTAAACCCCGCGTTGGCAACGGACGACTCGTCGTCGTTAGCAGCGATTGTGTTCATTCCCCCCCCGAAGTTCATCACAAACGTTGACCTGAAGTTCGCCCCCGGTCACATCAAAGCACCGCGCATACAAGACGCTCGTTGAGCTACCGCTTCACCGATGGCTGCGCAGACACTTCCCAATGCGCACCAGCTCCTTTGGCGTCGGGCTTACATTCCCGAGCTTTGCTGCCCTGCGCAGCAACCACGCTTCCGATGGAATAGGCGGCACCACCAAACTGGCAAACAGGTGGAGTAGGCACCAGTGATTTAGCCTTCGGCGTGCCGGTATATGTCAGCACCGCGCCCCCCACCAGCACTACCAGTAATGCAGATGTCATCACCCCGGCGAGAGTGCGGGCGGTCTTCATCTTCCGAATCGCATGATCAACACGTGCGGTGGCGTCTACGCAATGAGGACAGTCCTGATAGGACTCTGAGTTCACTGGGGCGATCACGGGCTGCGGATGAGCCTCGATGACCGTGAGCGTTTCCCGAGTCTCCGTCGAAGGTCCAGCACCCGCCTCCTTCTCAAGCTGCGCCAACAACTCCATCGCAGCCCGATACTCCGACTTCGGAAGTTCACGTATCTTCTCCGCCCCGAATTCGGCAAGGATGATCCGATAGATATCGATGGTGTCGAGATCCGATGCGTTTGAAACCTCGAAGACCTTGGCGGCAATAGCCCGTCGCTGCAACTCAGTAATGGGTGCAGATGGCACAGTGGACGCGCCGTTATGAATGTTGATGACGTTGCGTTGTGACGGCCCGTGTGTGTGGCTTACTGCATTGCCGGCCGCGACTTGCCCCACGTCGCCGGTGAAGTGCTGTTCTTTCATCCTCGAATGCCCCCGCCGACGGTGACATTCACGCGTCGGTCGATTCCCAACTGATCTTTTTTCTCTCGCCGCTTCGCGATGTGCTGCGAAATGGGCGTATTGCACGCTACGCGTAGGACGAAGCCGATCCACGCTACTGCATTGAATGTTGCTGAAACGTCGAGTCCCGTTGACGGAACTGCGGTGGCTGTTAAGCCGAGGCGGAACGATACTGCAAATGTAAACAATTTGCGGTCCACTTCAGATGACGCACGGCAAGTAAACCGCGCGTTGAAGTTTTCGCTACAACGCAAGTACTCCTAATTTCTGCATACATGCCGCCACGCGGCAAGAAGCACAACCTACTTCTTTTTCTTTTCAGCGCCGAAGGCAAACGTGCTCGAACCAGTCACATCACCGGTGACGTTTTGGCCGATATTCACACCACTGTGGAAAGTCTGCTGGACACCGGCAGGCGCTGCGCCCCCGATCAACGCGCCAAGTGCGGCCGCCTTGACGGCATCAGACGCCTCTCGATAGCGCGCCAGAAGATTGGCTTCCTCCAGCGACAGGGCCGATTCACCCACCTCACCGGTAAGGATGTACATGACGTCCGCGCCGATCTCCCTCGCAGCTGCAAGTGTGCCCGCCTTCGGTTGGCTCTTACCGGCTTCGTAGTCGCAGTAGGTGCGAAAAGCCACGCCCAGCCGCTTCGCCATCTCAGTTTGAGTCAGCCGGAGACGCTCTCGCTCTGCAGCGAGTCGTTCGTTAATTTGCATATTTCTGCAAATCCATATTGACACATTGCAGATTTCTGCAAATAATGTGTTTGTGCAAGGTTAATTCTCCCAAGTATATCGTCATGACAGCTGAAAAGAAGCCGTTACGCCGCGCTCCGCGGGGCGTTATGTCGGATAAGCCGATCTACACCCGCCTTACGCCCGAAGAGCGCGCCAACGTCCTTCAAATCTCCCGCGCAGAAAATTGCTCGACGTCGAGCATGGCGCGACGCCTCATTCTTCTCGGCCTAGCCGCCTACGAGCCACAAGCTGACGCCCGCCCCTAGTCCGCTCCGAATGGAGGTCGCCGTGTATCCCGATCCGAAAAGTATCCGCGATAACCGTATGACGCTCCGGCTCAACGATGCCGAATGGGCCGTCATCACCTCGATGGCGCAGTACCTCGGCGAACAGCCGGCCACGCTCGCCCGCCAGCTGCTGCTGCGTCAGGCATCCGAAGCGTTCGGCCTGGCGAGCAATGTATCGCGCGACGCTGCGTAATCGAAGTCGACGAAGAGCCGCTCATCAGATGCCGGAACTTGAAATTGCCGTTAGCGACAGCGAGCTGGAGTTGATCGAAGAAATCCGCGGGACGCTAAATCTGCCGAGCATCGAAGAGGCCGCAACGTGGCTTTTGAAGGCCCGCATGCGTGAACAGATGGAGCGCGTCGCTGGCAGGCGTCGCGCGATGTACGAAGTCAAGAAGCAAGGAAGCGCGCAATGAAACTGAGCTGCCCACACTGCGCGCAACGTTTGAAGATCCGCACCAGCCGCACCGTGACTCGTCAGACAAGCCAGTTGTACTACCAGTGCGAGAACGTCGAATGCGCCTTCACCTGTATGGCGTTGCTTTCGATAGTTCACACGCTGGCACCGAGTCAGTCACCTGACCCGACCGTGTTCATCCCGGCGGGCAAGGCAAAGCTAAAGCATGACGACGACCGACAGTTGGATCTGCTGAACAGCACCGCGTAACGCGCAAAACCGAATCACCCCGAGTTGCCCCTCGCATCGTGCCCCCTACGGCGCGAGGGGATTTTTTTGCCCAAATTTTCTTGAACGGAAGGCGACAACGATGAATGCAGATGTTTTTTCGCCCGATGAGCTGCGTCGCGCACAACGAGCGATGGGGCTGGAAGAAACGCCGGTCGAAGCGCTCTCCCCGTTCATGCGAACCACTTTGGCAATCGTCGCCCGCTGCGCCCTAAACCGGCCGGCCCCGCCGCTGCCACAACCCCGCGAGTTCACCAGGCCCGACGTAAAGCGTCTCGCCGCCGGCGACCGCGAATAACCACAGCTGGAGTAATCATGCGCCACCGCAATATCCGTAGTGACCTGATTCACCGCTCTGCCCTTGGCGGCTACACCATCGAAGGCCCGTATGTTCGCCAGCGCGGCATTCGTCGCGCAATAGCACGCATCGTCGCGTGGCTTGGGGGTGCGCGATGAACATTCGCACCTTCGGCTTACCCGCCTCGTTCCCCGAGTTCCTCGTACCCGCCGCTGCCGTGAGCTTCATGCTTGAACATCGCGGACGCACGCTTGAGGAAGCCATCGATGCCGGACACGCCCTCGGCTACCGGCCCACGGTTTGCCCGCTGCCGCAAATGGATGGCGGCTGGACGTACGGCTTCGGCCTCACCGTGGAAAGCCTGGTCGTTCCCTTCGTTGTCGAGCTGTCGGAATTTCCGGCCGGACACGCTTGATCCGGAGAAGGAGAACACCCAATGAAGGGCCTCGCTCGACTCGCGGGTATCTGGTGTAACGACCGCGTATTTCTCGCGTGGCTCGAGGACATCTCTGGCCATGCATTCACTCCGGATGATGCCGTCGAGCTTATCCGTCTCAAATGCAATGTCGGTTCGCGGCGCGAGCTGGATGCCGACGAAAGGGCCGCGTCAGTTTTCTTGAGTGAGATCCGCGAACCGTTCATGCGCTGGCGCGCATTGCACCCCGACGAAGTCGCCAAGTATTAACGAACAAGACCATGAACGACAGCCTTCACAACGAACTTCTTCCCCGTCTTCTGAACGACTACCAATTCAAGGAACGCGGCGGCTACTTGCGCCAAGGGGTGTGCCCAAAATGCGGCCAGAAGGAGCTTTACACGCACGCCGAACAACCGTGGGTTCTTCGTTGTGGTCGCCTGAGTAAGTGCGCGTGGGAAGGTCACGTGAAGGAGATCTACCCCGACCTCTTCGAGAGCTGGACAGATCGCTACCAGACGCCCACCGAAACCAATCCCAACGCAGCTGCCGACGCGTACATGCGGGAGGCACGCGGCTTCGACGTTTCCGTTGTCGGCGGGTGGTACACCCAGGAGCAGTATTTCGACCGCGAGGCGAACGCGGGCACGTCGACTGTGCGCTTTCCGTTTGCTGGTGGCTATTGGGAGCGACTCATCGACAAGCCGGGTCGCTTCGGCAAGAAGAAAGCGCGCTTCAATCCCGGCCTCCAATATCAAGGGCAATGGTGGAAGCCGCCGGTCCTTGTATTTCAAAGCGTCCGCGAGCTTTGGCTCGTCGAAGGCATCTTCGATGCAATCGCCCTCCATCACCACGGTATAGCGGCCGTGGCTTTGATGTCGTGCAACAACTACCCAGAGCATGCGCTTCGCGACCTCGCAATGGTGTTGTCTGAATCAGGAAATGATCGCCCTACCCTCGTCTGGGCACTTGACGGCGATGCTGCGGGCAGCAGTTTTACCCGCAAGCACGTCGAGCGCGCACGTGAGTCAGGCTGGAGGTGTTCGGCCGCCCAGATCCCGCAGAGCGGAGGACGCAAACTCGACTGGAGCGACTTACACCTGCTCGACAGGCACCATGACAACGCGAAACGTCACCGTCTATCCACGGACGGTTTGATTGAGTACCGCCATCACGGCGCGGTGCTTATCGCAAAGAGTGCTAGCGAGAAGGGCATGCTCATGTACTCGCACAGCGACGGCCACCGCTCAGAGTTCGACTTTGAATTCGGCAAGCGACTGTACTGGTTCAAGTTCGACCTTGATCGATACAACAAAGCTCGCGACGAGATCGAAGACGGCCCGCACGCCGCAGACATGAACGACGAACAGAAGCGCGAAAAGGCGTTGCAGCAGGCGGGAAGCATTCGCCCGATCGCTAACTGCTTTCCGATGCCCTTGTACTTCCAACAGAACCGCATCACCGACGAGAGCTGGTATTACTTTCGCGTGCAATTCCCGCACGATGGCCCTGCCGTGAAGAACACGTTCTCCAGCTCGCAGATCTCCACGGCCAGCGAGTTTAAGAAGCGACTGCTCGGAATCGCCCCGGGTGCGGTCTATTCCGGAACGAGCGGCATGCTCGAGCGGATGATGGAGCGCCAGCTCTTCAACATCAAGAGCGTGGAGACGATTGACTTCATCGGTTACAGCCGCGAGCACGGTTGCTACGTTCTGGGTGATCTCGCCATCAAGGATGGTCGCGTGCACCAGATCAACGGCGAAGACTTTTTCGAGATCGGCAAGCTGGCCGTAAAGTCCCTAAATCAATCCGTGGCGCTCTCCATCAACGACGACGCGAAGGAGTATCAGGACGACTGGCTGAAGCTGCTGTGGACGTGTTTCGGTGCCAAGGGACTCGCAGCACTGGCCTACTGGCTCGGCTCGCTTTTCGCCGAGCAGATCCGCGCCGCGCAGAAATCGTATCCATTTCTTGAGATCGTCGGCGAGGCTGGCGCGGGCAAGTCCACGCTGATCGAATTCCTCTGGAAGCTGTTCGGCCGACGCGACTACGAGGGCTTCGACCCAAGCAAGTCGTCCCTGGCAGCGCGGGCACGCAACTTCGCCCAGGTGTCGGGTCTACCCGTCGTCCTGATCGAGTCCGACCGAGAGCGCATCGGCGAGGACAAAACACACGTGAAGTCGTTTGATTGGGACGAGCTGAAAACGGCGTACAACGGCCGCAGCGTGCGCGCCCGAGGCATGGCGACCGGCGGCAACGAGACGTACGAGCCTCCGTTCCGCGGCGCTGTCGTCATCAGCCAAAACGCCACCGTGAACGCCTCCGCTCCGATCCTGCAGCGCATCGTGCATTTGCACTTCGACACGTCCGGTCAAACGCCGCGCACGCGAGAGGCTGCGATCACTCTGGAAAGCCTCTCGACCGAAGCCGTCTCGGGCTTCATCCTCAATGCGGCGAAGGCTGAGGCAAAGATCCTCAAGACAGTGGAAGAGCAATCGGCCGTCCACGAAAAGGCGCTGCTCACGCTGCCCGGCATCAAGTCCACGCGTATCGCGAAGAACCACGGCCAGCTCATGGCGTTGGCCGATGCCCTGTGCTACGTCGTAGCGCTCACCGACGAGCAGAAGTCCGCACTAGCCGGTCAGATTGAAACGATGGCGCGCGAGCGGCAGGAGGCAATTAACGACGATCACCCAATGGTGCGCGAGTTCTGGGAGGCATTCGACTATCTCGACGGTGCCGACCATCCCCGCCTGAATCACTCGCACGATCCCGAACTGATCGCGGTGAACCTCAACCACTTCGTGCAGGTCGCAGCCGACAGGCGCCAGCAGATCCCCCTGCTCCGCGATCTCAAGCAGGTGCTGCGCACGAGCAAACGCCGTCGCTTCATCGAGTACACGACCGTCAAAAGCGCGATCTACGCACGCGACGGCAATCCCACGGCACCGACAACAATCAAGTGCTGGCTGTTCACGAAGGAGGTGTCGTGAGCTTGCCCGTATGCCCAATTTTTCTGACCCAAAGCGAGATCCGAGAGATGACCGGACGCGTCCGGCATAAGTCACAGACGCTCGTTTTATCCGCCCTCGGCATTGAACACAAAGTCAGGCCCGACGGCAGCTTGCTGGTGCTTCGTTCGCACGTGGAGCAAGCACTTGGCGGCACGACCAAAACCCAGACGCGGCAACGCGCTTATGAGATCGATAGGAGCACCCTGTAAATGCCTCGCAAGCGAAACAAGGAAAACCAGCCGCTGCCAGTCCGCTGGCAGTTCACACACGGCGCGTACTACTACCGTGTGCCCCCCGGACTCGAGCGTGCCTGGGATGGAAAGAAGCGATTCCGGCTCGGGAAGACGTTGGCGGAAGCCTATCGTGAATGGGCGAATCGCATCGGCACGCTTGACCCTGCTCGCAACATTGGCGAGCTGCTCAGCCGCTACGCGCTCGAAGTGATACCGACGAAGGCAAACACGACCCAGACCCTTAACCTGCAAGCGCTGAAAAAGCTGCGCACAACGTTTGGATCGTGGCCGCTCGGTGCCATCGAGCCACATCACATTTATACGTACGCCGATGCGCGCACGAAAGCGGTGAAGGCTCCAGACGGGACCATAAAACGTGAGAAGGCATACACTGCCGCCCTGCATGAGATCGAGGTGCTTTCGCACGCGTTTACGAAGGCTGTCGAGTGGGGCTACATCAAGCGACACCCTTTCGCACATGAGGTGCGCCTCAAGAGCAAGCAGCCTCGAGACAGATACGTCGAAGACTGGGAAATCGACGAATGCCTTTCCATCGAGCCGAAGCGCAAGCTGGGCGGCGTGCGGTCGGTCCAGGCATACATCCGAGTGAAGGTGCTGACCGGACTGTCACGCGGCGACCTGCTGCGCCTGGAGCCTGACGTGCATTTCCTCGATGACGGCATTCACGTACAACGGCATAAGACCAAGAACAGCACGGGCAAGCGCACGCTATATCTCTGGAATGATGATCTGCGAGCCGCTGTCGCTGAAGCACAGGCCGCGCGGCCTGTAGCAAAGTCTCGCTGGCTGTTCTGCACGCGTAAGGGGGAGTGCTACGTCAAAGACCACGGACGCGCCGGCGGATGGGAGTCGTTGTGGGCGGACTTCATGGCCCGAGTCATGGCAGAAACGAAGGTGACGATCCCCTTCGGGGAACATGACATACGCGCAAAAGCAGCAAGCGACGCCGAGTCGCTCGAGCAAGCGCGTGCCCTGCTTTCACATGCGGATAGCAGGACAACGCAGCGCATCTATCGTCGGAAGGCTGAGCGCGTGAATCCGCTCAAGAAATCGGGTTGAATGACACAACACCTGATCTGTGACACAAACGGGTTTCCTAAACTGCCCGGAAACCCGCATGGATATTGGTGGCGGAGAGAGGGGGATTCGAACCCCCGATAGGCTATTAACCTATACACGCTTTCCAGGCGTGCGACTTAAACCGCTCATCCATCTCTCCTGAATGGTCGCGCATTATAGCAGGTCGACGGCAACATCTCACCCTCTTTCGTGAAATACGGCGTCAAATTCCTTTGGACGCCCGTCGTTACGGGCGTCGGAGATGGTCCACCAGATGGCGATCGCGCTCGCTGGGGCGTCTGCCCATCAAGCTGAAGGCTATCGCCACCGCGAACCCCACCGGCACGCCGAACGCCCCCGCCGAGATCGGGTCCACACCCCACCATCGGGTGCCCGCGAAGCCCGTCAGGCGGGTGAAGAACGGGTAGGTCGTCATGATGTAGTACACACACACCAACAACCCGCTAACCATCCCCGCCGTCGCGCCCAGACGCGTCGTCCGCTTCCAGAACACCCCCAGCACCAGCGCCGGGAACAGACACGACGCCGCCAACGAAAACGCCGCCCCCACCAAAAACAAAATGTTCCCCAGCTTCAGCGACGTCACATACGACGCAAACATCGCCACGCACAACAGCAATATCTTCGACGTCGTCACCCGCTTCTGACTCGACGCATTCCGATCCACCATGTGGAAGTAGACGTCGTGCGACAACGCGTTCGCAATCGTCAGCAACAGACCATCCGCCGTCGACAACACCGCCGCCAAAGCACCCGCCGCCACCAACCCCGATATCACGTACGGCAGCCCCGCAATCTCCGGTCCCGCCAGCACCAGCATGTCCGGCTGCATCCAGATCTCACCCCACTGCACCACACCGTCGCGGTAGACGTCCGAGATATCCAGTTGCACCGGCGTCGCGTGACGCCATTGCGTCACCCATCCCGGCAAGTTGTCGTAGCGCGCCCCCACCAGATGCAGCAGCACGTCGTACTTGAGCATCACCGCCAACGCTGGCGCACTCACATACAACAACGCGACAAAGAACAACGTCCAGCCCACCGAGCTACGCGCCCCCTGCACCGTTGCCGTCGTCCCGTAACGCGTCAGAATGTGCGGCAAGCTCGCCGTTCCGATCATCAGACACACCATCAACAGCAAGAAATTCAGACGCTGCGAGTTACGCGTCGTGTCGTCACGCGCCGGAAACGGCTCCGTCATCGCACGCGGCGGCTCGCTGCGCTCGATGTACTGGTTGCGCATCTCCAGCCACTGGTTCTGCGCCTCGCCCACGTCCCGCGGAAACGCCTCCAGCTTCGCCTCGAGCACCTTCACATCCCGCAGCGGCCCGTTGCGACGCTTCGTGTCCAGCAACTGCCGCTCCAACTCCGCCCGCTCGCTGAAGAACGTATCCGGCAACCCGTCCAGCCGACGCTGCATCTGCTCCGCCTGCTCCCGGTAGTAGTCGCGCACCTCTCGCTCCGGCACAGAATTGCGCAACTCCTTTTCCAGCACCTCGACCTTCGCCAGCGCCTCACCGTAGCTGAACTGCGGGAACCAGCCATTGCCTGTCTGATGGCCGATCATCGCCGTCGGCACCAGAAACGCAGTGATCATGATGATGTACTGCGCAACCTGCGTCCAAGTCACGGCGCGCATGCCGCCCAGGAACGAGCAGACGAGAATGCCCGCCAGTCCGAAGAAAATTCCGATCGTGAACTCGACACCGATAAAGCGCGACGCGATCAGGCCCACACCCTGAATCTGCGCGACGAGATACACGAACGAACACAGAATCGTCGAGAAGACGCCCAACGCACGCACGAGATTGCTGTCGTATCGCGTGCCCAGAAAGTCGGGCACCGTGTAGCGCCCCATCTTGCGCAAGTACGGCGCAAGCAAGAACGCCACCAGACAGTACCCCCCCGTCCATCCCATGACGTAAGCGAGGCCGTCGTATCCGGAGACGTAAAGCGAGCCCGCCAGGCCCATGAACGACGCAGCGCTCATCCAGTCGGCTGCGCACGCCATGCCGTTGAACATCGGCGGCACGCGACGTCCGGCGACGTAGTACTCGGCTGCGTCGGACGTGCGGGAGATAAGACCGATCACCGCGTACACGGCAATCGTCACGAAAAGGAAGGCGTAGCCGATCCACACACCCGGGCCGTTGACGCGCTCAAGCAAGCCGATCATCAGCACGAACGCGAGGAATCCCGCCGTGTAATACAGGTAGTAGCGCAGCAACCTGCGCGTGAAACTCATCGGTAGGTTTGCGCCGAGGCGGCGCGAGAAGAAGCACTGCCTGCGCTGCGTGATGTGGCGAGCGCCATCGCAGAGTCCAGCGCATCGTCCGCAAGCCCGAGGCTCTTGCGGCGCTCCTGACGCAATCGAATCAACGCGTCGCGATAGCGCGCGTCGTTACGCCGCTGCATCAGCGCGTAAAAGGCGATAAGACCGATGTCGATCAGGATCGAACCCTGCGCTCCCATGTAGAACGGCAACGGCCATCCCGCGATTCGCACCGACGCCCACTCGCGCGCCCAGAACTGAGGGACGAACGTCACAACGAAACCAATCGCCATTAGCACCGCCACAAGCCACAACGTGCGACGCCAATGACGCGCCGCAATTGCGGCTGCTTCGCCATGCCAGTCGATGTCGGCATCCCCCAACAACGAACGCGGCCCGCCCTCCGACGTGACATCAGAGGGCAGGCCGTTGGCATCGTGGGCCTCCGGCGCAACAACGCTGCCGTGCGCGCCGGGCCGCGAGCGTTTCGTCATTGCAGGCGCAACGGAATCGAACCCGCGCTTACTGCGCCTGCTTTAACTGGTCCAGAATGGCCGGGTTTTCGAGCGTCGACGTGTCCTGCGTGATCTCTTCTCCCTTCGCAATCACACGCAGCAAACGACGCATGATCTTGCCCGAGCGCGTCTTCGGCAGGTTGTCGCCGAACCGGATGTCCTTCGGCTTGGCGATCGGACCGATCTCCTTGCCCACCCAGTTACGCAGCTCCAACGCCAGTTGCTTCGCTTCGTCCCCCGTCGGACGCGAACGCTTGAGCACCACGAACGCGACAATCGCCTCACCCGTCGTATCGTCCGGACGCCCCACCACCGCAGCCTCGGCCACGATCGGGTTCGCCACCAGCGCCGACTCGATTTCCATCGTGCCCATGCGGTGACCCGAGACGTTCAACACGTCGTCGATACGGCCCATGATAGTGAAGTAGCCGGTCTTCGCGTCGCGAATCGAACCGTCACCCGCCAGATAGATCTTGCCGCCCAACTCTTGAGGGAAGTAGCTCGACTTGTAACGCTCCGGGTCGCCCCAGATCGTACGAATCATCGACGGCCACGGACGCTTGATCACCAGCATTCCGCCCTGACCGTTCGGCACGTCCTGACCGGTTTCGTCGACGATGGCCACCGCAACCCCCGGCAGACCCAGTGTGCATGAGCCCGGCACCAGCGGCGTTGCACCCGGCAACGGCGTGATCACATGACCGCCCGTCTCCGTCTGCCACCACGTGTCGACAATGGGGCAACGACCGCGACCGACGTTCTCGTAATACCACATCCACGCTTCCGGATTGATCGGCTCGCCGACCGACCCGAGAATGCGTAACGACGACAGGTCGTACTTCTTCGGATGCACTTCCGGCGTCTGCTCCGCTGCCTTGATCAGCGAACGGATGGCCGTCGGCGCCGTGTAGAACACCGTCACCTTGTGACGGTCGATCATTTCCCAGAAACGACCGGCATTCGGATACGTCGGCACACCCTCGAACACGACTTGCGTCGTGCCGACTGCCAACGGGCCGTACGCGATGTACGTGTGACCGGTGATCCAGCCGATGTCGGCCGTGCACCAGAACACGTCGTCCGGCTTGATGTCGAACGTCCACTGCATGGTGAGCGACGCCCACAGCAGATAGCCGCCGGTGCTGTGCTGAACGCCCTTCGGCTTGCCCGTCGAGCCCGACGTGTAGAGGATGAACAGCGGATGCTCAGCGCTCACCCACTCCGGCTCGCACTGGTCCGACTGCGTGGCGACGAGGTCTTGCAGCACTTCGTCACGGCCAGCCTGCATCGGGACGTTGCCGCCCGTGCGACGATAAACGATCACCGACTTCACGTGTTCGCAGCCGCCCATTGCGAGGGCTTCGTCGACGATGGCCTTCAGGGGCAGCGCCTTGCCGCCGCGCATCTGCTCGTCGGCGGTAACGATGGCGACTGCGCCAGCGTCGATCACGCGCTCGTTGAGCGATTTGGCCGAGAAGCCGCCGAACACGACCGAGTGCGTAGCACCAATGCGGGCACACGCCTGCATCGCGACCACGCCTTCAATCGACATCGGCATGTAAATGACCACGCGGTCACCCTTTTTCACACCCTTCGCCTTGAGCGCGTTCGCAAAGCGGTTCACGCGCGCAAGCAGGTCGCGATAGGTGACCGGGGTCACCGTGCCGTCGTCGGCTTCGAAAAGGATGGCGGGTTTGTCGCCCAGACCCGCTTCGATCTGGCGGTCCAGGCAGTTGTAGGAAGCGTTGATCTGACCGTCTTCGAACCACGTGTAGAACGGGGCGTTGGTCTCGTCGAGGACTTTGGTGAACGGCTTGTGCCAGGCCAGATTCTCGCGCGCCTGACGCGCCCAGAATCCCTCGTAATCTTTCTCGGCCTCGGCGCACAGCGCCTCATAGGCTGGCATGCCGGAAATGTTCGCTTTGGCGACCAGCGCCTGCGGCGGCGCGAAAACGCGCTGCTCCTGCAATACCGATTCAATTGCTGCCATGAGTTGTCCCCTCTTATGGATATGCAAATACCATTGCAATCAAGCCAAAACACATCGCTAACGTCACATTAAGACGAGCGACTTACTAACGCCTTACACTGGTACATTCGACTCCCGTGCCTTGCGTGCGGGACTCACGCAAAACGCGTTGTCGCATTGCAGCAAAGTGTGGCGTAATCGCTACAATCCTACGCTTATCACCCTCGTCCCGCCACCCCGGAATCGCCCGGAGCGCCCGTGAATTCGACATCTACGCCTCAGACATCCAGTCCCACCCCCGCGGCAGCGAACGCCGCACCGACCGGCACCGACCGCCTGTTTGCCCGCTTTCCGAGTTTCGCGCTGGCCCTGGCGATGACGTTCGTCGGCACCAATGTCGGGATCGGCAAGACGATGGTCGCCGTCATGCCCGTGGCCGCCTTCGCGCTCTGGCGCTTCGTCATCGCCATCATTGCGCTTGCGCCGCGCTATCGGCCATCAAGCATGCGACGCGTCACCCGCAGCCAATGGGGTCACCTCTTCGTGCAGACGTTCTTCGGCACGTTTCTCTTCACATTACTCATGCTCTACGGCGTGCGCATGACGACGGCCACCGCTGCCGGGGTCATCACCGCGACGCTGCCTGCCTGCGTCGCGCTGCTGTCATGGGCTGTGCTGCGCGAGCACCCTTCGCGACGCACGCTCGTGAGCATCGCGCTGGCGATTGCCGGAGTGGCGCTGCTCAACGCCTCGCGCGGCGACGCCCACGGTGCGGCTGGGTCCGGCACGTCCGATGCGACCAGCGGCGCCTGGCTGGGTAACGCGCTGGTGCTGGGGGCTGTGGTCTGCGAAGCGATTTACGTGATCGTCTCGAAGCGCCTCGCGGCGGAACTCTCGGCCATCGACATCTGCGCCTATACGCATCTGATCGGCGGCGTGCTGATGCTACCGCTGGGCATCGTGGGGCTGATGGCGGTGGATTATTCGGCCCTCACCCCCGGTCACTGGGCCCTCATCGTCTGGTACGGACTCGCCGCGAGCGTCTTTTCGTTCTTCCTGTGGATGCGAGGGATTCGCCACGTCAGCGCGCAGCTTGCGGGGGTCTTCACGGCGATGGTGCCGGTCGCGGCCACCGCCTATGGCGTGATATTTCTGGGCGAGCGACTGTCCGTCGCCCAGGGCAGTGCGCTGGCGCTGACGGTCGCAGGGATCGTACTCGCGGCGCTACCGTCCGCCGGATCGCGAAAGACGCTATTGCCAACCCGCGACTGAATCGGACGCGGTGCCGTCGCCAAGACGTTGTAAAATGCCGCCCATGCCGGATAGCGCGCCGCGCTATCCGTGCCAGTGCACTTTGCTTGCGATTTGCGTAACCGATAACTACAGCCTGCGTCACGAGGCGCTGGCCTACACCCCGTCAAAATTGCCATGTCGACTCCCGGCCGCCCGTCCGATGCGCAGCAGCGCACCGCTCGTCCGATGCGTCCCCTGCCGCGCGTCATCTTCTTCAGCCGCTGGTTGCAACTGCCGCTGTACCTCGGGCTAATCGCCGCACAAGGCGTCTACGTCTACAAATTCCTCGTCGAGTTGTTCCACCTGGTCACGCACGCCGCGACCTTCGACGAAACCCAGATCATGCTCGTCGTGCTGGGCCTGATCGACGTGGTGATGATCTCGAACCTGCTCATCATGGTGATCATCGGCGGCTATGAGACGTTCGTCTCGCGCCTCGGCGTGGAAGGCCACCCCGACGAGCCCGAGTGGCTCGATCACGTGAACGCCGGTGTGCTCAAGGTGAAGCTGTCGATGGCGCTCATCAGCATCTCGTCGATTCATCTGCTCAAGACGTTCATCGATGCGTCCCAGCAAACGCCGCACACCATCATGTGGCAAGTGATCATTCACTGCGCATTCCTGCTTTCCGCCGTTGTCATGGCCTACGTCAACAAGATGACGAACGACAGCCATGCACCCGCGTATGCGACCGCGCAGCATTGAACAGAATTCAGCCGTAGCAAGTCAGTACAAAAAACCAGTCCCCACTAAGTCGAGAGCCGTTTCATGTCTACCGTCATTAAAGAAGACGACGTCATTCAGAGCGTCGCCGGTGCCCTGCAGTACATCAGCTACTACCATCCGGACGATTACATCCAGGCACTGGGTCGCGCCTACGAGGCCGAAGAAAGCCCGGCCGCCAAGGACGCCATCGCGCAGATCCTGACCAACAGCCGCATGTGCGCCGAAGGCCGCCGTCCGCTGTGCCAGGACACCGGCATCGTGACCGTGTTCGTGAAGGTCGGCATGAACGTGCGCTGGGACGCCAAGCGCAGCCTCACCGACATGATCAACGAAGGCGTGCGTCAGGCTTACATGCATCCGGACAATGTGCTGCGCGCCTCGATCGTCGCGCCGCCGGAAGCCGGTCGCAAGAATACGAAGGACAACACGCCTGCCGTCATCCACTACGAAATCGTAGAAGGCGACAAGGTCGACATCACGGTCGCAGCGAAGGGCGGCGGCTCGGAGAACAAGTCGAAGTTCGTGATGCTCAACCCGTCCGACTCGATCGTCGACTGGGTCGTGAAGACGGTCCCGACGATGGGTGCAGGCTGGTGCCCGCCGGGCATGCTCGGCATCGGTATCGGCGGCACGGCCGAGAAGGCCATGGTCCTCGCGAAGGAATCGCTGATGGACCCGATCGATATCCATGACGTGATCAAGCGCGGTCCGCAAAACTGGAACGAAGAGCTGCGTATCGAACTGTTCGAGAAGGTCAACGCACTCGGCATCGGCGCGCAGGGCCTGGGCGGCCTGGCCACTGTGCTCGACGTGAAGATCCTCGACTACCCGACGCACGCCGCGTCCAAGCCGGTCGCCATGATCCCGAACTGCGCCGCGACGCGTCACGCGCACTTCACGCTGGACGGCTCGGGCCCGTCTTTCCTCGCTGCACCGTCGCTCGACGCCTGGCCGAACGTCCACTGGGCGCCGAACACGGAAACGAGCAAGCGCGTCGATCTGGACACGCTGACGCCGGAAGAAATCACGAGCTGGAAGCCGGGTCAGACGCTGCTGCTCTCGGGCAAGATGCTCACGGGCCGCGACGCCGCGCACAAGCGCATCGCCGACATGGTCGCCCGCGGCGAGCCGCTGCCGGTGGATTTCAAGGGCCGTGCGATTTATTACGTCGGCCCGGTCGATCCGGTACGCGACGAAGTCGTCGGCCCGGCGGGCCCGACCACGTCGACCCGCATGGACAAGTTCTCCGATCTGATGCTCGGCAAGCTCGGCCTGTCCGTGATGATCGGCAAGTCGGAACGCGGCCCGGCCGCGATTGAAGCCATCAAGAAGCAAAAGGCCGCCTATCTGATGGCCGTCGGTGGTGCCGCCTACCTCGTGTCGAAGGCAATTCGCGGCGCACGCGTGCTGGCCTTCGAAGACCTTGGCATGGAAGCCATCTACGAATTCGACGTCAAGGACATGCCGGTGACGGTGGCCGTCGATTCGACCGGTGTCTCCGTGCATCAGACCGGCCCCAAGGAATGGCAAGCCAAGATCGGCAAGATTCCGGTCGCGGCTGAGTAAGTCAGACTAAGTCTGACGTTACGTCAGTGCGTTGAGAAAGCCCGGATTCGTCCGGGCTTTTTTTCGTCTTCCGTCTGATGGTCGACTGCGGTTGCGACGTGAAAAATATCACGGAAACGAGCGAGAATGGCTCGCATTACCATTCGCACCTCGGTTCACGAAAAGCCTTGCAGGGCTTGGCTTTCCGCGCTTTTCAGGCTACTCTTCAACCGCTCGCAAATTGCTTAAGACAGGGATCCAAAATGAAAGGCGACAAGAAAGTCCTCGAACTCCTCAACGCCCAGCTCACGAACGAGTTGACGGCGATCAACCAGTACTTTCTGCACGCCCGCATGTACAACCATTGGGGCCTGAACAAGCTGGGCAAGCACGAGTACGACGAATCCATCGGCGAAATGAAGCACGCCGACAAGCTGATCGAACGCATCTTCATGCTCGACGGCCTGCCGAACCTGCAAGATCTGCACAAGCTGCTCATCGGTGAGAACACCGAAGAAATTCTGAAGTGCGATCTGAAGCTCGAATACCTCTCGCAGAAGACCTGCAAGGAAGGCGTCGCTCACTGCGAAAGCGTGAAGGACTTCGTCTCGCGCGAAATCTTCAACGAGATCCTGCACGACACCGAAGAACACATCGACTGGCTGGAAACGCAGATCGATCTCATCGGCAAGGTCGGCATTCAGAATTACCAGCAGTCGGGCATGGCGTCGTTCGAAGAATAAGCCCGACACCCCGCAAGACCCAGATAATAAATGCGCATCACCGCACTGTAGGCACCGTATCCTTCGATATCGGGTCGCAGGCTTTGCGCTAGAATTTCGGGGCCGGCAACTTGCCGGCCCTTTTTCATTTGCCATGCCCTCCAACGCGCCGATTGGCGTCTTCGACTCCGGCCTCGGTGGCCTCTCGGTCCTTCAGGCCGTTCGCGCTCTGCTCCCGCACGAGTCGCTCATCTACGTCGCCGACTCCCGCTACGCGCCGTACGGGGAACGCCCGGACGCCTTCATCCAGCAACGCAGTCTCGCCATCGGCCGATGGCTACGCGAGCACGGTGCCAAGGCATTCGTCGTGGCCTGCAATACGGCGACGGCGCATGGCGTGGCGGCGCTGCGGGCCGATGACGCATGGCCGGTCGTCGGTGTCGAACCCGGGATTAAACCTGCTGCGGCCACGTCGCGCAGCGGCGTGTTCGGCGTGCTGGCCACGGCCGCCACGCTGCGCAGCGCCCGCTTCGCGGATTTGCTCGCGCGTCATACCGCGCAAGGACAGCGCTTCCTGTGTCAGCCCGGGCATGGGCTGGTCGAACGCATCGAAGCCGGGGATGTCGATTCGCCAGCAGTGATGGCACTGCTCGACAAGTACATCGCGCCCATGATCGCCGAAGGGGCCGATACGCTCGTGCTCGGCTGTACGCATTACCCCTTCCTGATTCCCGCCATCCAACGACATTTCGGCACTGCGCTGACGTTGATCGACACCGGTGCAGCCATCGCCCGCCAGCTTCAGCGCCGTCTTGAAGAGGCCGATCTGGCCGCCCCCGCAATTTCGGGTGCAAGCGCGAATACCCATGGCAGCATCCAGTTGTTCACCACCGCCAATGCCGTGGCACTGCAAACGATGGCAGATCGACTGATGCCTGAAGCGCCTGCCGCAGCCGGTTCGACTGCTGTAACCGGCGTGCCGGACATATCCGCCACATCCTGCACCGCTTCTCGTCACCTCACCGCACCCCGCGTAGCCACTGTCGAGATTGCCGAAACCGCGCCGCAACCCGCAGCCGGTCTGGCTTTGCCGTAAGACCTTCCCATCATTCCCGCTTGACATCTTGTCCGTATATCCCTGGGGGGTATATGGGATAGGTCAATGACGCTTGCAAAAGACGCCAACTTAAATAATAATTATTCTCATTAGTGTTACATTTTGACGTTTTCATCATGATCGTCTGCGTCTGCAAATCCGTTTCCGACCGTCAGATCAAGGCTTGCCTCGATGCCGGTGCCACCACCATGGAAGATCTTCAGATCGACCTTGGCGTGGCGCTCTGCTGCGGCAAATGCGGTCCGTATGTTCAGGAGATGGTGACCGGTGCCACGCCATGTTGTGGTCGCTCGTGCGGTGGCTGCTGCCAGTCTGCGCATGTCGAGACGACGGAAGTCGAAGTCGTGATGGTGCGTCAGGAACTCGCACTGGCCGCGTAATCGTTGCAGTTGCGCTCGCCGTACACGGGTCTTCGGACCGACGGAATCCGCCTGAGTGACCGGCATCGACTGAGGTCACGGGGCAACGGAGCCAGCCAGGCGTCTTGAGGCGTCATGCGCCAGCCAGCGACTTGTCACCCTGGAGGTGTCAGATGGAACTCCTGATTGGCTTTGTTTCGACGCTGTGTTTATCGTTTTTCCTGTTTCGAAGGTGAGTTGCAGCACGGTTTCCAACTCACTGCGTTCGCCGACCGCGCCCCTTGGCGCGGTTTTCCTTTGATCGTACGTCCGGCCATTCCCGAACCCGAGGCTTCGCACACCGCGCTTCACTCACCGTTCATCGCCGCAATTTAGCGTACCCTAGCCGTTATCATGTCGACCGCCGTGCCCCCCGCCGTGACCTCATCCGGCCTTGCGCTCCAGCAGTTCCGCGATCCATTGACGTCGCCGCGAACCCTTGCCATCGCAGCAGTGATCGTTATCGTTCACATTGCCGCCCTGATCGGTTTGTCGCACCTGCGCAACGATCCGGAAAAGGCGACGATCGAGCCGACAACGTTTACCGCCACGATCATTCCGCTCACGCCCGCTCCGACGCCGCCGCAACCCGCGCCGCCAAAACCGCAGCCGGAACCGCCCAAGCCGAAGGTCGCGCCGCCGCCGCCCAAGCCGCGCGAGCAGCCCAAGAACGCCATCACGCAAAAGGCCGAACCGGTCGCCCCGCCGCAACAAGCGCAGGTCGAGCCGGTGCAGAACGCAGCGCCCACGCCGCCAGCACCGCCCGCACCAGCCCCTGCGCCCGCACCATCCGGCCCGATCGAAGGTCTCGCCGTGAAGTGCGACGAGCCTCGCGTGGCCTACCCGACACAGTCGCGTCGCGTCGGCGAAGAAGGCACCGTTACGTTGCGTCTCGTGATCGACACCCGTGGGGTGGTCTCGAGCGCCAATGTCGTCAAGTCGAGCGGCTTCCCCCGTCTCGATCAGGCCGCCCGCACCGCCGCGCTGGCGATGCGTTGTGCGCCCCCGATGCAAAACGGCCGTGCGGTGGAAGCCGCCGCGACCAAACCGTTTAATTTCAATCTGAACGATTAACGATCGCTGAACGAACGCTAAACAACGATTAACGAATTGGATCTTCCGAGGAACGCAAAATGCAAGAGTATGGTTTGAGCCACGTCTGGTCGCAGGGCGATTTCGTCACCCGCGCCATCGCGATCGTATTGCTGGTGATGTCGGTGCTGTCGTGGACGGTCATCATCATCAAGGGCACGCAAGTCTTCCGCCTGAGCCGCCTCACGCGCACCGCCGAACCGGACTTCTGGCACTCGGAGAATTTCTCCGCCGGTCTGCAAAAGCTGGGCGAATCGGGTCAGAACAACCCGTTCCTCGCGCTGGCCCTCGCCGGGCAGGACGCCGCCGAACATCACCGTCAGAGCCAGCCGCATCTGCACGACAAGATGGACGTGAGCGACTGGATCACCCGTGCACTGAAGAACTCGGTGGACGATACGGTGTCACGTCTGCAAAGCGGTCTCGCCATGCTGGCCTCGATCGGCTCGACCTCGCCGTTCGTCGGTCTGTTCGGCACGGTGTGGGGCATCTATCACGCCCTGCTGGCCATCGGCGCATCGGGTCAGACGACCATCGACAAGGTCGCCGGCCCCGTGGGCGAAGCCCTGATCATGACGGCCTTCGGTCTGTTCGTCGCCATTCCGGCCGTGCTCGGCTTCAACGCCCTGACGCGCGCCAACAAGGGTATCGTCTCGAAGCTCAACCGCTTTGCGCACAGCCTGCACGGTTACTTCCTGACGGGCGCCAGCGTGCACTCGACGCAGTTCACCAGCAACGTCACGCCGGTGCGCAAGTCGACGTCGGCCAACGCCAGCTAAGCCGCCGCGCAAGACAAGGAGTTCGCTATGGCTATGGGTTCATACAGCAGCGACGACGGTGCCGATGACGCGATGATGAGCGAAATCAACATGACGCCGCTCGTCGACGTCATGCTGGTGCTGCTGATCATCTTCATCGTGACGCTGCCGGTGCTCAATCACGCGGTCAAGCTCGACCTGCCGCAGGCGAGTAGTCAGCCGGAAGACACGAAGCCTGCCAAGATCGACCTGTCGATCCAGGCAGACGGCAGTGTCTACTGGGACAAGCAGCAGATCGACGACGACACGCTCAAGGCGCGTCTGGCGCAGGCCGCCGAAGCGCAACCGCAACCGGAACTGCACCTGTTCGCAGACAAGAGCGTGCGTTACGAAAGCGTCGCCAAGGTACTTTCCGAAGCACAGACGGCCGGCGTAACCAAACTCGGTTTCGTGACCGAACCGGCGAAGTAAGTCGCGAAGTGAGCCGGTAAATCCACGAATCGCAGAAGTGAAAAGCGCGGTGCCAGTCACCGCGCTTTTTTTCGTCTGTACGGTTCGAAATCGATCGGGATTTTGCGGGCTTCCCGCTTATTGTTCCAATCAGGTAACAATCCTTCCTGTGTTACGGGCTACTCCCGGTGCCATACGTCCGCATATAGTTTGGACATGACAACGGATGTCGGCGACGCCCGAAGCGGCTGTGAGGCACGCTTGACTCGCGCATCCCCAACAGGAGAACACCCCCATGAGCACCCCCTACACTCGCCCGGTTGCCCGCGTGTTTACAGCAGCGCAAACGCAGGAAGGCGCTGGTTTTCACGTCAACCGCCCGTTCCCGACACGCATGATGATGGACTTCGATCCGTTCCTGCTGCTCGACGAAATGGGCCCGATGCAAGTGGCCCCCGGCGATGCCAAGGGCGCTCCCGATCACCCGCACCGAGGCTTCGAAACCGTCACCTACCTGCTCGCTGGCGAGATGGAGCACCGTGACTCGCAAGGTCACGCAGGCAAGCTTACGCCGGGCGACGTGCAGTGGATGACGGCCGGTGCCGGGGTGATTCACTCGGAAGAGCCCTCGCACGCGTTCCAGCAACGCGGCGGCGAGATGCATGGCTTCCAGCTGTGGGTGAATCTGCCGAGCACCGACAAAATGATGACGCCGCGCTATCAGGAGCTGCCCGCCGCCAGAATTCCCACGGCGACGAGCGACGACGGCAAGGTCTCCGTGCGCGTCATCGCTGGCGAGGCGCTGGGCACACGCGCCGCCATCGAAACGCGTACACCGATTCTGTACCAGCACTTCACGCTGCAACCGCAGGCGCTGCTCGATCATCCCGTGCCGTCGGATTTCAACGTGTTTGCGTACGTCATCGACGGCGAAGGGCATTTCGGTGCGGAGTCGACGCCAGCCAAAGCCCATCAGATGGTCGTGTTCGGCACGCACGGCGAAGGCGTGACCGTGCGTAACGATGGCGACAAGCCGCTGTCGTTCCTGCTGATCGGCGGCAAGCCGCTGGGCGAGCCGGTGGCGCGCTACGGCCCGTTCGTCATGAACACGGAAGGCGAAATTCGTCAGGCGATTCTGGACTTTCAGGCGGGACGTATGGGCCACATTCCGGCGTCCGTGTCGCGCACCTGACAGGAAACCGCTAGCGCAGATCGCACCCGCCCGCTTACGAAGCCGCATTGACATCGTGAGTGGGCAGGTGATGCATCGTCATACACCGACGGTCCAGCGAAATTGGGTCACAATGACACTCAGAGTACGCCGCAAGCTTTGAGTGTTTTGTGACCCGATGCTTTTGATGCCGCCGATCCCCGGATCTGCGGATCATCTTGACGGGCCGTTTTCATCGAAGTGATCAGGACCCATCCAGACCTCCAGGAGCTGCCATGGCCGCAGAAGCGATTGTTACCGCCCACTTGGGCGCCGCCGGATACACCACCCAACTGTCGGACGGCAAGCACGAATGGCTTGCCGACGAGCCCGAATCGCTGGGCGGCGGCAACCTCGGCCCGGCCCCCGCGGCGCTGCTGCTCTCGAGTCTGGGGGCCTGCACGTCGATCACGCTGCACATGTATGCACGCCGCAAGGAGTGGCCACTCAAGGACGTGAAAGTGACACTTGCGATGAACCCGGATGGCAAACCGCCCGCTGGCACCACGCAAATCACGCGCAAGATCGAACTGGCGGGCGATTTGTCGGAGGAACAGCGCCAACGCCTCTTGGAAATTGCCAATGCGTGCCCAATTCACAAGGTGTTGTCCGGCACCATCGCCATCGACAGTTCGTTGGTTGAGTAATATCCGGCACGAGGCAGGCGCGATGTTGTTAAGCGCCAGCCCTCATCGACAGAAGGGGAAATAGTCTTGCAGTACGAACACCTGATCGAGGTCAACGACCTCCTGAATCCGCTGACCTTCGCGCTCTCGCGCGATCAACTGTGGCGCGGCCTCGTGCTGCGTGCCGAACAGCCGGAGGCATTCGTGCTGGGACTCGACGAGTGCACGATGCTTGAACGCACCGAAGACACGTTAAGCCGCGAATTGCGCTTCGGCGAGACCGTTGTGCTGGACCGGGTCGTCTTCGAGTCCATGCAGTCGGTGCGCTACGAGACGGCAGCGACCGACGCGCACGCGGGGGGCTCCCTTACGATGCGTATCGAAGAGCCGAATCCGACGCATCTTTTCGTACGATTTACGTATAGCACGACGCTGCAAGAAGATGCCGTGACCGCCGACACGCGCTACAGCGAGTTTGTGAAATCGGCTTATCGCGAAGCCGACATCGACACGGTCCGCCGCATTCGCGAGCTTGCCGAGCAAGGCGCGTTGGACTGATCGGCCGTCCTGGCCTTGTGGCCGGGGCTGCCGTGAATTTAACGGCCGTGTTTGCTGGGTGGTGCCTTCCATCGTCCGGCAAACATTGCTTAGTCAGAAACTACCGAATCAATAAGAACAATAGCCAAATTCAAATATAAATGGGAATGATTCTCATTTAAGATTCTTCTCACAGTCAGCCATACGGATGAGCGAGATGACCGCAAGCCACACCACTGCCCGCCAGACCACGCCCGCCACGGCACCGCGCCGCACCCTGTCGGTGTCGCGCACGCAAGTGGCCAGCCCGGTGGCAGAAAAGCCGGCCACCAGCCAAACGACCGGTCGCGTGCTGACGAGCGATCACCTGCTGCAGGGCACGCAATGCGTGAACATTCTGCACAATGGCCAGACTTACCAGCTACGCGCTACGCGTTACGGCAAGTTGATCCTAACGAAGTAAGCGATTGAGTTCAAACCAGTAGACGTCAAGCAGTCAGGCTTTTTTAACGAATTTTGGCGGCGGCGAGACCACGACCTTGCCGTCACCTTCACCGAGTTTTGTGGGGACCACCTCGCCTAAGAGGTGTTTGGCAGTAGCCAGCGAACGCAACGCGATCCCATGTAGTTACGGCAAGCCCCTCTCTACCTGCGTTGCGCGCCAGCCAAGCCGCTTTTTTTGTCCATCCACTCGGGTTTCATTGATGTTCTCCTCGTGACAAACCTGCCAAGCCTCAGGTTTGTCATACGGCCTGACAAGCCTTTAACCCGTTCGCGAGAGCGGGTTTTTCTTTTTGCGGCGCAGGGTTTCACGTACAAAAAAAGCACCGCCAACGTTCATTGGCGATGCTTTTTTTGCTTCCTGCGCTGCCACTGCATCGAATGCCGCGCCAGCGCACGGTGACGCGCGATGCCAGGCGGATGAATTACGCGCCGATGACGGCGGCGATGCCCGCGCGGGCGATCTGCGCGTCCTGGTTCGACTTCACACCCGACACCCCCACGGCACCGATCACGTTACCGTCGACAACGATAGGCACGCCGCCTTCGAGCATGGCCGTGTTCGGTGCGCTCAGGAACGCGAAGCGGCCGCCGTTGATCATCTCTTCGAAGGCACCGCTTTCACGACGGCCAACAGCTGAGGTCTGGGCTTTGCCCAGCGACATCATGGCCGTGCTGGGGGCAGCACCATCCATACGATACAGCGACAGGGCATGACCACCGTCGTCGACGATCGTAATGCACACGTTCCAGCCGTTTGAAGTGGCTTCCGCCACGGCGGCCGCGTTGATCTTCTGCACGTCTTCAACGGTCAGGACAGCTTTCGTCTTCATACGTCTCTCTCGTTTAGGGTTGGCAAGTCATGGAGCTCGCACGACGGCGAAGCCCCGAATCATCATCGTCTTTTTTTGTTTCCGCCAGCGACGACCGCTCAATGTCCCAGACTCAGCGCCATCCACTCGCGCAGCGACACGCGTGTGGTGCGCAAGCTGTCGAGCGTTGGCCACCAGCCGAACGCAGCGTCGGGCTCCAATGCGTTGGCGTCGCAGCACGGTGCGGGTACCACCGTGAGGCCAGCACGCACGAACTGGTCGCGGGCCCGGCGCATATGCCAGGCGTTCGTGACCAGGTAGACGCGTGTCACGCCGACGTTGGTCAGCATGCGCGCGCTGAAAATGGCGTTTTGCGCCGTGTTCAGTGATTGTCCTTCGATCCAGCGTACCGGCACGCCGAATTCGCCCTGCAATACGTTCGCCATCAGTTGCCCTTCGGACACCGGATAGCCGGACGGTGCACCGCCGGAGACGAGTACCGGCAACTGCGCATGACGCGCCAGGAATGCACCGTAGCGCACGCGAGCCAACGCGCCCTGCGGCAGATCGGCGCCGCCGTGTCGGCCATACTCCGTCGCGCCGAGGCTGATGCCACCGCCCAGAATGACGACCGCCTGGGGAAGCGCCGACGCGTTGCCCGAGGAATTAGACGGGGCGGGCGGCGTGGACGCCTGTGCCTGTTGTTGCGCCTCGACGGTCTTGATATCGAGCGCGGGACCGATGTCGAGCGAATGCGCCAACCGGTTGCTGAACCACGGTGTCGCCTGCAACCAGAGTGCAAGCGCCGCCACGATAGACAGCGTCTTACCCACTCTCGGAAAGCGCCGCCAGCAGATGAAGCCGAGCCCTGCTAGCACCAGCACATTGGCGGGCGGCAAGAAGAGACTGACGAGGAGGTTTCGGGCGAGCCAATCGAAGGGCATCCGGCGAGTGTACTGGACTGCACAACAGAGTGCACCCTTTCTCTATGACACCTCGCATGTCCCGCACGATCTCCGTCGGGTTGACGTAAAAAAGCCCACGCAAGCGCGTGGGCGTCATCCGTCATCAACTAGTTACACCATGTTGGCATCGTGCGATGCACGTCAGACCAGTAAGCTGCGCAGCATCCACGCGTTCTCTTCGCGCAGTTGCATGCGCTGCGTGAGCAGGTCAGCGGTCGACGACAGCTTCGCGAACTCTTTGTAGGTGCCCGGTTAGAATGGCTCGACGGCGACCGACATCGATCTCCGTATTTTCCTCAGGACGTTCGTCACCTCATTCCGGTTACACTGCGCCCTATCCGAATAAGTCAGCCGCGCCTGCTGCCAACCTCCCGTCGATGCCCATACGTCTCACCGGAACGTCGCACGCAAACGCCGTCGCTCAAGACGCCGCGCCTCCCGCCCAGCCGCTTCTGCCCCGCCAGCTTCTGGTGACGCCCGATGTCGCGTCGCGCTCGCAGATCGCAGCGTTCGCCTCGCAACTGGCGCAGGCGCTCGCGCGTGGCACTCGCCTCGTCCAGCTGCGCAACCGTTCGCTCGATGCCGACGGCTACCGCGCGCTGGCAGAAAGCGCATTGGCGCTCACTCACGCAGCCGGGGCACAACTCATCCTGAATCCGCCGTACGCTGTGGCCGACCGTTGGCTCGACGCCCCCCAGGGCATGCACGCTGGGACGGTGCCGCAAGCGGACGGCTGGCATCTCACGAGCGAGCGCCTCATGGCCTGCGAGAAGCGTCCGACAGGCTGGAGACTGATGAGCGCCGCTTGTCACAACGTCGCGCAACTTGCGCAGGCTTCGCATCTGGGTCTGGACTTCGTGACGCTGTCACCGGTGCTGGACACCGCTACCCACCCGGAGGCGACGCCCCTCGGCTGGCCAGCCTTCACGACGCTCGCAGCGCAAACCACGCTACCCGTCTTCGCGCTCGGCGGCATGCGTGCCGAGACGCTCAATACTGCCCGCAACGCAGGCGCTTACGGCATCGCCGCCATCCGCGCCTTCTGGCCCGCCGCCTGACTGCGCCGACTGAAGCTCCGGCAGACACGCTGCCGGAACCGTCAACAGTGATGCCTTACTTCGCCAATGCCTTTCGTGCGGCGATCACCCCTTGCGCGTACGCGGGATCAATCTTGTCGAAGTGTGCGATCTGGCGCTCAGCGACGTCGTCAGGCACCCCTTGCATCGATGCGGCGATGTTGCCGTACAGACGCCCCTTCTGCGCATCGTCGAACAAGCGGAACAAGGCGCGCGGCTGCGAGTAGTAATCGTCGTCTTCGCGATGATCGAAGCGATCGGCCACGGTACCCACCGCCTGCTGCGGATCGCGATACTCGGCCTGCTCGGCAAATGCACCGTAACGATTCGGCTCGTAGTTCGGCGTGCCGCCGAGATTACCGTCCACGCGCATCGCACCATCGCGGTGGAAGCTGTTATGGAGCGGGCACTTCGGCGCGTTCACGGGAATCGCACTGTGGTTCACCCCGAGACGATAGCGCTGCGTGTCGCCGTAGGAGAACAGACGTCCCTGCAACAAGCGGTCGGGCGAGAAGCCGATGCCCGGCACCACGTTGCCCGGATTGAACGCTGCCTGCTCGACGTCCGCAAAGTAGTTCTCCGGATTCCGGTTCAACTCCAGCACGCCCACGTCAATCAGCGGGTAATCCGCATGCGGCCACACCTTCGTGATGTCGAACGGGTTATAGCGATACGTGGCGGCGTCCGCCTCCGGCATCACCTGCACCTGCATGCGCCAGCGCGGGAAGTTGCCGGTTTCGATGGCGTCGAACAGATCGCGCTGATGGCTTTCGCGATCGTCTGCCACGATCTGCGCTGCTTCGGTGTTCGTCAGATTCTCCACACCCTGCATCGACTTGAAGTGGAACTTCACCCAGAACCGTTCGTTCACCGCGTTGATGAAGCTGAACGTGTGCGAGCCGAAGCCGTGCTGCTGACGATAGTTCTTCGGAATACCGCGATCGCTCATGAGAATAGTGATCTGATGCAGCGATTCGGGTGAGCGCGACCAGAAGTCCCAGGCCGCCGTAGGGCTGCGCATGTTGGTCTTCGGATCGCGTTTTTGCGTGTGGATGAAGTCGGGGAACTTGAGCGCGTCCCGAATGAAGAACACGGGCGTGTTGTTGCCCACGAGATCCCAGTTGCCTTCGTCGGTATAGAACTTTAACGCGAAGCCGCGCACATCGCGTTCGGCATCGGCCGCACCACGCTCACCCGCGACCGTCGAGAAACGCAGAAACACCGGCGTTTCCTTGCCGACGGATTCGAACACGCGGGCACGGGTGTACTTCGTGATGTCGTGCGTGATGGTCAGCTTGCCGAAGGCGCCTGAGCCTTTCGCGTGCACGCGACGCTCCGGGATCACTTCACGGTCGAAGTGTGCGAGCTTTTCGATCAGCCAGACGTCTTGCAACAAGGCCGGGCCACGCGGGCCCGCCGTTTGCGTGTTCTGGTTGTCGGTGACCGGCGCGCCGGCGGCGGTCGTGAGTTTCATCTTGTCGGACATGTGACGCTCTCCTGTTTCCTGGTTCCTGATCGGTCGATGGCTTGCGACTTGCGTAACTTGAGCGGCTTAGGCACCCATCAGGGCGAAGTCGGCAAGTACGTGTTCCAGCGTGGTTTCGATGTCGTGCAAATAGGCCTTGAGTTGGGTCATTGCGAGGCACCTCGAATGCGTCTTGCTGCGTGTAGGGATTCGCGCCTCACGGCTCGGGCTTCTCTGTGTGGCCCGGTCTCAAGCGCGTGGGACTAGATTAATTATTTATATTAAAACGGTCGAATTAATCGTTTTTATATATGTAATAGGTAAAAGCAATACGCCGCGGCACAAGGCAGCGGCGCAGGGCATTACAGCGGGAGATAAGGACCGGCCGGAAGTGTCCGGTCCTGGGTGCGAGCCGTTAGACGTCAGGTCGACATCAGTCGGACATCAGTTCGACGTTGCGGGCAGATCGAGCGGGATGATGCCCGGCAAATCGCACTTGGCGATCGCCTGCGCCACTGCTTCGATGGCAGGCAGACGCGTGAAGCTCTTGCGCCACGCGAGCACGACGCGACGGTCCGGCACCGGTGCCGAGAACGGCACATAGCTCAGCAGACTGTCCGGCGCCTGCTTTTCAGGCACTGACGTCTTCGGCAGCACCGTGATGCCCACGCCGCTCGCCACCATATGGCGAATCGTTTCGAGCGACGAGCCCTCGAACGTTTTCTGAATGCCGTCGGCGTTCTGCGAGAAGCGCATCAGTTCCGGGCACACGCCCAGCACGTGATCGCGGAAGCAATGGCCGCTGCCGAGCAGCAGCATCGTCTCTTGCTTGAGGTCGCCCGCATCGATACGCTCGCGGCCCGCCCACGGGTGCGAGCGCGGCAGCGCCACGACGAACGGCTCGTCATAGAGCGGGCGCACCATCAGACCGCTCTCCGGGAACGGCAGCGCCATGATGGCGGCATCGATTTCGCCTTGCTTGAGCAACTCGATGAGCTTGAGCGTGTAGTTCTCTTGCAGCATCAGCGGCATTTGCGGCGTGGTCTCGATCATTTGTTTGACGAGTGCCGGCAGCAGATACGGTCCGATCGTGTAGATCACCCCAAGACGCAGCGGACCAGCGAGCGGGTCGCGTCCCTGCTTGGCGATTTCCTTGATGGCGATGGTTTGTTCGAGCACGCGCTGTGCCTGCGCCACGATCTGCTCGCCGAGCGGCGTCACGCTGACTTCCGCCGCGCCGCGCTCGAAAATCTGCACGTTCAGCTCGTCTTCGAGCTTCTTGATGGCCACCGAGAGCGTCGGCTGGCTGACGAAACAGGCTTCCGCCGCGCGACCGAAATGGCGTTCACGTGCCACCGCCACGATGTACTTGAGTTCCGTGAGGGTCATGTCGTCCTAACCTGTGTAAATTAATCGAACCGATGAAATCGATAGATTTTGTTTTTTATAGCACAATCGGGCGGCAATTGCCCGTTTTCGACCGCTCGCGGGCGACGTTCTTCCCATCATCGTCTCACGCTGCGGCTACCACGCCCCGTGGCTGTCAGGCTTTCAGATAGTCTTCACGCGCGCCGAGCCATCGCTCCAGATGCGCGGCGACCGCGCCCGGATGCGACTTCAGCAGCGCATCGGCAGCTTCCTGCGCACCCGGAATCATCCAGGCGTCCTCATTGAGATCGACGAAGCGCAGCATGGCCGCGCCCGACTGACGTGCGCCGAGAAACTCGCCGGGGCCGCGGATTTCCAGATCGCGCCGGGCGATGATGAAGCCGTCGGTGGTTTCGCGCATCGTCTGCAAACGGGCTTTTGCACCCATCGACAGCGGCGAGGCGTACATCAGCAAACAGACCGATTCGGCGGAACCGCGACCGACGCGTCCACGCAACTGGTGCAATTGAGCGAGACCGAAGCGCTCGGCGTGTTCGATCACCATCAAGGACGCATTGGGCACATCCACGCCCACTTCGATGACGGTCGTCGCCACCAGCAAATGTGTGTTGCCTCGCGTGAAGTCCTCCATCACGGCGGCCTTCTCGGCGGGCGACAGACGCCCGTGCACCAGTCCTACACGCAACTCCGGCAATGCCGCGACCAGTTGCGCGTGCGTATCGACAGCGGTCTGCAGTTGCAGCGCCTCGCTCTCCTCGATTAGCGGACAAACCCAGTACACCTGACGCCCGGCCAGCGCCGCCGCGCGCACCCTGTCGATCACTTCCGGGCGGCGCGTGTCACTGATGAGCTTCGTCACGACGGGGCTACGGCCGGGCGGCAGTTCATCGATGACGGAGACGTCGAGATCGGCGTAGTAGGTCATAGCAAGCGTGCGCGGAATCGGCGTGGCGCTCATCATCAACTGATGCGGCATGGCGTTCGGGCCCATGCCGGCCGTCTGCATCTTGCTGCGCAACGCCAGGCGCTGGGCCACGCCGAAGCGGTGCTGTTCGTCGACGACTGCCATGCCGAGACGCGCGAACGTGACCGTGTCCTGAATGATGGCGTGCGTGCCAATGACGAGCTGCGCTTCACCGCTGGCCACGCGTGCCAGCGCTTCGCGCTTTTCCTTCGCCTTCATGCTGCCCGCGAGCCACGCGACTTCCACGCCCAGCGGCGTGAGCCACGCCGAGAGCTTGCGCAGATGCTGCTCGGCGAGGATTTCGGTCGGGGCCATGATTGCAGCCTGAAAACCGGCGTCGATGGCAAGTGCTGCGGCGAGTGCGGCGATGATCGTCTTGCCGCTGCCGACGTCGCCTTGCAATAGACGCTGCATCGGATGCGCTTCGGCCAGATCGGCGCGGATTTCAGCCCAGACGCGCTGCTGCGCGCCCGTCAGTTTGAACGGCAATGCCGCTTCGAAACGTTCGAGCAAACCGCCTTTTATGTGCTCACCAAGTGACGGGGCACGCAAACGGCGACGTGCCGCTTGCGCCCGTTTGAGCGAGAGTTGCTGCGCGAGCAATTCCTCGCACTTGATGCGTAACCACGCCGGATGCGAACGCTCCATGAGCGCCGTCTCCGACACGTTCGGCGGCGGCGCGTGCAGCAAGTGCACGGCATCGGCCAATGCGGGCAGGGGATGGTCGGGGCCGATGGCGTCCTGCAGCAAGCCGGGCGGCAGCAGTTCGGGCAGCGGTGTGCGATCCATGGCGTTGTGGATCGCTTTGCGCAGATAGGCCTGCGACAGGCCGGCGGCGCTCGGATAGACCGGCGTCAGCGATTCGGGCAGCGGCGCGGCGGCGTCCTGTACCACGCGGTAGGCGGGGTGGACCATCTCCAGACCGAAGAAGCCACCACGCACTTCGCCACGCACGCGCACCCGCGTGCCGATGGCGAGCTGCTTTTGCTGACTGCCGTAGAAATTCAGAAAACGCAGCACCAACTCGTGCCCTTCGTCCGCGATGCGTACCACCCACTGACGTCGCGGGCGATAGGCGACGTCGCTCGCCGTGACCACGCCTTCGACCTGCGCCAGCTCGCTCGGCAGCACTTCGCCGATCTTGCGCAGTGTGGTTTCGTCCTCGTATCGCATCGGCAGATGCAGGATCAGATCGATGTCGCGCTTGAGGCCCAGCTTGGCGAGCTTGTCGGCGCTGCCGGCCGCTTTCTTTGCGACAGGCTTGGCGTCTTTCGCGGATTTGGCGGACTTGCTGCCCTTGGTGGGCTTTGCCGCCTTGGGATCGGTGGCGTCTGCGCTTGCGTCGCTGGTCGCGAGTTTGGCGGCGGCCTTTGTGCCGCGCTTCGCCGTTTTCGTTGCTTTCTCCGCAGGACGGGCGTCGGCCTGCGCGTTTGCCGCGTCGGCAAGATCCACGAGGTCGGCGGTAGCGTCGTCAGGCGCGGTGGCGGGCATTCTGCGTTCGGTCATGCAGTCGCTGAGTCGGGGGCTTGGGAAACGTTCAGTCGAAACTAGTAAAATGCTGGCTGCTACGCATTGTAAACGCTGATGTATACCCTTTCCGATTTCGATTTCGACCTGCCGCCCGAACTGATCGCGCAGACCGCGCTCACCGAGCGAACCGCCAGCCGCCTGCTCGAGGTCGACGGCAGCGTCACGCCGCCGCACCTGTACGACCGCAGCTTCGCCGATCTGCCCAGCCTGCTCGCCCCCGGCGACCTGCTCGTGTTCAACGACACGCGCGTCATCAAAGCGCGCCTGTTCGGCCAGAAAGCCAGCGGCGGCAAGATCGAGGTGCTCGTCGAGCGCGTGATCGACAACCGCACCGTGCTGGCACAGATTCGCGCCAGCAAGAGCCCCGCACCCGGCACCGTGCTGCGTCTGGCAGATGCCTTCGACGTCACGGTTGGCGAGCGCGTCGAGCCGTTCTACACGCTGCACTTCCCCGAAGACTGCTACACGCTGCTGGAAACCTACGGCCGTCTGCCGCTGCCGCCGTACATCGAACACGATGCCGACGCCGCCGACGAGACCCGGTACCAGACCGTCTACGCCCGCAATCCGGGTGCCGTGGCCGCGCCGACGGCCGGTCTGCACTTCGACGAGGCCCTCTTCGCCCGCCTTGACGCCCTCGGCGTCCAACGCGCCACGCTGACCCTGCACGTGGGTGCAGGCACGTTCCAGCCGGTGCGCGTAGACAACATCGGCGAACACAAGATGCACTCGGAGTGGTATGAGATCACGCCCGCGCTGGTCGATGCCATCGCCGCTACCCGTGCACGCGGCGGCCGGGTGATCGCCGTAGGCACGACGTCGATGCGCGCACTGGAATCGGGCGCGCAGGCCACGCTCGCCGCCGGGGGCGCACCGGGCACGCTGCGCCCAGGCAGTGCCGAGACGGACATCTTCATCACACCCGGGTACCGCTTCCAGCTGGTCGACCGGCTCGTGACCAACTTCCACCTGCCCAAGTCCACGCTGCTCATGCTCGTGTCGGCGTTCTCGGGCATGGAGACGATCCGCGCGGCCTATCGTCACGCCATCGAACAGCGTTATCGCTTCTTCAGCTATGGCGACGCGATGATCCTCTCGCGCGTAGAGATTCAGGACACCCCGAAGGCTGCCGCCTGAATCCCGGACGGCCCTGGCGTCCAAGGCCGTCCGACCAAGTACAATACCGACTTGGCCGCGCATGGGGCGCTGGCCGCTTTTTTTGACGTCCCGAGCGGGCGCCGGCTTGTTTTGCCGGTGGTGCCGGGGCGCACGACACATGCTCAAGTTCGAACTCATTACCACCGACGGGCAAGCCCGCCGGGGGCGCGTCACGCTCAACCACGGTGTGGTCGAGACACCCATCTTCATGCCGGTCGGCACTTACGGTTCGGTCAAGGCAATGTCGCCGGTCGAACTCGTCGAAAACAACGCTCAGATCATCCTCGGCAATACCTTCCACCTCTGGCTGCGCCCGGGACTGGAGACGATTGCCGCGCACGGCGGCCTGCACCGCTTCATGGGCTGGGATCGTCCGATTCTCACGGATTCGGGCGGTTTTCAGGTGTTTAGCCTCGGCGATCTGCGCAAGATCAGCGAAGAAGGCGTGAAATTTGCGTCGCCCGTGAACGGCGACCGCCTCTTCCTCTCGCCCGAGATCTCGATGCAGATCCAGCGCGTGCTCAATTCGGACATCGTCATGCAGTTCGACGAATGCACGCCGTATGAGATCGACGGCCGTCCGGCCACGGAAGTCGAAGCCGGCCAGTCCATGCGCATGTCGCTGCGCTGGGCCAAGCGCTCCATCGACGAATTCAACCGTCTTGAGAACCCGAATGCGCTGTTCGGCATCGTTCAGGGCGGCATGTACGAGCATTTGCGCGACGAATCGCTCGCCGGGCTGTCGGAACTGGACTTCCACGGCTACGCCATCGGCGGGCTGTCGGTCGGCGAGCCGAAGGAAGACATGATGCGCGTGCTGGAGCACGTGGCGCCGCGTCTGCCCGCGAACAAGCCCCATTACCTGATGGGCGTGGGCACGCCGGAAGATCTGGTGGCCGGTGTGGCCGCCGGCGTCGACATGTTCGACTGCGTGATGCCGACCCGCAACGCGCGCAACGGCTGGCTGTTCACGCGTTTCGGCGATCTGAAGATCCGCAATGCGTCGCACAAGACCGATACGCGCCCGCTGGACGAAACTTGCGGCTGTTACACCTGTCGAAACTTCTCGCGCGCCTATCTGCACCACTTGCAGCGAGCCGGGGAGATTCTGGGCGCGCGGCTCAACACCATCCATAACCTGCATTACTATCTCACGCTGATGCAGGAAATCCGGGATGCCATCGAAGCTCACCGATTCGACGCGTTCGTCGCCCAGTTCAAGGCCGATCGCGCCCGCGGCGTGCAGTAACGTGGCCGGTGCGCCGAGGCATTTGGCTCGGCCACCGAATCCCCCCGGGAACGGGGTCGGGCAGTGGTAAAATGCCGGGCTTGGATGCTGCATCCTCGCACCGAAACACACGCCGCGCGTGTCCTGAGACCGGCCACACGCGGCTTTTACACGTCTTACATAAGGAGAACCGAACGTGCTGATTTCCGAAGCCTTCGCTCAGACGGCAGGCGCCGCCAGCCCGACCAGCAACCTGATGAGCTTCTTGCCGCTCGTGCTGATGTTCGTGGTGCTGTACTTCATCATGATCCGTCCGCAGATGAAGCGTCAGAAAGAGACCCGCAACATGCTGGCCGCACTCGCCAAGGGCGACGAAGTCGTGACCTCGGGCGGCCTGGCCGGTCGTATCTCGAAGGTCGGCGAAACCTTCGTGACCGTTGAAATCGCCGACAACGTCGAGATCAACGTGCAGAAGGGCGCTATCACCACGTTGCTGCCGAAGGGCACCATCAAGGCGCTCTGATCGTTTGCACCACCGCACGCGGCCGCCCTTACCGGCGGCCGCAGTGCATGGCGGCGCCGGTCTACACCCCCTGCGTCGCCATGCAAGACGGTCTGAAGCACGGTTTGCCACGAGGCATCACCCTAGCCCGCTGCTATGAATCGCTATCCTATCTGGAAGTACATCGTCATTCTGGTGGCTCTTGCCATCGGAGTGCTCTACACGCTGCCGAACCTGTTCGGTGAAACACCGGCGGTACAGATTTCCAGCGTCAAGGCGACCGTCAAGGTCGATCCCTCGACGCTCTCGCGCGCTGAAGATGCGCTCAAGGCACAGAACATCGCCTATACCGGCGCGGTGTTCGACAGCACGGGCAACAACCCGAGCGTGCGTATCCGCTTTGCCGATACCGACACGCAACTGCGCGCCAAGGATCTTCTCCAGACGTCGCTGAACACCGACGCGACCGATCCGACCTTCGTCGTCGCACTCAACCTGCTCTCGGCCTCGCCGGAATGGCTCTCCAAAATCCACGCGCTGCCGATGTACCTCGGCCTCGACCTGCGTGGTGGCGTGCACTTCCTGCTGCAAGTCGACATGGCCGGCGCCATCACCAAGCGTCTGGATGCGTCTGCCGCCGACGCCCGTACGCTGCTGCGTGACAAGAACATTCGCCACAACGGCGTGACGCGCACGGACACCGGCATCGAAGCCGCCTTCAGCTCGCAGGCAGACGCCGAGCGCGCCCGCAGCGCCCTGACCGACGGCCTGCCCGACCTCGCCTACACCACGCAGCCCGCTGCGAACGGCGCGTTCAAGGTCGTGGGCGCGTTCACGGAAGCCGCCCGCCGCGCGGTGCAGGACAACGCCGTCAAGCAGAACATCGTCACGCTGCATAACCGGGTGAACGAACTCGGCGTGGCCGAACCGGTGATTCAGCAAGAGGGCCCGGACCGTATCGTCGTGCAGTTGCCCGGCGTGCAGGACACCGCCAAGGCCAAGGACATCATCGGACGTACGGCAACGCTCGAAGCGCGTCTGGCTGATCCGGATGCCCCGCGCATCGTGTCGGCTGATACGCCGGTGCCGCCGCAGGACGAACTGTTCCTGCACGGCAACGGTGCGCCGGTCATGCTCAAGCGTCAGGTGATCTTCAGCGGCGACCGCATTACGAGCGCCTCGGCTGGTTTCGACGATCACCAGCAACCGTCGGTGAACATCAAGCTCGACGCCGCCGGTGGCCGTGTGCTGCGCGACGTTTCTCGCGACAACATCGGCAAGCCGATGGCGATCGTGCTGTTCGAGAAGGGCAAGGGCGAAGTGCTGACGGTGGCGAACATCCGCAGCGAATTGGGTCAGAGCTTCCAGATCACCGGCATGGGCTCGGCACAAGGCGCAAACGATCTGGCGCTGCTGCTGCGGGCCGGCTCGCTCGCCGCACCGATGGAAATCATCGAAGAACGCACGATTGGCCCGAGCCTGGGTGCCGACAACATCCATAAGGGTGTCGACTCGGTGATGTATGGCTTCCTCGCCATCGCCGTGTTCATGATGGCGTACTACATGCTGTTCGGCGTGTTCTCGGTCATCGCACTGATGTTCAACCTGCTGCTGCTGGTGGCCGCGCTGTCGATGATGCAGGCCACGCTCACGCTGCCGGGTATCGCCGCTATCGCGCTCACGCTCGGTATGGCCATCGACGCCAACGTGCTGATCAACGAACGTATCCGTGAAGAGTTGCGCGGCGGCGCGTCGGCCCAGAAGGCGATTTCGCTGGGCTTCGAACACGCCTGGGCGACGATTCTGGACTCGAACGTGACCACGCTTATCGCCGGTCTGGCGCTGCTGGCCTTCGGTTCGGGCCCGGTGCGCGCGTTCGCTGTGGTGCACTGCCTGGGTATTCTGACCTCGATGTTCTCCGCCGTGTTCTTCTCGCGCGGTCTGGTCAACCTGTGGTACGGCGGCCGTCGCAAGCTCAAGTCGCTGGCGATCGGTCAGGTCTGGCGCCCGGAAGGTGCGACGAACGCACCCGACGCAGGCGAGCAATAACCGCAGGCGCGAGAGGAAACAGTCATGGAATTTTTCCGCATCAAGAAAGACGTGCCGTTCATGCGGCACGCCCTGATCTTCAACATCATCTCGGCGCTCACGTTCGTGGCGGCGGTGTTCTTCCTGCTCACGCGGGGACTACACATGTCGATCGAGTTCACCGGCGGTACGGTCATGGAAGTGGCCTACTCGCAGGCGGCCGATCTCGAGAAGATCCGTGGGGAAGTCGGCAAGCTCGGCTATCGCGACGTGCAGGTGCAGAGCTTCGGCACCTCGCGCGACGTGATGATCCGTCTTCCGATTCAGAACGGCTCGGACGGCAAGCAGATCACCAGCGCGCAGCAAAGCGATGCCGTGATGACCGCGCTCAAGGCCGACGCCCCCGACGTGTCGCTGCGTCGCGTGGAATTCGTCGGCCCGCAGATCGGGCACGAGCTGTTCACGGACGGTCTGCTGGCGCTGACCTTCGTGGTCGTCGGCATCATCATCTACCTGTCGTTCCGCTTCGAATGGAAATTCGCCGTCGCGGGCGTGATCGCCAACTTGCACGACGTGGTGATCATTCTCGGCTTCTTCGCGTTCTTCCAGTGGGAGTTCTCGCTAGCGGTGCTCGCGGGGGTGCTGGCCGTGCTGGGCTACTCCGTGAACGAATCGGTCGTTATCTTCGACCGGATTCGCGAGACGTTCCGCAAGATGCGCAAGGCGACGGTGCAGGAAGTCATCGACCACGCCATTACGACGACGATGTCACGGACCATCATCACGCACGCGAGTACGGAAATGATGGTGCTGTCGATGTTCTTCTTCGGCGGCCAGACGCTGCACTACTTCGCACTCGCTCTGACCGTGGGTATTCTGTTCGGTATCTACTCGTCAGTGTTCGTGGCCGCAGCACTTGCGATGTGGTTCGGCGTGAAGCGCGAAGACCTCATCAAGCATGGCAGCAAGGACGACGAAGAAGGGCTGGATCGCAACGATCCGAACTTCGGCGCACGTGTCTGATTCACACGTCGCTCACGAAAAAGCCGCCGGCATGTCCGGCGGTTTTTTTTCGTCCGTCGTTCAGACGCTATTCATTTGAAGCGGCGGAAGCAGGCCTCGTCAGCCGTTGCATCTCCCCAAACCATTCCGACAGCGCGAGCGACGCGTTGGCGTCCGCGGCTTGCTGCCCGAGCATATCGGCGTCACCGCCTTCCACGTGGGTATAGCTCACACCGCTGCGCAGATCCTGCGCCCCTGCCGTCGAGAACAGATAGCGCTGTTGCGCCACCGCATAGCGACGTGCTGCGGGCACCACACCGAACAGCGGCTCGCCGAACCCCACGTAGGACGTGTCCGAAAGGGCGAGATGATAGAGCGTGGGGAAGATGTCGCGATGGCCGACGAAATCGTCCAGCCGCAGTGGCCCCATCGGCTGATACGCACGCGGCACGCGGAAATAGATCGGCACGTGATAGCGTTCGAACGGCGAGAGCGACGCGTTGTCGAGATTTCGCCATTGCGGCGCACGATGATCGCCGGTCGCCACCAGAATCGTGCGCGAACTCATCGGTGAGTATTTAAGACGGTCGATGAAGTCGCCGAGCGCATCCATAGCGTAGCGATAGGCGCGCACGCCGCGCTGACGTTCGTCCCGCTCCGCCGCGTTGGCGGGTGACGCGCGCCATCCCTTCGTCAGGTCAAACGGGCCGGTCGCCGCATCGTCGGGCACGTTGAACGGCCAGTGGTTGCTCATCGTCAGCGCGAAGACGAACAACGGTTGGCCGCGCGCGTCGGCGTCCTCCAACATGTCGTGCACATAGCGCCAGAGATAGCCGTCGTACACGCCGTAGGTGCCTGCGTCGGCTTGCGGATAGCGCGCGACGATATCGGCCTGCGTGATCACGTCGTCAAACCCTTGCCGACGCATGACACGGTCAACATTCCGCCACGTGCGTGCGCCTCCGTAGACGAAAACCGTTCGATATCCATTTTGCCGAAACGGGCGGGCCGCGGCGGACGTGAAGGGCACCGGCGCCGCACTGTCCGTCAGCATCAACGACGGGCTGCCGCTATTGATCAGCAGATGTTCCAGCGTGGAGATCGTATCGGAGCGCGCCGCGACGGCATGCCGGAACCACCATCCAGCATCCAGATGTCTGCGCATCGCACCTGCGATGGGAAACCCGTCGGCGTCGAGCGACAGACCGTAACCGCCCCACCCTTCCATCAGTCCGAAGACGACATGCGGCGGGTGCGCCGCCAACATGGCGTTGCGCGGCGTGCGATGCCACGCCGCGTGCTGAAGCGCCGCTGTCGGGTCGTACTCATGCGTCTCGTCGCTGTCCTTACTCGCATCACCTTCGTCGCCTGGGCCTTCAACGCCCAAGGCGCGGGCCAGCGCAGCGACATTATCGAAGCCGTGCGACTTCAGCGCCCGATTCGGACTGTCTGCCTGCCCGAGGGCTTCCCGGCTTTGCCGGAACGCGAGGTAAAGCCGCACGGGCGTATTGACGAGCAGGTCGTCGAGGAGCGGACGCCGCGCCACGCTGACACCCTCCTGCGCCGTCAGCCGCGCCGCAGGCTCGCCACAGGCGGCCACCCAAAGCGTCGTGATTACCGCGATCTGTACGATTGCGTCGCGCCATGTTGCCCGTCGCTGCGGGACTAGCGTCAAACGCAGCGTGCACCACGTCTGTATGAGCGCGAGTCCCAACGCGCACAGCAACGCCGTGCCCACGGGGAGAAGATGGTAGGCGGCGTTCATGGCGATTCGGACATCGTCATCGTAAATGCTGAAGATCTGAGGGCCGAACGGCACACCGAAGTAGCGCCGGTAGAAGTGTTCCGCCAGTCCCGCTGCATTCACGGTGACAAACCAGAGCACCACGCCTGCGACGAACGTCGCTCGCATGGCAGACGTCGACGCGAATATCGCCCGCCCGATCGCCAGCGGCAGCAGCCACGCCAACACTCCCCAACTGCTCAGCAGGACGTCGTAGCGAGCGCCGTACCAGAGCCAGAGCATCCATTCATGCGCACTCGTGGTGACGCCGGCGTGATACGCGTCTGGCGTGAGCGCGATGACGCCGAAGCTACGGATCAGCAGATTGCCAAGCCACGTCGCGAGCATGACGACCGCACATAGGCGTAGTAAGCAGGGGAGTCGAGGAGCGGCTGGCGAGGCGAGCGCCGGGATGTCGTCAGACGTGGAAGTCATGGCTGGACGGCCGTTTGCGCGGATGCAAACGAGACCTGCGTGGAGATGGCTGCCAGCCTGACAGCGAATATCCGGCCCCCGATGCGGGCGGTTTCACAACATGCGCGCCCTCTGTCGAACGTGCAAGCGCCACGGGCTTGCGGTAATCTCGCGGAATTCGCAATTTACGAATTTTCACGCCGATGAAGCCGATCCGCATCTGGGACTTGCCAACGCGTTTGTTCCACTGGTCGTTCGTGGTACTGGCCGTCGCCGCCTACGTCACCGCCAAGACCGGCGGCAACGCGATGATCTATCACTTCTGGTGCGGCTATGCCGTGCTCGCGTTGCTGATCTTCCGTGTGATCTGGGGCATCACCGGTCCGCGCTATGCACGTTTCTCTGCGTTCATGACCGGACCGCGCACGTTCTTCCGTTCGCTGCGCGACACGTCGGAAGCGTCGGACATGCAGACGCGCTTCGCGGGACACACGCCGCTCGGCGGCCTGTCGGTCGTCGCCATGCTGTTGTTCTTCGGCCTTCAGGTCGCGCTGGGCCTGTTCTCGAACGATGACATCTTCAACGACGGCCCGCTCGTCAAATTCATCGACAAAGATACGAGCGACATGCTGACCGGCTGGCATCTGCGCAATCAGTGGGTACTGATCGCGCTGGTGGCATTGCATGTGCTGGCCATTGCGTATTACCGCATCGCGCGCAAGAAGGATCTGGTCCGGCCGATGATTCTCGGCGACAAGACGCTACCCAGCCCCGTGCATCCGGCACGTGACGACTGGCGTGTGCGCGCGGGCGCGCTGGTGTTGATCGTGCTGGCGTCGGCGCTCGTGTACCGCATCGTGCATCTCACACCGGCGGTGGCGGCGTTGCCGTCATATTGACAACGCGCCGGAGAGCGACCGATGTCGACGTCGCCCCAATGAAAAAAGCCGGTCGCGTGAAACGACCGGCTTTTTTGTTGGCGTGCTGAACACGCCAGATGTGCCCGAGAGCTTACTTCGCCCGGAAGTTGTCGTGGCAGCTCTTGCAGGTCTGCGCGGCGTCGCCGAAAGCGGTCTTGATCGACGCGAGGTCGCCGCCCTTAGCTACCGTGTTGAGCTTGGCCACAGCGGTTTCCATCTTCTCGGCCGCTTGCTGGAACTTCGCCTTGTCGGAGAAGACTTCCGGCTTGGCTTTGCTCTTGCCGTTTGTCTGGCCGCCTTCAAAGGCGGGCCACGGCAGCTTCGAGAGCGTGGCGACGAGTTCGGCGTTCTTCGCCACGTCGTCCTTGTTGAACGGCGCGTCACCCTTGACCACTGCACCGATGCGGCCGAAGTGGTTGCCCATCAGGAACAGCGCAGACTGACGGTACTCGACGGCGTCGTCGACTTTGGCGAACTGGGCTTGAGCGAGGGTCGGCGTGAGCACGGCGACGGCGAGCGCAGCCACTGCGAGAGTGAACTTCATTTGTGGGGTTCTCCTTATGGTTTGTGCGGCTATGATACACACCAACTTGCGTACCCATATGACACGATGGTCATATGCACAGAAGCCAGCCATAAGGTTGACGAAAAAAGACGAACCCCGAAGAACCATGCAAAACGGGCCGCAGAAGCGGCCCGTTTCGATGATGCGGATGAAACGTCGCGAGCTTACACGCGCTTAGCGAGCGACTCTGCGATCCCGACGTAGTTCGCCGGCGTCATTTCCAGCAGACGCGCCTTGGCATCTTCCGGAATGGCCAGTTGCTTGATGAACGCTTGCAGCGCTTCGCGGGTGATGCCCTTGCCACGCGTGAGCTCCTTCAACTGCTCGTACGGGTTCGGCACACCGAAGCGACGCATCACGGTCTGCACCGGCTCGGCCAGCACTTCCCAGGTGTTGTCGAGGTCCTCGTCCAGACGCTGCGGGTTCACTTCGAGCTTGCCCAGACCACGCAGGCACGAGTCGTATGCCAGCAGGCTGTAACCGAAGGCCACGCCGATGTTGCGCAGCACGGTCGAGTCCGTCAGGTCACGCTGCCAGCGCGAGACCGGCAGCTTGTCGGCCAGGTGACGCAGCACGGCGTTGGCCAGACCGAGGTTGCCTTCCGAGTTTTCGAAGTCGATCGGGTTGACCTTATGCGGCATGGTCGACGAGCCGATTTCGCCAGCCTTCGTCTTCTGCTTGAAGTAACCGACCGAGATGTAGCCCCAGATGTCGCGATTCAGGTCGAGCAGAATCGTGTTGGCACGGGCCACAGCGTCGAACAGCTCGGCCATGTAATCGTGCGGTTCGATCTGGATCGTGTACGGGTTGAACGTCAGGCCCAGACGCTGTTCGATGACCGTCTTCGAAAACGTCTCCCAGTCGTATTCCGGGTAGGCCGACAGGTGTGCGTTGTAGTTACCCACCGCACCGTTCATCTTCGCCAGGAGCTCGACGCGACGCACGCGCTCCAGCGCACGCGCCAGACGCACCGCGACGTTGGCGATTTCCTTGCCGAGCGTGGTCGGCGAGGCCGGCTGACCGTGCGTGCGCGAGAGCATCGGCTGGGCCGCGTGTTCACGCGCCAATTCGCCGAGCTTGGTCACGAGCGATTCCAGGGCCGGGACGATGACTTCGTCGCGCGCGCCCTTGAGCATCATGCCGTGCGAGGTGTTGTTGATGTCTTCCGACGTGCAGGCGAAGTGGATGAACTCGCTCGCCTTTTCCAGTTCGGCCTGACCCTGCACCTTTTCCTTGAGCCAGTACTCCACGGCCTTCACGTCGTGGTTCGTGACCTTCTCGATGTCCTTGATGCGCTGGGCATCGGCGTTCGAGAAGTTGGCCGCCAGATTCAGCAGGAACGTCTCCGCCGCGCCCGAGAACGGGGCGATCTCGGCGAAACCGGCCTTGGACAGGGCGATCAGCCAGTGGATTTCGACCTTCACGCGGTTGCGCATGAATGCCGCCTCGGACAACCAGGGACGCAGGGCGTCGGTCTTGCTGGCGTAACGACCGTCGAGCGGGGAGAGCGCGGTCAATGGGGAGAATTCGTCGGACATGGCACTGGGCACCGAAAAAGAAAATCGGGGGAGCCGGCGATGTGCCAACTCGGAAAGGCCAGTATTTTACCATTCCCCGGCCCCGGCCATCCCGCACGTTATACTCTGCTCCGCGCTACAGCGATTTATCAAGGATTCACATGAAGTTGATCGGTGCCCTCGCCAGTCCCTACGTTCGTAAAGTCCGCATCGTGCTGGCTGAGAAAAAGCTCGACTACAAGCTCGAGCTGGAGAACGTCTGGGCCGACGACACCCGCATCCAGCAGTCGAACCCGATCGGCAAAGTGCCGTGTCTGGTGATGGAAGACGGCGAAGCCGTGTTCGATTCCCGGGTGATCTGCGAGTACCTCGACACCCTGTCCCCGGTCGGTAAGCTCATCCCCCCGTCGGGTCGCGAACGTGCCGAAGTACGTTGCTGGGAAGCCCTCGCCGATGGCGTGACGGACGCCGCCGTCCAGATTCGCGTCGAAAAGATGTTCCACGACGAAGCCTCGCGCTCGCAGGTCTTCATCACGCGTCAGGTCGGCAAGATCGAGGAAAGTCTGCGGGCGATGGCGCGCGGGCTCGACGAGCGCCAGTGGTGCGCGGGCAACCGCCTGACGCTGGCCGACGTGGCCGTCGTCTGCGCGCTCGGCTATCTCGACTTCCGTTATCAGGAAATCGATTGGCGCAACGCCCATCCGAACCTGGCGCGTCACTTCGAACGCATGTCCACCCGCCCGTCGGTCGCGGACACGGTCCCGACGGACGTCGTGCCAGCGCTTTGATGTGACACGGGGCGGGTGACGCTTCGCAGCACCCGCCCCGCCTCAAATGTCCCGCGTCCCATTGCGCTGCCGTTCTGCGCTTCCGGATCTCCTCCCCGGCCTCACCCGTCGCCGTGCCCGGCGGGCCGGAGCACCGCCCCGGCGGCGGTGCGCTCCCGCACGCGCGACGGCGTGACGACCGCCGGTTGATCCCGCCTTCGGGCATCGGCTTTGCCCGCACGACGTGCGGCGTTAGCCGACGGGCTACGCGTGATCAGCTCTCCGAGCCCCTGTAACAAGCGCCACGCACGGGCGTTCTGGTCGTCTGTGACGTCAGACCTGTCGGCCATGCCGGACCGTTCTGCACGCTCGGCTTTCGTAACCGTCCGGACATTCGCGGTCCTGTCGCGCATATCGTTCCCCCTCATGTCATCCGTTCGGACCCATGCCTGCGAGGCAGCGCCCCCCGATGCCAAAGGCGGTACGACGGCGTCCATCCCCCCGGCATCGCGCAGGCGCGAATAACCCGCCATGACCTTGCGCACATAGTTCTGCGTCTCGGGGAACGGCGGCACCTGACGGCCATACCGCAATACAGCGCCCTCCCCGGCGTTGTAGGCCGCGAGTGCCAGACTGACATCGCCATCGAACCGCGAGAGCAGCCAACGCAGATACGACGCGCCTGCACGCAGGTTCTCGGCAGGGTCTTCGAGACGGCGGACACCAAAGCGCTGCCCGGTGCGCGGCAGGATCTGCATCAGCCCGATGGCACCGCGCTCCGACACCGCCCGCGGGTCGTATCCCGACTCGGTGTCGATGATCGCGTGCAACAGCGCTGCGTCGACTGAGGTCGCGTGGGCCGCGCGACGCACGAGCGCATCGAAGGGGAGCTTCCCAGGCATCGCGGTCGCTGCGGCGCCGAGGTTGGCGGGTGCGCGGCTGGCCAGTGTTGCAGGACCAGCGAGATCGGGACGGTTCTCCACACCGGACGCGACGCTCCGGTCGGCCTCCGGGTTCGGTCCCTCTGGCGGCGGCGCAGGTATCGCCGACGCGATGGACGGTAACGTCGATGCCGGTGTCTCTCGATACGACGAGACGAGGCGTCTCGCGCCATCGAGCGTGCTCGCTGCATCGGTCGGAGAGGTCGCATCAAGCGCACCTGACGTCTCACGCGCCTCGCGCGACCCGATGTCGGTTCCAGCGGCGGCCCCCGTCCTATTGACGACGCGCCCCGCCGTTGGCACCGCGATCTGCGCATCCGCAACTCTTGGATGATGCGGCAGCAATCCCCGATCCGCAGCCAATGACGGCAGACCGCCCAGCCACAGCGCGCCGGACATCACCAACACGTGACGCCAGCGCCGCCGCCCCCGATTCGTCAGCCGCCCGCTCATGCACCCTCCCCATCGCGAGTCCGCATCGCCGGACGTGCCGGTGCTTGGGCCTCAGCCGAGGACGTCTGCACCTCATAAGGCAAATCCAGTGCGAGACGCAGAATCGCGGCCACCGCGTCAAAGAGGTCTGGCGGAATCGGTGCATCGATTTCGACGTCGTCCATCAGCCGTCGCGCCACCGGCACATGCTCAACGACCGGGACGCCCTCGCGCTCCGCGATCTGCACAATCGTGCGCGCACGCGCGTGGCGGCCTTTTTCGATCACCAGCGGCACAGCCGTCTCGCCCGGCACGTAGCGCAGGCAAATGGCGAGACGTGTCGGGTTGCGCACGACGGCCGTCGACCGCTTGACGTTGTCCGACAGGCTGCCGCTCTCGATCGTCTCCCGGTGAATCTCGCGCCGCTTGTTCTTGAGCTCGCGGTCACCCTCCACCTCCTTGGACTCACGCTTGATTTCGTCGTGAGACATCCTGAGTTGCTTGCGTAACTGATACTTCTGATACGCGAAGTCCAGCCCACCGAACACGACATAAGCGATCACCAGCACCGCCATCAACCAGAACATCAACCGCACGGTGAGCGCCAGCCCGCACGACGGACCGCACTGCGCAAGCACGGCCAGTGACGGCGTGTACTGTCGGATCAGATAGAAGAAGACCAGCCCCAGCACGACAACCTTGACGAGCGACTTGCCGAACTCGAAAAGCGATTGCATCGAGAACAGTTGCTTGGCTTTGGCGACGGGATCGATACGCTCGTATTTCGGACGAATCACCTCCGGCGCGACCAACGCCCCCACTTGCAAGATCATCGCGAGCCAGGTGGTCACGATCAGCAGCACGGCGAGGCCGCCTGCGAAGCGCACGAAGATCAACAGCGACGGGCCGAGCATGCCCTGCACGGCTTCCTCCACCGGATCGCGCAGCACGAGCAGCATGCGGGCAATCAACGCTTGCAGCGCATCGTAGAGGGCGGGCCCCTCGAACATCAGCCACGCGAGCGTCGCGCCGAGTTGCATGCAGACGGCAAGATCGGCGCTCTTGGCGACACGCCCCTTCTTGCGCTCGTCCTGGATCTTCTTGGGTGTAGGGGGAAGGTTCTTCTCGCTCACGCGCGCCTCACGAAGCGGGAAGTATCATGGCCGCCCACGTGCGGAGCATCTCGGGCAGGCGATACCAGTGCGCGAGCGGCACGGCAATGGCGAACGGCAGACTTGCGACCGTCACGAGCAGCGCCATCGCGCTCTTGACCGGCATGGCGAGAAAGAACACGTTGAGTTGCTGCGCCGCGCGGTTCACGAAGCCCATCGATATATCCACGAGCACCATCACGACCATCGCAGGCAGCGCCACCGCCACGCACATGACCTGCATCGCCTGCCAGAGCGACAGCAGCCAGGCAACGGACGCGTCCTCCCATCGCCATGACTGCCCTATAGGTACCGCAACGTACGAGTCGTACAGCGCCGTCAGCACGGCATGTGCCGCCGGTGTAACGAAGAAGAGCACGCAGAGCATCTGCGTCAACGCAATGCCGAAGACCGACGATTGCGCGCTCATGAGCGGATTGAGCACGCTGGCCATCGACGCCCCGCGCATGGTGTCGATCACGTACCCCGTCATGTCGACGGCCCAGAACGGCAGCGTCGCCACGAACCCCACGAGACCGCCGATGAAGAGCTCGCGCATGATCAACATGCCCCACGCGCTCCACTGCGTTGGCAGATCGGTCGTCGCATGCACCAGCGCGACGACCGGCAACGCGAGCGCAAGCACCAGCGCGTTGCGCAACATGCCTGCGCCCAGCATGCCGACCGACAGCACCGGCAACAACATCGCAACGCCCAGCGGGCGCAACATCGCCACGCCCCACGCCACCGTCCAGCCGAACAGGTCGGCCCACAGTGGCGCGATCAGCGTATCGGATGACGCGCTCAGGGCGGCGATCTTCGTCATATCGACCATATCGACCATCGCGCTCACCCCATCCTGCTGATTTGCTCGAACGCGCTGCCCGCGTAGTTGAGCAACACGTGGCCCATCCATGCGTAGGTCGCGGCCAGCGTGACCGACACGGCAATGAGCTTGATGAGGAACTGGACGGTTTGATCCTGCACCTGCGTGAGGGCCTGCACCAGCGACACCAGCACGCCGACAGCGGACGCAACGACGACTGTCGGCAGTGACATTAACAACGTGAGCCAGAGCATTTCACTGGTGAGATTGACGACGATGGCTTCGCTCATGAGCAGGTTCCCGGCAGCGTCATGCGTACGAGAGCATCAACTGCCGCACCAGTTGCTCCCAACCGTTCATCATCACGAAAATGAGCAGCTTGAACGGCAGGGCGATGGTCATGGGCGAGACCATCATCATCCCCATCGCGAGCAGGATGTTCGAGATCACCAGATCGATCACGATGAACGGCAGATAGAGCAGCAGACCGATCTTGAAGGCCTCGGCCAACTGACTGAGTGCGAAGGCCGGCATCAGCACGAGTAGTGAGTCCGCACCCAGTCGGTCGCGATGCGCTTCCGGCCACGTCTCACTCCCCAGCCCGGCGAAGAAGTCGCGTTGTCTGGCGTCGGTGTGACGAGTGAGGAACGCACGGTACGGCGAGAGCACGCTGGCGTCGACGTCGGCCACGAAGTTTTTCGATGAGAGCGAGACCGGCCGGGAGTCAAGGTTCGCTTCGATGTCGAAGGCGACCGGCGCCATGATGAAACACGTAAGGACAAGTGACAGACCGTAGATCGCGATGTTGGGCGGGATCTGTTGCGTACCCAGCGCATTGCGTAGCAGCGCGAAGACGACCGCCAGTTTCAGGAAAGCAGTCCCCAGCACCACCAGCAAAGGCATGATCGAGAGCAGCGATAGCAGGACGACAAGCTGCACCGGATGGTCGAGCAGGGACATACGAACTCCAGTGAACACCTTCGTCCGCCGGACAAGCACGCCGGTCGACGCGAACGAAGGAAGAGACAGCGGGACGAGGCGAAACGACATGGCGGCGACGCGGCCGCGACGCAGAGGTCGTCGATCGGCAAATGGTAGGACGTGGCCGAATGCACGCCCATCGGGTCACGACCCGAAATCAGGGCACCGGATCGATTTGCACCGCCAGACGTCCGTCGCCGAAGCGCAAAAGACGTCCGTTGGCCCATGGTCTGGCATCGCGCCAGAGCGAGATATGTGCGGCGCTCAAAAAGTTTTGCGGCGCGCGCTCATGTGACGTGGCGCGCCCGAGATGCCACGCCGCCAGACTCGGAACGGGCAATGCCCTTTCGGCAATGACCGCGACCAGACGGGTACATGACGCCGCGCCGCAGTCAACGGCGCCCGGTGTCGGGAAATCGGGCATCGCGACGTGTCGCCCCGACGGTTGTCCGTCACGCATGGCAATGCTTCGCGCACCGTCGAGCAGCCAGTACTCGCCGGACGCAACGTCGGCCACCACGTCGAGCAAAATCGCGCCGCCCTCACGCAGACGGTCGCAAAGCGACGCCGGGAACTCGCCCCAACCCGCCGCGAGGAGGCATCGACGCGTCGGCAGACCGGACGGGTCCAGTGGCGCGTCGCACGGCACCGCGCGCTGGCAACGGTCCGTGAGCCACGACGTCACACCATCGAGATGCATTAACGCCAACCGACGCGCCCCGCGCTGTAACACGATGCCGATGCGCCACGTTGTCTCGACGGACTCACGCGTGATCACCGTCACCTGCGGCCAAGAGGTCGGCGCGGCGAATGTGTCCGGGCATTCCCGACGCATCGCGGCAGTGGACCGCTCCGTGTCAGACGCACTCCCCGCCATCGCCTCGCGCACCGGGCCTTCCTCACCCCCGATGGCTGCGCCCTCCGTTGCGAGGGTCAGTGACGCGGCGCTCGCCTGCCAGTCCGGCGGCAAAGCGTCCCACGACGGGACAGGAAGCCGGTCGCCGAGCCACGCCGCCCATTGCCCGGCGTCGCACCAGAAATGCGTCTGACCCACGACACCCTCATCGACCCGTGCAGTCACAACGAGCCCGTCGCCCCCAGCGCGGAGCCATCCGACGCGCACCTCCGTCTCGCCTTCGATGAAGCCCACGCAACCAGTGCCCGCAAGTACCCCCTCCAATGCAGCGCCGACATCACGCGTCGACGGATGATTCGACACCCCGCCTATCTCACGGGACATAACGCGCCTCGACTTCGACCGTGACGGGCAGCGCGAAGCGTGACGTCAACGTCCGCGAGAGTTTCCCGCGATGCGCCAGCAGTCGGCGATACATCGTCAGACGCGCGCACAGCAGACTCACGGTAATGCCCTGCCGTCCCCGACGCGCTTCGACAACCAGTGTGTCCAGCGCACCGCCATGCACGACGACGCGCAGCACGCTTGCGCTGTCCCAGTTAGCGTCCTGACGGGTATGCCAGACACGCAACCAGCGCAGGACATCGGCGGGACCGGTCACGCAAGCTGCAGGTTCGCCCCGCAACGCGAATGCCTGCTCGTCCCGTTCGTCGCGGTCGGCCCGGCCGTTGTTTCGTCCCTGTGAAACCGCTGCCGTGTCGTGCCGGTGCGAAGGCGATCGCTCCGACAGACTGCAGAACGCATCGGCGGAGAGGCCACTGCGGCGAATGGTATTCATCGTGAAGTCCTCGAAATGGCGGTTGGAATGGAAGCAAACGGGAATAGATGGGGGCGGAAATCAACTCAAGTCCGGTAGAACTTCAGCAACTCACGCAATTTCTCTTGCTTCTGGGTGTTGCTTAGAAGGCGTTCGCGTTGCTCGCGCACATTGGCCTGCGCTTGCTGCGCGATGTCGATTGCGCTGCTGTGCCGCGCTACGGCGTCGGCCAGCGAAGTGCGCTCCGCCTCCACGAGACGCATCGCGCCTGCCGCCTCGCGCGGCCCGTACACGCCGCCGCGCGACAACGCGCTCTGCCAAACGTCGCGTTGAACATCGCAAGCGCGCTCACACGTAACGACGTTATCGGCGGCCTCCCTTGCCGCCGACATGAGACGTGCCAACGCAGCACGCAAGACGGCTTCCCGACGATGCGCCAGCATCGCCAACGCGGCGATGCCGTCACGGTCTTTCAGTTCGCGAGTTGTTCGAGCCATGCGAGGGTGTCGTCGAACGGCGCCACTTCGTGCTGGGCCTGACAAAGGAAGGCACGGATGTCCGGCGCGCGCGCCAGCGCTTCATCCGTATCGGGATCGTTGCCTGCCTGATACTCACCGACGCGAACCAGCAGTTCGACGTCGGCCGCGAGCGCCATCGCGCGGCGCACCCGTGCGGCGCTTTCCACATGCTGCGCGCCTGCGACTTGCGTCATCACACGGGACAAACTCTTCGGAACGTCGATGGCGGGATAGTGATTTTCCTGAGCCAGACGCCGCGACAACACGATGTGACCGTCGACAATCGAGCGAACTTCGTCGGCGAGCGGTTCGTCCAGATTGTCTCCCTCGACCAGCACCGTATAGAACGCTGTGATGCTGCCACGCTCGCCCGTCCCGGCGCGCTCCAGCAGACGCGGCAACCGCGCATAGAAACTCGGCGGCAAGCCGCTTGTCGCCCCGAGCGGCTCACCTGCCGCCATGCCGATGTCGCGCACGGCACGGCCGAACCGAGTCAGCGAATCCATGAGCAGCAGCACATCCTTTCCTTCGTCCCGGAACGCTTCGGCGATCGCCGTCGCCGTGTACGCGGCCTTCATCCGTTCCAACGCGGGACGGTCGGACGTGGCCACCACGCACACCGTTCGTGCGCGGGCTTCAGGCGTGAGCCCCTGCTCAATGAACTCACGCACCTCCCGACCACGCTCGCCGATCAGCGCCAGCACAATGACATCCGCCGCTGCGCCCTGACACATCATCGCGAGCAACGTACTCTTCCCCCCTCCCGCCGCCGCGAAAATGCCCAGGCGCTGGCCACGGCCGCACGTCAGCATGCCGTCGATGGCCCGAATGCCAATGGGTAGATGCGTGGAGACGAGCGCGCGTCGCAGGGCTGGCGGCGGTTCGGCGTCGAGCGCACGCCACTCGACATCAGCGTTGTCCACACCGGACTCAGTGGCCAGCGACCGTCCCAGGCCATCGAGCACTTCACCGACCAGGTGCTCGCCCACCGCCACGCGCGACGACAATCCCAACGCCTGCACCAGCGCGCCATTGGCCACCCCCGTCGGCTCCGCATAGGGCGCGAGCCAGACGTGCCGCCCCTCCACCGCAATGACCTCCGCATCGAGCGCCGGCGACATTACCCGACACTGCTCTCCGAGCGCGGCACCAGGCAGCCGGGCCCGCATGGCGTTCGGCGTGATCTTGTCGATGCGCCCGTAGCGCACCTCGCGTGGCGCGCCCTTGCGCAGGTCCTCACATGCCTTGCGCTGCGCGTCCAGCGTGCGACGCAGTCCATTGGCGATTCGTGCCGCATCGGGGCGACGCATGTCAGAACGCTCCCCGCACATCGATCGTCCCAAGCACGCGAACATTCGGCTCGTCGGCAACTTCCTGGAACGACAGCACCGGTAAGTCGGCACGCTCCCGCTCGATCAGCTTGCGCACAAAGCGTCGCACATCCATGGCCGTAAACAACACAGCGGGGGTTCCGTCGTGCGCATCCACCGCCCCATCGATCGCGCCGAGAATCGCGTCCGTCTGAGCGGGATTCAGGTCGGCGTACGAACCGGTGGCCGTTTGCCGCACCGCAGCCCGCACGACATCTTCGATACCGCGCCCGACGTTCCAACCTGTGATGTGTTCGGTACCCCGACGAAAGCGCCGGGTGATGTGGCGGCGCAGACTCAGCCGCACGTACTCCGTGAGCATGATCTGGTCTCGCTCCTTAGGGGCCCACTCGATCAGAGCTTCGAATACACGGCGCAAGTCGCGGATCGACACCCCTTCGGCGACCAATCGTTGCAGCACCTCGGCCGTCCGGCTGATCGGTAATTGCCGCTGCAACTCCTTGACGAGTTCGCCGTAGCGTTCCTCCATCGCATCCATCAGGAAGCGCGCTTCCTGAACGCCCAGGAAATCGGCAGCATGCGCGTCGATGACCAGCGAGATGCAATGTGCCACGCGATCCGCACCATCGATCACGACGCCTCCGCTCGCGAGCCACGCCGTGCGCTGCGCATCGTCAAGCCAGAAGAGCACCTGTCCGCCGAACGGCAGCGACGTCTCACGCGGCGCACCGCCTTCGAGCGCACGCAACGCGGGGATAGGATGCGTGGCGTCGTAGTTCGCCAGCGCAGCCTCCGGCACTACGTCGATCGTCATGACGCTCTCGTGATAGAGCTGAATGTCTAGTCTGTCGCCCGGCAACGTGGCATCGGTCGTCACCTGCACTTCCGGCATCGGCACGCCGAATTGCTCGAACTTCTTATGCCGCAGGGCATCGATTCGTCCGAACAAGGTCGCGATCCCCCCGCTCGACTCGGCCAACGTCACGCCGACCCTCGCGAGCAACGGCTGCGCGCCGGGGCGTTCGGGTTTCGCTGCTGCACCGCCCGCACCGGCCATCGCGCCGGCCTCCGTGGCGGGCACCCCGTCCTTTGCCCCCCGATTTATCCACCACGCTGCGCCGCCCGCCAACGCAGCGAGCAGCAGGAAGTAGTGCATGGGAAAGCCGGGAATCAGACCGAACAGCACCAGGACGACGGCAGCCAGCGTCAGCGAGCGCGGTTGTGCGGCGAGCTGGTCGGTGAGCTCGCGCGCCAGATTGCGTCGTTGCTCACCGGGGACGCGCGTCACGATAATGCCCGCCGTGACCGAGATCAGCAGTGCGGGAATTTGCGACACGAGCCCGTCGCCGATGGAGAGAATGGCGTAAATCGCTGCCGCGTCGCCCGCGCTCATCCCCCGCATGAACACGCCAACGCCGATGCCACCCAGCAGGTTGACCACGATGATGACCAGTCCGGCGATGGCGTCGCCCTTCACGAACTTCATCGCCCCATCCATCGCACCGTAAAACTGGCTTTCCTTCTGCACGGTCCGGCGAAGTCGCCTGGCTTCGGCCGCATCGATCGTGCCGGCACGGAGATCCCCGTCGATGCTCATCTGCTTGCCAGGCATGCCGTCGAGCGAAAACCGCGCACTGACCTCGGCGACCCGCTCCGAGCCTTTCGTGATCACAATGAAGTTGACGATGGTAATGATGAGAAACACGATCATGCCGACGACGATGTTTCCGCCTGCAGCAAAGTCACCGAACGTGTAGACGATGTCGCCCGCGTCGGCGTGCAACAGAATCAGCCGGCTGGTACTGATGGTCAGTCCGAGCCGGAACAGCGTCGTCATCAATAGCACCGAAGGAAACGCCGAGAAGTCCAGAGGCTCGTTGATGTACAGCGCCACCATCAGCAGCAACAGCGAAACGCCCAGATTGAGTGCGATGAGCAGATCCATTACCGATGGCGGCATCGGGATGATGATCATCAGCACGGTCACAAGCAGCAACGCCGCCAGGACGATGTCCTGACGCCCCGCCGCCGCCCGCAGCCAGATCAGCACGCGCGTCATGGAAGGCTCTCCCGTTGCTGCCCGGCGTCGATCCGTTCGAGCAGGCGGCGCATGCGCACAAGACAGGCAAACCAGTCGATGGCCTGTAAGTTGGCGCTGGACGGGGGCGTCGCAATCAGCATGGGGCGGCCTTGCGCGACGCAAGCGCGCACCGGAATGCCGAGACTCCACTCAGGCGCACAGGCTTGCAGTAACCGCGACAGCCAACGCTCTGAGCGTATGACACGATGGCGTAACGTCAGCGCTAGCGTCACTCCCTGCGTTTCAACCTCCGTCATGAGCATGCACGGCGCAAGCGCGACGCGCATGCGCGGTTCAATGCGTTGCGGCGGCAACGCGAGTAGTTCGAAGAGGTGTTCGAGCTTGCGCTGAGTCTGAGTATCCATCGAGAGCATCGGGAGCATCGGGAACATCGAGAGGCGTGTGCGTGAAGGAAAACGCTTGCGGTAGGTAGTACGCAATACGGAACGCACAGAGAGCATTCGAAAATGAGCAGCGACGATGGTCGCGCAATCACGGCGGCGGCGGCTATCCGGCGCGGACCTGAAATTCTCCGCTCCACTCAGCCCGCACCAAACTCTCATTACGTACTTCATCCAAATCATTCATGCCGTGACGCCAACACTTCATGCCGACGTCGCGGCTCAAAGCAGCATTCGCAAGCGATGTGCCCACCTCACGATATCCGCAACGTTGTGCGCATCGAGCTTGCGCATCATGTTCAGACGGTGCGTCTCCACCGTCTTCACACTGATCGACAGAAGTTGGGCAATGTCGCGATTGCGTTGCCCTTCCGCTGCGAGTTTGAGCACCTGCCGTTCGCGCAGCGTCAACAGCCGTTCTGGCAACGCTACAGTGCCGGGCTTCGACGTCAGCGGCATGCCTTTCGGGTCGTGAACGATACCGAACACCGCCGGATCGACGAAGCGATCGCCCCGCATGACAACGCTCACTGCGTTGATCAACGTCGTCCGCGAACTACTTTTGAGCACAAATGCGCCCGCGCCGGCTTCCAGCGATTGCCGCGCGCGTTCGCCGTCGTCGCTCGCCGAATGAACGACGATCCGCAGCTCTGGCCAACGCTGAACGCATTGACGGATGACATCGACACCGTCCATACCGGGCAGCCCCAGATCCAGCACGATCAACGCAGGACGGTGCACCACGCAGGCGCGGTAAACGTCCAGCCCATTGACGACCCTCGCCAGCACGCACCATCCGAGCTCGTCCTCGATCAGGCGGCAAAGCCCGTCGGCCAGCAACTCATGGTCTTCCACAACGATGACACCGGTGCAACCCGTCATTCGCAGCTCCTCGACAGTTAATCATTCGCATTCATACGGATTTTTGTTCAATCTCTTTCGACTTCGGGCCAGCGGGCACGAATCTTGTGCCTTCGCCTGATCGCCCGCATAGGAAAACGCCGGAAATCTCCAGATTCAGCTGTGACTTCAGGTCTGCGCCGGATGGCTTGCACGACACAGCGTTCGATAATGACGGTCCCTGTTCGAAGTGCCGGGCATCCACCCCAAAAGATATCTATGCGTTTGCCATTTGCGCTCTCCGCGCTCGACTGGATTTCTCCATGCGACGTTCAAGGCACGCGCATCGTGCTTGATCTCAACGGCCGCCGGGGCTGGACTTGCCCGGCAGCCGGAGGCTACTGTGTGGCAACCGCAGTGGATCCCCCAGCACGCCAATCGTTGCACGCAAACGGACGCCCAGACGACGTCGACGACTCGGCATTCTCGCGCTGGCTCGCGCGCAGTTCGCTCGTTCTGGCTGGGCAGCCGGCGTTGCGCGACGACAGTCTGTGTGTCGCGAACGACGTCGTCTGGTGGGTACATCGATTCGACGCGCACGCCTCGCCGGCGCAAGTGGAAGCGCAGCTCCGTCGCCAACTGCTCGCTGGCGAAATGCTCTCGTCTCAATTCGCCCCGATGCAGACCACGCCTGCCGCCCCAACGCCACCGCGCGCGACGAACGGCGTGCGTCTGGCCAGCACGGCCGCTGGCGTCGCGCGGCGATTGCAAGTCGTACGCCACGGGTGATCATGCGTTGCCGTCTCCTGTGTCGCTCGTTGCGACATCTCCTTCGCCTGACCTTGCTTGTCGCCGGGCTGACGATGGCCCCGGCGAGTGCTGCGCTATTGAGCGCATCCGCCACAATGGGTGACAAGTCGAGCGACGGGACGTCGCCCGTCTGGCGCGGCGGCCCCTTCGCTTTTCAAAGCGCCGGAACGCCGCTTGCGGAGTTGCTACGCGACTTCGGCGCGCATCACGGCATACCGACTGTCGTCAGCGCGCAGGTCGACGACCGCTTCATCGGCACGCTCCCGCCAGGTGCCGCTCAGACGACACTCGACACACTGGCTGAACGTTATCGGCTTTCGTGGTACTTCAACGGCCAGACGCTCAACATCTATAAGGCCAGCGAGGCCACGCGCCGTGTGTTGCCGCTGCGTTACGCGTCGCCTCGCGACCTCCTCGCGCATCTGCGCGACGCCGGTGTCCTCCACCCGCGACACTGCGTGGCACGGGCGATTCCGGCGACACACGCACTCGAAATCGCGGGCGTTCCGGCATGCGTCGAAACGGTTTCCATGCTGGCCGACTACGTCGAACGAGACGCACGCGATCAACAGGAGAGCGAGGAGACCATCAAGATATTTCCCCTGAAATTCGCGACGGCGGACGACACAAGGTACTTTTATCGCGGGCAGGAAGTGGTCGTTCCGGGCGTAGTCAGCGTACTGAAGGATCTGATTCACGGGGCAGGGCCGCTGGTCGCCACGTCCTCGACTACGGACGCGACCGGTGCGATCGCCCGTTCCCGAACGTCGACGGACGTCGGCTTCGCCGCCGCGTCGCAGACCGGGACACCGCGTTTTTCCGCCGACCCACGTCGCAATGCCGTCATCGTGCGAGAGCGCCGCCGCAACATTCCCATCTACGGCGATCTCATCGCGCAACTCGACGTGCGTCCCCGGCTCATCGACATCTCGGTCGCCATTATCGATGTGAATGCCAGCGATATCGCCGAGCTTGGCGTCGACATCTCCGGCAGCGCACGGCTCGGCGGTTTCGGCACCGTCTCGCTCAATGGGCCGTCCAGCGAAGGCGACGCCGGCACCTTCACCACGCTCGTCGGCGATACCAATAAGTTCATGCTCAATCTGAGCGCCCTTGAGCGAAACTCCAAAGCGCGCGTGCTATCGCGGCCGTCGATCGTCACGCTCGACAACATGCAGGCGGTGCTGGATCGCAGCGTGACCTTCTACACGAAGGTCTCCGGCGAAAAAGTGGCAAAGCTGGAGAGTGTGACGTCGGGGTCGCTTCTGCGCGTCACGCCACGCCTCGTGCCGAACGAACCGACGGGCAGCGCGGTCGACGGAAGTCCCGGACATGGGAGCATCAGCGGTGAGCAGGTCATGCTCACCCTGAACATCGAAGACGGCGGCGAAGTTCGCAGCGACCGCAATTTACGGAACGAGGTGCCGACAATACGCAACTCGTCGATATCCACACACGCGACGCTTCAGGCCGGACAGTCGTTACTACTCGGCGGATTCGTACAAGACGCGCAACACGAACATGAACGCAAGATCCCGTTGCTCGGCGACCTGCCACTCATCGGGCGCCTGTTCAGTTCCACGAGCAATCGTAACGACAGTGTCATGCGTTTGTTTCTCATCAAGGCCGAACCTGCGGCCGTATTGCCGAACGCCTGACGATGCCAACGCTTACGCTCCTCGACGGCCCGCTCGCCGGGCGTCCCATGCCACTTCCGGCCGGACCGCTCACCATCGGAAGTGGCGAGGCCGACATTGCAATGACGCTCGACGACGAGGCGAACGTCATCCTGCACGTCGAGGAAGACCGTGTCCGGTTGATCTCGCGCACACCCGTCTGGGTCGACGGCATGCCGGTCACGGCGACCGGTGACGCGCCCGACGCCCACCCACTTCCCTTGCACACCGTGATCGATCTTGCGGGCCTCGGCGTGTGGCTCAGCGACGACACCCAGCCGTTGCCCACGCCATTACCGAAGCGTCCCTCGCGCCGTCTCTCTCCATCCACGCCGGCGGATGTCGCAGACATTCCGGAAGTTGCAGCGTCAATGGACGCGCGTAGACATCGCCGTTCGCCTGCCGCCTGGATGGCAATCTCGGGTTTGTCGCTGCTGATTGCTGGGGCGGGTGTTGCCATGTGGCGCACTGGCACCGCCAACGTCATCTCTCGCCCCCCGCAACCCGACGCGCTCCGGGCGCTGGCCACCCGCATCGCGCCCAATATTTCGCTCAATACTGCGGGCAACGCCGTGCGGCTGTCGGGGGGGTGTATCGACGACGACACGCGCGCACGCTTACGTGCCGAAGCGCGCTGGCTCGGCAAGGCGTTGAGCGACGATACCTGGTGCCCCGCGAATGGTGTACAGACGGTGAGCACGCTGCTGCGGCTGCATGGTTTCGGCAACGCACATGTCAACGTGGCCGCAGACGGTGCACTGGTCATCGGCGGCCCGCTCGTTGCCGATGCCCGGTGGCGCGCTGCGTCGGATGCGCTGGACACACTCGCGTTGCCCCATGGATGGCACGTAGCGAACAGCACCGCCCATAGTTTTGACCAGTTGGTGAAAACACTGCGCGAAGCAGGTCAACTGCGCGGTGTCGACATCTCGCGCGACCGCAACGGGTGGCGGATCACCGGTGCGTTGACTGTCGGACGGCAAGCATCGCTCAAGGGCCTCGTCAACACGTGGAATCGTTCGACCGACGCCATGCCGCTACGCATCGATCCCCTGCCGCCGCCCATTCCGACGTTGGCCGAGACGGGCTTCTCCGCGCCGCTCGTCAGCATTGGCGGCTCTCCGGGGGCACCGCAGATCACGCTTGCCGACGGCACCCGTCTTGCGCAGGGCGTCCGCCTGCCCGGCGGCACGCGCATCGTTGCCATTCATGCCGACGGCGTGTCGATCGGTGCCTACGACCATCTCTTTTACCTTCCCCTTACACCCGCCACCCCGGAGACCCAACATGACGATCCGTCTGACACACCTTGAGGATGCCCTCGCGGATTCCCCCGGCCCGGTGTCGAGCAACGTCGGAGCGAAACTCAATGCGGCGCAGGCGACGCTAGAAGGATCGCTTCGCATGCCGCTCCCCCCCGCACAGTACGCGCAGGTGCAATCGCTGATGCAGGCGGTTCGGGCCGCCGAGGCGATTCTCGAAAGCATCGCGCGGCGCTACAGCACATCGTACGGAAAATTGGCCGCCGCCGATAACGACCATGACGATCGGCGCAGTCAAAAAAACGTGCAGTCAACGCGATGATGCAGGTCGCGATGCGCGTTGTCGCTGTGACAACGTGCTCATAAGCGACAACGGGGTTCGCGTCACCAAAGTTATCGTCGACCTAACGTGGGAACCTTCGCCATCGTCCCCGGTCGCGTGGCACGCATTTCCGATCATTCCAAATGATGTATGACGCCGACACGGGGCGCGTCATCAATGCCGTCCCACCCTCCACGCTCACTTTCACGCCCATCATGCCCAGTTACGATTTAGCGCAAACTCTCGTCGAAGCCCTGAAGCTGATCGGCTGCGACCCCTGCAAGATCGACGCCGTCGACAATCATTCACCCATCGAGCTGACGTTCAACGCTTCGCCGAGCATCATTGTGGAAAGGCTGGACAATCAGGTGTGCAGCATTCATGCAGTCGTGGCGACGGACGAAGCCGCCCGGCTCCATCGAGCCAACAGCGAGCGGTTGCTTCAGTTTCTGATCGAGCCCGCCGAGTGGGCCGTCACCGGGCATGTTCAGTTGCGCGAACGCGACAACCGTCTGATTCTTCACGCGCAAGTCAAAGACGACGCCGCCGCAGAAGCCGAGCCGTTCGCCCAGGCGCTCACCGACTTCTACGACCGCATCAAGCTCTGCCGCGAGCATCTGCGCGCGTGACGAACGGCATCGATACGTACTCCCCGCGCTTCAAACGAGATCGTGCAGCGCCGCGCGACACATTTTGTGACGGACGTGCGCTGTGATCTCAGTGGCTCATCATATCGGCTTCGTGCGCAATCTCCGTTCTCCAGACAGTCAGCGCTTCTTCGAGCGCTTCGCGCTGCGTCTCGTCCCGAAAACATCCGTCATGCGCCGACTTGATGAGTTGGGAAAGCCCACGCGCAAAGGCGTATCGGACGTTGACCGTCGTCATGCCAAGATACGCAGCACGTTGCGTCAGCCATTCGGCGCCCGCCCAAGGCTGATCGAGTAACGTCAGCGTCTCCGCGATCATGGTGTCGGTCGCAAACGCATCGCTTCCCGCATCGCGCATCGCACACGCCACACATTCGCACATCGACTCCAATGTAAGAAACAGCACTACGCGACGGAGATCGTCTACAACGGCCGACAACCGCTGGGTATCGGCGTCGGCTTGCTGCGCCCCCAACTCCAGACCGAGCGCCTGCATTAGTGCGCGAAGTCTCTCGCGTCGCTGTGAGAAGCGACGGCACTCGTCGAACCATTGTGTGAGCGAGCGTTGCGTTCCTTTCGATTGACGAAATAGCGATTTGAGCTGTTGCATCAGCGCCAGACCAGGCGACTTGCCGTCGCCGCACTCGAGTGCTGCAAATGCCTCGATGGCCCATGTGTCGGAGGCCGTCAAGGCGTCGAGCTCGCGCCGCAGTCGCGTGCGCGTTTGCGCATCAAGCCCGTTGTCGGCCAACCACGCAGCGACAACCAGTGCAGCGTGCCCACCCGACATCTGCGCCTGACGGATCAGTTGATGAGGATCGGGAACAAACGGTAGATCGCGCAATTGGCTTCGCAGCCGTTCGAACTGCGCACCATTCACGCGCGCGAATCGTTGCATCTGCTGTTCGAACAACGCGCGCGCGCGTTGCTTATCGTCGCGGACATCTCGCTCGCCCGTGCGCCGAAAACGAACGCCCAGTGCAAAGCTCAAATTTTCTTGCGACTCGGAGAAAGCGGCTTCCTCGTTCTGCGCGATGGTCGCTTCGATCAGCGCCACATGACCCGGCACGTCCGCCAGCGTTTTGCGTGACGACAGTCCGTCGGCTTCGAGCGCCTGCCATTCGTCTGTCAATACGCGCTCGAGCGCCTTGTTTTCCTGCCGCGTCTGAACGATCGAATTGGCAGACGTAGGTAGACGCTCAACCATAAGCGACCTCCAGATTCGGCACGGCGCGCAAACGTTTGATGACCCCCGCCAGATCCGCATCGAGATCCAGACACACGGTGACCCACTCGCTTTCGATACGCGCCTGACGGCCGGAGAGCGATGCATCCGGGGTACACGCGAGCACGATATCGGCATCGCGCAACGCGCCCGCGACAGCCGCGTGGTGCGCCGCCGGCACACGCAGGACGAGGACACCTTCGCGTACGAGGTCGGGCAGCGTTTGCCCAACACGATGCGCGAAGCGCTCGCCGACGTCGAGTTTGCCGACGAAATTGGACAGAGCCCCCGTCATCGCATCGGCAACCCGGCGCTCCAGCGACCGCACGATCTCGCGCTCCATCGACGCCTCGTCGACAAGCCAGTCCACGGCCTGTGCGACGGCCGCTTGCCGCGCGGCTTCCGCCTGTGTCGCCGCCTCCTGCCTGGCACACGTCTGCGCAGCTTCCTCCCACGCATGGCGCTGCACCTCCGCGTCGGTTCGCGCCCGCTCGCGCTCCACTTGCGCAGCGTCGCGCTCGGCACGCGCCTCGTCCATCCAACGCGCCCGCTGACTGGCGTCGTCACGCAGCCTAACGATGGCCTCGGCGGAAATCACCGGCCCCGCCGGAGCGGGGCCGTCAATCGTTTCGATGGGGGTCAATGCGTAGTCGATGACATACATAGCATTTTCTCCAGCGCCGCCAGTCGCGGCCAGATATCGTCCATGACCGGATCGCCGCCCACCGCCGCTGCTGTCATCCCCCGCGGCGGGAGCAGGATCCGTGCAGCCATGTGGACGGTGGCGACGTCGTCGATCATCGCGACGGGGTTGTCTGACGCGCCTGAGGTGCCCGGCAATGTGCGGGCGGCGCAGACAGCGTCAAGCTGCTCACCGGTCGTCGCCATCGCCACCGTCGCAATCTCGTCCGCCTCAAACGCGCGGTGCGACGGCCAGTCGTGCCGCGTCAGCAGCAGACGGTCACATTGCCACGCGTCCAGCCACGGCGAAAGAGCGCGACGAAATGTACCGATCAGCAGATAGTCGGGACAGCCCAGCACGCGCAAACCATGGGCCAGCGCGACGCGGCGCAAATTCGGGATCAGATGTGCCATGGTCAGTGCCGCCTCGCTCCGAGGAAGCTTGCAATCGTTTTGCCCGGCCACCGGCCATCCGCGTCGTTCGACCAATAGCCGGTCGACAGGCGGACGACACTCCGCATGTCTGCGGTATGCGGCATGCCAGCCCGACATCCCGAACGTGTCCCACCATCCGGCATCCATATGCCATCCCGGTTGCCAGATCAGACGCGCGAGCCGGGCGCACGCCGTCACGTCGCTCTCGCCACGCGTTGCCGTAACCGGACGACCCATGCGCCCCGTCGACGCCACGCCATCCCGCCCGCCGTAGCAAGCACCATCGCTGCCGCCACTAACATTCCCAACCCCAGCCACGGACGCCAAGGCATCTCGCCGCCTCCGTTCACCGTCGCTGCGGCCGCTTCGATGGCCGCCCGAGGCAAACGATAGTCCGCCGGTTGCAGCACGATGCTGATGCGCTCCGGCGATACCCCCGGCACGCTGTCATGCACCAGACTGCGAATGTCGGTCATGCGTTGCATCATGTTGATTTCGGGGTTGTACTTCACGAAGACGGCCACGCCCGGCGGCAAGGTGACACGTCCGGCCGAGTCCGTCGGCACCTGCGCAATAGACACCTCCGCCACCATCACGCCATCGAGCGCCGCCAGCATGCGCTCTAGCCGTTGCTCCTTGAGAAAGATGAGTTTCGCCTGCTCCTGCACCGGCGAACTGACGAGTTGCCCCGGCGGAAACACGTCCTCGACGGATGCCCGCTTCTGGCGAGGCAACCCATGCTGACGAAGCACTTCGACGCCACGCACGAAGTCGCTGCGTTCGATCCGGACAGTCATGCCCGTGGTGTCCGCGCGCTTGTCGGCCTGAAGTCCGGAGACCAGCAGTAGCGCGAGCATCTGATTCGCTTCGGTCTCGCTCAGCGCACGATGCAACTCGACTTTGCAGCCGACGAGCATCAGCAAAAGCAAGCCGACGAGCAGGATCCGCCCTGATGCGATGCCCGCAACGATCGGGACTACGCCTTCCACAACACGGCCGCAACGCGTCATTGCATGTGAACCAGCTTGTTGACGCCCTGCGTCGTGGCACCGGCCGCTTTCGCGACAAACTCCAGCGCCAGCACCCGCTCGGTCACGTCGAGCTGTGTGGCAAGCAGACGCACCGGATCGTCCAAAGCCCGCTCGTCCAACGTCACGCGTTGCGCCAGATATTCGGTGTCGCCCGCCAACTTGTTCGCCGCGCTCAGCAAGTGATGCTCGGGCAACGGCTCAGCGTTCGCCAACGCGAGATTGAATCGCGCCGCGTCGGCCTGCTCGGCGGCAGTGAATGCACCAGACGGTTTCATCGGCACATCGACGGCCGACGTCTGCGTAACCGCCGCAGAAAGCACAGGTGATGAGAATGTCGTCATGGAAAAGGGATGACTTCGGGAGAAGAAGAAACCGGAGGATGAGATGACGCCGATGAGGCAACCGCCGCGTCGAGCCAGTGCTGCAACACGCGCGCGGCGCACTTGCCTGACTCATCTGCCTCGTTCGCCTCGCCTTCGGCTGTCAGACGCGCAAGGCAGGCACTCGCTTCCACCGTGTCGCCCAGCGCGATGAGCAACGCGGCCTGCAGACACTGACGCGCCTCAACCTGAGGCACGAGCAACGGCAACGCACACAGAATCGTTCGCGCTTCCGTCTCCAGACCGTGTTGCGCCCCGACCAGTGCCAGTTCGACGATTTGCTGCCGGACCGAAGCGTCTAGCCACGCCGCCGCGCCATCATGGGATACGGACGACGTCGTCATCATGCGATCTTGGCGATGATGCCCATCAACGTGTCCTTGATGAGCTTGATGGCCGCACTGTGCAAGCCGATCGCAGTCGAAAACTGCTGCAAATTGAACTGCGCGTCGAGCATCTTACGAGGATCGTTGACGTCCGGAGTCCGCACCGACTGAGTCGCCTTGTCCGACATCTGCCGTACGCTCTCCGACATGCTGCGGTGGATTTCCTCGACGTTCATAGCACGCCTGCATCGGTCACTGCGCCGTGCCCCGCAACGAGATCGGCGCGCATGGCAGCGTAGGCGTCCGCGCGCGGCATCGCGACACGACGGCCACCGCGCTGAGGCGGCGTGCCCAGACGAATCTCCGTCGGCGCGCAATCGAATCGCTTGCGGAACGTATCGGTAAAGTGCGCGTGATTGGTGAAGCCGCATTCCAGCGCAATGTCGAGCACCTTGTGACGCGTCGAGAGCAGCAGGTCGCGCGCGAGTCGCAGTCGGCGTTCGAGCAACCACTGCTTGGCTGGCATGCCGTACGTCTGCTGAAACAGATACCGGAATTTCCTCAGCGGCATGCCGAATTCTTCGGCCAGACGCCCCACCGGCCAGGGCCGATGGAAATTCGCTTCGACGAAGTCGAACAGCGAGTGACTGCCTGCAATCGTCTGGCGCAACATCGCGGAAAAGTAGCGCTGATCGCGGCACAAACAGTAGACGTAGAAGAAGCGCAGCATCGCCATGCGGTCGACGTTCTGCAACGTCATCGCCACATCGACCATGCTCGGTTCGAGGATCAGCGTGCGCGCCGCCTGCCGGTGGAACACACCGAGCGGGCGGCGGTCGAGCAAATCGACGACGTCCGGATACAGCGCCTGTAAATCGCACGCATGAAAATCGTGAGACACCACTGGCCCTGGGGCGTCGATCGTCGCATCCGAACTGGTCGCGGTCATGCTGCCCGCAGGCAACGTGTGCACTAGACCGTTCACAATGAGTTTGACGTCGTGGCGGCTGATCAGAAATCGCACCGTACTCATAGGCTCCTCCTCTGACGACAATCCGTCGGCGGGATGACAAAGTCGAAGGCCATACGATAGGCGAGTACGCGCGCGAGCATCATCCGGTGGAGACCTTAATGTGAGTCGCCATACCCGGCACTTTTGGCTTTTGGGAAGAAAACTATCGAGAAGCATAAAAAAACCCGACGCCACCACGCGTCGGGTTTTTTTTCAGCGACCGCTTCGGATCGTTTTATCGCGATATCGTCAGGCGACGGCCGCCGGTGAGAAACTGTCGGCGCGCGCCATCGGCCAGTACTTCTCGTAGAGCTGATAGCGGAACTGACCGCGCAGCAAATCGCCCGGCTCAAGGTACTTCAGCGATTCGGACATGAGACGAATCTCATTGGACGACACACGCTTGACGATGTGATGCGCGCGCAGATCCGACGGATGCGCCAACCCCGCAGCCTGAATCAGTTCCTGCAATGCGTGCAGCGTCTGCGCGTGGAATTGATGCACACGCTGCGCCTTGTCCGGCACCACGAGTGCTCGTTGACGCAACGTATCCTGCGTGGCCACACCGGTAGGACAACGGTCCGTGTGGCACTTCTGCGACTGAATGCAGCCGATGGCGAACATGAAGCCGCGCGCCGAATTGCACCAGTCGGCGCCAATGGCGAGCGTGCGCGCAATGTCGAACGCCGTCACGATCTTGCCCGACGCGCCAATGCGAATCTTGTCGCGCAACCCAGCGCCCACGAGCGTGTTGTGTACAAGCAGCAACCCTTCCTGCAGCGGTGCGCCCACGTGATCGGTGAACTCCAGAGGTGCAGCGCCGGTGCCGCCTTCGGAGCCGTCCACCACGATGAAGTCGGGGAGGATGCCGCTCTCGAGCATCGCCTTCACGATGCCGAAGAATTCCCACGGATGACCGATGCAGAGCTTGAAACCCGTTGGTTTACCGCCCGAGAGAGTGCGCAGCCGGTCGACGAATTGCAGTAGACCCAGCGGCGTCGAAAACTCGCTGTGGCGCGACGGCGAGATGCAGTCCTGCCCCATCGGCACGCCGCGCGTTGCGGAGATCTCCGGCGTGATCTTCGCGGCCGGCAACACACCGCCGTGGCCCGGCTTCGCACCTTGCGAGAGCTTGACTTCGATCATCTTCACCTGCGGCGTGGTGGCCTGCACGGTGAACTTCTCGGCGCTGAACGTGCCGTCGTCGTTGCGGCACCCGAAGTACCCGGACGCCACCTCCCAAATCAGATCCCCGCCCTGTTCGCGGTGATGCGGCGAGATCGAACCTTCGCCGGTGTCATGGATGAAGTTGCCCAGTTTCGCCCCACGATTGAGCGCGCGGATAGCGTTGGCGGACAACGCGCCGAAGCTCATCGCCGAGACGTTGAAGATCGACGCCGAATACGGCTGAGCGCGATCCGCGCCGATGGTGATACGGAAGTCGTGATCCTTCAGGACTGTCGGCGCGAGCGAGTGAGCAATCCACTCGTAGCCGGTCGCCTTGACGTCCAGCTCCGTGCCGAACGGTCGGCTGTCGACGTCACCCTTGGCGCGCTGATAGACGATGCTGCGCTGAGCGCGGGAGAACGGTGTCTCGGAGGTGTCGTCTTCCACGAAGTACTGACGGATTTCCGGCCGGATGAACTCGAACAGAAACCGGAAGTGTCCCCACAGCGGGTAGTTGCGCAGTACGGCGTGACGCTGCTGAACGACGTCCCAGACTCCGAGGACGACCAACGCAGCAAACGGTATTGGCCAGAGCGGATTCCATCCGTCGACGAGCACCAGCACGAGCGTTGCAACGAGCAACGCCACGGCGATCCAGAGAGCCAGAAATCGGCGCGAAAACATGAAACCTCCTAGGCTTTTGCGGGGGGAGCAGCAAGACAGTCACCGGCACGCTGCCGGGTGTCCCCCCGGCGAGCGCCGGCGGCTTCAATGCGTATTGAGGATGATGTGTTTCGACGTTGCGGACTTGGCGCCTGCGTCAGTCGCCGCGTCCGTTGCAGCGACGGCAGGCGTCGTGGACGCGATGATGCCGCCGCCCAGACACACCTCGCCGTCGTACAGCACGGCGGACTGACCGGGCGTCACGGCCCATTGCGCGTCCGAGAACGACAGCGTGAGGCCACCGGCGTCGGCACGCACGACTTCGCAGGCCGCGTCTGCCTGACGGTATCGGGTCTTCGCACCGCAGCGCGTGCCTTCGGCCGGTGCAACGCCTGCGACCCACGAAAGGTCTTCGGCATCGAGCGTGTCCGAGAGCAGCCACGGGTGATCATGGCCCTGCACGACATACAGCGTGTTGCTGGCCATGTCTTTGCGCGCGACGAACCACGGCTCGCCCGAGCCGTCGCGGCTGCCGCCCAGACCGATCCCCTTGCGCTGCCCCAGCGTATAGAACGCCAGCCCCACGTGCTCGCCGACGACGGTGCCGTCCGGCGTCTTCATCGGCCCCGGCTTGGTCGGCAGATAGCGATTGAGGAAGTCGCGGAACGGACGTTCCCCGATGAAGCAGATCCCTGTCGAATCCTTCTTCTTCGCGTTCGGCAGGCCGATCTGCGCGGCGATCTCGCGCACCTTCGTCTTCGGCATTTCGCCCAGCGGGAACATAGTGCGCGAGAGCTGCCGCTGGTTCAGACGGTGCAGGAAGTAGCTCTGATCCTTGGTGTGATCGAACGCCTTGAGCAGTTCGAAGCGCCCATCGCGCTCGCGCACGCGGGCGTAATGGCCGGTCGCGATGGTCTCGCCGCCCAGCGCCACGGCGTGATCGAGGAACGCCTTGAACTTGATCTCGGCGTTGCACAGCACGTCAGGGTTCGGCGTGCGCCCGGCGGAGTATTCGCGCAGGAATTCCGCAAAGACGCGGTCCTTGTACTCGGCGGCGAAGTTCACCGCTTCGACGTCGATGCCGATCAGATCGGCGACCGACACCACGTCGATCCAGTCCTGCCGGGTCGAACAGTATTCGCTGTCGTCATCGTCTTCCCAGTTCTTCATGAAGAGACCGACGACGTCGTAGCCTTGTTGTTTGAGCAGCCATGCCGTGACCGACGAATCGACGCCGCCCGACATGCCCACTACTACGCGTTTTTGACTCATGTGTTGCCTTGCCCGCCGGTCAGTGCCGGATGGGTCTGAAGTATGTCGAGGTTGTACCGAACGCCCCGCAGGTAATCGTCCATGCACTGCTCGAGAATGGGCGAGCGGTGCCGTGCCCGCTGCGCGCGCACCTCGTCCGGCGTTAGCCAGAGCGTGCCGACGATGCCCTCGTCGAGCGTGCGCGTCGCGTCGAACTCACCCAGCGTGCCGCTGAAGGTGAAGCGCAGATAGGCGATATCGTCGGGGCCTGGCGCGAGATAGATACCCAGCAGATGCTGCGGCTCGAACGTATGCGCGGTCTCTTCCAGCACCTCACGGCGCACGGCGTCGAGAATCGACTCGCCCGGCTCCAGATGACCGGCCGGTTGGTTAATCAGCAGGCCGGCACGCTTTTGCTCTTCGACAAACAGAAAACGGCCGTCACGTTCGACGACCGCTGCAACCGTCACGTTGGGCTTCCAGCGTGCATTCATGGCACATCCTTACGGGACGCGGGGACAAGAGACCCCGATAAAAGCAACATTTTACCGTCTGACGGGGTTTGGCGCTGAAGACGAGGCAGTTTCACGACCGACCGTCCGGTCGGCGAGTCCCATGCAGATCCCGTCACATTCATTACCGATAGTTAGTATTGATATGCCATTCCATGCAATAGGCGCATTTGTAATGTTCATGTAAGCTTCCAGCACCAGCAAAGTGCAATGTGCAGTTGCAGTACCGCATCACCGGTTTTTGCAGTAGTTCGAACGCAGTGGTTTGTGCAGGACTAATGTCATCAGCGGCGAAACAGGTAACGCGCCTGCCTCGGCAGCGTACGCGCTGCGGCTCCTTGGTTTTTGGCCGCTGATGAGATCAGTTCACAAACCCAAGGAGATACGCAATGAAAATCGGCATTCCCGCCGAAACGCTTTCCGGCGAATCCCGTGTCGCGGCCACGCCCGAGACGGTGAAGAAGTTGGTCGCGTCAGGACACCAGATCGTGATCGGCCGCGGCGCAGGAGACGCTGCCAGCGTGCCCGACGCCGCCTTCGAAGCGGCCGGGGCCACCCTCGGCAGCGCCGCCGACGCGCTCGGCGCAGAACTCGTTCTCAAGGTACGCGCCCCCTCCCCCGAAGAACTTGCCCAGATGTCGCGCGGCAGCGTGGTCGTCGGCATGCTCAATCCGTTCGACGCCGAGAACAATGCCCGCATGGCCGCCGCCGGCGTCACTGCCTTCGCGCTCGAAGCCGCGCCGCGCACCACGCGTGCGCAAAGCATGGACGTACTGTCTTCGCAGGCCAACATCGCTGGCTACAAGGCCGTGATGCTCGCCGCGAACCTCTATCAACGCTTCATGCCGATGCTGATGACGGCCGCCGGGACGGTGAAGGCTGCACGTCTGGTCGTGCTCGGTGCCGGTGTCGCTGGCCTTCAAGCCATTGCGACGGCCAAGCGTCTGGGCGCGGTGATCGAAGCGTCGGACGTGCGTCCGGCCGTGCGTGAGCAGATCGAATCGCTCGGCGCAAAGTTCATCGACGTGCCGTTCGAGACCGACGAAGAACGCGAGATCGCCAAGGGCGTAGGCGGCTACGCGCGTCCGATGCCCGCTGCATGGCTCGCGCGTCAGGCACAGTTGGTGCACACGCGCCTGACGCAGGCGGACATCGTGATCTCCACCGCCCTGATCCCGGGCCGCGCTGCGCCGACGCTCATCAGCGAAGACACCGTCAAGGCCATGAAGCCTGGCTCGGTGATCATCGATCTGGCGGCTGGGCGCGGTGCCAACGGCGGCGGCAACTGCCCGCTGTCGGTGGCCGACGAAGTCGTCAAAGTCCACGGCGTCACCATCGCGGGCTACACCAACCTCGCCGGCATGGTCGCTGCCGACGCCTCCGCACTCTACGCACGCAATGTGCTCGACTTCCTGAAGCTGGTCATCGACAAGGAAGGCAAGCTCGTGATCGACACGAACGACGACATCGTCGCCGCTTGTCTAATGTGCCGCGACGGTCAGGTGCTGCGCGCCGCCTGAGAAAAACAAGGGGAATGTTATGGAAATGATCAATCACACGGTGATCAATCTGATCATCTTCGTGCTGGCGGTGTACGTCGGCTATCACGTGGTATGGAACGTCACGCCTGCGCTGCACACGCCGCTCATGGCCGTGACGAACGCGATCTCGGCCATCGTGATCGTGGGCGCGATGCTCGCCGCCGGTCTCACCGAAGGCAACCTCGGCAAGACGATGGGCGTGATCGCCGTGGCACTCGCGGCCGTCAACGTGTTCGGCGGCTTCCTCGTCACCCAGCGAATGCTTGAGATGTTCAAGAAAAAAGACAAGCCGGTTAAGACCGCTGGGGCCATCGAGGGGGACAAGCAATGAGCATGAATCTCGTCACGCTGCTGTATCTGGTCGCGTCGATCTGTTTCATTCAGGCACTCAAGGGCCTGTCGAATCCGAAGATGGCGCGACGCGGCAACGCGTTCGGCATGATCGGCATGGCGATTGCCGCCGTCACCACGATTGCGCTGATTTACGAGTTGCGTCGTCTGATGGGCGGCAACTACTCGGGGCTCGCGCTGATCCTCGCAGGTCTTGTGGTCGGCGGCGGCATCGGTGCCTTCGTCGCCCGCAAGGTCGAGATGACGAAGATGCCGGAACTCGTGGCCGCCATGCACTCGCTGATCGGTCTGGCGGCAGTGTGTATCGCCGTCGCGGCCGTGGCAGAGCCTGCGGCATTCGGTATCGTGCCCGCGGGTGAAACCTTCCTGCCGCCGGGCAACCGTATCGAACTGTTCATCGGCACGTTCGTCGGCGCGATCACATTCTCAGGTTCGGTCATCGCCTTCGGCAAGCTCTCCGGTAAGTACAAGTTCCGCCTGTTCCAGGGCGCGCCGGTGCAGTTCACCGGACAGCACACGATCAACCTGCTGCTCGCCATCGCGATGCTCGGCTTCGGCGTCATTTTCTTCCTGTCGCAAAGCTGGCTGCCGTTCATTCTGATGACGGCCATCGCGTTCGTGCTCGGCGTGCTCATCATCATCCCGATCGGTGGTGCGGACATGCCGGTCGTGGTCTCGATGCTGAACTCGTACTCGGGCTGGGCGGCAGCGGGCATCGGCTTCTCGCTGAATAACCCGATGCTGATCATCGCCGGTTCGCTGGTCGGCTCGTCCGGCGCGATTCTGTCGTACATCATGTGTAAAGCCATGAACCGCTCGTTCTTCAACGTGATTCTCGGTGGCTTCGGTGCAACGCCGGGCACGAGCGCGGCGGGTGGCGAACAGCAGCAGCGTCCGGTGAAATCGGGGTCGCCCGACGACGCAGCGTTCCTCATGAGCAACGCCGAATCGCTGGTGATCGTGCCGGGCTACGGTCTGGCGGTCGCCCGCGCGCAGCACGCGCTCAAGGAACTGACCGACAAGCTCTCGGAGAAGGGCGTAAACGTGCGCTACGCGATTCACCCGGTCGCGGGCCGTATGCCGGGTCACATGAACGTGTTGCTGGCCGAAGCCGAGGTGCCGTACGATCAAGTGCTGGAAATGGACGAGATCAACGGCGAATTCGGTCAGACGGACGTGGTGCTCGTACTCGGCGCGAACGACGTGGTGAACCCCGCCGCGAAGAACGACCCGGGCTCGCCGATTGCGGGGATGCCGATCATCGAGGCGTACAAAGCCAAGACGATCATCGTCAACAAGCGTTCGATGGCCGCCGGTTATGCCGGGCTCGATAACGAACTCTTCTATCTCGACAAGACGATGATGGTCTTCGGCGACGCGAAGAAGGTCATCGAGGAGATGGTGAAAGCGGTCGAGTAAGCCGGACCCTTTCGCTGGATCCTTGCGCGGGGCTGCACGCCAACATCGGGTGCAGCCCCGCGCTACAATGCGCGCTCGATCCATGCAATAGCGCGCCACCGCGCGCAAAAGAGTCCCGCATCATGACGCTAGGCATCGTCGCCGCCCTTCACGAAGAAATCGCCGATCTGCTCGCGGAGATGGCCCCCGGGGCACACGTCGAACATATCGGCATGCGCGACTATCACGTGGGCAAGCTGCACGGCCACGACTGTGTCATCGTGCTCGCCCGGATCGGTAAAGTGGCGGCGGCCGCCACGACGGCTGCGCTGATCCATCGCTTCGACGTGCGGGAAATCGTCTTCACCGGCGTGGCCGGCGGACTCGCGCACGGGTTGTCGGTGGGCGACGTTGTCATCGCCGACACGCTCACGCAGCACGACATGGACGCAAGCCCCCTCTTCCCCCGCTTCGAAATCCCGCTGCTCGGGCGCGCTGAGTTCGACGCCGAAACTTCACTGCGCGATGCCCTCGCTCAGGCCGCACGCGACTGGCTTGCCGACGAGATGGCCACGCAGGTGAGCGCCGCATTGCGCACTGAGCTACGGATGTCCGCGCCGCGCGTGCACGTCGGGCAAATCGCCAGCGGCGATCGCTTCGTTTCCAGCGCCAACGAAGTCACACTGTTGCGCGGCACGCTGCCGCAAGCGCTTGCCGTCGAGATGGAGGGAGCGGCGGTCGCGCAGGTCTGCCATGAGTACGGCATTCCGTTCGCCGTCATGCGCACGCTGTCCGACGTGGCCGACGACACCGCACACGTCGACTTCCCGCGCTTTCTGCGCGAGGTCGCGAGCCACTACTCTCACGGCATCCTTCGTCGCTTCCTGAGCGTGCGTTCGGCACCGTCCACCTAAGCGCACCGAACCGTCGCTGCCCATCCCCGTTTGGACATTCCGACGACAGATCTCGACATCGCGCATCGCCATCCTTGCAGAGAATGACGCCTTTGACACTGTCCAAAGGACACATTCCATGAACGTGGGCAATCACCGCGCAGAACTGAGTATGGCGGGCCACCTGAGCTCGCCGGTACTCGAACAGACCTACCGGGCGCTGAGCTGGCTCGAGATCGTGAACATCAGAACGCTCAATCCGAAATGCAATTCCGCCAAAGAAGCGCTGGCACTCGCTGCCGCGCATCCGGATAGCGTATTCGGGAGGGAGGTGGAAACCTATATCGGCAAAACAACCATCGGAACGCCCGCGCGTAACGCGGAGCAAGCCATCGCGTTGCGGCGGCTGGCCGTGCTGGAAGACCATGAGGTGACCATCGATGCGCTCAGGGACACCGGCCTGCCGGAAGCGCTCGCCGTCGATCTCGTGAAGCGGCTGCTCCCGCGCCCTATCGGCTGCACCCTCTTTGAACGGATGGCGGCGACGCCCAATCTCAACGCCTGGGCGCGCGCCGTCCTGACGCGAGACGCCCCAGTTCATGTCGCCGACGACATTCTGACGCTACGCATCCTGCAGACGTTCGGGCATGACGTCGCGGTACCCTGGTCGCTCGATACAACCAACAGGTGGGTGTACTTTTACAGCGCGGCGAGTCAGGACCCAGAAGGCATCGGACAACTGCTCGACATAGCAACTCACGATCGCCCCGTGTGCCTCGAGACGCGCGAGGTCTGCCGCAAGGCTTATCAGGCGCTGGCCTACTGTCACCACGGTGCGGACGGTCAGATCTGGCCACATTGGGAGATACGGCGAGAGGCCTGGGAGATACGTCCGGATCCCCGGGAAGGGTACGTCGACGACGACGTAGTGTCGTCCAACGGTATTACCTGCGACACGGAGCGATGGCTCCGTAACGTCACCCTGCTCGGGGGATTGAACGCGCCGGGATACCACCCTCGCACAGCCCCCTACTTCGATAGCGACCTGTCCGACCCGGAAAACGTCGAGTGCGATCCGCAGCGGGCACGCATCGCGCCGAGAGATTTGCACGAGCGCTTCGAGCTCATGGCGGCGAATCGACGCAACGCACGCCGTGCTGCGCTAGAAGCTGCATTGCCACCACAGCCGCCCCACTCGGACGCCAGCATGGCCTCCCCCGGTACGGATCGATAAGCCCCGTCGTAGAATGCAAAAGACCGGCCAATGGCCGGTCTTTCTCATTGCGTCGAACAATGACGGGTTGCCGCCCGATCACGCCAGGACGTCTCCGCCCTCGCTCTTGCCATCGCCGTCGCTTTCACCGCGCTTGCGCACCGAGCCTGCAATCATGTCAAAGCGGAACAGACGACATTCCAGCGCACCGTTGTACAGCGGCGTACGACGCGATTCGCGCAGGCGCATCTGTCCCGGCAGGCTCATGTCCGCCGTGAGCAGAAACGCGCTCCAGCCGGTGAAGCGTTGCTTGAGCACGTCGCCGAAGGCACGGAAGAACGCGGCGTCGACGCCGTCCGGCTGGTTGCGCTGGAAGCCACCGCGATTGCCTTGCACGTCCGGCGAATAACCGTCGTCGTCGTCGCGCGGGGCACGGCGGCCACGCACTTCGATACGTTCGCCGTACGGCGGATTGGCGACGATGATCCCCGGACGATCCGTCGGCGGCGACATATCGCGCGCATCCACCTGCTTGAGACCGATGTCGCCCACACCCGCGCGCTCCAGATTGGCACGCGACTTGACCAGCATGTCGCCGGAAATGTCGCTGCCGAAGATGCTGTCGGGCACGCCGCGCACACGGGCGTCGCGCTGCGCTTCGTCCGCCTGCACCTTGAGCGCCTGCCAGGCGGTGATGTCGTAGCCCTTCAGCCTCTCGAAGCCGAAGCGGCGGCCCGCGCCCGCCGGGACGCCGAGCGCGATCTGCGCGGCTTCCGCGAGGAACGTGCCGCTGCCGCACATCGGGTCGTACAGCACCATGTCGGCGGCCGTATCGGTACGCCAGCCCGCCAGTCGCAGAATGCCCGCCGCGAGGTTTTCGCGCAGCGGGGCTGCGCCCTTGTCCAGACGCCAGCCGCGCTTGAACAGAGGCTCGCCGGAGGTATCGAGATAGAGCGTGGCGTCGGTCGCGGTCAGGAAGGCGAACACGCGCACGTCGGGCTGCATGGTGTCGATGTTCGGACGCGCACCGGACTTCTCGCGCAGACGGTCGCACACGGCGTCCTTCACACGCAACGTAACGAATTCGAGGCTGCGCACCGGCGCCTTGATACCGGTGACGTCCACCCGCAGCGTCTGCTGATAGCCAAACCAGTCTTCCCAGCGCTGCCGCAGGGCGAATTCGTAGATGTCCTGTTCGGTGCGGTAGCCCTGTTGCGCGACGCGCAGCAGCACACGACTCGCGATGCGCGAATGCAGGTTGGCTGCCATACCTGCGGCCCACGGACCGGCGAAGTGCACACCACCGGGCACCTGTTTGCCCACCGAAATCGGGGCGAGACGCCCCAGTTCTGCCAGTTCGGCGGCAAGCGCCTCTTCCAGTCCACGGGGACAGGGCGCGAAGAATTCGAAGGAAGCCATGTTGGTGCGTGCGACCGGCGCGCAAAGCGCCGGCGGAGGGAATAAACCGCTATTGTACGCGCGCCGAACCGGCGGACGTCAGCGGCACGCCGCCGGGGCAGGCGGCAAGCTTGTGAAGCAAGGTTTCGACGATGGCGTCGGGGGAATCGCAGATGTCGACGATCAGCGCATCGCGCGGTTCTTCCAGCGTATTGAACTGGCTTTGCAGCAACGCCGGATCGAAGAAATGGCCTGAGCGCGAGGCCAGACGCTCCCCGATCACCTCGGGCGCACCCTTCAAGTAGACGAACACGACGTCGCCGTCGTGCTCGCCGAGCACGTCGCGATACCGTGCGCGCAGCGCCGAACACGCGAACACGTGATGACGCCCCGCCACCCTGCGCGCGACGATGGCTTCCCGAATCGCCGCCAGCCACGGTGCACGGTCGGCGTCGTTAAGCGCTTCGCCGCGACGCATCTTCTCGATGTTCGCGGGGCTGTGAAACGAATCTGCGTCGGAAAACCCGCAGCCCAGCCGGTCGGCAAGCATCTGCCCGACCGTGCTCTTGCCGCTGCCCGATACGCCCATTACCACGACGATCATGGCTCGTCTCCTTGTTCCGTGCCGACCTGTGCCAGCGTGTTACCCGTATTGCTCGCGCCGCTCTGCGCATGTTCACTGCCTGAGCGGCGCGCTTACCCGATACAACGATATGGCCGATTACACCACCGCGGCCAGACCCAGCGTGAGCAGCAGCGCGACGACCGAAATGATCGTCTCACACACCGTCCACGTCTTGAAGGTCTGCGGCACGGTCATATTGAAGTATTCCTTGACCAGCCAGAAGCCGCCGTCGTTCACGTGCGACAGGATCAGCGACCCTGCGCCCGTGGCCAGCACCATCAGCTCCGGTTTGACCGTCGAGCCGGCAGCCATCGCAATCGGGGCGACGATACCGCAGGCGGTCGTCATGGCCACCGTGGCCGAGCCCGTCGCAATACGGATCAGCACCGCCACCAGCCAGCCGAGCAGCAGCGGCGAGAGATGGGCGTTGTTCGCGACGTCGACAATCGCCTTCGACACGCCGCTGTCCATCAGGATACGCCCGAAACCGCCACCGGCACCCACCACCAGCGTGATCGTGGCAATCGGGGCCAGACACTCGTTGGTGAACTTCAGAATCTGATCGCGATTGAAGCCGCGTTGCTTGCCGAACGTGAAGAAGCTCACGAGCGTGGCGATGAGCAGCGCCATCACCGAGTTGCCGATCAGGCGCAGGAAGTCGTTCGCGAACGTCTTCGGTGCGAAGAACAGGTCGGCCCAGCTACCGATGAGCATCAGAATGACCGGCAGCAGAATCGTGAACAGCGTGATGCCGAAGCCCGGCAGCTTGTCCATCGGACGGTCGGCTTCGACGAACTGGGCGAGCAGCGGGTTATCCGGATTGGGCACCACGTGACGCGCCATCAGCTTGGCGAAAAGCGGACCGGCAATCGCAGCCGTCGGAATACCGACGATCAGCGCGTACATGATCGTGTGACCGATGTCCGCGTTGTAGGCGGTCACGGCCAGCAGCGCCGCCGGGTGCGGCGGGATCAGGCCGTGCACGACCGACAGACCGGCGACCATCGGAATGCCCACAAGCACCATCGACGTGCCGGTGCGCTTGGCGACGTTGAACGCAATCGGGATCAGCAGCACGAAACCGACTTCGAAGAACACCGGCAGACCAACGATGAACGCGATCACGACCATCGCCCAATGCACGTTCTTCTCACCGAAGAAGCCGATGAGCGTGCGCGCAATGCGCTCCGCACCGCCCGACTCGGCCATCATCTTGCCGAGCATCGTACCAAGCCCCACCACGAGCGCAATGTGCCCCAGCGTGTTGCCCACGCCCGTCTCGAATGCCTTGACGATGCCGCCCATCGGCATGCCCACCGCCAGCCCGAGCACGAGCGACACGACGATCAGCGTGATGAACGGATTCAGTTTGAAGCGCGCGATCAGCAGAATCAGCGCGATTACCGCGATAAGCGCGTATACCAGCAGCAAGTTGCCTTGCACCGCGACCATGGGGGGTCTCCTCGTTTGGCTAGATGGGCGGATGCCCGTTGGGCTCGCGCCCGTTTATTGAAATCCTGTTATTCGGTAAAACCGGCGATGTTCCGCCGTCAATGCGAGTTGCTACAGTTGCGAGATTCGACGTTGCGCTTTGCGGCATTGGCACCGCTTCAGGCGCGCGGCAGCGCGCTCGCCGCGCGGGCCAGACGCGTGATGCCGGCCCAGTCTTTCGCGTCGACCAGCGCCTTGGGCGTGAGCCACGAGCCACCCACACACACCACGTTCGGCTGCGCCAGATACGACGGTGCCGACTCCGCGCTGATGCCGCCCGTCGGGCAGAAGCGCACGTCGCGGAACGGGCCGTAGAGTGCCTTGAGCATCGGCACACCGCCCGAAGGTTCGGCCGGGAAGAACTTCACCGTCTCGTAACCGTCGGCGAGCGCCGCCAGAATGTCCGAGGGCGTCACCACGCCCGGCAGCAGCGGCAGACCGGCCGCCTTGGCGGCCGCACCCAGCGCCGGCGTGTAACCCGGCGACACGCCGAAGCGCGCACCGGCAGCCACGGCTTGCGCCATCTGCTCGGGACGCGTGAGCGTGCCCACGCCAACGATCAGTTCGTCCGACAGTCCGGCCACATGACGGATGACGTCCATCGCCGCCGGGGTGCGCAGCGTGATTTCGAGCACGCGCACGCCGCCCGCGAGCAATGCACGCGAGACCTGCTCGCCCTGCTCGACGTTATCGAACTGGAGCACCGGAACCACGGGGCCGGCACGAACGATGTCATTGATGTTCATTACGTTTTCCTTGAATGCAGTGACGTAGTGCTCGTCACTCGGTACCGAAGAACACGGAAGCGCCGGTTTCCGCCGCGCCTACGGAAGCACGCATGTGCCCGAAGAGCAGGCGCCCGGTGTCGTCACCGGACACGTCGACCGGCGCGTTCTCACGCCCGGCCCAGACTTGCGGCGACACTTCGGCGTGCAACATGCCGGTGTTGGCGTCGAGCACGATCAGATCGCCGTCGCACACCCGTGCCAGCGGACCACCGCCAGCCGCCTCAGGCGACACGTGAATCACCGCAGGCACCTTGCCCGACGCGCCGGACATCCGGCCGTCCGTCACCAGCGCCACGGCAAATCCCTCGTCCTGCAAAACACCGAGCAGCGGCGTGAGGCGATGCAGCTCGGGCATGCCATTGGCGCGCGGCCCCTGGCCACGCAACACCACGACCACGTCGCGACGCAGCTCGCCTGCGTCGAACGCGGCCTGGACCGCTTCCTGCGAAGTAAATACGCGTGCCGTTGCGGCCACGCGCCGATGTTCCGGCTTGACCGCCGAGACCTTGATGACGCCGCGCCCCAGATTGCCGTGCATGAGCCGCAATCCGCCATCGAGGGCGAACGGCTCGGCATGGCCGCGCAAGACGTCACGATCACCACTGTAGGCGCTCCCTGCGCGCCACGCCACCCCTTCGGGCGACAACCACGGCTCGGCGCGGTAGCGCGAGAGGCCGGGACCGGCGACGGTCTTCACGTCGTCGTGCAACAGGCCCGCGTCGAGCAGTTCGCCGATCAGAAAGCCCATACCGCCTGCGGCGTGGAAATGGTTCACGTCGGCTTTGCCGTTCGGATAGACGCGCGCCATGAGCGGCACGATGGCCGACAGCGCGTCGAAATCGTCCCAGTCGATGACGACGCCCGCCGCGCGGGCCATCGCCACGAGGTGCAGCGTGTGATTGGTCGAGCCGCCCGTGGCCAGCAGGCCGACGATGCCGTTGACGACGGCACGCTCGTCAACCACATGGCCGACGGGGGTGTACTCGGGGGTGTGCGCGCCGATGGCCAGCACGCGCGCGAGCGCCGCGTCGGTGAGCGCATCGCGCAAGGGCGTGTGCGGGTGCACGAAGGCCGCGCCCGGCAGATGCAGGCCCATGATTTCCATTAACAACTGATTGCTGTTGGCGGTGCCGTAGAACGTGCACGTGCCCGCACCGTGGTACGCCTGCGATTCGGCTTCGAGCAGCGCGTCGCGGCCCACTTTGCCGGTGGCGTACAACTGGCGGATCTTCGCCTTCTCGTCGTTCGACAGACCGCTCGCCATCGGGCCAGCGGGCACGAAGATCGTCGGCAGGTGCCCGAACTGCAAGGCCCCGATCACGAGGCCCGGCACGATCTTGTCGCACACGCCAAGCATCAGCGCGGCGTCGAACATGTTGTGCGACAAGGCAATGGCCGTGCTCATCGCGATGATTTCGCGCGAAAACAGCGACAGCTCCATGCCCGCATTGCCCTGCGTGACGCCGTCACACATGGCGGGCACACCGCCTGCGACCTGCGCCGTCGCGCCCAGCTTGCGGGCCGCCTCACGCAGACGCGCCGGGTATTGCTCGTACGGCTGATGCGCCGAGAGCATATCGTTGTAGGCGGTGACGATGCCCACGTTCGGGCGACGCTGCTCGCGCAGGATCAGCTTGTCGTTGGCTGGCATGGCCGCGAAACCGTGCGCCAGGTTCGCGCAGGACAGCGCGCCACGCTGCGGAAAGCGGCCGGCGCTCGCATCGATGCGGGCCAGATACGCTGCGCGCGTGTCGCGGCTGCGCGCTGCAATGCGCGCAGTGACGGCCATTACGGTCGGGTGCAGGGATTTCTTTTGCTCGGACATCATGTCGTAGGACTGGACTTGCGATGCACCCGGGGCAGGTGCGATTGGGAGCGGAGTTTAGTAGAAATTCTACATCCCATCAATCCAAAGCCATCGACAGTCAGGGTTTTACCCAGTCATATCCAACACTTACGTTAGGTTTTGCCGGATTGAGAAACCTCACCCCATAATGTGAAATGTCGTATTTTTGTAGTTTTTGTACATTTCATTCATGATTCCGGCATCTTCGCCCCAAGCCCGGCGCGGTGCCACGCGGTGTGCGGGTGCTATAGTGAGCGCCGTCCCCTGCCGCGCGTCTGCTTTTGTTGCTGCCTGCCATGCTTAACCGAATCGAAGCCACGCTGACCCAATTGCGCCCGTCCGAGCGCAAGCTTGCGACCTATGTGCTGGACGCGCCGCGCGAAGTCGTCGACCTGTCGATGAACGAGCTCGCCGAGCGCGCCAACGTCAGCCAGCCGACGATCGCCCGCTTCTGTCAGGCAGTGGGATGTAGCGGGTATCGCGAATTCAAGATCCGTCTGGCGCAGGGCATCGCGCAGGGCGTGCCGTTCGTACACCGCGACGTGCGTCCGGACGAGCCTGTGCCGGGCATCGCCAGCAAGGTGCTCGACCGCACCATCGGCAGCCTCATGCAGGTGCGCAATAATCTCTCGCCCGACAGCATCGGCGAGGCGATCGAACTGCTCGCGTCGGCACGACGCATCGAGTTCTACGGCGCAGGGGCCTCTGGCATCGCCGCGCAGGACATGCAGCACAAGTTCTTCCGCCTTGGTGTGCCCGCAGTCGCTTACAGCGATCCGCACGTGTACGGCATGTCGGCGGCACTCCTCAAGGAAGGAGACGTTGTCGTCGCGATCTCGAATACGGGACGCACGCAGGATCTGCTCGAAGCCGCACAACTGGCCCGCACGGCAGGCGCGAGTGTAATCGCCATCACGCACAGCAATTCGCCATTGGCGCGGCAGGCCAGCGTGGCGCTGTTCGCCGATGTCGACGAAGACACCGACGTGTATTCGCCGCTGACCTCACGCATCGCCCATCTCGCCATCGGCGACGTGCTCGCGGTCGGCATGGCGTTGCGTCTCGGCGATCGGCTGCCATCGCAGCTCGCGCGGGCGAAGGAAGTCATCAACCGGCGGCGCACGGCGAACGACGGCAAGTGACCGGATGCGGTGCGCAGCGAGTGCACCGGCAACGAAAAAGGGGCGAAGCGCCATGACAGCGCTTCGCCCCTTCTCGTTTCCCGACGCAATGTTCCGCGTGTGAAGGGCCTGCTTACGGATTCACCACGTTTTGCAGCGGCTTGCCCGTCAGCGCGGCGATCAGATTGTCGGCGGCGCACGACGCCATCGCGTGACGCGTCTCGTGCGTGGCCGAGCCGATATGCGGCAGCGCCACCACGTTCTTCATCTTCAGCAGCGGCGAATCGACCGATACCGGCTCACGCTCGAAGACATCGAGACCGGCAGCACGCAGATGCCCGGAGGCCAGCGCATCGACCAGTGCGGCTTCGTCGATCACCTTGCCGCGCGCGGCGTTGATGAAGATCGCGCCGCGCTTCATCTGTGCGAACTCTTTGGCACCGATCAGGCGCTCGGTGGCGGGCGACAGCGGCACCAGCGTCACGACGAAATCGGACTGCGCGAGCAGTTCGGGTAACGTGCGATGCTCCGCACCATAGGCCTTTTCTGCCGCTTCGTTGCGCGAGCGGTTGCTGTACAACACCTTCATGCCGAAACCGAGGGCGGCACGACGCGCTACTGCGCCACCGATGCGTCCCATGCCGACGATGCCGAGCGTCTTGCCCTGCACATCGGTGCCGAAGTGCTCCTCGCCGAGGCTCGCCTTCCAGCCGCCAGCCTTCACCAGCTCGGCCAGTTCGACCACGCGACGCGCACTCGACAACACCAGCGCAAAGACGGTATCGGCGGTGGTTTCCGTCAGCACGTCGGGGGTGTTCATCAGCTTGATGCCGCGACGCGTGAGGTCGGGCACATCGAACTGGTCGTAGCCCACGGAGATCGTGGCCCACGCCTTGAGCTTCGATGCCCCGTCGAGCAGCGCGGGCGTCGCGTTCACGCCGACGCCGATGGCACCGTCCGCACGGCTGAGCGCCGCCGCGAACTCGGCGCGGTTGCCGTCGTTCACGCCGTCGAATTCAGTGAGCGAGAAATGCTCGGCCAATCGTGCACGCACGTCAGGCGGCACGCTCTTGTACAACACAACTTCCGGACGACTCATGCGATTCACTCCTGGGGGTTGCCGCCACCGGCATCCCCGGCAGCGAGCGAGAGATTCTGCGGCAGACTCAGCGCTTTGCGCTGGCCTCGGCGAAGGCGCGTTCGAGGAAGTCCAGACGGTCCTGTCCCCAATACGGCTGGCCTTCGAAGACGAACCACGGCGCTCCGTACACCCCTGCGGCCGCTGCATCGTCCGTGTTGGCGTCGTAGGCTGCCTGCACGCTCGCGCCATGCGATGCGGCGAGCAGCGACTTGCCGTCAAGCGACACGCTGTCGGCGAGCGCCTGCAGCGTGGCATCGTCGGCAATGTTGCGCTCTTCGACCCACAGCGCATTCGACACCGCGCCGACGAGTTCCAGCGCCTTGTCGGTGCCGTGCGCGAGCTGCGTTGCGATCACGAGCTTTGCCGCCGGATCGCCCGAGACGGGGAAGAACTTCGGTTCGAGGTTCAGTGGCAGGCCGAGATACTTCGACCAGCGCGCCAGTTCCACCAGACGATACGCCTGACGCTGCGGCGCGCGCTTGGCGAGCGGCAGACCGCCCGAACCGCTGAAGACGCGCCCGAGATCCATCGGCTTGAGCTGGATCTGTACGCCGTAGCGGCGCGTCAGCTCGACAAAACGGGCATGCCCCATGTAGACATAGGGCGATTGCGTCGCCAGAAAATATTCACAAGTCAGACTCACGGCAAAACTCCTCTTGCTATCGGTAAGGGGCGCCTATGACTGGCGCTGTTGATGCATGACGTGTTCGATGTGCGTTGATCAGGCGACGCTCGCAAGCGATCTCAGAAGGGTTTGACGACCGCGAGAATCACCGCGCCGAGCAGTCCCAGCACCGGAATCTCGTTGAAGTAGCGGTACCAGCGATGCGAGCGCGTGTTGCGGCCAGTTTCGAACTTGCGCAGCAGACGGCCGCACGCATGGTGGTAGCCGAGCAGCAGCACCACGATCAGCAGCTTGGCGTGCAACCAGCCGCCGTAGCGGCCGATGCCGTAGTACAACCAGAGGATCATTCCGAAAGCGAGCGCCGGGATGGCGAGAATCGTCATGAAGCGGTAGAGCTTGCGCGCCATGAGCAGCAGACGTTGCGTGGCGGCCGGATCGCTCTCCATCGCGAGGTTGACGAAAATGCGCGGCAGATAAAACAGACCGGCAAACCACGAGGCGACGAAAACGATGTGAAGCGCTTTGATCCAGAGCATCGGGGACAAGCGGCCCGCCAGCAGGCCGTCGAATATTTTGAACAGCAAGCAATGTACAACAATCCGCCGTCTCGCGACGCGCAGCGCCGCCCGCCAACGGCCGCCGGGCCTGCGGCAAATCGACGCGAAGCATTCAACGCGATGAAGCCCGGCTGTGCCAGAATACGGACCATATTGGCTTTTTTGCCCCACATCGGCGCAGCACGCCGGTCATCGGCCCCCGCATGAGAATTCTTGGTATCGACCCCGGCCTGCGCGTCACCGGCTTCGGCGTGCTCGAAAAGCACGGCAACCGTCTGCAATATGTGACGAGCGGCGTCATCCGTACCGGCGAAGGCACCCTGCCCGCCCGGCTGCGCATCATCTTCGAGAGCGTGGCCGAACTGGTCGACACCTACCGGCCCGATCAGGCCGCCATCGAAAAGGTGTTCGTCAACGTCAACCCGCAATCCACACTGCTGCTCGGTCAGGCGCGTGGCGCGGCCATCACTGCACTGTCGGTCGGCGGGCTCGAAGTCTTCGAATACACGCCGATGCAGCTCAAGCAGGCGGTCGTCGGCTACGGACGCGCGCGCAAGGAGCAGGTGCAGGAGATGGTCACCCGTCTGCTGACCCTCACGGGCACGCCGGGCAAGGACGCCTCCGACGCACTGGGCGTCGCCATCTGCCACGCGCACAGCGGCGAAACCTACGCGGCGCTCACCGAAGTCGCGCCCGCGCTGGCTGCCAAGGGCCTGCGTGTGAAACGCGGTCGATTGGTGGGCTAAAGGGTGGCCCAAATGGTGGGCTAAGGGCGGACGTCCGAAGCGCTACAATGCATCCATGATCGAAACCGACAAACTCGCCGCCGAGCGCATCATTGCGCCCACACCGGCCTCGCCCAACGAAGAAGCCTTCGAGCGCGCGCTGCGCCCCAAGCTGCTCGACGAATACGTCGGTCAGCGCAAGGTGCGCGAACAGCTCGAAATCTTCATCGAGGCGGCCCGCAAGCGCTCGGAACCGCTCGACCACGTGCTGCTCTTCGGCCCACCGGGTCTGGGCAAGACCACGCTCGCCCACATCATCGCCCGTGAAATGGGCGTGCATCTGCGCCAGACGTCGGGACCGGTGCTGGAGCGTCCGGGCGATCTCGCCGCGCTACTGACCAATCTCGAAGCCAACGACGTGCTGTTCATCGACGAAATTCACCGGCTCTCGCCGGTCGTCGAGGAAATTCTGTATCCGGCGCTGGAGGACTACCAGATCGACATCATGATCGGCGAAGGTCCGGCGGCGCGCAGCGTCAAGCTCGATCTTCAGCCGTTCACGCTCGTGGGTGCGACGACCCGCGCCGGCATGCTGACGAACCCGCTTCGAGATCGCTTCGGGATCGTGGCGCGTCTGGAGTTCTATACGGCAGACGAACTGGCGGGCATCGTGCGCCGCTCGGCGAGCCTGCTCGGCGCAGTCATCGCCGACGACGGTGCCTTTGAGATCGCACGCCGCGCACGCGGCACCCCCCGTATCGCCAACCGGTTGCTGCGCCGCGTACGCGACTACGCCGAAGTGAAGGCCGACGGTCGCATCACCGCCGCCGTGGCCGACGCCGCGCTGTCGATGCTCGACGTCGACGCGGTCGGCTTCGACGTGATGGACCGCAAGCTGCTCGAAGCGGTGCTCCACAAGTTCGATGGCGGCCCGGTCGGTGTCGACAACCTTGCCGCCGCAATCGGCGAAGAGCGCGACACCATCGAAGACGTGATCGAGCCGTTCCTGATCCAGCAGGGCTTCCTGCAACGCACGCCGCGCGGCCGCGTCGCCACGCTCGCCGCCTATCGCCACTTCGGGCTGGCAGCGCCCGGCAGCGCGCCGGAAAGCGGTGCGCTCTGGTCGCCGGACGCGACAGGCAAGTAGCGACGGTAGCGACCTTATAGCGACGATACGTCGCAGGTCCGGCGAATCCCTCTGTCGGACAATCGACGTTCACGCTCCGCCCAAGGCACAACATGGCCTCCCACGACGATCTGCCCACCCCGCCCCCGGCAACGCCCTTGCGTCCCGCCGGACCGGTCGTGGGTGTATCCGGGCGTTTGCGGCACGCCATCGCGATGCGGCTCGTGAGCCTGACGTCCGGCCCCGGTGCCCCGCGTCTGAATTACGACACGCCTGACGGCGATCCGGGCCTGTTCGGTCCGGACGCTGCCTGCTGGCACGTCCACGGCGATTTCACTTCGATGATGATTGGCGGCGTGAGCGCGTTGCTGCTGCAATCGCTGCATCCGCTGGCGATGGCCGGTGTTTGGGACCACTCGACGTTCCGGCAGGACGTGATGGGCCGTCTGCGCCGCACCGCGACGTTCATCGGCGGCACGACCTTCGGCAACACGGCCGACGCCGAGGCGCTGCTCGAACGCGTGCGACGCATTCATCTCCAGGTCAAAGGCACGGCCCCCGACGGTCGGCCGTACGCCGCTTACAATCCCGATCTTTTGACGTGGGTGCACGTGGCCGAGACGTCGAGCTTTCTGCGCAGCTATCTCGTCTACAAGAACCCCGCGTTCTCGCTTGACGATCAGGATCGCTATTACGCTGAAGTCGCACGCATTGCCATTGCCTTGGGTGCGCGCGATGTGCCGACGAGTGTCGCGCAGATTGACGACTATCTCGCGGCGATGCGTCCCACACTCAGCGCAAGCGACCGCACGGAAGAAGTCATGCGCGTGTTGCGCAACCTGCCTGCGCCGTTTGCTGGCGCGCGCGTGTTCAGCGGCCTGTTGTTCCGGGCCGGTGTCGATCTGCTGCCGGACTGGTCGCAAACGATGCTCGGCTTCGACGAAAAGGCGACGATTCGCCGCCTCACCGTGCGACCTGCCGTGCGCCACATGGCACAGCTCGCGCGCTGGTCGATGCGAAACAGCGTGGCCCATCGGGCACGTCGCCGGGCACTGGCGACACCTGCGGTGGAGGTGACGGCGCCATCGCTGGAGCGCTAGGCGCGCGCTCTGTTACACCACACGCGGATCAACGCGGTCGCCTGCGGCATCGGCAGGCTTGTCGTTGCTCTCGTCGCGCACGGCATCATCCAGATGCGTGACATCGCCCCAGCTCAACACTTTCCAATGCGCCCCGTCAAACGACAGACGGTTCACGCTGGCATTGAGCAACGGATACGAACGGGGTTCGGTCAGCGCCAGGCCCGTCGCGAGCCGGTAGCAGCAATCGAGCACGCCACCATGCGCCACGAGCGCCACGCGCTGGCCCGCGTAATCACGCAGCACCTGTGCGATGAAACCGGTGATACGCGTATAGAAACCACGCGTCGACTCGCCACCAGGGATCACGAAGTCGGGATCGCGGCTCTGCCACCGCACGTAGTCCTGCGGAAAATCCGCCTGAATTTCATCGGGTACACGTGTCTCGAAAGCGCCATAGTGGCGCTCCCGAAGACTCGCCGTGCGCTCCAGCGGCAATCCGCACGCCTTCGCAACAGGCTCTGCCGTCTGCACCGCGCGCTGCAAATCGCTCGTCAGCACCTGATCGAACACACTGCCGCTCGCAGCCATTTCACGTGCAATACGCGCGCCCAGCAGCACGGCCTGACGCTCGCCTTCCGCCGACAGCGGAATGTCCGTGTGCCCCTGAATCCGTTTGACGCGGTTCCAGTCGGTCTCGCCGTGGCGGATCAGAGTCAGGGTCGTGGTCGTGCCGTTCATCGATGCAATTGCGTGTTCAGGTTAAGCAGCGTGCTGAGCGAGCCGTGAAGCAGGTGACGAGGCAAGCGTAATGCGTGCTTACTTCGCCTTCGAATTGAGCGTGTAAGTGCCGGTCACGCGGGCGCTGCCCAGTACATGCGGCTTGATCGCGGCGAGTACATCGTTGCCGTCAAAGCGGCCGTCGAGCGGCACACGGGCGACGTCAAGCGCATACACGGTGAAGTGATAGTGGTGGACGATTGTGTCGTTCCACGGCGGGCACGGGCCGTCGTAGCCGTAGTAGTCGCCCTTCATGGTGTCGTCACCGGCGAACCACGCGGTGTAGTCGTTCACGCCATGACGCATGCCGTCGAGCGCATCGGGGCCGAACTTGCCGCGCGGCGTGACGTGATTGCTGTGGCTGGCCGCCGGGATTTCGCTGGTCGACGCGGGCACGTCCACGAGCACCCAGTGGAAGAAGTCGACGCGCGGCAGATCCGCCGGCACTTCACGACCTTCCTTGTTGACGTCGTCGCCCTGGCTCGGCACATCGCTGTCGGTGCAGATCACGACAAACGAACGCGTACCGGCGGGGACATCGGACCAGGCGAGATGCGGGTTCTTGTTCTGCGACAGCGCAACGTGCGACGCCGCGTCCGGTTTGCCAAAGGCGAACTGTGCATCCATCGCCGCATTATCGGCAAACGAGTCACTCCAGACTTTCATCAGATTCTCCCAAGCTGTGAATTCTTGAATTCGCGAATTCGGAACCCAAGGACGGTATCACACCGATGCGAATCGCGTGCACTTGCCCCCGCACTTCCGGACGATTCCAGACAATTCCGAGCGATTTTCGGGATAACAGGAGGAGCAGCGCCAGACCGCGTCAGGCCGCTTCCGGCCGCGTCTGCAACCAGAACGTGACGGGACCGTCGTTCACAAGCGAGACGCGCATGTGGGCCCCGAACTCGCCGGTTTCCACGATGGGATGGCGTGCACGCGCCTGCGTCACGAAGTAGTCGAACAGACGCTTGCCGTCCGCCGGGCTGGCGGCCGGCGTGAAGCTCGGACGCGTGCCGCTGTTCGTATCGGCCGCGAGCGTGAACTGCGAGACGAGTAGCAAGCCGCCGATACGAGCAGCGGCACCGTAGCCGTCAGAATTGCCATCGAGATTCGAGACACTGCGGTTCATCTTGCCCGCCTCGTCCGAAAATACGCGGTAGCCGAGCAACTTCGCCAACAGCTTGTCGGCGCTCGCCTCGGTGTCGCCGCGTTCGGCGCATACCAATGCGAGCAGCCCCGGACCGATCGCGCCGACGGTGCGGCCATCGACCGTCACCGCCGCTTCGAGCACACGCTGAATGAGCGCGATCATCGTTGCTTGCCCCGCAATGTGACGCCGACGCTCAGGCGAGCGTCACGCGCGCAAACCGGCGCTTGCCGACCTGCACGACGTAAGTCCCGGCCTCGATCTTCGCACCCTTGTCGGACACCACTTCGCCATCGATGCGCACGCCGCCCTGCTCGATGTTGCGGTTGGCTTCCGACGTCGACGGCACGAGCGCTGCCTGCTTGAGCAGTTGCGCGATACCCAGCGGGGCACCATCGAGGGAAACTTCCGGAATATCGTCCGGCACGGCGCCCTTGGCGCGTGCGTTGAACTCTTCGAGCGCGCGATCGGCGTCGGCCTGCGAATGGAAGCGCGCCACGATCTCCTGGGCGAGCAGTACCTTGATATCGCGCGGGTTACGGCCTTCCTCGACTTCGCGGCGCAGTTGCGCAATCTCTTCGAGCGTGCGGAACGACAGCAGCTCGTAGTAGCGCCACATGAGCGTGTCGGAGATGCTCATCAGCTTGCCGAACATGTCGCTCGGCTTCTCGCTGATGCCAATGTAGTTGTTCTTGGACTTCGACATCTTCTCGACGCCGTCCAGCCCTTCGAGCAACGGCATCGTGAGAATGCACTGCGGCTCCTGACCGTATTGCTTCTGCAATTCGCGGCCCACGAGCAGGTTGAACTTCTGGTCCGTGCCGCCGAGTTCCAGATCGGACTCCAGCGCCACCGAATCGTAGCCCTGCATCAGCGGGTAGAGGAACTCATGAATGGCGATCGGCACGCCGCCCTGGAAGCGCTTAGTGAAGTCTTCGCGCTCCAGCATGCGCGCCATCGTGTAGCGCGACGCGAGCTTGATCATGCCGTCGGCGCCCAGCTTCATCGACCATTCGCTGTTGTAGCGGATTTCGGTCTTTTCGCGGTCGAGCACGAGTGCGGCCTGCTCGAAATAGGTCTTGGCGTTCGCTTCGATCTGCTCGCGCGTGAGCGGCGGACGCGTGCTGTTGCGGCCCGACGGATCGCCGATCAGCGAGGTGAAATCGCCGATCAGGAAGATGACGGTATGCCCCAGATCCTGCAACTGACGCATCTTGTTGAGCACCACCGTGTGACCGATGTGAATGTCGGGCGCGGTCGGATCGAGACCCAGCTTGATGCGCAACGGCTTACCGGTGGCTTCGCTGCGCGCGAGCTTCTGCAGGAACTCCTCTTCCACGAGGAGTTCGTCGCAGCCGCGCTTGGCGACGGCCAGCGCAGCGCGCGCGGCATCGGTCACGGGGTACTTCTTTTCCGAGGTGAGTGCGTGTTCACTTGTCATAACATCATTGTCCAGACTGCGTCGGGGGAGTTCCCCTTATCCAGTCAGTAAAGGCGGAGGCAGCGGCGGGTCTGCTATAATTGCCGCTCAATTCTCGGCTCGGGCCGAAGCGACGCCGGGTTGCCCCGGAAATTCCGGCAGGCAATCTCGAAGCGTGTCGCTCCGCCCGGGCTTTTTTCGTAAGTTGCGCAGAATTTTACGTGATGTGGCCAAAACTCCGTGATTTTTTTGCGCGTGAACTGCTGACCCTGATCGATCCCACGCAGCCGAAGCACCGTCGCAGAAAGGTGCAAATCGTGGCGACGGTCGGTTCGGCCCTGACGTTGGGAATGGTGACCGCTTTCGGCGTGGCGCCGATGGTGCCGGATTCGGCACGCAACGGTGCGAGCGTGACGTTGCCGCTCACCTTCCCCGATCTGGCCAAACAAATCCAGCAGCTCGACGCGCAATCCCAGACCTTTATCCATCAAGTGGCGCTGCGGCGCGGCGAAACCCTCGGCGACATGCTCTCCCGGCTGTCGATTCAGGATCCCGCCGCCGAGAAGTTCATTCGCGAGAATGCCGTCGCCCGTCGCCTGATCGGCGTGCCCGCCGGGCAAGTCGTTCAGGCCGAAACCGATGACGACGGCAAGCTCGTCACGCTCTCCACCGTCCTGTCGACCGGCAGCACCGCCGCACAGCAACTGGTGATCGAGCGTAACGACACGGGCCGGTTGCGCGCGCGCATGGAGCAGTTGGCGAACGACACCGAATGGGCCATGCGCTCCGGTGCGATAGCGGGCAACTTCTTCACCGCAATGGACGACGCGGGCGTGCCCGACGCCGTCGTCGCGCAGATGGTGAACATCTTCTCCGGCGTGATCAACTTCCAGCGCGACGTGCGCCGTGGCGACCGTTTCCGCCTCGTGTACGAAGTGATCAAGCAGCAGGACCGCACCGTTCGCACCGGGCGCGTGCTCGCCATCGAGTTCATCAACCAGGGCAAGACGCACCAGGCCATCTGGTACGCCGATCCGCAGGGCAACTCGCCCGACGGCGCGTACTACGGCTTTGACGGTCGCAACCTGAAGCAAGCCTTCCTGCGCACACCGGTCGAGTTCTCGCGGATTTCATCGGCCTTCGGCGGTCGCGAGCATCCGTTCCAGCACAAGTGGAAGAAGCACGAAGGCGTGGATCTGGCCGCTCCGGTCGGCACACGTGTGTTCGCTGCGGGTGACGGCGTCGTGAAGTTCGTCGGCACGCAGAATGGCTACGGCAATCTGGTTGAAATCGAACACGCAGGCAACTATGAGACGCGTTACGCCCATCTCTCCGGCTTCGGTCAGGGTATGAAGGCGGGGACGCGCGTGACGCAAGGTCAGGTCATCGGCTTCGTCGGTCAGACGGGCTGGGCAACCGGCCCACACCTGCATTACGAACTGCGCTTCAAGGGCGTGCCGCGCAATCCGTTCTCGACGGATGTGGCTGCCGTCGCCCCGCTCTCGGGCAATCGCCTGAAGCTGTTCGACATGTACGCAGAGAACCTGCTCAAGCGCATCGATCTGATGCGCACCGTGCAAGTCGCTGAGCGCGATTGAGGTATGCTGGAGTCCGCACTGTGCGGGGTGACGTCTGATCCATCGACGCGCCGCGCGCAGTGCGGGACTTCCTTCTCAAGCTCATCGCACGCGCGCGCCCGCACATGAACGACATCGCTCGTCACCTGGCCGACCCGGCCACCGCCTCCCTCGCCGCCTCCGCCAAGTCCGCTTACTACATCGGCCTGATGTCCGGCACCAGTCTGGATGGTGTCGACGGTGTGCTCGTCTCGTCTGCCGACGGACAAGTGCTCGCGGAAGCCTATCTGCCGTTCCCGAACGACCTGCGTGAGACGCTGATGGTGCTGCAAGCCCCCTCGGACAACGAACTGCATCGCGAAGCGCTTGCGGCGAATGCGCTGGCGCGCGTGTATGCCGCGTGCGTGACGCAGTTACTCGCTGCGGCGGGCTTGCCTGCGTCTGCGATCGCGGCCATCGGCGCGCACGGGCAGACGATCCGTCATCGGCCCGGCGAATTCGACGGCATCGGCTACACGCGCCAGCTCAACGCCCCCGCGTTGCTCGCCGAACTGACGAATATCGACGTGGTGGCCGACATTCGCAGCCGCGACGTTGCAGCGGGCGGTCAGGGCGCACCGCTCGTGCCCGCCTACCATCAGGCGATGTTTTCGGACGCTGGCGAGACGCGCGTCGTATGCAATCTCGGCGGTATCAGCAATGTGACGATTCTGACCGCCACCTCGCTGGGCCAACAGGTGTCCGGTTTCGATTGCGGTCCGGGCAATGCGCTGCTCGATTGCTGGGCGGCACGTCACCTCGGCAAGTCCTACGACGATGGTGGAGCGTGGGGTGCTACGGGACGCGTCGACCTTGCCCTTCTCGCCGCACTGCTCAGCGAGCCTTACTTCCACCAGACGCCGCCGAAGAGCACCGGACGCGACCTGTTCCACGCGGCATGGCTCGACGCTCACCTTGCCGCGCTCCCGAATGTGTCGCCGGTCGATGTTCAGGCGACGCTCGTCGCACTGACGGCGCAATGCGTTGCAGACGACGTGCTGCGCTTCGCACCGGACTGCCGGGGGTTCTACGCATGCGGCGGCGGCACTCGCAACCGTGCGCTCATGCAGGCCATTGCGGATCGTCTGCCGGGTGTGACCGTTGCGACGACTGACGCACTTGGCGTTCCGCCGCATCAGGTCGAAGCCCGCGCGTTCGCGTGGCTTGCCGAGCGTTGCGTGACGCGTCAGCCGGGCAATCTCCCGTCCGTCACGGGCGCGCAGGGCCTGCGCATTCTGGGGGCGGTCTACCCGCGCTGAGCGGCTCGCCCCGCGCCGACGCAATGTCGGCAATACCCGCCTTGCCAGCCCCTCACTCCGCAGCGACACCCCGACGTCGCTGCGACGCTGCATTACGTCCGCACTCACCTGCAACGACTCAGCGATCTACGGGACAGCCCCCCAAAAGTCACCCAATTCGACCTTCATCTGCCTAAGCGTGTGTCACTGTTACGACGTCAACTTCGCGCCTCGGCGCGCTTCTTCAGACGTATCTCAGTGGGGCATTCATCATGGGAAAAATGCATTTTTCTTATCTATTCGAAACACTGGAGGACAGTTATCCGTCTCCCAAGAAGTTCGAAGTCTGCCAACATAGCGACGGCGAGGGTCAGGGCGTGCGAACGCTGGTTCCGTTCATTCGGGGTCAGTTGGTCAGCCGCATCACGGGGCTGCTCAGTAGCCAGCGAAAGTTGCACACGTTGCAGGTGAACGAGACGACACATCTTTACGATCCGCACTTCTCCGGCATGCTGCTGCATTCCTGCTCTCCCTCGCTGATGGTGGACATGAAGCGTCTCGAGATTTTCGCTTTGCGCGACATCGAGGCCGGGGAGTTCCTCACGATGGACTATGCGTCCACCGAGGACGTGCTGGCACGGCAGTTCAAGTGCGAATGCGGTGCGGACGGTTGCCGCAAGTGGATTACCGGGTTCAGAGAACTTCCCAATCGCGAAGGAATGATGTACCTGGCCAAGGTCACCGCTAACAGGAAGACGCTTTCCGCCAAGTCATAGGGTGGCCTATATGCGTCACATCGAGACAGCGTCTATCGTTGGCGACCGCGGCATCTCGGACAACACGCGCGAAAAGGGCGTCGCACCGGCGATCCATTACAGCGCCGTTTTCGCTGCGTCGGACGAACAGGACTTCATCGAAATGTCGACGATGCCGCAGCACGCCGCGAATTACACGCGCTACGGCAATCCGGTACACGAGCGGGTCAAAGCGGTGATGGCCGCCCTTGAAGGCACGGAAACGGCGCTAGTGACCGGCTCCGGCATGGGGGCGTTGACTACGACGCTGCTCGCGCTGCTCAGCACCGGCGAACACGTGATCGCGCAGCGGCGACACTACATGAGCACCGCCAACCTGCTGGACAGCATATTGAAGCGATTTGGCGTCGAACTCTCGCTCGTCGACCAGACGGATACACGGGCCTTCGAGAAAGCGATTCGAAAGAATACGAAAGTCATCGTGCTCGAATCCCCCGCGAATCCATTGCTCGAATTGACGGATATCGCGCACGTCGCTCAAGTGGCGAAAATGCACGGCATTCTCACCGTCGCGGACAACACCTTCGCGTCGCCCGCGAATCAGCGGCCGCACGCGCTGGGCATCGATATCGTCGTACATAGCGCGACCAAGTATCTGGGTGGACATCACGACCTGACTGGCGGCGTCATCTGCACGAGTCACGCGCTGGCGGAGCGCATTTGGCACACGCATGTCACGGTCGGATCGGTGCTCTCCCCAATGGATGCGTGGCTGCTGCTGCGCGGTATTCGCACATTTGCGCTGCGAATGGCGCGTGTCAATCAGAACGCACTTTCACTGGCGCGCAGCCTCATCGAGCATCCGCGCGTTGGCGGCGTCAGATACCCGGGGCTGGATAGTCATCCGCAATTCGCGCTGGCCTGTCGACAAATGCAGGGATTCGGGGGCGTGCTGACATTTCGCGTCAAGGCTGGTGCCGATGCGGCCAGGCGCGTCGTCGCCAACCTGCGGATCGCCCAAATGGCCGGGAGTCTGGGGGGCGTGAATTCTCTGGCGATCCACGTCGCCACCATGTGGGGCGGAACGCGCATACGGGGTGCCGACGGTGATGACATCCCGGACGACCTGGTCCGCTACGCCATCGGCATCGAACACATCGACGATCTGACAGAGGACGTATTCCACGCGCTGGATAGCTCTGGATAGCGCCCCAGCGGGTTAAGAACACCAGCACAGCGCATAAAAAAAGCCCCCTTTTCAGGGGGCTTTCTCGCTCACTACGGTCGATGCTACGGCCTTCGGTCGTCTCATCGATTCGCAGCCGTCGCGTCGCTCAGACCGAGAACGAGGAACCGCAGCCACACGTCGTGGATGCGTTCGGGTTCTTGATCACGAACTGTGCGCCGTTGATGTCTTCCTTGTAGTCAATCTCGGCGCCGACGAGGTATTGATAGCTCATCGAGTCGATCAGCAACGATACGCCGTTCTTGTCGAGCACGGTATCGTCTTCGTTAACATCTTCGTCGAAGGTGAAACCATACTGGAAGCCCGAGCAACCGCCACCTTGCACGAAAACGCGCAGTTTCAGGTCCGGGTTGCCTTCTTCGTCGATCAGTTGCTTGACCTTGTCCGCAGCACTGTCGGTAAAGACCAGGAATGCGGGCATTTCCGTGACGGCGTCCTCAAGCAGTGCGCTCATCGCAAATCTCCATAAATCGGTTTGATGTCATTCTAGCCCTATTCCCCAAATCGTGCCGAACGCCGGAAAATCAAGCGCTTAGTGACGATAAATACCGTTACGGCAGTACGGGAATATGGGTCAGGCCCATGTTCTCCGGCAGGCCGAACATCAGGTTCATACACTGCACGCCCTGACCGGACGCGCCCTTGACCAGATTGTCTTCGACGACGAGGATCACCAGCGTATCTCCATCGTTCGGACGGTGCACGGCCATGCGCACGTAGTTCGACGCGCGCACCCAACGCGTTTCCGGCATCGAGCCGGCCGGCAGCACGTCCACGAACGGCTCACCGGCGTAATACGTTTCGAACAGCGCCTGGAAGTCGGTGTCGCGCGCTTCGGGCAGGATCGTCGCGTACAGCGTCGAATGGATGCCGCGAATCGTCGGCAACAGATGCGGCACGAACGTCAGACCCACGTCGTAACCGGCAATCGCCTCGAGACCCTGCTTGATTTCCGGGTGGTGGCGGTGACCTTTCACGCCATAAGCTTTGAAGTTGTCAGCCGTTTCCGCGAGGATGAGCGACGTTTCACCCTTACGACCCGCGCCGCTCGCGCCGGACTTGGCGTCGGCGATCAGATGCTTCGGGTCGACCAGCTTGCGGCCACCGGCGAACAGCGGCGCATAGCCCAGCTGCACGGACGTCGGATAGCAGCCCGGCAGGCCGATCACGCGCGCGCTCTTGATCTTGTCGCGGTTGATCTCGGGCAGGCCGTAGACGGCTTCTTCGAGGATGTCCGGGCACGAATGCGGCATGCCGTACCACTTTTCGAACGTGGCGGTGTCCTTCAGACGAAAATCCGCCGCCAGATCGATCACGCGCACCCCGGCGGCCAGCAACTCGCGCGCCTGCGCCATCGCCACGCCGTGCGGCGTCGCAAAGAACACCACATCGCAATCCGTCAGACGTGCGTCGTCAGGCGTGCAAAACGCCAGGTCGACACGGCCTCGCAGGTTCGGATACATATCGGCGACCGGCGTGCCCGCTTCCTTGCGCGAGGTAATCGCCGTCAACTTCACTTCCGGGTGCTGCGCCAGCAAACGGAGCAGCTCCACACCGGTATAGCCGGTGCCGCCTACGATACCTACCTTGACCATGTCCTACCCCTTTCAATCGGAACCGCGATTCTATCAAGCTTCGACGACACTTGTGGGACGGTAACGTCCCCGGCATCTCGCGCATCGCCAAAAGAAAAAAGGCCGCGCGAGGCGGCCTTTCCTTGCATCCACCGAAGCGGATGCCCACAAGCACTCGTGGCGATTAACGCTTCGAGAATTGCTTGCGACGGCGGGCTTTGTGGAAGCCAACCTTCTTACGTTCGACTTCACGGGCATCGCGCGTAACGAAGCCTGCGGTCGACAGCGTCGGCTTGAGCGTCGCGTCGTAGTCGATCAGTGCGCGGGTGATACCGTGACGAACCGCACCAGCCTGACCCGTTTCACCGCCGCCCGACACGTTGACTTTGATGTCGAACGTTTCGCCGTGGTTGGTCAGCTCGAGCGGCTGACGAACGATCATCAGCGACGTTTCACGAGCAAAGTACTCTTTGATCGGCTTGCCATTGACGATGATATCGCCCTTGCCAGCCTTGATGAACACACGAGCCACTGCGCTCTTGCGACGGCCGGTGCCGTAATTCCAATCGTTTTTGAACATGGCTGGCCCTTAGATCTCGAGCGACTTCGGTTGCTGCGCTTCGTGCGGATGGTTGCCGTCGGCGTACACCTTCAGCTTCTTGATCATCGCGTAGCCCAGCGGACCCTTCGGCAGCATGCCCTTCACGGCCTTCTCGAGCGCACGGCCCGGGAAGCGCTCTTGCATCTTGCCGAACGTGGTTTCGTAGATACCGCCCGGGTAACCGGTGTGACGGTAGTACTTCTTGTCAGTTTGCTTTGCGCCCGTAACTTTCAGCTTGGCAGCATTGACGATGATGATGTAGTCACCAGTATCAACGTGCGGCGTGAATTCAGGTTTGTGCTTGCCGCGCAGACGGCGTGCCACTTCGCTGGCGACACGGCCGAGGACTTTGTCCGTCGCGTCAATCACAAACCATTCGCGCGTCACCTCTGCCGGCTTAGCGGAAAACGTCTTCATGATCGATCCAAATAAAATGCGTTTGCCCCATTAACATCAACTTCCTGCTTGTCTGCCGGCCGCGTCCTGGCGACTCGAGGTCACATGGCGCAGTCCTGTGCTTGCAGGCTCTCCCTGATGCTTTTTCCGTGGGCATTTCCGGAAAAGCCGTTGATTATACAGAAAAATCACCCCGCCGGTAAACGACGTTTCCGGCAGCACAAAAAAAAACCCGAACCTCAATGGGTCCGGGTTAAATCCACCAAAGGAGGAGGGTGGAGGAGACACTTGCAGCGTTGCTGTGAAGCACAACAACCAATGGCTGCAGTGTAGCAAACGGTATGGTGCGATGCAAGAAAATTTATAGTGCGAAATGCGACACCACAATGCGAAACGCACGAGAAACAGGCGGCATCACTAAAAATCATTAAAAATCAGCTAGATAGAACATTTTCGCATCTTCCCTAGCGTCACTCTCTAGAGGGCAAAACCTAAATTTAGGGTTTATCCCCCTCAAAACCCGATCAAAAAAGCGCCAGTATTGCGATGCAACAACCTGAGGCGCGATTCGCGGTCACACAGGTTTGAGGCGGCGTCGTACGCAGGTTCTCGGAAGCCGCTACAATTTTCGCTTGAATGGGTTATCGGGGTTTCGAAATATGGAATGCAAGGTTAGCTGGATGGGCCCGGGCGGCATGTCCTTCGTCGCACAGACGGGTAGCGGACACATTGTCGCGATGGACGGCGCACCGGAAGGCGGCGGCAACAATCTCGCGCCGCGTCCGATGGAGATGGTGCTGGTCGGCACCGGCGGATGCACGGCGTACGATGTGGTGATGATCCTCAAGAAGAGCCGCGCGGACGTCAAAGATTGCAGCGTGACGCTCAAGGCCGAGCGTGCCAGCGAAGACCCCAAGGTCTTCACGAAGATCCACTTCCACTTCACCGTGACGGGCCGCAATCTGAACCCGAGCGCCGTGGAGCGTGCGGTGACGCTCTCGCACGACAAGTACTGCTCGGCGTCGATCATGCTCGCAAAGACGGCGGAGCTCACGCACAGCGTCGAGATCGTGGAAGGCTGACAGCAACGTTCGCCGACGGCGCAGCACACGCGGTGGCGGCAAGCGCTGAAACACAAAAGGCTCCCAAGGGGAGCCTTTCGCATTTTGTTGGGATGCAGAGCCAGCCGGTAAGCCGGATTCTGTGAACGCGACTCGCGCCGCGCCTGACAATCATTCCTCTAGGCGACGCATCACTGCGCCGCTCAAGCTTCCTACCCGCAGGCTCCCGGGGGCCCCGTTGCCGACACACGCACGAGGCGCATGCCGCTCACCTGCCTATTTGGAATTGCTCCGGGTGGAGGTTACCGTGCCGTGTGCGTTGCCGCACGCCGCGGTGCGCTCTTACCGCACCGTTTCACCCTTACCTGATCCCCTGACTTGCGCCAGAGGCCATCGGCGGTCTGTTCTCTGTTGCCCTGTTCCGCGTCTCGCGACGGATGGCCGTTAGCCATCACCCTGCCCTATGGAGTCCGGACTTTCCTCCCCCTCCCCGAAAGGAGGCGGCGATTGTCTGGCCGACTCTGCGGGCCGAAGTGTATCACGGGGTGCCATGTCGACGCTGCGCCCGCTCCCGGCGCCCGGGACGGAAAACGGACACGTCCCGATAAAACGCCGGATCATCGTTCGCGGGCCACCAGCCCGGGATACCTAGCACCGGCAGCGGCGAGAAATCACGCGTCGTGAGGGAGGCAGATGCCAGCGTCGGGGCGATCTGCGCGTCGAGCCAGTCGCGCCGTTGCGCGTCCGGCCATTCGAAGTAAGTCTGGGGAACGTCGACGATCCACGCGTGCGCGGTCACCGACTTGTAGGGCGTGACCAGCTTTTCCAGCAGGGCATGACCGAACGGCTGCACTTCGCAAGCTCGCCCCCAGTCGGCACGACGCGCCACGAACAACGTCTGCCAGTCGAACGCCCGCAACGCCGCACCAAGCGTGGCATCGCTGCAAGCGAAAACGACGGCGTTCTCGTCGAACAGCGTTGCGGCGTCGCGTGTCGCACCTCGGGTGGATTGCACACCGTCAACCGCAATGGCCGACGCCTGACGCGCATTGAGCGCCGCCTTGCCGCGCGGAAACGTCAGCCAGATAAGCGCATTGAAGAAGTCATGGAGATTCCGGCGGGTTGGCACGCCACCGGTAGACGCAATGAACGCCTCATAGGCGACACCGGCGGGCAGATCGTCCTGCGCGACGAAGTGAAGTGACCGTCCCTGCCCGCTGACCAGACCGGCGTTCGTGGCGAGCGACGACAGCGCATCGCGCCAGTCGTCGTCAGCCAGCGCCACCTGGCCTGGCACCACCACGACGTTAAACCAAGGCGCATGCCAGTCGATTTCCGGCAGTTCGGATGCCTCCACCGGCCCCACCGGCGTTAGCAAACTCGACGACACGCGCTCATGTATCAACATCATCGAAACGACAGCCAACCGCCGCCCGACCTCAGCCCTTGAACTTCCAGCCGATGACTTCACCACCACGCAGCGGCACGACGGTCTGATCGCCCATCGGCAGTTCCGCCGGAAGCGTCCAGTCTTCGCGCACCAGCGTGACCTTGTCTGCATTACGCGGCAGTTCGTAGAAGTCCGGGCCGTAGAAGCTCGCGAACGCCTCGAACTTATCGAGTGCGCCCGCCTTGTCGAACGCCTCGGCGTAAAGCTCCACGGCGTGCAGCGCCGTGTAGCAACCGGCGCAGCCACATGCGGCTTCCTTCACGCCACGGGCGTGCGGCGCGCTGTCGGTACCGAGGAAAAAGCGCGGGCTGCCCGATGTGGCGGCCTTCACGAGGGCTTCGCGATGCGTCTCGCGCTTGAGTACCGGCAGGCAGTAATAGTGCGGACGAATACCGCCGGTGAAGATGGCGTTGCGGTTGTAAAGCAGATGGTGCGGCGTGATCGTGGCGGCAATCGGGCCCTCGGCAGACGCAACGTATTCGGCGGCGTCCTGCGTCGTGATGTGCTCGAAAACGACTTTCAGTCCCGGAAAATCGCGACGTAGCGGCGACATCACCTTATCGATGAACACCTTTTCACGATCGAAGATGTCGATGTCCGAACTCGTCACTTCACCGTGCACGAGCAACGGCATGCCGACGTCCTGCATGGCTTCGAGCGCGCCGCGGCACTTGGCCAGATCGGTCACACCGGCGTCCGAATTCGTCGTTGCACCGGCCGGATAAAGCTTCACGCCGTGGACGAAGCCCGATGCCTTCGCGCGACGGATCTCCTCGGCCGGGGTGTTATCGGTGAGGTACAGCGTCATGAGCGGCTCGAACGTGTTGCCAGCCGGGCGTGCGGCGAGAATGCGCTCGCGATACGCGGCCGCGTGTTCGGTCGTGGTAACCGGCGGCTTCAGGTTCGGCATGATGATCGCGCGGCCGAACTGGCGGGCGCTGTCGGGCAGCACGCTCTTGAGCACGTCGCCATCGCGTACGTGCAAGTGCCAGTCATCGGGACGGGTGATAGTCAGTTCGGTGCTCATGGGCGTTTTCCGGGGGCAGGAGGGACGTCTAGCCCAATGCGACCGTAGCTGCGAAGTGCGAACGAGTGACGCGTCGACGCGACGGACCGCCTGGGCGGGAATGTACGTGCACAGAGGCCGGTGCTATGCTTCTGTAACCCCATATTGTAACGGTTGCGGCGCTCAGACACGACGTGCGCAGCCAATCATCGATTTGCCCGTCCCATGTGCCAACTGCTCGCAATGAATTGCGCGGAACCGACCGACATCACGTTCTCATTTACCGGTTTCGCGGCGCGTGGGGGCGGCACGGATCACCATGCCGACGGTTGGGGTATTGCGTTCTTCGAGGACAAGGCCTGCCGCCTGTTCATCGATCATCAGGCAGCGGCCAACTCGCCCATCGCCGAATTGGTCAAGAAGTACCCGATCAAGTCCAAGAACGTCATCGCCCACATCCGCAAGGCCACGCAAGGCATCGTCGAGCTGGAGAATTGCCATCCGTTCCAGCGCGAGCTTTGGGGACGCCACTGGATCTTCGCCCACAACGGCGATCTGCACGATTACGACCCGTTTCTCTCGGGCGTCTATCAACCGGTGGGGACGACGGACAGCGAGCGCGCCTTCTGCGACATCATGCAGGGCCTGCGCAAGCGCTTCCCCGGCTCGCAACCGCCGCTCGACGAACTGTTCCACGCGGTGGAAGACATCACGCGCACGATCACGCGCCACGGCGTGTTCAACTTCGTGCTCTCGAACGGTCAGGCCCTGATCGCGCACTGCTCGACCCGGCTGCATTTCATCGCCCGTCAGTGGCCGTTCACGAAGGCGCACCTGATCGACGCCGACTGGGAGATCGATTTCGCCAAGTTCACCACCCCGGCCGATCGCGTCGCGGTGATCGCGACGGCACCACTCACCGACAACGAAGTCTGGACAACGTTCGAGCCAGGCGAACTCATACTGTTCGAGAAAGGCGCGCCGACGCTGCGCACCGTGGTGCCGATTCCGGAAGCGGTCCGTCTGCGCAACGCGCAAAACACGGCCTGCCAGTGATCGAGTAACTGCGGGCGGCCCCGCAGCGAAGGGGGTCTCTCGCGTCGACGTCCATAAAAAAAGCGTGCCCGAAGGCACGCTTTTTTCATTCCTGCGCTGGCGGCGATCAGTGAAGGATCTTGGCCAGGAAGTCCTTGGCGCGGTCCGTCTTCGGATTCGCGAAGAACTCGTCCTTCTGGACGTCTTCCACGATGATGCCCTGATCCATGAAGATCACGCGGTTGGCGACCTTCTTGGCAAAGCCCATTTCGTGCGTGACCACCATCATGGTCATGCCTTCCTGGGCCAGTTCGACCATCACGTCGAGCACTTCGTTAATCATTTCCGGGTCGAGCGCCGAGGTCGGCTCGTCGAACAACATGGCGATCGGGTCCATGCACAGGGCACGGGCGATGGCCACACGCTGCTGCTGACCGCCCGAGAGCTGGCCCGGGAACTTGTGAGCGTGCGCCTTCAGGCCCACGCGCTCAAGCAGCTTGAGGCCCTTGTCGCGTGCCGCTTCCTTGCTGCGACCCAACACCTTGACCTGTGCGAGCGTCAGGTTTTCGGTGATCGACAGGTGCGGGAACAGTTCGAAGTGCTGGAACACCATGCCGACGCGCGAGCGCAGCTTGGCCAGATTCGTCTTCGGATCCGCGACCGACGTGCCATCGACGATGATCTCGCCTTGCTGGATCGGCTCCAGACCGTTGACGGTCTTGATGAGCGTGGACTTGCCCGAACCCGACGGGCCGCACACCACCACGACTTCACCCTTCTTGACTTCAGTGGAGCAGTCCGTGAGCACCTGGAACTGGCCGTACCACTTGGAGACGTTTTTAAGGGTAATCATTTCGCCAACCTCTTTTGAAGACGTTTAACCAACATCGAAACCGTGAAGCAGATCACAAAGTAGACCGCCCCGGCAAACACAATCATGGCGGGCAGCGTGCCGTCACGCTGACCGACCGAGTACGCCATGCCGAAGAAATCGGACAGGGCGATCGCGTACACGAGCGAGGTATCCTGGAACAGAATAATGCCCTGCGTGAGCAGCAACGGCACCATGTTGCGGAACGCCTGCGGCAGCACCACGAGGCCCATCGCCTGCCAGTACGACATGCCCAGCGCGAAAGCAGCGGACATCTGACCACGCGACACGCTCTGAATACCGGCGCGGATAATTTCCGAATAATACGCCGCTTCAAAAAGCGAGAAGGCCACGAGCGCCGAGACCATCCGGATATCCCACGTCGGCGGCACGTCGAGCAACGAACGCAGCACCTGCGGCACGATCAGGAAGAACCACAGCAGCACCATCAGCAGCGGAATCGAGCGGAACACGTTCACGTACAGATCCGCGAACCACTTGAGTGGCGCCACGCCCGACAGACGCATCATCGCGAGCAGCGTGCCCCAGATGATGCCGACGACCACGGCGAGCGCCGTGACCTGCAGCGTGGTGATCATGCCCTTGACGAGCAGAGGCCAAGCGTCGACGACACCGCCCCATGCGAAGATCTCGAACATTATTTGCCCCCGATGTAGCCCGGCAGGCGGGTCTTGGCTTCGATGAAGCGCATGAGCACCAGCACCGCGATGTTGATGATCATGTAAGCCACCGTGATAACGATGAACGACTCGTAGCTATGCGCCGTGTAGTCGATAAGCTGCTTGCCCTGGCCCGTCAGTTCGAGCAGGTTCACCGTCGAAATCACAGCCGAGTTCTTGAAGATGTTGACGAACTCCGACGTAATCGGCGGAATCACCACACGGAACGCGACCGGCAGCAACACGAAGCGGTAGGTCTGCGGGAGCGTCAGCCCCATCGCGAGACCGGCATTCTTCTGGCCCTTCGGTAGCGAATTGATACCGGAGCGCACCTGTTCGCAAACCCGAGCCGCCGTGAAGAGGCCCAGACCGATCACACCGGTGAGCAGCGAGACGTTAGCGGGATTGAGCGAGAACAGCCACTGGCGAACGGCTTCCGGCAGGAAGTCGGGGGCCACGTAATACCAGAAGAACAACTGCACGAGCAGCGGGATGTTCCGGAACAGTTCGACGTAAGCCGCTGCAAATCCGGAAATCCATTTGTTTGGAATGGTGCGCATCACCCCGAGCACGGAGCCGATGACGAGCGCGATGATCCAGCCGCCGAGGCCGACCTCAAGCGTGAGCTTGAGACCCGAGAGCACCCAACCGAAGTAAGTGCTGTCCTCACCGGTTGCGACCGGCTGGAAGAAAAAACTGAAATCGAGACCGAAAGCCATGATCTCCCCTCTTCTACTTGTCTTGCTTAAAAAGAAGCGGAAGGATTGACTCCTTCCGCTTCGGAATTACCGGCTTACGCCTGGCGAATCAGTGAGCCTGCTGGCTTACTTGGCGCCGTCGACATCGGCCTTGTCGTTCGGATTCTTCCACAGGGCGGCCATTTCAGCCGACGGTGCGAAGTCCATGTTCACACCACCCAGTGCCGGAATCGGCTGTTGGAACCACTTAGCGTAGTCCTTCTGTGCCTGACCCGACTTTTGATAGTCGGCGACAGCCTTGTCCACCACCTTCTTGAACGCCGGATCGTCCTTGCGCATCATGCAGCCATACGCTTCGTACGAAGCAGCCTTGCCGACGATGCTGTAGTCCTTGGCATCCTTGAACTTGGCACGTTCACCTGCGAGCAGTGCGTCATCCATCATGAACGCCACGGCACGACCCTGATGCAGCGTGATGGCGGCTTCGCCGTGGTCCTTCGCGCTGATGATGTTCATGCCCATGTTGTCTTTCTGGTTCATCTCGCGCAGCAGACGCTCAGACGTCGTGCCAGCCGTCGTGACAACGTTCTTGCCCTTCAGGTCCGCGAATTCCTTCACGCCCGACGTGTTCTTCGTCAGCAGACGCGTGCCGATGATGAAGAACGTGTTCGAGAAGGCAGCCTGCTTTTGACGGTCGGCGTTGTTCGTGGTCGAACCGCACTCGATGTCGATCGTGCCGTTCTGAACCAGCGGAATGCGGTTCTGCGACGTGATCGGCGTCTGCTTGACGTCCAGCTTCGCCAGCTTCAGGTCTTTCTTGACTTCAGCAACGATCGCCTGAGCGACGTCGTTGGCATAACCGACAACATTGTGGTTGTTGTCATAGAACGAGAACGGAATCGACGATTCGCGGTTTCCCAGCGAAATGACGCCTGTGTCCTTGATCTTCTTGAGGGTACCGGCTTCCTGAGCCTGAGCAGCACCTGCCATCAGGCCAACACAGCACATCGCCAACGCAATTTTCGAGAGGGTCATTCCTTGGTCTCCTTGGCAAAAACCAGTGCATTTTAGCACTGCAATTACCGATTTTTTTATTCTCGATTGTTCGGAACGAGCGTCTTTTTTGACGTAACTCGCCCCGAACGTTCCTTTTTACGCACGAATGCGTACTACTACTTAGCCGGACTATACCCTATCGATCAGGGGTACAGACCGCGCATTTCACGCGCTTGCAGAATACGGCTACACGCGACGATGAATGCGGCTGTACGCAGCGAAACCTGGTGCTCCTGCGCGACGTGCCACACGCCGTCGAATGCCTCGCGCATGATGCGCTCCAGACGCTGGTTGATTTCTTCTTCCGTCCAGAAGAAGCTCGAGAAGTCCTGGACCCATTCGAAGTACGACACAGTCACGCCGCCAGCGTTGGCGACCACGTCCGGCACCACAAGAATGTTCTTGCTACGCAGGATGTCGTCCGCAGCCGTCGTGGTCGGGCCGTTAGCGCCTTCCACCACGACCTTGGCGCGGATCTGGTCGGCGTTCTTCTCTGTGATCTGGTTTTCCAGCGCGGCCGGGATCAGGAATTCGCAGTCGAGCGACCAGAATTCCTCGTCCTTCATGGTTTCCGCGGCCGGGAAGCCACCCACGCCGCCGGTCTCGGCCACGTGCTTGAGCAGGTTCGGCACATCGAGGCCGTCCGACTTGTAAATCGTGCCGGTGTGATCTTGCACGCCGATGACATGCGCGCCGGCTTCATGGAACAGACGGGCGGCGATACCGCCCACGTTGCCGAAGCCCTGCACGATCACACGCGCACCGCGCACGTCCATGCCCAGGCGGCGGGCTGCTTCGCAGCTCACCACAAACACGCCACGGCCGGTCGCTTCGCGGCGGCCCAGCGAGCCACCCAGCGAAATCGGCTTGCCGGTCACGACGCCGGTGGCGGTGGAACCCTCGTTCATCGAGTAGGTGTCCATCATCCACGCCATGATCTGCTCATTGGTGTTGACGTCCGGTGCCGGAATGTCCTTCGTCGGCCCGATGATGATGTTGATTTCGCTGGTGTAGCGACGCGTCAGACGCTCCAGCTCGCCGCGCGAAAGCTTGCGCGGGTCCACGCGGATACCGCCCTTGGCGCCGCCGTAGGGCACGTTCACCGCCGCATTCTTGACCGACATCCAGGCCGACAGGGCCATGACTTCGGACAGCGTCACGTCCTGGTGGAAACGCACGCCGCCCTTACCGGGGCCGCGCGAGGTGTTGTGCTGAACGCGATATCCCTCGAAGTGGGCGATGGTGCCGTTGTCGAGTTCGATCGGGCAGTCGACCACGAGAATACGCTTCGGGCGCTTGAGGGTTTCGACCCAGCGCGAGAGCGAACCGAGGTAGGGGGTAACGCGGTCGACTTGTTGGAGGTAGTTACCCCACGGACCGAGGTGTTCGGCGTCGAGGTAAGAGGGCAAGGCATGTGACGTTTGAGACATCGTTGGATTCTCCGGCTTCAATCTGCACCGCCGGCACACACCGCGCCAGCGACACGAATGGCTGGCACTTTACAAAGAACCCCGATTAACAATCCAATGCCGAATAAACATGCATCTATGCATTTCCTGCATAGATGTGAGCATCCCCTCATTTTGCCGGTACGTCAGGCAAATCGCCGTGATCGCACGTCAACGGGGACGTCCTTACCGGATGCGAATAGCCTTTCTCGCGGCGTAGCCCTACTCCATATCCGGTCTATTGATGATGCCTATCCGACGGGGTTCCGCAGCCATTTGAGAGGCGTGAGACTTAGCCTTTGACCTGATCCCGAACGGCCTGCCAGAAGGCTTCGACGACGTCGCGCTTGGCGCGCTCGCGGCGGTTGCTCGCGTCCGTATGGGCGAGCCGATCGCGATACAGACGAATTTCCATGTCCAGATGCCAGGGCGTTGTGGTTTTGCCCGGCGGCGCGAGGTCGATCAGTTCGCCGCGCGCCACCGAGTCGACCACCGCGCTCTCGGGCAGGAACGCCACGCCGTGTCCGGCGAGCACCATCGCTTTGAGCGCTTCCGCCATGTCCGTTTCGTAGACCTTGTCCAGATGCGGACGGCTAGACACGTCCCCTACGAGCAGATCGGCCATCCGGCCGAGGTAGGCGTTCGACGTATAAGCCAGATACGGCACCGGCGCTTCGGGGGTTCCGGGCAACTTGAAACGGGCACGCTTTTGCGCGGCCGGGGCGCTGTACGGACTGAAGCGCTCACTGCCGAGCACGATCATCTCGTAGCGCGCCGAGTCGAGCTGCAGTGGCTGGCTCGGGTGGTAGTAGCACATCAGAAGATCGCAGCCGCCATCGGTGAGCGACATGGCCGCATCGTGCACGTTGAGCGCACGCAGACGGCTGCGCAGCAAGCCCTGACGCTTCTCCAGCAGCTTGAGCCAGCGCGGGAAGAACGTCATGGAGAGCGTGTGGGGGACGGCGAAGTCGATCACCGAATGGTCGGCGGAGCGTTGTTCGCGCAGCAACGCGCGGGCTTCCTGCGCCTGCGCAAGCAACGTTAGCGCCTGCTCGTAGAAGACCTCGCCGGCGGGCGTGAGGCGCGTCGGATAGCTGGAACGGTCGATGAGTTCGCTGCCCAGCCACGCTTCGAGCGACTGGATACGCCGCGAGAACGCGGGCTGCGTCACGTGACGCAATTCCGCCGAGCGGCTGAAACTGTTCGTCTTGGCGAGGGACACGAAGTCCTCGAGCCACTTGATTTCCATGCGGTACTCCCGCGCAGGCGATGTCAGTGCGCCAGTCTACTCAATCGGCTGCCGGGATGACAGACCCGTGCCCGTCATCCCCACGCCGAATTGCGCACAATCGCGCTCAGGACACCACCGTGGCGAAGTGCGATGCCTCGGCATCCCCTTCCCCGCCGCGACGCTGCTGCTGCAACGCCCACATTTGTGCGTAGAGGCCTTCGGCGTGCAGCAACTGATCGTGCGTACCGCGCTCCACGATGCGTCCCTTGTCGAGCACGATGATTTGCGCCGCATGCACCACCGTCGAGAGACGGTGCGCGATGACGAGCGTCGTCCGCTCGCGTGCGATGTTGCGCAACTCCGTCTGAATCGCCTGTTCCGAGCGCGAATCGAGTGCCGACGTCGCCTCGTCGAAAATCAGAATATGCGGATTCTTGAGGATGGTCCGCGCAATCGCCACGCGCTGTTTTTCGCCGCCGGAGAGCTTGAGTCCGCGCTCACCGACCATCGACTCATAACCGGCGGGCAGACTTTCGATGAAGTCGTGAATATGCGCCGCGCGCGCCGCGGCAATCACCTGCTCGCGCGATGCGGACGGATTGCCGTACGCGATGTTGTAGTAGATCGTGTCGTTGAACAGCACCGTATCCTGCGGCACGATGCCGATGGCGGCGCGCAGCGAATCCTGAGTGACGTTACGAATGTCCTGGCCGTCGATGGAAATGCGTCCGCCGTCGAGTCCCGGGAAGCCTACGTCGTAGAAGCGGAACAGCAGACGCGAGAGCGTCGATTTGCCCGAGCCACTGTGGCCGACGACGGCCGTGGTCGTGCCCGCCGCAATGGTGAAATCGACGTCGTGCAGAATCTGGCGCGCCGGCTCGTAGCCGAAGTTCACGTGTTCGAATCGCACAGTGCCGCCATTGCATACCAGCGGTTGCGCGCCCGGCGGATCGGCCACTTCGCGATTCACGTCGAGCAGCGTGAACATGCGATCCATGTCGGTCATCGCCTGCTTGAGCTCACGATAGATCACGCCGAGGAAATTCAGCGGAATGTAGAGCTGCAACATGAACGTGTTGACGAGCACGAGATCGCCGAGCGTCATGCGTCCGCTCATGACGCCCTGCGTGGCATGCCACAGAATCAGAATCAACCCGCTGGCGATGATCACCTGCTGGCCGAAATTCAGCACCGACAGCGAGTTCTGCGAACGGATGGCGGCCGCGCGATAACGCTTCAGGTTCTCGTCGTAGCGCTGCGTCTCGAAGGCTTCATTGCCGAAGTACTTCACCGTCTCGTAGTTGATGAGCGAATCGATGGCACGGGCGTTGGCCTTCGAATCGAGTTCGTTCATCGTGCGGCGAAAGTGTGTGCGCCACTCCGTGACCTTCACCGTGAAGGCGATGTAGAACACGAGCGCTACGAGCGTGACGATGGCGTAGAACGCCTCGTAGCGCACGACGAAGAAGCCGAGTACCAGCGCGACTTCGATGAGCGTGGGCAGAATGCTGTAGAGCGAGTACGAGATCATCGACTGGATGCCTCGTGTGCCCCGCTCGATGTCGCGGCTCATGCCACCCGTCTGCCGCTCCAGATGGAAGCGCAGCGACAGGGCGTGCAGATGCCGGAACACCTTGAGCGCGATCTGACGCACGGCGCTTTCCGTCACCTTCGAGAACAGAATTTCGCGCAGCTCGGTGAAGAGCGACGTCGACAGGCGCACCACACCGTAGGCGATCACCAGAATGCCAAGGCCGCCCACGACGATCAGGCTCGGATCGTTCGTGGCGCGCGCCGTGGCTGAGAGCGACGCCACCGGGCCGAGGGCGTCGACGATGTGCTTCATGATGACCGGCACGCCGAGGTTGGCGACCTTCGCCAGGATCAGGCACGACAGCGCCAGCGTGACGCGGCCGCGAAACTCCATCAGATAGGGAATCAGGGATTTGATGACCTGCCAGTCGCCGCGCGCCGGTTTGGCGGCATTGGGCTTGCCGGAAGCCGCCGGCGCGGGCTCGGCCGGAGTAAAACGTCTCATGGTGGGGTGGGGCGGCGTCCGGCTCGGGAGAGGGCTTTCCGCTAGAATCGTCGATGACGTATTTTCGCAGAACCCGGCGACGTGCGCTGAACCCCGCCAAATCGACGCCGGCCGGCTTTCCCGCTCTAGCAAGGAACCTCATGAGTACCCCGACCCCTGCCCTCACGGCCCTGCCCGAAGAAAAAGAACTGGCGTTGCGCGTGATGCCGATGCCCGCCGACGCCAACGCCCATGGCGACGTCTTCGGCGGCTGGATCATGTCTCAGGTCGACATCGCCGGCTCGATCCCCGCCGCACAACGCGCCAACGGCCGTGTGGCAACCATCGCCGTCAATTCGTTCCTGTTCAAGGAGCCGGTCTTCGTCGGCGACTTGCTCAGCTTCTACGCCACCATCGTCAAAACGGGCAACACGTCGATTACCGTCTATGTCGAGGCGTACGCCCAGCGCATGCGCCTGTCGCACGAGATCGTCAAAGTGACCGAGGCCATGGTGACGTACGTGGCGACCGACGAAGACCGCCGCCCGCGCCCGCTGCCGAAGCTCGAAGCCGTCAGTTGACGTAATTGACTCTGGGGGACGGTAGCCCTGCGCGGCCGTCCGACAGGTGTCAGACGCAAAAAAACGCCGCACCCCTCGCGAATCGGGGCCTGCGGCGTTTGTCTTTTCAACGGACGGACAGACGGTCCGAAAGCGGCTGAATTTACGAAATCTTCGTGAAATCCGGTTTGCGCTTCTCGAAGAAGGCCGTGAACGCTTCACGGGCCTCGGGCGACAGCAAGCGCTTGGCGAACTCAACACCTTCCTCGCCAATGCGTGCCTGTACGTCGCTTGCGCCGTCAGCCTTCATCAGTTGCTTGGTCACGCGCAGCGACCCGGCAGGCATGGCGGCCAGTTGCGCGGCACGCTTTGCAGCGAACTCTGCCAGTTCGGCCGCAGGCACGATCCGGTTGACGAAGCCCATGGCGACCGCTTCGTTCACGTCGAACGGCTCACCGAAAAGCAGCTTCTCGGCGGCGCGGTGATAGCCCGACACACGTGGCAGCAGCCAGCTCGACGCCGCTTCAGGGCACAGTGCCAGTTGCGAGAACGGCAGCGCGAAGCGGGCCGAATCGGCCGCGTAGACGACGTCACAGTGCAGCAGCATCGTCGTACCCACGCCGACGGCATTGCCCGCCACGGCCGCCACGATCGGCTTGGTCGCCTGACTGATCGCACGCAGGAACTGGAACACGGGCGCGCTCTCGTCCTTCGGCGGATTTTTCAGGAAATCTTCGAGGTCGTTGCCCGCCGAGAAGGCTTCGGGCTGGCCCTGAATCAGAATCACGCGCAGCGAGGCGTCGTCTTCGGCTTCGTTGATCCCGTCCGCGAGCGCCTGATACATGTCGGCGGTGATCGCGTTTTTCTTCTGAACGCGGTTGAGCGTGAGCACCTGCACCGCGCCCTGACGCTGCACCAATACGTCTTCCATCGTGTGTGTCTCCTCGGTGTCTCAATAGCGACAGATGACGACGCCGGGGGCAGCCACGCATTCGCGAAACCGCACCCCGGCGTCCTGAGCCGTCGTCAATCGTAGTGTCTGGCGTGCCGCCCATGCACGGGCGGCGTCTGCCTTACATGCGCTCGATGATGCCCGCCGCGCCCATACCGGTGCCCACGCACATCGTCACCATGCCGTACTTCAGGTTGTGACGGCGCAGCGCGTGCACCACGGTTGCAGCACGAATCGCGCCGGTCGCGCCCAGCGGGTGACCCAGCGCAATCGCGCCACCCATCGGGTTGACCTTGCTGGTGTCGAGGTCCAGATCCTTGATGACGGCGAGCGCCTGCGCAGCGAACGCTTCGTTCAGCTCGATCCAGTCCATGTCCTGCTGGCTCAGCCCTGCAGCACGAAGCGCCGCCGGAATCGCTTCCTTCGGCCCGATGCCCATGATCTCGGGCGGCACGCCGCGCACGGCGAACGACACGAAACGCGCGAGCGGCGTGAGGTTGAATTGCTTGAGGATCTTTTCGCTCACGACGAGCAGCGCACCGGCGCCGTCCGACGTCTGCGAACTGTTACCGGCCGTCACCGACCCCTTGTTCGCGAACACGGGACGCAGCTTGCCCAGCCCTTCGATGGACGTATCGGGACGCGGACCTTCGTCGAGCGAGAGCGTACGCGTCTTGACCGACACTTCGCCCGTCGCCAGATTCGGGAAACGCTCGACGATCTCGATCGGCGTGATCTCGTTGGTGAACTCACCGGCCTGCTGTGCCTTGATGGCCTTCTGATGCGACGCCAGCGCAAAGGCGTCCTGCGCTTCGCGGGTCACGCCCCACTGCTGCGCGACCTTCTCCGCCGTCAGCCCCATGCCGTAGGCGATGCCCACGTTCTCATCGCGCTCAAAGATCGATGGCGAGAGCGACGGTGTGTTGCCCATCATCGGCACCATGCTCATGCTTTCGATGCCGCCGGCGATCATGGCGTCGGCTTCGCCCACACGAATGCGGTCGGCCGCCATCGCCAGTGCGGTCAGGCCCGAGGCGCAGAAACGGTTGACGGTGACGCCGCCGACCGTGTTCGGCAGTCCCGAGAGCAGCGCACCGATACGCGCCACGTTCAGGCCCTGCTGGGCTTCGGGGATGGCGCAGCCGATGATCGCGTCCTCGATGACCTTCGGATCGAGATCCGGCACCTGAGCGAGCGTGCTTTTGAGGATGGTCGCGAGCAGATCGTCCGGACGCGTGTTCTTGTAGCTGCCCTTGGGTGCCTTGCCGATCGGCGCACGCGTGGCGGCAACGATATAGGCGTCTTGCAGTTGTTTGCTCATGTCAGTCTCCGGTCGGCTTAGTTGCGCACCGGCTTGCCGGTCTGCAGCATGCCCATGATGCGTTCCTGGGTCTTCGACGTGCCTAGCAGTTCGATGAAGGCGCGACGCTCAAGCGCCAGCAGCCATTCTTCGTTCACGAGGCTGCCCGCTTCGACGTCGCCACCGCACACGGCTTCGGCAATGCGCGAGGCAATCAGGAAATCGTGCGCCGAGATGAAGTTGCCGTCGCGCATGTTCACGAGCGACGCCTTGATCGTCGACACGCCCGAGCGGCCTGCCACCGGAATACCTGCCGGTTTGAGCGGCGGACGATACCCGGCAACCGACAGCGCGCGCGCTTCGTTGCGGGCGACCGACAGCAGTTCGTGCACGTTGTAGACAATGGTGTCCGACGGCTTGAGATAGCCCATGTCGCGAGCGTCGAGCGCAGAGGCCGAGACCTTCGCCATCGCGGCGTTGGTGAACGACTTCGTCACGAATTGCAGATACTGGACGCTACCGGCGGCGGTGGCCGCTTCGGCCGCGCGGATCGCCGCTTCCTTCAGGCCGCCGCCGCCCGGCACGAGGCCGACGCCGACTTCCACGAGACCGATGTAGCTCTCCAGCGCCGCCACGCGTTTGGCGCTATGCAGCAGCAGTTCGCAGCCACCGCCCAGCGCAATGCCGGACACGGCCGAGACGACCGGCACCTGCGCGTACTTCACACGCATCATGCCGTCCTGGAACTTCTTGATGAAAGGTTCGATACCCTTGGCGCCACCCATCATGAAGGCGGGCATGGCGGCTTCCAGATCGGCACCTGCCGAGAACGGACCGCCCGGCGCGCCGAGCTTGAGCGACGTCGGCTGCCACACGACCACGCCGCGGTACTGCTGCTCGGCCAGATCGATAGCGCGGGTCAGGCCGTCGATGACGTCAGGCCCGATGGTGTTCATCTTCGTCTTGAACGAGACGATCAGCACGTCGTCCTGGCCCGGGGTTTCGTCGACCCACAGACGCACGGCGTCGGTCTCTTCGATGGTCTTGCCGAACTTGCGCGGATCGGCGCTGGCCTCACCCACAAGCGATGCAGGGAACACCTGACGCTGATATACCGGCAGCGTGCTGCGCGGCACGAAGGCGTCCTTCGCCGGGTTGTACGAGCCCTGCGCGGTGTGAACGCCACCGGCTTCGGCCACCTTACCGCCCGTCACCCACTTGGGCAGCGGGGCGTTCGACAGGGCCTTGCCCGCGTCGATATCTTCCTGCACCCACTGGGCGATGTCCTTCCAGCCCGCCGCTTGCCAGTCCTCGAACGGACCCGTGGTCCAGCCGAAGCCCCAGCGAATCGCGAAGTCGACTTCACGTGCGTTGTCGGCGATCTGCTCCAGATACACGCCGATGTAATGGAAAACGTCGCGGAACACGGCCCACAGGAACTGTGCCTGCGGGTTGGTCGATTCACGCAGCAGGCGCAGACGCTCCGCCGGCGCCTTCTTCAGAATGCGCGCTACCATTTCGTCGGCCTTCTTGCCCGACTCGACGTACTCACCCGTTTGCGGGTCGAGTACCTTGATGACCTTGCCTTCCTTCTTGTAAAAGCCCGCACCCGTCTTCTGACCCAGTGCGCCCTTCTCCACCAGTGCTTTGAGCACGGGCGGCGTGGCGTACGTCGGGGCAAACGGATCGTCCTTCAGGCCGTCCTGCATCGTCTTGATGACGTGCGCCATCGTGTCCAGCCCGACCACGTCGGCGGTACGGAACGTGGCCGACTTGGCGCGACCGAGCTTGCTGCCCGTCAGATCGTCGACGACGTCGAACGGAATGCCGAACTTCTGCGCCTCAGCGAACACCGCCAGAATCGAGAAGACACCGACACGGTTCGCGATGAAGTTCGGCGTGTCCTTCGCACGCACGACACCCTTGCCGAGCGTGGACGTGAGGAACGTTTCGAGCTGATCGAGGATTTCCGGCGCGGTCGTTGCGGTCGGGATCAATTCGACCAGATGCATGTAACGCGGCGGGTTGAAGAAGTGCACGCCGCAGAAGCGCGCCTTCAGATCGGCGTCGAAACCTTCCGAGAGTTCGGTGATCGACAGGCCTGACGTGTTCGACGCGAAAATCGCGTGCTTGGCCAGATGCGGCGAGACCTTCTTGTACAGGTCGTGTTTCCAGTCCATGCGCTCGGCGATCGCTTCGATCACCACGTCGCAACCGGCGAGCTTTTCGAGGTCGTCCTCGTAGTTCGCGGCTTCGATGTATTGTGCGTCGGCTTTGTCGGCGAACGGCGCAGGGCTCAGCTTCTTCAGGCTCTCGATGGCGCGCGTGACGACGCCATTCTTCGGGCCTTCCTTGGCGGGCAGATCGAACAGTACGACGGGCACTTTCGCGTTGACGAGGTGCGCGGCAATCTGCGCACCCATCACGCCGGCGCCGAGCACGGCGACCTTGCGTACGACCAGGGGTTTGTTGGTTTGGCTCACGGTGATCTCCTCCGCTCTCAGAACAGGTCGACGTCGACTTCCATCAGCGTCTTCGCGCCGGCACGGGCCATGCGAATTTGCGACGCGGTCTCCGGCAGCAACTTGGCGAAGTAGAAGCGCGCCGTGGCGAGCTTCGATTCGTAGAACTTGTCGCCGCTGCCTTGCTTGTCCAGTGCAATACGTGCCATGCGCGCCCAGAAATACGCGAAGACCAGATGGCCGACCACGCGCTGATACGGCACAGACGCCGCACCCACTTCGTCCGGATTGGCCATCGCCTTCATGCCGATTTCCATCGTCAGCTTCTGGACCTTGTCACCGATATCCGCGAGCGGATTGATGAACTCCTGCATCTCTTCCTTCGTGCCTTCGGCTTCCACGAAGTCCGACACGAGCTTGCCGAACTTCTTGAGCTTCGCGCCCATGTCGCCAAGCACCTTGCGGCCGAGCAGGTCGAGCGCCTGAATCGAGTTGGTACCTTCGTAGATCATGTTGATACGCGCATCGCGCACGTATTGCTCCATGCCCCACTCGGAGATGAACCCGTGACCGCCGTAGATCTGCATGGCGTGGTTCGTACACTCGAAAGCGTTGTCCGTCAGGAATGCCTTGATGATCGGCGTGAGCAGCGCGACGAGGTCGGCCGCTTCCTTACGCTCGGCTTCGTCGCCGTGCGACAGTTCCTTGTCGATGTGCAGCGCGGTCCAGTACGAGAAAGCGCGACCGCCTTCCACATAGGCCTTTTGCGTGAGCAGCATGCGACGCACGTCCGGGTGCACGATGATCGGATCAGCGGGCTTGTCCGGTGCCTTCGGACCGGTGAGCGAGCGCATCTGGATGCGTTCCTTCGCGTACACCAGCGAGTTCTGATAAGCGACTTCGGTCAGGCCCATGCCCTGCATGCCAACGCCCTGACGTGCCGCGTTCATCATCACGAACATGGCGTTCAGGCCCTTGTTCGGTTCGCCGACGAGCCAGCCCTTCGCGCCGTCGAGGTTCATCACGCACGTGGCGTTGCCGTGAATGCCCATCTTGTGTTCGATGGAGCCGCACTTGATGCCGTTGCGCTCGCCCGGTGCGCCGTTCGCATCGGGGATGAACTTCGGCACGACGAACAGCGAGATGCCCTTCGTTCCCGGCGGCGCATCCGGCAAACGTGCCAGCACGAGGTGAACGATGTTGGCGGCCATGTCATGCTCGCCCGCCGAGATGAAGATCTTGGTGCCGGAGATGGCGTACGAACCGTCGCCGTTCGGCTCGGCCTTCGTGCGCAGCATGCCCAGGTCGGTGCCGCAGTGCGGCTCGGTCAGGCACATCGTGCCCGTCCATTCGCCCGACACGATCTTCGGCAGATAGGTGGCTTGTTGTTCGGGGGTGCCATGGGCGTGCAGACACTCGTAAGCGCCGTGCGACAGGCCGGGATACATCGTCCACGCCTGGTTGGCCGAGTTGAGCATTTCGTACAGGGCGTTGTTCACGACCTGCGGCAGTCCCTGACCGCCGAACTCCGGATCGCACGCCAGTGACGGCCAGCCGGCTTCGACATATTGCTGATAGGCCGCCTTGAAGCCCGTGGGAGTGGTGACGACGCCGTCGCCTTCGTATTTGCAGCCTTCGCGATCGCCCACTTGATTCAGCGGGAAGACGACTTCGCTACAGAACTTGCCGGCTTCTTCGAGCACCTGATTGATGGTGTCGGCATCGATGTCCGCGTGCTTCGGCATCGCCTTCAATTCGTTTTCTACGCCCAGCAGTTCGTGCATCACGAATTGCATGTCGCGCAGCGGCGCGTTGTACTGTCCCATGACCTACTCCTCCGAACAAATCGAATCGAATCGCGGACGGCTCGCGCCTCACCCGCGCTGATAAGACGAAATCAGTTTTTCCAGTGCCACCCGGGTCATGTCGACGGCGCCGGGGTCCCGAAGGAAGCGCGCGTCGTGATGCAGGCCGAGTGTCAGGCTGTACATTTCAAAGAGCATCAGGCGCGGATCGGTGTCCGGGCGCAGATGTCCCTCCTCCTTCGCTTGCGTAATCGCGCGCAGCAGGGCGGACCGCCACAACTGCACGCTCTTCACCAAGGCTTCGCGCACCGGACTGGCCGCGCGATCGTCATACTCGACAGCGCCGCTGATATAGATGCAGCCCGTCGTCACTTCGCGAATCCGCTTGTCCATCCAGCGATCCACCAGCGCTCTGAGTCGCGGCAGGCCGCGCGGCGCGTCCATGCTGGGAGCGAACACTTCCTCATCGAAGCGCCGGTGGTATTCCATCAGCACTTCGATCTGCAAATCCTCACGCGACCCGAAGTGCGCGAAGACGCCGCTCTTGCTCATTTGCATACGATCGGCCAGCAAGCCGATCGTCAGCCCCTCAAGCCCGTCGCGCCCCGCCAGTTCAAGCGCGGCATTCAGGATCGCGGCACGTGTCTGTTCACCCTTTCGCATATGTTTTGCATCGCTTTGGTTATCCGTTCTTCGATGCTAACCAAAAAATCGAACGGCCGTCCTATTATTGGGAAACGTCCATGGGGTAACAAGGAATTTATTAGACCGGAATACCTAATCGGCATTGGGCCTGGACCCCGGCCCGGCGGGCGCGGGCAGGCGGTTGGGGAGGGGCAGACGCCGCTCAGTCGTACTTGCCGCGCGTGAGCAGTTTCATCGCCAGGCGATAGAGCCGGTAGGCCATCCACTGACGAAAGCGCCGCCAACGCGAGCGTTCGCCGTAACGCTCCGGGTCGATCAGACGCGCCTCCCCGAACGCACGGCGGATATGGTCGCGCAGCTCGATGACAACGGGATCGTCAAGCACTACGACATTGGCTTCGTGATTCAGAAACAGGGACAACGCATCGAGATTCGACGAACCGACCGTCGCCCAGACATCGTCCACCACCGCCACCTTGCCGTGCAACTGACGCATGTCGTACTCACCGATGCGCACCCCGGCGTCGAGCAGCTTGGCGTACAGCCACGGCACCGCCGTGTCCAGCAGGCGAAACTCCTTGCGACCGATGAGCAGATGGACGGACACGCCGCGTCTGGCGGCCTGCGTGAGGGCCCGTCGCAGACGGCGTCCCGGGACGAAGTACGGATTGGCGAGCCAGACCTCGTTACGCGCCCGGCCCAGCGCCATCAGATAGGCCTTCTCGACCGCGCGACGATTGTGGAGGTTGTCCCGCGCGACGAAGGCGGCCTGACCGGCATAGGGCGCGTGCAAACGCCCGCGCAAGCCCCGGCGACGGTGACGAAACGGCGTACCGAGATACCCCGGAGCAAGACGCTGCCACTGAAGGTGAAACGCCGCGACAATCTCGGCGACGATGGGTCCCCGGCACTGCACCGCGAAGTCCCAGCGCGGGTCGTCCATGCGCGTGCCGCCGCCTCCGCCACCACCGTTGTAGTCGTCGATGATGTTGATGCCGCCTACGAACGCCACCGTGTGGTCAACGATAGCGATCTTGCGATGCGTGCGCGAGAAACCAAACTTGCCGAAGAGTTGCGGGTTGTAAATGCGATGCGCCACCCCGTTCTCACGCCACGCGTCGAAGAACGGCAGGCGTCGGCTGGTGCCGATGCCATCCGTGATCACCCGCACTTTGACCCCCCGTTGCGCCGCCCGCTGTAGCGCGGCGCTGACATTCTCCCCGGCGTTGTCGGCTTCGAAGATGTACGTCTCGAGCGCCACGTCGTGCTCGGCGCGGTCGATGGCGTCGATGAGGGCGGTGAAGTAGTTCGCGCCGAGATAGAGCAGTGCCAGTTCGTTGTCGCGAGAGAACGGCAGATATTTGCTCATCGGCTGGGCGGGCGGACGATGGGCACGCAGGGCATGGGGCGGACGATCAGCGCACGCGCAACGGCAACTGCCGGATGGCGTCGCCGTTCGAGGGGGAGAAGCAACGCTCGGCGGCCGCTTCCCACGGCAACCAGACATAGTCGACGTGCTCGCGCGGCGAGAGCGTCACGACCGTGTTTTCCGGGACGCACAGGCCGAACCAGTGTTCCGTGTTGCGCGTGATGCCCGGCGCGTAGCGATGCGCCCAGCGCGGGTAGATGTTGTACTGAATCTCGTGATGCCAGTCGGTCAGCGCCGCATAGGGCACGGGTGTGCCGTCTGCCACGCGAATCCCCGTTTCTTCGAAGACTTCGCGTGCTGCGGTCTCGACCAGCGGCTCGTCGAGCTGATCCTTGCTGCCGGTGACGGACTGCCAGAAATTCTCCGCATCGGCACGCTCGATGAGCAGAACGTCGAGCGCCGGCGTGTAGATCACGACCAGCACGGATTCGGGAATCTTGAAGGGTTTCATGCAGGCAACGGGGTTCAGGCAGCGATGATGCATTGTATAGGGCCTGCGCGACGTTGCGGTGCACGGATCCCGAGCATCACGCGTGCGCATCGCCCGAATTGCCGACATTGCCACATCGCGCACGCCAGAAAACAAATCTATGGTCACCCCCGTTTTTGCAAGACTGATTTGATGCAGTGTTTGGCTTGCCTAAATCTATCCGGCG
>NZ_CABPSP010000012.1 GCF_902459765.1 Pandoraea anapnoica | reverse complement strand
TTCTCGTCGTACTTGCCCGGAATGAAGACGGCCGGCTCCGGGTTGAGCATGCGCTCTTTGGCCGCGAAGAATTCGTCGGTGGCGACGAGCGCTTCAGCACCCAGACGAGGGTCGGCCAGATTTACATAACGGCGCACGAAGTCCGGTGCGTTCGGGTCTTGCGGGACGAGGGCCATGCCAACTCCTTGATGCTCGGTAATGTCTGAAACTTGAGATATGACGTGTCGTACGCTCAGTCGCGCACGAGGTCTTGCAGCCGGAAACCGGCGATACGGAAAATCTGGCGCAGGCATTCTTCGATTTCGTCCGCGCGGCTGTTCTCCAGACGCGTCGCGAAGTTCTCGATGATGCTGCTGCGGGTATGGCCACGCACGGCCAGAATATACGGGAAGCCGAATTTGACCTTGTAAGCGTCGTTCAACTCTGTCAGTCGTGCAAACTCCTCTGCACTGCACTGATCCAGTCCGGCACCTGCCTGCTCACGCGTCGATTCGGCAGTCAGTTCGCCACGCACGGCCGCTTTGCCAGCCAGCTCCGGGTGGGCACGGATGAGGTCGAGTTGCGGCGTCTCACCCGCATCGATCACGGCCTGGCACATGGCGTCATGCAGTGCATTAACGGTTGCGAACGGGCGATCTTCCCATGCCGCTTCGGCCACCCAAGGGGAATGCTCAAAAATGCCGTCGAGCGCGGCAATGAACTCGGCGCGCGGCAGCGCCGACAGCTCGGCAACGGTACGTTGGGTCATAGGCAACGGGGCGTTCATTAACTGCTCTCCTGGAGAACAAAGGTGGCGCCCCGCCGCACTCCTCGCGCAGCCCGATGACGCCTGTCGGATTCGAATTCGATGTCGGCGTCACGTCCCACTGGACATGACCGCCCTATCAACGACCTGATATACGATTCAATCGCCCGCTCACGCCGCAACGAACGGATGGCGTTCCTGCCAGTGGCGCGCCACATCGATACGACGGCATACCCACACGCGATCGTGCTTTTCGATGTGATCGAGAAATCGCTGCAACGCTGCGAAACGGCCCGGACGGCCCAGCAACCGGCAGTGCATGCCGATCGACAGCATCTTCGGCGCTTCGTCACCCTCGGCGTACAAGACGTCAAACGCGTCGCGCAGATAATGGAAGAAGTGGTCGGCCGTGTTGAAGCCCTGCGGCGCAGCAAAGCGCATGTCGTTAGAGTCGAGCGTGTACGGCACCACAAGGTGCGGCTTGACGTCGCCACTGCTCGTCTGCACCTGCGTCCAAAACGGCAGGTCGTCGCCGTAGTTGTCGGAGTCGTACACGAAACCACCTTGCTCGACAACGAGACGGCGAGTATTCGGACTGTCGCGGCCGGTGTACCAACCCAACGGCGCGCTGCCCGTCATTTCCTTGAAGATGTCGATGGCAATACGCATGTGCTCGCGCTCGGTCGCCTCGTCCATGTTCTGATAATGAATCCAGCGCCAGCCGTGGCACGCAATCTCGTGCCCAAGCTCCTGGAATGCGGCAGTCACCTCCGGGTGACGCTGCATGGCCATCGCCACGCCAAACACGGTCAGCGGCAAGCCCCGACGCTCGAACTCGCGCAAGATGCGCCACACACCGGCGCGCGAACCGTACTCGTAGATGGATTCCATGCTCATGTGACGGGCCTCGTAAGCGGCCGCGCCAATGATCTCGGACAGGAACTGCTCGGACGCCTTGTCACCGTGCAATACACAGTTCTCGCCGCCCTCTTCGTAATTCAACACGAACTGCACGGCAATGCGCGCACGTCCCGGCCAATCGGCAAACGGTACATGACGGCCGTAGCCGATAAGGTCGCGGGGATAATCCTTGGAATTCGCGTTGCTGCTGGCCATGATGTCTTGGCATCCTTCTGATGGCGGAACGATCGAAGAAGTTTAGCCAAATACATCCGCACGAAACATAGCCATATTCAGATATTCAGGCTGCGCTTAAACATATAGTCGCCCACCCCGTAATGCCCCCCGACGTGCCGGATCGCCCTACCGAAAGCGCACACAGCACTGATTCTCCCGCTAACGCCCTACGCCACAATTGCATTCAAACACCCACCAAATTACCCTCAACGTCAGCAAAACCACGACATTCTTACGGACAATAAAAAAGCACGCCGGGCGACGAAGTCCTCCCGGCGTGCTGATGTTTCTCGCGATTCCTACATTTTCGGATGCCCGCGCACCCGGCATTCGTGCATCACCCGGCGATATAGGGATATCCCGTAAGCGTGAGCGTGACCTGCGCACCCGACGTCGACAATTTGGCCTGTCCGCCCACCGGCAAGGTGAGTTTATCGGGGCAATGACCGAAAGGCATGCCGGTGACGATCGGGATGCCGATGACCCGGCGCATGCTCTCCACCATGGTCGCCATGTCGTAGCCATTGTCGTAGTCGGTCAGACGATATTGCGAAAAGTCGCCCATCACCAACGCACGCTGACGCGCCAGAACGCCCGACTGATGCAACTGGTACAACATGCGCTCGACGCGGTACGGCGGTTCGTTCACATCCTCCACGAACAACACGCCACCGTCGATCTGCGGCAGGTATCTCGTGCCGATCAGGCTGCACACCATCGCCAGATTACCGCCCCACAACATACCCGATACATCGATGTCGCCCCCCGCCCCGTCCCCTGCCCACTGGACGACGTGCGACTCGGACTGCAACACCGACTGGAACTGGGATACGGTGAACTCGCTCAGCGTCTCTGCTCCGAAGTCGGCCAGTAGCATCGGGCCCGCAAACGTCGTCACATGCGATTGTGACAACAACGCCAGTTGCAATGCCGTGAAATCGCTGTGCCCGACGATCGCGACGCGCTCGCCGCACAGCCGGTCATGCAACGCCTTGTAGTCCAACTGGTCGAGCAGATGCACCGCGCCGTATCCCCCGCGCATCGCGAGCACGATGTCCGGCAGCGGATGATCACGACGCGCAAGATCGTTGATCTCCGCGACGCGCTCGGCGTCGGTGCCCGCAAAACGCAGGAAACGCCGCGATGTGACATCGCGATTCCCGACGGTGTAGCCGAGTTGCTCCAGCGCCGCAATACCGCGCGTCGCAACGTCGGAATCCGGGGCATACCCGGACGGTGCAATCAGTTCGATAAGACGAGTCTGCGTCACTTGGAAGTTTCCGATGGGGGAACGGAAGCATCGTCGGCCACGTCGGCCGCCGACGAAGACTGAGCCAGACGCCGCGCTCTCGCTGCCGCACGACGTTCGCTGAAAAACGTTTGCAATATGCCCACGCACTCGTCGCGCATGACGCCACCGACAACGTCGGCATGATGATTAAGACGCGGCTCCGCGAACAGGTCGACGACACTGCCGCACGCCCCCGTCTTGGGGTCGGAGGCACCGAACACGACCCGCTTGATACGCGCGTGCATGATCGCGCCCGCACACATGACGCACGGCTCAAGCGTCACATACAACTCGCATTCGGGAAGACGGTAGTTGCCCAGCGCCTGCGCCGCAGCACGCAAAGCTTGCATCTCGGCATGGGCCGACGGATCGTGACCGCCCACCGGACAGTTGTGCCCGACGGCGACCACCTGCCCGCCACAGACGACCACGGCACCCACCGGCACCTCTCCCTGCGCCATCGCGGCGCGGGCCTGAGCAAGCGCCAGTCCCATGTAGGTCTCGTCGGTCGCGGGTAAATCTCGGTTCATGAAACGTTTTGAAAGTTACGGAAGTGCAAATAGCCACAGCGGTTCGCCAATGCCAGCGCAGTTGGCCGCAAGCGGCAATGCGCTATTCTCGCACAGCCCCTTGCAGCCAATTCACCCACTTGCTGTAACGGCCAGGTCGCCTCGCGACGTCAGAACGACGCGCGCGACAGGAAGCTGAGATCTTCGCGGGCAAGCGCCTTGATCTCGTTGCGCGTGGTAAGAATGTGCGCCTCAAGCATCGATACGACGGCCGCCACATCACGTCGACGACAGGCCGCAAGAATCTCGTAATGATCGTGCTGTGGCTTTTCTTTGCCCGTCGCCTGCGACATTGCCAGATGCGAATATCGATCGGTATTCAGGCAATACTCTTCGATCAGGATCCGCAAACGGCGATTGTTCGCCGGAGCCGAAAGCGCCAGATGGAAACGGCGGTTGTATTCCGCCCATTCGGAGACGACCTCGGAGGCCGAATACTCGGCCAGGATCTGCTCCATCAACTGGAAATCACGCTCCGCCATATTCGGCACCGCCAGCTTGGCGGCGTGGCATTCGAGCGCCACGCGAATATCGAGCATCTCCATAAGCTGCTCGAGATTCATGCTCGCAACCGTCGCGCCACGGTTCAGATGGTGCGTGACCAATCCCTCCGCTTCGAGCTGCCGCAGTGCTTCGCGCACAGGCACCCGGCTTGACCGAAAACGCTCGGCGAGCGCTTCCTGACGCAGTTGAAATCCACCCGGGAGCACGCCACTCAAGATCTCGTCTCGAAGCGTGTCGCGGATGGCCTGATGAAGTGCTTGGGGTCCGGGGGTTCGCATATGGCGCGATTAGAGCATATTTTTTACCCATATTGCGATTCTGGATCCAATCGTCTAGCATTGGATCCAATATATTATTTTGGATCCAAATTAATCCTGTTTCGACAGGTGCGAATGGGTTCCACCAGGGGAGACAGTTCGAATGACGACGCAGGTCGTCATGCGGCGCTCACCTGAGCGTCGCCGCCGACATGTGGACGCACGGTCATCGGCCAAACGCTTTTTTTCTGCAGGCTCAACTGACTTTTTTCGGGGGAAATTTATGTCATTGAAACTTCGCAAGTTGATCGTCCCGGCCGCACTGGCACTCGCCTTTGCTTCGCATGTGCACGCAGCAGACGATACGGTCCGCATGGGAGCGGTACTCTCGCTGACCGGCGCAAACGCGACTGTGGGCGAAGATGTTCGCCGTGCCGTTGCGCTAGCGGTGGAAAAGGTCAACGCGCAAGGTGGCGTGATGGGTAAGAAGTTCGACGTCGTCGTCGAAGACTCCGGGGGCAATCCGACTACCGCCCTGAATGCCGCGCGCAAACTCGCCACCGTCGACAAAGTGCCAGTGGTCATCGGCGAATATTCGTCCGGCATTACGCTGCCGATGGCGCAATATCTGGTGAAGGAAGGCGTGACGCACATCAACATCGCCAGCACGAGCGTGAAAGTTAAGGATCTCGGCGCGACATCGTTCAACCTGATCGGTCTGGAGAACCTCGGCAACAAATTCTCCGCCAAGGACGCATGGGATCTCGGTTATCGCAATATCGCCCTGATCGCCCCCAACAACGCCTATGGTCAGGGCGTCGCGCACGGCTTCCGCGAGGAATTCGAAAAGCTCGGTGGCAAGGTCGCCACGGAACTGCTCTACACCGCCGGACAATCCACGTATCGCCGCGAACTCCAGCAGGCGTCGCGCAGCAATCCGGACGCCTACATCTACACAGCGTACGGTCAGGAATCAGCCGTCCTCAATCGCGAAGCGTTCGAACTCGGCTTGCGTCAAAAGCCCTGGTACGCGATTTTGCTGTCGATGAGCCTCTCGGATACCCCTGCGAATATCGCCAACGGCCAACTCGGCATGGAAGTCGGCTCGGTACAAGGGGCCGTCGGCAAACAGTACATCGACGCATTCCAGGCGAAGTACGGTCAGGCACCGAAGACGTCGTACACGGGCTACGCCTACGACGCCGTCATGCTCACCGCTGCAGCCATCAACAAAGCAAAGTCGACTCAGCCTGCAGCCGTGCAAGCTGCCTTGAAGAACGTCGGCAACAACTTTGCCGGGGTCACCGGCCCGATTTCGTTCGACGCAGATCGTCAACGTATCGACCCGCCGTACGCGAAGCTGAAGTACGACGGCAAGGTGGTGCCGCGCTAACTCGCCCCTCCTCCCGTTGGCCAAGTTAGCCACATCGGTTTGAACGTGATGCACATCGGCAACGCCATAACCGGCGTTGCCGATGTCGTGTCCGGTGGCGTCGAACGACTGCCGCCCGTGCCCACGCTTCACTGCGAATTCATTTCATGCTCCAACTTCTTGTCGATACGCTGTTACGCGCGTCCGATCTGGCCCTGATCGCCCTCGGGCTGTCCATGGTCTACGGACTCGTCAAGTTTCCGAACATCGCCCACGTCCAGTACGCGATGGCGGGTGCCTACCTGACCTATGCGATGGCGACTTTCGGTCTGCCGCTCTGGTCTTCGCTTATGTTTGCTGCGCTCTTGACCGGCGCACTCACGCTGGTCATGCACCGACTCGTCTTCCGCAAACTGCTGCGCGGCGGACCGGCCATCGCCATGATCGGCTCGCTCGCCGTCTCGATGCTCGTGATCGCCTTCTGTCAGGGCATCGCAGGCTCGTTCCCGAAAATGTTCAACCTGCCCCTCACACCACCGATGCTCATCGGCGACGCCCGCATCACTCAACTGCAGATGTATTCGGTGTCGACCACGGTGGTGTTGCTCGCCGTCTTTGCGCTGATCCTCTTTTACACACGCGCAGGACGCGCCATGCGCGCGCTTGCCACGAACCCGTCGCTCGCCGCCGCATCGGGCCTGAACGCGGAGTGGATCACACGAGGCGTCACCTTCGCATCAGGCGCAGTCGCCGGTCTGGGCGGCGGACTGCTGGCGCTGTCGGCCGGCGCGCACGTGCAACTCGGCAACGACATGCTGCTTCCCGTGTTCGCCGCCGCGATTCTCGGCGGCCTGGGTAATCCCCTCGGCGCAGTGGCCGGCGCCGTGCTTATCGCGCTAACGGAAACGCTGGTGACGAACCTGAATTTCGGCCCGATGCTGGGCAAGACCGTCGCCTTCCTGCCGGTGGGCTACATCAATGCCGGTGCGTTTCTAATCCTGCTGCTGGCATTGCTCTTCAAGCCCTACGGGCTTTTCGATCGCGAGGTGCGCCGTGTTTGAGTTCATTGTTGCCACGCTCACAGTGGCGGGCATTTACGGGATTATGGCGCTCGGCCTGAACCTTCAGGCAGGCTACGCCGGGCTGCTCAACTTCGGTCACATTGCGTTCGCCGGACTCGGGGCCTACGCCACCGCCATCACGATGCAAGCCGGCGGATCGCCGCTCCTTGGCATGGCGATCGGCGTCGTTGCCGCCGTCGCGCTCGGCGCGGGCATCGCACGTCTTGGCCGTCAGCTCGGTGCCGACTATTGGGGTATCGCAACCCTCGCAATTGCGGAAATCCTGCGCACCATTGCCACCAACGAAGGTTGGCTCACAGGGGGTGCGAATGGCATCAGTCCGATTCCGATGCTCTTCGATTCGCTGCCGCGCCCCTACGACACGCTGGCGTTCCTGGCCCTTGTGCTCGCAGTACTGGCAGCCTTCACGTGGCTCACCAAGCGCCTCGCCGACGGCCGTTTCGGTCGCGCCCTGCGCGTGATGCGCGAAGAGCCGAAGCTCGCCGCCTGCTTTGGCTATAACCTGCGCTCGCTCAAATCGCGCGCCGTGATGACCAGCGCCGCCGTCACCGCCGTCGCCGGATCACTTTATGCGCACTTTATGAGCTTCACCGGCCCCGACTACCTCCTCTCCTCGGAGACGTTCGCGTTGTGGACGATCCTGATGATTGGCGGCATCGGCAACGTCTGGGGCGTACTCGCAGGCACGGCAATCGTACAAGGGGCGTACACGCTGGTCCCGTTTGCCAAGGACTACCTGCATTTCGGCTCAGACAGCGCCGGCGCGCTTCGACTGGGTGTCATCGGTCTGATCCTGCTGGCCTGCCTGATGTGGCGCAGCGAAGGGCTCGTGCCGGAAAAACTGAGGAAAATGGCATGACGCATCCCGCTAAACCGTTACTTGAAGTGCAAGGCATCGCCAAAGCATTCGGCGGCAACAAGGTCCTCCAGGATGTGACGTTCGACGTCATGCCTGGCGAAATCGTCGGCCTGCTGGGTCCGAACGGGTCAGGAAAGAGCACGCTGCTCAATACGATTACCGGCTTCGAAAGCCTCGATGCCGGGCGCATTTCACTCGACGCGCATCGCATCGATACGCTTCGGGCGGACCGCATCGTGGCACAAGGCGTCGCGCGAACGTTCCAGTTGCCGTCCATGCCCGCACGCATGTCGGTGATGGAAGTCGCCATGGCCGCCGCCACGGCGCACCACGGAGTGTTCTCGACGCTGCTGGGCACACGCGGCGCTCGCGAAGCGGAAGCCGCCGCGCGCGTCAGAGCAACGGCCCTGCTCGACGAACTGCTGCTCACCCATGTCCGCGACTTACCGTCCAGCGCGCTGTCGGGCGGTCAAAAGAAGTTGTTGGGTATCGTCTGCGCTCTGATGGGCGCGCCCCGCATGCTGATGCTGGACGAACCGACGGCAGGCGTGCATCCGAATCTGAGACGAGACATCGTCGCGGCACTTAAGCGCTTGAACGCTCAGGGCATGACGCTCGTGGTGGTCGAGCACGATATGCACTTCATCCGGGAGCTTTGCACGCGCTGCATCGTGCTCGATCGAGGACACATCGTCGCCAGTTGCCACCCGGACGATCTGTCGTCCAACGAACGGGTATTGCAGGCCTACCTCGGCGGTGGCGCTCACACGGCCACGCCCGCCGCTCGCATGAGAGAAACGGAGTCCGCATGATTCAGATCGACAATGTCGTCGCGGGATATACCGCAGAGGTCGACATCCTCAAAGGAATGACGCTGCATGCGGCGTCGCACGAAATCGTCACACTGCTCGGCCCAAACGGTTGCGGCAAGTCAACGCTCCTCAAGACCATCGCAGGCTTCGTGCTGCCGCGTGAGGGTCGCATCGTTCTGGAAGACGCAGACGTGTCGCAGTTACCCGTGCATCGCAAGATCCGCCAGTGCGGCGTTGGCTTCGTGCCACAGACGGATAACGTTTTCGGTACGCTGACGATTCGCGAAAATCTTCAGGTCGGTGGACACTATCTGAGCGATAGCGAGTGCAGCCGACGCATCGATGAACTTTGCGAGCTCTATCCCGTGCTCGGTCGGAAGCGCAATGCCCCGGCGGCATCGATGTCCGGCGGCGAACGTCAGATCCTGGCGCTCGCGCGTGCATTAATGCCACGGCCACGCCTGCTGTTGCTCGATGAGCCATCTGCCGGTCTCTCGCCCAAAGTGCTGCACGAAGTCTTCGACGCCATCGTCCGAGTGCGCGACCAGGAACAGGTCACCATTCTGATGGTCGAGCAAAACGCCATGGAAGCGCTCCGAATCTCGGATCGCGCCTATGTGCTATCGATGGGAACGGTGGCGCTCACGGGCGCAGCGAACGCTCTGCTGGAAGATGAACAGGTCCGCGAGTTGTACCTGGGAGGACGCGCTGCCTGACACGGCGGGCAACGCAACGCACAGCGAGACGTGCGTTGCGTTGCCGGACGTCGATGTTTATCAGCCGCCCGAAGTTACTTGCCCGCGCGCGCTTCGGCCAGCGCGATGGTGAGATGGGCAACCTTTTTCTTGAGCGCATCGCGCTCGGCCGTCATCGCCTTGAGCTCCTTCGACAGCCGCGTCAACTCGTCGGACGGATCGGCGCTCGTGTCCCACGGCGGTGCGCCGTCGTCGTCTTCGACGATCTCTTCCTCTTTCTTTTTGCGCGGCTTGACCGGACGCGCCTCACGCACAGAGCGCGCAAGCTCGCGCAACTCCTGCTTGCCCGCCACCACCGCGGCAACCTGCGCCGCCTGCGGCAAGGTCGACACCGCCGCCGCCGCATTGATCGACACTTCACCACGCTTGACCGCGTCCACCAGCTCCGGTGCCGCCGCATTGTGGATCTGCTCGATTTGCCCGAGCGTATTGCTCGACAGACGTGCCGCGCGTGCCAGCGCTGCACGCGTGAGCGCCATGGTGTGCGCCGGGATAGACGACTTCGATCCTTCCGCTTCCGGTGCCGATGCGTCGCCCGCCGCAGATGCCGTCGGCTCAGACGCCGCTGCCGGTGCGTCCGGGGTATCTCGTCCCTCAAGAATCGTCTTCTTGCGCAGGGCCAGCACACCGCGCTGGTAATCGGAAACGCTGCGACGCCCCAGATGGTTGTCGATCATCCACAGATGCACGTCGTCCATCGACTGGAACGTCGAATTCTGGACGGTTCGGAATTCGATGTCATGCTTGCGGCAGATCTCGTAGCGATTGTGGCCGTCGACCAGCACGTCGCCCCACAGGACAAGCGCGTCGCGGCAACCTTCGGCAAGCAGACTCTGTTCGAGGGCCGCGTATTCGTCAGGCGTGAGCGGATCGATGTACGCCTTGAGTTCTTGGTTAATCTGGACTGTCATGGGTGTGTGTAACGATGCCGTCGCCCAAGGCAACGGCATGGAAAATCTGGGCAGGCGACATTATCGCCTGTCCGGCCGGGATTGACGAAATCGCCCGGCGCGCTCAGGACAGCACGCCGTGGTCCGTCAGAAATGCCTGAATCCGGGCCAGACGCGCCACCGGATCGGCAATGCCCAGCAGCGTCTCCTTCTCATGCGCGGGCAATGGCAGCAGTTCGGCCCAACGGTCAGCCACCCAGCCGCATTCGTCGAGACGGTACGGCGGCGCCAGCGGCAGCTTAGCCGCGCGGGCGGGATCGCGCTGCAACCCGGCAATCAGCTTGCCCAGGGTGTCCGCGCTGACCTGCAGCGTGTCGGGGATAGCGACACTGTCGTCGGCAGGCAACATTTCCGCCTCGCCCATCCACAACCCATACTTGCCCAGCTCGACAGACGACAGCCGGAACTTGGTCGTGCCCCTGCACACCAGTTCGAGCAACGCCGGCATGGGCGCGCGCCAGTCGTCGATACGCGCCATGGTGCCGATCATCGCGGGCTCCTCGACGCTGTCGGGCAGCCTGACCTCGCTGCCCTGTCGAAGCACTACGACACCGAACTCGGTGCCGTCCGCCAGACATCGCTTGATCATGTCGAGGTAGCGCACCTCGAAGATGCGCAAATGCAACACCCCGGAAGGGAACAAGGCGTTGCCGAGCGGGAAGAGCGGAATCTGTGCCATGCCATATGATGACATGAAGTTGTCCTCTGCAAGTGTCATGTCACGCGCCGTCCCGACACTCCTGGCATCTCCGACTCCGCGTCGCGAACGCCTACTGCGTCACGGACGGCACAATGCCCGTCTCGCCGCCATGGCGCACCAGACAGACATCCGGCAACGTGGCCGACTCCTGCGCGAAACGCTCGATCAGGAAGTCGAGCAAGGCGCGCACGCGCGGCACCATGTAACGCGTACGATGCCGCACCGCATAGACACCGGCCTCCTGCGCAGTGAATGTCGGCAGCAATATCTTCAGCCGCCCGGCGCGGACGTCGTCGGCAGCGTCCCACAACGTCTTGCGAACGATGCCCCGGCCGTCGAGCGCCCACCGACGCGCAATCGTGCCGTCGTTCGTCTCCCACGCCTGTGCCATCGGCACGGAGAACTGCCACGTCGCCTCTTCCTTTTTGAAATGGAATTCGTTGAGTGGCCCGGAGGAAGTAACGAGCACGATGAACTGATGCGCCCCCAGCGCATCCGGGGTTTCCGGCTCGCCGTTGCGCGCCAGATAGTCGGGCGATGCACACAGCACGCGGCACATCGGCGCGAGACGACGCGCCACCAGCGTGCCGTCCTCCGGCTCACTGAAGCGAATGGCGATATCCACATCGTCCTGCACGAGATTGGAGATCGAGTCGGTCAGCGTCAGCGATAGCCGAATGTCCGGGTAACGCTCGACGAACGCATCCAGCCACGGCGAGAGCTTATGGGTACCGAAATCGGTCGACGCGGACAGCCTGATCTTCCCTCGAATCGCCTCGCACCCCGCCTGCAGCGCCGCTTCGCCATCGTCGATGGCCTGCAACGCTACAAGGCAGTGCGACAGGTAGACGCGCCCCTCCTCCGTAAGCCGCAACTGACGCGTCGTGCGAACGAAAAGACGGGTCTGCAACGACGCCTCCAGCTTCGCCAGCCGCGCACTCGCCGCCGCAGGCGACAGTCCCAGCTTGCGTCCGGCCGCCGAAAGGCTGCCCAGCGTCGCTGCCGTGGTGAACAGGCGCATGTCGCCCAGTTTGTCCGTCGCCATTTTCTATCTGGTTTTGAAAGTCATTCAAATTTACGACAGATTATCAAATGCAACGAGCATTGGCAGACTACGTCACATCGTCCCGTCGGGGACACTCACGCTCGACGCCCAACCATGTCCGCTTCCTCGCCAGCCCTCCCTCCGTCATCCCCTTCGACCTCCCACAAGCATCGTAGCGACGCCACCGTATGGGCATCGCTCACCGCGCTGATGCTCGCGACCTTTGTCGCCGCCGCGAACGAAACCGTCCCCGCTGGATTGCTGCCGCAACTGGCGGACAGCTTTCGCATTTCCGAATCGTGGGCCGGTCAAATGGTGACGCTGTGCGCGTTGGGCGCAGGCCTCGGTGCCGTGCCGCTCACCGTGCTGATGCACCGCTGGTCGCGTCGCACAGTCCTCGTTGTCGCCCTGCTCGGCTTCGCCGTGTGCAACGCCGTCACGGCGTTCTCGTCGAACTATGTGCTAACGCTCGCGGCACGCTTCGTCGTCGGACTTGCGACGGGGCTTGCATGGAGCGAAATCGCCACATACGCACGACGGCTCGTAAGTCCGTCACGACAAGGCCGCGCGCTCGCATTCGCCATGCTCGGCATTCCGCTGGCGCTGGCTGTCGGTGTTCCCGCCGCCACGACCCTCGGCCACCTGATCGGCTGGCGCTGGGTCTTCGGCGGCTTGTCGACGTGCGCCCTGATCCTCGTCGGATGGATGTTGCTGATCGTGCCGGAGGTGACTGATGTAGACGCGACCAGCGCCCCCGCAGCCCGCGCCTCCGTGATAGACGTATTGCGTTTGCCGGGTGTGCGTCCGGTGCTTGCGGTGGTCATGCTGTGGGTCATCGCGCATTACACGCTCTACACGTACATCGCGCCCTTTCTTGCGTCGTCCGGCATGAGCGAACGGCTCGCGACGATGCTCTCGCTCTTCGGCATCTTCACGCTCGTCGGGCTCTGGGGCGTTGGCCTGTGGGTGGACCGCTGGCTGCGCCGACTCGTGTTGACGGCACTGGCAACGTTCGTCGTCGTAATCGTCGCCTTTGGCGTCTGGCCGACGTCGTGGCCCGTGCTGATGGCGGGTGCGGTGCTCTGGGGACTGAGCTTCAGCGGTGCACCGACGATCTTGCAGACCGCGTTAGGCAACGCCGCAGGCAAGCACGAGAACGTAGCGCAGTCGATGCTCGTGACCGTCTTCAATCTCTCATTCGCTGCCAGCGGCGTGCTGGGTGGTGCCGTGCTGTCGACGTGGGGTGCCGCAGCACTGCCGCATGTCCTCGTGACGCTTGCCCTCGCTGCGTGGGTCGTCGCGTTCGCCGCACGACGCCACGGGTTTGCGACACGCACGCCGCACTAGTCTGCAACCACGCAGCAAGGGCCCGCCTCAGCTAGCGCAAGCCGTCAAGCGCTGTGCGAGGGCCATCGCCTCGTCACGCGTAGCGACCGCTTCGTGCGGGATGCCGAAGGCCTTCACCGCCGTCTCCCCCATCGCACGGACGGCCGCACGTCGCGTTTCGTTCGGCTCGATGCTCACCAGCGCTTTGCACACCTCGGCCAGGGCCGCCTTGTGTTGCTTGAGCCAGATGGCGCGTTGCTTGCGGTCTTCGTGGGTCTCGTCGCGCGTGAGTTGGTCATAGACGACCACGAACGGCTTGCCGTGCTTTAGCAGTGCCGTCATCTCAGCCTCCCAGTCACGCGCATAGCCAGGCTCGGCGGCCTCCTGATTGAAGACGACGAACGGCAGTTCGCGGATGTCGTGGATCGAAAACAGATGGGGATCGAGTGTCATGAGGTTCGCTCCTAAGCGATGAAATCAAAGGGAAGCACGGGAAGCGGGTTGAATGGGTGCCGTGTCTGGCGCCCACCCCGCGCCCAGTGCTTTGTAAAGCGCGATGGCATTGAGCACCTCACCGCCCTGACTGACGGCAAGGGCGTCACGTGCGCGATTGGCGGCACGTTGCGCCACCAGCACGGGGAGATAGGGACTCAAGCCGCGTTGGTAAAGGCGCGTCGTGCGGACCAACGCCTGCTGGCTGTCGTCGACCGCCGAATGCAGCGCGACTTGCCGCGCACGCTCACCATGCAGGCCGGTGAGCGCGTCTTCCACGTCGCGAAGCGCGAGCCGGACATCCCGGTCATACGCAAGCCGCGCCGCATCGGTGGCGGCCTGCGCGACCGTGACACCGGCGCGCGACCGGCCGCCATCGTAGAGCGTCTGGCTGCCGACCAACGCAGCGGACCACGCGACGCTCGCGCTGGAAAACAAGTCGTGGATCAGACTCGCCGTCGTGCCCAGACTCAACGGGATGCTGAAGCGCGGGAAGCGCTCGGCCTGCGCCACACCGATCTGTGCCGTAGCGGCAGCAAGCCGACGCTCAGCCGCGCGGATGTCGGGACGCTCTCGAATGACGTCGGACGGTAACGACAGCGGTAGCGCTGGCATGACCGGCAATACGGCAGCGGGCGCCGCCAGCGTATCGCGCCATTGCGCAGGAAATCCGCCTGCGAGTACGCCGATTGCGTGACTCAAACGTTCGATGTCCGCCTGCAATCGCGGCGGCTCCGCCTGTGCGAGCTCACGCTCCGCGCGGGCCTGAGCGACTTCGGCGGAGGTTCCGAGACCTTGCGCGAAGGCGCGTTGCGCCAGACGCTCCCCCTCGAACAGCGTACGGATGTTCTCCTGCGCGATGGACAACCTCGCCTGCGTAGTCCGCAACATCGCGTAGTCGGCAGCCAGCTCGGCTAGCAGGCTCACGCGCACAGCCTCCCGGTCGAACGCCACTGCTTCGACATGCGCGTCAGCCGATTCCACCGCCCTTCGCGTACCGCCGAAAACGTCGAGTTCCCAGCTTGCGTCGAATCCCAATTGCCATGTACGCGACTGCCCGATGCCCGGTGGCCAGTCCAGACGCTTGCTGGAGCGCAACGCCTGCGCCGTCCCGCCAGCCGAGACTGTCGGCCCCAGTCCCGACGCGATCTGCATCCGCTGCGCGCGTGCCTGCACGAGATGCGCCTGGGCAATACCGAGATCGCGGTTGTTTTTAAGCGCCGTGTCAACGAGTTGGTCGAGTATCGGATCGCCGAACGACCGCCACCACTCGCGCAGCCGCGAAGCATCGGACGTGCCCAACGTATCGACCGCATCTCGCGTCTCATGCCACTGAGCAGGCACGTCGGTCTGGGGCGTGTGGTAGTCGGGACCGATCGTCGTGCAGGCTGCGGTGGTCAGCAGCAGGCTCATCCCGCCCATCGAAAACGCTCGACGAAACGCATGGCTAAACACCTTGCGAGAAACATCTGACGCCGGTAAGGCCACGAACGCACCCGGCCATTTCAATGCGAGCTTCATGACGTCACATCCAACGCATCAGCAGGCTGGCGAGATGCCCCTTCGGCACGCCTGTGGCCTCGGGCCGACCGACGTCTACGCTGCACGTCATGCCCGCAGCCAGCACCACCCCGCCAGGCACGTGGTCGATGGCGATGCGCACCGGGATGCGCTGCGCCAGACGCACCCAACTGAAGCTCGCTTCGACGCTTGGCAGCCCCTGTGCGTCGGCGTGCTCGTTGGCGTCGGTGATACCACGGCCGATACCCGCGACATGGCCGTCCAGCATCTCGTCGAACCCCATCAATCGGATACGCGCTGGCGCACCGGTGCGGATGCCATGCAGCTTGGTCTCCTCGAAGTAGCCCGTGACCCAAAAGCTGTGCGCGTCGATCAGTGCGACGTTACCCCGTCCTGCCACCGCGTAGTCGCCCGGACGCAGCCGCAAATGGGTGATGTACCCATCTGCGGGGGCCCGCAATTCGGTGCGCGTCAGATCAAGGCGGGCTACGTCGAGTGCGACCTGCGCGCGACGTTGCTCGGCTTGCGCGACAGTGACTGCGTGATTCGCGCGTTGAATGTCCTCACCGGGCACAAGATCGTCCATGCCGCGCCGACGCTTCGCGTCCTGCATCTTTTGCTGCATGACGGCCGTCGCCGCACTCAACTGCGCTTCGGCCTGCGCCACGGCATAACGGAAACGCTCGGGGTCGATTCGATACAGCAACTCGCCGCGCTTGACGAGCTGATTGTCGACCACCGCCACGTCAAGCACCGTCCCCGACACTTCAGGGGCGATATGCACAACCTCCGCACTGACGCGACCGTCGCGCGTCCAGGGCGCGACGACATACGCCCGCCAGAGCGCCGCAACCAGCGCCACCGCGAGAGCTACCGCTACCAACGTACCCGCCGCCCTTGCAGCGGGACGCAACCACATCATTCGATCAGACATAAATCACCAGCAGAGAAACCAGACAGAGAGAAACGGCGAACTCGAAGAGCGCCGGATGCCAGACGCGACGCATCACACCCGCGCGCGTCATGACGAAACGAAGACCTAGGAACACCGGCAAGGCAATGCAGGCGTAGACGAAGAACGGCGGCAGATAAATGCCCGCCACGGCAACTTCACTGAGCATGGGTTTCCGGAGCTAGAGGTTGAGGTTGGCCGAAGTAGCCTGCGTGTGCGTCGAGCGTCGCAGCGATGTCAATGAGCGCCGCCATGACGCGCCCGAGATGGCTAGCCTCGTCCGGCGAGACGGGTGAAGTGGGTAACGCCGCCTCAATTCGCGCCAGCCGTCGCACCGCATTGCGTGCATGGCGCGCTGCGAGCACGGGTTTGGGGTGACGCGCCAGTAAGCGGCGTTGCATCCGGTCAAGTACGACGGCAACGACTCGCCTTGCCTCCGCGAACTGGGTATGACGACGCTCTCCGGCCATCCACACCCGCACCCGCCACACTTCTCGCCCAAGATGGAGACCGGCAAGTGCGTCGGCGATGTCGCGATGCATGGCGTCCGGCTGCGACTTGCGGAGCGCGCCCAACGATGCGATGCGGTGTTGCTGACGCCATCTCCATACGCGGGACGCCGTTAGCAAGCTGCGGAAAGACGCAGACGGCGTAGGTGAACGAAACGTACGCAAGGCTTCGTCGCGAATCCGCATCCGCAGCCGCGCGACGTCTCGAGGCAATACCCGAGGCAGCAGCAAGCGGAATCCCATCCACGCAACGAGCGTCCCCACGATCCATGCGACCGACCAGTTGAGAAACAGCGGCAGGTTGTACTGCATGGGGTTGTCGGCCGCTGTGAGCGTATTGAAACCGACGAGGTACGCCAGCGCCGCCAGGCCATGCTGCGGCAACGTCGTTGCGTAAATCCCCGGCAGCCAAAACAACGCCAGCACGACGAGCAGCAACGGCAGTCCATTGATTTGCGGCAGCACGCCGAAGGCGCACACGAACGCGACAGGCACCGCAATCACCGACCCTTTGATGAACTGCCACGCACCGGCAGCCGGGTTCGGTGCGGCGGCAAGCAGCGCACAGTACGGCGCGACGATCAGCAGCATCATGTCGCCATGCGGCCAGCCGGTGACGATCCAGATGGCCCCTGCGGCGAACAACGTCAGCGCTGAGCGCAGACCGTTCTGCCACGCAGCGCGCGGATCCCTGTGAAAGCTGACGACAGCCTTCGCGCCTGCCGGTCGCGGACGATGCAGCGATGCAAGTCCATCCAGCGCGGCGAGATAATCGTCGATCTGATCGATCAGCAGGTCGATGGCGATGAAGGTTGCCGACGATGTGGCGTCAGCACCCGCGCGTGCATCGATAAGCCGCTGCTTTGCCTCTCGCATCACGCTCGCAGCCTGTTCCAGTCCCTGCGAACCGGTGCCGACGGCCTGTGCAGCTTCGCGCCATGCAGCGGCGAGCATTGACGACAACGTTTTCCCGAGCGGTTCTCGCGAGCCACCGGCCAGTGCTGCAAAGAGCGACGCCATTGCATGCCGTACGGCATGCGCACGATGCGCGAGGTCCACCGACTCCGCCTTGCCGACGGCCAGCAGATCGTCCACACCGTAGATCTCGGTCATCAGCTGACGTTTGGCGTCGGCGGCAACGGCGTGTGATTTCGCCTCGTCGGCCACGTTGACTGCGGCCAACACCTCCGCAGCCTGTGCGGTCAGTCGCGTCAGCACACCCTCCAGCTTCCCCCGCACGCTGCGGGCGCTGAATAGCGCAGACACCAGCGACAGACACACCACACCCACCATCACGGTCGAGGCACGTCCGATGACGTGATCGAACGTGAGATGTGGGTGTTGCAGTGCGCCGAACGTCGCCAGGCCGACGGTGTACCCCGCGACCACCACGCCCGACGCCCGGAAGTGCCTCAGCATCGTCATACCGGCCACGCACAGACCCAGCCAGACCGAGAATCCGAGGAGAAAGAGCCACGGCATCTGTCCGAAAGCAGACATCAGCAAGAACGACGCGACCATGCCCGCGAGCGTGCCGAGCACACGCCACGCGCCCTTGCCGATCACGGCCCCCTGCACGGGGTTGATGACGAGTAACACGGTCGTTGCGGCCGAGAACGGCATCTCCAGTTCGAGGAGATACGCGACGCACAGCGCCAGCCATGCGGCGACGATGGACCGAAAGACGTAGGTGGCACGCGGCGACGTGAAGTCCGTACGCGAGACGATGGCAGCCAGCCAGCTCAGCCGCGACGCTTTAGGCGCGCCGGACCCGGTGACCGAAACAGGTGTCGATGACACGATGACCCTTGAACACAGTGACGATGCTCATCACTGTAGGGTCGGGGTCTGTCATGCGAAAAGTGACTTGATTGGAATGAACGATTGCATCCAACGCATCGATTAGCGCATCAGTACATCTCGCAGATCGTGCGCACGGTGCGGCGCAGCCATTGATGCGCCGGATCGGCCTGAAAGCGCGGATGCCACGCTTGCGTCAGCACCACCGTCTCAAGCGGCACGGGGAAATCGAACTGACGCAAACGCATCCCCGCTTCCAGCGCGCTTTGCGCAAGGTGCGACGGCAGCGCGAGCAGCAAATCGCTGCTAAATAGCGCGAAAAGCGCTGCGGACGGCGTGGGGACGACCAGCGCCACGTGGCGTCGCAACCCCAACGACTCCAGCGCATTGTCGATCGGTCCGGCGAACTTCCCGCGTCGCGACACGCCGATGTGTCCCCATCGGGTGATGCGCTCAGGCGTAATGTCCTCGTCGAAAATCGGATGATCGTGACGTGCCATGCCGACGAAGCTGGTTGTGAACAGCGGTTGTACGCGAATCTCCGGGCCCAACGGTCGCGCCGCACTGATGAACAGATCGATCCGCCCGCTACGCAGCGCCTCGTCGTCCATATCGTCTTCTTCCGGCGAGAAGCGCAGCATGGCGCGCGGCATCTCGGCGGCCATCGCTTCGAGCAAGCGTCCCGAGTGCAGGCCGACGACGATATCGTTTGCACGCACATTGAAGCGCCGGTCGAGCGTTTTGAGGTCAACGCCATCGCCGGGCGTAAGTACCTGTCGCGCCTGCTCGACCGCCAGCCGCACCTGCTCACGCATAGCCAACGCACGCGGCGTAGGCACCAGCTTACGGCCCGCCTGCACGAAGACGGGATCGCCCAGCGTTTCGCGAATCCGGCTCAGCGTACGGCTCATCGCTGGCGGACTCAGATGCATGCGTCTCGCCGCACCGACAACGCTGCCCTCCTCCAGCAGGATATCGAGCGCGTGAAGCAGGTTGAGGTCGGGAAGCGACATGACGGCATCCGTGATGATTGCATAAAACGCAATGCTAACGCGTGTCGCGTGTCTCCCGCAAAAGCCATTCGTGGACGTCGGCGATTTGCGCGGCGTGCCGGGTGCGGCGGGGATACACGATGTAAAAGCCCGCCCCCGTACGCAGCTCGGTATCAAAAAGCCGCACAAGACGCCCCGCCGCAATATCCGCTGCTACGAAGTCGCGATGCGCGAGCGCCAGTCCTTGTCCGGCGACGGCGGCATCGATGGCCAGCGCCGTCTGGTTGAACCGCACGTTCTTCGCTTCCGACATCTGGGCCTTAGGTAACGTGAGGTCAAGAAACTGCGGCCAGGCGTTGTGGGCGTCGTGAAGCAAGGCATGACCTCTCAGGCTCGCCGGGCTACCTGAGCCATCCGTTTTGCCAGGATGACCGGCGGCCGCGATCACGGCAGGACTCGCGACCGCGACTTGCGCCTCCTCGAACAACGGCTCCACGACGAGCCCGCTACCAAACGGCGGACGGCCGTAGCGAACGGCCAGATCGACGGCGTCTGCCTGAAAGTGTGACAACCGGTCCGTCGCGAGGATACGCAGATCGATGTCGGGATGCGTTTCAAGGAATGCGGGCAGTCGGGGAATCAGCCATTTCGATGCGAACGTCGGCGTCACACTGATCGTCAGCCGCAGCGGCTCCGGGCGCAGCGCTTGCGTTGCTTCCGTCAGCATCTCGAAAGCGCGCCGCACGCCGCTTGCGTAGCGTCGTCCGTTCTCGGTCAGCGACAGCGCACGCGGATGCCGATCGAACAACTTCATCCCCAATTCCGCTTCGAGGCCGCGCACTTGCTGTGCCACAGCGCCTTGGGTCACGCCCAGTTCTTCCGCCGCGAGCCGGAAGTTGAGATGCCGACTCGCCGCTTCAAAAGCACGCAACGCGTTGAGCGACGGCAATCGCCCGATGGCTTCCGTCATGGTGTAGTTTTTCTACTGATTAAAGTGTCGAAATCTGATTCGTCGGCCGGGTCGCACGGTGTTACGCTTTGAACACTTGAGAACAGTGTTAACCCGTCTGACGTGCCCATCGAGCGGCACTCGACGTCATCGGAGGATAGCAGCATGACAGTAGAAAAAGTGGCATTGATTACGGCCGGTGGCAGCGGCATGGGTGCGGCGGCGGCGCGACGTCTCGCAGCGGACGGTTTCAAGGTCGGCATTCTGTCGTCGTCCGGCAAGGGCGAGGCGCTGGCGGCTGAACTGGGTGGCATCGGCGTGACGGGTTCGAATCAGTCCAACGAATCGCTCAAGGAACTGGTCGATCTGGCGGTGCAACGCTGGGGACGTATCGACGTACTCGTGAACAGTGCTGGCCACGGCCCGCGCGCCGCCATCCTGGAGATCAGCGACGAGGACTGGCATCGAGGCATGGATACGTATCTGATGAACGTGATCCGCCCGACGCGTCTCGTCACGCCGATCATGCAAAAGCAAGGTGCGGGCGCGATCATCAATATTTCGACGGCATGGGCCTTCGAGCCGAGCGAGATGTTCCCGACGTCGGCCGTGTTCCGTGCGGGGCTGGCGTCGTTCACGAAGCTGTTTGCAGACAAGTACGCGAAAGACAACGTCCGCATGAACAACATTCTGCCGGGCTGGATCGACAGCCTGCCGCAGCAGGAAGTACGCCGCGAAAGCGTGCCGATGCAGCGGTATGGCAAAGCCGAAGAAATTGCGGCGACGGTGGCGTTCCTGGCGTCCGAGGGTGGCGGTTACATCACCGGGCAGAACATTCGCGTCGACGGAGGCCTTACTCGCTCGGTGTGACGTCGAGCAGGAACGGGAGGATGTCGGCCAGCAGCACTTCCGGCGCTTCTTCTGCAATGTAATGGCCGCAAGGCAGCGGGTGCCCGCGCACGTCGGACGCCACCCGTTGCCACTCGTCGAGCGGCTTGAAGCATCGGTGCACGACGCCCTGCTCGCCCCACAACGCGAGTACCGGCATGGGCAATCGACGTCCGGCGTCGCGATCCGCGCGGTCGTGATCGAGATCGATGGTGGCCGCGGCCCGGTAGTCTTCACAGACACCGTGCGCTGCGCCCGGAAGCGACAAGCATCGCTGGTACTCCGCCAAGGCGCGCGGATCGAACGGTGCCAATCCGGCACTCCGACGCCCCATGACATCGCGCAAATACGCTGCCGGATCGGCTTCGATCAGGCGCTCCGGCAACGGCGCGGGCTGAATCAGGAAGAACCAGTGCCAGTAGGCGCGCGCAAAAGCGTCGCTGGCTTGTTCATACATCGCAAGGGTTGGCGCGATATCGAGCAGCACCATGCGCCGGACGATATCCGGATGATCCGCCGCCAGTCGATGCGCGACGCGCGCCCCGCGGTCGTGGGCCAGCACCGAAAACGTCGAATGCCCCAACGCCTGCATGGCGGACACCATGTCCTGTGCCATGACGCGCTTGCTGTAGGCCAGATGATCGGCGCCACCAGCCGGTTTGGCCGAGTCCCCGTAGCCGCGTAGGTCGGCCAGTACCAAGGAGAAATGCCGGGCCAGGGTCGGCGCAACCTTATGCCAGATCGCGGACGTTTGCGGGTGGCCGTGGAGCATCAGCAGCGCCGGGCCACTGCCGCCCGTCAACGCATGAATGTGCTGGCCGTCAGGCGTTGGCAAACGATAGGCGGTGAATCCGGGGAACAGCGCTTGGGAAGTCATAGACCCTTTTACCTTTTTCTGCGTGCGGGTTCGGTGCGATGCGCGCGACGCTGGGCGGCATTCGCGTTCGGCCACGTGTCATGCACATCCTATATTTGATGCAAAACGACATAAAGTGACTCAGAATCACTTCATTGTTAATTGCAGGACACGAATCACCATGTCAATCGACGGATTTTCCGATCTGCGCTTTTTCGCGACGCTCATGAAAGAAGGCAGCATGGCGGCCGCTGCGCAGCAGATGGGCATTACGCCACCGGCGGTGAGCCGTCGGCTCGCGCAACTTGAGCATCGTCTTGGCGTGCGATTGCTGCATCGTACGACACGACGCATCAGTCTCACGCCTGAAGGCGACATGTACTTGCAGGACGGCGCACGTATTCTCGGCGAACTGGAAGCGCTGGAGCATGCGGTGACCGGTGCACAGTCGTCGCCTCGCGGCCTGCTCCGGCTGGCGGCAACGCTCGGTTTCGGGCGGACGCACATCGCCCCGGCGTTATCCGTGTTTGCACGAGAGTATCCGGAGGTGGAGGTGCAACTGCATCTGACGGACCGTCCGGTGAACCTCGTTGAACAAGGGTTCGATGCGGCGATCCGTTTTGGCGACTTGCCGGATTCGCGCCTGACGGCGCGACAGCTGATGCCGAACGCGCGGGTGTTATGCGCGTCGCCGGTGTATCTCGCGGACGCGGGCGAACCGGTGCAGCCGTCGGATCTGGCGGCGCATCAATGCATCGTGATTCGCGAGAGCGACGAGACCTACGGCACGTGGCACTTCCGTCAGGCAGATCGCCAGGAGACGGTCAAAGTGCGCGGCATGCTCAGCACCAACGACGGTGCGGCCGCAACGACATGGGCGCTTGACGGTCACGGCATGCTGATCCGGTCGATGTGGGATATCCGTCCGTATCTGGCGTCGGGTCAACTTCGTGCTGTGATGTCTGACTGGACGTTACCCGCTGCCGATATCAAGCTCGTCTATCCGACGAAGAGTCATCTCTCTGCCAAGACGCGTGCGCTGGCGGATTTTTTGGTGGGGTGGTTCAGGGACGCGGCAGTGCGCCCGGAATGCTAGACGCGAAGGGGAAAACGGGGCGACTACCTAAAACGCGGTATCGATTCGGGCGAGGTCGTCATGATAACGTCGCTGCGAACCTCAATGCGTAAGCGACCTGGAGACGCCCTGGGCGCCGCGCGCCTTACCGCTGTCCCCAGCCACCCCGGCTTCCCTTCCGTTCCGGAGTTCTCTCGCATGACCGAGTTCCAACCTCACCGCAGACGCACACTCAAGCTCGCTGCCGCCACGCTCGCATCGCCAGCACTGCTCGCGCAGTCCCCCAATGCCATGTCGGCCAGCCGTCCGATACTCGACGACGCCGTCCTGCGCTTCGGAAAGCACGAACCGGCGACTTCGAGCTGTCTGGTCGTCGCGGACGTCCCCAATGGAACCGGCTGGACCTCGGCTTACGAACCCAATCGTTATCTTTTCGTCGGCAGTGCCGTCAAAACGTTCATCCTGGCGCAATTTCTCATCGACGCCGAATCGGGCCGCAACGGCCTCTCCGGCACGAAACTGTGCGACGTGAACGACGCGGTTCGCACACCGGGCAGTCCTGTGTTTATCGGATTGAGCGGCCAGACCCAATACCGCACCGCGCTCGAATCGATGATCGCGCACAGCGATAACATCGGTACCGATATTGCGCTCGCGGCAGTGGGACCGCAGCGCGTGCGCGAGTTGATCCGTCAGGCACAACTAAGTACACCGCACGTTCCCGATTCCACTCGAATTCTCTTCTCATATCTCGCGGGCGCTGCCCCGGGCACGGATCTCGGCTGGGCGGGCATGCAGAAGCTTGAACATGGCGATAATCTTGGCCTCACACCGCGTCGGGACGTCATCAACAACAAGCAGACCATGACGAGTTCGGCCACCGATCTCGTGAACTGGTATCGGGACACGCTTAACGGCCGCTTCTTCCACAAGCCCGAGACGCTGCTCGAATTCAAGCGCATCTCGGCCATGGCAGATGCGGCATGGATGACGGTACCCGACGGCCTACCAGCGTATGGCAAAGGCGGCAGCCTGGATTGGGAGAACTTCCACGCGCTGTGCTTCGCCGCACAGATGCTCGTGGGCAAGACGCGCGTGACGTTTTGCTTCACATGGAACTGGCTGAACGGGAAGACCAGTGTCGAGCGCACCGGCGAGTTCATCGACAGCGTTCGCGACGTACTGAAAGCCGCAACCGACGCCGCACGGACCTGAGCCCCGGTCCCGTCGCGCTCATTCACAGGCCCGGACGATCGATTGTCCGGGCCTTCGTCATATCGACGCGCGTCGGCTTAAAAGTGCTTTGCCAAGCGTAATGCTGCGCTTTGTACCGTCTGAGAGGGCGCGGTGCGAAGGCTGTACTCCGCACGGACTTCAAGGCCCTTGTCCGACAGCAATTCGACGCCGGCCGAGAAGTTGCCATAGGCGCGCGGCTGCAATGCACTCACCGCAAACGTCGCGCCGGGGAACTGCACGAACGAGACGTCGGTGCTCAGGCGGCGTGTCGACGCGAAGCTCATGCCTAGCGAGAGATACGGACGCAGTGTCGCGCCTCGCAGATCGAACCGCCCGCCCACCTCGATGGCAGGGCTGAGGATTGCCGTCGTATGCCCCTGCCCCGATACTGCGAGATCGAATACGCCCGCGCCGCTCTCGCGATAGGCACCGCTGCGGTCATACACGACGTCCAGATCCGCGTAGGGCTTCACATACCACCCCGAAAGGTTCAGTTGATACGAGAGTCGCGATCGCGCGCCGACGAAAAACGCGTTCGGCTGGCTGCTCGCACGCGCAGTGGCTTCCGGATAATCGACGGCACGGTTCTGCGTGCCGCTCTCAAAACCGCCCAGCAACGCGAGCGCGACCTGCCACGGGCCCATCTGCCGTTTGAGCGTGACGCCGGCGCGAAAGCCATCGCTGGAGACATCCATCGACTGGTCGGACGACCGCGCGTGCGTTACCACGTAGCTCGCCGAGCCCCCAAGGAACCAGTCCGGCGCGATCTCCTTTTGTACGCCGAACTGGTAGGTCACCTGCTGGCTGCGAAAGCCGACGTCGTCGGCCGTATCGTAGCGGTCCGCGCGCGTGCCGATCACGCGTGCCCAAACGCAACTCCCCTCCGACAAACGCGTTCCGCCACTCATGAACTGCGGGCAACTCATCAGGCGATTCAGGAAATCGAAGTTCTCCTGCCCACGCGATCCCGCGCGCATGAGTGATGCCGCGCCGGACAGTGTGTTGAGCGCGCGCCGATAGCTCGCCGCATCGCCCACGCTCGCAAACGGCTGGAACAGCGGCCCCGCATCGACTAGCCCCTGATCCCAAAGCCATTGCAAGTGATTGGCAAACGAAGACTGATTTCCATTGAGCGCAACGCCTTGCGGTTTGAAGTTGGCATCGACGGAGATCAGCGGGTCCTGCGTGCCGCCGTAGTGATCCTTCATCTGATAGCTGAAGACGAGCGCCGTACTTTTCGCTGTCGCAGACTCGCCCGTTGGCGCACGGTCGAAGTGGCCAATGCCGAGCCAGATGTTCTTCACCGGATTGTGCAGCACCGGCACGACGCTGCCACCGAACGTCAGCGCACCGGTGGTCGCCAGAAAATCGCTGTTGTGACGCGTGAAATCGAGATCGGGCGCGTACACACCGGTGCCCGTTTGCGAAAACGTGCCGTCGACGGTCGATGCCTGAAACACGCCCGGACCGCCAGGATTGAGCGTGCCGAAGTTCTGCAACAGCCCTGTCGTGACCCGGCTAGCCGTATACAGTGCACCGCTTGTCTGGTTGACGAACGTGCTGTCGTTCGTGAGCTGAACATTCCCCCGAACCTGTCCGGTATTGCTCACGCTCGCACGGCCCGCCGATTCGATTGCCGTGGCCGCCGTGAGTGTGCCCGCGTTATCGATACTCACCCCATCGGTCGTGATCGCCAGCACGCCGATCCCGGAAGCCGCGTTGGCGGCCACAGTCGCCCCGTTGCCAATGGTCACGCTGACCGGCTTGCCTTGCGTGGTGTCGCTCGCATTGCCTCCAGTGCGGCCCGCACTGATCGCAGCGATTGCCGGCGAGCCTGCGCCCATCGCCACGACCGTCGCGCCCGGCCGAATCGCGACGCTCACTGCGCCACCACTGTTCTCGCTCGCATTGCCCGGGTTCTTGAGCAGGATGCCTCCGTCGCTGAACACCGCCCCACCGCCAAGACTCATGGCGAGGATGGCCGGCGCATTGGCACCGTACGTGGCGACGCCACCCGCAACGTCGACCGTCACCGTGTTACCCACGCCCACCGCACCTGCGATGCCGGTCAAATGTACGACGTTCGTCCCATAAGCGATGGAGGCTGCATCGCCAGCAATGCCACCACCGCCACCGACACTTTGTGCGAGGACGCCGACCGCGCCGTCACCGGTCGTCTTCACCTTGCCTGCGACCGATACGTCGACCGTGCCGCCGTCGTTCGCGCCAGCGGCCGTGAACGAGTTGTTCAGCGACGCGAGCGTAACGCGACCGGGGGCAGTCGTCAGACCGGCGATACCACCGCCGCCGCCCACGCTTTGCGCGACGATACCGAACGCGTTGCGACCCTGCGTCTGAACGACTGAATCGGCATCCGCCGTCACACTGACCTGTGCCCCCGCGCCGCCGGTTTGCCCCTGCGCGCCTAACTGCAAACTGGTGATCGGTAACAACGATGGCTCGCCGTCGCTCACCGTTGCGGCATAACCGCCGCCCCCGCCAATGCTCTGTGCCAGCACACCGAACGACAGCGCGCCAGCCGTCGCTATCGTTGCCGGAGCGCCGAGTGAGACGGTCACATTGCCGGCCATGCCCAAAAGGCTGTTGGCCCCCGATTGCGACGCGCCCAGTTGCATCACCGGTCCCGCGAGCAACGCCGTCGCACCACCGCTCGCGACCCACCCTGCAGCACCGCCGCCGCCCGACACCGACTGCGCAAAGATGCCGTGAGAGAGTGCTCCTGTAGTCTCGATGGTCGCGGTATTCGTCACGGTCACCGTACCGCTGCGAACGATCGCGGGTGCGGCCATGCCGGTCACCGAAGCGCCCAGCGTCAACGCCGGTGACGTCGCCGCCTGCCCTTGGGCGAGATGCGTGCTCGCGCTCCCTGCCAGATTGGCGACGGCAGCACCACCGCCGCCCGCAATGTTCTGCGCGAGCACGCCGCTCGAATCGTCCCCGTGGGTGCTGATGGCCCCCCCGCTTTTCACAACCACCGGAAACGACGTACCGCTCACGCTGCTAATCGTCGAGTCGTAGGCTGCGCCGAGCGAGAGTGCCAACGCGGGTTGCGTGGTCCCAGCCGTCGCGCCGAATGTGCTGGGTCCGAACGTATAGGCACTTGCGCCAGCGAGTCCCCCTCCGTCGGCAATCCCTTGCGCAAGAATGCCCGGCGAGCTGTCACCGAGCGTTTGAATCCGGCTCGACGCGCTGCTTGCATCTACGGTGACCAACCCCGCATAGCCTGCGCCACCGCCTTTCGCGCCAACGCTCACGTTCACGTTGTGCTGGGCGCTCGCCAGATTGGAACCAAGAAGATCGACGATGCGGGTGATGTCGCTCAGAATGCCAGGCGCGTCCTTCGCAGCCCAGTTGGACAGGAAGACCTCAAGGTTCTGCGCGGTCGAAACACCGGCACCGCCCCCGCCGCCGATGCTTTGGGCAACGATGCCGGGGGAGGCGAAGCCCTTCGTAACGATGGTGCCCGATTGGGTTACACCGACCGACCCGCCGTTGCCTCCGCTCCCGCCCGATCCGCCCACGGCAACATTGGTGCCGGTGTTCGGAGACACCTGAAAATACTGACCGACCTTTCCCGTCGCCACACCGAGCAAGCTGTCGATGCTCGACATGAGGCTCGACGCGCTCGTCGACGTGGCCGTCCCGCCGCTACCGCCCCCGCCGCCGACGCTCTGCGCTACGATGGCGGCTGCGCCGTCTCCCGTGGTCGTGACTTGCCCACTGTTGAACACGCTGGCGCCAACGCCGTCACCGCCGCTGCCACCCGAGCCGCCTACGCGCACGTCGACACCGACCTTGAGCGAGCCGAATTTCACGTTCAGCGACTGACCGGACGTCTCCAGCCACTGGATAATCGTCTGCAACGTGCCAAGTGCGGAAGTCGGCGAACCCAGCGTTGCCGAGAACGACTGGGCAGTCTCCTGTTGGACGCTGCCGCCACTACCGCCCCCACCGCCGACACTCTGCGCCAGAATGCCGATGGCGTGATCGCCGGATGTCTCGACGATACCCATGACGCTATTCGTCACAGTGGCGACGCCGCCGGTGCCTCCGCTGCCACCCGCCCCGCCGATGGACACACCCACACTGAGGTCCAACCGGCTCCCCGGAGCCGACACCGTCTTCGCGCGTAACGGGGCGGCGGCGTTGCCGCCTGCGCCACCCCCGCCGCCAATGCTCTGGGCCAGAATTCCGAGACTGCGGTCACCCCGCGTCACGACGTTCCCGTCGTTTTCGACCTGCGCCAATCCGCCGTTTCCACCGCCTCCGCCACGCCCCCCCAGGCTGACATGCGGACTTATCGTGCCGGTCGGGAGATCGGGTCCAAGATCGGGAGCGATGGTGATGCTCGAAGCGCTGGCCAGGCCACCATAACCGCCACCGCCGCCGATACTCTGCGCGACCACGGCATCGCTGCTCACGCCTTGCGTTGTGACGCTCGCGAAGTCGTCCACGCTCACGCGGGCCGTGCCACCCGTGCCGCCCTGTCCGCCACTGCCACCGTGACTGACGGCAACACCAAGTCCAATACCGACTGTGATCGCGGACGACGACCCGCCCACCCCGCCGCCGCCGCCGATACTCTGCACGACCGCGCCGGCCGCCCCTGCGCCCGCCGTGGAAATCGCGCCCGCCTGATCGAGCGTAGCAGTATTGCCATCGCCGCCCGCCCCACCGCGACCGCCTGTGGCAATGCCTACGATAATGCCCGTCGTATCCGCGTCGCCGCCGTGCCCACCACCGCCACCAACACTCTGCACCACTGCGGCGGGACTCTGGTCACCCGTCGTGAAAATCGTGCCGTTGTTCTGGACGTAGACATTGCCGCCTTGTCCGCCATTACCGCCTGCACCGCCGCCAATGTTCATCAGGCCCTGACTGATTTCGGCGTTCCCTGCGCCACCACCGACGGCGTGCGTGAGAATGCCGATCGCATCGCGTCCGTTCGTGAGAATGTTGCCGTTATTGACAATGTTGACCGCGAGCGCCCCGGTATTGCCGCCTGCGCCGCCATCGCCGCCGTGCCCCGACCACGGCCCGGACGCCCCACCATTGCCACCGCTGCCGCCGACGACCACCACGCGAATGCCGGTCGATCCGAGCCCCTGCGTTGCGATACTGCCGGAGTTCGTCACGGAAGCGCCACCCGGTGTGCCGCCGTCGCCGCCGGGGAAACCGCTCCCCGAATTGCCATCGCCGCCATCACCGCCATCGCCGCCAAGGCTGTAGACGGCGATACCCGGAGCGTTGACACCGTCGGTGGAAATTGCCGCCCCGTTTTGCACGAAGACGTGCCCGGCATTGCCGCCATTCCCGCCTTTCACATCGGTGCCCGCTCCTTTCGGGCTGCTGCCTCCTACGGCGCGAGCCAAAATACCGCCCTCGCCGGTGCCGTGTGCGGTGATCGTGCCGTCGGCAATCGTCACATTGACATTGCCTGCATTGCCGCCCCATCCGGAATCGACGTACCCGGCAATGTCGTCATCGACACCAAGGCCACCCTGACCGCCAAGCGATTCCGCGCGAATCGCAGCGCCACCCGTGCCACTCACCGTAATGACAGCGCCGCCTTTGACAGTGACGTTTGCGTCTCCCGCATTGCCTCCGTAACCCGCGTTCAGGCCGGGGGCAAGGCCGCCAAAGGAGGGAATGGCGCTGTCCTTCCCGTTACCGCCGACGGATTGGGCCGAGAGTCCGTAGCCGACAGCGTTGACCGAGCCGCCCACCAGGGTGAGGGCGGCCAGATGACCGTCACCGCCAACGCCATGACCGTCGCTGCGATTGCCCCACAGGCCGCCATCGCCGCCGGCAGAAAGCACGCTGACGCCTATGCCGGTGCTCATCACCGTGCTTTGAGCGAGCGTGAAGTCGATGATGCGGCCAATGCCGCCGTTACCCCCCCAGTGGTCACGGCCGTTGTCGTCGTCGTTCGTATTACCGTTTCCGCCATTGCCGCCACTGACATCGACCAGCACGCCCGTGGCCCCGCCCGTCGTGCGAATGTTCAGTCCCATCGCCGTTTGCGTGACATCCTGACGGCCATTCTCGCCGTTGTATCCGTTGCTGGACGTGCAACAGCCCCCCGTCGCACCGCGATAGTTCAGTACATAGGGGCCGGACGACTGTGCTGCCGCGTGACCGGCGAGGATCACACTGGCCATCCCGCAGAGGGTCTTGAGCCGCAGTGGTGCCGCCAACGCGCCGGATTTGTCTCGCACGCTTCCCCCGAAATACCAGACGATGTTGCCGCTATGACAAGCGGTGTGCCCGGTATGCAAAGGTGGTGCGCCTTTGCGATGTGTCGCCGGGTGCGCTGAATTTCGCAGCAACATACCACTCGCCCGGCTCGGTACTCCATCCCCCGAAATGAGTAATACGAAGGATCGGCGCCCGACGCCGATCGAGTCCCCCATCTACCCCCCTGTTTCGGGGATAGCAGACGTGTTCGCAGGCGTGCTATTTTGCGATACCGCTACTCCAGCCCCCTTCTCCACTTCGCCTGCCATGTCTGCCAGCACGCTTGCGAATATCGAACCGGTATTGCCCGGTCCGTTGTTGCTCGTAGAAGACGATCCGGGCATGCAAATTCGCATGCGCGCCATTCTCCATTCCCTTGGCTATGCTGACGACGCCGTGCAAGTCGCCGGTAGTCTCGCGCAGGCGCGGGCGGTGCTCGCTGACGAACCGTTCGCACTCGTATTGATCGACGTCGGCCTGCCCGACGGCAGCGGCATCGACCTGATCAGCGAGCTGCATGCGCGCGACCCTGCTCTGCCGATTCTGGTAATCTCCGCGTGGAGTACGGAGCAGATCATCGTTGGGGCCCTGCAACGGGGTGCCACGGGATATCTGCTCAAGGAGCGCGAGGACGCAGAGATCGCGCTATCGATTCGAAGTGCGTTGCGCGGGGGCGCGCCGATCGATCCGTTCGTGGCACGGCACATTCTGGGGCTGGTTGCGCTCGCACCCGGCGGCTCACGCATACCGGTGCCGCCTTCCGGTACCGGCAGCGGCCTGGCAGCGGCGCGAATGTCCGATGTCCCGTCGATGCTAAGCCCGCGCGAAGTCGAGATTCTCGGACTCGTGGCCAAAGGCATGACGAACCGCGAGATTGCAGCATTGCTCTCCATCTCCAGCCTCACGGTCGCATGTCACATCAAGAACATCTACAAGAAGTTGGCAGTCAACTCGCGCACTCAGGCCGTGTTCGAAGCCCGCATCTCCGGCTTGTTGCCCTGACGCTGATCACGCTGATCGCACTGCTCTGCCTGTTCTCCGCCACTGCGCACGCGCAGCGCTCCATCGCCCCGCGTCCGGTTTCCGACGCCTCGTTGCCGTTCGAGCACGTTGAAGCCGTGCGCAGCGACTGGCAGGCAACGCAGCCGCCGAATGCCGGTTGGGTTCCCGTAACGCTGCCGGACGTGTGGACATCGCGCTGGCCGCGTTTCGACGGCGTCGTCTGGTACCGGCTGACATGGCAGGAGCCGTCGCCCGTCAAGGCACGGGGCCTGATGCTGGAATACCTGAACATGGCTGGCGCGGTGTATCTGAACGGCAGCCTGATCTCACGTGACGATTCGTTGGTCGAGCCGCTGAGTCGCGCCTGGAATACACCACGCCACTGGGTTGTCGACGCGCCGACGCTTCGTGCCGGTTCCAACGTGTTGCTGGTGCGTGTCTCGGGCCTTGCGGCATACAGTCCGGGACTCGGTCCGGTGCTGCGGGGATCGCCCGACGCCATCCGTTCGGCGTACGACAGGGCGCGATGGCTGCGCCACGATCTGCAGCTTTTCAGTCTGGCGATCACCGTCACGCTCGGTGTCGTAGTGCTTACGCTTTGGCTATACCGCCGGCAGGAGACGTCATACGGGTGGTTCAGCCTGATGTCCTTCGCATGGTGGCTCTACGCGATCAATCAGATCGCCACACGACCGTGGCCCTTTGCGACCAACGATGGCTGGCAGTTGTTCGTGTCCATCGCGTTTCTCTTTTACTGTGCGTGCTTCACCATGTTCGTGCTGCGCTTCTGCGGCAGACGAATGCCTCGGATCGAGGCCACGATGTGGATCACGTTCGGTGTGGGCGCAGCAACGCTGATCGTTGCACCACGCACCTATACTGAAACGCTGCGCGCGATCTGGGCTGTCGTGCCCGGCATGACGTGGCTGGCAACCTGCGTGCTGTTGTTCGTGCTGACGTGGCGCGAACGGCAGACGGAACAACGGATCGTCTCGCTTTGTGCGCTCGTGTTCGTCGCCGCCGGGTTACACGACTTTCTCGTGTTCTTCGGCATTCTGAGCTCCAACGTCTACTACACCGCGCAAACCTCACAGATCCTGATGATCGGCATGGCCGTTGTGCTGGCGCGACGATTTGCCAACAACGCCCGGCGCATCTCGGAGTTCAATGACGAACTACAGCAGGCGATCGACGACGCCCGAGGTGAATTGTCGTCCACCCTGAATCGTCAGCATGAACTGCAAGTCGCCAATGTCCGGCTCGCCGAGCGGCTCAATCTGGCGCACGACCTGCACGACGGATTGGGGGGTACGCTGGTGTCGGGCATCGCCGCCATCGAACATGCGCCACACACGCTTCCACCCGAGCGCTTTCTTGCGTTGCTGAAGGAATTGCGGGATGAATTGCGCTTCGTCGTAGACAGCGCAACGGTGCATCAGGCAGGAGAGCAGACGCTGGCAGAGCAGATTGCTTCCCTGCGCCATCGAATGACGGCGCGTTTCGAGATTCAGATGATCGAGTGCGAATGGCGCGTGGAAGGCATTGAGCGATGCGAAATGGGCGCCGCCCGATCGCTGGAAGTGCAACGCATTTTGCAGGAGGCACTGACCAATGTCCTCAAGCACAGCAAGGCGAGTTGCGTGCGCGTCGAACTCCGTGACGTCGACGGAGAATTTACGCTGCGGGTGGAGGACAACGGCGTTGGCTTCGACACCGGTCGTTTTGACGACGCTGGGGAAGCCGTTCCTCGCACGATGCACGAAGGTGCCGGATTGCACAGCATGAAGCGGCGCGCGCAGAAACTTGGCGGCACGATGACGATTTCCCGGAATGGGCCTTACACAGTCTTGTGCGTCAGGATGCGAACCGCTTAGGAGGTCCAAGTCTCGTCTCGACCACCGAATAACGGATCATGTAGCCTGACTTGGAGAGCGACGCCCTCTCCTTCTTCGACAGCCTGCGACCAGCCGATACCAAACAGGAATGCAAAAAAGCCCGCAAAAATCGCGGGCTTAGGTGTGCTTTACTGTCAGCGGACGCCGACCAGTGTCAGACGCCGAATCACTCCCACTCAATCGTCGCAGGCGGCTTGCCCGAGATGTCGTAGACAACACGGTTCAAACCACGCACTTCGTTGATGATGCGGTTCGAGACCTTGCCGAGCAGTTCGTGCGGCAGGTGTGCCCAATGTGCCGTCATGAAGTCTTGCGTCTGCACGGCGCGCAGCGCCACGACCCACTCGTACGTGCGGCCATCGCCCATCACGCCCACGCTCTTGACCGGCAGGAACACCGCGAACGCCTGACTCGTCAGCTCGTACCACGTCTTGCCGCTGTTCGGCTCGACCGTGTTGCGCAGTTCTTCGATGAAGATCGCATCGGCGCGGCGCAGCAAGTCCGCGTACTCCTGCTTCACTTCACCCAGGATACGCACGCCCAGACCCGGACCCGGGAACGGGTGACGGTAGACCATGTCGTGCGGCAGGCCGAGCGCCACGCCCAGTTCGCGCACTTCGTCCTTGAACAGATCGCGCAGCGGCTCCAGCAACTTCAGACCCAGCGTCTCCGGCAGGCCACCCACGTTGTGGTGGCTCTTGATCGTCGTCGCCTTCTTCGTCTTCGCGCCGCCCGACTCGATCACGTCCGGATAAATCGTGCCCTGCGCCAGCCACTTCGCATTCTTCAGCTTCTTCGCTTCGGCCTGGAACACTTCCACGAACTCACGGCCGATGATCTTGCGCTTCTGCTCCGGATCCGTCACGCCCGTCAGGTGGCCCATGAACTGTGCCGTGGCATCGACATGCACAACCTTCGCGTGCAGACGGCCCTGGAACATTTCCATCACCATCTTGCCTTCGTTCAGACGCAGCAGACCGTGATCAACGAACACGCACGTCAGTTGATCGCCAATCGCACGATGAATCAGCGCCGCCGCGACGCTCGAATCCACGCCGCCCGACAGACCCAGAATCACTTCCTCGTCGCCCACCTGCTCGCGGATCGCCTTGACGGCTTCCTCGATGTGGTCGCGCATGATCCAATCCGGCTTCGCACCTGCAATCTCCAGCACGAAGCGTTCGAGCAGTTCGCGGCCCTTCACGGTGTGCGTGACTTCCGGGTGGAACTGCACAGCGTAGTAATGACGCTTGACGTCAGCCATACCGGCGATCGGGCAGCTCGGCGTCGACGCCATCAGCGCAAAGCCTTCCGGCAGTTGCGTGACCTTGTCGCCGTGGCTCATCCACACCTTGAGCATGCCGTGACCGTCGTCGGTACGGAAATCTTCAAGCCCGTCGAGCAGCGGCGTATGGCCATGGGCGCGCACTTCGGCGTAACCGAATTCGCGATGGTTGCTGGCTTCGACCTGGCCGCCCAACTGGACCGTCATCGCGAACATGCCATAGCAGATGCCCAGGACCGGCACGCCCAGATCCCAGACGGCCTGAGGCGCACGCAGATCCTGATCCTCATACGTGCTCGCGTGGCTACCCGACAGAATGACGGCCTTAGGATTGAATTCGCGGATGAATTCGTCCGTTACGTCGTTCGGGTGGATCTCGCAGTAGACGTGCGCTTCGCGAACGCGGCGTCCAATGAGCTGGGTGACTTGCGAGCCGAAGTCAAGAATGAGGATTTTGTCGTGCATCGTGAGGTACGGATGAAGTGGATTCGTTGGACGTCGGCGCCGTGTCGGACGGCACGGGCGCGACAATGCCGGTGGCGCCCACGGGCGCGACCGGCGTGCTATTGACTGGTGCGGAGCCGCCACGAGGCGTCTCCATGCGCGGCTCAGCGCGCGTGCCACGGGCCTCGTCGACGACCCGGGCATCGGCATAATCTCTCGGTGCGTCGCGTCGCGTGTCGCTCACGACACCGCCACGCACCCGCTCGCCTGCCTGCTGCGCCGCCTGTACACGCTCTTTCGTGCGCACACTCGACGCCAGCTTGACGAGAATCCCGCCCACTACCAGCAGGACAGCCCCGAGCATGGCAAGCATCCACTTGCCGCCGCTCGACACCACCAACTGGCCGGAGATCAGCCACCCCAACACGAACGCACCGCTGATCCAGCTGATATGTCCCGTCACCTTTGCCACGGTCGACGTCAACAGGCCATTCACGGTGGCGTGCCATTGCAGCCAGGCCACGCCAATGAAGGCCACACCAAGCACCTGCGCATACAGCACGGGCGATGGCGCGGGCACATCAATGGCCGCATACAGCGATGACCAGAACGACGCAATCAGCAGCACGCCAAGTGCCAGATTCAACGCCGCATCGAGGAACAGTACCGTACGCAACATGGCCTTCATGGGCAATTACTCCACGTGGTAGTTGGGGGCTTCCTTCATGATCTGGACGTCGTGCACGTGCGATTCGCGCATGCCGGCGGACGTGATTTCGACAAATTCTGCCTTCTCGTGCAAATCCTTGATCGACGGGCAACCGAGGTAGCCCATCGACGAGCGGATACCGCCGGTCAACTGGTGCAGGATCGCGTTCACGCTACCCTTATAGGCCACACGGCCTTCGATGCCTTCCGGCACGAGCTTGTCGGCGTTGTTGGCCGGGTCCTGGAAGTAACGGTCTGCTGCACCGTCCTTCATTGCACCCACCGAACCCATGCCACGGTAGCTCTTGTACGAACGGCCCTGATACAGAAACACTTCGCCCGGCGCTTCTTCCGTGCCGGAGAACATGCTGCCCATCATCACGGTGTGCGCACCGGCGGCCAGCGCCTTGGCCACGTCGCCCGAGTAGCGGATACCACCGTCGGCGATCAGCGGAACGCCCGTTTCCTTCAGTGCCTCAGCCACATTCGCGATGGCCGTGATCTGCGGAACACCGACGCCTGCAACGATACGCGTCGTGCAGATCGAGCCCGGGCCGATACCGACCTTGACAGCGTCTGCACCGTGCTCGACCAGCGCCAGCGCGGCGCTTGCCGTCGCAATGTTGCCGCCGACGACTTCAATCTGCGGGAAATGCTTCTTGACCCACTGTACGCGGTCCAGCACGCCCTGGCTGTGACCGTGCGCCGTATCGACCACGATCACATCGACGCCGGCCGCAACCAGCAGCTCGACGCGCTCTTCATTATCCGCGCCCACGCCAACAGCAGCGCCGACACGCAGCTTGCCGTGTTCGTCCTTGCTTGCCAGCGGGTATTCCGTAGCCTTGGTAATGTCCTTGACGGTCATCAGGCCGCGCAGTTCGAACGCGTCGTTGACGACCAGCACGCGCTCAAGGCGGTGATCGTGCATCAGACGCTCGGCGTCGGCCGGGGAAGCGCCCTCACGCACGGTGATGAGCTTTTCCTTCGGCGTCATGATCGCGCGCACCGGCTCGTCCAGGCGGCTTTCGAAACGCAGGTCGCGGTTGGTCACGATACCGATGAGTTGCGCGCCCTCGACGACCGGGAAACCGGAAATGCCATGCTGACGCGACAGCGCGATCACATCGCGCACCTTCATGTGCGGCGGAATGGTGATCGGATCACGCAGAACGCCCGACTCAAAACGCTTGACCTTCGAGACTTCCCGCGCCTGCTCAGCCGGCTTCAGATTCTTGTGAATGATGCCGATACCGCCCTGTTGCGCCATGGCAATGGCCAGACGCGCTTCGGTCACCGTATCCATGGCGGCCGACAGCAAAGGCATGTTCAGGGTAATGTTGCGCGTGAGCTTGGTTTTCAGGCTGGTGTCGCGCGGGAGAACGGCAGAGTAGGCCGGGACGAGGAGCACGTCATCGAATGTGAGTGCTTTTTGGATCAGACGCATGGCAAATCCTATAGGCGCAAAACCGAATTATACAGAAATCGCGCGCTGCATGGCAGGTCTGCCCCACATGTCAAGGGGCTTTTTCCCCGAGGGACGGATTCGGCACCCGCTGAGGGCAAAACCGGCCCTCGGCGGCCCGAAGCCGTGACGCGGGCTTATCCCCCGCCAAGTGCCGGATTTCACAATCAGCCTGCGCGGAGCGAGTGCTATTCTTGCGCCCTTTCCGGCAGGATTTCGGCCGGACGCTTCTTGTATCAACGACCAACTGCGGGCTAGATTTCATGGGGAAAGGCATTTCGTACGGACTGGCGGCGGGCGCGCTGTGGGGACTGGTGTTCCTTGCCCCGCGCCTGCTACCCGGATTCTCGCCGCTAGAGTTGTCGGCTGCGCGTTACGTCCTGTACGGATTGGTCTCGGCGGTGTTCCTCGCCCCGCTCTGGCCGCGCTTGCGGCATACCGTCACGAGTAACGACTGGCGCGCGTTATTCCGACTGAGTCTCGTCGGCAATCTGATCTATTACCTGTTTGTCGCCGCATCGGTGCAAATGGCGGGCATCGCGCCGGCGTCGCTGATCGTGGGCGTGCTGCCCGTGACGGTCACACTGGTCGGCAGCCGCGATCACGGCGCCCTCCCGCTGTCGAAGCTGGCGGGCCCTCTGGCCCTGGTCGTCGCTGGCATCGTCTGTATCAACGTCGACATCTTCACGCACGCCGCCGCGAGCGGTGGTGACTGGCGGCTCACGCTAGCCGGCGTCGTTTGCGCGGTGGGGGCATTGGCAAGCTGGACATGGTATGCCGTCGCCAACGCCCGATATCTCGCGAAATTCGGGCATTTCACGAGTCAAGAATGGTCGTTGCTTACGGGGGTAGCGACGGGGGTGCTGGCGTGCGCACTGGCGATTGCCGCCTTGCTGCTGCCGCATCCGATGACAGCGGATGTGCCGCGTGACTGGCAGATGTTTCTGATCGTGAATATCGCCGTGGCCATCGGTGCGTCGACCATCGGCAATGCATTCTGGAACGCGGCGAGCCGGACGCTGCCGCTCACCCTGTCAGGGCAGCTGATCGTGTTTGAAACGCTGTTCGCGCTCGTCTACGGCTTTATCTATGAGCACCGGCTGCCACGTCTGCTGGAGATCGCCGCGGTGGCGTTATTGCTGGCAGGTGTCAGTGCGTCGGTGCGATTGCATTCGCGGGGATCGACGCACTGATCGACGGCAGGTCCGGGACGAGACGTCCGGCCTGCCTCAGCCTTGCGCCACCAGCATTAGCTGCCCTTACGGGCGCTGCCCAGCCACTTCTGTCCTTCCCGGCTGCCCTCGTTGCGGACTTTTTCGACGCGCCGTTGCCGCGCCAGCTTCGGATCGGCCTTGAGCGTGCGGTAAATCTCGACGCGATCGCCCGTCTCCACCGCCGCATCCAGCGCACGCACCTTCCCGAACACGCCGACCTTCATCCGGTCGAGATCCAGCTCCGGAAACCGTTGCAGCAGTCCGCTTCGTTCGATCGCGTCGCGCATCGTCGCGCCTTGGGCCAGCCTCAGCGGGACAATCGTTTGTTCGCTGGGCAGCGCGTAGCAGACTTCGATGTTCAGCTCACTTGGCATAAACCGTCTCCGCACGTTTGACGAAGGCGTCTACGAACGTGTTCGCAATGTGGCTGAACACCGGACCGATAACCTTTTCCAGCAGGAAATTCGCAAACTCGTAGTGCAGACCGAACTCGATCTTGCAGGCGTTCTCGCGCAAAGGCGTGAACTTCCACGTGCCGTGAAAACGTTTGAAAGGCCCCTCGACGAAGGTCATCTGGATGGAGTGCGGGCGCTCCTGGATGTTGCGCGTCGCAAACGAATGCTTCAGGCCTTTGAAGTCGATGATCAGCGACGCTTCCATGCTGTGCTCGTCCTGATGCCGAATATCGACACCACCGCACCAAGGCAGGAATTTAGGGTAATCGGCGACATTGGTCACCAGATCGTACATTTGCTCGTCGGAGAAATGCACGAGAACAGTTTTACTGACTTCGGCCATCGTCTGTCGGGCTGTGAGTGCATGCGATACGTGCGCCGTCGAGCCGCGTGTGTCGCAAGCCGCCTCTTGCCGAGACTCTTTGTTAAAATCGCTATTTTACCCGAGCCCGACTCACCGGGTCCGACCAAGTTACCCCGCCAAGGATCCATGAGCATCATCGACAACAGAAAGGCCTTCTTCGACTACTTCATCGAGGAGCGATTCGAAGCCGGGATCGCGCTCGAAGGGTGGGAAGTCAAGGCAATTCGCGCCGGGCGGGCGCAGATCAAAGAAGGCTATGTCGTCATCAAGAATGGCGAGATCTTTCTGATCGGCGCGCACATCAGCCCACTGCAATCGGCATCGACGCACATCAACCCCGATCCGGTCCGCACCCGAAAACTGCTGCTCAAAGCCGATGAAATCAAGAAACTCATCGGCAAGGTCGAGCAACGCGGCTACACGATCGTCCCGCTTAACTTTCACTACAGCAAGGGCCTCGTGAAATGCGAGATCGGGCTGGGCAAGGGCAAGAAGCTGCACGACAAGCGCGAGACGGAAAAGGAACGCGACTGGAATCGCGAGAAAGCGCGACTCATGCGCAACCCGACCTAAGATCAACGCTGAACGACACGTGAGGAGCGACAGCGCTCTCGCACAAAGAAAACGGCCCGCTCGGGCCGTTTTCTTTTCGTCAGTCAGTTGTGCAACCGAGAGCGCCCCCCCCCCGGCCCCCTCATCCATCTGCTTGCACTCAACGGCGCGGCACGGAATTGCCGAAACCGCCGGCACTTCCATCGACGGGTGCATTTGAACCGCCCTCGGTGCCGCGCACTATCTTGAGCGCTGATGCGATCATGCCGCTCATGTCTGAAAAGTTGCCCGGCACGATCAGCGTGTTGCTCGTCTTGGCGACCTTGCTGAAGGCGTCGACATACTGCTCGGCGACCTTCAGGTTGACGGCTTCCATGCCGCCTTGCGTCTGAATCGCCGTAGCAATCTTATGGATGGCCTCGGCATTAGCTTCCGCCACCGCAAGAATGGCCGCCGCCTCACCCTGCGCCTGGTTGATCGCCGCCTGACGCTCCCCTTCCGACTTCTGAATCGCCGCCTCACGCGCACCGGACGCCAGGTTGATCTGCTCCTGCTTCTTCCCTTCCGATGCCGCGATCAGCGCACGCTTCTCACGCTCCGCCGTGATCTGCGCCTGCATGGCGTGCAGAATTTCCTTCGGCGGCGTCAGATCCTTGATCTCGTAACGCAGGACCTTCACACCCCAGTTCGCCGCTGCTTCGTCGAGGGCATTCACCACGCTGTGGTTGATGAACTCCCGCTCCTCAAACGTCTTGTCCAGTTCCAGCTTGCCGACCACGCTACGCAAGGTGGTCTGGGCGAGCTGGGTAATGGCCACGATGAAGTTGCTCGAGCCATACGACGCCTTCATCGGATCCGTCACCTGGAAGTACAGAATGCCGTCCACCTGCAACTGCGTGTTGTCCTTGGTGATACAAATCTGGCTCGGCACATCGAGCGGAATTTCCTTGAGCACGTGCTTGTACGCAACACGGTCGACAAACGGCACGACGATCGACAGGCCCGGCGTAAGCGTCCCGTGATACTTACCGAGGCGCTCCACCACCCACGCATGCTGCTGCGGCACGATCTTGATCGACCGGGCCGCAATGATCACCGCGATGATGAAGAGAATGAATGCGACGTTGGATAACATATTTTCCCCTGAAGCGCCGACCTTGGGCGGTCAGCTAGTTCCCCGACGCCCCGCAATGGCGGGACATGTCGTCAGACCGCAACGACGCCGAAGTGTTCTGCCCACGGATCGACATCGGGCGAGAAGCTTCGACGTCGGCCATTGAACTGCGCGATCCGTGCGATCTATGCCGCCACATGCGCGACGTACAACCGGCTACCGCGCACCTCGCGGATAACGAACCATCCGGCATCGGGTGCCTCCCCCGGCATCAGCTCCACATCCCACTCTGCGCCCCGGTACATGGCGCGCGCCTGACCATCAGGACGCCATCCGTCGACATGCAAACGCTGGCCGATATCCAGATTGGTGTTGGGGTCGGCCGAGGCATCGACCTTGATGCGACGCCGCCCAAACCGGCTACGTCGCAACAACCAGACCGCCATCCCGGCGACGATCGCCGCCACGACCCACTGCAACGGCCCGTCGGCACGCAGCAGCGCCGCAACGCCGCCGGCCGCCACACCAAGCGCCACCATGAGGAGATAGAACGTCCCGCTCGCCAGCTCCAGAACCACGATCAATCCGGCAACGCCGAACCAAAGCCAAGCCTGCTCCATCGCAACTCCCAGAAACGAAAAAACCCCGGTGTTATACCGGGGTTTATAGCACGAAACCCACCGATCAGCGCGCGCATCCCAAGGGATTGCGCAGGCTTTCAGCGGCGTCCGAGATGCCGCTCGGACGCTTCCTGTTTCAGGTGTTTCTTGCGACGCTTACTTCGCCACTTTGGCGAGTTGTTGCCACGTTTCCACGACCGTGTCCGGGTTGAGGGACATCGAGACGATGCCTTCCTTGACCAGCCACTCGGCCAGATCCGGATGGTCCGACGGGCCCTGACCGCAGATGCCGACATACTTACCCTGCGCCAGGCAAGCCTTGATGGCACGGCTGAGCATGAACTGCACTGCCGGGTCACGTTCGTCGAAGTCCTTCGCCAGCAACTCCATACCCGAATCGCGGTCCAGACCCAGCGTGAGCTGCGTCAGATCGTTCGAGCCGATCGAGAAGCCATCGAAGTACTCGAGGAACTGGTCAGCCAGAATCGCGTTCGACGGCACTTCGCACATCATGATCAGCTTGAGGCCGTTTTCACCGCGCTTCAGACCGTAGCCGCCGAGCATGTTGACCACGCGCTCCGCCTGACCCAGCGTACGCACGAACGGCACCATGATCTCGACGTTCGTCAGACCCATTTCGTCGCGAACGCGCTTGAGCGCACGGCACTCCATCTCGAACGCTTCGGCGAAGTCTTCCGAGATGTAACGCGACGCGCCACGGAAGCCCAGCATCGGGTTTTCTTCATCCGGCTCATAACGCGAGCCGCCGATGAGCTTCTTGTACTCGTTGGACTTGAAGTCCGACAGACGCACGATCACTTGCTTCGGATAGAAAGCCGCCGCAATCGTGGCGATCCCTTCAGCCAGCTTGTCGACGTAGAACGCGCGCGGCGACGCATGACCGCGAGCGACCGATTCCACCGCCTTCTTCAGGTCGGCGTCGATATTCGGGTACTCGAGAATCGCGCGCGGGTGAACGCCGATGTTGTTGTTGATGATGAATTCGAGACGCGCCAGGCCCACACCGCTGTTCGGCAGCTGTGCAAAGTCGAAGGCCAGTTGCGGATTGCCCACGTTCATCGTGATCTTCACCGGGATCTTCGGCATTTCGCCACGCTGGATCTCGGTCACTTCGGTCTCGAGCAGACCATCGTAGATCTTGCCTTCGTCGCCTTCTGCGCAGGACACGGTCACCAGCGCGCCGTCCTTCAGCACGTCGGTAGCGTCACCGCAGCCGACCACGGCCGGCACACCCAGCTCACGCGCGATGATGGCCGCGTGGCACGTACGGCCGCCACGGTTCGTCACGATGGCCGAAGCGCGCTTCATCACCGGCTCCCAGTTCGGGTCGGTCATGTCGGCCACCAGCACGTCGCCCGGCTGCACGCGCTCCATCTCGCTCGGATCCATGATCACGCGCACCGGACCTGCACCGATCTTCTGGCCGATTGCGCGGCCCGTGGTCAGCACCGGAGCGTCGCCCTTGAGCTTGAAGCGTTGCTCGGCCTTGCCGACGGACTGGCTCTTCACCGTCTCCGGACGCGCCTGAAGAATGTAGATCTTGCCGTCCTTGCCGTCCTTGCCCCACTCGATGTCCATCGGACGACCGTAGTGCTTCTCGATGATCAGCGCGAACTTGGCCAGCTCGACGCAATCGTCGTCGGTGATCGAATAGCGGTTACGCAATTCCATCGGCACGTCGATGGTCTTCACACGGCCCGGTTCGCCCGGTTGCGTGAATTCCATCTTGAGCAACTTCGAGCCGAGCGTGCGGCGAATGATCGGGTACTTGCCAGCGTTGAGCGTCGGCTTGAAGACGTAGAACTCGTCCGGATTCACCGCGCCCTGCACAACCGTCTCACCCAGACCATAGCTGGCCGTGATGAACACCACGTCCTGGAAGCCCGACTCAGTGTCGATCGTGAACATCACGCCCGACGCGCCGCAGTCCGAGCGCACCATACGCTGCACACCGGCCGACAACGCCACTTCGGCGTGCGTGAAGCCCTTGTGAACGCGGTACGAGATGGCACGGTCGTTATACAGCGACGCGAACACGTGCTTCATGCGATCCAGCACGTCTTCGATACCGACGACGTTCAGATAGCTTTCCTGCTGGCCTGCGAACGAGGCGTCGGGCAGATCTTCGGCGGTTGCCGACGAACGCACGGCGAACGACGCGTCCGGCTGGTCGGCCGTGATGCGAGCGAACTGTTCGCGGATGTCCTTCTCGAGCTGCGGTTGCAGCGGCGCGTCGACGATCCATTGACGGATTTCGGCACCGGCTTCTGCGAGCGCCTTGACGTTATCCACGTCGAGGCCCTCGAGACGCTTGGCAACGCGCTCGGTCAGGTTGTTGTGCTGGAGGAACTCGCGGAATGCGAAAGACGTCGTGGCGAAGCCACCCGGCACGCGAACGCCTGCGTTGGCCAGTTGGCTGATCATTTCGCCAAGCGATGCATTCTTGCCGCCGACCGACTCGACGTCGGTCATGCGCAGATGCTCAAACGGCACCACGTAGGCGCCGTCGTGTGCTGCGTTAGTCATAAAAGCCCCTAAGGTAAGAAAAAAAATTCTCGGCGGACCGGCTGGGACTGACGTGGGCCGGTCGACCTGTTGGATAAGAAATCGCGCCTTGGCAGCGTCGGGTACCAGGGGCTAGCGCCCGACGTCCTGCATCGAACCACCGTCATTTCCCGTAGCGCCCCGTCAGGCGGGGCTGACATGGAACCGGGCGCGATGGCCGCGCAATTGCTTATCCAACAAGTTGCCGCTATTCTACCGTGCAATGCACCATTTTGCGATTCTGCGCATGAGCGACGCCCTCACTCCCGGAAATTCCCCTACACCCGCCCCTGACGGCCCCGCCGCGCCGGTCAAACCGGTTGCCGCACGGCCCGTTTTCATCGTCTCCGATGGCACAGGGATTACAGCCGAAACGTTTGCGCACTCGATCCTCGCGCAATTCGAGATGCGTTTCCGTCAGATTCGCGTTCCGTTCGTGGATTCCGTCGATAAAGCCTATGAAACGGCCCAACGCATCAATGAAATGTATCGGACCGAAAACGTTCGTCCGATCATCTTCAGCACGTTGGTGGACGCCAGGGCCAACGAGATCCTGCGCAATTGCCAGGGCGTGATTCTCGACATGTTCCAGACGTTCATCGAGCCGCTGGAGCAGGAACTCAATCTCAAGTCGATGCATGCCATCGGCCGCGTGCACCAGAACGCCGACAGCGAAGCGTACAAGAACCGGATCGAGGCAGTGAACTTCTCGCTCGCCCACGACGACGGCCAGTCCAACAAGAACCTCCAAAGCGCCGACGTAATTCTCGTGGGCGTGTCGCGCAGCGGCAAGACGCCGACAACGCTCTATCTCGCCATGCAGTACGGCGTGAAGGCGGCCAACTATCCGCTGATCCCGGACGATTTCGAGCGCGAGAAACTGCCCTCCACGCTCGATCAGTACAAGGAAAAGATTTTCGGACTTTCCATCGATCCGCAACGACTTTCGGAAATCCGCAACGAGCGTCGTCCGGGCAGCAAGTATGCGTCGCTCGAAAACTGTCGCTACGAGGTCAACGAAGCCGAGGCGATGATGCGTCGCGAAGGGATCAAGTGGCTCTCCTCGACGCACAAGTCGATTGAGGAAATCGCGACGACGATCCTTCAGGAAATCAAGCTGGAGCGCGACGTCTACTGACGTCAACCGACGCCCGCCTGAGCTCTATGCAGGACGATAGCAACGCAAAAGGGACGCATAAGCGTCCCTTTTTCATTCGCACCGGCCGATCACGACAATCGCTGCCGCACCGCCTCGAACAAGCAAATAGCGGCGCACGCTGCGACGTTCAACGACTCCATCCCACCCGGCTGAGGAATGCGGATCGGTGTCTGTACACGTTCGAGCCAATGGGGTGATACGCCCGCCCCTTCGTTGCCGAAAACCCACGCCACAGGACTACGCAAATCCTGTTCGTAGAGCGACGTACTCGCTTGCAGGCTTGTCGCCAGCAACGGCACCGACAGTCGCGGCGCCAGCGAATCCGGCGTGCAATGCTCGACGATGTTCAACGAAAAATGTGCACCCATGCCCGAGCGCAACACCTTGCTGGACCATGTAGTCGCCGTGCCCGACATGCAGTAGACGTCGCGCACGCCAGCGGCCGCTGCGCTTCGAAGGATGGAGCCAACGTTGCCTGCGTCCTGCACAGCATCGAGAATCACGCAGTCGGTCGTTTGCGTTGCGGGTAGATGACCTGACGGCATCTCCACCACGAAGAGCAGCGGCACCCCGTTGACCAACGTCGACAACGGCTCGAACAGCGCCTCGGGCAAACATACGCGTCGATCCGGATCGACCCGCGCCCAGATCTGCGCGACTTCGTCGTTATCCAGCGCCGATTCTGCCGCTACGCAAACGAGTGGCTGTCCGAGCGCACCGAGATAGGCGTCGGCAAGATGCACGCCTTCGAGCAACGTCTGCCCCAGCTTGCGGCGCTGCTGGTTCGACTGCGCGAGTAGCTTCAGGCGCTTGTAGAAGGGATTGTCTTTGGAACTGATGAGCTTCATGACGTACGGACCACGCGTGACACCGTCAACGTGCCGAAAATTTCAAACGCATCGCGCACAGGCGCAAACGACTGGCGATGATGCGGGCTCGGCCCATGCGTGCGCAGCGCTTCGAGGTGCCTGGGCGTACCGTATCCGACGTGCTCGTCAAAACCGTACTGCGGAAACTCCTCATGAAGTGCTGCCAACTGACGGTCACGCGTGACTTTCGCCAGAATCGACGCCGCCGAAATCGCAGGCACCTTGTCGTCACCCTTGATCACTGCTTCGGCACGCATCGGCAACACGGGGCACCGATTGCCATCGATAAGCGCCAGTGCTGGCACACGCGAAAGTCCGTTCACCGCGCGCTGCATCGCGAGCATCGTCGCATGAAGGATATTCAGGGAATCGATTTCCGCCACGCTCGCCTCGGCGATGCAAAATGCCAGCGAGCGCTCGACGATTTCCTCGTAAAGCGCCTCGCGACGAAGTGCCGTGAGCTTCTTCGAATCGGCCAGTCCTTTGATCGGGCGCGACGGGTCGAGAATCACCGCCGCTGTCACGACCGGACCGGCCAGCGGACCGCGACCGACTTCGTCCACGCCGCAGGTCAGATCGGCTGCGATATCCGCGAACAGATCGAACGCCATCTGCGGAGGCGTCGCTTTCGCCACACGCGTGCGGGGCTTCACGGCGGGAGACGTCACGCCATTGCTAACGGCAGTCTTGCGCGTCGTCCGATGCACCTTCACGTCGTCCGTCATAGCCGCCCCTTTTCGCGCAGTACACGCTCGATGACCTCCGCCGAACGCGCCGCCGTGTTCTGACGCAACTCTTCGTGAATCTTCGTGAAACGCGCTTGCAGCGATGCACGCAACGCCGGATCGGTCAATTGCTGCCAGACAGCATCGGCCAGCGCTTCGGGCGTTGCAAAATGCTGCAACAGCTCCGGCACGACGAACTCGCCGCACAGAATATTCGGCAAGCCCACGTAAGGCAAATAGCCCTGGCGCTTCATGATCTGCGCCGTCAGCCAGGGCACCTTGTATGAGATCACCATCGGCTTTTTGTACAGCGCGGCCTCCAGCGTTGCCGTCCCGCTTGCAAGAAGCACGCTGTCTGCGGCTTCCAATGCCAGCGGCGCACGTCCGTCGATCACTGTCAGATTGAGGTCGCTGTGGGCATCGAAAATCGGCTGCATCAGCACGCGCAGACGGGGCGTTGCAACCGGCAGGACGAATCGAATCGACGGCTCTCGCTTGGCCAGCAGACGCATCGCCGCGAAAAACACCGGCGTGAGACGCTGCACTTCAGACGTGCGGCTGCCCGGCAGAATCGCAACGACAGGCCCGTCGCTCTGAAGCCCCAATGTGGCCCGCGCCCCTGCGACGTCGGGCACCATCGGAATCTTGTCCGCCATTGGATGACCCACGAACGTGGCGTCAATTCCGGCACGGTGATAGATCTCGGGCTCGAACGGGAACAGGCACAGCATGTGATCGACGGCGCGCTTGATCTTCTTGATGCGCCCACCGCGCCACGCCCAGATCGACGGGCTCACGAAGTGAATCGTCGGAATGCCCGCTTCACGCAGCTTGACTTCGAGATCGAAGTTGAAGTCCGGCGCATCGAAGCCAACGAATGCGATCGGCTTTTCCGCAAGCCAGCGCTCGCGCAGTTGCTTTCGAATCGAGAGGATTTCGCGCAGATGCTTGATGACTTCGACGTAGCCCATGACGGAGAGCTTGTCGATCGGCCAATAGGCGTCGAAGCCCTCTTCCGCCATATGCGGACCACCGACACCCGCGTAGGCGATGTCGGCCGGGAGACTTTGCTTGAGACCGGCAAGCACGTTGCCGGCAATGAGATCGCCTGACAGCTCCCCGGCCACCATCGCCAGGGTTCGCTGGCCGGCGCCGGGAAGGGTCGGCGACATAGGTCAGCGCACGATACCGCGCGTGCTTGCGTTGAGGAAATCGAGCAGTGCGCGCACTGCCTCGAAGACGTCCGGCGCACCGGCATTGCCGAAGGCTTCGATTTGCACCTTGGCTTCATCCAACGTCAATCCGCTCTTGTAGAGCAGCTTGTACGCGTGGCGCAATGCCGTGATTGCATCGGCGGAAAAACCGCGACGGCGCAACCCTTCGACGTTGATGCCGTACGGTACCGCGCGGTCACCCGAAGCGATCACGAATGACGGCACGTCCTGTACCAGCACCGACGCACCGCCCACCATCGCATGAGCACCGATGCGCACGAACTGGTGCACACCGGTCATGCCGCCGATGATAGCCCAGTCGTCGACATGGACATGGCCCGCCAATTGCGCGTTGCTCGAGAACACCGTGTGATTGCCGACGTGACAATCGTGCGCGATGTGCACGTAAGCCATGATCCAGTTGTCGTTGCCGAGACTCGTCAGGCCACCGTCCTGCACCGTACCGGTGTGGATGGTCGTGAATTCGCGAATGGTATTGCGGTCGCCAATGACAAGCTTGGTCGGCTCGCCCGCGTACTTCATATCCTGCGGACTGCCGCCAACCGATGCGAACGGGCCAATCTTGTTGCCCTCGCCCAGCGTCGTATGACCGTCGATCACCGTGTGCGCGAGAATCTGCGTACCCGCGCCGACCGTCACGTTGGGGCCGATAATCGCGTACGGACCGACAACGACGTCGGCCGCCAGTTGCGCCTTCGGATCGACGACGGCAGTGGAATGAATGTTCGTCATGAGCGTCTCAGTTCCGGTTATTCGCCGTTCTTCTTGACCATGCACATGAACTCGGCTTCGGCAGCCAGCTTGCCGTCCACCGTTGCCTCACCCTTGAACTTATAAAAGCCGCGCTTGTGGCTGATGAAATCGACCGAGAGAATGAGCTGATCACCCGGTTCGACCGGACGCTTGAAGCGTACGCTCTCGATACCCACGAAATAGTAGAGCGTGTTTTCGTCGTGCACCGCCTCTTCCGAGAAGGTGAGCAACGCTGCGGCCTGCGCCAACGCTTCAACGATCAGCACACCCGGCATCACCGGACGCTGCGGGTAATGGCCGGTGAAGTACGGCTCATTGATCGTGACGTTCTTGATGACCTTGATGTTCTTGTGCGGCTCCAGTCCGATCACGCGATCCACCATCAGCATCGGATACCGATGCGGCAGCAGCTTCATGATCTTGTGGATGTCGATAGTAATAGTGGTCTCGCTCATTTGTCTTGCAGGTCCTTGACCTTCGCTTCAAGTTGACGCACGCGGTCGCGCATCTTGTCCAGATTGCGCATGATCGCCGCGTTTTTATTCCATTCGGCGTTCGGGATTGCCGGAAACGCGCTGGTGTAAGTGCCCGGGCCGGGGATCGATTTCGATACCCCCGACTTTGCCGTCACGATGACCTTGTCGCCTAGCGTCACGTGGCCCGCGATGCCGACGTTGCCGCCCAGCATGCAGAATTTACCGATCGTGCTACTACCGGCAATACCGGTGCATGCCGCAATGACCGTAAAGGCGCCGACACGCACGTTGTGCGCGATCTGCACCTGATTGTCGATCTTGCAGCCGCGCTCGATGACGGTATCCGCCATGGCGCCACGGTCGATGGTCGTCGACGCGCCGATCTCGACGTCATCTTCGATCACCGCACGCCCCACCTGCGGAATCTTCACCCATTCGCCGCCCGTTGCGGAGAAATCAGGCGCAAAACCAAAACCGTCCGAACCGATGACGGTGCCCGCGTGAATCACGCAACGCGCACCGATCACACTCGTGTGATACAGCGTGGCATTCGGATAGACGAGCACATCGTCGCCCAGCGTCGTGCCTCGGCCGACGAACACGTTCGCCATCAAACGGACACGCTCACCCAGACGCACCCCCGCCTCGATCACGACGTTCGGTCCGATCACGCACGAGGCCGGCACGACGGCCGAAGGATCGACGACGGCACTCGGATGGGCACCTGCAGGCGGCACTGGTGTCGCCGCGTCGGCGAACATCTGCGCCACGCGGGCGAAGTACGCGTACGGATTCGGCGCAACGATCCACGCACGGCCTTCATGCGAAGGCAGCTTGTCGAAATCGGCTTTGGAGAGAATGACAGCAGCTGCGCCCGAGTTAGGCACTTCTGCGAGATACAGCGGATTGGACAGGAAGGCCAGTTGCTTCTTACCCGCACGATCGAGCGGAGCCAGGCCTTCGACGGCAACGTTGCCATCGCCCACCAGGTCGCCGCCGAAGCGCGCGACCAACTGGGCCAGGGTAACGGATGGCGCGGACGACGATCCCGACATGGAATGCCCGCCCGTCACTTGCCGCTGGTGCCGCCACCCGAACTTGCGTTCAGCGTCTTGAGCACCTTGTCCGTAATGTCGATACGCGGGCTGACGTAGACCGCTTCCTGCACGATCAGATCGTACTTGTCCGTCTCGGCAATCTGCTTGATGACGCGATTCGCGCGATCGAGCACGGCCGCGAGTTCTTCGTTACGACGCTGATTCAGGTCTTCACGGAACTCACGCTGCTTGCGCTGAAATTCGGTGTCGGCGGCGGCCAGATCACGCTGACGCTTGGCGCGCTCGGCGTCGCTCAACGTCGGATTGTCCTTGTCGAGCTTGTCCGACATCGCCTTGAGACGTTGGGCCATGTCTTGCAGCGCCTTGTCTCGCGTGGAGAACTCGGCCTCAAGTTTGGCTTGTGCGGCCTTGGCCGGTGTGGAATCGCGCAAAATGCGATCCGAATTCACAGCGGCGATGCGCGCATCCTGAGCCGTGGCAGCAAAAGCCGCACCAGCCAGCAACGCCGCGGCGACGCCGCGAAGGCAATGCTTACGGATACCGTTCAATGTATTACCCCTTACAACGATGAAACGTTCGGAACCGGTCGATCTGCCGTCGTTAGAACGACGTACCGACCTGGAACTGGAATTTCTGATACTGGTCGCCCGTCTTCTTGACGAGCGGGAAGCCCATCGAGAGCTTGAGCGGGCCAATCGGCGAAATCCACGACAGACCGAAACCGTAAGAATAGCGCAGGTTATTGAAGGTAATCGCCTGACCGTTATCGAACACGTTACCGCCGTCGAAGAACGTAAAGATACGCAGCGTACGATCGTAACCCGTGCCCGGCAGCGGGAACGTCAGTTCGACGTTACCGATCAGCTTCGATGCCCCCCCCAGCGGTTCGCCGTTGGTGTCCTTCGGACCCAGCGAGCTCGGCTCATAACCACGCACCGAACCGATACCGCCCGCGAAGTAGTTCTTGAAAATCGGGAACGGCTGACCGCCCATACCGTGGCCGTAGCCCACTTCGCCGTTCAGCGCCAGCGTGAAGCCACGGCTCACCGGGTAGTAGTACTGGTGCTGATAGTACGCGCGGAAGTACTTGGTCGTTCCGATCGGCGTACCGATTTCGATGTTCGCCTGTTGGTAATGACCGCGGTTCGGGATCAGCGCGCTGTCACGCGAGTCGCGCGACCAGCCCACCGTCAGCGGATAGTTGTTGCTGACGTAACCGAACTGGTTGGCATAGTCGACGTAGCGTTGCGGCGTCGTACCGTCGCTCGTCAGGTGCAGACGCGTTTGTTCGAAGCCCAGACCGAAGAAGACCGTGTCGACTTCGGAGAACGGCACGCCGAACTTCAGGTTACCGCCGAGCGTGTTGATACGGAAATCCGAATCGCTCGTCAGCAACAGCGGCTGATACGTACGGTAGTAGATGTCGGTAATACGGCTCACACCGTCAACCGTGAAATACGGGTCGACTTGCGTCACCGCCAACGTACGGTACGTCTTACCGGTGTTCACGTTCACGGACAGCGACGTACCCGAGCCGAACACGTTGTCCTGGCTGATACCGGCCTGCAACACCACCTTGTCGGTCGACGAGAAACCGGCACCGACGTTGATCGTACCGGTCGGCTTCTCTTCCACCTTCACCTGAAGGTCGACCTGGTCGTTCGAACCGGCCACCGGCTCAGTCGTCACGTTCACGTCGGTGAAGTAGCCCAGACGGTTGATACGGTCTTGCGACAGCTTCAGGCGGTCGGCGTCATACCACGAGCTTTCGAGCTGACGCAGTTCGCGGCGAATCACTTCGTCACGCGTACGCGAGTTGCCCACGATGTTGATCTTGCGCACGTACACACGACGGCCCGGATCGATCGTCAGATTGAGCGCGACGGTGTGGTTGTTACGGTCGATGTTCGGCTGGGCGTTCACGTTCGCAAACGCGAAACCGTAGTTGCCCAGCAGGTCGGAGATGGCTTTCGTGCTCGCCTGCAGCTTGGCCGCCGAGAAGGTATCGCCGGCCTTGAGTTGAATGAGCTTCTGGATGTCGTCTTGCTTGCCGAGCATTTCGCCCGTCAGCTTGACGTCCGACACCTTGTAGGGCTCGCCTTCGTGAATGTTGATCGTGAGGAACATCTCGTCCTTGTCCGGCGTGATCGAAACGTCGGTGGAGTCGATGTTGAATTCCAGATAACCGCGGTTCAGATAGAACGAACGCAGCTTTTCCAGATCGCCCGTGAGCTTGTCTTTCGAGTACAAGTCGTTCTTCGAATACCACGACAGCCAGTTCGGCGTGCCCAGTTCCATCTCGGCCGTCAGGTCCGACGACGAGAAGGCCTTGTTGCCCACGAAGTTGATCTGCTGAATCGTCGCCTTCGGACCTTCCGTCACGGCGAACTGGATGCCCACGCGATTGCGCTCGAGCGGCGTGATCGTCGTCTTGACCTCAGCAGCGTAGTAACCGCGCGTAAGGTATTGGCGCTTAAGTTCTTGCTCAGATTTGTCGAGCAGGTTGCGGTCGAAGGTGCGACCTTCGGTCAGGCCGACCGAGCGCAGTGCCTTCTTCAGACCGTCTTTGTCGAATTCCTTGATGCCGAGGAAGTCGATGGAAGCAATTGCGGGACGCTCGTTGACGTGCACCACCAGCACGCTGCCCTGCGCTTCAACGCTCACGTCCGAGAACAGGCCCGTGGCATAAAGGGCACGAATTGCTTCGGTGCCCTTATCATCGTTGAACTTGTCACCGGGTTTGACCGGGAGGTACGAGAAGACGGTACCGGGTTCAATACGCTGCAAGCCCTCCACTCGGATATCCTTGACCACAAACGGCTCGACGGCCCGTGCCAGGAAACTGTGTGCCGCCAGAACCGCAATCACCAGGGTCTTCGGAACAAGGTGGTATTTATTCGACAACTTGCTTCCCCAAGAAACAATTGAATCGTGAAAAACTCGGATTTGCCTGCGACCGGCAGGCACGTGACGCTGTCCTAGTGCAACAACTTCGACAGGTCGTTGAAAAGTGCTACGGCAGAGAGCGCAAGGATGCAAACGATGCCCACTCGTTGCAGCGCGCCCTGCCACCGTTCGGAAACTGCCCGACCGGTAATCGCTTCGACCGCATAATATAACAGATAGCCACCGTCCAAAACCGGAATCGGCAATAGATTCAATACGCCGAGGCTAATGCTGACAAGCGCCAGAAAGGCGATGAAATAATCCAGACCGAGCCGGGCCGAACGCCCCGCGTAATCCGCAATCGTCACCGGACCGCTCAGATTCTTGAGCGACGCCTGCCCAGTGATCATCTTCCCAAACATGCGCACGCTGAATGCCGTCACATCCCACGTGCGCTGCGCCCCACGGCCAATCGCCTCGAACAGTCCATAGCGGACGGTCACCGAATCGACCTGACTGGCCAGCGCTGCGCCGATCTTGCCCACGCGCTCGCCACCCGCCGTCGCCGAATCGACTTCCACATTAGGCGTCAGTGTGACGTTTCGAAGGCTGCCGTCCCGACGCACCGTCAGGGTCATCGCCTTGCCAGGGTGGGCGCGAACGGCATCGACGAGCGCCTTGGCGGAGGTCACGGGAGTGCCGTCCACCGCCGTAATCTCGTCGCCCACGCGCAACCCGGCGAGTCCCGCAGCACCGCCTGCGATGATCTGCCCCACCTTGACACGCGCCGAGGGCACCAGGCCCAGACGCTGCATAAAGTCCTCTTCGCCGGCCGCATCGAAATGCTGCCCGGCCGCGTCCAGCGTGTATTCCGCACGGCCATCGCGCGTGCGCGCCACCAGCGTCACGCGCTGCCCTTCGATCATCGGATCGACAAGACGCCAGCGAAGATCTTCCCAGGAACGCACGGTCGCTTCCTCCCCGACGGCCTCATCGGGACTTCTGCCGTTTTCCCGCACCCCGGTGATCAGCTCACCGCCGGACAGCCCTGCACGGGCCGCGAGCGTACCGGCCGTCGGCGGCGCGATTCGCGCGACCGGCTCCGTCACGCCAGCCAGATTCAGGCTCGCATAGAGGGCAATGGCAAGGAGGAAGTTGGCGACCGGACCGGCCGCCACAATGGCGAAACGCTTGTAGACAGACTTCTGATTGAACGCACGCGCCCGATCTTCCGGGGCGACGATCTGCGTTTCGTCACGCTCGTCGAGCATGCGGACGTAGCCGCCGAGCGGCAATGCGCAGACCGTCCATTCGGTACGGTCCCGCCCCATCGTCCATTTGAGGAGCGGCGTCCCGAAGCCCACGGAGAATCGCAGAACCTTCACGCCACAAAGCCTTGCGACCGTGTAGTGGCCCAACTCATGGAACACCACCAGAACACCAATGGCGATGGCGAACGCTAGCAACGTGGTCAGCAGATTCATGAGCGAACGAGCCCCGGGAAAATTACGACATGGGCAGCGGCGTCAGGAACGCGCTGGTGCAGGCAAACCGGCAACGATCTCCGTCGCCAGTTCGCGGGCACGACGATCGGCTTCAAGCACGACCTCGAGCGAGGTGGCCTCACCCACGGCGACGGTATCGAGCACACGCTCGACCACTTGCGCAATCGCAGTGAAACGGATGCGCCCATCAAGAAACGCCGCCACGGCCACTTCGTTGGATGCGTTGAGCAAAGCCCCCGCCGTACCGCCGCGATGCAGCGTATCGAATGCCAGACGAAGACACGGGAAACGGCGCAGATCCGGCGCTTCGAACGTCAGCTTGCCGATGTCCGCGAGATTCAATCCGGCAACGCCCGACGCCACCCGGTCCGGAAACGCCAGCGCGTGAGCGATCGGCGTGCGCATATCGGGGTTACCGAGCTGCGCCAGTGTCGAGCCGTCGGTGTACGTGACCATCGAGTGAATCACGCTTTGCGGATGGATCAGTACCTCGATCTTCTCCGGCGGCATATTGAACAGCCAGTGCGCCTCGATGACTTCAAGGCCCTTGTTCATCATGCTCGCCGAATCCACCGAGATCTTGCGACCCATCACCCAGTTCGGATGCGCGCATGCTTCGTCCGGCGTCACGTTATCGAGCGACGCCAGTTCCCGCTCACGGAATGGGCCTCCCGAAGCAGTCAACACCAGTTTCTCGACGCCACGCGTCGAAATACGGCTCTCCCCGGCGACTTGCGGCAAGCATTGGAAAATAGCGTTGTGTTCGCTATCGAGCGGCAGCAACGTGGCGCCCGCGCGTTCTGCTGTCGCCATGAACAACGCACCGGAAAGCACCAGCGACTCTTTGTTCGCCAGCAGAATGCGCTTGCCTGCGCGCGCCGCAGCAAGGGTCGATTGCAGACCTGCAGCACCCACGATGGCCGCCACGACCATCGTGACCTCGCCGGCCTCGGCGATTTCGATCAGCGCTTGCGGACCGTACATCACGTCGATCTTCAGGCCAGCCTCAGCCAAACGCGCCGACAGCACGCGTGCGCCATCGGCGTCGGCCACGACCGCCACTTGCGGACGATGGGCAACGCACTGCTCAAAAAGACGATCGAGATTACGGTGCGCCGACAGCGCGTAGACCGAGAAGCGATCCGGATGACGCCCCACAACGTCGAGCGTGCTAACGCCGATGGAGCCAGTGGAGCCGAGAATGGAAAGACGTTGCGACATGATCAGACGAAGAGCATAGCCAGCGGGAGCACCGGGAGCAGTGCATCGATTCGATCGAGCACACCGCCATGACCGGGCAGCAGCGCGCTGGAATCCTTCACGCCGGCTTGCCGCTTGAGTTGAGATTCGAACAGATCGCCCACGACCGAGAAAGCCACCAGCACGGTCAGCGCGAGTGCGCCAAGTGCGAGGCCCAACGTGCTGGCGAGATGAGAAACGATGGTCGGCGCCTGCAATCCGCTGGCGAGCACTGCCGCGGCAATCACGAGGACCAGCAACCACCCGCCAATGGCACCTTCCCACGACTTTCCGGGGCTGATGGACGGCGCGAGCTTGCGTTTGCCGAAAGTCCGGCCAGCGAAATAAGCGCCGGTGTCGGCGAGCCAGACGATAACGAGCACCGACAGCAAGAACGCGATACCGCGCTCACGCGCGAGACAAAGCGCCTGCCAGGCAGCAATCAGCAATACCGGCCCAGCCACCAGCAACAGACCACGCCACGCGCCTTGCGTCGCGGGCTTACGTGCGAGGGTATAGGGTCCGGCGAGAATCCAGAAGACGGCGGCCGGTTTGAGCCAGATCGACGACAGCGTCCAGCCACCTGCCCAGGTCAACCCGACGCCCAGCAGTGCCAGCGCGCCATAAAAAACGGCGCCCGTGCCGTTCAGGCCGACCAGGCGCCCCCACTCCCACCCGGCGGCCGCAACTATCACGGCCGCGAGCAGCGCAAACTGCGCCGGCGTACCGGCGAAGATTACGGGCAAAAGGATGGCGAGAAGTACGACAGCGGTAATAACGCGTGTCTTGAGCATCAGGCGGATTGTCCCGAGGGGTTCTGGACTTGCGCGCTGGTACGGCCGAAACGGCGTTCGCGCTGCTGAAACTCGGCGACCGCCCGCTTAAGCGTATTGGCGTTGAAGTCCGGCCAGAATTCTTCGGTGAAATAGAGTTCAGTGTACGCCAGTTGCCAAAGCAGAAAATTACTGACGCGCTGATCGCCACCGGTGCGGATAAAGAGATCCGGCTCCGGCGCATAGGCCATGCTCAGGTAGGGCGCGAGATCGTCTTCCGAAAACGATGCATCGAGCGCTGCAGCCCCACCCTGCGCGACACGCGCAGCGGCGAGCTTCCGAGCAGCCTGGAGAATATCCCACCGCCCGCCATAATTGGCTGCGATGGTCAGGGTGAGACCCTTGTTGTCCTGCGTACGCTCTTCCGCACGCCTGACGAGTTCCTGAATGCGCGGCTCGAACGCTTCGAGCGCACCAATGACGCGAAGACGGATGCCGTTGCTGTGCAGTTTCCCCACCTCTCGCTCGAGCGCAAGGATAAAAAGCTGCATGAGTGTCGAGACTTCATCCTGTGGACGACGCCAGTTCTCGGAACTGAACGCGAACAGGGTCAGGTACTCGACACCAAGCTCGGCACATGCCGTCACCGCTTCACGCACGGCGTCAACACCACGCTTGTGCCCCGCAACGCGGGGCAATTTACGACTGGTAGCCCAACGCCCGTTGCCGTCCATGACGATGGCAACGTGGCGCGGAATGCTCGCTGTCTCGGGAGCAGAAAGCGTAGAGCTGAGAAAACCCATTGAGTTACGGCGCGGAGTCGGGCGCGAAAGTCTGCGGAGATATAGCGGTAAGTGCGCTGGGCACTTAAACCGTCATGATCTCAGCATCCTTCTGCTTCACCAGCTCATCGATTTCGGCGACGAACTTGTCGGTGAATTTCTGAACGTCGTCACCACCACGGCGCTCGTCGTCTTCAGAAATTTCCTTGTCCTTCACCATCTTCTTGAGCTGCTCATTAGCGTCGCGGCGCAGGTTGCGCACGGCAACCTTAGCGTTTTCGCCTTCCGACTTGACCAGCTTCGTCATTTCACGACGACGCTCTTCGGTCAGTTGGGGCATCGGCACACGAATGATATCGCCCTGCGTGGCCGGGTTCAGCCCCAGATCCGACTCGCGGATTGCCTTTTCGATCTTGGGGACCATGTTCTTTTCCCACGCTTGCACGCCGATCGTACGGGCATCGACGAGGCTCACGTTGGCCACTTGAGAGATGGGCACCATCGAACCGTAATAATCGACCTGAACGTGATCGAGCAGGCCAACGTGCGCGCGGCCGGTACGAATCTTCGCCAGGTTGTTCTTGAACGATTCGATCGAGCTCTTCATCTTCTGCTCGACATTCTTCTTGACGTCAGCAACGCTCATGGCAACCTCCAAACCTAAATTGTTACGCAAACATAAATGATACGGCGTCGACACGCCATTGCGCGTCGACGCCGCAATTTGAACTCAAACGTGGACGAGCGTTCCCTCGTCTTCGCCGAGAATGACGTGCTTGAGCGCGCCCGGCTTCACGATCGAGAAAACGCGCACCGGCATCTTCTGATCGCGGCACAGCGCGAAAGCCGTCGCGTCCATGACCTGCAGGTTCTTCGAGATCGCCTCGTCGAAGCTGATGGTCGAGTACTTCACTGCATCCGGATCCTTCTTCGGGTCGGCCGAATACACGCCGTCGACCTTGGTCGCCTTGAGCACGACTTCCGCACCGACTTCCGAGCCACGCAGCGCGGCTGCCGTGTCGGTCGTGAAGAACGGGTTACCCGTACCAGCGGCGAAGATCACGACTTTACCCTCTTCGAGCTGACGAATTGCGCGGGGGCGGATGTACGGTTCAACGACCTGGTCCATACGCAGCGCGGATTGCACACGCGCTTCGATGCCGGCGTGACGCATCGCGTCCTGCAGCGCCAGGGCGTTCATCATCGTGGCGAGCATGCCCATGTAGTCGGCCGTCGCGCGGTCCATACCTGCAGCACCGCCTGCCACACCCCGGAAGATATTGCCACCGCCGATCACGACGGCCAATTGCGTGCCCAGGCGAACGACTTCGGCAATGTCGCCAACCATTCGCTCGATGGTTGCACGGTTGATGCCAAACGAGTCGTCACCCATGAGGGCTTCACCAGAGAGCTTGAGAAGTACGCGTTTGTAAGGAGTAGACATGGCGGTCCTTAAGAAGTCTGGTCGGGCACTGTTGGGGTATTCTGGATGAAACAACGGGGACGACACCGCCGCCCCCGGATACTACGGTACTGCGCGAATTACGACTGCTTGGCAGCGGCCACTTGAGCAGCCACTTCAGCAGCGAAGTCGTCTTGCTTCTTCTCGATGCCTTCGCCGACCACGAACATGGTGAAACCCTTGACCGTGGTGTTGTTGGCCTTGAGCATCTGCTCGACGGTTGCCTTATCGTCCTTCACGTACGTCTGGTTGAACAGCGAGACTTCCTTCAGGAACTTCTGCACGCTGCCTTCCACCATCTTGGCGACGATCTCGGCCGGCTTACCCGACTCGGCGGCCTTCTCGGCGGCGACCTTGCGTTCCTTCTCGATCAGATCTGCCGCGACCTGATCGCCCGACACGGCGACCGGCTTCATGGCGGCGATGTGCATCGCGACGTTCTTGCCCACTTCAGCGTCAGCACCTTCGTACTCGACGATCACGCCGATACGCGTGCCGTGCAGGTACGATGCCAGCTTGCCCGACGTTTCGTAACGCTGGAAGCGACGAATCGTCATGTTTTCGCCGATCTTGCCGATCAGGTCGGCACGGATCTGGTCAACGGTCTTGCCGTCGAGCGGCAGCGCCGACAGAGCAGCGACGTCGGCCGGGTTGTTCTCGGCGACCAGCTTGGCCACATCTTCTGCGAACTTCAGGAAGTCGTCGTTCTTCGAGACGAAGTCGGTTTCACAGTTGATTTCAACCACGGCACCCGTGCCGCCGTCGATGTATGCCGAGATCACGCCTTCAGCCGTGATACGGCTTGCGGCCTTGCTGGCCTTGCTACCCAGCTTGACACGCAGGATTTCTTCAGCACGGACCATGTCGCCGTCGGCTTCGGTCAACGCCTTCTTGCATTCCATCATCGGCGCATCGGTCTTGGCGCGCAGTTCGCCCACCATTGCTGCAGTAATTGCCGGCATATCGTTACTCCTGTATATCGAATCAGTCGGGAGAGGGTTTCACAAGAGCGGCCTCACTGCCCACCCTTGGCGCCCCACTCACCCGACGCGGGGAAATCGGACTAAAAAAAAGGGGCGCCACAAGCAGCCCCTTTTGTTACGCAGCGGTGGCCGCTTACGCCTCTTCGTTCACTTCGACGAACTCGTCGCCTTCACCGCGAACGGCTTCAACGACTTCCTTGACGGCGTTTGCGCGGCCTTCGAGGATTGCGTCGGCAACGCCTTGCACGTACAGCTCGACAGCCTTGCTCGAGTCGTCGTTACCCGGGATCACGTAATCCACACCTTCCGGCGAGTGGTTCGTATCGACCACGGCGATCACCGGAATGCCCAGCTTGTTGGCTTCGGTGATGGCGATCTTGTGGTAGCCGACGTCGACGACGAAGATGGCGTCGGGCATGCCGCCCATTTCCTTCACGCCACCGATCGACTTTTGCAGCTTGGCCATTTCGCGATCGAACAGCAGCGCTTCCTTCTTGCTCATGCGCTCTTGTTCGCCGGCTTCCAGAGCCTGCTCCATGTCCTTGAGCTTCTTGATCGACGACTTCAGCGTCTTGAAGTTCGTCAGCATGCCGCCCAGCCAACGGTTGTTGACGTAAGGCATGCCGGCACGTGCTGCGGCTTCCGCCACGATGTCACGCGCTTGACGCTTCGTGCCCACGAACAGGATCGTGCCGCGGTTTGCTGCCAGTTGACGCACGTACTTCAGCGCGTCCTGGTACATCGGCAACGTCTTTTCGAGGTTGATGATGTGAATCTTGTTGCGATGGCCGAAGATATAGGGGGCCATCTTGGGGTTCCAGAAACGGGTTTGGTGACCAAAGTGGACGCCCGCTTCCAGCATCTGACGCATCGTGACAGACATGTGATTCTCCGTGAGGGTTAGGTCTTAGACCGGCTGCCGTACCCGTTTCGCCAGACTGCCATACAGCTTTGCATGACCCGCCTGCGAAGATCGGGCACCCTAGGTGCGCCGGCCCGCGATTTCAAAATTTCCAAGCCGAGAAGACAAGATCGTTGCCCGACGAATCACCGAACTCAGCGCCTTTCGGCACCAACTTGGGGCTAAACACCCCAAAACTCCGGCGAATCGCACAAAAAACCAAGGGGAAACCCTTGACCATATTGACAACTCGTCCTCGACTTAGCCCGAGATTATAGCATCGCACCGGGCCATCACTCAAGGGGCTCGTGAACTTGCGATGACAGACCGCAGATGCCCGGTTTGCGCGGCATACCGGCCGGTTCGGCTTCGCTTCCGACGAAGCGATCGGAACTGCGGAAATTCTCCGTCGGAATGCTCCGAAATCCACGCCTGACAAGGGCGAAACCCGGCCAAAACCCTCCATTGGTGCGATAATGCGTCACTGTTTCCGCAATTTGCCCAATTCCGCGATGGCCATCACTCTCAAAAATGCCCACGACATTGAAATGATGCGCGTCGCTTGCCGCCTGGCCAGCGAAGTGCTCGATTTCATTACGCCGCACGTGCGCGCAGGCGTCACCACCGGGGAGCTCGACCGCCTCTGCCACGAATTCATGATCAAGGAGCAGGGCACCGTCCCGGCACCGCTAAACTACCAGCCGCCCGGCTATCCGCCCTACCCCAAGGCCACCTGCATCTCGGTCAATGACGTGATCTGCCACGGCATTCCCGGCGACAAGGTGCTCAAGAACGGTGACGCGCTGAATATCGACATCACCGTCATCAAGGACGGCTACTTCGGCGACACGAGCCGTATGTTCATCGTCGGCGACGGCACGATCCTGGCCAAACGTCTGGCGCAAGTCACCTATGAGTGCATGTGGCTCGGCATCAACCAGGTGCGTCCGGGTGCGCGTCTTGGCGACATCGGTCAGGCGATTCAGACACACGCCGAGGCGCAGGGCTACAGCGTCGTGCGCGAATATTGTGGGCACGGGATCGGTCAGGTATTCCATGAAGATCCGCAAATCCTGCACTATGGACGTCAAGGTACCGGCCTGGAATTGCAGGCCGGCATGATCTTCACCATCGAACCGATGATCAACGCTGGCAAGCGCGAAATTCGGACAATGCCGGATCAGTGGACCGTCAAGACGCGAGACCGCAGCCTGTCGGCCCAGTGGGAACACACCGTGCTGGTGACGGAGACGGGCCACGAGGTGCTGACGCATTCGGCCCAGACGCCCGCACCGCCGCCGGGCTCGTCGTACGTCACCTCGTTCGCAGCAGCAGCTTAACAACGTAAGAACCATCAGATTCCAACGAAGCAGTAACGTCCGGCCGCCGGCATCTCTGGCGGCCGCCTGGCCCGGTCTCGCAGCATTCCGCAGCGCGTTGCCCGGCCTGATTCGTTTGTCCACTCCCTGGAAGCCGCCATGCACGCACGTGCACACGCCCCTTCTCCGCTACGTCAGGCCCTCAAGGACCGCAAGGCTGAACTCGTCGAACGATTTGTCGCTAACGGCAAGATCGACGGGCTGCTGAACGGTTTGTGCCACGCCGTCGATCAGGCCATGCGCGACGCATGGGCCGAGTACCGAATGCCGGACAACTTCGCGCTCGTGGCGGTCGGCGGTTACGGACGCGGCGAACTGTATCCGTATTCGGACGTGGACATTCTGTTGCTGCATCGCGGCACTGACGAAGAGGCGCTGACGTCGCACGTCGAGCCGTTCATCGGTTTTCTCTGGGATATCGGCGTTGAGATCGGTTCATCGGTACGCACTGTCGACGAGTGCATTTCCGAAGCACAGGCCGACATCACGGTGCAAACGAGCCTGCTGGAGGCGCGTCTGCTCACCGGCAATCAAGCGCTGTTCGACGAATTTCAGGAACGTTTCGCTGACGACCTCGACCCGCTTGCGTTCTTTCGGAGCAAGCAACTCGAGATCCGCCAGCGCCACGCGAAGTATCAGGACACCCCGTACAGCCTTGAGCCGAACTGCAAGGAAAGCCCGGGCGGTTTGCGCGACCTGCAAGTGATTCTGTGGATGACGAAGGCAGCGGGGCTCGGCAATAGCTGGGCGGAGCTGTCCACGCGCGATCTACTGACGGATCGCGAACTCAAGGAGCTGCGTCGCAACGAGCAATTCCTGAAGGGTTTGCGCGCGCGACTCCATCTGCTGGCACGTCGTCGTCAGGACGTGCTGGTTTTTGACCTTCAGACGGCGCTTGCGCAAAGCCTCGGCTTCGACGCCACGACGACGAAGCGCGCCAGCGAGCAACTCATGCGGCGCTATTACTGGGCTGCAAAGGCGGTCTCGCAGCTCAATACGGTGCTGTTGCTGAACGTTGAAGCCCGGCTGTTCCCGCAGACAAGCGGCGTCACTCGCGTGATCAACGAGCGTTTCGTCGAGAAGCAAGGGATGATCGAGATCGTTGACGACGAACTGTACACACGTCATCCGAATGCGATTCTCGAAACGTTCCTGCTTTACGAGCAAGTCGTCGGGGTGAAAGGGTTGTCTGCCCGAACCCTGCGGGCGCTCTACAACGCTCGCGAACTCATGAACGGGCAGTGGCGGGCGGACCCGGAAAACCGCCGCACGTTCCTCGAGATTTTGCAGCAGCCGCAGGGCATCACCCATGCATTGCGCCTGATGAACCAGACGAGCGTGCTGGGCCGGTATCTGATCAACTTCCGTCGCGTGGTCGGGCAGATGCAGCACGACCTGTATCACGTGTACACCGTTGATCAGCACATTCTGATGGTCGTGCGCAATATTCGCCGCTTCGCGGTCGCGGAGCATACGCACGAGTATCCGTTCTGCAGTCAGTTGATCGCGAACTTCGACCGTCCTTGGGTGCTGACGATTGCTGCCCTCTTCCACGATATTGCGAAGGGCCGCGGTGGTGACCACTCGACGCTCGGCATGGTCGACGCCCGCACCTTCTGCACGCGTCACGGCATCTCCAAGGAAGACACCGATCTGATTGTCTGGCTGGTCGGCGAACATCTGACGATGAGCACCGTGGCGCAGAAGCAGGACACCACCGATCCCGAAGTCATCCGACGTTTTGCGGAAAAAGTGGAAAACGAACGTCGCCTGACCGCGCTTTACCTGCTCACCGTGGCAGACATTCGCGGTACCAGCCCAAAAGTCTGGAACGCCTGGAAAGGCAAGCTGCTCGAAGACCTTTATCGTCTGACATTGCAGGTGCTGGGCGGCGCCAACCCGGACCCGCATGCGCAATTGAAAGCGCGCAAGGAAGAAGCGCTTGGACTGTTACGCCTGTACACGGTGCCGGAGCGGGCGCAAGAAGCGCTCTGGAGCACGCTGGACGTCGCGTACTTTCTACGCAACGACCCGGCGGATGTGGCGTGGCAAACGCGCCATCTGTGGCGACATGTCGACAGTGCATCGCCCATCGTCAAGGCGCGTCCGTCGCCCATTGGCGAAGGGTTGCAGGTGTTGGTTTATGTGCGCGATCAGGTCGATCTGTTCGCGCGTATTTGTGGCTACTTCGAGCGCAAGGGACTGTCGATTCTTGACGCCAAAGTGCACACCACCAGCCAGGGCTTCGCGCTCGACAGCTTCCTGCTGACCGACCCGGGCCTCGACACGAGTTATCGCGACATCATCAATTTGGTGGAAAGCGAGCTGGTGTCGTTGCTCACACGGGAAGAGCCTCTGGCAGAACCGAGCAAGGGGCGTCTGCCGCGCCGCTCGCGCAGCTTCCCGGTCACGCCTCGTGTCGATCTTCGGCCCGATGAACGTGGCCAGTACTACCTGCTATCGGTGTCGGCCAACGACCGCACCGGTTTGCTTTATGCGGTCGCTCGCGTGCTTGCGCGTCACGGCGTCAGCGTGCGAACCGCCCGCATCAATACCCTCGGCGAACGTGTTGAAGACACGTTCCTGCTCGACGGCAGCCGTTTGCAGGATAATCGCCTGCAAATTGCCGTGGAGACCGAATTACTCGAAGCATTGGAACCATGAGCGATACCCCGCGCGCCAAACTGAGCGCCAAACACCCCCGCACCCTCGACAAGACGCGCTCCCCTGTGCGCTCGGCTGGCGCATTGCGTCGTCCGACCAAATCAGTGCCCGCGTCGATGCTCGACGCCAGTGGCGCAAAGAAGCCTGCTGGGAAGCCGGCTCGTCCGCGTCCGGTGGACGATAACGCGACACCCGGAGGCGCTCGTCGCCCGGCCGGTAGCGGCACGGCACCGCGCAAGCCCGCAGGTGGCGGCGCGCCATACGAAAAGCGCCCGACGGGTGAACGTCCGCCGGCACGCGGTCAACGCGAGCGCGTCGCCGGTGCACGCCCCGCCCGCTTCGACGATGAGTCCCGCGCACGTCGTGACTTCGATAATCCTGCACCGCGTCGCTTCGATGAAGACCGTCCGCGTCGCAATACCGAAGGTGGCGCACGTGGCGACTTCGCTCGTCCGGTGAAGCGTGACTTCGATAACCGCGCGCCGCGCCGCTTTGACGAAGACCGTCCGCGTCGCAATACCGAGGGTGGTGCACGCGGCGACTTCGCACGTCCTGCCAAGCGAGACTTCGATGATCGCGCGCCGCGTCGCTTCGATGAAGACCGTCCGCGCCGCAGCACCGAAGGTGGTGCACGCAGCGACTTCGCACGTCCTGCCAAGCGAGACTTCGATGATCGCGCGCCGCGTCGCTTCGATGAAGACCGTCCGCGCCGCAATACCGAAGGTGGCGCACGTGGCGACTTCGCACGTCCTGCCAAGCGAGACTTCGATGATCGTGCACCGCGTCGCTTCGATGAAGACCGTCCGCGTCGCAATACCGAAGGTGACGCACGTGGCGACTTCGCACGTCCGGTGAAGCGTGACTTCGATAACCGCGCGCCGCGTCGCTTTGACGAAGACCGTCCGCGTCGCAATACCGAAGGTGGCGCACGCGGCGACTCTGCCCGTCCTGCCAAGCGAGACTTCGATGATCGCGCACCGCGTCGCTTCGAAGACGATCGTCCGCACCGCACTAACAAAGGGGCTGCGCGTGGCCGCTTCGCGCGTGATGACCGTGACAATCAGGCGAACCGCGCCGCGCGTCCCTCGCGTGCGCCGCGAGTTGAGCGTGACAACGATGACGACGATATCAAGATCCACCACGACGCCGTGGGCTCGCTGCGTTTGTCCAAGCGGATGTCCGAGCTCGGATTGTGCTCGCGCCGCGAAGCGGACGAGTGGATCGCCAAGGGCTGGGTCCGTGTCGACGGTAAGGTGGTGAAGGAACTGGGCACGAAGATTCTGCCCACACAGGAAATCACCGTCGTGCAGGCCGCGCAGAAGGAACAGGCCAATCGTGTCACGATCCTGCTGCACAAGCCGGTGGGTTACGTCTCGGGTCAGGCAGAAGACGGCTACGATCCCGCTGTCGTGTTGGTGACCAGCGAGCATCACTGGGCCGAAGACGACGCCGGCGTGCGCTTCTCGCCGTCGCATTTGCGCAGCCTGGCACCTGCCGGACGCCTCGACATCGACTCCACGGGTCTGCTCGTCCTCACACAGGACGGCCGCATTGCCAAGCAGTTGATCGGCGAGGATTCGGACATCGAGAAGGAGTATCTCGTACGCGTGTCGTACAACGAGCACTCGCAGAACGTGCAGGCGCACTTCCCGGCCGATCGCCTGGCGCTGCTGCGTCATGGGCTTGAGCTTGACGACCAACCGCTCAAGCCCGCACAGGTCGAATGGCAGAACCCGGAGCAACTTCGCTTCGTGCTCAAGGAAGGCAAGAAGCGTCAGATTCGCCGCATGTGCGAACTGGTCGGTTTGCACGTGACGGGCCTCAAGCGAGTGCGCATGGGACAAATCACCCTGGGCAACCTGCCTGTGGGTGAGTGGCGTTACCTGCGCGCTGGCGAAGGGTTCTGATTCGGCGACGACTCACCCATCGCGGCCATGAAAAAGCCCGCCATCTCGGCGGGCTTTTTTTGTGTCATCACCGGCAAGCGCCGGGGTGAAACTTCAATCGTAGATCAACGACACCTCTACCCCGGCATCGCACTCAATCATCACTATTCGGATCGAGCCCCGGGAAGAGGATTTCGGTAAAACCGAACTTGCTGAAGTCCGTAATCCGCATTGGATAGAGCTTGCCGATCAGATGGTCGCACTCGTGCTGCACGACACGTGCATGAAAGCCCTCTGCCACGCGGTCAATGGCGTGACCGTGCTGATCGAATCCTTCGTAGCGCAGCATCGAATAGCGGTTGACCATACCGCGCAGCCCTGGCACCGACAGGCAGCCTTCCCAGCCCTCTTCCATGTCCTGAGTCAACGGCGTAATGACCGGGTTGATCAGCACGGTTTCAGGCACTTCCGGGGCGTCCGGATAGCGCTCGTTGTGCTCGAAGCCGAAGATCACCACTTGCAGATCGACGCCGATCTGGGGTGCGGCAAGCCCAGCGCCGTTCGCATGCTTCATGGTCTCGAACATGTCGGCAATAAGCTCGTCCAACTCGGGCGTGCCGAACTGTTCGACAGGTTTGGCGATACGCAGCAAGCGCGGATCGCCCATCTTCAGAATGTCGCGAATCATCGGTTCGGTCCTCACATCAAAGCGCGGCCAACATCGCGCGCATAGCGTCCTCGTCGAGCACGGGCACGCCCAGTGCCTCGGCCTTTGCCAACTTGCTGCCCGCCTCTGCGCCCGCAACCACGTAGTCCGTTTTCGCAGACACCGAGCCAGCAACCTTTGCTCCTTGCGCTTCGAGCATTGCCTTCGCTTCGTCACGCGAGAGCGTCGGCAATGTTCCGGTCAACACAAACGTCTTGCCCGCCAGCGGCAACGGCGCGACAGCTGCCGGTTCCGACTCCGGCCAGGTGACGCCCGCCGCTCGCAGTTGCTCGATCACTTCGACATTATGATCTTCGCAGAAGAAATTGTTGATCGACTCGGCCACAATCGGTCCGACGTCCGGAACGGCCAGCAGTTCCGTCAGATCGGAATCGCGTTTGCAGACGGCGATCAGGTTGTCGAGCTTGCCGAAGTGTCGTGCGAGATCCTTCGCCGTCGCTTCACCGACGTGGCGAATGCCCAGCGCAAAGATAAAGCGCGCCAGCGTGGTATGACGCGCCGTCTCCAGCGCCGCGACGAGATTGGAGGCCGATTTGTCGGCCATCCGGTCGAGCGCAGCGAGCTTGGCCACGCCCAGCTTGAAAAGGTCGGCCGGGGTCCGAATGATCTGCTGATCGACCAGTTGCTCCACCAGCTTGTCGCCGAGCCCCTCGATATCGAGTGCGCGACGCTGCGCGAAGTGCAGGAGCGCCTGCTTGCGCTGCGCGGCGCAAATCAGCCCGCCGGTGCATCGTGCGATCGCTTCGTCCGGAAGCTTCTCGATGGCGGAACCGCACACCGGACACTCAGTCGGCATAACGAAAGCGCGGGCGTCGTCCGGACGACGGTCCAGCACCGATCCGACGACTTCGGGAATCACATCGCCCGCGCGACGCACAATCACCGTATCGCCGATCATCACGTCCTTGCGACGAATTTCGTCCTCGTTGTGCAGCGTGGCATTCGTCACCGTCGCGCCGCCAACGAACACCGGCGCGAGTCGCGCTACCGGCGTGATCGCCCCCGTACGTCCCACCTGCACTTCGATGTCAAGCAAGGTCGTCAGCGCTTCCTGCGCCGGGAATTTGTGCGCCAATGCAAAGCGCGGGGCGCGCGAGACGAAGCCGAGACGATCCTGCTCGTCGCGGCGGTTGACCTTGTAGACCACGCCGTCGATGTCGTAAGGCAACGAGGCGCGTGCCTCACCGACTTCGCGGTAGAACTTCAGCAGTCCTTGCGCGCCCTGCACGACTTCCCGCTTGTCGTTGACCGGAATACCCAGCGTCACATACCAGTCGAGCAAGGCTGAGTGCGTCTCGGGCATCGGCACGCCAACCAGCTCCCCCACGCCATAGGCGAAGAACGACAACGGGCGCTTGGCCGTAATCTTCGAATCGAGCTGGCGCAGACTGCCCGCGGCCGCATTGCGCGGGTTGACGAAAACCTTCTCGCCAGCCGCTTCCTGCGCCACATTGAGCTTGTCGAAGTCTGCACGGAACATCAGTACTTCGCCCCGCACTTCAAGCACCTCGGGCGGGTCGTCGGTCTTAAGCTTGAGGGGGATTTTCTTGATAGTGCGGATGTTGGCAGTGACATCCTCGCCCGTTGTGCCGTCGCCGCGCGTCGCAGCCTGCACGAGCACACCCTGTTCGTAGCGCAACGCAATAGCCAGACCGTCGAACTTCAGCTCGGCGGCATATTCAACCGGCGCGCCGAACAGGTCGCCGGATGACGCATTACCCGCCCCTGCAGCACCCGCTGCATCGGGACGCAAGCCGTCACTCACCCGTCGGTCGAACGCCTCGACGTCCTCATCGGCGAACCCGTTATTCAACGAGAGCATCGGCACACGGTGCACCACCGGTGCGAATCCGTCGACGGGCTTGCCCCCGACACGCTGGGTGGGCGAATCGGCCCGTTGCAACTCGGGATGCGCGTTTTCCAGCGCGACGAGTTCGCCGAAGAGGCGGTCATACTCGGCGTCGGGAATGAGCGGCGCGTCGTCTTCGTAATAGGCGCGGTTGTGGCGGGCTAGCTCAGCGCGCAACTCGGCGGCACGTTGTGCGGCGGCCGTAGCGTCGGCTGGCGTAGGGGCGTTCGCGCCCTGACCCGGAACGGAAGTTTGGGACATGCGTGCAAGACTCGGGATACGAGAAGTCAGAACATTATGCCTTCGACGTGCGCGGTTGCGCGTCGTCGATAGGTGCAATCCATCGGAACAAAAACGCCGCTCACCCGACGGTGAACGGCGTGCATCGAATGCGGCGGCAGGCCGCGTAAATCCGGCCTTGCCCGAACGCAGCAAATCGCCCTGAACTTACTGACTGAACAGACGGCGCGTGACGGGCGAACCCGCTGGCAGACCACGCGCTTCGAGGCGTTCGTACAGCTTGAGCAACTGTTTGTCGACGTTTTGCAGCGCAGCATCCGAGAGCGGACGGCGTTGATCATCCACCACGCGGCCACCGATACGTTGTCCGATCGAACGAGCGTAATCGCACATCAGACGGAACGGCAGGAGGTCTTCGTCGGCCACCGGCACGTCGAGCAGCATGGTGATCAGGTCGCCGCCCTTGTAAGTCAGGTCGTCGCGCAGGAAGTTGGTGTCGCCGAATTGCAGCATGAACACCGGATTCTGACGCGAATCGAGTTTGACGAAACGCATACCGTCGCGCGAGAGCAGCAAACCGTCCTGAGTGGCTACGGCCTGCACGTAATTGGCCGACCACGGTGCGCCGTCCGACAGTACGTTGACCGACAGTTGGGCGTCGCATTGTGCGGCAAAGCTGTCGAGTTCACGGGCGCGAGCGACCGTTTCCATCATGTCGGGCAATTCAGGCAAGGCATCGACGGCATCCGCCAGCGTCTGCACGAGATTCGAGAACTCGGAGAACTCGACTTCGTTGAGGGCGCCCGCGCGATTGGCCAGTTGCACGGCCATGCGCAGCTGGTGATATCGGCCGCCCGTGCGAATCGGCTCCCATGCGGACGCTTCGTCGACGCGGCCCTCCACGTTCACAGGCTTGCTGCCCGCGCGACGCATGCGCACCGTCAGCGGCATCAGTCGTTCAGCCGCCACCATGTTCGCCAGCGGCAACTCGACGACGCAGTCGATGCGTTCGTCTATGATCGGCGGCGGACCGCTCGGCACCGCCGGACGCGCGTCTGCAACCGGCGCTGCGGGTGCTGCCGCAGCGGGCACCACCACATCGGCGGATGTCGAGACAGCATCGGCTTGCAGCGCAACCGCTTCGGCATCGGGTGCCGCTGCGGCATTAGCGGCAGCACCTGCCGTGGCAGCGTCTACCGTGTCGTCGGCGGCCAGTTCGGCGTCGACGCGGGCGACTGCGCTGGCAGCCGCCGCGTCCTGCGCATCGCGGCGTTGTGCTTCATCGGCGTCATGCGGCCCGACGGGCACTGTGTCGGCAACCATGTCCGACTCGCCGCCTTCCGCAGCCCGCGCCGCCGCTTCCTGCGCGGCACGCTTACGCGCTGCCGGCGGGGCGTCCCAGGCATCTTCGTTGATAGCAAAAGCATCTTGCACCGACGTGCCAGCGGCGGCCGGTCCAAGCGTCGGCTCGCGACGCTCGCCCGACTGTGCGGGCACGCGCGGCGGCGACAGCGTCGGTTCGATGAACGGGCGGTCGTCGTCGGCGTCGGGCGTGCCGGCGGTCGCGTCGATACCCGCGCCGTCGACCGGCATGCGACGCGGTATGCGCGCGCGTGCCTTGCTGCCTTGCCAGGCGTTATAGGCCACCACTCCAAGCAGTACCACTACCCCTGCGGCAATCAAGCTCAGCTGCAGTTCATTCATGCGCGGCGTTCCTCTCTCTTCTCCATCGTAGGCGCGGGGTCAGGCGATCTCGGCCAGATTGATCGCAGACTCCATGTCCACCGCAACGATCCGCGACACCCCTTGTTCCTGCATGGTGACGCCGATGAGCTGATTGGCCATTTCCATCGCGATTTTGTTATGCGAAATAAATACGAATTGGGTACGGTCCGACATGCGCGCCACCATCTTGGCGTAGCGCTCGGTGTTGGCGTCGTCGAGCGGCGCGTCCACCTCGTCAAGCAAACAGAATGGCGCAGGATTGAGCTGGAACATGCCGAACACCAGCGCAATGGCCGTGAGCGCCTTCTCTCCCCCTGACAGCAGATGGATCGTGGAGTTCTTCTTGCCCGGCGGTTGCGCCATGACCTGCACACCGGCGTCGAGAATTTCGTCGCCGGTCATGATGAGTTTCGCCTGGCCGCCGCCGAATAGCATCGGGAACAGTTCGCCGAAATGCTTGTTCACTTCGTCGAACGTGCCTTGCAGCAGCACACGCGTCTCTTCGTCGATCTTGCGGATGGCGCCTTCGAGGGTCTCGATGGCGTCGTTAAGGTCGGCCGATTGCGCATCGAGGAAAACCTTGCGCTCGCGCGCCGTCTCCAACTCTTCGAGCGCGGCCATGTTGACCGGTCCGAGCGCGTTGATCGCGTTGTTGATGCGCGTGACTTCACCTTGCAGATACGACGGCTTCATATCCGCCGTGAGTTTCGCGGAGAGCGCCTCTTCGTCCACTTCGGCCGTCGTCAGTTGCTCGACGAACTGTTCGCGATTCAGGCGCGCCGCCTGCTCCTTCAACTGCAATTCCGTGATGCGATCGCGCAGGGGCTGCAAACCACGCTCTGCGGCCAGCCGCTCTTCGTCGCTTTGACGCAGTTTTTGCGTCAGTGCGTCGAGTTCGATGCGGGCGGCACCCAAAATTTCTTCCTTCTCGGCGCGCAGTTCGAGTGCGTCCTGCAAACCGTTTTCGGCCGTCTGCTCGGTGATCAGCGCGAGTTCCGCCTGCGCCTGCTCAATCGAGACAACAAGGCGCTCAGCCTGTTCGAGCGCCGTCTGAATGCTGCGGCGATGCTCGTCGATCTTGCTGGCGATGCCCTTCTGGCCGTACGACGCTTCCTGCGCCAGACGTTCCAGTTCACGGGCGCGATTGCGGGCATCGGACAACTGACTGTCGAGCGATTCGAATTCGAGCTGACCGTCTTCGAACGTGGCTTGCAATTCGGCCAGACGCGCGTCGCTTTGCTCGAAGTTCGCCTCCGACTCGGCGCGCATCGCCAGTTGCTCTTCGATCTGCGCGGCGATTTCGCGCAGTTCTTCGTCGATCTGCGTGCTGCGGGCGTTGTAGCGCTCGTACGCCTGCGTGAGCTTGAGCACATCCATCTGCAAGGCGTGCACGCGTTGCGTTGCCCGCTCGGCGCGTCCGCGCACTTCGCTCAGCGACTGCGCCGCCTGGCTGTATGCCGCCTCGGCACGCACGGCGGCCGACTTGGCTTCGTCCGACAGCAATGCTTGCGCACGCAATTGCTTACCCAGATTCTCGATTTCTTGCTGACGGGCAAGCAAACCAGCCTGTTCGGAGTCCGCCGCATAAAGCTGGACGCCGACACGAGTGACCTGATGGCCTGCCTTGACGACAATCGATGCGCCTTCCGGCAACTGTGCGCGGGCAACCATCGCCTGCGCGAGATCGTCGGCAACGAACACGTGACCGAGCCATTCCTGCAGCACGGCTCGCAGGCCCGGATCGTCGATGCGCAACAGCGACAGCAGCGGGCGCAGCGACGCCGGCGCTTCGATCGGACGCGCGGCCGGCGGCGGCGAATAGAACGCCAGCTTGGCCGGCGGCGCATCGCTCGCAAAGGCCTTCACCCAATCGAGATTGCTGATTTCGAGCGCAGCGAGACGTTCGCGCAGCACCGATTCGAGTGCAGGCTCCCAGCCCGGCTCGATATGCAGTTTCTTCCAAAGACGCGGCAATTGCGCCAGCTCGTGCTTGTCGAGCCACGGCTGCACCTTGCCTTCCGTCTGGACACTTTCCTGGAGTTGCTTGAGCGCCGTCAGACGTGCCTCAAGCTGAGCGATCGTCGCCGCTTCCGACTGCACGCGCGCCTGCGCTTCGGCACGCTCGGCCTCGAGCCGAGGCAGACGCTCTTCGGCATCGGCCAGTTCCGCCTGTGCGTCTTCGAGCATCGCCTGATGCTCGGCGAGGTCGCCGCGCTGCATCTCAAGCTCGGCTTCGTCGGGCTTGTCGAGCCCGCGCGCTTCACCCTGCAAACGCTCCTGACGCTGCTGCAACTGCTGCAACGCCTGATCGGCATTGCGCTGATGCGCGGCTTCAAGTTTCAGATTCTGCTCGACCTGCGCGATCTCGCTGCGTTGCTCGTTGAGCAGGTTCTGCGCGTCGCGCCAGCCGGATTCGAGCGCGGGCAGCGCCTCGTTCTGATCGGCGGCCTGGTCCTGCGCAGTCGCCGCGCGTTCCTCGGCGATGATGAGTTCTTCTTCGGCGAGTGCGAGTTCCTCTTCCGATTGCGCCGAACGGGCCTGCCACTGCTCGCGCTGCGAGGTCAGCGCCGCCAACTGGGCCTGCACCCGATTGCGCGACTCGACCACGTAACGAATTTCGGCTTCCAGACGGCTGACTTCCGAGTTCGCTTCGTACATGGCGCTCTGCGCGGCCTGTACGGCGTCGGTGGCCGTGTAGTGCGCGGCGCGCAGCGTTTCGAGATCGGACTCGGAGCCGCGCAGACGCGACATCTGCGCTTCCAGATCGACTTGCGCCGACTCGATCGCGCGCTGCTGGCGTTCCTGCTCGTTCTGCGCTTCGTTCTTGCGAAGCAGCCAGAGCAACTGCTGCTTCTCTTCGCCGTCGCGTTGCAAGTCCTTGAATCGATTGGCGACGACCGCCTGCGATTCAAGCTTTTCGAGGTTGGTGCCCAGTTCGCGAAGAATGTCTTCCACGCGTGTCAGGTTTTCGCGCGTGTCCTGCAAACGGTTCTCGGTCTCGCGACGGCGCTCCTTGTACTTGGAGACGCCCGCGGCTTCTTCGAGGAACACGCGCAGCTCTTCCGGCTTCGCCTCGATGATTCGCGAAATCATCCCCTGGCCGATGATGGCGTAGGCGCGCGGCCCAAGGCCCGTGCCGAGGAAAATGTCCTGAATATCGCGGCGGCGTGCCGGCAGGTTGTTGATGTAGTAACTGGAGGTGCCGTCGCGCGTGAGCACGCGCTTGACGGCGATTTCGGCGTACTGGCTCCACTGCCCGGCGGCGCGCCCGGCGCTGTTGTCGAACACCAGTTCGACGCTCGCGCGGCTCGCCTGCTTGCGGGCGGTCGATCCGTTGAAAATCACGTCCTGCATCGATTCGCCGCGCAGCTCGGAAGCGCGCGACTCGCCGAGCACCCAGCGCACGGCATCGATGATGTTGGATTTGCCGCACCCGTTCGGGCCGACGATCCCGACCAACTGGCCGGGCACCGCGAAGTTCGTCGGGTCGACGAAAGATTTGAAGCCAGCGAGTTTGATGGAAGTCAGACGCACGGCAGGTTCGCTTTATCGGTCATTGAATGATAGGAAAGACGCAGACGCGCTAGCTGGTCCTGTCGGGCCTGCGCACGCTGGCGTGCACGGGCCACTTTTCTTGCTGCTGTCTTGCCGCATTTTTGCCGCTTTAGGCGTGCTTACGACGTTACAACGACGGTACGCATCATACCATCGCATCCCCCGCCGTCGCGGATTTACAACGTCGTGAATCGGGCAATATTCCGGACAGCACGCCCGCCGCCACAATGCACAGCCCACCGGCAATTTCCCGCACCCCCAGGCCTTCGCTGGCCAGCCACCAGGACGATATTGCCGCCACCACGATTTCGAAGAGCATGATGAGCGCCGCCTGATTGGCCGGCACCCGCGCCAGACCGAATTGCACGATGACGTTGGTCACGGCGATGGTGCAACCCAGCGCCAGCGCGACCGCAGCGGTCGCCGCACTGGACGTGAGCGCCGAGACCGCCGCCTGCCCGGCCTGTGCCCCGCCGTCGAACGGCAAGACCAGCAAACCGCCCACGACACAGCCCAGATAGAGCGTCCAACTGCGCATTTCGGCAGGAACGTCGGGCAACGCCTGGCTGACACGCCGCAACAGCACGTTATTGAGCGCAAATGCCGCCCCGGCGATGGCACCGGCCCATTCCCCCGGATTGTTCGGCACCGGCCAACCCAGCTCAGGCGACCAGAGCATCAGCCCCGCGCCGCCCAGCGCCAGTGCAATCAGCCCCACACCGCGCAGGCCGACCCGCTCGCCCAGCAGCCAGTGGGCGAACAACGCCGTCCAGACCGGGGTCAGATAAAAAAGCAGCAACACGCGCATGACATGGCCGTGCGTGGTGCCCCATACGAAGGCGACGTTGGTCGTGCCTCCGGCGAACGCCACGCCGACAAGCAGCCACGACCAGCGCAGCGTGCCGAGCGAGCGTCGGTAGACGAGCGAGAGCAGCAGGATGGCCACGGTGGCCGTGCAGATCTGGGCCGGCACGGCTGCAACGCCCCACTGAGCCAGAACGCGGTACGGGAACCAGGCCAGTCCCCAGACGGACGATCCGATAAGAATGGCCAGAGCGGGCGCTGCCCGGGTGCCGAAGGAAGTGCTGGAGGCGCCGGATGCGGATTCCGGGCCGCCCGCGCCGTTGCCGGCTACGGTCATACTCTTAACTCCTGAAAAACCTGAGATACTCCGCAGACTTGCCCCATTGGCGCCTCGGAATATGCTGAATTACGCGCTGGTCGCGCTTTGTGGGCGCCGTAACGGTATAATTTTCGCTTTGCCGATCTTGCCATTCTTGAACGCGTCCGGGAACCCCTTGGCGTGATGAAGCGGATAAGCGCCAGCCTATGCCCGGCCTGCGATCCGTCGAATCTGAGGCAGGAAAGGCACGGTGTCGCACAGCGCGCCGGTGCGTCTCCTATCTCGCCCAGCCGCCCTGTGCGTTCGCGGGTGGCCCGAATCCGCTCGACAACGCCTCGACTGGCGTTGCGAACCCTAGCCCTGAGTCTGTTTGAATCCAAGTGAACCCATTACTCGACAAGCTCCAGCCCTACCCCTTTGAACGCCTGAAGACACTGGTGGCGGACGTCACGCCTGCCAATACCTACAAGGCCATCAGCTTTGGCATCGGTGAGCCCAAGCATCCGACGCCGCAGTTCATCAAGGAAGCCCTGATCGAAGGGCTGGGCGGTCTCTCGAACTATCCGGCCACGGCCGGCGGCGAACCGCTGCGCGCGGCCATCGCCCAGTGGCTGGAACGCCGCTACGCGCTGCCCAACGTGAACCCGGCCACCGAAGTGCTGCCGGTCACGGGCTCGCGCGAAGCGCTTTTCTCGTTCGCCCAGGCCGTTGTCGATGGCAGCAAACCCGGCGCGCGCGTGCTGTGCCCGAACCCGTTCTATCAGATCTACGAAGGCGCGACGTTGCTCGCGGGCGCCACGCCCTATTACGCCGACAGCGATCCGGCGCGCAACTTCGCTCCCGACTACGACGCCGTGCCGGCCGACGTCTGGCGCGACGTTCAGCTCGTCTACCTTTGCTCGCCGGGCAACCCGACCGGGGCCGTGCTGAGTCTGGCCGACTGGAAGCGCTTGTTCGAGTTGTCGGACGAATACGGCTTCGTGATCGCGTCCGACGAGTGTTACTCCGAGATTTACTTCGACGAAGAACGCGCGCCGCTGGGCGGTCTGGCTGCCGCCCATCAACTGGGCCGTGGCTTCGAGCGTCTGGTGGTCTTCTCGAGCCTCTCGAAGCGCTCGAACGTGCCGGGCATGCGCTCTGGCTTCGTGGCGGGCGACGCCGCCATCCTCAAGAAATTCCTGCTGTACCGCACCTACCACGGCTGCGCCATGAGCCCGGCCGTGCAGGCCGCAAGCATCGCCGCGTGGAACGACGAGGCGCACGTGCGCCTGAACCGCAGCAAGTACCTGAAGAAATTCCAGACGGTCACGCCGATGCTCGCCGAAGTGCTCGACGTACGGCTGCCCGACGCCGGTTTCTATCTGTGGGCCAAGGTCGACGCGAAAACCGGCCTGTCGGACACGGAATTCACGCGCCAGTTGCTGGCGCAATACAATGTGGCCGTCCTGCCCGGATCTTATCTGGGACGCGCGGCGCACGGCGCCAATCCTGCGGAGAACTATGTCCGTATCGCCCTCGTGGCCGATGTGGACGAATGCACCGAAGGCGCCCAGCGCATCGTGCAGTTCTGCCAATCCCTTTAATTCCAACTGCAACTGATTCTCGCCATGTCGCAACAACTGCAAACCATTATCGATCAAGCCTGGGAAAACCGTGCCGAGATTTCGGCCAAGGCCGCGCCCGCCGACGTGCGTGAAGCCGTCTCCCACGTCATCGCCGAACTGGACAAGGGCGCGCTGCGCGTCGCCCAGAAGCAAGACGGTCAATGGATCGTCAACCAGTGGATCAAGAAGGCCGTGCTGCTGTCGTTCCGCCTGGAAGACAACGCCGTAATGCCCGCGGGCGGCTTCAGCCAGTTCTACGACAAGGTGCCGAGCAAGTTCGCCGACTACACCGCAGAAGACTTCGCCCGTGGCGGCTTCCGCGTCGTGCCGCCGGCCGTGGCTCGCCGTGGTTCGTTCATCGGCAAGAACGTCGTGCTGATGCCGTCGTACACCAACATCGGCGCATACGTCGACGAAGGCACGATGGTCGACACCTGGGCCACCGTCGGTTCGTGCGCCCAGATCGGCAAGAACGTTCACCTGTCGGGCGGTGTCGGCATCGGCGGCGTGCTTGAGCCGCTGCAAGCCAACCCGGTCATCATCGAAGACAACTGCTTCATCGGTGCCCGCTCGGAAGTCGTGGAAGGCGTGATCGTCGAAGAGAACTCGGTGATCTCGATGGGCGTGTATCTGGGTCAGTCGACCAAGATCTATGACCGCGAAACGGGTGAAGTCCATTACGGCCGCGTGCCGGCCGGTTCGGTCGTCGTGCCGGGCAACCTGCCCTCGAAGGACGGCAAGTACAGCCTGTATTGCGCCGTGATCGTCAAGAAGGTCGACGCGCAAACGCGCGCCAAGACGGCCATCAACGACCTGCTGCGCGGCGAATAATTCCGCGCAAGCGCCAAGGAGCCAACGTCGCAGCGGGTGCTGCGGCGGGGGCTTTGACCTTCGCGCTATGAAGTCCGCGTCGATGTTCGCATCGACGTTGTTGTGCCTAATGTTTTGCAATCGCCATCTCAGGAGTACCGGCAATGACCGCTGTGCTGTACGGCATTCCCAACTGCGATACCGTGAAGAAGGCGCGCACGTGGCTCGACGAGCACGATGTCGCGTACGACTTCCACGACTTCAAGAAGGCGGGCGTGAGCGACGCACTGCTGGGCACGTGGCTCGCACAAGTGCCTTTGTCAACGCTACTCAACCGCAAGGGCACGACGTGGCGCAAGCTCACGCCGGAGCAACAGGCGGCCGCCGCCGACGAGTCCGTCGCCCGCACCCTGATGATCGAAAATCCCTCGCTCATCAAGCGCCCTGTGCTGATGGCCGAAGGCAAGGTTTCCGTGGGCTTCACGCCCGACAGTTACGCCTCACGATTCTGATTTCATGACTTCCTCCCAAGGCGCCACGCTGGCGCTTACCGAGCAACTGATCGCCCGTCATTCGGTGACGCCCGAAGACCGCGACTGCCAGGCTATTCTGGCGCGCCGCCTCTCGGCCATCGGCTTTGCCTGCGAAACCATCGCCTCGAATGGCGTGACCAACCTGTGGGCGGTCAAACGCGGCACGCGCGGCACCGACGGCAAGCTGCTCGTCTTTGCGGGCCACACCGACGTTGTGCCGACCGGCCCGGTCGAGCAGTGGCATTCCGATCCGTTTGCGCCCACGCATCGTGACGGCATGCTTTACGGTCGCGGCGCGGCCGATATGAAGACGTCGCTGGCCGCGTTCGTCGTCGCCTCGGAGGAATTCGTCGCTCAGCACCCGGATCACGCCGGTGCCATCGGCTTTCTGCTCACGAGCGACGAGGAGGGCCCCGCCACCGACGGTACGGTGAAAGTTGTCGAAGCCCTGACGGCACGTGGCGAGCGTCTGGATTACTGCGTGGTCGGTGAACCGACGTCCAGCCAGCGCCTCGGCGACATGGTGAAGAACGGCCGTCGCGGCTCGATGTCCGGCAAGCTCGTCGTCAAAGGCGTGCAGGGCCACATCGCTTATCCGCATCTCGCCAAGAACCCCACGCATTTGTTTGCCCCGGCACTCGCCGAGTTGACACAGACCGTGTGGGACAACGGCAACGAATACTTCCCGCCCACGACGTGGCAAATCTCGAACATTCACGCAGGCACCGGTGCGACCAACGTCATTCCGGGCGAACTGACGGTGATGTTCAACTTCCGCTTCTCGACCGCCAGCACGTCCGATGGCCTTCAGCAGCGCGTGCATGAGTTGCTTGAGCGCCACGGCCTCACCTACACGCTCGACTGGTCGATCAGCGGTCAGCCGTTCCTCACGCCGCGTGGCGACCTGTCGGACGCGCTGTCGAGCGCCATCCGTGAAGAGACCGGCCTCGATACGGAACTGTCGACCACGGGCGGCACGTCCGACGGTCGCTTCATCGCACGCATCTGCCCGCAGGTCATCGAATTCGGCCCGTGCAATGCCAGCATCCACAAGATCGACGAGCACATCGCGATCGCCGACATCGAACCGCTGAAGAACGTCTATCGCGGCGTGTTGAAGCGTCTGGTGGCATAAGACACGGGCACACGGCTAATCCATCATGACGACTCAGAAGACCCACCCGTTCCAGACGTTGCGCGACCTGCTGCGCTACGCGGTCTCACGCTTTACCGAGGCCGAGCTGGCCTTCGGACACGGCACCGCTACGGCGTACGACGAAGCCGCATATCTGTTGCTGCACACGCTGCACCTGCCCATCGACACGCTCGACCCGTTCCTCGACGCCCGCTTGCTGCCGGAAGAAATCGAGCGCGCGCTGTCGGTCATCAACCGTCGCGCGGGCGAGCGCGTTCCCGCGTCGTACATCACGAACGAAGCGTGGATGCACGGCCATCAGTTCTATGTGGACGAGCGGGTCATCGTGCCGCGCTCGTTCATCGGCGAATTGCTCGAAGACGCATTGCAGCCGTGGGTCAATCACCCCGACGACGTCGCCGACGTGCTTGAACTGTGCACCGGCTCCGGATGCCTGGCGATCCTCGCCGCTGAGACGTTCCCGGCCGCGCAGATCGACGCCGTCGACATTTCGCACGATGCGCTGGATGTGGCGAAGATCAACGTGGCCGACTATGGTCTCGACGACCGTGTCGCGTTGCATCTGGGCGACCTGTACGCGCCGCTGCCGGACGGCAAGCGCTACGAAGTCATCATCACCAACCCGCCCTACGTCAACGAAGGCTCGATGCAGGTGCTCCCGGCGGAGTACCGTCATGAGCCTCGCCTGGCGCTTGCCGGTGGCGACGACGGCATGGACGTCGTGCGACGGATCATCGCAGGAGCACGCGAACGCCTGACGGACGACGGCGTGCTGGTCGTGGAAATCGGTAACGAGCGTCACTTTGTCGAAGCGGCGTTCCCTGATTTGCCGATCACGTGGCTGGCCACCAGCGCCGGCGACGACATGGTCTTCCTGGTGCAGGCTGCCGATCTGCCGTAACGCTGTTATCGCTGCGGCTACGTTTGGCCTCGCGGGCTCGCATGCCCTGACTTCAATGTCGATATTGTCGTCAGCGCCGCGAGCCCTCGCCTAAGTTCGCGCACCCCGGTTACACTCAAGGTCCCGAGTCGGCGCGACTCACGGCATGGAGGTATTTGAACCGTCATGGTGCTCAATTGGCTCGACGTCGGCTTTGCCGTCGCCTGTCTCCATGCATTGGGGATCGCCGCCGCGATCCATGCAGTTCTGACGGTGCGCACTTCGCAGGGTGCCGTCGCCTGGGCCGTCTCGCTCGTGACGATGCCCTATCTCACGCTCATCCCCTATCTGTTTCTCGGACGCTCGAAGTTCATCGGCTACGTGGAAGCACGCCGGGCGCGCAATGAGGTGCTGCAATCCCGAATGGGCGAGACGCAGTGGAGCGGCGAGCCGCCTGTCGCGATGGAAGCGCACCCGGAGTTTGCGGCGCTCACGGCCATGACCGGGATGTCGTTCGTGGCAGGCAATCGCGTCCGGTTGCTCGTCAACGGACGCGCCACGTTCGACGCCATCTTCGCCGCGATCGACCGCGCGCGCGATTACGTCATCGTTCAGTTCTTCATCGTCAAGGACGATGCGCTCGGTCGCGCCCTATCCGCTCGCCTGTTGGCGCGCGCCGCAACGGGCGTGAAGGTCTATCTCCTGTACGACAGCATCGGCAGCCACGACCTGCCGCGCAGCTATTGTCAGAAGCTGCGCGAGGGTGGCGTGCAGGTGCATGAGTTCGCAGCCAAAAAGCGCGGCATCTTCGTCAATCGCTTTCAGCTGAATTTCCGCAATCACCGCAAGATCGTGGTGATCGACGGCAACGAAGCGTTCATCGGGGGGCACAACGTCGGGGTGGAATACCTCGGAGAGAAGCCGCCGCTTGCGCCGTGGCGTGACACGCACATTTCCGTGCGTGGACCGGCAGTGGTGGGTATTCAGCGCGCCTTTGCCGAAGACTGGCACTGGTGTACGGGCATGGTGCCGGAGCTCAATCGTCAACCTGTCGCGTCCGGCGAAGACATGCACTGTCAGGTGGTGCCGAGTGGCCCCGCGGATCGACTGGAGACGTCCTCGCTCTTCTTCGTGACGGCGATCAATGCCGCACAAAAGCGTATCTGGCTCACTACGCCCTACTTCGTCCCCGACGAAGCCGTATTCGCCGCGCTGCGCCTGGCGGTACTGCGCGGTGTCGATGTGCGCATACTGATTCCGGACCGGGCGGACCATTATGTGGTCTTCGAGGCGACGACGTCGTATGCCTACGAGGCGGCGCGCAGTGGCATCAACGTTTATCGTTATCACCACGGCTTTATCCATCAGAAGGTCGTCCTGATCGACGACAACGCGGCGGCGGTCGGAAGCGCAAACCTCGACAACCGGTCGTTCCGCCTGAACTTCGAGATCATGCTGCTCACGGTGGACCGTGGTTTCGCCGATGACGTCGCCTTTATGCTCACGCATGACTTCGAGCACGCCGGGCTGCTCGATAAAGACGACTTCCGGAAGATTCCGCGATGGCGTCAGATCGTGATGCGCGTCGCAAGGTTGTTTGCACCGATTCTCTAGGGTCCGGGGGCATGCCCCCTTCGTCTCGCCTTACCCTCTTTCTCCCGCCAGATCCCGCACCGCACGTCACCTGTCAACGTTGACAGGTGACGCCCCGCATCTCCCGCGCATAGTCTCACTCAGACGATCCGTAGAACGTCTTTCCGAACCGGGAGATGCCCGTTCGGTGACGAGATCATATGCGCGCTTCGATGGTGCCGGGTCCGTCGGTGCCTTACTCAGGAGGCTATCATGGCCGAACATCAAAGTACCGGAGAACTGCTGACCAATGGCCAGTTCGCTAACGGCGATTTCCTCGGCTGGAGCGTCTCCGATCACGAGCAAATTTTCCTTGCACGACAGGAAAGCGGGCACGTTGCTGTTTTAATGCCTGTTCCCTACCTCAGCGGCATTTCACTTCGCCAGCGAGTGACTCAGGAGCGCGCAAGCGGTAAATACATTCTTACGTTCTGGATTCGGACGTCCGACAAGCGAGGAAACGCGGTTCCGGGTATCGCGCGAAACACGAACGTTCACTTATGGGTGCACCCGTTGGACGAAGGGGTCGGATACTGGTACAGGCTCGACCCACCCGCCGTGCAATTTTGGGGGAGGCGGGTCTATCACTTCTTGTTGGAAGACCGAGGCACCCTGCAATTTGAAATTTACTTCAACAACTATAACGCCCGCCCCGATGCGCAACACTTCACGCCGATCGAGCGCGAAGGCTACGAACAACTAGCCGTCGTCGATGAAAGCCCCGAACTCGTCTTGCCCGCCGATTCGGACGTCGGCGATTGGCCATATGCGATTCGTCACGTCTCATTGTTCAAGGCTGCCTGAGCGCAAAGACTCCTAGCCTTATTCTTAGTCTTCCACCAGATCTCGCTCCGCACGCCACCTGTCAACGTTGACAGGTGACGCGCCACGTCTTCCGCGCATAGATTCACACAAACGATCCGCTGAACGTATTGCCGGACCGGGAGATGCTCCGTTCGACGACGGGGTAACGCGCGTGTTCCGACGGTGCCGAACCTATCGGAACCTTAACAAGGAGGCTGACATGGCCGACCAACAAAGTACCGGCGAACTGTTGACCAACGGGCACTTTGCCACGGGCGATTTTGCGGGTTGGAGCGTCACCCACCCCGAGGACATTTTCCTCGCGCGACAGGAAGGCACGCACGTTGCCGTAATCATGCCCGTTCCCTACGACGCCCGCGTCCTACTTCGCCAGGAAGTAGTTCGGGAGCGAGCGAGCGGTTCATACATTTTTTCGTTCTGGCTTCGGACGTCCGATAAACGCGGGGATGCGTTTCCGGATATCACGCGAAAGACGAGCATTCATTTGTGGCTTCACCCGCACGACGGAGGGGACGGCCTCTGGGTCATTCTCGACCCGGTGGCCGTGCCATTTTGGAGCAAGTCCGTGTATCGGTTCTCGTTGAAAGACCGAGGCAGAATGCGATTCGAAATTTACTTCAATAACGAGAACGGCCGCCCTGATGCGCTACGCTCGCCCCCGATCGGACGAGAGGGCTACCAACAACTGGACGTCATCGATGAAAGCCCCGATCTCGTCTTGCCTGCCGATTTCGACGTCGGTGACTGCCCCTATGCCGTTCGTGATGTCTCCTTGTTCAAGGCCGCCTGATTCCAGGCACCTTCAACCGCGAGGTTCGTCATGCACACCATGGAAGGCAAGAAGGGAGAGATTCTGGCCAACGGCGATTTCGCCACGGGCAATTTTGACGGGTGGCGTGTAGTAGGTGATCCCACCCGCATCCATATGACTCAACAGGAGGGCGGGAACGTCGCCGTATTCTCGCCAGCGCTCACGCCTGAAGAATCAACAAAGCTTGAGCAGATCTGGGTTATCCCGCAAGCCGGGGGCGAGTACGGCGTGTCATTTGACTTTCGCGTTTCGGATGAACACGGCGCACCGATCGAGGGCATATATCGCCACTTCCACTGCTCGTTTTGGCTACATCCACACCGAGAGTCGGAACAGGGCCTGTGGTTAATACTGAACGCCACGGCCGTGCCTTACTGGCGTACGCGCTCCCACCGACTCACTTACGAGGCGCAGTTTTCGAAGAAGATGCAATTCTATGTCTACGATCCTGGCGGTGACGGAGACGGCATACCGAGGCCTGACAATGCCCCCGAAAACACAATGATTGTGAACGTACCTGATCCGATCCAGCTTTCAGAGGAGCACGAGCTCGTCCCCGGCGTTGTACATATCGCTTTTCGCAACTTCCGAGCGTTCAAGATCCGTTGACAAGGCGCGTTACTGCCATTCGCGTATCTCCGAAATGCATGACACGCGTCGCATGTCATGCATTCACGCCGCCCGCATCACCGATTCCCCCGCATTCCTCCGCCAATCTCGCCACACCCGGTAAAATACGCGTTTTCGCCGCGCGGTTGCGACGGCTTGGTTCGCCCCTCCCTATTCCCTTTCGCTGTGATCCGATTCGAACACCTCAGCCTCGCCCGCGGCACCAAGTCGCTCTTCGAAGACACCTCCGTCACGCTGAATCCCGGCGAGCGCGTCGGCCTCGTCGGCGCGAACGGCGCAGGCAAGTCCACGCTCTTCGCGCTATTGCGCGGCCAGTTGCACGCTGATAGCGGCGACGCCTTCGTGCCCAGCAGTTGGCGCGTCGCACACGTCATGCAGGAGACGCCTGCCGTCGATCGCACAGCGCTCGATTACGTGCTCGATGGCGACACTCGACTCAGAGAGATCGAAGCGAAGCTCGCCGCCGCCGAAGCCGCCCACGACGGACACGCCCAAGGTGAAGCCCACGCCGCCTTCGCCGACGCCGACGGTTACACCGCCCCGGCACGCGGAGAAGCCTTGCTCCTCGGCCTCGGCTTCACGCTCGCGCAAACGCAGTTGCCGGTTGCCAGCTTCTCCGGCGGCTGGCGCATGCGTCTGAATCTGGCGCAAGCGCTGATGTGTCCGTCCGATCTGCTGCTACTCGACGAACCGACCAACCACCTGGATCTGGACGCTATCGTCTGGCTCGAAGACTGGCTCAAGCGTTACGCAGGCACGCTAATCGTGATTTCCCACGATCGCGAATTTCTGGACGAAGTCTGTAACGTCACCCTGCATCTCGAGAACCAGCAGATCAAGCGCTACGGCGGCAACTACAGCCAATTCGAAATCACGCGCGGCCAGCAACTGGCGCTGCAACAGAACGCCTTCGATAAACAGCAGAAGACAATTGCGCACCTCGAATCGTTCATCACGCGCTTCAAAGCGAAGGCGACCAAGGCACGTCAGGCGCAGAGCCGCATGAAAGCGCTCGAAAAGATGGAGCGCATCGCGCCCGCACACGTCGCGTCGCCGTTCACGTTCGAATTCCGGCCGGCCGACAGCGCACCGAATCCGATGCTCGTACTCGAAGGCGTTCGCTGCGGCTATCGTCTCGATGATGGCGGCGAAAAGGTGATCCTCCCACATGTGACGATGTCGGTGCAGAACGAGCAACGCATCGGCCTGCTCGGCGCGAACGGCCAAGGGAAATCGACGCTCATCAAGACGCTTGCCGGTACGCTTGCAGCACTTGCCGGAGACGTGAAGACCGGCAAGGGATTACAGATCGGCTACTTCGCGCAACATCAGGTCGAAACCTTGCGTCACGACGATTCGCCGTTGCAGCACTTGCAGCGTCTCGCACCCGATACACGCGAGCAGGAATTGCGCGACTTCCTCGGTGGGTTCAACTTCCGAGGCGATATGGCGACGTCGTCCATCGCACCGTTCTCGGGCGGCGAAAAGGCGCGTCTGGCGCTCGCGCTCATCATTTGGCAAAAGCCGAACCTTCTGCTGCTGGACGAACCGACCAATCACCTGGATCTGGAAACGCGCCACGCCCTGACGATGGCGCTCGCACAGTTCGACGGCACGCTGATTCTCGTCTCGCACGACCGGCACTTGCTGCGCGCAACGACCGATCAGTTCCTGCTCGTGGCCTCCGGCGAAGTGAAGCCGTTCGACGGCGATCTCGACGATTACCGCGACTGGCTGCTGCAACACTCAGCCGATCAGCGCGCCGCCGCACGCGAAGCCAGCAGCGGCGCGGGCGATAGCGCGAGTGGCGACGATGGCGTCAATCGCCGCGATCAGAAGCGCGCCGAGGCGCAGGAACGCCAGCGTCTGTCGCAACTGCGCAAGCCGCTCCAGCGCAAGATCGAAAAACTCGAAGCGTCGATGAGCCAACTATCGGACGAGAAGGCTCGGCTCGATGCCATCCTCGCCGACAGCGCTACGTACGAAGAAGCGAAGAAATCGCTCCTGACCGATAGCCTCAAGCAGCAGGCCGATGTAACCGCCAGACTCGCCGACGTGGAAGCCGAATGGCTCGAAGCGCAGGAAGCCATGGAGCAGATCGTCTGACAGGTGTCGTGACGATACCTTCTACAGATCTGAAACCGAATTGAACACGATGTCGACATCAACGATTGATGCACGCCTGGATGCGCTGATCGCATCCATGACGACAATCGAGACAGTGCTTAAGACACTTGCTCAAGCGGACCGCACGGCGCTTGGACTCGCCCAGGCAGCACTGAGCGCATCCAAGCCACCGTCTGCGGGAACGCCCACCAGCTCGGCCGCGTTGGGTGAACTTGCCGGAGAAATGCACTTCCTGTCGCACGTCTCGATGGATGACCTGCTCGACGAGTGGCGTCGCCTATATGCGGAAGGCTCCACGGCAGCGCCGCAAGCCGCCAACGATGTCGACTCAGCGCCACGGCTTGTCGAACATCAGGCGATCTTCCGCGCGATGGTCTCGCACTTGAAAACCATGGCGACCGTGAGAAATCGAGAGGCAGACACTTTCCGCACCGCCTTCGCTTCGCTTGCGGAACTGATCGGGCAAAACGCCCCCGTCGAGAAGACGTTGATTGCGCGCATGCATGCCCTCGGTACGCAGTTACTGCATAAGGAAACGTGGCTGAGCGCTGGCACCGATGCAGGCGCTCAAGCGCGCAGCGTGACCTATCAGTCGCTCCAGCGCGAGGGAATGAGGTCCAATGCACACGCCGAGCAGCTCGTGGAACTGATCCAGCTCGATTTGACGCGTATGAAGTGGGTGAGCGATTTCGAACCCACCCTGAAGGCACAGACGGAGGCGCTTGCCTCCGCCAGCGCGGCGCTCGGCGGCAGTTAATGCCACGAGGCCGCTCGCTTCGGCACGCGATGTGCCGAAGCGTCGCGCAACATTAGTCCGAACGTGAACTACAGTCCGGCCACGACCGAGATGGCTTGTTCCAGACGGTCCACCGCGTGGACTTCCAGTCCGTCGATCGGCTGCTTCGGCGCGTTCGCTTTCGGAATGATCGCAATCGAGAAACCCAGCTTGGCCGCCTCCTTGAGGCGATCCTGACCACGCGGGCTCGGACGGATTTCCCCAGCAAGCCCCACTTCCCCGAACGCCACGATGCCCCGCGGTAGCGGTTTGTTGCGCAATGACGAGTGAATCGCGAGCAACACTGCGAGATCGGCCGCCGGTTCGGTAATCTTCACGCCGCCGACGGCATTCAGAAACACGTCCTGATCGAAACAGGCAATGCCCGCATGACGGTGCATCACTGCCAGCAACATCGCCAGACGGTTCTGCTCCAGCCCCACAGCCAGACGTCGAGGATTCGGCACCTGCGCCGTATCGACCAGCGCCTGCACCTCGACGAGCAGCGGCCGTGTGCCCTCCTGCGTCACCAGCACGCACGAACCAGGCACGCTTTGCTCATGCTGCGAAAGAAACAGCGCCGAAGGATTGGCCACGCCACGCAGGCCCTTTTCCGTCATCGCAAACACGCCCAGCTCATTCACAGCGCCAAAGCGGTTCTTGAACGCACGGACCAGACGATACGACGAATGCGTATCCCCTTCGAAGTACAACACCGTGTCCACAATGTGTTCGAGCACGCGCGGCCCGGCGAGACTGCCTTCCTTCGTCACGTGGCCGACCATGATGACCGTCACGCCACTCTGCTTGGCGGTGCGCGTCAGTTGTGCTGCGCACTCGCGCACCTGCGCGACCGATCCCGGGGCCGACGTCAGCGCTTCGGAATAGATCGTCTGAATCGAGTCGATGACGACGACGTCGGGTTTCTCCGATTCGATCGCACCGAGAATCTTCTCAAGCTGGATTTCGGCGAGCAGATCAAGTTCGCCACCGCCCTCACCCGCTGCGCCAAGACCGAGCCGCTGCGCACGCAATGCAATCTGCGCACCGGACTCTTCCCCGCTCACATACAGCGCACGGCGCTCACGCGCGAGATGCGCGAGCGATTGCAGCAGCAGCGTCGACTTGCCGATCCCCGGGTCGCCGCCGATCAATACCACACCGCCCGCGACCAGACCACCGCCCAGCACGCGATCAAATTCGCTCACGCCGCTGGAAAAACGCGGTACGTCGGAGGCTTCGATTTCCGCCAGCTTGCGAATCGGCGTGCTCTTGGCGAGCGATTGGTAGCGATGGCCGGTAGACGCCTCCGCCACCGATTCGACGAGCGTATTCCAGCCATTGCAATTGGGACACTGACCAGCCCACTTGGGGGTCTGGCCACCGCATTCGGTACAGATATAGACGGTCTTGGCTTTAGCCATGCAGGCAATCCTGTCGCGGGGTTCAGACGGCGTGAATCGGCACGCGACGCGCCACCGCACACATCAGTTCATAACCCAGCGTACCGGCCGAAGCGGCGACTTCGTCGATGCACAGGCCGCGCCCCCACAAGGCGACGGACGCTCCCACGCGCGCCTGCGGCACCGGCGTGAGATCGACCGACAACATGTCCATCGATACGCGCCCGATGGTACGCGTGCGCACACCGTCCACCAGAATCGGCGTGCCCGTGGGCGCGACGCGCGGATAGCCGTCGGCATAACCGCATGCCACGGTGCCAACGCGCATCGGCGTCTCCGCGACGAACGAACTGCCGTAGCCGACGGAGCCACCGGCAGGCACGTCCTGAATGCCGATGAGTTCGGCTTCGAGCGTCTGCGCCGGCTGAAGGTCGAGTTGCGCGGCCGTCACTTCCAGCCCCTTCGGCGACGAACCGTAGAGCATGATGCCAGGACGCACCCACGCACCATGCGCGGCCGGATGGAACAACGTGGCGGCCGAATTGGACAGGCTGCGCTCGCCCGGCACATCGCAAGCACCACGCTCGAACGTCTCCATCTGATGCGCAATGCCCCGCTCGCCGTCGGCGTCGGAGAAGTGCGTCATCAGCACGATCTGGCTCACACCGGCAATGGCCCGCGCGCGTTCCCACGCGGCGCGAAAGCGCTCCGGCGCGAATCCGAGACGGTTCATGCCGGAGTTCATCTTGAGCTGGATATTGAGCGGTTTCGTCAGACGCGTGGTCTCGAGCATGCGCAACTGTTCGTCGCTATGCACCGTGGTCGTCAGACCGTACTTGTCGACGATGGCGAGATCTTCGGGCTTGAAGAACCCTTCGAGCAGCAGAATGGGACCGGCCCAGCCCAGCTCTCGCAGGCGCACGGCCTCTTCGAGGTCTAGCAGGCCGAAACCATCGGCGTCACGCAATCCGGGGTAAGCGTTTTCGATGCCATGTCCGTAGGCATTGGCCTTGACCACCGCCCAGACTTTGCTGTTGGGGGCGTGACGGCGGGCGACATCGAGATTATGAGCGAGTGCTGCGGTATGAATCGAAGCTTTGATTGGACGAGGCATGGCAGGATCGAATCTTAGGGGAAGCTGCGCCAGCACAGGCCGGCGGCATAACGCATCGGCATATTTTCGTGTTATAAAGCCGTGCGCACAACTTGTTTTGCCGAAATCTTTTTCCCGATAACAATATCGGTCTCAGACCGAGGGCGACCGGGCGCCCGGCACGGGGGCTTCAAGACCGAACATACGGTCCATTAGCGACTTTTGCATGGCCGATGAGCGCAGATACCCCTGTGTTTAAGCCCGGTTTCTTCCCGTATGGGTATCCCTGACGGGATACCGCGGATTCCGACAACCGAGACACGCAAGTTTTACGCCGCACGGGATCGACTCAAGTACCGATGAAGAAAGGCTTTTATACCATCATGGCCGCGCAGTTTTTTTCGTCGCTGGCCGACAATGCATTGCTGATTGCCGCAATCGCACTCCTGAAGGATCTGCATTCCCCGCAGTGGATGACACCGCTGCTCAAACTCTTCTTCGTTCTCTCGTACGTCATTCTCGCCGCCTACGTCGGTGCGTTCGCCGACTCGATGCCCAAGGGCAAGGTCATGTTCATCAGCAACTCGATCAAGGTCGTGGGCTGTCTGATGATGCTGTTCGGCTCGCACCCGTTGATTGCGTACGGCGTGGTGGGCTTCGGCGCAGCGGCGTACTCGCCCGCGAAGTACGGCATTCTCACGGAGCTGTTGCCCGCCGAGAAACTCGTCGCAGCGAATGGCTGGATCGAAGGATTGACCGTCAGTTCGATCATTCTTGGCACCGTGCTCGGCGGCGCGCTCATCAGTCCGCACATATCCGCATGGGTGCTGCACCACACCCCTGAGGTGATCAACTCGCCGGCGATGGCCGCGATGATCATCATCATGGGCATTTATGTAATTGCTGCACTGTTCAATCTGCGCATTCCCGATACCGGCGCACGCTATGCGCGTCAGGAACGCAATCCGATCAAGCTGATCTCCGACTTCGCCGATTGCTTCGTCACGCTGTGGCGCGACAAGCTGGGCCAGATCTCGCTCGCCGTCACCACCCTGTTCTGGGGGGCCGGTGCTACGCTCCAGTTCATCGTGCTGCGGTGGGCCGAAAAGGCCCTCGGCATGACGCTTTCCGAAGGTGCGATCCTGCAAGCCGTGTCGGCTGTGGGCGTGGCCATCGGCGCGATCGTCGCCGCCTCGCGCATTCCGCTCAAGCGCTCGCTGTCGGTGCTGCCGGTCGGCATTGCGATGGGGATCGCCGTCATGGCCATGGCTTTCTTCTCGAAGGACTTGCTGCCCTGGGGCACCGAATGGAAGGTGCCGCTGTATCTGATCGTCTCGTATATCTTCCTGATCATCGTCGGCGCGCTCGCGGGTTTCTTCGTGGTGCCGATGAATGCTCTGCTCCAGCACCGTGGCCATGTGCTGCTCTCGGCCGGCCACTCCATTGCTGTGCAGAACTTCAACGAGAACCTGTCGGTGCTGATCATGCTGTGCCTCTACGCGCTGCTGATCTGGTTCAATGTGCCGGTCGGGGTCGTGATCATTCTTTTCGGGGTGTTCGTGTCGGGAACGATGTGGCTCGTCATGAAGCGTCACCAGGCCAATCAGCGCGAATTCGATTCGGTCGCGCTCATTGGCGAAGTCAAGCATTGATATGAATTTGCGTCAGCCTTCCCAAGCACGTCAGTCGTCCATTCCCATCGCCCTCACCATCGCCGGCTCCGACTCCGGCGGTGGCGCAGGCATTCAGGCCGACCTCAAGACCTTCTCAGCCCTCGGCGCCTATGGTGCCAGCGTGATTACAGCGCTCACCGCGCAGAACACGCAGGGCGTGACGGACATTCACACGCCGCCCGCAAGCTTTGTGACGGCGCAGATGGACGCCGTCTTTCAGGATCTGAAGGTCGACGCCGTCAAGATCGGCATGCTCGCTAATGCGGATGTCGTGCGTGCCGTGGCCGCCGGGCTGCGTCAATACAAGCCGCGCTTCGTCGTGCTCGACACGGTCATGATCTCGAAGAGCGGTCACGCGCTGCTACAACCGGATGCGGTCGCGGCCTTGCGCGACGTACTGCTGCCACTGGCCGACATCATCACGCCGAATCTGCCGGAAGCGGCAGCATTGCTGGGGGTAGAAGCCGCGACGGACGAAGCCGAGATGGAGCGCCAGGCACAGGCACTGCGCGCGCTCGGCGCTCGCAACGTGCTGGTCAAGGGTGGTCATCTGGCGGGGGATCTCAGCCCGGACTGGCTCGTGAGTGCGACTGGCGTCGAGCGGTTCAACGCACCGCGCATTGCAGCCCATAACACGCACGGCACGGGCTGCACGCTCTCCGCCGCGCTCGCCGCACTCCGCCCGCGTCGCAACGACTGGTCGGACACCGTGCGCGACGCGAAGGCGTACCTCAACGGCGCGCTTGCCGCCAGCGACGAACTTCAGATCGGCAAAGGCATCGGGCCGGTTCACCACTTCCACGCCGTCTGGCCGAAAGACTGAGCGACAGATCAGGAAGCGGCGGCGGCGCGATCACCGATCCGGCGTCAGATCGATGGCGCGTCGTCGGCACTTTGCGCCAGTGCGCGTCGCGCTGCGGCGTCTGCCCGCTCACTCAGCTCTTCGATGCGATGCCGTGCACGCGGCGCCCAGAAGTCGGGGACGATGAAACCCCGCTCGCATTCGAACCAGGCTCCGTCAACTTCCTCGCCAGCGCCTCTTCTCAACGCAACGATCAGCAGCGGCTCTGCTACCCCACGCTCATGCCAGTGCGTCTCGATGCGGGCACGCATGGCTTCCGGCGAGAGCACCGTCGAAGCTTCGACGCGTGCGGGCGCAAGCCAGCGCGCGCGTGGCAGCATGGCCCAGGCCTGATGTGGCGATACCGATTGCGCGTGCGACCACCACGCATCGAGCGTCGCCCACCAGCCTCTACCATGTCCCTCGGACACCAGTTGCGGCAGCCGCCCCTGCTGCCCGAGCGGATGAAACAGCCATCCCTTGAGATACACCTGAGGCAACCACGGCCCATCGGCAGGCAGCGCACTGCGCGCGGCGTCAAGTGTGGTCAGGCGCAATTGATGGCCGAGCAACCGCGCCACCTTGTCTGCAAGACTGTCGGCGAGATTAGGTCCCAGCCAACGGAACTGGAGGGCGCGCTCGTCGAGCGTACCCGCTGTCTCCGGCGACTCCGACGCCTCCGGCGGAACGAACAGATACAGCTTCACCGCCAGTTCCCAATGCAATAACTGGCGATCGGCGAGACGCGTCATAAGAAAGTCGCACTCTCCAAGCGTCATGTTGCCGCGACGCGCGTCGCGAACCTGCAAACCGGCGGCGTGCAGATCGAAGTGCGGGCTATGCAGCAACGCGAAATGCAGCAGTTGCTCTGCATAGCGCCCCAGACGGTGGCTTTCGCCGCGCGCCATCATCTCGTGCAACGGCGCGGGATCGGCGTCACAGGCGAGCAGCCAGTCGTGAAGGATTTGAGAGGGGAAGACGGGTTCGGCGTTGAAGTGCGCCAATGCCGCCGGGAATCGGGCGGCACTGAGCAGATCGGCGGACAACAATAACCACGCGAGGTCGCGCACCGGCGCCTCGCGCAGCGTTTCGATCAGTTCGCCGTAGGCTTGTGGTCCGGAGTCGTTTCGCACACGGCCTCATAGGTAGCCCGCGCCAGGCACCAATCCGTCCAGGCCTTGGCCTTGTCGGGCAGACTGCGCAACAGATAGGCCGGATGGTACGTCACGATCACCGGCACCCCTTCGTACTCATGCACGCGTCCGCGCAAGCTGGCGATGCTCGCCTGCGTCCGCAAAATACTCTGCGCCGCAAAGCGGCCCATCACCACGATCACGCGCGGCTTGAGCAACGCGACCTGACGCTTCAGATAAGGCTCGCAACTCGCCACTTCAGCCGGTTCCGGATCGCGGTTGTTCGGCGGGCGGCACTTGAGCACGTTGGCGATGTACACGTTCTCGCCTCGCCGCAACGCCGACGCCCGCAGCATGTTGTCGAGCAGCTTACCCGCCTGACCGACGAACGGCTCACCTTGCAAGTCCTCCTGCTGCCCGGGCGCTTCGCCCACCAGCAGCCAGTCGGCCTCGCGGTCACCAACGCCGAAGACTGTCTGCGTGCGCTTCTCGCACAAACCGCACAAGCGGCAACCGGCAACGCGTTCCGTGAGCGCTTCCCAGTCCAGCGTCTCCACGCCCGGCAATGCAGGACGCGACGGCGCGTCCTCGCCCGCATCGCGTACGATCGACCAGAGCGCGGCATCGGCGGCGGCGTCGCCATCACCGTTGCCTTCGCTGTCCAGCCACATCGGGATGTCGTCGGGCGGCATGTCGGCGGAGGCGCGACGCGAAGTCTCCCGTGCTACCGGCGTCGGCGCGAAGTCGCGCGGCGCGGGAGGTGTCGGAGCCGCAGGACGCGCGGGCGCATCGTCGAACGCGGACGGACGGGCAGCAGGACGTGCGGCACTCACTGGCGCGCCTGATGGCACCGCTGACGGTGCGACATCCCACGGCGGCAAGTCGTCGCTTTGCGCAGCCCCTGGCGCATCAAGCGTTGCCACGTCGCCATGCCCGGCAGACGCCGCAGCCGTAACATCGGCGGCCTGCGCCGCATGGGCCGCATTCGCCACGGCGTCGTTGGACATCCACACCGGCCACAGCCCGAACTCTTCAAGAATCGCTTTAGGCCACGGCACGATCGATCTCCCACGACAGGCGCATCACAATGGCGTCTTCACGACGCCCACTCGCTGGATAGTATCCCTTGCGTCGGCCGATCTGCTCGAAACCGAAACGCTCGTAAATGCGTAACGCCCGCACATTGGACGGACGCACCTCCAGCAGCACCCCGCCCATGCCCTGCTCACGAGAGACACGCACGATCTCCTGCAACAACTGCACGCCGAGCCCGTTGCCTTGCATTTCGGGCACGACGCAAACATTAAGCAGATGCGATTCATCGACCACCGGCATCAACAGGAAATACCCGAGCAACGTCCCGTCGACAGCCCGCAGACAAACGCCCTGATGCCCGGCATCCAGTGAATCGGCGAAGTTCTGGCGCGTCCACGGAAACGGGTACGCGCGCACTTCGACCGCGACAACTTCGTCGAGGTCTGCCGGTGTCATCGGCGAATAGTGATTCGGTCCGGCCTGCCGCATCAGGACGCCCCCTTGCCGCTCGCTTGCGCCCCTGCCTGCTTGATGGCTTCGCGCTCGGCGGTCGTCTGCGCCACTTTGTTGCGGATGTAGACGGGCATGGCCTGATCGGCCGGAATGGCCTCGCCGCGAGCGAATGCGCGGGCGGCGAGTTCGGCGACGTGACGGGCGCGCGGCATGGCGTCGGCCAGCACGGCCTGCGCCTGCGCGCTCGCCTGCAGACGCTCGCCGAAGGCCGTCACTGCGTTGCCTGCGATGACAAATTCGGCGTCCGGTGCGCGCACCTGTTCGGCGGCATCCAGTGACGGGGCCTGCACTTCGCGCCAGTCGAGCGTCGCGTCGTCCCAGACGTAATCGGCCCAGTAGGCCTCATTCATGCGCGCGTCGAGCGCGACGAGCACACGCTGCGTGCCCACACGCATGGCACGCGCCGCTTCGGCACAGGCGACGAGCGTGCCGACGGGTACGACCGGCAACCCGGCACCGAACGCCAACCCCTGCGCTACGCCGCAGGCCGTACGCAGTCCGGTAAACGACCCCGGCCCTGCGCCAAAGGCAATTGCGTCGCAATCGGCCAGCGTCAGGCCAGCCTCGCGCAGGACATCGCGGGCGGCGGGAAGAATGTGCGTACTGGAAACCGGGCCAGTGTCGAGATGGCGTTCGGCCACAAAGGCCGCTGCGCCGCTGGCGGGATCATGGCGATACACGGCGACCGAACAGAACTCGGTCGAGGTGTCGAGGGCAAGAAGCGTAATCGATGACATGGCGCTATTGTAATCGGCCGCACGGCGAGCAATCCAGCGGGATGAAGGGATTGCGCGCCAGGCATACCGGGGCGGACGCCGGGAGACGTCCCCGGCCGGTTTGCCGCGCAATTGCCCCGCTGTTGAGCCCCGTCCACGGCGGCCCCACCACCCCGTGCAAATCCGAACGTGCATTTTTTCTGGAATGGGTATATAATCCGCGCTTCGCTTCGCGGGGCACCAAGTGTTACCCCGTCTGGCGACGAAAAACTGCGTTTTGCCCCAATCCTGTGATAAGCCGCTGTAGTTCTTGCCGGTACTGGCGTTCTTAGGAACGACCCGCCACCGTCCCCCGGCTTACGATACGGATTTCGATCCGCTTTCTGCCCCATCCGCGATTTGCTTCCTGCTTGCGACGAATTGGGTTTGCCGATTGGCGCCAACGCCCCGACATAACCCTTAATCCGCAAGAGGATTCATGGAACAGCCTTCCAAGCTGTCTGCCATCGCGCAGACGTATTTCCCGTCGTCCGAAGAAATTGAAAACGGCGCTGCCGCATCCGCCGCGTCCGTTGACGTCGCTACTGCCGACAACAACGACGGTAAGCCCACGTTCGCCGAACTCGGCCTGAACGAAGCCATTCTCTCGGCCCTGAACACCGCCGGTTACACCCACCCGACGCCTGTCCAGCAGCGTGCGATTCCCGCCGCGCTTGCCGGTCGCGATCTACTGGTGTCGAGCCCCACGGGTTCGGGCAAGACGGCCGCCTTCATGCTGCCGGCCATCCACCGCTTCGCAGAAATGCAAGCCAGTGGCGAACTGAGCGCTCGCACCGCACCGGCCGCGCATCCGCGCAACCAGCCGGCCGCCCCGGGCGAGAAGCCCCGCAAGGGACAGCGCGTGCGCCGCGTCGCCGCGCAACCGCTGCTGCTCGTGCTCACGCCGACGCGTGAACTGGCACAACAGGTGTCGACCGCTGCAGATACGTACGGCAAGCAACTGCGCCGTCTGCGCACGGTGAGCATCCTGGGCGGCATGCCCTACCCGCGTCAGCTCGAAATGCTGGCGAAGCAGCCGGAGATCATCGTGGCGACGCCGGGCCGTCTGCTCGACCACATCTCCAGCGGCAAGATCGATCTGTCGCAACTGATGATGCTGGTCCTCGACGAAGCCGACCGCATGCTCGATATGGGCTTCATCGACGACATCCAGACCATCGTCGACGCCACGCCGGAAGCGCGTCAAACGTTGCTGTTCTCGGCAACGATCGACGGCCGCATGGGTGAAATCACGCGTCGTCTTCTGCGCGATCCGGAAACCATCGAGATCACGCGTGGTAGCGACCAACGCACCAACGAAAACATCGAGCAAACGCTGCACTATGTGGACGACCGCGCCCACAAGGACCGTCTGCTCACGCACCTGCTCGGCAACGATTCGCTCGACCAGGCCATCGTGTTTACGTCGACCAAGCGCGACGCCGACCTGCTGGCAGACCAGCTCGAACAAGCTGGTTTCGATAGCGCCGCACTGCATGGCGACATGCCGCAAGGCGTGCGTAACCGTACGCTGCGCGCCCTGCGCGAGCGTCGTGTACGCGTGCTGGTGGCCACGGACGTCGCCGCTCGCGGCATCGACGTGCCGGGCATCACGCACGTGTTCAACTACGATCTGCCGAAGTTCGCAGAAGACTACGTCCACCGTATCGGTCGTACGGGCCGTGCTGGCCGTCGTGGCGTGGCCGTGAGCCTCGCCGCACACGCCGAAATCGGTGCTGTGAAGCGCATCGAACGCTACACGCGTCAGCCGCTGCCGGTGAACGTTGTGGCCGGCTTCGAGCCGCGCCGCGCGCCGCCGAAGGCTGGCGCTGGCGGCAAGCGTCCGGGCGGTCCGGGCCGTGGCGGTCCGCGCCATGGTCAGGGCAACGGTGGTGGCCGTTGGAGCAACAACGGCCCGCGTCAGGGTAATGGCGGCGGCTACGGTGGCGGCAACGGCGGCGGTTATCAGGGCGGTCAGCGTTTCGGTGGCACCAAGCCGGCGGGTACGTTCGAGCGTCGTGAGAACTCGGGCTACCAAGGCGGTTACCAGCAAGCTGAAGGCGGCAATGCCGGCGGCAACGGTTTCTCGAACGGCAGCGCAACGGATCGCTTCGAGCGTCGCTCGCCGCGTCCGTTCGACGGCAACCGTCAGGATCGCGCCCCGCGTTCGTTCGAAGGTGGTCGTCCGTCTGAAGGCGGCTATCGCCAAGACCGTGGCACCCGCAGCTTCGACGGCCAACGTCAGGATCGCGGCTTCGGCGGCAATCGTGGCAACGGCGGTAATGGTGGCTACGGCGGCAACGGCGGCGGCTACAACAAGCGTCGCGGCGACTAAGCCAACGGATATCGGTGAGGCGGGCTAATCCCCGTCTTGCGCGAATCGACAAAAACCCCGGCATTGACGGCTAACGTCATTGCCGGGGTTTTATTTTGACCCAACGGTTCGAGGCTGCAAAACGCAGCATCAGCCCTCCGCAGCAAACCGATCCGTCGCCTCGATCAGCCAATGCTGGATCGTCGGCTCACTGAAGGCGTGTCCGGCATCCGGTGCCCAGTAGAAGTCGGCTTCAGGCCACGCCTTGTGAAGCTCCCACGCGGTGCGGGCCGGCGTCGCCACGTCGTAGCGTCCCTGCACGATCACACCGGGGACGTCACGCAACGCACGCGCGCCCCCGATCAGTTGGTTCGGCTTCAGGAAACCGTCGTGCACGAAGTAGTGATTTTCGATGCGCGCAAACGCAATCGCGTAATGCGGATCGCCGAACGCTTCGGCCAACTGATCGTCCGGCAGCAATGTGATCGTGCTGCCCTCCCACATGCTCCATGCGCGCGCCGCTTCGATGCGCACCGACTCGTCGCGATGCGTGAGTCGCTTCTGATACGCGCGCATCAGATCACCGCGCTCTTCGAGCGGAATCGGTGCAAGAAACGTTTCCCAACGGTCCGGAAACAGCCACGACGCGCCCTTCTGGTAATACCAGTGCAACTCTTCGCGTCGCACCGTAAAAATCCCGCGAATGACCAGTTCGCTCACACGGCTCACATGGGCCTGCGCGTAAGCCAACGCCAGCGTGCTGCCCCACGAGCCGCCGAAAACGAGCCATTGCGCGTAACCGAACTTCGTGCGCAAGGCTTCGATATCGTCGACCAGATCCCATGTCGTGTTGTGGTCGAGACTCGCGTGCGGCAACGAGCGTCCGCAGCCGCGCTGATCGAACAGCGTGATGCAGTACTTCGAAGGATCGAACAGTCGCCGGTGCTCGGGCGAATAGCCGCCACCGGGGCCGCCGTGCAGGAACACTGCGGGCTTGCCCTTGGGATTGCCGCAGCGCTCCCAATAGATGTTGTGGCCATTGCCGACGTCGAGCACGCCGGACTCGAAAGGCTCGATGTGGGGATACAAACGGCGTGGCGACGCAGGGATTTCCTCGACGATCTTGCCGGGTCCGCGAGGCGCACGCATCAGCGGTGCGGCATCGGAAGCATTGACGGAGGTATTCGGAACCTCTGGAATATCGGGCGACATCAGCATCCTCTCAAAACGTGGACGAGTAGGACGAGGACCAACACATCAAAGTTCAGTGTAGCGCGGCGAATCAAACAAGACAAAGTACGCGTAAAACGGAATGGGACGATGTCGCCATCGTCCCATTGCGTTGCCCGTATTGCGTTCCGGCGTCTGAGCGTCGTACCGTCATGCTGCCCGCATCGGCTTTGCATGACGGCAGACGCGGCCATCAAACCTCTTCGTAAAGCGGCAGCGTGAGGAAGTCGACGAAGTTCTCGCTCGTGCTCATGGTCTCGAAGATCACAGCGGCGCGATCATACGTCGGCGCGACCTGCCCCACGAGTTCCTTGACGTTGGCGAGTTCCTGCGGAATCAGTTCGCGCACCAGTTCGGCGGTGACCTTGCGACCGTCGTCGAGCTTGCCCTTCGGCGAGCGAATCCACTGCCACACTTGCGAGCGCGAAATCTCGGCAGTGGCAGCGTCCTCCATCAGGTTGTGGATCGGCACGCAACCGTTGCCCGCCAACCACGCGCCCAGATAGTGGATGCCGACGTTGATGTTGTTGCGCAACCCGGCTTCGGTGATCGGCGCTTCCGGCTTGAACTCCAGCAGGTCGCGGCCCTTGACGCTCACGTCGTCGCGTTGCTTGTCGATCTGGTTCGGACGATCGCCCAGTACCTTCACGAACTCTTCCATCGCGACCGGCACCAGCCCCGGGTGCGCGACCCAGCCACCGTCGTAACCGTCGGTCGCATCGCGCGCTTTGTCGCTGCGGATGCCAGCCATCGCCTTTTCGTTCGCCTCTGGATCGCCCTTGATTGGAATGAGCGCGCTCATGCCGCCAATCGCCGGTGCATTGCGGCGGTGACACGTCTTGAGCAGCAGTAACGCGTAAGCGCGCATGAACGGCACTGTCATGTTGATGCGGCTGCGGTCGGCGAGACAAAAGTCGGCGTCGACCTTGAACTTCTTGATGCACGAGAAGATGTAGTCCCAACGACCGGCGTTCAGGCCCGAGCTATGCTTGCGCAGCTCGTACAGGATTTCGTCCATCTCGAATGCGGCAAGAACGGTCTCGACGAGCACCGTCGCCTTGATGGTTCCTTGCGACACGCCCAGTTCGTTCTGCGCGAACACAAACACGTCGTTCCACAGACGCGCTTCGAGATGGCTCTCCAGCTTCGGCAGGTAGTAGTAAGGGCCGAAACCACGCTCAAGCGACGTCTTCGCGTTATGGAAGAAATGCAGGCCGAAGTCAAACAGACTGCCCGACATGCGCACGCCGTCCACGCTCACGTGTTTTTCGTCGAGATGCCAGCCGCGCGGACGCACGATCAGCGTCGCGACCTTATCGTTAAGTTGGTAGTGCTTGCCGTTCTGCTCAAGGCTGATGGTGCCGCGCACGGCGTCGCGCACATTGATCTGCCCTTGCAGCTGGTTATGCCAGTTCGGGGTGTTCGAGTCCTCGAAGTCGGTCATGTAGCTGTCCGCGCCCGAATTCAGCGCGTTGATGATCATCTTGCGCTCGACCGGTCCGGTGATCTCCACGCGACGGCATTGCAGCGCATCCGGCAGCGGCGCAATACGCCAGTCTGCGTCACGGATGGCCTGCGTCTCAGGCAGAAAATCGGGCACTTCACCGGCATCCAGACGCGCCACGCGCGCTTCACGGGCGGCGAGCAACGTCTGACGTTGCGACTCGAACGCGCGATGCAACTTCGCAACGAACGCCAGCGCTTCGGGGGTCAGAATGGCTTCGTATTCGGGACGGATATCGGCGGCGTCGACATGCAGTTGCATGCCCGGGGGCAGACTCAAAGGCATCAGGGATCTCCAACAGCTTGTTTATGTTCGGACGCACGCCGCAAGGAAGGGACTTCAGGGGCTTTGCACAGGGCCCTCACACCTCATCGGGCGTGTAGGACGCGCACTTCCGTCAATGCCGACGATCACGCGATCCGACAGCATTGCCCGCCGATTCTATTATTGATGCTGATCATCATAAATATGCATAGAAATCACTTTATCTATGACTTTTTAGTACATAATCGGCGTCATGGATCGCTTCAAACAAATCGAAACGTTCGTTGCCGTGGCCGCCAGGGGCAGTTTGTCCGGGGCTGCGGCGCTGGAAGGCGTGGCCCCGGCCGTGATCGGGCGGCGCATCGACGCGCTCGAATACCGGCTGGGCGTAAAGCTGCTCGTACGCACCACCCGTCGCGTGACGCTAACGTTCGAAGGCTCCGCCTTTCTGGAGGACTGCCAGCGCATTCTCAACGAGATGCACAACGCCGAAGCGGCCGTGTCGGCTGGCGGCGTGAAGGCCAGCGGGCATTTGCGACTGTCGGCCCCCGCCGGGTTCGGGCGACGCCATGTCGCCCCACTGCTGCCGGTGTTCATCGCGTCTCATCCGGACGTCACCGTCACCCTCGATCTGTCGGACCGGCTTGTCGATCTGGTCAATGAGGGCTTCGACTGCGCCATCCGGCTCGGTGAGTTGCCCGACTCCAGCCTCGTCTCACTGCGTCTCGGTGACAACCGGCGCGTGTGCGTGGCATCCCCCGACTACCTCGCTGCGCACGGCCGTCCCGAGTCGCTCGATGACCTCGCCCGCCACAACTGCCTGGCGTTCGGCTCGACGGCCAACCAGCAGCGCGGCTGGACTTTTGCGCAGGACGGCAAGGTCGTCACCATCCGCGTGAACGGAACGATGGAATGCACCGACGGCGCAGTGCTTCACGATTGGTGTCTGGAGGGTTACGGACTGGCGTGGCGCTCGTGGTGGGAGGTGGGGGACGACATTCGCGCCGGCCGGCTGACGACCGTGCTCGACACATTCGCCGCGCCGCCCATCGGCATCCACGCCGTGTTTCCTCAGCGCCGCCACCTGCCGCTGCGCGTGCGTCTGTTCATCGACCATCTCAGGCATCACTACGGCAGTTCGGCGTACTGGCAAGACGATGCGTCTCAAAATTTGCACGAAAGCGTGCACCAAAGCGCGTAGCCATACGCGTCTACGCGTCGATTTGACACATGACGTGAAACGCCCAGCCAGCAGGGGCGCGGGCTGCGGGCCATTCCTGAAAGAGAGGTCGGCGAGGAACGTTTGCTGCGGATAGCCCGTCTCAATATCGGGTTTGCCCCCGTTGTTGCGGCGCGCCAAAGCCATAGAATCGAAGCGAAGGGTCCGCAGGCGATGCTCGACAGGCATCGGAAGATGCAAGACAGCGGACTGGGTCCAAGACCGTGATACCTGCGCGAGCCTGTGAACGCGTGTTCAGCAACGCCAACTGCGGGAGGTCATATGTTGTTTACCCACATCCTCATTCCGACCGACGGCTCGGAGCTATCCCAAAAGGCTGTGACGGGCGGACTCGAACTGGCCCGTGCCCTGAACGCCAGAGTCACCGGCTACTGCTGTCTCGCCGAGTATCCCTACTCTCCATTTAGCGAATACGTGCTCGAAGCCCCGGCGACGTTCAGTGAACGCATCGCCGAAGAAGCCTGCGCGTATCTCGACGATCTCGCCCAGGCGGCCGCCGCCGCGGGTGTGCCCTTCGATCGCGACAGCTCGACCTTCCCCGCCCCTTATCTGGGCATCATCGACGCAGCGGAACGTCACGGGTGCGACGTCATCCTGATGGCCTCGCATGGGCGGCGCGGCCTCACCAGCCTGCTACTCGGCAGCGAAACACAACGCGTGCTCGTGCACTCGAAGATTCCGGTCCTCGTCTACCGTTGATCACATAGATGAAGCGGATGGCCTCGATGCCATCGACATCGTCGGCACCATGAAAAAAGGCCCGTGAGCGGGATAAGCTCACGAGCCTTTTCTCGTTCAGGCGTGCAGCGCAGTCATGGCGGCGACGGGAACGCCGCCCCAACTGCCCCGGCCGGATAAGCCGGACGCGCGGTCCTGACGCAATATCGTTCCGTCAGCGTACGACGTGCCCCCACGCGCATCGCCGCCGACGGGCGCATCGCGCCCTCCCTCAGCCCTGTCAGGCTGCCTTGACCTGCGCCTTCTTTTCGTCGAAGAACTGTTCGTCCTCCGTCGAACCCTTCAGGGCCGTGGTCGATGCGTCGCGCTCGATCGTTTGCGTAACGGCATCGAAGTAGCCCGTCCCCACCTCGCGCTGGTGCTTGACCGCCGTGAAGCCCTTGTCGGCGGCGGCGAATTCGGCTTCCTGCAACTCCACGAAGGCGCTCATCTGACGACGGGCGTAGCCGTGTGCCAGGTTGAACATCGAGTAGTTCAGGCTATGGAAGCCGGCCAGCGTGATGAACTGGAACTTGTAGCCCATCGCACCGAGTTCCTTCTGGAACTTGGCGATGGTCGCGTCGTCGAGGTTCTTCTTCCAGTTGAACGACGGCGAGCAGTTATACGAGAGCATCTTGCCCGGGAAGTGCTTGTGGATGCCTTCCGCGAATTGCTTGGCGAATTCGAGGTCCGGCTTGCCGGTTTCGCACCACACCAGATCAACGTACGGTGCGTAGGCAAGACCGCGAGCGATGGCTTGATCCAGACCGTTACGCGTGCGGTAGAAACCTTCGACCGTGCGCTCGCCGGTGCAGAACGGCTGGTCGAGCGGGTCGACGTCGGCCGTGATCAGGTCGGCCGCTTCGGCATCGGTACGGGCGATGAGCACCGTCGGCACGCCGAGTACGTCGGCCGCCAGACGCGCTGCAACGAGCTTCGCGACGGCTTCACGCGTCGGCACGAGCACCTTGCCGCCCATGTGGCCGCACTTCTTGACCGAGGCAAGTTGGTCTTCAAAGTGAACGCCACCGGCACCGGCTTCGATCATGGCCTTCATCAGTTCGAAGGCATTGAGCACGCCACCGAAACCAGCTTCCGCGTCGGCCACGATCGGCGCGAAGTAATCGATGTAGCCTTCATCGCCCGGGTTCTTGCCTTCCGACCATTGAATCTGGTCAGCGCGCGTGAAGGTGTTGTTGATACGGCGCACGACTTGCGGCACCGAGTTGGCCGGATACAGTGACTGGTCCGGATACATTTCGCCGGCGACATTGGCGTCGCCAGCGACTTGCCAACCCGACAAGTAGATGGCTTCGAGACCTGCCTTGACCTGCTGCATGGCCTGATTGCCCGTGAGCGCGCCGAGCGCATTCACGAACGGCTTCTCGTTGATCATGCTCCACAGGCGCTCGGCACCACGGCGGGCCAGCGTTTGTTCCGGCTGGATCGAACCACGCAGACGCACCACGTCTTCGGCCGAGTAGCCACGCTTGATGCCCTTCCAGCGGGGGTTGTTCGCCCAGTCCTGTTCGAGTTGCTTCACTTGCTCTTGGCGCGTCGTCATGATGATCTCTCCTGGTTTCTCGATACAAATAAAAGGGGGTGACTCTTTGCTGCCCTGTGATCGCCGGCCCCGCGGTTGACCGCGCTCGGCGCCTCCAAATCGGCAGGTCTTGTATAAGAGTTTAGGGATTTCTCACGCAACGCAACAGAATGAATTGGCGCTCAAACACATCTTTTTTATTTATATAAATCAATCACATAACAAAATAATTTCTTTATGTGAAACGCTATTTTCCTTCCTGAAATCACGATGTTGTGCCAAGCAGCGCAAATTTTTACGCACCGCAAAGACATTCCACATCATGAAAAAAAGCCGATGACGCTGGTCATCGGCCTTCGGGAAGTCTCGGGAGGGTTCACTATGCGCCGGGGCGCACAACACTGGACGTCGGTTTCTGGCCTCCCGGCGTCTCAGCAAATCCGGGGCGCTCTCTATGAAGCTGCACGGCTCGTCGACGGCACGGCCTTCGGCGGCTTACACACGAGCCAGACGGCCAGTGCAATGAAACATCCGCCAAAGAAGTGAGCCATCGTGACGGCCTCGTTCATGAACAATGCGCCCCAGAGCACACCGAACGGCGGAATCAGGAAAGTGACGGTCAGCGAGCGCAACGGTCCGAGATCCGCGATCAGGCGGAAGAACAACATATAGGCGATGGCGCTGCACAGGAAGCCGAGCGCTGCCATGGCGGCCCAGACGCCGCCGGTGGCTGGCCCGGGAATGCCTTGCGTTGCGCAGATGTAGCCGAAGAACGGCAGCAGAACGATCGCCGCACCCAGTTGGCTACCGAATGCCACGAGCTTCGCGTCGAGGCCGCCGCGCTCAGTGATCCAGCGCTTGGTCAGGTAACCGGCAAGGCCGTAGCACGAGGTGGCGACGAGACACGCCAGCGCGCCCATCACGACCGGTCCGGACATCGTGACCGGGCCGGTACGCGTGAGCACGGCCACGCCGATCAGCCCCAGTAGCACGCCTAGACTCTTGACCCCCGTCAGACGTTCACGGAAAAACAGCGTGCCGATCACCACGCCCATCAGTGGCGTGGTGGCATTGAGAATCGCGGAGTATCCGGCGGGCAGCACGCGCGCCGCGAGGCAATACATGACGAACGGAATGCCCGAATTGATCACGCCGAGCACCATCGCGGCCCCGAGCAACCCTTTGAACTCCCAACGAACGCGCATCGCCAGCAGAATGACCGCGAGCCCGATGGCACCGAGCGTCACGCGAAAGAACGCGGTCGGCAATGGCCCGAGCGCAGGCACGATGATGCGCATGAAAAGAAAGCTGGCTCCCCAGATGGCGGAGAGCGTCAACAAACGGGTGATGTCGGATGAACGCATGGTCGGACAGGCGGCGCGAGCGGCCGCCACGAGAGGATCGGAATGCGTGAATCCTCCCACATCGGGACGGGGAGCGCTGGTCATAATCGGACATGGCGACGTCACCCCGACGAGGGCGCTGCGATGCATCGGCCCCCTTAAATGGTGAATCGCCCCATTCGCTTTTCGGAATCCGCGCATTGAAAGGCCAAAACGTCGTGCGATATGGTCTTGAGTCGAACCTCCGGAGCTTCACACGAAATGACGTATCGAAATTTGCAGGCGCTTTCTCATCGAACGACTCTCCACCCGATTCCCCGATCCCGTTTGCAATATTGCCCCCCCGAAAGCACGAACGTCCCGCGAGGATACGACCTGTGGAATCACTATGAAATCAGTTGGATGGACATGCACGAGCGCCCCCAGATCGCCGTCGTGGAGCTGGTGATTCCGTGCGACTCGCCTTACACACTAGAGATGGCAGATGCGCAGCGCTATTTCCTCGCGCTTCGAGAGTGCCGTTTCGAATCGTCGGAAGCACTGGAATCGCATATCGCGTCGGAGTTGTCTCGATGTCTTCAGGCCTACGTCCTCGTTCGTAGCACGCCGGTGCGCCAGGCGGTGCGAACGACCGCCGCATGTGGGCCGGTGGCGCGATCGCTGGATACTGAGCCCGTTGGCGTGATCCGAGGTGGCGTCGATGCCCATCTGTTGCGCATCCATCGCGACGCCAATACATTGCCAGCGTCACCGGCCCGCGAATGTCTAACCTCGGATCTGTTGAGCGTACGGTGCCCCCTCAGCGCAGGCGTCGACTATGGCACGGTATGGTTCGATTACACAGGCCCGTCCATCTGCTCGCGTTCGCTGTTGGCGTACGTTCTCTCCTTTCGGGATAGCGAGATGTACATCGAGCAATGCGTGGAGACGCTTTTTGCCGACATCCTCATGCAATGCAGGCCGTCGCGCCTGTGCGTCGGCGCACGCTTTACCCGCCGTTATGGGCTCGACATCAATCCCGTACGCTCGACGCACGGCGTCGCCATCACCAATGAACGCACTATTCGCCAGTGACCGTATGACTGATCTTGCTCCGACGTTGTCTCCCGAGAGCCTCGTCCCCTCACAGCAGGCGGCACACATCACACCCGCCGTGATTGTGCTAGCCATCGGCTTCGTCAGTTTTCTCCTGATATCGAATGCGCTGGGCGCGCGCGTGTGTGAAGTCACGCTGCCATGGACCGTCGCAGGCGAGCCGTTCCGGCTCACGTTTTCTGCCGCGCTGATCAGCTTCCCGTTTGCCTATCTCTTCTCGTCGGTACTGACCGAGGTCTACGGTTATCGCATCAGCCGCGTTGTGATCTGGAGCGGCCTTGCCGCAAATCTGGTGATGCTGGTTTTTCTTTGGCTGATGTCCTTGCTGCCCACTGAGCCCCTATGGGCCGGGCAAACCGGCTTTACCGACGAAGTGCAGCGCCATTGGTTCGAATCCATCGCCCATATGTTTCTGGCGTCGGTGTCGGCGTGCATGGTCGGGGAATTTGCCAATGCTGCTACGCTGGCACGTATGAAAATCGCGATGCATGGCCGTCTCGCAAGCGTCCGCTTCGTCGCCGGAAGTGCGCTCGCCGCACTGCTCGACTCCGTCGTCTTCGTGGTTGTCGCGTTTGCTTACGTGCTCGACATCGACGCCATGGCGCGTATGGCTGGGCTCGAATTCGTCTTCAAATGTGCCCTGCAATGGCTTGTTCTGCCGATGACGGTCGGCCTCGCCCGATGGCTCAAACGCACCGATGGTATCGATCATTACGACATCGGCACGTCGCTGAACCCGTTCGGCTTTCGCTTGTCACGAGCGCAAGCCTCGGGCAGTCGTCGATAGCGGCGAGCCTCGCCAACTACGCTGCGTCGGCGTCCCGTGCTTGGCGATAGGTGACCCAATCGCCATCAGGGATGCGGGGCAACTGGCTGATCGCTGCCGCATCCACCGGGTAGACGATGCACGCGTACGTGGCACCGGCGCACGCCACATCGAGCATCTCCCGCACGAACAGGCCTGCCTCGCCCGGATAGACGGCTTCGATTTCGTCGAGCACCGGGATCAATGCCGCGTCTATCCGGTAGACGTCACCGGTCACGCGCTCATCCACGCCTACGCCCAGCACCATCCCCGGATAGCTGCCGAAGTCGTAAAGCTGCCCGCCCAGCGTTGTGGTGCCAACGTATGTCGGAGCCGCAATATCGTGACGCTCCGCCGCGCGCATCATGTCGTTGATCTCTCCAGCGCGCAACGTGCCGTAGACGAAGACGTACACGGCATCGAGTCGCGCATCGACCGGGATGGATTGGGTAGACACTGCTTGGACAGCAGGCACAACAGGCGCGAGGCTGGGCATGACAGGCATCCCGTTCGAGAGTGACAGGCAACGAGTTTACACTTACAAAATTCCAATTGTCGCGATCACACGTCATGCCGACCCTCATGTCCGCGCCAGCCGGTCCGACGGATGCCGAGCCGCCGGGCCTCAAACCCCTGCCCGCCTCTCAGGCCGAGTTCGACAACTACGTCGTACCGGACACCTTCACGCCGACACCGTCGCGCCCGGTGCGCTTGCGCGCCCGGCCGTTGCGCGATGGCATCCGTGTTCCGAATCATCGTCATGCATGGGCACAGGTCGCTTACACCCCGCGAGGCGTCATCCAGATCGCCGTGGCCGACGCGGCATGGATTGTGCCACCCTCACGTGCAATCTGGATTCCGCCCGACATCGAACACAGCCTGCTGGTCAACGAGCCATCGTATCTGCGCACACTGTACGTGCATCCCGACGTGATCCCCTCAGGGCTCGATCAATGTCGTGTGGTGGAAGTCTCCGCGCTGCTGCGGGAATTGATCGCCGCCATCGACGTGCCCGGCCACGATCTCGATCCGCCCCGCGAGCAATTGCTCGGCGCACTGATTCTCGACGAACTGCGACGCGCTTCCCCGCTGCCACTGGAAGTCCCGCTTCCCCGCGACAAGCGCCTGCTCACGTTATGTACGGCGATGCTCGCCGATCCGGCCCGCGCCTGGACGCTCGATCAATGGGCGCGCTTCGCTGGTGCCAGCCCGCGCACGATCGGGCGTCTGTTTCGTCAGGAACTCAATATGAGCTTCGTGCAATGGCGTCAGCAGGCGCTGCTCGCGCACGCGATTCCGCTCGCGTCCAAAGGCTATCCGCTTTCGCGTATCGCGCGCGAACTCGGCTATCGGAGTCAGAGCGCGTTCTCCGCGATGTTCAAGCGCACCTTCGGACGTACGCCGACTGACTTTTTCGCGACCGCCCCCGACACTACATTTGTCGGAACAGATGAGCGTACTGACGACTGACCGCCACGCGGTCTTTGCGGCGTTTGAGTTTGAGTGTCAGACGTCCGAGCGGCGTATGCTGCGCGCTCACGACTTCCCCTACATTGACGACGGTGCTGCGATGCACCTGCCAGAATCGCGACGGATCGAGCTGCGGCAATAGCTCGCGCAGACTCGTGCGGATGAGCAGGTCACCTTCGACCGTCGCCACCACGACATACTTGTCCGCCGCTTCGAAAAAGCAAATGTCCTCGACGGGCACGATCCGGACTTCGTCGCGCACCGATGCACGCACGAACTGGAGATACTCACGGGGACTCTGTCCGTTCTGACTCGCCCGTCCCGTAGGCGCGCTCTGGGATGACACGGACGGCCGCCCCTCTCCCGTCTCCAGATGCGTACGCAAGGTCGTCAGCAACTTCGAGAGCGTATCGCCCGTCGGCGCGTCCAGCCGTTCGCGCACGCGCGCGACCGTCCGGGCCAGACGCTCCGGCGCCACCGGCTTGAGCAGGTAATCGACAGCCGCCGCGTCGAAGGCCTCCAGCGCGAACCGGTCGAACGCCGTCACAAATACGATCTGAGGCGGTCGGCTCAATCGCGCACACGCCAGCGCAACCTCGATACCAGTCGCCCCCGGCATCGAGATGTCGAGAAATACAACGTCCGGTTGCGACCGGGCGATGGCGGCAATCGCCGATGTGCCGTCGGGTGCTACGGGCAGCATCTGCAAGTCGGGCCATGCCTGCGCAAGCATGGCGCGCAACGCGTCGGCGAGCAACGGTTCATCTTCGGCGATCAGGGCGACGGGGGATGTCATGCACTCCACTCTCTGCGACTAGAAACCTCTGCCATTTGCGCTGCCCGCTTCGGCTCCCTGCCCGGGCGACGCCACAGGCAAGCGCAATGTTGCGACGACGCCCCGCGGTACGCCCTCGGCGAGCGTGAGTCGTGCATCGTCGCCATAGAGCACCCGCAGGCGCTCCCGGATATTCGTCAAGCCGATGCCGAACGTCCGTTCCGCCGCATCGCCCCCAGTATTCGCACGTGCGACGGGAAAGCCTGCACCGTCGTCTGTAACGCGCACTACGATCTGGTCCTCGCCAGAGGTCGTCCGTTCGCACCACGCGCTCACCGACACGCTCGCGCCACCCGACAGAGGCTCGACACCGTGCTTCACCGCGTTCTCCACCAGCGGCTGCACGAGCATGGGGGGCAAACGCACAGCGCGGCATTCGTCAGGCAAATCGAACGTGTAGCGCAAACGCTCGCCGAAGCGCACCTGCTGGATGGCCAGTAATGCTTCAAGTAACGCGAACTCGTCTGCGAGCGGCGTGGTCTCCGAGCGGGTCGCTGCCAGCGACGCACGCAAGAAGCGATTCAGATGGCCGAGCAGTACACGCGCCCGGGCCGGGTCGCTCGCGATCAGCGAATCGAGATTCGCCAGCACGTTGAAGAGGAAGTGCGGCTCCAGCTGCGCCTGAAGAGTCTGCAGTTTCGCGTACACCAGTTGACGGTCGGCCGCGGCTTCGCGCAACGCCTGATGCGCCGTCTCCTCACTCAACTGAGCGATGCGCGCGCGCGACCAGCCGTGATAGCTGCCAATCGCCGTCGCGATCAGCGCGATCAGCAGGACGATGGGCATCGAATGGCCGTTGACAGGACGCCACATCGTGATCGGCAGACCGAGGAGTATCGTCCCCGTCGCAATGCCGAGCGCCAGGCCTGCTGCGCAACCGAACGCGACAAGCAGCAGGAACCCCGCCATCGATGGCCGTGCATCGCGCCAGATCAACCGGCGTCCGCCGTCGATAAACACCGTGATGGCGATACCGATGCACTGCGCAAACGCCAGATTTTGCACGAAGGAGCCGCCGAAGCCGATGAACCAGAGTGCCAGCGCGATGGCCGTGTTGAAAAGCAGCACACCCGCGAGTTCACGCGCAAATCGAAGCCACAGGCCACGCGTCTCGATGACGCGGCCCGGCTGCGCGGCCTGAGCGGATTGCGATGATTTCATGGTCGAAGTCATTGTTGTGCGCCTCCGGCTCCGCTCCAGCCCGCTCCTGCGATCATCGCAAGCGGGCCCGACCCGGACTTCGGTCGCTTGAGTGCTATTTCAGGTGTCTCGTCGTGTGCTCGGGCTAGCGGATCGTTTTGCGCCTGGTGAAGCCCTTCACTGTGCCCGTCATCCAGCGTCTCTGTATGCGTCTGTTTTAATGTCCCTATCGGCCGTGCATCATGTTGCCACATCTGCGCGAACGCGTTGCCGAGCGCGCGCCCAGGCACCGCCACGGCCGCGACGCCCGCGATGACCAGTCCGGTGAACAGCCCCATCATCTGCCGCCGATGCGCCGCCACGTCGCCGCGCCGAATCGCCAGCACGGCAAGCGCCAGCCCGACCAGCACGTACGCCGAAAGCGCATGCAGCCACGAAAAGTTGCCGTGACCCAACTCCCGGATGCCGAAGCTCGTCGCTGCCGTCGCCGTCATCGCCGACACCCACAGGCGTCCCGCCCACCGGTGCCGGGGTGTGCCGCGCCGCATGAGCAAAATACCCGCGCCCAACAAAACGGCGGCCGTCGCTACGGCCACGTGGATCGCTACTATCGTCGTCATGACGTCCTCACAGGGTTCGAATCATGACCTGACGATAAGCAAGCACGGCGCGTCTCGCAGCCCGCTTGCGACGAACGGTTTGCCGTAGACGCCAACCGCAGCCTCGCCGACGCGAATGGTGCGCGGTTTGTCACGCCACCACCCGGCGATCTGCAAGGCAATGCGATGGTCGCGCATTTTCGCCGACGATTGTGACAGGACGACGCATCGCCCCACACACGAAAAAAAACCCCGCGCCTCTTGCGAAACGCGGGGATGATTCGGCCAGTCAACCGGTCAGGCTTACTCGGCGGCGGCCTCGGTCGCCTTGTTCACCTGCGCGGCAGTCTCGCCATCGAAGGTGAAGCGGCCATTGCGCCAGTCGACCGGGATCGTGTCCTTCGGGCCGAACGTGCCGGCGAGCACCAGCTTGGCGACCGGGTTCTCGATCTCCTGCTGAATCGCGCGCTTCAGTGGCCGTGCCCCGAATACCGGGTCGAAGCCTTCGCGCGCCACATGCGTGAGCGCCGCCTTGGTGACTTCGAGATTCATGTCGAGCTTTGCCAGACGCTGACGCAAGATCTCGATCTGAATCGTGGCAATCGACTCGATATGCTTCTGGTCGAGTCCGTGGAACACCACGACTTCGTCGATCCGGTTCAGGAACTCCGGACGGAAGTGATCCTTGATCTCCGTCCAGACGGCGTCCTTGATCCGCTCCTGCGGCTCGCCCACCATCGACTGAATCATCGACGAACCGAGGTTCGACGTCATCACGATCACCGTGTTCTTGAAGTCCACGGTACGTCCCTGACCGTCGGTCATGCGACCATCGTCCAGCACCTGCAGCAGCACGTTGAATACGTCCGGGTGCGCCTTCTCGACTTCGTCGAGCAGAATCACGCTGTACGGCTTACGACGCACGGCTTCGGTCAGATAACCGCCTTCTTCGTACCCAACGTAGCCCGGAGGCGCCCCGATCAGACGCGCTACGCTGTGCTTCTCCATGAATTCGCTCATGTCGATACGGATGAGGTGATCCTCCGAATCGAACAGGAACATCGCGAGTGCCTTGCACAGTTCGGTCTTGCCCACACCGGTCGGCCCGAGGAACAGGAACGAACCGTACGGACGATTCGGATCCGCCAACCCCGCACGCGAACGACGGATGGCGTCGGCCACGGCCGTAATCGCCTCGTCCTGTCCAATGACGCGCTCGTGCAGCTTGTCTTCCATCTTGAGCAGCTTCTCGCGCTCGCCCTGCATCATCTTCGACACCGGAATGCCCGTGGCGCGCGAGACGACGTCCGCAATCTCTTCCGTGCCCACTTGCGTGCGCAGCAGACGCGGTTGCGACTGCTGACCCGCCGCTTCGGCGGCATCTGCATCCTTCAACTGCGCTTCGAGCTGCGGTAGCTTGCCATATTGCAACTCAGCGACCTTGTCGAGCTTGCCTTCGCGTTGCAGCTTGGCGATCTCGGCACGCATGCGGTCGATCTCTTCCTTGACCTGCGCACTGCCCTGCACCGCCGCCTTCTCGGCCGTCCACACTTCTTCGAGATCGGCGTACTCACGCTCCAGGCGCGAAATCTCTTCCTCGATCAGCGCCAGACGCTTCTGCGACGCTTCGTCCGTTTCCTTCTTGATGGCTTCGCGCTCGATCTTCAACTGGATGAGACGACGGTCGAGCTTGTCCATCACTTCCGGCTTCGAGTCGATTTCCATCTTGATCTTCGACGCGGCTTCGTCGATCAGATCGATGGCCTTGTCCGGCAGGAAGCGATCGGTGATGTAGCGCTGGCTAAGTTCAGCCGCCGCAACGATGGCCGGGTCGGTAATCTCCACACCGTGGTGCAGTTCGTACTTCTCCTGCAAACCGCGCAAAATCGCGATCGTCGCTTCGACGCTCGGCTCTTCGACCAGCACCTTCTGGAAGCGACGCTCCAATGCGGCGTCCTTCTCGATGTATTTACGATACTCGTCGAGCGTGGTGGCCCCGATGCAATGCAACTCGCCGCGCGCGAGCGCTGGCTTGAGCATGTTGCCCGCATCCATCGCACCTTCGGCCTTGCCCGCGCCGACCATCGTGTGAATTTCGTCGATGAACAGGATCGTGCGGCCTTCGTCCTTGGCAATGTCGTTGAGCACGCTCTTCAGGCGCTCTTCGAACTCGCCGCGGAACTTCGCACCGGCCAGCAGCCCGGCCATATCGAGCGCGAGCACGCGCTTGTTCTTGAGCGACTCCGGCACTTCGCCGTTGACGATACGTTGTGCGAGCCCTTCCACGATGGCCGTTTTACCCACCCCCGGCTCACCGATGAGCACAGGGTTGTTCTTGGTACGGCGTTGCAGGATCTGAATCGTGCGACGAATTTCGTCGTCGCGGCCGATCACCGGATCGAGCTTGCCGGACGCGGCGCGCTCGGTCAGATCGAGCGTGTATTTCTTGAGGGCTTCGCGCTGGTTTTCGGCATCCTGGCTATCGACGGATGCACCACCGCGCACGCCTTCGATGGCGGCTTCCAGCGATTTACGGGTGAGGCCACGGCCGCGAGCGAGCTTGCCCGTCTCGCCCTTGTCGTCGGCGAGCGCGAGCAGGAACATCTCGCTGGCGATGTAGCTGTCGCCATGCTTCTGCGCTTCCTTGTCGGCCTGATTGAGCAGGCCCGCGAGTTCGCGGCTGACCTGCACGTTGCCGTCGGTGCCCTGCACCTGCGGCAGCTTCGCGATGGCCGTTTCGATGTCGTGCGCCAGCGGCTGAACCTGCACGCCTGCGCGCTGCAACAACGAGCGGGCAGCGCCCTCGGGTTGTGCGATCAGCGCGGCGAGAAGGTGCAGCGGCTCGATATATTGCTGGTCGCGACCGACTGCCATGCTTTGGGCATCAGCCAGCGCTTCCAGGAACTGCGTGGTGAATTTGTCTTGTCGCATCTAGTGCTCCGGTAAGAAATCTCTCTGGATCGGATGTGCGGACAAGCCCCTGTGGTTTCAAGGGGCATTACAGCGCGACGTTTGACATTTCGCGCAACGCCGGACGAGACGCCGGCTTCAGGCTTGCCAGGCGGGGAAGACGACGGAATCGCTGCCCTGCGCCGGACGCGTGGTGCGTTGGGACAACCGCAGGACACGCCCGGGTTTGAAGCTCATAATAGCGACTTTCAGCACGCCGCACCATGCGTCATCCGGGCACCGAAACACCCGAAATGACATCGCTGTCGGCCCCCGCACCCGCCGAAATGTCCGCCGAATCCACGCTTCCGACGACCGCAAGATCTGCCAGCCAGCCCGCCATCGACCCACTGGAATGGCCGACGGCTCGCATCGCCGATATAGACGAGGACGCCGTACGCCTGCTCGTCCATACGTTCTATGGCCGCATTCGCGACGACGACCTGCTTGGCCCGGTGTTCCGGCAAGCGCTCGAAGGCCGCTGGGACATGCATCTGGAAAAGATGGTGGCGTTCTGGTCCAGCATTGTGCTCGGTGCCAAACGGTATCGCGGCAATGTGACGCAGGCGCATCAGCCATTCGGGCATCTCAGCGGCGAGCACTTCAGCCGCTGGCTCGCGCTCTTCTTCGATACGCTCGACAAGCTGTTCGAGCCGCAAGCGGCGTTCGCCTTCGCGGAACCGGCCATCCGCATCGCCGAGAGCCTTCAACTGAACCTGTTCGGATGGGAATACACGTTGCCGCCCGCGCAGCGCGCCTTGCTCGACAGCATCAAGCAAAGACGGCCAACTCGGCAGCACGATTGATACGATCGGCGAAAATCAAAGCATTTCGACGACGTTATTTGAAGTAAGCGAGGAAATTGGAGGCTTGGCAGCCGCCGAAGGCAAAATCAGGACTTCTCGCCGGTCGCCCAGCGCTCGCGGGCAGCCGTGTCGGTCTCGCGGGCGTCGACCCAGCGCTCGCCTTGCGGCGTCGATTCCTTCTTCCAGAACGGCGCTTCGGTCTTCAGATAGTCCATGATGAACTCGCAGGCGGCAAATGCGTCGCCCCGGTGCGCCGACGTGACCGCCACCAGCACGATCTGATCGCCCGGCCCGAGTTCGCCGTAGCGGTGGATCACCAGCGCGTCGAACAAGCGCCAGCGCTCACGCGCCTGAACGACAATCGCCTCCAGCGCCTTCTCCGTCATGCCCGGGTAGTGTTCGAGCGTCATGCGCGAGACGTCCTTCCCGTCGTTCAGATCGCGCACGGTTCCGACGAAGGTCGCCACCGCGCCGACGCGCAGATCGTCTGCGCGCAAGCGCCGGACTTCCTCCGACAGGTCGAAATCCTCAGTCTGCACTCGAATCGGCATGAAATGACGTCTCCTTAGCTATGTGTCGCGCGGCGCGTGGCTCAACCGCCCGTCACCGGCGGGAAGAACGCGACTTCGCAGCCTTCCGTCAGGCGGGTGGACGCGGGCACCATCGTATGATTCAGCGCCATGCGCAGCGAGCGCTGCGGGCCGAGCGTCTCGGCCCAGATCGGGCCGCGCGCGCACAGCCATTCGCGCACATCTCCCACCGTGGCAATCCCGGCAGGCAGCGCGTCCACGCGCTCCTCGGCGACGTTAAGCGCCTCGCGGACGCTGGCAAAAAAGCGAAGATCGATCTGCATAGTCTGTCCAATGCGCGGCCCGAGGCGTCAGGCCATGCACCTGTCTCTCAATATAGAAGGTCGGAGAACGGCAGGAACGCCACCGTCTGGCCTGCTTCGATGCGATGTCCCGGAGGGTTGTCGATGAGGCCGTCGCCCCACACGGTCGACGTGAGGACCGCCGAACTTTGGTTCGGAAAGGCGTCGAGCCCCCCTTGATCGTTCAGTCGCGCCCGCACGAATTCGTTGCGACGATCCGCCTTCTTCTGCGTGAAATCGGCCCGCATCGCGATACGGCGCGGCGTTACGTCCGTCACCCCCTGCAAACGCAGGATGAACGGACGCACGAACAGCAGGAACGTCACGAAACTCGACACCGGATTCCCCGGCAGGCCGATGAAGTGCGCCGCGCCACCGCTCAGGCGGTTGACCTCGCCGTATGCCAGCGGCTTGCCCGGCTTGAGCGCGATCTGCCACAGGTTCAGACGTCCCTCGGCTTCTACCGCCGGCTTGACGTGATCCTCCTCGCCCACCGACACGCCGCCGGACGTGATGATCAGATCGTTGCCGCGAGCGGCGTCGCGCAGAATCGCGCGCGTGGCCGCCAGATTGTCGGGCACGATGCCGTAATCGGTCATCTCGCAGCCCAGATTCTCCAGCAGGCTGCGCAGCACGAAGCGGTTGGAGTTATAGATGCTGCCTGCACGCAACGGCTCACCGGGCATCGTCAGCTCGTCGCCCGTGAAGAACACGGCGACGCGCAAACGCCGGGCCACCTGAAGCTTCGCGATGCCGACGGACGCCGCCAGCCCCAACGATTGCGCGCGCAGCCGGGTGCCCGCCGCCAGCACCACGCTGTCGCGACGAATGTCCGCGCCCTGACGGTTCACGAACTCGCCCGCTTCCGGGGTGTGACGAATCACGACCGTCCCATCCTCACCGGCCTCGCACTGCTCCTGCATCACGACAGCATCGGCCCCCGGGGGCACCGGCGCCCCCGTGAAGATGCGCGCCGCGGTGCCGCTGGCGAGCGGCTCGGGCGCGTGCCCGGCAGGAATGCGCTGGGAGACGGGCAACACGGTGGCGTCGTCCGTCAGATCGGCAGTGCGCACGGCGTAACCGTCCATCGCGCTCGTGTCCATCGGCGGGACGTCGAGCGTGGCGACGACGTCAGCCGCCAGCACGCGGCCGTTGGCCGCGAGGGTGTCGACCGTCTCACGCTCGTCGAGCGGACGCGCCGCCGCCAGCACGGCGTCGAGGGCTTCTTGTGTACTCAGCATGCAAATGGCCCGGGAGTCAGTAAGCGCAGAAAGCGAAGCAACGGCTTACAGGCCGGTGTGCTCGGCGATGTAGGCCTTCACGCGTTCGACGTCGTTCGGCACGGTCTCGAAGCGCTGGGGCAGCGATTCCAGCTGCTCGAAGCCTGCCGGACGCGGCGGCTCGCGATGCAACGCCTCGCGAATCGTTTCGGCGAACTTCGCCGGTTGCGCCGTTTCCAGCACGACCATCGGCACGCCGGGTTCGAGCGCTTCGCGCGCGACCTTCACGCCGTCGGCGGTGTGCGTATCGATGACCACGTCGTAACGCTTGGCCACGTCCTGAATCGTCGCCAGACGATCCGCGTGCGTGCTGCGGCCCGACACGAAACCGAACTTCGCGACGCGCGCGAATGCCTCGCTGCCCGCCAGATCGAAACCGCCTTCGCGCTCCACCTTCGAGAGCAGACCGGCCGTTGCCGTGGCATCGCGGCCCAGCAGATCGAACAGGAAACGCTCGAAGTTCGATGCCTTCGAGATATCCATGCTCGGACTGCTCGTGTGGAACGTCTCGGCCGACTTGCGCACGCGGTAACGGCCGGTGCGGAAGAACTCGTCGAGCACGTCGTTTTCGTTGGTCGCCACGACCAGCTTGCGGATCGGCAGACCCATCATGCGCGCGATGTGACCGGCGCAGACGTTGCCGAAGTTGCCCGACGGCACCGTGAACGACACTTCGCCATCCTGGCCAGACTTGCCGCCCGTGGCCGCGAAATAGCCCTTGAAGTAGTACACGACCTGCGCCACGACGCGCGCCCAGTTGATCGAGTTGACCGTGCCGATCTTGTAGCGCGCCTTGTAGGCGTGATCGTTCGAGACCGCCTTGACGATGTCCTGCGCGTCGTCGAACACCCCTTCGACCGCGAGGTTGAAGATGTTCGGGTCCTGCAGGCTGTACATCTGCGCCGTCTGGAACGCACTCATCTTACCCGCCGGCGAGAGCATGAAGACGCGAATGCCTTCCTTGCCGCGCATGGCGTATTCCGCCGCGCTGCCGGTGTCGCCGGAGGTCGCACCGAGAATATTGAGCGCGTCGCCATGCTGCGCCAGCGCGTACTCGAACAGGTTGCCAAGCAGTTGCATGGCCATGTCCTTGAACGCAAGCGTCGGGCCGTTCGAGAGCGCGAGCAGCGACAACTGCGTGTCACCCTCAACACCCAGCGGCAGCAACGGCGTGATGTCCGCAGCGTCTTCGCCCGGACGCACGTTTCGATACACCTCGGCGGTGTACGTACGCTTCGTCAGATCGGCCAGGATCTCGGCCGGAATGTCCCCCGCGAACTTGGCCAGCACCTTGGCGGCCAGTTCGGCGTACGACAACTGACGCCAGGCGCGCAACTCGTCGGCCGTCACCTGCGGGTACTCCGTCGGCAGATAAAGACCGCCGTCCGGGGCGAGACCACCGAGCAGAATGCTGGAGAACGACTGCGGTTCACCAGAGGTCAGGCCCGCGCCGCGCGTGGAGATGTATTTCATGGGAATCGTGTCCTGTCGTATCGGTTACCTGTGCCGCTCAGCTCAGCGCTTCCATGCGGATGCGCGTGACCTTGGACAGCACCGTGTCCATCGCCTCGATCTTCGCGATGGCCGAGTTGATGTGCTTCTCGAGCGTCTGGTGCGTCAGGATGATGATGTCGGTCTGGTGCTCGCCTTCGCGCGATTCCTTTTGCAGCAGCGCGTCGATGGAGATGTCCAGGTCGGCCAGAATGCGCGTGAGTTCCGCCATCACACCGGCGCGGTCCACCACGCGCAGACGCAGGTAGTAGCTCGTCGTGACTTCGTCGATCGGAAGCACCGGCGTGTCGGACAGCGAGTCGTGCTGGAATGCCAGATGCGGCACGCGATGCTCCGGATCGGCCGTCTGCAGACGGGTCACGTCGACGATGTCGGCCACCACGGCCGACGCCGTCGGCTCAGCGCCTGCGCCCTTGCCGTAGTAGAGCGTGGCGCCCACGGCGTCACCCTGCACCAGCACGGCGTTCATCGCGCCTTCCACATTGGCGATGAGGCGCTTGGCCGGGATCAGCGTCGGATGCACGCGCAGTTCGATGCCGTTTTCCGCGCGACGCGTAATGCCCAGCAGCTTGATACGGTAGCCGAGTTCCTCGGCGTACTTGATGTCGAGTGCCGACAGCTTGGTAATGCCTTCGACGTAGGCGCGGTCGAACTGCACCGGCACACCGAACGCGATGGCGCTCATCAGCGTGAGCTTGTGGGCGGCGTCGACGCCTTCGATGTCGAACGTCGGATCGGCTTCTGCGTAGCCCAGACGCTGTGCATCGGCAAGCGCCACGTCGAAGTCGATGCCCTTGTCGCGCATCTCCGAGAGAATGAAGTTCGTGGTGCCGTTGATGATCCCGGCAATCCACTGAATGCGGTTGGCCGTCAGGCCTTCGCGCAGCGCCTTGATGATGGGGATGCCCCCGGCGACGGCGGCTTCGAACGCCACCATCACATTGGCTTTGCGGGCGGCGGCGAAGATCTCGTTACCGTACACGGCCAGCAACGCCTTGTTGGCGGTGACCACGTGCTTGCCGTTCTCGATCGCCTTGAGGACCAGTTCCTTCGTGAGATCGTAGCCGCCGATGGTTTCGACCACGACGTCGATGGCCGGATCGTTCACGACCTCGAACGGGTCGCCCGTGACAACCGCCGCGTGGCCCACAAGCCCCTTGGCCCGTTCGACATTACGCACCGCAACCTTCGTAATCTCGATACCCCGGCCGGCGCGACGTTGAATTTCTTCCTGGTTGCGAGCCAGTACCTGGAAGGCGCCGTAGCCTACCGTGCCAAGGCCCAGCAGGCCCAATTTGATCGGTTTCATGCAGTTTTACTCAAAAGTCGGAATCGGTTGGCGCGCGCATCACTTGCCGTGGCGACGGCGATAACCGTCCAGGAAACGGGCAATGCGACTGATGGCGTCTTCCAGGTCGCCCTCGTGAGGCAGGAACACTACGCGGAAATGGTCGGGGTGCATCCAGTTGAAGCCGCTGCCCTGCACCAGCAGGACCTTTTCTTCGAGCAGCAACTGGAGAATGAAGTCCTGATCGTTGGCGATGGGGTACACCGCCGGATCCAGACGCGGGAACAGATACAGCGCCGCCTTCGGCTTCACGCAGGTCACACCGGGGATGTCGGTGAGCATGCGGTAGGCGATCTCGCGCTGCTCGTACAGGCGTCCGCCCGGCACGATCAGGTCCTTGATGCTCTGGTAGCCGCCCAGCGCCGTTTGGATGGCGTACTGACCGGGCACGTTCGGGCACAGGCGCATCGAGGCGAGAATGTTCAGCCCTTCGATATAGTCGCGCGCCGGACGTTTATCGCCCGACACGACCATCCAGCCCGCGCGGTAGCCGCACGCGCGATAGCTCTTGGACAGGCCGTTGAAGGTGATCGTGAGCACGTCTTCGGAAAGCGAGCCGATGGACGTGTGCTCTTCGCCGTCATAGATGATCTTGTCGTAGATCTCGTCGGCGTAAATGATCAGCTTGTGTTCGCGGGCGAGCGAAACGATCTCCTTGAGGAGTTCGTCCGAATACAGCGCGCCGGTCGGATTGTTCGGGTTGATGATGACGATCGCGCGCGTGTTGGGCGTGATCTTCTTGCGGATGTCCGCCAGATCCGGCTGCCAGTCGGCCTGCTCGTCGCAGATGTAGTGCACCGGGGTGCCACCCGAGAGGCTGACGGCGGCCGTCCACAGCGGATAGTCCGGCGCGGGCACGAGCACTTCGTCGCCGTCGTTGAGCAGCGCCTGCATAGCCATCACGATCAGTTCCGAAGCCCCGTTGCCGAGGTAGATGTCGTCGAGCTGAACGTCTTTGATGCGCTTTTGCTGGCAGTAGTGCATGATCGCCTTGCGCGCCGCGAACACCCCCCGCGAGTCCGAGTATCCGGCCGAGTTCGGCAGATTGCGGATCATGTCCTGAACGATCTCGTCAGGCGGTTCGAAGCCGAACGGCGCCAGATTGCCGATGTTCAGCTTGATGATGCGATGACCTTCGTCTTCCATGCGCTTGGCATGTTCGAGCACGGGCCCACGAATGTCGTAGCAGACATTCTGCAATTTCTGCGATTTGAGGATCGGTTTCACGGCGATTGTGGTCTTGACGGGCGGCGCAGGGATCCGGACGGGCCGGCAACAGGCGGGAGCGCACGGCGAACCCGCGGGAAATGTATGAATGCGCGCGCAAAACGCACATGACACCGCATTTTTCCCGGATTCGGCGTGACAAATGCCGCACTGCAACGGTTTTGCCGTGCTGCGTACGGCAAAAAGCTATAATTTAGCCAATTATGACAGACTTCGGCAATGCATCATTGACGGTTTGCGGCACGCAGGGCAAGATGCCCGCCCGTTACCCGATCTGCCGACGCTCAGCCACCACTGGGTAGGGAATCTCAGAAAGTGAAACTGCATCAAGATCCGTCACAAGCGGCATTGAACACGGTCACCGGCTACGGCCCCGGCTATGTTGAAGTCAACAAGGTTCGTTACGATCACAGCGTGATCATTGCCCCCGAGGGCGATGTGACGCCGTGGCCGGTGTCGCGCTTCGATGCGCTGGACGCGTCCCACTTCGACCTGCTGCGCGCGCGCGAACCGGAAGTCGTCATCTTCGGCAGCGGCGAGCGCCTGCGCTTCGCCCACCCGCGTCTGACCACGGCTCTGACGAGCCAGCGGGTCGGTGTCGACTCCATGGACACACAGGCCGCATGTCGCACCTACAACATTCTGATGACCGAGGGACGCCGCGTCGTCCTCGCGGTGCTCATCGAAACCGAGGCGACTGAGTGAGCCGCCGCCCGCTCGCTCCCGGCCTGATGGCCGCAGACACGATCGCGCCGCCCCCTCCGCCTCCTGTGCCCACGCCTTCCGCCTCCGGCACACCGTCCACTGCCTATCCGCTGTCTCCGGCCGCCTTCTGGCTGCTGCTCCTGGCGTTTGCGCTCGTCTGGTTCGGGGTGCTCGACTATCGTCACCTGATTTCCAGTGACGAAGGCCGTTACGCCGAGATGGCGCGCGAGATGTGGACGACCGGCGACTGGATTACGCCGCGCTACAACGGCTACAAGTACTTCGAGAAGCCGCCGCTGCAAACCTGGATGAACGCGCTGACGTTCGCCGCCTTCGGGCTGGGTGAGTGGCAGGCCCGGCTCTGGACGGCGCTGACCGGCTTTGCGGGCGTGCTGATGGTCGGATTCACCGGCCGTCGCGTATTCAACGCCCGCGTGGGCCTGTTCGCCGCCGCCGCACTGGCCGCCGCCCCCCTGTGGTCGCTGCTCGGGCACTTCAACGTGCTCGACATGGGCCTGTCGTTCTTCATGGGCCTGTCCTTGTGCGCGTTGCTGCTCGCGCAACGCCCCGGACTCGAACGCTCCGCCGTGCGCGGCTGGATGTGGCTGTGCTGGGCCGCCATGGCGCTCGCTGTGCTGAGCAAGGGCCTCGTCGGCATTGTGCTGCCGGGGGCCGTACTCGTCCTGTATACGCTCGTCACGCGCGACTGGGCCTTGTGGCGACGTCTTTATCTGGGCAGCGGCCTGATCGTCTTCTTTGCCGTTGCCGCGCCGTGGTTCGTGCTCGTGCAGATGCGCAACCCCGAGTTCTTCGACTTCTTCTTCATCAACGAGCACTTCCGCCGCTTCGCGATGGAGGGCCACAACCGCGATGGCGCGCCGTGGTACTTCGTGCCCGTCTTCATCGTGGGCTTCCTGCCGTGGCTGTCGATTCTGCCCGGCACTGTACGCGCTACGCTGCGCATGCCGCGCCAGCCCAACGGATTCGCCCCGACGGCCATGCTGTGGGTGTGGTCGGTGTTCATCTTCGTGTTCTTCAGCGCGTCGCACTCGAAGCTGATTTCGTATTTGCTGCCGATCGCCCCGGCCATGGCGCTACTGTTCGGGCTGTATCTGGCTCAGTTGCGCCGCGATACGGTGCGCGTTCATATGGCGGGCTATGCCGTCTTCCTGATTGCCGCGCTCGTGATGGTCGCCATTTTTGCCGGACGCGCGGGCAGCGTGCGCAACCCCAACGAGCTCTACAAGGCCTTCCAGGTCTGGCTGTACTTCGCGGTGGGCGCCGGCCTCGTCGGCACGCTCGTTGCATGGCGTCTCGCCCGTCACAGCGCCCGTCGTGCCCTGCTGGCGTTCTCCGCTGGCATGCTGCTGCTCGTGACCATCGGCGGGATGGGACACGAAGTCTTCGGACGCCAGAGCACCGGCGTGTTGCTCGTGCCCGCCGTCAAGGCCGAGATGCAGCGCCTCGGGCCGAACGTGCCGTTCTATTCTGTGAATGTGCTCGATCACACCATGCCCTACTACCTCGGGCACACGATGATCATGGTGCAACACCCGGACGAGCTGGAATTCGGCGTGAAGCAGGAGCCACAGAAATGGGTGCCGACACTCGACGACTTCTATGCGCGTTGGCGCGCCGATCCGAAAGCGCTCGCGCTGGTCGATCCGGACACGTTCGGCAAGCTCGAAGCGGCGCATTTGCCGATGCGCATCGTCGCGCGCGACGCCCGCCGTGTCGTAATCTCGAAACCGCAGCCCGAAGACAACGTAAAATAGCGCGCTTGGGGTTTCCCGAGACTATTTGCGGTATCCATAATTATTCACAAACGTTCACAAACGTTCCATGAATCTCGCGACGTTTTCCCTTATTCTCACCGGCGTGCTGCTCAACGCGTGCGCCCAACTGTTGCTCAAGGCGGGCGCCAATGCCATCGGTGCCCTGGAGTTCACGCGCGCCAACATTGTGCCCATCGGCATCAAACTTGCCACGCAGGTGCCGATCATGGGCGGGCTCGTCTGCTATGCCATCAGCGTGGTCGTCTGGATTCTGGCGCTCTCGCGCGTCGAAGTCTCGATTGCTTACCCGATGCTCTCCCTGGGCTATGTCGTGAACGCGTTCGCCGCGTGGTATCTGTTCGGCGAAACGCTGTCGATGCAGCGCGTGGTGGCCATCGGCATCATTCTTGTGGGTGTTTATATTCTGGCGCGCAGCTAAGTCTGCCGTCCGAGGAAATCGCCGTACGCGTGCCCCACAGGGCTTGCGCGTTTTCCATGCACATTCGAGCTAATTTGAGGCTTAGTCATACATCATGAGCGACTCGGCAACCTCCCAACCGAATCAACCGTTCATCCCGTTCACGCGCCCGAGCATCGACGAAGCGACGATCGCCGGCGTGACCGAAGTGCTGCGCTCGGGCTGGATCACCTCGGGGCCGCAAGTGCAGGCCTTTGAGAAGGCGCTTTCCGAATATTTCGGTGGGCGTCCGGTGCGCGTCTTCAATTCGGGCACCGCGACACTCGAAATCGGCCTTCGCATCGCCGGCGTGCAAAGCGGCGATGAAGTCATCACTACGCCGCTGTCGTGGGTCGCCACGTCCAACGTCATTCTCGAAGTGGGCGCCACGCCGGTGTTCGTCGACGTCGACCCTGCCACGCGCAATATCGACCTCGACCTGCTTGAGAAGGCGATCACGCCCAAGACCCGTGCGATCATCCCCGTCTACCTCGCCGGCCTGCCGGTCGACATGGACCGTCTGTACGACATAGCGCGCCGCCACAAGCTGCGCGTGGTCGAAGACGCCGCTCAGGCTATGGGCGCGAGCTGGAACGGCAAGCGCATCGGCTCGATCGGCGATCTCGTCTCGTTCAGCTTCCACCCGAACAAGAATCTCACCTCCATCGAAGGCGGTGCGCTGGTATTCAACACGGACGACGAAGCGCGTCTCGCCGAGAAGTACCGCCTGCAGGGCGTGACCCGTTTCGGTCTCGACGGTATGGATGTCGATGTGCTGGGCGGCAAGTACAACCTCACGGACGTGGCCGCGCGTGTCGGCCTCGGCCAGATGCCGCATCTGGCGGCATTCAACAACCGCCGCACCGAACTGGCACGCCAGTATTTCGACAAGCTCGCGGGCGGTGCCGCCGTCGCACTGGGTGTTGGCCTGCCGCACGCCGATTTCACGAATTCGAACTGGCATATGTTCCAGATCGAACTGCCGCTGGCGAACCTCACGATCGACCGTGCGGGCTTCATGGAACAGTTGAAGGCGCGCGGCATCGGCAGCGGTGTGCACTACCCCGCCATCCACCTGTTTACAATGTATCGTGCACTGGGTTTCAAGGAAGGCCAGTTCCCGCATACGGAACGTCTGGGCCGTGCCATCCTGACGCTCCCGCTGTACCCCGCCATGACGGATGCCGACATTGCGCGCGTCTGCGAAGCCGTAAATGCTATTTGCGCTGATTACAAAAAATGAATCGACCACAACTCTCCGTCGTCATCCCCGTATACAACGAAGAGGCTGGCCTCGCCGCCCTCTTCGCACGGCTTTACCCGGCGCTCGATAAGCTGGGTGTGACCTACGAAGTGGTGTTCGTCAACGATGGCAGCCGCGACCGTTCGGCGGCCCTGCTTGCCGAGCAGTATCGTGCGCGCCCGGACGTGACGCGCGTGGTGCTGTTCAACGGCAACTACGGTCAGCACATGGCCATTCTGGCGGGCTTCGAGCACACCCGTGGCGAATGGGTCGTCACGCTCGACGCCGACCTGCAAAATCCGCCGGAAGAAATCGGCAAACTCGTGGCGCAACTGGCCGCCGGACACGACTACGTGGGCACGGTGCGCATGAACCGTCAGGACACGTGGTTCCGCCGTCACGCCTCGCGCGCCATGAACCGTCTGCGCGAGCGCATCACGCGCATTCGCATGACCGATCAGGGCTGCATGCTGCGCGGCTACAGCCGCCACATCGTCGATACGGTCAATCAGTGCCGTGAGATCAACACGTTCATCCCGGCGCTGGCCTACACGTTCGCCCAGAACCCGACGGAAGTGGATGTCGCCCACGAAGAGCGCTTTGCCGGCGAGTCGAAGTACTCCCTGTATTCGCTCATTCGTCTGAATTTCGACCTCGTCACCGGCTTCTCGGTCGTACCGCTGCAATGGCTCTCGGGTGTGGGTATCACGCTGTCGGCCGCCTCGGGCGTGCTGTTTGTCGTGCTGATGGCGCGACGCTTCCTGTTCGGCTCGGAAGTTCAGGGCGTGTTCACCTTGTTCGCCGTGACGTTCTGCCTGCTGGGTGTGATCCTGTTCGGCATGGGCCTGCTCGGCGAGTACATCGGCCGTATTTATCAACAGGTTCGCCAGCGCCCCCGCTATCTGGTGCAAGCGGTATTGCAGGCCCACGAGGCGCATGATGCTCACCCCGTTGCCCATGGCGACAAATCGGGCTCGCAGAGCGCCACGCTGAGCACCGGCGCGACCGAGCTGGGGTCACACACGTCATGAGCAATACGTCCATAACGTCGGCAGCCAAAGCGGTTGTCTTCGCGTATCACAACGTCGGCGTTCGCTGCCTGCAGGTGCTGCTCGCACGCGGTGTCGACGTTGCGCTCGTCGTCACGCATCAGGACAACCCGAACGAGAACATCTGGTTCGGCAGCGTCGCGAGCGTCGCCGCCGAGCACGGTATCCCGGTCGTCACCCCCGACGATCCGACCGATCCGGCCCTTGCCGAGCGTATCCGCGCCATCGCGCCGGACTTTATTTTTTCCTTCTACTACCGCCACATGATCCCGGTGGCCTTGCTGGATATCGCCCCGCGCGGCGCGTTCAACATGCACGGCTCGCTCCTGCCGAAGTATCGCGGGCGCGTGCCTGTCAACTGGGCGGTTTTGCGAGGCGAAACCGAAACAGGTGCCACGCTGCACGAAATGGCGCTGAAGCCGGACGCCGGGGCGATAATTGACCAGACGTCGGTGCCGATCCTGCCGGACGACACGGCGGGTGAAGTGTTCGAGAAGGTCACGGTCGCGGCAGAACAGACGCTTTGGCGCTGCCTACCGGGCCTGATCGCCGGGACTGCCGCTCGCCTGACCAACGATCTCGCCGCCGGCAGCTACTTCGGGGGGCGCAAGCCCGAAGACGGCCGAATCGACTGGACGCAGTCGGCGCAGAGCGTCTACAACCTGATCCGCGCCGTCGCACCGCCCTATCCTGGGGCCTTTGCTGACGTCGGCGAGCGCCGTTTCGTGGTCAATCGGGCCCGTCTGTCCCGCTCGCCCGCCCCGGCCGGTTTGCCCTGCGGACTGCAAGTAGTGGATAATGCGCTCCTCGGCATTTGCGGCGACGGAAATGCCATCGTCATTCATGAACTAACGCTGGACGGCAAGCCTCTCGCGCCGACACAGTTTTCCCAGCTCAATCACTGACCGTAATATGAAAAAAGTCCTGATTCTCGGTGTCAACGGGTTCATCGGCCACCATCTGTCGAAACGCATCCTGGAGACGACCGACTGGGAAGTTTATGGCATGGACATGCTCACCGATCGCCTCGGCGATCTGGTCAACCACGAGCGCATGCACTTCTTCGAAGGCGACATCACGATCAACAAGGAATGGGTCGAGTACCACATTCGCAAGTGCGACGTGATTCTCCCGCTGGTCGCCATCGCAACGCCGGCCACCTACGTGAAGGCACCGCTGCGCGTGTTCGAACTCGACTTCGAAGCGAACCTGCCGATCGTCCGCTCGGCCGTAAAGTACGGCAAGCACCTGGTGTTCCCGTCGACCTCCGAGGTCTACGGCATGTGCACCGACGGCGAATTCGATCCGGAAAACTCGCCGCTGATCTACGGCCCGATCAACAAGCCGCGCTGGATCTACGCTTGCTCGAAGCAGCTCATGGACCGTGTGATCTGGGGCTACGGCATGCAGGAAGGCCTGAACTTCTCGCTGTTCCGTCCGTTCAACTGGATCGGTGCCGGCCTCGACTCGATCTACACGCCGAAGGAAGGTTCGTCGCGCGTGGTCACGCAGTTCCTCGGCCACATTGCCCGCGGTGAGAACATCAGCCTGGTCGACGGCGGCAACCAGAAGCGCGCCTTTACCGACATCGACGACGGTATCGACGCCCTGGTTCGCATCATCGACAACAAGGACAATGTTGCGAGCGGCAAGATCTACAACATCGGCAACCCGACGAACAACTTCTCGGTGCGCGAACTCGCCAACATGATGCTCAAGCTGGCAAGCGAGTATCCGGAATACGCCGAGACGGCCAAGAAGGTTCAGCTCATCGAAACGACGTCGGGCGCCTACTACGGCAACGGCTATCAGGACGTGCAGAACCGCGTGCCGAAGATCGAGAACACGATGCAGGAACTCGACTGGAAGCCGACCACGTCGATGGAAGACGCCCTGCGCAAGATTTTCGAAGCGTATCGCGGTCACGTCGCCGAAGCTCGTCGTCTGGTCGAGGGCGAATAACGCCAGTGCTCTGCGCCGGTCTGACGCTGCGACGCGCTCGCGACATGGCGGCATGACCGGAACACCGCACGACACGCCCGGTGCGCCCTCGGCGCATCGGGCGTTTTTGACTCAGCAGTTTGACTGGGTAATCTGATTCGACATTCGGGACATCGCGCACCTCGGCAGCGATGGCTTCGATGTACCACTCAAGGGCGGCTATGGCCAAGATTGTCCTGAAGATCGACGTCGACACGCTGCGCGGCACCCGCGAAGGCGTGCCCAATCTGCTCGCCGCGCTGGCCGAACACGAGGCGATGGCGACGTTCCTGTTCAGCCTCGGCCCCGATCACACAGGCTGGGCGCTCAAGCGTGTCTTCCGCCCCGGCTTTCTGAAGAAGGTCTCTCGCACGTCGGTGGTGGAGCATTACGGCTTCAAGACGCTCATGTACGGCACGCTGCTGCCCGGCCCGGATATCGGCAAGCGCGCAGCGGACGTCATGCGCACTGTGCAAAGCGCGGGCCACGAGACCGGCATCCACACATGGGACCACACGTACTGGCAGGACAACGTGCGCACGCGCGACGCGGCATGGACGCAGCGCCAGATGTCGCAGGCGCACGCACGCTTCGCGCAGATCTTTGGTGCGCCCCCGCTCACGCACGGCGCGGCCGGCTGGCAGATGAACAATCACGCGTTCCGTCAGATCGACGCCTGGGGCATGAAGTATTCCTCGGACGGGCGCGGTGCCGCACCGCACTACCCGATCGTCGACGGTGTGCGCCTGAACCATGTCCAGATGCCCACCACCCTGCCGACGGTGGACGAACTGCTCGGCGTCGACGGCCGCGACATCAACGGCGTGGCCGAGCATCTGCTTGCCCTGACCCGCGATCCGGCGCAAGATCACGTGTTCACGCTTCACGCGGAGCTCGAAGGCCAGAAGCTGGCGCCGCTCTTCCGTCAGTTGCTTGCCGGTTGGCGTCGACAGGGGCACGATCTGGTGACGATGGGCGACTATTACGCGACGCTGGATCTGGCCGCACTGCCCGCACATCCGGTCGTGTGGGGCGAAATTCCGGGCCGCTCGGGCGACCTGATTCTGGAAGGCCAGGCCGCCTGAACCACACCCCCATATTCGAAAGACTTTCCGAACCGGCCCTGCGAGGCCACCCAAGGAGACCATAGTGACGGTAGCCATCGACACTCCCGTGCCCGATTTCACCGCACCGGCCACCGGCGGCGATTTTTCGCTCAAGGCCCATCGCGGCCAGAAGGTGGTGATCTACTTTTACCCGAAGGACAACACGCCTGGCTGCACGACGGAAGGCATGAACTTCCGCGATAGCTACGACCAGTTTCAGGCGGCCGGCGCACAGATCATCGGCGTGTCGCGCGACAGCCTGCGTTCGCATGAGAACTTCAAGAACAAGCTCGAACTGCCCTTCCCGCTGATCTCCGATGGCGATGAAGCGGTCTGCAAACTGTTCGGTGTCATCAAGCTGAAAAAACTGTATGGCAAAGAACATCTTGGGATCGAGCGCAGCACGTTTCTGATCGACGAGAAAGGGATTCTGCGCAAGGAATGGCGTGGTGTGCGTGTACCCGATCACGTGGCGGACGTGCTGGCTGCCGTGCAGGCGATCTGAGTCGGCAAGCGCGCACGACCCTCGCATGAAGCGGGTCGGCGGGCACGCGTGCGAGCGCTATTCGGGTCGGTGTTGCGCAGGGGCCGATAGCGACCGCCAGTGAGGACATTCGACGCTATACAAGCACGGCAAGAGACGTTATAGTCGGCCGTAATGATCAAGCGCATTGAACGAGACTATTGCAGGCGTCGCCACGGCGGCGCCTTCAGCCAAGCCGCCTCTCCGGTGCGTCCGGGCAGGCGGCTTTTTTGTTGCCGGGACGTGATGTATTGCCGTTTGCCCCGGCCGAGTAGTGTTGTGTTTTCTTGAACGGGAAATCTATGCCATTGCCATCGGCGCCGACCAAACCGGGCTCGCTGCTTGCCCCGGAACAATTCCCCACTCGCCTCAAACCTTCGCGCACGGAGGCCAAGAAACCGATCCCCTCGTCTGAACAACAAGCACTGGGCGAAACGTCCGGTGCCGCGGGAGCCGCCAGCGCGACTGAGTTGAAGGTCGTCCCCAAAACCGCTCCGGCGACGCAGACTGCACCACAGCCGTCGCCCGCTGCACGTTCGCCCCAGTCGCCGCCTTCGGCAGACTCCAGCGGCGCCAGCCCGTCCCTCAAGGCCGTGAAGTCGACGGCGACGGGCCAGGGTTCGAGACGTACACGCGGTAAAGATCAGGAACCGGCGAAACTTTTCGTGCTCGACACCAACGTGCTCATGCACGACCCGAGCAGCCTGTTCCGCTTCGAAGAGCACGACGTCTATCTGCCGATGATGACGTTGGAAGAGCTCGACAATCACAAAAAGGGCATGTCGGAAGTGGCGCGCAATGCGCGTCAGGTGAGCCGCACGCTCGACGGGCTGGTCGCGGAGAGCGGCACGAAGTCGATGGCCGAAGGCATTCCGCTCTCGCGGCTCGGCAATAAGGACGCCACCGGGCGTCTGTACTTCCAGACCGATCTGCCCGAGGTTCCGCCGCTCGAAGGCCTGCCGCAAGGCAAGGCCGACAACCAGATTCTGGGTGTCGTGCGCGCGCTGCAGGACAAGTTCCGCGATCGTCAGGTCGTGCTGGTGTCGAAGGACATCAACATGCGCGTCAAAGCGCATGCGCTCGGTCTGCCCGCGGAAGATTACTTCAACGACAAGGTGCTCGAGGACAGCGATCTGCTCTACTCGGGTGTGATGGCGCTGCCGCCGGACTTCTGGACGAAGCACGGCAAGGGCATGGAGAGCTGGCAGGACAACCGGACCGGCACCACGTTCTATCGCATCACCGGGCCGCTTTGCGCGAGTTTCCTCATCAACCAGTTCGTCTATCTGGAAACGAACAACGGTGAGGCACCTTTCTATGCGCAAGTGCGGGAGATCAACGGCAAGACGGCGTTGCTGCAAACGCTGCGTGACTACGGCCATCACAAGAACAATGTGTGGGGCATCACGGCACGTAACCGCGAGCAGAACTTCGCACTGAACCTGCTGATGAATCCGGAAGTGGACTTCATCACGCTGCTGGGTCAGGCAGGCACCGGCAAGACGCTGCTAGCGCTCGCCGCCGGGCTGGCGCAGACACTCGACGAGAAGCGTTACAACGAGATCATCATCACGCGCGCGACCGTGCCCGTCGGTGAAGATATCGGCTTCCTGCCGGGCACCGAGGAAGAGAAGATGCAACCGTGGATGGGGGCATTCGACGACAACCTCGAAGTCCTGCAAAAGACTGATGACTCCGCCGGCGAATGGGGCCGTGCAGCCACGCAGGAACTGATTCGCTCGCGACTTAAGGTCAAGAGCATGAACTTCATGCGCGGCCGCACGTTCGTGAACAAGTTCGTCATCATCGACGAGGCGCAGAACCTGACGCCGAAGCAGATGAAAACCCTCGTCACACGCGCCGGTCCCGGCACCAAGCTGATCTGCCTGGGCAACATCGCGCAGATCGACACGCCGTATCTGACCGAAGGCAGCTCGGGCCTCACTTACGTGGTCGATCGCTTCAAGGGCTGGGGTCACAGCGGACACGTCACGCTCGCGCGCGGTGAACGTTCGCGGCTGGCGGACTACGCGGCGGAAATTCTCTGACGTCGGTTCATGCCATCGAGCGCTTCGACGCTCCACACGACGGCGCCTTCGGGCGCCGTTTTTTATGGCTGGGACACCGCGTGCGACACCTCATCATTCATCGGCCCAAGATGGCAAAATCGTCCGGCAAGCGGCCAATTTGTGACGTCGATGCCACAGAACGCCCGGATTTGGGCACTTTTGCGATGCATTCGTGCGCTAAGCGTCGTAAACTCGGCGCATGCGAATCCAGCGCCCTCTGAGCATGTCTCGATCTCCGACTCGTCCGATGGCCCGATGCACGACGCAGCTCGCAACGTCCGCCCAGACTTCATGGGTGCCGTGGCGCTCGGCGGGGGTACTGGCGCTCACGCTGCTGGTCGCCGCATGTTCCTCCGGCCCGACGGTCCGGCAAGGCGGCAACGCGAACTTCGGCAATCGCACGGTCGGCCCCGAGCGCAGCGCAGGTCAGGAGGAAATCACGCTCGAAGCGATGAGCCTCGTTGGCATTCCTTACCGTTACGGCGGCAATACCCCAGACTCCGGATTCGATTGCAGCGGCCTCGTGCGCTATGTGGTGGCGCGCGCAGCTGGCGTCAATCTGCCGCGCACGACCGCCGACATGAGCGGCATCGGCACCGTGCTCGAACGCGACGACCTCGCCTCGGGCGACCTCATCTTCTTCAACACTACGGGACGCGCCCATTCGCATGTGGGCATCTACGTGGGACAGGGCAAATTCGTACACGCGCCGAATTCGGGCGGCACGGTGCGGCTAGAGAGCATCTTCATCCCCTACTGGGCTAAGCGTATCGACGGCGTAAGGCGGGTCGCGGCCAACAAGGCGCCAGCGGGCAATACAACCTACGTCAATCGTTCTGCACCTGACACGGTTGCGGCAGCGCCATTGGCGGCTCCTGCACCCGCCACGGCTACGGTGGCACCTGCCAGCCCGGCACCGAACCGTCCGCTGACAGCAGCGACACCGTCGCCGCTCGGCGCACCGCAGACCGCATCGCCGAGCAGCACGGCCAATCTCACGACGTCGCCTTCGCAGGACGACGATCCGATCGCCCGCTTCGCCAACAGCGCGATGTAATCACTTTCGCCCGACGAGATACTGCACGCCTGCCGGACCATAACGTTCGGCATGCGGTTCTCCGGCGGCCAGATGGAAGACGTCCCCCTCGCCATATCGACGCTCGACGTCACCCACCTGAATCACGATCTCGCCGGACAGAATCAGCGCCTTCGCTTCGAACGGATGCGTATGCGTATCAAGCCCACCCGCTTCTCTCGTCACCGTGACGAGCGCCGTGAAGCCCTCATTGGCGAGTTCTCGCTCGAATACATTGCGTTCCATACGCCCTCCGTTCTGGCGGCTGCGATGCGCTGGATGATCATCGCAGATGGGCAAGCAGCGTTGCCGCACCCCCGATATTGATGGCCGCGCCCATCAGCATGCTCAACGGACGGTGGCGCAAGGATTGAATCAATGACGTCATAGTAGCCTCAGGTGTGATTGAACAAAAACTATTGAAAAATGATAATAAATCACAATAAACTATTAAAATTGATTCTCCCGATGGCGTCGATTAGCGCTTTCAATCCTCCTTGCCCGCACCGAGCACAGACGTAAAAAAAGCGGCCGAAGCCGCTTTTTCCATTCGGTAGCTCATCCGTCAGAGGATTTGCTTGCCGACCCACCAGGCGATGGCGGCGATAAATGCCGATGCCGGAATCGTCAGCACCCAGGCCCAGACGATGTTGCCCGCCACGCCCCAGCGCACCGCCGATAGCTTGCGGGTCGCGCCCACGCCAACGATGGCGCCCGTGATAGTGTGCGTCGTCGAGACAGGCACGCCAAGCCACGAAGCGAAGAAGAGCGTGAACGCCCCACCTGTCTCGGCACAGAAACCGCCCACCGGCTTGAGCTTCGTAATCTTCTGACCCATCGTGCGCACGATCCGCCAGCCACCGAACATGGTGCCCAGACCGATTGCCAGATAGCAGCCGATGATCACCCACAGCGGCGGCTCGGCAGCTTCCTGCGGCCACATGCCCGCAGCGATCAGCAGCATCCAGATGATGCCGATGGTCTTCTGAGCATCGTTACCGCCGTGTCCGAGGCTGTACATACCCGCGGACACCAGTTGCAGGCGACGGAACCAGCGGTCCACGCGTGCGGGTGGCGTGCGGAAGAATAGCCACGACACGAGCAGCATGAAGAACGATCCGAGCACGAAACCGAGCAGCGGCGAGACGAAAATGAATGCCACGGTTTGCAGCAGGCCGCTCGCCACGAGCGAGCCCGTGCCGGCCTTGGCCACCGCCGCGCCGACCAGACCACCGATCAGGGCGTGCGACGAACTCGACGGAATACCGTAGTACCAGGTGATGATGTTCCAGGCGATGGCACCCACGAGCGCGCCAAAGATCACATAGTGATCGACGATCTCGGGGTGTACCGTGCCCTTGCCCACCGTCGCCGCGACTTTCAGGTGAAAGACGAACAGCGCGATGACGTTGAACATGGCGGCGAAAGCCACCGCCTGATGCGGTTTAAGCACGCCCGTCGAGACCACCGTAGCGATCGAGTTGGCGGCGTCGTGAAAACCGTTCATGAAGTCGAACAGGAGCGCCAGTGCGACCAATAGTCCGACCAGCCAAAGGCTGATGTGCAGCGTTGCCATCGAAAGTCTCCGCTCAGGCGTTTTCCAGCACAATGCCTTCGATGATGTTGGCAACGTCTTCGCATTTGTCGGTCACCGACTCGAGCAATTCGGACACAGCCTTCTGCTTGATCAGCTCTTTCACGTCGGCCTCTTCACGGAATAGCTTCGACAGCGATGCGCGCAGCAGGCGGTCGGCTTCCGATTCGAGACCGTCGATCTCTTCGCAGAACTTCAGAATTTCACGGGCACGATCCATGTCGTTGAGCAGTGCGACGGTGCTTTGCACACGCTCGCAGCATTTCACGCAGATTTCGCCCAGCATGCGGGCCTCAGACGGCACGCTCTTGATGTCGTACATCCACACGGCCGTCGCCACGTCTTCCATCAGATCCAGGATGTCGTCCATCGTGCTGATCAGCTTATGGATCTCGTCGCGGTCGAAAGGCGTGATGAACGTCTTGTGCATCAAGTCGATGGTCTCGTGCGTGATGCGATCCGCTTTCTTCTCGTTGTTCTGCACGGCAACAGTACGTGCCTCGGCGTTTGGCAGGTCGTTGAGCATGGCGGACAGCTCGCGGCTGCCTGCGACCATGCACGCCGCGTGCTGGTTGAACAGGTCAAAGAACTTGCCCTCGGTGGGCATGAAGCGACCGAACATTATGGGGAAACTCCGGGTATTAATAGGGGACGGGTCGACACAAAAACGTCACATTCTACCTCGTCGGAGGCATGCGATGCCGCATGCGCATCCGAACAGATGGAAATCGGTGCGTCAGTATTGCGGACCGGCCAGATTATCGAACTTCGTGTAGGCACCGATGAACGCCAGACGGACGTGGCCGATGGGACCGTTACGCTGCTTCGCGATAATGATTTCGGCCGTGCCTTTGTCTGGGGTGTCGGGGTTGTAGACTTCGTCGCGGTAGATGAACAGGATGATGTCCGCGTCCTGTTCGATAGCGCCCGATTCGCGCAAATCCGACATGACCGGACGCTTGTTCGGGCGTTGTTCGAGACTTCGGTTGAGCTGCGAGAGCGCGATTACCGGCACGTTCAACTCTTTGGCAAGGCCTTTGAGCGAACGCGAAATTTCGGAAATTTCGGTCGCACGGTTTTCGCCGCCGCCCGAGCCGCTCATCAGCTGCAAGTAATCGATGATGATCAGACCGAGCTTGCCGCACTGACGTGCCAGACGTCGCGCACGCGCACGCAATTCCATCGGGTTGAGCGCAGGCGTTTCGTCGACGAACAGTTGCGTCTCGTTCATCTTCTGCATCGCGTGCGTGAGCTTCGGCCAGTCTTCGTCGACCAGCTTGCCGGTACGCAGACGATGCTGATCGAGACGCCCCACCGAACCCAGCATACGCATGGCCAGCTGCGTCCCCGGCATTTCCATCGAGAACACGGCAACGGGCAAGCCCTCTTCCACCGCGATGTGCTCACCGATGTTCATCGAGAACGTCGTTTTACCCATCGACGGACGACCGGCCACGATGATCAGATCGCCGCCGTTGAAACCGGACGTCATGCGATCCAGATCGACGAAGCCCGTTGGAATACCGGTAATGTCGCTGCCGCCTTCGCGGTGGTACAGCTCGTCGATACGCTCGACCACTTGCGTGAGCAGCGGTTGCAGTTCGAGGAAGCCGTTGGTGCTGCGCGAACCCTCCTCCGCAATCGCGAAGACCTTCGCCTCCGCCTCGTCGAGCATCTGACGCACTTCTTTGCCCTGCGGATTGAAAGCATCCGAAGCAATTTCGTCGGCCACCGTCACGAGCTTACGCAGCACGGCTCGGTCGCGCACGATTTCCGCGTAACGGCGAATGTTCGCCGCACTCGGGGTGTTCTGCGCGAGGGCATTCAGGTAGGCCAGACCACCCACGTCCTCGGCTTTGCCGGCGGAAGTGAGCGATTCGAAGACGGTGATGACGTCGGCAGGTCGGTCGCTGGAGATCAGACGCCCGATGTGCTGATAGATCTGACGATGGTCGTAGCGGTAGAAGTCCGACTCGGACAAGAAGTCGCCGATGCGATCCCAGGCGCTGTTATCGAGTAGCAGACCGCCGAGCACGGATTGCTCCGCCTCGATGGAGTGCGGTGGCACCTTGAGCGAATCGAGCTGGGGATCGGGCGCGTTCATGCCGGGCATTATACCGTCCCCGCGATCCCGGTCAGTCCCGGCAAAATCGCGCTTGCGCGACGACTTTTCAGGACGTTGTTTGTTCAGCAGTTTCCCTGGAGGCAGCATAAGGTGGCGCTATCGAACGATGACTTGGATGGAAGGGAGCGAGCAACCGGGAGGCGGTCGGCGTACGGCAGTGCGAGACCGGCGACCGGATATTCCGGCAGCCAACACAACGGAACGGACAGACATAAAAAAACGGAAGCCGGTACTCCGACTTCCGTCTTTTATTCGCGTCGGGAAGCTGACGCGGGTACGACTTAGGCGTGCTCGCCCAGCACCGACACGGTGACGTCGATCACGACGTCGGTGTGCAGCGCCACTTGAACCGGGAAATCACCCACGGTCTTGAGCGGGCCGTTCGGCAGACGCACTTGCATCTTCTCAACCTTGAAACCTTGGGTGCCCAGGGCTTCGGCGATGTCGAAGTTGGTGACCGAACCGAACAGACGGCCGTCAACACCAGCCTTCTGCGAGATTTGCACGGTCAGACCCGACAGCTTTTCGCCTTCGGTTTGAGCAGCAGCCAGCTTGTCGGCGGCAGCCTTTTCCAGTTCGGCGCGGCGAACTTCGAATTCGGCGATCGCGTCCTTGGTGGCGCGGCGAGCCTTCTTCGTCGGGATCAGGAAGTTACGTGCGAAACCATCCTTGACCTTCACGATGTCGCCCAGGTTACCCAGGTTGACGACCTTTTCCAGCAGAATCACTTGCATTATCTATTCTCCTTCGTCGACTGGCGATTAAGCACCGTGCAGATCGGTGTACGGCAGCAGCGCGAGGAAACGCGCGCGCTTGATAGCCGTATCGAGCTGGCGCTGGTAGTGCGCCTTGGTGCCCGTCAGGCGAGCCGGGGTGATCTTGCCGTTGTCGCCGATGAAGTCCTTCAGCGTTTCGACATCCTTGTAATCGATCTGCTCGACACCAGCGACGGTGAAGCGGCAGAACTTCTTGCGCTTGAACAGCGGGTTTTGCTGTTGGCGGCGGCGATCAAACTTCTTGTTTTTACCGTTAGGACGCGGCATGTTCAACAATCCTTTTCAAATGCTTGCAATGCTGTGATGTGAAACACCAGGGTGCGGCTATTGCGATGCTTCTTAGCTAGAAACCCTGCCCACTGGGCCGGTTTCTCGAGTCCCAGCGCCATGACTTTGGCACTGATGGGACCGATCGCAACTGCCGGTATCGAGAACTCGACCTGACGGGCCACGCCCGCCTCTTCGGCTGTTCCCTCGTGCGCCAGCGTGACATCGATCACGGGAAGCCCGGCCGGGGTATAGCGCAGCGTGCCGATTTCGACGATGCTGGCCTCGAGCCGTAAGCGATTCACGCGTTCAATGTTTCCGTTGGCACCCTGATGCGTTCCGGTGCGCTAATTACGAAGCGGCAGCTTCGGTCGCGGGCGTCGCGGCAGCCTTCTTGGCTTCTTCGCGGGCCACTTCCTTCATCATCGGCGACGGTGCGGTCTCAGCCTTCTTCATCTTGACGACGAGGTGGCGCAGAACGGCGTCGTTGAACTTGAATGCGTGTTCCAGCTCGTCCAGGGTTTCCTGGTCGCATTCGATGTTCATGCAAACGTAGTGAGCCTTGGCCAGCTTTTCGATCATGTAGGCCAGTTGACGACGGCCCCAGTCTTCGACGCGGTGGATCTTGCCCTGACGGGTTTCGACCGTGCCACGATAGCGCTCGATCATTGCAGGCACTTGCTCGCTCTGATCGGGGTGAACGATAAATACGATTTCATAATGACGCATAGGGTGCTCCTTATGGACAAAGCTGCCTGGGCGTCAGAACCAGTGCAGCAAGGTTGCAGAACCCGCGATTCTAGCGGATTTCATGTCGAGCATCAACTCCCGCTCGATTAGTGACGTTCATCGCCCCGCCTGATCACCTCTCGGGCCTGGCTTCCCATCAATGGAAGATCGCCGTCGATCACAGGCGGCATCGACATCAGCCGCTCGTCAGCCGTTCTCCAGCCAGTAATTCGGGCGCGCGTAAATCTGCCGCAACTGTTCGATGAACAGCCGCACCCGCGCGGGCTGGAAGCGCTGCTGCGGGTACACGGCGAGGATGTCGTAATCCGGCAGCGCATATTCGTCCAGCACGGTCTCCAGTTCCCCGGACTGCAACTCGCGCTGAATTTCCCACGTCGAGCGCCAGCCGAGTCCCAGCCCTTCGAGCGCCCAGCGGTGCAGCAACTCACCGTCGTTGCAGTCGAGACTGCCAGCCACGCGAATGGTCACGAGCTTACCCTGCCGTTTGAAGTACCAGCCGCGCTGCTGCCCGCCCTGAAGGTTGAACGCCAGACAGTTGTGCTTCGCCAGATCCTCCAGCGTCTTCGGACGGCCGTGGCGCGCAAAGTACGCCGGGGTGCCGCACACCACGCGCCGGTTCTGCGCGAGTTTGACGGCCACGAAGTTCGGGTCGACGGAGCCGCCGATACGAATCCCCATGTCGTAGCCCTCGCGCACGATATCCACCACGCGATCCGTCAAATTGAAAGAGATCTGCACTTCGGGATGCAGGCGCAGGAACGCCGGTGCGTGCGGGGCCACGTGCTTACGGCCGAATGCCGCTGGGGCCGAGACGATCAGGTGACCGGAGACGGCGTGCCGCCCGGCGCTGATCTCGTTCTCCGCCATCTCCCAGTCGCCGAGCAACTGTTTGCAACGCTCGAGAAATGCGCCGCCCTCTTCCGAGAGCGCCAGCCGGCGCGTCGAACGGTACATGAGCTTGATGCCGAGACGCTTTTCGAGCGCGTCGATGCGCCGCCCGAGGATCACCGGCGAGACCCCCTCCTTGAGCGCCGCCGCGGCCAGACTGCCGGCTTCGGCCACCTGCACGAAGGTTTCGATCTGTTTGTAGCGGTCCATCACGTCTCCATTCGATACTTTTTGTTCTTAAAAAAACGATCTTTTGTGATCTTATCAAACAAATCGTACCGGCTTAAAGTGACCTCCAACAAGGTTCATCCCTATTCGTCCCGTATTCGTCATTACCCATTGGAGGAGTCACATGGCCAAGATGACCGCCGTAGAGGCCGCCGTCCGCGTGCTGGAGAAGGAAGGCATCACTACCGCATTCGGCGTGCCCGGCGCTGCCATTAATCCGTTCTATTCGGCCTTGCGCAAGGCTGGCAGCGTCGAGCACGTGCTTGCCCGCCACGTCGAAGGCGCATCGCACATGGCCGAAGGCTACACCCGTGCAGAAGCCGGCAACATTGGCGTTTGTATCGGAACGTCGGGACCCGCAGGCACGGACATGATCACCGGCCTGTACTCGGCACAAGCCGACTCCATCCCTATTCTGTGCATTACGGGTCAGGCCCCGCGCGCCCGTCTGTACAAGGAAGATTTCCAGGCCGTCGACATCGAGTCGATCGCCAAGCCGGTCACGAAGTGGGCCGTGACGGTCCGTGAGCCGGCCCTCGTGCCGCGCGTATTCCAGCAAGCGTTCCACCTGATGCGCTCGGGCCGTCCGGGTCCGGTGCTCATCGATCTGCCGTTCGACGTGCAGGTCGCCGAGATCGAATTCGATCCCGACACGTACGAACCGCTGCCGGTGTACAAGCCCGCCGCGACGCGTGCTCAGGCCGAGAAAGCCATTCAGATGCTGGTCGCGTCGGCGCGTCCGCTCATCGTGTCGGGTGGCGGTGTGATCAACGCCGACGCCGCCGATCTGCTCGTCGAATTCGCCGAAACGGTGAACGTGCCGGTCGTGCCCACGCTCATGGGCTGGGGCACCATCGCCGACGACCATCCGCTCATGGCTGGCATGGTCGGTCTGCAAACGTCGCACCGCTTCGGCAATGCGACGATGCTCGCGTCCGACTTCGTGATGGGCATCGGCAACCGCTGGGCGAACCGTCACACCGGTAGCGTGGATGTCTTCACGCAGGGTCGAAAGTTCGTGCACGTCGATATCGAGCCGACGCAAATCGGCCGCGTGTTTGGCCCGGACTACGGCATCGTCTCCGACGCAAAGGCCGCCCTCACGCTGTTCGTCGAAGTCGCCAAGGAACTGAAGGCCGCCGGCCGTCTGCCGGACCGCTCGCAATGGGTTGCCGACTGCCAGAAACGCAAGCGCACCATGCTGCGCCGCACGGACTTCGATCAGGTGCCGATCAAGCCGCAACGCGTGTATCAGGAAATGAACGCGTTCTTCGGCCGCGACGTGCGCTACGTCTCGACCATCGGTCTGTCGCAGATCGCCGCCGCGCAGTTCCTGCACGTGAACAAGCCGCGTCACTGGATCAACTGCGGTCAGGCGGGCCCGCTGGGCTGGACCGTGCCGGCCGCCATCGGTGCGAAGGTCGCATCGCCGTCGTCGGACGTCGTGGCCATCTCGGGCGACTACGACTTCCAGTTCATGATCGAAGAACTGGCCGTGGCAGCGCAGTTCAAGGTGCCGTACATCCACGTCGTGGTGAACAACTCATACCTGGGTCTGATCCGTCAGGCACAGCGCAACTTCGACATGGACTACTGCGTGCAGCTCGCGTTCGAGAACGTGAACTCGCCGGAACTGAACGGTTACGGCGTCGACCACGTGAAGGTGGCTGAAGGCCTCGGCGTGAAGGCGATCCGTGTGTTCCAGCCGAACGACATTCAGCCTGCGTTCGCTCAGGCACGCAAGCTGATGGCCGAGTTCTCCGTGCCGGTGATCGTGGAAGTGATTCTCGAGCGCGTGACCAACATCGCGATGGGCACCGAAATCAACAACGTCAACGAGTTCGAAGAAATCGTCGACGTCGTGGAAGAAGACGACGCAGTGTCGGCATAAGCCTGCCAGCACTGCCAATGGTTTGCGGGGCGCATGCGTCCCCTCCGCTTTCGGCTAGACCCCGTGAAACGGCCAAAGCACGCGCTCCGCAACCTTGCCGTACCCCGCATGACATTAGCTTCACCCAGCATTCACCCTTGCATCGAATCGTCGAAACCACCCCCTAAAAAGAGAGAGAGGAGTCAGCGCAATGCCGAAATTTGCCGCCAACCTGACCATGCTGTTCAACGAGGTGCCGTTCCTCGACCGCTTCAAGGCGGCCGCCGCAGCGGGCTTTCGCGGCGTGGAGTTCCTGTTCCCGTACGCGTTTCATCGCGACCAGATCGCCGACAAGCTGAACCAGTATCAGCTCGACCTCGTGCTGCACAACCTGCCCGCCGGTAACTGGGATGCAGGCGAGCGCGGCATCGCCATCTTCCCCGATCGCGTGGCCGAATTCCGCGACGGCGTGGGCGAAGCCATCACCTACGCCAAGGCGCTGGGTGTGAAGCAACTGAACTGCCTCGTGGGCAAGCAAGGCGCCGATCTGTCGACGCAGGCCGCCACCGAAACGCTCGTGGGCAACCTGCGCTTCGCCGCCGATGCCCTCAAGGCCGAGGGCATCCGCCTGCTGGTCGAGCCGATCAACACGTACGACATTCCGGGCTTCTTCCTGAACCGTACGAAGCAGACGCTGGAACTCTTCGACGCCGTCGGCTCGGACAACCTATTCCTGCAGTACGACATCTATCACATGCAACGCATGGAAGGTGAGCTCGCCAAGACCATCGAGACGAATCTGGCGCGCATCGCACACGTGCAGCTCGCCGACAACCCGGGCCGCAACGAGCCGGGCACGGGCGAGATCAATTACGCCTACCTGTTCGCGTTCCTCGACCGCATTGGCTACACGGGCTGGATCGGCTGCGAGTATAAGCCCGCAACGACCACCACCGACGGCCTCGGCTGGTTCAAGACCGCAGGCCTGCGCGAAGCCGCGTAAGCGGACGTAAGTCAGCGTAACCCTCGCAATAACCGACTGGGTTTCGACGAGGAAGGGCCCCGCCGGCCGCATGCAGGGGGCATGCGGCCGGAGCACGGGGGATGCGTGAACGCTCATTGCCTGTAGCACTCGCGCACCCATGCCCTGCCCGTCCCACGGTCGGCAACAACAACTTCAAACTTTGGCAACAAGGAGTCTCGAAATGGCACAACTCGGTTTTATTGGTCTGGGCATCATGGGCGCGCCGATGGCGAAGCATCTTCAAAACGCCGGTCACAAACTGTTCTTGTACGAGCGCCGCACGCCCCCGCAAGACCTGATCGACGGTCAGGCCACCGTTTGCACGTCGGCCAAGGAAGTCGCCAAGCGCGCCGATATCGTGTTCGTGATGGTGCCGGACACCCCTGACGTCGGCGCCGTGCTGTTCGGTCAGGACGGTCTGGCAGAAGGTCTGACGGCTGGCAAGATCGTCGTCGACATGAGCTCGATCTCGCCGATCGAAACGAAGGAATACGCGAAGAAGATCAAGGCACTCGGCTGCGAATACCTCGACGCTCCGGTCTCGGGCGGCGAAGTCGGCGCGAAGGCCGCGTCGCTGTCGATCATGGTCGGCGGCTCGCAAGCTGCGTTCGACGACGTGAAGCCGTTCTTCGAACTGATGGGCAAGAACATCACGCTCGTGGGCGACAGCGGTGCCGGACAGACCTGCAAGGTCGCCAACCAGATCGTGGTGGCACTGACGATCGAAGCCGTGGGCGAAGCCCTGCTGTTCGCGTCGAAGGCCGGTGCAGATCCCGCGAAGGTGCGTGCAGCCCTGATGGGTGGCTTCGCTTCATCGCGCATTCTGGAAGTGCATGGCGAGCGCATGGTCAAGCGCAACTTCGAACCGGGCTTCCGCATCGCACTGCACCAGAAGGATCTGAACCTGGCGCTGCAAACGGCGAAGACCCTCGGCGTGTCGCTGCCGAATACGGCCACCGCGCAGGAACTGTTCAATGCCTGCGCAGCCAACGGCGGCGCAGCATGGGATCACTCGGGCATGGTGCGCGCGCTGGAGATGCTCGCGAACCACACCGTCGCCTGAAACTGAACGACAGGCCCCGCCGCGGCGTCATGTCGCGGCGCGAGGCCACACCGCGCATTTCGCGAGAAGACGAAGAAAGCGGCCGTCAGAAAAGCCGTCAGCAATAGCAGGGAGAGGTGGGAAACAGGGCGAGCGCGTCGACCGACGCCACGCCGAGCGTCACGGCGCCAGTCAAGCGAAAGCGCGACTCGCGCCGTATTTTTTTGGCGCCGATTAATACTCGTCGAAAAGACTCTGCATGCGCTCACGCGGCACGCCCGCTTGCAGCGCCAGCATCAGCAGCACGCGCGCCTTGTACGGATGCAGGTTGCCGGTGCTCACGAACCCGTACTGATCGTCCGGCGCGGCGCCGTTATGCATCACGTGACCACTACCCACGCGCGACGCACGCACCACCGTCACACCGCGCTGCACCGCCTCGGCCAGCGCCTGTTGCAACAGCGAGTGCAGCGAGCCATTGCCGGTACCGGCAACCACAATGCCCTGCACACCCGCTTCCACCAGCGCGTCGACCGCAATGCGCGACACGCCCGCATAGCTCGATACCACTTCCACCGCAGGCAACTCACCGGAGAGCCCGACAAATTCGCTCTCGACGGTATGGTACTGAAGCGGCTCGCGCTGAAACGCCACGCGCTCGTCCTGCACCCAGCCGATCACGCCGATTTCCGGCGAATGGAAGGCGTCGACCTTGTACGTGCTCGTCTTGATGACGTCGCGTGCGCAGTGGATCTGGTTGTTGATGGCGACCATTACACCGCGCCCGGCCGAAATCGGGTCGGTTGCCACCCGCACGGCGTTGAGCAGATTGAGCGGGCCGTCGGCCGAGAGTGCCGTCGCAGGCCGCATGGCAGCGGTCATGACAACCGGCTTGCGGCTGTTGATCGTGAGATGCAGGTAATACGCTGTCTCTTCGAGCGTATCGGTGCCGTGCGTAATCACGGCACCGGCCACGTCGGGCTGCGCCAGCAAGGCGTTCACGCGGGCGGCCAGTTTCTGCCATAGCGAAACGCTGATGTCCTTGCTGTCGATCTGTGCAACCTGCTCGGCGTGAATGTGGGCCACGTTACCCAGTGCGGGCACGGCGGCGAGCAGATCCTGAACACCAAGCGCTCCGGCCTGATAACCGGCGGTGCGCGTGGCGTCGGCCGCGCTGCCCGCGATCGTGCCGCCCGTGGCGAGCAGCGCAATGCGCGGCAATTCGCCCGAGGACACGGTGTAATGAGGAATCGGGTTGAATGAGGTCAATGTCATGCAGCGATTGTATCCAATACTGCCCCGCTTCCCAATCGCTGAAAACATCGATCCCGCCACCAGAGCGGGATCGGGCTCAGCAGGACGCCAGCATCCGGCGGAAAACGTCAGGCGGCAAACTCCAGCGCCTCGCGCAACTGCGTCGAGATTTCCTGCTCCTTGAGCGCAGGCGCGAGCATTTCGATGAAACGGTACGCGTACGAGCGCAGGAACGCACCGCGTCGCAGGCCGATGCGCGTCGTGCTCGGCTCGAACGCATTTTCGAGTTCCAGCACCGCCAGATCCTGATCCTTGCGCGGATCGACGGCCATCGCCGCCACAATGCCGATGCCCAACCCCAGTTCGACGTAGGTCTTGATGACGTCCGTATCGAGCGCGGTGAGCACGATATCCGGCACCAGTCCTTGATCGGTAAACGCCTTGTCCACGTGCGAGCGCCCCGTGAAATCGCCGTCATACGTGATGATCGGGTATTCGGCGATATCGGCGAGCGTCAGGTTCTCGCGTCCGACCAGCGGGTGCTCCTTGGGCACAACGGCCACGTGATGCCATGAATAGCACGGAAACGTGACGATGTCGGGAAAGCGGTCGAGCGCCTCGGTCGTGATGCCGATATCCGCTTCGCCGTCGATGACCATCTGCGCGATCTGGCGCGGGCTGCCCTGGCGCAACGCCAGATGCACCTTCGGGAAGACGCTCGTGAACTGCTTGATCACCTGCGGCAGCGCATAGCGCGCCTGCGTGTGCGTGGTGGCGACCACAAGGTGCCCGCTGTCCTGATCGGCGAACTGACGCGCCACGCGGCGCAGGTTCTCGGCGTCGAGCAGCATGCGCTCGATCAGTTGCAGCACCGCCTTGCCCGGTTCGGTCAGGCCCGTGAGACGTTTGCCGCGGCGCACAAAGACATCCACGCCGAGTTCGTCCTCCAGATCCTTGATCTGCTTGCTCACGCCCGATTGCGACGTGTACAGCGCACTGGCCGCTTCCGTCAGATTGAGGTTCTGCCGAACCGCTTCGCGCACGTAGCGCAATTGCTGGAAATTCATGATTTAACTCCGCCCTGTTGCTTGTCTGTCCGTGACGTCTATGGATGAAGTACCGCTTGTAGTTTTGATGTGTACCGCTCGTTATGCCTGCGCCGAAAACACCCGCAACTGACGCGGCACCGCGCGCAGCGTCGTGCCTGCATCCGCGCCGAGAGCCTTCCAGCCCGAGCGTGTGAGTTCGGCCTCCCACACGGCGTCGCCGGGTGCCGCAAGCTCCACGCGCACCGTGCCGCCCAGCGGAATCGCGCGGCGCACCGCCACGTCGATACCGGGGCCGCCGTCGCCCGCAGGCACCAGCGCCAGATCGTGCGGACGCACATACGCAATCGCCCGACCGTCCTGCGGCACGGCAGGCAGATCGTCCTTGTGCACGGTGACGCGATACTTGCCCGCGTCCGCAATGAAATCGTGCGTCTGCAACTCGCCCGACAGACGGTTCGCCGCGCCGAGAAACTCAAACACGAAGGCACTCTCCGGGGTGTCGTAGACGTCCTGCGGTGCACCGATCTGTTCAACCTTGCCGCGATTCATCAGCACGATGCGATCGGCCACTTCGAGCGCCTCTTCCTGATCGTGCGTGACGAAAATCGTCGTGATGTGAAGCTCGTCGTGGAGACGGCGCAGCCAGCTGCGCAATTCCTTGCGCACCTTGGCATCGAGCGCGCCGAACGGCTCGTCGAGCAACAGCACCTTCGGCTCGACGGCCAGCGCACGCGCGAGCGCAATACGCTGACGCTGCCCGCCCGACAGCTCTGCCGGGTAATGATCGGCCAGCCAGTCCAGTTGCACGAGACCCAGCAGCTCATGCACCTTGTTGCGAATCTGTGCGTCCGATAGGCGATCGCGACGGGACTTCACGCGCAGACCGAACGCCACGTTCTCAAACACCGTCATGTGACGGAACAAGGCGTAGTGCTGGAATACGAAGCCGACCTGACGCTCGCGCGTGCCTACCGAAGCGACGTCCTCGCCGTTGAGGACCACGCGCCCCGCGTCGGCAAACTCCAGTCCGGCGACGATGCGCAGCAGCGTCGTCTTGCCGCAGCCCGACGGCCCGAGCAGCGCGACCAGTTCCCCCGTAGGGAATTCGAGACTGACGTCGTCGAGTGCGGCGAAATCGCCGAAACGCTTGGAAACCTGTTGTACCTGGATGCTCATTTGTCTTGCTCCTCGATGCTGTTCGACGCGACTTGTCTGCTGTGCGTGAATACCCGCTCAGGCCTGCACGGCGTCTTCGCGACGCGCGGCCTTGTCCTGCGCCAGCTTGCGTTCCGCCCAGAGCTTCAGCCCCAGCGTGGCCAGTGCGAGCAGCGCCAGAATCGACGCCGCAGCGAATGCGCCGACCGTGTGGTAGTCGTTGTATTCAATTTCCACGTGCAGCGGCAGCGTGTTCGTCTCGCCGCGAATGTGCCCCGAGACGACCGACACCGCCCCGAACTCGCCCATGGCGCGCGCGTTGCAGAGAATCACGCCGTACAGCAGGCCCCACTTGATCTTCGGCAGCGTCACGCGCGTGAACACCTGCCAGCCGCTTGCGCCCAGCACACGGGCCGCCTCTTCTTCCTCGCTGCCTTGCGCCTGCATCAACGGAATCAGTTCGCGGGCCACGAACGGGAACGTGACGAACACCGTTGCAAGCACAAGTCCCGGCAATGCGAACACGATCTTCAGGTTGTGCGCGTCGAGAAAGTCCCACAGCGGACCCTGACGACCGAAAATCAGCAGGAACGTAAGCCCTGCGATGACCGGCGAGACCGAGAACGGCAGGTCGATGAGCGTAGTCAGCACGCTCTTGCCCTTGAAGTCGAAGCGCGCAATCGCCCACGACGCCGCCACCCCGAACACCAGGTTGAGCGGCACGGCGATGAACGCGATGAGCAACGTCAGACGGATCGCCGAGAGCGCGTCGTCGTTCGTCAGCCCTTCCCAATACGGCGCGAGCCCCTTGCCCAACGCGGTGACGAAGACCGATGCAAGCGGCAGCACCAGAAACAGTGCGAAAAACACCAGCGCCACAGCGATCAGGATGGCTTTGACGTACGCGGGTTCGTCGGTCGGATCGGCTTTGCGTGCCTTCACCGTTTGCGGCAGGGCCTGCGAGAGTGCGAGTGAATCGGACATGATCGAAACGTTCTCTTCGTGATTTCCGGGTAATCCTGTGTCACACGCCGCTGGCGCGTCGGCCTGAATGACGGCGTTGCAGCCACCATTGCAGGGTATTGATGAGCAGCAACAGCACGAACGAGATCAGCAACATCACCACGGCCAGCGCCGCCGCGCCAGCAAAGTCATATTGTTCGAGCTTCGTCACGATCAGCAGCGACGTGATTTCCGAGACCATCGGAATGTTGCCCGCGATGAAGATGACCGAGCCGTATTCACCGACCGCACGGGCGAACGCCAGCGCAAAGCCCGTGAGCAAGGCCGGCAGCACCGCCGGGAGAATCACGTGACGCAGCGTCTGCCAGCGCGTCGCGCCGAGGCAGGCTGCCGCCTCTTCCTGCTCGCGCTCGAACTCTTCGAGCACCGGTTGCAGGGTGCGCACCACGAACGGCAGGCCGATGAACGTGAGCGCCACGAAAATGCCCAGCGGCGTGAAAGCGATCTTGATGCCGAGCGGTTCGAACCAGCGTCCGATCCAGCCGTTCGGCGCGTAGATGGCGGCCAGCACGATGCCTGCGACCGATGTCGGCAAGGCGAAAGGCAGGTCGATCAGCGCGTCGACGAAACGCTTGCCCGGGAACGTGTAGCGCACCAGCACCCACGCCAGGATGAAGCCGAAAAATGCGTTCAGCGTCGCCGCCGCGAGCGAGATGCCGAACGTGAGGCGGTACGACGCCAGCACGCGCGGCGAACTCACTGCGCCGACGAAGCTCGCCCAGTCGAGCGAGCTTGCCTTGATAAAGACCATCAGCAACGGCACCAGCACCACAAGGCTCAGGTACGCGACGGTGTAGCCCATCGTCAGGCCAAAGCCCGGCAAGGCACTTGGCTTGCGCCACATTGGAAAGAGTGCGGTACTCATGCGATGGCCCCTACCCTTACTTCTTGGTGTAGATCTGGTCGAAGATGCCGCCGTCGGCGAAGTGCTTCGCCTGCGTCTTAGTCCAGCCGCCCAGATCGGCGTCCACCGTATAGAGCTTGAGCTTCGGATACTGCGACTCGTACTTCTTTGCGATTTCCGGCGAGCGCGGACGATAGAAGTGCTTCGCGGCGATCTCCTGCCCCTGCGGCGAGTACAGCCATTGCAGGTAGGCTTCGGCGGCCTTGCGCGTACCGTGCTTGTCGACGTTCTTGTCGACGATCGCCACCGGTGGTTCCGTCAGAATCGACGACGACGGCACCACGATGTCGAACTTGTCCGGACCGAGGTCCTTCACCGACAACAGCGCTTCGTTTTCCCAGGCGATCAGCACGTCGCCGATGCCGCGCTCCACGAAGGTCGTGGTCGCGCCGCGCGCGCCTGAATCCAGCACGCCGACGTTTTTGTAAATGGCCTTCACAAAATCCTGCGCCTTCTGCTCGTTACCGCCCGGTTGCTTGAGCGCGTAAAGCCATGCGGCGAGGTAGTTCCAGCGCGCGCCAGCCGACGTCTTCGGGTTCGGCGTCACCACGCTGATGCCCGGCTTGGCGAGGTCGTTCCAGTCCTTGATGCCCTTGGGGTTGCCCTTGCGCACGAGCAACACGATGGTCGACGTGTACGGCGTGGCGTTGTCCGGCAGACGCTTCTGCCAATCCTTGTTCACGAGACCGGCGGTGGCCAGTTCGTCGATATCGGCGGAGATGCCAAGCGTGACGACGTCAGCAGGTGCGCCGTCGAGCACGGTACGGGCCTGCTTGCCCGAGCCGCCGTGCGAAGCTTTCACCGTCACCGTGTCGCCAGCGACTTGCTTGTAGTGGGCCTCGAAGGCCTTGTTGTAGTCGGCGTACAGCTCACGCGTCGGGTCGTACGACACGTTGAGCAGCGACAGGCTTGCGGCCTGCGCCTGAATCGTCATGCCGGCGGCCAGCGCCAGACCACCCAGCGCGACTGCCAGCTTCTTAGCTTTCCATCCCCGTGCTGCTTTGTTCATGACTTGCACTCCTTGTTTGCTTCTCGTGTGTAGGAGGCCAGTCTATGAGGGCGTCTAAATAATTAAAAATAATATTTTCGCTTTTGTTTATGCCGGAATAAGGATTAGAGAAATTGTGCTGACGAGGAAGCCATCAGACGTAGGGGGTGCCGGTCAGTGCGGCAGCAACGCCTGCACAGCCCCTGTCTACAAGGCTCAGGAAGGATTTCTGTGCAGCAACGGTGTCCTGCGTCAGGCCGAACGTGCGATGGGCGCTAAGGAAGGCAACCGTCCACGCGGCGAGCAACAGCCCAGCGGCCAGTTGCGCGTCGACGTCCGGCGTCGGCCGGTCGACCGTTTCGGCGAGCGCCTGCGCCACAACGTCGGCCAGCTCGTCCCGGATCGCCCGGGCGCGTGCCTTGAGCGTCTCACTGCCTTCGATCGTTCGGATGAAGCCCTGGCTCTGGGCCGAAAAGTTCACAAAGGGGCTGTTCTGCGCCACCAGACGATGCGCCAGACGCCGCAGCGCCTCGACGGGCGAGACACCGGCGTCCCGCTCATGGATGGCTTGCCGAAGCGCGTCGCGCCCCTCCTCGTCCCGGTCGAAGAACATGTCTTCCTTACGGGGGAAGTAATTGAAAACGGTCATGCGCCCGACGTCGGCGGCCGCCGCGATCTGGTCGACCGTCACATGATCGAAGCCGTGTTCGTGGAAAAGCCGTGTCGCGGCATTGGAAATGCCCTGCCGGGTAGCAAGGCGCTTTCTCGATCTCAAATCGGTTGGCGTTGACATGAGGTTCCTGATGGCCTAGTTTACATATACTCAGTACATATTTATACGAAGTATATGACAAACTCCATAGATGTTGTAGTGGTCGGTGCCGGTCCCGTCGGGCTGCTCGCCGCCATCGAACTGACGCTCGGCGGCGCACGCGTGCTCGTGCTCGAACGGCTGGCGTCGCCCAGTCAGGCGATGAAGGCGCTGTCGTTCGGGCCACTTGCGGGCGAAGCGCTGTTGCGTCGTGGCATGCGCATGGCCATCGACGACGCACAGCAGCGCAACGCGCAGGCGATGCAGGCGTTCACCCAGCAGACGGGCGCAGATCTGAGCGTCCGTGCTTCGAAGTTTAATGGCCATTTCGCCGGGCTTTCCCTCATTCGGCGCGACGCACAGGTCGACCCCGACAGGCGACCGCGTCACGTCGATCAGCCCGCACTGGAAGCCATGCTGGCCGCACGAGCGCAGGCACTTGGCATTGAAGTGCGGCGCGAACATGAAGTGACGGGGATTGAGAATTCCGATGACGGCGTAGAGGTCTCGTGGGTCTCGCCCACCGGGCCCGGTCGCGTGCGCGCGGCTTACCTCATCGGGTGCGACGGCGGGCGCAGCACTGTGCGCAAGATGTGCGACTTCGCGTTCCCCGGCACCACGCCGACGCTCACCTTTTATCAGGCGACGGCCGACGTCGATTACCCCGAGCGCTTGTTGCCTATCGGATGGAATCGCACCGAGCGGGGGGTGTTTTGCTACGGACCTGTGCCCGGACGCCTGTTCATGCTCGACTTTTCCGGGCCGCCTGAGGATCGGCAAGCGCCTGTCACGCGCGAAGAGATCGAAGCGGTCCTGCGCCGCACCAGCGGCCAGGAGGTGCGCCTGAGAGCGCTGCATGCCGCCAGTCGCTGGGCAGACAACACGCGTCTCGTCGACACCTACCAGCAGGGACGCGTGTTCCTCGCAGGCGACGCCGCACACGTTCACTCGCCGTTCGGCGGCCAGGGCCTGAGCCTTGGCCTGCTTGACGCTGCCAACCTTGGCTGGAAACTCGCCGCCGTCATTCGCGGCGATATGCCTGAAAGCTTGCTCGCGACTTACACCGCAGAGCGGCGTCCGGTAGCCGAAGCGGTGCTGGGGAATACACGGGCGCAAGTGGCGATCCTGCGTCCAGACCCGCAATCGGGCGCAATGCGCGATCTCATCGCCAAACTGATGGACTTCGACGACGTCAACCGCTTCATAGGGGAGATGATGACCGGTGTGTCGACACGATACGAGCTTGTGGCGTCCGAGGGCTCGCACCCGGATGTCGGTCGTCTGGCGGGCGATTGGCAACTCGCAGACGGCGCGCGCGTTTTCGACACCATGCAAGACGGTCACGGTGCCCTGCTCGACGGCACCGGGGATCGGCGTGCATCGCAACGCGTGACATCCATGACGTCACAGGTACGCTGTATCCCCGTTGCGGAAGGCCCGTCCTGGCTGCTGCGACCCGATGCTTGCATTGCATGGCGCAGTGAGCCGGATTGCGCCGACGAACTCGCTGGGCTGGAAGACGCGTTGTGCCGCTGGTTTGTCGTCTGAGTCCGCCGCGCGGATGAACGACGTAGTGATACACGACGACGGACTCGGCGTTTCAGTATTGCTATACACCTCGACCGGTATGGTGATGCTCGTTCACGGCGCGATGAGCAACATCGCCATGCCTGCCATCACGATGGCCTACAAAGCGAAGGACGCTGCCATGGCCAAAAGTGTGCACGCGGGCGACAAGGTCCGGGTACGCGTGGAGAACGTGGGCGGAACGCTGACGATCGTTCGCATGGACAAGTATGCGTAACGCCGTGGCGCGACGGACGACAGGCGTCCCATGACGTAAAGCCTGTCGTCCGGCCCACGGCGGCGGGCACGTGTGGCGGAAACTTCACGCAGTACATGAAGTTTTCCCTTGCGTTTTTGCAAACACTGTACAAAAATACAGCCACCTGTGCTTCCATACAGTGATGCCATGATCAAACTTACCGCCCGTCAACAGCAGGTCTACGAACTGGTTCAGCAAGCGATCGAGCGCACCGGCTTTCCGCCGACGCGCGCGGAGATTGCCGCAGAACTGGGCTTCTCCTCCGCCAACGCCGCCGAGGAGCACCTGCGGGCACTGGCGCGCAAAGGTGTCATCGAGCTTGCCGCCGGTCAATCGCGAGGCATTCGCCTCAAGCGTCTGGACGACGCGGGCGGCACGCATCAGTTCACGCTGCCGCACATGGGCCTCATGCAGTTGTCGCTGCCGCTCGTCGGCCGTGTCGCTGCGGGTAGCCCGATCCTGGCGCAGGAACATATCGAACGCAACTTTCAGTGCGACCCGAACATGTTTGCGCGTCAGCCCGATTACTTGCTGAAGGTGCGCGGAATGTCGATGCGCGACGCGGGCATTCTCGACGGCGACCTGCTTGCCGTGCAGAAGGCTGCCGACGCGCGCGAAGGTCAGATCGTCGTGGCACGCATCGGCGACGACGTGACCGTCAAACGTTTTCACCGCGTGAAGGGCGGCGTCGAACTGATCGCCGAGAACCCCGACTTCGAGAACATCAATGTCGACGAAGGCAGCGGTGATTTCGCGCTGGAAGGGATTGCGGTCGGTCTGATTCGCAACAACGATCTATGAGCGGCCGCTGACGGTCGCCCATCGCGAACCGGGGCAACGCGACTTAGCGACTCGCCCCACTCCCTGAAGATTTGCATTTGATTGCGCCGGGCTGGGTCCGGCGCCCGTGCCCTGCTGCGCCTGCGATTTGTGAGATAAGCGCCATTCGCAGCAAGACATGTCCCTCTGACCCGCTTTGAAAGAAGGATCGCATCATGGCTCGACTCTTTGGTTTGCTGCGTACGTCTCTCGGCCAATCGCCCGTTCGCGTGTCATCGCAGACCCGCCTCTCTGCGGTATACGGTCTCTCTGCGCTGTCTGGGCCGTTCGCTTCGGCACCCGCCATCGCCCGCTCCTACACCGTGCCCACCCGCACTCGCACGACCACGCTGCCGCGCACAATTGCGGCCGCCGTCGCGTCGGCTACCCGCCGAGGCTGCCCCGCCGGAAAAGCCGTGAAAGCGTTGCGCAACGTTCGGGAACAGCAGGCACGTCGTGAAGCGCATGACACGCAGGAAGGTCACGATGTGCGCGTCTATCGCGACAGATCGCACATCGTGATGGTCGGCACGTTCGCCGACATCTGCCGCAAACTCGATCAGGCCGTTGGCGAACAATTCTGCCAGGCGGCGGTTTGATGAATTGCGTTGGTCCTTTAGCTCGTTAGCGCGTTACGCGAATACGGGCTGAAGCTACCGTAGCGCACTGGTTCGTGCAGCTTATTCGCTACGACGACCGGCGGACGGGTTCACTTGCCTTGCAAGGCGCGCGCGCCGTGAATCACTGCCCGAGCGTGAGCAACGGATTATCGGCACCGTGGCGCTCGCCGCCGAAGAAGCGCGCAACGTCTTCCGGCTTTACGGCTTCGATGTTCGCGTGCTGCCAGCGCGGCTTGTGGTCCTTGTCGATCACCATCGCGCGAATGCCCTCGACGCCTTCGGCACCGGTGCGGCCGTCCAGATTGAAGACGCTGCGCATCATCAACCACTCTTCACGCAGTTCGTCCGCGAGGGACAACTTGCGGGCACGACGCACCTGCTCAAGCGCCACGCATGTCATCAACGGCGACCGCTTGGTGCGCAGCAGGTCCTCCGTCTCCTCCGCCCAGCCCGAGTATTCGCAACGCGCTTCGAGTTTTAGGCCCTTCAGAATCGCAGGCATGTCTGCGAGACCGAAGTGTTCATCGATCACGCTGCGCAACGGTGCGAGCTTACCGGGTGCGAGACCGGCAGGCGGCAGACTTTCGCGCGCGAACGTACGTGCCGCGTCAAGCACGGCATCGCTATCCTGCCAGTGGCCATTGGCCAGCCGGTCGCACAACTCGGGCAACGACGTGCGCGGCACCACCACGTCCGCCAAACCGATTTCACACGCATCGACTGCACCGAACACGATCCCCGTGGTGCCAAGGTACTCACCGAGATGCCCCGCGAGATTCGCAAGGAAGAACCCGCCGCCAACATCCGGAAACAGACCGATAGCCGTCTCGGGCATCGCCATGCGCGTCGCCTCGGTGACGATGCGCAACGTCGCGCCTTGCGAGATGCCCATGCCACCGCCCATGACCACGCCGTCCATCAGTGCGATGTACGGCTTCGGATACGACGCGATCTTGTAGTTGAGCCGATATTCGTCGGTGAAGAAGTCCATGATGTCGGTGCGGCCTGCGCTGACGGCCTCATGGAAGTAGCGAATATCACCTCCCGCGCACAGCCCCTTCTCACCCTCACCTTGCAGTACGACGCCCAGCACCTTGGGATCGTCGCACCACTGATCGAGCGCGGCAGCCATCGCACGAATCATGTCGTGCGACAACGCATTGAGTGCCTTCGGGCGCGTCAGCGTGATGAAGCCGATACGGCCACGGATTTCGGTTCGAACAAAATCGGTCATGTCAGGCAAGGACTCCGGAAACGTCAACGGATTGGGGGATGAAAGTTCGGGATGACAAAAGCAAAAAGCCGGCGCATGGCACCGGCTTTTCTTCCAACAGACGGATCCCGCAGCGCGACGGACGTTTCATCCGTTGCGCCGCGCTACCATCGCCGGCGTTACTTCTCTTCGCGCGAAGCGCGCTTGCGCTCGTGTTCGATCAGGTGACGCTTGCGCAGGCGAATCGTCTGCGGCGTGACTTCGACCAGTTCGTCGTCGTCGATGAATTCCACCGCGTATTCGAGGCTCATCGCGATCGGCGGCACCAGACGCACGGCTTCGTCGGTACCCGACGCACGCACGTTCGTGAGCTGCTTGCCCTTGATCGGGTTGACCACGAGGTCGTTATCGCGGCTATGAATACCGATGATCATGCCTTCATAGAGGGCGTCACCCGGCTTCACGAACATGCGACCCCGATCCTGCAGCTTCCACAGTGCGTAGGCCACGGCATCGCCGTTGTCCTGCGAGATCAACACGCCGTTACGACGCTCACCCAGCGAACCATCCTTGACCGGTGCGTACGCATCGAAGATGTGGCTCATCAGGCCCGTACCACGGGTCATCGACAGGAAATCGCCCTGGAAGCCGATCAGGCCGCGGGCCGGAATGCGGTATTCAAGACGCGTACGGCCACGACCGTCCGACACCATGTCCAGCATTTCGCCTTTACGACGACCGATTTCTTCCATGACGCCGCCCTGGTGTTCGTCTTCCAGGTCGATGGTCAGCATTTCGTACGGCTCGTGCTTCACGCCGTCGATTTCCTTGATCACCACGCGCGGACGCGACACGGCCAGTTCATAGCCTTCGCGACGCATGTTCTCGATCAGAATCGTCAGGTGCAGTTCGCCACGGCCCGACACTTCAAAGACCGAGTCGCTGTCGGTGTCCTTCACGCGCAGCGCCACGTTGTGATTCAGTTCCTTGTCCAGACGGTCGCGGATCTGACGGCTCGTCACGAACTTGCCTTCACGGCCGGCGAGCGGCGACGTGTTCACGCAGAAGTTCATCGTGAGCGTCGGCTCGTCGACGGTCAGCAGCGGCAGCGCTTCCGGCGTATCCACGTCGCAGATGGTCACGCCGATACCCACGTCTTCAATACCGTTGATCAGCACGATGTCGCCAGCTTCGGCGCCTTCGTCCGACATCACGCGCTCCAGACCCTTGAAGGTCAGCACTTGATTGATCTTGCGCTTGAGAATTTCACCGTCCGGGCCCGAACGCATCACCACTTGCTGGCCCGGCTTGACGCGGCCACGCGTGATACGGCCGATACCGATACGGCCGACGAACGTCGAGTAGTCGAGCGAGCTGATTTGCAGCTGCAGCGGGGCATCCGGATCGGCGTCGCGAACCGGCACGTGTTCGAGAATCGCGTCGAACAGCGGCTTCATGGTGCCTTCGCGGACATCCGAATCAAGGCTTGCGAAACCGTTCAGGGCCGAAGCGTAGACGACCGGGAAGTCGAGCTGTTCGTTGGTGGCGCCAAGCTTGTCCATCAGGTCGAACGTCTGGTCGATGACCCAGTCCGGACGCGCGCCCGGGCGGTCGATCTTGTTGACCACGACGATCGGCTTCAGACCGAGGCCCAGGGCCTTGCGAGTCACGAAGCGCGTTTGCGGCATCGGGCCTTCGACGGCGTCGACCACCAGCAGAACGCTGTCGACCATCGAGAGCACACGCTCCACTTCACCGCCGAAGTCCGCGTGTCCCGGGGTATCGACGATGTTGATGTGCGTGCCTTCGTATTCGACGGCGCAGTTTTTGGCGAGGATCGTGATGCCGCGCTCTTTTTCGATGTCGTTCGAGTCCATCACGCGTTCAGCGACTTGCTGGTTTTCGCGGAAGGTGCCCGACTGGCGCAGCAACTGGTCGACGAGCGTGGTTTTGCCGTGGTCGACGTGCGCGATGATGGCGATATTACGGAGAGCGCGGGTCATGAAAGGGGTGCTCGAAAAAGCCTTTGAGGAATCCGCGATTCTACCACTTGCGCATGTCTCACGTCATGGCCTTTCTGCATTGCAACAACGGCATGCCTCTCTGATTCGCCGATTGACCCACATTCGTCACGAAACAGACCGGCGATTCTCCTCCCCTCCTCGTCCCCACATTTTCGATGCTACGCACCAAATTAGAGCATTTCGTCTAATTTCCATCGCAATATTTGCCTAGTCAACTATTGCATCGACTTGAAATTAATTAAGTACCCGCTATAATCGTGACAAGTCAACTATTGCAGCTGCACGAAAATGTCCGATCCTTCCGTCACTTTCTCCGCGACCGCGCCGACGTCTCAGCCGGAAGCGCCGCAAGCCGATCCCCCGCGTAACGGTTACGACATCGACGATTCCCTCGGGTATCTCGTGGCGCGTGTGCGTCAGCTGATTCTGGCGGAACTGACGAAGGAAACCTCGCAGTACGGCCTTACCAGCACGCAGGCGACCATGCTTTACAAGGTGGCGACAGGCAAGAGCAAGACGGCGGCGGACCTCGCCCGTGACTACTGTATCGATGCAAGCGCGGTCACTCGCCTGCTCGACCGGCTCGAAGCCCACGGATTGCTCATTCGCGAGCGCAGCAAGATGGACCGCCGCACCGTGAACCTGAGTGCAACGGAGGCTGGCAATGCAATGGCCGACCGGATGCCCGACATCTTCACCCGTGCTGCCGACCATCTGATGAGCGGTTTCAGCGTCGAGGAAATCGGGTTTCTGAAGAGTCTGCTGCGACGGGTGATCGCCAACGGCGAAGGCGGATGACGGCGCGAGCCCCCGAGAAATCCATCTGAATTGCCTCGATTCCCGTTCAGAAAAGCTTGTCGAGTCCACTATTGCAAGTCCTCGTCAGCCCCTGATTCCCGATTATTGTCAGTACAAGACTTCACTCGTAAAGGTTTTGCGATGAAAGCGGCCTCACCGTTCCTCCCGCATCTGCGGGCCCGCTCAGCGATTTCCGCCCTCTGTCTGGCGGCTGTGACGCTGGGTTTTGCCGGTTGTGCGAACTTCGCCGGCATCCATAGCGACAAGCAGATCACCGCACCTGAGCACTATCAGACCCAGCGCAGCCTGCCCTCTGAGGGTGGCCAGTGGCCGGGCACCGATTGGGCCCAACGCTTCGGCGATCCGCAACTCGTCTCCCTGATCGACGAAGCCCTCGCCGGCAACCCCGATCTCGCCATGGCCGCCGCCCGTCTGAAGGCTGCGCAGGCGCAGACGGAAGGTGCCGCTGCCGCGCTGCTGCCGTCGGTGAATTTCAACGGCGACGTGTACCGCCAGAAGTTCACCGAAAACACCATTTACCCGCCGGGCTACGGTGGCACGTGGTTCACGCAGGGTGATCTGAACGCGTCGCTGTCGTGGGAACTCGATCTGTGGGGCAAGAACCGTTCGGCACGCGCGCAGGCCACGTCGGCCGAGCGTGCCGAAGAAGCCGAAGACCAGGAAGTGCGCCTCGCGCTGTCGACCGCCGTCGCCCGTTCTTACAACCAGTTGGCGCAGCAATACGCGTTGCACGACGTGCTCGACCGAATCAGCAAGCAGCGCCAGAACCTCGGCAAGCTGACGGCCGATCGCGTGCGCGCCGGTCTCGACACGCAAGTCGAACAGAAGCAGGCCGACAGCAACAGCGCCGACATTCAGACGCAAATCGCACAGCTCGACGGTCAGATTCTGCTCACGCGTCACCAGCTCGGCGTGCTGCTGGGCAAGGGTCCGGATCGCGGCCTGGAAATCGCACCGCCGAAGCTCGCACAGCTCGCAACGCCGGCCCTGCCGGACAACCTGCCGCTCGCCCTGCTCGGCCGCCGCCCGGACATCGTCTCAGCCCGCTGGAGCGTGGAGTCGCAACTGCAAGGTGTGGACGTTGCAAAAGCCCGCTTCTATCCGGACGTGAACCTGAACGCCGCGTTCGGCTTCTCCACCTTCGGGCTGGGCAAGCTGATCGATCCGAGCAGCCAGAACATTCAGGCCGGACCGGTGATTACGCTGCCGATCTTCGACGGCGGACGCCTGCGCGCCAACCTGAAGGGTCAGTATGCCGCGTATGAAAGCGCCGTGGCGAACTACGACTCGACGCTCAACAAGGCGCTCGGCGACATCGCGGACCGCATGTCGTCGATCCGTTCGGCCGACAAGCAGATGGTGTCGCAACGCGTGGCGCAAGAAGCCGCACAACGCGCCTACGACCTCGCCATCGACCGCTACAAGGCGGGGCTGACACCCCAGTTGACCGTGCTGACGGCCGAATCGTCTCTGCTGGCGCAGGAACAAGCGCGCGTGAACATCGACAGCGCACGTCGTGACCAGCAAATCGGCCTGATCAAGGCGCTCGGCGGCGGTTTCGACGCGCAATCGGCGGGACTCGTCGTCGGCCAGGAGCGCGCGGCAAAGACCGACGCAGACGCGGCTAACGCCCAAACGCACTGAGCACACTGAGCGCACTGAACGTCACGCAAAACAAGACAAACGTCAAAAGCACATTGAGAGATTAGTACGGAGCAAATGATGAGCGACAACCAACAACAAGCGCCTGCCCAACCGGCACCGAACAATGGCAAGCGCCGCCGCATGATGCTGACGCTGACGGCCGTGATCGCCATTGCGGCTATCGGCTACGGCGCCTATTACGCGCTGTATGCGCGCTACTACGAAGACACCGACGACGCGTATGTCGCCGGTAACGTCGTGCAGATCACGCCGCAAGTGGCCGGCACCGTCACCGGTGTTAAGGTCGACGACACGCAAATGGTCAAGGCTGGCCAGCCGCTGGTCACGCTGGATCAGACGGATGCCCGCGTCGCCCTGCTGCAATCCGAAGCCAACCTCGCGCAGACCGTGCGTCAGGTCCGCACGTACTTCGTGAATAACGATGCGTACGCCGCCACGGTCGCGATGCGTCAGTCGGAACTCGCGAAGGCGCAGGCCGACGTGAAGCGCCGTGAAATGGCAATCGCCACGGGCGCCGTGTCGCGCGAAGAACTGGCCCACGCGCAAGACGCCGTGAAGTCGGCACAGGCCGCGCTCGAACAGGCACGTGCACAACTGGTGTCGAACAAGGCGCTCACCGACAAGACGTCGGTGACCACGCATCCGAACGTGCAACAGGCGGCCGCCAAGGTGCGTGCGTCGTATCTCGACTACGCCCGTACGTCCATCCCGGCACCGGTCGACGGCTACGTCGCCAAGCGCTCGGTGCAGGTCGGCCAGCGTGTCGCCACGGGTGCACCGCTCATGGCACTCGTGCCGCTCAACGAAGTGTGGGTCGACGCCAACTTCAAGGAAGTGCAGATCTCGCACATGCGCGTTGGCCAGCCGGTCACGCTCACCGCAGACGTGTACGGTTCGTCGGTGGAATACAAGGGCACAGTGGCTGGCTTCTCGGCCGGTACGGGCAGCGCCTTCTCGCTGCTGCCGGCACAGAACGCCACGGGCAACTGGATCAAGGTGGTGCAACGTCTGCCGGTACGTATCGCGCTGGACCCGAAGCAGTTGCAGCAGCATCCGCTGCGCGTGGGTCTGTCGATGCAGGTCAAGGTGAACGTGCGTAATACCGACGGCAAGGAACTGGGCGAAGCACCGACCCTGCCGGTGTATTCGACCGACGTATACGACAAGGTCGGCCACGACGCCGACGACATCGTCGCCAAGATCATCACCGAGAACGCCGGTGCCGCGGCTGCCAATGCAGGCGCGAACGCAGGCGATGCCAACGACACGCGTAACCAGCCGGCCCGCGCTCGTCCCCTGTAAATCGGAGGGGGGTGCCCCCACCCCCTTTGACAACTCATGGCAACTCAAAACGCTCCTGCCCCGCTCTCGGGAGGGCAACTGGTACTCGGCACCATCGCGTTGTCGCTCGCCACGTTCATGAACGTGCTCGACACTTCGATTGCCAACGTATCGATTCCCGCCATTTCCGGCGACCTCGGTGTCTCGTCGAGCCAGGGAACGTGGGTGATTACGTCGTTCGCCGTCGCCAACGCCATTTCGGTGCCGCTCACAGGCTGGCTCACCGAGCGCTTCGGCGCGGTGCGACTGTTCATCACGTCGATCCTGCTCTTCGTACTGGCCTCGTGGCTGTGCGGCATGGCGCCCACGCTCGAAATTCTGCTGGCCGCCCGCGTGTTGCAAGGTGCCGTGGCCGGACCGATGATTCCGCTGTCGCAGTCGCTGCTGCTCTCGAGCTATCCGCCCGCGAAGAGTTCGATGGCCCTCGCCCTATGGGGGATGACGACACTGGTCGCCCCGGTGATGGGCCCGATTCTCGGCGGATGGATCTCGGACAACTACCACTGGCCGTGGATCTTCTACATCAACATTCCAGTGGGTATCGCGGCCGCTTACGTCACGTGGATGATCTACAAGAAGCGTGAGACACCGACACAACGCAAGCCGATCGACACCGTCGGTCTGGCCTTGCTCGTGCTGTGGGTCGGCTCGTTGCAGGTGATGCTCGACAAGGGTAAGGAACTCGACTGGTTCAACTCGTCGACGATTGTCATCCTCGCGCTCGTTGCGCTGGTGTCGTTCTGCTTCTTCGTCGTCTGGGAAATCACCGAGAAGCACCCGGTGGTCGATCTCACGCTGTTCAAGCGGGTGAACTTCACCGGTGGCGTGGTCGCCATCTCGGTCGGTTACGGATTGTTCTTCGGCAACCTCGTGATCCTGCCGCAGTGGTTGCAGATCTATCTCGGCTACACGGCAACGGAAGCCGGTCTGGTGATGGCCCCGGTCGGGCTGTTCGCGATCATCCTGTCGCCGATCATCGGCAAGTTCCTGCCCAAGCTCGACGCCCGCTGGGTCGTGACCGTCTCGTTCCTGTTGTTTGCGCTCGTGTTCCTGATGCGCTCGCACTTCAATACGCTCGTCGACACGCGCACGCTGATGATCCCGACGTTCCTGCAAGGCGTACCGATGTCGATGTTCTTCATCCCGCTGACAGCCATCATTTTGTCGGGTCTGCCGGCGCATCGCATTCCGGCGGCGGCGGGGTTGTCGAACTTTGTGCGGATTACGTGCGGTGCGGTCGGCACCTCGATTGCGACGACTGTGTGGGATAACCGCATCTCGCTGCACCACGCACAACTGACGGAGAATCTGACGCCCTACGACGCCACGTTCAACGGCTCGGTCCAGTCGCTCAATCAGCTCGGCATGTCGACCCCGCAGGCCCACGGTTACATCGACCGACTGGTCACGCAACAGTCGGCGATGCTCGGTGCAAACGATATTTTCTGGATCTCGGCGGTGCTGTTCGTGCTGATGATCGCGATGGTGTGGATCACGCGACCGATTCGAGGTGGCGGTGGTGGCGGTGCAGATGCCGCAGCCGGTGCCCACTGAAGTCAAGACTTCCCCCCGAGTGCCCGGCCCTGCTCTGTACTACCGGGCACTTCTTGAACCCCGCTGAAGCTAGCGGGGTTTTTTTATGGGTGCTGAGAAATGAGCAGATGTGCAGTGCACACAGGGGTGGGGGGAAGGCAGATAGCCGCTTAGCCGACGAGGTAACGCAGTGCCCCCGTCGCCGCGATGCTGATGACGACAGTGGGCAACAACGAGAAGCGCAGCGAGACGAGCAACGTCACAGCCAGCGCCAGCAGATCGGCTGGGCGGTCCGATACGAAGGACGGCGCGATCACCGAGATCAGTACGCAACCCGGCAGGCACTCCATCACCGAGCGCGTGCGCGGACTCAGCACGCGATCGCGCAACAACAAAAAGCCGACGATGCGCGTGGCATAAGTGGTCGCCGCCATCAGCGCCACCGTCGCAATGGGCAGAAACACTGCGGCATCAATCATGGCGCGGCTCCACCAGCACGGCGGCCAGCAAGCCTGCGATCGCCCCGGCTGCCACGTACCAAGACCCCGGCACATACAAATACGTCAGCGCAGCGGCGACGAGACTCACCAGCCACGGCAGACTCTTGCGCATGCCGCGCCACATCCCGCGAAGCAGTACGAGGAAGACAGCGGCAAACGCCATATCGAAGCCGTACTGTTCGATGTCGCCGAGCACCGGCCCCAGCACCGCGCCGAGCGCAGTAAAGGCAATCCATGCGAGCCAGAGATTGATGGCGACGCCCAGGTAATACGGCAGGCTGATACGGTCGGCCTTGCGCGCCTGCGTGTCGGCCAACGCCATCGCCCACGCCTCGTCGCACATCAGAAATAGCGACGGCAGCGCACGACGCAGCGGCACGTGACGCAGCAACGGCGCGAACGCGGCCCCCATCAGAATGTGACGCGAATTGACGAGGCACGACATGGCGACGATCAGCGCGAGATGCGGCGGCGAGGTCCACAAATGGACCGCCGTGAACTCGGAACCACCGGCGAAATTCATGCCGGTCATGAGCGGCACGAGCCACGCGGGCATGCCTTTCTGAGTGGCTTGTGCGCCGAGCACCATCGCGAATGGCACGAATCCCAACATCACCGGCAACGAAGCGCGCATCCCGCGCGCAACTTCGAGTTTGACATCGGACTGCGCTGTCGACGCAGCCGAAGAAGACATTCCAGACACAAATACTCCTGCAATAACGACTGATAACCACTGGCATCGCAGGATAGCGAACTCGACTTGCCATCGTCTTGTATGTTCTTGCGGTTTTGGGAGAGCGGGCGTGGCGTTTGGGATCGTCAATGCTCCACAAGCTCAAGTGAATCGACATAAACACTCTGAAGTGCCTCAGGATCTACAGTGTCGCCAACGTCTGCGCCCCCACCACCGCTGGCCTCTGACTGCGCAGGCTTCACGAGCGACTCGGCGCTGGCCGCTGCCAGCTTTGTCGCGGCCCCCGCCTTCTCCAGCCACATGTAGAAATCCAGCAGCCCTGCAGGCAGCGACACCGTGTCGTCGCTGAACGGCAAGCGCGCAATCAGAATCACGAACGCCGCGGCAGACGCCTGTCGAATTTGCCTCGCGATGGACTTCTGCCATTCCGGATCGTCGTGATGTGCCAGCGTGTTGCGAAGTTTGTCGAAAAGCCCCGATACCGCGCGTTTGGGTAACGACATCTTTACGGGCAAATCACCTCCTGGGCGTTCATGCGTTCCCGGCCCTAACACGTCCAGCACCTTCGTAAACCCGCCATGCGAATTGATCCATGAGATCAGATTCGCCAGGCTGTCGCCCTGAAACGGCTGACTGCCGGGGTTCCGGAATTCCTTTCCCCAACAGATCAGGTCGCCTAGCGCGAGCACAGCGAAGTACGGCGCCACCATCATCCCCGGCGTAAATACCGCGTTACCGACGCGCAGCACCTTGCAACTCGCCTCCCGGGTCACTCGCGGTTTCTCCGGCCGCACCAATTCGCAGACCATGACGTTCGCCCACAGGGAGAAGAGATCGGGCGCAATGTACGGTGACAGGCAACTCACCAACTGACTCGCCAGATTAGCGACGTGGGTCGCCACCACAGTGATCCCGAGCAGCCTGGGATAGCTGGGCGATGTTGCGACGGGGACGGGTTCGGATGGCCCGGCGGGCGCGAGGGCGTCTATGGGGGGTGACAACGACGGTAGGGATACGCCCGGGACCACCAATGGATGAGGCAGGTCTGAACCGCCGTCTTCGACTTTCGAATTGTTGTCGCCGTCATTGGCGTGCAGGGCTTTCGCGGCGAACTGTCGCGCCATCACTTCGCGCACAATCGTGCGCATCCCAGCTTCGATGTCTGCTATCGAACTATCGTCGCCAAACCGCGCATCGGACGTCGCAGACGCGCTCGCATTGCGTGCATGTTCGAAGTCGTTGAGCAAGGGAACCGTCGACGCGTCGTGCTCGTGCGGCAAGGTCTCGGACGAAGGCATCCGTTGACACTCGATCGGAATGCAAACGTGTGGCGAACCACCTGGAGTCTGGATCATCATGCACCGCCCTGCCCGTTGAATTCGGCCTTCACAAGCTTCGCAACGAACGAGGCCCGCGTTGGCACAACCGCGACACTCTGCGCCGCGCGCCGCACCGGGCGCTTGCGGAATTCGCTCCCGGGTACCAGGTCGGGAAAAGGTAGATGGGCCGGGCGTCGGCAGGTGTCACGCAATCGCAGTATCATTGCGCATCCCCCGGCCCGACGCCCCCACGGTCATACGCCGTTCGACGGCCGGAAAGTACTATCCGTCAGCAAAAAACAAAACACCATGAATACCCCGCAGAACCCGATCGAACGCTCCGAAGTCACTTTCCGCTTTCTGGCCGAACCGGCTGCCGTCAACTTCGGCGGCAAGGTGCACGGGGGCTCGCTGATGAAGTGGATCGACGAAGTGGCCTACGCTTGCGCCGCGACGTGGTCGGGCCGCTATTGCGTGACGGTCAGCGTCGGCAATATCCGCTTCCGCCGTCCGATTCTGGTGGGCAATCTGGTGGAATTGCGCGCGCGCATCGTGGCTACGGGCCGCACGAGCATGCACATCCACGTGTCGGTTCACGCGGGCGACCCGAAGTGGGGTGAACTGCGTCAGACAACCGACTGCCTGATGGTGTTCGTCGCGGTCGACGAGAGCAACCACCCGGTGGGCGTGCCGTCGTTCGAACCGAAGACGGAAGAGCAAAAGGCGCTGGCCAAATACGCGATGGATGTGAAGGCGGCGCTTGACGCCATCGTCGAACTCAAGCCGGAAAACGTCGCGAACTGACGCGTTCGATGCGTTTCGCGGACGGCACTGCCGTCCGCACCCCAGTAGCAGAGGAAGGCATCAGGTTTCGATTTGTCGCTTTGAAGGGGAGCGAATCATGCCGCGCGGAACCGTCAAACTCTATTACCCCGAGAAGGGTTACGGCTTCATCACCCCGGAACACGGCGGCGAAATCGTCTTCGTCCATGAAAGCGAAGTCTGCATACCGGGTGTGACGCACCTCCAGAGTGGCCAGATCGTCGAGTACGACACGACGCGCGGCGACGCCTATCTGCTCGCGACCAACGTTCGCGACGCGTCGGACTGACCGATCAGTCTCCCATCCGCTTCAAGTACCCCACATTTGCGCTTGCATCGTAACTGTCAACGTTGACAGTTACCGAGTGCCGTCTTTAGTGCTCGAATGGCATTGCACACGTCATGTGTCCGGGCATCATCCAATGGTTGAATGGGCACCGAAACTTCGACGATTGCTGCGTTGCGTCCCATCGCTTCTTCAAGGAGATCGATCATGGCCCACGGGCAAGGAACGTTCGCCAACCCGGCTGACCACCTCTGTGGTGGTGCGAAATGGCTCCCCTTTGCTACGCTCTGAAGCGTGTCGTGATCGCGGGTTTCGGCGTCCTCATCGCCCTGCTCGCCTCACTTCTCTTCGCGTCACCGGCCAACGCACTTACGGGCACGGACATTGCGGCGCTCGTCAACGCCCGATACAACGACACCCGATCGGCATGTGCCGTCAATAAGCCCGCCTACTTTTGCTCGGGGGTGGTCGTTCGTCCACTCGACGGCGCCAGTGCACAGGCCTTCTGGGCACCGACACCCGGCGAAACCGCGGCGCTGTCGATGTCGTTCGCTTATTTCCGGCGCGATATCGATGTCGGCCGCCTGCCCTATAGCGCGGGCTTTATCCTGTCGGATTATTTGACTGCTGTCGGGCAACACAAGTCGATGGAAGTGCGCTGCGCTTATCCACTCGACGATCCTGTCACCGGTGGCAGCGGCGATTACGGGTGCAATCTTGGAGGCGGCAATTCCGGTGCCCCCGACCTGAACTCGTGCGATGCGCTTGGCGTGGTGAATGTTGCGGACTGGATCAATCACTTTGCCGCGAGCGGATGGCAATGCTCGTTCAGCACCGCCAGCGCTTCGAAGTTCTACACGGCGTTGCTGGCGCACAAGGCCTACGCCGCGACCACGCGGATTCCATCGCTGCTCATCGCGCCCTGGACTCACGACGCACCCCGTTCGATGCCGATTCAGGCGATTTACTTCGACGTCTCGAATGGCGGGCAACTCTCGCAGGCACAGCGATATCAGAACGCATATTTCAACGCGACAGGGGAATGGCTTGCGATCTTGCGGATGTCGTTCGATGCCGTTGGAAAGGCGTCGTTTGGCTTCGCCGAGGACGATCAGTTGGACGTCGGATTCGCAACAGCCGACGATCTGAATCGGCGGTTCAATGAGACGCCCAAATCGTGTCCAGGCGCAAAGGCCTCGGTGTTTTGCAGCGGTGTTGTCATCCGGGCTGTGGTCGCCAGCAATACGGCTTGGAACCCCAGTGCGGACGCGATCTCCAAAAATGGCGTTTCGACGTCGTTCCTGCGCACCGATGCTCAGTTTCACATCCCGTTCCGTCCGCAAGGTATCGTCTTTAAGCCTTTGGATGCCCCTTCGGCCTACCGCCTTACGCCGCGATGCATGTATCCCCCCGACGGCAATCTGCACATACGGGCAGATGGTTGCGGCCCATCCAATGCGGGGCCTGCGACAGGGCCATGCGCCGCCATCGGCGTCGACACACTGGACAAATGGCGCACCCATTACGCACAGTACAGCACCACCGGGTGCTCATTTGCCATCACCGTGGACGCCTTTGATTTAGCCTTGCAAGCACGACGGACCTTCGGATGGCCGCCGCCCGCAGGATACGAGTCGAGAAACGAACTCGTGATTGCCGCCTGGCCAGCGAACATTCCCGGATCACTACCGCTTGAAGCGTTTTTCTACACCGGTGCCACCGTGAGTGATGCGCAAGTGCTCCAGCAGGCCTACTACGGGATCACAGGTCGCTTTTTGCCGGTGGTCCGGATGGAAAATCCGCTTCCGATCTCGGGCACGGTCTTTACGTACCGCGTCGAGGACCAGATCACGCCGCGCGGTGCAGTTGCAACGAGCCTGACAGCGCCATCCGCTCCGTTCGAACGAGATGACGATGCCCCTGATCCGATAGAGCCGGATCTCGACGTCTCCATCTCCCGTCCCTGACCTTTTTCCAGGCGACGTTTCGGGCCTGAAAAATAAGACAAGACAAGACGCGACACGGCGTCTCGTCAGGAATGTGGCGATTACTGTGTCTTCAGCAGACGTTGCGGTGTGAGCAGCGCTTCGCCGTCCAGCCGGGCGACACCCAACAGTCGCGCGGCCGCGTCTGCGGTGGCTTCGGCGTAGACCTTCACTTCGATGCCGTCATGCGACGCAGCGCACTCGCGCAGGGCTTGCGGGCATCGCACCGCGTCAAGACGCAAACGCTGACCGTGACTGAACCGCTTGGCCAACGTCTCGTCGAGCGACACCACCGGGAGCGTCTTGAGTAACGCATCGACCGGCGCAAGCTTCTCCACGCGTTGCGCATGATCGAGCGCACTCAGGTCTTCGAGCGTCACCGCGCCGTCGAGTGTCAGCGGGCCGACCGCCGTGCGGCGCAATGCGCGCAGATGCGCGCCACATCCCAACGCTTCGCCGATATCTTCCGCCAGCGTGCGCACGTACGTGCCCTTGCTGCACGTCACCCGGAAGGTGAATTCGTTCTCGTCCGGCAACGCGCACGCAGTCATCTCCAGCAGATGGATCGTGACGTTGCGGGCTTCGCGTTCGAGCGTCTGCCCTGCACGCGCATATTCGTACAACGGCTTGCCGTCGCGCTTGAGCGCGGAATACATCGGCGGGACTTGCGAAATCGGACCGGTAAAGCGCGGTAGCACAGCGCGGATCGCCGCTTCGTCCACCGTCACCGGACGCGTTTGAAGCACCTCACCTTCCGCATCGCCCGTGGTCGTTGTCTCGCCGAGACGCACGCGCGCCTCGTAGGTCTTGTCGGCTTCGAGCAAGTCCTGAGAGAACTTCGTCGCTTCGCCGAAACACAACGGCAGCAAACCCGTCGCGAGCGGATCGAGCGTACCGGTATGGCCCGCCTTCAATGCCTGAAGCAGACGTTTGGCCTTGATCAGGGCGTCATTGGACGACAGGCCCAGCGGCTTGTCGAGCAGCAACACACCGTCGAGCGGGAAACGAGGGAGTTTTTGGCGGGGTGCCTGCGAACGCGGGTCCGTCATGTGTGGGAGTACTTGAGAAATTCTTGCGGGATGTTGCCAGGCCGCCGTCTCGGAGGCACAGGCATCGCAGGACTACCGGGCGCGCTTGGCGTTGGCCCGGCAGGCTGCGTCGTCAACGGACGGCTTACTTGCCGTCGTCTTCCTTGTTGCTGCCGCCATGGTCGCTATCGACGTTGTCACCGTCCTCGCCCTCGGCCGCTTCCGCATCTTCCTTCGCGCGGGTCGCGTTGGCCGTGTCGATCAGACGCGACATCTCGATGGCACGTTCGATCGACTGATCGAAGTGGAAATGCAACGTCGGCACCGTGTGGATGTGCAACCGCTTGAACAGCAGATTGCGCAGGTAGCCAGCCGCTTCATTGAGTGCTTCGCCGGTCGCTTTCGGATCGCCGGTGAGCGTCGTGTAAAACACTTTCGCATGCGCGTAGTCGGGCGTCACTTCCACGCTTTGCAGCGTGACCAGACCAATGCGCGGGTCCTTCACTTCGCGTTGAATCAACTCCGAAAGATCACGCTGGATCTGATCGTTGATGCGAAGATTTCGACCGGGAACGCCACGTTTCTTTGCCATAACAAACTCGCTAGTAATGCAATGGCCCACGCCACCGGTTTCCCGGCTTGGTGGGCCATTCCACATCTGTTGTGCAAATCGCGTTACAGCGAGCGCGCAACTTCCGTGATTTCAAACGCTTCCAGTTGGTCGCCTTCCGTAATGTCGTTGAAGTTCTTCACCGACAGACCGCACTCGAAGCCTGACTTGACTTCCTTGACGTCATCCTTAAAGCGCTTGAGCGAATCGAGCTCGCCCGTGAAGATGACCACGTTGTCGCGCAACACGCGCACATGCGACGAACGCTTGACGAAGCCGTCGAGCACCATACAACCCGCGACCTTCCCGATCTTCGGCACGCTGAACGTCTGGCGCACGTCGACGAGACCCGTGATCACTTCCTTCTTCTCCGGCGCCAGCATGCCCGACATTGCCGCCTTCACCTCATCCACTGCGTCATAGATGATGTTGTAGTAGCGAATGTCGATACCGTTCGACTCGGCCAGCTTGCGGGCCAGTGCATCGGCACGCGTATTGAAGCCGATGATGACCGCCTTCGAAGCCGTTGCCAGGTTGACGTCGCTTTCGCTGATGCCACCGACCGCAGCGTGCACGATCTGAACACGCACTTCCGGCGTCGAGAGCTTGTTGAGCGATTGAGCCAGTGCTTCCTGCGAACCCTGGACGTCTGCCTTGATGATGAGGGGCAGCGTCTTGACTTCGCCTTCGGCCATCTGCTCGAACATGTTCTCGAGCTTCGCGGCCTGTTGCTTGGCCAGCTTCACGTCGCGGAACTTGCCCTGACGGAACAGCGCGATTTCACGTGCCTTGCGTTCGTCCTGAACCACCAGCACTTCTTCACCGGCGCCCGGCACTTCCGACAGACCCTGGATTTCCACCGGAATCGACGGACCTGCGTCCTTCGTGTTCTTGCCGGTTTCGTCGAGCATGGCGCGAACGCGACCATAAGCCTGACCTGCCAGTACCATGTCGCCACGCTTGAGCGTGCCCGACTGCACCAGAATCGTGGCGACCGGACCCTTACCCTTGTCCAGCTTCGCTTCGATCACGATGCCCTTGGCCGGAGCTTCCACCGGTGCCTTCAACTCCAGCACTTCGGCTTGCAGCACCACGTTCTCGAGCAGATCGTCGATACCCGTACCGGTCTTGGCCGACACCGGCACGAACGGCGAATCGCCACCGTACTCTTCCGGCACCACACCTTCGGCCACCAGTTCCTGCTTCACGCGGTCCGGGTTGGCTTCCGGCTTGTCGATCTTGTTGATCGCCACCACGATCGGCACACCAGCCGCCTTCGCGTGAGCGATCGCTTCCTTCGTCTGCGGCATCACACCGTCGTCCGCCGCGACCACGAGAATCACGATGTCCGTTGCCTGTGCACCGCGAGCACGCATGGCCGTAAAGGCCTCGTGACCCGGCGTGTCGAGGAACGTCACCGTACCGCGCGGCGTGTCGACGTGATACGCACCGATGTGCTGCGTAATGCCACCGGCTTCGCCCGACGCCACCTTGGCGCGACGGATGTAGTCCAGCAGCGAGGTCTTGCCGTGGTCGACGTGACCCATCACGGTCACCACCGGCGGACGCGGCAGCGCTTCGCCTTCCGTTACGTCGTTGCCGAGGTCGAGCAGCGTTTCCGGATCGTCCAGCTTGGCGGCGATCGCGCGGTGGCCGAGTTCCTCCACCACGATCATCGCCGTTTCCTGATCGAGCACCTGGTTGATGGTCACCATCTGGCCCATCTTCATCATCAGCTTGATGACTTCAGCGGCCTTGACCGACATCTTGTGCGCCAGATCGGCAACGCTGATCGTTTCCGGCACGTGCACGTCGCGCACCACCGGTTCGGTCGGCGCCTGGAATGCATTGCGATCGTCCTGCGAATGACGGTCGCCACGACGGCCGCCACGGCCACCGCCACGCCAGCCATCCGAACCGCCGCTCGCGTCGCCGCGGGTCTTCATGCCACCGCGCTTGTTACGGTTGTCCGTATCCTTCTGCCACGCGCCCGGCTTCTTGTCCTTCTTGTCCGCTGCGCCAGCCGTCGTCGACGCCGGTGCGGCAGTCGGCTTCTTGTCTGCCGGTTTTGCTGCGGCACCTTCCGGCTTGGCAGGCTTGTGCAGCGTGCCCTTGGCGGCATCCGCCTTGGCCGGTGCGGCCGCAGCAGGTGCCGGCTCCGGTGCCTTAAGCACACGGCGCGGGGCGTTCATCATTTCGCGAATGGCACGCGCTTCGGCTTCCGCCGCAGCACGACGCTTGCGAATCGCCTCCTCTTCGGCACGAGCCTTGTCGGCAGCAGCGCTCGCCTTTTCGGCGGCAGCGCGGGCTTCCTCGCTGGCCTTGCGGGCCTGCTCGCGCTCGGCGTCGGCCTTGGCAGCCGCAGCCTTGTCGGCTTCCGCTGCCTTCTCGGCGTCGGCCTTGGCGACCTTGTCGGCTTCCTCGCGGGTTTGCTGCGCCTGCTTTTCGGCGTCTGCGTCGGCCTTGGCTTCCGCCTTGGCCTTCTGCTCTTCCGCCGCCTTCGCAGCAGCAGCCACACGCTCGGCTTCCTCACGCACACGGCGCTCGGCAGCTTCCTTCTCTTCGCGCTCGCGACGCTCGGCTTCTTCGCGTTCCAGTTGTTCCTGGCGACGCTTCAGTTCGGCTGCTTCCGCAGCCAGACGCTCCGCTTCACGGCGTGCGTCTTCCTCACGCAGACGAAGCGCTTCGTCTTCCGCGTTGGCAGCGGCGTTGTCCGCGCCTTCGGCGACGTCGTCACGCTTGACGAAGGTGCGCTTCTTGCGCACTTCGACCTGAATCGTACGCGCCTTACCGGTCGCGTCGGCCTGCTTGATTTCCGAGGTCTGGCGACGCGTCAGAGTAATCTTCTTTTTGTCGCCGTCGCCAGCGCCGTGCGAACGGCGCAGGTGCTCCAGCAGACGGGCCTTGTCGGCTTCCGTCACGGAATCGTCGGCGCTGAGTTTGTCCACGCCGGCGGCTTTGAGTTGCTCCAGCAACACGCCGGCCGGCATTTTCAGTTCTTCAGCAAATTGGGCTACGTTGATGCTCGCCATTCAAACCTCTTCAAGCAAGGCCACGCGCCTTGCGGTTAACTTCAAAGTTCACTGTTCCATATGCATGCCGGGGCAGGTCATCATTGGAACCAGTGCTCTCGCGCTTTCATGATCAGGGCCTTTGCGGCTTCCTCGTCGACGCCGGTCATCTCGGTCAGTTCGTCGACGGCCAGCTCGGCCAGATCATCGCGCGTCTGAATTTCATGCTCGGCCAGCTTGGCCAGCAACTCGGGCGTCATGCCGTCAAGGCTTTTCAGATCGAGCGCAACACCCTCAACCTTCTCCTCGGTGGCAATCGCCTGCGTCAGCAGTGCGTCGCGTGCACGATTGCGCAGCTCATGGACCGTGTCCTCGTCGAACGCTTCGATTTCGAGCATTTCGTTCAGGGGCACGTAGGCGATCTCTTCCAGGCTCGAGAAACCTTCCTCGATCAGGATGTCCGCCACTTCCTCGTCCACATCGAGACGCTGCATGAACAACGTACGCAGCGTGCCGCGCTCTTCGTTCTGCTTCTCGGCCGATTCGTCCGGCGTCATGATGTTGATCTGCCAACCGGTCAGTTCCGACGCGAGTCGCACGTTCTGTCCGCTGCGACCGATCGCCACGGCCAGTTCGTTCTCGTCGACGACGACGTCCATGCTGTGCTTTTCTTCGTCAACGACGATCGACTGCACGGCCGCCGGCGCCAGCGCGCCGATCACGAATTGCGCGGGGTCTTCCGACCACAGCACGATATCGACGTTCTCGCCGCCGAGTTCGTTACGTACAGCCTGCACACGCGTGCCGCGAATGCCCACGCAGGTGCCGATCGGATCGATACGCTTGTCGTAAGCCACCACCGCGATCTTGGCGCGCATGCCCGGGTCGCGAGCCGCCGACTTGATCTCCAGCAGACCCTGCTCGATTTCCGGCACTTCCATGCCGAACAGCTCGATCAGGAATTCCGGCGCCGTACGCGAGAGTTCGATCTGCGGGCCACGTGCCGTGCGGTCCACCTTCGAGATGTACGCACGAACGCGGTCACCGATACGCAGGTTTTCCTTCGGGATGAGTTGATCGCGACGCAGCAGTGCTTCCACACGGCCCGACTCGACGATCAGGTTGCCCTTGTCGAGACGCTTGACCGTGCCCGTCATGATCTTTTCGCCGCGCTCTAGGAAGTCGGAGAGAATCTGCTCGCGCTCGGCATCGCGAATGCGTTGCAGGATCACTTGCTTAGCCGCCTGCGCACCGATACGGCCGAATTCGACCGATTCCACCGCTTCTTCGACGAAGTCGCCGACGTCGAGGGACGGATCGTCTTCCTTGGCTTCGAACGACAGAATCTGCTTGTCCGGCTCCTGCAGACCCGCTTCGTCCGGCACTACCAACCAGCGACGAAAGCTCTCGTGCTCGCCCGACTCACGGTCGATGTGCACGCGAATGTCGACGTCTTCGCTGTAGCGCTTCTTCGTGGCCGAAGCCAATGCTGCTTCAAGCGCGCCGAACACGACATCCTTGTCGACGTTCTTTTCGCGCGCGAGCGCATCGACCAACAGCAATACTTCGCGACTCATCGTTTGCGACTCCTAAAATCAATCTGCGGCACAAGGCGCGCACGGTCAATATCCGCGAGGGTGAATTCGAGCAGCGCCGGGCCGCCCTTGCCTTCGAACTCAAGGCTCAAGTTTTCGCCTTGCGGTGCCTGCAAAATGCCGCGGAACTGCTTGCGGCCTTCGAGCGGCACACGCAACGTGAGACTTATTTCGACGCCGGCAAAACGCTCGAAGTCACGCAGCTTGCGCAACGGACGGTCAAGCCCCGGCGACGACACTTCAAGTCGGTCGTAATTGACGTTCTCGACCATCAGGACGTGCGAGAGCTGACGGCTCACCGTCTCGCAGTCATCGATAGAGATGCCTTCCGGCTTATCGATATACACGCGCAGCAGTCCGCCGCCCGCGCGCTCAAGATCGACCAGCTCGTAACCCAGGCCTTCGACCGTGGTCTCGATCAGTTCTGGCAATTGCAACTTTGCTCACCCTAGAAAAACTCGCGCGCATCAGCAGCGCCCGACATGTCTGCGCGCCCCGCATGGGACGTCGCACGATACCTGCCTCGACCGTCAGGGCCGGTGTGCCTGAGTCGACACACCCACTCCCCGACGTGGCGGCATCGGCCGCGCTAAACGCTCGCGGCAAAAAAAAATGGGCGAAACGCCCATTTCTTACAGCCTCATTGCGCATGAGGTGCGCATCGCAGCAGAACGCCCGACACGCAAACCAGCTTATTCATTGATTTTATATGGTTTTGGGCCGATTTGCAACGCTTGACGCCCGAAATGCCTTAGGAACAGGCCACAGTGTCACATTGCCGCAATGCAAGATCGGCACCTTTCAGCGAGACCGGTTGCCGCCGCGATTGCCACGGCTGCCCTGGCCTCCGCCGCCACCCGTCCGGTTGCCGCCACGGCCGCGATTGCCGTTAGCGTTGCCGCCACCATAACCCCCGCTTCCGCCATTCCCGCCATTCCCGCCATTCCCGGCGTTGCCGCTGCTGTTACCGCCGCGCGACTGACCGCCGAAACCGCCCGTGCTGTTGCCACCGCCGAAGCGGCGACCTTCGCCGCGAGGCGAAGGCGTCTGCCCCGGATAGCCGCCGCTCGGACCGACAAACGCGGTCAGCGGATTGGCTCGCGGACGACGCGACTGTCCCGGCTCACGAGCGAAGACACCCAGCGCCGTTTGCATCGGATCCGGCTGACGGCGCGGCTCCTTCGCGGCACCGGCCTTACCGCCACGACCACCGTTTGCGCCATTGCGCACACCCTTTTCGTCCGACGCCGCGCCGGGCATCTTCATGCCAACGGCGGCGAACAGAGAACGCACCTGCGCTTCGTCCATCTCTTCATAGCGACCGCGCTTGAGGCCACGCGGCAGCGTCAGCGGGCCGTAACGCGTACGGATCAGACGGCTCACCATCAACCCGGCCGCATCGAACATACGACGCACTTCGCGGTTGCGACCTTCGGCCAGCGCCACGTGATACCAGTGGTTCGAGCCTTCGCCGCCGCCATCTTTCAGGCGCAGGAAGTTGGCTTCACCGTCGTCCAGCTTGATGCCATGCAACAGTTGCTGACGCGACGCTTCGGTCAGTTGCCCCACGGTACGCACGGCGTATTCACGCTCGATTTCGTAACGCGGGTGCATGAAACGGTTGGCCAGATCGCCCGACGTCGTCAGGATCAGCAGACCTTCCGTATTGAAGTCCAGACGCCCGACTGCGAGCCACTTGGCCGTCTTCATCGGCGGCAGACGGTCGAACACCGAGGTGCGGCCTTCCGGGTCGGCGTGGCTGACGATTTCACCGGCAGGCTTGTGATACAGCAACACGCGCGGCGGCTTGCTGGTGATGCGACGCTTGACGAGCTTGCCGTTGATGCGGACCTGATCGGTCGGCAAAATGCGCTGCCCGATGTGCGCCGGCTCGGAATTCACCGACACGCGACCGGCAAGAATCAGCTCTTCCATCTCGCGACGCGAACCCATACCGGCCTCGGCCAGCACCTTATGCAGCTTCGGCGCCTCGTCGTCGGGCGAGAGCACGCGACGATCGGCCGGACGGCGACCGCGCTTGGCGGCTGCGTTGTCGCCCTCGGCGTCATCACCATCGAAACCGCCGGACGTCACAAAGGCGAACAGATCGCTGTCGCCCGCATTCCCTGCGCCACCCTTGCCACCGGCACCGCTGCGAGCCCCGCCCGCCGGACCCTTGCGGCCACGACCCTGCGTCTTGCTTGCAGCACCCTGTCCGCCTTGACCACTTTGGGCACCCTGAGCGCCGCGTTGCTGACGGCCACCCGGCGCAGCACCGCCGGCCTGTGCCGGTTGCGCAGCCTGCTGGGCCTCGTCACGCTTGCCGCCACGCGGCTTGCGCGTGTTGGCACGGCCTCGCGTCTGCGCGGCCGACGGCGCACCTTCGGCAGCGGACGCCGGGCCTTGCTGAGCCTCGGGAGAAGGTTGGCCTGACGCGGCGTCCGAGCCGGCGAACTCGCCGGTGTCGTCGCCTTCGCGCTTGGCTTGCTGAGCCGCACGGCGGCGAGCGATCAGACTGCGCGGGCCACGGCGCAGACCGCGGCGCGACGCCTTTTCATCGCCGCCCTCGCCTTCCGGCGAACGCGCTTCGGCACCGGCATCGCGTGCGTGCAGGTCCTGGGATTCTTCGTTTTGTTTCAACACAACCTCATTGGAAAACGGGATCGTCGTGGGCAGGCTTGGGTCGCTGCCCTGATCCGTGTTCGCACCATGAATGCGCGGCAAAAACTTGCCGCGACTTCGTTCTTATCGCTAACGGCCCCGAAGGTGTGTGCGGCGCAGAGCGCCGCCGCCTCAGGTACCGGTGACGAGATTCTTGCCGTCCCCGTCGTTCTCGTCGTCATCCATCGCACCGGGCGTAGGCTGCCCGGCGGCGGCTTCGTTCGCTGCCGGGTCGACAGCGTGCGGGGAAACCTCTTGCGCCAACGACGCTGCGGGATCTGCCGCCTGCGTCGCACTTTCTTCCGCGCCTTCTTCTATATCGACGTTCTGCACATCTTGCGGCGAATCGTCGCCGGTAGGAACCGCAGATTCCGATACTTCGGAAAATTCCTCGTGTTGCGCGTCAGATGCCACCGCCGATTCGCTGACGATGTCATCGCCCGGCGCTTCGACAGTTGCGGCAGTTTCGGCATCACGGGTTGCCAACGACGTATCGTCCTGCCCATCTTCCTTGCTGCCCGCCGTCTCATCGGCATCGTCCTGCTCACTGACGTGCGCCGTGTTCGCGAGTTCCGCGACATCGGACGAAATCTCTGCCGATGCATCGGCGTCGAGCGCCGCGACATCGGTCGATGCCTGCACTTCGCCTTCGGCCATCACGGCGTCGAGCAGCGCGTCTTCCGACAGCGCGTCGTCGCCGACCAGTGGCGGGCGCTGGCCTTCCGGCAGCCCTTGCGCGAGCGGCAGATCGTCGGCACGCGTTTGCGCCAGACGGGCCAGTGCCTCGGCATCGGCCACCGGCGCGTCGTCCGTGGCTTCCGCTTCGCCTACTTCGCCCTCGGCACGCTCACCGAATTCGATGTTCTGCTGCGCCAGCAGATCGATCTGCGCCTGCGCAGCCGGGTCTTCCAACGGCGGCAACGCATCGAGCGCGCGCAGGCCAAGATCGTCCAGAAAGTCCTTGGTCGTCGCATACAGACCGGGGCGTCCCGGCACGTCGCGATGACCGATCACTTCGATCCAGCCACGATCTTCGAGCTGCTTGATGATCTGCGTATTGACCGTCACGCCGCGAATCTCTTCGATATCGCCACGCGTGACCGGTTGACGGTAAGCAATGATCGCCAGCGTCTCCATCACAGCGCGCGAGTACTTCGGCGGCTTCTCCGGATTGAGGCGGTCAAGGTATTCACGCATGCGCGGACGGCTTTGGAAACGCCAGCCGGTGGCCAGCGCCACCAATTCCACACCTCGGCCGTCCCATTGCACGCGGATTTCCTCGAGCAGCGCGCGCACCGTGTCACCAGACACGGCGTCATTGAAGAGCTTACGCAGATCGCCGACCTTGAGCGGCTCCTGCGCGCAAATCAACGCGGTCTCGAGGACGAGTTTCGCCTCTTGGGTATTCATGTGCGACTAAGCAGACCGGGGGCATGGCAACCCGGTATCAGGAATAAATGGATGCTTGGAACCAGAAAACGGTCGTCGATGGAAGACTACCGTTTCGCATAAGCGCGCGCCCTATTGTGTTCGGTCGTAGTGACGGCGGCGCGACCAGAATGCTTCGAAACGACCTGCCGGGAAAACGCCCACGCCGATAGTACGGCAAGACGGACGTCCGGTATGTGCGCAATTATTACTGAAACATCCACGCCCGTAAAGCGCCGTCACAAACCCGGTCGTCCCGACCAGCGAAACGACGGGTCGACGCCTCATGGTAAACTCTCGAAATAACTTCAGGGGCCTCCATGACCACCGACATCGGTCGCATTCCCGGCAACCCCATTCCGGTTGCCCAGCCTCGTTGTTCCACGTGCTCGCTGGGGCAGTTCTGCCTGCCCGTCGGCATCCCTGAGCCGGAGCTGGAACGACTGGACGCACTCGTGAGCGAGCGCCGCCGCCTCAAGAAGGGCGAAGTGCTCTATCACGCCAACGATGACCTCACCGCCATCTACGGCATTCGTTTCGGGTCGCTCAAAAGCTGCGTCACGGCCCCCGACGGCCGTGAACAGGTCGTCGGATTTCACCTTCAGGGCGAGCTGATCGGCCTCGACGCCGTGGCCGACAACCATCACCCGAGCACCGCTGTGGCGCTCGAAGACAGCGAACTGTGCATCGCCCGCTTCGGCGAGCTGGAGACGCTTTCGCGTCAGGTGCCGTCGCTGCAACGCCAGTTGCATCGCCTGATGAGCCAGGAAATCCGCAACGAGCACCAGCAATTGCTCGCCCTGGGGACGATGCGCGCCGAGGAGCGCCTCGCCGTCTTCCTGCTGAATCTCTCCGAGCGCCTGTCCGCAAGAGGTTACGCGGCCAACGAGTTCGTGCTGCGCATGAGCCGTGAGGAAATCGGCAGCTTCCTGGGTCTCAAACTGGAGACGGTCAGCCGCCTGTTCTCGCGTTTCGCGCAGAATGGGATGATCGAAATCCGTCAACGTCACGTCAAGATCATCGACGGCGTCGCCCTGCGCGAACTCGCCGGCGTGCATGACTGCTGATCCGGCTTCCGGGGGTGCGGAGCGCCCCCGCTCACACACCCCCGCCGGCTCGCTAGCACTTCCCCCACAGAACCTGGCCCCCCTCTGCGCCGCGACGTTCTCGCATTACCTATCTGTCGCCAATTCGCTACTGATCCGTTACCGATAAGCTACCGGCCGGGCGCTCCCCGTGCCTTGCGCCAGATCAAAAGGACCGACGTTCGACAAGCCCCGGCAAACGCTCCATAATCGGCGCGTTCGTCGCCCCGTCTGTCAGTCGAGGTCGACCACGCATACGACACGCGCTTGTCTCCGATGGAGGACGCCGTTATGCCCGCTGCCATATTTCTCAGTCCTGAAGACGCCGAACACGCGTTCTACGAAGCGCTGCGCGCTGGCGATACGGACTTGCTGATGGATGTCTGGTCGGAAGACGAGGAAGTCGTGTGCATTCACCCTGCGGGGCCACGGCACGTCGGCCCGGCGGCGGTCAGAGCAAGCTGGCGGGAAGTCCTCGCCAAAGGTGGCTTGCACGTAACGGCGAATCAACTTCAAGTGGCCCACAACCCGTTGTGCGCCGTTCACAACGTTCTTGAGCAGATTCAGGTCGAGCGTCACCCGGAAGCGCGCTTCGCGTTCGTGCTCGCCACGAACGTCTATCTGAAAGAAGCAGACGGCTGGCGTCTGGTACTGCATCACGCCAGCCCGGCCATCGGCCACGAGGACACCGGCTCGCAGTTGCCGAGGACGCATCGTCTCCATTGAGCAGGCCTAAATTAGTACTCGTCAGCGCTCGTCAACGCTAGCCAGTCCTCGCCGACCTTAATCCGCCACCGTCGGCCACTGCGCCTCCCAATACGGCACCGGGCTAAAGCGCGCCTGCAGGAATTCGATCATCGCCTGCGTCTTGGGCGGCACAAATACCCGGCTCGGATAGACGGCCCAGATGGCGACCTCCTCCGCGAGCGGATACGCCGGCAACACCGGCACCAGCTCTCCCCGCTGCAAGTAAGCCGCAACATCCCACGTCGACTTCAGCGCAATGCCCAACCCTGCCAGCACGGCGTCACGCAGCACCTCTCCGTTATCCGACACCAGTCGCCCGGACACGCGCACGTTCATCGGGCCACCCGGCGTCACAAACCGCCAGTCGCGCTGGTCGCCGAGCGTCAGACACTCGTGCTGCGCGAGATCGCCGGGATGCTTGGGTGCGCCATGCGCCGCGAGATACGCGGGCGACGCGCACAGCGTGCGCCGATTGGCCGCGAGCTTCCGAGCGATCAGGGTCGAATCGCGCAACGCCCCAACGCGAATCGCCATATCGACGCCCTCTTCCAGCAGATCGACGACACGGTCCGTCAATCGAAAATCCAGCGAAATGCCGGGATAGCGGGCAAGAAACTCGGGCAACGCGGGCGAAATATGCTGACGCGCAAACGACGAAGAACACGACACCCGTAACAGGCCCTGCGGCGCGGCGAATCCCTGCCCGACGCTCGCCAGCGCCTGCGCCTCCGCCGCGAGCAACGTCTGCGCCTGCGCGAGGAATACCTCCCCCTCCTGCGTCAACGCCACGCGCCGTGTCGTACGGTGCAACAGCCGGGCACCCAGCACGCCTTCGAGTTGCACAAGCCGTGTGCTGGCCGTCGCCGGTGACAGCCCCCGCTCGCGCCCCGCCGCCGACACATTCCCTAGCGCGGCGACCCGAACGAACAACGCTACGGTATCGAGGTCCAATGCCATTTGATGGATTTTCCAAAAAATCTTTTCCGCATTATCCGAATTATCAAAGCAATCGACTAGCCGTAGTCTCTCGCTATCGCATCCGGTGCGTCGCCAAATCACCCCACGCAGGCGTCGCATCCCACTTTCAGGAGAAAACGATGAAAGCCATTGCACTGACCCGATATCTGCCGATCGACGACCCGAAGTCGCTTGAAGACGTTGAACTGCCCACGCCGACCCCGTCCGGGCGCGATCTGCTGATCAAGGTCGAAGCCATTTCCGTGAATCCGGTCGACACCAAGGTGCGCGCCCCAAAGGACAAGGTCGAAGCGAGTCCACGCGTGCTGGGCTGGGACGCCGCAGGCACGGTCGCGGCCGTCGGCCCCGACGTCACGCTCTTCAAGGTCGGCGATCCCGTGTACTACGCTGGCAGCATCACGCGCCCCGGTGCGAACAGCGAGTTTCATCTGGTGGACGAACGGATCACAGGCCATATGCCCGCCTCGCTCGACTTCGCGAACGCCGCTGCCCTGCCGCTCACGACGATCACCGCTTGGGAAGCCCTGTTCGACCGCCTCGGTGTCGCACCCGACGGCAGCGACGAAGGTAAGTCGATCCTGATCGTTGGTGGCGCCGGTGGCGTGGGTTCCATCGCGATTCAGCTCGCGCGACGTCTGGCCAAGCTCAACGTCGTCGCCACGGCCTCGCGCCCGGAGTCGGACGACTGGTGCCGTCAGCTCGGCGCGCAACACGTCATCGACCACTATCAGGACATGCCGACTCAGCTCAAAGCGATCGGCCTGACGCAAGTCGACTTCGTACTGTGCCTGAACGACACCGATACGCACTTCCCGGCGATGGCCGAAGCCGTCGCACCGCAAGGCAAGATCTGCTCGATCGTGGAGAACGCCGGGCCGCTGGAAATCGGCCTGCTCAAGAGCAAGAGCGCCACGTTCGTCTGGGAGTTCATGTTCACGCGCGCCATGTACGAGACGCCGGACATGATTGCGCAGCACAAGCTGCTGACCGAAGTCGCCCGTCTGGTGGACTCGGGCACGCTGCGCACAACGGTCGGCCAGGTCATCGGTCCGATCAACGCCACGAACCTGCGGCGCGCCCACGCGCAACTCGAAGGCGGACGCACCATCGGCAAGCTGGTACTAGCCGGGTTCTGACGCGAGCGCCGGGCGTCATGCCACGCGGCGGACCACTCCCGTCAGGACACCGCGCAAACGAAAACGGCGCTTGCCCGCGAAGGCAAGCGCCGTTTTGGCGTTTATCGGGCGTTTGTCAGACGTCCATCAGACACCCTCAGCGCACCGCCATCACTTGGCGGACGGCACCGTGCCCTCCGGCAACGCCACCGCCTCGGCGGGGTGGATGAACTCGCCACCGAGCGCCTTCACACCGGCGATCAGACGCTCGAAAGCTGCGCCGACCAGCGACGGGTCGCCCTTCACGCCGAGATCGATGTGGCGACGCGCATAGATCGCGCCGCGCTCGGCGTCGCCCACGCTCGGCAGGCTGAACACCTTGATGCCGTCGTACTCGGCCTCAATGGCTTCCATGAGCGGCGTGAGCGTCGATTCGGCCAGTCCGAAGACCAGCACCGAGCGTTCGGTGTGTTTCGTCAGGTGATGCAGATCAGCGTAATACGTGTCGAGCGCCCATGCCATCATCGGCCACGCCATCACCGGGAAACCGGGCATGAAGTGGTGTTGCTCGACGGAGAACCCCGGAATCTTGTTGTACGGATTGGGCAGTATGCGCGCGCCAACCGGAAATTCGCCCATCTTCAGACGATGACGATTGTCGGCCTGCGTCATGTCGGCGCGGCCGTCCGGGCTCGTGTCGGCGATGCGCTCCATGATCAACGCCTCGGCTTCCGGCGTGAGCACCAGCGGCACGTTGAGCGCCGCCGCCGCGCATTGGCGCGTGTGATCGTCCGGCGTGGCGCCGATGCCGCCCGTCACGAAGACGATATCGTCGCTCGCGAACGTACGGCGCAGCGTGGCGGTAATACGCGCCGGATCGTCGCCCACATACTCTGCCCAGCCGAGCTGCATGCCGCGCTCGGCGAGCAATTCGATGAACTTGGGCAGATGCTTGTCGTGACGGCGTCCCGAGAGAATCTCGTCGCCGATGATGATGATGCCGACCGCCATGATGCTTCCTTTTCTCTTGTCGTCAGACCGTGGGGGCCCCGGGTGCCCCGGGTGATAGTGCGGCGCTGCCCGGCGGCAGCGCGCAGTGTGACGATTGTGCCACTTTCAGGGAGAACCGTTCGGCGAGCCCGACGACTCGGACGGCCCCTGCGGCAGCGGCGGCAGATCCTCGCTCTCCGGCTGCGGTGAACCCGCCTCGGGCAGCACGGTCGCGGCGAAGGTCGGTTCCCGATGCGCGTCCTCAGCGCGCATGCGCGACAGTGCGCGCAGGCAATAGTGGGCAAACCACAGCGCGGAGAACACGAAGATCACTACATAGAGCCAGATCGCGAGCAGCGCAATGACCGGGAACAGCACGATCATGACGACGGACGACACCCACAGCAGGGTCGGCAGCGAGCCGAGCAGCCCTGTCGCCACGCCGATCACGAGCAACGGCAGACGCTTCTCGCGCACCAGCCGACGGCGCTCCTCCGGACTCGCGTGATACGCCAGCGCGTCGTACGTCATCACGCGGTACGTCAGCCAGCCCCACAGCAATGGCGGCACGATGGCGAAGAATGGCGGTACGAGCCACAGCGGCAGCGTAACGAGGGCCGCAATCAGGAAGACGAGCGTCGCGCCGAGCGATTGCCCGAGGCTGCCCCAGAACGAGCCGCCCTGACGCGCCTCAAGATGAATGAAATGCCGCCGCGAGAGATGACGCAGCACCGCGGGCATCGACCATCCGGCAATGAGCAGCAGTGCGGTGACGACAATCAGCGGGACGAGCAGCGCAACGAGAATGAACGGCGCGAGCGCCATGCGCACGCTGTCGACGCCGAAATAGCCAAAGAAGCGGTAAATCCACTGCGTGAATTCCCACTGTTCGAGCCAGACGCGAAGGAAATCGGTGAACGGTTCCCATCCGAACCAGATCACGGCGCCCCAGAGAAGACCGGAGACGATGAAGGGCATTGCGGTGAGCCACAGCATGCGGGGATGCAGCAGGCTCACGAGCGCGCGGCCAAGCGCGCGAAGTATATCGTTCATGCAGTTGCGGTACGAACCGGTCCGGGTGTCTGAGCGACGCCCGGACGGTCAGGCCTTGGAAAGTAAGGTCTTGATGTTACAGCACCGGCGCGCGGTCGTAGAAATAGATCCCGTGGGGCGAGCGTCCGACCGGAATGGTGTTGATCAGCTTGCGCGACGCCAGATCGATGATGCCGACCTTGCGCGCCCAGCGGAACGTCACCCAAAGCTGCTTCTTGTCGGCGGTCAGTTCCATATCGTCCGGCCCCGGCAGCAGCCCGGTGATGTTGCCGACGTTGGTCAGCGAGTCCTGATCGATGATGCTGATCGTGCTCGACACGCGGTTCGAGATCAGCACGTGCTTTCCGTCGGCGAGCGACCGGAAGTTGTGCGCGCCCTTGCCCGTCGGAATCGTCTTCACGACCTTCTGGTTGCGCCAGTCAACCACCGCAGCGTAGTCCGCACCGGTCATGCCCACGAGCAGGTACTTGTCGTTCGGCGTGAGCCACACACCGGCCGGGCTATCGCCGACCTTCATCTTCCAGATCACCTTCTGGGTCGCCAGATCGATGGCGGCGACTTCGTTCGATTCCTGCAACGAGATGAAGACGAGCTTGCTGTCCTGCGTGAACACCAGGTGGCTCGGCATCTTCTTGATGGGAATACGCTGCGCCACGCTCAGGTTCTTGCCGTCGAAGCGATAGACGTCCACCCGGTCCAGACGCAGCGCGTTCGCCACGAACCACTTCTTGTCCGGCGAAAAGCCGATCTGGTACGGATCTTCGATGTTCTCGATCTTGCGCTGAATCTGCCCCGTCTTCGGGTCGAGGAAGACGAGATTGTTGCCGACCGAGTTGGCAACGATGAGCGACTGGTTGTCCGGCGTGGCCATCAGGTGATGCGGCTCTTTGCCGACCGGGAACGTCTGAATGACCTTCTGCGTGGCCTTGTCGATCAGGCTGACGCTTGCGTCGGCCGAATTGAGCACAACCACGACGTTGTCGGGCGTCGGCGTTGCAGCCCGCACGGGACCGGCCAGCGCCGCCAGACCGAAGGAAGCCGCCAGACTGGCAGCGATCAGAAGTTTGCGCATTACGGAGTCTCTCGAAAATCGCTCGGAAAAGTCCCGCTATTGTAGGCCGGGAACGCCCTGCCGACCCGCATCCTGCGGACTTTTTTGATCAGGCGAAACACAATTCCAACACTTCATGACACAACGCAAACTACCGCAAACTGTCGCGAAGATTGGATACAAAAATGGCGTCCGGCAAAACTGCCGGACGCCATCGAATGCCCTCGTCACACAGCCCTCAGCGCTGCAACGCTTCCCAGACCTTGTGCAGACGTTTGACCGACACCGGCATGGGCGTGCGCAACTCCTGCGCGAAGAGCGACACCCGCAGCTCTTCGAGCAGCCAGCGAAACTCATCGAGCCGCGCGTCGTGCGAGTCCCGGCGTTGCGAGGTCGCCCGCTGCCAGTTCTGAAGCAGCGGCCCGAGTTCGCTCATGGCACGGGCGTCGCGCGTCGGATCGGCCTTGAGCTTGTCGATGCGCCCGGCCATCGCCTTCAGATAACGCGGGAAGTGCGCCAACTGCGCATATGGCGTGTCGATGAGAAAACGCTTCCCGATCAGACGTTGCAACTGCGCCGTCATATCGGCGTGCGCCTGCGCGAACGGCTTGGCCTGCGTCAGCTTCTTCTGGAGCGCGGCGTACTCCGTGAGGATCTGTCCAGCGAGCCGGGCAATTTCCTGCGCGAGCAACGTCAGACGGCCCCGCCCTTCGTCCTTACGCGCGACGAACGACGCGTTATCTCCCGGCCACGGCAGTTGCAGGCAGGCCCGCTCCAGCGACAGATCAACGATCTGGTCGCGCAGTTCTTCCTGCGTCCCCAGCCCCATGTACTGCATCGCCATCTGCTGCAAGCCGGGGATGTTCTTCTCGAGATACTTCACCTGCTCACGCAACTGAATGGCGAAGAGACGTCGCAGCCCGGCGCGATGCTGGCGTTGCGCCTCGTCCGGATCGTCGAACACTTCGAGATCGCAATGGTCGCCACGGTCGACCAGCGCCGGGTAGCCGAACAGCGTCTGCCCGCCCCGACGAATTTCCAGCATCTCCGGCAACTCGCCGAAGCTCCAGGTCGTGAGATTGTCGTAGCGGCCGGGTTCGACGGCGGCGGCCGGGGCAGCGCCTTGCACCGGCGACTTGCCACCCGACTTGCCTGCCTTGCCCGCTTCGGACGCCTGTCCGCCCTTCGACGACCCGCCCGCTTGCGGCTCGGCGGCAACGTTGCCCGTGGGCGTCGCGCCACTATTGGCTGCGATTTGCTGGAACGTGCGTTGGGCCTGCTGGCCGAGTTCGGCCCGCAGTTGCGCCAGATTGCGTCCCATGCCGAGCTGACGGCCGTGCTCGTCGATCACCTTGAAGTTCATCGACAAGTGTGCCGGAAGCATTTCGAGCTTGAAGTCGCTCGACTTGAGCATGACGCCGGTCAGCTCACGCGCGTCGGCCATCAGAGCATCGAGCAACGCGCCCTGACCGAACGTCGCCCGGTCGAGGAAGCCCGTCGCGTACTCCGGCAGCGGCACGAAGTGGCGACGCAACTTCTGCGGCAGCGACTTCATCAGCAGATGCGCCTTCTCCTTGAGCATGCCGGGCACGAGCCACTCGCAGCGGCGCGCGTCGACCTGATTGAGCGCATAGAGCGGTACGGCGAGCGTCACGCCGTCGCGCGGCGAGCCTGGCTCGAAGTGGTACGTCAGCGCCATCTCGACGCCCGCGATGACCGTCTTCTTCGGGAACAGGTCGGTGGTAACCCCCGCCGCCTCGTGACGCATGAGATCGTCGCGAATGAGGTAGAGCAGCTTGGGGGAGCCCTTGGCCGTCTCCCGATACCAATGCTCGAAACTCGCGCCGTCGTACAAATCGGCGGGCACGTGAGCGTCGTAGAACGCGTAGATCAGTTCGTCGTCGACGAGCACGTCCTGACGGCGCGATTTATGTTCGAGCTGTTCGATGTCCGCAATGAGCTTGCGGTTGTGAGCGAAGAACGGGAGTTTCGTCTCCCATTCGCCTTCCACCAACGCGCTTCGCAGGAAGATTTCCCGCGCGCGACGCGGATCGCGCGGACCGAAGTTCATGCGTCGACGTGCGTAGATCGTCAGGCCATACAACGTGCCACGCTCATAAGCGGTGACTTGCGCGGGCTTCTTCTCCCAGTGCGCGTCGGACAGCGACGTCTTCACCAGATGCTTGCCCACGCGTTCGATCCACTCGGGCTCGATGCGGGCAATGCAACGCGCGTAAAGACGACTGGTCTCCACCAGTTCGCCTGCCATCACCCAGCGCCCGGCCTTCTTCACGAGCGACGAGCCCGGCCAGATGTGAAACTTGATGCCGTGCGCGCCGAGGAAATGCGGATCGTCGTCGGCCTTGCAGCCGATGTTGCCGAGCAGACCCGCAAGCAACGCCAGATGCACCTGCTCATAGGTCGCTTCCGATTCATTCAGACGCCAGCCCTGCTCGCGCACCACGGTGAGCAACTGGCTATGCACGTCGCGCCATTCGCGCAGACGCAACTGCGACAGGAAGTTCTCCCGGCAGGCTTGCGCCAGCAGCCGGTTAGACTTCTTGTGCGCAATCGCCTCTTCGAACCACTTCCAGATCTTGATCCACGACAGGAACTCGGACTTTTCGTCGGCGAACTTCTTGTGCGCGTTGTCGGCGGCGTCCTGCGCTTCGATGGGGCGCTCGCGTGGGTCCTGTACCGCCAGACCGCTGGCGATGATCAGCACCTCGCGCAGCGACTGCTGGTCGCGCGCGGCAAGAATCATGCGCCCCACGCGCGGGTCGAGCGGCAGACGCGCCAGTTCGCGCCCAAGCGGCGTCAACTGGTTGGTGTCGTCGACGGCGCCCAGTTCGTTCAGCAGTTGGTAGCCGTCGGCGACGGCGCGTCCCGGCGGCGGTTCGATGAACGGGAATTCCTCGACCTTGGCCAGGCGCAGCGACTGCATGCGCAGAATGACTGCAGCCAGCGACGAGCGCAGGATTTCCGGGTCGGTAAAGCGCGCGCGCGACTGGAAGTCGGCTTCGTCGTAGAGACGGATGCAAATGCCGTCGGCGACACGACCGCATCGCCCTGCCCGCTGGTTGGCCGCCGCCTGCGAGATCGACTCGATCTGCAGTTGCTCGACCTTGTTGCGGTACGAGTAGCGCTTCACGCGCGCCGTACCGGCATCGACCACGTAGCGGATACCGGGCACGGTCAGCGACGTTTCCGCAACGTTGGTCGCAAGCACGATGCGTCGCGCATTGGACGGCTTGAACACGCGCTCCTGATCGGTCGCGGACAGACGCGCGAACAGCGGCAGAATCTCGGTGTGCGGCGGATGGTGCTTGCGCAGCGACTCGGCCGCTTCGCGAATTTCGCGCTCACCGGGCAGGAAGACGAGCACGTCGCCCGATCCCTCGCGGCAAAGCTCGTCGACCGCGTCGACGATGCCGTCCATCAGATCGCGCTCCCGGTCCCGCGCGCTCGCGCGGCTGCCCTCGCGGCCTTCGGCATTAGCGATGCGCGCATCGTCCTGAATCGGGCGGTAGCGCACTTCCACCGGATACAGACGTCCACTCACTTCGATGACCGGCGCGGGGCGCAGCGTCTCGCCCTCGCCTGTCCCGAAGTGCCGGGCGAAGCGGTCGGCGTCGATGGTCGCCGAGGTAATGATGACCTTCAGATCCGGGCGACGCGGCAGCAGTTGCTTGAGGTAGCCGAGCAGAAAGTCGATGTTCAGACTGCGCTCGTGCGCCTCGTCGATGATGAGGGTGTCGTACGCACGCAACAGCGGGTCGGTCTGCGTCTCGGCAAGCAGAATACCGTCCGTCATCAATTTGACGGACGCGCCGTTGGAGAGCGTGTCGTTGAACCGGACCTTGAAGCCGACGATTTCGCCCAGCGGCGTGTTCAATTCGTCGGCGATGCGGCGCGCGGTGGCCGATGCGGCAATCCGTCGCGGCTGGGTGTGGCCGATGAGACCGGTGCCGCCTGCCCCCAGACCGCGCCCGAGTTCGAGGCAGATCTTGGGCAGCTGAGTCGTTTTCCCCGAGCCGGTTTCCCCGCTGACGATCACGACCTGATGGTCAGCAATGGCGCGCGCGATCTCCTCGCGTCGGCCGGAGACCGGCAGCGCTTCGGGGAACTGGATCTCAGGCACGCGGTTGGCGGCGGCCTGTCGGGCAGCAAGCCGCTCTGCGTCACGCGCGGCGCGATCTGCGGGCGACAGGCGTGGCCCGGCCGGTTTGCCCGGATTTTTGAGGTTATGGGTTTGCGCGGTGCCCGTTGTTTGGGCACGCGTCTGCCCCGGCGCCGTCACTTTCGGCTTCGGGGGCTTAGATTGTCGATTTCGTTCATCACTTGCCATGGGCGCGCATTATATAATCTGCGCATGTTTGCGCACGTACACCCATGCTGACCGAACCCGACCCCGCCCTGCAAGACGAAGAGACCGCCCATCAAGCCCAGTTCGTGGACTGGTTGCGCTCGGTCGCTCCTTACATCCACGCGTTCCGTGACAAGACCTTTGTGGTCGCCTTTGGCGGCGAACTGGTCGCTGCCGGCGGACTCGACTCCCTGATTCAGGACGTCGCGCTGCTGTGCGCCATGGGCATGCACATCGTGCTGGTGCACGGCTCACGACCCCAGGTCGAAGAGCAGATGCGCCTGCGACATATCGAATCGCACTTCGCTCAGCAGTTGCGCATTACGGATGCCGCCGCGCTCGAAGCGGTGAAGGAAGCTGCTGGCGAACTGCGTCTGGATATCGAGGCATCGATCAGCCAGGGGCTGCCGAACACACCGATGGGCAACGCGCGCATCAGCGTTGTGTCGGGCAACTTCGTGACCGGGCGCCCTGTCGGCATCGTCGACGGTGTGGACTTCCAGCACACGGGCGTGGTCCGCAAGGTTGACGCCGAGTCGATCCGCCTGTCGCTCGCGAACGGCAAGATCGTGCTGCTCTCGCCGCTCGGCTTCTCGCCGACCGGCCAGTCATTCAATCTGACGATGGAAGACGTGGCATCGTCTGCCGCCATCGCATTGCGCGCGGACAAGCTGATCTTCATCACCGAGACGCATGGCGTTCTCAATGAATACAACGAGTTGCAGCGCGAACTGACGTTGGAAGACGCCCAGCGCATGCAGTCTCAGGGCACCATCGACCGCGACTCGGCCTTCTATCTGAAGTACGCCACGCGCGCCTGCCGCGCCGGCGTAGGCCGCGCCCATATCGTGCCGTTCTCGCTCGACGGCAGCATGCTGCTCGAACTCTTCTCGCACGATGGCGTGGGCACGATGATCTCGTATGAGAATCTGGAAAGCCTGCGCGAAGCGACCATCGACGACGTCGGCGGTATTCTGCAACTCATCGAACCGCTGGAATCGGACGGCACGCTGGTCCGCCGCGGTCGCCATCAGCTCGAACGCGACATCGATCACTTCTCGGTCATCGAGCACGATGGACGCCTCTTCGGTTGCGCCGCGCTCTATACGTACCCCTCCGAGCGCATCGGCGAGATGGCCTGCCTGACGGTCGATCCGGAAGCGCAAGGCTCAGGCGACGGCGAACGTCTGCTCAAACATATCGAGCAACGCGCCCGTGCCCGAGGTCTGGAACGCTTGTTCGTGCTCACGACCCGCACGGAACACTGGTTCCTCAAGCGCGGTTTCGTCAAAGCAGGTGTCGACGATCTGCCCGCCGACCGCCGCCGCCTCTACAACTGGCAGCGCCGCTCGCTGGTGCTCATCAAGAAACTGTAATCAGGGCGGGCAGGTCTCGCGTGACGCTCGGTCTCATCCCTTGCATCCCGCGCCCCTGCCCCCATATCCGGTTTTCGGCCGCCGCCGTTGGCCCTCGGGACGTGACTTTTGCGAGTTTGCCCTCGCCCCCTCCCGCCACCAACGCGCTACCCCCATTCACACTACACTCGACGATCACGAAGGAGTTCCCTCATGGCCCGCATGGTTCAATGCATCAAACTCGGCACCGAAGCCGAAGGTCTCGATTTCCCCCCCATGCCCGGTGAACTCGGCAAACGCCTCTGGGAAAGCGTCTCGAAAGAGGCCTGGGCCGGATGGCTCAAGCAACAAACCATGCTCATCAACGAGAACCGACTGAACATGGCCGATCCCCGTGCGCGTCAGTACCTCGTGAAGCAAACCGAGAAGTACTTCTTCGGCGACGGCGCCGATGTCGCACAAGGCTACGTGCCGCCGCCTTCCGAGTGAGCTAAAACCTCCCTCCGGGCAGATCGGCACCCTATTCCGGCGCTCAGACATAGACCCAACTCGCTCCAGAACAGGGCACCGATCCGCCCCTCATACGCCCTCAGTGCTTCTCCTCAGGACGCATGCCGCAACGACAAAGGGCACATGCCGTCACCCAGCATGTGCCCTTTGTTTATTCCGCTGACCACCTCGATGTACGGGTGTCGGCAGCCCACCTCTCGATTACACGGGACTCGCTTGCGACTGCGGATCGGCATTCACACCCGTCGACCGCGCACCACATTGATGGCAGAAATGCGCAAACGCATTTTTCCGCGTCTTGCACGTGCCGCAATGGTCGAACAGACAGATGCCGCAGTGCACGCAATAGTCCCGCGTCGGATCGTCCAGCTTCACCGCCCGCTCACACCCCGGACACACCGACTTCGCCAGTCTTGCCTGCGCCAGATCGTATGACAGCGTTTTGCGACGCTGCTCGTCCGGTAACTGCTCTTCCGCTTTTTGTCGCGCCAGATATCGCTGCAACGACACAATGGCGTACCGGCCAATCAGCACCGTCAGCACAATCCCCACGAGATACCGCACGTAGCCGCCGTAATCGGGCAGGTACGGCACCAACTCGACGAAGAACGCGAACAGCGCAAAGAAGATGAAGCCCCAGACGAACGGCCACCACGTACTCTTGCGCTGACGCACGAACAACCAGCCACCAATCGCCAGCAATGGCAGCGTGAGCGCCAAGCGGATGCCGAAGACCTTGAGTTCCTGCGAGCGCTGGATCGCCGCCAGTTGCTCACCCGCCGTCACGTCGAGTGCAACGCGAGCCGTACGCGCCGTCTGCACGGCACGCTGGGCATCCAACTGCTTCGATTCGAGCGCGTCGACCTGCGTTTGCGCATCGCGCTCCGCCGTCTTGAGTGTGTCGAGGGCACGCGTGCGGGAAACGAGTTCGGCGTCCTGACTGGCCTGCGCCGTCGCAGTTCGCGTCGCCACCCAGTCGTTGAATGACTCACGCGCATTGCGGTACGCAGTGCTGCGCGCCTTGAGCTGCAAACGCGCGGTCTCCAACTGGGCGCCGACGTCTTCCTGTTGCGTCTGCGCCTGCTTGATCGCGGCGTCGGCACGTTCGGCCTGCACCCGATCAACGAAGGAATCGAGTGTCGGCGCGGGTGCTACGCCCGGCAATTTGTCGACGACAAGACCGCCAAGCCCGATGAGGAATGCCGCGAACAACACGGCAATCAGCCACAGGCCACGACGGAACCAGGTTTCAGGGAGACGACGCGATCCAGCCATCCTGCCCTCCCGGGATCAGTTCTTATAGTCGATGGTGCGTACGCCCTCGGACGTACCCATGAGCGTGATATCCGCGCCGCGTTGCGCAAACAGACCGACCGTGACCACGCCGGGAATCTGGTTGATCCTGGTCTCGAACGCCACCGGGTCGAGAATCTGCAACCCATGCACGTCCAGAATAGCGCAACCGTTGTCGGTCATGTACGGACTGCCATCGGCACGCACGCGCGCCTGCGGCTTGCCGCCGAGCGCTTCGAGCGCGCGAGCGACGCTTGCCTGTGCCATCGGGATCACTTCGACCGGCAGCGGGAAGACGCCCAGTACAGCCACTTCCTTCGAGGCATCGACCACGCAGACGAATTCCTTCGCCACCGAGGCGACGATCTTCTCGCGCGTGAGCGCGCCGCCACCGCCCTTGACCATATGGCCGAGCGCATTGATTTCATCCGCACCGTCGACGTACACGGGCAGGCTGTCGATCTGGTTCAGATCGAACACTTCGATGCCGTGCTTGCGCAGACGCTCGGTGCTCGCTTCGGAACTGGAGACCGCGCCGCGATACCGGCCCTTGTGGGCGGCAAGCGCATCGATAAAGCAGTTGGCGGTGGACCCGGTGCCCACGCCGATCACGCTGCCCTCGGGCACGTGTTGGTTCACATAGTCGGCAGCAGCCTGGCCGACCAGGCGTTTGAGTTCGTCCTGGGTCATGGGGAATTCCGGCAAAGTTTGGTAAAGTCGGAAGTTTACCGGAGTCGGACGTGACGCGCCGTTTTTCGCTGTTTTTGATGTGATTCGTCATCCCGGCCCCGTCTTGCTGTTCCGGCCCCGCGCCGGATGTCATGTCACGCAGTGCTTCTCTCGCAAGGCCGCTCTCATGAATCTGCTCGATCAACTCAAGCGTCACACCATCGTCGTTGCCGACACCGGCGACTTTCAGGCGATGGATGCCTACAAGCCGCAAGACGCCACCACCAATCCCTCGCTGATCCTCGGTGCGGTCCAGAAAGACGCCTACCGTCCGATCCTCGCGCGTGTGGTCGGCGAGCATCGTGCCGCATCGACGGACGAGATCATCGACCGTCTGCTGATCGCCTTCGGTAAAGAGATTCTGGATATCGTGCCGGGCCGCGTCTCAACGGAAGTGGACGCCCGCCTGTCGTTCGATACGGCAGGCACCGTGGCTCGCGCCCGCAAGCTCATCGCGATGTACGAAGCCGAAGGCATCGAGCGCGATCGCGTGCTGATCAAGATCGCCTCGACGTGGGAAGGCATTCGCGCCGCCGAAATTCTGGAGCGCGACAAAATTCGCTGCAACATGACGCTGCTGTTCTCGCTGGTGCAGGCCGCCGCGTGCGCTGAGGCCGGGGCCCGGCTGATTTCGCCATTCGTCGGACGCATTTACGACTGGTACAAGAAGTCGGCCGGTGCGAACTGGGACGAAGCGGCGAACGCCGGTGTCAACGATCCGGGTGTTCGTTCGGTATCGGCCATCTATCGCTACTACAAGCACTTTGGCCACGACACGGAAGTGATGGGCGCGAGCTTCCGCTCCACCGGCCAGATTCTGGCGCTCTCCGGCTGCGATCTGCTGACGATCAGCCCTGCCCTGCTGGAACAACTGCGCACGACCGAAGGCGAGGTCAAACGTCAACTCGATGTGAAGGACGCGCGCTCGGCCGACATCGCACGCGTCAAAACGGACGAACCGTCGTTCCGCTTCGCCCTCAACGACGATGCGATGGCCACCGAAAAACTCGCGGAAGGCATTCGCGCGTTTGCGGCCGATGCAATCAAGCTCGAAGGGCTGATCGACGCAGCACGCTAAGGTCCGGCGGGCCACGGCCGACAAACGACCGCGGCCCGCCATCGCGACAGTGCGCGTTATTGAGCAGGCATGGCAGGACGTCCCGATGACTTGTCTTTGCTGCCGGGTTGTGGGTTGCGCAAATTCGCAAATCTTTGCTCAATTTCGCTGGTCGTTGGTGCCCCTCTTAGCGCATCCAGCCTTTCCTGAAACGCCAAGTCTGCCGGAGTTGCCCTCAAGGCTGCCAACCGGACATTCATACTCCAGACGTCTCTTTCGAGATTAGCGGTGGCCTCGTTTTTGAAATAGTTCCTCGTAAACTCCTCGGCAGCTCGCTTCGTTTGTTGCTTCGCCGAATGTCGGGCGTAGGCTACGGCGTCGCTTCGAACCTGCGCCGCTACTTGCTGCTTCGCCGCTTTGCTTGCTTCGGTATAAGCCTGAAGCGACGCCGCTCTCACAGCGTCCAACGCCATTTGCTTTGCCTCACGTTGGGCGGCGTATTTCGCCGCGCTGCTCGACGCTTGTTCGGCCTGAGATTTGGCGGCTGTGGCCGCTTCGCTTCGGGCCGCTTGCGCCGCATCCTCGACTTGTTGCCGAACCTGCTGTTTAGCCAGGGAGGTTTTCACGCTTTGCACCGCCTGACTTGCCGATGTCGTTAAGTTTTCCGACGCGGTGGCGCTTGCTCCGGAAAGCACCGTCCGATACTCCTTGCGTGCCTCCCGGACCTGCGCATCGAACACGTCCTGAAGCGCTTTCTGAGTTGCGGAAGGATTACGCTGTTGGAACTCGGCGTAGGCTGCGGTTCGCCGCGCGATGATCTCGTCAACGGCGGCTTTACGACTGCCGATAATCGCTCTGCCGTACGATGGCCCCAGATCTTCGATCAGGGTTGTCGCGATGTGTGACGGTGGCGCAGTGTCGGGCATAACCTTGTGCCACTCCTCGTTCAAGGTGTCGTGAATCATCTCGCGGAACTCTCGCTGCTCCGCGATCGTTATCGTGGGCATGGCCTCTCGCAGTCGATTAGCCAGTCGCTGGTTGTCTGCAGCGTCGAGTGCGGACAAGGAAAGCACTTCGCGTGCCTGGACGAGGACCTCCTTGAGCGTGACATGGTTGAACTCAAGACATTCCGCGGGCTGAATCTGAATGAACAGACGCGCTGCCAATGTCAGCGTCCGGCGCAAGCTGACATAGTGCGGTAACTCCCTGATGCCCGGAACCAGTGCTTCGTCTTTGAGCCACGCGACCAGCGAGTCTCGCCCATCGCGCGGAGCATGTGGGGCGCGCAGCAGCTCTACGTAGAAGCAGCGTGCCGAGCCGCTCGGCTTGCTTAGCATGACTTCCAGCAGCGTGTCGCGAGACACCCCGGCTTCCTTGAGTTCATGCAAGAGACTCGCCCATGCTCGGGCAAGCATGGGATGGGTGGCCACACGTCTTCCGAGCATTGACACGTAAGCGCGACCTTCCGGGGATAGCAGCGCATCGGTGACGTTGTCAGAGCGCACCACTTCCGTACGCGTCAAAACCCCTAACAAGCGCAGGTAGTAACCGTTGCCGAAGATCCCCAATTGCGCAGTGTTCGTGTAGCTGCCATTGGCCTCAAGAAGACAATCCGTCAATGCACCCAGCATTTCCGGTGTCGGCAGGCGACGGCCGATCTTGTACATCTGCGCAAAATTCCCCGTAATGAGATGCCCGTGAAGTTCGTTGACCGAGGCACTGAATTCCTGCAGGGCGCGTACTGCCGGATTCCGGCTGTTTGCGGTCGTGACGCCATAATCACGGTGATAGACGACGCTGACCGGCTGCTTCGTTTGCGTTTGCAGTCTCCCCAGCGCACCGGCGCACGAATCGCAGGTATCGAGCATCGTGTTGACATGGATGCTCCCCGTAACGGGATGCTCGCGCGCCTCGTAAGCAATGACCGCCGCGAGAATCTGCTCAGCGTCGAATCGGCGGTCGATGTTCGTGTTGCACTCGGGGTCCAGCACCGGCAAGTTCATCTGCACACCGGATCGACGCGATGCGTTTGGGGCCTCACGGGTGTACTTTGCCAGACGGCGCTTGGCATCGATAAATGTGAGATGGTCGACGCTGATCTCGTCGTCGTTGCCCATCGAATCGTGTATCGCGAGCTTCAGACCCTCTACTCGAGCGCCGCCGGACAACGAGAAATAGACTTTGCGGCCAGCGGCAGTATCGGCGGCGGCAAATGCAAAGTTGCTTTCGCGCAAACTCGCTTTCAGATCCGCAACCCCCGCCGGGTTCCCGATATTCCACTCGCCATCGGTTTCAAACACCAGGTCCGATCCGAGCACCGTTCGATAAACGGCCAGATCGAATTCGTCGCGCTCGGCGTTGAATACCTCACGGCGCGACATACTAGCCTTGTTGCCTTCGACGAATTTTCGCTGCGCGTGCTCCGAGGTGAAAATCCGGTAGGCATCGTCGGTAACAGCAGATGACGGCCGCGTTTGGCCTGAACGAATTTGTTCGGCCTCAAGCTGGTGAACCACGTTGCAAAAGCTGGTCGTGCGATGGAGTTCGGTGGTATCGGTTTTTACTTGATGCTTGATCTCCCGAAACTGCTCGATCAGACGTTCGTCTTCCGGGACTTGGGGATCCAGCCATTCGAAGGTCACCTGCCCGGAATGGTCGTGCCGCATGCGCGAGGCATGGAAGCGATTCGGCTCCACCTGGACAACCACTGTCGACGTCGTGCCCGGGATCCGGGCCCCAAAAATTTCTTTTTCGAATGGCACGCCTTGCACGATGTCGGAAAGCACGAGCGGCACCAACGAGGGCGCAGGACGCGGCGCGCCCTCTTCTCCCATCGGCCCGGAACTGACGAAACTCGGCATTGGGAGTTCGTTTGAAATCCTTCCTTTGATCGAATCATTGAAAGCCGGTATTGGCGGAAGGCCCCTCGCTTTGGCGTCCTCCGAAGAGAGTGCGGTAACACGAGAGCCAGCGGGATTGACTCTGACGTATTGCTGATTGTGGACAAACAGCCCTATCCGACTCACATGCTTGTCGCCGCTGCCAGTAGCACCCCGCGATGGACCCGGCACTGGCTCCGATGCGGGCGGCGGTGGGGACGCCGGGCTGACGCGAAAACTCGATAACGCCGAAGCGATGTGCGTCTCGGCAGGCGGCTGAAGGAGCTGACGCTCCGCTTTGGGCGGGAGGCCAAAATCGCTGATCTTTCGCGGAGACTTGCAAGTGACCAGCTTCGGCCACTCGGAGGCGCGGGCAGGCGAGACGGCGTCGGTCGGTGGCCGCACGAACTCCCTCGATTCCCGAGGCCCGGGAGATACCCGTGGCGTGTCGCCTTGCGGGGAATTATCGAGCGTGTCGGCTGCCGCCTGATGCGACGAGGGGCCGGCCACTGCGGAAGTTTGATGGATTGTAGGCAAAGTGTCAGCGCCGCTTTTCGGCTCTTTGGTGGAGGTACTTGTGACACTAGAGTCGCGCTGGGCCGAGGCCTTCCATAAATCGCTGTGCGCCTTGGCGTGAGCGGTTCGCAGCCCGGCATCCAATCAATTTTTGAAAGTCACCGGTCGGGGCGAGGCGGACATTTGCGTTGTTCTCAACTCATCAGGCGCCATGGAACTGCCCAGTGCACGGCAGGCGGCTCTCGAACGAAGCTCGAAGCCAATCTGCCGCGGGATGCTAAGCGCCAAGCCATTCATGTGCCCAGGTCCAATCGGAAACACACCTCCAGCGCCCTTGCGCGGACCGGCTTCAGATGAAGTCGAGCAAGCCCCGCCCCGGACTCGCCCGAGCAGCGACTTCATGGCCTCCGGCCACGTGTTGGGCCGCGTGCCCGACTCGACGCGGACCTGGCCGCGTCTTAAGGCAAGCAACTCGCACCCTCGACTCACCGACCTTATGCACACGTGGGAAACACCCACCGCCCCCGATATAGCCACCAGTAACGACGACCTTCCCGAGCGACTGTTCCGTACGCCCTCGTCGATCTCGGTGGTCAGTCTTGTTCCGGCCCCTTTACCCGGGCGCAAGCGTCATGTCTCGGAGAGCGCAGTACCGACCGACAAAAGGCATGCAGCGCGCGCCTTCTTTGCCATCGAGGGACGGTTCGCCACGGTGTCGGAGGAGGACTTACAGCCGAGCGCATTATCCGCAAGCAGTGCGCGACGTTTTGGATTGCCCCCCAAGCCCCATTACCGCCCCCACATCACAGGCGCGGTATCGGCGAGAAATGCCCCCTTGCACAACGGGCAAGGCGAGGCAGCACTCGTTCGCATGGAACTGTCGGATATCGTCGACGGCGTGCCGTATGAGAAATCGGTGGTCGGGGTACAGCTCCCGGACATCGGGCAAATCGTTGTCTGTGCCGATGCAGACGCCTTTTACGTCACGAGTACCATTCCCCCCGACGCCACTCAGGTGCGCCTTCGGCGATTGGACTCGCACGACCGGGACGACCAGCAAAAAATCGACGAATACCTGGCGCATAAGCGTCAGCTCAAGACTGACGCCATGATGAAGAACCCGCCGCTCACGGCACTGAACGTGGCGCGCACGTTCACGCGACGCCCGGGGTCCCCCGACGCCGATGCAGTCCGCAACGCGTTAAACACACTCACATCTCCTGTCGAACTGACGAGCTATGTGGAGAACTGCCGCGCGCAGTTGCGTAGCCGTCAACGCTTTGACGCCTATTTCCACAAACGCGATCTGGATATCTACAGGACCCTGTTGGGGGACGATCTGGTATTCCAGGAGAACGGCCAATGGAACATTTCTCACGATGCGGGCATTGCCGACGTACGCATGCATTTAATGAACGGCAACCTCGCGTTTGCGGTGCTCGGCGCTGAGTCCGGCGTCAATGTTTACTTCGCCACTTCGGACAGCGAACGCCTCGAAGGTTTGCGGCTGCACATTCATGAGGCCATGGGCAACGTCAAGGATGCCGTCGATATTGGCGACATAACTTACATCGATGCGAAACGGCGACTCGCACGGATCGCGACAATCGCCAACGCGCCGGGCCCCTCGCGGGCACGTGTCAATCTGCCCGCCCTAACCCCGCCCGGCGCCCGGCAACCCGAACGATTTCGCGACGCCGAGCAGATTCTCGCGGCGGTCATCGAACACGATATGCGCAAGGACCCGATCATCACCGTCATTCACGTGAATAGTTTTCTCGATACTTGCGACTCTTGCTCAGTGGCCCTGCCCTTACTCTCAGCGATCACCGGCCAAGACATCAGCTTTGTCTATCACCGCGACTACGGTGTCACGAGTCCGATCAGCGAAGATCGTCGAATTCGTATGCTCAAGATGCTGGCCACATCCGCCAACCGCCTGCGCGATGCGCTCATCAACGACGATCACGCGACGCTGAACGAAGTGTCGAAGACACTACTAAAACCGGAGATGCTCGGCGTGATTGCGAGCACACTTCGTATCTCGTCAGTGTCTCCGGCACATCCGAAAATCTACCCCATCGCCAACGCGCTGTACTTGCACTTGCTCGCGTCGCTCATCCGTGAGCAAGCCACATTCGGCAACGATACCGTTGCCATGCTTCGTTCCAACGAAGGCAAGATCTACGTCGCCCTGGTCGGCTATCGGATACGTAACGACTCATACCTGGCGCGCGCCTGGTGCACTTTGATGCGAGAGCTAACGCTTTCGGGCGTCTCGGCCGAAGCGTTGCGAGCGATTCTGCTCGCCAGAGCGAACCGATTCCTTAGCAGCTTCTGGCTGGAGCTGTTGAGCGCACGCTCGACCACGCGTGAGAATCATTTGGATCAGGTGTATCACCTTTTAAAACAAGACGACCTGAACCCGTCGCTCACGCACGCACGCCGCGAGCGTGGCCTTATGGAAGCAATGCGCATTCGGGTGCTGCGTTATCTGAAAATCTCACCTCGGGCTCCCGCCACAGTGGATCGATTCGTTAGCGCCGGGAAATCGATGCCCGAAGTTCTCGAAGCGATCCGAACGGTGATCTCCGAACGTAGCGTGATCGAGTTGGAGCAGGAGCGTCTGCGAAGCGAGCTGCGCGAGGCGATGCCGACGATGACCGTGGGTGAACAGCGCGAATTGAGGAACACGATCACAGCGATGGTTGACGAGGCCTGGCGCGCGGAGATTCCCGGAGAGTCGCCGCCGTCCGATATTGTGCAAAGTGTGCTCGCGAGCGTTGGGCCGGGACTCGGCCGACATCTGGCCGAACTCAGAGGGCCCGCCATTCGCGAAATCATCGATGCGACGATCGAGCGCTACGGAAAGCATTTGTACCGATACCCCGACGCGAATGAGGAACAGATGGCTGCGGCATTCCGTGAGCACCTGAAATCAGCTAGCACCCGATACGCGGCTTTGCTCGCCGACGACGCGACTTGCGACACATCCACTCCCAGTGGTGTACAGCCTGAGATTCAAGCTCAGGTGGGCGTCGAGGCTCGTACCCTCAAAGCGAGGCTGGCCCGCAAAGCCGCGCGAACCGCCGAACTCCAGGCCGCCAAAGCGCGTGCTGAGGCGCAGCGGGCAATGTCTTCCACATCGAATTACGTCAAAGAACAGGCGCTGGCTCGCGTCAAAGAGCAAGCCCGCAACACCGCATTCCAGGCGACGGCAGACGCAACTCGCAGGGTGATGGAGAACGCCAAAAAGGAGGCGCTCATCAAGAGTCAGCGCGACGCCCGGGAGGCTACAGCAAGAATTGCGGCAAACAAAATCCGGGCGGCAACAGCCCGAGTCAAACGAGAGGCCCGCATGCGCGCAGTGGAGGCTGTCAAACAGCTAATCGCCGAAAGGCGGCGGACTAATACCCAAGCCGGGGAGAACCGGAATCGGCCTCTGGATGACAAGTCCTCCGAGACAAATTTTCAGTTCAGGCTTGACGCGTTGCGATACGGCACACTGGGCGCGATCGCACGACTTCCTGTCGAATCCGGTCCCATCGGTGACGCGAAAAAGGCCGATGAGGTCTCTGGGTCGCGCTCAAGAGTGCCGCTGAAGTCGACACAATGACCGCCGTCCCCCGAGGCAAAATCGCCCCCCGGCAGCCTCAATGCCTGCTCAAGGGCGGTGCAACATTTACTTGCCCTTGACCGCGACCTTGCGCTGACGCACGGCCTCATAAAGGCACACGGCGCTTGCCACCGACACGTTCAGGCTTTCGCAGCCGCCAGCCATCGGGATGCTCATGAGTTCGTCGCACGTCTCGCCCACGAGGCGGCGCATGCCCTCGCCTTCCGCGCCCATGACGATCGCCATCGGGCCGGTGAGCTTCGTGCCGTAGATATCGGCCGGCGCGTCGTCGGAGGTGCCGACCACCCAGATGCCGCGCTCCTTGAGGTCGCGCAACGTGCGGGCGAGGTTCGTCACCATGATGTACGGGACCGTCTCAGCCGCACCGCTCGCGACCTTGGCCACGGTGGCGTTCAGACCGACTGCGCGGTCCTTCGGGGCGATCACGGCGTGCGCGCCCGCACCGTCGGCCACCCGCAGGCAAGCGCCGAGGTTGTGCGGATCGGTCACGCCGTCGAGGATCAGCAGCAGCGGATCGCCCGAGATGCCGTCGAGCAGTTCGTCGAGATTGAGGGCCAGCGAGATTTCCTCAGCTTGCGCCACAACGCCCTGGTGCCGCGACGTGCCGGTCATGCCGTCGAGACGTTTGCCGTCCGCCTGAACCAGTTTGATCTTGACGCCCGGGGCGTTCTTGTACGACTCCACGGCCTTGAGGAAATCCGTCATACGACGGTCGCGACGGGTCGGGTCGTAGTAGATCTCTTTGACGCTGGTGGCGTCGTGACGCAGGCGTGCGGTCACGGCATGGAAGCCGAACAGCATTTTCAATTTACTCATTTCATTTCCTCAAAATAGCGTGTGCCGTGGCGTCTGTTGCCGTGACGAGGGATGCTGCCGCTTGCTTCACGCACAACTGTCGTCGCCTAAAGCACGACGGCGGCGGGAGCCACATGGGCCGCCGCCGCCGCAATCCATCGCGGGTACCGGATGCCGGTGATTTCCGGCAAAGGCGCCCATCTTACTGCAAACCGCTCACCGCGCCGTCGTTCGATGCATAGTGCCGTGCGCAGCGCAGGGGCTGTGCACGGCACGCGAATCGATTAACGACGCGGCTTCTTCGTCTGACCACCGGGGCCGCCCTGACCGCCCTGACCGCCCTGCCCACCTTGTCCGCCCTGACCACCTTGTCGCTTTGCCGGTGCCTTGCCGCTACCGCTGTGCTTCGAGGGGGCTCCGCCGCGCTCTGCACGCGCGGCTTTCACCTTCGCGGACTTGGGTTTGGCGGGCCGTTTGCCGGCCGGTGCAGGTTGCACGCCGTTGAGCAGTGCGCCGCCCTTGGGCAGTTGACGGATGGTTGGGCCGGCGCTGGCGGAGCCAGCGATACCGGGCGTGCCGGCGGCGGGCGTCGGCACCGGGGCACCGCCGCGTTCGCTACGGCCGGACGTCTTCGCGAGCGAGCGGGCGTTCGGTTCGCGTACGAGGCGGAAGTCGATCTTGCGGGCGTCCAGATCCACACGGCTCACTTGCACGCGCACGCGGTCGGTGAGTCGATAGCGGATACCGGTGCGTTCGCCGCGCAGTTCGTGGCGGACTTCGTCGAACTGGAAATAATCGCTGCCCAGTTCCGTAACGTGCACGAGGCCTTCGATGAAGAGATCGTCGAGTTGCACGAAGATGCCGAACGACGTGACGGCACTGACCGTTCCGCCGTACTCCTCGCCGAGCTTGTCGCGCATGAAGTAGCACTTGAGCCAAGCTTCGACGTCGCGGGACGCTTCGTCCGCGCGGCGTTCGTTGGCGGAGCAATGCAGGCCGAGTTCGTCCCAGATCGCGTCGCGCTTCTTCGCGCTCGGCGACTTCTTGTTTTTGTCGTCGTCCTTTTGCAGCTTGCGTGCGTGGGGCGAGAGGCCCGTCGTCAGCTCGACACCGGCGGGAATTTCCGGCTCGTACTTCTTGCCCGCGAGAATGGCTTTGATGGCGCGGTGCGTGAGCAGGTCCGGATAGCGACGAATCGGGCTGGTGAAGTGGGTATAGGCCGGATAAGCGAGGCCGAAGTGACCGATGTTGTCCGGGCTGTAGACTGCCTGCTGCATCGAGCGCAGGAGCATCGTCTGGAGCATGGGCGCATCGGGCCGGGACTCGATTTGCGTCATCAGTTCCGAGTAATCGGACGTGGCCGGTTCGTCCCCGCCGCCGAGCGAGAGCCCGAGGGTCTTGAGGAAGGTACGCAGCACCTGAAGGCGTTCGCCCGAAGGTCCGGCGTGAATACGATACAGACCGGGTTGTTTGTGACGCTTGAGGAAGTCGGCTGCACAGACGTTGGCTGTGAGCATGCATTCCTCGATGAGGCGGTGGGCGTCGTTGCGCGTACGCGGGAGGATCTGTTCGATCTTGCCTTGTGCGTTGCAGACGATGTACGTCTCCGTCGAATCGAACTCGATGGCGCCGCGCGACTTACGTGCCTTGGCGAGGACCTTGTAGAGGTCGTACAGGTTCTGCAGGTGGGGCAGTAGCGTTGCGCGGCGTTGCGCTTCGGCGCCCTTCGTATTGCCGAGGACGGCGGCGACTTCCGTGTAGGTCAGGCGCGCGGCGGAGTGGATGACGGCCGGATAGAACTGATAGGCCTTCACTTCGCCGTTCGGTGCGACGAGTGCGTCGCAGACGAGTACGCAGCGGTCGACGTCCGGGTTAAGGGAGCACAGGCCGTTTGAGAGCTTTTCCGGGAGCATCGGGATGACGCGTCGCGGGAAGTAAACGGAGGTGCTGCGCGTGAGGGCATCGGCGTCGAGCGGTCCGCCAGCGGCGACGTAATGCGAGACGTCGGCGATGGCGACGATCAGGCGGTAGCCGTTCGTGCGGCCGACCTTGGCGGGTTCGCAGTACACGGCGTCATCGAAATCGCGGGCGTCTTCGCCGTCGATGGTGACGAGGGGGACGTCGCGCAGGTCGATGCGGTGGCGCAGATCGGGGGCACGGACTTCGTCGGGGAGCGCACCGGCGGCGGCGAGGGCTTCGGCGGAGAACTGGTGGGGCACGCCGTACTTGCGCACGGCGATTTCGATTTCCATGCCGGGGTCGTCGATATCGCCGAGGACTTCCGAGACGCGGCCGATGGGCTGGCTATAACGGCTGGGGTAATCGGTGAGTTCGACGGAGACGACCTGTCCGACCTTCGCTTTGCCTTGGGCGCGGGGAGGGATCAGGATGTCATGGCTGATGCGTTTGTCTTCGGGCGCGACGACCATGACGCCGTTCTCGTTGAGGAGGCGGCCGATGACATGGGTGTTGGCGCGGCTGACGACTTCGACGATATGGCCTTCGGGGCGACCGCGGCGGTCATAGCCGGCGATGCGCAGGAGGACGCGATCGTTATGCATGACCTTCTTCATTTCCTCGGTGGGGAGGAAGAGGTCGTCGCCGTCATCGTCGCGTACGGCGAAGCCGTAGCCATCGCGGTGGCCGATGACACGGCCTGCGATGAAGTTGGACGGGTGGGTCAACTGATAGTAACCGCGGCGGTCGAGACGAATTTGATCGTCGCGTTCCATGGCGGCGAGGCGCTTGAAGAAGCCTTCGCGCTCCTGCTTTTTGATGGCGAGGGCTTCGGCGATATCGTTGGCGGACAGCGCGGAGTCTGCGGTGCGCAGGACACCGAGGATCTCTTCGCGACTCGGGATCGGATAGGGATATTTGCTCAAAGGTCGGTAGCGTTACTGTGCCGGTTGAGTCCGGCCGAGTGGCGCACCATGCGCCCGACGGTCCGTGGGGTTGTAAGGACGCGCGGATAGCGGCGTCTTACAGTCAGGGACAATCATACGGCAAACCTCACGAAAACTGCCACCTGTGCGGAATTTGAGCGTGGGGGTCGAGGTGGGTGAGAGAAAGTAAATTTTTTTACGCGTAAGTGTTGACACTCCCGCGTCGCATCCGCATAATCTCACTTCTTCGCAGCGAGCAAGCAGTAAGCGAGCTGACGGGGCCCAGATGGCGGAATTGGTAGACGCACTAGTTTCAGGTACTAGCGGGTAACACCGTGGAGGTTCGAGTCCTCTTCTGGGCACCAAAAAAAATACAAAAAAGCCGATGATCGAAAGATCATCGGCTTTTTTCATGCTTGCCCAGAAAGCAATGTGCCAGTGCACATTGCGTGGGGACTCGAAAGGCATCGCTTGCAAGCGATGCCGGGGTCGCGGAACGTGACCGAGTCCTCTCGGCGCCGGGGGCGCCGTATGGGAATACAGCGACACTACCGAAGCAAGGCATTATCGACGGTTTTCCTCTCCAGCCCCCTACCCCACCACAACCTCTTTCAGCACATCCCGCAGCCAGATCCCCAGCGGATTCCCTGAGCGTTTGCGGTGCCATCCCAGGGCGGTGGCAAACGTCTCCGGCATCGAATCCAACTGCAGCCGAGTCAACTGAAACGCATCGGCGATGGCTGAAGGCACAAACGCGACCACGTCATTAAATTCAAGAAACGGCTTAAGTGAGGTGTAGCAAGCGAGCGTTGCGACGGGAGGGATCAGTGCGTGATGCGCGGCAAGAAACTGCGAGACTGCATCCTGCGAATAACTTGCACTGTCAGCGAAATCCACCCGAGGAAACATTGCGACATCGGCAACATTACGAAGCCCGCCCACAATCCCGGACCTTTCCCCGACCACGCAACAGTACCGTTCCTCCGCGAGAGCATTCCGCGCTAGCGAATCATCAAAAAACTTAGCAAACCCAACGGCAATATCCGCATCCCCGCGCTCAAGTTGTTCCGCGTGGGTCTCCCGACAAAAATCCATCACACGCACTGAAACCCTCGGCGCCCCCTCCCGGATCTTCGCGATAAACCTCGGCAGTACTGAAAGTTGCGCGTATTCATTCGCAACAATCCCAACACTTCTCTCCAGCGCTGCCGGATCGAAATCCGCCAGCACCACGTCGTCCACATCCGAAAGAATCCGCTCAAACTTCCGCGCAATATCCAACGCGAAGTCCGTAGGCTCAATCCCAGTACTATGCCGAACGAAGATCTCATGCGGCAGCGCCTCTCGAAGCCTTTTCAAATACCCGCTAATCGCCTGCTGCGACAATCCCATTTCTGCGGCAACTCTGGAAGCACTTCTTTCGCGCACCAGCCGCAAGAAAACGCGCATATGTTTGAGATCGATACTGTGCACAACGAGTCCTTGTAACGGATACAACCCGCACTTGATTTACGTGGGTGTCTGCCATTTCTAACATGCCACCTCATCTTCAAAAAACGAGGTAAGCAGAAATGAAAACTGTCATCGTCATAGGCGCCAGCGGCAAAATCGGTCAGGCGGCGATGAAGGGGCTCGCGAATCATCGGGTGATCACGGCCAGCCGTTCTGGCGAGGGTTGCGATTATCGCGTCGACGCGACGGACAAGGCATCGTTGCGTGCTCTGTTCGAATCGGTGGGCAAATTCGATGCGGTGGTGAGTGCCGCGGGGCATTGCGAATATGCGCCGTTCGTGTCGATGACCGATGAGCAATGGGAGGCCACCATTCAAGGCAAGCTAATCGGCCAGATGAACATCGTAAAAGTCGGTCTCGACCATATCGAAGACGGCGGTTCGTTCACCTTGATTTCGGGCATTTTGAACGTCAAGCCGATGCCTCAGGGTATTGCGGACGCCACGACGAGCGGCGCGATCGATACGTTCGTGAAATGTGTCGCGTACGAATTACCGCGTGGCATTCGCATTAACGCCGTCAATCCGACGGTCATCGAAGAAGCCTGGTCGGTTTATGGCGAGATGATGCCGGGTTATCAGCCGGTGCCCGGTGCTCTGGTTGGCAAGGCGTTCGAGCGATGCGTCGACAGCTTCATCACGGGACAGGTCATTTTCGTGGACGCTTAATCCGTCGTCCATTCCGCGTTAAAAAACAAGGGCGATTCCCAGCGGATCGCCCTTTCTGCGTGCCTGAATCCCACTGATCGACGACATACACATCCGCGGTGCTGCAGACCGAAACACCCGAGCCAATGCGTAGTGAGAATGTGTAGCGTTTCCGTCACGACGGCTATGGCGTCGTTCCAGAGCATAGGGAAATCTGTAGAATTTACCTCATAAAAAATTGAATATTGTTCAACGGACACTTAATTCGTTGAGCTTGTCGGGTGTTTTTGGTTTTTGTTGCTTGATACTTGTTGGGAAATACATGCCTGCCTTCACTCGCGGCGAGCTTGCCGATTTGAACGTGTTTGTCACCATCTGCCGCCGGCAGAGTTTCCGGGAGGCCGCCACTGAGTTAGGCGTGACGACCTCTGCCTTGAGTCATGCGATGCGCAATCTTGAGGCGCGTCTGGGCGTGAAGTTATTGAACCGCACGAGTCGTTCCGTGTCGCCGACGGCGGCGGGATCCGCATTGGCGAAGGAATTGGAGCAGGGCCTTGAGCAGATCGCATCGGCGATTGGTGCGTTGGACCGATATCGTGCGTCGCCGGCGGGGCGGTTGCGGCTGAACGTGCCACGCGATGCGGCCCGATTGTTGCTGGACCCTATCCTGCCCCGCTTTGTCGCGTCTTATCCGGACATCGAGCTGGATGTCACGGTGGATGACCGGATGCTGGACATTGTGGCGGAGGGGTTCGATGCGGGGATGCGCTACGGCGACACGGTGCCTGGCGACATGATTGCGACACCGTTGACGCCGGCGCTGAAGTGGATCGTGGTGGGTTCACCGGCGTACATTGCGCGTCATGGCCGACCGAAGGTGCCGCAGGACTTGATGTCACACAATTGCATCCGGATGCGACTGGGTGATAACACGTTGTACAAGTGGGAGTTGGGCAATGGGTCGACGGCGGTGGAATTGGACGTGCCGGGGGCATTGAGCATCAACGAGAGTGACGGCGTAATTGCAGCGGCCGTGGGTGGCTTGGGTTTGGGATATGTGTTGGAGCGCAACGTGGCGGCCGAGTTGGCGAATGGCACGTTGGAGGCGGTGTTAACGGAATGGGCGGTAGATGGACCGCCGTTGTCGATGTATTACCCGAGTCGGCGTCAGACATTGCCGGGGTTACGGCATCTGATCGACATGATTCGTGCGGAGCATATGGGGCGTGCGGCTTGAGGTTTCTGGGGGTGTTGTGGGGGGTGCGTGAAAGTTTTTTGAATTTTTTGGCCCCCAGATATTGACAGTATGTAACGCCCTCGGCATAATCTCATTTCTTCGCAGCGAGCAAGCAGTAAGCGAGCTGACGGGGCCCAGATGGCGGAATTGGTAGACGCACTAGTTTCAGGTACTAGCGGGTAACACCGTGGAGGTTCGAGTCCTCTTCTGGGCACCAAAAAAATACAAAAAAAGCCGATGATCGAAAGATCATCGGCTTTTTTCATGCTTGCCCAGAAAGCAATGTGCCAGTGCACATTGCGTGGGGACTCGAAAGGCATCGCTTGCGAGCGATGCCGGGGTCGCGGAACGTGACCGAGTCCTCTCGGCGCCGGGGGCGCCGTATGGGAATACAGCGACACTACCGAAGCAAGGCCTTATCGAAGGTTTTAGGCAAGGCTTCCGCTCAGCTGGAAGCAAAGCCCTACTGCCGGTTTGCGTTTTCTCTGGCGCATCCAATCCCCAGCCTTCCGCCCGCCCCACCGCCCCAGCCCACCATCCCCATTCCCACCTCAGTAATAAGCATCCAACGAAAAAATAGTTGTCTGCGGGAATGTCGGTGGGGACGATGATTGTTTTGCCGGGGAAGGCATAACGGCGTGGAAGGGCTTGAGGGGGGTGGAGCAAGTTATGTTGCGAGATGCGATGGGGGCGAACGATTCCGACCGGGTCGCTGATTGGTTGTTGGCGGGGTTGGAGTTGAAGAGCACGCTATTCCACGTGGGCGAATACTGTGGTGTTTATCAGGCGTCGACGGGAGGGCATCAGCGGGCGAGCTTCCATGTGGTGTTGGATGGAGGGTGTTATTTGCACGTAGGTGCCGACGGGGGTCGCGAGGCAAGCACGACCGAATTGAGCGCTGGGGATGCTGTGTTCCTGCTTTCGGACGTCCCGCACGCGCTGACGCCATCTCCGATGCCCCCGGCGGACCTGACCGCCAGATTGGGCAAGATGACACCGCTGCCGGCCGAGCCTCACGCAAGCGCGGCGACCACTCAAGCCGCAAAACCCTCCGTCGCCCTCGCCTGCGGCTTTTTCGAGTTCCGCACCGATCTCGACTCGCTGGTACTTGGCTTACTACCGAACCCGATCATTGCGCGTCACGCGAGCGGTCGGCTCGACGGTATGACGCAGGTTTTCGCTTTACTCCAGGCTGAAGCGCGCCGCCCCGGCGAGACGCCCTCTCCACTACTCGCCCGCCTCACCGACCTGCTTTTCTACTACGCATTACGCGAAGCCGTACATGCGCAAGATGTCGCCCCGGGGATGTGGCGTCTGATGCGCCGCGACGCCTTCGGTCGACTGGCGGCGGCGATCATCGAGTCTCCGGGCGAGCGTTGGACGACGGATAGCATGGCGGACTTCGTGAATATGTCGCGCGCGCGGTTCTGCAAGCAATTTGCGGAGGTTGGCGGACAACCACCGGCACACTTCGTGACACTAGTCCGAATGAAGACGGCGGCTGCGTTGCTGCGCGCGGGCGTCTCTCTGCCGGAGGCGGCCGAGCAAGTCGGCTACCAGTCGGAGTCGGCCTTTGCGCAGGCTTTCAAACGCGTGACTGGAATCCAGCCGGGGGCGTGGCGTCGTCAGGTGGCCAGCGCAGGCGCTCAGCCTGTTGCACCCGCCTTGGCCACGTACCCGGTGCACTAACGCCAGCGAAGGGCATCACCGGCAAACACTCGCCCCCATGGCTTTGCGTGCAATGGCTTACCCACCATCTCATCCGGGACAAGCGTATTCTTCGAGACCGCTTCCCCTCCTACCTCGGAATTTTCCGTCCCCCGATGAGACGAATCCGCAGAATTTCCAGACGGGCGCGCATTGAGCAAGCGCCCGGCCTTGCGCACAATGGAGGCTCGACTGTAAGGAGCCCGATATGAGCCGACTGCCATTGCACACTGTTGAGACCGCCCCGGAGGCGAGCCGTCCGTTTTTGGAGAAGTCACTGGCGGCGAATGGTTTCCTGCCGAACCTGGTGGCGTCGCTGGCGAACGCACCGACGGCGCTCGAAACGTATCTGACGGTGGGCGCGATCAACGGCCGCGCGAGCCTGACACTGGCCGAGCGCGAGGTCGTACAGATCACGGCGGCCGGGATTCACGGCTGCGGCTTTTGCGTAGCCGGTCATACGGCTGTGGCGCTGAAGAAGGCGCAACTTCCCGAAGCCCTCGTGAATGAAATCCGCGATCAGGCCAAACTCTCCGATGCCCGCCTCGACGCTGTTGCTAATTTCACGCGCGCCGTGATCGCCACCCGCGGCGCGGTGTCGGATCCCGAATTCACCGCTTTCAAATCAGCGGGATTCGACGATGCCGCAGCCCTCGAAGTGGTGCTTGGCGTCTCGCTCGCCACGCTATGCAACTTCGCGAACAACCTTTCGCAAAACGAACTGAACCCGCAACTGGCGGCTTATCGCTGGGAACCGAAGGTGCAGGCGGCATGAGCACCGTCGCCAGCCAGCGGGGTCTCGCCGCGCGCGCACCAGCACTCGCAACATGGCTCGACGCTCACGCGGAGACGCTCGACACGGACGCCACGCTTTGCGGTGAAGTGGTGCCGCAGCTCGCCAGCGCCGGATTACTGCGCGTTGGCGTGCCGGTTGAGCTGGGCGGCACCGGAGGCACGATCGGCGATGCGATCGACAGCGTTGCCGACGTTGCCGCGCATTCGTTCGCGGCGGCCTTCGTCCTTTGGGGACAACGCACGTTCATCGAGTATTTGCTGCAAAGCCCGAATCAGGCGTTGCGCGATCGTCTGCTGCCTGCCTTGCTCAGCGGCGAACTGGCTGGCGCGACCGGCCTGTCGAATGCGATGAAATACCTGTCGGCTATCGAGCCATTGCAAATCCGGGCGACCGACGTGCCTACCGCATCCTCGTCTGGCGTAGGTGGCGGCGACATATCGTCGTGGCGAGTGAACGGCGGCTTGCCGTGGGTCACGAACCTCCGCAAGCAGGGCTTCGTTGCCGCTGCGGCCGTCGACCACGAGGCGGGCGGTCCGCCGTCGATCTTCGCCATCGCGCACAACGCGCCGGGCGTGCATCGCAGCGACGATCTCGATCTGATCGGTCTGCGCGGCACCAACACCGCCGCACTTCAGATGACCGACACGCCGCTGAGCGATGACGACCGTATCACCGACAACGCGCCGGCGTGGCTCGTGCGCGTGCGCCCGGCCTTCTTGGGGCTGCAATGCGGCATGTCGCTGGGCCTTGCGCAGCGTAGCCTCGACGCCACAAACGAAGGCGGCCCGGCAGCCCGTGCTGCGGTGGCGGACGACGTGGCCGCGCTGACCGATCAGCTCGCGTCCCTCACGACGCGCCTGAAATCGGGCGTCCTGCAAGGCGAATTTGTCGACACGCCAGCGAGCCTGTTCAAACTGCGCATCTCGCTCGCGGAACTTGTTCACGACGCCGCCACGCTGGAAGTGCAGACTGGGGGCGGACGCGGTTATCTGCGCGGACTCTCGGGCGTCGCCCGACGTCAGCGCGAGGCCGCTTTCGTGCCTATCGTGACGCCGAGTCTCGTGCAACTGAAGAACCAACTGGCGGCGCAACGCGCACAGCAACTCAAGACCGGAACGGTTACATGACCCAACCCACGGCGACGCAACGCGCGCGCGCATCCGCACCCGAGCACGCACATTTCGCCGCAGCGCGCGAGGACACCTCGCGCGCATCGCCATTCCTGACGCTTCGCAACATCGGCGTGTCCTACGGCGAACGGGCAATCCTTCGCGGCGTCGACCTCTCGGTCGCGCCGGGCGAACTCGTCTCCGTTCTTGGCCCGAGCGGCTCAGGCAAATCCACGCTCTTGCGCATTGCCGCCGGGCTGCTTGCACCGAGCGACGGCACCGTCGATGTGGATGGCACACCGCTCACGGGCCCGCGCCCCGATGTGGCCCTCGCCTTTCAGGACCCCTGTCTGCTGCCCTGGCTGTCGGTGGAGCGCAACGTGGCGTTTGGCCTGACGTTCGCGCGCCAGCCCGCACTCTCGCGTGAGGCGCGGCGCACGCGCATCGACGCCGCGCTGACCGAAGTCGGCTTGTCCCATGCGCATCATCTGCATCCTCGCCAGCTTTCCGGCGGCATGGCGCAGCGGGTGGCACTCGCGCGCTGTCTCGCGCGTCAGCCGCGCGCGCTGCTCCTCGACGAGCCGTTTGGCGCACTTGACGAAGTCACACGTGCCGACATGCAGCGCCTGCTGGTGACCGTGGTGCGCGACACCGGGGCGGCGACGGTCCTTGTCACGCACGATATCGACGAGGCCTTGCTCGTCTCCGACCGGATCGTGTTGCTCAGCAATCAGGGGCGCACGCTCGCGCAATGGCAAATCGACGTGCCCTCGCCGCGCGAAGCCCAGGTGCAGGCGCTCGGTGCGTTGCGCATCGAAATTCTGCAAGCGCTGCAACTTGCGATGTCCCGCGATACGACATCCGCTCACGCAGCACTTCACACCACACCTCACACACGTTAAGCACCCACCTTCGGGGATTCTCAAACCATGTGCCAAATTTCCCGCCGCGAATGGCTCAAGCTCGCTTCGATGATGACCGTCGCAGGGGCGGCCCCGTTGCTCGCCTCGGCCGCCGCGCGTGCCGCCGCCGAGCCGGACGCACCGTTGCGTATCGGCTATCTGCCGATTACCGACGCCACGCCGCTGCTCGTCGCGCATAACAACGGCTACTTCGAACAAGCTGGCATCAAGGCGGAAAAGCCGACGTTGTTGCGCAGTTGGGCACAACTGATCGAAGCGTTTCTATCGGGACAGGTCAACGTCGTTCACCTGCTCTCGCCAATGACGGTCTGGGCGCGGTACGGCAGTCAGGCGCAGGCCAAGGTCGTGGCATGGAATCACGTCAACGGCAGCGCAATTACTGTGGCCAACGACATCAACAAGATTGGCGATCTGGGCGGCAAAACTTTTGCTGTGCCGTTCTGGTACTCGATTCATAACGTGGTGCTGCAAGGATTACTTGCCGCGAACGGCTTGACGCCCGTGCTCAAGAAGAGCGGAGCACCCGCCGCCAACGAGGTCAATCTGATCGTGATGGCGCCGTCGGACATGCCGCCCGCCCTCGCCGCAAAACAGATCGCGGGCTATATCGTCGCCGAGCCGTTCAATGCGGCGGCTGAGAACCTCAAGGTCGGCAAAGTGCTGCGATTTACCGGAGACGTCTGGAAGAACCACGCGTGCTGTGTCGTGACGATGCACGAGCGTGACCTGACCTCGCGCCCGGAATGGTCGCAGAAGGTCGTCGACGCTATCGTCAAAGCGCAGGCCTGGACGCGCGAGCACCCCGCAGATGCGGCTCGCCTGCTGTCCAAGGAAGGTCAGAACCGCTACACGCCGCACCCGTTCCAGGTGTTGCAGCGCGTGCTGGCGCCGGACGCTTCCGAGCAGGGCCGCTATCTCGCCGACAAGGCCATCGTGCATGCCGACTGGCACGAGAAGCGTATCGACTTCCAGCCTTACCCCTATCCGAGCTACACGGAGGCGCTTGTGCGTCACATGCAGAAGACGCAGGTCGAAGGGAATGCTCAGTTCCTCGCAAAGCTCGACCCGTCGTTTGTCGCACGCGATCTCGTCGACGACCGCTTCGTGAAAAAGAGCATTGCCGCCGCCGGTGGCATGAAGGCCTTCGGTCTGCCGGACGGTTTCACCCGTCAGGAGGTGATCGTTGTCTGATCTCGCGTCCAGCCGCGTGCAGCAGCCGGTCGGGGCGGTGGACGCTGCCTCCGGCACCGCAAACCCCTCCCCATCGAACTTAGGCACGGTGACGCCCCGCCCTGCGCGCCGCGCGTGGCTCGGCCTGGCGGGGCTCGCAGGCATCGTGCTGATCTGGTGGCTGGGAATTTCGCTATTCACGACGCCCGGCTCTCTCGCGTCGCAGTTCTCACCTGCGGCCGCCCTGAACGCGCTGCCCGACCTGATCCGAGACGAGCAGCTTGGCCTGCACATCCTCGCCAGCTTGCGACGTATTGCGGTCGGGCTAGCGTGGGCCGTTGTGCTGGGCGTACCGCTGGGCTTTCTGATCGGGCGCGTGCGCTGGCTGGACAAGGCACTCACGCCATCGTTGCAGTTCCTGCGTATGGTGTCGCCGCTGTCGTGGATGCCGATTGCCGTCATGTCGCTCGGCGTGGGCGACCCTGCCGTGTATTTTCTGCTGGCCTTCGCCGCCCTGTGGCCACTGGTGATGAGCACGGCCGCAGGCGTGACACATATCGATCGGCGCTGGGTACAACTCGGCGAAAGTCTGGCGGCGACCCGCTGGGAAATGCTCTGGCACGTCTATGTGCCCGGCATCGCAGCGCATGTTCTCACGGGCGTGCGGCTGGCCATCGGCATCTTGTGGATCGTACTGGTGCCCGCAGAAATGTTGGGCGTGAATGCAGGTCTGGGGTATCTCATTCTCGATACGCGCGACCGCCTGGCCTACTCGGAACTGACGGCGGTGATTCTGGTGATCGGTGTGCTTGGCTTCGTGCTCGATTGGGCGGCACGCTTCATCTACCGGCGCTTCAGCGGCGCGATGCAAGACGAGTAAGCACGGTAAGCACGAACGGGCCCAACGGGCATATACGCGGACAGGCCGTTACAATAGCTGCCTGAATCCAGATGCCTGACGGAGACGCATCATCGAGCTAGATCGTTTACTGCAATCGCAGGGCTTCGGCAGTCGCAAGATGTGCCGCAAGCTCATTCAATCCGGTGCTTTCGCCATCGACGGCGTTGTGCACGACAATTTCCGTGAGTCGGTGGACCCGAAAGGCCTTCAGTTCACGCTGGACGGCGAGTTCTGGGACTACCGCGAGCATGTCTACATTCTGCTCAATAAGCCTGAAGGTTTCGAGTGCTCCACGAGCCCGACGCATCACGAGGGCGTGCATTCGCTGTTGCCGCTCCCGCTCGCCGTGCGTGGCGTGCAACCGGCCGGCCGTCTCGATCAGGACACCACCGGCATGCTGCTGCTCTCCGACGACGGCCCCTTCCTGCACGCCATGATGTCGCCACGCCGCCACGTACCCAAACGGTATGTCGCGACGACAAAGCACCCCGTAACGGAAGAAATGTTGCAGGCGCTGCGCGACGGCGTGCTGTTGCGCGACGAGACCGAGCCGCTCGCTGCAACGGATGTCATGAGCCCTTCCTCCCACGAAATCGCACTCACGATCACGCAAGGGAAATACCATCAGGTCAAGCGGATGGTGGCTGCCGCAGGCAATCGCGTGGAAGGTTTGGTGAGAACAGCCATTGGCGGCTTGCCGATGGGCACTCTGGAACTCGGTGAATGGCGTTATCTGTCGCCGGACGAATTGCTGTCGTTACCGTACGAGATTCCGCTGTCCGCCAAGTGATCGGATTCGGGGATGCGAAACATCCCCTCATCACGCCCAATCATAAAAACGAAACGCCCAACGCCAGTATTCATACCAGCGTTGGGCGTTTCCGTTCGGGTTCGCCGATATTCGCGCGATCGCCTCAGCTCTGCTTACCTTCCAACAGGAACTGCGCGCCCTTGTCCTGACCGAGCGCCTTGACGAGATACGGCATCGTCGTCTTGAGCGTGTCTTGCAGCATGTACGGCGGGTTCACGATAAACATGCCGCTGCCGTGCAGGCCCATCCCCCCCGGCACTGGATTGCAGACCGTCAGTGCAACGTGCAACCAGTTCTTGATCGGCTTCTCGTCGATCGTCAGCCGCTTCATACGCTCCGGCAATTGCGCAGCTTCGCGACGTTGCACGAGCGGATACCACACGGCGTACATGCCGGTCGGGAAGCGGTCGAGCCCTTCCTGCACCGTCTGCGTGGTGCGCGTGTAATCGCGCTTGTCCTCATAGGACGGGTCGATGAGCGTGAACCCCCGGCGCGGTGCCGGCGGCAGAATCGTCTTGAGGCCAGCGAAACCGTCGGCACCGAAAATCATCGTGCGACGTGCGACCGCACGCCCCTGCGCTTCGAAGTTCTCGCGCAGCACTTCCTGTTCGGTCGGATGCGCCTCGAACAACCGCAGACGGTCGCGATCCCCCAGCAGTTGCAGCGCAAAATACGGCGAGCCGGGGTAGTAGCTCAGCTTGCCATCTGGATTGAACTCACGGACCAGCGCAACGTAATCCGCCAGTGCGGGCGGCAGATCGTTACGCGTCCACAGACGGCCGATACCCGTCTCGTACTCGCCCGTCTTGTCGGCCCACTTGCCGTCGAGCGCATAGCCGCCCGCGCCGGCGTGCGTGTCGATATACCAGAACGCCGTGTCTTTCTGGCGCATGTAATCGATGCATTCAACGGCGATGAAGTGTTTCAGTACGTCGGCATGGTTGCCGGCGTGGAAGGCGTGGCGATAGCTAAACATTAGGCAGATCCTGATTCGTCAGGCGCGATTGTAGCCGACGACGCCCCTGCCCGGCGTTTCCGGGCCGATGCGCCGCTGTTTTTGGCCTCGTTGACCGCAAGCGTCTTCACCGCTTTATGACGCGGGCACGCAACCAGATGGTCGTTCACCATCCCGGCGGCCTGCATGAACGAATAGCAGATGGTGGATCCCACGAACGTGAATCCTGCCTTCTTCAGCGCACGACTCATGGCGTCAGACACGGCGGACGTTGCCGGGACTTCGCTAAGAGACGTCCAGCGGTTTTGCAACGTCTCACCGCCCACGAACTGCCAGACGAAGTCGGCGAAACGCGTCCCCGATGCCTCCATCGCCAGATACGCCCTGGCCCCTTTGATAACACCATTGACCTTCAGGCGATTGCGCACGATGCCGGGATCGGCCATCAGCCGTGCTTCGTCCTCCGGTCCGTACTTCGCAATACGCGCCGGGTCGAAATTGTCAAAAGCCTTGCGATAGGTATCGCGCTTCTTGAGGATCGTGGACCACGACAACCCGGCCTGCGCCCCTTCGAGCATCAGCAATTCGAACAACTCGCGGGAGTCGCGCAGCGGCACACCCCATTCCTGATCGTGATACTGACGATATTGCTCGAAGCCTTCACTCCACGGACAGCGTTCCATTTGCCCCTCGATAGTTGTTCTCGCGCCTCCGTGTGACCGAGGCATGCGGACGAATGGGGCAAGTGTGCCAGCAATTACCGAAGAAGCGAACCCGCAACCGCTTATTCCGCGCGAAATTGGGCCACGAGGCAATGCCGATGCGGAACTTTCCGAGTCTCCGACATCGGCCACCCCTGCGTGTTACAGCATCAGCTGCCCCCCATTGACCTCGATGATCTGGCCGGTCACATAGCTCGCCAGCGTCTCCGAAGCGAGATACAGGAACGCCCCCGAACACTCGTCGGGCTCGCCAAGGCGTCCCATGGGAATGCTCTGACGAAAGGCGTCGATCTGCGCCTGCGTGCTGAACTGTTCGTGGAACGGCGTCATGATCACGCCCGGCGAGACGGCATTCACACGAATACGGTCGGGCATCAACTCTTTGGCCATACCTCGCGTGAGCGTGCTCACGAAGCCTTTCGCCGCTGCGTAAATCAGCGCGCCGGGGCCACCGCCGTGACGCGCCGCAATCGACGTCACGTTGATGATCGCACCGCCGCCCTGCTTGCGCATTGCGGGCACCACAGCGCGCGAGAATGCGACGACGGAGCGTGCATTGACGTTGAGGACGTCGTCGAAATAGGCGTCCGTCACTTCCGTGAACGGCGTACGTTTGACGAGACTGCCCGCGTTATTGATCAGTACGTCGATACGGCCAAAGCCGTCGAGCACGTGTGCGACTGCAGCATCGATGGCACCGGTGTCCTGCACGTCGGCCGCGACCGTCATGGCTTTCACGCCATGCGCGCGCACCGCTCCCGCCACTGCCTCCGCCTTGTCGGCCGAGCGGTTGTAGTGCACCGCCACGTGTGCGCCCTGCGCGGCGAACGCCGTCGCCGCTGCCGCACCGATGCCGGTACTCGCGCCCGTGATCAGCACGAACTTGCCTTTCAAATCTTGCATGATGAATCGCTCCGAAGAATGTCGTCGATGGGCTGCGCCTGACGTGGCAAAGCCGCGCGCGGCAGCACGATCGGTGCGCCCGGCGTCGTTCGCGATGTCAGCGGGAGGCAACTCGCGCCGCCGTCCGTGCCTATCAACTTACTGGATGGATGTGAAAAGCATCGGACACGCGCTCAGTCGAGCAAGCGTGCGTCGTACGCGTGCACTTGCTGCGTCTGCTCGCCCAGCCCGTCGATGCCCAGTCGCATGACGTCGCCCGGCTTCAGGAAGACCGGCGGCTTCTGACCGAGGCCCACGCCCGGGGGCGTGCCCGTCGTCACGAGATCGCCCGGCTTGAGCGTAGTGAACTGGCTGAGGTAATGCACCAGATAGGCCACGCTGAAAATCATGGTCGACGTATTACCCGTCTGGCGGCGAACACCGTTGAGATCGAGCCACAGGCCGAGTTGCTGCGGGTCGCGGATTTCGTCGGTCGTCACCAGCCACGGGCCCACCGGACCGAAGGTGTCGAAACCCTTGCCCTTGTCCCATGTGCCGCCGCGCTCGATCTGGTATTCGCGCTCGGAGACATCGTTGACCACGCAATACCCGGCGACATAATCGAGCGCACGCTCCAGCGGCACGTAACGCGCTGTCGTGCCGATCACGAAACCCAGCTCGACTTCCCAGTCGCCCTTGACCGAGTCCTTGGGCAGCACCACGGGGTCGTTCGGTCCCGTCAGGCAGTTGTCCCACTTGGTGAAGAGCACCGGCTCCGACGGCACGGCCAGCCCCGACTCCGCCGCGTGATCGCTGTAGTTCAGGCCGACGGCGAGAAACTTACCCAGCCCTGAGAACGGCACGCCCAACCGGCCCGGCGACGCCACCACTGGCAACGCCTTCACATCGAGCGCCCGCAGCGCCGCTAGCCCCTGCGGGCTCAGCGTTTGCGGCGTAATGTCGGCCATCGCGCCGGAGAGATCACGCACCTGGCCGTCCGTATCTAGCAGGCCCGGCTTTTCCTGGCCCTTCGGGCCGTAACGCAGCAGTTTCAAAGCAAATCTCCTTGCGAAATCAGTTGGACCAGCCGCCGTCGATCACGTGGATGGCGCCGGTGGTGAACGAGGATTCGTCGGAACCCAGATAGACGGCGAGCGCCGCAATTTCGTCGGGCGTTCCCACACGCCCCATCGGCTGACGCGCCACGAACTGCTCGCGCACCGCCGTCAGACTCATGCCCGCAGTGTCTGCCTGCGTGGCGATGCGCTGACGCAGCGACGGCGACTCGACCGTGCCCGGGCAGATCGCGTTGCAGCGGATGCCGCGCGCGACGAAATCGGCCGCGACCGACTTCGTCAGCCCGATCACGGCCGCCTTGCTCGTGCCGTAGACACAACGATTGGCCACCCCCTTTACGCTGGACGCCGCCGACGACATGTTGATGATTGCCCCGCCGCCTGCGGCCAGCATCGCGGGCAGGAACGCCCGCGTGGTGCGGTACATGCTCTTCACGTTCAGGTCAAACGAGAAGTCCCACGCAGCTTCGTCGCACTCGAGAATCGAGCCGTGATGCACGAAGCCGGCGCAGTTGAAAAGCACGTCGATCGCGCCGAGTTCATTCGCAAGCGTGGTCACGGCCGCGCCATCGGTCACGTCGAGTGCTCGCCGCGTGAGGTTCGGGTGATCGTTGAGTTGCGCCAGCCCGTCTGCGTTCAGATCGGTGGCAATCACGCGCGCGCCTTCACGCAAATAGGCTTCGACGCACGCGCGTCCAATGCCTTGTGCCGCAGCAGTAATGACGGCGGTTTTGCCCGTCAGTCGGCCAGTCATGAGTGTCTCCTCGTGAGCCTGTGGGTCGTTGGGGATTTACGGAAGTGCCGGGTGAGCCGACTTAGAGGTTCGTGGCAGCGTGCGCGGCTACAGCGGCGTCTTCGTCATTTGCAGTCACGGCGGACGTGGCGGACGCAGCATAGGCGTCGCGCACGCGGCACAGATGCTGGCGCATCGCCTGCGCGGCCCGCTCAGGGTCTCGCGCCTCCAGCGCGTCGAGAATGTGGCGATGATCCTGCAAACTGCGTTCGAGCACGCCATCGACTTGCGACGTCACACGGCGGCTCTTTTTGCCCAGCAGGTAGAGACTGTTCGCGATGCTTTGCAGGAACGGGTTCTCACAGGCGTCGATGATGGTCTCGTGGAAGGCCATATCGGCCGCCGAGAACGTTTCGGGATTGCCCAGCAGCGCCTGTTCGTCATCGACGAGCGCATGCAGACGTGCGATGTCCTCGTCGCTGATGTGCGTGGCCGCCAGCGCGGCGACGCCGGGCTCGATAACCAGACGCGCGTCGAACAGGGATTCCAGCGTGCCAGCGTTAAGCTCGATGACCATCTCCAGCGGTTCGAGCAACTCCCGCATTTCGAGCGAACCGACGAACGTCCCCTCGCCTTGCCGGACGCGCAGCAACCCAAGCAGCGCCAGCCCGCGAATCGCCTCTCTCACGGCCGGGCGTCCGACGCCCAGCATGCTGGCGAGGTCGCGCTCGGGCGGCAGTTGCTGACCGGGCTTGAGCAGCCCGGTGCGAATCATCGTGAGCAAGCGCTGCGCGACCTGCTCCGAGACGGAAACCTGCACGATGGGATCGAATGACATAATGCCGTTCAGTGGTAAGACCAATGAACGGCATGTTGCGCCTGTCACCTATCGCGTGTCAACGCAAAATTTCGCATACCCCATCGACGACATCGCAGGCTTTCGATTTTTGACCAAGTCATCGGAATTTATCGAGAGTTTCCGACTCGGAGTCAAACAGGCGATCGCGCAAGATCGTTTGTTCATGCGGATCTCCGTAAATTTTCATCGCGAGATTGCACTGCGTCGCAAGTCAACGCCTTCTTGTTGTCTGGGTGTCACTTTTCTGCGACCATGATCTGTCGCCCCGAGGTTCTCATCGGGGCAATGTTCCCGCCGTCGCTTGATCTGCCGTACCCCTGGCTGCACCCGTTCCCCGAAATTCTGGAGTCTCCGACGATGTCCTCCTCAAAGACCGCCAAGCTGGGCCACTGGACGATGTACATGCCAATCGTGGCCCTCATTGCCCTCGGCGTTGCCGCGTTTTTGCCGAACGCTGCGGCGCTCACCCTATGTGCAGCCGCGCTCGCCGGGGCCGTGTTCTCGGCCGTGCACCATGCCGAGACCGTCGCCCACAAGGTCGGCGAGCCGTTCGGTACGCTGGTTCTTGCCGTGGCCGTGACCATCATCGAAGTAGCGCTGATCGTCTCCGTCATGCTCTCCAGCGGACCTGACAAAGCGGGGCTGGCACGCGACACCGTGTTTGCCGCCATCATGATCGTCTCGACGGGGATCGTCGGCTTATGCCTGCTGTTCGGCGGGGTGCGTCACCACACGCAGGGCTTTCATGTGGAGGGCGCGAGCGCCGCGCTCGCCGTGCTGTGCGCGCTGTCGGTGCTCACGCTGGTCCTGCCGAACTACACGAATTCCGTGATCGGTCCGGGCCTCACGGCGTCGCAACTGGCGTTCGAAGGCGTGATTTCGCTGGTGCTTTATATGGTGTTTGTGTTCGTGCAGACGGTGAGCCATCGCGATTACTTCCTCGCGAAAGCGCCGAGCGAAGAAGTCCACGTGCCGCCGCCCTCGCGTCGTACGGCAGTGTTGAGTCTCGGCTTGCTGGTCGTGGCGCTGGTGGCCGTGGTGGGACTGGCGAAAAAGCTCTCGCCCGCCGTGGAACAAGCGGTGGCGACGGCAGGGGCGCCGAAGGCAGTGGTGGGGATTGTGATTGCTGCGCTGGTGCTGCTGCCCGAAGGGCTGGCCGCGCTGCGCGCCGCTCGCGCCAACAAGCTCCAGACGAGTCTGAATCTGGCACTCGGTTCAGCACTGGCCAGTATCGGCCTGACAATTCCGACGGTGGCTGCGGTGTCGCTGTTGCTCGATCAGCAGATCGAACTTGGCCTCGCGCCGAAAGAGACGGTGCTGCTCGCCGTCACGCTGTTGGTCAGCGTGCTCACGCTTGGCACCGGACGCACGACCGTGCTGCAAGGTGCCGTCCACCTGGTGCTGTTCGCGGCGTTCCTGTTCCTGGCGATCGTGCCGTGATGCGTTGATGCGTTCGTGCCTGAAGCGTTGGCGCGTTAGCCCACCAGCGCTTCAGTACTCCAGCCCTTCAAGCCTTGGACGCCTTCTTATCCGCCGTAACGGCGTCATCCTTGACGTCATTGGCGTCAGCCGACTCCATCGCATCCGACGGCGCGCCGAGCAACGCGCCCAGCAACTTGCTGCCCCCGCCACCGCGCTTGCCCTGTGCGCCCACGCCCTTGCCCGTCGGCGGGCCGCGACGCACACCGGCGTCGATCTTCAGGCCGCGACGCTTCTGAATCTCAAATTTAGTCTGTGTCATGGTGTTGTCCGCGTGATGTCCGTTACTTCAAGGATCGATGCCCAGGTCGCCCTCGGCCGCCAGTGTCTTGGCCAGCGCATGCGCGGCTTCCAGCGCGTCGCTTGCCCAGCGGTAGGCGTCGGGCGTGGCGTGGGTGAGCGGCGGATCGAGCGATTCGATGACGTCGTCCACGTCTCGCCATCCTGTAAAGTGCACCACCCCGTAGAACTGTCCTTCCGGCGCGGGCGACGTCTCCGCCCAGTAATAAAAGTCTTCCGCCAGCAGGCAGCCTTCGAAACCCATAGCGATCTGTCGAGATCCCGTGAAAAGGCGGCATCGTAGCACGACGCATGACGAGCGGCATACCGTCGCTACGCAGTAGAATACTGCGGCATAGCAACCCACGACTCTTTATACCGACATCACGATGTTCACCGGAATTGTTCAAGGCACGGCCACACTGTCGTCCATCGAAGATCGCGACGGCATGCGCACGCTCGAACTGGCGTTTCCCGAAGGCTTCTGCGAAGACCTGACCCTCGGCGCCAGCGTCTCGGTCGACGGCTGCTGTCTGACGGTCACGCAACTGCTCTCCCCCACCGCCGCATCGTTCGACGTCATTCTCCAAAGTCTGAACGTGACGACCCTCGGCAGCTTCGGCGCGGGCGCACAAGTCAATGTGGAGCGCGCGGCCAAGGATGGTGCGGAAATCGGCGGCCATCCGCTCTCGGGCCACATCGACTTCTCGACCGAAATCCTCAGTGTGCGTACCTCGGATACAAACCGCGTGCTGCGCATCGCGATTCCCGAAGCGTTCCGCAAGTATGTCTTCGCCAAGGGCTATATCGCGATCAACGGCGCGAGCCTGACGGTCTCGGAAGTGAACCGGCAGGAAGGTTGGTTCGAGGTGTGGCTGATTCCGGAAACGCGCCGCATGACGACATTCGAGGACAAGGGCGCCGGTTCGCGCGTAAATATCGAAATCGAACGTAGCACGCAGGTGGTCGTCGATACGGTCCGCGAAGCGGTGCAGGAAAGCCTCGGCCGCCTGCAACCGGTGCTCGAAGCCTTGCTCAAGGAAAAGGGGCTCTCGCTCGACGACTTTGTCGCGGTGCCGAAGCTGCCCGCCGACAAGGCATAAGACGGCATAAGGGATAAGACCCGAGCCCTGCGCTCACTTTCAAAGGACTTTCATGCAACTCGCCACCTGGAACGTCAACTCGCTCAAGGTCCGTCTGGGACATGTGCAGGACTGGCTGCGCAGCAACCCTGTCGACGTCCTCTGCCTTCAGGAATTGAAGCTCACCGACGAGAACTTTCCAATTACGGAACTTGCCGCGCTCGGCTACACGTCACACTTCACCGGACAGAAGACGTATAACGGCGTTGCGCTGCTGGTCAATCACGCCAAGGTCGGGGAAGCGACCGACCTCGTCAAGAACCTGCCGAATTTTCCCGATGAACAGCAACGGCTGATTACGGCAACCATTGGCGGCGTGCGAGTCGTCTGCGGCTACTTCCCGAACGGCCAGTCGCTCGACTCCGACAAGTTCGTCTACAAGCTCAACTGGCTCGACGCCCTCACCCACTGGCTGTCCGACGAATTGCAGCGTCACCCGAAGCTCGCGCTGCTCGGCGATTACAACATCGCGCCGGAGGACCGCGACGTGCACGATCCGGCGAAATGGGAAGGCTGCAACCTGGTGTCGCCTCAGGAGCGCCAGGCGTTCGCGCGCCTGCAAGGGCTCGGTTTGCGCGACACTTTCCGTATGTTCGAGCAGCCGGAAAAGACGTTCAGTTGGTGGGATTACCGGATGGGCGCGTTCCGACGCAACGCCGGACTGCGCATCGATCACGTGCTCGCCTCCGCCGCACTGGCCGAGTGCTGCACCGGCTGCGAGATCGATCGCGTGCCGCGCACCTGGGAACAGCCGTCTGACCACACGCCGGTCGTCGCCACGTTTAAGGACTGACGCAGCGCTGGCAGCGATGAAAAACGGCACCCGTGGGTGCCGTTTTTCTTAGCGCCGTGACATTACGATGGCGCGTGCCTGCCGCGTCGCAGTTCGCAACGCTCCCTACTGGCCAGCGCGCGGATCCGTGAGACGCGACTCATAGACGAAGCAACGAATCGCGGCCTTGTTGCGCGTCTCCATCTGCATGAACTCGAGACCATAGGCCCACGTGCCGTCCGCCCGTGGCCCTTCCACGCTGCGCACCGCGGCCCTCCCGACAATCGGCACGATATCCGCGCCGATCGGCACCCGGAACTGCACCGCCACGTGAAGGCATCCCTCCGGCAACGGCGCCTTCGCCACGATGCCCGCACCGTCTGCACTGATGTCGCGCACCAGTACGAGCCACTCGGGTGTGTCCTGCGGATCGGCCAGCATGCGCGTAAGTGACGCACGCGACGTCTCGTCGATCGGCGACAGCCGAGCTACGAGTCGTGTGTCGACACGCGGCGTACGACGCACCGGCGTCTCCCGCACTTGCGACGGACGCGACAGCACCACGTAATCGAACGGGCCGTGATGCACGCTATGCACGTCGCACGTGAATTCGTACAGGTTATCGCCCGGGAACGTCCAGAGCGCCAGCCGATCCCCAGCCACCATCGGCATGCGCGAGTCTCCCGCCATGGGAGGCGTGATGATCAGCATGCCGTTGGGTGCCCGGCCGATGAGGCGAGCACGCACGCGCGTCATCTCGGCGTCCGGTGCCACTCGCACCTGAATCCACGCGCCGATCGGCAGTGGAACGGGCAAACCGTGCAAATAGACCGTCGATGCCCCTGCATCGAGCGGCGACGCCGAATTCGCAGCCTCCGTCCGACCGGCGGCCTCGCCCGTTGTCGCGCCCTCGGGCAGCGGCCGGTGAGGCGCAAACATCGTGAAAAGCCAGTCGAGATCGGCTTCGGACGGCAGACGCTCGCCCGCCGCCAGCAACGGTGTGCCGTCAGCGTCGAAGAGTGGCCAGGAGAGTGGGACGTGAGCGTCAAGCTCGCGACGATTGACCGCCACGAACCCCGGGTAGCCTGACGCAATACAAGTCGGGTGCATGATGCCTGGAGGGGGTGTGACACCCCGGAAAGTCTCGGATTAAGGAGGCGCGACGTACTGAATGCGGCGTCATGAAGCTCGGTGAGACGATTCTCGACGTCATGTGACGCATGTCTGATGTAATGCAGCGTAAGGCGCGTACGTATTTTTACCACGAAAGTGCGGTCGCGCTGATGGCGGAATATCAGGCAAAACGCCCCTCAATCCACCGCAACGCCATCCGAGCCGTGCGGGGGTGAAGCACCGGGGTGAGTCGCTTCCGTGATGACGTGAGCAGGAAGTGGAAATCGGATGGCCCAGAACCAAGGGAGCGTCTGACGACAAGCCTCCGCCAGCCCGGGAAGCGCCATGATCTCGGGGCAGGTCAACCATTGCGCCAATCGTTCGGCCAGATGCCCCGACGCGACGGTGTCGTCCGACAGACAGGCCCGTAGCGCTATCGCCTGTGGCAACAAGCGCCACATGGCCTCCCCGGCCGTCGTCTCATTGAGCACCGCGAGCGCGTAGCGGCGGCAGGCAAGGCGCATGGCGTCTGCGCTAGATCTACTCACATCGATCGACGGCAGCGAGAGATACCACTCCGGTTGCGTCGCGAGCCAGGCCAGACCGGCGGCGACGGAAACGAGCCTTACGCGGCGCAACCCGGAGATACCCAACGTTACATCGGTGGCAGGCACCGAGAGCGGATGGTCGCGAAACACTTCGTCGATATCGGCGCGACCCGCAGACTGCAATCGCACATGGGTAGGCGACAGGGACGTGCGAACCGTGGCGTCGAGACGCTCAAGTGGACTCAATTCGGCATGTCGCGACAACCGCGCCGCCGAGGGCGGTTCACTCGATGCACTGGCTTGCGGGCTGACGGCGGGCTGCCCTCCGCCCCCGCACGCGGCGCTGGCTCGCACCTCCCCCGAATCGCCGAGCCAACGGGCGGTCAGCCGGACAAACGCGTCGAGCGGACGCTCCACCGGCCAGAGGCCGGCGAGGCACCCAAACTCCCTCAGCAGCCCCTGAAGATGTCGCATGGTCCCGGGCACATAATCGTCGGAGGACGCGAGGTCGCGCACAACCACCCGCGTGCCCGCCCAGTGCCAGCCGGGGAGCGGGTGGCCCGCGAAGCCCACATCCCCCTCCTTCGGCTGGTTTGCACCCGCCGCACCCCATACGCCCGCCGTCAACGCTTTCGGCAGGCGCGCCGCCACCTCGCCGTCTGTCCGGATCCACACAAGGTAGGCTGGATCCAGAGCATCAATGCCGTCTGCCGACAGCGCGGCGTGCACCTGCTCAGGCAACGTCATGAACCACACCGCGCGCAAGGCCGCCGTGCGCGAATCGCTAACACTGCCCAGCCCCTCCTCCGCCCAATAAAGCGCCTGGCAGATCGCGCCAGCGTAGGACCAGACGGTCTCGGGAGACGCTGTCACACACAGACGGTGCAACGTGGTCATCAGTGCGTCGGTCGCCCACGAAGCCTCATCGTGCGTCAGACGCACGTCACTCAGCGTATCGAGCTTGCGCGCCAGCCATTGCGCGCGCAGCGTCGCGAAACATTCATGGTCCGACAGACCGCCCGCCTCGCCCGGCGCAACCAGCACACGGCCGAGCCAGTCGCTGTGCTGAACGTGCTCAGGCAAGCGATGCAACGGCGGCGCCATCTCGTCAGGGGTATCGGTGACGGCCGATAATGCAGACCGATGACGCAGCGCACTCAACAATTGCAGGAAGATGTCTGCGCGCATCGTCGGTTGGTCCACAGGAAAGGTCATCCAGGACCGCACCACCGGATCCAGTTCGGATGGCGTCAAACGGCGCAGCCAAACCGCATCCAGTTGAAGCCGGGCATCATGCCATTGCGTCGCGCTCAGATCACAGTCGCGCCCCATGCGCACCCGCTTGAGACTGGCACCGCAAAAACGCGCGCTGCGCATATCGCACGACTCGAAGAACGCGCCATTGAGCCGCGCGCCTCGCGCATCCCACGCCACAAGGTCGCACTGTCGAAATTCGGCATCCCGTAAGTCTGCGCCGGACGCCCGCCCGTGGCTCATCGTGACCGAAGTCCATCTCGAACGTCTCGCCCGAGTGCCAATGAGCATCATGCGGCGCGCACTGCCGTTCGTGAAGCATGCCCCGTCCATTCTCGCCCGATGAAAAGACGCGTCATCAAGGCACACCTTCTCGAACGTCACCCCCTGACAACGCGTCTCGCTCAGATTGGCTCCGCTCATCACGGTATGCAGAAATTCTGCGCCACGAAGATCGGCCCCAACCGCGCGGGCACCGCTCAGCACAGCCGCGCGAAAACATGCCTCACGCAAATCCGTCCGTTCGAAGGCGGCATCCACCTGATTCGCGTACGCAAATCCGGCGCGACGCAGCCGCGCACCCGACCAGACCGTTCCGTTGAACTGGCCGCCGCAAAACTGCGCGCCCGGTGCGTGAACGCCTCGCAGGTCACTGTTCGACAGCGACAGATCCGGCAGCGCACCGTCCCGTAAATTAGTCAGCGTCAACGCGGTGCTCAGGATATCGGGTGGCCACTCGCGCAGCGGCAAATCGGCCATTGCCACCGGGTCAAAGGCGACGGCAGCCGCGGAGGACAGCCAATGCCACTGCGGCGCGCGCGCATCGCCGTCGCGAGACGGCGAACACCACCTCACCATGTCTCGCGCGATGTCTGCGGCCCGCGCGCCGTGCAACAGATGCGAATAGCGTGTCTTCCATATCCGTGTCAACGCGGCTTTATCGAAGGGTAAGTCGCCTCGTGCAGCGTCGGCGCTCGCACACAAGCCTTCGAAGCTGCCGCAGCCCCCTCGCCGCGCCGCATCCTGCGCAAGTGCGTGTGTCAGCCATGAGACCAACAATGCGATCGCACGACGCTCAACAAGATCGGCCCGCAGAATCGCACAACGCAGTGCCTCGGCGGGTGCTTCGCTCAAGGATGTCGGATAAGAAGACGGCAAGGCACCGTTGCCGTTTGCGCCGCCCTCGGCGTGTTCCAAGGGGAACGAGGCCGTGGCGACTGCCTGCGTGTGTGCGCCACGAGTGACAGCGAACTGAGACCACATGATGCATCGCTCCTCGGCACACGCTTGGGCGTGCGCACAAAAAGCCACCATGTTGCCGAAAGAACCCGGGGCTGCGCGCTAAGGAATTTCCGAATTAGTCGCGTAGCCCCGAGGGGGACGGTCGTCGCCTCAGGCGAGACAGAGTTTGAGGGCGTCGCGCCAGTCGGGCGCACGAACGCCGAAGTTGCGCGCGAGCTTGTCGTTGTCGAGCACGGAGAAAGCAGGACGTTTGGCCGGCAACGGATAGGCGGATGTCGGAATCGGCACAACGTTCGGACGCTTCTCCGGTGCCGTCAGATCGAGAATCGCTTCGGTGAAACCGTGCCACGTCGTCTGGCCGGCGGCCGTCAGATGGTAGAGACCGCCGCGCTCGCGCCAAAAGTCGGCGTCGATGCCACCCGCATCTGCATTGCCCAACCCTTGCACCAGCATCTGCGACGTAAGTTCCGCAATCGTGCGGCACCAGGTCGGTGCGCCGTGCTGATCGGCGACGATACGCAGTTCGTCGCGCTCGCGGGCCAGACGCTGAACCGTCAGCAGAAAGTTCGCACCGCGCGAGCCGTACACCCAGCTCGTACGCAACACGAGATGGTTGGCGCCGCTGGCGGCAATGGCAGCTTCACCGGCGAGCTTGGTACGGCCGTAAGCGTTTTGCGGATTGGTCGGTTCGTCTTCGCGATACGGCGTGGATGATGTGCCGTCGAATACGTAGTCGGTGGAGTAGTGAACGACGAGCGCACCTAAACGCTTCGCCTCTTCCGCCATGATGCCGGGCACCACGGCATTCACCTGATAGGCCGCCGCCTCTTCCGTCTCAGCGCGGTCGACGGCCGTGTACGCGGCCGGATTGATGATCAGGTCGGGCGCGAAGTCGCGCACGGTCCGCACCACGCTGTCGGTGTCCAGCAAATCCATTTCGCTGCGTACGGGGGCGTGCACATCTCCCATGCCTTGCAGGCAACGTGCCAATTCCCAGCCCACCTGTCCGGTAGCGCCCGTCAACAGGATGCGTCTTGCCATGATACGGCTCCCTTGTCGCGATGTGAGGAAACAAGGGAGCCTACCGGGTTTCGCTTCAGGTTTCCAGCCCGAGCTCCTGGATCTTGCGCGTAATCGTGTTGCGTCCAATCCCCAGACGGCTTGCGGCTTCGACCTTGCGCCCGCGCGTGAAGTCCAGCGCTTCGTTGATCAGCGCAGTCTCGAAGCGACGCGTGAGTTGGTCCATCACGTCCGGCGAGGCCGAACGCAACAATCGCGCGACCTCGCGGCGCAGGATCGGCTCCCAGCTCTCCACGCCCTGTACGCCCGGCACGCCCGCCGCCTCGCCTGCACTACCGCCCATACCGCCAACCGGCACGGACGGCACCGCACCCACGCTGCCGTATCCCGCCGTTCCCTGCGTCGGGTCGACGTTACCTGACGTCGCGGCCCCGCCATGCGCCGCACCGTTCGCGTACGCAGGCATACCGGCCACCACCGCAGCGGGCGCGGTTGTCGTCTGAAACTCAGGCGGCAAATCCTTGATTTCGACGGTCTGCGCCGGCGCCATCACCGTCAGCCAGTTGCTGAGGTTTTCCAACTGACGCACGTTGCCCGGGAACGGAAAGCGCGTCAGATGCGTGAGCGCCGCCTCGCTGATGCGTTTGGTTTCGACACCCAGTTCGCGTGCACTCTTCTGCAGGAAGTGACGCACCAGCAGCGGAATGTCTTCACTACGCTCGCGCAGTGACGGCAAGCGCAATCGGATCACGTTCAGACGGTGATACAGGTCCTCGCGGAACAGCCCCTGACGCACGCGATCTTCCAGATTCTGGTGGGTGGCCGCGATCACCCGGACGTTCGCCTTGATCGGGCTGTGGCCACCGACACGGTAATAGTTGCCGTCGGAGAGCACGCGCAACAGACGCGTCTGCAAATCCAGCGGCATATCGCCGATTTCGTCGAGAAACAGCGTGCCGCTCTCCGCTTGCTCGAAGCGTCCGCGACGCGTTGCCTGTGCCCCGGTGAACGCCCCGCGCTCGTGGCCGAACAGCTCGGATTCGAGCAAATCTTTCGGAATGGCCGCGGTATTGAGTGCAATGAACGGCCCCGAAGCGCGCGGCGAATGTCGATGCAATGCGCGTGCGACCAATTCCTTGCCCGAGCCCGATTCGCCGGTGATGAGCACCGTCGCGCTCGAATGCGACAGACGGCCGATAGCGCGGAACACGTCCTGCATCGCACTCGCCTGTCCGAGAATCTCGGGCTCTTCGGTAACGCGTTCGTCGTCCGTGGCTTCGCGCAGGCTTTCTTCGACGGCGCGAAGAATCAGCTCGACCGCTCGATCCACGTCGAACGGCTTGGCCAGATACTCGAACGCACCGCCCTGAAACGCGGCGACGGCGCTATCCAGGTCCGAGAACGCCGTCATGATGATGACGGGCAGACCGGGATGCCGTTGCTTGACCATTTGCAGCAATTCGAGGCCGGAGCCGCCCGCCATGCGGATGTCCGACACCAGCACTTGCGGCGAATCGTGTTCGAGCGCGGCGCTGGCTTCGCGCGGGCCGGTGAAGCTGCGCACCGGCAGATTGGCTCGCGAGAGTGCTTTCTCCAGCACCCATCGGATGGATTGGTCGTCGTCTACTATCCAGATCGGCTTCATTGTTCACCGTGTAACGTCTATGCCCGGCCGCAGGTGTTACGGCCGACGGCGTGAGGGCCGCATCAGCCCAGGGGCAGCAGGATTCGGAAATCCGTCCGTCCGGGCCGGCTTTCGCATTCGATCAGTCCGTCGTGGCGCTGAATGAACGATTGCGCCAGTGTGAGTCCCAGACCGCTTCCGCCCTCTCGCCCGGAGACGAGCGGATAGAAGATGCGATCTCGAATGTCGGCGGGTATGCCTGGCCCGTTGTCGATCACATGCAATTCCAATGCCAGCTTGTGCAATCGCTTGGCAATCGTGATCTTTCGCGCCACGCGTGTGCGCAATACGATACGTGCATCGCCGCGCGCGATCTGCTCGCGTAGCGCCTCGGCACCGTTGCGCACGATATTGAGTAGCGCCTGAATGAGTTGCTCTTTGTCGCCCCGAAAATCGGGCAGGCTAACGTCGTAGTCCCGCTCGATCGACAGGCCTTGCGGGAATTCGGCAAGTACCACCGAACGCACGCGCTCGCACACTTCGTGGATGTTTACGTCCGTCGCGATATACGGATGGCGATGCGGCTCCAGCAAGCGATCCACCAGCGTCTGAAGCCTGTCGGACTCCTTGATGATCACCTGCGTGTATTCGCGCAATTCGCGCTGATCGAGTTCGAACTCCAGCAACTGTGCCGCACCGCGAATGCCGCCAAGCGGGTTCTTGATTTCGTGCGCCAGGTTGCGGATGAGCTGCTTGTTCATCAACGCCTGATCGATGATCCGCTCTTCGCGCTCGTTCTTGAGCTTCTGCTCGTTCTCGATCAGCTCGACGATCACGAAATCGGGTGCTGCTTCGGGGGCCGCCACAATCGCATGCGTGTGCAACGGCTCCTGCGCGGTGCGTTCCAGCACCAGATCGAGGCGTGTGGTCTGGAAGTGATTCGCGATGAGCTCCGTCATCGTCGACGACAGCACTTCGCCGTTCGTGAATACATCGTTCCACGTCATCTGCGAGAGCGAGCGACGCGAAAGCGCCAGCAACGCTTCGGCAGCGGGGTTTGCGAAGACCACGCGCAACGAGTGTTTTTCCAGCACCAGCAGCACGGTCGGCAACGCTTCCAGCCCGGGCAGAATGCCGGTCGCGGCAAGCTTCGCTTCCCACGGGTCGACCAAGGCATGCACAGCAGACAGGGGCGCGGGGATGCCTGCGGCGTCAGCCGTCAATTCGGCAGCAACATCGGCGGCATCAGCGGAATGCGAAGCCCGCTTTGTCTGCCCTTTCTCACCAGCGCGGACACTTTTCATCAAGGATCTAGGCGTTAGGTTCGTGGCAGGCCGCTAGCACGATGCACTTCGGCGATGCATAGCGCGCGCGCTGCGGATAAAAAAGGGGGACGGCCGCGGCCATCCCCCGTGCTTTTCGAGCATGACGGTCAGCCGCAGGCGTTCCGTCATGCCGGCGCATTGCTGCGCAGCGACCCGATTACAGCGAGTAGTACAGTTCGAACTCGAGCGGGTGCGTGGTCATGGCCACGCGGCGAGCTTCTTCCGTCTTTAGCGCGATGTACGAATCGAGCATGCCGTCGGTGAACACACCGCCACGGGTCAGGAACTCGCGGTCTTCATTCAGGTATTCCAGCGCCTGTTCGAGGCTCGAGCACACGGTCGGGATCTTTGCATCCTCTTCCGGCGGCAGGTCGTACAGGTTCTTGTCGGCAGCTTCGCCCGGGTGGATCTTGTTCTGCACGCCATCCAGACCGGCCATCAGCATGGCCGAGAAGGCCAGGTACGGGTTGGCCATCGGATCCGGGAAGCGCGCTTCGATGCGGCGGCCCTTCGGGTTGGCAACGTACGGAATACGGATCGATGCCGAACGGTTACGAGCCGAGTAGGCCAGCTTCACCGGGGCTTCGAAGTGCGGCACGAGACGCTTGTACGAGTTCGTCGACGGGTTCGTGATCGCGTTCAGGGCACGGGCGTGCTTGATGATGCCGCCGATGTAGTACAGCGCGAATTCCGACAGACCGCCGTAGCCGTTGCCGGCGAACAGGTTCTGACCATCCTTCCAGACCGACTGGTGAATGTGCATGCCCGAACCGTTGTCGCCAACGATCGGCTTCGGCATGAACGTGGCCGTCTTGCCATAGCTGTGCGCCACGTTGTGCACGACATACTTCAGGATCTGCGTCCAGTCGGCGCGCTCGACCAGCGTCGAGAACTTAGTGCCGATTTCGTTCTGACCCTGGCCAGCCACTTCGTGGTGGTGCACTTCAACCGGCACGCCGAGTTGCTCGAGCAGCAGGCACATTTCCGAGCGCATGTCCTGGAACGTGTCGACCGGTGCGACCGGGAAGTAGCCGCCCTTCGTGCCCGGACGATGGCCGGTGTTGCCGCCGTCGAAGTCCTTCGACGAGGACCACGGGGCTTCTTCGGAGTTGATCTTCACGAAGGTGCCCGACATGTCCGTGTTCCACTGGACCGAGTCGAAAATGAAGAATTCCGGCTCCGGACCGAAGAAGGCGGTGTCGCCAAGGCCCGTGCTCTTCAGGTAGGCTTCAGCGCGCTTGGCGATGGAGCGCGGATCGCGGTCGTAGCCCTTGCCGTCGGCCGGTTCGATCACGTCGCAGGTCAGGACCAGCGTGTTTTCTTCGTAGAACGGGTCGATGTAAGCGGTGTTGGCGTCCGGCACCAGCAGCATGTCCGAGGCTTCGATGCCCTTCCAGCCAGCGATCGACGAACCGTCGAAAGCGTGACCGCTCTCGAACTTGTCGGCGTCGAAGTGCGACACGGGCACCGAGACGTGCTGCTCTTTGCCGCGCGTGTCCGTAAAGCGGAAGTCGACGAACTTGACGTCTTCTTCCTTAACCAGGTTCATCACATCTGCCACAGATTTGCTCATGCTATCTCCCGAAAGATTCAATCTGGCGCTGCTGGCGCTCATCGCCCGCGTCGCCGCACCCTCTTAACGAACTCCGTGTTCGGATTCGCCAGTGATAAGCAGGAAGCGTGCCAGCGCATCGCCTCACCGTCGTGCCTCACCCTCGCCCACTGATTTCTAAGGAAATATTCGATGCTGGTTCGTCCAGCGTCGAATTCCCACTCGTGGGCCTCGATTCTCTATCTCGGTGCACGCCGCACCAAAATATCACTAAATTGGTGCATTTTCTGATTATGCACCATTTCAGTGCCAACATGCTGCATCACTGATCCGAAGTTGTGCGTCATATTGCACCGTCGTCGGGCGCGGTGGATTCAGTCCGAAAAATATCCAGACGACTCCCAATGCCGCGCGATGTCACTTAAAGCGCATCTTTGCGTGTGCTGCACGCTAGAATGAAGCACAACCATCGACTAACGAGATCACAGCAATATGACAAGCGCAAAAGCCATTCTCGACCAAGCAACGCAGCGTCGCGCCACGGGCCAGCTCGCCTACGCAGGTGCAGTCACGCCGGAAGAAGCGCTGGCATTGCTCAACGCCGACGCCAACGTTCGTCTGATCGACGTGCGTACGCGCGCTGAACTCGATTGGGTCGGTCGCCCGCAAGTGCCGGACGGGCAGTACGCCAACGTCGAATGGGTGCGCTATCCCGGTGGCGTGCCCAACGAACACTTCCTCGAACAACTGACGTCGCAGGCGACGGACAAGACGACGCCGCTGCTGTTCCTGTGCCGCAGCGCCGCCCGTTCGAAGGCCGCCGCGAAGGTCGCTTACGAAGCCGGCTTCACTCAATCGTTCGACATCCTCGAAGGCTTCGAAGGCGACAAGGACGGCAACGGTCACCGCAAGAATGTGAGCGGCTGGTGCTTCCGCGGCCTGCCCTGGCTCGGCGCGTGACATCGGCACATCGGTCATCACCTAAACGGTGACCGATGGGCAGGGCAGCATGGTGCAGACAACACTTAGATCACTCAGAACGACATCAACGCGAGGAGACGCAGCGATGGACTGGACTCACTTGCTGACTTTCGCGCTCGCCCTGTTCGTGGGTGCGGGCACACCGGGCCCCGGTATTGCGGCCATTGTCGCGCGCGTACTGGGTCGTGGCACGCAAGGCGCGATTGCCTTCACCGCAGGCGTCGCGATTGGTGACGTCGTCTGGCTCACGCTCGCTGTACTGGGTGTGGCTGCACTGGCACATACTTTCTCCGGCGTGTTCCTCGCGATCAAGTACGCCGGCGCGGCTTACCTCCTCTATCTCGCATGGAAGATGTGGCACGCTCCGGCCATTGCGCCGACGGAGCCGCTGGCCGCCGCACCGCGCGAGAAGTCCTGGCGTCTGTTTCTGGGTGGTCTGTCGGTCACGATGGGCAACCCGAAGGTCGTCGTGTTCTATTTCGCACTGCTGCCCAACTTGCTCGATCTCCAACGCGTGACGGCGCTCGGTTACGTCGAAGTCGTCGGCGTCACGTTGACGGTCCTCGCCATCGTGTTCGGCAGCTATATCGCGCTGGCGTCCCGCGCACGGCGACTGCTCAGCTCGGCACGCGCCGTGAAACGTCTTAATCGCGCGACAGGCACCGTGATGGCCGGTGCAGCGGTTGCCATCGCCACACGCTGAACGCATCCGCATCGCCTGCGCATCGCCACATCGGGAACGCCACCTTCGGGTGGCGTTTTTCATTGATGCCGCGCCACCGAGCGCCTCTCATCGAATGAGAACGCACGTCGCATTGTTTCGGTTCTCGTAATGATTCATTCGCTTAATTGCCGTTTTTCTGTGATAGCCGCAGGCATAGACTGGCTTCACCGGTCGCGCACAACGCATACCGCGTCCTACCAACCGCCTCGCGGTACCGATGCATTGCGCGCCCCCGCAACACAGAAGAACAGGAATAACGCCGTGAATCGCATTCTCAATCGCAAGATCATCGCAACCGCACTGATCTCGGCCACGATGGCCACCGCAGCAGGTTCCGTTTTCGCACAATCGCATCTGTCGAGCGATGCTTACCCCGACGGCTCGCCGTTCGGATGGGTGCCGCAAACGTCTCAGCTCACCCGCGCACAGGTGCGCGAGGAACTGGTCGACGCGCGCGCCAAAGGCCTGATCCCGCAGAACGACTACGACTACCCTGCGTTCAACACGATGACCAACGCCAATGTGCCGGGCAAAACGCGCGCACAGGTCTACGACGAACTCGTGCGTGCGCGCCAGAACGGCGAGATGAAGTACTCGAATCCGTAAGCTACCGAACCGGCCCTCGTCATGCTGCCATCCTCGGGCAGCGTGACTGACGCACGCAGGCCGAATGGCATCTTCAGCCTGCGTTGCGTCACCTTATAGCCTCGCTTTATGACCTTTTAGTCCCGCCGACAGGCGCGCGCCCCCGCCCAACGACGCTTTGCCGGGCTATCTGTGGTGCGTCGGTCCAGTGCTTCCCCTCTGGCCCGACAGTCACGCACGGGTTCCCACGGGCGCATCTCCTGTCGCCATGCGTTCCCCGTAATCGCATGGGACTTTCGCCCGCGCTCCCGCCCTGGAGCGCGGGCTTTTTTCATGGCGGCGTTGGTGGACAGGGGCGGACTGCGCAGGCTGCGTGCTACCATGCAGCCGTTTCAATTTGCATAGACAGGATCATCCGGTGAGTGACATCCAACTAGATATCGAGTGGACCGAGCGCGCAGCGAAGAAGGCCGAACGGCTCGTTCCCAAGGACACCCCGCTCGGGTTGCCGCCGCTCGAATGCCTGCCGCAGGAAGGTGACGTGATGTTCCTCGGCAAGGGCGACAAGAAGCAACCGTTCGTTGTGGTGGAGCGTCAGTACCACCACGAAGGCGAAGACGCCTGGACGATCATCCTGATCCTTGATCTTCCGGAATAACGACGACGTCCCCTGAGGGGCATGCATGAGGTTCGAAGCATCGGCAGCCAAAACGCCTGCCGCTGATTCGGACGGATCGCTGACCTGTCCGGAAAGCACGGCGCGGCCACTGGGGAAACCCCGGTTGTCGCGCCGCTTTGCTTGAGGGAAGCCGTTTTCTATACTTGAGACGCGACTTACCTCGTGCATCGCCTGGTGACGACAGGGAGATCCAACATGATCGCGCCCCATCTTTCCAATGCCCAACTGGTCTGCATGTTTGCGATTGCGGTATTCGGCGCGATCGTTGTCGGCGCAATGCCGTGCAAAGGGACCGTTCGAATGTGCTGGCGATCGCTGCTCGTGGTCGTGGGCGCAGTGCTTGCAGTGCTGGCGTTCGAGATGGTTCCGCTTCTCGCCTGAGACCTTTTTTGCGGATTTTCACCATCAAGGGTTGACCCCATGCGGAAGAGCCGATATTATCTCGGTCTCGTTGGGGCGTTAGCTCAGTTGGTAGAGCAGCGGACTCTTAATCCGTAGGTCGAGTGTTCGAGTCACTCACGCCCCACCAACGAATTTTTTAAGAAAGGCTGCGATGCCGTGCAGCCTTTTTTATTCCCGGTAGTATCGGGGCGTTAGCTCAGTTGGTAGAGCAGCGGACTCTTAATCCGTAGGTCGAGTGTTCGAGTCACTCACGCCCCACCA
>NZ_CABPSP010000011.1 GCF_902459765.1 Pandoraea anapnoica | reverse complement strand
CTCCATTTCCGTGAACCCGAGTGCTTGGTGGATCATCTGGGCCTCGGTATTGTTGATCTGCGTGTCGGACGCGAACTCTGCGCATCCATGCGATATCCCCCATTGCTCGACGGACGCACACAAGGCTTGTGCCACACCGTTGCGGCGCGCGGGAGGAACCACGTAAATTCCCTCGAGAAAGACGACTGGCGATGTATCGCAACCGTTGACGTAGTCGTGCCGTATCGATGCCTCTGCGAATCCGATGGTGTCTCCCGCCGCTGACTTGGCGATGAGCACCAGATGTCGTTCAGGCTGCGACAGCATGTCCTTCGCTTCTTGCTCATGCTCCTCAGCGTTCGCCTGAGGCCAGAGCTTTTCTCTTAGCGAGCGCCAGGACGTCGCGTCATTCGAGGCAATCTTTTTGATGTGGAACTGTGTACGTGTCATCGCTTAAGGGCTCGTTGATCCAGAGGACTTAGCGTACACCTGCGAGCGACTTCCTTTCGCCCAAAACAAAACGCGCTACCCATTGGGCAGCGCGTGTGTTATTTCAACTTAACGCTAGCCACGCCTAACTGAGGTACACCTCCTTTAAGCTGCGGTTTGCGTGAGACCGGACACTCGATTCCCGAATGCCCGTACTCAGCGCGCGTACCTGGGTCTTAAACCGCAGCAACCGTCTCCGGGAACACCGGTTCGCCCAGATTCAGCATCAGACGGTTGGCCCACGCGAAGATGGCGATGGAGTGGATCAGGTCGAGGATCTCGGCATCAGTCAGACCGACGTCGCGCAACGCTTGCAATTGCGCCGGACGCACCTCGCCAGGTGTCTCCGTCAGCGCAATCGAGAACTGCGCAATCGCCTTTTCGCGATCCGTTGTCCCCGCAGTGCGCGGTTCGTCGAACACTTCACGGATGACGTCGTTACGTTTCGCCAACTGTTCGAATCGCTGCGCATGTACCGATGCGCAATAAACGCATCCATTGATACGCGAGACGACGGTCGTCGACAGCTCTCGCTCAGCACGCGGCATGCCGCCCGGCGCGTACATGATGGCGTTAAATGCCGCAGAACGTTGACGAAGGATCTCAGGTTGATGCACGAGGAAGAGGTAATAATCCGACGTCTTAGCCTTCGGATGACTTTCTTCCAGTACCGCTACCTGTTCCGGCGTTGCCTTATCGAGTTCGACCACATCGAGCCAGGCGTCCCAGTCGAGCGACTCGTTAGTAAATCCATGCGAACGGATGATCTCGCTCATGCCGTCACCTCCTGCGGAGCCAGTTGTTTGAGCGCTTGCAGTCCCGCAACCAGACGCGTCTGATACGACAGGAACGCAATCAGTTGTGCCAGCGCGACGATGGCCGGCGTCGTCAATCCAGCGGCCGGCAGCTTGTGAAGCGCTTCCTTATCTCCCGCTACCGGGTTCTCAATCAGCGTACGTGTGAACGTCAGAATCGCACGCAGACGTGCATCCGACACATCGTCCGGCGATCCCGATTCTGCGGCCTTCAACTGCGCTGTATCGACATCATGCTTGCCCAACTCGGCGCGATAGTGCGCAGCGAGCGTTGGCGATGGCGTCAGGCGGCTCGCATACAGCCCGACGAGCAATCGCTCCACGAGCGAGATACCTTCTAGCGCCGGATCGAACAGCCCGTCGTAGCTACCCTGCGTGGCGACGGCCACCTTGTCGCGCGCATGACGCAACGTATGCGTAGCCGTCCCCGGCGTCAGGCCCGCGACGCGGTCGACGAGATCGTTGGCGATATCGTATTGAGTGTTGACGGTCATGATTGTCCTTGTGAATGAGCGCGCTCGGCGACAGCCTGCGCGAGGAACGCTTGCACCGCAGCCCACGAACGCTCGTCGGCGATCGCATTGGCGTCCGGCTCGCCGCCGCCGGTGCTGATCTTGCCTGAGACGGGATGGGCGTACACGAGCTGCGTGGTCGGTACGAACGGGAACACGATGGCGTGCCCGGCCCGGTCGAAATCGAGATGCTCGACAGCATGCGGATGCCCATGCGCCGCGAGCCGCTCCGTCACCATCCGCGAATAGAGACTCGACGGCCACGAGCCATCGTCCTCTGCGGACAGCAACATCACCGGCCCGCGAATTTTCTCGACGGGGATGCGCGCACGCTCGACGGCTTGCGCATCGTCAAGCGCGGTCAGCATGGCCTTGGCGTGACGATGGGGCGGCGGGCCTTCGTCGAAGGGCGCCCACGACGCCGTCCGGTTGTTTTCCCAGATGTGAGGCAAGGGCTTGCCGTCGAGCAACCAAGTCGGACCTTCGCGACCGATGGCAGGATCGCACGCATTCTGCGCACTGTGGATCAGCGCACTCGGCACATAACCGATCACCGCAGAGACGGCCTCGGGGAACGTCGCGCCGAGCAGCAGCACCAGCTCGCCACCCCGCGACTGCCCCGAGAGCGCCACGAAGTCATGGGCAGGGCGTACCGTATGGCGCAACCAGTCCATGCCCTGCTTGAAGTATTCGAGCGGCGTATTGGAGATGTAGTCGCGCAGCCCCGGTCCCTTGAAGTAACCGAGTGCGAATGCCGCGTAACCGTGCGACGCATACAACGCAGCGCGCGGCTCGTTGATCCCGCCACCGGACCCGTTGAGGATCATCACGGCGGGATGCGGGCCTTCGCCCGGCGGCAGATACAGCGTGCCGACGAGCCCGTCTTCACGCACCTCGCGTCGCGTCACGCCCTCTGCGGCAAGCCGCTGAGTGAACGATACCGACGAGCGGCGTGAGGTTTGCGTCTGCGCAGATGGCGCGTCGGTAGTCGAGGCGCCAGACGCCGTGGCAGATCCGACGGCATGTCGCGTTTCCCCGCTTGATGCCGGGGAAGCGCTCGTAGCGCCCGTCGACGCTGCACCATCGACGCCGACTTCATGCGCAAGCACTGTCGTCACCAGCGGTGCGACGACCGGTTGCGGGAAGACGTCGCGACTCTTGCCGTCTTCCGGCACTTGCGACCAGATGAGGCCCATCGCGGACACGCTCTGATAGCTGCCGCTCACGGGGGCGTCGCGCGATACGTCGACCGTGCCGTCGGCATCGGCCACGAACGTCGCTTGGGCATGCCACACCACGCCACCCGCCCGCGCGGTGCGGGCGGTGAGCGTGACCTGAGCGCCGGGCGTCGCGCCGCGCACCACCAGGTGACGCGACACGTCGATCAGCGCGTCAGCGGGCGTCGCCGTCAGTGAGAGAGATGAGGTCATCGATGACGTCATAACGTGTCGACGCCTTACTTCGTGGCCTTGGTCACTTGCATCGCGACGGTGCGATCGCTCGTGAACGGCGTGACCTTCAGGCCCTTACGTGCGGCCCAGATGTTCTGGTAGTGGTAAAGCGGGATCGTGCCGACGTCGTCCGTCTCGACCTTCACCGACTGACGCAGGATCGCTTCACGCTTGCCTTCGTCGAACTCGGCCGTCGATGCGTCGAGCGCCTTGTCGATGGCCGGGTTGCTGTAGTGACCCCAGTTCGAAGCGCCCAGACCCTTCTTGGCGTCGACCGTCGCCAGCACGTTTACGAGCGCGTAGCTCGCTTCGCCCGTGCCGTTACCCCATGCCAGCATCGTCATCGCGTACTCGTTCTTGTTCGCACGGCTCGAATACACGGCCCAGGGCACCACCTCGACTTGCGTCTTCACGCCGATACGCGTCCAGAACTGCGCCACGGCTTGTGCCGTCTCCGGCCCTTGCGGGTAGCGGTCGTTCGGCACGTGCATCGTCAGCTTGAAGCCTTCCGGGAAACCCGCTTCGGCCAGCAGCTTCTTGGCTTGTGCGGCATCGAACGGAATGTCCTTCACGTCCGGGTTGTAGCCGAAGGTGTCTTTCGGCATCCACTGGTTGGCCACGCTGGCCGTGCCCTGCATGATGCGCGAGACGATCGCTTCGCGGCTGATGGCGAGCGACAGCGCGCGACGCACACGCACGTCGAGCAGCGGGTTCTTCGCGAGCGGCTTGCCAGCGTTGTCGGTGATGTACTGGTTGGTGCCTTCACGGAAGCTCGGTTGCAGCAGCATCACGCGCAGACCCGGATACGGGTACACGGTCACGTTCGGCGCTTTCTTCAGACGCGGAATGTCCGACGCCGAGACCTTGTCGATCACGTCGACGTCACCGGCCAGCAGCGCGGCCGTACGTGCCGCACCATTGTTGATGTAGCGATAGTCGACCTTCTCCCACTCCGATTTGCCGGCCCAGTAGTTGTCGTTGCGCACCATCTCCACGCGGTCGCCCGGCGTGTACGAGACGTACTTGAACGGGCCAGTGCCGACCATGGCGCGTCCCGCGTTGTAGTCGTCGGTATTTGACTTCTCGCCTACGTGCTTGCTGACGATATGCACCGACGCGAGGTTCAGCGGCAGGTCCGGGTTCGGAATCTTCGTCTTGACAACAAGCGTGAGCGGGTCAGGCGCGCTCATCGTGTCGATCGTGCGCAGATAGCCCGCGAAGGTCGCCACGCTACCCGGCACGTTACGCGCGCGTTGGTAGGAGTAGATGACGTCGGCAGCCGTGAACGGCTGACCGTCGTGCCACTTCACGTTCGGACGCAGTTTGAACTCCCACGTCTTCGAGTCAAGCGCCTTCCACGACACGGCAAGGCCCGGCTGGAGCTTGTTCCACTTGTTTTCGACGAGCAGATCCCAGAAATGCAGATCCACAGAGCGGTCCCCCGCGTGGTTGTTCAACTGCGGGTCGAGCGACGAGAGTGGGTCGGCAAAGGCGATACGCAGCGTCGATGAGTTGGCTTGCGCGGAGGCCGCTGCGCTCGTCACGAGCAGGGCAGCCGCCAGAGAGGACAACAAGAAGCGTTTCATTATCAATCGATCCTGGTCGTTGGTGATTCGTTGAGGAGAGCTTTCGGTGAGCTGTCGGTAAGTTGCGGGTCAGTTGTCGTTCAGGTGACACGCACTGACGTGATTGATGGCCACCCCGCGCAGTTTCGGCACCTCCGTGCGGCAACGCGGCATGGCGTGCGGGCATCGCGGATGGAAGTGACAGCCACTCGGCGGCGCAATCGGGCTCGGGATTTCGCCGCGAATCGCGGAGAACGTCTTATGACGCACATCGATACGCGGAATCTCGGCGAGCAGTGCCTGCGTGTACGGATGGTTCGGGCGGCGGAAGACTTCTTCGACCGGCGCGCTCTCGACGATGCGTCCGAGATACATGATCACCACGCGATCCGACAGATGCTCGACCACGCCGAGGTCATGGCTGATGAACACATACGTGAGACGCAGTTGCTCGCGCAGGTCCATGAACAGATTCAGAATCTGTGCCTGAATCGAGACGTCGAGCGCGGCGACCGCTTCGTCGCACACGAGCAGATCGGGATTCACCGCGAGCGCGCGGGCGATGCCGATACGCTGACGCTGCCCGCCGCTGAACTGGTGCGGATAACGATGACGCAGTGCCGGATCGAGACCTGCGCGTTGCAACTGCGCGCTCACGTAATCGTCGAACCCGGCGCGATCTGTCAGACCATGCACAAGCGCGCCTTCGCCGACGATGCGGTCGATGCGCAGTCGCGGGTTCAGACTCGCGTACGGATCCTGAAAGATCATCTGAATCTTCAGACGCGCATCGCGTTGTTCGTCCGCCGACAATGCCTCGGCGGGCCGTCCGTGAATCTGCACTTCGCCGGAAGACGGCTTGAGCAAGCCCGCGAGCATGCGTCCGAGCGTGGATTTACCGCAGCCCGACTCGCCTACGAGACCGACCACTTCACCGGGCTTGACGATGAGATCGACGTTATCGACCGCACGCACGACGGCGGGCGGATGCGCGAGACCGGCGCGCTCCAGCAGGCGTCCGGCAGGGCCGACGTGACGTTCGCCGAAGCGCTTGCTCACTCCGCGCAGTGCCACGATGGGCGCAGGTAGCGTGGCGCTGGGACTGACCGATTTGCCGAAACCGGCGGTGGCCGGCTGACTTTGCGGCAGCGGCGTATTCATACCATCTCCTTTTGCAGCGCAGCGCCCGGGTGGAAGCAACGCACGAGGCGACCCGGCGACGTCTGCGTCATCTCGGGACGCTCGCCACAGACCGACGTCGCGTAGGCGCAGCGCGACGCGAATGCGCATCCCACAGGCATGTTCGTCAGATTCGGCGTCATGCCGGGAATCTGGCGCAGACGCTGGCCGCGCTTGTTCAGACTTGGCAGGCTGCCGATGAGGCCTGCGGTGTAAGGGTGTTGTGGTGCGTCGAGGACCGCGTCGACCGCGCCCTGTTCGACGATGCGCCCCGCGTACATCACGGCGAGCGTATCGGCCAGGCCTGCTACGACCGACAGATCGTGCGTAATCCAGATGAGCGCGGTGCCGTTCTGACGCGCCAGCTTCTGCACTTCGGAGAGGATCTGTGCCTGAATCGTAACGTCGAGCGCCGTGGTCGGTTCGTCCGCAATGATCAGATCCGGGCGGTGCAGCATGGCGATGGCAATCGCCACACGTTGGCGCATGCCGCCCGAGAGTTGATGCGGATACGCGCGCAGACGCTCGTCCGGGCTGGGAATGCCCATCATGCCGAGCGTGTCGCGTGCGAGATCGCGCGCCTGCGACTTCGACATCTTCTGATGCGCGCGCACCGCCTCGATCATCTGCACGTCGACGCGCAGCACCGGGTTGAGCGTCATCATCGGATCCTGAAAGATCATCGCGATGCGATTACCTTGCAGGTGACGCAATTCGGCGGCGGACATCCTGGTGAGGTCACGGCCCTGGAACAGCACTTCGCCGCCGACGATGCGGCCCGGCGCATCGACCAGTCCCATGATCGAGAAACCGGTCACCGATTTGCCCGAGCCGGACTCGCCGACGAGCCCCATGATGTGACCCGCTGGCAGCGAGAACGAGACGTCATCCACGGCGGGAAGCGTACCTGTGCGCGTGATGAATTGCGTGCGCAGATTGCGCACTTCCAGCGTGAGCGGTGCGCTGGTGGACGAGGGAGAGGAAGTCACTGCGCCACTCATTTCTGCAACCTTGGATTGAACACGTCGCGCAGGCGATCGCCCACGAGATTGATGGCGACGACCGTGACGAGCAACGCCAGCCCCGGATACAAGCTGATCCAGTAGTCGCCGGAGAGCATCGTCTGATAGCCGTTGGCGATGAGCAGGCCGAGCGACGGCTCCGTCACCGGCACACCGAGTCCGAGGAACGACAGCGTAGCTTCGAGCGTAATGGCGCGCGCGACTTGCAGCGAGCCGACGACGATCAGCGGCGGCAGGCAGTTCGGCAGAATGTGACCGAGCACGATGCGCCAGTTCGGAATCGCCTGGCAACGCGCGGCTTCGACATACTCGCGACGTGACTCGACCAGCGCCTGCCCGCGCGCGGTTCGCGCGAAGTAGGCCCATTCGAGGACGACGAGTGTGAGCACTACGTTGCCGATGCCCTTGCCTACGTAGGCGAGGATCATCAGCGCAACGAGAATCGACGGGAACGACAGCAGCAGGTCGACCAGACGCATGATGAATGCATCCACGCGACCGCCTGCATAGGCAGCGACCAGACCGAGGATCGTGCCGAGAATCCCGGCGACGAGCGCCGAGCCGATCCCCACGCCCAGACTGATGCGCAGCCCGTAGATGATGCCGGAGAGCAGGTCGCGCCCCTGACCGTCGGTGCCGAGCCAGTAGGTGTAGTGCGCGTCGACGTTTTCCGAGCCGGGCGGCAGCCGGTTGTCCAGCACGTTGAGCTGCCCCAGATCGTACGGATTCTGCGGGGAGATCCACGGCGCGGTCAGCGCGGCGACGATCAGCACCACAAGCACGACGAGACCGAGCACTGCGCTCTTTGAACGCAGTAGCTCGCGCAGCCCCTGCTGCCACGGCGATTCGCGACGCACGGGCACGGGTTCGACGGTGAGCGCTGGCGTTGGCGCGCTATTGGGGGATGGGTTCAGCGACATCAGGCAGCGGCCTCCACGCGCACACGCGGATCGAGCCACTTGTAGAGCACGTCCACGATCAGGTTGAGCGATACGAACAGGCACACCACGACGATGAGATACGCCACGATCACAGGGCGGTCGAGCGCGTTGATACTGTCGAGAATGAGCTTGCCCGCGCCGGGCCACGCGAACACGCTTTCCGTCACGACCGCGAAGGCGATGGTCGAACCGAATTCGAGACCCAGCACCGTTACCAGCGGAATCAGCGTATTACGCAGCACATGCACGAGCACGACACGCAGCGGCGACAAGCCTTTGGCACGCGCGAATTTCACGTAGTCCTGAGGCAGCACTTCGGACACCCCGGCGCGCGTCAGACGCAGCACCAGCGAAATCTTGAACAGCGCCAGATTGAGTGCAGGCAGGATCAGGTGACGCAGCCCGTCGACGGTGAGGAACGACTATTCCACGCCGAACAGGCGCGCCGTCTCGCCGCGACCGCTCGCGGGCAGTACCCCCAGATGCACGGAGAAAAACATGATGAGCATCAGGCCGACCCAGAATGTCGGCAGCGAGAAGCCCACGATGCTGCCCGTCATCAGCAGCTTCGAGATCGGATTGCGCGGATAGAGACCGGCAAACAGCCCCAGCGGAATGCCGATGAACACCGCGAGGATGAGTGCGGCGAACGCAAGTTCGAGCGTTGCAGGCAGGCGTTGCAGAATCAGTTGGATGGCCGGGACGTTGTACACGTAGCTATTGCCCAACTCGCCGTGCAGCGCGCCCGCGATGAACGACAGGTATTGCCGCCACAACGGCTGGTCGAGGCCGAGCTGCGCGATGATGCGGGCGCGGTCGATCTGGTCGACGTCCTGACCGATCAGGATGTCGATCGGATTGCCGATCGCGTGCAGGCCGACGAACACGATCAGCGTCATCAGCCACACCACTAACACCGCTTGCAATACGCGGCGCAGAATCCATGCGGTCATGATGCGAGACGCTCCTTGTCCGAGGGCGAGGTAGCGGCAACGACAGCGACATCGGCTGGCGGCGGCGCGGGCGTCCATTCGTCGCCATAGACTTCCGGCTCCTCATACGCCTCCATGTTGGCGTAATGGTGCTCGACGTCCTCACGATAGAACGTGCCCGCCAGCCCTTGCGCGAGGCGCTTCGCGCCTTCGCTCACGGCCGGGATGTCGCCCGACAGCGCGCCATGCGAGAGCGTGGCCGGTGCGCAGAAACAATGGATGCGCTCCAGACCCGGGCAGGTGCCCGGGGTCTTCTCCAGAAACTCGAACGTCGGGCCGAGATCCGGCGAGTCCGACAGTTCGACGTCTTCATCACCCGCTGCGGGCGTATAGCGGTCGCTCCACTTGCGCACGAACTTCGAGAAAGCGGCGAACTCAGGGCGGCTCTCGATATCGATGCGGAACCCCGTCGCGAAGACGAGGAAATCGAGCACGAACGTGCCCTTGGCGGTGCGCACGTGCAGTTCTTCGCCCACCGGGGTGACGTCGAGAATCGGTGCGCCGAGGTTGAAGCGCGCGTTGTCGTGACGCGAGACGCGCAACGTGCTGCCACGCGGCGGCGGCACCTGCTGCACGTTGACGTAGTGGCGGATGCGCCACTTCCACTCGTCCGGCAGACTGACGTGACCGTGCGTGAGGCCGGGATTGCCTGCGCCTTTGCCCTTGTTGACGCGCGGAATGTCCGCACGGCGAATCAGCATGTCGACGCTGGCGGCACCCGCTTCGAGCGCGGTGGCGGCGCTGTCCATGGCCGATGCCCCCGCACCGATCACGCCGACGCGCTTGCCGCGCAGCGTTGCGTAATCCATCACGTCGGACGAATGCGCGTAAAAGCGTCGCGGCAATTCGCGAGCGAACGCGGGGACGGTCGGGCCACCGAGGCCATCGCGTCCCGTGGCGAGCACCACGTGACGCGCGTAGACCTTGCTTTCACCTTCGGGCGACGTCACCGACAGCTCGACCAGACCGTCTTCGCCGCGCGGCGTGATGGCGGTAATGCGATGGTCGTTACGCACGTCGATGGCGAGGACGTCGCGATACCAGCGCAGATAGTCCATCCATTGCAGACGCGGGATCTTGTCGAGGGCGTCCCAGGCGTCGATGCCGAACTGCGCTTCGAACCATGCGCGGAAGGTGAGCGCGGGCAAGCCGAGCGCCGGGCCGGTGAGCTGCTTGGGCGAGCGCAGGGTTTCCATGCGCGCGGTCGTGGCCCACGGACCTTCGAAGCCGCGCGGCGACTGATCGAAGATCACGGCGCCCACACCGAGGTGCGTGAGCGACGTCGCGGCTGCGAGTCCGGCCATGCCGCCGCCGATGATGGCGACGTCAAGCACAGGCTGGCCGTTGAACGAGCGCTCGGGTACCCAGCGCCTGGCAGGCAATTCGAGCCAGGCGAGGTCCTGACGCAGACGCGCTTCGAGCGCGGACAGGCCGGTGGCGGAGATCGGGGAGGTCGTGGACAGGGTCATGACGACTGAGCTTCCTTGGGAGCGGGCAAGTCGCCGTAGAGCGACTGCAAGACTTGAGCGTGTTCGGTGGCGGCGCGTTGTACGAAATCAGGCAGCAGCGCACGGGCGGCGTCAGCCAACGCATCGACGAGGGCGAGGGCGGCGGGGGACGGCGCACGGGCGTCGCGTGTGATGACGCCAAAGAAGAACGGAATGTCGGCGTCGATAGGCCGCACAGCGACGTCGGCCAGCGGCAGACCGTAGGCCGTCACCGGTTCGAGAACGGCCACGCCGAGGCCAGCGCGTACGGCGGTCATTGCATTGATCGACGCATTCGTCTCGATGAGACCGGCCGGTGCGACACCCGCCTGCGAGAACGCCTGATCGAGGCGTCGGCGCAGACGATACGGATTCTGCATGGTGATGATGCGACGTCCGGCGCACTCGGCCAGCGGCAGACGGTCATGACGGGCCAGCGGGTCGTCGCTGCGCACGGCTGCCACGCAGGCCGATTCGCCGATCCAGTGCACGACGATGCCACGATGCTCCAGCGGCAGGCTGGTCACGCCGATGTCGGCTGCGCCGGTCAGCACGGCATGCACGACCTGCTCAGGCGACGTGCTGCGCATCTGAATCTGTTGGGCATCGTGGGCGAGGCTGGGCAACGCGAGCGCGGCGGGCACCAGCCCGGCGGCCAGCGCTGAGGTGGCGGCAACGTGCAACGGGCGGGTCTGACCGCGCGCGATCTCGTCGGCACGGGCGCGAATCTGCTGCAAACCGGCGAGCACGTGCTCGACGTCTTCAAACAGGAGAAAGCCTTGTTCCGTGGGCGTGACGCGAGGGCCGCTGCGCGTGAACAGGGCGTAGCCGATCTCGGCTTCGAGCTCCTGAATCATGCGGGTGATGGCAGGTTGCGAGCGCCCGAGCAGACGTCCGGCCGCAGTGATGCTGCCGGTCGACATGACCGCCGCAAAGGCTTCGAGTTGGCGTAATTCCATCTGGCTCGGTGTGGGGATGAGAACGGCGCACGTACCCCTACGCGCGCCCTCTCCGGTCATCGACGACGCCAGGGCCGCCGATACCGCAACCTGTTGTATTCGGATTGCGTATTCTTCGACCTACAGCATGCGTCTTGCAAATACTTAATATTTATATGCTCATGACCCGAAGTGCAAAGGAGGGTTTTGCCTAGGTGACGCAAGGGGGAAAAGAAATTGAGCGGGCCGGAAGGCCTTGGGAAGCGTCTCGCCGGGTGAGACGACAGCGTGCCGCTTCAGCCGATTGGGCATGCCGGACGTGGGGTTTTTCGTCTCGTCGCTTAAGACGAGGGGGCGCGTCGCAATTCCGGTGACGATGCCGCGTGTGCGACGCGTGGGGTGTTACCGGACGTCGAACGGCAGCCGAAGCTGGTCAGGATCTTCAGGACGCGGCTGACGGCGACGCAAAAGCGCCACACTTCGTACTTTTTTGGGCGCGGCGTCGGGCCGCTCGACGTGGCTAAGACGAAACGCCGGTCGGGTGAGGTTCAGCACCGTCAACGGGGCGGGGGCCGTGGATTCTGCATTCCGTGAGGCAGCAAGACGTCGACCCAGCAAGCGGTAGATGTCGGGGTCGAAGCCCGTCGCGGCAGGCATGTTGTCGACCAGCGCGTCCAACGCATCGCGTGACGCAACGCTGCCCAGATACTGCCACCGGTCGATGACGTGGTATTCGACGTTGTTGTCCCCACGCTCTTCGATGGCGATGGGGCCGTCGTAGGGCCACGTTTCGAGTTGCAGCGTCGCGAGGGCTTCGCGCGTGCGCTCCGTGTGGTCCGACCGTGGCGCTTCGCCCACGCATACGCCGTCGCAACGTTTGACCTGATAGCCGAAGCAAGGACGCCCCTTCGCGACCTTCTCCAGCCCCAACTGCGCGCAACATAGACGATGCTCGTCGGCCAGCGCACGCAACGCGCTCTCCGCACCGTTGCGCGACGAGAACGTGCCATACAGCGATTCGGCACCGGAAAAGTCCACCGTCTTTGCGCTTACCAACTGCGGCGTGTCGCTTTCCTGCGCCAACTGCCAACTGTAGAGACTTGCGGAACGGCGCAGCATCCGGTTGTGCACCGGCTGCAACTGTTTGACCAACTGCGATTCAAGCAACAGCGCGCCAAGTTCTCCGACCGTGCGCCGCACTTCGACGCGCCGGATTTCCTGCGAGATGCGCAGGTCCTTGGCGACCAGATGATCGCTGGAGAAGTGCGAGCGCACGCGCGCGCGAACGTCTACGCTCTTGCCGACGTACAGCAGCGTGTCGCCTTCGCCATAGAAGAGATAGACGCCGGGGCTGTCGGGCAGCGCGTCGATGGCTTCGTCCGGCAGTTGCGGCGGTTGGCTCGACCGCTTCGTCACGCGTTGCACCGCTTGTCCGATCAGGTCGGGCGTATAGAGCGTGTGGAGTTTTTGCCAGAACTGCCAGAGCAGATCGGCGTCGGCCAGTGCGCGGTGACGGCCTTGCGGTGCGAGGCCGAAGCGGGCAATCAGCGCGTCCAGCCCATGCCGGGCGGCCGAGGGAAACAACAAGCGCGACAGACGCACCGTGCACAGGACATCCGCCTGAAAACCGATGCCTGCGCGGCGGAATTCGTTCTTGAGAAAGCCGTAATCGAAGCGGGCGTTGTGGGCGACGAACAGCTTGCCGTGCAGACGCTCTGCCAGCCCTTGCGCGAGCATGCCGAAAGAGGGCTGTCCGCGCACCATCTCGTTGGTAATGCCCGTCAGCTTCTGAATGAAGGGCGGGATCGGCTCGGCGGGGTCGAGCAGCGTGCTCCACTGCTCAATGCCATGGGGGCCGACTTCGACCACGCCGATTTCGGTGATGCGGTCCTCAAGCGCATTCCCCCCGGTCGTCTCCAGATCGACGAAGACCATCGGTGCGGGCAGCGAACGGGCGAGTGCATCCGGATCGATCCCTTCAGGCGGGATGGCTACGGTATCGGCGTCTTCGATCACGTTCTCGAACACTTGCAGGACCTCGTTTCCGGTGCGCCCGACTCAGCGCTCAGGCCGCACACGCCGAACCACCGACAGGGGCGCTTGACAGCAGCGACGAAGTCCTAGCCATGAACGATGGGGCAGCGGCCTCCTGTGCCGTCAGTTCGTCGTCGGCGAGCGAGGCGAATGTGGCGACGATGGCACGAAAGACGGCAGGTGCCGGGGCGTCGGGCCATTGCAGATCGACGGCCGCGTCAAGCGACGGCAACTCGCCATCGCGGCGCAGCGCCTCGTCGCCAGGCAGACGCAGCAGGCGAGCAAGCACCCACGGCTCGTGCCGTGCCTGAAGTCCGATATCCGCTTCCGCTTCGTCGGCAATCGCGACCAGCGTGCGCCAGTCGAGCGGTACGATGTCGCCTGGCGCGACGACCGTCAGACGTTGCTGCGCATAGCGCGCGGCGATCTCGCGGACGATGCTCGCAAGGTCGCGCTCGGCGGCGCTCAGCGCCAGTTGATCCCAGTCGATGGTTTCCATGAGATGTTCCTCGATTGGAGGACATGATACTGTATAAAATCACAGTGTGCACGCCACGAGTCCGGACCGTGAACACGGTGAAGACAGCGGGGATAGGGACAGGCTCGTCGCGGCGGTTCCGTCGTGTAATACTCTGCGCCATTCTTCTCGCACAGGAGCACGCCTCCGATGTTGACACTGCAAACCTTCGGCCCCGCATTCGGGCTGCCCGATGCAAGTCCGTTCGTCGTCAAGGCGGAGATGCTGCTCAAGCTCGCCGGGGTGCCGTACCGTACTGACCGTGGCGGCTTTCGGCGCGCGCCGAAGGGCAAGCTGCCTTATATCGAGGACGCTGGCGAGATCATCGCGGACTCAACGCTGATCCGGTTGCACATCGAGCAGAAGTACGGGTTCGACTTCGACGCGAATCTGACGCCCGAGCAGCGAGGCGCGGCGTGGATGTTCGAGAAGGCGCTGGAGGATCACTTCTACTGGTATGTCGTGCAGGCACGCTGGTGCGACGACGAGAACTTTGCCAAAGGGCCGGCGTCGTTCTTCCGTTCGATTCCGTGGCCGGTGCGTCCGGTCGCGCAGGCGGTGATTCGTCGTAAGATCCGCAACACGCTGCACGGGCAGGGCACGGGGCGTTACAAGCCTGAGGAAGTGACCCGGATATTAGCGCGCGGTGCACAGGCGGCCGCGCAGATGCTGGGCGACAAGCCCTACTTCTTCGGCGACAAACCCTGTGGTGCCGACGCCACCGCTTTCGCCTTCATCTCAGGCGCGATGTCGCCAGCGTTCCGTATGCCGTTGCGCAACCAGATCGAGCTGCATCCGAATCTGACGGCTTACGTGGCGCGTATGCGCGGTGAGTTTTTCCCTGAACTTGCCTGAACCTGTTTGCGCTTTGTCCGCGCGGCGACGGCACGCCTCCCTCATCTCCGGATGCGCGCGCCGTCAGCCTGCTTCGGACGCCGTCTCGTCGCTGGGCAGCACGTCGGAGAGCACGAGATTGCGCCCCGAGATTTTCGCGGCATACAGTGCCCGGTCGGCGCGCATGCACAGGGCTTCGAGGCTTTCGCGTTCGAGCCACGTCGCCACGCCGCCGCTCAGCGTGTAGTGGCACACCCCGAACGGTCCCGCCACCAGATGACGGCTCGCCTGCGTGCGCAGCCGCTCGGCAATACGAATGGCCCCCGGGGTGTCGGTACCCGGCAAGAGCACCGCGAACTCCTCGCCGCCGAGCCGCCCGAAGATGTCGCCCTCGCGCAGGCTGTCGCGCACCAGTTTCACGAACTCGCGCAACACCGTGTCGCCACCCGCATGACCGTGGGTGTCGTTGATCGACTTGAAGTGATCCAGATCGATAACGACGATGGACAGCGGCCAGCCGCGCGACACGGCTCGTACCATCTCCTGACGCGCGAGCAGATCGAAATGCTTGCGTGAGAGCGCGCCCGTCAGATAGTCGCGGTTGGCGGCTTCTTCGGCCGTGGCGAGCATCGCATCGTGAATCATCAGCACTGCGCCCATCGTCATCGCGGGCATCACGATTGTGCCGATGGTCAGCATGATGGTGTTGAACAGCGTCGGTGCGAACACGTCTGGACCGGGCGCGGGCGTCCATCCGAAGATCGCGCCCCGCACGATGTGTGCCACGGCGAACGCGGCTGCCATAGCGGCCGTCAGCCAGTAGTTGTAGCGATTACGGCGCGGCGGCACGTGACGCAGGATCATCACCGACACGGCAAGCAGCCAGATCGCGTGATACGCCGAGACGATCACCACGCGCAGCTGTGGGTTGTCGATACCGTAGTAGAAGAACAGGATTGCCGCCGCGAGAACGCCGAGCGACGCCCCCAGCGCGCGCCAGTGCGGCCGCCGGCCGAGAAAGCGCGCGCATCCGGCGAAGTAGAGCAGCAAGCCGCCCGCCAGCGTCAGGTTCGCGACGGGGATCGACAGGAAATCGGGAACGACGCCACGCAGTGCGAACAGCGGCAGCGCGACGAGAACGGCGACATTGGCAAGCGACCATTCCCGAACACCGGCCACGCGGGAGCGTAGCAGGGAACCCACGATCAGCAACATCATGAAGCTGAGCAGTGAGGTAATCGCGAGCAGGGACGTCGTCAACATGGCAATGGCCAATGCGTGGGGGCTGACATGTGTTGAGCATTGTAATGTACGCCGCGACGCGCGTTACATTCCATTGAAGGCGACGCCAGTAGAATGACCGGGTTAGTCATTTCTGCTTCGAGGAATTTTCGTCCATGCCGACGACCCGATTCAACGCATCCCGTCGTTCCCTCCTTTCCCGCCACCGCGTTGCGATTCGCGCGAGCGCGCTTGTCCTCGGTGTGGCCGCCGGACTGAGCGCCGTTTCGGTGCACGCGCAGCAGGAGCCGATGCGGCGCCGTGCCGCGCAACCGCCGTTGTTCGCCACGCCAGCGAGCGGTGCCGAGGCCGGCACGGCCCCGGCGGCCGACATCAATCGCGACGTGCGCCCGGCGCTCGAAGCCGCCAACCTATGGTTGGGCCTTGCCGACATCAACCGTGGGCAACAAAGCTGGGATCAGGCCGCGCCGGTGTTTCAGCGGGCGATTTCGGCCGAAGACTGGGCCGCGAATCTGCAAGCCGCCCGTGGGCCGTTGGGGAAGGTGAAGTCACGCAAGACGCTGGACGCGGTCTTTACCCGCACGCTGCCCGGGCAACCGGATGGGGAGTACGTGGTGATTCAGTACGGGACCGTGTTCGAGCACAAGGCCGAAGCGCATGAGATGGTCACGATGGTCTTCGGTCTCGACGGTCGCTGGCGCGTCGCCGGGTATCTAGTGCGCTAAGTTCAGCGCCTGAGCGATTCAGCGCGGCAGCGCTGGCTCGACGATGTCCATCGTTGTCTCGACGTGGGTGCGGGCGATCTGCCCGGCAAGCGCTTCGTCATGCGCGCGCAGGGCCGCGACCAGTTCGCGATGCTGCTGATTGGTGGTGCGCAGTTGTTCGTCCGAGAACATGACGGGCACGCGCAGCGCCCAGTAATAGAACTGCGTACGTTCGTGAAACTGCGCGATCACGACGTTATCTGCGGCCTTCACAATCAGGTCGTGGAATTCCGTGTTGAGACGATTTAGCGCCAGACGCGGCTGATTGGCCGTCGGCTCCATCTGTTCGATGAGGGCATCGAGCGCGTCGCACATCTCGGGCGAGATTTTGCGGGCGGCCAGCCGGGCGGTCTCGGATTCGATGGCGATACGACTCTCGAAGATGGCGCGCACGGGCAGATGATCGGCCCCCTGGACTTCCCAGCCGCGGTTACGGGCGATAAAGCCTTCACCTTGCAGGATCAGCAACGCTTCGCGCACCGGAGTGCGTCCAACGCCCAGCAATTGAATCAGATCGTCCTCGATGAGGCGCTGCCCCGGCTTGAGCTCCGAAGCGAGAATCATTCCGCGGATCTTGCTCCGCACTTCACCGGTAATCAGGTTGCTGGGCGCTTTCATCTGATGCTTGTGTCTTCCCTAGAGCCGGCGCGTGCGCCGTGTACTTCGACTTCGGTGAGCGTTGCCGGTCTCGCCGGACCGCTCGTGCATGAGGCTGCGCGATGTAGGTGTCATGCATGCATCAGGGCGCCTCGTGCGCCCCATCCCTCATGCCGCTGCGGATTTTACCGAGTTTCTTTCGGCACCCCGAAAACCGTTCCCAAAAGGTCAAAGTCATGCCAGTCATGCGCGACAGGCATAACGCCGGTCCGGTTTTGCACAATTCTTTTGGTTTCCGAAGCGAGGACTCGCTTATACGCACGTTTGAAGCGTCGAAAAAGTACCATAACGCCAGACGTGGCGGGGTTCGCGCTTACTCACTTATGGTGTGAGCACCCACCGTCACAGCGTTGCGGGTACCGAAACATGCGAGGCGCGGTGGCTTTGGAAAATTGCTGAAGATGTGAAGAACGTGTCTTGAATAACCCCTCAAAAATGATGGGTATTCACCAGTCGATTCGTCAGGGCTTCCGTCCGCGATTGCCTGTTTTCGTCTGTTTTTCCCATCATGCGGGATTTGGCCGACGCCGCATGGGTTCGGTCAGCGTTCAATGACGGCGATTTGTTTGTGAAAACGGGCAAATGAGAATAATTCAGAGCGATTGTTGGTGGAATCGGTGCAAACCCCGCCGAACATGCAGACGCTCGATTGCACCTGACCCCGAATGTCGCACCACGCCAGCGCTGCCCTTCGGGAAATCGCGTCGCATGGCAGAATCGGCGCAGTCGCATTCGTCCTCTTCGTTTTCCTGTCTCATTGACTCATCGACTCATGCCCTCATCGCTTTCCCAGTGCATCTACCGTCTGTCGCGATACGTCGTTGCGACCCTGCGCGCCGGTGCGCTCGTCAGTTTCACTTCGCTCGTCGCAATGAGTGGGGCGAGTGCAGCAAGTCCGGACAGCAACGCCGGTCCCGCTTACGGTCCGGAATTGCAGGGCTTCGACTATCCGTATCCGGTCAATCGCTTCGACTTCACGTCGCAGCGCACGCCGCTGCACATGGCCTATCTCGATGTGAAGCCGTCGCAGCCGAATGGCCGGACCGTCGTGCTGCTGCATGGCAAGAACTTCTGCGCGGCGACCTGGCGGGAGACGATCGACACGCTGTCGGGCGCAGGCTATCGCGTCATCGCGCCGGATCAGATCGGCTTCTGCAAATCGAGCAAGCCAGCGCAGTATCAATACAGCTTCCAGCAACTGGCGAACAATACGCATGCCCTGCTTGCGTCGCTGGGCATCAAGACGGCAACCGTCGTCGGCCATTCCACCGGCGGCATGCTGGCCGCGCGCTACGCGTTGATGTATCCGGACGAGACGCAGCAACTCGTGCTCGTCAATCCGATCGGTCTGGAGGACTGGAAAGCGATGGGCGTGCCGTCGAAGACGGTAGACGAGTGGTTCGACCGCGAGTTGCGCACGAGCGCACCGGGCATCCGGCGCTATGAGCAAGCGACGTACTACGCCGGGCAATGGAGCGAGCGCTACGAGCCGTGGGTGCAGATGCTCGCGGGCATGTATCGTGGTCCGGGCAAGCGCATCGTCGCTTGGAATTCGGCGTTGCTCTACGACATGATCTATACGCAGCCGGTCGTGTACGAACTCGGACAGATTCGCGTGCCGACGTTGCTGATGATCGGTGACAAGGACACCACCGCCATCGGCAAGGATTTCTCGCCGCCAGAGGTGCAGGCGCGCATCGGGCACTACGCCGAGCTGGCCAAAACGACGCACGCCCGAATTCCCGGTTCCACGCTCGTCGAATTCCCCGATATGGGGCATGCCCCGCAGATGCAAGACCCGGCGGCGTTTCACAAGGCACTGCTCGCCGGGCTGGCGGCGCAGCACTGATTGACGTGCAAATGGCAGGGCAGCGTCAGAGGTGCTTGTAATAGAAGGTTGTCGCGCAGAAGCCGCCGTCAGGCATGAGGGCGAACTTCGGCACGTCGCCCGCGCGTTGCCAGCCGCTGCGCTGGTAGAGACGCTCGGCATCGCCGCCGGTGACGGTGTCGAGTACCAGCACGTGGCGCTCAAAGGCGAGTGCGACGTCGTCCAGCGCTGCCATCAGTTGCGCCGCGACACCCTGACGTCGTGCCGAACGATGCACCAGCATCTTGGCGACGTCGGCGCGATGCGGCTGATTCTCAGGCAGATCGAGGATCAGTTGCACCGTGCCGACGATTGCGCCGTCGTCTTGCGCACCTGATGCTTTGTGACGCGCCACGAGCAAGACCCGTTCCCCACGGTCGACGCTCGCTGCCACCTTGCGCCAGAACGCTGTCGCGCGCTCACGCGTGAGCGGTAACATGAAGCTCACCGACGCGCCACCTTCGACGCAATCGATCAGCACGTCGGTCAGCGCATCGACGGCGGCCAGGGCCTGATCGCCATCGAGTTGTTCGATAACGAGACTTGCGGGAGGGGTGAGCGGGGCGGCGTCGTTGGACATCAGGGCGTTCTCCGGGGCGCGACGAACGGCAGCGTCACGAGCCCGACGAGATAGCGGGCGCTGGCTGACGTAGGGTTATGAAAGCCGATCGGTTGATCGAGGCGCATCGCAAGGCAATCGCCGGTAGCGAGTCGCCACGTGGTGTCGCCGAGCGTGATCTCGATGGTGCCGTCGACGACCCAGATCTGCTGCCAGACTTCGTTGTCCCGCGTGCCGGTGTCGTAGGCGACACGCTCGCCCGGCGGGAACTGCACTTCCACGAACTGGAGCGGCGACGGTTGCGCTGGCGACAGGTTGCGTCTCACATAGCCGGAATCCGGATCGGTCCACACTGGCTGATCCGCATGACGGGCGAGCGGCGAGGGCGGCGCGTCGTTCTGCGACTGGTCGTCGAAGAGCGACGCCAGCGTGACGTCGAGCGCCGTGGCGAGCTTGTCCAGCACGTTGGCGGTCGGGCTTGTTTGCGCGCGCTCGATGAGCGAGATGCTTGAGCGACTCACGCCGCTGCGCTCGGCCAGCGCATCGAGGGAATAGCCGCGCTCGCTGCGCAGGTCGCGCACCCGACGGGCAATGCGTTCGTTGATATCCATGGTGTCCAGTTTACTGGAAATTTATTTCTAGTAAAATGGATGTTACTTGATGCGTTGCCCACCTTGCTTGCCGGACCACTGATATGACTTCCCCGACCACTGCCCTGACGCCGCTCACGATCCGCGACGCCCTAGATGCCGATCTGCCTGTGATCCGCGACATTTATAACGATGCCGTCGAGCACACGACGGCCATCTGGAACGAGGTTCTGGTGGATCTGGACAATCGTCGTGAGTGGCTGGCCGCGCGTCTGAAGCGCGGGTATCCGGTGATCGTCGCCGAGCGCGACGGCAAGACGGTCGGCTACGCATCGTTTGGCGACTGGCGCGCGTTCGACGGTTACCGTCACACCGTCGAGCACTCGATCTATATCGACAAGAATGCGCGCGGCGGCGGCATCGGCGAGGCACTCATGCGCGCCCTGATCGAGCGCGCGCGTGCCCTCGACGTCCACGTGATGATTGCGGCCATCGAAGCGCAGAACGCACCGTCGATTCGTCTGCACGAGAAGCTAGGCTTTCGGATGGTCGGCACCTTCAGCGAGGTGGGCACGAAGTTTGGCCGCTGGCTCGATCTGACGTGCATGGAATTGCGCATCGCCTGAGAAAAAAACTGCACCGCACCATCGCTTCGATGCCGCTGTGTCCTGTCGGATATAGCGGCATTTCTCATTGGGCATAGGCAACATCACGCGAAGCAAATATCGCCCGCACGCGCCCGTCGCACGGTGCGTCGTACGTCGCGCAGCGCATGCGTTCTCACGCAGTGCGTCATGTCCAATCTTGTCAATCTCAGAGGTGGCGTGTAGCCTTGAAACGTCCGGTGTCACTCATGAAGCGTGTTCTTATAGAACTTCACGAGCGCATCACGGCACGCGAATGTCACGCATTGTGAACATGCATCGTGGGTCAGCGACGTTGTGCAGCGGCGTCGTGTTTTCCGTCGTGACCGCGTGAATCGTTGCAGTGCCGTTTTGTCGTTCGGGAGTTGCAGGGCCGCAATCGTGATCGTGGCACGTCCCCCCCAAAACAAGACGGACGGAACGCATATGCCGCGCCTGCCAAGAAAACACTGTCCGACAGCGGCTGTGTCGAGCGATGACGCTCGTCATGACGCTGCTTCCGAAACACCTCAAACACTCCCGAATTCCGCCAATCCCGAAGCGTCTGCTGGCTTCGCGATGACACGTCGAGGCTTTCTCAAGGCGTCGGTCGTCGCGGGCATCTCCGTGTATATCGCGCCGATGGGAAGTCGCGCGTTTGCGGCGCTCTTCGAGGACAAGAACCTCACGCCTATGGCGTGGGACGCCGTGAAGGGACAAGCCAAATTCCGTATCGACGGCACGGCTAAAGTCACTGGTAGCAAGATATTTGCGCGTGACGTACGCGCGCGCGACATGCCGGGCTGGCCCGCGCAGCAGGCGCATGCGTTCGTGCTTCGCGCGACGCTCGCGGACCGTCCGTATCTCGGCTTCGATCTCTCGCGCCTGGACGACGGTCTGCAACCCGACCGTGTGGTGACGGCCGAGGATCTCGCACGCGACGGCGTCGCGTTCCCCGAGTTCTACGGCGACGACATGCTGTTGCCCGTCGGCAAGACGCCCGCGTATCTCGGCCACGCGGTCGCCATCCTCATCTATCGCGACTTCGCGCGTTTTCGCTTCGCCAAAGACAAGCTCAAGTTCCACGACGAAATTATTCGCTACGGCGACGTCACGGGGCCGCTGGAGCGCGACCCGTGGGGCAGCTTCCGTTACGTGCGCGTGGGCGGCAAGACCGCGTATGACGACGACGTCTACTCAAGTCTCAAGGACGCCCCGATCTTCCCGAGCATGATGCGCAAGCACCTGCCGGTGTGGCCCGACGGCAACGATCACGGCAAGCTCGACGAGCAGGGCATGGCGTACGCGGGCAAGATCGGCGAATCGCTCGCGCATCCGCCGGCGAACTGGCTGGTGATGTCGCGCGAGTACCGCACGCAGTCCGTCGACACGGCGGCGCTCGAACCCGATAACGCCAACTGCTGGTACGACGCCGCCACGCAAACGCTGCACATGGTGGTGCCCACGCAGTCGCCGTCCGAAGTCGCGGAGAACGCAGCAGCGATGGCCGCGAAGGGGCATTTCCCTGTGAAGCGGCTGATCGTCTATCCGTGCTACACGGTGGGCTACGGCTCGAAGGACCACTACAACATGCCGTTCTACGGGCTGGCCGCTGCGATGTATGGCGACGGCCTGCCGGTGCGGCTCGCCAACGATCGCTACGAGCAGTTCCAGACGTCGCTCAAGCGTCACGCCTTCACGATGCGCTATCGCATCGGCGTCGACAAAGAGAGTGGCATGCTGCAAGCGTTCGCGGCCGACATGGAGTGCAACGGCGGCGGACGCATGAACTTCTCGCCGTCGGTGGCGATGGTGGGCGCGACGGCGGCCCAGTCGATCTACTACTTCCCGCAGAGCGATCTGGCGAGCGTGGCGATTGCGTCGCGCGCCATCGACGCGGGGTCGGCGCGTGGCTACGGCACATTGCAGTCGATGGCCGCGACCGAAATGATGATCGACGAGATGGCCGCGCAACTCGGCGTCGACCCGATCGACTTCCGTCTCAAGAATGCGCTGCGCTCTGGCATGAAGAACACGCAGGGCGCGATTCCTGCAGGCGCTGTGCGGGTGGACGAAGTGCTCGCCCGCGCGAAGGCGCATCCGTTGTGGACGCAGCGCGACAAGAAGAAGGCCGAGTACGAAGCGGCGCATCCGGGCCGTCGCTATGGCGTGGGATTCGCTTGCGTGCAGAAGGACTTCGGCACGGGGGCGGAGACGTCGTTCGCGCGCGTGGAGTTCGACGAAACCGGCAAGATTTCGCTGCATCACACGGCGGCCGAAATTGGTACGGGTACGTCGACGTCGCAGGCCGTGGCCGTGGCGAAATGGCTCGGCATGCCCGCCACCGAGGTGCACATCGCCATTACCGACTGGCCCGAATTGCCGGTGGTGACCAGCGGCGATCCGTATCTGATGTCGCAGGCCGATCAGGACAAACTCGCCGCTAATCCGCGTTGGTCGCCGGGGTACGCGTCGCCGTCAAGCGCGACGAACTCGGCGTTCTATTTCACGCACAGCACGCGCGAAGCGGCGCGTCTGTTGTTCCTGCAAGGGCTATGGCCAGCGGCGCTGTCGATCTGGCGTCGCGGACTGGGCGGCGGGCAGGCCGCGCCGCTCGTCGTGCGTGCGGAAGATGCCCGCTGGGTCGACGGCAAGCTCTCGGCCGCCGGACTCGAAGCGTTGCCGCTCGGCCTGCTGGCGAAGACGGCCTATGAGCAGGGCTTTGTGACGGGCGCGACGGTGCATGTCTTCAATCGCTGGCAGTGGGCCGAAGCGGACTGGGATCTGGGGGACGGTGTGACGCAGCGTTTGCCGGTCGATGGCATCGCCCTGCGCTTCGGCAAGGGCGGGGCCAACCCGTCGGCCGCTGCTGCGCAAGCGCCTGCCGCACAGACTCCGGCTGCAAAGAGCGCGCATCGCAGCGGTAACGCGCCAGCGAAGTCCGCGTCAGCGAAGGGTGCGCCGCAGCCGAACGCCGCAGCGGGTCAGCAAGTGGCCGCCCCTACGCCCGCGACCGGCTATCGCACGATGGATCGCAAGCGCGTTTATTACCCGCCTGTGCAGCGAAACAACGCCGCTGTCACGTATTACAGCGCCGTGGGCACGCTGGTGGAGCTGTCGGTACACGAAGCGTCGGGCAAGGTCGAATTGCTCACGCACCACTCCATCATGGAGTGCGGCAATCAGATCTCGCCGCAACTCGTTTCGGGCCAGTTGCAGGGCGGTCTGGCGATGGGCATCGGTCATGCCCTGCACGAGTACCTGCCGCTGTATGAAGACGGCCCCGGCAATGGCACATGGAACTTCAATCGCTATCACCTGCCGCGCGCGGTGGACGTCGCCGTGTGGACGCAGACAGGTGAAGTCCTGCCCCCGATCTCCGAGACGGATGTGCCCAAGGGCATTGCCGAAGTCGTGATGATCCCTGTGGTGGGTGCGATTGTGAACGGCCTCGCGCACGCGATCGGCCATCGATTTACAGAGTTGCCGGTGACGCCGGAGAAAATCCAGGAGGTACTGGCATGACGGATACGAGTAGCGCACCGCAGGCCGCGTCGAATGCAAACGCGGATGCAGGTGCCCAAGCGCCAATGAACAACGCCAGCGCGGCGAGTGCCGCTGCCGCAGCACCGGCTGTTCCCGCTGCATCACCTGCGTCCGCCAGCGGCAAGAAGCCGTGGGAGACGCTGCCCGTCACGGTCAAGGTCAACGGCGAGTCGCACGGCCCGATGGACGTGCCCGCCGGTCTCATGATGATCGACTTCCTGCACGAGACGCTGGGCCTGACCGGCTCGCGTCTGGGCTGCGGGCAGGGCATTTGCCACGCGTGCGTGGTGATCGTCGATCACGCCGATGGCACCAGCGAAACGGTGCGCACCTGCATTACCGGCGCGAACTATTTCGACGGCAAGACCGTACGTACGGTGGAAGGCCACGCGACGCGCGACACCGACGGCAAGGTCACGCTCGCACCCATCCAGCAGGCGTTCCTCGATCACTTCAGCTTTCAGTGTGGCTACTGCACACCGGGCTTCGTGAACGCGGCAACGGTGCTCATCGAGCGGCTCAAGCGCAACCCGATTGCGCGCGCCGATCTGGAGGCCGCGATCACCGACGGACTGAACGATCAGATCTGCCGGTGCACGGGCTATGTGCGCTATTACGAGGCCGTGCGCGACGTCGTGCTGAAGACGCCCGGTTGCATCAAGGACTCGAAGTGAGGGGCGCGAAATGAGGGAAACTGCCATGCACCTGACGCGCGTCACCCGATGGAGCGTTCGCGCGGCGTGTCTCGCCGCCGTGATGCTCGTGAGCGCGTGCAACGACTCCACGATGCCGAAGCCGCCCGAGCCCGGCCAGCCGCCGCAGCCGAAGACATCGATGGTGCCATCGCTCGTGACGAGCGCGATGGCGGCAGACGCGCCTGCTGCGGCATCGTCCGCATCCTCCGTCCCGGCCGCCGCAGCCGCGCCAGCCACGACACTGGCCGCCCCGTCCGAGCTGATTGCTCGGGGCAAGTATCTGGCGCGCGCGGCCGACTGCGCGGCGTGCCATACGAGTGCGGACGGTGCGCCGTTCGCCGGTGGCGTGCCGCTCAAGTCGCCGTTCGGCACGTTCTATGGCACGAACATCACGCCGGACAAGACGAACGGCATCGGCGGCTGGACGGCCGAAGAGTTCTACCGTGCGCTGCATGACGGCGTCGCGCCCGACAAGGCGTTGTACCCGGCCATGCCGTACACGTCCTACCGGCAGATGACGCGCGCGGACAGCGACGCCATCTACGCTTACCTGATGTCGGTGAAACCGGCCGCCGTGCCCAACCGCAAGCACGACCTTTCGTTCCCGTACAACGTCCGCATCGCCATGCGCGCGTGGGACTGGATGTTCCTCAAGGACACGCTGCCCGATGCGTCGAAGGGCCAATCGGCGGACTGGCTGCGCGGGCGTTATCTCGCCAACGCACTGGGACACTGCGCGGAATGCCACACGCCGCGCGGCACGTTCGGTCAACTGGACAAAGCGAAGCCGCTCGGCGGCGCTGCGCTCGCACGTATCGCCGCACCCGATCTGACGCCTGAGGCGCTGGCCGCACGCGGCTGGACGGTGAAAGACCTGCAAACGTTCTTCGGCACGGGCATTGCGCCGCAAGGCTCGGCGTTCGGCGAGATGTATCCGGTCGTGCATCTGAGTACGCAGTACCTCACGCCGGACGACCTGCGGTCGCTCTCGACGTATCTGCTCGGCGACGCACCGCCTGCACCGAAGCCGCTGCCGCAGAACCCCGACACGAGCAAGCTGATGGCGGGACGCAATATGTACCTGGCCGTATGCGCCGGATGTCATGCAGCGGACGGCACCGGCAAGCCCCATGTGGCGGTCTCGATGCTGGGCAATTCGACCGTGCGTCAGAAGGATCCGCGCAATCTCATCATCACGATTCTCGATGGCGTGGAAGCGCAGAAATTCCCGGGGCTGGAAGCGATGCAGGACATGCCGGGCTTCGACAAACGTCTGACCGATGCGCAGATCTCCGAGCTGACCAACTACCTGCGCGTGGCCTACGGCGGGCAGGCGGGCGACGTGAACTCCGAGATCGTCAAGCAACTGCGTCAGAAGTAATGCGCACGGTGTAAGGCGGAAGCCGATCCGACCCACCGCAGGGCATCGCATCGGGCGGGACATGGCGCATAATGACGCGCCATGTCTCGCACACAACGTCTCTTCTCCCTCATGCAATTGCTGCGCCGTCACCGCTATCCGGTGCCGGGGGCTGCGCTCGCCAGTTCGCTGGGTGTGAGCCTGCGCACGCTCTATCGCGACATCGCCGAATTGCAGTCGCAGGGCGCGCATATCGAGGGGGCGCCGGGGTTGGGGTACGTCCTCAAACCGGGCTTCATGTTGCCGCCGCTGATGTTCTCGGAAGAGGAGATCGAAGCGATCGTGCTCGGCTCGCGGTGGGTCGCCAAGCGCACCGACGGAGCGTTGGCCGATGCGGCGGCGAATGCCTTGGCGAAAATCGCGGCGGTACTGCCGTCGGACCTGCGCACCTCGCTTGAGGCATCGACATTGCTCATCGGGCCGGGCGATCCGCTGCCACTGATGATCGTCGATCTGACCGACATTCGCGAGGCCATTCGCGCCGAGCGCAAACTTCATCTGTCCTATCGAGACGAGGCCGGACGTCTGTCCGAGCGCATTGTCTGGCCGTTCGCGCTGGGCTTCTTCGATCGCGTTCGCATGATCCTCGCGTGGTGCGAGTTGCGCGACGATTTCCGCAGCTTCCGCGCCGACCGCATCGAAGCCATGACCGTTGCCGACACCCGTTATCCGCGCGGACGCCGCACCTTGCTCAAGGCGTGGCGTGAGACGACCGGAAAGGGTTGAGTCGAATGAGGGTTCCCGGCGATCCGATGCACCCCGAAGTATGAGAAAAATCCACCCTCGGATGCATCGAATTCACGTTTGAAATCGGCGTTCGACTGCTGACAAAATCTGACAGCATCGCTTCGTACGATGGCGTCCATGGCAGCGCGCAACGGCTTTCATTCTCCGAGTGACCGATGCCGTGCTGTCGATGAGAACGTCATTGATAACGAACGACAGGAGCTTGTCATGCTGCATCCGGATATGGTCAATTTGTATGTCGCGAGTCCCCCCGAAAGCGCGGGTTTCTACGCCGAGCTGTTCGGCATGGAGCCGGTCGAAGCGTCGCCGGGGTTTGCGTTATTCACGCTGCCTACGGGTATGAAGCTGGGGTTGTGGGCGCGCTATTCGGTGGCGCCGACGGTCATCGCGCCACCAGGTGGCAGCGAGGTAGTGTTTCCTGTGCAGTCCAAAGCACACGTCGACGCGACGTGGGAAGACTGGAGCGCACGCGGCATCACGATCCTGCAAGCGCCGACGGATATGGACTTCGGCCGGACGTTCGTGGCATCGGACCCCGACGGTCATCGTCTGCGTGTGTACAAGCTGTCGGACGAGCGCTAATGGTTGGGGCGGCGACTCCCGCAGCGAACGGGCTGCGGTGATGTGCCTTGCCAGCAAATTGCCAGCGCATAGCCGGTGTAATGACCGGCTGTGCGCTGGATGCGTCGATTACTTCGCCGACGCGGTTTTCACGAGGACCGGTGTGTCGCGGTACTGCGTGGGGAAGACACGCTTGAGGTCCTTCACCTTCGGCAGATCGTTGATCACGATGTACGGATAGTTCGGGTGCTCCGTCAGGAAGTCCTGATGATAGGTCTCGGCGGCATAGAAACCTGAGTATTTCTCCACTTTCGTTGCGATGGGTTTGCTGTAGGCGTGCGAGGCGTCGAGCTGCGCGATGTAGGCGGTTGCGACCTGTCGCTGTGCGTCGGTCATCGGGAACACGGCCGAGCGGTATTGCGTGCCGCTGTCCGGACCCTGACGATTCACCTCCGTCGGGTTATGGGCGACCGAGAAGTAAATTTGCAGCAGCTTGCCGTAAGACACCTGCTGCGGGTCGAACGTCACCTGCACCGACTCGGCGTGTCCCGTCGTGCCGCTGCTCACGGTCTCGTAATCGGCGGTCTTGGCGGTGCCCCCGGCGTAGCCGGACTCTGCTTTCATCACACCCTTCACGTGCTGGAAGACACCTTGCACACCCCAGAAGCAGCCGCCTGCGAAGACCGCTGTTTCGGTGCGCGCGCCGGTCGACGGCTCGTCGAGCTTCGGTGCGGCGATGACAACGGACGGCTCCGCGCCGCCGAAGGCGTACGCGCCGATCTGCCACGCGAAGACCCCGGAGGCGACGGCGGCAGCGCCGAGCAATACGCGCCGCAGGCGCGATGCTGGCGACTTCTGACTGTGATGCTGCGAATTGGACTGGATCATTTCAAACTCCCAGCGGTAACGGAAATAAGGGACATGTTGGTTCGCTCAACCAAACGTGAATGCATAAGCCGATGCGCCCGGATCGAGAAACTCGATGGTGAACGTGCGGTCTTGCACGTCGCCCGTCTGGCGCACCAATTGATAGAGACGCTGCGAGGTCACGGTGCCCGTGCCGTCGGCTGCCGCGTCGGTGCCATGCGCGTTGCCCGGGGCCTGGCCGTCTACCGCAACACGAAAGCGCACGGGCTTGCCGTTGGCGTCCGGCCCGAGCACGAGGTGCAGATCGCGGGCATGGAAGCGATAGACGATACGTGCTCCGGCTTGCGTTGCCGTGGCTTGTTCCGGGCCGACATTCCAGCGTCCGGCAAGCCCCCAGTTGTTCAGCGACGGTGAGGTCGGCGCGCGATAGTCGCTGACGGCGTCCTTCACCGCACCGCCCGGCGACGTGAAGTTTTCGGCGCGTTCGTACCCGACATACGTCTCCGGCGAGCGCACGTCACTCATGTCGGGCGCTTGCTGGACACCGGCGGCCTTCACATCGGCGATGCTGTCCGCGACTTGTTTCGCACCGGCTTCGCGCAACAATTGCTGGATCACGCGCTCCGACTCGGCGTAATTGCCTTCGCCGAAGTGGTGGTAGCGCACGCGGCCTTGTGCGTCGACGAAATAGTGCGCGGGCCAGTACTGATTGTTGAAACCGCGCCAGATGGCGTAGTTGTTGTCGATGGCAACCGGATAGTCGACGCCCAGATCGTTCACCGCCTTCTTCACGTTGTTGATGTCGCGCTCGAAGGCAAATTCGGGGGCATGCACGCCGATGACGACCAAGCCCTGATCGCGATACTTCTGTGCCCACGCCTTCACGTAGGGCAGGGTGCGCAGGCAATTGATGCACGAGTACGTCCAGAAGTCGACGAGGACGACCTTGCCGCGCAGTGCCTGTGCTGTGAGCGGGGGCGAGTTGAGCCATTGGACAGCACCGTCGAGCGAAGGCAACTGCCCCTCGACCGGCAGCGGCGCGGGTTCATTCGCGGCGGTGCGGACCATGGCGTTGTTCGCATCGGCTTGCGGCGCCTGTGGTGCGCTGCCACTGTCGGTGCCATTGGCATTCCGACGTGCGCCCAACTGATCGACCAGACGCTGTTCGATGCCACCGGTCGAGGCCGTCGAGACCTGTGCCAGCACGCCCGTATCGAGGCCGAGGGCAATGGCGCCGACGCCCGCGAGCATCAGGCCGCCGAGCACGCGGCGAATCCACTCGCCTGCGCCAAGCGAGCGCTTCATGGTGGCGAAGACGCGTCCACCGACGAGCAGCGCCAGTGCGAGCGACGTGGCGGCACCTGCGGCGTACGCGACGAGCAGCAGTGTCGTGCCGACGCTCGCGCCTTGCAGTGCGGCGCCCGTCAGCACAAGGCCGAGGATCGGGCCGGCACACGGTGCCCAGAGCAGGCCCGTAGCAATGCCGAGCAGGAACGACGCACCCGGGCCGGTGCCCTTGGACTCGCCTGCGGCGGTGTCGTCGCCCTGCGCGGATTGCGTCAGACGGTTGCCCAGCGACACGAGCGGGTGCGTAAGGCGTTCGGCCAGCTTCGGAAAGAGCAGCGTCGCGCCGAACACTGCGACGAGGGCGAGCGCGAGCCAGCGGCCGTACTGGTTGGCCTGCACGACCCAGCTGCCGCCGACGGCGGCCAGCGTGGCGACCAGCGCGAACATCAGCACCATGCCCGCGAGCATGGGCAGCACGCTGCGTGAGAACGACTGACCGGCACGCGAGAACACGAACGGCAGCACCGGCAAGATGCACGGGCTGACGATCGTCAGAATCCCGCCGAGGTAGGCAAGGATGAGCAAAGTCATGAAGCGCTCCTTGAGCGGCGTCCGACGTGCGGGCGCTGCGAGCTTTTATTAGGGGTTACGTCGTAGTGGACCGATATCAGGCGGCTTGCGGAAGGAACGTCATCGCAAGACCGTTCATGCAGTAGCGCAGGCCGGTCGGTTTGGGACCGTCGTCGAAGACGTGGCCCAGGTGGCCGCCGCAACGGCTGCAATGCACTTCCGTGCGCACCATGCCGAAGCTCCGGTCCGTATGGGTGCCCACGGCCTTGTCGAGCGGCGTCCAGAAGCTCGGCCAGCCGGTGTGGCTGTCGAACTTGGTGCGCGACGAGAACAGCGGTTGCGCGCAGCCCGCACAGGCAAAGGTGCCCGCACGGTGTTCGTCGTTGAGCGGGCTGGAGTATGGCCGTTCGGTGCCTTCCTGACGCAGGATCTCGTACTGGCCAGCAGAGAGGCGTTTGCGCCATTCGGCGTCGCTGAAGGTCACCTCGAAGTGTTCGGTGTTGTTGGCGCCTTCGGCCGCTACGGCCGGGCGCACCAGGCGCGGCACTAACCCGGCGGCGACGGCGGCGGCTGCGGCCGACGCGCTCAGCAGAAACAGGCGGCGCGCGGGTGTCGGGGCGGCGCTGGTCGCCACTGCACGTGCGGGCTGCGTCGTCGGTGTGGCGGGCGTCCGGGGTTTGGGCGGGTACAAATCGGACAATCTCATAACATCCTCCGGTCAGTGGGACGATCCGGCACGGGCTGGCCCCGCCGCCATAAGCTGGGGAGCGCGACGGCGGTGGTACGGCACAGAGGGGATCCGTGCCGGATCGATGACTGAAGGTTAGTCCCCCGGCGATGGCAAAGTCCTCACGTAAAATTAAACAATTCGTGATACCTCCAGGGGCGCGATCTGCGCACAATGGGGCCTTCAAGACTCACTTTCCGGGAGCTTCCCGTCCGATGGAATCGCCGCGCCGTGTCCTGCTCGTCGAAGACGACGTGCATATTGCCGACCTGCTCACGCTGCATTTGCGCGACGAGCGGTTCGAGGTCGTGCATTGCGCCGATGGCAACGAGGGCCTGCGGCGGCTAGCCGAAGGCGGCTGGGACGCCCTGATCCTCGATCTCATGCTGCCCGGCGTCGACGGGCTGGAAATCTGCCGACAAGCGCGGCAGATGACCCGCTACACCCCCATCATCATCACCAGTGCTCGCTCCAGCGAGGTCCACCGGATTCTAGGACTGGAGCTGGGCGCAGACGACTATCTTGCCAAGCCCTTTTCGGTGCTGGAGCTGGTCGCGCGGGTCAAGGCGCTGATGCGCCGCGTGGATGCGCTGGCCCGTAACGCCCGCATGGAGGCGGGCAGTCTGGCGATTGCCGGACTGTTTATCGACCCGATTGCGCGCGAGGCCACACTTGGCGGCAAGCTGCTCGATCTCACGCCGCGCGAATTCGATCTGCTGTACTTCTTCGCGCGTCAGCCTGGCAAAGTGTTTTCGCGCATGGATCTGCTTAACGCCGTGTGGGGATATCAGCACGAAGGGTACGAACACACGGTGAACACGCACATCAACCGGCTGCGCGCCAAGATCGAAGCCGATCCCGCGCAGCCCACGCGCATCCTCACCGTCTGGGGACGCGGTTACAAGTTCGCGAACGACGGCGCGCCAGAGGGTGCGGGCACTGGCGGCGGCACCGACGCAGGAGCCGCATGATGCGTCGCTGGAATCTCTCCCTGACTCAACGCCTGTCGCTCGTGTTCGCCGTGCTGCTGATTGTGTGCAGCGGCACGTCGGCATGGATGCAGGTGCAGGCGAACCGCATGCACGAAGCCGAAGTGATTCAGGGGCTCTCGCGTGGACTGGCCGAGCACATCGCCGCCAACGCGCAGTTAATGGATGCGAACGGCATGAAGCCCGATGCGGTGCGACGTCTGTTCGGGCAACTGATGGTCGTGAATCCGAGCGTCGAAGTCTATCTGCTCGACGAACAGGGGCGCATTACGGGGCACGCTGCGCCGGAAGGGCATGTGCGTCGCATGCAGGTCGATCTCGGACCGGTGCATCGTCTGATCGACGGCGAGGCGCTGCCGATCTACGGCGACGACCCGCGCAACGCCGACGTGCGCAAAGTCTTCAGCGCCGCGCCGTTGCGCGTGGACGGGCGCGAAGTGGGTTACGTCTACGTCGTGCTGCTGGGCGAGGCGCACGACCGGTTTGCCGAACGCGGGGCGACGAGTGCGGCACTCAATACGGCGCTGTGGTCGATCGGTCTCGTCGCGGCGCTGTGTCTGATTGCGGGTCTGGCGGCGTTTGCGCTCATTACGCGTCCCCTGCGGCGTCTGACGGAGACCGTGCGCGATTTCGACATCGATGCCGCACCTCCACCGGTGCCCGCCCTGTCGACGGATGCGCTGGCGGCGGAGCAGGCGCGTCCGAGCGACGAGATCACGGTGCTGGAGCGGGCGTTCCGTCAGATGGCCGAGCGTCTGGGCACGCAATGGCGTACGCTGACGCGTCAGGATCAGGAACGGCGCGAACTCATCGCCAACATCTCCCACGACTTACGCACGCCACTTTCGTCGCTGCATGGCTATCTTGAGACGCTTTCGCTCAAGGACGCGACGCTCACGCCCGACGAGCGACGGCGCTATCTCGGCATTGCGCTGGATCAGAGTCGCAAGGTCGGTGCGCTGGCGCAGTCGTTGTTCGAGCTGGCGCGTCTTGAGCATGGGTTTGTGCAGCCGGAGCTGGAGCCTTTCTCCGTGACGGATCTGATACAGGACGTCTTCCAGAAATTCGAGCTGAGCGCCGAGTCGCGCGGTGTGGCGTTGCGTGCGCAACTCGCGCCGCAGATTCCGGCGGCGCGGGCCGACCTCGGTCTGATCGAGCGGGTCTTCACGAACTTGCTGGAAAACGCGCTGCGTTATACGCCGTCCGGCGGCGAGATTACGGTGGCGGTAGCACCGGCCGGTTCGGAGATCGAAGTTCGGGTGAGCGATACGGGTCCCGGGATTCCGGAGAGTGCGCGTGAGGGCTTGTTCGAGCGGCCGTTCACTGTCGGCGGGGCGCGCCGCGAGGGCGGACTGGGATTGCGGATCGTGCATCGCATCCTGCAACTGCACGACCGGCGCATCACGTTGGTGGACACGTCCGGTCAGGCAGCGCAGGGCGCGACGTTCCGCTTTACTTTGCCGACGTAAGTTTATCGCTGCTGGCCGGTGCGGTCGATTCAGCGGCCGGTGCCGGTGACGCAGCCGGGGTCGCCGGTAAAGCGGGTGCTGCCACCGTGGTATCGAAGTAGGTCAGCTTTCGCACGAAGACATTCGCGAACGGATCGACTCGGTCGCCGGGGGCCGTAATGACGATACGCACGATGTTGCCGTGGCTGTCGTACTTGTAGTGGTATTCGGAGACGTGGCGCTCGCCGGTGGCCGCGTCGGTGCGGGTCACGCGGATGAGTTCGTGGCGCGGCGAGTACTCCGAGACCTCGTTGTCCCACGCGAGCGGCAGCCATTGACCATCGATGAAGGCGGCCGCGCCGTTGTCGCGCACGATGCGTCCGCCATCGGGCTTGCGCTCCACGTTGGCGAACGTGCGATACGACACCATCTTCGGTGCCGGGCGGGCGCGCCCGTCGGCGGTAATCACCTGACGCGCCTCGTTCGGCGCTTCCCACTGACGCGACAGCGCGAAGCATTCGTCGTCGAACTGACGCGCCTGAAGCGTGCCGGGGCGGCGATGGCGCAGGCTGTTCGAGCTGGACACCAGCGTGCGCGTCCATTCCAGACGCCCGTCTTCCTGACGCACCTGTTCCTTCCAAGCGGGATGCCGTGTTGCGTGCACGATCCACTCGTCCGGCCCTTGCCAGTCGACACTACTGCCGTTGATGCTGTACAGACGGCCATCGGCGTCGTAGGTATAGCGGCCGCGATCGGTGCTGGCGAGCAGGTGACCCTGTGCGTCGAATTCCATCACGAAGCGATTGCCGTTATCGAGCGGGCCGACTTTGCCCGTGACGCGGTCGTAGCTGGCGATGAATCGGGTTTCCTCGATCTTGCGAACGCCAGCGGGAATGCCGCCGAAGTTGCGCATGAGGTCGTCTTCTTCACGCAGCGAGGTTTGCACACACCACGGCAGCGGCGCGACGGCCTGCGGTGTTTCGGTGGACGCAGCGGCGGAGGCGGTGCTCATCGGCGACGTCGTCGCAGCGCGGGGGGGCTGCGGGCTTGCCGGGGAGGCCGAGAATGCGCCGGGTCGCGTGCCTGCACAACCGGCAAGCACTGCGGTGAGTGCGGCGAGTGCCAGAGCACCGCGCACAGGACGTAAAGAAAGCATGGATTGGACAGTTCGGGCAGGTGAAGCAGACATCATCGCAACGGATTGCCGGAGGTATTTTTCCTAGATTGTACCGGCTCCGTGTGACGAGTCTGTCTGAGCGTCCGAGGGGAGGGGCACGAGAGGTCGCCCCCCGGCTCACGCCATTAGCGCCAGAGCGCCCACGCGAAGCCCGTGATCACAAGGATGCAGACGATGTTGATGACGAATCCTGCGCCGACCATCGAGCGTTGCGGCACGCAGCCGGTGCCGAACACGATGGCGTTGGGTGGCGTAGCCACCGGCAGCATGAAGGCGCACGACGCGCCGATGCCGATCACCATCGTCAGCAGCGCTTCGGGCATGCCGAGCGAGACCGAGATCGCAGCAAAGATCGGCACGAGAATCGCTGCGCTGGCGGTGTTGCTCGTCAGTTCGGTGAGAAAGACGATGAACGCAGCGGTGATCAGCAGAACGACAAGCGTCGGGCTGGTCGCAAAAGCGCTCGATACGGCCTTTGCCATGACGACGCTCGCGCCCGAATCGCGCAGCACGACGCTCAGGGTGAGGCCGCCGCCGAACAGCAGCAACACGCCCCAGTCGGTGTGTTCCTGAATCTGCTTCCATGAGGCGACGCCTGTCGTCGCGATGAGGATGGCGGCGAGCAGGGCGATCAGCGTGTCGAGCTGCTTGACGCCGCCGAGCCACACCGAGATTTGCTGGCTGAAGATCCAGGTCATGACCGTCAATCCGAAGATGCCGACGGCGGCGATGCGCTGGCCGGTCCACGTCATCGGCTCGGCGTCGAGGTCGACCTTCTGGTCCAGACGCGGGCGCAACACCACATACGTCGTGACAATCATCAGCGGCAGCAGCACGGCGACCAAAGGCACGCCGAATTTGGCCCACGTCAGGAAGTCGATGCCCAAATGCGACGCGACCATGGCGTTGGGAACACTGCCGACGACCGTGCCCAGTCCGCCGATATTGGCGCTATACGCAATGCCGAGCAGCAGGAAGGTGAACGTGCGGCGGTCGCGACTGGCGTCGAGTTGCGAGAGGATGCCCATGGCCAGCGGCAACATCATGGCGGTCGTCGACGTGTTGTTGACCCACATCGACAGCATTGCGGTGGTGAGGAACAGCATGATCGCGGCCCGATTCATGCGTCCGCCAGCGAGTGTCAGGAGCCGGTTCGCGAGGAAGCGGTCGAGGCCTTGAATACGCATGGCGGTGGCCAGCGCAAAGCCGCCGAAGAACAGGAAAACGATCGGGTGGGCGAACGACGTCAACGCGGTGGGGACTTCGAGAATGCCGAGCAGTACGGCAAGGACCGGCACCATCAATGCCGTGGCCGTCAGGTGGACGGCTTCGGACAGCCACAACACGGCGATGAAGACGGTGAGTGCGAGTCCACGGTTGGTCTTGTCGTCGAACGGCAAGAGGGCAATGAGCGCCACCATCAGGATGGCATTGGCCAGCAGCACGCAGGCGTCGCGGGCGGACATCGCCCATGGGCGGGTGACGGTTGCGGCAAGTTCGTTCATCTCCTGGTACCTCGGTATGCAATTGTTCTTCGTGGAGCTTCCCGTCGTAGCAAGCTACGCGGGAGAGGCGGGCGCGACATGACGCATTGCGGCGCATGAAGCTGCGCGATGCACGACATGCGGCGGACAGGCCGACATTCGCGCGTTCGCCTTTGATGCCACGGATCTGCGGGAGGTGCCTTAGGAAATCGCTCATACGTAATGCTGTGTGGTGGGAATGCTCACCCGCGCTTGGCCGGAAGCTGCCTCATGTCCGGCTGGCCGGGCAGTGTCAGTTATCTGAGTGAGCCGGTGAGCGACCAGATGTCGAGATTCACTGAACTTTGAACCGGATCGCCAAGCAGGTCGCGCTCATCAAAATCATCAGTCCAGCCCGCCCTGGCAGACGTACTTGATCGACAGGTAATCGTCGAGCCCATACTTCGAGCCCTCACGTCCATAGCCGGAGGACTTCACGCCACCGAACGGCGCGGCTTCGCTCGCGACGGCGCCTTCGTTCATACCGATGACACCGGCTTCGAGACGCCGTGCCACTCGCTCGGCACGGCGCATGTTCTGCGTGTAGAAGTAGGCGGCCAACCCGAACGGCGTGTCGTTGGCGCGTTGAATCACTTCATCCTCGGTGTCGAAACGGAACAGCGGCACCACCGGCCCAAAGGTTTCCTCACGGCAGACGAGCATCTCGTCGTTCACATCGGCCAGCACGGTCGGTGCGAAGTAATGCGGCCCGAGCGACGGCAGCGTCGTGCCACCGGTCAGCGTGCGGGCCCCATGAGAGCGCGCATCCTCGACATGACGACTGATCTTCTCCACTGCCCGACGATTGATCATCGGACCGATCTGCGCCTGTGCGTCGCTGGCCGGTGCCACATGCAGCGCGCTCACGCGCTGCGACAGCAACTCAGCGAACCGGTCGTAGACACCCGCTTGCACATACACTCGATTCGGGCACACGCACGTTTGTCCGCCATTGCGGAACTTCGACGCCATTAAGCCCGCGACCGCCGCATCGAGATCGGCATCGTCGAACACGATGAACGGCGCATTCCCGCCAAGTTCGAGCGACAGCTTCTTGAGCGTGCCCGCCGATTCACGCGCGAGATGCACCCCGACTGCAGTCGATCCGGTAAACGTCACCTTGCGCACGCGTTCGTCGGCGAGCCAATCCGCCACGGCGTCAATGCCTTGCGTGCGCGACGCCGTGATCATGTTCAACACGCCCGGCGGCACGCCGGCTTCGAGGGCCAGCGCCGCGAGGGCGAGCGCCGTGAGTGGTGTGTCTTCGGCGGGCTTTGCAACCACGGTGCAGCCCACGGCCAGCGCCGGGGCGATCTTGCGGGCAATCATCGCGAGCGGGAAATTCCACGGCGTGATGGCGGCGACGACGCCAATGGGCTCCTTCACCGCCGACATGCGCTTTCCGGGCTGTTGTTGCGGAATCAGGTCGCCATAGACACGCGTCGCTTCCCCCGCGAACCAGTCGACGTACGACGCCCCATACGCCACTTCCCCACGCCCCTCCGCCAGCGGCTTGCCTTGTTCGAGCGAGATGATCCGGGCCAGATCGTCGGCGTTCCCAAGAATGAGTGCGTGCCAGCGCTTGAGCACTTCGGCGCGCTCGCGCGGTAGCTTGTCGCGCCACGCGGGCAACGCGCGGCAGGCGGCGTCAGTGGCGGCGCGGGCATCGGTGGCCGTACTGTCGGCAACGTCTGCCAGCAACGCATCGCTGGCGGGGTCGTGCACGGCGTAGCGACCGGCATCGCGGGCGTTGGTCCATTCGCCGTTGATCAGGTTCTGACGGCGCATCAAATCGGGGCGTGACAGGGAAAGCGGCATTCGAACGAATCTCCGGGAAAGCGGGGCAGAAGTTATCGGGTGTAGCCGTGGCGCATCAGCAGATCCATCAGCGGACATCAACCGCGCAACGCGGCGCGCACATCGGCGGCGTCGAGTACTTCGTCGAGCGTCGTGCGCACGCGAGCGAAGAGTTCGGCGACGTCGTCCGCCGTATAGCAAAGGGCGGGAGCAAAGCCGAGAATGTTGTCGCCGAACGCGCGGAAAATCACGCCGTTCCGATACGCGGCAGCGCCGATCCGCTCGGGGAGGTTCAGCGACGCGTCAAAGCGCTGGCGTGTCGACTTGTCGGCCACGAGTTCGAGCGCACCGAGCAGACCGCGATGACGGGAGTCGCCGACCAGCGGGTGCTCGAGAAAGGCATCCAGACCGTCGGCGAATGCCTTTGCCTGCGCCTGACCGTTCGCGAGCAAGCCGCCTTCGTCATAGAGCTTCAGGCAAGCCAGACCGATGGCCGCACTGACCGGATGCGCCGAGTACGTCTGTCCATGACCGACGGGCGTGCCGCGCGCGGCATCGGCCATGGCCTGATAGATGGCGTCGGACATCAGCACGGCGCCCATCGGTGCATAACCGGCCGTCAGCCCCTTGGCCAGCGTCATGAGATCGGGCGAGACGTCTTCCGCTTCGCAGGCGAACATCGGCCCGGTGCGACCGAATCCGGTGATGACTTCGTCGGCGACGAACAGAATGTCGAGCTTCTTGCAGGCGTCTCGCATGGCACGCAGCCAGCCCCTGGGCGGCACGATCACGCCTCCGGAGCCTTGCACCGGTTCGCAGAAAAACGCAGCGACATGCTCGGCCCCCAACTCGCCGACCTTGGCTTCGAGCGCGGCGACCGACGCGGCGATGATGGCCTGCGGATCGTTGGGCGTGGCGCTGCGATAGGGATAGGGCGATGCGATGTGATGCTGTGTCGGCAACGGCAGATCGAAGTTGCGGTGAAACGCAGGCAGGGCGGTGAGTCCTGCGCCGGTCGACGACGAGCCGTGATATCCACGCTCCAGCGCGATGAAATGCTTCTTCGACGGTTTGCCGATGGCGTTGTAGTAATGGGTGATGAAGCGCACGGCGGCGTCGACGGCGTCCGACCCGCCAAGCGTGAAATACACGTGCTGCAGCGACGGCGGCGCGAGTTCCACGAGCTTCTGCGCCAGCTTGATGGCGGGTGCCGAAGCGAAGCCGAAATAGCCCGTGGCATAAGGCAGCCGGTTCAACTGCTCGGTGGCGGCCTTGACGATAGACGCCTGCCCGTAGCCGGTATTCACGCACCACAGCCCGGCAAACCCGTCGAGCAGCGCGTGTCCGTTGGCATCGTGCAGCCAGGCCCCGTTGCCGCTGGTGAGCACCGTCGCCCCTCGCGCCTCATGCGCCCGGTAGTCGGCTACAGGATGGATCAGGAACTGGCGATCGGCCTCAATCAGCGATTCGATGGACATGCACGGTACCTCGGGAGGATGGGAGTGGAGAAGTGGCCCCTGAGTCCCCCCAGAACAGGCCACTGTGTCATCCCATTAAAGCTTTGTCGAAAAGGGAGGTCATCCTACGAACCGATGGAGAGGGCGCGCGATATGTCCTGCGATGTGCACGGTATTGCGACGTGCGCCGTGCGCCGGAGCGTTCCGGTTGCCCGCGCAGCACGTCATCCATGATCCATCGCGGCAATCATCCGCACGACTCGCCGATTGCGCTCAGCGCAGCACCTGCTCTGCCACATCGTCGACCGCAGCGCGCGCGATGCTCACCATCTCGTCGACGTCCGCCCGCGTGGCGATCAGCGGCGGCGCGAAGCCCAGGATGTCGCCGTGCGGCATGGCGCGCGCGATCATGCCGCGTGCGAGCGCGGCGGCCGAGATACGTGCGCCGATCTTCATGGCGGGATCGAACGGCTGACGCGCTGCACCATCGGCCATGAATTCGACGGCGGCGAGCATGCCGACGTTGCGTACTTCCCCGACGAGTGGATGTGCGTCGAACGCGGCGTGCAGCTTCTCACCGAAGTATCGGCCGACGTCGGCGGCGTTCTGCGTCAGGTTCTCGCGCGCCAGAATATCGAGATTGGCGAGTGCGGCGGCAGCGCAGATCGGATGACCCGAGTAGGTCCAGCCGTGTCCCATCGGGCCGTGTTCGCGGGCGCCGCGCTCGATCACGTCCCAGACACGTTCACCGACGATCACGCCCGAGAGTGGGGCGTAGGCGCTGGTCAGACCCTTGGCAATCGTGATGAGATCGGGCGTCATGCCGTAGTGTTGCGAGCCCATCGGCGAGCCGAGACGGCCGAAGCCGCAAACCACTTCGTCGGCAATGAGCAGAATGTCGTGACGACGCAGCACGGCCTGGATGGCGTCCCAATATCCGGCAGGCGGCGTGATGATGCCGCCGGTGCCCATCACCGGCTCGCCGATGAAGGCCGCAATCGTGTCGGCTCCTTCGCGGGCGATGAGCTTTTCGAGTTCCTCGACGCAATGCGCAACGAATGCCTGCTCGCTCATTCCCTGATGCGCCTTGCGGTACCAATGAGGGCACACGGTGTGATGCACGCGCTCGACCGGCAGATCGAAATGCTGATGGAAACTCGGCAGACCCGTCAGGCTGCCAGTCACGATGCCGGAGCCGTGATAACCGCGCTCGCGCGAGATGATCTTCTTCTTTTGCGGTCGAGCCAGCACGTTGTTGTAGTACCAGACGATCTTGATCTGCGTCTCGTTGGCGTCTGACCCGGAGAGCCCGTAATACACTTTCTTCATGCCCGCGGGCGACCAGTCGATGATGCGTTTGGACAGCTCGATGATGGCGTCCGTCGAATGCCCGACGTACGTGTGATAGTAGGCGAGCGAGGTGGCCTGCTTGTGGATGGCGTCGGCCACTTCGGTGCGACCATAGCCGATGTTCACGCAGTAAAGGCCAGCGAAGGCGTCGAGATAGCGGCGGCCCTCGTGATCTTCAATGTGCATGCCTTGTGCGGTGCGGATGATCTTGCCCGGCAGCGTGCCGCTCGCATGGTCGGCCGCGTGGGTGGACGGGTGCATGAAATGCGCGCGATCCTGCGCGAACAATTGGTCGGTCGAAGCGGCCATGGGACGTCTCCTTGATGTCGATGAAGTGAAGCAATGAGGTGGATGGGGCGTGAATGCGTCGAGGACGGTGAACTTGGCGTCAGGCGTAGTGCACGGGGATGCCGAGATTGCCGAGGCAGAAGTACTTGGTCTCGGTGAACGGCTCGAAGCCGTCGACGCCGCCCTCGCGCCCGAGCCCGGACGCCTTCATTCCGCCGAACGGAACCGGTGCGCCGGTGAATTTCACGCCGTTCACGCTGACCATGGCGAAGTCGAGCCGCCGGATCAGCGTGAAGATTTCGTCGACGCGACGCCCGCACACATAGGCAGCGAGGCCGTACTCGGTGTCGTTGGCCTTCGCGACGACATCGTCGAGTGAGTCGAACGCGCATACGGCCGAAATCGGGCCGAAGTTCTCTTCGTCGTAAATGCGCATCCCGGGGGCGGCATCGGCCACCACGGTGGGGCTGTAGAACCAGCCACCCAGCACATGGGGTTCGCCGCCAACGGTGATCTGCGCGCCCTTGCGCCGAGCGTCTTGCACACGCTGGGCGGTCGCGTCCAATGCCGCCTGATGAATGAGCGGACCCACGTCGACGTTTTCCGCGAAGGCGGGGCCGACGCGCAGTTTTGCTACGGCCTGCGTGTAGCGATCCACGAACGCACCGTAACGCGCGCGAGCAACGAAGATGCGGTTGGCGGCGCAGCAATCCTGTCCGGACGTCTGAAACTTTGCGGCGACGGCGATACGCACGGCCTCGTCGAGATCTACGTCGTCGAGCACGATGAACGGGGCATTACCGCCGAGTTCGAGCGCGAGCTTCTTCACGCCGCTGGCAGCGGCAGCCTGTGCAACCAACTGACCGACGCGCGTCGAGCCGGTAAAGCTCACGGCGCGCACGCGAGCGTCGCCCACGAGGGTTCGCATGGCCATGTCGGGCTCGCCCAGCACCACATTGAACAGGCCCGGCGGCAGCCCGGCTTCATCGGCCAATTGCGCGAGCGCCAGCGCGCTGAATGGCGTTTCATGTGCGGGCTTCACGACGACGGCGCAACCGGCAGCCAATGCTGCCGCCGCCTTGCGCGTAATCATCGCGAAGGGGAAGTTCCAGGGCGTGATGAGTGCGGCGACCCCGACCGGTTCGCGCAGGGTGCCCAGTTGGGCGCCGTCGACATGCGAGGTGATGGTGCGGCCATCGAGGCGGCAGGCCTCGTGGGCGTACCACGCGATGAAGGACGCGCCATAAGCGATTTCCCCGCGCGCCTCGCGCAATGGCTTGCCCTGCTCGCGCGCGAGCAGGGTGGCAAGGTCGTCGGCATGTTGTTCGATCAGAGCATGCCAGCGGAGCAGGGTGGCGCAGCGTTTTGCGGCGGGCGTCCAGCGCCACGTGGTGAAGGCTCGCTGGGCTGCGTCGACGGCAACGCGAATCTGATCGCGCGTGAGCATCGGCACGTGGCCGAGCGTGGTTTGATCGGCAGGATCGACAACGGCAATGGACGCGGCGTCCTCGCTATGCGTCCAACGGCCGTCGATGTAGCACAGCGATTTGAACAGCACCGGGTGGTCGAGCAGCATCGGCAATCTCCTGGCATGGCATTCGTTCGTCATGCAGAGATTGTCGGGGGCGCGAGGCCGATGTTTTTTCTGATCGGTGGGTACGGATTGCGGTTTTTTTCTGAGTTGACGGCATCACGTAGAAAAATTTTCGCGCATCCGGTGGCGCAAGCGGATCAGTCCGGGTCGACCCAGCCGGGAACGGCGTTGCCGTCGTCCTTGACGACTTTCGTGACGATGTACGTGAAGTAGCGCTCGATGCCGAAGTCGGCCATCAGCAGATCGTCGATGAAGCGCTGGTAGTGGTCGATGTCGCGCGCGAGCACGTGCACGATATAGTCGACGCCGCCGCCCGTGGCATGACATTGCACGACTTCGGGGGCTCCGCGAAGGTGGGCTTCGAAGCGATTCATGTCGTGCGCGGTGTGTCGCGCGAGCGTGATTTCCACGATGATGCGGCTCACCTGCACTACGCCGCTCCAGTCGACATCGGCGCGATAGCCTCGAATGACGCCTGCTGCTTCGAGTCGTTGCACGCGCTCCCACGTGGGCGATACCGACAAGTGAATCCGTTCGGCCAGACGTGACTTGGTAATGCGACCCTCACGGGCCAGCACCTGAAGAATTGCGATATCGAAGCGGTCGAGTTTCACCATAGGCGCAGCGCTGGAGGGAACGGATGGTCAGGCAAACCTTCGGGTCCTGCGGCGCGTCAGACCTGCACGTGGACGAAAACACAGAGCATGTCGCCCATGCCGACGCGCCCCGGGAAATGTCGGCCGATCAGCATACCATCGCGCGCCGCGCGGTACTCGACCGGGGCGGTGCCTGTGCGTGCGCTTCGTAATTGCGGTGCACGCTCAGTACCCCCGCGCCAGATCGACGTTGCCGGGAATGCGACCCGTCGCGCGGAAATTCCGGAGATTGGCGGCAATGACGGCCGCCGCCGTTTCGTGATCGGTCGGAGCGGAGATGTGCGGCAACACGGTGACCGATGGGTGGTCCCATAGCGTCGACGTCACCGGCAGCGGCTCCGCGTCGAAAACGTCGAGCACGGCATGCGAGAGATGCCCCCGGTCGAGCGCAGCGATGAGGGCGTCGGTCACAACGACAGGACCCCGCGAGAAGTTGATGAGCGCGGCACCCGGCTTCATCAGATTCAGACGCCGCACGTCGAGCATGCCACGCGTCTGGGCCGTCAACGGGATCAGGCTCACGACGATGTCGCTCGCGGCGAGCATCGCTTCGAGTCCGTCGTCCCCGGCAAGGGTTTCGATGCCGTCGAGCGCCTTGGGCGAGCGGCTCCAGCCGCGAACGGTAAACCCGGCATCGCGCAGCCTTGCGGCAGCCGCCTGACCGAGTTCACCGAGCCCGAGTAAGCCGACGCCCGTTTGCGAGGGCTTGCGATACGCTTGCTGCCGCCATTCGCGCCGTGCCTGCTGCTTCGCGTAACGCGGCATGTCGCGTTGCAGGTAGTAGGTCCAGGCAAGCACGGCCTCGGCCATCGTGCGAGACATTTCCGGATCGATTAACCGCATGATCGGCGGGCTGCCCACCGGTAGCGTGCTGACGAGCGATTCGACACCGGCCCAGAGACTCTGGATCCACAGAAGGCGGGGGAGATCGGCGACGTCGACCGGGTCCGGATTCGCGACGATGGCAACCGACACCTGTTCGCGCTGGACGGTCGAAAGCTCGGCGAGCGGCGCGACGATGTCGCCCGGCAGTGCCGCACGCAAGGCGTCGAGATAGGGACGCTGATAGTCGGCGGACATCCGGCTAAGGAAGGCAATGACGAGCGGCATCGTGCGCTCGCTCAGGCGGTGGCGGCTGCGTCGTTCGCCATCTCTTCCATGTCCTGGAAGCGGTCGGCGATGCGCGGGTGTACACGACCGCCGTCTGCCGCCCCGATGGCCAGCAGAATTTCGTCTGCGGCCGGTGCGTCCGTCATCTGGAACGTGGCGGTGATGAAGTGCGAGCGTTTGCCGGTTTCCGACTTGTGGATCATCGGCACCGACACCAGCGCGCCGGGGCCGACGCGCGTGTTGGTGAAGGGCAGGAATGCCGTGCCGCTCACCGCGCTGCGAAACAGATTGCCGAAGCGCAGCGTGTGGATGATGGCGGAGGCGTGTTCGATCTCGCCGTTGGTGCCGACGACGGCGGCCTTGCCGTAGGCCTGAACACGATCGCCGGGCATCACGTCGACGAGATGTTGCGTCATGAGTGCGCCAAGCTCGGGCGCCAGACGAAGGATCTCGGGACGCAGGTTCTCCACGAAGCCAAGACCCGCCCACGGATTGCGAATCACGGCGGCGACGACGACGGTCGTGACGGGGTCGGCGGCCGCCTTGCCGCCTTCACGGTAGGTCGTCTCGACAAAGGTGGCGATCTTGCGCAGCTCTTGTTTCACGGGTGTCTCCTGTTGCGGTGCAAAAACCCGCCGCGAGTGCGGCGTGGCGGTGTCGGGGAAGTGCGCTGACGGACTGGGGCGCGTGCGGCAAACATCGGAGGCTCGCCGATGAGACCCATGCTATTGCGCGGCGGGGGGCGGGTCTTCCCCCGGATCGTCGGAAGATCTTTTTTTTCTTCCGACGCTTTGGTGTAGATTTTCCGCAGGCAAGGAGACAGACAATGCCGGAACAACACCAGCGGCTCATGGCGTTGCGCCATGTCGCCAGTCAGATCAGCAACGACGAAGACATCGAGGCACTGTTTCGCGATCTCGTGCGTTGCGCGGTGCAGCAAGGCGGTTGGGATCTCGGCTCGGTCATGAGCATCGATCTCGCGCATGGCTACGGACTCGTGATTACGCGCTACGAGACGAGCATGCTGCCGCAGCACGTCGAGGACCGCTGGGAGCTTGCGACCAGTCCGTCGCTCATCGCGTTGCAGACGAACGAGCCGGTCTACATTCGCGACGCGCTCGAGAGTACGCAATTCCCCGGCTATCGGCGTGAGGCGCACGAGCGCGGCTATCGCACGGTGCTCGTGCTGCCCATGGCGTCGCGCGATACGGAAGGGCACCCGATGGTGCTGACCGTTGCGTCGCGCAAGGTGCGCGACGTCGGCGACGACGATCTGACGTTCATGTCGACGGTCGTGCATCTGGGGGCGATCGCCGTCGAACGGGCGCACCGTCAGCGCGCGCAGGTGATGGCGCACGAGCGGCTGCAACGCACGCTCGAAGCGCAACGCACGCTCCTTGGCGACGTGCTCGCCGGCGGCTCGCTGGAGCAGTTAACGTCGTCGCTGGGCGAGTTGCTCGGTCGGCCCGTACTCGTGATCGATTTCCTTGCGAATCAGTGGCACGCCTCGGCCTCGCCGGTACCGTCGCAAATGGACGATGCCGCCTGGGCACGATGGCTTGCCGGCGCGCAGGGGCGAGAACTCGGCGGCACCGTGCGCGATGCACTTCAGCGCTACCGACAGTCGCGTCTCGACGTGCCGCTCGGGCGGCAGTCAGGCCAATCCACCGTCAGTGCGGCCATCGAGCCCCTGAGCGTCGACGACGATCTCGTCGGCGCACTGCTCACCTTCGGCGACGAAGCCCCGGGCGACCTTCAGCAATTGCTTTTGGAAAGCGCGCGCTTTGCATTGAGCGTCCAATTGATGCGCAGCGTCGTGCGGTTCCGCTTCGAGACGCGCACGCTGACCGAATTGTTCTTCGAAATCGTCGAACGCCGCTGGCGCGACGAGGACGATGCGCTGGGTCGCGCACGCCGTCTCGGCGTGGCGCTGGATGCGCCGCTGCGCATGATGGTCGTCGACTATCCCGATCAACTCGGGCAAGCCGAGGTGGGACGGGCAGCAGGTCATTTGTCGCTGGAAAGTCATAGCACGGTGGAGTTGCTGGCGCGTCAGTTGAATGTGTCCTTGCATGTCGTGACGGTCGGGGGCGGGCTGGTGTGTCTGGTGCCGCAGGACAGCGCGTTGGACGATGTGGCGCTCACGCGTTTCGCCCGACGCGTGAGCGAGGCATTGGCGCGCTCGCTGGGGCGTGAGCCCATCGTGGTGATGAGCGACGTGTGCGACGGGCTTGAGCCGTTGGCGCGCGAGTGGGAGCGCTGCTGGCGCATGATTCGCGTGGCGCGCAAGTTTGGCCGCAGCGGGCCGCTCGATATGCCGGGGCTGGGACCGTTGCCCATGCTCATGGGCGCGGCGGATTCGTCCGACGTTCACGGCTTCGTCGATGGCACCATCGGCAAGCTGGTGGAGCACGACAAGCAGTCCGGATCCCCTTATCTGGAGACGCTGGCCGCCTATCTGCGCTCCGGCTGCCGCAGTCAGTCTTGCGCCGACGCCATGGGGCTGCACGTGACGACTCTGCGTTATCGGCTCACACGCATTCAGGAACTCTTCGGCATCGACGTCGAAACACCCGAGCGGCGATTTGCGGTAGAGCTTGCGATTCACTTGCATACGCTCACGCGGGGGGTGTCACCGATGGCGTCCATGGCATCGAAGGAATCGGCGTCTGCCCCACGCGCTGGCGCTCGCGTGCCACGGCATCCATGAAAACCCTGCCGCGCAATCGAGAGTAAATGATTTCACTTCTCCTGCGAATCGACGGAAGCTGACAAAAAAGTCCTCGCATATCGTTGACCTCAACGTAATGACGTTTCGAGGTGAACGACATGCAAGCTGTCGCCAAACAGCGCCAGACGGCAGACGCCGGTGGTGCTATCGCTCCGGCCAACCCGGGTGCTCAATCCGCACAATCCGCGAGCGCGATTTCCGCGATTGATCCGGTCGCGCTGCGCCGCGCACTTGGCACGTTCGTGACCGGCGTCACCGTCGTCACGACGCGCGACGACGAGGGTCGCCCGCGTGGAATGACGGCGAATTCCTTCACGTCCGTCTCGCTCGATCCGCCGTTGTTGTTGGTGTGTGTCGGCAAAGGGGCGGCGAGTTATCCGGTGTTTCAGGGCACTGAGCACTTCGCGGTCAATCTGCTGCATGACGGGCAGACCGACGTGTCGAACCTGTTCGCATCGAAGTCGGCGGAAAAGTTTGCCGCCGTGGGGCACGATGTGGTTCACACCGGCGCCCCCGTGCTCACCGACTGCCTGACGTGGTTCGACTGCACCGTGCATGACCGTGTCGACGCGGGCGATCACGCGATCCTGATCGGCCGGATTCAGGCGTTCGGCACGAGCCCGGCCGCACCGCTCGGCTTCTGCCGTGGTCGCTATGCCCACGTGAAGGACCCGCTGCCGCCGGGCTGGCTTTCGTCACACGACATGATCGTTGGCTATCTGATCGATGCCGACGGCAGCCTGCTCCTAGCGCAGGATGGCAAGGGCGGCTGGGTGCTGCCCAGCGCACCCCGCCGCCTGACCAACGGGCGTCTGCCGCTGGCCGGTGGGGGCGAACTGGCGCTGGTGCCGCACGACACCTTCCTCTACTCGGTGTTCGACACCGCCGAGAGCGATCCCGGTTACCTGATGTACCGGGCACGTCTCGCGCAGCCGCTCTCGCAGGCCGAGTTGCCGCCGCAGTTCCGTTTCTTCCCGTTCGACCAGTTGCCCTTCGACGACATCGCTTCGCGCGAGATTCGCTCGATGGTTCGCCGGTATGTGCGCGAGACCGCAGGCGGCCACTTCGGCATCTACATGGATTCACACGACGGCGGGCGCATCGCGATGGTGAGCGACGCGCAGCCGTGGACCCAACTCTCCCAAGTCTGACCCTGGAGTCAATCGATGCATACGACGATTCAAACGCTGGAGGGCTCTCGCCAGCAGTTGTTTATTGACGGGCAGTTCACCGCGCCGCATAGCGCCGAGTACGTGCCGAGCTATGACCCGACGACTGGCCGTCAATGGTACGAGTTCGCGCAGGCCGACGCCGTCGATGTGGACCGCGCCGTGCGCTCCGCGCAGGCCGCGCTCGTCAATCCCGCGTGGCGTCGCATGACGCAGACCGAGCGCGGCAAGCTGGTGCGCAAGCTCGGCGAACTGGTGCTGGCTAACGCCGATGCGCTCGCCGCCATCGAATGCCGCGATAACGGCAAGCTGCTCAAGGAAATGCGTGCACAGATGCGCGCAATTCCCGACTCGTATCTGTATTTCGCGGGCATGGCCGACAAGCTGCAAGGCGACACCATTCCCGTCAACAAGCTCGACACGTTGAATTTCAATACGCGTGAGCCGATCGGCGTGGTGGGCATGATCATCCCGTGGAACTCGCCGCTGATGATGCTGACCGGCACGCTCGCCCCTTGTCTGGCGATCGGCAACACCATCGTGGTCAAGCCGTCCGAACACGCGACGGCGTCCACGCTCGCGCTCGCGGAACTGGTGATCGAAGCCGGGATTCCGCCGGGCGTGGTGAATGTCGTAACGGGCGATGGTGTGACCACAGGCGATGCGCTGACGCGTCACCCGGGCATCGCCAAATACGTCTTCACAGGCAGCACGGTGACGGGCCGCAAGATCGCGGGCAATGCCGCACAAAACCTCGTGCCGTGCCAGATGGAGCTGGGCGGCAAGTCGCCGCACGTGGTGTTCGGGGACGTGGATATCGAGCGCGCCGTCAACGGCGTGGTGTCCGGCGTGTTCGCAGCGGCGGGCCAGACGTGCGTGGCCGGCTCGCGCTGCTTCGTCGAGGCGTCGGTGTACGACCGCTTCGTCGAGGCGCTGGTCGAGCGCACGCGCCGTGTGCGCGTGGGGCATCCGACGCATGAAGACACGGACATCGGCCCGCTGGCGTTGGCGTCGCAACTCGACAAGGTCGAGACATATGTCGCCTCCGGCGTGCACGAAGGCGCGCGCGTGGCGGCGGGCGGTCAGCGTCCGGCACGTGATGACCTCGCAGGCGGCTGGTACTACGAGCCAACCGTCATGACGCAGGCGCGCAACGAAATGCGCTTCATGCAGGAAGAGATCTTCGGCCCGGTCGTTGGTGTGATGCCGTTCTCGGACGAGGCCGAACTGATCGCGCTCGCCAACGCCACGGAATACGGCCTGGCGGCGGGGATCTGGACCCGCGACATCGACCGTGCACTGCGCTTCGCGCGCGACGTGGAAGCAGGCACCGTCTGGATCAACACCTATCGCTCGGCCGCCTATATGTCGGCCAACGGCGGCACCAAACACAGCGGCTATGGACGTCGTGGCGGCTTCGAAGTGATGCGCGAGTTCTCGCGCCTGAAGAACGTCGTGATCGATTACTCCGGGGCGATGCAAGACCCGTTCGTGATCCGTCTGCGCTGATCTCACTACACGCCACACTCACTGGAGACACACCTCATGAAATTCTCCGTTTCGCTCAGCATGGAGCGCTTTTCGCCGCAAGACACGATGAGCGACGCCGTGCGCAACATGCTGCACCTCGCGCGCATCGCCGACGAAGGCGGCTTCGAGACGCTGTGGACCGCCGAGCACCACACCATCGAATGCACCATCTCGCCGAATCCGTTCATCACGCTGACGTGGCTGTCGCAGCATACCGAGCAGATTCGTCTGGGTACGGCCACCATCGTTGCACCGTACTGGTCGCCGATCCGCCTCGCGGGCGAAGCGGCGATGTGCGATCACCTGACCGGCGGGCGCCTTGAATTCGGTATCGCCCGTGGGGCTTATCAATACGAGTTCGATCGCATGGCCGGCGGCATTCCGCAGCAAGAGGGCGTGGCGTATATGAAGGAGCTGGTACCCGCAGTGAAGAAGCTGTGGGAGGGCGATTACGCGCACGAGGGGCACTACTGGAAATTCCCGCTCGCGACGTCGGTGCCGAAGCCGCTGCAACAGCCGCATCCGCCGATCTGGGTCGCGACACGTGACCCGGGCAGCTTCGACTGGGCCGTGGGGGTGGGCGCGAACATTCTGTCGACACCCCTCGCGGCGCCCGTGTCGGAGGTGGCCGTGCTCGGCGAGAAATTCCGCAAGGCGGTGGCCGATCATCCGGAGCGTCCACGTCCGCGCTTCATGATGCTGCGCCGCACATGCGTGTACGACCGTCCGCAGGACTGGGAAGTCGCGGTGCGTCACAGCGTGGACTTCGGCCGCACGTTCGAGAACCTGATGCAGAACATCGGCTCGGTGACCAACGGATTCCCGGAGGCGGTGCCGTATGAGGCCGTTGTCGGACGTGCCAACTACGATCCTGCGTCGATCCGCGAAAACCTGATGTTCGGCACGCCCGACGAGATCGTGCGCAAGCTCGAAGTCTACGAGGCGCAGGGCGTCGACCAGTTCTGTCTCGGCCTGTCGTTCAACCTGCCGTTCGAGTTGCAAGTGAAGACGCTGCGCCTGTTCATCGATGAGGTGATGCCGCACTTTGCGGCGCGCGAAGCTCACCGCGTCAAAGAGGCTCACGAGGCACAGGCCTCGCAGGCAGCGCATTCGCACACCGCCGAGCGTCCGGCAGCGTTGGCATCGGCAGGCCGCTGACGCATGGGCGCGCACGCTATGACTCAACCTCCCGAGTGTCTTGAACGTCCTGAGCGTTCCGAAGCGTCTGAAGCTTCCGACGCCCCGCGTGAGCAGACCTTGCAAGTCGGCGACGTCACACTTGCCTACCGTCTGCTCGGGCGTGGCTCTCGTGCGCTCGTCTGCATTCACGGCGTGGGCTCGTATCAGGAAGCGTGGGACGACGTGGCTGCCGCACTGGCCGACGATTTTCGCATCCTGACCTTCGACCTGCGCGGCCACGGTCGGTCGTCGCGGGTGAAAGGGCGCTACGAAATCGACGACTTCGTGACGGACGCGCTGGCGCTGGCCGATCACGTGGGTTTCACCACGTTCGATCTGGCGGGCTTTTCGCTGGGCGGGTTGATTGCCCAGCGGCTTGCGCTGTCGCATCCGTCACGGCTGCGCCGTCTGGTGTTGCTCGCGACGGTGTCGGGGCGCACCCGCGAGGAGCGTGAGCGCGTGCTGGCACGTCTTGCCGCACTGCAAAGCGGGGAGCGCGGCGCACATTACGACGCATCGCTCTCACGCTGGCTGACCGAGGATTTTCAAGCGAAGCACCCGGCGCGGATCGCCTACTTGCGAGAGCGCAACGCCCAGAACGACCCGGATTGCTACGCGTCGGCGTATCGCGTACTGGCGGAGACGGATTTCGGCGGGTTCATCGATCAGATTCGCATGCCGACGCTCATCGTCACAGGCGAAGACGATCAGGGCTCGAACCCGCGTATGGCCCAATTCATGCATGAGTGCATCGTCGGCTCGCAGTTGGCCATCCTTCCGGGCATGCGGCACTCGATCCTGATCGAGGCTTCGGGGCAAGTGGCGGATCTGATGCGGGACTTTCTTGCCGCTGACAGCGAGAACGTGGGCGTGAGCGAAGGAGCAGGGAGCGGAGCATGATTGTCGAAGAGCGTATTTACCGCATCCGGAACGGCTGCATGAGTCAGTACCTGAATCTCGTGCGTACTGAGGGATTGGCCATCCAGCAGCCAATTCTGGGGCATCTCGTCGGCTACTTCACGACCGATATCGGGCCGTTAAGTCAGGTGACGCATCTCTGGGCGTATCCCAGTCTGGACGAGCGGGCACGCCGCCGCGCGTCGCTCGCGCAGGACAAACGTTGGCAGGCGTTCATTCCGCGTCTGTCCGAATTGATCGAACACGCAGAGAACCGCATTCTGATACCGACCGATTTTTCCCCGCTCACGGCGTTCACGCCGCAGGCACCCCAGGCAACTGACGTAAAGGAATCATGGGAGAGAAGCCGTGACTGACCGACTGAGAATCGAAAACCTGTACAAGGTCTTCGCCGACAAGCCGGCGCGTGCGCTGGCCATGTTGCGCGATGGCAAACGCAAGTCCGACGTGCTCGAAGCGCTGGGCCAGGTCGTGGGCCTGGACGACGTGTCGCTGACCGTGCCGTCCGGCGCCATCTACATGGTCATGGGGCTGTCGGGCTCGGGAAAATCGACGCTTGCGCGCTGCATCAACCGGCTTAACGAGCCGTCCGATGGCCGGATTCTGCTCGACGGTGAAGACATCTGCGCACTCGACGAACGCGGACTGCGCGAGGTGCGCCGCAATCGCATCTCGATGGTGTTCCAGCACTTCGCGCTGCTGCCGAATCGTCGTGTGATCGAAAACGTCGAGTTTGGCCTCAAGCTGCGCGGCATGCCGGCGGCCGAGCGTCGCCGCCGGGCCGAGGAAGTGCTGAGCGTGGTGGGGCTGGCGCGTTGGGCATATCACATGCCGCACGAACTGAGCGGTGGCATGCGTCAGCGGGTGGGCCTCGCCCGCGCGCTCGCGACCGAAGCCGACGTGCTGATCATGGACGAGGCATTCAGCGCGCTCGATCCGCTGATCCGCACCGAGATGCAGGACGAGTTGCTGCGACTCCAACACACGCTCAACAAGACCATTCTTTTTATCACCCACGACTTTCAGGAAGCGCTCAAGCTCGGCACGCGCATCGCGATCATGGCCGATGGCCGTCTCGTGCGCGAAGGCACGCCACAGCAGATCGTGCTGGAGCCAGGGAGCGACTACGTGGCGGCATTCACGCGCGACGTCGACCGTGCGCGGCTGTTCGACGCCCGCTCGGTCATGAAGCCGCTCGATGCCGCGCGCGACCCCAATCAGCGAATCGTTTGCGTGCCATCGGACATGCGTCTGGTGGACGTCGCTGCACGCGTGCGGTTTGATGAGCCGGTAGGCGTTACCGACGACGATGGCAAGTTGATCGGCGTTCTGGATGTGAATCAGCTACTTGCCCGGATCGGCACCGCTGCGGGCGCAGGAGAACACCATGCTTAATGCCGATCAACTCGCGGTATTTCCTATCGACCAATGGATTCAGGAAGGGGTGCAGTGGATGGCGATGCACATGCGTCCGCTGTTCCTGCTGATCAAATGGCCTGTCGAGCGGTTGCTGACCTTCAATGACAGTGTGATCCACGCCGCACCGTTTCCGGTGCTGGTCGTGATCGCCTTTCTGATTTGCTGGCGATTGGCCAGCCTGAGCGTGGCGGCGTTCAGCGCGGTGGTGTTCGTGGCAATCGCCGTGCTCGGTGTCTGGAACGAGGCGATGACGACCCTCTCGCTCATCATGACGGCGATCTTTTTCTGTGCGCTCATCGGCATTCCGATCGGCATCTGGAGCGCGCGTAGTGAACGGGTTTGGTTGGTGGTGCGGCCGGTGCTCGACATCATGCAGACGACACCCACGTTCGTATATCTCGTGCCGGTGGTGATGCTCTTCGGCGTGGGCAATGTGCCGGGTGAGGTCGCAGTGGTGACCGCTGCGATGCCGCCGCTTATCCGGTTCACGCATCTGGGGATTCGCATGGTCGAGCATGAGATCGTGGAAGCGGGGCTCGCATTCGGTGCGGACAAGCGTCAGTTGCTGTGGGAAGTGCAATTTCCCCTGGCGATTCCGACCATTCTCGGCGGTCTGAACCAGACGGTGCTGACCGCGATGGTGATGTCGGTCGTGGTGGCGATGATCGGCGCGGAAGGCCTCGGGCTGGTGGTGCTGCAGGGACTGGGGCGTCTCGATGTGGGACGGGCGGCTGTCGGCGGCATCGCCATCGTGCTCCTCGCCATGATGCTCGATCGCTTCACGCAGAAGCTCGCGAGAACCCGACCACGCGACCAGCAGACATTCCGTGCCGTCATCTGGCGCTTGTTTCGCGGGGAGCCGAGGCGGCAAGGCGGGGCCGGTGTGGGGCCGACGACGCAGGCAGACGCGCGCGAAGCCCTCTGAGCACGAGCACTGACCCTTTGAACCACTGAAAACCGGTTTTGCAACAAATGGAAGGCTGGCCCTGACGACGGGGTGTTGACGTCAGGGACCGGCACCCGTGCCCGCATGCGCACGTCAGGCGGGCCGATAACTCGACGATCCGATGGATCGAACAAGTCTTGGAGAGCAGCAATGAAAGGATTGGTTAAGGCTTTCGCTTCGTTCACGCTTTCGCTCGTCGTGGCGGGTGCGTTGCACGCGCAGACGCTTCCGGGCACGGGAAAGACGATTCGCTACGCGCAGAGCGATAGTTTCGGCGGGAATTACGTCGTCGCCCAGATCGTCTCGAAGGCATTCAAGGCGCTGGGCTACGACGTCAAGCTCAGCACGATGAACACCACACTGTTCTTCCAGGCGGTAGCGCAGGGCGATATCGATATTGCGACCGACGTGAACTTCCCGCAGCGCGAGCCGGGCTTTCGCGCCGTGGCGGCGCAGGCCATGGTGGTTGGCTCCGGCCTGATTTCGGGCGATGGCATCAACGGCTATCTCATCGACAAGAAGACGGCGCTGCAATATCACATCACCAGTCTTGAGCAGATGAAGGACCCGAAGATCGCCGGACTCTTCGGCAGGGACGGAAAGGCCGAGTTGATCAGTTGCGACCCGGGATGGAGCTGTGGCGATGTCGTCGATTATCAGATCGACAAGTTCGGCCTGAAGCAGACGGTCAAGGCGGTGCGCGGCAAGTATGAAGCGCTGATGGTCGAGGCGGTGACGAAGGTCAAACAGGGCAAGCCGGCGTTCTTCTATGCGTGGAGCCCGTCGTGGGTGACGAACGCGCTCGTGCCCGGTGTGGATGTCGTGTGGCTGCCGACGCCGGCAGACGCGCTGCCGCCGAACGTCCCGAACAAGGGCTCCGCGCTCGTGAACAACGTGGAAGGGTGTGCGGGCGGCGCGAATCCGTGCCGCATGGCGATGGCGTCGTGGAACTGGGGTTCGGTGGCGAACAAGCAGTTCGTCGCGGCGAATCCGGCCGTGAAGACGCTGGTCGAGCAAATTCGTTTCCCAGGCAAGACGTGGTCGCAGTGGGAAGCCATCATCAGCAAGGAGGGCGGTTCGCCTGCGCTGATCACGAAACTGTCCGACGAGTGGATTGCTGCCAACAAGGCGCAGATGGATCAATGGGTGGCGACCGCGCTCAAGGCGCATTGAGCGATGGCATGGCCGCTCACGCGGCCTTGCGTCAGCAGGCAGGACATGAGGAGAACGTTCGATGAGTTCGGAATTGTTTGAAAGAGGGTTGAAGACACGCCGCGAGGTGCTGGGCAGCGAGTACGTGGACAAGTCGATTGCCTCGGCCGATGCGTTCAATCGTCCGATGCAGGAACTGGTTACGGAGTACTGCTGGGGGGAGATATGGAATCGCCCTGGGCTGGACCGGCGTACCCGCAGTCTGCTCAACCTTGGCATGCTCACCGTCATGAACCGTCCGCACGAACTGAAATTGCACGTGCGCGGCGCGTTGACCAACGGCGTGACGAAGGAAGAAATCACAGAGGTCTTCCTGCAAGCGGCGATCTACGCGGGTGTTCCTGCTGCGATCGATAGCTTCCGGGTGGCGCGGGAGGTCTTCGATACCTTGGCCGCCGAAGCCTGAGCCGAGAGGTCTTCAGGGACCGGTGACGATGTCTGCTGTCGTCGTCGCCGGGCGCCCACCCGCCGCATCGTCAGTAGCAAACATGTGCGCCCGAGGAGGATGAGGGCCGCGGTTTTTATGTATGTTGTTGATTCAAAACGGTTTGTCTTGGCCGTCGATCTGGCGAGTTCAAAGTTGAGTGAACAAAGTTCAGCATTCAACGAATCTCGACATCTCGACCGTTAGGGATAAATCTCATCTCCGGGAAAACCCCGCGTCTTGAAATCGTAAAACCCCGTCCCTATAATTAGCACTCGTTGGCGCAGAGTGCTAACGCCATGAATTCACTAAATATGCAAATGTTTGCATATTTGGTTTTGACGATCTCACTGAGAGAAAGAGGAGCTTGTAATGAACCTTCGTCCCTTGCATGACCGCGTAATTGTCAAGCGCCTGGATAACGAAACGAAGACGGCCTCGGGCATCGTGATCCCGGAAGCCGCCGCCGAAAAGCCGGACCAGGGCGAGATCCTGGCCGTCGGCCCGGGCAAGCGCGATGATCAAGGCAAATTGATCGCACTCGACGTGAAGGTGGGCGACCGCGTTCTGTTCGGCAAGTATGCCGGTCAAGGCGTGAAGGTCGATGGCCAGGAACTGCTGGTCATGCGCGAAGAAGACATCATGGCCGTCGTGGCCGCCTAAGACTGTCTGCCCCCAGACATCTACGTAAAGAATCCAAGGAGTTAATGCAATGGCAGCTAAAGAAGTCGTTTTCGGCGATGCCGCTCGTTCCAAGATGGTTGAGGGTGTCAACATCCTCGCCAACGCCGTCAAGGTGACCCTGGGCCCGAAGGGCCGTAACGTCGTGCTCGAGCGCAGCTTCGGCGGCCCGACCGTGACCAAGGACGGTGTGTCGGTCGCCAAGGAAATCGAACTCAAGGACAAGCTCCAGAACATGGGCGCGCAAATGGTCAAGGAAGTGGCTTCCAAGACCAGCGACAACGCCGGCGACGGTACCACCACCGCAACGGTGCTGGCTCAGTCGATCGTTCGCGAAGGCATGAAGTACGTTGCCTCGGGCATGAACCCGATGGACCTGAAGCGCGGTATCGACAAGGCTGTCGCCGCTGCTATCGAAGAACTGCGCAAGATCAGCAAGCCCTGCACCACGAACAAGGAAATCGCTCAAGTCGGCTCGATCTCGGCCAACAGCGACACCTCGATCGGTGACTACATTGCCAAGGCAATGGACAAGGTCGGCAAGGAAGGCGTGATCACCGTCGAAGACGGCAAGTCGCTGCAAGACGAGCTGGATGTCGTCGAAGGTATGCAATTCGACCGCGGCTACCTCTCGCCGTACTTCATCAACACCCCGGAAAAGCAAGTCGCGATCCTGGAGAACCCGTTCGTCCTGCTGTTCGACAAGAAGGTGTCGAACATCCGTGACCTGCTGCCGGTACTCGAGCAAGTCGCCAAGGCTGGCCGTCCGCTGCTGATCATCGCCGAAGACGTCGAGGGCGAAGCCCTGGCAACGCTGGTGGTCAACAACATCCGTGGCATCCTGAAGACCTGCGCCGTCAAGGCTCCGGGCTTCGGCGACCGCCGCAAGGCCATGCTGGAAGACATCGCCATCCTGACGGGCGGCCAGGTCATCGCCGAAGAAATTGGCCTGACGCTGGAAAAGGCCACGCTGGCTGAGCTGGGTCAAGCCAAGCGCATCGAAATCGGCAAGGAAAACACCATCATCATCGATGGCGCCGGTGAAGCTGTGAACATCGAAGCGCGCGTCAAGCAGATCCGCGCCCAGATCGAAGAAGCCACCAGCGACTACGACCGTGAAAAGCTGCAAGAGCGCGTGGCCAAGCTGGCCGGCGGTGTTGCCGTGATCAAGGTCGGTGCTGCGACCGAAGTCGAAATGAAGGAAAAGAAGGCACGCGTGGAAGACGCGCTGCACGCTACCCGCGCTGCCGTGGAAGAAGGCATCGTCCCGGGCGGTGGTGTTGCGCTGCTGCGTGCTCGCGTGGCCGTGTCGGACCTCAAGGGTGCCAACGCCGACCAGGACGCCGGTATCAAGATCGTGCTGCGCGCGATGGAAGAGCCGCTGCGTCAGATCGTCACCAACGGTGGCGAAGAAGCCAGCGTCGTCGTGGCTAACGTCGTTGCCGGCAAGGGCAACTACGGCTACAACGCATCGTCGGGTGAGTACGGCGATCTGGTGGAAATGGGCGTTGTGGACCCGACCAAGGTCACCCGCACCGCACTGCAAAACGCCGCTTCGGTGTCGGGCCTGCTCCTGACGACCGACTGCGCCGTTGCCGAACTGCCGAAGGAAGATGCTCCGATGGCCGGCGGTATGGGCGACATGGGCGGTATGGGCGGCATGGGCATGGGCATGTAAGTCTCGCAAGAGACTGCATGACCGGGGTGCCGCAAGGTGCCCCGAATGCCCGGCTGTCGGGCTTTGCGCAAGGATCTCGATCCGGACGCCAAAGCCCGCGCCTGAAACGGCAACGAACTCCTCGGAATTCGTTGCCGTTTTTTTATACGAGCTTCAAATGTGTTGATTCACGCGGACTTGATCGGCGACGGCGTCAACGGCGCCGTGGCCGCAATCTCGTCCTGCATCCAGTCCCAAAAGGCATGAATCGCCCGCTCGCGCGGATGATTCTCCCGCCAGCTCACGTGGTACTCCAGACTCGGCGCAATCTGCACGTCGCCGATCTGCACCAGCTCCCCTGACGCCAGCGAGTCGCGCACCAGCAAGCTACGCGCGGTGGCCACGCCATGTCCCGCCAGCGCTGCGCGCAATAGCAGCCCCGAATCGTCGAAGATCGGCCCGCGCGTCGGCTCATGCGGCGGCAATCCGGCGGCCACTTGCCAGTCGCGCCATGATCGGTAGGCGAAGCGCAGCATCGGCAGCTTGGGCGTATCCGCCACCGTGAAGCCCGGCACGCTGGCGATCAGTTCCGGGCTGCACACGGCGATCACGACGTCGTCGAGCAATTTTCGGGTGACGAACCCTGGCGTTTCCACGCGCTGATGCCAGATGCCGAGGTCGACGGAATAGGGATCCGGCGCGGGGATGTCCGCGTGAATGCGCACGACCAGATCGATGCCGGGGTGAAGCTTGCTGAAGCGGTCGAGCCGGGGAATCAGCCATTGCGCGGCCAGATCCGTCATCACGCTGATTTCCAGACGGACGATGGCCGGCGCGGCGTCGGGCGTTATGCCTGCTTTGGCTTCGTTCAACGCCTCGTCCAGTTCCGTCATACCGATGCGTACCCGCTCGGCCAGACGCGCCCCGACGCTCGTCGGAATCATCCGCGCGCCGACCCGTCGGAACAGCGCCGTGCCCAATTGCTGTTCCAGCGAGCGCATATGGTGGCTGACAGCACTGTGCGTCAAATTCAATTCCTCGGCGGCACGGGTAAAGCTCCGGTGACGCACGGCGGCTTCAAGCGCACGCAGGGATTGGAGGGGAGGGAGGTGTTGGAACATGATGTCAAATTTTACTCACAATACGAGCACAAAGGTTTCGTTGGCTTCACATCACACTTGCACGGACAATCGATACCCAAGCAATTCATTAGGGTTTACTCCATGTCGAAAGCACTTCGAATATTCGTGCTGTTCGCCTGCGGATACTTCGTCTCGTACGTGTACCGCGGTGTGAACATCGGGTTTGCACCGTTCATGACGCGCGACCTCGGTCTCTCGTCTGCCGATCTCGGTCTGCTCACGAGCCTTTATTTCCTCGGTTTTGCCGGTGCGCAATTACCGGCGGGCGTGCTGCTCGACAAGTTCGGGCCGCGCCGGGTGTCTTCGCTGGTGCTGCTGCTCGCGGCGGCCGGTGCGGCGTTGTTCGGTCTGGCGCATGGCGTTGGGGCGCTGATGATTGGGCGTCTGCTCATTGGCGTTGGCGTGTCGGTGTGTCTGGGCAGTGCATTCAAGGCGCTGGCGCAGTGGTTTCCGGTGGCGCGTCTGCCGTTGCTCAATGGTCTGGTGATGGCTGTGGGCGGCATGGGTGGCGTGGTTGTCGGCACACCGCTGAACTGGCTGCTCGGTCTGACGGACTGGCGCGTGGTGTCGTTCGGACTGGCGGCGCTCACGGTGTTCATATCCATCGCACTGTGGTTCGGCGCGCCGGAGAAGCCCGGTTCGCATGCGCAGGGTGGTTTGTCGGAGGCATTGCGGGGCGTGCGTCAGGTGCTCGGTAGCGCGATGTTCTGGAAGGTGACGTCGCTCTCGGGCATCACGCAGGGCGTGTTCTACGCGATGCAGTCGCTGTGGATGGCGCCGTTCATGCGTGACATTGAAGGGTTGTCGGCGGCGGAGGCGGCGTGGCTCGTCTCGGTCGTGGGGTTGGCGATGATGGCCGGCAGCGTGGTGTTCGGGGCGGCCGCCCGCTCGCTGGAGCGTCGGGGGGTGAGCGTGTTCGCCTTCTCCGGCGTCGGCATGGTGCTGTTCGTCGTGGTGCAGTTGCTGCTGATGCTGCGCACGCCGATTCCGCCGGTCTGGCTGTGGGCCGCTTACGGCATCTTCGGCGGTGCGGGCATTCTGTCCTATGCCGTGCTCGCAGAGTACTTCCACGGCACGCTGATCGGACGCGTCAATACGTCGCTCACCCTCGTCATCTTCCTGCTGATTTTCCTGTGCCAGGTCGGCGTAGGCTCGGTACTCGGCGCGTACACGGCACATAGCCCGCAGGGACACTTCTCGGCGTGGACGGTGCTGGTCGTGCTGCAAGTAGTCGGTGCGGTGTGGTACTTCTGGCCGCAGCGCCAGAGCGTGGGCAAGGTCGCAGCGGCCTGATCCGCGGAAGGTGCGAGTAGGCCACAGGATGGCTGAGGCACACTGAAGTTCAAAAGGCTCGCCATCGCGAGCCTTTTTCTTGAGGTCGAGACAACCCGACTTAGCGCCTCATTTCACGCCTTCCAGCGCCTTTAGCCAGTCGCTCAGCCCGGACTCGACATTGATCAGCGTCGCCTTGGTGAGCGGTGCGAGCATACGGTGTTCGTTGGCCACGTGCGCCTCGACTGCACGTTCGATCAGGGCGAAGCCATCGTCGGTGAGCTGGACGAGCGTGCTGCGCGCGTCGTCCGGATTCGGCACGCGAGCGATCCAGCCTCGCGCTTCGAGACGCTGCAACCGGTGTGTCATGGTGCCCGACGTCACCATTAGCGTGGAGAAGAGCGCCGTCGGCGCGAGCCGGTAAGGCGCACCGGAGCGACGCAGCGTCGCCAGCATGTCGAACTCCCACCCGCTCATATCGAACTCGGCGAACGTGGCGTCGAGCTGCTGCTGGACGAGCGCTGCGCACCGCTTGAGGCGGCCAATCACACCCATGGGCGACACGTCGAGATCCGGACGCTCGCGATGCCACTGCGCGAGGATGCTGTCGACCGCGTCGCCGCTCGTCAACGTGTTGCCCTTCATCTCATTCCCTGCATTCCCCATTGGCCGCTTCGCCATGTTACCGACTCCTTTTGTCTTGACATCAAGACAAAAGAATACCAAACTTCGATTTATCTTGAATTGAAGATAAATTGCGATGACCCGAATTTCTGCGCAGACGACAAGCACCGCGTGGCTGGATGTGCTCTTCACCGCACTCGCCCCGATGATCTGGGGATCGACCTACATTGTGACGACGCAGGTGTTGCCCCCCGACCGACCGTTCACGGCGGCGCTGATTCGCGTGCTGCCCTCGGGATTGCTGCTGTTGCTCTACGCGCGACGCTGGCCAGCGCGCGGCGACTGGGCGCGCCTGCTGACGCTCTCCGCACTGAACATCGGCGCATTTCAGGCGCTGCTGTTCGTCGCGGCCTATCGACTTCCGGGCGGTCTGGCGGCGGTCGTCGGGGCGATCCAGCCGTTGCTGGTCATGGGGCTGGCATGGGGCGTGGATCAGCGGCGGCCGCTGATGACGACGGTGTGGGCGGCGATTGCCGGTGTCGTCGGGATGGGGGTGTTGCTGCTCTCGCCAGGCACGGTGTTCGAGCCGGTCGGCATCGCGGCGGCGCTTGCCGGCGCGGCATGCATGGCGGCAGGCACTTATCTGACGCGTCGCTGGCGACTGAGCATGCCGGTGCTGGCGCTCACCGGCTGGCAACTGTTGCTGGGTGGCTTGATGCTGACGCCGGTCGCGTTGCTGGCCGACCCGCCGCTGCCATCGCTCACATGGTGGCAGACCGCAGGATATGTCTATTTGTCGATGGCGGGGGCGTTGCTGGCGTACGCGTTGTGGTTTCGCGGCATCGCGCGTCTTGCGCCGGTGGCGGTGTCGTCACTGGGTTTGCTCAGTCCGCTGACGGCCGTTGTACTCGGCTGGGTGCTGCTCGGTCAGGCCATCAAGGGGCTGGCATTCGTGGGACTTGCGATGGTCTTCGCGAGCATTCTGGCGGTGCAGTGGACGGCGTCGAGGACGTGATCGCTTCGTGGGCCCTGTCGGGGCCGCCGTCCGATGTGCTTGCGATGGTGTCGCCGATGCCGTGATTACTCGGCGGCCACCCAATCACCCGACTTGCCGCCGTGCTTTTCCAGCACGCGAACGTCGGTCATCGTCATGCCGCGATCCACGGCCTTGCACATGTCGTAAATCGTCAGCAGACCGACTTGCACGGCGGTGAGCGCTTCCATCTCGACGCCGGTGCGCCCGATGGTCTCGACCTGCGCGCGGCAGTGCACGGCGTTCGTGCCGTCGTCGACGAGAAACTCGACCGTCACGCGCGTGAGGGCCAGCGGATGGCACAGCGGAATCAGATCGGCCGTGCGCTTGGCACCCTGAATCGCGGCGATGCGCGCGATGCCCAGCACGTCGCCTTTCTTGGCCGTGCCGGTGCGAATGAGCGCCAGCGTTTCCGGCTGCATGCGGATGGTGCCGCGCGCGACGGCGATGCGGTGTGTGCTGTCCTTGCTGCCGACGTCAACCATGTGGGCCTGTCCGGCGGTGTCGAAGTGGGTGAGTTCTGCCATGAGTCGATGCTGAGAAAGTGCGGGAAATCAGTCTGAAATCGTGCGCGATCGTGCGGCCCGCGCCTGCGAATTCGCCACTATTTTTATCGTTCGGGCGACGGTGCGGAACGTCCGCGTCTGGCTGCTATCATAGCAGCAGCCTCGAATGATCAGCGCCACGCCGCGCCCACACCCATGACGTCCATGCCGACGCACGCCCGTCATCCCAATCCCCTTGATTCAAGTTCATATGGCGTCGCCCGCTGGCGGCGCATTGTCGCCGCTTTGATGCTGCCGGTGATGACGGCGACGACGTTCGCCACCGCCGTCATTCCGACGCAAGCCGTCGCGCAAGGCTTGCCCACGCTCGGCCAAAGCTCGGCGGCCGACCTCTCGCCCGCGATGGAGCGCAAGCTGGGCGAGCGTGTGATGCGCGAGATCCGCGCCGATCCCGATTACGTCAACGATTTGCTGCTCTCCGACTACGTCAATGCGCTGGGCAGCAAGCTTGTCTCGGCCACCCGCAAGGTCGGCATCGACGCTAGCCAGAGCTTCGAGTTCTTCGTCGTGCGCGACGCTGCGATCAACGCGTTCTCGCTGCCCGGCGGCTTCATCGGCATCAACACCGGGCTGATCGTCACCACGCGGACCGAGTCGGAACTCGCCTCCGTGGTCGGACACGAGACGGGGCATGTCCTTCAGCATCACATCGCACGCATGCTCGGCCAGCAGGCGCAGAACTCGTGGATCGCGCTGGGCGGCCTGCTGCTCGGTTTGCTGGCCGGTATCGGCGCGCGCAGCTCGGATCTTGGGATGGGCATTGCCATGGGTGGGCAAGGGCTGGCCGTCGACAGGCAACTGAGGTTCTCGCGCGACGCAGAGCGCGAGGCCGATCGTGTCGGCTTCCAGTTATTGCAGGCCGCCGGTTTTGACACGTATGCAATGCCGACATTCTTCGAGCGTCTGCAACGGGCCGATTCGATCAATGAGGCCGGTGTGCCGGAATACGTGCGGACTCACCCGCTCACAACCGAGCGCATCGCCGACATGCTCAACCGCTCGCGCAGCGCCGGTTATCGTCAGCCGGAGCAGTCGCCGGAATATGCGTTTGTGCGTGCGCGTTCGCTGGTCTTGCAGCAGAAATCGGCGAGCGATTTCGCGGCCATTGCCGACGCGCAACGTACCGCCATCCGGACGCAGACCGCACCGAACGTGGCGGGGGCATGGTATGCGGTGGCGCTGGCCGAAGTGAAGCAGCGACGCTGGGAGCCCGCGCGTGACGCACTTGAGCGCGCACGCACGGCCTTTGGCGGCACCGGGCCGGGCACGCCGAGTCTGGCGGTGCTGGCGTCCGATCTCGCGCGGCTGTCCGGTAAGCCGGACGAGGCGCTGCGCATCGCCACGCAGGCGCGCGCAGCCTTCCCGCTGTCACAGGCGGCGGACATGGCCTACGCGGACGCGCTCATCGCCAGCCAGCGCGTTCCCGAGGCCACGAAGTTCCTGCAATCGCAGGTCGAGCGCTACCGCAGCGAGCCGATCTGGTGGCGTGCATTGGCTGGCGCTTGGGCTGCGGGCGGCAAACGGGCGCGTCAGCATGAGGCGCTCGCCGAGCAATATGCCTTGCAAGGTCAGTGGATGGCGGCGGTGAGTCAGCTCAAGCTCGCGCGCGACGCCGGGGATGCCGATTTTTACGAGATGTCGACCATCGACGCGAAACTGCACGAGTTCCAGCGCCGGTACAAGGAAGACAAGGAAGACGAGAAGGAATTCAACAAGCAGTTCGGCTGACGGGCGCTTGGGGCGTCCCGTCGCGAAGTCTGTCGGAGCGTGGCCGAAAATCAGGCGACCGGCGCCTGGGGATCTCGCTCGAAGCCATACGTCTGCGGCAACGTGCCCGCGTGAACGACGGACAGCGGCAGCGAATCTCCCGAATCGCCATTGCGCCAATGCAGACGCACCGCAGCCTTCGCGTCCGCCGTGTCGTCCGCTGTCTCCGCCATTTCGAACGCCTGCGCCAGATCCGACACCTGCGTGAGCAGATCGATATCGTGATCATGCAGTAGCGCCAGCGGCGCGGTCGCGTCCCCCGCGCCCTTCGTCCCCACAAAGGCGACGCTGCCATCCTCGTCGAGCAGGCAGGCTTGCGGCACGAACGTCTTGCCCAACTGATCCGTCAGCACGGGCGCACCGCGTCCGTCGTTCGCTGCGGCGTCCCACGTGAGGCGCACCACAAACGGCGCGTAAGCCAGCGAGACGTACACGCGTTGCGGGCCGTTCTGGAAGTACCAGCGGCCGACGTCGTCGCTAGCGTAATTGCGGGCGATGAACGCGATCAGCGCGGTATGTCGAATGGGGTCGCCCGCCGAGCCTTCCGCCTGCGTCTGTTCGTCGCGCATGCGCCACTGGCCGCGACGATCGAGTGCGAGCCAGCCGTAGCAGTGCGGCACATTGGGCCATTTGGCCATCGCCTGTCGAACGATCTCATCCATTAGGTAGGATCCCTTAATATGTGCCGACGCCCTGCGCAATCGTCATTCAGCGCTCTAAGGCGGATGGCAGAAATTGACGGAAGTAGTCGACGACAGTACGCGGCATCCACGTCAGCCCGCCCGGAAACGGCCCGCTCATGAAGCCGACGTGTCCGCCGTGTGCCGGTTGCAGCAGTTGAACGAAACGGCCGACATCGCCTTCCCCGGGCAGGGCGCTGGCGGGTTGGAACGGGTCGTTGCGGGCGTTGATGACGAGCGTCGGGACTTCGATGGCAGGCAGAATCGGTTTGCTCGATGCGCGCGTGTAATAGTCGAACGCGCTGTGATAGCCGTGCAGCGGTGCGGTGACCACGTGATCGAATTCACCGAGATCGCGTGCGGCCATCATCAGATTGCGATCGTAAAGGCCGGGGTACTGGTCGAGCTTGGCGAGCGCCTTCTTCTTGAGCGTGCCGAGGAAGTTGCGCGTGTACACCATGTTGAAGCCGTGCGAGAGCGCCAGACCGCCCGCGCGCAGATCGAGCGGGGCGGAGATCGCGCAGGCGGCGCTGACGACTTGCGTCGCGTGCCCCTCGCGCTCGCCGAGCCAGCGCAGCAGCACATTGCCGCCGAGCGACACGCCCGCCGCGAAGATCGGGCCGGAAGTGTGCGCGCGCAAGCGTTGCAGCATCCAGTCGATTTCGGTGCTGTCGCCGGAGTGATAAAAGCGCGGGGCGCGGTTCATGCGTCCGCTGCAACTGCGAAAGTGCGGAATCACGCCGCGCCAGCCCTGCGCTTCGACCTCACGCATCAGGGTGCGGGCGTAGTGACTGCCCGAACTCCCTTCCAGACCGTGGAACAGCACGACCAGCGGTGTTTCGACGAGACCGTCGGGGGCGGGCGGGGACTTCTGCGAAGCGGGCGGCGCGACCAGCCAGTCGACGTCGACGAAATCGCCGTCGGGCGTATTCCACGTCTCGCGGCGGAACTCGACCGACGGACGGCGGCCCAGCAGCGCGGGATAGATCGTCTGGCTGTGGCCGTCGGGCAGCCACCGGGGCGGCCGGTAATCCTGAGGCGGAAAGACGGCCGGGCGCGCTGTCATGCGAACACCGTGCGCTTTAGTGCAGCCCGTCCGGACGCGCGTGCATCATCAGGCTGAATTGCTCGACGGCATGCGGCGGCAGGGGGCTTGAGTGGATGTGGGCGAAGCGCCAGTCGCCTTGCTCGTGCACCAGCACGTAGGTCGTGTGGATGAGCTGGGCGGTCGTTTGCCCGGCGTCTTCCTTGCCAACGCGAATGGCCTCGGTCGCCGTGTGCACGACCGTGCCGACGGTGTCGTACTCGGTCGTGTCGAGCGAGTCGATCAGCACGACGCTCTGCGCGAACTGGGCGACGAGACCGCTGCGGATCTGCTCAAGGCCGTCCCAACGCGTGCCGTCGGCACGAATGTAGCTGACGAAATCCTCGTTCGCCCAGAGCGTCATCGCGCGATCCGTCTGACCACGGCGCAGCGCGTCATAAAAGGCCGTGATGGTTTCACTGGCGGCATCGAACAGACGGACAAAACGTGGCATGAGGATTTACCGTTGAGTGTTACCGGGATCGAACCGAAAGCTTGCCTTGCGCGGCGCTCAGCGCTGCGTCAGCAGAATGTTGCGCAGATTCGCGAACACATGCTCGGGCATCAACTCGTTCAGGCAGCGTGTGTGGCCCAGCGGACATTCACGGGCAAAACACGGGCTGCACTCCAATTGTAGCCACAGGATGTGCGCGTGCTCTGACAACGGCGGCGTGTGGCGCGGATCGGACGAACCGAACAAGGCTATCTGCGGGCGGCGCAGGGCGGCCGTCACGTGCATCAGGCCGGAATCGTTGCTCACTACGGCGTTCGCGCGTGCGAGCAGAGCGCAGGCCTCGGCCAGCGACGTCTGTCCGCAAAGATTGCGCACGAACGGCGCATCGGCGGCGATTTGCTGGGCCAGCGCCCCATCCTTGCCCGACCCGAGCGCGACGATCTGCGCGTACGGGAACGAGCGGCGCACCAATTGCGCGAGTTGCGCGAAGTGTCCCGGCGGCCAGCGCTTGGCCGGTCCGAACTCGGCGCCCGGGCAGAACACCACGAGCGGCACGCGCAGATCGAGGCCGAAGCGCGCGAACACACGGGCCGATTCGTTCAGGTCGGCTTCGATGCGCGGTGTCGGCAGCGTCTCGGGTAGCTTGGCGCCCGGGGCGAACGCGAGCGCAGCGTAATGCCGCACCATCGGCGGGCGCTCGTCCTTGCGCGGATTGGCGTGACGCACGTTGAGCAGGCCGTAGCGCTGCTCGCCCTTGTAGCCGATGCGCAACGGAATGCGCGCCAGCCACGGAATCAGCGACGACTTCAGGGAATTCGGCAGCACATAGGCGGCGTCGTACCCCTCGTCGGCCAGCACGCTCGCGAGCCGGTAGCGCTCGAGCGGCTGCAACTTGCCGTGCGCGAGGTCGGTGGCGACGACGCGCGAAATCTCCGGCATGCGTTCGAGCACCGGGGCGACCCAGCCGGGCGCGATCGCGTCGATGGTCAGACGCGGATGCAGACGCTTGAGCAGGGTAAACAACGGCTGCGCCATCAGCGCGTCCCCAATCCAGTTGGGGGCGATCACCAAGGCTTTATGCATCGTGGCGGAGACTCAATTCGTTAAGCGTGGCGATGAAGCGGGCCCGGCGGCCGGGCCGTTTCACGAGAAAGACGGACGATCAGTGACCCTTGATCACGGTGCCGGGCTTCAGGCGATAGCGCGTGCCGCAATAGGCACAGGCGGCTTCGCCGTGGCTCACGTCGATGAACACACGCGGGTGGCTGCTCCAGAACTGCATCTTCGGGTTCGGGCAGTGGACCGGGAGATCTTCAGCGCCGACTTCGACGACCGGCATTTGTTTGACTTCGCTCATGGGGTTCGGACCGTGGTGATATTCGATGGATTCGCGGTGTGCCGTGAATCCGAAGTTTTGAGGATTGCCCGGACGGTGTCGGTCACTGGGTGACGTCCGCCCGTTTACCAAAAGACGCTATTGTAAAGCAGCCGCCGCCCTTTGCGGATGGCTAGCCGCCCCGACGGCCATGGCGTGGTCCGCGTGGCGCGTATGCCACAGCGGCGGCGTTGCATCAGAAAAAACAGGCGAGTGACGGCTTTTCACGTACTAAGTAACTATTTACCGTGGCTATAATGATCTGACGTCCGCCGCCAATGATGAACATATTCACGAGACAATCCGGCAACCCTGGCGGGCGCCGTGACCGCTAGCGGTCATCTCGGGCGTGCCGGGCGCCGTCGGGACCGCTTCGCCCCGCAATGCCAGACACCGCGTCGCTCACCCCGGCGCTGCCCCCCAGCCGACCATGTCAATGTTTCGTTTGCCTGCCGCTGAACGTGAAGGGTTCGCGGCCGGTTTTCGCATTATTTCGCCGCTTTTGCCCGCCATTTTTTCATGGGGTCTGGTGACAGGCGTCGCCATGAGCAAATCGGTGCTGACCGTGCCGCAGGCCATCGGGATGAGCCTGATGCTCTACGCGGGGTCGGCGCAACTGGCCTCGCTGCCGCTCTTTGCCGCCGGTATGCCGCTCTGGACAATTCTGCTGACGGTCGGCATCGTCAATCTGCGTTTCGTGATTTTCAGCGCAGGCCTCCAGCCGCATTTCTCCTATTTGTCGTTGCCGCGTCGCATCGCGCTCGGTTACGTCAATGGCGATCTCGGCTTTGTGATGTTCATGAACCAGAACTTCGCGAATGGCTATGTGCCGGGCAAGGAGGGGACGTATTACGGCATCACGCTGAGCAACTGGGCGGTCTGGCATGTGTCGTCTATTCTCGGCATCGTGCTCGGTGCGCTGGTGCCCGATAGCTGGGGACTGGGATTCGCAGGCACACTCGCGCTCATTCCCATGATGGTGCACACCATCAACAGTCGCTCCACGATGCTGGCGGTGGCGCTCGCGTCGCTCGTCGGTGTGCTCGCGTTCGATTTACCGTATCGCCTCAATCTGGTGCTGGGCGTGCTCGGCGCGCTGGCTGCGGGCATGGTGTGCGACGAACTGGCGGCGCGCCACGCGAAGCGCCTTGCGCTGGCCAATCCGGTGAGGGTACCGATTTCGACGGGCGACGCGGCGGCAAATGCGCCAATAACGACGAAGGTAGGTGAGCCGCAGCCGGACGCTGTCCATGAAGAACGCCGCACGTCGGGAGAGCGTCGCTGATGAGCACCTTCGAAATCTGGTTCGCCTTCGTGGCGATGACGGCCATCACCATCGTCACGCGCACCTTCTTCTTGCTCGCCGGGGAGCGTGTGACGCTGCCCCAGCGTCTGCAACGTGCACTGCGCTACGCGCCAGCGGCGGCGCTTGCCGTCATCGTCGTGCCGGAGGTCGTGCTGCTCGATCATCAGTTCGCCATGCATCTGGGTAATCACAAGCTCGCGGCGGCGGTGGCGGCCACCGGCTGGTTCATCTGGCGGCGGAACATGATCGAGATGATCGTGATCGGAATGGTCGTTTATACGCTGGGGCGACTGTTCCTGTAGGTGGAACGCCGGACCTGCAAAATGGGCATCGGGGCGGTCGGATCAGTTAAAATGCATGTTTTTCCCACCATTTATTCCGGATTCTCATGGCTTCCGTCGTACGTCTTTCCGATTTGATCGCCCAGGGCCGCCTCGCCGGCAAACGTGTCTTCATCCGCGCCGACATGAACGTGCCGCAAGACGATGAGGGCCGAATCACGGAAGACACGCGTATCCGCGCCTCGGTGCCGGCCATCCAGATGGCACTCGACGCCGGTGCCGCCGTGATGGTCACCTCGCATCTGGGCCGTCCGACGGAAGGCGAGTTCAAGCCTGCCGACTCGCTCGCCCCGGTGGCAAAGCGTCTGTCGGAATTGCTCGGTCGCGACGTGAAGCTGGTCTCCGACTGGGTCGACGGCGGTTTCGACGTGGCCCCGGGCTCGGTCGTGCTGCTGGAGAACTGCCGCGTCAATAAGGGCGAGAAGAAGGACAACGACGAACTGGCGCAGAAGATGGCCAAGCTGTGCGACGTCTATGTGAACGACGCATTCGGCACGGCCCACCGCGCTGAAGCCACCACGCACGGCATCGCCAAGTACGCACCGGTCGCTTGCGCAGGCCCGCTGCTCGCCGCCGAACTCGAAGCGCTGGGCAAGGCGCTGAACGCACCGGCGCGTCCGCTCGTGGCCATTGTGGCTGGCTCGAAGGTCTCCACCAAGCTCACCATTCTGAAGACGCTGGCCGATAAGGTCGATCAACTGATCGTGGGCGGCGGCATTGCCAACACGTTCATGCTGGCCGCTGGTCTGCCGATCGGCAAGTCGCTCGCCGAAGCCGATCTGGTCGAGGAAGCCAAGGCGATCATCGACGCCATGGCCGCGCGCGGCGCATCGGTGCCGATCCCGACGGACGTGGTGTGCGCGAAGGAGTTCAGCGCGAACGCCGAAGCGACCGTCAAAGCGTCGGCCGACGTGGCTGCCGACGACATGATTCTCGACATCGGCCCGCAAACGGCCGCCAAGCTGGCCGAGCAACTGGGCAGCGCGGGTACCATCGTCTGGAACGGTCCGGTCGGCGTGTTCGAATTCGACCAGTTCGGTCACGGCACGGAAACCCTGGCGCGCGCCATCGCCGCAGCCAAGGGCTTCTCGATTGCCGGTGGTGGCGACACGCTCGCGGCCATCGCCAAATACGGTATTGCCGATCAGGTCAGCTACATCTCGACCGGTGGCGGCGCGTTCCTCGAATTCCTCGAAGGCAAGACGCTCCCGGCCGTCGACGTGCTGGAACAACGCGCGGCCCAGTCGAACTGATCGGGCGGATTGCGCGGAATTTGCGTTGGGTTTGCTCTGAAACGTGCAAACCCAGGTGGAGCGGGGCTTGCAGGGGAGTTTGTTGGCCCGGAAAACGTTCGCCGAGGGCGGTTTTGATCGCTTTATTGCGAACGTTAGAGATCGAATCAAACGATTTCGTACGGACAATACAAACTTTTTGGTTAACCTGCGACGGCCTAATTGCGTTACAAACCTCTAAGCGCCAGTAATGTCGAAAGCGCTGCTACCCAAAGAGGATGAAGAGATGGATGTAATGAACCGCTCCACCAAGATCGTCGCCACCATCGGTCCGGCATCGAGCACGCCGGAAGTGCTTTCGCGCATGATCGCCGCAGGCGTCGACGTCGTTCGCCTGAACTTCTCGCACGGCAAGGCGCAGGACCACATCGAGCGCGCCGAAATGGTGCGCGCGGCCGCTAAGGCAGCGGGCCGCGAAGTGGCCATCATGGCCGACCTGCAGGGCCCGAAGATTCGCGTCGGCAAGTTCGAGAACGGCAAGACCACGCTGGAAGCCGGCGCCAAGTTCATTCTGGACAGCGAGTGCGAACTCGGTAACGACGAGCGCGTCGGTCTGGACTACAAGGAACTGCCGCGCGACGTGCGCACGGGCGACGTGCTGCTGCTCAACGACGGCCTGATCGTGCTGATCGTCGACCGCGTGCTCGGCAGCGAGATCCACACGACCGTGAAGGTCGGCGGCGACCTGTCGAACAACAAGGGCATCAACCGCCAGGGCGGCGGGCTGACGGCACCGGCACTCACGTCGAAGGACATGGAAGACATCAAGACCGCGATGGCGCTGGGCGCCGATTACGTCGCGGTCTCGTTCCCGAAGAACGCTACCGACATGGAAATGGCGCGGCGTCTTGCGAACGTGGCGGGCGAGCCGTACGGCATCAAGCCGCTGATGATCGCGAAGATCGAGCGTGCGGAAGCGATTCCGGCCCTCGAAGAAATTCTGGCGGCCTCGGACTGCATCATGGTCGCGCGTGGCGACCTGGCCATCGAAGTCGGCAACGCGGCCGTCCCGGCGCTGCAAAAGCGCATGATCAAGCTCGCGCGCGAAATGAACAAGACGACCATCACGGCCACGCAGATGATGGAGTCGATGATTCACAACCCGGTGCCGACCCGCGCCGAAGTGTCGGACGTCGCCAATGCGGTGCTCGACGGCACCGATGCGGTGATGCTGTCGGCGGAAAGTGCGGCGGGCAAGTACCCGGTCGAGACGATCGAGACGATGGCGACGATTTGCGTCGAAGCCGAGCGCTCGGAAACGGTGGAACTCGATCGCGACTGGCTGAACCAAACTTTTACGCGCATCGACCAGACGATTGCGGCCGGTGCCCTGTTTACCGCGTATCATCTTGGCGCGAAAGCCATCGTGGCGCTGACCGAATCGGGCGCGACCGCGTTGTGGCTGTCCCGTCACAAGATCCATGTGCCGATTTTTGCGCTGACGTCGCAGATGAGCAGCCATCGCAAAATGGCGCTGTATCGCAACGTCTACGCGATGCGCGCCGACGCCACGCATGACCGCGATCACGCGCTCATGCAAGCCGAACAGCTGCTGCTTTCGAAGGGCGTTGTGAAGCGTGGCGACACGATCGTGCTGACGGTAGGCGAGCCGATGGGACAACCCGGCGGCACCAACACGTTGAAGATCGTTCAGGTGGGCCAGGCATGACGAAGCGGGCCGCGCGAGTACGGCGAGGCGGGGCACAAGCACCGACCGCGCCGGGCGCGAGTTGTCGTCATGTGGGGCGCCTCCGGATCGAAGAAAGATTTGCTTAGTTTTGTGATTCCAAGGAGAACATCATGCCCCTAGTCTCTATGCGACAGCTGCTCGACCACGCCGCCGAAAACGGCTACGGTCTGCCGGCCTTCAACGTCAACAATCTGGAACAGGTTTCCGCGATCATGGCCGCCGCCGACGAAGTTGGCGCGCCGGTCATCATGCAAGCCTCGGCGGGTGCTCGTAAGTACGCTGGCGAAGCGTTCCTGCGTCACCTGATCTCGGCGGCCGTGGAAGCCTACCCGCATATCCCGGTCGTGATGCACCAGGATCACGGCCAGTCGCCGGCGGTGTGTATGGCCGCGATCAAGAGCGGCTTCTCGAGCGTGATGATGGACGGTTCGCTCGAAGCCGACGGCAAGTCGGTCGCCAGCTACGAGTACAACGTCGAAGTGTCGAAGAAGGTCGTCGAGTTCTCGCACTACATCGGCGTGACGGTGGAAGCCGAGCTAGGCGTGCTGGGTTCGCTCGAAACGATGAAGGGCGACAAGGAAGACGGTCACGGTGCCGACGGTACGATGACCCGCGAGCAACTGCTGACCGATCCGGATCAGGCCGCCGACTTCGTGCATCAAACGCAATGCGACGCGCTGGCCATCGCTATCGGTACCTCGCACGGCGCTTACAAGTTCAGCCGCAAGCCGACGGGCGATATTCTCGCCATCGACCGCATCAAGGAAATCCACCGCCGCATTCCGAACACGCACCTGGTGATGCACGGTTCGTCGTCGGTGCCGCAGGAACTGCTCGCCGAGATCCGTGAATTCGGTGGCGACATGAAGGAAACGTACGGCGTGCCGGTCGAGGAGATCGTCGAAGGCATCAAGCACGGCGTGCGCAAGATCAACATCGATACCGACATCCGTCTGGCCATGACCGGCGCGATCCGTCGCTATCTGTTCGAAAATCCGAGCAAGTTCGACCCGCGCGACTACCTGAAGCCGGCGCGCGAAGCCGCCAAGCAGGTTTGCAAGGCACGCTACCTGTCGTTCGGCTGCGAAGGTCAGGCGGGCAAGATCAAGACGGTCTCGCTCGACAAGATGGCCGAGAAGTACAAGAGCGGCGATCTCGCTCAGATCGTGAAGTAAATACGCGCATTGTCGCCGCGCCGGGGTTACCCGCACGGCGAAATGCCCGACCTGCGAGGGGGGCGCTGACAAACGTCAGAGGCCCACTCCCCCTCAGGTCGCAGGCCCGGCTTTTGCCAGCACGCGCTGGAATAGAAGCCGGGCCTTTTCTTTGGGCATCTGCAACTGGAATTTGCCGCCCAGTTCGGAGCGGATGGTCGCGGTGATCATCTCCACGCCGTCGACGATCATCGTCATCGGTTCGTTCATGTGCTGACGTGAGAAGTCGCGCATGCGTGCGGTCGCGCTGTCGCGCAGGCTCATCGTGACGACGACCTCAGTGTCGGTCGACCCGGACGTTCCATTGGCCGCCTGCGCCGGAAACTGCAATCCCAACTGTTCGATGTCGCGCGCCGCATAGAGAGCGAAGCGCGGGATGGCGTCGTCGTCGTCCGGAGGCGCAATGGCGATCAGCCGGGGGAGGACGGGGCGCTCGCTGGCGTCGGCCGCGCTCCCGGCGGAAGCCGCGCGGGGTGGTGTTGCCCGATGGACGGGGGCGTGCTGAGTTTGGGGTGCGGCCGTCGGTGCTGCCGTCTGCGCCAGCGCCAGCGGGCTCGACAGCGAGAGCAGGGCGGCGGCGAGCGCGGCCGAGACAAGGCGTTCAAAGACGGGGCCGCAGTGGCCTTCGTGGGGCCATCTCCCCATTCGTGCGATGAATGGCTGCCGTACAGTGCGCGGTGTCGATGAGATCGTCATGGCAGCCCCCTCGGCCTCGTCAGGCCACTTTGGTCGGGTGAACGTTTCCATTGTAGGTAACATCCGGGCCGGTCGACGGACGTTACAACGCTTCGTTGCGCGTCCTGTCCCGCTTTTTTCCTGGTTTCGTCCCGCTCCCCAACACCGATGCAAAACGACAGGCATTCGCCCGTTCCCGGAAGTTCGGTGGGATGACGCGTGGCAGTCTCCTGCCTCCCGTCAACCTGCCCGTTCCGGGCACTCCGGAGTTATCGATGCCGTTCAATCGCTTCCCCAAGACAATAACCTGGTGTTTTGGAATTTCCAGACCCGAAGCGTCTCCACCGCCCACACGTTCTCACGAGATGGGAAGCACGCTGAGAGGTGCCCGCCATCCTGATCCGTCGACGGCCGGGACAAGTGGCGCTTCCCAAGTGCCTCAAGCGTCGTCCACCACCGACTCGCCGTCATTTGAGATGCGAACGACGATGGCGGCGGACTGGAAGCGTGCCACGTCGCACGATCTCCGCGACCCTGCCGCATCCGGTCAAAGCACCGTTGTCGCGCCTCAGATTTCGCTTTGGGAGTGCGACGACCCGACGCCCGACTGGGCGGTCTCGCTGCGCGAGACGGCGCAAGCGTGGGTCGAGCGCTATGGCGTGAACACGGCGACGCTTATTCGCGTGGACCGCGAGTGCACCCGCTTCGGCCTGCTGGAACTGGAGGGCTACCGTTTCATCGTGGGGCCGACGGCGACGCCAGCGGAAGCGCGCAGCCTCACGCACATGCTCAAGATGAATCCGCAGATCGGCGCGATCTTCTGTGTCGAGCCGGGCACGATGCAGTTGCCGCGCGAGGGCGAGGGCGACGGCGGTGCGTCGGACGGGCCGGGCTATCGGGAGCGTCCGATCAGCGATTACATCACCCGGGTCACGCGCCGGGGCGGTCGACGCAGCGCGCCGGACGCAGGCGGGGACGCTGGCATGCCGTCATCCGCGACACCCGGCCATCTCGATGGGGGGCTGTCGCACGTGCAGTTCATGGAGTTCACGGGCATGGAGCGCTTCGACACCCAGATCGACGGTGCAGCGCTCTGGCGCGCCGGTCAAGGCGTGGCGGATTTCATGCGGCAGCATCCGGGCAAGATCCCGCTCGTCTGCTCGGAGCGGGGGATCGCCCGGCCGTGCGCCGTGATTGCCAGCGCGGCGCTGCAGTTGCACGGCGGCGACGCCCGGCTGCGCAGCCTGCTTGCGCACGAAGTCGTCCGGCAACGCGCCGAAGCCAGCGATCACCATATCAACGTGGCGGCCCGCAGCTTCGACCTGATCGCGGAACTATCCCGGCTCACGAGCATGCTGCGCGAACCGGGGCGGGGCGAAACGCGCAGCGAGCGCAAGGTGCACATCCTCAAGCAGCAACTGATGGGAGAAGATCGAGGCGTAAAGATCGACTGGCAAAGCCGGAAGGGACGCCGCCGACTCGCCGACTATCTCGAAGCGAACTTCGAGAAAGTGTCGCCGTTGCTGGCGTCGGGCGGCTTGCCGCCCGGCACGGCCATGCTGTGGTTGCGTGACGAACTCGACGTGCTGAACGGCATCCGCTTCCTGGCGGCCGAGTACATCGATGGCCACACGGACCGGATCTCGCAGGAGGCCATCGCCGCCAACGATCCGAATGCGGTGCGGCTGGTGTCGTTCGACGACTACGGCCTGACCTGCGACAACAAGTATTACGACGTAAGTTCGGTGGCCAGCTGGTACCGACACTGTCTGGGGGCGTCGAAGCCGCTGTCGAATCCGGTCTCGCGTGAGCCGGTCGTGGCGCTGCTGGTGCAGGCGGGCGAAAAGTCGCGGCTGGAAGCGCAGTTCCGCCGCTGGCCGGTCTAAGCCGTCGAAGGGTAAAGGCGGCGCGCAGCCCGTAGGACGTGAAGATGGCGGCCCCCACGATTCGCCGGACCGACATCTTCGTGAAACGACCCTCGACGCGCGTATAATTACGCCTTTGCCCTTCCTGATATTGGGTCCCGCCGTGACTACCCCCGCTCTGAACGCCCTGTACGAATCCTCCCTCAAGAGCCTGCCGCTGCTCTCGCGCGGCAAAGTGCGCGATAACTACGCCGTCGGCGACGACAAGCTGCTGATCGTGACGACGGACCGCCTCTCGGCGTTCGACGTGATCATGGGCGAGCCGATTCCGGGCAAGGGCCGTGTGCTCAACCAGATGGCCAACTTCTGGTTCGACAAGCTCGCACACGTCGTGCCGAACCACCTGACGGGCGTGGCCCCGGAGACGGTTGTCTCCGCCGACGAAGCCGCGCAGGTCGCCGGCCGTGCGGTCGTGGTCAAGCGTCTGAAGCCGATCCTCGTCGAAGCCGTGGTGCGTGGCTATCTGGCGGGCAGCGGCTGGAAGGACTATCAGGCAACGGGCGCGGTGTGCGGCGTGAAGCTGCCCGCCGGTCTGCAAAACGCGCAGCAACTCCCCGAGCCGATCTTCACCCCGGCGGCCAAGGCCGAACTGGGCGAGCACGACGAGAACATCAGCTTCGACGACATGGTGAGCCGCATCGGTCGCGAACTGGCCGAGCAGATCCGCGAGATCTCGATCCGTCTGTACAAGGAAGCCGCCGCTTACGCCGCCACGCGCGGCATCATCATCGCCGACACGAAGTTCGAATTCGGTCTGGATGACGATGGCAAGCTACACCTGATGGACGAAGCCCTGACCGCCGATTCGTCGCGCTTCTGGCCGGCTGACTCGTACGCCGTGGGCAGCAACCCGCCCTCGTTCGACAAGCAGTTCGTGCGCGACTGGCTGGAAACGCAGCCGTGGGGCAAGACCCCGCCCGCACCGGCGCTGCCGACGGAAGTCGTCGAGAAGACGGCCGCCAAGTACCGCGAGGCGCTCGAGCGCCTGACCGGCCAGCAACTGGCCTGAGCGGGGCACTGAGACTATGAGCAACAAACAAGCCGTGGCCCCGCGCATTGGCGTGGTAATGGGGTCCAACTCGGACTGGGAAGTGATGAAGAACGCGGCCGCGATTCTGGCCGAGTTCGGTGTGCCTTACGAGGCGCAGGTCGTCTCGGCGCACCGCATGCCGGACGACATGTTTCGTTACGCCGAAGCCGCACGCGAGCGAGGTCTGGTCGCGATCATCGCCGGTGCCGGCGGTGCTGCGCACCTGCCGGGCATGATCGCCGCCAAGACGACCGTGCCAGTGCTGGGCGTGCCCGTGCCGAGCAAGTATCTGCGTGGCGAAGACTCGCTGCTGTCGATCGTGCAGATGCCCAAGGGCGTGCCGGTCGCCACCTTCGCCATCGGTGAAGCCGGTGCAGCCAACGCGGCGCTGTTCGCCGTCTCGATGCTGGCCGCCGACGACAAGACGCTTGCCGACAAGCTCGAAGCGTTTCGTGCGAAGCAGACCGAAGCCGCGCGCGGCATGACGCTGCCCGCGCTGTAAAAGAAAAAACGTCCCCGCTACCGTCTGTTCCTAAACGTCGATGAATTCCGTCTCCGCTGCGCCCGTCCTTCCCGGCCAATGGCTGGGTATGCTGGGCGGCGGCCAACTCGGCCGCATGTTCTGTTTTGCCGCCCAGTCGATGGGTTACAAGGTCTGTGTGCTGGACCCGGACCCACGCTGCCCGGCCGGTGCCGTGGCCGACCGTCTTATCGTCGCCGATTATCGTGACGAGACGGCGCTCGCCGAGCTGGCCGCGCTGTGCCCGGCCGTGTCGACCGAGTTCGAGAATGTGCCGGCGCAGTCGCTCGATTTCCTCGCGCAAACCACGACCGTGAGCCCTGCCGGGCGCTGCGTCGCGATTGCGCAGGATCGAGTGGCGGAGAAACGTTTCATCGAAAGCTGCGGTGTGCCCGTGGCCCCGCATCTGGTGATCGAGTCGAACGAGGCGCTTGCCGCCATTGGCGACGCGGCCATCGACAGCGTGTTGCCGGGCATTCTGAAGACGGCGCGTCTGGGCTACGATGGCAAGGGGCAGGTGCGTGTGAACACACCCGCCGAAGCCCGCGAAGCCTATGCGGCACTCGGTGGCGTGCCGTGCGTGCTGGAAAAGCGTCTGGCGCTGGCCTTCGAAGTGTCCGTGTTGAGTGCACGTGGCGCTGACGGCAAGGTCGCCACCTATCCGCTCGCGCAGAACGTCCACATCGACGGCATTCTCGCGACGACGACGGTGCCTGCCCCCGATGCGGCACCGGCCATTGCCGACGCCGCGCGCGCGGCGGCTGCGGCGATTGCGTCGCAAATGGATTACGTGGGCGTGTTGTGCGTCGAGTTCTTCATCCTGAAGGACGGTTCGCTGGTCGCGAACGAAATGGCGCCGCGCCCCCACAACAGCGGTCACTACACCATCGACGCCTGCGCTTCGAGCCAGTTCGAACAGCAAGTGCGCGCGATGGCCGGACTGCCGCTCGGCGAAACGCGTCAGCATTCGCCAGCCGTGATGCTCAACATTCTCGGCGACATCTGGTTCGACGGCCCGGCCAAAGACCAGCCGCGTACGCCTGCCTGGGCGGCGGTGGCAGCGCTGCCGTCCGCACGTGTGCATCTGTACGGTAAGGAAGACGCGCGCGTGGGCCGCAAAATGGGGCACATCACTTTCGCCGGTGCGACGCTCGACGAAGCCCGCAAGGCGTGCGTGAGCGCAGCGGCAAGCCTCGATATCCCGCTGGAAGACTAAGCGCGCGATGTCCACGCCCTCTACGCCCTCCACGCCCTCCACGCCCCAGACGACGTCCCCGTCCGACGCCCCGTGCATTGTCATGCCGTCGGCGGTTGCCATCACGCGAGCGGCCGAGCAACTGGCGGCGGGCGAGCTGGTCGCGTTCCCGACGGAGACGGTCTACGGGCTTGGCGGCGACGCGGAGAATCCGGCGGCTGTTGCGTCGATCTACGCGGCGAAGGGACGTCCGGCCAATCACCCAGTCATCGTGCACTTTTCGCCGGAAGGCGATCCCGGTTACTGGAGCGACGACGTCACGCCTGCCGCGCGCAAGCTGATGGACGCGTTCTGGCCCGGTCCTCTCACACTCATTCTCAAACGCGCACCGCATATCCCGGACGCCGTCTCCGGCGGTCAGGATTCGGTCGGTTTGCGTGTCCCGTCGCATCCGGTGTCTCAGGCGTTGCTGCGCGAGTTCGCCCGGGTCAAGGGCGGGCAGGGCGGCGTAGCGGGCCCGTCCGCCAACCGGTTCGGTCAGGTGAGTCCGACTGCTGCGCAACACGTGCGCGACGAGTTCGCCGGACTGCCGGGCGTCACCGTTCATGTGCTCGATGGCGGAGAAGCGGCCGTCGGTATCGAGTCGACCATCGTGGATCTATCGCGCGGATTCCCGGCGCTGTTGCGCCCGGGGCATATCACGCCGGAACAGATTGCCGAGGCGCTGGGCGAGATGCCGCGTCTGCCGGGGCAGGACAGTAACGCACCGAGGGCCTCAGGCACGCTCAAGGCGCATTACGCGCCGCGCACACCCCTGTATCTGTGTGATGCCGGGCAGTTCGCGGCGGCGCTGGCCATGCATCCTGTGGGCGAACGTGTGGCCGTGGTGGCTTTCGCGCCGACGCTGGCGACACTGCCCGCCGATATCGCCGCCTCCACCGACATCGTGAAGCTTGTGCTGCCTGCCACGCCTGCCGGGCTCGCAACCGATCTGTACGCGATGCTGCGCCGTCTCGACCGCGCCAACGTCACACACATTCTGTTCGAGCGTTTGCCGGACACGCCCGCGTGGGCGGCCGTCGGCGACCGCCTGGGCCGCGCCGCTGCGGCATTCGAACGCGCTTAAATCTCACCTACCGATTCAGGTCGTCTTTCCCTGCGGCATCGGCGTCGTCGCACGTGCATGACGCCATTCCGGCGGCCCGAACAACGCCATCCACTTGTTTCTCCAGCCCGGCATCGTGACGACGTCACGCGCCATCGTGCGCCATTCGTGGAACGTCAGCGTGATCGGGTTATGGGTGTGAATCTGATCGACGATGCCGTATTCGCACGGCTCGGCGTCGCTTTCCTCGACGTATGAGCCGAACATGCGGTCCCAGATCACCAGCACGCCGGCGTAATTCCGATCGATGTATCGCGGGTTGCGTGCGTGATGCGCGCGATGGATCGATGGCGTATTGAGCACGTACTCCAGCCAGCCGAGTTTAGGAATTGCCTGCGTGTGCACGAAGAACTGGAACGCGAGGTTGAGCAGCACCACGCCGACGATCTGGATCGGTGTGAAGCCGATGAGTGCCATCGGCGTCCAGAACAGCCACATGCCCGCGACGGGATACATCAGGCTCTGCCGGAACGCCGTCGACAGATTCAGCCGCTCGGACGAGTGATGCACGACGTGCGCCGCCCATAGCCAGCGAATGCGATGGCTGGCGCGGTGAAACACGTAGTAGAGAAAATCCTGAACGATGAAGAGCAGCACGAAGCCGACCCATCCGGCAGGCATCGTGTAAATGCGGTGATGGTCGTAGAGCCACGCGTAGAACGGCACGATGAGCAGCCAAGCGAGTTTGTCCGCGCCCTGATGCATGAGCGCGAGCGTTGCGTTGCTGATGGTGTCCTTCAGGCTGTACATGCCGGGACGGCGGCGTCGCCAGTACCACGCCTCGATGCCGATGCACAGCACGAAGACCGGCGCGAGCGCCAGCAGGATCAACTCGACGTTCATGACCTCGCGTCTCCTCACGATTGGGTCATCTGAACCGGTGCCCCCGCATCTCTTGACGTGCCAGTACATCTGGCACGTCCGGTGCAGGTGACACCGATGGAACGTGTATTCTGACGCGAATCGCCCTCGCTGGCGCTGTCGTTAGAGGGAAACGTCAAGTACCGCGTCGGGCCTCGCTTCTACGTCGATATCCGATGACGCGCCTTGTCGACGAAGACATCGGGCATCGACGCCAGCCCCACTCAAGGGGCGTTTTCGTACACCCACGAAATCAACGCGTCGTTGAACGGACGCGCGTTGCTGGCCTTCGGGTCGTTGATCAGCGAGACCACGACGTACGTGCTGCCCGAGCGCGTTGCAACGTAGCCCGCGACCGCCCCCACGTCGTCGAGCGTTCCCGTCTTGATGTGCGCATTGCCTGCTACGTCACGATTGGCCAGACGATTGCGCATGGTGCCGTCGACGCCGACCGTTGGCATCGATTCGATGAGCACCTGCCCGGTCGGACTATTGATGCCGTGTTGCAGCAGGCGTGCCAGTTCCGAGGCAGTGATGCGTTCCACGCGCGACAGACCGGAACCGTTCTCCACGACGAGGCCCGGCGTGGCGAGATCGTTCTTCTCGAGCCAGCGCGTGAGCACTTCACGCGAGCGCGCAATGCTCGCTGGCGTTTTGCCGTCGGCGGCCAATCCCAGCGTGAGGAACAACTGACGTGCCATCACGTTGTTGCTGAACTTGTTCATGTCGTGCACGACTTCGGCCAGCGTCTGACCGCGATGCGTGACGAGCAGACGCGCACCCGGCGGTACAACACCTGTGCGCACATTGCCTGAGAACTGTCCGCCGGACGCCTGCCACAGTGCACGGAAGCCGCCGAGGAAGAAGCGATCGCGATCCGGCGCGGCGATGTTCCATCCCTTGTCCTCGCATGACGTCGGATACGTTCCCGAGAAGTGCGCCACGTAGGCGCCGTCGGGGGTCGTGCTCAGTGTGGGATGAATCCGTGTGAGCCAGTCGCCGCAATTGCCCGCGGGCGTCGACGACATTTCGTTCGCCACCTGCAGGTTCGCGAGCGGGGGCAGCACGCCGACGTCAACGGTGCCGTTCGGATTGCCGGTGAAGCTGAAAGACATCGCCTTGAACGAGTACAGCAACGGATCCGGCGCGACGTTGTAGGGACGGTCGCTGTCGCCGTCGATAGGCCCTTGCGCGCCGATGTCCGCGCTATAGGCCGAGCGGTCGAGCACGATGTCGCCGTTGATGTTCGTCACGCCGGCGTTGCGCAGTTCGGCGACGAATTTCTCCATCTCTTCCGGCACCAGCTTCGGATCACCCGTGCCCTTGAAGTAGAGATTGCCGTTGAGCGTACGCCCGTCGAATGCACCGTCGGTGAAGGCCTGTGTGCGCCAGCGATAGTCGGGGCCGAGCGTGTCGAGTGCGGCAATCGTGGTGACGAGCTTCATCGTCGACGCAGGATTGCGCGGCACGTTCGGATTCACGGCAAGCAGCGGTGCAGGCACCGCGCCACGCGTTTGCAGCGGATTGTCCACTTTCGCGACGATCACGCTGACGTGCGACGCGGGCACTTTGCTCGCCGCCAGTACGCGTGCCAGCGGTTGCGGCAGCGGCGTGGCATGCGGCGCCGTCACCGGCACCTTCGGCATTTTGCGTTTCGCCTGCTTTTCGGTTTTTGCGTGCACAGGCACGCTTGCCAGCATGGCAATGGCCAGCACCGCGCCACAGGCGCGCGCAAAGTCAGGCGCTGGGGAAATGGCGGAGCGCGACGAAAGTGACGATGGCGGGGGGGAGCTGAGGCGAAGCAGTGCGTCGGACGCGTGACGAAGGGAATGCAAAGGACGGTGGGGCAGGCGTAGCAAACGCATGACGGGCGGGGTTCTCCAGTGTTGCGCGCTGCGAAACCCCACAGCGCGGTGCGATGCGTGCCATTGTAAGTCCGACGTGCAACGAACTGTCGCTACAATGAGTCGAATTCCGGTGAGTGTCACGCGAAGGCAACATTGAGCGATCCCTCGCGACGTGCGTTGCGTCGTACAAATCGGTGGACTCCCAACGTTTGCGACCGATGTCAGACACCCCCGGGCAAAGCCTCAACCGGTGCCAAACCATGCGAATTTTGTTGGTGGAAGACGATACGATGATCGCCACGGCCGTCATGAAGGGTCTGCGTCAGGATGGCTGGACCGTCGACCATGTCGGCGATGGGCAGCGCGCGCTCGACGCGCTCGCCGTGGAGTCGTACGACGCGCTGCTGCTCGATCTCGGTTTGCCGCGTCGCGACGGCATCGACGTGCTGCGCACACTGCGCGGTCGTGGCCAGACGCTGCCGGTGCTCATTGCCACCGCGCGCGACGCCGTGGCGGACCGCGTCAGGGGACTGGACGCCGGTGCCGACGACTACCTTGTCAAACCCTTCGATCTCGACGAACTCGCGGCGCGACTGCGCGCATTGGTACGGCGTCAGGCCGGACGCAGCGAGCCGTTGCTGCGTCATGGCGGCATCGTGCTCGACCCGGCAACGCGTCAGATTACGTGCGACGGCGCGCCCGTCGTGCTCTCGGCGCGCGAATACGCCGTGCTCGAAGCCTTGCTCAACCGCCCCGGCGCGGTGTTATCCAAGTCGCAGCTCGAAGAGCGCATCTACGGCTGGGGTGAGGAAGTCGCGAGCAACGCCGTCGAAGTCCACATTCACGGGTTACGCAAGAAGCTCGGTGCGGATGCGATCCGCACGGTGCGTGGCGTCGGCTACATGATGCCCGCGCAGACGAACGAGACCCCGAACGGTGGTACATCGGCGTCGGAGGCGAACTGATGCGCTCGATTCGTCGCCGTCTGCTCTTCGGCTTGCTCATTACGCTCGCGATTGCGCTGGTGCTCGCAGGCATCGCCATCTTCCGTCAGGCACGCACCGAAGCCAACGAATTGTTCGACTTCCAGTTGCAGCAGATGGCGTTGTCGCTGCCTGCCGAATCGTTCTCCAGCGTGCCGGGCGAGCACAACGACACGGAAGGTCTTGTCATCCAGATATGGAGCCAGAACGGCGTGGAGTTGTACTATTCGCACCCGCGCACCCCACTGCCACCCCGTGCCGAACTCGGCTTCACCACTGTGCAGACTCCCGTCGGCGACTGGCGCGTCTACGCGGCGCGCGTAGGCGATAACGTCGTGCAACTGGCGCAGCCGATGGTGATCCGCGACTCGCTCGCTGTATCGATGGCGTTGCGCACGCTGCTGCCGCTGATTGTCGCAATGCCGTTGCTTGGCTTGCTCGTATGGATTGTCGTGGGACGCGGATTGAGGCCGTTGCGTCGTGTGACGAAGGCGCTCGATGCGCGTGCGCCGGGCGCATTGGAGGCGTTCCCCGAAGCTGGTTTGCCGGACGAAGTGCGTCCGCTGGTGCGTGCGCTCAACAGCTTGCTCGGCCGACTCGACGACGCACTGGTTCAACAAAAGGCCTTCGTTGCAGACGCTGCGCATGAGTTGCGTACGCCGCTCGCCGCCTTGCAGCTTCAGGTGCAGTTGCTCGAACGCGCGCACAGCGATGCAGAGCGCGCCGAGGCCATGCGCGATTTGCGTGAGGGCGTGCGTCGTGCGTCGCACATGGTGGCGCAGTTGCTGACGCTGGCGCGTCAGGAACCGGACGCCGCGCGTGCGGCAGCGGCGTTCACCGACTTGCCGTTGGCGCCCTTGTTGCAGGACGTCGTGGCGCACCACGCGGCGCTGGCCGTCGCACGCGGGATCGATCTGGGGCTGGACGCGCCCGACGCGCTGGCGCAGATCAGTCGTGTGCGCGGCGATGCGAACGCCCTGCAGACGCTCTTCGGCAACCTTGTCGACAACGCGCTGAAATACACGCCGCGCGGCGGACACGTGGATGTGCGTCTGATCTCGGCCACACCATCGCCGGTGGTTGAGATCGAAGACACCGGCCCGGGCATTGCACCGGCCGAGCGCGAGCGCGTGTTCGATCGATTCTTCCGTGGCGGCGCGGCCGCGACGGATGGCACGGTGCCGTCCGACGCGTCGGGCCAGTATCCAGCGGACGCGGTAAGCGAGCCGGACGCGCCGCGTGCGCAGGGCAGTGGTCTGGGTCTCGCCATTGTGCGAAACATCGCGCAGGCGCATGGCGCGCAGGTGGAATTGCTCGACGCTCGCAACGGTCGCGGATTGCGCGTGCGCGTGAGCTTCGGAGGCGCGACCTCGGTGCCGCCGGCGCTGTGATCCCGCGGGTGTCGTGGGTATCGCGTCTTGCGGTGCCGACGCTCGCGCCGACACCGCGTTGGCGACGGACTGCGTCACTCATCCGCGCGTCACGCTCGTGACTTTGTCGTTTTCAATCGTGAGTGTGCGCCGATCCGGCCGATGATCGCGCGTCGTCGGCATGGCCTTTCCGTCCTGCATGCCTATGCGCCACGGACACCCTTGTAGCATCGACTTCGCTTCCGCGAGCGACTTGCCGACGATGGCCTGATCGGCCGGTGCATCCTTCGAACATTCACCGTTCTGGCTTTGCATTTGCCCGGACATCGCCCCTTGCGTCGGTGTCGAGTCGGCCGGGCCCTGCGTACCCACCCCGTTGCCCGATGCGGCCTGCGCAGACATCGCCAGCGTCAGACAGAAAAACGCACCAGCCGCGCCGATCCAGCGCGAAGCACGGCGCGCGTGATAACGGGGCTGGGAGGACGTGGCCGCTTCGGATGTGCCCGACATATCGGTCTTGCGCATGGTGATTCTCCTGTCGACGAAAAGGCGCGGCGCGAAATTGCACCACCCAGCCACCGTAGACAGCGGCACGCGACGTACGCAAGTCGAACCACGCGAGGTGCGCCTTCAAACGCCAGTAACCGTGACGCATAGCAATCACTATCGCCCCGAATCGTCCTCGATGAATGACATTACGGCGTCGACGCCTTTTTCGTCGAATGGCTGCGTTGCCGTCCTAAAGTGTTCTTAAGTTTCGTCTTAAGGTTCTCTTAAGGGAGCCTCTCTACGATGACAGTCATGTTCAAACGTGGTCGTCGGTAAGGAGAGACTCATGCAGACTTCGAAGCTCACTCGTACGTTGGTTGCCGGTGCCGTGCTCGTCGCCCTGACGGGCGGCTATGTGGCCGGCCGTCAGCACTGGCAGACGCCTTTGACCTCGGAAATGGTCAGCGACGCGAGCGCTGCAAGCTCTCCGGCCGCGACCCCGGTCGCTGCGCCAAATTCTCCGAACACCGCGCCCCGCATGCTGGTGCCGGACTTCTCGCAACTGGCGGAACAATACGGACCGGCCGTAGTCAACATCAGTGTGACGCACGATGGGAAACCTTCGGCGCAACGCGGTTCGGCTGCGAATCAGTCGAATCAGTTGCCCCCGGGCATGGATCCGAACGATCCGCTGTTTCAGTTCTTCCGCCACTTCTACGGTGCGCCGGGCAATGACGGCGGCGACAGCGGTGGCGACGACGGCAGCAACGGGCCGACGCGCAGCCTTGGCTCGGGCTTCATCGTGAGCCCCGACGGTTACATCCTCACCAATGCCCACGTCGTCGACGACGCGAGTCAGGTGACGGTGAAGCTCACCGACAAGCGCGAGTACAAAGCGAAGGTCGTGGGCAGCGACAAGGCGAGCGACGTTGCGTTGCTGAAGATTGCCGCTACGGATTTGCCGACGGTGAAGATCGGCGATCCGTCGAAGTCGAAGGCGGGTGAGTGGGTTGTCGCCATCGGTTCGCCGTATGGCTTCGACAACACTGTGACGGCGGGTATCGTGTCGGCAAAAGCGCGCGCGTTGCCCGACGAGAACTACACACCGTTCATTCAGACGGACGTGCCGGTCAACCCGGGTAATTCGGGTGGACCGCTGTTCAACCTGAACGGTGAGGTCATCGGCATCAACTCGATGATCTACTCGCGTACCGGTGGATTCCAGGGCTTGTCGTTCGCGATTCCGATCGACATGGCGATGAAGGTCAAGACGCAGCTTCAGCAGTACGGCAAGGTGAGTCGCGGTCGCATCGGTGTGGCGATTCAGGAAGTGAATCAGTCGCTCGCGAAGTCGTTCGGTCTGCCCAAGCCTACCGGTGCGTTGGTGTCGTCCATCGACAAGAGCGGCCCGGCGGCGAAGTCGGATCTGAAGCCGGGCGACGTGATTCTGGCGGTGAACGGCGCGACCATCGAGGATTCGGTGCAGTTGCCGGAGAAGATTGCGGATATGCGTCCGGGGCAGACGGCCACGCTCACCGTGTGGCGTAACGGCGCGAAGCAGGATGTGGCGGTGAAGATTGCCGCGCTCAGCGACAAGAAGGACGTGGCGAGCACTGACGATTCGGCAACGCACGGTCGTCTGGGCCTGGCGGTTCGCGAACTGTCACCACAGGAGAAGCAGGCGGCGCAGGTGACGAATGGTCTGCTGGTCGCCCGCGCGGGTGGTCCGGCGGAGCAGGCAGGGGTGGAGGCGGGCGACATCATTCTGTCGCTCAACGGCACACCGGTCACGAGCGCCGCGCAACTGAGCGAGAAGCTTAAAAAGGCAGGTAATAATGTCGCGTTGCTCGTGCAGCGCGACGGGCAACAGATTTTCATCCCGGTCGATCTCGGCTAAGCCATTTACGCAACACCGGCCCCGAGAAAGACGCCAAGGGGTGCCACGCACTACCCGGGTACCGACGGCTTCGCTGTCGGTACGAACCGCATCGTTAAGTCATGCAAGGGGAGGTTGAATATGTGGCAACAACAATGGCAACGCTGGTCGGTGGCAGCCGCCACCGCCGCAGCACTGACGGGCAGTCTGGGCGGCATTTCCGTCGCTCATGCACAGGGCGGCACATTGCCCCCGACGATGCAGCAGGGCAACGTGACGTACGTGTCCGGCGGCATCGACAGCGACGAGTCGGGCACGTTCAAGCGTGAAGCGTCGCGTTGGCCGCTGTCCATCATGATGGCTGCACGCGGCAATGGGGCGAACGAATACATTGCCGATGCACAGGTGCAGATCATGCGCGGCGGCACGACAGTGCTCGATACGCGCTCGAAAGGGCCGTACATGCTGGTGAAGTTGCCCGACGGCGACTACACCGTGAAGGTGACGTACGAGGGCAAGCCCATGACGAAGGATGTGAAGGTTTCCGCCAAGGGGCATGCCGTCGCATCGTTTCTGTGGCCGCACGAATGATGTGCCGATCGGTCGGGCGAATGTAGTGCCACAGATGTTTGACGCGTAAGTTGAAGTTACCCAGGCAGTACCAGGCAGTACCACTCTGCAACGAGTGAGCGAGTTGCGCCGCCATGTTCTTCATGGCGGCGCTTTTTTTTGCAGATTCGGAAAGGGGGGGCGAGAGGCCGAGCTGTCAGGCGGCGCTGCGGCACGTGGCAGCAGAGGGGGCGTCGTCGTCTGACGCGTCAGATGCATCGTCGACACGCACGGCAAACGTCTGCGTGACGGCGATGCCGTTCTTGATCGCGGTCATCTCGGCAAGAATCGCCACGGCGATTTCGGCAGGGGTGCGCGCGCCGAGATGCATGCCCACGGGGCCATGCAGCCGCTCGATCTCCGTCGTGCTCAGATCGAACAGCGACAGCCGTTCGCGACGCCGCGCATTGTTCACGCGCGACCCGATCGCCCCAATGTAGAACGCTGGCGACTTGAGCGCTTCGAGCAGCGCCATGTCATCGAGCTTCGGATCGTGCGTGAGCGTGAGCACGGCACTGTGCGAATCGAGTTGCAGGCGGACGATGAGATCGTCCGGCATCTCGCGCGAGAGTTCGGTGCCTTCGACCTGCCATTCGTCGGCATACTCGCTGCGCGGGTCGCAGACGATCACGTGATAGTCGAGCGCGCACGCCATACTCGCCACATACTTCGAGAGCTGCCCTGCGCCGATCACCACCAGACGATGGCGCGGCCCATGCGACGTGATGAGACGCTCGCCGTCGAATTCGACGGACGGCGTGTGGTGTCCCGGCGCCATGCGGACCGCGCCGGTTTTCATATCCAGTTCGCGCACGACGAGCCGGAATTTACCGATGCTGTCGAGCAGTTCGGGAATGCGCGACGTCTCACGCACAGGTTCGAGCACCAGTTGCAGCGTGCCGCCGCAGGGGAGCCCGAAGCGATGCGCTTCCTCGGCGGTCACGCCATAGCTGGTGATTTGGGGGCGGTCCTGCGGCCAGTCGCCGTCGCGAATACGCGCGACGAGATCGTCTTCGACACAGCCGCCGGACACCGAGCCGACGAGATGACCGTCTTCACGGATCGCGAGCATCGAGCCCACGGGACGAGGGGCGGAGCCCCAGGTGCGCACAACGGTGCCCAGCGTGACGAAAAAGCCTGCGCGGGTCCACTGTACGGCGGACTTCAGCACTTCCAGATCGACACTATCCATAGCACTCTTCCTTCGCCAATACGCGAGCGGCTGACCGCTGGCCAGGGGACATTGGCTGCGATGGCTCTGATTTTGCGCCGCTCGATCTGATGCGGCGAAGTATATCGCGCCTTGGCTTGCGCTGTATTTCAGCCGATACTCCGGTCGGACGGGGTTCCGGTGGTGGTCAACGTGCGGTGGGGCGGCATCGCCATCCCGGGGATGCGATGCCGCAGCCGCGATCTGACGAGCGGTAACTCGTGTCACAATAGTTCGATGTTCGAGACAACGCCGCAATGCCGCAATATCCGTACGTCGCCACGTCGCGATGCTCCCATGCCACCTGAGAGATCAACGTCCATCGGGCGCAGACGCTAAGGAGAGAGGCTATGGAACTACAGAACAGTCGGCAGTTACCCGTCGCGCGGGACGTCGCGTGGATCGCGCTGAACGACCCGGGCGTACTGCAGGGATGTATTCCGGGATGCGAGTCGATCGAGCGCGTGGACGACACGACGTGGACCATCGCCATCGCAGCGACGCTCGGCCCCGTCGGCGGACGCTGGACCGGGCGCATCAAGCTGACCGACGTGATCGTGCCGACCTCTTACACACTGCATTTCGACGGAATAGGTTCGTCGGCTGGCCACACACGGGGTCAAGCCGCCGTGACGCTGCAACCGCAAGGACCGATGGGCACATTGATGACTTACGACCTGAAGGCGCAGTTCGGCGGCGAGTACGCCAAGCTCGATACGCCGCAGGTCGACGGCGCGGCCGCCGCGCTCGCCAACGAATTCTTCCGACGCCTGACGGCCGCCATCGCGCCACACCACAAGCTGAACGATCCCATTGCCGCCGATGGTGAAGTGGCCGCTGCGCTGGCGACCGACGCCGCCATGCGCGACATGCCTTCCATGCGTGGCAAATTCACGCGCTGGTGGCCATGGGCAGTGGCGTTGCTGATCCTGATCCTTATCGTGATGTGGGGCAACCATGCCAGCTGAGCGCCGTCAGGGCAAATCCGCGTCGGCCGATGCCGCATCCTCGCCACCCTCGCCACCCTCACCACCCTCGCCACCGTCACCGCAGGAAGACGCACGACGCGACTCGCTTGCGCGCGAGTTGCTGGCGACGGCCGAGGCGCTCGAAGCGGCTGGCAAGGAGCCGGCGTCGCCGGGCGTGGCAGGGTATGACGTGCGCGTGCGCATTCGGGACGGCGAGACGCCGGTGTTCGGCCCGGGGCGTCTCACGCTACTGCGCGCCATCGATGCAACGGGGTCGATCTCGGCAGCGGCGCGTCGCATGAACATGTCCTACCGTCGCGCCTGGCTGCTCGTCGAGGCGATGAACCACGAATTTCGCGAGCCGCTCGTGACGCGCCACATCGGCGGCGTGTCGGGCGGCGGGGCGCAGTTGACGCCGTTCGCGCAGAACCTCGTCGCGCACTACGACACCCTCATCAAGGAAATCCGCTCGCTGCTCGACGCGCACGTGCCGACCTTCGACGCCTATCTCAAAGACGGCAAAACCGTCGACCCGGACGACGAGTGAGTTTGTCCTGAGGCTCCCGACGTTCTTCACGTCCGGGGCGGCCGGGCAATCGTTCCGGCCCGCTTCGGCCCGCTTCCAACGATTCCCCTGCTGAACTCCCGGGCGCGGCGGCACCGCAACACCGTTTAACGGCCGGTATTCCCGCCTGCCCCGATCATCACGAAAAAGTTAATTCTTCGTGAGGACTTCGTCACCGGCACGCGGCGACACTGACTCCATCGAATAACACTTCTGCGATGGAGACCGCGATGACCACGATCACGAAGTCGGTGCCCCCGGCGGCACAGCCTCCGGCGCGTCCCGCTACGGTTCAGCCGTGGTGGCTGCGCGTGACGCACTGGCTCAACGTGCTGGCCGTCGTCGTGATGGTCATGAGCGGCTGGCGCATCTATAACGCATCGCCGATTTTCCCCTTCCGTTTCCCGAACGAGATCACGCTCGGTGGCTGGCTCGGCGGTGCGCTGCAGTGGCACTTCGCGGCGATGTGGCTGCTGGTCGCCAACGGTCTGATCTATCTGACGACGAACGCCGCGAGCGGCCGCTTCTTGCGTCGCTTCTTCCCGCTGACGCCGCGCGGTGTGCTGCACGATCTCTTCGCTGCACTGCGCGGTCGTCTGACGCACGACGATCCTCGCCACTACAACCAGGTGCAACGCGCCGCTTATCTGTTCGCGGTACTCGACCTGGTGTTGCTCGTCGCGTCTGGACTGGCTATCTGGAAGCCCGTGCAACTCGGATGGTTGTGCACGCTGTTCGGCGGCTTTCAGGGCGCACGTCTTGTTCACTTCATTGCGATGGCCGGCCTCGTGGGCTTCGTCGTCGTCCACGTGGCGATGGTGGCGTTGGTGCCCCGCACGCTGCGCACCATGATTACCGGTCGTTGAACGGGTGTTGCCCCCAGTTCATCGCACGCCGACACTAAGGAAGCCCCGCCATGACACCCCAACGCAAGTCCTCGATCCTGACGGCCGACGCCCCGGTCGTGCGCGACGGCGAGGCGATTCTTCACGAAGCCCGTGCGTTGATGACACGTCGCGTGTCCGAGCCATCGCGCCGCGCGTTCCTCACGCGCACCTTGTCGCTCGGCGGCGTCGCGTTGCTGTCCGGCTGTTCCCTCGACGACAACGCCAGTGTGGAGTCGGCGCTGACCAAAATCTCACGCTGGAACGATCGAGTGCAGGCCGCGCTGTTCCGAAAGAGTGTGCTGGCCCCGACGTTCCCGGCCTCGGCCATTACGCGTCCGTTTCCGTTCAACGCGTTCTACTCGATGGACGAAGCGCCCGTGGTGGACGAAGCCGAGTACCGGCTGGAGTTGTCCGGCCTGATTGCCGACAAAGCGCCATGGCGGCTCGACGCCCTGCGCGACTTCGCTGCACCGCGTGCTGCCGAGCAGATCACGCGTCACGTGTGCGTGGAAGGGTGGAGCGCCATCGGACGCTGGGGCGGCGTGACGTTCGCAGACTTCCTGCGCCGCATCGGCGCGGACACGTCGGCGAAGTACGTCGGCTTCAAGTGTGCGGACGACTACTACACGAGTATCGACATGCCCACGGCGCTGCATCCGCAGACGCTGCTGGCGCTCACCTACGACGGCCAGACGCTGCCCCGGGAGTACGGCTTCCCCATGAAGCTGCGCATCCCGACCAAGCTCGGCTACAAGAATCCCAAGCATATCCGCGCGATCTACGTGACGAACACGTACTCGGGCGGGTATTGGGAGGACCAGGGATACAACTGGTTCGGCGGCAGTTGATGCCGGGGCCGGTGGCGGAACGATCGCTCACTGGCTGGCACGGCTGCACGACTTACGAGACGTCGGCAAACGGTTGATTGTCGGTTGAACGCCAGATCGTCTCGATGGAAATTCTCACTCTTGGAGGTAACCGCAATGAAGAAGCAAATTCTGGCAGTGATGGCACTGGGTCTGGCACTCGGCACGGGCGCTGCTTTTGCGCAGGACGCAATGGGCAAGGGCGATGCAATGTCCAAGGGAGACGCCATGAGTAAGGGCGACGCCATGGGCAAAGGTGGCGCGATGAGCAAGCACGACGCCATGTCGAAAGGCGACGCGATGTCCAAGGGTGGCGCCATGAGCAAGGGCGATGCGATGGGCAAGGGCGGCGCGATGTCCAAGGGCGATGCCATGGGCAAGGGCGATGCCATGGGCAAGGGCGACGGGATGGACAAGAGTGGCGCGATGAGCAAGGGCCAGTAAGCACGCGCCGACGCTATCGAAGGGTAGCGAATGGCTCAGAACGGCTCAGCAGGACCCAGAGGAAACAAGGCGTCGCAACGGAACTCCGCTGCGACGCCTTGTGTTTTGCCGTGCGACTGTCTGCGCGCGATCACCGTGTCAGCGCCACCGATTTGATCAGCAGATAAACATCCCGCCCCGGGTGGAGTTGCAACTGATCGGCAGACAGGCGTGTGATGCGCGCGCGCAGCACGGTGCCTCTTTCGAAGTCGCGGCTTCCCTGCAACGTGACGTCAACTTCGACGGAATCGCCGAGATCGCGCAACGTCCTGATCGTCCCGGGAAGTACGTTCAGCACGCTGGTATCGACGGGGGGCGACGTCGCGACGGCTACATCGCGTTCGCGCACGAGAATTCGGCAGCGATCGCCGGGCTGACCGCTCGCGCGTGGCACGCGTAGCCGGATGACCTCGTCGCCGTACACGGCGACTTCCGTCAGGCCGTATTGCGCGTCGTGCGCGACGATGCGCGTCTCCAGCACCGTGCCCGGCGATTCGGTGATGCCGTCGAATGCGTCGCGATGCAGATTGAGGACATCGGCCGGTGCGCCCTGCGAGATCGTGCGTCCCTCCTTGAACAACACCACCTGATCGGCCAGCCGCATGACCTCGTCCAGCGAGTGCGTGACATACAGCACGGGTAGCTTCAGCTCGTGACGAATGCGGTTCAGGTAGTCGAGGACCTCCAGACGCCTTGCATGATCGAGCGAGGCCAGCGGCTCGTCCATGAGGAGCATGCGCGGGCACGACAGCAGCGCTCGGCCGATGCCTACACGTTGCTTCTCGCCGCCCGAGAGTGCGCCCGGACGACGATCGAGCAAGTGACTGAGGTTCAGCACATCGACGACATGTTCAAGGGCGATTGCGCCGCTACCTGCCGCAGCCACATCGCGACGTCGCAACCAGCGCCCGAAGAGCAGGTTCTGGCGCACGGTGAAGTGCGGCATCAAGCGTGCATCCTGGAACACGTAACCGATGCGGCGCTGCCAGGTCGGCAGTGCGATGCCGGCGGCGCTGTCGAAGAGCACGCTATCGCCCACGACGATGCGTCCGGCGTCGGGTTTGAGCAGGCCGGAGACGGCATTGACCACCGTGCTCTTGCCACTGCCGGACGGACCGAACAGGGCCGTCACGCCCATGCCCGCGGCGAACTCGGCGTCGAGCACGAAGCTGCCGAAGCGGTGTTGGAGACGAACTTCAACCGTCATGACCCATCGCCTTGCGGTTGCCGAAGCGAATCAGCACTTCGGAGAAGATGAGCGTGGCGACGGCCAGTACGACCGAAATCGCGCACATGCGCCAGACCATTGCGTCACCGTCGGGGACTTGCGTGGCCGTGTAAATCGCTAGCGGCAGCGTCTGCGTCTGTCCGGGAATGTTCGAGACGAAGGTGATCGTCGCGCCGAACTCGCCCAGTGCACGCGCAAATGCCAGCACGAAGCCGTGCAGCACGCCGGTCGCGGTGAGCGGCAGCGTCACGGTAAGAAAGGTGAGCCAGGGGCCGGCACCGAGCGTCTGTGCGGCCTGCTCAAGCTTCGTGTCGGACGACTCCAGCGCTTGCCGGATCGCACGCACGAGCAGCGGAAAGCCCATGACGCCAGCCGCGAGCGCAGCGCCCGTCCAACGAAACGCGAAGGTGAAATTGAACCACTCACGCAGCAGCTTGCCGATCGCGCCTTGCGCACCGAACAGGACGAGCAGTGCGAAGCCCACGACCACCGGCGGCAGTACGAGCGGTAAATGCAGGATGGCATCGAGCAGCGCCTTGCCGGGGAAGTGCCGGCGGGCGAGTAGCCAGGCGGCCGCGTAGGCGAAGGGCAGGCTGCAAAGCGTGCCCCACAGACCTACGCGCAGGCTAAGTTCGACGATGCCCCATTCTTCCGGGGTGAGGCCCATGCCGAATTACGGACGGCTGAAACCGAAACGCTGGAACGTGGCCTGAGCCGTCGGCGTTTGCAGGAATTTGAAGAACGGATCGGCGTCGGCGCGGTTGGCCTGCTTCGTCACGGCCACCGGGTAGACGATGGGTGCATGGCTGTCGGCGGGGAAAGTCCCGGCGATGCGCACACGCTTCTCGGCGTTGGCGTCTGTCTTGTAGACGATACCGTACGGCGCTTCGCCACGGGCGACCAGCAGCAGTGCGTTGCGCACGTTGTCGGCGGCGGCCACCTTGCCTTGCACCTTCGACCAGATGCCGAGCTTTTCAAGCGCAGCCTTACCATAGAGGCCGGCCGGCACGTGAGCGGGGTCGCCCATGGCGAGCTTGCCATTGCCCAGCTTTGCGTCGAGATCCGCACCCGACTTGAGGTCGACGTCACCCGAGGTCGTGGCAGGCGCGATCAGCACCAGTTCGTTTCCGAGCAGGTTGGTGCGGGTCTTCGTGTCGATCAGGTCGTGCTTCTGCGCGTAGTCCATCCAGTCCTGGTCGGCCGAGATAAAGACGTCGGCGGGCGCGCCTTTCTCGATCTGACGGGCGAGCGTCGAGCTTGCGCCGTACACGAGCACCGGCTTCTTGCCCGTCTCCTTGGTGTAGGCGGCCGACAGGTCGTCGAGGGCATCCTTCATGCTGGCGGCAGCGAACACTTGCTGGGCTGCGGCGTGGCCGGCAAACAACAGGCTGGCACCGACGGCGGCAACGCCAAGGGCGCGGCGCAGCATCGTGCCGGTGGTATTCGAGGCTTGGGACGTTTGGCTAACAGTGACAGTGGTTGCGACAGCTTTCACGAAAGTGGTCTCCAGCGTGTGATGGCAAGGCTGACTCGGCTGACTTGGCATTCGGTGCGCAGCGCCGTGAGTCGGCTCATGGATACGGTCGGGCAGCGAGGCCGGACCTTCGGCTGCGCGGGGTGCGCAACGCGTTGTGTAGGATTATATATAACGATGCGGCGCTGTACAGCGATACGCCTTATCACGGCATCTGAATGGCGCACGGCGCGGCGATGGCGCGTCGCGAAACGGAGAATTCGGGACAATGTGCACGTTCGCCGGACATGGCGAAAGCGAGATTCGGGTGTGATGTCTGTTAATTAATATATGTAGTAAGTCGCAAGGGGCCACGAATGGGCCCCTGGGTCGCATCTCAGGCTGCCGCCGTCTGCCCGCCCGGGCGCAACATCGCCGGGCTGGTGCGCAGCATGTCGAAGAAGCCGTCTACGACGGCGTCGCACTCTGCGCCGAGATCGTAGTCGGGCAGGAAGAGCCAGTCCGACATCATGCCGACAACCAGTGCGTGCAGCATGATCGCGGCCCGCCGTGTGTCGAGCGCCGCAGGCAACTGGCCGCGCTCGATGGCGCGTTCCATGTCACGCGTAATGCGCTGCTTGCCGTCCGCGCGGGCTTCGCGCTGACGCTCCAGCACCGAGAGCATCTCGTTCGTGTATTCACACTTGTGGAACAGAATGTCCAGCACGCGGCGGCGGCGCTCGTTGCGCGCAGTTTCCTTGAGTACCAGCTTGCAGATCTCATGCATGCGCTGCATCGGGTCACCGTCTTCCGGCTCGGTGCATTCCTCGTCGATCATGCGCTCCATCGGCAGACGGATGCGATCCGTCATGGCGTTGAAAAGATCGATCTTGTTCTTGAAGTGCCAGTAAATGGCGCCGCGCGTGAGGCCGGCGGCTTCGGCGATGTCGGCCAGCGACGTTCGCGACACGCCTTTCTGAGCGAACACCGTCTCGGCGGTGTCTAGCAACAGATTGCGGGTCTCGATCGCTTCTTCTTTCGTTCTGCGGGCCATCGTCGTGTCACAGGGGCAGCGGAAATTTGTGAAATGACATGTAAACAGCGCCGCACTATGGTGCGACGCAATGTGATTTACATACATTCATGAATGTATCTATAATAGCAGCCGCTTGCTCTATTGCACAGGGACCATTTAAGCTGCCTCCTCTAAGGGATAACTCCCTGACCGGAGAGAGTGAATTGATGAAGCTGCGCCGCCTGATTGGGGGTTAGGTGCGTGAGTCAAGGTCGCCTGATGTCCCGGAGCCTGTTCGACGATCTCAAACGAGTGCCAGCGTGCGCGGCCAGTGCCGTGCCCGGGGACGTCTTGTTGGCCCGCCCGTCCCATCCGGCGGGCCTGTCTCCGATGGCCCGCTCAACCGGGCCTTTTGGTATTTGCCGCCCGCCTTTGTGCGACGGGATTGCGGACCGGCCTTCGCCGTCGCAATCGTCGCAACGTTATTCGTCATTTTGTTTGACCGCATTCCATTTATCGGGGGCGTATATGCACGTCAAAAGAAGTTCACTGGGGATGGTCACTGCCGTCGCACTCGCGGTATTGACCCTGGCCGCGTGCGGCAAGAAGCCGCAGCAGCCGCAGGGCATGGTGCCGGAAGTCGGCGTCGTGACACTGCAACCCCAGAGCGTCACGCTGACGACCGACCTGCCAGGCCGTACCGCGCCCTACCGCGTCGCCGACGTGCGTGCGCGCGTCGACGGGATCGTGCTCAAGCGCGATTTCACCGAGGGCGGTGACGTCAAGGCTGGCCAGCGTCTGTACAAGATCGATCCGGCAACGTATCAGGCCGCTTACGAGAACGCCAAGGCAACGCTCGCGAAGGCTGTGGCGAATCAGGCGTCGACCAAGCTGTTGGCCGATCGCTACAAGCAATTGGTCGCCGTCGAGGCCGTCTCGAAGCAGGACTACGACAACGCGGTCGCCGCCGCACTGCAAGCCGACGCCGATGTGCAGGCCGGCAAGGCTGCCGTCGATACGGCGAAGATCAACCTCGGCTATACCGACGTGCCGGCCCCGATTTCGGGTCGCACCGGTCTGTCGCAAGTGACCGAAGGCGCTTACGTGCAGTCCGGCGCCGCCACGCTCATGACGACCGTGCAGCAGATCGATCCGATGTACGTGGACGTGACGCAATCGGCCGCCGATGGTCTGCGTCTGCGTCGCGCGCTGGCCGACGGCAAGCTGCAAAGCGCTGGCAAGAACGCCGCCAAGGTCGAACTGACACTGGAAGACGGCACCGCGTACCCGCTCGAAGGCAAGCTCCAGTTCTCGGACATCACCGTCGACCAGACGACCGGCTCGGTGACTGTGCGCGCTATCTTCCCGAACCCGAACCGCGAGTTGCTGCCCGGCATGTTCGTGCACGCCAAGCTTCAGGAAGGTGTGAAGGAAGGCGGTCTGCTCGTGCCGCAACAAGGCGTGACGCGTGACCAGAAGGGGCAGCCGACGGCACTTATCGTGAACAAGGAAGGCAAGATCGAACTGCGTCAGCTTGTGACCGACCGTGCGATCGGCGACAAGTGGCTGGTGAGCTCGGGTCTTGCCGCAGGCGATCAGGTGATCGTGTCGGGTCTTCAGAAGGCGCGCCCCGGTTCGCCTGCGAAGGCAGTGCCGGCACAGTTGCCGGGTGCTCAGGCGCAGCAGCCGGCAGGTGCGAGCGCACCGGCCGCCGCCAGCGCCTCGGGTGCCTCGCAGGCCGACGCCGCCTCGAGCGCCAAAGCCCAATAACGCGGAGCCTTATTCATGGCAAAGTTTTTTATCGATCGCCCGATCTTTGCTTGGGTGATCGCCATTGTCATCATGCTGGCCGGTGCGCTTTCGATTCTGAAGCTGCCGGTCTCGCAGTACCCGCCGATCGCACCGCCGTCCGTGCAGATCACCGCGACCTATCCGGGCGCTTCGGCGCAGACCGTGCAGGATACGGTCACGCAGGTGATCGAGCAGCAGATGAACGGTATCGATCACCTTGAGTACATGTCGTCGACGTCCGACGGCTCGGGTACCGCTCAGATCACGCTGACGTTCGCTCAGGGCACGAACCCGGACATCGCCCAGGTGCAGGTGCAGAACAAACTGCAACTCGCCACGCCGCTGCTGCCGCAGCAGGTGCAACAGCAGGGTATCAAGGTGGCGAAAGCGACCAAGAACTTCCTGCTGGTGATCGGCGCGTATTCCGATGACGGCAACATGACCGACATCGACCTGGCGAACTACATCGCAGCCAACGTGCAGGATCCGATCAGCCGTGTAAACGGTGTGGGTCAGGTTCAGCTGTTCGGTTCGCAGTACGCCATGCGCGTGTGGGTCGATCCGCAGAAGCTCAACGGCTACAACCTGACGGTCATCGACGTCTCGAACGCCATTCAATCTCAGAACGTGCAGATCTCGGCCGGTGAGCTGGGTGGCGCGCCTGCGGTGAAGGGCCAGCAGCTCAATGCGACTGTGACGGCGCAAAGCCGTCTGCAAACGCCGGAGCAGTTCCGCAAGATTCTGCTCAAGGTCAACAAGGACGGCTCGCAAGTGCGTCTGGGTGACGTGGCGCGCATCGAGCTGGGCGGCGAGTCGTATCAGGTGGTGGCACGTTACAACGGCAAGCCCGCCGCCGGTCTGGCGATTACGTTGGCGACCGGTGCGAACGCACTGCAAACGGCAACTGCCGTCAAGCAGGCGGTCACCGAGCTTGAGCCCTACTTCCCGCAGGGCATGAAGGTCGACTACCCGTACGACACCACGCCATTCGTGAAGATCTCGATCGAGGAAGTGATCAAGACCCTCATCGAAGGTATCGTGCTCGTGTTCCTCGTGATGTATCTGTTCCTGCAGAACCTGCGGGCAACGATCATCCCGACGATTGCGGTGCCGGTGGTGCTGCTCGGTACGTTCGGCATCATGGGGGCGGCAGGCTTCTCCATCAACACGCTTTCGATGTTCGGCCTTGTGCTGGCCATCGGTCTGCTCGTCGACGATGCCATTGTGGTGGTCGAAAACGTCGAGCGGGTGATGGCGGAAGAAGGGCTGAGTCCAAAAGAAGCGACGAAGAAGGCGATGGATCAGATCGTCGGCGCGCTGGTGGGTGTGGCGCTCGTGCTCTCGGCCGTGTTCGTGCCGATGGCATTCTTCGGCGGCTCGACCGGTGCTATCTATCGTCAGTTCTCGCTGACCATCGTGGCGGCCATGGCGTTGTCGGTGCTCGTGGCTATCGTGCTCACGCCGGCCATGTGCGCAACGATCCTCAAGCCGATCAAGAAGGGTGAGGTTCACGAGAAGCGCGGCTTCTTCGGTTGGTTCAACCGCAAGTTCGACAGCGGCTCGAAGGCCTATCAGGGGCAGGTGGAGCGCTTGCTCAAGCGCACCACGCCGCTCGTGATCGTCTATGTGGTGATCGTGGCGGTCGTCGGCTTCCTGTTCGTGCGCATGCCGACCGCGTTCTTGCCGGACGAAGACCAGGGCTACTTCTTCAACCTCGTGCAATTGCCGCCGGGCGCGACGCAGGAGCGTACGCTCGACGTCATGAAGCAGGTCGAGAAGCATTACCTGGAGAAGGAAAAAGACTCGGTTCGTTCGATCTTCACGGTGACGGGCTTCGGCTTTAACGGCCGTGGTCAGAACGTGGGCCTGGCGTTCACGATGATGAAGCCGTGGGAAGACCGCCAGGCATCCGACCTGAAGGTGCAGGCCGTGATTGCGCGTTCCTACCAGGCGTTCGCCAGCGTGAAGGACGCCATGATCTTCGCGATCAACCCGCCGTCGGTGCCGGAACTCGGTAACGCGGGCGGTATTGACTTCGAGTTGCAGGATCGTGCAGGTCTGGGTCACGACGCCCTGATGGCCGCCCGTAATCAGATGCTGGGCATGGCGGCGAAGAACCCGAATCTGGCGAACATGCGCCCGAACGGTCTGGACGACACGCCGCAGTACAAGGTCGACGTCGACGAAGAAAAGGCCGCGGCACTGGGTCTGTCGATTGCCGACGTGTATCAGACGTTGTCGGCATCGTGGGGCTCGTCGTACGTGAACGACTTCATCGACCGCGGTCGTGTGAAGAAGGTGTACGTGATGGCGGAACCGAAGGACCGGATGCTGCCGCAGGACATCAACAAGCTCTACGTGCGTAACAGCAGCGGGACGATGGTGCCGTTCTCGGCCTTCGCCACGGGCAAGTGGACGTACGGCTCGCCGCGTCTGGAACGCTACAACGGTGTGCCTGCCGTGGAAATTCAGGGTATGCCTGCACCGGGCAAGTCGTCGGGCGACGCGATGAAGGCAGTGGAAGAAATCGCGAAGCAACTCCCGCCGGGTATCGGTCTGGAGTGGACGGGGCTGTCGTTCGAAGAGCGTATTTCGGGCTCGCAGGCCCCGGCGCTGTATGCGATCTCCATCCTGATCGTGTTCTTGTGTCTGGCCGCGTTGTACGAAAGCTGGTCGATCCCGTTCTCGGTGATTCTGGTGGTGCCGCTGGGCGTGTTGGGTGCACTATTGGCCGCCACGTTGCGCGGGTTGTCCAACGACGTGTACTTCCAGGTGGGTCTGCTCACCACGGTGGGTCTGTCGGCGAAGAACGCAATTCTGATCGTGGAATTCGCCAAGGATCTGCAGGAGCAGGGCCGCACGCTGATGGAAGCGACGATGGAAGCCGTGCGACTGCGTCTGCGACCGATTTTGATGACGTCGATGGCGTTCATTCTCGGTGTGCTGCCGCTGGCGATCTCCAACGGTGCCGGCTCGGCTTCGCAGCACGCCATCGGTACCGGCGTGATCGGCGGTATGCTGGCCGCGACGTTCCTCGCGATTTACTACGTGCCGGTCTTCTTCGTGCTGGTGCGTAAGCGCTTCGCCCATGAGGATCTGGACACGGTGGAGCATCCGGAAGCGCGTCATGAGAACCCGGACGCAACCAACGGTCCCGCCAAGGAAGGAAACTGACCTATGAAGCACAAAGCATTGCCGATTGCCTTGGCGGCAGCGTTCCTGGCAGGCTGTACCCTTGCGCCGCACTATGAGCGGCCCGAGGCACCGGTCGCCACCTCGTTCCCCACGGGCCCGGCTTACAAGACGCCCGGCGCGGCGAACCAGAACGGTGCCGCTGACAGCAATGTCGTGGCCGCCGATCTGGGATGGCGAGATTTCTTCGCCGATCCGCGTCTGCAAAAGCTGATCGAGATCGCGTTGGAGAACAACCGCGATCTGCGTGTCTCGATGCTCAACGTCGAAGCCGCACGTGCGCAGTACCAGATCCAGCGCTCGGCGCTGCTGCCCTCGGTGGGGGCGGCAGGTCAGGCGTCGGTTCAGCGCTCGCCGGCGGATCTGTCGTCGTCGGGGCGTGCGGGGATCAGCCGCAGCTATCAGGTCGGCGTGGGTTTCACGTCGTACGAACTCGATTTGTTCGGTCGCATCCAGAGCCTGAAGGATCAGGCATTGGAGTCGTACCTGGCGAGCGAGGACACGGCCAAGGCGGCGCATATCACGCTCGTCTCGGAAGTGGCGACGGCATACCTCACGTGGCTGGCCGATCAGGAGCTGCTCAAGCTCACGTCGGACACGCTCAAGAGCCAGCAATCGTCGTATAACCTGACCAAGCGCAGTTTCGACGTGGGCACAGCCTCCGGGCTGGATCTGCGTCAGGCGCAAACGCCGGTCGATACGGCGCGTGCGAACTTCGCGCAGTACACGCGTCAGGTGGCGCAGGACGAAAACGCGCTGGCGCTGCTCATCGGCCAGCCGTTGCCGGCCGATTTGCCGCCGGCACGTCCGCTCGACGGGCAGGGTCTGCTGGCCGATCTGCCTGCCGGGCTGCCGTCGGACTTGCTGCTGCGTCGCCCCGACGTGACGGCTGCCGAGCACACGCTCAAGGGTGCCAACGCGAACATCGGTGCAGCACGTGCAGCGTTCTTCCCGTCGATTTCGTTGACGGCGAATGCTGGCACGGCGAGCGCATCGCTGAGCAATCTGTTCAAGGGCGGGCAGGGCGCATGGTCGTTCGCACCGACCATCACGCTGCCGATTTTCGCGGGCGGGCAGAACATCGCCAACCTCGATCTGGCCAAGGTGCAGAAGCGCATCGAGATCGCCAACTACGAGAAGGCGATTCAGACGGCGTTCCGCGAAGTGTCGGACGGCCTGGCTGCACGCGGCACGTTGGACGATCAGATTGCGGCGCAGGAATCGCTCGTGAAGGCGAGCGACGAGAGCTACAAACTCTCGGACCTGCGCTACCGCAATGGCGTCGACAGCTATCTGAACGCATTGGTCGCGCAACGCTCGCTGTACTCGTCGCAGCAAACGCTGATCGCGACGCGTCTGGCGCGCTGGACCAACCTCGTCACGCTGTACAAGGCGATGGGCGGCGGTTGGGAAGAACGCTCGGTGCCTGCGAATGCAGGTGCCGCGTCGGCGGCCTCTGCGTCGTGACGTAAGGTTCGATGATCGAGAAAAAACGCCCGGCGATGCCGGGCGTTTTTCATTGAGGCGTACGGTACGTCGTGATCGTTTCGTAACAATCCACTCAGTTCCCGAGAGGTTTAGACGCGGGGTTCTACGCTGGCCCCTACCTTGCGTAGGCCTTCATCGCTATCCTTGTTCGCGTTGTATTCGCAACATCCCGAGCGTCGACGCATGCGCTGCATTTGATTTGGCGGACATTGCCCAGTTATCGCTCGGGTCACATATAAGCTGACTGTTTTTCCAGGGAGAGACACCATGAGCGATCTTCAAGCCCGCTTCGACGAGGCGGTAGCCCAATCCAAGACGCTGCCCGAACGCCCCGACAATCTGACGCTGCTGCGCATCTACGCGCTGTTCAAGCAAGGTACGGAAGGCGACGTTTCCGGCTCCCGCCCCGGTGCGATGGATTTCGTCGCCCGCGCTAAATTCGATGCCTGGGAAATGCTCAAGGGCAAATCGAAGGAAGAAGTGCAAACGGCCTACGTCGAACTCATCGATTCCCTCAAGGCGTGATGACGGTGCATGGCGCGTTGGCGGTGTGCGATATGCCATAGGCGAGCATCGATGAGAAGAGAGACGGCGACCTCGGTCGCCGTTTTTTTTTGTGCGGGGGATGTGACATGTGTGAAAAGCGAGGTGGCGCATAACGGGGTGGGTTTTGCGGTGTTGTCCGATTGGTCGGGAGATGGCGATGCGCGACGATGGACACGTCAGCAACTAGCCATCAACGAGCTGAGGAATCGCACCATGCAACAGGATCGTCATCACATGCTGCAACGCATCGGGCATCACACGTCACGCGATGTACAGGTGAATCGTGTGCGCGCATCGTCCCCGCCGACACCACCGAGACCGCATTCGCCGCACGTTCGTTGTTGCCGCGTGATGCGAGGGGCGGCGCTGCTCGACGTCTTGTTCACGATGACCGCGCTCGTCGCCGGTGCGCAGGGTTTCGCACACTGGCAAGCGGCGGGCGGCGTATCGTCGGCCACAGGGACTGCTGCGCACAGCGTGGTAACAACCGCATTGCCTTCGCCTGCGACGCACGCCCTCATGGCTGTCGACCGTCAGCCATGACGACACCGCCAATGATTTGTCGTCTACCGGCATGCAAACGTCGCATGCACGGCTTTACCCTGCTTGAATGGGTGATCGCCATGCCGCTGGGGCTGCTGATCGTGATGGCTGCGACGGCGATCTACCTCGCGGGCATTCGACTGTGGCGTGTGCAGGCAGAACGATACGAGGTGAACGAGCGTGCCGCCTTCGCGCTGAACCAACTCACGCGTGCTGTCGGCATGGCCGGATATCGAAACTGGGATCCGTTGGAAGGCCCGATCCTCAACGCAGATCGATCTGTTCAACCCGGGCTAGGCGATTGGCCTTCACTGCGAGCTAGTGCCGAATGCGCAAGCACGGTCGACACCTGCCCGAAGCGAGGCTGGCAGGGCAGCACGATGCTGGAAGTGCAGTACCACGGTGCGGGTTTCGGAGACGAAAGCAGCAATGGCAACGGCGCGATACAGAACTGCGGCGGGGCAAGCGTCAGGGCGCGAAGCGATGGTGACGACCGTAACGTCAGTGCGTTCTACGTCGACAAAGGCGAAGACGGTGTCCCTTCGCTGTTCTGTCGGTACGGCGACCGGGGATACAAGATCACGACGCTGCGTCCTGCGCAGGTGCTGGTCATCGGTGTCGAAGCGATGTATATCCGGCTAGGCGTGCGCGCAGGGGCAAACGGAAACGGACCATTGCAATGGATGACACCGGTGAAGAGCGCGCGACGCAAACCACCCAGTGCGCCCGCAGGGTCCGGTGGCTGGGAGAACGTGAGTGCCGTGGCATTTTCGCTCGTGTTAAGGGGCGCACCACGACGTGGAGGAAAACAGCATGCGGGCCGGACGGTCGAAGTCTTCGATGCGACGTCCGGTGGTCGCGAGTACAAGTGGCTGACCAATGCCGGTGACGTCCATTTGCATGTGTTCACTGTGGTGGCCTACCGGCGCAACGATGGCGGTATTCGCGAGGAGGCGAAATGGTTGGTGTCTTCATCGTGATGTGGCTCGCGGCTCTGATGGCGCTGGCGGCCTCAGGGATGCAGCATCGTGAACTGGCGACCCGCTTCATCGCGTACACGAACGATAGAGTGTTCGCTTTCGGCGCGGCACACGATGCACTCCGGGCGGCCCGCGAGCGATTGGTCGACGGTGCTGAGGCGCCCGATATCGCCGAACCATACGAATTCGACGAGGGGCCGCACGGTGTTATCGGTGCGCGCTATCGAGACGGAAGCCGCGAGCCCAATCAAATGGCTAACTGGGTTGGGATTGGCTGGAACGATGTGCGCGTCGTTTCTGTGAACAGTGCGCGGTACTTCATCGAGCGAATCGCGTTCACCGAGTATTTGCCGGACGCGCACGCGGCGAAGGCGGCAAGGGAGTCGCTCGTGCGCCGCTACCGTGTGAGTGCGATGGGATGCGGCAAGTTGCCCGGGACACGGGTCTTCCTGCAAGCGATATATGAGGTTCGCGCGTCTCGCGGACGCAAGGCTGCGGGAGGAGCTGCGCCGATCTCGTTCTCGTCGCGCAGGTTGAACTGGCGCGAAGTCGCGACCTGGCACGACAGCGCGATAACGACGCATATGCCAGGCGCTAGACGTGAGCATTGCGATGCGTGATGGGAGCGGCGTGTCGCGACGGCGCGATAGGCGCGATAGGCGCGAGGCACGGCCGATGCGTGGCGTCACGCTGATCGAATGCCTTGTGGCGATGGCGGTGCTTGCGGTTGCGTTGTTTGCTGTCGCGCCGTCGATCGAGGCGGTGCGGCGTCGTGTGGCGGTGGAGACGACGGCGCGCGCATTTCTGGCGACCATGCAAGCGGCGCGCGCTGAGGCATTGGGGCGACAGCGGCGTATCGCGGTCGCGCCGCACGACGGCGTGAGTCTCAACAGTGGCTGGGTGACGTTTGTCGACGAGAACCGAAATCACCGGCTGGATGCGGGCGAGACGCTATTGGGGCGCCATGCGCCGCTGCCATCAGGCGTGCGTATCGAGGCGAGGTGGGGGCTGTATTACACGGAAGGGCTGGCGTTTGCCGAAAGCGGGTTCATCCGGACCGAGGCGCGCAAGTGGTTGTCGGGCACGGTGCGCATCGCAGGGCATGATCGACGCATCTGCATCACCATCAACGCCTACGGCCGCGCACGTGTCGCAAAGCGTTGCGAAGCGTAGGCGGCCGTATGGGCGAGGGGCGCGAGTGTGTGTCTGTGTAAGCGCAAACCGGACCCCGATGGCCAGCTTGCCGCGAATACCGTCATTACATCAACGGCGGGGAGCCGCGATCATTGTCTTTTGGGACTGCCGGTGATGGGGGCGTAGCGGAATTCGTGGAGGTCGCCCCGTTGGTCGAAGCGTCGGCTTGTGTCGACGATCCTTTCGTCGATTCTTGCCAGAGCTTGATGCCTTGCCACGCGAGCAAGCCGAGGCTGCCCCACTTGAGTCCGCGTCGGGCGATGCGTCCGACAGGCGTGTGGGAGAGGCCTGTGAGCGCAATCGACGCCACTGAGCTGACGAGCGGATAGCGTTCGAGCAGACCGCCGAGCTTGAGGCCGGAGTTGGCGAGGCCACCTAGACCGCCGAGTCCGGAGAAGCGGGCGAGACCACCGGGCAACAGGTAGCGAACCCAGCGGAAGTTGCGCAGGCGCTCGCGCGTCACATGCGACGCCTGAATCAGTTCGGCACGCTCGACGGCAATGCGCGTGAGCACGATCTCCTTGCGAATGGCGAGGAGTTCGTGACGGGAGCGTCGCGACTGGCGCGGGCGACGCGGTCGTTGAGGATGGTTCTGTTCCAGCGGCACGGGCGGGTCTCCTTCAGTCCGGACGCAAGGCGTCGCGGTCCTTTTCGAACTCGGCCAGTGTGGCTTCGAACGGCATCGGGGCATCGCGCAGAATGTTGCGCGCACGCATGGCGCACCAGCTCGCGAGCAAGAGATACACGACGAATATGCCGGTCATGGCCTGGAGGCGATAGGTGTCCCAGAAAATGACGATGACCAGCGCGGTCAGCGACACGAGGGCGAGAACACCGAAGAGCATTGCGGCAAGACCGAGAAACGCAACGCCCATCAGGCGTTCCTTCTCTTCGGTCAATTCGATGCCGATGAGTTCGATGCGCGACTGAAGGATCTCGAGCAACGCACCGGCGATGCGCCGCAGCGAAGGCCGCGGCGGGGTCGTGCGATCATTGTCGGTCATGGGCTGGACGGGGCGGCCCGCCCGACCCGTCGCACCGGTCAGGCAGGCTCCGCCTTTGGCAGAGTGGGCGAGAAAGTGACTTGTGCTGGTCGCGCTGACTGCGCGTATTCAGCGAGCTTACTTGCGGTTAAGCAGCAGGCCGATCACCACGCCAATACCGGCGGCGATGCCCACGGCTTGCCACGGATGATCGTGCACGTAGTCGTCAGTTGCGCGAGCGGCCTGCTTGCTCTTCTCAACCACGACGACCTGAACGTCGGAGGCCTTTTCCTTAGCTTGCTTGAGCAGGGTGAGGGCCTTGTCGCTCAGTTCGGAAGCACGCTCACCGGTCGTGTTGGCGGCTTGCTTGAGCAGGTCTTCGGCGTCGGCCAGTACGGATTTGATATCGGTCATGAACTTCTCCTTGTTGGTAGGCACTTGCGACATAGTCGTTACCCGTTTCTGGGAGGAAAATGCGGGGATCTGCGGCTGATATGGGGGTTATCGTACAGCTTTCAACGCGTCGTTGCCAGAAAACAACAGACAGGCTGCCGTATATTTCCAGAAATCATTTGGAACAAATTTTTTATTCGTTCTGACTAAGCTTAGCATCCTTTAGTCTTGTTCCCACTGAGTGAAAGGTTCTCAAGGAGACCGTAAATGACATTGCGTTTGGGTGATATCGCTCCCGACTTCGAGCAGGATTCGTCGATCGGCACGATCAAGTTTCACGAATTCCTCGGCGATGGCTGGGGTGTCCTTTTCTCGCACCCGGCCGACTACACGCCGGTGTGCACGACTGAACTGGGTCTGACTGCAAAACTCAAGGGCGAGTTCGAAAAACGTAACGTGAAAGCCATCGCCTTGTCGGTGGACGATGCGGAGTCGCACAAGGGCTGGATCAGCGACATCAACGAAACGCAGAACACCACGGTCAATTTCCCGATCCTGGCCGACGGCGATCGCAAGGTTTCGCAGCTGTACGACATGATTCACCCGAATGCCAGCGAAACCGTGACGGTGCGCTCGCTGTTCGTGATCGATCCGAAGAAGAAGGTGCGTCTGATCATCACTTACCCGGCAAGCACGGGGCGCAACTTCGATGAAATTCTGCGCGTCATCGATTCGCTCCAACTGACCGACAACTACTCGGTTGCTACGCCGGGTAACTGGAAGGATGGCGAAGACGTGGTGATCGTGCCGTCGCTCAAGGACGAGGCTGTGCTGAAGGAGAAATTCCCGAAGGGCTACAAGGCCGTGCGTCCGTACCTGCGCCTCACGCCGCAGCCGAACAAGTAATCGACGGGTGATGAATGGGCGGTTGCATATCGATGCGCCGCACATGCTGCATCACGAAACAAAAAGCCAGCTCGTATGAGCTGGCTTTTTTGTTGGGTACGCGCCGTCGCTCGTTGGATTGACGGCCCGCGACATGCGGCTCGAGAAACGACGCGTACCTAACAACGTTGCAAAGAAGTGGGCGCGATTTCGCGCCCACTTCTCAAACCTCCGGGAATCAGAAGAACGCCTGAATACCCGTCTGTGCGCGCCCCAGAATCAGGGCGTGGATGTCGTGCGTGCCTTCGTAGGTGTTGACCACTTCGAGGTTCACGAGATGGCGGGCGATGCCGAATTCGTCCGAGATGCCGTTACCGCCGAGCATGTCGCGGGCCAGACGCGCCACGTCGAGTGCCTTGCCGCACGAGTTGCGCTTCATGATCGAGGTGATCTCGACCGCGGCCGTGCCTTCGTCCTTCATGCGCCCCAGACGCAGGCAGCCTTGCAGGCCCAGCGTGATTTCCGTTTGCATGTCGGCCAGCTTCTTCTGAATCAATTGGTTGGCGGCGAGCGGACGGCCGAACTGTTGGCGATCGAGCACGTACTGACGTGCCATATGCCAGCAGAATTCGGCGGCGCCCAGTGCCCCCCAGGCGATGCCGTAGCGGGCCGAGTTCAGACACGTGAACGGACCCTTCAGGCCGGAGACGCCCGGCATCAGGTTCTCTTCCGGCACGAAGACCTGATCCATCACAATCTCGCCGGTGATGGACGCACGCAGGCCGACCTTGCCGTGAATCGCGGGGGCTGACAGACCCTTCCAGTCTTTTTCCAGAATGAAGCCGCGGATCTTCTCTTCGCCGTTTTCGTCGGCGAGCTTGCCCCAGACGACAAAGACGTCGGCGATGGGCGAATTCGTGATCCACATCTTGCTGCCGCTCAGCTCATAACCGCCGGCGACTTTCTTGGCGCGCGTGGTCATGCCCGCCGGGTCCGAACCGTGGTTCGGCTCGGTCAGACCGAAGCAGCCGATCCATTCGCCGCTGGCGAGCTTTGGCAGGTACTTCTGCTTCTGCGCTTCGCTGCCGAACTCATAGATCGGGACCATGACCAGAGACGACTGCACGGACATCATCGAGCGATAGCCCGAATCCACGCGCTCGACTTCGCGGGCGATCAGGCCGTAGGCCACATAGTTCAAACCGGGGCCGCCGTATTGTTCGGGGATCGTCGGGCCGAGCAGGCCGATCTCGCCCATCTCGCGAAAGATCGATGCGTCGGTACGCTCGTGACGGAACGCTTCGAGCACACGCGGTGCGAGCTTGTCGTTCGCATACGCAGCGGCTGCGTCGCGAATCATCCGCTCGTCGGTGGTGAGCTGCGCGTCGAGCAACAGCGGATCTTCCCAGTGAAACTGTGCATTGCCTGCCATGACCCATCTCCTCCAATCAACTTGACGAAAGTTCCGCAATGCGGAACAATGTTCTGAAATCGAAGTTAGTTTAACACTAAAATTTTTCGCCGGGCAACGGCCAGTGCATGCACTGGCCGAATCTGTTTGATCTTGTTCAATCCTGCTTGCCCGGTATGTTCAATGTGAGTGCGAAGTCGATGCGGAGTGCGCGATGGCTGTGATCAAAACGTCCCTGTCTGCCCTTACCGGTGCGCCGGCTCATGGTGTGTCGCCGTCGCACGACGAGCGCAAGTTCGTTACGGCGTTGGCGCGTGGCCTCGAACTGCTGCGCGCCTTCGGGCCGGACGACATGCTGCTCGGCAACCGCGATTTCGCGGCACGCACGGGCTTGCCGAAAGCAACAGTGAGCCGTCTGGCCTACACGCTCACCGAACTCGGCTACCTGCGCTACGACGCGGAGCTCGGCAAATATGCGCTGGACGCGGGCGTGCTGGCCCTCGGTTATGCCTTCCTGAACGGCACCGATATGCTGACGCTGGCGCGTCCTCATATGCGCGCGCTTGCCAGAGAAATGGGATGTTCGATCTCCCTCGGCTGTCGCGAGGGCGTGGACATGATGTATCTGGAGACGATTCGTAGCGACTCCGCGCATCTCACGCTTGGTCTTACAGCAGGCTCTCGTCTGTCGATGCTGACCAGTTCGATGGGGCGCGTCTACCTCGCGGCTATGTCGCCGACCGAGCGCGAGACGATGCTCTCGGATCTGCACGATGCCTACGACGCGAACCCCGCCGCACTACGCAACGTCGGCTGGGACGCACTGCAATCGGGCGTCGACAAAGGGATCGAATCGTACAAGCGGGAAGGGCTCTGCTACTCGTTTCGCGAGTGGCATGAAGGCGTCAACGCCGTTGCCGTGCCGCTTCGCGACATCCGGCAGAACCGTTGGCTCGCGATCAGCTGCAGCGGGCCGTCTTCTTCGATTCCGGATTCGGTGTTTCGGGAGGAGATCGGACCCCGATTGAAACAGTTGGCCGCTCGTCTTAGCGGAAACGCTTAATCGGTCTGTGGTCAATCGGGTTGGGTGTCGCCCGCGGCGCTCCACGACCTTTTAAGTCGCACCGCGGGCGACACCCAACCCGATTCGTCAGCGCTATCGATGCGACGACACCACGCGGTTAATAACCGTGCCGGGTTCTTGGACATCCGATGGCGGTGATTGTCCGGCCCCTGACGTAGCGACTTAAAAGGTCCTGGAGCGGAGTCAGGGGCCGGGCAAGCGCCGCTGCCCCGGGCGTGGGGCGAGGGCGCTAAGCGCTTCTATACGACGGTTTTCACAACACAACAAAAACACTCACAGCAACGTCCGCACGTGCCAAAGCTCGGGGAACAGCACGACGTCGAGCATCTTGCGCAGGTACGGCGCACCATTCGTGCCTCCGGTCCCTTGCTTGAAGCCGATGATGCGCTCGACCGTGGTCACGTGACGGAAGCGCCACTGACGGAAAGCGTCCTCGAGATCGACCAGTTCTTCGGCCATCTCGTATAGCTCCCAGTGTTGCGACGGGTTGCGATACACCTCAAGCCAAGCCGCTTCGACGGTCGTGTCGTGCGGCGTCGGCTTCGTCCAGTCGCGCTCCAGACGCTCCGGCGCAATCGCAAAGCCACGACGCGCGAGCAGACGCACCACTTCGTCATAGAACGACGGCGCGTTGAGCGCAGCTTCGACCTGCTGATACAGGTCCGGGCGATGCGAATGCGGCCCCAGCATCGCCGCATTCTTGTTGCCCAGCATGAACTCCAGAATGCGGTACTGATACGACTGGAAGCCCGACGAGCTACCCAGCGACGGACGCATCGACGAATACTCCGACGGCGTCATCGTCGCCAGCACGCTCCACGCCTGCACCAACTGCTCAAGAATGCGCGACACACGCGCCAGCATCTTGAACGCCGGCGGCAGTTCGTCGTTGTGAACGGCCGTGCGCGCAGCCTGCAACTCGTACAGCGCGAGTTTCATCCACAGTTCACTCGTCTGATGCTGAATGATGAACAGCATCTCGTTGTGATCGGTCGAGCGCGGATGCTGTGCATTCAGAATCGGATCGAGCGACAGGTAGTCGCCATAGCTCATGCTCTTCGAGAAATCGAGTTGGGCATCGTGCCACTGCGTGGCATTGGCGGACGTGCTGGCGGACGGGGAGGACGCGCCGCCGCTCGCTTCGCTCCCGTGCCCGAACGGGCACCCGCCCTGAGCGGGCGAGGCGGATGAAGAAGCGAGCGAGTCGGACGTCGGCGTCGTAGCCTTGGGGGACGGCTTGGTCATGCTGACAACTCCTTGCTCAGGTCACCGTGCCACGGCGATGGAACTCGGGCTTGTCCCACGAACCGGTGCTCAGCACGTCGCGCAGAATCTCGACCGAATCCCACACGTCGGCAAAGCTCGTGTACAGCGGCGTCATGCCGAAACGCATGATGCGCGGCTCGCGATAGTCGCCGATCACGCCGCGCGCAATCAGTGCCTGAATCACGGCGAAACCTTCCGGATGCTCGAAGCTCACCTGCGAACCACGCGACGCATGATCGCGCGGCGTCACCAGCGTCAACGGGAATTCGGCGCAACGCTCTTCGACCAGCTTGATGAACAGATCGGTCAGCGCGAGCGACTTGCGACGCAATGCGTCCATCGACGTCTGCGCAAAAATGTCCAGACCACATTGCACCAGCGACAGCGAGACGATCGGCTGCGTGCCGCACAGGTAACGGCCGATGCCGTCGTCCGGCGTGTACTCCGGCGTCATCGCGAACGGCGTGCGGTGGCCCCACCAGCCCGACAGCGGCTGCCAGAACGTGCCCTGATGCTTCTTGTTGACCCACACGAAAGCGGGCGAACCCGGGCCGCCATTCAGATACTTGTACGTGCAACCCACGGCGTAATCGGCGTCGGCACCGTTCAGATCGACCGGCACAGCGCCCGCCGAGTGGCACAGATCCCACACCGCCAGCGCGCCGCTCGCATGAATCTCGGCCGTGCGCGCCTTCATGTCGTACATCGCGCCGCTGCGGTAGTTCACGTGCGTGAGCAGCACCACGGCGACGTCGTCGCCCAGCGCGCTTTGCAGCTCGTCCGGCGAGTCGATCAGACGCAGCGAGTAACCGTCGTCGAGCAGACGCGTCAGCCCTTGCACGATGTACAGATCGGTCGGGAAGTTGCTGCGCTCGGAGATCACGACCTTGCGCTTGGGCGAACGCTCACGCTGCGCGTCGAGTGCGGCGGCCATCACCTTGAAGAGGTTGCTCGACGTGGTGTCCGTCACCACGACTTCGCCCTTGCCCGCACCGATGATCGGAGCAAGGTTGTCGCCGAGCGTGCGCGGCAGTGCGAACCAGTCGGCTTCGTTCCAGCTGCGGATAAGGCCCACGCCCCATTCGCCGGTAATCACTTCCTGCGCGCGCTTGGCCGACGCGATCGGACGCGCGCCCAGCGAGTTGCCATCGAGATAGATCACGTTCGGCGGCAGGTCGAACTGTGCGCGCAGAGGGGCAAGGGCATCGGCCGCGTCGAGGGCCAGACAATCGTTGCGAGAAGACGTCATGGTTTGCGTAGTTGAGTAATGAGTAAAAGCGTCGGATGAAAAAAGAAAATTGTGTGTGCCGCGATGCTCAGAGGGCGCGAAGCACTGCGCGCACCGGACTCGCATCGAGCCGCATGAATTTCAGCGGCAGCGCAATGAGTTCGTAATCTGCTGGCGTGATGGCGTCGAGTACCAGCCCTTCGAGGATCGCCATGCGATGCGCACGAATGCGGTGATGAGCGTCCATCGTCTTGCTCTGCTGCGGATCGAGCGAGGGCGTATCGATGCCCACGAGCTTCACGCCGTGCGACGCCAGCAAATCGATCGTCTCCGGTGCAACGGCGCAAAACTCGCTGTCCCAGCGCGAGACCGGCGCTTGCGTGTAAGTGCGCAAAAGCACGCGCGGCGGAACGTTGGCGAGGTGCGGCGCGACCATCTCGGGTGTGACGACCGGCGACGCCCCAATGCAATGGATCACCCGGCACCGCCCCAGATACGTCTGAAGGTCGACTTCGCCGATGCAAACGCCCGCGTCGTCGTAATGACGCGGCGCATCGGCATGCGCGCCGGTGTGTGGAGAGAGCGTGATGCGGCCGACGTTGACCGGGCAGCCGGGACCGATCTGCCACACGGCTTCCTCGGTCAGCGGCGTGTCGCCGGGCCATACGGGCGTGTCTGCGGACAAGGGCGCGCTGATGTCCCACACACGACGTTCGGTCGTGGTGGCCACTTCTGCGGTGTTGGCTGCTGTATTCGGAGCTTCCGGAGCGTTCGAAACGTTCATACGCAAGCGCTTGATAAGGCGCGTTTTGTGGAGGAAGAAATCCCAGATAGTGTAGGAAATTCTTCGCCGCAGGTGCTTGCGTATTCGAATGGCCGGGCAGCCCGAATTGAAATCAGGCAAACATTTACGCCGATTTCGCGGTGGATTCTTTTAAGTTTTGCGAATTTGATCGAATTCGATGCGAGTTCGCCTGAATTCGTCGGCGAGGTAATGCGAGGGGGATGAGTGAGCGCAGAGGGCGACTAGCATCGATGCGTCATCTGGTGGATGAGCTCGCGCAGCGCTTCCTTGAGTTGTGCCGACTGCGGCTCGCCGAATCGCGCGAGCACACTCGCCTCATGATGTCGCGCACCCGCCAGTAGCGGGGTGACGTGGGCGATGCCCGCGTCGGTGAGCGAGACCAGCGATTGTCGGCGGTCAGTGGCGCTCTCGCCCCGAACGACGTCGCCCGATGCTTCGAGCCGATCGATGACCTTGGTGACGGTCGGCTGCTTGGCGAGCACGATGTTTGCCAATTGATTGATGGTGCGCGCCTGCCCGTCGGACAACGTGGCCAGCACGCGCCATTCCAGCACGCCGAGCCCGGCGGCGGCCACTTCGCGGTGAAACTCGTCCGACACGAGCGCGCTCGCGCGGGCGAGCAGATACAGCAGATAGTCGTCGACGAACGGTGTGTCGGAGGAAGCCGGGGTGGCCGACCGCGCAGCGGACATGATGTACCTCAGCCCAGCGATTGCGGTTTGTGGAAGCTGCCTGCGTGGAAGATCAGCGGCATGCGCTCTGCCACGTCCGTATGCACGCCGCAACGCTCCACCTCACCCACGAAGATGACGTGATCGCCTTCGTCGTAACGGCTGCGGTTGTGGCATTCGAACCAGGCAAGCGCGCCGTCCAGCACCGGCGTGCCCGACGCCGACAGCGTGTACGGCACGCCCGCGAACCGGTCGCCCTTCATCGTCGCGAAGCGCTTGCAAAGATCGAGCTGATCGGCGGCGAGCACGTTCACGGCGTAATGTGTGTTGTCGCGGAAAACGGGCATGCTGCCCGCTCGCGTGGCAAGACTCCACAAGATGAGCGGCGGCGTGAGCGACACCGAATTGAACGAACTGGCGGTGATGCCGATGAGCGAGCCGTCGTCGGCCCGCGTGGTGATCACGGTGACACCGGTCGCAAATTGACCGAGCGCACTGCGAAAAGCTGCGCTGTCGAAATCAGGCGCCGAAGCGCGATTGGCGTTCACTTTCCCTGCACTCCCGTCCGGCTAATTTGATCGGGTTGATTTGTATGAATATTCATATACTATGGCACGAACAACAGATCGACAAGACGCGTGACGGCCAACGTTGCCCGGCAAGGGCGCAAGGGTCAGACGCTCAGGAGACGATATGCTGATCGAGCGAATCGAGCATAAGTGGATCGACGTATTTGCCGAGACCTTGCGGCGCTGCGACATACGACCCGGTGATGTGGTGGCGATTGTAGCTGAAACGCAATCCCGGCCTGTCAATGTGGAATTGGCGCAGTTGGCCGCCGAGGCGCTTGGCGCAAGGCCGTTCCGGCTGGTCGTACCCAGTGCGCGTGTCAGTGCGCCGGTGCCTGTGCGCTCGACCGGCGCAAGCGACGCGCTGGGGCAACTGGCCCCCGTCGTGGCCGCCCTCAAGGCGGCGACGCTCGTCGTCGACTGCACCGTCGAAGGCCTGTTACACGCCCCCGAACTGCCCGAGATTCTGGGCGGCGGCGCGCGCGTGCTGATGGTGTCCAACGAACATCCCGAGATTCTGGAGCGCTGCGCCACCGACCCGGCGCTGGAGCCGAAGGTGCGCGCCGCGATCAAGCGTTTGCGCAGTGCAGCAGAAATGCACGTGACGTCCGCTGCCGGTACCGATTTGCGCATCGGACTTCGCGACGCGCGTGTGGGGGGCGTCTGGGGCTGGTGCGCCAAACCGGGGCAGGTCGCGCATTGGCCTGGCGGCCTCGCGCTGGCGTTTCCCGCTGCGCATAGCGTCAACGGCCAGCTCGTGCTCGCACCGGGCGACATCAATCTCACCTTCAAACAATACTTGCGGGATCGCATCGCGCTTACCGTCGAGGACGACTATGTCGTGGCCATCGACGGAGAGGGCGTGGACGTCGATCTCATGCGCGACTACTTCGCCGCGTGGGGCGACCGCGAGGCGTACGCCGTGTCGCACGTCGGCTTCGGCCTGAACCCGCGCGCCCGCTGGGACGCACTCGCCTGCTACGACAAGCGCGATTGCAACGGCACGGAGCAGCGCGCCTTCGCAGGCAACTTCCTTTATTCGACGGGGGCCAACGAGGTCGCGGGACGCCACACGCTGGGTCACTTCGATCTGCCGCTGCGTAAATGCACGATCGCACTCGATGGCGACGTGGTTGTGCGCGAAGGGCAACTGCAAGGCGAATTCGCATCATGACGTCGCCCACGATGGCCGCGCCTGCCTGCCCTGCCTATCGCGAGTCCGGCGACGGCCCACTCACGCTCGTCCTGTTGCATGGTATCGGCGGCAACCGTCACGTGTGGCCCGGGCAGTTCGACACGTTCGTCGCCGCTGGTTACCGGGTCGTGGCGTGGGACATGCCGGGCTATGGGGACAGCGCGATGCCAGCCGAACCGACGATGGCGGCGCTTGCCGACAGCCTTCTCGTGTTGCTCGATACGTTGCGCTCGACGTCGCCTGCATCAGTCGCACCACGCTTTGTCCTGGTCGGACACAGCATGGGCGGCATGGTCGTGCAGGAACTGATGGCGCGCGGCGCACCCTCGACCTGCGACGTCGCTGGCCTCGTGCTGTGTGGCACGTCACCGGCATTCGGTAAGCCGGACGGCGACTTCCAGCGCGAGTTCGTGCGTCAGCGTACCGCGCCGCTCGACGCGGGCAAGACTCTGCGCGAGATGGCCGAAGCGATCGTGCCGGGCATGCTCGGCGAGCCTGATGACGTGACACGCGCGAGCGCACATGCACTGGCCGTCGACGCGATGGGCGCGCTCACGCCGCCCGCCTATCGCGCCGCGTTGCAGGCACTCGTCGGCTTCGAGCAGCGCGCGGCACTGATGCGTCTGAACGTGCCGGTGTTGCTGATCGCGGGCGAACACGACACCAACGCGCCGCCGAAAGTGATGGCGCGCATGGCTGAGTCGATTCCCGACGCGCGCTACGTCTGCCTGCCCGGCGCAGGCCACCTCATGAATCTGACACATCCGGCTGCCTTCGATGCCGAGGTGCGCACCTTCCTCGCAACGCTCTAGAACAAACATCAGGAGACAACCGTGGCCTATCAGCCTCCCTCGATCGTCGGCGAGCACTTCCCGCTCACGGACAAGCAGCGGCGCCTGCTGGCGCTGGCAGAACAGGTCGGCCGTGAATCGCTCGCCCCGCGCGCGGCGCGCTGGGACCGCGAAGCGTCGTTCCCGTTCGAGAACTACGACGACATGCGCGCCGCCGGTCTGTTGAAGTTGTGCATCCCGGAAGAAGACGGCGGGCTGGGCGCCGACTTCGCCACGTACATGATGGTGTCCGCCGAGCTGGGCCGTCATTGTGGTGCGACTGCGCTCACGTTCAACATGCACACCTGCTCGATGATGTGGACCGGCATTCTGTCCGACGATCTCGACATGACGCCCGAGCAACGCGCTGAACATGCGGGCTATCGCAAGCACCATTTCGAGCGTGTAATTCAGGACGGCGCGATCTACGCGCAGCCGTTCTCGGAAGGCAGCGCAGCGGCCGCAGGCAAAGCGCCGTTCGGCACCACGGCGACGAAGGTCGACGGCGGCTGGATGATCAACGGCCGCAAGATCTTTGCATCGCTCTCGGGCGCGGCGAACTACTACGGCGTGCTGTGTACGGAAGACAAGCCCGAGCTGTCGATGAAGGACACGTTCTACATCGCCGTGCCGGGCGATGCCCCTGGCGTGACCGTCACCGGCGACTGGGATCCGCTCGGCATGCGCGGCACCGTCTCGCGTACGCTGCTCTTCAAGGACGTGTTCGTCCCGGACGAACTGCAATTGATGCCACGCGGCGTCTACTATCAGGCTGCGAGCCGCTGGCCGCACATGTTCATGACGCTTGCGCCGACCTATATGGGGATCGCGCAGGCAGCGTACGACTTCACCGTCAAATATCTGCGCGGCGAAGCCGAAGGCATGGGTGCGCCGGTCAAGCGTCGCATGTATCCGACGAAACAGATCGCCGTCGCGCAAATGCACATCATGCTGGAGCAAACGCGCGCGCTGTTCCTGCGGGCCTTGCAGGACGGCCGTGCCGATCCGGGCAAGGAAGCCCGTCTGCGCGCGTATGCAGCGCAGTACACGATCATGGAGAATGCCAACGAGTTGTGCCGTCTCGCGATTCGCACGTGCGGCGGCCAGTCGATGCTCAAGACCTTGCCGCTCGAACGCATGTATCGCGATTCGCGTTGCGGCGCGCTGATGTTGCCGTGGACGGCCGAGCTGTGCCTCGACCGCATTGGCCGCGAAGCGTTGTACGAGCCGGGCGAGCGCGACGAGTAAGTTATCCGCGGGCGAGGCTTTCGCATCGCCCATCCGGAGTGCCGTGGTTCAGCGAATCGGCGAGGTTGCCAGGTGGCGATCGCCTCGCCGTCTCTCTTGTGACGGAGAAGAAGTTGACGCCTTTTGTAGAAGCGCTTGCCCGTCATGCGCGCGCCACGCCCAAACGGCTGGCGCTGCGCTGCGGTTTCGGTGACGAAGCCCTCACGACTGATTACGCCGCGTTATGGCGACGCGTGGAGCGCGTCGGCGGTCATCTGCGCGAGACGTGGCGCATTGCGCCGGGCGACCGCGTCGCCTGTCTCGGTCTGAACGACGAATTGCAACTGGCGCTGCTCTTTGCCTGCGCGCGCGCCGGTGCCATCTTTCTGCCGCTGAACTTCCGACTTGCCGTGCCGGAGCTGGCTGCCATCGTGCGTCATGCGGGCGTTCGCGTGCTGTGGTTCGACGCCACGCATCGCGACGCAGCACGTCAGATTCGTGACCTGCTCGAACAGGACGCCATCACCGATCTGCCGCCGCCAGCCATCGCGCCCATCGACGGCCTGATTGCGGTGCCGTCGGTCAAGCCGGTCGACTACCCGGACGTGCCTGCCGATGCCCCCGTGTTGCTGGCTTATACGTCCGGCACGACCGGCGAACCCAAGGGCGCGTTGCACACGCAGGCCGGGCTGCTGGCCAATGCCGAAGCGAGCTGGTGGTCGCACGATATGTGTGCCGACGATCACATTCTTTCGACACTGCCGATGTTTCACGTCGGCGGTCTGTGCATTCAGACGCTGCCCGCGTTGCTCTGCGGCGCGAGCGTCACCTTACATCCGCGCTTCGATCCGGCGGCGTGGCTCGCCGATGTCGCACGGCATCGTCCGACGCTCTCGCTGATGGTGCCCGCCACTCTGCGCGCGGTGCAAACGCACCCCGCGTGGGCGGCAAGCGATCTCTCGTCGCTGCGTGGTGTGATGGCGGGATCGAGCGTCGTGCCGATGTCCGCTATCGACGCCTTCCACGCACGCGGTATTCCGCTCGGGCAGGTGTATGGCGCAACGGAGACGGGGCCGGTGTCCATCGCGTTGCGATTCGGCGAGGCGAAGGCGCATCCCGGTGCGGTGGGGCGTGCGTGTCCGGGTGTGGAAGTGCGTTTGGTCGACCCGGCGGGGCAGGACGTGGCACTCGGCGACGTCGGCGAAATTCTCGTGCGGGCACCGAACGTGATGCGAGAGTACTGGCGTGCACCCGGTCACGTGTCGTTCGCCGACGGCTGGTTCCACTCCGGCGATCTGGCGCGCTTGCGTGAGGACGGTCACTTCGAAGTCGTCGGCCGCAGCAAGGACATGATCATCTCGGGCGGCGAGAACATCTATCCCGCCGAAATCGAAAACGCGCTGGTCGATTGCCCGGGCGTGCTCGAAGCATCGGTCGTCGGCGTGCCGGACGAACGCTGGGGCGAAGTTCCGGTGGCCGTGGTGGTGGCAACACCGCAAGCGGGTGCGACGCAGACCTCCGTACTCGATTTTCTCGGCACACGCATCGCACGCTTCAAACTGCCGCGACGCGTCGTCATTTTTGAGAACCTGCCCAAGAGCGCACTTGGGAAAGTGCAAAAACCGATTCTCATCGAGTGGCTATCGGACGCTGCGAATTCGCAAATGGCTACCAAGAGTCGCTAATCAGAAGCTTTATTCAAATCTTGCTTAAAAGCGCCAGATGCCTTGTCACACAAAGGCTCTGGCGTTTTTTTATGCCGAACTTCCGCGATGCATAAGGGAAAGTCCCTATGCGTAATCTCCCAATTTGTTACCATCCGGTGAGAATCACATTTTTTACTTTGGGAATTGCATCGCAAGATAGCGCCCATGTCGTCATCAGCGGCACAGCCTGCTGATTTTTTTGCTTTCTTTGGTTTTTGAAGACGATGGACACCACCGAAGCTCATTCGGTCTCCGAGCGCGTACTGCAAGTCCTCGTGACTGTAGCGCGTCATGGACGCCCGATCGCGGCACGCGAGATCGCCGCGCAAACGAGCCTGCCGCTCTCTACGGTTTACCGCCACCTCGTTCCGCTCAAGAAGTGGGGGCTGGTACAAGAGCACGCCCATGAGGCGCTCTACGAGCCGGGTCCGGTCGGCGTGCAGTTGGCGTGGGGTTTCGACCACAACTCGCATCTTGTGACTCAGGCACGTGAAGAGATCGACGCCCTCGTGCAGCGCACCGGGGAGACTGTCGGCCTGCTCGTCGCCGCCAACGGTCAGGTCGTCTGCCTCGACATGCACGAGAGCGAGCAATCGCTGCGTTGCTCGTTCGCGAAAGGCCGCGCGCACCCGCTGGTGCATGGCGCCTCGGCCAAGGCCTTGCTCTCCTTCCTGCCTCAGACCACCCGCGAGAATCTGATTGGCCGTCAACTGGCTGGCCAGCCGGTCGCGCAGGAGCGTTTGGCCGCGCAGATCGAAGAGATCCGCAAGCAACGCTATGCGGTGTCGGAGAGCGAAGTCGATTTCGGCGTCTGGGGCGTGTCGGCCCCGGTCTTTGCCGCGAAGGAACATCTGGAGGGCACCATCACGTTGATGGCGCCGGCCGTGCGTGTGGCGCAGCGCCACGAAGAGCTGATCCGCCTCACGGTGGCGGCAGCCGAGCGTATTTCGAATCGATTGCAGTACTTTTAACCGGTTTTTCCGAACCGAGACTACACGAAGGAGTACCAGATGAAATTGCGTCACATCCTGTTCACGATGGCGCTGGCCGTCACCTGCTCGAGCAAGGTCTTCGCTGCTGACGACGTGCTGCGTGTTGCCACCGACGCCACGTTCCCCCCGTTCGAATATGTGGATAACGGCAAGCGCACCGGCTTCGACGTCGAAATGATCGAAGCGCTGGGCAAGGCCATGGGTAAGAAGGTCGAGTGGACGGATATCGACTTCAAGGGTCTGATCCCGGCCGTGCTGTCCAAGCGTGTCGACGTGGCCGCATCGGCCATCTACATCACCGACGAACGCCTGAAGGCTGTGAACTTCACGCACCCGTACTACACCGGCGGTCTGGCCATCATGGTCAAGGCCGATAACACCAGCATCAAGGAACCGGCCGATCTGAACGGCAAGAAGGTGTCGGTGCAGGTCGGTACGAAGTCGGTGCAGTTCCTGACGGAGAACTACCCGAAGGTCTCGCGCGTGGAAGTCGAGAAGAACGACCAGATGTTCGAACTCGTGAAGATTGGTCGTGCCGACGCCGCAGTGACGGGCAAGCCGGCCGCGCTGCTGTACGCAAAGGCCAACCCGAGCGTCAAGGTGCTCGACAAGACCCTGACCATCGAGCGTTATGGCTTCGCACTGCGCAAGGACGACAAGGCGCTGACCGAAGAAATGAACAAGGCGCTGGAGAAGGTGCGTGCTGACGGCACCTACGCCGCGCTGGTGACGAAGTACTTCGGCACCTCGAAGTAAGTCGCGTCATTCGCATCACGTATTACCTAAGCAATACCGGGCGGGTTGGCCGTCACTTCTGCTGGAGTGACGTCGCTCGCCCAAGTAATAAAGCAATAGCGCAGTAGAGCAACTGACGGAGTACGCATGGAACTCGATTTTTCGCCGGTGTGGGCAAACTGGATGGACCTGGCGCGTGGCGCGCTCGTGACCGTCGAAGTCACCGCCTGCGCCCTGGCCCTCGGCTGTGTCCTGGGTTTGCTGGTCGGTATGGGCCGACTCAATCCGGCCAACCGCATTCGCTACGGCATCTGTACCGCTTACGTCACGTTCATTCGTGGCACGCCGCTGCTGGTGCAGCTCTTCATCCTGTTCTTTGGTCTGCCTCAGTTCAATATTCTGCTGCCGGCGTTCGTGTGCGGCGTGCTGGGTCTGGGCATCTATAGCGGTGCTTATGTCTCGGAAATCGTGCGTGGCGCCATCCAGTCGATCGAGCGCGGTCAGATGGAAGCCGCCCGCTCGCTCGGCATGCCTTACGGTCAGGCCATGCGCTCGGTGATTCTGCCGCAGGCAGTGGTGCGCATGATCCCGCCGCTGGGCAACGAATTCATCGCGCTGATCAAGAACTCCGCCCTTGTGTCGCTGCTCACGATTCATGACGTGATGCACGAAGGTCAGAAGATCATCAGCGTGTCGTATCGCTCGCTGGAAGTGTATCTGGCGATTGCTTTTGTTTATCTGATTCTGACCGGTGTCACCACGCTGCTGCTGCAGCGCGCCGAGAAGTCCCTGCGTGCCGGAGGTGCCGTGCAATGAGCGAAGTGAAGACAACCAACGGCGCCCCGATCCTCAAGATCGAAGGGCTGGGCAAGGCTTACGGCAGCCATCAGGTGCTCAAGGGCATCGACTTTGAAGTGCAGCCGCGTCAGGTCGTCGTGGTCATTGGCCCGAGCGGTTCGGGCAAGAGCACCTTCCTGCGTTGCTGCAACGGTCTTGAAACGGCTGAGCAGGGCACCATCGAGATCGTCGGCAAGAAGCTCGTAGATCACGGCAAGATGATGGGCGAGAACGCACTCAATCATTTGCGCACGGAAGTGGGCATGGTGTTCCAGTCGTTCAACCTGTTTCCGCATCTGACGGTGCTCGATAACGTGACGCTCGCACCGCGCAAGCTGCGCGGCATGAAGAGTGCCGACGCCGAAAAGCTCGCTCGCGAACTTCTCACCAAGGTGGGTCTCTCCGCGAAGGCGGACGTCTACCCGGGCACGCTGTCGGGTGGCCAGAAGCAGCGCGTGGCGATTGCCCGCGCGCTCGCCATGCAGCCGCAGGTCATGCTGTTCGACGAACCGACGTCGGCACTCGATCCGGAACTGGTCGGCGAAGTGCTGCAAGTCATGAAAGCGCTCGCGAACGACGGGATGACGATGCTCGTCGTCACGCACGAAATGGGCTTCGCTCGCGAAGTCGCCGACGTGGTGGTCGTGATGGATCAGGGCCGCATCATCGAAGCCGGCTCGCCGGAGCAGATTTTCACTGCGCCGCGCGAAGCGCGTACGCGTGAATTCCTGCAAGCGGTCATTTCGCGTTCGGCGTAACGACCTGGCGGCACCGGCAGCGCCGGTGCAAGGCAACGCAGAACGCAAAGTAATTCGGTAACGAGCAGGTAAGGCAGGAAAACGTATGACAATCGATCGAGCGGTCTGGCAAGGCCGTGTGGATACCGGCGAAACAGGCCACACGCTGCGTCTGCATCAGGTGCTGCGCGACTACGATGCTTGCGAAGCATCGGAAGTGGCGGGCGGCGCAGTGGTACTGGGCTTTTGCAGCGACGAAGGCGTGCGCCGCAATCATGGACGTCAGGGCGCTGTGGCCGGTCCGGACATGCTGCGCCGGGCACTGGCGAGCCTGCCCGTGCAGGGCACGCCGTCCGTGTTCGACGGCGGCAACATCGTGTGTGCCGACGAACGGCTCGAAGCGGCGCAAGCCGCGCTGGGCCATCGTGTAGCGGAAGTATTGGCGGCGGGAGCGCGTCCGGTGGTGCTGGGCGGCGGACACGAGATCGCTTATGGCACGTTCCTGGGCGTGGCGGAACACTACGGTGACCGTCTTCGCGACGAGCCGATTCTGATTCTCAACTTCGACGCCCACTTCGATCTGCGCGCCCAGCCCACGGCCAGCTCCGGCACGCCGTTCTGGCAGATCTCGCAGTTGCTGGCGGGCCGTCAGGCGCCGTTCCATTACGCGTGCCTCGGTGTGAGCCGTTACAGCAACACCGACGCGCTGTTCGAGCGCGCCACCGCGCTGAATGTCGACTACTGGCTCGACTCGACGATGCTTGCGCATCGTCTACCGGAAATGTGCGAACAGTTGGAGAAGAAGCTGGCGAAGGTGAGCCACGTTTATCTGACCATCGACATGGACGTGCTCCCCGGCGAGAAGGCACCGGGCGTGTCGGCACCGGCAGCGCACGGCGTGGCGTTCGAAGTGGTGGAAGCGCTCATCGGCGTGGTGCGTCGTTCGGGCAAGCTGCGCGTGGCAGACATCGCCGAGTACAACCCGACGTACGACCGCGACGGCCTCACGGCACGTGTCGGTGCACGTCTGCTGCATCCGCTGATCACGCAGTTGCAGGGCTGAGCGGCGTAGCTGCGGCGCGTGCGCAACGTCACGCCCCGCGCAACGCCTAAGGTTATTTGCGCCGTTCGCGGGACTTCTGCGCGACAATAGGGCGGGCGATCGAACTCTCGATCGCCCGCCCTATTTGTTTGGTGCACTGCGGCATGCCGGTCCGACGCAAGTGCGCACAATCGCAGTCGACAAGCGAGGTCAAGATGACAGAGCAGACGAACTCCCTGAGCGATACCCGTACCGAAGTCGCCACGCTGGCCGGCGGCTGTTTCTGGTGTCTCGAAGCCTGCTATCAGCAACTGGACGGCGTGAAGTCTGTCGTCTCGGGTTATGAAGGCGGCCATGTCGACAATCCCTCGTACGAGCAGGTTTGTGAAGGCGACACGGGCCACGCGGAAGTGGTCCAAGTGACCTACGACCCGGACGTCGTCACGTTCGAAGAAATCCTGATCGTCTTCTTCCAGATCCACGATCCGACTACGCTCAACCGTCAGGGCAACGATGTCGGCACGCAATATCGCTCGGCAATCTTCTATCACAACGACGCACAAAAGACGGCTGCCGAACATCTCATTGCCGAGCTGATGGCGGAGATGACGTACCAGCATCCCATCGTTACGCAGGTTGTCGCGACCCAGACGTTCTGGCCCGCCGAGGCGTACCACCAGAACTACTTCCGTCAGCATCCCGACCAGGGCTACTGTGCCTATGTCGTCGCGCCGAAGCTCAAGAAATTCCGCGAGAAGTTCGCCCGCCGGTTGAAGCCGGCGGCATAAGTTGGCGGACCAAGTCGAGCGCTGTGCGTCCTGCCCTGCCGTAACGCAATCGCCCGACGGGGCGCGGCGCTCGCGAGATCGTCCGATGCGTCAGAGAATGACGCAGGCGGGACCGGTCTACATCGTGTCCGCCCGCGGACCCCTCGAACGTCTACCGCATCTACCCGGCGACGCTTGCCGCGCCACCTGTCGCCGAAGCGAACAGGATCAGGCACGGCTCGCCCACGTCTGCCGCATGCCCATAGGCGGCGTCGAAGTGATCGAAGTAGAACGCTTCGGCCGGGCTGGGCACTTGCTGCGTGACGATGGCGAACTGGTGGTGATCGAAACGAATATCGAGATAGGTGAGGCTTGAGTAAAACCAGACGACATACCCGGCATTAGGCAATGTCGCGGGAGGTGCCGGAAGTGCGGCCGTTGTCTGAGCCGCCTGCTGTGCGTGAGCCGATGTCTCGCCGCGTTGTGCGTTCAGCCAGCGTCGGTAGTCTTCGCGCGCAGGGCGATGTTTCATGGGCGTATCTCCAGAAATGTGACGACGACGCTTTCCGAAGCGTCGAGCGATGGTGCGGCCGTTGTTAAAGCGCGGTTTTGGCGTATGCGCCCGGAATTGACGCATTTACTGCGGTGCGCGCCCGGTCAGGACACATCGATGATGCCCGCCGCGAGGTGATGCGGGGTTGTGGAGCGTCCGAAAGAGGTGTCGGACAACGCCCCGATTTGAGGGGACGAGGTGGCAATGCGAGTCGTGGATCGGGCCTTGGTTGAATTTTTTATTGATATTCGTTGAATTTTTTCGTTGGTGACTTCGCGACATGACAGGAGGAGGGGGATCGACGTAGAACAAGGCATACCGGGGGCTTCCGGCCGGAAATACGCGTCATGCATAACCGTTCATATATTCATTATTTTTCGCATAAAATGGCGGCTCCCCTCCATGAAGTCTTCAGGTAGTCTGCCGTGCGCCCCCTGCCTTTCCGCGATGCGTTGATGGCCATGATCGGCATCGCGCTCGTCAACATGCTGGTCGCCCTCGACCAGACCGTCGTCAGTACAGCACTTCCCTCCATCGTCGCCGAGCTCAAGGGTTTCGAGTATTACGCCTGGATTGCGAGCATTTACTTGCTGGCCTCCGTCGTGACCGTGCCGGTATTTGGGCGGCTCGGCGATTACTTCGGTCGACGCAAGTTCGTCATCGCGTCGGTGCTGACGTTCACGTTCGCCTCACTGCTGTGCGGCCTCGCCCCCAACATGCCATTCCTCGTGTTCGCACGCGGCCTGCAGGGCATTGGCGGCGGGATGATGGTCGGCACGGCGTTCGCGTCCGTCCCGGACCTCTTTCCGGACGCCCGTTCGCGCGTTCGCTGGCAGGTGGTGATCACGACGGCCTATGGCATCGGTACGGCGGCTGGCCCGTCGCTGGGCGGTCTGCTCTCCGAGCATTTTGGCTGGCGGTCCACCTTCTTCGTCAACCTGCCGGTCGGGCTGGCGGCGCTTTACTTCGTCTGGCGCTATCTGCCGAAATTCCCCCCGGCCCATAAGGGTGACGTTCGCGTCGACTGGCGCGGCGCGCTCTGGATCGCGGTGGTGCTTGGCGGTTTTCAGGTGTTTATCGAGAGCGTGCCCGAGCACGGCGCGTCACTCGTCAACCTCGCGCTGATCGCGGCTGTCGCCATCGGCTTCTGGGCGTTGCTGCGCACCGAGCGGCGCGCGACGCATCCGATCGTGCCGCTCGACATGTTCCGGCACCCGCAGCTCGTGGTGCTGTTCACGCTCTCCGTGCTGATCGGCTTTGTGATGTATTCGCTGATCTTCTTCGCGCCGCTGTTGTTGCAGGGCGGGTTCGGCCTCAGCCCGCAGGCCGCCGGGCTGATCGCGACGCCGATTGCGGCGTGCATTGCGCTGGGCAGTTTCATCAACACGCCGGTGGTCGTGCGTCTCGCGCGACCGACGAACATGCTGGTCATTGGCTTCTGCCTGCTGGCGGTAGCGTCGGCGGGTGTGGGGCTGGCGCACAACACGACGCCGCATGGCCTGCTTGCGTTGGCGATGGCCTGCGCGGGCATCGGTATCGGCTTCATTCTGAACAACATGAACGTGTTCGGGCAGGAGATCGCCGGGCGCGAGCGCTTCGGCATCACGACCGCGCTGCTGCAATCGACGCGGATGGTCGGCGGCATGCTGGGTACGACCATCGTGGGTACGCTGGTCAATCACTGGTACGCACGCGGTGTGGCGGGTGCCGTGACAAGCTACGACGGCACGCCCGCAGCACACGCGGTGGCGCGCGCCCTCGATCCGCGCATCCTGATCGACCCGGCGTTGCGCGCGGACTTGTTGACGGACCTTCGTGCCATGGGCATCGACGGCCTGCCGCTGGTCGAAACGGCACGTCAGACGCTGGTGAACGCTGTGCACGCCGGCGTGCTGCTCACGGGCGTGGCCGCTATCGTAGCGGCTTTGCTGGTGCGCCGCATTCGTCAGATTCAGTTCCCCAAGCGGGTCGACCGTACGGTCGTTGTTGCACCGGAATAGCACCGGAATAGCACCGGAATAATCCGAATATCGTTCGGCGCTGTCCGACCGGACATTGCCGATCAACGGAATGTGGCCGGAAATCGGGCGGTAGGCCGGGCAAAACGGTCTCAAACTGCCGGGCCCGGCCCGACCTCGTTTACAATGCGCGGTGTTTGCCGGGTGAGCCGGCATCACCGAATTTTGTGAACGAGGTTTCCATGATCATCAAGCCACGCGTGCGCGGCTTCATCTGCGTCACCACCCATCCCGTCGGCTGCGAAGCCAACGTCAAGCAACAGATCGAATACGTGAAGGCGCAAGGCCCGATCGCGAACGGCCCGAAGAAGGTGCTCGTGATCGGCGCGTCGACCGGTTACGGTCTGGCCGCACGGATTACGGCCGCCTTCGGCAGCAACGCCGACACGCTGGGCGTGTTCTTCGAGCGCGCAGGCAGCGAGACCAAGCCCGCCACGCCGGGCTGGTACAACACCGCAGCCTTCGACAAGTTCGCCACAGAAAAGGGCCTCTACGCGAAGAGCATCAACGGCGACGCCTTCTCCAAGGAAATCAAGGCCAAGACCATCGAGACGATCAAGAACGATCTCGGTCAGGTCGATCTGGTGGTGTATAGCCTGGCCGCGCCGCGCCGTACGCATCCGGAAACGGGGCAGGTATTCAACTCGGTGCTCAAGCCGGTCGGCAAGTCGGTAACGCTGCGCGGCATCGATACGGACAAGGAAGTCGTTAAGGAGTCGGTGTTCGAACCGGCCTCGCAGGAAGAGATCGAGAACACGGTCGCCGTCATGGGCGGCGAAGACTGGCAGATGTGGATGGACGCGCTGGCCGACGCCGGTGTGCTCGCCCCGGGCGCCAAGACGACCGCCTTCACGTATCTCGGCGAGAAGATCACGCACGACATCTACTGGAACGGCTCCATCGGCGCCGCCAAGAAGGATCTTGACGAGAAGGTGCTGGGCATTCGTGCGAAGCTCGCCCTGAGCGGTGGCGATGCGCGCGTTGCCGTGCTCAAGGCGCTGGTCACGCAGGCCAGCTCGGCGATCCCGATGATGCCGCTGTATCTTTCGCTGCTGTTCAAGGTCATGAAGGCCAAGGGCACGCATGAAGGTTGCATCGAACAGATCTACGGTCTGTACAAAGACAGCCTGTACAACGCTTCGCCGCTGCTCGACGAAGAGGGTCGTGTGCGCACCGACCAGAAGGAACTGTCGCCGGATGTGCAGAGCGAAGTCTCGGCGCTGTGGGACAAGGTGACGAACGAGAACCTGTACGAACTGACGGACTTCGCGGGTTACAAGCACGAGTTCCTGCGTCTGTTCGGCTTCGAGATCGAAGGCGTGGACTACGACGCCGACGTGAATCCGGACGTCGCGATTGCGCACCTCGTCGCGTAAGCACTTCGCGTTCGAATGACAATGGCCTGAGCTCGGCGTGATTGCCGGGTCAGGCCATTGTCGTTTCTGACGTCTGCGACAACTCGGAAATGCGCTCGGCCAGCGCCTTGCACGACAACGGCGACGAGCCTTCGGCCTTGTTGTTGACGATGACGTAGACAGGGTGCCCGGCCATCGCATAGTGCGTGGCCAATGCGGCGAGCACGTCGCGCGTTGTCGGATCGGGATCGATTATTTTGTCGAACGGCGCGTACTTCGCTTTCGCCTGCTCGTACTTATGGCCGCTGTTCAGATTCCAGCGCACAACGAGCGGTCCCGCGCCCATCTCATCAAGCAATGCCAATGCTGCGGCCTGACGCTCCACATGCGGCATGCGCGCGTGCAGACCGATGCAGTAACGCACACCCAATTGCCCCAGCGTGCGCATGAGACGCGGCGTCAGCAGCGCGCCATCGCGAATCTCCAGTGCGTAGCATGGCCCGGGCACTGTCGTTCCGTCGCCAAGCGTTTCGCCTTGAGGTAAGGGGGGGAGGGCGGAAAAAAACGCCTCGATGCGTTGAATCAACGAGGGGATGTCGCGCAGCAGCTCGGTTGGCAGCGGCGACACCTGGAACACCAGCACACCGGCCTTCGGCCCCAGCCCGGCGAGACACGGCGCGACGAACTGTTCGGTGGCGATGCGCGCATCGAGAAAACACGGATTCGTGCTGAGACCTTCGCCTTTTTCCCCACGCACAACGGCATCCGTCACGACACTCGGCGCTTTCACCAAAAAGCGAAAATCCTTCGGAACCTGCTCGGCGTACTTCTGGTACTCGACGATCGACATCGGCTTGTAGAACGACCGGTCGATGCCGACGCAACGCAGCACGGGATGGCGGGCGTAGGCGGTGAGTCCCTGACGCGAGAGTTTGGTGTCGCTGTAATCGTCGTCCCAGACGATGCCTTTCCAGCCGGGGAACGACCACGAGGAGGTGCCAAGACGGATGTTGCCGGGCAGTTGTTCGCCCAGCGCTTGCACTTCAGGCGGGAGATCGGCCGCGCCGACGCCGCCCGGACGCTGATCCGGACGTCGACCTTTGGAGACGGGGGCTGCGGCAGTAGAAGCGGACTTGCCATCGACCTGCCCTGCACGTACGCCTGGCGGCGGATCGTCAGGCGGCGTGCCGAACAGATCGATCTGACTCATTGATTGTTGCGATTCTCGTACATGTAACGGCGTGACCACGGAAGCTGCTTCGCCGATTGCCCTGCCTTGCGGCACACGACCTGATAGATCGAGACGTGATCATGCTCGAACGCATAGGCGCATCCCGCAAGATACACGCGCCAGACACGGAAGCGTTCTTCTCCGGCCAGCTCGCGCAGACGCGGCGCGTTCGCTTCGAAGCGCTCCGACCACAGCGTGAGCGTCTGGGCGTAGTGACGGCGCAGACTTTCCACGTCGCTCGCCTCCAATCCGCCGCGCTGCATCGACTCCAGCGCCAGGCTGATGTGCGGCAGCTCGCCGTTCGGGAACACGTACTTGTCGATGAACTCGCCGCCACCCATCGCCGTCTCGCCGCTGTCGGGATCCGTCGACGTGATGCCGTGGTTCATGGCGACGCCGTCGTCCTTGAGCAGCGAAGCCATCTTCGCGAAGTAGTCCTTCAGATTCTTGCGCCCGACGTGCTCGAACATGCCCACGCTCGTAATCCGGTCGAACTGACCTTCCACGTCGCGGTAATCCTGAATGCGGATCTCGATCTTGTCTTCCAATCCGAGCTTTTTAACACGCTCGGTGGCCAGTGCGAACTGATTTTCCGAGAGCGTCACGCCGAGGCACTTCGCCCCGAACTTCTGCGCGGCGCGAATCACCAGTGCGCCCCAGCCACAGCCGATATCGAGCAGCGTCTGGCCGGGTCGGAGTCCGATCTTCGTGAGGATGTGATCGATCTTCTTCTCTTGCGCCGTGTCGAGATCTTCGTCGCCATTTTCGAAATAGGCACACGAATAGACCATGTTCTTGTCCAGCCAGAGCTGGTAGAACTCGTTCGACACGTCGTAGTGGAACTCGATCGAGCGCTTGTCGGACTTCTTGGTGTGATTGAAGTGACGCACGGCACGCTCAAGCGGACCGATGGTCGTCAGACTGCTGCCCGCGAGCGCGTAGCTCATGTCGATGACGTCGGCCAGTCGGCCTTCGACATCGATCTCACCCTTCACATATGCCTCGCCGAGATTGTCGAGGCTTGGACTCAGTAGACGCGTCATGGCCGCAGGGCCATTGATGCGCAACGTTACGCTGGGGTTGTCGAAGGCACCAAAGTCGTATTGCTGACCGTTCCAAAGCGCGAGGCGAATGGGCAGGTTCGAAGAGGTCTTGACGCCGCTGACCCAGTTTTCGAGTTTTTTCTCCCACAACATGGATGTGCTCCAAGTGTCACCAAAAAAACTTTCATCCGTACCGTCGGCACGGTGACGTCTCCTCGTCAAACGGGCGGGCAGGCGTACCGCGTCGGCGTAGCCGACACAACAAGGTTCAGGGGGACAGGCGCGCGATGCGCCACGCTCCATCGGCAAGCCGGAAAAATTTGATTCGATCGTGCAGGCGCGATTCGCGACCCTGCCAGAACTCGATGGTTTCCGGCACAAGCCGGTATCCACCCCAGTGCGGCGGGCGCGGCGGGGCGTCGCCGAACTGGCGCCGGAACTCCGCTTCGCGTTGCTCGATGATTGTGCGATCGGCCACTTCGGCGCTTTGCACCGAGGCCCACGCGCCAAGCCGGGAACCCACCGGGCGCGAGTGGTAATAAGCGTCGCTTTCTTCTGCGCTCACTTTCTCGACACGTCCCTCGATACGCACCTGACGCTCAAGCTCGATCCAGTGAAACAGCAGACAACCGTACGGCGTGGCCGCCAGTTCCTGACCCTTGCGCGAATCGTAATTCGTGAAGAACGTGAACCCGCGTTCGTCGGCGCCCTTGATCAGCACGATCCGTGCATCGGGGCGGCCGTCCGGCGTGACGGTGGCGAGCGTCATGGCGTTCGGCTCGGCCAGTTGGGCGGCGAGCGCTTGCTCAAACCAGAGCCGGAATTGGTCGAACGGGCTGGACGCGACGTCGGTCTCCGAAAGTGAGCCGAGGGCGTAATTTTTGCGCAGGTCCGCGAGAGAAAGCGTCTGGGTCACGACGATCGTAATCGGTCTGGTGCGTTGGGGGTTGCGACACAGTATAGCGAAGAGTTAGGGAAATTGCGCACGTGGCGATTTGTCGCGTCACGCGCGCAACGATCCGCCGAACGCCCCGTGGAACGGGCATCTCGCGCTATGTGCTTGATATTTAATGAGTGAAGTATTTCCGTCCGGGGCCGCACCCTGTCCCGAAAATCACTCCGGAAGGCGACGGCAAATCCATCACGTTGGCATGGGCATTGCTTCGTATTTTGTGTGCCGTCGGCCGTGCCACGCCCATGCAACGCGAATCGGTCAGGGCTTCTCGCTCCCGGAGCCGACGGCGGCGGCCGGCGGTGACGACTGATGGGCGCGCCCCCGGCCACCGGTCTTACTGCCGGATGCGTTGCCAGATCCGGTGCCGGTGCTGGTGCCATTTGCGTCGGGCACCGGTTTGACGTTGGCGGGGTTGCGGCTTGGTGGGTGTTGCAGCTTGGCCAGCAGTTCGCCGCAGGGGCTGTCCTTGCCGGGGCCGAGTTCGAGCAACGGCACGAGCGCGGTGTACGGGGCGAGCACGCCCAGCGCAATTGCACCGCCCGCGCGGGCCACCAGCGTTGGCACGTTCACGCCCACGTCCGGATGCTTGAAGGTACCGCGCACATACAGCGGTGAGCGCAACGAAAGCAGGCCGAAGTGCTTCGGCTCGGGCCGGATCGTCAGGTTGAAATGTTCGCGTTTGAGGTCGATCTGCCCCGTCACCCCAATGCTTGTATCGTCGGTGTCGATCACGAAGGTGCGGGCGTCCATCAGGCCGTCGCGTACGGCAAAGTCGGCGGCGGCGCAGCGCATTTCGATCTGCTTGTCGCCGAAGAGCTTCGTCAGCACGATGTTGCCCACATTCAGCCCCATGTATTGCAGCAGCAGTTTGCTGACCGAGCCACGGTCGATGAGTGTCTTGATCTCGCCGTTCGACGAGCCGGCCAGCGCCGCAATCGAGTTGCCGGTAGCGGTCAGGGCTGCGTCGCCATTCACTTCGCCGACACTCGTCTTCATCAGATCGACGTCGGGCAGCAACTGCTTCATCTTCAGATGTCGCAGCGAGACCTGAGAATCCACCTTCATCGGTTCGGCCTGTCCGTTGAGGACGAGCGTCGATGTAATGCGCCCACCTGCCACGCCGAATTCCAGCGGACGCAGCGAGAGCACGCCATCGTCCAGCACGAGGTGCGTGACGAGGTTGTCGATCGGCAGGCTCTTGTCCTTGATGATCTTGCGGCCGGTGAATTGCACGTCCGCATCGATGGCGCGCCAGCGGTCCGTCTTGAACGGATCGACCGGCAGCACCTTGTCGGACGGTGGCGCTTTCGGCTTGCCCGACAGGTCGCTACCGCCCGACGGATTCTGTCCGCCGATGGCTGGCCCCAGATCGACCAGACGCAATTGATTCGACACGACCGCACCTTGCAGAATGTTGCGCGGCTGGCGTTGACGGAACACGAGCGTGCCCGAGAGATCGCTCTGGCCGACCTTGCCCTGGAAGCGCTCGTAGCGCCAGACACCGGCGGTATGCAACAGGTGCCCGTTGGTCTCGTAAGACGGCGTCTCCGGCAGCAGCACGCCAGTAATCGGATAAAGGTCGGCCATGGTCGGCCCGGCCAGACGCAGGTGCATGTCGAGTGCGGAGAGCGTGGCTGGGTTCGTGAACGTACCCTTGGCAGCGATCTGCGTGCGGCCGATGCGCACGCTCGCGTCGAGCGGATAGGGCTCGCCCGAATCTTCGAGCGAGAGGACGTCGCCACCCCGGCCCTTACCGGTGATGGCGACCTTGCGGAACGTGCCTTTCAGCGCGACGCCGATGCCGTACGGTGCCTGACCGTCGATGGTGGCGATGTTGGCCGTCAGATCGAGTTGCTGCGGCACGAGGTTTGCGCGCACCACGCCGTCTTCGAGGATCAGACGTCCGATGCGGAATTTCCACGGCGACGGCTGGCCGGCGCCTTTAGTGAAGGTCCAGTTGTTGCGACCGTCCGCCTGTTGCTCGATGACGACCTTCGGCGCGGATAGCGCAACTTCGGGGAGGACGACGCGCTTGTCGAGCAGCGGTAGCCATTCGAGGGAGAACGTGAGTCGGCCGACGGAGACCATGTTCGGCTCCTGACTCCACGCAACGTTGCCTAACACGATATCATTCGCGATCAGGCGAGGCCGCGGTAGCCAGCGCCCCAGACCCGGGGCCTGCGCATTCGGGGCCAGCCAGTGCAGCGAGAGGTCGCCCCGGATGGCAAACGGGCGGCCCGTCGCGGTGCTCACCTCCCGGTTGATAAAGGGCCGGGCGTAGTTCCAGTCAAACCACGTGATGAACGCCGCGAATGCCAGCACGATGGCGACTATCGTGATCGCCAGCCATTTCAAGGACGTTACCCATCGCATCATGAACAGTACCCCGTCGATCGTTGTAGCTCCGGTGCCTGCCACGCCATCGGAGAAGGATTATGACGCGAACCGCCGTTTCGGTGGCCTCGCGCGCTTGTACGGTGACGACGGTCTCGCGCGTCTGCGTGAAGCCCACGTGGCCGTCATCGGCATCGGCGGCGTTGGCTCGTGGGTGGCCGAAGCGCTGGCGCGCAGCGCCGTGGGCCGACTCACGCTTATCGATCTCGATAACGTCGCCGAAAGCAATACCAATCGTCAGGTGCACGCACTCGATGGCAACTACGGCAAGCCGAAAGTTGCCGCGATGGCCGAACGGATCATGGCCATCAATCCTGGTTGCCAGCTTACGCTCGTCGAGGACTTCGTCGAACTGGAAAATCTCGACGCCATGTTGGGCGGCGGCTTCGACTGGGTGGTCGACGCCATCGACAGCGTTCGGGTGAAGACGGCGCTCATCGCATGGTGTGTGGCGCATAAGCAGCGTCTGATCACCGTGGGCGGTGCGGGCGGTCAGATCGATCCGACACGGATTCGTATCGACGATCTTGCCCGCACGATCCAGGATCCGCTGCTTGCGAAAGTGCGTGCGCAATTACGCAAGCAACATGGATTTGTCCGTGGTCCGAAGGCCAAGTTCAACGTCCCCGCCGTGTACTCGGACGAGCCGCTGCAATATCCGGAAGCGGTGTGCGCGCCTGGTGAAACGCCCGATGCTGCTGCGGGACCGCAGGGCCTGAATTGCGCCGGTTTTGGCTCAAGCATGTGTGTCACAGCGACATTTGGCATGGCCGCCGCAGCTCACGTTCTGAAGCACGTGACGAAGGTCGGGCGTTGAAAAGGGGCGTTGTGCGGCATTGACATGCCTGAGATTTTCCCAAGCCTCGCACGCGGCGTCTGTAACCAAAAGTTACGAAGCGGGGCGAGATAGGCAATATCTCTCGATCCGTCTCTCGATATCCAAAACAAAAACGGCCGGAGAATCTCCGGCCGTTTTTGTTTGCAATGCGTTGTTTCGGTATGCGTAACGTAACGATGTCGTTGCAGTGCACACGCCTTAACGCAACTCGCGACGCAGCACCTTGCCGACGGGCGTCTTCGGCAGTTCGGTGCGGAACTCAATGACGTGCGGCACCTTGTAGTTCGTCAGATGCTGACGGCAGAAGTCGATGATGGCTTTCTCCGACAGGTCCTGCGACTTCTTGACGATCACCGCCTTGACGGCCTCACCGGTCCGCTCGCTCGGCACACCTACGACCGCCGATTCCAGCACGCCCGGGCACATCGCGAGCACGCTTTCGACTTCGTTCGGATAGACGTTGAAGCCCGACACGATGATCATGTCCTTCTTGCGATCGGTAATGCGCACATAGCCTTGTTCGTCGATCGTGCCGATGTCGCCGGTGCGCAGCCAGCCGTCCGGCGTAATGGTCTTGGCCGTCTCGTCGGGGCGATGCCAGTAGCCCTTCATGACTTGCGGACCACGCACGCAGATCTCGCCTTCCTGGCCGAAGCCCAGCGCTTCGTTGGCATCGTTGCGAATGCTGACTTCGGTCGACGAAATCGGCAGGCCGATGGAGCCGTTGAACTCGCTGCCGAGCGGGTTGATACACACGGCGGGCGACGTCTCCGTCAACCCATACGCCTCGATCAGCGGGTGCCCTGTGACCTTCTGCCAGCGTTCGGCCACCGCGCGCTGCACGGCCGCGCCACCGCCCAGTGCGCACTTGAGCGCGGTGAAGTCGAGCTGATCGAACCCCGGCGTGTTGAGCAAACCGTTGAAGAGCGTATTCACGCCCGTCATGAATGTGAACTTCCACTTGGCCAATTCCTTCACGAAGCCGGGCATGTCGCGCGGGTTGGTGATGAGCAGGTTGAGTGCGCCGAGCTGGAGGAACACCAGACAGTTCGCCGTCAGACAGAAGATGTGATACAGCGGCAGTGCTGTGACGATGATCTCCTTGCCTTCTTCGAGACCCGAGCCGATCCACGCCCGTGCCTGCAACATGTTGGCGATCATGTTGCAGTGCGTGAGCATCGCGCCCTTGGCCACGCCGGTCGTGCCGCCGGTGTACTGGAGGAAGGCGATGTCGTCGTGACCGAGTTGCGCTTCCTGCAACTTGGCGCGTGCGCCTTGCGCCATGGCAGTGCGGAAGGGCACGGCGTGCGGAATGTTCCACTCTGGCACCATCTTCTTCACGTGACGCACGACGTAGTTCACGATCCAGCGCTTCGGCGCGGGCACCATGTCGCCGATGGCCGTGGTAATGACGTGCTTGACCGGCGTATTCGGCAACGCCTTTTGCAGCGTGGCGGCGAAGTTCTCGATGACGAGGATCGCGCCGCAATCCGCGTCCTTCAATTGATGTTCGAGTTCACCCGCCGTGTAGAGCGGGTTGACGTTCACGACGACCATGCCCGCGCGCAGGATGCCGAAGACGGCCACCGGATACTGGAGCAGGTTCGGCGACATGATGGCTACGCGCGACCCGCGTTGCAATCCGGGCAGGCTTTGCAGATATGCGGCGAAATCGCGTGACTTGCGCTCGAGGTCGGCAAACGTCAGCGTGACACCGAGATTGGTGAACGACGGACGATTCGCGAACTTCTGGCAGCTTTGCAGGAACACATCGTTCAGCGAACGATACGTGTTGACGTCGATCTCGGCCGGTACGCCGGGCGGATAGCTTTTGAGCCAGACTTTATCCATGAGCGCCTCCTTGGACTGGTTTTTATCGCATCTGGCGCGCCGGGGGAAGTACCAGTGAAAAAGTACAGGGCGACCGATGCATCGTTTCATCGCATGTCGTGTGGGGGTGCGAGCGGGGCGTCTCCTTGCCCGATTCTGCCTCGCGTGCGCAGCGGGTGCGCCATTCGATGCGTTGCAAAAAGCCGTAGCATACCGTGCCGTCTCCGGCGCGAGCACATGGAAAGCCCTGATTTGATGCGGGTTTGCGTGGAGTAATTGTTCTAGCGGCAAAGGCTTGCCAGTGAGGGGGATTCCGCGCTAATCCCGCATGAATTGCCCGATGCGGCGAGAAAACTGGGGATATGACAAAAGAATTGCAAAAAACACTTGCGTGGCAGGTTGGTTTCTTACATAATTCTGTTCTCACAGCGCGGCTGTAGCTCAGTTGGATAGAGTACTTGGCTACGAACCAAGGGGTCGTGGGTTCGAATCCTGCCAGCCGCGCCATCTATTTCGAGGGTCTCCTCACGGGGAGACCCTTAGTTTTTCGGGAGAGTCCTTCCGTTGATGCACCGAGTGTCATGCACCGGTCAGTATCGACGAAAGGCAAGCCGACAGCAGCAGGATCGTCTGATCGGTGTCTCGTGCAGTAAGTGCGGCTGTAGCTCAGTTGGATAGAGTACTTGGCTACGAACCAAGGGGTCGTGGGTTCGAATCCTGCCAGCCGCGCCAACTCAGTTGGCAAAAACGCTCCAGAGGCGAAAGCTTCTGGAGCGTTTTTCGTTTACCGCCATCCATTGATGCAGTCCATTAATCGGGCGCGAGCGTGACGGCATCCCTCTCGCGAATGCCGTCACTGCAACGACCATCAGCTCGTCGTCTGTCCCACCTGCCAACCCAATCCCAGCGCTTTTTGCAACGTCACGAACGACTTGAGCAGTTGTGCGTCGCCCGCAATCCGGTCCTGCTCGGCGGAAAAGCGCGTGCGTTCGGCGTCGAGCCAGTCGAGCGTGCTTGCCGTGCCCGCGCGGTAACGCTGGCGCGTGAGCGTTGCCGCACGCGTGGCCGATGCTTCCACACTGCGCAAACGGTAGACGTTCTCACGCTGATGACCGTAGCGCGCGAGCGCGACGTCGGCGTCGCGCAACGCCGTGAGCACCGCGCTTTCATACTTGGCTTGTGCCTGATCGCGCCCCGCCTTTGCGCCGTCGACGCCTGCCTGCACGCGTCCGAAGTCGAGCACGTTCCATTGCAGGCGCGGCAGCGTCATCCAACTGAAGTTGTCCTTGCGCACGAGATGTCCCGGATCGAACGCGGAATACCCGAGTTCGCCCATGATCGAGAGCTTCGGAAACCAGTTGGCGGTTTGCACGCCGATCTGCGCGTTCTGTGAGGCAAGACGCCGTTCGGCCGCACGGATGTCCGGACGCGCCTGCAACAACGCCGACGGATCGCCGATGGCCACCTTCGCGGGAACACTGGGCAATGCCTTAGGTGACTTGAGCGTGTCGTCCAGCGAGCCCGGTGCGCGTCCCGTCAGGAGCGCCAGTTGATCGAGCGATTCGATGACGTCGGCCTCCAGCGGCAACACGCGTGATTGCGTCTGCTCGACCTGCGTGAAGAGTCGTTCGACGTCCAGCTCCGAGGCGACGCCGCCTGCACGCCGCTGACGCGTGAGTTCGAGCATCTCGCCTTCGAGCCGGGCCGAATCGCGAACCAGCGCAAGCCGGGCCTGCTGATCGCGCAGCGCGACGTAGTTCTGCGCGACTTCCGCCGCCAGTTGCACGTGTGCGTCGGCGAGGTCTTCCGACGCGGCGTCGGCATCGGCGCTTGCGGCTTCCACCGCGCGACGCGTGCCGCCGAACAGATCGATCTCCCAGCTGGCGTCGAAGCCGGCGACGTAAAGGTCGAGGGGGCCGCGTCCGCTACCACCGCCGTTGCCGGTCAGCATGCCGAGATCCGGCGAGCGCGTGCGCAGCATGGCGGCGTCGACGGTGGCCTTCGGCAGCAAGTCCGCCTGATGGCTGCGCAGACTGGCGCGCGACTGACGCACCTTTGCCTGCGCTGCGCGAATGTCGGGGCTATGCGAGATGGCGTCGTCGATCAGTGCGGTGAGTTGCGGATCGTCCAGCGCCGTCCACCAGCGCGCTACGCCGGGCGCATGCGCTTCGACACCTTCGCCCGCGTGAGCGAATGTCGCGCCGGTGCGCAGCGCGTCGCCAGCCACTTCGGGTGCACCGCGATAGTCGGGGCCGACGGTGCAGCCTGCGATGAGAAAGGCGGCCGCCACGGCCAGCGTTCTGAGATGAAAAGTCATGATCGTTCAATGCCCGCCGGAGCTGAAACCGGCCGGTTGCTTGAGCATCAGGGCGAGCGGCACGCAGAGCAGCAGCGCGATCCCCAACGCATAAAAAGTCTCGGAAAACGTGATGACGCTGGCTTGTCTGGCGATCTCGGCAGCGAGTTGTGCGCTCGCCTGCAACTGCGCGTGAACCATGTCGCCCGTCTGCGCAAAAAAGCCCGCTGCATTGGCCGAGAGATGTTCCTGTCCCATCGGATTATTGGCTGTGAGCGACTCGCGCAGTATGGCGTCGTGATAGTCCGTGCGACGATCGATCAGCGTGCCCAGCAGCGCGAGGCCGACCGAGCCGCCGAGGTTGCGGGCCATGTTGTAGAGCCCCGCGGCGTCACCGGCATCCTGCGCATCCACGGCGGCCATCGAGGCCTGATTGAGCGGCATCATCGCGAGCATCTGCCCGACGCCGCGCAGCAATTGCGACAACGTGAAATCGTGCCCCACGCTTTGTGCCGTCAGATCGATGTCGAGCATGCAGCTCGCGAAGAAGCAGAGCAGCCCGAGAATCACCAGCAGACGGATGTCCACACGACTGATCAGGCGCGGCAAGAACGGCATCATCAAGAACGCGGGCAGCCCGGAGAGCAGCATGATGTTCCCGGACTGCTGCGCGTTGTAGCCCGCAATCGTGGCGAGGAACTGCGGCAACAGATACGACACGCCATAAAGCCCCGCGCCGACGGTGAACACGATGTAGATCACGCTCGCGTAGTTCTTGTTGCCCAGTAGCGCGAGTTTGACGATGGGCTTCTCGGCGGTGAATTGCGCCACGAGCATCATGCCGATGCCGATGACTGAAAAGACCGACAGCCAGATGATCATGTGCGAATCGAACCAGCGCTCGCGTTGGCCTTCTTCGAGCACAACGGTGAGCGTGCTCAGTCCGATCGTCAGACCCACGATGCCCAGCCAGTCCGCCTTGAGGAAAGCCTGCAAGTTGGTCGGTTCGCGCTTGAGGCCCAGGCCGAGCAACGTCACGATGGCAGCGGAGAGTGGCAGGTTCAGAAAGAAGCACCAACGCCAGTTTGCGTTCTCGGTGAGCCAGCCGCCCACTACCGGACCGAGCAGCGGGCCGAGCAGCACAATCAGGCCGAACATCGCCATGCCCACGCCCATCTGATGTCGGGGCAGACGCGTGCGAATGATCATTTGCGCCGTCGGAATCATTGCGCCGCCTGCGAAGCCCTGGCCGATACGGCCGACCACCATCTCGGTCAGGCTGCTCGACGCACCGCACATCATCGAGAACAGCGTGAAGAAGACGGCGTTGAGCATCAGAAAGCGTCGCAGCCCGAGCACACGTGTCAGCCACGCGGCGAGCGGAATCATGACGATCTCGGACATCAGATAGCCGGTGGAAATCCACGTGCCCTCGGTGCCCGACGCCCCGATCTGCCCCTGAATCTGCGGCAGTGCCGAGTTGGTAATCGAGATGTCGAGCGTGGCGAGCAGCGCGCCGAGCGCCCCGGCCGCGACGGCGATCCAGTCCGACGCGCTCGCATTGGTCGGTTTGGCTGCTGCACTGGCGATGCCAGCGGCAGCGGTGTTAGCCACGCTGGACTCCGTTGGCTGGTGCCGTACTGGCGTTCGACGGCATGTTCATCGCCGGGCCGACGCCCGAGCCGAGCGGCGCGCTGAGCGACACCTTGGTCGGTGTCGCCGCGGTCTTTTGGGTCACTGCGTGCGTGTCGACATCTGCTGTCACCGACAGTCCCGGCAGCAGCACGGCACGCAGCGATTCCGGCGCATCAAGTCGGATACGCACCGGAACGCGCTGCACGATCTTCGTGAAGTTACCCGTCGCGTTCTGGGCGGGCAGCAGCGCGAACTGCGAGCCGGTGCCCGGAGAGACGGAGTCGACCACGCCGTGGATCGGCTCGCCAGGCAGTGCGTCGACGTGAATTGTCACGGGCTGACCGGGGCGCATATGACCGACCTGCGTTTCCTTGAAGTTCGCCGTCAGATAGACGTTCTGCACCGGCACGACCGTCAGCAGACGGGTGCCGGGCTGCGCGAACTGTCCCACGCGAACCGCACGGTCGCCGACGCGTCCGGCCAGCGTGCTCTTGACCACGGTATCGGCGAGATCGAGTTCGGCCTTGCGCGCGCTGGCTTGTGCCACGGCCAGTTGGGCCTTGGCCTGAGCGAGCGCCGCGCTCAGCGTATCGGTCTGACGCTCGGTCGACTGAAGGCTGGCTTCGTTGCTCTTGAGCGAGGCGTCGGCGCGAGTGCTGGTGTTGCGCAGCTCGGCCAGACGTTCGTCTGTCTCCGCGCCGGTCGCCACGAGCGGGGCGTAGCGCTTGACCTGACCCGCGGAGTAAGCGGCGTTTGCCTTTGCGCTATCGAGTTCTGCGCGGGCCTGCGCGATAGTCGCAGCGTGTTGCGAAAGCTCGGCCTGCGCGCGGGCGACGTCCGCCTCACGCGCCACGACGGTCGCCGTCGCTTCGTCGTAAGCGGCCTGATACTGACGCCCGTCCAGCCGCACCAGCGGTTGTCCGAGCGTCACCGTTTCGTTGTCGCGCACCAGCACTTCGGTGACGTAGCCGCCCACCTTCGGCGCGACGGTCATACTGTCGGCTTGCAGATAGGCGTCATCGGTCGATTCAATGAAGCGACCCACCAGCCACCAGTGTGAGCCCCATCTAAGCCCCGCAACGACGCCCAGCGCAAGCGCGCCCAGTAGCAGCTTCTTACGACGCGGATTGGCCGGGGTCTTCGTCTGGTCGGGCTTTCCGGCGCTTTCCACCGCTTTGGCGGCGGGGGCGTCTGCCGGACGCTCCATCGTGTGCACCGGTTCCGACGGTTTGACCTGTGTTGCCGTATTCATGGGAATTTCCCCAAATTATTCCAATTGGCAGAATTATTCCAGTTGATCGATTTATGTCAAGTGTTATATTTTTGACGAAAGTTTTGGGAAGCAAGGAGAGTCATGACAGGGACATCACGTGCCGGGCGCGTTCGCATGCAGAGCACAGCCACGCGCCCGCGGCATGCGGTCGATACCGGCTATCAGCGTGGCGAGGAAACGCGTGCGCGCATCATCCTCGCTGCGATCAAGTGTTTCGGCGAGTTCGGCTTTGCCGGAGCGTCCACGCGCGACATCGCGAACGAGGCGGGTGTGAACGCGCCAGCGCTTCAGTACTACTTCGACAACAAGGAAGGGGTGTACAAGGCGTGCGTCGAGTACATCCTGGGGCTGGTGCTCAGGCAGATGGGCGGGGCGATCGAGTCGGCCGAACAGGTGATGGCCGATCCCGACGCCACCGACAAGCAGCTCATCGACGCCTTCTGCGAGCTGCAGAATCGCAAGGCGGGCTTCATGGAAGAAGTGCCGGAGATCGAGGGGTGGCACATGTTCATGGCGCGGGAGCAGGCAGGGCTCGGGCCGGAAGCGGGATTCAAGGTGTTTCACGACCGCTTTTCAAGCCGTTTGGCGTCCGTAGGCGCGAACATCGTGACGCGGCTCGCGGGCGTTGCGCCCGACGACGAGGCCATGCGCGTGCGCGCCGTGTGCATCAGCACGCTCGGGATGGCGTTTCGCGTAATGCGCCGTTCCGTCGACAGCTCGATGGGATGGAGTTCGGAGCCGAATCCGGAGCGCAATCGGATGGTGCGCGAAGCCGTGCTGGAGCAGACGCGTTACTTGCTGGAGCGCACGGTACGCCAGCGCAAGGCGGCCGCGAAGTCGTGACGGGCTGAACGACGCCAACGCGCACCGATGCTTGAAGCGGTGCGTGGATCGAAAATGAGACGGGGCGCCCATGGGTGCCCCGTCTCTTTTCATCTCTGCGTGTGGCGAGCGCTCACGATTGCGTCGCCGTGCGCGCCTGCGGCTCCCCGTCGCGCTTGCGATACCAAAGGAAGTAAACCAGCAGCACGGCGGCCACGAACGGCACACCGAAGATCATCGTCATGCGGAACACACTGGTAAGGAGCGTCGTGAGCATGATGGCGGCCATGAGTGCGGCCCCCAGCAGCGTGAGCCACGGAAAGCCCCACATGCGAAACGCCAGTGGCGGGTGGTTCTCGCGTCGCCATGCGCGACGGAAAAAGAAGTGCGTGACGAAGATCATCATCCACGTGAGCATCGCGCCGAACATCGAGATCGCCATCATGAACGTGAACGACGACTCGGGGTACAGGAAGTTCACGAGCGTGGCCAGCGCAATGCCGACCGTCGAGAGCAGCAGCGCGGCCAGCGGCACGCCGCGCTTGTTCACTTCGCCGAAGCGGGCGGGCGCATAACCGGCGCGCGAGAGCGAGAACATCATGCGGGTCGTGATGTAGAGCTGGCTGTTCATCGACGAGAGCGCTGCGATCAGCACCACGAAATTGATCACGCCTGCCGCCCCCGGAATGTTGATGGCCTGCATCACTTTCACGAACGGGCTTTCGTCTTGCCCGGCGGCGGTCCACGGCACGATGGCGAGCATCAGCGCGAGCGTGAGCAGATAGAACAGCACGAGGCGCACGACCGTCGAGCGGAAGGCGCGCGTCACGGCGCGCTCCGGGTTCTCGGCTTCACCTGCGGCCACGGCGATCATCTCGATCGACAGGTAGCTGAAGATCGAAATGATGACGGCCACCCACATGCCCCAGAGCCCCTTCGGGAAGAACCCGCCGTGCGCGGTGTAATTCGCGAACCCGGCTGGCGAATGCGCGCCGTCGGCGACGGAACCTGGTGCAATGAACACCACGTAAGCGCCGATCAGAATGAACACGACGATGGCCGTGATCTTGATGAGCGAGAAGCCGTATTCGATCGCGCCGAACAGGTTCACCGACATGGCGTTCACGAGTACGAGTGCGGCCGAAAAACCGGCGACCCAATACCAGCCCGGCACCTGCGGGAACCAGTACTTCATGTAGACGGCGATGGCGCTGACCTCGGTGCCTACGGCCAGCACGATGCACGACCAGTAGGCATAACGCACGAGAAAACCCGCCCACGGCCCGATGTAATGCTCCGCGTACGCGCCGAACGACCCCGACGTCGGATGCGCGACGGTCATCTCGGCAAGACATCCCATGAGCATGAGCGCGATGAGCGCCCCGATAGCATAGGAGATCAGCACGCTCGGCCCGGCGAAGCCGATGGCGAAACCGCTGCCGAGAAAGAGTCCGGTGCCGATGGCGCCGCCAATGGCGATCATGGCCATCTGGCTGGCGGTGAGGGAGCGTCGCAAGCCTTGTTCGCGGCGCGTGATGTGCGAGAAATCGCGCTTGCCGGACGAAGACGACGATGAAGACGAAGGGGGCTGGGGAGTACGCGTCATGACACACCTTTCACTACAAAAGTTGGAGCGTGCTACGGGGAGGGGGGGCGCGAGCCCGTCCAAAACGGAACGACGCTCGCGCCTGCCGCTTAGAAGATGTGGCGGATCCCCGTGCCCACACCGACTTGCGTCGAGTTACCCGGCAGTTCGACGCGTGCTGCGCCGCTGACCTTGTTGTAATCGACGGTGCCGTAGAGTTGCGTGCGCTTGGACAGTGCGTACTCGGCGAGCAGCACGTACGTATAGCGACGACCCGAGCCGGCGTCGCCCGCCTGCGCGTTGATGTTCTTGATGTCGTCGAAGTACGCCGCGCCGGTGATGGCGAGATTCGGCATGGCCTGAATAGTCGTGCCGAGGTAGAACGTCGTGTCCTTGCGCGGGTTGTCGTTCAGGTTGCCCGTCGTGACCGTGTGCGCAGGATCGTTGAGCGTGCCGTCGAGCCAGCCGCTGCGATCGCGTCCGCCCATGTAGCCCACAAACACCTTGGCAATGGAGACGCTGTAAATACCGCCGAGGCCCCACATCTGTTGCACACGCTTGGCGGCGTCGCGCGCTTGCTGATACACACCCGCGACCTGGAACGGGCCCATCGCGTAAGCGGCACGTGCGCCCCAGTAGTTGCTGGCGGCCATCGTGCCCGCAGTGTTGCCGAAACCGTAGGTTGCGCCGACCGACAGGCCGCCGAACGTACCGGCGTAGCTCACGGCGTTATCCACACGACCGCGCGTGATGTTGTACATCCACGAATTGTTCGCGTAGTTGCCGATGGTGAGCGGGTCGAAGTCGCCGTAGACGTTGAACGCCTCGGTGGCCTGACGGCCGATCTTGATCGTGCCGTACTGGTTTTGCAGGCCGACGAACGCATAGCGGTCGAACAGACGCGGACCGTTGGCGAGCGTACCGTTTTGCGGGTCGATGCCCGACTCCAACTGGAAGATCGCCTTCATGCCGCCGCCGAGGTCTTCCGTGCCCTTGAAGCCGAAGCGGCTGTTGGTCACGGCGCCGTTGGCGACTTGCCACAGAGCGTCGTTATTGGCGTTAGCGTTGGTCTGATAGCGCACGCTCTGGTCGACGATCCCGTACAGGGTGACGTTGCCCGTGCTTTGTGCAGCGGCGGTGGTGCTGAAGGCCAGGCCGCAAGCGGCCGAGAGGATGGCCAGACTGGCCGGAATTGCAGACTTCATGAGTCTCCTGATGACGCCTTGTAGACGTTTTATGAATGCTCTTTAAAAACGATCCGCCGTTCCTTCCGATATAGGAGACAGCGAATTCTTCTCGGCACGACGACTGCAATATCTGAAAGCACCCGACAGGAAATGCCTCACCCTTCCGGCGCGGGGGCGAGGGCTATCATATCAACGCAAAAATTGAATTTGCTTGCTATTTCTATCAAGCAACTGGCGGTAAATCGAAGGATCTGCCAGAATCCTGGGAAACTTGATGGATTCTGCCGATGAACCTCGACCTTGCCGATCTGCGCATCCTCCGCCATCTCGAACTCAATGGCCGTATTTCCAACCAGGAACTGGCGGATGCCGTCGGCCTGTCGCCGTCGGCATGCCTGCGCCGGGTGAAATTGCTGGAGGATCGGGGAGTGATTTCCGGATACCGCTGCATCGTGGACGCACAGCATATCGGCCTGGAGTTCGAAGCGCTAGTGCAAATCACGCTGCGTCCGGACGTCGATCAGTGGCATGAAAAGTTTCTGGCGTGCGTGCAGAACTGGCCCGAAGTGGTCACCGCGCGCATCGTCACCGGATCGGCTAATTACATCTTGACGGTAAGAGCGCGCAACCTCGCGCATTACTCCGACTTTATCGTCAATGAGCTGTATCGCGCGCCGGCCGTTATGTCGATTCAATCGAACATTGTCCTAAAGACAATCAAGAATACGCAGTCGCTTGTCGACCTCGTGAAGCAGAAATAAAAAATCTAGAACATATTAACTATTCTCAAAGTTCGAGAGAGAATTCTTAAAAGAAGAGACGCAGCATGGCAGTGATCACCACCATCGAGGACTTGCGGGTTCTCGCGCAACGGCGCGTACCGCGCATGTTTTACGAGTATGTCGATTCCGGCTCGTGGACCGAGTCCACGTATCGGGCCAACGCCGACGATTTCGGTGGCATCGGTTTCCGTCAGCGGGTGGCGGTCAACATCGAGCATCGCAGCACGCGCACGACGATGCTCGGCCAGCCGGTCGCCATGCCGGTCGCGCTGGCGCCTACAGGCATGACCGGCATGCAGCATGCGGACGGAGAGATCCTGGCGGCACGCGCGGCGGAAGCCTTCGGTGTGCCGTTTACGCTTTCGACCGTGTCGATCTGTTCCATCGAGGACGTGGCGGCGCACACGAAAGCGCCGTTCTGGTTTCAACTGTATGTCATGCGCGATCGCGACTTCATCGAGCGTCTGATCGACCGGGCGAAAGCGGCCGGGTGTTCGGCGCTGATGGTGACGATGGATCTGCAAATCAGCGGCCAGCGTCACAAGGACATCAAGAACGGACTGTCGGCACCGCCGAAACTCACGCTGCCGAACATCGCCAACATGATGACCAAGCCGCGCTGGTGCATGGGCATGTTGGGCACACGTCGTCGCACGTTCGGCAATATCGTCGGGCACGCCAAGGGAGTGGACGACATCGGCTCGCTGGCGGCGTGGTCAGCGGCGCAATTCGATCCGTGTCTGTCGTGGGACGACGTCGAGTGGATCAAGAAGCGCTGGGGCGGCAAGCTGGTACTCAAGGGCGTGCTCGATCCGGAGGATGCGCGTGCCGCACGCGACACCGGGGCGGACGCCATTGTGGTGAGCAATCACGGCGGGCGACAACTGGACGGTGCGATCTCGTCGATTCGCGCGTTGCCGGACATCGTAGCGGCGGTGGGGCGCGACACGGAAGTCTGGCTCGACGGTGGTATTCGTTCGGGACAGGACGTGATCAAGGCGATGGCGCTGGGCGCGAAGGGCACGCTGATCGGGCGTCCGTTCCTGTATGGTCTGGGCGCGATGGGTGAGGCCGGTGTGCGTCGCGCGCTGGAGGTGATTGCGAAGGAGATGGACGTGACGATGGCGCTTACAGGCCGCACGACCGTCGACCGTCTGGACCCGTCGATGCTTATCCCGGGCAGCTACCCCACGGGCATCGGCCCGTACTTGCCCGATCCGGGCGACCGCTAACACCGCAAACACCCGCGTCAATCGGAAAAGCCGCAGCCACCCGCTGCGGCTTTTTTCGTTTCGATAGGTCCATTCCGATAAATCGACGACCCCGCACCCTAGCAGCCAGCGCTCGGGGATGATGTCAGCGGCCTGTCTCGGCAAGCAGGAGCGAAGCACTGCGGATTTACAACAAATGTGTTGCTTTTTTTACGATAAAAATTGCAACAAATCTGTTGTATTGTTCAAATCTATCGCGGGTGACTTATGAAGTAGAACGAGTTCAGAAGATGGCTCCGTCGGCAGGGAGCCACTTTCGAACAGCATCGAGCTGGTTCCAGCCATTTTCGCGTGACGCTCAATGGACGTTCCACGGTCTTTCCCGATCATGGAGCAAAGGAAATGGGCCAGGTCTGGTGGAAGCCATCAAGAAGCAGTTGGGGCCGAAGTGAGTCCGGCAAACACCTGAGGGCACAACAAACATTCGAGGTGCACCATGTTGACCTATCCCATCACGCTTAAGCGTGATACCAATGGCACGTTGTTGGTGACGTTCCCGGACGTGCCTGAAGCGATTACGGTCGGCGAGAACGAAGCGGACGCGCGTGAACAGGCGCTCGAAGCGCTTGAGGCGGCGTTGGAGTTCTACTTCGCGCAGAAGACTGCGATTCCGTGGCCGTCGCGCCCGAAGCGGGGGCAGGCAACGATCACGCTGCCGATCATGGCGTCGATCAAAGTCCTGCTTGCCAACGAGATGATTGCCCAGAATGTGCGCAAGGCCGAGCTGGCCAGACGCATGCACGTGAATCAGGTGCAGGTGGATCGTCTGTTGAAGCTCGGATATGCATCGCGCCTCGATGCCGTGGAGTCCGCGTTCGCGATACTAGGAAAACGGCTTGAGGTTCGGGCGGTCTGAGCTCAGACACGCCCGACAGCCTGCATCAATGATGGTGTTTGTGATGACCGCGACGCTTGCCGCGATAGTGGTCATCGTCGTACGAGCTGGAGCGGGACATGTTGCCGCCGAGGGCCGCACCGGCACCGCCGCCGACGGCCGCGCCAATCAGGCCGCCCGAGCGTCCGCCCATGGCATTGCCTGCGGCCGTGCCCGCACCGCCACCCAGCGCACCGCCGAGGATTGCGCCCGTGCGCTCGCGGCGGTTCGACGTGATCGCGCCGCCAGCGCCACCGCCGACCGCACCGCCCAGCACCGCACCGGTGCTACCACCCAGCGCGCCGCCCACGGCCGCGCCTGCCACGCCGCCCAGCGCACCGCCGAGGGCATTGTTCATATCGCTGGCGGCTGCCGTCAGCGATGTCGTTGCAGCCAGCGTGGCCATCGCCACGATCGGAAAAATTCGCTTGAACATGAGTCTTGATGAGAGTTCGGATTAACGCGACGCAAGTATAAAGAGACCCCGCCGCGCCGCCGTCTCCCCAATGTTTCACTTCTCGTAAGACGGGTAACAAAGTGTTTCGGTGCGTGCAATCAAGTCACATCGACGCTATCGCCGTTCTCGGTGCCATCGACGTCGGGTGTTTCCGTCCCGCCCGTGCGGCGTCGAGACGCCACCTTCATCTCCGCCACGAAGCGGTACAACTGCGCCGCCGCAGGCGAGAGTGGACGCGCCTTGCTGCGAATCATTCCCATGCGGCGCGTGACCACCGGATCGACCAGCGGCACACTCGTGAGCAGCGGATGACCGCCGCCCGGCATCGCCATCGTCGGCACCGCCGCGACCCCGAGGCCCGCTTCCACGAGCCCGATCATCGTCGTGACGTGTTGTGTCTCGCAGATGCTCGGCGGACGTTGCGGCAAGCCGGTCAGCGCCTGATCGAGCAAGAGCCTGTTGCCCGAGGCTTTGCCGACGGTGATGTAGTCGTATTCGTATAGCTCGCGCCACGTCACCCGCTTCTTGCCCGCCAGCGGATGATCGCGACGGCACGCCGCCACGTACCGCTCCTGCAACAGCAGCTTGAACTCGATGTTCGGCTCCTGGCTGCCGATGAAATTCAGACCGAAATCGGCATCGCCGTTCACCACGGCCGCCAGCACCTCATTGGCGCTCGCGTCGAGCACTGAAACGCGAATGCGCGGGAAGGCCCGGTGATAGCGCGAGATCACTTGCGGCATGAAGTAGTAGGCGGCCGACGGCACGCAGGCTATCGTCACGTGCCCGAGACTCGACGACGCGACGTCGCGAATCCCCAGTAGCGCATTGTCGAGATCGTCGAGGATCCGCTCCGCATCGCGGGCGAAAGCGCGACCCACATTGGTCAGCGCCACACGACGCGTACTACGCTCGAAAAGTTTGACGCCCAACGCGTCTTCCAACTTGTCGATGCGACGCGACAACGCAGGCTGGGAGAGATGGATCGACTCGGCCGCGCGACGAAAGCTCGCGAGTTGCGCGACCGCGCGGAAGGCCTGCAGATCGTTCAGATCGAAGTTGATCGCCATGACATGGGGGGATGAATGCCGTACAAGCGCACGGCGGACCTGAAACCCCTAATGGCAAGGGGGAGCGGGCAGCGACCGGTGCGGCGCAGAGTGTAACGTGTTACCGCTCGGTAGGTGCATAAGCATCCTGCCATTGATAGCGTATGCGCATCAATCTTTCCAAAAATTGCAATTCACAAGCGCGGAACTTCCGGCGCAACATTAGCGGCTTCATCAAGCGTCCGTGACGGCTCGACACGTCCCTGGCAGAGACGCAGTGCGACGATTAATCTCGGCCCGACCCCCCGGGCCGCAGGCAACACGGAGACAGCGCATGTCACAGCGCCCCCAAGATGCGGTTTCGCGTCAATCCTCGAAAGTCGGCGCGGTCATTCGCGTCACCGCTGGTAACTTCCTCGAACAATTCGATTTCTTCCTGTTCGGTTTCTACGCCACCCAGATTTCCCGCGTCTTCTTCCCGACGGACAGCGAGTTTGCGTCGCTCATGCTGACCTTCGCCGTATTCGGGGCAGGCTTCCTGATGCGTCCGCTAGGCGCCATCGTGCTGGGGGCTTACATCGATAACGTTGGCCGTCGCAAAGGGCTGGTCACGACGCTGGCCATTATGGCGAGCGGCACGATCCTCATTGCCTTCGTGCCCGGCTACGAAACCATTGGTCTCGCAGCCCCTGTGCTGGTGCTGATCGGCCGGTTGCTGCAAGGCTTCTCGGCCGGTGCCGAACTCGGTGGCGTGTCCGTGTATCTCGCGGAAATTGCGACGCCGGGCCGCAAGGGCTTCTACACGAGCTGGCAGTCGGCCAGCCAACAGGTCGCCATCGTCGTCTCGGCGGCGCTCGGCTTCACGCTGTCGCTCACGCTCACCGCGCAGCAGATCGCGGCATGGGGCTGGCGTCTGCCGTTCCTCGTGGGCTGCATGATCGTGCCGGTAATCTTTGCACTGCGCCGCTCGCTTCAGGAAAGCGACGAGTTCAAGGCGCGCAAGCGTCACCCGTCGGTCGGTGAAGTGTTCCGCTCGATGGCGGCGAACCTTGGCGTCGTGATCGGCGGCACCATGCTCGTGGCGCTGACCACGACGGCGTTCTACCTCATCACCGTCTATGCCCCGACGTTCGGCAAGAGCGTGCTGCACCTGTCGAGCGCCGACGCGCTGCTCGTCACGCTGTGCGTGGGTGTGTCGAATTTCATCTGGCTGCCGATCGGCGGCACGCTGTCGGACCGTATCGGCCGTCGTCCGGTGTTGCTGCTCTTCGCAGGTCTCACGCTGCTGACGGCTTACCCGGTGTTGTCATTCCTCGTGCAGGCCCCGAGCTTCACGCGCATGCTGGTCGCGCTGCTGTGGCTCTCGTTCCTGTACGGCATGTACAACGGGGCGATGATCCCGGCGCTGACCGAAGTCATGCCGCCGGACGTGCGCGTCGCTGGCTTCTCGCTCGCGTATAGCTTGGCAACGGCGCTTTTCGGCGGCTTTACGCCGGCCCTCTCGACGTATCTGATTCACGCGACGGGCGACAAGGCCGCACCGGGCTATTGGATGAGCTTCGCTGCGCTGTGCGCCATCTGCGCGACGCTGGCGCTCTATCGCGGCCGCCGCGGCGGTCAGAACCCGGCCGGACTCGCGGCGGGCTGATATCACCGGATACCGGACGCCACCGCAGCGGCACGGCGTCCGCATCATCCCCATTCACAATAACGAGAGACAGGTCACACCATGAAAGGCATTTCGACGCGACGTCTGCTGAGCTCACTGGGCGCGGGCATCGTCCTGACAGCGACGCTCGCCGCTGCACCGGCGAGCGCAGAAAATCTCAACGTCATGAATTCCGGCGGGTTCACGGCGGCGTACAAGCTGCTGCTGCCCAAGTTTGAAGCCGCGAGTGGCGATCACGTCGACACGGCGTGGGGGCCGTCGATGGGCAAGGCGCCCGAAGCGATTCCGAACCGGCTGGCGCGCGGCGAATCGGCCGACGTCGTCATCATGGTCGGTTACGCGCTCGACGACCTGATCAAGGCAGGTAAAGTGCGTGCGGACTCGCGCGTCGATCTGGCCGACTCGCGCATCGGCGTCGTGGTCAAGGCCGGTGAAGTCGTGCCCGACGTCAGCACGCCGGAGAAGCTGAAGGCGGCGCTGCTGGCGGCCAAATCGGTCGCGTACTCGGACAGCGCGAGCGGCGTGTATGTCGAGCGCGAACTGTTCAAGAAACTGGGCATTGCCGAGCAGATGCAAGGCAAGGCGGTGATGGTGCAGAAGACGCCAGTGGCCGAAAAGGTGGCGGCGGGCGATTACGCACTCGGTTTGCAACAGGTCAGCGAATTGCTGCCGGTCAAAGGCATCGCCTTTGCGGGCAAGATTCCCGAGTCGCTGCAATCGGTCACGCGCTTCGCCGGTGGCGTGCCCGTGAATGCACCCCATCCGGAAGAAGGCAAGAAGCTGCTGACGTATATGGCGGCGCCGTCCGTGGCCAAAGATGTTGAATCGACCGGTCTTGATCCGCTGATGCACTGATTCGGTGGTAGTTTCGCAGGAAAGCCAACGCGGCCCGATGAACGTCGGGCCGCGTTTTTTTCTGCCTCGCAACGTCGCTGCGGATGAGCGAATCCAGATAGCGAATATGTGAAATAATTTTTTCGCTTCGGTATCGGGCCGGGATTGGCCGACAATGACGCATCAGACAGAGGCGTCGCACCGGACGACGTCGATACCATCCGCAGCGAGGAGAGAGACATGGCCGCCGTGCCGAACCTGAACGACATCGTCGCGCTCGACGCGCTGGCGCTGTCCGACGCTATTCATCGTCGTCGCGTGTCCTGCCGCGAGGTCATGCAGGCGTATCTCGCGCACATCGCGCAGTACAACCCCGAGGTCAACGCCATCGTGTCGCTGCGCGACGCGCAGACGTTGCTGGCCGAAGCCGACGCGCGCGACCATCAACTGGCCAGCGGTGAGTCGCTCGGCTGGATGCACGGCATGCCGCATGCGGTGAAGGACATCGCGTCGTGCGCCGGATTGCCCACGCGCAAGGGGTCGCCGTTGACATCCGACGCTCCGGACACGCAGGACAGCATCAGTGTGTCGCGCATTCGCGCGGCCGGGGCCATCTTCATCGGCAAGACGAACGTCTCCGAGTTCGGACTCGGTTCGCACAGCTACAACCCTGTCTTTGGCACCACGGGCAACGCCTATGCTCCCACGCGCATTGCCGGTGGCAGCAGCGGCGGCGCGGGCAGCGCACTGGCGCTGCGCCTGTTGCCGGTGGCCGACGGAAGCGACTTTATGGGCTCGCTACGCAACCCGGCGGCATTCGGCAACGTCTACGGATTCCGGCCGTCGCAAGGCCGTGTGCCGTACGGTCCGGCACCGGAAGTCTTCGTGCAGCAAATGAGCACCGAAGGACCGATGGGACGCACGGTCGCCGACGTCGCTCAACTGCTCGACACGCAGTCCGGCTACGACAAACGCAGCCCGCTGTCGATTGCGAACGGCGCGTCCCGATTCGCCAGTGCCTTGCAGCGTGATGTCAAGGGACTGAAGCTCGGCTGGCTCGGTGACTACGGTGGCTATCTGCCGATGGAAGACGGTGTGATGGCGCTGTGCGAGGCATCGCTGAAGGATTTCAGCGCGATGGGATGCGAGGTCGAGGCGTGCGCGCCCGACTTCGCGCCTGACCGGCTGTGGCAGACGTGGCTCACGCTGCGTCACTGGATGGTGAACGGCTCGCTCGGTGAGATGTACGCCGATCCGGCGCGTCGCGAGAAACTCAAGCCGGAAGCGCGATGGGAGGTGGAAGGCGGCGAAACGCTGCGCGCGACCGACGTGTTTCGTGCGTCCATCGACCGCAGCGAATGGTACCGGTCGCTGGCGCGTCTGTTCGAGCGTTACGACTTCCTGCTGCTGCCGTCGGCGCAGGTGTTCCCGTTCGAAGCGCAGACGCACTGGCCTTCCGAGATCGCGGGCAAATCGATGGACACCTATCACCGCTGGATGGAGGTCGTGATCGGGCCGACACTCGCAGGCTTGCCCGCGATCAGTGTGCCGATCGGGTTCGACGCACGCGGGCTGCCCATGGGCCTGCAGATCATCGGACCGGCGCAGGCCGATCTTGCGGTGCTGCAACTTGCGCATGCGCATGAGCAGCAGACGCAGTGGGTGCGGCGTCGTTTGCCGCCGATGCTGGCGGGGCGGTGACACGTCGCGCAGTCATCAAACCGCGCAGGCAAACGTCTTACTTAGGACGCGACGCCTGCGCGCGTGCCCGCAGCGGCTTGAGGAGTTCGCCGAGCGCGTTATGGTCGATTTCGTGCATCAGCGCGAGCAGACGGCCGATCTCGTTGGGGGGAAAGCCTTCGCGGGCGAACCAACTGAGGTAGTTGCCCGGCAGGTCGGCGATCATCGTGCCCTTGTGCTTGCCGTAGGGCATGGGCGTGGTTACGAGGCGCATCAGCGCGTCGGCGTCGAAATTAAGCATGAGCGCAGGTATAGCTCAAACCCGCGACGTCAGCAACTGCCACCCTGCCGCACCGAAGACGACGGCAAGGCAGCCATCGAGCCAACGGCGGATTCTGATGTACACGCGCCGTGCGGTTTGCGTCGAGAACAACATCGCGTAGCCGCAAAAGATCGTCAGCCCGAGCACCGCGCAGCCGGGCACGACGGCCACCGGCATGCTCCCGTCCGGCCCCGACGACAACGCGACCACGGACATCCACCCCAGCACCGCCTTCGGATTGGTGAGATGGAATAGCGTGCCGCGCACGTAAAGGCGCTTGAGAGACAACACCCCGTTGGCGTCCGTCGGCACGAACGTCGCTGCCTTTGACGGACGCAGCGCTGCACGCCCCGACTTGAACGCCAGCCACAGCAGATACGCACCACCGAAAAGCTTGAGCGCAACGAGGAACTGCGCGTAGGCAAGCAGCGTGGCCGAGATACCGAGCATGGCGACCGTCGCCCAGAACAACGAGCCGGACATGACGCCCAGTGCGAACGTGAGCGCCGGACGGCGGCCATGGTTGGCGGCAATGGACATGATCGCGAGATTGCTCGGGCCGGGACTCGCGGCGTTGACGAAGTACGCCGTGAAGGCGACCAGAAGATGGGCGGAGAGCGCGGTGCTGACGATCATGGCGGACCTTGGGCCCGATGACCGGTGCCCGGTGAAGGGGGCCAGCGGACGGGCAATCTGACGGGGAATCGTCAAAGTGTCCGGGCGCGACTCGCCTCGCGCCATAGACAGTTCGCGTGATTTCTACCGTGCCAGTTGGCTATGGGTCTGCCCTGCGCCCATCCGCTTAAGCGTTCCGCCTCGTCACTCCTCATACCTTGACGGGGAAGCGCCGGTCGAAGGTCGGCCGGACGTCGAGCGGCTGACGTAACAACCCGACCTGCGCGTAGAAGTCCGCCGTGCGTTGTTGCTCGGCGACGAGTGCGTCGTCGATGTTGCGCCATTTCGTCGCGCGCCGCGAGAACTGGAGCTTCGCCGCTTCGACGGGAATGCCGATGATGCGCGCCATCGCGACCGAGAACGCGTCCACGTGCTGGTACGACCAGACTTGCGCGCGCACCACCCGAGCCAGAAAGTCGCGCAGCACTTCCTGTTTGGCGGCGATGGCCGCGTCCGTCGCGGCGAGATAGCTCAGCCCCGACCATAGCCCCCGACCGTTCACCAGCACCCGCGCCCGCCCGGTCGTCTCTGCCACTGCCGTGTATGGCTCCCACGTAGCCCAGGCGTCGACCGAGCCACTCGCCAGTGCGGTGATCGTATCGGCCGGGGGGAGGAAGCGGAAATTGACGTCGCCCGGCGCAAGTCCTGCCGCCGTGATCGCCTTGAGCGTGACGAAGTGCCCGATGGAGCCGCGCGTCGTGCCGATGTTCTTGCCCTTGAGGTCGACGGCGGTGCGCAGCGTCGCGTCGGGGCGCACGAGCACGGCGGTGCCGAAAGCGTCCGAGCGATTGGCGCCGATGATTTTGATGGCCGCACCGGCGGACAGCGCGAAGATCACCGGCGCGTCGCCAATCGGTCCGCAGTCGACTGCACCGGCGTTGAGCGCTTCGGCCAGCGGTGCGGCGGCGGGAAATTCCGTCCACTGGATGTCGTACGGCAACTGCTTCAGTTCGTCGGCCGCTTCGAGCAGCGCCCGCAGTCCGCCTTTCTGGTCGCCGGCTTTGAGGACAGGGCGTCCCGATTGAGCGAACGAGGTGCCCGGCAGCGCGAGCGTGGTCAGCGCACCGGCGGCGCTGGAAGTCGTGACGTACTGCAGGAAACGGCGTCGGGAAATCGTCATGATGAAAGCCTGAGGTGGATCGGAAGATTCTTGAGGTTGAGGTGTTGGCTGTGCGCGCAAACGGGCGTTAATGCACGAAGCCGCCTTTGACGAAGCGCACCGGGTCGCCATCCATCTCGAGAAGCGTGGCGGTGAGTGGGTCGCGCGCAGGCGATTTGTCGCCGACTTGCAGCGAGGTCGATGTCGTGCACATCAGGCCGCCGTCGGCCCAGCCGCGACGTCCTGCCGGGGCGAGCGCGCGCAGCCAGCCGTCGCGATCCGCCAGCCACTCGGTGCCCGCCAGATCGGATGCCGACGCGCCCGCGATCTGCGCGAAGACTTGCCACGCTTCGCTCGCATCGGCGACACAGTCCGCACGGGTACCGAACAGCGGCGTGACGTTGCCGGGCGTGCCTCGCGTGGCCACAGTAGCCACCTTGCGCACGGAAGCCGCCGCGAGCCGTGTCGCCTGAACGTCGTCGCGCCGGATCAGCAGCGTGAGGAATCGCGGGTCTTCGAACGGCGGCGGATGGGCGGCGTCGACCGCCACTACACGAACGCGCTGATTGCCGCGCCATGCGTCCAGCGTACGGTCGGGACGGCCCGCGCATTTCACGGCGACCGACGGCAGCGCAATCGGCACGGGCCAGCTACCCCCGGCGGACATGCCTGCGGACGCGGACAACACGCGCATGTAATCGAGGGCGTCCCACACTTCGCGGTCGCTCAGACGGCCGAGGAAACCGGGCATGGTGACGCCCTGATCGTCGCGCATGCCGTACAGCACGTGCCAGAACAGTTCCCCGTCGGCGCGACGGCTCAGCAACGCACTCGCCATCGTGGGCGGCCAGCGCCTGAGCGTGGCGGCGAGTGGCCCCTCGCCGCGTCCATCCGCGCCGTGGCAGGTGGCGCATTGCGCCGAGTAGATACGTGCGCCGCGCGCGATGCTATCGACTGTGAAGCCCGTCGGACTCGTATGAAAGCTGGTCGGCACGGCTGCCGTCAGCCACAACTGAGGCGATGGCCACGGTGCGAGGACGAGCGCACCGATGGCCGCCACCGTCAGCCAACGCCACGCACGTCGCCAGCACACGGCGAGCAGCAGGCAAACGACGGCGAACGCGATAGCCGCGAGCATCCACGCGAACTGTCGGGCGAGCGCCACGTCGATGACGAGGTTCTCACCCGCGATGCGTTGCGCCCACGGCCACGCGGGCGCGCCGTGCGAATCGTCGGTAATGCCGAGCGCATAGAGCGCGCCGAGCCACGTCGACTGCACGAACTGCAAGGCCTGCAGTAACGCATTGAGCCAGAGATGGGAAGGCGGCGAGGTCATCGGTGCAGAGGCGACTTCAACGACATCGCAGTACGGCGAACCAATCGGCTAACGACAGCACGCAATTCAGAATTACCAGCTTGCATCGAGCCCCAGATGTCGAAGCGCTTCGTGGCGCAGTTCGGTGATACGGGCGTCGCCGCGATGACGCGGGTAGGGCAGATCCACATGCAGCTCCGCCACGATCTTTGCCGGGCGCGGGCTGAACACGATCACGCGTTGCGCGAGGAAAAGTGCCTCCTCAACGTCGTGCGTGACGAGCAGCGCAGAGAACCCTGCGCGCTGCCACAACTCGACGAGTTCGCTTTGCATCGCCAGTCGCGTGAGCGAGTCGAGCTTGCCAAGCGGTTCGTCGAGCACTAGCAGACGCGGATCGTTCACGAGCGCACGCGCGAGTGCGACCCGTTGCGCCATGCCACCCGAGAGTTGATGCGGGAAGGCGTCGGCAAACTCGGAGAGGCCCACGCGCGCGAGCGCCGCATCGACACGATGACGTTCTTTCCCGAGCACGCCGCGCGCTTGCAGACCGAGCGCGACGTTGTCGCGCACAGTTCGCCAGGGGTAGAGCGTCGGGTCCTGAAACACCACGATGCGCGAGGGATCGGGGCGTGTGATGGCCGTACCGTCCTGCGTGATGGTGCCGCGTGTGGCCGTTTCCAGACCGGCGACAAGGCGCAGCAACGTGGACTTGCCGCACCCGCTGGGGCCGAGCAGCGCGACGAATTCCCCGGGCGCGACTCTCAGATCGACAGCGTCGAGCACCTGCAAGGGTGACTGACGCGAGCCGAACCAATGGCTCACTGCCTGGATATCGATCTGCGCGCCGGTGTCGTTGGCCGGGTGTGCGCCATCGTGAGTCGACGGCGATGTCACACCGGCATCCGCACCTGCGAACGTGGGGGACAAAGTGGCGGCGCTTACCATTTGACGGTTCCTTTCTGCCAGGCGAGCGCACGGTCGCGCACGGTGAAGAGCAGCGTGATGACGCCGGAGAAGAGCAGGGCCATGACGATCAGCGCGGCGTACATATTCACGTACGACGCCCAGCCTTGCGCCCACGTGAGATACCAGCCGAGACCGGACTTCACGCCCATCATTTCGGCCGTCACGAGCACCGAGAACGACGCGCCGAGTCCCATGAACAGGCCGACGAAGACATTCGGCAGCGCGGCGGGAATCGCCACGCGCAGCACCAGAAACGCTTCCGATGCGCCCAGCGTGCGTGCCACGTCGTAATAGCTCTTGTTGACGCCTGCGACGCCCGACCACGTGAGCACGGCGACGGGAAAGGCTGTCGACAATGCGATGAGGAAGGCCGCCGCCGAGTAGCTCGACGGGAAGAAGTAGAACGTGAGCGGCAACAACGCCGTGGCGGGCACGGGCCCGAGCACGCGAAGTACCGGATGCACCCAATACCCGATAGCGCGTGACCAGCCGATCGAGACACCGATCAGAAAGCCCGCAATCGCACCGAAGCCGAAGCCCAGACCGAGCAGCTTGAGCGTGTTCGCGGCGCTGTCGCCAAGACGTCGCCAGTCTTCCGTGTAGACCTCGATGAGCGCCTGCGGCGGTGCGAAGAACGGCGTGGGCAGCGAGCCGGTCTTCGCGGTGAGGATTTCCCAGGCGGAGAGCGCCACCGCAATGGCCACGAGCCACGGCCCCGCACCCGTCAGGGCTTCACGCAACCGCAGCAGCGGCGGTGTCGCGCGCCCGGCGACGGATAGCAACGCTAGCAAGGCGGCCACAGCCAGCGCAAACACGCCCAACTCGTCGGTGAAGGCCCAGTCGGAGAAGCCGACGACCTTGTTCGGCCAGCGCAGCGTGAGCGCACCGAAGGCGGCCCACGCCAGCGCGGCGGCGAAGCCCACGCCCCACAGCGCAGACGTACGCGGGGCGGCGAACAACTGGTCGATCTGCGTTTCGTCGAAGGCCGGGATGCGCGGCACGGAAGCTGCGTTCGCCGCACTTGTCCGCAGCGCGGACCCTTCGGTCTGTTCCGTCAGTTCAAGCGCACTGGCGGGCGATGCACCGCGCAGTGCGGCGTTGTCGAGAATGGCACTCATGATCACTTGTCCGGGAGGTACGCTCAGCCCAGCACGTTGGCGTAGACGTGTTGCGCGAGTTTCTGCGGATCGGTCGTCTTCTTGAGCACACCGATGCGGCGGAAGTCGTCGGCGAAGTACGCGATTTCGTCGCGCAGGTCCACGCCGGTCGGGTGATGGGAATAGGTGAGCGTGGCGTACAGGCGGCGCAGATCCTCGGGGCTGATCTTCGGCGAGTACTTCGCAAAGATCTTCGCGGCCTCGTTCGGGTTCTCGTTGACGAACTCGGTGGCCTGCACGATGGAGCGCGCCAGCGCACTCGCGGCCGCACGGTCGTTGCGCACCAGATCGCCGCGCGCGCCGATCACGCAGCACACCTTGCGGGCGTACTCGCCGGTGAGGTTCGTCGCCAGTTCGACGTAAGCGCCGTTAGTGCGCTTCTCCAGCAGATAGAGGTTCGGATCGCCGTCGGCAATCGCCTGAATTTCCCCCTTGTCCACGGCCACGCCGAGCAGGTCGGCCGGGTACTGACGCCATGTGATGTCGCGCTCGGCGTCGATGCCGTTCTTCGCCAGCAGAATCTGGAAGAAGTGCTTGCCCGGTGCGGCCAGATCCGACACACCCACCGTCTTGCCCTTGAGGGCGGCGAGCGACGTAATGCCCGCCGCCTTCGAGCCGAGCAGGCGCACGCAGCCGCCGTGCGAGCTGCCGATGATCTTCACGTCGAAGCCCGATTCGAGCGGTTTGAGCCAGCGGTGAATCATGCCCACGGCCGCGTCGGCCTTGCCGGTGGCGATCGATTCGAGCAACTGGTCCGTCGAGCCGCTGTAATTGATCAGGTCGACTTGCAGGCCGTTCTTCTCGAAGAAGCCACGCTCCTGTGCAGCAACGATGGGCGTCAGGCAGAACGAGTTCTGGTTCCACGCGAAGGTGAGCTTCTTCGGCTGCGACCATGCCTGACGGCCGAGCAGCAAGGCGGGCGCCGCGAGCGCGACAGCGGTGCCCGCACGCAGCACCTTGCGGCGACCGGCGTGCACGTCGGTATTGGTGACGGTGCTGCTGATAGCGGTAATGCCGGTGGTCTTGTCGGTGTGGCGGAACTTCATGGGTACGACTCCCCTGTTGATTTCTGATGTTTGTGTGTCTGGCGCTTTAGGCGATCACCTCAGTCGATCACCTCAGTCGGTCACCTCAGTCGAGCAGATCGGGCTCCGCCTCGACGAGACCTTCGTAAAGGCTCTCGAACGAGTACAGCGCGCCTTCCGGGCCACCGACCTGACTGTGCGTGTGACGCGCCGTCGCTTCGTAGATAGGTTGCGGCGTGCCTGCCGCTTCGGCGAGCAATTGCGTGTGCGCCACGTTCTCCAGCGCGATGTACCACCACGCGGCGGCTTCGACGCTCGGACCGGCGGTGAGAATGCCGTGGTTCTTCAGAATCACGCCTTTGACGGTGCCGCTGCCATCAGGCTTGTTCAGTGCATGCGCAATGCGGTCGCCTTCGCTGCCGTCGACCACCATGCCGGTGAAGTCGTCGAACAGCGCGTGGTCTTCGAAGAAGCCGCACGAGTCCTGCGTGAGTGGATCGAGCGGACGGCCCAGCGTCGACCACGCTTTGCCGTAGGTCGAGTGCGTGTGCGCGGCGGCGACCAGATGCGGATGCGCTTCATGGATCGCCGCGTGAATCGCAAACGCCGCCTTGTTCAGGGGACGGTCGCCGACCACGGTCTCGCCTTTGGCGTTCACGAGCAGCAGATCGGAGACCTTGATGCGCGAGAAGTGCACGCCCAGCGGATTGACCCAGAAGTGATCGGGCAACTCCGGATCGCGTGCGGTGATGTGACCGGCCAGCCCGAGATCGAAGCCGTGGCGCGCGAAGATGCGGAACGCGGCGGCGAGTCTCGTCTGACGATGGCGACGCTCGGCGAGGATGTCGTGGCGCACGGGCGGCGCGTCGAACCAGAAGCGCTGCTGCGGTGCGGCGTTGAGTACGAGACCGGTCGGTGTGGTGCGAGTCGGGGCCTGTGGGTGGGGCGTCGTGGACGTGGTACGTCCGAAACTGTGCGTATCGACGGGCAGGACGGCAGCCATTGCGTTTTCTCCTTGGCGTCGTATGAGGTTGTGTGGGGACGCCGCTCAGGCGGCGCGGCGCGTGGCGTCGTTCTGGCGGTCGCGCTCGGCGACCAGCGTGCGCAAACGCGGAATCAGTTCGCGGCCGTAGTCGATGGCGTCGCCCAGCGGATCGAAGCCGCGAATCAGGAACGTGGTCACGCCGAGGTCGTAGTAGTCGAGCAGAGCGTCGGCCACCTGCTCCGGCGTGCCGACCAGGGCCGTCGAGTTCGAGCGTCCGCCGATAAGCTTGGCGATCTCCGTCCACAGCACTTTGTCCAGACGCGCGCCCTTGTCGGCGGCGGCGAGCAGGCGTCGTGCGCCTTCGCTTTGTAGCGCCGAGCCTTGCGGTACACCGGCGGCTTCGCGGATCGCCTTGGCTTGCGCCAGAATCTTGTCGGCACGCGCCCACGCCTTCGCTTCGGTCTCGGCCAGCACCGGGCGGAACGACACGGAGAAGCGCGGCGTACGGCCATGCACGGCTGCAGCGGCGCGTACGCGCGTAGTGATGTCGCGCACTTGATCGAGAGATTCGCCCCACAGTGCGTAGATATCGGCGTGTTTGGCCGCGACTTCCAGCGCGGCGTCGGACGCGCCGCCGAAGAAGATCGGCACATGCGGCTGTTGTACTGGCTTGACCTCGGAGAAGCCCTGTTTGAAGCGGTAGTACTTGCCGTCGTGATCGAACGGCGTGTCTTCTGTCCAGATGCGGCGCAGGATGCTCAGATATTCGTCGGTGCGCGCATAGCGCTCGTCATGGAGCAGGAAGTCACCGTCGCGTTGCTGTTCTTCGTCCGATCCGCCCGAAATGAAGTGAACACCGAGGCGGCCGCCGCTGAACTGATCGAGCGTGGCGATCTGACGTGCGGCCAGCGTCGGCGCAACGAAGCCCGGACGATGCGCGAGCATGAAGTGGATGTTCTCGGTCACCGTTGCCGCATAGGCAATCGTGAGCGTGGCCGACGGACTGGTGGAGTGATGGGGCACGAGAATGCGGTCGAAGCCGGATTGCTCGTGAGCGCGCGCAAAGTTGCGCACGTAGTCGCGGTCGACGGAAGCACCCTGTTTAGGATGAATTTCGGACTGCTTATTGCTCTGAATCATGCCGATGATTTCTACGCTCATGACGACGTTCTCCTTGTGGGGTGGGGGACGCGTGCACGGCGACGTGGGTCGGTTTGCGCTACACGCCCATCGATCGGAACAGACGGTGAATGGGAGTGAGCCTACGCAAACAATCATCGAGCGTTAAATAATCATTTACGCAAAGATTATTCGATATGGATGGTTGGACGCGGCACCGCCGAGCCTTACGCTACGGGCACTGCGTAACGCGGCGCACCGTGCGCCGAACGCGTATTTGCTTATTCCAAAATCATGGCTTCTTCAGGTCTCGCATCTTCCGGGGCGGTGCTGCCGCTGCCGCCTCAGCCACGTGGAGACGGCCCCGCACGTCACGCACAACTCGATGCGCTTCTGCCCTCCATCACCCGCGCGCTGGCCGAGAGCGCGACGGCGCTCGATCGCGATGCACGTTTCCCGTTCGACAACTTTGCACTGCTGCATCGGCACGGGCTGATTGCGGAAGTGGTGCCGCGTGCGGCGGGTGGGGGCGGCGGCGGGCTCGCGACGGCCCGGCGCGTCGTCGGCGCCGTTGCCAAGGGGGAATCGGCCACCGCGCTGGTGCTGACGATGACGTATCTCCAACACCGCTCGCTCGTGCGAGAAAGCACGCGTTGGCCGGAGGCGCAGCGTCGCGCGGTGTTCGAGAGTGCGGTGCGCGACGGTGCGCTGATCAACGCGCTGCGCGTGGAGCCGGATCTGGGCACGCCTGCCCGGGGCGGGCTGCCATCGACGATTGCGCGGCGCACGGAAACGGGCTGGCGTTTGTCTGGCCGCAAGCTCTATTGCACGGGCATTCCCGCGTTGCGCTGGCTCAGCGTGTGGGCACGCACGGACGAAGCGGAGCCGCGCGTCGGGGTGTTTCTGGTGCCGCGTCCGGCAGGTCCGACGGATTCGCCAGACCGCCCGGGCATTCGCGTCGTACAGAACTGGGACCACCTCGGGCTGCGCGCGTCTGCCAGTCATGAGGTCGTTCTGGAGGACATCGATCTGCCGTTCGGCAACGCCGTCGATATTCGTCCACCGAACGAATGGGCACCGGCAGGCATCGGTCAGCGCGACAACGATGCACACATCGAACAACAGGCATGGATGAGCGTGCTGCTGGGCACGCTTTACGATGCGCTCGCGCGTGCTGGCGTCGACTGGCTCGTGACGTTCCTGAACACCCGTGTGCCGGGCAATCTCGGCGCGCCGCTGGCCACAGTGCCGCGCATTCAGGAGACGGTCGGCGAGATAACCGCATTGCTGCACGTCAACCAGCGTCTGCTGGACGCGGCAGCGCAGGCGGCCGATGCGGGAGAACCCGATGACGATATCGCCAGCGGTGCGCTAAAGTTCACGGTGACGGGCAATGCGATCCGAGTCCTCGAACTGGCCTTGCAGCTTTCGGGCAATCATGGACTTTCGCGCAATAACCCGCTTGAGCGCTATCATCGCGACGTGCTGTGCAGCCGCATCCACACACCGCAAAACGACACCATTCTGGGCGCTGCCGGCCGGCAGACGCTCGCTGCTTTCCGGGAATTCGCATGACTGGTACGACAGAAGTGCTGGATGGCATCGCCTTGTCGCGCGACCTGCCAGCTCACGATTACGACGCGCTCGATCCGTTGCGCACCTTCGTCGCCGGGTTCTCGCGACTGTTGGATCGACGTCCCCATGAAACGACGCTGCTCGAAGAGGGCGCGGGCCTGCTCGCTCAACTGGTGGCGCGCGACGACTGGCTGCCCGACGCGTTCGCCACGCCGCATCCCGACCATTACCAGCAGTTCCTGCTTCACTGCGATTCGGCGCAGCGTTTCTCCATCGTGAGCTTCGTCTGGGGCCCGGGGCAGCGCACGCCGATTCACGATCACACCGTATGGGGGCTGATCGGCATGCTGCGTGGCTCGGAAGACTCGCAGCCGTATGTGCTCGACGCGAAGGGCATTCCCATCGTGGCGGGCGAGGCGGTGCGGCTCCTGCCGGGCGACGTGGAAGTGTTGTCGCCGCGTCTGGGCGACATTCACCGCGTGAGTAACGCGTATGTGGATCGCGTGTCGGTGAGCATCCACGTGTACGGCGCGAACATCGGCGCAGTGCATCGCAGTGTCTTCACTGAGACGGGCGAGCGCAAGGGCTTCGTGTCCGGCTACGCCAACGCGCAGTTGCCCAATCCGTGGGGCAAGGCTGCGCCGCCCGCAGACAAGCAATAGACAAGCTTCAACGTTTCGACATCTGACGAATTCAAGGAATGACCGTGTCCGAGCAACCGAACCACACGCCCCCAGATGCGCCGTTGCAGGCTGCAGACTTCCCCGAACTGACCTACGCCGACGTGCGTGCCGCGCTACTCGCGCGTGAGGAAATTGCACTGCTCGACGTGCGTGAAGAAGACCCGTTCGCGCAGACGCACCCGCTGTGGGCCGCGAACCTGCCGCTTTCGCGCATAGAGATCGACGCATGGGCGCGAATTCCGCGTCGCGACACGCGCATCGTCGTCTATGGCGTACATGACGGCGAAGACCTCGCCCTGCGTGCCGCCGCCGTGCTGCGCAAGCTCGGTTACACCGACGTCAATCTGCTGGCGGGCGGTCTGGACGGCTGGATCGCCGCTGGTGGCGAAGTCTTCCGCGACGTGAACGTGCCTAGTAAGGCGTTTGGCGAGTGGGTCGAGGGGCTACGGCACACACCGTCGCTCTCGGCGCAGGAAGTGCAGGCGCTGCTCGATGCGGATGCCGACGTCGTGGTCGTCGACGCCCGTCGCTTCGACGAATATCAGACGATGAACATTCCAGGTTCGACGAGCGTGCCCGGTGCCGAACTGGTGCTGCGCGTTCGCGAGCTTGCGCCGGACCCGGCCACGCGCGTGATCGTCAACTGCGCCGGGCGCACGCGCAGCATCATCGGCACGCAATCGCTCGTGAACGCGGGGCTGCCGAATCCCGTCGCAGCGCTGCGTAACGGCACCATCGGATGGACGCTGGCCGGGCAAACGCTGGAGCGCGGCGCGGACCGTCGTCACCCGGCAACCGTGCGCGAGGCCACGCTGGCCGTCGCCCGCGAAGGGGCGCGCGCGGTGGCGGATCGTGCCGGTGTGCGTCGGGTGGCGCTTGAGGACGTGCCGTCGCTGAATGCGCCGGGACGCACCGTCTACCGTTTCGACGTGCGTACGCCAGAGGAGTATGCGGCAGGGCATCTGCCGGATTTCGCCAACGCGCAGGGCGGTCAGCTGGTGCAGGAGACGGATCATCAGGCGCCGGTGCGCGGCGCATGGATCGTGCTGGCGGACGACGACGGCGTGCGCGCCGATATGACCGGCTCATGGCTCGCACAAATGGGCTGGACGGTATACGTCGTGGAGCCGCACAGCGCCCATGCACGCAGTGCGCAGGGCGGCTGGCCGCTGCACACGCCGAGCGCACCGGAGGTCGCCACCGTCACGCCCGCATTGCTCGCGCGCTGGCTCGACGAAGCGGCGCCGGGGCAGATCGCGGTGCTGGACTTCACGTCAGGCGTCAATTACGTCAAACGGCATATCCCCGGCGCGTGGTTCGTGATTCGTGCGCGTCTGGCCGAAGCGCTGCGCACCATCGGGCCGGTGCAGCGTTATGTCCTGACGTGCGGATCCAGTCTGCTGGCGCGCTTCGCAGCGGCGGACCTGCGGCGTCTTACCGACGCGGAGATTGTGGTGCTCGACGGCGGCACGCAGGCGTGGATCAACGCCGGGTTGCCGCTGGAGTCGGGCGAAACGCACCTGGCCAGCGCGCGCGACGACCGTTATCGCCGTCCGTACGAAGGCACCGATAACGCAGCCGAGGCCATGCAGGCATATCTCGACTGGGAGTTCGGCCTTGTCGACCAGTTGCATCGCGACGGCACGCATCACTTTCAGGTGGTGTAAGCCTTCCGTCAGAAAGGGATGCGCCGAATCTGCCGGGACGCATGCCGTCCCGGCGGTGCGCCCGTGGCATACTCCGGAACTTCCGGCGCTGCCCTGCTTTCGACCCGACCATGCCACTTCCGCGTTTCATCACCCGCCGACTGGAGGCGCTCACCGAACCGAGCACTCGCATTCCGTACGCGTGGGTGTATCACGAGCCCGACGTCTTCATGCAACGCACGTCGGCGTTCACCGTCGCCAAAAAATATCTCCACCGCCGTTTGCGTCTCGCGATGAGCGGACAGCTGCGCCACGAGGTGCGTCACGTCGCGCCGCAAGCGCGCGTGTTGTGGATTTACGGTGGAAAGCATTCGGTGGGCGACGCAGTGATGGATATGTCGGGCCGTGCGCTGCTGCGCGGACGCGAAGGCCCCGTCGATTTGCTCATCAGCCCGGGACTCAAAGCGGTCTTCGAGGGTGACGACATTTTCCGAAATGTCTTCGACGATCCGGTCGCGGTGAATCCGGCCGAGTACGACGTCGTCGTGATGCAGGAATTCAACTACCCGACATTGCGCATCAAGCGCCGCTTTTTCGCGACGCTGCCTTTCGCGAGTCTGTTCCGCTTCTTCCATGGCCCGGACCGCAATCAGACGCAATTCAGTCTGGCGGCCGTCAACGATGTCTTCGGCCTGGAACTGGGGGCGGACGAACTCTTCACCCGGGCAAAGCCGTATCTGCGCGAAGAGACGGATTTGCCGCCGGTCATTGCGAATCAACTCCCGTCGGGACCGTTCGTTGTGCTGGCGATGGGGGGCGTGGAGCCGCGCCGAACCTATGCGCATTGGCGCGCGTGCCTCGATGCCTACGACGCGGCGTATGCGCCCGGTCTACCCACGGGCATCGTGCTGTTGGGTTCGGGCAACGGGGCCGACGCCGCTACGGCACTCATGGAGGCGAAATTCCGGCACCTCGAAATGGTGTCGTTCGTCGGCCAGTTGACGCTGCGCGACGCGAAGCGAGTGATCGCGAATGCGTCGCTGTTCGTCGGCGCCGATGGCGGGCTGATGCACGTGGCCCACACCACGCGAGCGCCGAGCGTGACGCTGTTCGCCGCTGCGGAGCCGCCGTATCTGCGTCTCACACCGCGCTGTCAGTCGACGCCTTTGCAAACGCAAAGCGATGTGAGCGCCGTCGATCCGGTGGCGCTTGCCGAGACCATGATCGCAACGCTGAGCGCCACGCCAACGTTCATCCCAAAACTGCCTGATCGAGCGGCGCAGCCGTCCGAACCGCCGTCTTCCTCCACGCACAGCGTTGCCCGCTGAGTCGCATTTCCCCACCTTTTGCCGTCCCTGAGCGCGCTGCGCGCCGGGACGGCCGCGTCCCAAGCATTGCACGAAAGCGCCATGAAGGCACCTGTCAACGTTGACAGGTGCGGTTTCGGTCGTCTGAATCTAACTTTCAATCAATAAATACGTCGCAACTCCATGATTGCATAGGGTTTTCCCTTGCGGATCCGGGGGCGGCGAGACAGTCCGCGAGGTCGGGAAGCAGGGCTGGGGAGAGAAGGGGCTTTAATCCGGCGGATCGCCTGGTGGGGGCGACCGCCGGTCTTGTCGTATCGATCGGTTTGTCGTGCCATCGTGTAGGAGAACCGTATGAAAACGCTAAAGCCCACGGCGCTCAAGCGCCATCCGATTGCCCATGCCGTTGCGGCTTGCGTGGCGTGTCTGGCGGCTCAGGCGCATGCGACCATCGTTGACGGTGTTGCCCAAACGGTGAGCGCACCGGGCGATCCGGCAGAAACGTGGCAGGTCATCAACGGCGGATCCCTGAGCGTCGAACCGGGGGCGGCGACAAACGCTATCAACGTCGAAACCGGAAGCACGCTGAGCGTGAATGGCGCAACCGTCGGCGCAACCGTGGGGGTCAATTCGGGGATCCAGTTTCTCAATACGTCGGGCACCATCGCGAACTCCACGATTAGCAGTACCAGCGGGAGTGGCGTTGCACTGGGCTCCGCCGGCGGATCGACGATCGCTCCCGTGGTGACGATCACCAACAGTACGGTCTCGGGGGCGCAGTTCGGTGCGACGGTGGGCACGAAAGGCACCTTGACGATCACTGACAGCACCTTGACCAGCAGCGGCACCGGGCAGTTCTACGCTGGGCTTGCCAACTACGACTCCACGCTCGTGGTCACGGGCGGCAGTGTCAGCGGACTCAACGGGATCTGGGTGTCGACCGGGATAAATGGCGCGGCTTCGACGACCACGCTGAGCGGCACGCAAGTGACCGGAAATGGCGGCCCTGGCATTCTGATCCAGCCGCAACCCACCGTTCCCGGCCCCCGGAACGTGACGATCGACATCGAGAACGGCACCACGATCACTGGTAGCGACGGCAACGTCATCAAGGCCGTTGGCGACATGACCTCCAACGTGACGGTCGACAATTCGCAATTGACGGGCAACGTGACCGGCGACGGCACGGCCGTCGTCGATTTGACCCTACAGAACAATGCGTCTCTGACCGGTTCCCTCGTCAATCTCAACTCGCTTGCCGTCAATTCGGGCGGCAAATGGATCTTGACGGCGAATAACACGGTGCCGACCGTGACAATGAACGCTGGCACGATCGATATTTCGGGCACCGCTGCCGGTACGGGCACCTACCACACGCTCACGCTCGGCACACTCTCAGGCAACGGCAATTTCCTGATGGGCACGAACATCGCGACCCATACCGGCGATTTGCTGGCCGTGACCGGCGCTGCGACTGGCAGCTACCAGTTGCACATCACGAACACGGGGGCGGAGCCGTCCCAAATCAGACCCTTGACGGTGGTCACGACGGGCGGCGGCGGGGCGGCATTCTCACTGGTCGGCGGCAAGGTCGACGCCGGGGTGTACAGCTACGACCTGCGTCAGGATGGCAATAACTGGGTGCTCATGACGGATCCGCACGATCCGGGAGATCCCGGCGGGCCCGATCTGACTCCGGGCGCGCAGACGGTCATCGGGATTTCCGGCGTAGCACCGAGCGTCTGGGCGGGCGAGCAATCGATTTTGCGAAGCCGCCTCGGCGATGTCCGTCTTGCCGACCAGAGCAATAGCGGCGTATGGGTTCGCACCTTCGGCAAGCAATTTCACGCCACGCCCGTGTCCGGTGTCGATTACCGGCAAACGCAATACGGCGTCATGGGCGGTGCCGAAGCGGTCGTCGGTAAGGCATGGGGCGGCACGTGGCTGGTCGGCGGACTGCTCGGCACCAGCCACAGCAAACTCTCGTTCGACGGCGGTTCGACCGGGGGCGTGAACAGTTACACGGCGGGGCTTTACGGGACCTGGCTCGGAAGTACCGGCTACTACTTCGAGACGGTGGTTCGCTACAACCACTTCCAGAATGACGCCAACGTTATCATGAGCGACGGCGCAGGCGCACATGGAAGCTTCGGGGAAAACAGCGTCGGCGCAACGTTCGAATTCGGCCGACATATGAAATTCAACGATGACTGGTTCGTCGAGCCCTATGCGCACCTTTCGTTGCTGCGCGTCGGGGGCGACGACTTCACGTTGACCAACGGCATGCAATCCAATACGTCGCACACCGGTTCCGTACAACTGCGTGTGGGTGCCGCGTTCGGCAAGACATTGTCGTTATCAGGCGGCGGGCAGATTCAGCCATACCTGAAACTCGCTCTGGTTCAGGAGTTCATCAAGAGCAATCAGGTCGTCGTCAACGGCATCGGATTCAACAACGATCTCTCCGGAACACGGTTCGAGTTCGGCGCCGGTGTCGTCGGGCAAGTGCGCCGCAACCTCCAGATTTATTCGGAGGTGGAGTCGAGCGTGGGCCGAAACATCAATCAACCCTGGGGGTTTCAAGTGGGGGTGCGTTATACGTTCTAAGTTGTTGAATTTGTCGAAATATCGATGAATTGTTGTGAATATTGGTGTTTTTCATCGCAATTATCGGATTTTGAAGGGGAGGGTCCGTACGCTGCGCGTCGTTTTGATCATTTTCTGAAACGACTACTATGCGTACGATTCGACAGCGGCGCGATGCCGCAACCCCCACGTTTGCCGTATCTGCTGTATCTCCCAGAGCTCATTTCCCGAGCCGTATCGCCCAAGGCGTTGCGATCCTGCTCGCCTGTCTGAGCGTTTCCGCACAGGCCGTGAACCTCGACGACGGTCAAGAACACGTACTGGACGCACCGGGCAATCCCGACCTTACGTGGAACGTGTCCAACGGCACCACGTTGATCGTCAACCCGGGCACCGCGACGAATTGGATCCGGGGTGCCGAGGGCAGCCATTTGAGTCTGGATGGCGTACGCGTGCACGGCACCATTGGTACGAATGCCGGTGTGTCGCTTGAAAATTCGTCGGCGATGATTCGAAACTCCGAAATTTCGAGCGAAAGAGGGGCGGGGCTGTTCGTCGGCGTAGCGGGAGCGGACGTAACTCCTTCCGGCGTGTCGGTGCACAACTCCACGATTACTGGCGCGGGATTTGGCGTACATGTGGGCAGAGCAGGATCGGTTCTCCTTAAAGATACGCACATTCGCGCCACGGACAGCATCACCGGCTGGGCGAGTGCCGGCGTGTATTCTCGCGATTCCGAAGTTCTCATCCATGGCGGATCTGCGACGGGCGATCATGGCGTCTGGCTGGCGAGCGGCATCGTTCGCGACGAATCCCGGGCCGTCCTTAACGGAACACACATCGAAGGCACCAACGGTGCCGCGCTTTTGATCCAGGCCGATCCTGAAATCATCGACGGGCACATGGTGGCACTCACCATCGAGAATGGCACCACCATGACGGGCTCGAACGGCATGCTGATCGAACTCCGGGACGGTGTCGACTCGACGATCGTCATCGACAACTCGCAGTTGACCGGGGACATCGTGAGCGATGGCAGCGCGACGATGGATTTGACGCTGCAAAACCACGCCTCGGTCACCGGCAAGCTGATCAACGTCGACTCGCTGGCCGTGAATTCGAACGGCAAATGGGCGCTGACGGCGGACCAGGAGATGGCGAAGATCACGATGGATGGCGGATTCATCGATATTCACGGCACGGCAGATGCAGGCACGTTCCATACGCTCGACGTTACCGATCTGTCCGGCAACGGCACATTCCAGATGCAAGCCGACTTGAAGCTTGGTGGCGCAGACCTGCTCGATGTGGAGAGCGCAACGGGTGAGCATCAGCTGCACGTCAGGAACACGGGTACGGAAGGTGGCGTCAACACTCAGCTTCTGGTCGAGCAGGCGAGCGGCGACGGCACGTTCTCGCTCGTTGGCGATAAGGTCGACGCCGGTGTGTACGCCTACGTGCTGAAGTCCACTGGCGAGGCTGGCGGCGAGCAGTCGTGGTATCTGGAGAGAACCGAAACGTTGACGCCGGGCACCGATGCGGCAATCAACATCCATAGCGCCTTGCCGACCGCGTGGCTGGGAGAGCACACCGTGCTGCGTCAGCGACTGGGCGAAGTGCGACTGGGTGAGGGCGACGGGGGCGGTGCCTGGGCACGTGTGTTCGGCAGCAAGCACAACGCGCGTCCTGCCGCCGGGCTGGGCTACAGCCAGAATCAATGGGGTGTCATCGGCGGTGGCGATGCTGTCGTGGCACGAACCGATGCCGGGCGCTGGCTGGTCGGGGGCATGTTCGGCACGAGCACGAGCCAATTGAAGTTCAACAACGGTTCGCGCGGTACCATCGAAAGTCACACGTTGGGCGCTTACGCCACCTGGCTTGGCAATAACGGCTATTACTTCGACGGTGTGCTCAAGTACAACCGCTTCGGCTCGGAGCTCGATGTCCGTATGAGCGATGGCGTGCGCAGCAAGGGCGACTTCGCCAATCACGGCATGGGTCTGTCGGCGGAAGTCGGCCGAAAGATCGAATTCGGTAATCGCTGGTTCATCGAGCCGTTCGGTCAGGTTGCCGGCATGTGGGCCAACGGCACCGATTTCACGCTGGACAACGGCATGCATGCCACGACCAGCAGCACGAAGTCGGTCCTCGGCACAGTCGGTATGAACTTCGGCAAGACGTTCGAGACGGCGAAAGGCACGTTCCAGCCCTATGGCAAGGTAGCGGTCACCCATGAGTTTGTGCGCAGCAACTCGGTGCGTGTGAACGGCATCGATTTGCAGCAGGACATCTCGGGTACGCGTCTCGAAGTCGGCGCGGGGCTGGCGGCACAAATGGCGAAGAATCTGCAAGCCTACGCGGAGGGCAGCTACTCGATCGGCAAGCGTCTCGACAAGCCCTGGGGCGCGAACGTCGGCGTGCGTTATCGCTTCTGAGGCGTGTGATGTATGAAAGGGCGGCGCTGAGGCACGGCCCTTTCCATGGTTTCTGAGTGCTCCATCTTGGCCTGACAACCCGCAAGGGCGTCAGGCTTTTTTATGCGTGCACGTCAGTCGTTTCAGGCAGGATTCGCCTTCTCGGGGGCACAGTACACGCGCGGCTGATCGTTGTAGCCGACGCTGGCGCCATCGCCCACACGCATCGCCTGAAAGTAGTCGGTGTAGCCCGCTTGAAAGCCGTGGTACACGAAGCGGTAAACGAGGTCGTCCGGCGTATCGTCGTTGTTCAGTCGGCTCGCGCGCAGCGTGTGGACACGTAGCCAACTGCGTAGTGCGACGTACTCGAATTCGCTGGCACGGTGCACGACGCTCGATGTCTCGCCCTGACGCAAACGCCCGGTAAAGCGGGCGGTGCCGGTGCCGTCTTTGTGATAGCTCGATTCCATGGTGCCGAACACCTGTACGCGTTTGCTGTCGGACGTGCGCGTATCGAATTCGAAATTGGCGAGGCATTGCCATTCGACACGATCGTCGGGCACGAGCCACGCTGCCGCAACCCACGGAATCACCGCCGCGACGACGGCCCCGATCCACAGGGTGCGTTTCGATAGTCGCCGGGATTCGCGCGGCGTGGCGGGGACAGATGGGCTCATGAGCTGGCGTGGTCGATCAGCAGATAGGACAGACATTCGGAGTCGGCACGGCCAATCGGCGCGCGACAGAGAAAGTAACTGAACACGTCGAGACTGCCTGAACCGTTGATGTAGACATAGCGTTCGTGCGCGTCGTCGATGGCAAGCGGCGGTGTGCTCGCCAGCCGTGCGAGACGTTGCTTGACGAAGTCGGTGTCCTGCTTGAAGTCCGGCGCGATAAAGACGCGATTGCCGGGGGTGTCGTCAAGCGGTGCCCATTGCGCCACGTTGGCATTCGTTCGCAGATCGCCGCGCAGTGAGGGCACGACCCAGGCGGCCAATGCTGCGCTGATCGCCGCTACGCCGAACCAGAGACCGGCAGCTGGCCACCATGACCGGCGGGCACGTGTCGCGGTAGGCGTCGATGTTGCCGTCACGTGCTCGGCTGTGTCCGATGCGCCCTCGCTTACCGGCATTTCCAATGTGCCGCTTTCGGCAACAGACAAATTTCTACTGACTTCAGAATTTTGGGTGTTATCCCAATGAAGTGCGACGTTTGACGGACTGCTTTCCGGGACTGAGGCGGGATTCAGTGGCGCGCTATCGAGCGCATCGACGAAGGGCGTGACACGTTTTGCGCTGGTCAGGCGATAGCCGATGCGTGGCAATGTCGCAAGCAAGGCAGGGTCGACGCCGAGTTGTTGCAACGCTTTTCTGATGCGGACGATGGACTGACTGAGGTTGTTATCGGAGACGACGGCGCCGTACTGCTCCCAGCCCTGCGCAAGTAGCGCGCGCTTGGTCACAATCTCGCCGTTGGCCTCCAGCAGGACCTGGAGGCAGCGCCCGGCTGTCGCACCGAGCGGCACGCTGAGCGTCGCGTCTCGTTGCGAGACCAGCGCAAAAGTGTCGGTATCGAAGCCCGCAATGTCACCGATAAGGAACTTGACCATAGCAAATCGCCAAGGCGAGGAACACCTTGGCGTAAGGAATGTTTGGAATGCTTCGCATGCGACATAGGCGTAGCGGGGCCCTTATGAGGCACGCTACGCGCATCGCGTTGTTAAATGTTACTCCTTCTTGAAAGGATCGGGCGTGGGCCGGGCGGCGATCTCGGCCAGCTTGCGTCGGTACGGATCGTCGATTCGGTGCTCGAGTTTGATGGCCTTGAGCAGTCGTGCTTCCCGTTCTTTCTTGAACTCAAGGTAAGCGCGTCGCTGAGCAGACGTGGTTCGCCATGCGCGGACGTAGGTTCTGAGCGCCGCTCGACGTGCCGCGGCCGAATGCTCGACCCCCGCGAGGGCTTCCGCCAGTGTCGGACGGTGACGCGAGGCTGGCGCGTTCATGCCTGCGCGGGCAGGCGGCTGCGGCATGTTGCCCAGTTCGATGATGCTTCTGGCGCCTGCGTCGGCGTCTTTGAAGGCGGTGTCGTCGCCCCCGCGTGTTACCCGATAGGCAACACGCGCCCGCGCCAGATGGTACGCGTTGACCAGCACTTCCTGCGGCCAGGCGAAGGTTAACGGTTTGCCGATGTTGGTGGCGGTGATGACTTGCTCGAAGGGGAATGCTGCGACTTCGTTGGCGCCTTCCGGGCCACCATACTCGGCAAGCGGCAACTCTTCGAGGTCGGGACCGCCGGCGACCCAGCGGTTGCACAACACGTGAATTCGAACGACGTCGTTAAGCTTCTGGTTTTCGTAGACAGGAATCGTGAGTGGGGCGAAGCCGCCGTAGTCCTGGTCGACCATTTTCCAGGTAATGACCGGATCGTTGAACGCCGCCTCAGGCAGCGGATCGGAGCCGCCGGGCAGGTCGCCGGCGTCCATGACCGTGACGACGGTGACGGGGGAGAGGCTGGTGTTGACCTCGGTGCCTGGGGGCAGCGTGCGTTCCACGATGTACTGAACGTCCCTCTGCCCGCTTCCGCCGGCTTTTACGGGCTCCCACTCCAACGGCTTGACGAGGTCGATTTGTGCCGTCACATCAGCCGCCACGACCTCGTATGACCCCGCCGGATCGCCGTTGTAGACGAAATTGATTTCGTCACCGGCACGGAAGGCGTCCTCGTCGGTCACGTTGCCCAACTCGTCTCTGACGAACCAGGGGATCACGATGGCGTGGTTAGTCTCGATGGAGGCGTCGGGAATGAAATCCTCCTGATCGCCAGCTTCCCACGCAGAATGCCTGACCACGGGTTTGCCGAGCGCTTCGTTTTCCGGCGTGTCCGGGTCGGGGTCGACGCCGCCTGCCTGGTTCAGATTCACGCGCACGCTGGTCGGGGTATCCGGACGGCCGACTTCCCGGCTGCCAGCGCCGTAGACGACATAATTCACGTCGATGTCGGCATATCCGCCCGCATCCTTGTTCGCGTCCCATTCCGAGGAAACGATCTCATACGGCACGTCGACCTCGAGCATGATCTCGTCGTCGTTATCTCCATCGAAGACCACGCCCTCCAGCGCTTGCGAACCCCACAGAACGACGATTACGAAGCCGGGCTCGACGCTCGTATGACCGGGAATCTGGACGACGACCGGGGCGCGGGCATCTTCCTCGGTGATCAGTCCGTCCTCCTCTTGTGCCGGCACGATCGGGGGTTCCAGATCGTCGATCCCCCCCGAGACGAACACGTCGACCAGTTTGATGAACGCCTCTTCCGACTCGTTGCCTGCAAGATCGGTGATCGTGTAAGTGAATTCGAGGATGCCGTCGCCTGCTGCTTCGATGATCGCTCGCGGAAATTCCAGCGTGACCGTCTCCTTCCAGTCATGGCCGAATGGGATCCTTAACGGGGCGGTCATGTGATTCGGTCCGCCAACTTGCCGCACGATACCGACGATAACGTCCCCGAAGGCCTGATCACCCCAACCGGGCAGGGTGAGCGGTAGCACGTCACCCAGCGCGGTCAGGATTTCGTCGGTCAACCCGTCGTCTACCTCGGTGGGCACCTCGCCTTCGCCGAGGTTGTACGGGGGCTCGAAGTCGAGCGTGAAGTACGTCGGTTCCGAGGGGTCGGAGAATCCCGGGTCGAACTGCGGTCTCGTCGCGTAGGTGAGGGTGTGTATGCCGTGAGTTAACAGCTCGGGCTCGACGGCGATCGTGAAAATTCCGTCCTCGATATCCTGGTCGGTGATGGATCCCTCAACGGTGTCCGTGGTGCCATCGACGAAGTACCGATAAACGTAACCGGTTGTGTAATTGGGTAGGATTGGGGCCGTGAAATCGATGGGCTGACCCTCCAGGTTTGCCAGGACAGGGTTGAAGGGGAAGTTCTCTTCCGGGATGTCCCCGCGATCGGCCAGCACGTCTGGATCGATTTCCGGTGCGGGAGGCCCGACCTTTGGCGATGGGCTTTCCTCTGTTGACGCTCGTTTCGCTCGGACGTTCAGGCTTGCCGCCTTGTTGTCCGTGCGTAAGAGGGCTTTGCGCTTGACTGTCATGACACACCTCCATGTGAAGTGGGGTTGGGTTTGCCAAGTGTCGCGCTGGAAATCTCGCGGGGTAACTGTCAACGTTGACAGTTGTTGGGCATGAACTTCGGTAGTGAGATAGGCGCGTCGGCACACGTTGCGAGCAGGTGAGGCGCACCGCGTGCTTTCTTCCCGTCCCGATACGCGTGCCGGCTTACGCACGCGTTCCCCCGGAGGTCGATCATGAACGTAAGAGATGCTTCACCCGCTTCCGTATCGCGAAAGGCAAGCCCCCCGCAAGACGCCATCGGCCCAGCAGTCCTCCAGTTGCCGCGCGTGCCGGACGCGGAGACCTGGGGCGGTATCGGCGACCGGAGTCTGCAAAACATCGACCAGCCGATTGTGGTGCTGGTGCCGTGGAGCTATCTGTTTGTTCGAAACGACATCCTGAGGCTGTATTGGGGCGATCCCGATACGCCTGTCGCCGCCATCTTCATCACGAATCCCAACGACGCTTCTTACGTGTTGAACGTACCTGTGCAGCACGTTCTCGAGCGCCCGGACGGACTCGTGGATGTCTGGTTCGACCATGTTTCGAACATCAGCGGCGATGTGGGAACGTCTCCGGTCGCCAAGATTCTCGTCAAGCGGGCAAAGCCCGGGGGGAACGATCCGGATCAATCGACGCCGTCGATCAACGAAAATCTCGAACTGGCGCAGCCGCCAGCCGGTCCGATTGAGCCGCCGATTTCCCCTGAGGGAGTGCCCGTCACGATTCCCGCCTGGCTGAACATGGCCGAGGGAGATCGTCTGACGTTGTACTGGGGATCGCAGACGCTACCGGTCTACACAGTCGCGCCGGAGGAAGTCGGGACGGACATTGTCGTGAGGGTGGACGAGCGGACCATCATAGACGCCGGAGACAGCGAAAAACTGGCGATCACTTACAGCATCTACGACGTCGTAAAGAACTATTCGCTGCGCGCGCCACCGGCGTTCATCGCGGTGGAAGTCGGTGATTCGATCTATGCCGCACCGACGTTGATGGATGCACCGGGCGACGTGCTCGACTTCGATGCGCTGAAGGGCGAAGACGCCACGGCAATCGTCTACTTCAATGGAGACTTGACGGCCGGCGACATCATCGACCTGACGTTCGACGGCCTTTCCTATGAAGGCGTGCCCGTCAGCTTCACGGACAACAAACCGTGGGTCCCCGCCTTGCTGGCGTTCGCGCTGCCTAACGCGCGCCTCGCACCCGTGGTGCCCGGCGAAGGTTCGATCTTCTATCGTGTGACCGACAGCGGCGGCGCTAGTAAAGGGCGTTCGCGTCGGGCGTACTACACCATCACCGGCACCGCACTGCAATTGGCCGCGCCAGTGGTGCGCGAGGCGACGGGCGACGGGCTGGATCCGTCGCTGGTAGAGAACGGCGCGCATGTGGATATCGCGCCGTGGAGAAACATGGCCCAGGGCGACATCGTCATGATGTACTGGCGAGGCACCGCCGTGGACGGCACCCCCGTCAACGATCAGGACTTCAAGATCGTCGAGGATGCGGATGTCGGTAACCCTGTGTCGTTCAACATCATGTTCAGCGCGATTGCGCCGATCGCCGGGGGAAGCGTGGAGGTGTATTACGTCATCACGTCCGGGGGCGGCACGCGCGAATCGGCGCATCTGACGTTGTCGGTGCTCGATACGCTGGAACTTCCCGAGCCTGTTGTCGAGGGGGAGGTCAACGGCGAACTCGACCCTGCACTGGTCCCGAACGGGCCGAAGATCACGATCCCGCAATGGCCGGGCATGGCGGTGGGCGACTCGGTTCAGTGGTATTGGATCGGGACGTCGCAAAACGGGCAGGCCACCGGTGTCATCGATATCACCTTGCCCGCACATATCGGTGATGTGACCGATACCGTGCCGCGTGGTGTTGTCGAGATCAACGCTATTGGGGGCGACAGTGTCAATGTGCTCTATGTCGTCAGGCGCAACGGCGGCGAGACGACATCGATGGTCAATGTGATCCGTGTGCTCCCGCTGGACGACGTGCTGCTCCCGGCCCCCGTCGTTGAGGAGGCGGTCGGCGATACGCTCAATCCTGACGACATCGATGCGACCGCCACGGTGACCGTCGCACCGTACGAGGGGATGGCGGCTAACGACGTGGTCTGGGTCTATTTCGGCGAGGGAACCGGTGGCGGCGAGATGATCGATAACTTTCTCGTCAGCGACAACAATGTGGGCGACCCCATTCAGATGTTCGTGCCGAAAGCGAAAGTGGAGTTCTTCGACACGGCGACGGTGACCATCTACTACAAGGTCCTCAGGAACGGTACGGAGAGAAGCTCTTATCAGTTGATTCTGAATGTCGCCTCGTCAGCGCGCTGGCCTGCCCCTACCGTTCCTGAGTCGACGGGGGGCAACCTGCCGGAAGACGCATACGCCAAGGGTGTTCGTACAGTGGTGCCGCAACACCCCGAAATGCGGGCGGGCGACGAAATTCATATCTATTGGGAGGGCAACGGCAAGGAATACTGGGACCGGGTCGAGGTCAGCATCCCGATGGATTTTCCGTTTCGTGTGGACGCGGCCACCGTGGATCGGTGGGCGGGAGAAACCGTGCAGATTCGCTACACGGTGACCCGGCCGGCAGGCGTCATTCATTCCGAAGTGCTTACGCTGAACGTGGCCTATGAGCCGACGCAACTGGCATTGCCGGAAATGGACCAGGTCATCGGCGATAAGCTCAACCTCGCCGATCTCACCTACGGGGCCGATGTCCGGGTACTGCCCTATGAGGGCATGCGGGTGGGCGATACGGTCCACATCGACTGGGCAGGCGGAAAGCAAAACGGCGGACTGACCATCGACGTCCCGATCACACAGAACGCCGTCGGGCAGCCCATCGAAGAGTTCTTCGAGCTCGACGAAATCGAGCCCTACGAAGGGCAGACCATTGAAGTCGCCTATCGCATTGTGGGGGTGCTGGGCCCTCGGCAATCCGATCCCATCGAGTTCACGATTGTCAGTGAAGCGGCGACGATGGAACCGCCGCAAATTCCGGACGTCGTCAACGGTGAACTGGATCCGCGCCAGGTGATGGATGGGGCGAAGGTCATCGTGCCGCGGGCCGGCATGCAGCAGGGCGACATGATCTTCTTGACATGGGATTGTACGAACGACGAAGGCGATCACACCGATTCAACGCCTGTTGGCGGCGGCGCTATCGAGTTCACGGTGCCGTATGAGGCGATCGAGAAGGGCATCAACGGTACGGTCACTGTCTCCTATGAAGTGCGGCGCGGTGGCGCTACCATCGGCACGGGCAGTGCCACGCCGTTCGTGATCGTCATGACGGAATTGCCCGCCGTGGTCATCGTCGAGGCGAACGGCAGCAATCTGGACCCGGACCAAGTGCCCGGCGCGGGGGCGACGGCGGAGATCGCTGCGACGGCCGTGTTTGCGCTCGACGACGTTGTGACGCTGTACTGGGAGGGTGTCACCGACTATCAGACCTCACACCGCATTGGGGCTGCCGATGTCGGCAAGAGTCTGCGGATGATGATTCCGAAGGTCGAGATCGAGCGCAGCGACGGCACGGTGGCGTCGGTGTATTACAAGATCGTGCGCAAGGTCGGTGGGGCCACGGAAACATCCCCCCGGGCTACGTACAGCGTTGGGCGGGAACTGGCAAAGGGCGATTTGCTGGTGCTCGGCGCTCGCAACGGTAGCGCGGCCTACCGCGCGTCGAGTTCGCCGCGATACTTGCGCGCCGTGGATGCAGTGTCGCGTCTGGACATTGTCGTGGCATGGCGCTACGAGGGCGACCTGACCGCTTTCACGGGAGCGTCGTTCCTGGACACCGACCCGTGGCGCTTGCTGCACGTGCGCACGGAAGACGCGTCCACTTCGATTCTTCCGGTGCATTTCGCGGGGACGGGCACAGAAAGCGCTTCGACCACGGGGGCGGCGGCGTTCGGTGCGTTGCTCAAAGACTCGAACCCTTACGCATGGGGCCACAAAAGCTGGGGCGCCAACATCGAAAACAACTACATCGGCATGAATGGGTTCGTCGAGATCAGCACGACACCGTCTTCGATGGCCGCTCGCCAGAGCGGGGGCACCGTCTTCGTGTGGGGGCAAGCAGGGACCGGCGGTGAGGTGACGCCACTGCCGACTAACGTGCGGCGTGTCATTGGTAACGCCGGTGCGTTCGCCGGGATTCTGAACACCGGGTCGCTCACGGCATGGGGGAGCGCCAATCACGGCGGCACACTGAGCAATGCGGCACGTCTGGTGCGCGACGCACACACGCTTTCCTCCACCGGCAACGCCTTTTGTGTGAGACGCGTGGGTGGCGAGCTGGTGACATGGGGGCCGTCCAGCCATGGGGGAGAACTGCCACCGGGGCTCGAGAACGAGAAGTTCAAGAGCGTGATGGGCAACTTCATGGCGTTCTGCGCGTTGCGGGAGAACGGCAGACTCGCGGCATGGCATAACAAGGACTACGGAGGCGAGTTGTCCGAGGAGGCGGCAGCGGCAAACAACGTCGCTTCGCTCGCCAGTGCGACGGCGCGCGCGTTCGCGGTGCTGACAACGGATCGGAAGGTCATCGCGTGGGGCCCCCAATCCCATGGCGGTGTGGTCACTGACGCCGTCAGGCTCACCACCGACTTCGTTGAAATCGTGGCGACGTGGGGCGCTTTCTGCGGTCGCCGCGCAAACGGCCGGCTACTTCATTGGGGCGACCCGTTGCGTGGCAACGACTTCCCGCCCGCATACGCGAACCTGGATTTCATTCAGGTCGTGGGTACGGCGCGAGCGTTTGCCGGACTGCTGCGCGATGGCAGTGTTCTCTCGTGGGGCGACGCGAACTTCGGCGGCAATTCGTCGGTGGTGGCACCGCGGCTCGTCAACGTGCGCGCCGTGTATGCCAACAGCGAAGCCTTCGCAGCGATTCGCGACGACGGCGAAGTCGTGACCTGGGGGATTCCGAACGGCGGCGGCACGCCGACCAACGAGCAACAGATCCTGCTCAATCAGTACATGAGCTACGAAGCGCAAGGCAGCGCGGTGTCCGAGGGGTCCGCGCAGGGCAAGGCGCTTGCGATCTACCGTCGCAATCACGAAACGCTGATCGTGAGTTAGGGGAGACGCCATCATGGACACGAAAAGCAAATCCGTCGGCGTGAGCGCCCCCGCATCCGACGAGGACGACGGCACGCTAGATCCACCGCAAATTGAGGGCGTGACGGATGGGAAGCTCGATCCGGCCCTGGTGCCCAACGGCCCGAAGATCACGATGCCTGAGTGGCCGGGCATGGCGGAGGGAGATCGCCTCGAATGGTTCTGGTTAGGGACGTCCGCGGGCGGACAGGATTCGGGCGACAGCCTGGTCGAGAGCGTGGGAGATGTGGTCGTGACCGTCTCGCGCACCGTACTTGAGATCAATGCAAATGGAGGTGACACCGTGACCGCAGTCTATGCAGTGACGCCGCAAGGCGGTGAGCGCGAAACATCCGGTTCGACGCTCGTCGAGGTGCTGCCGTTGAACGACGACGGCAATTTGCCGGCCCCGGTTGTCCTGGAAGCGAAGGAAGGTGTGCTCAATCCGGACGATCTCACGGGTGAAGCAACGGTGGAGGTGGCCCCCTATGAGGGCATGGCGTCCGGTGACCATATCTGGGCGTACTTCGGTGAGGGCACGGCGGGGGAGTACGTCGACGATTACTTTGTCACCGACAACAACGTCGGCAGGTCAGCCGAGTTCTATGTCCCCAAGGCAAATGTGGTCGCGTTGGACGGGGGGAATGTAACGGTGTACTACAAGGTCATCAGAAAATCCGGCGAGACGGTTCTTTCAAACAACCTGGTGCTGAGCGTCGGTGAGCCGGTCGGGGAGCCGCTTTGGCCTGCACCGTATGTGCAGGAGGCCGACGGCGATTATCTGCCTGAGGAGGCGTACCAGCAAAGGGTGCGTACCGTGGTGCCGCAGCACGCGGACATGCAGGCGGGCGACGAAATCTACATGTACTGGGGGCCGAAGGAGGACCCCCGACATTACTGGGACCGCGTCGTGGTGGGCGTACCGATGGACTTCGCGTTCCGGATGACAAAGGACGACGTCGAGCCCTGGAAGGGCGAGATCGTGCCCGTGTATTACACGATTACGCGTGGCGCCACCGTGATCCACTCGGAAGTGTTGAAGCTCGGCGTCGCCGTCGAGCCCCAAAAACTTGCGCTACCGGAGATGCCACAACGCGACGGGAACGGTGAACTGAACCTGAACGATATTGGCAACCGCGCGGACGTGATCGTGCCCGCCTACGAAGGCATGCGTAGCGGCGACGTCGTGTTTATCGACTGGGGGGCGGGGGCCGGTCATGGCGGATTGACGCTCACGAATCATGTCAGCGACCACACCGTCGGTGACCCGATCGAGGACTATTTTATTGCCGAAGATCTCGTGCCTTTCATCGGCATGGAGATGCCGCTGACCTATCGGGTCAGGGGCGCACTGATCGAGGATCGTTCGGACGCGCTGATGGTCAAGGTCGTGCGCGAAGCGGTAGCGCTGGAGCCGCCTCGGGTGCCTGCCGTTGTCGACGGTAAGCTCGATCCGCGACTAGTCACCGGCGGTCTCGCCGTCATCGTGCCCCGCTCGCCAGAAATGGCGCAGGGCAACATGATTCGCCTGAAATGGCAGTCGACGCATGGCGGTACGGATTACACGCCTGAGATGCCCGTCGGTGGTAACGGCGACATCAACTTCAACGTGCCCTACGAAATCATCGAAGAGGGCGTCGACAGCACGGTCACGGTGTCTTACGACCTGCTTGTCGGCGGTCAGGTGGTTGCATCTGGCGGCACCACCTCTTTCGTGATCGAGCAGTCGGCGTTGCCCGCCGTGGTCGTGCTGGAGGCCGACGATGGCAACCTCGATCCGGACGATGTGACGGCGGCCGGTGCGACCGTGTATATCGACGACACCGCCGCGTTCGCGTTGGACGACACAGTGACGGTGACATGGAAAGGCCCCCCCAACTACACCTCGGATCCCTACACGGTCAAGGTGAGCGATGTCGGGAGGGCGCTCGAACTACGCATTCCGAAGGCCACGGTCGAGCAAAGCAACGGCGCCGTTGTTGAGATTACGTACGCGGTCGTTCGTAAGGCTTCGGGGCTAACGGAGGAATCGCCGCCAGCCACTTACACCGTTGGCCGGGAACTGGCGAGCGGTGACCTGATCGTGCTCGGGGCGCGCAATGGCGACTTCGACAAGCGTGTTTCGGGGGCGTCGAAGTACCTGCGCGCGGTGAGTGCGGCCACGCGAGAGGATATCGTCGCCGAGTGGCGATATAGCGGCGATACGTCGTCGGTATCGGGTTCCACTTTCCTCGACAGCGAGCCTTGGCGGCTGCTGCATGTCCGAACGGAAACCGCCTCCACCTCGATCCTTCCGCTTCATCTGGTGGGCACGGGCGTGGACACCGTCACCGGCAACGGTTTGGCGGCGTATGGCGCACTGTTCGATACCGCAGGTCCATATGCGTGGGGGATGGAAACTCATGGGGGGAAAATCGACACATCGCTCATGGGGCTGGACGGGGTTCAATTGAGTGCGACGTATTTTGCCGTCGCCCTGCGTTTGGTCGACGGGCGCGCCGTGATGTGGGGCGACCCTGCAAATGGTGGGCCGATCACACCGTATCCGAGCAATGTGGCGCGGATTTGCGGCAACGCTGGAGCGTTCGCCTATGTGCGCAACGACGGCACGCTTGGCGCTTGGGGGAACACCATCTATGCAGGCGTGGTGGATGGCGACGCGCTTACCGTGACCGATGCAGACAAGGTCATTCCGAACACAAGCGCATTCTGCTGCCTGCGCAAGAACGGAAAGATTGTCGCCTGGGGGACTGAGGCCAATGGCGGGGTGTTACCCGATCTCAACAAGGACGAAACCGTCTTGAGCGTGCGCGGCAGCACGGCGGCGTTTTGTGCGCTACGCCCGAATAACACGCTGTTTGCGTGGGGGAACGAAGCCAATGGCGGCGAACTCAGCGACGACGTTGCCGCTGCGCGCGACATCGTCGAACTTGCGGCTGCGACGAATGGCGCGTTTGCCGTTATCACTTCCGAGCGAAAGGTCATGGCATGGGGTTCGGAGACGTTCGGTGGCGTCGTTCCCCAGGCGGTCGAGCTGCTTGACGATATCGTCGAGGTGGTCGCGAACGCTAAGGTCTTTTGCGCGCGCCGGGAGGACGGCCGGGTGGTCACGTGGGGCGGGACGGGGCCAACCGATGACCATGGCTATCCGCTACCCGAGGATCTGGCGTTGGAGAGGTTCGTGCAGATTACGGCCTCTGGCGGTGCTTTCGCGGGGCTCAAACGAGACGGCACCGTGCTCACGTGGGGGGACCCTGCGCGTGGCGGAGACTCCGCGGCGGTGCAGCCGAAGCTGGTCAACATCCGCGCCGTCTATTCCAACAGTCAGGGGTTTGCTGCGATTCCGGCAACCGGTGGCGTCGTGAGTTGGGGTGTTGCCGATGGCGGCGGCACACCGACATCGGCCCAACAACAACTCCTGGATCGGTACATTCGCTACGAAGTCGACGGCAAGGCGGTCTCCATTACCTCGCCGCAAGGGCGCGCGCTCGCCGCCTATCGTAAGCGTCAGGCTGCATTGGAGAAGGCGTAGCCGGTGCTGCGGATCATGCCAGTGACTATCGATGGTGCAGCGTGCGCGATGCGCACGCTGCATACGGTCGGGTGCATTCAAGGGGAAAGATGATGGCAACGACGAAAACTTCGGCGCGGCGCGCCACGATAGCGGCACCGGTCGCCGGACGTCGCGGTGGGACGAAGGGCAAGGCAGGCCCAGTCGGGACAGCGGCGCCGGTCGCCACGCGTCGCTTCGGGCGGGGAGGTAGGGCCGATCATCCCGCGCCGGAAATTCCGGATATGCAAAATGGCATGCTCGATCCGGAGCTGCCGAGGACCATTGTCAGAGTGCCGAATTACGCGGGCAAGGCGTTGGGGGACTCTGTCGGCATAGTCTGGGATGCCCCGCAGAGCGGGCAGTACACGGATTCGTTCCCCGTTTCCGGCCCCAGCCTAAACGAGCCGATCGAATTCCGTGTGAAGGGCGAGCAGATCAAACCGAACGAAGGTCGGACGGTCCTTGTGCATTTCACGGTCTCGCGGGGGGGCGTGGTCGTGGAGACGTCGGACGTCGTCAGTGTTCCTATCGGCGAGCAGATTGCAGAGCCTGGCGATGTCGAGCCGCCAGCCATCGAAGGTGTCGCAGGCGGTGTGCTCAATCTCGCAGACGTACCGGACAGCGGTGCAATCGCCACCGTCGCGCCGTATGCCGGTATGGCGGTGGGACAAATTGTGTTCATCGACATCAACGATTCCGACTGGGAATCTCACGTCATCATCTCCGACCCGGGGCAGGTCGGTAAGCCGGTTCCGTTCACCATTCCGAAAAGCGCGTTGCAGAAGTACTCGGGCACAACGATCACACTCGGCACGGTGGTGACGGGACACGAGAACGGCACAATCGAGTCGAATCCGCTGCAAGTGCGGGTGCTGGAGCCCGTCGGTGAATTGCCGCTGGTGAGCGTACCCGAAGCGATCGGCAATTCGCTCGTGCCGGAGGATATCGTCGGGGACTTCGTCGAGGTCGTCGTCGCACCATACCCCGGCATTGCCGAAGGCGACAAGATCATGTTCCGTTGGGTCAATGCCAGTGGCACACCTGCGCCGTTTTCGCAAGAGATGACCGTGTCCGGCTCGCCGCAGCGGGATTACGTCTTCGAAGTGCCGCGCAATCATGCCGATTTGAACAAGGAGAAATCGGCGTCGTTGTCATACACCGTAATGCGCGGCACAACGCAGAGCCAGTCGGAAGCGTTCGTGCTGTGGATCGGTGAGGCGTTCGAAGCACCGCTTACCGTGGATCTGTCCAAGTTCCGGTACATCATCGGCGAGAAGGCGCCGGTGATCGTTCCCGACTATGCGAAATTCAATCGCGAGGCGAAGTTCGGCACACCGCCGTACAACTACACCACCGCCGATGAGACCGTCGCCACCATCGACGGCGTGGGCATCGTGACGCCGATGGGCAACGGCACGGCGCAGATCTCCGCGACCGACAGTCGCAACGAGACACGCTCGTTCACCATCACGGTTTCCGGGTTGAAAACGATGTACTTCGTGAGCCCGTCGGCCAACTTCTCGGGCGCCGCGGCGGCCTGCGCGGCGGCAGGGCTCGACGTGCCGACCGTCGACGACCTGAAGGCGTTCTGGGTGACCTATTTCCCAAGTTCCGGCCCGGTCGCGCAATACATGGACTGGCTTTCCTACCCTTTCTGGACCGGCACGGCAATTGGCGCGGGAACGGCCTACGCCTATGACCTCAACGGCCCGGACGAACAGCAAAACGTGAAGGGCCGCAACGAGACGGACTACCTTCAGGTGGTCGGCGTGACGCCGGGTCTTGCGAACGCTTAAAGCGCCGCGCTCCTTCCTCACGATCGATGTGACGTTCAGGGAGCGTGGCTCCCATGCGAGGTGTTTCATGCTGAGCACGATTTGGCAGGCAGCACTGCGCCGCGCGACGCCAGTGCTGCTGACGGCGCTTGCCTGTGCATGTACGGTAATCGACAAAGCACCGGTGCCTGCGGTGCCGGTCGGCCCATCGGCGGCCGTCACTTCGACGTCGCAATTGCCCGGGGCCGATCTGGCCTATTCCATCAATCGTCGCTATGCACAGACGCCCGGAAAGTGCTTCGTCGCCAGTCCGGCGTTCGATTGCTCGGGCGTCATGTTGCGTCCGGCGCCGGCAGGTGGCGCAGACACCCCGTTCTGGCAGATCGGCGCGGACGAGACGAACGCCGGTTACGCGCGTCTGAGTTACGCGCGACAGGATCTGCCTGCCGTCACTCTGTCCGCTTCCGTGGGCTTCGTACTGGCAGATCGTCCGACGGCTGCAGGTAACGGGCAGCCTTACGACTACGTCTGCGGAAAGGCGCCGCTCGCGCAATCGCTGCCGCCATGCCCTGGCAATGCGGACGCCGTCGGTGTGAGCCTCTGGAACGTGGGCAATCCGGCGGCGCTGGCGGTGCAAGCCATCTATTACGACGTGGCAAACGGCGGGCAGCTCTCGCAGGCGCTGCGATACCAGAAGCAGTATTACGACGCCACAGGGCAGTGGATGCCCGTTCTCAAGGCGACGATAGGTGCGGGCGCCGCCACCGCCTTCGGCTTCGATGAGCGCGATCAGCTCGATTGGGGATTCACCGTGGCAAAGCAACTCGAAGCGCGCCATGCCGATACGCGCATGACGTGTCCGGGCAACACGGCCGGATACAACTGCTCTGGCGTGCTGATTCGAATTACGGGTTGTGGCGATTTCCATTCGTGGAACCCGTCCCAGAATTCTGTTGATCGCAACGGGGTGTCGTTCTCTTTTGCCCGCGTGGACATGCTCATGAACGCGACGCATAGCGGCGGACCGGGCATCATCATGCGCGAATTGCAGGCGCCGACCCAATATCCGTTGACGTGGCGATGCGAGTTCCCGGTGAACGCTGGGACAAGCAGCCGACCGAGCAGTTGCGGAACGGGAACGGCGACGACCCCAGACCTGCGTCTGTGCGACGCGAGAGGTATCAACACGGCCGCACAATGGCTGACCACCCATGGGGGAGCACCGGCGGGCGGATGCGCGCTTTCGCCGAGCGTCGCGCAGTTTGCCGTATTCAAGGAGTTGCGTCAGACATACAGCAATGCGCACAACGAAGTCGTCATTGCCGCGTGGCCACAGAACATTCCCGACCAGCTTCCCATCGACGCATGGTTCTATCCGACGCTCGATGCCAAACCCGGTGCGCAATACATTCAGCAGGATTACATGGAAGTGACGGGACATTTCATGCCCGTGTTACAGGTGGTGCTAACGAACCCGGCCGGTTCGATCTACAGGTACCACGTTGCAGATCAGACCGGCGCGATAAATACCGGTGCATTGCTTGCTGCGCCGGATAACTGGGCGGCGTGTCAGAGCAGGTAAAACGAGGCGATTTTTCCGCCTGGCACCGCGCACATCGATGTTTGCCACGACATTCTTGTCGTGGCTTTTTTTTGGGAAGCATCGAGGACCGCGCTGTTCGTTCACTCGATTTTCTCTCGATGAATGAGCGATTTTTGAAGGACATGTTACTTGGTTGTGATGATGATTTTTTCCACCTGTCAACGTTGACAGTTTTCGCTTCATTTCTGCGTCGCTAATCTGCCTTCATCTACTAACGATGGAGGTTTGGAATGCGAGTCGATGTGATGCGCGGTGCTCAGTTGATCCCTTCTGCAAGAGGCGAAATCGCGCGCTTTCGCCACCGGGTTTTCGTGCAGAAGCTGGGGTGGGAGATGAGGTCTGCGTCACAGTGCGGAATGTCGGAGGTGGGCGAAGAGTCCGACGAATATGACCGTGACGACACCATTTACGTCACGCTTCGCCACGAGGACGCCATTGTCGGGTGCGCACGCCTCCTGCCTGCGACACACCGCTATTTGTTAGGCGATCACTTCCCTCATCTCGTAGACGATCTTCCTGCGGCCATTCACATGGGAGACGGTTTCGACATGGGGGAAGGGGCTTACGCAACGCCCGTGTGGGAGCTTTCACGCTTTGCCTGGGAGTCGCCACAGGCGGAAGGCGTCTACGCGAGTCATACGCGCACGCAGCAGACGCAGCAGACGCAGCAGGCGACGCAAGGGGCGAGGGAGTTGTTGCGTGCTGCAGTTTTCACTGCCAGCTCGCTGGGCGCGCATCGATTGATCGGCGTGACGTTCGTCAGTCTGGCGCGTTTGTTCGGGCGCATCGGTGTACCGACCCACAAGCTTGGCGCGGCGTACCGAATAGACGGTCGGCTGGTGGCGGCGTACCGTATCGACATCGATGCTACGACGCGCGCGGCGCTGGGGTTGTCGTGCGATATGTCGGGCAATTGATGGCGAACGACCGGCGAGCGACCACGATGGTGTCGCCGGTCTCGGTTCCCCCGCGACTGCGTGGCATGACTGCGGCAGCGGGGGAACGAAGGGCTAGCGCCACATCACCAGACGAATTGCGCTCTGCACCTTGTTGCGACAGCCGGTTTTATCGAGACAGTTGCGAATATGGAAATTGACCGTACGTGTCGAGATGCCGAGGATGTCGCCGATCTCGTCGGCGGTTTTTCCCTCTGCGGTCCACAACAGGACTTCGCGCTCGCGTATCGACAACGATTCGATGTCGAAAGGCGGACGTTGAGGGCGCAGCAGGCGGCTCATCGACTCGTGCGTATAGTTCGCCAGCACACCCATGCCGATTTGCAATGAGTTCAACTCGATCGGTGTGAGGTATTGCGTCGATCTGCCGAAGCTCAACAGACCGAATTCGCCATGTGGCCCCCAGCTAGAGCGCGCCACACCGTGATTCAGGCCAAAGTCGTTTGCATCGCGCCAAAGCTCGGGCGCGGCGGGCAGGGTGGGATCGCGCCAGGACAGCAGCCTTTCCGTATGTGCGCCGACGGCGACGGTCGGATCGACGTTGAGAAAACCCTTTTCGCTGTAGTGCGCCATCCATCCGGTCGGATAGCTGTCGAAGACACGCACTTCCGATTGTGTTGCACTCCTATGATGACGGAAACCGTAACAGCAATACTCGAAGCCGATGCGTTTAGAGAACGAGTCGATGCGCTGAAAAAGCTTCTTGGAGTCGGTTATTCCACTGCAATCGTCGTGGATAGTTTCGAGCAGTTGCATCAAGGCAGACATGATGTCTCCAGGGGGAATCAGATGCTTATGCGTTTAACTGCTTATTTTCGAGACACCGACTCCAAAAGTGCGCACGACGCTACCGTGGCGAATTACGCCACGTCGGCCCCTGGGTCATGCTGCTGCGTCGGAGTTTTTAATTGAATACTGCAAAAAGATGGTGTCGCTAACGTTGGCAATCGTTTCGCACGCCGTGGCAAATGCAATAAATCGAAAGCACTACGTACCGGTGTCGGGCGGCTCTGGCCACATGTATGAACTTGGTTACGTACACCGATGCGCTGAAGAATATCAGCGGGTTAACGGTATTTCAATGAGTGCATCGAAAATATAGGAAAACGAGACATCTCGATTTTCTAGATATTTTTTTGTTGTTTTCTATCATCTAAAATCGAAGATTATGTCTGAAACGGATTCTGTTTTTTGCGCTTTTTTTATTGAGATTTTTGGATTTGTGTTTTTTTGAGAATCGTTGTTATTGATTTTAATAAAATACTGATGAGGTGTGCAATCCGAAATTAAAAGATTGCTGATTTCGTAAGCCGCGCACTAGCTGCGATTTACCTTGATGGCTTCGCGAATGAGATTGATTAACGCTTTCTCGTCGATGGCGACGCCTTCACGGAAATCGATGGCGCGGCGGGTATTACCTTCGAGACTGGCGTTGAAGAGACCCGTGGGGTCGGGAAGCGAAGCGCCCTTCGGGAAGGTCAGTTTGACGGTGGCCCTATAGGTTTCGCCGGTGCATAGAATCCCGTCACAAGACCAGACGGGTACGCGCCACTTCCATTCCTCGACGATATCGGGGGCTGCGCGGGTCACGATGGTACGAAGGCGGGCGAGCATATCGCCGCGCCAGTCTGCGAGTTCGGTGATACGGGCGTCGATAAGTGCTGAGGCTTCGTCGGGTGAGGGAAAGGCCTTCTTCATGTCGAGCGTCTCCAATGGGGAAAGCAACAGCGCGTAGAAGAAGGCCTCATTCTAACGAGATCAGAACGCTGCCGAGTAGATCGCGAAAGCGTCGGCTTCGGAGACCTCGCGGGGATTGTTGACGAGAAGGCGGGTCTGAAGCATAGCGTCGCTGGCCATACGCGCGATGTCGTCCTGCTTGACGCCCACCTCGCGCAGCGTGCGGGGAATGGCGGTGTCGACGATCATCGACTCGATGTGCCGGATCAGCGCATCGGTTTTCGCTTCATCGCTGCCGCTCGCCTTGACGGGAAGAATCACGTCGGCGAGTTCTGCGTAAAGCTTGCTGGCAGCGGGCGCATTGAAGCGCATGACATGCGATAGCACCAGCGCGTTCGACAGGCCATGGGCGACGTGGAAGATGCCTCCGATCGGGTAAGCGAGGGCGTGGACGGCGGCCACTGGCGAGTTGGCGAACGACTGTCCGGCGAACATCGCGCCAACGAGCATGGCTTCGCGCGCTTCACGGTTAGCGCCATCGTTGCAGGCGGGCAGGAGATTGCGCGAGAGCAATTCCAGGGCCTTCACGGCGAGCATGTCCGAGATCGGATTTTTCAGGTGTGCCGACGTATAGGCTTCGATGGCATGCACCATCGCGTCGATGCCGGTGGCGGCGGTCGCCGCGCGCGGCAGGCCGAGCGTGAGTTCCGCGTCGAGGATCGCGAGATCGGCAAAGAGTTGTGGTGCAACGACACCCATCTTCGTCGTCTCGCCGGTCGTCACAATCGACACGGCCGTGACTTCCGAACCGGTGCCCGCGGTCGTCGGCATTTGTACCAGCGGCAGGCGCGTGCCCGTCACCTTCTTCACGCCGTACATGTCCTTGATCGACTGCGTGCCCGGCAGCAGCACTGCGAGCAGCTTGGCCACGTCCATCGACGAACCGCCGCCCAGACCCAGCACGATTTCGGCGTCTGCCGTGCGAGCGCGTTCGGCGGCTTCGAGCACCACGTGCTCGGGCGGATCGGCGATCACGTCGTCGATGACCGACACCTGCCAGTCGTGCTTCGTCAGATCGGCCAGTGCCGGGGCGAGGAGACCGCTCTTATGCAAAAAGCCGTCCGTGACCACGCACAGGCGTTTGGCCGACGGAAACTGCTCGCGCAGCAGCGCACCCAGACGGCGCGCTGCGCCGAATTCCACGACGACGGTGGGGACCGTCTGGAAACGAAATGCGTTCATGATCGTTTTCCTATGAAGACTTGATGAAACTCACGCGACCATCTGGCCGCGATCGATCCGGTAGACGTTATCGAGCACTGCACCGGCGTGCTGCAAATCCGCACCCGAGAGAATGACGGCGAGGCCTTCGCTGCGCATCTGGCCAATCACTTCGGCGATGCGCTTCGAGAGTGCCGGAGCCACGCCTTCGAACGGTTCGTCGAGCATCAGCAGGCGCGAACTCGTCATCAGCGCGCGACCGACGGCCACCAGTTTCTGCTGGCCCCCCGACAATTGCAAGGCACGGCGCGGCGCCCACTCGCGGGCTTCCGGAATGATGCGGTAGACCTTGTCCAGACGCGCCTGCACGTCCTTCGCCTTGAGTGCCCACGCGGGCACGCAAAGATTTTCTTCCACCGTCATGTCCGGGATCAGACGACGATCTTCCGGCGCGTAGCCGATGCCCAGCGACGTGCGTTCGTGCGAGGGGGCTTTGACCAGATCCACGCCATCGAACGTCAACGTGCCGCCGTTCGCCTTCACGAGGCCCATGATGGCACGCAGCGTCGTTGTCTTGCCCGCGCCGTTGCGTCCGATCAGCCCGACGATGGCGCCCTTGGGCACCGAGAATTGCACGCCCCGAAGAATGTCCGTCGCGCCGAAGCGCACATTCAGATTTCCGACTTCAAGCATGGGCTACCTCGCCAGCCATATTTCCCGACGCCGGCGCTGCGGCCACCGTCTCGCCAATGATCAACTCGCGCACCTGCGGGTCGGCCAGTACCACGTCCGGTGTGCCGTCCGCCAGAATGCGACCGTCGCAGAACGCCAGCACGCGGTCGCTGTAGCGGCGCACGATTTCCATGTCGTGCTCCACGAACAGCACCGTAATGCCCAGCGCACGCGCGGCATCCAGCACGCGATTCATCACGTCGAATTTCTCTTCCGCTGCAACGCCCGAGGTCGGCTCGTCGAGCAGCAGGACCTCCGGTTTGCAGACCATCGCGAGCGCGATATCGAGCAGCTTGCGCACGCCTTCCGGCAGAGTCCCGGAGATCATGTCGGCAAACTCCAGCACGCCCAGACGCGCCAGACTCTCGTTTGCCAGATCCGCCGACAAACCCGAAATCGCCAGCGCAATCTCGATGTTCTCGCGCGCAGTCTGTGAGCCGAACAACTGCGGAATCTGGAACGAACGCGCAATGCCCAGACGTGTGATCTTGCGCGGTGCCAGGCCCGTGATGCGCTTGCCACGGAACATGATCTCGCCGCGATCCGGCTTGATGTAGCCCGTGAGCATGTTCACGAATGTCGTCTTGCCCGCGCCGTTCGTGCCGATCAGACCGACCACGCTCTGTGCGTCGATGTTGACGGTGATGTCCTTCGCGGGCGTAACGCTCCCGAAGGTTTTGTGCAGGCCGGAGGCCTCAATGATGTGTGTCGATGCCATCTCGTGCCTCTTATGCTGCGTCGGCCGAAGCGTTGACTTTCGCGGTCGCCGACTGCGTGACGGGATGTGCAACTGTCGCCTTGCGACGTCCCAGACCCAGACTCGTGAGACCGCCCGGCAGGAAGGCGATGATTGCGAGCATGATCGCGCCCATCACGATTTGCCACGTGTTCGGTGCGTAGCGATACGCCATCGCGCGCGCCACTTCGAGCAGCAGCGCACCGATGAACGGCGAGAAGGCGAAGCGGGTGCCCGAGAGCACGGCGATGAAGACGAACTCGCCCGAGGTCGTCCAGAACGCCATGTCCGGATCGATGTGACCGATGTTGAACGCTTGCAACGCGCCGCCCAGACCCGCGAGCGCACCTGCGATCACGTACGTCAGATGAATGTTGCGGCGGGCGGAAGTGCCCAGATACTCCACGCGGATCTCGTTGTCTTTGATCGCGGGGCCGAGATGTCCCGGCGTGGAGCGCATGTACACGGCCACGCCCATCACGCACACGATGGCGGCGATGAAGCCCACCGCAAACAGGTTCGTGCCCGTGAGTTGCCACGGCTCAGCACTGCTGCCGAGGGTGGGAGCGTTCACGTTAAAGCCGTCGCTGCCGCCGAGTTCGACGTTATTGAGCAGCAGGCCGTAGCAGATCATCGACAACGCCAGCGTGAGCATCGCGAAGAAGATGTCGCGATAGCGCGCCAGCAAAAAGCCGAGCACGAAGGCCAGCACGGCCGACACGATCATCGACACGGCGAGCAGCGCGAACAGCTCCGTCAGGCCGTAGTAGTTCATGCCGAGACCCACGCAATACGCGCCGACCGCGAAGAACAACGCCTGACCGAACGACGCGAGCCCCGTGCGCAGCAACAGCGCCAGACCCAGCGCGACGATGCCCTTCGACAACGCCACCGACACCAGAAATTGCCATTGGGGCAGGGCGAGACCTGCTGCGCCGATGACGACGAAACCGACCACCGCGAGCCACGTGCCGGGCGCGCGCAGTTGGGAACAGATTGCGGAACTCATATCTTGCGAGCCTCCAGCGGAGCGAAGATGCCTTTCGGACGCACAGCCAGCACCAGCGCCATGACGATGTAGATGGAGAACAGCTCGCCTTGCGGCCAGTAATGCACGGCACTCGCGCGCACCAGACCCACGAGCAACGCACCGAACGCTGCGCCGGGCAGCGACCCCAGTCCGCCGATCACGACCACGGCGAACGTGAGCACCACGATTTCCACGCCCATGCCGGGCGCGACCGACACGGTCGGTGCGGTGAGTGCGCCACCGATGGCTGCGAGCACTGCGCCTGCCATGAACGTCACCACGAAATAACGGCTCACGCGAATGCCCATCGCCTGACTGACTTCGCGGTCGTGAATCACCGCGCGCAGCAAACGGCCGCTGCGGGTGAACTTCAGGAACGCCGTGAGGCCGATGCCCGCGATGAGCGCCACGCCCACGATCAGGAAGTTGTAGTTCGGGTACGAGAGATCACCGAGGTCGAAGTTACCGAGGAAGCTGTACGGTTCCGAGACCGAGTACGGATCGACACCCCAGACGAGCTTGATGGCGTCTTCCATGATGAGGAAGAGCGCATAGGTGACGAGCAGCAGCACCACGGGGTCTTGCCCGTAGAAGCGCTTCAGAATGCCGCGCTCCATGATGAAGCCGATGGCTCCGCCCGCGACGATGGCCGCCAGCACGAGCAATAGATAGCTCACGTAAAGATTGCCACCCTGGGCAACCCACGGGCCGATCAGCGTCACGCCAGCATACGCGCCCAGCGCGTACAGGCTGCCGTGCGCCATGTTCAAGATTTTGAGCACGCCGTAGACGAGGGTCAGTCCCAGAGCAACCAGGAACAGCCACGCGGCGTACATCACCCCGTCCACCAGGACGGCGTAGATCTGCGACATCTCGCATTCTCCTTGGAGCGCAAGGCCGGGCGCAGTCAGTCGCCACGACACCGGCCTTGCGGGTACCGCTTTATTGCAAGGGGGACGAGAGGGCGAGACTTGCCCGTCCTCCCGAACTTGATGCTTAAGTGTTACGTGAAAGGATCTGCCGGGGGATGGCTTAGTGCTTCAGGCCGCCCTTGATCCAGTCGGCCGACTTCACGCCTTCCGGCGGCGTGACTTCGGCGATCGAGTACTGCTTCACGTCCGTCACCGTGACCTTGCCGTTCACGTTCTTCACGATGCCGAATGCCGTGCCTTGCGCGGCCTGGTGGCCCTTGCCCAGCGTCAGACCGATCTTCCCTGCGGGTGCTTCGAAGGCGAGGTGCTCGAACGAAGCGATGACCTGTTCGGGCGTGGGCTGCTTGCCGCCGTTCGCGGCTTGTGCCTTCTCGTAAGCGGCCTTGAGCGCAAGGATGCTCTGGTTCATCTTGTACGACGGGTAGCTCGGCGTGTCGTTGAACTTGGCGCTGTAGGCGGTGCGCAGCCAGCGGTTCAGCGCGTTATCTGGCGCGAACATGCCGTACATGCCACGTGCGCCGATGATCACCCCGTCCGGCAGACGCGTCTTGCCGTGCGTGGCCGTCTCACCGGCGGTCAGCACCGTGAGCGACTTCTTGAACAGGTCGCGCGGACCCGCCTGCACGACGAGACCTTCGAGGTCACCGCCCCAGAAGCTCGAATGCAGCACGTCGGGGTGCGCCGCGAGCAGGCTCGAAATGCCAGCGTTGTACTGACCTGCGCCCAGTTGCGGCATTTGCGAGCTGACCGACTTGGCATTCGGCTTGAGCGACTTGAGCGTGCCTTCGAAGTCGGCCCAGGCGTCCTGACCCCAGGCGTAGTTCTGGTTGATGCCAGCGTACGTTTGCAGATCCGGCTTGCGCTCTGCGACATAGCGGGCGGCGCCCACGTTGTCCATCGTGGCGGTGGCCACCGGGCGGAAGACGTACTTGAAGCTCGCGTCTTCGAACACGCGCGGTGTGCCGCAATCGAAGAACAGCGTGACCTTCTTCATTTCTTCGGCCACCGGTGCGATGGCCAGGCAGTTGCCCGACGAGGTGTAGCCGACGACATAGTCGACGCCTTGGTTCAACAGGTTGCGGTACTCACTGACCTGCTTGCTCGTGCTGCCCGCTTCGTCGATGTAGACGAGTTCGATCGGCGCACCGCCGAAGCCCTTCGTGGCATATGGGGCAGGCACCTTGCCAGCGTTAAGCTCGGCAGCGGTGACTTCGGCGGCGTTCTTGGCCGGCACGCCGAAGGGACCGGCGGCAGCCCCCGACATGAACGTCACGATGCCGATCTTGATCGGCTTGGCATCGGCGTGTGCCGTGGTGGCAACCGAGGCGATCGCGGCGCCGGCCGCAAGTGCGAGAGCGAGCGGCTTCATGCCGCGCTGGATAACGCGCTTCATACTGGTTTCCTTTGGTGGTGTTGCGACGCGTACGTCGATGGAGGTCGATGTATGTCGATTTATGAACGTGCGGAGTCTGATGCCCCGGTGCGGTGCCCGGGCCTGCCTGGGGTTTGCCGGGCAGGCCGCCTACCTCACACTTGCAGGCACAGGTACTTCATTTCGAGGTATTCCTCGATGCCGTAGCGCGAGCCTTCGCGGCCCACGCCCGATTGCTTGATGCCGCCGAACGGCGCGACCTCGTTGGAGATCAGGCCGGTGTTCAGGCCGACCATGCCGTATTCGAGCGCTTCGGACGTGCGCCAGGCACGTGCGATGTCGCGCGTATACAGATAGGCGGCGAGGCCGAACTCGGTGTCGTTCGCGAGTGCGATGGCGTCGGCGTCGCGCGTGAAGCGGAAGAGCGGGGCGACCGGGCCGAAGATTTCTTCGCGGGCCATGCGCATTTGCGACGTGGCGTCGGCGATCACGGTCGGTGCGTAGTAGGTGCCGCCCAGTGCATGGGCTTCGCCGCCCACGAGCACGCGTGCGCCTCGCGACTTCGCGTCTTCGACCAGTGTCACGACTTTGTCCACTGCCTTACCTTCGATCAGTGGGCCAATGACAACGCCGTCTTCCAGACCGTTGCCGACCTTCATTTCCGCGACGCGCTTGGCGAACTTCTCGGCGAACGTGTCGTAGACGCCATCCTGAATGTAGAAGCGATTCGCGCAGACGCACGTCTGACCGCCATTGCGGTACTTCGCGGCGAGTGCGCCTTCGACGGCAGCGTCGATGTCGGCATCGTCGAACACGATGAACGGCGCGTTGCCGCCCAGCTCCAGCGACAGGCGCTTGACCGTGGGGGCGCACTGCGCCATCAGCAGGCGGCCCACGCCGGTCGAGCCGGTGAACGACAGCTTGCGCACGCTCGGGTGCGACGTCAGCACGCCGCCCACAGCGCGGGCGTCGCCCGTGACGACCTGGAACACGCCGCCGGGAATGCCCGCGCGATGTGCCAGCTCGGCCAGTGCGAAGGCAGACAGCGGGGTAAGTTCGGACGGCTTGACCACGATGGCGCAGCCGGCCGCCAGTGCTGGCGCGACCTTGCGTGTGATCATCGCGGCCGGGAAGTTCCACGGCGTGATGGCGGCACAAACACCGACCGGTTGCTTGATGGTGACCAGACGCTTGTCGGCGGCGGGCGTGGCGAGCACGTCGCCGTCCACACGCTTGGCCTCTTCCGCGAACCATTCGATGAAGCTTGCTGCGTAGGCGATCTCGCCGCGGGCTTCGGCCAGCGGCTTGCCTTGTTCGCGCGTCATCAGGTACGCGAGGTCGTCGGTGTTTGCGATCATCAGATCGAACCAGCGGCGCAGCACGTTGGCGCGCTCCTTGCCGGTGCGGGCGGCCCACGCCTTCTGGGCGGCCTCGGCGGCGCTCACGGCGCGCGTGGTTTCCTCTGCGCCGAGTTCCGGCACTTTGGCCAGCACTTCGCCGGTCGCGGGGTCGAGCACGTCGAACGTCTTGCCGCTGTCGGCCGCGATCCATTGACCGTCGACCCACGCAAGGGTCTTGAAAAGATGGGTGTCTTTGAGTTGCATGGCAGTAGGCCGGGCGGGCCGGCGTTTCCTATGGGCAGTGTCTCGGGTTGTTGCTTGCCGTTCTATCTATTGAACGGTATTCTATGTATTGAATGTGATTCTACGTATTGAACGTTTTGGGTGCAACTAAGGGGTTTTCCCTAGGCCAGAATGAGAATGACTTGCCCGTACCATGCTGGCGGCGTGTCGCTCGTCACCCGGCCCGTCCCCCGATCCATTCCGACTAAATCGACGCCGTTTCCTGAGATTCCCGAGATCCCCGATTCATGCCAAAGCGCAAACTCGATCTGCCTGCCAACGCTTCTGCGACGAACGCCGCCGCCCATCCCGACGAACCGCTCAAGACCACAGCGCCTGCCGTGGTGCGGGCTGTGCATGTCCTCGATGTGATTGCTGCGGCGTCCGAACCGGTGACGCTGGCCGATCTTGCGCGCGAGACGGGCGTGCCGAAGAGCACGCTGCACGGGCTTTGCGACACGCTGGTCAAGCTGCGTCTTGTGAAGCGTCATGCCAACGGCGGCATGACGATGGGGTCGTATGTGATGGGATGGGCGAATGCGTTTCTTTCGCAGACCAACATTACCGAGGAGTTCCGGGCGGTCTGGGAGGCGTCGCGTGCGTTCTCGGAAGAAACCGTGACGCTCTCCGTGCTCGATGGCGCGGAAGTGATCTATCTCGCGTGCCACAACGGCAACCGTCCGCTGGGCGTGACGTTCCGCATCGGCATGCGCTTGCCTGCGCCCTATACGGCGACTGGCAAAGCCATGCTCTCGACATTGCCGCCGGGCGAGGCGGCCGATCTGCTGGCGGGTGCATGGCCCGCACCGCTCACGCGTGCGAGCGTCGGGACCTATCCCGCATTGGCCGAAGAGATGGCGCAGGTGCGTCGTGACGGCTATTCGATCGACAACGGGCAGATGCGCGAAGGCATGATCTGCTTCGGCGCGCCGGTGTTCGACGCGAGCGGTGAGCGCGCGGTCGCCGGGTTGGCGGTGAGTTTCCTGACGAATGAGATCGATGCGCAGACCGGACAACGCATCGGTCGCCAGATGCGCGAACTGGCCGATCAGTTGTCGGTGCGACTTGGGGCACCCGCCGGGGCACTGTCGCGACGCTGAACCCGCATCGTCGACAAAGAAAAAACGCGCACGGAATATTCGTGCGTCGTTGAGTCGAACTCACGCGGTTTGCGGGAACTGTTTGCCGTCTGCCGGCGTACCCTGCACCGTCGGCCGCCTCGAATCTTCCTATAATTACCCCTGCCATCGGTGGGGCCATGAGCATTCGGCTCAGCCTGACGGGGCGACGCCGCCCACCGCCCTGTCGCGCCTTGCTGCGAGGGGCTTTCCGGCCGGTGGCGCGCATGGTGGCGCACTGTCAGCGCCACGTCATTTTCCTGTCAGTTTCGCGCTCGCGAAGTGACAGCGTCCTGCATTCGTTCGATTGTTATCTTTAGCGGAACAGTCATGTCCACGAATGCGGGCTATTCCCTAGGGGTTATCACTGGCATTATCTGGCCTTGACTGATGTCCAGACAGCCAGAGGAAGCGTAGGGAAGCGCGATCCCGGCGGTGCCATGGGGCGGACATCCAATAGGGAAGCACTAGGCCATGTCCAATATCGCAATCGTCTATTATTCGCAGGGCGGCGCAACCGCCATGATTGCTCATTCGGTCGCCCAGGGTGTGAATGACGCGGGCGCACACGCACAACTGTTCAGCATCGAGCCGCATCAGCTTATCGGCAATCAATGGCACGACGAAGTCATGATGTCGCGTCTGGCTGCGGCCGACGCCATCATCTTCGGTGCACCGGCATTTCAGGGTGGCGTTGCCGCCGCATTCAAGGCTTTCGCCGACGCGACCACGGGCATGTGGCGCGCGCGCAGCTGGCGCAACAAGGTCGCGGGCGGATTCTCGTTCAGTTGCCGCTCCGGCGAGGACAAGCGCAACACGCTCGATTACTTTGCCGCGCTGGCCGCACAGCACGGCATGGTGTGGGCCGATGCGCAAGCCGACGACGCCGACTTCGAGATGCGCGGCTCGGCAGGATCGATGATCACGCGCTTCGCTGGTGATTTCCCTGCGGTCACGACCCCAGGCGTCGAAGTCGACGCGGCCTATGCGCTCGATCCGGCCGATGTCATCGCTGGCAAGCAGTACGGTCGTAATGTGGCCTCGCTCGTCGCGCGTCTTGCGGGAGAAGTGCTGGAGTCACCGGCAGTTCTGGCGCGTCGTGCGCTGGAAGCAGCAGAGCGTCGGCTGTAAAGTCGTACAGCGGTGATGTGCCGGTGAGTCCGGCGCGAAGCGAAGCATTGCGCGGCAAAGGTCGTCGTAGAAAGCCGCAGCAGAGAAGGTCGCGACAAAGTCAGTCGCAAAGCAAACGGCACGTTGAGTGAATGCACTCACGTGCCGTTTGTCGTTTGGCGTGGTGTTGGTGAGATGCAGCGCCTCAGTTGCTCGGGGCGTCGCTTGCCGGTTCGGCGTGAATTTGCAGGACGGCGTCGCGCTTGGCCAGCAAGTGCTTGCGCAGAATCTCACCGAGCCGTTTGCCATCGCGTTGCTCCAGCGCGTCGATCATCTGCTCATGCTCGTGGATGGCGCGATCCCACTTGTCCGAATGGAAGTTCGAGCGAAAGCGCAGCGCCATCAGTCGACGGTTGATGGCCACATAAGTCTGACGCAACGCGCCGTTGCGCGCCGCTTCGTTGATGCGATCGTGAATTGCCTGATTACGCGCGTAGTAGCCCGGCAGGTCTTGCTGCGCGCGGCATGCGAGCATGGCGTAATGCAATGCCTTGATCTCGGCCAGTTCGACGGCTGTCATACGCTCGGCCGCCAACTCCCCCGAGAATGCTTCAAGCGCACTCATGAGCTCGAACATCTCGCGGATTTCCTTCTCTGTCATGCGCGCGACGCTCGCGCCGCGATTCGGTGCGATCTCGATAAGCCCTTCGGCCGCCAGCACCTTGAACGCTTCGCGCAGCGGCGTGCGCGAGATGCCCAGCGTCTCGCACAACTCGCGTTCGTTGAGCTTGACCCCTGGGGAGAGCACCCCCTCGATGATGAGGCGGCGCAGATGCTCGACGACGGTGTCGTGCAATCGAAGGCGCTCGACACGCGGGATTTCGGGGGCGGCAATCGTCGACGTATTATCCATTTTTTGCATTCAAAATCATCAAATCGGCATCAGGCGTCATGGTCGCGATTGTAACGCACGGTATCAGGCGTCCGTATCTCTAGGGTAAACGACTGTATTAAAAGCGCTTCTCACCCCTTGCGAAAGTCATCCGCTCTGCTAAAGTATTTTGAATGCAAAATTCAAAAACGAATTTTTCAAGAGGAGATAGACGTTCATGTTGAAGCTCGATTTCCATCCCTCGGGTCGCCATTTCCTGCAGATCCCTGGCCCGAGCCCGGTGCCCGATCGCATTCTGCGCGCCATGAGCTATCCGACGATCGACCATCGCGGCCCCGAATTCGGTGCGCTCGGTCGCAAGGTGCTCGCCGACATCAAGAAGATTTTCAAGACCGAACAGCCGGTGGTGATCTATCCGGCTTCGGGCACCGGTGCGTGGGAAGCCGCGCTGACGAACACGCTCTCGCCGGGCGAACATGTGCTCATGTTCGAGACCGGACACTTCTCCACGCTGTGGAAGAAGATGGCCGAAAACCTCGGCCTCAAGCCGGAGTTCATTGGCCTGCCGGGCACTGAAGGCTGGCGTCGTGGCGTGCAGCCGGACATGATCGAAGCGCGTCTGCGCGAAGACACCGGCCACGCCATCAAGGCCGTGTGCGTGGTGCACAACGAAACGTCCACCGGTGTGACCTCCGATATTGCGGCCGTGCGTCGCGCCATCGATGCGGCCAAGCACCCGGCGCTGCTGCTCGTCGACACGATCTCGGGCCTCGGTTCGGCCGACTATCGCCATGACGAATGGGGTGTCGACGTCACCGTCTCGGGCTCGCAAAAGGGTCTGATGCTGCCGCCGGGCATCAGCTTCAATGCCGTCTCGCCCAAGGCGCTGGAAGCCGGTAAGCAGGCGAAACTGCCGCGCGCCTTCTGGGGCTGGCAGGAAATCATCGAAGCGAACAAGAACGGCTACTGGCCGTACACGCCGAACACGAACCTGCTGTACGGCTTGTCCGAAGCGCTCGACATGATTCTGGAGGAAGGGCTGGACAACGTGTTTGCCCGTCACCAGCGACTGGCCGAGGCGACGCGTCGCGCCGTCAACGCCTGGGGGCTGGAGATCCAGTGTCAGGACCCGGCGGTGTACAGCCCGGTGCTCACTGGTGTGGTCATGCCGCAAGGCGTGGACGCCGACGAAGTTCGCAAGCGCATTTACGAACGCTTCGACATGTCGCTCGGTCAGGCGCTCGGCAAGATCCGCGGCACGATGTTCCGCATCGGCCATCTGGGCGACTGCAACGATCTGACGCTCATGGCCACGCTCTCGGGCTGCGAAATGGGCCTGCAAATCTCCGGCGTGAAGCTGGCTGGCTCGGGTGTTGTCGCTGCAATGGACTATCTGGCGAAGGCCAAGGACACGCCGTCGCTCAAGGTCGCCGCGTAACCTGCCGTTGTAGGGTCTGTTTCCCCTAAATCCGGGCTCGCGTTGCCCGGCCAAAGGGGCGAGCGCAAGGATTGAGCCGAAGCGAATATCGGGAATATTCGGGAGGATCATGACGCCGCGATCGCCCCTTTGGGTGGGCAACCCGGAGGGAACGTGCCCTTCCGGCCGTCTGGCGGCGTTGCCCGCAGCTTGCTTGGAGTGACCAAGCGGCGCTGCGGGCGCCTTGCCAGCCAGCCGGTAGAACACGTTCGCGAGCCCGGATTTAGGGGAAACAGACCCTAAGTCCTAACTAGGAGACGAGGAGCGTCGGCGATATGTTTGGAGGATCGCAGGCGCTCCTGAAGTAAAACGCTTTAATTGTCATTCACGCGTCACAGAGCCTCACAACAGAAGCGCTCGTGACGCAGCAACACCTTTGCGCTGCCAGCATGCTGCGGGCGCGCTTCACAGGATGTTTCAGGAGACATGCAATGAAGCTTTTCAAGGCGACAAGGGTCGTGCTGGTGATGCTATGCGTCATGTATTTCATCACCTACCTCGATCGCGTCAACGTCAGCACGGCGGCAGCCGGTTTCGGCAAGGAATTCAATCTCAGCAAGACGGAAATCGGTCTTGTCTTCTCGGCATTTGCCTATCCCTATCTGGTTTTCCAAATCATCGGCGGTTGGGTGAGCGATCGCTTCGGTGCGAAGCGCACGTTGCTGGTGTGCGGCGCATTGTGGGCGGTAGCGACGATCCTGACCGGTATGGCCGGTGGCCTCGTCACGCTGCTGCTGGCCCGCTTGCTGCTGGGTCTGGGCGAAGGGGCGACGTTCCCGGCGGCCACCTCAGCCATGTCGCGCTGGATTCCCAAGGAAAAGCGCGGTTTCGCGCAGGGGATCACGCACGCAGCCTCGCGTATCGGTAACGCCGTGGCCCCGGCCGTGGTGGTGTTCATCATGGCCACGCACGGCTGGCGCGAATCGTTCTATCTGTGCGGGATCGTGAGCCTGATCTGGGTGGGGCTCTGGGCGTTCACGTTCACGGAACGTCCGCAGGACCATCCGCGCATCACGACCGAAGAGCTGGCCGTGTTGCCCGCGCTCAAGGCCAAGAGCGGTTCCGTGCCGTGGGGGCCGCTGTTCAAGCGCATGATGCCGGTCACGGTCGTGTACTTCTGCTACGGCTGGACGCTCTGGCTTTTCCTGTCATGGATTCCGCAGTACTTCCTGCACAGCTACGACCTCGATCTGAAGAAGTCGGCGCTGTTCGCTTCGAGCGTGTTCTTTGCCGGTGTGATCGGCGATACGCTCGGCGGGATCGTCACCGACAAGCTCTACGAGCGCACCGGCAACCTGAAGCGCGCCCGCAGCTGGATGGTTTCGGTGTGCATGCTGCTTACGCTGATCTCGCTTGTGCCGATGATGTTCACGCACCATCTGTACGTGTCGATGGCGTGTCTGGCGGCGGGCTTCTTCTTCGCCGAAATGACGATTGGCCCGATGTGGGCGATCCCGATGGACGTCGCGCCGGAATACTCGGGCACGGCCAGCGGCATGATGAATACCGGTTCGGCACTCGCGGCGATTATCTCGCCGGTGCTCTCGGGTTATCTCATCGACCGCACGGGGAATTGGGAACTGCCGTTCGTGGGCAGCATGATTCTGATGGCCGTCGGTGTAGTGCTGGCCTTCCGCATGCAACCCGAGAGCAAGTTCTCGCTTGCCGGTGATGCCGCTAACGCAAGCAACGCTCGTCAGCCTGCCTGACGTGCATTTGACGTCTGCCTGATCGATGCGGGCGCGGTGAGCGTCCGCACGATCCGGAAGACAAGCGACATCTCCCGCAGAACACCTGCCGGACGGGTCTCGTGTCCGCTCGCGGCAGGCCCGTCCCCGATGCCTTGTGCATCTTCTTCGGTACGGCCAGCTCAACGCCAGCAACGTCATGAATTCCCAATCTAACGCCCGCGCGACGCCTCACGACACCCCTCCGACTTCTCCGACGCCACTGACTCCGCTAACGCCCATCAGCCAGCCCGTGCATCTGATGCCGATGCAGCGCGGCGGGGTGGCGCTCACGCCGTTGCAAGACCGCCTGCGCCGCGAACTGCGCGGCGACGTGCTGTTCGATCGCGCCAGTCGTGGGCGCTATGCGACGGATGCGTCGATCTATCAGATTTTCCCCATCGGTGTGGTGGTGCCGCGCGATCAGGAAGACCTGATTCGCGCGCTCGATATCGCACGCGACCAGAAGGTACCGGTGCTCGCGCGCGGTGCGGGCACGAGCCAGTGCGGACAGACCATTGGCGAAGCGCTCGTCATCGACAACAGCAAGTGGTTGAACCGTGTGATCGACTTCGACGCCGAGGCGCGCACCGTGACCGTCGAGCCGGGCATCGTGCTCGATCATCTGAACGCGTGGCTCAAGCCGCACGGGCTGTGGTTTCCGGTGGACGTCTCCACCGCCGCGCAATGCACCATCGGCGGCATGGCGGGCAACAACTCGTGCGGTTCGCGCTCCATCGAATACGGCAACATGGTGCACAACGTGCTGTCCATCGACGCCGTGCTGGCCGACGGCGCGCAACTGCACTTCGGCTCGCTGCACACACCGCCCACGGACGCGCGTACGAAGGCGATCCTCGCGAGCGTTCACGACATCGCGATGCGCGAACAGGCGGAGATGCGCGAGCGCGTGCCGCGCGTGCTGCGCCGTGTGGCGGGCTACAACCTCGACTTATTCGATTGCCTGAACCCACGCGCGTACACCGACGACGGCGTGGCCAACCTCGCGCATCTGCTGGTGGGCTCTGAGGGCACGCTTGCGTACAGTCGCCAGATCACGCTCAGGCTCGCGCCGCTGCCTGCCCACAAGACGCTCGGCGTGGTGAACTTCCCCACGTTCTATCAGGCGATGGACCTCACGCAGCACATCGTGAAGCTGGGGCCGGTGGCGGTGGAGCTGGTCGATCGCACGATGATCGATCTGGCGATGGACAACGCCGCGTTTCGTCCCGTCATCGAGAAGGCGCTCACGGGCGATCCGCAGGCGATTCTGCTGGTCGAATTCGCGGGCGATGATCCCGCCGCACTGCGCGCAAAGCTCGACGATCTCGCCACGCTGATGGGCGATCTCGGCTTGCCCGACAGCGTTGTGAAGATGCCGGACGCCGGACCGCAAAAGGCGCTCTGGGAAGTGCGCAAGGCAGGCCTGAACATCATGATGAGCATGAAGGGCGACGGTAAGCCCGTGTCGTTCATCGAAGACTGCGCGGTGCCGCTGGAGCATCTGGCCGAGTACACGCGGCGTCTGACCGAGGTGTTCCATCGCAACGGGACTGAAGGCACGTGGTACGCCCATGCGAGTGTGGGCACGCTGCACGTGCGGCCGATTCTGGACATGCGCCGCGACGGCGCGACGAAGATGCGCGAGATCGCCGAGGAAGCGGCGGCGCTCGTGCGCGAATACAAGGGCGCTTATTCGGGCGAGCACGGCGACGGGCTGTGTCGCGGCGAATGGGTGGCCTGGCAGTACGGGCCGCGCATCAATGCGGCGTTTGGCGAGATCAAGGATCTGTTCGATCCGGAGAATCGTTTCAATCCGGACAAGATGGTGCGCCCGCCGAAGATGGACACGCGCGAGCTGTTCCGTTTCGCACCGGGCTATGCGGCAAAGCCGATTACGCCTGCACTCGACTGGACGGCCTGGAACGTGAAGCGCGATGCGCTGACCGGCGAGCAGACCGCGCCGGACACGGGGACGGACGCCACGCACGGCCTCGCGTCCGCCGTCGAGATGTGCAACAACAACGGCCACTGTCGCAAGTTCGACGCGGGCACGATGTGCCCGAGCTATCGCGTGACGCGCGACGAGCAGCATGTCACGCGCGGACGGGCAAATACGTTGCGTCTGGCCGTCTCCGGGCAACTGGGCGACGAAGGGCTGGCGAGCGACGAGGTGAAGGCGGCGCTCGATCTGTGCGTGTCGTGCAAGGGCTGCAAGCGCGATTGTCCGACGGGTATCGATATGGCGCGCTTCAAGATTGAGGCGCGGCATGCGCGCGCGAAGCGCCACGGCGTGTCGTTGCGCGACAAGCTGATCGCGTATCTGCCGCGCTACGCGCCGTGGGCCAGCCGGCTGGGCGGGCTGCTGGATGCGGCGCAGCGAATGCCCGGCAGCAACGTGGCGAAGCGCTGGCTCGGGCTCGCGCTGGAACGCTCGGTGCCGGCGCTCACTGGCTCGTTCCTGGCGCGTCAGACGCCGCTGGGCCGTCCCGTCGATGCGCAGAATTCGCGTCAGGTGCTGCTCTTCGTCGACACGTTCAACAACTACATGGAGCCGGAAAATGCCCGCGCGGCGAAGCTGGTGCTCGAAGCGGCCGGTTACACCGTCCATGTGAATCAGCGCGCTGGCGAGCGGCCGCTGTGCTGCGGCCGGACGTTCCTCGCGGCCGGTCTGGTGGACGAAGCGAAGGCGGAAGCCCGACGTCTGCTCGACGCGGTGATGCCGTTCGTCGAGCGTGGGGTGCCGATTGTGGGGCTGGAGCCGTCGTGCCTGCTCTCGCTACGCGACGAAGTACTCGGCTACGGCTTTGGCGATGCTGCCCGCAAGTTGGCGGACAGCGCGTTTTTGTTTGAGGAATTTCTGGTTCGCGAGAAGGCAGCAGGGCGACTGGATGTGGCCTGGCAAGCGCTGCCGGAGGGCGTGGGCGAGGCGCTCGTGCACGGGCACTGCCATCAGAAGGCGTTCGACGCTTACTCCCCCGTCACAGCGGTCCTTGGTTGGGTGCCGGGGCTGAAGGTATCATCGATCGAATCGTCGTGCTGCGGCATGGCGGGCAGTTTCGGTTACGAGGCGGAGCATTACGACACGTCGCGCGCTATGTCGGAATTGACGTTGTTGCCTGCAATTCGTCAGCGCAGCGAAAACGCCATCGTAGTGGCCGACGGCACCAGTTGCCGCCATCAGATTCACGATGGGGCGCAGACGGATGCGTTGCACGTCGCGCGCGTATTGGCGCGGGCGTTGCCGGGTGGCGTGGCGTAAGCGACTGCCAGTGCGACAGCGTACGTGTCGGCGTGGCCTTGAGTGAGTGCCACCATTTTCTGCGAACGCCTATCAATGGGTTGAGGATTGTGATGCCAGATTCAGTCAATACGGTTTCGACGCAGGCGAGTGCTGCAAACGTGGCCACCGGCAGCATTGCCGTGCCACCGGTGGCACGCGTGGGCGACACGCTCGCGCAGGTGGCCACGCCGTCGCTCCTGCTCGATCTCGACGCGTTCGATGCGAACGTCGAACGCATGGCGAGTGCGGCGGCAGCGCGCGGTGTTGCGGTCCGTCCGCATGCCAAAGCGCACAAGTCCGTCGCGATCGCGCGTGCACAAATGGCGGCGGGCGCGGTCGGCATCTGCTGTCAGAAAGTCACGGAGGCTATCCCGTTCGTCAACGCGGGCATCGGCAACATCCATATCAGTAACGAGTTCGTCGGCGAGGCGCGTGTGGCGCTGGCGGTAGCGATGGCGGGGCATGTCACGCTGTCGGTGTGTGTCGACGATGTGCGGCAGGTCGCGCCACTCGGTAAGGCCGCGCAGCGCGCTGGCGTGCGCATCGCCGTGCTGCCCGAAGTGGACGTGGGGCAAGGTCGTTGCGGCGTGGATTCGACGGATGCCGTGGCGCAACTGGTCGATGCCATCGATCACTACGAGGGGCTGCGTTTCGGCGGATTGCAGGCGTATCACGGTAGCGCGCAGCATGTGGACAGTTGGGAAAAGCGGCGCGATACAGCACGTCTTGCCGCCGACCGCGCATCGGCCTACGTGCGCTTTCTCGAAGCACGCGGCATTGCTTGTCCGGTCGTGACGGGCGGTGGCACCGGCACGGCCGAGTTCGATATCGAGAGCGGTGTGTACACCGAAATTCAGCCGGGGTCGTATGTGTTCCTCGACGGCCATTACGGTTCGCTTGAATGGCGCGACGACTGGCGCTTTCGCCACGGCCTGTTTCTCGCGTCGACGGTCATGAGCACGGCGCGCAACGGGATCATCGTATGCGATGCGGGGCTCAAGAGCGTGGCGACGGATTCGGGCCTGCCACGCTTCTGGTCGTCGCAACAGGCGAGCAAGCCGCATTACCGGACAGCCTCGGACGAGCATGGCGTGCTGGAACTCGCCTCGGCGGACGAAGACGGTGCCCCGTGGTTGGGCGAGCCGATTCTGCTGGTGCCGGGACACTGCGATCCGACGGTCAATCTCTACGACCGGTACGTGGCGGTGAGGCACGGGCGGGTCGAAGGTCTCTGGCCCATCGAGGCGCGTGGACTGAGCCAGTAGGGCGAGGGGGGGCGGCGTCGGCGTCATCTCGGTGACATCTGGCCCCGTCAAAATATTTTGATGTGGGGGCTTCCCAAGGTCGGAAAAGCACGCTATAGTCTCACTTCTTCGCCGTACGGGGGTATAGCTCAGCTGGGAGAGCGCTTGCATGGCATGCAAGAGGTCAGCGGTTCGATCCCGCTTACCTCCACCAAAACGGAAGACTTTAGGTCCCCTTCGTCTAGAGGCCTAGGACATCACCCTTTCACGGTGAGTACAGGGGTTCGAATCCCCTAGGGGACGCCAGATTTAGTGGCGTGATTCTCGGAAAGCTCCAGAAACACGACGCACGATCGGTTGTCGACAAACGCGCTTGGCTTAACGGCCAAGCGCGTTTTGTTTTTTGTGCCGCCAGTTCATGCGCCTGGCCATCTTTCAGCGCACCGGCGTGCTTGCCGTCTTGCCGACGACCGTCTTCCACGGCCGTACGCGCCACGACTTCACCAGACCATTCATCACATACGGATCGGCCTTCGCGAAGGCTTCTGCCGCTGCAGGCGAGTCGCCTTCGAAGAGCAGGGCTGCCGTGTCGACGGGCAACTCCAGCGCGCCCGCAAGCAGCAGTTCGCCGCGGTCTGATGCGGCCCAGGCGAGCGCCAAATGCGCGTCGCGATACTGGCCGCGACGGTCGACGTAATCGTCGACGAGTTCGTAAGTGAGCAGGTAATGCATGGTGTGATCTCCGTAATTTTTTGCGCGCGCTGTGACGTTGTGAAGTTGTGATGTCGCTTTGAGGCGCGCGGCACTCGTTATTATCGATAGAACGCCGACGGCGGTACGCCGAAGTGCCGTTTGAACATCGCGGCAAATGCGCTTTGGCTAGCGTAGCCGTGATCGAGCGCCACATTCACGATTTTTTCGCCGCGTGCGAGCGCTTCCAGCGCTTGTAGCAGGCGCGCTTGCTGACGCCAGCGGCCGAACGTCAGGCCTGTCTCCGTGGAAAAACGCCGCTGAAACGTCTTCGGTGAAAGGCCCGCTTCGCTGGCCCAACGGTCGATGATGGCGTCGTCGCAAGGGCTTTGCATCAGACGATCGCAAACGCGCGCCAGACGCGCGTCTCGTGGCCACGGCAGATAGAGCGGCAGGACGGGCAGGGCGATCAGTTCGTCGAGCAGTAGACGCATGAGGCGTGCGTCCCGCGAGTCGGGCGCGTAGTCCGGCGGCACATGAATGGCGGCCAGAATCAGCTCGCGCATCAGCGGCGTGATCTCCACGACACAACTGGTGTCGGGTAACGGCTCGCTGCCCGGTTCGACGAACACTGTGCGCATCTTGACGTTACCGCTCATGCGCACCGTATGTTCCAGTCCGGCGGCGAGCCAGACGCCGCGCGTCGGCGGCACCACCCAGCGACCCGACGACGACGCGATGATCATCACGCCCTCAATCGAAAAGAGCAGTTGCGCGCGCCGATGCGAATGCGAGGCGATGAACTCGTTGTGCGCGTAATCGACCGCCATCGCCGCCATCGGCATGGGGGTGCTCTCGAATCGCAGGTGATCGGTCAGGCGCGGATCGATGACGCGACGCACAGCCTTTTCGGTAGCCACGGGTGTCCTTTTTAAGGCAGGTTTTGGAATTTTAGCGTGAGACGGTCCTGTGCGACATCCCTGACGATGGCGCTTCCTTTGTCAAACCTGTGGGAAATCGTCATGGGGTACTTTCTGTATCCGCTCGGCGCCATGTTGTTGTGGGCCGGCAATGTCATCGTTTCGAAGCTCTCGGCCACGACCATCGCGCCGTCGGCCATCACGTTCTATCGTCTGGTGCTGGCGCTAGCCGTCATGACGCCCTTCGTCATTCGTCCGCTACTGCGCAACTGGCACCATGTGCGCCCGCAACTCGCCAAGCTCGGCTTCCTCGGTTTTCTGAGCATGTCGTTCTATCAGAGCCTGTCGTATCTCGCGGCGCACAGCACCACGGCGACCAATATGGCAATCGTGACGGCGCTGGCCCCGCTGCTGACCCTGCTGTGGAGCGTAATGCTGCTGCGCGAGCCGCCGACCCTCGGCATGCTCGTGGGCGGCCTGCTGTCGCTCGCAGGGCTGGTGTATCTGATCGGGCAGGGGCATCCGTCGCAGTTGCTCGACGGCGGCATGCATCTGGGGGACATCCTGATGCTGATTGCTTCGGCATCTTACGGGTTGTACAGCGTGCTGCTGCGACGCTGGCACGTGGCGGTGCCGCCCGCGCAGTCGACCTATGTGCAGGCATGGGCGGCGCTGATCACGATGATTCCGATGCTTGCGATGGTGCCTGCCGGTCAGGCACAACTGAATGCGGCGACAGTGCCGTTGGTGCTGTACGCCGGATTGGGAGCGTCGATCGTGTTGCCGATTCTGTGGATTCAGGGCATCCGGCATCTCGGGCCGAACCGTTGCAGCATGTTCATCAACGTGCTGCCGGTCATGACGGCAGCGATTGCTGTCGTGCTGCTGGGTGAGCAACTGCACACGTTCCACGTAATCGGTGGCGGTGTGGCGCTCGTCGGCGTGTTCATCGCGCAGCGCTGGCAGCGCCCGTTGCCCGGCTTCGGTGGTGTGGAAGATTCGGACGAAGTGCCTGCGTGATTTTTTTGCGGGTCGTCCGTTGGGCGCAAGGTCCAGTCAGGTTGTCACTGACTGGACCTTCGACGTTCAGTCGCTGGGAACGAGCGGAACCACGAAGTCCTTCACAACCGCTAGGTTTGCCGTCGCGAGATCCTTGTACTCATTCGGGATCGGCAAAGAACAAGCCCCTTGCTGCACGCTTTCCCAGAATGCTTTGGCAGCGCAATAGGCCTTGCTCCAAACGTTTGGTCTCGCACCAATGGCCCCAATTTTGGGGGTGATCGGCAAAAGATCGGGATCGACGCCTGCGCCCAACGGCGCGTAATTCATGGGAAGAATGTCATATGCGGGGGCCACTCGATCAATCCAGCCACGCTCATTAAGGAGAAGCGAGATGTTCTCGAAATGTCGGTCTCCGTTACCGATAAGCTCGCTAAATGCGGCCATCACGTGAATCTTCGTGGCTTCGCTTGACGGAATGAGTCGGGCTTGCTCGCATCGCGTCGCGAATGCGGACCAATTGTCTCGCTTCCCAAAGTACTCGTCGTCTATCGCCCCCGCAGAGAGCATTCCGACGCGACCAAAGCGTCCGATCCGGTCGAACCGTTGCACCTCAAGAAAGGTATAGCTATCGGTCGCGATGAGGTGCGTCGATGCCGACGGGATGTCCGCGATATTCAGCGCCCGAAGGGCCAGATGCTCAAGCGATAGCAGTTCCGCCATGCGACTACCACGCTTTGCGAACTTCACGATCACATGGCCGACATCTTCGGTCAGAGAGAGAAACTTGGGTTGCTCGCCGCCCGCGCTGGAGCCATAGGAGGCGTCCTTGAGCTGATTGGCCATCGCCTCGTACGAGTCCAGCTTCTGCGCAGACGATACTGGCGGTAACTGGCGGAATTCCATTTCCCTTTGCAGGGAGGTGTCGCCGTAAATCAAGTTGCCGGGAAGATTCAGTCCTCTGGTGAAAAGATAAGCGACCCGATGTTCGTCGCTCCAGTCCCGAAGGCTCTCCGGAAGCTTCATTTCCAACGCGACCGCTCGGGCGACCTGTCTCCCCAAGAATCCCGATGGCGTAGCGAACGCCATATACGGGGGCAGGCCTTCGTATAGCGCATTCCGGGAATTGCCGAGTTCGAGCGTCGCCCCGCCGGTCAGAAATTCGACGCGGGCGAACGGTTCAATCGTGCCTTCGGCTGAAACCCGATAGACGGTTTGACGGGGAGACAACCCGCCGGGCAACGGACGCAAAGTCCCGTACTTTGGGGTGCGATCCCCAGAAACTCGAAAGTTTGTGAATAGTTCGGGGGCGTCTCGAATGACCCGTGAGAGCGTTGGCTGGCTGATCGACAAATCAGCCATGATCTCTTGCGCACTACGCGGTCCGAGCTTTAGCAGACGGCGTATTTCCTCAATTCGAAGCGATTGATCGGCCATCTGAGCCCCCGGTTTGAACGTATCCATGAATATTTTATGAATAGTTCAAGAATAGCACATGTGCAAGTTCGAGGTGCTTTTCGCCTGTGCCTTCATCTCAGGTCGCCCCCACTGGCACTTGATTCCAAACTGAGGGGGCGAGTGGCAGTTCGCTCAGGTATTCCGTACCGCGACCCCGTAAGTACTCACTATGCGACGGTCTTGTTCTGCGGCTGAGAAGGCTTCCCACAGCAGGCCGTTGCAGTCCGTGCTGCTGGCGTACTCGGGGGCATCGTCGTCTTCGAAGCCCACGTGGCGAAGCTCTCCCGCGCGCGACGGCGACTGATTGATCGAGAAGTTCAGCAGGTCGGTGCGCCACATGGCGTAGGCGCCCGGCACTACGGCTGCGGGCGGCTGCCCGAGACGCGCGGAATAATCGGTGATGGATTCGTCGAGATCGCGTACGGCGAGCGCGATATGAAAGCGTTTCATGGGGTCTCCTGACGCCGGATTCGATGGGAACGCCGCCGCTGCACTGTGTGAGCGCGCGCTCGCATGTTGCGGCGGATAGCGCGGTGCAGGCGGTATGTCGGCGAAATCCATCTTAGGCGTCGTCAGGCACGCTAACCAGACGGGCAGTTATCCCGGTATCCGCAGTGATGGGATGGGGGGCGAGTGTTAGCGGGTGCTTACTGGGGACGTTGAAAGTCGTTTTCGACCCAGGCGCGCGCACTATTACGTGAGAGCTTGAACGACGGCGGCACTTTGACCGTCACAATCGTTTCGCCGAAGCGGTCGATGGCGCTCAGCATGGCGTAAGGATCGTAGTCGTCGGGCACGATATCGAGTGTGACGTCGATTTCGCCGTCCGGCCCGTCCACACTGATGCGCTTGTGCAACTGCGCGTGCAGTTGCTGTTCGTGACGCCGCAACACCTCGGCCGCCGTTTTCACCAGCGTATTGAATGCCCCAACGTCCAGCGGCTTCGGATTCTTCTTGTCGCGCCCCATCGTCCACGGCCCCACGAGGGCGGGTTCAGACTCGCCGTCCTTGAACATCGCCACCGCCCAGCCATCGTCCTCTTCGTTCTTGACGACCTTCGCCGTCCACCCGTCGTCGCGCCACAGGCGGTCTTCGTGGATGGCATCGGTGCTGCTGGCGTCGTCAGTCGGGATGTCTGCGGGTGTGGCGGAAGTTGCGGTCACTGTCTGAATTCGGGGTTTGGAAGTGAGATGGGGGTGAGTGCGCGCTCACAAAGACGGCAATTTTACCGCGTCCGGCGACAGCACGGACGCGTTCCCCGCCTTGCGTACTCTCCAGGTTGGACGTAGTGGGCTCAGCTCTTCACCAGCCCGCCGTCGACGATGAGGTTCTGCCCCGTCACGGCACGCGCCCATGGCGAGAGGAAGTACAGCACGGCGTCGGCGAACTCCTCAGGCGTCGTGACCCGGCGCAACGGCGTGAGGCTTGCGATCAGATCGAACACGGCTTCAGGCGTGGCGGCGCTGGCATCGGTCACACGCAGAAGACCGCCCGAGACCATGTTGACGGTGATGCCGTCGGGGCCGAGGTCGTTGGACGCGGTGCGCGTGAGCGCGAGCAGGGCGGCCTTGGCGGTCGTGTAATCGTGATACGGCACGACCGGATTCTGGAACAAGTTAGTGCCCACGTTCACGATGCGCCCGAACCCGGCTTCGCGCATGCCCGGCAGTGCGGCCTGCATCGTGTTGAGCGCGCCTTTGACGGCCCCTTCGAGCTGCTGCGAGAAGCGCGACCAGGAGATGTCGGCCAGCTTGGGACGTGCATCGCCGTCGAAGCGGAAGTCGGCCAGCGCGTTGTTGACGACGCAGACGATGGGGCTGCCAATGCGCTCGCGGGCTTCGGCGAAGAGGCGGGCGACGGCCTTTTCGTCGGTGACATCGGCCTGCAACGCGATGGCGCGATCGCCGAGCGATTCGGCCAGTTCGCGAGCGGCCACGTCGCTGCGCAGATAGTTGACGATGACGCCCGCGCCTTCACGCGCCACTGCGCGCGTGATGGCCGCGCCCAGTCCGCGCGCTCCGCCCGTGACGAGTACCCACTGCGAATCCAGCTTCATTCCGATATCCCCTAATCCCGCAAAAGGCCGTCATTATCGCGCGTTGCGCAGGATTGTTCTTCGGGGACGCAGGCGGCTCACTCGTTGGCGGTGGCGAGTGCGGCGAGCAGCACGACCGGCAACAGCACGCTCCAGAAGCCCGCGCCGTGATACGCGAAGCCACCGAGGATGGCACCGACGGCGAAGGCGGCCAGCGCAGGCAGCATCTTGCGCAGCCGCGTTCTGGCAGCTTTGTCGTCGCCGCAGTTGCCGCTGGCAAGTTCCACCATGTCGATCACGATCTGCGTGGTGTTGCCAGTCATGATGGTGGTCGGGGCGAGGTCGGCGAGCACCAGCCGTCCGATGGCGTTCTGGATGGCCAGCGCGGCGACGCCGAACATGCCGGAGAGAATGGCGAGTGGTGCGTCGGCCGAGAGAATCGGCTGCGCGGCCATGCCGATGATCATGAACCCGAGCAGCAACAACGTCTGCAAGATCAGCAACAACCGGAGCGGACGACGGTTGGTATTCGCAAAGCCCTGCACGATGAGCTTGACCATCGCGACGAAAATGACGAACACGGGCAACGCGAGCAACTTGGCGAGCACGCCGACGTGGGTGTTGGCGACAAGTTGCACACCGATCATCACGAAGTTGCCCGTCACGTGCGCAGTGAAGAGGCCGAACAGCGCGATGAAGCCGACCACGTCGATATAACCGGCGACAAACGCGAGCGTCATGCCGATGGCAGTGGGTTTGGAGAAGTGGCTGACCCAACTGCGGGCGAGCGTGGCGGCCTCGGTCGGGGTGGGGATGTGGCGGGGAGTACCCATGACGGCTCCTGTGTCGGCATGCGTGGCAGATGGCGTCCCGTGCAGCGTGCTGGTGAGGCCTCGATACTCGATACTGCGCGCCCGAAGCGGGTGTCTGTCCGGCCCCGGACGCTGATGAAGCATATCACCGGCCTGCTACGCCGGACGCCGCGTCGACCCGCTATACTGCATCACCGCGGCGATCCGGCGCGACCGTCCGAACGTCTTATTGCATCGTGTGGCTTCGGTTGCATTGTCCACATCGCCGACATGAACGTCACCGACCTCGCGGCTCACATCGACAGGAGATTTCCATGAAGACCAGTGCCCGTAACCAGTTCAACGGCAAAGTCATTTCGCTGCAACGCGGCGCGGTGAACGACGAAGTGACGCTGCGCACGGATGCCGGGCAGGAGATCGTCGCCGTCATCACGCATGAGAGCACGGTGAATCTGGACTTGAAGGAAGGCAGCGACGCCGTGGCACTGATCAAGGCCTCGTCGGTGATCGTGATGATCGATGCGGACGCGAGCAAGGTCTCCACGCGCAACGTGATCACCGGCAAGGTCTCGCGCGTCGAGACGGGCGCAGTGAACAGCGAAGTCGAAATTACGGCCGACAGCGGCGCGATCATTGCCGCCATCGTGACGAACGAAAGTGCGAAGCGTCTGGGCCTCACGGCCGGTCGCGCTGCCGCCGCGCTAGTCAAGGCATCGAGCGTGATTCTGGCCGTGGCCTGAGTCTCATCATTCTGCGAAACTGCCTGAACGCAAGGCAATCCCTATCATGCACGGCCTCACACTGACGCCTTCGCATGCGCGCCCCGAGGCGACGCTGTTTGCCTCGCTCCTCGCGGCCAATGCCACGCTCGAGCGCCTTACGCGTCTCGGGCTGTCGGGCGCAGCGCTGGCGACGTTGCTGCGCCGTCACTTTCTTCCTGTGTCCGACGGTTGGCAGACGCTTGCCTCGACATTGCCGACGCCTGCGTGGGCGTCGCATGCCGTCTTCGTCGTCGAGATGAAGGAGATGTTACGCCGTCGCGCCGATCCGATGCTGCATCCGGTCGACGCGGCCGACATGGCGACGATCCTCGCTACGGCGTGTCTGCGGCCTGATCATCTCTGGCGCGATCTGGGCCTGACGGGGCGCGACGACGTCACAGCGTTACTCACGCACTTCTTCCCGACGCTGGTCGCCGAGAATACGGCGAATCTGCGATGGAAGCGATTCCTCGCCGAAGCTTGCGCACACGCCTACGGACGCGCCCCCGCGCCTGCACCGGGTTGCCCCGGCTGTGAGGCTTATGGCGAGTGCTACGCGCACTTGCGCCAGACCATCACCCCGATCGGCATGGACTCGACGCGTCCTTGACGCAGGTACCCTATTGGCCGATCTCTCGTCTCAGCATCGGAGTGCGGTGCGCCGCGAGACGTTCATGAAACATGTCGGTCACAAGTACCATGACGTCCTGTGCCATGCCGCCCATGAGCACGCTCGACGCTTCGATGGCTTCCTCATCGGTCTTTCCGCTTCCGACTAGTGCTTCGCGCCACGCTTTCTCGACCTGAATGCCGAGTGCGTGGGATTCGTCGTAGCTCACGTCATTGCGGTTCATGCCGACGAACTCCAGCGCTTCGACGAGTTTAGGCGAGCTTTCCAAGTACGTTTTTTTGGTGCTGAGATCGTGGAAGACAACGTTGTCTTCTTCCAAGCTTGCCCGCGGCGGACGCAGCAGGTGGCCGGTTTCCCTTTCAAGGCGCATGAACGCCGACAGTAGTGACTCGTCGCCGTGGTGCATCCTCAGCAACATCAGCGTCAAGTCGTCGACGCTCAGGTGCTTCTCACCGCGTGCGGACCAGTCCGGTGCGGCGGGAACGATGCAGTCGCCGATCATGAAATACGGATCTCCGCTATCGCCCGCACACCACTTCAACTGATCCCTGTGTTCCGGTTCGATGCAACGCAAAAGATCGAGAAATGCGTCGATTTGCGCGCTGGACGACTGGGTGGTGGCCAGCGTGTGAATCGCAGTCATCGCCGTGACCTTGTTCGTGCCCAAGAACCAATCCTTGATGCGCTCCCAAAGGCTGGTCAACGCGTAATCGACGCCGGTTTTCGTGCAAATGGTGACGGTCTCGGCATCGAGACTGCGCGGGATATTGCCAATCAGATTTATCGACGAATTTGTTGCTGAAACGGTCATTGCAAACATTCCTTTCGTTGTTACGCGCCTCTTGCGTCCGACGGCGATGCCGATCAGGTAGTGCGACTGAGCGGATTGGTGGGCAGGTTGACCGACAGGGCGGTCCGCTTCAGATGCTCGCGATCGTGGAACATGTCGGTCACCAGACACATCAGGTTCTCTGCATTGCGCGACATCACGGCGGCCTTGTCGTCGTCCACACCGATAAGCGCCTTTTCGACCGCAAGCCGGAGTTGGTAAGCGAGCTCCCCATCGTCGTCATTTCGATGCAGGCCGATGAGTTCCAGTGCGTCGACAAGCGACGGCGAGCGTCCCAGAAACCACTGTTGTGCGTCGAGCATCCGATCTGCGTTCACTTCGGCCTTTGCCTCAGAAGGCGCTCCCTCGCGCGCCGCTTCGACAATGCGACAGAGGCCGACCTCGCGAAGCGTCTCCAGTACCGGCAGTCCCTTGTATCGAAGAGACAGCAACAGTTTTGCCATATCGGCAACGCTCGGCGGCGGTTCCGAGGGCACCTGAGATGCCCAGTCGACCTTCGATGAGATGACATACCCGCCAATCTGAAAGGCGGGGCGTTCGTGTTCGTTGATGAGCCACGCCAACTGCTGGCGATGTTCGGGCTCGACGTAGCGAAGCAGATCGAGATACGACGTCTGCATCACATCGGTCGTTTCGGCGTTCAGCATCCGGTACAGCGCCAGTTTTGCGTCCACGCGATGCGTGCCGAAAAACCAGTCCTTGATGCGTCCCCAGAGGCTTTCCAGGTCTTTCTCGGTGCGTGCGTTCGCGCACTCATCGAGGTGCTTCGCGCTGAGGCTGGAGGCGGTGTCGCCGGAGAGTGGGAGGACCGGCGAAGACAGGTTCGTGATCATAGCGATGATTCCTTTGCGATGCGTTTCCAATCTTGAGGGCGCTGGGTTGGGCTACTTACACGGTGACTTCTTAGTAGCGATCCTTGAGCGTCGTCGCGAGCTTGCATAGCTGCTCGGCATTGCGGCCGATCTCGCCGCTCACTGGTGCGCCGGTGCCGTTGATCTCGATCATCAGCGCGTTGATCGCGGCCCTTGCGCGCGCACTGAGGCCAGGAATTTCGTCGTCGCGATGCAGGCGCATGATCTGCAGGGCGTCGAGCAGCGTTGGCATGGCGCTGAGCTGCCGCTGGCATCTCCCAACCGTCACGGCACATTGCGGGGCATCCGTCAGATCGTGTAATGGCAGCCCGAAGTCGTTGCCTCCCGTGAGGACGTGATGGCCGTCGAACCGAAGGCTCAGCAGCAAATGGCAACTGTCTTCGAAGTCCATCCATGTGGTGTGCTTCATGTAGTCGACGACGTCGTGCGCGGGCGCGAAGACAGGATCGCCGACCTGGAAACCGAGGACTTCATGACTGGAGATATGCCAATGCAGACGGTGCATATCCTCAGGCTCGACGTAGCGCAGCAGTTCGGCGAACGCGGCGACCTGTTCGTCCATGGCTTTCGGCTGTGCCAGCCGAAACAGCGCGCGTTGTGCCGCTTCCTTGTGCGTGCCCCGAAAGAAGTCCTTGACCTGCCCCCAGACGCTTATGAGTGCCTTCTCGCTTTCGGCGTCCCTGCACTTCTGCGTCGTCTCGTCGCCCAACGTGCACGCCAAGTGGCCGGTGAGCGTGAGCGGGGAAGAAAGAGGGACGGAAAGCGTCGAACTCGCCATGCGATGAGATCCTTGTGTCGTGATTGGGGGGCGAGTCGTCGTTGTGCCGCCGCCCCGGGCCATTAATTCTGCGCAAATGGCCGAGCGGCGAATACCAGAAATCGCCCGGTGCGCGGCAGGAAAATTCCGGCGCTGATAGCATGTGCTTTTGCCCGTATTTCCCCGTTACCCGCGCATTGCGCAATGGGTCATCTCCCGAGGAGTTCCCCGATGTCCATCACCCTCTATCGCGCCACGATTCCCGTCTATCTCCGTGGCCTGACCGTCATGGCCGACTACATCAAGAAGGCGCGCGCGCATTGCGAAGCGACGTCGACCGACCCGGATTCGATTCTCAAGGCCAAGCTCGCGCCGGACATGCTCGACTTCGTTGCGCAGGTGCAGCGTGTGAGCGATACGGCAAAGTTTGCTGTGTCACGCATCGCCGACGTCGAGTCGCCGAAGTTCGAGGATACGGAGATGACATTCGATCAACTGCGGGACCGCATCGCCAATACCGAGGCATTCATTGCGGGCATTCTCGAAGACCGTTTCGACGGGGCGGAGTCGCGCCAGATCACGCTGAAGTTCAAGACACAGCAGACCACGATGGACGCCGTCGACTATCTCTTCAAGTTCGCGCTGCCGAACTTCTATTTCCACGTGACGACGACGCACGACCTGCTGCGCGCGCAAGGCGTGGAAGTGGGCAAGATGGACTATCTGGGACCGTTCGAAATGCAGCCGGTCTGAGGTCTTGATAACGCGCGCCGGGTTGCTGGCGTGCGTGCGAAATAAGCGAGCGCGCCGACCCGGACAGGTGTCGGCGCGCTCGTTTTCATTGGGGGCGGCTGGCGGCTCAGTGCGTGGCGATCGGCAGATACATGCGAATATCGTCGCAGAAGCCGTTGCCTACACGCATGGCATCGGGCTCGCGGCCGATTTCCACGAAGCCGAACGACTGGTAGAGCGCAAGCGCCGCACGGTTATCGGCGTTCACCTGAAGTGTGAGATGGCGCAGCCCGGGCTGTGAGCGTGCAAGGGCAAGGGCGGCGTCGAGGAGCGCTCGGCCAACGCCGCGCCCGACGGCATCCGTATGGACGTACATGCCCCAAAGGAAACCGACGTGCGCGAAGTTCGCACGTGTCTGACGTCCCAGACCGACCACGCCCACAAGCCGTTCGTTTTCGAACGCACCGAAAACACCCGTATCCGGGCGCACTGTCAGCCACTCGCGCACCCGTTCGACCGGCCAGTCCTTTTCTTCGGCATAGCTCGATCCAAACGCCTCCGGATGCGCTTGCAAACCGGAAAGACGTAATGCCTGAAAGGCGAGAGCGTCGGCGGGAACGAGCCGACGCACCTGAACCGGCGACACCGTCTTCATGGCAGGCGCGGCTCCATCATCGCCAGCACCGTGCGTGCGGCTTCTTCCGACGAGGCGGGGTTCTGCCCGGTGACGAGGCGCCCGTCGCCCACGACATGCGATTCCCAGTTACCGCCTTTCTCATATAGCCCGCCCAGCCGCTTGAGTTCGTCTTCCACGAGGAACGGCACGACGTCGGTGAGGCCGACGGCGGCTTCTTCGTCGTTGGTGAAGCCGGTGACGTGGCGTCCGCGCACGAGCGGTTCGCCGTTCGCGGCGCGCACCTGACGCAGCACGCCAGGCGCATGACACACAAAGCCGATGGCCTTGCCTGCGCGCTCGAAGGCTTCGATCAGATGAATGGAGTGCGGGTCTTGCGCGAGGTCCCAGAGCGGGCCATGGCCGCCTGGGTAGAAGACAGCATCGTAGTCGTCGGCTTTGACGTCGGCGAGTCTGAGTGTGCTGGCGAGCGCGTTCTGTGCGTCGGGGTCTGCGCGAAAGCGCCGGGTGGCTTCCGTTTGCGCGTCGGGCTCGTCGCTCTTGGGGTCGAGCGGCGGTTGCCCACCGGCCGGTGAGGCGAGCGTAACGGCGAGTCCTTCGTCGACGAATACGTAGTAGGGCGAGGCGAATTCTTCGAGCCAGAAGCCCGTCTTCTTGCCCGTGTCGCCCAGGCGGTCGTGCGAGGTCAGAACCATCAGGATGTTCATAAGACGTCTCCCTGTCGAATCGGCCATGCGAATCATTCTACCCGTCATGTATGATCGACGAAACCGGCGGTGAGCGCCTCGAACCTTGGAGCGAGACATGCAGTTGATCGGAATGCTGGACTCGCCGTACGTGCGTCGTACGGCCATTTGCCTGAAGTTGCTCGGGCTGCCCTTCGAGCACCGTTCGCTGTCGGTGTTCAGCACCTTCGACGCGTTCGCCGCGATCAATCCGGTCGTCAAGGCACCGACGCTCGTGACCGACGACGGCACGGTGCTCATGGACTCGACGCTGATCCTCCAGTATCTGGAATCGCTGGTCGATCCGGCGCAGCGGCTGGTGCCTGTCGATCCCGCTGAGCGTGTGCGCGCGCTGCGTCTGACGGGACTGGCGCTGGCGGCCTGCGAGAAGTCGGTACAACTGGTGTACGAGCGCGAACTGCGTCCGAGCGAGAAGCGGCATACGCCGTGGACAGACCGCGTGCGCACGCAAGTGCATGCGGCGTTTCACGAACTGGAACTGGAGCTGGCGCAGGTGCCCATCCTGGCAACGCCGGAGCAGATTGGTGAGCATGGCGTGGCGGTAGCCGTGGCGTGGCGTTTTCACCAGTTGCTGCTGCCGGAAGTCGACTTCGGCGCGGAGTTTCCCGAGATTGCCAACTTCTCGGCACAGGCCGAGGCGCTGCCCGCGTTTCGCGAGACGCCGCCGATCTGACGTATTGGGGAGAGGGTGAATCGGGGAGGGAGGTAGAGACAGGAAAAGGGACGCCGGACGGCATCACCGTCCGGCATTGCTATCTACGTCAGCTCTTCAGACGATAGCCCGTCTTGAACATCCACGCGACGACGGCGAGGAAGAGCGCAAGGAACAACAGCGTCATGCCAAGACTCACGGAAACGCTCACATCCGCGAGTCCGTAAAAGCTCCAGCGGAAACCGCTGATGAGATACACGACCGGGTTGAACAGCGTGACCGCGCGCCAGAACGGCGGCAGGATGCTCGTCGAGTAAAAGCTGCCACCCAGGAACGTGAGCGGCGTGATGATGAGCAACGGTACGAGTTGCAGCTTCTCGAAGCCGTCGGCCCAGATGCCGATGATGAATCCGAGCAGGCTGAACGTTACTGCGGTGAGCACGAGGAAGAAGATCATCCAGATCGGGTGTTCGATGCGCAACGGCACGAACAACGCGGCCGTGCCCAGCATGATGACCCCGAGAATGATCGACTTGGTCGCCGCTGCGCCCACGTACGCGCACACGATCTCCATATAGGACACCGGTGCGGAGAGCACCTCGTAAATCGTGCCGGTAAAGCGTGGGAAATAGATGCCGAACGAGGCGTTCGTCACACTCTGCGTGAGCAGCGAGAGCATGATCAGGCCCGGCACGATGAACGCGCCGTACGGCACGCCTTCGATTTCCGGAATGCGCGAACCGATCGCCGCACCGAACACCACAAAGTACAGCGAGGTCGAGATGACCGGCGAGATGATGCTCTGCATCAGCGTGCGACGAGTGCGCGCCATCTCGAAGTTGTAGATCGCCTTCATGGCGTAGAAATTCATGGCGCGGCTCATCCTTCTTTCTTGTGCACGAGCGAGACGAAGATGTCTTCGAGCGAGCTTTGCGTCGTGTGCAGATCCTTCACCGATATGCCGGCACGCTCCATATCGCGCAGCAGCGAGGCGATGGACGTCTGCTCGATATTGGCGTCGTACGTGAACACGAGTTCGGTACCGTTGTTGCCGAGCGTGAGGCCGTACGCGGCGAGCGCGTCCGGAATGACGGAGACCGGCTCGGTCAGTTGCAACGCGAGCTGCTTGCTGCCCATATGCCGCATCAGTTCGGTCTTCTCCTGCACGAGCGTAATCTGCCCGCCGGTGATGATGCCCACGCGGTCGGCCATTTCCTCGGCCTCTTCGATGTAGTGCGTGGTCAGAATCACGGTCACGCCGGTTTCGCGCAGCGACTGCACCAGACGCCACATGTCGCGACGCAGTTCGACGTCCACACCGGCCGTCGGCTCGTCGAGGAACAGCACACGCGGCTCGTGCGAGAGCGCCTTGGCAATCAGCACGCGTCGCTTCATGCCACCCGAGAGCTGCATGATGCGGCTGTCCTTCTTTTCCCACAGCGAGAGCGAGCGCAACACCTTCTCGATATGCGCCGGATTCGCAGGCTTGCCGAACAGGCCACGCGAGAAAGAGACGGTGGCCCACACCGATTCGAATGAGTCGGTGGTCAGCTCCTGCGGGACGAGGCCGATGGCTTCACGCGCGGCACGGTAGTCCGTGACGATGTCGTGACCGTCGACCGTCACCGTGCCCGAGGTCGGTCGCACGATGCCGCAGATGGTGCTGATAAGGGTTGTTTTGCCGGCGCCGTTCGGGCCGAGCAGGGCGAAGATTTCGCCGCGCTGGATTTCCAGGTTGATGTTCTTCAGCGCCTGGAAACCGGTCGCGTACGTCTTCGACAGATTCTGGATAGAGATCACGGATGGCATGGCGGCGACGATAGCACAGGCGTGAGGAACTTGTCGGACACGAACCGGAGAACAAAAAATGCTCGCCGCCCAGAGGCGGGCGGCGAGCGTCGATGCGTGTGTGTCTGTGTGCCGGGAGATTCGGCGAGGACGAAGGATCAGCCCTTCGGCATTTCCTTGGGCACGATCACCATCCAGTTCATGCCGAAACGGTCCTTGACCATGCCGAACGTTTTCGCGAAGAACGTCTCGCCGAGCGGCATATTGACCGAACCGCCCTCGGCCAGCGCGTGAAACGCCTTTTCGGCAGCGCCGACCTCCGTGAAATCGACCGACAGCGAGAAGCCGTCGAACTTCGGCTTGCCGCTCACCATGCCGTCCGAGGCCATCACCATCGATTCGCCGATGTGGAACTCGCCGTGCATGATCTTGTTGTCGCTGCCCGGCGGCAGCATGCCTTCGGGGCATTTTTCCGGGCTGTCGCCGTAGCGCATCAGTGCACCGCGCCGTGCGCCCAGCGTCTTCACGTAGAAATCAATGGCTTCTTCACAACGACCTTCGAAAAACAGATAGGAATGAACTTGCATGGAACGCTCCTCGATGTGTCGGTAAAAAAGGGCGTAGGGGACGCCCCGTTGGGGAAGTGTCATTGGGCGAACGTCTTCGGTACCTCATCAACCATAGTGCCTGTGCATTCGATGCGCGAATGTGACGAAGCCGGCGCCGTCTGACGCACTGCAACTTGTCTTTGTGGACAGTGTACACAAACAATAGCAGACATAATGGACACTGTCCACAAGGGGTAGCAATGACAGAACAAGAAACAACGACCGGGCCGGCGCGCGCGACTTACCGCCACGGCGACCTGCGGCGGGCGTTGCTGGAAGCGGGGATCGCGCTGGCGCGCGATGGGGGGCCGGACGCAGTGATCCTACGCGAGGCGACGCGTCGCGCCGGGGTCGTTCCCAACGCCGCTTACCGGCATTTCGCCAATCGTCAGGATTTGCTCGATGCGGTGCGCGCGGCGGCACTGGCCGAGCTGGCAACAGGAATCGAGCACGAGCAGGCGATGATCGACGCGACATCGTTGCCCGACGGCGTGTCGCGCTCGCGCGCCGTGCTTCGCGCGGTGGGCATTGGTTATCTGCATTTCGCCCGGCGGCAACCGGGATTGTTTCGCACTGCGTTTGCGCCGTCCGAGAACGTGCGCTCGGCGGGGGGGCCGGAGAAGGCAGGGGCGAGTGGTCTGAATCCGTTCGAGCTGCTGGGGGCGGCGCTCGACGGCATGGTGGCGGCGGGCATCATCGATGCAGCGCAGCGGCCCGGCGCGGAGTATCTGGCCTGGGCGGCGGTGCATGGCCTCGCCGTGCTCGTTATCGACGGTCCGTTGCGAGACTTGCCCGACGAGCAGGTCGACGCGCTCGGGCAGCGGCTCGTCGCGATGGTGGAGAAGGGGCTGTAAGCGCCCCTGAATGCAGTCGCGCTACAGACGTGGCGTCAGCAGCTCGGCAAGCCAGTTCATGAAGGCCTGCGCGCGCCGTGGCAGGTGACGCCGGTTCGCATACAGCAGCGAGACGGCCAGAGGCTCCGCCTGAAATTCCGGCATCACCTCCTGCAACTTGCCCTCGGCGATGAGGCCGCGCACGCCGCCTTCGGGCGCTTGTATGAAGCCGAGTCCGGCTACGCACGCGGCCTGATAGGCGTCGGCGTTGTTCACCGTCAGCACGCCTTCCATGGGCCATTGCGCATAGCGCTCGCCGTCAAAATACTCCCAACCTGCCGGACGCGTCCCGAGTGTGGTCGTGTAATGGATCAGACGGTGCTGGCTCAGGTCGTCCAGCCTCGTCGGCACGCCGTGGCGTTCGAGATATGCGGGACTTGCCACATTGATCTGACGCATGTGACCCAGCGGCCGGGCGATGAGTGTGGAGTCGGCGACGGCCCCTACGCGCAGCACGCAATCGAACCCTTCGCGCACCAGATCGACGCGGCGGTCGGTGCTCGACAACTCCACGCGCAGCGCCGGATGTTGCGCGAGAAATGTGGGCAGCGCCGGGATAACGGTCGTGCGGGCGAGCGTTGCGGGCAGATCGACCCGTAGACGGCCAGTGAGCGCTTCGTCGCGCGCCACGAACATCGTCTCCCACTCCTCCACGTCTGCCAGCAGGTCCTTGCATCGTTCGAGGCACGCCTGACCGTCCTGCGTCAGTTGTACCCGTCGCGTGGTTCGATGCAACAGGCGCGTGCCCAGCTTCGTTTCGAGTTGCTTGATGGCGTTGGAGACGCTCGCGCGCGGCAGGCCGAGACTGTCGGCGGCCTGCGTGAAACTGCCGGTTTCGGTAACGCGCACGAAGATGCGCATGGCGTCGAGCTGATGCATGGGGGCGAGGGGCCAATCGTCTCGATGGACGATCGATTGTTATTTGAATTTGATCAGTGTAATCAAATGCGGCTGGTTTATTGGTGAAATTCGTTGCAATAGGATGTTGAGCAATTCAACGCGGTGTGGCCAGGCGGCCCCGCCGGATCCCATTCAACATTCAGGAGAATCACCATGACGCGCAAGATTGCTCTCATTACCGGTGGCAGCCGTGGTCTGGGCCGCGCATCGGCCATTGCCGCGGCACAACACGGCATCGACGTCATCCTCACCTATCGCAGTCAGCGCGCCGAGGCCGACGCTGTCGTCGCCGAGATCGTCAAACTGGGCGCGAAGGCCGTGGCCTTGCCGCTCGACGTTTCGGAATCGTCGCAATTCGCGCCGTTCGCCGCAGAGGTCAAGCGTGTGCTGCACGAGGTCTGGAAGCGCGATACGTTCGACTTCCTCGTGAACAACGCCGGCACGGGCCTGCACAAGCCGGTGACTGAGACGACGGAAGACGAGTTCGACTTCCTCGTGCGGCTGCACCTCAAGGGACCGTTCTTCCTCACGCAGACGCTGCTGCCGATGATTGCCGATGGCGGTCGCATCCTCAACGTGTCGAGCGGGCTCGCCCGCTTCACGTTCCCGGGTGCTTCGGCATACGCCATGATGAAGGGCGGCATCGAAGTGTTCTCGCGCTATCTGGCGAAGGAGCTGGGCGCGCGCGGCATTCGTGCCAACACGCTTGCGCCGGGGGCCATCGCCACCGACTTCAACGGCGGCACCGTACGCGACAACCAGGCAGTGCATCAGATGGTCGCGGGCACCACCGCGCTGGGACGTGTGGGCGAAGTCGACGACATCGGTGGCGTCGTGGCGGCGCTGCTCGGCGACGACATGGGCTGGATCAACGGTCAGCGCGTCGAAGCGTCGGGCGGCATGATGCTGTAAGGGGCGCGACGACGTCGCTTACACGGAAGACTGACGGCTCAGTGAGCCGGGCGGCGCGAGCGCATCGAACCGGACCACGCGACGGCACCGACGATGCACACGCCGCCAATCGCCATCTTGAGCGTGGGTGACGTGCCGAACAGCACCCACGCGAACGCAATCGCATAGACGGGTTCGAGCGCGATCACGACCGCCGCCTGACTCGCCTTGACGGTGCGCAATGCGTGAATGAAGAGGGTGTATGCCAGCGCGGTGCAAACGACGCCCAGACACGCGAGCCATCCCCATTGGGCGGCGGGAAGCGTCAGGGACTCGTGCCACGCGAACGGCCCGAGCACGATCAGAATACCCAGACATTGCCACCAGCTCGCCTGCAACGGCGAGGCCTGCGCGCCCAGTACCCGGTTCGACAGGGCGATGACGGCGTAGATCGCTCCCGACAGCACGCCCCAGGCAAGGCCCACCGTCGCACCGGCCTGCCAGTCGAACGCGGGTGTCACCAGCGCGAGTCCGATACAAACAAGCCCTATCACCCCGGCGTCCCCCAACGTGGGACGTTCACGGCGCAGTGGCCATTCCAGCAGAATCACGAACGCCGGGAAGCAGGCGAAACCGAGTGTGCCAACGGCAACGCCGCCCGCTTTGATGGCGAGGAAGAAGGCCAGCCAGTGCACGGCCAGCAGCACACCGGCGACGATGAGGCGCGCGGCGGACGCCGTCGACAGGCCACGCCACGGCGCACCACCGGACAGACGCGCGGCGCCGCGCATACCGGCCAGTCCGGCGAGCGCAATGACGGTGAGGGCGAGCCACGAGAACAGCCCGCGTCCGAAGACGATCATCGTGCTGCTCGCGGCGATGTGTTCGCCGAACAGGGCGGACGCACCGAAGAGCATGGCCGCCACGTGCAGTGCAATCTGCTGGCTGGCGCCACCCTGCGGCGCGGCGCTCAGCGCGCCGGTCGGTGTGGACGAAGTCTCGGAAGTGGCCTCAGGCATCGCCCGAGGCGTCTGGCGGTTGGGGCACCGGCACGGCAGTGGTGTACATCACTTGCTTGAGCGCGAAGCTCGAACGAATGTTGCGGATGCCCGGAATGCGGGAGATGCGGTCGGTGATCAGCGACTCGTAAGCGGCCATGTCGCTGACCATCACGCGCAGGAGATAGTCGGCGTCGCCGGACATCAGGTAACACTCCATGACGTTCGGCAGCGCGGTCACGGCGGCTTCGAAGGCATCCAGTCCGTCGCGATTCTGGTTTTCCAGCGTGACGTGGATGAAGACGTTGATGTGCAGCCCGAGGCGCGACGGGTCGAGCAGCGTCACGCGCTGCCGGATGTACCCCGCCGCTTCGAGCGCCTTGACGCGCGCGAGACACGGCGACGGCGACAGGTTCACGCGCGAGGCGAGTTCAACGTTGGTGAGGCGGGCGTCGGCTTGCAGCTCCCGCAGAATCTTCAAATCAATGGCGTCGAGTTCCATACCACTCTACGCACGTGCCCCGGATGGGGGCCGGCGTTCCGTTCAATTAGCCGCTCGGTAGGCGACAGTGCCGCGATATTAGCCTATTTGTCGACGTTGCCGGGGCTCACGTCACTCGCGGCGCGTGCGTTGCCCATATTGGGCGCGACCAGCTCGGTAAGGAATCGAAATGTTGTATTTCGGCGTTGTCGTTGCCGTCTGACGACAACATTTGTTGACGCTGGGCGGTGGTTTGTTAATATCCCGAACCTGTGAATGAGAACGTTAACGATTCTCATTAAAAATATATTGTTTAGTCACACGGGATTTCAAGCATGTCTTCCGCTCCGGCACACCGGGCCAGCCGCGTTTTGCGCGCGAATGGCCGCCTCGCTGCACGTCACCTTTCTCTGGCTCCCCGTAACACCGTCGCACCGCTCGCGCTCGCCGCATTGCTGATGTTTGCCGCATCGTCGGCGTTCGCGCAATCGGCCACCGATGCAACCGACACCACAACTACTGGGGCCGCGCCCGCCACGCTCAAGGCGACGACGGTGACCGACTCGACGTTGCGCGAAACGCCACAGAACCTGAAGCAGTCGGTGCAGGCCGGTGCGCTCGGTGCGCGCAGCCAGCTCGACACGCCGTTCTCCACGACGGTCGTGAGTCAGGAACAACTTGAGAAGCGGCAGGCGACCAAGCTCGGCGACGTGTTCGTCACGGACGCCTCGGTGACCGACGGCAGTAACGCCTTCGACGCATGGGCCGGTTACATCTACGTGCGCGGCATGCCCATCGACTGGCAATCGGGCTTCAAGCTCGACGGCATGCCGGTCATGACCTATGGCGTGACCATGCCGTACGAACAGTTCGACCGTGTGGAGTTGCTCAAGGGCCTGTCTGGCTTCATGTACGGTTTCGTCGCGCCCGGCGGTGTGGTGAACTACGTCACGAAGAAGCCGACGGACGAGCGTATCGCCAGCATCGACGTTGGTTTTCAGTCGGAAGGCATCTGGCGGGAGCACGTTGACCTTGGTGGCCGTGCCGGTCCGAACGACATGTTCGGCGCGCGTTTGAATTACACGCACGAAGAAGGCCGCACGTATACCGACGGCAATCTGAACCGCGACACGGTGTCGGTCGCCCTCGACGCGCGCATCACGCCCGATCTCACGTGGAACTTCGGCGCGATGTATCAGGACCGTCGCGCGACGGGCACGTCGCCATCGCTCTCGACGTATAACTTCACGGGCAACCAATTGCCTGCGCCGATCAATGTGTCCAATGCGAACCTGCAAACGCAGGCGACGCACCTGAACACGATCACGCAGTTCTACACGACGGGCCTGCAATACCAGCTCAATCCGGACTGGAAGGTCTCGGCCAACTTCGCGTACAACAAGTCCACGCGCGACCGTAACGAAGCCACCCTGTACCTCCTGAACGGTGCCGGTAACTTCAGCGGCATGAACGACCTCGGCGACGAAGTGAACACGTTCCACGCGTGGCAGGTGACGGCCGAAGGCAAGGTCCGCACCGGTCCGCTGACGCATCAACTGACGTTCGGCTACGCCTCGCAATATCAGACGAACGATTACGCCTACACGTACAGCCCGAGCTACACGGGCAACCTGTACCAGGGCACGTCGTATCAGTTCTACGGCAACGGCACGCCGCTTCAGGCGCAACGCTCCAGCGCCATCGAGCAGAAGTCGGTCTTCGCGTCGGATACCGTGCAGATCACGGACCGCTTCTCGGTGCTGGCCGGTGGCCGCTTCACGAACTACGACCAGACGAATGCACAGGGCGCGTCGACGTACTCGACCAACGGCGTCTTCACGCCGACGCTCGCCGCGATGTACAAGCTCACGCACAACACCACGGCGTATGCCAGCTATGTGGAAGCGCTCGAAGCGGGTGAAGTGGTCGGTTCGACCTACGCCAACGCGGGCGCGGTGCTGAACCCGTTCAAGAGCCGTCAGTATGAAGTCGGCGTGAAGACGGAGCAGGCGACGTGGAGCACCACGGCGGCGCTGTTCCGCATCGAACGCGGCGCGGTGTACACGAACAGCGCGAACGCTCGCGTGGCCGACGGTCAGTCGATCTATCAGGGGATCGAACTTGCTGGCTCGGTGAAGCTCGGCCCGCAGTGGACGCTGGGTGCCAGCGCCATGGCCCTCGACGCCTGGTACGCACGCACGGCCGGTGGCTTCGATGGCAACCGTGTCGGCGGTGCGCCGCGATTCGTACTCTCGGGCAACGTCGAATACAAGGTGCCGTACGTGCCGGGGCTGTCGGTCGGCGGCGATATCCGCTACAACGGCCGCACGACGCTCAACCCGCAGAACTCGCTGACCGTCTCCGGCTACACGCTGATCAATATCGGCGCGACGTACCGCACGCGTGTTGCCGGTAAGGACGTGACGCTGCGCGCCGCCGTGAGCAACCTCACCAACCGCAAGTACTGGGAGTACCAATACGACAACTACATCAAGCCCGCCGACCCGCGCATGGTCAGTCTGAACGCCAAGATCGATTTCTGATCGACGCGCAGTGTCTTGATGTGACGAACGACAGCGGCCTGCGGGCCGCTGTTTTTCATTGGGCGGCAGATGCTCGTCGGCGTGGGGCTATCGCCGTCATCGAAACAATCAATCGATATCTCGGAAAAAAGGGCTTGACTGTCTATCTACCGATAGATAAAGTTCGTCACATGAACCGCACAATGACATCGCCCGCTGCACCGACCGTCCGGGAACAACTGCTCGATCATGCGCAGACGTTTCTGATGACGCGAGGCTACAACGGCTTTAGCTACCGCGATCTGGCGGAGCGCGTCGGTGTGAAGACGTCGAGCATTCACTACTACTTCCCGGCCAAGGAAGATCTGGTGCTCGAAGCGATCAAGGCGTACGAGGGTTTCATCAGCGAAGGACTGGCGGCGATCGACGAGACGCTGCCCGCACCGGAAAAGCTGGCGTTGTATGCGAAGGGTTTTGGACGAATCGTCGAAGACGGCCACCGGATTTGCCTGTGCGGCATGCTGGCGGCAGACATCGAAACGCTGCCGGAGACGGTGCGCGAAGCGGTGCAGCGGTTCTTCGCGTTTCACGAAGCGTGGCTGGCGCGGGTGCTGACACAAGGCACGCAAGCGGGCTCGCTGACGTTGACGTCCTCGCCGGAAGCGACGGCCCGCGCGCTGTTCGCCGGATTTCAGGGCAGTGTGATGGCGTCGCGGTTGTTCCGGGCGCCGTCGAGGCTGGAGGATGTGGTCGCGTCGGTGTGTGGCGTGGCTTGAAGGGTTGAAAACGCGCCGCAAACTACCGTGGCGCAGCAGGATCAACACGGGAGATATCTCCCGTTTATTTGAGTTTGATTATCTATCTAGTGATAGATAGATGTCGTGAGATGCGAGAAACGGGACGGGCGAAGCGGTGAGGTTGCCGCGATGTTCACAGAAGCTGTCCCGTCAGTGCATTAAGATGACCGCTTGGCTGCAAGGCACCGCGTTGTGCTGTGTCGGGTCAGGAAGGTCGAAGTTTGGAAGTGAAATTTTTCTACTTACCAGGAGTTCGTCATGTCGATCGAAAAAGTACTGTACACCGCCCACGCCACCGCCACCGGAGGCCGTGATGGCCGCGCCACGTCGTCGGACGGTGTGCTCGACGTCAAGCTGGTCGTGCCCAAGGAAATGGGTGGCCCCGGCGTTGGCGGCACGAACCCGGAGCAACTGTTCGCCGCTGGTTACTCGGCCTGCTTCCTGGGCGCGCTGAAGTTCGTCGCAGGCAAGGAAAAGGTGACGCTGCCCGCTGACACGAAGATCGACGGTAGCGTCGGCATCGGTCAGATCCCGACCGGCTTCGGCATTCAGGCCGAACTGAAGATCAGCGTGCCAGGTGTCGAGCGCGCCGTGGTCGAAGGCCTCGTGCAAAAGGCGCACATTGTGTGCCCGTACTCGAACGCCACGCGCGGCAACATCGACGTGACGCTGACGATCGTCTAATCGTCTCCGTTCTCGTACGTCGCATGTGAAAAGAGCAGCCCTCGGGCTGCTCTTTCGCTTTTTGCGTTCTGCGTCGCGTTACTTCGTCTTCACTTCGACCTTGATGCCGTCCGGCAGCACGGTGATCGCACCCGGCTCGACGTCGCGTCCGCCGTACTTCAACTGCTCCGGCTTGAACGTGTAAATCGGGTATTGATTTAGGACTTGCTGCGCGACATTGCCGCCGATGGCCGTGAGTTGCTGACCGTAGGCGGGTGGCATGCCATTCACGTCGACGCGCTCGACGCTCGGGTTGTCGAGCAGCACCGCGCGTCTGACCGGGTCGTACTTCAGCGCACTTGAGATCGCGAGTACGCCTTTGAGCGGCTGACCTTGCAGCAGCACGTTCTGCACCTGTGCATCGACCTGCGTGTTGATACGATTGGCCTGCGGATTGAAGCCGATCTGCGGATGCGTCAGTTCAACGGCGAGCAACTGACCGTAGTTCAGCGTCGTCGGAAACCGCTTATCGACGGCGGCCTCGATGTCCTTGCGCGTCATCGTGTATTCGCCAGTCCAGATGTTGTAGGCGGCGTTCGCCGGACGCATGAGCGGCGCGAGCGCCAGCCCGAGCAACCCGCCGATGGCGAGGTGCAGGGTGTCGCGGCGCGAAAGGCGGGATGTGTCGTCGAGACGCTGTGTATGCGTGATCGTTTGGGTGCTGCGTGAGCGTTGCGAAGTCATGTCACGGGGCCCGGCAAGCGGGCGTGCTTGAATCGTCGATGGTCGTGTGACCCGCATGGCGTGGAATCGTTCTGAATGCCGCGTTGATCTGCATAATCGACGTCGGAAACACAATTCCACTATTTCCGTTGCGAGGCAGCCACAAACGCTGCCGCAACGCAGGCGCGTCTCAATAGTGCGGCGGGATCTCGTGACGCGGATTGCCGTCGCCGCCGCCACTCTGACCTTGCGATTGCATCTGCTGATACAGCGCCTTGAGCTGCTTCTGTAGCAGGTCGATTTGCTGCTCCTGACGCGTGACGATCTCGTTGAGCGTCTCCAGCAGATCTTCCTGAAATGCCGCTTTGACTTCGAGTTCGACGACGCGGGCTTCCAACGATTCCATGAGCTTCTCCGGTGAACGCGGCATTGTAGGCCATTGAACGATCCACACGTCCGTGCTGCAAAGCGTGACGTGTGTGGCGAGACGTTTCACGAACGTGCCGGGCATAATCGCAACATGAAAACCTTTCTGCTTTATGTCGTCACGGCGGTGGCGGAAATCGTCGGCTGCTACTTGCCCTGGCTGTGGCTTAAACAGGATCGCAGCGCGTGGCTGCTGGTGCCAGGCGCTGCGGCGCTTGCGCTGTTCGCGTGGTTGCTCACGCTGCATCCGTCGTCTGCCGGACGTGTCTACGCCGCGTATGGCGGCGTGTACATCAGTGTCGCGATCGTGTGGTTGTGGCTTGTCGACGGCGTACGTCCTACATCATGGGACGTCGCGGGTGTCGTCGTGGCGCTGGCGGGGATGAGCCTGATTGCGTTTCAGCCGCGCTGAAGTCGCACAGGCAGCCATAGCAAAGACGGCCGGTTCAGGCCGTCTTCACCCGATAGGTGCAACGTTGCCCGCCCGCGAGGATGTGCGTCTCGCGCGATACGGTGCCGCGCTCACCGATCAACTCCTGGAACAGTTCCAGTTCCGTACGGCAAAAGCCCTGGCACGTCTTGGCGGCCGCGCAGATCGGGCAGTGATCCTCGATCAGCAACCAGTCGTCGCCATCGCGCTCCACGCGTGCCATGTAGCCTTCCGCCGAACGAATTTCCGCAAGCTTCTCCATACGCGCCGGTAGTCCGGGCAGTGGGTCGATGACCTTCTTGTAGCTCGTGCGCGTCTCGGCAGCGCGTTGTGTGATCAGCCGGTCGAGCCCGTCCTCGCCGAACAACTGACGAATCGAGCCGATCAATTGAATCGTGAGTGTGGAGTGGGCGTCGGGAAAGCGGTCGTGACCGGCTTCGGTGAGCGTCCACGCCTGACGAGGACGTCCCGCGCCGCGCGAGGGCATCGTTTCGCCGACGAGCAGACCGTCCGCCACCAGCTTCTGCACCTGCTGACGCGCCGCTTCCGCCGTGATCCCCAATCCCGAGGCGACTTCCGCCGTCGACGCCGGACCTTGCGTCTTCAACCAATGCAAAACGCGCTCGTGCCCGGCAACCGGGGCCACGAGCGGTGCTGCCCTATTATCCAAGTGGTTATTTGGGTAATTCATCGTGAGGCATGTAATATCCAAGAACTTCCTTGCATATTAGTCGCCCCAGAGGTGACTGTCCATCCATGACAACGAGCATGACGAATTCCACGGTGCCGGGCTGGCGCGATTTGTTGAGTGGCAACAACGGCTGGCGGTCGCTGGCGCTCGCGGGCGGGGTCGCGTTGCATGCGACCAACGTGTATGTGGCGACGACGGTGTTGCCGTCCATCGTGAAAGAAATCGGCGGACTGGATCTGTACTCGTGGAACACGACGCTGTTCGTCGTGGCGTCGATCCTTGGCTCGGTCTTCGCGGCCCAGATGCTTTCGACGCTCGGGCCGCGCGTCGCTTACATCGCGGCGCTCGTCGGCTTCAGTGCAGGCACGATCGTGTGTGCGGCCGCGCCGAGCATGCCGTGGATGCTCGCCGGGCGCACGCTGCAAGGTTTCGGCGGCGGCATTCTGCTAGCGCTGAGCTACGCATTGATCCGCATCGTCTTCGCGCCGCCGTTGTGGTCGCGGGCGATGGGGCTGGTCTCGGGGATGTGGGGCGTCGCAACGCTCTGCGGCCCGGCCGTCGGCGGCGTCTTCGCGCAGTTCGGTCACTGGCGCTGGGCGTTCTGGTCTTTGCTGCCCATTGTGGTGGGATTGGGCCTCATCATTCGCGCGCAGGTACCGGCCGGACGTGCGGTAAAGGCCGCAGACGGGACCTCGCAAAGCCACGACGACGCGTACGCCGTGCCGTGGTTCAAGGTTGTGCTGCTATGCGCGTCGGCGGTGGCGATTTCGCTCGGCGCGGTCGTAAATTCGCACGTCGTGGCCGCAGGGTGGATGGTGTTCGGCCTCGCTCTCGCATGGTGGCTGGCACAGCGAGAGCGTAGTGTGCGCCATGCGTTGCCGCGACTGATGCCTACGGGCGCGTACTCGTTGCGCACGCGTCTGGGCGGACTCTATGCCACCATGAGCCTGCTCGGTCTGGCCATGACGAGCGAGATCTACATCCCCTATTTCCTTCAGACGATTCACGGACAGACGCCGTTTGCTGCGGGCTACCTTGCTGCGCTCATGGCGGCGGGCTGGTCGGTCGGCTCGATGACGAGCGCTAGCCGCCAGGGCGACGCCGCTCGGCGGCGCGTTCGCCTCGGCCCGGTCATCGTCGCCGTGGGGATGTTTGCGCTCGCGTGGTTGCTGCCGCAGGCATCGCTCTTCGACAGCACCGCAGGGATTACGACGCTTTGCATCGCGTTGTTCGGGGTGGGGATCGGTGTCGGCATCGGCTGGCCGCATTTGCTCACGCGGGTGATGACGGCGGCGCGTCCGGGTGAAGCGGGGCTGGCGTCTGCCTCGATCACCACGGTGCAGTTGTATTCGATGGCGCTCGGCTCGGCGCTCGCGGGACTCGTCGCGAACTCGGCAGGTCTCGCCGACGGCGGGCTGCCCGAAATCCAGCGTGCCTCGATCTGGTTGTTCGCGGTATTCGCCCTCGCACCGGCGGGCGCGGCCGTCATCATCCGGCGCGGCAGGACAGCCGCATCCGTCAACGCACAGAGCGAACAAAACCAACGAGAAGGGCAGGAGGCATCATGATCGATCGCATCACTGCCATGCGTACCTTCGTGCGCGTGGCCGAAGTCGGTAGCTTCACGAAGGCGGCGGCGTCGCTCGATATTCCGCGTGCGACGGCGACGACACAGGTGCAGCATCTCGAACGCTGGTTCGGCGTGGCGCTCTTTACGCGCTCGACCCGGCGCGTGGCGCTCACGATGGAGGGGGCGGCGTATTACGAGCGATGCTCGTCGATTCTCGCGGATGTCGAAGAAGTCGAGTCGGGGCTGTTCGGCGCGCAGGCGCAGTTGCGTGGACGCCTCGCCGTCGTGCTGCCGCCGGTCATCGCCCGCGAGGTGGTCATGCCGTCGCTCGCTGAGTTTCAGGCCCGTTATCCCGGGCTTGAGCTTGCACTCGACGCGACGCCTGCGCACGGCGACTGGCGGGGCGACGGGGTGGATTGCGGTGTCGTGCTGGGGGAGTTGCCTGACTCGCGGCTGGTGGCGCGACATCTGGGCGACCTGCCGCGCGTGACGTGCGCAAGCCGTCGCTATCTGGACCTGCATGGCACGCCGGAGGATCTCGACGGATTGGCCACGCATACGTCGGTCAAATGGTTGTCTGCACCGGCGGAGCCGTTGGCCTCGCTTGCCGCGCCGTCGCCGGGTTCGTCGGGATCACCGGGTGAGGGAGGTCAGGGCTTCATGTTGCCGACGCGCTGTGGCGATCTCACGTTGACGGTGGGTGGCAAGGCGACGTGCGTGCGCACACGCGGTCAACTGCACGTTGGCGATGAAGCGGCGTATCTCGCGGCAGGGCTGGAGGGACTGGGGCTGATTCAGCCGACGCTGCTGGCGGCCGCACCGTATCTGGCGTCGGGGCGTCTCGTGCCGGTGCTGCCGAAGTGTCCGCCGCCGCCGTTGCGGCTGTCGGCGGCATATCCGGCGCAAAAACGCGTGTCGCCGCGTGTGCGAGCGTTCGTCGACTGGCTGGCGTTGATCTGTGAGCCGTTAGGTCATGCGCAGGCCGCTGGCGGCAACGTGACAGGAAATGCCGGGACGGCGGCCGCGAAAGTCAGCACGAAGGCCGACGCGAAAAGTTATGCACCCCTTCCGGACTTGCCGGAGGGCGCGCCGTCCAGCACGCGACGCTCGTTGACGCTGCCTGCGTAATGGTTGCGCTTCTCTTCGTACATCAGTAAATCGGCGCGCTGGATCGTGGCTTCGAGCCGTTCGCCAGCTTCGCACGTCGCCATCCCCATCGAGAACGACAGTGGCGTGCCGGGGTAGAACGAGTTATTCAGTTCCACGAGCTGACGAATGCTCTCGATCATCGCGGCACCGCCTGTCTCGTCGGTCGACGGCAGGAGCAGCGCGAATTCGTCGCCACCGATGCGGGCCGCGATCTGAGGCGCTGCGACCGCCTTACCCAGCACTTCGCCCGCGCGACGCAGCAGCGCGTCGCCAGCGGCGTGGCCCAACTGATCGTTCACCGCCTTCAGGCCGTTCAGATCGGCGACCACCACCGTCACCGGATACGGGCCCTTGCGTTCGAGCCGGTTGAGTTCGTCCACATAGAACGACCGGTTGCGCAGCTTGGTGAGCACGTCGTGCTTGCCTAGGAACTCCAGATACGATTCGGCCTTCTTGCGCGCGGTGATGTCGGTGAGCGCAACGAGCACGAGATCCCAGCGCGATTCGTGACCGGGCAGCACGGCGAATTGCAGATGGACGTTGATCTCGTTGCCGTCGAGCGCGTAGTTCACGACTTCGCGCTGCTGAAAGAGCTTGTTCTCCCACAGGTCGATCAGCTGCTCGCGGAAGTTGTGACGCATGTCGTCGCGGAACACGTCGGGCAGACGGCTGAGCAGGGTGGCCTTGTCGGGCGCGACGAACATCGCCAGCGTATGACGGTTCACGTCGAGTACATCGATTTCCTGCATGCAGCGTTCGACGAACTCCGGGTGCACATCGGTGAACGTGCGGAAGTCGGTGATGCCGCGTGCGCGTGCGTCCTCAAGGAGTAACTTGATCGCACTGAAATCTTCGACCCACAGGGAGACCGGCGAATACTCGAACAGTCCTCGGGCGTATTGCTCGCCCATAGTGACGCGCTCGCGGGCGTGCTCCAGTTCGGTCACGTTCTCCAGCGAGATCAGCACGCGGTCGAGCGTGGCTTCATGACCGGGCAGGACGGAGCCGTTCAGCAATACGTCCAGACGGCGGCCGTCGAGCGTGTAATTGACGGTCTTGCTCGTGAAGTGGGTATTGCCGTCCCACAGTTGGCAGAGCTCTTCGATGTGCGTCTTGAGCATGTCGTCGCGGAACACGCGCGACAAGTTGGCGACGAGTTCGTCGAGCGAGGGCGCGTTGAACATCGTGAGGGTCCGGCGATTGACCTTGATGACGCGAATGCGTTGGGAACACTGCGAGACGTGCGCCGGATCGGCTTTGAAGTGTGCACGCAGATCGACCACGCCTTGCGCACGCCATTCGTCGAACAATCGCTTCACGCCGCTGAAGTCTTCGAGCCAGAGAGAGACGGGTGCGAGGTCGAACATCAGTGCGTCGTCGGTGACGCTGCCCGCCGATGTCCCGGCAATGGCGGATGTCGCGTTAGGCGAGGGTACGGCGGGCATGGCGTCCGGCATGTGGCACCTGGTCTGTTATGTCTGGTTTAGCCCGCCATTTTACGTTCAAACGATTTGCAAGCTGTCCTGACTTCGCGTTGCGTCGAATTACAGCAGCGGCGCACCGGTGTCGCGTTTGACTTCGCGTAGGGAAAGCATCGACTCGATGGACGACACGCCGGGCAGGGCGCGCAACACGTCGCGCGTGAAACTACCGTAATCATCGAGGTCGGTGGCGACCACGCCGAGCAGATAGTCGGCGCTGCCGGAGATGTTGTGGCACGACACGATACGGTCGATGGCCTGCACTTCCCGCTCGAACTGTTCGGACAGGGCACGATCGTGCACCGCGAAGCGCACGTGGACAAACGCCGTCACGCCGAGGCCCAGCGCGCGGTGCGAGAGTTCGGCGCGGTAGCCGGTGATGTAGCCCTCGGCTTCAAGGCGCTTGAGGCGTCGTGCACACGGCGTTTCGGAAAGCGATACACGCTCGGCAAGGCGGGCGTTGGAAATGCGGCCATCGCGTTGGACGATGGCGAGAATTGCCCGATCGATCGCGTCGAGTTCGTTCATTGTGGGTATCCCGCTACAAAATCTGCTGCAAAGATGGCATTCCACCACGATACGGGAGGAGGGGAAAGTGTTTCCCTCATCCGTTTGGCCTAAGCCGATCAGCAGTGAGGTAGAGGCCGGGTTAGTGCTTTTTCTCGATGTGGAGTAATTGGTGGAGTAATACTCCAAATAATTAATTATTTTTGGGTGGAAAACGCCATGTTTCGCTCGTTAAATGGAGAGATCATGGAGGCAATTTTCGTCCGCTTTCATTCATTGGGGAAAAGCATGGTTTCGCCGCAGTTGCTCACCGTATTCATTGGCGCGCTGGTTGTCGTCTATGCGCTGCCCGGGCCCGATATGGCGGTGGTGATGCAAACGAGCATGACGCGCGGCACGCGACACGGACTTGCCACAGCGGCCGGTCTGGCGCTAGCGCGTGCCGCCCATGTGACGCTGTCGGCCTGCGGCGTGGCGGCGCTGCTGCGCGCCGCGCCGTGGCTGTTCGAGACGGTGCGTATCGTGGGCGCGCTCTATCTGGCGTGGGTCGCCATCCAGATCTGGCGCTCACCGGCCTTTGGCGTGCAGGCGGTGGCCGCCGCAGACGATGCCCCGCCGCCGCTCTCGCATGCGTTCCGCCGTGGCGTGCTGTCGAGCGTGCTCAATCCGAAGGCGCTGCTGTTCTGTTCGGTACTCCTGCCGCAGTTCGTCCGCCCTGAAGCGGGCCCGGTGTGGACGCAAGTGCTCGAACTCGGCGTGCTGCTGCTGATCGTCGGGGCGATGTTCGATGTCGCGCTCTCATTCGGTGCGGCGCGCATCGCAAACTGGCTGCGGACCCGGCCGTTTGCACAAAAAGTACAACGCTGGTCGTTCGGGGCGGCGCTCATGGCATTTGCCGTGCGGCTGTCGCTCGACTGAAAAGCCGGGCACAATACATCTCACCTACATCACCTTCCAGTGATTGCACCAAACGAGTGCATTTCGCTGCGACACGGCAAATTGGGGTGCGACACAACGTCGCACCCGTTGAATTCCCAGAACCTTCCCGCATTGCTGCATTGCACAGCGTTTACCGTCAAAAAGGTGCCGATCTGCTCGGAAATCGTCGCGCGCGTACGCGTGAAGGCCGCGCGACACATTGTCGCGCAGGCGGGTGTGCGATGTCCGGGCTAATTAAACTTCGGCATAATGCCGCACCGTGATGGAAGTAAAAGACAAGAAGTCGGACAGTGACTTGAGGTCTGCGGGCGGCAATCCGCCCCGGTTCCCGTCTTTTCGATGACACAGTCGTCGTAGTTCGACCGGTGCAATACCGGCGAGACGACTGCTCCCGTCCCACCTAACCCTTGCCAACCTCCTGCGACCCTGCATCAGGCCGGTAAGCCCGTGTTGCGCCGTTCGCTGGCCAACTCAACCCTGTCGTGTGACATGAAGAAACACAGAAACCCGCGATTGTTTAGGCTGCTCGCCTTGTGCTCGCCGCTGCTTTTGGCAGGCTGCGACATGACGCTGCTCGACCCTAAGGGGCAGATCGGAATTGAGAACAAGAACCTGATCCTCACGGCCACATGGCTGATGTTGATCGTGGTGATTCCGGTCATTCTGATGACGCTTTGGTTCGCGTGGAAATATCGCGCATCCAACAAGACGGCGCGCTATGAGCCGAATTGGTCGCACTCGACGGCCATTGAGGTCGTGGTCTGGCTCGTGCCGATCATCATCATTGCGATCCTCGCGCGCATCACCTGGGTCTCCACCCACGAACTCGATCCGTACAAGCCGCTGGAAAGCGACGTGAAGCCGATTACGGTCGAAGTGGTGGCGTTGAACTACAAGTGGTTGTTCATCTACCCGGAACAGGGCATTGCGTCGATCAACGAACTGGCCGTTCCTGTCGATGTCCCGGTGAATTTCAAGATCACCTCGGAATCGATCATGAACTCGTTCTTCATTCCGCAATTGGGTAGCCAGGTCTACTCGATGGCCGGGATGGAAACGAAGCTGCACCTGATCGCCAACCACGTCGGCTCGTACGACGGGATTTCGGCGAACTACAGCGGCGGCGGCTTCTCGGGCATGCGTTTCAAGACGTTGGCGATGACGGACGGCGACTTCCAGCAATGGGTCACGAAGGTGCGCGAGTCGAAGAAGGTGCTCGACCACGATGCCTACGCGTCGCTGGTGCCGATGAGCGAGAACACGCCGGTCACGTACTACAGCTCGGTCGACGCGAACATGTTCCAGTCGATCGTGCACGCCCCGATGGCATCGGGCATGGCTCAGCAGCATGAAGGCCATGAAAACCACGGTGCCATGGAAATGAAGGGCATGGACATGAAGATGGAAATGAAGGGCGCGGGCACCGACGCCGCAACGGCTCCGGCCGCTGCAGCCAACGTGCAAGGCCAGTCGATGACCATGGCCATGGACGCCGGCGCGCACGCGATGCACGCCGCCGGTCCGGCTGCGCACGCGCATAAGGAGTAATCAACAATGTCAGCACTGTTTGGCAAACTGACTCTCGAAGCCATCCCGTACCACGAGCCGATCATCGTCGGCGCGGTCGGCATGATGGTGCTGGGCGGGTTGGGCATTTTTGCCCTGCTCACCTATTTCGGTAAGTGGAAGTATCTGTGGAACGAGTGGGTCACGTCCGTCGATCACAAGAAGATCGGCGTGATGTACGTGCTCGTCGCGCTGGTCATGCTGCTGCGCGGCTTTGCCGACGCCATGATGATGCGTACCCAGTTGGCGCTTGCGCACAACTCGCCCGGCATTCTCCCGCCGGATCACTACGACCAGATCTTCACCGCCCACGGCGTGATCATGATCTTCTTCGTGGCGATGCCTTTCATGACGGGTCTCGTGAACCTCGTGGTGCCGCTGCAAATCGGCGCGCGCGACGTGGCGTTCCCGTTCCTGAACACGCTGTCGTTCTGGCTGTTTGCCGCAGGCGCCGTGCTCGTGAACCTGTCGCTGGGCGTGGGTGAATTCGCACGTACTGGCTGGCTGGCTTACCCGCCGCTCTCGGGCATTCAATACAGCCCGGGCGTGGGGGTGGATTACTACATCTGGGCCTTGCAGATTTCAGGTCTGGGGACGTTGCTCACGGGTGTGAACTTCGTCGTCACGATTCTGAAGATGCGCGCACCGGGCATGAACCTGATGAAGATGCCGATCTTCACGTGGACGTCCCTGTGCACGATGGTGCTGGTGTGCGCCGCGTTCCCGGTCCTGACCGTGACGCTGGGCCTGCTCTCGCTGGATCGCTATCTCGACTTCCATTTCTTCACGAATGAGTTGGGCGGCAATCCGATGATGTACATCAACCTGATCTGGATCTGGGGTCACCCTGAGGTGTACATCCTGATCTTGCCGGCGTTCGGTATCTTCTCGGAAATCATTTCGACGTTCTCGGGCAAGAAGCTGTTCGGCTACAAGTCGATGGTGTACGCCACGGCTGCGATCATGGTGCTGTCGTTCCTCGTGTGGGCGCACCACTTCTTCACGATGGGTTCGGGCGCAAGCGTGAACGCGTTCTTCGGTATCGCGACGATGATCATCTCGATCCCGACCGGCGTGAAGATCTTCAACTGGCTGTTCACGATGTACCGTGGTCGCGTGCAAATGACGACGCCGGTGCTGTGGACGCTGGGCTTCATCGTCACGTTCGTGATCGGTGGTATGACGGGCGTGCTGCTGGCTGTGCCGGGCGCCGACTTCGTGCTGCACAACTCGCTGTTCCTGATTGCTCACTTCCACAACGTGATCATCGGTGGTGTGCTGTTCGGTTACATCGCCGGTATGAACTACTGGTTCCCGAAGGCTTTCGGCTTCAAGCTCGACGAGCGTCTGGGCAAGGCAAGCTTCTGGTGCTGGCTGATCGGCTTCTACCTCGCATTCATGCCGCTGTACGTGCTCGGCCTGATGGGCATGACCCGTCGTCTGAACCACTACGACAACCCGGCATGGCAGCCGTGGCTGATCGCTGCGCTGATCGGTGCACTGTTCATCGCCGCAGGTATTGGCTTCCAGGTGCTGCAACTGGTTGTGTCGATCAAGAACCGCAAGGCGCTGGCCGACACTACGGGTGACCCCTGGAACGGCCGTACGCTGGAGTGGATGACGTCGTCGCCGCCGCAGTTCTACAACTTTGCCGAAGAGCCGCGCGTGCATGACATCGACGAGCTGGCTTATCGCAAGGAACACGGCATCAAGAGCGATCTGAAGACGAGCTACGCCCCGATTCACATGCCGAAGAACACCGGCGCCGGTTTCATCATCAGTGCGTTCTCGCTGGTGTTCGGTTTCGCCGCCATCTGGCATATCTGGTGGCTCGCCATCGTTGGCTTCGTGGGCATGATCGTGACGTTCATCTGCCGCAGCAACAACGATTCGATCGACTACTACGTGCAGTCGCCGGAAGTGGTGGCCATTGAATCGGCTCACCATCAGGCACTGGCCGCAGCAGCAAAGGCTTAATCATGACGAGCGAAGTTCTCAAACACACGGGCGCGCATGCCGATGCGCATGCGCACGACCACGCGCACCACGACACCGGCGGCAATACGATCTTCGGTTTCTGGGTGTACCTGATGACCGACTTGGTGCTGTTCGCCAGCTTGTTCGCCACCTTCGCGGTGCTGCGTGACTCGACGGCGGGTGGCCCCACGGGCAAGGAACTGTTCGACCTGAAGTTCGTGCTGGTCGAAACGTTCATCCTGCTGTTCTCGTCGATCACGTATGGCTTCGCCATGATCGGCCTGCACAACGGCAAGAAGGGCGCCGTGATGGGCTGGCTGGCCATCACGTGGCTGCTGGGCGCGGGCTTCATCGCGATGGAACTCTATGAATTCCATCACCTGATCCTCGAAGGCGCAGGTCCGAACCGTAGCGGCTTCCTGTCGTCGTTCTTCGCACTGGTGGCGACGCACGGTCTGCACGTGGCCTCGGGCCTGCTGTGGATGGCCGTGCTGATGTTCCAGATCGCCAAGAAGGGCCTGACGTCGACCAACACGACGCGTCTGCAGTGCCTCTCGCTGTTCTGGCACTTCTTGGACGTGGTCTGGATCGGCGTGTTCACGGTCGTGTACCTGATGGGAGCGATGTAATGAGCAATACCAAATCGGTGCAATCGCACGGCCACGACGCTGGCCACAACGCAGCCGGTGGCAGCCACGGTAGCGTGAAGTCGTACCTGATCGGCTTCGTGCTCGCCGTGATCCTGACGGTCATCCCGTTCAAGCTGGTGATGGACGGCACGATGCCTCCCTCGACGGTGCTCCCGCTGATTCTCGGCGCCGCACTGATCCAGATCATCGTCCACCTGATCTACTTCCTGCACATGGACCGCTCGTCGGAACAACGCTGGAATGTGATGGCGTTCCTGTTCACCGTGCTGATCGTCGCCATCGTGCTCGTCGGCTCGCTGTGGATCATGCACAACGCCAACTCGCTGATGATGCCGGGGATGTAAGTCCCGGAACTTGCCGGTAGTCTTCGGCAAGTGCGAAAGGCGGCTTCGGGTTATACCGGGCCGCCTTTTTCTATTTTTTGGCTTCTGTAGTATGCAAAAAGGGCAATTCGACTAATCGAATTGCCCTTTTTGCTCACGCGCTATCTGTTCGTCGACGCCGCCCGCCGTTCCATCCCCTCGACCCTTGACTCACCCCCAAACCCGCGGCGCTTGCCGGTACCCTGACTCCGCTCCACCTGAAAGTCGCTCCGTCAGGGCACCGACAATCACCGCTCATATTTCCTGTGCCGTCACCGTTGTCGATTAACCACGCGGCGGCTTGTCGTCCGGCGGCGTATCAGAGGTCGGTGCTGCCAGAATGACCCCCGGACGTACCGGCAGGTCCGGGCGAATGCCCAGCAACGGCAACGCCTGTGACGCAATCAGGGCACCGACAATCACCGCTCATATTTCCTGTGCCGTCACCGTTGTC
>NZ_CABPSP010000010.1 GCF_902459765.1 Pandoraea anapnoica | reverse complement strand
ATCGACGCCGGATAGATTTAGGCAAGCCAAACACTGCATCAAATCAGTCTTGCAAAAACGGGGGTGACCATAGATTTGTTTTGGGCAGCCTGGTCGTACTACGGCGATGGACTGTGACGAAGTGCCCGGCCCTCAGCGCAGCAGCAGCTTCATCATCGCGGCGAACCGCTTGCCGTACGGCGGGTTGAGCAGACCACCGCCATTCCAGCGTGCCTGACGGAAGATCGGCTTCTCCTTCGAGAACGTCCGGAAGCCCGCCTCGCCGTGATAGCCGCCCATGCCGGACGGCCCCACGCCGCTGAACGGCAACGAATGCTCGGCCACGTGCAGCAGCGTGTCGTTGATCGTCACACCGCCGGAGATGGTGCCGTCCACTACCTGATCGATGCGCGCGTTGTCGGTGTCGAACATGTAAAGCGCGAGCGGACGCGGACGCTCATTCACGTACGCAATCGCGGCGTCCAGATCGTCGTAGGGCACCACCGGGAGCAGCGGTCCGAAGATCTCCTCGCGCATCACGCGCATGCCATCGTGCACGCCCGTCAGCACGACCGGCGGCAGACGTCTGCGCGCCGCCTGCGCCGGTGCATCGAACAATGCGTGGGACGTCGCGCCCTGCGCCACCGCCTCGCCCGCCAGCCCGGACAATCGCTCGAAGTGACGCGCCGATACGATGCTCGTGTATTGCGAGTTGTTCACGGCATCAGGGTACAGGCGCGACGCCACCTGTCGCGCCGTCGCCACGAAAGTATCGAGTTTTTCGCGCGGCACCAGCACGTAGTCGGGGGCGACGCACGTCTGCCCCGCATTGAGCAGCTTGCCGAGCATGATGCGCTCCACCGCGTGTTCCCAGCGCGCGCCCGGGCCGATAATCGCGGGCGACTTGCCGCCGAGTTCCAGCGTCACCGGCGTGAGATGCTCGCTCGCCGCGCGCATTACGTGATGCCCAATCGACGTCGCCCCGGTAAACAGAAGATGGTCAAACGGTAGCGAGGAAAAGGCGCGTGCGACCTGCGCGTCGCCCGTCACTACTGTCACCCATTCCGGCGGGAACGTCTCGGCAACGGCCGACGCGAACACTTCCGCAAAACGCGGTGTGACTTCCGAGACCTTGATCATCACGCGATTGCCTGCGGCCAGTGCATCCGTGAGCGGACCGATGGCGAGAAACAGCGGGTAGTTCCACGGCACGATGACACCAACGACACCCAGCGGCTGGGGGACGATGGCGCGTCGCGCAGGCAGGAGCCAGAGGTTCGCCCAACCCGAAGAGCCACGCATCCAGCGACGCGTGTGCGACAGCGCATGCTTCAGATTGCCCAGCGAGGGAAACAATTCGAGCATGTCGGTCTCTTCCGTCGACCGCCCGCCGAAGTCCTCATCGATGGCCCTCGCAAAGGGCTCACGATACTTGTGCAACATGCCGAGCAGCGCCGTCAGATGACGCTTGCGGGTCGGCCAGTCGACGTGTGGGGCGGCATCGTGCGCGTGACGCATCGCGTCGAAGCGTGGCAACAGCAACGCGCGCGCCAGATCGTCGTCATGCGACACCTGCAATGTCGCGGCTTCGTGCAGCCCGCCCCCGCCCATCTCGTCCTTGTGTCCCATGCCATTCCTCCCTGCGACTGCCGGTGCGTGAGTGCTCCGGCCGCCGTCGTGTCGATATGTTGTCGTTATATGAAATCGATGCTTCGATGCGTGACGTCTTCGCGCGACGCCTCATGTCTTGCTTCGTGCCTCATGCAAGAAACGCCCTGTCGAGCCAAGCGCGTCGCACACCGACAGGAATCGTGTCCGGCATCACGCCATAGACACGTCCACCTGCATTCGCGAACCGGCTCTCGACGAACCCGTGCGCCAGCTCGGACGGCGCATGCTCCAGCAGCAACGCCGCTTGTGACAGCAACACGATCTGTTGCGCGATGGCACGCGCGCGCACCGCGTGTGACGCGGGATCTGCGGCGAGCCAGCCATGCAACTGTGCGAGCGCGGCTCGCAGCGTCGCGTGCGATCCGACGCGCTCGCCGAGCCACTGAAACCAGCTTTGCGCGACGTCCGGTTCGCGGCTCATGGCGCGCAGCACGTCCAGACACATCACGTTGCCCGAGCCTTCCCAGATCGAATTGACGGGCGCTTCCCGATACAGACGCGCCAGCGGCCCCGTCTCGACATACCCATTGCCGCCCCACACTTCCATGCATTCGCCAGCGAGTTCGAGCGCGCGCTTGCACACCCAGAACTTCGCGGCTGGCAGCACGATGCGTCGCCATGCACGCTCGACGGATGAATCGTCGTCTGACAGGCTCGCGTCGAATGCACGCGCGAGTCGCATCGCCAGCCACGTCGCCGCCTCCGACTCCAGCGCGAGATCGGCAAGCACCGCCGTCATCAGATCCTGATCGACGAGTTTCGCGCCGAACGCCGTGCGATGCCGCGCGTGATGAATCGCTTGCACGACGCCCGTACGCATCATCGCCGCGCTGCCGATCACGCAATCGAGCCGAGTGTAAGTCGCCATCTCGATAATCGTGGGCACACCGCGTCCGGGCGCTCCCACACGCGTGCCGTACGCGCCCTGAAATTCCACTTCGCTGCTCGCGTTCGAGCGATTGCCGAGCTTGTCCTTGAGACGCTGAATCTGCACCGCGTTCTTGTGGCCGTCGGGCCGGTAGCGCGGCACGAAGAAGCATGACAACGCGTCGCTGTCGCTATCGCGCGCGAGCACCAGATGCGCGTCGCACTGCGGGGCAGAAAAAAACCACTTGTGGCCGACGAGCGAGAACTCGCCGCTGCCACGCTCAGTCGCGACCGTGGTGTTCGTGCGCACGTCGGAGCCGCCCTGCTTCTCCGTCATTCCCATGCCGACGAGCATGGTGTGCTTCTGTGCGAGCGGCACGTCGCGCGGATCGTGCTGCGGCGCGAGCAGCTTGTCCTTGATCGTGGCGAAGAGCGCTGGCTCCTTCGCCAGCACCGGGATACTCGCGAACGTCATCGTCGTGGGACACAGCGAACCGGCTTCGTTCTGCGCGTGCAGAAAGTACGACGCCGTGCGTGCCGCCATCACCCCGCCACGCGGATGCGCCCATGGCAACGATTGCAGTTGTGCACCGCGCAAAAGGCCCATGAGCGAGTGCCACGCGGGATGAAATGCGACACGGTCGATACGATTGCCTTGCGAATCGAAGGATTCCAGTTCCGGTTCGTGACGATTCGCGTCCTGTGCCCATTGCTGGACTTCCGCCTCGCCCACACGTGCGCCCTGACGATGCAACTCCTTCACGTGCCAGTCCGCGTCGAACGCTGCCACAGCGGCTTGCAGCGCGGCGTCAAGCGCGTAGAGGTTGTAGTCCGTGAGCGGCGGCACCTGATTGGTGACGTCGTGCGTCTGCCAGGCTTCAGTCATCCGTGTCTCCCTTGCGCGTCATCCCGAATGCCTTGCACGGGACGGTCACCTAAAGTCGATCATTTCATCATAGCGGTTAAGCCCGCAGGCTCGCGCAAATTAGAGGAATGCTTCACTTCCCCCCCGGGCACACGCATTGTCTGCCTACAATGAGTGCCGCTGCAAAGTGACGTTGACGAGGCTCCCCGGAGGTCGACGCAAGCGGCGAGAGACACAGGCATCGCAAAGCATCATAAGAACGAGCAGCACAAAAAGCAGCGAACGCATTCAACAACAAAGTTGAAGCAGTGCCATCCAAGGGAGGATGACAGCATGGACTATGACTACGTCATTGTCGGCGGCGGCTCGGCCGGTTGCGCACTCGCGGCGCGTCTGGCGGACGGGTTGCCGGATCGCACGATTGCACTCGTCGAAGCCGGTCCGCCGGATAACAGCTTCCTCGTGCGTCTGCCGCTCGGCCTCGCAGCACTCGTGCCGTTCGCATCGCGCCGCAACTACGGCTATCGCACCACACCGCAGGCGGGACTGGCGGGACGTCAGGGTTATCAGCCACGCGGACGCGGTCTCGGCGGCTCCAGCTCGATCAACGCGATGATCTACACGCGCGGGCATCCGGACGACTACAACGACTGGGCGCAAGCGGGCTGCACCGGCTGGGCGTGGGACGACGTGCTGCCGTACTTCCGTCGCAACGAGAACAACGAGCGCGGCGCGAACGCATGGCATGGGGCGGGCGGCCCGCTCAACGTCGCCGATCTGCGCACCGTCAATCCGTTCTCCCAACACTATGTCGACGCCGCGCGCGAAGCGGGATTCCCCGTCAGCGACGACTTCAACGGCGAGCATTACGAAGGTGCGGGCATCTATCAGGTGACGCAGAAGGACGGTCAGCGATGGAACGCGGCGCGCGCCTATTTGCACGGCAAGACGCGTAATAACCTGCATGTGATCACCGATGCGCTGGTGCAGCGCATTGTGTTCGACGGCAAGCGCGCGACGGGCATCAAGCTGCAACGGCAAGGCACCGTGCAAACGATTCACGCGCGCGCCGAAGTCGTGCTGAGCGCAGGCGCGTTCAACTCGCCGCAGTTGCTGATGTGCTCAGGCATCGGTCCGGCCGACCAGCTTCGCGCGCATGGCCTGGACGTGCGGGTGGACGCACCCGGGGTGGGCGAAAACTTGCAGGATCACATCGACTTCATCGTCAACAAATACATCGCGCATCGCGATCTCGTCGGCTATACACCGCCAGGGCTTTGGCATCTGCTCACGCAAGGGATGGAATACCTGCGCGACCGGCGCGGTCTGTTCGCGAGCAACGTGGCGGAAGCCGGTGGCTTTCTGAAAAGCGACCCGTCGCTCGTGCGGCCCGATTTGCAGATGCACTTTCTTGTGGGCATTTGCGACAACCACAACCGTCGGCTGCATCTGCGGCGCGGCCTCTCGTTGCATGCGTGCGTGCTTCGGCCGAAGAGTCGTGGACGCGTCACATTGGCGTCAGCCGACATGCGCGACGCACCGCACATCGACCCGGCGTTTCTGCAAGCGCAGGAAGATCTCGACACGCTGCTGCGCGGGGCACGCGTGATTCGGCGCATTCTCGCGGCGCCGTCGCTCGCGAAGTTCGGCGGAGAAGAGCTGCACAGCCGGGGTGTGGAATCGGACGAAGCGCTGACGGCGTTGATCCGTGCGCGTGCCGACACCATCTATCACCCGGTCGGCACTTGCCGGATGGGCAGCGATGCGGCGTCGGTCGTCGACACGGAACTGCGGGTGCGCGGCGTGGAGGGATTGCGCGTGGTCGATGCGTCCATCATGCCGACGCTCATCGGTGGCAACACCAACGCCCCCTCGATGATGATCGGGGAGAAAGCCGCGGACATGATGCTGGCGAGTGCACGGGCATTGAATCGGGGCGCTGGGGAAAACGTCAGCGCGCGTGGCGATGCCCATACCGTTGCCGATTTGGCACCCGACGGTACATCCGGCGTCGAAACGATGACCGCTTCCACTCCGTTAGCCGCTCGTGCGCAACCACAGGTCTAGGAACGGCTCGCCCCACACCGCGCTCGCCAACGCGCCGAGCACGAGCCAGGGGCCGAACGGCATCGGCTCGCGCAGCACGCGGCCACGCACCAGCCCATAGGCCGCGAACGCCAGCGTCGCAGCCATCGCGCCGAAGGCGAGCGTGAGCGGCACGCCGATCCATCCTAGCCACGCACCACAGGCGGCGACGAGCTTGGCGTCGCCGCCGCCGAGGCCATCATGGTGCGTCAGAGCGCGGTACACCGATCCGATCGTCCACAACACGACGTACCCGAGCGCGGCGCCCAACACCGCTTCGTCAACGGGCAACGTTACGCCCATCACGCTGCATAACAGCCCCGCCCATAGCAACGGCAACGTGAGCAAGTCCGGCAACAATCGCGTATCGATGTCGATGAGGGCGAGGGCCAGCGACGTCGCGCCGAAGCCGCACCACACGAGCATCGCGGCGTATTGCTTCGACGGTACGAATGTCAACGCCATCGCGGCGAACAGCACGCCGACAGCTATTTCGACGAGGGGATAACGCAGCGCAATCCGTGCGCCACAAGCGGCGCAACGCCCGCGCAGCCACAGATAGCTGACGACCGGGAAGTTGTGACGCGCCGCAATGCGCGACTCGCAATGCGGGCATCGCGACGGCGGCCATGCGAGATTGAAGACCGGCGTCACCGGCGGAATCCGTCCGGACCACGCCGCGACTTCGCCCGCCCACTGCGTCTCCAGCATGCGCGGCAGCCGGTAGACGACAACGTTCAGAAAGCTGCCCGTAAACAGCCCCAGTACGGCCATCGCCGCAGCGACCGCTTCACGCGGCAGCGTCTGAAATTCGCACCACAGGGATTCGAAAAGAGAGACCATCGTCAGAACATCGATTGGGCGTACTCGCCCGCCGCATGGCCGATCTGCAACATGCCGCCCACGGTGAAGATGATCGTCAGGCCGACGAGCGCGAGAAGCACGGAGCGTAACGTGGCCGAACGGGCCTTGATGCGTTCTGCGACCTCTTCGATGGTCATCAACCCGATCTTGCGAATGCCCGCGTCGAAGTTGGTCCGCCCCGAGTACTCGACGAGCCGATCGAACACTTCCTCGTTGAAGATGCCCGTGTCCATCGCCTTGATCATGCTGCGCTCGCTCTTGAGCGAGGCCCGCATGCGTAGCAGGTGCCACCGCAACCAGGGCGACGCCCGCGTAAGCAGCAGCGAGACGGCGTCGAACACAGAGGTCTTCGCACTCGTGAGCGCGGCGAGCGCCACCAGAAACTCTCCCGCGCGCACGTCGCGATAGACGGCGTAGGGGCCGAAGTTGTCGAAGCGGCGGCGAAGCGGTCCCGTCCACCGACTGAACGAGAACGACATCAGCATGACAAGCGCGAACGGCAGGCCATAGAGGAGCGGCCACCAGCTCGCGACAAAGCTGGACATCGCATAGAGGCCCGCGCCGATCAGCGGGAATTTCTCCGGCGGCATGATCTCCGTCATGATCGGCATCATGCCGTAGGCCACGCCCAACTGAATCGCCGCAAGCAATACCGACATGAAGATCGGCAACGCCACCGCGCCCGCAATGACCGCACGCGTTTGCTGCTGGAGCGTCACCACGCGCGCGAGAAAGCGCAACGTGCCGGGCAAATCGCCCTTCTCGCCTGCCGCGATCACGACGAGGTCCTCCTCGGGAATGGTGCCCGCCCACGACTTTTGCAGGTTTTTCGAACTGGCCCGGTCGCGCCACACGGCGTACAACGGCGCCATCGGATTGCGGCGCTCCTTCGCCCGCGCATAGCGGCGCGAGAACAGTTCGAACGGGTTCGCGCCGTCTTCGATAGCGTCGGCAAAGTCGCTGTAAAACTTGGCACGGGATTTGCGAAATTGGCGCTTGGCCTTCGTCAGGCCGGGATACGGTTCGCGCGCGGGAGAGATTTTGGCGAGCAGACGATTAGCGGCTTCGATCATGGCATTCGGTGCTGAACATCGGAGGGGGAATTACGCCGACATCGACGCGTGCAACGCGTCGTCACACACTGGCGAGACGCCGTGTCGAAGCGGCGCTCAACGACGTCGACTGACGGAAATGGAATTTCTTGAGTTTGCAGAAGGCGGATTCGATATCGTGCGGGTCGACCAGTCCCTGCGACATCTTGTATATGGCGTGCTCCATCGCGGACTTGCCGGTCATGTGCGGGCTGGTCAGGTCTCCATCGTGGCAGACGCGCCAGTGACGCTCCGCGTCCCAGTAGTGCCCCTCGCGCAGCAAATCCAGCAACTCGTCGGTCAGCTCACACACTTCGGCCACGACCGTCTGCCCACTGGTGCCGCGACCGGAACAGCGCTCGCAGCCCGGCCCTTCGACGCAAACCTTCGACGTGTCGATGCCGAGTGCGCCGATCACCGACAACGTGGCGGCGTCGATGACGTCCGGCGCGTCCAGCGCGGCTCGCTTGCAGTGCGCGCATAGGACCGGAATGAGCTTCTGATAAACGATGGCCGTGAGGAAATTAGGCGAGGCGACGGCCGAGAGCGGCATGCCGATTTCGTCGCTGACCAACCGGGTCACGATGCCGAACGCGCTCGACGCGTGCACGGTCGACAACACCTGGTGGCCCGTCTCCGTCATCGACTTGGCGAACGAGCCGGTCTCCGCATCGCGAATCTCGCCCGGCATCAGCTTGTCGGGATCGCCGCGTAGCAAAACCTTGGCCGCCGCGCCGAAGGGAGATTCTCCCGGGCCGTCTTCCGCGCGTCGCTGAATCGGGATCTGCGTCATATGCGGCTGGATGTACTCCACGGGATCCTCGATGGAGAAGAATTTTTTTCCCGAATCGCGCTCGTAGGTCATCAACGTACGCAGCGTCGTGGACTTTCCGGAGCCGGTTTCGCCCGCGATGATCGTAAGACCCGGGCTGCGGTGCACGGCGTCTTCCAGAATTTCGACCTGATCGTCGGCATAGCCGAGTTGGGTGAGCGTGAGGACATCGCCGTCCATGGCTTCGTTGATCAGCAGACGCAGCACCACGTCCACACCGCGATTCTCCTTCACGCTCTGGAAACGCAGTTGGTACTTGCGCTGGCGAATCGTCAACGGAATCGAGCAGCTTTGGTGCTGCGCGTCGTCGAAGTGATTGTGGCTGCGGCTGCTCGGATCGGCGCGCGAGTTATAAGCGGCCGAGACGGCGTCGAGCATGGCGTGATAGTCGCGGGCAAGACGATCGCTCTCCGCAGACATGCGCAGCTTGCCGTGAATGCGCATGCGCACATGAACATGACGTCCCTCGCGGAACTCGAAGTGGATATCCGACGCCCCGGCTTCCACCGCACGCTCGATGATCAGATCGAAATTGCGATACGCACCGGTACGCTGCTCACCCACCTGGCTGCCGTCGTCCCCTTGCTGCTGAAGGCGCGACTGCATCAGCAGGATTTCTTCTGTCGTGCCGACGTAGATGCCTTCAAGGTCCAGCCGGTGCTTGGCACGCACGGCACGGTCGAAGCGTTCGAGCAGATCGGAACCCTGCATGCGCACGAACGTGTTGTTTTCGAGCAGTACAAGGTACAGACGGGGCTTCATCGCAACGAGCACCAGCGCGCCATGTTCCGCGCCTGCGAGCGTGATACCGAGGTCCTGTCGCCAGCCGAACGTCTGAATGTCGGACTCGCGCAGATCGGCAATAGGGCGGACGATGGCACGCGTGTGCCCGCGTCGTCCGAGGTGCGCCAGCGTGGCACGCAGCCGTTCAGTAATCGTCGCCATGCGCTTGCCCCGGGACGCGCCGACTCGTCTGCTCGGAAGATGACGGCGCTTCGCCGAAGGCGTTGGGCAACAGCAACCGTTGTTGCCGCGCGCCGCGTCGAATGTCGACGAAATCGTCGCCGATCTGCACGACCTGCCAGAGCCCGACCTTGTCGCCTTTCGCCACGTTGCGTCCGAACTTGCCGTCTACACGCAGATATGCCACGGAGGCGTTCTCCACACCGTAGATAAACAGCAGTTCGGGCGGCACATCGGCCAGCGCGGGTTTGGCGAACGTCGGCGTCTTCCCGTCCCCCGCCGCCTGTGCTTTGGCTTGCGCCTGTTTGGCGTCCTGCGCCTCCTGCGAGGCCTTGAGATGCGCCCGCGCAAAGGCGTCGATCGTCTCTTCGGCATGGACACTCGCCGACAGCAGCGTCGCCGTCGCCCATACGGCGCCACGGAGCAACTTAGTGAACATAGTAGGTTCCTTGTGCGGAGAAGACGGGTTTGCCGTCGTCGATGACGATCTTCAGCTCGCCGAGGGACATGTTGCCCGCGCGCATCATCAGGCCCGAGACAGAGTCGAAGAACGCCAGATGCCCCGCCATCTTCCATTCACCTTTCGAGATGGGGGGTGGCACGTCGTCGCGCGAGGCCGCACCCGGTGGCACCGGCACCAGGGGCTCGGGCATCGTCAGCGCGATATCCATGCCGTAGTCGCCAAGCGCTTGCAGCCGCGCCCCCGCCGTGCGCAGAAACTGATTGCGCGGGATGGGGGCGACGCGGGCATCGCCATCGTCTTCGAGCGCTTCGATGGCGGGTGTGTCTGCCGGTGTGCGCGCTTCGCTTTTGGCTGCACCGAGCGATGCGGCGACGGTGCTTGCCGAGGTGGCATCGTCCTCGGGTAGCACGAAGCGCTCCTTCGCATGATCGAGATCGACAATCTGCGCATGAGGACGTTGTGACAGCAGCAGATCGAAGGTGCCGCCTTCGAGCCGTCGCCATTCGATCTCGCAAGTCCGTGCCTTGCAGTCGATGGATGCCGGTCTCCATCCACCCGCACTCGCAGGCAGTTGTTGCACCGCGCGCTGCAAATGCCTTGCGTAGGATGCGCCGGTCGAGAACGACTCGTCGGCGAGTGCCCGCGTCAGCGCCTGCTTGTAAGCCTCGACAGGATCGACGCGATTGGCTGCCGCGAGCTTTTCGCGCTGAACGCTCTCGTACCATTGCCACCCCCCGTACGCTGCGCCAGCGATGACCGCGAGCACCGTCAGCACCGCAGCGGCGATTCTCAGCTGACGCACCGGGAGCGCCTGACGCACCGGCTTAATACGTGTCTCGGGCGTTGCCTCGCGAACTGCAGCGGCGGCGATGTCGTCGAGCGTGAGGATGACGTCGGCATGCGGCAGATCGGTGCGCATCACCCCGGCGACCGTCACCGGCCCTTCGACCTCCGCCGCCCACTGATCGAGACGATGCTTCAACTGCGACGCCGGGACCTCCAGATCAAGTTCGGGACGATGGTCGCGCAACGTCACGAATACCGCCTTGGCGGGGTCGTCGGGGTCCGGATGCATGAACGCGACGTTCGGTCCGTCGACCAGCGTGCACAGCACCGCCGCAAGCGCGTACCTGGCCGTAGCGGCGTCCGTCTGCGGCACTTCGGACAGCGAGAGCAGCCCCACGGTGCGCGTGCCTGCCCCGTCATCGGTGACGGTGAAGTGCGAGGCGTCGCGGCTGCGCGCGAGACTGCGGATCTCGGCCATCTCCTTTTCGAGACCGATCAGCGTCTCCCATTGCGCGCCGATCACGAGGTGGTTGGACAGTGCGCGTCCCATCTCACACGCCCTCGGTCAGTTCCGGCGAGATCATGATGACGACCTCGTTCACGTGTTGATTCGCCTCCTTCGTGCCCCCTTCGTAATTGAAGATGCCATCGCGCTCGGTGTTGTCGTCCTTGCGACGGAAGCCGCTGAGCACCAGCGTATCGCCCGACTTGAGCGACGCGCGCTGCATCGTTTGCAGCGACGAAGTAATGGGCAACTGCATGAATGTGCCTGCACCGAGGCCGTCGTCGTTGCGACCACGATCGTCGTCCTTGCCACCGATTTCGACGCTCGCGCCTTTTCCGCTGACGGCGGCGCGCACGTTCGAGCCGTTGCCGGACGACTCGCCATCGCCGCCGCTCGGCGCTTCCTTGCCGGTGCGCAGATTGATCTTGTCGAGCTTCTTCAGGTCCGACATATCGATCTGCACTTGCAGCATCACGCTCCGGTTATCCATCAACGTCGGCAACAGGTTCATGACGAAGCCCGTGGTGAGCACCGATTGTTCAGCCGTCACGACAGCCTGTCCACCGTAGTTGCCGGGCGTCATCTTGGTCTGCGCGACGAACCCCCGGTTCTGTGTGACGGCCACCGGCGCAGGCTGGTTGTTCAGCGTGACGACGGTCGTGTCGATCACCGTACTCACGCGCCCCTGCTTGCTCAGCGCCTTGATGAACGCGGTAGACCCGGCCAGACGCCCGTTCGGGATCGTGCGGATGCCCAGCCCGCCCTTGCGCGTCATGAGCGCGCCGCCCAGCGCCGGGCCGCTCAGGCCCGCCACGAAGCCGCTTGCGGATCGATAGACAAGATCCCAGTCGATGCCCGCCGCTGAGTTTTCGTCAAGCGTGACGGAGTAGACCTGTACGCGCAGCTTCACCTGACGGCCAAGCACCGCATTCTCCGATTCCACGTATCGCGCGACGCGCTCGACGACATCGGCCGTATCGGTGACGACGAGCGAACTCGTGACGACCGACGGCGTGACGCGACCGCTCGGCGAGAGCATGTCGGTGACGGTTTTGACGAGATCCGTCCAGTAATCCAGTTCGGACTCGACCGTGACGTTCGCGTCGGCGTTGAAACTCAGATCGACGCCGCCCGCCGACGTCCCGCCACCGCCGCCGGATGCGCCGCGATCCGCCTTCATTCTTGACGCCTTGCCGACCGACGCCGTGTACGTTGAGCTACCCGGCATCATCTTGATCTGAAAGGTTCGGGTGACGTATCGCGCGAATTGCACGACGCCATCGCGATAGGACCAGTGCGTGCCGGATCGATGTGCAATGGTGTCGAGCAGCCCGGACAGTGAGCCGTGGTATTGCAGCGGCACGGCAGGCTCGCCACTTTCGGTGCAGTTGACCTGGAAGCGTTGCGTCGCGCCTGCGGCCCCGCCGCGACCGCCCCGGCCATCGCGGGACGACGCACCGCCATCGCAAGCGACATCGGACGCCATGCGAATCGTCAGGCCGTGGCCTCGCGCCACTTGCGCGAGCAGCACCGACATGGGCAGGGGAGCGCCGGTAGAGAAGCGCACCTGACGCGCGAAGAATTCGGGGAGTGTGATCGTCGCGCTGACCGCGACTGATTTTTTTGACAGCCAGGCGCCATCGACATGTTCGATGGCGCCTATGGCCGTTGCTGCGTGGGCGTCGTTGGCGGTGCGCATCGTCTCGCGCACCTGTGTAACGTTCTCGTCGGTTTTCGACAGCAGGCCCGGCGTGCCGCACGCTGTCAGTAACGTGATGGCGCACAACACGCCGAGATGCTTTCTCATGGATGACCGCTTCCGATGTGGTTCGCCGTGCGCGGGGCAAGGCGGAAGTTATTGTGTGGCGTGCACGACGCGCAACACGCGGTTGGCCTCGTAGACCTTGACGCGTATCGGTGCGTCGGTGTTCTGCAACGAGCGCACGATCTGCTCGACGATGCCAAGGAAATCCCCGCGAAACGTGGCGGGATACTCGATGGGAAAATCACGCTCGATCTCCCACGCGAGTTGCCAGCCATTGCGCTCGGCATACCGTCGGACGGCCTGAGAAACGCGGCCGTCCGACGGTTGCAGGGCAAGCTCCATCGCAGTCGGAGACGGTAGCGGGGCAGTGGCTGGCACCACCGCCGACGCCGTGACGCGCACCGTCTGCACGTGGCGCTGCGCTTCGTCGAAAGCGTCGGGCGCAGGGGCCTGCGGACTGGGCGGCTCGGGCACGGCCTCCACGTTGTCGTGACGACCACCGCCAAGCGATTGCATCAGCGGCTTGTGGCTCGCGAGCATCCACGTCACGTCCGTGCCGGACGCCGCTTCCGCCGCCAGGGTCGATGGCACCGCGCCCCCCAACATCGAAGCGAGCACCGCAACACGCATTCCTGGAAGAGTCATGTTCTGTCCGCCTTTGGTCTTTGGTCAGATCCCCGAGATGACTTCTCAGCCAGCGATGGTGAATTCGATATCGGCTTGCGTCATGGTCGCGCTGTTGCTGTCCTGCGTGCACGACTTGCTGATCTGATCGATCTTGTTTTCGGCTTTGGATTTGATGACGTTGCCGTTGATGCTCAGCGTGGCGAACAGACCGTTCATCTTGGCGGCGAAGTCTTCGCACTGAGAGCTGGGATAACCGACCGATTTCACCGTCACACCGCTCGACGGATAGCCACCCGCCTGGACCGCGTCGATCGTGATTTCGCCACCGAAACGATTCAGGATCGTGGTGGTGCCAGCGGGCCGGTTGAACGGCTCGGCAATCGCCGTCGGACGAATATCCGCCTGCTTGGTCTGCCCTGCGATCAGCGTCCCGGACGCCACCGCGTTCTGCACCGCAAGGACCGACATCTGCCAATCTTTCATCTCCTGCGACAGCTTCACGCTGTTCATCAGGCGCGGCACACCGACCATCGCCCCGGCCATGATCAGGCCCATCACGGCGACGGCAACCGAGAGTTCCACCAGCGTGACCCCGCGCTGGCCGCGCTTGTTCAGTCGCGAGGCGAGCTTGTGTTTGATTTGCGTGACGGCGTTCGCTTCTGTGAATACGTTCATTTTTCGAGTCCGAGGTTTGAGGGATTGGAGAGATTTAAGGAAACGACGTCACGATCCGAGAGACCCGCTCGCAACGACTGGGGCGATTTATGCCCGAATGTGCGTCGTCGCGTTGTCGCGTGCGTCGCGCAGCTTTCGCAAATTGACATTCGTCGCAAGCATGAAATCGCCCATTCGCGCGCCATTTCCGATACCTCCGGACGCGCCTCGACAGTCGCGAAAATCGTCGCGAAATGGGCGTGAAAACAAGGCGGGCTGTGGATACCGGACAGCAGAACGCCGCCGGCTACATCAACTTAAAAATAGGAATGTGACTAAACGCAAACCAAGGGCCTACAAAAGTTTGCGCAAACGTCAGGAATCAGCGGATTCACAAGCCAATTTGCATGGTTTGCGTGGCAAACGGGAGGGGGCCTGGCGCCTTAGGGGAGGGTCGATGGCGCGCAGCAGGCAGAAAATGCCGCTGCGCGCCGTCGGTTTCGTCAACGCTTAGTGGACGTGGCTGGTCTTGTGCACATTGACGTCGGTGGCGTCGTGGCTGCCGTCGTGCTTTCCACCACCGTCGTTCGCCGCCTTGTCACCGGGCAGCACGAGCGGCCCATTACCGGCGAAGCGGTCGAGATACAGATAGATGACCGGTGTGATGTAGAGCGTGATCACCTGCGAGAACAACAACCCGCCGACGACGGCCAGACCGAGCGGCTGGCGCAGCTCCGCCCCCGCCCCCAGCCCCAGCGCAATCGGCAACGCGCCCATGAGCGCCGCCAGCGTCGTCATCATGATCGGACGGAAACGCAGCGCACAGGCCTGACGAATCGCCTCAAGCGGCGTCATGCCGCCATTGCGCTGCGCGTCGAGCGCGAAGTCGATCATCATGATGGCGTTCTTCTTCACGATACCGATCAGCATCAGAATGCCGATCACCGCGATGAGCGACAGATCCAGGCCGAACAGACGCAGCGTGATCAGCGCGCCGACCGCCGCCGACGGCAAACCGGCCAGAATCGTTATCGGATGGATGTAGCTCTCGTACAGCACGCCGAGCAGCACGTAGATCACCAGCAACGCGCCGACCAGCAGCACCACCTGACTCGACTGCGACTTCTGGAACGCGGCTGCATCGCCGCCCCAGCTTGTGATAATGCTCGGCGGGAAGCCCAACTGCTGCTGGAAGCCCACGATCTTCTTCGAGGCATCGCCCAGCGCGGCACCCGGCGCAAGGTTGAACGACAGCGTGACGGCCTGCAACTGGCCCTGATGGTTGACCGACACCGGCCCCATCTTGCGCTCGACGGTCGCCACGGCCGAGAGCGGCACCAGCGCACCGCCCTTGCCGCGCACGTAGATCTTGTCGAACGCGCCTTCGTCGCGGCGATCGTTGTCGTCCGCTTGCAGAATCACCTGATAGCTGTCGCTCGGCGTGTAGATCGTCGACACCTGACGCTCGCCGAACGCGCTGTAAAGCGCACTACGGATATCGCCGATGGCGACACCCAGCGTGTTCGCCTTGTCGCGGTCGATGGTCAGTTGCGCCTGCAAGCCTTTCATCTGCGCGTCCGTCGTCACGTCGCGGAAGATCGCATCGGCACGCATCAGATTCATCAGCCGGTCGGACCACAACTGCATCTCGCCTGGCTTCACGCTCTGCATCACGTACTGATAGCGGCTCTTGCTCTGCTTGCCGCCCAGTTGCAGGTTCTGCACCGGATTGAAGTAGACGTTCAGGCCCGGCACCTGTTTGACGTCACGCCGCAATTCTTCGAGCACTTCGCTCATGTGCGGCCGCTCGCCGTGCGGCTTCAGGTTGATGAACATGCGGCCCTGATTGCTGTCGTTGGCCGACACGATCACGGTCTCCACCGCCGGATTCGCACGAATGATGTCGCCCGCCTGACGCAGCAGCGCCGACATCGCCGTGAACGAAATGTCCTGCGCGCCTTCGGCCGTCACCTGCACCTGCCCGATGTCTTCGCTCGGGAAGAAGCCCTTCGGGATCGTAGCGAACAGTACGCCCGTCGCAATGAACGTGGCCCCCGCTGCGCCGATCACCCACTTGCGGCGCGCGAGACACCAATCGACGCTGCGCACGTAGGCGTCCTGCACCCACACGAAGCCGTCCTCGAACCACTGCGTGGCACGCAGGCCGAGGCCTTCGTCCTGCTCGTGCTTGAGATAGCGGCTGCACAACATCGGAATCAGCGTGAGCGACACGGCCGCCGACACCAGAATCGCCAGCGACACGACCACCGCGAACTCATGGAACATCAGCCCGATCACGCCCGGCATGAAGAAGATGGGGATGAACACCGCCACCAGCGAAATCGAGATCGAGAGAATCGTGAAGCCCATCTCGCGCGAACCGACGAGCGCGGCGCGCAACGGAGGCACGCCGTTCTCGATATGACGCACGATGTTCTCCAGCATCACGATGGCGTCGTCGACCACCAGACCCACGGCGAGCGTGATGCCCAGCAGCGAGATGTTGTCGATCGAGTAGCCCATGCCCTTCATCAGCGCGACGGTGCCGATCAGCGACACCGGCAGCGACATCACCGGAATGAGCGTGGCGGCCAGACGGCGCAGGAAAAGGAAGATCACCAGCGTCACGAGAATCACCGTGAGCGCGAGCGTGAACTGCACGTCGTCGATGGACTCACGAATCGACACAGAACGGTCGTTGAGCAGTTTGACCTGAATCGACTGCGGCATCTGCTCTGCGAGTCGCGGCAGCGCCGCCTTCACCTGATCGACCGTCGCGACCGTGTTCGCATTGGGCTGACGCAGCACCGCGAGCACGATAGAGCGCTCGCTGTTGACCCAACTTCCCGTCTTCACCGATTCGACGCTGTCCTGCACGTCCGCGACATCGCGCAGATACACAGGGCTGCCGTTGACGCTGGCGATGATGAGGTTCGCGAACTGGTCGGCCTTTGTCATCTGACGGTTGGCCTCGATGGTCAGCGTCTGACGGCTGCCGTCGAGCGTGCCCACCGGGCTGTTCGCGTTGGCCGAGGCCAGTGCACGTGCCACGTCGTCGAGCGTGAGCTTGCGCGCGGCGAGCGCATCCGGGCGTGCCTTCACGCGTACGGCGAAGCGCTTCTGGCCGAAGATCAGCACCTGCGCCACGCCGGGCAGCGTGGAGAGCGTGGGGGAGACGAGGTTTTCCGCGTAGTCGTCCAGCTCGGCGAGCGACATCGACGGCGAGTTCATCGCAAGGAACAGAATCGGCGCGTCGGCCGGATTGACCTTGCGATACGACGGCGGTGTCGTCATCTCCACCGGCAGCTTGCGCTGCGCGCGGAACAGCGCCGCCTGCACGTCGACGGCCGCTGCGTCGATATCGCGGTCGCTGTCGAATTCGATGATGATCGATGTGGTGCCCTGTGTATTGGTCGAACTGATGACCGCCACACCCGCAATCGTCGAGAACTGCTTTTCCATCGGTGCCGCGACCGACGCGGCCATCGTCTCCGGACTCGCGCCCGGCAGCGTGGCCGTGACCTGAATCACCGGCGAGTTGTAGCTGGGCAGGGCGGAAATCGGAATCTGTCCGTACGCGATCAGACCGGCTACGACAGCCGCCACGCACAGCAGAATCGTCATGACCGGCCGGCGGATACAGAGTTCTGAGAGGTTCATGGCGCTTTCCCTGAACCGCCGCCAGCACCGGCGCCCGCTTCGCGCGACGCCACGACCGTCACCTTATTACCCGGACGCAGGTTTTCTGCGCCCTCCTGCACGACCTTCGCCCCGGCTGGCACGCCGTCGACGACCGCGAGCTTCGCTTCCACGTAGCCGACCTTGACCGGCTTGGCACTGACCTTACCGTCACCGCCGATCACGTAGACGAACTTGCCGTCCGGCCCGGTCTGCACCGCCTGCGGCGGCACGACGCTCGCCTGCTTGAGCACGCGCCCAATGACCGCGACGTTCAGATACATGCCCGGCCACAGCTTCGCGTCCCGGTTGTCGTAGGCGGCCTTCAGGCGAATCGTGCCCGTCTGCGAATCCACCGCGTTGTCGATGAAGCTGAGCTGACCGGAGACGTTCACGCCCGTGGTCCCGAGCGTGGCCGTCACGGCGACCGGGCCGCCCGCGCGCGCTGCCTGCAATTCGGCAAGCGCCCCTTCGGGCAGCGTGAAGCTGATGTCAATCGGATCGAGCTGGGTGATGCTCACGAGCGCTGCGCCCCCTGGCGTCACCAGACTGCCCGGATGCACGTTGATCGCGCCGGTGCGTCCGTCGATGCCCGCACGGATCTGGTTGTAATCGACCGCTACCTGACTCGCGGCAATCGCCGCCCGGTCGGCGGCCACCTGCGCAGTGAGGCTGTCCACACCGCTTTGCGCCGTGTCGAGCGCGCTTTGCGAGACGAAGTGCTCGGCAATCAGTTGTTTGGTGCGCGCGAGCGTGCGGCGGGCATTGGCGAGATCGGCTTCGTCCTTCGCCAGTTGCGCCTGCACTTTCTTGAGGTTCGCTTCGTCCATGCGGGCGTCGAGCGAGAACAACAGTTGTCCGGCTTTGACGAAATCGCCTTCCTTGATATGCACCTGACGGATGGTGCTGGAGATTTGCGGGCGGACGTCGATGGTCTGACGCGCCGTGACCGTGCCATTGGCAATGAGCCGGACGGGGACGTCGCGCGTTTCGACGGTCGCGGCCGTGACGGACGGTGCAGCCGCCGCCTTCACGGTCTTCTCGGCACCGCGCGAGCGCAACCACGTGGCCCCGCCAGCGATGATCGCCACAGTGACCAAACCCGCGACCCAGCGGCGCGAACCCTTCGATCCATTCGCGCCACTCCCCGGCTGCCCCGTCGTCCTGGCGGCTTCACCATGCCCGTGGGCAGCCGCGTCCCCCGGCAACGGCCGGCGGGCGTTCTCGTCACTCATCTTCTTCCCCGTTTCCCCATGCGACGCGGACGCCAGTCGAGCCCCCGCCCTCCCGGTCGCGCCTGTTTCTACTGATAAAACAGCCGTGAATTGCCGCGGCCGTTCACTGCTTGCCCGTCGTTATGTTCGCCGCGGTGCTGCGCCGCCGCATTTCCTCACTACTCCACCTTCATGCCCGTCAACTCGGGCCTGCCCGGCGGATACGTCAGGTTCAGCTCGCTCAGGGCGTGCACCAGCAACTCTGCCACCATCAGATTACGGTGGCGTTTTGAGTCGGAAGGGACGATATACCACGGTGCGTGTTCCGTCGAGGTCGCCGATAAAGCCGCCTCGTAGGCCTTTGTGTATTGCGGCCAGAAGCTGCGTTCCTTGAGGTCGCCCAGCTCGAATTTCCAGTGCTTGTTGGGATCGTCGATACGCTCCTGAAGCCGCTTGCGCTGCTCCTCCGACGAGATGTACAGGAAGCACTTGATGATGTGTGTGTTGTTGTCGACGAGCAGTTGCTCGAAGTTGTTGATGTGCGTGTAGCGGCGCTTGCACTCGTCCGCATCGATCCAGTCGTGCACACGCGTGATGAGCACGTCTTCGTAGTGGCTACGATTGAAGATCGTCAGTTCACCCGCCGCGGGTACCACCATGTGAACGCGCCAGAGGAAGTCGCGCGACAGTTCGATGGGTGTGGGCGACTTGAAGTTGGCCACGCGGATGCCCAGCGGATCGACGTTCTGGAACACCGCGCGAATGGTACTGTCCTTGCCGCTGGTGTCCATGCCCTGAAGCACCAGCAGGACACGATGTTTGCTGTTGGCGTGCAGGACCGTCTGCAATTCGTCGAGTTTGAGCGCCAGCTCGGCCAGACGCGTCTTGTCGTCGTCCTTGTTGTCGCCGGAGAACGGTTTGTCGGCAGGGTCGAAGCTTGAGAGGTCCAGCTTCTTGCCGAACGGTACGCGGTATTTCTCGAACATCGCCAACTCCTGCGTGAAAAGTTAGTTGGCAGTATGGCGCAAATTGCGGGGGGTACAAAAAAAGGGCGCGGTGCCGATCCGGCTACCGCGCCCTTCCTTCTCTTGCGTCCGTCAGTCCATCAGCCGACCGACATTACGCGCCGAGCTTCTTCTTGAGCAGTTCGTTGACCTGCGCCGGGTTGGCCTTGCCCTTCGTGGCCTTCATCGCCTGACCGACCAGCGCGTTGAACGCCTTCTCCTTGCCCGCACGGAATTCCTCGACGGACTTGGCATTCGCCGCCAGCACTTCGTCGATGATCTTCTCGATCGCGCCCGTGTCGGTGATCTGCTTGAGGCCCTTCGCTTCGATGATGCGGTCGGCGGCACCCTCGTCGGTCGCACGCTCTTCCCACATCAGCTGGAAGACTTCCTTGGCGATCTTGTTGGAGATCGTGTTGTCGGCGATACGGGCGAGCAGACCGGCGAGTTGTGCGCTCGACACCGGGCTGGCGTCGATGCCGATGTCTTCGCGGTTCAGCAGCGACGACAGTTCGCCCATGATCCAGTTGGCGGCAGGCTTGGCGCTCGCTTTGCCTGCCTTGGCGACCACCGCTTCGAAGTACGCAGCCTGCGCCTTCGATTGCGTGAGCACAGCGGCGTCGTAGTCCGACAGACCGTACGCCTCGACGAAGCGCGCCTGCATGCCGGCAGGCAGTTCCGGCAACGATGCACGCACGCGCTCGACCCATTCGCTGTCAATCACGAGCGGCATCAGGTCCGGGTCCGGGAAGTAGCGGTAGTCGTGCGCGTCTTCCTTGCTGCGCATCGAACGCGTTTCCTTCTTGTCCGGATCGTACAGACGCGTTTCCTGCACCACCGTGCCGCCGTCTTCGATCAGTTCGATCTGACGACGCACTTCGTACTGAATCGCCTCTTCGAGGAAGCGGAACGAGTTCAGGTTCTTGATTTCGGCGCGCGTGCCGAACTCCTTCTGGCCGACCGGGCGCACGGACACGTTGGCGTCGCAACGGAACGAACCTTCCTGCATGTTGCCGTCGCAAATACCGAGCCACACCACCAGACCGTGCAGCGCCTTGGCGTAAGCCACGGCTTCGGCCGCGCTGCGCATTTCCGGCTCCGTCACGATTTCGAGCAGCGGTGTGCCGGCGCGGTTCAGGTCGATGCCGGTCATGCCTGCGAAGTCTTCGTGCAGCGACTTGCCCGCGTCTTCCTCAAGGTGAGCGCGCGTGAGCGTGACGACCTTCTCATACGCTTCGCGGCCGGTGCGCGGGTCGGCTTCGACTTGAATCTTCATCGATCCACCCTGCACCACCGGGATTTCGTACTGACTGATCTGATAGCCCTTGGGCAGATCGGGGTAGAAGTAATTCTTGCGCGCGAAGATGCTGCGCGGCGCAATCGTCGCCCCGATAGCCAGACCGAACTCGATCGCACGCTCGACCGCGCCGCGATTGAGCACCGGCAGCACGCCCGGCAGCGCCAGATCCACAGGGCATGCCTGCGTGTTGGGGGCCGCGCCGAACTGCGTCGATGCGCCCGAGAAAATCTTGGAAGCGGTGGAGAGCTGCGTGTGCGTCTCCAGACCAATAACGACTTCCCATTGCATAAGGTTCACCCTTGTCTCAACTTGTCGGCACGGCGCATGTCGCCCTGCCTTTGCTGCCGCCCGTCTCTCAGATCTCCCTGAGGGGACGGTGCGACCTGTTCCTGTTCGTCGATCTCGTCGATACCTGCCAACGCTGGCCCGGGCTTATCTACGTGTGTCGCGTGCGCACATGCCCGACTGCGGATCGAAGCTCACCGGCCATGCGTTGTCGTAGACGTCGCCCGTGCAATACGCTTCGCAGTTCGCATGGCCGATCGTCACGTTGCCCGGATCCTGCCAGATGAGCAGCTTGCAACTGCCGCTGTTCGCGCGCAGCTCGATGCTCGGCTTCCACTGCGTCTGGTGAAAGTTCGCCAGATTGAAGTGGCAACTGCCACGGCTGCCCACCCACAGACGCCAGTCCAGCGCCTGCACCGCATTGCCCTGCACCTTGAGCGTTGCCTGTTCGCGAAAACCGTCTTCGTCGGTCTGCGAGCAGTACCCCGAGAGGTTGACTTCGCGATAGGCGATGGGCGTCGGGCGCGAGAATGGCAGTGAGCACGACGCGAGCGTGAGCACCATGCCAGCAAGCATCACACCCCGGGAGACCAGCGACGCAGTGCGTGCGCTGGCCGGAGCAGGAACCGTCATTTCGCGTTGCATGCGCTGGCGGCTCATGATCAGACGCCCGTCGGAGCGCGCTTGTGCCAGTCGGTCGCGCGCTGGAACGCGTCGGCCACTTGCAGCAGGCGGGCTTCGTCGAAGTAGTTGCCGATCATTTGCAGGCCGACCGGGCGCGCGTCGCGTCCAGGGCCGACCGGCAGGCTCATGCCCGGCAGACCGGCCAGACTCACCGACAGCGTATAGATGTCGGCCAGATACATCTGCACCGGATCGGCGCTCTTCTCGCCAAGGTTCCACGCCACGGACGGCGCGACCGGGCCCATGATCACGTCGCACTGCGCGAACGCATTCTGGAAGTCCTGCGCGATCAGACGGCGGATCTTCTGCGCCTGCAGATAGTAGGCGTCGTAGTAGCCGTGCGAGAGCACGTACGTCCCCACCAGAATGCGGCGCTTGACCTCGGTGCCGAAGCCTTCGGCACGCGACTTCTTGTACATGTCGAGCAGATCGCGGTACTCGGCCGCGCGATGGCCGAAGCGCACGCCATCGAAACGCGACAGGTTCGACGAAGCTTCTGCCGGGGCGAGCACGTAGTACACGGGGATCGAGAGTTCCGTCTTCGGCAGCGACACCGGCACGCGCACGGCGCCCAACTTCTCGAACTCAGCGAGCGCGTTGTCGATGGACGCGCGTACGTCGGCGTCCAGACCGTCACCGAAGTATTCGGCGGGCAGACCGATACGCAGACCGGCCAGCGGCTTGTCGGCAGTTGCGCCGTCGAGCGGCTTGCCCAGACCGCGCGCGAAGTCTTCGTCCGCACGTTCGAGACTGGTCGAATCGCGGGCGTCGAAGCCAGCCATGCCGTTGAGCAGCCATGCGCAATCCGCCGCGCTGTGACCGAACGGGCCGCCCTGATCGAGCGACGAAGCGAACGCGATCATGCCGTAGCGCGATACGCGGCCGTACGTCGGCTTGATGCCGGTGACGCCGCAGAAAGCGGCTGGCTGACGGATCGAGCCACCGGTGTCGGTGCCGGTGGCGACCGGTGCAAGGCGCGCAGCGACAGCCGCCGCCGAGCCCCCCGACGAACCGCCCGGCACAGCGAGCTTGTCCCATGGGTTCTTGACCGGACCGTAGTAGGAATTTTCGTTCGACGAGCCCATGGCGAACTCGTCCATATTGGTCTTGCCGAGCGTGACCATGCCCGCGTTCTGGAGACGCTCGACGACGGCGGCGTCGTACGGGCTGTCATAGCCCTTGAGCATGCGTGAACCCGCCGTGCTGTGCCAGCCGCGCGTGACGAACACGTCCTTGTGGGCGACGGGAATGCCCAGCAGCGGCTGGTTCACGCCGTCACCGGCAGCGATGCGGGCGTCGGCAGCGCGCGCCTGCGCGAGGCTGGCTCCGGCGTCGACATGCACGAAGGCGTTCAGATCGGCGGCACCGGCAATGCGGTCCAGATAGTGCTGCGTCAGCTCGACGCTCGAGACGCGCTTGGCGTCGAGCGCGGCGCGCAAATCCTGCAAATGAATCAGATCTTGTTCCATGATGGCGGCTTGACTGGGTAGCGCATGAAGGCGGAAGGCGCGAGGCCCCTGGTGCAGGAGGCAGGCGGGACGCGCGCGTGTCCTCGGACAGCGTTCGCGTCTCGCGCCGGACTCACTCGATGACCTTCGGCACCAGATAGAGGCCGTCCTGCACGGCGGGCGCCGGACGCTGATTTGCCTCGCGATCGACCTGCTCCGTCACCGCATCGGTGCGCAGACGCTGAGCGACTTCCTGAATTTGTTCGATGGGATGCGCGAGCGGTGCGACGCCCGTCGTGTCGACTGACTGCATCTGTTCGACGAGCGCGAAGAAGCCGTTAAGCTCCTTTTCCATGTGAGCCGCCTCGTCATCGGCCAGCTCGAGACGCGCGAGATGAGCGATGCGTTTGACGTCTGAGAGATTCAAAGCCATGAAGAAATCCCAAAAAAATGCGCATTGGAGAGCAGCCGAATGCACGCCTGCCGCCAAAATTAGGGACAGAATGCGGAGAATCTGCGGACAAGGTCACGCCCGTCTGCCGTTTTACTCCGTGCACTGCACTGCGCAGGACGTCGGACACGCCGCACCGTGAGGCTCCCGGCGAGTTTGCCCCGGGGGTCGAATGTGGCGTCAACGTGCTCGTTTTTCCTGCAAAACCTGCGAAATTATAAGGTATCATTGCGCATTAAATTTGCGTCGGAGCGTGTTTTTGCACCCTCCGCCGCTGTCGCGCAGGTGGGCCACGGCTAGTCCGGGGGGCGCGACAGACGATCGCGCAGTCCAGTGGAAGACCCTGACGCGACGGATTTTTAACGGCAGCCCCGCCTCCTGCCCGGTACCGCATTCCTCGGTTTGTCCGCACGTTTCGCGAGCCGCCGCGTGGCGCCTGGCGATTTTTTTGCGAACAGGCCGGAACCCAGACGACAGGCAGCCGTCCCAGTCAAACGCATTGGGCGGCCTCAAGCAAACACAGGATTTTGCATGTTCGGTTTTCTTCGCAGCTATTTCTCCAACGACCTGGCCATTGACCTGGGCACGGCCAATACCCTGATCTATATGCGCGGCAAGGGCGTCGTCCTCGACGAACCTTCGGTGGTCGCCATTCGTCAGGAAGGCGGCCCGAGCGGCAAGAAGACGATTCAGGCCGTCGGTAAAGAAGCCAAACAGATGCTCGGCAAGGTGCCGGGCAACATCGAGGCGATCCGCCCGATGAAGGACGGCGTGATCGCCGACTTCACCGTGACCGAGCAGATGATCAAGCAGTTCATCAAGATGGCTCACGAGTCGCGTCTGTTCTCGCCGTCGCCGCGCATCATCATCTGCGTGCCGTGCGGTTCGACCCAGGTCGAGCGTCGCGCCATCAAGGAAGCCGCGCACGGCGCCGGCGCCTCGCAGGTGTACCTGATCGAAGAGCCGATGGCCGCTGCCATCGGTGCCGGCCTGCCGGTCTCGGAAGCCACGGGCTCGATGGTCGTCGATATCGGCGGCGGCACGACCGAAGTGGGCGTGATCTCGCTGGGCGGCATCGTCTATAAGGGTTCGGTGCGTGTTGGTGGCGACAAGTTCGACGAAGCCATCGTCAACTACATCCGCCGCAACTACGGCATGTTGATCGGCGAACAAACCGCCGAAGCGATCAAGAAGGAAATCGGCTCGGCCTTCCCGGGTTCGGAAGTCAAGGAAATGGAAGTCAAGGGCCGCAACCTCTCGGAAGGGATTCCGCGCGCCTTCACCATTTCCAGCAACGAAATCCTCGAAGCCCTGACCGATCCGCTCAATCAGATCGTGTCGTCGGTGAAGATTGCACTGGAACAGACGCCGCCGGAACTGGGCGCCGACATCGCCGAGCGCGGCATGATGCTCACGGGCGGTGGTGCGTTGCTGCGCGATCTGGACCGTCTGCTCGCCGAAGAAACCGGCCTGCCCGTGCTCGTCGCCGAAGACCCGCTCACCTGCGTGGTGCGTGGCTCGGGCATGGCGCTTGAGCGCATGGACAAGCTCGGCAGCATCTTCTCCTACGAGTAAGCCAACGTGCGTGGTTCGTCGTCCGGCGCGGTGGGGCATTCCCTTGCACACCTCGCCCGGCACGACAGACCGCGCAGCAAGATCTCGCGCACGGGGTCAGGCGTCACGCCGCTTGTCACGTCACTTCGTCGCGCCCGACTGACACCACTCGCGCACCGCAGCGTCTCGCTGCGCGTGCTTCCCTGAAGGGCCCACCATGCAGTACAGTCCGCCGCCACTGTTCAAACAGGGACCGTCGGCATTGGCCCGGCTGATCTGTTTCGTCGCGCTCGCCATCGGCCTGCTCGTGGTCGACTCGCACTACAACACGCTGGAGCGGGTGCGAAGCGTCGTCGGCACCGCCCTCTATCCCGTGCAACGCATGATGCTGTTGCCGCGCGACGCCATTCTCGGCGTAGCGGGTTTCTTCTCGACCGAATCGCAGCTCACCACCGAAAACGGCACGCTGCGCGAGCGCAATCTCGAACTCTCCGTCCAGGCCCAGCGCAATAACCAGCTGGTGGCCGAGAACGAACATCTGCGCCAGATGCTGGCCCTGCGCGAGCGTCTGCCCGTGCCCAGCATTCCGGCGGAAATCGAATACGACACGCGCGATCCGTTCACGCAACGCGTGGTCATCGATCGCGGCACGAAGCACGGCGTCAAGCTGGGCGCGCCGGTCGTCACAGAGCAAGGCCTGCTCGGCCAGGTCTCGCGGGTGTTCCTGATGCAAAGCGAAGTCACGCTGCTGACCGACAAGGAACAGGCCGTGCCGGTCCAGGTCACGCGCAGTGGCGTCCATAGCGTGATTTACGGTGGCCTGCGCGGCGACGTGCTCGATCTGCGCTTCATTCCGCTGTCGGCCGACGTGAAGGTCGGCGACGAAATCGCCACCAGCGGTCTGGACGGCGTGTACCCCGCCGGTCTGCCGGTCGCACGCATCACGAAGGTCGATCGGGTTTCGGACACCGCGTTTGCGCGCATTCTGTGTCAGCCGGTGGCCAACCTGCGCAGCCAGCGTCAGGTGCTGGTCCTGCAATACACCACGCCGCTGGCGCTGCATCCGGACGCCGCGGCCGATCTCGCACGCGCCTCCGATCCGTCGGCCAGTGGCGCGAAACCCGCGCCGAAGGGCGGCACGCGCGCCGATCCGAAGCTCGCGCCGGGCGCCCGCAAGGGTCATTGAGGAATTCACATGCCACGACCGCAATACATCCTGCTGCCGGTCAATCCGTACTTCATCGCGCTCAGTCTCGTGGTGGCGTTTCTGGTCAACCTGATGCCGTGGGGGCACGCCCCCGCCATGCCCGACTTCGTCGCGCTGGTGCTGATGTTCTGGAACATCCACCAGCCGCGCAAGGTCGGCATGGGCGTGGCGTTTCTGGTCGGATTGCTCATGGACGTGCACAACGCCGGACTGCTGGGTGAGCATGCGCTCGCTTACACGCTGCTGTCGTACGGTGCGATCATGATTCACCGCCGTGTTCTGTTCTTCACGCTGCTCGGTCAGGCGCTCACGGTGCTGCCGTTGCTGCTGCTCGCGCACGTGGTGCCGTTCATCATTCGTCTGGCGACCGGCGCAGCATTTCCGGGCTGGTGGCCGCTCGCGGCCAGCTTCGTGGAAGCTGTGCTCTGGCCGGTGATCAGTATCTTGCTGCTGGCGCCGCAGAAACGCGCCGTCGACCGCGACGATACGCGTCCGATCTGACGGGCTTCCCCGCCCTCAGATCGCACCTACGAGCCCCGCCCAGCCAGCATGACCGAGTTCAAGAATCCCCAGCAACAACTGCAGACGTTTCACCTGCGGGTAACGGCGGCCGCGTTTTTCGTGCTGATTTGCTTCAGCCTGCTCGCGGTACGTTTCGTCTATCTGCAAGTCTTCCGTCACAACCAGTACGCCCTGCAAGCCGACGAAAACCGCGTCTCCCTCGCGCCCATCGTGCCCAACCGTGGCGTGATCATGGATCGTAACGGCGTGGTCCTGGCGCGCAACTATTCCGCCTACACGCTGGAAATCACGCCGTCGAAGATCGGCCGTCCGCTCGAAGACCTCGTCACCGATCTGTCGGACGTGATCGAGATCACGCCGCGCGACCGCGCCCGCTTCAAGAAGTTGATGGACGACAGCAAGAGCTTCGAGAGCCTGCCGATTCGCACTCGGCTGACCGACGAGGAAGTCGCCCGCTTCACCGCCCAGCGTTTCCGCTTTCCCGGCGTGGACGTGCACGCGCGCCTGTTCCGTCAATATCCGCTCGGCGAGACTGCCGCGCACGTGATCGGCTACATCGGCCGGATTTCGCAGCGCGATCGTCAGCGTATCGACGCAATGAGCGAAGAGAACGACAGCGACAGCGCCAAGTACGACATCCGCCGCGACGTCAACAACTACAAGGGCACCGATTACATTGGCAAGATCGGCGTCGAGCAAAGCTACGAGACGCAGCTCCACGGCATCACCGGTTTCGAGGAAATCGAAGTGACCGCCGGGGGCCGTCCGGTGCGTACGATCTCGCGCACCCCGGCAACACCGGGCGACAACCTCGTGCTGTCCATCGACATCAAGCTTCAGCAGGTCGCCGAACAGGCCTTCGCCGGACGTCGCGGTGCGGTGGTCGCCATCGAACCGAAGACCGGCGACGTGCTCGCCTTCGTGTCCGCGCCGAGTTTCGACCCGAACATGTTCGTCGAAGGCATCGATCAGCAGAACTGGGACGCCCTGAACACCTCGGCCGACCGGCCGCTGCTCAACCGTCCGTTGCGCGGCACCTATCCGATCGGCTCGACGTACAAGCCGTTCATGGCACTCGCCGCGCTCGAACTCGGCAAACGCACGACGAACTGGGGTTTTCAGGACACGGGTTCGTTCACGCTGGGCAACCACACGTTCCGCAACGACGTGCGCAACGGTCAGGGCTGGATCGACATGTACCGCTCGATCGTGGTCTCGAACGATACGTATTACTACATGCTCGCGCACGATCTGGGCGTGAACGCCATTCACGACTTCATGGCGCCGCTCGGCTTCGGTCAGTTGACGGGCATCGACATCGAAGGCGAAGCGCGCGGCATCCTGCCGTCGACCGAATGGAAGCGCAAGGCGTACAAGAAGCCAGCGCAGCAGAAGTGGTACGACGGCGAGACGATCAGTCTGGGCATCGGACAGGGCTACAACTCGTTCACGATCCTGCAACTCGCGCACGCCACCGCCACGCTTGCTAACAACGGCGTGGTGATGAAGCCTCACCTCGTGAAGGCCGTCGAAGATCCCGTCTCGCATGCGCGTCAGCTCACCGTGCCGCATGAAAGCGCGCGTCTGCCGTACAAGCAGGCGGACATCGATTTCGTCAAACGGGCAATGGTCGGCGTGATCAAGGAAGGCACGGGACGTCAGGCGTTCGCCGGTGCACCTTACGATGCGGGCGGCAAGACGGGCACGGCGCAGGTGTACTCGCTCGGCAAGAACGAGAAGTACAACCACAATGCGATTCCCGAGTTCAAGCGCGACCACGCCCTGTTCATCGCCTTCGCCCCGGCAGAAGATCCGAAGATCGCCATTGCGCTGATCGTCGAGAACGCCGGTTGGGGTGGCGCGCAGGCCGGCCCGGTGGCGCGACGTCTGCTCGACTACTACCTTATCGACGAGCCGAAGGAGCGAGCGGCCGAAGCCGCCGCACTGCAAGCTGCCGCGTCTGGCGCAGGCACGGCGTCGGCGGTCTCCGCCACACCGGACGCACCGCCGGCCAGCGCCGCCGAACTCGACCGCACCGCAGGCGCCGCCACGACGACCGTGTCGCGGGTGGCACCGGGCGCATCGGGTGCCACTGCCGCCAACGCCGCACCGCGCGCCCCAGGCGGCAAGGCATCGGCAGCCACGGCCGCACCCGCTCCGCAACCCGCGCAACCGACACAGCCGACCAAGCGTGAGCCGACTGTGAGCCCGACCGTCGCAGACGAAGCGCGCCACCGTGCCGCGATCCGCGCACAGCGCGGGCAAGGAGGAACGCCATGATGGCGCTCGACAAACATACGTGGAAAGAACAGGTCAAGCGCCTGTTCGCCGCCTTCGACAAGCCGCTCGCGCTGATCGTCTTCCTGCTGCTTTGCGTCGGACTGGTCACGCTCTACAGCGCCAGCATCGACGTACCCGGCCGTGTCGAAGACCAGATCCGCAACATCGTGCTGACCTTCATCCTGATGTGGGTGCTGGCGATGTTGCCCACTCAGACCCTCATGAAGTTCGCCGTGCCGCTCTACACCGCGGGCGTGGCGCTGCTCATTGCGGTGGCGATGTTCGGTCTGACGAAGAAGGGCGCGAAGCGCTGGCTGAACGTCGGCATGGTGATTCAGCCGTCCGAAATCATGAAGATCGCCATGCCGCTCATGCTGGCCTGGTACTTCCAGAAGCGCGAAGGCAACATTCGGTGGTTCGACTATCTGGCGGCCATCGCGCTGCTCGGCGTGCCCGTCGGGCTGATTGCCAAGCAGCCCGACCTCGGCACGGGTCTGCTCGTGGCGGCGGCGGGTCTGTACGTCATCTATCTGGCCGGATTGTCGTGGAAACTGATTCTGCCGGTGCTCATTGCCGGGGTCATCGGCATTGGCACGATCCTCGCGCTGGAAGACAAGATCTGTCAGCCGGATGTCGAATGGCACATCCTGCACGATTACCAGAAGCACCGCGTGTGCACGCTGCTGGACCCGACGTCCGACCCGCTCGGCAAGGGCTTCCACACGATTCAGTCGGTCATTGCCATCGGCTCCGGCGGCACGACCGGCAAGGGCTGGCTCAAAGGCACGCAGGCTCACCTCGAATTCATTCCCGAGAAGCATACCGACTTCATCTTCGCCGTGTTCGCGGAGGAGTTTGGCCTGATCGGCGAGGGTGTGCTGATCCTGCTGTATCTGCTGCTGGTCGCACGCGGCCTGATGATCGCGGCGAGCGGCGCGACGTTGTTCGGACGATTGCTCGCCGGTGCGGTCACCATGATCTTCTTCACCTACGCCTTCGTGAATATGGGCATGGTGAGCGGCATTCTGCCGGTGGTCGGGGTGCCATTGCCGTTCATGAGCTACGGGGGCACGGCGCTGGTGACGCTCGGCCTCGGGGTCGGCATTCTCATGAGCGTGGCGCGCGAGAAGCGGCTCATGCAGAGCTAGCACACTCGCACCTCCTTCGGCGCATCGATGCGTCACCCGCAAAACGGCAGAGCTTACGCTCTGCCGTTTTTGTTTCCGGTCGAAGCTTTCGTCGTTTTCAATGAGCGATACATGGGATTCGGCTTAGTCCAAATCCGATACAAACGAGGCTTAAACGAAACACACGTGCATTCGCCGAGTTCACGGTCTTCATCGAGATGAAGTAGGCCAATTGGCGTCACGCACGCAAACGAAGGAGCACTTCGCGATGGGCATGGACATCTCGCTACAAACCGTTGCACAGAATTCGCGCGCCGTACTCGACATGCTGAACGCGCAGGCGAATGAAGGTGTTGCGAAAGGACGCATCGGCATTCGCAAGGACGGGCAGATCACTGTCTTCAAAGGCATGGAGTTTGTCCTGCATCTCAGACAATGCCACCGCGCGAAAGAGCTTCTGAAAGCACACGAACTGATCGCCGAAAGGAAGTCGCCCATCTCGTCGCTGGTGTCCTTGCTCAAGCTCAACAGCGTCCGGCTGGATAAACGGCCGGTGAGCGAACTGATCCTCAAGCTGAACCGGTCCAATGTAATGGACCGTCAGGCCGGTGCAGGATCTGCGGCGCAGGTCTTGCTGACGACACGCTCGGAAGCGGTTTCGTCGATTGAGCCCACGACGTGGACGGTTCCGGCCAAGCGCGAGGATTTCTATCCCACGGTCATGGCGGAGGCAGAGAAAATCTGGGCTAAGTACCGCGAACCCGCTGACAGCGATACCCCCACCGTAGCGGCCGATCCGCTGAGCGACGCCCTCCCGGAAGCGCCGACCGAATGCGATGCAAAGCCAGCACTCCCGCCCAAGAGCAACCAGTCAGTCCTGCAACGGAACGTCCGTCTTGCACGGATGGCATACGGCGACCCGACGCCCGTCTACACCGCTGACGAACAGAAAGCGGACCGCCCCACGTCGCCAACGCGGGTCGAGTCGAATCAGCGCTACCCCGACTAAAGCCCCCTCGAGAGGAAAAATCAGGCTATGACCAGTATCACGCTGCAATCGGTCGCATACAATTCGCGCCCCACGCTCCACAGGTTGGGGGAGCCGGGCAACGGCGCGACCATCGAGAATGGGCGCATCGGCATCAACGAAAAGGGTCAGCTCGTTGTCTTCAAGGGCAAGACATACCTGCTGCACCTCCAGCAGTGTTACCGGGCGGACAAGCTCATCAAAGCGAACGACTTGTCGACGCACGCAAGCTCGTCGTTGCGCTCTGCGCTCAAGTTCAAAGACCTCCGAATGGGCAAGCAGTCTGCCGACACGCTGATCAGCAAGATGAACCTGACCAATGCGTTGCGAAAGATCGTCGGCAAGTCCGACTACTACGAAGCGCTTCTCGCGGGCATGCCCGGCATATTGTTGTCGAGACGCAATCCCCTCTCGCAGGCGAGCGTGCGGATTACAACGCAACCGCCGATGGCGTTGCAGGAACTGAAATGGGTGACCCCGACTGCCGATAACAACGCCGCGCCCCCTGCGGCCGATCCCGAGCAGACAACGGAAACGACGTTCAACCACAACCCCGTTCCGAAGCCTCGCGCGACGCTGTCCGCGAACGCACCGACGCGGCCACCGCGCAAGATCGACTCGCCCTTTATGCATCATCCGCTGCCGACCAGTCCATCACCGTCAACGGTGTCGTCGCACTCGTTCGAATACTTTCCCGGCACGCCTCCACGGACGCATGCATCGGCGTCATCCGACAACGCGCAGACAAGCGCCCGGAACACCAACGACTCCCCGGCGTTCTTCGACGACTTGCATCGGGGAGGCGTGGCCAAGGATGCATTGATCCGAACGATGCTCCTGAACAGTGGTTCGTAGTCTGGGCGGCCCCTCTGCACGCGCCTGAGCCTCTCGATGAGCACGCCGCTGTCGACCGCGCCGAGCCGCCATACCCCAGCGTATACGATGAGCCAAACCTGCAAGCGGCTTAGCGCTGCGGGCATGACCATTGTCTTTCGAACGCTCTGGAATCGGGAGGCATTTCAACGCATGGCATCGATCCATACCCAGATCAACGCCGCCACCATGACCAGTGACGAGGCCGAGCAGCTTCATCGTCTGATCTGTCGACACGCGGTCGATCCCGCCCGTACGACCGTCGGTGTGAATCGCGGCGGTCAACTGGTTCTGCTCGTGGGATGGAGCGCTTACCGGCATCCGCATCTGTGGCGTCGCGCGCGCGACATGGCGCTCGCCGCGCTGGCGGACGCCGACGCGTCCGCCCAGTGGCGCACGCATGAGTCGTCGGACGCACGCACCGGCGGTCCGGATGCCGTGCGCCCCGGCGTACGCGCCATGCGACTCGATCAGCCGTTCGTCATCGTCTGGCTGCTGCGCAACGCCACGGCCGCCGTGAGGGCTCAACTGCTGCAAGGCATCAAGCGGCAGCTCGACTGGCGCGGCAACCCGGATACCTGTGGCGTCGATCTCCTCAGTAACGACCGGCCGCAGGACGCGCTGTCCGAGCTCAAACACCGCATGGGATCGGCCCAGCATGTCGTGGGCCACTACAAGCTGGTCACGCAGAGCAACGCGTCCTATCGCGATCACTATCACCGCGAGTTGTCGACCCGTCACCACCGTACGCTTTGGGTTGCGCGTCAAACGGCGTTACGGAGTTTCGACGGTGCGTTGCTGCCGGCCAATGTCATTCGCGTGAACCATCTGCCCCTGGCGGCCGTCTGCCAGACGCCGCAGCCGGGCGCGCTCGAAGCCTTCCTGTGGTTGCTGATGAAGCTGCGTCCGTCGGTCGTCGTGCATGTCACTCCTCAATGCGAGCCGCACGGCGCGGAACGTCACGAGGGCGCCATTCGCGCGAGCCGACGCCATATCACCACCAGCACGGCCGCGACCTTCGTCACCGACTTCAGCGTGTACTCCACGACGCTTCGCACCAGCGCGAGCGAGGTCACGTTCTCGGTACTGCACGCGCCCTACCGACATGCAACGGATGTGGCGTCCGACCGGTTGTACGTGACGCAAACGTTGCAGTTCGTCGAAAACGCCATGCGACATGTGTCGCCGCCGGAGGACGCGAGCGGCAAGTCCACTGGCAGCATCCCCACCGGATACCCGGTGATCGTTTTCGACGAGCCTGAGGGTATCGCCGGGGTTCTGGTCACGGCGCTCGCCATGTCGCGAGACGTCCACGAGCATCTCAGCGTAGAGGAAATAGTCACCGATATCCGGCTCACGGCTTCCCCGCAGTTGATCGGCACCCACCACCAGCTCGACGTCATCGGTGCGTTTGCCGACGACCTGCGAAGACCGTTGCTCAGACATCGCTGATTTGACGATTCGTCGATTCGCTGCGCTGGCGTCGTCACATCACGCGATGTCTTCGCAACACACTGAGGAACGGTACGAAGCGCCGTTCCTGCCTGCCCCCTTCACGCGACGCGATCGCATCAGGAGACCTGCCATGTCGCCCCAGGCCACCGTGCCCCCCTCCCCCGGACACCCCGCGACCGTGGCATCCCGGCGTTCGGTTCGCGTGACACCGGCCGAGGCGCTAACGCTGACGCGTCAGCCGACGGACGAGAAATCGCCCCGAGATTCGCAGTTGCTCACGCACGCGAAGCGTGCGCTGGCCGTACGTCGCGAGCCACCCCGTGCGCCCGACATCGAGCGCTACCTGCGACGCTGGCTGACCGCGCCGCCCGCCCTCCTGATCACCCTCGCATCGGACGACGAACTGCTCGCCCGCAACACCGCCTATCCACTGCTCGCGCCAATGAGCCGCCGTTTCGGCGACATCGGCTATAGCAGCTATCTGTTGACGCAACGCGACTGCGGGCAGCAGGGCACACATTTACGCACCTGCGTTGTCTCCATCACACACGGCTGCGACGTTGTCACGTTTCCAGCACTTCAGGCATGGACCGACGACGGTGACGCCATCATTCGCGCCGAAGCCCTCTCCCATCTGTATCAGACCGCTGAACGACTCAAGGCAACGACGCCCGTACAGCACCTGCGACGTCAGGATTTCTATCGGACGCAGACGCTTGTCGCGCCAAAGCACCTGCCCGTCGTGCAATCGACGCACCGCACGGCGCGACTCGGCATGTGGCTCGCCGCGACCGGGCTGCTGGACCAGGGCAATGCATCGCTCGACACCGTGTTGCGCGACATCCGCATCGGGTCGACGAAGTTCGATCCGACCTTCCGCCAGCATCAGGAGCTGACCCGCCTCGCGCGCACCCGTCATCGGCGTGGCGCAACGAGACCTGCGCACGACACACCGACAACCGACCGCAGCGATGACGGCGACGCCAACACCTCGCCCGGCAGCGACTCCCTTTCATCCCCTCTCTCAAGGACGTTCCCCGATGCAAGACCTGCATTCCTTCCACAACGTTGTCGGTGAGTTGCTGCAACACATCGGCTTTTTCGCATTCGAACCGGCCCCAGATCAGGAAGTCGTGAGTCTCGATGTCGAAGACCACATGTCGCTGCACTTCGGCGCTATCGATCAGGTGTCCTGGTTCATGCTTGCCGAGATCAACGAAACGCCGACGACCGACGCCCTGGCAGCCGCCCTGCTGGCCAATCATCTGCGCGCGGACTTCCGACAGCCGGTGTTTTCGCTCAATGACAACGGCACGCTCAATTGCTGGATGAAGATGCCGCTCAACGGGCAGGACCGCGCCGCGCTGGCCGATGCATTTGGTGAACTTCTGGATGTCGCGCAAGCGCTGCCTACGGCCAACTGACCCCATCATTCACAGGAGCTAATCATGGCCGTTCCACTGGCGAGAAACACCGAAGATTTACGTATGCAACTGAGCGTCATGCCACCGGGTACGAGGATCGGCATAGACGAATGCGGCGTTGTCGTCCAATACGGAGGGTTCGACTATTGCCTTCATCCGCGTCAGAACATGCGGGCGAGAAATTTCATTCTGACTCGGGAGCTCTCCCCCAAACGCATACCCTCGGCATGGCATCGATTCGCCACGCAGATACGTGCTGTATTCTCGGGTGTGAAAGCTGCCCGCCTGCTCAGGGCCCTGAACACCCGGGCGGTGCAGTCTGTCGAGCGTTTTTCCGTTCGAAGCAGCTTTAGCGGATCTGCGCAGAGAACACCGCCTTCGTCACGTCCCGTCGGTCCCTTCAAGTTCGAATCCCCGGCGAACGATGACCGCCTGATCAACGACGCACAAGCCAAACTTGCGGCGATTCGAGCGCGGAATGCGCTGAAGCAGGCCGCTAAACCGACCTCGCCCGCCACAGCGGCACATTCATCGGCTTGCATGGAAACTGCGTCGAATACGGATGAGATCCCCTATGATTTCCTGCGACGCAACACTTACGATGCGATGACGCCTTCGTCGCCTTCGTCAACTCGGCCCTCCATCGGTATCCCGCCGCCGAATCTGGTTCCGCCCAACCCAGCGCCGGTGGTGGCGCACACCACGAACCGTTGACGTCGTTTCAGGGCGCGGTGTGAGCCGCGCCCTGCGTCTTCTCTCCTACCACTTTCACGCAGCGAGCATCGACGTGCCGCCTGTCGGGACGTGACGCCCCGGATCGCCACGTCCACCCGCGCCGCCATTGCCGCCGTTCCCGCTCACTGCCCTGTTGGCCTCGCCTTCGAGGTCCGGCAACCGCTTGCCGCCCACCGAAAGGTGCCACTTTCGCGACACCCTCTCGCGGTAGCCTCCTTCCACGTAAGCGAGCATGAACTCGGCCATCGCGGCATTCGTCCTGGCCCGGTGGTTTGGGGTCGGCGCTTGCGCGAGATCTCCGGCGGCCTCGCGCAGTGCGTCCAGCAAGTCCCGTGTGGCGGGTACCTCTTGCACGATGCGCTGAAGATCGGCTTCCAGCGTCGTTCCCGGCACCGGGGTCGCCATCTGGAAATACATCTCGTCGAGCTCGTCCTTGTGACGCGTCGAAAAGTCCTGCCACCACGCGCCGCCGCCCTCCAATCCACTCGTCAGACGTTGACGCATCATCGGTGCAAGCATGTCGAGGCAATAGCTGCCGATAGTCAGCACGTCCGCCGAACGACCGGCCCACGACACGCCCGCCGTCACGGACACCGGCGTCGGCGTCTTCCCGCCCACGCCACACGTCGATTTAACGCCGCGAACGGAATACATCAGCGCGACGCCGTCCTCCTTGAGCTTGAAACGCATCGTCGTCGTCACGCCTACGTCTGCATCGATGCCCACGTTGCTCAGTGCATTGCCGATTTCGGCCACGCCCCATACGCTACCCGGGCGCACGCCTACCGCGTCGAGCGCCTGCGCAACGGAATTCGCGACGTCGACAGTGCCAGCGAGATCGATCGTGAGAAAGCTGCCGCAGTAGTAGGGGTCTTCGTCCTCCGTCACCTTTTCGTATGTGACGTTCCCGTGAATGCCGTCCGGCAGTAAAGCGCCCAGTCCGACGCCCACATTCAGCTCAGCTTGCCACTTGCTTTGACGACTGCTCAGTTCGTAGATGGCCAGCGAGTGGGGACGCAGGATGCGCTCGCGCGCCTTGAACAGTTTCATAAAGACCGCCTCCGCCTCCGGATCCAGATCGCCGCTGAGTTTGAGCAACGCGAACTGTTCGAGCAGATATTGCGCGCGCGCCTCCATGTCCTCGATGCCTCTCCCTTCCCGCCCCGTCATGAACTCGGACGTGACCTCGGTGCTGGACTGTCTCAGGTGTGCGTTGATCACCTCCAGCAACTTCTCGGGCGTGCAGACGAGGGTCGACTCGGACAACAGTCGGCGCGCGACATCCGGCTTCGAGTCGGCCAGCGAGAGTATGTCCTGACGCGCCTGCTTGATCGTCACAAACTTCCGACCGGCCGCCGAGAGACTCGCCGAAACGCCGATATTGGCGGACACACCGGCGTGCACCTCTCCCATGTACGTATCCTGACGCTCGACGGGCTGCGCGGTGAGACCGTACCGCGCAATGTCGAGGCTTTTGCCGCACAGAGCGATCAGATCGTCTTCAAGACAATCGCTACTGAAATCCGCACGTGCTCGGTCGTACTCGTAGGACGAAGAGATCGTGAACAGGTCACGAATCTTGGCGATCAGCGCGATCGGACTGTGCTTGATCCACGTGGTGAATTTGTGGCTCGCGTTTGTGACGTAGTCGACCAGGGATCCGTAAATTTCCGAGCGCGACGCCGCGACCGACAGTCCCAGCTCCGCTTCGACAAACGACAGCACGTCCGCGTCTGCCGAGAGCGTGACCTTGTCCGTACGTGAATCGACCACCCACTCCGTGGGCGTGACCGATAAGGTCGAATCGGTTGCGTAAGTGACGCCCGCGCCCACGCCGGGCACCACATTCACACCGACGCCACCGCGCATCCGGAAGGACTGCGACGCGCCCGGCTTCATCGCACCCAGCCGATCTTTCAGCCCGTCGTTCAGACGACGTTTGACGCATTCATGGACGCTGACTTCGAAGTGCCATTTCAGGGAACGGCTGGCGCGCAATGCTGCGGGAACCAGCTTCTGTCCCCAAGTCTTCTTGTTGATGTGGCGCTCGAGGGCGCTTTGCATCGACCGAAAGAGTTCTGAGCATGCTCGCATCTCCCGCGCCGACATTGGCGCGTCTGACGGTGCGCGCAAGAAGTCCTGTACTTCCGCCTTGAGCCTGTCGTGGGCGCGCCCTTTGTCGGGCCGTCCCAACGTGGTCCGACAGTCCTGGTAGACGTTCCAAAGCGCGGAGATCGCCGTGCAGGTGTCGGCGCGCGATAGCGGCTGTGTCCAGGCGTCGTGTCGCACCCGCGTAGCGGGCACGTCGTCGCTATCGTTGCTCGCCTGGAAGAGACGATCGTCGTTCCCGATACAAGTGTCGAATTCGTTTTGCGAAATGTCGACTTGCTCTGACGCTGGCGTTGCGACCGCATTGAGTACACCCGGCGTCGACTGAACCATATATGCCATAAAATTTTGCCCCCTCTCAAATACCGGCGCCTTCTAGCGCTGCTCGAAGCAGGCGCTTGCGTCGGCGTCACCGCATAAACACCTCTGACAAGATCATGTCGATGCAAGCCACGATATCTGCTCGGGTGCCACGCACTGCGCTGCCATACATCAGCAGCATGCGACGCGACTCGAACAGTGAAGGCCCATACAGCCAGGATTCGCACTGCGCCGTACGTCCGCCGAATCGCACGTCCGGCAGCCTCCCTCCCGCGAACGACACCATGAACGTCAGGTGACCATGCGCGTATTCGAGCAGCCAGAACGGCTCGACGCCCACCGCCGAGCGCGCTTGCAGGAACGTGCCGAACGTCTGCGGCAGCGCGCTGAGCAGCAGCGTGGAAATGGCGTGTGTCATGACGGCATCACCACACGTTTGACGCGGTCCGAGACGTACAGAAAATCGTGGATCGCGTCCATGCACGTCTCGAAGGTCTCCCACGGCGCGACATATCGATGCAGCACCAGCAGCGGTCCACGCGTTCCAAAGAGGAAGCCTCGTCGGCAAAGCATGAGATTCATCGTCAAAGCCCGAACTGCGCCGTCGTCATCGACGGCGCGCATGCGTCGCTCGATGAGCGTGCCGGCCGACTGCCGAATCGAACACGTGTCCAGATCGCGTGCCTCGAAGAAGATCGTTTCGTGACGCATCGTCACATCGACCTGCCAACGCTCGTGCATCGCTGCGCAGATTCGTGCTAGGGCGACTTCGCCCTGCACCACGGGCAGCGACCGGTCCGCCTGACGGGCGGCTGCCAGCCGACGCAGCGCTGATGCCGAAATCGACGTGCCGGACTCACGGTCTGCTTCCATGATTTCTTATAGGTTGGGGACTTTCGGGAACATGTCTTGCTTCTGGGCATGATCCGGGTCTTCTCCCGGGAGTGCATTTCATCTTTCGCCCATGCCGACGAGATCGGAAAGCGCTTCCGACCCAAATTCGTCGGGAATCGGCCTAAATTGCGGCGCCGAGCCCCCCAGAATCGATGGTTCCTCGCATAGTCTCCACGCTTTGAGGAACATGATTTCGCCGGTGCCCCCCCGCGGCGATGATTCTGAGCGCAGAGGTGTAGCACACTTCCGGTTTGCGGCCGGTCGGACCTGCAGTCGTCTTCGCTCGCGTCGAGTGGGGTTCGCTGGCAGGAGAATCGGCACGTGAACCAGATCAGTTCGCCGCAGAATGGAAAGGTCTATTTGTTCGACGATTTCTCGTTGGACGCGAATGGCGTGCTCAAGCAAGGCGACCGCCAAATCTGCCTGCCCCCCAAGGAGGTCGCGGTACTGCGCACATTGCTCGACGCCGCGGGCGAAAACGTCAGCAAAGACCGGCTGCTATCGCTGGTCTGGCCTCATCAGGATGTGAGCGAAGAATCGCTCACGCGCTGCATCTACGCCATCCGGCGCGTGCTTCGCGAAAAGAAGTCCGATCGCATCGTGGAAACGGTGTACGGCACCGGATACCGGATTCGCCGTTCTGTGGCCATTGTGTCGGCCGCCACACGTGCGGCCGCGTTATGCACGCTCGCAATCATGCCGTTCCGTCTCCCGAATGCGGCGCAGACGCTGATGCTGCACGACCGGCTCGTCACGCGTTTCTTTGAATTCACGGCGTACGGTCTGCGTGTCCTTCCCGCCTCCATCACGCGCTCGGTGCTCGAATGCCACGACATTGCGCGCTTCGTCGAACGCTTCTCTCCCGATTACTACGTTATCGGTCACGCCATCGAAAGCAACCGGTTGCGCATTGAGCTGGTGAGCTCCGAATGTCATCAATTGCTGTGCAGCGAAGACTTCGAACTGACCGACACGGACAACACGCTGCCGCTTGAGACCCGCATCACCGATATCGTGACAAAGCATGTGCCGGGGCTTTGCGCGTCGGTAAATCTCTCGCAATCGTTCGATTCGCTCGACAGCGCCACCACGTTCCTGCACGCACGTTTCAACCTTCAACGACACACACCTTCGAGCCTGCGGCAGTCGTTGCAGCTGTTTCATCAGTGCGTGGGCGAAGGTGCATCGCGTACGGCGCCGTACTGCGGGCAGGCCGAGTGCTACCTTGCGCTCGCCCATCTGGGGCTGTTCGATCAGAAAGCGGCGTTGCACGGCGCACGTGCGGCCGTCGAGGCCGCACTCGCGCTCGCGCCTCGCGATCCGCACGCCGTCAGTCTGCTGGCGATGTTGCACAGCATGAAGTTCGAATCGAGTGTGGCGAACATTCTTTTCGACCGGGCGCTGTGGTCTGCACCATCGAACCCTTACGTTCGCTATCACCACGCGTGGCACTGCATCCTGAAAGGAGAAGCCAAGGCTGCGGAGATGGCGCTCGATATCGCGCTGGAGCACGACCCGAGCATGATCGCGGCGACGATTCTCAAGATCTGGTCGATGTTCTTCGACCGCCGCACGGACGAAGCCATCGTCGTGGCCCGCGAAAGTCTGCAACGCCTTGGCCAGCATCATCCGGTGCTCACCAGCGCCATGGCCATCATGCTCTCCCACCAATCCCGCCACGCCGAGGCGGAAGCACTGGTGCGGTCCGTGCGCGAGACCGGCGACGATGCTGGCCTTTTGCGGGTGAACCGTCATTACGTGGAACTCGCACGCGGCGCAGAGCCGGCGAAGCGGGCCGCCCGACAACTGCTCTCGGAAATCGACTCGCGCCAGGTCCGCGCGGGACTGCTGCCTTTGATCCTTCACACGGAGGGCATCGGTGCAGCGCGCGACGCCTGGCGACGCATGCGCACCGACTGGTATCCATGGCAACGCCTGTATCGTCACGACCCACGCCTGGAGACGTTGTTCTCCCTCTGACGGCAGCCGCTTCAAGCCTCCATAAAAAAACCCCGCCGGAACGGGCGGGGTTGACGGTGATATGGGGACGCTAGCGACAACGCATGCCCGCTTTCGTCATTACCGATAGAAGCTTTTCGCCGATTCGCTCATCGCTGCGATCGCGCCGCTCATCACCTTCACCAGGTTCTCGTAATTCGCGTTCGCCGTGGTGTAGCGCTGCGACAGCGACTGCAACGTCGTCTTCACCTGATTCTCCTGCCCGGTGAAGCCATTACGCCAGATTTCCAGTTGCTGCGTGGTCATTGTCGCGATGCCGTTGTCGTCTGCCTTGGGCAACGTATCAATCATGGTCTGGATCGGGCCAGTATCGATCACCACCACGTACTTGCCGCTGCCCGGTGGCTGCTCGACCACACTGCTGTCCGGCAGACCGAGATCATTTGCCCACTTCTCGGCGTCTTCCTTGCTGCCGCCTTCGATCTCGCCATCTTTGCCATCATCCCCTTTGTTTTGAGGCGGCCACAGCACCGCATTCTGGCTCGGCAATTTGAATTTCTCGAGCAACTTTTCGAGCGCCTCCTTCAGCTTCCCGACGTCGAGTTTCACATCCTTACCATCGCCTTGGGACGTAATCCATGACGACAGTTTCGACACGATGTCGGTCAGTGCCTGACTGAATTCGAGATACTTCTTCGCGGCTTCCTGGAAGGTGTCGAGAAAGCCGCTCTTCAACTCGCCGATGAGCTTCGCAATTGCATCCCAGAACTCCTGGTCACTCCATTTCCCCGGATCGTCATCATTGTCGGCTGGGATGTCGTCGCCACCCAACGCGTTCACCGAGGGAGGAGGTTCGTTTCCGAGGGAGCGAATGCCGGGGGCATCCGGTTTGCCATCGCCCCCGCTCTGCGGTGCGTTCCCACGAAGTCGGTCGCGAAGGTCCTGCGGCATGGGTATGTCGCTGTCCGCGAGGCCCTGTGCCCGTGCGACAAGATCGTGTCCTGCCATGCGTGCGTCGTCCCAGGCGTCGTCTCCCATCTCCTGCCCCGCGATCTGGAATGCTTCCCAGAAACGGTTGGCACCTTTGACCACGCCGTCGATCAGCGCATCGTCGGGCGACGGTGCATCGAAAGGCATTGGGGCGGGCACGACGTTCGACTGGTTTTCCGGTTTTCCCGGTGGCACGACGTCCTCCAGTGGGAGCGTCGCAGCAGGAAGCAAGCGGTCGGTGAGGATACTGGTCATTCGTTAGTCCTTTGAAGCGTCGGTGTTACGCGCGCAGGTTGTTGGCAATGGTCCCGCCCGCATTGATGGTCGCTTGCGAAATGCTGTCGAATGCGCGGAGCAGTTCCGCCAGCATCGACTTGTCCTGGTTCGATTGTTCTTGCATGGTGTTCACACCGTCCTTGGACAGTTGCGCGCCACTGTCGTTGACCTTCTGATCCTGCGCGGCAATAAGTTCGCTGTAGCGGCTCCCACCGTTCACCACGCCCGCCAGCGGACTCCCCAACATCATCAGCGCCTGCCCCGACGTCTGCGCCCGCCGCCCGTTGTCGGCCATCGCATCCTGATTGAGCGGATCGGGTCCGGGCGCAGCGTCGATGTCTGTGTTCGTCGCGGGCGGTGGAGTATCCGGGACATCGACCCCATCGGCGGCATTCGGGCGCGGGGGGGCAGGTGCATCGTCCAACACGTTGGCGTCCATGCTGTTACGACGACTCGCGGGGGACTGCCCTGCGGCAGCCGTCGACGCATTGGGAGCGGGCGGCACGTCGGGCGAGGCCGGCGGCGGCGGCGGAGGCGTCACATCCGGGGTCGATGTCTGTGTCTTCAGCGCCGTGCGCTCTCCGGAGAGACCTTTCAGGCTCTGGAACGCCCCCATGCCCGTGAACGCCAGTTGCACAACGCCGGACGAAATGCCGCCCCACATCGCTGCATCGCCCTGACGTCGGGTCGCGTCGGCCGCCGCAAGCACCGAGTCGACATTTACTTCGGCCATCTTGTTGCGCAACTTGACCGAGTTTTCATAAGCCCGCACGTAGAACTCATAGACAAGCGACAGTACCAGCGCAGCGTCGGAGACAAGCCCCTTGCTGCCGATGTCCTTTTCGCCGTCTTGCCCCGGGGTGTTGTCGACACGCGCTTCGTCGTCCTGCTGACGCAACCAGTCGATAGCATCGAGGCGATTGGCGTTCGGTGGCGGATTCGCGAGCGATGGTCGCTGTGCGTCTTCGTCATCGAGATTCGGCGTGAACAGGAGATGGGGGCTCAGCACCGACGACGGCGATTGAGGCTTGTCCAGTGCGTCCAGCATTGGCACAAACGGTTGATACGTTACATCCTGAATCGGGAGGCTCATGAACTTCTCCTTTCACTCAAGCACGTACGTTGTTGAGCACAAACTTTCGCGCTTCTTGTTGGACTTTGGCCGCGTCGGACATCTGTGAAATGATCGCGGACACGACATTCTGGGCGGCACCGAAGCGGTCCGCCGACTGCTTCACCGAGTCCGTGATCTTGTCCAGCGTGTCTTGCGCGACCATCATGTCGGCCATGACGTCGGTGGCCTGCTTCTGATACGTTCCAGTCGCCGCGTTGCCTGCGGCCTGCGTACCGCCCAGGGCAAGCTCCCCGAACGTCACAACGCTTCTGAGCGTGTTGGCGAGCATTTGCTCATTGCCCTCCTTGACACCCAGTCGCGAAGCCGCCGAAGACATGCCCTGAGCAACCATCTTCGCGCCGGCCTTGCCCGCCTCGCGCAGCATGTCGGGCACCAGCTTTTTCACGAAGTCGCCCACAAGGGAGCTAAGCATCTTGCCGAAATTGGTCGCCGCCGCAGCACCGCCCGCCACGACCGTCACGGCGATGAAAGCGATCGTGACCACCGCGGCAGCCACCACCCCGACGATGTTGCCGATCATTTCCGCGGTGTCTTTGCCCACGCCCAGCTCCTCGAGCATCGACCCGACGAACTTGCCGATCTCGGAGGCCAGCGGTTGAATGACGTGGGTCATCACCGGCTTGATTGCCTCACCGACGAGCGAGAATCCCGTTGCAGCACCCATGACCGAATCGGCCAGCAACGCGACGCCGACCACCGTCATCGTGGTGCTCAGCCCCCCGGTAAATACCGCGCCGACGACACCGACGACTGCCAGCACGGCCCCCAGAATCTTGCCGAAAATGCCGAAGATCTTGCTCAGCTTCTGGGCTTGCTTGACTTTGGCTTCGTACTCCTCGTTCTGTTTGACGAGATCGGCCTGTCTCGCCTTGCGAATCGCCTCGAAGAACTTCATGTCTTCCTGAATGGCATCGTTCGCGCTGTCGCCGAGCAACTTTGCGAGTTTCGCCATCAGCAAGATCAGCTCATCCATGTTCTCGCCGTTCTTTTCGGTGGATGCATTGTTGAGTGCTCCCGGCAATTGATTGCCAAGAAACTTGCCCAAAATGTCGTCCGCCTTGCTCGTCGCCGCCTTGGCGGCGTCGAAGGCTTGCGTCGCTTCGTGCTTCGCATCGTCGTGCTTGCCTTTCGCAGCGTCGTAGCCCGACTTCGCTGCCTCGTATGCCTGCGCGGCCGCATCGTATTCGGGCGTGCCCGGCGTCGCGCCGTCGAGTGCAGCCTTCGCTCTGGCGAGCGTGTCCTGCGCATTTGCCAGTGCCTGCTCGGCATCGGCGAGGCTCTGGATGGCCTGGTCGAGCGCGGCCAGCGCGTTCGCTGCGTCGGCCACCGCCTGATCGAACTCGGCCTGACTTTGCTCGGCCATTGCCTGACGCGAAGCCGCTTCCAGTTGCGTCTGCTTGAGACGATTCTGAAGATCCGTCAACGACGAATTGCCGAACAACTCGGTCAGGCGACCCAGCAGATACGTCAGGCTCGTGCGTGCATCGCCGAACGGCGGTTTGAGGGCGGGGGCATCGGCATCCGGCTTCGGCATTTCGCCCGTTGACGTCTGCGTCGACGTCATGTTCTCGATCATCTGCCGGATGACGGCCTGCATGCCCGCCCGGATGTCCGACACCGGCTTTTCCACACCGTCGAGGCCTTTACCTGCCACGGGACCGTCAATATCGTTCGAACCGTCCGAAAGCGGCACGAATCCGGGCAAAGCGGCGGTGATCGTAGTCATGCCGCCTCCTTGGCGCCAGGTGCCTTTTCCTTGATGTCATCCGCGCCGATGGCGTCGAGATAGGCTTTGGCCTTCGTGCGCAGATCGGCATCGCTACTGCTCTCGCATACCAGCCCGAAGCATTCGCGCGCGAGCGGCGTATTGCGCATCATCATCTGGCACTGACCCGCGTAAAACACCGGACGGTAATCGTTCTTGCCGACCGCGAACGCCATCGCGTACAGATCGACCGCCTTCTGGTATTCCTCCTTGAGCTGACACACCGCCGCCAGTCCGACGATGTATTCGGGGTTGTAGAAGTCGTAGATGCAGAGGAAGCGGAAGAAGGCTTCGGCCTGCGCTAGCTGACCATTGCTGTAGAAGTCGTAGGCGTGTGCGTACAGGCCGTCCATGGTCTCGCTTGGAATGCCGTGGATGTCCTTGAGGCTTGCGCCGGCGACGACAGCGTCCCAGATCGCGCTCGTGACGCGCCCTTCGTCCATCTCTGCTTGCATTGCCGCTTGTGTCATCGAATTACCTCCTTCCGATCCCCGAAAACGGGTCGATCTTCTGTCTGCCAGCCGGGCGGCTGGAATAAATGCGAGTCGGGGGCCAGCGGTGCGCCGACCTCCCGACGGGGCGCGTGCCCGAAGCGAGCGAAAATCGCTGCGGCTACGCTTCCCGACAGGTTCGCTGTCCTGCCGCATCTCGCTCATCTGTGAAAAATCCGGCAATCGCGCCAAGTACCGAATCCATGATTCGATACCGCTCTCGCGCACCCATCGATAACATCGGTCTGCCTGTGCAGCCGCTGCCCTCGCCTGCGCAAGCGCGGTCTGACGCTTGTGGCTTGCACGGGCGTACTGCGGATCGTGCGGCGACAAAACATCGAGCACGACCTGTGCTTCGGCCACCGCCACATCTGCGCTCATCGCCTGTGCCTGACTTCGCTCGAAGGCCGTCTGAGCGCGGCCATATGCAGCAACAATGCGGCGCGCTGCGTCGCTCAGTCTCACGCGAGCCAGCCGGTGGCTCACCTCCGCTTTCGCTCGCGTCGGCAATACGCCGGGGAACAGCACTTGTTCGGTCGGAAGGTCGATCGCAGGTGCACAAGCCGCTTCGCGCGCACCGGCGCGTAAGGACTGTCGCAATCCTGCGAGGGCATCGCACGCCAGTGCGCGCAGGCACTCCCGGTTCGGGGATGCCCCCTCCGGTTCGGCAAAACTCGCAAACGTGCCCGCGTTGCGCAGCATCGAGAGATGACACATGTCCTCGCGCACCATCTTTCCTCCTGGGGTTTCAAATAATCAGGGGGCCGCAATGTGTGGCTCGTCGTCTCATAACTGCATCCCGATAGCTATCATTTAAGCAACGCGTTCCTTGGGAGACTTCCAAAAAGCGTTCTATTGAATACGGGGACTAACGTTTGGGTTTTCGACAGTCCCCTGCAAACCCTGCTGAGTCGCCGTGCCGTCGGCGCTATCGCTCGCTTCGCTTTCGCCGAGGTGGTCGTTCTCGTCATCGACCTCGTCGTCATGCATGCCTGCTCGTTCGACGTCTTCCAGCCAGATGAGCAGCCGCATGATTGCGTCGAGTTCTTCGAGCGCCACGAAGGTATGACGACGGTGCGTCCGATAAAGACGCCGTGCTAGCGCGATATCACCGATCACGGGGATACCCTGCGACTCTGCGTATTTGCGCACCGCGAGGGCGCGTGCATTCGTTTCCATGACGGAAATGAACGGCAGCGGGATGACATCGGGACGGAAATAGATGCCCACGGCGATATGTGTGGGATTCGCAATGATCAGACGCGAGTCGCGCACGTCGGACTTCACCGCCTCGGACAGCAGCTCGTTGTGCAGCGTCCGACGCTGTCGCTTGATTTCGGGATTGCCGTCGGTATCCTTTTGCTCTCGCTTGACTTCATGGCGCTCCATGCGCTGCTCACGCATGAACAACCAGAACTCGACCATCGCGTCGAGCACGGCGATGGGTACGACACACGCGAGCGAGATCCAGATCAGCTTACGCACCAATTCGGCCCACGCCGCGCCCACACCCGCCGGACTCATGTAAATCTGCGCGAACAGTAACCCCTTGGCGCTCGACCACAGCACCACGACGATGGCACCGAAGCTAAGCAGATAGAGCACCGCCTTGAGCGAATCCTTGAGCGTGCGCAAGCTGAAGATGCGCTTGGTGCCCGCCATCGGATTGAGTGCACCGAGATTCAGCTTGATCGCTTCGCTCGCCCACGCGAAGCCGGTCTGCAGCAAGGCTGGCAACACGGCCGCCACAACGCACACGAGCAGCACCGGCATGAACATCTGCAAGCCATGCTTGAACAGTCTGACGGCGAAGGCCTGCGGATCGGCGAATTCGCCATTCGCCAGCACCTGCCTGTACTCCTGCATCAGCCACACCAGCGGATCGCTCGACAGCACGAAGATCAGGCCGACGAACACCAGCGTGACCATCGTCAGTTCTTTGCTTTTGAACGCCTGCCCCTTCTTCGCCGCGTCCTTTAGCCGCTTGCGTGTCGGCTTCTCGGTTTTCTCGCCCATACCGCGCTTACGTCTACGGTCCTGCGGCCGGCGCGAGCCAGCGCACCACGTCGTCGGGACGCACGAACATCGACACGAGCGCGTCCGGCAACGTCGCGGAGAAGTAGATCAGCAAGATGGCAAACGCGATGAAGCTTTTGATCGTTAGCGACAGTGCAAATGCATTGACCTGCGGTGCGAAGCGCGACAACAGCCCCAGCACCAGCTCGGACAGGAACAGCGCGGCGACCACCGGCGCCGATAGCGCAATCGCGTGACTGACCAGCACGTCGAGGAATTCGTGAATGCGCGCAACCGAGATCGTGCACTGCCCGAATGGCTCGCACACGCGGTAACTGCGTGCCAGCACTTCGAGCAGTAACGTCATGCCGCCCAGTTGCAGATAGATCACCGCCCCGAACCACTGGAAGAACCCGGCGAGTTCCGACGTGTCGATGCCGTTCGCCGGATCGATCACGCTGCTGAGCGTGGCGCCGCGCTGGTTGTCGATGTACGCACCCAGCGCGTGGAACACCCAGAACGGCAGTGCCACGGCCACCGCGATCACCAGCCCCAGCGCCGCCTCGCGCAGCAGTAGCGCCCATACGAAGCCATCAAGTGGGAGAGGTGTCCCATAGGCGTAAGGCCAGACACCCACGGCCATCCACATGGAGACGGTCGTGCGCACGACGCCCGATAACACATTCCCGTTGAGGATCGGCAGCAAGAACACCGACGGTGCGACACGCGCATACGCCATCGCGACCGCCAGAATGCCGTCGTGATGCGCGAAAACGAGCGACACATCCATGTCAGGCTTTGCCCGTCACGGCCAGTTTCAGCATGGTCGCGCCGTAGCCCACCAGCGTCTCGCCGAACCAGTCGGCGAGCAGAAACAAACTCAGCGAGACAGCGAGCAGCTTCAGGCCGAACGGCAGCGTCTGCTCCTGCACCTGTGTGACCGTCTGGAGCAAGCCGACGATCACACCGACGAGCGTGGCCACCGCGACAGGACCAGCCGACAGAATCAGCACCAGGTAAAGCGCGCGGTTGCCCGCATAAATCAAGTTATCCATGGCGCGCTCCCTATTGCAGATACTGGTTGACCAGGCCTTGCGACAACAGCGACCATCCGTCCATCGCCACAAAGAGAATGAGCTTGATCGGCACAGAGATCGTCACCGGGCTCATCATCATCATGCCTAGCGAGAGCAGCACGCTGGAGACCACCAGATCGACGACCATGAACGGCAGATACAGGTAAAAGCCGATAGTGAACGCGCTCTTGATTTCGGTGAGCGCATACGCCGGGAGCAGCGCGAAGATGGACGGTGCGGTGGCGTCGAGCGGTACGCTGGCGCCGTCGCGGGTCACTTCCTGACGCGCGAAGAACTGCGTCAACTGCGGGTCTGCATACTTGAGCAGGTAATCGCGATAGGGCGCGAGTCCGTCGTCGAGAAAGCGACGCACCGAATTCGGATCGGCAAAGTTGACGGGGTTCGCCTGATACGCGTCGAGCACCGCCGTTGTCACCGGCAGCATCACGAAAACCGAGATCAGCAACGCTACACCGTTAAGCGTCATATTGCTCGGCACCTGTTGCAACCCGAGCGCGTTGCGCACCATCACGAACACAATGGAAAACTTGACGAAGCAGGTACCCGACGCCACCAGAAACGGTAGCAGCGTGAAGAAACTCAGTACCGCAATCGCCGGCACATCACTCCACATGATCCGGTCCCTTTGCTTCCCTCTGCGCGTCATCCGTCTCCATCAGCCACTCGAATATCTCGACGCCCAGCCGTCCGTCGAGTTGCACGAGTTCGCCACGCGCGAGCAACGTGCCGTTGGCGCGCACCTCGACGTGCTGCTCGGCGCCCGGCTGCAACGCAAGCACGCGCGTGCGGCCGAGTTGCTCCAGTTCGGCAAGCGTCATGCGCTCGCGTTGCAGCACGAACACCAATTCGACAGGCAACTGAGCCAGCGACGTCGCCCCACCCGAGGTTGCTGCCATCCCGCCGAAGTCGTCGCCGTCCCGCGAACGCTCGGGCATCGTCTCCTCGATCTCGTCATGCAAATAGGTTTCCAGCATCGCGCTCCCCTCCTCCTGTTGATAACCGCCGATCACACTTCCCGCGCAACTCAGCCGACGCCTCACGTCGCGGATGATCAGGACATCGCCGCGATGAATGCTGCGCAGCGTCGACAGCCGGGCCGGACTGCGACCGATCTCCACATCGAGCGAGAAGCGCACGCCACTCACGTCGAGCGGCATCGTGCCCCGTACCTCGGGCACCCGCGCGAGCCATACGGGGCACTCCGCCGCCCGCACTTTGAGCAGCATCGCTTCGGGTAGCGCCGCGCCGTCGATCGGCGCACCGACGTCGAGCACGTCATAACGCAGCTCGGGCATCGGCAGATGCAACGGGTTTGCCGTCACCGTGAACAACCGCGCCGCCAGTTGCTCGGAATCCGCGCAGCACGCGAGCGAGGCCAACTCATGCGCAGCACCTTCGAGCCACATGCCGGGCTCCACCCACCCTTGCCACGTATGCGCTGTGTCCTGCACGCGAATCCACGACCCCATGCGTGGCAGATATTCGAGCGATGCCGACCAGCCCCGCGCTTGCCAGACGTCCGCCGCCAGAGTGAGCCGCGACAGTCCTTCGTCGATGCGCCGAAGTTTCAACATCCGGCGTCCTCATCGTTTGTGCTGTCCAATTTTTCGACGGCCTCGATGGCTCGCACACCCACGCGGCGCGCCGAACCTTCGTCCGGGGAAGACGTCGCCCCCGGCAGCGCGGCCGACAACCGCCGCTGGACCATGGCGTCCGATGCGCCGAGCACGAAGCCTCGCCGTCCGTTCACTTGCACGACCTGCACGTTGACGAAGTGCCCTTTGCCCCAACTCCCGAATGCGTAGCGCATGCCGTCGCCACCGGTGATCGACCGACGTGCGGCATCGCTGGGTAACGAGTCCACCGGTGCACGCGGCGCCATGGGTTTGTGCGGCACCGGCGCAGCGAATCGACGTGCGCCCGGTTGTAGCGCGAGGGCATGCCCTTGCGTGACCTGTGGGGTCGAAGTGCCCGGCGCACTGGCGCCCCCCTCCCCCCGATGCGACCGCTCGCGTGAGTCGTGACGTGCGCCAGCTTCCGCCCCGGATTCCAACGCGACGCCCGACACCGTCATGGCGCGATCGTCCACGCTCGCGGTGGTCGACTCTCCGGTATCACCGGTATCGCCAACACCGCCGGTCGTCGTCAACCGCGCGTCGCGACGTTGCACCGAAGCACTGTCGGCATCGACTTGAGGTGTACCGGCGACGAGCGACGCGTCGGTGCGCTTGCCAGCGACAGATCGTGTCGGGCCATCACCCACGAGTCGGTTCGCCCGGAGCAACTCGACAAGCGCCTTACGTGCGCCGTTGTCGCGCGTCGACGGATCAGTCGCATCCCTGTTGTCGGCAGACGTTGTGCGCGCTTGCTGAGTTGACGAGACGCCTTCGCCCGATGATGTCGAGCCCCCAGACACCGCGTCGAGCTGCAGCGGCGGCGAGCGATCCATCGGCATCGACCAGAACCAAAGCGGCGCAGCACTCGGCGTGTCGTGCGCACTCCGATGCTCGGAGGCGCGCCTGCGCAGCGCCTCTTCCACACGCTGCGCCATCGTTTTGTCGCTTGCCTGTTGTCGCCCGGTCTCGTCCGGACTTGCCAATACCTCGGCCGTTCCTGCCACGCTTACCTGCGCCATGACTGATGTTCCTCAAGTTCGCTACATTCCACATACGCCTGACGTTTGCGGGCGTCGCTACGCAATGTCTTCGCCAGACGTGTGTACTTTGTCTCCTTGCGCCACCATCGCCGCCGCTCGTTCTCGGTCAGTTCGCGGTCGGTCTCCAACTGCTCACGCGATTCGGCCAGCGTCGCGAGCTTCACATCGAGATCGCGCACCTGCTGACGCAACAGCCCCGTGACGCGCATGCCGCCACGCAGTCCAGTGATATCCGATTCCAGCTGCGACGGCTTCGACGAAGCGATCAACGCGAGAATTGCGTCGCGTTGTGCCGCGATCTCGTCGGACTGTCTGATGAGATCGGCGTCCCTGAACGAGATGTTGCGCAGCTCGCGCTCCTGAATCTCCTTGATCTGCAGTGCACCGCGATAGAGTCGTCGTGCGTCACCCCACGATTTCATGCAACCTCCTCAGCGTCTCTTCGGCGGACGACCATTCGTGCGCCCCTTGCTTCAGGAAAGCTTCGATGTACGGCTTCGCCTCCATCGCGCGGTCGTCCTGAGCATTCACGCCGGGCCGGTATTCACCGAGGTCCACCAACGTCTGCAACGATTCGAGACGTGCGAGCCATGCCCGCAGTTCGCCCGCCGTGCGCATCTGGTCGGGTGGCGCAACGCGCGTGGCGACACGGCTCACGCTGCGTAGCACGTCGATGGCCGGATAGTGGTTCCGGTGCGCCAGTTGGGCACTCAGATGGATGTGCCCGTCGAGAATCGAGCGAATCTCTTCGGCCATGGGGTCCGGCATCTCGTCGTCTTCCAGCAACACGGTGTAGAAGGCGCTGATGCTGCCGCGTGTGGATGCCCCTGCGCGCTCCAGCAATTGCGGCAGGCTCGTGTAGACCGATGCTGGCACGCCCGCGCGCATGGGCAGCTCGCCGGTCGCCAGTGCCAGATCGCGGCACGCGCGCACGTAGCGGGTCAGCGAGTCGACGAACAGCGCCACGCGCTGGCCTTGATCGCGAAAGTGTTCGGCGGCCGTGGTCGCCAGCAGCGCCGCGTTGCGGCGCGTGACGGCAGGGGCGTCCGACGTTGCGAAGATCACGACGCAGCGCTGCGCGCCCGGCGACGCTCTCAGCGCTTCGACAATCTCCACCACCTCGCGCCCCCGCTCGCCGATCAGCGCAATCACCGTCGTGTCGACCTCCACGCCGGCCAGCAACGCGTTCATGAACGACGTCTTGCCGCACCCCGCGGGCGCGAAGATACCGACACGCTGCCCCACGCCACAGGGCATCAGCGCATCGATGGCGCGCAGCCCCGTATGCAAGGCGCTATCGACGCCCACGCGTTCGAGATAGGGCAACGCCGGGGCCAGCAGCGCGCGCTCCGTCGCCCCCGCACGCACCGGCGCCAGCGGCTGCCCGTCGATGCGGTCCACGATACCGCCACCGGCGTCGAGCACGGCCCCGCGCCAGGCCTCATGCGGGCGGCACGACGCCTGACGCCCCGTGGGCAGCACCGCCGAATCGCAGGACAACCCTTGTGTGGCGGCGAACAGGCTGAGAATGGCGCGTTCGTCGTGCACCGCGATCACCTGCGCCTGCCCCACGACGTGCGCATCACGCCACGTGCGGCGGATATCGCAAATCTCACCGATGGTCACCCCCGGGATGTGCGCCTCGGCCGTGTGTCCGGCGATGCGCGAAATCAGCGAGAGATGCCGGACGAACGACGGGCTGCCCCGGGTCGGCATTTGGATGGGCACTTGAGTCGGTGTTTGCGTCATGGTGGGCATCGGCATGCTCAGATCGTGCTGATGACGTTGACGGACACGCCGTCGACCAGCTCACCGAACGACAACACTTCCAGATCGCGAAAGCGCGTTTCCGCCAGCTTCTTCACGAAGCGTCGCACGTCGACCGACGCCAGCAGCACCAGGTCCTTGTGGGGCCGCCCGGACGCGTCGAGCGCGAGTGCTACGCGGTCGAGCAGCGCTTCGGCGTCTTTCGGATCCATATTGACGAACGCGCCACCGGCCGTCTGCCGGATCGAGCGGCGCACACTCTCCTCGATCTCCGCGGAGAGCATGACGACGCGCAACTCACCGCTGCGCAGGAACTTGTTGCAGATGTAGCGGCCCAGCGCGCCGCGCACGTGCTCGACGAGATTCAGCACATCCTTCTCACGCGGGGCCCACATGGCAAGGACTTCCATCACGAGCTTCATGTTGCGAACGGAGATCCGCTCCATGACCAGACGTTGCAGAATCTCGGAGACCCGCTGTAATGCCACGTGCCGCAGCACCTCCTTGACCAGATCCGGGTAATGCTGCTCGACCAGATCGAGCATCTTCTTCGTCTCCTGAATGCCGAAGAACTCGTTCACGTGTCGCGTGAGCAGGACGGCCATCCCCTGATACAGCTCGTCGGCCGGCGGGTGCGTGAGATGTCGCATCGCAGCGAGCGCCTCGCCCTGCGCCGGCGTCACCCACGCGCAGCGGCCGCGCTCGGGGCCGGAGAAGACCGGGTCGTATTGCAGGGCCGCGATTTCGCCGGTGTAGGCGTCCACGCGCACGCGATCGTAGAAGATGACGAACTCGTCGGCGCGCACTTCGTTGATGTAGACGGCAGCACGCGATTCGGCGAGTGATGCCGATCCCTGCAAAAGGACCTCCGGCAGATGCACCCCGAAGTCGGTGAAGAACTGGCTGCGCACCCGCTCCGTGAAGCCAGCCGCTTCGAACGACGGCAGTTCCGCCGACGGAATCACGATGGCCAGCGGCGCTGTCGACGGCGCAACACTGTCGAGGTTGTCGATCGACATGAGCGAGCTGTCCGCTTTCGCATTGGGACGCGCCTTCCCTGGCTTGCCCGCCTTGCCTGCGGCACCATCGCCCGGCTTGCCGCTCTTGTCGCTCTTGTCGCTCTTCCCCGCCTTGGCCGCGTTGCCCGAATGCCTGGCCGCGTCCGGCTTTGCGAAGTAGCAGGCCAGCGCCAGCAGGCAAGCCAGCAGAGAAAAGGTCGGAAACGGAAATCCCGGCAGCGTGCCGATGATCAGCGTGAGGAGCGCTGTTGCACCCAGCACGAAGCGGTTGCCCATCAACTGGCTGACGATCGTGCGTCCCATGTTGTCGGCTTCGCCGTTCACACGCGTGACGACGAAACCCGCCGACACCGAGATGAGCAGCGCCGGAATCTGCGCGACGAGACCGTCGCCGATGGTCAGCGTGGTATAGGTCTCCAGCGCACCGCCCAACTCCATGCCGCGCTGCGTCATGCCCACGATAATGCCGCCGATCAGATTGACGAAGATGATGACGATGCCCGCGATCGCGTCACCCTTGACGAATTTCATCGCCCCGTCGAACGATCCGTACAACTGACTCTCGCGCTCCAGCACACTGCGACGCTCGCGCGCACCGTCGTTATCGAGAGTGCCCGCCTTCACGTCGGCATCGATACTCATCTGTTTTCCCGGCATGCCGTCGAGCGAAAAACGGGCAGCGACTTCGGCCACGCGCTCGGAGCCCTTCGCGATCACGATGAACTGCACGATCGTGACGATGGCAAACACCACGAACCCCACCGCCAGACTGTCGCCGATGACGAACTGTCCGAATGAATCGATGATTTTTCCCGCGTCGGCATCGATGAGAATCAGGCGCGTGGTGCTGATCGACAGCGCCAGCCGAAACAGCGTCGTGATGAGCAGCATCGAAGGAAACGACGAGAAGTTCAGAATCCGCTCGATGTGAAACGCGCCGAGGAAAAGCAACACGGAAATCGCAATGTTCACGCCGATGAGAAAGTCGACCAGATAGGTCGGCAACGGAATCACCAGCATGGCGATCACGCACGACATCAGAATCAGAATGACGACCTCGGGACGACCCCGCAGTTCGTTCAGTAACGCTGCGGGCATCACGCGCTCCGGCGATGTCGCGACACGGGGTCGGACGCACGGTCGCTGCGCTCACCGCGGTAAGCCGCTTCGGCAAGATCGCGCAAGCCGTCGAGCAGCACGTCGCGCGCCTCCTGCGTCTGCAACGGTTCACCCGGCAAGTCGCAGCAAGCCCGGTACAGCAGTCCGATCAGTCGGCCATGTGCGCCGTTGTCCTGTAACAGTGCGGCGGGGCCCGCAACTGCGCTCATGCATTCGTCGAGCGCACGGGGGTCGGTCAGGATCGCGAGCACGAAATGCAGCCAGTCTTCTTCGTTGGAATTGAAGGGTTCGGCAAACGGACTGGTGCTGACCCGTTGCACGAACGTGCGCTCGCACGAGCGCAAGCGCTTCAGGACGTTAAGGCGCTGCGTCGGTGAAAGTGCCTCCGCCTCCGTGCTGCTCGGGTCGAGTGAGCGCATGTCGTCGACAAATGTCTCTTCGATGAAATTGAGCACCTGCTCGCGTCGCGTATAACCGAATCGGGAAATCCACGACTGGTAGATATCGATGTCGGGCGTCTGCGCGTCGTTGATCAGAAACTCACGATATGCCGCGCGCAACATACGCGGCCCAAACTCAAGCGGCATCTGTTTTGCGCTCAGGCGTGCTTTGATCGCGCAATGAATGCCCGCCTTGCGCTCACGGATTTCCTTGCGAGGCGCGTCCTGCGCAAGCTGAATCGCCTCACTCAGTGCTTGCTGTTGTGTGCTGCCGAGCGATTCACGCTGCGTGTCGAGCGCCTGAAGGGCGAGCCATCGGTCGGTGACGTCGTCGAAGGCTTCCTTCAGCAGTCGGTTCAATCCTTCGGCCGAGATCCACGACGCGCCGAGAATCGCCAGAATCTTGTTCGGCGCGTCCTCTTCGAGGATGTAGTCGTAGCTCTGCGCCATGCCGCGGTTTTCTTCCTTGCGCGTCGTGCGCAGCCGGAACTGCGCCATGACGGACGACATTTCCTCGGCCGACTCCAGCGTCTTTCGGATATCGGCGACCGGGCCACCCGGGAGAATCCGCTGGGGGCCGTCGTCATCGTCGTGCGAGCGCGTCGCCCGTTGTCGCCCCGGCGACGTGGCGGAGGTCTGCGAGATTGACGACGACAACGGTCGAATAGCATCAAGACTGGCCACGGTCGGCTCCCGTGTTAGGAATGACGGACTCGTCGCGCAGGTGCTGTTCGGCACTCGCGTCCGACGGTGATTGGTAAGGGGATGCGCCCGACGCTTCGCGTGCCTCGGCGGCATGGGCGGCCGGGTCTGCCCGGGCCGGATCGAGCCCGGTCGTTGCGCGAACGCCCTTCGACACCCCGTCGACGGGATAAGGCAACGTGGCCACGGTGTCGCCCGCGATATCGCTGGCGTCGCGCTGAAGCGGGCCGTCGATCTCGCGTGGTTGAATCAGAAAGACGCGCACCTCGTTGTTCTGTGCCGTACTGGTATAGCGAAACGCGCGGCCGATCCACGGAATGTCGCCGAGCAGCGGGATTTTCTTCTCGACGGTGTCGCCGCCGTCTCGTGTATAGCCGCCGATGAGCAGGCTCTTGCCCTGCGGCACGCGCGCGATGGTGCTGATGCGCGTACGGGATACCGTCGGCAGCACGGTGTATTTGCTCTCGGCATCGCTCGGCTTGCTGGGCGCACTCGTGCCGTCTTCGATGTTGAGCGTCATTTCGATTTCGTCGAGCCCGGCAAAGCGCGGCCAGACGCTGATCATCGTCCCGTAGGTCACACTGCGCAGGTCCGTGGTGCGCTCGCCTTCGAGCGGCACGTAGAACGTCTGGCTACCGTCGAACATCGCGGGGATGTTCTCCTGCGTCAGGATCACGGGACGCGACACCACGGTCGCCAGTCCACGCGAGGCAATCGCCTGAATCTTCGCCAGAAAGCGCACGCCGTCGAGCGTACTGACCGGTGCCGTCGTGTTGAGCAGCACGCCCACGTGAGACCCGATGGAGACGCCACCCGACCAGTCCACACCGAGCGAATCGAGCGCTTCCTTGCGCACATCGATGATCCATAGCGACAACTCGATATGGCGACGCGGCGCATCGAGGCGCGAGACAAGACGCTCGATGCGCTCGACCTGTTCGGCCGTGCCGCGCACCAGCAGGCTATTGCCCGCCGGATACGCCTGCACGATGAGCTGGCCGCGCCCGCCCTCGCCAATGCTGCCGGGGCGCGTAGGGGGCACGAGCGGCGGCGCGGCATTGAGCGCTGCGGGCGGGAGGGCTGTGTCGGCTTTAGGCCCCGGAGGCAATAGCGGTGCGGGAACGCCCCGTGCGTCCTGAGGCGAGAGGGGTAACTGCGTCGACGGCGGCAACAGGCCGCCCAGACTACCCGCGCCACCCCGCGCGGTCTCCACCAGCTCCTTGATCACGGACTCCATCCCGGGGATGACGATCTTCTCGTCGCGCATCTGATAGGTGCGATCGGACACGAAGCCGTTTTCCATGCGCACCACGCCGATCCGGTCAGGTCCGGCCGCTGGGACGTCGTTGACCGTCGTGCGATCGATCGAGCGCGACGCCGCGAGCACGAGATCGACATAGACCGGAGGACCGGAAACGTAGAACACTTTGCGGCTCGCCTCGCCGCGTATCGGGTAGCGCCGGTCGTAAAGCCCTGCACCCCGCAGATACGACACGAGATCGGATAGATTCGTATGCGTCATGGAGACGGTTGCATTGCGGATCTCGGACGCGTCGTAGATGAAGATCGACTGCCCGTCGTGATACCAGATGAGACCCAGCCGGTTCGCCATCGATTCCAACAGCGCACGCGCGTTGCTCATGTCGAAATCGCCGGAAATCTGCTTCTTCGCCGCAAGATTGCTGACGATGAGCGGACGGCCGAGATACGGTGACAGCGCCGCGAAGAATACGCGCAGGTTGTCGTTGCGTGCCACGTAGCCACCCGATGCGCCGAGCCCCTGCCTCGCCTGTGTCGGCACGGGAGCGACGGCTTGCACATCCTGCACCGCCTGCTCAGGCCTGGACGCACGCTCATGCACGGGTTCTAGCGCCTGCGGTAGCGCCTGCGCTTGCGGCTCGATCACTGCCCGGGGCGCCGACGCTGGCGAAGCCCCCTCGAGCGCGCCGGCCGAGGACAACGCCATCGCCCACGAGGCGACGGCAACGTTCGAAGCGCCTGCGGCGAGCATCGCGCAGACGACGTAGTGCATCTTCTTCATCGAGACAACGTTCGCAACGCACCGGCGGCACTGGTCGGCGACATCCCGATCAGTTCCTTGATCTCCGTGGAGAAATGCGACGACGAGGCATAGCCGTTGCGCAGCGCGATTTCCGTGAAGCTGTCGTTCCCCTGCGCGACTTCAAGCATCGAGCGCGCCATGCGCCAATCGCGCAACGCGATCTTGGCGGATTCCCCCAATGCGCCCCGGCACAGTCGCCGGAAGTGCGAGTACGACACGCCGTACTTCGTGCACATATGACGCAACGTGCCACCGGCGGGTGCGCGCGTCAGCAGAAAGCGGATCAGGTCGTACGATTCGCAACGGCGCAGTACGTCGAGCATCGTGCGAAAACCCTCGCCCGGTGCAGCCATCTGACTCAGGAACCACAACTCGCACTGCCGACGGTCGGCCCACGGCGCCTCGACCGGCACCCGATGTAGCGCGGGCACGGCGCAGCGCCGGTAGTGGTCGTCCGAGTCGTTGCCCATCGCGTGTGCTTCGTCCATGAACGCCAGCAGCTTGACCAGCACGTTGCAATGCAACCGCTGGCAGTGAAGCGTGCCGCCTCTGACCAGCAGCGTGCCTTTGCCGTGCATCAGCAATCCGCAATACCCGGGACTCAGCTCCAGTCGCGTCGACCCCACGTTGCCGGTCGGTTGGAGCTCCAGCAACAGGCTTCGGGTGGACGGCGGCGAACACACGAACCACACGCCGCCGCATGCCAGCGCGTACGATTGGTTTTCGCACAGCGCTTGCGCTTCTTCCATGATCTTCATGCTTCTCATCGACCACCTCACTTCCCGTCGAAGCCCGACGGATCTTCCGTTTCACGATTCCGTGGCATGCGCCGCCGGCGCGTCACACGTCGCCAATTTCCTCATATCGCTCCTGACTTCCTTCGAACGAAGCCAGCCATAGCTGACGCACGAACAACGCTCGCCATATGTCTGACAGCTCCTCATCCTTGTCGTCGTCGGGCGACGGCTCGGGCACCGGCGAATCGATGTCCGGCACGGGTGGCTGCCCCTGCGGCGCCCCTTGCACGCCGCGCACGCGTTCGGCGAGCGACATCGGCGTCGGCGCATTGCCGTCGTCTGCGGGCGTCGGCGAGATCGTTGATACGCCTTCAATGGTGTTCATCGTCGTCACCTGTCGTAGCGAAGCGCCCTGCAGCCGAGGCGATTGCGGGACCTCGGGCTGCGTCGAAGTCGAGGTCCACGTTCGCGATCCATTCCGTCTGAGCCTGGTCCTTCGCCAGTGCAGCGACGCGCTCACCGAGCGACCTGAGCGCGGGCGCGAGCATCGCGTGCAGGTCCGCCTTCGATGCGTTCGGATCGATGTCCAGCGCCGCCCCAGCCCGCGCGACGTAGTCGTCCGGGTCGTACTCGATCACGGTGCTTCCCCGGTGCACGGAGATGCGCTCGTCCGTCGTTCTGAATTCAAGCTTGAGCGGTGCTTCGCACGCGGCTTCCACCCGTGCACGAATGCCGTCACGGCGCGCCTTGAGCCGCACGGGCAACACGATCGTCACCGGCACGTCGGACGGCACGCCTGCGAAGGCGCGTAGCGCGTCGTCGAGCGCGCAGAGCAACGCCTCCGGATGACGCGACGCGCATGTCAACAAGCCGCGCACCTGTTCGATCATTTCGCCGCGCCAGCGCAGGCACATCTGCTCGGTGCGCATCAGATGCGCCACCACGTCTTCGAGGGCCACGGCCATACCGTCGCGATACCCGGCGTGCATCGCACGCGCTCGTTCCTTCTCCATCGCGCGCTGCGACTCGGCGACACGCCGCTTCGCCCAACGACGAATGTCGCCGTCGACGCGCTCGGTTCGAGTCCCGCGAACCAATTCGCCGCGGCTCACGACAACACCGTCAATGACGCGTGTCTGGGGGGGAATGGGGATGCTTCTTGGCATATTGCAGAGCCGTCACAAAGAGTCGAACGTCGCGCGCGTCGGGCATGTCGGCGGCGCAGGAATCGAGAGGGGGAAACAGCAATGGCAAACGCTGACGAAGCGGTTCGCGAAGCGACGCACTCAGCGCCATGAGCCGCACAAACCCTTCGCACAGCAATTCGCTTTGCGACGGCGGCGCCGCCACGGCGCACGGCACCGCATCGAGCACCGGCAACCGGGCATACGCATAGGCCCACCGGGGTAATCGGAGCAGCGCGGCGCGACGGCACAGACTCGCCTTGTGCACCTGACATCCCATCAGATAAGCCACCTGCGGCAACAATCGCCAGTTAAGTACCCAGGGCCGCTCGACGATACCGATCTGATCGAACGGCCAGTGACGGTCGAGACGAAATCCGGCGATGAGCATTTCGTTGATCACGGCCCGCTGACGCGGCGACGAGAACTGCGTCGGATAAGTAAAGCGCACCGGATGGATGTACGACACCGGGTCGAACATCATCGTGCGCCAGCACACGGCAATCGGACTCGGCGACTCATGCAGGTCGGGTGTCGGGTACAAGGCCATCATCGGGCCTCCGGCACTTGCGCGACGTCACTGCGTCGCGGCCACCTCAGGCGCGCTCTCAGCGCCGCAGCGAGAACCGCGCAAGCCAGCACGCCGCCCCCCAGGAGCGGCCAGAGCGGGCGGCCTTCGTTCGTTCGCTTCTCGACGGGCAACGACGGGCCCGCACTGAGCGAGACCGGCTGCCGCGAGAGCACAACGGAGATATTCTCGTAGCGCACATCGTCGAAACTATTCTTGAGAAATCGCCGGATGTCGTTGATCAGCGCCGTTGCATCGAAGTCGTTCCGATACACGACGACAGCAGAAATATGCGGACCGGACATCGGCGCGTTGCCAGCCTGCGCGTCCACGTCATAACTCACATGCACGCGTGCCGCGAGTACGCCGCTCATCAATCGGACGGACTGCTCCAGTCGCTGCTCGATTGCGGAGTACAGGCGCGCCCGCTCGGCGCGGGGCGACGCCACGAGCGAATCGGGCGGGAACATCTGGGCGATTTCCATACGGGGACGCGACGGCAAGTCGTACGTCTTGAGCCAGTCCACCGCTTGCGGAAAATCGGCGGCGTCGACCGAAATCGAGTAGCCCGCCTTTCCCCCGTCGGTCTTCTGCGTCGCGATGTCGTGACGCAGCAACACGGCCGCCACTTCATTGGCCTGCTGCTGGTCGAGCGCACTGAGCAGCGTCTCGGCTTTGCGGCATCCCGTGAGTGCCAGCACGGCAACGAGGAGAAAGACGTAGCGACACATTACCGAAGCAGCGCCTCGACGGCCGCCACCGATTTACGCGCGAGCGAACTCGCCATGCCGACATCGATCCCGTACACGGCCAGCCGATTCTGCAAGTCCATCCCGCTCTCCGGATTACTGGGATCGAAGCGTGACGCAGCCGCCGCGATGCCTGCACGGTCCGCTTCGAAACCAGCGGACAGATTGGCCACCGCGTTCATGAAACGCGACTCCAGCGTCTGGCCTGCAGCGAGATCGGTCGCAGGCACCGATGCGTCTGGGTCCAGCGACCGGACCGATAACAGCGAAGGATCAAATAGCATGGCAGCCTCGTTCGATATGTCGGTGAATGCATGAGCATTCGATAGCACGCGATGGTCGTGCATCAGTACTTGGAGATGACCCCTTGCACCGCGTCCTTCAGCGTCTTGACGGTGCCGGACTGCGCTGCACGCATCGTCGTATAGGCAGCCATGGCCGCCTGAAATTCAGCCATGCCCTCCGATTCGGTCGGCCTGCTCTTGATTTTATCGAGCGCCTCGTCCATACGCCGCTTCAAGTCAGCCGTCGGTCCGTCGAATCCCTTCGACGTCTGTTCGAGGTAGGTCAGTTCCTCACTTCTGATTCCCGGAATGCTGTCAATCATGGTTGTGCCAAGCTCCTGTGCGGCATCACTGCCGGTTAATAAATCGCCACTGATGCGGTCCGTCTTTCACATAGGCGGTCGGACCGTACGCATACGATTGCTTTGCCGTCCAGTCGTCGCGCAAGTCGACGTTGAAGTGCACCAGACGCTTTCCCCACCGTTTCTCGAATGTCTGCATAAAGCCATAGAGACGGCGCAGTTGGACATCGTCGAGTTCCGTGCTGATGTGGAACGTCACGCCTTCCGGGGTATCGGTGCGCAGGAACGGGACCATCTGACGTTTGAGCGCGTCCTCGGCTTCGCCGTTTGCTTCGGTTTCGTCATGCAGCGTGATATTCACGCGATGGGCATAGGGAATGCGCTCCAGCAGCGCCTGGCGGAACTGCGCCATCTCCACGTCGGACAGCCCCTTCTGCTTGCGATTGATCCATAGCTCAGGCACGGCCGGGTCGTCGAGCGAGAGCTTGAAATACAGCACCTCGGTGCGCGATGTATCGATCCACTGCGTGATGCGCGCGTTCTCCTCGTCGAGTGCGACGAGCACCAGCTTTTCCCGCTTCATGACCTCTGCGCCGAGCGCGCGCGCCAATGCGTTACGCGCATCGCCGTCTTCCGTAAGCACGTAGAGATGATCATCGTTGCCGGGCAGCACGGTCGCGCGACCACCGAGCGATTCGAGATATTCCGACACGCTCTGCGCCTGACGTTGCGGCTCCGAGTGCCAGTAGAAGAACGCGCTTGCGACGAGCAGCACGACGACGGCGCACGACCAGAACGCCTGCTGCCAGCGGCGGCGCACACGCGCCGGGTTCACCCCGTCGTCGAGCCGCGCCTGAGCGCACAAGCTGCGCTGTACCTCGTCGGACCACGCTGCGTCGACACGTTTCACGCCCACGCGAACATCGCCGATGCGGGCGATCTGCGAGGCGTCGATGGCGACTTCCACACCGGCACCTTCGTTGAGCGTGCGCACGAACAGTCCCTCGCGTCCGGCGTCGTCGACCAGCACTTCGAAGTTGTCGCCGCCTTCTCCGTCCATCGGCACATAGATGGCGTTGGGTGGCATTTCCGTCTGCCAGCCGCGATCGAAAGCAGGATCGCTGGGGCCAATGACGAAAAGCGTCACACCGGGCGGCAGCGCAAACTCGCAGCCGCGCATCGGGCCGCTCAGCAGCCGCAGCACCGCCCCTTGGGGGAGGCCCTCGATCTCGTCGGGTCGGAGGTCTGATTCCATCATCTCTTCGCGAGCAAGCGATACCGGACTGTCAGTCGACGTCGGCGGTGTTCGTCGTTCGCGCTCCTCAACAATGAATTCGTTGAGGCTGAGAATAACGACCTGGGATCAGCGATTCATGATGGGATTCTTCGCATCCGGGAGATGCGTGATCAGGACTTCAAAAATCCGCTGCGCTATCGCGCGGCTGGCAAGGGCTGAGTGGGCTGAACGAGTGATGGGCGTTGCGGGCGTTCGCGATTCATGGCGTCAAGCTTGCCCTGAGCGGCAACGTCGCCCTGTGCAGCGGCCTTCTCGTACCACAGGCGTGCGCGCTCGGGATCGGGCGTCACAACGCCGTAGCCACGCTCGTAATAGCTCGCCACGATGTATTGCGACGGCAGGTCGCCGCCGCGCGCCGCTTTTTCGTACCAGGTGAACGCGGTCTTGTAGTCTTTGGGCACGCCCCGCCCGATGAAGTACTCGTTGGCAATGGCCGCCTGCGCCTGCACGTGGCCCTGCTTCGCGGCTTTCTCATACCAGAGGTTGGCTTGAGGAATCGATTTGTTCACGACGTAGCCGTCGTCGAACATCTTGCCGTAGACGTATTGCGCCTGCGTCATGCCCGCGTTGGCCGCCCGTTCCAGCCATTGCACGGCCCCGTTGGGGTCGGCCGTCCCCCCCTCGCCGTTGAGCAGCATCATCGCGTAGTCGAATTGTGCAAGGCGATTGCCCTGTTCGGCTGCGCGGCGAAATGCATCGAGCGCCTGCGTCTGCTGACCCGCCTCGTATTGATGCACGGCCTGATCGGTCAGGGCCTGCGCCGGTGCCTGGGCGGCAGCGACCGCGTAGGGGACCGGGGCGCAGGCAACGCCTGCAAGCACAACGACAGCACCGGCAAACACGCGGCGCAGGGCGAACGACGTCGGGACGGCACGGGTCATGGCACACCTCCGGGAACGGACGTACGCCTATTGTGCGCCAAACAAAAAGCCCCGGCTTGAACCGGGGCTTCGGGGCGAGATCGCTGTCGCGCTTTCGCACTTGGGCACTCAGGCACTTACGGCTTGATGTAGGAATATCCCTTTTGCTGCAAGCGCGTCAGTTCGACCACGCCGGACGGCGTGAAGTCCGCGTCCAGCACGAACTGGTCCTTCTTCAGATTGCGCTGCTTGAGCGTGATTTCGCACACCTCAAACTTGACGCCGCGCGCGTGCAGCGCCGAGATCAGCGGCCCGACGGTCGCCGCATCCTTGTAACTCTCCATCAGGAAATCGACGCCCTGCGAATGCGCAACGACCACGATCTTGGTGTCCGGCACCGTGTCCAGTTGGTTGCGGATGTTGCGCAAGCCTGCGAGTGCCTGATGCTCGGCATCGTTGATGTGATACACGACCTTGTCTTCCGCAAATGCCGAGGTGGCCGGTACAGCAAAAACAGTGAACAGGAATGCGGTCAGCAGGCTGCGCAGCAGTGTCTTGATCATGAGAGTCCCCCTTCGCGATATCGGGTGTTGGCGATTGACGTTATGGATGCGAGTTACGTGTAACCAGCTGCATCATAGCGCGATGTCACACGTCGGAGCGCGGATAACCTGCGTCGAGATAGCGGGAGATGGCGGACCGTTCTTCGTCCGGTGGAGGCGCAGACGGCCCGACAAAGTGGCTGAGCCAGGCATCCTCTGCCGAGTAGGCAGGCGGCGGGCTGGGCGGTAGCACCTCAGGCAGTTGCCCGGGCAATGCATACGGCGGCGGCGGATCGTCGTACGAAGGTCCAGCTTGCGCAAGCGGGTCGCTCTGCGCTTCCGGGCCGCTCGGCTCCACGGCGGTGTAGCGCGGTGGCCTCAGTGCATCGTCCCGGCCGTCGTGGATCGGACCTACGCCAGTGATATCCATGCGAAACGCGTCGTATCCGGGACGTACCGCACTCGATGCCGACGCAGGCATCGCCACCCCCTGCAATCGGTTCGCCGCCCGGTGGAGCGACGCCATGTCGCCATCCAAATCGAGGCGGCGAACCGAATATAGCTGTACCCCCGTCTCCGGCTCCAGTGCGACGTAACTGGCAGCTCCTGAAATTCTTGCCATAACTTCTCCCAAAAATGAAAAACCCGCCAGATTCGTGATCTGGCGGGTTTGCACTTTCGGTCATGCCTTCACCGGCAGCCGTCGCGATTGCGAGTGAAGTATCGGTTCTGTGACAGGTCGGGCGTCATCCCAAAAGGGTGACGGAGATTCACGCAAGCCGTGGCTCAGGCGGTCACTTCCGACCAGCAGTTCGGCGTCTCGTACAGACGCAGACGCACCAGACGCAGGTCGCGCCCGTAATGCGCATCGAACACGTGGCTCAGCTTGTCGAACGCGGCAGCGGCGAGATTCTCGACGGTCGGCACGCGATCGAACACCACGGTCTTGTGGTCGGGCATCGTCTCAAGGAACGTGCGCACGGCCGTGTCGCCTTCATAGACGAGGAATGCGTGGTCCCACACGGAGACCAGATGCTCGTTAGCGAGCGCCTTCACGTCGGCAAAGTCCATCACCATGCCGTTGTCGGACGCACCGCTCTCACGGCTCACTTCGCCCGCGAGCGTGATCTCCAGCACGTAGCGATGCCCGTGCAGGTTGCGGCACTGGCTTCGGTGATCGGGAATGCGGTGGCCCGCGTCGAATTCGAGTTTCCGGGTAATCGTAATCACAGCAACGGCTCAGGGAATATTCAGGTATTTGTGCGTCTGCATCGACAACGACCAGCGCGGGTGCGACTTGCAATAGTCGATCGCCAGCTTGGTATTCGTGTCCCGCAACGGGCCATCCATCGGTTGCAGATAGAAGTGCGTGAAGTCGAGCGCTTCGTAATCGGCCAGACGCTGACGATCCTGCGGCACCACAACCTTTAGTTCGTCGCCACGCGTGACGATCAGTTCGGCATCGGTCTTCGGGCTCACGCACACCCAGTCGATACCTTCCGGAATCGCTTGCGTGCCATTGGTTTCCACGGCAATGCGAAAACCCTCGGCATGCAGCGCAGCGATCAGCGGGGCGTCGAGCTGAAGCAGCGGCTCGCCGCCGGTGCACACGATGAAGCGGTGCGCGCGATCGTCCTGCGGCCACAGGGCGACGACCTGTGCGACGAGCTCGGCCGGCGTGCGGTACTTGCCGCCGTTCTCGCCATCGGTGCCGACGAAGTCCGTATCGCAGAACTGGCAGACGGCGTCGGCACGGTCCTCTTCGCGCCCAGTCCACAGGTTGCAGCCTGCAAACCGGCAGAACACGGCCGGGCGTCCGGCGTTCGCGCCCTCGCCCTGCAATGTGTAGAAGATTTCCTTTACCGCGTACGTCATGATGCTCTCGATTCGACTATGAAGAATCAGACCGCCTGGCGACCCTGATTCTGGTTATCGCGTGCGCGCCACTGCTCGTAGCCGCGCTGGCGCAACTGACACGCCGGGCATTCGCCACATCCGTAGCCCCACGGGTGCAGCACGCTGCGCTCGCCCAGATAGCACGTGTGCGTGTCTTCGCGCACGGTCTCGACGAGCACGTCGCCGCCCAGATCCTGCGCCATCTGCCACGTGTCGGCCTTGTCGATCCACATCAGCGGTGTCTCGACGATGAAGCGCTGGTCCATGCCCAGATTGAGCGCGACCTGAAGCGCCTTCATGGTGTCGTCGCGGCAATCGGGGTAGCCCGAGAAATCCGTCTCGCACATGCCGCCAACGAGTACGCGCAAACCTCGGCGATACGCAATGGTCGCACCAATCGTCAGAAACAGCAGATTTCGTCCCGGCACGAAGGTATTCGGCAGATTGTTCGCCGCCATCGCAATCGTGGTTTCGCGTGTGAGCGAGGTTTCGCTGATCTGGCCGAGAATCGACAGGTCGATCATGTGATCGTCGCCCAGTCGCGGTGCCCACTGCGGAAAACGTTCGCGGAGCTTGGCCAGCACGTCGGTGCGGCACTCCAGCTCGACGCTATGGCGCTGGCCGTAATCGAAACCCAGCGTCTCAACGCGCGCGTAGCGCGAGAGCGCCCACGCGAGGCAGGTGGTCGAATCCTGTCCACCGGAGAACAGAACCAGAGCGGAATCGGTGCTTGTCGTCATGATCATGCGCTAGCAGTATCGCCCTTGCCGTCGGAGCATCGAGGCATCGCGACAGCGGGGGCCGGGGCACGCGCTTGCGGCTGCCATCGAAGATCGGACCTTTCGGACATTCGGGACGTACGGACATCGCAGTCTCGAACGTCCCCGGACCTTTCCGGCAACCCGCGTGCGGGAGTTGTCACGCGATTTTGAACCGCGTTGCCCCGCGCAGCTATCGCCGGGCCGTTATACCCATCATCGGGCAGCGTTTTCGGTCAAACGCAAAAAGGGCTTGCGATATGCGCAAGCCCTTCGAATTTGGTGGCCTGGGTCGGAATCGAACCAACGACACGCGGATTTTCAATCCGCTGCTCTACCAACTGAGCTACCGGGCCAAGAGAAAAGCGATTATAGAGAACGAATACGCTTTGTGCAAGCCCTTCATCTAAAAAATCTGCAGCGAAGCGGCATGACGGCACCTTTGCACGCGCCACACCGCCATTCCATCAGGTCTTGCTCTTGGAAAGTTCGACGCCCAGTTGCTTGAGCTTGCGGTACAAGTGCGTGCGTTCCAGCCCGGTCTTCTCGGCCACGCGCGTCATGCTGCCGTGTTCCTTGGCCAGATGGTAAGCAAAGTAAGCGCGTTCGAAGGCGTCGCGGGCTTCGCGCAGCGGGACGTCGAACGAGATGTCCGCCGACATACCCGAACCGGCCAGGCCGCTCACGCCGTCTGCATCGCTCACGCCGAGCGGCACGTGATGCGAGGCCGTACCGTTCAGGCCCGCGCCAGCCTGACGCGGCTCGCTCTCGCCGAAGACACCGGCTTCGAGTGCGTCGTCATCGCCTTCAAAGGCGCTTGCCGCCCCACCGGACGCTTCGCGCTTGCCGCGCGCCAACCCCTGCTCCACCGCCTGCAACAGCTTTTGCAGGGCGATGGGCTTCTCGAGGAAGTTGAGCGCGCCGATCTTCGTCGCCTCGACGGCGGTGTCGATCGTGGCATGTCCGGACATCATGATCACGGGCATGGTCAGCAACTGCTGTGCCGCCCATTCCTTGAGCAAGGTCACGCCGTCGGTATCGGGCATCCAGATGTCGAGCAGCACGAGATCGGGCGTGTGTGCGGCACGGAAAGCGCGCGCTTCCTGCGCGTTCTCCGCCACCTCCACGACATGCCCCTCGTCGCTCAGAATCTCCGAGAGCAGCTCCCGGATCCCCATTTCGTCATCCACCACCAAAATGGTTGCCATTTACGCTACCTTCGTGTGTTCTGCCGGCTTGCTGCGCGGCAGTTCCTGGTCGTCAGCCAATTGAGTAAACAAGATCGAAATCTGTGCACCTGCACTGCCTTCGCCCTCGGGTAAAGACCGGTTACGGATGTCGATACGCGCCTGATGCTCGTCGATGATCTTCTTGACCATCGCCAACCCGAGCCCGGTGCCCTTCGACTTGGTCGTCACGTAGGGTTCGAATGCGCGGGTCAGAATGCGCGCCGGGAAGCCCGGCCCATTGTCCGTGATCGTCAGACGCACTGCCGTGCGCTTCGGTTCGCCGGGATGCACATCCGTTCCTGCGTATTCTACTGTCTTCGTTTCCACCGTGATAAGAGGGTTTTCGGTTCCGCCGACCGCATCTTGAGCATTCTGCAGCAGATTATGGATAACCTGCCGCAATTGCGTCGAGTCTCCGCGAATTTCCGGCAGCTCTGCATCGAGATACGGACGGATCGTGCCACGCCCTTCATCCACACCGTACAACGTCAGGACCTCGCCAATCAGCTCGTTGAGTTGCAGCGGATGCATGATCGCCGGCGGCAACCGCGCATAGTCGCGGAAATCATCCACCATGCGCTTCATCGCCGCCACCTGATTGACGATGGTCGTCGCGCCCTTGCGCAGCACTTCGGCGTCGGCCGGCGGCAGCTTGTCGGACAGCTTCATCTGCAAACGCTCCGCCGAGAGCTGAATCGGCGTGAGCGGATTCTTGATCTCATGCGCCAGACGCCGCGCCACTTCGGCCCACGCCACCGAACGCTGCGCAGAGATCACGTCGCTGATGTCGTCGAACACCACCACGTAGCCGCCGCCTGCCCTGGTCGGCACCCCGGCCACCGCCACCATCGGCTCCGGCAGATGCGAGCCGCGTACCAGCAGCGTCACTCCGTCGGTTTCGCCTGGCAGCGTCAGACCGATTTGCTGCTGCCAGTGCCCGCCCGGGCCGAGGTCGGCATTGGCATCGCGATCGGCGAACGCACGACGCAGCGTTTCACCGAACTCTACCAGCGCCGGAATATGTGCGGGCGAGCGATTCAACTCGCCCTGAAAACTCTGCTTGAAGATGCGCTCGGCGCCGGCGTTGGCCGTCGTCAGTCGGAAATCGCGGTCGAAGACGAACACGCCGGCCGTCAGGCTCGACAGAATGGACTCCAGGTGCGCCTTCGAACTTTCGAGCGCGAGACGGTTGCGCTCAACGGTGGCGCGTGCGTCGGACAATTGACGCGTCATCGCGTTGAACGCCTGCGTCAGGAAGCCCAGTTCGTCATTGGTGCGCACTTCCCCCTTGGGCGACAAGTCGCCTGCCGCGACTTCCTGCGTGCCGCGAGCGAGCAGGAACAGCGGACGCGCCAACTGACTGCCGAGCGCCAGCGCAAGCATCATCGCCACGAAGGTCGCGAGGAACAGCGATAGCGTCAGCGTACCGATGTACATCTTGCGAAGGCCTGTGCGTCCCAGCGCCTTCTCCTGATATTCGCGATAAGCGTTCTGCACGGCCTCGGCGCTCTTGGCCAGATTGGCCGGGACCAACTGGATGACTTGCAGAAACCGTTCGTCGTCCTGCAACGACGACGTGTAACTCGACGGAATGCGGATCACCACCCGCCAGCGCAACTGATCGTGTCCTTCGTGCCGGTCGTAGCCTTCGCTGCCGCCCTCGATAGCCGTGTAGCCACGCGGCTGCGTGCGCGCCTGTCGCAACATCAGCGCCGTGGGCAGATCGGGCACCAGCGCGTTGAAGTTGCCTGAGGCCGAGGCCAGCACACGTCCGTTGCCGTCGACGATGGTCGCGTCCTGCAAACCGAACTGATCTCGCATGCGCAGCAGCGTGAGCGTGCCGCCCTTCTCACCGCTCGACGCCAGATTGTCGGCCACCAGTTGCGCCTTCGCACCCAGATCCGACAGACCGTTGTTCAGAATCGCGCGCCCGAGTTCAAGACCGGAGTCGAGCGCCGTTTCGACCCGCACGTCGAACCACGATTCAATGCTGCGCGAGACAAATTGCAACGACACGAGATAGATGATGCCGCCCGGCAACACGCCTACCAGCGCGAAGAAGATCGCGAGCTTGGCGAGCAGTCGCGTGCCGAAACGTCGCTGGCGCAGCCGCACGAGAATGATCCAGACGAGCGCGCCGACGATGAAGACGAAGATGAATGCGACCGCGATATTCGCGGTGTAGAGCAGCGAGTAGTAGCGATCGAAGAATTCGGTATTGGCCGACGCTAGCGCGAGCAGGCCGAACAGACCGATGGCGACCAGCGCCATCGTGACGATCAGCGTGCGGATGACGATGTGCTTGAGCAGGCCGCTGCCGTTATTTGACACGGGCAGCTCCGGGCGGGAGGGCCGCATTGAAGGCCAGTGGCAATTTTCCCGTCGAACGCGAGGCGGCGTTCGACGGATTCGTCGCATCGAGCGATGCCGTCATTCCCGTCAGGCCCAGGCTCGCAGGCGCGGCGGACGGTGCCAGCGTGATCGGCGCGGCTGCGGCAGAAGCCGATGTCGACGCGGAAGCAGATGCTGCGGCGGGCAGTGCCGCAACCGCCGGCACCGACAAGCCCGCCGATGCCGATGGTTGCGCGGGCGTGAACAAAAAGCGCGTCCAGTCCGAGCTGAGGTTCCAGTCGCGATTGTTCACCGCGTCGATCTGGAACGGCTTGGGCATGAGCGCGTTGTCGAGCCGCATGCGCACCGACACCTGATACTGCGTGCCCGGCTTGGCCACGCCCTTCTCGATCACGCGCCAGCCGCTGACATTGCGCACGAGCGCGAGTGCTTCGCGCAGCGAACCGAAGCCGAGTTGCAGGCCGCCGCTATTGCTGTTGCCGTTATTGCTGGAGACACGATATTGACGCGTGAGCGGCTGGAACCACAACCGCACGCTCTGAGACGTATTCACGACCTTTTCGTCGAACCAGTACCAGCGCGAGCGGGTCAGTTCGAAGTCTGTCGTGAAATAAAGGGAGACGCCGCGATTGACGGCATCTTCGAGACTGTTATTGAGCTCGAAGGCAAAGCGTGCGTCGAGCGACCAGCCGCCGTCCGACGGTTCGAGCCGGGCCTCGCGCACCTGGATTTCGTTTTCGGCGCGCGCGGGTGCCGCGTAGCCGAGCGCAAAAACGCACAGCAGCAGTGGCAGCAGGCAGGCCAGTAGCCGTTGGGAGAAAGTCACCGTTTCTGGAAGCGAGCGTAGTAGAAGCCGTCGTGGGCGCCGCCAGGGGTCATCAGCAATTGCCCGGGAGCGTCCAATCGTACCGCATCTGTGCGAACACGTTCAAACCATTGCGCTTGCTGCTCGTTTTCCGCCGGGAAGACGGAGCACGTCGCATAGATCAGTTCGCCGCCCACGGCCAATGTCTCCCACAGCGCGAGCAGAATCCGGCGCTGCTCTTCGACCAGCGCGGCAATGTCGGCCTCGCGACGTAACCAGCGAATGTCCGGATGACGGCGCACGATGCCCGCTGCCGAACACGGCACGTCGGCCAGAATTCGGTCGAACGGCACGCCGTCCCATCCCCCGCCAGACCATTTCGACGGATTGCCCGCATCGCCGATGCGCACATCCGCATCCAGCCCGAGACGTTCGAGATTCTCGTAGATGCGCGGCACGCGCGTGCGGTCCGATTCGAGCGCCGTGACCTGCACGTTCGCCATTTCCAGCAGATGACCGGTCTTGCCGCCAGGGGCTGCGCAGGCGTCCAGCACGCGCATGCCAGGCGTCGGATGCTCGCCGAGTACCAGCGGCGCAGCCAACTGCGCGCCCGCATCCTGCACCGAAACCCATCCGTCGGCGAAACCGGGCAGACGATCGACCGGCACCGCCTGCGCCAGACGCAGCGCCACCGGGCCGATGACCTCGGCCTCCATGCCAGCCTGCGTCAGCGCCGCCTGCATGGCGTCCACGCTGACACGACGCGTGTTCACGCGCAGCGTCATCGGTCCGCGGCCATTGCCAGCGGCCAGCAGCGTCTCCCATTGGTCGGGATAGGCACGGCGCACGGTGTCGATCCACCACGCCGGGTAATTCCAGCGCGCTTCGGGTTGCGTCTCGATCTGCGCCATCAACGCGCTGCGCTCACGCAGAAAGCGTCGCAGTACCGCGTTGGCCAGCCCCTTCGCCGCCGCCGTGCGACGCTGCGCGGCAATGGCTTCGACCGCCTGATCGACGACCGTAAATTCGGTGTACGCAGCACCTTCGGCATCGTCTTGCAGCAACGCGAGGGCACACAGGAGGATGTCGCGCACGCGTGCCTGCAAGGCCGGCTTGACGAGCACGGCGAGCAGCGCACGGCTGCTGCCCAGACGTCGCACGGCGCGGTAAGCGAGATCCTGTGTGGCGGCACGCACCGTCGGCGCGCACTGGGCGGTGGCTTGCGTCAGCGCCTGCGGCAATGCGGTGCCCTTCTGGACGGATTCGACGACCTGTGCGGCGCGTTGCAGCACATAGGCCAGGGATTCGGTGGGCAGACTCGGTTGCGGCATGGGCGTTCTACAAACAAACATGCCCGCACGACGGCGGGCATGGGAGGGTAACTGGACGGCTGTCGGCCGACAGGATATCAGACGGGATATTGGCCGGTGCGGGCCATCTCCATCAGACGCGCTACGCGCTCTTCAGTCGCCGGGTGCGTCGAGAACAGGTTCGCGAGGCGCCCGCCGGACAGCGGATTCATGATCATCATCTGCGCCGTGGCCGGGTGCTGCTCGGCCGTATCGAACGGAATGCCCTGCGCGTAACGATGGATCTTGTCGAGCGCCATCGCGAGCGACTGAGGGTCGCCGGAGATCTCGGCACCGCCACGGTCGGCTTCGAATTCACGGGCGCGCGAGATCGCCATCTGGATCAGCGAGGCGGCCAGCGGCGCGAGAATCGCCACGGCGATACTGGCGATCGGATTGGCCGGACGGCCGTTTTCGTCGCGTCCACCGAAGAACATCGCGAAGTTGGCGAGGGCGGAAATCGCACCGGCCATCGTGGCGGAAATCGTAGAGATGAGAATGTCACGATGCTTCACGTGGGCCAGCTCGTGCGCCATCACACCACGGAGCTCACGGTCGGAGAGCACGCGCAGAATGCCGGTCGTGGCCGCCACCGCAGCGTTCTCCGGATTGCGGCCGGTCGCGAACGCGTTCGGAGCGTCTTCGTTGATCAGATAGACTTTCGGCATCGGCAGGCCAGCACGCTGCGACAACTCCCGCACCATGTTGTAGAACTGCGGCGCGCTGGTCTCGTCGACTTGCTGCGCGTTGTACATGCGCAGCACCATCTTGTCCGAGAACCAGTACGAAAAGAAATTCATCGCGAGCGCGAACGCCAGCGCAAGCATCATGCCCTGCTTGCCCCCGATCATGCCGCCCACCACCATGAACAACGCGGTGATGGCCGCCATCAGCAGGGTGGTCTTCATCCAATTGAACATAGTGTTCTCCTCTGCAAATCCTTGATGACCTCACAGATCACGCACTTTGCGTGTCCTCGGGCGTTAGATGGCGTCGCTTACCGAAAATTCAACGTCCCCGACACCAGTGTCGACTAATTTTTCAGACGTTCACCGGGTTTGCACGCGACTTCGAAGACGTTTTACGCCATTTTCGCGCTGTTTTGATGTCCGGAACGTCGAATCCCAAAAATCAACCGGAAGGCTCGAAACGCTTAGCTCACCGTGCCGGCCGCAAACACGTCGCCCGTCGCCAGCGCAAAGCCCGTCAGGAACTCCCGCACCGGCAAGCGCTTGCCGCCCGGCTTCTGGCACTCGGTCACGCGCAGCGCGCCGTCGCCGCAGGCGATGACGATGGCGTCAGCGCTCACTTCGAGCACCGTACCGGGGGCAGCGCCCGGTTTGCCCGCCACGGCGTCCGCGCGCCAGAGCTTCACGGGCGTGTTGTGCACCGTGCCCAGCGCACCAGGGAACGGATCGAACGCCCGCACCTGCCGCGCCAGCGTCTCGGCGGGCTTGTGCCAGTCGAGCACCGCTTCCTGCTTGGCGATCTTCTCGGCGTACGTGACGCCCGCCTCGGGCTGCGCTTCCGACGGCAAATGGCCGTCGCGTGCGAGCCGCTGCAACGCCTCGACAATCATCTTTCCGCCCAGCGCCGCCATACGGTCGTGCAGCGTCGCCGTCGTATCGTCGGCACCGATGGGTTCGGCTTCGCGCGAAATCATCGCACCGGTGTCGAGCCCGGCGTCCATCTGCATGATGGTGATGCCGGTCTCGGCGTCGCCCGACTCGATGGCACGGTGAATCGGCGCAGCGCCGCGCCAGCGAGGCAGCAGCGAGCCGTGAATGTTCAGACAGCCGTAGCGCGGCAGATCGAGGACTTCCTGCGGGAGGATCAGGCCGTAGGCCGCCACCACCATGACGTCGGGCGCGAGTGCGCGCAATTGCTCGATGGCCGCTGCCGCTTCTTCCGGATACTTGCCGTTACGACGCAACGACGGCGGCTGCGCCACCGGCATACCGTGTTCCTGCGCGTAGCGTTTGACGGGACTGGCCTGAAGCTTCATACCGCGTCCGGCAGGACGATCTGGCTGAGTAAGCACCAACTCCACGGAGAAGCCAGCGGCATCGATGGCGGCGAGCGCGGTTTGTGCGAATTCCGGTGTACCGGCGAAAACGATGCGAAGCGTCATGATGGACTTCCTCCTGCGTGATGCTGACGTAGTACTGGCGTAATGCCGAGGTGATGCTGATGCAATGCCGGAGGGTGTCCGGCAGACACGACGACTTACTGAACGGCGGCGGGCGCCGCCGAAGCGGTGGAAGCCGTGGCGGGCGTCACCGGTACGAATGCCCGGAAACGCTCGTTCGTGTCACCCGCGCGGCCGCCCTGCCAGATCTCGCGCCAGGCGTCCGGCACCGCGATGCGAGACGCCGCTTTGTCGAGTACCAGCAGCGTGTCGCAGCGTGAAGCGTCGTCGAGACTCGGTAGCTGCACCGGGCGCACGTCGATGAAATAGTCGAGCATTGCCCGTTCCGATTCGCCCACGTTGAACGATCCGATGCAAGTGCTCGCTCCGGATGCACCTACCTGCGTCGCATTCGTTGCCTTCATGGCCTTCGTTGCTCGCGGCACTTGCGAGAGCGCCTCGTGCAACGCGGCGAATGGTGTGCGATAGCTGCGCGCTTCGTTGACCCACGGCAGCAGTAGCGTCGAGAGCGTTCCCCAGACGAACATCAGCCCCGCGAAACCGAACACGAGTGCGCCGAGTGCACGGCGATGCACGATGGCCGTCACCCACAATGCCGCGATCACGAGGCCTGCGAGGAACAACCCCGGCGAGAACGGCAGCACGTAATCGAGCGGCAACCATTTGCCGATCGGACCTGCAGCGACATGCCCGTTCCCGGTCAGTTGCAGCCCCCAACGCACCCAGAGGAACACGCCGAGCACGCTCATGAGCACCAGCGCCACGCCCGACCACGTCCTCTCCAGCCACGTCGGCAGACGCACGCCTGCGCCCAGCACGGCGATGGCCGGGAAGAGCGGCAACATATAGATATCGCGGATGGCCGACGACACCACCAGCGTCAACACGAACAGCACGGCGTACAGCCACAGCATGGCGAGTTCCGGCCGTTCGTCGACAAAGCGTCGCAGACGTCTGCCCGTGCCTTGGCGCAGCTGCGAAATCAACGCCCCCACGGCAAGCCAGCCCGCCGGAAAAGTCAGCCCGAGCAAGCTGGTCACGTCGTTCCAGTACGACTTGCGCTCGCCCCCGAGATGCACAAAGCCGAAAAACCGGCCGAAGTTGTTATCCCAAAACCATTCGACGAACAGCGGCTCGGACGCGTGCCAGAACAGCATCGGCCAGACGATCAGCCACGGCAGCGATGCAAGCAACGCCCAGCCGAGCGCCGCCGCGTAACGACGCGTGCGATACGCGGGCAACAGGGAGGCAGTGAGCGCCGTGAGACCCAGCACACCGGGCACGAGCAAGCCTTTGCTGAGGAACGCAATGCCAGCCCCCGTACCGAAGAGCAGCCCCCACAAACGAGCGGAATTCTCGGCCCGGGCCAGACGCGCGAGCGCCGCCAGCGCGAGTGCGGCGCCAGCCAGTTGCGGCACGTCGGCCGTCAGTTTGTGAATGTTCTCGATGGCGCCGAAGCTGCCGACCATCAGGATCGGCGCGAGCCAGTTGAAGGTGTCGGAACGATAGACGCGCTGCGCCAGACGTCCTACGCAGATCACCGCAATGACGAGCCACGCGAGCACCGCGAACTGCGCACCCTGGAACACCGGCAGCACGGCGGAAGTCGCGCGCGCGAAAATCGCCCCCGTCCAGTACATGACGGGCGGCTTCTCGACGAACGGATCGGCGGCCACACGTGGCACGATCAGATCGTGACCCCGGAAGAAGTTGAGCACCATGCCGACCGAATACGGTTCGTCGGCTTTCCAGGGGTCGCGATCAAACAGGCCCGCGAGCAGGAACGCGAACAGTAGTGCGGCGCTCAGCCAGAAAACAAAACGGGTACGGGAAGACGGCGTAGGCGTGGCGATGGACATCTCGTCAGACAGTCGGGGTGATTGGCCCGACGGCAGACGTTCGAGACGCCCCGTCGCAGCAGCAGAAGGGGCGCATGGCCCGCGAGCGCTGCAAGTATAGAGGACTTTACCGGGCGCGCCCAAGCCTGATGGTACGCGACCGATGAGGTGCGTCGTGGTGTTCAGGCGCGTTCGGCCTGCTTCTTCATCTTCGCCTTGATGCGGTTGCGCTTGAGCGGCGAGAGGTACTCGACGAACACGCGTCCCTTGAGGTGGTCCATCTCGTGCTGAATGCACACGGCGAGCAGATCGTCGGCGTCGATGACGAACTTCTCGCCCTTCTCGTCGAGTGCTTCGACGCGCACACGATCAGCGCGCTCGACTTCGTCGTAAATGCCCGGCACGGAGAGGCAGCCCTCTTCGTAGACCTTTTGTTCGTCGCTACGCCACACGATCTTCGGATTGATGAACACACGCAGCTCGTCGCGCGTTTCCGAGAGGTCCATCACGATGACCTGCTCGTGCACGTCGACCTGCGTGGCCGCGAGGCCGATGCCGGGGGCGTCGTACATGGTCTCGGCCATGTCCTTGACGAGTTGACGGATCCGGTCGTCCACCACAGCGACCGGCTTGGCCACCTTGTGCAGACGGGGATCGGGATATTGAAGAATTGTCAGTAATGCCATGATGAAAACGGGAATTCGCCGCATTGCCCTGCGGGCGGCCGCACACGCAAAATCATGTGATCACGCAGGCGTACGGCAATGTCTGTCGCGCGCCTCGTCTGCTATGGCCCCCCGGTCAATGCTTACCGGATGATGAAAAATTTTAGCATAGCGCTATCGTCGACGCTGGCGGCCGACGCGCCCCCGGCCACTCGTGACGCCCGTCCCGCCTGCCTCACGCGCCATTCCTGGACGTCGGGGAACGAACATTCCTCCCACTTCGAGGTGACGCGCCCCGATGTACAGATCGGTGCGGACCGGGAGGAAATCAAGGACTGGTTGCGCCTGTGCCACACGCCGGGCGTGCCAGCAGCGGCGGTCCGACGCCTGCTGGCCGCCTTTGGTCCGCCCGACGCGATCTTCGGGGCGTCGCGCGGCGCGTTGTCCGACGTGGTGCCGGTGGACGTCGTCGGGCGGTTGCTGGCGCATACGTCTGCCGAATTGTCGACGCAAATCGCCGCCACGCTCGAATGGGCGGATCGACCGGGATGCGCCGTCCTCACTCTGTCCGAAACCGCCTATCCGCGCGCGTTGCTGACGCTCGGCGACGCGCCGCCGATCCTGTACTGCCGGGGAGACGTGACGCTAGCCAACCGGTCGGGAGACGGCGGCGAGCGTGCCGTGGCCATTGTCGGCAGCCGTCGCGCCTCGCTACAGGGACGCGACAACGCACAGCACTTCGCACGGGTACTGGGGGATGCCGGTTTCGCCGTCGTATCAGGACTCGCCGCCGGGATCGACGCGGCCGCCCATGAAGGGGCAATGGAGACGTCCGGGGGCACGTGTGCGGTCGTCGGCACCGGCGCGGACATCGTCTACCCAACGCGTCATCGCGCACTGGCCGAAAAGATCGCCGAACGGGGCCTGATGCTGTCCGCGTTTCCGATCGCCACGCCGCCCCGGCCCGAGCACTTCCCCCGTCGCAACCGGCTGATCGCGGCACTCGCCCGGTGTACGGTCGTCATCGAAGCGACGGCGCACTCCGGCTCGCTCATCACAGCGCGCCTTGCCGGCGAATTAGGACGCGACGTCCTTGCCGTGCCCGGATCCATCCACTCGCCGCACAGTCAGGGCTGCCATGTGCTCATTCGGGACGGGGCCACTCTCGTCGCTTCGCCGGACGACGTGCTTGAAGCCCTCGGTATGACGCCATCCGCCCCGGCGCACCCCGTCTGTGGCGAGCGCAAGCGTCGGCACCGTCCCTCACCCTCCCGGGCGGGCGGCCCAACGCCGGATCACGGCAAACGGATCGCTCAAGGCCACAATGACGGGAACGCGCCACCCCCACCGAGTGTCCACGTCTGCCCGAAGCAAGAAAAGGCAAACGTGAGCACGGTCGGAGCGACAGACTCCCCGGCGGGCACGACAGCGGTTCTGAAGGCGCTGGGGTATGATCCCGTCAACGCGGACACCCTCTGCGAGCGCACCGGCCTCGGTATTGCCGACGTGCTGGCGCAACTGGGCGCACTGGAACTCGGCGGCCATGTCGCCCGTCTGCCGGGCGGCCGGTTCAGCCGACTGACTTTAGCCGACTGATTCCGGCCCAATGAAGTCCTGCTACGAGGGTCAAACAACGCGCATCTGCCCGTCACCCCCCAAAACACAGCAACCGATATCACCGACACCATGCCCGTTTTCGATCCCGTCGCCGACCGTTCTGCACTGGCTGCCGCGCTGGCCGCGGGCAACACGCGTCTCGTGGCCTGTCTGTGCGCGGAGTGGTGCGGCACCTGCCGAGAATACGCGCAAACCTTCGAGCAATTGGCCGCGAAGCATCCCGAGCTATGTTTCGTCTGGGTGGATATCGAAACGCACGCCGACTGGCTCGACGACCACGACATCGAGAATTTCCCGACATTACTGGTTCAGGATGCACCCCAATCGGCCGGTCAGGCCCGCTTCTTCGGCCCGGTGCTGCCGGCCATCGGGATTCTCGAGCGCATGCTCGACGCCGATGTACTGGGCAACGCCACGGTCGCGGCCCCCGCGCTGCGCGAGCATCTGCGCGCCGCATGAGCCTGCGTCGGCCCCACCCTTGCCGACGGCTTGCGACGCGCTTATGATGTGCCGCTTTCAGGCACGCCTTGTGCCCGATCCGACGGCAACGCCGGATTGGCTATATGTTATAAAGCCAACGAATGTCGCCTGGCGACACCCCCTCAACATTACCTAACGTCATGTCAAAAGCTCTGATCATTGCCGAGAAACCGTCCGTCGCGAATGACATCGCGCGGGCGCTGGGCGGCTTTACCAAGCATGACGAGTACTTCGAGAGCGACGATTACGTCGTCTCGTCGGCGGTTGGCCACCTCGTCGAAATCGGCGCGCCGGAAGACTATGAAGTCAAACGCGGCAAGTGGAGCTTCGCCAACCTTCCCGTGATTCCCCCGCACTTCGACCTCAAGCCGATTGCCAAGAGCGAGTCGCGTCTGAAGGTGCTCACCCGCCTCATCAAGCGCAAGGACGTCGATGTCCTGATCAACGCCTGTGACGCGGGGCGCGAAGGGGAACTGATTTTCCGTCTGATCGCCCAGCACGCGAAGGCCAAGCAACCGGTCCAGCGCCTGTGGCTTCAGTCGATGACGCCGCAATCGATTCGCGACGGCTTCAAGCGTCTGCGCACCGACAGCGACATGCTCCCGCTGGCCGATGCCGCGCGCAGCCGTGCCGAAGCCGACTGGCTGGTCGGCATCAATGGCACGCGCGCCATGACGGCGTTCAACAGCAAGGGCGGCGGCTTCTTCCTGACGACGGTCGGCCGCGTGCAGACGCCGACCCTGTCGATCGTGGTCGAGCGCGAAGAGAAGATCCGCAAGTTCGTGTCGCGCGACTACTGGGAAGTCAAAGCCGAGTTCGTCGCCGCAGCGGGCTTCTACGAAGGCCGCTGGTTCGACCCGAATTTCAAGCGCAACGAATTCGATCCCGAGCAGCGCGATTCGCGTCTGTGGAGCGTGGCGGCCGCTGAGTCGGTCGTCGCCGCCGTGCGCGGCAAGCACGGCACCGTCACGGAAGAGTCGAAGCCGTCGAGCCAGCTCTCGCCGCTGCTGTTCGATCTGACCAGCTTGCAGCGCGAAGCCAATAGCCGCTTCGGTTTCTCCGCAAAGAACACGCTCGGTCTGGCGCAGGCGCTGTACGAAAAGCACAAGGTGCTGACGTACCCGCGTACCGACGCACGCGCGCTGCCGGAAGACTACCTGGAGACCGTCAAGGAAACGATGACGGTGCTCAAGGAGAGCAACAACTATCACCAGTTCGCCAATCAGGTCCTGAACAAGGGCTGGGTCAAGCCGAACAAGCGGATCTTCGACAACAGCAAGATCAGCGATCACTTCGCCATCATCCCGACGCTGCAGGCGCCGAAGAACCTCTCCGAGCCGGAGCAGAAGCTGTACGACCTCGTGGTTAAGCGCTTCCTGGCAGTGTTCTTCCCGGCCGCCGAGTATCAAGTGACGACCCGCATCACGGAAGTGGTCGGACATCACTTCAAGACCGAAGGCAAGGTGCTCGTGCAGGCCGGTTGGCTCGCCATCTACGGCAAGGAAGGCGCAGACGACGGCAAGGACGCGAAGGACACCAAGGAAGACCAGCCGAATCTCGTGCCGGTCGCCAAGGATGAAAAGGTCGGCGTCGACAAGGTCGCGGCGGTCGGTCTGCAAACCAAGCCGCCTGCGCGCTACAGCGAAGCCACGCTGCTTTCCGCCATGGAAGGCGCGGGCAAGCTCGTGGAAGACGGCGAGTTGCGCGAAGCGATGGCGGGCAAGGGCCTGGGCACACCAGCTACGCGCGCGGCCATCATCGAAGGCTTGTTGACGGAAAAGTACCTCGTGCGCGAAGGCCGCGAGCTGCATCCGACGGCCAAGGCGTTCCAGTTGATGACGCTCCTGCGCGGCCTGGGCGTGGACGAACTGACGCTGCCGGAACTCACCGGCGAATGGGAGGCCAAGCTCTCGCAGATCGAGCGCGGCGGCCTCAAGCGCGACGAGTTCATGCACGAAATCGCGCAAATGACGCAGACTATCGTCAAGCGCGCGAAGGAATACGATTCCGACACCATCCCCGGCGATTACGCGACGCTCGCGACGCCGTGTCCGCACTGCGGCGGTGTGGTCAAGGAAAACTACCGCCGTTTCGCCTGCACGAACTGCAACTTCTCGATCTCGAAGATCCCGGGCGGACGTCAGTTCGAAATTCCGGAAGTCGAAGAGCTGCTGCAGAACAAGACGATCGGGCCGCTGTCGGGCTTCCGCAGCAAGATGGGACGTCCGTTCTCGGCCATCATCAAGCTCTCCCCCGATGACGAAATGGGCTACAAGCTCGAATTCGACTTCGGTCAGGACAACGGTGACGAAGATGGCGAAGCCCCGGACTTCACGGGTCAGGAGCCGGTCGGCCATTGCCCGAAGTGCAACGGTCGCGTGTTCGAGCACGGTATGCGTTACGTGTGCGAAAACGCCGTGGCGAATCCGAAGACTTGCGACTTCACGTCGGGCAAGGTGATTCTCCAGCAGGAAATCACGCGCGAGCAGATTCACAAGCTGCTCACCGAGGGCAAGACGGACTTGCTGACGAACTTCAAGTCGTCGCGCACCGGTCGCACGTTCAAGGCGTATCTGGCCAAGCAGAAGGACGGCAAGATCGGCTTCGAATTCGAGGCGAAAGCCCCGAAGAAGACCGCAGCGAAGGCCACTGACGGCGACGCGAAGGGTGACGAAGGCGACGAGAAGGCCGCTCCGGCACGCAAGACGGCGTCGAAGACCGCAGCGTCCAAGGCACCGGCCAAGAAGGCGGCCGCGAAGAAGACGACGGCGAAGGCCAAACCGGCGACCAAGAAGGCAGCATCGAAATCCGACGACGCCGCCTTCGACGAAGACGACGCACCGTTCTAAGTACGTCACTCGTGCGATGAGGCCCTGCGGCTTCATCGGTTCGGGCAATGAAAAACGGCCACCTCCTCACGGAAGTGGCCGTTTTGCTATCTGAAGCCAGCGGCTAACGTTGCGTTTGGCCTCGTTAGGCTGCGTTACATCTGAATTTCGGTGGCGGAATTCGTCGACATCTTGGGCGGCACCCAGCGCTCGGCGGCCGAAATGCCTTCGTTCTGTCGGAAGTACTCGACTGTCAGGTCAATGAAGCCACGCGTCTTTGCCGACAGATACTTGCGGCTCGGGTAGACGAGCGAGACGTCGATGGGCGTCTGCGAATAGTTGCGCATCAGCGCCACCAGATCGCCGTCGCGCACATCGTTACCCACCAGATACGACGGCAGGAACGCGATCCCATGCCCGAGCAACACCGACTGACGTAGCAGCGCCGTGTTGTTGCAGATGAGCTTGTTCTGCACGCGCACACGCACTTCGCCGTCCGGGCCGGCAAACACGCGGTCGTCGCTCCAGAACTCGCTGGGCAGGCCCAGCACGCCGTGCTCGCCCAGCTCTTGCGGCGTGACCGGCTCGCCATGTTCGGCGATATACGCGGGCGAAGCGCACAGCATCACACGCGTCTCCGCGAGCACGCGCGAAATCAGGCTTTCGCTGTTGATCATGCGCGTGAGCAAAATGCCGCAGTCGTAACCTTCTTCGACCAGATCGACGGCCCTGTCGGTCAACGTGAGATCGACTACGACCTTCGGGTGCAGCTCCTGATACTTCTTGACCAGCGGTGCGAGGTTGCGCACCCCGAACGACACGGGTGCGACGACCTTCAAAGTGCCTTTGGGGTCACGTGACGCACTGGAGATGAGTGCATCGGCCTCGTCGACTTCGTCGATGATCTGCCTGCAGCGTTCGAGATACACCTGACCGGCGCCGGTCAGGGACAGGCTGCGGGTGGTGCGGTTGAGCAAGCGAACGCCGAGATGCGATTCGAGTTCTGCGACGTGCCGCGTGACCACAGCGGCGGACAAATCCATCTGGGCGGCTGTACGGGCGAAACTCCCGTTATCGGCCACTTTGACGAAAACGCGCATCGATTGCAGACGGTCCATGTTGTTTCCAATCGTGATGTGCCGCGTCGTTCCGGCAGAAGCGCATATGGGCGTATGCGCGTATGGGCAGACCGGCGAGCTGCCAGCACTGCGGATACCTGGGGGAAACTCGCTAAAACCCGCGGGCACCGGTCGGACCGCCGCCCCGGCGGTTCCGGGGCGAGCCTCGCGCGTGCCGCCAGGACTGTCGACACGGCGGGGACTTCAATAAGGCGCTAGCTTACCGTAGACGACAAAAAATTGCCTGCCGCGACAATGATTTCGGTGCACTTCAGGCGTGCCACGTGCGCATCGCGACGCAAGAATCCACTTCCAATGCGGCAATTCGCGCAACGACGTCCCGCATTACAGGCATCTCACGCGGCTTGCGTGCCGCCGACAAAGCTGTTTGACGCAGGTCACGGCGTGCCGCGCGTGGCAGGGCTAGAGTCGAGTGTCTCCTATTGTTTCGGGCCTCGTCATGAACCTTCTTCCCATTTTGTCGACGCCTTGCGCCGGTTCGCCTGACGATCCGCATGCCAGCAAACCGTGTCCGGGCTGCACGTCCCGCAATTTGGGAGAGGATCCCGGGCATTCTCGCTGCCAGTCCCGCGCAGCGGCGTCCTCCCGCACAGCGCTACCGTCTCCGGCCTCGGCCAGTCCCGTTCAGTTCGACGCACGTCTGCTCAGCCGTTACAACGTGAACGGACCGCGCTACACCTCGTATCCGACCGCGCTGCAATTCCACGACGATTTCGGCGTCGGCGACTACGCCCGCGCCGCCGCGCAGTCCAAGCGCACCGGCAAACCGATATCGCTGTATCTGCACGTGCCATTTTGCGACACGGTGTGCTTCTACTGCGCGTGCACCAAGATCGTGACGAACAACCGCGCGCATGCACACGCCTACGTGGCGCGTCTTCACGCGGAAATTGTGCGTCAGGCGTCGTTGGTCGGTGCGGGCCGCACGCTCGCACAGATGCACTGGGGCGGCGGCACCCCGACGTTCCTCTCACTGGAACAGATCGCCTCGCTCGTCGACGCGATCAGCCGTCACTTCGTGATGACGCCCGACGACAGCGCCGAATACGCCATCGAGATCGATCCGCGCAGCGCGGGACCGGCGTCCATTCGCGCGCTGCGAGCCCTCGGCTTCAACCGGCTTTCCATCGGCGTGCAGGACTTCGATCCGCGCGTTCAGGAGGCGATTCATCGCGTGCAGCCTCGCGCGCTCGTCGAAGCGACGCTGCACGCTGCACGCAGCTGCGGCTTCAAGTCAGTCAATTTCGATCTGATCTACGGCCTGCCGCATCAGACGACCGCGTCCTTCTCGAATACGCTCGATGCCGTCATCGAGATGGCCCCGGAGCGTTTGTCGGTCTTCAGTTACGCGCATCTGCCCGAGCAGTTCAAAATGCAGCGCTGTCTGCCCGACGCGCTCCCGGACGGTCCCGAAAAACTCGCGCTGCTGCAAACGATCATCGCGCGGCTGACGGCGGCCGGTTACGTCTACATCGGCATGGATCACTTCGCGCGCCCCGACGACGAACTCGCCGTCGCGCAAGCGGCCGGTACGCTGCATCGCAACTTCCAGGGTTACAGCACGCGGGCGGATTGCGATCTCATCGGTGTCGGCATGTCGGCCATCGGCCGTGTCGGCGACAGCTATGCGCAGAATGCCAAGACGCTCAAAACGTATTACGACGCCATCGACGCGGGCGGTCTAGCGATTGCGCGCGGCGTGCAACTCGATCGGGACGACCACATCCGGCGCGATGTCATCTCGCACCTCATGTGTCATATGACGCTGGATTTCAGCGCGATCGAAGCCGCCCACGACATCGACTTCGTCGCTTACTTCGCGAGCGAACTCGGCGAGCTGGCCGATCTCGCGGCAGACGGGCTCGTGGCCATCGACGCGCACGGACTACGCGTGCTGCCTGCCGGACGCCTACTCGTGCGGGTAGTGGCACAAGTGTTCGACGGCTACCGCCGCAGCACCGCCAACACGCGATGCGCCAAGGTCATGTGACGTCGACAGAGCGGCGGTGCCGGGCCAGGCGAACCGTCGCATGAAAGCAAAACGCCCGATGGGATCTCCACCGGGCGTTTTTCATTTTCGACGGCATCGATCATTCTTCGATGCCGTGTTCGAATACTTCGTTCCGATGCTCCACCGCGCTCGGACGCATTCAGCAGCAGCGGCCACCGCTCTTGCCGCCGTAGCGCGCTTCCTGCCGTTCGCGGAAGAACGCCTCGTAGCTCATGACCGGCTGATCCGGATGCGTGGCCTGCATGTGCGCCACATACGTGTCGTAATCGGGCAGGCCGACCATCAATCGCATGGCCTGTCCCAGATACCGTCCGACCTTGCCGACTTCATCGAGCATGGGGTGTCCTCCACTATGCGTTCACGTGCCAGCTGTTCTCAGACCCGTTGCCCGGAGGGCATCGGCTCGAACGGCGTTTCCTTGGCCGTCGGTTTGTTTTCCCGACGAGCGACGAGAATGGTGCGCACCCCGAACACCGCGACCGCGACCACGACAAACATGAAGACCCCGGCGAGCGTCGCGTCGACATAGTCATTGAACACAATCTGCTGCATCTGCGAGACCGACTTAGCCGGGGCGAGCAGCTTGCCCTCGGCAAGCGCTGCCTGATACTTCGCAGCGTGCGCGAGGAAGCCGACCTTCGGGTCTGCGTCGAACATCTTCTGCCACCCGGCGGTGAGCGTGCAGGCGAGCAGCCACAGTGTGGGCAGCACCGTCACCCAGGCGAAGCGCTCGCGCTTGAGCTTGAACAGCACGCAGGTCGCAAGAATCAGTGCGATGGCGGCGAGCATCTGATTTGAGATGCCGAACAGCGGCCACAACGTGTTGATGCCGCCCAGAGGATCGACCACGCCCTGATACAGGAAGTAACCCCACGCCGCCACGCACAAGCCCGTGGCGATCAGGTTTGCGGGCAACGACTCCGTGCGCTTGAGCGACGGCACGAAGGTGCCGAGCAGGTCTTGCAACATGAAGCGTCCGGCGCGCGTACCTGCATCGACGGCCGTCAGAATGAACAGCGCTTCGAACAGAATCGCGAAGTGGTACCAGAATGCCATCATCGCTTCGCCCCCCACCACCTGATGCAGGATGTGGGCCATGCCGACGGCGAGCGTCGGTGCGCCGCCGGCGCGCGAAATGATGGTGTTCTCACCCACCGCTTTCGCGGTCGCGGTCAGCACCTCTGGCGTGATCGTGAAGCCCCAGCCCGAGACGACTTGCGCCACGGCTTCCGGCGTCGTACCGATCACTGCTGCCGGGCTGTTCATCGCGAAGTACACGCCCGGGTCGATCACCGACGCGGCCACTAGCGCCATGATTGCTACGAACGACTCCATCAGCATGCCGCCATAACCGATGAAGCGCGCGTTGACTTCGTTATCGAGCAGCTTGGGCGTGGTGCCCGACGAGATCAGCGCATGGAAGCCAGACACGGCGCCGCACGCGATCGTGATGAAGAGGAACGGGAACAGCTTGCCCGACCAGACCGGACCGCTGCCGTCGACGAACTGCGTGAGCGCAGGCATCTTCAGCTCGGGGGCGACGACCAGAATGCCGATGGCGAGCGCCAGAATCGTGCCGATCTTCAGGAACGTCGACAGATAGTCGCGCGGTGCGAGCAGCAGCCACACCGGCAACACCGATGCCACGAAGCCGTAGCCGATGAGCATCCACGTCAGTTGCTTGCCGTCGAACGTGAACAGCGGCGCCAGCGTGGCGCTGTCGTGCACGCTCTGGCCGAAGTAGATCGCCGCCATGAGCATCACGAAGCCGATGATCGAGACTTCGCCGATGCGGCCCGGGCGAATGAAGCGCGTATAGACGCCCATGAACAGCGCAATCGGTATCGTCAGACCGACCGTGAAGGTGCCCCACGGCGAACCGGTCAGCGCCTTGACGACGATCAGCGCCAGCACGGCGAGGATGATGATCATGATGAGAAACGCGCCGAACAGTGCGATCACACCGGGGATCATGCCGAGTTCGGACTTCACGAGATCGCCCAGCGAGCGGCCGTCGCGACGCGTCGAGATAAACAGCACCATGAAGTCCTGCACTGCGCCCGCGAACACCACGCCCGCGAGAATCCAGAGCATGCCGGGCAGGTAACCCATTTGCGCGGCGAGCACGGGCCCGACGAGCGGACCGGCACCGGCGATGGCAGCAAAGTGATGGCCGAACAGCACGTAGCGATTGGTCGGTACGTAGTCGAGGCCGTCGTTGTGACGCCATGCGGGCGTCATGCGTGTGCCGTCGAGTTGGGCCACACGGGTGGCGATGAACTTGCTGTAGAAACGGTAAGCGATCAGATAAACGCAGACGGCTGCGATCACAATCCAGAGTGCGCTGACGGTTTCGCCGCGCGATAGCGCCACCGTGCCGAGCGCGCACGCGCCGACGACGGCCACCGCTGCCCAGGGCAGTTGTTGCCAGATACGATTCATTGTCTCTCCTCGGAACTGCCTGCTTAAGGCAGCAACCCGGGACGGTGCCGTTGCGACACTGTCCCGCCTCTTGGTGTGACACCGTGTCGGTGTCCCGAATCGCAGCGCGAAGCGCTTTCGCGTACGGCTCACTGGCGCGCCCCTCTGTGGGGGGGTGACGACAGCGAAGACCAGTGGCGACGCTTGTGACCTTCCGCCCGGTCCGCGCATGGACGCATGCGAGCTTGCCGGACATCTTGCCAACACCGGGAACGGACTTGCGAGTTACACTCGGCAGCCCCGGCCACGATTCGGCGTGTAGTATTGGCGTTTGCCCGACGCGCCACAAGCGCGGAACTACGCAGGTTCGCTACGTGCTAGTACGTAGCGCGCACCTTTGAAACCGGCGGTCGCGGCATTGCAGGCTTATCGAATGCCATGAATCTCCGACAGAAATTTTTCGTCCTGTCGCTGCTGCCGGTTGCGTTGGCGATGGTCGCCATCGCGCTTGCCGTGCGACACCAGGGTATTGAGCTATCGCGCGCGCAGCACGAGGCCGTACAGACCACATCGCTGGCCAACAAGCGGGCCGAGCTGCTGCATTACGTGGGTCTCGCGCGCAACGCCATCGAGCCGCTTTACAACGGCCCGGATACGCCCGCTGCGCGTGAAGCCGCCCTGGCCACGCTCGCCCGGATGGAATTCGGTCAGGACGGCTACTTCTTCGTCTACGACCTACAGGGCCGCAGCTTGATGCATCCGCGTCAGCCGGAACTCGTCGGCCACAATCTCTGGTCGCTCAAGGACGAGTCCGGTGCGCCCACGATCCAGCGCCTCATCGCGGCCGCCCGCGCTGGCGGCGGCTACGTTCAATACGCGTGGGAAAAACCATCGCGCCAGCAACAGATGACACCGAAGCTCGGTTACGTCATCGCCCTGCCGCGCTGGAACTGGATGATCGGCACGGGTATTTACCTCGACGACGTCGAAGCGACCTTACGCGAGTCCGACGATCGTGCGCAGGCGAACATCGACCGCACGCTGATCTGGATCACGCTGATCGCGTCGTCGTGTCTCGCCATCGTCGGCCTGTGCGGCCTGGTGGTGAACATTACCGAACTCAAGACCGCCGACGCCAAGCTGCGGCAGCTCGCGCGTCAGGTCGTAGAGTCGCAGGAACTGGAGCGTTCGCGCATCTCGCGCGAGTTGCACGACGGCATCAGCCAGTTGCTCGTCTCGGTCAAGCTCCTGCTCGAATCGGCGTCGATGCGTCTGCCAGGATCGCCTGCGGCGGCCAGCGCCACGCTGGGCGTTGCCATCGAACGGCTGAACGGCACGCTCGGCGAAGTCCGGCGTATTTCGCAAGCGTTGCGCCCCGCAATGCTCGACGATCTGGGGCTTGCGGCCGCGATCGAGCAGCTCGCCCGGGAGTTCGGCTCGCACGCGGGGCTTCCCGTGGAGATGAACGTCGAGGGCGATGCGCCGACGCTTGACGACAACATCAAGACGATGCTCTACCGAATCGCACAGGAAGCGCTGACGAACATCGAGCGTCACGCGAATGCCTCACGTGTGTCGATTTTGCTCATCTTCAAATCCGACGGCATTCATCTGTCGATTGCCGACGATGGACGCGGTTTCGACGTCACCGACGTGCATCACGATCCTCGTCACGGCATCGGCCTGCGCAATATGCGCGAACGGCTCGACGCCGTAGGCGGTGCCCTCGGCATTCAATCCTGGCCCGGCCTCACGACCATCAGCGCGTGGGTCCCCCTCACGCCGGCCGCCGTGAAAGCGGCACTTCGCGCAACCACTCGCAAATGATGCAAGCTCACCCCATCCGACTCCTGTTGATCGACGACCACCCGTTAGTGCGCGACGGCCTGCGCGCGCGATTCGACGCGGCACCCAACTTGCAGGTCGTTGGCGAAGCGGGCAACGCGCAGGAAGCCCTGACCCGCGCGAAGACGGCATCGCCCGATCTCGCCCTGATGGACATCAGCATGCGCGGCACGAACGGCATCGAGCTGACGGCGCAGTTTCGTGAGCAGTTTCCGCATATCGCTGTGCTGATTCTCTCGATGCACGACAACGCGGAGTATGTGCGTCAGGCGGTACGCGCCGGTGCGCGCGGCTACGTGCTCAAGGACGCGCCCGCACACGAGATCGTGACGGCCATCGAACGTGTGGCACGTGGCGATGCTTACTACAGCGCCGCGATTGCGGCGCGTGTCGTGCAGGCCTCCACATCGCACGCCCCCATCGATTCGCTCACGCCTCGCGAGCGCGAAATCCTCACGCGCATTGCGCACGGACTCGCGAACAAACAGATCGCCACGGAAATGGACCTTTCTGTGCGCACGGTGGAAACCCATCGCCTCAACATCAAACGCAAGCTCGGCATCGAAGGGCAGGCGGAGTTGATCAAGTTTGCGGTGGAGAATCGGCTGTAACGTCGGTCGAGAAATGCTTTCGCGCCGTTCGTCTAATGTAGGAAAGGGTTGTGCACCTCCACCCCGGTTTCCGAGAAATCCTTGACGTTGCGCGTGACGACAACAAGCTTGTGGACCAGCGCAGTTGCCGCGATGAGCTTATCGATTGGATTCTGCTTATGGGGTACACGCATGTGCGCCCACACGTCACTGACGGCCATGTCGATCGGTAGAATGCGGTCGACGAAGTCGCCCCGCATCACCTGAATCCAATTTTCGATGAGTCCGGCCTGGATAACGTCGTTGCGATGACGAAGCAATAGGGCACCTCGGCGCAACTCCCCCAACGAAATAACGGAAAGGTATCGTCGCCTCGACGAGCGTCCGGCATGACGATAAAACCGATCAACGCCAGCATCGCCGCCACCGCCCTTCCTAAGCTCGCTTATGACGTTTGTATCGAGCAGAAACATGCGCGCTCCTTGTCGCCTCGACCGTAGCATCAGTTAACACGCTCGAAATCACTATCGAGCCCCACGTTAGGGAAACGCGTTAGCGCATCGTAAAAGTCCACGAATTCCGGCTCTCGCGCAAAGTAATTCAACACCCGCAACACCTCCTGCTCAGGCGTAATGTTCGTATTCGTGGCCCGCAGTTGAAGCGACTGCATCAATTGCTCATCAATTCCCTCGATCACCATCGTGTACATAAGCTCCTCCTTCCGTCCATAACCAAAATCCGTCATCCAAATTAAACATTCGGATGACGAGATAAATGCTAGCACCGGAAGACTTTCGAAAACCGGCCAACGCGTTGACTGACGCACCTTTCGGAAGGATCACAAGGCAATAAAAAATCCCGCCGAAGTTTCCCTCGGCGGGATCGTGCTGCGGACTCAGGATTACAACAGCGCTATCGTGACGTTGACGACGTTTGCGATGTATCCATCATCGCCAACATCACGACTTCAGACGGCGCTCGATGTCGGCCTTCGTATCGAGCAGTGCCTGCGGCAGATGGTGCTTGAGCGTGTCGAACAGTTCGGCGTGAAGCTTGAGTTCTTCGTGCCACGCGGCAGGATCCATCGAGGTGACGTCGTCGAACTGCGCCGGCGTGAACGACAGACCGTCCCAGTTCAGATCTTCGTAGCGCGGCGTAATGCCGAAGGCGTTCTCCGTGCCCTGCGCAGTGCCGTCGATACGACCCAGCATCCATGCCAGCACGCGCATGTTCTCGCCGAAGCCCGGCCACACGAACTTGCCGTCGGCCCCCTTGCGGAACCAGTTCACGCAGTAGATCTTCGGTAGCGTGGCGCCCGACTTGTCGAGATGCGCGCCCGTGTCGAGCCAATGCTGGAAGTAGTCGGCCATGTTGTAACCGCAGAACGGCAGCATCGCAAACGGATCGCGACGCACCACACCTTGCTGGCCCGCGGCTGCCGCGGTCGTCTCCGAGCCCATCGTCGCGGCCATGTACACGCCCTCGGTCCAGTCGCGCGCTTCCGTGACCAGCGGCACCGTGGTCGAGCGGCGTCCACCGAAGATGAACGCATCGATCGCCACGCCGGCCGGGTTCTCCCAGTCGGCGTCGATCGACGGGCATTGCGACGCCGGCGCCGTGAAGCGTGAGTTCGGATGCGCCGCCTTGCGGCCGGTTTCCTTCGCAGTCTCGGGCGTCCAGTCCTTGCCCTGCCAGTCGATCAGGTGCGCGGGCGGCGTGTCGGTCAGACCTTCCCACCACACATCGCCGTCGTCCGTGAGCGCGACGTTCGTGAAGATCACGTTTTCGCCCAGCGTCGCCAACGCGTTCGGATTCGTCTTCTGGCTCGTGCCCGGCGCTACGCCGAAGAAGCCCGCTTCCGGATTGATGGCGTACAGACGGCCGTCCTTACCCGGTTTGATCCATGCGATGTCGTCACCGATGGTCTCGACCTTCCAGCCATCGAAGCCCTTCGGCGGAATCAGCATAGCGAAGTTGGTCTTGCCGCAGGCCGACGGGAACGCCGCCGCGACGTGGTACTTCTTGCCCTGCGGCGACGTCACGCCCAGGATCAGCATGTGTTCGGCAAGCCAGCCTTCGTCGCGGCCCATCGTCGAGGCGATGCGCAGCGCGAAGCACTTCTTGCCCAGCAGCGCGTTGCCGCCGTAGCCTGAGCCGTAGCTCCAGATCTCGCGCGTTTCCGGGAAGTGGACGATGTACTTCGTGCTGTTGCACGGCCATGCCACGTCTTTCGCGCCAGCGGCGAGCGGTGCACCCACGGTATGCACGCAAGGCACGAATTCGCCGTCGTCGCCGAGTACGTCGTACACGGCGCGGCCCATGCGCGTCATGATGCGCATGTTCACCGCGACGTACGGCGTGTCGGACAATTCCACGCCGATGTGCGCGATCGGCGAGCCGAGCGGGCCCATCGAGAACGGCACGACGTACATCGTGCGTCCCTGCATGCAGCCCTGGAACAGCCCGTCGAGCGTCGTGCGCATCTCGGCCGGATCGATCCAGTGATTGGTCGGGCCGGCGTCTTCGCGCTTCTCGCTGCAGATGAATGTGCGATCTTCCACGCGCGCGACATCCGACGGATCGGACAGCGCGAGGAACGAATTGGGGCGCTTGGCGGGATTGAGCCGCTGCATTGTCCCGGCGGCGACCATCTGTTCGCACAAACGGTCGTACTCTTCTTGCGAGCCGTCGCACCAGACGACACGCTCGGGTTGCGTGATCGCCGCGATATGCGAGACCCAGTCGATCAGTTTGCGGTGACGCACCCAACCGGGCAGATCACGCGTGGCAACATTGGACGAGGAAGAGGCGTTGAGCGCATTAGCGCTCACACTGGCTTGCGTCATGGGGGTTGTCTCCATGCAGAGTCGGGGAAATCGAAGCGGACGTTGAAGCGCCGGTGGGTGCGAGCACCGGTCGTCCTTATATAAGAGCACCGCGCAGGCGCCCTGCGTGACCGGGCGGTCCATCCGGTTGGGGATACCGGAGGGACGTCACAGTTGGCGTCTCACTCACCCGGTCCGACTCGCATTTGCGGGGTGGGTTCGATTTTTTGCCATCGTGTTTAGGCGGTTTCGCCATGGTTGCCAGGACACCTGCCATACTATGCAAAACGAGGCGTCAGCATACCACCGCAAAAATTGCTCCGGTGCTGCGTCGCAACAAGGCGGCAAGGGGTTTGCCCCGCCTCGCGCCGCCCACGCCCAGAACAAGCATGCCCGCCCGTCGGGGTGGGCCCCGACGATTGCTCCGTCTGTGCAGAATGCCGCCGTTCTGCGCCGATCCGATTACGCTTTGCCATGAAAATTGCCATTCTCGACGACTATCAGGACGCCGTTCGCAAGCTCGATTCTTTCTCCCTTCTGGCCGGTCATGACGTCAAGGTCTTCAACAACACGGTAAAAGGCGTCGGGCAGCTTGCGGCCCGGGTCGGAGAAGCCGAGGTGCTCGTTCTGATTCGCGAGCGCACCGCCATCACGGCGCAACTCATCGACAAACTGCCGCGCCTGCGTGTCATCAGCCAGACCGGTCGCGCCGGCAGTCACATCGACATCGACGCCTGTACCGCACGCGGCGTGGCCGTGCTCGAAGGCGTCGGCTCCCCCATCGCACCGGCCGAACTCACCTGGGCGCTGATCATGGCCGCCCAACGCCGGATTCCCCAGTACGTCTCCAGCCTCAAGCACGGCGCATGGCAGCAGTCGGGCCTGAAGTCGTCGAGCATGCCGCCGAATTTCGGGATGGGTCAGGTGCTGCGCGGCCAGACGCTCGGTCTGTGGGGCTACGGCAAGATTGGCCGTCTCGTCGCCGGTTACGGCAAGGCGTTCGGGATGGAAGTGATGGTGTGGGGACGCGAAGGCTCACGCGAAGCGGCGGCCGCCGACGGTCTGCGTGTGGCGAATAGCAAGGAAGAGCTCTTCACGCAAAGCGATGTACTCTCGCTTCACCTGCGTCTGAACGACGAGACGCGTCACGTCGTGAAACTGGAAGACCTCTTGCAGATGAAGCCCACGGCATTGTTCGTGAACACGAGCCGCGCCGAACTGGTGGAAGAGAACGCCCTCATCACCGCGCTGAACCGCGCGCGCCCCGGCATGGCCGCCATTGATGTCTTCGAGAGCGAGCCGATTCTGCAAGGCAATCCGTTGCTACGTCTGGAGAACTGTGTGTGCACGCCGCACATCGGCTACGTCGAGCGTGAGAGCTACGAGTTGTACTTCCGCGTCGCGTTCGAGAACATCGTCAACTTCCTGAACGGCGATCGTTCGCACGTCGCGAATCCGGCAGCTCTGCTCGGCTTCGGACGTTAACCCGCTCCCCTCTCGCCCCACGACATCGATGCAGCGCCGACCCAACGTCGGCGCAACCGCTCGGCTGTATGGCTCGCCGTTACATCGACGCCAGATGCCGCAGAAAGGTCTCGCCGTCCTTGCGGCCGAGCGCGAACGCCGGCGCCATATTCTCGGGGCGCGTGTAATCCCAGCTTGAAATCGGCACCGGCTCGGACGGCTGCACATACAGCCGGTCCTGCCCGGCATGATGCTGCGTAAAGATTTGCGGACGCGGATAGCGCCGCGTCACCAGCACGAGCACTTGTCCGGGCGTGGCATCGAGCGCATCGACGGGAACGTTATCGACCATACCCCCATCGAGTACCGCTCGGCCGCCACGTCGCAAAATCGGTGTGAACGGCGGCGTGCACGACGATTGCAACATCAGATCCGCCAGTTCCTCGGTCGTGCGGCAGTCCTGCGCTCGCACGAATTCCGGACGAAACCCGAGGCTGCGGGCGAGCGTCGGATGCAGCGTGCGCCGCCAATGTTTGTCGATGTTGTACGCCACGAGTCCGGCCGCCGTCGCGCTGCGCGGTCCCAGCCAGCGGGGGATGTGCGACACGCCCACGCGAATCTCCGGTCCGGCGGCGAGCTTGTCGAGTTGACCGTCGTAGATGTCTAGCAATGCCTGACGATAGATGCGGTAATGCGGGAACACCCGCTCGCGTCGCAGCAGGTTGCCCCAATAGGCGTTCTTGCGATTGCCCGCGAGCGCCTGCCGGTAGTAATCCATCACCCAGTCCGACGCCCGCATATGCAGCATGCATGCCGTGGCCGCACCGGCCGAAATGCCGGTGATAACGCGCGGACGCAGCGGTACATCGCGCGAGACGCGCTCCCAAAATCCGGCCTGCCACCAGCAGCGGTTACCGCCACCGGCAAAGACGATCTGATCGAACATCGGGGTCTCCTCTGAGGCGGCCTCGCGACGCCGCCGTCAATTCGTCACAGCAGCGCGTAGGTGGTCGTTGCATGCACGGCCATCTTGCCGGACGCGTCGAAAATCTCGATCTCGCCGAACACCAGATTCTTGCCTCGACGCAGAATTCGCGCGATCACGCGCAGATCGCCGTCCGTGACGGGACGCATGAACTGCGTGTTGAGCGTAACCGTCGTCATCGGCTGGAAGCCACCGAGCGCGGCGGACAACGCCACCACCATCGCGGTATCTGCCACAGCCATGAACACCTGTCCGCAGATCACGCCGCCACCGTGCTTGAACGCGGCATCGAACGGCAACCGTAGCTCGCTTTCGTCGGGGCCGACGGCCTCGACTTGCAGGTTCAGTTGCCGCACCCACGGCGAGACGAGTTCTTCGAGCATCTTTTGCGCTTGCACCAGCTCCATCCTGTCCATCCTCCATCGTCATGCTTGTTTTCGTGACGCCGATGATAGCCCCAAAACAAACGCGCCACCCGGTAAAGGGTGGCGCGTAGAGCAGACACTCGGGACAGCTAGGAAGCCTTCAGGACGACTGAGCGACGCTCGATGAAAATCGCTTAGCCGTTCGTCTTGTCCTGATGAATACGCTGGCTCTGATGGTTCTCGCGATGTTGAACGCCGGACTGCTCACCTGCGCTCACGTGACCGTTCTTGGCGGCGTGCGCCTCGGCGGCGTCTACATGCGCCTGGCCCTTCTCGAGGCTGCCGACCTGCTTGTTGTTCAACGTCCCGGCCGCTTGCCCTTGGGCGATGCGCTTCTCCTGATTGACGTTACGCTGCACGTCTGACTGCAAGCGCTCGGACGACTTGGACGTCGGATTCGCCACCCGGTCATTGTGCTTGAGCTGATCGATCTTCGCGCTTTCCTTGTTCTGCGCGTTGGCGATGCGCGCCTTCTGCGCGGCAGTGTCGCCCGTGCGATCGGCATGCGCCTGCATCTTGTCGATCTTCGCTTCGCCCTTCTCCAGACCCGACGCTTCCTTGGTCGTCAACTGGCCGCTCTTCAAGCCGTTCTCGATGCGTTGCTGCTGATTGATGTCGCGTGCCGTTTCGGTCCCGGTGCCCTGGGCGAACGCCTGCGAGGCGAACAAGCCACCGAAAGCCACGGTCACAGCGCTCAGAATCAGAGTTTTACGGACGTTCATGATGGAATCCTTATGCCTTAGGGCGTTTTGCTTCGTCGGAGACTCGACGGGGGGATCGCGCCTGCCGGCGGAATTGCCGACGATTTGCTGCGTCCTTGACCGTAATAACGAAGCGCGCCGGCCATGCGCCGACAGCCGTTGTGTAACGCGGCAGTCCGAAAAGTAACGGCGTGTAATCGCGCTGATGGGGGCGTCTTTCGCTATGTCCATGAAATCGTTGGGACACCCGCAGACAGCGCCGTAACGTTTTGATACAGTGGTGCCCATTTGGCCGGCACGCCCTACCCGTTCCGACGTTGCAAACATCGAAGGGGGCGCGCCACTCCGTTGTCTGTCAGCCCCCCTTACGCGAACAAGCGAGTCAAGAAGGAGCCTTCACCATGCAGAGCACCAGAGACGATCTCGGCAAACTGATCTTGCGCCTCACCCTCGGCATCCTGCTGCTGTTTCACGGCGTCAGCAAAGTCATCAACGGTGTCGGATTTATCGAGGGCATGATCACATCGCACGGTCTGCCGGCGTTTCTCGCCTATGGCGCATATCTGGGTGAAGTCCTCGCCCCTGTCCTGCTGATTCTCGGCGTGCTTACCCGTCTGGGTGGCTTGCTCGTCGTGGGCAACATGCTCGTCGCCTTCTCGCTGGTTCACCTGAGCCAACTGGGCGATCTGTCGAAGACTGGCGGCTGGGCGCTGGAATTACAAGGCTTCTATCTGTTCATGGGCCTGTGCGTCATCCTCTTCGGCGCTGGCCGGTACAGCGTATCTGGCGGTCGCGGCGCCTGGGACTAATCCACAAGGAACCGTAGGGCGCGAAGGCGCCCCCCTCGGGAACCGGACGACGCGCGGCATGTCGCGCGTTTCGTCAGCACGGCCCGCCCTTGCCCACCCAGGCAACGGCGGGCCGAGTCGTTTCGGAATGTTGCAAACGCGGGCGCTGGTAACGCTGAGTAATACAGCGGTTGCACTTTGCAACTTGTTAGGTTCACTGATGACTTACTCTGAAACTGCCAATTCCGGCAGTATCAAAAGGAGTCAACACCATGCGCAAACTGAAGATCGCCGCCGCGTCGGCAATCGTTGCCGCCTCCGCGATGTTCGGCGTCGCCCATGCCGCGGACACCCCTGAGCCGGCCACCGGACCGCACGCCGCCATGCATCACATGCGCGGCGACCACGGCCCCTGGGGGCTGGGTAACATCAGCAAGCTGCACGACCAACTGAAGCTCAACGCGCAACAGGAACAGGCCTGGCAGCAAGCGGTAGCCACGTCGAAGCAGAATCGCGACGCCATGCGTAAGAATGGCGAGCAATTCCGTCAGATGATCGGTCAGGCGAAGGACCAGCAGGTGCTCGATCTGGCCGGCATGCGTGCCGCCCGCGAAAAGGTGTTCGATCAGAACCGCCAGCTTCGCAGCCAGACCGAAGATGCGTGGCTGAACGTGTACAACGGCCTGAACAACGACCAGAAGGTGCTTGTGAGCAATGCCATCAAGGCACGCTGGGCGAAGATGAAGGCCTGGCATGACAAGGCGATGCAGCATCGCGGCCAGATGCACAAGGGAGCCCCGGCTCCGGCACCGACGCCGGCACCTGCCGGTCAGGCACAATAAGCGCGAGGCCAGCGCCGCCGGGTGCGAACGCCCGGCATGTTGTGAAACGCCCGGTCCCTTAAGCAGGGATCGGGCGTTTTTTTGCGCTCAGTTTGTTCAGGTCTCGCTCCAGACCCGCAGCAGGTTGTGATAACAGCCCACGAGCGTGCGACGCGCCGTCTCGTCCGCGTCCGTCGTGTTCAGACGCTGAATGGCGTTATCCATGTCGAAGAGCAGCGTGCGCTGTGTGTCGTCGCGCACGAGGCTCTGCACCCAGAAAAAGCACCCCACGCGCACACCACGCGTAATCGGGTTGACACGATGCAGGCTGGTCGCCGGATACAGCACCATGTCCCCCGCCGCGAGCTTCACCTGATGCGCACCGTACTGATCTTCGATGACGAGTTCGCCGCCGTCGTATTCGTCCGGCGACGCGAGAAACAGCGTGGCGGAGATGTCGGTGCGGATGCGCATGCCGCTGCCCGGTTGCAAACGGATCGCACCGTCCACATGATTGCCGAAGTGCATGCCTTCGCCGTAGCGGTTGAACATCGGCGCGTAGACTTTGTTCGGCAGCGCAGCGCTGATGAACAGGGGATTGCGCTCGAGCGCGGCCAGAATGATGTCGCCGAGTTCGTGCGCGACGGGCGAGCGTTCGTCGATCTGCTGGTTCTGTTTGACGGGCGCGCCCTGATACCCCGCCGTGGCAAGGCCGTCGACCCACGCTTCGCCCGCGTTGTCGAGCCTCAAACGGACCCGACGCACCTGATCGGCGGTGAGAACATTCGGTATTCGGAGCTGCATGGGCGGCATCCTTTGAAGAAAGCACAAGGCGCGAAACCGGCCACTGATGCCGGTTCGTGCCTCGTATTGTGCGTCATTTTGCGCGGTGCGGGACGGCGCTTCGCTCTGCGCTTAGGCCCCGCGAAGTCCGCTCGGGCAACGATCAGAAACGATACGTCCCAGTGAGCAGCGCCGTGCGTCCGATCCCTGGTGTCGCGCGTCCGCCGTCCGACTGAATCAGCCCGTCCCAATACGTCTTGTTGAACACGTTGAGCAGGTTGAAGCGGATGTCGTACTTCGGCTGATGGTAGGCCACAGTGGCATCCCAGCGTGTGTAGCCACCCACCCGAATCAGGTTGGTGTTCGCCGCGTAGCGCATCGACATGTAGTTCATGCCGCCGCCCACTTCCCAATGGCCGAGCGTGTACGTCGACCACAGCGTGAGCGAATGTCGCGGCGTATTCGCGAGCACATTGCCCTGCGTGCCGTCGTTGGCCTGCACGACTTGCGAGTTCAGGAACATGTAGCCGCCCATCACTTGCCAGTTCGACGTGATGTGCCCCGTCGCGCTCACTTCCGCACCGCGAATGCGCACCTTGCCTGCGTCGCTGTAGTCACCCGTCGTGCCAGTCTGCGTGCGTGCGTTGTTCTTCGTGACCTGGAACAGCGCGGTGCTGATCGAGAGGTTGTCGTCGAACAGATTCCACTTACTGCCGACTTCGAACGATTCGTTCGTTTCCGGCGGCAACGCTTGCGTGTTGTTGGTGACCGTCAGCGTCTCAAGCGACGGATTGAACGACGTACCATACGAGAAGTAATAAGACTGCGCTTCGCTCGGCTGATAGATCACCCCCGTGCGTACGCTCGTGTAATTGACGGTCTGCGTCGCATAGCCCGGTGAGCTGATCGTGTTCGAGAGCTGCGCCTTATAGCGATCCCACCGAAGACCGCCAATGATCTTCCACTGCTTGTTCAGTTCGATCGTGTCGTTCGCGTAGAACGCCACTGTCTCCGCCGAGCCTTGCGCGAGATTGCCAGTCGACGTCGTGACGTTCGGCAGGCTGGCGAGGTACGCCGTGCTGTTCGCCGGAATCCAGCCTAGGAAGCCCGACGCCTGCCCCGCGCCCGTGCGCAGATACGTCTGATTCTCGTATGTGTCGCGGCCAAGTTCCGCACCGGCGATCAGGGTGTGCTTGATCGGTCCCGTGTCGAACTTCTTCACCACGTCGGTCTGGTTGAACAGCGCCGTGTCCGTGATCTGACGGTCGTGGCTTTGCAACTGGACGGAGAGTTGATCGAGCGAATACGACGGCAGCCCCGGCGCCGGCCCGGTCGGCAGCGTCGTAAAGCCGCTGCCGTTGGAGATACCCACCGCGTGTGCCGACGTCTCGATCGCATCGATCGAATAGCGGCTGTAGTTCGTCTGGTTCGTGATCTTCAGGCTGTCGTCGACCTTGTGCTCGATCTTGGCCGTAACGCTCACCACGTCCTGCACGGTGCGGTCGGTCGTCAGCCCGTAGAACTGATTCTTCGAGATGGGCAGCGGATTGCCGTTGAAACCGACGGTGCCGTAGTCCGCCATGTCGCGGTTATGCTGGACCAGCGCAGAGAGCGTGATTTCCGTGGGCGTGCCGATACCGAGCTTGAGGGTCGGCGCGACACCCCAATCCTGGTTGTACAGCACGTCGCGCGTGGTGTGGATATCCTGACCGAAGCCGTTGATTCGGAAGGCGGCCGTGTCGGAGAGCGGATGATTGAAGTCGAACGAGCCGCGATAACGGTCGTTCGTCCCGATCGTGCCCGACACTTCGTTCAACGGCTTGAGGTTCGCCTGCTTGCTCACCTGATTGATGACGCCCCCGGTCGATCCGCGCCCGAAGAGCATCGACGACGGGCCTTCGAGCACTTCGATGGCGTCCAGATCGAACGTGTCGCGATAGTACTGACCACGGTCGCGGAAGCCGTCGAGATAGATGTCCGTACGCGCGTTGAAGCCGCGCAGGTTGATGTTGTTGCCGATCTGCCCGCCCTCGGCGCCACCGAGCGTGATCGCGGGGGAGTTGCGCAACGCATCGGCGAACGACGTCGCGCCCTGCGCCTGCATGACCGCCTTGTCGATGACCGTGACCGTTTGCGGAATGTCGCGAATCGCCGTGGGCACTTTGCCGCCGACCGTCGACATGTCGCGCATGTACTCTTCGCGAATCGACGTGCCGGAGACCTCCGTCTGCGGCAGTGCCGCCGCAGGGGCGGCGGGTGCAGCAGGCATGACCGTCGGGGCGGCCTGATTGGTGACGGGCGCGTTCGGTGCGGTGCTTTGCGCCATCGCGTTCGGGGCGTAGGTGACGGCGAGCGGCGTGGCGAAGATCGCCATCATCGCCAGCGCCAGCGGCTTGCGTTGCATCATGGTGATTGAAAGTACGACGGAACGAGTGAGTACGAATGCGTGCTCGACGGCACGACGTCACAGGAGTGATCTGGGGCGCGAATATAAATAGGAATGATTTTCATTACAAGACGCCCGCGCAGCGGTAACTCACTGAAATCACTCGTTCTTTTGTAATACGTCGTAACACAACAGCACCAAATCGGTGCGATCGTGCGGTAACGCGATGAAAGTATTCGGATTGCTTCGTCGACCTGCAATCGCTATTGATCACTTCGCCCACACGAAACACAGGGTTTTCACTGAGGGCGAAGAAGCAACGAATGCGAGACTTCCACGCCATTTGCGGGCTTGACGAGCGTTGCGGCGGTTTTGACTGACGATATCGCCGTGTTCGGGGCCGATCCGAGGCAGTTTTCGTGTGACGTCCGACGGGAAGCGCGTCGCACCGATATCGATATGACGGTAACAACGCTAAGCAAAGCCGAATCGCTTATTGGCGTGAGCGCGATGCGTCGCGATACAAATAACGACGGCGCAGCGCGCCGCATGTTGCGCTATCGCCCTGCCCGTCGTTCACATTCAGATGTTCACGTTCACGGCGCTCCCGCTCACCGCCCTCACCTTGCACCGCTCATGACTCGCCTGCCCGATTCCGCCCACCTTGCCGCCGCCGTCGACAATACCGACGACACTCTTCTTTCGTCGCCGCCTCCTGCGCGCCGACGCTTCCTTCAGCGCGCGGGCACCGCGATGCTCGCGGGCGGTGCGCTCAACGCGCTGGGTGTCGCGGGGGCGGCCGGTGTGCTGACGCACAGCGGCCAGGCACGCGCAGCCAACGCCCCGCTCACCCTGCGCGTCGGTTATCAGAAGTCGTCGACGCTCATCGTGCTCGCCAAGGCGCGCGGCACGCTGGCGCAGGCGCTGGCCCCACACAACGTCACGCTCACGTGGCACGAATTCACGAGCGGATTGCCGCTGCTCGAAGCGCTCAACGTGGGCAGCATCGACTTCTCGGCGGACGTCGCTGACACGGTGCCGGTGTTTGCCCAGGCGGCCGGCGCACGCATCGCCTATGTCGCGCGCGAGACCCCGTCGCCGGACGCCGAAGCGATTCTCGTCCCGCAGAATTCCCTCATCAAAACGCTCTCGGATCTCAAGGGAAAACGTATTGCCGTGACGAAGGGCGCGGGCGTGCACTATCTGCTCATCGCGGCCTTGCAAAGCGTTGGTCTGCGAATCAACGACGTGCAGCCCGCCTATCTCACTCCGGCCGACGGCCGTGCGGCGTTCGCCAGCGGCAATGTCGACGCCTGGGTGACGTGGGATCCGTTCCTCGCGAGCGTCGAGCGTCAGGACAAGGTGCGCACCCTGACCACCGCACGCGCACTGGCTGGCTATCAGCGCTACTACCTCGCCACGCCCGCCTTCGCACGCGATCACGACGCCGTGCTGCGCGACGTGTATCGCACGTTGCGTGAGACCGGTCAGTGGGTACGCACCAACCCGCGTGAGGCGGCGGCCCAGTTGTCACCGGTGTGGGGGCTCGACGTCGCCACCGTGGAAGCTGCCAACAAGCGCCGCAGCTACGACGTGCAGCCTGTCGGGCGCGACGCCATTGCCGAGCAGCAGCGCATTGCGGACGTCTTCACGCAGGCGGGACTGCTGCCCCGGCGCATCGACGCCGCCGACGCGACCATCTGGCAAGCCCCCGCCTGAGGATTCCGGACACCCCTGCACATCACCATGGCGCGCGCATGACACCCCGGGTATTCATTAGCGATTCTTTCAGGTATTTCCGACGGAATTAAGACACCTGTTTATACTTCGGTATGTAAGACCTAAAGCATTCGGCCGGAGCCCCCCCGGAACGGCCTTGGCGTCTCGTTGGCATGCCGACGGGATGACATCATGAAATTCGCAATACCGGCGCATGCCCCTGCGGCCCCGCCGGTTTTGCTTATTTGCCGTCCAAGGACAATGCAAGTCAACAGATCGCTCTACCTGCTCGGACCGATGCGGGTCGAACAAGGAAAACAGGCCTGCGCCGTGAAATACACGAAAGCGCGCGGCCTGCTCGCCTATCTCGCCCTGCAACCGGGCTATCACACACGCGGCGCACTGGCCGATCTCTTCTGGCCCGACGAAGACGGCCAAGGCGGTCGCGACAAGCTCAAGCGCATGCTGTTCCATCTGCGCGACACCCTCGGCGACGAACTCTTCGAATCCGATCGTCAAGTCGTGCGTCTGCGTCCGGAAACCGGGCTGTGGATCGACGCACATGTCTTCGCGAGCATGATCGAGCAGGCGAACCGCACGCTCGACGGTGTCACCGGGCTCGATCTCGCGGCGCACCTCCAGCATCTGGCGGACGCCGTCGCGCTATATCAGGGGCCGTTCCTTCACGGCCTCTCGGTACGCGACACGCCCGATCTCGAACAGTGGATCGAACTGCAACGCGACGAATATCAGCGTCGCCGTGTCTTCGGCGAACGTCTGCTTGCGGACGGTTACGCACGTCTGGGCGATCTCGATCAGGCGCTGGCACACGCGCGTCAGCTCGTAGCGCTGGCCCCCTTCGACGAAACCGGCTGGCATTGCCTGATCGCCCTGCTGCTGCGCGCCGGCCGTCGCGACGACGCCGAGACCGAATACCGCCGTCTGTGCGACATCCTCCATGAAGAACTCGGCGAGTTGCCCGGTGACGCGCTGACGCAACTGCTGGAGACGCCGCCTGCGCGCATGGAGCAGCGCGCAACCGGACCCGAGCGCCGCCAGATCACCGTCGTCGCGATCGAACTCGCACCCAACGGCGTAGACGATCCCGACCAACTCGTCGCGATGATGCGCCCGCCCCTCGTGCAGTGCGAGACGATCCTGCGACAGTCGTGGGGCTACACGTTGCGCACCCCGACCGGCGGCCTGCTCGGCTACTTCGGTTACCCCACGGCACTGGAAGGTGCGGGACGCCATGCCGTCGAAGCCGCCATGCGCTGCGTGCAAGCGAGCACCGTGCGCGTCGGCATCGGTGTGGGCGTTCACACCGGCCTCGTGATCAGCTCGGCGGCCGACGACAGTCCCGACACGGGCGGTCGCGTCTCGCGCTCGGCTACACAACTCGCCGACATGGCGCTGCCCGGCGAAGTCGTGATCTGCGACGCTACGCAGCGTCTTATCGGCGTTGCCATCGCTACGACGGCGCACGGCAGCGTGCGCGAGCGCCACGGCAATCGCGAAATTCCGGTCTTTCGCGTCAACCCCGATCCCACTCCAGAGCGTCGTTCGCGCCGCCGTGCGGCCACGCTGTTCGGCCGCGACGCCGCCTTGGCCGAACTCGCCGCTGCGCATGCCGCCATGCGTGACGCCAGCACCGGCCACGGCGTATTGGCGCTGGTCATCGGCGAAGCGGGCATTGGCAAGACCGCGCTCGTGCGTCACTTCGTCGAGACGGGCGGCCTGCGCTCCATTGATCTCGCCTGCGCACAGGACGGCGCAGGCACGCCGTTCCATCCGATCGCGCGCTGGCTGCGTGCGCAGTCGACGGTCGAGGCCTCGCAGTTGCCGCAACCCGCGCTGCTCGCCCTGAGGCGATTGCGTGCGCTGTTCGACATGCATGCCGACGGCAACGTGCCGCATGCATGGAAGCAGGCCGTGCTCAACGAAGCGCCCACACTACTTGCCACGCTGTTGCCTGACGGCGGCGTCATCACGCTCGACGACGCGCACTGGGCCGACCCGTCAACGCAAGAATTGCTCGCCGTGATGGCGGAGAATGCGCCGGGCGGACGCTTGCTGATCGTGTGCGCGCGCCCCGAATTCGAGTTGCCCTGGCGGCATACCGTCGGACTTCGTCGTATCGATCTCGCACCGCTCGACGCAGGGGCCGCAGCCTCCATCGTGCGGGCCGCCACGCCGCGCGTCGCCCTGCCTGCCGCCATGCGCGAGCGCATCGTGCATCTGGCCGAAGGCGTGCCGCTGTTCCTTCAGGAACTGGCACGCGCAACGGCCGCGCAGCAAGGCGGACGCAACACCGCGAACACCATGCCGATGCCCGCGAGCCTTCAGGAACTGATGATGGCGCGCATCGACGCGGCGGGCAGCGCCAAGCCCGTGGCGCACTTCGCGTCGTGTCTCGGACATGAGTTCCACGCGGAATTGCTGGCCGCTGCGAGCGGCCGTTCGATGGCGCTCGTCGAGCGCGCGCTGGACACGCTCGTCGCCTGCGCCCTCGTGCAACGTCAGGACCTCGGACGCTACGTCTTCCGTCACGCATTGCTGCATAAAGCCGCGTACGACGCACAGCCGCAAGAGCGCCGACAAGACGCACACCGCCGCATTGCGCTGGCGATGCGCGATCACGCCGCCGTTCAGACCGAACCCGAAGTGCTGGCGTGGCACTTCCGTCAGGCCGACGAACCCGACGCCGCCATCGAGCACTACCGCCTCGCGGGGGAGTACGCCACCGGTCGTCAGGCATTTCGTGAAGCGTGTGCACACTATCAAAGCGCGCTGGACGTGCTGCGTCAGACCGGCACCAGCGCACAGACCGCGCCGCGCGAACTGCAACTGCGCATGGCGATGGGCGTGCCACTCGTCTCCCTGCACGGTTACGGCTCGGAGCCTGCACGTCACAACTTCGAAACGGCACTGGCGCTGGCTCAGCCGATGGGCGACGACATCGCCCTCTTCCCCGTGTACTGGGGACTGTGGCTCGGCTCCAGCTCATGGAGCGACTTCGAGCGCAGCACCGAACTGGCGCGCAAGCTCATTCTCATTGCCGAGCAAGCCGGTGCCCCGCCGTTGCTCGCGCACGCGTACTACGCGCTGGGCAACAGCCTGTGCTGTCACGGCGATTTCGGCGGGGCCATCACGGCGCTGGAAACCGGTCTGGCGCATTACCGCCCCGAACACGCCGACACCGGCCTCGGAGAAGACGCGCGCATCACGGGCCTGTCGTTCCTCTCGTGGGCTTACTGGTTCGCGGGACGTCACGACGCGTCGCTCGCCGCGAGCGAGGAAGCGCTGGCGATGGGACGTCAGCAGGGCCGCCGTTACTCGTTCGCCTTTGCGCTGGTGTTCGCGGCGATGCTGCGCCGCCTGCGGCGCGAAGTCGCGCCCGCCGAAGCACTGGCGAGCGAGGCGACCGAAGTAGCGTCCGAGGCGGGCGTGGCCCTCTGGGCGCTCGCCGGGCAGACGATTCGCGGGTGGGCGCTTGCGTCGCGCGGCGATGTGAACGGCCTGGAGCGCATTACCGACAGCGTCGGCCGACTCAGCGAGATCATGGGCGGCGTCGAAGGGATGTTCTTCGGTCTGCTCGTCGAAGCCTGCGCAGGCACCGGTGATATCGCACTCGGTTTGCATGCGGCTGAGCGCGGCGCGCATTTGTCGGCGCGTCGCAGCGACGGGCACTGGCAAGCGGAGTTCCTGCGGCAGAAGGGGGACTTCCTACGTGCGGGACATCACGCCGACGACGCGATCCGTCCGTGGCTCGAACACGCGTTGCAAATCGCACGGGCACAAGCCTCGCCCATGCTGACGCTGCGCGCCGCACACAGTCTGTTGCGTCTGGGTGGCGGCAACGCGCCGGACACGCTGAGCGACGCCGAATGCATGACCGTGCTGCGCGACGCGCTCGACGCCCTGCAAGGCGGCGAGACGCTGGCGGACGTGCAGGAAGCGCGCGCCACGCTGGCGGAGGTAGCCGCACGTCATACCGGTAAAACCACGGCGACGCGCCCTGCCCGCTATGGCAGTTGATGCTTGCGGGGCGTCGCTGTGCGTGACGCCCATCGGCAGCAGTTAGCATATGCGGGGCCTGCTTCGGCCCCGCGTTTCTTCGCGCTTTTGCGCCGCGAATAGCCGCTATCAGCGACTTCGTATGTCCGCGCCGGGGTCGGCCGCTATATTGAGACGACCGGCTCCCCCAGGCCGACACACCGAATCCACCATGCCCATCGACCCCTTGAGCGCGAACCTCGGCGCTGCGCCGGACGCACGCCTCACCGGCACCGGCGCACCGCTCACGCTCGTCAGTCCCATACCGACCGGTCTCTCCCCGACATCTGCACCACCACCCGCGATGGCATTGCACACGTCGAGCGAAGTCGTCGTCTCGGGCAGTGTCAAACGCCGTCACTCCTTCGATCTGTGTGCGCTCATGCGCCTGCCCACGCAGTTGACCGGGCCGCTCGACGTCGTCTGTCTGTCCGGTCGCAAGGTACGCAGCGCTAGCGAGTACAAGGGCGTGCGGCTCACGGCGCTGCTCGACGTCGCGCAGTGGCGTCTGCCACAGGCGCGCGACTTCACGCGAGCGTATGTGCTCGCACAGGGCGCGGACGGCTACACCGTCATGTTCTCGTGGCACGAGTTGTACAACACGTCGATCGGTGTCGGCGCACTGGTCGTCTACGAGCGCGATGGTCAGCCGCTCGGCGACGACGAGGGAGGCATCGGCCTAATTTCGACCGGCGATCTGCGTGTCGCGCTGCGTCAGGTGCGTGCACTCAAGCGCCTCACCGTCCATCTGGCAGAACCGTCAGCCCTCTGAGGGCAATCGCAGCGCGCGTGCGCCGCCTACACTAGCGGCACTTTTTCATCACGGCGACCCGAATCATGACGGCATCTTCCGGACAGCCCCTCGCAGCAAGCACGAACGCCATCGGCCACTGGCGCATGCCACCGGAGTGGCATCCGCATGCCGCTTGCTGGATGGCATGGCCGGGTAGCTCGGTCGTCGCCACCGCGCAGCGTCAGTCGCTCCTGGGCGAACTGACCCGCATCGCCCACGCCATCGCCCTGTTCGAGCCGCTACGCGTCGCCGTCGATCCGGCGCATCTGGACGAAGCGCGTCGCGCCCTGCCCGATAACGTCACGCTTTACGCCATGCCGGTCGACGATCACTGGATGCGCGACACCAGCCCTACCTTCCTGCTCGACGACGCCCTCACCCCGCACGCGCTGTGCTGGAACTTCAACGGTTGGGGAAAGCCGTGGATGCAATGCATCGAGGCCGACGCGAAGCTCGCGCAGCGGGTGGCGCGTGCGCTTGACGAGAGGACACCGATGACCGCATCGCTCGCACCCATCGTGGCCGAAGGCGGATCGCTGCTGGTCGACGGTGACGGCACGCTGATCGTGACGCAGACGTCGATCCTCAACGAGAACCGCAACCCGGGTCTGACGCGCAGCGAAGCCGACGCGGTGTTTCGTCATTGGCTCGGGGTGACGAAAGTCGTCTGGCTGCCGGGCTCCACGCTCGATACGATCACCGACGGACATATCGACGGCATCGCGAGCTTCGTGCGTCCCGGCGCACTGCTGGCGACGGGCGCCGAGGGTGGCGACGAGCGGGCACGGGAGATGCGTGAAAATCTGAAAGCACTGCTGCTCGCGCGCGATGCCCGGGGAAGGCACTTCGATATCGGCCTGCTACGCGCGCCGGACTTCGAAGCGCTGCCCGTCGATCTCGCCACCGATGCCGACTTCGCGCCGGAATATGTGAACTTCTACCTACCAAACGGTGGTGTGGTGATGGCGTCCTTCGGCGACGCGAAGGCCGATGTGCATGCTCGCAACATCGTGCAGCAAGCATTTCCCGAGCGACGCGTCGTGCAATTGCCGTTACGCGCTATCGCCCGGCGTGGCGGCGGCATTCACTGCTGCACGCAACAGCAGCCAGCGGCGGTGCTGACCTGATGCTTCGCGCTGCACCGCCTATCGCTTCAGTTTGACGAGGTGCGTCGCGCAGTCCGCGCTTTGGGCTGCGTTGCGGTCTTCGCGGTGGATTTCGCCGCAGCCTTCTTCGCGACCGGAACCTTCGTCGCCACCGTCTTCGTCGCGGCGTTCCTCACAACGCCCTCGCCCGTTGTCTTGCGCGTCGCGCGCTTCGGTGCCGGTGCAGCGTCCGCCGTCGCGATCTTCTCCGTCTTCGCCGCTGACTTACGGCGCGACGCGGGGGCAGCATTCGCACCCAATTGCGAACGCACACGCTGCTGCATGTCGGCGATATCCGAATCGAGAATCAGACGGCCGCGCAGCTTCCCGTTCATTCGTTTGATGTACGTGCGCGCCTCCTGCATGTGGAAGTGCATGAGTTCGCGCACGCGCTCGGCATCGCCAGCGCGCGCCGCGTCCGTAATCTCACGATGGATGTTGACGTTCGCTGTACCGAACTTCTCGTGTTCGCGACGCGGCGTCTCGTTACCGAACACGATCAGCTGACGGATCATCTCGTTGACGAGTTCGCACGTAAAGCGCAGGAAACTGTTGGGATTGGCGGCCGCGAGAATGTCGTGAAAGTCGACATCGGCCTGACGCTGACGCAGCAACTCGTGACGATCGTGCGACGCCGGACTGCAACACGACATGTTGTTCTCGAGCGCGGCGAAATCGGCTTCGGTCAGGTGCGGCACCGCACCGGCGGCGAGTTCGGGTTCGAGCAACTGACGCACCGTATAGATGTCGTCGATGCTTACTTCTTTGAAGAAGAGATAGTTCTGCATGAGCTGGAACGTGCGCTCCAGCGGCACCTCCACGACCATGCCACCGCCCGACGGCCCGGTGCTCACCTTGATGAGCCCCTGCACTTCGAGCGACTTGAGGGCTTCGCGAATCGTGCTCTTCGACACGCCGAACATTTGCTGCAATTCGACTTCGCGCGGCAGACGATCGCCGGGCAACAGATTGCCTTCCGTGATCAGACGCTTGATGGCTTCGGCGACCAGATCGCCCCGCTTTTGCTGTTTGATTTCCAACGGCTCTCGCACCGTGTGTGCATCCAATGCCATGTAGCGCCTCAGGAGTCTGTTCGCACTTGAAACATGCGTCACCGCAGCGGTGAACACACGTCGTGTCTTGCTTTCCGGGTTGTCCCGGATCGGAATTTTTTCCGATTGACACGGAAAATCATTATACCTACGATCAAATCCATCCTATTTATCATAATAAATATGACGGATAGGGAAAAAGGCGTTTGACCCCATGAACGATTGCTCCCCGACTGGAGACCAAATTGAATCGTCGTGAACTGTTGAAGCTCGCCGCCGCGGCGTCTCTGCCCGGCTCTCTATTCACCGCTCGCGACGTGTTCGCGCAAAGCACCGGTGCCATTCAGCTGGCGTGTCCGGTGCCCATGTCGGGGCCGTTCGCCGCCAACGGCAAGTTCGCCGATCTGGGCATGAAACTCATCGTCGAGCAGTACGGCAAAGTGCTCGGCCGTCCGCTCGCTTACACCACGCTCGATACCGAAGGTAAACCCGCAACGGCAATTCGCCGCGTGCAGGAAATTGCGCAGCAGAAGGGCGCTCGCTTCTTCGCTGGCGGCATTCTCTCCTCGGAAGCGCTCGCCATGGGCAAGGAAGTCGAGAAGGCCGGCGGCATCTTCATCACCACGGCCGGGGCTGACGAAATCACCGGCAAGGACTGCAACAACGCCACGTTCCGCTGGTCCGTGCCGACCTTCGGTGCGATTGAGCAGACGGTGCGTCCGCTCATCGAGTCGATGCCGAAGGCCAAACGCTGGTACACGATCACGCCGCAGTACGTGTTCGGCGAAGGGTTGCTCACCGCCGCGAAGAGTATCTTCAAGGAGAAGGGCATCGAGCACGTGGGCAACAGCTATCACTCGCTCACCGAAAAGGAGTTTTCGGGCTATCTGACGAACGCGGCCGCCGCGAAACCCGACGTGTTGCTGATCCTGAACTTCGGCTCGCAGTCGTCCGACACGCTGCGTCAGGCCGTGAGCTTCGGCATGAAGAAGAACTGCACGATCCTGATGGCCTGGGCCTCGGGTCTGGAGCAGTTCGAGACGCTCGGCGCGGATCTGTGCGACGGTGTGTACTTCGGCGCGCAGTACTGGCACGCCGTGGCCTCGCCGCTGAACCTCGATCTGGTCAAGCGCACGCAAGACCGCTTCAAGCAGAACCCGAACTACAGTCTTGCGGGCTCTTACATCTGCACCAAGCTCATGCTTGACGGCATGGTCAAGGCGGGGAGCGCCGATCCGAAGGCGGTCATCGCGGCGATGGAGGGCCTGAAGTACGACGGTCTCACGGGACCGGAAGAGATTCGCAAGGGCGACCATCAGGTGCTCAAGAACTATTACCTGCTCAAGGGCAAGGCGAAGGCGAAGATGAAGAACGCCGACGACTATGCCGACATCGTGAGTGCAGGGAAGTCGTTCCTGCCGCTCGACAAGACCGAGTGCAAGATGGCCTGACGCCGTCGCGCATCGTCTCGCATGGTCTGAAATCTGTCGCTCGCGGGGACGCACGTCGTCCCCGCATGTGTCGTCTGTGCAGCATCCTCTCGCGAAGCGGGCGCATGCACAAGGTGTTCCACGTCTGCTCCAAAGCTCTCCGGGACGCGCATGAACGTCTACTTGCTCCAAGTCATTAACGGCGTCGGGATCGGGATGTTGTACTTCCTGCTCGCCGTCGGCCTATCGATCATCTTCGGCCTGCTGCGCTTCGTGAACTTTGCGCACGGTGCCTTCTATCTCCTCGGCGCGTACTTCTGCTATCAGGCATTGCAATGGGGGATGTCGTTCTGGCTCGCCCTCATCGTGTGTCCCATCGTCGTGGGTGCGCTCGCCTGGATTGCCGAGAAAGTGCTGCTCTCGCACATCTACGAGAAAGCGCATGAGTTCCACATTCTCGTGACGGTCGGCCTCGCGCTCGTCGTGCAGGAAGCCGTCATCATCATTTGGGGACCGCTGGGCGATAACGTCGCCGTGCCCGAAGTGCTCGACGGCGTGGTGATGTGGGGCAGCTTCATCTATCCGAAGTATCGCCTCTTCCTGATCGGCTTCACCGCCGTGTTCGCCGCCGTGCTCTGGTGGTTGCTCGAAGGCACGCGACTGGGCAGCGCGGTGCGCGCGGGCAGCGAGTCGTCGGAGATGGTGTCGTTGCTCGGCATTAACGTGTTCCGCGTGTTCAGCCTGGCGTTTGCCCTCGGCGCAGGTACGGCGGCACTCGCGGGCGTGCTGGCTGCACCGGTGCGTGGCGTGGAGCCGTTCATGGGCATCGAAGCGCTGGGCATTGCGTTCGTGGTAGTCGTCATCGGCGGCATGGGCAGCTTCGCCGGGGCGCTGGTGGGTGGTCTCGTGATCGGCATCGTGCAGAGTCTGATGAGCACGATCTGGCCGGAAGGCGCGCGCCTCATGATCTACGTGGCGATGGCAGCGGTGCTGCTCATGCGTCCGCACGGCCTGCTCGGGAGGGGATGATGTTCGTACGTTACCGTTTTTGGTGGCTCGCCGCCGCCGTCACGCTGATCCTGCCGGTCGCGCTCTCGTCGGGCACGCTGGCCACCGAAGTGCTGATCTACGCGCTCGCGGTCCTCGGCTGCAACCTGCTATTGGGCTACACCGGTCTGCTGTCCTTCGGTCAGGGCATCTTCTTCGGGATGGGCAGCTACACGCTGGGCATTATGCTCACGCGCTGGTCGTTGCCGATGCCCGTGGCCATCGTCGCCTCCATCGTGCTGGGTGCGGCGATTGCGGCCCTCGTCGGCAGCTTCGCCATCCGGCAGAAGGGCACCTACTTCGTGATGCTCACGCTTGCGTGCGCGCAGATGTTCTACTTCTTCGCCTATACCGCCACAGACTGGACGGGCGGCGACAACGGTCTGCTCGACATTCCACGCAAGTCGCTCGCCATCGGCGGCAAGACGCTGATTCCGCTGGAGACGCCGTGGCAGTACTACACCTTCGTCGCGGTGATCTTCCTGATCGTCTTCGCCTGGTTGCTGCGCGTAGCGGACTCGGTGTTCGGCCGCACGCTGCTCGCCATTCGCGATAACGAAACGCGCGCGGCGGCGATCGGCTATCACGTGAAGACGTTCAAGCTCGTGGCGTTCGCCATCTCCGGCGCTGTCACGGCACTGGCTGGCGCGCTGCACGCGCTCATGACGGGCATCGCACCGTTGTCCAACATCGAGTACCACACGAGCGAAATGATCCTCGTGATGACGGTGATCGGCGGCACGGGCAATCTGTTCGCGTCAGTGCTGGGCGCGGCGTTCTACGTGCTGGCCGCCGACTGGTTGTCGACGCTCTGGCCGCGCTGGCTGTTGCTGCTCGGCCTGCTGCTCATCGCCGTCAGTCTGTTCATGCATCGCGGCTTGTGGGGGGTGGGCGAATCGCTGTGGTATCGCATCACGGGCCGCCGCAATACGTCGAACGGCAAACTGGATACGCAGAGTACGCAGAGTACGCAGGGAGACCCGACATGAGCGACGCTCTCATCGAAGCCTCGGGCATCGTCAAACGGTACGGCAAGTTCACCGCGCTGCACGGCGTCGATCTGCGTGTGGCACCGCGCACGGTGCACTCCGTCATCGGGCCGAACGGCGCAGGCAAGACCACGCTGTTCCACATGCTCACGGGCACCGTGCCGGTCTCGGGCGGGCGAATCATGTTCGACGGTCACGACGTCACGACCGAAGCCGATTACCGTCGTGTGCAACGCGGCATCGCTCGCTCGTTTCAGGTGACGGCGCTGTTCCAGAACCTGTCGGTGCGCGAGAACCTGCGTCTCGCAGCATTGGGCGTGACGCCGCGTCAGGCGCTGTCGTCCTGGCGTAAGGCGGACGGCGCGCGCGCCTGCGCAGCCGTCGTGGACGACGTGCTAACGCGACTTGCGCTCACGCGTCACGCCGACACCGCAGCGGGTCTACTCTCGCACGGGCAGCAGCGACGCCTAGAGGTCGGCATGGCGCTTGCCGCGCGTCCCAAGGCGATCTTTCTGGACGAACCGACGTCCGGCATGGGCATCGACGATCTCGACGACATGAAGCAACTCATTCGCGGCCTGCGCGACGACCACACGGTCGTGCTCATCGAGCACAACATGAACATCGTGATGGACATCTCCGACACGATCACCGTCATGCAGCAAGGCCGTGTCCTCGTCGAAGGCAAGCCTGATGCGATTCGTGCCGACGACCGCGTGCGCGCCGCCTATCTCGGCAACATGATCACGGGAGGCCGCGCATGATTCTCGACGTCGCAGGCGTTCACAGCTATTACGGCAAGAGCCACATCCTGCAAGGCGTGTCGTTCCAGATCGGCGACGGGGAACTCGTCACGCTGCTGGGTCGCAACGGCGCGGGCAAGTCGACAACGCTCAAGACCGTCGCCGGTGTGGTCACGCCGAAGGCGGGCAGCATCACCTTCATGGGCAAGCCGGTCGCCGGGCAGCCCGCGCATCGCATCGCTGCGCGCGGCGTGTGCTTCGTACCGGAGCATCGCGGCATCTTCAAGCTGCTCACCGTCGAAGAGAATCTGAAGCTCGGCGCGCGACGCGATTCGCCGTGGCAACTCGCCGACATCTACCGCATCTTTCCGCGCTTGCAGGAGCGTCGCAAGAACGGTGGTGCGCAACTCTCCGGCGGCGAACAGCAGATGCTCGCCATCGGGCGCGCGCTGATGAATCACCCACGTCTGCTCATGCTCGACGAACCCGTCGAAGGGCTAGCGCCGGTGATCGTCGAAGAGATCGTGGCGCAGTTGAAGCTCATCAAGCAGGCGGGCGTGGCCATCCTGCTCGTCGAACAGAATCTGGAAGTCTGCACGCAGCTCGCCGACCGGCATTACATCGTCGAGCAGGGCGTGATCGTGTACGGCGCGGACAACGCGACGTTTCTCGCCGACGAGGTCGTCAAGGACCGCTATCTCGGCGTCGGCGTGGCGTAGCCCGCCCGGCTGGCGTCTCCGCTGGCGTCGATATGCAACTCTCAAGGACAGAAATACATGGAACGTCTCGATCAACCGGCTGCCGCAGTGCGCATTGACGGTGCGCGTCTGTGGGACAGTCTCATGAAACTCGCGCAGATCGGCGCGACCGAGAAGGGCGGCGTCTGCCGCCTCGCGCTCACGGACCTGGACCGTCAGGGTCGCGATCTGTTCGTGGCGTGGGCGAAGGAGATCGGCTGCACGGTGCGCATCGACGCCATCGGCAACATCTTCGCGCGCCGTGCCGGGCGCAACGACGCGCTGCCGCCCGTCATGACCGGCAGCCACATCGACACGCAGCCGACCGGCGGCAAGTTCGACGGCAATTACGGCGTGCTGGCTGGCCTCGAAGTGCTGCGCACGCTTAACGACAATCACATCGTGACGGAAGCGCCGCTCGAAGTCGCCGTCTGGACGAATGAGGAAGGCTCTCGCTTCGTCCCGGTGATGATGGGCTCGGGCGTCTACGCGGGTGCGTTCACGCTCGAACACGCGCTGGCGCAAAAGGATCACGACGGCGTGAGTGTCGCCGAAGCGCTCGGCGGCATCGGGTATGCGGGCAAGACGTCCGCCGTCGGGAAGTCGGGCGACGTCGGCGCGTATTTCGAAGCGCACATCGAACAGGGACCGGTCCTCGAAGCGCACGGGAAGACCATCGGTGTGGTGCAGGGCGCGCTCGGCCAGCGCTGGTACGACGTCACCATCACGGGAATGGAAGCACATGCGGGCCCGACGCCGATGGAACTGCGTCGCGACGCCCTGCTGGCGGCTGCACAACTGATTCAGGCTGTGAACCGCATCGCCTGCGAACACGCGCCGCACGCGCGCGGCACCGTGGGCTGGGTCGACAACTATCCGAACTCGCGCAACGTCATTCCGGGCCGCGTGAAGCTATCGGTCGACCTGCGTGCGGCGGACGACGCCACGCTCGACGCGCTCAACGCGAAGCTGCGCGCCGAGTGTACGGCCCTGAGTACTAAGGGCATCGACGTCGCCATCGAGCAGGTCGTGTACTTCCCGCCGCAGCCGTTCGCGCCGGAACTGGTCGACGCCATTCGCACCGGCGCACAGACGCTCGGCTATTCGTCGATGGACGCCATCAGCGGTGCAGGGCACGATGCGGTGTATCTCGCCCGCGTCGCCCCCACGGCGATGATCTTCGTGCCGTGCAAAGACGGCATCAGCCACAACGAGATCGAAGACGCCGATCCGGCGCACCTCGAAGCTGGTTGCAACGTGCTGCTGCAAGCGATGCTGCAACGCGCCGGAGGTGCCGCATGAAAGTCATGATCGCGCGGATGAATCACGAGACGAACACCTTCTCGCCGGTGCCGACGCCGCTCGACGCCTTCGGTAATGAAGGCCCGACGTTCGATGCCGACGCCTATCGCGACAACAAGGGCATGCGCACGGCGATGTCTGCATTTATCGATCTGGCAGAAGCGGCAGGTGCGCAGATGGTGACGCCTGTCTCTGCGAGTGCGAATCCCAGCGGTCCGGTGGCGGCGAGCGCGTATGACGAACTGTGCGGTCGCATCGTGGCGGCAGCCACCGGCGTCGACGCGATTCTGCTCGATCTGCACGGCGCGATGGTCGCGGAAAACAGCGACGATGGCGAAGGCGATTTGCTCGCGCGCGTGCGCGCCGCTGCGCCCGATACGCCGATTGCCGTGGCGCTCGATCTGCACGCGAACGTCACGCCGAAGATCGTGGCGAACGCCGACATCGTCGTCGGCTTCAAGACTTATCCGCACGTCGATATGTACGAGACGGGCGAGCATGCCGGGCGTCTGCTGTTCGAGATGCTGGCGGGCAAGCGTCGCCCGAAGGTTGTGTGGCGACAGCCGCCGCTGATGGTGCACTCGCTGCGCAGCACGAGTCATGGCGGCGCGATGAAGCGCGCACTGGACGCCGCGCGCCGCGCCGAAGCCGAGGAGGGCATCCCCGCGGTGTCGGTGTTCTCGGGCTTTTCGCTCGCTGACATTCCTGCGCCGTGCATCAGCGTGGTCGTGACCGCTGACGAAAGCGAAGACGGTGTCGCACGCGCGCAAGCAGTCGCCAATCGCATCGCGGCACAGGCGTGGGACGAGCGCGACGGTTTCGTCTATCGCAGTGCGCCGCTTGAGGCATCGGTGGCCGAAGCGAAGCAGCTGGCGCAAGGCGCAGACAAGCCGGTGCTGCTGCTCGACCACAGCGATAACTGCATGTCGGGCGGCACGTGCGACACGATGGACGTGCTCGAAGCTGCCTTGGCAGGCGGGCTGACGGGCATCGGCGTCGGCCCGCTGTGCGACCCCGAAGCGGTGGCGACGCTGATCGCCGCAGGCGAGGGTGCACAGGTCACGCTGGCGCTGGGCAACAAGCGTCCGTTGACACAATTGGGCATCACCAAGACACCGCCGGTGCTCACCGGCATCGTGCGCAAGATCAGCGACGGCGAGTATGTCGTGACGGGGCCGACGTACACGGGCCAGCGTTGCTACATGGGGCGTACTGTGCTGTTCGACATCGGTGCGGCCCGCATCGTGGTGACGGAGCGCACACACGAACCGTGGGATCACGGTGTGTTCACGTGCGTGGGGCTCGATCCGCGTAGCGAACGCTTCCTGCTGCTGAAGTCGCGTATGTATTGCCGTCCGGTCTTTGTGCCCATCTCGGCCGGTCTGGTCGAGTGCGACAGCAATGGCGTGACGAGTTCGAACTACGACCTGTTCCCGTTCTCACATGTGAATCGTCCTGTGTATCCGCTGGATGGGGAAGTGAAGTTCGACGTGTGAGCGATAGGCGGCGAGCCTTCCGTCGCTCGTCACCTGTCAAGGTTGTCAGGTGTTTTGTGCGAAATCGCGTCCTAAGCTGAGACGTGGCGCCGCGTGCGGCGGCTCCCGTCCTTCGGCTGATTCGTCAGGACTTCGCTATGAATACCGACATCGTCATCGTCGATGCCGTTCGCACGGCCATCGGCGAATTCGGCGGGGCGTTGCGCGAGCAACCGCCAGCCGATCTGGGCAGCGCTGTCGTGCGCGCGTTGCTGACCCGTACCGGTCTCTCGGGCGACTCCGTCGATCAGGTGATCTTCGGTAACGTTCATCAGACGTCCGCAAGCGATATGTACCTCGCGCGACGTGTCGCACTCGGTGGCGGTGTGGCACCAAGTGCCGGTGCGCTGACCGTCAATCGCCTCTGCGGCTCGGGACTCGAAGCCGTCCTGCTCGCAGCGCAGTACATCGATTCCGGCGAAGCTGAAACCGTCATCGGCGGCGGTGCCGAGACGATGAGTCTCGCGCCCTACATGCTGCCTGCCCACCGCTTCGGCTCACGTCCGGGCGACGTCGTTGCCGTCGACACACTCATGGGCGGCCTCACCGACCCGATGACCGGCGTTCACATGGGGGAATTGGGCGAACGCGTGGCCGCGTCGCTCGACATCGGCCGCGCCGAACAGGACGCTATCGCGCTAGCTTCGCATCAACGCGCCGCGCACGCCATCGAGGCAGGTTACTTCGACGCGCAGATCGTTCCACTCGACATCGGCACAGCACGCAAACCCGCCACATTCTCGCGAGACGAGCGTGTCAGGGCCGCGCCCTCGGCAGACGATTTCGCGCACCTCAAGCCGGTGTTTCGCCGCGACGGCGGCACGATCACGGCGGCGAATGCGTCGGGCATCAGCGACGGCGCATGCGCCGTGCTGCTGATGTCGCCCCGTAACGCGCAGACGCGGCGGCTGCGACCGCTGGCGCGTCTCGTCGCTCATGCACGAGTCGGTGTGCCGCCTGAGGAGATGGGGTTCGGTCCGGTCGTCGCGACGCGTGAGGCCCTCAAGCGTGCGGATCTGCATATCGGGCAGATAGGCGTCATCGAAGTGAACGAGGCGTTTGCGTCCGTCGTCGGCGCATTCATCAAAGAGATGTCGCTCGATGCATCGCGCGTCAATCCGAACGGCGGCGCGATTGCACTTGGGCATCCCGTCGGCGCAACCGGTGCCATCCTCGTGACAAAGGCGGCGTACGAATTACAGCGCACCGGCGCACGCTACGCGCTCGTCACGACTTGCATCGGTGGGGGGCAGGGGATGGCGGTGATTCTGGAACGGGTGTAAGCACGCTCCAGATTCGGACGGCAACAAAAAAAGGCGACGCGGAATGCCGTCGTCGCCTTTCTTGCGTTTCGCGTCGATCCGCGCTTACTCGTCGAGCACCTTATTCCCGGTCTCTTCGAACATCGACACGGCAATGAGCGACACGATCACGCAGGCGATCATGTACCACGCCGGGGCCATCTTGTTGCCCGTCACTCGAATCAGCCAGCCCGCGGCGAGCTGTGCCGTGCCACCGAACACCGACACCGAAATCGCATAGGCACTCGACATGTAGCCCGCACGCAGATGCTTCGGGAAGTTCTCCGGCATCAGCGCATACGCCGGGGCCGAACCCATCGTGTAGCACAGCATCAACACGATCAGCGCCGCCAGCACGACCGGCAGCGACGGGTAGTGGATCATCACCCAGAACGCCGGGTACAGCAGAACGATCAGCGCCACGCGGCCAAACATCGTCAGCGGCTTACGCTTGCCCATCTTGTCCGACCACGCGCCGTAGATCGGGCACATCACCAGCGAGATCGTGCTGGCGGCAACGCCCGCGAGCATCGACATCTTCGGCGGCAGACCCAGGTACTGAATGCAGTACGTCGGCATGTAGTACATCATCACGTACGTCGACACGGACATGCCCGCGATCGAGAAAATCGTGAGGAACCAGTTGCGCACATACAGGCCACGCTTGGGATCGTCGCGACCGGCCACTGCCTTCGCCTTCGGCGGCTCTTCCTGAATGTGACGACGCAGGTAGATACCGACCGGTGCGATCAGCGTGCCCAGCAGGAACGGAATGCGCCAGCCCCAGCTGTGCATGGTGTCGTCCGAGAGCAGGAAGCCGAGGCTCGCCGCCAGCCCCGAACCGAGCAGCGCGGCTGCGCCCTGACTCGCCAGTTGCCAGCTTGCGCGAAAGCCACGGCTCTTCGCACCGCCCACTTCCAGCAGCGTGGCCGTCGCCGCACCGAACTCACCACCCTGCGCGAAACCTTGCAGCAAACGCGCACTTACGATCAGCAGCGGCGCCGCGAGCCCAATCTGCGCATACGTCGGCGCAAGACCAATGGCCGCCGAACCGAGCGCCATCAACAGGATGGTCAGCGTCAGCGCAGGCTTGCGACCAGCACGGTCAGCATAGCGGCCAAGCACGATGCCACCCAGCGGGCGCATCACGAAGCCCACCGCGAACACGGCGAACGCGAGCAGCGACGACGTGATGGGGTCGTCTGCCGGGAAGAACTGCTTGCCGATGGTCAGCGCAAAGTAGCTGTAGACCGTGAAGTCGAAGAACTCCAGCAGGTTGCCGATGACGGCGGCAAAAACGATCTTGCGTTGCTGTGCGGGCGACATCTGCACTGCCGATGACGACGCTGCACCGTCACCCGGAAACGATTGCGATTGCGTGGCGGTGCTCATGCGCGGTCCTTGGCAAGAAAGCGTTCGACCAGACGCGTCCAGAAGGCGGCACCGATGGTCAGATTGTCGTCGTTGAAGTCGTACTTTGCGTTGTGCAGCATCGGTTTGCCTTCGCCGTTACCCAGGCGAATGAAGCAACCCGGCACCTTTTGCAGGTAGTACGCAAAGTCCTCGCTGCCCGCGATCGGCGGGAACGGCGAAATGATGTGCTCCGCGCCGACCAGTTCTTCGGCCACGCTGCGGGCAAATTCCGTTTCCGCTTCGCTGTTCACCAGCACCGGATAGCCACGGATGTACTCGATGTCGGCGCTCGCACCGAAGCCTTCGGTATGCGACTTCACCAGCGCGCAAATGCGCTCTTCGAGCGTCGCGCGAACCTTCGCCGAGAACGAGCGCACGCTCAGTTCCATCGTGGCGTCTTCCGGAATGACGTTCGGCGCGAAACCGGCATGGAACGTACCAACGGTCACGACTGCGGCTTCGGTCGGGTCGATGCTGCGCGCCACCACGGTTTGCAGCGCCATCACGAGACCGCTGCCGATCACCACCGGGTCGATGGCCAGGTGCGGACGCGCCGCATGGCCGCCACGACCGTGAATGCGGATCTTGACGGTGTCGCACGCGGCCATCAGCGGACCTGCGCGGAAACCGAACGTACCCGTGGCCACGCCCGGGTGGTTATGCAGACCGAAGATCGCTTCGCACGGAAAGCGCTCGAACAGGCCGTCGGCAATCATCTGCTCCGCACCGCTGTTCGAACCGGCTTCTTCCGCCGGTTGGAAAATCAGATGGACGGTGCCGTCGAAGTTGCGCGTCTTGGCGAGATGTTGTGCTGCACCGAGCAACACCGTCGTGTGACCGTCGTGACCGCACGCGTGCATCTTGCCGTCGTGCACGCTGGCGTACGCGAGCCCCGTCTGCTCGTGAATCGGCAGCGCATCCATGTCGGCGCGCACACCGACCGTGCGACCGCTAGTGCCCGCGGTGAGCGAGGCCACCACGCCGTGACCACCGACGTTACGCGTGACCGTGTAACCCCAGCTTTCCAGCTTCTGCGCCACATATCGCGACGTGTCGACTTCCTCGTAGGACAGCTCGGGGTGTTGGTGGATGTGGTGACGAATGTCGGCCAACTGCTCACGCGCGTCGGCCAGATCGCTCACCTCGCAATAGCGAATCTCGCTCATCGGGGGCTCCTCTCTAGTTTTTGATTAACGCGGAGTATTGCACCGACGAAATTCCCCACCGATGACCATTGACAGGTCAAAATGTTGCTTTCAGGGCAACAATGCTTGAAGTGACGATATAGGTCGAATGTCGGTATCGACACGCAAAACCACTGCGAATTCAACAGGTTGCCGGTAATCCAAGACCGGCACATTCTCGCCTTGGCAATCGTTGCCTGCCTCATGCATCACACCGGTGCATCCGCTCGAACGCAACAGTGAAACAAACATGAACAACGAATCGTGGATGGACGACATTGGCGAGCGTCCGCTCAAATATCTCGCCGAGATCGCTGCGACAGGCGGCGTGCGGATGGCGGCCGAAGCGCTCGGTGTGAATCCGTCCGTCGTCAGCCGTCAGATCGCGGCGCTGGAGCGACGGTTGCGATTTCCGCTCATCGAGCGACGCGGGCGCAACGTGATCATCACTGAAATCGGTCAGGTGCTCATCGACTATTACCGCGACGGCCAGCGGCGTCAGCGTGACCTGTCGGCGCGGCTGGAGGAGTACCGGCATCTGAAGCGCGGACGCGTCGCCATCGGCGTGGGCGAGGGGTTTATCGGACGCCTGATCGCGCAGGCGTTGCAGCGCTTTTCGATGAGCTATCCGGACATCCTCGTCGAAATCCGCTCCGGCCCCACGCCCGCCGTGCTCTCGCTGGTGCGCGACGACGTGGTCGATATCGGCCTGTGCGCCCGCTCGGACGACGACCCCGCCATGCGCATCCATCCGTTTGCCGCCAAGGCGTTGTGCGCCATCGTCGCCCCCACGCATCGCTTCGCGAAGATGGAGAGCGTGCCGCCCTCGGAACTGGTGCACGAGCGGCTCATCTTCATGACCGAAGCGCACGGCGTGCAGCACTTCGTGCACTCGGTGCTCGACACGGCGCGTCTGAACGTCACGCCCGCGTATCGCGTCGACTTGTTCAATACCGCGCAGACGCTCGCCGCAGCCGGTCTGGGTGTCGCCTTCATGTCGGCCATCACCGCGCGGCGCGGCATCGAACTCGGCGAGCTGGTCGCGGTGCCCATCGACCACCCGATTGCCGCCGGTTTCTCCAGCCAGATGATGACCCGCGTCGGACGCCGCCTCTCGCCTGCGGCCGACCATCTGTGGAAACAACTCGCGCAGAGTCTCGCGAATCGATGAACTGACGATGCGTCCGCGATGAATGCGGACGGCTTGGGTCCGGTGTCGGGAACGACGCCGTAGATGGCGTATGATCGGCCGAATGTTGGACCTGTTGGCTAAGCCCGCCCGATCAATTCATGACGACTGACTCTAACCAACCCGCCCACCGGCGACTCCGCGCGCGCTTTGTCGCGATTTCCTGGCGAGATCTCGCCGTCTCCTTCGGCCCTGTCGTGCTCATCGCGATTGCGGCCATCTGGCTCGCCGTCTGGCTCGTGCAACCGGCCCCGCCGCGCACCGTCACACTGAGCGCCGGACCGGAAGGCAGCTCGTTCTGGACCGCGGCGCAACGTTACAAGACCATCCTCGCGCGCGATGGCATCACGCTCAATGTGTTGACCTCCGAAGGCTCGCGTCAGAACGTCGAGCGACTGGCCGACGACAAGCAGAATGTCGACCTCGGCCTCGTGCAGGGCGGCGTGTCGCAAGGTCTCGATACCGAAGGGCTGGTCTCGCTCGGCAGCATGTTCTACGCACCCATTTCCGTCTTCTATCGCGGCGAACGCGTGACGAAGCTCTCCGACTTCGCGGGCAAGCGCATCGCCATCGGTCGCGAAGGCAGCGGCGCACGTGCGCTGTCGCTCACGCTGCTCAAGGCGAACGGCATCGAGCCCGGCGGCCCGACCAAGCTCACCGCTTACGACGGGCAGGAAGCCGCGCAGGCGCTGATCGACGGACGTGTCGATGCCGCGATGCTCACCGGCGACACCGCCACTGGCCCGACGATGGGCAAACTGATTCGCACCCCCGGCGTGCGGCTGATGGACTTCGCACAGGCCGACGCCTACACGCGCCGCTTCACCTATCTGAATCAGTTGACGCTGCCGCGCGGGGTCTTCGATCTCGGCCGCAATCTACCGGCGCAGCCGGTGCACGTCATCAGCCCGACGGTCGAACTCGTCGCGCGCGAAAGTCTGCATCCGGCGCTCTCCGATCTGCTCATCGAAGCGGCACGCGAGGTCCACGGCAAGGCCAACCTGCTGCAACGCGCGGGCGAATTCCCGTCAGCACAAGTGCATGAGTTCCCAATTTCCGACGACGCCGCGCGTTACTACAAGTCAGGCAAGGGATTCCTGTACCGGCATCTGCCGTTCTGGATTGCGAGCCTCGCGGACCGAATCGTCGTGCTCCTCGTGCCGATCATCGTGGTGCTGATCCCGGCGTTCCGGCTGGTGCCGTCGCTGTACAGCTGGCGTGTGAAGTCGCGACTGTATCGCTGGTATGGTGCGCTCATCGCGCTGGAGCGCGAGGCGCTGGCCGACGACGCTCACACGGAATACAAGAACCTGCGGCACCGGCTCGACGCCGTCGAGGCCGCCGTCAACCGGCTGAAAATTCCGCTCGCCTATGCCGATCAGTTTTACGTGCTTCGCGAACACATCGGCTTCGTGCGTGCACGGCTCGACGCGATGAATGCCGAACCGGGCGCTTCGGCAGATGACGCGGCGACAGAGAAAACGTCGAAAGAGACTTGAGCATCATCTCAAAGAATGACTTATGCAATGCATAATCCGCACAAGCTTTTCTTATAGCAAGGCGCGGCGCAAACTGCCGACAGTCACGGGCCGAAAAACCGGCCCGTCGTAAATTCCAACGCTACTGGTTCTTTGGTATGTCGTCGTCCCGTCCCGCTCACTCCTACCGCCCGTCGTCATCGTCGACGGCACCTGTCTCACCGGCATCGGCCGAATCGCGGTGCGTGGGCACCGAACTCGCGCGTTGCGCTTGCAACGTGCGTCCGTTACGAGACGACGATCTGCCCGCCATTACGGCCATCTACGCCCATCACGTGCTCACCGGGTCGGCGTCGTTCGAAGAGGTGCCGCCCGACGAAGCGGAGATGCGTGCGCGCTGCGCAAAGGTTCGCGAGGCAGGTCTGCCGTATCTCGTCGCGGAATATGAGGGTAGGGTGCTGGGTTACGCGTACGCCACGCATTACCGTCCGCGTTCGGCCTATCGATTCACGCTGGAAGACTCGGTGTACATCGCCGCCGATGCCATCGGCCAAGGGGTCGGACGTGCGCTGCTGCTCACGCTCATCGCGCGGTGCGAGGGCGGGCCGTGGCGGCAGTTGATCGCAAACGTCGGCGATAGCGGTAATCGCGCGTCGCTCGCACTGCACACTGCATGTGGTTTCGAGCATGCGGGCACGCTCAAGTCCGTCGGCTTCAAATTCGGCCGTTGGGTCGACACCGTGCTGATGCAGCGCCCGCTCAACGCCGGGGATACCTCGTTACCGGAATAGGCATGGGATCATGCAGGCCGTCAAAACGGCGACGCGCGATCCAGTTCCTTGTAGTGCCGGAAAATGCCCGTGGTGTTGAACGCGATACGTCGCGACGACTTCAGATAGGCGGCAACAAGCGGCTCGCGAGCGACGGCGTCGCGCACTGACTGACAGCGCGGGAACGCCTTCGCAAATCCCGACATGGCGCGGGGAAACGCGTAATACAACCCCTCGATCACCTGAAACAGCGACAGGTCGGCGTACGACATCGCGCCTTCGCTGAGCCATCCCCCCGCGTTCGGATTGTTTGCCAGCACGCGCTCGAAATACCCGAAGAATTTGGGCAGACGGTAGTCGATCAGGTCCGCCGTGCGTTTGCGCGCCTCTGTCTTCTGATTGCTGTAATAGAGACGACTGGCAATCGGATGATGACCGTCGTGCACCTCCGCGACGAGGTCGGCCATCGTCAACTGCAACTGATTGACCCATCGACGCGCCCGGGGCGATTCACCCGCGAGACCTAACAACGGTCCGAGATACGCAAGGATGTTGGCCGTCTGTCCGATAAGTTCGTCGCCGGACGGGTGCCGAACACGCAGGAAAGGCGGCGCGAAGGGGGGATCCATGCAGGCCGGATCGTCCATCGTGTGCAGCAGACCGTCCATGCCCTGACCGGGGCCGTCCTCCTGAACGATCTCCACATACGGCGTACCGCTGGCCTCGAAGGCGAGGCGGACAAACTCGCCGCGCCCTTGCAGGCCCGGCCAATAGAACAGCTCGAAGGTCATGCACCCTCCTCAGGCTCAGGAAGCGCCTGGCTGCATCTCCACGCGATTCTTGCCCTGTTGCTTGGCGCGATAGAGCGCCAGATCCGCCGACTCGATCAACGAGGTCGACGCCATGTGCGTGCGCGGCACCAGTGCCGCGCCGCCGAGACTGATCGTCACGTGTCGGCCGTTGGCCGACCCCACGTGGGGAATTGCCATCGCGTCGATCTGCGCGCGCACCTTCTCGGCAATTGCCGCCGCGCCGGCGGCCGATGTGTTCGGCAGCACCATCACGAACTCTTCGCCGCCGAAACGCGCCGCAAGATCGGCCGGACGCGCAGCCGCTTCCGCGATGGTGCGCGCCACGCGGCGCAACACGTCGTCACCCGCAATGTGGCCGTAGGTGTCGTTGTAGATCTTGAAGTTGTCGACGTCGATCATCAGCAGCGCCATCTCGCGTTGCTCACGCAATGCGCGACGCCATTCCGCACCGAAGTACTCGTCGAAGTAACGACGGTTCGCCAGCCCGGTAAGGCCATCGGAATGCGTCAGCCGCTGCAACTCCAGATTCGTCTCCAGCAGTTGTTGCTGGCTCTCGCGCAGCGCCCGGTACGCTTCGTCACGTTGCAGCAGGTTCATGTACGAGCGTGAGTGGTAGCGAATGCGGGCGACCAGCTCGATGGTGTCGGGCAGTTTGACCAGATAGTCGTTTGCCCCCGCCCCGAACGCCTCGCGCTTGATCGTCGACTCTTCCTTGGTCGAGAGCACGATGATCGGAATGTCGCGCGTGAGCGGGCTAGCGCGGTACTGACGCACCAGCGACAACCCGTCGGTGCCCGGCATCACGAGATCCTGGAGGATGACGGTCGGGCGTGTCTGTTCTGCTACACGCAGCGCGTCGTCAGGACTCGCACAATAGTGAAAATCGATGTTCGCTTCGCCGGCCAGCGCACGGCGAATCGCTTCGCCCACCATCGCCTGATCGTCGACGAGCAATACCATCGCTGACGATTCGCTCAGGCTGCTTTCTGTGCCAATGGGCGGCATGGCCGGTTTGGGTTGGCGCGGGGGTGTCGTCATCGTTATTCGTCCTTCTGTTCTTGTCCCACAGTCATACGGTGCCGAACAGCGTCACCAATTGTGGCGCGATGATGTTCAGCGGCAGGATTTGCGACGCAGCGCCGGCTTCGGCTGCCGCCTTGGGCATGCCGTACACCGCGCTCGTCGCGCGATCCTGCGCGATGGTCATGAAGCCCTGCGTGCGCATGGCGCCCAGCCCTGCGGCGCCGTCGCGGCCCATGCCCGTCAGAAGTACGCCGACCGCGCGCGAGCGCCAGTTCTCGGCCACGCTGCGCAGGAAGACGTCGATGGACGGACGATACACCGCATCCCTGGGTTCGTCGGTATACACACAGCGACCGCTGGCGTCCACCCGCAGGTGACGGTTTCCACCCGCGAGCAGGACCGCGCCTGCCGTGGGGCGTTCGCCCGCCTCCACCAGCCGCACGGAAAGCGGCGTCTGCTGATCGAGCCACGCCGCCATGCCGGGTGCGAAGGCGTCGTCCACATGCTGTACGACGATCACACCCGCCGCGAAGTTCGCGGGCAGGCGTCCGAGCAGGGTCGCCAGAGCGGCCGGACCGCCCGCCGACGCGCCGATGGCCACCAACGCGTCCGTCTCGGGCACGACGCGCGGCACTACGACCGTCTGCGGTATACGGGCGTCGGCCTGCTGCGCCGCCACCGCCTCGATCTTCGCGAGCAACGATGACGCCGGACGCGCCAGTTCCGCTGCCCCCAGCACGGGCGTGTCGACGGCATCGACCGCACCGGCCCCCATCGCGTCGAACACTAAACTCGCGTGATGGCCAACGTCCGATGTCACGATCAGAATCGGGCACGGTGTGCGACGCATGATCTCGCGCGTCGCCGCCACGCCATCCATGACCGGCATGACGAGATCCATCAGCACAAGGTCGGGGGGCACAGGGGCGCACATCTGGACCGCCTGCGCGCCGTCGTGCGCGACCCACGCCACTTCCAGGCCAGGACGCTGCGCAAGCGTGCGGCGCAACGCCTCCACCGCGATGGCCGAATCGTTCACGATGCCGATTTTCATGACCCCGACTCCCCGATGAGATCCACGACAGCACGCAGCAGCGCGTCGTCGTGGAAGCTGCCTTTCGCAAGGTAATAATCGGCACCCGCATCGAGTCCGCGCTGCCGGTCTTCCTCACGATCCTTGTATGAAACGATCATGACGGGCAATTCCGCCGTGCGCGGGTCGCGTTTGATCAGGGTCACCAGCTCGATGCCGTCCATACGTGGCATGTCGACGTCGGTGATCACCATGTCGAACGTTTCGCTGCGCACTGCGTTCCAGCCGTCCATTCCGTCGATGGCGACACTCACGTCGTAGCCGCGCGCGGCGAGCAGCTTGCGCTCAAGCTCACGCACGGTGAGCGAATCATCCACCACCAGCAAACGTTTGCGACCGCCTCCGCTAGTCTGGGCGGTGCGCATCGGCAAGCGCTCCAACGCCCCCATTTCCACGGCCTTCGCGATCGAGCGCACCAGATCGGCCGTGTCGATGATGAGCAGCGGCGAGCCGTCTTCCGTCAGCGCCCCTGCGGCGATGTTGGGCAACTTGCCGAGCCGCGCATCGAGCGGTTGCACGACGAGCATACGCTCGCCGAGGAGTTTGTCGACGGCCAGCCCGTAGCGCGCCTCGCCGTCGCCGAACACCACGACCGGCTGATCGCCGGAAGTGCCAGCCGGTTCGGTGCCGCACAACACCTGCTGTGCGCTCACGAGCCCGATCTGCTTGCCGTCCAGCGTGAAATGCGGACGCCCTTCGAGCATGTCAATCTCTTCCTGCGGCAGCGCCAGCGTGCGCGACAGGCTAGCGAGCGGCAACGCGTACGGCTCGCCAGCGATCTCGACGAGCAGACTGCGCACTACCGACAGCGTAAGCGGCAGTTGCAGAATGAACTTCGTGCCACGCCCGGGCGTGTGTTCGATGCGTACGGTGCCTCGCACCATCGCGACCATCGCGCGCACCGCATCGAGGCCGACGCCGCGCCCGGAGACATCCGTGACCGTATCGCGCAACGTGAAGCCTGGCAGCATCAGGAATTCGAGTAACTCGTTGTCGTCGAGATGACGTGCCGTATCGAACGCGACGAGCCCGCGCTTGACCACCGCCTCGCGCACACGCTCGATGTCGATACCTGCGCCATCGTCGGACACGCTCACGAGCAGCAGTCCGGCGCTATGGCGAGCACTGAGCGTAATGACACCTTCGCCGGGTTTGCCCGCCGCCGCACGCACTTCCGGGCGCTCCAGCCCGTGGTCGACGGCATTGCGCAGCAAATGCCCCAGCGGCGCTTCGAGCTGATCGAGAATGTCGCGGTCGACCTGCGTATCCGCGCCGCGAATCTCCAGCCGCGCCGGTTTGCCGAGCGAGCGGCCCAGATCGCGCACCATGCGGGCGAATCCGCCAAGGCGGTCGTCGATGGGTCGCATGCGGCACGCCAGCGCCTCGTCGTACAGACGCTGCGACAGTTGCGTCGAGCGCCGGTCGAAGTCGTCCAGTTCATGAATCTGTTGGGCCAGCAACTGACCGCCGACACCGAGCGCGCGCCGCAGGTCTGCGAGCGCCGAGAGCAACAACTGACGGTCTTCGTCGGAGCGGTCGGCCACTTGCGCGAACGCCGAACTCACGCGGTCGAGCGCGTCGCCCGCGTCGTGCTGATGACGTTTCAGACGCTGCAACGATTGGGCGAACGGTTGCGACCAGCGTGACGCCACCAGCGCCTCGCTCGACAGGCGCAGCAGCCTGTCGAGGTTGTCGGCGGAGACGCGCAGAGCGCGCGAAGCACTGTCGCCAGTGTCGGCATGTACGCCCGGCTCGGTGAGGTATGTGTCGTGTGTGTCGGGAAGCGCCGGCGGCACCGCGTACTCCACGACGCGCGGGAGTACAAGACTGTCCCGCACGTGATTATCGTCAGACGCGGGCGCTGCGGGCGAAATATGCGCCATGTCCGAGACAGGCGTTTCGGCGCTCGCAGCGTCGCTCTCCCCCGTCTCCACGCCATAGCTGGCGTAATCGAACGCCGTGAGTTCGCCGGAGGCTTCGGGCGCATGCGACGCATCGCCCGTCAGTGCCGAAAGCTCGCTGGCGAACGATGAGACGAACGCGTCGATCTCGGCCTTGCCTGCGCCTTGCGCCCAGTTCGGATCGCGCCCGGGCGGGTGTGCGAGACGCATAAGCAGATCGACACCTTGCAACAGGCGATCGATGATCGACACGTTGAGCGCGAGCGCACCGTGCTGCGCCGCGACGAAAGCGTCCTCCAGCACGTGCGCGAGCGAGACGCCCGCCTCGACGCCAACGATGCGCGCCGCCCCCTTGAGCGAATGCGCGGCGCGCATGCACGCTTCGAGGCGCGCCGCGTCGGTAGGCGCGCGTTCGAGCGCCAGCAAGCCGTCGCCGAGGACTTGCGCCTGCGTCTCCGTCTCCATGCGGAACAGATCGAGCAGGGTGGCGTTCTGCAGATCGTCGCTCATGCGAGGCTCCGGTCGAACGCCGCGCCAACGCGCAGCGGGTCGAGCACACCGACGATGTGGTCGCGCCACGGCAGCACGGCGACGGCAAAGCCGTCCGACGCACCAAGCGCCGTCGCGGGCACTGCGCCCATGGATGCACGTGCAGGCGTCACCGTGCCGTGCACTTCCGTCACAGGAAACGCACTCAGATGATGCCCATGACGCAACGCCAGCAATCGCGCCGTGCTTGCGCGCAGACTGTTCGTCGGCGGCGTCTGTGTTTGCAGTGCGGGCTGCACGCCGAGCAGTTCGCCGAGCGATAGGCACGGCACGAGCGCACCACGCAGATTGACGAGCCCCAGCAACGCACGTTGCCGATGGCCCGGTACGGAATGCCAGCCGCGCATGGGTGCGACTTCTTCGATGGTGGAAGCGGGCAGGGCAAGCCATTCGTCCGCCAGCCGAAAAAGCAGCAGCGAGGTCCCGCGCTCGCTCTCCTGCTCGCCGGGGATGGCGCGCCACGGTGCCGGGTCGACCGGCACCACCGGCAGACGGTCGAGCAACTCCGCCGCTTGCCGATGCAGCGTGTTGCCGTTCGCTTGCGCAGGCCGCGTGGGGTGCACGGATTGCGCAGAGGCGGGCGAAGCGGGTATACGCTCGCCGGACACGGGACCGGTCTCAGGCGGGGATTCGCGATAGGTCATCGATGTCGGGTCCCGTGGCGATGCGTCGGATCATGCGGTCCGGTAGTCGTCCGCGAAGTCGTGCCCGCACGTTCGGCACGCTCCAGCAAACGCCGTGCGCCGGTAGCGTCGCCGCGCGCGTCGAGCAGCGCGGCGCAGTGCACCAGCGCTTCGTAATGCCCCGGCTCCAGATAGAGCGCGCGACGGTAATGAACGAGCGCGCCCTGCGCGTCGCCCCGCGCATCTTCGACCAACCCCAGCAGATACTCTGCCTGCGCATTGGCCCGGTCGACAGCCAGCGCCGCACGGCACAACGCCACGGCGCCCACGAAGTCGCCAGCGTCGGCGGCAGCTTGCGCCTGTGTGAGTTGTACGGCGATGTCCGTTTTGGCTGTGGCATCAACGTGCTGAAAAACGCCGGGGCGTGTTGACTCGGTCGGCGGCGTGACAGGCGTCACCGGTGCAAACGTGCGCGATGACCCCGCCCCCATCGAAGGCGGGAGCGGTGCCTGCGCGTGCGCAGACGAAGGCGACACGTGCGAAATGTGTGAAACGTGCGGCAACGCAACGCGATGCTGCGCCACTGCGTCGAGGGCGCTCACTGGCAATGAGGGATGGAAGGCGTCGAGCGTGCCCGTCGGCCGTGACAGGCCCGCCGCCGACGTGCGCACGTCGCGCACCGGCCCCGCCACGCGGAACGAAAACGCTTGCACGTGCCCCGTCGGTGCCAGCCCATTGCTGGTCAGCGTTCCCCCCTCGGCCGGTCCGGCGAAGAGCGTCGCCCCCATGCGCATGAGTTGTTCGAGTGCGGCGATGGCACGACGCTGCCCCTCGCGGTCGAAGTAGATCAGCACGTTACGGAAGAACACGTAATCGAACGTGCCCAGCCGGCCGACGAGCGACGGATCGAACAGATTGCCCGAGTGCCAGCGCACCTGCGTACGTAGTACATCGATCACACGAAAATTCTCGTCCTCACGCGTGAAGTAGCGATCCCGGAACAGCATCGTGCCCGGCGGGCCGCGAAACGAATTTCGGCCGTAGAGTCCCTCTCGCGCAACGGCAAGCGCGCGTTCGCTGATGTCGAGCGCGTCGATGGTGAAGTCGTTCGCACCGAAGCCCGCGTCGAACATCGTCATCGCCATCGAGTACGGTTCTTCGCCGGTGGAACACGGCAAGCTCAACAGTCGCAGCGCCTGTCCTTCGCGCGCGGTGCCCCGACGAGATTCTCGCTCCTCATGGACCATCTGCGTCAGCGCCGTGAAGGCGTCGCGATGCCGAAAGAACCATGTCTCGGGCACCACCACCGCCTCGATCAGCGCCTGCAATTCCTGCGGCGATTGCTGCAAGCGCTGCCAGTAACGCGAGTACGGCGGCGCGTCCTGCATGTCCGGCGACAAGGCGGAGAGGGCGGCAAGACGCGCGCGTATCGCACGCTCGATGGCGTTCGCGCCGAGCGTCTCCGCGTCCAGCCCCATCGTGTCGTAGAGCAAGCGTTCGATGTCTCGCACGTGGCTCATGGCGACGCCTCCGTTGCGTTCGCCGCACCCGCATCACCCGCATCACCCGCGTCATCTGCGCCCTCTGGCTCGACGGCCAGCACTTCCTTCGCCGCGTCGAACAGCATGGCGCGCGCCTCGGCCGTCAGCAACTGGTCGACGCGTACCCACTGCACAAGCCCGTCGTTGGTATCTAGCACCGGGCCGAGATAGCGGCCTTCGGGCAGGTCGACACCGCTCGTCTGAAACGCCGACGGATCGGCACGCAAGGTATCGGTCGCACGCTCGACAAGCACCCCCAGACGCCGGGCGTTCGGGCCGGGTGCGGGGTAGTGCACGAGCACCAGCCGCGTGGATCGACGCGCGGGCGCATCACGTCCTGTCGCGAGCCGCGTCAGATCGATCACCGGCACGGACTCGCCACGATAGCTGAACGCGCCCGCCACCCATGCCGGTGCGGCGGGCAGACGCTTGAGCGCCAGCCACGGCAGCACCTCGGCGACGTGGCCCGCTTCGATGACGTAATGATCGGTCGCGATGGCGAAACGCAGGAACAACATGGCGGTGTCCGCGAAATGAACGACGAAAACTCGACGAAAGCCCGACGAATTAGCGACGGCTAAACGACGGATGAATAGACGACGTCAGACGAGTCCCGAGGGCGGCAATGCCTGCACCTTGAAGCGCGACACCCCGCTCTTGAGACCGTTGGCGACGTGATTGAGCTCTTCGATGGCCTGACTCGACTGCTGCAAGGATTCGGCCGTCTGCTGCGCAGCCTCGGAGAGCTGCACCAGCGCCTGATTGATCTGCTCTGCGCCGGTGGCCTGCGCCTGCATGCCTTCGTTGACGACCTGGAAGCGCGGCGGCAGCGTCTGCACCTGCGCAATGATCTGCGCGAGCTGATCGCCGACCTGACGCATCTCGTCCATGCCGCGACGCACTTCCTCGGCGAACTTGTCCATGCCCATCACCCCGGCCGACACCGCCGACTGGATTTCCTTGATCATCTGCTCGATGTCGTAGGTCGCCACAGCCGTCTGATCGGCCAGCCGCCGGATCTCGGTCGCCACCACCGCAAAGCCGCGACCGTACTCGCCCGCCTTCTCGGCTTCGATGGCCGCGTTCAGCGAAAGCAGGTTGGTCTGATCGGCCACCTTGGTGATCGTCGTGACGACCTGATTGATGTTGCCCGCCTTCTCATTGAGGATGCCCAGCTTGCCGTTGACGGAGCCCGCCGCGTCCATCACGTGCCGCATGGCGTCTTCCATGCGCGTGAGGCCGACGTGACCGGTGCCCGCGAGCGACGCCGCATGATCGGCCACACCCGCCACTTCGGTCATGGTGCGCGCCAGATCGCGCGACGTGGCGAAGATCTCGCGCGAGGTCGCGCCGATCTCGGTCGTGGTCGCCGCCGTCTCCGACGCAGTGGCCTGTTGCTGGCGCGACGTCGCGGCAATCTCGGTCACCGACGTCGTCACCTGCAACGCCGACTTCTGCGCCTGCCCGACGAGGCCCGTCAGTTCGTCCGTCATCCGGTTGAAGCCCGACTCCAGCGCACCGAACTCATCGCGACGCGCCAGATCGAGGCGCTTGGTCAGATCGCCCGCGCGCATGACCTCCAGGATCTGCATCACGCTCGCGAGCGGCACGCTGATCGCGCGGAACAGCATCCATCCCGCCAGGATGGCCGCTGCGAGCGCCACGCCCAACGTGATGAGCAGCGTGGCCTTGGCGGCCGTGACGGCTTCGTTGATGTTATGCGTCGACTCGTCGGCAAACGTCTTGTTCGTGTCGACCAGACGTTGGATCGCGGAACGCCCTCGGCCCCACTCGGGGTACAGCTGGTCGGTCAACATGGCGCGGGCGGCGGGCAACTGACCGTCGGCCACGAGCTTGAGCACCTGATTGCTGATGCGCCCGTACTGCGTGCGCACACCGCGCACCTCGTCGTATTGCATCCGGTCGACGGCGCGATTGACGGTCGTGCCGTAATCCTTGATCCAGCCGTCGATGCGGGCGTCCGCCGAGCGCAACGTGTCGAGGTCGATCGCACGGGTCTTGTCGTTGTCGTCGATGGCGACGACCTGCTGGAGCAACTGATAGCTCTCGAACCACGCGCCGCGCAGCATCGTGCTGTAGTAAAGGCCCGGCGTGGAATCGGATTCCACACTGTATGCCTCCACTTCGATGGCGGACAGTCGCGTGTAAGCGACGCCGGCCATCAGGGCCATCAGGGCAAGGATCAGGCCAAAACTGGCCAGAATGCGATGTCGGATCGACCAGTGTTTCACGCCGCGCTCCCGTTCGTGTTCACGCCCGGTGCCGGGGAGGGCGACGCGGGCCTTTTTGAGGTTACGCCGATTCTATTACAGCGGCCCGACCGGGCAACGCCGGTCAGGCCGTGTATTTGGGTTTATTTCTGATTTGTCGCGCACTCCCGGACACGGCTTGTGCCCGGGTGGACCACTGTCCGCATGCCATCGGATGCTGCCGGATGTCCCGGCGCTCAGCGGGTCAGTTCGCGCAGAGCGTCGGCCGTCATGGGCGCGAGGGCCAGTGGGGTGGCGGCGGCCGTCAGCGCACCAAGCGACGCGGCATTGCCCGGGGAGACGCTGCCGTCCGGCAGGTAAAGGTTGTTCTCGAAGCCGATCCGGGCGTGGCCGCCCTGCAACACCGCGGCCAGCGCGCACTCGGCCTCGCGCGGCCCGAAGGCGCACATCGCCCACGGCGTAGCGTCGGCGGCTTCCCCAATTCCATCCGCGCCAACTTGCCAGGCGGCGAGGAACGGCAGCACATCCGACGGCGACGACAACTGGCCCTTGCTGTAGCGGCCGAGCACGAACAGCACCCAATGGCGGCCGGGCCGAATCGCACCGCTCGCGCGCAAGCGCCAGTAGTGCGCCACGTCCTCGGTGTCGTAAAGGATGTATTGCGTCGTGATCTGCTCGCGCCACAGCCAGTCGAAGAACGCCTCGGCAACGCTCGCGTGCGACGCGTCGGGCAGCACTTCACGCAACGCCACCGAAATCGCTTCGGGATGCAGCGCGTGCACCGTCGCAATCTGCTGCTCGGGCGTGTAGATGCCAACCGCCTCGGTCGTCACCTGCAACACCAGCGCGTCGCCCACCGCGCGACGCACGGCCTCAATGCCCGCCGCGTAGTCCGCCACTTCCAGACTGTGCGTGCCGTCTGCCTTGCGGACATGCAGATGGATCATGGCCGCGCCCGCGTCGAGACACGCCTTGGCGCATTCGCCGAGTTCCGTGGGCGTCATCGGCAGCGCCGGATGGTCGGCGTGCGTGCGGCGAGCGCCATTCGGTGCGACGGCCAGCGCGTAATTTCGTGTCATGCCACGCCTCCGGCCTTCACACCGGTGACGTCCGCCACGGCGAGCGCCAGTCGCTCGACGATGCGGTCGATGTCGCCCGGCTGGCAGATGAACGGCGGCGCGATCAGCGCATGGTCGCCGTGAACGCCGTCAACCGTGCCGCCCATCGGGTAAATCAGCAGGCCGCGTTCTTTCGCGGCCGTCTTCAAACGCGCGTGTGTCTTGTCGGCCGTCGGCAGCGTTTGCTTCGTGGCACGGTCGGCCACGAATTCGACGCCGACGAACAGCCCGCGTCCGCGCACGTCGCCCACGTTCGGATGATCGGCAAACACTTCACGCAAACGCGCACGCAATTGCTCGCCGCGCGCCTTCACGTTCTCCAGCAGGTTCTCGTCGGCAATCGTGCGCTGCACGGCCAGCGCCGCCGCGCACGCCATGGCGTGTCCGAGGTATGTATGACCGTGCTGGAAGAAGCCCGAGCCACCGACGACGGCGTCGAAGATCTTGTCCGAACACAGCATCGCGCCGATGGGTTGATAGCCCGCGCCAAGGCCCTTGGCGATGACGAGGATGTCCGGCGTCACGCCATCTTCTTCGCAGGCGAACAGATAACCGGTACGGCCCATGCCGGACATCACTTCGTCGAGCAGCAACAGCACGCCATACTTGTCGCACACGGCGCGCATGCGTTTGAGGTAGTCGCCCACCGGCGGCACCGCGCCGGCCGTCGCGCCGACCACGGTTTCCGCGACGAACGCGATCACCGTGTCGCCGCCGAGTTCGAGAATCTTCGCTTCGAGTTCGTCCGCCAGACGCTGCACGTACGCGGCATCGCTTTCGCCGTCGAGACGCTCGCGATAAGCGAAGCACGGCGAGACGTGATGCGCCGGCACGAGCAAGGGCAGGAACGGCTCGCGTCGCCAGGCATTGCCACCGATGGCGAGCGCGCCGAGTGTGTTGCCGTGATAGCTCTGACGGCGCGCAATGAAGAACTGACGCTGCGGCTGACCGATCTCGACGAAGTACTGGCGCGCGAGTTTGAGCGCCGCCTCCACGCCTTCGGAACCGCCACTCACGAAGTACACATGGTTCAGATCGCCGGGCGCGCTCGCGGCGAGCGTATCGGCCAGTTGCTCGGCCACTTCGGTCGTGAAGAACGACGTATGGGCATAGGCCAGTTGCGCCGCCTGTTGCTGCATCGCCTCGATCACGCGGGGATGTCCGTGACCGAGGCACGAGACGGCAGCGCCGCCGCAGGCGTCTAGATAGTGCTTGCCGTTGCTGTCGATCAACTCGACTCCCTGACCGCCGACCGCGACGGGCAACGTCTGGCGCGGATTGCGGTGAAACACATGAGTCATGCCTGAACCTCTGACGAAAAGATGGTGCAAAACGAGACTGACCGGAGAGTGGCCGCCTGACCATCGGTCTCACGAACGATGGCGCTCAGTGTAGGCGTATCGCCCATCGTTTGCAACATATGTTTCATGTGTTTTGCGAGCGCAACACTTCGCTCAGATGCATTACCACACTCGGTGTTTCAGCGCAGGCCACAGGCCCAGAGGAAAGGGCGTGCGCGCTCGCGGCATTTCATGCAACAATCGTTACATTCTTTCGCCGCCGTGTTGCCATCCCTCAATGACACAAGCCACAGCGCTGCCGCAGACGCTCGACCAGCTCAACGCTCTGCTGCGTGAGCGCTACTCTCAATTGAGCCCGCAATTTCAAGCGGGCGCGCGCTTTCTTCTCGACCATCCGCAACGTGTGCCGATCAGCTCGATGCGCGCTATTGCCGCCGAAGCAGGCGTGCAACCGGCCACCTTCGTGCGACTCGCGCAGCATCTCGGCTTCGACGGGTGGCACGGCCTTCGCGAGCTGTTCCTCGAATCGATTCGTCTCGGACCGCAGCCCTATGCAAGCCGCGCACGACAGGTAATACGCGAGGGCGACGCCGCGCGCATGGTGCCCGAGATGTTCCGCGTGCAGCACAACAATCTCGATCTGACGGAAGCCGGCGCGAACGACTCGCTGAGTGCGGCCGTCGATCTGCTGGCGAATGCGGGCACGGTGCACGTGGCTGGCTTTCGTGCGTGCTTTCCCATCGCGTTCACGTTCCAGTACATCTACCGGTTGTTCCGGCCGACGGTACACCTCATCCGTGGCGAAGCGGGCACATTGGAAATGGAATTACGGGCGCTCTCGGCGCGCGACGTCGTGGTGGTGATCAGCTTCGCGCCGTATTCGAACGAAGCGCTGATCGTGACGCGCGCGGCCCGCGCCGCAGGTGCACGTGTGCTGGCACTCACGGACTCGACGGTCTCGCCGCTCGCGCTCGATGCGGACGTGACGGTGCTGTTCTCGCACGAAAGCCCGTCGTTCTTCCCGTCGATCACGGCGGGGATTGCCGTGGTGGAGACCCTCGTCGAAATGCTTCTCGCCCGCAAGGGACGCGGCGCCGTGCGCGCGCTGGAACTGGCCGAAGATCAGTTGCACGGCACCGGGGCTTACGTCAGCCCGTCGGGCAGCGGCTCGAACACCGCGAGCCAACCCGGCCCCCGCGTCAAACCAGACGCGTAAGCGTCGCGCGCTCGCGACACAGCGCCACCGCGAGCGCTGCACTGCCCGCGATCAACGCGGCAGTGAACAATGCGAGGGCGACGGGCATGCCGAAGCGATCGGCGAGCCAGCCGCTGGTGACGACCGGCACCGAAAAGCCGAAGTACGCAAACAGGAAGTACCCGGCGGCCGCCCGCGCACGCAATGCTGACGCGACTGCAGAATTGACGGCCGCCAGTCCACCCAGGTACGTGAAGCCGTAGCACGCCGAACTGGCGATGGCTGCTCCGGCGAGGATCGCGGGCAGGCTGACGTACACCACCCCCAGCGCGAGCACGACGAAACCCAGCGGCACCAGCGCCAACCCGACCCGAACGGCTTGCATGGGGGCCATGCGGCGAGCCGCCGGCTGGAACAGCAGGCCGGTCGAGATGACGAAGAACGTCGCGAATCCTGCCCAAGCGGTATGTCCGTGCGCGGCCAGCGCCGACGGCACCACGCCGATCACAACGCCCACCGCTGCCCACGCGAGCAGGATCGCCATGCCCAGCGGCACCGTCCCGGGGGCGAGCACCGGCCAGCGCAACCACGGCACGTTCGGGTGGCGTGCCGGTGCAGGCAATGCGGCGACGGCGAGTGCCGCAACAAGCGCCAGCGGCAAATACGTCCACAAGCTCAGCGGTGGCAGCATCGATGGCGCCACGATCAGGCACAGGCCTGTGACAAGTGCGCCGGTGCCGAAGCCGAGCGAGGTCGCCGCCGCGACCAGCGCCGCACCGCGCGTCGCCGCGTCTTCGCGGTCTCCGTACAGTTCCGTCATGTAAGCCGTGCCGCTGCCCGCGACGAGGCCGGTCGCCAATCCGTAGCATGCGCGCGCGCCACCGAGCGCGACCAGCGTCGGCCAGCGCAGCGTCAGCCACGTGCCCACGAGGCCCAGCAGAAGCGCGATGGCGAGCGGCAAGCGACGTCCGACACGATCCGACAACCCTGCAAGGAACAGCAGCGCTGGCACCAGCGCGCCGACGTAACACGCAAACGCCAGCGCTTGCGCCCCCGCGCCATACCCGCTCGCCGCCGCGTAGTGCGGCACCAGCGGCGCTTGCAGATTGACGGAGAACGTCACGAGGAAGAGTTGTAGGGCGAGGAGCGGGATCGCCCAGCGGGGCGGCGAAGCGGTCGTGGGGAGCATGATCGGAAAGAGAACATCGGGGGGACACTGCGCAGTGCTCAGTATTGCCAGCGCCTAAATCCAGTGCAATTATTGAATTGTCCTGAGATCAATTCTCGCCTCCATGTCAGCCCCTGCCCGCTATCTCGAACACGTCGAACGGCTTGCCGATGCCATTGCGTCGGGCGAACTGACCTCGGGCACGCGCCTGCCGCCGCAGCGCGACTACGCCGACGCGCACGGGCTCGCCACGTCCACCGTCACACGCATCTATACCGAACTCGCGCGACGCGGCCTTGCCGTGGGCGAGATCGGACGCGGCACCTTCGTGCGCTCGCCCGCCGTTGGCGCGGCCGCTGCCTTTGCGCAATGGGCACCTGCGCCGGGCACGCTGGGCGGCGTCGATCTGGCGTTCAACTACCCGGTGCTGCCGGAGCAAACCGAGGCGTTACGCCAGGCGCTGCGTGAGATGGCGTCCGGTGGGGATTTGAGCGCCTTGCTCGCCCACTCACCGCACGACGGGCAACCGGCCGACAGACGCGCGGCGGCGCATTGGCTGTCGCGCCGCGACGGCGTTGCGGTATCGCCCGATTCGCTGGTCGTTTGCGCGGGCGGGCAGCATGCGCTCGATGTTCTGCAACTGGCGTTGTGCTGCGCGGGTGAGCCGGTCGCCGTCGAGGCCCTCACGTACCCCGGCTGGAAGGCGCTCGCGGCCATGCGCGACGTGCCGCTCGCCGCCGTCTCGATGACGGCCGATGGACTCGATCCCGCAGCGCTGGACAAGCTCTGCCGCCGCCACGCGGGACGACTGCGCGTCGTCTACACCATGCCGACGCTGCACAACCCACTGGGCGGCGTGATGCCGCTCGCGCAACGTTTGGCACTGGTGGAAGTCGCGCGACGTCACGACCTGCTGATCGTCGAAGACAGTGCCTACGGCTTTCTGGTCGCGGACGCCCCGCCGCCGCTTCGTCTGCTCGCACCGGAACGGACGTTCGAAGTGTGCAGCCTGTCCAAACCCGGCGCACCGGGGCTGCGCATCGCCTATCTCGTCGCCCCGTCCGGCCTGCTGCCGCGCGTGCACGCGGCGATGCGAGCCAGTGTGTGGAGTGCCGCCCCGTTGATGGCGCAACTGGCCTCTCGCTGGCTCTCTGACGGCACGATGGACCGCTGGATCACCCGCAAACGCACACTGGCCGCCCAGCGGCAGGCGATTGCCATGCAATGCCTGTCCGGGCTGGATTCGACGGGGTATCCCGGCGCATTCCACCGGCTGGTACCGATCCCTACGTCGACGCCCGCCCTGCGCTGCGACGACATCGTGGCCGCGCTGCAAGCGCGTGGTGTTGCAGTGACGCCGGTCGATGCGTTCGCCGCCCCGGGCCAGACAGCACCGTCGGCCATTCGCATCGCCCTCGGTTCGCCGGGCAGCGACGAGACGCTGCGGGCTGCCCTCATGCAGGTGGCCGATATCGTCAGGACAGCCGGACGTCGCTGAAGTTACCGACGTCACACGGCGACGCGCTGAGATGACGCCGCTGCCGGTTTCTTTTATGATCGACGTGCTTCCTGCGGCCGCACGCCCGGCGCAACTTCCGGTGCGCCATCGCCAGGCGTCGCGCAGGCTTCGTCCCATGTCGACAATACCAAGGACTCCGAATGTCGCTCATCCACTTCTCCCGCGCCCGTTCGCTCGCGCTTGGCACAGCGCTCGTCGTCGGCGCCGCCCTGGCCGCCCCTGCGTTCGCTGCGTCGAACCTCTCCTTCATGGGCAACTCGCCGCTGGCCTACTGGAAGCAACGCGACACCGCGTCGTTCGCCAAGGCCGCGCGTACTGTGCTGACGGAAAAGCAGGACAACGAGACTACCGACTGGACCAATGCAGGCACCGGCAACTCGGTGGCCATCGCCGCGCAGATCACGCCGACCAACACGCAAAAGGACGGCGAGCGCACCTGCCGCGATCTGGTCGTGCTGCTCACCGCCAAGGGTCAGGAAGTCACACTCAAGCTCCCGGCCTGCAAGGCGAACGACAAGGCCGAATGGAAGCTGCAAAAGCGCGGCACGCCCTGATCGGTCCCGATCTGTCGACTGCGACAGACACCGCTGGATAAAAAAATCGCCGGTTCCGAGATGTCGGACCGGCGATTTTTCTAGGGTGGACGAGGCAGGGTGACGGCGTCTTGCCACACCGTCAGCCTGCGAACCCCGTCATGCAGCGGCTGTCTTCTTGTGCCCTTCGACGTCCGGCAACAGGATCGTCACAATGCCGAGCAACGGCAGATAGGCGCACACGTGATAGACGAAGTCGATGCTCGTCGTGTCGGCCAGTTGGCCCAGCACCGCAGCGCCTACACCGCCCATCCCGAACGCGAAGCCGAAGAACAGACCCGACACCGTGCCGACCTTGCCAGGCATCAGTTCCTGCGCATAGACCAGGATGGCCGAGAATGCCGACGCCAGAATCAGACCGATCAGCACCGTCAGAATGCCCGTCCAGAACAGGTTGGCGTAAGGCAGCATCAGCGTGAAAGGCGCAGCACCGAGGATGGAGCCCCAGATCACATACTTGCGGCCAATCTTGTCGCCCAGCGGGCCGCCGATCATCGTGCCCGCCGCCACTGCGAACAGGAAGACGAACAGATGCACCTGCGCGCTTTGCACGGAGACGTGGAACTTGCTGATCAGATAGAAGGTGAAGTAGCTGCTGATGCTCGCGAGATAGAAGTACTTCGAGAAGATCAGCACCAGCAGAATGCCGATGGCGAACAGCACCTTGCCCTGCGACAGTTGCACAGTGCCGCCCCGGCGCGCGGCCTTCTTGCCTTGATTCGCGGCACGTTGCACGGCGTACCAGCGGCTCACGTGATACAGCACGAAGATCGCGACGAGCGCCGCCACCGAGAACCACGCCACGCTGCCACGGCCGTTCGGCACGATAATCAGCGCCGCCAGTAACGGTCCGAGCGACGAGCCGACATTACCGCCGACCTGGAAGAACGATTGCGCCATACCATGGCGTCCGCCCGAGGCCATGCGCGCCACGCGCGAAGACTCCGGATGGAACACCGACGAGCCCATGCCCACGAGCGCCGCCGCGACCAGCAGCATGCCGTAGTTCGGGGCGACAGCCAGCAGCAGCAGACCCACGAGTGTGAAACCCATGCCGACCGGCAGCGAATACGGCTTCGGATGCTTGTCGGTGTACAGGCCCACGACCGGTTGCAGTAGCGACGCCGTGATCTGATACGTCAGCGTGATCAGGCCGACCTGTCCGAAGCTCAGGTTGAAGCCGGACTTGAGCAGCGGGTAGATCGCGAGAATCAACGACTGGATCATGTCGTTGAGCAGGTGGGAAAAGCTGATCGCAGACAGCACGCGGAACGCTGTGCCCTGCGCCGCCGGTGTGTTGGCACCGGGAAGGGACGTTGCAGGTTGACTCGACATGGGTTGGATTGACGTCTAAGGCTTAAGAAAACGGGTGCTGAGGGTCGGTATTCGGGCAAATTGATGCGAATTGACCGACCTATGCAGGAAAGTTGGGATTAATCCCAATTTCCGCCAGAAATTTAATGAGTGAAGTGTAGAGCATGCGTAAATCGTCGTTGCGCCAACTTTTGTCGCGATTACGCCATCCCAGTGTCACGCAAATTGCGGCCAGAACGCCCGCTGATGACGCTTTACACGCCTGCCGGAAGCAGGCCGCGCGCAGGATCGGCATGCGCCGTTCACGCCCATCTGCCGGGCGTTGTGCGGGTTTATCGGGGGTCGGACGCCGTCGGGGATTCGTGTAGAGTCAATTGACGAGTTGTGCCGTGCAGCACGCGTGCACCCAAGAAATGCACCGCAGCACACGTAGGGCCCCACTCTTTCCTTGGTTGGCAGCGAACATGATTCAACACTCCAGAGTCGTGCAGTGGCTGGTGACCGGACTTGTCGTGGCGGTCACGCTTGCGGTCGTCCTTTTCCTGGGCTGGCTGCGCATTTATCACATGTCGCAGTCGATTCTTCAGGAAGAAGCGGTCCGTCAGCGCGACGCACTCGAGCGCATCGTCGCGCAGGCTGAAAGTACGCTGCGTGGTGCCACCCCGTGGGTCGGCCGCTCGTGCAGCGAGGTCAGTACCTCGCTCCAGGCCGCTGGCACCCTCAGTCCCTACTTCCGTTCCATCTGGCTCGTCTCGCGTGGACAGCTGTATTGCTCGTCGGTCATTCGTTCGGATGTGGCGCTCAACATGCCCCTCCCAGCGGACCTCGTGCCAATGCTGACGGGGACCCGCACGTTGCTCGTCAGCGGCACACCTTATGTCCGTGAGGCCCCCGCACTGGCGCTTTACGTGCCGACCTCGGCCACGGACGGCGTGCTCGGGTTCGTCGACGGCATCTACCTCACCGAGACGCTGCACAGCGTCAAGAGCAGCGATCTGGCGTGGACGGCCATGACGGTGGGCAACGTTGCGCTGACATCGGAAGGGCCGCGTCTGGAATCGGCAGGTGTTGCGACGCGCGGGGCGCAGATTTCACTCACGTCGGAACACTTCACGACGTCGCTGGCAGGCAGCCCCTCGCTGATGCGCTCGCTCGCCGCCAGTCAGGCACCGATCTTCCTGTCGTTTGGCGGCATCGTGGCATTTTTGCTCGGTGTCCTGACCTTCAGCCATTTCGGGCCGGCGCAATTCATGAAGCGTCAGATCGCCCACGGCATCAAGCGCAACGAATTCAAGGTCTACTACCAGCCGGTCATGGAACTGGCCACCGGCCGTTGCGCGGGGGCCGAAGCGCTGATGCGCTGGCACCATCCCGTGGCCGGACTGGTGCGCCCGGACGCCTTCATCCCCATTGCCGAAGACAACGGGCTCATCATCGAGCTCACGCGTTCGCTACTGCGCCAGATTCGCAACGACGTCGCCAAGGGCGCGCTGCCGCAGGGCTTTCACATCGGCATCAACCTCGCGGAACGCCATCTGCGTGACACCACCATCATTCACGACATCGAGCGGTACTATGGCACGCTGAACGATACGTACCCGATGGTGGCCGAGATCACCGAGCGCTACGTGATTCGCGACACGGCCGCCGCGCGCAACGTGATGGCCGAGTTGCAGCGGCGTGGCATCGAAACGGCGCTTGACGACTTCGGGGCCGAAAACAACTCCATCGGGTATCTGAAGCGCTACGACTTCAACTATCTGAAGATCGACAAGGAATTCCTGCCCGTCACCGAAGACGATGTGGTCACGCGCAACATCTGCGACTCCATCATTCATCTGGCCGAGCGGCTGGATATGACGATCGTGGCGGAGGGTGTGGAGAACGAAATGCAGGCGAATTACCTGCGCGGGCGCAACGTCACTTATGCGCAGGGCTATTTGTTCGCGCGGCCGATTGCGTTCGATGAGCTGGTGCAATACGCGATTGCGCATGCGGGCACGGGACTGACGGCCGTGAAGACCAGCGCGCCGACACGCGCTCCCATGACGTCGCTGACGCCCCGCAAGGCAGGTTGATCTGTCATGCAGTACAAAAACGCCGGACCCGTGAAGATGACGGCTGACGCCGGTCGTCACCGGTCAGGCGTTTCTGCCAGACGGCACCGCAACCGGTCAGAAGACCAACTGCGGCATGTTGCTGCGTGGCGCCGGTGCGGCCGCCGCGCGTGTGCTGTCCCGCATTTCGGCGCGCAACAACCACAATCGCTGCGCGACGAAACGTCTGAAGCGCATTTCACCCGCGGAGAAAGAGATTTGCATCTGATGTCGCTTGCCGTTGGGCAGCGTGCGAACCAGACGATAGTATCGAGCCCCGTCAACCGTTTCCTTGATATTCCTGACGCGCATCATTTCACCCCGTTTCTGTTGTGTCAGGTGAGTGGGCACTTCACTTCGGTAAACGTCGCATTCCCGGTCATACCACTTAAGACTTGTTGAAGACTTGAGTATTTCAGGTCTGAAGCAATACGAACCGGCCTGGGGGGGCATGCGGCAAAAATCAATGTAGTGGAGAAACGTCCCCCATTCGTCCCCCAACGTGGCGTCCGAAGCGAGCTTCGTTGGTGCGCCGCAACAGTTCCTCGTCCAGCCCTCGTACCCGCTGGTTCGCCCACCCTCTACAATGCGGCCACCTGCTGTGTTTGATCAAAAAAATCATTATGGTTTCCGAACCTTCTTCAACGCCGGATAATGTTTTGCGCAACGGAACGGGTGATGCCCTCCAGGTGAGCGGCTCGCTATGGCTGCATCGCGGCAATTCGTCGCTGGGCGGCCAGGCGCGCATTGCGCTGCTCGAACACATTGCGTCGCAAGGCTCGATCACGGCGGCCGCCAAGGCGGCGGGCATGAGCTACAAAGCCGCGTGGGACGCCGTCGACGCCATGAACCAGCTCGCCGGTGAGCCGCTCGTCGAGCGCAGCACCGGCGGACGCGGCGGTGGCGGCACGCGCCTCACCGCCCGTGGCGCAAAGCTGGTCGCGGCATTTCGCGCTGTGGAAGCGGCGCAGCAGCAGTTTCTCGCGCGTGTAGCGAACGATCTCGAACATTTCGACGAGCAATGGCCGGTCATCGCACGGCTCGGACTTCAGACCAGCGCGCGCAATCAGTTGCACGGAACGATCACGGCCATTCGGCACTGCGGTGTGAACGACGAAGTGACGCTAACGCTGCCCGGCGGCGAAGCGATCACGGCGTCGCTCACCCATCACAGTACCCAAACGCTCGGGCTCGCGGTCGGCGGACAAGCGTTCGCGCTGATCAAAGCGCCATGGATCGAGATTGCGCGCGGCGCGGATCTCGCGGGGTTGCCCACGGCGAACCGCTTATCCGGCACCGTGGATACCGTCACCGACGATTCGGGTCAGGCGGAAGTGATCCTGGCGCTACCCGGCGGCAGCCGTCTCGCGGCCGTCATGCCGCAGGAAACGTTCACCGCGCGCGGCCTCACGACAGGTGTCGGTGCGACGGCCGCATTCGCTGCCGTCAGTGTGATCGTTGGCGTGATGGCCTGACGCCGATGGCAAAGGCCCGCCATGCCGGGCCTTCTTCATCATTGCGCGTCCCCCTTACATCGCAGGGGTTTCGCAAACCGGCGTGGGTTGGCGACCCGCATCCCGGCGATCCAGACGCAGGCTCAGCAGCGCGACGCCCACCCCCACCAGCGGCACCAGCGCCGCCACCCAGGGCACGGCCGTCAGTCCGGGGCCATGCTCGATGACGAAGCCGCCGAGCCACGCGCCGATGGCGTTGCCGAGATTGAACGCGGCGATGTTGAAGCTCGATGCGAGGCTCTCGCCAGCCCCCGACGCCTTTTCCATCACCCACAGTTGCAGCGGCGCGACCGTTGCGAACGCCGTTGCCCCGAGCAAGGCCACGAACACGATGGCGAACCACGGCGAGTGCAGTGCGAACGTCATCAGTCCGAGCACGACGGAGAGCGACAGCAGGCTGCCCAGCACCGTGCGCACGACATGACGATCCGCAAGCTTGCCGCCCAGCAGATTGCCGACGACCAGACCACCGCCGAAGATCAGCAGAATCGGCGAGACCGCGCCTTCGGAGAAGCCCGTCACCGTCGTGAGCAACGGCGCGATGTACGTGAACACACCGAACACCCCCACCCATCCCAGCACAGTCGTCAACAACCCGAGCAGCACCGGGCGACGTGCCAGCGCACGCAAGTCCGCACGCCAGTCGCCAGCGTCTGCCGGGGCCGCGATCTTCGGCACGAACCGGGCGATCACGAGCAATGCGAGGGCACCGATGACCGTCACGGCCCAGAAGCTGGCGCGCCAGCCGAAGTGCTGACCCAGCCAGGTGCCGAAGGGCACGCCGAGAATGTTGGCGACGGTCAGGCCCATGAACATCACGGCAATCGCCGACGCACGGCGTTCGCGCGGCACGAGGCCCGTCGCTACGACCGACCCGACGCCGAAGAACGTGCCGTGCGCGAACGACGTCAGCACACGCGCTGCCATCAGCGCACCATAACTCGGCGCGAGCGCACAGGCGGCGTTGCCGATGGTGAAGATGGCCATGAGCACCAGCAGCACGGTCTTGCGAGGCCACCGGGCGGTGGCGGTCGTCATGATGGGCGCGCCGACGACGACACCCAGCGCGTAGCCGGAAATCAAGAGGCCGGCGGCCGCAATCGACACGCCAAAATCGGCGCCGACGTTGAGCAGCAGGCCCATGATCACGAATTCCGTCACGCCAATGCCAAAGGCACCGGCAGTCAGGGCATAGAGGGCGATAGGCACGGAAAACTCCTGTCTGAAAGACTGAATATCGGGGCGGGCTCCGCCGTCGAATCGATGAACCGAATGCCCTGGCTGTCCGACGCGCGTGAACCGATGTGCGGAATATAGACGCCCCCTCATTGATGAAATAGACTGCGCCAAGGAAAATCATTTGTGACTTCAGGTCACAAAACCACGCGAACGCCATAACCTCAAAAATCGAGGACACCTCCGATGGGCCGACAGGACGTCAACCGCTCAGGCGACATGGAAGTTTTTGCGCGAGTGGTGGAGTTGGGCGGTTTCTCGGCAGCGGCGCGTGCGTTGCACATGACACCGTCGGCCGTCAGCAAGCTCGTCGCGCGGCTCGAAGGGCGGCTGGGCGCGCGACTATTCAATCGCTCGACGCGTCGCTTGCAACTCACCCCCGAGGGCACCGCATTTCACGAGCGCGCGTTGCGCGTGCTGGCCGATATCGACGCCGCGGAGCGCGAAGCGGCGGCGGGCGCGGTGCCGCGCGGTTTGTTGCGGGTGAATTCGAGTGTGCCCATCGGCACGCTGTATCTGCTGCCGGTCATCCCCGCGTTCCTTGCGAAGTACCCCGAAATCCGGCTCGACCTGACGCTCACCGACACGGTCGTCGACCTGTTGTCGCAGCGCGCCGATGTGGCCGTGCGTGCTGGCGCATTGCGCGATTCACGGCTGGTGGCGCGCAAGCTCGGCGAGAGCCGCGTGCACGTGGTGGCGTCGCCTGACTATCTGGCGCGCAGCGCGGCGCTGCAAACGCCAGCCGACCTAATCCGTCACAACGTCATGGCGTTCAATTTCGAGCGTCAGATTCAGGGGTTGCCGTTCCTCGACGGCGCGGGCGGCGTCACCTTGTATCCGCCTGCAGGGAACGTGCTGGTGAGTGACGGCGAGACGATGCGCAAACTCGCACTCGAAGGGCTGGGACTCGCGCGTCACTCCCGATATCACGTCGACGCCGATCTGCGCGACGGCCGCCTCGTGACCGTGCTCGAAGACTACAACCCCGGCGATCTGGAGCCGGTGCATGCCGTTTATGTGGGACAGGGCGGCCACTTGCCCGCCCGCGTCCGCGCGTTTCTCGACTTCCTTGTGGAGCACGTGCACCTGCCGTGTTGACCTCTGTGTGGTCGCGCTCGCTCACGTTCTCTTCACGTCACCGTCATGCCGCCTTCACTTCGCGATGCGACCAGACGAACAACGGCCATGCGAGTGCCGCGCAGATCATGCCCCCGGCCCAGACCAGCCCCCATCCGCCCAGCGAGAGCAGCAGCGGAATCGCCAGCGGCGTGAGGAACATCGTCAGGAACACACCGGTGTTGCCGATGCCCAGCGCCGTGCCCGCGCGGGACGCCCCCGCGAGCGTGGCCAGTTCCGTGAAAGCCACGCCATGCCATGCCGAGGCGACCACACCGCCCACAATCAGCAGCGCGATCATCACCGGCGTGCCGTGCGCGAGCCACTCGGGACGCATCGAAAGTAATCCCACCAGCGCGCCCAACATCGCGAACACCACGCCGACCACCAACGTGCAGACGCGCAGATAGGCGGGACGGTTGCGGCGCTTGTCGGTGAAGCGTCCGCTCCACACGCGTGTGATCGCGGCTCCCGCCTGCACAGCCCCCAACGTGAGCGAAATCGTCAGCACGCTCACATGGGCGAAGTCGTGCAGAAAGACCGTGCCGAAGGTGAGCACGGCGATTTGCGGCATGGCGAGCACGGCCATGCCGAGCGCGGTGCTGAGCAGGCGGGCATCACGCAACGGCGAGTAGGCGGCAGCGGGGCGGCCACCGGCGCTGGCCGATACCGGGCGCGGCGCTTCGTGCGGCTCGTCCGGCGGTTCGAGCAACCACAGCCATGCCATGCCCGCTGCGGCCACGCACGCCAATGCCAGGCCGATGAAGACCCCGTTGAAGCCGAAGTGAACCGCCGTCCCCGGCAACAGCAGCGCACCGATCCCACCGCCCATCGGCACCGCGCATTGCCGCACGCTCATCGCGAGACCGCGCTCACTGTCGTGAAACCATCGCATCACGGCGCGCCCGCTCGAACCGTTCACGCTACCGCCCAGCACGCCGATGGCCAGCATCCCGGCCGCGAGCATCGGCATCGACGGAACGAAGTGCGTGGTCGGCACCCCCCACAGGCCGAGGCCGAGCAGCGCCGCCGCCGTCACCAGCAACCCAACGAGCAATACCCGCCGGTCGCCCCATCGATCCGTGAGCATGCCCCATGGCAATTCCGAGATGGCAATGCCCAGACCGATCATGCCGAGCACGAGGCCGAGGTCGCCATTGGCCAAGGCGTAGGCGCTGCGCATCTGCACGGCCGTGGCAGGAATACCGCCCATCGCCGCCGCGAAGCTGGCATTGGCCGCCACGCCGACGCCCAGCACCTTCCAACGATGATTGCGATTGAGTTGTGGGGCGGCGGCATCCGGGGCACGCGGCACAGCGGTGGCCGGAAGACGATTCGCCGCAGCAGAGGCAGAGCAAAGACGTTCGTTCATGAGTGACACGGTGCGCGGGTGGTCAACACGCGGCTCTGAAAGGGGGAAAGGGGGGTAAAGGCGGTATCGCGGGGTCGCGCTTGCGCGTAAATCCGGATGCCATGCTCCGCATCCTACGGAGGTACAATCCATCGGAAAAGCGGGAAAACTCGATGACATATATCGTGTTTTCCGGATTAACTCCGGTGGCCTGCCGACGTGTGGTCCACCTCGGGTCCGTACCTTGTATGTCCCGTGCTACTCCCGGGTCCGTCCCCCGAATTACCGTTTTACCGAGTGCCACTATGAATGCCCGCGCCTTCGATCTGACCCAGCTACGTACGTTTATCGCCATTCACGACGCCGGCAGCATTTCGGCCGCCGCCGAACAGATCTTCCTGTCGCAATCGACGGTCAGCGAGCAACTAAAGAAGCTCGAAGAGCGGGCCGGACAGTCGCTGCTCGTCCGCTCGCGAAAGGGCATGCGCGCCACGCCCGCTGGCACGCGACTGCTCGCTTACGCACGTCAGATCGCGGCGCTGTCGGAAGCCGCGTTCGAGGATCTCCAGGGGGTGTTGCTCGACGGCGAGTTGCGCATCGCGATCACGGACTATTACCGTCCGCACGACGTCGCCCGCGTTCTCAAGCGATTCACGAGCCTCTATCCGCGTCTGCGCCTGCACGTGAGTGCCATGCAGAGTTCGCAGATTGAGCGCTCAGCCATGACGGGCGAGCATTTCGACGTAGGGCTGGCGTTACGGCTGATGAGCGAGGATGTCGCCGATAGCACCGCGACTGATGACGATTTCGGGGGGGCTTCGGCCACGCTGGTACGACGCGAGCGTCTGGTGTGGGCGATGGCGGCGACGCAGACGGCTACCGTCGACATGCCGCTGCCCCTCGTGACTCTCCCCCGCACGTGCGCGTTGCAAACGCTTGTCGCGAGCGTGCTGGAGCGGCACAAGGTGGCGTACCGGGTATCGCATTCGGCGGCTGGGGTCGCGGGCATGCAACTCGCGCTGGCTGCCGGGCTCGGGGTGTCCTGCCTGAATGAGTCAGCGCTCACGCCCGAGCTAATCGTCTGCCCGCCGTCGCTTGGGCTGCCGCCGCTGCCGCGCGCCGAATTCCATCTGCTGCCGGGACGCGCCGATGAAACCGACCTGATCCGCCATGCGCGCAATGCGCTGCTGCGGCTGTTCGCGTGATACCTTTGCCGCTGATCTCGTTCTTGTCCGCAATTTGCGGTTGCCGTCATGCCGGAAGCCACACCCAATCAACCGATTCGTCTGAATTTCAACACCCGCCGAGCGTTGCTGTTCGCGCTGACGGCAGAGCGTCTGTCGGCGTTTTACGAGCATGGGCAATGGATGACGGACAAGCAGGGCGCGACGCTCGCCCAGATGTGGCTATCGCGCTCTAAGTTGCAATTGCCGCTGGATGAGCGCCGTTTGTTGTCGTCGTTGAGCGACGATTTCGCCCGCGAACTGGCGGGCACGCTCTCACGCGAAGCCGGGCTGTACACGGCGCATGAAATGACGGAATCGCTCGACGCGGACTATGCGTACGCGTCGGTGGTGGCGCAGGATCTGCTGGAAGATTGCACGCGACGCCTCGTTGAAGCGGGCATCACGGAATAAGTCCGATCGCCTACGAAAGCGTTGCCATTTGCGCGCAGAATGGCCTGGTGCGTTTGTCAGGTCTTGATGCCGCGCTCTTGCACGAGTACCCACGGCGCGACGACGACGGCCCACAGTTCGGGCGTGCGTGCGGCGAAATCGGCGGCGGTGTCGGCCTGCATGCGTTGCACCATGCCGGACGTCAGCCATTGCGTGACGGTAGGTTTGTCGTCGTTGGCGACGGCTTCGGCGACGGAGACGAGGTCGACGCCTGGCGTGACGAACAGCAGAACGCCGCGCGCGAAGAACGACTCCAGATCTTTCCAGTCGATCTTGGCGGTTTCGCCGAGCAGGCGCAGATAGACCTCGCTGGGCTGCGTGGACGCATCGGAGGACGTGGCGTGGGTCGAATCGGTGGGCTTGGCGGAATCCATTACAGCGGCCGGTGAAGAAAACCCGCATTGTAATGCGCCCCGGCGAGCGCGACGGTGGTAGCATCGGAACCCCGCGTGCGGGCCGGTGTCGCAGTCACATGGCACGGCTGCCGCGAGGTGGCTAACGTTTTACCGAGGACCCCGCATGCCCAAACAAAAAACCGACCCCAAGCTTGAACAGGCCCTGACGCGCGGCGACCTCGCCATGCGCCAGATCAACTCCGCCCGTGCAACCGCGCTGCTGCGCTCGCTTGGCGAGATGATCGTGGCGGCGTCGGCGACGATCGGCGTCGAGGCAACGGTGGATGTGCCGAACGGCGACAAGGTCTACGATCCGGAAGACGGCGTCTGGCCGCAGGCACTCGTGGTGTCGTTCGACGGCCCCATCGAAGAGATGGACGAAGAAGAACTGCGTACGGTGCAATTGATCGCCGACAAGCATCCCGAGACGTTCGTGGCGGTGTGGCACCGTGCGGACGGCAAGATCGGCCGTCAGGAAGCGCGTCCGCTCGCGATGGTCGCATTCCTGACCGACGTCGAAGTGCCCTGGCTCGACGACGACGCTTAAAAGCTGCATCGATGCAACGGAAACCGCCGCCCCTGGCTCACGCCGGGGCGGCGGTTTTGTTTGGGCATTACTGACGCTGTACGGCGTCGCGCGGCCCCGTGCGTGGGTGTCGTTGCCAGACCGCAATCACAAGGCCTGCCGCGATGGCAGCAGCACCGAGTACGCCGGTCTGGCTGAGGCCATCGCCAAAAACGGCGAAACCAAACGCCGTGGCAAACAGCGGATCGCTCGTCTCGATAATCTGTACCTTGCTCGCTTGTCCGCGCGCCACGGCACGCGTCGTGAAATAGAAGCCGCCAATCGTGGGCAGCAGAATCAGTGCACCCAGCGTTAGCCACTGCCCGCCGACGGGCAGCGCGAACCCCTCCTGCATCAGCGGTATCGACAGAAAAACGCTTCCGAACCCGAACAGCCAGACCAGTTGCGGCAGCCCGGCGCCGATGTCGAACCATTTCGAGAAAAAGATGAAGAGGGCGTAGCCGCATCCGCCGGCCAACGCCAGAACGATACCGTCGACGGTCCCTGAAATGCCTCCCTCGGCAAAGCACATCACACCGACGCCCGCCACAATGACCAGAAACGCCGCCCGTTTCTGCCGGGTGATGCGTTCCCCGAGGCAAAGCCCGGAAAGGACGATGGTGGCCCCGCCTGCGGCGTAAGTAAGAAAGGAGACGAGCGGAATCGACGCCTGCGCGAACGCCTTCGTCTCGAAGAAATAAAGACAGAAGATGCCGAGGAACGAGAGACAGGCGAAGCGCGGCCATCGGGAAGCAAGCGCCACCGTCTGCCTGCGCAGCGCGTGCGTACGGCCACACAGGGCGAACGCCAGCACGAACGCCCCGAAGCACTTCCAGAACGCCAGCGACGCCGACGTCGCCCCTTGCTCAAACCCGATGCGCGTCAACACGCCGATCGTCCCATTCAGGCCGGCCGCCGCCAGCGCGCATGCTTCCGAGCCACGACCTTGAATGGCCTGCGACACCCAACGTAAAAACACGTTGAAGACCCTCACGGGACTTTCACGAAGTCGATAAAGGTTACTCGGCTAGACCGATCAGAGGAGAAAATTCCGCCCCACCGCCCATCCCATTCTGCGAACGTAGAGTCTTCTCGGAGAACGTCAGTCGCCGCGGCGAGATTCCAATATGGGACTCCGGGAAGCAAATGATGCGTCAAATGAAATGAGTCACCGTGCATCCCAATGAAAAAACGCTCCAACCGGCCGGCGTATCGATTGCGCGCGCCGAAACGCCACGTGTCCGACTCCCCCATAAAGGGGTAATGCTCGGAAAGCTCGCTGAGCCAGCCGATGACGGGAAATACGACAAGCAGAGGAACCCACCAAAACAATACGAGATTTGCGAGCCAACCTTGCGACGCGGCAATGGTCGCCACAAGGACATGAAAACTCAGGATCGAGCTGGATTCGAGTCTGGCTCTAAAAGAATGTGATGAAAGCGATAGCCGACTGAAAATCAAAGCGTGCAGATAACGAATCGTTAGCCGCCCCCAGAGCGCACTCAAGATGTAGCGTCGGAAAAACGCCGGTCCACGTCGCGTCTCATATATCCCAGCTGCCAGCAGCGTCTTGAAATCAGGATCATGGTTCGGGTTACCCAATCGCGAGTGGTGCGCAATCACATGGGAACCGCGGTAGGCAGACATGGACTGCATGATCGGCCATCCACAGAGCACCCGAGTCGCTCGCCTGTTCAGCACTTTCGATGCGAATAGCGTGCCGTGCGATGCATCGTGGAACAGACTGGCTAACGCGCGTTGCCTCGCGCCAATGATCAGGATCGACAACGGGTATATGGCCGGATGGATACAAAGTGTCATCAAACAAGCCACACCAATCCAAGCGTAGTCAACGCCAATCCCGACAAATCCACGGAAGTCGTTGCGCTTGCAGAGTGACTTGATTTTGCCCCGCTGTTCTGCGGTGAGAGTGAAATTTGAGTACTTGCGTGACATACCTGTCCCCACGAAGCGCATTGATGACGAGGCAGGAAGAAATCCATCGCCATCAATGCTCCACGCGCTCCGGGGGGAAAGCGCATCCGAAATTTGACTCGGCATTCTGCCTGTACAAATTCGTGTGTGCGCCTCGATTAAGGACCAAAAGTCATGTTTAGGAATTTACGTATGACTCAGTCATGCGTGAGTCATACGTCAATATGAGCGACGCAACGTCGCCCCTAAAAACTCAAATCGACGCCAACGCAAACGTACTGCCAGTAGCGATATTCTCGACGGCACCGCCCTGGCGGAAATGCAGCGCGTCGAATTCGCCGAGGACCGTCGCATTGTCGCCGTGCACGTGCAACGCCACGCCTTCCGGAATCGCGACCACGCTTTCGTCCGGATTGATCGCCAGATACTCCGCCAGGCGCTCCTCGCGCGACTCGCCGTTATGTCCCGACGGCTTGCCACTGATGAAGTGCGGGTTCACCTGAAACGGCACCACGCCCAGCGCCTTGAGCGTCGGCGGCTCCACGATCGGCATGTCGTTTGTCGTGCGGATGGTCGGGCACACCACGTTCGCCCCCGCGCTCCATCCCACATACGGCATACCTGCGTTCAGCCGCTCACGCAGCAATCCCACGATGCCCGCGTTGTACATCCGGTCGAGCAACACGAACGTATTGCCACCGCCGACGACGACCGCTTCAGCCTGCTCCACCGCCGCCCGTGCATCCTTGTGATGATGGATCGACGTCAGCTCGTAACCGAATCGCTCGAACGACGGCTTCACGCGCGATTCGTACTCGTCGAAACTGAACGTGATGCCACCCGCGTACGGCACGAACAGCACCCGCTTCGCGCGACCTTTGAGCACCGCGTGCACCTGATCCTCTGCATGTTCCAGATAGCCCGACACGCCCTTGCGCGAGCTGCTCATCATCAAGATCTGTTTCACGACTTCATGCCTCCTGGGCAGATGGTCTTTTTGGGGGAAACATCGAGTGTACCCGTCGCACCAACGATCAAATTCATATCGAAAGGAAACGCTACGCCGCATTCTCGACGTCACCCCTTGATTTCTCATAAAGTGAAACGCCATACCGAATGCTGCAACTGCACACGAAAAATCGGGCATCGTCGGCAAAGCCTTATGGCGTCGATGTCATACGCAAACCCTTATCCCACCTATAAGCCGGGCGGGTGCAAGGACGCGAAATACCGGGTTTCCGAGTGACCAGAGAAGGATTACACTCAGACTCTTATATAAGACTGACCCCGATTGCCCCATAACGTCCGTTCTCCTGACGATGTGACCGTCGCAAAAAGCGGCGGCGCACCGGCAAGCGGCCGGACGGAGTCGCGTCAACCTGGTTTTCAAACTCGAGTACAGCATCATGACTTCCACTTCCAAGCGTGGCGGCCTGACGGTCGCAGACAATCTGATCGCGTTCATCGAAAAGGAAGCCCTGCCGGGCACCGGTGTCGATGTCGACGCGTTCTGGAAAGGCTTCGACGCCATCGTCCATGACCTCGCCCCGAAGAACCGCGCGCTGCTCGCCGAGCGCGACCGCCTGCAAGGCGAACTCGACGGCTGGCACCGCGCCAACCCGGGTCCGATTGCCGACGCTGCCGCCTACCGCGCCTTCCTCGAAAAGATCGGCTATCTGCTGCCCGCCCCGGCAAGCGTGAAGGCCACGACGGCCGAAGTCGACTACGAAATCGCCGAACAAGCTGGCCCGCAGCTCGTGGTGCCTCTCTCCAACGCCCGCTACGCCCTGAATGCCGCCAACGCGCGCTGGGGCAGCCTGTACGACGCGCTGTACGGCACCGACGCCATCCCCGAGACGGGCGGCGCAGAGAAGGGCACCGGCTACAACCCGAAGCGCGGCGAACTCGTGATCGCCTTCGCGCGCGGCTTCCTCGATCAGGCCGCTCCGCTGGCCGAAGGCTCGCATAAGGACGCCACCGGCTACGCTGTCGAGAACGGCAAGCTCGTCGTGACGACCAAGAGCGGCAAGACGACGCTCGCAACGCCGGCGCTGTTTGCCGGTCATCAAGGTGACGCTGCGAAGCCGACCGCCGTGCTGATCAAGCACAACGGCCTGCACTTCGAAATCCAGTTCGACGCGAATCACCCGATCGGCAAGACCGATGCCGCCCATATCAAGGACGTGCTGGTCGAAGCCGCCGTGACGACCATCATCGACTGCGAAGACTCGGTGGCCGCCGTAGACGCCGACGACAAGGTCGACCTCTATCGCAACTGGCTCGGCCTGATGCAAGGCACGCTGACGGAAGAAGTCGCCAAAGGCGGCAAAACCTTCACGCGTCGCCTGAACGCCGACCGCGAGTACACCGGCGCCGACGGCAAGCCGCTCAAGCTGCATGGCCGCTCGCTGCTGTTCATCCGCAACGTCGGCCATCTGATGACGAACCCCGCCATCACCGACCGCGAAGGCCACGAGATTCCGGAAGGCATTCTCGACGGCGTGGTGACCGTGCTCGCCTCGCTGCACGACCGCAAGCATCGCCTGAACTCGCGCACCGGCTCGATCTACATCGTCAAGCCGAAGATGCACGGTCCGGCCGAAGTCGCGTTCGCCGACGAGCTGTTCGGTCGCGTCGAAGACCTGTACAGCCTGCCGCGCAACACGCTCAAGATGGGCATCATGGACGAAGAGCGCCGCACCAGCGTGAACCTCTCGGCCTGTATCGCAGCGGCTGCCGCACGTGTGGCGTTCATCAACACGGGCTTCCTCGATCGCACGGGCGACGAAATGCACACCGCGATGGAAGCCGGTCCGATGATGCGCAAGGGCGACATGAAGTCGTCGGCCTGGATCACTGCGTACGAGAAGAGCAACGTGCTCGTGGGTCTGGCTGCGGGCCTGCGTGGTCGCGCACAGATCGGCAAGGGCATGTGGGCCATGCCGGACCTGATGCACGCCATGCTCGAACAGAAGATCGCGCATCCGAAAGCCGGGGCGAACACCGCCTGGGTACCGTCGCCGACCGCCGCGACGCTGCACGCACTGCATTACCACGTGGTCGACGTGCAAGCTGTTCAGCAAGAACTCGAAAAGATCGATTACGCGAAGGAGCGCGACGCGCTGCTCACCGGTCTGCTGACGGTGCCGGTCGTGGCCAAGGCGGAGTGGAGCGCAGAGGAAATCCGCAAGGAGATCGAGAACAACGCTCAGGGCATTCTCGGTTACGTCGTTCGCTGGATCGATCAGGGCGTGGGTTGCTCGAAGGTGCCGGACATCAACGACGTCGGCCTGATGGAAGACCGCGCAACGCTGCGAATTTCGAGCCAGCATCTGGCGAACTGGCTGCGTCACGGCGTGATCACGCGCGAACAGGTCGAAGAGACGATGAAGCGCATGGCCGCCGTCGTCGACAAACAGAACGCCGGTGATAAGCAGTACGTGCCGATGGCGGGCAACTTCGACAACTCGCTGGCATTCAAGGCCGCAAGCGCGCTGGTGTTCGAAGGTCTGACGCAACCGAACGGCTACACCGAGCCGCTGCTGCACAAGTACCGTCTTGAACTGAAGGCAAAGCAGCGCGGGTAAGCACATAGCGCGGCTCAGGCGCGGGTCCGGGTTTCACCCCATAGGGCGATACCCAGCGAAACGGCACATGACGAATGTGCCGTTTCGCGTTTACGTCGTGATGTCGTGATGTCGTGAGTTACGTCGACGAGGTGTCGGTCGCTGCAAGAACGCGCTCCTGCAGCGGGCGAGAACAAAGGAGGTCTTCTTTCCGAAGGGAGTGGTAGATGAACGCAGAATGACCTGTTCACTCGTGGTAGCGAGAAGTCGGCGGGTCGCCCGGGGCGAACCGATGCAGTGCCCATCGAACGGAAAACCGATATCGCACGGCAGTCATCGTGCACGCAGTGTCGACGCACAGACTTCCACTTTTCGCATCGTATCGAAGTCGATCGCGGAATGAGGTAGTCTTGCCAGGTGTTTGTCAGACATCCCCGTCCACTCGAAAGCTCGCTACGCATGGACCCCGCCATCGCCCTGCAACGCGCCGAACGGCGCGCGCTGTCGTTCCTTCTCGTCGCACTGGCGATTTTCATCGCCACGCTTTTCATGCCGGTGCATTTCCTCACAGGTTGGATTCGCGCGGCGGCCGAAGCGGCGATGGTCGGCGGACTGGCAGACTGGTTCGCGGTCGAAGCGCTGTTCCGGCGCATTCCGATTCCGGGCCTCGCGCGACATACGAACATCCTCATCCGCAAGAAAGACGCCCTCGGCGACGGGCTCGCCCGCTTCGTACGCGAGAAGTTTCTCGACACGCCGTCCGTCGTGCGCCTCATCGAGCAACAGAATCCCGCCGATGCGCTCACGCGCTGGCTCGGTTCCTACGAGAACACGCGTCAATTGAGCGCCGTGCTGGTGAAGGTGACGAGCGGTGTGCTCGACGTGATGGACGAGCGCAACGTGCAGGCCTTCATCCGCCGCGCGCTCGACACAATGATCGATCGCCTCGATCTCTCGCAATCGGCCGCGGCGATTCTCGACACCCTCACGCGCGACGGCCGTCATCAGGCATTGCTCGACGAGACACTCGACTATCTCGTCGAATTGCTCAACGAGCCGCAAACGCGCGAATTCATTTCGGCGCGTATCGTCGACTGGCTCAAATCCGATCATCCGAAAAAGGAAAAGGTGTTGCCTTCGGAGTGGATCGGCAACAAGGGATCCGACATGATCTCGGCGGCCGTGACACGGCTGCTTGCGCAGATGGAAGCTGACGAGTCGCATCAGTTGCGTCAGGCGTTCGACCGCGCAGTGACCGGGCTGATCGAGCGGCTGAAACACGACGCCGAATTTCAGGCGAAGCTCGACGGCTTCAAGACGCAGTTGAAGGGCGATACCGCACTGAATGCCTACGTGGGTGGTCTGTGGAGCGAATGGCGCAGTTGGGTGAAGCAGGATCTCGCGAAAGAAGATTCGGTGATCGGCGCGAAAATCACGGGGGCAGCAGCGTGGATCGGTCAGGAACTCGCGCGCAGTGAGTCATTGCGAAAGGCGCTCGACGCGCAACTCAGAGATGCTGCCGAGCGCATGGCCCCGGGCTTTGCCGACTTTGTAACGGACCACATCCGGGCGACCGTGCATGGCTGGAACGCAGAACACCTGTCACAGCAGATCCGGCTGAGTGTGGGGCAAGACCTTCAGTACATCCGCATCAACGGCACCCTTGTCGGCGGGTTGATCGGCGCCGTGCTGTATCTGATAGCACAGGCGCCTGTGTTGCTAAACCGGTGATGCCGGGATCGTCCGACGCAAGCGATCCGCCTTTGTCTTTGCCCCCTCCGATGAAGACAATCTATCGATTGCCAAAGATGTGCTTCGCAGACAAAACCGCCTGCATTCCTTTAAGCAAATCGCTTTCAGCAACTCTCACTCCGCCATCCCCAAGCACCATGACGACGTCTTTTCCGTGGACGTGACCAGACAGTGCGGATTCCAACGGCTCAAAGCCTGTTTCGGTCTGCGCCGCCGCATAAGAATCAGAATCGATTCCATGTTGATGCGCCTAACGAGATTGGGTTTCGGAGAGCGACCGCGAAGCATCACGAAATCTGTCGAAGTCGCGACGTGGTCGCCGTTCCTTTGAACGCCAACGCACGGGCCTGTCGTGGTCCCCTCGCGCTTGAGAAACTTGCAGGATCCGCTCTTGCCCCGCTGCGTTTTCGCCCTCCTCTTGTACAAACGCCACCGTTAGTTGGTACGGCCCCAGGGCAATTCGTACGAGTGTCTGCCGCACGCAACGCCCGGCGGACGGCCCCGTTTTGGGGCATCCTCCCTGCCCGCCAAGCCCTGGCGCGGCCGCGGCACTAATATCGATTAAATTTATCGATATATAAAAAATCAAAATTATATTTATACAAGACCCTTCCCTATAGTTCGGTCCGAATCGCGCCAACTCTCGCAAGCGCGCGGACTTAGACCTTAGAGAAGCACACCTCATGAAGACCACGATTCTGGCCCGTCTGGGCTTTGCCGCCGCCATCGGCGTCGCCGCCACCGCCGCACACGCACAAAGCAACGTCACGATTTACGGCCTGATCTCGGGCGGCGTGGGGTATGTGAGTAATCAAGGCGGCAGCAAGAACTGGCAGGCACTCTCGGGCACCAACCAGAATCCGCGCTGGGGCTTCCGTGGGTCGGAAGACCTCGGTAACGGCACCAAGGCCATCTTCACGCTCGAAGCCGGTTTCAGCATCGTGAACGGCACGGGTGCGCAGAACGGCCGTGCGTTCGGTCGCCAATCGTTCGTCGGTCTTTCGGACAAGACGTGGGGCACGTTCACGCTGGGCCGCCAGTACGACACCATTCACGACTATGTCGGCCCGATCATCATTTCGAGCAACGGCGTGAACATCGGCGATAACGACAACGGCTACAACGACCTGCGTATGCAGAACTCGGTGAAGTGGGTCAGCCCGACGGTCGGTGGCTTCCACGGCACGGCGCAATACGGCTTCTCGAACTCGGCCACGGGCTTCCGCAACAACAACGCCTACAGCTTCGGTCTCGGCTACAAGTACGGCGACTTCGACTGGAACGCTGCCTACGCGCAGTACAACAATCCGTACAGTGGCACCAACAACGATGGCGCCATTGCCAACGACTACGCCAGCCCGCTGCTGATTTTCTCGAAGAGCGCTACGCCTGCGAACGTCTTCGCGAACCAGCAACGCATCTTCGCCACGGGCGGTTTCTACCGCTGGGGCCCGGCACTCATCGGCGCCATGTTCTCGGACGTGCGCTACACGTACATCGACAACTCGCACCTGCATCTCCAGAACTACAACCTGACGCTGAACTACAACGTCACCCCGGCGCTGGTGCTGGGCGCGGCGTACGGCTTTACGTCCGGCAAGTACGATGTGATCAATACGCGTCCGCAATGGCATCAGGTCAACCTGCAAGCCGACTACTGGCTGTCCAAGCGCACGGACGTCGCACTTACGCTCAACGCACAGCAAGCCGCTGGCGACGCCAAGTACGCGCAGCTCTTCGGCTACGCCGCGTCGAGCACCAAGCGTCAGATGGCCGTGACGCTGGGCATGCGTCACACGTTCTGATTCGCCTGACAAGCGCTACGATCCAATCTCTCTGATTCAAGCGGGTTCGACAACATGACGACAATGACCGAACTGAACGGTGCGGGTAGCACGGGTAACGAGACCATCGAAAGCCACCAGCGCAGCCGCCGCAGCTTCCTGCGCACGTCGCTGGTCGCATCGATGGCGACGGTCGGTGCGACGATGACCGGCAGCGCCTTCGCGCAAATGACGAAGACCGAAGGCGCGTCGCCGCTCACGGCGGAAGGCTCGCCGCGTCGTACGGTGATCATCGACTGCGATCCGGGTCAGGACGACGCCGTCGCGATCCTGATGGCATTGGGCGCAAGTGACCAGATCGATCTCAAGGCGCTGACCGTCGTCGGCGGCAACGTGCCTTTGAGCCTGACCGAGCGCAACGCGCGTATCGTGCGCGACTGGGCTGGCAAGACCAAAACGCTGCCGGTGTACGCCGGTTGTCCGAAGCCGCTCATGCGTGAGCTGGTGACGGTGGCGAACGTGATGGGTCGCTCGGGTCTCGAAGGTGCGCCGTTGCATGACCCGCGTGCGCCGCTCGCACCGCAGCATGCCGTCACTTATCTGATCGACACGCTGCGCGCGGCGGCACCCGGCAGCATCACGCTCGTCGCCATCGGCCCGCTCACCAACATCGCCACGGCACTGACGGCCGCGCCCGAAGGCGCGAAGGCCATCCGTGAAATCGTGTTGATGGGCGGTGCGTGGTTCGAACGCGGCAACTACACGCCGGCAGCAGAGTTCAACATCTTTGTCGACCCGGAAGCCGCGAGCATCGTGCTCGGCGCAGGCGTGCCCGTGACCATCGTGCCGCGCGACGTCAGCCTGAAGACGCTGATTACGCCGGAGCGCGTTGCCCCGTTCCATGCGCTGAAAAATCGCTGCGGCCCGATCGTTGGCGACATTTTCAACGCCGCGCTGGCGTATCAGAAGCGCCGCCGTGGCGTGGACGAAGCTCCGATGTACGACCCGTGCACCATCGGCTATCTGATCGACCCAACGATGTATGGCGGCCGTCGCGTGAACGTGGCCGTGGAGACGACGGGCCAACTCACGCTGGGTGAGACGGTAGTGGACTGGAACGGTCGCACGAAGCGTCCGGTGAATGCGCTGTGGCTCACCGATATCGACGCCGACCGCTTCTACGCTACGCTGCTTGAGCGCATTTCGCGTCTGCCTTGATCGGGCGGCATCGCAAGACGGCGGTAGAAGCAAGCAAACGCGGCGGCCCATCGAACAGATCGGCCGCCGTGTTTGTACGTGTGGCCCGAGGATGGACGCACGTGCAGCGCCGTCGATTCACGTCGCCAGATGTCGCGCAATCCAGTCGCGGCACGCACTCACCTGCGGGCCGCGCTCCTTGCCGACGAGCGACATCAGCGCGACGGTACGCGTCACACGCGGCGCAATGACGTCGAGCGCCACGAGCGCGGGGTCATGCAGATGCAGGGTGTAGAGCTTGGGCAGAATCGCCAGCGCGAGGCCGCTTCGCACCAGCGCATAAAGCGGCTCGGTGTATTCCATGCGGTACTTCGGTTCGAGCCGCAGGTTTTGCGACCCGCCCGTGCGTTGCAGCGAATCGCTGACGTTGCCGCGCACGAACACAGCCAGATCGCGCTCGGTGAGTTGCGACCAGCTGACGGACTCGGCGGACGCGAGCGCATCGTCGCGACGCGCCACGAGCACGATCTCGTCGTCGAACAGATCGTCGCAGCGAAAGCCCTCGGTGTTGGCCGCATGACCGGCCTCGTCGGCTTCGTCGCGAATGCCGACACCGAGGTCGATCTCGCCTCGGGCGAGGGCCGCGACCAGTTCGCTGTTCGGCAGATCGGACAGGGCGAAGCGCACGTTCGGATGGGCGTCCCGCAAGCTGCCAAGCACCGGCAACAGGCGGGCGGCGACCGACGGAATGAAACCGATGCGCACCGTCTGCGCCTGCAGCGTGAAGGTGCTCGTCATGTCGTCGAACGTACCGCGTGCGGCGTTGAGCAGACGCTCCGCGAGCGGCAGGATCGTGGTGCCGGCCTCGGTCAGCGTCAGACGATGTGCCGAGCGCTCGAAGAGACGTCCGCCGAGCAGGAACTCGATCTGCCGGATGGCGGCCGTGAGCGCCGGTTGCGTGACGGAGAGCGCCTGCGCTGCCTGCGTGAAGCTGCGTGAGTGGGCGAGGGCGACGAAGTACTGCACCTGCCGCAGCGTCAGCGCGGGCAATGGCGGCACCTGCGGCGTAGCGGTGGACGACGCCGTGGAGGCGACCGGCGCTTTGGACGTGGGCGTCTCGCCCGCACGGCTTGCAGTGTTTTCGTTACGACGGGACGAAGTCGCCATGGCGCGCTCCAGAGGTGCCAGCAGTGTGTCGGACACAACAGTTTTGCGACGTCAGCCGGCCGGGGTGGGCCCTGGGAAGCCCCGGCATCCGCCAGCGTCGCGAAGAATAGATTCGAATTATCGAATCATAAGTAATTTCATTTTTTATTTATAGTCGCACGCACGTAAAGTGCCACGCAAAGACCTTCTATTCTTGGCTTATGCAGACCTCTTCTCCTGAGCACAACGAGCGCGTAGCGCCAGCCGGGCACGGCCAATCCCATGCGGTCACCGCCCCCGGCGGCTGGCTTGAGCGCCGTTTCGCCATCGGCAAACGTGGCTCCAGCGTGCGCACCGAAGTACTTGCCGGTATCACGACATTTTTGGCGGCCGCCTATCTGCTCGTGGTGATTCCGTCGCTGCTCGCCACGGGGGGCATGGATCGCGGCGCGGCCACCACGTCGGTCATGCTGGTGTTCGTGCTGTTCTCGTTGCTGATGGGTTTCTACGCGAACCTGCCGTTCGTCGTCGGCCCCGGCATCGGCGGCTCGGTCATCGTGGGCGTCACGCTCGCGGCCACCGAACACGTCGCCTGGCAGACGGGCATCGCCATCGCGTTCCTCTCCGGCCTGCTGTTCCTGTTGCTGACGGTGATCGGCGCACGCAGCGTCGTGGCGCGTTTGATTCCGACGGCCATCAAGCTGGGCCTCGGCGCATCCATCGGATTGTTCATCGCGGTGCTGGGCGTGCGCAACGCGGGCATGGTCATCGCCAACGCCAAGACGAATGCGTTCGCGCTGGGCGACTTCAGCAAGCCGGGCACCATCGTTGCGCTGATCGGCCTGGGCGTCGCCGTGCTGCTGCAAGGCCGCAAGGTGCCGGGCGCGATCCTCTGGTCGATTCTGATCGCCGCACTCGCCGGCGTACCGCTCGGCGTGACGAAGGTCCCCGAGTCGTTCATCTCGCTGCCGCACAGCATTGCGCCGGTGGCGTTCCAGCTCGACCTGAAGAGCGCGCTGACGATTTCTGCACTGCCGTATCTGTTCGCCTTCTTCGCGGCGGAATTCTTCTCGACGCTGGGCACCACGCTCGCCGTCGGCGGCAAGGCCGGTTTGCTCGACGAGCACGGCAACATGGAGAACATCAACCGCCCGTTCCTCGTCGATTCGATTGCCGCGACGGGCGGTGCGCTGCTGGGCATTCCCGCGCTGACCGCGCTGGTCGAGTCGGCCGCTGGTGTGGAAGCGGGCGGGCGCACAGGTCTGACGTCGGTTGCCGCCGCTGTGATGTTCGCGCTGGTGTGCTTCTTCGTGCCGGTGGCGCTGGCCATTCCGAAGGAAGCTACGGCCCCCGCACTGATCCTGATCGGTCTGTCGATGTTCAGCACCATCCGTCATGTGCCGTTCGACGATTTCAGCGACGCGTTCCCCGTGCTTGCCATGGTGCTGCTCACGCTGCTCTCGAACAGCTTCGGTACCGGTATCGCCGGTGGCTTGCTGTGCTACGTGCTGGTCAAGGCGCTGATGGGCCGCTTCAAGGAATTGCCGTGGGGCCTCTACGTGCTGGCGCTGCCGCTGGCGTATTACTTCTGGACGGTTGTGGGGCGTCACTGATCGACCTGGCGGCGAACGACATACGTCGCGCCGCCCCCATGCCGATGACTTCACCAAGACAAGACGTTATGACAGAGACACCGGGTCACGTGCCCGCCGCACGCACCGGCGTGCAGATTCAGCAAGCGCATCGCACATTCTTCCATGCGATGCCGAAGGTGGAATTGCATTGCCATTTGCTCGGCGCAGTGCGTCACGACACGTTCGTGGCGCTCGCCGAAAAGTCGAACGCGCCGCTCGATCGCGCCGAGATCGACGGCTTCTACACGCGCGGTGAAAAGCCCGTGGGCGTGCTGCGTGTGTTGCGCGCGCTCGACGAACATCTGCTGACCTCGCCGGACGATCTTCACCGCATCGCTTACGAATATCTGGCGGACGCCGCCGCGTACAACGTGCGCTACAGCGAGTTCTTCTGGAACCCGACCGGCACCGTGCGTACGTCCGGCATTCCCTACGCGAAGGCGCAGGACGCCATCGTCGCCGCCATTCGTGACGCCCAGCGCGATCACGGCATCGTCGGTCGTCTCGTGCCAAGCATCGACCGCGAGGCCGATCCGCGCGAAGCCGTCGAGATGGTCGAGTGGATGCGCGCGCATCGCGCCGACGAAGTCGTCGGCATCGGCATCGACTATCGCGAGAACGACCGTCCGCCCGAACTGTTCTGGAAGGCGTATCGCAACGCGCGGCTCGCAGGCTTCAAGACGACGGCTCACGCTGGCGAATTCGGCATGCCGTGGACCAACGTCGAAACCGCTGTCGAGCTGCTCAAGTGCGACCGCATCGATCACGGCTACACCATCGTCGACGCACCGGACTTCGCACGCGAATGCGCCGAGCGCGGCATCGTCTTCACGGTCGTGCCGACGAATTCGTACTACCTGCGCACGCTCACGCCGGAGCGCTGGGCGAAGGATCACCCGATTCGTCGTATGCCCGGCCTCGGCCTGAAGATCCATCCGAATACGGACGATCCGACCCTGCACAAGGTCAACCCCGCGCAAGCCTGGGAGCTGATGTTCAGCCACTTCGGCTTCTCGCTCGGCGACCTGCGCGAATTCATGCACAACGGCCTCGACGGCGCGTGGATCGACGACGCCACGCGACGCGAGTGGCATCGCAGGTTTGCCGCAGACTTCGATGTCGCGCGAAATGCACTGACTCGGTCGTTGGCGGGCTGATACCGCCGCGACCACGCTTTTCCTTGGTCTCACCCGACCTTCAGCCGCCTTCGGGCGGCTTTTTTTGCGCCGCGATTCGTCCGACGACCGATAGAACGTCGAAAGATTTCAAATCGGATTATGAAAATCCGACAGTCGGGAAATATCAGAATCATTTCGCATGATTCACCCCAAATGCGCGCACTCGTCTATTCGACGTGACAGCAAGAAATTAAAATGCATTCCGGCTACAACATTTACCGGATGACAGCATCATGCAACCCCTTTTCCGCGCGCCGCCACACGGCACGGAGCGCGCTGACGGCTCCCAGTCGTCTTCGGCAATTCTGCGAATGCCTCAACGAAGGCTGAATGGAATCCTCGACACCATTTCCCATCGCTTCAACCTGCATGGCCTTCAGGCACAAGCGCTTCCGGGCGCTGGCGTCACGCTCGAGAACGGCGATGCGCTCTACTTCCGTGCCAACGAAACCGTCGATACGTTCGACGTCTATTTCCGTGTCGATGTGCCACCGGCGATGCTCGGTCGGCAAAACCTGATTCAACTCATAAGAGAAAACTGCTTTTCGGATAACACCCCATCACCGGTGCTTTTCATAGAGGCGGAGGAGGAGATTTTATTGTTCGGGTTCACGGGAATCGAATATGACGATATGCATGCAGATGCAGAACGTCATATCAACTATTTTTTCTCTGAATACCGAAATCTGGTTAAGTTTTTAAGGAACGAGGTTTATTAAGTCATTATGTTGACAGTTCAGTCTGACATTGCGCGCGTGCATTCCAGCGGCAACCTTTTGGAGATGGCGCTGGGTGCGCAGTTTTTGCGCCGGGCCCGCATCGCAAGCGAGTCCGATAATCGCGTGCTGGAACGGCAGGTACAACTGGCACCGGAGCAGCCCATGCCCGCGCTGAAGCTCGGTCATGGGCTGCGCGCACGCACCGACTCGGTCGATTCGCTGCCCGACAGCAAGGCGTTCGACGACTTTAGGCGCAGCGACGCGGGGCGCAATCTCTTCGATTGCGCGCCTTACTACACGAAGGCCTCGGCACGCGTGGAGTTCGAGCGCAAGCTTGGGCAGACGCTGTGCGACGCCCCGGAGATTCGCGACATCGCGCGACGCATCCGTGAGTTGACCGGTGCACCGATGCGGTTCGAGGACTTCGACGCAAATGCGCAGGCGAAGATCATCGACGAGCAGGTCGGGATCGGCGGCGCAGACGAATGTCTGAACTCGCGCGACACGCTCGACGCCCATGTGCTCGCCACGCTGATCAAGGCCGAAGCCTCGCATTACGACGACCCCAACGCACCGGACAAGAAGCGCCGCCGCAATATGTTCAACGCCGCGCCGCATCCCGAGAATCCGATGCATCCTTGGAATCTGCGCGAGTTCGATGTACCGATTGCCGAGATCAAATCGCCCGTCCAATTGCCCGACCGAGTCCGCGACGTCATGCAATCACGTTGGGAGACGCTGCGACACAATCCGGAAGGCGAAGGCACGTTCCTCACGATCCTCGAACACGCCGGCGTAGACCGGGTGATACGCGAAGACGGTTTCGCCGCAGGTGAGGACGTTGTGAACTATATGTTCCGGTGCGATCCGGGCGAGCGCCGCCGTCTGCTGCACGACGTGCTCGACATCACATGGAGCACGGCGGAGTACACCAACGACGAAGACAACGGTCGGTGGCTGAACCCGATTGGCGCGCATGTACGTCAGCATCGCACCGGCGATCGCTCTAACATGGTCAGGACATCGGACCGCAACGATCCGGAGATCGGCAATTTCGCGCTCGGGGCCATCTTGCACGACAAGCCCGTCATCTCTGGTCCGAGCGGACACACACTGCGTTATTTGAATCACTATGCGCAGTGTCGTGAGATGGCCGCCTATTCGGATGACGTTTCAGACTGGCCGTCGCTCGCCGAAGCCCGCATGGTGATGATGGCGAATCTCATGCCGCCCAAAAACCACCACTCGTACCACGAGATCATGTCCGCATCGATCGGTGTTTCGGACGGCACGGAGATGCTTCACTATCGCGACCGCGCCACGTACGCGGACCTGAACGATACGGCGCTCGGTGCCGAATTGCTCGCAAAGTTGAAGGACGAAGCGCGTCATATGCCTGCAGGCGCGCAGGTGCGCGCGTAACGGGCGCTCGGGTAAGGAGGGCGGACGCACTTGCGTCCGTCGGCGTCACGACTCGTCGCCCGAGCTTTCGCTTTCTGTATCGAGCGAGTAATCCAGCACAACCGGTTGACCGTAGGCGCGCAGCGATTGCGGCGCGTCGACGAAGCGATCCGCGATGGCTTGTGCACGACGTGCGGCGGCTGCCGGTGTCGGCGCCAATGTGGATTGTGCGATGTGCTGAACTTCGTTGGGGAATGCCATGCCGATGCGCTGGCTGCTCCGATGGAGCACGAACTTGCCGTTCGCCGGATCGAACAGTCCCCCTTGCGTGCGACTCTCCGCTTCGACTTCTGCACACGCAGTGCACGGCACGAAGCGGCCAGCCATCGGCACGGTGATCAGCGCGTCGGCAGGCAAGTCCAGCCGGTCCACGGCCTCGCGGTGCCAAACGTCGACATGTTTCGCGATGGCCGACTCGATGCACTGCTCGGCGTGCATGGTTTGCGTGGCGTCGTCCGGCAGCGACGCGAGCGTCGGCGTGCCGTCCTGCATTGGTGTGTGCACGACAAGATCGCGGAACGTCGGTGTGGCGCTCGCGGCGTCTTTCAACACACGGCGCAGGGTGTCGAAAGCGTCGTCGAGCTGACGCAATGTACTGTCCACCGGCAACGCGCCCCCCGACGGACGGCCAATGCCCGCCGTCACTTCGGCGCGTGCGGCTGCGCGCATGCGCACCAGCCCGTGACCGTCGACGTAGTGGCTTCGCAACTTGGCGATATCGCGTACGCGCCGGGACATCACCATGGCGTCCCAGTTGCGTCTGTCCTCGCTTGCAGGGCGCCGTGGCGCGCCACTCATCAGACTGTTGTCCGTCAACGCGAGATGGAGCGCTTCGCAAATGCGCCCGGCATGAAAATTCGACGCGATGTGCATACGTCCGCCGAACACACTCACCTGAACTTCCAGCGGATCGATATCGAAGCGCGCGCGCATCGTCATGTTCACGGCGATGGCGATATGTCGCAGCGACTGCGTGACGCGATCAAAGCCGAGATAACGCTTGGCCGCTGGCGGATCGATAGGACGACGCTCAATGCGCGAAACGTCGGTCGGGCTGAGGTAGTAGTAGCGGGCGTCCTTGCCCGGAACTTCCGACGCCTGCGGCGTTGAAGGGGGCGTCCGGCGCGCAATGACGGCGTCGAGCACCGCAGCCTCGTAGGCGGGCAGCGGGCGCGCGTTGCCAAGCAAACGGGCGAGATCGGTGGCGGCGGCAAGGGCGACGGTCTTGGTTGCCGGATTGATCGATTCAGGACGATAGGGCACATCCTGCGAGATTCGCAGGCGGTAAGCGTAGGGCATAGGTCCGGGAAATCAGGGAAGGGGTTTTGTGGGACGCCAGCGACGACAGTTGGAAAGCGATGCGTGGCGCGCTGCTAATGTGCGAGTTTTCGATGTCGGTGTGCACGCACCGGAAGCAGTGACGCGGATTCTACGGAGGCCCATTTGCGCCGCTTCTGTATTTGATGCCGAAGTTGTCGCGGGACGTCCGCAACCAGCGGGCGCTCGATGCGTCGCATATCCCTTGCGCCCTTTCCCGGACGCCATGAAAAAAGCCGCCGACCTAATTCTGGTCGGCGGCTTCGCATCGCTTGGGGTCGATGCGTGGGTGCTGCTGTACTCCTGTACTACAGGGACGGTCAGATTACGAACGGCTGTCCTGCGCGAACACGTTGCGGTCGCTCAGTTGCGCACGGACGTCGGCGCGGGTCAGCGCTGCGGCGACCGGGGCGGCGTCTTGCGTTTGGGCCGCGGCCACCAGCGGTGCGCCGGTTTCGCTTTGCAGCAGTTGACCGATTGCGGCGGCCTGGACCAGTTCGGCGCGGACTTCTGCGCGGCTGAGCTGGCTTTGCGTCGCGGCCGCGACGTCAGGCGTATTGTCGTTATAACGAGCGTCTGCGAAGGCCGAGGCGGAAACGAACGAAGCAGCGGCAACAACGGCAGCAAGGATACGGGTGTTCATGGTGAGACTCCTGTCAATTTGGTTGAATACTTCGGGTTCAGCTAGCGTTCGGGGCATCATCAGCGTCGAGGCCGGGGGGCACTTCGTTTTGCTGCGTTGCGGTGTCCGTCGCGTTGGCATGAGTGAATCTTAGGGAAAACCCGTGGTTTTTTCGCAACTGAGCGTCTACGAAATGCAACCGATCGTCCGATTCGAAAAAACTATTGAAAATCAACCGCTTAATGCCGTTGAACAGGATATGTGAGGTGATTTCGGCGCGTTTTTGAGCCGTTTTCGACCGCCATGCCGCCGTGCGCAACAGGGTCTTTAGCGCAATGGGGTTTATCGCGAAGTGCGTCAGCAGTAGAGTGACAACATGATGAAGTCAGCCGACATCGTGGCTCGCAGGGTGCGCCGCACCGCGGACGATGCCGGTCAGTACAGGAGCATTACCATGGCTGCCCTCGGTTCTTTCCTTTTGCTGGCGAGCGCTTCGCTGCTCACCGCGTCGTATCTTCGCAGCCGTGCCAACCGTTCGCGCCGTCAGCAGGAAGTACGCGTGACGCGTCGCTGATTGGCAGTTGACCGGTCCGTCAGGCACCGATTGCATGGCGGCCGGACCGTATCGGCGTAAATGGCGGTTGATTATTTCGTTTTCAGCAATGCGTCCTTATCCAGGACCGCGTTTTTCTCCTTGTGCCGCGAGCGTAGATTGGCGGCAATGACGGCGCCCATGGTGGACGTCTCGCCAGACAGGAGAAATGAAAATGAAACACGCTCTGTTCGCATCGACCCTTGCCGCCGCCCTGCTGAGCGCAGGCGTCATGACCAGCGCGAGCGCTGCCGAAAACACGCAGCCGCCCGCCCAGCCGCAACAAGTTCAACAGCAAGCTCAGGCACAGACGCAAGTGCAGGCTCAACCGGGCGCAGTCGCTGCGCAAGCCGGTTCGGTCGTCTCGCCAGTGTATGAAGTGCCGGGTCGCGTGAACCGCGCCGGGTCGATCTACTTCGGTCAGTAATCCGCGCGTCACAGAAAAACGGCAAGCCGGGGAGCCATCCACCGGCCTGCCGTGTTCCCGCAAGCGCGGGATCCTTCCTCCCCCAAGCTTGACCCTCTCCCCTCAGTAAGTCCGCTTCATCGCCTTCGCACAGGCAGCCGACAGGCATCCCACCGCTAGCACGTACACCGCAATCCACCACGGCTTATGCCCGCCGTATTCGAGCAGCGTCGCGGCGATCAACGGCGTGATCGAACTCGAAACGATGCCCGAGACCTGATAGACGACCGAGATGCCGGTGTAGCGCACGCGCGTGTCGAACAGTTCGCAGAACAGCGACGCCTCCGGGCCGTACACGAACGCGTACACCACGCCCAACGGTACGATCACGGCGAGCGACACCCACCAGACGTTCGACGAGAAGTGCATCACCGCGAGCGCGGGAATCGACGACACGCCACAAGCCAACGCCCCCCACGCAAACACACGACGCCGTCCGACGCGATCCGATAGCTTCGACGCGTAGGGAATCGTCACGACCAGCACGAGCGCCGCGAGCGTGACGGCCAGCAGAATCGGCGTCTTGGGAAAATGCAACGTGCCGACGAGATACGAAATCGCGAACACCGCGTAGACATTGAACACCACGCCGTCGATATACCGCGCGCCCCAGCCGAGCAGCACGTTGCGGCGATAGTCGCGCACGATCTCCGAGAGCGGCACGTGCGCCACGTGCTGACTGTCCTTGATGCGTGCGAATTCGGGCGTCTCCAGCACGCGCAACCGGATGAACATGCCGACGGCGACGAGCACCAGACTCAGCATGAACGCGAGCCGCCATCCCCATGACATGAACTGTGCGTCCGTCAGTGTCGACGAGAGCAGGGCGACGACGCCCGTCGACAGACACAGTCCGACGGCCAGCCCGATCTGCGGATACGCAGCGAACTGACCGCGCTTGTCGCGTGGCGCGTATTCGAACGCCATCAGCACCGCACCGCCCCATTCGCCGCCAAGTCCGATGCCTTGCAGCAATCGCAGGAACAGCAGGATCAACGGCGCGGCGATACCGATGCTGTCGTAGGTCGGCACGAGTCCGATGAGGAACGTCGACACGCCCATGATGGTGAGGGTGACGATCAGCAGCGGTTTGCGTCCGAGCCGATCCCCGAAATGCCCGAAGAGAATGCCCCCGAGCGGTCGCGTCGCGAATCCCACCGCGTACACGGTGTAGGCGAGTGCTGTGGCGACGAAGGCGTCGCCACTGGGAAAGAAGAGTTTGTTGAACACGAGACCGGTGATGGTCCCGTAGAGAAAGAAGTCATACCACTCGACGGTCGTGCCGATCAGACTGGCCAGCGCGACCGTGCGCACCGCTTTTTCGTCGTTGACGGCGTCCCGCGCGCCAACGCCGCTGAGAACCTGTTCCATTGCGCCTCCTGTTGATGCGCCGCGCCCCGGCGGCGCGCTGCGACGCACCGGTCTTCGCCGGGCGTCTGTCTCCTGGATGTCTCGCGACCCATGCCGGCGACCGGTGGGCGGCTATCGTTTTGATGATGGATGTTGCGGGGACTGCGGGTAAGACGCGAAAACACGCATACGGGAACTACAAGAACAACCACAACGACAACGACAACGTCGAAAACACCGGGCGACGAACGCGACGCCGCCCGTTCGAATGAGGTTCAGGCCGCAGCACCGATGAAGTTGCGCCCGCGCGGACCGTCGAGGGCGGCCGCGATCATCGCCGTCGATTCCGGCTCGCTCACGCCGTACGCAGAGAATTCCGTCGCTACGCCCAGCCCGTTGAGGAACGCCGTCAATCTGTCGGGCGCGCCTGCGATGTCGCCATCGAACACTTGCGCCAGCACAGCGTCGCGATCGGCGCGGCGGCCAATGGCCAGACGCATCACCGTCGGCAGCGTGAACGAGCAGGCGATACCGTGCGGCAGGCCGTGACGAATCGTCATGTCGTACGAGATCGAGTGCGCCAGCGCCGTCTTCGTATTGGAGAACGCCATGCCCGCCTGAAGCGCGGCGAGTGCCGCCTGCGAGCGCAGCGTCATGTCGCCCGGCGATGTCATGAGACTCGGCAGCACGCGCATCATGTCACGCGCAGCCGTCACGGCGAAAGTGTCGGAGACGGGGTTGGCGTTCACGTTCCAGATCGCTTCGAGCGCGTGGGAGAGGGCGTCGAGCCCGCTTTGCAGCGTGACGCTACGCGGCAGGGAGCACGTCAGCGCCGGGTCCACGATGGCCGCTTCGGGCCAAGTCTCGGACAAATGCAGCGAGTACTTCTTGCGCTTCACATGGCGGTCCCACAGCGTGGCCCACGGTGTGACTTCGCTACCGGTGCCTGCCGTCGTCGGAATAGTGATGAGCCGTTTGGTACGCGTCGGGTGGAAGGTGCCACCGGCATCGAGCGCGTCCACAAGTGTGGCGAATCGGTCGTCGTCGCCCGCGACCATCAGCAGCTTGGCCGTGTCGAGCGCACTGCCACCGCCCAGCGCCACGATGACTTCGCATTGGCCGTAGCGCCGCCAGAAGTCGCCGTACATCGGCGCGAGTTCGCGCACATCCGGGTTCGGGCTGACCTGATCGATCACCCCGGCGAGCCGTTGCCCCAGCAAAGCTTCGATGCGTCCGGTGATGCCGAGCGCACGTGCCTCGGGCATTGTGACGAGCACCGCGCGACGGCTGCCGACAAGCTCGGGCAGAGCATCCAGCGCGCCCGGACCGAAATGAACGTCGACCGGATTATGAAAACGCGAACGTACAGTCATGATGAGGTTTGGGCCGCCGCGCCGGATGACGTTGCGATCGATTGGCGAAGATTGAGCTGGATTATGGTGAGCGCCGTCCTATACTTCCAATTCACATTTTTTCGTCAATCTATTGATAAAACCTATACCTCGTCACGGGAGCGACATCGATGCGGATTACCCAGTTGCGTTCGTTTCACGCGGTCGCGCACCACGGCAGCGTCACACGTGCTGCGCAGGCGTTGCACGTCAGTCAGCCAACCATGACGACGCAGATCCGGGCGCTGGAGGAAACGTATGGGGTCGAGTTGTTCTATCGCCACGGCCGCGGGCTGACGCTGACACCGACCGGTAAGGCGCTGTACTCGGTGAGCCTGCGCATCTTCTCGGACGAGGCAGAAGCGCTCAGCCTGCTCAAGGAGCATGGCGGACTGCGTACCGGCGAGTTACGGCTGGGCGCGGTGGGACCGCATCACGCGATGGAGATCGTTGCGGCGTTTCAGCCACGCTTTCCGGGGATTCGCATCTCCGTGCGACCGGGCAATTCGGAGGAGATGATCGAGAGCTTGCTGGCGTATCGCACCGACGTTGCCGTGCTGGCGCGCTATCACGACGACGCGCGTCTGCACGCCGTGCCTTATCGCACGCATCCGGTCGTGCTGCTGGTGCCGCGTACGCATCGCTTCGCGCGACGCCGCAGCGTCAAACTGGCCGATCTGGCGGATGAGCCGATGCTGATGCGAGAACCGGGGTCGACGACGCGTCACGCGCTCGAAGCGGCCATGCAGGCGGCGGGCGTGGTGCCGAGCGTGGCGATGGAGATCGGCAGCCGCGAGGCGATTCGCGAAGCGGTGATCCTCGGGCTGGGGATCGCGGCGGTGTCCGCACGTGAACACACGCCGGACGAGCGGCTGGCGACGGTCGCCATCGGCGACGCACGCGTCGAGACGACCACCGTCATCGTTTGTCTGGCCGAGCGGCGCGAATCGCGCGCCATCGCGGCCTTTCTGGACGTTGTCGCGGGGCTGGTGTGATTACAGATACTGGCTGGCGACGAGCACCACAGCCGACGCCACGAGACAGTAAATGCCGAACAGATACCAGCGACCGTGTTCAAGCCAGCGCGACAGCCAGCGCAACGCAATCAACCCCGCAAGGAAGCTGAACACCATGCCGACGAGGCTCGGCGTGAGCACCGACATGAAGTGACCGGAGAGCGTCTGAGCGCCGCCCGACTTATACAGACGGTAAGCCTCTTTGACGATGACCGGCGGCGTGAGCACAACGGCCAGCGCGAAGCTGAATTCCTCCACGCGCACCTTGTCGAGGCCGCGAAGCATGCCCGTCGAGATGGTCGAACCCGAGCGAGAGAAACCACGGAACGGCAGGCAGACACCCTGCACCGCGCCGATCCATGCGGAGTCGCTGCCGCGCATCGGACGGTCGCCCATCGGCGCACGCTTGCGGCCCGAAATCAGAATCAGAATGCCCGCCATCGCGAGGCCCGCGGAGATGATGTACAGATTGCCGAACAGATGCTCGATCTCGGCATGCTCGGAGCCGCGCATCAGCACCTTCTCGATGAAGAACATCAGCGCCAGACCGATCACACCGGTGAAGGCCGTCGCAATGATGACCTGCTTCGCGTTGTGAATGAAATCGTGCTTCGACGAGAAGTAACGTTCGCGCCACGACTTCCAGAAGTAGACGATGACGGCGAGCATGGTGCCGGTGTGCAGCATCACGAGCAGCAGCGTCATGGCAGGCGTCGACGGATCGAGCCCCATCAGCTTCTCGGCCATGATGACGTGTGCCGAACTCGACACCGGGAGCAACTCCGCCACGCCCTGCACGATGGCGAGCACCAGCACTTGCAAATAGTCCATGCGCAATCCTTGAGAAATGGGCAAGGACAGTACGCCGGCAAAATGACGTTTTCGTGACAGTCATATGACGACGGTGCCGGTCACCTGCCCCCAACCGGCTGCCGCGCATCATACTCCGTCAGAATTGGCCGTAAATGAGGTCGAAGCGAGGCCGTGATTCCGGGCGACAACGCACGGCTTCTTGCGGCATTTCGCGGCATTTCGCAGTGACAGGCGCAACGACATTCGTTACGCCTGACGAAACGGCAGCCCGCTTACTTGCGAAGCGCCAGATCCAGATCGGCGAGCAGGTCGTCGATATGCTCGATGCCGATGGACAGACGCACCGTCTCCTCGCTCACCCCGGCCTTGCGCAGTTCGTCCGGCGACAGCTGACGGTGCGTGGTCGATGCCGGGTGCGTGGCGAGCGACTTGGCGTCGCCGATGTTGACCAGACGGGTGAAAAGTTGCAGGGCGTCCTGGAACGCGGCACCGGCGGCGTGGCCGCCTTTCACCCCGAAAGTGAGGATGCCCGGGCCGCGTCCCGACAGATACTTTTTCACCAGCCCGTGGTCCGGATGCTCCGGCAGGCCCGCATAGTTCACCCACTCCACCTTCGGATGCGTCTTCAGATACTGGGCAATCTTCAGCGCGTTATCGGTGATGCGGTCGAGGCGCAGCGCGAGCGTCTCGATGCCCTGAAGAATCTGGAACGCGTTGAACGGCGAGATGGCCGCGCCGGTATTGCGCAGCGGCACCACGCGCGCACGGCCGATGTAAGCGGCCGGACCGAACGCCTCCGTGTACACCACGCCGTGATAGCTCACGTCCGGTTCGTTGAGTCGCTTGAAGCGGGTCTTGTGTTCCGCCCACGGGAATTTGCCGGAGTCGACGATGGCCCCGCCGAGGCTCGTACCGTGCCCGCCGAGATACTTCGTCAGCGAATGCACGACGATGTCCGCGCCATGCTCGAACGGACGCAGCAGGTAAGGCGACGGCACTGTGTTGTCGATGATGAGCGGAATGCCGTGGCGATGCGCAATCTCGGCGAGCTTCGCGATGTCGGTGATGTTGCCCAGCGGGTTGCCGACCGACTCCGCAAAAATGGCTTTCGTCTTCTCGTCGATCAACGGCTCGAAGGATTCCGGCTCGCGCGGATCGGCAAAGCGCGTGGTGATGCCCGAGAGCGGCAGCGTGTGCGCCAGCAGGTTGTAGGTGCCACCATAGAGCGTGCTGGCCGCGACAATGTTGTCGCCCGCCTCGGCAATCGTCTGAATCGCATAGGTCACAGCCGCCTGACCGGACGCGAGCGCCAGTGCCGCCACGCCGCCTTCGAGCGCCGCAACGCGTTGCTCCAGCACGTCCTGCGTCGGGTTCATGATGCGCGTGTAGATGTTCCCGGGCACCTTGAGGTCGAACAGGTCCGCACCGTGCTGTGTATCGTCGAAGGCATACGCCACCGTCTGATAGATCGGGACGGCCACGGCACGCGTGGTCGGGTCGGGACGATAGCCGCCGTGCACGGCCAGTGTTTCGAGTCGCCATTGCGGCGTTTGTGACGTGGTGTCGCGTTTGTCGTTGTTGTCTGCCATGTCGAAAGTCTCCGGGAAGATAGAACGTTCCATTGACGGAACGGATCGATGCATTGCTTAGGTCTCCGATGGCATTCTAATCTGCGGCACCGCAACGTCTTATCTCCGATGCATGGATGCTTAGTGAGGAACGACCAAAGGGATCGCAACCGTTCGTAATATGGCGGGCGACACGGTGGCGACAACACGCGCTAAAGTTCAGCCGATAGCGGCGGCCGCACGTCCTGGCGAAGACTCCCTATGCCCGCTACGTCGCTACCTTTTACCGCTCGCGCGAGTCACGCCGTCGCATCGCTCGCCATCGCCCTCATGGCGATGTCCGCGTTCTCTCTCGTCTGGACCGGCAACGCCGAGGCGCAAGAAAAGCTCAGCATCCCGTCACTCGACAAGGACGCCAATGGCGCTCCCGTGATGATCGACGCCTATCTGTTCCGCGCGGCCAACGCACAGGAGCCGACCCCGGCCGTGGTCTTCATGCATGGCTGCAACGGCATGTTCTCGCGCAAGGGCACCATCGACCGTCGCGAACTGGACTGGGCGCACCGGTTCAACGCCCAAGGGTATGCGGTGCTCATGGTCGACAGCTTCACGTCGCGGGGGCAGGGCAGCGAATGTGCGAAAGGCGGGCCGGTGCGCCCTTGGGAGGAACGGCCACGCGACGCTTATGGCGCGTTGCGTTACCTGCAATCGATACCGGGCATCCGGCCGGACCGGATCGCGTTGATGGGCTGGTCGCACGGTGGCGGGACCACGCTGTTCGCCATCGGCCCGAAAAGTCCCGGCCGCACGCAGGATGCGATGGCCGCGCCGGACTTCGTAGCCGCCGTTGCCTTCTATCCCGGCTGGTGCAACGCCCGCGCGCAGGGCGCGAACTGGTCGACGAAGATTCCCCTGCTGTTGCTCACGGGCGCGGAGGACGTCTGGACCAAAGCAGCGCCGTGCGACGCGTTCGTGAAAGACGTTACCGCGCAAGGTGCGCCGATTACGTTCCGCATCTATCAGGGTGCGTATCACGACTTCGATTATCCGAATCTGCCGGTCCGCTCGCGTCCCGAGTTCACCAATCCCAAAACCCACGTCGTGCCGATTACAGGTACCCAGCCCGAAGCACGCGACGATGCGATAAAACGCGTTACCGAATTTTTGGCGACAGCTTTTGGGAAGTGAGTTTTGCGGTTTTTCCGACCGTGCGACAGCCATATTGCCGTAGCGGCATACCGGACGGGCCTCTGTGAGAGGCTCGCGCAAATCTATTCACAGGCCATCCACAGCTTAATCACAGAAATTTCACAGATCCCCACAGGAAATCCACAGGATTCTCCCGGGGTCATGCACAGGATATTCACCACATATCCACTGGATACTCACGGGTTATCCACGTCCTTTTGCCGACTTTTCCCTCGCTTTTCCACCGCATATCCCACGGGTATCCACAGGCTTACTCACAACCCTGCCACAGCTTGCTAACACGGTTATCTACAGGTTTTTCCACAGGCGCTGCGCTACCTGACGGAGCGAGTCGAAGTGAAAAGCGAGCGCCCAAAACAAAATCGGCCGCAAACAAAGGCGGCCGATTTGGTATCGGAGACTGCTTTCCCGGAGTCTCATTGCGCCGGGTGGCGCCGGCTCACGGGATTACGGCAAGTACAGCGATTCGCAAGTGCGATTAGTTACCGAAGTAGGTCGTACCGGCTTGTTGCAGGCCGCCCACCGAACCCATCGTGACCGGGGCGCTGGCCGTTGCCGGTTGTGCGCTCGGGACTGCCTTCGGATACACGGTGTCGTGTTGCACCACGAGACCGGCCTTTTGTGCCTGCACGAGTTCTTCACTAACTTGAGCGCGGGTCAGCACGCTGGTTTGCGGAACCCACGAGAATTCCGAGGGACCGTCGAAAGCGTCGCTAGCAAAAGCCGAACCGGCCGAAACAGCCAGCATTGCGGAAACGAGGGCCGAGGTAATAAGAGTGCGCTTCATGGTGTTTCTCCTGTCTGTTTGAAAGAGGCGATGTTCAATTCATCGTCGACAGTTGAAGTGTATTAGTCGCACATATTGCAATAAAGTAGATAATTGTCTATTTTTAATTTCTATTTTTGAAATAATTGAAAACATCCCGAGTGTCGCGATGCATATTATTTCGTATACGATTTACTTCTCGTAAGCCACAAATAAAGTCGGGACGCCTGTATCAGGCGTCCCGTCGGGCCACTGCCAATATCCGGCTGGCCGATTATTTCGCGGTCGCTTCCTCCGGCGTCACGGCCGTGGCGCCGGTTCCGGCCGTCTGGGCGAGCACCGGTTTGAGCGCGATGCCGGTGTGGCTGGCCTTCACCTTCGCCAGTTCGTCGGGCGACGTCGCGGCCACCACAGTGCCGCCGTCCTTGCCGCCTTCCGGTCCCATGTCGACGATCCAGTCGGCTTCGGCAATCACATCGAGGTTGTGCTCGATGACCACGACCGTATGCCCGCCGTTCACCAGCCGGTGCAGCACGTTGATCAGACGTGCCACGTCCGCCATGTGCAACCCGACGGTCGGCTCGTCGAGGACGTACAGTGTGTGCGGCGATTTCTGTCCACGACGCGTAATGTCGTCGCGCACCTTGGTCAGTTCCGTCACCAGCTTGATACGCTGCGCTTCGCCGCCCGACAACGTCGGTGACGGCTGCCCCAGCGTGAGGTATCCCAGCCCGACGTCCTTCATCAGTTGCAGCGGATGCGCAATGCTGGGCATCGACGCGAAGAACTCAACGGCTTCGTCGACTTCCATCGTCAGCACGTCGCCGATGCTCTTGCCGCGCCACGTCACCGCCAATGTTTCGGCGTTGAAGCGCTGCCCGTGGCAGACATCGCACAGCACCTTCACGTCCGCAAGGAAGCTCATGCCGATGGTCCGCACGCCCTGACCTTCGCAGGCCGGGCACCGGCCCTCACCCGTGTTGAACGAGAAGCGCGAAGCCGAGTAACCGCGCGCGCGCGCTTCGAGCGTATCGGCGAACAGACGTCGGATGGTGTCCCAGAACCCGATGTAGGTGGCCGGGCACGAACGCGGTGTCTTGCCGATAGGCGTCTGGTCGACTTCGAGCACGCGGTCGATCGTCTCCCAGCCCGTCACCGATTCGCATCCGTGCCACGCATGCACCACCGGACGACGCGGCTCTGCGGGCGCGTCCGACTTCGCGCGCGGCTTGCCGTCCGCCTTCACCGCATGGCGCACCGTGCCCTTGCGCGCACGACGCTCCGCAGGCGACGACAACACCGAACGCCCCACGGCATCGAGCAGGTTCGTCATCAGCACATCGCGCGCAAGCGTCGACTTGCCGGAACCGGACACGCCAGTGATCGCCGTGAGTCGCGACAGCGGCAACGAGGCCGTCACATTCTTCAGGTTATGAAGCGACGCGCCGTGCACCGTCAGCCAGTTCGACGGTACGGCCTCAGCCCCCTTCGCCGGCGCAACGACTTCCCGACGCGGTTGAATCGGATGCTGCAACGGATGGGCGAGGAACTTGCCGGTCAGCGAATCGGGATGCGATGCGAGATCGGCCACATTGCCCTGCGCGACGAGCGTACCGCCGCGCTTGCCCGCCCCCGGACCGATATCGATGATGTGATCCGCGCGACGAATCGTGTCTTCGTCGTGCTCGACCACGACCAGCGTGTTGCCTTGATCGCCAAGCTTGCGCAGCGCCCCGAGCAGAATGCCGTTGTCGCGCGGGTGCAAGCCGATGGTCGGCTCGTCCAGCACGTAGCACACGCCCTGCAAATTACTGCCGAGTTGCGCCGCGAGACGAATACGTTGCGACTCGCCACCCGAGAGCGTCGGTGCGGCACGATCGAGCGTGAGGTAGCCGAGGCCCACCTCTTCCAGAAACTCCAGACGCCCCTGAATTTCGCTGACCAGATCGCGTGCGATGCTCGCGTCGCGACCTTGCAGTTCGAGGCCCTGGATCCACTGACGTACGTCCGTCACGGTCCATTGCGCGACGTCGGAGATGGCGTGTTCGTCGAACGTCACCGCACGCGCCACACCGTTCAGGCGCGCGCCGTGGCAATCCGGACACGGCTGATCGCCCACATCTTCCGGCTCCTGATCCTGCGACGGCAGCGAGTGCTCGCGGCCGCGATTGTCCTGATTGAGTACGGTGTCGTCGAACGCCTCACGCTGTTCGCGCGTGAGTGCGAGGCCCGTACCGACGCACGTCGTACACCAGCCGTGCTTGCTGTTGAACGAGAACATGCGCGGATCGAGATCCGGGTAGCTCGTGCCGCAAACCGGACATGCGCGCTTAACCGAGAACACCTCGATCTCGCCCACGCCCTCGCCCGGTTGCTCGTCGGTCATCGTGTCGCCCAGACCATCGAGCGGGGCGAGCAGATGCATCACGCCCTTGCCCAGTTCCAGCGCTGCCGCCAGCAACGTGCGCAGCAAGCCTTCGTTCTCAGGCGTCACCACGACATCGCCCACCGGCAACTCGATGGTGTGTTCGCGGAAGCGGTCAAGCTTCGGCCACGGATCGACCGGGAGGAAAACGCCGTCGACCCGCAGATGCGAATGACCGCGCGCCTTGGCCCATTTCGCCAGATCGGTGTAAATCCCTTTACGTCCCACAACGAGCGGTGCGAGCAGCCCCACGTGCTGGCCGCGACGGTCGCGCATGAGTTGCGCGACGATGGAGTCGGGGCTTTGCGCCGTCACCGGCGCGCCGTCGTGGATGCAATGCTGAATGCCGAGCTTCACGTACAGCAGACGCAGGAAGTGCCAGACTTCCGTGGTCGTTGCGACGGTACTCTTGCGTCCACCACGCGACAGACGTTGCTCGATGGCGACCGTCGGCGGAATGCCATACACGGCATCGACTTCCGGACGCCCCGCTGGCTGCACGATGGACCGCGCATACGCGTTGAGCGATTCGAGGTAACGACGCTGCCCTTCGTTGAACAGAATGTCGAACGCGAGCGTCGATTTGCCCGAACCCGAAACACCGGTGATGACGCTGAACTTCCCGCGCGGGATCGCGACGTCGAGCGACTTCAAGTTGTGCTCGCGTGCATTGACGATGCGAATGTCGTCGCCCCCCGCTGGCTTACGATGTGCGCGGGCGGCGCGCAAGGCCGTTTGCAACGGCAGCCCGGCATCGCTTGGCGCCGTGCCCGAGGCCACCGCTTGGGCGGGCGCAACCACCGTGCGTTCGTACTCGGCCAGTGCGCGCCCGGTGTGCGACCCTTCGCACGCCACGACATGCGCGAGCGTCCCTGCACACAACACCTCGCCACCGCCTTCGCCGCCTTCCGGCCCGAGGTCGATGATCCAGTCGGCCGCACGCACCACGTCCAGGTTGTGTTCGATGACGAGCAGCGAATTGCCGCCGTCGAGCAGCTTGCCGAACGCGCGCATGAGCTTCGCGATGTCATCGAAGTGCAGCCCGGTCGTCGGTTCGTCGAAGATGAAGAGACGGCCACGATGCGCGACCTTCTGCCCGCTCGCCGTCTTCTTCTGTGCCGCTTCTGCAAGGAAACCGGCGAGCTTCAGACGTTGCGCTTCACCACCGGAGAGCGTCGGCACCGGCTGCCCGAGCTTCACGTATTCGAGACCGACGTCCACGATCGGCTGCAACACACGCAGCACGTCGCGATCCGACGAGAACAGCTTCACAGCCTCGTTGACGGTCAGTTCCAGCACATCCGACACGCTCAGTTCGCGCATCGCTTCGCCGGGGATGGCGCGCTGGATCTTCACGTCCAGCACTTCGGCGCGGTAGCGCTTGCCATCGCAATCCGGGCAACGCAGATACACGTCGCTCAGGAACTGCATTTCCACGTGTTCGAAACCCGAGCCGCCGCACGTCGGGCAACGGCCATTACCGGAGTTGAAGCTGAACGTGCTGGCGTTATAACCGCGTTGCAGCGCGACTGGTTCGGCAGCGAACAGCTTGCGGATTTCGTCGAATGCGCCGACGTAACTTGCCGGATTCGAGCGCGCCGTCTTACCGATCGGCGATTGGTCGACGAACACGACGCCCGACAGTTGCTCCGCGCCGATCAGTTCGTCGTGTGCCCCCGGGGCTTCGGTCGGGTCACCGAAGTGACGCGCCAGCGCCGGGCTGAGGATGTCCTGCACCAGCGTCGACTTGCCGGAGCCGGAGACGCCGGTCACGCAGACGAGGCGTCCCAGCGGAATGTCGACGTCGACGTGCTTGAGGTTGTGCTCACGAGCGCCGGTCAGCGTCAGACGCGGCGTCGCCTCGTCCACCGGACGCGCCCGCCAGTTCGACGCGTTCGCCACATGTTTGCGGCCGCCGAGATAGCTGCCGGTGAGCGTGTCGGCGTGACGCACTTCGTCGGGCGTACCGTCGAACACAATCTGACCGCCACGCTCGCCCGGCCCCGGTCCCATGTCGATGACACGGTCGGCGGCCAGCATCACGGCCGGATCGTGTTCCACGACGACCAGCGTGTTGCCCGCGTCGCGCAACCGATGCATCGCGGCGACGATGCGGTCCATGTCGCGCGGATGCAAACCGATACTCGGCTCGTCGAGCACAAACAGCGTGTTGACGAGCGACGTACCGAGCGCAGTCGTCAGATTGATACGTTGCACTTCGCCGCCGGAGAGCGTGCGGCTCTGGCGGTCGAGCGTGAGGTAGCCGATGCCGACGTCGCACAGATACTTCAGACGCGTGCCGACTTCCTCTTGCAACAACTTCAGCGCGTCATCGAGCAGGCTCGACGGCAACGTCAGCGAATCGAAGAACTGACGCACGCGCGTGATCGGCATGAGCATCAGATCGTGCATCGTCAAACCGGGCAGCGCTTCGAGTTGCTCGCGCGACCACGACACGCCACGCGGCATGAAGCGCTGCGCGGGCGGCAGCACGGCGTCGGCATTCTCCTTCGAGCCGAGTCGCCACAGCAGGCCTTCGGTCTTCAGACGCGCGCCGCCACACGTGTCGCACGTGGTGTAACTGCGGTACTTCGAGAGCAGCACACGGATGTGCATCTTGTACGCCTTCGACTCCAGATAGCCGAAGAAGCGGCGAATACCGTACCACTGCTTGTTCCACTCGCCTTGCCAGTCGGGGTCGCCTTCGATGACCCATTCGCGATGTTCGGGCGCGAGCTTCGACCAGGGCGTGTCGCGCGGGATGCCCGCTTTGCCTGCGTACTCCAGCAGGTCTTCCTGAATCTCCTTCCACGCGGGCGTCTGAATGGTCTTGACTGCACCTCCGCGCAACGTTTTGCGTTCATCGGGAATGACCAGACCGAGGTCGACGCCGATCACGCGACCGAACCCGCGACATGCTTCGCACGCACCGTATGCGGAGTTGAACGAAAAGAGCGCGGGCTGCGGATCGGCGTAATGCAGATCGCTGTCCGGACAATGCAGGTCCTGCGAATAGCGCCAGATGTCCGGCTCGCCTTCTTCGGCCAGAACATAGACGTTCACCCGGGCGCGGCCGCGCTTGAGCGACGACTCGATGGCTTCCATCGCGCGCGCCTTCTCGGTGTTCTGAAGGCGGAAGCGGTCGGCAACGACGTCGAGCACCTTGCGCGAGCCCTCAGTGGTCGTGACTTCGCGCTCGGCCTGCACGCGCGTGTAGCCGGACGCGGAGAGCCACTGCTCCACTTCGTCGGGCGTGACGCTGCCGGGCAACTCGACCGGGAAGGTGACGACCAGACGCGGGTCGCTCTGCGCGGTGCGCGCCATGAGGTCGGCGTAGATCGTCTCGGGCGTGTCGTGACGCACCGGCTGGGCGGTTTCGCGATCGAACAGCGCCGCCGCGCGGGCGAAGAGGAGCTTGAGGTGATCGTTGAGTTCGGTCATCGTGCCGACCGTCGAGCGCGAGCTGCGCACGGGGTTGGTCTGATCGATGGCGATGGCGGGCGGCACGCCGTCCACATGGTCGACCTGCGGGCGGTCCATGCGGTCGAGGAACTGGCGGGCGTAAGCGCTGAACGTCTCGACATAGCGGCGCTGGCCTTCGGCGAACAGCGTGTCGAAGACCAGACTGGACTTGCCGGAACCGGACGGACCGGTCACGACGGTCATCTCACCGGTCTGGAGATCGACGTCGAGATTCTTGAGGTTGTGCTGGCGGGCGCCACGAATACGAATGGCGTGGCTGGCCGACGGGTCGGGTTTCGAGGAGGACTTGTCCACTGGGTATCAGAGCCGTATCAGTGCGAAAACGACAAAACGACAGAGCGCATACGCGCCTCGGGGGAACTACTGTATCAGGCCGATGCGACAGCCGCTGGCAGCATCCAGGTGTCGCCGGCACGTTGCGATTGTACTGTATATTTGTACAGCATCAATCCAATCCCCCATTCGCGGTGGTCTTAATCCTCCCCCTCCATCCGTCACCGCACGATAGGTCATGATATGATGCGAATGATTATCATTAACCTCAAAAGCTGCTAGATCAGCGACGGTTGCCAGTTCGAGCGGCCAAGCCAACATCATGATGCGTGACGACAACGGGGGACGCAAAGATCACGCACGCGCGGATGCGTCCGGCGTGGCCGCGCTCTATCACGATCATCACGGCTGGCTGCGCAGCTGGCTGCATCGCAAACTCGGCAATCACGGCGACGCCGCCGATCTCGCGCACGACACGTTCGTGCGGCTGCTCAGCAAGGACACGCCCGTCTGCCCGCGCGAACCCCGCGCGTTCCTCACCGTCGTCGCGCAAGGGCTGGTCGCCAATCTGCATCGCCATCGCAAGATCGAGGCCGCCTATCTCGATGCGCTTGCCGCACAGCCCGAAGCCGTCGCCCCCGATCCCGAGACTCGCGCCATCCTGCTCCAGACACTCATCGACATTGACCGTCGCCTCGACGGCCTGCCGCCTGTCGTGCGCCGCGTCTTCCTCATGTCGCAACTCGACGGCCTCGCGCAGCGCGACATCGCCGAGACCGTCGGCATCTCCGTCGCCACCGTGCAACGCCATATCGTCAAAGCCCTGCACGCCTGCTGCTTCGGTGACGCCGCATGAGCCACTCGATGCCCTCCGACCAAAGCGCCGCCAGCCGCTCAGCCGCCACGCCGCTGCCGGAAGCCGTCACGCTTGCGGCCACCGAATGGTTCGTCCGCCTGCACGCCGTCGGCACCAATGACGAAGCGCATGCCGATACGACCGACACGCACGCCGCCTGGCAACGCTGGCACGATGCCGACGCACGACACGCACTCGCGTGGCAGCGTCTGGTCGACTTCGGCGCGCAGCTTCGGACAATTCCACCGCTGGTCGCGCACAACACGCTCGTGCGGGCGAATGCCAATCAGGGCCGACGCCGCGTGCTCGGCCTCATCGCCGTCGCGGGTGTGACGGGCGCGGTCTGGTTGGCCAGCGACTCGAACACCGCGCGCGCCTGGCGTGCCGATCTGAGTACCGGGGTGGGCGAGCGCCGCACGGTGCAGCTTGCCGACGGCACCGTCCTCGCACTCAACACCGATTCCGCCGTTGACGTGCACTTCTCGAAGGACGTGCGCCGTCTGCGGCTTGTGCGCGGGGAAATCGCCATCACCACTGGCGCGGACGCCGATCACGGGCATCGCCCGTTCTTCGTCGACACCGCGCAGGGCAGTCTTCAGGCGCTCGGCACGCGATTCGCCGTCCGCCAGCACGACGACAGCGCCGCCGTGGCCGTGCAGGAAGGCGCGGTGCGCGTTGTCCCGGCCAACGCAGCCGACGCCGCCGTCGTTCTCACGGCCGGGCAGGGCGCCACCTTCGACGCCACGGCCCTGCGCTCACGCTTCGACGATGTTGGCGTCGCCAATGCCGCCGCCGCGTGGACGCAAGGGATGCTCGTGGTGCACGCCATGCCGCTCGGCTCGTTCCTCGCGGAACTGGGTCGCTATCGACGCGGGCATCTCGGCTGCGCACCGGAGATTGCTCGCTTGCCGGTATCGGGCATCTATCCGGTCGACGACACCGATCGCGTGCTCGACATGCTGTCGCGCGCCTTGCCCGTCGACGTCCAGCGCTACACCCGGTGGTTCGTGCGCGTTCAGCCGGGCAACAACGCGAGCGCAAACACTGGCCGTTCCTCCACCGAAGTGCCGACGCGTCGCGCCGTCGGCGGCGACCGCACGCACACCTGAAACGGCCATCGCCAACGCGCAGAAAATTTTTTGACGTCGGATTGAGGGGTTTTCGAATCTCGCGGGGCATAGACAGGAAAGCCCATTTCGATGTTTCGATGCTCCCAGGAAAGGAAACCGCCGTCATGTCTTCTCACGTCAGCTACACGCTCTCGCGTGCCGCACGTGCCCGCACGCCCGCTCATCCTGCACGCAGCGCCGTCACCCTCGCCGCCGCCGCGCTCTTCACCCTGACCGCCCTGTCTGCACTCAGCGTCCTCACGTCGCCGGACGCTCATGCACAAACACCGGCACAGGCGCCCACCGCCGCACGCGCCGCGCAGTCGCTGCACATCCCCGCCGGTTCGCTGCAACAAGGGCTGGTTGCCTTCGCGCAGCAGACGGGCCTGATGATCTCGTACGACGCCGCCCAGATCGCCGACAAGCGCACAGCAGGCGTCTCCGGCACGTACACGCCGTCGCTCGCCCTCGCGATCCTGATCGAAGGCACGGGCCTGCAGGCGACCGGTCAGCCCAACGGCGGCTACATCGTCGCGCCCGGCCCGAACGCCACGGCGGGAACAGTCACCGGGGCGGCCGTCGCCCTGCCCCAGACCAACGTAACCGCCCGCGCCGAACGCGACGTCGCACGCGGTCCGGTGGTCGGCTACGTGGCCACGCGCAGCGATACGGCGACCAAGTCGGATACCTCGATCATGCAGACGTCGCAGTCGATCAGCGTGATCCCGCGCGATCAGATGAACGATCAGGCCGTCCAGACGGTGACGGACGCGCTGAAGTACGCCGCTGGCGTGAACGCCGACCCGTACGGCAACGACACCCGCGCCGACTGGTTCTACATTCGCGGCTTCAATGCCGACGTCTACTGGGACGGCCTGCGCGTGCCGCAGATCGCGAACCGCCCCGGCAGCTACGCCGCCGTTCGCGTCGATCCGTACACGCTTGAGCGCGTGGAAGTGCTGCGCGGCCCCAGCTCGATCCTCTATGGCGCAGGCAACCTCGGCGGTCTCGTCAATCTGGTAAGCAAGGCACCGAGCGCGGAAGCCTACCGCGAGATCGGCGTCGACTACGGCACGTTCGACCGTCGTCAACTGCGCGTGGACATGACCGGCCCGGCCAACGAAGACGGCACGCTGCTCTATCGCATCACCGGTCTTGGCCGGATGTCGAACGCGCAGACCGACAACGTGAGCGACGACCGTCTGATGATTCAGCCGTCGATCACGTGGCGTCCGAACGCGCAGACGAGCTTCACCTGGTTCGTCAACTATATGCAGGACAACATGGGCTCGTCGGTCAGCTACGGCCCGGCGCTGGGCATGGTGAAGGACTCCCGCTGGGGACGCATCGACCGCGATCTGCTCACCGGCGATCCGTCGTTCGACCGCTATCGCAAGACGCAGGTCGCCACCGGCTACCGCTTTGAACACCGCGTGAACGACGCGTTGCAGTTCCGCTCGACGGCGCGCTTCACGCACATGGATCTCGACTACAAGTCGATCTACGGCACCGCGCTGCTGGCTGATCAACGCACGCTGCAACGCACGGCCTATCAGGCCGCGCCGATTCTGAACGGCTGGCAGCTCGACAACAACGTGCAGTACGACACGACGACCGGCCCCGTCGCGCACAAAGTGGTCGGCGGTGTGGACTTTCAGACGCAGCGCTTCCTGAACCGTGTGTGGTCGGGTTCCGCGCCGTCGCTCGATCTCTACGCACCGGTTTATGGCGTCAAGGGTGTACTGCCCGCCAATCCGACGACCAGCACCGACCAGACGCAAACACAGCTCGGCCTGTACCTGCAAGACCAGATGCGCTGGGACCGCTGGTATCTGACGCTGGGCGGCCGCGAAGACTTCACGTGGTCGACGACCGACAACAACCTCAACAATTCGTCGGTCAGGCAAACGCCGAACAAGTTCACGTGGCGCGCGGGCCTGCTGTACGAATCGGCCATCGGTCTGTCGCCGTACTTCAGCTATTCGACGTCATTCCTGCCCACGCTCTCGACCAACCTCGCGGGCACGCCGCTTGAGCCGACGACGGGTCAGCAGTACGAAATCGGCGTGAAGTACCAGCCGGTGAACACCGATGCCATCTTCACGGCGTCGCTGTTCAATCTGACGCAACAAAACGTCTCGACCGCCGATCCGGCCAACACGCGCAACACGATTCAGACGGGTGAAGTGCGCTCGCGTGGCGTGGAAATCGAAGCCCGCATGAGCCTCACATCGAAGCTCAACATGGTGGCGAGCTACACGTATCAGGACGTGGAGGTCACGCGTAGCAACAACACCGACCTGGGCAAGCGTCCGTATGGCGTGCCGCGCAACATGGCTTCGCTGTGGGCCGACTACAACTTCGGTAGCGTGGGCGACGCCAAGCTCGGCGCAGGGGCTGGCATCCGTTATCTCGGCCAGACGGCGGGTGACTCGGTGAACTCGTTCTCGGTGCCCAGCGTGACACTCGTCGATGCGTCGCTGCACGCCGACATCGGCTGGCGCTGGCGTCTGCAACTGAACGCGACCAACCTGTTCGACCGCACCTATGTGGCGGGCTGCAACACCACCGTGCAGTGTTACTACGGCACCGGCCGTACGGTGATCGGCAGCGTGACGGCGCGCTGGTAAGAGGTCGATGCGTTGGGGACGAGGCGTCACACAAGCCGCTTCCCCAACGCGCAGTCGTCTCGTGAGTTGCCTCGCGTCGATGGAGTAGCATGGCGGCATCCGGGCTCTCCTTTGCACGACATGGGCGCAATTCTCGCGGCGCGCGGCACCTTGCAGCGCGCTCTCTCGTCCCGCACTGTCTTCTCGCCAGACAGCCAGCACCGTGTCATTCCGACAAGGCATGCGCTGCGTCGCTTCACATGGCTGGCCGCCGTCCTGCCGCTCATCATGCTCGCGGCGTGCGCCAGCGCTCCCGCCCCCGAATCGCCGCCTGCGACCGGGCACACGGCATCAGCACCGCCCCCCGCGCGGTACAACATCAGCCGCTTCCCCATCGAGCATTACGATCAGGACGTCGATCACTGGATCCGGCCTGACGCCCCAGGTTACGATCAACCGCTACTTTCCGCGCAGGAACAGACCCGGCGCTTCGACGCGTTGCGCGCACGCTACTTCGGCACGGCACCGCGCGATCCGTCGCCTTGGAACGGTACGTGGCTCGCTACATCGCTCCTGAACGCGGGCGGTGCAGCCCAGCTCGCCGATTCGCAGGCCCGCCGCGTCAGCCGCTTCGACAACAGCCGCCCCGGCATTCGCAAGACCTACGGCGAGAACTTTCAGCCCCATACGCAGGCGTGGATCCGCGCGATCGAGTCCAACATGGCACTCGCGCAACTCGACGCCGATCACGCCAGTTGGCAATACGACCCGCACCGCCGTGGCATCACTGTCGAAAACGCACTCGTGCGCCTGCTGCCGACGAACGATCCCGCGTTCTACGATTTCCGTGAAGCGGGCGAAGGCTATCCGTTCGACGCCTTGCAGGACTCCGCGCTGCGCCCCGGCACGCCGGTCTACACGCTTGCACGCAGTCAGGACGGTGCGTGGCTGCTCGTGTATTCGCCCGACCTCGTCGGCTGGATCGATGCGCGCACGGTGGCATCCGTCGACGCGCACTTCGTCACCACCTGGCGCGACGCCGCACAACGCAGCCTCGGTGCCATCGTGCGTGGCGATGCGACGTTGAGCGACACGGTGCCGGGCACCACCACCGCCCTCTACCGGACGTTTGCCCCCATCGGCACCGTGCTACCGCTCGTGCAGTCGCGAGACGGTCGTCAGATGGCGATGTTCCCCATCGCCGACGCGCAGCGCCAAGCGCAAGTCCGGACGACGGCACTCGACGCATCGGGCTTCGTGCGGATGCCGTGGACGCTGACGCCACGTCATATGGCACAGGTGATGAAGCAACAGATCGGACGTCCGTACGGCTGGGGCAACACGCTCTTCTACAACGATTGCTCGGCCGAGACGCGCAGTCTGTTCGCGCCGTTCGGCGTGTGGCTACAGCGACATTCGTCCGATCAGTTGCGTGCCGGTCGGCGCACCGATCTGCGCAATGCCGACATCGACACACGCCTGCGCACGCTCGCCGAGCGCGGTCGGCCGCTGATGACGCTGATCCACATCAACGGTCACATCATGTTGTATCTCGGCAATGCCGAGCGAGACGGCGTGAGCGTGCCGATGACGTATCAGAACGTGTGGGGGTTATCGCCTGCGGATAACAGCCGTCGCAATGTGATTGGCGGGTCGGTGATCCTGCCGCTGCTCAAGACCTATCCGGAAGACCCCGCAGTGCGGTCGCTCGCTGGCAAGTCGCTGTTCGAAATCAGCGTGATCGGCGGTGACGAATCGAACGAGTCGACGCCATCGCCCGGCGTCGACTCCACGGAAGAAATGCCGCAGTGATCAGAAGCGTTCGGCCCTGAATGGCGCGGGATCGACTACCGGCGTGCCGCCCGTCATCATCTCGGCGACGAGGCGTCCCGTCACCGGCCCGAGCGTGAGGCCATGATGCGCATGACCGAAGGCGAACCACAGGTCGCGATGCGCCGGCGCGGGGCCGATGATCGGCTTCATGTCCGGTGTGCAGGGGCGGCGTCCGAGCCACGGCACCGGGTCAACGCGCTCGCCGAGCGGGAACGTCTCGCGCGCCAGCGGTTCGACGGCCGCCAGTTGCACCGGCGTGGGCGGCGTGTCGCGCAGGCCGAGTTCGACGCCTGTCGTCAGACGAATACCACCCGTCATCGGCGCGATGAGGAAACCGTACTCCGCATCGAGCACCGGTTGATTCAGCTTCGCGTCCGGCTGCGCACGATAGTGCATGTGGTAGCCGCGTTTGACGGCGAGCGGGAAGCGGTAGCCGAGCGCCCGGGTCACGGTGTCCGCCCACGGCCCCAGCGCAACGACCGCGCGACGGCCTTCGATGCGACCGACTTCGGTCTGCACCGACCAGTGCGGCTGCAATGTGGTCGCGTCACCGGTAAAAATGCGGCCGCCGAGCGATTCGAAGTAACGGGCATAGGCGGCGACAAGCGCGCCGGGATCGCTCACCGAATCGGACGCCGTGTAGCGCAATCCCCCCACCAGCGAGTGCGTGAGCGATGGCTCGTCCATACGCAATTGCTCGGCATCGAGACGCTCGAACGGCACGTCGTATTCGTGGCGCCAGCGCTCGGCGTCACGTTGTGCAGCGTCCATCGCAGACGTTGTGCGAAACACTTTCACCCAACCGCCTTCACGCAACAATGCCCCGGCGCGTGACGCCGCGATCAGGTCGCGATGCTCCGTCACGCAGTGCGCAATCAGCGTGCTGTAGTCGCGCGCGATGGCGGCATGACGCGTGGGTTCCGAGTGATACCAGTAGCGCGCGAGAAAGGGCCCGACAGTCCCCATGGCGGACGGGTGATAGCGCACGTCTGTGGAGCGATTGCGTGCGTAGCGCAGCAGCGTGCCGAGGTCGCGCGGAAACGCGTACGGATAGACGCCTTCGCGTTGAATCAGCCCGGCGTTGCCGAACGAGGTTTCATTGCCTGGCGACTTGCGGTCGATGAGCGCGACCGACATGCCGCGTCGCTGCAAATGCACAGCCACGGAAACACCAACGATACCGGCACCGAGCACTAGGGCGTCGTACGTCATGAGCGGGTGTCCGACGAGCTGTCAGACCATCAGAGAAGGAGGGGGAGCGGGCTCATACGCGTCACAGATCGCACGCGATTAAGCCCGACGTCCATGCGCGGTGGGCGCACGGACAGGTGACGAACGGCGGAATTACGCCAGTGCGGTCACGGCGATTTCGACTTCCAGGCCAGCGCGCATGAGCGGCGACTGCACACAGGCACGCGTCGGGGCGTGACCTTCGGGCACCCAGGCGTCCCACACGGCGTTGAATTCGGCGAAGTGTTTGGCGTCCGAGAGCCAGATGTTCGCGGTCAGCAGACGCGACTTGTTCACGCCCGCTTCGGCGAGCAGGGAATCGATGCGCGAGAGAATCTGGGTGGTTTGCTCTGTGACGGACACGTTGGCGGTGTCGGGGACCTGACCGGCCAGATACACGACGCCGTTGGCGATCACGATCTGGCTCATGCGAGCGTTGGTGTGCAGACGCTTGATTTCGTTCGACATAGGGGGGCACCGTAAAGAAAAAGGCGGGCCGGGAGTCGGCCCGGGTGCCGCTATCTTATACGACGCTTGCGGACTTCCCGCGTTGGGACGCCCATCCTCTCAGCGTTGCCTCACTGCCGAATCAGCGCCATCGCGCAATCGAGCACCGTGCGCTTGAGATCGGCCATGCCTTCCGGGGGCAGGAACGGCCCCATCATGTGGCGGTAGGAAACGGTCTTGCTGATGGCCGACGTGAGCATGAAGAACATCACGTCGGCGTCGGATACCGGACGGTTCTGCGCTTTGAGCCAGTCGGCAACGAGCGGCACCATCGCATCGCGATACGGACGCACGAGCCGCTGCGTGATGATGTCGAGTCGCTCGCCTTCTTCGGTCGCGGCCGTCGAAAAGAACATGCCGACGTCCGGGTTATCGAAAACGGCTTCCACGAATACGCGCACGGCCTTTTCGATGCGCTCGGATGCGTCGCCCGGCGCGTTGCGCAGGGCATGCGTTTCTTCAACCATCGAATGCGTGAGTGCCGCAATCTGATCGACAACCGCGACCCAAAGCGCTTCCTTCGAGCCGAAATGGTGCGAGATCAACGCAGCATCGACCCCGGACGCCTCGGCAATCTGCCGCACGCTACTCGCATAGAACCCCCGTTGCGCGAAGATGCGACGGGCGTTCAGTAGCAACGCGTCGGCACCATGCGTGCAGTCGCACGTAGGACGCCCACGCGTGCGTTTGCGGGGTGGTTCGGCTTGCGAGAGAGCTTTATCAGGAGTCATTGAGCGATGGGTGGGTCGGATTTCGCGACGGCAATACGCCAAGTCTACCCGACCCGAACGTACCTGCCTCCCCAGACACGTCCTATTTGACATGCTGGGTACACGGTCGCTATTATGCGCTTATTCATCACTTGTTGAATTGGACATTTCCCCCCCAAATGTCTCGCGCAAACCGAATCGTGATTGTCGGTGGCGGTATCGCCGGCCTGATGCTGGCAACTCGTCTGGGCAGAACGCTCGGCCGTGCCGGTGCTGCGCGCGTGACACTCGTCGACAGTCATCCCACTCATCTCTGGAAGCCGATGCTGCACACCGTGGCGGCAGGCACTTGCGACGTCGCGCATACTCAAGTGGCGTATCTCTCGCATGCGTGCAGCAACGGTTTCACCTATCAGGCGGGACGCATGAGCGGTCTGGACCGCGAGCGCCGGGAGATTGTGCTGGAGGAAATGGCAGGGCACGACGGCAAGCGCTTGCTCAACGAGCGTCGTGTGCCTTACGACGCGCTGGTGCTCGCGCTGGGCTCGCAAGCCGACGACGCCTCGCTACCCGGTGTGCGTGACGTTTGTCACTTCATCGACAGCCAGCCGCAGGCAGCTGCATTCAACGCGGCATTGCATTGCGAATCGCTGCGCAGCGCCGTGAACGACGACGCGTTGCGCATTGTCATTGCCGGTGGCGGCACCACAGGCGTTGCGCTGGCGGCGGAACTCAGCCGCACATTCGCGATGGCCGCCGGTTACGGCGATCCGCAGATTTGCGAACGACTGAAGCTCACGCTGATCGAGTGCGGACCGCGTCTGCTCGGCGCGTTTCCGCCCGACGTCTCCGCTTCGACACAAGATCAACTCGAACAACTCGGCTTTCGTGTCCTGACGGATACGCGCGTCGTGTGCGCCGACCGTGACGGCTTTTACCGCGACGATGGCCAGCTCATTCCTGGCGATTTGCTGGTATGGGCGGCAGGCGTGAAAGCGCCGGATTGTCTGCGTGGCATCGGCGGACTGACGACCAACGCAGCGAATCAGGTTGTAGTGCGCGCCACGTTGCAGACGGCGCAGGACGAACGCATTTTCGCGCTGGGCGATTGCGCGTCGTTCACGTCGTCGGGCGTGGGGCAGGACGAGTGTGCATTGCCGCCGACGGCACAGGTGGCAACGCAACAGGCGGCGCATCTCGGCCGTCATCTGGGCGCGTGGCTTGAAGGCCGCGCAATTCCGCCGTTCGCTTATCGCGACCCTGGCGCGTCGTTGTCGCTGTCTGGCTACAACGCGTTCGGCGCCCTCGGGCGATTCGGCTTTTTCAAAGGTGGCATCGTGCGCGGACGCTTTGCGCAGTGGAGCCACGCCATGTTGTACCGGCGTCATCAGCACGCGCTGCACGGGTTCGCCCGCGCAACCGTGTTGCTGGGCGCGGAAAAACTCGGCGGCCTTCGCGGGCCGCGCATCCGGCTGGCCTGAACATGCGAAGCGATCGAACCAATTGCCCGAACCGAAGCGGCAGCAGCCGCGCCTCCGGGACCGCAGCGTCCTCTTCTTCGTCGGTGTCCGCACCGACGTCCCGTACGTCCCATACGTCGCGCTCGTCACGTGCATCGCGTGATCAGGGCGTGTGGCAGCACACCGTTGCCATGCTCGACGCCGAGCCGGTCGTCTGCCGACCGGTGATCCCGTACACGCGACGCGCGCCTATCGTGCGCGTGCTGGAGATTTCCAGCGAGTTGACGATCACGGTGTCGTGGAACGACGCCACGGGTGGCAACTACGGCGCGCAGATCTGGCGCATCCGCAAGGCCCACCATCCGGGCGTGTGTGCGTTGACGAACGAGACCATCGACGTAGGCGATTTCGTTTATCGCCCGTTGGTCGGCGACATCCCGCCGCTCAACGCCGATGCGATGATCTCCGCCGAAGCAATCCGCGTCATGCGCGAGGCCGAGAACCGCGAACCCGAACCGGCGCTGTAATCGCACGCCACACGTTCCACCGTTCATACCCGCGCGCTGAAAAGTAGTTCCCCCCTCCCCCTGTTTGATTTCAGCGTGTTGCCGCCCCTTGAGGGCGGTTTTTTTTCGTCTCAAGGCTTCGCGGCACGTTCGGACCGAGTTGCTCTCCATCGCAGCCATCGCCGGCGTCATCCGCATCGTCCCGACACTCAATGTATCTGGACTCCGAAGCATTGAGCCATATCAAGAAGTTGAATTAGCACAAACGCCGTAGATTTTTCGGCTGTTTCCGCGCTTGGCGCGTCGTCGCTCATTCAACTTTTGCAATGCCAACAACGAAAACAAGAACGCTTTTGCTGGCGTGTTCGCTGTACGTCTCGGGGACGCAAGCTCAGCAAGTCCAACACTCCCAACACCTATTAACGCCACCGTCGCACGCCGACAAAGCCGCAGCCCGTCTGCGAGCGGAGCAGGATCAGCAGCGTCAGCAACAACAGGATGCGCGGGAGCGTGAAGCGAACGTCAACGCACCGCACGTACGATCGATGCATGAAGACGCATCAGGATGGCCGACGCTGACGGACGAAACCCCGTGCTTCCGCATCGACACGTTCGAACTCGATACACCGCAGGCGCTCTCCGAACCAGCACAGGGTGAGGGCGCTGCTTCGTCCACGTCGAACAAATTCGCGTTCGCCCGTGAGTGGACGAGTCACTACGCAGGCAAGTGCGTAGGAAAACAAGGATTGGAGACGATCGTCAAGGGGTTGCAACGCGAGATATTGCGGCGCGGCTACATCACGACACGTGTTCTGCTGCCAGAACAAGACCTCTCGACCGGGACGTTACGCATCGCGCTGATTCCCGGCGTCATCGGTCAGATCCGCTTCGACGATCCAACACTGCGCGGCACCTGGAAAAACGCATTTCCCACGCGAAGTGGCGACGTACTGGACCTGCGAGACCTGGAGCAAGGTCTGGAGCAAATGAAGCGCGTGCCGAATCAGGACGTCTCGATGCAAATCATCCCCTCGGCATCCAACGCGCCCGGACAAAGCGACATAGCGCTTGACGTTAACCGCACCCGCCCCTGGACGTTGATCGCCTCCGTCGACAACGCCGGGACGCGGGCGACAGGCAAGTTACAGGGCAGCCTCTCCGCTGGTGTCTTCAATCCGCTCGGCCTGAACGACATGTTCAATGTCGGCGTCACGCATGACTTGCTTCTGAGGGACCGAACCTTTGGATCCCGGGGTTGGAACGGCAGCTATTCGATACCGTGGGGCTACACAACGGCGACGCTTGCTGCGTACGCCAGTACGTACTACCAGCAGATCGCAGGTGTGAATCAGACGTTCGTCGCGAGCGGGAACGCGCAAACCGTCGATTTCAAACTCCATCGTGTGCTGTCCCGCAGTCAGCGCCACGTCACCGGCGCGCAAGTTCGTCTGTCGCGGCGCTTCGGACAGAGCTTCATCGAAGACATCGAAATCACGCACCAGCGACGCAACAACACCCTCCTTGAGCTAGGCCTGACGCAACGGCACTACCTGGGCAGCGCGCAACTCGACGGGTTCATTGCCTACCGGCAGGGTCTCGGCGCATTCGGCGCTCAGGCGGATCGTCTCGGCAGTCGCGGCGGGCCGACGTATCGCTTTCGCATGGCCGTCGTCGACGCCAACGTTAACGTGCCTTTCGCGCTCTCGCAGAAGCGGTTCAGGTTTGTCACCACGTTTCACGGTCAGTACACCGCGAACCACCTCTACTACATAGACAGCCTTTCGATCGGCAGTCGTTACACCGTACGTGGCTTCGACGGCGAAACCATGCTCGCCACCGCTCGCGGCTTCTATTGGCGCAACGAACTTCAGATCCCTATCGGGCAGACGGCCCAGTCCCTTTATGCGGGCGTCGACTTCGGACAGGTCTGGGGGCCACAGCCCGTGGCGCTGAACGGTACGCGGCTCACCGGGGCTGTCATGGGCGTCAAGGGCAGCGTCGTGACGCGCTTCGGGAGCTACGGCTACGACCTCTTCGCGGGCACGCCGCTTCACAAACCCTCCGGATTTCCCACAGCGAAGTGGACGGTCGGATTTCAGCTAACCGCCCACCTTTGATGCCGAAGCACGCGCGCTGCGCATGCGCCTGTCACGTTTCCGGTCCCGCCTTTCCTCGCTCGCCTTCCTTGCGCTAGGGCACTCACCCTCTCTGGTCATCACGTCAATGAACAAGAACCTCTTTCGATTAGTGCACAACCCGGCACGAAGCATGCTGATGGCCGTTGCGGAGACGGTCAGCACGGCGAGCAAAGCAGGGGCGAGTCGCATGCGTGCGGGTTCCGTCGCACGGCACATCGCACGTCTCACGCTGAGACCTATGGCGTTTGCGGCCCTCGTGGCCCTCGCCGCCCTCGGCACAACGCCAGCTCATGCGCAAGTGGCCGCCGCAGGCAATCTGCCGCCGTCCGTGATTCAGACAGCCAACGGCCTTCAGCAAGTCGATATCAATACGCCAAGCGCCGCCGGTGTTTCGCAAAACACGTATTCCCAGTTCGACGTTCCGCAAGCCGGTGTGATTCTGAACAATGCATCGACCATGACGCAGACTCAGCAGGCGGGCATGATCAACGGGAATCCGCACCTTGCGCCCGGCCAATCGGCTCGCATCATTCTGAATCAGGTGGATAGCAATGCGCCGAGTCAGTTGCGAGGCCACCTCGAAGTCGCGGGGAACCGGGCCGAAGTCATCGTGGCGAACGGTGCGGGCATCGTGGTTGACGGCGGTGGCTTCATCAACACCACACGCGGCATTCTCACGACCGGGACACCCATCTTCGACGCGAATGGCGGAATTCAGGGTTTCGACGTTACGCGCGGCGGCATCGCCATTCAAGGGGCCGGGCTCAACGCAGCCAACGTCGATCAAGTCGATCTTCTTGCGCGCGCCGTGCAGGCCAATGCCGTCATTTACGGCAAGACGTTGAATGTCATTACCGGCGCGAATCGAATCGATCACGACACCCTGGGAACGACGGTCACGACGGGAGATGGGTCCGCCCCGGCGGTCTCTGTCGACGTAAGTGCGCTCGGCGGCATGTACGCGAATCGCATCACGCTGGTCGGCACTGAAAACGGCGTCGGCGTGACGAATGGCGGCACGATTGCCGCACAACTGGGCGATCTGACGCTGACCAGCGCCGGGCATCTCGTGCAGACGGGAAAACTCAATGCCTCCGGCGATATCGCGATCGATGCTCAGGGCATCGCCAATAGCGGGACCGTCTACGCGCAACGGGACGCATTCATCCGCGCTAACGACACCCTCGCCAACAGCGGCACACTCGCCGCCCAGCGGCATCTGGCGTCCACGGCCGCAGACATGGACTCGACCGGTACGCTCGGTGCGGGTATCCACCGTGACGGGTCCGTTGATACCAGCGGCAATCTGACAGTCACCACTTCCGGGCGTCTGCGTGCGAGCGGTCTGAGTACTTCCGGCGGGAACGTCAGATTGGAAGGCAGCACGCTGGATCTCGCGGACGGCAAGACATCGTCACAAGGGGATCTGACGCTACTCGCCACGCGAGGTGACATGGATCTGTCGCGCGCCTCCACGAGTGCGCAAAGGCGGCTCGTCGCGAATGCCAAGGGCACGCTGATCAACGACCACGGCGCACTGGCCGGACGTCGGGAAGTAACACTTGACGCCGCTCGCCTGTCCAACGTCGACGGCAAAGTCTCGTCACAGGCAGCTCTGGTCGCCCGGATCGCTGAAGGGCTGACGAATCGGCGCGGGATATTCGTCTCGGACGGTGCGATAGATATCCGAAGCGGGTCCGTCGCCAATCATCACGGGCAGTTGCAAAGCGGTGGCAGCCTCTCGTTGACGACAACGTCACTCGACAACACTGCTGGGCGCATCGTCGCCCTTGGCACCGATGCGATGACGGTTGTGGCTTCTGAGACACTGACGAACGCAGAAGGCGGTGCAATCGGTGGCAATGGTGCCGTCATGATTCGCGGAGGACACATCGAGAATCTCGGTGTGTTCAGCAGCCAGTCGGACCTCGATATCGCCGCCCGGTCGCTCGACAATAGCGAAGGCACGCTGCGTGCGTCGAATCTCACGTCGGTCCGCGTCACAGGGGAATTAACCAATCGGGGCGGCAGCATCGCTGCTGGCAAGTCCGTAACGCTGGATGCCGAGACCCTCGCCAACAGCGACGGCGCAGTGCAAGCCGAACAACTGTCGCTTCGTGTTGCGGATCTCGTCAATCGCGGCGGCACGATCACGCAGACGGGCGCGGGGCCGATGTCGCTCCTTATCTCGGGCGAGTTCGACAATTCTTCTGGCGGCACGCTGCAAACGAACAGCACGAACCTGGCGTTATCGCCCGTCCGAATCAACAACAACGGCGGAACGATCACTCACGCAGGCAACGGCACGCTCACGCTGGATGCCAATAGCGGAGACGGCGAGATTCTGAACGTCGGTGGCACCGTGCGCAGCAACGGCATCGCAATCATCCGCGCAGACCATCTCGACAACTCTGCGGGTTCGATCAGCAGCAAAGGTGGACTCAGCGCAACGCTTCAGGGCGCATTGATCAACGCGGGTGGCAAGTTGCTCACGAACGGCGACATCACGCTTGCCAGCCAGACACTGACGAACGCAGACGGTATCGTCAACGGTGGGGCGAAATCGACGGTACGCGTCGACGCGTTGACCAATCGCGGCGGCACCATCGTCTCGCCCGATCTTGACGTGACAAGCCGCACCACACTCGACAACGACCACGGCACGCTCAAAGCGAACCAACTGTCGTTGAAGGCGACCGACCTTCTAAACCGAAGCGGGACGATCACGCATTACGGCGCAACCGCGATGCGGATCGATGTCGACGGTTTGCTGGATAACTCCGCGGGCGGCGTGTTGCAGAGCAACGGTTCGGACCTTACGTTGACGCCATCGTCGCTCAACAATAACGGCGGGAAGATTCTATCTGCCGGTACGGGGAAACTGACCATCGCGCCGGGAGGGGGGACTGGAACGCTAACGAATGTCGGCGGCGAGATCGTGTCAGGCGGTCAGTTGTCGCTGCTCGCGGCTCATCTCGATAACACGCAAGGCGCGCTGTCCTCACGCGGTGATTTTCAGGCCAACATCCTTAGCAACCTCATCAATTCACACGGTCTGATTCGGTCGCTGGGGTCCATCTCGCTCGGCACCGACGGGGACCTGCTCAATGTTCGGGGACGGATTCAGTCTGGCACCGAGAGCGGCAACGACACCCTCTCCGTTCGCGCGACGACGATTGACAACACGGACGGCCTTGTCGGCAATCTGGGGAATGGCGACACGGCGATGCTAAGCACCGGCAGAACCGTCAACCGTGGAGGTGTCATCACAGGTAATGGGCGTGTGGCTGTGACAGCCGCCGCCATAGACAATATCGACGGCGCGCAGTTAAGCGGCATGAGCGTCAGCGTCAATGCCGACACGCTCGACAACACTGGCGGCAGCATCGGCAACATTGCTGGCTCGCCCGGAGACATTGCGCTGGCGACAACGGGAGTCCTCACCAACGCCGGTGGTGAAATCGGTGCCACTCGGGATCTCAGCGTCAGTGCCGCCTCGCTCGCTGGCGGCGGTGGATATCGTGCGACTCAGGATGTGGCGATCAACGTTAGCGGGGATTTCACGCTCCAGCCGACATTCCAATTCGCAGCGGGTCGCAATCTGTCGATCACGCTGCCGGGCACGTTCACCAACGGCAGCGCGTTCTCGGCGATCCGTCATCTGACGGTGACCGCTGGTGACATCACAAACTACGGCTCGATCACTGTCGGAGGAACCCTCGCGACGCATTCCCGCACGTTGCGCAATGTCGGCTCGCTCGTGGGTGGCGATGTCTCGCTCACCGCCACATCGCAGTTATCGAACATCGGCGCGACCGCACTGATTGGCGCGACGAATGCCGACGGAACGCTGGAATTGCTCGCACCGTTCATCGACAACGTCGACGACACGACCGGTACCGATTCACAAGCGACGACAGCCATCTATGGTCTAGGCCGCGTCGTTATTGCCGGTCTCAAGGACGCAAGCGGTCGCTACGTCAATGCGAGCCGAATCCAAAATCACTCGGCGCTCATTCAGTCCGGCGCGGACATGGCGCTGCACGCGGATCAGGTGACGAATACGCGGCGTGCGATGCAAACCTCGGGATTCAGTTCGTCGGTGGATCCCGAGCTGATTGCCCGTCTCGGCATCAGCCTGAGTGGACGGACGGGCAAGGTGAATACCAAGAATCCGAACGCCATCGGCGGCGTCTACATCGAGCAACCGCACGGCGGGGAGTGGAACAGCGATTACATGTTCACGTCGTACTGGGGTGTGGCGACGGCCAACACCGTGACGTCGATCAGCCCGCAGGCGCAGATCATGTCGGGCGCGAACCTGAATGCGTCGGCGGTGGGTCTGTTCCAGAACTACTGGAGTGCGGTTTCCGCGACGGGTGACATCGCGATGCCCTCGACGCTGGACCAGAACAGCTGGCGGGATCAGGCCGCACCTGCGGTCACCGTCAGATACTCAGGGCACTACCACTACAACAATTACGACAACAGCAAGCATGACTGGCAGCTTCCTTTCGGCGACGCGACCTTCACGACCCAACGCCCCGGTGGGTATTCGCAGGTCGCGCCTGCGGACGTTCGTACTTATGCGCTTCCCGCCTATGAATCGAGCTTCGTCGCCAACGGCACGCTCTCCGGCTCGGGTGTCAGCGTTGAGAACACCGCAGGGAGTGCGGGCACGCCATCGCTCGGGTTACTGCCTGGACAGAATGCGACAGAGGTAAACGTCGGTGCGTTCGGCGGGAATGCGAGCGGCGCAAACACCGGCGTCACCTCGTTCCAGCACGACGGAATACTTATCGATCCGGTCATCGCCAACGCCGTCGCGTTAGACGTAATTGCGAACCTGACGATCCCGCAAGGCGGCCTGTTCCGACCGACTACCGCACCGGGTGCCAGGTACGTCATCGAATCGAATCCAGCCTTTACCAACGCAAAGACGTTTATCTCCAGCGATTACTACCTCAAGCAGATCGGCGTCGATCCGCAAACGGTGATCAAACGTCTGGGCGACGGCATGTACGAGCAGCAACTGGTCCGAAATCAGATCACAGCGCTCACCGGACGTGCTGTGCTCGGCCCCTTCGGCGATACGGAAAGCATGTTCGAGGTAATGATGACCTCCGGTGCTGCGCTCGCCAAGTCGCTGAACCTGCCGCTTGGCATGAGCCTGTCGGCGGAACAAGTTGCAGCGCTAACGAGCGACGTGATCGTGATGCAAACGCAGGTCGTCGACGGACAAGCCGTATTGGTACCGGTCGTCTATCTCGCGCAGACGGGGCGGCAAACCATGAACGGCCCATTGATCGCTGCGCGTGACGTCGATCTGAAGAACACGCAGCAATTCACTAATAGCGGCACGCTCAGCGCTGAGCGAACGCTCACGGTCGATGGCAAGTCCATCGACAACGCCTTCGGTGCATTGCAGAGCGGCGGGGTGATGACGTTGTCCACAGTCGGTGACGTCGACCTGAGTTCTGCGACGGTGAATGCAGGAAGCCTTGCATTGAAAGCGGGTGGCGATCTGAAGCTAAACACAACGGTCAACCGTGTCGATCAGGTCAGCGACACCGGGGCGACGCGCACCTCGACAACGCTCGGTCCCGCCGCGACGCTTAACGTCACGGGCGATGCGGTGATCGCCACTGGCGGCAACTTCGAGCAAAACGCAGGCACGTTGAACGTCGGCGGAAATCTCGGCATGGCGGTAAGCGGCAACTGGGAATTGAGCACCGTGCAGACGGGCGAGCAGAAGGTCGTCTCCCGCGCGAACGGCGTATCCGATACCAACATCAACGCGGCGACGGGCAGCGCGGTGACTGTCGGGGGTGTTTCCAATATCGGCGTGGGCGGCAATCTGAGCGCGACCGGGGCGGACATCAACCTCAAGGGAGGCGGCGCGATTGCGGCCCGGGGCGATGTCACATTACAGGCTGCGGTGACGACGTCCACCGTGCGAAGCAGCAGCGCGGACAGCGATTACTCGGAGTCGTCGTATCGATCCGATGACGCGGTCATGGGTACTACCGTGCACGCGGGGGACAGTCTCACGATTGCGTCCGGCAACGACATCAACTTGCTTGGCAGCGGCATCACGCTCGAACGTGGGACGGCAATGCTCGCGGCCGCGCGGGATGTGGTCGTCGGCGAAGTTACCGAGACCCACGAATATCACGGCCGTCATGAAGGCAGTCGCAGCGGCTTCGTCAGTAGCAAGCGCACATCGAGCACGATGGATTCGAAGACGGTGCAAGCGAACGGCAGCATGATCTCCGCCGATGCCGTCGCCATCGTCGCGGGTAATGACCTGAGCGTGCGAGGCAGCACGATTGTCGGGGGTAAGGGCGTCGCGCTTCAGGCAGGGCGTGATCTCACTATTCAGTCGACGGAGAGCCAGAGCGAGAGTCATTCCTCCTACGAGGAAAAGCGGTCGGGGTTCGGTATGTCCGGCGGGGTGGGCGTGTCTTATGGCAGTAGTCAGCAACGCGACCGGATGAACGAGAGCAGCGTGACGCAGACCAAGAGTCTCGTGGGGGCGCTCGATGGAAACGTCAGCATGATCGCTGGCAATGAGTTGCTGATTCGCGGAAGCGATATCGTCGCGACCGGTGACGTCACGGGGATTGGCCAGAGCGTGACGATCGAATCGTCCGTCAATCGTCAGCATCAGGACGAGACGCACGAGATGAAGCGCTCCGGCTTCACGCTGGCGATCAAGTCGCCGGTCATCGACGCCGTGCAGAACGTCGCCAATCAGACGCGTGCAGCGGTGGACAACGGCGGCGACGCACGGGTGTCCGCGCTGCGAGGTTACGCGGCGGGGAGTGGCGCATACGGTGCGTATGGCGAAGGCAAGGCGGCCCTGGATGCACTGAAGAAAGGCAAGGTGCCAGAAGGTAAGGTCGAGCTGAGCTGGGGGTCGTCGAGCAGCAAATCGACCTCGTCGATGGACATGACGCAGAACGATGCCAGCAACATCAGAGCGGGCGGCACCGTCGCGTTGATCGCCACTGGGGATGCGGCCTCGGGCAAAGGCAACGTCAACATCACAGGTTCAAATGTCGACGCCCGGGACGTCCTCCTTCAAGCCACCAATCAAGTCAACTTGCGCAACAGCACCGACACCGAGTCGATGCGCAGCGACAACCAATCGAAGAATGCTGGCTTTGGGGTGTCATACGGGACGAGTGGGTTCGGTATCTCCGCTTCCGTGTCGAAGGGGAACGGCGACGCCAACACGGATTCGGCATTCCAGAACAACACGCACATCAGCGCGAGCAACACCGCAGTGATAGTTAGCGGTGGGGATACGAACATCGTGGGGGCGGTTGTCGATGCGAAGACCGTCATCGCTCGCGTGGGTGGAGACCTGAACGTGGCCAGCGTGCAGGACACGACCGAAGGATCCGCGCATCAGCAAAGCATGGGCGGCGGCGTGAATCTCAGTATGGGCGGTGCATCAGGAAGCGCCAGCTATGCACGCGGTAATGCCAGCGGAAATTACGCGGGCGTAATCGAGCAGTCGGGATTGCAGGCGGGAGACGGCGGCTTCGACATCGCTGTCGCCGGGAATACGGATCTGAAGGGCGCGTACATCGCGAGCACAGCGGACGCCTCAAAGAACCGCCTGACGACAGGCACGCTGACGTTCAGCGACGTTGAAAACCACTCCGACTACAGCGCGAACAGCTTCGGCTTCGGCGGCGGGTTCACCGTCGGCAACGGGGGTGCTAACGAACGTACTACTGGCAAGACGTCGGGCAAGAACAAGGGTGGGATTTCTCCGATGTTGCCGCAAATGGAAAGCGGCAGCGAGCGCGCGACAACTCGCACCGGCGTAAGCGAGGGGACGATTGTCATCACCGACGCGGCGAACCAGACGCAAGATTTGGCGAATCTCAACAGAGATACTGCGGACCTGAATGGAACGGTCACGCGGACGCCAGATTTGCAGAATCTTCTCAGCGATCAATCACGTTTGATGCAGGCAGCGACGGCAGCAGGCGAAGCCGTCGCACGCGACATCGGCACGTACGCGGACAAGAAGGCGGAAGCGGCAGAAAAGCTTGCCGAGAAGACCAATGATCCCGCGCTGAAAGCGCAGTACTTGGAAGAGGCGAAACAATGGTCTGAAGGCGGCGACTATCGCGCGACGATGCACGCGGCAGGCGGCGCGCTCGTCGCCGGGTTGGGTGGAGGCAATGCATTAGGTGGTGCATTAGGCGCAGGGCTGACTTCGAAGCTCGGCCCCGTACTCAACGGCGTGAGCGACGACATCCGCAAGAAGCGCCCCACCGGAAACGCCGACATGGACGAGGCCCTCGGCCAGATTGTCGCAACAGGCCTAGGCACAGCGGTCGGTGCGATGGCCGGTGGCAGTTCAGGCGCGTTCACCGGATTCAATACGGATCGGTTTAATCGGCAGTTGGGGGATCCGGATAGAACGCTTGCCGAACACATCGCAAACCGAAGTAACGGCAAATACAGCAAGGAGCAAGTTGAGGATCAGTTGCGACTTATGGGCATTGAATACTCCGACGGCTCGTTTGTGCCACCTGGCGTCGTAGAGGAATTGAACGGACGCACCCCTTCCGATACTGGAGCACGATGGATCGATACCCGCATGGAAAACGCTCAAGGAAATCCGCTGATCGTTCAATCGATGCCGAAGGTGGATAGGGAACTGCAGGCGTACATCATGTCGACCTACGAATCTGCAACTCCGGGGCAAGTCCCCCTCACCTTCACATACGTGCCGACCCCGGTCGAAACCGATGCTAGGGAAACGGTGGCCAATTTGGCGGGAGGAGTATCGACTGCAGCAAGTCGATTTGGCGCGATCACAACGGCTAGCGCTTCAATTCCGTCACCCTACTCCCCCGGGCTTGCCACTGCATCCTTCATTGCGACCGTCACCGCAGTAGCGGCCGACGCAGTGGTCCAACTTGCGAAGCCAAATGTTGGCCAATATTGGACAAGCGGCGGTAGCGCATTAATAGTGGATCAATTATCTACGAAATACCCGATGATAAGTCCAGCAATTAATGAGACAGCCAACATTTTTAATTCAAGCGATTATTCTAAACTACTTCAAAATAAATTCAATTCGTTTTTCAATGGCATCAGTGAAATCAACAATCAAGAAGGTAACAAAAAATGAGAATAATTGAAGACGGTAACCTGACCGACTGGATGTGCACGGTACTAATCGTGGCTGGCGCAGCTATTTCGTACTTGACGGTCGAGTTCGCTACCCCCTCGTACTTTAGCGCCTCCCTTGCATTACTAGGATTCGCCGCCATGGCTATTGGCGGACTATGCGGCCGTGCACGCTTCTTAAAAATCCGTCCTTTTGGAACCGGTTATAAGAAAGCCCGCAAGAGTTACGAAACCCAACGGGACAAGGAGCACTCCTAGACTACGACTCCTCTGTTCCGGGGCAAGTCCCCGTCACCTTCACCTTCACATACGTGCCAACTCCGGTCGAAACCGACCTAAGAGGGACAGTCGCAGATGTTGCCGGTGACATTTCCACCGCTGCGGGTCCATTTGGTGCCATCACCGCTGCAGGAGCCTATGTGCCCACTCCGTATGCACCTGCACTGAAAACGGCATCTCAAATTGCCACGGCGACTGGAATTGTTGCCAACGCGGTGGTCCAAATGATGAAGCCTGATATGGGTGAGTACGCCGTCAAGGGTACGGTAAATTTCTTCGCGAAACCTCTAGGCGACCGGATTCCTGCCCTCAGTCCGGCGATTAATGAAACCGCAAACGTCATCAACAATAGTTCGGCTTCGAAAGAAGCTCAGGCGATAGCCAATAAATTTTTGTCACGTTTCTTAAATCAAAACAGGAGGTGGTCGTGAAAATAAAGTTTATTGAGAATGGGAATTTTTCCCGCTGGGTACGCGAGGGCCTGTTAGTTTTAGGAGCATCCATCATGGTGATTGCCGTCAAATACGTGCCGCCGGTCCCATTTGGTGGATGGCTTTTTTTTCTCGGGTTTGGTCTTGTCGCTCTAGGAGGTCTAGCAAGTAATGCCCATATGCTAGACATAAAGCCGTTCGACAACGAAAACAAGAAGGCTAGAAAAACCTATTCCTCGTCCGACGAAAATTAGGACAGCTAGTTGTCGCTCTGTTGGCGAAAGTAATTGAAGTTAAATAATTTCCGGAAGGTGGTGAGTTTGGCGCGTTCGGAGTCGAGGAGGGTCGTCGCTGCTCGTTCAATAGGGAAGCAAAGATATCTTTAAGGACTTTGCTATTGGCTACCGACCGCATCGGGAGTCGTAATCTACAGTCTTGATTTTCTTAAGATTGGCACAATAATTAGGTATGCGATATAAAAGTGAATAAATGGTTTCTGTATATTTTTACTCCGCTCATCGGGGCGACCCTTGTCTGTCTGATAGCGCTGTTTCCAACGATGAGGCGGAATTTTAGGTTGTGGTACATGAATCGAAAAAAGACTCCCTCATGGCCAGTTCGCGAGGAAGTGAGGATCGACAAGCATTTTGATAACTTCGCGGGCGACGATAGCTTCGCGTTTGCGGAGGTTGCGTGTTACTTGCTGGCGATGTTGAGTATTTTGGATGCACTCATCTTGTTGGCAGGTGCCAGCCCATACTCTCTGGCCCCGGGTATCTCCGTTGAGCAGGGACCGATTGTCCTCACCGCTGCCTTGATTTTTGAAATATTTTCGGTCGTCGTCTATTACGCTTTGGCAAGGCGTCTCTCAAGTTGCTCCATGCTGGTATGGAGAGTGACGCTGGGCATCTTCTTGCTAAATCTAATCTGGAGTGCGCAGTTAATGACCGTCAAACCCGGGCCGCTTCCAATGCTGCTGGGCATCCTCTCACTGGGAGGAGTAATTTCGGTCGTTCGAGGGCGAAAGTCGATACAGGGCCCGAATGTTGCCGCGGCGAAGCCCGGAGTCTGATTGATGAGAGTGAATGTTCGATGGAAAAGAAATCCCGAAAAGACAATTTTCTGATTGCACAAGTTGCTTTTTGTTATTTTGCTGTATTCAACGCATTTGTTCTTGTTCTAGCGTTGATCGGAGCCGACTATTCTTTGAACGGCGCACCATTACCCCAAAGAATATCGATTTTTGCGAACACCATCGCAAACGTATTTCTAATGACGCTCGGATTCTCAGTTATGGCCATGAGCCTGGAGCGGTGTACGAAAGTCGTTTGGCGGATAGCGTTAATCGTCCTTTTGGTGGCGGTGATCGTCAATGTGCTAACGATGTTTGCGCAACTGTCCATCATGCCGATTTTGAACACTGTGGTTTCGGTTGCGGGTATCGCGTCATTGATCTATGAGCGAAATGCGGTTTTCGGGAAGTCCGAGAGCGATACTTCGGGCGTCGTGCACGGCTGATACCCGGCTTTCCTCAGGCGGCGGGATGCCCCCCCCTTTAAGCCGGTACATCCCTCGCATCGCGATCAGCACGCGGCGTTCGCGCAATGCCCGAATTGATTGACGTCATCTGAGTTGCAACCGTTACAACGGTTACATGAAACCTGCACAAACCCAATCCCCTTTGGGTTTACGCTTCGTCCACAGCTCACGGCGATGCAGAATGTACGTCCCGGTGAGCCCCCATACGGAGACGAGCATCGATGACAAAACCCCATATCACCCTGTTTGCTGCCCTCGCAGCGACCGCCGCTATCAGCTGGATGGCCTTCAGTGCGCGCAGTTATGCCGCCGAGGCCGGTGCCCAAGTTCAGACGAATCCCCGGCAAGACGAGATCAAATCGCTCGTCGATAAGACCATCGCGCCGCTTATGGCGCGTCAGGACATTCCCGGCATGGCCGTCGGCATCATCTTCGACGGGCACTCCTATGTCTTCGATTACGGTGTCGCCGACAAAGCCGCCAACAAACCTGTGACCGATGACACCCTGTTCGAAATCGGCTCCGTCAGCAAAACCTTCACCGCCACGCTTGCTACGTATGCGCAAGCCGCTGGCGCACTCTCCCTCACTGACAAAGTCAGCCGTCTCGCCCCAGAATTCGCGGGCACACCGTTCGGCGACGTCAAACTGCTGAATCTCGGCACGCACACCACCGGCGGCATGCCGCAACAAGTGCCGGACAACGTCACCAACATCGACGAGATGACCCAGTACCTCAAAGCGTGGAAGCCCGCCAAGCCGACCGGCACCGCGCGCACGTACTCGAACATCAGCATCGGCGCACTCGGCTGGATTACCGCTCGTGCCATGCACGGCGATTTCCCCACGCTTATGTCGGATCACGTCTTCAAACCGCTCGATCTGAAGCACACCTTCATCAAGGTGCCGGAAGATCAGCAAGCGAACTACGCGTGGGGATACAAGAACGGCAAGCCGACTCGCGTCTCGCCCGGTGTGTTCGAGCAGGAGGCGTACGGTGTGAAGACGACCGCCTCCGACTTGCTGCGCTTCGTCAACGCGAATATCGGGGAGGCGGTCCATGATCGGCGTCTGCGTCACGCGATCTACGCGACGCGCACCAGTTACTTTTTCGATGCGCCGATGACGCAAGACCTCGCGTGGGAACAGTATCCGTATCCCGTTACGATCGAAGCGCTGATCGAGGGCAACTCCACGCGGATGTCGATGGAATCGACCCCTGCACGCGAACTCACGCCACCGATGGCACCGGCGCCCGTTTCGTGGGTCAACAAGACGGGATCGACGAGCGGGTTCGGCACGTATGTGGCCTTCGTCCCGTCGAAGCAGATGGCGATTGTGCTACTCGCCAATAAGAATTACCCGATGGAGGAGCGGCTGCGCGCAGCGCATCAGATTCTGACGACGCTCGACGGCAGCCATCCGGCACCGGCAGCACCTGCGAAGTAGTCGCACACCGCAATGAGGTCGCGCGCCAACCCGCTGCGCGCGACCGGCAAATCACTTCCCAAAAACCGTCTCAAACGCCGCAGCCAGATCGTCGATCAGATCCTGCGGATCCTCCAGACCGATGTGCAGACGGACGATGGGACCGGCATGCGACCAGTCTTCGCACGTGCGCGTGCCGACCACGTTCGATACCGTCGCCAGACTCTCGAAGCCGCCCCACGATGCACCGATGCCGAACAGCTTCAGCGAATCGACGAAGCGGTCCGCTTGCACTGGCGTCGCGTTGGCAAATTCGAACGACACCAACCCGTTCGTGCCCAGACAATCCCGACGCCACAATTCGTGCCCCGGGTCCTTCGGCAGTGCCAGACAGAACACGCGTGCGACGTCCGGCAATCCGTCCAGCCAATGCACGACCTCCAGCGCATTGCGCTCGTGCATCGCCAGACGCGCCGCCAGCGTGCGCGTGCCACGCAACACCAGATAAGCATCATCTGGACTCACGGCCACGCCTTGCGCGTCGGCCATCGTCGAGAGCGTTTGCCAGACTTCCTGCGTCGTGGTGACGGTGCCCATCATCACGTCGGAATGGCCGCTCAGGTATTTCGTCGCGGCCATCACCGAGATGTCCGCCCCGAGCATCAGAGGACGGCATTGCACGCCCGATCCCCATGTGTTGTCCGCGACCAGCAGCGCCCCATGACGATGCGCCAGATCGGCCAGCGCCGGAATGTCGCACATCTCGTAGACGAGCGAGCCGGGGGCTTCCACGTAAATCATCTTCGTGCGCGCCGTCATGTGCTCGGCAGCGTCGCTACCATCCGCGCGAAAGAACGTGACGTGCACACCCCACGGCTTGAGGAACGTCTCGACGAAATGACGCACCGGCTGATACACGCAATCCGCAATCAGCACGTGATCGCCAGGGCGCACGTAGGCGAGAAAAACCATCGAGATCGCCGCCAGTCCCGTCGGGAACAGACGCGCGCGATATCCGCCTTCCAGCCCGGCGACGACATCTTCGAGCGCGAAGCCCGTCGGGTTGCCACGCGCACCGTACGTGAACATGCGCTCGGTGCCGCGACGGCGTCGCGCATCGTTCATGTCGTCCATCGATTCGAACAACACCGTAGACGCGCGCACCACCGGCGGGTTGACGGCACGACCGCCGATAACGGCAGTATCCATGCCGCCTTTAACGAGGCGCGTTGCAACGCGCGCCGAGCGGCCATGATGCAGCGCATCGTGTTCGGCGGAAGGCGTGTAGGGGGAGGACGGGGGGGATTGTCGGGACATGGTCTGGCGTAGAGAGAACGGTTCGGACGGTTCAGGTCGTGCATCGTCGGCGCGCAGGACCGGGAAGGTCACCTGCGCGCCGAACGTCACAGCTTACTTCGCGACGGCGGCATCACCAATACGGAAAGCACCGCGTTCATGCTCATCCAGTTGCGCGAGCAGACCGGTTTCCCACGCCAGATACTGACGCGCAGCCGCTTTGTTGCCATCGTGACGGTCATGCACGAAGAACAGATAGTCGATGCAATCGGCGTCCGGCGGCGAGTCCGGTGTGGCCTCGACCGGCAAACCGGCGGCAACCCATGCCTTGAAGCCCCCCGCAAGCACCGAGAACGCGCGCGAGTCCTGCGCATGCTCACGACGCCAATCCGCCGCGAACAACTCGGCCACACCCCGTTCGTCGGCGATCAGCACGACATTGCCCGACGCAGGCAGCTTCGGCAAACGCGGACGAATCGCCCATTGCGCACCCGTCGCATGCTCACGACGGAAGCTCATGCTCGGACGCACGTCGATCACCGTCACGCTGCCATCGGCCAGTGCCGTCTTCAGTGTGGCGACGTCGATCTCCGGCAGCGTCGTATCGACACCCGGCGTCGGCACAGCCAGCGATGCCCCGCTGTTAAGACCGTCGCGCAACACGTAAGCATCGTGACCCAGCTGACGCAACCAGCTCGCGACGATGGGTGCGCGCACGCCGTCGTTGTCGAACAGCACCACGCGCGCATGACGCACGCCCACGTACTGATCCGTCGCCTGAATCAATTGCCCGCCCGGCGTATGCTGCGCCCCCGGCAGCGTGCCTGCGGCATATTCCTCAGGAGTGCGCACGTCGCAAAGGAACAGCGTGCGCGACGTATCCGTCGCCCATTGCGCAAACGTCGGCGCATCGACTTCCGGCACGGCGAAGCGCTCGGCGAGCGCACCGCTGGCTTCGCGCATTTGCGTGACGCTGGCGGGCGACACCGCGTCGGGATAGCGGCGCGTGCTGCCATGCTCCAGCGGCAGGTCTTCCAGATACCAGCCCTGTGTGCCGTTCTCCAGCGCCATCACCGGATTGGGAATGCCGAGGTTGATTAGCGTCTGCGCACCGATGATGCTGCGCGTGCGACCCGCGCAATTCACGACGATGGGCGTGGTCGTGTCCGGCACCAGATCGCGAATGCGATACCCCAGCTCGCCGTTCGGGCAACAGATGGACGACGGGATCGTCATCTTCAGATATTCGTTGACGGGACGTCCGTCGAGAATCACCACGTTGTCGCCGCGCTCACGCATGGCCGCAAGCTCGCGTGCCGTGACGCGCGGCGTGTGATACGCCATCTCGACGAGTTCGCCGAAGGTCTTCGAAGGCACGTTCACCCCGGCGAACAGCGTGAAGCCCGCCGCCTGCCACGCTTGCGTGCCGCCCTCCAGCACGTACACATCCGAATAGCCCAGCGCATCGAGACGCTGCGCCGCCAGTACCGCCACGCTCTGGTCGGTGTCGTAGACGACGATGCGCGCGTCGCGACGCGGCGCCAGACGCACGATGTCGAGTTCGAGACGGCTGTACGGCAGCGTCACGCCGTAGAAGAGATGCGCCTCGCCGTACTGCCCGTGCTCGCGCACGTCGAACACGGCAATCTCGGCGCCGTCGTGCAGCCATTCCTTGAGCAGGGCAGGCGACACAAAATGAGGAGTGAACGAAGTCATAGCCGGTGTCGTAACGTTAGGTCGTTAATCAATTTCGCCTGCCGCATGTCAAAGCGCTCGAAGGCACGCCAAAACGCAGGCATGAGCAGGCCCGCACCGCTCGTGCCAGTGGCATGGGCGGTGTGCTTCGGGTGACGCGAACGGAGTCGCGCCGTCGGTGAGTCTTCTCGCTTGCCGTCGGCGATACGTGTGCCGACGGTCAGTGCTGCGTCAGGAAGTCAGAGAATCAGCGGCGCGTCTTCACGCCGATGTCCATCACCTGGTACGTGCCCTTGGCGAGATCGAACGTGATGCGCTCGGTCAGTGTCTCCAGCGCACGGCCGTACATGTGCAGATGGCGGATCGGCGCGTCGCCCTGAATCTCGACCGCGTGAATGTCGTCCGACGCCAGTGCAATGCCGTGGCCCGGGTCCACTACGACGGTGTCGCTCACTTCGAGCGTGCCGACGCCAGGCGTCTTGCCGTCGTCGGTACGGCGATAGACGTAGTTGTATTCCACGCCGTCGACCGCCGCGATGCACGCCCACGTCGTGTGGTTGTGTGGCGTGATCTTCTTGCCGGGACGCATGACGTTCAGATACAGGGCGTAGGTCTTGTCGGCATCTTCATGAATCAGATAGCGCGCTTGCAGCTCGCCGTCGGTCGGCGGCGGGAAGTCGGCTTCGCTCCAGAGGGCAGTGCGCGCGGCGAGCGCCTTGACCTGTTCGAGCACTTCGGCCAATGCGGGACGCGTCTCGCCCGCCGGGGCCAGCGCGGCCTTCATGGCGGCAATGGCGTCGCTCACGGCGGCCTGACGTTGTTCGGGAAGTTGAGTCGTGGACATGATGAAAGTCTTCTCCGTAGTGCTTTGCTTTGTTATATGAGGTGCGCGGGTGAGGCGCTATCGTGTGTTCGGCTTGTTCGATGTGTTCAGTTCGCGCGCGCGGGGAACGCCATCACGCAGGCACCGCATCGCGTGGCACGCTGATCATCGGCGACGGCCGCAGCACGTCTTGCAGGAATCGCTGCGCACGTGCGTGCTTCGGCTGGCTGAAGAACTCCGACGGCGGCGCGTCTTCTAGCAACTGGCCCTGATCCATGAACCATACGCGGCTCGACACGTCGCGCGCGAAGCCCATTTCGTGCGTGACGATCATCATCGTCAGGCCTTCGTCCGCGAGCGAGCGCATGACTTGCAGCACTTCCTGCACCATCTCCGGATCGAGCGCGCTCGTCGGTTCATCGAACAGCATGAGGGGCGGCTTCATCGCGAGCGCTCGGGCAATGGCCACCCGCTGCTGCTGGCCACCCGAGAGGTTCGCAGGCATCGCGTCGATCTTGTGAGCGAGGCCCACTTTCGTGAGCAGCGTCTCGGCCTGCGCGACCGCTTCGTCGCGTGACATGCCGAGCACTTTCGTCGGCCCCAGGATCAGGTTCTGCCGCACCGACAGGTTCTGAAACAGGTTGAAACTCTGGAAGACGAAGCCGATGCGCGCACGCAACTGATTGATCTTCATGTCGCGGGCGTTCACGTCCTTCCCCTCGAAGAGAATGCGTCCCTTCTGAATGGCCTCGAGTCGTGTCACCGTGCGAATCAGCGTCGACTTTCCCGACCCGGACGGACCACAAACCACAACGACTTCGCCGCGCCCGATGGTGGCGTCGATGCCCTTGAGCACATGATGTTCGCCGTAGAACTTATCGACTTTCTCGAATGCGAGCATGGTCATGATCGCGCTCTCCTTCTTAAACCGTCTTGAACCCTGCGCTTACGCCAGTCCCGCGCGTTGGCGGGCGATACGTCGCTCCAGCCAACCGGCGAATCGGGAAATGGCGAAACACAACACAAAATAGAACGCTGCGAGCACGAGGAACGTTTGCAGCGGCTTGGTCAGCGTGATCGTATTGACCTGCGCCGCCGAGTACGTCAGTTCCGGCACACCGATCACGTAAGCAAGCGACGTCGCCTTGATGATCGACACGAACTGGTTGACGATGGACGGCAGCATGTTCGCGAGCGCTTGCGGCAGTTGCACGTAACGCATGCTTTGCAGCCACGACAGGCCGTTCGAGCGCGCCGCTTCCATCTGTCCGCGCGGCAGTCCTTCGAGACCTGCACGCACGATCTGCGACAGGAAGGCGCTCTCGTAGACGATGATCGCGCACACGGCCGTGGTGAATGCCGAGACCTCGGCCCCCACCAGCAGCGGCACGGCGAAGTAGGCCCAGAAGATGATCATCAGCAACGGAATGCCGCGCACGAATCGTGTCCAGATCCCGGCGAGGCGTCGCATCCAGCGCCACGGCGAGACCTGCGCCAAACCGATCAGCACCGAAATCGGAAACGAAATCACTAAACCCAGCGCCGACAGAATCAGCGTGATCGCCACACCGCCGAGCGGTCCGTTGGGCCAGCTGCCGACGAGGAACAGTGCGAGATAGTCGTGAAGAATCTCGAACATCGTCAGACTCCCGAGGGCGCCGTGCGGCGCTTGGCGAAATGCTCGGAGAGCGCCATGAGCGCGAGCGTGCCGATCAGATACAGAATCGTGGCCACCAGAAACACGTCGAAGGTACGGAACGTCAGGTTGTCGATCTGACGCGTGCGGTACAGCAACTCGTGCACGCCGATCGCCATTGCGAGCGAACTGTTCTTGAACAGCAGCAGCGACTGGTTGAGCAGCGCGGGCAGCGCCACGCGAATGCCTTGCGGCAGGATCACGTAGCGAAACGACTGCAAGTACGTGAGACCGATGGACCACGCGGCTTCCTGCTGCGTATGCGGAATCGCACGCAGGCCCGAGCGCAGGTCTTCCGAGATGAACGCACCGGCGTTGAGCGCCAGTGCGATTGTCGCGAAGAAGAACTCGGTGTTACCCGCGTTGATCCAGTCGCGCAGCCCCTCCGGCAGCAATTGCGGCACGCCGAAGTACCAGACGAGAATCTGCACCAGCACCGGCACGTTGCGGTGGTACTCCACCACTACGATCACGAAACCCTTGAAGAGCTTCACCGGCAGGGCGCGCAGCGTAGTGAGTACGATACCCACCACGATGGCCAGCATTCCCGAGACCACGAACAGCTTGAGCGTGGTCAGTACGCCGTCGCGGAACAGCTTCAGGTAACCGTCTTCGAGCAGAAACGAGAGATCGAACATTGTGCGACGTCTCGCTCACTGCACCTTGATCGGCTCGACCTTGTAGTCGCGCGTGAACTTGTACACGGACTTGCTGCCGAGCCATTTCTCGAAGCTGTCCTGCAAGCCGTTCGTCTTGTCGTAGTCGACCAGAATTTTGTTCACCGCTTCACGCAGCGCCGGCTCGCCCTTGTTCATCACCACGCCCCAGCGCTCTTCGAACACCGGCTTGGTCAGCAGACGGTATTGCTGTCCGCCCTTGACCGACGCTTCGTTAGCGAAGCGCGCAAGGATCAGTTGACCGGCCACCAGCCCTTCGACCTTGCCTTGTTGCAGCGCGAGGAACGCCGACGAGATGTCGTGGAACGTCAGCAGATTCGAGTCGGGCAGACGCGTGACCGACACCGCCGCCGAGCTGGAGCCTTCCGAGGCGGCGATCTTCTTGCCCGAGAGCTGATCGAGCGTTTGCACCGGCGAATCGGCGCGCACCAGCACGCGAATCGGGGCGACGAAGTACTGATCGCTGAAGTCGACCTGCGCGGCACGAGCGGGCATCCAGGCGACGGCAGCGGCAAGCACGTCGACGCGACGCGTCTTGAGTTCGGGGATACGTGCGTCGGTCGACAGGGCGCGGTGTTCGAGCTTCACGCCAAGGCCTTTCGCAAGCGCGGTGCACACGTCGACGTCGAAGCCGACGATCTTGCGCGTGGCGGCATCGGGGAAGGCGTACGGTTCGCTGGCGTTTTGCGTGCCGCAAACGAGCGTGCCGCGCGCCTTGATGTCAGCCAGCTGGTCGGCATGCGCCAGGTTCGTGATGCCCGTCATGGCGAGTGTTGCGAACAGCGCGCCAGCAAGGTGTCGTTGCCACATGATCCTGAGTCTCCTTGGGTTTGACCGAAGGGTGTCGATTCCTTGTCGTGTGCGCGAAAGCAAATGACGCGAATCGATTAGCGGGGGACCGATCAATGCCGGCTTCCACCCCCGGTCACATAAATATTGCTTGAGTGTCAGGCAGGTTATCCACCAAAATTGCACAGAACAATTTAATTTTTATCCCGAAAACATTAACGTTTCTGAAGTATCCCTCCGAGCGACCATGCGAAATCTCGATATCGATCTGCTGCGAACTTTCGTCGCGATTGCGCAGCATGAGACGTTTGCGGCGGCCGCTACACGCGTAGGTCGCACGCAATCGGCCATCACGCAGCAGATGCAGCGGCTTGAGCAGGAAATGGGTTGCCCGCTGTTCGAAAAGCAGGGGCGGCAGAAGACGATGACGACGGACGGCGTGCGTCTCGTCGCGTATGCCAACAAGATTCTCGCGCTCAACGATCAGGCGGTGCAGGTCATGCAGACGCGCGGACCGGCGGAGAAATTGCGCATCGGTTCGCCGCACGATGTCGCGGAATCGATTCTGCCGAGCATGCTGCGACGCTTATCGAAACTCTCGGCGGAATTACAGCTGGAAATCATCGTCGGACGCAGCCCGCATCTGATGGATGCGCTGCGCGACAACGAACTCGATCTCGCGATCTCGACGCGGTACGACGAAGGCTTTCCCGGCATCAAGTTGCGCACGTCACCGATGGTGTGGATCTGTGCCGACGACTTCATCTTCAACTCATCGGCCCCCGTGCCGCTCGTGATGGCGGACGAGCTGAGTCTGTTCCGTCGCCTGTCCATCGAGCGGCTGAACGCTGCGGGCATTGCGTGGCGCACGAGCTTCATCTCACCGACGCTCACTGGCATCAAGGCTGCAATCAGCGCGGGTCTTGGCGTGACGGCCCGCACCACCGAATTGCTCGACGCCAACATGCGCGTGCTCTCGGAGGCCGACGGGCTGCCGCGCCTGCCCGATGTCGCGTTCTATCTCTACGTGCAACCGACGTGCACAAGTCAGGTCTTGCGCGAGTTGTTCGAGTCGACGGAACACATCGCAACGCGCTTCGGGCCGCCGTTTCTGATCGGCGAGTGATGCACGGGCGATGCGGGGCCGACGACGCTCGGCCGGTCAATCGCCGTTAGCGTGCCTGAGCAGGCTGTCGCGCATTTTCGCGACGATCTTTTGCGTACGGTCGAATTCCTCGGGATCGAGACCTGTCGCCGCAATCAAATCGCGCTGCGCCCCCTTCTTGCGCAGTTGCTTCCCTTCTTCGGTCAGGCTGACGATGACCTGCCGCTCGTCGGTGGGGTCGCGCTGACGACTCAGATAGCCGAGTTCTTCGAGCTTCTTCAGGATGGGCGTGAGCGTGTTCGACTCCAGGAACAGCTTCTCCCCCAGACGCTTGACGGAAACATTGTCCTCCTCCCAGAGCGCCACGATTGCAATCCACTGGGTATAGGTCACGCCCAGCTCTTCAAGAATGGACTTGTAGGCGCGTCCGTAGGCCAGATTGGCCGAGTACACCGCGAAACACATGAAATCGCTGAGGTTTGGCAGCGCGGTTTCGGTGGGCTTCGATTTGCTCATGACGTTCGGTTCTCGTGGGTTCGTTCGATTTCGTCACAATATACATCGCATCCGATTTAATCGGAAGGTGTTGACTTTTGATTTCGCCTGTCGCATTATTCATCGCATCCGATTGCATCGGATACGATTTAAATAAGACTCGCAGGCAGTCTCAACCCATATCGAAAGGAAAACACCATGGCTAGCAAGATCCTCTACACCGGCAAGACTCACACCACTGGCGGCCGCGACGGCTCGGCCCGCAGTTCCGACGGCAAGCTCGACGTCCAGCTGTCCTCGCCCGGCTCGAGCGGTCCCGGCACGAACCCCGAGCAACTTTTCGCCGCTGGCTGGTCCGCCTGCTTCATCGGCGCGATGGGTCTGGCCGCCGGCAAGCTGAAGATTCAACTGCCGGTCGGCACGGCCGTCGACGCCGAAGTCGACCTCGCCAACGAAGACGGCGCGTACTTCCTGAAGGCACGCCTGAACGTCAGCCTGCCGGGACTTGAGCGCGACGTTGCGCTATCGCTCATCGACGCCGCCCACCAGACTTGCCCGTACTCGAAGGCCACGCGCAACAACATCGACGTCGAGCTCAATCTCGTTTGACGCCTCTTTCCCCCGAGACACAGAAAATGCATTCAGCAAAACTCCCCCGTCGCGCCGGTCCTGCGCGTTCGATGCATATGCTGGCGGTAACGGCCGCGCTCGCGTCCATCGGTTTGTTCATGCCCGCATGGGTCAATGCGGCGCAACCGGCTCAAGTGGCTCAAGTGGCGCAGGCAACGCCAGCGGCTAGCGCATCGACGCAAGCCGTCGACACGTCCATCCGTCCGTTTCAGTTCCATGCGTCGGAGCAATCGCTGAAGGACCTGCGTCAGCGCATCGTTGCCACCAAATGGCCGAGCCGCGAACTGGTGAACGACGGCACGCAGGGCGTGCAGTTGGAGACGATGAAGAAGCTGGCGCAGTACTGGGCGAACGACTATGACTGGCGTCGCGTGGAGTCGAAGCTGAATGCGTTGCCGCAGTTCGTGACGAACATCGATGGTGTGGACATCCATTTCATCCACGTGCGATCAAAGAACAAGAACGCATTACCCATCATCGTGACGCACGGCTGGCCGGGGTCGGTCGTCGAGCAGCTCAAGCTGATCGATCCGCTCACGAATCCGACGGCACATGGCGGCAGCGCCGACGACGCGTTCGACGTCGTGATTCCTTCGCTGCCGGGCTACGGCTTCTCGGGCAAACCCAACGAACTGGGCTGGGATCCGGCGCACATCGCTCGTGCGTGGGAGGAGTTGATGCGGCGGCTCGGGTATCAGCATTACGTCGCACAAGGCGGCGACTGGGGGGATGCCGTGACCGAGCAGATGGCAGTACAAGCGCCGCCGGGACTCTTGGCAATTCACACAAACATGCCCGGCGCCGTGCCCGACGAGATCCAGCGCTCGCTCGATGCCCACAAACCGGCACCGGCCAATTTGTCGGCGGATGAAAAGCGCGCCTACGAGCAACTCGATTTCTTCTACTCGCATGGCCTCGCCTATGCGCAGGAGATGACGGCGCGTCCGCAGACGTTGTACGGCATCGAGGATTCGCCCGTCGGTCTGGCAGCGTGGATGCTCGACCACGATGCGCGCAGCTACGAACTCATTGCGCGCGTGTTCGACGGCAAACAGGAAGGTCTGACGCGCGACGACGTGCTCGACAACATCACACTGTACTGGCTCACGAATACGGCGGTGTCGTCAGCACGGCTGTACTGGGAGAACAAGTTTGCGTTCTTCGCGCCGAAGGGCATCAAAATCCCGGTCGCCGTCAGCGCATTCCCGGACGAACTGTATCAAGCCCCGGAGAGCTGGGCAAAAAGGGCGTTCCCGAACCTGATCTATTACAGCCGTCAGGCCAAGGGAGGGCACTTCGCTGCGTGGGAGCAGCCGGACGCGTTGACTCACGATCTGCGTCTGGCGTTCAGGCAGGTGCGCTGATCTTGCAGAGTTGAAGGTTCTGAGTATCGCGAGAAGTCGGAAGTGAGAAGCGAGAAGGGCGGAGAAGCTTCCGCCCCTCGTCCCTTCCGTCAGAGCGCGCTCAGCCCTTCGGCAGCGTGCCCGGGCGCAGGTACGCAAGCGCATGCGCCACGTACTCGCCCTTGCCGAGTTCCACGCCGTGCTGACGCAGAATGCTGTAAGCCGTATTGGTGTGGAAGTAGAACTGCGCGAGCGCCCAGTCGCGTGCGTATTGCTCGCCAGTCATGTCGAAGACGACACCGTTGGGCAACTCAAGCGCGATATCGATGTATTCGCCTGCGTCGAGCGCATTGCCCGGCAGCGCTTCGAGAAATTCGATGGCGGTAGCGAGGCACGCCTTGGCTTCGGCGAAGGTGCCGGGGCGCTGGCTGCTGTTCCAGCCTTCGCGTTGAATCTCCTTCGTCGCTTCCGGAATGGCTTCGCCACGCAGGCGATGCACCGGCTCCATCGACAGGTAGCTCGCGAAGCGCGCCTGCGCGGCGAGCGGGTACATGTCCGGTGCGAGGCGCAGCGTCATCAGCGCATCGGCATCCTTGCCTTTCGCCTTCTCGTACGCGGCCGCCTTGTCGAGCCACGCAGACTGGCCGCGCAGCATGTGCAGGAATGTAGGGATGAGAAGTTCGGTCAGCGTCATGCGGTCCCTCCAGTGGACTTTTCTGAATATGCGCGGCAAACCGCACCGCCGGGGCAGCATATCGCGATCGCGCATGTTTCGCAGTACAGGACACCGAAAAAACTTCTCAACCGTCGCACTACGTCGTGGCGATCAGCAACTCCTCGGCGTTCGCCGGGGGATGCAGGCCGTCGGTACGGTTGGCGAAGTAACGTGCCGTGAGTGAGGTGGCAGACACGTGTTGTGCGTCCGCAAAGCCGTTCTCGCGAGCGAACGCCATCATGTCGTCCGGCGTGAAAAAGCTGATGAACGGCGTACCGCTCGCGCGCGCACCTTTCTCGGCCATCTCCAGCCCGGGACGCACCTCCGGGTCCGCCATCTCCAGCGGAAGAAGAAATGTCATTGCCAGCGTCGATCCGTCGCCCGCAAACGACGCCACCTCGCGCAGCGTCGCCCCGTTGGCTTCACGCGTCAGATACATGCTCACGCCCGTCGAAACGATCACGGCGGGCTGGCTCGCGTCGAAGCCGTGCTGCAACAACGCGTCGCGCCACGACTCTCCCGCCTCGAAATCTACTGGGACGAAATGCAGCCAGTCCTGCACGCCGTAGCCCAATGCCACGAGACGGTCGTGTTTCCAGCGCTGCGGTCCCGGTTTATCGACTTCGAAAATCGAGAGCGATCCGGCGAGTTCGGGATGACGTTGCGCAAAGCTGTCGAGCCCCGCGCCCAGAATGACGTACTGACGAACCCCGCGCTTCATTTCCGCGATCACGAGATCTTCGATATAACGCGCCCGCGCAACGATGGACGCGCGAAACGGTCGTGTGAATGCCGGATGCATGTCGCCGCGCTCGCGCCAGTCGTCCGGGGGGTCCAGTAGACGCAGGCCGACGTCGTCGGCAAGTACGGGGGGCTCGGCGTCGACTTCGAGATGCAACGCGCGCCACAGCGCCACACGTGCGGCGGTGCTTTCGGGGGCAATGTCTTTCGGATCGGTCATGAGAACAGCCTCGCGAGATCGGATCGAATTTCCGGATTCTGGCACGAGGTGCACAAGCTTGTCTGGCGGCCGCTATTAACGCGCCGGTGGTGCGCTCACGACTCGCGGTAATGCTCCGACATGAAGCCGACGAACGCGCGTACCTTTGGGTTGACGTGACGCGTCTGGGGATAGAGCGCGTAGTAATGGCTGCGGCCAAGCGTGCATTGCGGCAGCACCCGAACCAGCGCGCCGCGCGCGAGTTCGGCGCGCACCGTGCGTTCGGTGAATGCCGCGATGCCGGTCCCCGCGAGCGCTGCGGCAAAAAGTGCGGTGATGGCGTCGGTGGTGAATGCGCCGGAGAGCGATACACGATGTATCTGTGCGTCCGGCGTGGTGATCGTCCAGGCGTCGGGCGAGTTAGCCCCGGCGAAGCGCAGACACTGATGCGACGCCAATGCTTCCGGCGTGCGGGGCAGCCCCACTTGCGAGAGATAGGCGGGGGAGGCGACGAGCACCGTCTCCGATGCCGTCAGCAATTTCGCCTGAAGGCTGCTGTCGGCCAGCGGCGTGCTGCTGATCCGCAGGGCGACGTCGAACCCTTGCGCGAGCAGGTCGACGTACTGATCGCTGCATGACAACGTCAGCTCGATATCCGGATAGCGCAGACGAAACGCGGGTAACCACGCGGGAAGTTCGAGTGTGCCGATGGCCAGCGGCACCGTCACGCGCAACGGGCCGCTCGGCTGCTCGCGCTCGTCGGTCATGGCGTGTGTCATGGCATCTACGCGCGCGAGGATATCCACGCAATGTCGGTGGTACCGGTCTCCGGCAGGCGTGAGTGAAAACTGACGCGTGCTGCGATTGACCAATGCCACGCCCAGCGCCGCCTCCGTCTGCTTCAACTGACGCGACACACTCGAATGCGACATGCCCAGCATCTCTCCCGCCGCCGAGAAGCTGCGCGCTTCGACGAGTGCGTGAAAGATGCGCATTGCCAGCAATTGATCCATGTCGTCGGGCAGGTCGGGCAGCGTTGGGCGTGGGCGCTCGGGAACGGTCAGCGCAGCGGAAGTTGAAGCATCTGCGCGGTCGTCATAACGTCGCCGAAGGTGTCTTCGATCTCCGCAAGGGCGGCGCGATGCAGCGCCGCGCTTTCCACGCGTGTACCGTCGGCGCGCACGATGTCGCGGGTCGCGGTGGCGTCCGATGCTACCACGACGCGATAGCCCAACGGCACGGCGTCACGTGCGGCTCCTGCGACGCACGCGTGCGTCATCAGACCGGTGATCAGCAGCGTGTCGACGCCGAGCTTCTTCAGGCGCGCATCGATGTCCGTACTGGCGAAAACGCTGACGGACGTCTTCTGCAACACTGTGTCGCGAGGACGGGGGGCTGCGCCAGGGGCGAACCCGACGGTCTTTCCGTCAATCGCAAACACTGCGGCACCGGCAGGCGCGATGTGCTGAATCTGGAAGACAGGCATGCCGGTGCGGTCGGCCAGCGTGAGTAGCTTCTGCGTGTTGGCGAGCGCCGCTGCACCGTCCGGAATCGGCATGCGGCCGGTGAAGTACTCGTTCTGGAAGTCGATCACGAGGAGCGCGGTGCGCTTCGGGTCGAGATGATCGACCGGTGCGGCACCCAGCATGGCGCGGATCGTCGGCGCGGACGCATTTTGCGATTCGCCCGCGCTGACGCTGGACACTGCCGCAGAGAACGACAGCCCGAGCGTCGCGAGTTTCAGGGTTCGAAGCAAGAAATGCGTCATGGGTTTTCCTCAGTGGTGATCTTTGAGGTACCCAGTCTAGGAAGATGCGTCACTGCGAACCAGACGGCGACGCGCACAGCATTTGTGCGCCGTCTGCACGGATGACAGTGGATGGGTGGAGCGATTCAGGCGTACAGAAGAATTTGCGTAGCGCCCCGATAGATGACGTACACGCCGACGAGCACGATCACCGCACCGGAGAAGTACGGCGCTTTACGCGCGAACTCACCAAACCCAGTCCAGCGACGCGACACATGCCGCACGCTGAGCGCGGCCAGCGCACCGGACGCTACCATCGTCATCGCTAATCCGATGCTGAAACACAGCACCAATCCCGCACCCAGTGCGAAACGTTTCAGTTGCAGGCAAAGCAGGAGCACGGTAATCGACGCGGGGCAGGGCACAAGCCCGCCCGTCAGACCGAACATGACGATCTGGCCGGTCGTGACATCGCGTCCTGCGAAGCGCTTCTCGATGTCGCGGGCGTGCGCGCGCTCGTGGGTGTCCTGATAGCCGTCGCCGATGGCTTTCAACACCTGCGGGTGAGCATGCCGATGGTCGTGGTCGTGGTCGTGGTCGTGGTCGGCATGATGATGCGAATGCGCACGATGACCGTCGCGCCATGTACGCCATAGCATCCATCCCGCCACCGTGAGAATCAGAACGCCCGACACCACTTCGAAGTACGGTTCGGTCGCTTCGGGGTTCCAGTTGCGCCCGAAATACATGCCCGCCATGGCGACGAGCCAGACCACCGCCGTATGCGATACGGTTGCCGAAAGACCGAGCAACACCGCCTGTCCGACGGTGCCGCGGATCGCAACGATGAACGCCGCCATCATCGTCTTGGAATGGCCCGGCTCCAAACCGTGCAATGCGCCGAGCAATATCGCGCTCGGAATGAACAGCCAGGCGCTGCCTTGCTGGAGGAGGGTCGGGAAATCAGCCATTTCAGGAAACTCGGTGGGGGTGTGCGATGCCCCGCAATATACTCCCTACCAGTATATTTGTGTTACGATTTTTTCATTCGATTTTCATTGGACAGGGGCGCGACGAGCCGTGCATACGATTCGGGACAAGAACAAGCTGTTGGCACGCGTGCGACGCATTCAAGGGCAGACGCAGGCGCTGGAGCGGCAATTGAGCGAGGAGGGCGACTGCGTCGAGATCCTTCAGCAGATCGCCGCCATTCGTGGCGCCATCAACGGACTGATGGGCGCGGTGATCGAGGGCCATCTCGTCGACCACATCATCAACGAGCCGGATCAGGCGCAGCGGGAAGCCGAACTGGCACCCGTGCTTCACGTCATCAAGGCTTATCTGAAATGAGCGAAGTCATGCAACACGTGTCACTGCTTCGCTTCGAAGGGCTCACCCGACGTTACGACGATTTCACCCTTTTCGAGAATCTGCGGTTCGACGCCGGTCCGGGCTGCTTCGCGTTGCGCGATGAGGGCGGTGGCGGCAAGACGACGCTGCTCGGCATGCTCGCAGGCACGGTGGATACGGGCGGTGGCAAGGTGTGGATCGACGGGCATTCGATGCAGAGCGCTCCGGACGTTGCCAAAGCCGCGCTGGCAGTCGTACCGTTCGATTGCATGACGGAACCCATGCAAACGGGCCGTGGCTTCCTTGAGCAACGCGCGGCACAACGTCGGGTGACGGTAAGCGCAGACGTCCTCGATCTCGCAGAGCGCTTCAGCCTGATGCCGCACATGGAAAAGCGCTTCGAGCAAATGTCGACGGGTACGCGTCGCAAGTTCTATCTGACGGCGATATTGTTCGGTGCACCGCGAGTGATCCTTGCAGACGAGCCGACCGGCGGCCTCGATGGTCCCTCACGCGCAGTGCTGATCGATTTGCTCACGATACTCGGTAAAGATCGCTGCATCCTTTTCTCGACGCATGACGACGAACTGGCCGACGGCTGCCATGCAACGGCGCTGAACTTTCCCGAATCGCTCATGCGCTAAATCGCGCTGATTGCCTCCCGAAGGGTATTTTTTCTCCCACATCACGGGAGGGGTTCGCCCCTCCCGGAAATGCGGGGCGAACCGGCACTCGCGCTTCGACTTACTCTTGAAAGAAAGTTCTCTACTTCCCAGCCGATCCACCGGTATTACGACAACAATATCTTTGTCTGCTGGCAATATCTCATCGACTCATTCGCACAGTGGCATACCCGGCACAGTTCATGCGCCATGGTCGACTTGCCCTGAGGATTGGACTCCGACGCCTCGGACCGGGACGTCATCAGCGCGGCTAAAGCCACCGCATTCATATTCGCGTCTGAAATCAATGAGTCTCGCGAGCGGGCTCAGGCATTGAGAATTCGACGCCCGGCGCACCTATGCCATCATCCGTCTATCGTTTCAATCCACGGGAGACGGTCATGAACGGCAAATGGTTTTCGAAGTTTTCGAGCTACCTTTCCACGGTGACCGGACGTCCGGTCTCGTTCGTGCTGGCGGTCGCACTCGTCCTCATCTGGGCGGCGACGGGACCGCTATTCGATTACAGCGACACCTGGCAACTGGTCATCAACACGTCGACCACCATCGTCACCTTCCTGATGGTCTTCCTCATTCAGAACACCCAGAATCGCGATACGGCGGCCATGCATATCAAGCTCGACGAGCTGATCCGTGCGATGGAAGGCGCGCACAACGCCTTGCTCGATCTCGAAGAACTCGACGAAAAGGAACTGACCCGCTTCCGCAAGCGCTACGAAGCGCTCGCCAATCAGGCACGCCTTGCGTTGCGAAAGGGAAACCCCGATACCGATTCGCCGTTCATCGATGAGGGCGATCACGACGACAATGACCCGGACGCAAAGTCATCAGCGTTTCAACGACCGAAATGAAAATTAAAAAACCGCCGATCGAATGCACCGTTGGAGGGCATCGGGCGCGCCGTTGAAGCGCAGCACACGGGCGTTGATTCCTGCTCACTAAAGTTATTGTGCCGTTGAGCCGTAAGCGCAGAGAGCAAGGACGTAATAGACGTAATGGAAGTAACGGATTCACTGTTTCGCTGCAACGGCGCCCCCAATTCGCCTGAGCGGCCGCCCCCCCAATCAACGGCTCGCACGCGGGCCTACCGATGAAAGCCCATGAAAGTCACTTCGTTGCGAACCCGGATTCTGCTCATCACCTGTCTGACGGTCGTGGGCGCGCTGATCCTCTCAGGCGTCACGACCTACGTGATCGTGCGCGACAGCATGATGTCCAGCATCGAGCACACGCTCTCGGCCGTGGCCAACGGCAACGCGGGCACCGTCGAGCGCTGGGCGGCCGACAAGGCGCAGGCGGTCGTCGCCACGTCGCAAGTGGTAGAAAAGGGTGACCCCACCGGCCTCGTGAAGCTCATGGGCAAGACCAACGACTTCCCGATCACCAGCATCGGCTGGTCGGACAAGACGTTCTTCTCCACCGCACCTACACCGGCGGACTACGATCCCACGGCCCGTCCCTGGTACAAGAGCGCGGTCGCGGCGGGTAAGCTGACCGTCACCAAGCCATACGGCGATTCGTCGACCGGCATTCCGTACGTGGCCTTCACCGCGCCGCTCGTGCGCGACGCTCAGACGACCGGCGCCATCAGCGGTGCCGTGGCGCTCACCGGCGTGCAAGACATCATCAAAGCCGTTCACCCCACGCCGTCGAGCCTCGCGCTGGTCGTCGCCAGCGACGGTCAGGTGATCGCTCACCCGGACAGCAAGTACTCGCTCAAACCGTCGACCGACGTCTCCGCCGCGCTCACCGCCGACTCTCTGCCCGGCATGGCTGCCGACGGCGCGACGCCGGTCTCAATGGAGCTATCCGGCGCGGCCAAGCTGCTCAAGGCCAAGCGCATTCCCGGCACGGACTGGTATCTGGTAGTCGCGCTCGACCGCGCGGAAGCCACATCGGGCCTCACACACGTGCTCACGGCCACCATCGTCACGCTGGTGGTACTCACGCTCGTCGCGCTGCTCATCGCCTCGATCTTCACTTCGCGCGCCTTCAAGCGCCTGTCGATCGTGCGCGATGCGATGGACACCATCGGCTCGGGCGACGGCGACATGACCCAACGTCTGGATGTCGCCGGTCACGACGAAGTCGCGCAGATCTCGAAGTCGTTCAACGCCTTCGTCGACAAGATCAGCTCGGTCATGCTCGACGTGCGCACCGGCGTGTCGTCGATGACGTCGGCCACGAGCGAAATCGAAATGGGCAACCGCGATCTGTCGCAGCGCACCGAAGCATCGGCCGGGTCGTTGCAGGAGACGTCGTCCGCGCTCACGGAACTGACGTCCAGCGTCAAGCAGACGGCCGACACCGCCGAGCATGCGACGCGACTGGCCAACGACGCGAGCGCCGCCGCCGCGCGCGGGGGCCAGGTCGTCACCGACGCCGTAGGCACGATGGCCGCCATTACGCAGTCGTCGGAGCGCATTACGGAAATCATCAGCGTGATCGACGGTATTGCCTTCCAGACGAACATCCTGGCGCTCAACGCCGCCGTGGAAGCGGCGCGTGCGGGCGAGCAGGGCCGCGGCTTTGCCGTGGTCGCTGGCGAAGTGCGTACGCTGGCACAACGCAGCGCAGCGGCCGCACAGGAAATCAAGGGCCTGATCGAGACGTCCGTTCAGAACGTGAAGAGCGGCACGGAACGCGTACAGGCGGCGGGCACGACGATGCACGAGATCGTCGACGGCATCACGCGCGTCCAGCGTCTGGTGAGCGAGATCCACGGCGCGATGACCGAGCAAAGCGCGGGCATCAGCCAGATCGACCGGTCGGTGTCTGAGATGGATCAGGCGACGCAGCAGAACGCCGCGCTGGTGGAAGAGTCGGCGGCCGCGTCGGCCATGCTCAGCGAGCAGGCGCGCATGCTGGCGGAGACGGTGGCCCGCTTCCGTCTGCGCGAAGGACACTCTATGGATTTGCACGGCTTCGGCGGTGCCCATGCACCGGCGCTGACGGTGGTCGGCGGGTCGCAACGGTTGGCGGCCTGAGATATACCGCGCGTATATCTCCCCCGTGGGTGTGCCTGTGATGAGCGCGTCGCGCGCGCAAGACGGTTGCGCGGCGCGCGAAGCATTCACAAAATCCAATTTTCCCGTTACAATCGCGCTCCCTTGCGGGACAAAGCCGACGTGGTGAAATTGGTAGACACGCTATCTTGAGGGGGTAGTGGCGAAAGCTGTGCGAGTTCGAGTCTCGCCGTCGGCACCAAGGTTTCAGAAGGCAGAAGATCGAAAGGTCTTCTGCCTTTTTCGTTTTCTGCGTCGCGCTTCTTCGATGCCAGTCACCGCAGCATGCCCGCCCTGCGCAGCAGCCGCTGCACCAGCGGCCAGTGCTCGCGCAAGAACTTCCCCAGACCGACGCGGTGCCAGTGACGCTGCACCGCCGCGCGCCCGTCAGGGCCATCCGTCAGAAAGCATTCGAGCGCGGCGGGACGAAGGCGCATGTCGATCCTGCCGAACTTCTGCATCAGAAACCCGAACAGCGTGTAGCGGTCATGTCCGCCCGGAATACGCATTTGCCATCGGGCGACGAACGCGCGCCACGCTGGCGTGCCGCTCCCGTGCTGCACGGCGCAGACCCATTGCGTGATGATGTCGTTGTATGCATCGTCGCCAAGTCCCAAAAAATCGGTCTGAAAACGAAACGCCGTGTCGGTGTCAGGCGGCACGGTGGGAAACGGCAGTGACCACGACGGTCCCGAGACATTGAACGCACCTTCTAGATCGCGCGCCACATCCGGCGTCAGGCTCGCGCGGCACAATTCCTCGGCGTCGGAAGGCGAGACAAGACTGAGGTCGGGGATCGGCGACAGCATCATGGGCAGAACTCCGCAGCAGTAGTCGGCCCACGATGCCACGCGTGGGCCAACGCACCTTACGGATCCGTCACCGGATTTCGCGAATCCGGCGGATACCGGGAATCTGCCCGTCAATACGCACGGGAAAGCGCGCAATTCGGAAACGTTGGCGCGAGGAAGACGACCGTACCGCCCTTCACCGATCCATGCCGTTCCACGCCGGATCGCGTCGGGCGTGTTGCCTGCGCTCAGTCGAACTTGCGGCCACGCGTCTCCGGCATCTTGAGATAGACGACGAGCGAGATCGCCGCGCAGATCGTCACGTACCAATAGAAATACGACTCGTGGCCGCTCGCCTTGAAGCGCAGCGCCACGAACTCCGTCGTGCCGCCGAGAATCGCTGTCGTCAGCGCGTATGGGAAGCCCACGGCGAGCGCGCGAATGCGCGGCGGGAACAGTTCGGTTTTCGCCAGCATGTGCACCGACGTAAAGCCCGAGAGCATCACGAGACCTGCGAACGACAGTGCAAACGCCACCAGCGGGTCTTTCGTGTGGGCGAGCGCCGTAAAGAGCGGCACGGAGAAGAGCGTGGTGCTCACGCCGAAGATCATCAGCACTTTGCGACGGCCGATCACGTCCGACAGCAGCCCGAACAGCGGTTGCAGCGGCATGTACAGCAGCAGAGCGAGCGTGGAGACGAACGTCGAAGTCTCTTTCGTCAGGCCTACCGAGTTCACCAGGAACTTCTGCATGTAGACGGTGAACGTGTAGAACGCGACCGTGCCGCCGATCGTGATGCCGATGGCGAGCAGAATCTGACGCCAGTGCGCGAACACCTCGCGGGCAATCGACGTCTCGCGCTTCTTCGCGCTGTCGACGAACGCCTCGCTCTCCGTTACGTTGCGACGCATGTACAACGCGAACAGGGCCAGCGCGCCGCCCAGCACGAACGGAATACGCCATCCCCAGTGTTCGATCTGCTCAGCCGTCAGCAACCAGCGCTGCATCACCAGCATGAGCCCCAGTGCGACGAGTTGCCCCGCCACCACGCTCACTTGCAGGAAGCCGAGGAAGAAGCCCTTGCGGTTCTCCGGCGCGACTTCGCTCAGATACGTCGCGCTGGTGCCGTACTCGCCGCCCATCGACAGACCTTGCAGCAGGCGCGCCGCGATCAGCACGATAGGCGCGAAGATGCCGATGGTCGCGTAGCCGGGCGTGAGCGCGATCATCATCGAGCCGACGCTCATCGCCAGCACCGAGCCCGTGAGGGCCGCTTTACGGCCGCGACGGTCGGCGTACAGACCGATAAGCCAGCTACCCAGCGGGCGCGCCACATAGCCGACCGCCGCAATCGCGGCCGTGTTCATCAGTTGGACGGTCGGGTTGTCGCCCGGGAAAAAGGCCTTCGCGAAATAGATCGAGAAGATGCTGTAGGCGAGAAAGTCGTACCACTCGATGAGGTTGCCCGCGAGGCCGCCGACGATGGAGCCGATCTTGACGGGGGCGCGAGGGGTGGCGGTGGAAGCGTTACGGGAATGCAGTTGACGTGCGGCGAGGGAATCCGAGGGGGGCGTCACAGTCTGTCTCCGATACTTTTTGTTTGATGCCGTCTTGCAGTGATGCGGGATTGCGGCAATGCGGTGCGGCTTGGGATAGAACGGGCGACGCACCCAAATCGATGCGTCACCTACTTGCGAATATCGAAAGCGGTGCCGGTCAGTCGGCGGCGTACTTTTTGTCGAGGGCGTCGTAGAACGGCTTGTTCACCAGACGCTGACGCTCTGCGAACGGCACCACCAGCGCCGGATCTTCGTCCAGACGCCCGCTGTCGCGCAGCGTGCCGAGCGCCTTCTGCATACCGAGTACGGCGCTTTGCAGCGCGGCGTTCGCGTACAGCACGATGCCGTAGCCCAGTTCGGCCAGACGCGGCTGCGATTGCGTCGGCGTCTTTCCGCCGATGACGATGTTGATCAGTTGCGGACGGTCGAACAGTGCGGGCAGACGTTCGATGTCAGCCAGCGTCTCCGTCGCTTCGATGAAGAGGATGTCGGCCCCGGCATCGATGAAACGACGGCCGCGCTCGATGGCCGCTTCGATCCCCTCGACGGCAGCCGCATCCGTGCGGGCGATGATTTGCAGGTTGCCGTCTTCGCGAGCATCGACGGCGGCACGGATCTTACCCACCATCTCGTCGGCGGAGATCACCGCCTTGCCGTTGAAATGGCCGCACTTCTTGGGCAGCACCTGATCTTCGAACTGGATGGCGTCCGCACCGCTGCGCTCCAGCACGCGCACCGTGTGACGCACGTTCAGCGCGTTGCCGAAGCCGGTGTCGGCATCGACGATGATCGGCAGCGACACGGCGTCGCGCACACGCGCCGTGTGCTCAGCCATCTCGGCCAGTCCGACGAATGCCAGATCGGGCAGACCGAGCGACATGTTGGTGACGCCCGCACCGGTCAGATAAAGCGCTTCGAAACCCGCGTCTTCGATGACGCGTGCCGAGAGGGCATTGAAAGCGCCGGGCACGAGCAGGCCCTGGCGGGCTTCGACCTTACGGCGGAATTCGGCGCGGCGTTGTGTGGTCGCGGTAGTCATGATGACGGTCTCCGTGTGAGCTATCGGTAAATGGAGAGACCGTTCGCAATCTGCGTGCCAGCCGCGACGTCACTTGAGAATGCCGAAAATTCCACCATTGAATCAGCGACTTGTGCTGGACATTCCGTTTTCTGCGGATGTGGCAAAATCGGCGAACAGAATTTGGAACGTTTCATGAAACACCAATGAAACGTTCCATCAAGCCGTCAGAGCAGTTCGGAGACAACGCCATGACCCCCAGCCATTCCGGTGCGGTGCCGCCGCACCACGTCGCGCCCGCGCCGCTCGATCCTCGTTCCCGTCGCCCGGGCATCGCGCTCGTGAGCATCAGCCGCTTGCAAACTCTTTGCGAGACGGTCGCGCCGCGTTACACCGACCGCGCACGTTTTTATTCCGTGCGTGAAGGCTATGGCGCGGCGGTCACAGCGTTGCAATCGTATGTGGAGTCGGGGGCGGTCGACGTGGTGCTCGCCGCCGGGTCGAACGGCGCGTATCTTCGCGAGAACCTCTCCGTGCCGGTCGTGACGGTCAAGGTCAACGGCTTCGACGTACTCAGTGCCATCACGCGTGCGACGACGACCTGGCCCGACCAGCCGCTCGGCCTTGTGCTGCACGAGACCGTCTCGCGCGAACTGGATGACCTCGGGCAGTTGCTCAAGATCCAGATTCGTCAGCGTGCGTATCGCTCCGTCGACGAGGTGCAGGACGCCGTCGACACGCTCGCCGCGCAGGGCTGCAGGGTCATCATCGGCCCCGGCATGGCGTGCGACTTCGCGCAGGAGGCCGGGCTTGAGCACGTCTTCCTCTACTCGCTCGGCGCGGTGGAGGAAGCCTTCGAGCGCTCGGTGGAACTCGCGCGCGTGAGCCGCGAGAAAGAATCGAAACGCATGCGTCTGAACACCATCGTGGCGCACATGCGCGACGGCGTCGCAGCATTCGACGACAACGGTCAGCTCGAAGCGGTGAATCCGGCGATGTTCACGCTGCTGGGCGTCGACGCCGAGCGGGTCGCCACGCACGGCGCGCGCCAGTTCGAACTCACGCGCAAGCTCGGACCGCTCCTTCGCGAGTTGTCGGACGATGGCGTTGCCGTCGAGGAGCGGCTGGCGCATATCGACGGGCGTGCGTTCATCACGAGTTGCGTGCCGATCTACGAGCACGGCATGCGCTCGGGGGCGGTGGTCACGGTGCAGGACGCACAGATGGCGCAGCGCATCGACAGGTCGCTTCGCACGACGCAGCGCCCGAAGCATCTCGTGGCGAAGCACGAGCTTGCCGAACTGGTCGGCAACTCGCCGCAAATCGAGAAGGTGCGACGTCTCGCCCGCGCGGGGGCCGCGCACGACGCGACCGTGCTGCTGACGGGCGAGAGCGGCACCGGGAAGGAACTGGTGGCGCAGGGGATTCATAACGCAAGCGCGCGACGCGGCAATCCGTTCGTCGCCTTCAACTGTGCGGCGTTACCGGAGGGACTGATCGAGAGCGAGTTGTTCGGGCACGACGAAGGGGCGTTCACGGGAGCGCGCCGCGGGGGCAAGGCCGGGCTGTTCGAGATCGCGCACACGGGGACTATCTTCCTCGATGAGATCGGCGAGATGCCTGCGGCAATGCAAAGCCGACTGCTGCGCGTATTGCAGGAACGTGAGGTGATGCGGCTGGGGTCGGGGCGTCCGGTGCCGGTGGACGTCCGTGTGATCGCCGCCACGCATCGCGATCTCAACGCGCTCGTCGCCGAGGGGCGCTTCCGTGCCGATCTCTACTTCCGTCTGAATCTTCTGCAAGTGACCTTGCCTGCACTGCGGGAGCGTCGCGACGACATTCGTCTGCTCGCTCAGACATTGCTCGCGCGAAACGCCGCGCATTACGGATTGGACGCACGGGCATCGAAGCTCATTCTCGACGTGCTCGCGCCGCTGTTCGATCGTTATGACTGGCCGGGCAACGTGCGCGAACTGGAGAATCTGCTGGCCCGTGCGGCCATCTATCTCGATACCGACGTCGCGCGTCATGCGCAGACGCTTCACGAGGTGCTTCCGGAGTTGGCGCGACTGGGTACGCAGAAACGCGGGGGCGATGGCCAATCGCTGGCGTCGACATCGGCGGACGCTGCCGCACGTGAAACCGTCACGCGCGAGGCCGCACTTGCCGCCTTGCAAGCCGCTGGAGGCAATCGCGCCGCAGCCGCCCGCGCGCTGGGCATCGGCCGCACGACGTTCTGGCGATTGATGAAAGCAGGTGAATGAGCGTGGCACGCAAGAACGATCAAATGGCCATCGCAGCGTTGCCCTATAGTCACGCCGACACGTTCTCGGAAATGCCATGCATCCGGTTGCCAAAGCACTCTGGTTTATCGAAGTCCGGTTGGGTGACGCGCTGACGCTCGATCACATCGCCGACGCAAGCGAGATGACTCGCTTCTCGCTCTCACGTCTGTTCTCCGTCACGACCGGATGGCCGGTGATGCGATATATGCGCGCCCGTCGTCTGACTCGTGCGGCGTACGCGCTGGTCGACGGTGCGCCGGAGATCCTTGGCGTAGCGCTGGATGCCGGTTATGGCTCTCACGAGGCGTTCACACGCGCGTTCTCCGACGCTTTCGGCATCACGCCCGAGCAGTTGCGCGCGCGTCGTCACCTTGATGGTTTGAGACTCGTGGAGCCCCTTCGTATGAAAGAAATTGAGTTCGTTACCTTGCCCGCGCCGCGCTTTGAGACGCCCGCGCCCATGTTGATTGCGGGCATGAGCGACCGGTTTACATTCGCCACCAACGAGGGCATTCCCGCGCTTTGGCAGGCCTTCGGTCCTCATATCGGCCACGTGCCGGATCAGGTAAGCGATGTGACGTACGGCGTGTGCTGCAACCCCGATGGCGACGGTGGATTCGAATACATCGCCGGGGTGGAAGTGACGCGTCGTGATCGCTTGCCCGCGTCGTTCCGCTGGGTGGAGATTCCGTCGGTACGCTTCGCCGTGTTCGAACACAAGACGCACATCTCCACGATTCACAAGACCGTCTACACGATCTGGCATCAATGGCTGCCGCAGTCGGGTCTGCAAGCCGCCGACGCGCCCGACTTCGAGCGCTACAGCGCCGATTTCGACCCTGTCACCGGCACGGGAACGCTGGAGATCTGGATACCGGTGCTGGGGTGATGTGGGGCGAATCCACGTCAGAGCTTCGTGGCGTAGGTCGCGATGAATGTCGGCATGAACCGGTCGATGACAAAACGCGGATTCGGCTGCTCGTCTTCCAGAAAGCCTTTCAGTAAAAATCCCGCTTCGAGTTGTCCGGCGATCTGCTCGCTGAGGCTGTGACCGAAGACGACCGCGTCGCCAGCGGCTTGCCTTGCGGCGAGTTCGTCGCGTGTCAGATCGCGGACGTCCGAATACGGCACTTTGAAGCGCGGGCGAATGATGCCTTGCTTCGCGTCCTCGGGATTTCGGTCGGCGACGAAGACCACCGGATTAAAGAAGCTGCTGAGCAGTCGACCGCCCGGGCGAAGTACGCGGAAGCATTCACGCCAGACAGGGCGAATATCCGGGACGTATTGATTCGATACCGGATGGAAGATGATGTCGAATGAGGCGTCTTCGAACATCGAAAGATCGCGCATGTCGCCTTGCAGCGTCGTGAGCGTCAGGCCATCGCGTTGCGCGACCATGTCGTCTTGGGCGAGTTGCGCGCAGGAGACGTCCAGCACGGTGACGTCCGCGCCCGCCGCGCTAAGCACCGGCGCTTGCTGACCACCGCCGGATGCGAGGCACAGCACGCGAAGACCGCGAACGTCATCCGGCAACCAACCGGCAGGCAGCGGCGACGGCGTGAGATGCACACGCCAGGCACCCTTGCGCGCCGCTGCGATAACGTCGGCACTCACGGGACGCGACCATTCGCATTGTTTCGCCGACTGGCGATCCCAGGCGGCGCGGTTGTGTTCTACGACATCAGGGAATTGGGGGTTTGATTCGGGCATGGTGTTTTCATCAAAACAAAAAGCAATGCGCTCGCGTAACAGGTAGCGAGAGGGCGTGATGCAAAAACGCATCCGGCATTACTTGTTCATTCTGATGGACTCCGGCCGAAAGGAAGGGATATCGCGTATGTTACTCGCTTTCGATACGCCACATCCTTAGGAAACGAGAGAGCGCTGCCATTTGGGACAGCGCTTCTTTTGTTGCGATACGAACGTCCCGATCAGATCACGCCTTGCGCCAGCATAGCGTCGGCGACCTTCACGAAGCCAGCGACGTTGGCGCCGTTGACGTAGCTCACCGAGCCATCGGCACGACGGCCGTGGTGCAGGCAGACTTCGTGGATGCTTCGCATGATGTCGTGCAGACGCGCATCGACTTCCTCGCGTGGCCACGAGATACGCATGGCGTTCTGGCTCATCTCAAGCCCTGACGTCGCGACCCCACCGGCATTGCTGGCCTTGCCCGGCGCATACAGAATTCCGCGGCTCTCGAAGCGCTTCGCAGCTTCGTTCGTCGACGGCATGTTGGCGCCTTCCGCGACGCAGATCACGCCGTTCCCGATGAGCGTTTCGGCGTCGTCGGCGTTGAGTTCGTTCTGCGTGGCGCAGGGCAGCGCGACGTCGACCGGAATGTGCCACGGGCGCTCGCCTGCGAGGAACTTGATGCCCGTGCGTTTGGCGTAGTCGCTCACACGTCCGTAGTGATGGTTCTTCACGTCCATCAGTTCGGCGAGCTTCTCGCTGGTGAAGCCGTCTTCGTCCACGACGGTGCCGCTCGAATCCGACACGGTGACAACCTTCGCGCCGAGCGCCATCGCCTTCTCCACGGCGTACTGTGCGACGTTGCCAGAGCCGGAGACGCTTACGCGCAAGCCCTCGAAGCTGCGCCCAGTCTGCTTGAGCATTTCTTCTGCGAAGTACACCGTGCCGTAGCCGGTGGCCTCGGGCCGAATCAGCGAGCCGCCGAAGGACAACCCCTTGCCGGTAAAGACGCAATCGGCGCGGTTCGAAAGCTTCTTCATCATGCCCGCCATGAAGCCGACCTCCCGACCGCCGACACCGATGTCGCCCGCAGGCACGTCGGTATCGCTGCCGACATGACGGAAGAGTTCGGTGACGAATGCCTGACAGAACCGCATGACTTCGCCGGGGCTCTTGCCCTTCGGGTCGAAGTCGGAGCCGCCTTTGCCGCCGCCCATCGGCAGGGTTGTGAGGGCGTTCTTGAAGGTCTGCTCAAAGGCGAGGAATTTCAGGATCGAGAGATTGACGGACGGGTGGAACCGCAGCCCGCCTTTGTACGGACCTATGGCGGAGCTGTGCTGAATGCGATAGCCGCGATTGACCTGCACGTCGCCATGATCGTCGACCCACGAGACGCGGAACATGACAGTGCGCTCCGGCTCGACCAGACGGTCCAGCAGACCGTGCTCGGCGTATTTTGGATGTTGCGATATGAACGGCCAAAGGCTTTCCATCACCTCCGTGACAGCTTGCAGGAATTCCGGTTGGCCGGGGTTGCGCTCGGCGGTGGAGCGCAAAAAATCGTCAAGTGATTGATATTTCATCTCGGATGCCCATCGATGGTGCTTATTCTTGTGCAGAGAAAGTATTTTGCACCAATTAGGATCGCGATATGATCGGAAAACAAAAAAATCAGGGGAAATACGGTGGTTTGTGCTGTGATTCGATGCAGTGCAAAGTAATTGTGCTGATTGACAGCGATTTACCTAATTGACTCCATACATCGATTCTTCACGTCCCTTCTTCGCATCAGTGCTTTGGCTGTGTTGTTGATGTCCGCAGTTCTCGAATATCTCTCTGTGTGAATCCGACGCCATCAGGCGTCTGTTTGATCGCTGGTGTCCCCCACTGGCCCATTACCAGGAGCGAGCGCAATGGCAGAAACTCTCATCAAGGTCGACCTGAACCAATCCGCCTACGAAAACGAGCAAGTCCACAACCGTTGGCATCCGGACATTCCAATGGCCTGCTGGGTCAAACCCGGCGACGACTTCATTCTCGAAACCTACGACTGGACCGGCGGCTTCATCAAGAACAATGACAGCGCGGACGACGTTCGCGACATCGATCTTTCCATCGTCCATTTCTTGTCGGGTCCCGTCGGGGTTAAAGGCGCGGAACCCGGCGACCTGCTCGTGGTGGATCTGTTGGATATCGGCGCGAAAGCGGACAGTCAGTGGGGATTCAACGGTTTCTTCTCGAAGACAAACGGTGGCGGATTTCTGACGGATCACTATCCGCACGCACAGAAATCGATCTGGGACTTTCACGGGCTATATACGAGTTCGCGCCACATTCCGGGTGTTAATTTCGCGGGGCTGATTCACCCGGGATTGATCGGTTGTTTGCCGGATCCGAAGTTGCTTGAAACGTGGAATGCGCGTGAGACGGGTCTGATCGCAAAGGAACCGCAGCGGGTGCCGCCGCTCGCGAACCCGCCGTTTGCTGCGACCGCGCACATGGGGAAATTGTCGGGAGCGGCGAAGGAGAAAGCGGCGGCATCCGGTGCGCGGACAGTACCGCCGCGCGAACATGGTGGCAACTGCGACATCAAAGACTTATCGCGTGGCTCGAAGATTTTCTTCCCGGTGTATGTGGACGGGGCAGGGCTGTCTGTTGGCGACCTTCACTTCAGTCAGGGCGACGGAGAGATCACGTTCTGCGGCGCGATTGAAATGGCTGGCTGGGTGCACATGCGCGTGAACGTCATCAAGGGCGGGATGCAGAAGTACGGCATTCGCAATCCAGTGTTCCAGCCGAGTCCGATCACGCCGACGTATAACGACTACCTGATCTTTGAAGGCATCTCTGTCGACGAACACGGTGGACAGCATTATCTGGATGTGACAGTCGCCTATCGTCAGGCGTGTCTGAACGCCATCGAGTATCTGAAGAAGTTCGGCTACTCGGGTGCGCAAGCGTATTCGATTCTGGGATGCGCGCCGGTGCAAGGGCATATCAGTGGTGTGGTCGATATTCCGAATGCTTGCGCAACGCTCTGGCTGCCCACGCAGATCTTCGACTTCGATATCCGCCCGAACGCCGATGGCCCGGTGAAGCATGTGAAGGGCGGGGTCGATATGCCGTGTTCGCCGGATTTGGCGAAGTCCTGATACGTCGAACGTGACGGAGATAGCAATGCCGATATACGACTTCGAATGTGGGAGCTGCGGGACGTTTGCGGTGATGCGACGGATTGCAGATCGCGACGCCCCGTGTCATTGCCCTGAGTGTGGTGGAGAGGGAGCGAGAGTCATCACTGCACCAGCGCTGGCGTTGATGGGGAATGCGAGCCGGACGGCGCATGCGACGAATGAACGCGCTGCGAACGCACCGAGGCAGTCCGGGGATGGGGCGACGCCGCGGCATCGGGCGGGGTGTAGTTGTTGCTCGGGCGGTTCCGGAAAAGTCTCTTTAGCGACAACAGGCAACGAAAGCGCATCGAGCCTCAAACGACCGTCCGGCAGACCATGGATGATTAGTCATTAAGACGTCTGCCGTACGCGTCGTCGGCGTTCGAGCCGGTACAAACCAACGGCCCCGGAAGTGCCTTCACTTCCGGGGCCGTTTTCCATGCAAAGCCTCCATCCACACCGTCAGTGCCCAAGCGCACTCGACGCGTGCATGAGTTTGCGTAGGGTATGCGTGTCGATTTTTTCGATTGTCGGAAAAAAAATGGCTGCCTACCTTCCCACCACCGGTCGACGAACCGGGAGCGCACGCACATGGATTGGAGACCCGGATGAGAAGAAATGCGGTATGCCTCGTTGCATTGTTCCTAATGTCGACGCAAGCGATTGCGCAGTCGAACGTCACGCTGTATGGCGCGATCGACGAAGCCATGGTTTACGCGAACAACGCTGGCGGCGGCAGCGTCGTGCAGATGCTGGACAGCTTTCACTGGAACACCGTATTCGGCATTCGGGGAACCGAGGATCTCGGCGGCGGTTTGAAGGCAGTGTTCGATCTCGCGAGTTACTTCAACCTATCGAACGGCAAGCAGTTCAGGGCAGACACTTTCTTCAGTCGTAGCGCGTGGGTCGGGCTGTCCAAGGAGCAATACGGCACGCTGACGTTCGGCCACCACAACGACTTTTCGGTACTGCTGCTGACCAATTCGCCGGGCTTCAATGCCACGTTTTCCCAAACGCCCGCAAATGCGGATCACATGGCCGGTGGCTACCTGAACAACGCAATCTCCTATCGCTCGCCGACGGTGGCGGGCTTCACCTTCTCCGGCTTGTATGCGATGCCGGGCGGTGCATCCGATACCTATAACCGCGGCCGGGGGCTGAGCTTCGCTGTCTCGTATGCGGGCGAGCAGCTGCGAGCCGCCATCGCGGCGACCAAGATCAACGGCGTGAACTTTACGCCGACGCTCGCCGGGATGAAGTCGTTCCTCGGGCAGACAGTCACCCCCTACCGATCCTTCGCCGTCGATTCGCAGAACATCTATGGCGCGGGCGCTTCGTACAAGATCTTCGACAAGTGGACAGTCGGGATGAGCTTCACCGACGTGGCATTTGCGGGCTTCGGGAAATACGAGTCGATTCGAAGCGCGACGGTTGACGTGATCTACGACATCGAACCGGATCTCAAATTGACGCTGGGATACGGGCGTGACGCACTGGGTTCTGGACGACTCTCGAACTACAGCCTGTTTCTGGACAAGTTTCTGTCGAAGCGCACAGACATCTATGTGGGCGTGAGTCTGGCGACCGCTTCCGGCCCTACCCAGTCTGCAGTGCTATTCCCACTCACGCCATCGACGACGAATCACCAATTTGCCGTAGCGACCGGCATTCGCACCTTCTTCTAGTGGGTCCGGTGTCGGGTCAGGGAAGAAATTCGTCGACTGTTTTCGAAATTTGGAGGGCGTTATGGAAAATGAATTGGCACCCGCTGCCATAAGCGGGGCGAACAACAAAGTCAGGATGAACGATGCGTGGCTAATGGTCCTGCTCTCAACGATTGGCGTCGGGGTGTGTAGCACGTCGACGATCCTGATGACCGCAGGCGTGTTCATCAAAGCGTTAGGGGCGGCCTTCCATTGGGACCGAGCGCAGACATCTATCTCGCTCTCGATCTGCGCGCTGAGTCTCGCTGTCGCAACGCCGGTCGTGGGGTCGCTGATCGATCGCTTCCGCATTCGGCCGGTGCTCGTGACTTCGCTGCTTTTGTACGGTGCGACGGTGGTGGCGTTGCCGTCGATGATCGTGTCGTGGGGACTGGCCGGGTACTACGCGGGCTTTCTCATGATTGGCATTCTGAGCGCCGGTTCGAACACCATCGTGTATCTGCGCCTGATCTCTGCGTGGTTCGACCGGTCGCGGGGACTGGCCATCGGCATCAGCATGGCCGGGGTTGCGCTCGGTGGCGCCATTGCCGCCCCGTTGGCAGCAACGGTCGTTCAGCGTTTTGGATGGGCCGCCGGTTACTACGCGCTGGGTGCGATTCCCATCATCGTGGGCGTGCCGTTGGGCCTGTTGTTTCTCCGCGAAGCACCGACGCAGCCCGCCGGGATATCTCCAGTTACCGGGCAATCCAACGTGAGCGGATCCAGCCTCTCGCAAGCGCTAGCCGGGCGTGCCTTCTGGTTGGTGGGTGCCTCAGCGTTTCTGATGGCCGTCGCGATTAACGGCGCGCAAACGCATTTGGTGCCGATGCTGCTTGATCGCGGCGTTGCACTCTCGTCCGCGGCACTCGCGACAACCGTTCTGGCGGTGGCCGCGCTCATCGGTCGAGTCGCTGCGGGCTACTTGTTCGACCGCGTGTTCGCCCCCAGGGCTGCGATAGCCATCTTCGCGCTGTCATGCGTGGGCTGCGCAGGTCTGCTTGCCACGAACACGCCGATGTCCGTGTATGTGTGTGCCGCGTTGCTTGGGTTTGGCGCGGGCGCAGAATCGGACCTGCTGGGATATCTGATCAGCCGCTACTTCGGGCTCGCTCACTTCGGCAAGATCTTTGGCTGGGTGTTTGCCTCGTTCATGACGGGTTCCGCCGTCGGTCCGGTGCTGTTTGGCATGGGGTTTGACGCCGCCGGAAACTACGTAGCCCCCCTCTATGGCGCATGCATTGCACTGGTGGTCGTCTGCGCACTCTGCGCGTTGCTGCCGCGCTTCGGATCGACAGCGAAAGTCTCGTCGGAGGGCGTCAGTTAACGAGATCCAACGCGCGACTACCTCTCTACGCATGACCGCACGTGCGGCAAACGCGTCAAAAAAAGCGTGCATGGAAGTTTGACACTTTGCATACAGTGCACAAAACTACTTGCGTTTATTGAAGCGTCCTTATCGGCCGATGGCGCCGGCAGATCGCATCGCATTCCGGAGGCAGGATGAACGAAGTTGAGCTTGAGGCGCGCATCGCGTCGGCATTGCGCGCCGCCTATAACGACGGTCCGATTGCCCCGTTTGCCTCATATGTGGCGGGCAATATCGATGCCGCTTATCGCATTCAGGACCGCAACACCCACCACGCGCTGGAGATCGAAGGGCGGCGTATTACCGGACGGAAGATCGGCCTGACATCGACGGTGGTTCAGAAGCAACTTGGCGTCGATCAACCCGACTATGGCGTGCTCTTCGACGACATGGCCATCGAAGATGCTGGCGTCGTCAGCATGGCAGGTCTGCTGCAGCCAAAGATCGAGGCAGAGATCGCGTTTGGATTCGCTTCCGATCTCGATGAACCGGGGCTCAATCTCCGGGAACTCGCCAGCCGCATCGAATGGGTTGCGCCAGCGCTGGAAATCGTTGATAGCCGCATCGAGGCATGGAAGATCGGCATTGTCGAAACGATCGCCGACAACGCGTCTTCGGGGCGGTATGTGATCGGTCGTAGGAAACCGTTCACTGCCGCAGTCGAGTTAGTCGATTGTCAGATGCGTATGTGCGAGAACGAAAGAGAGGTCTCCGTCGGTAGCGGTGCTGCCTGTCTGGGAAATCCGCTGTCGGCAACACTCTGGCTGGCAAAGAAGCTGATCGAGGTCGGTCGCCCCATTCGCTCCGGAGAACTGGTGCTGAGTGGCGCGCTCGGACCGATGGTCAACGTGCAACGCGGCGCGGCGTATTGCGCCTCGATCGACGGTCTGGGCGACGTGTCGGTCCGGTTCAGCCTGAGCGCCTAGTGCTGTCACCGGGGCTTGGCTTGTAAATTTGGAGATTGGTTTGCCATATTTGAATCATCACGATAGCTGGCTGTATTACGAAGTTCACGGCAATGGACCGCCCGTCGTCCTGCTGCACGGCGTCGGAGGAAACCACGCCAGTTGGTTCCACCAGGTGGCTGCGTGGAGATCGGAATTCACCGTGATTCTGATCGATGCGCGAGGCTTCGGTAAATCGACGGACGCAGAAGTCGCGGGACGTAGCGAATTCACCAACGACCTCGTTGCCGTTCTGGACGAGCTTGATCTGCAACGTGTCGCCTTCGTGGCGCAATCCATGGGGGCCGGGACCGCTATCGACTTTACCTGCCGCTTTCCCGAGCGTGTGTCGTCTCTTCTGATCGTCGACTCGCTGGTCGGTATTCAATTGCCGGAGCCCATCGCCTCGCAGATGAGCGAAGTGCAGCGCGCTGCAGGCGGGCTGTCGCAGGCGGAAAGGGTGTTAGGCAAGTCGTATTTGTCGGAATCGCCCGCCATGACAGAGTTGTACCTGCAAATCGCGGGCTTCAACACGTACACGGTGAAGACACTGAACGGGGTTCAGACGTCGTACTCGCCGCAGCAGATCGCCGCGTCCGGCGCCCGTATCGGATTTGTGGTGGGCGACGAAGATGTCCTGTTTCCCGCAAGCATCGTGTCGGACGTCTGCAAGCACTTTCCGCGCGCTGAGCTGATCACGTTACACGGTGCCGGACATTCTGCTTACTTCGAGAGGCCCGATGCGTTCAATGCGCGCGTCGGGGCGTGGCTGCGCAAGGGCTTGGCCGCAACATAGGCACCACTCATCGTATGGGTGGTCATGATCGTGCAACGCCTTCGTCCAAAGTGTTGCGGTAGAAAAGAGCGTTTGCGGGGTTGATCTTCGTCTGACCTGCCGGGGGGCGGTGTTCAGCAGCGAAGGTCAATCTCGCGACGCGCCTGAGCGGAGTCGATAGCCGGTGATAAGGCAGACAGTGACGATAGCAGGTCGACCGCTGCCGGATGCCCGGCAGCGCTTGCGCGACCGAATCTACGACGCGATTCGCGATTTGGTGGAACAGGGAAAACTCCAGCCCGGTCAACGTCTAACCGAAACGCACCTTGCGGCGCGGTTCGGTGTCTCCCGGACACCCATTCGGGAAGCGCTCTTCCAGTTGGCCCGTGAAGGCCTTCTCGAACCGTTTGAACGGGGCTACGGTCTTCGCGAGATGCCGATGTCGGGCGTTCTGGCGCGTCTGGACGTCAAGCACTTACTCGACCCCGCGATGGCCGTCTACGCCGTCGAGACAGCGTCTCCCGCGCAGGTCGAGCATCTCTGCCAATTGGCACGAAACGCCACGACAGCGCTGGGTTCCGACGCGTCGCCGTTCGCACTGGCCAGCGGACTCCATCGACTACAGAAGGATCTGATCGCCGCGTGTTCGAACCCGGTCCTCGCGCGGTGCTGTGTGGCCGCAGAAGACGATTTCCTTGCCGCGCGCCCCTTGTTGTTGCGCGGTAAAAAAGGCCGATCAATCACAGCAGACTATCTCGACGGGCTAATGGCGAGCTTACATGCGTGCTGTTCGGAAACGGCGGAGTCCGGCGCGCGTAACTACATCGCCCGACTCATGGATTGGTGTCGGGAATCCGGCACACTCCCCGGTTGAACGCTCAGGCAGCCGCCTTCGCTTTTTTCCGTCGAGCCGGGGCGCGTTGCGCTGCCTCGGCGTGCGTTTCTATCAGCATCTCGACATATTCCTTCGCGGCGCGGCCAGCACCTTTGACGTCACGCGCACGGATCGCCTCCAGCAGCAGCCCATCGCGGTGTACGGAAATAGCCCGGTTCGCCGCGTCCTTATAGTGCTCATTGCGAACCAGCAGGAACTGGTCTTCGAGCACCGCGCATACCCGCGTGAGCGCCGTGTTATGGCTCATTTCAAGCAGCGTTGTGCGGAACTGGTGGGCCGCCGCGACAAACGGCGTGAACTTCGACATCTCGGCTGCCTTCTTCATCTTTTCGTAGGCTTGCGTCAGCGTATCGATCTGTTCGTCGGAGCCGTATCGGGCCGCGTGTTCTGCCAGCGGCGGATCGAGAAGCAAACGGACTTCCATTCGTTGCAGAAAGTCGCGCGGCGTATCGGTCATGAGCGAGTAGCCACGATCCGTGCGCACGACCAGACCCTCGCGCGCCAACTGAAACAGCGCTTCGCGCACCGGCGTGCGAGAGACGCCGTAGCGCTCGGCAAGCTCCACTTCGACAAGTCGTGAACCCGCCGGGAAATTCCCCTCGTACAGATCCTCCCGCAGCAGCTGGTAAATCTGATCGCGGAGTCGATCTCGTTGTACGACTTTTCGGGTGGTGCCCATGGCGCTTTCGGAGAGGTTATTTAAGAGGGATTCTACGACGAAATAGCGTGAAAGAACGGTTCCATCCGCGTGCGAAATCGCCTTTCGTCACGCATTCGGTCCGCTCATGCATGAGGGTTCCATAAATCGTTTGTTGCCAAAAAAGTGCAGCACTACGATGCCAGGTACGTCGAGAAACGAGCGCAGATTGCAACGATCCGTCGCAATTCATTGCATACAGTACACATAGAACACGCCCCGGAGAGACAAACCATGAGTGAACAGGCCCATTTTGTGGACGACAGCTTGCTGGACAAGGTGCCGCGCTGGCGCAATTACCTCGCGGCCAAGCTGGGGTTCAGAAACCATTGGTATCCGGTGAAGCTGTCCAGCGATGTCCTTGAAGGAAAGGTCACTCAGGCCAAGGTGTGCGGAGAAGAGATTCTGCTGAAGCGGGTCGACGGCGAAGTCAAAGCGATTCGCGACCGCTGCGTGCACCGTGGCGTCAAGTTCTCCGAGAAGATCGAGTGCTACACCACCGACACGATCACCTGCTGGTACCACGGGTTCACCTACAAGTGGGACGACGGCAGGCTCTGCGACATTCTGGCGTCGCCGGACAGCAAGGCCATCGGTCGACGCCACGTCAAGAGCTACCCGGTTCAGGAAGCCAAGGGGTTAGTGTTCGTTTTCGTCGGCGATGAGGGATTCGAGACGCCGCCGCTTGCTGAGGACGTGCCGCCCACGTTCCTCGACGACGACCTCGAACTGCATTGCGCGATCTACGAAGTGGAATCGAACTGGCGCGTCGGATGCGAAAACGGGTTCGACGGTCTGCACGTCTATATCCATCGCGCCTCCGAACTCGTCCCCGACACCAAGCGTTCGCTGCCGATCGGGCACCTTGCGAAGTCCGGGGAAGTCGAGGTGCATGAAGCGCAAGGCATGCCGAAGGGTGTCTACGACGCGTTTGCAAACCACACCAGCATCTGGGAAGGGAAGGTGGATGGCGAGGTGGTCGTCGCCGGTACGAAACGCGTATCGGATAAACCCACGCGCACGACGGCCGCTTCGCTGTGGATGCCGTGCGGACTGCGCGTCGACGATTTCCCCGATCAGGACATCACCCAGTTCGAGTTCTACGTCCCGGTGACGGAGTCGAGCCATCTCTACGTGATGCTGGTCGGAAAACGTGTCGCAACGAACCAAGAGAGCGCGGACTTCAACCACGAGTTCTGGAATCGCTGGAAGCCGATCGGCTTCGAGAACTTCAATGCGCAGGATGTTCAGGCCCGCCTCGCGCTGCAGAAGTTCTACAAACGCGACTCGGCCTGGCTCGACGAAATGCTGATCGAAGGCGACTTCCCCATCATCAAATGGCGGGAGCTGTGCCATCGACATGCGCGCGGCATTCAAAAGCCGGAGCACCTGTGAGCGCGGTGCGCCACAGCGAGAGGTCAGCCATGAAGCAGACACAGTGTAACGAGCCGCTGGTGATCGTCGGCGCGGGTATTGCGGCGGTTTATGCCGCAGAGAGCGCGAGGAAGGCCGGGTTCGACGGACGCATCGTCATTTGCGGCGACGAACCCGAATCCCCTTACGACCGTCCTCCGTTATCCAAAAAGGTGTTGCAGGACGCTGACGAGTCGGCACGCATTTCATTGCGAGACAACGCCTTCTACGATGCGCACAACATCGATCTGCGTCTCGGTAACGCCGCGCAACACATCGACCGTCTCGCCCGAACGGTGACGTTCGCCGACGGCGCGACGCTCGCCTACGGCACGCTCGTTCTGGCCACCGGCTCATCGCTGCGCACCTTGCCGCGGCTCGCGCCGGCCATGAACGGCGTGTTCTATCTTCGGCAGATCTCTGACGCGATAGCGCTGCGCGACACGTTGGCACAAACGCGCAAGCTCACCGTGGTCGGGGCAGGCGTTATCGGTCTCGAAGTGGCCTCGGTCGCCAACGGTATGGGGATCGACGTGACGGTGCTCGAAGCTGGCAGCCGTCCCATGGCGCGCGCGACGTGTGCCGAGGTTTGCGATTTCGTCGTCGGCGAACACGCGCGACGCGGCGTCGACATTCGTACTGGCATCACGATTCATGACGTCACCGACAGACCTCAAGGCTACCGTCTCGCGCTTTCGGACGGCGGCTGCCTGGAAGCGGACGCGGTGGTTGTCGGTATCGGCGTCGTCCCGAACATCGCACTCGCAGCGGCAGCCGGGCTTGACGTTTGCGACAGTGGCATTTGTGTCGACGGGCAGGGCAGAACGTCCGACGAACATATCTATGCAGCGGGCGAGGTGGCGTTCCATTACAACGCCCGGGCCGGTCGCTCGGAGCGGCAGGAGAACTGGCATCACGCAGTCTCCCACGGTGAGCATGTGGGCCGGGCGATAGTGTGCGGTGCGCCCGACTATGACGAGATCAGTGGGTACTGGTCCGATCAATACGACTTCAGCCTCCAGTCCTTCGGGAATCCGATTGGGGACCATAACGTCGTCCGGGGCGATCCGGCGACGGGCTCGTTTTCCGTCGTTCATGTGAAGGACGACATCGTGGCCGGTGTCAGCTCAGTGAATGCCCCACGGGAAATGCGCGTGGGCAAAGCGCTTGTTCGCGCTGCGGCCCGCGTGCCCGTTGCCGTCTTGCGGGATACCACCGTCGATCTGGCCAAGTGGTCGTCTGCCACACGGTAAGGACAGCGATGAGGATCCTGTTTTCAATGACGGGCAAAGACCCCGGACCGTGGCTCTCCGCCCTTCGACAAGCTTTGCCTGATGCGGACATCCGCGAATGGGCCGCCGGCGACGTCGAGCAGGCCGACTATGCGCTCGTATGGAAGCCGTCACCGGACGTCCTGCGACATCGCGCGGGACTCAAGGCGATCTTCAACATGGGTGCGGGGGCCGATTGGATTCTGGCGCTGCTAGCAAATCACCCTGAACTGGCGCACGACGACATCCCCATCTATCGAATCGAGGATGCCGGAATGGCGTCGCAAATGGTCGAGTACGCGACGTACGCCGCGCTTCGGCATTTTCGACGCTTCGATAGCTATGAGCGCCAGCAACGCGACGGCGTCTGGGAGCCACTCGCGATTCCCGCCGCTCGCGATTTCAAGGTAGGTGTGCTCGGTCTGGGCAGTCTTGGTGCGGCTGTCGCGCGTCACCTTGCGTCGTTCGGCTTCGACGTCCGGGGCTACAGCAGGTCGCCGAAGTCGATGGAGGGTGTGGCGTGTTTTAGCGGCCGCGAGCGCCTGACGTCGTTTCTGGATGGTGTGTCGGTGCTGATCAATCTGCTTCCCAATACGCCGCAGACGAACGGCATTCTGAACTCGGAGACGTTCTCAAAACTTGCACGGGGCGCGCATGTCGTGAATCTGGCGCGTGGTGATCATCTGATCGACGACGACCTGCTCGAAGCCATCCGGCAGGGGCAGATATCGGGCGCGTCGCTTGATGTGTTCACGCGTGAGCCGCTACCGATCGACCACCCGTTTTGGCGGGATCGAAGAATCAGTGTTACCCCGCATATTTCGGCGCTCACACGAATGGAAGAAAGCGTCGAGCAGGTCGCGCAGAAGATCTATGAGGTTGAGCTTGGCAAGGTTCCCACCGGCAGGGTGGATGTGTTGTACGGATATTGAACGGAACGGGTAAGGCTTATGGAAAAGAAAGTTTTCTTGTGTCGCAAGTCGGATGTGCCGGGCGAAAGCGTGATTCAGGTCTGCCCGAAAGAAGTAGATGACGGACTCGCCGTGTATCAGGTCGACGGAAAGTTCTACGTGACGGAAGACCTCTGCACGCACGGCATGGTCGCGCTGTCCGGCGGCGATCTTCAGGGCACCACCATCTATTGCCCGCTTCACGGCGGCGCCTTCGACATTTGTTCGGGCGATGCCGTGGAAAAGCCGTGCACGACGCCGCTCAAGACTTACCGCGTGGTGGTGGAAGGTGACGAGATATTTGGCTTGATCGACTGACGTTCGATCTGAAGGTCGCGTCAGGTAGCGTCGGTTCAATTTAGGAGGGGATACGCATGTTCAGCAAAGAAGATAACGAGAAACTGTGTCGCGTGGGGCCCGGCACGCCGATGGGGAAGACATTCAGGAATATGTGGATGCCGTTCCTGATGCCGGAGGAACTTCCGGGACCGGATTGCCCGCCCATCCGCGTTCGCCTGCTGGGTGAGGACCTCATCGCATTCCGCGACACTCAAGGCAAGATCGGCCTGCTCGACCGCTATTGCCCGCATCGTCGCGTCGATCTGTTCTTCGGACGCAACGAGGAATGTGGTCTGCGTTGCGTGTATCACGGGTGGAAGTTCGACGTATCGGGCGCAGTCGTCGATATGCCTGCCGAGCCGGAAAACACGCGGATGAAAAACGACACGCGGATCAAAAGCTATCCGGTGATCGAGTGGGGTGGGGTGATCTGGGCGTATATGGGTGATCCGGCGCAGATGCCCGATCGTCCGCCAGAGCTTGAATGGGGTCTGGTGCCACCCGAGTTCCGCTTCATCACGAAGCGTCTGCAACGCACCAACTATGCGCAGGGTGTGGAAGGAGGGATCGATTCCAGTCACGTCGGGATCCTGCACAGTCATCTCGACGCCGAGCATCCCGAGTTGCCGTTCCGTCAGCGACAGATCTCGCCCAATCTGTCGATTCCTTACCTCGCGTCGGATACGGCGCCCAAGTTCTTTGTCCGTCCCACCGATTACGGCATGGCGATTGGCGCCCGACGCAACGCGACCGACACGTCCTACTACTGGCGCGTCACGCAGTTCCTTGCGCCGTTCTATACGATGATTGCCCCCATCAAGGAAGGCCGTGCGTACATGGGGCACGCATGGACGCCGATCGATGACGACAACTGCTGGGTGTTCACGATGACGTGGAATAGCGATCGTCCGTTGAGCCAGGAAGAACTGGATCACGGAGCGGTCCACTCGGAAGTCATGGACGACGGCTCATATCGCCCGCTTGTCTGCGCCGACACCGACTACGGCATCGACCGGTTGCGCCAGCGATTGCATAGCTCGACGGGCATCGAAGGGATCGGCATGCAGGACACCGCCGTCCAGGAGAGCATGGGACCGATCGTCGACCGCTCGCTTGAGAACCTGGGTTCAGGAGACGCCGCTATCGTGGGTTTCCGCAAGGCGCTGCTCAAGCTGGCGACGCAGTTAGAGACGACCGGTGTGCTCGATGTCGCCCACCGCCCCGAATGGTATCGAGTTCGCTCGGCGGCCGCGATTCTCGATCACGGCGTCGATTTTCAGGCGGGCACGTCGGCAGCGACGGCCGTCGTCTGATTCAGCGCGTCGCCCAGGCGACTGGCTTCGTCGATCAGCCAGTCGCACAACTGACGAATCGCTTCGTCTTCCTGTGCCCCTTCGCGGGTCAGCAAATGGTACGCCCCTGCACTCGGGACTTCCACGGGCAGGGGCACGACCAGCTCGTCGCGCCACTCATAATTCTCAAGCACCACCTTGGGCACAAGCGCGACGCCTTTGCCGTCTCTCACTGCCTGAAGGGTGATGAAGAAATGTCCGAAGTCGAGCGGGGTGTCGTCGTCGGGCACCCTCAGGCCATGTAACGCGAGCCAGTCGGGCCACGCGTGTCGGCGGCTCGCCGTGTTGATCAGGCGGTACTGCAAAAGATCCGAAGGCTGATTGATCGGTCCCACCGCGTCGAGCAGATGCCGCGATACGACGGGCACCAGGATGTCCGCGAACAAAGGTTCCACGTACACCTTCTTCCAGTTCTCCGTCATATCGAGATCGATACGGGGCGCGCGCCGATCATATCGCTGCCCCGGCACCTTACCCACGCGTATCGCGACATCGACCTTCTCGCCATGCAGGTTGACCGGATCGATGGACGAGATCAGTCGTACTTCGATATCCCGATGACTCTCGGTGAACTGCGCAAGCCTCGGCATCAACCAGCAGGTCGCGAGCGTCGGCAAAACATCCAGTGTCACGACGCGGTGCGTATCGCGAATGGTGCGGCGCGTTGCGGCCGAAATGATGTCGAGCGCCTGCTGAATCGATCGGAAGTACTCCAGCCCCGCAGGCGTCATCTCAATTTTCCGCGTGAGCCGGACGAACAGCTTTTGTCCAAGAAAACTCTCCAGCAAGCGGATTTGGCGCGAGATAGCACCCTGGGTCAGATGCAACTCCTCCCCGGCTTTGGTGAAGGACAGATGTCGCGTCGATGCTTCGAACGCGCGAAGGGCCAGCAAGGGGGGGAGACGATAGCTCATTTTGCACCACCTGATTCGTTATGCCTGAAGGACACCTTCGACGTATGTCGCTTCATTCAACGCATTACTTAATACACATTCCCGGCGCAGAAAAAATCGTTTGTTGAGGGCTTTGTGTACTCCTACCATCGGAACTCCTATTCGATGGGTCACGCGTATTTCGGCATGTCAGTGCGGACACTGGCGACGGACTTGTCCATTCCACAGCCGATTACGGAGTCGAATGTATACAGTACTCAATGGATTCGATACTAGAGAAAACGCTATGGCAAAAATTGTGATGGGCATCGGTTCTTCGCATAGTCCGACCCTTTTGATGAAGCCGTCTGCATGGCTGGCGCGCGCGGCAACCGACGATCAGAACTTCTTTGTGCTGCATGATCACACCGGCGAACGCGTGAGCTATAGCGAGCTTCTGGAGAAGGCCGACCCCGCGATCCTCGACGAGATTACGCCCGCCAAACTCGAACAGCGGCACGCGCAGAATCAGGCGGCGGTCGCCCAACTCGCGAAGACGTTGAACGACGTCAACCCTGACATCGTTGTCATCATCGGAGACGATCACAAGGAAGTTTTCCATGACGACAACATGCCTGCGCTGTCGGTGTATTGGGGCGAGACGATCCCTTATCGACCGACGGGCATCATGAAATGGAAGTACGACCCCGACCTGGATCAAGAGCTGTGGTATCCGCAAGCACCGGCGGACTATCCGGTGGCCTCGCAATACGCTGAGCGGTTGATCAGGGGCATGATGAACGACGGCTTCGACGTCGCTCAGTCCAAGTACTTCAAAGACCAGCAGGCGATGAGCCATTCCTTCGGCTATGTCTACTACAAGCTGATGACCGGCAAGGCGTTCCCGTCGATTCCCGTCAGCATCAATACCTACTACCCACCGAACAACGTATCGCCGCTTCGCGCCTATCAGATCGGACAGTCGATCCGTCGTCAGATCGAGTCGTGGCCGGAGGATCTGCGCGTTGTCGTGATGTCTACGGGCGGCTTGAGTCACTTCGTCGTCGATGAGGCCTTCGACCGACGTTTCCTCGACAAGCTGGCGGGTGGCGGTGCGGACGTACACGCCGAACTACCGCTCGAAAAGTTGCAGTCCGGAAATTCCGAGTTCCGTTGCTGGTCGGCATTGGCGGGCGCTGTCGACGGCATGACGATGGATCTGATCGATTACATCCCCTGCTATCGAAGCCCTGCGGGGACGGGATGTGCCATGGCGTTTGCGACGTGGTCGTGAGCATCGCGCTTTGAGGCGTGGGTGCCGAATGCAATCCGGCACCTACGTCATGCAACTTCGATCAGTTGGCAGATTCGGACAGATAACCATGCAAGCAAGTCAAAACGAAAAGAGAAAGCGGGTCGGCATCGCAGTGCTCGGCACGGTCGGGAAATCGATCGCGAAGGCACTCGACGAAGGTATCCCTGGCATTGAACTGGTGGCAGTCGCGGCGCGTAACGTCGACGTCGCGAAAGAATGGGCGGCCTCGTTGCACAGTCGTCCCGTCGTTGCCAGCTTTGAAGACATGGCACGGATGTGCGACATCGTGATCGAGTGCGCGCCGGCGCATCTCTTGCCCGAGATCGCGACACCGGCACTCACGCTCGGCAAGCAAGTCGTCGTGCTGAGCTGCGGGGCGCTACTCGACAATGAGATCCTCATCGATATCGCACGCGAACACGGCGGGCAGATTCTCGTCCCGACGGGCGCGTTGCTCGGGCTGGATGCGGTCACAGCCGCAGCCGAAGGTCGAATCACGGCGGTGAACATGGTCACGCGCAAGCCGGTAAAGGGATTGCTCGGGGCACCGTATCTCGAAGCCCAGGGCATCGTGATCGACGCGATTGAGGAGAAGACTCGGGTCTTCGCCGGTACGGCGCGAGAAGCGGCCAAAGGCTTTCCTGCCAATTTGAACGTGGTCGTGGCGCTTTCGCTCGCAGGCATCGGACCGGATCGGACGAAGCTCGAAATCTGGGCCGATCCGACCATCACCCGAAACATGCACACCATCACGGTGGAGTCGGATGCGGCCATGTTGTCGATGTCGATTGAGAACATTCCGACCGACAACCCCAAGACGGGCCGCATCACTGCGCAGAGTGTTCTGGCGCTTCTGCGCAAGATGACCTCGCCGATGCGCGTCGGCACGTGAGGGACGCATGAGCGCTTCACGACGTCCTCCTGTTGAGTTGCACCGGTTGATCAGTGAACTCGTGCGAAATCCTGAACTGGTGGCGCGCTTGCGCGAGGCCCCCGATCAGGTACACGAAGCGTTCGGTGTTCCGGAGGATCAGCGTGCGCAACTAAATGCTGACCCGCGCAAGGCCCTGCGTGATCTTGAGGTGCATCCCAACTTGCAGTTCAAGTACCTCGGCGCACGCGGCCTGTTGAAACTCGCTCCGGCGACGATTTCCCCTTTTCTTGAGAAACGAGGTCCTGACAATGGGTCGGATTGTTAGTGCAGCTGCAACGTCCCATACGTTCGGGGTATCCGAGGGGGTTGAAGCGCAGGCGCAACGCATTTTCGACGGCATCGACCAGATCGGCGAAGCGATCCGCGCATCGAAACCCGACGTGCTGCTCATCGCCACCAGCGATCACCTCGTGAACTTCTCGCTGGACGCTCAGATTCCGATTGCCGTGGGCATCTCGGATGAGTGGATGCCCTATGGGGATCTGGGTGTCCCTCGCAACGCGTTTCCCGGGCATCGCGAGTTCTCCACCGAACTCATTGCCTTCGCGGCGACGCATGCGTTCGATCTGACGGCCGTCGAGAACGTCAAACCCGATCATGGGCTGGCGATGCCGAACGCCATCGTCAATCGTGATCTGGATATTCCGGTGGTGCCCGTCTACATCAATACGGTCATGACACCGGCGCCGACATGCGCGCGCAGTTACGCGCTCGGTAGGACGGTACGGGCATTTGTCGAGCAGGCACGTCCTGACACGGAACGTGTGGCGATTCTGGCGACCGGCGGACTCTCGCATTGGATTTGTTTGCCGGATTCCGGACGCGTCAACGCGCTCTGGGACTTGAGGCTGATGGAGACGATTGTCTCGGGTCGAGGGAAAGAACTGGCCGCGTTGTCGTTCGACTCGATCATGAAAGACGGTGGGAACGGCGGGCTGGAGATGGCGACGTGGGCGTTCATGGCCGGGGCCGTCGGCGAGCGCACCGGGAAGTTGGTCTACTACGAGGAAATGACTGCGTGGTGGACCGGAATGGGGGGCGTTCTCATGGATATGGATGCGTCATGAGTCGTGCCGACATCGGCAACTGAATCTATCTGAACATTTGGAATGAGGGCTGCTAATGAGCTATCCCAATCTGCCTGCTGACATCCAGGCTGCCAGTCGTTTTGTCGACGTGAACGGCATTCGGACGCACTACCTCGATATCGGACGCGGCGATCCGCTGATCCTGATTCACGGCGGTGGGGCCGGTGCCGATTGCTGGGGCAACTGGCACGGTTGTCTTGACGCGTATTCGAAGCATTTTCGCGTGCTTGCATACGACATGCCGGGGTTTGGCCGAACGGATAAGCCGTCGCCGGAAACGTATGCGTACACGCAGGAAAACCGTAATTTGCATTTGCGCGGATTCATTGATGCGCTGGGTCTTGACGCGGTTCGGGTGATCGGGAATTCGATGGGGGGTGCGACGGCGCTTGGCCTTGCGATCACACACCCTGAGCGGGTGAGAAAGCTTGTGTTAATGGGGAGTGCCGGACTCGACATCGCCAATCCAGATCCGTCGTACATCAAGAATTTGCAGGGTTACGACTACACGCTGGAGGCGATGCAGCGGATCATGCGCGCGATGGTGGGTTCGCGACACGTCGTTGATCCGGAGGTCGTTCAGTACCGTCACGAAATCATGCAGAACGACGATGCGCGACAGGCGATACAGCAGATCACCCGTGCCAAGCTGACTTATCAGCGCGAGCAGATCGCGTCGGTGAAAACGCCGACGTTGGTCGTGGGCGGCAAGGAAGATAAGGTGGCCGTGCTGGCAAGAACCTATGGGTATCTGGAGTTGCTCGAGAACTCGTGGGGGTTCGTCGTGCCCCACGTTGGCCACTGGGTCATGATCGAAGCCCCGAGAGAGTTCGCTGCCGTCACGCTCAATTTCTTGCTGGACGATGCGTTTGGTGAGAGTTGATTGAGCTGCACGTCGCTGACGTCTGCAATGAAAAATGCCCCATAAGTTATTCGCTTATGGGGCATTTTTTTGGGTGGTGCTTTTATCGACGGGACATTGTAGACGGACTCATATCCCGAGAAATGCCCCCTTGCTGCAAGAGGCTCTCTAGCCGGTACGGATGCATAACCCGAGAAACCCGGGCCCATAAACTGAGAAATTCCGCTTTTAGCCGCACCGAATGAAGCATGGTTGAAGCCCCAGAAAATGGCTACCCCTTCAACATCTTCTGTCCGCGACACCGAGGACGCGCGAAAAATCGGCTCATGAAGCAAGGTTATTCTAGCCAATTCCCTGGGAGACTGGTTTCCAATTTTGCTACGAGACCGCGTCGGTGTCAGCACACATTTACCAGCCACCGTGCTGTGGTGGGACGTCATCCACAGCATCCCAATGAAAGTCGACTGTCGGGTCTAGCCAGTCGGCCGCGCGTCGAATCCAGGCTGCATCAATGGAGTCGTCTGACGCCACCAGCTTCTTTGACTCAAATTCGGTAGCGAGTGCTCTCAGCCGGCTAGCGCGTTCAAGTTTCGATGCCAATTCTTCAGCCAGCTTCAAGCGTTCAAGCTCGGCTTGACGAATTGCTTCGAGCCGCGCACGTTCCGTCGCTTTGGCCGCGGCGATAGCTCGTTGCTCGGCCAGTATCTCCGCATTGACCACATCTCGAATGACCAGATGACGAAGCCTGCCAACGAACGTCTGAATCTTCGTCTCAATCGGAACCGTTCGCGTGTCCGCCATGCTCGCTTCAGCGTAACTATGCCCGAGTCGGAATACTGATATCTCAAGCTCGTTCGTGGGGTGATAAACCGGGCGCGGGCGGTGCAAGTTGTATCCGAGCCGCTTATTCTCGGCCAGTTGTTCTCGCGTGAGCGGAACGTTCTCCGCCCGTCCCCGTTCTTTTACGCGAAAGGTCAACTTGGCATCCAGGACAGACACATACGCAGGGTCCCTCCCCTTGTCCACGGCAGAAAGTTGATAACCTGCCGCCGACAGCGTCTCGAGTAGCTGGTTCAGCACGAAGAGCGCACGTGACGTGGTTAGTTGTGATACCGACAGGCGCATGAGCCCCGCGCCGTCGCAGTATGGCCAGTCACGAGAGTCTCGCTGCTTGCCTTCCAGCTTCTTTGCAATATGAATCGCCCCGGCTTCCGAGGAGGCCGGTTGGTTTAAGTTAATGCAGGCGCTCAGCGGTGTTTCTGAGTTGCCTGT
>NZ_CABPSP010000009.1 GCF_902459765.1 Pandoraea anapnoica | reverse complement strand
GGCGGGCAACTGATCGTCGGCAAGCTCACGCCGTACTACGACGACGTGGCACTCGCCTTGCGCGACAGCCCGTCGGCGGTGGTGCGCACTATCGACGTGGGCGACGTGCAGGCACTGGCAGCCTCCATTGGACTCGGGTCGGCGTTCGATACGCAACGCGCAGGCAAACTCTCGCTCGACGCCGGTTGGTTGAATCGACAGCATTTCGGCAGCGTCAAACTGCTGGCGAGCGAGAGCGTCGCCGTGACACGTAACCTGCAAGTGGCAGACGGCGGCGACATCGGACTGCATGCGACACGCGTCGACATCGGTGCGGATCTGGCGGCGCGTGGTGGCGCGATCAATGCGGGCAACATCCTGACGCGCGTGGCGGACGGCTCGACCGGTACCTGGCTCGACATCCCCATCGCCGACCCGGCGGGCATCGGCGGCGAGCAGTACGTGAAGCTGGCGAACGGCGTCACGCTCGATACGCGGGGCCTGTGGAGCCGCACCGACGATGGCGAGGATGGCTTGCGTGGCATGCCGTTCGTGAATGGCGGCAACGTGGTGTTGTCGAGCACGGGCGACGTGCGACTGTCGGCAGGGTCTGCCATCGACGTGTCGTCCGGCGCTGCGTTGCTCTCGAACGGTACGGTACGCGGCGGTAAGGGCGGTAATGTCTCGCTGCTGGCCAGTCAGTACGACACCAACGGCACGCGCAGCGGCGCGTTGCTGCTCGACGGCGCGTTGCGCGCCTATGGCGTATCTGGCGGCGGCACGCTGAAACTGGACACCGGCACCGGCGTCATCATCGGCGGCAAGGGGCTTGCGCAGGACGGATGGCTTGCACCCGGCGAGACGATGCCGGTCGGGCTGACGCTGCTTCAGGATTACACGATCAAAGCGGGCACGGTGCTGCCCGTCGATTACGTGCTGAACATCTCGCGCGCGAAGCCCGGTCAGCCGATTGCGGCGCAGCTCGCGTTCAGCATGACGCAATTGACTGTCCTTGCGGCCCCGTGGACTGTGCCGAGCGGCGCAGGCGGCACGGTGTACACCGTCTACGACGAACTCAATTTCTCCTTCTCCTCGGGGCAGGTCGTCCCGGCGGGGCGCAAGCTCTCGCGCTCGTCCGGCACCCTTGCAAGCAACTACGTACTGCCCGCGAACGTGTTCCCGAACGGCATGCCCGTCGTGCCCTTCGATGTTGTGGCCAAGGCGGGTGTGCCGACGACTGTCGACATGGTGCTCGAACGCGGCGCGTTCCTGCCCATCGGCTTCACGCTTGGCGAAGCGGTGAAAGTGGCGTCGCCAACCGTCATCGCGCCGACCTATTTCTCCACCGGCTTCTCCCGATATGACGTGACGGGGCAGATGGGGGCGGTGATCGCGGACAACGCGCGTCTCGACGTCCGTATGCCGGTGCTCAACGTAGACATGCAGGCCGCTCGCGACGCCATCAGCGCCAGCGATCCCTCGCGCGTGCTGAGCGCCTGGCTGCCGCCCGTGTGGCAGAGCCATGCCGTCTCGGGCGCAGTCTCGCAGCGTGGCGGTGCAGACTTCGCCCTCACGGCAGGCTCGCAAGCCAAACGTGGGCCGATGAGCGTCGGCCACGGCGCACTGATCGAGGTCGATCCGTGGCGCAGCATCGCGCTCACGTCCAATGACCAGATGACGATGCTCGGCGGACTTCGCGCGTCGTCGGGCACGGTCAGCCTGCTCGCCGGTGATTTCGGGACCGGCGACGCGCGAAACCTGCCGGAGGGTGTGCTCACGCCGCGCTCGATCTGGATCGGCAGCAACGCAGTGATTGATGTGGCAGCACGTCCCTTCACGGCGCAGTCGGCGTCGGGCGCTGCGACTGGCAAAGTGCTGGCCGGTGGCACGATTCAGATCGGTGCGAAGTACACGCCGGGCGCGACGCAGGTTGATGCGGCCGACGCCTTCGTGATCGTGCGTCCGGGCGCAACACTCGACGCGTCGGGCACCGCCGCAGATATCGACGTCCCCGGCCAGGGACGCACCCGCGTGAGCAGCAACGGCGGCGTGATCTCGCTCGCGTCCGGCCGTGGGCTGTATCTCGACGGCGACATTAAGGCAACCTCAGGTGGCGCAGGCGCGGCGGGCGGCACGCTCAATGTCGTACTTGAGACACCGGTCTACGGGAAGGTCGATCGCGTGACGTTGCTCGGCGCGAACGTCGACGATGCGGTTCGCGTGCCGCGCGAGCTGATCGTCGCGCAAACGCAAGGCGACAGCGTGCTGTCCAAAGACCTGCGTGCCGGACAGATGAACGCGGCGGGTGGCGGTAAGAACGGGCTCACTTTGGGAACGGCCCGCCTTGGCGTCGACCGTGTGACATCGGGTGGCTTCGACAACCTGTCGTTGCTCGCGAACGGCATGATCGACTTCGACGGGAACGTAAGCCTGTCGTTGGGGCAGAGCCTGCGTTTGACGACCAACGCCCTCGGTCTTGCCAAAAACGCGCCGGGTACGACGCAAGTGAAGCTGAGTGCGCCTTATGTTTTGCTCGACGGTGCGACACGCCGTCAGGAAGACAACTTCATCATGCCGAACGCCATCATCGGCTCGATGAACACCGGGTCCGGCGCGGGCACACTTGGCGTGGCGCCGCTCGCGTCGGGTGCCAAGTTCGAGATCGACGCCGCGCTGATCGATCTGGCGGGCATGCTCCAGTTCGGCACCGCAGGGACCATCGTCACCAACGCGGGCACGCCGTTGCGTGTAGAACGTCTGGCGTTCGGCGATGTGGCGCTGCGTAGCTCGGGTGACTTGCGTCTCAAGGACAAGACGGCGTTCTACTCGGCCGGAGACCTGACGCTGGCGGCCGCGCAGATCTATCCGACGACGGATGCCATCGCCAAAATCGTGGTCGGACAGCGCAGCTTCCTGACGGATTGCTGCGTCAATACGCGTCTCGACACGGATCGCGTGCTGCGGATCGAACGCTCGGGCGACGGTGTGCCCGCACAGCCGTTCTCCCTCTTTGGCACGTTGTCGCTGTTTGCGCCCACGATTCGACAAGGCGGTGTCCTGCACGCACCGATGGGGCAGATCGTCATCGGCTCGCCACTCTCCTACGAAATCAACTCGCGGTTGCAACTGCTGCCCGGCAGTGTGACGTCGGTGAGCGCCAACGGGCTGACGATGCCGTACGGCGGTACGCTCGACGGACTGAGCTATCTCAACGCCGGTGCCGACGCGATCTATGGCGCGGCAGGCAACGGTCCGTCGATCGTCATCAACAGTCATGCTATCGACGTGCAGCCCGGTGCCGTCGTCGATCTCTCCGGTGGTGGCCAGATTCTCGGCGCGGCGTTCCTCACGGGGCGCGGCGGCTCCGTCGATGCGCGTCTCGCACCGCTGATGCAGGTTGTGCAGTCGGGCGGGAAGGCGACGTTCCGCCTGCCGAGCGCGACGACCAATCTCGTCTACGCCATCGTGCCGGGCGTGCAGGCCGCCTACGCTCCGTCGCTCAAGGACGTCGGTGCCGGGGCGCCGGGCGTCGGACAGCAGATCACGATTGGCGACGGCGTGCCGGGCTTGCCTGCGGGCACCTACACGCTGTTGCCGTCGACCTTCGCGCTGATGCCCGGGGCCTACCGCGTGGAATTGCAGACGCAGGTGAGCACGCAGGCGGGGCAGGCACCGGTGGCGATGCGTAACGGTTCGCTCACGCTGCCCGTGCAGATGAGCGTCAACAACACGGGTATTCGTCAGGCGTCACCGACACAGGCGGTGCTGACGTCGGCCGATGTACTGCGAACGTATTCGCAGTACAACGAGATGAGCTATTCGGACTTCGCGCGGGCACTGGCCAAGCGCGAAGGCGTGCCCCGCGCGCTCATCGAGGCCGATGCGAAACGCCTCGATTTCCGATTCCTCAATGGTGACTACGCAGGGAAGATCGGTAACAGTCCGACGCTCACGTTCGACGGCACTGCGCTCGTCGCACCGGCGGCAGGCGGCTACGGTTCGAGCCTGCTGGTGGGACTCGTTGGGGGCGGAAAGCTGGATATTCTCGGCCCCGGCGCAACGCCGTCAACCGGTAACCCCCGCGTGGTGTCGGTGGGCGCGCGCGACATCAACGCGGTCGGTGCCGCCCGTATCGGGATCGGCGCGTTGCCGTCGGTGGCGTTCGACTCGAAGGGCTCGATCCGCGCGGCGACGCAGGCGAGCTTCAGCGGCACGCCCCTGGGGGAGATCGAACTGCGCGGCGGCGCGGTGCTGCGCGGCAGTGAGGTATTCCTCGTGACGACTTCCGCCACGGGAGGCATCCGGATCGAGCAGGGCAGCGGCATCAGCACGCTCGGTTACGGCATGCCGATGTGGGATTCCTCGTTGGGATACGTCTACTATCCGGGTTCCGCCGGGGTGCTGGCCATCTCGAATGGCCGTCTGGCGGTGCTGCCGCCTTCGGTGGGCGACGGGACGTACGGGGCGGGCTACATCGACCTGGGCGTATGCGCATCGACAGCCACCTGCTCGGGCGAGACGCTCCTGTTGTCGGAGGGCACGATTGCGGTGGCGACCGACAAGCGGTTCACCATCACCGATGCAGTGCGCTACGGAACGCGCAACCTCTCGCTGGCGGTGGGGCGCGTCAATGTCGCGGATCAATCGACGCTCGACGCCCTGAGCGCGGCGGGTCGGCTCGCCGACGGCCTGACGCTCAATCAGTCGGTGCTGACGCGTCTCATGAAGGGGGATACCGCCTACGGCGCGCCCGCGCTTGAGAGTCTGTCGCTGAGTGCACGCGACGCGATCAACTTCTTCAATACGGTCGAGCTGTCCACCATCGACGCCGTGACCGGTAAATCGACCATCGATACGCTGGTGCTCGGCACGCCCGCGATCTTTGGCTACGGCGCAAGCGACGCGCTCGCCCGCATCCGCACGGACCATTTGGTGTGGTCCGGGTCACGCTTGCCGACCGGTGGCGTGACGGCCGGTGGTGCCGGGACCGGCAGTGGACGACTGGTCATCGACGCGCGCAATATCGAGTTCGGTGCCGGTCCCGGTACGCTGCCCGACGTCAACCACGACATGAACCGCGTGGCGGTCGGTTTCTCCACCGTCGAACTCAATGCCAGCGAGCGCGTGACGGCAAATCACAAGGGATCGCTCTCGGTCTACCGCTCGCAGGGCGGCTGGAATCCGCAGACGCAGAACTACGATTACAGCGGCGGCGATCTGGTGATCGATACGCCGATGCTCACGGGGGCCACCGGTTCCGTGAACCGCTTTACGGCGGGCGGCAACGTGACCGTAGGCAACGCCAGCGCTCGTCAAAAGCCAGTGCTCGACAACGGACTGCTCGTGTCGGCGCTGGGCGCGGAAGTCGGATTGAGCGCGGGCGGCGCGGCGCGCGTCGATACGAACATCGTGCTACCCAGCGGGAAGCTCACGGTCTCGGCGCAGGACGACGTCACGCTCGCCGACGGTGCGCAGCTCGATCTGGCCGGGCGCAAACTCGATTTCTTCGACGTCAGCAAATACAGCTGGGGCGGTGACGTCATTCTCTCCAGCGTGAACGGCAACGTGCGTCAGGCGGAGGCCTCGCGCATCGACCTGTCGGCAAAGGAGAACCGGGCAGGCAAGTTGTCGGTGGTAGCGCTGGGCGGTACCGCCGGATCGGTGTCGCTTGCGGGTCAGTTGCTCGGCGGCGCGAGCGGCAAATACGACGCAGGGGGCACGTGGGTGCCGTTTGCGGCCGGTGGCCTCGACGTGCGTGCACAGCGCATCGACGACTTCGCAGGACTCAACGCGCGACTCGGCCAAGGTGGCGTGTTCGGCAGCCGCAGCTTCCAGATCAAGCAGGGCGATCTCGTTGTCGGCAACGAACTCAAGGCGCGCGAAGTGACGCTGTCGGTCGACGGCGGGCGGCTCGATGTGCTGGGCCGTGTGGATGCGAGTGGCGAGCAGGCAGGCGTCATTCGGCTGTCGGCACGCGATGGCGTGGGCATTGGTGGCAACGCCGTACTCGACGCACACAGCACCACGCTGCGCGTGGACAGCTACGGTAAGCCAATCGAAGCGTCGAACCGGGCCGTCATCGAGATCAACGGCAACGATGGCCGCGTGGTGCTCGCCGACGGCGCACGCATGGACGTGCGCGCCGGAACCGGTGACGCTCGCGGTGCGTCGGTCGTTGTGGGCACCGTCGAGATCAGCGCCAAGCGATTGGGGCCGAACGGCGCGGGCAATGCGACGGGTAACGACATCGCCATCGATGCGGGCGGCAATATCGTCATCGACGGGGCACGTTCGATCACCGTCAACGGCATGCAGCGCGACGCCAATGCGCGTCCGGGCACCGATGTGTCGGTCGACGGACGTCCGTATCAGATCGTCGACAAGGACTATCTCGACACGCTGCACGCGCAGAGCGAGACGTTCATGAATAACGCCGTCGCGAATCAGGCGTTGCTTGCACGTCTGGCCGGATTGCGTCGCTATACGGACGCCTTCCACCTGCGCCCCGGCGTCGAAATCGTGAGTGCGACACCCAACGGCGACATCCATATTGACGGCGATATCGACATGTCGAAGTATCGCTACGTCAGCCTGAATCCGAACACGCAAAAGACCGGCGTGTACGGCAGCGGTGAGGCCGGATCGCTGACGATTCGCGCGGGTGGCAATCTGAATATCTACGGCAGCGTGACGGATGGCTTCGACACGACAAAGCTGACCAGCTCGCCGGACGACAAAGGCTGGATTCTGACCAGCGGCACGGCAGGCTGGGGCGGTGATGCCGTCGTGCCTGTGGGGGGACTCGTCACGCTAGTCACGGGCACGGTATTCCCTGCCGAGCGTGCGCTTAACTACGACATCCCTGTGGCGGCTGTCACGCTGCCAGCAGGCACACGTCTGCCGACGCGCGTCACGTTGTCGGCAGACCTCACGCTGCCCGCGGGCACGGTGCTCGCCGGTGCTGTGCGCGATTCATCGGGCAACGTCGTGTATGCCGCCGGTTCGGTGCTGTCGTCGGCGATCACGCTGCGCAGCGGCGCGCAACTCGACGCGGGTCTCGTGCTGCCAACCGTCGCACCGGTGCGCGCGATGACGTGGCCTGCGGGCGCTGTCATGCCTGTGTCCTTCATGCTCGCGAACAATATCGCGTTGCGCAAGGGCGCGATCATTCCGGCGGAGACCGACGTGAAGCTGCCGGGAGGCGCGATATCGGTCAACTTGCGTCCGGCGGATGCTACCGGTGCGCAAGGCCGCACGCTGGCGCTGGCACCCATGCTCGTGCCGGGATCGGCGTCGTGGTCGATGCGACTGGTCGCCGGTGCCGATACGACGGCCGCCGATCCGAGGGCATTGCGTCCGTTCGCGACCGATGGACATCTCGTGCTCTCGGACACGCACTACGGTATGGGGGAGGAGCGCAACATCGTGCCGGGCACCGGTTCGCTCGGCGTGTATCGCTGGGGCGCGGACGGCAACGCGCCGGGCGAGATCGTCACGCCGCAGGAACTGGCCGACTGGGCGATCTTCACCGAAGACGACGTTGCGATGTGGAACGGGTGGGGGGACTATTTCAAGCTCGTGACGCCGGGAACACCGCCTGATTATGTCGTTGAGGTCAAGCCTGCGCGCGAGCCGATCTTCAGCGTGCTGCGCACCGGCACCGGCGATCTCGATTTGCTCGCTGGCGGCAACCTGACGATGAATTCGCTCTACGGGGTCTACACGGCGGGCACGCAATCGCGCACCGTCGCGAGCCAATACAACATGGCGCGCGCCAAAGTGAAGGACGCGAACGTCCTCGGCGAGAAGGGCGGCACGCTTGAAAAGTTCGTCGACGGCGGTGCGGACAGTCTCTACGCAGCGTGGTACCCGGAGCATGGCGGCAATGTGCTGGTGCGCGCGCAGGGCGACATTCGCGGCGATACCGTGGGCGTGCGTAACAACTATCAGCGCTCTCTCCCGTTCGGACAGCCCCGCGAAGGGAACGATACTTCCATCGTCGGTAACTGGGTTTGGCGGCAAGGCTCAGGCTCGGCCATTGCACAGGGCGGTGTGCCGAGTGCATGGTGGATCAACTTCGGCACTTACGCCACTGGGCCGACAGAGGGTTACTCGTCGTACTCGACATCGCCCTATCTGCTCGGCTTCACGGGCATCGGCACACTGGGTGGGGGCAATTTGGTGCTCGAAGCAGGTGGCAACGCAGGCATGCTGGAGTCGCGCATGGGACCGGGAGGTGGTTTTGGCACCTCTGCCACATCGCGCAGTGAAGGGTTAAACGTCGCGGTGGCCAGCACCGGCCGCGTCTCTCAGGACGGTAAACAGATCGAACTGACCGGCGGCGGCGACCTCGACATTCGCATCGGCGGTGGACTGAATCCGGTTCGTGAAGTGCGCGCCCTGACGTCAGTCGGCAGTGTCGTTACCGATTCCTCGGCTTGGCGTAACGGTAACATCGGACTGAACGGCACTTTTACCAACCTGCGCGGTGCAACGCGCATCGCGGCAGGTGCGCTCGGCGGGGTCGACGCGTGGTTCGGCGCGCCGGACCTGCGAGAGTCGCGTGCGCTCGATCCCTTTGTTTCGGAGTTCGCGCACGCCACGGGCGGCCCCACGCTTGTGCTGGGGGATTCCGCTGCGCGCATCGAGACACGTGGCGATCTGGTCATCGGCGGCTACGGCGATGCGACGCGGACGTCGCAACGCACCAACGGCACGCCATTCTCGTATAACGGTGTCAATTACAGCGGCGAAGGCCATAGCTGGTTCACGCTGTGGACGCCGTCGACGGCGATCGATCTGTTGAGCGCCGGTGGCAACGTCGCACCGCTCACCGCCATTGCCGACGCCGAGCGCGACACTACGAATTACGCGCCCAGCGATGGCCGCTTCGTCCTGCCGTCCGTACTTCGGGTGGCGACGGGCGGTGGCAATATCTACAACGGTTATTCGGCCACCGGCGTTACCGCACGGGACGGCGGACCGTCCTCGGGTTTCTGGCCGATGCTGCTGGCGCCGACACCTGTCAGTTCGCTATTCGTGGTGCCGAGCGACGGTGGGGCGCTTGAGATGCTCGCTGCCCGTTCGATCTACGGGTCCGGCTTCCAGATGAGCCGTTCAGCGGCAGACCCGACAGCATTGCCCACGCCGCAGTCGCCCGCGTTCGCAGGGGGCACGCGCACCATGCCGTGGGGACGCGCTTATCTCACGAACGTTCGCCAGGATGCGCTCGCGCCGTCGATCTTCGAGTTTTACGGTCCCGAGTCGGCGAACACGTTCCCCTTATTCAGCCTGACGCCCGCAACGGTCTCCGGATATATCTACGACCGCGTCTCGCCAGGACGCTTTTATTCGGTCACCGGCGACATCGTCGGCTTGCAGACAGGGGCGATCGACTATCGCGGATCGATCCTGCCAAGACAAGGCACACAGCCGACCTGGTACGAAGGCAATGGCGCGGTGATCATTCGCGCCGGACGCGACATCGTGGACTCCGGCACGCCGCTGACAGGTTCCGTGGCGACGAGCGGCGACTTCGCGGGCTGGACAACACAGCCGGACTACCAAGACCCGGTCGACAACCCGGGAAAGCCGGTGCCGGGCGGGGCCGTGGTGTCGAAAGGCAATTTGATCGTGCACAACTTTGCCGACGACGTTTCCATCGTGTCGGCCGGGCGGGACATTCGCTACAGCACGTTCTACGTCGCCGGTCCGGGGGCGTTGGAAGTGACGGCGGGCCGCGACGTGTTGATGGGCGACCGCGCGGAGCTGCGCAGTCTGGGCGCGCTGGCCAACGTCAAACCGGGGGATCGCAGCAACGGCGCTGCGATTGCCGTGGCTGCGGGCGTCGGCGCAAAGGGCCTGGATGGCGTCGACTTCAAGCGCTTTGCCGCACGTTATCTCGACCCCGCCAATCTCGCGGAAGCAGGCCGACCGCTCGCCGATCAGCCGGGCAAGGCGGTGGTCGTCTACGGTGGCGAGCTGACGCTCCCCGGATGGTTGCGTCAGGAATTCGGTTATCAGGGCGACGCGGCCGGTGCCGATGCCTTCCTTGTCACCAAGCAGACGGAACTGGATGCGGCAACCCGGTCGGCGGGTGCGGCGGGCGGCGCCGCCAAGCGTGACTTGCGCACCGAGTTCGCGCAGCAAAGCCAGCTGTATCTCGTGAACTGGCTGAGCACGCGCTTTGGCGGACGCAACGCCCTTGGGCTGCATTTCGATGCGGCGTCGATGGATGCTGCAACGTTCTTTGGCGGCTTGCCGCCGGAGCAGCAGCGGGCGTATCTGCCGGACGTGTATTTTGCGGAGTTGCGTGCATCCGGGCGTGAGTACAACGACGCGAACGGTCCGCGCGCGGGAAGCTATCTGCGCGGCCGCGAAGCCATTGCCACGCTCTTCCCCTTGCAGGACGAAGGCGGCACGGCGCGTTCGTACGAGGGCAGCCTGACAATGTACAGCAGCGCGACGTATTACCTTGAGAACCTCTATCGCGATCAGTCGACGACGCGCCCCTTGCCGGGCGTGAAGTATCTGACGGAGGCACAGTGGATTGCGCGCGGCAGCCCGCAGTACGATGTGGCGCACTACGAAGTCAAGGATGCTGGGATTCACACCGACTTCGGCGGTGGCGTGAGCATACTCACGCCGGGCGGGCGCACGCTGATCGGCGTGGACGGTGGCTTCGTGCCGGGAGAAGGGTCGGGTATCCTCACGCAGGGTCGCGGCAACGTGGATCTATATTCGCGAGACAGCATCCTGTTGGGCCAGAGCCGTATCTTCACGACGTTCGGCGGTAATGTGCTGGCGTGGTCGGCGCAAGGAGACATCAACGCCGGGCGCGGTTCGAAGTCGACGGTGGTCTATACGCCGCAGCGTCGTGTGTACGACGAGATGGGCATGGTTTCGCTGTCGCCAACGACACCGAACACCGGGGCCGGGATCGCAACGCTCAATCCGATTCCGGAGATTCCGCCGGGCGACATCGACCTGATCGCGCCGCTCGGCACGATTGATGCGGGCGAAGCGGGTATTCGCGTGTCCGGCAACGTCAACATCGCGGCGCTACGGGTGCTGAATGCCGACAACATTCAGGTGCAGGGTAAGTCGGTGGGCATTCCGACCATCGCAGCGGTGAATGTGGGGGCGTTGACGAACGCGAGTGCGACGGCCGCACAGGCGGCTGCGGCAGCGCAGGATGCCGTGTCGCGCGACCGGGCCAGCCAACGCGCAGGGCAGTCGTCGATCTTCACGGTGCGGATGTTGGGCGCGTCGGCGCAGGGTTCGCAGGGCGAGGCGCAAGGTAAGCCGTCGGCGGCCAACGGCGACGCGGCACGCTACGGTGCGGGCTATCGGTACGATGCGTCGAGCCCGGTGCAGATTCTCGGTATGGGCGGCAAGGTCGATCCTGTACTGTGGCGTAGTCTGAGCGACGCCGAGCGTAAGCGGATGCAACCGGCTGCGGCGCAGAGTCACTGAGGCGGGAAGGAGTTTGACGGAAGGGGCCGGCGGCGATTGCCGCCGGCTCCGTTTGCGATGTCGACCGGCAGCCCGCATGAAGGCACCGCTCAGGCGTCAGCCGCCGACAACGGTGCCACGCGCGCAATCAGGCCCGTCCGGTCTGTTCGATTCTCCAGCACCAGTCGTGCACGATGACGCTCAGCGACCCGACTGACAATCGACAACCCCAGGCCGCTGCCTTGCCCGACCGCTTCGTCACCCCGATAGAACCGTGTGGTGACCTTATCTAGTTCATTCGGCGCGACACCCGGTCCGGTATCGATCACTTCCAGTGTCACGCCATTGTTATCGCTCGATAGTCGCACATCGACGGCACCGCCTTGCGGCGTATGACGAAGGGCGTTGTCGACAAGATTCGCCAACAGCATGGTGAGGCTGGTGCCGTCGCCGTGGATGTGAAGCGGGCCGTCTGATCCGACCAGCCCGAGATCGACGTTACGACTCTCTGCGATGAAGGAATAATCGGCCACGACATGTTCCGCGATGGCCCTGACATCCACAACGTTCCGAATATCGATCTGGTCGGCGTCTGCCCGGGCGAGGTCGAGTAACTGTTGCACGAGATGAATCAGTCGATTAAGCCTGCCCTCCAGCTTTGCGACGACGACCGGGTTGGCACCTAAGGCCCCCTGAAGGTTCGCGTGCTGCAACTGGAGCTTAAGCGCAGCCAGTGGTGAACGAAGCTCATGGGCGGCGTTGGCGATGAAGACGCGCTGTGCCGACGCCGCCTGATCCAGCCTCGCGAGAAGATCGTTCAGCGAATCGACCAGTGATGCGATTTCACTCGGAATGGCTTGCTCGAAGTGCAAGGGCGAAAGCGACTCGTACGAGCGTTGCGCGACAGAGCGCGAGATCGCCGAGATCGGTTGCAGTCCTTTGGAGACGACCCAGAGGACGAACAGAACGATGAACGGCACGAGCATCCAGAGCGGGGCAATGATGCGAAGCGCCATGCCGACGGCTAACGTATCGCGCACCGCAATCGGCTGCGCGACCTGAACGTATCGGTCGGGAAGCTGGATGCCGTACGTGCGCCAGTGCGTCTCGTCCCATTCCTTTTCGTGGAATCCCGATGTCAGGCGCGGCATCGATAACGCGGCTTCGTTGTGGTACTGCGGCTTGTTATCGCTGTCCCAACGTTGTATCAGCAGGCGATCCTCGGCAAGCCCGCCCCAGTCGGCGCTGTCCGGCGACTTCGGTATTTCGCCATCCGCTGACGTGACCGGCAATGACAGTGCCACCGTGCGCAACTCGTAGTCGAACAGTTCTGCGGCCTCGTTCCGGGCCGTACGATACAGGGCGTATCCTGCGACGAGCGCAAGCAAAACCAGCCCTGCCACCAGCCAGACGATCAGCCGCCAGCGGATCGATTTCATTGGGTTTGTGCCATGCGATATCCCACGCCGCGAACGGTGACGATGCGCTGCGCCCCGATCTTTCGCCGCAAGCCATGAACGTGCACCTCGATCGTGTTGCTGCCGACTTCCTCTCCCCAGCCATAGAGCTTCTCTTCGAGCTCACGCCGGGTGAAGACGTGCGTCGGCGTTTCTATCAACGCGCAGAGCAACGCGAATTCGCGGGGGAGAAGGTCGACCGCCTCCCCATCAAGTGAAACCGTATGGGCGGAAGGGTCCAGCGTCAGCGTGCCATGTACGTAGAGCGGTGCGGCCTGTCCGACTCTGCGACGGCCCAGCGCTCTGACCCGGGCGGCCAGCTCGTCCAGTTCGAACGGTTTGACCAGATAGTCGTCTGCACCGGCATCCAGCCCCTGCACGCGATCCGTCAGGGCGTCGCGGGCCGTGAGAATCAGGACGGGAGACGTGCCACCGGCCTTGCGATAGTGTTTCAGAACTTCGATGCCGTCCTGTTTCGGTAGCCCCAGATCAAGCAGCACCAGCTCGTAGACGGCATTGCCCAACGACAATTCCGCCGCACGGCCATCGGCTGCCCAGTCCACGGCATGCCCTTCGCTACGCATGGCGTCCTGCACCGTTTCGGCGATCATCGGGTCGTCTTCGACCAGCAGTAGTCTCATCCCGTAGTTTCCCCAAACGCCAACATGCCGTGAGTCGCAACTCGATAAACAGGCATTCTGCCACCGCTTTCCTTAGGAGATGCTTAACCGGTGGCCGTCGTGCCGTTCACGGGCAATGCCCCCGCTTGTATGGCTTGCTTAAGCAGTTCTTAAGGGACCGCTTTCTAGAATCGCCCCAACGTCACCACTCCTTGCCGTTGGAGGCCCAGATTGCTATCCAGACCCTGTTGTATCGTCGCTGGTTCGACACTACTGAGCGCTGTACTGCTCGGCGGCTGCACGATGTATCGCGCTGTGCCTCTGCCGACGCAGCCAAATGTCCCGTCGAACGTCAGCCGCATTCCCATCGACGCCGCAACGTTGCGCTTTCCCGCGCTGGCGGCGCACCACTTCGATCCGTCGGACGGTCTGGACAGTGTCGAGGTGGCGATGCTTGCCGTCTCGAATAATCCCGACCTGAAACTGGCGCGCGACGATCTGGGGATTGCCCATGTGCAGTCTTACGCCGCTGGATTGCTGCCCGATCCGCAGGTGGGGATATCGAGCGATTACGTGACCCCGGGTGGCAGTAATGCGACGCGTGCGTTTAACTACGGCGTCAGTATGGATCTGATGGCGATTGCCTCGATTCCCGGGGCGAAAGCCGTGGCGGAACATAACGTCGGTAAGCTCGATCTTGGACTGCTCTGGCAGGAGCAGCAGATCATCGCTCAGGCCCGCCGCCTGTTCGCGAAGGTCCGCATGCAGGATGAACTGCTCCCGTTGGCGCGTCAGGCGAGTGAACTAGCGCAGGCTCGATATGAGACCTATCGGGTGGCGGTCAGCGCGGGCAATCTGACCTCGGATAACGTCAGCGCAGCACTAACCTCCGCGCAGGATACCCGCAAGCAATACACCGACTTGCAGCATGCAGATCTTCAGGCGCATGCCGATCTCAACGCGTTGCTCGGCTTGTCGCCGGAGACGGAACTCACGCTGATCGGCGGTGCGCGCGATGCTGCGGCGTCCGACGTCGCGCTGGATGAAGCCGCTGGCCATCTCGCACAACGTCGTGCAGATTTGCTGGCGCTGGCACAAGGTTATGCGGCGCAGGATGCGCAGTATCGGCAGGCCATTCTCAAGCAGTTCCCAAGCCTGACGGTTGGCTTTGTTCGAGCGCGTGACACCTCGAACGTCTACACCTCGGGCTTTCAGATCAATCTGAGCCTGCCCATCTTCAATCGAAATCAGGGCAACGTCGCCATCGAATCCGCGACGCGCAACCGGCTGCACGACGAGTACCAGATTCGTCTGAATCAGGCCTATGCCGATATCGCTCGGTTGCGTGCGGATCGCACGATTTCGCGTACGCAGCTTCGCGACGTCGAAAGCGTGCTTCCCGGTCTGTCGCAAGTGAGCGCCGACGCAACCCGCGAGTTTCAAGCCCGCAATCTAACGCTCTCTGCCTATACCGACAGTCGTCTGGCGTGGTTGGCAAAGTCCATCGAGGCGTTGTCGCTGCGTGAGGCCATCGAAGAGCAGGACATCACCATCGAAACGCTGGCCGGGCTGGCCATGGTGTCCGAAAGCACCCCGTCCAAGGAGTCCAATCATGAACCGAAATGAACAAGCGGCCGCGCGCCGATGGGCCGGTGCACGCCCGCAAATTCTCTCGTTGGGGCAGGCCGTTGTACTCGGTCTTGGCTGTCTGCTCGCCACGTTCAGCGCAAGCGCGGCGGCGGATGCCGCCACCGTCTCGGTGACGGCGTTACCCGTGAGGCAAGCGGTGATTGCACAACCGGTCAGCGCGTACGGTGCCGTGTCGGCATCCGGCGCGGCGGTCCAGTCCGTCACGCTGCCCTATACGGTGCGGATCGTGGCGCTTCGCGTTGCGCCCGGTCAGCGGGTCGCCAAGGGCACGCCGTTGATGGACGTGGTGGCGGACGCTGCCGCGACCCTCGCGCGCGATCAGGCGAGTACGGCACTGGCGGCGGCCCGACGAGAGCTGTCGCATACGCGCGCGCTTTACGACACCCATTTGGCGACGCAATCGCAACTCGACGCGGCGCAAAAATCGCTGGATGACGCCGTGCAGGCCGAGGCAGTTCAACAGCGTGTCGGCGCGACGAACGGAACGCAAACGGTGCGCGCGCCCTTTGACGGCGTTGTGGTTCAACTGAATGCGGGGCAGGGCGATCAGGTTGCAAGCGGTGCACCGCTTGGCCTTCTGGCGCGCGACGCGCAGCACGCGCAGGTGCCGAACCTTGTCCTGAACGTCGAGCCGTCTCTCGCGGCCAGTATCCAACCGGGGGACGTGGTCGAGGTCCGGCGGGTCTCGGCCAATCTGACGGGCGGTGTCGTCTCCGGACGCGTCGCGACCATCGGTGCAGCCATCGATCCGGTCACGCAGGCTGTGGTTGTGACGGCCTATGTGCCCGCGAGCCCGGGCCTGATTCCCGGCACGCGCGTGAGTGCATCTATCCAGACGCGACCGGCGCAACACTGGATCGTACCGCGCAGCGCCGTGCTTCGCGACAAGGACGGCGCGTATCTCTTCCAGATCGACGGCTTGCACCGCGCGCACCGAATCGCGGTGCGTCCGGAAGTCGATGCCGGGGAGAAGTACGGTGTCGACGGCGATTTGCTCAAAGGGGCACCGGTCGTCGTGGCAGGCAACTACGAGCTGACCGAAGGCATGACGGTGACCGTCGCAGGAGACCACTGATGAGTTTCGTGCAATGGATGCAGGCGCACAGGCGCTCGTTGCTGTTCGTCGTATCGATGATCGCAATTGCAGGCGCACTCATGTCGACGCAGTTGCCGATTTCGCTGTTTCCGGACGTTGCGTTTCCGCGTGTCGTTGTGTCGCTGGACGCGGGTGACCGTCCCGCCGAGCAAATGGCGACGCTCGTCACCATGCCGGTCGAAGAGGCGCTGCATCGTGCGCCGAACGTGCGCGGCGTGACGTCCCGAACGAGTCGTGGCAGCGCCGAGATTGCGGTGAACTTCGACTGGGGCACCGACATGGCGTTGGCCACGCTTCAGATTCAGTCGGCCATCGCGGAGACGTTGCCCTCACTACCGGCCGGGACGTCAACGCGGGTCCGGCGAATGGACCCGACGGTGTTTCCGGTCATTGCCTATAGCCTGACAAGTGCGAAACGCTCTCCTTCGGAGCTGTACAACCTTGCCCAATATCAGTTGCGTCCGCTGTTGTCGGCCGTGGCCGGGGTGGCGAGAGTCGAGGCCGCAGGCGGCGCGCAGGACGAGCTTGAGGTCACCGTCGACCCGCTTCGGCTCGCGGCCCACAATCTGGCGATTGGCGACGTGGTCAAGGCGGTTGGGGCAAGCAACGTGCTGCTCGCGAGCGGTCGGCTCGAAGATCACGACAAGCTGTATTTGGCCATCGCCCACGCGTCGTTGACGTCACCGGAGACGCTTGGCAAGGTGGTTGTGGCGAACACGCCGGGCGGACCGATCCATTTGTCGGACGTCGCGAACATCACGCAGGGGACTGTGCCGCAATGGCTGCGCGTCACCGCCAACGGCCGCGATGCCGTGCTGCTCAACATCTACCAGCAGCCGGGCGCCAACAGCGTGGCGATTGCACGCGACGTTCAGGCAAAGCTGGCGGACTTCAAGGCGCAGTTACCGTCGGACGTGAAGCTCTCCAACTGGTACGACCAAAGTGAGCTTGTCATCGCGTCTGCGGCCAGCGTTCGCGACGCCATGCTCATCGGTGTAGTGCTGGCCGCCTTCACGTTGCTGCTGTTTCTGCGGAACTGGAAAATTACCACCATCGCTGTCGCGCAGGTGCCTGTGGTGATGGCGGCAACGTTTCTGGTGCTCCATCTGTTCGGCATGGGACTCAACATCATGACGCTGGGCGGCATGGCGGCAGCTGTCGGTCTGATCATCGATGACGCCATCGTGATGATCGAGCACATCGTGCGGCGCATGCACGAGCATGGCGCAGAGAAGTTTCGCGGCCGCGTCATGGCGGCGGCGCTTGAGTTCACGCGACCGCTTGCCGGTTCGTCGGCAGCCACACTGATCATTTTTGTGCCGCTGGCTTTTCTTACCGGCGTCACGGGCGCATTCTTCAAGGCGCTTTCCATCACGATGGCGAGCGCGCTCTTTGTGTCGTTCTGTGTGACATGGCTGGCGATCCCGCTGCTCTGCGATCACTGGCTGACGGCCAAAGACGCCCACGCGGACAGCAGCGGGAAGATTGCGCGATGGGTTGACGTGCGCTACACGCGCGTCGTCAGGGGACTGACGCTACGCCCGTCACGCATGCTGCTCGGGATCGTCCCGCTCGCGGTGGCCGCTGCATTTGCGTTCACGCAGGTCGGCAGCGGCTTCATGCCGAGCATGGACGAGGGGGGCTTCGTGCTGGACTATCACACGGCCCCCGGCACATCGGTGACCGAAAGCGATCGACTGGTGCGCCAGATCGAGCAGATCGTTCAGTCCAACCCGAACGTGCAGACGTACTCGCGACGCACGGGAACCGGGCTGGGCGGTGGTCTGGGCGAGCCGAATCGAGGGGACTTCTTCGTGCGGTTGAAGTCCGGTAGCAGGCAACCGATCGACACCGTCATGAATGACATTCGCACGCAGGTGGAAGCCAGGGTGCCCGGCGTGAGCGTTGAGTTCGCCCAACTGATGGAGGATCTCATCGGCGATCTGACGGCGGTGCCTCAACCCGTGCAAATCAAGATCTACGGCGACGATCAGGCGGTGCTCGAGACAACGGCGCGTAAGGTCGCGGGGGCGCTCGCGCATGTGTCGGGCGTTGTCGATGTCAATGACGGCATCAATCCGGCCGGTGACGCGCTCGACATCCGGATCCAGCCCGATGCAGCGGCGGCGCAGGGCGTCGATCCGCAGTGGGTGGCCCAACAGGTTTCGGATCTGCTGGCAGGCAATGTGGCGACGACCTATCAGGTCGGCGTCAAAGCCGTGGGGATTCGCGTTCAGCTGGCCGGTGCGAAGGCGCTGACGGATACCGGCCTCGCGCAACTGTTGCTGCGTGCCCCCGACGGTCATCTGTTTCCCCTGGACCGCGTGGCCAAACTTGTTCCTGTGACCGGGCAACCCGAGATTGAACGGGACAACCTGAAGCCGATGGTGGCGGTGACGGCCCGGATCAGCGGGCGCGATCTCGGCTCGGTGATCGGCGATGTGAAGCAGATGCTGAGCACGCAACCGTTGTTACCGAAGGGGACTTACTACGCGCTGGGCGGGCTCTACGAGCAGCAGCAAATCGCGTTTCACGGTCTGATGGTCGTGTTCGGGGCGGCCGTCGCGCTGGTTTTTGCGCTGTTGCTGTTCCTCTACGAGCGCTTTCGTGTGGCGGCCGCTGTGCTGGCCATGCCGATGCTGGCCGCTGGCGCGGTATTCGTCGGCTTGTGGGCGACCGGCATCGAGTTGAACATCACAGCGATGATGGGGATGACGATGATCATCGGCATCGTGACAGAGGTGGCGATCTTCTATGTATCGGAGCTTCAGAGCCTGACTCGGGAGGGCATGCCGTTGGAAGATGCGCTTATTGTCGCCGGGCAGAATCGGCTTCGTCCGATTGCGATGACGACGTTGGCGGCGATTCTTGCCCTGCTGCCGTTGGCGTTCGCCATCGGACAAGGCTCCGCCATGCAACAGCCATTGGCGGTGGCCATCATCGCGGGCCTTATCGTTCAGATGCCGCTGGTCCTTCTGGCGCTCCCCGCATTACTTAAGGCAGTCCTTCGCCCCAAATCGAAATGACGGCCGTCTAGGTTTGGGTGTGCAGTCCACCAAACAACTTTAATTGATTTTTGACAACTTTAATTGTTTGCGATCACAACCCTCACCAATTCGTTTCCCGCTCCGGCGTGGCCGTGATCTTGTGGATCGAGAGGTCTGCGCCGTAGTACTCCTGTTCGTCGTCGAGCCGCAAACCGGTGATGCGTTTGATCACGCCATACACGAGGTAGCCCCCGGCGAAGGCGATCGCCACGCCCATCACCGTGCCGACCATCTGCGCGACGAAGCTCACACCGCCGAGTCCACCGAGCGCCTTCTGTCCGAAGATGCCAGCCGCCAGCCCACCCCAGATGCCGCACACGCCGTGCAGCGGCCACACGCCAAGCACGTCGTCGATGCGCAGACGGTTCTGCGTCACCGTGAACAGCCACACGAACAGACCGCCCGCAACCGCGCCCACGACCAGCGCGCCGAGCGGGTGCATGACGTCCGACCCCGCACAAACCGCAACGAGCCCCGCAAGCGGCCCGTTATGGATGAAGCCGGGGTCGTCGCGTCCCACCCACATTGCGACGAGCGTGCCGCCGACCATCGCCATGAGGGAGTTGACGGCGACGAGCCCCGAGATACCTCCGACGCGCTGGGCACTCATCACGTTAAAGCCAAACCACCCGACGATCAGAATCCATGCGCCAAGTGCCAGGAATGGGATCGATGACGGCGGATGCGCGGCGACCTGACCCTGACCGTTGTAGCGCCCGCGCCGTGCGCCCAGATGCAGCACCGCAGCAAGACCAATCCATCCCCCCACCGCATGCACGACCACCGAACCTGCGAAGTCGTGGAAGGGTGCGCCGAGCGTTTGGGTGAGCCAGTCCTGAATGCCGAGATGCCCATTCCACGCGATGCCTTCGAAGAAGGGGTAGATCACGCCAACGAGGAAGAACGTGGCCACCGACTGCGGATGAAACTTGGCGCGCTCGGCAATGCCGCCCGACACGATGGCCGGGATGGCGGCCGCGAACGTCAGCAGAAAGAAGAACTTGATCAGCGCGTAGCCGTTGTGCTCGGACAGCACCGTGGCGCTCGACCAGAAGTCGACACCATAGGCGAGCGGATAACCGATGAAGAAATACGCGAGTCCCGAGACGGCGAAGTCCGTGAGGATCTTGACCAGCGCGTTGACCTGATTCTTCTTGCGGACGGTGCCAAGCTCGAGAAACGCAAAACCGGCGTGCATGGCAAGCACCAGGATCGCGCCGAGCAGCAGGAACAGCACGTCGCCGGGTGTATTGGAATTGGGCATGAATGTGCTCTTTTGGTGCAAACGTGAGAAGAAATGAAGATATGCAAGAGCGATGCCAGAAATGACTAGTGTCTTGATATTTATGCGAGTTTTATCTGGTGATGTGACATTCGGTGCTTCGGGGTGCACGGTCGTGGTGCTGCAAACCGACGCTGCGGGCGTTCCTCGTGCATGCGGACATGGCGGGTAGTGGAAAAGCGATGAAAGGTGAGGGGACGTCACACGCGATGCGTGTCACCGGCACGCGGTATAGAATCCATCAGCAAAACCACGGACCCATCTCTGAGGAACCCCATGATTTTTGAAATCGCCCAGATCGAAGTGAAGCCCGGCAAGGAAGCCGAGTTCGAACAAGGTGTCGCCAAAGCCGCGCCGCTGTTCAAGGGATCGAAAGGCTGCCACGGCATGCGCTTGCTCAAGTCCATCGAGCAACCGACGCATTACAGCCTCGTCGTGACCTGGGAAACGCTCGAAGACCACACCGTCCACTTCCGCAACTCGGAAGCGTTCCAGCAGTGGCGTGCGCTCGTGAGTGATTGCTTCGCCGCGCCGCCGAACGTCGGCCACGTGACGGAAGCATTGATCGGCTTCTAAGGCAGACCGGTTCCGCGTCCGATTCAATCGGGGCGCAGCCGATGAGCGGTGATGGAGCCAGTCTCCACCACCGCTTTTTCTTTTTGTAGCGGGACGACTAGGGTTAACGCGATATGAGGCAATAAAAGTTTTCAGATAACATGCAAACCAGAAAAGAATCGGACGACAGGAACGGATGACCACCAAGCCCAGAACCCTGACCGAGCAGGTCGCGCAGCAATTACAGGAAGCGATCCGGCAGGGCATCTATCCCGTTGGCACGCGGCTGCCGACCGGCAAGCAACTCGCCGAAACGTATGGCGTGAGTCCGGCGGTGATTCGCGAAGTGACGGAGCGTCTGCGTGCGCAGGGCCTGATCGACAGCCGTCAGGGCGCAGGCGTGACGGTGAAGGCGCGTACGCCGCAAAGCGGCTTTCAAGTGCCCGTCGGGCAGGATGCGGCCGATCTCGCGAGCGTCTACGAACTGCGTCTGGATTTGGAGAGCACGGCCGCCGCGCTCGCCGCCGTTCGGCATACCGACGAGGACATCCGGCAGCTCGAAACGATCCTCGGCGAACTCGAAACGCATCTGTATCACCCGGAGAACGGCGTCGAGTTCGATACCGCTTTCCATGCCGCCATCGCACGCGCGACGCACAACCGCTATTACGCCGACTTGTTGCAGTACCTGAACCTGCAAATCCGTCAGGTCGTGCAGGCCGCGCGCACGAATACGTTGCGCCACGAGGGCCTCGCGGCGCAGGTGCATCAGGAGCACGTCGCCGTGTTCGACGCCATCAAGGCGCGCGATCCGATGCGCGCGCGCGAGGCGTCGCTCTCGCATCTGTTGCGCGCTTCGGGGCGTCTTGGCTTGACGCTTCCCGGGCGCGACATCATCACCGGCGCGGTTGCGCCGACGCGCCATTGATCTGCGAGCGGCCGAGCCATCGTCAGATGCCATCCCCCCCACACCGTAAACCCCGACGCGTGACCTTATGACCATCACCGCTTTCGCTCAACGTCTGATCGACGCCGTCGGCGCCGACAGCGTTTTCACTTCCACTGAGGACGTCGCGCCGTGGCTCGCCGACTGGCGTGGTATGTATCGCGGGCACGCGCAGGCCGTCGTGCGTCCGCGCTCGACGCAGGACGTCGCCAAAATTCTCGCGCTGTGCCAGAGCACAGGCACCCCGGTTGTGCCGCGCGGTGGTAACACTGGCCTGTGCGGCGGCGCGACGCCGGACAAGTCCGATCAGAACGTGGTGCTGAGCCTCGACCGCATGAACGTGGTGCGCAGCCTCGACACCATCGCCAATACGCTCGTGGCCGAAGCGGGCTGCATTCTCGAAGACCTGCAACGCACTGCGCGCGACGCGAATCGTCTGCTGCCGCTGAGTCTCGCGGCCGAAGGATCGTGCCAGTTGGGCGGCAATCTCGCGACGAACGCCGGTGGTGTGAACGTGGTGCGCTACGGCATGACGCGCGATCTGGTGCTCGGTGTGGAAGCCGTGTTGCCGAACGGCGAGATCCTTCACGGTCTTCGCACGCTGCGTAAGGACAACACCGGTTACGACCTCAAGCAGTTGCTCATTGGCTCGGAAGGCACGCTCGGCGTGATTACGGCGGCGGCCCTGCGTCTGTACGCACCCACGCCGGTGCGTCAGGTGGTCATCGCTGCTGTCACGTCGCCGCGTCAGGCGCTCGAGCTTTATGAACTGCTGTTCGCCGAATGCGGCCCGCGCATGCAGGCGTTCGAGTTCTTCACCGGCGAGTGCGTCGATCTGGTGATGGCGCATGTGCCGGGTGTGCGCGCCCCGTTTGGTGAGCGCCACCCGGGCTATGTGCTGGTCGAGCTGGCCGATACGGCGGACGAACAGGCCCTCGGGGCATTGCTCGAGCGGGTGATCGAGGCCGCTATCGAGCGCGATCTGTGTGCCGACGCCGTGGTGTCGTCCACGCTGGGGCAGGTCGAAGAGATGTGGAAGCTGCGTGAAGAAATCTCCGAGGCGCAACGTGCCGACGGACCGCATCTGAAGCACGACGTCTCGCTGCCCATCGAATCGATTCCCGAGTTCATGACGAGCGCCGAGGCGCGCGTGCGACGTGTTTGTCCGCAAGTGCGTCCGTTCATCTTCGGCCACTTCGGCGACGGCAATCTGCACTACAACTTGTCGCGCCCGGCGGGTGAAGCAGCGGATTTCATGGCAAAGCACGGTGAGGCGATCACGGCCGAAGTGCTCGACGAAGTCGCGCGCTTCGGCGGCAGCATCAGCGCCGAACATGGCATCGGACAGCTCAAGCGCGACTACTTCGCCAAGTACAAATCGCCGCTCGAACTGCGTCTGATGCGCGAGATCAAGGCCGTGTTCGACCCGGCCGGGATCATGAACCCGGGCAAGCTGCTGTAACGGTTTTCCGCATCGCGGACGCCGGACATCGGCGTCCGGTGACGTTTTCCCTGAGGAGTCGACATGACCGCAACTTCCGCCGCCGGTGCGCCGCTGTGTCTGGGCCCGCTGCCGGAGATCGATCCGCCCACGTTCGAAGTGCCGTTCGGCGCTGTCGACACGCATGCACACGTGGTCGCCGCGAGCGACGCGTACCCGATGGTGCCCGAGCGCAGCTACACGCCGCCGCCCGCGCCCGAGGACAAGTACGTCGCGATGCTCGACGCCACGGGCATGACCTATGGCGTGCTCGTGCAGATCAGCGTCTACGGCACCGACAACCGGTACATGCTCGAAACGCTGCGCCGTCATCCGGATCGCCTTCGTGGCATCGCGGTGGTCTCGCCGGACGTCACCGATGCCGAGCTGGAAGCGATGCACGCAGCGGGGGTGCGCGGATTACGCATCAACGTGCTATTCGGCGGTGGCATCGGTTTCACGGCGATGGAGACGCTCGCGCATCGCATCAAGGATCTGGGCTGGCATATGCAGTTCCTGATGGACGTGAACGCGCTGCCCGAACTCATGCCGCGCATGACGTCGCTGCCAGTGCCGGGCATCGTTGACCACATGGGCCATACGCCCGTGGCGCAGGGACTGAATTCGCCGGGATTCTCGGCGCTGCGCTCGCTGGTGCGCGACCACGGCTATTGGGTGAAGCTCTCGGGCGCTTACCGGATCAGCGAACGTTTCCCGACGTTCGACGACGTGACTCCGTTCGCACAGGCGCTCATCGACGACGCCCCCGATCGCATGGTCTGGGGCAGCGACTGGCCGCATGTGTCGCTCACGCGTATGCCGAACACTGGTGCGTTGCGCAACCTGCTGCCGCAGTGGGCGCCCGACGCCGAGACACGTCGGCGCATTCTGGTGGACAACCCGGCACGTCTGTACGGCTTTCCGAAAACGATCTGATTTCCGAGCTGATTACTTTACCCATTCCCGGCGCGCTAGCGCTCATGCAGTCCAAGAGGTTCAGGAGGAGACAAGATGGATTGGTATCGCCAGATGAACAAGACCGAGCGGCACACGTTTATTGCCGCGTTCGGCGGGTGGGCGCTCGATGCGCTCGACTTCATGGTGTTCACCTTCGTGATCTCGACACTGATCACCGTGTTCAGCATCGACAAGGGGCAGGCTGGCATGCTGGCGACCGTGACGCTGCTGTTCTCGGCCATCGGTGGCTGGCTTGCCGGGGTGCTGGCCGACCGTTACGGACGGGTGCGCATTCTGCAAGTGACGATTCTGTGGTTCTCCGTCTGCACGGTGCTGATCGGCTTCGCACAGAACTTCGAGCAGATTTTCGTGCTGCGTGCGTTGCAGGGGCTGGGCTTCGGCGGCGAGTGGGCGGTGGGTTCGGTGCTCATGGGCGAGATCGTGCGCACCGAGTATCGCGGCCGCGCTGTGGGGACGGTGCAAAGCGGCTGGTCCATCGGCTGGGCGGTGGCGGCGCTCTGTTATACGGCGTCGTTCTCGTTTCTGCCGGAAGAGTATGCGTGGCGCGTGCTGTTCTGGATCGGCGTGATTCCGGCGCTATTCGTGCTTTTCATCCGAAAGAACGTACCGGAACCGGAACTGTTCCAGCGCACGCGTAAGCGCGAGGATGCCGCTGAAAAGCGCACGTCGGCGTGGGCAATCTTCTCGCCAGCGCTGATCAAAACGACGGCACTCTCGGCACTGCTGTGCACGGGCGTGCAGGGCGGGTACTATGCCGTGACGACGTGGTTGCCCACGTTCCTGAAGACGGAGCGCCATCTGTCGGTGATCGGTACGGGCGGCTATCTGCTGGTGATCATTCTCGGTTCGTTCATCGGCTACCTGACGGGGGCATATCTGACCGACCGTCTGGGGCGTCGCGCGAACCTGCTGATTTTTGCCGTGCTCTCGGGCGTGAGCATTTTCGTCTACACGCAGCTTCAACTGAGCAACGACCAGATGCTGATTCTCGGATTCCCGCTGGGATTCGCGGCGTCAGGCATTTTCAGCGGCATGGGCGCGTATCTGACGGAGCTGTTTCCGTCGGCGGTGCGTGCGAATGCGCAGGGCTTCGCGTATAACTTCGGGCGCGGCATTGGGGCCTTGTTCCCGAGTCTGGTGGGCTATCTCGCCAAGACGAGCGGACTGGGCTCGGCCATCGGGATGTTCGCCGGTGGCGCGTACATCGTCGTTCTGATCACCGCGTTCATGTTGCCCGAGACGAAGGGACGTGAGATCGAGTAAGTTCGCAGCGCAGTTCGCAGAATTCGCAAGACAGTTTTCGTATGTTCGAGGACGGCCGTTGCCGTGGTGTCGGCAGGCCGTCCGGTTTTTTTGATTCAAGGGAGTTCCGCATGAAGATCCTGGTACCGGTCAAACGGGTAGTGGATTACAACGTAAAGGTTCGTGTGAAGAGCGACGGCAGTGGCGTCGACATCGCGAACGTGAAGATGTCGATGAATCCGTTCGACGAAATCGCGGTGGAAGAGGCGGTGCGTCTGAAGGAAGCGGGCGTGGCGACGGAAGTGATCGCGGTGTCGGCGGGCGTGGCCCAGTCGCAAGAAACGCTGCGTACGGCGCTGGCCATCGGTGCCGATCGCGCGATTCTCATCGAGTCGGACGAAGAGTTGCAGCCGCTGGCAGTCGCCAAGCTGCTCAAGGCGCTGGTGGACAAGGAGCAACCGCAACTGGTGATCCTCGGCAAGCAGGCGATCGACGACGATTCCAACCAAACCGGTCAGATGCTCGCGGCGCTGGCGAAGCTGCCGCAGGCGACGTTCGCCTCGAAGGTGTCGGTGTCGGACAACCGCGCACAGGTGACGCGCGAAGTGGATGGCGGTCTTGAGACTGTGTCGCTGTCGCTGCCGGCGGTGATCACGACGGACCTTCGCCTGAACGAGCCGCGTTACGTGACGCTGCCCAACATCATGAAGGCGAAGAAGAAGCCGCTGGAGACCGTGAAGCCTGCGGATCTGGGCGTGGATGTGAGCCCGCGTCTGAAGACGCTGAAGGTGGCCGAGCCGCCCAAGCGCAGCGCAGGGGTGAAGGTGGCGGACGTGGCAGCGCTCGTCGACAAGCTCAAGCTTGAGGCCAAGGTTATCTAAGGGAGACGACGAGATGAGCATTCTGGTCATTGCAGAACACGACAACCAAACCATCAAATCGGCCACCCTGAATACGGTCACGGCAGCGCTGCAATGCGGCGACGACGTGCACGTGCTGGTCGCGGGCAGCAACGCGAAGGCTGCGGCTGACGCTGCCGCGCAGATCGCCGGAGTGAAGAAGGTGCTGCTTGCAGACGCGGCCTACTTCGGCGACGGTCTGGCCGAGAACATCGCCGACGAAGTGGTGTCGATTGCGGGCAACTACTCGCACATCCTGGCCCCGGCCACGGCGTACGGCAAGAACATCGCCCCGCGCGTCGCGGCGTTGCTCGACGTCGCGCAGATTTCGGACATCACGAAGGTCGACAGCGCTGATACGTTCGAGCGCCCGATCTACGCAGGCAATGCGATTGCGACGGTGCAAAGTGCCGACAAGGTGAAGGTCATCACGGTGCGCTCGACGGGCTTCGACCCGGCAGCCGCCACGGGTGGCAGCGCTGCGGTGGAATCGGTGGCGGCCACGCCGGACGCTGGTGTGTCGCAGTTCGTGGGTCGAGAAGTGACGAAGCTGGACCGTCCGGAGCTGACCTCGGCGAAGATCATCGTCTCGGGTGGTCGCGGTCTGGGCAGCGGCGAGAACTACACGAAGGTGCTGGAGCCGCTGGCGGACAAGCTGGGTGCGGCGCTGGGCGCATCGCGTGCAGCGGTGGATGCCGGTTACGTGCCGAACGACTATCAGGTCGGTCAGACGGGCAAGATCGTGGCGCCGCAGTTGTATGTGGCTGTGGGTATCTCGGGTGCGATCCAGCACCTGGCGGGCATGAAGGATTCGAAGGTGATCGTGGCGATCAACAAGGATCCGGAAGCGCCGATCTTCTCGGTGGCGGACTACGGTCTGGTGGGTGATCTGTTCACCGTCGTGCCGGAACTGACGAGCGCGTTGTAAGGCGTTAGGCTGCGGGAGTCGATCCCGCAGCCGATTCGCATGAGGAGGCGTGCAAGTGCATCTTCATCCGAATCGGACATCTCGAACGGCAAACAGGGAATAGCGATGGACAAAGTCGATTGCGTCGTGATCGGCGCGGGCGTGGTGGGACTGGCCATCGCGCGAACGATGGCCATGGCCGGACGCGAAGTCGTCGTGCTGGAGTCCGAGCGCGCCATCGGCACCGGCACGAGTTCGCGCAACAGCGAAGTCATTCATGGCGGCATCTACTATCCGCCCGGGTCGCGCAAGGCGACGCTGTGTGTCGAAGGCAAACACCGTCTGTACGAATTTTGTGCCTCGCACGGCGTGGAGCATCATCGCTGCGGAAAGCTGATCGTCGCGACGACCGACCATCAGGTCGCTGAGCTCGAAGCGATCGCCGCCAACGCACACGTGAGCGGGGTCGACGATCTTCAGTGGCTGACTGCGGCGGAAGTGGCACAACGAGAGCCTGCGCTGCACACGTTTGGTGCATTGCTCTCCCCGTCGACGGGCATCGTCGACAGTCATGGACTGATGCTGGCTTTGCAGGGCGACGCGGAGAACGCGGGTGCGATGCTGGCTTTCGAGGCCCGAGTGACAGGCGCGCGCGTGGGCCGTGCCGACGGTATCGAACTCGATGTCGAGACCGAAGGCGTCACGTCGACATTGCTGGCCGACACCGTCGTCAATAGCGCGGGCCTGCACGCCGTCGATATCGCCCGCCGGTTCGACGGCCTGGCGTCGGAACACATTCCCCAGCGGTACTACGCGAAGGGCAGCTACTTCACCTGTGCGCAGCGCGCGCCGTTCACCCACCTGATTTATCCGGTACCCGAGCCGGGCGGACTGGGCGTTCACCTGACGCTCGACCTCGGCGGTCAGGCGCGTTTCGGCCCGAACGTGCAGTGGGTGGACGAGATCGATTACACGGTGAATCCGTCCGATGGCGATGGCTTCTACGCCGCGGTGCGACGCTACTGGCCGACGTTGGCGGATGGCGCGCTACAACCGGGCTATGCGGGAATTCGACCGAAGATCAGCGGGCCGGGCGAACCGGCAGCGGACTTCCGGATCGATGGACCTGCGGTGCATGGCGTGGCGGGACTCGTCAATCTGTTCGGCATCGAGTCGCCGGGTCTGACGGCGTCGCTGGCGATTGCCGAGGCCGTGCGCATCGCGCTTTCCTGACGGGAGGCGTCAGGCGAAAAAGCCAGGCAACAAATCGCGAGATGGACCGCCCGGTCACATCTGGCCGATATTCGTCGACGTATCCGCCGACGACCGCTATCTGGCTAACCCCGTGAATTGCACCCGACGGTGCCGCGAACGTTGCGCGGCAGTCCTGCCCGGGAAAATCGTGACATCGATGGATGCGATCCGGCGTGCGGGTCGGCACACCGGCGACCTATCAGCGTCACTCGACATCCCTTACCGCATGGCGACCGGCGGCTTCCACGAAGCGGGGTTCGTCCAGAACACACCACGCAGGCGATCGGTGTCGCCGCACGGCGTGCTGCGTGCCGGTTTGCTGATCTGGCCTGCACAGGCGCTGATATCGCGGCCCGATTGTTGCAGGCGTTTCAAAATCGTATCGAGCATGCCCGATTCGCGCCATTCGTTCAGTTTGCGACGGCAGGTCGGCACGGAGGGGTACTGCATGGGCAGTTTGGACCAGCTCTCGCCAGTGAACAGCACCCACAAGACAGCATTGGTCAGCGTGCGCTGCTCGACTTGAGGGCGGCCGCGTCGTTCCGTACGGACCGGTCGGTCGCAAATCAGATCACGCAGGGCGTGCCATTCAACGTCGCTCAGTTCATTAAACATAACACCTCGACCCAAAACAAACGGAGGCGCCGCAGGGGGCGAGTCCGGGTTTCGCGATGGGGTACGGACCGTTGCAATCTGGTGCGTACATATCGTCAAAACTCGGCCAAGGCGGCGTCGATCCCCGATGCTGGAAATACAAGCAACAAGCATGCCAGGGCATCGGGTTCTCTTTTGAAGAACGCCGCGGGCGGGTCGAACCACACTGCGAAGGGAGCGTTTGACCAGCAAAAAAACGCCCACTTGGCAGGTGGGCGCAGCTCCTGAGTGGCTATTGGGATAGGCAATCGCAAAAGCGTCAGGAGAAAAGGAATACGTGCCTTTTGGCCAGTCCGGATCGTTTATTGTTCTCGGCTCGGGCCACGGTGTCTCGCTCCACATGCGCCAGCTTGTCAAGCTTGCAGCCGCAATCATGACAAAAACCGCGAGTCGACGCGCTTCGGAATTACCCCCATTGCGGTGCATGCCGCCGGACGCGGGCGTTGGGCCCCGAAATCGCCCGAAAGCCCGCCCCGCTTGCCCTGGATGGGTGCCCGTCTGCGCTTGCATAGGGCATGGTGTTTCGAGAACGGGCGCAACTAAGCGCAACCGTGACGATGTCATCGGCGCAACTCGGTCTCGCAGGGTGAGAAAGTGGCCCGGTCGACTCATGGTCTTCCGTCATGGTCGGGGGGCGGGGCCGTAGCCTATAATGTGCGCCTTCCATGAATATCGTCTATCGGCTGCGCGGAACCGCCGCACACCGGTCGGCGCCATTGTGCGCAAACGGCATGAGCAACGACAGCGATAACAAATATTCGGTCCCGGGCCTGGAGCGCGGTCTGCGGATCCTCATGACTTTTTCGGCGCGCGAGCCGGTGCTGGCAGGGGCGGACCTTGCGCGGCGGCTGGACATTCCTCGCTCAACGGTGTTTCGTCTGTTGCAGACGTTGGAAGCCGAAGGCTTTATCGAGAAGGCGGGCGACGACCGTCATTACCGGCTCGGTGTGGCGGTGCTGCGCCTCGGTTTCGAGTATCTGAACTCGCTTGAACTGACGGATCTCGGGACGCCCGTTATCGAGAAGCTGCGCGACGCGACGGGCTTCTCCAGTCACATCCTGATTCTCGATCAGCGCGACGCAGTATTCGTCGCGAAGGCGGCCAGCCGCGAACTGGTGTTCGGTACGGTTCGCGTCGGCACGCGTCTGCCCGCTCACGCGACCGCCGTCGGGCACATTCTGCTCGGCGATTATTCGTTGCCGTCGCTCAAGCAGCTTTATCCGGAACGCAAGCTCGAAGCGTACACGGCGCACACACCGACCACGGTCGACGCGCTCCATCGTGTGGTGCAGGAAGACATCGCTCGCGGCTACAGCATGAGCCAAGCCTTCTTCGAACAGAACATTTCGACGATCGCTGCGCCGGTACGCAATCATCGTGGGCAAATTGCCGCCGTTATCAGCGTGACCATCCCGCAGGCACGCGTCGAAGCCGATTTGCTCGAGAACGGCATCGTCGAGAAGGTGGTATCTGCTGCCGATGAGCTTTCCCACAAGCTGAACTATCGCTCGGAGCGCGCTGGGGTTGCGCCTTTGGGTGGGCATCGGTGATTTATCACCCGGGGCCCCCAACCCCCGCGGCCCCAAATCCCCGCCACCCTTAATACCCTCCGGGCAGCGCCAATCACCGGCCCCCTGACTCCGTTCCACTACCTTTAAGTCACTGCGTCAGGGGGCCGGCGATTGCCGCCACACTTACGCCCCATTTTTTCCACCGCCGCCGCTCTTTTTGCGGCTGAGCTGCGCTCCATCCGTTTCCCACCATATGGCCTCTGCCAGACCGTATGGCTGCGCCATTCCTCTATTTTTTCCCGCAGACGCGCGTCACCTTTGTCATTAGCATTTGCGCAACATCAATAAATGCTTACTTATTTTCTGCTTGTCTCACACTAGCCACTTCGACATAATTGTCTCACCTATTAATCAGTGTTTCATAGGTAAGACAATAACGATGCGGCAGTCGGGACGTTGGGAATGACGTCGAACGTACCGGCACAGGGCGTCAACAGCCCCGGGCATCAGAGGCAAACAGGAGTGGATGGTGAAGAGACGCAGTATCGGCGCAGCTTGCCTATTGGCATGCGTTGGCGCGGCACACGCCGCTGGCAATTCGTTGCAGATTTACGGGACGGTCGACGACGGTCTCACTTATGTGAGCAATCAGGGCGGCGGACGTCTGTTCAAAATGGACGCCGGTATCGGTCAACCCGACCGTTTCGGCATTAAAGGACGTGAGGATCTCGGGGGCGGTCTCGCCGCTGTCTTCCAACTCGAACAGGGTTTCAATACAAGCTCCGGTGCGCTGATCAATAGCGGCGTCGAGTGGAATCGTCAGGCGTGGGTCGGGCTCGCCAGCGATCGTTTCGGCACAGTATCGATCGGGCACCAGACAGACTTCATGCAAGACGTCTCGATCCGCTTCTCGAACGGCTTCTGGCAGCACAACCTTTACGCCTATCACCCCGGCAACCTCGACAATCTGGCGAATTCGTCGCAGATCGATAACGCGGTGAAGTGGAACAGCACGAGCTTCCACGGACTGACAGGCGGTCTGATGTACGGCTTCGCTGGCGGCAGCGCGCAAGGGCGCACGGCCGGTGCCTACGTGAAGTACGACAACGGCGCGTTGTCGATGGCTGCAACTTACGTGAGCATCAACAAGCGGACGTTCGATTTCTCGTCGCGTCTCGGCATTTCGTCGATCTTCGGTCAGTCGGCCCTTTCCGCCACGAACCTGTTCAAGTCGGACGCCGTGAACAACACCGGCATCGGCGCTTCGTACCGCATTTCGTCGCGCTGGAACGTGCACGCGCTCTATACGCGCAGCGAAGTTCGCGCGCCTGGCGGCTCGGGCAACATGTTCAACTACGACGTGGGCACGGAATACCGCGTCACGGAAGCGAACGCGTTGACGCTGGGCTATTCGTACTCGTCGTTCAACCACACGCACTACAACCAGATCGAAGCGGGCGACCTGTATTCGTTCTCGAAGCGTACGCAGTTGCAGGCACAAGTGACATACATCGGCGCGACGGGGAATAACCACGCCGCGTCGTATCCGATCGGCGCATCGAGCAATCACGATCAGATGCTGCTGCGCGTCGGGATGTATCACAGCTTCTGAGATAGCGTCTAAGTCTCGGTATCGTCGGCGTCGACTTCGTTCGGTGCCGACGATGTTGGTGATTGCAGGATTTTCGGCGGCATCTGTATAACGTCGCCGCCTATTTCGAGATTCACGAGATTCAACATGTCAGTTTCTCTGCCCCCCACATCCTCCCAGCGCCCCTCGCGTGTGCGCTACTGGATGCTTTTTCTGGTCTTCGTCGGCACGGTCATCAATTATGTCGACCGAGCCAATCTCTCGGTCGCCGCCCCGATGCTCAAGCAGGAGTTCGGTCTCGGACCGGTCGAACTGGGCTTCATTTTCTCGGCGTACGCCTGGACGTATGTGATCGCCAACATTCCCGGCGGTTGGGTCATCGACCGCTTTGGCACGCGCGCGATCTACGGTGTGGCTATCCTCAGCTGGTCGGTGCTGACGTTCATGCAAGGCTTCACATCGCGCTTCGCCACGCTCTTCGGTATGCGTCTGGGCGTGGGCATTGCCGAAGCCCCGACGTTCCCTGTGAACAATCGCGTGGTCTCGATCTGGTTCGCCCAACGTGAACGGGGTGTGGCGACGAGCGTCTACCTCGTCGGCCAATACATCGGCATGGCGGCCCTCACTCCAGTGCTGTTCTGGATTGCTCACACGTGGGGCTGGCGCGAAATTTTCTATGCGACAGGGCTTTTGGGCATCGTGTGGGCCGGTGTCTGGTTCGTCGGTTATCGCGATCCGGACAAGTGCTCGTGGGTCAACGCCGCAGAACTCGAGCATATTCGTAGCGGCGGGGCGCTCGTCGAAGTGAAATCGGCGGAACCTGCGACGGCGCAGAAATTCCCGTGGCGCAAGCTGCTGGCGCTGTTTCGCAATCGCCAGATCATCGCGATCTGCGTGGGTAAGTTCGCGTCGCTCTCGTCGCTGTACTTCTTCCTGACGTGGTTCCCGACGTACCTGATCACCGAACGTCACATGACGGTGCTCAAGGCCGGTGGCATGACGTCGGTGCCGTTCGTGGCGGCCTCCATCGGCGTGGTGTGCGGTGGTCTGCTCTCGGACTGGTTGCTGCGTCGCGGTGTGGCGGTCGGTACGGCGCGCAAGACGCCCATCGTCACCGGTCTGCTGCTGGTGCCGACGATGTCGCTCACGGTACTCACGGATGCCAACTGGCTCGTCATCGCCATCATGTCGTTTGCGTTTTTTGCGCAAGGCGTGGCGTCGGCGTCGTGGTCGCTCGTGGCGGACATCGCCCCCAAGGGCATGGTCGGCATCACGGGCGGTGCGGTGAACTTCGCCGGTAACCTCTCGGGCATCATCACGCCCATCGCCATTGGCTTCATCGTCAAAGCGACAGGCTCGTTCGGCTGGGCTCTCGGCCTCATCAGCATCTTCGCCATCGCCGGCGTGCTGTGCTACCTGCTGCTGCTCGGCGAAGTCAAACGCATCGAACTGGACGACAATGACGATAACGGCAAGGAAGGTCAAAGTGCTGCCGTGACCGGCAAGGCCCGCACGGCTTGAGACGTCTGCCGTCGTCCGTTTTGCAGATGACACACGGCACCGCCTGACGCGTCATCGAACCGAGATCGATCGGTTCAGGGCGCGTCAGGCTTCCACTGCCTGACGCCGGTAATCTCCCGGACGTGCTCCCGTCCATTTTCGGAACGCCCGGAAGAATGCACTGGGATCGGCGAAGCCCAACGACAGCGCAATTTCCAGCATCGGCTTGGACGTGTGGCAGAGCGCGTGAATCGCAAGATCGCGTCGCAACTGATCCTTGATCGACTGGTATGACTGCCCCTCGTCCTCCAACCGTCGGCGCAACGTCGACGGGGTCGTGTGAAACTCGCCCGCCAACGCTTCGAACGCCGGCCAGCTATCCGTCGACATGGTCTTCAATCGACGCCGGACCCGCGCCACCATCCCCTTGGTGTTCTTGTACTTGAGGATGATGTTGCCCGGTGCAGCCCGCAGGAAATCCTTCACCGTGACTTCGTTTTGCACGACCGGCAAGTCAAGACACGCAGCGTCGAACTCGATAGCGGTATGCGGAGCACCGAAGACCAACCGCGCGGAATACATGGTCCGGTACTCATCGCTGTAGACCGGTTCGTCAAAGGCGAAGTATGCCGTTCCCAGCGTCACTCGCCGCGCGATCAGCCAACAGGTGAGTGCGTAGAAGAGGATCAGCAGCGTCTCGTGTCCGAAGATGCGCGGCGCTTTCGTATCCGGCCGCTCATGGACTTCAAGCCGGGCCAGTGCGCCGTCGCGCACCAGATGCATCTCCAGATCGTCGAGCAACAGCCCCATGAAGCGGCATGCTCGCTGTAACGCCTGTTCCAGCGTGTGGCAGGCGACGACGCTGTGACACAGCATCGCAAAACTGCCGACCTTCATGCGGCGCGAATCCTGTCCAAAGAACTCGTCGTCCAGTGAAAGACTGATCAGCCGCCACAGATGCGCATATCGATCTGCCGAGACACGCCCCTGTGGATGCGCGAGCAGCGACGGGCCGATGTCTGCGGCGCGCAGCAATGCCGTCGGATCGCCGCCGAGTCGCTCGACGTGCGCCAATGCGTTGATCACAAAATGAATCGAAATGCTGCCTTTTTCCATGCGTCGCGAATCGGAGTCGGCGGAATGCCGTAGCAGGGGGACGCAGGAATTCTAGCAGTGCGGCCCCTGTCGGCGCTTCCGTCGCCGTCCGAAACGCTGATCGGAGTATTCCGAAATCGCAGATTTGGCGGGGGGCGGACTTGGCGTTTCGATTGCAGCGTAAGACGTCGAGACTTCCTGCGGCTTACTTCGGTGCCATGCGTAATGCGCCGTCAAGACGAATGACCTCGCCGTTGATCATGGTGTTCTCGACAATGTGTCGCACCAGCGCGGCGTACTCCGACGGACGTCCCAGACGCGGTGGGAACGGTACCGACGCACCGAGCGCAGCCTGCACCTCGGGCGTCATGCCAGCCATCATCGGTGTTTCGAAAATCCCCGGTGCGACGGTCACGACACGTACGCCCAATCGCGCCAGCTCACGCGCGGCGGGCAAGGTCAGTGCGGCGACACCCCCCTTGGACGCCGCATATGCCGCCTGACCGATCTGCCCGTCGAACGCTGCGACCGATGCCGTGTTCACGACGACGCCGCGTTCGCCTTCGGCATCCGCTTCGCCCTCGGCCATCGCCGCAGCCGCAATGCGCAGCACATTGAACGTGCCGATCAGGTTCACGTTGATGACGCGCGCGAAGCTCTCGAGCCGGTGCGGCCCCTGCTTGCCGAGAATGCGTTCGCCAATGACCATGCCCGCGCAGTTGACCACACCGTTCAGGCTGCCGAAGGCGCTCTTTGCCGTATCGACGAGACGCTGCACATCGTCTTCGCGCGTGATGTCGGTCGTGACGAAGCGCGCGGCCTCGCCCAGCGCGTCGGCCTGTTTGGCACCGGCTTCGGCGTTGATGTCGCCGAGCACGACCTTGGCACCTGCGTCGACGAACATGCGGGCGGTTGCTGCACCGAGCCCCGACGATGCGCCGGTGACGAGAAAGACACGATCCTTGATTTGCATAGCGAATCCTGAATAAGTAAGAGGTGGCGCTCAGGCCGCATTGGCCGACGCTTGCGCGGCTTTGGCGATTTCCTGATTGCGCAGAATGAAGCGCTGAAGCTTGCCGCTCGGCGTCTTGGGCAGTTCGGTCACGAATTCGACTTCGCGCGGATACGCGTGCGTCGACAGTCGATGGCGAACGTGTTCCTGCAATTCGCGGGCGAGGGCGTCTGACGGCGCGAACTGGGCGTGCAGCACGACGAATGCCTTGACCAGCTCCGTGCGCTCAGGGTCCGGCTTGCCGACTACGGCCGTTTCGACCACGGCCGGATGTTCGATCAGCGCGCTTTCCACGTCGAACGGACCGATGCGATAGCCTGCCGACGTGATGACGTCGTCGTTACGTCCGACGAAGCTGATGCTGCCGTCGGTATTGCGCTCGACGGTGTCGCCGGAAAGGTAGTAGTCGCCCATGAACGCTGGCGTCTCCCGCTCCCAGTAGCCGCCGAACCACATCAGCGGCGATTGCTTGCGGTCCAGCGCGAGCACGCCCGGCTGCCCGACAGGGCACTCGCGGCCTTCGTCGTCGAGCACCACGACACGGTGCCCCGGCGAGGCAAAGCCCGCAGCGCCCGATTGCACCGGATGCGAGAGTGCGTGATGGTTACAGACCACCATGCCCAGTTCCGTCTGGCCGTAATGATCGTGAATGGTCACACCGAGATGCTCGGCGAACCAGCGAATGACTTCGGGGTTCAGCGGCTCACCAGCGCTCGACACGGCGCGCAGCCGGCCCTTGACGGGAGCCGCCACTTTTTCGCCTCCGGCGATGAGCAGACGGAACGCTGTCGGCGACCCTGCGAGGTTGGTGACCCCCAGTTTGTTGATGATCCGGTACGTGCTCTCCACGGTGAACGGCCCGTCGTAGAACGTCGTGGGAATCCCCATCGCGAGCGGTCCTGTGACGGCGTAGTACAGCCCGTACGCCCAACCCGGGTCGGCAATGTTCCAGAAGGTGTCGGTCGGACGCAGATCGACGGCGTCGCGCATATAACCCATGAACGCCATGATCGCGCGCAGCGGCACCATCACCGGTTTGGCCGCGCCTGTCGTGCCCGAGGTGAACATCATCATGAAGGGATCGTCGCCCCGGCGCATCACCGGATCGAACACCTCGTCGTGGTGCTCGACCTCGTGCCAGAAACTGAAGTCACCGCGTCGCACACCCTGACCGCGAGGGCCGCCGACCGTCGCGACCGGCGGGCAGTTGGCGACTTCGTCGAGCTTCGCCCGGTTGGTCGCGTCGGTAACGACGAGCTTGCTCTGCGCGCTTTGCAGACGGTGTTCGATCGCCTTCGGCCCGAACGCTGTGAAAAGCGGCTGATAGACAGCGCCCGCGCGCCAGGTGCCGAGGATCGTGACGAGCAATTCCGGTGTGCGAGGCAGCAGGCCGCTGACACGGTCGCCGGGCTGCACACCTTGTTCGCGCAGGAAGTTGGCGAAGCGCGCCGACAAGGTTTGCAGCGATTTGAACGTCCAGGTCTGGCTCGTGCCGTCCTTGCCTTCCCAGAACAGGGCGATGCGCCCGGGAAGGGCGTGACGGTCGCAACATTCGACACAGGCATTCATCGCGTCGAGATTGCCGTCCAGCGTGGCGCGCACGGTGGCGTCGATGTCGAACGCCTCATAGGCTTGGGCGTATTCCGCAGTCATGGGTTGTCTCCTGTAGACAGATGCGGGTCGGCAAGCACGCTCGCGGTGAGTGCCCTCTGTATGCTTTGCCGACCGCCCACGGCGCCGTCTGTTCTCGGGGGCGACGCTCGTGGGCAAGGGGAAATTCATCGTAATGGGTGGCGTCGGCGGCAGGCAATGTCCAATCGGGTCAGAGTTCGTGAGGGATTTATCCACTCCGCAAACAGGGGATCTCGCCTCGCGTCAGGCGTACCCTGGGCATTGTCCGGTAAGGCGTGCGGCGATTCCCTGCGGCCATGAGGGTTTGTCCCGAGCCCGATACGGACGATTCCGATGGCAATTCCGCTCATCCAATTTGCCGTTTTTGGCTATGGTGCCAACGGGGCGCGATCCCTACACTGGACCCATCGATAGGCGAAAGACGTCGACGATTTTTACCGCGATTCTTAACGCGATTCTTACCGATAACGTTCCGATAACGTTCCGATAACGTCACGGCGCAGGAGACAGAGCATGGATTTCTACACCGAAGACCAACGCATGATTCGCGATATGGCGCGTGCGTTTTCCAGCGAGCAACTTGCGCCGAACGCAGCGCAATGGGACCGCGAGTGTGCGTTGCCCGACGCGATGGTTGCGCAGATGGGCGAGCTTGGCCTGCTCGGCATGATGGTGCCGGAGCAGTACGGCGGGTCGTACACCGATTACACGGCGTATGCGCTGGCGATGGAGGAAATTGCGGCGGGTTGCGCTTCCACGGCCACGATGATGTCCGTGCACAACTCGGTCGGCTGTGCGCCGATCCTGAAGTTCGGTAACGACGCCCAGCGCGAGCGCTGGCTGCCGGATCTGGCCGCAGGCCGCAAGATCGGGGCGTTCTGCCTGACCGAGCCGCAAGCCGGGTCGGACGCCAGCAATCTGAAGACGCGCGCCGAGCGGCGCGGTGATAAGTGGGTCCTGAACGGCAACAAACAGTTCGTGACGAACGGCAGGCGCGCGGCAGTGGCCATCGTGTTTGCGGTCACCGATCCGGCAGCGGGCAAGCGTGGCATCTCCGCCTTCATCGTGCCGACCGATACAAAGGGATTCGAGGTCGGGCGTCCCGAGCACAAGCTGGGCATTCGCGCGTCGGACACCTGTCCGATCACGCTGGTCGACTGCGAAGTCGGCGAGGACGCTATATTGGGTGAACCGGGGCAGGGACTGAAGATCGCGTTGTCCAACCTTGAGGGCGGGCGCATCGGGATCGCGGCGCTGGCGCTGGGCGTGGCGCGCGCGGCCTTCGAGGCGGCGCTGCAATATGCGAACGAGCGCCAGCAATTCGGCAAGCCGATTCGCGAGCATCAGAGTATCGCCAACATGCTGGCCGACATGACGACGCGCATCAACGCGGCGCGCTTCCTCATTCTGCACGCAGCGGCCCTGCGCACACAGGGCTTGCCCTGCCTGACGGAGGCGTCGCAAGCAAAGCTCTTCGCGTCGGAACTCGCGGAGTGGGTGTGTACGCATGCCATTCAGATTCACGGTGGTTACGGGTATCTGGAGGACTATCCGGTCGAGCGCTTCTATCGCGATGCCCGCATCACGCAGATCTACGAAGGCACCAGCGAAGTCCAGCGGCAGGTGATCGCCCGTGCACTGGATTGAGGAGGAGGGCAAGTGAATCTGCACGATGGCGCTGTCGAGGCGCAAGACGAAGTGTTGTTCGACGTGATCAACGGGTTCGGTGTGATCACGCTCAACCGGCCGAAGGCGCTGAACGCCATCACCCACAGCATGGTGGGCGCCATGTGGCGACAATTGATGGCGTGGAAAGACGACCCCACTGTGCGCGCAGTGCTGATCGAAGGGGCGGGGGAGAAGGCGTTCTGCGCTGGCGGAGATGTTCGGGCGCTATACGACAGCCGGGTGAACAACGCTGACGCGCATCAGGCGTTCTTCGTCGACGAGTACCAGCTCGATTATCTGATTCACCGATATCCGAAGCCATATATCGCGTTGCTCGACGGCATTGTCATGGGCGGTGGCATGGGTGTCGCGCAGGGCGCGGCGCTGCGCATTGTGACCGACAGAACGAAGCTGGCGATGCCGGAGACGGCCATCGGCTTGTTCCCGGATGTCGGCGCAAGCTGGTTCCTCGGGCATCTCGCGCCGACGCTGGCGCGCTACCTCGGCCTGACCGGGGCAACCATTACGGCGGCCGATACGCTCTACTGCGGACTCGCCGATGTCTGGCTTGAAGGAGATGCACTGGCGCAACTGCGCGAGGTGCTGCTGAAGTTCGAATGGGCCAGGGACGACGCGAGCGCCGCAGGTCACGGTAACGACGCGTTGCTCGCGCGTCTGCGCGCCGCCATTCTGCCGCTGGGGCGTACGTCGTCGGACACCGCCCCGCTTGCTGGCGTGAGAGCGTCGCTCGACCGGCATTTCAGCGCCCTTGACGTGCCGGGTATTGTGGCGTCGCTGACAGCCGCCACCGATAACCCCTGGGCTGCCGAGACACTGGCGTTGCTTCGCCAGCGCTCCCCGCTCAGTCTGTGCGTCACCGACCGGCAATTGCAAAAGGGGCGACGCCTGGATCTGGCCGACGCTTTCCGGATGGAACTGGTGCTGGGCTATCACGCATTCGTGTCCGGCGATTTCGTCGAGGGCGTCCGCGCGCTGTTGATCGACAAGGACAAGCAACCCCGTTGGCGCTTCGCCACATTGGATGACGTACCGACGACCGAGGTGGATGCCTTCTTCGTTTCACCGTGGCCGGAAGGGCAGCATCCACTGAATGCGTTAGGCAGGGATTGAAGTCGGGCAAACGCATGCGACAATGCCGGTTTTGCGGGGGACCGCACAATCCGTTGGAGTCCAGATGCTCGTCGAAATCGCCCGTCTGCTGCTAGACCTTGTTTTCTCGCTATTCGGCGCTTTATTGCTTTTGCGTGTGTGGATGCAGGCGACTCGGCTGCCCCCGCGTAATCCGCTCTCTCAAGGGGTGTTCCAGTTCACCAACTGGATCGTGTTGCCGCTGCGGCGTGTCGTGCCGGGCGTTGGGGGGATTGACTGGGCGTGCGTGATCGGCGCGTGGATCGCGGCGATCCTCTATCTCGTGCTGATCACGGCCGTGGTGGGGGTGTCGCCGGTCACGGTGTTCCCGCGTGGCTTGCTGGTGGCGGTGGTGCTTGTCGCCAAGTGGGGCGCGAATCTGGTGATGTGGCTCACGCTGCTGATGGCCGTGCTGTCGTGGGTCAATCCGCGTGCCACGGCGATGCCGATTCTCCAGCACTTGCTTGACCCGCTGCTGCGCCCGCTTCGTCGCGTCATCCCGATGGTTGGCGGCTTCGATCTCTCGCCGCTGGCGCTGTTCCTGCTGATGCAGATTCTGCTGATCGTGCTCGCGCGCTTAAGCCTGTTCTTCGCGATGCTCTGACGCATCCGCGTTCGTGTTCGCAGGCAGCGATGCGGCTGCCTGCGGCACCCGTTCCAATCCAAGACGACGCAACACTCTGTGGCCGTCTTCGGTCACGCTCACTTTCGTTTGTCCTTCGTCCACCGCCACATGCACCAGGCGCGCTTGCTCCAGCGCGGCGAGGTCGGGCGGTTCGAGCGCATCGGCATCGATGGGGCCCAGAGATGCGGCCGCCAGCAGCAGCGTGGCGATTTCATGCGGGCTCAGCATGGTCATGCTCCTTGAGGCTATAGCTTTCGCGTCGGCGCGATTCGTTCGATCACAGTAACGGGCGAATGTAAGCCCGTGACTACTCCATGTTTACTGCACGTTACGACTCGCCTCCGACCAAGCCTCCCCAGGCGGTCCAGTGACTGTCCTGTGAATCTGTTACCTGACGATTGAGTGATATCGAAGCGATATCTGAGTGACGCTGCGCGACGCTTGAGAACCGGCGCGCAGTGAAACCGTCCTTCAGCGTCGGATTGCAAAGCCGCCGGCAAGTTCGTGCATTCGGGTTTCCCCTAGTATGCCCGCTTTTTACGTATGACGGAGGTCATGCCCCCTTGTTTTGACAGGGTTTGTGGGCCGTGAAGGGGGAATGCGCACGTGCCGGAAGCTCAACTGGCAGCATTTGAACTATTTTTTTTCTTTTGACGGGGTGTCGATGAAAATATACTTTCTTTCACTCCGAAGAAAGGATGCATTTCAATTTCATGATCGATGCCGATTCGTTGCCTGCCGACTTGCCGCTCACTGAGCGCATCGTGCGGGCCATGCCCGAACTGACGCCCGCGCAGCAGCGCATGGCGGCGTTCGTGCTCGACAATACGTTTCGTGCGGCGACCATGCGCATCGACGAATTTGCCGACGCCGTTGGCGTGTCGCTCGCGACCGTCAATCGTTTTGCCCGCGCGCTCGGCTTCGATGGTTACCCGCAATGCCGTGCGGCCATGGTCCGCGGCTACGAAGCGACGCTGGCCCCTATCGAAAGCCTGCGCACGAGCAAGGCGCAGGCGAGCGACAGCGCGGACGTGATGGCCGCGTCCCTCGCCCAGGCCATCGAGAATCTGGACTGGACCCGTCGCGCGCTCGACGCCGGGACGTGCGAGCGCGCCATCGAGTCGATTCTGCAAGCGCACCGTATTTACGTGTTGGGACTGGGGGCGAGCGGTTATCTCGCCGGGCTGCTCCATCACGGTCTCGATCCCTATTGCGAAAACGTGCAGTCGGTCGTCGGCGCAGGCGGATCGACGCATGCCGCACGTCAGCTTTTCAAATTGCGCGAGGGCGATCTGGTGATCGCGCTCGGCTTCCCGCGCTACGTCTCCGACACCGTGACGCTTTGCCGTCGGCTGCGCGGGCGTGGTGTGTCGGTGATGGTACTCACGGACAGTCCGACGTCGCCGTTGGCACCGCTGGGCGATATCGTGCTCTTCGTGCGCAGCAAGCCGCGCCTGTCGAGCAACTCCGAAGCGAGCGTGCTGGCGATGATCGATGCCATTTGCGACGCCGTGGCACAACGCGCGAAACACGCCGTGGACCGCGCCACCGAACTGACCGATTTCCTGCTGCCGTGGATCGACTCGGCGTCGCAGAGTCCGTCGAACGCCCCGGCCAATGTGGCCAGAGCGGTAGCCCGAGCGCCGTCGCCAGTAGTGGGACGCGTCGCGACCACTGCCGCCACCGCAACCACCGCCGCCGTGAAGTCGCTGTCGAACGCCGCCGCAGCGGCGACGGCCAGCACGCAGGGCGCACCGAATCCGGTCCATCAGACCGCATCCCGACATTCGAGTCATGCCGGCACGGCGTCCAGCACGACGCCTGTCAGTCTGGACAGAAAGGACAACGCATCATGAGCCACGCCCAACGCGCGGTCATCGCCATTCACGGCGGTGCCGGAACGATCAGTCGCGACACGTCGCCCGAAGAACTCAAGGCGTATCACGAAGCACTGGCTGACGTGCTGCGCGCCGGTCAGGCCGTGTTAGCGGCTGGCGGCTCGGCGCTCGACGCTGTCACCGTGGCCGTGCAGCATCTCGAAGATTGCCCACGCTTCAATGCCGGACGGGGTGCGGTCTTCACCCACGAAGGCACGCACGAACTCGACGCCGCGATCATGAACGGCACGACGCTCGACGCGGGCGCCATCGCCTGCGTTCACCGTGTGCGCAACCCGATTCTGGCGGCCCGCTCGGTCCTGGAGCACAGCCCGCACGTGCTGCTCGTGGGCGAGGGTGCGGAAGCCTTCGCTGCAGCGAACGGGGCCGAACTGGTCGATCCCGAGTACTTCTTTACCGAAGCGCGCTACGCCCAGTTGCAGCGCGCGCTGGCGAGTGCCGCCGTGTCGCTCGACCACGACATGCCGCTCAAGAAAGAGCCCATCGATCCGGACACGAAGTTCGGCACGGTCGGCGCAGTCGCCTGCGACATGCACGGCCATGTGGCGGCGGCGACCTCCACGGGAGGCATGACGAACAAGGCCATCGGTCGTGTCGGCGATTCGCCGCTGATCGGCGCGGGCTGTTACGCGAACGACGCCACGGCCGCCGTGTCGGCGACGGGCACCGGCGAGGCGTTCATTCGCGCGGTCGCTTGTTACGAAGTGGGGGCGCTGATGGCCTATGCAGGCCTGTCGCTGGCCGATGCAGCCGAGCGCGTCATTCGCGAGCGTCTTCCGCGCGTGGGTGGCCGCGGCGGTCTGATCGCCGTGGACGCACAGGGCAACGTGGCGCTGCCTTTCAACACGGAAGGGATGTATCGCGGCGTGGCCCGTGTCGGCGAAACGCCGGTGACGGCCATTCACGAATAACGTCCATGAGTATCGCCTGAAGTCTCACGACGGCAGGCAGGACAGGGCGGCGCCGGAGACGGCGACGCCCTTGGCAACAGATTCGGCAAGTGAAGATTAGCGAGGACAGGCGTGGCTGAGCGTAAGACAACCCCAACCATTTCGTTGCCCGACGAGCGTGTGCTCGACGTGAGCGGCATCTCCGTGCAGTTCGCGACCTCCGAGCGCGTGGTCACGGCCGTGCGCGACCTGTCCTTCCATGTCGACCGGGGCGAGACGCTCGCTATCGTCGGCGAATCCGGCTCGGGCAAGTCGGTGACATCGCTGGCCGCCATGCGTCTCGTGGAAAACGGCGGTGGACGCATTACGCAGGGCACGATGATCATGCGCCGTCGCAACGGCCGCCTGGTCGACCTCACGCGTGCAAGCGGCCACACCATGCGCAGCATCCGGGGTGCCGACATGGCGATGATCTTCCAGGAGCCGATGACGTCGCTCAACCCGGTGTTCCCGGTCGGCGAGCAGATCGCCGAATCGATTCGTTTGCACCAGCGCAAGGACGCTGCCGCCGCGCGCGCCGAAGCCTTGCGCATGCTCGAACTCGTCCGCATTCCCGAAGCGCGCCGCGTGCTCGGCCGTTTCCCGCACCAGCTTTCGGGCGGCATGCGTCAGCGGGTGATGATCGCGATGGCGCTCTCGTGCAAGCCGGGCTTGCTGATTGCAGACGAACCGACCACCGCCCTCGACGTGACCATTCAGGCGCAGATCCTGCAACTGATTCGCGCGTTGCAGGACGAGATGCACATGGGCGTGGTGTTCATCACGCACGACATGGGGGTGGTGGCCGAGGTGGCCGACCGCGTGCTGGTCATGCATCGCGGCGACAAAGTGGAAGAAGGCAAGTCGGCCGAAATCTTCGCCGCGCCGCGTGAGCGCTACACGCAGGCGTTGCTCTCGGCCGTGCCGCGTCTCGGTTCGATGCGGGGCACCGATCTGCCCGCACGCTTCCCGCTGCTGCGCTACGACGCACCGCCCGATGCCAAGCCCGCAGCCGAAACGCCGCAACCGACGGTGAAGACCGATGCCGGTCCGATCCTGCGCGTGAAGGATCTCGTCGCGCGCTTCGATGTGCCGTCGGGTTTCTTCGGTCGCGTGAAGCAACGTGTGCATGCGGTCGAGCGAGTGAGTTTCGATCTGTATCCCGGCGAGACGCTGGGGCTCGTGGGCGAATCGGGTTGCGGTAAGTCGACGACCGGCCGTGCTCTGCTACGTCTGGTCGCCAGTCAGGGCGGCTCCATCGAGTTCGGTGGCAAGCCGATTCACGATCTCGCAGGCCGCGCCTTGCAGACGCTGCGCCGCGATATCCAGTTCATCTTCCAGGACCCGTTCGCGTCGCTCGATCCACGTCTGACGGTGGGTTTCTCGATCATGGAGCCGCTGCTGGTGCATGGTGTGGCGAGCGGTGCCGAAGCCGAAAAGCGGGTGGCGGAATTGCTGGAGCGCGTAGGCTTGCCCGCCGAGTACGCCCAGCGATATCCGCATGAATTCTCGGGGGGGCAGCGTCAGCGTATCGCCATTGCACGTGCACTGGCGCTCAAACCCAAGGTTGTGATCGCCGACGAATCCGTTTCAGCGCTCGACGTCTCCGTGCAGGCCCAGATCATCAACCTGATGCTCGATCTGCAAAAGGAGTTCGGTATCGCGTTCCTGTTCATCTCGCACGACATGGCGGTCGTGGAGCGCATCAGCCACCGTGTGGCGGTGATGTTCCTCGGCCAGATCGTCGAGATCGGACCGCGTCGTGCGATCTTCGAGAACCCGCAACACCCGTACACGAAGAAGCTGATGTCGGCGGTGCCGATTGCCGATCCGGCGCGTCGTCACGCTAAACGCGAACTGCTGACCGAAGAGATTCCGAGCCCGATCCGCGCGCTGGGTGACGAGCCGCAGGTCCAGCCGTTGGTCGAAGTTGGCGCGGGGCACTTTGTCGCGCGCCATCGCGTGGCGGGTGCTTACTGATTCGCATGACTCGGACATCGTAAGCCGAACCCGTTTTCCCCGGGAGCGATGGCTTCGCTCCCGGTAGTTTCAGGCAGTTCCAGGCAGTAACCTTTGCTGTTCATGTTGTCACCATAATGACCGCCAAGCGGCGCAGTCGAACGACTCGCCCGGGGCGACCCCGTCAGACCAGAAGGAGAAAGACAGATGTCGAAAAACGTTTTGTTGGGCGCTCGCTGGAAAACCGCGCTTGCGTCCGTCGCTGTGGCGTCCGCCGTGTTCGGTGCAGCCCCGGCGTTCGCCGCCAAGGATGTCGTGATGGCCGTGCAATCGACCTTCACGACGATGGATCCGTACGATGCGAACGACACGCTGTCGCAAGCCGTCGCCAAGTCGTTCTACGAGGGCATGTTCGGTTTCGACAAGGACATGAAGCTCATCAACGTGCTGGCCGATAGCTACACGGTCTCGCCGGATGGTCTCGTCTACACGATCAAGCTCAAGTCGGGTGTGAAGTTCCAGGACGGCACGAACTTCGACGCCGCCGCCGTGAAGGCGAACTTCGACCGCGTGACGAACCCGGAGAACAAGCTCAAGCGCTACAACCTGTACAAGGAAATCGCCAAGACGGAAGCCGTCGATGCGCACACGGTGAAGTTCACGCTCAAGGAGCCGTTCTCGCCGTTCATCAACACGCTCGCGCACCCGTCGGCCGTGATCATCTCGCCCGAAGCGCTCAAGAAGTACGGTAAGGACATCGCTTCGCACCCGGTCGGCACCGGTCCGTTCGAGTTCGTCGAATGGAACCGCACCGATTACGTGAAGGTGAAGAAGTTCGACGGTTATTGGAAGAAGGGCTATCCGAAGGTCGACACGATCACCTTCAAGCCGGTGGTGGACAACAACACGCGCGCGGCCGTCATGCAGACGGGCGAAGCCGGTTTTGCTTTCCCGGTGCCGTATGAACAGGCAGACGGCCTGAAGGCGAGCGGCAAGGTGGACGTGATCGCCGGTCCGTCGATCATCCAGCGCTACGTGAGCTTTAACACGAAGCAGAAGCCGTTCGACGACGTGCGCGTGCGTCAGGCCATCAACTACGCCATCAACAAGGAAGCGCTGGTGAAGGTGGCCTTCGCAGGTTACGCCACGCCGGCCGACGGTGTGGTGCCGAAGGGCGTCGACTACGCAGCGAAGACCGGTCCGTGGCCGTACAACCCGGCCAAGGCCAAGGAACTGCTCAAGGAAGCCGGTTACCCGAACGGTTTCGAGACCACACTGTGGTCGGCTTATACGTACACCACTGCGCAGAAGGTGATCCAGTTCGTGCAGCAGCAACTGGCACAGGTCGGCATCAAGGCGCAAGTGCGCGCGCTTGAAGCTGGTCAGCGTGTCGAGCTGGTCGAGTCCGCACCGGACCCCGACAAGGCTCCGGTGCGCATGTACTACGTGGGCTGGTCGTCGTCGACGGGTGAAGCCGACTGGGCACTGCGCCCGCTGCTGAGCTCGGAATCGTTCCCGCCGAAGCTGTTCAACACGGCGTACTACAAGAACGAAGCGGTCGACGCGGACTTCAACAAGGCGCTGCTCACGACCGACCGTGCCGAGAAGACGAAGTTGTACACGGACGCACAACAGAAGATCTGGAACGACGCGCCCTGGGCGTTCCTCGTGACGGAAAAGCTGCTGTACGCACGCAACAAGAACCTGACTGGCGTGTACACGATGCCCGACGGTTCGTTCAACTTCACCGACATCTCGATGAAGTAATCGCGTGGCGCGTGCGCGCCCCGGAATGCCGGGACGGCGCGTGCGATATGCGTTCGATGTGAGTGTGATGTTCCCCGCGCCGCCCGGTCCAGCCAAGCAGTTTCGACGCTGGCGGCGCGGTCTACCGCAAGACATGGTTTCGGCAAGACGTTCGGCAAGACTGCGATGCTCAATTACTTTCTCAAACGCCTGCTCGGCCTGATCCCCACGCTGCTGATCGTGGCAGTGCTGGTGTTCGCCTTCGTGCACATGTTGCCGGGTGATCCGGCGCGCCTGGCGGCCGGTCCGCAGGCGGACGAGGCGACCGTGGCGCTGGTGCGTCAGGATCTCGGCCTCGACAAGCCGCTGCTCACGCAATTCACGACCTTCATCACGAACGCCGTGCGCGGCGATTTCGGTCTGTCGATGCGAAGCAAGCAGCCGGTCTCGCAAGAGATCTCCAGCCGCTTCCTGCCGACGCTGTGGCTCACGCTGGTGAGCATGGTGTGGTCGGTGGTGATCGGTATGGGACTGGGTGTGGCCTCGGCGGTGTGGCGCAATCGCTGGCCCGACCGGCTGGGCATGACCTTCGCCGTCTCCGGCATCTCGTTCCCAGCGTTCGCGCTGGGCATGCTGCTGATGCAGATTTTCTCGGTGCAGCTCGGCTGGTTGCCGACCATCGGCGCCGACTCGTGGAAGAGCTACATCCTGCCCTCGATTACGTTGGGCGCGGCCGTGGCCGCCGTGATGGCGCGCTTCACACGTTCGGCCTTCGTCGAGGTGCTGCATGAGGACTTCGTGCGCACCGCGCGTGCGAAGGGCCTCAACGAAATGCGCGTGGTGTTCAAGCACGCGCTGCGTAACGCCATGATCCCCGTCGTCACGATGATGGGGTTGCAGTTCGGCTTTCTGCTCGGCGGCTCGATCGTCGTCGAGGTGGTGTTCAACTGGCCCGGACTCGGACGCCTGCTGATCGACTCGGTCGAGATGCGCGACTACCCGGTGATTCAGGCGCTGGTGCTGCTGTTCTCGCTTGAGTTCATTCTGATCAACCTCGTGGTCGACGTGCTGTACGCCGTCATCAACCCGACCATTCGCTACAAGTGAGGCAAGCACAATGAGCGCAAGCCAACCGACAACGGCCGCAAACGCGGCTGCCGCCAGCAACAGCCGCGTCCGCACGCCGTGGCGCGAATTCTGGCGCAAGTTCAAGAAACAACATATCGCCATGGTCGCCGGGGTCTTTGTGCTGGCGCTGGTCGTCGTCGCGATGCTTGCGCCGCACCTCGTGCCGTTCGACCCGGAGAACTTCTTCGACTACGACGCGCTGAATGCCGGACCGTCGGCGAAGCACTGGTTCGGCGTCGACTCGCTCGGCCGCGACATCTTCAGCCGTGTGCTCGCCGGTTCGCGGATCTCGCTCGCCGCCGGCTTCGGCTCGGTCGCGCTCGGGGCGGTCATCGGTACGGTGCTCGGTCTGCTGGCCGGTTATTACGAAGGCTGGTGGGATCGTATCGTCATGCGTATCTCCGACGTGCTGTTCGCATTCCCCGGCATTCTGCTGGCGATCGGCGTGGTGGCGGTGCTGGGTAACGGCATGATCAACGTGATCGTGGCGGTGGCCATCTTCTCGATTCCGGCGTTCGCCCGCCTCGTACGCGGCAACACGCTGGTGCTCAAGCATCTCACGTACATCGAAGCGGCGCGCTCCATCGGGGCGTCCGACTGGACGATCATCATGCGGCACATTCTGCCGGGGACGGTGTCGTCCATCGTCGTGTACTTCTCGATGCGTATCGGTACGTCGATCATCACGGCTGCGAGCCTGTCGTTCCTCGGTCTGGGTGCACAGCCGCCGACGCCGGAGTGGGGCGCAATGCTTAACGAAGCGCGCGCCGACATGGTCAACGCCCCGCACATTGCCATCTTCCCGAGCCTGGCCATTTTCCTGACCGTGCTCGCCTTCAACTTGCTGGGCGACGGTCTGCGCGACGCGCTCGATCCGAAGCTCGACCGGCACTGATATTCCCGCAGGAGCGCGAAGCCATGCCCCCGTCAGAATTTCGCGAAGCCTTGTTCGGCGCGCCTCACGTGGGGCAACTGCCCGCCGGGGCGCGCGACGCGATCACCGATGTGCCCGGCGTGTTCGTCGGGCAGGTCACCCTTGAGGACGGTCCGGTGCAGACCGGTGTCACGGTCGTGTGCCCGACACCGGCCTCCACGGCTGACGCGGGCGGCGCGCCCGACGCCGCAGCCCCCCACGCCCGCTGGGACCCGTTCCGCAACAAGATTCCCGCTGCCGCCGCCGTGATCAACGGCTTCGGCAAGAGCGTCGGTCTGATGCAGATCGAAGAGCTCGGCGTAGTCGAAGCGCCGCTGGCGCTCACCAACACCTTCTCCGTCAGTCAGGTCGTGCTGGGGCAACTGCGCGCCGCCATTGCCGCGAACCCCGATATCGGACGCGGCGGTCCGTCGCTGAACCCGACCGTGTTCGAATGCAACGACGGCTACCTCAACGATATGCAGGCGTTCGCCGTCTCGGACGCGCACTACGCGCAGGCGCTCGCGAATGCGTCGCCGGTGTTCGCACAGGGCGCAGTGGGGGCGGGGCGAGGCATGTCCAGCTTTGGCCTCAAGGGCGGGATTGGTTCGGCGTCGCGCGTGGTGGAGACGGCTGGGGCGACGTTTACCGTCGGCGTGCTGGTGCTGTCGAACTTCGGACGCCCCTCGCAACTGACGATTGACGGACGCCACGTCGGCCCGGTGCTCGACGAACGCCTTGCCCAGCCTGAGCAGAGCGCAGCGCCCGAGCGCGGCTCGATCATCATGCTTGTCGCCACCGACGCGCCGCTCGACGCGCGCCAGTTGCGCCGCGTTGCGACCCGCACCGGAGCAGGGTTGGCCCGCACCGGCTCCGTCTACGGTCACGGCAGCGGTGACGTCGCACTCGCCTTCACCACCGGTTACACGGTGCCGCACGACGCGCTGGGGCGTGTCGCGCCAGCCGCGCTGGTGCCCGATGCGTTACTCGATCCGATTTTCCAGGCGACGGCCGACGCTACCGAGCAGGCCATCCTGCATGCGTTGTTTGCCGCCGAGTCGGTCCTTGGACGTGATGGTCACGTGCGACGCGCGCTGGCCGACGTATTGCCCGACTGGGCGACGCTTTGAATACAGCCCGGTGCAGTCCGGCGAGCCCGGGAAACCCCATCGATGACACTGCCGAGACATTGCTGAGACATTGCTGACACTATGCGAATCCTGATTTCCACAGACATCGAAGGTGTGGCCGGCGTCTTTCACGCCGAACAGACGCGCGCCGGTAACGGCGAATACGAACTCGCCCGCCGCTGGATGACACGCGAGGCCAATGCCGCCGTCGAAGGTGCCTTCGCGGGCGGCGCGACCGAGGTGATGGTCAACGACTCGCACGGAAGCTTCCGCAATCTGCTGCCGGACGAACTCGACCCGCGCGCCCGTCTGGTGCTGGGCAAGCCGCGCTATCTGAGTATGGCCGCTGGCGTGGAAGCCGGTTGCGACGCGATGTTCATGATCGGTTTTCACGGCAAGGCGCAGAGCGCTGGCATTCTGGCCCACACCATCAACAGCTTCGCCTTCGCGCGCGTGTGGCTGGGCGGCGTGGAAGCGGGCGAAGCGATGATTTACGGCGCGCTTGCAGGCGAGCGCGGCGTGCCGGTGGTCATGGCCAGCGGCGACGACGTGTTCGTTGAAGAGACGCAACCGATCTTCCCGTCCGCCCATTTCGTGCAGACGAAGTCGGCGTGGGGGCAGGGCAGCGGCATGACGCTCAACCCGGCGCAGTCGTGCGACCTGATTCGCGAGGCCGCGAAAGTGTCGCTGGCCGATTCGCGCAAGTGGCATACCTACAAGGTGGAAACGCCGGTCGAAGTGCGTCTGCAAACCCAGACCACGGCGCTGGCCGATCTCTTCTGTCAATGGCCGACGCTGGAGCGCGTCGACGGCGTGACATTGCAGTTCGAAGCGCCCACCGTCGAGGCGGCCGTTCGCATGCTCAACTGCCTCTCCGCGATGTCTTCCATGCTGCGCTGAAGGCTCCGAAATCCGCAAATAGCGTCCCCCAAAAGGCCCCGTATCCTTTTGATTTGCAGGGTTTTGTCGAGTTTTGTCACCGGTATTTCCCTGTCAACCGAACCGGCACTGGCCGCACAGCCGCGCCAGTGCTGGATTCGCCGTTCCCATGTTGTTAAGGCGCGACTGAATTAGGGTTTGATGCCCCCGAACGTCAAGAGCGGACGTGCGATAATCCGTAATATTTTGTAACAGGTGTGCCGCCCTTTAGTGCACAACCTCGGATTATTGAGCGTCGGCAAACGTCGGCGGTGAATCATGGATATCAGAAACGCCCGACGTTGGGCGGAGCCCGGCGCCAAGCGGTATGTCGGTGCGTTAATGGTGGTACTTGCTGCGTTTCTTGTTCGCAGCCTCCTGCATCCGGTGCTCGATCACTCGATGCCAGGGCTGTTTTTCGTTTGCGCGGCCATCATCGTCGAGTTCGTCTGGGGCCTGGGGCCCGCGATCATGGCGATGGTCATCAGCATCCCCATTTTCGATTTCTTCTTCGTGCCGCCGTTTCGCGACGTTGCCCAACTGGATCGTCGCGATGTGCTTATCGTCACCGGCTTCCTGATGATTACGCCGCTCGCCGTGGCGTTGATCGAGCGGCTGCGTCGCGCGCAATATCGCGCCGAGCTCATCGCCGAGGTGGCGCAAACGCGATACGAAATGCTGTTGCGCGCCGAGAACGAGCGCATGGTGCTCACCGATTCGGTGCAACTGGGCAACGCCCTCATGACGTACCTGACGAAGCATCTGGACTCGATCTTTTATCTGGCGAACCCGGCCTCGCATTACGTCTTCATCGATGAGCATTTCCGTCGCGAGACGGGGGTGACACCGGAGCTCGCCAAGCGCGAGGGGCTGCGCGCACTGCTGCATCCGGACGACGCGAAGCGCATGGCGGGCCTTTTCTCGCTCGACGTCGAGCCGCCGCCGCACGGCGCTTACAACTTGCGCGTGCGTACGCGCGACGGTGGCTACGACCTGATCCACTGCGAGCTTCAGCATTTCCGCGCGCATGTGGGAACCTATGTGATTCTGCGGCTGCACTCGGGGCCGACGGTGCGCCCGGTGACGTCGCTTCATACGCTGTCGCAGGCATCCACGGCCAACCGTTCTGATAGCACGACCAGCAATACGAGTGAATTGAAGGCCAGCACGCCTGACCGGCGCGACGTTTGCGAAGTTTCGGAGACGCCTGTCGTCTCCGGCGGGGTTTGACCATGTTTCAACAAGACATTTTCTACAAGGGCGGCGAACACGCCGTGCTGCTGTTACCGGGACTGTCGAGCACACCGCTCGAAATGCGTCCGGTCGCCAAGGCGTTACATCGCGACGGGTACACCGTGTCGGTGCCCCATATCGAAGGCTACGGCCTCGGCTCGCCGTGCACGCACTGGCGCGAGTGGATCGCTGCCGCGCGCGCGAAGTATCGCGAGTTGCGCGATACGCACGAAACCGTCTCGCTGTGCGGGCTGAGCATGGGCGCGACGCTAAGTCTGGCCGTGGCCGAAGAGGAGCCGGACGTCACGGCGATCTCGGTGCTGGCCGTCACGCTCGTGTACGACGGCTGGACCATTCCGCTTGCGTATCCGCTGCTCGATTTGCTGTATCACCTGCCGTTCGGCAATCGCTATCGTTATTACGAAAAGGCGCCGTTCGGGCTGAAGAACGAACGGCTGCGCGCGCGCGTCGAGAAGTCCATGTCGCTGCACGACGCCTCGGAAATCGGCTCGGCGTCGCTCCCCATCGAGCATCTGTATAACGCGCGACGGCTTGCTTCTCACGTTCGCAACCGTCTCGATCGTGTGACGGCGGATTGCCTCATCGTTCATGCGGTGGATGACGATACGGCCAGCCCGCACAACGCGCGCATCGTGTACAACGGCGTGTCGTCGGAAGTGAAGCAGAAATGCCTGCTTGGTGAGAGCTATCACATCCTCACGATGGACAACGAGCGCGAGACCGTCGCCGACGAGACGCGCCGTTTCTTCCGCGACGCCGTGGCGCGTCGCACCGGTGCCGCGACTTCCGAGACTCGCATCATCTCCAAGGCGCTGCTGCGCGCCAAGCGCCGTCAGGCAGCGGCCTGATCGCCATCACTCAGGCGTCGTCTCCCGACGCCCGACATCCCGGAAGTTCATGAAGTCGCACACGCTTTCGCAAGCGTGTGCGACCTTCGTTCGGATACCTGAATTCTCACGCGATGGGAGCGGCAACGGGCCTGCACGTCCTCGGTCAACTGATCGGATGCCTGACATTCCTGTCCCGCGAGAGCCGCGCCAGGACTGGTGCACACGATGTCATCAAACTGCCATCGATAGCCGGTTAAGGTCGGGTTTTTCCGATCCGGCCGTCTTTGCGCGGCCAGCGCATATTCGCTCATGTCATCGCTCGTCATCGAATCCGTCAGCAAACAGTGGGGCGACACACACGCGCTCCAGGATGTGAGTTTCTCTGCCGACGCGGGCTCGCTGGTCGTTCTGCTCGGCCCGTCGGGCTGCGGTAAGTCGACACTGCTGCGCATGATCGCCGGTCTCGATACGCCGACGAGCGGACGCATCCTGCTGGGGGGCGACGACGTCACGGCGCTCCCGCCGGCGCGTCGTAAGCTCTCGATGGTGTTCCAGTCGTACGCGCTGTTCCCGCATCTGTCCGTGCGCGAAAACCTGCTGTTCGGCCTGCGCGTGCGTCGCGAGCCAACGCGTGACTACCCGCAACGCCTCGCCCGTGTGGCGTCGTTGCTCGGGCTGGAGCCATATCTGGACCGTAAGCCGTCGCAGCTGTCGGGCGGCCAGCAGCAGCGTGTGGCGCTGGGGCGCGCGGTCATTGCGGAGACGTCCGTGTGCCTGATGGACGAACCGCTCTCGAATCTCGACGCGCAACTGCGTCAGGAAATGCGTCGTGAAATCCGCGCGCTGCAACAGCAGCTCGGCATGACGCTCATCTACGTCACCCACGATCAGACCGAAGCGATGAGCATGGCCGATCAGGTCGTGCTGCTGCGCCACGGCCGGATCGAACAGCACGGTGCACCGCACACGCTGTACGCCACGCCGTCGACGCGTTTCGCCGCGAGCTTCATCGGCACGCCGCCGATGCATTTGCTCAAGCTGGTGCGTCATGGCGATGCGCTCGTGCCCGCCGGGCAGACCGGCCCTGCGCTCGCGCCCGCCGGTTCGCGCGACGCCGCGCTGCTCGGACTGCGTCCGGAACACGTTCGCGCTGTCGCGCCGACCGCTGTGGGCGCGGTGCTCGCGACGGTGAGCGCCGTCGAGTATCTGGGCGCGGACACGCTTGTCGCGTGTGTACTCGGCGACGCGGGCGAGATTGCCACGCGCGTGCCGGGTCATCGGCCGTTCCTGCCGGGCGACGCCATCGGCTTGCAGTGGGATGCCGCCGATCAGCATTTGTTCGACGCGACTTCGGGCGAGCGCGTGGCCGAGGTAACGCTGAAAGTGAGCCCACAGATCGTACCGTCGACAGCGTCGCCTGCATCGCTCGTCGCGGAACAGACGCCGGACGCCACGTCGCCGCAAGCCCCGCAAACTATGCAGGCCATGGCGCTGATGCCGGAACAACACGCCTAATCAGGGCGGGGCCAGCATCGGTCGGACACACGGCCGTGCAGCCAATCTTCACTACCAGTCACATCACCACTACGCTTTCATGGGGAACCCAGGAACATGCGACGCACGATTCTGAAAACGTTTGCGGCCAGTCTGGCCACGCTGGCATTCAGCGGTCTGACGAGCCACGCCATCGCGCAACAGAAGCCGGTTGAGCTCCAGTTCTATTACCCGGTCGCCGTGGGCGGCCCGGTCACGAAGATCATCAACGATCTGGTGGCGGACTTCGAAAAGGACCATCCGAGCATCAAGATCAAGCCCGTGTACGCCGGTTCGTATCAGGATTCGGTCGTCAAGGCGCTGACCGCCGCGAAGGCAGGCACGCCGCCGCAACTGGCCGTGCTCGCCGCCGCCGACGTCTTTACGCTGATCGACGAAGACGCCGTCGTGCCCATCGACAGCATTGCCAACACGGCCGCCGACAAGCAGTGGCTCGACAGCTTCTACCCGGCGCTGATGCTGAACTCGCGCATCAACGGTCACACCTGGGGCGTGCCGTTCCAGCGCTCGACCATCGTGATGTACTGGAACAAGGACGCCTTCCGCGAAGCGGGTCTCGATCCGGACCGCGCCCCGGCGAACTGGGACGAACTCGTGAGCTATGCGCAGAAGCTGACCAAGCGTGATGCTTCGGGCAACGTGACGCAGTGGGGCATCAAGGTGCCGTCCGTGGGATTTGCCTACTGGCTGTTCCAGGCGTTCACCACGCCGGCGGGTATCGAACTGATGAACCCCGCCGGTACGAAGACGTTCCTCAACGCGCCGCAAGCCGTGCAGTCGCTGCAATACTGGGTCGACCTCACGACCAAGTACAAAGTCATGCCGACCGGGGCAATCGAGTGGGGCACCACGCCGAAGGACTTCCTCGAAAAGAAGACCGCGATCATCTACACGACGACCGGCAACCTGACCAACATCCGCACCAATGCGTCGTTCCCGTTCGGCGTGGGCAAGATGCCGGCGAAGGTGCGCGGCGGCAGCCCGACGGGCGGCGGTAACTTCTACGTCTTCAAGAAGTCGACGCCGGAAGAAAAGCAGGCGGCCATGACGTTCATCAAGTGGGCCACCACGCCTGAACGAGCCGCGCAGTTCGGTATCGACACGGGTTATGTCGCCGTGACTCCGGCCGCGTGGGAAACCCCGGCGATGAAGGCTTACGTGCAGAAGGTGCCCGCCGCGGCTGTGGCGCGCGATCAACTCGGCGTGAGCGTTGCCGAGTTCTCGACGCACGACAACCAGCGCGTGACGAAGGCGCTGAGCGACGGCCTGCAAGCGGCGCTCACCGGCACTAAGTCACCCAAGCAGGCGCTGGACGATGCGCAGCGTGAAGCGGATCGTATTCTGCGTCCGTACGCTCGCTGATGCGGGAAGTGAATTAGTCTGTAGAACCCCGGGGCCCGGCCCCGGGTGCTGAACCGATGGACCGACGATGAACCGTTCTTCCGCTTCATGGGTGCCCTGGCTGCTGTTGTTACCGGCGCTGGTGCTGCTGGTCGCTTTCACCCACTATCCCGCAGTCGCTACGCTATGGCATAGCGTATTCTCGACGGCGCGCGCCGGGGCGTCGTCCGTGTACGTCGGTGCCGAGAACTATCAGGCGCTCGTCGACGATCCTGTCTTCTGGCAGGCGCTGCGCAATAACCTGCTGTTCGCACTGATCACGGTGCCCGTGGCGATCGTGCTGTCTATCGTCATGGCGCTGTGGGTGCACCGTCAGGTGCCCGGGCGCGCGCTGCTGCGTCTGGCGTACTTCACGCCAGCGATCTTGCCGATGATCGCCGTAGCGAACATCTGGCTCTTCTTCTACACGCCGCAGTACGGTCTCATCGCGCAGATCTCACAGGCGTTCGGTTGGGGAGATCACAACTGGCTCGGACAGCCGGGCACCGCGCTGCCCGCGCTCATGGTCGTCACAATCTGGAAGGAAGCGGGCTTCTTCATGATCTTCTATCTGGCCGCGTTGCAGCAGATCTCGCCGACGCTCGCCGAAGCGGCGGCGCTCGAAGGGGCATCGCGCTGGCAGTTCTTCCGTCGCGTGCAGTGGCCGCTGCTGATGCCCACGACCGTATTCGTGGTGATCAACGCGGTCATCAATGCGTTCCGTCTGGTCGATCACGTGGTGGTGATGACACGCGGTGGTCCCGATAACGCCACGCAATTGCTGCTGTACTACATCTATCAGGTGGCTTTCAGTTTCTGGGATACGTCGTATGCGGCGGCGCTCACGGTGGTGCTGCTTACGCTGCTCGCCATCGTCGCTTTCGTGAAATTCCGTCTGCTCGACTCACGTACGCATTACCAATGACGACCTCTGCCAATCCCTCTTCCGATACAGGGACCTCGAACGCATCCGCCCGAGCGGGCAAAGCGTGCGCGTCGCTTCCCGCGTTCTCCGCGACGGGGCATGCCAACCTGCTCGACGTGACCGGTGCATGGCTGCTCGGCCTGCTGTGGCTGCTGCCGCTGCTCTACGGTGTCTGGAGCGCGATTCATCCGTCCGCCTACGCCACGCGCTTCGTGCTCGACGCGCCGCTCACGCTGGAGAACTTCGTTCACGCGTGGCAGGCCGCGCCGTTCGGGCGCTATCTCATCAATACGTTCGTGCTGGTGACGGTGATCCTCGCGGCGCAAATCGTGCTCGCCACGCTGGCCGCCTACGCGTTCGCACGCTTCACGTTCCGGGGCAGCGAAGTGGCATTCATGATCGTGTTGCTGCAACTGATGGTCATGCCGGACGTGCTGATCGTCGAGAACTACCGCACCATCGCGTGGATGGGGCTGCGCGACACGATTCTAGGCATTGCGCTGCCGTACTTCGCGTCGGCGTTCGGCATCTTCCTGTTGCGGCAAGCGTTCAAGACGGTACCGCGCGAGCTCGACGATGCTGCGCGCGTGGAGGGCGCTAACGCGTGGCAGGTGCTGTGGCGGGTGTACGTGCCGCTTGCACGGCCGGTGTATGTGGCGTATGCGCTGGTGTCGATCAGTCACCACTGGAACAACTTCCTATGGCCGCTGATCGTGACGAACTCGGTGGAGACGCGCCCGCTAACGGTCGGTTTGCAGGTGTTTGCGGCGACGGATCAGGGCATCGACTGGTCGTTGATCACGGCTGCCACGCTCATGACTGCCGCGCCGCTGTTCATCGCATTCCTGCTGTTTCAGCGTCAGTTCGTGCAGTCGTTCATGCGCGCTGGGATCCGCTGAAAGCAAAACGGCACGCGGGGGCGCGTGCCGTAGTGTCGTCCGACCTATCTTCGCCTGACGTAGCGGCCTTTCCGGACTGCCGATGCCTTTGGGGGTGGCGAGTCGGTTGTGCGGACGTCAGGTCTGCGGTCGGCGTGTTTTCGAAGTTATTTGTCGGCGGCCTTGACCAGCAGCACAGGCACCGTGGTGATGCGCAGCAGCGTTTCGGCCACGCTGCCCAGCAGCAGACGGTTGATGCCGCGACGTCCGTGCGTGCCGAGCACGATGACATCGGCGTTCCATTCTTGCGCTTCGCGCAGCACGGCGTCGGCGATCTCGTCGGTGCCCGCTTCGAGCGTGATTAGCTTTGTCTCGGCATCGACGCCGCGCTTTTGCAGTTCGGCCTTTGCATTGGCCAGAATCTCGTCCGTTTCCTTCTCGAACGACTCCTGGCTCTCCAGGGGCACGAAGCCGCTGTAGGCCCCGGCGGCGTAGGCGTTGGCGAGGGACGGCACGACCGAGACCAGGCGAATCTTGCCCTGGCTGAGTGCAACGAGCTTGACCGCTTCGTCGATGGCGCGGTTCGAGGGCGTGCTGCCGTCGATCGAAACCAGAATGCGTTCGTACATGATGGTGTCCTCTTGGGGCTGAAAATGCGTGCGGCAATCGGGAAAACTCACCCCATTCTCGCACCGCATGCCTTGAAAGTCATCCCAGACTCGGGGAGGGACTTTGACCGCGCGCAATAACCCATCGGAATGCCAACGGCCGGCGCGCGCCCGGGTGAGGCGCGGTGCCGGCAGTCAAAACGTCGGTGAGACGCGAGCTGTGAGAGGTGCGCTTAGCTCGGGTGACAGGCGATCACGAGATTGGCGACGCCACCGTTCACGTCGCGCGTGAGGATGTCGTATCCCTTTTGCGCGCACTGTGTTCGGGCGCGCTGGTCGCAGTCGCCCGAATTGGTGGCGGAGCACTGGATTTGCTGCGTGGCGCGTCCGTCGGCAGTGAACAGCGGTGCAGACGTGCCGCAGGCGGACAGCGTCACCGTGAGAAGCCCCGAGGAAAGCAGAATGGCGGTTCTGGCGAGATTTTTCATAGTCGTTGTCGTACAAGCTTTCGCGAGTATAACGCGCCGATGTTGCCTTGCATGACGTCGTGCCCAACAACCCACAGCCAGCCCGACAGCGAGCCTTACAACGGTGCCGTCTCGTCTGTAGGGCGACGCAACCGCTGGCGGTGCAGCGTGCGCACGCTGTCGAAGACAATGAGCGCCACACCGATCCAGATCGGTACGTACGTCCATAGCCCGCGCTCGGTGAAGGGCTCACCCAACAACGTGATCGAGACGGCGAACAGCAGCACCGGCTCCACGTAGCCAAGAATGCCGTAAAGCCCGATAGGCAACACCCGTGCGGCGGCGAACGTGCTGGCGAGCGCGCTCGCGCTGAGCAGCCCCAGCGCGGGTAGCCAGAACCAGAAACGCGGCTCGGCGAGGACCGGCGCGTTCTGCGCCCACGCGTGCCAGACCAGGAAGATGGCGACCGGTGTCATCGCGAGCATCTCCAGAATGAAGCCGCTCAGGGCGTCCAGATGCAGACGGCGGCGCAGCAGGAAGTAGGGCGGGTAGCCGAACATGATGACGGCCGTCACCCAGGACAGCGCTCGCGTCGCCCACAGTTCATGCGCGACGCCGAGCGCGGCGAAGACGACGGCGGCCGTCTGCAACGGGCTCAGGCGCTCCTTGTAGACGGTGCGTCCCGCCAGCACCATCGTGAGCGGCAGCAGGAAGTAACCGAGCGAGGCGTCGAGCATGCGCTGTTGCAGCGGTGCCCAGACGAACAGCCAGAGCTGAATGGCCAGCATTGCGGCGCACAACAGGACTGCGCCGAGCAGCGCGGGGCGGTGAAAGACGTGCGAGAACGTGCTGCCGACGATTTCCCAGCGGCGCAACGCCGTGACGATGACCAGCGTGCCGGGCAGGGTGAGCAGGATGCGCCATGCAAAGACGTCCAGTCCCGAGAGGGGCGACAATTGCGCTACGAGCGCGGGCATGACGGAAAACATGACAGACGCCGATACGGAAAGCATCACGCCGCGACCGGAAAGCATGGGAGTCCTGTGAAAGGGGGCAAATCAGGCCGCGAGCATAGCAAATTTGCACCAGTATTGGGCACTCCCGGCGCACGGCCTGCGAGGTATATTTGCGCGCCGAATGTCGTCGCCGCGTCACTGGCGAACGCGTATCATCGCGATTCGCCGAGTGATTTCACCAATTGCCGCACCTTGCGGCGCCTTTGCAGGAGATTCGTGCATGTCGTCCGTTCCCGCTGTTGCCGAATATGCGGCGTTCGCCGCCTCGCTTGCCGACGCTGTCCGCCCGCTGTCGATGGGCTGGTTCCGCCGTCGTCTTGCGGTCGACGACAAGGCCGACGAAAGTCCCGTCACGATTGCCGACCGCGAAGTCGAGACAGCGCTGCGCGAGAAGATCGCAGCGCGTTATCCGTCGCACGGCATCTGGGGCGAGGAATTCGGTAAAACCGGTGTGGACGCCGAGTTCGTCTGGTCGGTCGACCCCATCGACGGCACGCGCAGCTTCATCACGGGGCATCCGCTGTGGGGCACGTTGCTCGCGCTGCTGCAAAACGGCCACCCGGTCGTCGGTGTGATCGATATGCCTGCCACGGGCGAGCGCTGGGTGGGTGTGAACGACGCCGCTGCGGGTGTGCGCGAAGCACGCTTCGGTGGCGAGCTGTGTGCGACGAGCCCGGTCACCACGCTGGCTGACGCAACCGTCTATGCCACGTCGCCCGACATTTTCGATGCGGCGGAATATGCCCAATTCGAACGCCTGACGAAGGCGGTCAGCCGTCGTCGTTTCGGCGGCGATTGCTACGCCTACGGGCTGCTCGCGAGCGGGCACATCGAACTGGTGATGGAAGCGGGCTTGCAGACGTACGACTATCTGGCTGTCGCGCCGGTGGTCGAGGCGGCCGGGGGTGTCATTACCGATTGGGAAGGCAAGCCGCTGACGCTCACGTCGCAGGGACAGGTGCTGGCGGCCGCCAACGCCGAACTGCACGCGGCGGCGCTGGCTTGCATTCGTGGCTGAGGCCGCGGCAGGCCACGCTGTGAATGGACGGGCCTTCGGAGGCCCATCCCCTCAGATCGTCTGAATCAAGTCGCTTGATGGGGCATGCCGCGCCAGATGCGCGGCAGCAGCACGCCCAGCACGACACCGCGCGTGGCGAGGAACGCCATCAGCGCGACCCACAAGCCGTGATTGCCCCATGCCGCCAGCGTGAAGGGCATCACCGTGCCAAACACCAGCAGGCCGATCAGCGACGACGTGAGCAATTCGCGCGTACGCGTCGCGCCGATGAAGACACCATCCAGTTGAAAACACCAGACGGCGACGATGGGCGAGAGCACCGCCCACGGCAGGAATTCGCGTGCGGTTTCGCGCAGCGTCGCCTGATCGGTGAGCGCATCGATGATCGCGCCACCTGCCATCGCGTAGACGAGCGCGAACGCCACGGCGCACCCGAGCGCCCATCCCAGCGAGAGCCGGATCGCATGCAGCAGCGCCTGCCGTTGCCGTGCCCCGACGTACGCGCCTACGAGTGCTTCGGCGGCATGCGCAAAGCCGTCGAGACCGTAAGCCATGAACGTCTGGAAGTTGAGCAGCAGGGCGTTGGCGGCGAGCGTGGTGTCGCCCAGACGCGCCCCCACGCGTGCGAACCATGCGAACGCGAGTTGCAGAAACAGCGTGCGCAGGAAGATGTCGAGATTCAGGCGCAGCAGACGCCAGAGCGCTGCGCGCTCGACGAGCGTGGCCATGTGCAACGGCGGCAGACCGGGCGTGCGCGCAAGCCACAGCAGCCACGCGCCCAGCACGAAGCCGAGCAGATCGGCCAGCGCCGTCGCCCATGCAATGCCCGCCACACCCCAGCCGAAGCCGCGAACGAATGCGAGTACGGCGACGATGTTCACCACATTGATGAACACTTGCACCGCCAGCCCCTGACGCACACGCTGACACGCGAGCAAATAGCCCAGCACCACGTAATTGCCGAGCGCGAAGGGCGCGGCCAGGATACGAATGCTGGCGTACTCTCGTGCCAGCGCTTGCACTTGCCCGCTGCCGCCGAGCCACGAGACGCCCAGCGATACCAGCGGCACGCGCAACACGAGCAACACCGCACCGATGGCGAAGGCGAGCGCCAGCGCACGGGCGAGTGTGTCGCGAAGCCGTTGTGCGTCTCGCGCGCCGAAGGCCTGCGCCGCCAGACCGGTCGTGCCCATGCGCAGGAAAGAGAAGCCCCAGAAGATCAGGTTGAGCAGCAGCCCGCCGAGCGCGACACCGCCCAGAAAAGCCGGGCCCGGCAAATGACCGGCCACGGCAGTGTCCACGGCCGAGAGCAGGGGCTGGGTGAGATTGGCGAGCACGATCGGCACCGCCAGACGAAGCAATTGCCGGTGACCGGCGGCCGCAGGGGCAGGGTTCATGAGTGAGTGTTGCGGCAGCCGTTCATGGCGGCACCGTCGGAATCCGCACGGGGCGGCAGGTTGTGAGTGCGCCGATTATAAGGTTTCGTGACGTCATGACGCGCATCGCACGCGATGTGGACTGATGATGCGGGTAAGCGGACGGTACAATGTGTCACTTCTCTGTCTTCACTGAAAGTCTGCGCATGTCGTCTTCGTCGCTTTCAATCGTCGCACCTGTCACGTTCATCAGGCCTGTCATGACTTTCTTCGCCACACATCGCCGTCACGCCTTGGTGGCCGCGTTGTGCCTGGCAAGCCTGCCTGCGCTGGCCGACGTGACGCTGCAACGTGGCCCACCGCCGCCGCGCTTCGAAGATCCGCACGCCGCGCCCAAGGGTGAGTTCTGGGTGCCGGGCTACTGGCAATGGAAAGACGGCCGCTACGACTGGGTGGACGGACACATGGAAGCCAAGCGCCCCGGCATGCGTTACACCCCGCCGCACTGGGAAGAGACCGGTGTCCATGAATGGACGCTGCGCGACGGCAAGTGGGACGCCACTGGCTGGGGGCCGGGCACCATCCACGAAATCCGCGCGCCGAAGTAACACCCTCGTCCATCGTCCTACGACGTCATACGCTATCCGTCACGCGATGGCGACGGCTTTCGCGCGTTCCGGCTGGGGTACTCCCGTGACATCCTGTCGCGGGACTTGAAAAAATTTCATCTATCCTCTCTGTGATTTTCCTCATTCGCGAAGGCGCGATCGTGCGATTTTGCCGGAGGCGTCGACGCTCTGCCCGTGTGGTCGACGTTCGTCGACTATTAATCAGGATTCCGACATAGTGGGTGGAATTGTGGGCTTGACGCGCACAAGGTTGAGACCTTACGCGAAACCTGTTGACACGTCCGGAACGTTGAACAACACTATGCCCACACCGCGTCACCTCGAAATGCGGAACAGTCGCAGATAGCGTAATTTTAATTACTTGTGCTACCTGATTGCGCGACGATCGCGCAGTGTGCGCAGGTAATAAGTGCGCCGTGTGCGCCCTCTCTACATAAACGCCTGGCGGTTCCCGCACAGGTGCAAAACGTACGACCGATACACGGTCTGCTGTCTCCCGATCGGCGTGGCCGATGCCACGACGATCTGTCGTTTTCTGAAGTCTCGTATGCCGGACGTATGCCGCGAAGTGCGGTAGCCCGTCGCCGAAGTGCGACATGTGGCAGGAGCCCGTATGCAGTGTTCAGTTCCGCTGTTCGATGCTGTGCCGTTGATCACCGTGTTCGTCTGCGTCGTCCTGGGCCAACTGCTCGGGCGAATCAAGTTCGGCCCGATTCAGCTTGGTGGTGTGTGCGGCGCGCTGCTTGTTGCATTGCTTGTGGGACAGACCGGCTGCATGGTCGAAGGCTCGCTCAAGGATTTCGCCTTTGCGCTGTTCATATTCGCGATGGGCTTTTCTGCCGGTCCGCAGTTCGTTGAGAACCTGAACCTGCGCGGCCTGCGCTTCGGCGTGCTCTCCATCATCGAAGTGGTGTTCGTGTTCGGCATCGTGATGCTGGCCGTGAAATTCCTCAGTCTCGATCCGGGCACGGCGGGCGGCCTTGCGGCCGGCGCGGCAACGGAGTCGGCGATGGTCGGCACGGCCATCGAAGCGCTGGGACGCCTCGGACTCGATCCCGAAGCCTTCAAGGCCTTGCAGGCCAACGTCGTCACGGCATACACGCTGACCTATGTGTTCGGCCTCATCACCATCGTCCTGTTCACCAATCTGCTCGCCCCGCGCTTGCTCGGCATCGATCTGAAAGCCGACAGTGCACGTCTTGCCAAGGAAATGGAAGACGAGAACGGTGACGAACTCGGTGCGCCGGCCGCGCCCGATCTCGTTGGGCGAAGCTATCGCGTGGCGCACCCCGGACTGACCGTCGCCGCGCTCGAAGCCGCGCTGGACGGCCGTGTCGCCATCGAGCGGGTACGCCGCGCCGCGACGCAAGTGGCCGTCGCTCAGAACCTCACGTTGGAACCCAACGACGAGCTGCTGCTCGTCGGCCGTCGCGACGCCATGCTCGAAGCGCACGCGCTCATCGGCCCGGAAGTCGCGGGCACCGAGACGAGCGACATCGTGCTCGTGGAGCGCGATTTCATCATGACGAACAAGGAAGCCGAAGGGCGCACGGTCGCCGATCTGCGACGCGAAGCGCCGGTCGAGCTACGCCACGGCGTGTTCGTCAAATCCGTCAAACGCATGGGCATGCAGTTGCCTTCGCTCAACAAAATCCCGCTCCAGCGCGGCGATGTGGTGACGCTGCAAGGCCTGCAGGAAGACGTCGAACGCGCGGGCGCCGTCATGGGCAAATCCGTGCCGTACGGCAACAAGACAAGCCTTGTCTTCGTGGGCCTCGCGCTGATCGTCGGCCTTTGCATCGGACACTTGTCGGTGCACATCGGCGGCGCGCCGATGACGCTCGGCTCGGGCGGTGGCGCGCTGGTCTCGGGGCTGGCGAGCGGTTGGCTGCTGTCGCGTCGGCCGACGTGGGGCACGTTCCCGCCGGCCGCTTACGAATTGCTCAAAGACCTCGGACTGGCGGTGTTCGTGGTGTGCGTCGGCCTGTCGGCCGGGCCGCAGGCGGCGGTGCTGCTGCGCGAACACGGCATGGCGTTGCCGGTCGTGGGGATCTGCGTTTCGCTCATTCCGGCGCTCGTGTCGCTGTGGGTGGGCCACAAGTTGCTGCGCATCGATGGCCCGATTCTGATCGGCGCCATCGCGGGTCAGCAGGCAAGCACGCCTGCCATCAGCGCAGTGGTGCAAACCGCGAACAGCGCATTGCCGGTCGTGGGGTACACGGTGACGTACGCCCTGTCGAACGTGCTGCTGCCGCTCATGGGACCGGCGGTGGTTTTCGTCGCCCATCAGTTTTCGCGTTAGCGAGTCGGCGCTGGCCCCCCCGCCAGTGGCCGCATTCATCTTTTTGACGGAGGTTCTGCCGTGGAACTGGTGCATACGATTCTTAATCATGTCCCGGAGGTCGCGATTTTTCTGTCGCTCGCCCTCGGGTACGCTATCGGGGCGATCAAGTTCGGTTCGTTCCAGCTAGGGGGCGTGGGCGGCTCGCTGCTGGTTGCCGTAGTCGTCTCTCAAATCGGTATTTCAGTCGACGCTGGCGTGAAGAGCATCATGTTCGCGCTGTTCATCTACGCCGTGGGTTACGAAAGCGGTCCGCAGTTCTTCAGCTCGCTCTCGCGCAAAACGCTGCGTGAGATCGGTATGGCCGTGTTCCTCGCTGCATCCGGTCTGGTTACGGTGCTGATCTGCGCGAAGATCTTCGGCTTCGACAAGGGCCTCGCAGCGGGTGTGGCGGGCGGTGGTCTCACGCAGTCCGCCATCATCGGCACGGCGGGCGACGCCATTTCGCGCCTCGGTCTCCCGGCGGACGAAGTGAAGCGCCTGCAATCCGAAGTCGCCATCGGCTACGCGGTGACGTACATCTTCGGCAGTCTGGGCGCGATCATCGTGTGCGCGTCGCTCGTGCCGAAGCTCATGGGGCGCACGCTCAAGGAAGACGCCAAGAAGGCCGAACTCGAAATGGCCGGTGGCCGCGCGGCGCTCTCCGCCGATCAGGTCGATTCGCTGCCGGCACTCGTGGGCCGCGTCTATCGCGTGACGACCGGCGCGGGCAAGCGCGTGATCGAGATCGAGAGGCAACTGACTGATGGCGTGACCATCGAACGGCTGCGCCGTAACGGCAAGATCATCATCGCGACCGACGATCTCGTGCTCGAAGCGGGCGACGACGTCATGCTCATCGGTCGACGTGAAGCGGCCACCGAGGCCTGGCGTCTGCTCGGTGACGAACAACATCCGTCAGCCGATCTCGATATCGCACTGCGCATGCAGGAAGTCGTGTTCGCGCGCAAGGGCGGCAACGGCAAGACGCTCGGCGAACTCAAGGCTGGCGTGGAGCGCGACGTCAAGCATGGCGTGTACATCGCGAAGATCATGCGGATGGGGCAGCCCCTGCCGATTCTCGACGACACCATCATCTATCACGGCGACGTGGTCACGCTGTACGGCGCAGACAGCGACGTGCAACGTGCCGCCAAGGAAGCCGGTTATCCGGTCGCGTACTCGGTGAAGACCGACTACGTGTACATGGGCATCGGTATCGTCGTCGGTTTGCTGATCGGCTACATCGTGGTCAAGGTCGGCGGCATTCCGCTCACGCTGGGTAGCGGTGGCGGTGCGCTGCTCGCGGGTCTGGTCTTCGGCTGGCTGCGCGGCAAGCATCCGACGTTCGGCGCAATGCCGCTTGCGGCAAGCTCGCTGCTCAAGGAGTTGGGGCTGGCGACGTTCGTGACCTGCGTGGGGCTCTCCGCCGGTGCGCAAGCCTGGCAGACGTTGCAGCAAAGCGGCATCTCGATCTTCGTCGCCGGGGTGATCGTCACCATCGTGCCGTTGTTGCTCACGTATCTGTTCGGACGCTATGTGCTGCGCTACGACAACGTCGCGATTCTGGCCGGCGCGCTGTCCGGCTCGCGCAGTGCGAACCCGGCCTTCGGCGAAATTCTGGACAAGGCCGAGAGCAACGTGCCGACCGTGCCGTTCGCCATCACCTACGCCATCGCCAACGTGCTGCTCACGCTGCTCGGACCGCTGGTGGTGTCGTTGACCTGAGGCCACGACCGTCCTCTATTGCTTTTATCAGATTGATGCATTCGTCCCGATCGTCCGTCGCTGCCCCCGCAAGACGGCATCGCTATGGGTTGTAAGTGGTTGTTCATGGAGAAATTGCTATGAAATCGAAGGAACTCGACGCACTCGCCAAACTCAGCCCGTTCGAATTCAAGGACACGCTGATCGAACTCGCACAGGAAAATGGCGCGCAGCGCTCGATGCTCAACGCCGGTCGCGGTAACCCGAACTTCCTGGCGCTCGAACCGCGCCATGGCTTCTTCCAACTGGGGCTGTTCGCGCTGTCCGAAGCCGAGCGCCAGTTCACGTATATGCCGGAAGGCGTGGGCGGCATTCCGCCGGGCAAGGGCGTGGAAGCCCGCTGGCAGGACTTCGCCCGTGAGAACCAGCACGCGCCGGGCGTGAAGTTCCTCGAAAAATCGATCTCGTACGTGCGCGATCAGATGGGGCTCGTGGTCGAGGATTTCCTCACGGAGATGGTGCACGGCATTCTCGGTTGTAACTATCCGGTGCCGGACCGCATGCTGCGCAATACCGAAAAGATCTCGGCGAAGTACCTGCGTCGCGAGATGGTCGGACGTCATCCGTTCGTGGGCAACTTCGACCTGTTCGCGGTCGAAGGCGGCACCGCAGCCATGACGTATCTGTTCAACACGCTCAAGACGAACCATCTGCTGCAAGCAGGCGATTCGATTGCGCTGGGTATGCCGATCTTCACGCCGTATATCGAGATCCCGGAACTGGCCGACTACCAGCTTCACGAAGTGAATCTGAATGCCGATCCCGATCTGGGCTGGCAGTACTCGAAGAAGGAGCTCGACAAGCTGCTCGATCCGAAGATCAAGGCGTTCTTCCTCGTGAACCCGAGCAATCCGCCGTCGGTGAAGCTCGACGACGCCTCGCTCGAACATCTCGCTGGCATCGTCAAGAAGCGCCCGGACCTGATCATCCTGACCGACGATGTCTACGGCACGTTTGCCGACGACTTCCGCTCGCTGTTCGCGATTGCACCGTACAACACCATCCTCGTGTATTCGTACTCGAAGTATTTCGGGGCGACGGGCTGGCGTCTCGGGGCGATTGCCACGCACGAGAAGAATGTCTTCGACGACAAGATCGCCAAACTGCCCAAGGCGCAACGTGAAGGGCTCAACGCACGCTATTCGTCGATCACAACGGAACCGGAAAAGCTCAAGTTCATCGACCGTCTCGTGGCCGATAGCCGCGCTGTGGCGCTCAACCACACGGCGGGCTTGTCCACGCCGCAGCAGGTGCAGATGGCGCTCTTTTCGCTGTTCTGCCTGATGGATGAGCCGGATGCGTACAAGCATGCCGTGAAGCGCATCATCCGCCGCCGCAAGGCCGTGATGTATCGCGCGGCGGGGATCTCGGAAGAAACCGGGCCGACGGCCGTCGACTACTACAACATCCTCGATCTTGAGGTGTTGGGCACGAAGATCTACGGCAAGTCGTTCGTGGATTGGTTCATGAAGAACATCGATCCGTCGGAAGTGCTGTTCCGTCTGGCCAAGGAAAGCGGCGTCGTGTTGTTGCCGGGGCGCGGCTTCGGTACGTTGCACCCCTCGGGCCGGGTGTCGCTCGCCAACCTCAACGAACCGGACTACATCCAGATCGGTGCGACGGTGCGCAAGCTCATGGACGAGTACAACGAGCGCTTCCTTGCTGGCGGAAAAGGTGGGAAGAAGAAGTAATTGCCGTGATGACGACGGTGCTGCGTCCGGATCGGGACGCGGCATCGGCTGGCCCCCCTCGGTCGCCCCTCCATGGCGATCGACCATTGCCCGGGAACCCACTTCCCGGGTTTTTTTCGCGATGTGGAATCGAAAAATAAAACGCCCGCACGAGGCGGGCAAAAATCACTACAGGGGAAGTCACGCGATATGAGTGGCAATCCGATGAAAGAGTTCCCGGGGATTTTGGGTGTTTCGTGACTGGCAGAGCGTCATCGGATCGACGTAAAATAGCGCCTTGTCGCTACATCACCCCCTCATGTCGAAAGCGGTGCGCGACGCTTGCGGACGGCAACGGTGCGGGGTGGGATTTTCAGGTGTCGAATGTCAGTAAAGCCGGTCGTGCGGAGTCGCCTCCTGCTGGCCGCGTGTCTGAGTGCCGGAATCCCGGTAGGCGCGCACGCACAATCTCTCTTCTCGGATCCCAATCCGCCATGTTTCACTGAGCGGAATGCTGTGTCCTACGGACTGTGGGACCGCGGACTGGCACCTCAGTATTTCGTGCCGCCCCCACCACCTCCCGCACCACCAGTGGTGCAGGACCCGGGGGCGTCCACTGATCCGATTGCCATGTTCGCTGGCGACGATCCGAACGCGATCGCTGCAGCTGTCGACCGTGAGGCTGCAAAGCGTGCGACCGATGCGGCTGCGGCTGCGGCTGCAACGCCCAACACGGCCAGCCCCGCTGCCGACCCATCCGCATCATCCGATCCGTCACAAACCGTCGCAGCAGCCGACGCGAGTGCCGCCTCTGCCGAGACTGCGGACACGACGCCGGTTGTCTCCCCGACTCCGCCTTCGCCGCCACTGCCTGCAGGCGAGTTTGCCGTCGCGCCGGAGTTGAGCGCGGACGGCACCGCGATCCATGCCGTCGATATCGATGCTGTGGCCTCAGGCGCTACTGCCGCCACCACCGAGCCGCAGCCATTGCCCGACGTCGCACCGCCCAACGCGTTTCTCGCACGTGCGTCGTGCTTGCGCGGCATGCCGCGTCACGAGAGCCTGGCGAACCGCAACATCCGCATGCTGATGCGTCACGGTCTCGTGGTGCGCGACGACCAACTGCCTTTCGTCGCCACCCGCAGCCGCACACCGGGCGAGGGCGCTATTGGGCTTCAGGTGCTCAACGACCGTCCGTATCAGTTCAGCGTGGGTATGAACAACAGCGGCATGACGACCACCGGCAAGATGCAGGGCACCGCGAATCTGCTGATGAACAACCCGCTGGGGATGTACGGCAAGCTCGACACGAAGCTCAGTCAGGACTTGCAGAATGCGCGACGTGACGCGACCAACCGCGATCTGACGGCCAACTATTCGTTGCCCATCGACGCCGACTGGACCGTCGGCATTACCGGTTCCACCAATGCCGCCACAGATCAGATTGCGACGGGCACCACGCAGACGCAGACGCTCCAATGGCGTGTGCGCCGCGCGTTCGATGTGACGTCCAACGGGACGACCGGCGTCGAGCTGCGCTACAACCGTAGTCGCACCGAAGATCCGAACGCGATCCACACCTACGACAGTTACGCTGAGGTGGGGCTGAGTCACACGCATTATCTGGGGACGTCGAAGCTCGACTTGTCGGTGATGCAGCGTCTGAACGCGCCGTGGATGCCCGCAGCGAGCGGCCCGCCTGGCTGGTCCTATCGCTTCCATTCCATCGACGCGAAGCTCACCGTACCGTTCTGACGAAGTCCATCACGGTATCGAGGGATACCGTTCTCACGAGCGACGCGGGCATGTCCGCGAAGTGCTCGCTCTCCCCGAACAGAATCACGGGCTTGCCGTAGTGCACGGCGAGCCCGACTTCGTTACGCGTGCCGTGATTGCCGGGTAGGGCGACGATGGCATCGCTTGACAACACGTTGATGTGATTGCGCGAGAGGGTCCCGGGCGGTGCGTCGGGCAGATGGCGCGGCAGCGGACTCAGGATCGGCACTTCGACGAACGGGTTCGGATAGCCGGGCACCGCGCGAAAAGTACCGGGCACGCCCGTCTGCCCTTCGTTGGCATCATCCGTGCCACCGACTGCCTCCGTCGGCACGATGCCGATGCTACGACCGATACGCTGCGGCACGGCGCAGAACGCTTCACTCACGCTCGTCATCACCCCCTGTCCACCGCCAGTTAGCAAGTGAAAGCCAGCGAGCGCCAGCGCACGGCCGAGCGGCACGGCAAGTTCGGGCCACGGCTGTTTGCCGGAACCCATCACGCCAATGGTCTTGGGACGCAGGGGAAGAGTCATATCGGAACGTGAGCCACGTGGAGTGGGGGAGGTCAGGGCGCTGCCGATGATAAACGAAGTGCGCGGAGGCAGCGTCCGGGCAAAAAAAACCCGCCGGGTTGGCGGGTGAGGAAGCAGGCCTCCCACGGGGAAGTGAAAGCCTGGTCTCGCGAGGTGTTTGCGAGACCCGTGTAGTATCGTGATCCAGACGTCTGTTGGCTATGGGCTAAGTCCTAAAGTGCGTGTCAGACGCTTTCCAATTCTGTTTCCTATCCTTTCTGACGTAACCCGGTGCCAGAGATGACCGAATCGACCGAAACCACACCGGCGAGTGCCGCCCAGATCGCTGCCCTGCAGGCGTTGCGCGCCGCACTGCTTGCCCAGCACAAGGTGCTGATCGACTATGACCGTCAGCAATACGAAGGGGTTTTCGGCGCGGTGCCGACCGGCCGCTTCGTCCAGTTGTTCACCGAAGACCCCTGGTTCCGCTGGCTCGATCCGGTCTCGCGCCTGATCGTTGCGCTCGACGAGTGGCAAGAACAGGAGCCGCCGCTGGCTGAGGCTGGCATTGCACTGGCCGACGAAGCCGCCAGGCTGTTCCGTCGTACCGGCGGCGCAGAAGACGAGTTCGGTGAGCGCTATCTGCTGGCACTGCAGAAGTCGCCGGAAGCTGGCATGGGCCAGAGCCAGGTGATCGCGGCGTTGCGTGCTACGCCGCAGTCGCCTGCCCCCGAGGCCTGAAAGCGCAGCGTGCCCGCCGCCCCAAACTGAGAAGGATGCCGAGATGTCATCCCATGTGTCGGCAAGCGAGAAGGCGGGCCGTTGAGCAGGGAGGGGGCGGACCGTCAAGCCGAATATTTGTTCCTCAGCTGACCGTTTTTTGAGCAAGGCTCTTGACAGCCCCTGTTCACGGGGCGACTCAGAAGTCGATGTCAGGTTATCCAGTGGGTTATCCACAAAGGGTGTGGACAACTTTGGGTCGCTGACACCCGTGCTGTCGGCATGCCACTGTTAGCGCCATTCTCAGCCCCCTTGTCATCCCTTTTCCGACACACCACTGCTGCGTCCGATTGACATGACCACCACCCCCATCGTGCTCCTCGTGCTGCTCTCGGCACTGATGCACGCTACCTGGAACGCTTTCCTTCACGCGAGTCCTGATCGTCTCTGGCAAGTCGGCATGATGGCCGTGCCGCAGTTGCTCACCGCTGTCGTCGGCATTGCGTTGCTACCGATACCGCCGGTCGAGGTCTGGCCGCTCATTCTGCTGTCCGCATGTGCGCAGGTGGCGTACACGGCGGCGCTCATTCGCGCCTATCGCGTGGGCGAGTTCGGACAGATCTATCCGATCGCGCGTGGCATCTCGCCGCTGCTGATCTCGGGGGCGGCGCTGTTGCTCGCGGGCGAACTTCCGCGCTGGATTGCGGTGGTCGGCATCGCATGCATTTGTACTGGCATTCTGACGCTCGCGTTGCGCGGGCGGCGTCTGTCCGGCGATAGCGTGCCTGCCGCGTTGCTCACCGGGGTGTTCATTGCGGCTTATACGATTGTGGATGGCTTGGGCATTCGCTTGACGAACACCAGTGGTGGAAACGGCTTCGCGTACATCGCCTGGGCGTACTTGTTTGCGAGCGTGCCGCTGGTCGGGGCGGTGTGGAAGTGGCGGGGCGGATGGCGCGGCATGTTCCTCGCACCGCGCCGCCGGGTGACAGAAGCGCTGGGTGCCGGCGTGGTCGCGCAATGCGCTTACGGCATGGTGGTCTTCGCGCTGCAATATCTGCCGATGGGTGTGGTGTCGGCGCTGCGCGAATCGAGCGCCATCTTTGCGGTGCTGCTGGGCTGGCTGTTCATGCGGGAGAAGCTCAACGCGCGGCGTCTCGTGGCATGCGGTCTGGTCGTCGGCGGTGCGGTGCTCATCAAGCTGGGGGCCTGAAGCGGCAATGGCGTATCCCAACGACATCAGGCGCAATCGTTTCCACGACGGCGCCTGATGTCACGGCCGGACCTCGCGTCCCACCGATAAGTCTTGATGAATGTCAGCCACGCGGCCAGAGTTCGGCGCGATGCGTGGTGATGGCGGCCACGACGATCTCGCGCATGCCATGCCCGTCCGTTGTCTCCAGATGTTCCAGAATCGTCATGCGCATGCGCGGCGCCCAGAAGCGACGCAGATGGCCGGCGATGTTCTCGAGTGCTTCGCCGCGATCGGGCATCGTCTCGAAGAAATCCCCGATCTGATTGGCCATCTTGACCAGATTGTCGGTGTCCATGATCTGTCTTGTCCCCTGTGATCGTTCTCTGTCGATGCGTTGCACCGGTTCGCTTGGCCAATCTCGCGTCCGCCGCGCCGTCTGTTGGCAATAGACGGCGAAGCTCGTCGGCACTGTGCGCTTCCGACGATGGACGCGGATTGTCCGTGGCGGCACACGGCGGTGCGGTCGCTCGACCGGCGCCGTCGCGTGCCTGATTGCCGACTCAGCTTGCGCTGGCCGCCGTCGTCTGGTCGTGTCCGAGGAACGCTTCCTGCTGACGGTTGAAGTCCGAGTACTGACGCTGCCACTCCGACGGCTGCGCCACCGGCGTGACCTGCACCGCCGTCACCTTGTACTCGGGGCAGTTCGTCGCCCAGTCCGAGTTGTCGGTGGTGATCACGTTCGCGCCCGACTCCGGGAAGTGGAACGTCGTGTACACCACGCCCGGCTGCATGCGGTCGCTGACGATTGCGCGAAGCACCGTCTCGCCCGCCCGGCTCTGAATGCCGACCCAGTCGCCGTCCTTGATGCCACGCTCCTCGGCATCGTGCGGATGAAGCTCCAGACGATCTTCGCTGTGCCAGTTGTTGTTGTCCGTGCGGCGCGTCTGCGCGCCGACGTTGTACTGCGACAGAATCCGCCCGGTCGTGAGGATGAGCGGGAAACGGCGCGTGACCTTTTCGTCCGTCGGCACATATTGCGTGATGAGGAACTTGCCTTTGCCGCGCACGAATTCGTCGATGTGCATGACGGGCGTGCCGTCCGGTGCTTCTTCGTTACACGGCCACTGCACGCTGCCCATACGGTCGAGCTTCTCGTAGCTCACGCCCGTGAACGTCGGCGTGAGACGCGCGATTTCGTCCATGATTTCCGATGGGTGCGAGTAGTTCATCTCGTAGCCCAGACGCTTCGCCAGCTGGATCGTCACTTCCCAGTCGGCGTAACCGGCGCGCGGCGGCATGACCTGACGCACGCGTGAGATACGACGCTCGGCGTTGGTGAACGTGCCGTCTTTCTCCAGGAACGACGAACCCGGCAGCAGCACGTGCGCGTACTTCGCGGTTTCGTTCAGGAAGATGTCCTGCACGACGATGCACTCCATCTGCTCCAGCGCATGCGTGACGTGTTGCGTGTTCGGGTCCGACTGGACGATGTCCTCGCCCTGGCAGTACAGGCCCATGAAGGTGCCCGCGAGCGCCGCGTCGAACATGTTCGGAATACGCAGGCCAGGTTCCGATTGCAGCTCGACTCCCCATTCGGCTTCGAACAGCGCACGGGCGCTCGAATCCGACACGTGACGATAGCCCGGCAGTTCGTGCGGGAAGGCACCCATGTCGCAGGAACCCTGCACGTTGTTCTGACCGCGCAGCGGGTTCACGCCCACGCCTTCGCGGCCGATGTTGCCGGTGAGCATCGAGAGGTTAGCGATGCCGATGACCGTCGTCGAACCTTGTGCGTGTTCCGTCACGCCCAGACCGTAGTAGATCGCAGCGTTGCCGCCAGTCGCGTACAGACGGGCTGCGCCGCGCACGAGGTGGGCGGGCACACCGGTGTGGGCTTCGGTCGCCTCCGGCGAATTCTCTGCACGGGCGATGAAGTCGCGCCATTGTTGGAAAGCGCGATCTTCGCAACGCTCGGCGATAAACGCGTCGGCCATCAGACCTTCGGTGACGATCACGTGCGCCAGTGCGTTGACCATGGCGACGTTCGTGCCCGGACGCAGTTGCAAGTGATAGTCGGCCTTGATGTGCGGGCTCTTGACCAGGTCGATACGACGCGGGTCGATCACGATCAGCTTGGCCCCTTCGCGCAGACGTTTCTTCATACGTGAGCCGAACACCGGGTGACCGTCGGTCGGGTTCGCACCCATCACGAGAATCACGTCCGAATGCTCGACCGACTTGAACGTTTGCGTGCCGGCCGATTCGCCGAGCGTCGCCTTCAGGCCGTAGCCGGTCGGCGAGTGGCACACGCGGGCGCAGGTGTCGACGTTGTTATTGCCGAACGCGGCGCGCACCAGCTTCTGCACGAGGTAGTCTTCTTCGTTCGTGCAGCGCGAGGACACCAGACCGCCGATGGAGTCACGGCCGTACTTGGCCTGAATGCGCTTGAACTCCGACGCGGCGTAGTCGAGCGCCTCGTCCCATGACACTTCCTGCCACGGATCGGTAATTTTTTTGCGGATCTTCGGCGTGAGGATACGGTCCTTGTGCGTGGCGTAGCCCCAGGCGAAGCGACCCTTCACGCAGGCGTGGCCTTCGTTGGCCTGGCCGTCCTTGTGCGGCACCATGCGCACGACTTCGTTGCCCTTCATCTCCGCCTTGAACGAGCAGCCCACGCCGCAATAGGCGCAGGTTGTGATCTTGGCGTGCTCGGCCTGACCGAGATGGATGACCGACTTTTCTTGCAGCGTAGCGGTCGGGCAGGCAGCCACGCAGGCGCCGCACGATACGCATTCCGAATCCATGAACGCCTGGTCCTGCCCCGCCGACACGCGCGCTTCGAAGCCGCGTCCCGAGATCGTCAGTGCAAACGTGCCCTGCGTTTCTTCACAGGCGCGCACGCAGCGGTTGCAGACGATGCACTTCGAGGCGTCGTACGTGAAGTACGGGTTCGACTCGTCCTTCTCGCTGTCGAAGTGGTTCGCGCCGTCGAAGCCGTAACGTACTTCGCGCAGGCCCGTCACCCCGGCCATGTCCTGCAACTCGCAGTCGCCGTTGGCGGCGCACGTCAGGCAGTCCAGCGGGTGATCGGAGATGTACAGCTCCATCACGCCCTTGCGCAGCTCCTGGAGCTTCGGCGATTGCGTGCGGACCTTCATGCCCGGTTCGACCGGTGTGGTGCACGATGCCGGGAAGCCGCGACGGCCTTCGATTTCCACCAGACACAGACGGCACGAGCCGAACGGCTCCAGCGAGTCGGTCGCGCACAGCTTGGGCACGTTCACGCCGCCCTCGGACGCCGCGCGCATGATCGACGTGCCCGCAGGCACGGTGACCTGTTCGCCGTCGATCTCCAGCGTGACTTCCTTCGTCGATTCGCGGCGCGGGGTGCCGTAATCCTTCTCAAACATCGGATCCATCATGATCGGGGGTCTCCTAGGCGGCCTTGGTCGGCAAGTTCGACGATTCGGCCGCGCCGAAGTCTTCTGGGAAATGATTCAGCGCAGACAGCACGGGGTAGGGCGTCATGCCGCCCATCGCGCACAGCGAGCCGTTAAGCATCGTGTCGCACAGGTCGCGCAGCAGCTTGATTTGCTTGGGACGGTCGCGACCGTCGATGATCTTGTCCATCACTTCGACGCCACGCGTCGAACCGATGCGGCACGGCGTGCACTTGCCGCACGATTCGATGGTGCAGAACTCCATCGCGTAACGGGCGAGCCTGGCGAGATCGACGGTGTCGTCGTGCGCCACGATGCCGCCGTGACCCAGCACGGCCCAGTGCGCGGCGAACGCTTCGTAGTCGAGCGGGGTGTCCCACTGCGATTCCGGCAGGTATGAGCCGAGCGGGCCGCCGACTTGCACCGCACGCAGCGGGCGACCGGTGATGGCGCCACCGCCGTAGTCGTAGAGAATCTCGCGCAGCGTCACGCCGAAGGCTTTCTCGATGAGGCCGCCGTACTTGATGTTGCCAGCGAGCTGGATCGGCAGGGTGCCGCGTGAGCGTCCCATGCCGAAGTTCTTATAGAACTCCGCGCCACGGTCCATGATGATCGGCACGGAAGCGAGCGAAATCACGTTGTTGATGACCGTCGGCAAGCCGAAGAGACCCTCGATGGCTGGCAGCGGCGGTTTCGCCCGCACCACGCCACGTTTGCCCTCGAGGCTTTCGAGCAGCGCCGTTTCTTCGCCGCAGACGTAAGCCCCGGCGGCCTTGCGCACTTCGAGATGGAACGCGTGGCCCGAGCCGAGAATGTTCTCGCCGAGGTAGCCCGCTTTGTTTGCGTTGACGATGGCTTCGTTGAGTACGTCGATCGAGTGCGGATATTCGCTGCGCACGTAGATGTAGCCGCGCGTGGCGCCCACGGCGATGCCAGCAATCGTCATACCTTCGACGAGCACGAGCGGGTCGCCTTCCATCAGCATGCGGTCGGCGAACGTGCCCGAGTCGCCTTCGTCGGCGTTGCAGACGATGTACTTCTGCGCGGCAGGTGTGTTCAACACCGTCTTCCACTTGATGCCGGTCGGGAATGCTGCGCCGCCACGTCCGCGCAAGCCCGATTCGGTCACTTGCGCGACGATGGTCGCGGGGTCCAGTGCGAGGGCGTTGCGCAGGCCGCGATAGCCGTCGTGCGCGACATAGTCGTCGACCGAAACGGGATCGGTGATGCCCACGCGTGCGAACGTCAGACGTTCCTGCTTCTTGAAATACGGGATCTCTTCGGTCAGACCGAGCGCGAGCGGATGATCGCCGCCTGCGGTGACGTTCGCATCGAACAGGGCGGCGACGTCGTCGACTTCGACAGGCCCATAGGCGACGCGACCCGCTGGAGTCACGACTTCGAGCAGCGGTTCGAGCCAGAGCATGCCGCGCGTGCCGTTGCGGACCAGCTCGATCTCGATGCCGCGTTTAGCGGCCTCAGTGGCGATGGCGTCCGCGACTTCGTCGGCACCGAGGGCGAGTGCGGCAGAGTCACGCGGCAGATAGAGGCGCACAGCCGTCTTGGTGGACGTGGTGGACTGGCTCATACGGCTTCCTTGGCGCGGGCGACCAGACGGTCGAATTTCTCGGGGGTGACGCGCGCGTGCAGCTTGTCGTCGATCGTGATCGCGGGAGACGTAGCGCACTGACCCAGACAGAACACCGGTTCGAGTGCGACATCGCCACTGTGGCTGTGCATCGCGCAACCCAGCGCGCGTTCTGCGTGCGCCACGAGCGCATCGGCACCCATGCTCTGACATGCCTCCGCGCGACAGATCTGAATGACGTGTCGCGGCGGCGGGGTGGTGCGGAAATGGTGATAGAAGGTGATCACGCCATGCACTTCAGCGCGTGACAGATTGAGGGCGTTGGCAATGACGGATACGGCATCCGGGGGAACGTAGCCGAAAGCTTCCTGAACATCATGGAGGATCGGCAGAAGGGGGCCTTCCTGAGCTGCATGATGGTCCAGAATCGCTTGCACCGTCGCGATGGAATAAGCCTCGCGCATGGCTGATGTCTCCTGTTTGGCGCACTGTGGGGAACGGTGCGCCTGAGGGTGGTTATATGTTCTTGTCCTGCCCCGGGGCGAGAGACCCATTGGTCACATACGACGATGCTTCTCGGGTCTAGTCGATCAGCGCGACGCCGGATGAGCGTGCGACACATAGCCCCCACCATATGCCGCACGGGCTCGGCCTCTCGCCCGTTGCTGACTTCGTCAACCTTCAGTCAGTATGTGAAACACGATATATCATATACGGTATACGTGCAATACCGAGGCAAGCGGTTTCGCGGGATCGTTTACCCGAATCCGGAAAGTCAATGCCGGTGGGCGTGACAGGCGGGAAGGGAGGTAGAAAAAAAGCCAGTGACACTTCCATATCACTGGCTTTTTCGCAGACGCGCGGTGAGCGCGTCGTGAAGGCATCAAACCCGGATCAAGCGCTTATTCGAGGAAGTCGCAGTGCTCTTCGACGAACGCGGCCAGACCGAGGGTGTGGTCGCGTGCGAGCTTCTCGGCGAGTTCCGTATCGCGTTTTTCGAGCGCGGTGATGATCTTCAGGTGATCGACAATCGAGCGAGCTGCCCGGTCGTTCTGAGCAATCGTCACCTTACGAATGGCGCGCACGTGAATGAACAGGTTCTTGATCGTGTTGGCGATGGCTTGCGAGCCGCCAAGATTGATCAGCGCCTGATGGAAGTCGATGTTCGCGTCCGAATACTCTTCAATATGATCCGTCGGCGGTGCATTCACGAACTCGTCGAACAAGTGGCGCAGTTTGGCAATTTCTTCGTCGCTCGCGTTCAGCGTGGCCAGACGCGCAGACATCCCTTCCAGGGCAGCCCACATCTGAATCATTTCCACGATTTCACGCTTGGTCTTGCGGATGATGAAGATGCCCCGGCGCGGCACCGTGCGCAGAAAACCTTCTTGTTCCAGCAAGGTCATGGCTTCGCGAATCGGTGTGCGCGAAACGCCAAGTACCTGGATGAGCTGACGCTCGTCCAGGCGAATTTCGTCCTTCTGGTTATAAATATCGGCATCGGCGATGGCTTTTTTCAGCAGCGCATACGCCTGATTACGAAAACTCGTGGTGGTGTCGATCGGCTCCAGTGCGAGTGGCGTCACGCGCACCGGAGTTGGGGTGATCAGGGACATGCAATAGTCTCCTAGGTATTACGGCCCCTTCAGAGGCGCAATGCTTGCTGCCCTACGATGGTTGCCGGCTTCGTGACGAGTTTACCCGATTCGTTTGCCTGCGTGGTTTCTGCCAGATAGGCGAAACGGCCGTTGGTTTCAGCCTTTTCGAGCAGTTTGGCGGGCAGAGCGACGAACAGATGAACCATTGCAACACCGGCGGCGAGGGCAGAAGCCAGGGCGAGAAGCGTAAGGGCAGCGACTAACATGGTGAGACTCCAGATAAAGGTTGACGGGTCGTAATGTGGGGGAGAACTTGCTTTGCATTGTATGTCGCGCCGCAACAAGTCTCAAGATATACCACATACCGAATATCAAAATTTATCGTTTTTCGGGACGTTCTTTAGGTCTCACTGCGCTTACACGTCTCGGATTTGTCTCTTTTTCCGATAGTGCTTGTGGGATCGATGATGGCGATGAACCTCCTCGGATGTCCGTCTGGCTTGCAAGGGTGCGGATTTCGGGACGCCAGTGGCGCACGCAGTTTTCAGTGATTCGGGTGCTGCTTTAGGGGTGGACCAAACGGACATTATTGCGTTGCCGCGAAACCACAGCCGTTATTCCCTGCATCGGCCATACTGCGCCGAGGTTTCCGGCAAAAAATCGGCCGCGACCGGAGGTCCGGTGGCGGCACGAATGAGCGCTTGCGGGGTGGGGCTGGCGACGAGATTTTCGAACCCGTCGCATCGCCCTCTATATATATAGTCAGTGCCGATTCGGGCAGGGCACGCCACGGTGCCCTGCAATCAGGTGTTTCAAACAAACAACGCTTACGGCATGCCGTCTTGTTGCGCGGTCTTGTTGTGCTGCTCTGTTAAGCCGCTTTGGCCAGACGTTCCTGTGCGGCCGCCACGGCATCCGGCTTCGTCATGAACTCACGTTGCTTGATCAGTGCGAGCACGACATCGAGCGTGGGCGTCGGCACGTTGGCCAGGCGTCCCATCTCCTGAACGACGGAGACGAGCGGGTCGATTTCCATCGCGCGGTCGCGCTCCAGATCCTGCAGCATCGACGTCTTGTGCGCGCCCACTGCGCCGGCGCCGTTAATGCGACGTTCGACGTCCACGCGGAAATGCACACCGAACTTGTCGCCGATGGCTTTGGCTTCGAGCATCATGGCGCGCGCAATGGCACGCGTACCCGGATCGCTGGCGATGATATCGAGCGTGCCGTGAGTGAGAGCCGAAATCGGGTTGAAGCAGAGGTTGCCCCAGAGCTTGAGCCAGATTTCGTCGCGAATGTTCTCGCGGATCGGCGCGTCGAGCCCGCCCGCGATCATCATTTGCGACAGCTTTTCGACGCGCTCGGTGCGCTCACCACTGGCTTCTCCCAGCGGGAACTTGTTGCCGTAGACGTGTTGAATCACGCCTGGCGCGACGACTTCCGTGGCCGGATACACCACGCAGCCGATCGCACGCTCCGGGCCGAGTTCGCGCCATTGACGGCCTCCCGGGTCGATGCTCTCCAGCGTCGTGCCTTCGAGCGCGCCGCCGTGCTTATAGAAGTACCAGTAGGGAATGCCATTCACGGCCGTGACGACGGCCGTGTTCGGGCCGATCAGCGGCTGCATCGCGTCGAGTACCGACGGTACCGAGTGCGCTTTGAGGGCGATGATCACGTAATCCTGATGCCCGAGTTCGCGCGCATCGTCAGTGCAACGCAAGTGGGCGACGCGCTCTTCGCCATCGATGAGCAACTTGAGTCCGTGCTCGCGCATGGCCGCGAGGTGCGGTCCACGTGCCACCAGACTGACATCGGCTCCGGCGCGCGCGAGTTGCACGCCGAGATAGCCACCGATGGCACCGGCGCCATAGATGCAAATCTTCATGAAGTCTCTCCCTCCAAAGGTCAATCGAAACCCGGGCCTGGTACTGGCCGCTTTATTCTTCTGATTCTTCTAATACCAAATGTTGTATATCGTATATCACAAGAAGAATAGCGCCAAGCCTTGATCGCCCTTTTGCCCTCATGGTTTCCCCGCAGAGGCCCGAAAAAAGGGCTTCTGCATGTGTGAGCTTTGCGGTCATGAACTGCACTTGTGAAATGTCCGGCGACCGCTCGCGAGTGAATTATTACGGCGTGTTACAGAGAGTGGTGAGCGTAGGGGGGGATGTCTTGTTGTGAGAAGAATTAGCAAAAATATCGCCTTGTGCTCGTTTTAAAAAATCGCAAGGAGCCCGATCTAAAAGGCCTGAGCGCCTTGTTGGGCAAGGTTCTCGGATCAGGTTAACTCCTTAGTGTTTTCGCATTGCGTTGTTGCGCCGCTCCGTCCTACAGTTGCGTTACTGTATCTAGCCGCCACTTAGGACAGTGCCTCGCGTGCCGTAGTTGTTTTCGATGCAATGGACGAAAACGACTTCGGCACGCGAGGTGGAAAACGAGGACAGCAATAAATTAGTGTTGACTTATATCTGATATATCGTATATTTCGTTCGGTATATTTACGGGAAACGCAATGGACTCCCGTAGGCATCAGAGACAAGTCGACGAGGCATAGACCTCGTAAAGCATACCCAGGGGGCACAGACCCCATCCGGAAGGTGTTGTTGTTGTGAAGCTGCCAAACAACTGAAAACCGATGGAGGAGGTACAAGTGGAGACGACAAATCAACACGGTAAGCAATCCGTGTTCGCGAGCCCGTGGGTTCAGCTCGTGTTCGGCGTGATTTGCATGGCGATGATCGCCAACTTGCAATATGGGTGGACGCTGTTCGTCAACCCGATCGATGAGAAGTATCACTGGGGCCGTACGGCCATTCAGGTGGCGTTCACGATTTTCGTCGTGACGGAAACCTGGCTGGTGCCGATCGAAGGGTATCTGGTCGACAAGTTCGGCCCGCGCCCTGTGGTGGTCGGTGGTGGTCTGTTGTGCGGTATCGCATGGGTGCTCAATGCCTATGCGTCCTCGCTGCCGATGCTGTACTTCGCAGCGGCGGTGGGCGGCGTGGGCGCCGGTGCGGTGTATGGCACCTGCGTGGGTAACGCGCTTAAGTGGTTCCCGGACCGCCGTGGTCTTGCCGCAGGTATTACGGCTGCCGGTTTCGGCGCCGGTTCGGCACTGACCGTGGTACCGATCGCCAACATGATCAAGTCCAGCGGCTATGAGAACACCTTCCTGACCTTCGGGCTGGGGCAGGGGATCATCGTGCTGGTACTGGGTCTGGCGCTCGCCAGTCCGCCTGCATCGATCGAAGCGCTCAAGAAGCTGGCGCCGGGCGCAATGCGCTACAACGCCAAGCCGACGGAAGTCATGCGCTCCCCGGTGTTCTGGCTGATGTATCTGATGTTCGTGCTGATGGCCGCCGGCGGTCTGATGGCAACGGCACAGCTCGGCCCGATCGCCAAGGACTACGGTCTGGATCAGGCACCTGTCTCGCTTCTCGGTCTCACACTGCCCGCACTCACCTTTGCACTGGCCATCGACCGTGTGCTCAACGGGGTGACGCGTCCGGTGTTCGGCTGGATATCGGACAAGATCGGTCGCGAGAACACGATGTTCATCGCCTTCGCGATGGAAGCCGTGGGGATCTACGCACTGGCAAAGTACGGCCAGCATCCGGTGGCCTTCGTGCTGCTGACCGGCCTGGTGTTCTTCGCCTGGGGTGAGATCTACAGCTTGTTCCCGGCAACCTGCGCCGATACGTATGGCTCGAAGTATGCCGCGACCAACGCGGGGATGTTGTACACGGCGAAGGGGACCGCTGCCTTGCTGGTGCCGTTCTCCAGTGTTATCACCTCGATGACCGGTAGTTGGCAGGCTGTCTTCATGGTCGCTTGCGCCATGAACGCCTTCGCCGCCTTCCTTGCCTTGTTCGTCTTGAAGCCGATGCGTGCCCGTCTGGCACAGCGTTACGCCAGCGACTACAAGGCGGAGTCGAGCGAGCCGGTCGTGAAAGCCGCGGACCTGAGCCGCAGCACCACGTAAAGCAAGTTCGATACGTCATCTAGACGTTGAGCAGTACTAATTAGAGGCAGATTGGCTGGCTTGATTAGCAACATGTTTAACCGGCGTGCAACCCGGGCCCTCGCGGGTTCGGTTGCACGGCCGGGTGAGCAAGCAGAGAAGCAGTACAGGAATACCCACTAATCGTCAGACAAGACGACGCAACACTGAAACCGGAAAAATTGGAGGAGAGAATTATGTCCATTGCGATGACCGTGCCAGTCGGCAAGGCGGAAAACGAGACGCTCGAAGACAATAGCCGACACGCGAACATCGTGTCCGAGGCAGCAACGACCGATGGCTTCCATCTGGTCATCGATGCCCTGAAAGCGAACGACATCGACACCATCTTCGGTCTGGTGGGGATTCCCATCACCGACCTGGCTCGCCTCGCGCAAGCCGAAGGCCTGCGCTTCATCGGCTTCCGCCATGAGCAGCACGCCGGCCACGCCGCCGCGATCGCTGGCTACATGACGCAAAAGCCGGGCATCTGCCTGACGGTGTCCGCGCCTGGCTTCCTGAACGGCCTGACGGCACTCGCCAACGCCACCACGAACTGCTTCCCGATGATTCTCATCAGCGGTTCGAGCGAGCGTGAAATCGTCGACCTGCAGCAGGGCGACTACGAAGAAATGGATCAGCTCAATGCGGCCAAGCCGTATTGCAAGGCGGCTTACCGCGTGCTGCATGCCGAAGACATCGGCGTGGGCCTTGCCCGCGCGATTCGCGCAGCCGTGTCGGGTCGCCCCGGCGGCGTCTATCTGGATCTGCCGGCCAAGCTGCTGTCGCAGACCATCGACGCACAGAAGGCCAAGGATTCGCTGATCCGCGTGATCGACGCCGCACCGCGTCAGATCCCGGCGCAGGACGCCGTCCAGCGCGCACTCGATGTGATCAAAGGCGCCAAGCGTCCGCTGATTCTGCTGGGCAAGGGCGCTTCCTACGCTCAAGCCGACGAAGATATCCGCGCGCTCGTCGAAAAGACCGGCATTCCGTACCTGCCGATGTCGATGGCCAAGGGCCTGCTGCCAGACACGCATGAGCAATCTGCGGCCGCCGCACGTTCGTTCGTGCTGCAGGAAGCCGACGTTGTCGTGCTGATCGGCGCACGCCTGAACTGGCTGCTCGCGCACGGCAAGGGCAAGACCTGGGGTGCCGCACCGAAGAAGTTCGTGCAGATCGACATCTCGCCGACGGAAATCGACAGCAACGTCGCGATCGCCGCCCCGGTGATCGGTGACATCGGTTCGTGCGTGAAGGCGCTGCTCGCCGGTGTGGATGCCAACTTCGGCAAGCCGTCCGCCGAGTGGACAGGCGCTATCGCCGAGCGCAAGAACAAGAACCTGACGAAGATGGCGCAGACGCTTGCGCAAAACCCGTCGCCGATGAACTTCCACAGCGCACTCGGCGCGATCCGCGACGTGCTCAAGAAGCATCCGGACATCAACCTCGTCAACGAAGGCGCGAACACGCTGGACTACGCGCGCAGCATCATCGATCAGTACCAGCCGCGCAAGCGCTTCGACTCGGGCACGTGGGGCGTGATGGGTATCGGTATGGGCTTCGCCATCGGCGCGGCAGTCACGAGCGGACTGCCGGTCGTGGCAATCGAAGGCGACAGCGCCTTCGGCTTCAGCGGAATGGAACTCGAAACCATCTGCCGTTACGAGCTGCCGATCACCACCATCATCTTCAACAACAACGGTGTGTATCGCGGCACCGACGTCAACCCGACGGGCGGCAAGGACGTGGCCCCGACGGTGTTCGTCAAGGGCGCGCGCTACGACAAGATGATCGAAGCGTTCGGTGGCATTGGTTACAACGTGACCACGCCGGCTGAGCTGACGAAGGCCCTCGAAGAATCCATTGCTTCGGGCAAGCCGGTCCTGATCAACGCCGTGATCGATGAATCCGCAGGCACCGAAAGCGGTCGTCTGACGAACCTGAATCCGCAAAGCGCGGCGATGAAAAAGTAAGAGCCGAGTCAATCAAGGAGACATGACATGAGCAAACCCCTCGAAGGAATCAAGATCATCGACTTCACGCACGTGCAGGCCGGCCCGGCTTGTACCCAGCTGCTGGCCTGGTTCGGCGCTGACGTGATCAAGGTGGAACGCCCGGGTTCGGGCGACGTCACGCGTAACCAACTGCGCGACATCCCCGACGCCGATGCCTTGTACTTCACGATGCTCAACAGCAACAAGCGCTCGTTGACGCTGGACACGAAGACGCAAGAAGGCAAGGAAGTGCTCGAAAAGCTGGTGCGCGAATCCGACGTGCTGGTGGAGAACTTCGGCCCGGGCGCCCTCGACCGCATGGGCTTCTCGTGGGAGCGCCTGAACGAACTCAACCCGAAGCTGATCATGGCCTCGGTGAAGGGCTTCTCGGACGGTCACCATTACGACGACCTGAAGGTGTATGAGAACGTGGCGCAGTGCGCAGGCGGCGCGGCGTCGACGACGGGCTTCTGGGACGGCCCCCCCACGGTGTCGGCCGCTGCTCTCGGCGACAGCAACACCGGCATGCACCTCGCGATCGGTATTCTGACGGCCATCATCGGCCGTGGTCAGACGGGCCGTGGCCAGAAGGTCGCTGTCTCGATGCAGGATTCGGTCATCAACCTGTGCCGCGTGAAGCTGCGCGACCAACAGCGTCTGGACCGTATCGGCTACCTCGAAGAGTATCCGCAGTACCCGCATGGCGAGTTCAGCGACGTCGTGCCGCGCGGCGGTAACGCCGGCGGTGGCGGTCAGCCGGGCTGGGTGCTCAAGTGCAAGGGCTGGGAAACGGACCCGAACGCTTACATCTACTTCACGATTCAGGGTCACGCCTGGGAGCCGATCTGCCGCGCGCTGGGCAAGCCGGAGTGGATCAGCGATCCGAACTACGCCACGGCGCAAGCCCGTCAACCGCACATCTTCGACATCTTCGCGACCATCGAAGCCTGGCTGGCCGACAAGACGAAGTACGAAGCAGTCGACATCCTGCGCAAGTTCGACATCCCGTGCGCGCCGGTGCTCTCGATGAAGGAAATCGCCAACGATCCGTCGCTGCGTGCATCGGGCACGATCGTGGAAGTGCCGCACAAGGAACGTGGTTCGTACCTGACGGTCGGCAGCCCGATCAAGTTCTCGGGTCTGAAGCCGGAAATCACGGGTTCGCCGTTGCTGGGTGAGCACACCGACGAGATCCTGGCCGAGTTGGGCTACAGCAAGGATCAGATCGCTAACCTGCACGCGTCGCGCTCGGTTTAAGACCGTCACGCAATGTTGCGATGTTGCACGTGCCGTCGTCGCCTGTAGGCGGCGGTGCGGGCATCTCGCAAGCAGGCAAGGTGTTCATGGGTGCGGCTCCCAGCGGAGTCGGCACCCATTTTTATTTTCGGGACCGTGTTGTCCTCTAATTGATGTACTTTATTGGCATGTTTGGTAGTCATGCCAATCGCATTCCCCACAAGATTATTGGAGACATCATGAGTGCATCCGTCGACGTCGGGCAGTTGGTAGAAGTGGTGGGCGACGCCATCGTCGTGGCTGACCCGCAAAACGTCATCACGCTCTGGAATTCCGGTGCGCAGAAGATGTTCGGTTTCTCGGCCGAAGAGGCGGTTGGTCAGCCGCTGGACATCATCATTCCGGACCGGCTGCGGGCACGCCACAACGAAGGCTACGCCAAGACGATGGAAACCGGGCAGACCAAATACGGCAGCGATCTGCTCAAGGTGCCCGCCGCACACAAGGACGGCCGCGCCATGTCGATTGCCTTTACCGTCGCACTGCTGCACGGCGACGCAGGCGAAGTGACCGGCATCGTTGCCGTGATCCGCGACGAGACCGCACGTTTTCAGGAAGACCGTCAGTTGCGCAAGCGCGTAACCGAACTCGAAGCCAAACTTGCCGCCACGGCAAGTTGATGGACTGACAACCGACGGGGAGAGTCCGTTGGCATAACGTTGACCCCTGATCTTCCGAAGCTGCAAACGAAGCACCGATGCGCTATGCGCACCGGTGCTTTTTTGTTTTCAGCGGGGGTGAAAGGCTAGGGCTTCACACGATAAGTATTTTGTATTCAATATATTTAAAAGAATGAGATACAAAACCATCCCATCCATCGCCCCATTTCATCTTGGTGACACATGCCTGTAAACCCGTATTCCGCAGGGAGAAGTCGAGCGATGTTGCGTTGCGGGGTCCCTTTATTCATAGGGATTTGAGAGATTTCGGCGATGAAATGCCGCGACACAGCAAATTGCATCGGCAACAAAAAGCCGTTGATAAAATATCGTGTATGAAATACCGTATATCACAAGATTGAATCGACGAATGGGATGGCGCCCGAAGAGGCGACAGCCGTCGTCAGATCCGGTGAGACCCACGTGTGAGGCTGCTTTCAGAACGGCTATCGGGGGAATCTCGCGCACCCATTACATAAACGCCGTCGCATCAGGAGGAGACAAACCATGGGAAAGGCACTCGAAGGTGTGCGCATTCTCGACTTCACGCATGTGCAGTCCGGGCCAACGTGTACGCAATTGCTGGCCTGGTTCGGCGCAGACGTGATCAAGATCGAACGCGCGGGGCACGGTGATGTGACGCGCGATCAGCTGCGCGACATTCCCGACGCGGACAGCCTCTACTTCACGATGCTCAACAGCAACAAGCGTTCGATCACGCTCGATACGAAGCACCCGGAAGGCAAGGCGGTGCTTGAGCGCATGATTCGCGACTGCGACGTGCTCGTGGAGAACTTCGCACCCGGCGCGCTCGATCGCATGGGCTTCACCTGGGAGCACATTCACTCGCTGAACCCGCGCATGATCGTGGCCTCCGTGAAGGGCTTCGGTCCCGGTCCGTATCAGGACTGCAAGGTCTACGAGAACGTGGCGCAGTGCGTGGGCGGCGCCGCCTCCACCACCGGTTTCGATGACGGTCCGCCGATGGTGACGGGCGCGCAGATCGGCGACTCCGGCACGGGCCTGCATCTGGCGCTGGGCATTGTGACGGCGCTGTATCAGCGCACCATGACCGGACAGGGCCAACGTGTGCTGGCCGCGATGCAAGACGGCGTGCTGAACCTCTGCCGCGTGAAGCTGCGCGACCAGCAGCGCCTTGAGCGCGCGCGTGTGATGGAAGAGTATCCGCAGTTCCCGAACGGCCAGTTCGGCGATGCGGTGCCGCGTGCAGGCAATGCGTCGGGCGGCGGTCAGCCGGGCTGGATTCTCAAATGCCAGGGCTGGGAGACGGATCCGAACGCGTACATCTACTTCATCGCGCAGGCACCTGTGTGGGGCTCGATCTGCAAGGTGATCGGCAAGCCTGAGTGGGTCGAGCATCCTGAGTACGCCACGCCGCGCGCGCGTCTGCCGCGCCTGCGCGAGATCTTCGACACCGTCGAGCAATGGACCATGACGAAGACCAAGTTCGAGGTCATGGGCATTCTCAACGAGTACGACATTCCGTGCGGTCCGATTCTGTCGATGAAGGAAATCGCCGAAGACATGTCGCTGCGCGAGACCGGCACCATCGTCGAAGTCGACCACCCGAAGCGCGGCAAGTACCTCACCGTCGGCAACCCGATCAAGCTCTCCGACAGCCCCACGCACGTGGAGCGTTCGCCGCTGCTGGGCGAGCACACGGACGACGTGCTCGGCGAATTCGGCTACAGCCTGCAACAGATTGCGGCGCTGCGTGAAGTCGGCGCGGTCTGACGAATCTGAATGGGCGCCATGCGTGTAGAAGGCGCCCCAGTGTCTGCAAGAGGCAGATGTGAATGACTTCAAGACATCGTGCCCGGCGCGCACATGGCGAACGTTGCCGTGCTGCCGGGCCGCTACAGGAATGGCAAACGCATGAAGCTCTGGACCCGTTTCAAGACCTCACATGGCCGCATCGGCTTCGGCCTGCTGCAGGGCGATCAGATTCTCGAACATCGGGGCAATCTCTACGATCAGCCGGTCGCCACGGGCGCGACGATTGCGCGCGACGCGGTCGATCTGCTGTGCCCGTGCGAGCCCTCGAAAATCGTAGCGCTCTGGAACAACTTTCACGCACTCGGCGCGAAGCTCGGCAAAGCGGCGCCTTCGCATCCGCTCTTCCTCATCAAACCTGCGACCACGCTCAACGGTCCCGAAGCGGTGATTCGTCGCCCGGCGTCGTATGCCGGGAAGATCGTCTTCGAGGGCGAACTGGGCATCGTCATCGGCAAGGAGGCGAGCAACGTCAGCGAGGAAGCCGCGCGCGACTACATCCTCGGCTACACGCTGGTCAACGACGTGACGGCCGCTGAAATCATCGAGCAGGACGGCAACTTCGCACAGTGGACGCGCGCCAAGGGCTTCGACACCTTCGGCTGCCTCGGCCCGTTCATTGCCGAAGACTTCGACTGGCGCGAGGCCGAACTGATTACGACGCTCGACGGCACGCAGCGCCAGCGTTACCCGCTCGCCGACATGATCTTCAATCCGTGGCAGATCGTTGCACGCCTGTCGCAGGACATGACGCTGCTGCCCGGCGATGTGATCGCAGTGGGCACGTCGATTGGCGTGGGCTCGATGAAAGAGGGCTCGCTGGTGGAAGTGAGCATCGACGGACTCGGCACGCTGGCCAACCGCATGGGCGGCTGACCGGCACCTCGCAAGCGATTTCACGGTGGTCGGCCGGGGTGGCAATGGCCTGAGCCGATCGCCCTTTTTCATTCGGCAGATCTTCGCGATCTGCCAGGGCATGGGAGCAGTGAGGGCGTTGGTGGCCTATTTCGTGTCGCTGCCTGAGGGCGGCGGCACAGTGCTTTTGTAGGCCATCATCCCGTCGATCAGCGCTGCGCCTTCCGAGAGCAGGAACTGACGGAAGGCAAGCGCGACCGGCGGAAGCCGTTTGCTACGGCGATGCACCACGTACCAGCTTTGCCATGCCGGAAAGCCCTGCACGTCGAGCACCGTCAACTGCCCCGTCTGCAACTCCATGCCGACGGTGTGCGCGGACAGGAAGCTGATCCCCATGCCCGCAATCACCGCTTGCTTGATGGTTTCAGTGCTGGAGATTTCCATCGCAATTTTCAGTTGTTGCGTGCGATGACCGAAAGCGTCCTGCAAGGAATTCCACGTGTCGGAGCCGCGTTCGCGACTGATGAACGGTTCTTGCGTCAGCCGTGAGAACGCAATCTGCTTCTGACCGGCCAGCGCATGGCCGGGCGGGGCCACGATGATGTAAGGGTGCGGCGCGAAAGCTTCGTTGATCGTGTCGATCTCGTGAGGCGGACGCACCATCACCGCCAGATCGGTCAGGTTTTCGGTGAGCTGGTGCAGCAGTTCCTCGCGGTTATGCACCGTGAGGTTGAGTGTGACGCCGGGATAGCGCGCAGTGAACGCGGCCAGCAGGCGCGGGAAGAAGTAGTCGCCCGCGCTGATGACGGCCACGTTGAGCTTGCCGCCGGTAATGCCTTTGAGGTGATCCATTGCCTCTTCGGTTTCGCGAAAGAGCGCGATGATCGCACGGCTGTAATGCAGCATCTCGGCACCCGCCGGCGTCAGGAAAATCTTCTTGCCCAGTTGCTCGAAGAGCGGCAGTCCGGCGTGCGTCTCAAGTTGCTTGACCTGCGTCGAGACGGCCGGTTGTGTGAGGTGAAGTTCTTCGGCTGCACGCGAAAAGCTCAGATGGCGCGCCACGGCTTCGAAGACTTTCAACTGACGGAGTGTGGCGTGTTTCATGTTTGATCGATGTGCATGACGAGCGTGATGTGCTTCGGGAAGTATAAGTAATCGTTGATGGTTTGCATAATTAACTTTAACTGTCTTTTATATGTCGGGCTGCGTAATCTGCAATGGCAGCCCGCATGAAGGCGGTGTGACAGCAAAGCGTTGGAGGATGCGTCACGCCAGAGAAGCACGCGGGTTTGGACGATCATTATTTTGGGAGACGCCATCATGTCGGTCATCGAATCGCATATCAAACCCGCCGCTCTGGCACCGGTTGCCAATGCTCATCTGCATGCGTTCAACAACGCATTCGTCGAACTGGGTCTGGACTGGTATTGGGATAACCACACCTACACCCGTTTGTTGCACACCACAGGCAATCAGGATTTGCCGCTGGCGTATCTCGAAGGCGTTTCGGCGCAAGCGTTGCGCATGGCCGAGCTGGTGATGATCGGGGCCTACCTCGACGGACATCAACCGCACCTGCTGCGCGCTTACGAGCCGGAATTCCTGTGCGATCTGATTCACTGCACTAAGGTGCGTTGCTTCGAAGCGGCCAACGAAGGTCGCTCGATGCAGGCACCGCGCAACAGAGATATGGCTGCGGCCTGAGTTTCACAACACGACAGGGGCTCAGACCCCGAGACAATAACTATGCATATTGGCATTCCAAAGGAGACGGCCGACGGCGAATCCCGCGTCGCGGCCACACCGGAAACGGTGAAGAAGCTGGTGAGCGCAGGACATCGCGTCACCGTGGAGCATGGCGCAGGCGAGGCGGCGAGCGTACCGGATGCGGCGTATGTCGCAGCGGGCGCATCGACCGTTAGCGCTGCTGAGGCGTTCGGTGCCGAGATGGTGCTGAAGGTCCGTGCGCCGTCGGTGGCCGAGATCGCCCAGATGCGTCGCGGTGCGGTGGTCGTCGGCATGCTCAATCCGTTCGATGCCGAGAACAATGCGCGTATGGCGGCGGCCGGTATCATCGGCTTCGCGCTCGAAGCCGCGCCGCGCACCACGCGTGCGCAAAGCATGGACGTACTGTCTTCGCAGGCCAACATCGCTGGCTACAAGGCCGTGATGCTCGCCGCAAACCTCTATCAGCGCTTCATGCCGATGCTGATGACGGCCGCCGGGACGGTGAAGGCTGCACGTCTGGTCGTGCTCGGTGCCGGTGTCGCTGGCCTGCAAGCCATTGCAACGGCCAAGCGGCTGGGCGCGGTGATCGAAGCGTCGGACGTGCGTCCGGCCGTGCGCGAGCAGATCGAATCGCTCGGCGCAAAGTTCATCGACGTGCCGTTCGAGACCGACGAAGAACGTGAGATTGCCAAGGGCGTCGGCGGCTACGCACGTCCGATGCCTGCCGCGTGGCTCGCGCGTCAGGCACAGCTGGTGCACACGCGTCTCACTCAGGCCGACATCGTGATCTCCACCGCCCTGATCCCGGGCCGCGCTGCGCCGACGCTCATCAGCGAAGACACCGTCAAGGCCATGAAGCCCGGCTCGGTGATCATCGATCTGGCGGCTGGGCGCGGTGCCAACGGCGGCGGCAACTGCCCGCTGTCGGTGGCCGACGAAGTCGTCAAAGTCCACGGCGTGACCATCGCTGGCTACACCAACCTCGCCGGTATGGTGGCTGCGGACGCTTCTGCGCTTTATGCCCGTAACGTGCTCGACTTCCTCAAGCTGGTGATCGACAAGGAAGGCAAGCTCGTGATCGACACGAACGACGACATCGTCGCCGCGTGCCTCATGTGTCGCGACGGTCAGGTGCTTCGCGCCGCCTGAGAAAAACAAGGGGAATGTTATGGAAATGATCAATCACACGGTGATCAATCTGATCATCTTCGTGCTGGCGGTGTACGTCGGCTATCACGTGGTATGGAACGTCACGCCTGCGCTGCACACGCCGCTCATGGCCGTGACAAACGCGATTTCGGCCATCGTGATCGTGGGTGCGATGCTCGCCGCCGGTCTCACCGAAGGCAACCTCGGCAAGACGATGGGTGTCGTGGCGGTGGCGCTCGCAGCGGTGAACGTGTTCGGGGGCTTCCTCGTCACGCAGCGCATGCTGGAGATGTTCAAGAAAAAGGATAAGGCCCCTGCCAAGGCGGCTAATGACGAAACGGCAGCAAAGGGAGCGCACTGACATGAGCATGAATCTTGTGACGCTGTTGTATCTGGTCGCGTCGATCTGTTTCATTCAGGCGCTCAAGGGCTTGTCGAACCCGCGCATGGCGCGACGCGGCAACGCGTTCGGCATGATCGGCATGACGATTGCGGCCGTGACGACCGTGGCGCTGATCTTCGAGTTGCGAAAGCTCTCGGGCGGCAACTTCTCCGGTCTGGGGCTGATCCTTGCAGGTCTCGTTGTCGGTGGCGGTATCGGTGCCTACGTCGCCCGCAAGGTCGAGATGACGAAGATGCCGGAACTCGTGGCGGCCATGCACTCGCTGATCGGTCTGGCTGCGGTGTGTATCGCCGTCGCGGCCGTGGCGGAGCCTGCGGCATTCGGCATCGTCGCGGCGGGCGAGGCGCTGCCGCCGGGCAACCGTATCGAACTGTTCATCGGCACGTTCGTCGGGGCGATTACGTTCTCGGGGTCGGTCATCGCATTCGGCAAGCTCTCGGGTAAGTACAAGTTCCGTCTGTTCCAGGGCGCACCGGTCGTGTTCAAGGGCCAGCACTTCGTGAACCTGGCGCTCGCGATTGCGATGCTCGGCTTCGGCATTGCGTTCTTCACGACGCTGAGCTGGACGCCGTTCGTCATCATGACCGCCATCGCTTTCGTGCTCGGCGTGCTCATCATCATCCCGATTGGCGGTGCGGATATGCCGGTTGTGGTCTCGATGCTGAACTCGTACTCGGGCTGGGCGGCAGCGGGCATCGGCTTCTCGCTGAACAATCCGATGCTGATCATCGCGGGTTCGCTGGTCGGTTCGTCCGGCGCGATTCTGTCGTACATCATGTGTAAAGCCATGAACCGCTCGTTCTTCAACGTGATTCTCGGTGGCTTCGGCGCGACGCCGGGCACGAGTGCGGCGGCGGGCGAACAGCAACAGCGCCCGGTGAAGTCCGGCTCGCCCGACGACGCAGCGTTCCTCATGAGCAACGCCGAATCGCTGGTGATCGTGCCGGGTTACGGCTTGGCCGTGGCGCGTGCCCAGCATGCCCTCAAGGAATTGACGGACAAGCTGATCGAGAAGGGCGTGAGCGTGCGTTATGCGATTCACCCGGTGGCGGGTCGTATGCCGGGTCACATGAACGTGTTGCTGGCCGAAGCCGAGGTGCCGTACGATCAAGTGCTGGAAATGGACGAGATCAACGGCGAATTCGGTCAGACGGACGTGGTGCTGGTGTTGGGTGCCAACGACGTTGTGAACCCGGCCGCGAAGAACGATCCGCAATCGCCGATTGCTGGCATGCCGATCATCGAGGCTTACAAGGCCAAGACGATCATCGTCAACAAGCGTTCGATGGCGGCCGGCTACGCCGGGCTGGATAACGATCTCTTCTATCTCGACAAGACCATGATGGTCTTCGGCGACGCGAAGAAGGTGATCGAGGAAATGGTCAAGGCAGCGGCCTGATCGAAGCACGTACGGGGGCGCGCCGCCGTGGGCGGCGCGCCTGAGTCATTTGTGGCTAGTTCGAATACTTACGGGCAGGCTTTATGAACGTATCGCTGAGACAACTCAAGGTCTTCATGGTCGTAGCGCGCAGCAAGAACTTCAGCCGCGCGGGCGCCGAGATCGGCCTGACACAACCGGCCATCAGCCGCTGCATCAACGAACTCGAAGGACAACTCGGCCTGCGCCTCGTCGATCGCACGACGCGAGAGGTCGCGCTCACCGATGCGGGTGTCACGCTCGCCACCAACCTCGATCGCGTGCTGGACGAACTCGAAATCGCGTTGCTCCAGACCCACGGGGCGGAGGCGCGTACCACCGGCCGTGTGCGTATCGGTGCTGCGCCGACCATCTCCGCGACGCTCATGCCGCGCGTGTTGCTGGCCTCGCAGGCCACCTACCCGGATATTGCGCTCGCGCTCGTCGACCAGATGCAACGCGCTGTGCTCGACAGCGTGCGCGCAGGCGATGTGGACTTCGGCATCGTGGTGGCGCCGCAAGGTGCCGACGATCTGACGACCGAGCATCTGATGAGCGAGCCGTTCTGTCTCGTGTGCCGCAACGATCACCCGCTGGCATCGCAAGGCGCTGTGCACTGGTCGGAGCTGTCCGGCGAGAGTCTCGTGCTGCTCAACCAGAGTTCGGGCAGCCGTCCGCTGATCGACCGCGCGCTCACCACGCAGAAAGTGCAGGGGACCATCACGCAGGAGCTCGGGCACGTGAGCACGATCTTCCGCATGGTGCAGGAAGGGCTGGGCGTGAGCGTGCTGCCGCCGCTGGCGCTGCCGCTGCCGGAGAATTCCACGCTTGCCGTGCGTCCGCTGCTGCCAGCTTTCGAGCGCAACATCGTGCTCGTGCGTCGCAAGAACCGCTCGCTGTCGCCCGTCGCGCATACGGTGTGGGAGTTGATTCATCGCGTGGTGCGCGAACGAAACAAGGGATTTGCACTGACGCCGGAGCAGATCAGTGCTGCTTCGACGCTTGCTGCGGAATGAATCTCTGAGTTGAATCAACCACTTGCGTCCTCTCATCAAGGACTTGTCCACAGACTTGAACACAAAATCTGTGGATAAATCGGCGGTACCTGCCCGTCTTTTGCCTGCGGGTGCCGCCGTCTGATCGCCTGCGTCTAAATCTCCATACCGATCAAGTGCTTGGCACATTGTCTCCGTTCGTTGTCCACAGCCTTGTGAACAAAAACGGTGGATAAGTCGTGCGCCCGCCAAAGAGTGCACGCCACGTCGTCTCACGACATGGGGGATCGCCTTGTCAGTGCTGCCTCGTCCACCGAAAGTAACGGAGTCGCCTGCCCGAACGTCGCAATGCCGTCGACGCGTGGTCCACTGACTGCGACGCATTCACTGGATCGGTGAACGAAGCATCCGGGCATCGATTTCCCCTGCTGGCTGCCCCCGCATACTTGACCGGTGTGGCGCGGCGGCCAGCTTTTTTCTCCGTCGCATCGACGGCGGGCACACGCCCCCATTGAGCGGGATTCGCGACGACGTTGCCGAAAGTGCACGGCGTTGTCACATAGAGTGCGTTAGAATTCTCAACATCGATTGCGAGATCCGCAACGCCGGACGCTCGTCGAGCGCATCGAAACGTTCATTACGACCAGGCGGTGTTCTCTGCCTCGTCACCCCTGAATTCCCGCACTTCTTCAATTCCCATGACTTCTGAAATCGCGAAGCCGCGCACGGGCTTTTGGCCTGCGCGCGCGGCAACGATGGCATTGCTGTTTTGCAGCGGATTCCTGTATGCGACGTGGGGCGTGCATGTGCCCACCGTCAAGGCGATGTTCGACCTGAACGACGCGAGCCTGTCGGTGGCGATGTTCGCCGTGGCGGGCGGCGCAATCGTCACCATGTCGCGCATGGCCCGCTGGGTCGGGCGCGCCGGCAGCCAGCGCGCGACCTTGCATTCCGGCATTGCGCTGGCGCTCACGAGCGCGTTCATTCTCTCGATGCCCAGTTACTGGGGCCTCGTGGGCTGGCTGGCGCTTTACGGCGCGGCGAACGCGACGTACGACGTTGCCGTCAATGCGCAGGCCGCAACGCTCGAAGCGCGTTATCGCAAGCCGATCATGGCGTCGCTGCATGGCTGCTTCAGTCTGGGGGGCATGGCCGGTGCGCTGGTGGGCGGAGTGTGGCTCGCGCATCGCGGCTCCCCACAGTGGCATATCGGACTGGCGGCGCTCGGCTGCGCGGTGGTGATCGTCGTCGGTGCGCGTTTCATGCAACGGGACATGATGCCGGGCGAAGCCCCGGTGACGCACGCGGACACGGGCGAGGCGGGTGGCGCTGCATACAAGCACACGCCGCCGCCCGTGCTGGACGACGTGTCGCGTCGCAAGCTGCATCGCAAACTGACGGGCTTCGGCATCCTCGCGTTCCTCGGTCTGGTGGTGGAGGGGGCGATGTACGACTGGACTGCCGTGTACATGCGCGAAGTGGTCCTGGCGCAGGGCGCGTGGATCGGCGCGGGCTATGCGGCGTTTTCCGTCGGCATGGCCGCAGGTCGCTTCGGTGGCGATCCCGTTCGTGCCCGCATGGGCGGCGCGCGTTTGCTGCGCGTGAGCAGTTTGCTATGTGTCGGCGGGGTGTTGCTCGCGCTGTTCTGGCGTGAACCGGCGGCCGTGGTGGCGGGCTTTGCGCTCGCAGGTCTCGGCTTGTCGAACGTGATGCCGGTGATGTTTGCGGCGTCGGGCGAAGTAGCGCGTGGTGCCGGGATGGCCAGCGCGGAAGCGATAGCCGTCATGGCGAAGCTCGCTTATCTCGGGCTGCTGATCGGCCCGGTGCTGATCGGTGCCATCGCACACGGCATCAGCCTGCCGTTCGCACTCGGCGCGGGGCTCCTGTGCATTGTGCCCATCGCATTGCTCGCGCCGAAGATGCTGGCCGGTGTGGACGGACGCGCTGAGAAGCACTGAGCTGGCGGCGCATCGGGTCGCCTCGCAAGCGCAGGCGCGTCGCGACGGCTCATGCCTCGGACGCGCCGTTCTCCTTACTTCAACGTCACGGCGACTTCGCCCACGCCGTCGATCACGCCGCGCAGCTCTCCCGGGCCGGTGGCGGGAATCATGCCGACGTACGAGCCGCAGGTAACGATCGCGCCCGCGCGCATCGTGATGCCGCGCTTGCCGTTGTGATTGACGAGCCACGTGAGGAGCGTGCGCGGGTCGCCGCCCGTGTTGAAGACCTTGGCGGGCGTGATGTCGCGACCGTCGAGCGAGAAGACGGCCTTCGGGCGCGAGTAATCGAAACGCGCGTCGTAGCTACGACCGCTGCCGATCACGAGTGCGCCGTTGTTCTGCAGATCGGCCAGCGCAAACCGGCTGTCGAGACCTTTCTCCGCGAAACGGCTGTCGGTGATTTCGATAGTGGCGAGCATGTCGTCCACGAACATCATGGCTTCGCGCTCTTCATAGCGGCCCGGCTTGATGTCGCGCGCCAGGCGGAAAGCGATTTCCAGTTCTAGCCCGGGGCGGAAGAAGTCGTTCAGTGCCAGCGCGCCACCAGCGTTGCTGACCACCGACGCCGGAATCGGCGCGCAATTGGGCAGGTCCGTCGGGGCTTTCGCGCCCACTTTCCATGCCGCAATCGTGTCGCCGAGCAGATCGAGCGTGCGCAATTGCACCGCGTAAGCGGCGTTGGCGTCGACCGGCAGCAGCGCCGCGGCAGGCGATTCGATGGGCGTGTCGCCACGGCGCGTGTCGGCGAGCAGGCGAGCCAGCGACTCGACGGCGGGTTGGGTCTCGAACATCTTGCAAATCTCCAGAGGGAAGGGCGCTGCGTCAGTGAATTGCCGACGACAGTTGTCCACATCGTATCCAAAATCCGAGCGATGTTGCGGTGCGGCGCAAACACGTCGCGTACTCAGTGAAAACACCACATAACGTAGTCAAAACTGCATCGATCTGCGAGAATCGGGCTTCGTAATATTTCGTAATATTTCATCGAAAACCGAAATATTTCGTGTGGCGAGGCTTCGGTCGGGTTTGCCGTCGTCCGCGAAGGTGCTTTGCAGGCAGTCGCTGTCTTTCTTCCTAAAACGAATGACCAGGGCAAGCTTATGCACTCCGTGACATTGAACGCCGTACGCGACCCCGCTATTCATCCGCCAGACATGGGCGGGAGTCAACCCATCAGCCGTCAGGCGCTGCATCTTGCCGTGATGGACAGGCTGCGCAAGATGATCACCGAGGGCGTTCTGCCGCCCGGCTCCCATCTGAACGAGCGCGCGCTTTGCGAGCAGTTGGGGGTGTCGCGTACGCCGCTGCGCGAGGCGCTGAAGATGCTTGCTGTCGAGCGTCTGATCGATCTGCTGCCGAATCGCGGGGCGCGCGTCGTGACGTTGTCCGCGAGCGATATTTCCGATGCCTTCGAACTCCTGAGCGGTCTGGAAGCGCTGGCCGGTGAGCTGGCGTGCCAGCGCATCACACCAGCCGAGATCGACGAGATTCAGGAACTGCACAGTGCGATGGACGCCTGCCATGCCAACGGCGATCTGTCGGGCTACTTCGACTGCAATCGACGCATTCACGACCGCATCAACGCAGCGGCGCGCAATTCAGCCCTCACGCAGATGTATCAGTCGGTCAATCATCGGCTTCAGGCGCTGCGCTTTCGCTCCAATCTGCACGCGGGGAAATGGGATCGCGCTATCGAAGAGCACGTCGAGATTCTGCATGCATTGCGGCAGCGCGACGGTGCTACGCTCGGCCGACTGCTGCGCGTGCATCTGATGGCGAAGTGCGCAGCGGTGCTTGCCAATAGGCGCGTGGCTGCCTGATCTTCTATCAGGCGGCGCGACTCATGCTCACGAGCCCTTCATTGAGCATGGCCGCCACATAAGCGTCGGTCTTGCTGCGCAAGTGCGCTTCCATCAATGTGCGCAGTCGCTTTCCATCGCGTCGGCGCAGTAACGCCAGCATCTCCGCATGTTCGTCTACGGCCTGACGCCACCGTTCGGGCGTCGGTGTCAGGCGCTCCCGTACGTGGCGTAAGCGCGCGTTGAGATTGTGGAAGTACTCGGCCAGCGGCCCGTTGTCCGCCATGCGCAGAATGCTGAGGTGAATCTGCTGATTGAGCGCAAAGTAGGCGGCGTGATCGGTGCGTGCGTACGCTGACTCCATCTCGTCTTGGAGACGGGTAAGTTCGTCGAGGTCCGCCTCCGAGGCCTTCTCGCAGGCCTGCTCGCCCGATAGTCCTTCCAACACCGCCATCACCGCCAGCAGGTTCACCACTTCATCGACGCTCACCCGGGCCACACGTGCCCGCCGTGTCTCGGAGATTTCCACCAGTCCTTCGTTGGCCAGCCGCTTGAGCGCCTCGCGCAGCGGGGTGCGCGACACCGCGAGTTCGTCGCACAGCGCGCGCTCGGACAGCGGTGCGCCGGGGCGCAGGTCCCCGCGCACGATGCGTGCCTTGAGGGCGTCATACGCGGCGGCGTTCAGCGAAGCGGGGGTGCTCATGGGCGGGGATGTCGGAATTGGAATGCCAATTTTGATGTCGATAGCCGAACGCGTCAATCGGCAATCGCCTGTTTTTCAACGTTAACCCTGATTTTTTCGATTGATGCTTGTCAATTGATGGAGTCTGCTTCTATCGTTAACGAAAATTGGTATACCAAAAATCATTATCTGCCGACTTCATACCCATATCGGCGACTCCAGGAGGCAATGTGACATCGACCGTTTTGACCGAGCGACACGGCGCGATTGCGCTGGTCACGCTCAACCGTCCCGAAAAGCTCAATGCGTTGACCAAGCCGATGTGGCAGGCGTTGGGCGACACGATTCTGACGTTGTCCGAGTCGCCCGACGTGCGCTGCATCGTGTTGCGTGGTGCAGGCGAAAAGGCCTTCGCGCCGGGCAACGACATCGCCGAGTTCGAGACCGATCGCGCCAACGTGGAGCAGGCTCGAACGTACGGCGCGCTTATGCATCGCACGCTCGACGCGCTGACGAACTGCCCGGTTCCGCTCGTCGCCATGATTCATGGCATCTGCGTGGGGGGCGGTATGGAGATTGCGGCGTCGTGCGACATCCGCATTTGCGGCGAGTCGAGTCGCTTTGGCGCGCCGATCAACAAGCTCGGTCTGGTCATGGCGCACGCGGAGCTGTCCGGTCTCGTGCGCTTGCTCGGCCCGACCAAAGCGCTGGAGATCCTGCTCGAAGGCCGCATCTTCGACGCGCAGGAAGCGTTGCGCATCGGAGCTGTCTCGCGTGTGGTGGCGGATAGCGACGTCACCCGCGAGGCGCTCGCAACGGCCGATCGCATCGCCGCCGGTGCGCCGCTTGTCGCGCGCTGGCACAAGCGGTTCGTGCGTGAACTGGTGAGCGGCAAGCCCCTCACGCCCGCGCAGATCGACGAAGGGTTCGCGTGCTTCGGCACCGCCGATTTTCAGGCTGGCTATCGTGCGTTCCTTGCGAAGACGATGCCGGTATTCGAGGGCCGCTGAAATGACCGATACGAAAGCAGAGACGGCAAAAAAGGGCGGCCCGCTACAGGGTGTCAAGGTGATCGAGCTGTCGCACATCATGTCCGGCCCGGTGTGCGGAATGATGCTCGCTGACATGGGCGCCGACGTCATCAAGGTCGAGAAGATGGAAGGCGACGACGCGCGCCGTTTCGCGCCGATCCTCTCGCATGGCGAGTCGGCGTCGTTCATGATGCTCAACCGCAACAAGCGCGGCATCGCGCTCAATCTCAAAACCGAAGGTGGCAAGGCTGTATTGCGCAAGATGCTCGCGAGTGCCGAAGTCGTTACCGAGAACTATCGCAAGGGCACGATGGAGAAGCTGGGCCTCGGCTATGACACGTTGCGCGAAGCCAACCCGGGGCTGATCTACTGTTCCATCTCGGGCTACGGACGCACGGGGCCTTACGCGGACAAGGGCGGATTCGATCTGATCGCGCAGGGCCTGTCGGGGCTGATGAGCGTGACGGGCGAACCGGGGCAAGCGCCCATCAAGGCCGGTTCGCCGATTGCCGACATCAACGCCGGCATTCTGGCGGCGCTCGGCATCTCGGCCGCTTACGCGCACCGGCTGCGCACTGGGCAAGGGCAGATCGTGGATACATCGCTGCTCGAAGCGGGTTTTCAGCAGATGTACTGGGCCGCGGCGAACTTCTTCGCCAGCGGCGAGAATCCGCCGAAGTTCGGCTCTGCCAACCCGACCAGCACACCGTATCAGGCGTTTCGCACGCAGGACGGCTGGATCAACATCGGTGCCGCGAATCAGGCCAATTACGAACGTCTGCTGCAAGTGCTCGACGCACCGGAAATCGCCGGTGATCCGCGCTTCGCCACCAATGCAGGACGCACCGCCAATCGCGGTGAACTCGTGGAGCGCCTCACCGCCTATCTGATGCGCGATACGACGCAGCGCTGGGTGGAGCGACTCGACGCGGTCGGTCTGCCGGTCGGGCCGGTGTTGCCGATTTCCGAGGCCGTGACGCATCCGCAGATCGTGGCGCGCGAGATGGTGGTCGAAACGCAGCATCCGCTCGATGGCCCCACGCGCAGCATCGGCCTGCCGATTCGATTCTCCGAGACACCGAAGTGCACCGGCGGGCCTGCACCGCGTCTGGGCGAGCATACTTCCGAGGTGTTGGCCGAATATGGCTTCGATGCCGAGTACGTTCGCGACCTGATCGCGCAAGGAGCGGTGCATGCGCTGGAAGAGGGCGCTACGGTGACGGCATGATGTATGTCTTGCTGCCGCAGTGCGGATTCTCCGCGAGTTGACTCGCGAAACGTCACCGAGCGGCAATTTCAGCGAACTTCCCCTCCGGTCGTCGGTCGGTTTTTGAACTGGCCGGCGATATCTTCATTTCTCGACGACGCGCGCGAAGTGGAGGCGGTCGCCAGTCCCTATCAATCCGATCCGACGCAACGTCGTAAGGAGGGAAGGCATGACCCCAGGCAGAATCCCCGGCAATTCGCCCATTGCATCGCCCGAACGGTGGTCCTGCGTCCGCGAGACGCGTACCATTGAGCCTCATACGCTTGCGCTCCCCCGGTCACTGGCGACGACATCGCGCATGGTGACGGCATCGGGGGCGTTGGTCCTCTCCTGTTCGCGAGGTGAGCATGCCGGCACGTATTGAAGACTACGCAATGATTGGCGACTGCCGAAGCGCCGCGCTGGTTGCGCGCGACGGCTCCATCGACTGGCTCTGCTGGCCGTACTTCGATTCCCCGGCGTGCTTCGCCGCGTTGCTCGGCGGCCCCGAGCATGGACGCTGGCGAATCGCCCCCGATGATCCGCGCGCGACTTCCACACGCCGCTACCACGACGACACGCTGATTCTCGAGACGCGCTTCGAGACCGTGGAGGGTTGCGTCGCTGTGATCGACTTCATGCCGTTGCGCGATGGTGCCGCCGATCTTGTGCGTCTGGTAAAAGGCGTGCATGGCACCGTGACGATGTCGATGGAACTGATTCTGCGCTTCGATTACGGCGCGTCGGTGCCGTGGTCGCGTCCGCTCGATGCCGACGACCCGACCGGACCCGGCATGCGCCTCATCGCCGGGCCGGACAAGGTGGTGATGCGCACGCCCGTCGAGATTCAGGATGTGCCGGGCAGCCTGCGCGCACGCTTCGAGGTGAAGGCGGGCGAGACGGTGCCGTTCGTGCTGTCGCGCGTACCGTCGCATCACGCCGACCCCCGCGAGATCGATCCGCTCGCAGCACTTACCGATACCGAACGCTACTGGCGCACCTGGGCCAATCGCTGTCAGATCGACGGACGATGGTCGTCAGCGATTCGTCGCTCCCTGATCGTGCTCAAGGCGCTCACGTTCGTGCCGACGGGTGGCGTGGTCGCGGCTCCCACGACATCACTGCCGGAACAATTGGGCGGCGAGCGTAACTGGGACTATCGCTATTGCTGGCTGCGCGACGCCACGCTCACGTTGCAGGCACTCATGCTCGGCGGTTATTACACCGAGGCGAACGACTGGAGTCACTGGCTCGTGCGCGCGGTGGCCGGTGCGCCGTCGCAAGTGCAGATCATGTATGGCCTGTCCGGTGAGCGGCGTCTGCCGGAATGGGAGGTCGACTGGTTGCCGGGCTACGAAGGCGCGAAACCGGTGCGGGTCGGCAACGGTGCTGTGGGTCAGTTGCAGTTGGACGTCTACGGTGAAGTGATGGACGCGCTGCATCAGTCCCGTCTCGGCGGACTGCCGCCGGTCGACGCTACCTGGGAAGTGCAGACGAAGCTCGTTGCGCATCTCGAAACCGTGTGGCGCGAGCCGGACGAGGGCATTTGGGAAGTGCGGGGTGGCCGTCAGCACTTCACGTATTCGAAGGTGATGGCGTGGGTCGCGTTCGATCGCGCGATCAAGTCGGCCGAGCGTTTCGGTTTGCCGGGACCGGTGGATCACTGGCGTCGGCTGTGCAAGGAGATTCACGCCGATGTTTGCACCAACGGCTTCGACAAACAGCGCAATGCGTTCATGCAGGCATACGGCTCGTCGGAGATGGACGCCAGCGCGCTGATGATTCCGCTCGTAGGGTTCTTACCCCCGGACGATCCGCGCGTGGTCGGCACCGTTGAGGCGGTCGAACGCGAGCTGATGCGCGACGGGCTGGTGCAGCGCTACCGCACGAGCCGCGTCGACGACGGGTTGCCTGCGGGCGAGGGCGCGTTCCTCGCTTGCAGCTTCTGGATGGTCGATTGCCTTGTGATGATCGGCCGTCAGCGAGATGCACGGGCGTTGTTCGAGCGGTTGCTGTCGTTGCGCAACGACGTCGGTTTGCTGGCCGAGGAGTACGACACGACGCATGGGCGTCAGGTCGGCAACTTTCCGCAGGCGTTCTCGCATATCGCGCTCGTGCATGCAGCGATTCGTCTGGATGCGCTCGCCGACGACGACCGTGCAGACGCCGCCGATGCGCGAGAGACCGACGACGAAGCGCGCTACGAGCATGTGGGCTATCGCGCGGATAAGGCGGTCAGAGCCTGACGCTTTATTCGGTCAGATCGAAATCGTCTTCCTTCGCGTTCAGAATGTCGGCGAGCGTACGCAATCCTGTATCGAGCAATTCGATGGACGGTCCGGCCAGCGCCAGTCGCACGGCGTTGGGCGCATGACCGTGTGAAACGGCAAATGTGGTCGACGGCGTCAGCCCGATGTCATGTCGGGCGGCCGCGACCACCAGCGCCTGCGAGCGCCAGTGCGCAGGCAGCGTCAGCCAGAGGTGATAGCTCTTGCCGCTGGTGCGCACGTCGAATCCCGAGAGGCGAGCGGCAGCGACTTGCTGCCGCGCGCGTGCGTCGCTGCGTTTGAGCTGCACGAGCGTATCGACGGTGCCGTCGCTCATCATGCGTTGCGCGGCGGCGAAAGCGTAGCCCGATGCTGTCCATCCCCCTGAGCGCACTGCGGCCATCACGCTGTCCCGGAGCCTTGGTGGCGTCACGAGAAATCCCAGATTGAGTCCCGGCGCGACCTTTTTCGACAGACTGTCGACCACGATGCAATGGTCGGGCGCATCTGCCGCGAGCGGCGTTGCGTCGTCGAGAAAACCGTAGACGTTGTCTTCGATCACCGTGATGTTCAGTCTTTCGACGATGCGCAGCAGCTCGGCACGCCGCACCGCAGGCATTGTCATCCCCAGCGGACTTTGAATCGATGGCTGAAGGTAAATCGCCGAGAGATTGCCTTCCCGGTGGGCGCGCTGAATCGCCTCGGGACGCACACCGGACTCATCCATCGCCAGCGGCACCAATGCGATGCCCAATCGCGCCGCAATGCCTTTGATAAACGGATACGTCAGCATCTCGACGCCGCATCGCCCGCCTGGCGGCACGACGGCGGCCAGTGCTGCGGCGATGCTTTGCCTTCCTGCACCGGTGAAGACGAGTTGATCCGGGGATGGCGTCCACGGTCCCGCCGCGAGAAACGCCGCCGCCGTGTTGCGCACGGCAAGCGTGCCGCCACTGGTCGCCGGACGCAATGCCAGTTCGAGATCCAACGGTCGCTCCAGCCCCGCGAGACTCTTCGCGATCAACGCCGATTGCTCCGGGAGAATCGGGAAGTTGAACTCCAGATCGATGCGAACGCCACGCGGCTCGCCGGGTGCCGCGACGCCACGCTTCGCCTCTCCCGACACAAACGTTCCCCGTCCGACCTCACCCACGACTAGCCCGCGCCGGAGCAATTCGGCGTAAACGCGGCTTGCCGTCGAGGCCGCAATGCCATGCAGATCGGCAAAGTTGCGCTGGGGCGGAAGCCGCTCGCCAGGCTTGAGCACGCCCTGGGTAATGTCCGTCGCGATCCGGTCGGCAAGCGTCAGATAATCGGCCTTCGTCATATATTGCACCGAGAACAATGTTTTAATTGCACCGACTTTAACATCGGAGCATTCTGAGCGCACCTGATCCCGGCGATGACCCTCACGCCGCAGGTTTCATCGCTTCGGAGAGGCTTCGTGTCTGTACTGCCATTCGCGTCTGAATTGACACTCGCCACCATCGTCGTGGCATTCGTCGCCGTGTTCCTGATTTCGTTCATGAAGGGCGCCTTCGGGGGCGGCTTCTCCATCGTCGGCATTCCGTTGCTGTCGTTCGTGATGGACCCAGTGAGCGCGGGAGGGCTGCTCGCGCCATTGTTTATCGCGATGGATCTGTTTGCGCTGCGCTACTGGAAGCCGTCGACTTGGTCACGCCCCGACCTTGCGCGCCTGGTGCCCGGATTGCTCGCAGGGATCGCGATGGGGTACTTACTATTTCGCGTGCTTGATCATCGCGCCATCTCCATCGTGATGGCGCTGATCACATTGACGTTCGTGGGGTTGTGGCTGGTCTCGGGCGCGAAGCAGGGGGTGCGCGAACGGTCTACACCGAAGGCGATTACGGCGGGTGTGGCATCGGGTGTGACGACGATGGTCGCGCACTCCGGCGGACCGCCGCTGGCGATGTATCTGCTGCCGCTGGGTCTGAGCAAGGAGGTGTATGCCGGGACCACCAGCCTGTTTTTCACCGTCGGCAATGCGACCAAAGCGGTGCCGTGGCTCTTGCTGGTTCGTCCGGCGGGGTCGATCTGGGTGCTCATGGGGATCTGCCTTTTCGCCATCCCTGCGGGCGTGTTCTCGGGCTGGCGATTGCACGCGCGTCTCGATCAACGCCAGATTTACCGGGCTTGCTACGGACTGCTGGTCGTCACGGCGATCAAACTGCTGTGGGACGGCATCTCAGGCTATCTTGTCTGAGTTTCATTGCGGCGGTGCGAGGTAGGGGGGATGTAGGGAGCTAAAGGATTTCGTGAAATATGCCGTAATACTTTCGAATCCTTACTTTCTCTCATTTCCTCATTCCACGGAGACCCCCTCGCTCCATGACGATCATTATTCCGACCAAGGGCAATGCGACGTCCAGCATGCTCGAGATCTGGCAGTCGCATATCCAGCAACAGCAGGCCGACAAGGCGCAGGCGGCGGCCAAAACGGCAGGCACGGCCAGCACCGTCAATCAAGCCGCCGCCACGAAGTCGACCGGTGCCGACGACGCGGCAAAGTTGGCCCAGGCCAACGCCAGCACCTCCTCCGATGCCGCCGAAAGCAACGGCGTGAGCCAGTTGGGCGACAAAACGCTGGTGGATCTGCGCTCCGCCAACCAGAGCGCCAAGCAACAGGGGCAGGCGATGACCGAGACGGAAGGCGCGGGTTCCGGTAACGAAATCGTCGCGCAAACCATCAAGAAGTTGAAGGAAATGCTCGCCAAGGTGATGAAGCAGCTGGATGCGGTGCGCACCAACGACCGTCTCCCGCCGGAGGACAAGCTCCAGCAAATGACTATGCTGTCCTCTCAGGCCATGTCGATTCAGGCGCAGATTCTCGCACTCATGGGTCCGGCGAAGCCCACGGGTAATAACGTCGATACGACCGCCTGACGCCCGGATCGTCGCTCTCGTCCGACGCATCTCTGTGCATCTTTCTCACCGCAGTGATGCGCCGGACGGATCGATTGCTGCAAAACAAGCAACGATGCGCGCCCGGGAAGCGCGCTAAAATTCGGCTTTCGCTTAATTCTTCTCCGAGGCCCGCTGACGGCCGCGCCTCGTCCCCGTGCCGCATGAAGCAAGACAAGACGCTCACCGCCCTGCTATGGATTGTCGCGGCGGGCTTTTTCATGCAGGCGCTCGATACGACCATCGTCAATACGGCGCTGCCCGCCATGGCCGCGAGTCTTGGCGAGAACCCGCTGCGCATGCAGCCGGTGGTCGTCTCCTACTCGCTCACGATGGCCATGCTGACGCCCGCGTCCGGCTGGCTGGCCGATCGCTTCGGCACGCGACGCGTCTACTTCGTCGCGATCCTGCTGTTCGTGCTCGGCTCGATTGCTTGCGCGATGGCGCACACGCTGCCGCAACTTGTAGTCGCGCGGGTGCTGCAAGGCGCGGGCGGTTCGATGCTGCTGCCCATCGGACGTCTTGCCGTGCTGCGGACATTCCCGGCCGGGGAGTATCTGGCAGCGCTTGCCTTTGTGTCGATTGCGGGGCAGGTCGGCCCTATGATCGGCCCTGTGCTGGGCGGATGGCTGGTGCAGGTGGCGTCGTGGCACTGGATATTCCTCATCAATGTGCCCATCGGCCTGATCGGCAGCCTCGCCGTGCGTCATTACCTGCCGCGTCCTGCGAAGGACGAAGTCATCGATACCGGTTTCGACTGGGGTGGTTTCGCCTTGCTGTCGGTGGCGATGGTGTCGTTCACGCTCGCGTTGGATCATCCGTTCCCGGAGGCCGGGTGGGCACCGTCTGCCGTCCTCGCGCTGCTTTGCGTTGCGACGACGCTCGGCTACTGGCCCTATGCGCGCCGTCGCGCTACGCCATTGTTCCCGCTGGAACTGTTCGAGACGCGCAGCTTCAGTCTCGGCTTGCTGGGCAATCTCGTCGCGCGGATCGGCAGCAGTGCCGTGCCGTTCCTGCTGCCGCTGCTGCTTCAGGTGGCGATGGGTTACAGCCCGCTGGCTTCCGGGTTGATGATGCTGCCTGTGGCCCTCGCGGGGATCGTCGTCAAGCGCATGGTCACGCCGCTCGTGGTGCGCTTTGGCTATACGCGTTTTCTGATGGTGAATACGGCGGTCGTCGGTGGCTCGATTGCGAGCTTCGCGTTATTCGCGCCGGGTTGGCCGATCTGGCTGGGACTCGTGCAACTGGCGGTGTTCGGCGGGGCGAACTCGATGCAGTTCGCCGCCATGAACAGTGTGACGCTGAAGGATCTCGGCACGCGTCGTGCGAGTGCGGGCAACGGGCTGTTTTCGATGGCGCAGATGCTCGCCCTCGGGCTGGGCGTGACCATCGGCGGCCAGTTACTGGCGCTGTTCGGTCATCTGGCAGGACAGGCGGGGGAGCTTGGCGTGGGCGGCACCGTTGCAGGCTTTCGCGTGACGTTCGTGTGCGTCGGGCTGATTACGCTGGCGTCGGCGCTCGTGTTCCGTCGAGTGGAAGACCCGGCGGCGGGACCGTCGCACGACGGTGGTCAGACGCAGACTGCGTCTGCCACAGATCTCAAGCGCTGAGCGTCGGGCTGCCGCATCACGTTGGCTGACGCTCGGTCGCCACTTACTTCTTCACCAGCGCACACTTCGAATCGGCCAGCGGGGCGAACGCCTTGTCGGCCGGAATCGTCTCCAGGATCTTGTACAGATCCCATTCCGACTTCGACTCGGCAGGCGTCTTCACCTGCACCAGCAGCATGTCGTGCACCAGCTTGCCGTCGGCGCGAATCTGGCCGTTGCGAATCACCGGGTCGTCGATCTTCATCGACTTGAGCTTGGCCATCACAGCGTCCGCCTCGTCGGTGCCTGCCGCCTGAACTGCCTTCAGATAGTTGAGCACCGCCGAATACACGGCGGCCTGCATCATCGTCGGCATCTTCTTGTGCTGAGCGTAAAAGCGTTGCGCGAAGGCGCGCGAGCGGTCGTCCTGATCCCAATAGAAGCCGTTCGTGAGGATCATGCCCTGCGCGTTCTTCAGGCCCATGCCGTGGATTTCGGTGATGAGCGAGAGCAGCGGTGTGAACACCTGCTTGCCACCCTGAATGATGTTGAACTGCGAGGCTTGCTTGACGGTGTTGAGCGTATCGGTGCCGGAGTTGGCCAGCGCGATCACCTGTGCGCCGGACGTCTGGGCGCGCAGCAGATAGGACGACAGGTCCGGCGAGTTCACCGGGTGCTTCACAGAGCCGACGACCTTGCCGCCCTGACGCGTCAGGATCTCGCTCGCATCTTTCTCCAGCGCCTGTCCGAACGCGTAGTCGGCGGTAATGAAGTACCACGACTTCAGACCGCGACGCAGCAAGGCCTGCGAGGTCGAGTTCGCCAGTGCGTATGTGTCGTACATCCACTGCACGCTATGTGCCGTGCATTGCTCGTTGCTGATGGCGGACGATCCTGCGCCGGTCACAAGTGCGATCTTCTTCTTTTCGTCGGCAATCCGGTCGACGGCCAGCGCCACGTTCGAGAACGTGAGGTCGGTGATCATGTCGACTTTGCCCCGGTCGTACCACTCGCGGGCAATGGTCGCGCCGGTGTCGGTCTTGCCCTGTGAGTCGGCGGACACCAGCTCGATGGGTGCGCCGAGGACTTTGTGATCGTGCGAGAAGTCGTCGATGGCCATGGTGGCGGCGAGTACGCTGCCCTTGCCCGCGTTGTCGCTCGACACGCCCGAGAGGTCGGTGAGCACGCCGATCTTCACGACGCCGTCGGAGATCGCGGCGGCCTGCGCCGGGGAGGGAAGCGCAATGAGGGATGCAACGGCAAACGACGCGGCGACGGCAATCGTACGGCGCAAATGACCGCTGAGCCCACTGATGCCGCTGAGGCCGGTAATGCTGGACATGGCTTGTCTCCAATGTTCGAGTTATAACGACCCGCCGCCGCCCATCTCTGCCGGAGGACGCGTGCGGCGAGTCTCGAACATCTTAAACATCACGTAATCGTTTGCGCAATCCGTAATGATCGGAATCTATGCGTAATCCGCATTAGGATTTTCCTGACCTTCCGCGAAGCGGCGAGATGGCGTAGAAGCCGTCTCGCCATCCGATCGCTGTGGGGTTGTGCGAGCGGGCTTAGTTCTGGCAGCGGGGCGTTGCACCCTGTGCGCTGGTGGCGATGGCGTTGCCGATGCCGTCGGCCAGACGGTCGACGAGCTTGCGCTGCGCCGCGACAACGTCTGCGATGCCCGACGCTGCGGACTCCGTCCCCGAGAAGCGGCACGTCAGCACGATATCGCCCGGCACCTTTCGCACACTCCAGACCGCGGTGAGCGCCGCTTGTTCGCCCGGCGTCGATTCGAACCGCTGGACGGACGTCGACACACGATAGACCGCAAGCCCGTCGGCACGGGGCAATCCATAGACGTCCATCGCGCCCAGGCGTTGCGTCAGGTCGCGAGAGATCGTCGACGTCAGCTCGGTCTTGAGCGGGGCAGCCCAGCGGGATTCCTCGAGAATATCGACGCGTCCGCCACCACGGGTGACGACGATCTGCGGCCGGTCGACCTGTTCGGGCACGGCCACGGGCGAGACTTCCAAAGCGTACGGTGTTGCCGGAGCTGCCGCGCCTGTGGTGGCGTTGGAATTTGCGGCGGCGCTACCTGTCCCGGCCCCCGCGTCCGTCAGCGTATAGAACGTGGGAGACGGCGAGGCACAGCCAGCAAGCGCCAGCACGAGGGCTGCCACAGCGGCGAGTCCTGCTTTGCCCACAAAAGCGGGCAGGGCAGGACGGTCGGAGAAGGAGGAGCTCTCGCCGTCCATCGGCGTTGCACGCAGGCGCGGGCTACGGGTCATGTCGGTCGGCCTCGTCATGGTTGCGGGTCCTTCGGTTTGCCGCGCAGCAGCGCTTCGGGATGTTGCTGCAAGTAGTCGGCGAGGGTGTTGAGGGAGCGCAGCGTCTTCGTCAGTTCCTGCATGGCCTGACGGACGTCCTGCTGCACAGGCGCATCTTCGGAGAGCGTGCGCTCGGCCGCACCGAAGCTCTTCTTCGCTTCGCCCAGCGTGGCCTTCGCTTCCGGTGCGATCTCGCCGTCGAGCTGACGGAACAGCCCTTGTGCACTATCCATCGTCTTGTCGAGCTTGCGCAGCGTCGAGTCCAGATTCTGTCCGATGCTGTCGAACGGAATCTTGTCGAGCTTGCTCGCAATGTCGGCGATCTGAAGCTGTAACTGGTCGAGCGTATTGGGCACCGTCGGCAGGGCCAGCATGTCGTCGACCATCTCGGCCTTGGCGGGCTTGACGTTCGGGAAGAAGTCGAGCGCCACGTACAGCTGACCGGTCAGCAGGTTGCCAGTGCGCAACTGACCCCGCAGGCCACGCTGCACGAGTGCGTCGAGAATCCTGTGGCTGTTCAGTTCCGTCGGCGGCACGCTGTTCTTCGGATCGCGACGGCGCAGACGATCCGGGTAGATGTCGACGGTCACCGGCATGTTGATCTGCTTGGTGGCCTGATCGAACTCCACGCCGATCGACGTCACTTCACCCAGCGTGATACCCCGGAAGTCGACCGGTGCACCGACGGCCAGCCCGCGCAGCGACTGCTGGAAGCGGAACACCACCCGCACCGGGTGTGTGTCTGGGGCCTTCATGGCCGTGGCTTCGTCGGCGGCCAGACGGAATTCCTGCCCGGCCTTGGCCATGACGCCAGCGCCTGAGTCGCTCGGGGCCTGGAAGGCGATCCCGCCGATGACCACCGATGCGAGCGACTGCGTATTGACCTGGAAGCCGCTCGAATCGAGTCGCAGATCGATGCCGCTGGCGTGCCAGAAGCGCGTGTTGGACCCGACGTACTGGTCATAGGGGGCCTGCACGAACACGCGCAACGTCACGCCCTTGCCGTCCGGATCGAGCGAGTACGCTTCGACCTGACCGACTTGAATGCGACGGTAGTAAATCGGCGAACCGATATCGAGCGAGCCGACATCGGCGGCGTGCAGCACGAACTGCTTGCCCGGCTGCCCGGTTGAGACGACCGGCGGCACCTCCAGTCCGACAAAGTGGTTCGCGGAGTCCTTAGCCTTACCGGCGTCTGCACCGATGTAGGCCCCGGATAGCAGCGTCGACAAGCCGGAGACGCTGCCACCGGCCACGCGTGGGCGCACGACCCACCAGCGCGAGTCCTTCACGGCGAATTTCTTCGCGTTTTGGGTGAGGTCGACCGTGACGCGCACGTGCGAGAGGTCGTCCGACAGTTCGATGCTCTTGACTGTGCCGATATCGACTTCCTTGTACTTGACCTTGGTCTTGCCCGCTTCGAGTCCTTCGGCCGTCTTGAAGTCGATGGTCACGCTCGGCCCGCGCTCGATGAGCACCTTGGCCACCAGCGACAGCCCGATGACGGCAGCGACCAGCGGAATCAGCCAGACGAGCGAGGGCGCCCAGCGCTTGCGCGGTTCGATGGCCGGCGTCGGCAGATTGCCTGCCCCGGGCGGTGGCACGGCGTTCGGGTCTTGCGAGTCTTTCGGTTCAGTCATGATCGTCCTGTTCGGTATCGTCGTCGCGGATCTGATCCCAGATCAGGCGAGGGTCGAACTGCATGGAGGCCACCATCGTGAGCACGACCACGGAGCCGAAAGCCACGATGCCCGGACCGGCCTTAATCACGGCCAGCGACTGAATGTTTACGAGCGCCACCATCAGCGCGACGACGAAAACGTCGAGCATGGACCAGCGTCCAATGAACTCGACCATGTGATACAGCTTGGTGCGTTGGTGCGGTTTCCAGCGGGTGCCGCGCTGCGCGGTAAAGCACAGCAGCGATAAGGCAATGAGCTTGAGCATCGGGACCAGAATGCTCGCCGTGAAGACGACGATGGCCAGATCGTACTCGCCGCTCGTCCAGAAATAGATCACGCCGCTCATGATCGTGTCGCTGGAGTTACCCAACAACGAACGCGTCTGCATCATGGGCAGGACGTTGGCGGGAATGTACAGGATCGCCGCCGCAATCAGCAAGGCCCAGGTACGCGTGAGGCTGTCGACCTTGCGCTGATGAAGCACTGCGCCGCATCGGGGACAACGCTCCTTTTCGACGGTTTTCACTTCCCGTGACAGACGCCCGCAGACATGGCAGGCGACCAGTCCCGCCGCTTTGGCCGAGAGATATTTCATCGCGTCACCGTCCGGGATTCGCTGGCCTTCTGCGCCTTCAGCGCTTCCACCGCAGGGTCCGGCGTGCGGTCGATCACGATCCACAGATTGCGCAGATCGTACGACAGCACCAGCGCGAGCAACATCGTCAGCGCGCCGAAGGCCCACAGCGCAATACCGGGCAGCACGCTCGCCATGGCCGAGAGTTTGACCAGCGAAACCAGTACCCCGAGCATGAACACTTCGATCATGCCCCAGGGGCGGCAGAACTCGATGGCGCGCATCACCTGAAAGACCGCATAGGGTCGTCGGCCGAGCGAGAGCGGCGTCACCAAATGGATCAGCGCGAGTAGTTGCGACAGGGGAAACAGCACGGTCGTGGCGAACACGAGCAGCGCGACAAGCCACATGCCCTCGCGATACAGCGCCCAGGCGGCACCCACGAGCGTCGTCTCGGTGTAGATGCCCTGCACCTCGATCTCGACGATGGGGAACGCGTTGGCGATGGCGAACACGATCACGCACGTCAGGCTGAGCGCAAGCACGCGAGACAGACGCAGGTCGGGGGAGCGGTAAAGAACCGAGTGGCAACGCACGCAGCGAGCGGTCTCGCGCGGCGGCAGGTCCATGCGACGGTGGAGCGTGTCGCAATTCGGACATGCGAGCAGGTTCGTCACGTCATCTTCAGGGGGCAATGTGTCCATTACCGGGGACGGTGACCAGAGTGACGCTCAGAATACCAAAATGTCAAGGAAGTTCCCATGAAATCAGCCGCAATGGCACACAACGCAATATGCGGCATGGTTTGTGCTAAGTCACGGAAATCATTACTTGTTTGCTCTATACTCAGGATGCTCCCGCAAAGTTACCCAAAATTTGAGGAGAATTCCCCCATGCTTAATATGTCCAGGCGCCAGTTCCTCAAAGTGAGTGGCGCAACGCTGGCAGGGTCCAGCCTGGCAATGCTCGGGTTCGCGCCCGACGCGGCGCTGGCGGAAGTCCGTCAGTTCAAGCTCGCGCGAGCGACCGAGACCCGTAATACCTGTCCGTACTGTTCCGTGGCCTGCGGGCTGCTCATGTACAGCTACGGCGACGGTGCGAAGAATGCGAAGAAGAGCATCTTTCACATCGAAGGTGACCCCGACCACCCGGTCAATCGCGGCACGTTGTGCCCGAAGGGCGCCAGCCTCATCGACTTCATCCACAGCCCGAACCGTCTCACGCATCCGGAGTACCGCAAGCCGGGGTCCGACAAGTGGGAACGTATTTCGTGGGACGACGCGCTCGATCGCATCGCCAAGCTGATGAAGGCCGACCGTGACGCCAACTTCGTCGAAAAGACGGACGACGGTCTCACTGTCAACCGTTGGCTCACCACCGGCATGCTGGCCGCGTCGGCGTCGAGCAACGAAGTCGGGTACATCACGCACAAAGTCATCCGCAGTACCGGGATGCTGGGATTCGATAACCAGGCACGTGTCTGACACGGCCCGACGGTGGCAGGTCTTGCCCCGACGTTTGGCCGTGGCGCGATGACGAACCATTGGGTCGACATCAAGAACGCGGATCTGGTACTCATCATGGGCGGCAACGCAGCCGAGGCACACCCGTGCGGTTTCAAATGGGTGACCGAGGCGAAGGCGCACAACAAGGCGCGCCTGATCGTGGTCGACCCGCGCTTTAACCGTTCGGCATCGGTCGCGGACTATTACGCCCCGATCCGTACCGGCACGGACATTGCGTTCCTCGGCGGGTTGATCAACTACCTGCTCACGAACGACAAGATCCAGCACGAGTACGTCAAGAACTACACCGACTTCACCTTCCTGGTGAAAGACGAGTTCTCGTTCGAAGACGGCATCTATTCGGGCTACAACGAAGAGAAACATACCTACGACAAGTCCTCCTGGGATTACCAGAAGGGCGCGGATGGCTACGTCCTCACCGACCCGACGCTGCAACACCCGCGTACGGTGTTCCAACTGATGAAGCAGCACTACTCGCGTTACACCATCGATATGGTGGAGCGCGTGTGCGGCACACCGGCGGACAAGGTCGAGTACATCTACAAGCAGATCGCCGAGTGCTCCACCCCGACGCGCACCATGACGATTCTGTATGCGCTCGGCTGGACGCAGCACTCGATCGGCTCGCAGATCATTCGTACCGGTGCCATGGTGCAGTTGCTGCTGGGCAATATCGGTGCGGTGGGCGGCGGCATGAACGCGCTGCGCGGTCACTCGAACATTCAGGGGCTGACCGATCTGGGGCTGATGACCGATCTGCTGCCGGGCTATATGTCGTTGCCCAAGCAGGCGGAGCAGACCGTCGAGCAATATCTGACGGCGCGCACGCAAAAGCCGCTGCGTCCGAACCAGTTGAGCTACTGGCAGAACTATCCGAAGTTCTACGTGAGCCTGATGAAGGCGTGGTGGGGCGATGCCGCCACGGCCGAGAACAACTGGGGCTACGACTACCTGCCCAAGCTAGACAAGCCTTACGACATGCTGCAAGTGCAGGAGCTGATGAGCAAGGGCAAGATGACCGGCTACATCGCGCAGGGGTTCAACCCCATCGCCGCGACCCCGGCCAAGGTCAAGTGGGATAAGGCGCTCGCCCAGCTCAAGTTCCTCGTCATCATGGACCCGCTGGCGACGGAGACGTCGGAGTTCTGGCGGAATTTCGGGGAACACAACAACGTCGACTCCAGCAAGATTCAGACGGAAGTGTTCCGCTTGCCGACGACCTGCTTCGCCGAAGAAGACGGTGCACTGGTCAACTCCGGGCGCTGGCTGCAATGGCACTGGAAGGGTGGCGAGCCGCCGGGCGAGGCGCGTACCGACATCGAAATCATGTCGGCGCTGTTCCTGCGCCTTCGCGAGATGTACAAGACGGAGGGCGGCAAGTATCCCGACCCGATCGTCAATCTGTCATGGCCGTACGCCCAGCCGGAGAGCCCGTCGCCCGAAGAACTCGCCAAGGAGTACAACGGCCGAGCGCTCAAGGACATCGTCGATCCGAAAGATCCGACCAAGGTCACGCGCAAGGCTGGCGAGCAGTTGTCCGGGTTTGCGGAACTCAAGGACGATGGCAGCACGTCGTCGGGTTGCTGGATCTTCGCCGGCGCATGGACGCAGGCAGGCAACCAGATGGCGCGACGCGACAACAGCGACCCGACCGGCATCGGTCAGACGCTGAACTGGGCGTGGGCGTGGCCGGCGAACCGTCGGATCTTGTACAACCGTGCGTCGTCCGACCTCGCGGGCAAGCCGTTCAACCCGAAGCGCAAACTGGTCTACTGGAACGGTAAGGCGTGGACCGGTGCCGACGTGCCCGACTTCAAGGTCGACGAGGATCCGGCCGGTGGCATGAGTCCGTTCATCATGAACCCCGAGGGCGTGGCGCGTTTCTTCGCCAAGGGGGCCATGGCAGAGGGCCCGTTCCCTGAGCATTACGAGCCGTTCGAGACGCCTCTGGGTTACAACCCGTTCCATCCGAAACAACCCAAGGCCACGCGAAACCCGGGCGCCCGAGTGTTCCCGGACGATCTGGCGACGATGGGCACGGCCGAGCACTTCCCGCATGTGGCAACGACTTATCGCCTGACCGAGCATTTCCACTACTGGACCAAGCACGCGTTGCTGAACTCGATCATCCAGCCTGAGCAGTTCGTCGAAATCGGCGAAGCGCTTGCGAAGGAAGTCGGGGTCGTCGCGGGCGACATGGTCAAGGTGTCGTCCAACCGGGGCTACATCAAGGCCAAGGCGGTCGTTACGAAGCGCCTGCGCGCGCTGAAGATCGACGGCAAGACGGTTCACCATGTGGGGATTCCGATTCACTGGGGCTTCAAGGGGTTGACCAAGCCCGGGTTCCTCGCGAATACGTTGACGCCGATTGTGGGCGACGCGAATTCGCAGACACCCGAGGTGAAGTCGTTCCTCGTGAAGGTCGAGAAGGCATAAGGAGGCGCCATGGCATTGCAATCACTGGATATCAAACGGCGCTCGGCAACGACCTTGCCGTCGCCCTCGGTGCGTGAAGCGCACACGGGCGACGTCGCCAAACTCATTGACGTCTCGAAGTGCATCGGCTGCAAGGCCTGCCAGACGGCGTGCATGGAGTGGAACGACCTGCGCGACGAGGTCGGAACCAACGTCGGCGTGTACGACAACCCGGCCGACCTGACGGCGGACTCGTGGACACTCATGCGTTTCACTGAGTACGAGAACCCGAAGGGCGACCTCGAATGGCTTATCCGCAAGGATGGCTGCATGCATTGCGAGGACCCGGGCTGCCTGAAGGCGTGCCCGTCGCCGGGTGCGATCGTGCAGTATGCGAACGGCATCGTCGACTTCCACGAAGAGGCCTGTATCGGCTGCGGGTACTGCATTACCGGGTGCCCGTTCAACATTCCGCGCATCTCGCAGAAGGATCACAAGGCGTACAAGTGCACGCTCTGCTCCGACCGCGTGTCCGTGGGGCTGGAGCCGGCCTGCGTGAAAACGTGCCCGACAGGCGCGATCATGTTCGGCACCAAGGACGCCATGAAGGATCAGGCGGCTGAGCGCATCGAAGACTTGAAGTCGCGGGGCTTCGACAACGCGGGGCTGTACGATCCGGCAGGCGTAGGCGGCACTCACGTGATGTATGTGCTGCACCATGCCGACAAGCCGTCGCTGTATCACGGTCTGCCGGACAACCCGCGCATCAGTCCGATGGTGACGTTCTGGAAGGGCATCGCCAAACCGCTGGGCGTGGCTGCGATGGCGCTCACGGCAATTGCCGGCTTTTTCCACTACATCAAGACCGGTCCGAACGAAACGACCGAGGAAGATGAAGAGGAAGCTCGTCGGTACGATGCATCCCGCAGGGGCAACGGTCCCGACGGCCAGAAGGGCGTTGTCACGCACGAGGAGGTCTGACCATGTCGATTGATTCGAATCATCATGAGCACGGTAAGGACGGGCTGATCGAGCGTTACAACGCGGCGGAACGCATCAACCACTGGATCGTTGCGGGCACGTTCATTCTGCTCGCGCTGTCCGGGCTGGCGTTGTTTCACCCGTCGATGTTCTGGCTCACCAATCTGTTCGGCGGCGGGCCGTGGACGCGGATTCTGCACCCGTTCGTCGGTCTGGTGATGTTCGTGGCGTTTGTGTGGCTCGCCATGCGGCTCGCGCGCTACAACAAGTTCGAACAGCGCGACACCGAGTGGATGAAGAACATCGGCGACGTGCTCAACAATCGCGAAGAGAATCTGCCGGAAGTCGGGCGTTACAACGCCGGGCAGAAGCTGCTGTTCTACGTGATGGTGTTGTGCATGATCGGACTGTTGCTCTCGGGCATCGTGATCTGGCGCGCGTACTTCGCGTTCTACTTCCCGATCTGGGTGATCCGTCTCGCCTCCGACGTACACGCGGTGTGTGCATTCGTGTTGATTTGCGGCATCATTACGCACATCTACGCGGCGATCTGGATCAAGGGTTCCGTGCAAGCCATGACGCGCGGAACCGTCACCCGCGGCTGGGCGTGGAAACACCATCGCGCCTGGTACAAGCAGCTCAACAAATAAGTCCGGCCCCGCTGGTGGCCGGACGCTCTTACGAGGCCGGCCACCTTGCAACGCATTCTCGAACCCGGACAGATCGAGTCCCTCGATCGCACCTCCATCCCCCGTCTGCGCATGCCGCAACGCGCCGAAGTCTTTTCGGCCCGTGCGGCACGGCTGCGCCAACTGGCCGACGGCCATCCGCTGGGCGATTACCTGCGACTAATGGCCGCACTGGTCGATGCTCAGCAACGCGTGCTCGACAACTTTCAGGCCGAGCGTCCGTCCCCCGAATCAATTGAGCAGGCGCAGCAGCACTGCATGCCGCTCGTGCCTGCGAGCGGTGGCTACGATGCCGGTCGCTGGCAGCCGCTGCTCACGCCGTTGCTCGACGCGGTGGCGTCGCAGCCCGGGGTATCGCCGGCGGTGAAGGCGGTGATCGATCGCGTGCGTGCGGCCGACCCGGCGTCGCTCGAAGCGGGCGCGCAGGCGCTGCTCGCCGGTCACGGCAAGGGCGTGGATGCGGCGAGCGCGCCGTTCCTCATGGCGGCGCTGCAAGTGCTCTGGACGGGTGTGGCCAGCACGTTCGATGCAGGCGAAGTGCCGATGCTCGATGTGCCCAACGTGTGCCCAGTGTGCGGCACGTTGCCGGTGTCGAGCGTGGTTCGCATTGGCGGCGCGCATGAGGGCTATCGCTATCTGGCGTGCGGTCTGTGCTCGACCGAGTGGCACATGGTGCGGGTGAAGTGCACGCACTGCGAAGCGAGCGAGCATGTGGCGTATCACGTCGTCGACACGGCGGGCGATGCCGCAGCCTCGGGCGACGACGTGGCAGCGGCCGACGGTGGCCTTCTCAAGGGTAAGGACGGACGGCCGAAGCTCGACGAAGCCGCCAAGCGCGTTGCATCGTCACCCATCCGGGCCGAATCGTGCGACGACTGCCACAGCTACCGCAAGATCTTCTATCAGGACAAGGACCCGTTCGTGGAGCCGGTCGCCGACGATCTCGCGAGCCTTGCGCTCGACGTGTTGATGGGCGAGGCGGGATACGCGCGCGCCAACGGCAATCCGTTGCTCTGGCAAAACGCCGAGGAAGCCTGATGAAAGACGCAAGCGGGGCAATGCCGGTGGCCGACCAGGGGAGCCCGCGCGCGGGCGCGGCGGATCTCCCGTCGCTCGACCGCCTGTTGGGGACGTCCGAGTTGCACGCGGTGGTGGCCGACTTTGGACGTACTCAGGTGACGGCGGCGTTGCGTCGCGATCTCGACGAATGCCGTGCAGCAGCGCTTGCGGGCACGCTCTCGCACGACGCGTTGAGTCCGTCAGCCTTTGGCGAGCGCATCAAGGCGGGGCTGACCGAGCGCAATCGCGCGACGCTGCGTCCCGTCTTCAATCTCACCGGCACGGTGCTTCATACGAATCTCGGGCGCGCGTTGCTGCCCGAGGCGGCCATCGAATCGGTCGTACAAGCGCTCACGACACCGGCCAATCTTGAATTCGATCTGGCGACGGGCGGGCGCGGCGATCGCGACGACCTGATCTCCCCGTTGCTCTGCGAACTGACCGGCGGCGAAGCGGCCACGGTTGTCAATAACAATGCGGCGGCCGTGCTGCTGATGCTGGCGACGCTGGCGAAGCGTCGCGAGGTTGTGGTCTCGCGCGGCGAACTGGTGGAGATCGGCGGGGCGTTTCGCATCCCCGACATCATGACGCACGCGGGGGCGAAGCTCGTCGAGATCGGCACGACGAACCGCACGCATGCGGCGGACTATCGCAACGCCATTGGCGAGAAGACGGCGCTGCTGATGAAGGTGCATTGCAGTAATTACGAGGTGACGGGCTTTACCAAGAGCGTCGACGTGTCGGAGGTCGTGGAGATCGCGAAGCCGCATGGCGTGCCGGTGGCCGTCGATCTCGGTAGCGGCACGCTCACGCCGTTGGAGCGCTGGGGATTGCCGCATGAAACGACCGTGCAGGAGACGATTGCGGCCGGTGCCGATCTCGTCACGTTCTCCGGCGACAAGTTGCTCGGCGGGCCGCAGGCGGGCATGATTGTCGGTCGCAAGGATCTTATCGCGAAGATCAAGAAGCATCCGTTGAAGCGCGCGCTTCGCGTTGGCAAGTTGACGCTTGCGGCGCTGGAGCCGGTGCTGCGTCTGTATCGCGATCCGGACCATCTGCCGGAACGATTGACCACGTTGCGCCTGCTTACGCGCACGCGCGCCGAGATGGCCGCGCAGGCGGAACGGCTGGTGCCGGTGCTGGCGAAGTCGCTGGGCGACGCCTATACCGTCACCGCCGCGCCGATGGTCAGCCAGATCGGCAGCGGTGCCTTGCCGGTCGAGCAGTTGCCGAGCTACGGGCTGGCGATTGCCCCGGCGGGCGGCGGCAAGCGCGGCAGCGGCCGTGCGCTCGCGAAGCTCGAAGCGGCGCTGCGTGGTCTGCCGTATCCGGTGATCGGACGCATTGCCGATCAGACGCTCTGGCTCGACCTGCGCTGTCTCGAAGCGCATGACGAAATGCGTCTTTCGCGTCAATTTGAGGAGTTGCGCGCATGATCGTCGGCACCGCGGGTCACATCGACCACGGCAAGACGAGCCTCATTCGCGCGCTGACCGGTGTCGACACCGATCGTCTCAAGGAGGAGAAAGCGCGGGGCATTTCCATCGAACTCGGGTATGCGTACACGCCGCTGCCGGATGGCGAGGTGTTGGGCTTCATCGATGTGCCCGGGCACGAGAAGCTGATTCATACGATGGCGGCGGGGGCGGTCGGCATCGACTTCGCGCTGCTGGTCATTGCCGCCGACGACGGCATCATGCCGCAAACGCGCGAGCATCTGGCCATTCTGGCGATGCTCGGTGTGAAGCGTGGCGTGGTGGCCTTGTCGAAGGCTGATCGTGTGGACGGCGCGCGTCTGGACGCTGTGACGCAAGAAATCTCGCAGTGGCTTGCGAACACGCCGCTCGCTCAGGCCGACGTGGTGCCGGTCTCGGCGACCACGCCGGGCGATGCCGGTGTGGCGACGTTGCGTGAGCATCTGACGCAGGCCGCCCACGCGTTGCGTGAGTCGGGCAATGCGACGCGTCGCGACGATGCGTTGTTCCGTCTGGCCGTCGACCGCGTCTTTACGCTGGCGGGGCACGGCACGGTTGTGACGGGCACCGCGTTCGCTGGCACGGTGCGCGTGGGCGATACCCTCACGGTCATGCCGCAGGGCCTACCGGTGCGTGTGCGTAGCATTCATGCGCAGAACCGGCCGGTCGAGGCGGGCAGGGCGGGCGAGCGATGTGCGCTGAATCTGGCGGGCATCGAGCGCGATCAGCTTGGCCGAGGTGACTGGATTGTCGCGCCGGGATTGTCGTCGCCCTCCACGCATGTGGACGTCGACATGCACTGGTTGGACGACAGCGCGCCGCTCACGCAATGGTTTCCGCTGCACGTGCATTTAGGAACGACGCATGTGCAGGCACGCACCGTACTGCTGGGGGGCGACACGCTCGCCCCTGGCGCGTCGATGCGTGTGCAACTGGTCTTCGATACGCCGGTGTGCACGATGCCGGGCGATCGCTTCATCGTGCGCAATCCGCAGGCGACGGCAACCGTTGGCGGCGGACGCGTGCTCGATCCGGCAGCACCCGAGCGCAAGCGTCGTTCGGCGGGGCGTCTGGCGTGGCTGGATGCCGTAGTGCAGTACCTCGATGGCAACGGCTTGGGTGCATTGCTGACGCAGGCGCCGTTCGGGCTGACGAGCAAGCAGGTCGTTGCGATCACGGGTTTGCCTGCTTCGCAATGGTCCTGGCCGACGCACGCCGTTGTGCTGTCAGGCGGTGAGGGCGAATCGCTGGCCTTCTCGCCGCAAGCGTGGGAGGCGATCCGTGCCCGCGTGCTGGCGTCGCTTGGCGACTATCACGCTCGCGTACCCGACGAGCCGGGGCTCGATGCGGCGCGGCTTGGGCGCATGACGTGGCCGTCGCTGGATGCGGGCCGCTGGCGCATCGTCGTGCAGGCGCTGCTGAGCGAGGGCGCGGTGGCACGCACGGGGGCGTGGTGGCATCTGCCGACCCATCGCGTCGAAATGACGGCCGAGGAGACGGCGCTGGCCGAGGCGTTGTTGCCGAAGGTGGCGCAGGGCCGGTTCGATCCGCCGTGGGTGCGCGATATGGGGCGCGAGCTGAACGTACCTGAGGAGCGCGTGCGTGCCGTGTTGCGCAAGCTTGCGCGTCAGGGGCGGGTGCATCAGATCGTGAAGGACCTGTTCTATGACGACGCGTGCGTGCAGACGCTTGCGGGCATCGTCGCGGAGGGCGATGGCCGGGTCGAGGCCGGGGCATTTCGGGATGCGACGGGTCTGGGGCGCAAGCGCGCGATTCAGATTCTGGAGTTCTTCGACCGTGCGGGATATACTCGCCGCGTTGGTGACCGGCATGTGCGGCGTCCCGGGGTGGAGTGGGGCGCGGCGTAGCGATTCGTGATTCGCGATGTTTGCCGGTCGCGGCATCAAAGGTGGCGGTTTCGCGCGGCGCGTGGACGCTCACCTCATCATCGAGCAAGTGAAATTGCTTCGTCTGAAGGAAGGCATCCGTATCCGGTGATGCGGCCGGGCTTCAAACCCGGTTGGGGGCGTCAGACGCTCCCAGGTCGGTTCGACTCCGGCTGCTTTCCGCCACACGACTTCTACGGGCCGACATAACCTGCCTTCGAATGAATCTGACTTTCTCACCCACTTCGCAATCTGACGCTGATCTGCTGGTGAGCATTCGCATCGCCGCGATGCGCGAGAGCCTGGAGCGTCTCGGACGCTTTGACCCGCAGCGTGCGCGGGAACGTTTCCTGGCGTCTTTTGACCCGGCGCTGTGCCGCTTCATCGAAACCGATGATGCTCGGGTCGGCTTTTTCCTGGTTCGCCCTCAACCGGACCACTGGCACCTGGACCACTTGTACATCCTGCCAAAACATCAGGCACGTGGAATCGGAGCAGCAGTGCTGCGGCAGATCATTGCAGATGCCGATTCACAAGGCATGCCGATCCGCCTGGGCGCATTGCGAGGCAGTCAATCGAACGACTTCTATCGACGGCACGGGTTCGAGCAGACGGACGAATCGGAGTGGGATATCTACTACACTCGCCAACCACGCTCTGCAAAGGCATAGTTGCTACTCACATTCTTACGAGTGGGCCGAAGGCGAAGGCGAGCACTCCGAAAACGAGGTAGTTGCCGGGGAGCTTGTCGTTCCGCGTGCCTTCGAAGCTCTATGCGGACCTTGATGCTTGGTCGAGCAACCTGAGTTCGAAAACATTCGCCGCTTAGCTGAAGAAGCTTCAGGCGGAAAAGCCGATCGGGATACCGACGTCGCCATTGTATCGATGTCGGTCAGTATGGGTTCTTAGGTATCTATTTCTTGTATGTCACTGAGCCGACTGAATGCGCGTCAACTGGAAACGTTTCTCGCGATTGTGGATTGCGGGAGCATCGCGCGCGCAGCGGACCGTGTGTGCCTAACGCCGTCTGCGGTGAGTCAGTTGCTCGGCGAGCTGGAGCGCGAGGTCGGCTTTCGACTCTTTGACCGGACGACGCGACGCGTCACACTGACCGTCGCGGGCGCTGACTTTCTACCGGCCGCCACCGCCGCCATGGCGCAGCTCCACGCGGCGGAGCGCTCGGCGAAAAACATCCGGGACCGTGCGTCCGGTGTCATCCGCGTTGGTGCGCCACTGGTACTTTGCGCGGCCGTTTTGCCTGACGCCATCGCGGCCTATCGCGAACTTCATCCGAAGGTGACGATTCGACCGACGGATGTCGAAGTCGAGCATCTCGTGTCGTCGGTTGCCGACGGGGAAATCGATATCGCGCTTGGCCCAAATCAACCACTGGGCGATCGCGTGAGTGCGACGCCGCTGTTCGATAGTCCGTGGGTCGTCTGGTGTTCGCCCCGACACGCGCTTGCGCGATACGACGTCGTGCCGTGGGACGTGTTGCGTGAAACGGCCATTGTTGCCACCGGACGCGATCACGAGTACAGCGTCACGCGCATGCTCAGCGATCAGCCCGAGGACAACCGCGTATTTCCCGTCGAGATCGTCGAGAACGTCACCACGGCATTCGGCATGGCGCGTGCCGGACTGTCGGTGACGCTCGCGCCAGACTATGTGCAGGGCTTTGCCCGCAGCCAGGACCTGGTCATGCGGCGCACCGGCAAACCGGAAACGATCCGGCAGATCTGTCTCTATCACGCCAAAGAACGCGATCTGTCGCCCGCAGCGACAGGTTTCCACACCTTCCTCATTCGCTGGGTCGACGACTGGTATCGGACGCTGACACGGTGATGCGGGGTATGCGGCGATGCGTCGGATTTGCGCATTCGTAAGCGCCCTTAACGAACCCTTAAGCAGAAATCGCGAAGCGGGCAGTGGGGACGCGTAGACTCCTCCGGGTGATCAGGAGACACGCAGAACCATGAGAAAAGAACATTCCCCACATTCCGCTTTTGCATCGCTGACGCGACCGGACGGCATGAGCGACGTCGAATGGGCGGCGCGATGCGAATTGGCCGCCTGCTACCGCGTTTTCGACTATCTCGGCTGGACGGAGCTCATCTACAACCACATCACGCTTCGCGTGGTGGACGCCAGTCCGCCTGCGTTTCTGATCAACCCGTTCGGTCTGCATTACTCGGAAGTGACGCCGCTGAATCTCGTCAAAGTGGACGGGCAGGGCAACATTCTCGGCGGCAGCGACTACCCGATCAATCCGGCCGGATTCACCGTGCACGCGGCGCTGCATGAGGGGTTGCCGGGGGCGCACTGCGTGATGCACACGCACACCACGGCAGGCGTTGCCGTCGCATGTTCAGTTGCCGGTCTGCGCAGCGACAATTTCTACAGCGCGCAATTGCAGGAACGCGTGGCGTATCACGATTTCGAGGGCGTGACGGTGCATGCCGACGAAGGGCCGCGACTGCTTCGCAGCATCGGCGACAGGAAAGCTGTGATTCTGAGAAACCATGGCCTGCTCTCGTGGGGCGGCAGTATTCCGGAAGCTTTCACCTACCTCTGGACGCTGAACCGTGCCTGCGAAATTCAACTGGCGACAAGCATGATGGGACCGTCGCTGGCCATCGCGCCCGAGATCACGGCGAAATGCGCGCGCGATGCGCTGCAATTCGACCCGGCCTACGGTGCCGGACGAGACGTCTTCGAGGCGTTGGCGCGCATCGCGCTCAAAGCGTAGCGCGACGTCGCCGATCTGGGCGCGAACGCCATGATCACCCTGTACCACTCGAGCAACTTCGATCTGACGCAGCCGATAACGATTTCGGTGTTCGGGAAGACGTTCCAGTTCTAAGGGCAGGAATGAGTCCGCAGGAATGCCGCAGATAGCGATAAAATCGGAAATTCGTTCTGCGCTGCGGCCAGATGGCAGCGCGCCGTGGTGACGCACGGCGTTCCTTGCGTCCTCTCTATTGTTTCCCACGCCGAGTCACAACGATGACCAAAGACGAACTGGAAAAGGCCATCTCGACGCGTTTCCAGGAGATGCCGCCGAAGCTTCGTCAGGCGGCCCGGTATGTGCTCGATTCCCCGAAGGAAGTCGCGCTGCAATCCATGCGTACCGTCGCGGCGCGCGCGCAACTGCAACCGGCGTCGATGCTGCGTCTCGCGCGGGAGCTGGGGTTTTCGAGTTATGAGGATTTCCGTTCCGTCTATATCGACTGGCTCTCGGCCGGGCCGTCGGGGCTGCTGGAGCGCGCGGAACAGGTGCGCGAGCATTCGCGTACCTCGGGCGACGACCGAATGCTCGCCGATTCGCTGGCCAACGAATACGGGAATCTCGAAGCTACGCTGTCAAAGCGCAACGAGAAGGGTTTTCACGAAGCCGTCAATCTGCTGCGTAGCGCCAGCCGCATTTACGTGCTGGGTCTGCGCAGCCTGTACCCACCGGCGTTTTACCTGCACTATGTGTTGTCGACCTTTCAGGACAACGTCACGCTGATCTCGGGAGAGGGCGGGGCGCTGATCGACGATATGCGGCGCATCGGCAAGACCGATGTCCTGCTGTGCTTCACGGCGCATCCCTACACCGTGGCGAGCGTGGAGACGACCCGGTTCGCACGCCAACGCGGGGCGACCGTTATCGCGGTGAGCGACAGTGCGTTGTCGCCGGTCGCGACGCAGGCCCATACGTGCATCGTGGCACCGAATACGAGCCTGTCGCTATTCCCGTCGATTCTGCCTGCGCTCGCCGTGGCGCAGACCCTCGCGCAGTTGCTCATCGCCCACGGCGGCGAAGAGACGCTGGCCGAAGTGGCGAACAGCGCCGCGCAACTGCACGAGTTCAACATCTACACGGCCGACGACTGAGCGCTCTGAGCGTTCTTGATCAGCCCGAAGTTCGGGCGTCGGCGCAGCACGAAGTACAGCCCCACGATCATTACCGCCGTCGCGACCATAAACCAGAACTGGAAGCGCGAATCCGGATTGAACGCCTGTGAGAGCAGCACGGCCACCAGCGTGAGGAAGGCAATCGCGTTCGAGTACGGGTAGAACCACGCCTTGAAGCTCGACGCTTCCTGCTGCTGCATCGGCTGACGCGCCATTTTGCGGCGCATGACGAAGTGGGCCACGATGATGAAGATCCACACGGTCATGACGAATGCGCCGCTGCTCTTGGCGAGCATGAGAAACAGATCGCCGCCGCTCACGAAGTGCACCGCCAGAATGCCCAGACAGATCGCGAAGCTGAAGGCCAGCGCGTTGATCGGCACACCGCGCGCGTTTGTGCGGGCGAACATAGGCGGCGCATAACCGCGCTGGCTCAGCGAGTACAGCATGCGCGAGTTGGAGAACAAGAACGAGTTCATCACCGACATGAAGGACACGAATAGCACGGCCTTCATCGCCAGCGCAGCATTCGGGAAGCCGGCCATGCTGAAGAGCGAGACGTACGGTGAAGCCAGGTTGGCCTTGTCCGTCCACGGCAGGCAAAGAATGATGATCGACACCGAGCCGATATAGAACACCAGCACGCGGAAGATCACGCTGCGAATTGCGCGCACCACGTTCTGGCGCGGATTCTCCGACTCCCCGGCTGCGACGGCGGCGATCTCGCTGCCACCCAGCGAGAAGATCACGACCATGATGCCCGCAATGACCGGCGAGAGACCGTTCGGCATGAAGCCGCCGTTGCCTGTGAGGTTGACGAAGCCGGGCGCAGGAATCTTCGCTTGCAGACCGAACAGGATCGACAAGCCGAACAGCATGAAGATCACGATGGTCGCGACTTTGGCGAACGAGAGCCAGTACTCCGCTTCACCGAACGAGCGCACCGAGTAGGCATTGCTCACGATCAGCGTTATTAGCATGACGACCGCGCCACCCCAGACCGGTAGCCACGGCAGAAACTCGTTGAGAATCGCGCCGAGCAGGATCGCCTCGATGGTGATCGTCATGAGCGACTTGAACCAGTACAGCCAGCCGACGGCGAAGCCCGCCCACTCGCCGAGATAGGTGCTGGCATAGGTCGAAAACGAGCCTGCGTCGGGGTTGCGCGAGGCCATCTCGCCGAGCATAAACATCACGAACGTGACGATCAGCCCGCCGACAAGATAGGAGAGGATGGCCGCCGGGCCGGCGGTCGCAATGATGGCGCCCGAGCCGACGAACAGGCCGGCGCCGATCACACCACCGAGGGCAATCATGGTGATGTGTCGCTGTTTGAGGCTTTGACTCAGCGAGTTCTGCTGCATGGTCGAATTCCCTGTTGTGTAAGGTGTATGGGACGACAGTGCTGGCAACGACATGACCGGGACACCGTTGTCTCCGTCGGTGCTCCGTGTCACGCGGGGGGATGTCAGCGTAGCGCGGGGGCGATGGCCGCCCGAATGGCACCGTCGAGACGGTCGACCACCTTGTCGATTTCGGCTTCACTGATGACGAACGGCGGCGCGAGCATGATGTGATCGCCTTGCTTGCCGTCGATGGTGCCGCCCGCCGGATAGCAGGCAAGACCGCGCGCCATCGCTTCACGCTTCACGGCCGTATGGACCGAGAAGCGCGGGTCGAACGGGGTCTTCGAGGTGCGATCTGTCACCAGTTCGATACCGGCGAACAGGCCACGGCCACGCACGTCGCCGATGTGCGGGTTCTGAGCAAACCGATCGTTCAGTTGGTCCATGAGGTACTGACCGCGTGCACGAACTTGCGCGAGCAAACCGTCGCGCTCGATGACCTGTTGCACAGCCAGCGCGGCAGCACAGGCGGTCGGGTGCGCGAGGTAGGTGTGGCCGTGGTGGAAGAAGCCGCTGCCAGCGCTCATCGTCTCGACGATGCGCTTGCTCGCCAGCACTGCACCGATCGGTTGATAGCCGCCGCCAAGACCCTTGGCGATGGTCTGGATGTCCGGCGCGACACCTTCCTGCTCCCAGGCGTGCAGCGTGCCGGTGCGACCCATGCCGCACATCACCTCGTCGAGAATCAACAAGATGCCGTAGCGGTCGCACACTTCTCGCACCGCCTTGAAGTACCCGGCCACCGGCGTGATCACCCCGGCGGTGGCCCCGCCAATCGTCTCGGCGACGAAGGCGATGATCGAATCGGCACCCTGTTCGAGAATCGTGGCTTCCAGTTCGCTGGCCAGACGCTGACCGTATTCCACCTCGCTTTCCTGATCGCGCTGATCGCGGTAGGCGTAGCAGGGCGAGACGTGTGTGACGTCGATCAGCAGCGGTTCGAACTGCGCGCGTCGCCAGCGGTTGCCGCCGATGGCCAATGCGCCGAGCGTGTTGCCGTGATAGCTCTGACGGCGCGCAATGAAGCGGCGGCGCTGCGGCTGACCGATCTCGACAAAGTACTGGCGTGCCATCTTGAGTGCGGCTTCGACGGCCTCCGAGCCACCGCTCACGTAATACACGTGGCTCAGGCCCGAGTCGGCGGGGGTGTTGCGGATCAGGTTGTCGGCCAGCGCTTCGGCGACTTCGGAGCTGAAGAAGCCGGTGTGCGCATAAGCCAGCTTGTCGATCTGCGCGTGCATGGCGGCGATGACGTCGGGATGGCCATGGCCGAGGCACGAAACGGCTGCACCACCGGAGGCGTCGATGTACTCGCGACCTTCGGCGTCCTTGAGATAGACGCCCTGACCGCCGACCGCGATGGGCGGCTGGTGACGCAGGTGACGATGGAAGACGTGACTGGAAGAAGCTTGACTCATGATGTCAGGGGGCTCGGGGGCGGTAAGACGGTAGGGCGGAAAGACGACTCAATGGAAAGCTGAACACCGAATTGAACAAATGTTCAATTTTCGAAAGCGTATAGCACATATGTTTATTTTTTGATGCGTGAAAACCCTGAGGCCCGGCATGTCCCGGCTCATCGGACGAAGGCATGGAGCGAGCGGCGACGACTAAGAAAAAACCCGCCGAAGCGGGTTTTAGGAGGAACGAGCGTGGGGGGCGGTTACTTCGACGTGCCGTTCGATGTCGCCAGCGCCGCGATGCCCAGCCCCATATACAGCAGGCCTGCGATGTACTTGCCGATCCCTGGCTTCTTGCTACGGTTGGCGAGTGCGCGGCCGATGGTGCGGGCGAGGGCGGCGTAGGTCGTGTCGCTCACGCCTCCCACGAGGACCAGCAACAAACCCAGCGTGACGATTTGCAGCGGCACATGACCGAGCGATGGCGTGACGAACTGCGGCAAGAACGCCGCGATGAAGAGGCCCGTCTTCGGATTGAGCAGATTGACGAGGAAGCCCTTTTTGATCGTTTCGCCGAGCACGCGGGACTGCGATTGCGGTGCGGCAGTCGTCCCCGCCGCCGACGGCTTGCTGCGAACCACCTTGACGCCCAGATACACCAGGTAGCCCGCGCCCAGCAACTTGATGGCATTGAACAGCCACGGCGACGCCAGCAGCAACGCCGTGAGACCGGCCGCAGCGAAGCTTACGTGCACGAGCGTGGCGAGCATCACGCCGAAGCAGGACGCCAGGCCGAAGCGAAAGCCCTGACTGGCGCTCGTCGTCGAAATGTAGATGGTCGTCGGACCGGGAATCGCCACCATGATGAGCACGGTGGCGAGGAAGAAGGGCAGTACGTGGAGGTCGATCATGCCGGAATACGCGAGACGGATAGAGGGGCATCGTAACACCGGGCACATCGTCGGTTCAGACATGCGTGAGCGTTTTCGGACGAATGCTCAACTCTCAAGTGCCGTCGCAACGCAGCGTTGAATGTCAGGCGTCCGTGTACGCCCTTTCCTCACACCTTCGCAGTCACGAATAGAGATACAGTGGCCGGGCATCTCACCCCCCACCTTCATCACCATGAAAATCACCAAGTCGTCGTTCAAACCGTTACTGGCCATGCTGGGCGTTGTGGCCGCCCTGCAAGCCACACCATCCACGGCCGCTGAGTTGTGGCAGACGCTGCCGCCGACCCCGGCCCCGGCCAAATTCGACCGCACCGGCTTCGCCAATGTGAACGGCATTCGCCTGTACAACGCCGAGGTCGGCAACGGCCGCCCGGTGCTGCTGCTGCACGGTGGTCTGGCGAACTCGGACTATCTCGCCAAACAGGTCGAAGCGCTCAAGGCGCATCACCTCGTGATCGCCGTTGACACGCGCGGGCATGGGCGCAGCACACGCGATGACCGTCCCTACGGTTATGACCTGATGGCCGACGACGTCATCGCGCTGCTCGACCAACTGCACATCAAGAAGGCCGACGTCGTGGGCTGGAGCGATGGCGCGATTCAGGGCATCGACCTCGCGATCCGCTATCCGGACCGTGTGGGCAAGATCGTGGCGTTCGGCGTGAACACCAACACGGACGGCCTGAAGCCAGACTTCGACAAGAACCCGGTGTTCGCCGAGTTCATCAAGCGTGCGGCCAACGACTACGCGAAGCTCTCGTCCACACCGAAGGAGTACGACGCCTTCCTGAACCAGATCGGCAAGATGTGGGAAGGACAGCCGAACTGGACCGACGCCCAACTGAGGACGATCAAATCGAAGGTGCTGATCCTCGACGGCGAGCACGACGAAGGAATCAAGCTCGAACACAACATCTACATGGCGCACACGATCCCGGGCGCGCAACTGATGATCCTGCCGGGTGTCAGCCACTTCGCGTTCATCCAGGATCCGAAGATGTTCAACTTCGCGATCACGCATTTCCTCGATCACTGAGGCATTCGCAGAACGAGAGGTGGAGCGCCCGGCTCCGCCTCATCGTTTACCCGCAAACACCCCCGTCCCACAGATTTTGTCATTGACCGGCAAATTGTTTTTTGCTGGTATACCAGTTATGAACCAGACCCAACGCACCCCGGCCCTGAGCGAATCGGCTTACAGCGCCATTCGCAACCTGATCGTTTCCGGCGAAATCCGAGCGGGCGAGGCGCTGTCCGAGCGCGCGCTCTCGGAGCGTTTCGGCATCAGCCGCACGCCCGTGCGCGAAGCGATTCGCGCGCTCGCCAACGACGGCCTGCTGGAGATCGTGCCGATGCGCGGCACCTTCGTGCGTCAGTTGTCGGTGCGGGATCTGAGCGAAATTCACGAAGTGCGGCTGGCCCTCGAAGGCATGGCTGCATGGCTGGCGGCGCAAAAGGGCGTGACACCTGCGCTGGAAGAAGTCGCCGTGCGCCTGCGCGCGCTCGACGCACAGGGGATCGAAGGCATCGAACTCGACGTCGACATCACCCAGCGCGTGGGCTGGCAGTTCCACGAAGCGATGTTCGCTGCGGCCGACAACGTGCGGCTTACCGAGACTTATCACGCGTTGCGCACCCAGAACGGTCTGGCGCTGCAACGCATTCCGCATTACGACGCCGAGCGCACCCGCACCGCCGTTCGCGAACACCTCGCGATCTTCGATGCCATCGCCGCCGGGCGTCCCGAGGAGGCTCAGCGCCATGTCTGGGACCACCTCACGCACGCCATGCAGGCTCGCTTGCAGGCGCTCGTTCCTCCTGCGGCGCCGTCCGCGGTGCCCGCCGCGCTGTCAGCGGGCGCGCCTGCTGCGGCGCCCGCAGGCAAAAGCCGCAAACGCTGAACGCGTCGCAGCACGTGATGTCGTGCCAGTCCAGATGCGCCGCAACGCCACGTAATTTCCGGAGATAGTCGTCATGTCGTCAAGCACTGCCAGCAAGAAGAAGCGCCTCCTTCCGTTACCTATTCAGATGCTGATCGGTCTGGCGTTGGGCATCGGCTGCGGCATGGTCGCCCCGGCGCTCGCCACGAAGCTCATGCCTGTGGGCACTGCCTTCGTGCAAGCCGTGAAGATGATCGTCGTGCCCCTCGTCTTCACGGCGATCACGCTCGGCATCTATCAGATGGGGCACAACGCGCGCGCGCTCGGCCGTGTCTCCGCCATCAGCCTGATCTATTTCTTCATCGCTACGCTCGTCTCGATTGTGATCGGACTCGGCCTGAACGCGATCTTCCACCCAGGGCTCGGTGCGAATCTCGCGGCGGCGCATGCGTCGGCCAAGCCGATTGCCGCCTCGGTGGACTGGACCAAGTTCTTCCTGGAGATGATTCCGTCGAACATCTTCGCGGCGATGAGCGGCAGTAATCTGCTGCCGGTGCTGGTCTTTGCCGTACTGCTCGGACTGGCGCTGTCGTCCATCGGCGAGCGCGCGAAGCCGCTCGTCGGCGTGCTCGACGCGCTCATGGGCGCAGTGTTCAAGCTCACCGACTGGATCATCTCGCTCTCGCCGCTGGCGATCTTCGCGATCATCTCGTGGCTGTTCGCCACGCAGGGCATCGGCACGATTCTCGCGCTCGTGAAGCTCGTCGGCACGATGTACCTCGGCCTCGGCGTGCTGCTGGTGCTGTTCTGGATTCTGCTCAAAGCGATTGGCGAAAAGCCGTGGGCGACGACGCGCGCCATCGGTGAGCCGGTGATTCTCGCGTTCGCCACGCGCTCGTCCGAAGCCACGCTGCCGTTGCACATGGAAAAGCTCATCGCGATGGGCGTGCCGAAGGCCATCGCATCGGTCGTGCTGCCGCTGGGCTACGCGTTCAATCGCGACGGCTCGATCATGTACTTCGCGCTGGCCGTCGGCTTCCTTGCCGATGCCTACCACGTGCCGCTCGACATGCCGACGCTGCTCTCGATCGTGCTAGTGACCACGCTCGCCAGCAAGGGCAGCGCGAACGTGCCGTCGGGCGGTCTCGTGGCGATTGCGATGGTGCTCACAACCATCGGCGTGCCCATCGAAGCGCTCGCCATCATTGCCGGTGTCGATGCCTTCCTAGACATGGGCCGTACTGCCATCAATGTTTTCAGCAACACCGTGGCCATCAAGCTCGTCATGAAGCTCGCCGGTATTCCGTACGAATCGCCAGAAGCCGTGCAAGCGGCGCTCGCCGCCGAGTCGGAAACTGCGCGCGCGGGCAGCCATGCCCACGGTCAGGAGTTCGCATGACCTCAGGCAATACCGAACGCTTCATCGATCTGCGAAGCGATACCGTCACCCGGCCCACCGCACTGATGTGGGAGGCGATGCAAACCGCGTCGCTGGGTGACGACACCCTCGAAGGCGACCCGACCGTGCGCGCGCTGGAACATCTCGCGGCGGTCGTCACCGGCAAAGAGGAGGCGATGTTCGTCGTCTCCGGCACGATGGGCAATCTGATCGCTTCGCTCTGCCACGCCACGCGTGGCGGCGAAGCGGTGCTCGACGCGCAGGCCCACATGGCGAAGTCGGAGGCGGGCGGCATGTCGCGGCTCGCGCATCTATACCCGGTGCTCATTGCATCGGTGCGCGGCGAAATGGATCTCGATCAGCTGGCCGGGGCGTTGCGTCCCGGCTTTTCGCGTTATGGGCAACCGACGGCGATGGTCGCGGTCGAGTCCACGCATAACCACTCCGGCGGCTACGTGCCGTCGTTGTCGTATCTGGCCGATATCCATGCGCTCGCATCGCGGGCGGGCGTGCCGGTCCATATGGACGGAGCGCGCGTGTTCAACGCGGCCGCGGCGCTGGGTGTCGACGTCGGTCAGATCGCCGCGCATTGCGACAGCCTGACGTTCTGCCTCTCGAAAGGGCTGTCCGCACCGATGGGCGCGATGCTCGTCGGCTCGCATGCGATTATCGAACAGGCGCGCACGTTCCGTCGCATGACGGGCGGCGGGCTGCGTCAGGCGGGCATCATGGCGGCGGCGGGGAAAGTGGCGATGGAGACGATGGTTGCGCGACTGGCCGACGACAACGCGCGTGCGCAACGTCTATGGGACGGGCTCGCGCAGATCGACCCGCAACTGGTCGATGCTGTGCCGTCCACGAGCAACATCGTGCGCTTGCGTGTCGGCGAGCAACGCGAGGCGAACCCGCGTGCGTGGGAGGCTGCGCTCGCGGAGTACGGCATTCTGGCGCGCGCGAGTGGCACGTCGATGCTGCGACTTGTGACGCATCGCCATATCGGTGATGAGGATATCGACGAAACCATCGCGGCCATCGCGTCGATTCGGAATACGTTTGCCTCGCGCGCCACGCCGCTCGGGGTGGCTTGATCCGGCGATGCGTCGAGGCTGATTCGGCTCAGCGCTCGGCCACGGCCAGATACTGTTGCGGCGCGCGGCCGAACAACCGCTTGAACATCACGATGAAAGCGCTCGGGCTTCGATAGCCGAGCGCGAGCGCCACGTCGCCGACCGATGCCCCGAGCGCCAGCCGCGTGATTGCCTCGGATGCCCGCATATGCTGGCACCAGCGCCCGAAGGTCATCCCCGTCTCGTCCTTGAAGCGGCGCGCGAGCGTCTTGCCGCTCGCCCCCAGCTCTTCTCCCCAGCGCTCCAGCGAGTAATCGGTCGCGGGGGCCATCATCATGTGCTCGCAAATCGCCAGCAGCTTCGCGGAACTGGGGAGCGGCAGGCCGTGCTCACCGGGCGCAGCCGCCTCGCGAAGCAAACGCAGAAGCAAAGGAATGGAGAGGGCGGTGCGGCTGTCGGGGGCGTAGTGGAGGCCGTCGGACAACATGTCGACGGCCAGTTCGTGCAGAAGCGGGCCGACCGTCAGCACGAGCGCGTTAGGCCACAGCCACGACACCGTGCCCGGCTCGACGCTGATCGTGCAGAACTGCATGCGTCCGACGGCGTGCAGTTCGTGCGGGGTATTCGGCGGCAGCCAGAGCGCGCGTGATGCGGGCAGTGTCCACGTGTGCGCAGGCGTGAGCACGCGCACCACACCGCGCAGCGCCATCACCACGTGACCGTGTTGATGCTGGTGCCACGGCTGGCGCTCACCATCCTCACATTCCATGCCCCCAAGCGTGACGTCGCGCGGTAAATGACGGCGCGTTTCCGGATAGCGGCGCAGCAGCAATTCCTTCATGACGACTTCCCAACCGGACCGATCCATTCGGTCAGATGACGTGCCATTTGTCCCGCAACCCCTTGTGAGATGGACACGACACGCCAAAGCATAGAGAAAAGGACAAAAATTGTCCTTTTCTCAACATTTTTTGCGATTCACAGCAAAAGCATCCCCGGTATTCTACCAACTGCCATCGGGGTTCAGGTGGCAGATACAAGTGATAATAGTAATGCGTCTCATTTATTTTAATTCATTCTATTGGAATGGCTCTGGCGCGGGAAGCGGACGTAAAGTGAAACGAAATCACGCGGGGAAGGCGACCCATTCGAACAGTGGGCGACGAATGACGGTCATGGCGGCAGTGCTTGCCGCAGCGGTATTCGGGCAGCACGCCGCGACGGCGGCGGACGCAAGCGAGACGCCGTCGACCGGTGTAACGAATGCATCGGAGGCAGGGGGCGCAGCCGGTATAGCGAATGCAGCGGGCGCAGTGACGCTGCCCGCAACACAAGTGCGCGATAGTGCACTTGCCGAGAATCCGAACGGGCCGGGGCGGGGCTACGTCGCCAAACGCATGACGACCGTCACCAAGACCGACGCATCGACATTGACCGCGCCGCAAGCGACTTCGACGGTCACGCGCGCACAAATGGACGATCAGGGCGCGATCACGATCGATCAGGCATTGCGCTACACGACCGGCGTCAATACGCAGGACGGGACCGACGTGCGCTTCGACCAGCTTCGCGCCCGTGGCTTCGATATCGACGCCTATCTCGACGGTCTCGGCATTTTCCCGTCGCCGCGCTTCGCTACCGCACGTGTCGACCCGTATCTGCTGGAACGCATCGACGTGATGTTCGGCCCGTCCTCCGTGTTGTACGGGCAGGGCAACCCCGGTGGCATCGTCAACTACAGCAGCAAGTTACCGACGGAGCAGCCGCTGCGCGAAGTGATGCTCCAGATCGGCAATCACGATACTTATCAGACCGGTTTCGATCTCGGTGGATCGCTGACGCCGGACGGCACGATCCTCTATCGCGTCGTGGGTCTGGCGCGTGATGCCAAGACGCAGGTCAGCGCCATCAAGGATCAACGACTGGCGATTGCGCCCTCGATCACGTTCAAGCCGGATCGCGACACGTCGCTGACCTTGCTCGCGGGCTATCAACGCGACCCGGCAGGCGGGCTGTTCAATCCGGTGCCCGCCAGCGGCACGCTGTTCGTCAATCCGAACGGTCGCCTCGGCCCGGACCAGTACTTCGGCGACTCGAATCGCGACGGCATGCAGCGCACGCAATACTGGTTCGGCTATCAGTTCGCGAAGCAACTCAACGATACGTGGCGCATTTCGCAGAACGCGCGTTATCTGCACATCGACCAGAACTACTATCAGACGTCGATCACCAGCCCGCTTGCGGCTGACCAGCGCACGGTGGCGATGTGGGGCAACACCGACTTCGAGCACGTAAGCCAGTGGCAGATCGATACGAACGCGCAGGCGAAGTTCGCCACCGGTCCGGTCGAACACACGATGCTCTTCGGCTTCGACTTTCGCCGCGTGCTCGAAGGCGATAACTACGGCGGTGCGGTCGTCGGTCAACTGGATCTGTTCAATCCGAACTACGGCGCGCTGGCGGGCGTGAGTCCGAACACGCGGCTGGACTATTCGCTGAGTCAGGCCGGGCTGTATGCGCAGGACGAACTGCGGTACGACCGCTGGGTCCTCACGCTCGGCGTGCGCGAAGACTGGGCGACGACGCGCTCGACCACGAACGGTGTGCAGCGCTCGTCAGATAACAGCGCGTTCACCTGGCGTACAGGACTGTCGTACGCCTTCGACAACGGCGTCGCGCCGTACGTGAGCTATGCGAAGTCGTTCGCGCCGGTGCTGGGGACGAACTTCGCAGGCGATGCGCTTTCGCCGACCCAAGGCAAGCAGTACGAAGTCGGCGTGCGCTATCAGCCGAAAAACTACGATGCGTCGCTGCGTCTCTCGGCTTTCGACCTGCGTCAGGAAAACGTGAGCGTGGTCGATCCGGCGCATCCGACCTTCCCGACGCAGACGGGCGAAATCCGTTCGCGCGGATTCGAAGCCGAAGCGCGCGCCAACGTCACCCGCGATCTGAAGGTGATTGCGTCGTACACGTACATCAACCAGGTCAACCTGCAAAGCACGACAGCGCAGGACAAGCGTCCGCAGCTCACGCCGCGTAACAGCGTCGCGCTCTGGGCCGATTACACGCTGCACGAGGGTGCGTTGCGCAATCTCGGATTCGGTGCCGGTGTGCGTTACATGAGTTCGTCGGCTGGCGACACCGCCAACACGTTCGAAGTGCCGAGCCGCACACTGGTCGACGCCGCCGTGCACTACGACTGGCAGCAATGGCGTTTCGCCGTGAACGTCAGTAACCTCTTCAACCGCGAATACATCTCGTATTGCACATCGTCATCGCTGTGCTACTGGGGCGCGACGCGAACCGTTCTGGGGACAGCCCGATATCAATGGTGATGCAACGACAATCGTTTGCCGCACGACGCCGCCTCCTGGCGGCGTTTGGCGTTGGTGCGCTGGCACCGTTCATGGGGGCGGGGGGCGTACTTGCGTCGCCTGTCGGGGCTTCATCCGCTGCGTCTTCCTCGGCCTCGGGCCGTCTGCCGCGCGTGGTAGTGCTCGACTGGGGGCTTGCAGCGCAGGTGCTCTCGCTGGGCGTGACGCCTGTCGGCGCGGCGCGCCCGTTCTGGTATCGGCTCCTTTCGGGCACGCCCTCGATGCCCGACAACGTCGTCGACGTCGGTCTCCTCTTTCAACCGAATTTCGAAGTGGTGCAGGCGCTGCGTCCCGACCTCATCGTCATCACGCCCGCGCACGCTGCGCTCGCCGATTCGCTTGCGCGCATTGCGCCGCTATTCGTCGCGCCGCCACCCCATCCGCATGAAGACGGCTATCAACTTGCGTTGCGTCGCGCGCGGGCGTTGGGCGATGCACTGGGGCGTCCGACGCAAACTTCGCAGTTGCTGGCTGCGACGGATGCGCGTCTGAGCGAGGTTCGCGATCGTCTGACGAAGCACGGCGTCACACAACGACCGGTGTATCTGATGAGCCCCATCGACACGCGTCTGACGAACGTCTTCGGTCGTGAGAGTGTGTTCGGCGGGACGCTGGCCGCTGTGGGGCTGACCAACGCGTGGCGACGTCCGAGCGATACGGAGGGCATGGCACAGATCGACTACACGCAGCTCGGGGCGGATGCCTCGGCGCGCGCGATGCTGATCGGTGCGCGTCCCGGATTGCTGGGCATGCTCGGGCAGAGTCCGCTGTGGCAGGCGCTGCCGTTCGTGCGCGGGGCGCGCGTCGGTCAGTTGCCGGTGATGTTGCCGACGGGCGGCACGCCCACGGCGGTGAAGCTGGCCGACGCGCTGAGCGTCGCCCTGACGGGAGCGGCGGCATGAGCACGGGTAATCCGTTTCAACCGATGACGGCCGACAAGCCGCTCGGGTCCGCGACGTCCAGCGACGTGCGTCATCTCTGGCGTCTCGCGATGATGGTCGGCGCGCCCGCGCTGGTGCTGACGCTTATCACGTTGCTGTCGCTGCGCCCGGCGGGCGTCGACAGCGGCACGTTCCTCGCTGCTGTCTGGCACGCGGTCACACATCCGACGCTGGACCCGAATGCGTCGGCTTCGGCTGCCACGATGTCGGGCCTGCTCGTGAACTACGCGTGGCTGCCGCGACTGGCGATGTCGGTGCTCGCCGGTGCCGGGCTCGCGCTCGCGGGCGTGATGTTCCAGCAGGTGCTGCGCAATCCGTTGGCCGAGCCGCTGACACTCGGCGTGGCGTCGGGCGCGTCGCTCGCGCTGTCGGCGGCGACGATCTGGCTGCCTGCGGTGGCCTTCGCGTGGCGCTCAGGCGTCGCATTGTTCGGGTCGGCGGCGGCCATCGCCGTGGTGATGGCGCTGACGTGGCGTAGCCGCTTCGCCCCCATCCCGGTGATTCTCGCGGGCATGATCGTCAACCTGTATTGCAGCGGCCTGTCGATCATGGTGTCGATGACGCACGAACGCGCGCTCGTCGGTGTCTTCGCATGGGGGGCCGGATCGCTGGTGCAAAACGGCTGGCACGATTTCGGATGGCTGTTGCCCCGCGTGATCGTGGCCGTCGTTGCGGCGGCGCTGCTGCTCAGACCGCTGACGTTGTTCACGCTCGACGACCGCAGCATGACCCAGCTCGGCGCGCGTGTCGCATGGATTCGCACTGCCGGACTGGTGGTGGCTGTGGCGCTCTCGGCATGCATCGTCAGCGTCGTCGGCATCATCGGTTTCGTCGGTCTGGCCGGACCCCAACTGGTGCGGCTTGCCGGTGCGCGACGTCTGCGCGATCAACTGATCTGGGCGCCGTTCATCGGCGCACTCATGCTGATGCTGACCGACCAACTTGTGCAGTGGCTGCCACTATTCGACGGCGCGTCGTTGCCGACAGGCGCCGCCGCTGCGCTGTTTGGCGGACCGCTGTTGCTGTGGCTGCTGCGCCGCACGCGGGCCGGAGAAGTGGCAAGCGCCGATGCTGCGCCGCCCGCACGCGCGCGTCACCCGTTCCGATGGCTCGCGTTGGCACTCGTGTTCGGGGCCGCGCTCGTTTGGGTGACGCAGCATCTGGGGCGTTCGTTCGACGGCTGGGAATGGGCGACGGACGCGTCATGGGCATCGCTTTCGCAATGGCGGCTGCCGCGCATGCTGGCGTCGGCAGCGGCCGGGATCGCGTTAGCGCTTGCGGGCACGCTGCTGCAACGGATCAGCGGCAACCCGATGGCCAGCCCCGAACTGCTCGGCGTGAGCGGCGGCGCAATGCTGGGCGTGCTGATCGTGACGTTCGCGATGGTCGGTCCGTCGGCGTCGGCACTATTCGTTGCAGCCTTTGCAGGCGCCGCGCTCAGTCTCGCAGTCATGCTCACGCTTTCGCGCAAAGGCGGTTTCTCGCCCACACGAATGTTGCTCGCGGGTGTAGCGATCTCCGGCATGGCGCAATCGCTGGTGGCGATCGGGAGCGCGAGCGGTACGGCGAATGCCTTCCTGCTGCGCTCGCTGATGCTTGGCCTCACGTACATCGTCGGCCCCGGTATTGCTTTGGGCACTGTCGTCGCGTCGTTGGCGGGTCTGTTGCTGACGTGCCTGGCGTCGCGCTGGCTGGATCTGCTGCCGATGGGCGACGCAACGGCGACCGCCGTCGGCGTGAACGTGCGGCGTGCGCGCCTGTGGATGTGGTGTCTGGCCGCGACGCTCAGCGCCGTGGCGACGCTCGTCGTCGGCCCGCTGTCGTTCGTCGGTCTGCTCGCGCCGCATCTGGCGCGCATGGCCGGGTTCGGCAAGGGACGCTCGCAGGCCGTCGCGTCGGCCGTGTCCGGTGCGTTGCTGATGATCGCCGCCGACTGGCTCGGACGCAATCTGCTTTTCCCGCAACAACTCCCGGCGGGCGTGCTTGCGATGCTGATCGCCGCACCGTATCTGCTGTGGCACCTGCGTCGGCAGGTGGCGTGACATTCCCGACATCCCCATAAAAACAGAGATCTCTTATGTCCTTGTTCTGGCAATTGGTACGTGCGTCTCGATGGCCGTTGGCCATTGCGTTCGCCGGTAGTCTTATCAGCGGTTTTGGAAGCGCGGGTCTCGTCGCGCTGATCAATCGCGCGTTGACGGCGCCGCGCGACCATCTGGGCGTGCTCGGCATGCAATTTCTCGGCCTTGGCGTGATCGTGCTGGTCACGCGCGCACTGTCGCAAACGCTCTTCATGTCGCTCGGTCAGCGCGCGAAGGCGACGTTGCGCATGCAGGTCGTGCGTCGCATCGGTGCCGCCCCCTACGCGAGTCTCGAGAAGCATGGCATTGCCCGCGCGATTGCCGTCCTCACGCAGGATCTCGACACCATCGTCGTGCTGTTCGTGAACCTGCCGGTGCTGGCGATGCAGGGCGCGGTGATCGCCGGATGTCTCGTGTATCTCGGCTATCTGTCGTGGCAGATTCTGCTGTTCGCTGTGGTGACGATCTTCATCGGTGCGGCGGGATTTCGCTTCGCCAATCAGCGCGCGCTGCTGCATCTGCGCAGCTCGCGCAAGCGAGAGGAATCGCTGGTGAAGGATTTCCGCGCGTTGTTCGACGGTGCGAAGGAGCTCAAGCTGCATCGCGCCCGTCGCGACGCCTTCATCGAAGACCGTCTCGCGAGCAATGTCGAGGCGGTGCGTGTGCAGCGCACGCGCGGATACGTGCTGTATGCAGCCGCGGCCAGCTGGGGCAGCTTCATTCTGTTCGCCTTCATCGGCCTCACGTTGTTCGTGGTGCTGCGTCACGTCGACCTGCCGCCGCAGGTGGTGTCCGGCTACGCGCTCGTGTTCCTGTACATGATCATGCCGATCGAGGGCGTGCTCTCGGCGATGCCGTCGCTGGGCAGTGCACGCGTCGCGCTGGAGCGCATCGCGCAGGTCGAAAACGAACTGCCACGCGAACTGCTGCCTGCATCGGCTACGCGCGAGGCACCGGCGTTCCACGAGATCGTGCTCGAAGGCGTCACGCATCGCTACTTCCGCGAACAGGAAAGCGAAGTGTTCACGCTCGGACCGGTGACGCTCACGTTCCGTCCCGGCGAACTCGTTTATCTGGTGGGCGGCAACGGGAGCGGTAAGACCACGCTGGCCAAGCTGATCGTCGGCCTGTATGCGCCGGAGCAGGGCCGTATTGTGGTCGACGGTACGCCCGTCGGCGACGCCAGGCGTGACCACTACCGTCAACTGTTCTCCGTGGTGTTCAGCGACTTTTTCCTGTTCGAACATCTCCTTGGCTTGCCGCCGGACGGGCTCGACGCGCAGGCGCATACGCTGCTCAAGTCGCTGCAGCTCGACCACAAGGTGACGATCTCGGACGGACGCTTCTCCACGCTCGATCTCTCGCAGGGACAGCGCAAGCGTCTCGCGTTACTGGTGGCGTACCTGGAAGATCGGCCGTTCTACGTCTTCGACGAATGGGCGGCGGATCAGGACCCGCTGTTCAAGGACGTTTTCTACCGCCAGATGCTGCCCGCGCTCAAGGCGCGCGGCAAGAGCGTGCTGGTCATTACCCACGACGACCGCTATTTCGATCTGGCGGACCGTCTGATTCGTCTCGACTACGGTCAGCTGCGTCAATCACGTGAGCCGCAAGCCGAGGTCGAGACACCCAACAAACCTGCCGAACCAGATTCATCGAATGCTCATGAGTGATATCCCGATGTTCGCTTTGCAAGACGTTTCGTTCGCGGTAGACGGGCGCACACTGCTCGCGCCACTGACGCTGGAACTCGCGGCCGGACAGGTGCACGGACTGATCGGCCACAACGGCTCGGGCAAGTCGAGCCTGATCAAGTTGCTCGCGCGCCAGCTCCAGCCGGCGAGCGGCAACATTGCGTTTGAGGGGCGAGCGCTGGGGTCGTGGGGCGCACGCGAGTTTGCGCGGCGTGTGGCGTATCTGCCGCAGCAACCGCCCGCCGCTGCCGGGATGACGGTATCCGAACTGGTCGCGCTCGGTCGCTACCCGTGGCACGGCGCGCTCGGACGCTTCGACGTCCATGACCACGAGGCCGTGCAATACGCGATGGCGCAGACGGACGTGCTCGGTTTTGCCGACCGTCTCGTTGAGTCGCTCTCCGGTGGGGAGCGTCAGCGGGTGTGGCTGGCGATGCTCGTTGCGCAGCAGGCGCAGTGTCTGTTGCTGGACGAACCGACCTCGGCCCTCGACGTGGCGCATCAGCTGGATGTCCTCCAACTCGTGCGAGAACTGGCCGACGCGCATGGCCTTGGCGTGGTGATCGTGCTCCACGACGTCAACATGGCTGCGCGCTTTTGCGACACGCTGCTCGCGCTCAAGCAAGGCAAGCCGATTGCGCGTGGCACGCCTGCGGAACTGATGTCGCCCGACACCTTGCAGACCATCTACGGTGTGCCGATGGGCGTCCTGCCGAATCCCGATGGCGGGATGCCGGTGAGTTATGCGCGCTGAATGATTCGCGCCGAGTGCGCTGAATGCAGACGCCCGAGTCCGACTCAGGCGTCTGCGAGATAGCGTTGCGGGGAGCGTCCCGTGACCTGTTTGAACATGGCGATGAAGGCACTGGGGCTGGCATAGCCGAAGGCGTCCGCCGTCGCTGCGACCGATGCACCCTGTGCAAGTGTCGAAATCGCTTCGGACACGCGCAAGTGCTGACGCCAGGTCACGAATGTCATGCCCGTTTCCGTCTGGAACTGGCGCGCGAGTGTGCGTCCGCTGACCCCGAACTGTTCCCCCCAGAAGTCGAGCGTCAGCTTGCTGGCAGGCTCGTTCATCAGATGTTCGCAGATCGCCTGTAGCCGCTCGTCCCTCGGTACCGGCACGCCACGTTCGGGCACAGGAGCTGCGTCGTGCAGCACACCCATCAATGGCGGCACCGAGAGCGCTGCACGGCTCGTGGGGCCGTAGGTGTCGCCGTCGCGGCTGACGGTGATCGCCAGCTCCCGAATCAGCGGCGTGACGAGGATGACCGTCGGGCTGGTCCAGTCCCACGGGAACGCGCGCGGCTCCATGTAGATGTTGCCCATCTGTCCGTCGCCCACGGCATGCAGTTCGTGCTCGATGTCCGACGGCAGCCAGAGTGCGCGCGAGGGCGGCAACGTCCAGATGGCGGTCGGCGTCAGCACACGCACGATGCCGCGCACAGGGAACACCAGTTGACCATGTCGATGGCGATGCCAGATCAGCCGTTCGCCGTGACGAAAGGGCGTGACCTGAGCAAAGACATCGCGCGGTAAGGGACGCACGGCATTGGGAAATCGTTTGCGCAGGAAGTCACTCATGGGGGTAATGCGGGTCTCGCGTCAGGATGTCGCCAATTGGATGACGATTGTCAAAAAATCGACATTTATTGTCGTGCTTACCTTTTTCGAACCCGATATTCTCCATAGCTATCAATGTGTTGTGCCGGATCATACGCAAATTTGGTAATGAGTCTCATTTGCGATATTTCCGCCAGTGTAGCGGGAATTGGACGGTCGCCACACAAAGCATACGAACGTTAATTTTGGATCGCCGGTAGAGCCCGGCAACAAGGGGAAGTGTTGTCAACGATGCAAACGAATCAGAATTCTTGCAGGACGCAAGCCGCACGGGGCCGCATGTCCGATGCACCAAGCGCAGGACAGTCGCAGAAGGTGCCGAAGTTTCACTATGCACTGACGTCCGCTGCCGCCGTCGCCATGCTGATGCTGATGCTGAGCGCCGCAGAGGCCCATGCCCAGACAGCCGCCGCATCTGCGACGGACGCAAACGCACCGGCACCCGCTGCCGCGCTTCCGGCCGCGAACATCTCCGGCCAGCGCGACATCGTGCAAACCGAAGGGTCCGGCTCGTATGGGTCGAGCATGACGACCATCGGCAAGATCCCTCAGGCGTTGAAGGACATTCCGAATTCGGTGTCGGTCGTCACGCGTCAGCGCATGGACGATCAGGGCATGGAGTCCGTCACCGACGCGTTGAAGTACACCACCGGTATTTCCGCGCTGAAGTACGGCGACGGCTCGTACTACTTCAATGCGCGCGGCTACCCCGTGGGCGTGGAGTTCGACGGCGTGTCTATCCTGAGCGGCATCCAGTACCAGCCGCAGTTCGATCTGTCGATGTACGACCGCGTGGAAGTGTTCCGTGGCCCGGCGGGGTTGCTCGACGGGACGGGCGAGCCGGGCGGCACCGTGAATCTGGTGCGCAAGCGTCCGGGCGATACGTTTGCGCTGCGTAGCGAGACGGGCTTCGGTTCGTGGGCGCATTATCGTCAGATGATCGACGTAACCGGACCGCTCAACCAGAGCGGCACGATTCGCGGCCGCGCTGTGCTGACCGGCGATACGAGCAACGCGTCGGTGACCCGCACCAACAACAGCAACTTCCTCGCGTATGGCGCGCTGGAGTTCGACATCACGCCGCGCACGCTGCTGTCGCTCTCGGGTTCGTATCAGGTCAACTCGCTCAACGGGTTCGACTACGGCCAGTCGTTGCTGCTCAACCGCCGCTTCCTGAACGCACCGAACAACAGCAACTTCGCGCCCGACTGGAACCACACGTGGACGTCGATGCAGGAGGTCAACGCGCGCCTCGATCACCGCTTCGATGGCGGCATCGCGTCGCAGACGACCGTCAACTATCGCCACATCCTGAACAACAGCCGCTACGCCTACCTCGGCCCGGGGATCGATCCGACCACGTACAACGCCCGGTACTTGGCGCAGATTCAGCGTGTCGAGCAGAACATGCTGGGTGTCGATTCGCACGTTTCCGGCCCGGTGGAAGCGTTCGGCCGCAAGCATGAGTGGATGGTCGGCATGAACTATCAGCTCACGCAGAAGCGCAGCCTCTCGGGCGGCCAGACCATGGGCGTGTTCAATATCTTCTCGCCGCCGTCGATCCAGCCGCCGCTGGCGCTCACGTCGGGCGATAACCTCAATACGCAGCAGTTCGGCGTCTACGCACAGGCGCGCGTGCGCGTGCTCGACCCGTTGACCGTCGTGCTGGGCGGCCGCGAAGCGTGGTATCAGCAGCAGGCGCAGAACACGCTGCCGACCGCGACGCCGTGGAGCACGTCGTCGAGCGCGAACCACAAGTTCATCCCGTACGGCGGCGTCGTTCTCGCGCTGACGAAGCAGATCAACGCGTACTTCAACTACGCGAAGATCTTCTCGCCGCAAACGGCGACCACGTTCGACGGGCAGGGCTTGCCGCCGCGCGACGGACAGCAATACGAACTCGGCGTGAAGGGCGAATTCCTCGACGGCCGTCTGACGGCGAACGTCGCGGCTTTCCGTATGACGGACACCAACCGCGCGGTGGCCGACCCATTCCACCCGCTGGGCTCCGTCGCAGCAGGCGCGGCGCGCAGCCAGGGCTGGGAAGCGGAACTGACCGGTCAACTGACGAGCAACTGGAACGTCTACGCGGGCTACACGCTGCTCAATACGCGTTACGACAACGATCCGTCGTTGGCCGGTCAGACGCTCGACGGCGAGGAGCCGCAGCATCTGTTCAAGCTGTACACGACGTACAAGTTCTCGCCGAACCCGTTCGGTGGCTGGCTCGACGGCCTGCGTGTCGGCGGTGGCGTGCGCATCCAGAGTTCGACGTATCGTACGGCTGGCTCGGCGCAAGGAGGCTATGCGGTGTGGGACGCGATGGTGGCGTACCGCTTCAATCGCCGTCTGGAAGCGCAACTGAACGTGAACAACGTGTTCAATCGCGACTACTACGAACGCGTGCCGTCGACGTTCTTCGGCACCTACGGCGACCGTCGCAACGTGATGCTTACGCTGCGCGCCGACTACTGATCGCTGCGGGGAGCGGCCGGTCGAGGCTGGCGGGGCGGATATCGTCAGCCCCCGTCGGCGTGGCGTCAGGCCGATTGGACAGCGCCGTGCAACAGTCTGTTGCATGACGCTGTCGGCTGAAATTCGGAAATGGCGGTACACTCCGAGCACACGCCATCGTTGTCGGGTGGCACGCAACTCCAATTTCAGCCTGTTCGAACGTCAACATGAAGTCCCCTGGTACTGCCTCTGCCACGCTCAATTGCGACGTTGGCGAATGCGTCGAGCTTGTCGCTACGGCAACGCTGCCCACTCGCTACGGCACCTTCACTTCCCACGCGTTTCGCGTCAAAGACAGCGCCAACGAGCATCTCGCGCTGGTGATGGGCGACGTGTCGAGCGAGGGAGGCGCGCTGCCGCCGTTGGTACGTCTGCACTCGGAATGTCTGACGGGCGACGTCTTCGGCTCCTATCGCTGCGATTGCGGCGAGCAACTGGACGCCGGTATGCGCAAGATCGCCGAAGAAGGGCGCGGTGTGATGCTGTATCTGCGCGGCCATGAAGGGCGCGGCATCGGTTTGAGCAACAAGATCCGTGCGTATCTGCTGCAAGAGCAGGGGCGCGACACGGTCGAAGCCAACCTCGATCTCGGCCTGCCCGACGACGCGCGCGAATACGACTCCGCCGCCGCTATCTTGCGCATTCTCGGTGTGGGTTCGGTGCGCCTCATGAGCAACAATCCGAAGAAGTTCGACACGCTCATCAAGCACGGCATCCCCGTGAGCGAGCGTGTGGCGCTCGACATTCCAGTGCGCGAAGAGAACGAACGCTATATCCGCACCAAGCAGGTCAAGTTCGGACACTACTTCGAAGAGAACGAGTGATCTTCGTCTGACGCTCTCCCAGCGATTATCCGATGCCTGTCGGCCAGTCTCTTAGCGAGACTGGCGACGGCGCTCCGCCAGAATGAGCGTCAGATACACCAGACCGGCGGCCATGCTGGTCTGTCCACTGTATTTCACCAGACCGAATCCCCATCCCTGATGCATGACCGATGCGCCGAGCGCCAGGGCCAGTGCCGTCCATCCGACGATCCGGCCATTGCGCGTGCGCGTCGGTGAAACGGTCTTGAAGCGCGCTTCCTGCTGACGCTCGGTCGACATCGCCAGCGCCGCAAAGCCTGCGAGGCAGAGCGTGAAAGTGACGAAGTGACTCATGCGCGCTCCTCGTTCAACGGGGCATTGATCGACGCACTGAGCGGTGTGCGGGCCGATGTCGTGGCACGCGCAGGCTTCGTCTTCGGCTTGTGACGCGCGGTGCGAATCGCGAGCCACGCGTGCAGCGCCGCGAAGGCCCAGAGCATCAGATCCACGCCTGTGTACACCCAGTCGCCGGTCGTCAGGCTATGCCAGAGACCGCGCGATGTTGTCGTGGCGTTAAGCACCGGCAGCAGCGCGAGCACGGCAGCGCCGATCCACAGCAATTCCACCCACGCACGTTTGGCAGGGCGCACCAGCGCGTATAACAGCGTCGCCGCCCATACCCAATAGAACACGTCGACTTCTGTGGCACTGCGTTTGAGTGCACTCGCCGGAATAAGGCGGTTGCCCCAGAGGAAGGCCGTCATGGCGATCGAGAGTCCCGCAATTGCTGCGATGTTCAGACGCTCGACCACGTGAAAGCCGAAATGGGGACGCGCCGGATCGGGCAGCTTGCTGCGACGCTTGACCGTCCACATCACCAGCCCCGAGCCGACCATCGCCGTGCCGCCAAGGCTGACGAGGAAGTACAGCCAGCGCAGATGCAGATCGCTGAAGCGCCCGAGGTGCAGTGCGTACATCACGCCACGCGTTTCGGCCGCCGGACCGACACCGTCGTGAACGTCGATCAACTTGCCGGTCGTGCCCTCGAACAGCAGATACTGCGGACTCATCGAGACACGCGAGCTTTCGCCGCGTGTGACGGCCACGCGTGCCGCAGTGTCGCCCGCATGGGTGACGGTTACGCGACCGACGTCTCGTGCGCCCCAGCGGGCCTGCGCCTCGCGCACCATCGGCGCAATCGGTGCCAGCGTCGCTTTCTCGCCGGTGGCCTTGCCCGGCGGTGGGAAAGCGCTGAGTTGCGCGCTGAGTTGTGCGCGGTCCATAGGTGTCTTGATCGCCGTTTGTGCACCCCACGGCATGTACATCGCCATGAGGGTGACGAGGCCGGTGTACGTGATCATCAGATGGAAGGGGAGGCCGAAGACCGAGAGCGCATTGTGTGCGTCGAGCCACGAGCGTTGTCCCTTGCCCCAACGGAACGTGAAAAAGTCGATGAAAATTTTCTTGTGCGTGATCACGCCGCTGACGATCGCCACCAGCATGAACATCGCGCAGAAGCCCGCGAGCCAGCGTCCCCACAGGACAGGCAGCGGATGAAACTGGAAGTGAAACCGGTAGAAGAAGTCGCCGCCGAGGGTCTCGCGCGCTTTCAGCGTCTGGCCGGTCGATGGATCGAACGTCGCTTCTTCGAAGGTGCGACGCGGGGCGCTATCGGTACCTTTTCCTTCACCTCTGACAGCGCCTTTGGGCGCAGGCGGATTGCGCCAGAAGACGCCCGCGACCGGATTGCGCTCGGTGGGCAAATAAATGCTCCACTGCGGGCTGCCCGCAGCGAGCGTCACGAGTTGATTGCCGACGTTCTGAGCGACCACGGCCGGATCGGGCAACGACTGCTGATGCGGCACCTCGGGGCGCATCCATTGCGAGAGTTCGTCCTTGAAGTAACTCACGGTGCCCGTGAGGAACATCGCGTACAGCAGCCAGCCGACAAGCAGGCCGGACCACGTGTGCAGGTCCGACATCGTCTGGCGGATGCCACGCGCCTGTGGCTTTGCTTTCGGTGTAGGCGTGGACGTCATGCCGCACCTCCCGTCATGTGGCCAGACGCCACCGTCCACGCGGCCAGCGCGAGCGGTGCGGCGACAATGAGCAGACCGGCCCAGGCGCGCCATGCACTGCGCACGGCGAACACCCAGACGACCGCACCGGCATAGATGGCGAAGCTCGCCAACTCGCCGGTGATGACTGCCTGTGCCTTGTTCATCGGCAGTGCCAGTACAGCAACGCTCGCGAGCGCGGCCACGGCGTAACCGCCGCCGATAGCTGCCACGATACGCGAGATGAGCCCCCCGATATTCACGAAGCGTTCGGGAAATCCAACGTTGTCGGACGAGGCACGACGAGCCTGAGCCATGATGCGTGTCGCTTACTTGTTGGGTGTGGCGGCGGGGCCAGCCGGGAGAGGTTCGATGCCATCGGCCTGCATGACGGTCGTCGTCGTCACGTAGCTCACGCTCTGATAGCGTTCGGCGCCCTTGGCACCCGGGCGCTCACCGGGCGTCATGTCCTTGTGACTGACTTCGGCAACGTACACACCCTTCCACGGCATGTCGAACGTCACGAGTCCCTGTTCGTTCGTATGCGCTTCCTTGGCCCATCCCGATTGCGTGACGAGCGAAACCTTCGCCTTGGGCAGCGGCTTGCCCTGGAAGAACAACTGGAACTCACCCTGCTTGCCTGCGGGCACGAGGTCGAGCGTCAATTGCGGCTTCTGCTTCGAGAAGTCGGTCGCCAGACGCGCCGCAGGGCGGTACCAGTTCGTGACTTCCTGAGCGTCGCGCTTGGACGTGAAGAGCGGGTACTTCGCCTCTTCGGCGATCAGCGATTCACCGGCGGTTGCCTTGAACGGGAGCGCGAAGCCGTTGGCCGTCTTGGTGGCGGCGGCTGTCTTTTCGCCCTGCGCCGAGCTGAGCGTGCCGGTGGGCGCGACGAACTTGTCGAGCAGACCCGGCGACGCTTCACGCAGGTTCTCGCCGAATTCGCCGAAGCGGATCACGGCGTTCTGACCGGCAGGCTGCTCGATCCAGATCTGGTGTGCTTGCGCAGCACCGGCGAAGGCGATGAGGGCACCGGCGGTGAACTTGGCCAACTGGGGCAGTCGCATCATACGGTGGGTGGCAGTCGTCTTCATTGCGGTCTCCTTGGAGAGGTGGCGGAACGGATGTAATCGGTGGGGGCTCATCGGCATTTCGTTCGTCATCAGAAGTCGATTTGCGCGGAGAGCAGGAACGTGCGCGGCGCGGCCACGGTGGCGTAGGTGCCGCTCATCAACCAGTAGTTCGAGTTGAAGAGGTTCTCGATGTTGGCGCGGAACACGACCGACTTGCCAGCGACGCGCGTGCGATAACGTGCGCCGATGTCGTAGCGCGTCCACGCGGGCAATTCGAGCGTGTTGGCGGCGTTGAAGTACATGCGCGACGTGTTGATGATGCGGCCGTTGAGCGAGAGGCCTTGCACCCACGGCGTATCCCAGTCGACGCCAAGATTGAACGCGCGCTTGGGCACGCCGTTCGCATCGTTGCCGTCGTTGGTGCCGCCAGCGGTCTTGGTGAGCTTCGCGTCGTAGAACGTGGCGCTGGCCATCAGGCGCAGACCCTTGACGACTTCGCCGTACGCCGACAGTTCGATGCCGCGATTGCGCTGTTCGCCGTCGAAGCTGTAGAGGTTGGCCGACGGATCGGTCACGGCGTTCGGGCGCTGCACCTGGAACACCGACACCGTCGTCGTGACCGGACCCCAATCGGTCTTCACACCGGCTTCGTACTGCTTCGACTTGTACGGCGGGAACACTTGTCCGGCGTTGACGGTACCGACGGGCGCAGTGCCGCCACGCGACAGACCCGAGGTGAAGTTTGCATATACCGACACGTTCTGGAGCGGCTTGACGACGATACCCGCGAGCGGCGAGACGGCGCTCTGGTTGTACGTGCCCGTCAGCGCGCCGGTGGCGGTGCTGAAGTTATCTAGTGCAACGCGCTGGTGACGCAGGCCCCCGGTGAGCAGCACGCGGTCGTTGAAGAAAGACAGTGTGTCGGTCACGGCGATACTGGTCAGCACCGATTCCGACGCCTTCTTTGCATCGGTGCGCGCCGCGCCGATGCTGGGCAGCGGCGACGGGTTGTAGATGTTCGAGGCGACCGACGTCGCGCCCGGCACATAGGCATTGCCCGAGTCCTGTTCCAGACGCGACGCTTGCACCGTCAGTGTGTGACCGACGTCGAACGTCTTAAAGTTCATGCGCGCGCCCACTTCGCCGGTGCGCGAGCGCGTGTACGAGTCGTAATACGAATTCATGACGGTGAAATTGCCGAGCGCGTCGGCGGGGCCGCTCGGGAACGTCTGATAGGCCGTGGCATAGTGATAGCCCACGGCGCCCCACACCGTCACGTTGCGCAGCACGTCGTATTCGAGGCGTGTGGTCACGGCTGAGTCGTGCAGATGCAGCTCGCTGCCGGGGTAGAAGTTGCGATAGCCCGAGGGGGCGTCCGGAATCTTCTTGACGGACGACTGGAAGCCGATCTGCGGACGGAAGTTGTCGTCGCCTTCGTGCTGCGTGTAGGCGTCGAGCGTCCAGCGCAGACGTTGCGTGGTGTAGTCGAGGCCGACCGAGCCGAAGCCGATGTTCTGTTTACCGTTGTCGAGCGTGGTGTTGCCGCCACGGAACACGCCGTTCAGACGCACGCCCCATTCCTGGTTTTCGCCGAAGCGACGCCCCACGTCGGCTTCGACGCCGAGTTGCGATTTGCTCTGGAAGGTGGTCGTCAGACGCGTGATCGGCTCGCTCGTCGCGCGCTTTGTCACGACGTTGATCGCGCCGCCGATACTGCCGCTCGGGCCGATGCCGTTCATCAGCGTGCCCGGTCCCTTGAGCACTTCGATACGCTCGACGATGGCCGCAGGTACCCGGCTTGCAGACGCCATGCCGTACAAGCCGTTCAGGCCCACGTCGCTGCTGGACACCGTGTAGCCGCGAATCTGGAAGTCTTCGCCGAATCCGCCGCTGGAGGTCAGCATGCGCACCGACGATTCGTTGATGACGACGTCGGCCAGCGTGCGCGCCTGCTGGTCGCGCACCATCTGCTCGGTGTAGTTCATCGTGCTGAACGGCACATCCATGGCGTCGGCCGAGCCGAGCATGCCGAGGCTGCCGCCGCGCGCGATCTGGCCGCCCGCGTAGGCCGGTTGCAGACCGGTGTCGTACGTGGCGGTGACGTGGGTCGTTGGCAGGGCGACTGCGGCGTCCAAGCTCGCTGCGCCGCTTGCAGGGGCAATCAGAAAGCTGCCGTTCGATTGCGGGACGACTTCCACACCCGTGCCAGCGACGAGCGCGTCGAGGCCGTTACGCGGCGTGTAGGTGCCTTTGAGGCCGTTGCTGCGACGTCCGGCCGTGACTTCGGGCTTGAACGACAGCATGATGCCCGCGTCGCGACCGAAGCGGCTCAGTGCGTCTTCGAGCGAGCCTGGGGGAATGTCGAAGGCGCGTGAGCCCGGTGCGGCCGTGTTCTGGGCCTGTGCTGCGAGCGGCGTGAGGACGACTGCGAGGACCGCGCCCGTGGGTGCGGCAACGGCTGCGCCAAGGGCGATGCGGCCCAATGCGCAGGCCATCCGCGTGCGGCGATGGACCCAATTTAGTTGGCTGGGGCGCTGTTGCTGCCCACGGACGTGACCCATGATCTGACCTTTCGTGTGGAAGTAGAGCGGTGGTGCTCGACTTCCATGACCCGCGAAAAACAGAAACGGATCACCTTTTTCAAAAAATTGTTGAGCCGCGTGAATGCAACTGGATTCGGTCGTCCGATCCTTGCTTCAGGCCGGAACGAGCCGGATTTCCCGGGTGCCCCAGAAGCGGGTGACAGCCTCGGTGCGCACTGCGAGCGTGGTGCCGAGTGTGTCGAGCACCTTGCCGACGTCGTCGAGCGGAAACGTGCCCGACACGCGCAAGTTGGCCACGCTGGCATCGCACGAGAGCGATGCATTGCTGTATCGCGCCAACTCGTCTACGAAATCACCGAGCCGCATGCTGCGCGCGAGGATGAAGCCTTCGGCCCACGTCGCGTCGTCCGTGGGCGTTTCTGTGGCTTCGGAGATGCTGTGCGTCGTGTAGCGCGCGTGGTGTCCGGCCTGCACGATCAGCGATTTTTCGGATGTGGCGCGCGGACGAATCTCCACTGCGCCCTTGAACACGCTGACATGCGTGCCGTCGTCGAACTGACGCACGGTGTAACGCGTACCGAGCGCGCGTGCCGTGCCCTGAGATGTTTCGACGAGAAACGGACGGGGCGGCACATGGTTGTCCGGCGCTGTCGTAATCAGTACTTCGCCGTCGATCAGCCTGACGCGACGTTCGTCGTGGCGATAGACGATGTCAATGGCGCTGTCGGTGTTGAGCACGAGCTGCGTGCCGTCATCCAATTGCAACTTGCGACGCTCGCCCACGGCGGTTTGCACGTCGGCCGACCAGTGTTGCCATGACGACGAATGCAAGACACCCCATGCGCCCCCACCAGCGAAAAGCAGCACCGCCAGCGACTTCACTGCGCGGCGGCGCTGAGGCGATGCGCTCGGCGCCAGCGCAGCCTGCGCGACGCCCGCTTCCACGGGCGCGGCGAGCGGCGCGAGCTTGCCTTTGACAGACTCGATGCGTTGCCACGCACGTTCGTGATCGGAATGCGCGTCGCGCCATGCGTGCCAGTCGGCGACAGTCTGCGGCGAGACGTCGTCGCCCTGCAATTCGATGAGCCACTCAACTGCGCGCTCGGCCACGTCTGCCGGTAGTTTGGCGGCGTCGGTGGTGGCGTCGTACCAGCTTGAGCGAATGGCAGGCATGGCGGTGGCGTTGTCGGGTTGGCCGGACGGCCGAGGGCGAGGGGGCTGACGATGCGGCATCAGTCGAGAAACTTCAGTCGAGAAAAGACAAGTCGGCGAAATAGCAGCGCTGCAAGGCTTTCGCGAGATAGCGCTTGACCGTCGGAATCGAGATGCCGAGCGTGGCCGCGATCTGGGCGTGCGTTTGTCCGTCGAGCTGCGAATACAGAAACGCCTGCCGCACGATGGTCGGCAGGCCGTCCAGGAGGCGATCCAGTTCCAGCAGCGTCTCAAGCATGATGGCGCGCGTTTCGGGCGACCATTCGACGTCGCGCGGTACCTGTGCGAGCGCTTCGAGATACGCGCGTTCGAGCTTCTGACGTCGCCAGTGATTCGAGACGAGATTCTGTGCAACCGTCGTGAGATATGCGCGCGGTTCGTCGAACGAGGCGGGGACCCGCTCGCTGCCGAGCAATCGCACGAAGGTGTCGTGCGCGATGTCGGCGGCTTGTTCGGCACTGCCCAGACGTCGATGCAACCAGCCCTTCAACCAGGAATGGTGATGGCTGTACAACATCTCGACGGTAGAGGGGAGGGTGCCAGGGGTTTGCATGATCCAGCCTGATGCTCGGTCTACTCACGACGCTCAGAACCGGCGCGAACGCCGACAACGGTCATGCAGCAGTTGAGACAAATGCCAATAATTTGTTAATGATAATCATTATTAATAACGTATGGGAAATATCCCTGTCAATCTGAAGTGCTTTGGGCATAGACAAAACATCGGAGTGCCGAATTCGGGGTGTCGTCGCTCAGGGCCGTGGGATGGGCGTGAGCGGTCGACGTCGGTGTTGTATTAAGGAGAATTCCGAAGATGTTTGCGATGCAGCATTTATTGCTTGACGCTCCAATTTGGCCTCAGTTACCATCCGCCCTGTCTTCAATTTAAGGGGTTAGTCCGTGAATTCCGATGCCAGTAGTCCTCGATCTTTGATCGATTGATTGCCTGAGGATCCACAGCCTTCCCTGTGCCGCGTCCTCATGCAGGATGCGGTGTCTCGCGCCACTTGAACGCTCGCCCTGAGCGTATGTTTCCGGCGCCATTCCCGCAAAAGTTTCCACTGTCGTGCCTGTGATGGGCGCTGTCGTCTTGCGCATGCGTTTTGTGGCGTGTGTTGCAACGATGCGTTCTCGCGAGCCGGCCGTCCGTGCCGCGCGCTCACATGCGGCACCGACACTTCGCAGCCATGCGAGGAAATCATGCGAGCTTTTCAAACCTTCCAGGCTTTCCAGAGCCAACCGACGCGCACCACACCGGTGTCGCATCTGACCATCGTTTGTCTGGCCGAGGCCCTCGGGGCCTTGCGCAAGCAGATGTTCATCGATCTCACCGCGCTCGGCCTGCGCGCCACGCACGTCAGCATCACCCGCTGGAGCGACCGCGACGAGGCGTCCGCCACCGTCACCCTCGACTGCCCGCAGGGTTCGCGCGCTTCGCTCACGTCGCTCGTCATGCGGCTGTCGGGTGAGCGCAGCGTGCGCCGCGTGTTCTGGTCCGACGACGCCTCGCGTCGTGCGGCTACTCGCGGGATGCCCGCGCACGCCTAGTGCCGCGCGGCCGACCGATTCGACCCCTCACTGCCGGATGACGCCACGCGCGTTTTCCCGCGTAACGAATCAACGAACATAAGGAGTCCGAAATGGAAGACGAAAGTAGCCGAATGTGGCCCGTCGGGACCATGCCTCTGACGTATGGCTTCCCGGCGGGCGATCCGATGCCAGATCCACGTAGTTTTTTGCTTTCACCGACCGCGCGCTGCGCGGCGCGGCTGGGTGCGTTCGCGCTTTTTTCCGGAGAGATGACCTTCGGTAGCGACTGACGAGACCGGCCGGCCGCTCCGCCCCTCAGGGCAAGCGTAAGTCGCGCCAGGAAATCGTCATGACAAATAACCACCGCTCCCGCCATAAGCAGCGCGGCTTCGTCGACAACGCCACAGCGTCCGACCTGCCGCTCTCGGGCCCCGAAGTCGTCGCACGTCTCGCGACCGAACCACTACAACAGGTTCTGCACACGCTCGGCACCGATGTCAGCGGCCTGCCGCTCGCCGACGTCGGTCAGCGCCAGACGCGCTACGGGCCGAACGAAATCGCGCACGACAAGCCGCCGCACTGGACACGTCAGCTCGTCAGCGCCTTCAATAATCCGTTTGTCTTCGTGCTGCTCGCGCTCGTCACGATCAGCTTCTTTACCGACGTCTACTTCGCCGATCCGGGCGATCAGGATTACAAGGGCATCATCATCCTGTCGACGATGGTGACGATCAGCGGTCTCCTGCGCTTCTTCTCCGAGTTCCGGTCGCTGCTGGCGGCCGAGAAGCTCAAGGCGATGGTGCGCACCACGGCCAGCGTGCGCCGCCGCTTGTCGGCATCGGGCAAGTCTGAGCGTCACGAGGTCGCCATGCGCGAGTTGGTCGTGGGCGACATCGTGACGCTTCAGGCAGGGGACATGATCCCGGCCGATCTGCGTCTGATCGAATCGCGCGACTTGTTCATCAGTCAGGCGGTGCTGACCGGCGAGGCGTTGCCCGTCGAGAAGTACGACACACTCGGTGCTGTCGCTCAGAAGTCGGCGTCGATTGCTGCGGGCGAGGGCAATGCCAACCTGCTCGACCTGTCCAACGTTTGCTTCATGGGGACGAACGTCGTGAGCGGCACGGCCGTGGGCGTGGTCGTCGCCACCGGTGGCGACACGTATTTCGGCGCGTTGGCGAAGAACGTCGTCAGCCACAAGCGCGTGGAGACGAGCTTCGACCGTGGCGTGAACAGTGTGAGCTGGCTGCTGATCCGCTTCATGCTGGTGATGGTGCCGATCGTCTTCATGATCAACGGCCTCACAAAAGGCGACTGGGTCAGCGCGTTGACGTTTGCACTGGCCGTGGCCGTGGGACTGACGCCCGAAATGCTGCCGATGATCGTGAGCGCCAACCTCGCACGCGGTGCTTTGGCGATGTCGCGCCGCAAGGTGGTGGTCAAGCGCTTGAACTCGGTTCAGAACTTCGGTGCGATGGACGTGCTGTGCACCGACAAGACCGGCACGCTCACGCAGGACCGCATCATTCTCGAACAGCATCTGGATGTGGCGGGCGACGAGCAGGAAGATGTGCTGCGTCTGGGCTGGCTCAACAGCTATCACCAGAGCGGCCAGCGCAATCTGATCGACGTGGCGATCATCCGTCGCGCCAACGAGATCGGCGAATCGGTGCAGCCGCGCGCGTTTGCCAAGATCGACGAACTGCCGTTCGATTTCGTGCGTCGCCGTCTGTCTGTCGTGGTCGCAAACGACCGCGGCGAGCATCAGATGATCACGAAGGGGGCTGTCGAAGAAATGCTGTCCGTGGCCACGCACGTGAAGACCCCGCAGGGCGTGCGTGCGCTCGACGACACGGCCCGCGCCATGCTGATTGCGCGCGCCGAGGCTTACAACGAAGACGGCTTCCGTGTACTGGTCGTGGCCACCCGCGACATCCCGGCGGGCGAGACGAAGACGCAGTACAAGACGTCCGACGAACGTGAGCTGACGGTGTGCGGTTTCCTGACCTTCCTCGATCCGCCGAAGGATTCCGCCGCCCCGGCGATTGCCGCGCTGCGCGAGCATGGCGTGACGGTCAAGGTGCTCACGGGTGACAACCCCATCGTCACGATCAAGGTGTGCCGTCAGGTCGGGCTGGAACCGGGCACGCCGCTGCTCGGTGCCGACATCGAGCCGATGGACGACGCCACGCTGCGCGAAGTCGTGGGACGCACGACCGTGTTCGCCAAGCTCGCCCCGCTGCACAAGGCGCGTGTGGTCAAGGCGTTGCAGGCCAACGGCCATACGGTGGGCTTCCTCGGTGACGGCATCAACGACGCCCCGGCGCTGCGCGATGCCGACGTGGGCATCTCGGTAGACACGGGTGCGGACATCGCCAAGGAAACCGCCGACATCATCCTCCTGGAAAAGAGCCTGATGGTTCTCGAAGCGGGCGTGATCAAGGGCCGCGAGACGTTCGGCAACATCCTCAAGTATCTGAACATGACGGCCAGCTCGAACTTCGGCAACGTGTTCTCGGTGCTGGTGGCGAGCGCGTTCCTGCCGTGGGAGCCGATGCTGGCGATGCAGTTGCTCATCCAGAACCTGATCTACGACATCTCGCAAATGTTCCTGCCGTGGGACCGCATGGATCCGGAGTTCCTGAAGAAGCCGCGCAAGTGGGACGCCAGCAACATCCGCCGCTTCATGCTGTGGATCGGGCCGACCTCCTCGGTGTTCGACATCACGACCTATGCGCTGATGTGGACGGTCTTCGGTGCGGGTGCGCTGTATCACGCTCATGGTGGCGATGCCGGTCAGGTCATCATGAATTCGGGCTGGTTCATCGAAGGGCTCGTCTCGCAGACGTTGGTCGTGCACTTGCTGCGCACGCAGAAGATTCCGTTCCTGCAAAGCACGCCTGCGTTGCCGATCATGCTCTCGACGTCCGTCGCCATTGCGATCGCTTGCTGGTTGCCGTACTCGCCGTTCGCCGAGGCGTTCGGCTTCGTCAGCCTGCCGTTCTCGTACTTCTACTGGCTCGTGGCAACGATGCTTGGGTACATTGCGCTGGCGCAGATGGTGAAGACGGTCTACATCCGCCGCTTCGGCCGCTGGTTCTGATTCATGAGCGAAGCCTGAAAGCTTGCCTCACACATTGCAGTTGCAATGCCACCCGCCCGGATAGGGCGGGGGCGCTGCCTCCACACACTTTCGTCCCGGCGCATGCGTTGACGTGCCGCCCGGGACGGCATACGAAAAAAGAGAACGACTCATGAAGAAGCAACTGATGTATCTCGCGCTGTCCTGCCCGCTCAGCGCGTTCGCTGCACACCCGCTGACCTCCGACGACACGGGCACGCAGGGCGACGGCAACTGGCAGTTCGAGACGAATGGCGAAGTCACGTCGAAGCAGGAGGACATCGGTCGTCAGACGCTCTGGAACAGCACGCTCACGCGCGGTGTCGGCGAGGCGCTCGATCTGTACGTCAACGTGCCTTATACGAATATCCAGAACCGCTCCGAGAGCGCGGGTAGTGGCGTTGGCGACGTGGAGACGGGGGCCAAGTGGCGCATGTACGACGACGGAGCGTTCAGCATCGGCCTCAAGCCGTATCTGAGCTTTCCGACGGGCAACGATCAGCGCGGACTGGGCACGGGACGGGTGAACGCCGGTGCAACGCTGCTCGCCCAGTATCAGATCGACGACTGGACCTTCCTGGCCAACGCCGGCGGTGCCTATCAGGCGAACCGTCAGGGGCAGCGGCAGGGGGTGTGGAAGGCGTCGGCAGCGGTGTTGTATCGCGTGTTGCCGTCGACGCAACTGATTCTGGACGTTGGTACGTCGCAAAACCCCGATTTTGCGCAGAAGACGAACCCGGCTTTCATGATTCTCGGAGCCATCTATAGCCCGACGTCATGGATGGATCTCGATGTCGGGTATCGACGCGGTCTGAACCCGCAAACCTACGATTATTCGTGGATGGGCGGGCTGACGATGCGTTGGTAAGTCTATGGGGTGTGGAGTTGGGAGGGTTCGGGGGCGGGTGAAGTGTCCGTGCATCTATGTCGGAGTGAAGGTGCTATCCAACGGGAGATGCATATGGAAACGATCGTAAGATTGACCATCGCAACGAAGCGCATCCGGATCCCTCCCAAATTTCACGAAGCCTAGGGACTCATAAAGCGAGACTGCTGTTGTCGAGGCGGTATTGACCGTAAGACTGAGGCGCACCAGTTGGGGCATTGAGCGAGCGATGGCGATCACGGACAAAAGCAGTTGACGTCCGACGCCTCGCCTCGCTGCCGTTTCGTGAACGTACACTCCCCAGACTGTGCCGATGTGCGAACGCTTTTGCGCGAGCGCGAAGCGCAGCCCGACGGTCCCGACCAGCTTGCCGCCATCGAATGCACCCAAGATGATTCCCGCAGGATTCATTGTGACCTTGGTCCACGCTGACGTGGCGCTCAATGTGGCTTCTTCCTCGAGATTGGCTTCGAACGAAGATCGGTTCCGCTGAAGTGCATGAAGTCGCAGATTCTGAAAAATCGGTGCGTCGTCTGAGGTCAATTCCCTGACCTGAATATTGAGCGGGCGTAGTGAAGCATTGCGCACCATCGGGGTGGGGGTTACATCACGAGCTATGGGAGTCTGATCTCTCGGTGTTTCTAAGCGCGAAGTGGTATCGAGCATCTCCAGGATCAAGTTCAAATTCGAGCGAGTGCCTGACTCGCTTGTCGGAAGCGCGTGATTCCGAAGGGTATTGCGTAGCAGCACTCGGTCTTCGTCGGGTAGCGAGATCGGAGCATCGGTAAGCGACATCCAGTCGGTACAACCTCCGACGATGTGATTGCCGACGTGAAAGTTTGGGGGCTCGCCGTCGCGAACTCGCCAATGCAAAGCGTCCGAATATGCCGGGGCGACACATTGTGCCAAGCGGGGAAACGCAGTGACTTGTTGCGATGCCGACGTTGCTTCGACTAGTAGTTGGAGCGCTGACGATGCATCGAGTGCCTTGTCGGTGAGAAATAGGCAGGACAGTTCCTCCCAAAGGTGCTTCGTTGGACGAGATGCGGGCGTTAGTTCGTTTGCGCTGAGGAGATTGGCCGGCCTATGCATGTTGGTCGCGGGGGAGCGTTCCATGGAGACTCCGTTCGTTAGGTGGTTAGAGCGCGCCAGAACGCCGATGTCTGCACGGGTGTCCGGAGCGTTGGTATCGTCCGATCCCCGTTGCGTGCGCGCTTTCATGAATTAGTCACGCGTACTGTCTTGAGGGAGTGCACCTGCAATATCGCATCGTCTTTCACTCAAATCCTCTGCGGCCATTCGCCAGGCATGAGGGATAAGATGCATGTCAGGGCCATGTTAAACTGCCTCGCAACATCATCCGGGGCATCACAGTGCTGTGACGCCTCAGTTGTTCCCGCCGCCGTTCCTTGTCCGCCGTCGATGCGACTTACCGACCATACCGATTACAGTCTGCGCACCCTGATCTACGTCGCGGTTCATCCCGACGAGCTTGTGCACGTGCAGTCCGTGGCGGACGCCTTCGACATTCCCAAGAATCACCTCGTGAAGATCGTGCAGAAGCTCGGCCAGTTGGGCTTTCTGCATACCGTGCGCGGGCGCTCGGGCGGCATTCGTCTGGGCCGCGCGCCGGAGCGCATCGGACTCGGGGAAGTGGTGCGCGCGATGGAGCCCGATTTCGCGCTGGTGGAGTGCTTCCATCAGGGCGATAACGCTTGCGTCATCACGTCGGCGTGCCATCTGCGCGGCGTGCTGGGCGAGGCGCTGCGTTCGTATTTCGCGGTGCTCGACCGCTACACGCTGGCCGACCTCGTCAACCAGCCGAATGTGTTGCGTCGTCTTCTTGGTGATGCGGCGGCGGCGGTTGTTCCGGTCTCGGACATCAAAGTCAGACGGCGGGCCACCAGCGTCTGAGACGCTGCGCAACAGCCGTAATCCCCCCTTTTTCGGCCATCCGATCAGCGTTCGCTATCGACGCCATAGCGCGCGCCAATCACGTTCGTCAGAACTGGACGAATGGTCGCATCTTGCAGACGTCCTGCCGTGCAAGCCGCGCTGTCCTTTCGTAATCTCTAGTCATGCCCGCTAGCGCTCCTCCGGTGATTCGGACGGACGCACAAGGGAAAACGACTTACGGCACACGTTGCCGACCGAAAGGAGTTTCATCATGAACGCTCGTATTTTCGCCGCTGCCCTTATCGCCACCGCATCGCTGGCTTCCGTTTCGGCTTTTGCCGAAACCCAAACCGCTGACGCCGGTCAACCCGTTGCTTCGCAAGGTGTGAGCCGCGCACAAGTGTTGGAAGAATTGCGTGTGGCACGCGCATCTGGCCAGTTGGATCAATCGCTGCAAACGTATCCGTCGCTGCTGCAACAAGGTGCGTCGGTTGGTCGCTCGCGCGCGGAAGTGCGTTCGGAAATCGGGACGGCCACGCCGGTCGCTGCTGCCGCCGACAATCGCGCCTGATCGCGTGTCGGGTAAATACGTTAGTTGAGCTTCTGCCAAGGCATGACAAGGGCAAGGAGCGGGGCGAAGAGCGGTCCAAGCAAGGGTTGCGTAAATCCTCCATAATCGGCGCACCGGGTTATTTCGACGAGTGCGCCATGGACCGGCTCTCCACCCTGATTTCGAATTTCGGCGTTCGCGCCGGTGTGTTTCATAGCGGCGGCCTCTGCGGTCTCGCCAGCTACGGTGTCGACGCCCACGACGGCGGCCACCTACACTTGCTCCGTTCGGGCGAAGTCGCGCTCGTGATGGAGGACGGTTCGCGACAACAGATCGTCGAGCCGTCGCTGATTTTCTTCCCGCGCCGCAACCATCATCAATTGCTCTCGGGCGAGGCGGACCGCACAGAACTGGTGTGCGGGTCGTTATCGTTCGACGGTGGCCACAACAATCCGCTGGTCGCCGCATTGCCCGAGTTTCTCGTCCTGCCGACGAAATCGCTCTCCACGCTCGAACTCACACTGAACTGGCTGTTCGCAGAAGCGTTCGGCCAGAACTGCGGACGTTTGGCCGTCATGGACCGTCTGTTCGAGCTTCTCGTGATTCAGTTGCTGCGACATGTGCTTGAGCATCGTCTGGTGAGCTTCGGCATGCTGGCGGGGCTGGGCGATCCGCGTCTCGCGCGTGCACTGAACGTCATTCACAATCAACCCGGCGAAGCGTGGACGGTCGAGTCGCTGGCGAGCACTGCCAACATGTCGCGCGCGAACTTCGCCGCGCAGTTTCGTGAGGTGGTTGGACAGTCGCCTGCAGACTATCTGCTGGATTGGCGCATCGGTCTGGCGCAAAAGCGTCTGCGCGACGGTCAGCCGATTGCTCGCGTGGCGGAGGAGGTCGGGTATGACAGTGCGTCGGCGCTCGCGCGCGCCTTCCGTCGCAAGACCGGCAGCAGTCCGCGCGACTGGCTGCGTGCGCAGATGCACGCGGTCACGACGTTGCCGCGTCCGCGCGTAGAGATTGTCCCGGCGTTGCCTGCGCAGGCGGCGTAATCCGATTTCGTTCGGCGCCATCCGACGTCCCAGGGTGGCAACGGTAGCAACGGCCCGCGAGGGCCGTTGTCCGTATCCCGCCCCCGCTTCAGAACACGTGGCTGACGCCCAGGCGCACCACCGTCTGCGAATTGGTGGCGGACGACATGCCGTTCGCGGCGTCGCCGACCGAGGCCGTCGCGTCGATCACGTTGCCGAAGGCGTCGAGCGTGCTGCCCGAGGCCTTTTGGTAGCCCGCCAGCGCATACAGCTCCGTGCGCTTCGACAGGTTGTAGAACGCCGCCAGGTTGAACTGGTGATACTTCGCGCCCGAAGCGTTCGCCGCCGGGGCGTTCACGTTCGTGAAGCTATAGCCGCCACCCAGACGGAAGGCGTTCGTGAAGCGATACATCCCAAGCACACCTACCGTGTCGAACTTCGCCGTGCGCGTGAAGCGCGAGTACGTACCCGCCGAATATTCGGTGTGGCTGTAATTCGCGCCCAGCGTGGTGTCGCCGATCTGGTAGGTCATCGACGTGGCGATCACGTCGCGCGCCCTGGCGCTGGCGTAGCCTGCATTGATCGACGACGCGAAAGCCGACTCGGACGAACCCGCCCAGCTACCGATGGTCGTGTCCGTGGCGCTCGCCTTGTCGTTGTTGGCGTGCGAGAAGCCGACGCCCCACGTCAGCGGGCCGTTCGCGTACTGCCCTGCGAGGCCCCAGGTGTTCTGACGTCCCATCGTGCCGGGCTGCCCGCCGAAGCCGTACATCGCTCCGAACGTGAAGCCGCCCCACGTCGGCGAGCGGTACTTGACGCTGTTGTTCACGCGCGAGCTGTGGTCGAGGTTGTCGACGTCGCCCGGGTGAGCGGCAACGCCCGAGAGCAGTGCGGTGCCACCGACGGAGCCGACGAGATCGATCAGCGGATCGTACTGACGGCCAAGCGTGACGGTGCCGTACGCTTTGTCCTGCAAGCCGACATACACATGACGGCCGAACTCTGCGCCCCCCTGACTGGCGGTGCCGTTGCCGAGATTGAAGCCGTTCTCGAGGCGGAACAATGCCTTCAGGCCGCCGCCGAGATCCTCCGTGCCCTGCATGCCCCAGCGGCTGCCTTGCCACGTTCCGCTCTGGAACGCATAGTTCGATGCACCGGTCATGGTGGCCGGGCGGCCCGCTGCACCTGAGCGTGTCACGCTGGCGACATTGCTGGCGTAGCCGACGCCGCCGTCGACAATGCCGTAAAGCGTGATGTTGGACTGGGCGTGCGCGAGCGTAGCGGCGCCGAAGCCGATGACCAGTGCGACGGCACGGGCGAGGGGCGAGTGGACGAAAACCTTCATGGCGTGTTTCCTGAGCGAGGCAAGGCTAAAGGGTGAGGCGCGGCCCGGTGTCGTTTCCCGGGATTTCGCGTCACATGAGAAATTAGGAATCCTAAAAATATGAAACTCGGCTTCCCGCATGCGTAAGACGAAGGATCAGCGGGAAGTCGGGGCGGGCGTCAGATATCGACGCGCGTCCCCGGTGTTACGTTTTTACGTTGCTCTGTCGTGAGTGCGCGTATTACTTCGCCGTGTCTTTCCCCTGATTCACCAACGCGGCGCGCAAACGCGCCGGGGAGTCTGTCATCACGGCGTCGAAGCCCAGTTGCGATGCGGCTTCGAAGTCCTGCGGCGTTTCAACGCCGAACGCGACGAGGTGCACGTCGCCACGAGACTTGAAGCACTGCACGGCGGCCGGTGTCCACCAGTTCGCGACGATCTTCGACACGCCTTCACCGAGCGTGAAGCGCTCCACCACTTCGACCTGACGATGGAATTCGATGCCCGCCCAAGTGCCCGGGGCGGGCGGCGCGGCGCACTGGCCCGCGAGGGCGGCGGCAACCAGACGATTGCGGGTGGCATCGCGCGACTCGAAGAGTTGCGCTTGCGGACGACGGGCGCGCATGCGGTCCGTGGCCTCCGCCTCCGTCGAGTAGAGACGCACGTGCGACCAGGCGTTCGTGTCGTCGAGCACCTTGATGACGGCTTCGACCAGCGGCGCGGCAGGCGTCTGCTTCATGTCGAGCAGCACGGGCACGTTGCCGGGCACGGCGGCCAGCGCTTCGCGCAGCGTGGGGATCGGCAGCGGATGGTCGCGGAAGGGGTAGACGATCTGGCCGTTGCCGTCCTTGTGGGAGAAGGCGTAACCGGCGTTCAGCTTCTTCACGTCGGCGTAGTCGAGATCGGCGAGCTTGCCGCGACCGTCCGTGAGTGCCGAGACATCGGCCGGACGATACATCACGGGCACACCGTCACGCGTAACCTGCACCGTCATCCACAGCGCCTGCGCGCCGTTTTGCAGCGCGTTGGTGAAGGCTCTCACGGTGTTTTCAGGCGTGTCGCCCGTGCCGCCGCGATGCGCGACGATCAACGGGGCGGCGCTGGCGGCAGACGACGCAAGCGCACCGAAGACGCAGGCGAGGGCGGCCACGCTGATGGCAGCGAGGCGGACGGTGGAAGCGCGAAACGAAGCGGATGACATGATGTGCGGTCTCTGGCGAGGGCGTGAGCGATGAGTGTCGGAGTGTTCGGAGCGGTCTGATCAAACGACGAGAATTTCGGGCGAGTCCCCGCATACGCGATGGTGCAGCGGGGCAGGCAGCGGGCCGTCGGTAATGACGAGATCCTGCTCGTCGAGTTGCCCACCGCGCACGCTGGGCTTGCGGGTGAACTTGTACGCGTCTGCAACGAGAATGCGATAGCGGCTGGCGTCGCGCAGCGCTTCGCGTGAGGCTGCTTCAACGCGGTCGTAATCGAGTAGCGTGCCGTCGTCGTCGATGCCGCCCACGCTGTACACGCCGACGTCGGCACGATAGGCGCGAAACAGCCGGTCGGCTTCGTCGCCCAGAATCTCGGGGTTGGGTGAGCGTAGTTCGCCGCCGGGGACGATCACGCGATGTTCCGGGTTGCTCGCCAGAACTAGTGCGGCACGCAGATTGTTCGTGATGACGCACAGACGTTTGCGATGCACGAGCGCCACGGCCACCTGTTCCGGCGTGGTGCCAATGCCGAGCAACACGGTCGCACCGTCAGGAATGCGTTCAGCCGCCGCGTGACCGATGCGCAGTTTGCCTTCGAGGTTGCGCACCCGCCGTACTTCATAGGGCTGGTTGGCGCCCGGCGTCATCAGACGCGCACCGCCGTGATAACGGCGCAGCACATTCGCATCGCATAGCGCATTCACGTCGCGACGAATCGTCTGCGTGGCAACGCTGAAGTGCTCGGCGAGGGCGTCGACACTCATTTCGCCGTGCTGGCGGAAGAGGGCGACGATGCGGGTCTGACGGTCTGAAAGGTCCATCGGGCGGTCGTGATGTGCACATTCGTTCTGGAATGGGCGCCACTTTGACAGCCGAGAGTGACATTCAAATGACGATATCAAATGTTCAAATGAACATTTTCATTCATCGAGAAGGGTTCGGTTGAACTGGCGTCACAGGCGCATTCGCTTCGAACTTCGCGCGGCGCGTGGAAAAGAATGTGCGCACGTTGCGAATGTTGGCCGAGCTTTTGAAGAGCCGCCGGGCGAGTTCGTCGTAAGCGGCCATGTCCCGTACCTCCGCAATCACGACGAAGTCCGGTCCCGGCGAGACGCGGTAGCACTGTGTCACAGACGGCTCGTTGCAGATGTAGGTCTCGAAGGTGTCGTAATCCTCGGCGGCTTGCCGGTCGAGGCTCACTTCGACAACGGCCGTCAGCGTTGGGCCGAGCTTCGCGGCGTCGACGATAGTGATCTGGCGGGCAATGACACCCGCCTCCCGTAGCGCGCGCACGCGTCGCAAGCAGGTGGGGGCTGAGGCGTGCACCCGCCGCGACAGTTCCAGGTTCGAGATCGATGCGTCCAGTTGCAGCGCGCCGAGGATTCTTAAGTCCAGATCGTCGAGGGTGAGGCTTGGCATGAGGTTTCTGGGCAGATGCTGATGAAGTGAAATTTTATTTCAGTCTGACATGTGTGTGAATTTAAATTTCATAAATTTAAAAAGATTGATGATTAATTTCATGGCGCCAACTCTACCATCGCTTCACTGGCTGGCAACGAATCATTTCGGAGAAGCGTTATGTGTGGAATCATCGGCGCGGTCGCACAACGGGACATCGTTCCCAATCTGGTCGACGGTCTGAAGCGTTTGGAGTATCGCGGGTACGACTCATGTGGCGTCGCGCTGTATCGCGAGCGTGAGCTGGTGCGTGCCCGCAGCGTCGAGCGCGTGGCGAATCTTCAGGAGGAGGTCGGTCGTCTCGGCTTGACGGGATACACCGGCATTGCCCACACGCGTTGGGCGACGCATGGCAAGCCGGTCACGGACAATGCGCATCCGCACTTCTCGCCGAATGCCGAGACTCCGCGTATCGCGCTTTCGCATAACGGCATCATCGAGAACCACGAGGAACTGCACTCGGAGCTTGAGGCGCAAGGTTATGTCTTCGCGAGCCAGACTGACAGCGAGGTCATCGCGCATCTGATCGATCATCTGTACGACGGTGACTTGTTCGAAGCGGTGAAGTCGGCGGCGGCCCGACTGCGCGGTAGTTATGCGATTGCGGTGATCTGTCGCGACGAGCCGCATCGTCTGGTCGGGGCGCGCGATGGCATGCCCTTGATTCTCGGCGTGGGTGACGGCGAGAACTTCATCGCGTCCGATGCGATTGCGCTTGCCAACGTCACCGACCGGATCGTCTATCTGGAGAACGGCGACATCGCCGACGTGCAACTGCATCGCTACTGGGTTGTGGATGCTCAGGGACAGCGCGTGGAGCGTGCGGTGAACCGGGTGGCGGCGCACAGTGGTGCGGCGGATCTCGGGCCGTATCGGTATTACATGCAGAAGGAGATCTTCGAGCAGCCGCGCGCCGTGGCCGACACGCTGCTGGATGTTACGTCGATCATGCCGGAGTTGTTCGGCGATAACGCGTGGCGCGTGTTCAACGCGGTGGACTCGGTGTTGTTGCTCGCTTGCGGCGGCAGCTATCACGCGGCGCTCACGGCGAAGTACTGGATCGAGAGTCTCGCGCAGGTGCCGGTGAATGTGGAGATCGCGAGCGAGTATCGCTACCGCGACAGCGTGGCTAATCCGAAGACGCTGGTCGTTGCGGTCTCGCAGAGCGGGGAGACGGCGGACGTGCTCGGCGCGGTCCACGTCGCCAAGCAACGCGGGATGTTGCACACGCTGGCGATCTGCAACGTGGCGACGAGCGCACTGGCGCGCGAGTGTGCGCTGACGTTCTTCACGCGGGCGGGTGTGGAGATTGGCGTGGCGTCGACGAAAGCCTTCACAACGCAACTGGTGTCGCTATTCATTCTGGCGCTGACGCTGGCACAGAGCCGTAACCGGTTGTCGGACGAGGACGAGCAGCAGCATCTGAAAGCGTTGCGTCACTTGCCGGATGCGATTGCCAAAGTGCTGGCGCTGGAGCCGCAGATCATTGCGTGGGCTGAGCAACTGACGCGGCGTCAGGACATTCTTTTCCTCGGACGCGGCCTGCATTTTCCGGTAGCGATGGAAGGGGCGCTGAAGATGAAGGAGATTTCGTACATTCACGCGGAGGCGTATCCGGCGGGGGAACTCAAGCACGGGCCGCTCGCATTGGTCAGCGACGAGATGCCGGTGGTGGCGGTCGCACCGAACGACCGTCTGCTGGAGAAGCTGAAATCGAACATGCACGAAGTGAGCGCGCGTAACGGCAAGCTGTACGTCTTCGCCGACAGCGATTGCGGGTTATCGCCGGGCCCGGATATCGAGGTGATTCGTTTGACCGAACACTACGGGTTGCTGTCCCCGATTCTCCACACCATCCCGATGCAGTTGCTGGCGTATCACGCCGCCGTCGCGCGTGGGACGGACGTGGATAAGCCTCGGAATCTGGCGAAGTCGGTGACGGTGGAATGAATCGATCAGCGTGCATCTGGCAACCCTTGCAGGTCACCAGAAACGACAAAGCCCCGCGCTCGGCGGGGCTTTGTTTTACGACGGGATCTAACGTCAGTCAGTGCGCGCGCTTTCCAACAAGTCGCAACCCACTCGCCAGACATCCTGCCGCAGAGAACGCTGCACCCCATGCGAGTGCCCACGTCGAACCGTGCGTGCCGAACAGGCCCAGCGCCAGTGCGACGAGTGCGGCACCCGTCGCCTGACCCAGCAAACGCGATGTCCCGACCATGCCGCTCGCGCCGCCGCTGCGCTCCGGCGGTGCGCTGTGCATGAACGCCTTCAGGTTCGGCGACTGGAAGAAGCCGAAGCCCAGCCCGCACAACGCCATACGCCAGCCGATATCCCACAACTGCGCATGCTCCGGCATGATCGCCAGCAACGCCATACCCGCACTCAGCATCGCCAGACCGATCGCACCCAGCGCACCCGGGGGATATTTGTCCGACAGACGTCCTGCCACCGGTGCAATCGCGGCCACGAAGAACGGCCACGGTGTCATCAGGAAGCCCGTTTCGATGGGGCTGCGATGCAGCACGTTTTCGAAGTAGAAGGGCAGCGAGACCAGTCCCAACCCTTGCGTCGCGAATGCGCAGATGGCTGTCAGCGTGGACAACGCAAACGCAGGCAGACGCATCAGATCGACCGGCAGCATCGGCGCGCGATGGTCGCGTTCGCGTCGGATCAAGGCCCAGCCAAAGACGAGCGCGCCGATGAAGCAGGCCAGCGTCAGATGCCAGTCGGCCTGCTGCGCGCTTTGGCTAAGCGCAAAGATCAGCAGCGAGAACGTCAGCACGTTGAGCAACGCCGCAATCATGTCCGGCTTATGCTCACTGCGCGGCGTGTCGGGCAGGTTGCGACGCGAGAATGCCAGCGCCAGCAATCCCGTCGGCACGTTGATCAGGAACAGCCATGGCCAGCTCGCGAACGCCAGCACGAGCGACGCGACCGTCGGCCCGATGGCGAACGAGATGCCCACGATCAACGCGTTTAGCCCGACACCGCGTCCCAACTGCGCTGCCGGATACAGAAAGCGGATCAGCGCGATGTTCACGCTCATGACCGCCGCGGCGCCCACCCCTTGCAACACCCGCGCACCCGCAAGGAAGCCGAGTGACGGCGAGAGCGCGCAGAGCAGCGACGCCGCGAGAAACACCGCCACGCCCCACATGAACACGCGCTTGTGGCCGACGCGTTCACCCAGCGACGCGAAGGGCAGCAGCGTTGCGACCATCGCCAACTGGTAAGCGTTGACGATCCATACCGAGGCGGACGGCGTCGTATTCAGATCGAGCGCCATCTGCGGCAAGGCCGTGTTGGCGATGGCGGTATCGAGACTGGCGAGCGAGACGGCGAGCAAAATCGCCGTCATGGCGAGCCCGCGTCCGGTGGCGGGAGGCTCGTGCAATTGCGCCGCGGCAGGGGCGGGCGGCGCGCTTACCGTCGATGTGTCGGCGGTCGGAGGCAGCGACGACATGACGGATCAGCCCTCGGCCAGAATCTGACGGATGGCTTGCTCGAAGACTTCCGGCGGCTGACCGCCGCTCACGAGATGGCGGTTGTTGAAGATGATCGCCGGTACCGAACTGATGCCGAGATTCTGATAGTGGCGCTCCAGCGCACGCACCTGATCGGCGTATTCGTCCGTCGACAGAATCTCGCGCGCGCGTGCCGTGTCGAGACCGGCCTGTTGTACGGCGTCGACGAGTACTTCCGGATCACTCGTGCGCTTGCCGTCGACGAAGTACGCGCGCAACAGGGCTTCCTTGAGGGCGAGCTGTTTGTCGTTGCCCAGGGTCTGCGCCCAGTGCAGCAGTCGATGCGCGTCGAACGTGTTGTAAGCGTGCGTGCGCAGATCCATGCGCATCGGGAAACCTTCGGCGGCGGCGCGGGCGCTGATGTTCGCCTGATTCTGCGCCAACTGCTCAGGGGAGAGGCCGTACTTGCGCGACATATAGTCGGCAAGCGGAACACCCTCGACCGGCATGTCGGGGTTCAATTCGAACGGGCTGAAATGCAGATCGGCTTCGACCTCGTTGCCCAGACGGGCGAGCGCGGTCTTCAATGAGGCAAGACCGATGGCGCACCACGGGCAGGCGACATCGGAGACAAAGTCAATCTTGAGAGTGGCAGGCATGATCTGACGGCGCCAAAGCGGCGCGTGCAATGAAAAACGCGTCGCCTTGCGCGACGCAACATGGCAATCGTCGCACAAATCGATAAATCTCGCCGATTCCCCCGCCGCCATGTGCGGAACCCTTTACCCGCGCGCATTTTGGGCTAAGGTGACGGGATCGCGCTACGCAGATGGATGTTTTGATGGTCGGAATAATTGTTTCGGCTGATGAATCGGCATTGCGAGCGCCTCCGTTGTTCCCCCCGATTGACCTACAAGGAGTCCGATATGCCGTCTGCCCCCGATCTCGTCGCCTCGCTGGGCCTCGTGCCACATCCCGAGGGTGGGCATTATCGCGAGACGTATCGGGCCGCTGGTACGGTCGCCGCCGATGCGCTGTCAGGTGGTTTCTCCGGTCCGCGCAGCATCTCCACTGCAATTCTCTATTTGCTCGAAGCGAACGACTTTTCCGCGTTTCATCGCATTCGCAGCGACGAAGTCTGGCACTTTCATCTCGGCGGCACGCTCTGGATTCACGAGATCGATCCGTCCGGCCAGCTCACGACAACGTGTCTCGGGCACGATGTCGTGAACGGCGAGCAGTTGCAGCATGTGGTGCCCGCAGGCCACTGGTTCGCGGCGCAGCCCGCACCGTCGACAAGTTTTGCGCTGGTCGGATGCACCGTCGCGCCGGGCTTCGCCTTCGAAGACTTCGAGATGGCCGACCCAATGGCGCTCGCTGCGCAGTGGCCAGCGCACGGCGAGCTGATTGCGCGACTTGGGCGTGGCGCACCTTCTGAATAATGGTCGGCCGACGCAACCTTGCAGAGTGCGATAGCATCGACGCAATCCCGCAACACAGCTGATGACTGACCCCATGCCCCATCCCGACGACGTTCACTTCTACGACCCGGCCAAAGGCCACGGCCTGTCTCACGATCCGTTCAAGGCGATTGTCGCGCCGCGCGTGATCGGCTGGATTTCGAGCCGCGATGCGCAAGGCCGCGTTAACCTCGCGCCCTATAGCTTCTTCGGAGCCTTCGCGTCGTTCCCGGCCATCATCGGGTTTTGCAGCGAGGGCTACAAAGACTCCATCGCAAACATCGAAGCCACGCGGGAGTTCGTCTGGAATCTGACGAGTAAGTCGCTCGTCGAGCAGATGAACCGGACGTCCGCCCCCGTGCCCCACGAGGTTGACGAATTCGAACTGGCTGGCTTGACCAAAGCCCCCGGCGTGAATGTGGACGTGCCGCACGTGGCAGAGTCGCCCGCGTCGCTCGAATGCAAGTTGCTCCAGATCGTGCGTATGCACGATCTGGACGGCAAGCCGATGAACAACTGGCTTGCGCTGGGGCAGGTGGTCGGCGTGCACATTCGTCGCGAGTTCCTGCGCGAAGACGGTCTCTTCGATACGGCTAAAGCGCATCCGGTCATGCGCGCGGGCTATCTCGGTGACTATGCCGAGATCGGTCCGATGTTCGATCTGCGTCGCCCCAAGGTCTGAGCAGCGCGCCGTACTGTCCTCGAATTCCACAATGCGTTATTGACGAAATCGGCGCGCGCATCGATTGACTTTGTCACGCGCGTGCGCATCCGGAGCGCGGCCCTTTGTCGCGCGGCGTTCTCGTCGACGCGACAATTGCCGACCGGCCGGTCGGACGAATCGCTCGCAATCATTTGTAAAATTTGCTGCGATGCAAAATCTATTTCGGACGCGTATGCTTGCCACCTTCGTTGACGCCCCTGCGCCCGGCGTCCCCTCCCGCAGGCATTGAACGGCCTCGATTTGCGCGTTTCGCTCTCGCGATACGCGCGGGGTAGGTTCGCCCCTGGCGCCGTCAACGTAGCGCATTTGCGCTCGTTTTTTGTTGCGGCACACCAGGACCCCCCATGTTTCCCATCCTGTCCCTTCTGATCTGGCTTCCCATCGTGGCTGGCGCGCTCGTCATGCTGCTCGGCCGGGATCGATTCCCCAATACCGTTCGCTGGGCGTCGCTCGTCGCCGCCGTGATATCGGCTGTGCCGCTCGTGCCCCTCGTGCGCGGGTTCCGAACCAGTGTTTCCAGTTTGCAATTCGTCGAGCGCTTCCGTTGGATCGACTCGTTCGACGCGTCGTGGCATGTGGGCATCGACGGCATCTCGCTGTGGCTCGTGGCGTTGACCGGTGTGACGACGATCATCGTCGTGCTGGCGTCGTGGCGTGCGGTGACCACGCGCATGAGTGCGTACTTCGGCAGCTTCCTTGTGCTCTCCGGTCTGATGCAGGGCGTATTCACAGCGCAGGACGGCATGCTGTTCTTCGTCTTCTTCGAAGCGACGTTGCTGCCGCTGTACTTGCTGATCGGTGTTTACGGTCGTGCTAACAGCACGCGCGCAGCAGTGAAGTTCTTCTTCTTTTCGCTGACCGGTTCGCTGATGATGCTGGTCTCGATGCTCTACCTGTACATGCAGACGCAGAGTTTCGACATTGCACGCTGGCAGACGTTGCACCTGCCGCTCGCGATACAGGTGATGCTGTTCATCGGCTTTCTTGGCGCGTTTTCCGTCAAGGTGCCGATGTGGCCGGTCCACACATGGTTGCCCGAGGTGCACCTCGACGGACCGACCGGTGCGGCCGTCATGCTCGGCATGCTTAAGCTGGGTGGTTACGGGCTGCTGCGCTTTAACCTGCCGCTGCTGCCGGACGCCAGCCATTTCCTCGCGCCGCTGATGGTGGTGCTCTCGCTGGTCGCGGTGATCTACGCGAGTCTGGTGGCGCTGGTGCAGACCGATTTGCGCAAGCTGCTGGCTTACTCGGCGGTGGCGCACATGGGGCTGGTGACGCTGGGTCTGTTCCTCTTCTCCGAGATGGGGACCGATGGCGCCGTGATGCAGATGATTTCGTACGGCATCGTCTCGGGTGCCATGCTGTTGTGCACGGGCATGTTGTACGACCGCACCGGTAGCTCATCCATCGATGCCTATGGCGGGGTGGCCGCTACGATGCCGCGCTTCGCGACCTTCGCAATGCTGTTCTCGATGGCGAACGTCGGTATGCCGGGTACCTCGGGCTTCGTCGGCGAGTTTCTCGTGCTGATGGGCGCGATCAAGGCGAACTTCTGGATCGGCGCGCTTGCGTCGCTCACGCTGGTGCTGAGCGCGGCCTATACACTGTGGATGTACAAGCGCGTGATCTTCGGTCGTGTGGGCAACGCCCGTGTGGCGTCGCTCAAGGATGTGAGCCGCCGCGAGTTCGCACTGCTTGGTGCGATGGCCGTGATGGTTCTGGGTATCGGCCTCGATCCGAAGCCGCTGACCGATGGCATCGACGCCACGGCGATTCAGGTCGTGCAGGACATCGAAAATCACCGTCTGCCTGCTGGCGATCCGGGCAGCAGCGAGATGGCAGGGCGTCGCCACGGCGATGCTGCCGGACACGCGGCCGTGGTGATGAAGGGCGCGCGTCCGGATGCGTAATCCGTCGTGACGCAATGAAAATGGGCGCTGTGATGCGCCCATTTTTATTTGCGGCTAGCGAATCATTGCCTCATCGTTTGCTGCAGACTGCATCGCCAACCGCTGAAGCGACCGATTTGCCGTTCAGCGCGATATCCCACTTGTCGGAAACGCCGCCGTCGAAATTCAGTTCGTACAGGGTGCCGTACCCGCGTTCGCAATCCGACGACGCAATGATGACCTCGTTGTAATCGAAAGTGTTGTCACGCAGATTGTCGAAGCGCGACAAAATCGACACGGACGGCTTGCCCTTGTACGTGCGCTTGCGTGCCGTATCGTTCTTCAGATAGACCTTGTTGCCCGAGTCCTTGACCGACGCGATGAACTCCCACGCGTCTTTCTTCTCGGCAAGCGAGATCTGCCCTGTCTCGTTGTCCCAACTGAGGCAGGCCATCGAGCCGATGTTGTCGGCCACCGTCGGGCCGAATCGAACGAATTGGTCCTTGCTCACGTACTGGCCTTCCATGCCGTTGTAGTACACGAACCCGTAACCCTTGCGGCACGCTTCGAGCAACACCACGGCCTGGCCGTAGTCGTAGGTGTTGTTCGTCTTATTCTTCTTCTGATAGAGGTACTTGTAACCGTTGTTCTTCTTGCCGTCGACATTGGTCATCGAACCGCTACCGCGCTTTCCTTGCCAGACCGACTTCGGTGTTTCCGCCACCGTCATCCAGTCTCCCGCTTCGTCGGCATGCGCCGCCTGCATCATCACCACACTGGCAAGCGTGCACAGCACTGCTTTCACCCACATATAATTTTTCTCCTCGACATCTGACTTCCAAGGCGTACCGCTGCCTTTCCCCGTGTGTACCCCGAAGTCATGCATTTCATCGCAACCTTTGTTCGCATGACGTCAATGCTCAACTTTTCGGGGCATGAAGTCTTTCTTCGGCACCTGAGCCGAAAACTTTAGCGAGGCTGGGCCGCTCGCTTGCCACAATTCTTTAACGATCCCTCGCCAGAATGACGGTCATGCCATGCAAGTGGCATTTTTCAGTGATGAGTTTGCACACGTGTGCAAACAAAGCTCGATGCCATCGTCAACCCAGTGAGAGATCGCATGAAACTGTCTATCCGTCTGCGCGCCTTGTCAGCCGCTGTTGCCGCCGCCGTTGGCCTGTTCGTCGTGACGACGAGCGTGAGCGCGGCCGATCTCGTGATCGCCGGGCGTGACGATATTTACGGCAAGGGCCTCGCCGAAGCCGTCGCTGGCTTCAAGAAGTCGCATCCGTCCGCAGACATCGAGCTGCTGAAGCTGCCGAACGCGAACCTCTATCAGAAGCTGAAGCTGTCGTTGCGCGAGGGCACGGGCGCCTACGATCTCGTGATGATGGACGACACGTGGTCGCCCGAATTCATGGCCAACGGCTGGCTCAAGCCGCTGCCAGCGACGCTGGTCGACGCCGACATGGTCGCATCGACCGTGGCGCTCGGCCGTGCGCCGAACCGCAATCTGTACGCGCTGCCGGTGGTCGGCAACGTCGAGATGTTTGCGTATCGTCGCGATCTGCTCGCGAAGCACAAGCTGCAAGCACCGCGCAATTGGGACGACGTGCTGAAGATCGCCCAGGCGACCGGCACCGACGCGAGCGTGTCCGGCGTGGTGTTTCGCGGCACCAAGGGCAATCCCGTGGTCACCGGGTTCCTGCCGATTCTGTGGGCGTACGGCGGCGACGTGATCGATGCGAACGGTAAGACTGCCATCGATTCGCCGCAAGCGCTCGCGGCATTGAAGATGTTCGTCGCGCTCAAGGCGCATGCGCCGAAGGACGTTGCGGTCTACGGCGCGGCCGAAGTGCGCGATGCCTTGCAAAAGGGCGCGGCGGCACAAGCCATCGAAGTGTGGCCGGCGTGGGTGCCCGCGCTGGACGATCCGAAGCAGTCGCGCGTGGTTGGCGAGGTCGCGTTGCAGGCGCCGCCGGGGCAGGTCAAGGGGCCGGCGCCGATGCTCGGTATCTGGCAGATGGCCATTCCGAAGGACGCGCAGCACGCCGCGCTCGCACAGGAATTCCTGGCGTATCTGACGTCGCGCGATACGCAGACGCGTCTGGCCGTCATGGGCATTCCGCCCACGCGCAAGAGCGTGTTCGAAGATCCCGCGCTCGTGAAGCAATTCCGCTGGTATCCGGATCAGTTGAAAGCGCTTGAAGCCGGGCGTGCGCGTCCGCGTGTGAAGAACTGGGAGCAGATCGAGAGCTTGCTCGGCGACGCCCTGCAACTCGTGATTACGGGGCAGCTCACGCCGGAAGCTGCGCTGCGTCAGGCGTCGCAGAAGATCGCGCCGGTGCTGACGACCGCGGCCAACTAACGTCCCGACGATTCCATGCATGCTGCACGTCGCTGGTGGCCCCTGATCTGGCTGGTGGGGCCAGCTTTCCTCGTTATCGCGGTGCTGGCGCTGTATCCGGTACTGCAAGTGCTGTTCGATTCGTTCTTCCAGGTCGACTACGCGTCGGGGCACCGGGCGTTCACCGGGCTGAAGAACTATCGGACGGTGCTCGCCGACGACAACTTCGCCGCGAGCTTCTTCAACACGGTGCACTTCACGATCGTGGCGTCGGTGTGCGAGGTGGTGCTCGGCGCAGCGTTGGCGTTGCTGTTCTCCAGAGCGTTTCGCGGGCGGCGCTTCGTCATGCCGCTGTTGATCCTGCCGATGATGCTCTCCACGCTGGTGTGCTCGGCCATCTGGCGCAACTGGCTGAATTTCAGCGGATTCCTGAATGCGCTGCTCGCGAAGTTCGGTTTGCCGGGCGTGCAATGGTTGTCCGATCCGGGGCTGGCGATCTGGTCGCTGATCCTTGTGGACGTCTGGCAATGGACGCCCATGGCGTTCCTGATCGTGCTCGCGGGTATTCAGTCCATCGATCCGGAGTTGTTCGAGGCGGCGCGCACCGACGGCGCGAGCGAGTGGCAATGTCTGCGAGACATCACGCTGCCGCTGCTCGTGCCGCAGTTCGTGCTGGCCATGCTGCTGCGCTCGATCGACACGTTCAAGCTGTTCGACAAGGTCTACGCGCTCACCGGCGGCGGCCCTGGCAATGCGACGCAGACATTGTCGACGTACGTCTACGACACCGGATTTCGCTTCTTCAGTGTCGGACCCGCGAGTGCGGCGTCGGTGCTGATGTTGCTCGTCGCGTCCGTGCTCGTTTCGGTCAATGTCTGGATGTCGATTCGTAAGCGGGGGGCGCGATGAGTGAGGGTGCGCCGTCTCCCATGTCGCTCACGTTTCGTCGGTCAGGGCAGCAAACGCTGCTATGGACGTTGCGCATCACTGCGCTGGCGATGTTGCTGCTGCCGTGTGTCTGGATGCTCGGTGCGGCGTTCACGCCGACGCTGGAGCGGCTCGATCATCCGCTGGCGCTGTGGCCGCAGACACCGACCTTGCAGCACTTCCAGACGGTATGGGAGAGCGGCATCGGACGTCAGGTGCTCAATTCCCTGCTGGTGAGCTGTGGCACGACACTGCTGTCGCTGACGCTGGCGTTTCCGGCGGCCTACGCGCTCGTGCGTTTGCGCTTTCCGGGGCGGCTCGACGTGGTGTTTCTGATGCTTGTGCTGGCGGTCAAGCTGATGCCGCCGATTACCGTCGCTGTGCCGCTGTTTTCGCTGGCGAAAACGTTGCATCTGCTCGACTCGGAAGTCGGGCTGATGCTTGCTTATCAGGTGTACACGTTGCCGCTGTCGATCTGGATGCTGCTGTCGTTCGTGCGTGAGATTCCCGTCGATTACGACGAAGCGGCGTGTATCGATGGCGCGGGACTCTTTCGTCGGCTGGTGGACATCATGTTGCCGCTGTGTGCGCCGGGATTGGTTGCGACGGCGATTTTCGTGCTGATTGCCGCGTGGAACGAGTTTCTGCTTGCACTGCTGTTCGTCTCGTCGCCCAGCAAGTTCACGTTGCCGCTCGCAGTGGCGGGCTACGTCACGGAGAACGGCATCGATTGGGGCGATCTGATGAGCGTGGGCATGATCGCGTCGCTGCCGACGTTAGCCGTCGCGGGATACGTGCAGCGCTATTTGCTGCACGGATTTTCCGGCGGACTCAAGTGATGGACAAGGTCGAGGTCGTCAGGCGCAAGTTCTGCGCACGACGCTCGTGACCGGGACGATACGCGTTCGCGAGGCACCCGAGAACGCGTTCATACGGTCGATGAGCAGTTCGATGGCGGTGTCCGCCAGCGCATGCGTGTCCTGAACGATAGTCGTGAGCTGGTAGTTGTCGTAGTTCGCGGCGGGAATGTCGTCGAAGCCGACGATGCGGATGTCCTCCGGCACGCGCATACCGAAGTGCTGGCGCGCCGTGTCGATGAAGCCGAGCGCGAGCAGATCGGACGAGCAGAACACGCCGTCGGGGCGTGGGGCTTGCCCTGGCCGGTTTTGCGGCGAGAGCAGGGCGTGCGCAGCAGCGACGCCGCATTCGTAGGTGTCGCCGGGCGTGTTGAGGGTTTCAACCGGGTGAGCGAGCTTCCGGTCTTCCTTGGCGATGTGTTGCGTCGCACGAAGGAAGCCAGCGCAGCGGGCGCGACCGTTGTAACTGGGTTTGGTCGGACCGACGAAGGCGAGGCGTGTCGCGCCGGAATCGATCAGGAGCCGAGCCGCGAGTGAGGCGCCTTCGGCGTTGTCGCTCACTGCCACGTCTGCGCCGGGCAGGTTCGATGCGCGGTTGATCATCACCACGGGAATCTCGCCTTCGAGGTACTGGCGGGCGAGTCCGAGCGGGGGGGAGGCCGACGTCATGATGATGCCGCCGATCCGGTAGCTCAGCAGCATGTCGAGCGACTGCTGGATTTGCACCGGATCTTCCGCGTTCACCAAGATGGGGGTGAGTTTGTGACGGCCGAGGGCGGCAATGATTTGCGCGAGGAGTTTCGCGCGGAACGGGTTTTCGAAGCCAGCGGTGACAACGCCGACCATGCTGCTGCGCTGCATGATCATTTCGCGGGCGATCAGGTTGACCTGATAGCCCAGCGAGCGTGCGGCTTCCATGACGCGCTCGCGGGTCTCCGGGGCGATGCTGGCAGTCGGCGAGAACGCGCGCGAGACGGCGGAGCGCGACACACCCGCGCGGCGGGCGACGTCGGCGGCGGTGACCCAGGACGTTTGTTTCTTCGGCATGGCGTGGCGAGTAAGGGGACGCAAAGCTTGCTTCGCGCAGCGTGCACGACGAAAAGGGCAAGAAGATGACGAATGAACAAGATGCAACGGTAGCACGTGTCGCACCCGCCGCCTGGATGACGGATCTGCCGGACGACATTGCACTCAATCGCCTCACGCTGCCTGGCAGTCACGACACGTGCGCCTACACCGTGGACGACGCGCTCGCCCGGACGCAACGTGCGAGTCTGGTGGTCCAACTGGCGCGCGGTGTACGGGTGCTCGATATTCGATGTCGTCACGAGGACGATGTGTTTCACATCAATCATCAGCGCATTGCGTTGGGGCTGATGTTCGACGACGTCATCGCGACGTGTGCAGCGTTTTTCGCGCGCCATCCGGGCGAGTGCATCGTGATGTCGGTGAAGGACGAATGTGGCGACCGGCACTGCTCGCGGAGTTTTGCGCAGACCTTTGCGTCGTACGTCCGGCGCTATGCGGCGCATGTCCGCTGGTATCTGGGCGACACGATTCCTCGTCTGGGGGATGTGCGCGGGGCGATTGTGTTGTGGCGGCGCTTTGCCTATGCGCCGACGGCGATTGCGCCGATGGGGATCGATCTCACGGCGTGGCCGGACAACGCGACCTTCGATATTGAGCGTGCTGGTGCGTCGTTTGCCATTCAGGATGAATACCGTGTGCCGGTGGAAGCGTCCATCGATTTCAAGTGGCAGCGGATCGATGCACTGCTGGCTCGCAGCGATGCGCTTGCTGCTGAGCGCTGGGTGGTCAACTTTTGCAGCGGCACGGGCATGGGCGCAAATCCGTATCGCGTGGCATGTGGCGGTGTCGGGCCCGATCAACGCGGCATCAACGACATGCTGAGCGCGCGGCTGACCACGTTCGACGGGCCGTGCGGCACGATGATGCTCGACTTCTGCGAGCACGCTGATTGGGCGCTGGTGCGTGAGCTGGTGGCGCGAAATGCGCGTTGGCGGCGCGTCTTGTCCGACGCCGACGATGCCCCGCGCTCCATGGAGGCGTGATGCTCCGTCACGCACGCTTGTGTTTCGTTTCATCCCCCCGAGCGGCGGTTGTCGCCGTTTTTCATCAGGATTTCGTTCCATGCATCCCATGCTTAATGTCGCGATCCATGCCGCCCTTGGCGCGGCACAGATCATCCATCGCGCCTCGGGCGATCTCAACCGGCTGACCGTCAGCAAGAAGCAGCACAACGATTTCGTGACGGAGGTAGACAAGGCGTCGGAGGCGGCGATCATCGAAATGCTTCGACGGGCCTATCCGGATCACGCGATTCTGGCGGAAGAGTCCGGACGCGAGGCTGGCGGTTCCGACTTCGAGTGGATCATCGATCCGCTGGACGGCACGACGAACTTTATCCATGGGTTCCCGTATTACTGCGTGTCGATTGCGCTGGCGTATCGGGGCGAAGTGGTGCTGGCGGTGGTCTACGATCCGAACGCGAACGAGCTGTTCACGGCGACGCGCGGCGGCGGGGCGTTTCTGAACGAGCGTCCGATTCGGGTGGGGGCGCGAGACCAACTGGCCGATGGGTTGATCGGCACCGGCTTCCCGTTCAGGGACACGGACGACGTTGAGCGCTATACACGGTTGTTCGTCGAGATGAGCGGTGCGTGCGCGGGTCTGCGTCGGCCGGGCGCGTGCGCACTGGATCTGGCGAACGTCGCCGCTGGCCGTCTGGACGGCTTTTTCGAGCAGGGCGTGAACGCATGGGACATGGCCGCGGGGAGTTTGCTGATCACCGAGGCGGGCGGCCGTGTGGGTGATTACGCAGGCGGCGGCGATTTCCTGCGCCTCGGCGAAATCGTCGCTGGCAACCCGGCGGTGTACGTGCAGATGTTGCCGAAGTTGGCCGGGTATAGCCGGACGGTGCAGTGATTGAAATGTAAGGTAAGTGACAAGTCAACTGGCGAGGTAAGCTACGCGGGTGCTTCCGCCGCGTCTCTTATGTTTCGTCCAATTCAATGGGGCCGTCACCATGCCATTCATTGCCTTCGCCGTCGCACCGTTGCGGCCGTTGCTGAAGATGTCGATCGGTAGCGTCTTGAGGCGAGTCGTTCCGTTTTTGCGAGCCAGCGCCATCTTAGGCGTGTTGGGTTGCGCACATCCGGTCCAGGCAGCTACGTCCAGCGAGCGGGCGCGTCTTGAGGCCTCTGTTAAGGCGGTCGCCGATCAGCGCATTGCCGTCGATACGCCGCACGGTAGCGGTACGTTGCCCGTCTATGCGGACCATCCGGTAGATCAGCCTGCGCCCGACGTCATGCGCGTATTCATCGTCATTCACGGCACACTGCGCAATGCCGATGTTTACTACGCCTCGGGGCTGCAGGTTGTCGAGAAGGCCGACGAGGAGCGCAAGGGCACGATGGTTGTTGCGCCGCAGTTTCTGACGCTCGCCGATACGCGGGCGTTTTCGCTGCCCGCATCGACACTCGCGTGGTCGCAAGAAGGGTGGAAAGGCGGCGAGCCCGCACGCACGCCAGGCCTTGTCAGCTCGTTCGAGGCGCTCGATGCGTTGCTCGCACATTTCGCCGACCGTCGCTTGTATCCGTCCTTATCCACCGTGGTCGTGATGGGGCATTCCGCGGGCGCGCAGTTGTTGCAGCGCTACGCCGTGACTGGGCGGGAGAGCGATTCACTCGCCCGTGTCGGCATTGCGTTGCGCTATGTGGTGGCGAATCCGTCGAGCTATCTGTATTTCGACGACGAGCGTCCGAACGGCCAGGCGATTGCGAACGGCAGTTGTCCGCGTGCGACGCAATGGAAGTACGGCTTGAAGTCGGCACCTCCCTACGTTGCGTCGCAGGACGTGCGCGACCTGGAAGCGCGTTACGTGTCACGCGATGTCGTGTACCTGCTCGGGCAGGCCGACACGAATCCGTACACGCACTTCATCGATCGTTCATGTGCTGGAATGGCGCAAGGCCCATACCGGCTCGCGCGAGGGTTAGCGTATTTCGACTACCTGAAGCAGCGGCATCCGGACGGTCTCGCGCAGAAGGTCGTAGAAGTGCCTGGCGTCGGACATGACGGACTTGGCATGTTTACATCTGCCTGCGGTCTCGCTGTGTTGTTCGGCCGCACGTTGCCGACGTCGTGTCCGGTGATCACAGGTGCTGCGACATCCGCGCCGGGGGCGACGCGGTAAGCGAGTTGCACCATACCCGACCGCAATAGAAAAAGGGCTGCACAATGTGCAGCCCTTTGAATTCGTTTGGTAGGCCGTGCGGGATTCGAACCTGCGACCAACGGATTAAAAGTCACCTACGCGTGTATGCAAACACAGTGAATTTTCATGCGCTTACGTAAAATCAATGACTTAGCGATGCATGAAATACTGTGTTTACCGACAGTAAAGTGTCTTGGAAGGCAGAAAAACCCACACCTTTTACCGCTTGCCGATCTTGGCCACGGCGGCGCTAAGTCGATCCGTTACGAGGTGGCTATAGCGCTTCGTGGAGACCATCGACTTGTGCCCTAGAACTGCGCCTACCGTGTACAGGTCCACCCCTGCATTAATCATCTCCGACGCAGCCCCGTGCCGAAGGTCGTGAAATCGGACGTTCGGCAGTCCGGCGGCTATGCGCGCACGGTCCCACACATCGGAAAAGTGGACGTCGCCGATCGTGAACTTTACGCGCCTGGCCCAGACGGCTACCTTGCGATGGATGGGAACAATGCGAGGCGTGCCGTTCTTTGTGTCTGCCAGCGAGAAGCCTTTCTTCGTGACTTTTGCGCGTAGGATCTCCGATCGTCTCATTCCGGAATAGAAGGCGATCAGGATGGCGGCGCGAACCTCTCGGTTCTTGCACACGCGCGCTATCCGCAGCATTTCGGCTCGCTGCGGATAGGCATGTCGCTCGTTGTTGACGGCCGGGAATACCATCCGCTTCGTGTTGTCATGTTCGATCTTGCCTATCTTGTGCATGTACTTCACCGCCGCTCGGATATAGGCAAGGATGTTCCGGATCGACGCGTCGGTGAGGGCGCGCTTCGGATCTCCGTCATGATCGCGACTCGCGCGCAGATACCCGATGAATTTCACCGACCAATCGTGCAGGTCATCGGCCGGCGAGTCGTCGTACTCGGCGCGCCATTTCTCCAAGATCCGCACGCGGGCCTCGGCGTCCTTCCATTCGCCCTGCTTGTCGGTAATGTGCTTTCGAACACATTCGCCGATCGTCACAACAGGCTTACGCGCGCCCGTGGCTATGGCGTAGACTTCTGCCTCCCACTCGCGCGCTATTTTGTCCGCTTCGGCCGCAGTAACTCCAGCAGGGAGGAGTTTTGTTTTGCGGATACGCTCGCCCTCGATGACGCGCTCGAACGTCCAGCGGAAACGCTTCTTACCGGATTTTGCAATGGTTTCGATCGGCATGATTCGAGATATCTATACAGTGAGTCGATGTCGTATACGTGTGTTTTACGGGTCAGTTTGAACCGCTGAATCATGCGGCCCTCGGTGTCCAGTCGGCAGACGAACGCTACTGGGACCCCTAGGATTGCCGCTGCTTCAGCCACAGGAACGAGTTTTCCCATGTTCCAATCCTCCAATCTCTCGCGGTCACCCGCGCTTCAATGCAAACGGGGACGCGCTAACAAGGGCGTCCCCGCTATCCAATCGTGCGCCGGCGGCGCTCACGTCTAAATTCCCCAATCTCCCGTAGTAACCCGCAGAATCTCTTTCAGTGCTTCGGCCGTGGCCGGGTGGGTGGTCATGCTGCCTTCTCGATTTCCAAGTTCTCGACGCTCTGGATTCGCTCGCCGATCCATAGCATCACGTTCACCGCCATGCTGTTGCCGAGGGCTTTGTAACGCGGGCCATCCGGGGCTTTGCCTGGCAGGAGCGTGTAATCGTCCTCATAACCCTGAAGGCGTTCGCACTCGCGTGGCGTGAGTCGGCGCACTGCTGAGCCGACCATGACGGCCTGATGGCCGCCGCCGTTTGTGTGGCTGTTGGCATGGCCCATCGACCGCTGAGTCGCGGCGATGTCGCCTACGGCGAAGCCATTGCGTCCGCTCGCCTTGCAGTCGAAGGCGATGGCCGGAGGATGTGCGGACGCGGACAGCGGGTGACATGGGCCACCCGGTTGAGGATTTCTGCCGTTCTCCGGGCTCGTGATTTGAGTGGTGTCAAATGCGATGGCACCGACGCCGATTCCCGCGCGGCCACCGTTCGGCGTTAGCACGGCATTCGCTGTACCGTCTTGACGGTATTCGAGCTGATGCTCGCCATCGCGCCCGCGAATCGCGAGCGTGTAAGGTTCGGCAACGAGCAACGTCTCCGTCTCCGTCTCCGCATCGATTCTCTGATTACTCGTAGTGAGTGCGCGGCCGACTTCGGGAATTAATCCGCCGTCGCAGTCGAAATCGGTTCCGAGGCCGCCACCGCCGCGAGTGCGCGCGCTAAGGGTGGGGGCAGTTCTTTGCCCCGCTTCGCGGCGCGGCGCAAGATACCCGAGCATGCTTTCGCGCTCAAAAAGTACCGCTGCGGCACGTCGCCAGTCTCCAAGATATCCGACAACGAACACACGCCGGCGTCGTTGAGGGACGGCGCGAGAGTGTGATTCCACTCGGACGTACTGAGCGTCAAGAACGCGGTAGGCGAACCCATACCCGAGTTCTGCCAGGCCCCCGAGGAAGGCGCCAAAATCCCGCCCCTTGTTCGATGACAGTACGCCGGGGACGTTTTCCCAGACCAGCCAGCGGGGAGCGTAGCGGCGAGCAATGGCAAGATAGGTGAGCATGAGGTTGCCACGCGGATCTGCCCGTCCCTTTCTGAGTCCAGCGACGCTGAAGGACTGGCAAGGGGTTCCGCCGACGAGAAGATCGATAGTTGCATCGGGCCAGTCCTTGAATTTGGTCATGTCGCCCAGGTTGGGCACGTGGGGGTAGTGGTGCGCGAGCACGGCGGCGGGGAAGCGCTCAATTTCCGAGAACGCCCACGGCTGCCAGCCGAGCGGATGCCATGCGCAAGTCGCGGCTTCGATGCCCGAGCAGACGGACAGATAGCGTAGTGCGTTCATGCCACCTCCAGCAAAAGGCCCGATTGCGGCACCTTGGGCGAGATCCACAACACCTCCGTGCGGGTGCCGGTGCCGCGCCCGGCAGCCATACGCGCTTTCGTTTCCACGCGACGCCAGCCAGAAAGGCGCGAGTCATAAGCTGGGTGCGGGTAGCCGCTCACAATGACCATCCCGTCCAGCTCGAGCAATGTGTCTAGCATTTCGATGTGCTGATCGTCGTTCATCTCGTGTCGGTAGCACGCTGAGCCCATCTTGCGGGTGTCATGGACGTACGGCGGATCGACGTAGAAGAGCGTGTGCGGCGTATCGTGATCGCGCATCACCTGCAGGGCTGGTCGGTTTTCGATGAGCACGCCCTGGAGCCGAAGTCCAAACGCGCGAAGACCCTCGGGAACGCGAGACCAAACCTGCATCGCTGTCCCGTAGTTGCGCTTGGTATCGATGCGAAAGCCCGTAGTGCCCTTCGTGGCACCGGCTGAGCCGAAGCCCATCTCTGCGCGGATGAACGTGCGTCGCGCGCGCTCGATCGGTTCGTCGGTAAACTCCCACGCCTTTTCGAACTCGGCGCGCGCGTATGGCGTGAACGTGAGCGCTTCTGCGAGGGCATCACGCGACCACGAGTTTTGAATGACCTGCATGACGTTGACCATGTCGCCGTCGAGGTCGTTGTAGACCTCGCCGTGGCTGCGAGGCTTCTTCATGAGAACGGATGCCACGCCACCGAACGGCTCGACGTAGACCTTATGTTGCGGAAACTGGGCGATGATCCAGTCGGCCAAACGCCATTTGCCGCCGTGGTATCGCATCATGGGGCGGGTAGGGGAGGTCATGCTAGGATTCCTCGAAACGCTGGAGGGATGACATGGCAACGGGACGTCTTGACGCAGTTAGCTTTACGTTTTACCCGCCGCTTGAAGGGGGCGAATCTAAGTATTCCGTTGGCATCGTGGCTCGCGAGGGAGACGCGGCATACACGGTTGTATTCAATCGCATCGACGGTACCGTCGGTCGTGAAAGTTTCGGTGTTGATCTGCCCGAGGGCACTGGGATCCGTGCTGATTCCGATGAGATCGAAGCGGTTTGTCGCCGGGCAATATCGAGCGCACTCGCGAGTGGGATCTTTTTCGACGAAGACACTCATTCGATTCGCTACGACGAATATCAGCCTCTGTGGGGTGGAAACTTTCGAGTTGTCTGATCGCATCACGCGCCCTTAGCGCTGTCGACGCGTTGGAACTCGACCACCCACACCCACGGGTTGGCGTCCCACGAGCCGGGGCCGCTGATCGATTCCCACAGATCCCGGAAGGCGCGAATGCTCGGCGGGTAATACGCACCGGCACAGTAGCCGGTAGTGTGGCGATCCTCGATCGTCACTCCTTCGGCGCGAGCGTCTGACTCGCTGATGTGATTCAACCCCTCGATGCGCACGTCGGTGATTTCGAGCACGAGCCGACACATTGATCGCGGCATGTGGATTGCCGGACGCTTGCGAAGCTGATGCGGCTCGATCTGATCAGGGTCGTCGTACTCGCCGTAGCCGCACTCTGCGGCGTAACGTCCCTCGTCAGACTCGACGAATACAGGTCCTCGAAAGCCGTTACCCTCGACGTTGTACGTTGTTTCGCGCACCCATAGGCGGTCCCCGGAGCCGCCGTATGGGCACGTCGCCAGAATCTGAACCTTGCCATTGGGCCACAGCGTCCCGCTGTCCGGCCCGGTAGGGAGATACCACGACGGGAAGATGCCGCACACGTCGCCGTAGACCATCTGCGGCCTCATCACGCGCCGCGTCTGGGTCTTCGAGCCGTCGAGGATTGCGCGCACCATCGGCGCGCTGAAAAGGATAGGGCGCTCGCGTACCGGGCGTGTGGCGTCGGTGCTCATGCTAGGATGCCTCGAAAATTGGGGATACAGAATGAAGTCTTGGTTCGGGTTGCCAGTAGTGCTTTGGGCTTGTGTCGCAGGCACGTTGGTCGTCGTTGGTGTGATCGCGACGCGCTCGGTTTTCGAACTCTCTGCATCTGATTGGGCCGCGTGGGTTCAGGCAATCGGATCAATATGCGCAATTGGCATCGCAATCTATGTGCCCTGGCGGCAAAGAAGAATTGAAGGCGAAGCTCGACGGAGGGAACCGCTCATAACGTTGCGTCTTCTATTCGATCTTGTGAGGGAAGACCTTGCCGCTTTGTCCATTGCAGCGACGGGAACGCACAATCGAATGTTTGTGCGAGGTATCGGGGAGTGGGCGGCATTCAAGGATAAGGTCGGAGCAGTGCGCGCATTTTCATGGGAGCGTCTGTTGGATCCCATGGCAATACGAGCGCTTCTGAGTTTGCAAAGAATTGCGTTAGAACTCGATATGCATCTCAATATTCTTGGATCGGCGTCCGAATCGGATCGAATCCAAATTTTGATGGACGAAAGAGAGGCGATCGACCGGCTCGTCGTCGAGTTTGAGCTAGCGCAAGCGCAACTTGGCACAGTGCTTGACGGTGCCGGTATTGATCGCTAGTCTTTCGCGCCACAGCGGACCTGCCCAATGCTAGCTGCGCTGGGGGACTGCAGGAGGCTGCCGTTACTGGCTCGCATCAAACGTCACAGTCTTGAGGTCAGGCATTCTGGTTCTCCAAGCTGTCGGCTGTCGCTTTTTTCGCAGCATCGTATTGACGAATTGCCCAGGCGATCGCGTACAGGTTCCAGACGAAATGGAAGGTGTATTCCTTGCAGTTCCATTCCCAGCAGTCGGCAAAGAGGTCAGGGAAGTCACGGGCGTGGAAATCGCTCATGCGCCTGAACGCGTCACCCTCGTCCCGGTGGTCGAGCACGGGCGACAGGATCTCTTCCTGAATCTCTGCCATCAGTTCAGTGCGGCGCTCATCGGAAATTTCGGCGTCTTCCAGATGGCTCTCGACACGTTCCTTCACGCGCTTCTCGAATTTCTCGTACGAGAATTCGTCGGCGCGGCCACGACCGTACCCGTCGCTGTCGACGGCCTGGAGCTTCTCGCACCAGTACCCCCTGTTGATGTACAGCTTCGCCGGATCGCCGCGATCATCGGTCCGGAAGAACTCAAACATGTCGGCAAGGCGTGAGAAGACGTAGGTGCCCATGTCACCCCGAATGCACAGCGCGCCGGGCCACGTCAGGATCTCGAACCAGTACGGCGAACCGCCATCGGTGTTCCGAAACTTGATGTGCCGGTCGGTGCCACTGTCGCGGACCACCGTCATCGCGTGTGCGCCGACATCCTTCAGGAACTGCTCTTGCGTGCAGGTCATGCTTCCACCTCATTCGGATTGACGCGCGGCACGCGTGCGTTCTCGGGCCAGTAGTCGGACCACACGACGGGCTGAGGATGTTCACGAGGTGCGTTCGCAGCTTCGACTACATCGCTCAAGCGGAGGTGCGGTCCGACTTTCCTCGGGCAGATCCGTTGCGTTCCACCACCCCACATGCGGAGGCGCTCCCCCGTGCCAGGTGCGGGGCTTGAGCGTCTCGACCACAGGCGGCGGCGCTGGCTGGGTATTCAGCCCTTCGGGGCGGGGTTCGTAGGGGCTCATGCTAGGATTCCGAAAAATATGATGAGGTACGCAGCTATGCGATTCGGGGTCTATAGCTTTCTAGGCGGCGCTGTCGGTGGTCTTTTTCTGGCCAAGGCATGGCAGTACCAGCCAACATCAAGTCAAGATTGGTCGGGCTGGGCGCAAGCCGTTGCCGCCGCAGCAGCTTTTGGTGGCACGATCTGGGTTGCGACCCGTGACTTGAGAGAAAGGCGCAGCAGCGGCCATGCATCGGCAAGGCTGACAGCGGTAGGCCTGCATTACCGGATGATTAACGTTGTCGCGACTTTGGAGGCAGTCCAGGGGGCGCTAAGAGAGGGCACCGTAGTCGAGCTTGATCCGGGGCGATACGCCTACATCGCCACAGAGCTTGAGCATCTCACCATCAGTTCGCGCGAGGAGCAGTTGGCGCTCCTTCCGCTCTTCGAGACGCTCGCGCTCGCCCTTGGAGTAGCCGGCGACCAGGCGACGTCCGTAATAGACACCATGCGGGTATGTGCTGCAACGCAGAATGTTCCTAGTTACGACAAGATCAAGGCGGCACGCGTATCGAAGACGGCTATTGATAAGGCCGTTGAACTGACCATGTTTGTGCGAGATGAGCTTCTAGATATCTCTATCCGTGAAAGTCGCTACATGCGAGACGCCATGCAAAAGCGGAAGCCTGCGGTTTCTAGCGCCGACCCGGGGCCTTCGAGTACTCCCGCCAGTTGACCCATCCGCGATCAGTGTGAAAGCCCCAGTTGCGCTGCCACGGCCCCATGATGAACAGGGACCAGGCTTCGCCGCCTTCGGGGATTTCGAGTCGGTGTCGGTCGGTGGCTCGCCGGAACACGATTGAGCCGGGGCCACGCCAGACCCGGCGATATCCGCGCAGCAATGACGTTTCCGGCTGGCTATCCAGCCGCGGGGGCTGCTCCTGCTCGGTCGGCATGATTTCCCAGTAACCGCCGAGCAGCACGATAGAGATGCTCCACCAAGGGTGGTCATGCAGATCCCGACCCTCGTCGCTACGGAGCGTGTTGTGCACGCGGGCGCCCCATGAGGTATCGCGACGGCCGTCGGCGGCGGCGCTCGCGTCGTGCCCCTTGGGCTTGCGAACCCACCAGCGGCGCATATACCCCTTCAGGTCGAAATAGGGCGTGAGCTGCGCGTAGCCGATGATCGTGCATGCGACCAGCTTGGGCATCCAAATTCGCATGGTCATGCCTCCTTCGGCTTCGCGCCCTTGGCGCTGATGTCGGTATGGGCGGCGAGCAACTCGCGCAGCGCCATCGCGCTGACCGTCACCTGAAAGTCAGTTTCAGTTTTCGCGATGGCCGTGAGCTGCGCTTCGGGAAAAGCCGAAACGAATGCGCCGACTCGCTCGACGTACGCGCTGACGGCCTTACGCGGGTAGGACTTCCCTTTGATCGAACCGGCCGTGACTTTCTTCTTGCCACCAGCCGACGCCTTTTCCAATTCGCCCGAGAGAAACGCGCCGGCCTGCTCGCCGTGCTGCCTGACGGCATCTGCCGCGACAGACGCTGAAGCTTTTCCGCCGAAGACCAGGCGGTGAACGTCCACGTTTGCACCCGCAAGGACGAGCATCTTTCCCACCCATTGAGGCGACACGTGATCATTCTCCGCGATGCGCGAGTTGTCCCAACCGAACCGGCTCAGGCGCTGATATCCGAACGCCTTTTCAAGCGGGTGGAGCGGCCGGTTTCTGACGCTCGACAGGATGCGAAGGGTGCGGTCCGCGTCGTTGCCGTCGAAGGCCACGATGTTTACCATCAGCTCACCGTCACGATCCCGGAGAGGCGCACCGTCCTTATCGGCGCGACCGAGGGCGGCGTGGCGGCGGTGTCCGTCGACGAGCCAGACGCCGCCTTCGGCGCGCGGGCGAACCTCCAGCGGCGGGATCTTGCCGCCGTCCATGATGTGTTCGTACAGGCTTTCGTCATCCGCCTTGGCCTGTTCGAGCGCCTCGCCTTCGAGCAGATCGAGCGAGACACGGAGGTTGAACCCGGGTTCGACGTGGATATCCTCGTGACGGATCTTCATCGCGTCTGCGCGGCGGATTTCCTTGTCGTTGATCTTCTGTTTGAAGGACGGTACGGCGGTCATTTCTTTCCTCGTTCGCGGTCGACGGCGGTACGGATGTGTTCACGGAATCCCTTAGAAGGGTGTCCGCCGTATGGGTAGTGGATTTTGATGTGTCAGGGCAGGAGAGGGCGTTCGTCCGGCCGCTCGCCTCCGACGGCCTCGACCACGTCGGTAATGAGACGGGACAGTTCGCCAGTCATCAGCACGAAGTCAGCGTCGAAGCGCTCGGCTTCGTTCTCGGCGGTCGGATCGGCTGCATCCTTGAGGATGTCGAGCGGCGCCACGCGCTTGATGACGAAGGCGTCGGTTAGCACAAACGAGACGCGGTCATTCCAAGTCATCGCGAGGCGCGTAGAGCGCTTGCCTGACTGGATGTGGCGGCGGATATCGTCGCCGTCGAGCGGCAGGCGCACGTAGCGAACAGCGGCCTTCTCGTCGGAGTTCGAACGCAGCTCGACGTCCTGGTCGATGGTGAAGCCTGCGGGCGCGTCGTTGCCCGCGAGCCACGATGTCATGACGGCGACCGGCGCTTCATTGAGTTGCACCTGGGCGATCCCGACGTCGATCGTTTTCAGCAGCAGGCCGATGACGTCGTGGGCTTTCGACGGCGCCGCCGCATCAATGACGAGCCAGCGATTCACTGGATCGATCCAGAGGCGCGTATCGCGTCGGATATCGAACGCCTTCGGCAAGAGCTCGTCGGTGACCTGTTCCTTGAGTTCCCGCATCTGCTTGCGCCCAGGCTTGAAGCCTTGCTGTTCTTCAAGGTCTGCGGCTCTGACGCGCGTCACTTGGTTGACGACCGAGGCGGGTAGTAGCTTCTTCGCCGTGCGCATCGTCATCAGAATCTGGCGATTCACAATGTGGGCGAGTTCGCCGTCTTCGCGCGGTGCCGCCCAGCCAGCCGTGTGCATCTCAATCGTGTTCGGATTGCGGAAGGAGTGCTTGCTGAGGCGTTCGATCAGGCTCTCAGTGCTGAGGGTCCAATCGGAGATGCGATAAATCTGAAGGTTGCGGAACCACATGGACAGTTTCCTTGCGTTGGTGGATGGGCTTCGCTCACTCGTCACCTTGAGCGTTGGCCTTGATAAAGTGGGCGAGGGCTGCAATCAGAATTGGCGCATGCTTCTCAAGAGCGTCGCGGCGTGCCTGTCTGGCTTCGAATTCCTCGCGAACACGTGGCGAGCCGGGACGAGGAGGAAGCCGGGACGGCCGGTGATTCATGAGCGGGCGCAACTCTTTCCACGCTCGCGCGGCCGCAGCTCGCTTTGCGGCAGAGGTCATACGTCGAAAACAAGTTTCGCGACGATCGCGCCGACGAGTGCAGACAGGTGGCATGCCCATGCCGCGCACTTGTGATAGATCGTCCACTGGTTGTAGCGGAGGAAGACGGCGTTCACGGGATCGACGATGAGGCGCTGAAACATGCTGCGCCTCAGTGGGTAGCGTCGCCGTACCCGATGCGGTAAGCGAGATCAGTGGATTGGCAGGGGCGGCCGCATCTGGCATCGTTCCAGCCCAACTGAAATTGGCGAATCTCTGCTGCAAACATGGGAATTCCTCCAGAGAGGTGGGAAAGCCCCGGCAGAACACCGGGGCTACGGCTTTAACCATGTCCGTCATGGGCCTGTGAGCGGTCAGGCTCGCTCTACTGCTCTTGTCTTTGGGCGCCGTCATCTGGCGTAAAGAGGGTGGGCACTCCTCCAGCCATCGGGCAACTGATATCCCGTGCCGCGTTTCGTCCGGCTTTCACGTCGGCAGTTCTGGTTCAATCACAGAAGCCAAACCGAATGTGGGCGCGTTCAGCGCAGCTAGCCGTAGTCCATAGGCACCGCAGGGTTAGTTGTTGATCGAATGCGCCGCCGCGTCGAGCGGGGAGGGCGCGGGTACGCCGCCGCCCGCGCCCAGAGGAGCGGCAGCAGAATCAAGAGAATGGGCATCTGAAAGTGAGATTGGAGCGGGCTACCGGGATCGAACCGGTGTACTCAGCTTGGAAGGCTGGTGCCTGACCGCTCGGCCAAGCCCGCAAAAATGAAGAGAGTGGCCGGTGCTGATATCCGGCTTGACGGCGATAGGCGTGCTGGTGACGACGCCTCGTTTTACACCCTACCGTGCGACCTAACCATACCCATCTCGGCCGCTACACCCGCGTCGTATCGCTACACCGGGTAGGTTCTCGCTCATCTGATTAGCGCGATCAGCACTCGCGCATTCACCCTCAAGAGAGCAGACCCGAATGCCTGCAAAACTACGGGCTTTGTATCGACGCCGCGCCGCCGTCGGATCTGCTCGCTTGAGGGTGCCCGCAGTAGCGGGCATGAAACTCAGGTGTTCCAATAGGACATGTCTTCGTCGGCCGCACCTTCCGGATCGTCCTCGAAGCCGTCGCGCATTTCGAGGCAGCCCTTCGCCATCGCGATCGCATTTGCCGAGTCGACGCCGCCGCGCTCGCGGAAGCGGGCTGCGCAACGGTCGAGCCATTCCGCTTCGGATAGCTTCGGCAGGGACGCGAGGTGCTTTTCTCGGCCCTCCTTGCCCTTCATTTCCTCGATGCCCATCTGCTGCTCCTTGAGAGTAAAAGGGTGCCGCACTCCGGCGACCGTCACGCCTGCATCATCGGGGGCGTTCCCTCGCCGGGGAGGTGTCAGTAAGGAATTGCTGCCCGCTCGGCAAGTTCGTCATCGACGCGCTTACGACCTGCATGAGGTTTGGCCGCACGCTCTCGGCGTGCGAGATGAGCGAGGCGCCAAGCGTCGTCGGTGAACGTCACCCAATTCGAGGCGGCACGGCCGTTGAATGTGCCGAGCAAGGCGGCCGGAACGCGACCGAAGTTGATAATGCCCAGTTCCTTGAAGCGCCGACCGGCGGCCATGTCATCGCCGTTCATACGCAAGCCTTCGAGCAGCCCGCCGTATTCGACGCAGCACGTCTCCGCATAGAGCAGAAAGCTCTTCTCTTGCCGTGTCAGGTCTGCCAGCTCAATCATGGTTTCTCTCCTCGTGTATATGGCGCGGCTCTCGGAAGAAAGCCGCCTCAGATACAGCATTTGGACGCAGCGCCCCGGACTACACCCGACTGAGTCGGCTCCCGGCGGCGCTGCATCTCTTCAATCCAATCGACGTTCTATAGCCACGTGAGCAGCCAGGCGGCGCTTGGATAGCCTCCGGTCTTTGTCTCAGGGGTAGAGGGTTCCGCCCTGCGCCTAGCCGCGCCCGCGAAGTGCGGACGCCATCGGCGTGTTCTATCGGTAACTGAGTTTTTAAGGAGCGCCACAACCAGCGGGCGGGCAGCGATGTGTGCTGCGTTGGATTGAAATATAGGCAAACCGATTATGTGTGTCAATAGGAAAACCGATATTTTTCCAATATCGGTTTTCGGACCATTCCGCTCGGCTATGTCGTTAATCTTGGGGGATTGAGATGTTCAGCCAGATACCAATGGTCGGCTTGTCTGGCGTTCCGCCGAATGGCTTCCCTAGGCAGGAGACGGATGAGAAGTTGAAGCCCATGCGCGTTATCGCACCTCGAAGAGCGCGTGCGTCTAGGCGCGAGAGATAACCGATGGTCGTTTCACGATACATCACCCTCACCGCTAGATGATCGTGCGGATTGCTGTCTTCTGGAACGAGAAGCACGGGGAGAGGGCCGTCCTCATTGCCGAGCGCATGCCGAAGCGCTGCTTGATAGGAGGACTCACCAACTATTGGAAATCGAAAGTCGCTGCCTGTGGTTAAGCGGCTGGAAACGTCGAATTCCGCATGCCGTCGACTCTTCTGGTTGAGTTTCAGGAACGCCGCGACCGTGACGAAGATGAACGCCAAGAAAATGAACTGCCACATGCAACACTCCACTGAACCTCGATTTCAATGCTCGACGTGGTTGACACAACTCAACCCGTCGGGAGAAACTACTGTACAAATAAACAGTAATAAATGCTCCGAGGCGTCGACGATGCATCAGGCTCAACCCGCGCTGCGCTGCAAGCCAGGGGACTTAGCACGAATCAAGAAAGCATGGAATGAACTGCTGGAAGGCCGGCTGGTATTCATTCGGCGCTCATACTCGTCCACGGAGTGGCTCGTATACTTGCTGGATGGCCCCGCCTTCTCAGTGAGTGAAGATCGCTGTCATCTCGTGGTGGCGCGCTCGATGATTGCGGATGATTGGGCGTTAGAGCCTATCGGCGGTCAGCGCAGAGAACCCTCCGAGGAAGCTACGGATTCAGTCTGCCAATCGGCTCGTCTTCTTGAGGGATCATCCGAAGTATCAGGTTAAACGTCGTTTCAGGTTCTCCGGCGAGATCGGCTCTCAAGATCGCATCTATGAGATTGCGCGCACTCTCGCTGGCCGCCGCGATAGCCGCCTCGTAATTCACGACCATTGGCGCACTACCATCGCGGTTGCCTTTTCCTTCAGCCAACCAGAGGGCTGTTACGCCCAGCACCTCAGCCATCGCAGCAGTCTTGGCGGATCCCGAATACTCGTCCGTTTCGAGCTCGGAGATTGTCGCTTGCTTTAGGCCGACCTTGTCCGCCAGTTCTTTTTGGGTGAGTCCGGCCGCCTTTCGCGCGTAGCGCAGACGTCGGCCGAATGTGCTGAGAGTAGTCATATAGGCATTCTTATACAAACCAACATCGGTTTGCCTATTGACTTTAAACATCGGCAAACCTATATTTCTGCGCATGGATCTCCAATTCATCACCCTCGAACTGAAACGCTTTGGCATGAGCCAAGTGGATATCGCGCGCGCTGCGGCCTGTTCGCAACCCACGATTTCCGAGATTCAAAGCGGTCGCCTCGGAAAGAAGCGGCCGTCGTATCGCCTGTCGCTCTCGCTGAAGTTGCTGTACGAGCGTCGCTGCATCGCGGCAGGCGAGGTCCCTAAATGCGAGATGCCTTGCGAGCTGGCGGGCGGCGCTACTGGAGAGAGCAAATGACCGGAGCGTGGAATTGGTCAGTTGCCTTTGTCTTCCCAGACCTCTGCCCACGACCTGATGGAGTCCAGGTTCATATGCATTTCCCGCAGTACGCCTTCTGCGCCTCGCGGGTGCTTTTGATGTTTGCGCGCGCTGTAGAAGGTCTTGCCGAGCGTTGCGATTTTTCCGGCTTTCTCGGCGCAGTAGTGGCAGTGGGCTCGCATGAGCCCGTATTGAAATTCAAGCTGGCGAATCGCGGAAGGGTTGGCAACGGCCAGGTCGTTTTCTCTAACGATCTTTTCAATGTCGTCGGCAATCTCGCGGATTTGTGCTGAGGTCTTCATGGCGGATGGAGCGAAGAAATGAAACGACTGTACGCGCGGTTTGTACTGTGGCTGATCCAGCCCGCATTGAATCTGCGGGCCGGCCAAGAAGCAAAGTTTATTGCCGAAGAGATGGGCCGCATCTCGATCCATATCCCGGCAAATCACATCGATGTTTGAGAGATCACCACCCATTGTTGGCGCGGGCGCGGCTGAAGATTTTCGCGACCTCCTTGCGATACAGCTCGCCCACTTCCGCCGGTGCGTCGCTGTTCCCAAGTTGCCAAATTGACGAGGAGAGTAGATCCCTCTCGAAGCTATTGAGCAGATCTCTACCGTGGGGCATATCACGAACCGCCAGCGCCATTGATGCTGCGATGGTGACCTGATGCGCAAGCGCGAGGGTCGTGAAGGCCTGAATGTTCTTTCCGTAGTTTGGATCGTCCATGAGTACCCCGATGGATGTTGTGTTGTACGAAGTGATGAGCGACCAGCATAGCACCGTCGGGGGACTCGCCAGATATAGCGGTTTTCATGAGGCCATCGTAGCGGCCTGAGAAGCAAATAAAAACGTTCGAGGAACACGCAAATGAACATCACTGACGCGGCACACGCACTGGTTCACGACTACCCCGGCGGCAGCGAGTCGCTTGCGCCGCGCTTGGGGATGTCGGCGGCCGTCCTGCGAAACAAGGTTAACCCGAATAACCAGACGCATCACCTGAGCCTGAACGAAGCCGTGAAGGCAACAGACGTTGCGAACGATGAGCGCGTGCTGGAGGCGTGGGCAGCCGAACGCGGATCCGCGATCGTGAAGATCCCGCATCTGTCGGAGTGCTGTGACTCGGCGATCGTCGAGATGATGGCGCGGGCATGGGAGACGCACGGCGAGGTTGGTAAGGAAATCGTGAAGACGCTTGAAGACGGTCGCGTCGAGTTTCAGGAGGTCGCTCGGGTGAAGGGGCGGATCTTCGCGCATGCGCAAGTGCTGTTCAACATCGCAGCGCGCTTGGAGGGCATGGCCGAATGACGAACTCGGATTTTGAGCAGGAGATTGCCAATCTTGCCGTGTGCGGTGTGGCAACGATTTTGAGTTGCATGGGCGACCACGAATCGGCGAAGACCTTGCGCAGGGTCGTCTTCAATGCGAATGGCATGCAGGCGTTTGATCACGCCGGCAATCTGGTTCTAGAGCTCGGGTCCGAGCGCCGTTCGATCTGCATTTCGTGTGGCGCGCAAGTCAACAAAGACGGCAGCCTGCCGTGCGATCACTGAGGAGCGCCATGAAACTCCTTCACAACCTCATGCCCTACATTTTGGCAGCAGCATATGGCGCGTTTCTGAAGCTCGTCGGCATTGCAGCGGCTCCTTCGTGGGAGTTCTTCGCCGCCGTCGCGTTTGCGCTGGGCTTCTATATCGCCGGGAGGACGCGATGAGTGCACACCGTGTTCATCAAGCGTGGGGCGTCGAGCTGCGCCACACCGAGAAGATTGTGCTGTTGGCACTGAGCCATCACGCGGTCATGTCGACCGGCGAATCGTCGCCGAAGGTCAGCCGCTTGGCGCGTGACTGCGGCCTGTCGGAATCGGCGGTTCGTGAGTCCATCCGTGCGCTCGAAACGGCTGGTCACATCGTGACGATGCCCGTCCGTCGCGGCGTGACCTTGTACCGAGTGAAGGTCGAGGCGTTGGCATGAGTCTCGACGCAATCACATGGGCTCGCCACCAGAAGGTGGGGAAGGGGCCGACCAAGTCTGTGCTGATGGCGCTGGCTGACTTCGCAAGCGAGGAGTTCGTCTCGTTCCCGAGCATCGACACACTGATCGCTTGGACTGAGCAGGATCGAAAGACTGTGCTCGCGAACATCGACCGCCTGAAGGAGGCCGGCTGGATCACGGATACAGGTGAACGCACCGGCCGGACGAAGCAGATCGTCGTGTACCAGATCAATCCGGAGCGTGGCGTCGAGGTGAAGGTAGGCCCGCGAAATCAAAGAGTCCCGAAAACGGAACAGTCCCAGAACAGGAACAGTTCCGGAAACGGAACAGTACCGGATTCCACTGGAAACAGTCCCAATTCCGCCCCTAAACAGTCCCAATTTTCCCCGGAAAGAGGCCCGAATTTGGGACACGTAACAGTAGGGAACAGTAATGAACAGGAAGGGAACAGCAGTGCGCGCGGTGCGCGACTGCCCAAAGACTGGCTCCTTCCGAAGACTTGGGGCGATTGGGCGCTGAAGGAGCAACCGACATGGACTGCCGATCACGTTCGCCGCATCGCCGAAAAATTCCGCGACTACTGGGTCGCAATCCCTGGCGCGAAGGCGCGCAAATCGGACTGGGAAGCGACGTGGCGCAATTGGGTTCGTGGTGAGAAGCCGCTGAATGGTGCCATTGGCGGTGCAGGTGGGGCGCCGAACAAGCAGGAGCAGCTTGAGCAACGCAACCGCGAGATCGCTGCCGCGCAGGCCGCTCGCATCATGGCCGGGGAGAACGCATGAAGCCGACTGATTCCACCGAGTTCTTTTCGCTGATCAGCAACGTGTACGCGTTCTATCGGCAGGACTACTCGGACTTCGTTGGGCAGGTCTGGTGGGGCGCAATGAAGGTATTCGATCTCGCCGCAGTGCGTGATGCGCTGGGCCGTCATGCCGCCAACCCTGACGCCGGACAGTTCCTGCCGAAGCCGGCCGACGTCGTGAAGATGCTTGAGGGATCAACGCAGGACTCCGCGCTTCTGGCATGGCACAAGACCGACAAGGCGGTGCGCGAGGTTGGCACGCATGTTTCCGTGGTGTTCGATGACGCGCTGATCCACCGGGTGGTTTTCGAAATGGGCGGATGGGTGCTGATCGGTGGGAAGGACGACAAGGAATGGCCGTTCGTTCGCAACGAGTTCGTCAATCGGTATCGCGGATATCGCGGTCGCAGCCAGGTGCCTGAGTATCCGCCGGTGCTTGTCGGCATTGCCGAAGCCGCCAACACACGGAATCACTTTCAGTCTGCAGCGCCGGTACTGATCGGAAATGCCGAAATCGCGCGAAGGGTAATGCTTGGCGGTAGTGCAACGCCGCTCGTTGGGTACACGCGCATGACGGGCGATGAGTTCCAGCGGATCGCCCAGCTGCCGGGAGATGCACCACGACTCAGCGCTTAGAGCAAGCCAAGTGCTGGCGGCGCTTCGATGAAGCGGCGAGGGCGGCGCTGGATGGGCGCGGCGACCTGGCTAGGGCATTGATCGCAGCAGTGCGTCGGCGCTTTGGCGACGAGGTAGCGGCCCGGCAGGAGAGGGAGTTGCGGGCATACATCGAGCATTTGCGGAGGAAGGGCAAGTGAGCAGAAAAGGGCTGACGTTTCCTGAGCATTCGGTGAGCAATGGACGAGTGGGTACGGCGCGGATTCGCGAGCAGATCGGTGCTACCGCTGCCGCGCTTGAATCATCGGCACCCACATCGCTTGCTAAGCCCATTCTCGGAATGGTTGCGAAGAAGCGGTCGAAGTACGGCAACAAGCCGTGCGAGCTCGACGGCGAGAAGTTCGATAGCGAGAAGGAAATGCATCGTTGGCAGGTGCTCGTCGCTGAAGAGAAGGCAGGCCTGATATCGGGGTTACTTCGGCAGGTCAGATTCGAGATCGCCGCCGCAGTGGTGATCGATGGTCGTAAGCGGGCGGCTCGCTACTACGTGGCGGACTTCGTGTACCAGCGGGAGGAAGTGACGGTCATCGAGGACGTGAAGGGGTTCCTGACGCAGATGTATCGAATGAAACGGCACCTCATGGCATTGCATGGGCTCACGATCACGGAGATCAAATGAAGAGCGCGATTCTGGATTGCATGGACAAAGGCGGCTGGTACGACAGGCAAGCACTGTCAGACCTGAGTGGCGTGGCTCGCAAGAAGGTTGATGGATTGGTTGTGGAACTCGTGAACGAAGGTCTTCTTGTCATGCGGAAAGCGCGCGCGTTTGAGTTCGGTTTGGCGCTTACGCGGTCTACCGCCCCGGCGGTTCGCATTGAACCGACAGCGAAATCAAAGGTAACAGCGCGGGTCGCGAAACCGACTATCGCCACTGGTCCTTACCGACCGGAGTGGACGCCAATGATGGCTTACGGTGCCTATGCCTGCTCCCTCCAGCAACTTTGCGAGGAAATGCGATGAGCTGGGCTAGGAAGAAGCCACTGAGAAGTAACGTGCCGCTCGCCCGGTCGCCGTTCAAACGCAAGTCTCGCAAGCGAGCTAAGAAGGCAGAGCGCGAGCATATGGGCGTTGTCGCTGGGCTGAACTGCATCGTTTGCCGGAATCTTGGGTATAGCGAGAGTCCGGCAGAAGTCCATCACGTGCGATTTCTGGCTGGTGGTGGGCAGCGCGCGGAGCATGCGGACACGATCCCTTTATGTCCGCAGCATCACAGGGTCGGCGGCTACGGCATCGCCTTTCACGCGGGGCCTGCTGAATTCCAACGTCGGTATGGCACCGAAGCCGAATTGCTGGAGCAAACGCGGCGCGAGGTAGCGCACCGCATATTCGCGAGCGTTGCTCCGGAAGTGGCGTGATGGCGGTCCTGCCCACACATTTCTATCTGGACCCGGCAAAAGTCATTGAAATTGAGGAGAGCAAAACATGCAAGGGCTGCTTACACAAGCTGACGCTATGGGGACTGGAGTATTGCGCCAAGGAGCAGACCAAACCCGGCACGAAGAACATGAGGCGATGCGTGCTGTACACGGACGAAGCATGACCTTGAAACGCGACCTCAATGCGCTTTGCGAAGACTGGGCTGCCTGGCACCGCACGCGCCGCATTTTCATGCCGCCGCTCCCCGCCGGTCTGCTTGCGGGTATGCAGCCACGCAAGGTCGGACCTGAGCCGGATGCGATCTGTTCGTCGACGCTCAGCTTCTTCAATCTCGCTGTATTGTCGCTGCCCGAGAGCCCTGAGAAGGAAGCGCTGTACCTCTTCTACATCCACCGCGTCTCTCATATCAAGCGCGTGGCTTCCGCGCTGGGCATCTCGCGAGACGCGTTTTACAAGCGCGTGGATAGCGGCCGAGCACAGGCGTATCGAGCCTATTGCCGAATGGTGGAAAGTGTATAGCGTGGCGCTATACATCTTCGCGCTATACAAAATCGGCAAAAAACGTATCATTTCGTAAAGGCTGAATCAGTGCCTCCAAAGCCCGCGACGGTGAAAACCTCGCGGGCTTTTGCTTCTCTGGTGCGATGAGTTGGGATGTAGGCTAAAGCTGAATGCGGGCATTGCTCGCTTGGCGGCCGGTCGTCGATCGGTTGGTACGGCCACGCAATGCGGTTGCACGTTCGAATCGTGCCATCCCTCATATTTTGCAAGCCCGCAAGGTGAAAACCTCGCGGGCTTTTTCGTTTCCCGCTGTCTCCTCGACGTGTGATCTTTGCCCGCTTCGGCGGGCTTTTTCTATTCCGCTATGCCGCATCCTCTCGAAGCCAAGATCGAAGCACTCATCGATGCGCTGGCAGAGCATGCGCGAAGCAACTTCGCATTGGTTGAAGGTCTGGCAGCCCTGACGAACGCAATGGTCGATGGCGCTGAACCAGAAATGCGGGAAGACGTCGCGCCGAGTTACGGCGGTCTCGCAGGGTAATGCCAACGCGACCGACGCGGCACAGGCCAGCGTTACCCTCGACGGCCCGACACGAACTGCCGGAACAGAGTCGGCAGACGCGCCGCGAGATGCACACCGGCGTCAAGCGGTGGCTCGCGATTCGCGACTTCACGCTGACGCGCGACAGGTTCACGTGCCAGTCATGCGGTCGAATCGTCGCAGGGAAAGGCGAGGCGCACGTCGATCACATCGATGGCAACAGCCACAACAACCCGCCCGACGGCAGCAACTGGCAGACGCTCTGCGTGCCTTGCCACTCGGCCAAGACGGCGAAAGAGAATGGCGGGTTTGGAAATTCCCCTTCAAATGAGAGTGATTCTCGTTTGATGGGTGGGGGGAGGTCAAAACTTTGAATCGTTTTGCTCCCGGCACGGGCGCGTAGTCAAATTTTCGCACCGTCAAAATTCGAAAATGGTTTTCTGAGGATGGTAAATGACACGGGGACGGAAGCCGACGGCTCCGCACCTCAAGGTATTGGCCGGGACTGATCGGCCGGATCGCGAGGTGTCGGATGCACCTTCGTTTGATCTGATCGACAGTTTCCCGGAACCGCCGATGCATCTCAATCCTGACGGAATGGAGATGTGGAATCGACTGGGGCCGCAACTGGTGAAAGCTTCGGTGTTGCAGGTCGTCGACCTCTACGCGCTTGAGCAACTCTGTTTCTCGTGGCAGCAATTTCGCCAGAAAGCAAAAGCTGGCATGGGGTTGACCGCGTCTGAGGACCAGGCGCTTAAAGCCCTGTTCTCTGAGTTCGGCATGACGCCAGCAGCGCGTCGCAAGGTTTCGAGCGGCGGCGAGAAGCCGGCTGGCAATAAGTTCGCAGGAAACGGTCGTCGCAGTGCGTGATTACGTAAAGATCGCAACCGACTACGCCAAGGAAGCGGTCGCAGACAAGAAGCGAAAGAAGTTCGGCAAGCTCATCCGGCAAGCCTCACAGCGATTTCTTGACGACCTGAAGCGAGCGAAGAAGCGGGGTAATCCGTTCATTTTCGACGAGTGGCATGCATGCGACCCGTGCGATTTCATTGAGAAGCTCCCCCACGTCGAAGGGAAGTGGGAGACGCCGGAGATCGTCATGCACCCGTCGCACGTCTTTTTCGTCGTGCAGCTTTTCGGGTTCCGGAATCGAGACGGTGGTCGCCGCTTCACGTCGGCACTGTTCGCTGTTGCGCGGAAGAATGCCAAGTCCACTCTGGCTGCCGCTATCTTGCTCTACTGCCAGTGCTGCGAGGAAGAGCCCGGCGCGCAAGTTATCAGCGCTGCGACGACATTCCCTCAGGCTTCGATCATCTTCGGCGTTGCGAAGAAGATGGTCGAGAAGACGAGCGACCTTCGGGCCGCGTTCGGTTTGGACGTCTGGGCAAAGTCAATTTCGCGCGCGGAGACCCTCGGGAGTTTTAAGCCAATTCACGCCAAGGCGTCGACACAGGACGGCTTAAATCCTTCGCATGTAGGTCTGGACGAGATCCACGCTCACAAGTCCGCCGACCTCCTGAACGTTCTGACGTCGGCAGCAGGTGCGCGCAGCAATCCGCTTTGGCTTTACACCACGACGGAGGGTTACACGAACCCAGGGCCTTGGGCGGAAATTCGGCAATTCGCGAAAAAGTTGCTCGCTGGTGTTTTTGGCACGACCGCAGACCACTTCCTGGTGGTGTTCTATGCGGTGGATGAAGAGGACAAATCGGCGGGGATTAAGGCCGACGAAGACTTCGACGAAAGGGTTTGGATCAAGGCCAATCCTCTGCTCGATGCGAACCCGCATTTGCTGAACGCGATCAGGAAAGAGGCGATCGAGGCGAAGCAAATGCCCTCGAAGTACGCTGAATTCAAGATCAAGAGACTGAATCGGCCAGCCAGTTCGGCTGACACGTGGATCGATCTTACTCGGTGGGGCGAATGCTCTGGTGAGGTGGACTTGGATTCTCTGGCCGATTGTCCGTGCTGGGGAGGGTTGGACCTTGCGAGCACGAGCGACCTGACCGTGCTGCGTTTGGTCTGGCGCGTCGGTGACGTATTCCTCACGTGGGGGCGGCGCTGGGTGCCTGCGCATGCGGTTTCGCAGCGTACTGAGCGCGGCACCGTTCCATACCAAGCATGGGTGACCGCTGGCCTCATCGAACAAACAGACGGCGACGTCACTGACTATGCCGTCATTGAGGCCGCCGTACTCGACGCGGTTGCTCGCTTCAACGTTCAGACTATCGGTTATGACCGATGGAACGCTTCCGATTTGGTCAATCGTCTGGTTGAGCAGGAAGTGCCGCTGATTGAGTTCGTACAGGGGCCGAAGTCGTATCACCCCGCGATGCAGGCGTTGGAGCGTGCATACGTAGGCAGGAACGTCGCCCACGGCGGTGACCCCGTCCTTACATGGTGTGCGTCGAACCTTGTTGCACGCAGGGACCAGAACCTGAATATGGCGCCTGACCGGAAGCGGTCCGCCGACAAGATTGATGACATGGTCGCTCTCCTGATGGCCGTCGGCGTTTCTATGGCTGGCGACAGTGAAGAGGGCAACTTCGATGACTTCCTGAGAGCACCCCTGATCGCATGAAAGGAACTGCAAAGAAGCCAGGGCGGATTAAAGCCGCTGTTCTGGACTGGCTCGGCGTGCCTATCGGCCTTTCAGACGGTGCATTCTGGGATGCATATCTGGCCGCCGGATCATCCAGCGGGCAGGCCGTCACTGAAAAATCGATGCTTCAGTTGTCGGCCGTGTGGGGCTGTGTTCGTCTGATTTCCGAGACGATCTCAACGCTGCCGCTATCGATGTATGAGCGGACGGGTAAAGGTAAGCGCGCGGCGTCGACGCATCCGCTCAACTGGATCATTCACGACCAGCCGAATGCCGACACGACTGCGTCTGTGTTCTGGGAGTCAGTTGTCGCGGCTATGTTGCTGCGCGGCAACGCGCGTGCCGAGAAACTCGTGCTCGGCGGAAAGGTCGTGGGCCTCAATTTTCTGGCTCCTCAGAGACTCGCAATAAGTAAGCGTGGTAACGGCACGCTGAGCTACCGCTATACCGAAAAAGATGGCCGACAACGGGATATTCCTGCGGACAGGATTTGGCTGATCCCCGGCTTCTCGCTTGACGGTGAGAGCGGCGTTTCTGTCATCCAGTATGGAGCCAATGTCTTCGGTGCCGCACAGGCGGCGGACGTTGCTGCAAACAAGACTTTCGAGAGCGGACTTCTGCCCGCTGTCGCGTTCAAGATGGATCGCGTGCTGACCCCGGCGCAGCGCGAAGACTTTAGAGAGAACCTCAAGAAGATCACCGGCGCACTCAACGCCGGTGAGTCGCCGCTGCTCGAAGGTGGAATGTCAACCGAGTCGGTGGGCATCAATCCGTCCGATGCCCAGTTGTTGGAGTCTCGCGGGTTCAGTGTTGAAGAAATCTGCCGATGGTTCCGTGTGCCGCCTTGGATGGTGGGTCACTCGGAGAAGTCGACAAGTTGGGGAACTGGGATCGAGCAGCAGATGATCGCTTTCCTGACGTTCACGCTCGCGCCATGGTTGAAGAGGATTGAGCAGGCCATCAGCAAAGACCTTCTCACCCCGGCGGAGCGTATTCGTTACTACGCCAAGTTCTCGGTCGAGGGCTTGTTGCGTGCTGACAGCGTTGCACGCGCGACCTTCTATTCCGTGATGGTCAACAACGGGATCTTGACTCGTGACGAAGTGCGCGAACTGGAAGAGCGCGAGCCGATGGGGGGTAATGCGGCGGTTCTGACGGTTCAGTCCGCAATGACCATGCTTGACGCGATCGGCGCCGACGATCCCATGCAGCAGGCGCGGGCGCACTTGCGCACGTTACTCGGCCTGCAAGACGACACATCCACAAGGGAATAACCAAATGAGCCTTCGCACATTGCCGAGCGTGCCTTACGGCCGCCCGCATGACGGCATTCGTTCGCACGTTTCGATGGCGGCATTTGATCGCTGGGATGCGAGTGTACAAGCGTCTTCCGCTGGCGAAGATCGAACGATCAGCATGTACGACGTCATCGGACAAGACTACTGGACTGGCGAGGGAGTCACGGCGAAGCGGATCGCGGCCGCACTTCGCACGATGGGCAGCGGGCCGGTGACCGTCAACGTGAATAGCCCCGGCGGCGACATGTTCGAGGGCCTTGCGATCTACAGCCTCCTGCGAGAGCACGAGGGTGAAGTGACCGTGAAAGTGCTTGGACTTGCTGCTTCGGCTGCGTCCGTCATCGCGATGGCCGGTGACACAGTTCAGATCGCGCGGTCCGGCTTCCTGATGATCCACAACGCGTGGTTGATGGCTGTTGGAAACCGTCACAACCTTCGCGACGTTGCGGACATGTTGGAGCCTTTCGACGCGGCGATGGCGGATATCTATGCCGCTCGCGCGGGCGGCGACGCCAAGGCGATCGCGAAGCTGATGGACAAGGAAACCTGGCTGGGCGGCTCAGCTGCCATCGATCAGGGTTTCGCTGACGAGCTTCTGGCTTCGGATCAGGTTGACCGAGACAGCGCTTCCGCCAAGGCTGGAACAGCCCGGCGTTTGGAGGCGGCGCTACGGGCGTCTGGCCTTCCGAAGTCGGAGGCGATGCGGCTCATTTCCGAATTCAAGTCCGGCCTGCGTGCTGGCGGCGGCGAGGGTGATCCCGCTGCGTCCGGTGAGGGAGATCCCACCGTTCTTAGCGAAACGATGGCGCTTGCCGCCGCACTCAACTTTCCGAACTAGGAGCAAATCATGCCGTTGGAAGAAGATATCAAGACCATCAATGCGAACTTGGGCAAGGTCAATGACCAACTCAAGGCGCACGCCGAGCAGTCCCAGAAGGACCTCAAGGCACATCAAGACATGTCGGCCGAGTCGAAAGCGAAGGTCGACCAACTTCTGGTCCAGCAAGGCGAACTGCAAGCCGATCTGCGGGCTGCGCAGCAAGCGATCGTGAAGCTCGAAAACGGCGGTGGTTCGCCGGCGGCGCCGAAATCTCTGGGCGAGATTGTCGCCGAGGCCGAGCAGGTCAAGGCGTTCAACGCGGGGATGCAGGGCTCCGTGAGCGTCAAAGTGGGTTCGATCCACGCGGCCGTGACCAGCAACGACGCGTCGGCCGGCGAACTGATCCAACCGACGCGCCTGCCCGGTATCCTGATGCCGCCCCAGCAACGGCTGTTTCTTCGAGACCTGCTGAACTGGGGCCGGACCGGCTCGAACAGCATCGAGTACGTGCGTGAAAAGGGCTTCACCAACAACGCCAACGTCGTCTCGGAAAATCCGGCAAACCCGAAGCCGGAATCGGACATCACGTTCGAGCTCGATCAAGCGCCGATTGTGACCATCGCTCACTGGATCCGCGCATCCAAGCAGGTGCTGGCCGATGCAGCGATGTTGCAGGCCTATATCAACGGTCGCCTGATGTACGGGCTGAAGCTGAAGGAAGAGCTTCAGCTTCTGAAAGGTTCCGGCGTCGGTCTGAATCTCAACGGCCTTTACACGCAGGCAACGGCGTACGCGAATCCGGGCGTGACGGTGCAGAGCGAAACGCCGATTGATCGGCTGCGCATCGCAATGCTGCAGGTGACGCTGGCCGAGTACGAGGCCGACGGCATCGTGCTCAATCCCATCGACTGGACCGGCATCGAACTGACGAAGACGACTGACAACGCGTATCTCTTCGCTACGCCGCGCGGGCTGGCAACTCCCGGGCTGTGGGGCCGCCCCGTCGTCGCTACGCAGGCGATGGATCACAACGAGTTTCTCACTGGCTCGTTCCAACTGGGCGTGCAAGGCTGGGATCGCGAAGACGCGAACATCACGATCAGCAACCAGGACCGCGACAACTTCGTGAAGAACATGGTCACGATCCTGTGTGAGGAGCGCGTGGGGCTGACGGTGTTCCGTCCGGAAGCCTTCGTGAAGGGCGACTTGAAGGACGCCCCGGCGTCCTAATACTGAACGGGGCTTCGGCCCCGTCTCACTGACGCTATAGGAGAAGGGAAATGCCGAAAGTTCTGGCTCTGAGTAGTTTCGACCACGGTGGCCCTCGCCGCCGCGGTGAAGAGTTCGAAGTGAGTGACGCGCATGCAACTGGCTTGAAGCGGGCGAATCTCGTTCACATTTTGGGAGACGGTGACGTCCCTCCGACGGCCGCTGGCGAAACGCAACAGTCGTCTGCATCGCAAGCGGCCCAAGCCTCGAAGCAGCCGACTGCGAAGCAGTCCGCGCGTGGCGCAGCAAACAAGAAGGGCGGCGGGTCGTCGTCGTAAATTCGTCGTTTCGCGCCGCCCCATGGGCTGACGCCGTGTATGCGATGGATAAGGACTGGTGGGACATGTACGGCAGTGAAGTTAAAGCCGCGTGTGCCGGGGCTCGCGTTACCGTTGCGTCCGGCGTCAAGGATGTGGAGCGGGTCCGGTGGGATTTGAGCAAGAACTCAGGTGCTGGCGCGATTTTGCTGGCGGCCCACTGGGGGGCTTGTTCCATTCTGTTGTTGGGCTATGACGTCCAACGAACACACGGTCGAGCACACTGGCACGGAGACCATCCGAAGGGCCTAGGCAACGCCGGATCGTTGGAACACTGGCCGCATCATTTCGCCAACGTGGCTGCGCGCTTGCGCAACACGCCGGTCATAAATTGCAGTCGGCAGACTGCGCTCTCTTCGTTCCCCAGGCGCACCCTGGAGTCATGCCTTTCTGAATGAGGCCTAAACGGCGGCGCATGAGCATCATCAAACTGGAAGTCGTCAAGCAGGATCTGCGAGTAATCCATGACGCGGACGACGACATGCTGCAAAGGCATCTCGACGCCTCCGAGCGGGAGGCCATCCATTTCATGAATCTGGCGGCATTGCCGATGCAAGACGTGCAGTCCTCAGATCCTGATGGTGCGGATGTCGAACCTGACGTCGTTACGGCAGTCTCTATTCTCGTTCGCGGCAAGTACGAAGCCGCGACGGCTTCGGAGATCGACGCTCTGCGCAGGTCTGCCGAAACGCTTCTTATGCCGTATCGCGTCGGTCTGGGAGTCTGACGTGCTTGGTCCGAGACTGAGTCAGCGAATCCGGATCGACCAAAAGGCGGTCACGCAGGATCCAGAGACCGGCGCGGTATCGACGACGTGGGCTTTGTTTCAGGACGAAGTGCCAGCGGAGTTTAAGGCCGGTCCGGGGCGTGAGTTTGCCGCGTCTGGCACAGTGCATGCCGAAGCCGATGGACGATTCATCATTCGCTACCTGCCGGGTGTGACATCGGTCATGCGCGTGTTCTGGGATGGGCAAGTATGGTCGATCATCGCGCCGCCGATCTTGGATCGAACCGGGCGCCACGACATGACGCTGATGGTGAAGGCTGGCGTACTCGATGGCTGACACCAGAACACTCCACGGCTTAGACGGCACGCTGGCGGCGCTCAAGAGCCTGCCGGCCGAGATCGTCTCGAAACGTGGCGGACCGGTGAAGACGGCTTTGCGCAAGGGGGCCGTCGTCATCCAGAAGGAGGCGCAGCGCCAGGTCCGCGCGATCGTACGGAAGCCCGACCCTGATCACTACGTTTCCACCGACCTGCTTGCACAGTCGATTGCGGTTCGGCGTGATCCGAACCCCCAGCGCAGTGGTGCGAACGAGCGCTATCGCGTGCTCATCAGCCGGAGCAAGAAGTATGTGTATCCGGAAACGCTTCGCGAGAAGCACCAAATCAAGACGATCATGACGGCTCGATACCTGGAATTCGGCACCGAGCAGCGTGCGCCAACGCCTTGGATGGCTCCGGCGTTCTTCGCCGCTCGTGAGCAGGCGTTGAGCACAGTGGTCTACGAATTGAATCAGGGAATCGACAGGGTCATTCGGCGGCTGTCGAAGTCCAGTCAAGCATAAGGCGAGCGGACGTGTACCCGAAGGTATTCAAGGCGCTCTCAGCGAGCGCGGCGGTCACTGACCTTGTCGGAACGTCGCCCGTACGGGCGTATCGGCATGGCAGTGCGCCCCAAGGTGTTGCTTCTCCGTATCTGACTTTTTCGTTCCCTGGCGGCGCGCCTGAGAACGCGCTTGAAGGCGCGTGTGCAGATCAGTTTCGCGCGCAGGTCGACTGCTGGTCCAAAGACGATGCCGAGGTTGAGTTGCTCGCCGCCGCAGTTCGTGCAGCCTTGGAGCCGTACGCCCTGTGCGTCGGGTATGTGGCCGACGAGCGCGACGCTCAGACCGAGAAATATCGAATCTCCATGGTCTTCGATTGGTGGTTGCCGCGCTGACAGTAACCGAATTGCTTTGTACTAAACCGCCTCCAGGCGGTTTTTCTTTTTCTGGAGCCGAGAATGGCCGCTGAAGAAATCATCAAGTCCCAAGGGACCGAACTCTACTTCGTCAAGCCGACGGCCCATACGGTCGAGCGCGTCGTATGTGCTACGTCGATCTCCGGGCTCGGCGGTGCACGTGACCAGATTGATATCACGTGCCTCGACAACACCGGCGACCGTGAATTCGTGGCAGGTCTCGGTAACCCGGGGCAAGTCTCGGTGGCGTTCAACGTCCACAAAAACGAGGTTGCCCACGAAGACCTGCTTGCATTGAAGGACAGCGGTGCAACCGTGTCGTGGGGCATCTATTCGTCCGACGGGACGACGGCGCCGACCGTCGACAGCAACGGCACTTTGCAGCCGGTCACTGGGCGCGCTTCGGCGATCTTCGAGGGGTATGTGTCGGATATCAACATCGACATCCAGGGCAACGACATTTGGAAGGGCACGATCACGATCCAGCGCTCCGGCAAGGTGTCGTTCGACCTGAGCACGGTGTGAGGTGAGCATGCTCGACAAATCGTTTTTCGTAAGCCCCGAGGTCGTCGGCAAGGACGTCCAACTCAAGGACGGCTCGACGCACAAGCTGTATTTCCGTCGCGTGTCGTCCTATGACTACCAACGCTTCCTGAACTGCCTACGATCTCCCTCGATCGACGATCGCGGGATGGCGTATCACGTCCTTGTCGCGGCCAGCCTCTGCGATGCCGATGGCAAAGCGGCACTCTCGCTTGAAAAGGCGAAGGACCTCGAAGAGGGCGTGCTGGAGCGTCTGTTTGCTGTCGCGCTCGAACTGAACAAGCGCCAGGAGGACGAACCGGGAAACGCATAATGGCCCGGGGCGAGGAATGGCTTTGGCACGTTCTGGCGCTGGCTCTCGGTGGCCGCACGGTCGCCGAGTGGAAAGCGGCGATGGGCGACCAGGAATTCCAGCGCTGGGCCGAGTTCTACCAAGCATGGCCGTTTGACGACTATCACCGGTTTCACAGGCCCGCAGCACTTATCGCGGGCGCTATGGCTTCGGGCGACGACCCGGAAGACACCATGCGCAAGCGCCTCGAATGGTTGCAGCCGAGTGCCGCTGAAAAGCCGAAACACACCCAAGCAGATATTGACATTTTCCGCGCAGCGGGGCGCCGAGTATGAGCATTGGAACGATCACAGTCGATCTTCTCGCCAAGACCGGCAGCTTTGAGACGGACGTAAACCGTGCCGCGAAGCTTGCCGAGAAGCGAGCCAAGGAGATCGATGCAGCGTTCGCACGCCTGGGCGTCGGAATTGGCCTCGGGCTCACTGCTGCCGGTGGCGCTGCCGTACTGATCGGAAAGAATGCGATCGATCAGTTGGCCGCTCTGGATGATGCCGCTCAGAAGACCGGCGCATCAGTGGAGAACCTGTCGAAGATCCAGCAGTCGACGATGGCGTTCAACCACAACTTTGACGAAGTGGATAGCGCCATCGGCCGCCTTGCGAAGGGGATGGCGACTGTCGATGATGAGTCGAACAAGACCAATAAGGCGCTCGCGGCGCTGGGTGTTGCGGCAAAAGACGCCGGGGGAAGCCTCCGCGACCCTGCGCAGGTACTGATCGACGTCGCTAAGAGTCTTCAGAACTATCAAGACGGTGCAGCTAAAACAGCTCTCGTTACGGATCTGTTCGGAAAGTCTGGCGCGAATCTGCTGCCGGTCCTGAACGACATGGCCGATAGCGTCGACAGTTTCACCGGTGCGACGAAGGAGTCCGCAGCGCAGGCAGCAGCGTTACAGGACAATGTTAGCAAGCTGACGGGGCAACTGAAGACGCTCGCGCAGGAGGTCGTGAGCGACGTGCTGCCGACGCTCAACAGCCTCTTCGATACTCTTCAGAATATTCGGAAGACGTCTTTGACTGGCTGGCTATTGTCGGACGGTGCCGAAAATGATGATCCCGGCAAGCGCTTGCGGGAGATCGGGGCTCAGCTCGACACACTGCGTGAGCAACGCGACGCGCTCGACCCGTCCAAGGGCACCCGGAACAAGGTCAACGAATTCCTGTTTGGGGATTTTCGCTCGGTCAGCGCTCAAATCACCCTCCTAGAGAAGCAGCAGTCATATCTCAAGGCGCGTCAGCAAACGCTCGCGCTCGCTGCCGGTGGAGGGGCTGACCAAGTTGACCGCAAGGTCAATGGCACCAAGCCAGTTCTCGATTATACGAGCGGTCGGGAGAAGACGCCGAAGGAAGCGAAGGACAAGAAGAGCGAGGCTGATCGCTACATCGAAAGCCTGCAAAAGCAGGTCATTACGGTGCAGACCCTGACGAGCGCTGAGGAAGCCTTGGCGATGATCCAGTCCGGACGGCTCGGCACCGTCACGCAGGCGCAAAAGGATCAGATCCTAACGGCGGCCACGCTAGTTGACCTTGCGAAGGACGGCGTCGAGCAGGAGCGCCAGCGGCAGGAGTTGATCTCCAAAGGCAAGAAAGTCTACGAGGACACACTGTCGCCGTTCGAGCGCATGCAGAAGGATTACCAGGAGCTGAATGTCCTGCTGCAAGGCGGCTTCATCGACGCTCAGACGTATGAGCGTGCAGTCACTCAGGTACAGAAGAAGTTCGACGAGCTGACTGACAAGTCCAAGGAGGCACAGAGCGAACTAGATGAGTTCGCCAAAAGTGCCGCGCAGAACATCCAGTCTTCGTTCGCCGAGTTCCTGTTTGATCCGTTCAAGGATGGTCTCGACGGCATGTTGAAAGGCTTCCTCGATTTCCTGCGGCGTGCCGTCGCAAACGCAGCCGCCGCGAATCTCTCACAGGCGCTCTTCGGTGGCCTATCCGGCGGAGGTATCGGAGGTGGCTTGCTTGGAGCAGCGTTCACGGGAATTCTCGGCGCATATGGTGATGCCACTGGCACAACGGTCGGCGGCGTCTACGGGCCGCAGACGCAAGCCGGTCTCGATGACCTTATCTCGCAGGTCAGCATGCGTGCTTCCGGCGGCCCCGTGACGGCGGGAAAGCCGTACATCGTCGGTGAGAAGCAAGCTGAACTGTTCGTGCCAAGCACCTCAGGAACGATCCTCCCGTCGGTGCCGAGCGCCGGTGGCGTATCGGTAAGCGTTGTCACGAACGTGGATAACTCAGGAAATGCCGCTTCGCAATCTGGCGGGGACTCCGATCGAACGGGGCGGCAGCTTTCTCAGGCGATCCGATCTGCCGTTGTCGACGAGATTTCGCGACAGCAGCGGCAGGGAGGTCTTCTGTGGCGCGCTCGCACTGGGGGCGGCTGATGGCAATTGAAACGTTCGATTTCTGCGTCAAGGTTGGATCATCGGGAACCACGAACTTTCGCACTCGTAAGGCGCAGTTTGGTGACGGGTATGAGCAGCGCGTGGGTGATGGGCTGAACACATCGGTTGCGTCATGGACCGTAAATAGCACGAACACGAAGGAAAAAATCCAGCCGCTCAGGGACTTCTTGGACCGGCATCAGGGCTACAAGTCATTCTACTGGACGCCGCCCCTTGGCGTGCAGGGCCTCTTCTACTGCGAGACGTTCTCCATATCCGGTGAGGGCAACCAAGTCTTCACGATCAGCGCAACGCTCCAGCAAACGTTCGCTCCATAAATGACGAAGCAAACTATCAATCTTGGGACGCCCCCGGGTGGCACCGACGGCGATACAACCCGCTCTGGGTTCACGAAGACAAACGCGAACTTTGACGAGCTGTATTTGAGAGAGCAGGGAAAGCTGACCAAGGACGTCGGCGGCGCAGGGACAATTGCCTTGACTGATGCTGACGCCCTCGCCGGCGTCATTGATTTGTCTGGCGTGCTGACGGGGGCAAGAGTCGTCACAGTTCCGCCGTCTCCCCCACAACGCTACCTTGTAAGAAACAGCACGACCGGCGCCTATGCACTCACGTTTAAGACTTCGACTGGCTCGACCGCAGTTGATATTCGACCCGGCCAGACGGTGAGCGTGTATTCGGACGGGACAAACATTGTCGACCCGTCAGCCTCGATATCTGGTCGCTTGATTGGTATTCGGACATTCACATCGAGTGGTACATACACACCCACACCAGGCACTACGAGCATTGTCGTGCGAGTTCAGGGTGGTGGCGGAGGTGGTGCCGGTAGCCCAGCCACTGGTTCCGGCCAAAACTCTAGCGGAAGCGGCGGTGGTGGTGGCGGCTACGCAGAACATCGATTTACCTCGGGATTCTCAGGTGCATCGTTCGTTGTGGGTGCGGCCGGTTCCGGAGGGACGGGCGCAGCCGGTGGTGCTGGAGGGACGTCAAGTTTCGCGGGGGTTTCGGCACTGGGTGGTTTGGGTGGCGTTGTGGGGGCACCTGGAGGCGTCGCTTCATATGCGATCCCCGCTGCTGGCGGCGGTGCATCCGGCGGAAACATTGCCAACGTAGCGGGACAACCTAGCACCCCTGTTTCTGTCATCGTTACCGGCGGCATCAACTTGGGTGCTGGGGGCTGTTCTCATTTAGGCGGTGGCGGTCTCAGCACCATCGTAGGGGCCGGAGTTGCTGGGACGGGGTACGGCGGGGGAGGCGGTGGGAATGTCCAAGGCCCGTCTTCCGGCGCGCTCAGTGGAGGAATGGGCGCACCAGGGGCCATTATTGTTTTGGAGTATTCGTGATGAGCCGCTATGCAATCATCGTCGACGACGTCGTAGTGAACGTCGTCATTTGGGATGGTGAAACGCGATGCGCGGACATTCCTGAGGATGCCGTCGAGCTTCCCGAAAGTTCGGCGGTTGCTCCTGGCTATACCGTCGAAAGCGGAGTGTTCGTCGCCCCGCCGACACTCGACCTTCCGCTGCTGCTTCCTGCGCAATGAGTATCACCGCCGACATTCAGACGCTGGAGCCGGGGGCGCTTGTTGAGCTTTTTCAACTCGACGCGACGGAGCAGCATGGTGACGTACTGCGATTTCACGGGCATACGCAGTTCGGCCCGATCTGGTGGCAGGGCAACGAGTTTTCGCCTTGGCCGATTGAGGTTGAGGGGTTTGCGCGAAGCGGAGACAGCCAGCAGCCGACGCCCACGCTTTCCGTGGGCAACATCGACGGCTCGATAACGGCGCTATGCCTCTTTCTTGACGACATGGTTGGCGCGAAGCTGACCCGCTTCCGCACGCTCGGCCAATACCTCGACGCTCGCAACTTTCCTGAAGGCAACCCGACCGCAGATCCGGATGAGCAGCTCCCCCCCGAGCTCTGGTACATCAATCAGAAGACGGAAGAGACGAACGAATCGGTCACTTTTGAGCTGGCGAGCGCGCTCGACTTCAATGGCGAGCAGCTTCCGCGCCGTCAGATTGTCGCGAACGTCTGCGTGTGGCTCACGATCGGTGGGTATCGCGGTCCGTATTGCGGCTACACGGGCGCGGCCTACTTCGACAAGAACGACAACCCGGTGGCCGATCCTTCGTTGGATAAATGCGGTGGCCGCGTCTCGTCCTGCAAGTGCCGTTTTGGTGAGAATAACGAACTGCCGTATGGCGGATTTCCGGCCGCAGACCTGGTGCGCACGAGCTGATGAAAGACAGAACCCTGAATGCGATTCGCGAACACGCGGCGCAAGAACATCCGCGCGAAGCCTGTGGCCTCGTAATAGTAGCGAAGGGGCGCGAGCGCTATGTGCCCTGCCGTAACCTTGCGCAGGGCACGGAACATTTCGTGATGGACCCGCAGGACTACGTAACCGCCGAGGACGCGGGCGACGTGATCGCGGTCGTGCACTCGCATCCAGATGCCCCAGCGACACCCAGCGAGGCCGATATGGTGAGCTGCGAAGCAACTGGCCTTCCGTGGCACATCCTGTCGTGGCCAGCGGACGACTTCCGCACGATCGAGCCGAGCGGCTACCGGGCTCCGCTCGTCGGTCGCACGTTCGCGCACGGCGTGTTGGATTGCTGGTCGCTCGTTCGGGATTTTTACGCCCGAGAGATGAAAATCGAACTGCCGGATTTCGAGCGCCGTGACGACTGGTGGGCGAACGGGGAAAACCTCTACATGGATGGCTACCCGAAAGCTGGTTTCGTGCACCTGAACCAGGACGCGCCGGAGAATGTCGGCGACGTGATCCTGATGCAGCGGCGCGCCGACGTGCCGAATCACGCGGGCGTGTACATCGGGAAGGGGCTGATGCTCCACCATATGCACGGACGCCTGTCGACGCGCGAGGTGTATGGCGGCTACTGGCGGGAGATCACCCGCTGTGTTCTGAGGCACAAAACCCTGATAGGGTAAGATTCCCGGCAAGAATCAACTGTTGGGGGTCCAATGAAACACGCTCGTTCGTTCGCTGTCGCGGCGCTTGCGCTCTTCATGAGTGCATGTTCAACGACGCAGATTCCAGCGAGTAGCGCTGAAAAGGTTCCGGCTGAGTGGTTATATGCCTATCAGAACAAGACCGACAAGATGTCGGCGTCAATCGTCGTTACTCGTGACGCAGGAAGAAATGGGGCGGGGTGTCCGATCGGGTTCTTGATCGATGGCAAAGTCGCGGCCCGTATTGATCCTGGGCAAACGGCAAGATTCTACGTTGAGCCGAAAGAACATATCTTGGGCATAGGTCCGATAGCTGGCGGCGGACTTTTCTGCGGTGTGTCGGCGCCAGACATGCGCGAGATTGCCGCGACTGTAGCAGCGGCCGAAGAAAAGAACTTCAGAATCTCAATCAGGTCCGGAGAGGATCCATCTTTGGAGCCGACGTCCGTACGATAGAAGCGACATCGTCTTGGGGCCCGCTGATAGCGGGCCCTTTTGTTTTGGGAGAGTGTTAGTGGAGAAGATCAGAACGGTTCGCCTATACGGAAAGCTGGGTGCGAAGTTTGGCCGCGTGCATAGATTCGCCATTGGGAGTGCTCGCGAAGCCATCCGAGCGCTGTCGAGTCAGATTAAGGGGTTTGAGGCTGAATTGGCTGGAAGCAAAGCGGCCGGCATTGGATACGCCGTTTTTGTGGGCAAGCGCAATCTGACGGCAGATGAGTTGTCGCTTCCACCTGGGGCCGACGATATTCGCATCGCTCCGGTCATGACCGGAGCCAAACGAGCAGGACTCTTTCAGGTTCTGTTGGGCGGCGCTTTGTTGGCACTCTCATTCTTTCAGCCGCAGTTCCTCGGCCTTTCTGCAAAAGCCTTCACCACGATGGGACTGCTCGGGGCTTCCATGGCGCTCGGCGGGGTTGTGCAGCTTCTTTCTCCCCAACAGGTCGGCCTCTCCGTGAAAGACAGTCCCGATAACGGGGCGAACTACAACTTCAACGGCCCTGTGAACACGCAGGCGCAGGGCAACCCGGTGCCTGTTCTGTATGGCCGAATGATTATCGGCGGCGCTGTGATCTCGGCTGGCATCTACGCCGAAGACCAAGCATAAGCAGCATCGAATCCACTGTAACCCCGCCGAGCGCGGGGTTTTTGCTTTTCTGGGGCGCATGAAATACATCATTGGTTATGGCGGCGGGGGTGGGAAGGGCGGTGGCGAGAGTCGTACCCCGACTGAAAGTCCCGATAGCCTGCACTCGATCGCATACGCGAAGGTGCTTGATGCGGCGTCCGAGGGTGACGTTGTGGGGCTGGTCAATGGAATGCAGAGCGTTTTTCTCGACAGCACGCCGCTCGTCAATCCTGACGGGACAGCCAACTTTCAGAACGTCAGCGTTGACGTGCGGACCGGTACGCAAGACCAGGCCTACATTCCAGGGTTCCCTTCGGTGGAAAGTGAGACGTCGGTAGGTGTCACGCTGACGTCTACGACGCCGTGGGTTCGGGCGGTCAGCAACTCGCAGCTGTCCGCCGTCCGGATCACGATGGCGGTTCCGGCGCTCTCGCAGGCGAACACTAGCAACGGCGACATCACCGGCTACCGGGTCGAGTACGCAATCGATCTGTCTACCGCAGGCGGCGCGTTCCAAGAGGTCTTGTCTTCGGCGTTCGACGGAAAGACGACGTCCACTTACGAGCGAAGCCACCGCATCAACCTGCCCGCGTCGACCTCTGGCTGGACGGTGCGAGTGCGCCGAATCACGCCGAACGCGAACAGCAGCACGATCGCTGATACGACGAACATCGAGAGCATCGCCGAGATCATCGACGCGAAGCTTCGCTACCCGAATACGGCGCTTGTAGGCATTCAGGTAGACGCGCAGCAGTTCAAGAGCATCCCGACTCGGTCGTTTGACATGAAGGGGCGCATTATCCGTGTGCCGTCGAACTACGATCCGGCGACGCGCGCCTACGTTGGATCGTGGGATGGCACCTTCAAGACGGCGTGGACGGACAATCCGGCATGGGTGTTTTACGACCTAGTGTTGCATCCGCGCTATGGCCTAGGTCATCGGGTAAATGCCGCTCAGATCGACAAGTGGTCGCTGTACCAGATCGCGCAATACTGCGATGAGCTGGTCGACGATGGCAGCGGCGGCCAAGAGCCTCGCTTCACCTGCAACTGCTATCTGCAAGTGCGTGCTGACGCCTACAAGGTGTTGCAGGATCTTGCGACGGTATTTCGCGGCATGGCTTATTGGGCGAACGGCAACGTCGTGGCCGTGGCCGACATGCCCGGCGATCCTGTCTACAGCTTCGCGAACGCGAACGTCGTCGGTGAGTTTACCTATACGGGAACGAGCTGGAAGGCCCGGAAGACGGTCGCTCTGGTCACGTGGAACGATCCGGCTGACTTCTACAAGGCGAAGGTCGAGTACGTCGAAGATCAGGACGGTATTGCGCGTTATGGCGTTCAGCAGACAGAGACGACGGCGTTCGGCTGCACCAGCCAAGGGCAGGCGCAGCGTGTCGGCCACTGGACGCTCCTGAGCAGCCGCTTGGAGACGGAGTCTGTGTCTTTCTCCATTGGGCTCGAAGAAGCTATGGTGTCGCCGGGTAGCGTCATCAGCGTTGCAGACGGTTCGCGCGCGGGGCGGCGCATCGGCGGACGAGTCAAGTCGGCAGCGGGCACGACGGTCGTTCTCGACAAGGTCGACCAGATCGCACAGGGAGACGCGCTGACGGTTATCTTGCCGAGCGGAACCCGGCAGACACGCACTGTGCAATCGGTGGTTGGCAATGCCGTTACGGTCACGGCCAACTGGACGGAGGCCGTGCAGTCGCAAGCGGTTTGGATTGTAGAGAGCACGCAGTTGAAAACTCAGCTGTTCCGCGTGCTGAGCATCGCGCAGGGCGAAGGCCTGCAATGGGATGTGAACGCGATCCAGCACAACCCGGACAAATATGCGGCCATCGACAGCGGCACGCGATTGCAGCAGCGGCCGATCAGCGTCATCCCTCCGTCCGTGCAGCCGCCCGCCAAAGATGTTGTGTGGGACTCGTATTCTGTCATCGCGCAGGGCATCGCGTCGACGACCGGCGTTATCAAGTGGATACCGGCTGACAAGGCGATCGCTTACGACGTCGATTGGCGGCGCGACAACGGCGAATGGGTGAAGGCTGGCCGGACGGGCTCGCAGAGTCTTGAGGTGCCGAACCTGTACGCTGGCAAGTACGTTGCGCGCGTCACGGCTCTCAACGCCCTTGAGGTGCCGTCGATCCCCGCCTACTCGGTGGAAACGGTCCTGAACGGCAAGACGTCGCCACCGCCGACCGTCACGAGCCTGATGGCCACAGGCATCGTCTTCGGCATTCAAATCAACTGGGGATTCCCGACGGGGCCGCTCGACGTCGAGCGCACGGAGGTCTGGTACAGCCTGACGAATGATCTGTTCACGGCGATCAAACTGGCTGACTTCGCATTCCCGCAGAACACGCACACGATGATGGGCCTGGCGGCCGGCGCGACGTTCTACTTCTGGGCGCGCCTGATCGACAAGTCCGGCAACATCGGCGCGTGGTATCCGGCCGGTGGCGGCGTGAGGGGACAATCCAGCGCAGATGCAACCGAGATTCTCGATTATCTGAATGGCAAGATCGGCGAGACCCAGCTTTCGCAGGACTTGCTGGAGACCATAGCAACGATCCAGCCGCCGTTTGCCGGCAGCACCGAGGATTACGCAGGGTCGATCAACATCTATGCCGGCGTGCTTTCGGTGCAGTCGCTGATTCAGGACGGCGATCGAGCGGTTGCACAACAAGTGACCACGTTGCAGGCGACGATCGGCGAAAACACGGCACTCGTGCAGACGACCGCTCAGGCGATGGCGACGCTCGACGGTAAGGTCTCGGCTTCGTACCAGATCAAGGTGGGAGCCACAGTCGACGGAGTGTATTACGGGGCCGGTATGGGCATTGGGGTCAGCAACGAGACGGGGCCGACGCAGTCGCAAATCTTGTTCCTCGCCGACCGTTTCGCTTTCCTGAATCTGATCAACGGCCAGACCAGCACGCCTTTCGTGATTCAAGGCGGTCAGACGTTCATCAACCAGGCATTCATCGGCACCGGCTGGATCACGAACGCTATGATTGGCGATTACATTCAGTCGAACAACTACAGCGCTGGTCTGTTGGGATGGCGCCTGGACAAGTCCGGATCTTACGAGAACAACGGCGTAGGCGGAAGTGGTCGGCGAGTTGAAACCAACAACAGTTCGAAGTGGTACGACTCGAACGGAACGCTACGCATCCGCATGCAGGTTTGAATGCCGGTATTTGAACTCTATAACCCCGACGGCTCATTGCAGCTTGATCTTTCGAAACGATTGTCGAGAAAGATCGGGCAGGTTGCCGTGACCGGCAGCGGGTCGTTCTCCGTATCGGTATCGAACGCCAACTGCCGTGTGTGGGCCTTCTCAAATGTGAGCGGCAGCGCTGTCGGGACTGTAGTGTCATTGCGCACTAGCGGAAACGTCGTGAGCTACTCGGTATATAGCCCAAGTGGGGCGACTGTAACGGTGTTTTACGGTGAATATTGATGGCGTTGATCGAGGTAATTAATGACTCCGGTTCCGTGCTGATCGACGACAATTTTTCAAGCTACGCCATTGTCACGAAAGGTACTGCGAGCACTTCGTTTTTGGGGGCAAATAACCAGTTCGACCACTACAGCGCGGGCATGACGCAAGGTTGCGGTGTAGTGGTGAGTTGCCCTGACCCGGGATCCGGTGAGTGCTTCATGGCATTTCGTTCGACCGGGAACGTCGCGATGAAGTATCAGTGGCGATCCGGCGGGACGATGTTCTTTTTCCTGTCGTCAAACGCACCTGCCTCCGTCGCGTACTACATCTTCGCCCCAGCCAACCTCGTAGGCGGAAACGGAATTCTCCAGCTGTTCAACGCTGCTGGTCAAAAGACATTCGATAGCGGCCTGCAATATTCGCGCGTGACGGACTTCGTGCAGGTTTATTCGCCGGACCCTTCGGTGTTGCCACCTCCGTATATGGACGGCCCCGGTTGGCCCATGCCATGGGCAACTTCAAGAGCGTATGACTCGTCGCGGACCTATGCCGTCGCTCAAATCGAACAACAGGACTTTTGGGATAGAGACGGACGGGGGGCATCTACAGCGACGATAGCGAATCGTGTTGTCGGATGCCGGATGTCTGGGTCGACCGCCGTATTCGACTACTTCCTCGGGCGATTCGGGACCGACATCAGCTTAGGAGACTATGACGCTGCGGGCTCTCTGGGTGCCACGTTCATGGTCATTGATGTCACGGGCTATTGATGGGGCGTCTCTACAGGGCGCACGCGGCAGCAACGAGGCCAATTGCCGCAATTGCGGCTGCGAAGGCCAGACAGGCGAAGAAATCGAAGTTCATGTGACACCTCCGGTCATAGATCGGCTACGCGAGCCGCCTCACGAAGGCGGCTTTTTCATTTCCAGGGAGGGCGCGGGGGCGCTCAAGGGACGAACCAATGGCAGAACCAACATCGGGTGCCGTGGCGGCCGCAGTGGCCGTGGTGGTGAAGGTGCTTCCGGGGGCTGTCGGATCGCTGATTGCGCTCCGATTCATCGGTGAAGGGCTGACGAAAAAGCAAAAAGCGGTGTCGTTCGCGGCCGGCGCGGCGATGTCCTACTACCTCAGTCCGCTGCTCGTGATGTATTTCGCGATCACGGACGCCGGCGCACAGCAGGCGTTTGGCTTCTTGATGGGGCTGTTCGGTCTCGCGCTTGCGAAAGAAGTGTTCAAGGAAATCAACGATGCCGACCTGATCGGGGCTCTCAAGCGGCGACTCTTCGGAGGGCTCGAAAAATGATCTGGGTGTCGGTGTTCTTCATTGCGAACGTCATCGTGCTGGCCGGATGCATCTGGCTGGCACTGAGTGACGCGATCAAAACGGGTTTCTGGGGGACGACGGGCTTTTCCGCTATCGGCCTGGCGTCTGTCGGAAACCTCTTCAAACCCGTCTGGATGCGGCATGCAATCGATGGACCGGAAGTTCTGATGCTTGTTGGGCTTGCGATCGTCTCGATTTGGCTGATGGCGCGGAAGGCGTACTGGATGAGTAAGGGGAGGGGGCATGGCTCGCATTGACGTGGTCACAGCTGGTGGCCAAAACGTGTGCGCGTTCCTCGACATGCTGGCGTGGTCAGAATTCACGTCGCGCATTGCCGGGGCGGATGATGGTTACAACGTGATCGTCGGCGGCGGACTGTTCAACGGTTACGCCGACCATCCGAGGAAATCGGTGTGGATCAAGCGCTTCAACGTGTGGTCGACTGCGGCCGGCCGATACCAACTGCTCTCGCGTTACTTCGACGTGTACAAGCAGCAGTTGGCGCTCCCAGACTTCTCGCCGGTCAGCCAGGACAAGATTGCGATCCAGCAGATTCGTGAGCGCGGCGCGCTGGCCGACATCAAGGCGGGAAGGATCGAGTCAGCAATTTCGAAGTGCCGGAATATCTGGGCGAGTCTGCCCGGTGCTGGTTACGGTCAGGTCGAGCATGCGCTTGAGCCGTTGCTTCAGCAGTACGTGAAAGCCGGAGGTGCAATGTGACGTGGCTCGATCCTCGCGTTTGGGGTGGGCTCCTCTTGGCCGTCGTTATTTCTGCCGGTTTCGGTTACGTCCGAGGGCATTCCGCCGGCGTCGCTGCCCAGAAGGCCGAGCAAGCCAAAGCCGTGCAGGAATGGCAAGAGAACGCCGATACCGCCTACGGCATGTACCTCGAAGCGCGAGACAGGAAGGAAGTCCAGTACCGGACCATTACGAAAACTGTGGAGGCCGCCAAGAATGCGACGCCTGATATTGTTGACTGCCGCACTGGCGATGACTGGATGCGCATCTTCCGGGACAACGCTGCCATTGCCAATGGCACAGCCATGCCCGCCGGTGTTGGAGGAGCCATCCGGCCCGACGCTCGCTGACCTCCGGCAGTTCGGGCTGGATTTACAACGCCAAGGCGGAGAATGCCGGGACCGTCTCCAAGCACTGTTGCAGTCGATCAACGGCAGTCGCTGAGCGCTAGGTTCTACCTGCATAGCGAATAAAACTCAAATATTGCCAATGCAGGTAGAAATTATCATTTCGATAGAAAAGATAATTAGCGCGATCATTTATCAGGGGGGCGATACATGTGCGGCAGGTCTCCCGTCGATTCACGGTTGTCCCCGAGCGCTGACTTCAGCCATTCAAGTGCGATGAGCGTGCCGCCGACTTCCTCACGCCATGCCTGATTGATGATGACGTAAAGCGTCTCTACCCTCCGAATCACTGCCTCTTTGCGAAGAACTTGCTCCCGCCGGAATACCAATTCTTCAAGCGCCTGGCGCACACCTGGATCCTTGTTGGTGAGCCATAGGCTACGCAACTGATCAATCGTCAGGTCGGATCGGCGCGGATGTAACGGCACGGCGGCCTCCCTCGTGGTGCTGGTGAGGGAGGTAAACTAGCATAAATACTGTATAAAAACACAGTTATCTTGACGAATTTATGCCTTCTTTCTCCAACGGTGAGCTCGTTCGGATTCATATTTCTGGCGAAGTTCAGTGCGCCGTACTCGTTCTGAAAATTCGAACTGACGCATTGCCATAGTCTCCATCAGGCCTTCCTCAGATCCGTATAGCGACCACGCATTAAGGTTGAATTTGTCGAGTGTCCCCAAAGCCACAGACCTTTCCGAGGCCGGGAGCTCGAACTTGAACAAGATGTCCTGCCCCTCCACCTGTCCCATTGCGGACTCATGTTGAGCAAAATGCCAGTCGTCGCCCACGAACGCACGACACATTGTGTATTCAGCTTGCTGAAGATAATGCCGCCTATGGGTTCTGGCATATGGACCAAGAGTTGCGATGGTTGGGCCAATTGGCGAACTGGCCTTTCCGGAACCTACGGATTCTAAGTAGGCGTAAATGGCAACGTCATCGGTCTGATCCTGTGCGCAGCCTGAGAAAGCAAAAAATGCCGCAATATATGGTGAGCGACTCCAATCCAAAATTGGCGAGGGGAAGCCGTGATGCCGAAGGTACAACATGTATTCATAGGCGGGCGGCGCGCTCGGGATGGAGGACTCGAGAGCGTCTTTGATTTCGTGAGGAGCAGGCATTTCCCATGTTGTATGACTGGCCGATTCGATCTCATATCGTGCGCCGAATATTGCGTCGTAATAATCGGAAAAACGAATAATCTTTACTGGATACCGTTCGAGTGTCGTAGATAGTTCAAATCGCGCGTTTGACTGGCCACGAAACAGCAAATGTGGAAGATGCCGACCGCTGAGACTACGCTCCAACTCGTCATAAACTGACGAAAGCTCCGATAGCTTGGTTTCGAATTCCCTCCAATTTTCCATCTTCATTTCTATCGTCGTGCTTGCACGTTGTACAAGCTGCTTGGTAATTTCGGGGGCGGTCATTTCCGTGTTTTGCATGTAGTCAATTCGGAATCAGAATGATAGCCCCGTAGCGATTAACATAGGAGACGTCATGTGCACGAACTACCGGATACCTGACCGGCAGTTGTTCAATGACAAGTACGGCGTCGCCGCACCGTCGGCTGAGTGGCGGGAGGAGGTCTACAAGGATTATTTCGCCCCGATCATTCGCCGTGACGGCGACGGGCGGCGCTCAGACGTAGCTTCGTTCGGGATGGTGCCGCGCGAGAAAATCCCGCCAGGCGTGAAGGTGTTCGACACGATGAACGCGCGTGCGGAAACGGTGGGCGAGAAGCGTAGTTTCAGCGGCGCATGGAAGAAGCAGCAGCTTTGTCTGATTCCGACGCAGGTGTTCTACGAACCGGATTACGAGACGGGGAAGGCTGTGCGCTGGGCCATCGGTATGGCCGATGGTGAGCCGTTCGCGATAGCGGGGCTCTGGCGGGAATGGGACGGCGAGGGCGGCCCGTGTTTCTCTTTCACGATGCTCACGCTGAACGCGGACCATCACCCGCTGATGAAGCGCTTCCATAAGCCGGGGAGCGAAAAGCGATCGGTGGTGATCATCAAGCCGGCCGATTATGACGACTGGCTCGGCTCTCGATCGATGGATGAGGCGCGGTCGTTCGTGGTGCTGCCTGATGCCTTGACGATGGTCGCGGGCGCTTCGCCCAAGTAACCCGCTGTGGCGGCGAAGGCAGAAAAGTCCACACACCGCAAAACAAAAAGGGGCTGCGATTTCTCGCAACCCCTTGAATTCGTTTGGTAGGCCGTGCGGGATTCGAACCTGCGACCAACGGATTAAAAGTCCGCTGCTCTACCAGCTGAGCTAACGACCCAACGAAGAAAAAGATTATAGCGTCGAGGTCGTTATAGTGTCAAGACTTCTGTGACGCGGATGTGTCCATTTCGGGGCTGTTTCTCGTAGTTGCGCGCGAATTACGCTCAAACACTGCGCTCAATGCGCCACATCTGATACTTGAACGCACAGAAGCCGCCCACCAGAATCGCCGCGATGGCGACGAACGAGCCGACCGCCAGTGTCGACACACCCGACAGTCCCTGTCCGACCGTGCAACCCAGCGCCGTAACGCCACCAAATCCCATCAACGCGCCACCGACCATATGGTTGGCCGTATCTTCCGTCCCGTGGAAACCTTCCCAGCGGAAGTTGCGCGATATGAGGGCGTACACGAACGAACCGGCGATCACGCCCAACACGCTCGAAATCCCCAGCGTGATGACGTTGCTCGTGTCGCTCCACATCATCAGCCAATACAGCGTGTAAGCCAGCGGCGAGACGAACGACAGCGCTTCCATCTTGCCGGAGTTTGTCGCGACGAAACTCTCTTCGAGCGTATTCGGATTCTCGGCGACGTAACCGATCTTGCCCGAGACGTACCAGAGCGCCACGATAATCGCGCCCACCACGAGCCCGCCGAGCAGATTGTCGAACGTCCAGAATTCGCGCCGGACAACGGCGGCGATCACGAATGCACCGCCGATCACCAGACCAAGCACGAGTTGTGCGCGGTGCACGTCGCCGCCGAACACGCCGCCAAGCAGCGTGGGCAGATCCTGTGACGTCGCAAACGTCGTCTGTACGCTATCGAGCGCGGCCACGCGAAAGACGGCGAACAAGCCCTTGAGCGTCATGTATGCCGACACGCCGATCATCATGAAGACGAGCAGCGATTTCAGATTGCCGCCGCCGATGCGCACGAGCGTCTTGCTGCCACATCCTGACGCTAGCACCATGCCGAAGCCGAAGAACCAGCCGCCCACGAGATACGAGAGCCAGGTGAAGCGTGGCGTCGTGTAAATGGCTTTGACCGGATCGACGATGCCCTGCGAGGCGAGCACGCCTGTGCCGATGGTCGCGACGCCGATGGCAAGCCACCACATACGCATGCGATTCCAGTCACCGATGTTCACGATGTCGGAGAGTGCGCCCATCGTGCAGAAGTGCGTGCGTTGGAGCACAGCGCCAAACACGAAGGCCAGGCCAAAGGTGAGCCACACGACAGTGTGGGAGAGGGCGTTCAGATCGACGTCGGTCATGAGGCGAGAAGACGATAGCGGCCGGGCTGGCCGTTCGATACGTTGACGCGAGCCACGGGGCGCGGCTGGCAGTGTTGTTATCAGACGCGATGCGCAACCTGTGCGCGATCACGTCGCGGGTACGGTCGCCATGACGTGCGGGACACTGATGGTCCACACGCATCCCCTGAGACGCCGCGCCTCGAACGTTTGGAAAGTCCGTATTCTACTTGAGGTCATGCTGCGTACGCCGGAAACGACAACGCCGCCCAGGGGGCGGCGTCGTTCGTTTGACGAGTGACCTCACAAGGAAGGTTGGTTCGCTCAACCTCTCAGGGGGCTTCTTACTTCAGCTTGGCCGAGCGCTTCTTGGCCTCCGCTGCCGATTCGGTGTCCGGGTACTTGGCCACCAGATCCTGCAACGTTTTCTTCGCTGCCGCAGTCTGCCCGGATTCCGCCTGGTTGCTGGCAATTGCCAACATGGCCTCGGCAGCCTTCGGGCTCGTCGGGTACTTCGTCACGATCCCTTGCAGCGTCGCAGTCGAACCCTTCAGATCCTTGTTGGCGTACTGCGCATTGCCAAGCCAGAACTGAGCTTCGGGTTGATACGGGCTGGCGGGATACTTCGCCGTGAAGGTCCGGAAATCCGTTTGCGCACCCTTGTAGTCACCGTTGCGGAATTTCGTCAGGGCGGCGTCGAAAACTTCCTTCTCGCCCGGTTGGACGGTGCCGGTCACGCCGCCGACGGTCATCTGCTGCGGTTCGAATTTCTTCAGACGACCATCGAGGTCGTTGTAGAAATCCTTTTGACTCTGTTGCAGGTTCGCAAGCTGGTTCTTCAGATCTTCATTCTGGCCGCGTTGATCGGCCAGATCACGTTGCAACTGCTGGATCTGGTTGTTCAAATCCAGCACGTTGCGCGTGAGCCCCTCGATCCGCTGCTTGTCCGAATCCAGACGGCTGCGGATATCGAGGATCGCTTTGCGCGCCTCGTCGTCGTCGAACAATCCGGCATGCGCGAGCGGGCTCAGCACCGAAGTGCCGAGCGTCACCGCGCAGATCATGTTTTTAAGCAAACGAGACGTCATGACGATTCAATCAATAAGCCAGGTCGACGCGACGGTCTTGGGCCCAGGTGGCTTCGTCGGTACCCGTAGCCTTTTCCTTGCCCAGCGACACGGCTTCCATCTGGCTGGCGTTGGCGCCCAGTGCCGTCATGGTCTTCAGGACGGCTTCAGCACGCTTCTGACCCAGGGCCAGGTTGTACTCGCTCGTACCGCGCGGGTCGGTGTTGCCTTGCAGCAGCACGTGACGTTGCGAGTACTTCGACAGGAAGGCCGAGTGAGCCTGGAGCAGCGGGGTGTATTGCGAATCGACGCTGTACGAATCGAAACCGAAGTACACGCTGCGCTTGGCGAGCGGGCCGTTCGGGTTGTTCAGTTCGTCAGCCGATGCGTCGACCGGGGCGACGGCGCGTGCGTCGGTCGTGGTCTGACCCTTGTTGGCGTTAGCCTGGTCGTCGAGCTTCACGCCCGACGAGCAAGCGGCCAGAGCGGCCAGCGAAGAGATGGCGAGGATATTACGAAGCAGGGAACTCATATGAGCCTCCGTTTGATGTTGCTGTTGATGTTATTGCATGAAAGGGCCCCAGGAGGGTTCGCGAACTTCCCCTCCTCGAACCTGAAGAATCTGCCGGGTTTGCCCGTCCACCGAGACTGCCGCGAGAACCTTCCGGCCCCCGGACTGCGTTGCATAAAGAATGTACTTGCCGTTCGCGGCAAAACTCGGTGACTCGTCGTGGCTGGTGTCGGTCAGAGCCGTAACATCGCCAGTGCTCATATCCTGCACGCTCAGCTTGAATCCGCCACCCTGACGCGCGATGAACGCGAGCAACTTGCCGTCGGGACTGATTCGCGGGCTGACGTTGTAACTCCCCTTGAAGGTCACGCGCTGCGCGCCGCCTTCACTCTCGCCGCCGGCCGGCATCTTGTAGATTTGCGGACCACCTCCACGATCGCTCGTGAAGTAAATCCATTTGCCGTCCGGGGAATACTGCGGTTCGGTGTCGATCGCGCCGCTGCGCGACAGACGTTTGAGGCCACCGCCGTTGGCGTTGACCTGATAGATCTGCGTGTTGCCGTCGCGCGAGAGAGCCACGGCCAGCTTGCTGCCGTCCGGCGACCACGAAGGCGCCGAGTTGTTGCCGCGCTCGTTGGCCAGCACCGCACGGCGGCCACTCGGCAGATCGTGGATGTACACGACCGGCTTGCGCTTCTCGAAGGAGACGTAAGCGACCTTGGTGCCGTCCGGCGACCAGGCCGGCGAGATGATCGGCTCGCGGCTGTTCAGGGCGACGCGTGCGTCCTGACCGTCAGAGTCGGAAATCTGAAGCTGGTAGTTCGGGCCGTTGTGCAGCACGTACGACAGACGCGTGGCGAACACGCCGCGATCGCCCAGCAACTTCTGGTAGATATAGTCGGCGATCTTGTGTGCGGTCAGACGCAGGTTGGCTTGCGACGACGTCAGCGCCAGACCACCGAGCGGCTGGCCGTTCACGGCATCGTAAAGACGGAAGCTGACCTGGAAGTTGCCGTTGCCTGCCGGCGTGATGGTGCCGGAGACGAAAGCGTTTGCGCCTTTGGCGCGCCACGTGCCGAGATCGACCGAATCGTCCACACCAACGGTGGCACCACCCGTATCGATTTGATTGAAGCGACCGCTATTGCTCAGGTCGGCCTTGACGACGGCGACGATATCCGTCGGCGCCGTGCCCTTGAAAGTCGACACGGCGATCGGGTATCGGTTGGAGCCGACGCCCGTAATGTCGACGGTCAGCGGTGTCTGCGCATGGGCGATCGTGCAAGCCGCGGTGAGCCAGGTGGCCACCAGCGCACGCCATGCATATTGACTGGAGATTCGCATGCGTTCGATTGGTCAGTTACGCGTTGCAAGGGCCATTTTTACCACATTCGAATGAAAATGGACTCGCATCGCTCGGTTTTCGTTCCCGTTTGACAACACACTCAGTTTTTTGGACTGAAGCGCAGGTTGACTGTCGGGGGGGCTTTGCCGTTCGTGTCGCGCGGCAACGGATCGGATTTGGTGATGGCGGCCTGTACTGCGGCGTCCCACGCGGGGTTGCCGCTCGACTTGGCCAGTTGCATCGACAGTACGCTGCCATCCGGTGCCAGACGTACCGTCACGACCGCCGTGGGATTGCCCTCGGTGTCGCCACCATAAGCGATATTCGGCTTGACCTTGGCGCGCACCCGGTCGGCGTAACCCGCCGATGCCGTGCCGCCGGCGCCCGAGCCGGTACCGCCAGCCTGCGAGCCCAGACCGTTGCCGGTCGCGCCCGGAGTGCCACCCGCCATGCCGCGCAACGAGGCCAGACGCTCGGAACGTGCCGCGTCTGCGGCCTTCTGCGCCGCCGCTTCCTTCGCGGCCTTGGCCTTGGCAGCCTTGTCTTCCGCAGCCTTCTTCTCGGCGTCGGCCTTCTTCTGAGCGTCCGCCAGTTGTTGCTGCTTGAGTTGTTCGGCCTTCTTGGCGTCTTCTTCCTTCTGACGTTTCTGTTCGTCAGCTTTCTTCTGATCGGCCAGCTTCTGCTGACGCGCCGCGTCTTCTGCCGCCTTCTTGCGCGCGAGTTCGGCCGCCGCCTGCTGCTCGGCAAGTTGCTTCTGCTTGAGCGCTTCCTGACGCGCTTTTTCCTGCTGCGCTTCGAGCAGACGTGCCTGTTCGGCGGCTTGCTGTTCCTGCTTGCGTTTCTTTTGCTGGAGGGCGATGTCGGCGTCTTCGGCCGGTGGCGTCGGCGTGGCCACGGCCGGCGGGGCCGGTGTGGGCGGCGGCGTCACGACGGGCGGCGTGGGTTCGGCCACCTCGGTCGGCGTCCACAATTCCGCTTCGGAACCGGCGGGCGAGCTGTTCTGCCAGCGCATGCCATAGAAGAGCAGGGCGAACAGCAGCGCATGCATGAACAGCGCAAGAAGGAATGCCCGTCCCGTGCCGCGCTCATCCTTGCGCGGACCGATGGGAAGGTCGGAGCGAGCTACAGTGCGACTCATTTCTGCTTGACGAGCAGGCCCACGCGCTTCACGCCTTGAGCCTTGAGATCGGACATCACGTTCATGACGATTTCATACCGCACCGACTTGTCGGCGGCGATGACGACCGGCTGATCCGGATTCGCCGCCTGACGGCCTTGCAGGAAACCGGTCAGATCGCCCGCGCTCATGCGTTGCTCGATGGTGTTTTCACCATCCTTGTAACGCACCAGCATGCGATTGTCCGCTTCGATATTGACGACCACCGGCGGCGTCTGCTGCTGCGGGCTCGCGTTCGCGACGCTCGGCAAATTGACGATCGACGGCGCGACCAGCGGGGCAGCCACCATGAAGATGACGAGCAGCACCAACATCACGTCGATGTACGGTACGACGTTGATGTCCGCCATGGCGCGACGGCCGCGGCGAGCGTTGCGCATAGAACCTGCCATGTCTCGGCGCTCCCGGAATGCTTAGTGAATCTGCCGTTGCAGGATGTTGGAGAATTCTTCGACGAAACTCTCGAAGCGGATCGACAGCCGGTCGATGTCGGTGGCGAAGCGGTTATAGGCAACCACGGCAGGGATAGCGGCGAACAGACCGATGGCAGTTGCCACCAGCGCTTCCGCGATACCCGGCGCCACGTTGGCGAGCGTTGCCTGTTGCACGTTCGAGAGGCCGCGGAAAGCGTTCATGATACCCCACACCGTGCCGAACAGACCAATGTACGGGCTGACCGAACCGACCGACGCGAGGAACGGCAGATTCGCTTCGAGCGAGTCCATTTCACGTTGATAGCAAGCTCGCATGGCGCGGCGCGCACCGTCCAGAATGGCGTGCGGATCGTTCAGACCTTTCTCGCTCGCCTTGATGTATTCGCGCATGCCCGATTCGAAGATGCGTTCCAGCGCACCGGTCTGGTGACGGTTGTTCAGTGCGCTTTGATACAGCGCCTGAAGATCGCCGCCGGACCAGAAGTCGCGCTCGAAGCGCTCGGTCTGAGCGCGCGCGCGACGGATCGCGAAGATCTTGCGAAAGATGTGCGTCCACGAGAGCAGCGAGAGCAGCAGCAGCAGGCCCATGACTGCCTGGGCGAGCACGCTGGCATGCATGACCAGCGAAATGATGGAAAGGTCTTGATCGGGCATGGTGTGGTTATTGACTGACCGGAATTATTGTCCTGGCTTCAGGCGGCTGCCGATCGGGCAGCTGCATGCGCTAAGGCTTGAGCCGTCCTGGCTGCCGATTGCATGGCGAGGCGCACGTGCGCGGGAATCTTGCCGGGGCGCAACGTGTCTGCGGCCACGCAGCCGATTTTGATGCTACCGCGCGCCAACAGTTCGCTGCTGCCGTCGGGGGCGTCGCGCCAGGCTTCCTGAAGGAAGTCGACGGAGGCGCCGCCAATACGTTCGATGCGGCTTTTGATGACGATGAGATCGTCGAGCCGGGCAGGGCTCAGGTAATCGAGTGCCGTGGCGCGCACAATAAAGATCATTCCGGTATTGCGGGCCAGTTCAAGCTGCTCGATGTCGAGCGAACGGAGCCACTCGGTTCGGGCCCGTTCGAAGAATTTCAGATAGTTGGCGTAGAAGACGACGCCTCCGGCGTCCGTGTCCTCGTAGTAAACGCGAATTGACCAACAGGTATCAAAATCAGCCATGCCGCGCATTGTATCGGAACGGAGCGGTAACGCCAGTCACGGAAACACAATTTTTCAAACAGGCCGGACCCCCGGATTGTTACGAGCGATTATTGAATGGCGTCCGGACGGTCCGGGTGAGCACCAAACTGGGGCGAAATCGTCGCGATGCCCCGTGCGACGGGGGATGGCGCTGGCGTGCGGACGGTGGCCGTCTCTATAATGACGGCTCGCAAGCCCCCTGTATTTCAGACAAGACCGTCGTGTGCGCACGCCTGCACTGCGTGCCCTCCGGTCTCTCATAGTGAACCAACCTGCGAGGCCTTTGAATTGACTTCCCCCACAACGCAATCTCCCGCCGCCTCCGCCGCTACCTCCCTTCGCGTCGCTTTCCTCGGCCTTGGCGTGATGGGATACCCGATGGCTGGCCATCTGCAACGTGCCGGCCACTCGGTGACGGTCTATAACCGTACGGCGGCCAAAGCGCAGCAATGGGCCAGGGAGTACGGCGGCAATGCAGCGGCCACGCCTGCTGAGGCCGTGCGCGACGCCGACATCGTCGCCGCCTGCGTGGGCAACGATGACGACCTGCGCAGCATCGTGCTCGGCGAGCACGGCGCATTCGCGGGCATGAAGGCGGATGCCGTCTTCGTCGACCACACCACGGCCTCGGCAGATGTGGCGCGCGAGCTGTACGCCGTCGCGCGCGAGAAGGGCTTGCATTTCGTCGACGCCCCTGTCTCCGGCGGCGAAGCCGGTGCAAAGAACGGCGTGCTGACGATCATGTGCGGCGGCGACGCTCCGGCGTTCGACCGGGTGTCCGCCACGCTCGGCGCCTACGGCCGTGCCGTCACGCGTATCGGCGAAGCGGGCGCGGGCCAACTGGCCAAGATGGTGAACCAGATCTGTATCGCCGGACTGGTGCAGGGGCTGTCGGAGGCCATCAACTTCGGCCAGCGCGCCGGGCTGGACATGCCGCTCGTGCTCGATGTCATTAACAAGGGCGCAGCTGCCAGCTGGCAGATGGACAATCGCGGCCAGACGATGATCGACGGCAAGTTCGATTACGGTTTTGCGGTGGACTGGATGCGCAAGGACCTCGGGCTGTGTCTGGCCGAAGCGCAGCGCAATGGCGTTTCGCTGCCGGTCACGGCGCTCATCGACCAGTTCTATGGCGACGTTCAGGCACTGGGCGGTTCGCGCTGGGACACGTCCAGCCTGATCCACCGTCTGCGCGTGTTGTCGGGCAAGGCGTAACTGTCGGAGGGCCGGGGCGTTCGGGTTCGGGCGTCCGGCGCAGCAGCGTTACCAGGCTATTGTCGGGACGATTTGTGACGCCGGTCGCAGTCTGTCCCGGAAGCGCCGTCCGTCGGTCTCTTGCCGTTGGTATGAAATATCAGGCATCTCTCCGGGTTTATCTCCAATCGTCTGAATAGAAGATTCGCACTAGAATGCGGAAAACGGGACGTCGCGGCACGACGGCACGGCGACGCGCAAGCTTGGGAGCGGGCTGGCGCGGTGGCGTGTCGATGTGGGACTGGAGGGAGCCGCCGCGAGCGATAACGATCTAGAACACAACTCGAACCCGAGACCCAACCGGCATGAGCAATCAGTCGAACGCCGCGGCCGTCCGCGCATTTCGCATTCTCGAAATCCTCAGCGCCTCAGGCGCCCCGATGACACTCGCGGAGATCGTCGCCGCGATCGGTCTGCCCAAGCAGACGGTGCATCGCATCCTCAAACAGCTCGAAGCCGCGTGGCTCGTGACCCGTGAAGCGGGCAGCCGACACTACGAGCCGTCGTCGCGTGTGCGCGCCATGGCCATCAATGCCCTGATGCACCTGGGGCCGGCGGCGGCGCGCCATGCCGTGCTTCAGCAACTGGTCGACAAGCTGGGTGAGACTTGCAATCTGTCGATGTTGTCGGGCGACGACCTCGTCTATCTCGATCGCGTGGAGACCGACTGGTCGCGTCAGCTCAAGCTCTCGCCCGGCTCGCGCGTGCCGCTGCACTGCACGGCCAGCGGCAAGCTGCTGCTCGCGTTCCTGCCCAGAGCGCGACGCGAGAAGCTGATCGCGCACTTGCCGCTGCGTCCCCGTGCGGAGAACACGATCACCGATCTGGAGGATTTGCGCCAGGAACTCGTCGAGACGCGCAAGCGCCGTGTGGGCACGAACAACGAAGAGCACGTGCCGGGCATGATCGCCGTTGCGGTGCCGGTGATGCTCGACCGCAACCGCGCGTGTGCGGCCATCGCCGTGCAGGCTAGCGCGCAACACTGCACGCTCGAAAAGCTCATGACATTCCTGCCCGAACTTCAGAATGCCGCCGAGACCATGGCGGCGACCTTCAACGAGTAATCGTCCGCGTGGAGGGGCAGGGCGTCGCTTACTGCCCTGCGCTGCTGGCGGCCTGCGGCACCGATGCCGGTGACGGCACGCCCGGCGCGAGCGCCTCGAACATCTGCTCAAGCTGCTTGGCCCCCTGCGCCGACTCGGCGCGCATGCGCGGGCCAATAAAGACCGGATCGAGGATCAGAAACAGCAGATTCGGGGTGCGATACATGAAGTCGCGCTTGAAGCGCGTGCCCGTGCCGTCAGGCGTCAGCGTGTAGCGCACGGCACCCGACGGCCGCCGGTTGACCTCGCCTTCGATGCGCCACTCGAACGGCGGCTTCGCCTCCACGACCTTCCAGTGAAGGATGCCGTGACGTCCCGCGAGCCGGAATTCTTCTGCCACTTCTTCCCCGACCATCAGCGGATGGTCGGTCATGCCTTGCACGGCGAGCGATGCAGGATGCCATTTCGGCCAGTTCGCCGGCGTCGTCACATAGTTGTAGACGGCTTGCGGCGGGGCACGCAGCGTGACCACGGTGACGACGTGCGTCTGGCGCTCGAACGGCAGGGGCAACAAAGACAGCAGGGCGACGATGGCCACCGCCCCGAGCAGGAACAGGAAGACTCGCTTCATCGGCACGCGCTCACGCACCAGGTGGCGAATCGAGTTCGACATCGACCATCAGGTCGTCGGCCAGGCTTTCCAGAACCTCGCGCAGGGCGTCGGTACTCACGCTCGCAGGCACGTGCAGGCGCGCCGTCGCACGAAACAGTGTGCCGCCGGACATCGAGCCCTCGACACACTCGGTGGCGAGTTCGTCGATGGAGATGCCGCGCGTGAACAGTACGTGCGAGATTTCCTTGACGATGCCAGGATGGTCCTGTCCGACCAGATCGAGCTGAAGTGCCCGCGCACCCGGATCGGTGGCGGCGCTTTGCGCGTGGGTGACGGAGATTTGCAGGCCGCGCGTCTCTAGTGCATGCAACGCTTTGGTGAGCGCTTCCGTGTGCTCGTCGGGAACCTGAAGATGGATGATGCCGGCGAACTGGCCGGCAAGATTGGCGAGACGGCTTTCCAGCCAGTTGGCACCGGCGGCGGTGGCGCGATCGGCGATCGCATTGACCAGACCCGGGCGATCCGGACCGATCACGTTAAGAATCAGGGACGTCGTCATCACAGGCTCCATCGACACAGAGGGGCAAGAGGCGGCGCATGCCGCGCGTTCGTGATTCGGGATGAACCGGTCACGCAAGGTGAGCCGACCGATACGTTGCGCACAGCAGGCTCAAGTGTAGTGCAATCGCGGGGTGCGCCGCTACGGCGGGCAATGCCGGATGTGAGGGGGCGTTGAGAGGAGGGGCTGGCGGTGGCTTGTAGGCAGGGGAGAACGGCAAATCAAGGGCGATCCGACGCCGTCGCGAGTAAGGCTATGACGGTCGCGTCGTCCGTCTGCATGAAATCGCTGTACGCCACACTGACCGCATAGAACGGCTGCGGCGTTTCCAGACAGACGACGGCGTCAGCCAGCGGGCTCAGGCGCGCGATGGCGTCGCGTGCGCCGACCGGCGCACACGCCACGAGCGGCGTCGCACCCAGTCGTCGCATTGCTCGCAATGCGGCCGTCATCGTGGCGCCCGTTGCAATGCCGTCGTCGACGATGACGACGGGGCGTCCCGTCACGTGCGGTGCGCCGCGTCCCGGCGTATAGGCCTGACGCCGCTGCTGAATCAACGCACGCTGACGGGCGCTCTCATGCGAGAGATACGTGCCGGTTGCGCCGAGCGAGAGCGCATGGTCGGCGAGAAAGATGCCGCCGAATTCGTCGACTGCGCCGACCGCGAGTTCGGCCTGATGGGGCGCTCGCAGCTTGTGCGCGAGCAATACGTCGAGCGTGCCGTTCAACTGGCGCGCGATCGGGAGGGCGACCGGCACACCGCCACGCGGGATGGCGAGCACGAGGGGCGGTGCGAAGCGGGACAGCAACGCGTGCGTGGCGAGCACTTCGGCCAGCGCATTGCCTGCGGCGGCACGATCGAGAAACGAGGCTACGGCAGACATGGCGTGGGTGCGGGGGGCGAGCCCGGCAGGCGACGGGAATCATCCCATCGTAACGCCGGGGCCTGATGCTCGTATGCATCGGACGCGTTCCCGAGCACGTGGACTTTCACCCGCAGTGACCGACCGCGTCTGCGCGACGTTTTAACGCGCCAGCAATTCCGGCACTGTGCCGACGAGCAGCGTCACGCCGGAGCAGGCCAGCAGCGCCAGCACCATGCGCCGGAACATGTGATCGGAGAGGAACTTGTAAGCCCACGCGCCCGCGAGCGTCGGCAGGATCATCGACGGCACGGCAATCGCGAACACGTGCAGTGTCTGCGCGGTGATCACGCCATGCGCGACGTACAGCGTGATGGTGAGCGTGTGCATGACGATGAAGAAGATTTGCATGACGGCGCGCTGCATGTCTTTGTCCCATCCGCGCAGCGTGCACCAGAGCGTGGGCACCACGCCGACGAGCCCCCCGATGCCACCCATCACACCGCCGATGAAACCGACGACGCCGTCGGCCGCGCGACCACCGTGCGCAATGCGTGGCAAGTGCGCCGCGAGCAACAGGATCGAACAATAGACGACGAGGATGGCGCCGATACCCGCCCGAAACCACACCGGATCGAGGTAGCGCAGGATCCACACGCCAACCGGCACGCCCACCAGCCCACACAACACGAACGGCGCAAGACGCGCCAGCGGCACGGCCCGACGCACCGTACGCAATGCGAGGATCTGGCCGACGAGCGAACAGAAGGCGGCGAGCGGACCGGCCAGCGTGGGCGGCAGCGACCAGGCCCAGAACGACAGCGCTACCAGACTGAACGCAAAGCCGGACAAGCCTTGGACGAAGCCGCCGATACAGGCGCCGGCGATGAGCGGAAGGAGGGGAAGCAGTGGATCGGCGGTCATGTTTTTAGTTTTCCGCCGACATTATGCGGCGATCCCGTACGCAGATGCACGGGATCGTGGCATTCGGGAGGCGCTGCGCTATGCGCTGTTCGGACTGTCGTACGCGTCGTTCAGGCGCGATGGCCGGCCTGCCAGTGCTGCCAGGCCATGACGAAGAGCGAGCCGACGGCGATGCCGAGTGCGGCCCCGGCGAGCGCGTCGCTAGTCCAGTGATACGCGGCGGCGAGTTGCCCGAAGGCCGTCAGTGCAATGGCGATGGCGCACGGTACGCGAAGCACGCGATGGCGCAGGGCGAGCACGGTCGTGAACGCAAGAATCACGGTGAGGTGACCGGAGGGAAACGATGCGAAGGCCGCGCTGTTGCCGCCGAAGAACCGGAATTCGAAAACGCCGTCGCGCAAATACGACGGATTCTCATGGATCCACGTAGCGGGCCAGGTGCGTCCAAAGACGAATTTCAGCGCTTGCTTGGCCAGGCTGCCAACCCCGACGGCGCCCGCCGCGAGCCACAATGTGACCGCCCACGACGGCAGCTTGCGCCGCAAGAACAACACCGCGCCGACGATCAGAAACGTCGGCCACGCCAACACGAACAGCGGCGAGGGCAACTCTGCGATGTGCTGAATCCAGCGAGTGCCTTGCGTGTGCGCATGGGCGAAGTCGACAACAGGGCGGTCGATCCAGGGAATCGCGACGAGTGCGAGCAGCAGGCATGCCATTGCGCTGAACCACGCGGTGCGCAGGCAGGGAATCGAAGTGGCAGGGGCGGCGTTCGGAGCGAGTTCGGTCATGACGCGATTTCGGAGAAGAGGAGGCAACCGCCGAAAGTCGGGAGCAAGTAGCACCAAGCAACGTTCGGCGAGATCGCGCCATGGTAGTCGCCATTGGTGTCCCGGGGGCGGGCTCGTCCCAAAAGCGGGGTATTCACGCGGCGTTGAGCGGCGTTCGGTATGCGAACCCGCCGACGTACGTCATCGACGGTTGTCGGCCGGGGGGAGGCCGCGATGGCGGTTTGATGACGATCAGTGCGCTGGCGTTGCAACCGTGACATGCTCCGATCTCTTGAGAATCAAAGATTTTTTTGCGGCGAACCGGGGCAACGTCCTACAATCGTCCCCTACGTAATGGTCGGATGTTGTCGGCGGCGAATGGCTTGCCCGCACGACGATGCCGCAAGAATGACAGACCGTCCTGGCGTGTCTCGGCCATCGTCTGAGCGCGGTCTGAGGTATGGCAGTCAATTCGCTCGTCAAAACAAAATCAAAATTGCATGCGGGGGCAGTAGTGAATCGGGGATTCGAGAGCATCATCGATCGGCTGGCGCGCGAGTTCTGGCGCGCAGCACACACGCGCGAACAGCAGCACGCACAATCGCAGACACGCTCGCTGGCGGAAGTCCGCGCGCTGGATCAGGCGCAACGCGCCTGGGAAGAAGCACCGGCTGCCGACCCGGTCGCGAGCGAGCGCTTGCGGCTGGCATGGCGACAGGCGGAAGCCGCCGCGCAGGGCGCACGCGCGAAGTTCGAAGTGGCGCGACTGGCGCGTCTGCTTGCCGACGGACTCACCCGAGACCTGCGCATTCCTCCGGCCGATCTGCGCGCGCGCAATACACCCCCCGTGCTCGATACGCGACATTTGCCGAAGATTCTGGCGAAGCCCGAGTGGGAGACGTTCGCACCGGAGAAACCGGGGCGACTGGCGCTGGCGATGCCGGGCGCATCCGGACGCTATGAGCAGGCCGTTGCCAAGGCGCGCAGCGAGTTCGTCCACGCGGAACGCGAATACGAAGCCTCGAAGATTCGCCGGACCCAGGGGTCGATGATCCTTCAGATTGCGCAGCAAAAAGCGACCGAAGCCGCACGCGCCGAGAGCGCCCGTCACAACGCGGCCGTGGCCGATTTCGAAGGCGCGCTGCTGCGCGGCGAGGCTGCTGCCGTGACGGGGTACGCGCGCATCGTGCTCAGTCGCAGTCCGTACCCGGAAGCGTTCCAGCAAACGCTCGCCGCACATTACGTCGAGCATCTCAAGCTGCTGGCCATCGGGTACGACGTGCCGACGCTCGACGCTGCCGTGCCAACGGCGCTCGACTATCACTACAACGTGGCGGAAGACGCCGTGCAAGGCGTGCCCGCCGGTGACGCCATCCGCGCACAGGCCTATGCCGGTGCGCTGCAACAGATCGTGTTGCGTTCGCTGCATGAGCTGTTCGCTGCCGATCCGTTACGACACGTGGGGGCTGTTGTCCTCAACCTGTATGCGAATGACGGCGACGCGCGCATCTGTCTCGCGAGCGTGCATGCAGCCCGCGCCGATTTCGCGGCGCTCGTGCTGACCGAAGGCGACGCCGCCACTCATCTGGCGGCGCTCGGCGCGCGCGTGTCGGCACGCCCCGACGCGCTGCAAGCGGTAACGCCGGTGGCAGGTGTCGATATGACGCAAGTCATCACCGATGCCGATGTGGCCGTCGACCGCCGCTTCAATCTGATGACGCTCAGCGACAAGGACTTCACGCAGGTGATGTTCCATCTGTTGCGCTCGCATGGTTTCGAAGGCCCGCCGCTGGTGCCCGGCGAACAGGAAGGCATGCTGACGTGCCGGGCATGGGACCCGCATCCGATCTTCGGCGGCGACGTCGTCGTCCACATCTTCCGCGAGATGGATCGCAGCGCGCGGCTGGAGCTGGCGGCGGCGCGCGCGATGCTCTCCGAGATGCAACAGATCGGCGCTGCGCGCGGCATGCTGATCACCACCGGCGAGTTCGACGACGGCGTCGAGGAGTTCGCGCGGGACCGTCGCATCGAGCTGCTCTCCGGACATCATCTCGTCTTCCTGCTCAAGGAAAATGCCGGTGTCGACGCCAGTGTCGTCGTGCCGGAAACCGTGGATACGACTGCGGCGCTGTTCTGAGGCGAGCGGGACGTGTGAAAGACCGTGGGAGATGGCCTGTTATAGTGGCTCGACCTGACCCCACGTCATTCACATCCCGGAGGATCGTATGTCCCGACGCATGGAATGCAAGGCAAGTCCCGTAACGACAGCGGGCCTGAAACGATGGGCCGGTGTCGGCGCAGCGAGCGTCGCACTGGTGATAGCCGCAGGTATGCCGATCGCGGCGCATGCGCAACTCGATTTGCTGAAGAATGCCGTTGGCGGCAGCAATTCGGGCGGTGGCGATAGCGGCGGTCTGGCGGGCAGCCTCGGTGGCCTGGCGTCGGGCGGGGGCGGGTCGCTTACGTCGAGCAGCATCGGCAATGCGACCGGTGTCCTCCAGTTCTGCATCAAGAACAACTATCTGGGCGGCGCAAATCTGAATTCGGCGACGGACGTGAAGGACAAGCTGCTCGGCAAGATCGGCACGCAGTCCGGCTCGCCTGCCGCCAGCCCCGGCTATCTCGACGGCGCGAAGGGACTGCTGTCGTCGCCCGACGGCAAGACCGTCGATCTGAACGGCGGAGGCCTCAAGGAGCAACTCACCCGCAAGGTGTGCGACAAGGTGCTCGATCAGGCCAAGTCGTTCCTTTGACCGTTCCACGTGTCGTTGGAATGGATGCCTGACGGGCGGCGAATGCCATCCGTCAGGTCGCTTTTCGGCACCCAGGCATGGCATCAAAAAAATCATCGATATTGGGTCTTGGCCCAGAGCCACGCGCGGACGTACGCTTAGCGTCATTCCAACCCCACCGCCATGTCCGGAGTCATCGATGTATCAGCCCGCCGCTTTTACCGAAGATCGCCCCGAAGTCCTGCACGATCTCATTCGTACGCATCCGCTCGGGTTGCTCGTGAGCGCCGGCGTGCAGGGGCTGATCGCCGATTCGATTCCGTTTCTGATGTACGCCGACGAAGGTGAGTTCGGGACGCTGCGCGGGCATCTGGCACGCGCCAATCCGCATGGACCGGCGTTGCGCGATGTAGACGATTGCCTGATCGCGTTCACGGGGCCGCAGGGGTACATCACGCCGTCGTGGTACGCCGCCAAGGCTGAGCACGGCAAGGTCGTGCCGACTTGGAACTACGCTGCCGTGCACGTGTGGGGCAAGCCGCGCGTGATCGACGACGCGGCCTGGCTGCGGCGTCTGGTCGGCGACCTGACGAACTCGCAGGAGCTGCGCCTTCCCGCGCCGTGGGCGGTCGAGGATGCCCCGGAGGACTTCATCGATGGCATGCTGCGCGCCATTGTGGGTGTGGAGATTCCGATTCGTCGCATCGAGGGCAAATTCAAAATGTCGCAGAACCGCGCGATGCCCGACCGCGTCGGCGTGGTGAACGGTTTGCGTGCATTGGGACCGGACAGCGAATCGTTGGCGGCGCTCGTCGCACAGCGTGGCGACGTGCCTCGCGCCTGATCCGGGGCGCTCGCGCCGCCAGGTTCGGTAACGAAACGAAACAATTCAGTGCGTCGGGGATGGGCTTTGTGAGGACATCCCCGCATACAATGCGGCAACCCAACCCGGATGCCGCAATGAAGACGCTGCTTCTCATGCTCGCGTTGATGCTCTGCCTGCTCTTCCTTGAGCAGGCTTGGATGCCGAGCGCGCAGGCGGACGAGTGTGACAATCTCGGCCCCGCCCAGACATTGCAGTGCGTCGCTTACGGCGCGGGGAACGTCGTCCCCGAATAGCCGTTCATCCGCTACAATCGCACCCCCTTACGTCTTCCCCAAAGCAGTGCGATGAAGCAGTCTCGATGGACGGTCACCGCAGTGCGCGCAAGCCGCTTGCGCGCGATGGCCGGGCAGTTGGCAAGTTCTCTTTCCCTTTCTTCCGTACTCGTCGTCGGGGCTGTCGCTGTGGTCGCGGCATTCCCGAACGCGGCCAATGCTGCGGCATCCGCCTGCGGCGATCACTACTGGTCGGGCACGGCCCCCGACATCACCAACAGCGCTATGACGCGTGCCGCACGTGAGGTGTGCTTCAGTGCGTTTGGCGTGATGCATTCCGGCGTGACGCGCACGCCGCTCTGGTCCGCCGAACATCTCACGCGCGCCGGACTGAGCGACGCCCGTCAGATCTCGCGCGTGAACAACTTCCACGCCGAGTCGCAACTGCCGGCGAGCGAACGCGCCGAGTTGCGCGATTACGTGCGCTCGGGCTACGACCGCGGGCACATGGCGCCTTCCGCCGATATGCCGGATCCGCAGGCACAGTCCGAAAGCTTTTCGCTGTCGAACATGGTGCCGCAGAACAGCGAGAACAATCGCTTCCTGTGGGCGGGCATCGAGTCGAGCGTGCGTAAGCTCGCGCAGGACCGGGGCGAGTTGTTCGTGATCACCGGGCCGCTTTTCAAGGGCAAGACGATCACGCAGGTGGGCGACCGGGTGATGGTGCCCACGCAGCTCTTCAAGGTCGTCTACGACCCGAAGCGCAAGCAGGCGGGCGCGTATCTGGTGGCGAACGAGGCGACGGGCGATTATTCGGTCGTGAGCGTGGCCGAACTCGAAAAGCTCGCCGGCATCGATTTCTTCCCGGGCATGCCCGCGAGCGTCAAAAGCACGGCGATGTCGCTGCCCAAACCTAAGGCGGCGGGCGGAGGCAGCAAGCGAAAACGCGAGCAGGACGTGCCGACGTACCGCGAAGTGCAGACGGTGCTCGACTTCTTGCGTACGATCATCCGTTAAGCTCACCGGCAGCATTGGGGATATCCCCCCGGACGCTGCCGTGCGCCGACCCCAACCGGCTTTACGACTGATTTCCCCCGATTCAGGAGTCTTTATGACGTCATCGTCTTCCGCCAATGACCGCTTCTCGCCGTTCGCCAACGATGCCGATGCCCTCTCGCTCGGCGAGTTGAACGTCGAAAACCATACGGACCACGTGGTGATCTTCGGCAATCTGGAGTTGCGCCGCGACGCCGAAGGGTTGCGTCACGCGCGTGTGCTCAAAGCGGTGCTGGATGCCGTGGTGAACGAGCTTGCCGACGCCGACTTGCCCGCGCATGCCGAAACGGCGGCCGGGACGAGCGCGAAACAAGTCAAAAACCCGTTTGAATCTTGAGCGGAATGGGGGAAGTCGCGCCCTGGGCAGATCGCTTCCCCCGGATTTACCCCAGATTTGTCGTTTATTTAAAAAATCGATGTTGCGCCGCACGAAACACAGTGCGCGATGCCTTTTCCCAAGCTGGCTGCGAGTCGTTGCAGCCCTGATTGCCCGAGTGCGGCCTTCGAAAGGCGTGCATGTGTCGCAGTCACCAAATCGGTGGATTCCACGGTTCATGCGGGTTGCGCGACAACTTGTCGCACCTGCGACATTCTGTCGCATTGACACGTCCGGCCAAAAATATCGAATCACGTCATTGTGACGGTATTCGGTGTCGCACTTCCCCGTCTCGAAAACTATATGAATCAACCGTTTGGCTTGCGGCGACGCAGCACGGATGAGGGGTTTACCGTTCGCAGACAAAGCGCATACTAGCCCTGCGTCTCGTCGATTCCGATAGCGAGAATCGATGACCGGCAAGGCTACGAGCACTAAACAACGCGAGGTAACTTATGCACATCCGTTGGAAAAAAGTGTATTCGAGTGGGTGGGGAACGATTCATCACGATGCACCCCGTTCCCATCGCAGCGCTAGTGAGCGCGAGCAACTCTTTCAACGCCTGTTGGCAATCGCGATCGCCTGTAGTGTCGGCGGATTCGTGCTGTTGTCAGTAGGGGCGGCCTTCCTGGGACGCTAAAGTCACATTCCCCTTCCTTTTCGTGCGCGGCACCGCCTCCGGCGGATCGCCGCGCTACGTTGCCTTAAGCCATCCAGGCTGGCGGGCCTCAGGTTCTCTGCGTCATTGTTGCGGACGCTTTACGGCTCACCGCTGCGTTTTGACGCGCACGTTCAATCGCCCGATTCGAACGGCCGCTTGTCCCCTCATAGAAACGTTTTGTTACAAGCGCGCAGTGTCTGCGTAAAAGCCGTTCCGGCACAATTCTCTGAAGTGTTCGCAATTCCCCGTCAATTTCTTGTTAAGTCGATTTCGCGCGCCACGATAAAGCGCACCTAAGATCGCTTTGGACGTTGATAACCATCGTCGATGACGTGGTCTCTCGTGGCTTTGGCGTCGTATTCTGCGAGTTCACGCTATTGCAATTCCTAAAGAATAGTGCGATCTTGAAGCGACGGCGCAGTGTCGGAATTTTAGGAAGATTCCAAGGTATTTCATGCTATGGAATGTGCCCGGATTTATCCGAATTGTCTTGCGCCTCAAAACTTTCGATAAAGAAGAAAAGAACAAGCAGTGCGGGCCGGTTTGATCGATTTGTGAGGTGCGCCATGGAAATTCGCTGGGAAAAGCTGTATTCGGGCGGATTGGGTCGTTTCTACGACACGTCGGAATCCAGCCGTCGCCGTGCGCGGCGTGCGCAGCTGGCATGGTTCGGCGTGGTCATCTCCATTGGTGTCGCCATTGGCGCCATCGCCATTGCATGGCGATGGATCTGATGTCGACCCACGGAAAGCGGCACTCGGGGATCTCAGGCTTGCTGGTGCTTCTCGCCTTCGCGGCGAGTGGCACGTTGCACGCGCAAACACCCTCAGCGCCTACGGAGCCGCTCGACAACAGCGGTCAGCCGTGCGGCGCGATTCGCGCGCTGCCTGCCAACGTCACTGACTATCGCTACGAAGTCACGAATCGCTGCGAGCGTCAGGTGACTTATTTCTGGCGTTGCAGCGCAACCGACACCGAGCATTCGGTCGACGTGGCGGGCAGAGGCGTGCAAACGGTCACGTGCGTGAAGGCGAGCGGTGCAGCGGGCGAGATCGTGTTCCGGTTCGGGCCGCCGGGCTCGGGCAATTGAATGGCGTGAACTTCGGCTCCCGAAGCGCTTTGGAATGGCTATCATGACGCCATACGGCCAGCGCGCGCCCGACTGATTTCCGATCGTCTCGAATCCACGGCGCAGGATCTGGCTGCACTGACGGGCCGCCCGGTTGACGCGGTGTGGCGCGGCACGTCACTGACACACGACATCCCCAAGGACTCCCCGATGAACGACATCGTCACCCCGACTCAGCCGTCGCTCGACACGGCCGCATTGCGTGAATTCGTCGAGCGCAAGTGGAACGACGAAATCCTGCATGCGCTTACCGACTACATTGCAGTACCGGCCAAAAGCCCCGGCTTCGATGCCGACTGGGCGCGCAACGGTTACATTGACCGCGTGGTGCGCGACGCCGCTCAGTGGGCGGAGCGTCAGCCGGTCAAGGGCCTCAAGCTCGAAGTGATTCGTTTGGAAGGCCGCACGCCGGTGATCTTCTTCGAAGTGCCCGCCACGCGCTCGGGCAGCACCGAGACCATCGTGCTTTACGGCCACCTCGACAAGCAGCCCGAGTTCGACGGCTGGCGCAAGGACCTCGGGCCGTGGACGCCCAAGTTCGAAGACGGCAAGCTCTACGGCCGTGGCGGTGCGGACGACGGCTACGCCATCTATTCCAGCGTGACGGCACTCGCCGCGCTCGACGCGCAGGGCGTGGAGCGTCCGCGTTGCGTCGGTCTCATCGAGACCTGCGAAGAATCGGGCAGCTACGATTTGCTGCCGTACGTCGACGCGCTGCGCGATCGCCTCGGCCGCGTGAGTCTCGTCGTCTGTCTGGATTCCGGCGCAGGCAACTACGACCAGCTGTGGCTCACGACGTCACTGCGCGGCCTGATCTCCGGCAGTCTCGAAGTGCAGGTACTCGACGAGGGCATCCACTCGGGCGGTTACGGCGGGATTGCACCGTCGAGCTTCCGCATCATGCGTCAGTTGTTCGAACGGCTCGAAGATGCGGGCAGCGGCAATGTGTTGCCGAAGGGCTTCCATAGCCCGATTCCGCTGCAACGTCTGAAAGAAGCCGAAGCCACCGCGCACATTCTCGGCGACGACGTCTGGAAGAAGATGCCGTGGGCTTGCGGTCAGGACGGCCTGTCCGTGCTGCCGACCACGACTGATCCGAAGGAGGCGCTGCTCAATTCGACGTGGCGTCCGTCGCTGTCGGTGACGGGGGCGGCGGGTCTGCCCGCGCTGGCCGACGCCGGTAACGTGCTGCGTCCGCGCACGGCCTTCAAGTTGTCGCTGCGCCTGCCGCCGCTCATCGATGCCGCGCAGGCTGTGCAAGAGCTCAAGGCGCTGCTCGAAGTCGACCCGCCGTACAACGCGAAGGTGACGTTCAAGTCCGACGCGGGCGCGGCCTCCGGCTGGAACGCGCCCGATGTCGCACCGTGGCTCACATCGGCGCTGAACACGGCGTCGCAACGCCACTACGGTGCGGATGTCGCCTACATCGGACAGGGCGGCACGATTCCGCTGATGAACACGTTGCAAGCCGGTTTCCCGACGGCGCAGTTCATGGTGTGCGGCGTGCTCGGACCGAAGTCCAACGCGCACGGACCTAACGAGTTCCTGCACGTGCCTTACGCGAAGAAGCTGACGGCGGCCGTGGCCGAGGTGATTGCACTGGCGCCGTAAGTCGTCTGCACAACTCGCGCGCAAAGCAAAACGGGTCGCATCGAGCGGCCCGTTTTGCATGGATTTGACGCGTCGTCAGATCCGATGCGTTGCCGCTTCCATCACCTGCACGCCGCGCATGAAGTCGTCGAGTTCCATGCTTTCGGCCGGATTGTGCGAGCCGTTGGCATTGCGCACGAACACCATGCCGCTCGGAATACCTGCGTTGGCGAAGATGGCGGCGTCGTGTCCTGCGCCGCTCGGCACACGCTCCTGAGGCAGGTCGAACGCCCGGCACGCGTCTTCGAGCAGCGAGGACACGTGTTTGTCCATGACGGCCGGTGCCGACGCCAGCCGTCGGTCGAAGATAAACTTCACGCCCCGGTCGCGTTCGATGGCGCGGCATTCGGTGCGCATCAGCTCATAGAAGACGTCGAGCGTATCGAGACTCTGGCTGCGCACTTCCAGACTGAAATCGACCTTGCCCGGGATGCGCGAGATCGCGTGCTCGGCGGGATCGGTACCGACGATGCCGGTCGTCACCACCATGTCGATACCGCGCTCCAGCAATGCACGCCAGTGTTCGTCGAGACGCGTGATGAGGTCGGCCACGGCAAACATCGCGTCGTGGCGCAGCCAGCGCGGCACCGCGCCCGAGTGTCCGGCCTCGCCGACACACGTCACGCGGTTGTGGCGCACATTGCCGCGAATGCCAGGCACGATGGCCACCGGCATGTTGCGCGCAATCATCACCGGACCTTGTTCGATATGAAGCTCAAGCCATGCCTTCGCGCGTGACGCGTCGAAGAGCATCTCGCCTTCGCGAATGGCATCGACGTCAGCACCGGCCTGCGCCATGCACTCGCCCAGCGAGCGACCGTGGCTGCGATGCGGCATGGCGAGATCGGCGTCGGTCAGCTTGCCGAACAGCGCGCTCGATCCCATATACGCGCGGCCGAACCACGCGCTTTCTTCGCCACGCAGTGCGAGTACGCGCACCGGCGTCGCAGTGTGTCGCTGGCTGCGCGTTTGTTCGACGAGGCACAGCAGCCCGGCGACGATACCGGCAAGACCGTCGTAGTTGCCACCTTGCGGGACGGAGTCGAGGTGTGAGCCTATCCATGTGGCCGGGGTGTTGCCGTCGTCCTCCGGCAACGCGAAGACGAGATTGGCGGCGCGGTCGCGTGTGACGGTAAGGCCTTGGTGGCCAGCCCATTCCGTCAGGTACGCTGCGGCGGCGTTCTCGCCGTCGCCATAGCTGTCGCGGGTGATGCCGACGCCGTCGTTGCCGAGATGGCGCAGGTCGGTGAAAAGTTGCTCGGCCAGCGGGGCCAGCGCGTTCAGTTCCATGGGTGTGCTTCTTTTCGCGTGATGCAATGCGAGGGGGCTAGGGTCTGTGAGCAGACCCTAGGAGTTACGGAATAAATCAGCCGGACTGTTGTGCGAAGCGCAGCCAGCGGTCGGACAGTTGTGCGTCGAGCGCGACAGCACCGGTGAGCGTTGCAATGCGCTCGACGTCATTCGCACAGCAATGGGCGGATAGTCCGTCGACGATGCGACCCATGACCGCCGGATCGCGGAACGAGGCTGTGCCGACCTGCACCGCCGTCGCCCCGGCGAGCATGAATTCCACGGCGTCGTCCGCCGTCTCGATGCCGCCACAGCCGATGATCGGGATGCGCACCGCGCGGTGGCACTGATGCACGAGTCGCACGGCGAGTGGTTTGATCGCCGGGCCGGAGAGACCGCCCATCACGTTGCCGAGCTTCGGCTTGCGCGTGCGCACGTCGATGGCCATGCCGAGGACCGTGTTGCCCATGACGATGGCGTCGGCTCCGGCATCTTCCGCAGCGCGCGCGATCAATGCGATCTGACCGGCGTTCGGCGTGAGTTTCACCCACAGCGGGTGCGACGTGCGGCGTCGGATCGCGCTCACGGCTTTGTACGTGCTCTCGGCCTGCATCGCGAAGGCCATGCCGTCCGCTTCGAGATTCGGGCACGAAATGTTGGCTTCGATGGCCGCGACTTCCGGCAGCGACAGCGTCGCGCACGCTTCGCCGAACGACTCGGCGGTGTCTGCCGACACCGAGACCACGACCGGCGTGTCGAAGCGGGTGTAGGCGGGCAACACGTCGCGACGGTACGCGTCGAGCCCCTTGCTCGGAATACCGATGGAGTTGAGCATGCCGCTGGCGGTCTCAGCCACGCGCGGCGTCGGGTTGCCTGCCCGCGCGTTGGGCGACACGCTCTTGACGACGAGCGCGCCAAGACGATTCAGATCGAGCGCCTCGGCATACTCGATAGCGAAGCAGCCCGACGCGGGCATCACGGGATTGCGCAGTGTGAGCGACCCGATGCGAACGGAAAGATCAGCCAAAATCCACCTCCCCGACGACGTCGCGAATGGCAAACACGGGGCCTTCACGGCACACGCGCAGGAATTGCTTGTCGCCGTCGCAATCGAACAGGCGCACACACGACAGGCAGACGCCCATGCCGCAGGCCATGCGTTGCTCCATCGCGACTTCGCCGGTGATCTCCGGGTGCGCTGCCAGCACACGCTGAAGCAGCATCAGCAGACGATGCGAGCCGCAGGTGTACACCGCGTCGTGGGGGGCTGCGGCGAGCAGGGCGCGGATGCGGGGCTCAAGCGCCGCGACTGCCGACGAGCCGTCGCTGTCGAACACGCAATGCACGTCAGCCAGCGCACGGGCTTCGGGCGAACGCAGAAACTCGTCGCGCATCAGATCGGCTTCGCTGCGCGCCGACATGACGACCGTCAGTCGCAGACCGGCCGCAGCGGCGCGTTGCACCAGCGGGGCCATCGTCGCCAGACCGACGCCACGCGCGACGACCATCACGCGCTGCCATTGCGTGTCCAGTGTGAACGTATTGCCGAGCGGGCCGACGATGTCGAGCGATGCGCCCTCGGTCAGCGTGGCGAGTGCGCGGGTACCGACGCCCGTCACGTTGTAGAGAAACTCGATGGTGTCCGGCTCGGGGCCGGTGCCGTAGACGCTCATCGGGCGCAGCAGGAACGGCGCTTCGTTTTCCGTCACCGGACACTTCAGTTGATAGAACTGCCCGGGGCGCGTGGAGAGCGCGACGGGCGCATCGGCCTGCAATCGCAGATAGCGATAACGCGCGTTGACGGCGTGATGCGTGAGCACCCGGCAGTGATGTGTGGCGACGATATGCCCGGCGTGCGAACTGCAGGCGGCGGTGTCCGGCTGCGCTTCACGTGAATCGCACGTCGGCGAAGGCACGAGCGCCAGTGGGCGCGTGACGTTGTTGGGCGTCAGAGAGACGACGGACATGGATGGGGGCTCCGGATAGTGGGGGCGAGGGCTTGCCGAGTACGACGCGTGCGTTATTCGAGTTCGGTGCCTTTGAGTTCGGGAATCAGGAAGCGTGTGGCGATCATGTCGAGCACGTAGAGGCTCGCGAGCAGCGCGATGGCGATCTGGAAGGAGTAGCGTGCGGCGAGCGCACCGACCACGAGCGGGCCGAGACCGCCGATGGCGCGTCCGATGTTCCACAGCACGTTCTGCGCAGTCGCGCGTGCTGCCGTGGGATACGCCTCGGACATCAGCGTGCCGTAGCCGCCGACCATCCCGTTGACGAACATGCCCATGAACGCACCGGCGAAGAGCATCACGCCCGGATCGGTCAGTTGCGAATAGACGATCACCATGACGACTGCGCCCGCCTGATACAGCAGGAACGTGGGACGGCGGCCGATGCGGTCGGCCAGTTGCCCGAAGGCCCACACGCCGAACATCATGCCGATGACCGTCGCGGCGGTCCAAAGGCCGGACTTCGTCAGCGAGAAACCGAGCTTCTGCGAGAGGAACGTCGGCAGCCAGATCATGATGCCGTAGTAACCGAAGTTCTGAACCGAACACAGAATGACGATGCCGAGGCTCACGCGCGTGGTACGGGCATCCTTCACGAGCAGACGAAACGCATTCGAGCTGCCGTGCTTTGGCGTCTTGTCCGTGCGGCGCACGAACACTTCCGGCTCGTGCAGTTTGTTGCGCAACACCCATGCGACGAGCGCAGGCAGCACTCCCACGAGGAACATGCCGCGCCAGCCGATGTACATCAGCAACAGCGGCGTGAGCAACGCGGCAGCAAGCACGCCCGTCTGCCAGCCGAGTGCGACATAAGACGACACGCGCGCGCGTTTGGACGCTGGCCATGCCTCCGCCGCGAGCGCCATGCCGATGCCGAACTCGCCGCCGAGGCCGATACCTGCAATCGTGCGATAGACCAGCAGATCCCAGAATCCTTGCGCCAGCGCACACAGACCGGTGAAGACCGCGAACAAGAGAATCGTCCACGTCAGCATGCGCACGCGGCCGTAACGATCCGATAACGCGCCGAACAGAATGCCGCCACCCACAGCGCCGATCAGCGTCCACGTGACGAGCGCACCGGCTTGCCCCGCCGTGAGGTGCAGACCGATCGTGATCGCCGGCAGCATGAAGCCGAGAATCAGCAGGTCGAAGCCGTCCATCGCATAGCCGATGGCAGAGCCCGCCAGCGCCTTCCATGCGTAAGGGGTGACGGTGTCGTCACCGGCGTTGGGCGAGGCGCCCGCGTGTTGTCTACGCGATGAATTCAGGTTGGCTTCCATGATCGGTTCCCGTGGGAGGCGAATGCCGTGGCGATCGATTACGCCGTCGCATTCGTCAATTTGTCTATATTTTTAGACGATCAGGTGAAAAAAACGCGTGACGTCACGCGTAGACCTCGGTCGTCAACTGGGCCGCGAACTGATTGAGCGAAGCGAGAAAGCTGGCGTCGGAAGTGCCGGCAGCGTCGCGCAACATCGTCGCGTACGTTTTACTGCGGGTCAGAAAGGCGTGGAACGTTTCGCCGTTGGTAGCAATGCCGGACTGCCTTTCTACAAAAGCCTGGGCGGCCTGCGCAAGCAACAGCATCGCGGCGGATTCGCGCGTGGCAGTGCGCGACGCATTCAGGCACCGTGCCGCGAAATCTTCGATGTCGGACAGACCGACCGTGTCGCGCTGTAACCAGGCGCATGCGAGTTGCAGATCCATCGTGCTCTCCATCTGTCTAAATATTTAGACTAATCGAACATCACAGGCCAGGCAAGACGAAAATAATCGGGGCTAACCCTGAGGCGCGGGAGAGGGCGCGGCACTGACGATCGGGGGCTCGACGGTGCCGCGGCGACGCTTTAGAAGCGTACGCGCATGCCTGCGCCGTACGTCTGGCCCGTCGACATATCGCTCATGTGGTCGTACTTGTACGCCACGTAGACGTCGGTCCGCTTGGACAGCGGGTAGTCGTAGCCGAGTGCCCACGTGGTGCGGCGCTGGTTGTCGCCTGACCCGTTCGAGCCGGTGTAGGCTACCGACGCCAGCACGCTGCCCAGACCGAGCGGCACCGATGCGCCGAGCTGCCCCGTGTTCGCATGGAAGTTGCCGCTGGCGGCCTGACTCGCGACGAGCATGTACTGCGCGAAGAACTTCACCACGGCCAGATCGTACGAGAGGCCGACCTGCACGGTGTTCTGATTCGTCAGCCCGGTCACGCCCGGCAGTTGCGCGCCGAAGTCGCCCGGCGTGGCGCTGAAATTCACGTACTGATAGTTCAAGGCGGCGGCGAACGGGCCGTTGGCGTACGTGAGCGCTGCAGCCCACTTCTTCGCGCTGTGGTCCGTGGCGCTATTGCCAGTGGCATAGAGCAGCGTGCCTGCCAACCCCGCGTAGGACGGCGTGGTGTAGGCCACCGCGTTGTTCCAGGCCGAGTCACCCACCACGCCTTGCGTTCCCAGACCCTTGTAGGTGTGGAAGATCATCGGCGAGAAGGTGTACGAGTTGTTGAACGGGTTGAACTGGATCGTCGCAAGGTACATCGGCGTGGTGATGCGCCCGATACGGAAGGTGCCCAGTCGCGTGTTGGACAACCCGACGTAGGCATTGCGCGAGAAGAAGCTGTCGCCCGCGAAACGGCCGTACGTGCCGTTGTTCGGCTGGAAGTAGCTCTCCAGCACGAAGAGCGCGCTATTGCCGCCGCCGAGGTCTTCCGTGCCCGACAAGCCCCAGTACGACGTGGTCATGCCGCCGCCTTGCTGCACAGCGGCCGCATTGCCGCCGGGGTTCTTCACCGAGCCGACGTAGGCGTCGGCCAGGCCGTAGAAGCTCACGCTCGACTGTGCATGTGCCGTGCTTGTGAGTGCCGCGGCACCCAATGCAACAGAACCCAACGCGACGGCGCTAGCCTTGCGCGCTGCCCGAGTCGTCCCAAACACCTTTTGCCAGGTCTTCATCATTCCCTCTTTGTTTGTATAAATTTCTGGACGGCGCGCAGGCTATCACCGCCCGTGCGTTGGGTCATCCCCCGAAAGCTGTCAGGTCGTCTGCGAGTGACGGTATTCTCACGGCATGGGGGCGCCGCGTCTCGAATCGTGCGTAAATCTAAAAAATTAGACAATCGGAAAAATATTCGGCCCATCGATGTGTGGCGTAGGCGTTACGGCAAGGGGGCGGTTTGCTCAGTGCTGGCCTTCGTCTGGACGGCCGATGCACGGTCCGTCAGCCGGGCGAGGCGACCGGTATAATCCCGGCACTGCCACGCGGGCACGACGCGATCTGCGGCGTCTCGCGATGTGCGCAATGTCTCGCACGAAGGCGGTTCCACGAGGTATCCAACAGGGGGCGATTTGACTCGAGCTGCAACGACATCCCGGGCGCCACGAGGCGCGCGCTTCAATTTCCGCGCCATCGGCGAACGCTTGCGTGCCTATCGGCTGGCAGCGGAATTACGCAGTGAGGATGTCGCCGAGCAACTCGATATCTCGCGCGCCGCCATCTACAAGCTGGAGCGCGGCGAGATCGTCAAGATCGATACGCTGGAGCGGCTCGCGGCGTTGCTCGGTGTGTCGCTTGCCAACCTGCTCGGGGTGGAAGTCGAGTACCACGACTCGGCCGTGAGCTACTTCGAGCGCATGCGTCAACTGGAAAGCCGTTCCGAGCGCATCGTCGCGCACTTCGATCCGATTTCGTTTCTGCTGACGTCCGACGACTACGACGTCTGGCTGCGTCACATGCTCGACGAGAGCATTCCGCCGACGCTCGTCGACCGTCATTGGGAAAACACGATCGATCGCGTGCTGGGCATCTTGCAGGAGCGTAAGTCGAGCTTCTCGCGTCAGCGTCTGGCCGTGACCAGTCTGATCGGCCTGCGCCAGATCGAGCAGTTCCTGCATCACGGGCTGGTCGGGCGACTGGGGTTGCCGCCGGGCGTGCAACTGGAGCGCAAGATGGCCGCGCGACGCGAAGTGGCGCGTATCGTCGAATTCCTCGAAGCCGATACGGCGGGCGTGCAGATCGGCATCGTCAGCGACAATATGCCCAACGAGACCTTCCAGATCTTCGAAGCGCAGGGCGAGGCATACGTTGCGGTGTCGCCGTTCCGTCTCGGCGAGTTGCCGAATCTGCGCACCGGCATCGCCACCATCACCACGTCGCCCGATGGCGTGGGCATGTATCGCGCCATGATCGACCGTCTGTGGGCCGATTCTGCGAAGGGCAAGGAAGGGGCCGCATTGCTCGGCCAGTTGCTCGCGCGATTCTGACGGTCGCATCATGCGCTGATCACGCATGATGCGTCGACCACGACGGAAGTCGCGTACCGGCACACTCTCAATAGGTGCCACAAAGCGAAGCCATCCCACAGAATCGAAATCGGCTCGCGGTAATCCCATCTAGTCTCTGTGCCCGAAGGTCATCCGGCCTTACTCACCTTAATCACCTTAATAACGGGAGATGAATAATGGGCACACCTTTCGGGGATTATTCGCAGCGAGGGTCGTCGGTATCGTCCGAGCCCGTATTGCTGTCAGGTCGACCGCTGTCGAGTGAATGCGGTCACAGCTTCGGTTCGGACTTCGCGCGGCTCGGGGCTGCGCCACCGGCGTCCACGGGTCCGCTCAGCAAGGCATGGCAGACCTATCCGCAGCGCACCAGAACGGTTGAAGACAACGGCGGTGTATCGTTCGGCCGCTGGCAAGCGTATCGGGCAAGCGAGCGAGCGAGGGCCGACGATCTGATGGCCCAGCCGCTCGTCGCCGAATCCATGAAAACGCGCATCGAAAAATGGCACACACTTTTTCAGTGCTGCATCGAGCGCGATATCTCATTCGAAGACAAACGAACCGAAGCCATGCAGCAGGTGCGCTACGGCGTTCGACCGGAAAACAGGGCGTTCGTGCGTACCTTCGATTCGACGCCGGTGGTCGATCAGTTGGTCGAGATCGAGCATGTGAACGACGAACTTGACCGAATGGCCAATGCAACGGGGTGCCAGCCGAACGGCCCGGCAAAGGCGATGGGGCTGCAACACCTTGCCGACATGGCGAGGATGCGCGACACCATGCTCGCGCTCACCGTCAACATCCACGACCGGAAATTCACCGAGCTGACGGTGGAGCGAAATCTGCTGATCGCGCTTAACGACATGGCGCGTGAAGCGCAACGCGAAATGTCCCGAGGCGGTGCCGACGTCCCGCTTCGATTGAAGATTCGCGGTGGCAAAGTGGTGCTCAAACCAGCGACGTCGAAATCGCGCTTTCAGAAGAATCAGATCCGTGCGCGCAACGATGCGGCGCGGCTCGCGTTGCTGCTCGGCTATCCGGCCGACCGGACGGTGACGTTGAACGATATTCGCGCAAAAGGACTCGGCTTGTACGAGTATTCCGCGGTGTTGGCCGATGCAAAAAGCGCGCCTCAAGACATGACGGTGTCGTGGCTTGGCGCGCGTGCGCTGGAGATCGATTACTGGAAGCACGCCGCGCGCGAGTTGCGCGACGACCTTAAGCATACGGATGGCGGCCGGATGAGCGGCGCGCCGTCCGAGTCGGCGCATGACGACGCGCAGTTCGATGAAGTCGATGGATCGCAAGGCGTGTCCGGGGGGGCGACAATCTCGCCTGCGCTGGCCGGCTCGATTGCAGATGCCTTAGACGGCACACCAGACGAAGTGAACACACAGACGGCCCTGGCAGCCCCCGTCACGAAGTCCGTCCGACCGAAGGCCCAGGCGACCTCACACCGCGAACAGTTTGTCGAGCAGTTCATCGGTGCCCATCCGGGGCGTGCGGGGCGTCTGAGCGTCATCTTCGAACGGAGCCAGTCGGTCGAGCGGCTGGCCGAGCAGGGCGACCGATATCGCAAGGCCCAGCGCGAACATCAACCGGTGCGGCGTCTTTCGGGGGAGGTGGGGCGTGCGATGTCGCGGCCGGTCCGTCGTCCGGCCGGTCCCACGGTGGACTGGATGAACGAAACGCCTGAGCAAATGGCATTGCGAGCGGGGGCGCGTCCGAAGACATATCGTGTGCTGCCCCCCGGTGTGAACCCGTCGGACACGCCGCCTCCGCTGCCTATGACGCCGCCGCCCGATCAGGAATAAGTCACCCCACGGTCGTCAAAGTACAACCCGCCATCGGTTTCCGGTGGCGTTTTTTTTGCGTGCGCGCATCGCATTCACCGAATTTGGGGCCTCATGAATTCCCTCTGATCGAATGCGAATTCCTGTGGGGAGGTGCTCGTTTTGTCACTGTGGGAGAGCCGTGGCCGATCAGGCGGAAACCCACGCTGGGCGTGGCGTCATGCGATTTCTCGATGCCAAAACTTCGCGAAAGCGATTTGCGAGAAACTGATGCCAAATGAGTAATTTTTGCGGAGTTTTTGTCACAGGGATGAGGGGCGATTGAGATATTCAGCGAGGAATCGTCAAATATGGCTCGTAACGAGCTGCCGCTCAAACCACCCTAATCGCTGCGCCGATAACTGTGATGTCGCCGAGCATGCGGGAGCGCGAGGGACGTGAACGCCAATGCCCATGTGGTTCCTGGGGATATTTGTACGTCGAGCACAGAATGCGAAAACGCAAGAGAAAACAGCGCAATCTTGAGTAGATTTGCGCTGTTCTTGTCACCGAATGTTCGGATTCGCGTCCAAACGCTGCGTGACGGGGGACGTGCTTGCGGATCATTGGCCGCCGGCGGGAAGTCTGAAGAGGGCCGAATCTTGCCGGTTGTCATGGCGTTCTGACGCTCATGCTCCCCTTGTGCACTAGCGTCGTCCAGCAGTCGTTTGAGGCGCTCCACCATGGCCTCGTCATCGTGCAATGCTGGCTGCCCTGCAAGTTCAATGCGCCCAGCATTACATGCATCAGACGGCTAGAGCCTTTAGCATTCTCTCGACTTCTTTTGAATTCGCACCCTTATTTAAGTAGTCGTATAAAACTGCGATGATCTCGGCTGTTCTAGTCGGGGACATTCGACCACCTGCCGAGTGCTCGGCAAGCGCCCTGGTGGCTTGGCTGAGCAATTCCAAGTCCACCTTTCCGCTACGTGGCGGGGCTTCGAGTGAGTTCAATTTGGCACCGCCGACATCTGGTATGTACTTTGTCGGAAGTCTATACACCCTCCTGGTGCCGCCGCGTCCTTTTCTTGTCTCGAAATACCAGCCTTCCAAGGCCGCACGCTCGATGATCTTTCCCTTGGTTGTAGGCAAACCCTTCAATCGCATTGCTGCGATTTCGGCTGCCGATAGGAGGGCTTGTCCGTACACTCGGTGTCCTATTGGGCCTTGTCTTGCTTGCCGATCAGGCGGCCAAGGCCTTTAGCATCCGGGACATATCACCTTGCTCGGCACCTCTGGCGACATAGTCGTAGAGGACGGCGATGATTTCCGCCTTTTTGCCGGGAGCCAAAGTCTGGCCTCGATCGGCAAGCCATTGCTCGAGCGCCGTCGTCGCGATGCGCAGCGCATCAAGGTCAACTCGCGCCGGTTCTGTGCGCCCCTGGTCTCTTTCGTGCCCAGGTTCTGCGCTAGTGCCTTGGAAATACTGTTCCGGCACTCGAAAGACGCGTCGCGTGCCGCCCAAACCCGTCTTCTCCTCTGAATACCACCCCTCGCGCTCCGCCCGCGCGGCTATGCCGATTTTTGTCGTCGGCAAGTCCGGCAATTTCATGGCTACGATTTCGCGTGCTGACAGAAGACGTTTCACCTTGCACTTGCCTTTTGCGAAGCGCTAAGTTTGACTTTGCACTCCGGGGATAAGGTTGAATTCGCCATTTTTATAATTAAATCATGTAGTTGCTTGTCAATTTCTCCGCGAGCGTTTGTGCTGTTAAGTGCAAAGTAGAAAATGAGGTTGACTTTGCACTTCTTTGCACTTACGATTCGTTAGAAATGACGTTTGGGATTTGTTGATCCCAAAAAAACGGCGCTTTCGCCAGTCCAATTTTTGGAGCAGTTATGGGTACTTGCCACGATGACGGATGGCACAAAGAGGACATCAAGGCTGCGATCCGCAAGAAGGGGATCAATATGACAAAACTCGCCAAGATGTTCGGAATACCACCTTCAAACGTCCGAAATGCTTGCGTGCGACCTGTTGCCTCAGGGGAGAAGGCCATCAGCGCATTCATCCAAGTACCGCTTTACGTCTTGTGGCCTGATCGCTGGACCCCGGAGGGGCAGCGAATTAGGCCGCGTTACGCTCATAAGTATATCGGTGCCGCACGATTTAGTCGAAAAAAGTGCAAAGCGAACGGGGGTGATCGGAAATGACCGGCGCTGTGAAGTCGCATTACTCATGCGCCGAGCTCGTCTCAATGGGGTTGGATGGTCTTCCTTCTACAAAGGTGGGGATTGCAGCCAAAGCGGATCGGGAGGGCTGGCCCGTTCGAGCATCGACGGGCATCGGCGGGACACGTAAGGAATACGTTCCTCCGGCCGCGCTAATGTCTCAGATTCGCCAGCGTGCCGCCAATCAGTTGGCAAGTGTCGTCCTGGTTCCCGTCGATCCACGATCCAGAGAGGGGAAGCGGTCGGATCTTATCGAGACCGATGCGCAACGCCTGACGGCAGATGCCCGTAAGGGAATCCTGACCACGCTTGATCGCTTGATGTTGCAGTGTGGCATGTCGCGGCAGTCTGCCATGGAGACTCTTCTGGATCAGGCGGCTTCAGGGGCGCTCGATGATCACGTCGTCATGATGCTCCGGGCCGCCCGTGATAGCCGTGGTCGCAAGGGGAACGGCCTCCCCAGTGTTCGTACGCTCAAGCGCTGGCTGGCGCAGGGCAAGGCTGGCGATCTAGTGCCGAAGTTCAATGAAGTCGACTACGATCCGCCGGTATGGGCCAAGCCCTTTTGCGAGTTCTATCAGCTTCCGCAGAAACCTTCGGTCGAAATGGCATACCGCAATTTTGCCCAGGCATACCACGCGGGCTGCGATTGGGAGTTGCCCACGATCCACCAAGTACGCCGATTCCTCGGGAAACTCGGCAAGGTCTCTCGCGAGATTGGTCGGATGGGGCCACGAGAGCTGAAGAACCTGCGCCCGTTCGTGCGTCGCACCTTCGCTGATTTGTTGCCAAATGACGTATGGAGCGCGGACGGTCACACTTTTGATGCGGAAGTTCAGCATCCATTGCACGGTCGTCCGTTCCGCCCGGAGATCACGGCGATCATTGACATCGCAACGCGCATGATCGTGGGCTTCTCGATTGGCCTGTCCGAATCCAGCCTTGTCGTATTGGAAGCGATTAGTGACGCCGCTGTGCGTCATGGACTTCCCAGCATCTTCTACGTCGACAACGGATCTGGATACAACAACCATCTGCTGAAGAAAGAAGGCACCGGGCTTCAAGGTTTGCTTGGGTTCCAGGTGAAGCATTCGCTTCCCTATAACTCCCAGGCGAAGGGCGTAATCGAACGCTCGCATCGCTCAATTTGGGTCGAGGCTGCCAAGTTACTGCACAGCTATGTTGGGTCGAGCGTAGATCGTGAGCACCGGCTGGCGCATTTCAAGATTACGCGTGCTGCGGTGCGAAAGGGGGGAGTCATGCCTCTCATTGGTTGGGACAATTTCGTCTTGTTCTGTGCCGACCAAGTCGATGAGTACAACAAGCGCCCACACCGATCACTGCCGAAATTCACTGACCCCGAGAGCGGCCGCCGCAGGCACATGTCGCCAGCGGACGTTCTCGCAGGATTCCGCGACAAGGGGTGGGAGCCGATGCAATTGGGGGCGGATGAAGTGAATCGAGTCTTCCGCCCGCGCATCGAGCGCGTGGTGCAGCGCGGTGAGGTTGTGCTCTTCAATAATCGCTACTTCAGCCAGGCACTCACCGAATTCAACGGAGACCTGGTGCACGTGGCTTACGACGTGCATGACGCTCACCGAGTGTGGATTCACCACACAGATGGTCGCTACATCTGCTCAGCCGACGCTGGTGCCAACGAGGCTCCATATTTCCCGATGTCTGTCATCGAACAGGCTCGCGAGAAGCGCCGGGACGCTCGTATCAAGCGATTGGATCAGAAACGAGAGGAGGTGGAAGCCGAATACGTGGGACGTCGCGCTTTGACTGCGGAATCAGGCGACGTGCTGAACATTCCGGGTTTGGGGCGGATAAGTCGCGGGGATCTGGATGCGCACATCGTTGATGCGGAAATCGTTCCGATCAAACCGGCGGTGCAGGTGTTGGTGGATAGCGTGCCTGACGAGACGGCCCAAGAGCAATGGAACACGCCAGAGCAGAGATATGCGCGCTGGATCGATCTGAGAAACCAACGCAGAGACGGTGTCGTACTTACCGAGGAGGATGCCCGCTTTTACGAGAGATATCAGCAGAGCAAAGAATTTGCGGTGCAGAAGCGCCACGATGACGAGGCTGGCGAGGGGCAACTCGCCAGCCTCTAAGAACTACCCAACTAAACACAGGTGAATCATGACAGAAATTGCAACGACCGACAAACCGACAGTCAACCGCATTGCGCAAACGCAGAACATCGCACTGTGCGACATGGCGCTCGAGCGTGCACTGACCCGTAGCGATAGTCTTCCGGCGCTTGTGTGCCTGTACGGCCCTTCGGGTTTCGGAAAGAGCTTTGCGGCTGCCTATGTGGCGAACAAGCGGCGCGCCAGATACGTGGCGGCGAAGTCATCCACTACGAAAACTCACTTCCTAAAATCTGTAATGCACGAGATGGGCATCCAGCATGAGGGAAGGCTGACGGTGCCCGACATGGTCGACGTCGTGTCGGAGGAGCTGGCAGCGAGCGGACGCCCGCTGATCGTTGATGAGTTCGACCACATGGTGAGTCGCAATCTTGTCGAGCTGGTGCGAGACATCTATGAAAGCAGCCAAATGCCGATTCTGATGATTGGCGAGGAAGGCCTGCCCAGCAAGCTCAAGCGATGGGAGCGCATGCACGGCCGGGTGCTGGCGTGGGTGCCCGCACAACCCGGATCCATTGAGGACGCGCGGAAGCTCGCAAGAATTTACTGCCCCAAGGTTGCTGTTGGGGAGGACTTGCTCCGGCGGTTGGTTGACGTGGCCCACGGTTCCGTCCGCCGGATCTGTACGAATCTGGAGAACATCCAGGAGAGCGGGCTCCAGCTTGGGGCCGAAACGATGACCCTGGCATCGTGGGGCGACAGGGAGTTCTACACCGGCGAAGCACCGAAGCGTCGAGTGTGAGCGCGTCAACTGTTCTAGGAGGAAAAACATGGCTATGAAGCCTATTGAAGCGGAAGGTGATGCCGTCGGAGGCAACGTTCAACGTCAACGGATCTGGGAGGCGATACGAGAGAACCGAGCCGAATTCACAGCACGAGCAGTTGCAACGTGCAGCCGCGTGTCGACGGAGACGACCCGCAAGTACCTTCGGTCATTGCAGACGGCAGGCTATATCGAAGTCACCGGCCAGCGCGCACGCGTGACGAATGCAGGGCGGTACCGCCTAAAGAAGGATGCAGGCATCGAGGCTCCCCGTATCGACCTGCGCGGCAACGTCCTTCCGCCGACGTACTGCGAGAACCTGTGGCGAACCATGCGAATTCTGGGAAGTTTCTCCGTGGCGGAGTTGGCCCTGGCTGCCTCGACAGAGGACGTCCAAATCGCCGCCATGACCGCGCAGAATTTCGTCAGATTTCTTGTGCTGGCCGGATACGTGAGGATAGAGGTCGATGCGCGGCGCGGCATCCGGGCGGCAGGCGCGAAGGCGGCAAGGTATCGCCTCATGCCTGGGAAATACACCGGGCCACTTCCACCGATGGTGCAGAAGCGACGCAGCGTCTACGACCAGAATCTGAAGCGCGTTGTCTGGAGCAAGGAGGCTGGAAGTGATGTTTGCTGAGATTCCGAATTGGTTGGAGCGGCTTCGCGCCGCCGTCGAAAAGGAGTCGGCCACGGAGATCGCGAAGCGACTGAAGGTGTCGCGGACGTCAGTGAGTCTACTACTTAGCGGCAAGTACCCGGGCAAGACGGACAGGATGCAGGCGCGAGTCTTGACAAGCCTGTGCGCTGTCGAGTGTCCGCATACGGGAAAGGTATTGTCGCTGGATGACTGCCACGAAATCGCGATGCGACGAATGCCGATGAACAAGCCGTTTGAGATGCCGCAGTGGCGAGCGTGTCGGGTCTGTGTCAATTGCCCCGCAAAAGGAGCCTCTAATCGCTCAAGGCAAACCGCAGGTGCAAAGGAGTAGACGATGAACACACAATTTCCCGCCAACCTCCCTGGCGAAGCGGTTGCGAGCCTTACGTCCAGTCCCGCGCTCATTCTGCGCACCATCGGTGAGCTGGAGGCGAAGGGCTTGGTTCCCCTAGGTTTTGAGCATTCGAAGCACATGCCGCCAACCGTGCAACTGGAGCCGACCAGCGAGTGCATCGCAAAGGTCATGGACGGCACGGCCGTGTATTACGTCGAGTCCGTTGTCGATGGCGTCCGAACCCGAAAGGGCCAGTTTCGCCTGAATGACGTTCGCGTCATCTGGACTGAAAGGGAGGAGATCGCCTAACCAGAGTCAATCACATTTTTTCAGCGGAAATACGCAACATTTTATTAGGACTACGAAATGACGCACACGGAAACCATCCTGAAATACATCGTAGAGCACCCCGGATCGTCGGCTGCTCAGGTAGCGGACGGATGCAATTTGAGCATTGAAGATATCAGTGACCTGCTTCTCCCGTCGATCACCAACGGCAAGGTGATCAAAGACCCCCAGGGGCGTGGATCGGTTGTTTTCTATCACCCGTCCCAGTCCCTCATCCGCGAGTTCCTGCCGGTTGGCGCGCCAGCGCGTGGTCGCCCGCGGAAGGCCGTCGCGCAGTCAACGTCTGACGACGGTGACTTCTCGTGCGGTTTCTACACGGACGGGCGCTTGTGTATCACGAAGAAGAACAAGGAGATCTTCCTGACATCCGGCGAGCGCGCGTCGCTCGTTGGTTTCCTCGACGCCATCAACATCGACCTCATCACTGGAGCAGCGCAATGAACGCACAGCAACGCCCGACCATCGTCAATCCCATTTCGCTCCGTAGCGCAGACGAGCTACGCGCTGAGTTGAGCCGCGTCAACGGTGAGCTGCTCGCGCATTCGACTCAACTGTCCACGGTGTACGGCAAATATCAGTTGCTGACGTTGTTCGCCAACCATGTCTATCGGCAACATCTGCGCGGGGACTTTCGCGGGGTGGCGGCACTGCTTCAGCATCAACTAAACGCCTTGCCTGAGCTGCGTGAGGCGTTCGAGGAAATGAATGACTTCTCGGACTTTTGCCACATCGAGCATTGGGAGAAATCGGCCCGCGCCAAGACTTCCGGCGAGCCGATGCCGGAATACAAGTCCGGTTTCGAAGACCCTTGGCAACTTGGCGACGTGGCAGTGCTGCAACTCAAGCTTGACGACGCCCACCGGGCTGGCATCGAGCAGGCATTGCGCTCCGAGCGGCTTGAAGCCTCGCTGAAGAGCCTTGGCAACGGCGTGTGGCCGTTCGTCACGGCTCACCTTGAGGGTGACCAGGCTGGTGTGCTCGAAGCTGTCGCGAACTTTGTCGAGACATACGTCCGTAGCAGCCCGCGCCACTAAACGATCCGAATTCAGGAGATATCAAATGGAACAAGAAATTCCCGATGGATTTGCGTGTGACGCGCACGGTCGGCTTATCCCCAAGGGGATGGTCAAGCCAATTGACGAATTGCGCGACCAAACGGTGCGCGCTTTGGTGAAAGAAGCGCTGCGCGTGCAGGCGGAACTGATGGAATACAAGCTGCGCGCCTTTACTGATATCGAGGCGTTTGTAGCAGCGAGCTTCGAGCAGTACGGCGTGAAGTCCGGAGGAGCCAAGGGAAACGTCACGCTGATGACGTTCGATGGACGATACAAGGTCGTTCGTCAAATCGCGGAACGCATCCAGTTCGGCGAGCAGTTGCAAGCGGCCAAGGAACTCATTGACGAGTGCTTGCGCGAATGGACGAAGGATAGCGATGGCAAGGTCAAGGCAATCATCAACGAGGCATTCCAAGTCGACAAAGAAGGCAACGTGAATACCGGCCGCGTCCTCGGGTTGCGGCGTCTGAACATTGACGACCCCAAGTGGGCTACAGCGATGCGCGCCATTGTCGATAGCATTCGTGTGACGGGCACAAAGCCGTATGTCCGGATCTACGAGCGCGACGAGTCCACGAAAGAGTACAAGGCGATCAGCCTGGACATCGCTGCTATCTAACCCATCGGAGATTGCCATGAGTTTGAGCAAAGAGCAGCGGGCCGAGCTGGAGGAAGAGCTGGCCTTGCCGTATGGGCGTGTCGACCTGATGTGCGACGGCTTCAAGGTCACGCTTTCAGTGCGGCCGTGGAAGCGCCTGGTCTATCGCGTCATCACCTATGTGAACGGCGAGTATTCGTACCGGTGGGCATGGAACGAAACGCCGTTGCCGGAGCAGAAATTCCTGCGCAGGTCAGTCCGCAAGGTCTGTTCGGCGAAGACCCGGCGCGCAGCGGAGAAGGCTTGCGGCAAGCGCTACGTGAAGAAGGATCCGTTCTACAGCGACACGGTGACGTACTTCATGCCCGACTGGCCGAATGGACGCTCCGCAATCAATCACCTTTGCAAGGTCTGCGAAAGCGTCCAGGTGGTCACGCCAAGTCAGCGCACGACGGTTAGCGTGAATCTTGGAGGCGGCGCACCTCCTGCTTCGGAGGTGACGCCATGACGGCCGACATGTACGTGATCATCTTCGGGCTGGTCTCGTTCGGCTGGATTTGCCGCCGTGACTTGCTCCGTTGGTTCTGGAGGAAAAAGTGATATCGGGCAAGTTGCTGACCCTGATCCATGTTGCCCGGCAGAAACTCGGCATGGACGACGACACGTACCGTGCAATGCTTTTTGAGGCGGCGGGAGTCAGGTCAGCCAAGGACTTGACTCCGGCGACGGCCGAGCGAGTGCTGCGTCACATGAAACGCTCCGGCTTTGTGCCAAAAGAGTCGCTCGGCCGTCGCCCCAAGGTCGCCACAATCTACGAGCCGAAGTTGCGAAAGATTGAAGCTCTGCTCGCGGACGCCGGACGATCTTGGAGCTACATCACGAAAGGGATGGTAAAGCGCATCTGCAAGGTGGACGCCATCGAGTTTTGCCAGGGCGAAGAACTGACCATGCTTATCGCCGCGTTGCAGAAGGATGCGGATAGGAGGCGCAATGAACTTCGGCGACGTTGAACACCTTCTTCCCGAGGTGGCTCAATTGTTGGTTCGGGTGATTGGCATTTCCAAGGCGACGCGTCTCGTGGAGCAACTGGGCGGCACCACCTTCCCGGTGCCGGTTTATCTGACAACGCGGCGGGACGGCGAGGCAAGTTTCGAAGCGTTATCGGAGATCGTAGGGTATCGCGCCGCGACCAACATCTCAAAGTACTTCGGCGGGAACAATCTGTATGTGCCGAAGTGCGAGCGGGCGATGCGTGAGTTGCGTGGTCGTGCCATTCGTAGTGAGTTTGACAAACTGGCGCGGGAATACGGCTCACGTGGGAGCGTGGCGAAACTGGCGAAGAAATACCATATCGCCGACCGTCACGTGTGGCGTATCTTGAAAATGACAGACGACGTACCGATTGACGATCAGGGCACGTTGTTCTGACTCTCTCCTGTAATACCTTTCGGCCCCGCCACTGTGCGGGGCTTTTTCATTGGTGGTGACATCCGCCAGCCCGCACAAGCGCTACCACAAACGTAAAGTTACTTCGTGATGTTGCATGTCACTACATGACACGGACAGGAGTAACTCGATGGCACGAATTTCACCGGAGGTGGCGGGCGGCGCGAACGTTATCGCGCTGCTCGATACCGTAGCTCGCAGCGAGATCGACGCATGGACGCTCGCCAATAGCGACGATGGCTACAACGTCCTGGTCGGCTCGCACGGCCCCATGCGCAAGAGCTGCGGCGGCGAGTTCGCTCCGTCGCTCCTCACCTTCCCTTCGTATGACACGCATCCGAACGTGCTCAATCACGAGCTGGATTCGACGGCCGCTGGCCGCTATCAATTGCTGCATCGCTGGTTCGCGCCTTACGCCAAGGAACTGGACCTTCCCGACTTCAGCCCGCTATCGCAGGACATGATCGCGCTTCAGCAGATCCGGGAGCAGGGTGCGCTGGAGATGATCCAGCACGGGCAATTCGCAATGGCGATTGCCGCCTGCTCGAATATATGGGCGTCGTTGCCGGGAAATAGCTACGGCCAGCACCAGAACAGCCTCGCGTCACTTGCCGAGATCTACAAGGCGTGCGGCGGTCAGATCGCGGTCGGCTGAGGGGCGGCAATGAACCTGCGCGAACTGATCACCGACGCGAACGGCCGATTGAGCCACCTGCAACTATGGCCGAGCATCGCATCAGCCGCTGCGACGGCCGTCTTTCTCTACCAGGGCTTTACCCATCAACTCACGATCTACACGTGGCTGATCTACCTCGGCTGCGTTGGTGGCTATTCCGC
>NZ_CABPSP010000008.1 GCF_902459765.1 Pandoraea anapnoica | reverse complement strand
GACTCCACGCCGATGATAGTGCGGATACCCGTGTGAAAGTAGGTAATCGTCAGGCTCCCCTTAAAAACCCCTTGCTATAGCAGTAGCAAGGGGTTTTTGCTTTGCAGCGACGCTTTCATCGGTGCCTCACAGGCCGAATCCGACCCGTTGTCCGCTGAAGCCATGCTTGGAAAGTCGTGTAAGACGACCGGGACTTGATAAATGATCGCTACGCTCCCCTGTTAGTCGGTCAATCAAGCTTGCAGCGCTTCCTGTACACCACGACGCGCTCCATTTCCGTGAACCCGAGTGCTTGGTGGATCATCTGGGCCTCGGTATTGTTGATCTGCGTGTCGGACGCGAACTATACGCATCCATGCAATATTTCTGATTTTGGTCCGACGACGATTGCGCTCCTTCTGCGGATAGCTCAATCGCCCATCCACGTGTCAGTGCGTGTTTGTTAGTCTGACGCCGTATCCCCCGAGCGTGTAACTGGTGTCGATTTTGGGCCTCGGTGTTGTTGATCTGCGTGTCGGGCGCGAACTCTACGTCCGTGCAATATTTCTGATTTTGGTCCGACTACGATTGCGCTCCTTCTGCGGATAGCTCAATCGCCCATCCACGTGTCAGTGCGTGTTTGTTAGCCTGACGCCGTATCCCCCCAAGCGTGTAACTGGTGTCGATCATTCCCGTGGAGGAAGTGATTCAACTAAAACGCGTTGGCTATCGGCGGTACCGCCTTCACTTCCATCAACAACGACGCTCCAACGGCATCTTCGTCGGATGACAGGAAATCTCCACCTTAACGCTGACGTGTTTCAGTACGAACGGGTATGGCCACCCGTCAAACGCATTTCCGGGCGCACGGATCCTAGTAGGCGTTTGTTCGTGAAGCGCCATGCCCATGAGCGACGTCTGGACACTCTGGCGTGTGATCTGGTGGGGAGGAATGAGACTTGCTGGGGGGATGTTGTGAGTCGATGTGCGCGGGATCGCGCTTATCGACTCACAGGATGACACTAGAACTTATATGACGTTGAGCGCAGTAGCGCGCAAATAGCTCGTTACGCAAATAACACAGATCAAGTGGATCACGCGGATCGCGTTGCCGAAAGCACTCGGCGGACGATGGCGACGCAGATGCCAGCGAAGACCAGCAAGGCGAGCCATTCCGACGTCGGGGCAAAGCTGCTGCCGACGATGGCCAGCGGGGCGTCGGAGCCGCTGAAGCCGACGACCATCGCCATCGCAACGCCCACCAGACTCTCACCCACGATCAGGCCCGATGCCAGCAACACGCCGCGTCGTTCAGCCGCTTCCGCATACGGTCCGAAGTCCTTTCCTTGTGCCTTGGCACGTGCCTTCAGAACGCGTTGCGCAATCCAACCCAGCACCGCACCGATCACCAGCACGGAGCCGATCGTCGGGGGCAGATAGATACCGATGCCCACCGCAATGACCGGCACACGCGCAACACCACCGCGCTTGGCCAACGCTGCATCAATCGCAATCAACGCCAGCCCCAGCGCCGCGCCGATGCCGAGCATCGACCAGTCGAGCTGGTGCGTGAAGATGCCCTTGGCAATCGCCGTCATCAGAATCGCCTGCGGCGCCGACAGCGCCTGTGACGGGTCCATCCCCGCGCGCGGCAACGCATCGGTGAACCCGTAAGCGTTGTACAACAGGTTCAGCACCGGCGGAATCACCGCCGCACCCACGACACAGCCGACCAACAGCGCCACCTGCTGACGCCACGGCGTCGCGCCCACCAGCCAACCTGTTTTCAGATCCTGCAGGTTGTCGTTGGAAATCGTGGCAATGGCGATGACCGCGGCCGTCGTGAAGAGCGCCAACGCAATCGCGAGCTTGCTGCCGCCAGTGGTATCGAGCAGCCCGCTCGCCTGACTGACGCTAAGAATCAGCAGCGACACCAACACCACCGCAACGATTCCGATACCCGAAATCGGACTGGCGGACGATCCCACCAGCCCCGCCATATAGCCACATGCCGCTGCCACCAGGAAGCCGAAAACCACGGCGAACACCACGCTGCAAATCACCAGCGTCGCGATACCGCCGAACGACAGCGGCGCATCCGCGAGGAACACGCCGAACGTCACGACCCACACCGCCACGCACAACAACGTGAGACCGATCACCCAGTACGGCGACAGATCCTGCTCCGTGCGACCCAGCGTCTGTCCGTTACCAGACTTACCCCGCGCGCCACGCGCCTTGCCCAACGCCGTGAACGACGTCTTCACACCGTCGACCATCGGTTTTGCCAACGTGATCAGCGTCCAGATAGCCGCCACACCGATCACACCGGCCCCAATGAACCGCACTTTGTGTTGCCACAGCCCATTCGCGAACGCAGCCATCGCCAGCCCATCGGGATTCGGCGTGATAGCCGTGAGCACCGGCACAGCAACGCCCCACGTGAGCACCGCACCCAACAAGATCGCGAGCCCGGACACGATACCGATGAGATAACCGGCACCGATCAACGCGAGCGAGAAGCCGGTCGTCAGACGAAAGACCGCAGCGCCCGCCGGGATCCACGCAGTAATGCTCTCGCCGAGAATCTTCAGGCCAGCCGTCGCAAACGCGAACAGCGCCGAGACGATCCCGCCGAAGGCAATCTCCCGCACACCGCTCGCTTCGTTACCCGTCGATGCCTTCCCGCTGGCGGACGACGTGCCTTCATCACCTTCACTGCCGACGCGCAGAATTTCCGCCGCCGCTACGCCCTCCGGATAGGGCAAGTCACTGTCGACGACCATCGCGCGGCGCAACGGAATCGTAAACAGCACGCCAAGAATGCCGCCCGACGCGCAGATCGCCAGCGTCAGGCCAAACGGGAAGCCCTGCCAGTGTCCGATCATCAGCAAGCCGGGCAACACAAAGATGATCGATGAGAGCGTGCCGGCCGCAGACGCCTGCGTCTGCACCATGTTGTTCTCAAGGATGTTGCCGCCACGCAGCGCGCGGAGGACCGCCATCGAAATCACGGCTGCAGGAATGGAGGAAGAAAACGTGAGACCGACCTTGAGGCCGAGATAAACGTTGGAGGCAGTGAACACTACGGTGATCAGTGCGCCCAGGATCATGCCGCGTACCGTCAACTCAGGGAGAGAGACGGCGTCGGGAATTCGGGTCGGATGAGATGCCATGTACGAATAGGGGGGATTTTTCGCCCAATGGGAATGTGGCGCAGATTGTATGCGCCTGCGTGGTGCGCCGCCAGTCTTGACGGGCGTACTAGAACGACCGTTCGAATCTGACCCCATCACCCGCCGGATCGTCGGCATCAGCATCTGAGGTTCGTTAAACGGGAAAACCTTTCAAATCCATCCACTTATCAGATGGAATCCAACTTTTCTCAATCGATTTATTGATGGATGATGCGGGTTTTCCCTAGAAATAAAGTCAGTACGTAACCCCATCAGACAAACGGGCGTTGCGCACCAAAAAGGAAAGGAGCTTTTCCGATGTCCAGTCTGCATACCTCAACACATCCGGTACCTCATGCGAGCGGCGCACGCCGTTGGCTGGTGCTGGCCATCGTGTCGGTGGCGCTGCTGCTCATCGTGATCGACATGACGGTGCTCTATACGGCACTGCCGCGTCTGACCCACGATCTGGCAGCGACGGCCTCCGCCAAGCTGTGGATCGTCAACGCCTACGCGCTTGTGGTCTCGGGCCTGCTGCTCGGCATGGGCACGCTTGGTGACCGTCTGGGCCACAAGCAATTGTTTCTCGCCGGTCTGGTCGTCTTCGGCGTGGCGTCGCTCGCCGCCGCCTTTGCGCCGAGCGCCAACGTCCTGATCGTCGCCCGAGGTTTCCTCGGGGTCGGTGCGGCCATGATGATGCCCGCCACGCTGTCGCTGATTCGCCTGACGTTTGCCGATCCCCATGAGCAGGCGCTCGCTATCGGTATCTGGGCGTCGGTTGCTTCAGGTGGTGCGGCGTTCGGTCCGATTGTCGGCGGTGCGCTGCTTGAACACTTCTGGTGGGGCTCGGTCTTCCTGATCAATGTCCCGATCGTACTTATCGCGTTGCCTGTGGCCTGGTGGCTGATTCCGAAGGGCGGTTCGACATCGTCCCAACCGTGGGACTGGTTCGGCTCATTGCTCTTCATGGTCGGTCTGATCGGCGTGACGTACGCGATCAAGAGCGCGGGGAAGCTGTCCCCCGACTGGGCGACGGTCGCCGTTGCGGTCGTCGTGGGCGTCGCGTTTCTGTGGGCGTTCGTCAAACGCCAGCAGCGCAGCGCGCATCCGTTGCTCGACTTCACGTTGTTCCGTAATCCGGTGTTCGCCGGTGCGGTGGCGGCTGCACTCATGGCTGCGGCGGCTCTGATCGGCATGCAACTGGTGTTCAGCCAGCGTCTGCAACTGACGATGGGCTACTCGCCGCTGGAAGCCGGATGCGCGGGCATGCCGTTATCGATTGCCGCGTTCGTCGCGGGACCGATTGCCGGGCGCATGCTCCCCCGGATGGGCAGTGCGCGGATGTTGTTCATCTCGTTACTCACCTCGGCCGCGGGCATGGCGGGCTACCTGATCCTGCGCGATTCGGGCCAAGTGTTGTCTGCACTGGCACTGGCAACGCTCGGTGTTGGCGTCGGTGCGACCATGACGGCGGCCTCGAGCACCATCATGCAGAGCGCACCGCCCGAGCGTGCCGGGATGGCAGCGTCGGTCGAAGAGGTTTCGTACGAACTCGGCGGTGCGCTAGGCGTGACCTTCATGGGCAGCCTGCTGACATTCGTCTACGGCCGTTCGATGGATGTGCCGCAGGTGGCGACGCTCCCGGACACCGTGCGCGACAGCCTCGACGAAGCGCAGATCGTCGCTGAGCACTTGCCACCGGTCGCTGCCGATGCGCTGACGATGCTCTCCAACACCGCGTTCAATCACGGGTTCGATGCTGTGATCGGCGCGGGCGCGTTCCTGCTCTTTGCCACGGCGATCTGGGGACGTTGGCACGCACGTAAGCACTAACCGACCCCTGCATTCATCGTCACCGAAGCGCGCGCTCACCCACTCGTGAGCGCGCGTTTTTCTTTGTCTCGCGGCGTGAGTTCAGCGCAACGAGCACGACAACCAATGCGCGATGCGAACGCCATCGAGGCGTGACCCTTCGGGGGTGTCGCTGCCGAGCATCGTCACGATCACGGGACGCGTCTTGTGCACCATCACCCGCATCACCATGTTGTGCCCCGACTCGTTGATGAAGCCCGTCTTCTGCACGCTGGCGTGCACCTTGCCGTAACGCACCAGTCGGTTCGTATTGACGTATTGCAGCTGTCCTTTGCCAGTGGGCACTAACTGCTGATGATCGATCGAGTAGCGGCGAATCAGCGGATAGCCGTTCGACGCGCGCACCAGTCGCGCCAGCTCACGCGCCGTCGACACATTGCGCGGCGAGAGTCCCGTGGCGTTTTCGAAGCGTGTGTTAGGCATGTTGAGCAAGCGTGCCTTGGCGTTCATTGCCGAGATAAACGCGGGCCGCCCGCCCGGATAGTCACGACTCAGCGCTGCGGCGGCTCGGTTCTCGGAGGCCATCAGCGAGATGTGCAGCATGTTGGCGCGCGAGAGCGTTGAGCCCACGGCCAGACGCGAATGCGTGAACTTCAAGGTATCGAGATCCGCATTCGTGACGGTGAGCGGCGCGCGCATGGCCGGGCCGCTGTCGAGCCAGACGACGGCCGTCATCAGCTTCGAGAGCGACGCGATGGGGCGCACCTGATCGGCATTCAGGGCAAACAGCGGCGTGTGCGTTTTCTCGTCGACGATGTACACCGCCTTCGAGAACAGTCGCTTTCGCGATGCTGGCGTGAAGCCGCAACGGGCGAGCAAGCGGGGTTTGGCGTCAGTACTCACTTGGGCTGATGCAGCCGCTGTTACTCCGGGCTTCGCCGCAGTTGCCGCGGTCGCCCCCGCCGCAGCCATAGCAGCCTTCGGCACGGCCTTGCGCCGCGCGACCGTCGGCGATCGCTTCGCCGTGGACTTCGTCACCTTGGCATGACGCGGCGGTGCCGCCTTCTTCGCGGTGCGACTCGTGCGTCCTTTCGCGGCGTGAGTCGCCGCACGCTTGCGCGACGTGCTCGCTGCCGTCGCCTTGTGCTTCGGCGCTGCCTTCGCCTTTTTTACCACCGGTTTCTTCTTCTTGACGGCGTCATGCCGACGCTTGCCGGTGCTCGACTGATGCGCGTTGGCGGCGAGCGCGTCGCTGACCGGGAGTCCCGCGATAAGCAGAATGACGCCGAACAGCACGAGGCGCGCAATGGCAATTGCACGTGGAGGCATACGGTAAAGGCGGGGCAGGGACGGGCTGAGCAGCGGGTACCACAGGGCAGACATCTTCGCGCGGTTCCGTAGAGAGAAGTGACGAGAAAGCGATGTGCGTCGAACAAAAATGCTCTCCACGCGCGACGGCAACCGCCACACGAGTGATAGACGCAATCCACGGGGAAACCTGTTGGACGTCGGTCAGAAGAGGAGTTCCTGAGTTTTTCGGCGACACATTACAAAAAGTTACAAGTGCAGAACCTTCGGCGTACGAATGCTCTGCGCTCCTCGGCAACTTAGCTTTGCGCAATTGGTTATTGGACGCTGCTGGCGCCCACTTCCTAGACTGAGCGTTCGCCTGAATCGGCATCATCCATACCTAAATCAAGGGGAATACGTCATGCAACGCCGCCAATTGTTTCGTCTGCTCGGCAGTCTCTCGCTCGCACTGGCCCTCGGCTCGCTCGGTACGTTGGGCTCGGCGAGCGCCTTTGCGGCCGACAAACCGCTCAAGGTCGGCGTGCGCGGCGGCGTCGATGAAGAGATTTGGGAAGTGGTCACGAAGGTGGCGAAATCGCGTGGCCTGAACGTCGAATCCGTGGTGGTGAGCGGCACGGCCAGTCCGAACGAAGCGCTGAATAACGGCGATCTCGACGCCAATTCCTTCCAGCACATTCCGTTCCTGCGCGATCAGGTCAAGCAACGCGGCTACAAGCTTGTGTCGGTCGGCGACACGCTGATCTCGCCCATCGCGTTCTATTCGAAGAAGTACAAGTCGCTCGAATCGCTGCCCGAAGGCGCGAAGATCGGCCTGCCGAACGACCCGAGCAATCAGACCCGCGCGCTCGTGATCCTGCGCGATCACGGTCTGATCAAGCTGCGCGATGGCTTCGATCCCTACACCGGCACGGCCACGCTCTCGGACGTCACCGCCAACCCGCGCAAGCTTCAGTTCATCGAAAGCGCATCGGTGGTGCTGGCGCGCTCGCTGCCGGACGTCGACGCGTCGGCCATCGTCAACAGCTTCGCGTATCAGGCAGGCCTGATCGCCACGCGCGACGGCATCGCGGTCGAGAAGCGCGAGAACAATCCTTACGTGAACATCATTGCCGTGCGCGAAAAGGACAAGAACGCGCCGTGGGTTGCGCCCCTCGTGAAGGCGTATCAATCGGAAGAAGTGCGCAAGTTCATTGAGACCAAGTATCAGGGTTCGGTCGTCCCGGCGTTCTGATCACCCATTCACCATTTTCATTCGCGAGGACCCCGTCGATGACAACCCGGCACACTTCCACAGCGCCCACCACGACCACGGTGACCCGCTTGCCCACTGCGGCGGCGCGCGAAGTCGCACACATCACCTTCGACGGACTCAGCAAGATTTACCCCGGGGCGTCGAGTGCGGCGTTGCAGGACATTGCCTTCGCCGTGCATCGCGGCGAGAGCTTCGGCATCATCGGACGCAGCGGCGCAGGCAAGTCCACGCTGCTGCGCACGATCAACGCGCTGGAGTTGCCGAGCACGGGGCATGTGAAGGTGGATGGCGTCGATGTGGCGTCGCTCGACGAAGCGGCGCTGGTCGGTTTGCGTCGGCGCGTCGGCATGATCTTCCAGCACTTCAACTTGTTGTCGGCGAAGACCGTCTTCGAAAACGTGGCGCTGCCGCTGCGTGTGGCGGGCGTGCCGAAAGCACAAATCGCGCCGCGAGTAAACGAGCTACTAGCGCTCGTGGGGCTGTCGGGCAAGGCCGATGCCTATCCCGCCATGCTCTCCGGCGGACAAAAGCAGCGCGTGGGGATCGCGCGTGCGCTGGTACATCGCCCCGAAATTCTGCTGTGCGACGAAGCGACGTCCGCACTCGATCCCGAGACGACCGATTCGATTCTCTCGTTGTTGCGCGACGTCCAGCGCGAATTTGGCTTAACGGTTGTCCTCATCACGCACGACATGGGGGTGATCCATCAGGCCTGCGACCGCGTACTGGTGCTCGATCAGGGACGCATCACCGAACTAGGTCCGGTCGACGAAGTCTTCGCGAACCCTCTGGCTGAGGCAACGCGCGCGCTGCTACGCCCGTTGCAACACGCCTGGCAGGGACGTCTCACGCAAAACGCACAGCGCCAACACGCACACGCCGTTTAGTTCTCTCGGAATCGTTATGCTCGACAAATACCTGCGCGCCCTCGGTGAAACCTTGTTGATGGTCACGAGCGCGTGCGCCATCGTCTTTGCGGTGGGCATGCTGATCGCCATCGTGCTGGTGATCACCGCATCGGGCGGTCTGGTCCCGCGTCCGCGTTTCAACCGCGCGTTGTCGGTCGTGGTGAATCTGTTCCGCGCGGTACCTTTCATCATCCTGCTGGTGGCGTTGTTGCCGGTCACGCGCTGGATCGTCGGCACGACAATGGGCACATGGGCCGCCGTGGTGCCGCTCGCCGTCCATCTGATTCCGTTCTTCGCGCGAGTGACGCAAGTCGGCTTGCGCGAGATCGACCCGGGACTGATCGAAGCGGCGCGCGCGATGGGCTGCCGTCGCTGGCACATCGTGCGCCACGTGCTGTTGCCCGAAGCGCTTCCCGCGATTCTCGGCGGTGCGACAGTGACGGTGATTGCGATGGTCGGGGCGTCGGCAATGGCGGGGGCAGTCGGGGCGGGCGGTCTGGGCGATCTCGCTGTGCGGTATGGCTATGAGCGCTACGAGACGAGTGTGATGTTCAACGTGATCGTGATTCTCGTGGCCCTCGTGACGCTGGTGCAGTTCGCGGGGGAGCGTCTCGCACGCAGAGTCGATCATCGTCGCTGAGCACTGAGGACGGACAGCGCCCGAACAAAAAAGAGGCCGCACTTGCGGCCTCTTTTCATTCGCTACCCGGATTCGGCGCAACGCCGAATCCATTCAGTCATCAATACCCGAGTGCGAGACCCGTGTTGCGACGAGGATCGTTCGAGCCGTAGAAACGGTTCTTGCCGACCGGCTTGCCGCCGAGCGACGGCGCGCCGACGAGAATCGCCGCAATGTGGTTAGCCGGTTGCGGGCCTGCGAACTTTTGGCCCCAGCTTTCCAGAATCTTTTGCGTGTCCGGGCTCAGCGCGAACGCTTCGATGTTGGTCGCTTCCGGCATCCATTGCTGGTGGAAACGCGGCGCATCGACGGCTTCCTGCAACGTCATGCCGTAGTCGATCACGTTGAGCATCGTCAGCAGCGTGGCCGTGATGATGCGGCTACCGCCCGGCGTGCCGACGACCATCACCGGCTTGCCGTCCTTCGTGACGATGGTCGGGCTCATCGACGACAGCGGACGACGGCCCGGGCCGATGGCGTTCGCCTCACCCTGAATCAGACCGTACATGTTCGGCACGCCCACCTTCGAGGTGAAGTCGTCCATTTCGTCGTTGAGCAGCACGCCCGTGCCGTTGGCCATGACCTTCGCGCCGAACCAGTCGTTGAGCGTGTAGGTGACGGATACGGCGTTGCCGTCCTTGTCGATGATGGAGTAGTGCGTCGTGTTGCTGCCTTCATGCGGCGGCACACCCGGCTTGATCTCCTGCGAGATACCAGCCTTTTGCGGGTTGATCGCGGCACGAATCTTCGCGGCGTAGTTCTTGTCGAGCAACTGTGCGATCGGGTTCTTCACGAAGTCCGGGTCGCCCAGATAGCTGTTGCGGTCGACATACGCGTGGCGCATGGCCTCGATGGTGTAGTGCACGCCCTGGGCCGAGTGATAGCCCAGCTCCTTCATCGGGTAGCCTTCGAGAATGTTCATGATCTCGCAGATCACCACGCCGCCCGAGCTCGGGGGCGGGGCGGACACCACGTGATAGCCGCGATAGTCGCACTCGACCGGGGCCAGTTCGCGCGTCTTGTACTGATCGAGGTCGGCCTGCGTGATGATGCCGCCGCCCGCCTTCATCGACGCCACCAGCTTGTCGGCAACTTCACCCTTGTAGAAGCCGTCGGTGCCGCGGGCACTGATCAGCTTGAGCGTGCGGGCGAGGTCCTTCTGCACAAGACGTTCGCCCGGCTGGAACGGTTGACCCTTGTTCAGGAAGATGGCACCCGAGTTGGCGCGGTCCTTTTCGAAGTCCTTGGTGGACGTCCACAGCATATCGACGTCGCCCTGATCGAGCACGAAACCCTTGTCGGCGAGCGTGATGGCCGGTGCGAGCAGTTGCTGACGCGTCTTCGTGCCGTACTTCTCGCGAGCGTATTCCATACCGGACACGCTGCCCGGGACGCCGACGGCCAGATAACCGGTTGTCGAAGCACCCTTGATGACGTTGCCGTCCTTGTCGAGGTACATGTTGGCCGTTGCAGCGAGCGGGGCCTTTTCACGGAAGTCGAGGAAGGTCTTGCGGCCGTCGGCGAGCTGGATCGTCATGAAGCCGCCGCCGCCGATGTTGCCCGCTGCCGGGTACACCACGGCGAGCGCGTAACCGACCGCAACCGCGGCGTCGACGGCATTGCCGCCGGCCTTGAGCACGTCGACGCCGACTTTCGACGCGAGGTGCTGGGCCGTCACGACCATGCCGTTCTGAGCGCCGACCGGTGCCTGCGATGCCGCGTGAACGTTGAACAGCGCGCAGCTCAGAGCTGTGGCTAAGAGCGCTTTGGTGAAGGTTGGGTTTTTCATCGTCTTTCTGTGGTTCTTATCGTGAGCGAGATAAAGGGAGCTCCAACTGCCGGAGCTTCAACTGCGCTAGCGACGGACACACGACGGGCAGCTCGCCCTCGCCCATGGACCCCAGCGGGCGACATGGTTGCGGGGTGATGTCTCCGCTGCCTAAACAACATTACGACGTGCGTGAACAATCCCGTCGACCATCGAACGTTAACGCATAACGGGTAATTGGGGAAAGATGCGCCAAAAGTCCGGGCGACGGGCCACAACGCAGCTTCAGGTGGCTCTGGACAATTCGCGAAATCGCGTACGCGCCTTCACAGGCCTTGTGCGACGCGAACTTCACACAATATGGGGTCAGATATCGATGGAGGTTTGTCCGTCGAAACGGAGGGGATCACGAAGCAAAACGGCGCGAAAAGTTCGGAATCCACTCGGTGTTGTTGCGCGATCACCACGCTGTCATGTGACCCGTGTATTAGCGAATCGAAGTTGGGAGGCAAGCGCGACTTGCACAGATAACAGGCAGATATCGCCGTGTTGAGCAGGATTGAACTGCGTGTTGAGTTTTGATGCGCGTCGAATGACGCGAGCACCCCCGGCGGCGCTCGCATCTTCGCTGACGCTCAGATCAGCAGGTCTTCGTAGAAAGCACCGAACGCACGCGTCGGATGCGCGATCTGGATCTCGAGAATCCACAGGCCGCCGTTGGGCGTGCCTTCGAAATCGCCGAGCTTGCCGCCCTTGTAGATGGCGTGCGGGAAGTCACTGACGCGGTGGCCCTTGATGTCCAGGTTGAGAACCCAGCCCATCGCCTCGGCCTGTGCCTTCGCGAATTCGTACAGGGCCTGACCGTTCACCCCTTCGGCGCGCCAATGCTGGTGGACGATGTCGAACAGGCGCTTGGCGTCGTCTGCACAACGCTGCATCTCGGGATCGCTGCCAGTCGTGCGCGTGAACCCGCAATCGCCTTCGTGCGCACCAAACACCACGCCGATGTCGATGAAATAGATGTCGTCGTCGCCGAGCACCGGGTCGTTATCGCTGCGTTCGCTGAACGTGCGCAACGTGTTTTCGCCGAAGCGAATCAGCACCGGGTGCCAGATGCGGTCCATGCCGAGCGTGCCGAGCAGCGTCTTGCTGGCGGCGATGGCTTCCGACTCGCGCATGCCGGGCTTGATCATGGCGGCGATTTTCTCGGTGGCTTCCCACGTGAGCGCCTGCGCACGTTGCATGGCTTCGGCGCTGTACTTGGTTCCGACTGCTTCGCGCCGGGCCAACTCCGTCAACTCCATCGAATTTCTCCACTGTTTATTCTGATTTGGGTGGAACGCCAGTCGCGTTGCAACCTGCGGAACAGACGTCATGGCTTTTAGGATACGGCCTAACTTGTATAATTCGAAGCGCCATTTGTCGCGGGATCGGTTGGGCCACTTTGCGATGGATCGATGATTCGACCGTCGTGAAAGACCTGCACCCGCTGTGACACCAACGCTCCCCTATCCCTTTGTGCAGCCGCCTCATGCGCCGACGCCATCTCAGCCAGTCACTGGAATTGCCGCTCTCCGCTCGTCATGAGAAGGAGACGCGACAGGCATGGGTCTACCGGTGTGTGCGAGAGCGCATCGTCGCGGGCGAGTTGCGACGTGGCGACCGCCTACCCTCCACACGCACGCTGGCAGAGCGCTGGGGGGTGTCGCGCGGCATCGTCGAGCTGGCGTTCGAGCAACTGACGCTCGAAGGCTATGTGGCGAGTCGCGTTGGCGCGGGTACGGAAGTGGTCGCGGACTTCTCCGGGGCGGTGGCGACACCAGCTGCATCCTGCCAGGCCGAGCGTTCGACGCAGCCGTTGCCTGAGAATGCAGCATCGCTTGCGTCGAAAACCGGTCGGTCGCCCGATGCCGCGTTGTTCTCGCTACCCGTCTGGCGCAAGCATATGAACCGCGCGCTGCGAGCCGTCACCCCCGAGTTGTTGGCCGACACAGACCCGCGCGGCTATTTGCCGCTGCGCGAGAGCATCGCTCGCTACGTGCGTATGACGCGCGGCATCGCCTGCGAAGCAGACGAAATCGTGGTGACGACCGGCATTCGCCATGCGATCAGTCTCGTCACGGAAGTCCTTGCCGACGACGCCACGGCGTTCTATCTCGAAGACCCCGGCTACAAGAATCTGTCGACGCTGGTGCGCGCGCCGTCGCAGCGTTGCGTGAGCGTACCTGTCGACGACGAGGGCTTTGTCGTGGCAGCCGCCGACCGTGCGGGCGCAGGACGTCCCGGCATCGCCTACGTGACGCCCGCGCATCAGGCACCGCTCGGCACCACCATGTCGATCAACCGTCGGATGCAGTTGCTGGAGTGGGCGAGCGCGCGCGACGTCTGGATCGTCGAAGACGACTACGACAGCGAGTTCAGCTACGGCAGTGCGCCGTTGCCTGCGCTCAAAGCCATCGACACACAGGCGCGCGTGATCCATTGCAGCAGCTTCAACAAATCGTTGTTTCCGTCGCTGCGCATCGGCTATTTGCTGGCACCGCCAGCGTTGCTTGCGCGAATCGCGGGGCAGCGTTCGGCGTCGGGACGCTCGAACAGTCTCATCGAGCAGATGGCGCTCGCGAGCTATATCGATAGCGGGGATTTCGCACGGCATTTGCGCGCTTCTCGCAGCGTGTATCTCAGACGTCGCAATCTGCTGCTGGAGACGTTACGCGCGAGGATGACTCCACCTTGCCGCATCACTGGCGATCACGCGGGCTTTCACTGCGTGCTGTGGTTGCCATCTCATGTGGACGAGGCGGCGCTCGTCGCGACGCTACGCGCGCAAGGCGTTTTCGTGGAAGGACTGAGGGAGTTTGCCCGGGCGCAGACGGTGCCCCCGGGGCTGGTGCTCGGCTACGCCGCGCTCGACGATGCGCGGCTGCCGGAGATTGCGACGTGTATTGCGACGCTTATTTCGTCTACTCGCCGCGCTTGCGAAGTTCGAGCCGGATAACGAACCAGCCTGCGACGGCCGACATTATCGCGAGTGCGTACCACGTCAGCAGATAGCTCATGTGGTTGTTCGGGAACTGCACCACGGTCAGGCCGCCCACGGGATAGTCGCGATCTTGCGACTGTACCTTGCTGGTCATGGCTTCGGCGTCGTTGGTGATGGCGTTTGCGCCGGCACCTGCATTCGCTCCGGGTTTGCCGTCGGCGTCCACGAAATATGGGGCGACATCGGACGTATTGAGGCCGCGCGCCGTCGCAATCGCCATCACGTCACGCGAATACCAGAGGTTCTGCGCCGGGGCGTTCTTGCGCAGGAAGCCGCCGACCGGCTCGGGCATGCGCAGCAATCCCGTCACCGTAACTTCGCCTGTCGGGGCGGGCGGCACCGACTCTTTCCAGCCTGGCGGCACGAAGCCGCGATTGACCAGCACTTCACCGCCATCTGCCGTGCGCAGCGGCGTGAGCACCCAGTAGCCGCCGCCCAGATCGGTGACGGCCTGCACGAGCGTGTCTTTGTCGAACTGGTAGGTGCCGGTTAGCGAGACGTGACGATACTCGTCCTTCTCGGCGTTGACGTCGGCCCACTGCGCGCGCGCGGGCGCTGCCGACGGCGGCGCATGCACGCGCGAATTCACGCGTTCGATCAGATCGAGTTTCCACGCGCGGCGTTGCAACTGCCATGTGCCGAGTGAGACGAAGAGGGAAATCAGCACCAGCGTGATGACGCCGAGAATCACCACGCGAAGGGGAGATGTGCGGGAGGGGGCGCCAGAAGCGCGCGGGGGACGCTGTGCGTCCCCCGAATCGTGAAGTCGATCGCTACTCAAGGGAAATGCCGTTCAAGGGAGGTTTTTCGTATCCTGCATCATACCCGGCATCATGTTTTGGTTCAGGTGATACATCACCCACAGCGAACCCGAGAGCGTGATGACGACCAGCACGATCGTGAAGATCAGCGACAGCATGTTCCAGCCGCCCTCGGACTTCGCGTTCATATGCAGGAAGTAGATCATGTGCACCACGATCTGAATCGCCGCGAGGAACAGGATCATGATCGCGGTCGTGCTCGATTTCTCGAACACGCCACCCATCACGAACCAGAACGGAATCGCGGTGAGCACCACCGACAGAATGAAGCCGGTCGCATAGCCACGCAGCGTGCTGTGCGGCCCCTCGTTCCCATGATCATCGTCATGGTCGTGCCCGTGGGCATCGTGCAAAGTCGAGTCGTGGGTGCTCACGGCAGCACTCCCATCAGATAGACGAACGTAAAGACGCCGATCCACACGACGTCCAGAAAGTGCCAGAACATCGACAGGCACATCAGCCGTCGGCGGTTCGGTACGGTCAGCCCGTGCTTGCCGATCTGCACCAGCAGCGTGATGAGCCAGATGATGCCGAACGTGACGTGCAGCCCGTGCGTGCCCACCAGCGTGAAGAACGACGACAGGAACGCGCTGCGCCACGGCCCGGCACCTTCATGAATCAGCGTGGCGAACTCGTACAGTTCGAGCGAGAGGAACGCCGCGCCGAGCAACCCCGTCACGATCAGCCAGCCGGTCACGGCGCTCTGGCGGCGCCTTTGCATCTCCAGCATCGCGAAGCCGTAGGTGATCGACGAGAGCAGCAGGAACGTGGTGTTGAGCGCCACGAGCGGCAGTTCGAACAGCTCCGCGCCCGTCGGTCCGCCCGCGTAGTTGCGACCGAGCACGCCATACGCCGCGAACAGACAGGCGAAGACAAGACAGTCGCTCATCAGATAAATCCAGAAGCCGAGCAACGTGCCACCCGGCGGGTGGTAGTCCGTCGACATCATGAATTTCAGGTCGCCCTCGCGCGGCGGGGAGGGGGCGTGGGCGCCGCCGCCGAGCGGCACGCCACCGGCAGGGAACGGTGCGGTCGTGTCAGACATTCTGGGCGAGCAGTCGCGTGCGCGCTGCCTCCGTGTGTTCGACCTGATCGGCCGGGATGTAGTAGTCGCGGTGATAGTTGAACGTGTGTCCGATGGCCGTCGCGATCAGTGCGACGAAGGCCACGATGACGACCAGCCACATATGCCAGATCAGCCCGAAGCCACACACCGTCGCCAGCCCCGCAAGGATGATGCCTGCGCCGGTGTTCTTCGGCATGTGAATCGGGATGAAGCCGTCCATCGGACGCTTGAAGCCGTGCTGCTTCATCTGCCACCAGGCGTCGTTGTCGTGAATGAGCGGCGTGAAGGCGAAGTTGTAGACCGGCGGCGGCGACGACGTCGACCATTCCAGCGTGCGCCCGCCCCACGGATCACCCGTCTCGTCGCGCAGTTGATCGCGACGCATGTAGCTCACCACCAATTGGATGATGAAGCAGGCGATACCGATGGCGATAAGCAGCGCACCCACGGCGGCGACCCGGAACCAGATCTGCAATGACATATCGTCGAAGTGGCTCACGCGTCGCGTCACGCCCATCAGACCGAGTAGGTAGAGCGGCATGAACGCCACGTAGAAGCCGATGAACCAGAACCAGAACGAGCACTTGCCCCAGAACGGGTCGAGCTTGTAGCCGAAGGCTTTCGGGAACCAGTAGCTGATGGCGGCGAACACGCCGAACACGACCCCGCCGATGATCACGTTGTGGAAGTGGGCAATCAGGAACAGCCCGTTATGCAGCGAGAAGTCCGCAGGCGGTACTGCGAGCAGCACGCCGGTCATGCCGCCGATCACGAACGTCACCATGAAGCCGATGGTCCAGAGCATGGGCACTTCGAAGTGGATGCGTCCGCGATACATCGTGAAGAGCCAGTTGAAGATCTTGGCCCCCGTGGGTATCGAGATGATCATCGTCGTGATCCCGAAGAACGAGTTCACACTCGCGCCCGAGCCCATCGTGAAGAAGTGGTGCAGCCACACGAGGTACGACAGCACCGTAATCACGACCGTTGCGTAGACCATCGACGCATAACCGAAAAGTCGCTTGCCCGAGAACGTCGCCACCACTTCCGAGAACACGCCGAAGACCGGCAGCACGAGAATGTAGACCTCGGGGTGGCCCCAGATCCAGATCAGGTTCACGTACATCATGGCGTTACCGCCGAGATCGTTCGTGAAGAAGTTGGTCCCCGCATAGCGGTCGAGGGCGAGCAGGGCGAGCACGGCGGTGAGCACCGGGAAGGCGGCCACGATCAGCACGTTGGTGCACAGCGACGTCCACGTGAACACTGGCATGCGCATCATCGTCATGCCCGGTGCGCGCATCTTCACGATGGTCACGAGCAGGTTGATCCCCGAGAGCAGGGTGCCGACGCCTGCGATCTGCAAGGCCCATATGTAGTAATCGACGCCCACGTCGGGACTTTGCAATACGCCCGAGAGCGGTGGATACGCGAGCCAGCCGGTACGTGCGAATTCGCCGACGAACAGCGACATCATCACGAGTACCGCGCCGCTGGTCGTCATCCAGAAGCTGAAGTTATTGAGGAACGGGAAGGCCACGTCGCGGGCGCCGATCTGGAGTGGCACCACGAAGTTCATGAGACCGGTCACGAGCGGCATCGCCACGAAGAAGATCATGATCACGCCGTGCGCGGTGAAGATCTGATCGTAGTGGTGCGGCGGCAGATAGCCCATGTTGTCGCCGAACGAGACCGCCTGTTGCAGGCGCATCATCGCGGCATCGGCGAAGCCGCGCAGCAACATGATGATGCCGAGGATCACGTACATGATCCCGATCTTCTTGTGATCGATGCTCGTGAACCACTCTCGCCACAGGTAGCCCCACAGCCTGAAGTAGGTGATGGCGCCCAGTACCACGACGCCACCGATCGCCACCCCCGCAAAGGTCGCGAGGAGGATCGGTTCGTGGTACGGGATCGCCTCTAGCGTGAGGCGACCGAAGATCAGCTTGACGATGTCCATAAGCTCGAACCTGGGATCATTCGCGCGCGAGGCGCATCATTGTCGACGGTTAGGCGCAGTGCGCGTCACGGGTAGGTCTTCGCGAATCGGCTTCACGATGTCACTGCGCGAGCGCAGTCCCCGGGACACGTTGCGCGTCGGCGGCGAACTGCACGGTGTTCTGTGCGGTACACATTGCGTCGGCGAGCAACGCATCGGTCTTGCGTGAACCGGCCCGGCTGGCGTGCGCGTGATTGGGCTGATCCATCATGTCCTTCAGGCAGGGCTGTCCCTGCTGAACACAACGGTTCAGAATCGCGTCGTAGAGATCGGGGGCAACGTCGGCGTAATACTTCACCGGCACCCACTCGCTCGGTTTCGCGAGCGCCTCGTACTTGTCGCGCGACAGGTTTTCGCCCTTCGTCTTGACCTGTTTCACCCACGCGTCGAATTCGTCCGCGGTCATGCCGTGGAACTTGAAGCGCATGCCGGAGAAGCCCGCGCCACTGTAGTTCGCGGAGAAGCCGTCGTACACGCCGGGCTTGTTGATGACCGCGTGCAGCTTCGTCTCCATGCCCGGCATCGCGTAGATCTGACCGGCGAGCGCCGGGACGAAGAACGAATTCATCATCGTGGTCGACGTGATTTCGAAGCGGATCGGACGGTCGACGGGCGCGGCAAGTTCGTTCACGGTCGCAATGCCCTGGTCGGGATAGAAGAACAGCCACTTCCAGTCCATCGCCACGACCTGCACCGTGAGCGGACGCGTGTCGGGCGGAATCTCCCGTTTCGCGTCGATCCGCTCAAGCGGCCGGTAAGGATCGAGCTTGTGGGTGCTGACCCACGTGAGGGCCCCCAGCGCGATGATGATCAGCAGCGGCGCGGCCCAGATCAGCAGTTCGAGCAGCGTGGAGTGATCCCATTCGGGGGTGTAGACGGCGTTCTTGTTCGATGCCCGGTATCGCCAGGCGAACAGCAATGTCAGCACGATCACCGGCACGATGATCAGCAACATCAGAACGGTGGAAACGATGATGATGTCCCGCTGCCTTACCGCGAGATCTCCCGAAGGCGACATCAATACGGTATTGCAGCCGGACAACAGCGCGAAGGCGGGGAGTAAAAGTACCCCGCGGAGGAACTTGGGGGAAGTCATGCTGCGATCGATGGAACCGTAGCCTTAGACCGTACCCATCATGGACCGCCCTTTCTGATGCATCAATTTAGGGTAAACCCTATAGCGGCAATTCGAGATACCTGCGATGCTTTTCTGGCACGAGTGTCATCGTCATCCCGATCCGCGAGGGGGTCCGATAATGTCAAGCAGTGCTCATCAATCGCCGACGCCACCGGGTGTGCCCGGCGCGCCGACAGCGCACGATCACGGGAGCAAATCCCGCATCGCGCCTGAGGAAATCGCGGTCGGCGTGGTTGTCGGACGCGCCTCCGAGTACTTCGACTTCTTTGTGTTCGGCATCGCTGCCGTCCTCGTCTTTCCACACGTTTTCTTCCCGTTTGCGGACGGCCTGCACGGGCTCCTGTACTCGTTCACGATCTTCTCTTTCGCCTTTATCTCGCGCCCGTTCGGCACTGCGCTCTTCATGAACGTGCAGCGTCGCTGGGGACGCAGCGTCAAGCTCACGGCGGCGCTGTTCGTGCTCGGTACGGCAACGGCGGGCATGGCCTTCCTGCCGGGACATGCCGTGATCGGCGACAAGGCCATCTGGCTGCTCGCCTTCTTCCGTCTGGTACAGGGCATTGGCTTCGGCGGCTCGTGGGATGGCTTGCCGTCGCTGCTGGCGATGAACGCCCCGCCGCAACGTCGCGGCTGGTATTCGATGATGGGACAGTTGGGCGCGCCGATCGGATTCATCATCGCGGCGTCGTTATTCCTGTTCCTGCACTGGAGCCTCGATTCGGACGACTTCCTCACCTGGGGCTGGCGCTATCCGTTCTACGTGGCGTTCGCCGTGAACGTGGTGGCGCTGTTCGCGCGGCTTCGTCTGGTCGTGACGAACGAATACACGGCCATGCTCGAAGAGGGGCAACTGGAGCCGATCAGCACGCGGGAGATGGTGCGCTCGCAGGGCTACAACATCTTCCTCGGCGCGTTCGCGGCGCTGGCGAGTTATGCGCTCTTCCACCTGGTGACGGTGTTCCCGCTGTCGTGGATTTCGCTGCAAAACACGCAGGATCTGAACAGCGTGCTGATCGTGCAGCTCTGCGGCGCGGTCATCGCGATCATCTGCACGGTGATTTCCGGACGCATCGCCGACCGCATCGGTCGACGCACGACATTGGGTCTTTTCGCGATCTTCATCGGCGTCTTCGCCCTGTTTGCGCCGTTCCTGATGGGTGGCAGTTCGGTGGGGCAGGACATCTTCATTCTTGTCGGCTTCGGCCTGCTCGGCCTGTCGTACGGTCAGGCGGCCGGTACGGTGACGTCCAACTTCGAGCAACGCTTTCGCTACACCGGGGCGGCGCTCACGACGGACTTCGCGTGGCTGTTTGGCGCGGCGTTCGCACCGCTCGTCGCACTCGGATTGTCGGCGGAGTTCGGGCTGATCGCGGTGAGCGGCTATCTGCTCTCCGGCACGGTCTGCACGCTGCTTGCTCTGCGCATCAACAAGGCGTTCGAAACGAAAGACTGAACGCCGCTCAATAATTTCACCTCACGTTGTTTCCCGTCAACGGCGCGAAAAAGTTCGCGCCGTTGTCATTTGTGCGACTTGTTCATCTGTGTCATATCCGCTCACGCCGGTTCAAACGTCGTACAGCATGCCCGCAATCGCGGCGGTGATGTTGTGCGTGCGCGAGTCGTGTTCGCGATGAATCATGCCGACGGTGCGAAGCAGCGGCGGCTCGGCAATGGGGACAATGCGCAGCAGCGGGTCTGCGTGCCAATCGCCTCGATGCAGCAACGGCAATACCGACACACCGACGTTCTTGCGCACGAGTGCGACGATCGTCTCGATGGAGTTCAGTTCCAGATATTCCGTCACGCTAAGTTTTGCTGCGCGCAACGCCTGCTCCACGACGAGACCGGTTCGCACGCGACGGTCGAAACGCAGGAACGCGTGTGCGTCGAGAATCTGCTGCGGGTCGGACTCGGCGATGTCGCGATTGACGACCATCACCATCGGCTCGGTGTAGAGCGGCGTCCACACCAGTCCGTCGGCGCGGGCGTCGTCGGCACGAGCGACCACGGCGGCGATGTCCACTTCCCCCTGTTCGACGAGATCGGTCAATTCGTCCGAGCGGGCAGACGTCAGCCGCACGTCGAGCTGTGGATGCGCCGTCTTCAGCTCGGCGACCACGAGCGAGAGCGCGCCGATGACCGACACCACCGCGCCGATGGTCACCGGGCCCTGCATTGCATTGATGGGCGAGGTGGTCAGCTCGGCAGTGAGCGCCAGAATCTGCTCGACGCGGGGAAACAGTTCGCGCCCCTGACGCGTGAGCGTGATCTGCCGCCCGCGCCTGTCGAACAGCCGCTGACCGACGGCGTCTTCCAGCCCGCGCATCTGCAAACTGACGGCCGCCTGCGTCAATGCGGCGCGCTCGGCCGCCGCCGCAAACGAGCCGGTTTGGGCCACCAGACGAAACGTCTTCAACATGCGCAGCGTGAGCATTTGGGAAGTAAAAATAACTTAAGCATGAAAAAGAAATATTAATATTTCCTTTGCGTGCGGGGAAGACATAATCGTGTCATGCACATCCCGCATGAGCGGGTGGCCGACCCACACAACGCGCCCCATGACCATGCCCGCAGATGCTGGGCCGGTGCTTGATGTCACCGGACTGTCGCTGAAATTCTCCAAGGCACCCGACGCGCCGAATCTGATCGATGGCGTCTCTTTCGCCGTGCACCCCGGCAAAACGTTGTGCATCGTCGGCGAATCGGGATGCGGCAAGAGCGTCACGTCGCTGGCGCTCATGGGCTTGTTGCCCAGCCCGCCGGCGAATCTCGTGGCCGGACGCGCCGTCTTCGAAGGCCACGACCTGCTGGCGCTGGGCGAACGCGATTTCGCGGACCTGCGTGGCAATCGTCTGGCGATGATCTTTCAGGAGCCGATGACGTCGCTCAATCCGTCGTTCACGATCGGCCATCAGATCGAGGAGGGCATCCGGCGACATCGTGGACTGGACCGGCGCGCCGCACGTGCTGAAGCCCTCGACATGCTCAAACTCGTGCGCATTCCCGCGCCGGAAGCCCGGCTCGACAACTATCCGCACGAGCTCTCCGGTGGCATGCGTCAACGCGTGATGATTGCGATGGCGCTCGCCAACCGGCCCGCGCTACTCATCGCCGACGAGCCGACGACGGCGCTCGACGTCACGATTCAGGCGCAGGTGCTCACGCTCATTCAGACGTTGCAACGCGAAACGGGCACCGCCGTGGTGCTCATCACGCACGATCTGGGCGTGGTGGCCGAAGTCGCGGACGACGTGGCCGTGATGTACGCCGGACGCATCGTCGAATACGGCACGGTGAGCGAGATCTTCGACGATCCGCAGCACCCTTACACCATCGGGCTGATGGGCGCGATTCCGTCCATCGGCAAACGCGAAGGCACGCTGGCGACGATTCGCGGCGCCGTGCCCTCGCCGGAGCGCATGCCTGCCGGATGCCGTTTTGCGCCGCGCTGCCCGTTTGCCGAGGCGCGTTGCACTCGTGAGGCGCCGCCCGAGCGGACATTGTCCGGCGCGCACCGCGTGGCGTGCTGGCTCGCACCGGTCGAGTCCCTAACCCCTCCGCCGTCCTTGCGAGAGGAGGCCGTGGCATGAACGCACCATCGACAATGACGCCGCTGCTTGAAGCCCGCGATCTGACCAAGCACTTCGGTGGCCACCGCGTGGGCTTTTCACGCGCCCCTACGGTATATGCCGTCAACGGTGTGTCGTTCGCCGTGCAGGCGGGCGAGACGTTCGCCATCGTCGGCGAATCGGGCTGCGGAAAATCCACGCTGGGACGTCTGCTGCTGCGACTGCTCGACGCAACGCGCGGCGAAGTGCGCTATCAGGGCGAAGACATCATGACGCTGGGGTCGGGCGCGATGCGACGTTTGCGGCGCGAACTCCAGATCATCTTTCAGGACCCGTTCGCGTCGCTCAATCCGAGCATGACCGTGGGCGGTCTGATCGGTGAGCCAATTGCGTTGCACGGGCTCGCACATGGACGCGCCCGCGACGAGCGCGTCGCCGAACTGCTGCGCACCGTCGGCCTGCAACCGGACTACGCGCAACGCTTCCCGCATGAGTTTTCCGGCGGGCAACGCCAGCGCATCGGCATCGCACGCGCACTGGCCGGTGAGCCGCGCGTGATCATCGGCGACGAGCCGGTTTCGGCGCTCGACGTCTCCGTGCAGGCGCAGGTCATCAACCTGCTCGAACGGCTCAAGCACGACTTCGGCCTCACGCTCATCATGGTCGCGCACGATCTGGCGGTGATTCGCCACATGAGCGACCGGGTGGCGGTGATGTACCTCGGCGAGATCGTCGAACTGGCGAGCGCCGATGCGCTCTTCGACAACCCGCTGCATCCCTATACACAGGCGCTGCTTCAGGCGATTCCGGCGAGCCGTCCGCATCTGCGACGTGAGCGCGCGCCGCTGGGTGGCGAACTGCCCAGCCCGACCGCACCGCCGCCGGGGTGCCGCTTCCACCCGCGTTGCCCGCATGCGCGCGCGGCATGTCGCGAGCAGAAGCCGGTCGACGAAGTGTTGCCGGACGGCCGACAGGTCGCCTGCCACTTCTGGCGCGAGATTCAGAACGCCGGAGCAAGCCCGGCGCGTGCGGCGGCACCGAGCGAGAAGCTGGGCGAGCGGCTCGCGCTGTACCGGGAGCGACAGTCGCAGGCCGATTCAACCGCGGCCCGCACGAGTGCATAAGAACACCTTCACGACACCATCACACAGACAAGGGATCACACGCATGCGTAACGTTCTGCTCGATCTTGTATTGGCGGCGGCACTGACGACCGGCGCGGCTTCGGCCATGGCGCAATCGACTATCCGGATTGGCTTGCAGGAAGACATCGGTTCGCTCGATCCTGCGCGCAGTTCGCAGGTCGTCGACCGCATGGTGCTGCGCTCGCTGTGCAGCTCGCTGGTCGATATCGGCACCGATCTGAAGTTCGTGCCGATGCTGGCCACCGCATGGAATGTGAGTGCCGACGGCAAGACGTGGACGTTCAAACTGCGCAAGGGTGTGAAGTTCCACGACGACGAGCCGTTCAACGCCGCCGCCGTGAAGGCCAACCTCGACCGTGCGCGCACGATGCAGGCAAGCAACCGCAAGAGCGAGTTGTCGTCCATCGACCATGTCGACGTGGTCGATGACTCGACCGTGAACATCGTGCTCAAGGCCCCGGACTCGGCGCTGCTCGCCACGCTGTCCGACCGCGCGGGGATGATGCTCGCGCCCAAGACGCTGGCCGACGACGCGGGCGTGCAATCGAAGCCGGTATGTTCCGGTCCGTACAAGTTCGTGCAGCGCGTGCAGAATGATCGCGTGGTGCTGGAGAAATTCCCGGGCTTCTGGGAAGCCGACAAGTACCCCATCCAGAAGGTCGTCTTCCTGCCGATTCCGGACACGACGGTGCGTCTCGCGAACGTGCGTTCCGGCTCGCTCGACATGCTGGAGCGTCTCTCGCCGTCCGACGTGAAGTCGGTCAAGCGCGACGCGAACCTCACCTTCGTCTCGATGGACGGACTGGGCTACTACGGCCTGACGTTCAACGTCGCACCGAATGCGAACAAGGCGCTGCGTGACAAGCGCGTGCGTCAGGCGTTCGATCTGGCCATCGACCGCGACGCCATCAATCAGGTGATCGGCGGCGGCATCTTTACGCCCGCCAATCAGGCATTGCCGCACTCTGGGCAGTATTACGACACGTCGATCAAGACCACGAAGCGCGACGTTGCGAAGGCGAAGGCGCTGCTGAAGTCGGCCGGTTTCGAGAAGGTCAACGTGACGCTGAGCTTCGGCAACAGCACTGTCTCCAACCAGATGGCGCAGATGTTGCAAGCGATGCTCGCGGAAGCCGGTATCACGCTCAAGCTACGCCCGATGGACTACGCGGCGGCACTCGACGCCGCGCATCGCGGCGACTTCGACGTGCTTTACAACGGCTGGTCGGGACGTGTCGATCCGGACGGCAACCTGCACCAGTTCGTCTCCTGCAAGGGAAATCTGAACTACGGGCAGTACTGCAACGCCGAGGTCGACAAGCTGCTGAACGACGCACGCGTGAAGTCCACCGTCGCCGAGCGCAAGCCCCTGTATGACGCCGCGAACAAGATTCTGTCCGACGAAGACCCGATTCTCTACCTGTACGTGCAGCCGTGGCCGTATGTGCTCACGAAGAAGGTGCAGGGCTTTGTGGCCTACCCGGACGGTCTGATCCGTCTGCGCGGCGTGACCATCAAGGGCTAAGGGGACTGCCGCCATGCTGCGCCTCGTCGTCCATCGTGCGCTGGTTGCCATTCCCACGCTCATCATCGTGTCGATGATGATCTTCGGGTTGCAGAAGATGCTGCCCGGCGATCCCGTGCTTGCGATGGCTGGCGAGGATCAGAACCCGCAGGTCATTGCTGCCCTGCGCGAGAAGTATCACCTCGACAAGCCGCTGCCCACGCAGTACGCGCTGTGGATCGGCAGTGTGCTGCGCGGCGATCTCGGCAACTCGTTGCGCACGGGCGAGCCGGTGACGAAGCTCATCGCGCAGAAGTTGCCCGTCACGTTGCAACTGGCCATGTTCGGCCTCGTGATCGCCATTGGCATCGGTATTCCGCTGGGCATTCTCTCGGCGGCCAATCGTGGCAAGGCCATCGATTACGGATCCAACGTGCTGGCGCTCTCGGGCATGTCGATTCCGAACTTCTGGCTCGGCATTCTGCTGATCTTCCTCATCTCCGTGCGCTGGCAGTTGCTGCCGTCGTCGGGCTATGTGCCGCCGGGCGAAGATTTGTGGATGAGCTTCAAGACGATGGTGATGCCCGCCTTCGTGCTCGGGGCGGCGTTGGGCGCGCAACTGATGCGTCACACGCGTAGCGCGATGCTCGGCGTGCTGCGCACCGATTACATTCGGACGGCTCGTGCGAAAGGCTTGCTGCGCGGTACGGTGGTGCTAAAGCACGCGTTTCGCAATGCGCTGATTCCGATTGTGACGGTACTGGCGCTGTTGTTCGGCGAGTTGCTGGCGGGGGCTGTGCTCACCGAGCAGGTCTTCACGATTCCGGGCTTCGGCAAGCTGGTCGTCGACGCCGTGTTCAACCGCGACTATGCGGTGGTGCAGGGTGTGGTGCTGGTGACCGCCGTGAGTTTCATCGTGCTGAATCTGCTGGCCGACGTACTTTACGTCCTGCTTAACCCGCGCCTGCGTCGCGCCTGAGAATCCAAGAACATGGCTGCTATCCAGACGACACAGACGTCATCCTCTTCGCCAGCGCCGGACGCGAATCCTACCGTCTCACCGGTGGCTGCGGCCTTGAGCGCCGAGCGCTTGCCGCGACGCCGCTATCGCGGGCTGCGCAAATTCGCGCGCAACAAGGCGGCCGTCGCCGGGGCGGTCATCGTCGCGTTTGCGGTGCTCGTCGCGCTGCTCGCGCCGTGGATCTCGCCCTACGACCCGATTGCCACGAGTTTCATGACGGTGCGTCAGGCCCCGAGTGCGCTGCACTGGTTCGGCACCGACGAGCTCGGCCGCGACATTCTCGCGCGCATGATCTACGGCGCGCAGGCGTCGCTGGCGGCGGGGGTGGTGTCGGTCGGCATCGCGGTGATCGTGGGCGTGCCGCTCGGGCTGCTGGCGGGCTACTTCGGTCGCTGGGTCGACGCCATCGTCTCGCGGCTGGCCGACGCGCTGCTGTCCATTCCGTTCCTGATTCTGGCCATTGCGATGGCGGCGTTCCTCGGCGCGAGCCTCACCAACGCGATGATTGCCATCGGTGTGTCCGCCATGCCGCGCTTCGTCCGGCTCGCGCGCGCGCAGGCGCTCACTGTGAAGGCGGAAGAGTATGTCGAGGGCGCGCGTGCCATCGGGCTGACGGACACGCGCATCATCGTGCGCTACATCCTGCCGAACGTGCTGCCGCCGATCATCGTCCAGGCCAGTCTCACGGTCGCGACCGCGATCATCGCCGAGGCAAGCCTCTCGTTCCTCGGACTGGGGCAATTGCCGCCATTGCCGTCGTGGGGCTCGATGCTCAACACGGCCAAGGACTTCGTCGAGCAGGCACCCTGGATGTCCATTTTTCCCGGTATCGCCATCTTCCTGACGGTACTCGGCTTCAACCTGCTGGGTGACGGACTGCGCGACGCGCTGGATCCTCGCGAGCAATAAACGTCACGTAACCAAAGCAACATCGCACACTGGCAGACTTATTCCAACCATTCGAGACAGAGGTCATCAGCGATTCCCATGACGCACTTCAACTGGCAAAACCCGTACCCGACGCCGCGCCTGCCGGTGTTCGCCCGCAACATCGTGTCGACGTCGCACCCGCTCGCCGCGCAAGCCGGTCTGCGCATTCTCTGGCAGGGCGGTAATGCCGTCGACGCAGCGATTGCCGCTGCCGCGTGCATGACCATCGTCGAGCCGGTTTCCAACGGTCTGGGCGGAGATTGCTTCGCGCTGGTGTGGGACGGCAAGCAGGTACATGGCCTGAACGCCTCCGGCACCGCGCCCGGCGCATGGAACGTCGACTACTTCCGTAAGAAGTATGGCGAGGAGCACGGCATTGCCAAACAGCCGATTCGCGGTGTCGACTCCGTCAGCATTCCCGGCGTGATCGCCGGTTGGGAAGCCCTGCACGCGAAGTTCGGCAAGCTGCCGTTCGCCGACCTGATGGCCCCGGCCATCGAGATCGCCGAGCGCGGTCACGCTGTCGCGAACATCGTCGCGCGCAAGTGGGCCGCTGCGGTGCCCGAACTCAAGAACCAGCCCGGATACGCGCAGACGTTCATGCCGAATGGCCGCGCGCCGACCACCAGCGAGATGATGCGCATGCCTGGCCACGCCCGTACGCTGCGTCTGCTGGCGAAGGAAGGCCCGCGCGCGTATTACGAGGGCGAGATCGCCGAGCGCATCGCGGCCTGGAGCACCGAGCACGGCGGCGCGATGACGACCGACGATCTGCGCAACTATCGCGCCGACTGGGTCAAGCCCATCGAGAAGGACTATCGCGGCTACACGGTGCACGAAATTCCGCCGAACGGGCAGGGCATTGCGGCACTGATCGCGCTGGGCATTCTGGACAAATTCGACGTCTCCAGCCTCGCGGTGGACCGCGTGCATTCGCAACACTTGCAGATCGAGGCGATGAAGCTGGCATTCGCCGATCTCTACAAGTACGTGGCCGATCCGCGCTCGATGGAGGTGACGCCGGAGCAGATGCTCGACGACGCTTACCTGACCGAGCGCGCGAAGCTCATCGATCCGGACAAGGCGACGCACTTCGACTTCGGTATGCCGAAGTCCGGCGGCACCATCTATCTGACTGCGGCCGACGAGCAGGGCATGATGGTCAGCTTCATCCAGTCGAACTACATGGGCTTCGGCTCGGGCGTCGTGGTGCCGGACTACGGCATCGCGCTGCAAAACCGTGGCTGTGGTTTCTCTATGGACCCGAAGTCGGCCAACGTGGTCGAAGGTGGCAAGCGTCCGTTCCACACGATCATTCCGGCGTTCCTCACGCAGAAGGTCAACGGTCAGCACGAAGCCGTGATGAGCTTCGGGGTGATGGGCGGCGACATGCAGCCGCAAGGCCATCTGCAATCGGTCGTGCGCATGCTGGACTACGGTCAGCAACCGCAGGCTGCATGCGACGCGCCGCGCTGGAAGGTCAATCGCGACTTCACCGTCGATATCGAATCGACGATGGACCGCGAGACGGTGGCCGGGCTCGTGGCACTGGGCCACAAGCTCAAGTCCATCGACGACCCGTACATGGACTTCGGCTCCGGCCAGTACATCTGGCGTCTGGATCGCAACGATCCGGAGCGTGGCTACGTGGCCGCGAGCGATAGCCGTCGCGACGGCCTCGCTGCGGGCTACTGAGTCTGCTGAGTTCGGCCGCTCTCAGATAGCGTCGCTCGCAGTGCGGGCGACGCGGCGGGCCTCAAGCCGAGCTTCACGTTGCACGACGGCGCTGATCGTGAAGGCCGCCACACCGGCGATGGCCACCGGCACGGCGGCCATCATGAACAGATGCTGCGGGTCCCAATGCAGGGCCAGCAGCACGCCGCCCACGATCGGCCCGACGATGGAGCCGATTCGCCCGATCCCCAGGGCCCAGCCCACGCCCGTGCCGCGAATCGCCGTGGGATACGTGCGTGCGGCCAGTGCGTTTGCGCCGATCTGTCCGCCGACGACGCAGAACCCCGCCCCGAAGATCGTCGCAACGAGCACCGCGACTGATGTGCCCGCCAATCCCACCAGCACGACACAAACCGCTGCGCCCAGATACACCACGCCGAGCGCCTTGAAGGGCGGTACGCGGTCGAATACGCGTCCGAGCGTGAGCGTGCCGAGCGTGCCGCCGATTTGCAGCATCGAGGTGATGATTGCGGCGGTATCGAGTGCGATGCCCGCATCGTGAATCACCGTCGGCAGCCAGCTCGACAGGAAATACAGATCCATCAGGCTCATGAAGAAGATCACCCACAGCAGCATGGTGATCCGCGCACGCTTGTTTGCGAAGAGGGCGGACACGCTGGCATGCCCCTTGGCGTGCACGTCGATACCGCTGTCGATGCGCACGTCTTCCGGGAGATCGGGGGCGAGTTTCCGGAGGACGGCAATCAGCCGCGCCGGATGCTTTGCCTGCACGATGAGAAAGCGCGGCGACTCGGGCAGGTGCCGCCAGGCGAGCAGCGCAGCGCCGAGCGGCAGCAAACCGCCCACGATGAAGACGGACGGCCATCCATAGTCGCGAATCAGCCCGGCCGCAGCGAGACCGCCGAGCGCCGCGCCCAGCGAGAATCCGCAGAACATCACCATGATGGCGGTGGAGCGCACGCGCTCCGGGGCGAACTCGCCGGTCAGTGCAATGGCGTTGGGCATCACGCAGCCAAGGCCGATGCCGGTGAGCAGGCGCAACACCAGCAGCGATGTGACGGACGACGCGAACGCCGTCGCGAGCGACATCGCCCCGAAGATCAGCATGCCCGCGATCAGCACCGGCCGCCGCCCCACGCGATCGGACACCGGTCCGCCGACGAGTGCGCCGAGCGTGAGGCCGACCAAACTGGCCGAGAACACGGGACTGAGCGCCGAGCGATCGATGCCCAGTGCATGCACGATGGCCGGGGCCACATAGCCGATGGCTTGCGTGTCGAATCCGTCGAGAAAAACGATCAGCCCGCAGAGCGCCGTGACGAATATCTGGTAACGGCCGAAGGGCCGTTCGTCGATGAGCGCACGCAGATCGATGCTGGGTTGGGGCATGGCACTGTCTCCATGATCGGCCTCGTTGGCGAGGCTCTGTCGAATAGGCGAAAGCGTGCGCACCCAGGGGCGCGCACGCGTCATTGGCAGTCGGCTGCCGGGTGACTCAACGGCCGGTCTGGGCGGCCTGAGTCGCGTTGAGCGTTTCGCGGTTCAGACCTGCGACGTTTTTGTAGCGATTCGAAATCTCCGCGAGATCGGCGGCGCTGATCACATCGTCGATATGCGTGAAGGGCTTGTCGCCGCTCAGTTCGTGCACCGTTTGCAGGATCGCGTCCGGCGGCGCTTTGCGGTTCATCAGCACGACGTCGGCGGTCGCCTTGCCGCGAATGCCATCGTAGGCGTCCAGCGCCTTGGGCGTCAGGCCATGCTCGCGCAATTGTGCGGCCAGACACGGCGCGTCGAGAATCGCCTGCCCCGCGCCATTCGAGCCGCGCGGCACCATCGGATGCGCGGCGTCGCCCAGCAACGTGACGCGCCCAAAGCTCCAGCGCGGCAACGGATCCTGATCGACCATCGGATATTCGAGAATCGTCTCGGTCGCCTGGATCATGCCCGCCACGTCGAGCCAGTCGAAGTGCCAGTCGGCGAACGCGGGGAAGAAGTCTTCCAGACGGCCCACGCCGTTCCAGTCGCGACGCGCCGGACGTGGTGCTTCGATCTCCGCGACCCAGTTCACCAACTGGTTGCCGCGGCCGTCGACGTTGTTGCGAATCGGGTAGATCACCATCTTGCCCACCGACAGCCAGCCCGCGCGCACCATCGATGCGCCGCTCAGGAACGGCGGCAGCACGACGCTGCCGCGCCACATGTTCACGCCGGAGTATCGCGGCGCACCCTCAGTCGGATAGAACTGCTTGCGCACGACCGAATGGATGCCGTCTGCGGCGACCAGCAGGCGTGCCGTGACCGGCGGCAGGGTGTCGCCTTCCGGTGACTCGAACGAGATCGTGACCTCGTCATCGTCCTGGAGAAAACCGGTGCAGCGATGCCCTACGACGACCGCGTCTTCTCCAAGGCGCTCGCGCACGGCGGCCAGCAATACGCCCTGAAGATCGCCCCGGTGAATCGAGAACTGCGGCCACGCGTAACCGGCATGTTCGCCAGCAGGTTCGCTGTAGACGAACTGGCCGAAGCGATTGAAGAACGCCGACTCGCGCGTCGTCACCGCAACGTCGCGCAGCGCGGGCGTCAGCCCCAGCCCGTCGAGCACGCGCGCGGCGTGCGGCAGGATATTCACGCCGACACCCAGCGGACGGATTTCGGGGACGGCCTCAAACACGCGGCAGGCGATACCGGCTTCATGCAGATTGAGCGCGAGCGTCAAACCGCCGATACCTGCGCCGACGATGGCCACGTCGATCGATGGGGGCATGGGAAAGTCTCCTGAGCGCGAATGCGCCAATGGTTCTGGAATGGACACCATTAAAGCGCGTCGTCAGTCATCAGGGAATTTTGACTATCATATGAATTAATATGAATCGATTATGAATCGACGATGAACATCTCACTGCGTCAACTCAAAGCATTCGTACTCGTGGCCACGCTGGGCAATTTCACGCGTGCGGCCGAGCGGCTGCACATCACGCAGGCGGGTTTGTCGGTGATGATGCGCGAGATCGAAACGCAACTCGGCAGCCGTCTGTTCGACCGCACAACGCGCAGCGTGACGCTGACCGACGCCGGTCATGCGTTGCTCCCGGTCGCGAGTGCGGCCGTCAGCCAGCTCGATGCCGTCGCGGGACAGATCGCGACGTTCGGACAGGTGTCGCGCAAGACGCTGCGCATCGCAGCCACGCCGCTCGTGTCGTCGCATCTCATGCCCGAATGGTTCGGCACGTTTCAACGGGCGAATCCCGATGTGGACCTGCGGCTGCATGAAACCGAACTGGCGCAGGTGCATGCGCTCGTCGAGCAAGGCGAGGCGGACATGGGCTTCGGCTTTTTCACCAAGGCATCGCATGGCATCGAGCGAACGCTGCTGCAATCGTTTCGTCTGATGCGCGTGACGGCGACGAAGCGGCCAACCCGCAAAACAGGAAATCCCAAAGCGGGCGCGGACGATGCATCGTGGCACGCCCTGCGTGACGAAACGCTGATCGGTCTACCGTCGGACAATCCAATTCAGCAACTCGTCGAGACACATCTCGCGCGCATCGACCGGGCAGACGAGCCACGCGCGGCGTTTCGCCGCTTCGAGACGCTGATCGGCATGGCCGAAGCCGGTATCGGCACCGCGATCGTGCCGACGTTCGCGCTACCGGCGTGTCGTCATCGTGCAGTCCGTTGTGAGGTGCTGACCGACCCGGAAGTCACATTGGGATTCCATCGGATCGTGAAGCGCGGGCGCGCGAAGCCCGAACTGTGGCGCCAATTCACCGAACTGGTCGTTGAGTCGCTGCAACGCATCGATGCCATCGCGCACGAGCGCAGAAGTTAGTGCTGACTGGGGGGGCTACTGCAACGCGCAGGATGGGGGACGTTGTGAGGACCGAAATCTTGATGGTCTGAGGATGTCGGCCTCGTCAGTACGCGCTCACTCATCTCGGATTCCTACACGGCACTACGGCATCGAGGTAACGTGAAGCTTCTGTTGATTCATCGAATCGTCACAGTTCACCCGCAATAATCACGGCGCACGAGGAATCTACAAACTAATTCGGCGGCCGATCTACTGCGTCAAATCACGCGTGGCACCGGGCGCCGGTGCGACCCGGGGAAATGACGCAATGACCATCCGTCATCGAATAACGCTATTGGTGATCCTGACGTTTGTCGCGCTCTCGATCATTGGTGGCTACGCGGTCTATCAGACACGCGCCAGCGCTCACAAAGTACGACAGGTAACGGAAGGCGTGGTGCCTAGCGCGCTCGCTTCCGCCGATCTCGTCTCGCAAGTCAAGGCGGTGCAGATCGCCACGATGACGCTGGTCTACGCGCCCGACGAAACCGTCGTCGAACAGGCGCTCGACAATCTCAAGAAGCTGCGCGGCGATATCGACCAGTCGCTCGCGCGTCAGGCCGAAGGCGCCGCAAGCGACGCTCAGAAGGGGCTGGTGACGCAGGCACGCGAGAGCGTTGACAACTACTTCAACGCCATCAACGACACCGCCAAGCTCAAGCAGGCCGGAAAAACCGAGATGGCGCAGGCGTTCCTCTTCGCGATGGTCGCGCAGTACCGCGACGAGCTCGAAGGCGTGGTCAACACGCTGCGCGTCGAGAAGAACCGCCAGAAAGACTCGGCCATCGCCACGCTCAACGACACGCTCTCGACCACCACGACCGCTATCGGCATCGTGACGGGGCTGGCCATTGTGCTGCTCACGGCCATCGGCGCGCTGCTGTATCGCCAGATCACGCGTCCGCTCTCGCGCATGCAGGCCATGATGAGCGAGATCGCGAACAGCCAGGACTTCACCCGTCGCGTGCCGGTCGGCCGTATGGATGAAATCGGGCACTCCATCGTCGCCTTCAACGGCATGATCGAGAAGATTCAGGAGCGCTCCGCGCAGCTCAAGCAAAAGACGGCCGACATTCAGGCGATGTTGCAGAACATGCAGCAGGGCATTCTGACGGTCGTCGACGGCTCGAAGGTGCACGGAGAGTACTCGGCCTACCTCGAAGCGATCTTCGAGACGCAGGACATCGCCGGTCGTGGTGTCATGGATCTGGTGTTCGCCGACAGCGATCTGGGGTCCGACGCCGTCTCGCAAGTCGAAGCGGCTATCGATGCCTGTATCGGACAGGACGCCATCAACTTCGCGTTCAACGAACATTTGCTGGTCGGCGAGATCGGCAAGCGCATGCCGGACGGCCGCATCAAGCAGCTCGATCTGACGTGGTCGGCGATCACCGACGAGACCGACACGATCCTGCGTCTGATGCTGTGCGTGCGCGACGTGACCGAACTGCGCGAGCTCGCGGCCGAAGCGAACGAGCAGAAGCAGCGTCTGGAGATGATCGGCGAGATTCTGGCGGTGAGCCAGGAGAAGTTCCATCACTTCATCGAAAGCTCGACGGGCTTCATTCGCGAGAACGAACGCATCATTCGCAAGCATTCGCAAGCCGACAGCGCGGCCATCGCCGAGCTGTTCCGCAACATGCACACGATCAAGGGCAACGCGCGCACGTACAACCTGCAATACCTGACGAACGTCGTGCACGAGACCGAGCAGCGCTATCACGATCTGCGTGCGCCGGACGAAGCGCGTCTGTGGGATCAGGATGGCCTGATGCGCGAACTCGAACGCGTGCGCGACGCCGTCGCCACATATGCCCACATCAACGAGATGAGCCTCGGCCGCAAGGGGCCGGGCCGCACCGCCGACGAGCAGTCGATGGTCGTGGACCGCGCCCACATCCGCGCCAGCCTGCGCATGCTCGAAGCCGCCGATCCGAACGATCTGCATCAACTGGTCGCCATGCGCGACGCCGTGCACCAGACGCTGCGTCTGCTGGGCACCGAAGGCGTGGGCGAAGCGCTGGGTGGCGTGCTCGATTCACTGCCGTCGCTCGCGGGTGAACTCGGCAAGCCGGCCCCGGCCGTGCGTATCGACGACAACGGCTACCGTCTGCGTGCCCCGGCCGTGCGCATTCTGCGCGACGTCTTCATGCACCTGCTGCGCAACTCGATGGACCACGGTCTGGAAGGGGCGGACGAGCGTCGTGCGAAGGGCAAGCCTGCCGCGGGCACCATCGATATCGAAGTGGGTCTCGACCACAACATGCTGCAAGTCACGCTGACAGACGACGGGCGTGGCCTTGCGCTGCATCGCATCCGCAACATCGCCGTGCAGCGCGGCTGGATTACGGCCGAGACGTACGTGACCGACGAACAGATCGCGCAATTCATCTTCCGTCCGGGCTTCTCGACGGCGTCGAGCGTCACCGAGGTGTCGGGACGTGGCGTTGGCATGGACGCCGTGCAGGACTTCGTGCGCCGCGAACACGGCCGCATCGAACTGCGCTTCACGGACGAACGCAAGGGCGCGGAATTCCGTCAGTTCCAGACGGTGGTGTGCCTGCCCGACAACCTCGTGGTCGACGGCTTCGATCTGAACAGCGTGGCGGCCGATGCCGTCGATCTTCCTGCGCTGGGAGACGGCGAGACGCAAGTGGGGTCGAACGGCCTGACGGCACACGACACGTCGCGCGACGACCTGTCGCAAACCGGCAAGGTCTGAGGCGCGAACAAACGCGTCGGGCTCCCGGCGTCAGGACGATCGGCGAGGCGGCGCAGACCTGACGGGCTTGCGGCCGCCGCGCCGCTTTCGGAGATGGATCGAGTATGGAAGCAGTTCAATGGCTATTCGCGGGTGCGGCTGCGGGCCTCATCGGTGCGGGTGTCGCGGGTTACGTCGTGCATCGCTGGCGCATGGCCCAGGCCACGGCGCATTGGCGCGCGCTGAGCAAAACGCACGACGAAGCGCTGGAGCAGGCGCTTGAGCGCGAGCGTGTCGCCGTCGCAGGCAAGGACGCGCTGGTGCAGTCGCATGACGAAGCTATCGCCGCATTGCAGGCGCGCCTGACGCAGGCCGAGCAGGACTTGCAGACCGCGCAGAAGTCGGAAGCGTCGGTGCTGGAAGACAAGGCGATGTGGCAGGGCGAGGCGCAGCGCATCGCGGGCGAAGCCGCTCGCCTGCGCGGTCTGGCGGCCACGTTCGAGCGCTGGCACGAACAGATGATTTCGCTGATGACGCAAAATCAGGACATGCACGCGAAGAACCACGAACTCGCGTCGATCGTGCGCCATGTGCTGATCGTGTCGCTCAACGCGTCCATCGAAGCGGCGCGTGCGGGCACGGCCGGTCGCGGCTTCGGCATCGTCGCGAGCGAAGTGCGTGCGCTGGCGACGCGCTCGGAAGAACTCTCGAAGAGCTATCGCGACAGCCTGCATCGCAACGATGTCACGACCACGGCGACGTTCCAGGACATTCAGGCCGGCGGCAAGATGATTGCAGCGTCGCTCTCCAGCGTCGAATCGCTGGCGCAGCAGCTGCATTCCCGTCTCCACTAAGCACTCAGCAGGCAGGTTTCGTTGTGATCAGCGCTCACGCACGCGACAGTTTCGAACGCATCCTTCACAAGGCGGCGCGCACGCGGCTCGCCCGCTCGGCCGACGCACAGTGCGAGATTGCACCGCTCGCCGTGCAGCAGGCCGACGCGTCGGATACGACCGCGAACATCGAGCTGAAGGTACGCCACACCAACGTGGTCGTGCTCACGATCTCCGGCATCGACTTTCGCATGCTGCTCGTGCTGCATTTCGACGAAGACGACGCCACCCGCGCGTACTTCGTGGGCGACGATCAGGAGAAGTCGTTTCGCGAAGCCTTTCTCGAAATCAGCAACCTGTGCTGCGGGGCGATCAACCAGGAGTTGCTGGGTTACTTCCCCGATCTGGGCATGTCCACGCCCTACGTGCTCAGCGCGCGCTGCGTGCCTCACCTCATGCAGCTCAAGCCGAACCATCTGGCGTCGTGGGACATCACGCTCGACGGTTCGGTCAGCCTTGCGGCCACGTTGTGCGTGTGTGCGCATGCACCGCTGGACTTCAACGCCGATGTCAGCGTGACGCAGGACAGCGGCGGCGAACTCGAATTGTTTTGACGCGACTCGCGCACCGGATATTGCTTCAGGTCGCATCCCTTCGCCTCTCACGAATTACGCTTTAGGAAACCATCACAATGAACCGAAGCACCCCCCGCGAGTCGGTCAGCCAGTTCTTGATCCTCGAAGACAGCGTCGAGCATGAGTACCCGGACGCGCTGGTCCGCGGCATGATCGACATTACCGACGGCGTGTTCCGCGGCCTGTTCGGCGACGTCGAAGTGACCTGCGATTCGCCCAGCGTGGTGCGCGACCGCATCATCTTCGGCGAAGTGTTCAGCCTGATTCCGCTCGAGAGCGCCTGGTGCCGTGGCTATATGATGATGCAGGCCGAGCAGGTGCCGTTCATGCAACTGCTCGAACACACCGGTCGCTGCGAAGGGCAGGCCGGTTTTCGCGAACTCAACGGCATGCTGGGCGAACTGACGAACCTCGTCTGGGGCGCATTCAAGAACCGCTACATGGGCGATCCGCTCGCCGTGGACCGCACGCAGGTGCAAGTGCCGCTGCTCATCAACCACAAGCAGAAGTACATCACCTTTGGCACCGATAACCCGCAGCTGTGTTTCGTCTACCGCCTGACCGATCCGGTCAACGGTCAGATCGTCACGCTGCATCAGCACTTTGTATTCAGCCTGAACTGGTCGCCCGAAGCATTTCGCGAGGCGGCACAGAGCGCGACTGAGCCCGTCGAGACCGGGGCGCTGGAAATGTTCTGAGATCCCGGCTCGCCAATTCACTCTCTCTTACACACAAAGGACAACACCATGTCGAAGATTCTCGTGGTCGACGATTCGAGCACCGTGCGCGACGAAGTCGCTGGTTTTCTGCGCAAGAACGGCCTGGACGTGGACACTGCCGTCGACGGCCGCGACGGCCTCGCCAAGATCAAGGCCAGCCCGGGCGTGCGTCTCGTCATCAGCGATGTGAACATGCCGAATATGGACGGCCTGACGATGGTCGAGAAGATTCGCGGCGAACTCGCGAACGCATCCGTCAATGTCGTGATGCTCACTACCGAAAGCAGCCCGGCCATGAAGGAGCGCGGTAAAGCCGCAGGTGTGAAGGGCTGGATCGTCAAGCCGTTCAAGGGCGACGCCGTGCTGGAAACGTTTCGCAAGCTCGCCAGCTGATACCCCTTGCTGGCCGCGCCGGAGGTCTGAGGGGGCTTCCGGCGAGCCGGTCAGGCGGAGAACGCCGCTCATCGTCGGGATGAATCGCGGGCAGACCGTCGCCACCGCCCCGGTGGCGGCGTTACACTGCTGACTTTCCCGCATTACGCGAAAATCTGCGCATTCTCGCTGAGTCATCATGAGCGTCGTACCCTCGAAGAAGAAGACTGCCGCTGCGGTTGCCGCCAGCGACTCGCGTTCGCACGACACGCCGGACAATGTCGCGCTCGCGGCCGACGGCGATGTGGAACTTACGGCCTCCACCGATGCGACAGGGGCCGACGCCCGCCCGCGCCGCTCCAAACTGCGCCTGACCTACGTCATCGCCAGTCTCGACCGTTTGCTACGCCGACACATGTCGGAAGCGCTCGCACCGTTGGGCCTCACGCTCGCGCAATTCACCGCGCTTTCCGTGCTCGATGCGCGCGGCAAGCTCTCCAACGCGCAACTCGCGCAACGCTCGTTCATCACGCCGCAGTCCGCCAATGAAGTCGTGAGCGTGATGGCGTCGCGTCAGTGGATCACCCGCGAACCGGATCCGAATCACGGCCGGATCGTACTGCTGCAACTGACCGACGAAGGTCGGCGTGTGCTCGCGCAATGCGAAGCCGTCGCCAAGGAAATCGACACGCGCATGCGTGCCGGTGTGGCGCGCGACGACGCCGCTGCCGTGCAGCGTCATCTCGAAATGTTCGTGCGCAATCTGCGCGACTGACTCCGGGTTTGTCCCGACCGGACAACAGCTTGTATTGTCAGGTTGCTTGATATTAAATGGAGTCCGTCACCCCGGTAGGCATCGTCGTATGCCGACCGGCGGCTAACCGGATCGCGCCGCGTCGGCGGTAGTCTGCCGACGCTAAATAAGCGCGCGACCGAATCCCAGTGACCCGGCAAGACGAAAGCGATGCAACGCTCTCGCAGCGTTGTCACGTGCGTCATACGTGCGCCTTTAATATCAGGTTACCTGATTAAATGGTCTGCGCGGCAGGCGTTCGTTGCCGATGTCGATGGACCGTGCGGGGTGGCAACCGACATCCATAAAGAAGATGACAGGAGACACCATGAAATCGAATCGGGAGGGCGGCGCGCAGGCGTTGCCGTTGGGAGATGACGGGACCGGCGGGGTCGGCAGTGCGGCGAATTCCGTGGCGCTGACACTCGCGTTGTGCTTCGCGGTGGCGTTGCTCGAAGGCCTCGACTTGCAGTCGGTCGGGGTGGCGGCGCGCGGCATGGCGAAGGAGTTCGGCCTGAGCGTGGCGCAGATGGGCATTGCGTTCTCGGCGGGCACGTTCGGCTTGTTGCCGGGCGCGATGGTGGGCGGACGTCTTGCCGACAGCATTGGCCGCAAGCGCGTGCTGATGCTGAGTGCCGCGCTGTTCGGTGTGTTGTCGATCGCCACGGCGTTCGTGTCGGATTTCTGGATGCTGGTGATCGTGCGTATGCTCACGGGCGTCGGGCTGGGCGGCGCGATGCCGAACCTGATTGCACTGTCGTCGGAGGCGGTGGCACCGCGTTTGCGCGGCACGGCCGTGAGCATCATGTATTGCGGCATTCCGCTGGGTGGCGGCATCGCGGCGACCATCGGCATGCTGTCGGTGAGCGATGCCGACTGGCGGCACATCTTCTACGTCGGTGGTCTCGGCCCGATCCTGCTGCTGCCGTTGCTCGCCTGGTTCCTGCCGGAGTCGCGTGCGTTCGCTGCGGCGACGTCGCAAGGACAGCGCGCGACGCCCGCGCCGATGACGTCGGTGTTGTTCTCCGAAGGGCGCGGTCTCTCGACGGTGCAGCTCTGGCTGTCCTACTTCTGCACGCTGATCGTGCTGTATTTCCTGCTTAACTGGCTGCCATCGCTGATGGGATCGCGTGGTCTTGCGCGTGGCGAAATCGGCTGGGTGCAGATTCTCTTCAACGTGGGTAGCGCTGTTGGTGTACTGGGGCTGGGCTATCTGATGGACCGCGCGCGCATGTCGTTCGTGATCGGCGGCATGTATCTCGGCATGATCGCCTCGCTCGTCGGTCTGGCTGCCGCACACGGTTTCGGCGTGCTGGCTGCGGCAGCGTTCTTCGCGGGCATGTTCATCATCGGCGGCCAGTCGGTGCTCTACGCGCTCGCCGCCGCCTATTACCCGACGGCCATGCGTGGCACCGGCGTGGGCGCAGCGGTTGCCATCGGTCGCATCGGTTCCGTGGTTGGCCCGCTCGCCGCTGGGATGTTGCTCGCGGTGGGTAGCAGCGCAGCGGTGGTGATCGGCGCAAGCATTCCCGTGACCATCGTGGCCGCACTGGCGGCACTCACGCTAATCCGTCGTCCCCGCGCGGCCGACTGAGTTCGCTTCACGAGTTGGCCCGAAAGGTTGACTCGACTCGGCCTCGCTTGTGCGCGACGGACGGCATGCAAAGGCCGCCGTCGCGTTTTTTCTGGCGTAACGCCGGACGCATCGACTGATTCACGTAGCACATATAACGACATCAATAATCTGGAGACTTTCATGGCTTTTCGCATTTCACGTCACACGCTTGCGCCATTGGCGGCGGTCGCCGCGTTGGCGGTACCGTCCATCGCCTGCGCGCAGTCGAGCGTCACGCTGTACGGCATCGTCGACACCGGCATCGAGTACGTCTCGCATGCGAGCCCGAACGGCTCGGTCGTGCGCATGCCGGGCGTGACCGGCGAACTGCCGTCGCGCTGGGGGCTGCGCGGCAGTGAAGACCTCGGCGGTGGACTCGCGGCCATCTTCCAGCTGGAGAGCGGTTTCAACATTCGTGGCGGCGATCTCGGTCAGGGCGGTCGTTTGTTCGGCCGTCAGGCGTTCGTGGGTGTGAAGGGGCCGTATGGCACGCTGTCGTTCGGCCGCCAATACACCATGACGTACTACGCGTTGCTGGGCTCGGACATTCTCGGGCCGGACATCTACGGCATGGGGTCGTTCGACGCCTACATCCCGAACGCCCGCACCGACAACTCGGTGACGTATCAGGTTGGCTGGCAGGGCCTGACGTTCGGCGCTGGCTATTCCTTTGGCCGTGACTCGGCAGGCACCGGCAATTCGCCGGGGCAGGGCACCTGCGCCGGACAAGTGCCGGGTCAGTCGGTGCAATGTCGCGACTGGTCGGTCATGCTCAAATACGACGCGAGCAACTTCGGCGTGGCGGCGTCGTATGAAGAGCAGCGCGGCGGCACCAACGCGGCGGCCAACTTCTTCGACGGTCAGGCCACATCCGTTTTCACCAGCAGCGGCGACAAGGACACGCGCACCACCCTCGGCGCGTATTACAAGTACGGTGCGTTCAAGGTCGGCGGCGGCTGGCTGGGACGTCGCGTGTCGACGTCTGCCGTCAACACGCATTCGAACCTTTTCTACCTCGGTGCAGCGTACAGCGTCACGCCCGCCTGGCTGGTCGACGCCGAGGTCTATCGCATCATCAACAGCGACCACGACACGCGTGGCACGATGACCACGCTGCGTGCGACGTATTCGCTCTCCGTGCGCACGGCCGTCTATGCACAGGCCGCCTACCTCTTCAACAGCGCCCGCGCGGCCTATTCGGTCAGCGGCGGCGGTGGTGGTACCACGCCGCCCGCAGGCGAAGGGCAGGCAGGTGTGATGCTCGGCATGCGTCACACGTTCTGATCGCAAGCGCGGATCGATCTTCAGGGTTTCCCCTGAAGTCGTCGCGCTTGCAATGTAAGGTAACCTGATATTAAATTGTGTCTGTCGGCAACGCCGCGCACCACTCCCGGCACGCGGTTCGGTTGCCCCGGACATTTGGGAATTACGCAAAATGAATGCATACGAAGGACGCTGGAAGACGGTCGACGTGAAGGTGGAGGGCGGCATTGGCTGGGTGACCTTCAATCGTCCGGATAAGCGCAACGCGATGAGCCCGACGCTGAACACTGAGATGAATCAGGTGCTCGACGCGCTCGAACTCGATAACGATGCGCGTGTTGTCGTGCTGACGGGCGCTGGCGCTGCGTGGACGGCCGGGATGGACCTGAAGGAGTACTTCCGCGAGATCGACGGCGGACCGGAGATCGTGCAGGAGCGTATTCGCCGCGACGCCTCCGATTGGCAATGGCGTCGTCTGCGCATGTACGCCAAGCCGACCATCGCGATGGTCAACGGCTGGTGCTTCGGCGGTGGCTTCTCGCCGCTGGTGGCCTGCGATCTGGCGATTGCCGCCGACGACGCCGTGTTCGGCCTGTCGGAAATCAACTGGGGCATTCCGCCGGGCAATCTGGTGAGCAAGGCCATGGCCGACACGGTGGGCCATCGTCGTGCGCTGCACTACATCATGACGGGCGACACGTTCACCGGTCGCGAAGCCGCCGACATGGGGCTCGTCAATCAGAGCGTGCCGCTCGCCGAATTGCGCGCCGCCACGCTGGCGCTCGCCGCCAAACTGCTCGAAAAGAATCCGGTGGTGCTGCGTGCGGCGAAGCATGGCTTCAAGCGTTCGCGCGAACTCACATGGGAGCAGTGCGAAGACTACCTGTACGCCAAGCTCGATCAGGCGCAACTGCGCGATCCGGAGCATGGCCGCGAACAGGGCCTGAAGCAGTTCCTCGACGACAAGTCGATCAAGCCGGGCCTGCAAGCCTACAAGCGTTGAACACTGAGGAAGACTGCGATGCATGAAGTGCAGATGCTGATTGGCGGCCAGTGGCGTGGCGCGCAAGGCGGGGCGACGTTCGAGCGAATCGATCCGGTGACGGGCGACGTGGCGACGCGCGCCCCGGCGGCCACGCTGGTCGACGCCGACGCGGCCGTCGATGCCGCTCAGGCCGCGTTCCCCGCGTGGGCGGCGCTCTCTCCGACGGCGCGCCGTCAGCGTCTGCTTGCGGCCGCCGAGCGCATGGACGCCCGCGCGGCGGAGTTCATCGCGATTGGCGCAGCCGAGACCGGTGCGATGGCGAACTGGTACGGCTTCAACGTCATGCTCGCCGCCAACATGCTGCGCGAAGCGGCGGCGATGACGACGCAGATCGACGGCAGCGTCATTCCCAGCGACGTGCCCGGCAGTCTCGCGATGGCGGTGCGCTCGCCGGTCGGCGTGGTGCTCGGCATCGCGCCGTGGAATGCACCGGTGATTCTGGCGACGCGCGCGCTCGCGATGCCGCTCGCGTGCGGCAATACCGTGGTGCTCAAAGCATCGGAGCAGTGCCCCGGCGTGCATGCGCTGATCGGTGCTTGCCTGCATGAAGCGGGACTGGGCGACGGTGTTGTTAATGTCGTGACGAACGCACCGCAGGATGCTGGCGAGATCGTGGCGCGTCTCATTGCGCATCCGGCGGTACGTCGCGTGAACTTCACGGGTTCAACGCACGTGGGCCGCATCATCGCGCGTCTCGCGGCCGAGCATCTCAAGCCTGCGCTGCTGGAGCTGGGCGGCAAGGCGCCCGTGATGGTGCTGGACGACGCCGATCTCGATGCCGCCGTCGATGGCGTCGCCTTCGGCGCGTTCTTCAATCAAGGGCAGATCTGCATGTCGACGGAGCGCGTGATCGTCGACGCACGCATTGCCGATGCGTTCGTGGAGAAGCTGACGGCGAAGGCCGCCAAGCTGCACGCCGGTGCGCCGACGTCGCCCGACAGCGTGCTTGGTGCGATGGTGAGCGCACAGGCGGCATCGCGTGTCGCGGCGTTGGTCGAGGATGCACGCGAACACGGTGCACGTCTGCCGCTCGGGTGCCGCGTCGACGGTGCAATCATGCAGGCGACGATTGTCGATGGCGTGACGCCTGCCATGCGCTTGTATCGCGAGGAGTCGTTCGGCCCGGTGGTGACGATTCAACGTGTGAGCGGCGACGACGAAGCGGTGCGCGCGGCGAACGACAGCGAGTTCGGCTTGTCGGCGGCGATCTTCAGCCGCGACGTCTCTCGCGCGCTGCAACTGGCCAAGCGTATCGAATCTGGCATCTGCCACATCAACGGCCCGACCGTGCACGACGAAGCCCAAATGCCGTTCGGCGGCGTAAAGGCGAGCGGTTACGGACGTTTCGGTAGTAAGGCCTCCATCGGAGAATTCACGGAACTGCGCTGGATCACCGTGCAGACGACACCGCGTCACTATCCGATCTGATCCCCGCAACGCGGGAGACGACAATGTCCCCGTGCACGAACGCTGCCCAGAGAACAAAAAGCGCGTCGTGCCGGGTGAGTGCTTGACCCAGCAGGAGACAGTGTGTTGAATCAAGGCAACAACATGGCCGGGCATCGCTACCGGCATGTCGCCATCGGCAATCCCGGTGTCGAAGTGCAGCGCGACGGCGAGTTCTGGTATCTGCGCTCGCGTGAGGCGCTGGGCGATTTTCCCGAGCGTCTGACCGACCGTCTCGTCTCCGGCGCAGCGAAGCATCCGACGCGGTGGCTCGTTGCTCGCCGTGGCGCGGACGGTGAATGGGTCGGCATCACCTATGGGCAGATGTTGCTGCGCGTGCGTGCCATCGCACAAGCATTGCGCGACCGGGGCCTGTCGGCGGAGCGTCCCATCGCCATTTTGTCGGGCAACGATCTGGAACACTTCCAGCTTGCACTGGGTGCGATGTACGCGGGCGTGCCGTTCGCCCCGATTTCGCCAGCGTACTCCGTCGTATCGACGGATTACGGCAAGCTGCGTCACACGCTGGGTCTGCTCAAGCCGGGCCTCGTGTACGCGAGCGACGCGACGGCTTACGCGCGCGCGATGGACGCTGTGCTGGGCGACGAGGTGATTCGCGTCACGGCAGATGGCGATCGTGGCACCGTGTCGTTCGACACGTTCGCGGACGTGGTGCCGCGCGACATTGACGCCGTACACGCGAAGGTGAACGGCGATACCGTCGCCAAGATTCTCTTCACGTCGGGATCGACACGTCAGCCGAAGGCCGTGCCGACGACGCAACGCATGCTGTGCAGTAACCAGCAGATGTTGCTGCAAACGTTTCCGACGTTCGGCGAGGCACCGCCCGTGCTCGTCGACTGGTTGCCGTGGAATCACACGTATGGCGGCAGTCACAACGTGGGCATCGCGCTCTACAACGGTGGCACGCTGTATATCGACGACGGCAAGCCCGTCGCAGGCAAGTTCGAGGAGACGTTGCGCAACCTGCGCGAGATTTCTCCGACCGTCTACTTCAATGTGCCCAAGGGCTGGGAAGACCTGGCGATTGCGCTGGAGCGCGACGCGGCCCTGCGTGAGCGCTTCTTTGCCCGGGTGAATCTGTACTTCTTCGGTGGTGCCGGGTTGTCGCAAGCGGCGTGGGACCGGCTGGAACGCGTGACCGAAACGCATTGCGGCGAGCGGATTCGCATCATGTCCGGTCTCGGGATGACGGAGACGTCGCCGAGTTGCATGTTCACCACGGGACCGGTCATGCGCGCGGGCTACATCGGCCTGCCCGCCCCGGGGTGCGAGGTAAAGCTTGCGCCAGTGGGTGGGAAGCTCGAAGTGCGCTTTCGCGGTCCGAACGTTATGGCGGGGTACTGGCGTCACGAAGCGTCGGACCCGGTGTTCGACGAAGAGGGCTACTACTGCACGGGTGACGCCGCGACCTTCGTCGATACGCAAGACCCCGAGGCGGGCCTTCAGTTCGACGGACGCATCACCGAGGATTTCAAGCTCAGTTCGGGCACCTTCGTCAGCGTGGGACCGCTGCGGGCGCGCGTGATCTCCGAAGGTGCACCGTACGTGCAGGACGCGGTGGTCACGGGCATCAATCGCGACGATATCGGTCTGATGATCTTCCCGCGCGTGGACGATTGCCGTCGGTTGAGCGGTCTGCCGAAGGATGCGTCGCTGGCTGACGTGCTGGCATCAACGCCGGTGCGCGAGATGTTCGCGTCGCTTCTCACGCGACTCAATGCCAGCGCGAGTGGCAGCGCCACGAGCGTCGCCCGTCTGCTGCTGCTCGACACGCCGCCGTCGCTCGACCTGGGCGAGGTGACGGACAAAGGTTCGATCAATCAACGCGCGGTGCAGGACCATCGGTCCGCGACGGTCGATGCGCTCCACGCCGCCACAGCAGGCGACCCGCGCGTGATCCTTGCGCCCACACGTCGATAGGGCGCTGTCATGCATCCATCGGAATTGCGCAGCGCGGCCGAGGACATCGCGTTCGTGCTGGAGACACTCGGGGTAAGCGAGGCGCTCACGCGGCTCGCACCGTTCCAAGAATTCGATACGGCCACCCTCGTGCAGGTCGTCGACGAGGCGGCGCGCTTCTCGCGTGAGGTGCTTGCCCCACTGAATGCTGTCGGCGACCGCGAGGGCTGCACCTGGCGCGATGGCGCGGTGCGCACGCCTGCCGGGTTCGCCGACGCTTACTGTCAGTATCGAGACGCAGGATGGCCGTCTTTGCCGTGCGATCCGTCGTTGGGCGGGCAAGGACTGCCGCTCGTCGCGCAGATTGCCGTGCAGGAGTTGACGGCGGGCGCGAATCTCGCATGGACGATGTATCCCGGCATTCTGCACGGCGCGTACGAATGCGTGCACCGCTTCGGCAGCGCGGCGTTACGCGACGCGTGGCTCGCGCCGCTGGTCAGCGGAGAGTGGCTGGCGACGATGTGCCTGACGGAGCCGGGCGCGGGCAGCGATCTGGGACAGATTCGTACGCGCGCGGTTTGGACTGACGAGCAACAGGAAACTGTGCGCGTCACGGGGGAGAAGATCTTCATCTCTGGCGGTGAGCAAGATCTGACGCCGAACATCGTGCATCTCGTGCTGGCGCGTACATCGGATGCGCCCCCAGGCAGCGCCGGTTTGTCGCTTTTTCTGGTACCGAAGATTCTCGCGAACGGAGAGCGCAACGAAGTGCGCTGCACCGGTATCGAACACAAGATGGGTATTCGCGGCAGCGCGACCTGTTCGATGGCGTTCGAAGGTGCGATAGGGTACCTCGTCGGCGAAGTGCATCGTGGACTGGAAGCGATGTTTGCGATGATGAACTCGGCACGTTTGCATGTCGGTGCGTCGGCGGTGGGGCTGGCGCAAGGCGCTTACGAGATGTCGGTGCGTCATGCGCATCAGCGCGTCCAATCGCGTGTGCCGGGCGCAGACGTCGGGGCACCGATTGCCGGGCATCCGGCGGTCTGGCGTTTGCTCGAAGGGCAGCGTGTCGGCGTGGAGGGCGCGCGCTTGCTGTTGTATCGCGCAGCACTCGCCGTCGACGAAGCGCATCACGCGTCCACCCCGGCGATGCGCACCGATGCCGATGCACTGGCAGCGCTGCTCACACCCATCGTCAAAGCGACCGCGACGGCGCAGGCATTTCATGGGGCAAGCGATGCGCTGCAAGTCTTCGGTGGTTATGGCTATGTCGAAGAGACGGGCATCTCGCAGTTCGTGCGCGATGCGCGCATTCCGATGATCTACGAGGGCACCAACGAGATTCAGGCCATCGATTTGCTGATGCGCAAGATCGTCAAAGACGACGGCGTGACGCTGTCGCGCTGGCTGGCGTGGGGGCAGGCGCAGGTGAGGGAAGCGCGGGCGCTGGAACGATTGAACGGTTTCGACGACGCACTTCACGGCTTCGATGCGTGGACTGACCTGATGCCCTCGCTCATCGCTTTGGCGCGAGCGACGCCGCGTGCAGCGCTGTGCGTCGCCGGGGAAGTCATGCAGGCGGTTCACGGCTTGTCGATGGCCGGGCTTTGGGCGCAGGCATCGATGGCGGAGGCCGGGGCGGGCAGTGCGTCGGATGCCAAACGCCGCGCCGCGCGCTATTGGCTGAAGTTCGAACTACCGCATACGCGTCGCGCGATGGCGATCGTCGCATCGCAGATTCAGGATCCGGAGACCGCCGAATGAACCTCGACAATCTCGTCGCTATCGACACCCACGTGCACGCGGAAGTGTCTTGCTGCCAGCCACCGGACCTGTTCGGCAAGGCGTTCGACGACGCCGCCGACAAGTACTTCGGTACGGTGCTCAAGCAGAATCGCCGCCCCACGATTCCCGAGACCATTGCGCATTACCGCGAGCGCAATATCGGCTTTGTGATGTTTACCGTCGACTGCGAAGCGAACATCGGCCGACGCCGCATTCCGAACGAGGAGATCGCGGGCTTTGCGCAGGAGAACGCCGACATCATGATCGCGTTCGCGAGCATCGATCCGCACAAGGGCAAGATGGGCGTGCGCGAGGCGCGTCGGCTGGTCGAAGAATTCGGTGTGCGCGGGTTCAAGTTCCATCCGACCATGCAGGGCTTCTTCGCCAACGACCGCATGGCGTACCCGATGTACGAACTCATCGCCGAGCACAAGCTCACGGCAGTGTTCCACAGCGGGCATTCGGGGATCGGCTCGGGCATGCCGGGTGGCGGCGGATTGCGGCTGAAATACTCGGAGCCGATCCATCTCGACGACGTGGCGACCGACTTCCCGGATATGAACATCGTGATCGCGCATCCGTCGTGGCCGTGGCAATCGCAGGCACTGTCCATCGCGCTGCACAAGCCGAACGTCTACATCGATCTGTCGGGATGGTCGCCCAAGTACTTCTCGCCGGAGCTGATTCAGTACGCGAATTCGCTGCTGCGCGAGAAGATGCTGTTCGGCTCGGATTTCCCGCTCATCGCACCGGACCGCTGGCTCAAGGATTTCGAGACGGCGGGCTTTCGCGACGAGGTCAAACCGCTACTGCTCAAGGGCAACGCCGTGCGCATGCTCGGGCTGGCGGCCGTGTCGGACACAATGACCGCCGCCGAGGCGTGAGCCGAGATGTCGTCAGCGCAACCCCGGCATGCCGTAACGCAGGCGCGCGGCTTCGCGCATGGCGCTGATGAGCGTCTGCCCGGGCGGTGTCGGCACGGTGTCGTTACGCCACAGAATGCCGATGGACTCCTCGGTGCCTTTCGTCGCGAAGGGCAGAGCGCACAGTGCGCCATCGGCGAGGTCGTCCTGCACGGTGATCTCCGAGGCGATCCAGACGACGTCGTCGCGCAAGGTCATCGCGCGGGCGAGCGACATCGAGAGCAGTTCGGAATAGTCGTCGAGCGTGCCGACACCGTGCGCACGCAGAAAGCTGTCCGCCGTGTGACGCAGGATCGTGCCGTACGGCGGCAGGATCACGTGATGGTGGGCGATATCCGCCATCGACACGCTGCGCTTCTGCACCAGCGGATGCTCGGGCCGCACGACGACACTAAGCGGCGTGGCGCACAGATGTTCGAACGTCAGCCCAGCCATGCCTTCGGGGTCAGACATCCGCCCCAGCGCCAGCGCGACCTGACCGGACTTCAGTTGCGTGAGGAGTTGCTGGTTGGCACCGGTATGCACTTGCACGACGATGCCCGGCCATTCGCGCCGGAACGCTTCGAGCACGCCGGGCATCATCGCGGCCGCGAGCGTGGGCAGCACGGCGATCTCGATCACGCCGCCGGTCTGGCCGACGGCACGCGAGAGCACGTCGATGCCCTGACGCAACGCACTGACGCTCGCCCCCGCATGGCGCAGGAACAGCTCGGCCTGGGCCGTGGGCCGGGCCCCGTTACGACCCCGATCGAACAGACGCACACCCAGCAGCCCTTCGAGCTCGGCAATCGTCTTGCTGACGGCGGGCTGGGTAATGGACAGGGCTTCCGCCGCGCGCTGCAAGCTGCCGTGCTGGGCGACGGCCAGCAGGCATTGCAGATGACGCAGCTTGATGCGTCCGTCGAGTAGGTGTCTTTCCATGCCGGAAAGTTATGAAAAGCCTAAGAAAATGTCAATAAATATATCCGTTGATTATGGATATAGTGTCGAAAACAAGCTGGTGACCGGCCAACGCGCCTGCCAGATCAGTCAACACAAAATGGAGTGAGACCATGTCGAAGACGACAACCGTCCTGCGCCCCCGCGACTGGGATTCGCATCCCAAGCTCATCGATAGCGGGTACAAGTCCACGGCGCTGCGCGGCCCCAAACAATTGCTCGTGCCGGTGAAGCAGAACCTGGCCGACCTGCGCTCGCCGGTCTATGGCAACGGCATCATCGGTGCGCTCGACAACGACCTTACGCGTAACGCGGTGCGAAACGGCGAGCCGCTGGGCGAGCGCATGATCGTCACGGGCCGCGTGCTCGACGAAGGCGGACGTCCGGTGCCGAACACGCTCGTGGAGCTGTGGCAGGCCAACGCGTGCGGGCGCTATGTGCACAAGGTCGACCAGCACGACGCGCCGCTCGATCCGAACTTCCTCGGGGCCGGTCGCGCCATGACCGACGCCGAAGGCCGCTACAAATTCCTGACGATCAAGCCGGGCGCGTATCCGTGGAAGAACCACCACAACGCGTGGCGTCCCCAGCATCTGCACTTCTCGGTGTTCGGCCATTACTTTGCGACCCGTCTGGTCACGCAGATGTACTTCCCGGGCGATCCGCTGCTCGCCTACGATCCGATCTTCGAAGCAACGCCGGCCCATGCCCGCGACCGCCTGATCGCGCGCTTCTCGATGGACATCACCGAGCCGGAGTACGCACTGGGTTACGAATTCGACATCGTCCTGCGCGGTGCCGACCAAACGCCGATGGAGTCCTGAGCCATGTCCACTACTCCCGAATTCAAGCAAACGCCGTCGCAGACCGTCGGCCCGTACTTCGCTTATGGCCTGTCGCCGGAGCAGTATCTGTACGACTTCAAGAGCGCCTTCACGCCGGTGGTCGCTGCCGACCACGCAGAAGGTGAGCACATCCGCCTGATCGGGCAGGTGCTCGACGGTGCGGGCAATCCGGTCAACGACGCGCTTATCGAAATCGTGCAGGCGGACGCCCACGGCCGCTACGTCGAGACCGCCGAAGACATCGAGCGCACCGGCTTCGCGGGGGCGGCCCGTTGCGGCACGGGCACAGACGCCGAGAACCGCTTCGTCATCGAGACGATCAAGCCTGGCGTGGCTGCGCAGGGCGACGCACCGCGCATCGACGTGATTCTGACGATGCGGGGCTTGCTCAATCATCTGTTTACGCGTATCTATTTCGACGATGAGGCAGCGGCCAATGCGGCCGACCCCGTACTGCAACAAGTGCCGTCCGAGCGCCGTCACACGCTGATTGCACGCCGTGAGGTGAACGGCGGGCGTGTGACGTACCGGTTCGACATTCGCATGCAGGGCGACGAGGAGACGGTGTTCCTCGACCTCTGACGTCTGTCATGTCACGCTGAATCTGGCGCGGCTTCGGGCTGCCGGCATGCGAATGCCGGCAGCCTGTGGCCGTATCTGCATTGTTGCAACGCATCGAATTCTCTGATGACGGAACTGCTTGACTCTTTACTGCGCGGCGCTGCCGTGTCGGCGCGATTCTCCCGCGACGCCACATTGCAGGGCATGCTCGACTTCGAAGTGGCGCTCGCCGCCGCTGAAGCCGAAGTCGGCCTGATCCCGGCCGCCGCCGTCGCGCCGATCACTGCGGCCGCACGTGCGGGCGATCTCGACTGGATGGCATTGCGCGACGCCGCCGCCTGCGCGGGCAACCTCGCCATTCCGTTGGTCAAGCAACTGACGGCGCGCGTGAAGACGCACGACGCCGATGCCGCCCGCTTCGTTCATTGGGGCGCGACCAGTCAGGACGCCATCGATACCGGCCTCATCCTGCAAGTGCGAGGTGCGCTCGACGACCTCGGTGCGGATCTCGACGCGCTGATCGCTACGCTCGCCGAGCAGGTCCGGCAACATCGCGCGACGGTCATGATCGGCCGTACGTGGCTCCAGCACGCGTTGCCGATCACCTTCGGTCTCAAACTCGCCGGTACACTCGACACTTTGTTGCGCGCGCGCGCCGACCTCGCCAGCGTGCGCGAACAGGTACTCTGCGTGCAGTTCGGTGGCGCTGCGGGCACGCTGGCGTCGCTCGGCACGCAAGGCCCGGCCGTCGCGACGGCGCTCGCAAGTCATCTCGGTCTGTCCGAAGGCGCGACGCCGTGGCACGGCCAGCGTGATCGCATCGTACGCGTGGGAAGCTGGGCCGCAACGCTGACCGGCTCGCTCGGCAAGTTCGCACGCGATACGGCGCTGCTGACGCAAACGGAAGTCGGCGAGATCGCCGAAGCCTCCGGCGCGGGACGTGGTGGCTCGTCCACCATGCCGCACAAGCGCAATCCGGTCGGCTGCGCGGCCATCCTTGCGGCTGCCGCACGCACGCCACAGCTCGTCGCGACGTTGTTCTCCGCGATGCAGCAGGACCACGAGCGCGGACTGGGCACCTGGCACGCCGAGTGGGAAACGCTGCCCGAGCTGCTCATGTTGTGCGGTGGTGCGCTGGCGACGGCGCGCGCGCTCGTGAACGATTGGACGGTCGATACGGCCCGCATGCGCGCCAATCTCGACGTCACGCACGGGCTCATCATGGCCGAAGCCGTGACGATGGCGCTGGGCGAATCGATGGGACGGCTCGAAGCACATCGTCGCGTGGAAGCGCGTTGCCGCGATGCGCTCGCGCAGCAGCGTCATTTGCTCGATGTCCTGCGTGAAGACACCGAGATCACGCGCGTGCTGTCCGTCGAGGCGCTCGAACGCCTGACGGACCCACAACACTATCTGGGCGCTGCCGATACGTTCGTGAGTCAGGTGCTCGCGCTCGCGGATGCGGCGGTGCCGTCAACCCAACACGGCAGGACATCCAAATGAACGATCAGGAACGCTACGACAACGGCATGCAAGTACGACGCGGTGTGCTCGGCGACGCGCACGTCGACCGCACGCTCACGCGCCGCAACGACTTCAACGAAGACTTTCAGGACTTCATCACGCGCTTCGCCTGGGGCGATATCTGGACGCGCCCGGGATTGACGCGCCACATGCGCAGCATGATCACGCTGTCGCTGCTCATCGCCCTTAATCGCGGCGACGAATTCCGCATGCACGTGCGCGCAGCGTTCAACAACGGCGTGACGCGCGAGGAAATGAAGGAACTGTTCATGCACGCCGCGCTGTACGCCGGACTGCCCGCCGCCAATCAGGCGATTCACGATGCCGAGAAGGTCTTCGCGGAAATGGAAGCCGCCGAGCCGGGATCGACCACGCGCGTGCCCGACGTGGGTCATGTGGGTGATGAGAAGACCGCCTGAGGAGACGAAGCAAATGACGGTAGAACGTCTGATCGACGTGGGCGACGCCCAGTTGCGCATCGCCATCGATGGCGACGACCATGCACCTGCGCTGGTGTTGTCCAACTCGCTCGGCACGACGCTCGATATGTGGGCGCCGCAAGTGCCCGCGCTCGCGCGCGAGTTTCGTGTCATCCGTTACGACACGCGGGGCCATGGCGGCTCGTCCGTCACGCCGGGACCGTACGTCATCGACCAGTTGGGGCGCGATGTTGTGGCGTTGCTCGACGCGCTCGACATCGAGCGTGCGAGCCTCGCGGGCGTGTCGATGGGCGGGATGACGGGCATGTGGCTGGGCATTCACGCGCCGCAGCGCCTGAATCGTCTCGCCATTGTCTGCTCGTCGGCGCACATCGGTGCGGAAGACGTGTGGAACGGTCGCATTCGCGCCGTGCAGGCCGACGGCATGAACGCCGTGACCGATGCGGTGGTCTCGCGCTGGTTCACGCCGGAGTTCGCCGAGCGCGAGGGCGCGACTGTCGAGCGCATGAAGGCGATGTTCCGCTCGCTCGCACCCGCCGGGTATGCGGCCGCTTGCGCGGCGGTGCGCGACATGAATCAGTTGGACGAGATCGCCGCGATTACCGCGCCGACGCTGGTCATTACCGGCTCGGGCGATCTGGCGACCCCACCTGCGATGTCCACGGCGATGGTCGAGCGCATTCCGGGGGCGCAGCAGGTCATCGTGCCGGGCGCACACCTCTCGAACATCGAGTGTGCCTCGGCCGTCACCGAGGCGTTGCTGACCTTCCTGCGTGCGTGATCATTCGGTCATGGCAGCGACGAGATCCGCCGTAAGATCGGATTCGTCGCCCAGATGCGCGTGTTGCGCCGTTCGCCGGAAGGCCGACGGCGTGACGCCGACATGTCGTTTGAACACGCGGCAGAAGTACGCGGGATCCTGAAACCCCAGTTCGTAGGCAACATGAGAGACCGGCGCGGGAATGTAGATCAGCTTGCGTCTCGCCTCCAGCATCAGCCGGTCCTGCACCAGATCGAACGCCGATTTGCCCGAGATGCGTCGGCACAGACGATTGAGCTTGCTCTCCGTCACATGCAACCGTTGCGCATACGCCGGGACGGCCCACGCTTCGGTGTAATGTGCCTCCACCAGCGCGCGAAAGCGCGCGAACAGATCCAGTTCGGTACGCCCCGTGCGCGTGGCCGAATCGTGATGCGCATGCAGACGGGCGAGCAACAGCAGAATGCTGCGCGTGAGCCATCCGACCATCTCCGCGTGCCCCAGTTGCGGGCGCGAGAACTCGTCCATGACGAGGCCCAGCAGCGTGTAGAGACGGTCGCGTGTTTGCGGCGCATCGGCCAGCGGGAATAGCCACGGTTTTCGCAGCAGCGACGCCATATCGGCATCCGCGCCGATGGCGGCATCGAACGGCACGCTCTGCGCCATCGTAAGCACGAAGCCATGCGCCCCGCGCGAGAAGCGGAAGTTGTGCACGGCCGACGGATGCACCGTGATGACGGCCGGACCCTCGACTTCCCACGTCGCGTCGTCGACATTGGCTTCCACTGTGCCCTCGAAAATCGCGAGCACCTGAAACAACCCCAGATGGCGATGCGTATCGATATGCCAGTCGTAAAGGCGGCTGCGTGTCTCGATCCATTCGATATGGACGAAGTCGCCGCTGTCTGTTTCCGTCAACTCGCCATACAAGGAGAATTCCGGAATCGTCTCGCGCGCCGCGCGCAGCCGGGATGACGCGCCTGACATACTGGTTTTCCCTTGGTCGAAGTTGTCGAAAAAGTACAAGAAAGTCGTCGATTCATCCATTCAACGCGACGTGCGCGCTCCATAAGATATGACGCATTCGCCCCTCGTGACAAGGCATCAAAATGACTTAGGACATGCTCGTTTACGCGCAGTCCTAAGTTGGGGTGGTTGGCGTGAAGCATCCAAGAAATGCAATCCGCCGACAGGCCGTTTTCCTGTCACGAGATGTCCGGCGCAGGTGTGCCGGGCGCGGGCGGTGCAATGAAAGGAGACAACTCATGCGCACCCATTACCCTGTCGTCATCGTCGGTGCCGGTCCTGCCGGTCTGCTGCTGTCCCATCTGCTGCATTTGCAAGGCATCGAGTCCATCGTGCTCGAATCGCGCTCCCGTGCAGCCGTCGAGTCAACCATTCGTGCCGGTGTGCTGGAGCAGGGCACGATGGATATCCTGAACGAGACCGGCGTGGGTGAGCGCATGCGTCGCGAAGGCGCGGTGCACCACGGCGTCGAGCTGGCGTTCGGCGGACAGCGTCACCGCATTGCGCTCACGGAACTGACCGGCCGCGCAATTACCGTCTATGCGCAGCACGAAGTCATCAAGGATCTGATCGCTGCACGAGAAGCGGCAGAGGGCGAGATTCTGTTCGACGTGTCCGACGTCTCGGTGAACGACATCGATAGCACGCAACCGAGTGTGCAGTTCACGGTGGACGGTCAGTCGCGTCGACTCACGTGCGATTTCATTGCAGGCTGCGACGGCTTCCACGGCGTCTGCCGCCCGGCCATCCCGACGTCGGTGCGTAAGGAATACCAACGCGTGTATCCGTTCGGTTGGTTCGGCGTGCTGGTCGAGGCCCCGCCGTCGTCGGACGAATTGATCTACGCCTCGCACGAGCGTGGCTTCGCGCTGATCAGTACGCGCTCGCCCACGGTGCAGCGCATGTACTTCCAGTGCGATCCGAACGAACGCGCCGAGGAATGGAGCGACGCACGAATCTGGGAAGAACTGCATGCACGTACCGAGAGCGACGATGGCTGGCGTCTCAAGGAGGGGCCGATCTTCCAGAAGAACGTGGTTGCAATGCGCAGCTTCGTGGCGACGCCGATGCAGTACGGGCGTCTGTTCCTGGCGGGCGACGCCGCCCACATCGTGCCGCCGACCGGCGCGAAGGGCATGAATCTGGCGGTGGCGGACGTGTGGCGTCTGGCGCGTGCGCTCGATGACTTCTTTCATCGCGACAGTGAAACCGCACTGCAAGGCTATTCGGAGGCGGCGCTCAAGCGCATCTGGCGTGCGGAGCATTTCTCGTACTGGATGACGCGCATGCTGCATCGAATCGACGATGCCACGCCGTTCGAACAGCAGATGCAGCGCTCGGAGCTGGAGTACGTGGTCAGCTCGCGCGCGGCGTCGCTCATGTTGGCGGAGAATTACGTCGGTCTGCCGCTGGCCTGAGCGTTTCGGGCGTCAAGTCATCCATAACTGCCCGTTATGGATGGCTTGACGAAAGATCATTTCGACGGGCAAGGTAAGGACGTACATTAGCGGCAGAAATCCGCTTCGCTGTAATGCCGCATCAAGACGGCGGGCAGTCATCGAGCCGGACACCTTCACGCGCACGACCCCCGACATTCGGGCGCGCTCCGGCGGCGACGATTTCAAAAAAATAATGGAATGAACAACGGGGCGGCACCGCCCCGAGGAGACAGCGTCATGAATCAACCGCGCACGGTGGACGTGCCCGCCTACATCAACGCACAGCGATTTTCCGGCTATCAGTGGCTGGTGCTGATCCTGTGTTTCTTCATCGTGGCCATCGACGGATTCGATACGGCGGCCATCGGTTACATTGCGCCCTCGCTGGTGCAGCAATGGCACATCGACAAGGGCTCGCTCGGCCCGGTACTCTCGGCGGCGCTCTTCGGTCTGGCCGGCGGCGCGATCTTCGCCGGGCCGCTCGCCGACAAGGTCGGTCGCAAGACGATGCTCGTGCTGTCGGTGGTGTTCTTCGGCATCGCCAGTCTCGCGACGGCATTTGCGCAGGATCTCCAGACGCTGACCGTGCTGCGTTTTCTCACGGGCCTCGGTCTGGGCGCGGCCATGCCCAACGCCGTGACGCTGATTTCCGAGTACGCGCCGGAAGCTCGCCGTGCGGTGATCGTCAACACCATGTTCTGCGGCTTTCCGCTGGGCGCATCGGTCGGCGGATTTGTCGCCTCGTGGCTGATTCCGCACTTCGGCTGGCATAGCGTGCTCGTGCTCGGCGGCGTGCTTCCGCTGGTGCTGTCGGTGCTGCTGATCGTTTGTCTGCCGGAGTCGGTGAAGTTTCTTGTGGTCAAGCACAAGCCGGTGGAGCGTGTGCGTCGCGTTCTGTCGCGCATCTCGGGCGAATCGCTCGATGACGTTGGCGCATTCACGGTCGTGGAAGCCGCACCGAAGCGTGCCGGATCGGCGATGGGTGTGGTGCTGTCCAAGCAATACGGTTTCGGTTCGCTGATGCTGTGGGTTACCTACTTCATGGGGCTGGTGATCTTCTATCTGCTCACGAGCTGGATGCCGATTCTGTTCAAGGATGCGGGTTTCACGATTGAGCGCGCTGCGTTGATAACGGCATTGTTCCCGCTGGGCGGTGGCATCGGCACGATTCTGTCGGGCTGGCTGATGGACAAGTTCAACGCGCAGAAGGTCGTGGCCGTGGGCTATGCGCTGACCGCTGTGCTGGTCTATGCCGTCGGACAGGCGATTGGCAACATCGGCATGCTCGTGACGCTGATCTTCCTTGCGGGCACGGCGATGAACGGTGCGCAATCGTCCATGCCGTCGCTGGCGGCGATGTTCTATCCGACGAACGGTCGTGCGACCGGCGTGGCCTGGATGCTCGGCATCGGTCGCTTCGGCGGCATTGCCGGTGCGCTGCTCGGTGCAGAGCTGGTGCGTCGTCATCTCGGCTTTTCGGCCACGTTTTCGCTGCTGGCAATTCCGGCCGTGATCGCAACCGTCGCGCTGCTCGCCAAGAACGCATGGGAGCGTTCGAGCGGCAACCGTCCGGCACAGAACGCAAGCGAGGCACGCAACTCGGCCGCGATGCACTGACGCTCGAAGTGTATGCGGCTAATCGTTTGGCCGTAGCAGTGGCTGTATCGACGCGGCGCTTTGTGCGCCGCTTTTTTTTATGGGCGTTCTATTTTCGCCTGGCGAGTGCCTCGATCATCGCCATCGCAGCGGCCGGGTTGCGTTCCTTGAAGCCGCTGATGACATAGAGAAAGACGTCGCGATGCTTGGCCTTGGGCGGGGCTTTGGCCACCGTATCGAGATCGTCCGGAACGCCGCCGTTCGCAAACGTGGTCGCGCGGCCTAGCCACTGCGTCATGGCTTTAGGCGCGTAGCCGAGTTTGTAGCGTTCCTCGGTGCCCATAAGGCGTGCGTAGACGAAGGGCGCAGTAATGTCTGCGATGCACGGGAATTTGGCATCACCTGCGAGCACGATGGCCATCTTGTACTTGCGTGCAAGTGCGACGAACTCGGGCACGGCAAAGGACTCATGTCGGACTTCCAGGGCGTGGCGAATTGTGTGCCCGTTCGCAGACTTCGGCAGCAGGCTCAGAAAATGCTCGAAGTCCTCTGCGTCGAACTGTTTCGTCGGCGCGAACTGCCAGTTCACCGGGCCGAGTTTCTTGTCGAGCTCCAGCACGCCGCTATCGAAGAAACGCGCCACGGATTCACCCGCTTCCCCCAGCACACGCCGGTGCGTGGCGTAGCGTGACGCCTTGACCGAGAACACGAAATCGTCCGGCGTTTCGTCGAACCAGTTGCGGAATGTTGCGGGCCTTTGCGAGCCGTAAAACGTGCTGTTGATTTCGATGGACGTGAGGTGACGGCTCGCGTATTCGAGCTCACGTCGCTTGGGCCACTTCTCGGGATAGAACGTGTCTTGCCATGGCGCGAAGTTCCAGCCGCCGACGCCGATGCGTATGCGCGTGTCGGGGGCTTTGGGCGGCGTTGTTGCGGAGGACGAAGCTTTGGAGGATCGGGTCGTCGCCATCGGGTGGAGGCGCACGCGCCGGTGCGCATTCGGTGGGAGGAAGCCCCGATGGTGGATCAACGGCCGGGCGCGCGTCAATGGTGTCGACGCGCACCCGGCGTGGAGCGCTTGCGTAAGTGGGGGATGACTCTCAGCGACGTTTGCGTCCGAGGTGCAGCATACGCTCGCGCACTTCCTCTTCAGCGCACCAGTGTTCGGCAGGTTTGACGAGGTCGCTGCGGCTGATGATGCCAGTGAGCTTGCGCGAAGTGGCGTCGCTCACCACCGGAAGACGCTCCAGATGGTGCGCGGCTAAGCGGGCCGATACGATGCGTCCGGTTTCGGTCGGCAGGGCGACGAGCGGCGGATTCACGCCATATAGCTGGCCAAGCGTTTGCAGACCTTGTTCCTGTGCCCGCGTGAGCGCCTGACGGTCGACCATGCCTAGCACGGCACGTGAGGCGTCGATCACCGGATAAGCGCGGTGACGTTGCGTCGCCCCAAAGGCGCATTTCGCGGCTTCGTCGATGGTCATGTCGGCGACAAGCGCTTCCGGCTCGTGCGTCATCAATTCGCCGATGTGAAGACGCTCCAGCGGATCGACGCCGTATTCACGGTGAATGTGACGTCCGCGCCGCGCAATCTTCTCCGTCATGATCGAGCGCGGCATGATCCAGATTGTTACGCCGTACGACACGCCGCAGGTCAGCAACAACGGCAGTAGCGCATTGACGTCGTGAGTGAGTCCCAACGCGAAGACGATGGCCGTGAGCGGGGCACCGAGCACACCTGCGAGGGTGGCGGCCATGCACACGAGCGCCCACAAAGTGATGTCGCCGCCGGGCAGAATCGGTGCGAGCAACGTCCCCAGACCGGCGCCGATCATGAGCAGCGGGGCGAGCACGCCGCCGGAAGTGCACGAGCCGAGTGCAATTGCCCAGATCAGCGCCTTGACGAGCAGTAGCGCCGCTGCCGCATGCAGCGTGAAATGACCGGCGAGCAGGTCGGCGATCACGTCGTAACCGACACCCAGCGCGCGCGGTTCGAGATAGCCGCCGATACCCACGGCGAGGCCGCCAATGGCTGGCCACCACATCCAGTGCACAGGGAGCTTGTGGAAGGCGTCTTCGATGGCGTAAAGCGCGCGCGACATCCCGGCCGACAGCAGCCCGGCGCACACGCCCGCGATCACGCACGACGCCAGTGCAATCAGGGAGACGGCGGGCGTCGTCATCGGGAAGAGCGGCCCGGCTTCGAGCAGCAACGGCCGCGCAAAACCGGCTACGGCACACGCCACGATCACCGGCAGAAGGCTGCGCGGACGCCATTCGAACAGCAGCAGTTCGACAGCGAGCAGCACGGCCGCGACCGGCGTGCCGAACACGGCGGTCATGCCCGCAGTGGCACCCGCTACGAGCAGCGTCTTGCGTTCGGCGGCGCTCAGGTGGAAATACTGCGCGATCAGCGAGCCGATGGCCCCGCCCGTCATGATGATCGGACCTTCCGCGCCGAACGGTCCGCCACTGCCGATCACAATGCCTGAAGACAGCGGTTTGAGCACGGCCACGCGCGGCGACATCTTGCTCTTGCCGAACAGTATCGCTTCGATCGCTTCCGGAATGCCGTGGCCGCGAATCTTGTCGCTGCCAAAGCGCGCCATGGCGCCCACGATCAGACCGCCGATGACCGGCAGTACGATGACCACGGCACCGAGCGTATTGCCCGCGGGGGAGTGCGGGGTGAACGAGAGCGTCTGATAGAAGAAGAGGTTGGTGAAGCCCTGAATCAGGTTCAGCAGCAACCAGGCGGCGGGCACGCCGCAGAAGCCGATAACGGCGGCCAGTGCGATGAGGCGTGGCAGTCCCGGCGCGCGCGCGAAGTCGCGGGCGTGTTCCGGCAAGGCCATGGGCGTGAGCGGTGAGTGATGGGTGTTCGACGCATGCGTCGATTGAGACGCACTCACCGAAGCAGCTTGAGGAGCCGGTTGAGAAGCGGTCGCCATGACAGTCCTGGGAATTACAGATGAACGCCACGAATGTGGAAGATGTCCGCAAACGTGCTCAATTCGTTGCGGTGCTGCGCGGCGAGATTCGCGAGGCAGGCTTCGCCGCTCGGCGAGAGATGCACCTCGACCACGCGCCGGTCGCTCTCGTTCTGGCGGCGGGTCACGAGGCCAGCCTTCTCGCATCGTGCGACGAGGGCCACCACGCTGTGGTGCACCGCTTGCAGGCGCTCCGCCAATTCACTGATGGACGCCCACTCGCGTCCCGGGATACCTTTGACGTGCAGCAACAACAGATACTGCTGGGGTGTGATACCCCCTTCGCGTGCCGCCGTCTCGCTGAAATTGAGGAAGCGGCGCAGACGATAACGAAACTCGGAGAGCGCTTCGAAATCGCTCTTGGTCAGCGCGTCGCCTGTGATCGGTGCATTCGGCGGAGTCGGTGCAGTCATAAGTCGGCCGTCAGGGAAATGGGATATGTCCGAAAGCCAAAAAATATATCACATCACGATATATTTGCTCGGTCTTAGGGATAGCCGGGGTGACAATTCGCGGCTGACGCGTGCAGAATCGCGAAAAAACGAGACTCAGTAGTGACTGGAAACTCGATCCCCGCCAAGACGTAGCCGTGCCGGCGTGCTGTTTACCTGGAACCGGCGACAGATGTCTTCCGAGCGGGCCGACCTCTGACAGGGAGGAGACATGGCTTCCACGGTCCGACGCCGCTGGCGTACGGGTACGTTGTTGTTGCTGTCGGTGGCACTTGGTTCGACCGTTGCCGCTTATCACTACGCCACCGGATTCGAGATCGGTGGCGGTGTTTTTCAGCAGATTGGCTTCGGACGTCAGGGCACGTCGTCCGGACATACCGCGCATGCGCGCGGTGCGCCGTCGCGCTGTTCCGGGAGCGATTGCCGGGACGACGGGGAGTCGCCTCCCCGCTGAGTCCGGTAAAGCACCGCCGCACCCCGTTGCAGGGTGCGGCTTTCCTACGCTTTCCTACCTATAGTCTGGGCCGCGTCAGAACGTATGACGCATGCCGATGGTCATGGCGTTCTGAGTCGCATCGCGTCCCGGTGCGCCACCCGTGATGCCCGGGTTGTACATGTCTGTCGCGCGCAAGTTGGCGAAGTACGTGTAGATGTCGGTGCGTTTGGACAGGAAGTAGTCCAGGCCGACGTTGAATTGCAGCAGACGACCCGTCGCCGGTGCGCCCACGAACGAGTAGCGCGAGTGCAGGACTGCGCCGATCAGTTCCAGATTCGGCAGTACCCAGTAGTTCACGCCCACGTCGAAGACGTTCGTCGCGTTGTTGTTCGACCCTGCGGCCGCGAATGCGCCACTGCTTGCTGTGCTGGTAAACGTCGTTGCGAACGGGGCGGCGGTGCCACCGAAGCGCGCGAGCGGCTGCAACGTGCGCGACCACGACGCGTAGACGCGCGCCTTATCCCACTTGTAGCTCGTGCCTACCATCCACGTGCGGATACACACCGCGCCTGCATTGCCGTAGGCCGGATCGCAGCCTGCGCCGGATGACGCACCCACGTCGCTCGATGTGTTCGTGCTCGCCGTGCCGGTGCCCAGACGCGACTGCCAATAGCCGAAGCCCACGCCGAAACCGCCGTACTTGTAGTTCGCGCCGAAGCCCAGCGATTGCCCCGTGGCCATCGACCCGGCGGTCCCGCCGAAGCCATACGTCACGTTGGCGGTCAGCCCACGGAAGTCCGGCGTGTCGTAACGGATCGAGTTATTGGCGCGATTGCCGCCAACGCGGTCGAGGTTGTTGTCGTGAACGCCGTTGATGAAGACGCCGAAGTTGTAGACGCTCGAATACCAGGTGGCGATCTCGTCGATGTAATCCTTGCGGCGGCCAATTTGCACCGTCCCGTACGGGCTGGACAGGCCGACGACGGACGTGCGTCCGAGCGGCAGATTGCCCTGACCGGACGTGCCGTTCGCCACTGAGAAGCCGCCCTCAAGGATGAACAGCGCCTTCAGACCGCCGCCGAGATCTTCCGTCCCCTTCATACCCCAGCGCGATTGCTGGAGATCGCCGCTGTCCACGCTGAAACGGCTGCCGGTGGCGGTCCCCGTCGGTCCCGCGACTTTGCTGACATAGGTCAGTCCGCTATCGATCAGGCCGTAAAGCGTGACGTTGGATTGCGCGAGCGCCGACGTGCTGAGCCCCGTCAGTGCCATTCCCATCCCCATGACGGCCACGCGAGCGATTGGCCAGGCCTTGTGCTTCATATCCCCCCTCCGGGTGTTTGTGTGAAATTTGGTTTGTTACAGATGTTTTAATAATTAAAACAATGTTTTGAAAATTATCGAGTTGATGCTTCTGACACGTCAACCATCGGAAAAAAATCGAGCAGACAGGTGCAGAGGGGATTGCCGATTTTTGTATTTCAATCACTAAAACATGCTTGATGGCATTGGTTTTTGCCGAGATGGTCGGTAAGGTATTTGTCATCCCGTACGTCGATGACAGATTCCTCAATTGACCGGCTCAAATTTTTGATGTTTAATTTTCAATACGTTGTTTTAATAAATAAAACAACAAAGAATTCGTGAGCTTCGATGGGAGCGATTTCGACCGGTCAGCGGTCGTGGGAACGCGGAAAAAATTTTTGATGGTGACGCAAGAAAACAACAAGGCCGAAGACGCGAACCGCACAACGGATTCGTCGGCAGACATTTGCGTGTCGCGCAGCGAAGCGTGCGTCGTCATGCGTCCGGCTGCGGGCGCGGCCGACTTGTCCAGCGTGTCTTTACCGATCGTCTTCGACTCGCCGCATAGCGGCGTCGGCATGCCGGACGACTTCCACACGTTGGTGCCGCATGCTGCGCTCCTCACCGGCTGGGACGCCTTCGTCGACGAGCTTTGGGCGTGTGTGCCACGCCACGGCGGCACGCTGATCGCCGCAAACTTCCCGCGCATGTACATCGACGCCAATCGTGCCGTGACCGACATCGACGCCGACATGCTCGACGCGCCCTGGCCCGGTCCGATTGCGCCGGAGAAGTACTCGGCGCGCGGCATGGGGCTGCTGCGCCGCTACGCCCTGCCTGGCATGCCGATGTACGACCGGAAGCTGACGGTGGCCGAGGTGCGTCATCGCATCGACGCGTATTACCTGCCGTACCGTCAGGCGCTGATCGATGCGGCGCAGGACGCCTATGCGCGTCACGGCGCGTTGTGGCACGTCGACTGTCATTCGATGAAGTCGCGCGGTAACGCCATGAATGTGGACGACGGTGCGGCGCGCCCCGATATGGTGGTGAGCGACCGGCTGGGCACGACGTCCGATCCGGCATTCACGCAGTGGGTCGCCGACCAGCTTCGCGAACTGGGCTATCGGGTTCAGGTCAATACGCCGTATCAGGGCGGCGATCTGCTCACGGCGGTGAGCGATCCGGCCCGCCGCCGTTCGAGCCTGCAAATCGAAATCAACCGCGCGTTGTACATGGATGAGGCGCGCTTTGTGAAGCACGCAGGATTTGATACGCTCGGGCGCCATCTGGAAACGTTCACGGCTGCGCTCGCCCGATGGGTCCGCTCGCAGTCAAGCCCGAAGGAAATCCCATGAACTACATCGTCGATTCCGTCGACAGCGCCCTGAAACTGCTCTCGCTCGTAGCGGAGCATCCGGGGCTGGGCGTGACCGAGTTGTCCAACCGTCTGGGCATCAACAAGTCACGCACTTATCGCATGTTGTGCACGCTGGAGCACAACCGCTTCGTGCTGCAGGACGAGCGCACGACGACCTACGCGCTCGGCCCGCAGGCGTTCGTGATCGGGGTGGCTGCTTCGCAGCAGAACATTCTCGTACGCGCGGCGCAGAAGCACATGCTGACCCTCAATCAAGCGATCAACGAGACCGTCGTGCTGCGCGTGCCCGAAGGGCTGGAAACGGTGTGCGTCGCGCGTTGCGAAACCACGCATCAGGTGCGCTCGGTTGGCTCGGTCGGCAATCGTCGGCCGCTCAGTTCGGGGGCATCGGGCAAATTGCTGCTCGCGTTTTCGCAGGACGCCATTCGCAACGAGTTTTTTGCGCGGATGAAGCACGTGCCGGTTGCGGCCGACGCGATGGCATTCGCGGATGAACTCGCCGCCGTCGCCCGCAAGGGCTATGCAATGAGTGCGGGCGAAGTCACGAGTGGTGCCGTCGCCATTGCGGTGCCAGTGTGCGACGTGTCGGGCGAGGTCGTTGCGGCGCTCTCGATTTCGGGGCCGGAAGCGCGCATCAGCCGTATCGAGATCCCGGATTATCTGGAGCGTCTGCAAGCGTGCAGCCGTCAGATTTCCGCTGAACTGGGTTACACGGGGGGCGTTGTCGCACCGGCCCCGTTCGAGGCGCAAGCCAATAAGGTGGCGTAGCCGACTGCCTCAGGCGCAGTGCGACGTCATTTCACGAATACAACAAGAGACAACAGGCAGGACAGACATGACAGCACTCGCGCCGACACCCGTCGACGGGCACTCCGCATCCTCGCAATCAGAATTGCCGGACCCGCCTGCGGGACATACCGAGAAGCCACACGGCAAGATGTTGCACCCCGTCGTCATGATGCTGTGGGTGCTCGTAATGGCCGTGGCAATGACTTGGTGGGTCGATGCCGGACGCTTCGAGCGCGACGGCAAGCTCGTGGTGCCGGGCACGTACGAGGTGGTGCCGAAGGCGCACGACATCGGCATGCTGATCGCGCCCAAAGCCACACACAGCACGCCTGAGCAGGCACAACCGGCGAACGTCGTCTCCGCGTTTCTTTCGGTGCCGCAAGGGTTGGTGAAGAATGCACCGCTCATCTTCATGGTGATGTTCGTCGGCGGTATGTTCGGCGTGATGCGAAAGACGGGAGCTATCGACGCAGGTATCGACCGGCTGCTGCAGCTCACGTCCGGCAACATGTACGTGCTCGCACCGCTGTTGATGGTGCTGATCGCGTTAGGCAGCACGCTGCTCGGCTTCATCTCCGAGTATCTCGTTGTCATTCCTATGGTGATGGTGCTCACGCGCCGACTTGGACTGTCGAATCTGTTTGCCGTCGCGCTGGTGGCGATTGCGGCAAAGATCGGCTACATCGCATCGGTGACGAACCCGCTGGCGCTGGCCGTGGCGCAGCCGCTCGTCGGCTTGCCGCTGTTTTCCGGGATCGGTTTGCGTATCGCGGTGTTCGTGGTGTTTCTGGCGCTGGGCATCGCCTACTTTCTGTGGCACGTCTATCGCAGCGAATACCGGCTAAGCGAGGCGCGCGCGCAAATGGCGACGGTAGCGCATCTGCACGCGCGATTGTCGGGGCGTCACAAGGCGACGCTGCTTGTACTGGCTGTGGCGGCCGCGATGCTCGTCTATGGCACGCGCGAACTGAAGTGGGGCAATCTGGAGTTGTCGGCCTTTTACGTGCTGACGAGTCTTGTGACAGCCGTCGTCGGTCGTCTCGATTCGCGCACGGCGGCGGATGCCTTCGTCGAGGGGCTCAAGGGCATGATGCTCGCCGGATTGCTCATCGGTCTCGCGGCGTCCGTCGAGATCATTCTGCATGGCAGCTATGTGCTCGATACGCTGATCAACGACTTCACGCGTACGGTGCGCGGACAGTCGGCGGTGGCGGTCGCAAACGGCCTGATGGGCGTACAGATGGCGCTGGACGTCTTTATTCCCTCGGTGTCGGGCAAGGCGGCGGTTAGCATGCCGATTATCGGACCGATTGCGCAACTCTCGGGCGTCAGTCCGCAGACGTCGGTGCTGGCGTTCCTGCTCGGTGGTGGACTGACGAATATGATTACCCCGACGTCGGGCATGCTGCTCGCGTATCTCGCCACGGCACGTGTGGGGTTCGGTCAGTGGATCAAGTTCATCCTGCCGCTGTTCATCGTGCTGCTGTTGCTGTCGGGCGGCGCACTCGCGTTTGCGGTGGTGACGGGGTATTGAGTAATTTGCGTAGGGGTTTGCGAAAAGCCCAGCAATTTCTGATTTTCGTCTCAACCATGTTGCTCGGATCAAGTGTCACTGTGCGGTAGGCCGTAGTATCCGGCCGTAGCCACGTCAACGCATTCTTCAAACGCAGAGCCGTCGTCGCACCTAACCGGGGGCCTCCGCGCTGAACGACGCGACGACGGCATTGGAGAGTACCGAGCAACCAGCGTGCGGGCTCACGTTTCGAGACTATCGTTTGCCGCGACCATTTGCCGTTTTACCGGCGGGCCTAAGTAAATTCGCGACGGAGTCTTTTGCCTGCTTGCTATGCGCCTTTTGTCCGCCGAACGGGTTGCCACTGGCGGGCTTCGGGCTGGTGCCTTTCGATGTCGGGCTCTGTGTCGCAGGTTTGCGCGGCTTCTCGCTGTGTTGTGGCTTCGGCTTCTTGCCCGACGCGGGCGTTGTGCCCACGCCGGTCTGCAACACCTTCGGTTTCTTCGGCTTTTTCGGCTTCTTGATGACTTGCCCCGTCGCGCTGGTCTCCGGCACACGGTGTTCGGCTTCAAAGCCGGGCTCCTCCTCGCGACGTAGCGTTTGCTGGATCAGTGCTTCGATGGCGGCCAGTTGTGGCGCTTCGTCGGCACACACGAGCGATACGGCTACGCCGCTCGCCCCTGCACGGCCGGTACGTCCGATCCGGTGCACGTAGTCTTGTGCCACGATCGGCAGATCGACGTTGATGACGAGCGGCAGGTCGTCGATGTCCAGTCCGCGCGCGGCGACATCGGTCGCCACCAGCATCTGCACTTCGCCTGTCTTGAAGCGCTCCAGCGCACGCAGTCGCGCCGGCTGCGGCTTATCGCCGTGGATGGTGTCGACCGAGTAGCCCGCTTCATCCAGAACGCCCGCCAGATAGTCCACGCCATTGCGCGTCTTGACGAACACCAGCGCATGCTTCCAGTCGTTCTCCGTGACCAGATGCATGAAGAGCTCAGGCTTGTTGCGCTTGTCCACCGGGATGACCCACTGCTTGATCTTGCTGGCCGTGGCATTGCGTGGACTCACGCTGATATCGACCGGCTCGCGCAGAATGTTCGCAGCCATCGCGCGAATGTCGTCGGTGAACGTCGCTGAGAACAACAGCGTCTGACGTTGGGCCGGAAGCGCTGCGAATACCGCGTTGAGTTCGCGAGCGAAGCCGAGATCCAACATACGGTCGGCTTCGTCAAGCACCAGTGTCTGAACCTGGTCGAACTGCACGGCGTTCTGGCGATTCAGATCCAGCAGACGGCCCGGCGTCGCCACGAGCACATCCACGCCCTTGCGCAACTTCATCATTTGCGGATTGATACTTACGCCGCCGTAGGCTGCGAGAAGTCGCAAGCCGAGCCCCTTGCCGTACTCGACGAAGCTTTGCAGCACTTGTTCCGCCAGTTCGCGCGTGGGCACCAGCACCAGCACGCGCACCCGATTGCTGGACACTTGCGGTCCGAGTTGCACGAGGCGCTGCAACAGCGGCAGCGCGAAACCCGCCGTCTTGCCTGTACCGGTCTGCGCGGCCGCCATGACGTCCTTGCCCGCGAGGACGGCAGGAATCGCCTTCGCCTGCACTGGCGTAGGTGTCTCGTAGTTTAGATCCTGCAAATTCCGCAGCAACGGATCGATCAGACCCAGCGAGTCAAAAGACATGGACGTATTCCGGACGAAAACCCCAATTTTAACGGTTACTGGGCCCAAGACTTCGCATCCGTCGTGCGACCGTTCGTCAGGCCCCGATCCCTGACTTCGCTGTCGCGCGCGGTAATATCCCGCGATGGACTCCCTCATTGCCGCTTCGGCCCGCGCGCTGGCGTCGGGCGATCCGCTCGGCGCACTGCGTCGTGTGGCGCTTCGCGATGACCCACCGGCCCTTGCGTTGCGTGGGATTGCGATGGCGCAGCTTGGGGATTTCGCTCGCGCCCGGGATCTGCTCAAGCGCGCTGCACGTGGCTTCGGCACGCATGAGTCGGTCGCCCGTGCACGGTGTGTCGTTGCGGATGCCGAGGTCGCGCTCGCCATGCGAGATCTCGGCGGCACCCACAGGTCGCTGCAAGCCGCCGCTTCGCTGCTTACCGAACGCGCCGATTTCCCTAATGCCATGCTCGCGCGGCTGATCGTTGCGCGGCGCCTGATGTTGCTGGGCAAACTCGATGCCGCAGCACTTGCCTTGCAAGACGCGCCGTTGCCCCACGTCCCTGCACGATTGACGGCCGTCCACGCATTGACGACAGCGGAACTTGCCTTACGTACGCTACGCATCGCCGACGCTCACGCCGCGCTCGACCAGGCGCAGACCGCGGCGGCGACGGCCGACGTGCCGGCGCTCAGCGCCGAAGTCCGGAGTCTTCGCGAGACGATGGGGCGTCCGGCAGCGAGACGGTGGCATCGCGATGGCGAACAGATGCTGTCGCTCGCGGAGGCCGCCACACTCCTGCACTCGGACACTCTGGTGGTCGATGCCTGCCGTCGAGGCATCGGGACGGGCAACGTGTGGCGTCCGCTGGCCAGACGACCGGTGTTGTTCACGCTTGCGCTGCATCTGGCGCGAGCGTGGCCGGGGGATATCGACAGAGAGACGTTGATTGCCGAGGCGTTTCGCCTGCGTCGTCCCGACGAGACGCATCGGGTGCGCCTGCGTGTCGAAATCGGACGCTTGCGCACTTTGCTCAAAGGCATTGCCGAGATCGATGCAACACCGGGCGGCTTTGCCTTGCGCCCCCTCGACGCTCACCCGCGCACTCACACGACTGAGCGAATCACGACAGCCGTCGATCCTGACATCGCCAGACCTTCCGTCGCCGTCCTGCTACCGCCCATCGACGGTGAGCGCGCCTCGCTCGTCGCCTTGCTGGCAGACGGTGCAGCGTGGTCGACGTCGGCGCTCGCACTTGCATTGAACGCGAGCCAGCGTTCCGTTCAGCGCGCACTCGGTGAACTCGAAGCCGAAGGGCGCGTGCGAGCGGTCGGCCTCGCGCGGGCGCGGCGCTGGATGACGCCGCCGCTCACCGAATTCACGACAATTTTGTTACTCCCTGCTGGATGGTCGTTTGGCTAGAGTGGACTTGCACGCCGAACGCGGCGTAACAACCGGAGCCTGATATGACGAGCACACCGCAACGAAACTTCCGCACGGCCGCCGTGAGCGCAGCCGACATCATTAGCGAATACGGTCCTTTCCCTGGCATTGATCGCATTCATGGCGTGACCTTCGACGGGCAGCAGGTATGGGCCGCAACCGGGGAGACGCTCGTCGCGTTCGACCCCGCGAACGGCAAGGTCAGCCGCACCGTCGATGCACCTAGCGATGCAGGCACCGCCTTCGATGGCAAGCATTTGTACCAGATCGCAGAATCGCGCATCGATAAGATCGAACCGTCTACCGGGCGCGTGGTGCACTCGATTCCTGCACCGGCAGATCGCGGTAGTAACTCCGGTTTGACGTGGGCCGAGGGCAGCTTGTGGGTCGGTCAGTATCGGGACCGACGCATTCTGCAAGTCGACCCGACCGATGGACGTGTGCTGCGCACCATCGAGTCCGATCGCTTCGTGACCGGCGTGACGTGGGCGAACGATGAACTGTGGCACGGCACGTGGGAGAACGACGAGAGCGAACTGCGCCAGATCGACGCCGTCAGCGGCGAAGTCCTGACGCGTGTCCAGATGCCGGACGGTCTGGTCGTGAGCGGGCTGGAGTACGACGGCAACGGCACGTTCTACTGCGGTGGTGCGGCCAGCGGCAAGGTGCGTGCCGTGCGTTACCCGAAGGGCTCGAACCGCTGAGAGGACTCGAATCCCGTGGCCGTCCGGACGGGGACGGTCGTCATAGCAGCCAGGCTATCGGCTCCGATAGCCTGGCTTAATCGCATAGATTTCAATAATCAATTTCTATATATCAATAGCATTCGGCATACTGGCAACACTTTCCACCCCGTCCAAGAGACTACGACATGCCGATCATCAACACCCAGATCAAGCCGTTCAAAGCCAACGCCTACCAAAACGGCGACTTCATCACCGTGACCGACGAAACCCTGAAGGGCAAGTGGTCGGTGGTGGTGTTCTACCCGGCCGACTTCACCTTCGTGTGCCCGACCGAACTTGGCGATCTGGCCGACCATTACGAAGAATTCAAGAAGCTGGGCGTTGAGATCTACAGCGTGTCGACCGACACCCACTTCACGCACAAAGCCTGGCACGACACGTCGGACACGATCCAGAAGATCCAGTACCCGATGGTGGCCGACCCGACGCTGGCGATCTCGCGCAACTTCGACGTGCTGATCGAAGAAGAAGGTCTGGCGCTGCGTGGCACGTTTGTGATCAACCCGGAAGGCGAGATCAAGCTGTGCGAGATCCACGACAACGGCATTGGTCGCGACGCCAAGGAACTGCTGCGCAAGGTGCAGGCGGCTCAGTATATCGCCGCTCACCCGGGCGAAGTCTGCCCCGCCAAGTGGACGCCGGGTGCTGAAACGCTGAGCCCGTCGCTCGACCTGATCGGCAAGATCTAAGCACTACCCAGAGTTTCACCGGTAGTACCGCAGCAAGCGCCGCTCTTGTCACGGAGCGGCGTCACCTGCCGGCGCGCGGGTTCCCCCTAAAGCCCGCTGCGCCGGCACCCAACCCCGAATTCCCGACGCTTACCTGCGCCAGCCCCCGGCCGACGCGGTGGACCTCGCTCACCCTATCGAGATGGAAAAAAAGCCATGTTGGACGCGAACCTCAAAGCTCAGTTGCAAACGTATCTTCAGAAAGTCACGCGCCCCATCGAAATCGCCGTGTGGCTCGACGACGGCCCCAAGTCTGCAGAAATGAAGGCGCTGGTCGAAGAGATCGCCCCGCTGTCGGACAAGATCGCCGTCGTGGCGCGCACCGATGCCGACGAACGTCGTCCGTCGTTCGCGATCGGTACGCCGGGTGAGGCGCCGCGTATTCGCTTTGCCGGGTTGCCGATGGGCCACGAGTTCACGTCGCTGGTGCTGGCACTGCTGCAGGTCGGTGGGCACCCGCTCAAGCTTGACGACGACACCATCGAACAGGTTCGCGCACTCGACGGCGATTTCCGCTTCGAGACGTATATTTCGTTGTCGTGCCAGAACTGCCCGGAAGTCGTGCAGGCGCTGAACGTGATGGCGCTGATCAATCCGCGCATTCAGCAAGTCACCATTGACGGCGCGCTGTTCCAGAACGAAGTGGAAGCGCGTCAGGTGATGGCCGTGCCGACGGTGTTCCTCAACGGCGAATCGTTCACACAAGGGCGTACCAGTGTGAAGGAACTGCTGGCAAAGCTCGATACGGGTGCGACGGCGCGTGCAGCGAAGGCGCTGGAAAACAAGCCGGTCTACGACATGCTGATCGTGGGCGGTGGTCCCGCAGGCGCGGCGGCCGCGATTTACGCCGCTCGCAAGGGCATTGCGACGGGCGTCGTCGCCGAGCGTTTCGGCGGTCAGGTGCTCGACACGATGGCCATCGAGAACTTCGTCTCCGTCACGCACACCGAAGGGCCGAAATTCGCCACGGCGCTCGAACAGCACGTGAAGACGTACGACGTCGACGTGATCGACACGCAGCGCGCCCAAGCGCTGATCCCGGGCAAGATTCACGAAGTGCATCTGGCCAGTGGTGCGGTGCTCAAGGCCCGCGCCGTGGTGCTGGCCACCGGTGCACGCTGGCGCGAAATCGGCGCACCAGGCGAGCGCGAATACCGCAATCGTGGCGTGGCCTACTGCCCGCACTGCGACGGCCCGCTCTTCAAGGGCAAGCGCGTTGCGGTCGTTGGTGGAGGCAACTCGGGCGTCGAAGCAGCCATCGATCTGGCGGGCATCGTCAAGGAAGTCACGCTGATCGAATACGGTACCCAGTTGCGCGCCGACGAGGTGCTCCAGCGCAAGCTCCGCAGTCTGCCGAATGTGCGTGTGTTGATGAATGCCCAAACGACCGAGATCGTCGGCGATGGTCAGAAGGTGAACGGCCTGACGTACCTCAACCGCGCCACGGGTGAGCGTTCGACGATTGCGCTCGAAGGCGTGTTCGTCCAGATCGGTCTGGTGCCGAACACCGAATGGCTCAAGGGCACGGTGTCGCTCTCGCGTCACGGCGAGATCGAAGTGGATGCCAAGGGCGCGACCTCGGTGCCAGGCGTGTTCGCCGCAGGCGATGTGACGACCGTGCCGTTCAAGCAGATCGTGATCGCAGTCGGCGAAGGCGCGAAGGCGTCGCTCGGCGCGTTCGAACACCTGATGCTCAGCTCGGTAGAAGACGAAGTCGACGTCGAACAGAACGAAGCCGCCGTGGCCTGAACACGCATCGCGCCATTGTCGTTGACATGAAATAAGCCGCCTTCGGGCGGCTTATTTTTTGCGTCGGCCGTGTGATCGACGTCATGCGTCGATGCGCTCGACGCTCATACCCCCCGCACTAGAGACGGTGCCCGTCACGCGCAGCGCCGGATCCAGCCAGTCGGTCATCGCCCACACGCCATGCGCGACGCGACGTTGCCAGGCGCGCAGTGGCGCTTCGCTCATGGGCAGGGCCGACAGGTCGATATCGCTCATCTCGTCCAGCGTCGTGCCACCGACCTTGATCAGGCTCTCCTTGCGCGTCCAGAGACGCAGCCAGGCCAGCGCACGCGGCGACGGTGCATGATGCGTGCAGGCGACGCTGGAAAACGCACCAAGCCGCTTGCGCTCGCGCTCGTTCAGGCCGGGAAGGTCGGCGTCCGGCGCGAGCGCTTCGTCCCAGTGTTCGACGTCGATACCGACGGGCGAGATCGCGCACGCCGCAGCGACCGCACCCCGGGTGTGGCTCAGACTCACATGCAAGCCCGGATGCGCGGGCAGACGCGGGCGCCCATGCGCGCCGCCACATTGCTCGCAGCACTGCACGAGCACATACGTGCGCGCAGCAGGACCGGGCGTGTCCGGACTGCCGGTAATGCGCGCCGCAGCGACCCGAGCCAAAATATGCGCCGCAACATAAGCCTCCCGATCGGCCGGTCGGGAAAACGCGTCGGCCCGCCTGCGCTCGTCCGGACTCAGATGTGCGGTCCATCCCATGAAGCGCGCCAATACATCTGCCGAAGCCCCGTAAAGCGCCAGCCCCGTGCCCGCTTGCACGGCATTCTTGTCGTTGTTCATCGTGTGTCGTGCGCCTGTGGGTGGCGAAGACAAATGACGGACTCCAAGCAATTTGGATGCCATATCGACTGCCACGTAATCCATGCATGGATGGCCGCTTGCGGCGGCGCATCATGAGCTCGAACACCTGTCGCAGGCTGCGACAGGTGTCGCAGTTTCAGACAACTGTTTGCGCGGGTATTCGATGCCGAACACGCGTTCTAAATGTAACGTCGCTCGTTGCCATAAGCGTGATCGCCGGCCTTGTTGCGAGCAGGCATGCGGGTTACGTGAGGAGGGCTTCGTTCAACACGACGATTCGAATGAAATGCCGACGTTGCAGACAAAACAATGGATCGAAACTTGCATGGTGAAGACGACGTACCGGTGTCGACCGACAGACGCCGGACCTACGACCACTTCACAGGAGTTCGACAATGCTGCCAACACGCCGGTTGGGGAAACAGGGGCTGGAAGTCCCCGCCATTGGGCTGGGTTGCATGGGCATGCACTACGCCTATGGGCCTTCCGACGACGCCGAATCGGTTCGCGTGCTGGAACGGGCGATAGCGCTCGGCTGCAACTTCTTCGATACGGCGGAAGTGTATGGCCCGTTCGAGAACGAGCGTCTTCTCGGTCGCGTACTCAAAGGCCGTCGCGACAAGGCGATCATTGCGACGAAGTTCGGATTTCGCTTCGAAAACGGTGCGGTCACGGGGGCCGATAGCCGACCCGAACATATCCGGGAAGTGGTCGACGCCAGTCTGTCGCGACTCGGCACTGACTACATTGATCTGCTGTATCAGCACCGCGTCGATCCCAATGTGCCGATCGAAGACGTGGCGGGTGCCGTCGGCGAACTCGTCAGGTCGGGCAAGGTGCGTTACTTCGGACTTTCGGAAGCCGGCGAGCGCACCATCCGTCGCGCACACGCCGTGCATCCGGTCAGTGCGTTGCAAAGCGAATACTCGCTCTGGCATCGCGATATCGAAGCGTCGATTCTGCCATGTCTGCGCGAGCTGGGCATCGGACTCGTGCCGTTCGGGCCGCTCGGGCGTGGCTTTCTGACGGGCACCGCGCGGCGTGCCGAAGACTTTCCGGAAGGCGACTCGCGTCGCACGTCGGACCCGCGTCTGCAGGGCGAGAATTTCGACGCCAACGTGAAGCTGGCGCAGACGCTCGCGGGCTATGCGGCGCAAATCGGTGTGACGCCCGCACAACTGGCGCTGGCGTGGCTGCTCTCGCGTAGCGACGACATCGTGCCGATTCCGGGCACGCGCCGCGTCAGCCGCCTTGAGGAGAACCTTGCGGCAGCGAGTGTGCATCTCGACCCGGGCATGGTGCGCGTGCTCGAAGCGCACTTTGGCGCGAACGCGACCTCCGGGAACCGCTACAAGCCGACGGCCATGATGGCGTTGCTGGCGGATCCGGCGTAGCGAGTTGAGGGGAATTGAAGGAGATTGAAGCGAACGGTGGACGAAGGGCACAAAGAGCATCAGGCCCCGTCGTCCGACCGTTCGTTTCTGGCATCGATATCAGCGATCCGGCCCGAGCAGCACGTCGCTGCCCATATCGCGCACATGAGGAATATGCAGTTCACGCAGTTTGCGATAGAGCGACGTGCGGCAAATGCCGAGTTCGCGTGAGGCTGCGGAGATATTCCAGCGTCGCGACGACAGCACTCGAATAATGATCTCGCGCTCGCCGTTGGCGATGGCCGATAGCGACGCAAGCGGTGCGATCTGGATGTTGCCCGCGGACCCGGATACCCCGGACGCGCCCGGCGAGACGGCCGCCGGTGCCATCACCGGCGCAATGGCGGGAGCCATCGCACTTTGCAGCAGATTCGCGGGCAGGTCGGACACACGAATCGTGTCGCCGCTCCTGACCGCACAAGCGTACTGAACGGCCGCACGCATTTGTCGCAGATTACCCGGCCACGCATAGGACAGTAGTAGCTCACGCGTCTCGCGGTCGAGCGATTCGAAGCTGGCTTTGCCGTGAGACTCGGCGACGATCATGGCGTCGAGCAGCCAGGCGCGGTCCTGTCGCAGGCGTAGCGGCGGCAGATGCACGATGCCGACGGCCACACGGTAATAGAGGTCTTCGCGAAACGCCCCCGTCTGCACGCGGGATTCGAGATTCTGGTGCGTCGCACAAATGAGTTGCAGGTCGACGGGAACCGGCGCAGAGGCGCCGATGGGCGTGACCTCCCGCTCGGAGAGTACGCGCAGCAAACGTGTCTGCTGTGCGAAAGGCATATCGCCGATTTCGTCGAGGAACAACGTACCGCCATCGGCCTGTACGACTTTACCCTTCATGCCGGTATTGAGGGCGCCCGAGAAAGCGCCGCGTTGGTATCCGAACAATTCGCTTTCGATAAGGTTTTCGGGAATCGAGCCGCAGTTGACCGACACCATGCTCGCCTGACGGCGTGCGCTGTAGTCATGCAGGGCGCGTGAGAGGTACTCCTTGCCGGTACCGGTTTCTCCGAGAATCAGAATGGGAAGCTGGCGATCGATGAGCAGTCTGGCACGCGCGAGGGTGGCCAGCATCGAGGGATCGCTGCCGCACAGCCGGTCAAGCATTGGCCGGGAGGAGTACTGAAAGTTTGCGTTTGAACGGTCCAGCGGATCGTGGGCGTACATAGCGTCTCTCATTGACTTTATTGGAATTGGCGGGCGCTGCGTTTGGCGGCGCGGTATCGCATCATGGCGAATGCCGTGGGGGGTGCTCCATAAAGCAAGACCAAGCATAGTTTGATTCGCGAGCGGTCTCCAATACCATATGATGCGATGACTGATACCGGTTCGCTATGAATAGAAACCGATGTTCTTTTAAGGGGTAAGGCTCCATGGAACTGAGGCAACTTCGCTATTTCGTAGTACTGGCTGAAACACTTCACTTCGGGCGCGCAGCGAATTTGCTGCACATCTCGCAACCGCCGTTGTCGCGTCAGATTGCGATGCTCGAAGAGGAGTTGGGGGTCGTTTTGTTTCAACGCACACAGCGCAGCGTGGCGCTCACTGCGGCAGGACAGCGTTTCTATCGCGATGCACGCTCCGTGCTCGCCACGCTCGATCAGGCGCGCTCTCACGCACGCGCAGCCGAAGTCGGCGACTCGGGCATGCTGTGTGCGGGATTCATGTTCGCCGTGGCATGCAGCGTGCTTCCCGTGCTCACGCGGGCATTTGCTGCGGCGTTTCCGCGTATCGAGGTCAAACTCAAAGAGTCGATTCCGACTGACCTCGCCGCCGAGCTTCGCTGCGGTAAGGTCGACGTGGGCATCATGTATTCCTCCGATGCATCCGACGAGTTATGCACGGAAACCATCTTCCGCGAACCGCTGGTGGCGGCGCTGCCCGCCGGTCATCGGCTAGCGGCGCGCTCGGCCATTTCGGTAGCCGAATTGCGTGACGATGCTTTCATCATCTCGCCGCGCGAAGCGTCGCCGTTCATCCACAACACCATCACAGACCACTGTCGCCAGGCGGGCTTTTCACCGCGGGTCCGACTGGAGACGAACTTCCAGCAGACGATCGTGAATCTGGTCGGACAGCGCCTCGGGGTCGCGCTTGTGCACAGCTCGATGCGCAGCACGCGCGCGGAGAACGTGCAGTTCGTGCCGCTGCTGCACGCGCCGCATATCGACGTGGCATTGGTATGGAGCGCGACCAGCCGCAACCCGTGCGTACAGCGCTTTGTGCAGACGGCGCAGAACATCGGACTGTTCGAGCCGTCGGACGCGGCACTTCAGGCTTGCGCCTGAAGCGCCGGTGTCGGTGTAGCGGAACCTAGGAGACAGTGAGGCAGGTTTCGGTCTTGCGAAGCCGCGCCTCGATGGCCTGCGCCAGGCGTGCAATTCCGGTTTCGATCTGCGAAGGCGTGGCGGTCGTGAATGTCAGTCGCATCGTGTTCGCCTTCGGTGATACGGCATGGAACGATGCGCCCGGAATGAACGCCACACCGCGCGCCAACGCGTCTTCGAACAGACTCGCGCTGTCGACGCCGGGCGGCAGCGTCACCCAAAGAAACATGCCGCCTGCGGGGCGCGTCCAGCTCACGCCCTCCGGCATATGCTCGGAGAGGCACTTGAGCATAAGCGCACATTGCGCCCGATACCGCAGACGAATGGCTTCGAGGTGCGTGTCGTATTCGCCGTCGGTGAGCAGGGCATGCGCCAGCCGTTGCGTGATGCCCGTCGTGTGCAGGTCGCTCGCCTGCTTCGCCTGCAACAGCTTGATCATGAGTTCTTCCGGCGCGACGACGTATCCCACTCGCAGGCCCGGCGCAATGACCTTCGAAAACGAGCCGAGATGCACGACGTTTTCGGGCGCCATCGACAGTAGCGACGGCAGGGTCACGCCGGTGTAGACGAGTTCGCCGTAAGGGTCGTCCTCCACGATCGGTAAGCCGTGACGGATGGCCAGTGACGCCAGGGCCATGCGCCGGTCGAGGGGGAGCGTGCGTCCCGTGGGATTCTGGAAGTTCGGTTGCGTATAGAGCAGGCGCGCACTGCGCATCGATGTCTCGTTGAGCCGTTCGGGCAACAGGCCTGCCGCGTCTGTCGAGACTTCTTCGAACACGGGTTCGTATTGCGCGAGTGCCTGCACCGCGCCGAGATAGGTCGGCGTCTCGATCAGCACACGCGAGCCGGGATCGACGAGCACGCGTGCGACAAGATCGAGCGCCTGCTGTGAGCCGGTCGTGATGAGCACTTGAGACGGACTGATCGCCGCGCCCTGCCGGGTCAGCCGCGCGGCGATGGCTTCGCGTAGCGGCAGATAGCCCTCGGACGGCCCGTATTGCAACGCCCCGATGGCGTCGCGCCGCAAAATCCGGTCGACCGACGCCTGAAGCCGTTCGACCGGCAACGCATAGGGCGAGGGCAAGCCGCCCGCGAAAGAGATGATGTCAGGCCGCTCGGCGACCTTGAGCAGTTCACGCAGCGCCGACGGCTGCATGCGTTGCGCGCGCGCCGCGAGTTGCCAGCGACCGGCGGGCGGGAGATGTCTGTCCATTGTGCGGTCCGCAACGAAGAAGAGGGACGCCCTCACGACATGAGCCGTGAGGGCGCAATATCATCGATGACATCGATGTCGGGTAACCCGAGTCTTACTCGTTGAACATCTTGCGCAGATTGTCCATCGCCATCTTCAGGAAGCCGACGGCGAAGTCGTCGAACGCCGGCTGGTCCTTCGGATTCCCGGAGCGCGCTTCGCCGACGATGCGATACGTCGCCGTACACGCCTTGTCGCCGCGCGGTACTACTTCCATCGACGCCCACATGTTGCCGATGTCGAACGTCGTGTAGATCAGCGTCCAGCTCATGGTCATGGCGTCGTCGTTGCGCGTGTTGAGTTGCTCGACGACGAGATCGCCACCCGTGAAGTGCTTGTGACGCAGCGAGCGCGGCCCGGTCGCCGTGCCCGTCATCTGGATGTACTCGAGACCGGTCACGAAGCGGTTGTAGCCGTCGAAGCGGCCGACGATGTTCCAGACGTCACGAGCAGACGCATTCAGGTCGGCCACCCCGGCGTGCACAGTCGTCGTGAGGTTGTGGATCAGCGTGTCGGGTTGCAGTTCGGTGCGGACTTTTTGCAGCATGATGAACTCCTCGATGAAGAAAATGGACTGCGCGAAAAAAGGTGCAACAAGTGACTGAGAGACCCCACACGCCGATCAGGCGACGGAGGCCGTCTCCTTCTCGTCGGACTTACCTGCCAAATCCGAATTGCCCGACTTACCCGTCTGACTCGCCTTAGGTTCGGTACGCCGGGCACTGCTGCCGCCCGGCTCGGGCAGGAAACCGCTTTCGATCAGATAGCCGAAGTGATGCATGAGCAGGGCGTCGTCTTTTCGCGGATACGCCAGCCCCAGGCGCGCAAGCGCTTGAGCAGACTGCCGGTGCGCAATGCGTGCCATATCGCCGATGTCCTCCTGACTGTCGTCCAGATAGAACGCGACCACGTCGAACAACGCGTTGGTCTCGTCGATGGACGTCAGGCGATTGCGCCAGTCCGCCGGCTCTTCCAGCGCGAGCGAATACCCGCATCGGGCGAGTGCGCCGAGGTAGTCCTCCCACGTCAGCGGTTGCGGGTTCTGGAGGTGGAAGACGCGCAACTCGCGCTGCGGGTCGGTCGTGCAGCGGACCATCGCGCGCGCCAGGAAGTCGACCGGCGTGAAGTCGAAATCCGTATCCCCGGCAGGGGCCGCGCCCAGTTGCAGTGAGCCTTTGACGAGCAACAGGATCCGGTTGCGCGTCGGCTGGCACAGCCCCGTGCCGGACACGCCGGTGATGTTCCCCGGGCGCAGAATCGTGGCGTCGACGCCGCGCTCGGCAGCCTCCCACACGAGATGCTCCGCCACCCATTTCGTCACGTTGTATCCGTTGTTCACGAAGGCGGGCGCATTGCGGGCGGGGCCTTCCTCCAGTACATGACCGTCGGCGCTTACCGCGCTCGCGGCGGACAACGTCGAGACGAAATGCATCGATTTGTTGCGGAACTCGCAGGCGAGACGCAACAGTTCGAGCGTTGCGCCGACGTTCGCGTCGTACAGATAGGGATAGTCGTAGACGTGATTAACGTGTGCACCGTTGTGATAAATCGCATCGATGTCGTGCGCCAGCGTTCGCCATGTTTCTGGCGATACGCCGAGTCGCGGTTTCGCCAGATCGCCAAGCACGACTTTCAGACGCGGATGACCTGCGAGCGCTGCCAGCCCGTTCGCCTGCAACGCCTGCGCAAGACGCGCTTCGCCTTCTTTCTGACTCGCCGCCCGCACCATGCAATGGATCGTGGCGGACGTCTGTGCGATCAGCTCGGCAGCGATGAAGGTGCCGAGGAAGCCGTTCGCGCCCGTGAGCAGAATGGCGCGTGCGCCGTCTGCAACGGGACGCAGACCGTCGATCGGACGAATGTCGTCGGGGAGCACCATGTCGTCGAAGACACGCTGCGGGATACGTTCTCCCTTGCTGACGTCGTCGTTCGAGAGCAGCGACGCCAGAGCGCCGATGGTCGGACGTTCCATGAAGCGGGCGAGCGGTGCATTGCCGCCGAACTCCTTCTTGACTGCCAGCATGAGCCGCGAGACCAGCAGCGAGTGGCCGCCGAGGTTGAAGAACGAATCGTCGCGGCCGATCTCGAACGGCTCCAGATCGAGCAGCCGTGCCCACAGGGCACGCAGATTCGTTTCCGTTTCGGTGAGCGGTGCTTGTGCGGCGTCGTCTTCTGTGCGGGTGCGCTGTGCCGGAATGCGACCAAGCGCATTACGGTCGATCTTGCCGTTGTTGGTGGCAGGCAGTGCGTCGAGCACAACGATCTCGTAAGGCACCATGTAGTCCGGCAGACGTGCAACGAGCACGTCGCGAAGCGTATCGCCCGTCACGGATGCCGCCAGCGGGCGGGCGACGAAGCCACGAATGCGCTTGCGGTCGTCGACCACGCACGCGCACTGACCGAACTGGCCGGTGGCGAGTGCGGCCGATTCGATCTCGCCGAGCTCGACGCGAAAGCCCCGTATCTTGACCTGCGCGTCGCGGCGTCCGACGAAGTGCAGCGCGCCGTACTCATCCCATTGCACGATGTCACCCGTGCGATACAGCAGTTCGTCGTGGGCCGACGGCCACTGCCCGTTCGGATCGGCAAACGGGTTCGGCACGAAGCTGCGCTCCGTAAGGTCGGGACGATGCAGATAGCCGTCCGCTACACCGGCACCGGCGACGCACAGCTCGCCCGCCTCGCCGGTCAGCGCCGGTTCGCCTGTCTCGGTGAGTACATAGCAGCGCACGTTTGCAAGTGGCCGCCCGATCAACCGGTTGCTGTCGCCCGCCTTCAGGCGCGCGACGGTGACGAAGACCGTGCATTCGGCCGGACCGAAGATGTTGTGGAACTCGCGGCCCTGACTCCAGCGGGCAATCGTCTCGGGGAAACAGACGTCACCGCCGGTCAGCAGATGCCGCAGCGCAGGCCATTGTGCGTCCGGCATCACGCCGAGCAGCGCGGGGGGCAGGAACGCATGTGTGACGGCTTCGCGTTCGATAAGCGCGCTAAGGTCGTCAAGCGCGTGTCGCTGGGCTTCGGTCGGGATCACCAGCATGGCACCGGCGAGGAACGTCGGGAAGATGTCGAGCAGCGAGACGTCGAACGCCACCGTGCAGAACTGCAGCGCACGCGAACTGGCGTCCAGCCCGATGTAGTCGCGATACGAGTGGCAGAAGTGCACGATGTTGCGGTGCGTGAGCATCACGCCCTTGGGCACGCCCGTCGAACCGGAGGTGAAGATCGTGATGGCGCAGCGGCTCGCACGGTCGGGCAGGCGCGAGACGGGCCACGCCGTCACGCCGATATTCACGTCTGCGACATTGAGCGAGCGCAGTCGAATGATTCTGACGTTCAGTCCGTCAAGTGCGCTCGCGTCGAAGTCGTCGTCGGTGATCAGACACGTCGCACGGCTCTGTTCGACGATTTGGCGCACGCGTTCGGCAGGAAACGACGGGTCGAGCGGCGCATAGGCCGCGCCCGCGCCGATGGCGCCGAGAATCGCGGTGTACAGCAGTCGCGACTTGGGCAGTCGCACGGCAACGACCTGCGGCGTGCGGTCGTCGGGCGATTGCACGGGCAGCATCGCAGCGATGTCGAGCGCAAGCTTCATCGACGCCGCCACGAAGGTGCGGTAGTTGACGTCGCCGTTGGCATCACGCAGTGCGATGGCCGACGGGGCTTCGAGCGCGCGACGCGAAATCATCTCTGGCAGCGACGGCTCCAACGCCATCTCGCGTGCCGTCTCGTTAGTCGCATGCCAGCCGGACAGGCGATGCAGGTCGAGCACTACGCTCCCCGGCGTCGCCTCGGCCACCGGGCGCGACGCCAGCGCATCGGTGGTCAGCACATCGCGGCCGAGCTGGCTGACGATGTCGACGAGCATGGCTTCGGCCTCGGCATCGATCTGCGCGACCATGTCCGCGCCGCAGCGCAGGTTGTCGAACGCGCAGGCCGTAGTCGCGACGTCGACCTCGCCACGCGGACCGTGCCATTGCCAGGCGAGCGTGGACGTGACCGGCGGAAGTGCAGGGGCGCTGGCGCGAAACGTCATGGTGTGCGTGGCGGCACAGGCGGTTTCCGGTGCGGCGTCGCCACAGTCGATACGCCACTCGACGCGCTGCGGTCCGCTGTCCGGCGTAGGCACGCTCGCGCCGAGTTGCGCCGCCGTCTCCGTGAGCGGGCCGCTGCTGTACGACAGCGGCACCACGTCGTGCCCCATGTCGTGGAGCGCGGCGAACAGACGTGCGCCGAGACGGTTGTTGCCCGCGATGGCGAAGGAAATCGCTCTCATGACTCGTTCCTCACAGGTATTGCGCGATGGCCGCGCGAGTGGGTTCGTGTTCGAGCAGCCCCGCCATCTTCAAGAACTTGCGGATGTTGACGATCATCGGGTGCTGGTTGGTGATCGGGTACGCGCCGACCATATCGTTCGCGATCTGTTCGCGCGTGGCGGCGGGCAGATCGAGCGTGCCGATCAGGCGGCGGTCGAATTCGAGTTGCAACTCGTTCGTGAGGTACTCGCGAAGGAAGAACGGCAGGCCGCGTCCGAGTTCGATGCGCGCCGTCTCGTCGATCTCCGACCAATACAGCTTGACCAGATTGATCCAGAAGACCGAGTGGCGGCCTTCGTCGGCCAGATGGTCGGCCATGACCCCCTTGACCGAACGCTTGAGCGTGGTGTCGCGCGAGAAGGCTGCAACCTCGGCCGTCACCGTGTTCTCCGAGATAGCGACCCCGAGCAGTTCCATACCGGCGGCGTATTGCGGCGGCACGTATTCCATGGCGCGGGGAATGGCGCGCGAGAGTTCGATCTCGCGGTTTTGCTCGATGGGGCCGATGCCGGTGCTGCGCTCGACCTGGTCGAGGTAGTCCATCGCCACGTAGGCGTGGTAGTTCTCGTCGATCACGACGGACATGGCGTCGCTGCGGCACGCGAACGGAAACTCGAACGGGAAGCGCGACTTGGCGATGGCCAGCGCCGTGCGGTTCACGATCTCCGTCTCGAAGATGATGACGTCGTTGATGTACTTGTAGAAGCTTTGCAGCAGGATGTAGTCCTGCACTTCACGGCCGGCGTCGATCACGGCGGGGTGCGCGTACAGCGGCTGACGCTCGACGGGGTAGTAGCTCAGGTCGTCGTCTTCGACGATGCGGCGCGGACGGGAACGGATCGTGGCGCGTTGTTCCCATTGGTCAGCGTGGCTGACGTAACTCTGCAATGACATGGCGTTGCCTCGGAATATGGGGGACGGCAGAGGACCTGCGACTCAGGATTCGGATGGGAGCGCACGCGGCACCGGACGAGGGATGAAACGGGGCGTGTGCGGCCGACAGCGTGTGCTGTCGGCCGCGCCCCTCCGGTCCCCCGACCGTCCTGCCTCATAAAAAAGCGCTCGCAAACGAATCGCGCAAACGACTTACGCAGCGACGGCTTCCTTCTGCGACGCCACGATGTGTTCATGCAGGCCGTCCCACAGACGCAGGCGCTCGTCGATGGCGCGCAGGCCAGCTTCCAGCGCTTCGATCATCAGGCGCTCGTCGTTATTGGCGGCCTCGACGATCATGGCGCGTGCAGCGGGGCCGTGTTCGCCGGAGTCCACTTCGATGTGGCGCTCCAGATAGAACGTGAGCAGCGGCACGCTCTTCGGATCGATTTGCCAGCCGTCGAGCAGCGTGCGGAACATGTCGGGAATCACGTTTTCCCGGCCGTAGAAGAAGTTGCCGAGCACCTGATGCGTCTTGCCTTCGTAGCAGGTCGCAAACGTCGAGTTGACGAAGCGCAGCACCGGCGCGGGAGCGTCGACGGCGGCGAGCGCAGCGCTCACACTATGGCCCTTGACGAGCAGGTCGATCAGCTTCTCGATCTGGCGCGTATCGGCGCCGACGTCGCGCATGGCGGCGAGGTACAGATCGAAGTGGCTCATCGGGCCTTGTGGCGTCTCGTCGCATTCCTCGCCGAGCACGATCTCGTTGATCAAACGGGCGGCGTGAATATTGCGCGGTGCGATCCACGGCAGCGTGATCGTCGTGAGGTCGGCCTGCAGGCGCTTGACCAGTGACATGAAGTCCCAGACGGCAAACACGTGCCACTCCATGAACGTCTGCAAACCTTGCATCGATTCGATGGAATGGAACACCGGGTGATGTGCAAGCGTCGCGTGATGTTCCTTGATCTGACGTTCGAGATGTTCGATCTTGTCCACGATAGGCATCCTTGTGATAACGATGTTGAAATCAACCTGTGCGAGGGGGAATGCGGCGCGACTTTCAAGTCGTCGCCCACAGGGATCAGCAAGTTCAATGCCAGCGTCTCGAAACGCAAGAATCTAGACGATTGAGGGGATTTTTCGGGGGGCGAACGGGCGTTCGCAGGCATGACACCTGTTCAGATAATGGACAGGTGTGCGCGCGGGTGTCGCGAAGGGGAGGAGGTGAAGCGCGCCCCGTGCAGGGCGGGGCGGCGAGTCGGAGCCAGCTCAGTGCTTGAAGGTGCGTGCGGTTTCTTCGGCAGCGAAGCGCAGTTCGGGCTCGAATGCCAGCAGGTCGTCGAGCGTCAGGCGCCCGATGGGGGCTTGCACGGCGATAGCGGCGCACGCGCGGTTGCGATTGAGCATGACGGGCACGGCGATCGCGATCAGCCCCTGCAAATGCTCCTGATTGTTGATGCCCATCTTGCGACGCCGAGTCTGTTGCAGCTCGGCGCGCAACGCGCTGCGGTCGGTGAACGTCTGGTCGGAAAAACGGCGCAGCGGCAATGTGTCGATCAGATGTTCGCGACGCTCCTTCGGCAGAAAACTCAGCAGCAGCTTGCCGCTCGCCGAGCAGTGCAGCGGGACGTGCGAGCCGGGCTGCAAATGCATGCGCAGCGGCCACTCCGTCTCCACACGGTCCACGTAGATCACATCGTTGCCCGAGAGCATTGTCAGGTTGCACGTCTCGCCGATGCTCGCGACGAGTTGCTCCAGCAAACCATGACGCGCTGCAGCAGGGCCTGTCTGCATCAACACATTGATGGCCAGCGCGCGCACGCGTGGCGAGCATTCGTAGCGTCGGTCGTCGTCGCTGCGGGTGATCAGCCATGCATCCTTCAACTGCGTGAGGATGCGATGCACCGTTTGCTTCGGCAGTCCAAGCGCGTTCACGAGATCCATCATCGATAGTGGGCCGCCAGCGTCGGCGAGGGTTTCAAGCACGCGAAACGCTCGCACTGCGGCGGCGTTCGATTGATTCGATGCGGCCATGTCGTCTCCTGAGTGTTGCTACTTCCCCCTCGGCAATCTGACGTTGCCTGTGGCGAAGCTTTGTCGTTGTTCTCTCGCCCATTAACGCAATTCTGCATCGGTTTGATTACTTTTGCGGACCTCTGTGGTCCCGAATTTCGACCCACCCTTTACACCCTCCGAAGGTGTCCGGCTTGACCGGGAATTTGAGACCGGCGACGCGTCGTGTGTTGGCTAGATTGGTTACGCGATCCCACTCGAAAACCATCAGGAGGCGTCTCATGAATTCACGGGCTCTCGGAGCTGTCGTTCCGCCATCGGACGCTCGCACGTTAGCGCCGCACGCGAGCAACGACACGGCCGACGTCGAGGCACAGGTCGCGCAGCTGATCGCGCGGGCAAAGGCGGCACAACGCAATTTCGCCGCTGCCGGACAGCAGACACTGGACACGGCGGCGAGCGCGGCGGCGTGGGCGATCATGGAACCGGCGCGCAACCGTCAACTCGCCGAACTGGCGGTGCACGACACCGGGCTGGGCAACGTCGACGACAAGATTCAGAAGAACTTCCGCAAGACGCTCGGCCTGCTGCGCGATCTGCACGGCCGCAAGACGCACGGCGTGATTGCCGAGGATACGGGCAAGGGCATTGTCGAGATCGCACGTCCGGTCGGCGTGGTGGCGGCGATCACGCCGTCGACCAACCCGGCGGCGACGCCTGCGAACAAGATCGTCAATGCGCTCAAGTGTGGCAATGCAGTGATCGTCGCACCATCGCCCAAAGGCTACAGCGCGTGCGCCTTGCTGTTGCGGTTTGTGCACGCGGAACTCGTCAAAGCGGGCCTCTCCCCGGATCTCGTGCAGATGCTGCCGGAGCCGATCACCAAGGCTGCAACGGCGGCGCTCATGCGTCAGGTCGATCTGATCGTGGCGACGGGCTCGCAGGCCAATGTGCGCATGGCCTACACGAGCGGCACACCGGCGTTCGGCGTCGGCGCTGGCAACGTCGCGTCGATCGTCACGCAGAGCGCCGATCTGCCGGGTGCCGCCGTAAAGATCGCCCGTTCGAAGACGTTCGACAACGCGACAAGTTGTTCGTCGGAGAACAGTGTCGTGATCGAAAGCCGGGTGTACGACGCGATGATCGATGCATTGCACGCTGCCGGTGGCGTCTTGCTCAGTGCGGACCAGAAGCAGGCACTGGCAAAAGTCATGTGGGTGGACGGCAAGCTCTCCAGCGCATGCACGGCCAAGTCGGCGCAGCGGATTGCGCGTCTGGCCGGACTCGACGATATCGCGGCTCGGCATCCCAAATTCCTGATGGTCGAGGAGTCGGGCACCGGCTTGGATTACCCATTCTCGGGTGAAAAGCTCTCGCCCGTGCTGACGGTCTATCGTGCCCGCGACTTCGACGACGCCGTGTCGCTCGTCTCGAACATCTACCGCTACATGGGCGCAGGTCATTCGGTCGGTCTGCATGGCGCTGACAAGGCGCAGGCCGTGCAACTGGGCGAGACCTTGCCAGTCGCGCGCGTGATCGTGAATCAGGCGCACTGCTTCGCGACCGGCGGGAATTTCGACAACGGTCTGCCGTTCTCCCTGTCGATGGGCTGCGGCACGTGGGGGCGAAACAACTTCACCGACAACCTCGGCTACCGTCAGTACCTCAACGTCACGCGCGTGGCCTATCCCATCGCCGCCGAAGTGCCTGAGGCCGACGATCTCCTCGCCGACTATTTCGGGAGATTCGGACGATGAACGCGCCCATGAACCCCGTCTCCGCAGCCCTTGCCGCAGCGCATGAATCGCTCGTCACGAACGCCAGTTCGTTGCGAGATCTGATCGAGCAGCAGGCTGACAAGCATGGCGAGCGTCCCTACTTGCTGGCGCTGACTGGTGGCGATAAACGCGGCAATGAAAGCGGAAATGAAAGCGGAAATGAAAGTGGAGATGCCGTCCCGCTGACCTTCCGTGCGTTGCGTGATGATTGCCGGGAACTGTCGCGGCGGTTTGCGGAGGCTGGCCTGCGCGCGGGCGACATCGTGTCCGTGTGCATGGGCAACGGCCCGCAGTCGGCACGTGTGATTCTCGCCGCGATGTACAGCGGCCTGATCGTCAATCCGATCAATCTGCTTTGTCAGCCGGCGCAACTGCAATACATCGTCGAGCACTCGGACACGCGGCTGATCTTCGTCTCCGAGACCATGCTTCCAGCGCTCACGCAAGCGGTGGACGCCGCACGTGAACAGGGGATGACGCGCGCGGTGGCGCTGGTGTGCATGTCGCCCGATGCCACCGCACTGCCTGAAATTCCATCGATGGCGGCGGTACCATCGCTGGCCTCACCGATGATCGCCGACGTAGCGCTGCTCATGTACACGTCGGGAACCACCGGGGTGCCCAAGGGCGTGCTGCTCACGCATCGAAGTCTGCTCGCGAACGCCGCGTTCATCAGCGCCGAACATCGGCTCACGCATGAGGACCGCGTGCTGGCTTCGCTGCCGCTTTATCACATCAACGGTCTGGTGGTGACGTTGCTGGCGCCGCTGTTCCACGGCGGCTCGGTCGTGATGGCCCCGCGCTTCTCCGCGCGCACGTTCTGGCGTGACGTGACCGCAACGCGGTGCTCGTGGATCAACGTCGTGCCGACCATCGTCGCGTATCTGCTCGAATGCGATGCCCCGGCGCGCGCTGCGCTTGCCAGGCTGCGCTTTTGCCGCAGTGCGTCGGCGGCGTTACCCGCCGACCATCACCGGGCGTTCGAGGCGCGCTTCGGCATCGGCATCATCGAGACGATGGGAATGACGGAGACCGCCGCGCCCGTTTTCAGCAATCCGTTCGATGCGCACATGCGCCGCATCGGCAGTGTCGGGCTGCCGTCTGGCAGCGAGGCGAGGGTCATACGCCGCGACGGCTCGCAAGCCGACGCGGGCGAGACCGGCGAGCTGGTGCTGCGTGGCGCGCAGATCATGCGCGGCTACTACAAGCGCCCGGACGAGACCGCCGACGCTTTCACGGCAGATGGCTGGTTGCGCACGGGTGATCTCGGCCATCGCGACAGCGACGGGTACTTCTACATCACCGGACGCGCGAAGGAACTGATCATCAAAGGCGGCGAGAACATCGCGCCGCGCGAGATCGACGAGGCGTTGCTGCGGCATCCCGATGTGCTGGAGGCGGCTGCCGTCGGCGTGCCCGACCCGGCCTACGGACAGGAGATCGTGGCGTTCGTCGTGCTGCGCGAGCCGGGCGACGCTCAGCACGCGTCTGCCGAAGTGCAGGCGTTGCGCGAACACTGTCTGCAAACGCTTGGCCGCTACAAGACTCCGAAGGAATTCCGCTTCGTGACCGAGTTGCCGCGTGGCCCGTCGGGCAAGGTGCAACGACTCAAACTGCTGCAACAGTAACGACCCGAGGGGGCCATCGCTCCCCGGGTGCAGGACACGATCGCATACGCATGATGTGTGCGACGTAAATACATAGGAGACAACATGGACAAGCGTACCGGTCGCGTGAAAACGCGCCACATCATTCTTGCGGTCATGTGCCTGATGTATTTCATCTCGTACATCGATCGCGTCAACATTGCCGTCGCCGGACCCTTCATCCGACAGGAGATGGGGCTGACGACGGTGCAACTGGGGCTCGTGTTTTCTGCCTTCGCCTATCCGTATGCCGCGATGCAGATCTTCGGTGGATGGCTGGCGGACCGGTACGGACCCAAGCTCGTACTGACGGTGCTTTCGCTCATTTGGGGCGTGGCGACGCTGGCGACCGGCTTCGCGGGCAGCATCGCCGCGCTCGTTGCGTTGCGCTTCCTGCTGGGCATCGGAGAGGGCGGTGCGTTCCCCACGGCAACGCGCGCCTTCACCTACTGGATGCCCGTCGGCGAGCGCGGCTTTGCACAGGGCATTACGCATAGCTTCGCGCGTCTGGGCGGGGCGGTCACGCCGCCGGTCGTGCTCGCCATCGTGGTGGCGTTCGGCTGGCGCGAGGCGTTCATCGTGCTGGGTGTGGTGAGCCTGATCTGGACCGCGCTCTACATGAGGGTGTTCACGAACACGCCCGAGCAACACCGTCGCGTCACGCCGGAGGAGGCCGCCGAGATCGGTTACCGGCCGGGCGATTGCGAACGGGCCAAGCGTGCGTCGACGCCGTGGCGCAAGCTCATTCGCCGCATGTGGCTCGTGACGTTCGTCGACTTCTGTTACGGCTGGCTGCTGTGGGTGTATCTGACGTGGATGCCGTCATATCTGCGCGAGTCGCAGGGCTTCGATCTAAAGCAACTCGCCTTGTTCACGGCGCTGCCGCTGCTCGCAGGGGTGGTCGGGGATACATTGGGCGGTGTGGTGTCCGACAAGCTCTACAAGGCGACGGGCCGCCTGCGTTTCGCTCGTGTGTCGGTGCTGGTTGTCGGCATGGGCGGATCGCTGGCGTTTCTGTTGCCGATGACGATGGTGTCCGATCCGATGGTGGCGGTGTTCCTGCTCTCGGCGTCTTTCTTCTTCCTCGAAATCACGAATCCGGTGCTCTGGACCTTGCCGCTCGATATCGCGGGCAAGTATGCGGGCACGGCGGGCGGCATGATGAACACTGGTTTCGGTCTTGCGGGAATGATCTCGCCCGTGGCGTTCGGCTACCTGATCGAGACGAGCGGCAGCTACAACGTGCCATTTGCCATCTCGGCGGTGTTGCTCGGCATGGGCGTTGTCGCTGCATTGTTCATCGACACGAGCAAGACCGTCGACAAGGACGAAGCGGACGAAGCGAAGGCGATGTCCGGGACCCCTTCGTCAATCGTCGGAGCAGGGCAGGTGTGGATGGCGACGGGGCCGCAACGGCACCCGTTGCGTCGGCCGCTGCGCTGGCGTCGTTAAGTCGATAACGGCTTGTCCCGCATGAAATGAAAAGGGCGCGCTGACCGGATACCGGTAGCGCGCCCTTCGTCCCTGCCGCGTCAGGGTCAGGCGGCGCGCTCGCGCTTGTTCCCCAGACGCGACGCCAGCATGAGCAACGTGCCGCTCACGGCCATCGAGACGACGCCCATCGCCATGCCCTGACCGATGGAACCCTGCTCGAACTGACGCCATACGAAGATCGAGACCGTCTGCACGCCGCTTGGTGCGAGCAGCAGCGAGGTCACGAGTTCGCGTGACGCAATCGCAAACACGATCATCAGCGACGCGCCTAGCGCGGGCATCACCAGCGGTAGCGTGATGCGTCGCAGCGCGACACCCGCCGGTGCACCGTGCACGCGCGCTGCGGCTTCGAGCGACGCCGCCGTCTGCCGCAGCGCAGCGCTCGTGTAGCGCACCGGATACGGCAGCAGCAGGCAGCTGTAAGACAGCAGCAGAATGCCCCAGGTGTTGTACGGCGTGACGGGCCAGAACGGCAGGTTCCACGCGAGGATCAGGCCCACGCCGACGACGATGCCCGGCAAGGCATGCGGCAGCAGCGACAGGCCGTCGATCAGCACGCGGCCTCGCATCGTCGACTTCACGACGCACCACGCACACAGGAAGCCCAACACGCCTGTGACGAGCGATGTGCCCAGCGCCAGCGACAGACTCGTCGCCAGCGCTTCAAGCCCTTCCGCGCCCTGACCGAGCAACGCCGCGAAGTGCGCGGTCGTCAGGTTGGCAAGCGACAGGCCGCCCGAGAGCGTGCCCGAGAACGCCGTGGCAAGAATCGAGAACAGCGGTGCCACGGTGGCCAGCAGCGCCACGAAGGCGAAGCCGAAGAGCGCGAGACCTTTCCAGCGGCCCAGTTCGCGCGGAGGCGATGCGATGGGTTTGCCCGTTTGCGTCTCGAAGTCCTTACCTGCTGCGAGCCGGTGTTGCAACACGAAGGCGAGGAGCGCGAGCACCGCCAGCACGACAGACAGAATCGACGCGCCCGGCAGGTCGATCGGCCAGTCGGCAAAGCGGCCTTCGATGGACGTGACCAGCACGGAGAAACCGGCACGCGCACCGAGGGCGGCGGGTGCACCGAATTCTTCTATGGCCATCGTGAACGCGAGCAACAGGCTGGCTGCGAACGCTGGCAGCGCGAGCGGCAACGTCACCCGTGCAAACGCACGCCACGCGGACGCACCGTGCACGCGGGCAACGTCTGCCAGTCGCGAGCCGGTGGTCGCGAGCGCGCGGGACACCGCGAAGTAGACGACGGGAAAGATGTTGAGCGTCATCACGAAGACGAGGCCCGGCAGCGAGAACAGGAACTGTCCGGCGTCCATGCCGGTGAGCTGCTGAGCATAGCCGCCCGTTTGCAGCAGCAGCATCCAGCCGAGTGCCGCGAGATACGGCGGCACCAGAAACGGCAGGAGAAAGCACAGATCCCAGAGCCGTGCGCCCGGTACGTGAAACAGGCCGCGCACCGCACCGAGCGCCCCGCCGACCAACGCCGTGCCGAGCGCCACCGACACGCCGAGTCTCAGCGTATTGGTGACGAGCGGCAGCGTGCTGTCATGCGACAGCGTGGGCCAGACAGCGGAGAAGGGATCGGCGAACGACCCCTGCGCGAGATGCGGAAAAACAGCCTGTAACAGAACGAACACGACCGGCAACGCCACCACGACGGCGAGCGCTGCAACGGTCGCCGTCGGCAGTAGTCGGAGCGATTTCACCGTTAGTGCTGGCCGTTGAGTTTGGCGAAACGTGCCAGGACGTCGGCGCGCGAGGCGCTCGACGATTGCGCGTCGCCTTGCGGCAGCAGACGCAGATCCTTGAACGACGCGCGCTTGATGGCGATGTCTTCGCGTGCCGGAATCAGCCACGCTTCGGCCACCATCTGCTGGCCTTCTTCCGAGAGCACGTAATCGATGAACTGACGCGCTTCGCTCTGCTGCTTCGACGTGTTCAGAATCATCATCGGACGCGGTGCGATGACCGTGCCGCTCGTCGGGAAGATCACCTTCACGGCTTCGCCCTGTGCGGCGGCGGCATAGGCGACGTAGTCGACTGCGCCGAACACGGCGGCCTTCGCGCCTTGCAACACCGGGTTGAGTGCCTGAGCGTTCGGACCGGACACGACCATGCCGTTTTGCTTCAGCTCGTCGAAGAGCTTCCACGCTTCGCCACCCAGACGCGCTTGCAGACCCAGCAGCAGGTCGGCGGACGCGCCGGAGAGGGCTGGGTCAGGCATCGTCACGAGATTGCGATACGCGGGTTTGGTCAGATCGCGCCAGTCATGCGGTTCCGGCGTGCCCGACTTGGCGTTCCACACGATGCCGAGCGCGGAGAGGCCTTGCGCGACGTAATGCGTCGTCTTGAACGGGGCCGGCACGCGCGAGGCGTTGGCACTCTGGAACGGGGCCAGCCAGCCGCGCTTTTCGAGATCCTGCGCGGTGTCCCACGAGGCCGAGATGAGCACGTCGGCACGCGGGTTGGCCTGTTCGGCTTCGATGCGCGCCATCACCTTGCCGGTCGTGGCTTGAAACACATCGACTTTGATGCCGGTCTTCTTCTCGAAACCTGCAGCGAGCTTCTTGCTGAGGTTGCCGGGGCCGGCGGTATAGACGGTCAGCGCATGCGCGTGTTGAACGCCAACGCTTGCAGCAAAGGCCATGGTGAGTGTCGCGATAATTTTGCGGTGGAGCATTATGGGCTACCTCGTAATACGTTTGTCAACGCGCCCGTGGGCGAGGATCACGATCTGGTCGGCCAGCGCCTCGGCTTCTTCGCGGTCATGGGTGACATAGACGGCGGTGGTGCCAAGGCGTGAGAGCAGGGCGCCGATATCGGCGCACAAACGCGTGCGCAGATCGCGGTCGAGGTTGGATAGCGGTTCGTCAAACAGGAGCAGTCGCGGGGCCGAGACGATGGCGCGCGCAAGCGCAACGCGCTGCTGCTGGCCGCCGGAGAGCGCCTGCGGGCGGCGGGTGCCCAGACCGGCAAGGCCGACGAGCGTGAGGGCTTCTTCGACGCGCTCGGCGCGCGCAGTGCGTTTCACACCGCGCATCTCCAGCGGGAACGCCACGTTGGCGGCCACACTCATGTGCGGCCACAGGGCGTAGTCCTGAAAGACCATGCCGAGTGAGCGCAGCTCGGGGGCGTGGCAGACGCTGGCGCTGGCGACAACGGTGTCGTCGAAACGGATTTCGCCCCCGGTGGGGGCGAGCAGACCGGCGAGCAGTTTGAGCAGTGTGCTCTTGCCGCATCCGGAGGGGCCGAGCAAAGCGGTCGTGGTGCCGGCCGGGACATCGATGTCGATGCCGTCGAGCACGCGCGCTGCACCGAAAGTCTGGTGCAGCGCGCGCAGCGACACGGCGACGCCTTGCGGCGCAGGCAGAGCGTCGCTCGTCATCAGAACGTGTGCTTGATACCAGCCATCGTACCGAACTGGTTCTTGCCAGCGATGACGTTGGTGCCGAAACCGTTCAGACCGAGATCGGAGCCGTTGCGGTTCACGACGTAGCCCATGTTGACGTAGACGTCCGTACGCTTCGAGAAGCTGTAGTCGGCGCTGACCTGGAACGACAGCGGGTCGCGGTTCGTGCCGTAGAAGTCCTGATACATGGCCGTGGCCGACAGGTCGAGGGCCGGCGTGGCGTGCCACGTGGAGCCGATCCAGTAGTAGCTCGACGCTTCCACCGGGCTCTTATTCAGGGCCGAGAGATGGATGGCCTTGGCGTTCAGGTAACGGTAGCCGACGTACAGATCGACGCTTTGCAGCGAGTACTGCACGGCCGCCGCGATACGGCGGTCCATGTTGCCTTCGTAGCCACCGACCTTCGAGGTCATCGCTGCGTTGGGCAGGGTCGAGCCGCCGTTCTTCTGATCGTAAGCGATCACGAACGAGAGCGGGCCGTTGGCGTAGCGCACACCTGCGTCGACGACCTGCGCGCGACGGTTGTCGCCCGGCGTGGTGCTGGCCGCGCCGAAGCTCACGTCGTCGTAGCCCTTCGAGTACTGGACCATGGCTTCGAAGTCACCGAGCCTGGCGCTGTAGCGAAGGCTGTTGTCGAGACGGTCGGAGAACGCCGTGTCCTGCATCTTGATGGCGTACACGGCGTTGTTGAGCGGGTTGAACTTGCTCACCCAGTCGAGGAACACACCGCCCTGACGGCCGATCGTGACGGTGCCGAACGACTTGTTCGACAGGCCGACGTAGGCCAGACGACCGAACTCGCGGCCGCCCTGAAGCGATTGGCCGTTACCGAGGTTGAAGCCGTTTTCGAGCAGGAACAACGCCTTGTTGCCGCCGCCGAGGTCTTCGGTGCCCTTCAGGCCCCAGCGCGAACCGGCGAGGTTGCCCGACGTGACACGCGTGAGATTCACGGCGCTACCGGCGGTGTTCTTATCGGCGTTGGTGAGGAATTCGACGCCCGAGTCGATCAAGCCGTAGAGCTGAACGTTTGACTGGGCCAGAGCGGGCATGGGCAGGCTGCTGGCGAACGCCAGGCAGCACCCTGCCGCCGCGATGCGGAGGTTGGGCTTCATTTCAAGGTCCTCTTTGGGATTAAATTGAGCCGCCAATGTAAGCGACCAACATGTCGCGAACATGACAATGTGTCGTCATCCGAAAGAGGGGGATCGTGCGTTTTCAGGCGGGTGGTGCTGGCAACGTGATCGTGAAGCGGGCGCCGCCGAGTGGCGAGGTCTCGACGCGCACGCGCCCGCCGTGGAGCAGCGCGATGCGACGCACGATGGCCAGACCCAGGCCGAAGCCGCCCGTCGCGCGGTTGCGGCTGCTGTCCAATCGGTGGAACGGCTCGAAGATGCGGGCCCGCTCGGCGGTCGGGACACCCTCGCCATCGTCGTCCACGTAAATCATCACCTCGCCGTTCTCGCACGTCCGCGCGCCGCAGACGATGCGTCGAGACGTGTGCCGCATCGCATTGTTGAGCAGGTTCTGTACCGCGCGCGCCAGCAGCTTCGGCTCCACCTCCACACGATCCGCGCCCGGCTCGGCCGCGATGTCCAGCGCAATCGAGCGCGTCGCCAATACCTCCGTGCAATTCGCCGCGAGACTGTCGAACATCAGGCGCAACGATACCGTCTGACGCATCGGTGGCGCAGTGATCTGGTCGAGTCGCGCAAGCGAAAGCAACTCCGTCACCAGTTCGTCCAACTCGCGGATATCGCCCTTGAGCGCGTTGATCCGGTCGTCTGCGTCCGGCTCCTGACGCCGTTGCTGCAAAATCTCCAGCCCGAAATCCAGTCGCGCAATCGGCGTGCGCAATTCGTGCGACACGGCATTGATCATGTCTTTCTGCGCTTTGATGGACCGCTCGATACGGTCGGCCATGGTGTTGAACACGCGCACGAGTGCGGTCATATTCGAAAAGCGCGACACCTTGGCACGTGAGCTGAAATCGCCTTCGCCAAAGCGTATCGCCGCCCGGTTGAGCGACTTCAGATCGGACCAGTACCAACGCACCCAGGTCAACACGGAGATCAGCATGAGTAAGGCCACCACGGCATAGGCAAGGTAGTTGATCTGTTTCATGCTCAGATCGGTACCACTTGCCGACGTCAGAACCCACTGCGAATTGCGCAGGCGCATGGCGTAGTGCTCGCCGTCGGTGCCGTTCACGATCGGTAGCCCCGCTTCGAGATCCTGGCGAAGGTACTCGCGTTCTACCGGGAAGTCCTTGAGTGGTTGGAGCGTCAGGGTGTCCTGCGTCTTCGAAGCAAATTCTTTGACGAACTGCGGCCACTCGGATTCCGGAATGTCGCCGAGCTTCTCGTTGATCAGCCACGCATAACCGCCCAGTTGCGTTTGCGCGGAGCGGTTCATGGTGTCCAGAAACAGATGGCCGAACGTGTAGGTGATGATCAGAATCGACGCAACGACAGAAATGCCTACCAGCGCGTACAGCTTCAACAGGACGCGAAACATGCCCTAACTCTCCCTTTATTTCCCTTCAACTTTCCCAGGCCGAAGGGCTGAACAGATAGCCCCGGCCCCAAACGGTCTTGATGCGCTGGGGTTCACCGTCCGTGTCTTCGAAGCGTTTGCGCAACCGGTAAATGCCGACATCCACCGTGCGATCGATGCCGTCGAATTCGATGCCGCGTAACTGCTGAAGGATTTCGTCGCGCGTGACGACTCGCCCGGCGCCGCGCGCCAATATCAGGAGCAGGCTGAACTCATTGGACTTGAGCTCGACCGTTGCGCCGCGCCAGAACACCATGCGGTCGCGCGGCACGATGCGCAACTGACCGAACGCGATTCCGTCGTCGTTCTCGAGTTCCAGCTCGGTGCTCGGCACCACACGCCGCAACAGGGCCCGAAGTCGCGCCAGTAGCAAACGCGGCTCGACCGGCTTGACGACATAGTCGTCAGCCCCGACTTCCAGCCCCGCCACCTGATCGTAGGTGTCTTCGCGTGCAGTGAGAATCAGGATCGGCGTGGTAGTCACGGCGCGCAACTGGCGGCAGATTTCCATGCCGTCCATTCCCGGCAGCATCAGATCGAGGATCACGATGTCCGGCGAAAACGCGCGAAACCGCTCGAGCGCTCGCGAGCCGTCGCCCACGACCATCACTTCGAAGCGATAGGCGTGCAGATATTCGGTAACGAGTGCGGCAAGGCGTGCATCGTCTTCGACCAGCAAGACTCGATACATGGACGTTATTCCTGTCAATTTTTCTGTGCCGCCCGGTTTTCCACGTCCGGCGTTAAGCGTCCGATGGCCGGCAGCACTCCCGTGAGGCGCATTTTACTGCCCCGGAGGCCCGCCGGGCGGGCGTTTCAAACCTGCGAACAAATGAAAACATTTGTTCACAACTCTCCTAAATCGGATAACAGCCACGCGAAGGCTTCTTGCCTACCATGCGTTCAACTTGCGATCCATGCGCAGATCGCAATGCCAAGTTCCAATTTCCCACTACCGAAACTCACCGAATTTTGTAGGAGTGCCATGAAAAGCCGTCTCACCAGCCCCCTCCGTCATCTCAGCGTCCACCGAAGCCTTCATGGCAATCGCCATTTGCATCGCCTCGCGGCGGCCGGGGCGGCGAGCGTGCTTTTCGCTGGTGTCACCTCGTCAGCCCTGGCTGTGGAGCCTGCCCGATACAGCGGCATTCAGCAGGACCAGAGTCTGCCCACGAACGCGGCGGATAGCGGCTACGAATTCACCCTCGGCGGTGGTGTGGGTGTCTCGCCGCGCTACATGGGGAGCGACGAATACCGTGCGACACCTGCGCTGAATCTTGCGCTGCAAACGCCCATCGGCGTGTTCATCGGCTTGAGCGGCATCGGCTATCGCCTGTCGCTGCCAGCGGGCTTCTTCGTCTCGGCCGCACTGTCGTATGACGGCGGCCGTAAGGATGACCCCAAGGGGCTCGACTCCGGTTCGAAGAAGCTGCGCGGCATGGGCAACATCAAGGGATCGCTTTTCACCACGTTGCAAGCCGGTTACGCAATCAGCGATCTTGCAGTCGTGAGTGTTGCGACCGACATTGCGCTGACCAACCGCGACCGCGGCAACATCTATCGCTTCTCGGTCGATAGCGTGCTCTACAAGTCGGCGGCGGATTCCGTCGGCATCGGCGCTACCGCGCACTTCGCCAGCGGCAAATACGCGCAAACCTATTTCGGTGTGACGGCCAACCAGAGCCTGAACTCCGGCTTCGGTCAGTACGCTCCCGGCGGCGGTCTTTACGGCGTGAGCCTGACGGCGAACTGGACGCACAAATTCACCAAGCACTGGAGCACGACAGTCGCGGGTGGCGTGATGCGCTACACCGGCAACGCGGCCAAGAGCCCCATCGTCTTCAACAAGACCAACTATCAGGCTGCGGCAACGCTCGACTACACGTTCTGATCGGGCGATCTGCGACGCATATCGTTCTGTGAGGCCATCGCCATGCGAATTCTCGTCACCGGCAGTACCGGTTTTGTGGGCGGCGCCGTTGTCGCCCAACTTCTGAAGGACGGCTTCGGTCCGTCGTTATTGCTGCTCGTGCGTGCGCGCACCAGCAGCGACGGTCTTGCCCGTGTACGCGCCGCAATGGACCGTTTTCGCGTGGCACCTGTGCATCGGCTGACGCTCACCGAAGCGAACATCGTTTGCGGCGATCTGGCGCAGCCGGTGACGTTCGACGACGACCCGCGCATGCGTCGCGTCACGCATGTGATTCACGCCGGGGCGATTGCGAGCTTCTCGGCACATCCGCAACTCGATACCGTCAACGTGACCGGGACGTTAGCGCTGGCGCGCGCGGTCGCGGCGTCGCCGGTGCTGGAGCGGTTCGTGCATGTCGGCACCGCCATGGCGTGCGGCGATGCGTTGTCCGGCTTGGTGAAGGAGTCGCACGAGCTGGCGCTTGCCGATCATCAGGTGGTGGCCTACACGGCGTCGAAGGCGGAGGCCGAACGGCGTCTGCGCAGCGAGTGGCCGGGTCTGCCGCTGGTGATCGCGCGGCCGTCCATTGTCGTGGGGCATACGCGCCTCGGGTGCGAGCCGTCGGGCAGCATTTTCTGGATGTTCCGGATGGTGCAGTTGCTGGGTGCGTTCACGTGCGGGCTCGACGACCGTCTGGACGTCGTGCCGGTCGATTACTGCGCCGATGCTCTCATCGATCTCGCGTTCCTGCCCCGACTGCGTCACGACCTGTATCACGTGTCGGCGGGCGAGGGCAGCGCACGTACGATTCGCGAAATCGAGGCGGCGCTGGCCAGAGCGCGCGGCGTGGCGCCCCTTGGCGAGCGCTTCCGTCACATCGGCGAAGCGGAGATCGACCGGCTGACGCCTGCGCTGGCGCGCCAGTTGGGGCATGGTAATAGCCGTCTGATGGCGAAGGCGTTGCGTCGCTATGGCGCTTTTGCGGCGCTCGACTATGTATTCGACAACCGTCGTCTGCTCGGCGAAGGTACGCCCCCGCCGCCTGCCGTGACCGACTATCTGGACGTGTGCGTGCGGTCGTCCGAAGCGACGTCGGTCGCAGAACAGATGGCGTGGGATTTCAAATAGGGTTGTAGGGGGAGCAGACCCTGGATCGGTCTGACGCGCCGATCCGGTTCTTCGCGATGCGACGAGTGCCGTGCGGCGCACGGTGGGGTCGTTCTCACGTGTCACCGCATCTGCGCCGGATCGGCTGCGTCCCCTGCAAAACATTGAGCGAGAAAGCGCTCGGTGGGACGTGATAACGCGTCGGCATGCGGCACGAGCGCGGTGAGCAAGCGCTTGAGGCCATGCGGCGGATCGATGCGCACTGTGGCAAGCGCGGCGTCTTCGTGACGCATCGACATGGCCGACACGAAGCCCACGCCCATGCCTGCGCGTACGGCTTCCTTGATACTTTCCACCCCCGCGAGTTCGAGCGCCACGCGCGGCTCCAGTCCCGATACCGAGAAGGCGCGTGCCACCAGCGCCCGCACACCGGAGCCGGGTTCGCGCATGATCAGCGGATAGGCCGCGATGCTCTGCAACGACGCGCCTGCCGGATGCTGTGCGAGCGGATGATCGGCGCGCGCAATCGCCACGATCTCGTCGTCGCGCCACGGACGCACCGCAATCTCCGGGGACAACCCGGGCGGCACCGCCCCCTCGATAAATGCGACGTCGAGCCGGTCGAGCTGCGCCACGATCTCGCTCGTGTTGCCGTCGACGATATGCAGCCCGACCGCCGGGTAGCGCTGATGGAATTCCGCGATGACGTATGGCAACAGATAGCTCGCGGGCGTCGTACTCGCGCCAATGCGCAGCGCGCCCGTCTCCAGTCCCCGCAAGCTGTCGCGCAGCGCTATCGCCTGACGGTAGTCCTGACGCAGCTTGTTGGCGTAGACGGCCACCTGCTCGCCCACGGCGGTCAGGCGGATGCCGCGACCGTCACGTCGGTACAGCGGCTCGCCGAACGACTCCTGCAACAGCCGCAATTGGCCGGAAACGGCTGGCTGCGACAGGTGCAACGCCTGCGCCGCATGGCTGATGTTGCCCAGTTCGGCCACCGTCGCGAAGGTCAGCAATTGGTCAGGCGTCATATCGTTGAATCTATCGGCTGGGGTGATGATTGGCTCTCATCATAGCCAATATTCGGATGATTGACTTGACGCTTGCGTCCGAATCTCGGTGGAAGTCAGGTCCGAGTGAGCGCTTCGACGTCGTCCCAGTCAGGCGCGTGAGCGCCGGTGTGGGTGCAGGCCAGCGCGGCGGCGGCCGCGGCCCGGCGCAAATGGACGGTGATCGGCGCGCCCGGCATCCGGGACAGGCTGGCCAGCCAGCCACCGATCGCGGCGTCGCCTGCGCCTACGGTGTCGGCCACTTCGACGTTGAACGCCGGTTGGACGAGGGCACTGCCGTCCGGCAGCAGCAAGCGCATGCCACGCTCGCCATCCGTCAACAGAATCTGCGCTTGCGGGGCGATGCGACGGACGTCGGCGAGGGCGTCGTCGTCTGTGTGCATCGGATAGAGGCCGCGCAAATCTTCCACCGAGAGCTTGAGCCACGTCGAGAGTCTCGCCATGCGACTAAACGTGGCGAAGTACGCAGGCCCCATCAGATTTCGAAGATTCGGATCGAAGCTGATCGCGACACCGGCGTCGTGCAACGTCTGGGCGATGGTGAGCAGCGTGCTCGCCAGCGGCTCCCGAACGAGACTGATGCAACCGAAATGCGCGACGCGTGCGGCATCCTGCCAGCCGACGGGTAAGGTCGCCGGATCGAATGCCAGATCGGCCGCGCCTTCACCGAGAAAGAAGTAGGCGGGCGGATCGTGCCGGTGCACAACAGCCACGAGCGGTGGCGCATCGACGGCTTGCCAGTAGCGCTCGTCCAGCCCGGCCTCGCGGGAGAGCGCGAGCAATTCTGCGCCGAACGGAGCATGTGTGCTGATGGCACCGCCGTAGCCCGTCGCCACGCCCATGGCCGCCGTCACCCGGGCGACGTTCCAGCACGCACCACCGGCACGGCTGATCCATTGGCGGCCGTCGCTATCCGGCTGACGGATCAGATCGGTAAGGGCTTCGCCAAAGACGAGCAGGGCGGGCAGGGACATGAGCGGGGCGTCGCGTAAGAATGGCCGTCAGCATACCCGCTTGTGGGCGCGATGTTTACCGGCTGCGTATCAGCAAGGCGATGCCCGCGGCCAACACCACGAAATTCACCGCCCGTACGAACTGCTGGCGTGAGAGCCGCAGTGTGATGTGCTTGCCGAGCCACATGCCGACGATCATCGCGGGGACGAGCGAGACAGCTGTCACCAGCATCGACACGTTGGCGTAGACACCCGCCAGCAGGAACAGCACGGCGCGCGAGAGCGTGCTGAAGCCGATGAGTGTCGCCTGCGTCACGCGCATCGCCTCCACGCGCTCCAGACGACTCGTCAGATAGATGGCGAAGACGAAGCCCCCGCTGCCGAACATCGCCCCGAACATACCCCCCACGGCCCCGAACGGAATAGCCCATGCTTGGGACAGACGCGATTTCGCGCGCGGCCCGATCAGCGAAAACACCGCATAAGCGCAGACGAACCACGCCAGCGCTTTAAGCAGCACCTCCGGTTGCAGCCGCAACAGCAGCGCCCCGCCCGCCAGGCTGCCGATCACGATGGCGGGCAGCAGGCGTCGCAACTCGCTCATGTCGGCGGCGCGGGCATTGCGCAGGACGTTGCCCGACGCCGCGCTGAAGTCGAGCAGCGCGAGCATCGGCACGATCTGGGCGACAGGCATCGCGTAAGCCAGGATGGGACTGGCGACGAGCGCCGTGCCGAAGCCCGCGACGCCGAAGATCACATAGGCGACGACGAGCGCCGCGCTCATTATCAGCCAGTGGCCAGGCGTCGGAAGGGCCGCAGTGAGTGAGCCGAGTGAGTCGAGCGGTGAGGTGGCTAGCGTTGTGAGCATGGTGACGGCGTTGGGATTCGATGCGAAGCGTGCGGGCGCATGGGCCTGAGAACACGTGGGTTTTCCGTCAGCATAGGGCCGCGTGCAGGCGTCGCGCCAATATAGAATGTGGCGATGTTCGATCTCGAAACGGCATAGTCATGGTGTCGCTGCGGCAGTTGCGTTATTTCCTGGAAGTGGTCGACGCGGGCGGGTTCAGCGCGGCGGCGGAGCGTCTGTTCGTCGCGCAGTCGGCGTTGAGCCGCCAGATCTCCGAACTCGAAAAGGAGTTGCAGGCGGTGTTGCTAGAACGTTCGTCGAAAGGTGTGACGCTCACACCTGCCGGGCGGACGTTCGTCACCGAAGCACGCCGTGTGCTGACCGAACTCGAAGGCTCTGTCGCGCTCACGCGCAGTGTGGCGCGCGGCGAGCAAGGCACCGTGCGGCTCGCGCATTCCAGTTCCGTGCCGTTCGCCGGCGGGCTGCCGGTCGCGCTGCGTGCTCATCTTCAGGCGAACCCGGGCGTCACCGTCGACGTCTCGACACTGTCTTCCGAGCAACAACAGGACGAAGTCGAGGCCGGACGCATCGACCTGGGGCTGGTGAGATTGCCCGTGCTGCGCCCCGCGCCGTCGCTCGTTTGCGAGACGATTGCGCGCGAGCGCTTGTTGCTACTGGTGGCCAGCGAGCATGCGCTGGCAGACGTGGCATCTGTGAGTGTGTCGACGCTGGCGGGCGAGCCGTTCGTGTCGCTGCCGCACCGTGAGCGCGGTGGACTGAGCTACCGGGTCGCGCAGTTGTGTCAGCAGCATGGCTTCTTTCCGATGGCGGCTCCAGCAACTTCGCGCAAGGCAACCCTCGTCAATCTGGTCGCCGCCGGTTTCGGTGTGGCGATCGTGCCCGAGAGCCTTGCGGCGCTCGCCGGGCCGGATGTGCGCCGGGTTGCGCTCGACGACGCGAATGCCGACAGCGAAGTCGCATTGCTGCGCCGCCGCGACGCGGGCGGGCTGGTCGTGGCACTGGCTGATGCGCTGGCGGGGGCGTTGAAGGGGGCGTCGTGCCCGGCAGTAAGTCCCGCGTAAGCCTTGCGTGAGAGGGTGCCCCTATAAACGTCGAAAAATAGAGAAAACGGGGACGAATCACGCGAAGAAACCCTCAAGTCAGCCGTTTTTTCTCCCGTTATACTTTTCGACACCGGGTAAAAAAGATACCCATACGTGTGGCGCAGACGTCTATCCGGCGTTTTACGTTTTGGCAGTTCCGGCGACCGTCTCGCCCTCGTCATAACAAGCAGATCAGAGATGCGAGGAGACTGACGATGGGGCTATTCACGCGCTCAAGGGGAGCGGGGCAGACCGTCAACATCATGAACGAGGTGGCGGACAACGCCGGCACCCTCGGTGTGGAGTTGTGCGATATCGCGGGCAATGTCGATGAAATCGCGGTTCGCATCAAGCGTCAGGCCGAAGTATTTCAGGAGCTTCGCCGCGCCGCGACCGATACCAGCGAAGGGAATCAGCGTATTGCCGGAGCGGCGCGCGAAGCCCGCGACGTGGCCGATCGCGCCAGTGCAGAAATTTCAGCATCGCGCAGCACGGCCGACGCGTCGCTCGCGTCGATTCACGGGCTTGTCGAAGGCGTCTCCGGTATGGCGGACGAAATCTCCGGCCTGCGCGAGGCGCTCGATCACGTCGGCAAGGTCGCCGAAGGCATCTCCGTTATCGCGCGTCAGACCAATCTGCTCGCCCTCAATGCCGCTATCGAAGCCGCGCGGGCCGGCGCGGCGGGACGCAGCTTCGCCGTCGTAGCGACCGAGGTCAAGCTGCTCGCGAGCAAGACGGCCGAGGCTACGCAGCAGATCGAACACACGCTGGCGGCGCTCGGCGAGCGCACCGAGCGTCTCATGCGTGAGAGCAACGCGAACGTTGCGCGCGCCAACGACGCCCGCGAAGGCACCCGCGCCATCGCAAGCGTGATCGAGACGGCCGGTACGGCGCTCGATACGTTCGACCGTCAGGCCGGACAGATCGCACAAGCCAGCGAAGCCATCGAAAACGAATGCAACACGCTCGCCGCACACGTCGACGAAATGGCCGACGGTGTGACGCACTCCGCCGATCACGTCGAGAGCGCGCGCGAGCGAATCAACGGTCTGCTGTCGGTGTCAGAGCATCTGATCGGTCTGATTGCAGAGGCAGATGTCGAGACGGAAGACACGCCGTTCATTCGGGCCGTGCGTCGCGCGGCCAAGCAAGTCGGTGAAAGTTTCGAAGCGGCGCTGGCGAAGGGCAAGATCAGCGAGCAGGAATTGTTCGATCGCCGTTACGAACCGATTCCGGGCTCGAATCCGCAGCAGTTGATGGCGCGCTTTACACGCTTTACCGATGAGACGCTGCCCGCGATTCAGGAACCGTTGCTCGGCATGAACGAGCGCATCACGTTCTGTGCGGCGGTCGACGAAAACGGCTATCTGCCGACGCACAACCGCAAATTCTCGCAAGCGCCGACGAACGATCCCGTGTGGAACGCCGCGCACTGTCGCAATCGACGTCTGTTCAACGATCGCACGGGGGCCGCGGCCGGGCGCAACACCAAGCCGCTGTTGTTGCAAACGTATCGGCGCGATATGGGGGGCGGGGAGTTCGTGGTGATGAAGGATGCGTCTGCGCCGATCTATGTGAACGGGCGTCACTGGGGCGGCTTCCGGATTGCCTATCGGGTGGCACGCTGAACATCGCCGGATACTGCCTTTCTTCATAAACGAAACGCGCCGCCGACTTCTCAGTCGGCGGCGCGTTTCGTTTCGGCGTTTAGCCGGTTCGGCCGTCGATCAATAGCCGTACCAGCGGCCATGACGCCAGTAACCGCGGCCGTAGCCGCCGTAACCGTACGGACGACCGTAGTACGCCGGCGGCGGGCCATAGTAGACCGGGGCCGGGGCGACATAGACGGGCGGAGGTGCAACGTAGACCGGCGGAGGCGGCGCAACGTAGACCGGTGCCGGCGCATAAACCGGAGCCGGTGCGATCAGCGGTACACCAATACCGATTCCGACCGAAACGTGTGCCTGCGCCGTCCCGATCGCACCCGCGGCGAGCGCGACCCCGGCGATGGCAAGGGCGGCAAACTTGGTTTTCATGACATTTCTCCTGCGGACTTGGCAGCGTACTGATGACGGCACCCGAACGGCACCATGCCGTTCGACGCGCCTGGTGCCCGCCGGCACCCTGGTTCGTCAGATTCCTTGGCTTTACTTTACTGAAGTTCCGAAACGCGGGCGCAACGCAATTGTTGCAAAGTATGCGAAGCCATCCGGTGTGGGGAACGTTCGGGCGTAGAAAGGCGGCCGCCAAACGTGAAAATCAGGCCTCTATTCTATTCAGAATCAACGCTTTGCGCTCGTTTCGGTTGACATCACCCCCAGCGACAGGCTGCGGTCCGCCGCGCGCGGCGCATGACACTTGTTACATTCATTTACATGGCGCGCACGGCCTGTGGCGCAAAAACACCGGGCGAATGCCGCTTGCGCAACATTCGCCCGGTGCCGACGTCCGGCGCGCACCCGTGGTGACGGTCCGTGACGCCTCCTCCTCCCTGCTAAACCTGCTGTCGTTCTAATCGATGTTGACCCGTGCTTTATTGGTGATAGCGCGACTTGGCGTCGGCCACACAGCTGTCCTTGCTATTGCCCGTCATGCTGTCGCAGCGCTCCAATGCCGCCTTGTACTGCGCCTTGTTGGCATCGGCGTTGGCATCCTGACGTGCCTCCATGGTGTCCTTGGACGATTCGCGGCTCGTACGCATGACCTTGGCGTCACCATAGGCCTTGGTTTTGGCGGCGTCGGCATCCTTCACACAGACGTCCTTGTCGTTACCCTTCTTGTCGTCGCAACGCAGCTTGGCAACGCTGTAATCGGCGTCGGCCTTGGCGACGGCCGCATCGTAGCGGGCCTTCGGCGTTTGCTTGTAGTCGGCTTCCGCGTTGGCCTTGGCGATCTTCTCCTTGCCCTTCGCGTCTTCCACACAAATCTTCTTCGCGTTGTCCTTCATGTCGTCGCAACGCGCAGCGGAGGCCTTGTAGTCGGCTTCTGCCGATTTCTGAGCAGCGTCGTAACGGTCCTTGGCCGCGGCATCGGCGGCGCTGGCCGCCGTTGTGCCGAGCATGCCTGCCGCCGCGATGCAGGCGCAGGTCAGGACGTTCATAGCGATTCGATGTGACATCTCAAAGTCCTCCTAGTCTGGGGATTGGGCGAGCGTGGGGCGACGCCCGGACGGCATGGGGAATGAACTATGCGCCGTGCGTCGCGTATCGGGGGGATGTCGATGCTGTCGGGTGCTGCGCTCCGGTGTTGTCAGACACCGGTTGGTGCCGCGTTACTTGTTGCGGTCGGCCGCGCCCTGAATGGCTTCGCCGCCCTTTTCAACGTCCTTGCCTGCGCCGTGGATGGTGTTGCAACCGGCCAGGCCCAGTGCGAAGCCCGAGAGCAGTGCGATGGCGATCAATCGTTTCATTTTGATTTCTCCTTGGAGAGATGATGTCGTCCGAAGCGCATAGGACGCGCGAGGGGGGAGGAGCCACGCCGACCTCCCGGCCGGCATGACTCACGCGAGCGACGCTGGCTTACCAGAGCTTGTGCTGGTTGTTCCAGGTGTCGACTTCCTTCTCGGCATCGGCCTTGGCCTTGCCGTAACGTTCCTGGATCACACCGACGAACTTGTCGCGATTACCTTCGATCTTCAGCAGATCGTCGTCGGTCAGATTGCCCCACTGCTTCTTCGCTTCGCCCTTGAGCTGGTTCCACTTGCCCTTGATCAGATCCGAGTTCATAAACTACTCCTCAGTGTTGGGTTAGTTCAGGTGCTTCTGCGGGGAGTCCGCGATTCCGTCATTTCGCGCACATAGGACGCACAAAGCGCGGCGTGCGCACGGAAACCACAATCCGCGCCCTTCAGGGCGTCGGCAGGTGATTCCATGGTAGGGAGTGCGAAGTGTTTGTGCTGTCAGCCGCGACGTCAACGCGGTGTAGGCGGAGTCGGGTTGCGCTGTCAGTGCATTCCGACCGGCGGGCGGGGAGGCTGCGAGGCGTCTGTCGTGGTGGCGGTGTCGGTGCCGTCGCGCGAAGGTGTCGCGTTCGACGATTCGGCGGTCTTGCCTTCGGACGATGCCTCGCCCGATTGCGCGGAGACAGTGCTTTCGGTGACTTCGGTCGCGATATCCAGCGCATCGGCCGGATTGCACAATGGGAGCACCACCTGAATCTCAGTCCCAAGGCGCTGCGGCAGCGAGTGAATGTCGATGCGTCCGCCCTTGGCCGAGACGCGCTGACGCATGCCGAACAGGCCGTGCGTTTTGGGCTTATTGAACTGGTCTTGCGTGAGTCCAATGCCGTTGTCGATGACTTCGAGGCGCACGCGCTGGTCGTCGCAGGCGAGCGCGATGCGCACAGTCGTGGCACGCGCGTATTTGCCTGCGTTTGTCAGCGCTTCCTGCGCCACGCGGAACAGCGCGATGGCTGTCGACTCGGGCAATGCGAAGTCTTCCTCAGGCAGATCGAGATCAAGCTGCCAGTGTTGTTGATCGGCCGTTTCTTCCGCGAGCGAGCGCAGCGCGGTGACGAGGCCGAAGTTGATCAGCACAGTCGGGCGCAGGTTCTCGATGATGCGTCGCTTAGTCTGAATACCGGAATCGAGATTGCGTTGCGCGCGCGCGAGTTTCTCGGAAATCACCGGATCGACGTTGCGCAGCTTGTGATGCGCCCACGTGACGTCCATCTTGCACGCCGTGAGAATCGCGCCGAGTTCGTCGTGCAATTCGCGCGACAGACGCGTCTTCTCGTCCTCACTAACGTTCTGCAAGTGGGTGGCCAGTTCGTCTAGCTGTTCGGTGCGCTCACGCACGAGCCGGTCGAGGTGGGCCTGCTGCTCGTGCAACTGGTCGCGGGCGAGTTGTTCCTGACGCATCTGCTTGCCGAGCGAGCGGAACAACAATACGAAGAGCAGAATCGTCAGCACCGACAGTGCGCCGGCGCTGACCGCCGAGATCGCCTGATCGAAGCGGCCGTCGTCCTGCGCCGTGCGGGCGCGGGCCAGCTCGCGGTTATAGAGATCGGTAATGCCGGTTTGCACCGGTTCCATTGTCCCAATGCCGAGATTGGCCGGTGACAATGCTTCTTCGAGCGTCATTTCGCCCTGCGTCACGGCGGATCGCGCCGTGTCCATCGCCGTGATGCGCTGCGAGAACAAGGTCATGACGCGCGCAAATTCGCGCGTGGCCTGATCGTCACCCACATCCTTGTAGTGCTGGATGACGAGCGCTGAGAGGTCGCGAATGCGTCGCACGGCCGACAGATACGGATCCAGATAGCTCGGATCGTTCGTGAGCAGATAACCGCGCTGACTCGCGACCACCGTCGAGGTGCGCGCAATGATCTCGTTGAGCTCATTGGCGGCGGTCATGTCTTGCAGGGCCGCTTCGTAGGTGGAGGCGAGACGACGGTGTGCCGATTCCAGTCCGATCAGACTGCCGACCGTGATGACGATCGCAGCGATCATGGCGATGATCCAGCTTCGGCGACGCAACCAGGACGTAAATCGGGGCATTGGGCGGGGTTTGAATGACCGTTGATAGCGGGGAGTGCTTCGATCATACGGCGAAAATCCCACCATCCGGGTAATTGTCAGCAAATTCCTACGCAAAAACCAGCGCCGCGCGGGCAGTCCCGCGAGCGGCATTTTTCTAATATTCATTCAGCGCCCTCGGGTTGGTGTGCCGCCTGACAAGGCAGTGCACCCGTCGCAGGGAGCCAGAAAGTCTCCGGGAAACGACACATGGAACCAAGGAGAACGCCATGCTGAAGTGGGCTTTGTTGTTCGCGCTGGTATCAATCGTGGCAGGCCTGTTGGGCTTTACCGGGATTGCCGCCGGCGCCGCCGGGATCGCGAAGATTCTGTTCGTGCTGTTCCTGGTGCTGTTCGTGGTTTTCTTGCTGCTTGGCCTGACCGTCGCCAAGAAAATCGTCGACTAGAAGTGCGCTGCGGCGCGGTCGTATTTTGCGCCGCAGCATAGTCATGTGGCTCGCGGCAAGCGGTTCGCGGTGCGCCTGCCACATGGGCTAACGGGCCATCGACATTCAAGGAGGTTGCGATGCTTCACTATGCCGTTGTTTTCTTCGTGATCGCGTTGATCGCCGCGGTTTTCGGTTTCACGGGAATCGCCGCCGGTGCGGCTGAAATCGCGAAGATCCTGTTCTTCATCTTCCTGGTGATCTTCCTGGTCACGCTGCTCTTCGGGGTGGTCCGACGATAGATACCGTCAAGGAACGCGGGGCGGCCTGAGCCGCCCTTCGCAATATCTGGAAAATGCGTTCGCCCAACCCCGGCAAACTCGCCAAACCGCTACAGGAGAATTCGCAGATGCACACCGCCAAGCACGCTAAACAGCACGCCAAGCAGGGCAAGCACGCGATGACCGGTAATGGTCATAGCCAGCACGCGGGAGAGGATTTCGAAATCGACGTTCGCGCCTTGCGCGAGCGTGCCCGTGAGCACCTCGACGAAGGTGCCGTCACGGAAGATTACCGGGCCGATCGCGACGCGGTCGTCCACATGCTTAACGACGCGCTCGCCACCGAACTGGTCTGCGTGCTGCGCTACAAGCGCCATCATTTCATGGCCACGGGGATTCACGCCGAGCCGGTGGCGGCCGAATTTGCCGAGCACGCCACACAGGAGCAGGATCATGCGGATCGCATCGCGGCGCGTATCGTGCAACTGGGCGGCGAGCCGGATTTCTCGCCGGACAGCCTTTCCTCGCGCAGCCACGCCGAGTACGTCACTTGTAAAACCCTGCGCGACATGATTCGCGAAAACCTCGTCGCCGAGCGTATTGCGATTGAGAGTTACCGCGAGATGATTCATTATTTGGGCGACCGGGATACCACAACCCGTCGCTTGCTCGAAGAAATCCTCGCCGTCGAGGAAGAGCATGCCGACGATATGCGGGATCTGCTCGACCGGGAGTGACGGCCATGGCGCGCGCACCGAATTCACTCAAGCGCGGCCAGGAGGCCGACGGGGACAGTCTCTGGAGCTTAGATGTCACTGACAATAAAAATCCTCATTGCCGACGACCACGCCATCGTTCGTACCGGCTTCAAGCAATTCATTGCCGACGAGTCGGACATGGAGGTGCTGGGCGAGGCCGCGAGCGGGGACGAGGTGATTCGTGCCGTGCGCGAAACCGAATTCGATGTCGTGCTGCTGGATATCGCCATGCCTGACAAGAACGGCATCGACACCCTGCGCGTGATCAAGCAGTTACGACCCGAGCAGGGTGTGCTGTTTCTGTCTACGTATCCCGAAGCGCAGTACGCGGTCAATCTGCTGCGTGCCGGTGCAGACGGTTATTTGATGAAGGACGCGGCCCCCGAGGAAATCATTCGGGCGATTCGCACGGTGGCGCGCGGTCATCGCTATGTGAGCGAGGTGACGGCGGATCTGCTGGCGCAGAAGCTCGACAAGCCGGTCGACGAACCCATGCACGAACAGCTCTCGGAGCGCGAATTCCAGGTGTTCTGCAAGCTGGCGGAGGGCCGCACGCCAACTGAAATCGCCAACGAGTTGCATCTGTCGGTGAAGACCGTCAGCACCTATCGCGCGCGTGTACTGGAAAAGATGCATTTGAAAACCAATGCCGATCTGACGCTTTACGCGCTCAAGAACGGCCTGATCAGTTGAGAGAGGCTTTCATGTCAACTGGGAACGCAGCAACGCTTACAGGGACGCGTGCGCCCCTCAAGGTGCTGCTGATCGAAGATTCGGCGGTGATTCGCGAGAGTCTGTCCGAAGCGCTCGGATCGAGCGGGATGCTGGAAGTGACAGGCGTGGCGGAGACGGCTGACGACGCGGTCCGTACCCTTGAAAACGATTCCTTCGACGCGGTCATCGTCGATATCCAGTTGCGGCGCGGCTCGGGCATGGACGTGCTCTCGTACTTGCACAGCAGGGGCATGCTGGAAAAGCTGATGGCGATCGTGCTGACCAACTATGCGCTTGCGACCTACCGTAAGCGCTGCCAGCAACTGGGCGTGCGGCACTTTTTCGACAAGTCGCTGGAGTTCGACGAAGTCATCAGAGTGCTCGACGATTTTGCCAACGAGCGGCAGGCCTGAACCCCACACTCTCTATCTGCGAAATTCAATATAAAGAGATCAAATTTTATTATTTTCAACTATTTAGGCGCATGGGCTAGAATATTGCCTTTGCGCTAAATAGAGTCTTGGCGGCGGCACTGTTCGGGAAGTTTCGGCAGTGGGGCTGCTATTTTTTTGCATGATCGAACTCCAGAACATTACCCAGCGCTTTGCTGGACCCAAGGGGCCGATCGACGCGCTTTCCAATATCAGCCTGTCGATCGAGCGCGGCGAAGTTTTCGGCATCATCGGCCGAAGCGGCGCCGGTAAGAGCACGCTCGTGCGTGTCATCAACCTGCTTAACCGTCCCAGCGACGGCTCGGTGCGGGTCGACGGTCAGGATCTGACCTCGCTGTCGTCCGACGAACTGCGTCAGGCGCGCCGCCGCATCGGCATGATCTTCCAGCACTTCAACCTGCTCAGCTCGCGCACCGTCTACCAGAACGTGGCGCTGCCGCTGGAACTCGCGGGCATGTCGGCCGCAGAGATTCGCGCGAAGGTGTTGCCGCTGCTTGAACTCGTAGGTCTCACGGCGCAGAAGGATCGCTATCCGTCGCAGATTTCCGGTGGTCAGAAACAGCGCGTGGGCATCGCCCGAGCGCTCGCGAGCGAGCCGCAAGTGCTGCTCTCGGACGAAGCCACCTCTGCGCTCGATCCCGAGACGACCCGTTCGATTCTCGAACTGCTCAAGCGCATCAACCGCGAACTCGGCCTGACGGTTGTGCTCATCACGCACCAGATGGAAGTGATCAAACAGGTTTGCGACCGTGTGGCCGTGCTCGACGCCGGTCGCGTGGTCGAGCAGGGTGCCGTGATCGACGTGTTCCTGCGTCCGCGCCATGAGGTCACCCGCGCACTGATCGGCGACGTGATTGCGCAGGAACTGCCCGAAGGCGTGCGCCAGCGTGTGGCGTCGCGCATCGGCAATGGCCACGACCATCTGTATCGTCTGGCGTTCTCTGGGGCGGGCGTGGATCAGCCGCTGCTCTCCGAGGCCATTCGCCGCTACGAACTCGATTTCAACATCCTGCATGGCCAGATCGACGAGATCCAGGGGCAGGCGTTCGGATCGCTCGCCGTCATGGCGGGCGGCACCCCGGCCCGCGTGGCCGAAGCCATGGCGTTCCTCGCCAGTCAAGGCGTTGTCGTTGAGGAGCTGAGCCATGTGGAGTGAAATGTTCGATCTGTTCGTCTCATCGTTTTGGGAGACGCTGATCATGGTCGGCATCTCCGGGCTGATCGGCGCGGTCGTGGGCGTGCCGCTGGGCGTACTGCTGTACCTGACCGACCGCAACGGCGTGTTGCAGAACCTGCCGACCAACCGGATCGTCGGCATTCTCGTCAACGCTGTGCGCTCGACGCCATTCATCATCCTGCTCGTCGCAGTGATTCCGTTCACGCGACTGATCGTCGGGTCGTCCATCGGCACGATGGCCGCCGTGGTGCCGCTCACCATCGCCGCAGCACCCTTCGTGGCGCGTCTGGTGGAGACCGCGCTGCGTGAAGTGGACCGTGGCCTGATCGAGGCCGCCCAGTCGATGGGCGCGACGACCGGTCAGATCGTCATGAAGGTGCTGCTGCCCGAGGCGTTGCCCGGCATCGTTGCCGGTCTGACGATTACGTTCGTGAGCCTGGTCGGTTATTCGGCAATGGCCGGCGCGATTGGCGGCGGCGGGCTGGGCGACCTCGGCATCCGCTACGGCTATCAGCGCTTCCTGCCGGAAGTCATGATCACCGTGGTGCTGATCCTGATCGTTTTCGTGCAACTGGTGCAGACGTTCGGCGACTGGCTGGTGCGGCGTCTGAGCCACAAGTAATTCCCACATAACAACGGTTGCCGGTCGAACCGGCACTTCACTCACACACACGAGGTTTTTCATGCAACGTCGTACGATTTTCAAGCTGCTGGCCGGTGTTGGCGCCGCCACGGTTTTCGCCACGCAATTTGCAGCACCTGCGGTTGCCGCCGACGCCATCAACCTGAAGGTCGGTGTGACGGGCGGCCCGCACGCCCAGATCTTCGACGAAGTGAAGAAGGTCGCAGCCAAGGACGGCCTGAACCTCAAGGTCATCGAATTCAGCGATTACGTGCAGCCGAACGCAGCCCTGTCGTCGGGCGATCTGGACGTGAACAGCTACCAGCACCAGCCGTACCTCGACGCGCAGGTGAAGGACCGTGGCTACAAGCTCGAATCGATCGCCAAGACGGTGATCTTCCCGATGGGCATCTACTCGAAGAAGATCAAGTCGCTGGCCGATTTGAAGACGGGCGACAAGGTCTCGCTGCCGAACGATCCGACTAACGGCGGCCGTGCGCTGCTGTTGCTGCAAAAGCAGGGGCTGATCAAGCTGCGCGCCGACGCCGGTCTGAAGGCAACGCCCATCGACGTGGCTGAAAACCCGAAGAAGCTGAAGTTCGTGGAACTGGACGCCGCACAACTGCCGCGCTCGCTGGACGACGTGGCCGTGGCCGTCATCAACACCAACTTCGCGATGGAAGCCGGTCTGAACCCGAAGAAGGATTCGATCGCCATCGAAGACGCGAACGGCCCGTACGCCAACGTCCTGGTCATCCGCTCGGCCGACAAGAACAAGCCGTGGGTCGCCAAGCTGATCAAGGCCTACCACTCGCCGGAAGTGAAGGCGTTCATCGAGCAGAAGTTCGGCGGCTCGGTCGTGACGGCCTGGTAAGTTTCGGGACGTATCGATGGCTGGACGGCGCACCGCTCGGATGCGCCTGACGAAAGACGGCAACGCTTTGGCGCGTTGCCGTTTTTTTTCGTCCTTGTGCGACGCGAATCTCTTCATCAGGCTACGGATTCCCGCGTGACGGGAGACGGGCGCGAGTGCTGCGTCGACATTTGTTGCAATTCCGGTGCTGTCACGGTTTTGTCAAATAACGGCGATAGCCTGAGTGCCAAGTAAAAGAGGGTGCCCGCGGGCACCGTCACAAGACGCGGATATGGGCCAAAGAGCAGCGACCGCACGTGAAACACGGGGAACGGGTGAGACCTCATCGGGGCACATCGAAGTAAAGATGCCCCCGGTGCGCATGAGTGTGCCCGACACATGCCCGCATAACGTACAGCTGTTTGCATGATGCCGGCGCGCCGCACCGACATACGGAGTCTCAGTTGAACCCTCTCCCGCCTGCCGCAGTTGCCGGGATACGTCCGCAGGATCGCTTTGGCGCTCCCGCGACAGCGCGCGATGCGCAGCCAGCTTCCGCGCTCTCTACTTCGCCCTCCGCTTCGAGTCCCTACGTCGAACCCGACGAAGCGTCGCTGCTCGCCGAACTGTGTGAAGGCATCGGCCTGACCTGTGTGTTCCAGCCGATCGTCGATTTCCGGACGTCCGAAGTCGCGGGTTATGAAGGTCTGGTGCGCGGGCCTGCGGGCACGTCGATTCATTCGCCGATGGCGTTGTTCGCTGCGGCGCGGCGTCACGGCGTGAGCGGGCCTCTCGAACTCGCCTGTCGACGTACGGTGCTGCGCGGGTTCGTCGAGCAGGACTTGCCTGAACGTCTGTTCCTGAACATCGGTCCGGTCACGCGTGCGCATCCTGGCGGTGGCGTGAGCGAATCGCTGGGGCTGGACGAGACGTTCGCCATGCTTCAGTCGTTCCGGCTCGCGCCGGAGCGCGTGGTGCTGGAACTCACGGAACACGCGCCGACGCTGGACCTGGCGAGCACGCGTGCGTCGCTTGCTGCCTACCGTGCGCTAGGCTTCGAAGTAGCGCTCGATGACATGGGCGAGGGCTACGCGAGCCTGCGTCTGTGGTCAGAGCTGCGGCCCGATTACGTCAAGATTGACCGGCATTTCGTCGACGGCATCGATGCCGACACCGTCAAACTTCAGTTTGTGCGCTCGATGCGCCAGATTGCGGAGACAAGTGGCACGCGCGTCATTGCAGAAGGCATCGAGCATGCCGAGGAGCTTCAGGTCGTGCGCGATCTGGGCATTTTCCTTGGGCAGGGGTATTTCATTGCGCGGCCGGAAGCGCAGCCGCAGCGCGCCATCACGGCGAACGTGCAGGAAGTGGTGAATGAGCGCCGTGCTTACGTCCATCAGCAACCGAGTCAGTTGGGGGCGGGTAATGTGACGCTGGAGCGCATTGCGTCCTACGTCGCGCCCGTCTCGCCGGACACGCGCAGCGAGGATGTCGTGGCGCGCTTCGAGAGCGATCCCGCGCTGGAAGTGTTGCCGGTGGTGGAGCGCGAGCGCGCCGTCGGGCTGATTGGACGGGCGTCGCTGATCGGGCGCTTTGCACGACCGTTCACGCGCGAGTTGTACGGACGCAAGCCGTGCTCGGCCGTGATGGAGCCGCGTCCGCTGACGTTCGACAAGGCGGCGCGCGTCGAGGATCTGAGTCGGATGATTGCCGAAGGGGCGAGTCGTCAGATCGCGGCCGGTTTCATCGTCACGGATCAGGGGCGTTATTTCGGTGTGGCGCAGGGGCATGCGCTGATGCGTCACATCACCGATATGCAACTGGATGCGGCGCGCTATGCCAACCCGCTGACGCTACTGCCGGGCAACGTGCCCATCGACGACTACATGGATCGCATGATCGGGGAGCGTCAGTCGTTCCACGCCTGCTATGTCGACCTGGACAACTTCAAGCCGTTTAACGACGTGTTCGGCTATCGTCGCGGCGACGACCTGATTCAACTGGTCGCGCGCGTGCTGATGGCGGTGCGCAATCCCGAGCGCGATTTCCTCGGACACATCGGCGGCGACGATTTCCTGATTCTGTTTCGCAGCCCTGATTGGGAGGCCCGGTGCCGCGAAGCGCTCACGCGTTTTGGTGAGGCGGTGACGGAGTACTTCCACCCGGATCAGATTGCTGCTGGCGGGTTCGAGGCGGAGGATCGTCGCGGCATGGTCATCTTCCATCCGATCACGAGTCTGTCGATTGGCGTGGTTGCGGTCACGCCGGAGAGCTTCCCGTCACACGTGGAAGTCTCGGCCGCTGCTGCCGATGCCAAGAAGATGGCCAAGCGCGCGCTCGGCAACAGCCTGTTCATCGAGCGGCGTCGGGCGCATCGGTAAGCCGCTCGGCGGCGCTTCGTCACATAGAAAAAGCCCGCCAATCGGCGGGCTTTTCGTTTGAAGCAGCTTAAAGCTTAGTGCGACAGCGCAGGCATACCTTCCATGCTGGCGGCGTCGTTTTCACGCTCTTCCGACAGGTACGGGGTGCGCCAGCCAGCCTTCACACCCCAGTGATAGAACGCGAGCGACAGCACCGCCACGATGAGCATGTCCCAGCCGTAAGGCAGCAGACCGAGACCACCGAATTCCTTGCTGCCGATATACGAGCACAGCGCCATGCACGGCAGATAGCCGATCAACCACCACGAGGCCTTGAGGTCGCGTCCGAAACCTTCCCAGTTGTCCTTCGCCTGATAGTAGAAGTAGACCGGCAGCGCCACGACCACCAGCACAATGATCTGGCCGGTCAGCGGCCAACGCGCCCAATACAGGATCAGCGAGGCGCAGACGAACGCGAACGGCGCGATCAGCGACAGGCCCGGCAGGCGCAGTGGGCGGTGCATCTCCGGTGCAGAACGACGCAGCGACATCACGCTGATCGGGCCGGTGAGGTACGAAATCACGGTCGCCACCGAGATCACGGCGGCCAGCGAGTCCCAGCCGCGGAAGAAGAACATGAAGATGAACGAGATCGCGAGGTTGAACCACATCGCCTGACGCGGCACACCGTACAGCGGGTGCACACGACCGAAGATGGCGGGCAATGTGCGGTTGCGCTCCATCGCGTAAATCATGCGACTCGTGGTGGCCATGTACGTCGTGCCCGTGCCACTCGGGCTCAGGAACGCGTCGAAGTACAGCACGATCGCCAGCCAGTTCAGGCCCAGCGCAATCGCCAGTTCGGCGAACGGCGAGCTGAAGCTCACCATGTGCCAGCCGCCCGCGAGTTGCTCCGGCGAGAGCGCGCCGATGTACGCGACTTGCAGCAACAGATAGATGACGGTCGCGAGCAGGATCGAGCCGACGACCGCAAACGGAATGCTGCGGCCCGGATCGCGCGCCTCACCGGCAAGGTTCACGGGACTTTGGAAGCCATTGAACGCGAACACGATGCCTGACGTGGCGACGGCAGTCAGCACCGCCGACATGCCGTTCGGCGCGAAGCCGCCATGCTCGGCGATGTTGAAATTGCCCGGATGGAAGCCTGCAATCATCAGACCGGCGATGGTCAGCGCGGGAATCGCGAACTTGAAGAGCGTGATCGCCGTGTTCGCGCGTGCGAACAGCTTCACGCCCCAGTAGTTCAGCATGAAGTAGACGATCACGAGCAGGGCGGATAGCACCAGCCCGCTCGTGGTGAGTGTGCCGTCCACGAACAAGGCGTGCGCCCAATCGTAAGGCCACGTGCTCATGTACTGGATCGACGCTTCGGCTTCGATCGGAATCACCGACACGATGGCGATCCAGTTAGCCCAGGCGGCGATAAAGCCGACGAGACTGCCGTGCGAGTAACGGGAGTAGCGCACCATGCCGCCCGACTCGGGGAACATCGCGCCGAGTTCGGCGTACGTGAGGGCAATGGCGAGAATCACGACAGCGCCGATAAGCCAGGCGAAAAGGGCCGCAGGTCCGGCGATCTTGGCGGCTTTCCAGGCACCGAACAGCCAGCCGGAGCCGATGATCGAGCCGAGACCGGTCAACATCAGGGCGAACGGCCCGATGTTGCGCATGAGGGATTGATTGTTATCCATAGATGTCTACTCCACGCCCGGGGGGACAAGCGGACGCCCGCAGGGAGCGGGCGATGCATTGCGCGAGGGCGGACACGGCAGTCAGGCCGTCGCCATCACAAGGAGCATGACGGCGCGGGGGAGGCGCTGACGGACGCGACTTCTGTTGATCGGCTTCGCGACACCGCACCGGCTTCCGACGTCACACCGCAACTGGCCCATGTGTCGGCCGAATTGGGGTCGGAGTCGGGGTTCGCGAAAAAAGCGCGATTCTACCCGAGCCGGACCGCCTCTGTGGGACTTTGTAACGTTTCCACGATGGCGTCCGGTTCGGCGACGTTAGGTCGAAATGCGCGCAACCCAGTCACGGCGCGGCTCACGCCGTGGGAAAGCAACTATTACAAATTGTTAAAGGGTCAGATGTATTTCACATCCCGGCGAGACAGAGATACTTCATCTCAAGGTACTCGTCGATGCCGTATTTCGACCCTTCACGGCCCAGTCCGGACTGCTTGACGCCACCGAATGGTGCGACTTCGTTCGAGATGAGGCCGGTGTTGATGCCGACCATGCCAGCCTCGATGCCCTCGGCCACGCGCCATACGCGGCCTACGTCGCGCGCGAAGAAATATGACGCAAGTCCGAAGTCGGATGCGTTCGCCAGCCGGATGCCGTCGGCTTCGTCCTTGAAGCGGAAGACGGGCGCGACTGGGCCGAACGTTTCCTCCTGCGCCACCAGCATGTCGGCGCTGGCGTCGGCCACGACGGTCGGCTCGAAGAAGCGGCCGTGCAGCACCTTGCCGCCGACGGTGACGCGTCCACCCTTGGCGACTGCGTCCTCGACGTGACGCTCGACCTTGGCGATGGCGGCGTCTTCGATGAGCGGGCCGATCGCCACGCCCGGCTCGAAGCCATTGCCCACGCGCAGGCGGCTCACCGCAGCAGTGAGCTTTTCGACGAAGGCGTCGTAAATCCCGTCTTGTGCGTAGATGCGGTTGGCGCAGACGCACGTTTGTCCCGCATTGCGGAATTTGGATGCGATGCAGCCTTCGACGGCGGCATCGACGTCCGCGTCGTCGAACACCAGAAACGGCGCGAGACCCCCGAGTTCGAGCGCCACCTTCTTGATGGTGGACGCGCATTGCTCCATCAACTTCGCGCCGACCGGCGTCGAGCCTGTGAAGGAGAGATGGCGTACGCGCGGGCTGGACGTCAGCACGTTGCCCACGTCCGACGAATTTTTCGACGTCACGACATTGAACACGCCCTTGGGCAATCCGGCGCGGTCGGCCAGTTCGGCCAGCGCCAACGCAGACAGCGGCGTGAGACGGGCCGGTTTGACAACGATGGTGCAGCCCGCGGCAATGGCCGGTGCGATCTTGCGCGTGATCATTGCGATGGGGAAGTTCCACGGCGTGATGGACGCGCACACGCCGATGGGTTGTTTGAGCACCAGCAGGCGCTTGCCGCCTTCGGGCGAAGCGAGCACGTCGCCGTCGATACGTTTGGCTTCCTCGGCGAACCACTCGATGAACGATGCGCCGTACGCCACCTCACCCTTGGCTTCGGCCAGCGGCTTGCCTTGTTCGGCCGTCATGATGGCACCGAGGTCGTCCTGCGCCGCCATGATGAGATCGAACCAGTGACGCATGATGCGGGCGCGTTCCTTGCCGGTCTTGCCGCGCCACTCGGGCAGCGCGGCTTCGGCGGCGACGAGTGCTCGCTCGGTTTCCTTCGCGCCGAGATCGGCCACCTGAGCGATTTCGGCGTCGGTGGCCGGATCGTTGACCGAGAAGGTGGCGTGGGAGTCGGCTTGCGTCCAGTCGCCGTCGATGTAGGCGTTGAACTTGAGCAGGTCGGGATCTTTGAGACGGGCCAGCGCGGGATGCGACTTGGCTGACGCGTGGGAGGCGCGGGAGGTAGTGGATGAGGACACGATTAGCTCCTTTCGATGGCCGGTCGGTGCGCTCGGGGGGGGGGGGCGCACCGACCCGGGGGACGGAAATGGATACGGCTTATCTGTCTTTCGGGTGCCAGCTTACTCTATTGATGGAGAAGGTTCGTGACTCGCAGCGTGCATTGCGCGCAAACACAAACGCCGGCAGCCTGATGGCCACCGGCGTTCGGCATGACGCAGGATCGGAGGCCCGTTTTACAGGCCGAGATCCTTATATAGAGCAGCCATGCGCGCGTCGACGTCGGCGGTCATTTCGATCGGACGCCCCCACTCGCGCGAAGTTTCGCCCGGCCACTTGTTGGTCGCGTCGATCCCCATCTTCGAGCCCAGCCCGGCCTTGGGCGAGGCGAAATCGAGATAGTCGATAGGGGTCTGGTCGACGAGCGTGGTGTCGCGCGTCGGGTCGACGCGTGTCGTGATCGCCCAGATGACCTCCTTCCAGTCGCGGATGTCGACGTCTTCGTCCACCACGACGATGAATTTCGTATACATGAACTGGCGCAGAAAGCTCCACACGCCGAACATCACCCGCTTGGCATGCCCTGGATAAGCCTTCTTCATCTGGACGATGGCCATCCGGTAGCTGCAACCCTCGGGCGGCAAATAGAAGTCGGTGATTTCCGGGAATTGCTTTTGCAGCAGAGGCACGAAGACTTCATTCAAGGCCACACCCAGGACAGCCGGTTCGTCGGGCGGCTTGCCCGTGTAGGTCGAGTGATAGACGGCGTTGCGGCGCATCGTAATGCGCTCGATCTTGAACACCGGGAACCACTCTTGCTCGTTGTAGTAGCCGGTGTGATCGCCGTAGGGGCCTTCGAGCGCGTGTTCGTAACCGGCGGTCGCACCCCGCGAGGGAGGTGGCGGTGCGCCTTCGGGCACGACAGGCGGTTGTTCGGACGGGTAAATGAAGCCTTCCAGCACGATCTCGGCGCGGGCGGGCACGCGCAGCGACTCCAATCCGGGCGTCACGCACTTGGCCAATTCCGTACGGCTGCCGCGCAACAATCCAGCAAATTGATACTCGGAGAGCGTGTCGGGGACTGGCGTGACTGCGCCGAGCATGGTCGCCGGGTCGGCCCCAAGGGCGACGGCAATCGGGAACGGCTTGCCCGGATTCGCCTGCGCGAACTCGCGGAAATCCAGCGCGCCGCCGCGATGCGCGAGCCAGCGCATGATGACTTCGTTGCGGCTGATGACCTGTTGACGGTAGATGCCGAGGTTCTGACGTCTACGATGCGGGCCCTTGGTGATAACCAGTCCCCAAGTAATCAGCGGCGCCGCATCGCCGGGCCAGCAGGTCTGGATCGGAAGGCGGGAGAGGTCGACGTCGTCGCCCTCCCAGACGATCTCCTGACACACCGGGCTGCTGACTTCTTTCGGGGCCATGTCCCACACGGCCTTGGCCATGCCGAGCAACTTGCCTGCGTCCTTCAGCCCGCGCGGCGGCTCGGGTTCCTTGAGCGTCGAGAGAAGACGGCCGATATCGCGCAGCGAGCTCAGGGCGTTCTCGCCGTCTTCGACACCCATCCCCAGTGCCACTCGTTCAGGGGTGCCAAACAAGTTGGCGAGCACGGGCATGTCATGGCCGGTCGGTCGCTCGAACCACAGAGCCGGGCCGCCGGCTTTGAGTACGCGGTCGGCCAGCGCTGTCATCTCAAGCACCGGCGAGACCGGCACGTCTACGCGACGAAGCTGGCCGGATCGCTCCAGTTGCGCGGTGAAGTCACGAAGATCGAGATATTTCATGAAACAAACCGTTACCAAAAATTTTTACGAAATTCATACGGTCGGATCGAACGGGCGTTTGAATCGCGTGAAAGTCGGGGTGACACCCTTGTAAACGCGGGGTGGGGCAGGGCATTTTACCGGCCAAGGCGGTAAAACGTCACGGCAAAACAGGCGTTACAAATTACTTTTAGTAATGATTTTTAGTGTTAATAGTATTGACGGTTTATATATCACTGCTACAATCCGCCCGTTGAATCCAGAAAGGCGGCTTCGATGACGGGTAGGCCGACCCGCTCGAGCTTAGCGACAACTACAACATCGACGTGGATTTTCAGTGGCTGGTTTTCTCACCGAGGTCGGGAAACCAGTGTTTTAGGAAGCAGCGCGAGCGATAGCTCGTCAGCGCCAGAGACCTGAACAGGTCGGCGCGCTGCGGCGGTAGCGGCATCGTCCATGACAACACGATGCACCGCCTCTTTCCATATGCCGTAAGTAAGCGCTTGACGGGATGCCTGGCGGGCATACCGGCTTACTTCCTTACGCCCCGGGGCCACCCCGTGGTGACGGCGTAACCGGAGTACGTAGTATGAAGAAGTCTGGTTTATCACCCTGGCTACTGGCCGTGTTCGGTGCGCTTCGCGCGCGCGGCGCGGCAACGGTAGCCTTGGCTCGCCGCGATTGGCGTCGCCTTGCCTGGCACGGCGGTCGTGTTGGACTGTATACGTCCAGCGCGGTCGGTCTGGTTGCCGTGGTTGGTACGCTGGCGCTGTGGGCCCGACCGACGTGGCGCGCCGATATGGCGTCGCGCGTGGGTCCGCTGCTTGAGGCAGCCACGGGTACGGCCAACGCGGCCGGCCAAGGCGCCAGCGGCGGCATCGTCGCACAGGGCACGGCGTCGGATTCGACGATGATGGCGCAAGCGGCGCAGCATGTGCCGTCGGCCGCTGTCCTCGCCGCATATATTCCGAACCAGCGTGTGGCGGCCGATGCGCGCGCCACCAAGGTGCTCGATACGCGTGAGCAGATCGCCGTTGCCGACTATCTCGCACGCCGCTATCGCGTGGCGGGCGACGTGACGGGCAACCTCGTGCGCGCGGCTTACTCTACGGGCAAGGAAGTCGGACTCGATCCGCTGTTGCTGCTCGCCGTGATGGCCATCGAATCGGGTTTCAACCCGTATGCCGAGAGCACCGTTGGTGCGCAGGGCCTCATGCAGGTCATGTCGAAAGTGCATCAGGACAAGCTCGAATACTTCGGCGGTCCGGAAGCTGCGTTGCATCCGCTGGCCAATATCAAGGTCGGTGCACTGATCCTGAAGGAATGCATCGCACGTGGCGGTTCGCTCGCGGGCGGTCTGCGTCTGTATGTCGGATCGACCAGCGCCGGTGACGGTGGCTATGGTGCGAAGGTGCTCGCCGAGCGCGACCGTCTGCGTGGTGTGACCATGGGACGCAAGGTCTCGCCGAACGAGCCGCAAGCGCCGGTGATCGTCAGCTCGGCCAAGCCGGTTGCGAAGCCGGTTTCGACCGGCAAGTCGGCCGACCCGACGGAATCGGCTCCTGCGCCTGCAGCGTCGAACTCGAACGGCAAGGCGGCCGCGGCTGCCAAGCCGCTCGAAGCGGACGACAGCACGGCAGCCTGAACGATCGGCATCTGCCGACGACCTCGCGATGCGCCACGGCCGGCGCATCCATCGGCCAGCAAGGCTATCTATATATAGAGACGCACTGCGCAGCCAACAAAAAACCCATCGAATCGCTTCGATGGGTTTTTTGTTTTGGCGCGAGGAAAACCGCTCAGCCTGACGTGAAGACTCTGCCGATCCGGTCCATCGCCTCGTGAAGCTGTTCGAGCGACGTGGCGTACGACAAGCGGATGTAGTGACGTGGCTCGGCGAACCCGAAGTCGAGGCCGGGCACCAGCACGACATCGGCCTGCTGAAGCAGCGCTTGCGTGAGACGGTCGCTATCGCCAGCGTGCGCATGCGGGACACCCGTGCAGTCGGCGTAGACGTAGAACGCGCCGTCCGGCATGACCGGCACCTTGAAGCTCAGGCGCTCCAGCGCAGGCACAACGTAATCGCGACGTTGGCGGAACGCTTCCTTGCGAGTTTCGTAAATCGCCAGCGTTTCGGGGAGGAAACATGCCGTTGCAGCATGCTGCGCCACCGCCGACGGGCAGATGAACAGATTCTGCGAAAGCTTCTCGAACGTCGGCACCAGAGACGGCGGCACCACCAGCCAGCCCAGACGCCACCCCGTCATGTTGAAGTACTTCGAGAAGCTGCTCACGACCAGCACGTCGTCGCCGAAGCTCAGCGCGGTCGTCGGCTTGCCGTCATACGACAGCCCCTGATAGATCTCGTCGACGAGCGTGAAGCCGCCACGCGCGCGCACCGTCTTCACAATACGTGCAAGTTCGTCGGTCTCGATGGACGTGCCCGTCGGATTCGATGGCGACGCGAGCAGTACACCCTTCGTCTTCGGCCCCCAATGGGATTCGATGCGCTCAGCCGTAAGCTGGAAACGCTCCGCCGGACCCGACGGAATCAGCACCGGCTTGCCGTCGAACGTCGACACGAAGTGACGGTTGCACGGATAGCAGGGGTCCGGCATCAGCACTTCGTCGCCCACCCCCACGAGCGCTGCACAGGCCAGCACGAGCGCAGCCGAGGCGCCGGCCGTCACAACGATGCGCGACGGATCGACCTCCACCCCGTAAAAACTACGGTAGTAGCCGGAAATGGCTTCGCGCAGCGCGGGAACGCCCATCGCGCTGGTGTATTGCGTCCGGCCGTCGCGCATGGCTTTCGCCGCAGCCTCGATGACCGCTTCGGGGGCCGTGAAATCCGGCTCCCCAATCCCCATGTGGATCACATGGTGCCCCGCCTTCTCACGCAACGCGGCCTGCTTGGCCAACTCCATCACGTGAAAAGGGGCGATGTCGTCGACACGTTGCGCCAGTGTCAGCGCGGAAGCGAGGTTGGGCATGCGGTCCATATCGGGGGGAGGACGGGGGGGCTTACGTACGTTGGAACGTCAGGCGCTCTTGCCGCGACCGCCGTTGCCGCCATTGCGGTTGGCTGCGACCTCAGCCGGACGAACCTCGGCGGCGAACTTGTCGAGCACGCCGTTCACGAAACGGTGACCGTCCGGTCCGCCGAACGTCTTCACGACTTCGACCGCCTCGTTGATCACCACACGGTACGGCACGTCCTGAAGATGAATCAGTTCGTACGCACCCGCGATGAGCGCGGCATGTTCGATCGGCGACAGCTGCGCTGCCGGTCTGTCCAGATGCGGCTGGAGTTGCTCCGACAGGGCGTCGGCTTCGCGGATGCTGCCGTACAGAACAGCTTCCAGCAGGGCCTGATCCGCCTTGTCGTAGCCAGGGGTGGAGCGCAGGTGAGCATCGATCTCACTCGCGTGGCCGCGCGAAATCAGCCATTGATACACTCCTTGCAGCGCAAATTCGCGCGCGCGGCGCCGTGCACTCTTCATTACCGATCTTCCTCTTCTTCGTCTTCGTCTTCATCTTCTGCATCGTCGCCACTCAACATGTCGATGGCTTCGAGCAGATTGGCCATTTCCACCGCCACGCGAGCCGCATCGCGACCCTTCTCGGCGGCGCGCACTTCGGCCTGTTCGTCGTTTTCGGTCGTCAGCACCGCGTTAGCGATGGGGATGCCGAAATCCAGACCGATGCGCGTAATGCCGGCGCCGCTTTCGTTCGACACCAGCTCAAAGTGATACGTCTCGCCACGGATCACCGCGCCGAGCGCGATGAGCGCGTCGAACTGCCCGCTTTCGGCCATCTTCTGCAATGCCAGCGGAATTTCCAGCGCGCCGGGCACCGTCACCAGCAAGACGTCTTCGCCGTCGACGCCAAGGCGGTCGAGTTCGGCCACGGCTGCGGCGCGCAGCGCGGTGCAGACCGCGTCGTTGAATCGTGCTTGCACGATGCCCACGCGTAGGCCTTCACCGTCGAGTTCCGGCTGGTATTGTCCGATTTCCATAATGGGCTTCCTCAAAAAAGTACCGTCCAGGCGGTGCGGCCAACGTTATGCCGACATGCCCGAGACAGGCAATGCTCGGCAAGATGACGCCCCGCCAAAGACGGGACGCCGATACAAGGTAACTCAGGCAGTCGCGGCGCCGGGCATCGGTTGGAAACCGGTGACCTCAAGGCCATAGCCTGCCATGTTGGGAATCTTGCGCGGACTCGACAGGACTCGCATTTTACCGACACCCAGCTCACGCAGGATCTGCGCGCCAACGCCGTGCGTACGGAAGTCCACCGGGCGGCGCTTGGCGCGTGCGGCCTTCTCGGTTTCGTCGAGGGCTTCGAACTGGTTGAACAGATGCTCGGGTGTCTCGACGCAGTTCAGCAGCACGACTACACCTTTGCCTTCTTCGGCAATCGCCTTCATCGCGCCGCCCAGCGTCCACGAGTGGGTCGACACGCCGGTCTCCAGCAGGTCCATCACCGACAGCGGCTCGTGCACGCGCACCAGCGTCTCTTCGTCGGGCGACGGCACGCCACGCACCAGCGCCAGATGCGGATTGCCGCTCGGCTTGTCGCGATAGAGCGTGGCCTGGAAGGGGCCCCATGCCGTTTGCATCTCGCGCGACGACACCGTCTCGATCATCGATTCGGTACGGCTGCGATAGTGGATGAGATCGACGATGGTGCCGATCTTGATGCTGTGCTGCTCGGCGAACTCCAGCAACTGCGGCAGACGCGCCATCGTGCCGTCGTCGTTCATGATCTCGCAGATGACGGCCGCAGGCGTGAGGCCGGCCATCGCCGTCAGGTCGCAACCGGCTTCGGTGTGACCGGCGCGCACCAGCACGCCGCCGGGTTGCGCCATGATCGGGAACACGTGACCCGGCTGGACGATATCTTCGGGACGGGCGTCGCGCGAAATCGCTGTCTTCACCGTATGGGCGCGGTCGGCGGCGGAGATGCCCGTGGTCACGCCTTCGGCCGCTTCGATCGACAGCGTGAACGCCGTGCCGTACTGCGTGCCGTTACGATACGTCATCAGCGGCAGGTTGAGCTGTTTGCAGCGCGCTTGCGTGAGCGTGAGGCAAATCAGGCCACGACCGTACTTCGCCATGAAGTTGATGGCTTCGGGCGTTGCGAATTCGGCTGCCATGACCAGGTCGCCTTCGTTTTCACGATCTTCCTCGTCAACGAGGACAACCATGCGGCCGGCCTTGAGCTCGGCAATGATTTCTTCTGTAGTGGCCAACGGCATAGCGGCAACGCGGGGCTCGATTTGGAAAGGCTCTATTCTACGCCAAGCCGGTGCGCGGCTGCGTCCGATCTAGCGCATCGGACAACGGAAAAGCGTCAATACAAAGGCATTGACCTAAGTGAATGTGGTGACTATAGTTAGGCATATGACTAACCAATCCATTCCCCTCGATCGGATATTTCAGGCGCTATCCGATCCCACACGTCGTGCGGTCGTTGAGCGCCTGACGCTGGGCCCGGCGTCCGTGAGCGAACTGGCGCGTCCGTTTTCGATGGCGCTGCCGTCCTTCTCGCAGCATCTGAGCGTGCTGGAGGAGAGCGGGCTGGTCGTCTCGCGCAAGACCGGACGCGTGCGGACTTACGCGCTGGAGACCGAAACGCTGGCGGGCGCACAGGATTGGCTCCAGTTGCAGCGTGACAAGTGGACGCGCCGCCTCGACCAACTCGATAACTATCTATTGCAGATGAAGGAGACGTGACGATGAGCCAACCCAACCTGTTCTCGGTGGACCCGAAGCTGGACCTGGTGCTGGAGCGCTATGTCGACGTGCCGTGCGAGCGCGTCTGGGCCGCGTGGACGCAGCCGGAACATCTCAAGAAGTGGTTCACGCCTGCGCCCTGGCAAACGGTCGAGTGCGAAATCGATCTGCGTCCGGGCGGTCTGTTTCACACCGTCATGCGCTCGCCGGAAGGGCAGCAGTTTCCGAACGTCGGCTGCTATCTGGAAGTGGTTGAAAATTCGCGGCTCGTATGGACGAACGCGGTGCTGCCCGGCTTCCGTCCCGCGCCTGCGCCGGTGGCTGAACACGGTGGCTTTCAGTTCACCGCCGCCGTGCTGATGGAGACGCAAGGCAAGGGCACGCGCTACACGGCGATTGCCATGCACGGCAACGAAGCCACGCGCGCACAGCACGAGGCCATGGGCTTCCACGACGGCTGGGGCAAGGCGCTGGATCAACTGGTCGATCTGATGAAGTAACCCGGCTGAAGTCATCGGCCGCAGACGTATGAAAAAAGGGGATGTGCCCGAAAGCACATCCCCTTTTTCTTTGCTCGTCACGCACGCCTGAGCGATGGCCGAATGACCGGCGACTTAGGCGCCCAGATAAGCGCGCTTGATGTCGTCGTTTGCGAGCAGATTGTCGGCCGAATCGGCGAGCACGACGCGCCCGGTTTCGAGCACGTAACCGCGGTCGGCCACGTGCAGCGCCTTGTTCGCGTTTTGCTCCACCAGAAACACCGTCACGCCTTCTTCGCGAATCGCACGAATAATGTCGAAGATCTGCGCGATCACGAGCGGTGCGAGGCCGAGTGTCGGTTCATCGAGCAACAACAGACGCGGACGGCTCATCAACGCGCGCCCGATGGCGAGCATCTGCTGTTCGCCGCCGGACATCGTGCCCGCGCGCTGTTTGCCACGCTGTGCGAGCCGGGGGAACAGCTTGAAGACGTGATCCATGCCTGCATCGATTTCGTCTTTGGACGCGAAGAAGCCGCCCATCTTCAGGTTCTCGATGACCGTCAGGCTCGGAAACACGCGACGGCCTTCTGGCGAAATCGCCATGCCCATGCGCATGATTTCGTGCGTTGGACGGTTGGTGATGTCGTTGCCCTCGAACATCACGCGACCGCTCGATGCACGGGGCGTGCCGCACACGGTCATCATCAGCGTGGTCTTGCCAGCACCGTTACTGCCGATGAGCGTGACGATCTCGCCCTTGTTCACTTCGATGGACACGCCCGAGAGCGCCTCGACGGCCCCGTAATGGGTGTGGATCTGTTCCAGCTTGAGCATTATTCCTCCCCGAGGTAGGCCTTGATGACGCGCGGGTCGTTGCGCACCTCGTCGGGCTTGCCGGTCATGATCGGCTTGCCGTGTTCCATCACGAGAATCCGGTCGGAGACGCCCATCACAAGACTCATGTCGTGCTCGATGAGCAGCACCGAAATGCCGAACTCGTTACGCAGGTTGTCCACGAGTTGCTGCAGCTCGACCTTCTCCTGCGGGTTCAGGCCGGCTGCCGGTTCGTCGAGCATCAGCAGACGCGGCTCGGTGATCATGCATCGTGCGATCTCGAGGCGGCGCTGGTGGCCGTATGACAGCGTGCCGGCTTCGCGGTTGGCGACCGGCGTGAGACCCAGACGATCGAGCCACATCTTCGCGCGTTCAAGCGCCGTGCGCTCCGAGCGACGAAACGCGCCCGTCGAGAGCAGCCCTTGCAGAAAACCGGTGTGCACGGTCATGTGCTGCGCGACGAGCAGGTTCTCCACCACCGTCAACTGACGGAACAGACGAATGTTCTGGAACGTGCGCACCAGACCGCGACGCGCCACCATATGGCTCGGCAAGCCGGTGATGTCGTTGCCGTCAAGCACGATCGATCCGCCCGTGGGACGGTAGAAGCCGCCCACGCAGTTGAAGACGGTCGTCTTGCCTGCGCCATTCGGACCGATAATCGCGAAGACTTCGTTCTTGCGGACGTCGAACTCGACGCCGTCGACAGCCAGCAGACCGCCGAAGCGCATCTGAAGGCCGGAGAGTTTCAACAGTTCTGCACTCATTGCGGCAACTCCACATGCGGGCGGGTGGCGGGCAGCAGACCTTGCGGACGCCACATCATCATCAGCACCATCACCAGACCGAAGATCAGCATGCGGTACTCGGCAAAGTCACGTGCCACTTCGGGCAGAATCGTCAGCAGGATGGCCGCGAGAATCACACCGATCTGTGAGCCCATGCCGCCGAGCACCACCACGGCGAGAATCAGCGCCGATTCGATGAACGTGAACGATTCCGGCGTGACCAGCCCCTGACGCGCAGCGAAGAACGCCCCGGCCAGACCCGCGAACGATGCGCCCAGCGTGAATGCCGAGAGCTTGATGCGCGTGGGGTTCAGACCGAGCGAGCGGCAGGCGATTTCGTCTTCGCGCAGGGCTTCCCATGCGCGACCGATCGGCATGCGGATCAGGCGGCTCGTGACGAACAGCGTGAAGCCGACCAGCGCGAACGCGAGCAGATACAGCCAGATCACCATATGACCGCCGCTGTAATCCAGCCCGATCAGTTCATGGAATGTCTTCGCCCCTTCCACGCTCGACGAGCGCGCCATCTCGAAGCCGAACACGCTGGGCTTCGGAATGCCCGACACGCCGTCGGGACCGCCGGTCAGGCTCGTCAGATTATTGAGCAGCAGGCGAATGATTTCGCCGAAGCCCAACGTCACGATGGCGAGATAGTCACCGCGCAGACGCAGCACCGGGAAGCCCAGCAGGAAGCCGAACGTCGCTGACATCAGTGCGGCGAGCGGGAGGCATTCCCAGAAGGTCAGACCGAAGTACTGATTGAGCAGCGCGTACGTGTAACCGCCGACGGCATAGAAGCCGACATAGCCCAGATCGAGCAGACCGGCGAAGCCCACGACGATGTTCAGGCCAAGACCCAGCACACAGTAGATGAGCGCAAGCGTCGCGACGTCCACCGCACCGCGCGAACCGACGAACGGCCACACGAGACCGACGGCGAGCAGTACCCACATGGCGGTCAGTTGCTGACGACGCCCCATCGTGGGCATCGTCGGCAGCTTCACCGCGCGCTTGGTGCGGATCAGGAACGGCTTGATCAACTGGAACACGAACACGACGGCGGTCGCGATCCACACCGGACGCCAATGCTGTTCGAGCACAACCTTGTAGCCGTCGAGCTTCAGTTGCAGGCCCAGGATGGGGGCCGTGAGGATGATCGTCACGATTGCGGCAATGACCGCACCCTTGAGCGTCTCTCCTGCCGGCGCGCGGTTGGCGGCGCCGGACTTCATGGTGAGTTGTTGTGTCATGGTCGACCTCAGACTTTCTCGACGTCAGGCTTGCCCAGCAGGCCGGTCGGGCGGAACAGCAGCACCAGCACCAGCAGGCAGAACGCCACGATGTCTTTGTACTCGGAGGGCATGTAGCCCGAGGCGAGCGTCTCCGCCAGGCCCAGCAACACGCCGCCCAGCATTGCGCCGGGAATGCTGCCGATACCGCCCAGCACCGCTGCCGTAAAGGCCTTGATGCCGGCGATGAAGCCGATGTACGGATTGAGCTTGCCGATGGTCAGGCCGATCAGCACGCCGCCCACGGCCGCGAGCATGGCACCGAGAATGAACGTGAACGAGATCACGCGATTCGTATCGATGCCGAGCAGGTTGGCCATGCGCATGTCCTCGGCGCAGGCACGGCAGGCGCGGCCCATACGCGAGTTAGCGATGAACAGCGTGAGCAGAATCATCAGTGCCACCGTCACGCCCACGATCAGCATGCGAGCGTAGGGAATCGTCACGGTGAAGTCGCCCATCGGAATATCGATGGCGCCGGAGATCAGCATCGGCACCGAAACATCGCGTGCGCCCTGACCGATCTGCACGTAGTTCTGCAGGAAGATGGACATACCGATCGCGGAGATCAGCGGTCCGAGACGAGGTCCGCCGCGCAGCGGGCGATACGCCACCCGCTCGATCGCGAAGCCGTAAAGGCCCGTGACCAGCACCGATACCAGCAGCGCTGCGCCCAGCACGAGCGGCAAGGGGTAGCCCGCCGCCGTTCCGATTGCAGTCAGTGTGACAAGCCCGACATAGGCGCCGATCATATAGATCTCGCCGTGGGCAAAGTTGATCATGCCGATGATGCCGTAGACCATTGTGTAGCCAATGGCAATCAGCGCGTAGATCGCGCCCAGCGTCAGGCCATTGACCAGTTGCTGGGCAAGCTGTGGGAAAAATTCGTTCATGCGGGAAGCCTCGCGACTAGCGGGGGCCGAGCGCGAATGCGAGCCGCCCGCCGGGGTCGGCGGGCGGCTGGGGGTGATTCGCTGGCCGGTAAAGCGTCAGGGAATCAGTTGGCTGCGGTCTTGGTAGCGTCCTTGTGCCAGGTGAAGACCACGAACTTGAACGACTTCAGATCGCCGGCAGCGTCATAAGCCACCTTGCCGATCGGCGTGTCGAACGTGTTGGCGTGGAGGTACTTCGCCACCTTTTCCGAGTCGGTGCTCTTCGCGCCGGCGATGCTCTTGGCGATCAGTTGCACGCCCGTGTAGGCCGGCATCTGGAACGGACCGTTCGGATCGCGCTTGGCGTCGGCGAAGGCCTTCACCAGCTTGGCGTTGGCCGGGTCGGCAGCGAAGTCGGCCGGCAGCGTCACGAGCATGCCTTCCGAAGCCGGACCGGCGATAGCCGTCACGTCCTTGTTGCCCACGCCTTCCGGTCCCATGAACGTGGCCTTCACGCCTTGCTCACGTGCCTGACGCAGCAGCAGACCCATTTCCGGGTGGTAGCCGCCGAAGTAGACGAAGTCCACGCCTTGCGCCTTGAGCTTGGTAATGACAGCCGAGTAGTCCGAGTCGCCAGCGTTGATGCCTTCGAACAGCACGACCGGCACCTTGGCGGCGTCGAGGTCCTTCTTCACCGACGTGGCGATACCCTGACCGTACGACTGCTTGTCGTGCAGCACGGCAACCTTCTTCGGCTTGACCTTGTTGATGATGTACTGAGCGGCTGCCGGACCTTGCTGGTCGTCACGGCCGATCGTACGGAAGATGAAGTGGCGCTTCTTGCCTTCGGTCAGTTGCGGTGCAGTGGCCGACGGCGTGATCATCACGACGCCTTCGTTTTCGTAGATGTCCGATGCCGGGATCGTCGAGCCCGAGCACACGTGACCGATCACATACTTGATCTTCTGGCTGACGATCTTGTTGGCGACGGCGACAGCCTGCTTCGGCTCGCATGCGTCATCCATGAACACGGCTTCGAGCTTGTTGCCGTTCGCGCCGCCAGCTGCGTTGACTTCTTCAATCGCGGTCAGCGCACCGGCCTTGACCATGTCGCCGTACTGAGCAACCGAGCCGCTGAACGGGCCGGCGATGGCGATCTTGACGGTCTCTGCATTGGCAGCCGTTCCGAGGAGGGCGAGAGCAGCGGCAACGAACAGGGATTTGTGACGAAACTGCATTGTGGACATCTCCTTGATTTGTATTTTTTGACTACCCCGTGGTGCGGTAGCCTTAATCGACTGCTAAACCTGGTCGGTATTGGATCCTTCAAACCGCTGGCGGCCTGAACGATGCGCCATAGTAGCGTAATACGCTCTTTAATAGAAACAGGTATCCTGAGTCCCCCGAAAACCCGCATGGATAAAGGGTTTCAAAAGGGTCATAAGAAAAAAATAAGAGTCGTCACAGCGATTCTCCGTAGTACTACGCAGATTGGAAAATCGGTGAATGTCACGTGAGTCTGCAAATGAGGGCCATGTTGAATAGATGCGACGAAATAGGCGTCAGGACATTTTGGATACAATCCGGCGCGTATTGAAATCCAATCGTCGGCACTTTGCATTCAGCCGCACCGGTTCGGCGGGTCACATCTATGACGACATCTGTGTTGCCGTATCCGGGCGCATATATCCATGAATAGACGCCAGCCTTACATCGGCAGCGGGTGACGCCGGGTGCGCGATGCGCGGATCAGCGCGAGAAACGCGGCGAGAATCGGCGAATCGTCGTCGCGCCGGTACATGCAGTTCAGTTCGATGGAGCGCAGCCGCTGCGATTTCAACGGCCGGTACACCACACCGGGCAATCGCAGATTCGCGGCCGACTCGGTCGTGACGCACACGCCGAAGCGACTCGCCACGAGTGCAATCGACGTCACCACATCCTCCACCTCCTGCTCTACGCGCAGCGTCACACCCTCGGCGCGAAATGCGGCGGCCACTTCTTCTGCGAGTCCGGGCACTGGTGCGTTCGGGTAGAGAATCATCCGCTCGTTATCTAGATCGGCGAGCGTGAGCGATGCGCGCTTGCATAGCGGGTGCCCTTCATAAAGCGCGACGAGAAACGGCTCGCGGTGAATCCAGTCCACCACAAGATCCGGTTCGTCCGGAATCAGCCGGTTGAAGCCGATGGCGATGCGCCGCTCGCGCAGTGCCGCGATCTGTTCCGTCTTCGACAGGTTGTGCAGACCGATCTTCACTTCGGGGCGCTCGGTGTGGAAGTCTGCGAGCAGCCGCGGGATCACGTTGAGAATGCCGGAACTGAAGATGCCGACATCGAGCCGCCCGATGTAACCGTCACCGGCCAGCCGCGTCTGTTCTTCCGCGCGGCGCGTGAGCGAGAGGATGTTCGGTACCTCGGCTAGCAGCGTCTGTCCGGCGGCGGTCAGCGTCGCGCCTTTGGGGGTGCGCACGAAGAGCGCGGTGCCGAGTTGCGCCTCCAGTGCGTGGATGTGACGGGTGAGCGGCGGCTGCGCCATGTTCAGCCGTTCGGCGGCGCGTCCGAAATGGCCTTCCTGCGCCACCGCGAGGAAGTACCGCATTTGCTTGATGTCCATGATCCAGATGCTCAATGTCAATACCGAAATAGTATCGGAATCTGGAAATTTGGTATTGGACGGTATCCCGTCGCGCGCGCATTATGGCTGCACGAAGCCGCTCTATCGAGCATTTCAGGAGACAGCATCATGCCAATCGTACATATCAATCTGATCGAGGGCCGCGATGACGCCGCCGTCAAAGCCTGCGTGAAGGCCGTGGCGCGCACCGTGCACGAGACGCTCGGCGCACCGCTCGAATCGATTCGCGTCTTTGCGACGCAGGTGCCGGCCGCCCACTGGGCGGTGGGCGAGCGCACGAAGGACGAGCCGGCAGCACCGGCCAAGGCGGGTGCGTAATGGGCAACGCCATCCAACGCGACGTCGCTACACAGGCGCGTCTCCAGCAGGCCGCCGATGCGCTGCTCGAAGCCGAACGCTCGCACCGCTTCATCGCCCCGCTGCGCGACACGTTCGCGCCGCTCACCATCGACGACGCCTACGCCATTCAGCGCATCAACACCGAACGACGCCTCGCGGCCGGTCGCCGTATCGTCGGCTGCAAGATCGGCCTGACGTCGGTCGCCGTTCAGAAGCAACTCGGTGTCGATCAGCCTGACTTCGGCCTGTTATTCGACGACATGGGCTATGGCGACGGCGAACCGATTCCTGCCTCGATCCTTACGCAACCGAAGATCGAAGCCGAGATTGCGTTCGTGATCGGCCGTGATCTGAACGTCGAGCATCCGGGCCAGCTGGATGTGCTCAATGCCATCGAGTACGCGCTGCCCGCGCTGGAAATCGTCGGCAGCCGCGTGGCCGACTGGAATATCCGTATTACCGACACGATTGCCGATAACGCCTCGTCGTCGGCTTATGTGATCGGCAACACGCCGAAGAAGCTCTCGGAATTCGACGTCCGCATGTGCGGCATGGTGCTTGAGCGTCGTGGCGAGCCGGTCTCGGTCGGCGCAGGGGCGGCCTGTCTGGGTAGCCCGATCAACGCCGTTGTGTGGCTCGCGCGCACGATGGCTGCGGTGGGCACGCCGCTCAAGGCGGGCGATCTGGTGCTCTCGGGCGCCCTCGGGCCGATGGCCGCCGTCACCCCGGGCGATATTTTCGAGACCCGCATCAATGGCCTGGGCTCGGTCCGCGCCGTCTTTGAACCTGCCAGCGAGGCTGCACGATGAGCCACATCCACGATTACGCCAAGCTGCTCGACGACGCAGCGCATTTCGCCCACGAAGTCGAACAGTTCGACACCGATAACCGTCTGTCGCTCGACGACGCCTACGCCATTCAGGCCGCCTCGCTGGCGCGCCGCGCCGAGCGTGGCGAGACGCGCGTCGGCGTGAAGATGGGGTTCACCAGCCGCGCGAAGATGATTCAGATGGGGCTGTCCGATGTGATCTGGGGGCGTCTGACGTCCGGCATGCAGATCGAAGAGGGCACGTCCATCGACTTCAAGCGTTACGTGCATCCGCGCGTCGAGCCGGAAATTGCCTTCATTCTGAAGAAGCCGCTCGAAGGCAACGTCACCGGGCCGCAGGCGCTGGCAGCAGTCGAGGCAATTGCGCCGGCCATCGAGATCATCGACTCGCGCTACAAGGACTTCAAGTTCACGTTGCCGGAAGTGATTGCCGACAACGCTTCGTCCAGCGGTTTCGTGATCGGCGCGTGGCATAGCCCACACGTCGACTTCTCGAATCTGGGGCTGGCGATGTCGATCAACGGCCGCACTGTGCAGGTCGGTTCGACGGCGGCGCTGCTGGGCCATCCGCTGCGCTCGCTCGTGGCGGCGGCGCGTCTGTCGGCGGCGGCCGGCGAGCCGTTGCAGGCGGGCTGGATCGTGATGGCGGGCGGCGCGACACCGGCCGAGTACATCCAGCCGGGGCAGTATGTGTCGGTCGAGATGGAATCGCTCGGTCGCGTGGGCTTCCACGTCTAAGACATCGAACGACGGGCACGGCGGGCCATTTCACCGTGTCGCCGAGCCATGCAAAACGGGGCGCGCCACGCGGCACGCCCCGTTTTTGTTTTTGCTGTCCAACGAATCCCGGCAGGGCGTCAGTCCCGCTTCACCCGGGCCATCACGCGCAGATCGGTCTCGATCATGCGTACGTCGGTGAACGTCAGCGCGAGTTTGTCATCAAGCGAAGTGAGGGCGGGCAGGTTGAACATGCCTTGCGCATCGCCGACGATGCTCGGCGCGAAATACGTCAGCAGTTCGTCCACGCAGCCTTCGCGCAGCAGCGAACCGTTGAGCTTGTAACCGGCTTCCACGTGGATTTCGTTGAACTGACGCTCGCCCAGCGCACGCAGTAGCGCAGGCAATTCGACCTTGCCGTGGGCGTTGGGCAGATCGAGCACGTCGACGCCCAGGTCGCGCAGCCGCGCCACACGATCCGCGTCGCCGTTGGCGCAGACCACGAGCGCGTTGCCGTCCGCCAGCACCTTCGCGGTCGGGGCGATGTCCAGACGGGAGTCGACGACGACGCGCAGCGGCTGACGTGTCGTTTCTACGTCGCGCACGGTCAGCGACGGGTCGTCTTCACGCACGGTGCCAATGCCCGTGAGAATCGCGCAGGCGCGTGCACGCCATGCATGGCCGTCAGCGCGTGCAGCCGGGCCGGTGAGCCACTGACTCACGCCGTTGTGCAGCGCCGTCTTGCCGTCGAGGCTCGCGGCCACTTTCATTCGAACCCAAGGCGTGCCTCGCGTCATGCGGGCGATGAAGCCGATGTTCATCTCGCGTGCTTCGTTCTCCAGCAAACCGCAGCGCACGTCGATACCGGCGTCACGCAGCATACCCAGACCGCGCCCGGCGACGAGCGGGTTCGGATCTTCCATGGCGGCGATCACGCGTTTCACGCCCGCTTCGATAAGCCCTTTGGCGCACGGCGGCGTGCGACCGTAATGGCTGCACGGTTCCAGCGTGACGTAGGCCGTCGCGCCGCGTACCGATTCACCGCGCACACGGGCGTCCTTCATGGCCTGCACTTCGGCGTGATCCTGCCCGGCGGGCTGGGTGAAACCTTCACCGATGACACGGCCGTCCTGCACGATGACGCAGCCCACGCGCGGGTTCGGCGTGGTAGTGAACATCGCGCGCTCGGCCAGGGCCAGCGCGCGGCGCATGTAGTCAAAATCCTGATCGGAAAACATGAGGCTGAGATCGTCAGAGCATCAGCGGCCGGTCGGTCAGCGCATTGGCCGGGGCTGCGCCAGCACGGGCTGGCAAGGATTCGCGCGCAATGCCGCGCAGGGTGTTCAGTGCGTCGAGCGCGCTCTGGACGTAGCGTTCATCGCGAAACCCGGCGCTCATCTGCTTCACGACGGCTTCCCACTTGGCATCGTCCACCAGCGCATTGACGCCCTTGTCGGCGATCAGCTCGATATCGTGATCGGCGATGTTGATGTACAGCAGTATGCCTGTGCGCTCGCTGGTGTGCGCGACACCCAGATGGTGAAACAGTTGAACGGCGCGTTGACGGCACGTTTGGCCGCGCCACACATTGGCGAGCGGCATGGCCGCTTCGATCACCAGCCGGATTTCACAACGATGCTCCGATTCGGATTCGCGGATCGAGGCTTCCAGCGTGTCGAGCGCGTTGTCGGGAAATAGCCAGCGGGCATGCGCCCGCCACGTGCCTGCGTGACGCAGCCAGCGCGACACGTCGCGCGGTTTCGGTTGCATTGCGACTGCCGGTTCGTGTGCTGTCGTCATTGTCTTCACCAGTTGCCGGACGAGCCGCCGCCGTCGAAACCACCGCCGCCTCCGCCGCCAAAACCACCACCGCCGCCCCCGCCCCCGCCGAAGCCACCGCCGTCGTTACGTCCCCAGCCACCGCCGAGTCCGCCGCCGATGCCACCGATGCCGCCGAAACCACCGGGGCCGATGCGTCCGCGCTGACCGGTCAGAACGCGCGAGCGCGGGTTGTTGGGGGCGCTCGGCAAACCGGGACCACTGAAGCGCCGACGGCCTTCCATGATCACCACCATCGCGATGATGAAGACAATGAAGAGCAGCGGCAGAAAATCGGACAAATCGGAGTGAGGCGCGCGCGTGGACGGCAGATTCGGTGCGGGCAACGCCTCGTTGTTCATGGCCGCCTGCACGGCCGCCGTTCCCGCCGCGATGCCGCCGAAGAAATCACCATTGCGGAAGTACGGTGCCATCACGTCGCGCAGAATGCGACCCGAAATGGCATCGGTGAGCGAGCCTTGCACGCCGCGTCCGACCTCGATGCGCATCTTGCGCAAGTCGTTCGGGTTGTCCTTTGCGATAAGCATGATGACGCCATCGTCCACGCCCTTGCGGCCTGCCTTCCAGGCGTCGGCGACACGGATGCTGTACTGATCGATGGTCTCGGGCGCGGTGCTCGGCAGCATCAGCACGAAGATCTGGCTGCCGCGTTGCTGCTCGTATTGCGCGAGCTGCGCCTCAAGTGCGTTGCGCTGCTCGGCGGTGAGCGTGCCGGTCAGATCGGTCACGCGCGCCGTCAGCGCGGGCACCGCCACCAGCGCTTCTGCGCTCGCGGGCTGCGCCAGCCAGCACAGACTGGCCAGCGCGAGTGCCCACAACGCCCACACAAAGCGCTTCGGTTGCATGAGCGCTGTCATTGCCACGGCCTCAGAACTTGACGGCCGGTGCCGTGGAAATAGCCTTCTCGTTATCCACGGTGAAGTTCGGCTTCGTACCGTAACCGAACATCTTGGCTGTCAGATTGTTCGGGAACTGACGCACATACACGTTGTAGTCCTGCACGGACTGGATGTAACGATTGCGCGCGACCGTGATGCGGTTTTCCGTGCCTTCGAGCTGCGATTGCAGGTCGCGGAACAGGCCGTCGGCCTTCAGGTTCGGATAGTTTTCCGAAACGGCCATCAGGCGCGAGAGTGCGCCCGACAGCTCACCCTGCGCTTGCTGGAAGCGCTTGAACGCTTCCGGATCGTTGAGCGTCTCCGGCGTGACCGTGATGCTTGTCGCCTTGGCGCGGGCGTTAATCACTTCGGTGAGCGTGGCCTGCTCATGCGACGCGTAGCCCTTGACCGTGTTCACCAGGTTCGGCACCAGATCGGCACGTCGCTGGTATTGGTTGACGACCTCGCTCCACGACGCCTTGACCGCTTCGTCCTTGACCTGAATTTCGTTGTAGCCGCAGGAGGACAGCATCGACGCGAGAAGTCCCAGCGCGAGCCATCGCACCCAGGACTGACGACGAAGGATCGGCAGTAGCATTTGCATGACGTTTTCCCCTTGTTATGACCGGACGGACATCCGGCAGACTGCGCAAAACGTGGCACGAACCACAGTGCAAATGGTAGGCAAGCTTTCGGACGCGATCATGCAATGGTCCCAAACGCGTCGCGCGCGGCGTCGATCGTCGCATCGATGATCGTGTCGTCGTGCGTGGCCGACACGAACCCCGCTTCGAACGCGCTCGGTGCGAGGTAGACGCCGCGATCGAGCATGGCGTGGAAGAACTTGTTGAAGCGGGCGACGTCCGACGTCGTCACTTCGGCAAAGCTCTGCGGCACGTTGGCTCGGAAGTACAGACCGAACATGCCGCCGACGCTGTCGCCTGAGAACGGCACACCGGCGGCCTGTGCGGCATCGACGAGACCGCTCACGAGCTTCGACGTGCGCTTGGCCAGATCCTCGTAGAAGCCGGGCGCCTGAATCAGCTTGAGCGTGGCGAGCCCGGCGGCGACGGCCAGCGGGTTACCCGAAAGCGTGCCCGCCTGATAGACGCCACCGAGCGGTGCGAGATGCGACATGATGTCGCGGCGTCCGCCGAATGCGGCTGCGGGCATGCCGCCGCCGATCACCTTGCCCAGACACGTCAGGTCGGCCGTAATGCCGTAAAGCGCCTGCGCGCCGCCGAGACCGACGCGGAAACCGCACATCACTTCGTCGAAGATCAGTACGGCGCCGTGCGCGGTGCACAGCTCGCGCAGCGTCTGGAGGAAGTGACGCGAGCCGCGCACGAGATTCATGTTGCCCGCGACCGGCTCGACGATCACTGCCGCGATTTCACCGCCCTGACCGGCGAACAATTCACGCAACTGTTCGACGTTGTTGTATTCGAGGACGAGTGTGTCGCGCGTGACTTCGGGCGGCACACCGGCCGAGGAGGGCGCATTGCGAGTGGAGTCGGCAAACGTCAGCAGACCCGAACCGGCCTTCACCAGCAGGCTGTCGGCGTGACCGTGGTAGCAGCCTTCGAACTTGACGATCTTGTTGCGGCCCGTAAAGCCGCGTGCCAGACGCAGCGCGCTCATCGTGGCTTCGGTGCCCGAGGACACCAGACGCACTTGCTCGATGGATGGCACGAGACGGCAGATTTCTTCGGCCATCACGACTTCGGCTTCCGTCGGTGCGCCGAAGCTGAAACCCTGCGACATGGCCGTTTGCACGGCGGCGACGACTTCCGGGTGCAGATGGCCGACGATCATCGGGCCCCACGAGCCGATGTAGTCGATGTAGCGCACGCCTTCGGCGTCCCACATGTAGGGGCCTTGTGCGCGGGCGATGAAACGCGGCGTGCCGCCGACCGAGCGGAAGGCGCGCACGGGCGAGTTCACACCGCCGGGAATAGTTTGCTGGGCGCGCTCGAACAGCGCGGCATTCGTAGTGTTTTCAGACATGACTTCAGCTTTGCGGCGCATAGGCCTATTGACCCTAATGCGTCGATTCTAGCGGATGGCGTCGAAGTCCGGGACTTCTCGCGGCCGGGGGCTTCTGTTAGATTGAAGGCAACTTTCTCAACGCCAAGGAAATTCAAGGCCCTTCGACATGTCCACCGTCAACGCACAACGTCCTTCGATCACTGTCTCGTCTCTCGACCTCGATCGTCTCTATTCGGTCATCGAGAATGCGCCGCGCACGGCCCTGCCGTATGTGGAGGCACTCGAAACAGAGCTCGCCCGGGCGAGCGTCGTCGAGCCGGAGCAAATGCCTGCCGATGTCGCCACGATGAATTCGGTGGTGCGCTATCGCGATCTGAGCACGCAGCAGGAGCACCGCGTGACGCTCGTGTATCCGCAGCATCTCGCCGCCACGGAAAACGGCATTTCGGTATTGGCGCCGGTGGGCAGCGCGCTGCTGGGTCTGCGCGTCGGCCAGTCGATTCACTGGCAAGTGCCGGGCGGTCATCTCATCGAGCTGGAATTGCTCGGCCTCGACTACCAGCCTGAAGCCGCTGGCGAATATCACCGCTAATTCTATTCTCCGCAGCACCATTGGGAGATTCGGATCTCCCGAGTCTCCCAGTCATCTCCCCCCGCAATTCCAGCAATTCCCCGCTCAGCGACGAAGCCAGCCGCGCGAAATCGGCCATGCCAACAGGCGACGATAGATGCCTTCGAGGATCGCCGCGACGATACGGCTCGTCTCGCGTGCGCTCGCCGTGCGCATGATGAGTGCGACGACCAGCGACACCACCAGCGCGCCGAGCATGTCGACTGGCCAGTGCACGCCGAGGTAGATGCGCGCCCAGCACACGGGCAGCGCGCAAATCAGAAGGAGCTTGCCGAGCAGACGCGGCGTGCGGGCTACCGTACCCATGAGCACGAACGCCGACGTGAACATGATCGAGCCGTGGTTGCTCGGGAAGGCGCTCGTCGGCGCGTGCGCGAGCAGATTCGTGCCGAGGCCGACGACGAACGGTCGCGGCTCGAACCAGGCGAATCCGATGACGAAGTTGATCAGCAGCACGAGCCCCACGCCCAGCAGCCCGTGCACCGCGCCTTCGCGGTCGCGTCCGCCCGCGAGCCACAGCGTGATGAGGCCCACCGGCAGCAGCAGGATCAGGTACTTGGCAATGAAGACGGCGATGGCCAGTTCGCCATCGCTCACATCGGGCGAGGCGTTGATCGCGAGAAAGAGGGCGCGGTTGAGCGAATCCATGAACTCCGGGGGGGACGAATGCCTGCCGGAGGTTGAGCATGCGGCCGGGCGCTTTAGCGTTGCCGGCGCCTCAACGGCCGCCGGCCGACGGTTTGTGACGATTGCGTGACAGATTCTGAATGACCCGTCGCCGCGAGGAAAGTGCCATTTGTCATCATTTTGTAACACCTTGAATTGTCACTTTTCTTTCGACGCTCCCGGAGGTAGAATCGCGCCGTCATAGCTCTCAGGAGGTCCTTCCGTGGACAGTAGTTCTAGTGGTAGTTGCCGGTCGACCGAAGTCGACACCATCACCGCGAGTTAGTCCCCGGGATCTTCCCAGCCGCTAACTCGCATAGTCGGGTTGGCGCGCACCTCAGATGTACCTGTCGAATGCCTTCACCCTTTAGTCGCAGCACTCAGGCGAAGAAGGGTTTTGTTGGGTCGTACCGATAGCGTCCGTCTCTCGTAGCACGCTCCCTTATTGGTTTTACGTCTGCCGTTCGGGCTGTCCCGTCGTGCGCGTGCGTTCGCGTGTTTTGCATGAAACGCGAACCCGCCGCTCACGCCGCTCAGGTGCCGTGCGGCCGGGAGATTCATCGTGTTCCGTTACTCCATGACCCTACGCGGAGGCAATCCGCAAGCCCTGATGCTGCCGTCCCAGTGCCTGCATCACTATCACGTCGATCCTCACCCCGACGTCGTCCATGAAGCGGCGCGTCCCGGTCTCGTGGCGCGTGCCGGGCAATGGCTGGCCTCGTTCGTGCGCCATCGCGAGAGCGTCAAGCAAGCCTGACCCCGCGTCTTTCCGTTGTTACGTGAGGCGCCGGGGATTCTCCGGCGCCTCGCAAGCCATTTCAGGATGTATCCATGCAACAAGCTCTCACGCTCAGCGAGCGACTGATTGCGGTGCTTGGCGCGCGCCTCGGCCTGCGCTTCTTCCGTCGCCGCGACATGCTCGAAACCCTCGATGCGCCAGCGCATGGCCACGAGGCACCACCGGGCCTGCTCGAAGCCGCACGCGACGCCGGGCCGGACCTGCTTGCGCGTCTGCGCACCACGCGCGACGGGCTGTCCGACGACGAAGCCGCCACGGTGCGCGCGCACGTCGGCCCCAACGAGGTCGAGCACGAAAAGCCGCTGCCCTGGTGGCGTCATCTCTTTAACTGCTACCGCAATCCGTTCAACCTGCTGCTCACTGCACTGGCCGCTGTGTCTTATGCGACCGACGACACCGAGGGAACGATCATCATCGCGTCGATGGTGATCATTTCCACGGTGTTGCGATTTGTGCAGGAAGCTCGCTCCAACAAGGCGGCGGAGAAGCTCAAGGCGATGGTGAGCACCACGGCGACCGTGCTGCGCCGTGAGCCGTTGATCGACGGCGCTGCCGAGCCGGAGAACGTGCGCCGCCTCGGACGTATGGGCCGTGAAATCGCCCTCGCAGACCTCGTGCCCGGCGATATCGTGCTGCTCGCGGCGGGCGACATGATTCCGGCCGACGTGCGCATTCTCACCGCCAAGGACCTGTTTATCTCGCAGTCGGCACTGACGGGCGAGGCGTTGCCCGTTGAGAAATTCGCGCACCCGTGCGAGACCGGCGGCAGCAACCCGCTCGCTTACGACAACCTCGCGTTCATGGGGACGAACGTGGTGAGCGGCTCGGCCACGGCCGTCGTCGTTGCCACGGGCGGTCGCACCTTCTTCGGCTCGCTTGCGCAGCGCGTAACCGCGCAGCAACCGACCGTCACGTCGTTCCAGCAAGGCGTGAACCGCGTGTCGTGGGTGCTCATCCGCTTCATGCTCGTCATGACGCCCATCGTCCTGCTCATCAACGGTTTCACGAAGCACGACTGGCTCGAAGCGTCACTCTTCGCGCTGTCGGTCGCGGTCGGCCTCACACCCGAAATGCTGCCGATGATCGTGACTGCCACGCTCGCCAAGGGCGCGGTCGTGCTCTCGCGCAAGAAGGTGATCGTCAAACGGCTCGACGCGATCCAGAACTTCGGCGCGATGGATGTGCTCTGCACAGACAAGACCGGCACGCTCACGCAGGACAAGATCTGTCTGGAACGTCACACCGACGTATGGGGCAACTTCTCCGAAGACGTCCTCGAATACGCGTACCTCAACAGCTTCTATCAGACCGGTCTGAAGAACCTGCTGGACGTCGCCGTGCTCAATCACGCCGAGTTGCACCAGCGCCTGGACGTGGTCAATCATTATCGCAAGATCGACGAAATCCCCTTCGATTTCCAGCGTCGTCGCATGTCGGTGGTCGTGAGTGAGAACGGCGATCACCACGAGTTGATCTGCAAGGGCGCAGTGGAAGAGGTGATGGCGGTGTGCAACCGCGTGCAGCATGGCGCGAACGTCGAGCCGCTTACGCCGGACGTGCTGGCGCAATTGCGGCGCGTGACGGCCCACCTGAACGCCGAAGGGCTGCGTGTGGTGGCGGTAGCGACGCGGCATCTGCCGCCGGTACGCGAGAGCTACAGCATCGCGGACGAAAGCGAACTCGTGCTCGTTGGCTACATCGCCTTCCTCGATCCGCCCAAGGAGTCGACCGCACCGGCCCTCCAGGCGCTGGCGGCGGCAGGCGTGGACGTAAAGGTGCTCACGGGCGACAACGATCTTGTCACGGCGAAAGTCTGCCGCGAAGTCGGTCTGCCGGTGACGGCGTGCGTGCTGGGCGACGACATCGAAGCGATGAGCGATGCTGAACTTGCCAAGACCGTCGAGCGCGCCAACGTCTTCGCGAAGCTCACGCCTGCGCACAAGGAGCGTCTCGTGCGCATGCTGCGCGCGAACGGTCACGTCGTAGGTTTCATGGGCGACGGCATCAACGATGCCCCGGCACTGCGTGCAGCCGACATCGGCATTTCGGTGGATACGGCGGTCGACATCGCCAAGGAAGCGGCCGATCTGATCCTGCTGGAAAAGAGCCTGATGGTGCTGGAGCAGGGCGTGATCGAGGGACGCCGTACGTTCGCGAACATGCTCAAGTACATCAAGATGACGGCCAGCTCGAACTTCGGCAACGTCTTCTCGGTGCTGATCGCGAGCGCCTTCCTGCCGTTCTTGCCCATGTTGCCGCTGCAGTTGCTCACGCAGAATCTGCTCTACGATCTGTCGCAGACGACGATTCCGTTCGATAACGTCGATGCCGAACAACTGACGAAACCGCAGCAGTGGAATCCGTCGGATCTGTCGCGTTTCATGGTGTTCTTCGGCCCGATCAGCTCGATTTTCGACGTGCTGACGTTCGTCGCCATGTGGCATCTGTTCGGCGCGAACAGCGCGGAGCATCAGACGTTGTTCCAGTCCGGCTGGTTCGTCGAAGGCCTGCTGTCTCAGACGCTGATCGTGCACCTGATTCGCACGCGCCGTCTGCCGTTCATCCAGAGCCGCGCCGCATGGCCGTTGCTGTTGATGACGGGCGCGGTAATGCTGATCGGCATCATGCTGCCGCTGTCGCCGTTCGCCGAGACCTTCAAGATGCAGGCGCTGCCGCTTGCATACTTCCCGATGCTCGCCGCGATTCTGCTGGCGTATGCCGTGCTCACGCAGTTGATGAAGGGCGTGTTCGCGCGACGGTTCGGGTGGCAGTGACGCTGCTGCGGTAGCCGTCAAAGAAAAAAGCCAGCGGCGAGTCGTTCACCGCTGGCTTTTTTCATGGGGCTTCGATGCGAGGCTCAATCGTCGACCCAGGTGCCTGACGGCCGGTCGAAGTGCTGCGAACGCGGGGCGAAGACGTCGCGGGCATCGTCGAGTTCGAGGGTGACGTCAAGCGCGCCGTCGTTGTCCTTCTTTGCGCTGCCGAGAGGATCGTTGCAGCACAGCCACAGCGACACGTCCTTTGGCATGCCATCGACGCGAAACGACTTCTGATTGCCGACGAGGAACGGTTCGCCCGTCTCGCCGAAGCGTCCGACGAGCTGCCCCATCAGGGCGTCGTGACCGTGATACGGATACTCGCTGTCGCCGGAGACATTGTGCAGATACGTCGCGCCGGAGTTCGGGGTGCGACCGTTGGCGTCGCGGCGTCCGAACTTGCGGTCGTCCGTGCGTGTGCACCACTCACCGGACGCTCGCAGAATGACCTTCGGTGCGCTCTGCGCCCCCACCTTGTATCCCGTGTCCTGCCAGCCCTCATCGGCGTACACCTTCATGCGCTTGTTGATGCGATCTGTTGTCATGACAACGCTCCATAGTTGACGGGGGGCCAAGAATGGATCGCCGATGGGTGGCCATCAGCACTCTGCTACGCAATCTGCTGTCAGTTCGAGTGTATACGCATCGCTTTTTCCGTCACCCCATAAGGACGGAGGCCTGCCTCCAAACGGCGATTGGGCGAGAGCGCGATGCCAAGCTCGGCGTACAGCTCGTCGAACGCCTCGCGGGTGCCGACGAGCAACGCCGTCGTCTGCCCGCTGATGTCCGTGACCACGCTCACCAGCGTTTTCCCCTGAGCGGTCTCGCGTGCGGCGACGAACTGCGTCGATGTGAGCGCGGCGAGTGTGGCGAATCGCTCGGCCTGCACCAGACCGCTGATCTGGAAGACCGGTTGCGCCGCGCCCGTAGAGCGAGGCGCAAAGCGGATGTTGACGCCGTCGCTGCGCACGCCCAACGCGGTGAACAGCTTGTCTCTGCCGTGTGTGCCGAGCGCGCAGTGATCGCCATGCACCCAGCGCGATATCGTGTTGCCGGTGATGCCGGTCGCGTAAGCGAGCCTTGCCAGCGTGGTGCCCGAGAGCTTGATCAGCAGACGGGCGACGGTGCGGTGACGCCGTTCGATCTCATCCATTGCGAGTGTCCTGTCAGGTGCGGTCATGGACCACGTCGTGGCGGCGTGCTGTCGATATCAGAACGCCATCGTGACTTCCAGTTGTGCGTCGATGTCCTTGCGAAGCGCGGCGGTGCACGGCATGAGCGGGCGGCGCACCGTGTCCTGGCAGAAGCCTAGCGAGGCGAGTGCGGCTTTGATCGCCACCGGATTCGGCTCGGAGAACAGTCGCCGGATCAGCGGCTTCATGCCGTTGAACAGCGTGTTCGCGTGATCCATGTCGCCTTCACGCACGTAGCGCATCAGCTTGAGATAGAGGTCCGGGCGCACATGCGCTGCCGCCGAGATACAACCGACGGCACCGGCACGCAGCGCGGGCAGGATCTGCATGTCGTCGCCGCACAGCACGCGCATCGTCACTTGCGCGGGCAGATGCGTGAGCGGGTGCGCGTCACACTCCTTGATGGCGGCGAACGACTCGTGCGATGCCAGCTCGCGGATCGTCTCCACGCCCAGCGTGACACCGGTGCGAAGCGGCACGTTATAGAGCACGAGCGGCTTGCGCGTGCCGGCGGCAAGCGTGCGGTAGTGCCAGAGAATGCCTTCCTGCGAGGGGCGCAGGTAGTACGGTGGCGGCACGAGGTAACCGGCGAGCGGCAAGTCATCGAGACTGCGGATCTGGCGCGCGGCATTCGTCGTGTCGGCCGCACCGACACCGGCGAGCACTGGCGCATGTCCGTGGGCGAGGTGACAGGCGGTCTCCACGAGTCGGCGGCGCTCGTCGTCGGTGAGCAGTGTGCCCTCGCCGGTGGTGCCTGCGACCACGAGGCCGTCCACGCCCGCCGCGAGGTAATAGTCGACCAGACGTGCAAACGCGTTGTAGTCGATCTGAGCGCCATTGGCGCCGGACATGGGCGTGACGAGCGGAACCCACACGCCTTCGAAGATGGCTGTGTTCATAACCTGAAGCATCGGTATTGGCGAAGATCGCCGGGAGAGTCTCAGACGGCCGGACGCAGGCGCAGTGCGCCGAATTCGGCTTCCGGCAGCGATTGCATCACGACGTCCATCGCACGCGCCGCTTCGACGCGCGGCAAGGCAATCGACACCACAGCCGCCGTATCGCGCCGGATCGGGCGAATTGTCTCGACACGCCACGGCAGCGGCAAGCTCATCGCCAGCGTGACGGCCAGCGAGGAAACGGCGGCGCGGCTGAGAGTGATTTCGAGCGTCGCGTCGAGGCGGGCGCGCGGGTTGTATCGATTGCGTTGACGCGCCACGGAGACGGTCTCGGCGGGCGGTGCGCTTAGCGTGGTCAGTGTGCTGGCGGGCGTTGCGGCGACGGCATTGTTGGCCGATGTGACCGACGCACGGGCGGCGGCGGGCGTTGCGGTGTAAGTACGCGTAGCATCGGCCGGGGCGGCGTTCGCACCAGGAGGTTCAAGGCTGACGCGTTGGGCGATTGAGGGCATGACGACGTGTCGTTTTGACGACTGAAGTGACAACGAGGCCAGTCTAGGGAGGCGCAGGTAAAAAAGGCGTCAAGATTTTGACGCCTTGCCGACCTGACGTTTAGCGGTGAGATCAGTCGTGCTTCGGGTACTGCGCATCGATGAACAGCACGCTTGCGCCATGCGGTGCGGTGCCGACATTGTTACGGAACAGCGCGAACATATTGCGCCACGGATCGAACGGACGTTGCGGCACCGGCTCGGGCGTGCGCGCGGCAAGCGCCGCGTCATCCACTTCGCAGTGCAGAGTATTCGTCTCGCAATCGATCTCGATGATGTCCCCATCCTGCACGCGCGCGAGCATGCCGCCTTCCTCCGCTTCGGGCGACAGGTGGATAGCGGCAGGCACCTTGCCCGATGCCCCGGACATCCGACCGTCCGTCACCAGCGCGACGTGGTGCCCTTCATCCTGCAAGAGTCCCAGCATCGGCATGAGCTTATGTAGTTCGGGCATGCCGTTGGCACGCGGCCCCTGGAAGCGCACCACGACGATCACGTCGCGCGTCAGTTCGCCCGCCTTGAAGGCCGCTTGTGCCGATTCCTGATCGGAGAACACGCGCGCCGGTGCACGTACCTTCTGGTGTTCGGGCTTGACGGCGGACGACTTGATGACGGCGCGTCCCAGATTGCCTGCGAGCATGCGCAGGCCGCCCTCGGGCGCGAATGGTCGCGAGGCCGGACGCACGATGTTTTCGTCGAGGCTTTCGCTCGGCGCTTCCTGCCACGACAGCACATCGTCGCGCAGGAAGGCTTCCTGCGTGTAGGCGCGCAGACCATGCCCCATGACGGTCGTCACGTCGTTGTGCAAGAAGCCCGCATCGAGCAGTTCGCGGATGAGAAAACTCAGGCCACCGGCCGCATGGAACTGGTTCACGTCGGCCTTGCCGCTCGGGTAGACGTGCGCGAGCAGCGGCGTGACGTCCGACAGCTCGGCGAAGTCCTGCCAGTCGAGCAGAATGCCGCCTGCGTGGGCCATTGCCACCAGATGCAGCGTGTGATTCGTCGATCCGCCGGTGGCGAGCAGACCGACGACGCCGTTGATGAACGCGCGCTCGTCCAGAATCTGCGACGTATTGATGCCCGACTTGGCGAGCGCCACAGCACGTGCCGTGGCGGCTTGCGTGAGCGCGTGTCGCAACGGCGTATGCGGATTGACGAACGACGACCCGGGCAGGTGCAGGCCCATGAACTCCATGAGCATCTGGTTGCTGTTCGCCGTGCCGTAGAACGTGCACGTGCCTTCGGCGTGATAGGCGGCGAGCTCGGCGTCGAGCAGGGCGGTGCGCGTGACACGGCCCGCCGCGTATTCCTGCCGGATGCGCGACTTCTCGTCGTTCGGCAACCCCGACGGCATCGGGCCAGCCGGGCTGAACACGGCGGGCAAATGGCCGAACGCCTGCGCGGCGATCACCAGCCCCGGCACGATCTTGTCACACACGCCGAGGAACATAGCGGCGTCAAACATCTGATGCGAGAGCGCGACGATGGAGGCCAGCGCGATCACGTCGCGCGAGAACAGCGACAGCTCCATGCCCGCATAACCTTGCGTCACGCCGTCGCACATGGCGGGTACGCCACCGGCGACCTGCGCGCTTGCGCCATGCGCGCGCGCGGCAGACTTGATGATGTCGGGGAATTCGGCGAAGGGCGCGTGCGCCGAGAGCATGTCGTTGTACGCGGTGACAATGCCGATGTTGGGCGTACGCTCGGAGCGGATTTTCAGACGGTCGTCGGCGGGGGCGGCGGCCAGCGCATGCGCCAGATTGGCGCATCCGATCTTCTCGCGCCCGGGTTGCCCCTGCGTTGCGCGCTCGACGCCGGCGAGATAGGCCTGGCGGGACGACCGACTGCGCTCGATGAGGCGCTCTGTCACGCGTTTTACCACCGGATGCAGCGACACGTTATGCGAAGACTGGGTCATGGGGGATCCCGGGACGGACGTTGTGGGGACGGGAGCAAACGCGGAATGCGTGCGAACTGTCGTAACACACGCCGCCGAGGCGTGTAGTTAAAGCACGATATTTTGTTGAATTGCAGTGTAGTTAAACTACAATGCAGTGTCAAAAGTTGCGCTTTCCCAGTGACACGTGGACGTCTTGTCATGAACACGCCTTCACCCTATACCTTTGTGTTGTTCGGCGCTACCGGCGATTTGTCGCTGCGCAAAGTCCTTCCCGCGCTGTTCCGCGCGTTCCGCACCGGCCAGCTCGGCGCGGACGATGCGAAGGACGGAACGACGAGTGCCAACGAGGCTGGCCGCATCCTCGCCGTCGCCCGAAAACCGATGGACGTCGCCGAGTACCACGTGTGGTGCGAGCAGCATGTGCGCGGACACATCAAGCCCGACGTGTGGGATGAGAGCGCCTGGAAGCGTTTTCTCGACACCATCGACTACATGCCGCTCGATCTGGGCCGCGAAGACGAGTTCGGCGTACTCGCCGAGCGGCTGTCGAAGCGCCCCGGCGTGCGCATCTTCTATCTGGCGACCGGGCCGTCGTTGTTCATCCCCATTTGCAAAGGGCTACGCAGCGCGAAGCTCAACGAGAACAGCCGCATCGTGCTCGAAAAGCCGCTGGGTCACGATCTGGCGTCGTCGGAGGCGATCAACGACGCTGTCGGCGCGATCTTCCGCGAAGACCAGATTTACCGCATCGATCACTACCTCGGAAAGGAGGCGGTGCAGAACCTGCTGGCCCTGCGTTTCGGCAACGCGATCTTCGAGCCGCTGTGGCGTCGCGAGCTGATCGACAACATCCAGATCTCGATTGCCGAGGAGATCGGCGTCGAGGGACGCGGCGAGTTCTATGAGCAGACCGGCGCGCTGCGCGACATGGTGCAGAACCATTTGCTGCAACTGCTGGCCATCGTCGCGATGGAGCCGCCGCTGTCGATGGACGCCGACGCCGTGCGTGACGAAAAACTGCGCGTGCTGCGGTCGTTGCGTCAACTGGACGACGAGAGCGTGTCGCGCAATGTGGTGCGCGGGCAATACGGCGGTGGCGCGATCCGCAATTCGGCGGTGCCCGCGTACATCGACGAGCCGGGCGTGCCGCCCGACAGCCAGACGGAAACCTTCGTCGCGCTCAAGGCCGACATCGACAACTGGCGCTGGGCCGGTGTGCCGTTCTTCCTGCGTACGGGCAAGCGGCTCGGCGAGCGCGTCGCTGAGATCGTCGTCAACTACCGCGCGACGCCGTATCCGCTGCTGGGCGACGCGACGGCACAACCGGGCGTCAACCGTCTCGTCATTCGCCTCCAACCGAACGAATCGATTCGTCTGTACTGCCTCGCGAAGCAGCCGGGCGAGGGCATGAATCTGCAATCCGTGCACCTCGATCTGGCATTCGACCAGTTCTTCAAGGGGCACCGGATGGATGCGTACGAGCGTCTGTTGCTCGACGTCATCAACGGTCGGCTGGCACTGTTCGTACGACGCGACGAGCAGGAGCAGGCGTGGCGCTGGGTCGCGCCGATTCAGGCGTACTGGTCACGACAGCACAAGGGCCCGAAGCGTTACGCCGCCGGCACGTGGGGACCGCCCGCCGCCAGCGCGCTGCTCACGCAATACGGATCGAGCTGGATGGAAGAAGACAACTGACGGCGGACCGCATGATTCATTGGCGAAACTTTCCTACGCGCGACGCGCAGGCACACGCGCTGGCTAACGCCGTTGTGGCGGGCATCGACGAAGCGCTGACGATTCGCAAGCGTGCGTTGCTGGCCGTCTCAGGCGGTACAAGCCCCCGGGCGTTTCTCACGCAGCTCGCGCGCCTGCCCGTGGCGTGGCGCGACGTCGACATCACCTTGGTGGATGATCGCTGGCTGCCGCCCGATCACGCAGACAGCAATGCGCGACTCGTGACCGAGACGCTGCTACCCGGTGCGACCGGCGCGCGCTGGTTGCCGATTGTCGACACCGCGACGGCCACGGCGTTGCACGTGCGCACGCTCAACGACACATGGACGCACGGCGTGCCGCAAGTCTGTGTGCTGGGCATGGGCGAGGATGGGCACACCGCGTCGCTCTTTGCCGACGCCCCGCAATGGCCCTACGCCACTACCACCCACGACAAGTTCGTCTTCGTGCAGCCGCAGCACGCGCCGTATCAGCGTGTGTCGTGGTCGCTCGCCGCGCTCGCGGCCAGCGACCGGCTCATCCTGCAAATACAGGGCCCGGCCAAACGCGCCGTACTCGAAGCCGCGCAGGCGAACGAACAGGACAACGCCATCTCCCGGCTAATCCACCGTGAAGGAGTCAAGCTCGATGTCTTCTGGAGTGAGGAATAACCCGCCCCACCTGAGCGGCCCGCGACTGCTGGCCGACATCGGTGGCACCAACGCCCGCTTTGCGCTGGAGATTTCGCCGGGCGATCTCGTTGAAATTCGTGATTACGCCTGCGACGACTATGCGGGCGTGCCCGAAGTCATCCGCGCCTATCTCGACGAGGCGGATCACGCCGAACCGGTACAGCACGCTGCCATCGCTATCGCCAATCCCATCGAAGGCGATGAGATTCAGATGACGAACCGCGACTGGCACTTCTCCATCGAAGCGACGCGCCGTGCGCTGCGTTTCGAGACGCTGCTGGTCGTTAACGATTTCACCGCGCTGGCGATGGCGTTGCCGTATCTGACGGACGCGCAGAAGCATAAGATCGGCGGCGGCGAACCGCGTCCGAACGGTGTGTTGGGTTTGCTTGGGCCGGGTACCGGCGTGGGTGTGTCGGGCCTCATTCCGGCGGGAGACCGATGGATCGCGCTGGGCAGCGAGGGCGGCCACACGACGTTTTCTCCGGCGGACGAGCGCGAGATCGACGTGCTTCGCTACGCGTGGAAGCACTTCCCGCACGTGTCGTTCGAGCGGCTGGTGGCGGGCCCCGGCATGGCGCTGGTTTATCAGGCGCTGGCGGAGCGGGCGGGACGTCGTGTGGAATCGCTTGAGACCCCGGCCATCGTCAAGCTCGCGGAATCGGGCGACGCGCTCGCACGCGAGACCGTCGATTGCTTCTGCGCGATGCTGGGCACGCTCGCAGGTAACGTGGCGGTGTCGCTCGGCGCGGTCGGCGGCGTGTACCTCGGCGGCGGGGTGATTCCGAAGCTCGGCAAGCTGTTCGAGGATTCGCCGTTTCGTCAGCGCTTCGAGGCGAAGGGACGTTTCGAAGCGTATCTGAAGAAGATTCCGACTTACATCATCACCGCCGATCATCCGGCGTTTCTGGGCACATCCGCAATTCTCGCTGAGCAGTTGGGCACGCACGCGGTCGGGGCGGGAGCGCTCATCGACCGTCTGCATCGTCTGCGTGACCGTCTGAGTCCTGCCGAGCAGCGCGTCGCGGAACTCACGTTGAAGCAACCGCGCGCGCTGCTGGCTGAGCCGGTGGCGGAGATCGCGCGCCTGGCGCGCGTGAGTCAACCCACCGTGATCCGCTTCTGCCGCAAGCTCGGCTGTCAGGGGCTGTCGGATTTCAAGCTCAAGCTCGCAAGCGCGCTGACGGGCACGTTGCCGGTGCGTCACGGGCAGGTGCACGTGGGCGACACGGCCGCCGAGTTCAGCGCCAAGGTGCTCGATAACACCGTGTCGTCGATTCTGCAAATGCGTGAGCATCTCGATGCCCGCACCGTCGAGGCGGCCGTGACGTTGCTCGACGGCGCGCGTCGCATCGAGTTCTACGGGCTGGGCAACTCCGGTGTGATCGCGCAGGACGCGCACTACAAGTTCTTCCGCTTCGGCAAGCCGACCATCGCGTACGGCGATCCGTACCTGTTGCAGGCGTCGGCCGGGTTGCTGGGGGATGGGGATGTGGTCGTCGCGATTTCCGCATCGGGACGCTCGACGGACCTGAACCGCGCCGTCGATATCGCACTCACGCGCGGTGCCAAGGTGATCGCGCTTACTGCACGCAATTCACCGCTCGCGCGCAAGGCGACGCTGGTGCTGCCCAACGATCATGTGGAGACGATGGGCGCACACGTCACCATGATTGCGCGGATTCTGCATCTTGCCGCCATTGACGTGCTGGCCGTGGGCGTCGCGATTCGGCGCGCTGGTCCGGGAGGCGAAACCGCGGGCGAGGGCGCGCTCGACTGGTTGGGACACGGTAGCGGACAGGGCGACGGCACACCGGCTGCGGCCTGAGGCGGCCTGAAGCGGCCTGAAGCGGCGCTGGGTGGTGCCGGGCGGGGAGGACCAGGGCGCCGCCGCCGGGGATGTGAGGATGCACCGGACGCCGAAGTGTCGTCGGCTTGATATCCCTAAACATGTTTAGCATAATGCGGCATATGAAAGTAACCGATTCCGCCCAACGTTTCGGCTTTCTCGTCGCAGACATCCAACGTCTCTTCGGGCGCCGCTTCGAGCAGTTTGCACAGCGCACGCTGCCGATGACGCGCGCGCAATGCCGCTTGCTCGCCTATCTCTACGTCAATCGCGGCGTGAGCCAGACGGTGCTGGCCGACATTCTTGAAACCCCGGTACAGACGCTCGCCCGCATGCTGGAACGCATGGAAGAGGCCGGTTGGGTGCGACGTCGGCCCGATGCGCACGATCCTCGCATCGAACGCCTGTTCGTCACGCGGGCGGCGGTTGCGCAACTGCAGGTCGCGCGCCGCCTTTCCGACGAAGTGCGCGATGAAGCGCTGCACGGCCTGACCGCGTTCGAAGCGGTGCAGCTCACGCAGTTGCTGCAGAAAGTGCGTCGGAATCTCACACACGTCGTCCCCACGCCACTCGATACGGTCGTGCCCGCGGTGCTGCGCCGCGCGCAGGCGGAAAATGCGGCGAACGTCAGCGCGCCCGCGGCTGCTGTCGACTTGCTCGACGATGCTGGCGACGACCTGTCGGAATACACCGACTTGCGGCCTCAGTAGCACAGGCCTAGCATGGGAAGTCTCCAAACCCACCCGGAGGCTGACATGACGAATCACGTGTACAAGCAAATCGAGCTGACCGGCTCGTCGACCAAGTCCATCGAGGACGCGGTCAAATGTGCCATAGAACGCGCGAGCAAGACGCTGCGCAATCTGAACTGGTTCGAGATCACCGAAACACGCGGCCATATCGAAGACGGCAAGGTCGCGCACTGGCAAGTCACGCTCAAGGTCGGGGTGCGGCTCGAAGACTGAGTGCACGCATCCGGCACCGTCCGGCTGCATCCGCAAGAACCCCTTTGGCCGGGGGACGAACTTCCCCGGCCGAAGTCGCGCCAAATCCCCTCTGAATCTCCGCTCAAACCCTGCCGTTCACGCCTTCCGCCGAATGGGAAGCGACCTGCTTCACTGTCCCGCAGATGTCGTACAGTCGTGTCACAATAGGCGCATATTCGAGATCACGAAGAAGACAGAAGAGGTTTGCGCATGTCCGAACAAGAACCGGTCCATGCCACCCGATCGATCGCAGATCCGGTGGAAGCCGTCGCCTATCTGAAGACGATTTACGACGCCAATACGGCCTATCTGCGCGCGGCATTCGAGCGCTTCTCGAAGCAGAAGGATCAGGCGCGCCGCGTAAGCGCCCATTACCCGTTCGTTCGCATCACCACGGAAGACATCACCCAGCTCGACAAGCGCCTGTCCTACGGTTTTGTCTCGGGCCCGGGCAGTTATCAGACCACCGTCACCCGTCCGGATCTGTTCGAGAATTACTACATCGAGCAGTTGCGCCGACTGGCGCATAACCACGGCGCCGCGTTCGAGGTCGGCGTCTCGGACGAGCCGATTCCCGTGCACTTTGCCTATCAGGATGGCGTGTACCTCGAAGGCGATCTCGACCAGACGCACCTGCGCGCCATGCGCACCGTGTTCGACGTGCCCGACCTGGCGAAGATGGACGACAGCATCGTCAACGGCACGCGCGATCCGCTGCCGGGCGAGATTCTGCCGCTGGCGCTTTTCACTGCGCCGCGCGTCGACTATTCGCTGCACCGGTTGCGTCATTACACGGCGACGTCGCCCGAGAACTTTCAGAACTACGTGCTGTTCACCAACTACCAGTTCTATATCGACGAGTTCGTCGAACTGGGACGCGAGTTGATGAGCGCGACGGACGACCCCGCGCTGCGCGAGTACCGTAGCCAGTACACGGCGTTCGTCGAGCCGGGCAACGTCACGCACTGGAACCAGAACATCGAAGCGCGCAGCGAAGAGGGCACGTCGCCCCCGCGCCTGCCGCAGATGCCCGCGTATCACCTTGTGCGCCCGGACAACACCGGCATCACGATGGTGAACATCGGCGTGGGGCCGTCGAACGCCAAGACCATCACCGATCACATTGCCGTGCTGCGTCCGCACGCGTGGATCATGCTGGGTCACTGCGCCGGCCTGCGCAATTCGCAACGTCTGGGGGACTACTGCCTCGCGCATGGTTACGTGCGAGAAGACCACGTGCTCGACGACGACCTGCCGCTGTGGGTGCCGGTGCCGCCGCTGGCCGAGGTACAGGTGGCGCTGGAGCGCGCGGTGGCCGACGTCACGCAACTGGACGACTTCGAGCTCAAGCGTGTGATGCGCACCGGCACGGTGGTGACGGTCGATAACCGGAACTGGGAATTGCGCGATCACCGTGAGCCGGTGCAGCGCATGAGCCAGAGCCGCGCGATTGCGCTCGATATGGAGAGTGCGACGATTGCCGCCAACGGTTTCCGTTTCCGCGTGCCGTACGGCACGTTGCTGTGCGTGAGCGACAAGCCGCTGCATGGCGAGCTGAAGCTGCCGGGCATGGCGGACCGTTTCTATCGCGAGCGTGTCGACCAACATCTGAAGATCGGCGTGAAGGCCATGGAGCTGCTGCGCGATAACGGTCTGGACCGTCTGCACAGTCGCAAACTGCGCAGTTTCAACGAAGTCGCGTTCCAGTAACGCGACCCGCAGCGGCGATGTTTTGTCGATCGAAACTTGCCGCTGCCTCCCGCCTGCCCCGTCTCACGGGGCGTTGCGGCCCACGCGTGCATGCGGCCGTCTCCAGTAGCACAATCCCCGCACACACCGGCTGCGCGCTGCGCGCCGGTGTTTTCGTTTCTCGTCATCAAGGATCATCGTGGAGATAGTCAACCACGTCGTGCCTTGGGCAGCGCACGACACTCGCCTTCTGCTGTCCTGTCTCGTCGGCCTCGTGGCCATCATCGTTTTCATCAGCGCGCTCAAGCTATCGCCGTTCCTGTCGATTCTCATCGGCACATTCATCGCGGGTCTGGGCGCAGGGCTACCGCTCGAAGCGGTGGCCAGTTCGTTCAGTAAGGGCGCGGGCAGTCTGCTCGGCGACGCTGGCATGATCATCGCGCTCGGGGCCATGCTCGGGGCGTTGATGGCCGACACCGGGGCCGCCGACCGAATCGTCACGGTGCTGCTGAAGTTCGCGAAGGGCGCGGCGTTGCCGTGGATGATGGCGCTCGTCGCCATGATCATCGGCCTGCCGCTGTTCTTCGAAGTCGGTCTGGTCATGATGGTGCCGATCATCTTCGTGATGGCACGTCGCGCTAACACGCCGATTCTGCGCGTGGCGATCCCGGCGCTGGCGGGCATGACGACGCTGCACGCGCTCGTGCCGCCGCATCCGGGACCGCTGATCGCTGTGTCCGCGCTGCGCGCGGATCTGGGCATGACGATGGGCCTTGGTCTTCTCATCGCGATCCCGGCCGTGATTCTCGCCGGGCCGCTGTACGGTATGTGGCTTGCGCCGCGTTTGCAAGTGCAGGCGCCGCAGCAAATGGGCGAGCTATTCACCAAGCGTGACGACGACGCGTCGCAGCCACCGTTCGCGGCAGCGCTGCTGGTGATTCTGCTGCCGGTCGTGCTGATGCTGGGGCGCACGCTCGCCAAGGTGGCGCTCACACCGGAGACGCCGTTGTTCGATGCGCTCAACTTCCTCGGCGAACCGATCATCGCGCTGGCGCTGACGGTCATCGTCGCCATCGTCGTGCTGGGCTGGGGGCGCGGTCTGCCGCGCGCTCGCGTGGGCGAGACACTGCGTCGCGCGCTGCCGCCGATTGCCGGGCTGTTGCTGACCATCGGTGCGGGCGGCGGGCTGAAGCAGGCGCTGGTGACGGCGGGCATTGCGACAACCATCGGCAAGGTGGCGGTCGGCACGAATATGCCGCTGATTCTGCTGGCGTGGCTGATTGCCGTGGCGCTGCGTCAGGCGACGGGGTCGGCGACGGTCGCCACGACCACGACGGCCGGTATCGTTGCGCCACTCGTGATGCATCTGCCGCCGGTGCAGGGCTCGCTCATCGCGCTGGCGATCGGGGCGGGGTCGGTGTTCTTCTGCCACGTCAACGACGCGGGCTTCTGGATGGTGCGCGAGTACTTCGGCCTCAAGCTCAAGGAGACGCTGTGGGTGTGGTCTGTGTTGCAGACCATCGTGTCGCTGGTCGGGCTGGTGATGACGTTGCTGCTCTGGCAATTCCTCGTGTGATCCGTCTCGATTTGCTTCGCCTCACGGCATAAAAAAAGCGCGCTGACCTTTCGGTCGCGCGCTTTTTTTGTTGCGAGCCGGGCGATCAGGAAAACACACGCTTTGCGTGAATGCCAAGACCCAGCGCCACGCTGGCGAGGCGGTCGCCGAAGACCGGCGTCGCTTTCGGGAACGCGGCGCACATCGCGCTGGACAGACAACGCAGTCCTGTCGAGCCACCGGTGAAGTACAGCGCGTCGACATCCTCGGCGCGCAGCCCGGCGAGCGATGCCGTATGTACGGCACCCGCCGTGATGCTGGCGATTTCGTCGCTTACAGCTTCTACCAGACCGGCTTCCGAGAAGGCCACACCCAGTTCGCGCTCGATGACCGAGAGATCGATGCGCGTCTCACCGCCAGCGGACACGTCGATCTTGGCTTCTTCGGCATGACCGACCAGCGCGTGACCGAGGCGTTGCTCGACCGTGCGCATGAGGCGACGGTGATGGGCTGCATCGGCGTACAGATGCGCCGTGAGCGCCAGTTCGCCCACGCGCTTGGGTGTGTAGACGGTGTTGATCAGGTGCCATGTGGCCAGATCGAAGTAAATCCGGTTGGGGACTTCCTTGCCGTCCGGGCCGAGCGCCTTGTAACCGAGTTCGCGCAGGATGGTCGCCAGCTCGATGCGGCGGTCGAAGTCGGTACCGGCGATGTGCACGCCGTGGTGCGCGAGCACGTCGTCCTTGCGATCCAGATGACGGGCGCGATCCGGGCCGACACGCACGAGCGAGAAGTCCGAAGTACCGCCGCCGATGTCGACGACCAGCACTTGCTGTTCTTCCGTCAGGCGCGATTCGTAATCGAATGCGGCGGCGATCGGTTCGAACTGGAAATGCACGTCCTTGAAGCCGACGTCGCGTGCGCTTTGTTCGAGCGAGCGCTGGGCGGCCGCGTCGGCTTTCGGGTCGTCGTCGACGAAGAACACCGGACGGCCCATGACGACCTGACGCAGATCGCCGCCGTCGGCCTTCAACGCATGAGTGCGAAGGTGGCGCAGGAACGTGGCGATGATGTCGATGTAGCGCATCGCCGAGCCGTTACCGAGGTCGGTGGTGCTTTCGATCAGGGAGGAGCCGAGCAGGCTTTTGAGCGAGCGCATGAGGCGCCCGTCGTAGCCATCGACGTAATCGGCGACGGCCTGACGCCCGAACGAGGCGCGGCCGCCTTCGTCGGCGTTGAAGAACACGGCGGTGGGCAGCGTGCCGTAGCCGGCCTCAAGTTCGACCAGACGCATGGCGCTGCCGCCTTTCACGGCGACGGCAGAATTCGAAGTGCCGAAATCGATGGCGCAGAAACTCATGGCGTTTGCGGCCCGCGCATGCGAGCCGTAAAAGGTCGGCAGTGTAGCACGGCCGGACGGTCGGCCGGGTGAACCCGCTTACGCGGCCCGGGAAGGGGGGGCCGCAGCGGCGTCTGACGCGTCGTCATTTCACCGCCGGTTGTGCGGACGGCAACGTGCGCAGACTGCTCACGACCGCCGCCACCGCCGCAAACGCGGCCGCCACGTAAAGCGATGCCCGCGTGCCGTAGCCTTGCGGCGCGACGCTGAAGACGAGTGCCACGAGCGCCGCGCCGGTCGTCTGTCCGGTCAGCCGCGCGGTGCCCAGCATGCCGCTCGCGCCGCCGCTGCGATGGCTTGGGGCGGACATCAGCATCGCGTAATTGTTGGGCGACTGGAACAGCCCGAAGCCGAAACCGCACAGCGCCATGCGCCAGACGATATTGAGCGTGCCCGGCTGATCGGGCAGCAAGCCGAGCGCAAGCAGACCGAGCGCGAACGCCGCCAGCCCGATCGCACCGAGCAGGCCCGGCTTGTAGTACTCCAGCAGACGTCCCGCCAATGGGGCGACGACCACGATGGTGAGCGGCCACGCCGTCATCAACAATCCCGTTTGCACGTGATCGAAGCCGAGCGTGTCCTGAAGGAAGAAGGGCAGCGAGACGAACGCGAGCATTTGCGCGCAGAACGACGCCATCGACGTGCAGATCGACAGCCCGAAAATCGGAATGCGCAACAGATCGACGGGTAGCAGCGGCACCGGCTGACTGCGCTGACGGCGTACGAAGATCGTCCCGATGACGACGGCTGCCGCGATCTCTACCGCGACGAGCCAGCGCTCCTGACCGTGGCCGAACGAATCGATGCCGGAGATCAGCAGCCCGAACGTCAGCGCACTCAACAGCGCACCCATCCAGTCGAACGGATGCGACGAGCGCGTGCTGTCCGGCAGCGAGCGCACCGCGATGGCGAACGCAATGATCCCCAGCGGCACGTTGATCGCGAAGAGCCACGGCCAGTGCGCGATGGACAACACGCCCGCGGCAATCGTCGGCCCGGCTGCGGAGGAGACGGCCACGATCAGCGAGTTGAGGGCGACACCGCGTCCGAGCCAGCGCGACGGGTAGATCGTCTTCACGAGCGCCGTGTTCACGCTCATGATCCCGGCCGCGCCGAAGCCTTGCGCCACGCGTGCGAGCGTCAGCGTGACGAGGGAGTCGGAGAGCGCGCAGGCGAGCGAGGCGACGGTGAAGAGGGCGAGACCGACCGTGTAGACGCGTCGGTAGCTCACGATTTCGCCGAGCGCGGCGAGCGGCAGCAGCGAAATGGTGATGGCGAGCTGATACGCGTTGACGATCCAGATCGAGGTGGCGGGGCTGGCGTTCAGATCGCGCGCGATGGTCGGTAGTGCCACGTTGGCGATGGCGCTGTCGAGCACCGACAACGCGATAGCGAGCATGACGGTCGCCACGGCCCAGAGCCGTGCAGGCATCGGCATGCCGTCGGAAAGTGTGTTGGACATGAGAGCAGCAGGAACATCGGTCGCCTGTCCGCCGTCCGTCGCGCGTGGTTGCCGCGACCGGAGAGGGTGATGGACGAGGGTGGCGAAGAGGAAAGTGTCATGCTGCCTGAAATCCCGAGTGGACGGCGGGACGTCGCGCAAAGCCTTGTGGGTAAAGGGGGCCGTGTCAATGAACTGTGTTTTATCAGATGAAATTAATATTTCGACAGATAAAACGATGTTGGGGGATCGTCGTCAGCCGTCTCAAAACGCCACGCTTACGCGGAAAACCGAGCGATGCGGATATTGCCAAGTGGGTGGTACTCGGCGCCTCTCGCCAGCGACGAAAGGTCTTCGCCGCCCTGGCATATCGCGTGAACACCGACGGCGGCAATCGTGCTCGCGGGGGAGCGTCCCGGGCAGGCGTGAGCGCCGGTCCCGAAGGTCCATGCCACACCGTCGGACGCTGCGCTCGGCGACGCAGACGCCAGCACGGCAAGAATGGCGTCGCCCGGTGCCAGTGCCTGTTCGCAGATGACAGCGGGCGCGTGCAGAAAACGTCGCGTGTTCTGTACCGGGGGATCGAAGCGGATGACGTCGCTGACGGTCTTGATGGCGAAGCCGAGGTCTGTCGGGGCGGTCGCCGCAGACGTGACATGCGCACTTCGTGCAAGCCTTCGGATGCTGTTGGCGACGAGACCAGCGCAGGCATCGTGGGTTTGCGTGAAGAGGCCAACGACGTTCGCTGTAAGGGCGTCGAAGTCGACACTGTCGTTGCCTGTTGCGCGCCGGGCGACTTCTCGCAGCCAGGTGTCGGGCGTGGCGTCGTTGTCGAGCCAGCGAACGGCACGCAGACGTAACGCCGCGGCGGCGCGGTGTCCATGCGTCAGCACGTCGGCGCGCGGCGACGGTTTGCCCGCTTCGGCCATTGCAGCGACCAATTGGCGAACATCTTCATGCACTTCGATCCATTGCGCCGCGGGAACGCCCAGCCATGCCGCGAGGCCGTAGATGGGCTGACGAAAAACGAAGTCGTCGAGGCGGGCGGCAGGGGCGTCGCCGCGCGCGAGGTAGGCATCGGCGCAGGCGGCCTGACTGGCGTCGTGCAGACGGACTAGCGCGTCCCGGTCGGCATGCAGTGTCGCAAGCTGCGCGTTGAGCCAGGGCTTCATCGCCGTGTGGGCGGGCCCGTCGTTCATGCGGACGAGCGCCCCGAACCACTCACCTGCAGGCCCGTTCGCTAAAGCCGCAGGCACCAGAGCCCCCGCAGGGCGCACCCCGCATGCCGGATGCCCCAGCACCTCCGTCAGTGCCTCCGGTCCGGCAGCGACCCACAGGCCGAGCGATGCGTCGAAGCCGAAGGGGCGCCGCGTGGCCAGCGACGCGTAGTACGGATAGGGATCGGGGTGCGTGACGGCTTCCAGCGCGTTCGGGGGAAGGCTGTTGTGTGACAGCGTGGGCGATGCAAGGGTGGCGACTGACATGGCGAAGGGCCTCTGAATCTTGTCTCGATGATGTCAAGGATGCGTCATGAAGCGTCTGCCACGTTTCATCATGTCCTGAACTGTTGAACGCACCGTCGGACCTATACTGCGGACATATTCTTCAAAGGAGTCCTGACATGGACACCGCACGAGATGCCGAACCGGGCGTCAGTTCCCTTGCCGCCCTCCTTGCCGACGCAGGCCGCATGACCATGCTCTGGGCGTTGATGGATGGCTCTGCCCGTCCTGCGGGCGAGTTGGCGTTGGTGGCGGGGTTATCGCCATCCAGTGCCAGCGGGCATCTTGCGCGTCTCGTCGATGGTGGCGTTCTTGCGCAAGAGGCGCGGGGGCGTCATCGGTATTTCCGCATCGCCACGCCGGAGACGGCTGCGGCTATCGAGGCGCTTGCCAGTGCTGTCCTTGCCACGCGGGAGCTTCGGCCGCGTCCGGTGCCCGTTAGCCGTGCCACCCCCATCCCCCTTCGTCACGCTCGCACCTGCTACGACCATCTCGCTGGCGAGATCGCCGTCGATCTCTTTGCGCGGATGCATGACCGTCGATGGATTCGCGTCGATGGTAGTGACGTCGCGCTCACCGAGGCAGGCACCGATGGGCTGACTGCCCTCGGTGTCGATCTCACTCAGGCGCACACACGGCGTCGTCGCTTCGCTTGTACCTGTCCGGACTGGAGCGAGCGCAAGCCGCATCTCGGCGGCGCTTTGGGCGCTGCGCTGCTCAGCACTTGTCTCGACGCCAAATGGCTCGAACCCACGCGCGAGGCACGGGCGCTGCGCGTCACGCCGCTCGGCGAACGCCAGCTTTCAACCATCGCTGTCTGACCGCTCAGCCGACGATCCCCCTGATTTCTGTCGCCAAAAAGAAACACCCCGCCAAATTGCGCGAGGTGTTTCTTTGCGACCGAGCTAAACGCCGAGCGTCTTCGCAGATTCAATCGAGTTGCTTCCGACGCTTAGCTCAGTGCGATCATCAAGACCGATCAATTCCCCCGATAAGTCGAGTTCATCAGCGCGGTCGAGCCTTGCACGTGAGCGCCCACCGGGTTGCCGTAGGTCTTGAGGACCGGGTACTGGCTATCGGTCTGCGTCAGCGAGCCTTGTGCGTCGATCAGTTCTTGCTTGACCTGAGCGCGTGGCACGGCGAACTGCTCGCTATACACGCTCGATTGCCAGAAGAAGTTTTCGTTCGGATAACCATTGCCGCCGGTGCCTGCGAACGCTGCCGGGGCAGCGGCCACAGCGAGGGTTGCGGCGATCATCAGATGAGAAAGAGTGCGGGTCATGATTATTCTCCTGTCATTGCTTTTCTTGGGTGGTCGGCCAGCTCGCTTTCGAGTCCGGCACCGCCTACGCCTCTAAGGTAGGACGACCACGTCGCAGGAGTAACCGCATGCGGCGCAACAATGAATTGCGAAGAATGAATCGCCTTGAAACCCTCGTCGTATAAGGGTTTCGAGGTACCCGGCATCCACAGGGAATGTCGAGCGAAGACTCTAATGAAGATGTTAATTAACAGGAGTGCGACAGAACGTCGCAACGCGTCAGAACTTGTACCCGACACCCGCGAGGAAGATATCGCTGTCGCGGTCATAGCCGGTGACGACGCGGTTCCACGAGATGCGTCCGACCCAGTGATCGGCAAACCGGTAGGCGGCGCTCATCGTCAGCAAACCGGCGACTACGTTCTGCGCTCCGCCTGCCGCACGGTTCTCTTTGTACTTATTCCACGTGACGTAAGGGCCGAAGCCCAGACCGAGGCTGAAGCGGTCGTCGAAGAAATCGTCCTTGATCCACACCTGCGCCGCTGCGCCCTGACGACTCCCGATATCGCTGTGTCCTTCGTTGATGAGCGACACCGTCCCGTCGAACCACGGCCCGAAGCCGTGGCGGTATTCGATGGCCTCCGCCGCCGCATTCTGCGAATCGAGGCTGTTCACCACGGACAGCCCCGCCATCACAGTCAGCACATCTCCCGTTGGTAATCCCGGCTTGGAGCCGCCCGACAACGGGCCGGGTGACGACGGCTTCTCCAACTGATAGCCGACGCCGAGCAAATAAGTGACGGAATTCACGCTCGATGGCGACTGTACATAGTTGGCGCGCGCCTGCACGTACCAGCGGCTCTCGAAGTACCACGTCGCCGCGACGGAAAACATTGCGCCCCAACCGTGATCGTCTTCGTAGCGGCGTCCGCGACTGCCTTGGACAGTGTCGTAATAGTGGTATGGGCCGACGCCGACCGCGACATCGAATCGACGGTCGAAGAGCGGCTGGTGCGCCCAGACCTGCACCGCGAAGCCGTCGCGGTGATGATCCGGTACGTGGCCTTCGTTCAACCACGTGAAGCTGGTCGCGAAATGCTTGCTCAGCGCCTGACGGTAATCGAAACCCCACGCATAGGTGTGGGCGTTATCGTCGTTACGCGCGTTCATGCCGCCCGCAAACACGGTGGCTTCCTGTGCCTGTGCAAACGCCGAGGCACCACATAGCACGCTGGCGAGCGCCACATGCTGCCATTTCAGAGAGTTCTTCGTCATTGAATTCGCCGCAAAGCGGGCGTCGACATGCGCGGAATCGATGTGGCATGTCTGCGCCTCTTACAGAAAATCCTAGCAACCGAGACGGGTGTTCAGGGGGGGGGAGAGGGGAAAGTAAGGCGAAAACTTCGTTACCGCGTGTTACGCCGCGCGTCGTGGCAATGCTGGCGAGCGCACGATTTCCGCTGACGTGTGGAGGTGTGCGACGAGCAGCATTGCCGTGGATACCGCATGTTCAAAGGGATGACGTTGCCTGCGACGACTCAAGCCCGTTCCGCCGCCGCGAGGAAAGCTGGCGCGTCTGCCAGTAATACGGCGAGATCGGCAGCGCCCGACTTCACGACGCGAGCCGTGCGCTCGCGTGTGACCGAATCGGTACCGACGAGCGCCCGGGGACCGGCAACGCTCAGGGCTGCCAAGGGCCGACCGTGCGCGTCGAGCACAGCAGCGGCGCAGGCGTCGATACCCGCTTCGAAGCCGTCCTGACTCCATGCACAACCGGCTTCGCGGTCTCGGGACAACTGTGCATCGAGTGCAGCGTAGGTCCGCGCGCTCTGCGCAGTGGCTGCCGCCAACGGCTCAGGCCCGAGCAAGGCCCGGCGGCGCTCGGTGCCCAGATGCGCCAGCAACGACCGGCCCGGTGCCGTCAGATGCGCTGTGACGCGGCTGCCTGCCCGTATGTTGCTCACCAGGGGCAGGGCAGGTGTTTCGCACAGGAGGTAGCGCACCTGTGCGCCGTCGAGCACGGTGAGATAACTCGACAGTCCAGTCTCGCTCGTCACGCGAGTGAGTACGCGTCGTGCTGTGGCGAGATGATCTTCGCCAGCGAGGGCGCTGGCGGCCAGCGTCAGAAACCCGAGACCGAGCCGATGTCCGCCGTGCGGCAACGGTTCGAGCACACCCTCGTATTGCAGCGTTTCCACCAGACGCATGACCGTCACCCGATTCACGCCGATGCGACGTCCGACGTCGCTGAGATTCGCCGTCGAGCCGCCGTCCGCCACGTAGCGCAGCAGCTTGAGCGCGCGCATGACCGGCGTCACGAGGCCCGTTTGCGCGGTGTCTTGTGCTTCAGTCTCAGAGGCACCTGCGGCTGGCGTGTTGGCGGACATTGCTTTCGTCATGCGTTCGAATCCCTTCGTCAAAATCGGACGGCGATGCTCGGAAATCCTGACGGACTCAGGCGGCGAGCGGCACTTGCCAGGCGTCGTATTCGTAGACCCAGTCGGCGTTGCCGCCTTCCTTGAGCCACTGATTGCCACGCGAACCGATCTGCACGCGTGCGGTGCGCTCGCGACGCGCGGCTTCGTAGCGTGCCAGTGCATTCGCCAGCGTGGTCGCATCGGCGTGCGTACCCGCATCCGCGAGGTGGCGAGACAGTACCACAGCATCTTCGATGGCCATGCCTGCACCCTGCGCCATGAACGGCATCATCGGATGACTCGCGTCACCCAGCAGCGACACACGATCGCGTGACCATTGCGGCAGCGGATCGCGCACGTAAAGCGCCGATTTGAGCACGCTGTCGCATGCGTCGAGCAGGGCGCGCGCTTCGCTGTGATAGTCGGCATACATGGCGCGCAGCTCGTGCACGTCGCCGGGCGCGGTCCACGATTCGAGCGTCCAGCTGTCTTGCGGTGTGGTGGCGAACACGAAGATGTCACGCCCGAGGTTAAGCGGGAACGTCACGATCTGGCTCGACGGATTCGGTCCCCACCACTTGGTGAACGCACCGAGATTCGGCACGCCGCTCAGCTTCTCGGCAGGGACGACGGCACGGTACGCCACCACGCCGGTGAACTCCGGCGACTCCTGCCCGAACAGGCCACGGCGCACGACCGAATGGATGCCATCGGCACCGATGAGCACGTCGACGTCGTCATGCGTGCCGTCGGCGAACGTCAGACGGATGTTGCCCGTTTGTCCTGCGTCCGGCGCTTCGAACGATACGAGCTTCTTGCCGAGTGCAATTGCTTCCGCCGGAACGGCTTGCTCCAGCGCTTGCAGCAAATCGGCGCGATGCATCGTGAGCTGCGGCGCACCGTACTTCGTCTGCGCGGTCTGCGCCATTTCCAGACACGACGTCGTTTCACCCGAATCCCACATGCGGCTGATGCGATGGCTCGGCTGCGCGGCCGTCTTGCGAAGCTCGTCGCCAACGCCCAGTCCGTCGAGCGCGCGCACCGCATTCGGCGTCAGGTTGATGTCTGCACCGACGCGCGCGAACTGCGTCGCCTGCTCATACACGCGCACACGAAAACCAGCGCGGAGCAGTCCGATGGCGGCGGCCAGACCGCCGATACCGGCACCGTTGATGCCAATGAGGGGAGCTTGCATGAGGGACATCCTTTGACGAGCGTCTCGATGAATCGGAAAAAATAAAACGTTCAAATATGAACATGATGTTCAAATATTATTGTTTTTGATTCGATCGACCGCAAGCCTTCCTCGGGTAAATCCTGAGTTCGGGCTGTGACACCGAGCGTTGTCGGAATGGGACTTCCGGCAACGTGGACGGGACGTTCGGTGTCATGCCGGGTGCCTGCGTCAAGGGATTTTCTCCGCCCAACACGCGTGCGTTATCACGCCAATTTGCCGCTATCAATTCGTGCATCTCCGCTGCGAGCGACAGGAGTCTCCTGGCCTAAGCTTCGCTCAGTTGGTTTCATAAGTAATCCAACGTTTCACAGGTGGAACGTCACAAAACAAGCGTATTGGGTGCGGGCTGACCCGTGCCTGGCTGCGCTTTTGGCGGACGTATCCATCGTTCTCGAATCATCGAACGACAGGAGTTCACAGATGAAGCGGTTTCCGATGGGGCGGATCCCGGGCATGACGACGGTCGCGGCGGCAACGCTGCTGGCGCTCGGCGTGCCGGTCGCAGCACACGCACAGAGCAACGTCACGCTGTACGGCAGCATGGATGCCGGGGTGGCATTCGTGAACAACCAGGGCGGCAGTTCGAACTGGATTGCGCAGCAGGGCGGCTCGCAGCCGGACCGCTGGGGTCTGCGTGGCGTGGAAGATCTGGGCGGCGGCAATCGCGCCATCTTCCTGCTGGAAAACGGCTTCTCCACCCTCACGGGCAACACGATCAAGGCGGGTTCGATGTTCAACCGTCAGTCGTGGGTCGGCTTGCAGTCGGACAAGATGGGCACGCTCACCATCGGCCACATGACCTCGTTCAACTTCGACTGGCTGGGGCCGTTCAGCACGGCCTATCTGGGCATGAACTGGTACATGTTCCACCCGGGCAACCTCGACGAACTCGCCAACACGTCCGTCGTGCAGGTCGATAACTCGGTGCGCTACGTCACGCCGGATTACATGGGCTTCAAGGCCGGTGCGATGCTCTCGTTCGGCAACAACACGAACTTCGCGAACGGTCGCAAGTGGAGCGTTGCCGCGAACTACACGAACGGCGGCTTCAAGGCATCGGCCGTCTACTCGAACGAGAACAACCGCACGCCGAACGTCGCGGCGCTCGGCGGTGCCACGTTCCAGGGCCAGCCGGTTGCGACCTACGCGGCATCGAATGTCGAGAACATGGGCGCGGGTGTGTCCTATGGTTTCGGGCCGTGGCTGCTGCACGCGCTGTACACGCGTGTGAAGCTTCAGTCCCCCGGCTACAACGACACTTATCAATCGTTCGACGCGGGCGTGAACTTCGCAACGAGCGTGCCGAACACGATCACCTTCGGCGCGGCCACGACCAATATGTCGGGCAAGCGCTGGACACAGGTCAGCCTTGGCGACGTCTACGCGTTCTCCAAGCGCACGCAGGTCTACGTGAGCGGCGCGTACCAGCATGCGAGCGGCAACGGCGCGGTGACGGCGATCAACACGATCAGCCCGTCGTCGACGTCGAACCAACTCGTGATCATGTCGGGCGTGCACCACTCGTTCTGACGCGTTCGCGCACTTTTACTTTTTCACCCAGTGGTCTCTCTTGATGCGCCGGCCGGCTTTTGCCCGTCGGCGCTTTTTTTGCCCAAAACATCGCGCGCCGCCCCGGAAAGCCCATGAATTCGGGTTTCCCCTAGTCAAAAAACAATTTTGACTGCGGCCGTCACTCCCTATAATTGATCCATAAGTAAATCAACGTTTCACATATAAAACGTGACGCGAAAAAGAAAGACAGGCTGGCAAGCCGTGCAAGCGAACAGTCGCCGCAGGCTGCCCGAGGCAAGTTGAACATCAAGAAACACGGTGGTTTCCCATGCTCAGGTCGATTCAGTTGAAGGACGCAAACGCAGCCGAGGCGTATGCCGACGCGCGCCACGCGCAGCCCGCAGCGGCACCGTTGCCGTTCGCTATCGAATATCGCGGCGTCACGCGTCGTTTCAAAAATCGCCAGGGCAAGGGCGAGATGACCGCCGTCTCAGATGTGTCCATCGGCATCAAAGCTGGTGAGTTCGTCTCGCTGATCGGCCCGAGCGGCTGCGGCAAGAGCACGCTGCTCAACATGGGCGCCGGTCTGTACGCGCCCAGCGAAGGGCAGGTGACGTTGGCGGGCAAGCCGGTACGCGGCCCGTCGCAACAAGTCGCGTTCATGCTGCAAAAGGACTTGCTCATGCCGTGGCGTTCGATTCAGAAGAACGTCGAACTCGGGATGCAGATCCGTGGCCGCAGCAAGGCCGAGCGCGCCGAAGTCGCGAAGGCGCTGCTCGCGCGTTGCCACCTCAAGGGTTTCGAGAACCACTACCCGCACCAGCTCTCGGGCGGTATGCGTCAACGTGCGGCACTCGCCCGAACGCTGGCCGTCGAGCCGGACGTGCTGCTCATGGACGAGCCGTTCTCGGCCCTCGATGCGCAAACCAAGATGGTGCTTCAGCAGGACCTCGCGCAGATGCTCGCCAGCGAAGGCAAGACCGCGCTGATGATCACCCACGATCTCGCGGAAGCGATTGCGCTGTCGGACCGCGTGTTCGTAATGAGCGAGCGTCCCGGCACGATCATCGAAGAGATCACCGTCGATCTGCCGCATCGCGACAACCCCATCGAGCGCCGCAAGCAAGCGGGCATGAACGAGTACGTCGCGCATCTGATGGAACTGCTCAAGGTCGGTCGCGACGACCACCTCGGTTGATCCACACCGGTTTGCCCTCGCACAAGACACTGGAATCTCCGCTATGAAATCCCTTTCCAAAACGCAATTGACCGCCGGTAGCTTCTTGCTGCTGCTGATCTTCGCGGCCGTGTGGCAATGGGGCCCGACGGCATTCGGCGTGCCCGAATTCGTGTTGCCCAAGCTGTCGTCGACGCTCGTCGAAGGCGTGCGCATGTTCCAGGTGGAAAACCTGTGGCTGCACATCGGTGTGACGGCGCTTGAAGTGATTGCCGGTTTCGTGATCGGCTCGGCGCTGGGCGTGCTGATCGGCGTGATCCTCGGCTTGTCGCCGTCGACCGAGGCCATGCTCTCGCCGTACATCCTCGCGTTGCAGATCGCACCGAAGGTCGCCTTCGCGCCGCTGTTCGTGATGTGGATGGGTTACACGATCTACCCGAAGATTCTCGTCGCGGTGCTGATCGTCTTCTTCCCCGTGATGATCAACGTGCTGGGCGCGGTGCGCTCGGTCGATCCCGACATGGTCAATCTGGTGCGCGCGCTGTGCGGCCGCCGCTGGCAGATCTTCCGCTTCGTGGAATTCCCGTCGGCCATGCAGGCGTTGTTCGCCGGGCTGCGCATCGCGTCGACGCTGGCCGTGATCGGCGTGACCGTCGGCGAGCTGGTCGGTGGCGACCGTGGCCTCGGTTATCTGCTGGTGTACGGCGAAGGGCAGGGCAATACCGCGATGGTGTTCGTCGCGATTGCCGGGCTGACCGTCATCGGTATCGCGGCCTACGCGGCAGTGGTGTGGCTGGAGCGTCGTGCATTGCATTACGTGCCGCGTGCAGCCATGAACATCGCCTGAGCGCCGGACTTCACAAGGAATCGAATCGTGAACGAACTGTCGACCCTCCCGGTGATGCCGCTCGATATCGACGCACTGCCGCCGCTCGACGGCAAGAAGCTGCTGATCACGGGCGGTGCGCGCGGCCTAGGCGAAGGCTTCGTGCGTGCCGCCGTGGCACGGGGCGCGCAAGTGACGATTGCCGACATTGCTGCCCACGCCGGAGAGGCGCTTGCCGCCGAATTGCAGGACGCCGGACACGCGGTGTCGTTCGTGCGCGTAGACCTGTCGGACCCGGCGTCGGTGGAAGCTGCGGCGCAAGCGGCCGGTCGGCACATGGGCGGCATCGACGGACTCGTCAACAACGGTGCGATCACCAACTCGGGGGGCAAGATGGCCACCGAGCTGAGCGTCGAGATATGGGACGCCGTGATGAACGTCAACGTGCGTGGCACGTGGCTCATGACGATGGCCGCGCTGCCGTTCCTGCGCGCCTCGGGGCAGGGCCGCGTGGTGAACATCGCGTCCGACACGGCGCTGTGGGGCGCACCGCGCCTGCTCGCCTACACCGCCAGCAAGGGCGCGGTCATGTCGATGACGCGTTCGCTCGCGCGCGAACTCGGCCCGGACGGCATCACCGTCAACGCCATCGCGCCGGGGCTCGTCGAAGTCGAAGCCACGGCCTATGTACCGGCGGCGCGCCATCGCCACTATCTGGAGGGACGTGCGCTGCCGCGTGCGCAAGTGCCGGACGACGTCGTCGGCCCGGTGCTGTTCCTGCTCTCCGACGCTTCCCGTTTCGTGACCGGACAGGTTCTGCCGGTCAACGGCGGCTTCGTCATGCCCTGACGAGCCACTCTCATTCGCAACGCCTTTCAGGAGTTAGATCATGGCGCAAGCCGAAGCTAAAAACACCGCGACGCCACAGGCTGTCGAGAGCTGGACGCAGGCCGAAGGCCAGGGATTCGGCGATTGGCTGGAGACCCGCGTGGCGCGTTTCTCGACGCGCAAATACGACTGGGACGCCCTCAAGTTCCAGGCCGACTACGACCCGAAGTACCGCCGTGCGCAGATGCGCTACGTCGGTACGGGCGGCACCGGTGTGGCCAAGGACGTCAACACCGTGCCTGCCGGTCACTTCACGTTCTCCACGATGGTGATCCCGGCCGGCAACATCGGCCCGAGCCACATCCACATGGACGTCGAGGAAATCTTCTTCGTCATGCGCGGAAAGATGAAGGTGATCTGCGAGCGCGACGGTGAAACGTGGGAAGCGATTCTTGGCGAGCGCGATCTGATCTCGGTGCCGCCGGGTGTGTACCGCACGGAAATCAACATCGGCGACGAAGACGCGCTGATGTGCGTGATGCTCGGCTCGCAAAAGCCGGTCACGCCGACGTACCCGCCCGATTCGCCGCTCGCGAAGATCAAGCGCGAAATGAAGTAAGTCCGCAAGGAAAAGTCCGGTGTCCGTGTGTCGAATGCGCGCACGGCATCGGCAGAAATTCACGCAGTCGGAAGTCTGCATCAAGTTCGCAAAAAGTTAGACGAAAGCCGCTATGCAAGCCGAAGCCCATCAACACGAAGTGCCAGAAGACGATGTCGTCGCGCCCTTGCGCGCACGGCTGGACGCGTTTCCGTATCGCACCGTCGCCACGCGTGCGGGCACCGTCGGCTATCGCTGCGCGGGCACTGAGAACGACGCCGGTGTGCCGGTCGTGATGCTGCACGGTATCGGCTCCGGTGCGGCGTCCTGGCTGGCGCAGTTTGAAGCCACGGGACTGAATGCAAAGCTTTACGCATGGGATGCGCCTGGCTATGGTGCGACTTCGAATGTCGCCGCCGACGAGCCGCATCCCGACGCCTATGCCGACGCTCTCGAAGCGTGGCTCGACGCCCTCGGTCTGGATCGTGTGGCGCTGGTGGGTCATTCGCTGGGCGCGATTATGGCAACGAAGTTTGCGAGCCGCGCGCCGCAACGCGTGCGCGGCCTCTTTCTCTGCTCGCCCGCCAACGGCTACGGCCGCGCCGATGCCGAGGTGCGCCTGTCCAAGCGCGATAGCCGTCTGGCGATGCTCGATAAGCTCGGCCCCGCCGGTATGGCGCGTGAGCGTAGCGACAACCTCGTCGCCCCCGCCGCCGCCGATCTGCCGCGCGCCTGGGTGAAATGGAACATGTCGCGGGTGTTGCCTGTCGGCTACCGTCAGGCGACGCACCTGCTATCGAATGGCGACGTCGCTGGAGAACTCACGCAGTACGTGAGCGCCAAGGTCGGTCCCGTTGCTGTGGCCGTGGGTGCGCAGGACGGCATCACGTCGCCTGCCGCGTGCGAGGTCATCGCGAACGTCGCGGGCGTGCCGCTGCAAGTCATCGACGGTGCAGGCCACGCGTCGTACATCGAAACGCCGGACGTTCTGAACGCTGCGCTCGCCGCGTGGCTCGAACGTGTCGCGGCAGGGGAGCGCTGAGATGGCACCGGCCACACCGAAGCGCGAAGCGCTCATCGAAGACGACAACATGCAGGACGATCAGAACGTCTCGCTCGACGGCGACGCGGTTGTCGAGGGCGCTGCCGAGTCACGCTATCTCGTGCCGGGTCTTGAGCGCGGCCTGCGCATCCTCACGCAATTCTCGCCGCGCGAACCGGTGTTCAGTGCGCCGGAACTGTCGCAACGGCTGGGCATTCCGCGCACGACTGTCTTCCGTCTGTTGCAGACGCTCGAAGCCATGGGTTTTCTTGAGCGTGCGGGAAGCGAAAAGAACTTCCGTCTGGGCGTGGCCGTGCTGCGTCTAGGCTTCGAATACCTCAGTTCGCTGGAACTGACCGACCTCGGCATTCCGATCATCGAGCGTCTGCGCGACGCGACCCAACTTACGTCGCACATCGTGATTCGCGACGGCCGCGACATCGTGTTCGTCGCGAAGGCACAAAGCGTCGCGGGCGTATTCAACTCGATCAAGGTCAACGTCGGCACGCGTCTGCCTGCGCACGCCACAGTGCACGGTCACGTACTGATGGGCGATCTGACGCTCACCGAACTGCGCGCGCTGTATCCCGAGAAGACGCTGGAGAAATTCACGCCGCAGACGCCCGAATCGTTGACCGAATTGTTCGAGCGCGTACGCGAAGACGCCGAGCGCGGCTATGCCGTGTCGGCCTCGTCGTTCGAGCGGGGTATCAGTGTGGTGAGCGCACCGGTGCGCAACGACGTGGGTCGCATCTGCGCCGCTATCACGGTCACGATTCCGCGCGCCAACATCGACGCATCGATGCTCGACGCGGGCCTGATCGGTCAGGTGCGCGAAGCCGCCGATGCGCTCTCGCACCGTCTGAACTACCGCCCGGGGAGCGACGGCAAGTCCACCCCCTACATGAAGTCACTGGGACTCAAATGATCAAGATCGACCTTTCCTCGCGCGCAGCGCTGGTCACGGGCGGCACGTCCGGTATCGGGCTGGCGACCGCCGAGCGCCTGCTCGACGCCGGGGCCGCCGTCGCCATCTGCGGACGCAACCCCGAGCGGCTGGCGCAAGCCGAAGCGCATCTGCGCGAACGCCATCCGCAGGCGCGTCTCATCGCTGCGCGGTGCAACGTGCTCGACGAGGGCGACGTCGCCGCACTGGCCGAGCGCATCCGTGGCGAATTCGGTCGTCTCGACATGCTGGTGAACAACGCAGGGCAGGGCCGTGTGTCGACGTTCGCCGACACGACCGACGACGCCTGGCGCGAAGAACTCGAATTGAAGTACTTCAGCGTGATCCGCACCACGCGTGCCTGCCTGCCGATGCTGCGCGACGCCGCGCGCGAGACGGGCGACGCCGCCATCGTCTGCGTCAACTCGCTGCTCGCGCTGCAACCGGAGCCGCACATGGTGGCAACGTCGTCGGCACGTGCGGGCGTGCAGAACCTCGTGCGTTCGATGGCGGGCGAGTTCGCGCCCGACGGCGTGCGCGTCAATTCGATTCTGATCGGGCTCGTCGAGTCGGGACAGTGGCGTCGCCGTTACGCCGCGGCGCAAGAGGCGGGCGACAGCAAGACGTGGTCGGAGTGGACCGGCGAACTCGCGCGCAAGAAGCAAATCCAGTTGCAACGTCTGGGCAAGCCTGAAGAGGCGGCCGCAGCGATCTTTTTCCTGGCTAGCCCGCAGTCGTCCTATACGACGGGCAGCCACATCGATGTTTCCGGAGGCTTGGCAAGACATGTCTAACAAAACCACCGTCGGCGAAGTCATCGCGGCGTTTCTCGAACAGTGCGGCGTGCAGACCGCATTCGGCGTGATCTCGATTCACAACATGCCGATCCTCGACGCCATCGCGCGTCGCGAAAAGATCCGTTACGTGGGCGCACGCGGCGAGGCTGGCGCATTGAACATGGCCGATGGCCTGTCGCGCGTGTCCGGTGGACTCGGTGTTGCGTTCACCAGCACGGGCACGGCCGCCGGTAATGCGGCCGGTGCGATGGTCGAAGCGCTCACGGCAGGCACGCCGGTGTTGCACATCACCGGTCAGATCGAAACCGAATTCCTCGACCGCGATCTCGCTTACATCCACGAAGCCCCGGATCAGCTGAGCATGCTCAACTCGATCTCGAAGGCGGCTTACCGCGTGCGCTGCGTCGATACGGCGCTCGCGACGGTGCGCGAAGCGGTGCGCGCTGCGCTGACTGCGCCGACAGGGCCGGTGAGCGTCGAGATCCCCATCGACATTCAGGCCGCTGAAATCGAATGGCCGGCCGATCTGTCTGCCCCGCACGTCCCCGTGCCGACGCACGACGACGCTCGCGTCGCTGCGCTGGCCGACAAGCTGGCATCGGCGCATCGTCCGCTGCTGTGGCTCGGCGGCGGCGCGCGTGGCGCGGAAGCTGCCGTCAAGCGTCTGGTCGACATGGGCTTCGGCGTGGTGACGAGCGTGCAGGGTCGCGGCATCGTGCCGGAAGACCACGCCGCCACGCTGGGTGCATTCAACATTCACCCGACCGTCGAGAAGTTCTACAAGACGTGCGATGCGGTGCTCGTGGTCGGCTCGCGTCTGCGCGGTAACGAAACGCTCAAGTACAAGCTGGCGCTGCCGCGTCCGCTGTATCGCGTCGATGCCGACGGACTGGCCGACAACCGTGGCTATCGCAACGACATGTTCATTCAGGGCGATGCCGCCAGCGTGCTGAACGCGCTGGCCGATCGCCTGCAAGGCCGTCTCTCGGTCGATCCGGCGTTCCACGCCGACCTAGCTGCAGCGCGTGACGCTGCCGTGAAGCAAGTGGCCGAAGGTCTCGGTCCGTATCGTCAACTCGTGGCAGCGCTGCAAGGCGCGCTCGGTCGCGACTTCAACTGGGTGCGCGACGTCACGATTTCGAACAGCACGTGGGGCAACCGTCTGCTGAAGATCTTCTCGCCGCGCGCCGGTGTGCACGCGCTCGGTGGCGGCATCGGTCAGGGCATGCAGATGGGCATTGGCGCGGCGCTCGCGGGCAATGCGAAGAAGACGGTCGCACTGTGCGGCGACGGTGGCCTGATGGTGAACGTGGGCGAACTCGCGACCGCTGTGCAGGAGAAGGCACCCGTCGTGATTCTGCTGATGAACGATCAGTGCTACGGCGTGATCCGCAATATTCAGGATGCGCAGTACGGTGGCCGTCGTCATTACGTGCAACTGCATCAGCCGGACTTCGCCGCGTTTTGCGCGAGCCTGCAACTCAAGCACGAGCGCATTACGTCCATCGATCAGGCGGAAGGGGCCGTGGCCCGCGCCGTCGCTTACGACGGTCCGGTGCTGCTCGAAGTCGACATGCTGTCGGTCGGCAACTTCGCGTCGCATTTCGCCGGTCCGCCGGTCCGGGAGCCTGCGAATGCGTGAATTGAATCATCGTCCGGTTGACGTTGCGCTCATCGGCTTCGGCGCAATCGGCTCGAAAGTATACGAAGCGTGCGCGGGCGATCCGTATCTGCGCGTGGGCCATGTGATCGTGCCGGAAGACGCCGCCGAGCGTGTGCGCGGCAGCGTGCGTGCGGGCACCGAAGTGGTGTCGTCGACGCAGGCGCTCTCAAGCCGTCCGGACTTCGTTCTGGAATGCGCCGGACACAGCGCGCTGTCGGGGCACGTTGTGCCGCTGCTCAAGTCGGGTGTCGACTGCGCGGTGGCCTCCATTGGCGCGCTCTCGGATACCGATCTGTTGGCGGCGCTCGAACAAGCTGCGAAAGATGGTGCATCGACCGTTACGCTGCTCTCCGGCGCGATTGGCGGCATCGACGCCATCGCTGCTGCCCGTGAAGGCGGACTGGACGAGGTGCTGTACACGGGCCGCAAGCCGCCGATGGGCTGGCAGGGCACGCCCGCCGAGCAGGTGTGCGATCTCGCCACGCTCACCACGGCGACCGTGATCTTCGAAGGCAGCGCCCGGGATGCTGCGCGTCTGTACCCGAAGAACGCTAACGTCGCGGCGACCGTGGCCATCGCAGGGCTGGGGCTCGATGCGACGCGTGTGCGTCTGATCGCCGACCCGACGAGCACCCGCAACGTGCATCACATCGTGGCGCGCGGTGCGTTCGGCGAAATGTCGCTGGAGATGTGCGGCAAGCCGTTGCCGGACAACCCCAAGACGTCGGCGCTCACCGCCTACTCGGCCATTCGCGCACTGCGCAATCGCGTCGCGAACTGTGTGATCTAGCAGGAAGAGACTCATGAGCCATCAAGATTTGCTGCAAGGGTTTTCGAGCGACATTCTGGTCGGCGGCGAATGGCGTGCCGGTACCGGTAAGCGCTATCAAAGCCTGTATCCGGCCGACGAAAGCGTGAACGCCGAGATCGCCGCCGCGGGTGCGGACGATGCCGTCGAAGCGGTAGAAGCCGCAGACGCCGCGTGGCGTCGCGCCGACTGGGCTGGCCTGAAGCCGCATCAGCGCGCTGCTGTGCTGCATCGCGTAGCCGACGGCATCGCGCAACGCGCCGAGGCGCTTGCGCATCTGCAACGACGCGACAACGGCAAGCCGATCAGCGAGACGCGCGCACTTGTCGCGAGCGCGGCGGGCACGTTCCGTTACTTCGCCTCTTGCCTGGAGACGCTGGAAGAGACGCTCACGCCGTCGCGCGGCGACTTTCTGACGATGAGCGTGCATGAGCCGCTGGGTGTGGTGGCCGCGATCACACCGTGGAACTCGCCGATTGCGTCGGACGCTCAGAAGCTCGCCCCGGCACTTGCCGCAGGCAACGCCGTGGTGCTCAAACCGGCGGAAGTCACGCCGCTCGCATCGCTCGAACTCGGCCGCATCTGCGAAGCCGCAGGCGTGCCGCGTGGGGTGCTGTCGGTGCTGCCCGGCAAGGGCTCGGTCATTGGCGACATTCTCGTGCGTCATCCGAAGGTCAAGAAGGTGGCGTTCACCGGCGGCACGGAAGTCGGTCGCGGCATCGCACGTCTCGCCGCAGAAAAGCTGATGCCGGTATCGCTCGAACTCGGCGGCAAGTCGCCGACCATCGTGTTCGACGACGCCGACATCGACCACGCCGTGGCCGGTGTGCTCTACGGCATCTTCAGTTCGTCGGGTGAGTCGTGCATCGCAGGCTCGCGGTTGTTCGTCCACAAAGCGATCTTCGACGCTTTCGTCGAGCGTCTGGTCGCCGGTGCGAAGCAATTGCGCGTGGGCGATCCGCTGCGCGAAGACACGCAGATGGGGCCGCTCGTGACGTCGTCGCACCGCGAATCCATCGAGCGCTACGTCGCTATCGGGCTGGAAGAGGGCGGTCGGCTGCTGTGCGGCGGCGAGCGTCCTGCGGGCGACGGTCGCGAGAAAGGCTACTTCTATCAGCCGACTATCATCGCGGGCCTGACAAATCAGGCACGCATGGTGCAGGAAGAGATCTTCGGGCCGGTGCTGGCCGTGCTGCCGTTCGAAAACGAAGCCGATCTGCTGGCCGAGGCCAACGACAGCGTCTACGGGCTGGCTGCCGGTATCTGGACGCTCGACTTCAAGCGCGCATGGCGCGTGGGCCGCGCGCTGGAGACGGGCACCGTCTGGATCAATACCTACAAGCAGTTCTCTATTTCGACGCCGTTCGGCGGCTGGAAGGAGAGCGGTATGGGGCGCGAGAAGGGTCGTCTGGGACTGCTGGAATACACGAATCAGAAGAGCCTTTACTGGGGCCTGAACGAAAATCCGCTCGCCTGGGCGGGCCGGGTCTGACGTTGGCGGCAGAAGTGGGCAATGACAGTGGCAAGCCGCGGTGCACGGGGCATCGCGGACATCCGAAACTTGAGCGAGGCAAAGATATGTTGTCGATTTTCCGTGCATCGTTGGCGCGTCGCGCCTTTCTTACGGCGGGTCTGTGTGCCGTGGCGGGACTCAGTGGCGTGGCCGCACCGGTGATGGCGCAGCAGCCTGCGACGCAGCAGATCACCTATCTGCTCCCGGCCCCGGCGAATCTGCCGGCCTTCGCGCCGCTGATGCTGGCCGAGAAGAAGGGCTACTACGCGGCAGAAGGTCTGTCGGTACGTTGGCTGACCGTGCAGGGCGGCGCCGACGTGGGCAAGCAGCTTGCATCCGGCAACGGTGATCTGGGCGGTGGTCTCGGCGATACGCCGATCGTGCTGCGTCCGAACGGCATTCCCATCAAGGGTGTGGCGCTGCTCGGTGGCCGCACGCTGCACCAACTGGTCGTGCGCGATGATGCCAACATCAAGTCGCCCGCCGATCTGAAGGGCAAGACGATCACCGTGCTGGCCTATCAGGACACCGGCTTCTACGCGACGCTCGGTCTGCTCGCCTCGGCCGGTCTCACGCGTAACGATGCACGCATTCAGGGCGCAGGCCCGGCGGGCGTCTGGCAGCAGGTGGCGACGGGTAAGGCGGAAGTGATGGTCGGCACGCCCGAGTGGGCGCAGAACATCGAAGACGCTGGCGTGAAGATCACGATGACGTCGACGGACAAGTATTTCCCGGGCATGGCGCAGGCGATTCTGGCTTCGGACAAGACCATCGCCGAGAAGCCGGAGATGATCCGCAAGTTCGTGCGCGCGACGATTAAGTCGGTCGCAGAAATCATGCGCGATCCGGCGGGCGCTGCGAAGGAATACTGCGCCGCCGTGCCTGCATACAAGGGCAAGGAAGCCGAGATCGAAAAGATCCTCACGTACTACGCCCGCAATGTGTATCCGGGCCAGCAACGTCTGGGCGCGTTCGATCCGGCGCGTGTGACGAAGTTGCAGGACTTCTACGCGCAAGAGAAGGTCATCCGTGAGAAGTCCAAGCCGGAAGACCTGTTCACCAACCAGTTCGTGCAGTAAGCGACGCGACAGGCGAGAGAGCAATGAGCGAAACCGCACCGGGCTCCGCCCAGCCCGAGACCATGATGCTGACGGTGTTCCTGCGTCACGATCAGTCGAACAATCTCGACGATTTTCAGGAGCGTCTGAAGGCGGCCGAATGGTGGGAGCGATTCCCGCCCGCAGGCGTCAAGGTGGTGTCGTGGACGGTGGCGATGGGCTTCGGCCAGATCGTCACGCTGGAACTGCCGCCGCATTTGCTGCCCGTCGTGAACGTGGAGCTGGAACGCTCGGCCTGGGGCGTGTTTCGCACCGAATGCTATCCGACGTACGACTTTGTACCCGTGCACGCGCGTATTCGCGAGCGGGTACGCAATGGAGGGAAGTGATGGACCGTTATCTGGAACCGCATCAAGCGCGTCGTCATGAGCCGACGCAATACGAAAGCCTGCTGGGCGACGCCATCGAGCGCGCCTACGCGTCGGGCACACACGATCTGGCGGGCCTCGTAGCCTACCTGAATCGCACTGGCCCCGGCCCGCAGGAAGGCGACGTGTGGACGGAAGACGTCTACAAAGCGCAGATCGCACGACTGGCCGAAGAGTAAAAACAACACATAGCGCGATGGCCGCTCGGGCGGCGCTCGCGATGGAGGTCCCCCCATGACTACGCAACAGCCTATCCTCACTGCCGACGCCATTCTGGAGCGCGGCCTGAAGAATCTCTGGTACCCGATTTGTCCGTCGCACATGATCGGCCGCGAGCCGGTCTCGCTGCGCCGTCTGGGCAAGAAGCTCGTGTTCTGGCGCGATCAGGACAACAAGGTGCATGCCCTCGACGACCATTGCCCGCATCGCGGCGCGCCGCTCTCGAAGGGCATCGTCATGGGCGACCGCATCGCCTGCGGCTATCACGGCGTGCAGGTGCGCTGCGACGGCACCGTCATGCGTGTGCCAGGCAGCCCGGGCTGCAAGCTCGAAGGCTCGCGTCCGACGCAGGCGTATCACATCGTCGAGCGCAACGAAGCGATCTGGTTGTACAACGCCACCGAAAACATCGAGACGCCGCCGCCGTTGGTGCTGCCGGAAGAACTCGATGCCGACGGCGCATTCTCGTCGTTCCTCTGCTACACGGAATGGAAGGGCGATTACCGTTACGTGCTCGATAACGTGATGGATCCGATGCACGGCACGTATCTGCACAAGCAGTCGCACTCGATGGCTGAGGGCGACAACACGGCAGCGTTCCGCATTCGCGATACCGACCGTGGCTTCGTGTTCGAGAAGGAAGGCCAGCGCGATGTGAACTTCGACTGGACCGAATGGGCCGACACGGGGACGCACTGGATGCGTCTGGAGATTCCGTACCCGAAGACGGGCGGCCCCGGCGGCAACTTCGTGATCGTGGGCAGCTACACGCCGATCTCCCCGACGCTGGCCGCCGTGTTCCACTGGCGCTGCCGAAAGCTCGATGGCTGGCAACGCGACACGTGGCGCTTCCTGTATCGCAATCGTCTGGAGGCGCGTCACTGGAACGTGCTGGAGCAGGACCGCGTGATGCTTGAAGACATGGAGCCGGACGCCAACCAGAACGAACATCTGTATCAACACGACATGGGTATCGTGCGTCTGCGTCGCCATCTGAAGAATCTGGCGAAGGCAGAGCTTGAGCGCATGCAGCCGGGCAAGGCGTAAGCCGTCGGCCGCCTAATGGACGCGATCATGCAAAACCCTTCCGCCATCAAAGCCGAACGCATTCGTGCGCAAGCCGTGCCCGATCTCGCGACGGCCACGTGGAGCAATGGCATCCGGTTCGGCAACGAAATCCTGATGTCGGGCATGACGGCACATCCGGCCACGCGTGATGCGGAAAAGCCACTCACGACCTACGAGCAGACACTGGTGGTGCTTGGCAAGATCCGCGCGCTGGTCGAGGCTGGCGGTGGCCGTCTCGCCAATGTCTACAAGCTTGTCGTGTACGTGACCGATATCGCCGACAAAGACGAAGTCGGTCGCGCACGCCGTGAGTTCTTCGCGGACGTGGCGGCGAACGGCGGCGCATATCCGTGTTCGACGCTCGTGGCGGTCAGCGGTCTGGTGTTTCCGGAACTGCGTGTGGAGATTGAGGCGTTTGCGCGTCTCGATATCGATTTGTCTGTCGCGGCCATCGCAGGTTAAGCCGGACGGACGTCAAGAAAATCAGCAACATCAGAGAGCGGCGTTATGAGCAAGTCAACCCTGTCGGCAATGGTGCGCACGCTTCGTTATGAGGCGGCGGGCATCATGAGCATCGAACTCGTGCCTGCGGCGGGCAGCAGCACGCCGTTCCCGGAATTCACGCCCGGCGCGCACATCGATCTGCACCTGCCGAGCGGGCTGGTGCGGAGTTACTCGCTGGTGAATACCCCGGGCGAGGAAAACCGCTATGTGCTGGGCATTCTGGCTGATCCGAAGAGTCGTGGCGGCTCACGCTTTATTCACGACAACTTCCGTGTCGGCATGACGCTAGAGATCTCGGCGCCGCGCAATCACTTCGCGTTGGACGAGACGGCGGCGCACTCGGTGCTGGTTGCAGGCGGCATCGGCGTGACGCCGATTCTCTGCATGTACCGGCGTCTGCGCTCGCTCGGCCGCAGCGTCAAGCTGATGTATTGCGCGCGCACGGCACCGCAGGCGGCGTTCGTCAACGAACTGAACGCGCTCGGTGGCGACATCACCTATCACTTCGACGACCAGCACGACGGTAAGCCCGCGTCGCTCGCGGCGTTTCTGGCCGATCAACCGGCGGGCACGCATGCTTATTGCTGCGGCCCGGGCGTCATGCTCGACGCCTTCGAAGCCGCGTGTGCCGGGGCAGGCATCGCGAACGTCCACACCGAACGCTTCGCGGCCGCACCGGATGCGCCGCCGCCCGCGACGTCGGCAGGCTATGTCGTGAAGCTTGCGAAGTCCGGCAAGGAGCTTGCCGTGCCCGCTGGCGCGACGCTGCTCGACACGCTTCTGGCGGCGGGCATAGACGCCGAACATAGCTGCATGGAGGGTATTTGCGGTGCATGCGAAACCCGTGTGCTCGAAGGCTGCCCCGATCATCGCGACTCGGTGCTGAGCGCGTCGGAGCGCGCCGGGAACAAGGTCATGATGATCTGCGTGTCCGGTTGCAAGGGCGAGCATCTGACGCTCGATCTCTGAGCGCCTATTCATTTATTCGAGACTTCCGATTTTCCCGAGACTGTCATGACGATTCTGGGCATCGAACAAATTACCTACGGGGTCACCGACCTCGACACCTGCCGCCGGTTCTTGGCCGACTGGGGCCTGACCGAGATCGCCGTCGACGCCAATGGCGCGCGCTTCGAAACGCTCAACGGCTGCCGTGTGCTTGCGGTGCGTCACGACGATCTGTCGCTGCCACCGGCCATGGAAGATGGCCCGACGCTGCGTGAAGTGACGTGGGGCGTGACGAGCGCAGACGAAGTGGCTGCCATCGCCGACCGTCTCGCCGATCAGCCGGGCTACTTCTTCAAGGAGGGTGCGACGGGCTGCATCGACCCGAATGGTCTGGCCGTGCGCGTCGAAGTGACGGCCAAGCGCGCGCTGGACGTGCAGGGCGCGCCGACGAATCCGTGGGGACGCCCCGCGCAGCGCGTGAATACGCCCAGTCCGGTGTACGAGCGTGCGCAACCGATCGAAGTCGGCCACGTGGTCTTCTTCACGAATGCGCTGGCTGCCACGCAGAAGTTCTACGAGGACAAGCTCGGTTTCGAGTTGTCCGACCGGTATCCGGATCGCGGCGCGTTCATGCGTTGCGCCCCGCACGGCGGCCACCACGACCTGTTCCTGCTGGCGCTGCCCAACGGCAAGCGTGGCCTGAATCACGTGGCGTTCACGGTGCGCGACATCCACGAAGTGTTCGGCGGCGGTATGCATATCGACCGCTGTGGCTGGGAAACGCAGTTGGGGCCGGGCCGTCACCCGATCTCGTCGGCGTATTTCTGGTACTTCAAGAATCCGTGCGGCGCGCTCATCGAGTATTACGCCGACGAGGACATCCTGACGCCCGACTGGCAACCGCGCGATTTCGAGCCGGGTCCGACAGTGTTCGCGGAGTGGGCGGTGGATGGTGGACTCGACGGCAATACGCGTCGCCAGAAGAAGGGCGGCGAAGCGCCGACCGGCAAGTTCATGACCGATACGGCCAAGCGCTGAGTACTGACACAGAGTTGTAGCAGCGCGTCGAATCCGGGGGGAAACGACGCGGCACGAGGGGGCATGCGCAACGCATCGCCCCCTTTTGCATTTTTACGTAGTGCGCACGTGAAATTACTTCGCGAGTTCGGCGTCGATGGCGGCGACCAGGCGCGGGTCGTCGGCCTTGACATCCGGCGAGAAGCGGGCCACGACCTGACCGTTGCGGCCGATCAGGAACTTCTCAAAGTTCCACAGCACGTCAGCGGGGTTGTCGCGCTCGACACCGAAGCCCTTCAGACGCTCGCGGAACGGGCCTTCGCCGGTGGCTTCCGGTTTTGCGTCGACCAGTGCGCTGTAAAGCGGGTGACGGTCGTCGCCCAGCACCGAGATCTTGGCGAACAGCGGGAAGGTGACGTTGTATTGCGTGGTGCAGAAGTCGAGGATCTCGGCATCGGTGCCCGGTTCCTGACCCTTGAAGTTATTGGCGGGGAACGCCAGCACTTCCAGACCTGCGGCGCGTTTGTCTTCATACAGACGCTCCAGTCCTTCATATTGCGGCGTCAGACCGCACTTCGATGCGACGTTCACAACCAGACGCACCTTGCCTGCGTAATCGCCCAGCGAGGCGGCGGCGCCGTCGTTGCGATTGACGGCGATGGATTCGATGTTCGTGCTCATGGGAATTTCCTGTCCTTGGATCGGTTCGGCGAGTGTAGCGCAAGCCTTCGAGGCTCGCTCATCGTGACAATGTCCCGACAATCGGGAGGACGTTACCAGTGTGCGGATTCCCGGCGATCAGGTGCCATCGTTCGGTGAAATCATCGATGTCATGTCAGTTTGGATTGCCAATTGACAGTCGTGTAAGCGTATGAAAGGATTCGCCTGTTCCGAATAAAACATCAAAAAAATAGTCGGCAGCGTGACGCCGAAAAAAGGGGTAGTCCGAATGTTCCGTTCCACTTCTCGCGTATTCGGTGCATCTGCGGCAATTGCTGTTCATCAAGACAGGTCAATGAAACGACCCGACGCATCTCCTCCGCCCACGCCATAGCGGCTTCCGGTTTCGCGGCCGGTCCAAATCCATTTCCGTGTGTTCTGCGGCTTCGTCATGCACTGAAATTGCGACGAAGCGGCGAAGTCGCGCCTATGTCGCCGCACTCGCCATGCGGTGCGGCCGGACGCATGGCGAAATTCGTGTTTCGTTAAATAAAACAACAACTCCCTGGGAGATCAAATGAACCGTATCTATCGCGTGGTGTGGAGTGCGAGCCTCGGCATGTATCAGGTGACCTCCGAAGTCGCCAGTGGGCACGGAGGAAGGTCGCAGTCGGTGGATCGTCGTCGCACCCGCAAGTCAGCGCTTGCCGCACTCGCACTGGCGTCGCTCAACGCTGGCGCCGTATTTGCGCAGTCGGTACCCGTGGCAACGATGGACGGCACGACGGCCTTGTTCGGCGGGGTGGCGAACACATCGTCGCAGTGGGCATTCGACGGCAATAACCTGACGGTGACCGGGACGTCCTTCGCCACCATCACAGGGGGGCTCGGCACGATTTCGAATGCGGGCACGCTCACCGGCGCTTATGCGCTGTCGTTCTCGGCGGCGGCCAACGTGGCGCGTGTCGAGAACAATGCCGTGATCAGTGCAACCGGGGGCGGTAGCTCGGGTTCGTACAACAGCGGCACGATCGGCACGTGGGTCAATCGCGGCTCGGTAAGCACCGGGACATTCGCGGGGATCGGCAACGGCGGTCTGATCTCCCGCCTGGAGAACTTGGGCACGATCACGGGCAATCTGCAGGGCGTGAACAACGTTGGCGCGGTGACGTCGGTGCTTAACACGGGCACGATCCGCTCGACGGCCGGTTACGGTGTGCTGAACAACTCGGGGCAGATGGGCGAGTTGATCAATGCCGGACTGATCAACGGTGCCTATTACGGCGTCGGCGCGCTCAAATCGGGCGCGGCGAGCGCCGTATTGGGTACGTTGACCAACAGCGGGACGATTTCCGGATCGACCAAAGGGGTGACGAACTACGGCGGTTATATCGGGGCCATCGACAATCAGGCGGGCGCTCAGATTCTTGCGACGGGGAGTGCCTTACCGGACACGGCGGCCGTCCACAATTCAAGTGCGGTCTTTAACGGTGTCGCTTATCAGGGCACGATTGGCGCCATTCGTAACGCCGGGACGATTTCCGGCAGTTACTACGGCATCTACAACGACTATTCGATCGGCACGATCAATAACGTGGCCGGTGGCGTGATCACCGGTCTGGGCGGTGCGATTTCCAATCAAGCATCGACCGCCTCCATCGGGCAGATCGTCAACGCCGGCACGATTGCCGGCTGGATCATCAACCGCTCGCCGAACAATTTGTACATCAGCGGCGCGACAGACGGGACGTTCGGCACGCTGACCGGCTACAGCCCGACGTACACCGGCACAATCGTGAGCACAAATGCCGACGTGCACTTCAACGGCGGCAATCTTCTGCTGAACGACTATTTCGATTTGGCAGGCACGCGCACGGTTTACAACGATTCGTCCGTATTGCAGGTCAATAACGCACTTCGGGTCAACGGCAACTTCTCTCAGGGGGCGACGGGGACCCTGATGATCGGCGTCGCCGGTGGCGCACTCACGACTGGCGACCTGGCGACCGACGCCGGGTATGGTCGACTGGTGGTCTCGGGCAACAGCAACATCGACGCCGGTTCCACTATCGCGCTGAAGTCGCTGGGCTACAACTTCGCAGCAGGGCAGCGTTTCGTGGTGATCGACACCGCAGGCTCGGCAACGTACAACGAGGGCACCTTGCGCTATGTCGTCAGCGGCAGCCCTCATCTGTCGGGCAGCGGCACGAATGTGAACAATGGTGGTCGCCAGGATCTGGTCGTGACGGTCACCGCGCCGTATGTCGGCGCGATGGGCGGGACGACTGCGCTGGTCGCCAATGTGCCGGGCGCGACGTCGGACTGGAGCTATGACGGCACGAATCTGTCCGTGACGGGGACGTCGTTCACGACGATCACCGGCAGCATGGGGACGTTGACCAACTCGGGCACCCTGACCGGCGCCTATGCGCTGGCGACTTCCGCGACGGCAAACGTCGGCGTGATCGAAAACAACGGCGTAATCGCCGCCACGGGCTCGGGTAGCTCGGGGTTGTACAACGGTGGCACCATCGGCACGCTGCTGAATCGCGGATCGGTGTCGACGGCGGTATACGGCGGTGTGAGCAACGGCGGTGTGCTGAGCAGTTTCGTGAATTCAGGCACGGTAACCGGCGCGTCGCAAGGCCTGAACAACAGTAACGTGCTGACGTCGGCGTCCAACGCGGGCACGATTCAAGCCGTGAACGGCTACGGCGTGCTCAACTCGGCACAGTTCGGACAATTGAACAATACCGGGCTGATCTCGGGCTACTACGGTGTGGTATCGATGAAAACGGGTGCACCCGGTGCGCAGTTGAACACGCTGACGAACGGCGGCACGATCACAGGCTTGACCCGAGGCATTTCGAACAACGGCGGCACTATCGGTGTGATCGACAATCAGACCACCGGCCGGATTCTTGCCACCGGGGGCACCACGGCCGACATCGCCGCTGTTCTCAATTCCAGTGCGTTCGTCTCAGGCACCGACTACGCAGGAACGGTCGGTGCGATCAATAACGCGGGCACGATTTCGGGCGGCTACTACGGCATCTACAACGATGCGTCGATCGGCACGATCAACAACCTGGATGGCGGGTTGATCACCGGTCTGGGCGGCGCGATCTCGAATCAGGCACCCACGTCGTCCATCGGCCAGATCAACAACGCGGGCACGATTGCGGGCTGGATCATCAACCGTTCGCCGAACGATCTGCGCATCGCGGGTGCGACAGACGGCACGTTTGGGACGATCACGAGCTTCGGTCCGACCTATGGCGGCACAATTGTCAGCACTAATGCCGACGTGCGGTTTAACGGCGGGAATCTCGTCATCGGCAACAACTTCGATCTGGCAGGCAGCCGCACGGCCTACAACGACGCGTCGGTTTTGCAGATCAACAAGAACATTCAGATATCGGGCAATTACGCGCAGTCTGCCGGGGCAACGCTTCAGATCGGCGTGGCAAGTAATGCCGTGACGACGGGCGATGCGTCGATCGACAGCGGTTATGGCCGTCTGAGCGTGAGCGGTAACACGACCCTCGCCGCCGGATCGGCCGTTGCGCTGCAATCGCTGGGCTACAACTTCGCAGCAGGGCAGCGGTTCGTCGTGATCGATACGGCAGGTACCGCCAACTACAACGCGGGCTCGCTGGTGTACAGCGTGAACAGTTCGTCGTCGCTCGACGCAAGCGGCTCGGAGGTTGCGAACGGCACACACAAGAATCTGGTCGTGACGCTTGCCGACGGAACGGGAGCGAACAACCGTGCAGGCAATGGTGGCATCAACACCGGAGCGGCGGCTGCGGCCGGTGGCGGTGCATCGTCGCTGTCGACCGGAGGTGGCAACGCTGGTGGCAGCAACAGCATCGGGCTGGCAGCCTTCGATCCGCGGACGAACGCGACCATCGCGTCCGCCGCGAATGCGGCATCTGCGCTGCATGGCGTGTTGGGCTATACCGGTGTGAGCGATCCGCACCTGCTCAATCTGTATAACGCCACACTCGGCTCGCTGAGCGATCACTCGACCGATTCGGCCAACCGGGTCGGTAAGCAGCTCGCCCCGGCACAGAACGCGCGGGCGTCCGGTGCGGCGACGTTCGATTCGCTGGGTGTCGTCAATGCTCACGTCAACGGTCTGCGCATCGCAAAGGCGGGTGGGACGGGTATCGCAACGGGCGATAGCGCAGCGCACTGGGGGGGCTGGGGACAAGCATTCGGTGGTCATGCCAGCCAGTCGGCACGCGATAGTGTCGATGGCTACAGAGCCAACTACGGTGGCCTGTTGGTGGGGGCAGATCGTGCGTTCGGCGATCACGTGCGCGCGGGTGGTGCGTTCCAGTTTTCTCGTACCGTCATCAGCAACGACGGAAGCACGTCGGGCAATCAGACCAGCGTGAACGGCTACGGCCTGATCGGCTACGCCGCATACACGGGGGAGCCGTGGTACGTGAACCTGACCGGGTCGGTGGTGCTGCAACGTTATAACTCGACGCGTCTGGTGTCGATGCAAGGCTTCAACGGCATGGCCAACGGCAATTTCAACGGTCAGCAGTATGTGACGAGCGCCGAGTTCGGTTGGCCATTGGCAGCGGGGCGAGCTGTCATTACGCCGCTCGCCAGCATCACCTATAGCTACCTGAATCAGAACAGCTACACGGAAACGGGCGGCAATGGCACGGCGCTGTCGGTGGGCAGTGCGGGCAGTAGTTCGGTGCGTAGCGCGTTAGGGGCGAAGTTTGCGCTGACGTTCGAGACGGCGTCGGGCACATGGACACCGGAACTGGGTCTGCGCTGGGTTCATGAGTACAACCGCACGCGTCAAGTCACGGGCGCGAGCTTTGCGGCCGACCCGACCGGACAAACCGGCTTCACGACGGTGGGCGCGACCCCGGTGTCGGATCTGGCCGAAATGTCGCTTGGCGTGACGCTGATGCGGGCGAACAACCTTAGCGCGTCCGTTCGCTACGATTTGCAAGTGGGGTCGAGCTTCGTGTCGCACACGGGGATTGTGCGCGTACAGCAGCGCTTCTGATCTCACGACGCTGAGTCGGCAGGGGCGATCGCAGCCATTGAGCTGGCTGCGATCGCTTTTTATTTGTATGGATGATGTATGTATTGGTTCGGGCGTTCGGGGGGATGCTTAGGGGACGCTTGCTGATTTAATTCGAATGCATGAAAAATAAACAAACTCAAAGATGTTTCAAGCTTTATCGGACTCTGATTGACAGTGGTAAAGGCGTGTGAAAGGATTCGCTGATTTTAATAGAACTGTAGCCAGACATTACACGCGTTTGCGCGAGCAGACAGGTCGTCGGTGATTCGCCGCGCCTCCCGGATTCATTAAATCGTTTCAGACACTTCGCCGCGTGAGCGAAGTATTCGCGTTTGTGCGCGCCATTTCGTGAGACGCCGCGCTGCAATCGTCGTTACAAGAAAACCGTCATTAGGGGAAATCGATGAACCACGTCCACTGCATCGTCTGGAGCGCGAGCCTCGGCATGTATCAGGTGGCCTCGGAAATCGCTGCAGGGCGAGGGAGGACGTCGCGCTCTGTCGACCGTCGCGCTCGCCGCGTGGCAGTCGCTGCCGCAGCGGCACTTACGGCGGCCTCGGGTAGTGCGACGGGGCAGGTGCAGGCGGGTACGGTCACCAATGGCGACGGTAGCGATACGCAGATTTACATCGGGGCGCCAGCTGGCGGGTTTCCGTTGTCGTTGCCGTGGGAATGGGATGGCACGAATTTGCACGTCTTCAACACGGGGGCGCGCTCGGCAACGCTTTCGGATGCGTTCAACGCAGTGACCATCGACCCGGCAGGGACGCTCACGGGTGCCGGCTATGGCCTGGCCATTTTCGCGGGTTCAGGCGGGACGGTGAACAACAATGGTCTGATCAGTGGCAGTCAGTATGGCGTGACTGTAGGGGGGGAGCTGACCCAACTCGTCAACAATGGCACGATCACCGGCGGAGCGTCCGCTGTCCAATCGAACGGCACCATTCATACGATTACCAACACCGGGACGATGCGGGATGGGCTCAACGGCATTAACGTGACGTCGCTCACTGTGGCCGCTCCTGCCGTAACGGATGTCATCAACAATAGCGGCACCCTCTCCGGTATTCAAAATGGCCTTCTGGTCGCTGGCGGCAGGATCGGCACGATCAACAACACGCGCGACGGCACGACCATCGGCACGATCGACGGCGGTATTCAGGGCATCAACAACACCAGTAACGGTACGGTTTGGGGTTCCATCGGTCGGGTTCAGAATGACGGCGTAATTCACGGCGCGACGATCGGTATCGCCAACGATCAGCGCATAGACACGGTTCACAACGGCGCTCAGGGAACGATCAGCGGTGACGCGCAGTTCGGTATTCAGAATGTCGGTAACATCAACGCGATTGAGAATGGTGGGTTGATTTCTGGTGGGCAAGTCGGTATTTCGGGCACCGCGGGGACTCTCTGGTCGATCACCAATGCCGGCACGATCACGGGTGGCACGATCGGTGTGCTGAGCGCCGGGTCGATCGTCTCGCTTAGTAATTCCGGCTTGATTATGACTACCGGCACTGTCGCGGGCCGGGCTGCGGTGTTGAATGCCGGCAGCATCGTCGAACTCAGCAATTCGGGGGTGATTGCCGCGAATGCCGGCAGCGGCGACGCGGCTGGCTTCCACAACGCGCAAAGCATCTTTTTGCTGACGAATCTGGCCGGTGGCACGATTTCCGGTGACTATGGTGTGCTCAATAAGCCCACGTCAGCCGCTGTCGCAATTTTAGGAACGATCTCGAACCGCGGTCTGATCACCGGCGCGTCCGCCGGTGTGAACAACGTCGGCGGTACCATCGCACTGCTTAACAACACCAACACGATTCAGGGCACCGGAAACGGCACTTCCGTCTACGGCGTAGTGAATGCGAATACGGTCATTGGCGGCACGACTTACGGCGGCAGCATCGTTACGCTCGCCAATTACGGATTGATCCGCGGGGTGACCGGCGGCATCGATAACACAGGCGTGATCAGCAAGATCCGTAACGTTATGGGCGGAAGGATCGACGGCGGCGCGACAGGCATCGCGATCCGCTCTAGCGGCGCTGGCAATATCGGAACCATCAGCAACGAGAACGGCGGCGTGATTAGCGGTGCCACTGCAATTCAGCTTGATGGCGGCACGATAGGGCAGATCAGCAACGCCGGCACCATTCTCGGCAACGTGAAAAACTTCACAGCGGCAGACCTGACCATTAGCGGGGCGTCCTCCGACGGCATCGTCGGCCAGCCGTCCAGCACCGGGTTCGGCACGCTGTCCGGTTATGGTGGTACGGTCGGCACTATCTCCAACCCGCTGTCGAACGTGCAGTTTTGGGGCGGTAAGCTGGTGCTCAACGACAACGTCCAGTTGGGCAACACGTTCACGATGTACAACACCGGAGCGACGCTGCATCTCGATCGCGCCATCACGATATCCGGTAACTTCCAGCAGAACGCCCTTGGCACGCTGGAAATCGGGGTGGGCAGCGATGCCACGACAACCGGTAGTCCGGGCCTCGATGACGGCTACGGCCGTCTCCTGGTCCGGGGATCGACGACGCTCGCCGCCGGCTCGACCATCGCCTTCCAATCGATGGGGTATAACTTTGCGGTCGGTCAGCGCTATATCGTGATCGATACCTCCGGCACGGCCAACTACAACGAAGGCTCCCTGGTCTATCGCGTCAACGGCTCGACTACGCTCAGCGCGATCGGTGCGAATGTGGCCAATGGCTCAAATCAGGATCTGGTGGTGACCGTAGTCGATGCGAGCACGGCGACCGGTGGGAACAACGGCGGGAATAGCGGTGGCACGGGAGGCACGTCTTCGCTGCCCGATGCGCGCGCGAGCGCGACCATCGCTTCGGTGCCCAACGCGCTGTCGGCCCTGCGTGGCCTGCTCGGCTACACCGGCATAGGCAGCGCGCCGCTGCTGCACCTGTTCAACGCTACGCTAGGTGCGCTCGGCAACAACTCGACCGCCCTGGCCAATCGTGTTGGTAAGCAACTGGCACCGACTCAGCACGTGCGCGCCGCCGGCGCGGCGACGTTCGATTCGATGAGTGTGGTGAATTCGCGCGTGAACGGCTTGCGTCTGGCGTCGGCGGGCGGTACAGGCGTTGCGACCGGTGACGTCGGCGCCGGGTGGGGCGCGTGGGGGCAGGCGTTCGGCGGTCATGCCAGCCAGTCGGAGCGCGAGAGCGTGGATGGCTATAGTGCCAACTACGGCGGCCTGATCGTCGGTGTCGACCGAGCGTTTGGCGAGCGTTGGCGTGCCGGTGGCGCGTTCCAGTTTTCGCGCACCGTCATTAACAACGACGGTAGCACATCGGGCAACAACACTAATGTGAATGCGTACGGTCTGATCGGTTACGCAGGATATACGGGGGAGCCGTGGTACGTGAACCTTTCCGGCGCGGCGGTGATGCAACGCTACAACGCCACTCGTTTTGTGTCGATGCTGGGCTTCGACGGTGCGGCGACCGGCAGCTTCAACGGCCAGCAATATGTGGGCAGTGCCGAGTTCGGCTGGCCGTTGGCACTGGGTCGGGCCGTCGTCACGCCGCTGGCCAGCCTGACCTATAGTCACATGAATCAGAGTGGCTATACCGAAACCGGCGGCAACGGCGCGGCGCTTTCCGTGGGCGGTACCAATGCAAACTCGGTGCGTAGCGCGCTGGGGGTGAGGCTCGGTGTGCCGTTCGAGACGTCGTCGGGGACGTGGATGCCGGAACTGACCGTTCGCTGGGTGCATGAGTACAACCGGACGGGTGTCGCGACCGGCGCGAGCTTCGCGGCCGATCCGGTTGGCCAGACGGGATTCACTACCGTGGGCGCGACGCCGGTATCCAATCTGGCGGACATTGCGCTGGGGCTGACGCTCGTGCGTGCCAACAACATGAGCGCTTCGATCCGATACAACCTGCAAGCGGGCTCAGGCTTCGTGTCCCATACGGGTATCGTGCGTGTTCAGCAGCGGTTCTGATCGGTTGATCCGTTAGGGGCGCTCGCCGTCGTTGACACGATGGCGAGCGCCGTGAAAGTATCGCGCGATAACTACCGACGCTCACCCCTTCCGATGTCTTCCGCTCCGTCTTCATCCCATTCCGATAGTCCGGCCAGCCCAACGGCGACCGAGATGCTGACCTTTCCTCAGGCCATCGCCCGGGCGCACACCCACTGGCAAGCCGGGCAGGCGCAGCAGGCGGAGATACTCTGCAGACGTGTGTTGGCAGTGGCGCCGGAGTACCCCGACGCGCATTATCTGCTTGGCCTGATGGCGCACGCCTATGGGAAGCTGGAGATGGCGATCGGTCATCTCCGTATCGTGTGCAAGCCGTCCGGGGCACCGGCGGCGTGCTGGTCGGATCTCGCCGAGATGAATCGTCAGGCCGGGCGAATCGAGGACGCCATGGCGGCCGCGCAAAAAGCTGTCGAGGTGGATCCGACATTTGCGGCGGGCTGGAACAATCTCGGCATCGTTCAGCAGGAAGCGGGTCAATTGACGCAGAGTCTGGCGAGTTTGCGGCGCGTGAGCGAGTTGCTGCCGGGCTCCGCCGATGCGCAGAATAATCTTGGCAATACGGCGATGCTTCTGGGGCTGGCGAACGAGGCGGAAGCACACTATCACCGCGCGCTTGAACTCGACCCGCAGCGGGCCGACACGCACAGCAATCTGGCGGCGCTGCTTCGTCGTCAGCAGCGGCTCGACGAGGCGGCGGACGTGGCGCGTCGCGCCATCGAGATCGATCCGCAATTCGTCGATGCCTATCGCAATCTGGCCGACGTCGAACTCGCACGACGCAACGTGACCGGAGCGTTGCAGATCGTCGAAGTGATGTCGGCATTCGCGATCGGGCATCCGTCCACGCTGGTGGCGCGTGCGTGCATCCTGCGTCTGGTCGGCCGTCTCGACGAGGCGCTGGCGTCGGCCTGCGAGGCGGTCCGGATCGTGCCGGAGAGCGCCGATGCCCGTGCGGCGCTTGCCGCCGTGGAAGCCGACGTCGCAGCGCGAGGGCAGGCAACGCAAGGCGATGCGAGCGGCAACACGTCGGGAGTGCCGACGCTGACGCGTTCGGCGAGGGGGGTGGCAGCGGCAAATGCAGTTCATCTGGCAGCGGTGAGCGTACCCGATGCGTCCTCTGCCGAAGCGGCGAAAACTGCCCTCCACGCGACCATTGCAGCGCGCGTAGCGGCACACGATTACGCGGGCGCGGAGACGATGTTGCGAGAGTTGGTCTCGCAGGGGGCGGCACCGATGTCCGTCTGGCGGTCGCTGGCGATGGTGTTGCGCTCGCAAGGCAAAACGCGCGAAGGCTGCGAAGTCCTCGATATGCTTGCGCGGCAGGTGCCGGGAGATCTCTCCAACCGATTCGACCTGGCCGAAGCGCTGCTCCTGCGCGGCGATTTCGAGCGCGGCTGGCAGGAGTACCGTTATCGCTACAGCCTCGAACACACGCAGTCAATCGAGCGAAAGGTGCAGCGCCCGCGTTGGGACGGCAGTCCCATTCCCGGCAAGACGCTGCTGATCCACGACGAGCAGGGCTACGGCGACACGTTTCAGTTCATGCGCATGGCGCGCTGGGCGCGTGAGCGCAGTCGGGCGCGCGTGATTTTCGAAGTCAATCACGAAGCGTTGTCCATCGCCCGACGGATGTGGGGCGACAAGGATATCGTGGCGCGCGGCACGCTAACCGAGCCATTCGACATGCACTGCGAGCTGATGAGCTTGCCTATGGCGATGGGGCTGCGGCTGGAGGATCTGCCGGGCGAGATGCCTTACCTCAGCGCCGATCCCGAGCGCGTCGCTGTCTGGCGCGAGCGGCTGGCTAACGTGCCGCGCCCCTGGGTGGCGACCGTATGGGCGGGACGTCCGGAGCATGTGAACGACCACAATCGTTCGATTTCACTCGACAGTCTTGCACCGCTCGGCGCGTCGGGGGCGACGTTCCTGTCGATTCAGAAGGGGCCTGCTGCCGCACAGGCTGCGACACCGCCAGCCGGCCTCTCGATGGTTTCGCTCAGCGACGAGATCCGGGACTTCGAAGATACGGCGGCCATCCTGCATCTGTCCGATCTGCTCGTTTCCATCGATTCGTCACCGGTGCATCTGGCGGGCGCGATGGGGCGTCCGGTCTGGGTGCTACTACCGTTCGTGCCGGATTGGCGCTGGCTTGAGGTGCGCAACGATTCGCCCTGGTATCCGGAGATGACATTGTTCCGTCAGTCCGAGCGTGCTGCGTGGGCGCCTGTGATCGATCGGATGGGGCGGGCACTTGCGGCTTTCGTCGCCGAACGACGTGACACGGACTCGCGGAATGTACGCTAAGGCTTCGCTCGGTGCGTTTGCGTGTCTGGCGGCGGTACTGACGTCAAGCTGCGCGAGCCTTGATCGCGATGGCCACGCTCAGGCGTTGGCCGACCCGGCGGGTTTGCGTCGTGAGACGGTGACGGGGGGACCGTTCGTGCTGACGGTGTTCTCTCGCATCAAGAAGACCGATGCGCCGGTGAATGTCTACATCGAAGGCGACGGACTCGCGTGGCTGTCGCGAACGGAGCCGTCGCTCGATCCGACGCCCGTTGCCGCGACGGGGCTGGCCCTTGCGGCGGCCGATAAGTCGCCTAACGTGGTGTATCTCGCGCGTCCCTGTCAGTTCACGCCGATGGCACTGAATCCGGCATGCGGTGTGCAGTATTGGACCGCAAAGCGCTTTGCGCCCGACGTCATTGACGCAATGAACGAGGCCGTTGAAAAGATTGTGGCGCGCGTTCCCGGGCAGCGGTTGGCGCTCGTTGGCTATTCCGGCGGCGGCGCGATTGCCGCGCTGATTGCCGCCCGACGACAGGACGTCGCGTCGCTGAGGACGGTCGCCGGTAATCTCGATGTCGAGTATGTGAACCGCATACATAACGTGTCGGCGATGCCGGCATCGCTTAATCCGATCGACGTTGCAACGCGGGTCGCAACGATACCTCAGATCCACTTCAGCAGCGCACAGGACACAGTGGTGCCGCCGGACGTCGAGAAGCGCTATGCGGCGGCTGTCGGCGGGAAGTGCGTCAAGACGGTTGTCGTCACCGGCCTCTCGCACGACGGCGAGTGGGCCGCGCGATGGCCCGCATTGCTCGCACAGACACCCACGTGCGGCGTGGCGCAGTGACCGAGCTCAAAGGCGTCAGGTGCAGACCATGAAGCCGAAGACGCTCGCTCTCGACGTCAGGTTTCTCGAACGAGTGCAGTAATCGCTTCGAGCAGCGTGACCTCCCCGCGCATGACCTGCTCGCCGTTGTCGCGAAACTTGAAAGTGCCGTCGTTGAAGCCGTCGAGCATCTGGATGCGTGGCAGCGGGTTGCGCATGCCTTGCGCACGGAACAGAGGGTCCCAACCTGCACGCGGTACGGCCTCGGCACTGACGTCTCGCACGAGCGCGCGCGCCAGCGCAGCGGCAATGTCGTCCGGCGAATAACGATCCGGGCCTTCGATTTCCCAGATGCGTTCGCCGTCGAAGTCTTCCTGCATCGCACGCGCGGCGAAATGGCCGACGTCGTTCGTCGACACCATCGGAATGGCCCGGTCCACCGGTGCCAGATAACTCGGCAGTTCGCCACGCTCACGAGCGGGCGCAATGTCCCACGCAAAGTTCTCCATCAGCCACGCAGGGCGCAGGAAGGTGACCGGCAGGCGGACCTCGCGCACCGCCTCTTCGAACAGACGCAGCGCGGTGATCAGGCTGGGGGTGTCACAATCGGCACCGATGCTCGACAGGCACACCACGCGCTTGGGGTGCGTGGCGCTGAGTGCTTTGACGATGGCGTCGATCAGGTGCCGCGCGTGCGAGAAGTCGAGTTCCGGGTCGGCGTTCGGCGGAAGCATGACGAAGACGGCCTCGCTGCCGCGAAAGGCGTTGGTCAGCGCATCGGCGTCACCGTTCTCCGCCACGGCGATCTCGCCGCCAAGCGTGGCCCATCGGCTCGACTTGACGGGGTCCTGAACGATGGCCCGCAGTGGCAGGCCTGCCGTGAGCAGATCGTGTCCGATCACGCCGCCAACGCGACCCGTGATACCCATTACGGTGTACATAGTCACTCCTCACGCGCAGTAACGTTGCCGTAAAAGTAACACGGGATCGCGGTCGTCTCACAAATGCATCAGATCGGCGGATTTCTGTGTCGATGCGCACGACGGGCCACGACGCGCGTTGAGCAGTGCAGCGCCCGCATCGGCCAGACGCACGGCCTCGCGCGCGCGCTCGCACATGTCGCGCTCATAGGCGGTGATGGCTTGCCAGAGCGGTACGTGGCCGTCGGCGACCGTGCGCAGATGCCGGGTTAGTTGCGCGGCGTCGCGCAACGCCGTATTGGCGCCAAGCCCCCCGGCGGGGCTCATCGCGTGGACCGCATCGCCCAGCCCGGCCACGCCGTCGATTTGCCAGGGCAGCGGGCTGGCGGTGCTGCGCACGGGCGACACGCGGACCGTTTCGGGGACCGCGTGTGAGAACAGCGAGCCGAGATGCGGGTGCCATGACTGTGTCATCGACTCGATGCGGGCGAGCGGCATGGCGTCCGGCATTTCCGCGCAGGTGTAAGCGGGGCCGAGCAGTGTTCGCGACGGACCGATGAACGCCCAGTACAGGTAATCGGATACCGGGGTGAGCGGCATTTCGCCCGGCGTGCCCACAGTCGATGGGGTCGCCGGTGCCACTGCTGCCATATCGCCACGCGGCGGGCGACGAAACAGCATTGCCTCGACGATGACCGCGAACCCGTCGGCAAACACGACGGTGCTGCCTTCCATCGTGGTGGCCTCGCCGTGGGCATCCATCAGCACGAGCAGGGCGGTCGACAGCGGCGTCAGGCCGTAGATGCAGATGTCGCCCGTCTCCCGAGGGGCCATGCCCGGCAACACGTATTCGCGAACGCGGGATTGGGTGCCGTCTGCCGCAATCACGAGCCCCGGCAAGCTGTGCGTGCCGTCGTCGAAATGGGCGACACGGCGGCCGTCGGCAATCGTGGTCGTGCGCGAGAACGATTTGCCGAAATGCACGCGATCGAGAATGCCGTCGAGCAGAATTTCACGAAGCGTCTGGCGATGGACACTGACGTCGCCCGGGATGTCGGGCACGTGCGGCGTCGGGCGCGCGGCGGCGGTCGTGGTGCGCTGGCGGTGGTCGGTGACGGCCGAATCGGTGTGCGCGTCGTGCCAGCTAGGCGGCAAGACGACCTTGGCGTCTTCGAGTTGAGGGGTGACGAATCGCCCACCGGCACGCGCGACGGCCGCGCGCTCGCGAACGCGGTCGATGCCGCCGTCGGGCAGGCATTCGGTCAGGGCGTCGAGACCGTTGGCGTCGATGCGCAGGCGATACCCCTGAAAGCGGGCGTCGGGTGCGGGATCCCGCTCATAGACATCAAACGAAATTCCCGCGCGGCGCAGGCCCTGCGCCAGGCACAGGCCGCCCAGACCCGCGCCGATGATGTTGACATGCAAGACTGACATGATTTCGATGGGCCGTCCTAAGGCGGCCGGCAGTGGCACTTCGCTCATTGTCTGCGCGCTGCGTCGTGACCTGATAACATCGTTTGGTCATTAAACAATGCAAATCGGACAAACATCGGACAAACGTATGGGCATCGATTCTCTTGACCTGTCGCGCAGGAAACCCGACGTGGGGCTGATGCAACTCGACGACTCGCCGTTCGCTCGATACAAGCCGAACGACCGGCTCGACGGTCCGCCCGTGTGGGCCTTCGGCGGGCGCGATCACGAGCGAAGTCTGTTCAGGATCGGCACGCGCGAGCTGGATTGGCACTCGCACGTCAGGGGCCAATTGTTCTGTATTCACGCGGGATTGGCGCACGTGCATACGCCGTTCGGCGCGTGGGTGTTGCCGCCCTACCGAGCGGGATGGATTCCGCCCGGCGTCACGCACCGCGTGTCGCTATCGAGCGTAGTGAGCGGGTGGATCGTGCTGGTAACGCCAGCGGCTGCGACGACATTGCCGTCCACGCCTTCTGTGGTAGGCGTGTCGGAGTTGCTGGCGGCGCTTGTCAAACGGGCCGTGTCGTGGGCGCTGCGAGACGTGCTGACGGACGAGGAGATGCGGCTTGCGCAGGTGCTGGTCGACGAGATCGCGCGAGCGCCCGCCGAGCCGCTCGGGCTGCCGATGCCGAACGACGCACGCGTAGTGCGCGTGGCGCGTGCCGTGCTCGACGATCTTGGCGGACAGGCCTCGCTGGAGGCGCTGGCGCAGCATGCCGGGATGTCGTCGCGCACGGCGCGGCGCTTGTTTGTGGCCGAGACGGGGATGGGATTCACGCAGTGGCGACAACAGGCGCGTCTGGTGAGTGCGTTGGAGCGGCTGGCAAACGGCGAGCCCGTCGGTACGATTGCCGACTCGCTCGGGTACTCGACCCCCAGCAATTTCATCGCCATGTTCCGGCGTGCCTTCGGCGAATCGCCAGGACGCTACTTCCGTCAGGTGGGGCCGCGTGTGCAGGCAGGTGATGAGGAGGGGGCATGAGTCTGCCGGAGTCGGTGTCGCCGCAGTCGTCTTCCTCAACGAGGCACGTCGATGCGCTCGTGATCGGTGGCGGGCAATCGGCGCTGGCGACGGCGTATTTCCTGCGTCGATGGCGCGTGAACTATCAGGTGCTGGACGATCAGCCGACTGCGGGCGGCGCATGGCAACGGGCGTGGCCGTCGTTGCAACTTTTTTCGCCTGCGCAATGGTCGTCCCTACCGGGGTGGCCCATGCGCGGCGGCGAGACGCATTACCCGTCGAGAGACGCTGTCGTGACGTATTTGCGTGAGTACGAAGCGCGCTATGAAGTGCCGGTGATGCGTCCTGTGAGCGTGACGAACGTGGTCGCACAGACAGACGGATTGCGGGTGAGTACCGATCGCGGTGACTGGCTGGCCCGCACGGTCATCAGTGCGACAGGGTCGTGGCGTTCGCCGTACGTGCCATCCTATCCGGGGCAGGATGCGTTCGGCGGACTTCAGATGCACTCGGCGGAATACGCTGGCGCGCTGGGGCTGGGTGGGCGGCGCGTGCTGGTGGTCGGTGGTGGCAATTCGGGGGCGCAGATCTATGCCGAAGTGTCGCGGGTGAGCGAGGCGACCTGGGTCACGCTAAGTCCGCCGTCCTACTTGCCGGACGACGTCGACGGGCGCGTGCTGTTCGAACGCGCAACGGCACGCTGGCAGGCTGTGCAGCAAGGCTTGCCGGACCCATATCCCGATAGCGGGCTGGGGCACATCGTCATGGTCCCGTCGGTGCTTGAGGCGCGCTCGCGTGGGGCGTTGCACACCGTGCGTTCGTTCGCGCGATTCGTCGAGGACGGTGTCGTCTGGGAAGACGGGACGCGTACGCCGGTCGATGTCGTTATCTGGTGCACCGGATTTCGGCCTTCGCTGGGGCATTTGCGCGGCCTGGGCATTGCGCAGGCAGATGGGCGGATTCGCGTCACCGGGACAAGGAGCGTTGATGAACCCCGACTGTGGCTGGTTGGCTACGGCGAGTGGACGGGGTATGCGTCAGCGACGCTGATCGGTGTCATGCGAAGCGCGCGGGCGACGGCGCAGGAAATCGTCACCCATCTCGCTTCACCTGTGTCGGAGACTACGTAGAACCGAAAGCACAGCGCTGCGGGATAGAGTGGTTCTCATGCAGTGACGGGCGTGAGCGCAGTGGAGCCGGACGATCACAAAAAAGCCGCATATTTCGCACGAAAACGCCGTCGCTGCACATCGTTTATCCAACGTGTCGACGCCTGAGAGGTGAGGGCGACGATGCGACAGAAGGTGCAGATGAAGATGGGAACACTCCGGAAAATCGATTCACGTATTACACGGTTCAAAGTAGGGCACGCGGATGCCCGGCACAAGCACGATGAGATGCGGTTGCATGAAAGAATCGCGTCGGTCGAGGCAGTGCTGCCGACCTTGGCAACCAAGGAAGATCTTGCTAGAGAGTTCGGCACGGTTCGTGCCGAGACGCATCGCGAAGTTGGCGGGCTCAGAAGCGAGATGCATCAGGAGTTCGGAACGGTGCGACAGGAGATGCATCAGGAGTTCGGAACGGTGCGGCAGGAGATGCATCAGGAGTTCGGAAAGGTGCGGCAGGAGATGCATCAGGAGTTCGGAAAGGTGCGGCAGGAGATGCACCGGGGGCTTGGAGAGTTGCGGCAGGAAATGCATCAGGGGTTTGGGGACTTGCGCCGAGAGATGCATCAGGAGTTCGGCAAAGTGCGCAGCGAAATAGCAGGCGAGATCGCGTCGGTCAGATCGGACATGCATGCGCTGGGTGCCGGGTTACACCGCGAACTCCACGCGCTCACCTGGCGACTGATCGGCACCATCGTGACGGTCGGCACGGCGCTCGTCGCCGCGACGCACTTTCTCTCGAAGATCAGCCCACCGTAATCACTAAGATTGCTACCTCGGCGTGACGCCGACATGGCGCACACTCAAAGGGCGAGACTGCCCTGAACGGTGTGCTTGCCGATGCTGGGGCAGCCACTTGTGTAACCTTTTCAGACCGTCTGCCGACACGGACGGCCCGCCACCAACGGCAGGCCGCCCGCTGCGATTAGCCCATGAGTTTCGGCCGCTCGCCGGGGCCAGGCGAATGGAGTACACGGCACGGGCTGACGAACTTGTCGCACGCCACTGCGGCTTGCGCGAACGTTTCGAAGTAGATCGCGTGATCGTCGTCGGTGACGTGCGCTTTTTCAATTTCCGAAGCCGTTTCGTTCCACGCCAATCCCAGATATTCCCCGTGCTCATAAAACCAAACTACGTAACCTTGGCGGGCTAGCGATTTCGGCACGTTCAGTGTTTTGCAGCGCTTGCGATTCTTCTTAACGACGTCGCTGCTCTTCTCGGTCTTCGCGTCCTTAGAAGCGTTCATGAAGGTCTCCCATAAATGTACGGTTAGGGTGCTTTCATGATGGCAGGCGTGAAGTGACGTGAGTTTCAGCATCGTCCGAATCGCTCTGCCTGATCGCTGTCACGCGTAAGGCTTCGGCGGTTTTCCCAATTGAATGCGAAAACCCGGTGAACGCGTCGATCCATGTGCTACGCGGTGTTCCGCGTGGCACGAGGCATTTGACTCGGACTATGCAGCATTCGACGCGAGATCTCCGCGCTATCAACCGATTCGGAAATTACGTGATGCATGGGCGACGGCTACCCGGTTGCCCAGCCGTAGCGAACGGACCCGATGAGATTGTCACGTCGAGTATGTGATGAGCAGGCCATATGGCGCTCTCACGACGTCACGCCAGCCGTCGGCAGGCGTACCACTGCGATGGTGCGAGCACGCCGATGAGCGAACCATGGAATCGGCTTTCCTCGTTGTGCGTGTAGCTTAGGGAGACAAAAAATCGTTTAGGGATGCTCTTCTCGAAATGCCGAGGCCGTTGCAATGACGGCGGGGACACACGGCGACCTCGCCGCAAAGCGAAGCTCTGAGAGAAATAGGGTCATCGAACAGGTTGAGACCAGATATCTCCGAGTTCACGAAAGTCGCCGCATCATGAAAATTCTGTCTTTTGTCCCACGGATTTCCGTGGATGACGTTGCTTCTGTGCACCCTCAACCGTGTCTGGCAGATGCTGCCGGTCGCGTGATGGCCGCCGACGTTTTGCACATTCGGAACGTGAGTGAGGGGGCGCGAGAGGGCATCTCGCGTTCGACGGTCTATGAGACATCGTATGTCGTGGATTCCGCGCTGCTGAACGAAGTCATTCGTTCGCGCGCCTCGCCCGTTGGCAAAGGGTGTCCCGTTCAGGGTATTCCCGGCACGAATCCGCGCAGCGAGAAACGCGCTATTTCGGTGATGGACACGCGTACGGGAACGATCGTTAGTGTTGGCGACATGCATCACCGTTTTTCGCAGCAGAGCATGTCGAAACCGGTGGCGATGGCGCTGGCGATTCAGTTGATGGGCGGTCAGCCCGAGCGCTACGGTCGATACATCGGGATGCAGGCGTCGGCGCTTCCCTACAACGATGCCACGCTCGCGACCGACGGTCGTCCGTTCAATTCGAGTGTGAACATCGGCGCGCTGGCAACCTGGATGCTGATTCAGATTCACACGCCGCCGGGCAGCGATCCGTTCGATGGTTTCCTGGAGATGATGAAGTCGTTGACGAGAAATCCGGGGCTAAGCGTCAATGAAGCCATGGCCATCGGTGAGTTCAACTTCTGTCCGCCTGACCGGACGATGAGTCGCAACCGGGAATTGCTGGCGACGCTGGATGCCTCGGGCTTTATGGATGACGACAGTCTGACGATTTATGCGATGCGCAAACATGGCAAAGCAGTCGTCGACGCTAACTCGACACGTGCTGGCGGACTGACGCCCGAGTTCGCCCTGTCATGCAGGCGAGCGCTTTCCGAGGATGCCTTTCTCAGCTATTGCAGAGCCTGCGCTGTGATGGTGAACACTGAGGACATGGCGCATGTTGCCGGGGTGTTTCGCAGCGGTGGCATGCAGGTCGCGGCGGAGGACGGGACACGCAGGCAAGTCCTGCCCGCCTCGATTGCGGACTATGTTCGATACTCGAACGACATCAGCGGCAGTTACGAAGAGTCTGGGACGCAGTTCAGGAAAAATGCGTTCGGCGGAAAGACGGGCGTCGACGGGGGTATTTTCGGCAGTCTTTACCGGCATGCGAACCTCGTCGTGGCGACGCACCACGCCGACTTGAACCCCGCGGGGAATTCCGGTGAAGGGCAAAAATGGATCGGTACGCTGAACAAGCTGAACCTGGTGCTGCCGTCAGCGCGACGCGCGACCTTAGGAATGGCACGAGGGCTAATGCGTGCGCGTCCGATTGCGGGACAATTGCCGTCACGTGCACTCGGACCTTCTCCCCGTGAAATGGACGCGACGTTGCAATCGGAGATGACGTCGGAAACGCGTCGCGCGCTCACAAATGCCATGCCAGTCATCGACGGGGTGAGGCGGGATTTCTATGCGAAAGCGGCAGATGTCCGCAAAGCGAAGGACGTTGCCGTCGACGGAACGCACGTTCTGTTGGCTCGTGACATTCACGGCAGGATGAAGCGGTATTACCACATGTCTCAAGACCGGCATGCGCTGGAGAAAATTGTCGTGGTCGACGAGACGTCGGGTTCGGTGAGCACAGCGCGGGACGAGGGATGAGCCGTCAGACGAGACGAATGACTGCGTCGCTACGCCAGAATTACGTCAAACCGAGGGGAAGCACTGCGGGAGATAAGTCTTGTGGTGCCAGGGCCGGAATCGAACCGGCACGCCTTGCTGCGGGGAATTATGAGGGTGTGACGAGTCGTCAACGAATCGGGAAGTTACGATGTCACGGCGCTTCACAAACGGTAACTGACCATCCCTCGGGAATCCTTATGGTTCCTAGGTGACGAGCCCATTTGCGGAGCGGTGTAACCAGTGCTTGAACATGGCACCCCCGCGATTCTCTGATCCCAAATCATCGTTTGAGATCGGGTCCGGAGCCTTGATTGACTAGGCTCCCGGACGTCAGCCCCCTAATCATCGTCCACGTGCAGATTTTCATGAGAATGCGGCTCGGCGCGGTGTGATTCCGGCGGATTATTGGGGGGATGTTTAGGGAGCTATTGAGGGCACGCGCTGCACCACTTATCCGTCCTCGGCACTTCGACGGATGCCGTCAGGGAAACAGAATCGCCGCGTAATTTCGTGCGCTGTGCGGGATGTGGACGATGTCGATACGCTCGTCCGATTCGACCACGCGATAGAAGATTTGGTAGTTACCGTAGACGCGATGTCGGATACCGAAACGCTCATAGCGCGGCACGACGGGGAAAGCGCAAGGCATGTCCGCGAGGCTCAAACACCTGTCCCGCAGTTCCTGAATGAATGTTACGGCGCGGCGCGGATTGTCGAGGGCGATGTAGTCGCCAACGGTCTCAAGGTCTACGATGGCTTCGGGCAATAAGTGAACGATCATCCCTCGTCGTTCACCTTTGCCTGATACTTCTTCTCAAGGCGGTCGAACACATCGGCGGCCGGCTGGCCCTTTCCTGCTGCGGCGTCTGTAATGCCCTTCTCAACCATCGCATCCAGCGCGGCAAGCTGCGACTCACGGTCCTGAATCAGACGGACCCCCTCACGCAGCACCTCACTTTTCGAGCCATAACGGCCTCGCTTCACCAGTTCGGCGACGTACTCCTCAAGCGAGCGCCCGAGTTCTGCGCTGATCATGATTTTCCCCTCCGGTTGGAGTTGACTAGGTTGGTGGTCATTCTAGCACGCTTATCAATAGTTATTAAATCGCGTACCCTCTCCCTCTCCGGAATTCAGGTCGCCGTCTTAGGTATTTCGGCGCATTGGCCGTTTAGCCAAAAAATTTATCGGAAGTTGCTGAAACGCAAGTATCTGTTCGCCTGACATGATGAGTTACGTCCCCCAGTGAACTATTCCTATCCAAGTGGAGGCACCGTGACAGACGCAAGCGAACGCGGCAACACGCCGCACGATGTTGGCCCGACCAAGCAAACTGACGCGCCCAATGACAAGCGGCGACTGGCGACATTGCCGCCATCATTTCCTCGTAAGGGCTACGTGATTTGGTTTCATGCGCATGGCCGTTACCTCGGCTACGCGTGGGATGAGGAAGAGAGAGAAATCCATCGGGCGCATGTATCGGACCCTGACCATGCAATTTACTTCGATACTTTTGCGGAGGCGATGGTGGCGACGGAACGATTGTTCAGCTCGTACTACATACTTCACTCACCGAAGCCCGGAGCAAAGCCGAAATTGGTGATGTAATTTTGAAGACGGCCCATCTCATGCGGTGGGCCGTCGATGATTTTCGGCGATATACACAAGCACTTGCTATAGACCATTTAGCGCCCCCCGTAATCTGCCTCAGCGAGGGATTTGGTGGCGAAATTTTTGAACACCAGTGCGACAAACTATTTTCTTGAGGAATTGATCAAAGGGGCCGTTGATCGAGTAATTCTGATCAGCCCATTCCTCAAGCTCAATGATCGAATAAAGGAGCTACTTGCAGATAAGAACCGCCTGAAAATTGACGTGAGGTTGGTCTATGGCAAGAGCGAGTTGCAGCCGCCGGAAATCGAATGGCTCAAAGGGCTTACCTACGTTCGCACCAGCTACTGCAAAAACCTGGATGCCAAGTGCTACATGAGCGAGGAGTTGTGCGTCGTTACGAGCCTGAACCTGTACGAGTTTAGTCAGATCAATAACAACGAGATGGGAGTACTCGTTCGGAGATCGGAAGACGCCGATCTGTATCGAGATGTGTATGAGGAGGCTCAGCGCATCATTCGTATTAGCGAGGAAGTTCGTATATCGCTGGAGCGTCCCGGCGGGGATGTCGTCGACGCAGTGCCGCCAGATGAGCGCTCGGCCGGAGGAGCGGTAGCGAAGCTCCCCTCGTCAAAGCTTGGTAAGCGTCTTGGAATACGGACGAGCGAACTATTGGAGCGCGCCGTAGCAGCCGGCTATTTTGAATTGATAAACGGTGAGCATGTCCTCTCCGCTTTAGGGGAGAATTGCGGCATAGAGTTCGTGCCAAAATCCCGCCATGGCGCCTACTTTCTTTGGCCAGAGAACATCTCGATCTAAGCCCAGGTGACGCGTGATGGTGAGATGCTGAATGCCTCTCACCGTCCCTAGGGTGCCCGCCTTTTGTCTCGGCTATGCATCGCACGTGGCAAGTCCCGATTTCCCAATAGACTGAAGTATTTGCGCAGAAGGCTTATTCGCCTGCGGTCGTTCCGTTCCTTTTGGTTGGGGTCGGTTTCGACATAGCAAGTCCCATCCTCCGCAGTGCCGCTTGGTCTTCTCGATGGCTGTGGCGATAGTTCTCGAGTAGCGCCCTCTCATCCGGTGGACTGCTGCCCGAATTAAGACACTTTCCAGCCTCACGCCAAGGCACGTTCAAAGGCCTCGGGACTGATACCACCCAGATGGGTATGGCGTCGGGTTCGATTGTAAAAGACTTCGATGCAATCGAAGATGTCAGCGCGCGCCAGATCATGGGTTTTGTAGACGCGTTTTCGCACGCGTTCCTTTTTCAGACTGCTGAAGAAGGACTCGGCAACCGCGTTATCCCAACAATTTCCGCGCCGGCTCATACTTGGCTCAAGTGAGTGCGAGCGAAAGAATCGTTGCCAGTCATCGCTGCCATATTGCGAGCCCTGGTCTGAATGTACGATGACAGACCGTTTGCGTCGCAAGCGACAAGCGACGATCACATCGGCGTTAGTTTTTGACGCGTCGGGGCGGAGGTTGACGCAACAAGGCTTGAGAACTCGATTCGACGCGGCGCGCGAGGCTGCCGGTATCGCGAAGGATGCATTCCAGTTTCGCGACCTTCGGGCCAAAGCCGGTACCGACAAAGCCGAGTCAACCGGAGATGTTCGAAAAGCCCAAAAGCAACTTGGTCACCGCTCTTTGGTAATGACCGAACATTACGTGCGCGACCGTCTCGGCGACAAAGTCGAACCTACGAAATAACCGAATTGCGGAGCAAAAAGTGAATTGCGGAGCGTGGCGGAATCGCCGGATGTCTTGGAAAAGCTTTGGTGCCCAGGGCCGGAATCGAACCGGCACGCCTTGCGGCGGGGGATTTTGAGTCCCCTGCGTCTACCAATTTCACCACCTGGGCGGGTGTGCCGACACCGAACGGTGTCGCAGTGTGAGTCGTTCGACAAACCTCATAGCTCACCGGACGAAGGCGAGATTATGACTGATATTTTCTCCCGCCACAAGCCCGCTTCGACAGCTTTGCGTCACCGGCGGTGCCAAGCCTCAGGCGTGGTACCGCCGACAATCGTGCCGTTGCCCGAAATCAGTCGGAGACGTAGACGAACTTGCCGTTCTTGATCTGTCCCATTACCCCGGCGCGCTGATCCAGACCGACGTGGTCCTGCGGGCTCAGATTCATGATGCCGTTGGGAATCGCGAGGTTATGCGTCGACTCAAGCGCGTCGCGCAATGCTACACGGAACGCGGGCGTGCCCGGCGCCGCAACCTTGGCGGCGCGCGGCACGGCATCGTTGAGCAGATCCCATACGCCGTAAGCATCTGCCGCGAACTGGGTCACGGTGTCCGCGCCGTACTTCGCTTCGTACTTCTTCGTGAACGCGAGCGCCGCCTTGCGGGCTGGATGTCCGTCCGGCAGCGTCTTGGCGACGACCCCCGGCTGTGTCGGGAACAGGGTGCCCTCGACATCCTTGCCGCCGACACGAACGAAGTCGTACGTCGCAATGCCGTGCGTCTGATAAATCTTGCCGGTATAGCCGCGCTCCTGAAGCGTGCGCTGCGGCAGTGCAGCGGGTGTGCCCGAACCCGCCACCAGAATGGCGTCCGGCTTCGCCGACATCAGCTTGAGCGCCTGCCCGGTCACGCTCGTGTCGGTCCGGTTGAAGCGTTCCTGCGCCACGATCTGCAACTTTCGCAGCGCGGCGAACTTCGAGAATTCCTTCAGCCAGCTATCGCCATAGGCGTCTGCAAAGCCGATGAATCCGACCGTCTTCACGCCGTGGTTTGCCATGTAACGCGTCATCACGTCAGCCATGGCCGAATCGTTGGCGGCCATCTTGAAGGCCCAGCGACGTTTGGCGTCCTGCGGCTCTACCGCCACCGCCGAACCGATCAGCGTGATCATCGGCGTCTGCGCTTCGGAGATCGGGTCGAGCATGGCCAGCGCGCTCGGCGTGATGTTCGGGCCGACGATCACGTCCACCTTGTTTTCGCTGATGAGCTTGCGCGTGTTTTTCACCGCCGTTCCGGGATCGGAGGCGTCGTCCAGAAAGATGTAATGCACCTTCTGGCCGCCGATCTGGTCAGGCCAAAGCTGCATGGCATTCTTGCTGGCAATGCCGATAGCGGCCGCCGGGCCCGTCGAGGACAGGTCGATGCCGACGGTCAGGTCGGCACGGGCCGCCGTCACCACGCCGGACAACATCAGAGCAAGCAAAACACCCGACAGGCGGATGCCGCGAAGAGGTGAGCGCATGAGGTCTCCTTTTGGTCGAATCGCGTAAGCATACCGCACCGTCCGCGTCAGACCAGCAGGGAAAAATACTCCCCGATTCGTGTCGTGAGCGTCGGCGCAGGGTTCCGCTATCACATCGCCGCACAGCAAGGCTGGCTCGACCGCCTGCTCGCGAAGCTGGGCGCGTCAGACAAGGTGGACGTCAGTCGTGGGATGGATTGGGGCGTCATGCCGGGGCCGTTCTACAACCCCGAGATGGAGGTCGGCATCGGCGCGGCCGCTGTCGGTCTATATAAGACGCACGATGCTTTGCCGACCACCCAGCTCTCCACGTTGGCGATTCACGGCTTTGGCACGACGACCGGTGCGTTCGGCATCGGCGTCGACGCCCACTTCGATTCCACCGTAAATCGCGACAAGGGCGATGCGAGCGCTTTCGTGACAGACCCCATCGGGCCGTATGTGCGCAGTATCGGTCTGAGCACCAACTTCTCTTACGATACGCGCGACTTCATCCCCAATCCGTACAAAGGACAGGCGCTATCGCTCACGGCCGCCGTATACCGACGCGCCTTCGACGGCAGCACATCGTTCGAGTCGTTCGAATGGGCGTGCGACCACTACACGACGTTTCGCCAGCGCGATGTGCTGGCGTTCGACGTCTATGGGAAGTTCGGTTGGGGAGAGGTGCAGTGGAGCATGATGCCGACGTTTGGCGACGGCAACCACATGCGCGCCTACTTTCAGATCAACGAAGCCTTTTGATCCCTCAAAGCTCGTAGCTTTCGTGCTCGCCGCGCAGCGCCTGTTCGACCAGCTTACGGGTCAGAATCGGTGAAAGAAGCTCAACCATCGTGAAAACATATCCGCGCAGATAGGCGCCTTGCTTGAGGGCGACGCGCGTTACGTTCGTCCCGAACAGATGCCCCACCTGAATCGCCCGGAGATTGCGGTCGCGCTCGGGGTCGAACGCCACACCCGCCAGAATCCCCACGCCCAGTCCCAGTTCGACGTACGTCTTGATGACGTCGGCGTCGATGGCTTCGAGCACGATGTCTGGCTGCACATGCCGCAGCGCGAATGCCTGATCGATCTTGGCGCGCCCGGCGAATTGGGGGTCATAAGTAATCAGCGAGTACTTCGCCAAATCCTCGATGCCCACCGATGGCAGTTGCAACAGCGGGTGATCGGGCGGCACGACCGCCACGTGCTGCCATTGATAGCACGGCAGCGACACCAGATCCTTATAGCCTGCGATGGCTTCCGTGGCGATCGCCAGATCGGCCTGATCGTGCAGCACCATCTCGGCGATCTGCGTCGGGCTGCCTTGCAGGATCGACAGACGCACCTTCGGATAGCGCTTCTTGAATTCGGCCACGGCGTGCGGCAGCGAGTAGCGCGCCTGCGTGTGGGTGGTGGCGATGGTCAGGCTGCCCTGATCCTGAGCGGCGTAGTCCTTGCCGATGCGCTTGAGGCTTTCCACCTCCATCAGGATCCGCTCGACGGACTCGAAGATGATCCGACCGGGCTCGGTCAGGTTACGGATGCGCTTCCCATGACGGGCAAAGATGTCCACACCAAGCTCTTCTTCAAGCTCGATGATGGCTTTGGAGACGCCCGGCTGGGAGGTAAATAGCGCTTTGGCGGCTTCCGTCAGGTTGAAATTCTGGCGGACGGCTTCGCGCACGAAACGGAACTGATGCAGGTTCATTTGTATAACTTTAGAAAATATACAAACAATTTTTAATTCGTTTGAAGTATATAGCCTTTTCATTACAGTGGGTGCCACTGTTTCGATAACGTTATTCCCTACAGGCATTTAGGACCCACCAGGAACGTCATCCATGTCGCTGTGGCTCGAACCCCTTTCCGGATTTGGCGTCGGCCTGCTGGTCGGCCTGACCGGTGTAGGCGGCGGTTCGCTGATGACGCCGTTGCTGACTTTGCTCCTGGGTTACGCGGCCCCCGTCGCTGTGGGCACAGACCTCGCGTTTGCCGCCATCACCAAGAGTTTCGGGACGGTGGCGCATCGGTCGCACGGCCATGTGAAGTGGCATATCGTGCGCCGGCTCACGCTGGGCGCGCTGCCTGCGGCGCTGGTCACGATCCTGTTCCTCAAGCGCCTTGGCGGTATCGACGAGTCGACGCTGCACGTCATCAAATTGACGATTGCCGCCTCGGTGCTGCTGACCGTGCTCTCGCTGCTGTTCCGCGCCAAATTGCTGGCCGCATTGCGCGCGCACCCGAACTGGCAACTGACGGGCCGTGCGCAAACGATTGCCACCGTCGTGGTGGGCGCGGTAATCGGCGTACTCGTGACGATTTCCTCGATTGGCGCGGGCGCTGTTGGCGCGACGCTGATCCTGATGCTGTACCCGCAGTTGGAACCGGCCGAAGTCGCCGGTACGGATATCGCCTATGCGGTGCCGCTCACGGCCATCGCTGCGCTGGGCCATATCTGGCTTGAGACGGTGCACTGGGCACTGCTCGGCAGTCTGTTGATCGGCTCCCTGCCCGGGATCTGGCTCGGCGCGAAGCTCACCCGTCATCTGCCCGAGCGCATTGTGCGCGGGGCGCTGGCGGCGACGCTCACGCTTGCGGCAGTGAAGCTGGTCGGCTGACACCCCACACAAAACAAGGAGTTCGCGATATGCGAAACGAATCCCGCTGGGAACCGGCCCCGGTTGCAGTGCCGTCGACAGTGTCCGATGCCGAGCATCAGGACATGGCGCTGCTCGACGAAATGGAAGCCGTGCTGACCGAGCGCCTCGCCCGCATCGCAAGTGCGCATCGCAACGTGAAGTTCGCGAGCAGCCTTGCCGCCGAGGACATGCTCATCACGCACGTGATTCTGCGCCAGCAACTGCCGATCACCGTCTTCACGCTCAATACCGGACGCCTGCACGACGAGACGGTCGGCATGCTCGACAAGATCAAGACGCGTTACGGCTATGACGTTGCGCAGTACGCGCCGCAAGCCGACGCGGTCGAAAAGTACGTCGCCGATCACGGCGCGAACGCGTTCTACGAAAGCGTGGACTTGCGCAAAGCCTGCTGCCAGATCCGCAAGGTCGAACCGCTGGGCCGTGCGCTCGCCGACGCCGATGCATGGCTCACCGGTCAGCGTCGCGAACAGTCGGTGACGCGCGGCGAACTGGCCTTCGCGGAACAGGACGACGCCCGTGGCATCGCCAAGTACAACCCGTTGTTCGACTGGACGGAAGCGCAGGTGTGGGCCTACCTCACTGCGCGCGACGTGCCGGTCAACCCGCTGCACGCACGCGGTTATCCGAGCATCGGTTGCGAGCCGTGTACGCGCGCTATCCGCCCGGGGGAAGACAGCCGGGCAGGGCGCTGGTGGTGGGAGTCGCGCGACAGCAAGGAATGCGGGCTGCACGCGGGCAACCTGAGCAAGATCCCTGTGTCGGTGCAGTCGAACTGATCGACAGGGCCATCAGGCAACAAGAATCAAGACGGTGTGACGCGATCAAGTCAAAGCGCCAACGGGCGCAGCGGCACACCGGAATAGACCGAATCTCGGAAAACTCGGAATCGTCAAGGAAGGGAACAATATGGGTGCGATGCACGAAGTCGCGCAGGCCAATGGCTCGCGAATGGATCATCTGGACTGGCTCGAAGCCGAATCGATGTACATCCTGCGTGAGGTCGTGGCGGAGTGCCGCAAGCCCGCGCTGCTGTTCTCGGGCGGCAAGGACTCGGTCGTGGTGCTGCACCTCGCGCTCAAGGCTTTCGGCCTCGGCCCGGGACGCAAGACGCAACTGCCGTTCCCGCTCGTGCACATCGACACCGGTCACAACTATCCGGAAGTGATCGAATTCCGCGATCGCCACGCCAAGGCGCTCGGCGCTGAGCTGGTCGTCGGTCATGTGGAAGATTCGATTGCGCGTGGCACGGTGCGTCTGCGTCGCGAAACGGATTCGCGCAACGCCGCGCAGGCCGTCACGCTGCTTGAGACCATCGACGAGTACGGTTACGACGCCATGATCGGCGGCGCGCGCCGCGACGAAGAGAAGGCCCGTGCGAAGGAGCGTATCTTCTCGTTCCGCGACGAGTTCGGTCAGTGGGACCCGAAGGCCCAGCGCCCGGAACTGTGGCATCTGTTCAATGCCCGGCTGCACAAGGGTGAGCATCTGCGCGTGTTCCCGATCTCGAACTGGACTGAGCTGGACGTGTGGCAATACATCGCCCGCGAAAACCTCGATCTGCCGTCGATCTACTACGCGCACGAGCGCGAGATCGTGCGCCGCAACGGCTTGCTCGTGCCGGTCACACCACTCACGCCGAAGCAGGACGGCGAGTCGAGCGAACTGGCGTCGGTGCGCTTCCGTACGGTGGGCGACATCAGCTGCACGTGCCCGGTGGCGAGCGTCGCGTCGAGCCCGGTGGAGATCATCGCCGAGACGGCCGTGACCGACATCACCGAGCGTGGCGCCACCCGCATGGACGACCAGGCATCGGAAGCGGCCATGGAACAGCGCAAGAAGCAGGGTTATTTCTAAGGCGCGCATTCGTTGTAGCGACCGTCAGACCCTATCGAAAGAACACCGGCCCACCCGAGCGACCCACGACCTAGGTTGTCGCTCAGGGGCCACGCAATCGAGTTGAAGAGATCATGAGCCTCACCCCGTATCAGGAAGACCTCGGCGTGCTGCGTTTCATCACCGCTGGCAGCGTCGACGATGGCAAGAGCACGCTGATCGGCCGTCTGCTATACGACAGCAAGTCGGTGCTGACCGACCAGCTCTCCGCGCTAGCACGCGCCAAGCACAAGCGCACCGCAGGCGAAGACATCGATTTCTCGCTGCTGACCGACGGCCTCGAAGCCGAACGTGAGCAGGGCATCACCATCGACGTCGCCTATCGTTATTTCACGACCGCGCGCCGAAAGTTCATCATCGCCGACACCCCGGGCCACGAGCAGTACACCCGCAATATGGTCACGGGTGCGTCGACGGCGCATGCCGCCATCATTCTGGTCGACGCCACGCGTGTGAGCGAAGTCGAGGGCAAGACCGAACTGCTCGCGCAAACCAAGCGTCACAGCGCCATCGTGAAGCTGCTGGGCTTGCAGCATGTGATCGTCGCTATCAACAAGATGGACCTGATCGACTACAGCGAGACGGCGTTCAACGCGATTCGTGCGGCTTATCTGGAACTGGCGCAGCGTCTCGGGTTGCAGGACGTGCGCTTCGTGCCGGTGTCGGCGCTCAAGGGCGACAACATCGTCTACGCGAGCGAGCGTATGCCGTGGTATCAGGACGAGCCTTTGCTCGACATGCTCGAATCGCTGCCCGTCGCGCAAACGGGGGGCGAACTGCGCTTCCCTGTGCAACTGGTCGCGCGTCAGGACGGCTCCCATGCCGACGACTTCCGTGGCTATATGGGCCGTGTGGAATCGGGCGCGGTGCGTCTGGGTCAGACGCTGCGCGTGTTGCCCGCAGGTCGTAACGCGACGGTTGCCGAGATCGTCGGCCCGCGCGGGCTGCTCGAAGAAGCGTTTGCCGGTCAGTGCGTCACGATTCGTCTGACGGAAGACGTGGACGTGTCGCGTGGCGATACCTTTGTGAGCGCGGATTCGGGGCTGGAGCCGTCGCGCAAGCTGGCGGCCGACATCTGCTGGTTCGACGAAGATGCGCTCGCCCCGCAGCGCAAGTATCTGCTCAAGCAGGCAACCAGCACGGTGTATGTGAAGGTCGGCAGTGTGGATACGGTGCTTGACGTGAGCACGCTCTCGCACGGCACGGACAAGACGACGCTCGCCATGAACGACATCGGTCGCGTGCAACTCAGCTTGCAAAAGCCGGTGGCCGCCGACACATACGATGCCAACCCGGCCACGGGCGCGTTTGTGCTGATCGACGAAGCGACGCATCACACCGTGGCGGCAGGCATGATTCGCGCACTGGCGGCCTGACAGCCTCACTCGCAGCGCATCGACGACACACTTTATCTCGCATTGCAGGCACTTGGCGCGCACAGACCTCGCCGGTGCAGGCCCCACTGAACAACGGCAGCATCATGACGACGACGCATTCGCAATCCGCCCCGCTCCCGGGCAAGGTGTATCTGGTAGGCGCCGGTCCCGGGGCGGCGGACCTGATCACCGTGCGCGGTGCTCGTCTGCTGGCACAGGCCGATGTGGTGCTTCACGACGCACTGGTCGAGCCGGACATGCTCGCCCTGTGCCCGCAGGCGAAGCTTGTCGCGGTGGGCAAACGCTGCGGAAAGCTCTCCAGCGCTCAGCAGTTCATCAACAAGCAGTTGATCGATCACGCACGTACTCACGGAGTGGTTGTCCGCCTGAAGGGCGGCGACCCGATGTTGTTCGGTCGCGCGGACGAAGAACTGCGCGCGCTTGAAGCGGCGGGTATCGAAGTGGAAGTGGTGCCGGGTATTACGGCGGCGCTGGCGAGTGCCGCGACGCTCGGCCGCTCGCTCACGTTACGTGGCGTCTCGCGCAGTGTCGCGTTCGTCACGCAAAGCCGTGCGCCCGATTCGGCGGAAATCGCGACGCAGGCGTCGGCCGACTCGCTCGTGTATTACATGGGCCGCGACGCCGCACAACGCATTGCCGCAGAGCTGATCGCGGCAGGCAAATCTGCCACCACGCCGGTGGCCATCGTCGAAGCCGCAACCACGGTGCGCGAACGCCGTGTGTTACTCAGTCTCGATGCGTTGGCGCAGGGCCTCGCTGCGGCATGGTTCGACGCCTCCCAACCCAGTGTGCTGCTCGTCGGCGAGGTATTTGCCGATGCCAACGCAGAATCCCTCCACGAAGTGGTTCGCCTGTCGTCGTCGATGGCAGCTTCGCGCGAAGCCGCCTGAGGCCACGCGAGCACCGGCCGGGCGTTGTCGCTAGATTCTGAAAGCCTCGCGCACCGGTACATACAGATCGATGTCGCGGAACAACGGCATGTCGCCCAACGCCCTGGCGTCGATCTCGGCAACGTCTATTGCATAGTTGCCGGCGTCATCCAGAGGGATCTCGTATTCCGACGCCACATCGCGCAGATGCGTGTTCACCAGATTCGTCAATTCCTCACGGTCCGAGTGGGTCACGATTCCCACCGCCGGGTCCATGAATACGTATTGAGAATTGCCGGTGGACGACAGTCGTCGGCCAAGCAAAAGCGTGCGGCTTCCCGCAGTAATCTCGAACAGACGCGTGGTGTCCTGCGCCCCTTCGAGCAGGGTCTCGAATCGGGAACCGGCGACGAGATCGTGCGGCTGGGGAAGGTAGGGAATGTCGCCTATGCCCAGCATGGCGAGATCCTCGGCAAAGACTTCGGAAGCCGACGGAGACAGTTGCGCATACGCATTGAATTGATTCGCGACGGATTCGGCGCGGCCGTAATAGGCCGCGACGGCGGACGCGCGCAGCAAACCGGTGCGCAGATGGCTGAGATAGTGGCGAAAGCGCTGTGTGATCGGCACATAGAGGGCGCCGACCTCCCTTGCCTGTGAGGGCAGCCGGGCGACGGAGATCGTCGCTGCGGCATCGACGGCATTCTGCAGTTCGTTGATTCGACCGGCGAGTGTGCCCAGTGCCTCAGGGCTTTGTATCGTGCGATCGATGAATTCCAGCTTGAGCAGACGGAGATCCGAAATGGTCACGTCAACCGGGCTCGTGCGCTGCGATACGGTATCCGAATACGCACGTACGGCGTTCTCGAACAGCGAGTCGTGTCTATTGCGCCAGCCATCGTAGCGTTCCAGAAAATTCTGATCGATACGCCACGCGACGGTCGGCTCCTCCAGCACCGGCTGTAGCAAATCGGCCGATGTTGCGACGTGCCACCGTCCCTCGGATCCCAGTCGCATGAACGGGGCGTTCGACGCGGCGGCAGACGAACCGCCGGGCGGAATCAGGCGAAAGTGCCCGACCGTGCTGTCAAACTCGACGTAAGCGCGGGTCGACGAATCGATGGCGGCGTACAGGCGTCCCTCGGTGCGATGCAAACCCAGAATGAGCTCTTCACCGACAACGGGCGGTTGCGACACGAAATAGTTGAATCGGGGGGAGCCCGTGATGAAGGCGAGTGCGGGAAACCGCGCAGCCACCGCGCCTTGCGCCACGACTGCCGAGACCATGGATTGCCATGCCTGCGAGTGCAGCTTCTTATCTCCGGTCAGAAGTGCCACGCCCTCGCCGACGACGCCCACACTAAAATCGACCATGGAAATGGCAGTGCCGACCGGTTGGGCGGCAGGAAATGCCCACGATGCAAAGCCAACCGCCAGATCCAGTTTCGTCAGATAGTCCATGGCCTTGAGTAACACCCGACGACCGGGGATACGCTCGTTTGCCCACGCACCGTGTGGCGATTGCGCTTCGTACACCAAAGTGAGCAGGGTGAAGGTGTCCGGCTGGCTCGGCACAGCTTGTCCTACCGCGTCGAGCCTTGCGTCGACAAGCCATTCGTCGTCGAGTGGCGGTGGACTAAAGCCGCTCGCAAGCTGGCGGCGAGCGTCATCGTCGGCTGCTTGCTGTTGAAACCAGTCTTCAAGCTTCGCCCGGCTTTCAAAACCGTGAACTTGCGGTCCGTCGGGATATGCGGCGATCAGGAGCACCGACGGCTGACCTTCCGCGTAGACAATCATCAGCGTGGAATTGTGTCCCTTCACGCGCAGCCATTCCCGCTTGACTCTCGGCGAAACGATTTCGTAAGACAGCTGTATTTCGTAGAAGCGATTCAGGTCGATCGGGCCCGCGATACGTGCGGCCAGATGCCGCGCTTCGACCGAGAGTACGCCGCTCGCGCGTTGTAGCCAGGCCTGCGCAATGAATTCGCTTTTGAGCACCTGGCGAACTGTATTGCGAGAAGTCGACCAAAAATGCTCAAGGGCGTCGTAAATGGTCTTTTCCGGAGGGCCATCGACCAGTTTGCTGACAATGGCGGCAGCGTCGGGAAACGGGCTGTCCGATGCCCAGTCCTGCGTCTCGGGGCGCAGCGTCCCTTCGGGCGAGCGCCTGAGCAGTGGGCCTGTCGCGACGGCGTCGGGCACCTGGAGTTTGTAGAGTAAGGCGGCGGTGAGAGAAATCGGGGCGGGGGAGCCCTCTATGCGCACGTACAACGTGTCCGGGTCGGTGTTGCTCAGGCCGGAGCGATCCAGCACGCCTCTTGCAAACTCCTGTGCCATACGATGGACGTCCGGCATCGCTGTCGACACCTGAGCGCGAAGCGCCTGAATGTGGCGGATGCTGTCGATCTGCGCCAGCGAGATCACGGCGCTGTGTCGTGAGGCCGGAAGGCCTGCGTCGACTCGCTCGCGTCGTGCCGTTTCGAGCGCCTCTTCCACGGCCGAGGTGGAGGAACCGCTCAACCAGTTCGTGTATTGCCTGATCCTGTTGGCAGTGGTGAGAGGCCTAGCTTTCAGCGGAGCTTCGGCGCGCATGACGTCAAGCGTGGCGCGGTTTGCCATTCGAATGGGATCGGTGTGCGCGACGGGGCTCAATGCGACAGGCGGGGCGTTGGCCAGTCCCGCACCGACGACGGATTGTGGCAGCCGTTCGAGAAGCACGTCGCGCAGACCACCGCCATTTTTTTCGATGGCCTTCGCCAGCTCCTCCGGAGATGCAAAAGCGCGCCATGCTTGGGCGTCGCCCATCAGATAGAGCAGGGTCAAGCCGCCTTGCGGACGCTCGAAAATGACGAAAGTACCAGCGGGAACCAAAGTCTGTTTGCTGCTGCCCTGCGTGAGTTTGACGATAAGCCGACGCGACGTCGGACGCGATCCGAGCATATGGAACTGGCTCGATCGGGAAAGGACGTCTTGCACCATAGTTAGCGCCCGATGCGGGATCAGCCCTTGTCGATACCCCAGGGTCAGGTCGCTCAATGCCAGCGCGATTTGCGATGCTGTGGTCAGTGTGGAGTCGAGTTGACCCGGCAATGATTCGGGAATCGACCAGGTCTGCTTTGCCAGCGCATCGCACTTTTCCGTCCACTGGGTAACGACCGCCCGAAAGCGTTCCGCGCTCACGAGCGTGGGATTTCCCTGTATCGCGCCTTGCGGGGAGCGCTGACACACATCGAAATAGACGCCCTCGGGCGGGTTATCGATGTCGAGTGACCCCGCACGTATCATTCGTGCGGCGTCGAAAAGCTTCCAGTAAGTCACATCCAGCAGACGTGTACTTCCCGGTACCGGCTTGTGGCGTCTGAACACGATATCGGGCTGGTCGAGGCTAGCGAAATCCGGTTCGTCCGAAATCGTGGTGTTAAACAATTCCGCCTCGGTCGGCGGCGGGGAGAAGTTCATCAATCGCTCGAACTTGACGTGTAACGCCCGATGTTCCGAACCACGGTTGTGCCAGCTATTGGCCGCGATGGAGAGGGAGAAGAAGTCGCGGTGGTATGTCGCGGAGGCGGGCTCCGGTTCGCGCCACGTCGCAATTGCGAATTCGGCAGGACGATCGTTCGGAACCGAAGGATCTGACGGAACGGAAGGTTCGGGCGAATCGAGCGACTCCGCGAAGGCGCCGGTGAAGCGGAGTGGATCGCGAGGCATCCATGCGTCGAACGCGTTGATCGAACGCCCGGTCATGTCCGTCGTCGTGTCCGACAGCCACTGCCATGCCTTGTTGACGGTGCGGGTTAGGCTGTTGACATCGAAGACATCCGAGACACGAACGTCGGCGTTGTCGAGCGCCGACACAGGGTCGGGAGTCAGCCCGACGCATGCGCCGATGGGTTCCGCCGGAACGAAGGGCGTGATCGGAATGTCGCGCAGGGGGCTCGGTCCGAGATGCGGAACGCGACTGAGGCAGTGGCCAATGGCCGAGCCGTAAAGCATTGCGATGGCGTATCCGGTCCAGCCGCTTCGCCCGAAGTTCATGTCGGGCGCTCGGGGGGAGGGTGCCGTTGCGTACGGTTGCATCGCTCGCGTATCCGGTCCTCCGCAGTTATGTCCCGAGCCTGCCCACCGAAACGCGTGCGCCCAGCCAATGATCTGTTCGCGCCATAGAGCGAAGTACTTCCCCCATGCACTACCGTGTCTTGCACTTTCCGGGGTTCCGACGTCAGCGCGGCACAGCGATCGGGACAGGCTGCGAAGTGACGATTCGCTCAGCGCTCGCTCGGCGACGGCTTCGACGGACTCCCAGGGGAGTCGATGCCGGATTTGCGCGGGCAGGCAAGCCAGCACGTAACTGCCGAGCAGGGGCTGATCGTCGAAGAGGCGGGCGAACCGATAGACGATGTCGTCGTCGAGCGCCGACAGATCGTCGAACGACACACGCTGATTGACGAGTGAGAAAAGCAGTCCGAGCGCAGGCGCGGATTCCGGGGATTCGTCGAGCCAGTTGAGCGTGACATCGGCGATTTGCTGGAATTCCGAGAGGCGCGCGACGGTGTCCGGCGGGAGGTTCGACGCGGCAGGCAACTCGGGTTGCGTAGCCGTACTCGCAACGGCGGACGGACTCGCAGAGATCGAATACATGTGTCTGGAACTCCCGCGGGTGGCGTCTGGGGGGCGACGGTGTTGACGAACGCGCAGCCACCATTTCAGGTGGCCGCGTGATGGCGTATGTTGAGGGCTCTAGCGACTCAGTCGCCGACCTCCGGACGTGGTGCACCTAGGTTGTCCCGGGCAATCTCGTTTCGCGGATCGTGGCCGGTTCCGGCCCACCTGAATACCCGGAATGCACGAACGGTGGCGTCGATTGCCGCAGCGACTCGTTCGCGCCCAAGGACGCCCACCGCCACCAGGGCCGCCAAAAACTCCTTCCGTGTTTGGTGCTTAAGACGGTCTTGATAGACCTGCTCAGTGCGTGCGAACCACTGCTGGAAGTCTTGCAGAAGCGTTCGACCGAAATGGCGTTCGCAAACGTCGGCAACCGACTCTCCGCAAGGGCGGTGATTGATGGCGTGAATGAGTTCGCGAAGTGCGCTGTCTACCTCTGCATCGGACGACATCGACATGAGGTGCGCCAGCACGAGGTTCTGTGCATCATGCGCCCTGAGTGCCCTGGCGTCGTCTCTGTGCGTCAGTGAGCCGAGTGCGGCGTTGAACGCATCGATATTCTTCTGCATTTGCGCCATCCGGTTCGTGAACCATTCGCACGTGCGAATCGATTCTCGAAGTTGCAGCGCGCCGCTCGGGACGTGTTGAAGCGCCGTGAAATCCTGCGAGATATCCGGGCGCAGAGGACACATTGGGTTCGGCGGCGGTGCATCGATAGGGCGACACGTATTGGCGGGCGCCGGGATAATCAACTCCGTGAAAATCATGCAAAAGGCTCCTCTGAAAATGCACTCCTCAAATGTGAAGTGCGATGCGGATCGGGACCGGCTCGGTGAACGGGCGGACTACACGAATTTCACTCAGCCATTCCAAATCGATTTCCCGGGCACTGACGGTCGGCAAGATGCCCTCGAAAATGGCGCTCAGGTGGTCGCGCATCAGGCCTAGCACCACTGCGGACTCGGGGTGTACCACGATGGCATTCGCCGGATCGAAAAAGTAGAAGGTTGCGGCACCTGCACGGCCAATATGGCGGCCCAGCAATAGCGTTTGCGCTCCCGCTGTCACTTCAAAAGCGCGGGATGTATCCTGCTGCCCCGCAAAGAGGGTGTCGAGCGTCCGGACGTCCGGGCCAGTCGGTGACGGATCCAGATACTGGATGGCGATTCGTCCCAATTGGCTCAGGTCTGCCACCAGCCACGCCGACAATTCCGGAACCAGTCGCGCCTGCTGATTGAATAGCCTCACCATCGACTCGACCGAATATCGGTAGGGAACGAGTGCACAGGCGCGTAGCAGGCCCATGCGAACATTCCCCACGTACATGCGCGGACTTTGTGTGACGCCGAGGTAGGTGGCGCCGAGGCGACGCGCGTCTTCGGCCATTGGGCTAAGCGCGACCGTCTCCGCCGCATCCACGGCGTTTTGCAGGCAGGCAATGCGTCCGGCGAGATTGCCCAGCACTTCAGGGTCGGATTCCGCAGGATTCAGGAAATCGAGCTTGAGCAAGCGTAATTGCCACGACAACGGCATAGTGGTCGCCGACGTGTCCACGGCAGTCACCGAGCGACGGGCGATGTCGAATGCCGGGGTGCGGGCGTCGCGCAACGTCGCGTAGCGCGAGCGAAACCCCTGGTCGATGCGCCAGGCGGTATGCGGATCTTCGAGTACGGGCGGGGCGGATTCGGATGGCGAGACGACATGCCAATCCCCCGAAGGCGACATGCGCATGAGTGGAGCTTCGGTGTCCCCGACGTCCGAGGTTGCTTCCTGCGTCATACGGAAGAAGCCTGTCGACTCATCGAATGCGACATAGGCCCGGGTCTCGGCGTCGATGGCGGCATAGAATCGGGTGCCCACACGATGCAGCCCGGTAATCGACGCTTCCGCTGCGACCGGTGCCTCCGAGACGAAGTACTTGTAGCGCGGGTCGCCTGTGATGAGGAGCTTGGCCTTGAAATTCGAGGCGGCCAGACCCTGTGCACCGATCGCAGACAAAATGGATTGCCACCCTTGCCTGAACAGGCCCCCGTCGTGGGTTGCTGCGCCGATACCGATGCCGGTGAGGCCGATACCGGCGTCCATCATGGAGTAGACGGTGCTTACCGGGCGAGCGAACGGGAGAAACCAGGTGCCTAAACCGAAAGCGATATCGACTTTCGAGAACATGTCCATGAAGGCTAACAACGGGCGTGCCGTCGGGGTGTCGCCGGGCGTGGCATCCGGTTGTTGTTGGCGCGCCTCGTACGCCGACGCCATGGCTGTGAACGTGTCCACGGACCGCACATCGCTCACGCGCTGCGCGTCGAGCTCGACCTTCTCATACCATGATGGGGAGACAGGGCGTCGATCGACGAACGTGCCGACGATGCGCTGGCGCGAGGTCTCGTCACGCAGTTGTTCGCGAAACCAGGATGCCATTCGGTCGCGATCGTCGAAGCCGTAGACACGCAAGCCCTCGTCATAGGGAGCGATCAGCAGGCATTGGGAGCGCCCGGCGATGGAGACTCGCATCAGGCTCGTCGTCATGCCGCCGATGCTCAGCCGTTCCCGCTCGACGTTCGGATCGCCAATCTCGCGTGCGAGTTCATCGCCATCGAGACGAGTGAGTTCAATCGGCCCAGCGACTCGCGCCGCAATATGCACTTGATCGACGGGCATTCTGCGTTGCGCACGCAATAGCCACACCTGCGCAATCAATTCCGCCTTGAGTATCTTGCGCACGTTGTCGCGCGACGTCTCCCAGAATTGGGTGGCGGCGTCGTGGAACGAGCGGCGCAGTCCCTCTGCCAAGGTCTTGTCGATCACGTCGCTAGCCATTGTCGGCAAATCCGACGACGAGCCCCGACGGACCATCGTTCTGTACTGGCCGTTGGCATTTTGCACGAGCAGCGGCAATTCCCACCAGAGGGCTTCGAACGATGTCGAACGCAATACGGCGTTGGTGAGCGTTAAGGCTTCTCGATGGGCCAGTTTGACGTAGATCTGATCGGGGTCGTGGGGGTGGATGCCTGCTTGTCCGAGTCGGTCCATGAGATGCCGCCGCGTGATCTGCCTAAACTGCGGGACGGCCATCGACAGGTTGAATCGCAACGTTTCCAAATGAGCAATTCGTCTGACATCGTCGAGCGAAATATCGATGGGACGCCCGGGCAGCGCAATCCCTGCGTGGGCACAGTCGTGTCGAAAGGTGTGCAGTCCCTGTTCCATACCTTCCGTGCTCGCACCGGATAACCATTTGCCGTATTGCGCGATGCGGCGAGCGGTGTCGGGTCGGATGGCCTGGAGTGGGCCGTCTGCCCTGATGACGTCTAGCGTCGCCTGGGAGGCGATCTGAAGCGGCAGTTCAACGCTGGTTTTGCGCAACGTCACTAGCGCTACGTCTTTCGCGGCTTGGTCGCACATCGCAATCGGAAGCCTTTCACTGAGTTTGGCGCGTAGCGACAGCGTGTCGTTATCGATAGCGTCGAGAAAGACTTTGTACGAGGAGTAAGCGCGCCATGCCGGTGCGTCGCCCTGGAGGTACAGCAACGTGACGCCGTGTCCGGACGGTTTGCCGATAACGCACGTCCCGGCGGGGGCGGCGACATGATCCTGGCCATCGCTGCGAATCGTCAATTCGAGCCGGCGCGCCAAAAATGAGGGTGCCGACGGATCTTTCGAGAGCGTTGTGTTGGAGAGCGCCGCTCGTGCGAGATAAAACGCCTCATTCGAGATCTGCCCGTTGATGTAGGTCAGTGTCAGATCGCTGAGGGCAAGCGTGGTGATGGTGGCGTTGGTGAGGTGAGACGTTGCGATCGCATCGAATTCGGTGGGTGGCTGCCATGTCCGGGCGGCCCGCTCGCGGCATGCGGTATCCCAGTGCGCGACGATGCTGTCGAATCGGTCTGCTGTCATGACCGTCGGCGATTCGTACACTGCGCCGGGGCGGGTCTCCAGGCTGATGTCGAAACTCACCCCCTGCGCCGGATGCCCGATGTTCAGTCGGCGATCACGAACGCGCTGGGCACCGTCTTGGAGGGGCCAGTGTGTTACCTGCTTGATTCGAGGTTGATCCGTCGGTGCATGGCGCCTGAGCCGGAGATCAGCCAATTCGAAGCCGACGAACTCAGTGACGTTGGCAAATTGCCTGCGCAGCAACTCCGCTTCTTTCGGCGGTGGCGAAAACGTCAGCAACGGAGAAAATGCGGCATAAAGCGCCTTGTGTGTGGCTGCGCGATGCCGCCAGAAATGCGCCGTGTTGATCAGACGTTGCAGCTCGGGGGACGGCGACATGTCGGGGAGTGCGGGAGGCGGCGCGACCGTCGCAGACAAGTCGGCGGCGGTCGTCGGGAGCATCAACGGTGGGGGGAACAGGAGGCGATCGAGCGCGTAGGGAAGGTGCCTGATGATGGGGACGGCCGTCTCCATGACGAAGTGCTCGACGTTGCCCACGATGTGTTCCAACCGACCGAGGATTGTTTGCGGCGATTCCGCGACGCAAACGTCGGGTTTAAGCGCACATGTCCCGGCTGCGGGCCGTGCGACGTCGATATCGGGCGTCGGCGAACGATACCGGGGCAGCGAGGGCGGCAAGTCGGAACGGACGGCATGGCAGATCGACGAGGCGTAGAGAATCCCGAGTGCGTATCCGGTTGCCCCGGCGCGGCTGAAATCCAATATCCGCGAGTCGGCGGGCGGCGACGAGGTGAGCGTCATCCGAACGATGTCGTTCGACGCACGCACGCCGCTGCCTAGTAACAGGAAGTCCTGCCATGCGTCGACAATCGACTGACGCCACTCGCAGAAGTGTCGGCGCCAGGCACTGCCGTAACGGCACGTTTCCGGTAGTGAGCCCTCGGCGCGCGCCATGGACCGTTCGAGATCGCGTAAGGCAGACGAACCGAGGAGCGAATGGCAAACGTCCTCGACGCTTTCCCACGGGGCGCGCCGTGCAAGTCGACCCGGCAACGTATCCAGAAGGTGGGTCGTCAACCACGGATGCGTGTCGAACGCGTGTGCAAAGCGGTCGAGGAGACCGTCGTTCAACGCCGCCAGGTCGGCCCGGCAGACGCCTTCCTCTGCAAGCCGCAACATGAAACCGAGCGCCGGTTGTGCCTCCGGGGATTCGTCGAGAATTGTCCGGGCGCTTGTCGCCAGTCTGTCGAAGTGGGTGACGCTCCTCAGTGCATGCGCAGCGTCGGCTATCTCGTAGTCCTCACGTGGAAGGACAACCGATGCACCCGATGTGTCGGCGGCTCTTGAATACATGCCAGGACTCCCGTCGAAAAGGGACTACCGTGCAGTGACATGGAACCGGCGCCAAGCGTGAAAGCTCAGGGTGAGATCAAAACGGTCCACCGGTCACGAGACATCAGTTTGGCGGGGCAGCAGGCGGAACGACTTGCAGATTACGTTCAAAGCCCTGAAGTCGGGAGCAGCCGGAACTGGCGTGCGGAGGAGGTGAGGAAGGGGGGATGGGAGAGGCGGGGGGGCAGACGCTCAGGCGTGAGGCAGTTCGTTTGCACAGTACACGGCGAGTGCCTGAAGCACCGCATCGTCTTCGCCCACTGCGGCGCTCAGACGTAAGGTGACGCCGGGATGAGCGCTGCGACAGGCGTCGGCGAGCACCGGGAGATCGCGCCGGACGTGACCGCCCTGACCCAGAAACACCGGAACGACGGTGACATCCTGACAGCCTTGCGAGACGAGATCGGCGACTGCGTCGGCCAGATTCGGCGTCATCAGTTCGAGAAATGCGAGCCGGACGTCGGCGTCCGGGCGCTGCGCGACCAGCTTGTCGCGCAGACGCTCGAACGGTTCGGCCCAGCGCGGATCGCGCGAGCCGTGAGCAAAGAGAACGACGCCGGGTTTGCCGTGCATTGATGCGTCCTCAGTGCTTGTCCACCCAGCGCAACGCGCCGATGGCGAGCACCAGATAGAGCAGGGACGGTAATGCCGCGGTGAACCAGGCAGGCCACGTATTGAGCAGGCCCAGATGCGAGAACAGATTGTTCAGCAACTGGAAGCTCATGCCGAGCATGATGCCGCCGAACACCTTCAGGCCAATGGCACCGGCGCGGGCGTGCAGATAGGCGAACGGCAGGGCCAGCGCCATCATCACGAAGACGGCGAACGGATACAGCAGCTTTTGCCAGAGCGCGAGGGTGTAGCGATCGGTGTTCTGCTGGTTTTCTTTCAGGTGGCCGATGTATTTGTACAGGCTGCCGATCGCCATGTTGTCGGGCGAGACCATCAGCACGGACAGAATTTGCGGAGTCAGTTCCGAGCGCATCTGCACCGAGTCGATGTGCACCTGCTTGCTCTGCACCAGCGCACGCAACGGATCGTTGTCGCCCGGGGTGTCGCCAACGGCGCTGAAGACCGTTTCCGACACGTCTGTGAGCTTCCAGAAGTTAGGCGCAGCAAACTCTCCCAGTTTGGCTAGCCGCACGCTGTCGAGGTGCAGCTTTGCGTCGAACTCGTAGATGCGAACGTCGGCAATGGTGTTATCCGGGTTGAGCGTGCCGACGTTGATGAAGCGGGTGACGCGGTTGCCGTCCTGATCGACGGTGTCTTTCACCCACACGCCTGATCGAAAGCCCGCCGAGACCGAGCTGCCGAGGGCTTCGAGGCGGATCTTCTGTGCAAGCTGTTCGGCGCTCGGGGCGATGTACTCGCCGATGACGAACGTGATCAGCACAATCGGGAAACCGATCTTCAGCAGCGAGCGCAGCGCCTGTCCCGTGGACAGACCGGAGACGCGGAAGATCGTGAACTCCGAATTCCCGGCCAGTTGGGCGCACACGTAAATGGCCGCGATCAGCGATGCGACCGGAATGATTTCGTACATGCGCTGCGGCGCGAACAGCAGCACATAGGCCAGCGCGTGCTGGAAGCGGTAGCCGCCCCGGCCTACGTCGCCCAGTTCGCTCACCAGATCGAAGAAGACGAACAGCCCGACGAACGCAAGCAAGACGAACAGGAACGCCAGATAGATCTGGCGCGCGAAGTATTTTTCATAGACGCGCATCAGCGAGCCCCTTCCGATGCACGCACCGCGCCGGAACCGTTATTACGGCGTCGGCCGAACAGCCCGCGAAAACGCACGCGTCGCACGTAAAGCAGCACGATGACTGCCAGCGCGAGTGCATGCAGCAGCCACACGCCGATGGCCAGCGGCAGACGTTCCTGCGCAACCCATGCCTGCGAAAGGCTCAGCAGGTTGGTGTAGCCCAGATAGATCAGTACGGCCATGACGAGGTTGACGGTGCGCCCGTGACGTGGGTTCTGATAGGCCAGCGGCACGGCGAGCAGCACGAGCGCCAGTGCGAGCAGCGGCAGCCCCACGCGCCAGACGATTTCGCCGCGGAAGATCGGATTCTTGATTTCACGGAACAGGCGCGCAGTAGGCACGCCCTTGGTCGGCGTGTTGTCGGTGCTTGCGGTCGTCGGATTGTCGATCTTCACGCCGTAGCGCTCGAACTCCATCACGCGGTAGTCGGGCTGACCCGGCACGCCGTCGTAGCGACGGCCCTTTTCCAGCACGATATAGCGGTTGCCGTCCTTGGCCGTCTCGATGTGACCGTCTTTCGACACCACGACGTTCACCTTGCCGTTTTCCGTGCCGGAGACGAAGACGTTGTGGACTTTGGTAGCGTCCGGCGAGACCGTCTCGACGAAGAACACGCGATGGCTCGCCGCGCTCTCGCGGAATTGACCCGGCGAGATCATGGAGACGTCGTCGCGCTGGGCGAAGCGGGCTTCGAGCAGAGAGATCTGCTGGTTCGCCCAGGGCCAGGCAACCAGCGCGCAGAAGGCGATGACGGCCAGATAGGGCGTGGCAAAGCGCAGCACCGGCTTGATGAAGTCGGTGATGGACAGTCCCGAGGCAAACCACACGACCATTTCGGAGTCGCGGTACCACCGGGTCAGGACGAACAGGATCGAGACGAAGAGCGTCACGATCAGAATGACGGCGAGGTAGCCGATGACGGCCAGACCGATGAGCACGAGAACGTCGCGCGGATCGGCTTTCCCGGACGCGGCGAAGCCCAGGATGCGGATCATCATCGTCGTTAGCATGACGGTGATCAGCACCATGAAGACGGCCCCGGCGGTGTAGTTCAGCTCGCGCTGCAGGGAACGCTGAAAAATCATGTGATGACGGTTGGGTGCTCTCGCGGTTGGGCGAGCGCGGAAAAAAGCGGATAATTGCGGCTCGTACGAATTTTACCCGAGGAAAGCGCGATGGACTTTAGCACAAAAGCCTTCGATTCGACCAAGGCGGGCCAAGCCGGTCTCGCCAATGCAAAGACCGAATGTCTGGTGGTTGGCGTGTTCGAGCAGCAGCCGCTCGCAGGGCTGGCTAAGGCGCTCGACGCCGCGAGCAAGGGTCTGCTCGCCCGCATGGTCAAGCGCGGCGAAATCGACGGCAAGCTCGGCAGCACGCTAATGCTGCACGAAGTCGCCGGCTGGAGCCCGGCACGTGTGCTGTTCGTCGGTCTGGGCCGCGAAGATCAGCTCTCGCAGAAGGGTTTCAACGAAGCCACGCGTGCTGCCGTGCGCGCCGTGCTCGCCTCGCGCGCCACGGACGCGCTCTGGACGCTGCCGCAGGCCAAGGTCGTGGGGCAGGACACCGCCTGGGCCGTGCGCGCTTCTGTGCTCGCCCTGCGCGAGGCGACCTATCGCTTCACGCGCATGAAGAGCAAGGCCGAAGCTGCCAATACCGCGCTGCGAAAGGTCGTGTTCTCGGTCGCCCCGGACGATCTGAAGGCCGCCAAGCTGGCCGCCAAGCAGGGCGAGGCCATCGCCAACGGCATGGCGCTCACCAAGGACCTCGGCAATCTGCCGGGCAACGTGTGCACGCCGACGTATCTGGCCGATACCGCCCGCAAGCTGGCGCGCGAGTTCAAGCTCAAGTCGGAAATCCTCGGACCGAAGCAGATCGAGGCGCTCAAGATGGGGTCGTTCCTGTCGGTCGCCCGTGGCTCGGTCGAGCCGCCGCAGTTCATCGTCCTCAAGTATGAAGGCGGCAGCGCCAAGCAGGCCCCGATTGTGCTGGTCGGCAAGGGCGTGACGTTCGACACGGGCGGCATCTCGCTCAAGCCGGGCGAGGGCATGGACGAAATGAAGTACGACATGTGTGGCGCAGGTTCCGTGCTCGGCACCATCCGCGCCGTCGCCGAGATGGGCCTCAAGCTCAACGTCATCGCCATCGTGCCTGCCACGGAGAACATGCCGAGCGGTCAGGCGACGAAGCCGGGCGACATTGTCACCAGTATGTCCGGCCAGACCATCGAAGTGCTCAATACCGACGCCGAAGGCCGTCTGATTCTGTGCGATGCGCTCACCTACGCGGAGCGCTTTAACCCGGCGGCGGTGATCGACGTCGCCACACTCACGGGCGCGTGCATCATTGCGCTGGGTCATGTGAATTCGGGCCTCTTCTCGAAGAGCGACGCGCTCGCCGACGAGCTGCTGGCCGCCGGCCGCACGACGGGCGACACGGCCTGGCGTCTGCCGGTCGAAGACGAATATCAGGAGCAGCTCAAGTCGAACTTCGCCGACGTGGCGAACATCGGCGGGCGTCCGGCCGGTAGCGTGACGGCGGCCTGTTTCCTGGCACGCTTCACCGAGAAGTACGAGTGGGCGCACCTGGACATCGCCGGTACGGCCTGGAAGAGCGGCGCGGCGAAGGGGGCCACGGGCCGTCCGGTGCCGTTGCTCACGCAGTTCCTGCTCGATCGCGAAGCCCGGTGACCCGCGTCGACTTTCACACGCATGTGGCGGACCGGCTCGAATACGCGTGCCGGTTCGCGCGCAAGGTCTACGGGGCCGGGCAGACGCTCGTGGTCGTCGGTGAGCCCGACGTGCTGCGGGCGTTCGATCAGACCCTGTGGACGTTCTCGCCGCTGGAGTTCGTCCCGCATTGCTTCACGGCCGACCCGGTTGCGGCCCAGACGCCGGTCGTGCTGGCCGGACCTGACGAGCAAGCGCAGCACCATCAGGTTTTGCTCAATCTGGCGAACCGAGTGCCCACGCACTTCGCGCGTTTCGAACGGGTGGTGGAAATCATCGGCGACACGCCCGACGACCTGTCCGGTGCGCGCGAGCGTTATCGCTTCTACCGTGATCGTGGCTACACCCTGAACAACTACGACCAGCGAGGTTGACCGTGACGAACGAGCCCGAGCGCAACGACCCCGGCATTCCCACGCTGACCGAAGTGCTCGCAGAGGGCGAAGCGGCACCCGAGGGCGCTGCGGGTGGTGCGCAGGTTGCCGCACCGGTGGCGGAGGAGGGTGTCCCGGCCGATGTCGCGGTGTTTGCCGAGCGTGTGAGCGCACGGCTCACGCTGCAACTGGCCGACGAGATCACGACGATGGTGGAGCGGCGCTGTCACGACGCGTTGATCGATCAGACGTCCTGGCTGGTGCAACTGATCGGCAAACAGGTGGCGGACGCCTTGCAGGCGCAACTGCCGGATCGTATCCGGCAGGCCGTCATCGAAGAGGTGGCGAAACAGGTGCGCTCGCAGGGGTGATCGAAAGGACGGAGGACGCGGGAGGCCCGCGTTTCGATCAGGGGCGATACCCCGGCATCATCCCGAGAATCCAGCGTGCGAGATCGTTCGCCTCGCCCGGCGCGAGTTGCAAGCCCGCGGGCATCGGAATCTTGCCCCACTTCCCCTGACTTCCGTCCGAGATGGAGCGCGTCAGTTCGTCCGTGGCACCGGGTTGCCCGGCGTAACGTTTTGCGATGTCGCGATAGGACGGCGCGAGCAGCGTGCGGTCGGTGGCGTGACACGTCATACAGTTCCGTGCCCGGGCCAGCTTCTCCATGACGCGGTGATCGGGCAGATCGGACTGCGGTGCGGCGCTCGTGCCTGACTGCGCATGGGCGGTAGCGGCTGCCATCAGCCACAGGCTTATCATCGTCCCGGCGCGTGCGCCGGCAAATCCCTTCATTCGATACTCCCCGACCGTGTTGACGGAATCCGATGCGAGGCTGCATGACAGGGACGTCTGTGGGCGACGACTTTGGGCAGATGCATCGACGCGCCATTATACGGCGGCAATTGCGCCGTTTCGCGCGGCACGACGACGCATGAAAAACGGCACGCCCGCCGTGTCGCGGGACGTGCCGTTGCTTCAGGCCGGATGCCTTCCGACGCATTTCGTCGCGCCGCTTTGCGTGCAGCGGCAGCGCGGCATGCGTGCGAATCAGCCCGTCGCGCCGCCCTTGTTGGCCGGTTGCGCCAGTGCGGCGTACTTGGCGAGCACGCCACGCGTGTAGCGCGGGGCGGGGGCTTTCCACGCGGCGCGGCGTTTGGCGAGTTCGTCGTCGGCCACGTTCAGTTGGAGCAGCAGTTTGTGCGCGTCGATGGTGATCGAATCGCCTTCCTGCACGAGCGCGATGGTGCCGCCCACGAACGCCTCCGGTGCCACGTGCCCGACCACCATGCCCCAGGTGCCGCCCGAGAACCGGCCGTCGGTGATGAAACCGACCGACTCGCCGAGCCCCTTGCCGATGATCGCCGAGGTCGGTGCCAGCATCTCCGGCATGCCCGGCCCGCCCTTCGGTCCGAGATAGCGCAGCACCAGAATGTCGCCCGCCTGAATCTTGTCGCTCAGAATCGCCTCCATGGCGCTCTGCTCGTCGTCGAACACGCGCGCCGGGCCGGTGATCACCGGGTTCTTCAGGCCGGTGATCTTGGCGACGGCACCGTCTTCGGCCAGATTGCCCTTGAGGATGGCGAGGTGCCCCTCTTTGTAAAGCGCCTTATCGACGGGGAAGATCACGTGCTGATCGGCGCGCGGCACCGACGGCACGTCCTTCAGTTCTTCTGCAATGGTGCGGCCGGTGATCGTCATGCAGTCGCCGTGCAGCAGGCCGGCGTCGAGCAGAATCTTGAGGACTTGCGGAATGCCGCCGGCCTTGTGCAGATCGGTCGCCACGTACTTGCCCGACGGCTTCAAATCGCAGATGACCGGCACGCGTGCGCGAATGCGCTCGAAGTCCTCGATGCTCCACTCGACGTCCGCCGCATGGGCAATCGCCAGATAGTGCAGCACGGCGTTGGTCGAGCCGCCCGTGGCCATGATCAGCGCAACGGCGTTCTCGATGGATTTGCGCGTAATGATGTCGCGCGGCTTGAGATCTCGCTTGACGGCTTCGATCAGCACCCGCGCTGATTCGGCTGCCGAGTCGACCTTCTCCTGATCGGGGTTGGCCATCGTCGAGGAGTAGAGCAACGACATGCCCAGCGCTTCGAACGACGAGCTCATCGTATTGGCGGTGTACATGCCGCCACAGGAGCCGGTTGTCGGACAGGCGTTCTTTTCGATGCCCTTGAAATCGGCCTCGGTCATGCGCCCGGCGGTGAATTCGCCCACGGCTTCGAACGAGGAGACGATGGTGAGATCCTTGCCCTTCCAGTTGCCCGGCTTGATCGTGCCGCCGTAGACGTAGATGCCCGGCACATTGATGCGTGCGAGCGCGATCATGCCGCCCGGCATGTTCTTGTCGCAGCCGCCGATGACGACCACGCCGTCCATCCACTGGCCCTGCACGGCCGTCTCGATACAGTCGGCGATGACTTCACGCGAGACGAGCGAATACTTCATGCCCTCGGTGCCCATCGACATGCCGTCGGAGATGGTCGGGGTGCCGAAGGTCTGGGGATTGGCCTGATGGGTTTTGATCGCTTCCACTGCGGCGTCCGTCAGACGCTGCAGCCCCGCGTTGCACGGGGTGATCGTCGAATGGCCGTTGGCCACGCCGATCATCGGATTGTCGAAGTCTTCTTCCTTGTAGCCCAGCGCGTAGTACATCGAGCGGTTGGGCGAGCGTGCCACGCCTTGCGTGACGTTGCGCGAACGACGGTTGAATGCCATGACGTCTCTCTCCTGTGGGGATGCGCCACGCCACGAGCCGCCGCAGCGCCGCACATAGGCGTTGTTGTATCACGCTGTACTGACAGTGGCATCCCGATAGGTACGAAACGCCACTTGATGCGATATTGCTGTGCTACTGCGCGTGAGCGGGGGGCCTTTGTCTACCGAGGCCGCCGCCGCTCACGTTTCAACCCATCACGCTATTAGCCGCGCTTGCCCAACTTCAGTTGCGACAGATCGCGCACTGCGCCACGGTCGGCGGAGGTGGCGAGTGCTGCATAGGCCTGCAGGGCTTGCGAGACGACACGCTCGCGGCCGATCGGCTGCCATGCGTCGTCGCCACGCGCTTCCATCGCGGCGCGACGGCGGGCCAGTTCTTCGTCCGACACGGCCAGATGCATCTTGCGCTGGGTGATGTCGATCTCGATCACGTCGCCGTCTTCCACCAGACCGATGGTGCCGCCTTCGGCCGCTTCCGGCGAGGCGTGGCCGATCACGAGACCCGAGGAGCCGCCTGAGAAACGACCGTCAGTGAACAGGGCGCAAGTCTTGCCAAGGCCCTTGGACTTCAGATACGACGTCGGGTACAGCATTTCTTGCATGCCCGGGCCGCCCTTCGGGCCTTCGTAGCGAATCACGACCACGTCGCCCGCCTGCACCTTGTCGCCGAGAATGGCATCCACGGCGTCGTCCTGGCTTTCGAACACGCGGGCGCGGCCGGTGAAGACCCATTGCGATTCGTCGACGCCAGCCGTCTTCACGATGCAGCCCTTGTCGGCGAGGTTACCGTACAGCACGGCCAGACCGCCGTCCTTCGTGTAAGCGTGCTCCTTGTCGCGGATGCAGCCCACTTCGCGGTTCAGGTCGAGCGACGGGTACGTCGACGACTGGCTGAAGGCGATGGTCGTGGGCACGCCACCCGGGGCGGCGCTGTAGAACGTTTGCGCTTTGTCGTTGGCGCTGTTCGTCACATCCCATTGCGCAATGGCGTTGCCGAGCGTGCCGCTGTGGACGTTGCCGCATGACGTGTCGAGCAGGCCGCCACGGGCGAGTTCGCCCAGAATGCCGATGATGCCGCCTGCACGGTGCACGTCTTCGATGTGGTACTTGTCGGTCGCGGGCGCTGCCTTGCATAGGCACGGCACGTTGCGCGAGATGCGGTCGATGTCGGCCATCTTGAAGTCGACGCCCGCTTCTTGTGCTGCGGCGAGCAAGTGCAGCACGGTGTTGGTCGAGCCGCCCATGGCGACGTCGAGCGTCATGGCGTTTTCGAACGCGGCCTTGGTGGCGATGTTGCGCGGCAGGACCGAGGCGTCTTCTTCCTGATAGTAGCGGCGGCACAGATCGACCACGAGACGACCGGCCTGCTCGAACAGCCCGCGACGCCAGGCGTGCGTGGCCACGATGGTGCCGTTACCCGGCAGGGCGAGACCGATGGCTTCCGTCAGGCAGTTCATCGAGTTCGCGGTGAACATGCCGGAGCACGAGCCGCACGTCGGGCAGGCGCTGCGCTCGACTTCGGCGACTTCGGCGTCGCTGATCTTCGGGTCGGCCGCCTTGATCATGGCGTCGATCAGGTCGATCTTGGCGATGACCTGACCGTCGCCCGACTTGACCTTGCCCGCTTCCATCGGACCACCCGAGACGAACACGACCGGAATGTTCAGGCGCATGGCGGCCATGAGCATGCCCGGGGTGATCTTGTCGCAGTTGGAGATGCAGACCATGGCATCGGCGCAGTGCGCATTGACCATGTATTCCACGGAGTCGGCGATCAGTTCGCGCGACGGCAGCGAGTAGAGCATGCCGCCGTGACCCATGGCGATGCCGTCGTCCACGGCGATGGTGTTGAATTCTTTGGCCACACCGCCCGCCGCCTCGATTTCCTTGGCGACGATGGCGCCCAGATCGCGCAGGTGCACGTGACCCGGCACGAACTGCGTGAAGGAGTTCACCACGGCGATGATCGGTTTGCCGAAGTCGTTGTCGGTCATGCCGGTGGCGCGCCACAGGGCGCGGGCGCCGGCCATGTTGCGGCCGTGCGTGGAGGTGCGGGAACGGTAATGAGGCATGGTCGTCTTCCGTGAAACTACAGCTTGTCTTATGGGGAGGACGTCAAGATTCGTCTTTCCTTGAATGCTTGTCAAATATATTATTTGACTCGGATTGAGTCGAAAAACATATCATGGACCTGCGTCAGTTTCGATACTTCGTCGCCGTGGCCGAAGAACGGCATTTCGGCCGCGCCGCACAGCGGCTCTCGATGACCCAGCCACCGCTCTCGCAGCAAATCCGGGCGCTGGAGGTGTCGCTGGGCGCACCCTTGTTCGTGCGCACGAACCGCTCCGTCGAGCTGACGGCCGTGGGGCGGCAACTGCTGCCCGAAGTGCGCCGCATTCTGGCCGATGCCGACGCGCTGCCCGCCCTCGCGCAAGGACTCGCGCACGGCGAGGTCGGCACGCTCTCGCTGGGTTTCGTCTCGACGGCGGACTACGGCATCCTGCCCCCGCTGTTACGCGAGTTCGGCGAACGCTATCCGCGCGTACGGCTGCAACTGCTCGAAGCGACCAGCGACGTGCAGGTCGAGGCGCTGATGGACGGGCGTATCGACGCCGGTCTCTTCATTCCGCCGGTGCCTGCGCGCTACGCCAACGAACTGTCTTATCTGCCTATCGTGCGGGAGCCGCTAATGCTTGCGTTGCCTGCTGGACGCCACAGCGATGCAGGCAATGCGGACGATGCGTCAGCGGCGGGCAGCGACGGCCAGCCCGGTGCGCCGGTGAGCCTGGCGGATTTCGCCGATGAGCCGCTCGTCATCTTTCCCCGCCGCGTGGCCCCGGCGTTCTACGACATCATCATGGGATGCTACGCGGCGCTCGGCCTCACACCCCGCGTGGGACAGGAGGCGATTCAGATGCAGACGATTGTCAGTCTGGTATCGGCGGGCATGGGCGTGGCGCTGGTGCCGCAATCGCTTTGCCACTTGCGACGCACGGGGGTGATCTACCGGGCGCTGCGCGAGACGAGCGCGCTGATCGAGACCGGACTGCTATGGCGCACGGCCGAAGTTACGCCGGTGCTCGAAGGGTTTCTAGAGACGGCGCGCGGCGTGGCGCATACCCCGCCGGGTGCGACGCTCTCCAGCTGAGCCGATCTTCCGGGGTGTCCGGACCGTGGAAGTGGCAGGTGCAAGCGCGTGCACATGTCGCGCTGCCGTATGCTCGTGGTATCGTGCAGCCCATCCCGTGGCGTGCCGGTGGGCCGTTTCATCGACCGGCACAGCGCATGCTGCTAACAAGGAGACGGAGGAGACGGCAGCCGCTTTGCGAAGGCAGTCCCCGCGTCCCCTGGCGGAACTTTTGTTCACGAATCGATTCTTCTGATCCATGCTGATTCATCCTCAATTCGACCCGGTCGCGATTCATCTCGGCCCGCTCGCTATCCGCTGGTACGGCCTGATGTATCTGGTCGGCTTCATTCTTTTCCTGCTGGTAGGACGCTTGCGCGTGCGCCAGCCGTCCATCGCGGCGCAAGGCTGGAAGGCGCAGGATCTCGACGACATGCTGTTTTACGGCGTGCTCGGTGTGATTTTCGGTGGACGTCTGGGCTATGTGATCTTCTACAAGCTGTCGTTCTATCTGGCCAATCCGCTCGACATCTTCAAGGTGTGGGAAGGCGGTATGTCATTCCACGGGGGCTTTCTCGGGGTGCTGGTGGCAATGTGGCTGTTCACGCGCCGTCGCGGGCACTCGCTGCTCGAAGGCACCGATCTCATCGCCCCGATGATCCCGTTGGGGCTGGCCGCCGGGCGTCTGGGCAACTTCATCAACGGCGAGTTGTGGGGCCGTGTGACGTCGCCCGATTCGCGCTTCGCGATGCTGTTCCCGCAAGCGGCCGCGGAAGATGCGCAGTGGATGTTCGCGCATCCGCAGGCGATGGCCGATCACGCGCTGGCGATGGTGTTCGCGCAGTTTCACGGGCTGCCGCGTTACCCGTCGCAGTTGTTCGAATTCGCGCTCGAAGGCGTGGCGCTGTTCCTGCTGCTGTGGTTCTTCGCGCGTCGTGCGCGTCCGGTGGGCGCTGTGTCGGGCATGTTCCTCGTCGGCTATGGCCTGTTCCGCTTCCTCGCCGAATTCACGCGCGAACCGGATGCTTTCCTCGGCTTGCTGTCGTTCGGTCTGTCGATGGGCCAGTGGCTGTCGCTGCCGATGATCGTCGCCGGCGTGATCATGCTGGTGTGGTCATATCGACGCGCGCAGGTGACGTCGGCGGCGTGAGGGCATAATGCCCTCAGCCCGCCCTCAGCCCGCCTTGCGCGAGAGCGCATGCAACGACGCCATCAGATCCGCAAAGCGCTCTCCCTGCACCGTGACGTGGCCGCGCAGATGCTCCGATGCAGCGTCCGCGTCGCCTGCCTCGATGGCACGAAAAACGGCGTCGTGTTCCGAGAACGACTGATGCGGCCGGTCGCGCACGCGTAGTTGCAACCGGCGGTACACACGCAAACGCCGGTGTAGTTGCAGCGCCGTCTCCTGAAGATAGGCGTTGTGACTCGCCTGATAGATGAGCGCGTGGAAGTGCGCGTTGACTTCGTAATACGTGTCGATGTCGCGCGCCTCGGCCGCCGCCCGGCTGGCTTCGTGCGTCTGCCGTAGCTCGGCCAGTTCATCTTCTGTAATGCGGCGCGCCGCCAGCCGTCCGCACATCGACTCCAGCTCCGCCATCACCTCGAACATCTCGCACAGCCGCTGCGGGTCGATTTGCGCGACGACCGCGCCCCGGCGCGGCCGGATCTCGATCACCCCTGACGACGCCAACTGAATCAGTGCTTCACGCAACGGTGTGCGCGACACACCGAACGCAGTGGCCAGTTCGACCTCGTCCAGTCGCATGCCGGGCGGGTACTCGCCCACGGCAATCTTTTCCTCGATGGCCTGTCGCAGCGCTTCCGATCGCTTCGGTTTTACGGTCATGACGCTCTCGCTCGGTCGGGTTTCGATCCCGTGATCGGGGGTCGGATGGGGTTCATGGCTGCCAAAGTAACGCGTGCATTCCCCGTTGAAGATCGGGGTAAACGCCAAAAGTGTATTTTTTAACCGGCCAATTTGTATACACCGTTACGGTTTAACTATACGATTTCATTCCGAGAGCGGCAACTCGCGCACTCGAAACTTCAAAAACAAAGCAGTCATCCGTACATGCAGTGCCGGCGTTTCCGGTGGTGCACCCGGCGTCCGTCTTCGGCGGTTGGCGAAGCGGGCTTCGGGCGATGTCACGCACCGGACTTCGCAGGTTCATCGCTGACAAAAGTGACAGGAGACGCCATGGAGACAACACCTTCCCCGCTGCGGCGGCAACTCATGCTCGGCGCCGCATCGGCGCTGGTCACCGGTGGTCTGGCCAGCCCTTGGGGCGGCGCATTCGCGCAAACCGGCCCACTCAAGATTTCCCATCAATTCCCCGGCGGCACGCTGACCGAAGGCGATTTTCGCGACCGTTTGTGCCGCAAGTTCGCTCAGGAAGTCGAAAAGCGGACCAACGGCGCACTGAAGTTCCAGGTCTATCCGGGCAGCTCGCTCATGAAGACCAACGCACAGTTCTCGGCGTTGCGTCGCGGGGCGCTCGACCTCTCGCTCTATCCGCTGCCGTACGCGGGCGGCGAAGTCAGGGAACTGAACATTGGATTGATGCCGGGTCTTGTGACTTCATATGCGCAGGGCAACGCCTGGCGCAACGGCGAGATCGGCAAGGTGCTGACCGATGTGCTCGCCGCGAAGGACATTGTGATCGTGAGTTGGGTCTGGCAGGCCGGGGGTGTGGCCAGCCGGTCCAAGCCGCTTGTCGCACCTGAGGACGCAAAGGGCCTGAAGGTGCGCGGCGGTAGCCGCGAGATGGACATGATGCTCAAGGAAGCGGGGGCTGCGGTCATCTCGCTGCCGTCGAACGAGCTGTACGCGGCCATGCAGACCGGCGCGATGGATGCGGCGATGACGTCCTCCACCAGCCTGATGTCGTTCCGTCTCGAAGAAGTCTCGAAGCATCTGACTACCGGCCGCAACAAGTCGTACTGGTTCATGCTGGAACCACTGCTCATGTCGAAGCAGGTCTTCGACAAGCTACCCCGCGATCAGCAGCAGGTCATTCTGCAAGTCGGGGCCGATCTGGAAGCGTTCGGCACGGAAGCGGCGAAGGCCGACGATGCGCAGATCGCGAGCGTCTACACGAAGGCCGGTGCGAAGGTCTACGACCTCGACGAGGCGACCGTGACGAAGTGGCGCGACATTGCCCGGCGCACCGCGTGGAAGGATTACGCGAGCAAGTCGGATACGTGCGCGAAGCTGCTCGCGCTGGCCGAGAAGGTGCCTGCATGAGCGGGGCCGTCGCGAGCGCGGAGCCGGCAGTCGCCCGTTCGCGTGCGTTGCGACGGCTCGACGCCCTCTTGCAGGGCGTGAGCCGCCTGCTCATGGTCGTGTGCATGTTCGCGCTCGTGGGGGCCGCGCTGGTGCTCAGCTACAGCGTGTTCGCGCGGCACGTACTCAAACTCGCGACCGACTGGCAGGACGAGGCCGCCGTGTTCCTGCTGGTCGGCGCGACCTTCGTGTCGGCCGCGCACGTGCAGCATCTGCGCGGGCACATCGGCATCGAAGCGATCACGACACTGCTTTCCCCGCGCGTGAATCGCGTGCGACGTTGGTTCGTCGACATTCTGACGTTCCTGTTCTGCACGTTCTTCGCGTGGAAGTCATGGACGCTCTTCTGGGAAGCCTATGTCGACGGTCAGACCAGCAGTTCGACATGGGGGCCGCCGCTGGCGATTCCTTACGGCCTGATGGCATTCGGCATGACGTTGCTCACCGTCCAGTTGTTGCTGCAAGTGGCCATCGGGGCGTGTGAGATGAGAGGCACCACGCAGCACGTCACGGGAGGGCGCGCATGAGCGAGCTCACGATCGGATTGCTCTACGGCGGCGCAACGCTCGTCGTCATGTTTTCGGGGATGCCCATCGCGTTCGCGCTGGGGGCTGTCGCAGTGGCGTTCATGTTCGGCTTCATGCCAGCGTCGTCGCTCGACACGGTGACGCAGAACGTCTACGAGGAGATGGCGAGCATCACGCTGCTGTCGATTCCGTTGTTCATCCTGAAGGGCGCGGCCATCGGCAAGTCGCGCGCGGGTCAGGATCTCTACCTTGCGCTGCACGCGTGGATGCGACGTATTCCGGGCGGGCTCGGCATCGCCAACGTCTTCGCCTGCGGGTTGTTTGCCGCCATGGCAGGGTCGAGTCCCGCGACGTGTTCCGCCATCGGCAGCGCCGGGATTCCGGAGATGCGTCAGCGCGGTTACTCGCCGGGGTTTGCGGCGGGCATCATCGCGGCGGGCGGTACGCTGGGTATCCTGCTGCCGCCGTCGATCACGATGATTCTCTATGCTGTGGCCGCCGAGCAGTCGCTGGGACGTCTGTTCCTCGCGGGCATCGTGCCGGCGCTGCTGCTCGTGGGGCTGTTCTCGTGCTACGCGGCCTGGCGTTATCGCAAGGAATACGCGAACGCGCAGTTGGCGCTGGCGCGCGACGGCACGCCGTCGCCGTTCCCAAGCGAGCCACCGGCCACGATGCGCGAGAAGCTGGCGCTGCTCCCGCGCGTGCTGCCGTTCGTCACGCTGCTCATCGGTGTGATGGCGGCGCTCTACGGCGGGTACGCAACGCCGTCGGAGACGGCCGGGCTGGGCGGGCTGCTGGCGCTCGCGCTCATCGCCGTGATCTACCGGATGTGGAAGCCGCGTCAACTCGCGCCGATTCTCACAGGGACGTTGCGCGAGTCGACCATGCTCATGTTCATCATCGGCATGTCGCTGCTTTACTCGTATGTGATGAGCTATCTGCACATCAGCCAGTCGGCCGCGCAATGGATCGTGGGGCTGCAACTGTCGCGCTGGGTGCTGCTCGCCGCCATTCTCTTGATGGTGGTCGTGCTGGGCTTCTTTCTGCCGCCGGTGAGCATCATCCTGATGACCGCGCCGATCATTCTGCCGCCGCTGCGCGCGGCCGGGTTCGATCTGGTGTGGTTCGGGGTGGTCATGACGATTGTCATGGAACTGGGATTGATTCACCCGCCAGTCGGACTCAACATCTTTGTGATCAAGAACACCGCGCCCGATATCGCATTGCGCGACATCGTCTGGGGTGTGATGCCTTTCGTCGTGTTGATGGTGGTGGCTGTCGTGCTCATTTGTCTGATGCCCGGTCTGTCGTTGTGGCTGCCGGACCGGCTGATGGGATGACGTGAGATCACGTGAGATGGCGGCAGCCGAACCGAGCCCCGTGCCTTGAGAGGAAACTATGAAGGATGAGCCGATCATGTCCGCAATGTCTGTGCCTGTAGCGCTGAATTCGTCAATGGCGGCGGCGTCTTCGTCGCCCTCGTCATCCGGACCCGGTCGCGGTGCGTCGGAGAGCGCGCCGGACGTGAGCGCGCCGGTGCCGTCGCCCAGGCCGACGCTCGGGGAGCGGCTCGGGCAGTGGTTCGGACGCGGCAAATCGGGCGGGCAGGGCGGTGCACCGAAAGACGGCAAGGACGGCAAGGGCGACGGCAAGATCGTCGCCGCACCGCTGTCGGCGCGGGCGGAGAACGCGTTGCGCCGACAGCTGGCGCAGTGCTTTTCAGCGCGTCTGACGGATTCTTCCGCCAACGAAGCTGCGCGCGAGTTCATGGCGCGCTATGGCACGGCGTCTGCCGAAGAGCAACTGGCGTTGCTCACCGTCGTGGCTGACATCTGCGCGAGCGATGGCGAAGTTGGGAGCGACGGCAAGGGCACGATCAAGGACAGTGGCAAGGACGCAAGTAAAGACGCGGCGAAGGATGCAGCGAAGGACGGCCGTCGCGCCACCAGCACGGCGACCGGTCTCGCCGGGGCGTTGGGGAGCGCGCGCGTGCGGTTCCTCAAGCGCTTTAACGCGCTGCCGGACGGTCTGCCGTTCCTCGTCAACTGGCGCGCCGACATGCTGCGTCATCGCGCAGTGTTGCCCGGACTGGCGGCGCTAGAAGAGGATCTGGGCAGCCTGTTCTCGACCTGGTTCGACGTCGGTCTGCTGGAACTGCATCCGATCACGTGGGATTCGCCTGCGTCGCTGCTCGAAAAGCTCATGCGCTACGAGGCCGTGCACGAGATTTCGTCGTGGGCCGATTTGCGCAACCGGCTCGATTCCGACCGCCGCTGCTACGCGTTCTTCCATCCCCGTATGTCGCGCGAACCGTTGATCTTCGTCGAGGTGGCGTTCGTGCCGGAGATGGCGGCCGACGTTCATTCGCTGCTCGACGAAAAAGCGCCGCTCGAAGACCTGCGGCGCGTGCGATGGGCGATCTTCTACTCGATCTCGAACACGCAGCCGGGCCTGCGCGGCGTGAGTTTCGGTAACTTCCTGCTCAAGCGTGTGATCGACGAGTTGCACGTCGACTTCCCGAAGCTGCGCAACTTCGCAACGCTCTCGCCGATTCCCGGCTTCAACGACTGGCTGCGGCAACTGTCGGCGCAAGCGCTTGTCGCGGCCCTCGGGCCGAAGCGTGTGAAGTTGCTTGCGCAGGAGCCGTCGCTGGCGGCGCAAGCGTCGGGGGCGCAGATGGTGGCGTGGTTGCAGGCGTCCCCCGATCGCAAGAGCGGGCAGGCGTTGCAGCGCACGTTGGGCGAAGCGCTGGCGGCGCACTACCTTGCTCGCGAGACCGTGCGCGGACAGCCGCGAGACCCCGTTGCGCGGTTCCATCTCGGCAATGGCGCGCGCGTGGAGCGTATCAACTGGCATGCTGACCTCTCTAAGAAGGGCGCGAAGCAGTCGTGCGGAATGATGGTGAATTATCTTTACGAGCCCGATGAACTCGACGCGACCCTGCAACGGCTCATCGACGGCGAGCCTGCGCTGGGGCGCGCGGTGTCGCGTCTTCTGTGACGACGGATAACCTCATGGAGACACGTGTGAACGAAGTAGTGGGCGAAGTGCTGCGCGACGACAGTCTGCTCGACGAAGGATTGGTGACGCTCACGCTTTCCAATCCCTCCAAGCTCAACGCCATCTCGGTGGCGATGTGGCGCGCTCTACGCGCGCATGTGCAGGCGCTTGACGACGACTCGCGTGTTCGCGCTATCGTCGTTCGTGGTGCGCAGGGCAACTTTGCCGCCGGGGCGGATATCGAGGAGTTTCCGGTCGAGCGCGGCAGCTATGACACGTTGCGTCGCTATCACGGCGAGATCATCGGACCGACGCTCGATGCGCTGGCGCGTTGCCGACACCCGAGCGTCGCGTTGATCGAGGGCGTTTGTGTGGGCGGAGGTATGGAGATTGCCACGCACTGCGATTTGCGCATTGCGGGGGAGGGGGCGCGATTCGGCGTGCCCATCAACAAACTCGGGTTTCCTATGGCGCCGGGCGAGTTGCGCGGCGTGCTGGCGTTGGCCGGTCGTGCGGCGACGCTAGAAATCCTGCTCGAAGGGCGGGTGTTCGGCGCGAGTGAGGCGCGCGAAAAAGGGCTGCTGACCCGCGTGGTCGACGACGAGGCGGTCGAGGAGGCAGGCTACACTTGCGCACGGCGCATCGCGGCCGGTGCACCGCTTGCCGCGCAGTTGAACAAGTGGCTGATTGCCCGACTCGCGCCGCCAGTGCCGCCGCTGTCCGAGGCGGAGTGGCAGCGAGCCTTCTCCTACTGGGACTCCCACGATCACCATGAAGGCGTGGCCGCGTTTCTCGAGAAGCGGCCGCCCGATTTCAGGGGGCGTTGAGCGTCTTGTGCGCCTTGTGCGCTTCGCCTTCTCTATGCAGTGTTTATCGACGTATTTCCCGTTCTGATTGATTTCCGGTTCTGTTTATGACGCAAGACGCCAACCTCTATCGACTCTTTGCCGAACGCTTCCCTGCGGATAAATCGGCGTGCGCCATCGAGACCCCCGAAGGGCTTTACTACAGTTGGGGCGATCTTGAGCACGCCAGCGCGCGCATCGCGAACCTGCTCGCGAGTCTGGATCTGACGCCGGGTGCCCGCGTTGCCGTGCAGGTCGAGAAGTCGCCCGAAGCGCTGTTGCTGTATCTCGCCACGTTGCGTGCCGGGTACGTCTATCTGCCGCTCAACACCGCGTATCGCGAGAGTGAGATCGCCTATTTCGTCGAGAATGCCGAGCCGGATGTGGTGGTGTGTAGTCCGTCGAACTTTGGCTGGGTCTCGAAGATTGCGTTCACGAACGGCGCGAAACATGTCTTCACGCTGGGCGACGACCGGACCGGCTCGCTGCTTGAACGCGCGGCGTGGTTCGGCGACACGTTCGACACGGTGCCGCGCGCACCCGACGATCTCGCGGCCATCCTCTATACCTCGGGGACCACGGGGCGCAGCAAGGGCGCGATGCTCTCGCACGGCAATCTCGCAAGCAACACGCGGGTGCTGCATGCGTTCTGGGGTTGGCGCGAACCTCAGTCGGAAGGAGGCGCCGACGTGCTGCTGCACGCGTTGCCGATCTTCCACGTGCACGGATTGTTCGTCGCAAGTCATGGGGCGCTCTATTCCGGCAGCAAGATGATCTGGCTGTCGAAGTTCGATGCGCGCGAAGTACTGCATCAACTGCCGAGGGCCACCGTATTCATGGGCGTGCCGACGTACTATGTGCGTCTGCTCGCCGAGCCGGGACTGAATCGCGAAGTGTGTCGTCATATGCGCCTGTTCATTTCGGGCTCGGCACCGCTGCTGCGCGAGACATTCGACGCGTTCAGCGAGCGCACGGGACACACGATTCTCGAGCGCTACGGCATGTCGGAGACGGTAATGCTCGTCTCGAATCCGTATCACGGCGACGCGGCGAAGGTGCGCCGTGCTGGCACCGTCGGCGTGCCGCTGCCGGACGTGACCGTGCGTGTGGTCGGCGACGACGGCCAGCCGAGTGCGCAAGGCGACATCGGGCACATTCAGGTAAAGGGGCCGAACGTCTTTGCGGGCTACTGGCGCATGCCGGAGAAGACGGCCGAGGAATTTACCGCAGACGGCTTCTTCAAGACAGGCGACGTGGGGAAGTTCGATGAGGATGGCTACGTGCACATCGTCGGCCGCTCGAAGGATCTCATCATCTCAGGCGGATACAACGTCTACCCGAAGGAAATCGAGGGCTTCATCGACGAGATGGACGGGGTGGCCGAGTCGGCCGTGATCGGCGTGCCGCACCCGGATTTCGGCGAAGCGGTGGTCGCGGTCATTGTGCCGCGCGCCGGGGCGCAGGCACCCGACGAGCGCGCTGTGATCGATGCACTCAAGCAGCGCATTGCCAACTTCAAGGTGCCTAAGCGTGTGCACGTCGTCGCGGAGCTGCCGCGCAATACGATGGGCAAGGTGCAGAAGAACCTGCTGCGCGACCGCTTCAAGTGAGTCGCGATCTGACGTCGCGAACGGGCACATAGGTCGCAAAAAATGCCGCCTCTGATTTTCAGAGGCGGCATTGCTTTTTGTGCTGTCCGCAGGTCTGCGGGACGGCGCTCTTACTTCATCTGCACCGTACCCGAAACCGTGACGGTCACTTGCGTCTTGCCGCCTTCGAGTTGCATCGGCGGGGCCGCGTCGGCGCTGGCGCTCATGGCCATCGCCTTCATCGCGTACGGACGCGGCATCATCGGCGCGTTCGAGCCAACCTGCACCTGACGGATCGTGTAGCCGCTGTAACCGAACGCCTTCACGTTGTTCTGCGCCTGATTGCGGAACGCCTGAATCGCCTGATTGGTCAGCTCGGCTTGCGTCTTCTCCTGCGCTTCACGCGAGAGCGAGAACGACACACCGTCCATCTGCATCTGGTCCGAAATCTGGCTCGCGAGACGCGACGCCGCGCCGAAATCCTTCGACGTCATTTGCAGTTCGGTACGACCGCGCCAGGCCGTGATCTTGCCGTCGCGGTTGGTCGTCGGATAGAGCGAGACGTTGCCGGTGTGCACGTCGACAGCGCTCTGGCTCTTGGCAACGGACATCGCCTTGTTCGCCTTCTGCGTGAGGTTGCGCGACACGGTGGCCGCATCGGGACCTTGCTCCTGTGCCGACATGGTGATGTGCACGGTGTCCTGTTCCACTTCCTTCGTGGCGTTCGCTTCAAGACCCAGCACGCCGGAAACCTGACGCGTCGATTCGTCGCCCGACTGGGCATACGCGGCGTTGGCGGCAGTCGCAATCAGAAGAGCAGCAGCGAGAGACTTGCGCATAGTGTTGTCCTTTTTCGAATGTGAGTTCGCATCTTGGCGGCGAACGTTTGACCGGTTGACGCCACATCGCTAGCGAGTGGGTCCGCACTATGCGTGTGGCGGCAACGTTATACAGACGCTATCGCAACAATTTTGGTTCCCTTGGGATCCTTTTCCTAAATCAAGCTCTAAGTAAGTGCTTGCTAATGAATTTCCAATGTTCGGGGGACACCGGGGTGATCGAGAGACGGTTGCCGCGTGCGAGTACGAGCATGCCGTCGAGTTCGGGCGTTTCACGCATTTCCGTCAACGGCACGAGCCGTGTTTTGCGATCGAGCTTGACGTCGACAAGCAGCCAGCGCGGTGCGTCGGGCCGTGATTTGGGATCGAAGTAGGGACTCTTTGGGTCGAATTGCGTGGGATCGGGATACGCTTTGGAAGCAACCGTGGCGAGTCCGGCAATGCCGGGTACTGCGCAGCTCGAATGGTAGAAGAGCACGCCGTCGCCCACTTGCATGTCGTCGCGCATGAAGTTGCGCGCCTGATAGTTGCGAACGCCGGTCCATGGAAGGGTTTGCTGCCGGGCGCTGGCGAGGTCGTCGATGCTCGCCTCTTCGGGTTCGGACTTCATCAACCAGTAGCGTTGGGTCATGAGGTGTCGGTGTTCGGGGTGGCGCGGTACGGCTGGCATTGTGAAGACATCGTGCAGTAAGACGACGCATCTGTCATCGAATGTTTGCCGCACTGCGATATTGGGCCAATTCCTATACTATGCTTTTGTAACCTTCGCGTGACGTTTCATGTACATGTTCAACCGCCTATGCCGATAGGAGCGTGAGTCATGGCAGCAGAGCCGTCTGTTCGCAGCAACGCGTTCATCTTCTATTCCCTTGCCACGGTGTCGTTCATCGAGACCAGTGTCCCCGAGTTTGTCTCCACGCTCAACCAGATGTATGGCGACGACGACGAGATGCGCACGTGGCTTCAAGACACCTGGCTGCCCGAGGAAGTCGAGCACGGGCGACTCGCGAAAGACTATATCGCCCGTGTATGGCCGGAGTTCGACTGGTCTCAGGCTTACGAGGCGTTTCTGGCGCGCTACAAGCCACGCTGCGACGTGCAGTACATGCGCCCGTCGCTGGCGCTCGAAGCGTTGTCGCGGTGCGTCACGGAGACGCAGACGGCCATGATCTACCGCTGCCTCGAATCGTATATGCCGGTCGAGGAGCTCAAGCAGATGATGCATAAGCTGAGCAGCGAGGAAGTGGGCCACTACCGTTATTTCCGCAAGACCTTCGACCGATACAACGCGGTGGAGCAGCACGGGGTCATCAGCCGGTTGCGCACGATGGTGGCGCGCAGCGAACTGGTGCGCGACGAAGACATCGCGTTTGCCTTCGAGCCGCTCAACCGATTCTGGCGCACGCCGCCGCCGTTTGAGACGATGACATGGGATGCCTTCCTTGAGAAGTCGGGCGACGTCATGAAGCAGTACATGCCGGTGGAGGCCGCCACGCGCATGATGTTCAAGCCGCTGGAGACCGGATCGTGGTGGCGCGACCGTCCGGTCAAGGCGCTGATGGCGTTCATGGTCAGGCGCCAATACCCACAGTTGGGGAGCGAGGCCTGAGGTCGTTGGCGCACCGGCGCGCGGCACATCGTTTGATCCGGCTACCTGATCGTTATCGAAGGACGAAAAAAAACCCCGCCGAGGCGGGGTTTTTTCGTTGCCGGTAGAGCGTATTACTTGCTCGTGCCGACGACTTCGACTTCCACGCGACGATCCGGTGCGAGGCAAGCCTTGAGCTTGGCGTTAACCGGGCCCTTGCAATCGGTCGTAACCGGGTTACGCTTGCCCTTGCCTTCCGTGTACACGCGGTTGGCTTCGACGCCCTTGCTGACCAGGTAAGCCTTCACAGCTTGAGCGCGGCGCAGCGACAGACGGTCGTTGTACTTGTCCGAACCGATGCGGTCCGTGTAGCCCGTAGCAACCACGACTTCCAGGTTCAGAGCCTGAACCTTGCCAGCCAGGTCGTCCAGCTTCTGCTTGCCGGCCGGCTTCAGGACAGCCTTGTCGAAGTCGAACAGTGCGTCAGCTTGGTACGTGACCTTTTGCGAAACCGGAGCGACCGGAGCGACCGGGGTCGGTGCCGGAGCTGCGACTTGAGCGATGATCGAACCGTCGCACTTGGCGTTGGCCGTAGCCGGGGTCCAGTACGCATCGCGCCAGCACAGTTCGTCCGAGCCGTTCTTCCAAACCCACTCGCCGCTGCCGTTCACCCAGTTGTCGTTGACGGCTTGCTTCGAGGCCGCAATCGGGCCCGGAGCGGTCTGGACGTAGTTTTGGGCCATAGCCGAAGCAGCCATCACTGCGGTAGCTGCAACGATCGCGAGCTTAGCGAATTTATTCATATTTCTCCTCTCGAAATGAGATTACCGCAGGTTTACTGCGAGCCTAGACGACAGAACCAAAGTCTTACATCGCTCGAAGTATAACATCGGCAAATGCGCGAAAGCATGGCCCATGCACTTCGAATAATGTCTAACTTATGCCACGGCATTTTGCCATAGCGATTCGGACGCTCGCGAGAAAAACCCCAGCTTTGCCGCCCGTCGTGGCGCAGTTGTGGTTTGAGCGCAACACCTTTTGAGGCCCCTCGCCAACCGTTTCATTTCTTTCCCTTGTTTGACGTTTTGGCGTGCCAGACGTCTCTTGTGCATCGCATCACGCTCGTTTCGGATGCCTATGACGGGCATGTTAGAATCGCATGATCATATCGCCGGCAGCCGCCTATCGCGATTAGGGCTTGATAGACACGGATAATGGATCAGTTCGCCAAAGAAACTCTCCCGATTTCGCTCGAAGAAGAAATGCGGCGGTCGTACCTCGATTACGCCATGAGCGTGATCGTCGGCCGCGCTTTGCCGGATGTGCGCGATGGCCTGAAGCCAGTTCACCGCCGCGCGTTGTTCGCCATGCACGAACTGAACAACGACTGGAACCGGGCTTACAAGAAGTCCGCGCGTATTGTCGGTGACGTCATCGGTAAGTACCACCCGCACGGCGACGCCTCTGTATACGACACCATCGTTCGCATGGCGCAGCCTTTCTCGCTGCGCTACATGCTGGTCGACGGCCAGGGTAACTTCGGTTCGGTCGACGGCGACAACGCCGCAGCCATGCGATACACCGAAGTTCGTATGGCCAAGATCGGCCACGAGTTGCTTGCCGACATCGACAAGGAAACAGTCGACTTCGGACCGAACTACGACGGCAGCGAAAAGGAACCGCTGATCCTGCCCGCGCGCATCCCGAACCTGCTGCTCAACGGTTCGTCGGGCATCGCCGTGGGTATGGCAACCAACATCCCGCCGCACAACCTCAACGAAGTCGTCGAGGGTTGCCTATATGTATTGAAGAACCCGGAAGCGACCATCGACGAACTGATCGAGATCATTCCGGCGCCGGACTTCCCGACCGCCGGCATCATCTATGGCATTTCGGGCGTGCGCGAAGGTTATCGCACCGGCCGTGGCCGTGTGGTGATGCGTGCCAAGACGCACTTCGAAGACATTGATCGCGGCCAGCGCGTGGCGATCATCGTCGACGAGCTGCCGTACCAGGTTAACAAGCGCTCACTGCTCGAGCGGATTGCCGAACTTGTCAACGAAAAGCGTCTGGAAGGTATTTCCGACATTCGCGACGAGTCCGACAAGAGCGGTATGCGTGTCGTGATCGAACTCAAGCGTGGCGAAGTACCCGAGGTTGTCCTGAACAACCTGTATAAGCACACGCAGTTGCAAGACACGTTCGGCATGAACATGGTGGCGCTGGTCGACGGCCAGCCAAAGCTGCTGAATCTGCGCGAAATGCTGGTGCACTTCCTGGCGCACCGCCGCGAAGTGATTACTCGCCGCACTGTCTATGAACTGCGTCGTGCCCGCGAGCGCGGCCACGTGCTCGAAGGTCTGGCGGTAGCACTCGCTAACATCGACGACTTCATCGCGATCATCAAGGCAGCGCCGACGCCGCCGATCGCGAAGGCGGCGTTGATGGAGAAGTCGTGGGATTCGTCGGTCGTGCGCGAGATGCTGGCGCGCGCCGAGACGGAAACGCAGGGTGGCCTGGCGGCCTACCGTCCGGAAGGACTCGACGTTACCGTGGGCGTGCAGCCGGATGGGCTGTACCGCTTGTCGGAAACGCAGGCGCAGGAAATTCTGCAGATGCGTCTGCAACGCCTGACCGGTCTGGAGCAGGACAAGATCGTTTCCGAGTACAAGGAAGTGATGGCGCAAATCGCCGACCTGCTCGACATTCTGGCTAGCCCGCCGCGTGTGACGGCCATCATCAGCGAAGAGCTGACCGCCGTGCGCGCCGAGTTCGGCGACGCCCGCCGCTCGACCATCGAACACAACGCAACCGAACTCGATACCGAAGATCTCATCACGCCGCAGGACATGGTCGTGACGTTGTCGCATTCGGGTTACATCAAGTCGATGCCGCTGTCCGAGTACCGTGCGCAGAAGCGTGGCGGTCGCGGCAAGCAGGCGGCAGCCACGAAGGACGACGACTGGATCGATACGCTGTTCATCGCGAACACGCACGACACGATCCTGTGCTTCTCGAACCGTGGCCGCGTCTACTGGATCAAGGTTTATGAAGTGCCGCAGGGTTCGCGGAACTCGCGTGGCCGTCCGATCGTCAATATGTTCCCGTTGCAGGAAGGCGAAAAGATCAACGTGGTGCTGCCGGTCAAGGAGTACACGGAAGATCGCTTCGTGTTCATGGCAACGAGCTTGGGCACGGTCAAGAAGACGCCGCTCGCGGCCTTCAGCCGTCCGCTCAAGAAGGGCATCATCGCGGTGAACCTCGACGACGGCGACGTGCTGATCGGCGCAGCGATTACCGACGGCGCCCACGACGTCATGTTGTTCTCCGACGCAGGCAAGGCTGTGCGCTTCGACGAGAACGACGTGCGTCCGATGGGTCGCGAGGCGCGTGGCGTTCGTGGCATGCAGCTCGAAGACGGTCAGACCGTGATTGCACTGCTGGTCGCCGAGAACGAGCAGCAGTCGGTGCTGACGGCGACTTTGAACGGCTACGGCAAGCGCACGTCGATCACGGAATATACCCGCCACGGCCGTGGCACTAAGGGTATGATTGCGATCCAGACGAGCGAGCGCAACGGCCGGGTGGTTGCGGCGACGCTGGTCGATCCGGATGACGAGATCATGCTGATCACGACCGGCGGGGTGCTGATTCGCACGCGCGTCTCCGAGATTCGCGAAATGGGTCGCGCCACGCAAGGAGTGACGCTGATCAGCCTGGACGAAGGGACGACGCTCTCGGGTTTGCAACGCATCGTTGAGTCCGACGCGGAAGTCGCCGAAAATGGCGATGCGCAAGGCGACGATGAGACGCCGGAAGCGGATGTCACGGAGTAATACCGGCGTAACTCGATGTAATCTAGGGGTGCATTGCCCCAAAAAGTCAGTAAAATCTGGCCCGATGCAGTGAAGTGCCCAGGCGAGGATGCATCTATTTATCGTCAGCGAAGGCGGACGAACTTTGGAGTGACTATTACTATGCAACACAACGTCAAGAAGTGGATGTGGCTGCTGCTCGCAGCACCGGCAATGGCAATGGCTCAGCAGAGCGCTCCGCTTGACGCGGACAAGAAGGCAGCCATCAAGGAGCTGCTGGACGCCATCGACTCGAACAAACTCGTCAGCGCGATCGGCGAAGGTGCACAAGGTCAGGCCAAGCAACTGGCCCCGCAAGTGCTCGAGCGCCAACTGGTCGAGAACAAGACGTTGAGCGACGCGCAGAAGCAGGCCATCGTGCCGACGCTGCAACAAAACTCGGTGCAGAAGCTGGTTGACGGCGCTGGCAAGGTCTTCACGACCGACGCCTTCAAGAACGACGCTGTGCAAGCGCAGTACAACGCATACGGCAAGTTCTACACCACCGACGAAATCAAGGGTCTGACCGCTTTCTACAAGAGCGCTGTCGGCCAGAAGTACATCAAGGTGCAGGATCAGGTTGGCCAGGAAGTCGTTGGCGGTCTGATGCAGAAGTACATGCCGCAATCGATCGACGCGACCAGCAAGCAAGCTGACGCCGAAATCGCTGCGGCTGCCAAGTCGGCACCGAAGGCTCCGGCCAAGAAGTAAATTTCGGTCGGTCCCCTCGGGGATTGCCGGATAATGGCCGTTTGCGAGAGATCGCAAACGGCCATTTTGCGTTGGGGGATTCAATGCCGCCACCAACGCAGACGTCGGATCGGATCATTCCGAGAGGCGGTCGGTTGGCGTCTGAATTGGGTCGGATGCCCGCACCTGATGGCTAACTGGCGGTATAGTGAGTCTTTGCCGCAGCCGCTAAACGAGTCAAGACGTGAAACGCAAGCCGCACGGGTCAAATTCCGCCGGCTTGCGTTTCACTTTTACTGCAGCAAATCCATTATGACGCGCGCTTTCAATTTTTCCGCCGGCCCGGCTGCATTGCCGGCCGAGGTCCTCACCCAGGCGGCCGAGGAGATGCTCGACTGGCACGGTGCCGGTATGGGCGTGATGGAGATGAGCCATCGCGGTCGGGAGTTCATGAGCATCCTGGCGCAGGCGCAAGCCGATCTGCGCGAGCTGCTGGCCGTCCCGGACAATTACCGCATTCTGTTCATGCAGGGTGGCGCGCTTGCCGAGAACGCCATCATCCCGATGAATCTACTGGGCGGCGCGCGTGCCAATGAACGCCGCACGGCCGATTACGTCGTGACCGGTTCGTGGTCCGTCAAATCGGAGAAGGAAGCGCGCAAGTATTGCGACGTCAACATTGCCGCGAGTACCGAGGCCGAGAAGTTCACTCGCTTGCCGAAAGTCGACGAGTGGAAGCTTTCGAAGGATCCGGCGTACGTGCACATCTGCACGAACGAGACGATTCACGGCGTCGAGTATTTCTGGACCCCCGATCTGGCGGCTGCCGGCTTGCCGGACGTGCCGCTGGTTGCCGACGTTTCCTCGCACATTCTTTCTCGTCCGATGGACGTGTCGAAGTTTGGTGTGATGTACGGCGGTGCACAAAAGAATATCGGCCCGTCGGGGCTGACGGTCGTCATCGTTCGTGACGATCTGCTGGGCCGCGCGCTGCCGTTCACGCCGAGCGCTTTCGACTGGAAGATCGTGGCCGAGAACGATTCGATGTTCAACACGCCTCCGACGTACGCCATCTATATCGCTGGTCTGGTATTCCAGTGGCTCAAGCGTCAGGGCGGTCTGGCGGCAATGGAGGCAGCGAACAAGGCGAAAGCCGATCTGCTGTACGGGTATCTCGACGGCAGCGGCTTCTATCGCACGTCGGTCGCGCCGGATTGCCGCTCGCGTATGAACGTGCCGTTCTTCCTGAACGACGACGCACTGAATGAAATTTTCCTGGCTGGCGCTCGCGAGCGCGGCCTGCTGCAACTCAAGGGCCACAAGTCCGTGGGAGGCATGCGCGCCTCGATCTACAACGCAATGCCGCTTTCCGGCGTCGAGGCACTGGTCGACTACCTGCGCGAATTCGAGCGCAGCCACGGCTGACGAGGGCACATCGCCAGTGCGACGCGTGTTCCTCAACTTGATTGAGAGCGTCGCGCTGGGAGTTGCCTGACCATGTCACATAGCAAGAAGACAATACGCTCCATGGAAGACGATCTGAACGCATCGCTGCGCCCCTTGCGCGAGAAAATCGATGCTATCGACGCGCAGCTGCTCAAGCTGTTGAATCAACGTGCGGCTGTCGCCCTGGAAGTGGGTGAGGTCAAAAAGCGTTTCGGCGCGGCCGTGTTCCGGCCTGAGCGCGAACTGCAGGTGATTTCGCGTCTGCAACAAGCTAACGACGGCCCGCTTTATGGTGACAATCTCGCGTCTATCTGGCGCGAAATCATGTCGGCCAGCCGCGCGCTGGAAAAGGTAATGACCGTGGCCTATCTCGGCCCGGCGGGAACCTACAGTGAGCAAGCGGCTTTGTCCTATTTCGGCCAGAGCGTGAAGGGCCTGCCGTGCCCGTCGCTCGACGAAGTGTTCCGCGCTGTCGAGGCGGGCAGTGCTGATTTCGGTGTCGTCCCCGTCGAGAACTCGACCGAAGGCGTTGTGTCGCGCACGCTGGACCTATTGCTGCAAAGCCCGCTCACCATCGGTGGCGAGGTGGCGCTGCCGATTCATCACAACCTGATGTCGCGCACCGGCACGCTCGACGGCGTGACGCGTATCTGCTCGCATGCACAGTCGCTGGCGCAATGCCAGCATTGGCTCACGGCACACTTTCCGCAGCTTGAGCGTCAGGCCGTGTCGAGCAATGCCGAAGCCGCCCGCATGGCGGCAGCCGACCCGTCCATCGCGGCGATTGCCGGCGAGTCGGCAGCGACGCAGTACGGACTGCAAATCGCTTTCTCGCACGTGCAGGACGACCCGCACAATCGTACGCGCTTCGTCGTCGTCGGTACGCAGGACCCTGCACCGAGCGGTCGCGATCAGACGTCGCTGATTCTCTCAGTGCCGAACCGCGCCGGCGCGGTTGTGGCGTTGCTCGAACCGCTGGCGAACAACGGCGTGTCGATGACGCGTTTCGAATCGCGTCCCGCGAAGAGTGGTACGTGGGAGTATTACTTCTACGTCGACTTCGAGGGGCATCGCGACGATGAGAACGTTGCGAAAGCGCTCGAGGCGCTTCGTCAGAATGCGGCTTACTGCAAGGTGCTCGGGTCGTACCCGCGTTCCGCCTGAACGACAGGCGGACCACCATGCGTCTTAATAAACTCGTTATCTGCGGCGTCGGACTGATCGGCGGTTCGCTGGCACGTGCGCTCAAAGCCGCTGACGCGGTGAACGAAGTCGTAGGCGTCGGCCGGACCGAAGCCTCGCTCGCCCGGGCTTGCGAACTTGGTGTGATCGATCGGGCTGCCACGTCGATGGCAGACGCGGTTTCGGGGGCAGACATCGTGCTGCTCGCCGCACCCGTCGCGCAGACGCCGGCGCTGCTTGCGGCCATTCGTGTGCATCTGAGCGGCGAGACGATCGTGACCGATGCTGGCAGCACCAAGACGGATGCCGTCGCCGCCGCGCACGAGGCACTGGGCGACGAGGCCTGGCGTTTCGTGCCCGGGCACCCGATTGCCGGGGCGGAGCTGTCCGGTGTCGACGCCGCAAAGGTCGATCTCTACCGCGACCGTCGGGTCGTGTTGTGCCCGCAACCGGCCAATCGTGCAGGCGATGTCGTACGCGTGCGGGCGATGTGGGAGGCGACCGGTGCGCGGGTCTCGGAGATGACCGAGCGACAGCACGATCGCGTGTTCGCGTCGGTCAGCCATTTGCCGCACGTGCTGTCGTACGCGTTGATCGCGCAGATTCTCGACGCACCGGACGCTGCGTTGAAGTTCGGATTCGCTGGCGGTGGTTTTCGGGATTTCACGCGTATTGCGGCGTCGAACCCGGAGATGTGGCGTGACATCTGTGTCGCCAACCGCGACGCGCTGCTCGCCGAACTGGACGGCTATCTCGCCACCCTCGGTTCGCTGCGTCAATTGATCGATGCCGGTGACGGTACCGGCCTCGAGGCCGTGTTCGCTCGCACCAGTCAGGCGCGAACGGACTGGGCCAAGCAACAGGAAAAGTAATGGAAACGCTCGATCTCGGCCCTTACGGCCACGCCGAAGGCACGCTTCGTCTGCCCGGCTCGAAAAGTATCTCGAACCGCGTACTGCTGCTCGCGGCACTCTCGCGCGGTACGACGCATGTGCGTGAGCTGCTGGCGTCGGACGACACACAGGTCATGCTCGACGCGCTGGCCGCACTGGGCGTCAAGTGGACGCAGGTCGGCGACTCGCGCGATTTCATCGTCGAGGGTTGCGGCGGCGTGTTCCCGGTGAAGGCCGCAAAGCTCTTCATGGGGAATGCGGGCACGGCGATTCGTCCGTTGACGGCCGCGTTGTCGCTGAGTCACGGCGACTACGAAGTCTCGGGCGTGGCGCGCATGCATGAGCGTCCCATCGGGGATCTGGTGGATGGGCTGCGTCAGCTCGGCGCGCAGATCGATTACATCGGTAATGCCGGGTACCCGCCATTGCATATCAAGCCGGCTGAGGTGATCGCGCCTGCCGCACCGATTCGCGTGCGCGGCGATGTGTCCAGTCAGTTCCTGACGGCACTATTGCTGACGTTGCCGCTGCTGCCGTCCGCGACGGGAGAGATCGTTGTGGAGGTCGAGGGCGAGCTGATTTCGAAGCCGTATATCGACATCACGTTGCGCCTGCTGCGTCGATTCGGTATCGACGTGCGTCAGGATGGTTGGTCGCGATTCACGCTGCCTGCCGCCGATGCCGATGGTGCGAAGTACCGGAGTCCTGGAGAGGTGCGTGTTGAGGGCGATGCGTCGTCGGCGTCGTATTTCCTCGCGGCCGGCGCCATCGGCGGTGGGCCGTTGCGCGTCGAAGGTGTGGGGCGCGACAGCATGCAGGGCGACGTGCGTTTCGTCGACGCGCTTGCGGCAATGGGCGCGCGCGTCACGATGTTCGACGACGCGATTGAGGTGCACGGCATCGATACGCCCTCAGGCAAGCTGCGCGCCGTGGACATGGACTTCAACCACATTCCCGATGCAGCTATGACGATTGCAGTCGCGGCCTTGTTCGCGGATGGTACGACGACGCTGCGCAATGTGGCGAGTTGGCGAGTGAAGGAAACGGATCGGCTGGCGGCGATGGCGATTGAGCTTCGAAAAGTCGGTGCGACGGTGGAAGAGGGGGCCGATTATCTGTGCGTGACGCCACCGGCTACGCTCACTGCCAATGCTGCTATCGACACCTACGACGATCACCGGATGGCGATGTGCTTCTCGCTCGTCAGCCTTGGCGGCGTGCCTGTCACGATCAACGATCCGAAGTGTGTCGCCAAGACATTCCCGACCTACTTCGCGGAGTTCGCACGAGTCGCATCCTGAAAGTCGGGTGGGGCTTCAATGATGGTCGAGCTTTGAATCATCGCTGGGGCGAATTCGCTTCAGCGATGTTTGCCCCATCTGTTCTCTCACCCTTGTCCGGTCAGCGCCTGCCATAGGAGCACGCCATTGAGGGCAACGATCGCGCCAGCGATCAGCCATGCGCTTGCAAGCAGCATGCCGCGTACTCTCCATTGGCCCATGAGCTTCGCGTCGCCAGCAAATCGTACGAGCGGAATCACGGCGAAGGGCAATTGCAGACTCAGAATCACCTGACTGAAGATCAGCAGGTTCGTCGTCTGTGCTTCTCCGCCGTGGCCGACAATCAACAGGGCGGGAACAAGGGCTAGCGCACGCGTGATAAGCGCACGTTGCCAGGGCCTCATTCGCAGATTCAGAAAGCCCTCCATCGTGACCTGGCCGGCAAGCGTTGCCGTCACGGTCGAATTCAGGCCGCAGGCGAGCAACGCGACCGCGAACATCACCCCGGCCCATTGATTGCCGAGCAGCGGCGCGAGCAGCTTGTGTGCGTCGCCGAGTGACTCCACCGACGTGTTCCCGCTGGCATGAAAGACGGCTGCGGCCAGGATCAGCAGCGCGGCGTTAATCAGGAACGCGAAACCGAGCGAGAGCGTGGTGTCCCATTGGGTCGTGCGCAGCGCACGGTGCATGGCCGCAGGCGTGCGTTCGGGCATGGCCTCGCCTCGCATGCGAAGCAGTGCCGAGTGGAGGTAAAGATTGTGGGGCATGACTGTCGCGCCGAGAATGCCGGTGGCGAGCCAGAGCATGCCAGCCTGCGCCACGATCTCGCTGCGCGGACGCAGACCTGCGGCGGCCGCGCCCCAGTCGGGATTCGCGAGCGCCAGTTGCGCCGCGAAGCAACCCGCCGTGAGCAGAATTAATGCGGCGACGGCACCTTCAAGGCGTCGCTGCCCAAAGCCTTGCAACCCGAGCATCGCGAATGCGAGGGCTCCTGCGAGCACCACGCCTACGGGTAGCGATAGACCGAACAGCAGTTGCAACGCCACTGCGCTGCCGATGATCTCGGCAAGATCGCAGGCGATGATCGCGATCTCGCAAAGCCCCCATAACGCCAGAGAGGTGCGACGGCTATACTGGCTACGTGAGAGTTGCGCGAGATCGCGTCCGGTCACCAGACCCACGCGCGCGGCCAGCCACTGCAACAACAATGCCATGACGCTCGAGAGCAACACTACGCTCAGCAGCGTGTAGCCATAGCGGGCGCCACCGGCGATGGCCGTGGCCCAGTTGCCCGGATCCATATAGCCGACGGCGATCAGCGTTCCCGCCCCGGCGAACCCCATCCACCGCTGCGCGCGACGCGGCGTACGGTTTTGCCGATCGGGCGGCGGCACCCATTCGGGGCGAGCTAAGGGATAATCGCGGCTTTGCATGGCAGTGACATCTTCCGGCGACGCAAAATAGCGCCCATATCTAAATGATAATCATTATTATTTAGATGGGAAGTATTATTTTTTAATGTGTTGAATAGACAGAGACGAAGGGATGCCTGATTTGACGGTGGTGGACGACTCGATTCCGGTCATTACGGTGGATGGCCCGACGGCATCCGGCAAAGGCACGGTGGCGCACCGCGTGGCCGACGAGCTGGGCTTTCATTACCTCGACAGCGGGGCGCTTTACCGGCTGACCGCGCTGGCGAGCGCGCGCCACGGGATCGATCCGGACGATGTCAGCGCGCTGGCGGTGCTCGCCGAGACGCTTGACGTGCGTTTTCGCGATCAGCGGATCTGGCTGGCCGGCGAAGACGTGACCGACGCGATCCGTGCGGAGGCGATCGGCAACCGGGCGTCGAGTATCGCAGTGCACAAGGCGGTACGCCAGGCGCTCACGGCGCTCCAGCGGGGCTTCAAGACCGCACCGGGCCTTGTGGCGGACGGCCGTGACATGGGGACGGTGATCTTTCCGGAAGCCGATCTGAAGGTCTTTTTGACCGCCACGCCACAGGCGCGTGCCGAGAGGCGGTATAAGCAATTGATAGAAAAAGGATTTTCTGCTAACATAGACAGCCTCATGCTGGATCTTGAGGCGCGTGATGCGCGGGATCGTACCCGTGCGGAAGCACCGCTAAGGCCGGCAGAGGGTGCGCGGGTACTCGACACATCGGGGCTCAACGTCGATCAGGCGGTGGCTCAGGTGCTCGAATGGTTCGCGCAAGTGCAGTACCCGCAAGGCGCCTGACCGGGTGTTTCATGCAGTCATCCGGCCGGGCTTTGTCTAACCATTAACCCAACCGTTGTACGTTAGCGTCAACCCGCTCGGTAGACGGACGTCAGCGGCGTAATCCACTTTTATGTCCGACCTGCAAACCTCGACCAACGAATCTTTCGCGGCGCTTTTCGAAGAGTCGCTCTCCCGCCAAGACATGCGTGCTGGTGAAGTCATCAGCGCAGAAGTCGTTCGGGTTGACCACAACTTCGTGGTCGTCAACGCCGGCCTCAAGTCCGAAGCGTACATCCCCATCGAAGAATTCCTGAATGATCAGGGCGAGGTCGAAGTTCAGGCCGGCGATTTCGTTTCCGTGGCGATCGACGCCCTGGAAAACGGCTACGGCGACACCGTGCTGTCGCGCGACAAGGCCAAGCGTCTGGCCTCGTGGCTGCAACTGGAAAAGGCCCTCGAATCGGGCGACCTCGTGACCGGTACGATTACCGGCAAGGTCAAGGGCGGTCTGACCGTGATGGTCAACGGCATCCGTGCATTCCTGCCGGGTTCGCTGGTTGACACGCGTCCGGTCAAGGACACGACCCCGTACGAAGGCAAGACCCTCGAATTCAAGGTTATCAAGCTCGACCGCAAGCGTAACAACGTCGTGCTGTCGCGCCGTGCCGTGATCGAAGCCACCCAGGGTGAAGAGCGCGCCAAGCTGCTCGAAACGCTCAAGGAAGGCGCGATCGTCAAGGGCGTGGTCAAGAACATCACCGACTACGGCGCGTTCGTCGACCTCGGCGGTATCGATGGCCTGCTGCACATCACCGACATCGCATGGCGTCGCGTGCGTCACCCGAGCGAAGTTCTGTCGGTTGGCCAGGAAGTCACCGCCAAGATCCTCAAGTTCGATCAAGAGAAGGGCCGCGTCTCGCTGGGCGTTAAGCAACTCGGCGAAGATCCGTGGGAAGGCATTGCTCGCCGTTACCCGCAAGGCACCCGCCTGTTCGGCAAGGTCACCAACATCACCGACTACGGCGCATTCGTCGAAGTGGAATCGGGCATCGAAGGCCTGGTTCACGTGTCGGAAATGGACTGGACCAACAAGAACGTTGCGCCGACCAAGGTTGTCCAGCTGGGCGACGAAGTCGAAGTCATGGTGCTCGAGATCGACGAAGACCGTCGTCGTATCAGCCTCGGCATGAAGCAGTGCAAGCCGAACCCGTGGGATGACTTCTCGCGCAACTTCAAGAAGGGCGACAAGATCAAGGGCGCAATCAAGTCGATCACCGACTTCGGCGTGTTCATCGGTCTGCCTGGCGGCATCGACGGCCTGGTCCACCTCTCGGATCTGTCGTGGAGCGAAGCCGGCGAAGAAGCTGTTCGCAAGTACAAGAAGGGCGACGAAGTCGAAGCGGTGGTTCTGGGCATCGACGTCGAGAAGGAACGCATCTCGCTGGGTATCAAGCAGCTCGAAGGCGACCCGTTCAACACGTTCGTGGCGATCCACGACAAGGGCTCGATCGTTGACGGCACCATCAAGGCTGTCGATCCGAAGGGTGCTGTCGTTTCGCTGGGCGATGACGTCGAAGGCTACCTGCGCGCATCGGAAATCTCGCACGACCGTGTGGAAGATGCCCGTAACGTGCTGAAGGAAGGCGAAGCCGTCAACGCAATGATCGTCAACATCGATCGCAAGTCGCGCAACATCAACCTGTCGATCAAGGCCAAGGATTCGGCCGAGCAACAGGAAGCGATCAGCAAGATGTCGTCGGATAGCTCGGCAGCGAGCGGCACCACGAATCTCGGTGCCCTGCTCAAGGCCAAGCTGGACAGCCAGAATCAGTAAGGTCCAAGGCCTATGACCAAGTCTGAATTGGTCAACCAGTTGGCGGCGCGGTTTCCCCAGTTGGTGCTCAAGGATGCCGATTTCGCGGTGAAGACGATTCTCGACGCGATGGCCGATGCGCTTGCGCGCGGTCATCGAATCGAAATCCGCGGATTCGGTAGTTTTGGGCTCAACCGTCGGCCACCGCGCGTCGGCCGCAACCCGAAGTCGGGCGAGAAAGTGATGGTGCCGGAGAAATTCGTGCCGCACTTCAAGCCGGGCAAGGAGTTGCGAGAGCGGGTTGATCACAAGGCGTCGGACCAATAAGGCCCTTTGGGATCTACTACGCAAAAAAAGCGCCTTCGGGCGCTTTTTTTGTCTCCGGCGTTCGGCAATGCTCCGCGAGTGCGGACAAGCGCCGGAAATGTGAAGGCATTTGCAGGAACGACGCCTCACAGGGCACATCCGGTACAATACGCCCACGTGCCTGCCCGGTACGCGGGGAGGGGCTCGACGCTGTCGTCGTTCCGCCTCGTCACGTTTGGCCGGCCCAAGTCGCAAAACATACGGCAATCCTGCCGCAGGAGCCTTTCGGCATGAAGCTGATTGTTTGGATCGTTCGTCTGATCGTATTCGTGGTGTTGCTGTGCCTGGCGCTCGCCAACACCGGCGAGGTCACGTTGAACCTGTTCCTGGGGCATACGTGGACGGCGCCGCTCATCATGATCGGCCTGGCGTTTTTCGTGGTCGGTGGCGTCATCGGTGTGCTCGCCACGTTGCCGAGTCTGATGCGTCAGCGCCTTGAGTTGCGCCGCACGCGACGCGATCTGGCCCGTGCTCAGCGGGAACCCGAAGCGAGCGATCAGCCGCCGATGCTGCCGCCAGTCTAAGGCGAAGCCGCGGCACGCAATACTCGTCATCCTCATCGACTGTTTCAACGACAACACGCATTCATGGAATTCGAGGTCTGGTGGCTACTTGCCATCCCCGTGATCTTCGGCTGTGGCTGGGTCGCCGCACGACTGGATTTGCGCAGCCTGCTCTCGGAAAGCCGCAATCTGCCGGCATCCTATTTCCGCGGTCTGAATTTTCTGCTGAACGAGCAGCCGGACAAGGCGATCGACGCCTTCATCGAAGTCGCCAAGCTCGATCCCGAGACGACCGAACTTCACTTCGCGCTGGGCAGCTTGTTCCGCCGTCGCGGTGAGACGGAGCGCGCCATTCGCGTGCATCAGAATTTGCTTTCGCGACACGATCTGCCGCAAGCCGATCAGGAACACGCGCTCTACGAACTCGGTCACGACTTCCTCAAGGCGGGTCTGCTCGACCGCGCCGAAGACGCGTTCAGCCGTCTGCACACGGGCGCATACGCCAAAGCGGCACAGCACGCGAAGCTCACGATCTATCAGATCGAGAAGGAGTGGCGCAAAGCGCTGGCGGAGGCCGAGACGCTGAGCGATCTCGATCCGGCCGTCTCGTATCGTAAGGAAATTGCGCAATTCCATTGCGAATTGGCGCAAGAAGCGCTGCAACGCAAGGATGTCGACGCCGTCGGCCACGAGCTGGATGCCGCGCTGGCGGTCAACCCTGCGAATGTGCGTGCCCCGCTGTTGCGCGGCGATATGCTGCTCGCCGCCGGTGACGCCGAAGGTGCGCTGTGCGTGTTGCGCACTATCGAAGAACAGAATCCGATGTATCTCGGCCTGGCCGCCAAGCGCGTGATGAAGGCGTATGAAGCGCTGGGGCGCGCCCCTGAAGGGTTGGTTATGTTGCGCGAGGCGCTGCGCAAGAATCCGTCGGACGACCTGCTGGAAATCGTCTATGAAAAGACGGTTTCGCTTGAAGGTCCGGAGGCCGCACTCAAGCTCATGCGCGAGCAGATGCATCGCGCCCCGAGTGCGCCGGGCATGGCACGTCTGCTCGAAGCGCACGCCGCCACCGCCCAAGGCGATACGCAGTCCGACCTGCAACTGATGGGCAAGCTCATCACGCAACGCACCAAGTCGTTGCCGCGCTACGTCTGCGACCAATGCGGATTCCGTGCGCGCCTGTTCTATTGGCAATGCCCCGGCTGTAACGGCTGGGAGACCTATACGCCACGCCGTGCCGACGTGCCGGCGGCTTCGTAAGATTTATCACACCCCAATATCATGAAGATCACCATCATCGGTTCCGGCTACGTCGGCTTAGTTACGGGTGCTTGTCTGGCTGACGTCGGCAATGACGTGTTCTGTCTCGACGTCGATCCCCGCAAGATCGAGATCCTGAACAACGGCGGCGTGCCGATTCACGAGCCGGGCTTGCAGGAAGTCATCGCCCGCAACCGCGAAGCCGGCCGTCTGCAATTTTCGACGGACGTCGAAGCGTCGGTCGCGCATGGCGACGTGCAATTCATCGCCGTGGGTACGCCCCCCGACGAAGACGGCTCGGCCGACCTGCAATACGTCGTGGCGGCAGCGCGTAACATCGGCCGCTACGCAAAGAGCTTCAAGGTGATTGTCGACAAGTCGACGGTGCCCGTGGGGACGGCGGACAAGGTGCGTGCGGCGGTCACGGAAGAACTTGCCAAGCGCAACGCCGACGTGAAGTTCTCCGTCGTTTCGAATCCGGAATTCCTGAAAGAAGGCGCGGCCGTGGACGATTTCATGCGTCCTGACCGTATCGTGATCGGCGTGGACGACGATGCCGACGGCCAGCAGGCGCGCGCGATGATGAAGCGCCTGTACTCGCCGTTCAACCGCAACCACGAACGCACGCTGTACATGGATGTGCGCTCCGCCGAGTTCACCAAGTACGCCGCCAACGCCATGCTGGCCACGCGCATCTCGTTCATGAACGAGCTGGCCAATCTGGCCGATCGCGTCGGCGTGGATATCGAAGACGTGCGTCAGGGGATCGGCTCGGACCCGCGTATCGGCTACCACTTCCTCTACGCTGGCTGCGGCTACGGCGGTTCGTGCTTCCCGAAGGATGTGCAGGCGCTCGTGCGCACCGCAGAAGACTACGGCCTGCCGCTGCGCATTCTGGACGCGGTCGAAGCCGTCAACGAATCGCAGAAGACCGTGCTGATCGACAAAATTGTGACGCGTCTCGGCGATGACCTGAAGGACAAAACGTTCGCGCTTTGGGGCCTGGCGTTCAAGCCGAACACGGACGACATGCGCGAGGCTCCGAGCCGTCGCGTGATTGCCGAACTGGTGCGTCGTGGCGCACGGGTGCGGGCGTACGATCCGGTGGCGCTCGATGAAGCGCGCCGTGTGATTGCGCTGGATTTTGCCGACGATGCCGACGCACATGCCCGCATCGAATTCTGTGCGACGCAAAACGACGCGCTGAGCGGTTCGGACGCGCTCGTGATCGTCACCGAATGGAAGGCGTTCCGCAGCCCGGACTTCACGAAGGTGAAGACGGCGCTCTCGCTGCCGCTGATCTTCGACGGTCGTAACCTGTACGAGCCGGAGGCGATGGAAGAGCTGGGCATCGAGTACCACGCCATCGGTCGTGGCCTGGGCCAGTCGGCCTGAATTTGAAGGAACGACGGATGACTTCGACGGCAACTTCGCTCACGCGCACGATTCAGGCCCCGGGTGTGCCCAACGTGCCTCGCGAGGCCTTCAGTCGCGCACGCGTGCTGATCGTTGGCGACGTGATGCTCGATCGCTACTGGTTCGGCGACGTCAATCGCATTTCGCCGGAAGCACCGGTGCCGGTGGTGCACGTCAAGCGCAATGAAGAGCGCCTGGGCGGTGCGGCGAACGTGGCGCTGGGTGCGACGTCGCTCGGCGCACAAGCCGGGCTGCTGTGCGTGCTCGGTGAGGACGAACCCGCCGAGCGCATCGTCGATATGCTGGATGCCAGCGGCGTGACGGCATTCGTCACGCGCGACGCCGATCTCGCCACGACCATCAAGCTGCGCATCGTCTCGCGTCAGCAGCAACTGCTGCGCATCGATTTCGAGAACCAGCCCGCGCGCGAAGTACTGCTGGCGGTGCTGGATCAATATCGTCAACTGCTCGCCAGCTACGATGTCGTGCTGCTCTCGGACTACGCCAAGGGCGGTCTGACGCATGTGCAACCGATGATTGAAGCGGCGCGTGCGGCCGGTAAGGCGGTGCTCGTCGACCCGAAGGGCAGCGATTACGAACGCTATCGCGGTGCGACGATTCTCACGCCGAACCGTGCGGAATTGCAGCAGGTCGTTGGCGTCTGGCATTCGGAGGACGATCTGACGTCGCGCGCCCAGAATCTGCGCGAATCGCTCGGCCTCGAAGCGCTGCTGCTCACGCGCTCGGAAGAGGGCATGACGCTCTTTACCGAAAGCGGCGCGCTCCACGTGCCCGCGCAGGCGCGCGAGGTGTACGACGTCTCGGGCGCGGGCGACACGGTGATCGCCACGCTGGCCACGTCGCTGTCGGCCGGGCTGCCGCTGCCGCAGGCGGTGGTGCTCGCCAACCGCGCGGGCAGCATCGTCGTCGGCAAGCTGGGGACGGCGACCGTCGATTACAACGAACTCTTTTCCGAGCTGACATGACCATCATCGTGACGGGCGCCGCGGGCTTCATCGGCGCCAACCTCGTCAAAGCCCTCAATGAGCGCGGAGAGACCGACATCGTGGCGGTCGACAATCTCACGCGTGCCGACAAATTCCGTAATCTGGTCGATTGCGAAATCAGCGATTACCTCGATAAGACGGATTTCGTCGCGCGTTTTCAGCGCCGCGAATTCGGCCGAGTGCGCGCGATCTTCCATGAAGGTGCCTGCTCCGACACGATGGAAACGGATGGCCGCTACATGATGGAGAACAACTTCCGCTACACGCGGGCGCTGTTCGAGGCGTGCCAGGCGCAGACCGTGCCGTTCCTTTATGCCTCGTCGGCAGCAACGTACGGTGCGTCGGAAACCTTCGTGGAGACGCGCGAGTACGAGAAGCCGCTCAACGTCTACGGCTATTCGAAGTTCCTGTTCGACCAGATCGTGCGCCGTGCCATGCGTGATGCGGGCGGCAAGCTGCCGAGTCAGGTGGCGGGCTTCCGGTACTTCAACGTGTATGGGGCGCGTGAAGCGCACAAGGGCCGCATGGCCTCGGTGGCGTTCCACAACTTCAACGAATTCCGTGCAAACGGCCGCGTGAAGCTCTTCGGCGAGTACAACGGCTATGCCGCCGGTACGCAAAGCCGCGACTTCGTTTCGGTCGAGGACGTCGTGAAGGTCAACCTGCACTTCTTCGATCACCCGGAGCGCAGCGGTATCTTCAACCTCGGCACCGGCCGGGCGCAGCCGTTCAACGACATCGCGGTCGCCGTGATCAACACGCTGCGCGCGCAAACCGGTGAAGCGGCGCTGTCGCTTGACGACATGGTCAAACAGGGGCTCGTGGAGTACATCCCGTTCCCGGATGCCCTGCGCGGTAAGTATCAGTGCTTCACGCAGGCGAACATCGACCACCTGCGTCAGGTTGGCGGCTATCAGCAGCCGTTCTACACGGTGGGCGAAGGTGTCTCGCGTTACGTGCGCTGGTTGCTGGCGCAGTAAATGACCCCCTAAGCGTCGACAGGTGATCAAGCACCGACGGGGAGCCAATTGGCTCCCCGTTGTCGTTTGATCCCCCGTGTCATCCGTGCGGGCGCTGAGGCGTTAAGTGGGTATCGGGGATGTCCGGGGTGTCCGATGTGTCGGTGCGCTACGGCATTGGCCCGAGTGACCTTACAAGGAACAGATCATGCTTCGCAAACTCTTGCTGGCGGTTGTTACCTTCTTCACCCTGTGTGGCCTGGCAATGGCGGCCGTCGACATCAACACCGCCGATCAGTCGCAACTCGAGACGCTCAAGGGCATCGGACCGGTCAAGTCCAAGGCGATCATCGACGAGCGTAACGCCCACGGGCCCTACAAGGATGCGGCAGATGTCGCCAAGCGCGTCAAAGGCCTTGGCACCAAGTCGGTGACGTCGCTGCAATCCGAGGGCATGACGATCAACGGACAGGGCGGTGGCGCGGCGGCTACGGCCCCTGCGACCGCAGCACCGGCCAAGCCCGTCGCGCAAGCCCCTGCGACCGCTGCGCCGACGCCCACACCTGCCAAGCCTGCACCGTCCGTAGCACAGACGCCTGCCACGCCAGCCAAACCCGCACCGTCCGCCGCTCAGACGCCTGCTGCCCCGGCACCGGTAACGCCCGCCAAGCCGGTGACCCCTGCAACGCCGGTGCCTGCCACCGCCACGCAAAAGGCGCCCACGCCTACCCCGGCCGCCGGTACGACGATGAAGCCCGCATCGCCGGGCGCGACCACGATGACGGCCAAGCCAGGTGCACCGCTTCCGGCGGCGACCGGCGCGACCAGTGCCGCAGCAGCGGCCGGGGCGACGGGGACCGCGAGCGCATCTGACACCAAGGCGAACAACAAGGCGGACACCAAGACCAGCAAGTCGAAAAAGTCGAAGGATGCGAAGGCTGACGCCGCGAAGGGGGCGGCTGCCGCAGCACCGTCCCCGGCATCGGGCTCGGCCGCAGCAAGCGGTGACGCAAGCTCGGCCAAGGTGTCCAAGTCGAAGAAGGCCAAGGCCCCGGCTGCGGCGAGCGCACCGAAGCTCTGACGTTGCCAGCAGCCGGGGGCGCATCGACGCGTCCCCGGGCCGCGAGACCTTACCCTGAGCGCGGTCATGGCCGGTGGATTAGAATGTTTCGATTCCCGACCGAAAAAAGCTTAGCGCAATGGCCTACAAGACTATCGAAGACACCATCGGCAATACGCCGCTGGTGCAACTGGTGCGTTTGCCCGACGACGAAATCCGTCGCCGCAACAACGTGATTCTCGGCAAGCTCGAGGGCAATAACCCGGCGGGATCGGTGAAGGATCGTCCGGCGCTCTCGATGATCAAACACGCCGAACTGCGCGGGCGCATCAAGCCGGGCGACACGCTGATCGAAGCCACGTCGGGCAACACCGGTATTGCGCTGGCCATGGCCGCCGCCATCCGTGGCTACAAGATGGTCCTGATCATGCCGGAAGACCTCTCCATCGAGCGTCGCCAGAGCATGGGTGCCTACGGTGCCGAGATCATTCTGACGCCGGTCAAGGGCGGCATGGAATACGCGCGCGACCTCGCCGAGCAGATGCAACGCGATGGACGCGGCATCATCCTCGACCAGTTCGCCAACCCGGACAACCCGCTGGCGCACTACGAAACCACCGGCCCGGAAATCTGGCGCGACACCGAAGGACGCGTTACGCACTTCGTCTCCGCGATGGGGACGACGGGCACCATCATGGGCGTCTCACAGTATCTGAAAGAGCAGAGTGAAGCCGTGCAGATCATCGGTGCCGAGCCCGCTGAAGGGTCGCGTATTCCGGGCATTCGCAAGTGGCCGGAAGCGTATCTGCCGAAGATTTTCGACCGTGCGCGGGTTGACCGCACCGTCTCCGTGACGCAGGCCGAAGCCGAGATCATGGCGCGTCGTCTCGCGGCGGAAGAAGGTATCTTCTGCGGCATCTCGGCAGCGGGTGCTTGCCAGATTGCGCTGAATCTCGCGCATGAGGTCGAGAATGCGACCATCGTGTTCGTCGTCTGCGACCGGGGTGACCGCTATCTGTCGACGGGCGTGTTCCCAGCCTAAGTCGTCGCTGCCGTCGCCAAATTGCGGCGCCGCCAACGGAAACGGGACCCGAGGGTCCCGTTTTTCACGATGACGGCAAGCCGTTGCGGTCTGCGATGTCGCCGGGATTACGGCGCGCGCGCCGCCTTGATCGCGTCGGCCAGGTCGTACACCGCCATCGCGTAGAAGAAGCTTCGGTTGTAGCGCGTGAGCACGTAGAAGTTCGTGAGGCCCATGCGGTACTGCGTGGCTTGTCCCGGCGTCGGCAGATCGACGATCAGCACCGGCGTGTCCAGCGCCCCGCCCACATCGAGCTTCGGCTCGTTCATCAGCATACCGGCTTTGATGAAGTCGCCGAGCTTCCAATGCGGTTCGGGTTGTCCGTCGGCACCGGCTTCGGCCAGCCCCTGACTGCCGCGATCGCTGGCGATGTTCCACACCACCGGCTGCCCCGCCTGCCATCCGTGCTGCTTGAGGAAGTTCGCGACGCTGCCGATGGCGTCCGCCACGTCGGTCGTCAGATTGATCTTCCCGTCGCCGCTGTAATCGACCGCGTAGTTGCGGATCGACGACGGCATGAATTGCGGAATGCCGATGGCACCGGCATACGATCCGTAGATGCTGAACGGATCGACGCTTCGCTCGCGTGCGTACAGCAGCAGGTTCTCAAGCTCCTTGCGGAACAGCGCCATGCGCTCGGAACGGTTGCGGGCGGGCGGGTAATCGAACGCCAGCGTGGTGAGCGCGTCGATGGTGCGGAAGTTGCCCATGTTGCGCCCGTAGATCGTCTCGACGCCGATGATGGAGACGATGATCTCTTCGGGCACACCATACTCGCGTGCAGCGCGCGAGAGCGCCGCAGCATTCTGATTCCAGAAGCGCACGCCGCCGTTGATGCGGGTGCTGTCGAGGAAGTTCTTCTCGTACTTCGTCCAGTTCTTCTGGCCCGGCGTGGCGGGCGGCGCGACAAGGCGTGCGGCCGTCTGGGAGAACACGACGCGCGAGAAGATCTTCTGAAGCTCTCCACGATTGAAGCCATTGCGCGCGACGAGGTCGTTGATGAACGCGTCGACTTCCGGGTTCGCCGCGTAACGTTGCGGCACGACTTCTTCCTCGAACTCCGTTTGCGACGACTGAGAAGATTGCGCGACCGCCTTGGGGCGCGCCTGAGTCTGCGCATGCGCGTCGACGCTCGTCAACGCCGTCATCGCGAACGATGCACTCAGGCACAGCGCGAGGCCGAGCGAGCCGAATGAGCGAGCCACGTGAGACGAGCGGGAAAATTGCCGGAGCGACGCCGCAGAGAGAGGGCGCGCAGTGTCCGGTCGAGCGTGGCGCGCGTGCGCCAACGGGAGAGAATCGTACATCCGTACCGGTGATGTCATGCTGTCTGTCAGGCCTGTATGAAGTCCGAATGCGATGCGACGGTTGGGCCGCAATCACGTTAGTCGCGTTGGCGCTCTTATCGATGGCTATCGATGCCGATGGGCGCACTTTCGAGTGACGCAAGGTGCTCACTCAAAGCGAGATGCCATCTAGAGCGTCAACCATTCATGCCAGTTCCTGCCGTCCCGAATTTCGGGAGATCGGCCCTTACCGGCTGACACGGGTCTGCTGGGAGACTGCTTGGCAGTATAACCGAGTGCACCTGTGATACCTTAAGGCCTGTGCACTGTCCGTGACAGTGTTCATGGGGGATGCCGGCTATCGGCACGCGTTTGCGGGTGATGTCGTGTGATGTTCGCGGCACATTTTCGCGACGCGAGCCAGGCTCTGCGCCCGGCCGCTACCGGACGTGGAGACCACGGCGCGGCGGGCATCCCCCGCCCGTCCCAATATAACGATTCGAAGCGATAGGCGACACAACGAATGGCTACCGGGTTTTATACGCACCCCGATTGCGTGCGTCACGAAATGGGCGAGTGGCATCCGGAATGCCCCGAACGGCTGCGCGCCATCGAAGACCAGTTGATCGCGGGACGCATCGACGGCTTGCTCGAACGCCGTGAAGCCCCGGCGGCCGATGAGGCCAGTCTGCGGCTTGTGCACACGCAAGAGCACATCGACTTCATTCGCGACAACATTCCCGAATCCGGGTACTTCCCCATCGATCCCGATACGCTGCTGAACCCGTACTCGTGGCGCGCGGCAACGCGGGCGGCGGGCGCGGCGATTGCGGCGACGGATGCGGTCATTCGTGGCGAACTCGACAACGCCTTTTGCAGCATACGGCCGCCCGGCCATCACGCCACGCCCACGCGTGCGATGGGCTTCTGCCTGTTCAACAACGTGGCGATTGCGGCGGCACACGCACTCGAAGTGCACGGGCTGTCGCGTGTGGCGATCGTCGACTTCGACGTTCACCACGGCAACGGCACCGAGGCCGCGTTCGGCAACGACGAGCGCGTGCTGATGTGCGGCATCTTCCAGCACCCGTTCTATCCGTTCTCCGGCGCGAACGATCCTGCGCCGAACATGCTCAACATTCCGCTCGAAGCGCGTACGTCCGGTATGGCTGCACGCGAAGCCATCGAGTATGGCTGGCTGGGACGCCTCAATGCATTCCGTCCGGAAATGATCTTCTTCTCGGCAGGCTTCGACGCGCATCGCGAAGACGATCTCGGCGGCCTCGGGCTGACCGAAGCGGACTTTGCGTGGATGACGAAGGAAGTCAAGGCCATTGCCGATCGTCACGCCAAGGGACGCATCGTGAGCTGCCTCGAAGGCGGCTACAACCTATCGGCGCTCGGACGCAGCGTCGTGGCCCATCTGAAGGTGCTCGCCGACGTCTGACGGCAACCCGGCGCGTCGCACGCGTCCGACGAATGTGAAATGCCGCCGGTCTTCCCGACATATCGGATTAAGGGCGAGAGGCGGCACAGGAGACAACATGACGTCATCGGAACCGACGGTGGCCACCGGGCCGCTGGTACTCGTCACGCATGGTGAAGGCGATCTGGCAGGCGTGGTCACGCTCACGCTGAATCGTGCGCGTCAGTTCAATGCCCTCTCCGAAGCGATGCTCGACGCGCTGCAACATGCGCTGAACGAGGTCGCGCGCGACGACACGGCGCGTGTGGTGGTGCTGGCCGCTGCGGGGGCAGCATTCTGCGCGGGGCACGATCTCAAGGAGATGCGTGCCGAGCCGTCGCTCGACTACTACCGCACGCTGTTCAATCAATGCACGCGTGTGATGCTGACGATCCAGCGCATGCCGCAGCCGGTCATCGCTCGCGTGCACGGCGTCGCGACGGCGGCGGGGTGTCAGTTGGTGGCGATGTGCGATCTCGCGGTCGCCGCGTCGGCGGCACGCTTCGCGGTGTCGGGCATCAACGTCGGTTTGTTTTGCGCGACGCCGGGTGTGGCGCTCTCGCGCAATCTCACGCGCAAGCAAGCGATGGAGATGCTGCTGACGGGCGATTTCATCGATGCGCAGACGGCTTGCGAGCGCGGTCTCGTCAATCGTGTCGCACCGATGGAGCGCCTCGACAGTGAAGTGGCGGCGCTGTGCCGCTCGATTCTTGCCAAACCTGCGGCTGCAGTGGCCGCGGGTAAGGGGCTGTTCTACCGTCAGGCGGAGACGGGTATCGAAGCCGCTTATCAGATGGCGGGGCAGACGATGGCTTGCAACATGATGGACGCGTGCGCGCTCGAAGGCGTGCAGGCATTCATCGAGAAGCGTCCGCCGGAATGGACGAAGCCTGCGGACTGAGCGCCAGCCGTCATCACCACTGCTTTTCCAGTACGAGCGGCCCGGGCGTCGCCGTGCGGCTCACCGCATAACCATTGCCGGTGAACCAGGCGCGCAATTCCTTGATCATGTCCGGATTGCCGCAGACCATGATGCGCGACGTGGCGGGATCGAGCGTCGCGCCCACTGCTTTTTCCAGTTCTCCTGAAGCCAGCAACGACGTGATGCGTCCATAGAGCGCGCCGGGTGTTTGCTCGCGCGTGACGCTCACCGCGAAGTGCAGCTTGTCGACGAGCGCAGGATCGACGTCCGGATGCGAGAAGTGACGGAGTTCCTCGTAATAGGCGAGGTCGCGTTCCCATCTCACACTGTGGACGACGAAGATGCGTTTGAAGCGCTGCCAGACTTCCGGGTCTCGGAGAATCGACACAAAGGGCGCTAAGCCGGTGCCGGTGGCGAGCAGCCACAGGTCGTCGCCGCCGGTGAAACGGTCGAGCGTGAGGAAGCCGTAGGCGGTGTGATCGACGAACAGTTCGTCGCCGACCTTGAGTTCCGAAAGCCGGGGCGTGAGCTGGCCCTCGGGGATCGTAATTACGTAGAACTCCAATGTATCTTCGGCGGGCGAATTCACGAAGGAATAGGCTCGCCAGATCAGTTCGCCATCGGCGCCGGGTAATCCGAGACGCACGAACTGCCCGGCGGTGAATTGCAGGCCGGGGGGCGCGTGGTCTTGATGCTGAAGATCGTCGGCGTCCAGAAATGCATGCCGGTGACCGTTTGCGGCGAGTATTTCGTCTGCGTCGTCTGCGCTTGCATGCCGGAGGCTCCTCGCAATTCCACACGACTTCAGTGTAACGCGCAGCGAGGTATTGCGTGACGAGACCCTGTTCGCGAGGCGGGTTCCGGGGCCGCCGCGCGAAGGCGTTCGTCAGTGGCCGTGGTGCGTCCCGAGCGCGGGCTTTGCTGTCGATTTTGCGCCCACGAGTGGTTCATGCGTCATGGGCTCCGGTTGCTTGCGCTTTGCGGTGGCGGTTTCCGGTACGTGCGCGAGCAGCCAATGCGTCAGCTCCTCGATAACCTTCTCGCGATCGAAGTCGTTCAGCGTTTCGTGGAAGTGACCGGGATAGAGCCGAAGGGTCTTGTCCTGTGACCCCGCGTTGCCGTGAAACTGTTCGCTTGCCCACGGTGCGGTGAGCCGGTCGGCGGTGCCGTGGAAGACGTAGAGCGGCAAATGCAACGCGTCGGCGTTGGCGTGAATGCGCGCCATGGCGTCGAGCAATTCGGCGGCGGTACGTGCCGGGGTTCCTCGATACGCGTTGAGCGGATCCTTTTTCGCTGCGTCGACCACGGTCTTGTCGCGGGCAATGGCGGCCGGATCGATCTTGAAGACTGGCACCTTCGGTAGCCAGCGCGATACCCAGCGACCGACCTTCACCATCCACGGCGCGACCGGTTCGCCCGGGGCGAGGGCGGGACTGCTGAGCATCAGGCCGCTCACGTTTGCGGGCGCGCGCGTGATTGTGTAGAGCGCTGCAATGGCACCACCCATGCTGTGCCCGAGCAGAAAGAGCGGCGTCGGCCCAAAGGTCGTGCGCACGTGCGTGAGGAAGATCTCGGTGTCGTTGAGGTATTCGTCGAAATGATTGACGTAGACACGCGCGCCTTCCGAGCGGCCGTGACCGCGCAGATCGTAGGTGACGGTCGCGATACCGAGCGACGCGAAATGCGCCGCCAGACGCGCGTATCGTCCGCCGTGCTCCCCCATGCCATGCACGATGGCGACCACGGCGCGCAGTGGGGGGGCTGTGTCGCCGTCGGTGTCCGGGTACCAGCTATGGACGTGGAGCATCAGTCCGTCGCTGGCTTGCAGGCGCGATTCCGAATGCGTTGTCATGTCTCCTCCTGGCGCGTTGGCCGGGTGACCGTCGTACGTGCGACGGCACAGTGATGATCGGGTGCGCCATTCGATCATAGGCCGTCCTGCGCCGGGGTGAATTCTCTAGAGGAAACGCACCACGACGAAACTGGCTGAGCGTCGCGATTTGCATAAAAATAGCACGATCGTGCGGGGTGGCCGGACGCCGGGTAAGCGCGTCCGGCCTGCCTCCGACGCTGTGATCGTAGGGATCGTGCATTCGTGGCAAGTCGAAAGCGATACATGAACGTTCGCCACAAAATGCCTCAAATATGCAAATAATGCGTCATCAGCCGAGTGGTTATAATGGCAGCGGATTGACGTAAACGTAACTTTGGAGCGAGTTCATGAAGATCCTGGTACCGGTCAAACGGGTAGTGGATTACAACGTAAAGGTTCGTGTGAAGAGCGACGGCAGTGGCG
>NZ_CABPSP010000007.1 GCF_902459765.1 Pandoraea anapnoica | reverse complement strand
TTGTGGGTTGCATGGTCGTTCATGTATCGATAGTTAGAAGAGTCTTTGCGCCGGTTTTGGCACTACGGCGGCTTTTCACTCGGTAGCAACGATTCTTTCGATGCGTCGCGCGAACCGCGCATCGACTGCCAGGCGACGATCCACTGGCCGACAGCGGAATAGCCACCAACGCAGCCGAGGTAGATCAGCCACGTGTAGATCGTGAGTTGATGGGTAAAGCCCTGGTAGAGGAATACAGCCGTTGCTGCGGCCGATGCGATGCTCGGCCATAGCTGTAAGTGGCTGAGTCGGCCGCTCGCATCGGTGATCAGTTCGCGCAGTTTCATCGCCGCACCTCAACCGACCGCGATCTGGCCACCGCACGCCTTGTAGATCTCGGCGAGCGAGGCAAGGCTGTTCTCGTGCTGGCCGTAGCTGTTGCCGGGCAGCGACGCCCAGATATTCGAGCAGGCGGCAATCGCCATCGCGAATTGCCCGTGCTGAATCAGCTCCAGTGCGCCGCGCTCACGGATCTGCTGAATCGCGATCATGTCCTGCGAGAGCGGGCTGAAGTCCGGAAGATTCAGTTCCTTGGCGTAAGGCGCGAACCAGCGATGCAGCAATTGATAGCGGCCAGCGGCCGTCGAATCAAGCGCCCGATTCAGCACGTTCGGGTGCGTTTCATACGAGGGGAACGTGAGGAGCGCCGGTGCGAACTCGCCGCCGCAGCTCTTGCGCGTGGGGCCGTGCGAGCCGACCAGGACGTTGTAGCCGTCGTCGCTATTGGCGAGCGTCCACGCATCGATCTCGCTGCGCGCTACGGTATCGAGCAGCGCGATAGCGTTCGCGCCGCCCGCTACCTCCGCTGAAATTCGTGCCATCGAGTTACTCCTGTTCGTGTCATGTGGTGACATGCGACATCACGAAGTAACTTTACGTTTGTGGTAGCGCTTGTGCGTGATGCCCGATGTCACCACCAATGAAAAAGCCCCGCACTGAGGCGGGGCCGAAAGGTATTACTGGAGAGAGTCAGAACAACGTGCCCTGATCGTCGTGCGGTACGTCGTCTGTCATTTTCAGGATACGCCACACGTGACGGTCTGCGATACGGTATTGCTTCGCCAGTTTCGCCACACTCCCACGTGAGCCGTATTCCCGCGCCAGTTTGTCAAACTCATTGCGAATGGCACGCCCGCGCAACTCACGCATCGCCCGCTGGCACTTCGGGACATACAGATTGTTCCCGCCGAAGTACTTCGAGATATCGGTCGCGGCGCGACGACCAACAATCTCCGCTAACGCCTCGAAACTTGCCTCACCGTCCCGCCGCGTTGTCAGATAAACCGGCACCGGGAAGGTGGTGCCGCCCAGTTGCTCCACGAGACGCGTCGCCTTGGAAATGCCAATCACCCGAACCAACAATTGAGCCACCTCGGGAAGGAGGTGTTCAACGTCGCCGAAGTCCATTGCGCCTCCTATCCGCATCCTTCTGCAACGCGGCGATAAGCATGGTCAGTTCTTCGCCCTGGCAAAACTCGATGGCGTCCACCTTGCAGATGCGCTTTACCATCCCTTTCGTGATGTAGCTCCAAGATCGTCCGGCGTCCGCGAGTAGAGCTTCGATCTTTCGCAGCTTCGGCTCGTGGATATTGGCGACCTTGGGGCGACGGCCGAGCGACTCTTTTGGCACAAAGCCGGAGCGTTTCATGTGACGCAGCACTCGCTCGACCGTCGCCGGAGTCAAGTCCTTGGCTGACCTGACTCCCGCCACCTCAAAAAGCATTGCACGGTACGTGTCGTCGTCCATGCCGAGTTTCTGCCGGGCAACATGGATCAGGGTCAGCAACTTGCCCGATATCACTTTTTCCTCCAGAACCAACGGTGCAAGTCACGGCGGCAAATCCAGCCGAACGAGACCAACCCGAAGATGATCACGTACATGTCGGCCGTCATGGCGTCACCTCCGAAGCAGGGGGTGCGTCACCACCAAGTTTCACGCTAAACGTCGTGCGCTGACTTGGGGTAACCACCTCGACGCTTTCGCAGACCTTGCACAGGTGATTGATGGCGGAGCGGCCATTCGGCCAGTCGGGCATGAAGTACGTCACCGTGCCGCTGTAGAACGGATCCTTCTTCACGTAGCGCTTGCCGCAAGCCTTCTCCGCAGCGCGCCGGGTCTTCGCCGAACAGACCTTGCGGACTGACTTTCGCAGGAATTTCTGCTCCGGCAACGGCGATTCGTTCCATGCCCACCGGTACGAATACTCGCCGTTCACGTAGGTGAAGACTCGATAGACCAGGCGTTTCCACAGTTGCACCGAAAGCGTGACCTTGAAGCCGTCGCACATCAGGTCGACGCGCCCGTAAGGCATGGTAAGTTCTTCCTCCAGTTCGGCCCGCTGCTCTTTGCTCAAACTCATGACAGTCTCCGATGGATTAGATAGCAGCGATATCCAGGCTGATCGCCTTGTACTCTTTCGTGGACTCGTCGCGCTCGTAGATCCGGACATACGGCTTTGTGCCCGTCACACGAATGCTGTCGACAATGGCGCGCATCGCTGTAGCCCACTTCGGGTCGTCAATGTTCAGACGTCGCAATCCGAGCACGCGGCCGGTATTCACGTTGCCTTCTTTGTCGACCTGAAAAGCCTCATTGATGATGGCCTTGACCTTGCCGTCGCTATCCTTCGTCCACTCGCGCAGGCACTCGTCAATGAGTTCCTTGGCTGCTTGCAACTGCTCACTGAACTGGATGCGTTCCGCGATCTGGCGAACGACCTTGTAGCGACCATCGAACGTCATCAACGTGACGTTTCCTTTGGCTCCGCCGGATTTCACGCCGTACTGCTCGAAGCTCGCGGCAACAAACGCCTCGATATCAGTAAAGGCGCGCATCTTGTACTCCATCAGTTCCGCCTGAACGCGCAGCGCTTCTTTCACCAAAGCTCGCACCGTTTGGTCACGCAGTTCGTCAATGGGCTTGACCATCCCCCTGGGGATAAGCCGACCATGCGCGTCGCACGCAAATCCATCGGGAATTTCTTGTTCCATTTGATACCTCCTGAATTCGGCCTACTTAGTGGCGAGGGCTGCTACGGACGTATGTCTCGACAAAGGTCGCGACGGCTTCGAGTACACCAGCCTGGTCACCCTCAAGGTGAGCAGTGACGAATGGCCACACGCCGTTGCCAAGGGTCTTCAGCGAGGCTTCAAGTCGCTCGTAGCGCAATGCCTGCTCAATGCCCGCCCGGTGGGCGTCGTCAAGCTTGAGTTGCAGCACTGCCACGCCGCCAAGTTGCCAAGGGTCTTCGAAACCGGACTTGTATTCCGGCATAGGCTCACCGACAGTGGCGGAGCGAGCCGATTTCTCCCAATGCTCGATGTGGCAGTAGTCGGAAAAGTCATTCGCCTCTTCGAGCACTTCCCGAACCTCCGGAATGACTTCAAGTTGCCTCTGGAGGAGTGCGGCCACCCCACGAAAATCGCCGCGCAGATGTTGCCGATAGACATGATTGGTGAACAACGCCATCAACTGATACTTGCCGTGAATCGTGGACAGTTGAGTCGAATGCGCGATCAGCTCACCGTTGACCCGGCTCAATTCGGCGCGCAGCTCGTCTGCGCTATGGAGCAAAATGGGATTGACGATGGTCGGGCCTTGTTGGACTGTCATTGCGAAGCTCCAGTGATGAGGTCGATGTTGATGGCGTCGAGGAAACCAACGAGCGACGCACGCTCGCCGGATGTCAGGAAGATCTCCTTGCTCTTCTTCGTGATACACAAGCGCCCGTCCGTGTAGAAGCCGCACGAGAAGTCGCCGTCGTCAGACGTGGCCTGCGCGACGGCCTTCCGGGGACGGCCACGGGCTGGAGGCGCGACCGAGGCACCCAACTCATTGACGAGGGATTGGGACGGGTGGTAGAAAACAAGCGATCCGCGCCCCTGGGCGTCCTTGATCACCTTGCCGTTAGCGATGGACGGGAGAAGCAGGTCGCCGATATCGTCAATGCTCAGATTGCAGCCGTCAGCGACCTGGGCCGCCGATGATCCGGGGTGCTCCACAATGTATTTGAGGATGGTTTCAGTGTGAGTCATTTAGTAATCCTAATAAAATGTTGCGTATTTCTGCTGAAAAATTGTGTTTGGCTGGGGTTAGGCGATCTCCTCCTTCTCAGTCCAGATGACGCGAACGTTGTTCAGCCGAAACTGACCTTTCCGGGTTCGGACACCGTCGATATAGGACTCGACGTAATACACAGCAGTACCATCCATGACCTTCGCGACACATTCGCGGGTTGGCCTGAGCTGCACAGTTGGCGACATGTGAACCGTGTGTTCAAATCCCAAAGCCACCAAGCCCTTCGCCTCCAGTTCGTCCAAGGTGCGCAGAATAAGCGCGGGACTGGACTTGAGGCTCGCAGCCGTTTCGCCCGTGAGATTGGCCGAAAATTGAGTGTTCATCACTTACTCCTTTGCGTCGGTGGTTCGCCTCGGGCGATTCGGGCAGCTTTGGCATGCCCGCCAGTGCCGAAGTTGCTCGGGCTTGTTGATCGGCGGCCGCTCAGTGGCAAAGGAGCGGCATTCATCGAGGGAAATCGTGATGTCATCGTGCGGGCAGTGCACAAACCGGAGGTTGGTGCGCACCCGCTCCATCATCTTTGCAGTGTTGCCCGGATATTTGCCGCTCAAGAGCATGCAGATTGACGATCTCGACACCCCGAGTCGACGGGCCACCACCGCCTGCGATTCTTCCGCGACAGCCTCACGAAGCAATCTCAACTCATCAACAGGCGTCATGATTGGGTTCCTCCTGCCATACGATCTTGCCGACGTTCGGGTCGTAGACGGACTTGGTACGCTGAATCATCGGCGGGCGCGGCCCCTTTCGCTTCACCAGTCGGTACCGCGCCTGTTTCGCTCCCTTACCTGGAATGAAGCTATGGCCCGGGTCGATGACAACCAAATAGCCCGCTTGCGCAAGGCATTTGACATAGGACTTCGCTGACTCTTCGGCAACAACCGTGTCCGGCGTAGACGCGCGAAGCGCCAATTCACGCGGGGTGAAGTCCGGCATGATGCGCATCGTGCGCCACATGTTTTCGGTACCTCGGGATTGCGTGACGGGCTTGCCCTGCCGGTCAAGACGAGGGGCCTCGACACCCATGTCGCGTACGAGTCGGTAATGCTTGCGGTCGACTACGGCTCGCCGCTCGCCCACCGCAGCGATTACGCCACCCAGCTCCAACGATTTCAGGTAGGTCTTAATCGTTTCCGGCTGAACGCACGTGGCCAGTTCAATGGAGTGTTTCGTGAAGTCATCGCGTGTGCGACGGATCTCCTCCCAAATGCGCTGGCGCAGCCCCTTGCCGCCGGTCAGTTCCAAATTTGCAGGTTTGCGAGCCATGATCAGATCCTCCGCTTCGGCGCATCGCCGGTGTACAACTCTCTCTTGCCCCACGCGGCAACATCGACGCGCCTGAAGCCATGCACCTTTGCCTCTTCCTGGAACCGCTCCAGATTGATACACACGCGGCGCACAGATCCGTGCGATTGCTCGACAAGCTTCGCCAGCATGTCTTCCGCAACCTCGACGCCAGGGCAATAGAGCGGCAGAAGCTTGTACGCATCCTCCAGCGTGACCGGCTGTGCAGGCACCCAAGCGAGCACGCGGCCATGCATGCGCTCCCACTTCTTTAGCTTGGCAGGCAACCCTTCCTCGCCGATCATCAGGATCGGCGCGTGGCTCGACTCGTATAGATCGCGCACCAGTTCCACCGCGTTACGGTCGACCAGGTGATCCATCTCATCGATGATCAACGGGCGGCCGCTCGTCGCCAGCTCCTCGCCGACCTGGTCAGTCATCTCCGGCACCGTCGCGGCAGGCTTGATGCCCATCTCGAACAGCACCGACTTCAGGAAGTGCTTCTTCGTCCAGACAGACTTCGCTTGCACGTAGCGGGCGCGACGTGTGTTGGCGACATAGTTCGCGGCCATGCTCTTGCCCCAGCCAGACGGGCCATAAAAGCAGACAAGGCCCGGCAGGTTGGCGCTACGCGATACCGCGCGCTCAATCGCGATGTCGCACATGCCGAGGTTGGCGATCTGCGCAATGGAAGCTGCGGATTTACTTTTCGACTCGTGTTGTGTCATCATTCACCTTGATTTGATTGGTGTTACATGTTGTTGGCGAGCGGGAACTCGCCAGCTTCTTCCTCGCGGCGCTTCTGCGCCGCGAATTCTCTGCTCTCTTGGTACGTTCCGTGCCACCACAATTGCTCCGCGTCTGGTGTCCCACCGCTTGAAATGAATTGGTCGAGCGACTTCCAACGAGCAAATCGCTGCGATTCCGTTTCCGTCTCCGGTAATTCGATGACTTCCGCTAACGGCAGCACGGGCGCGACCACTGCGACCGGCTCGACTTCGACGGCAGGCACGTCGATGACGCGTGCCTGCAACGCTTCCCGCGAAATCTGACCGATACCCGGAATGTCCAGCACGTCCGGCGTCTGCATCGGCAGCGCCCGATGGCCGCGCCGCTCGGCCTCGATCTCGTCGCGTCGGGCGTCCACCCGCTTCAGCCGCGCATCGGCACGCTTCTCACGGGCCTGCTCGACCGCAGATTGCGGCATGTACTCCCGCTCGTTGGCACCGGCTTCGGCCTGACAGATGTAGCGGCCGTCGAGCGCGTAAATCCAGACGTATTTCGCATCGTTGATGTCATAGGCGACCTGTACTTCGTCTCCATGAAATTCGAGCAGCTCCGGATTCGAATAGTGGTGGTTGAGCCACCGAACCTCGCCACGCGCCACGGTACGCGTGATGCGCGGGCGAAACACCGCGCGCGCATCGCGCTCGTCGAGCATGTCGGGCTGCCAGCCTTGGGCGACATGCGCCGCCCACGCTTCGTTGGGTGACAGGTGCCGACGCTTGCCGGTGTTTGCATCCCGAATGACCGGTAACGTGCTGTGGGGGCGATTGTTGTACTCCTCGAGCTGCGCCTGGCAGAACTCGATGAACGCTTCCCAGCTCATCATGGGCGTGGCCCCGCCGTCCTTGATGGCGGCACGGGTGATCTTGTACACGCCATGCTTGGCCTGCCGGTCCATGTCCGCCCCCATGTATGTCGGCAGCTTTTTCGCGGCGGCCACCCACAGCGTCTTGTGCAGCCGCTCCACCACACCCCGTGCCTGCGAGTTGTAGGGGATCGAGTGCGTGACGACAAAGCCAAGGCGGCCCTGCACGCCGATGCCTTCGTCCTTGAGCAGCGCGTTGTTGTAGCCAGAACCGTTATCGACGTACAGCATGCTCAGCACGCCGCACTGGAGCACGGCGGTGCTCAGCGCGTCGAGCACGGCAAACGACGACTCGGCAAGATCGAGCGAAATGCCCACCGCGCGACGCGTGGCGATGTCGATGATCGACGTGATCTCAGGGCGGAAATTCCGACCGTGCAGCGGGTGCTGTACCTCCGCATCAAACGTGTGACCGTCGGCCGACCAGATGTCGTTGGGCAGCAGCTTGTCGAACGTGCGCCGAACGAAAGGCAGCATGCTCTTGAGCTCACGTGAGCCCAGCCGCCCGGTCTGTAACGTCACCGCGCCGAGCTTGCGCAGGAACGCGCGTACCTGATGGATGCTCGGGATAGAGTAGGCGACCTGTTGTACGCCACATACCTTGGTGAACTCGTGATAGGCCTGATTCACCGACGGTTTCTGCGGCTGCTGATAGTGTTCGAGGAACAGCTTGGCCCACACAGGGATCACGAAGCTCGCCTTTGAGATCTTTGGTGCAAGGCGGCCTTGTTTCCCGAGGTCCAGATAACGCTTGAGCGAACGGATGCTCGGGAATTCGTCGCCCTTGCGGCCGCGCGGATCTTTGGCGGCGCGAAGCATGGCCGTCAGGTAATCGTCGAGCGTGCCAAGGCGTGCCTGCGTCAGCAACGTATGCATGGCCGCTTCGCGCGAGACGCGGCAGTGCGTCATGATGCGATCAAGCATCGACAGAATGCCCTTGCGGGCATCTGCACGCAGGCGCTGCGTGTCGGTTTCGACCAGGCTGAGTTGCCGCTCACGGCGGAGCGGCTCGCTATCGGCAATCGGCTCGCTAGCAAGCAGCATCGATGCGGCACGATAGCGGATTTCCACTTGCGCCTCTGCTGGCAGGCTGTCGAGCGCATATTCAAACCCCTTCCCCTTACTCCGTTGCCGCACGCTCCAAACCTCTTTGGCTGCGCGCTTCCGGATGCCAAACTCCGTACTAGGCAAGCCGGGCAAACTCATGACAGCCAGCTCGGTGGCGGAATAGTGCGATTTGATTCGTTGCATGGCGCTATTGCTTCGCGAATTTCTGATGTTCACCAAAATTACGCAGCAGCAGCTGCGTCGCTTTGCTTCTTACGCCGCAGCGCGAACTCGCTGCACGGCGGCCAGACTTCCTCGAACGACTTCCCGATGATTTCTGCGGCGCGAACTTGGATGCGATGTGACGTAGCTTTTTCGTTGAGAACCTGAGTAACCATCGAGCGCCCAACACCCATTTCGTCGGCAAGCCTCGCCGCCGTATAGCCCTTATCTCGAAGGGCTGCTTTCCGGAACTCCTTGCGCATATTTATCAACCTCTCGGGTAAACTTGTTCAATTACACTCAGTCGGTGACTGTGTTGACTTGATTATTGCTCAATATTTTGAGCATGTAAATGTTTTCGCGCAAAATTATGGGCAAATGCGGAGAGAGGCTGTTGGAGGAAGTAGAGCGGCTTGGCGGCGTCAGCACCGTGGCCAAGATGCTTGGGGCTGCCCGGAATACCGTCTACAACTGGGTAGAGAAGGGAAACATCCCCCTCAACAAACTAGAAGACTTGGCCGCATTCGGCGGGGATACGGTCTACATCCTGACCGGTCAGCGCCAGCACATGGAGCCGTCCGCGATGACACCCCGCGAATCGGCCATGCTGACCGACTTCCGGTCAGCGTCTCCTGAAGGTCAGGAAGCCGTTGAAATGACCCTCAAAGCCGTTGTGCGGAAATGCGGCCCGAAGGCCAAACCCAGCAAGGCCGCGTAAGTCTAGGCGGCGAAGTGACCGGCACGGCAAGGGGTTTATCTACTCGACGCTCGGCAAGCGGCTACGCACCGCTCGGACGTACTTTGGTTTTTCCCTTGCCACATGCGCCGCGTGTGCAGGCATTGCTATTTCTACTTTGATAGCCTGGGAGCAGGATGACAAGCTACCTCCAGCCCCAATTGCGCTCCAGATGTGCGCTGCAAGTTTCGCGCTGCGCTTCCTATTAGTCTTGCGGCACACGAGGCAACTGGATAGCACCAACAGGAAAGAGGTGCGTGCCAGCAAGCGTCGGTTACTAGCGAATCTTGAATCGTGCTATGCGGGACACCTAGGGCAATTCTGCGCTCTCGCGATGACGTCCGAGCAGATCCCCAGCGTGGCAAATGATCCCCCGCCGCCTGCCTGAGATACGTCTTAGTTGCGTTTTGTTGAGATATTTAAGAGTTGCGATTTGGTTGCGGTTCTCGCACCAAGCCCTTTTGTTGAAATAGCGCGAAATCTATTTTATTTCAATCACTTGCGAGAGAGTCGCAACTCCATCTAGCTGGACGTCCAGAGTTGCCACTTAATTGGATCGAAGTGTGCCTCAGGACAGCCCCATATTCCGGGTCGTCGCGAACATCGACGAGGGATCATGGTCAACCGCGGACTAGCGCTCCGAGGCCCACAGGGCTTGGCTTCTGACCTACAGAACCTCTTGTGGGAACCACCGGCACTCGCTGTCCCACGAACGCTATCAATCCCCGCGCAAGCATGTGTCAAAAACCCCGCAAAAAGTACTCATTTTGCGGCAGTTTCTCGCAAAATCATTTGGTGCCGCTTTGGCACTACAAAACTGCCAGAAGCCGCACCCAGCGGGGGTTTCCGGCTGATCTCCCACCGTTCTCTGGCAGTGTCAAAACGATCACCTCCCCACAGCGATCGCCTTATCGGATGCCGCAGTCGAATCCGCTGCCGCAGGTCCCGTGTACAACGACAAGGTCAGAAAATCGAAAGTCGGATTCTTCGACAAGGCACACTGGATTTCCCGGATCTGCCTTCATTACGGATGCCTCGCCAACCGTGATCTCTGGCAGTACGACATCGCCGAGATGCAGGGCACGCAATTCAGCACTTACAAAGCAGGCGACTTCTTCAACTGGCATCGCGACAGCGCCCCGAGCGCCGATCAACCACACGATCCTCCCACGCCACTGCACAGAGTGCTAACGGTGGTCATCATGCTCTCTGACGGAGGACGTTACGAAGGAGGAGACTTCATGCTCCGGGATGCGAGCAATGCCGAGCTAAAGGATCCGGCGTTTCGAGCAAGAGGGAGCGTCGTGGTTTTTCCTGGCTATGTTCTGCATCAAGTCACTCGCATAGGGTCTGGCCATCGGGCGTCGATCGTCGGGTGGCTCATGGGCCGGTAGCCCGAATCCCTTGTCAAGTGAAGCGCCCAGCCTAACCGTCCGCAACAGGAAAGACGAGGCCCAACCCCATGTCGTCCAATTCCTACAGCCAATTCAGTCGCTGCCGATAGTACGCAAAACACCCGCGCACTAAGCTGAGGTCATGCTGCCGCGCGATGCGCGCCCGGCAATTGCTACAGGAGACGCATCATGAAAATGGCCAAGTCGATTCTCGTTGTCATCACCGCGCTTGCGATGGGTTCGTCCATCATCGGGTGCACGCTGGGTGGCGCAGCGGCAGGCGGCGTCATCGGTCACGAAGCCACCGGCGGCAGCACCGCCGGGACCATCGGCGGCGCCGTCGTCGGCGGCGTGATCGGTCACGAACTCGGCAAGTAATCCAAAGCAACCCGCCGAAGCAGCCCGCCAAATCAATCTGCCTCAGTCCGAGCGCCGAATCGGCTACACCGTCATCGCCCTACGATGTATAGCGGGCCGTTGGCGGCGTAGCCGTACATGATCAGGACGTCGCCCACCAGCGTATCTCCCGCCGCCCTCGCTTGCGCCACGCTGCCGAAGCGCTTCGCGTGCGCCGTACAGGGCGCATAGTGACGCACGCCGCCTTTGAGCAGGCCCCGCGAATCGCGCGGTTCACGCGTGTCACGCGCATCGTCGTCGCGACCTATGAAGGCCGCTTGTCGCACGCTCCAGACGAAATGCCCCTCGCACTTCGCCAGTTCGGGCGGACGCCGCACCGTCGGGTCTTCCTTGGCCGATGGCTCGCCGTCCTTGTGCAAACGCCATTGACGCCTGGCCGCGTTATCCGACCAACGTCCTATCCCGATGTCCTTTCCTTTCGTTCTCGCCATTGTTTCCTCCTGGTTTCGGTTAGGGCACCGCGCTCGCGGGCACTCCGATAATGGTGAAACATAACGGGGTGAATGGGGTTGGGGAGTGTCCGATATGCGAGGCCGCACCCTACGATCACGCTTCACGCGCATCGAAACTCGTCGACCGTCATGCAAAGGACACCAAATCGCGCCCCGCATATCGCGCTCGTCCGCAGCATGCGTTATTTCCTGGCATACATAGCGCGGCGCACACGCAACACTCCAACCACGAATCCGGGACGCTGCCGCCGCGGATGATCCTCATTGTCTACACTGAAAGTCTCACTGCCGACGATGGACAGCCTCACACGCAGACCTTTCGAGCGCTTATCGGCAGCAAGACAACGCACAAGCGAGCGACAGCTCACAAAACACCCACAAGCCCGACATGGCGACCGTCACTTTTGCGCCCGCTATCCAACGTCACGTGCCCGTCGACGAGCAACACGTCGACGGCGCGAACGTGCACGACGCGCTTGCGCAATGCGTGGCGCAAACCCCGGCGCTGCGCGGTTATCTGTTCAACGATCAGGGACGTTTGCGCCCGCACGTCGCCGTCTTTGTGGACGGTCGGCTGATTCGCGATCGTCGCACCCTGGGCGATGCACTGACCGGCGCGAGCAGCGTCTACGTCGCGCAGGCGCTTTCGGGCGGATGAGGAGAGACAACATGGAACATGTCATTGGCGCGACCCTTCTGGTCGCTACACGAAAGGGTTTGTTCACATGGCAGCGCGACGGCGTTGAATGGCGATTGACGTCGAGCACCCCGGACTTTCCTGGCGAGCCGGTCAGCATGGTGTTGCACGACGCCCGCGACGGCAGCGACTACGCGGCGCTCAACCTCGGTCACTTCGGCGTGAAGCTGTGGCGCCGCGCGCGTGACGCAAGCACGTGGTCGGAACTTGCACCGCCCGCGTTCGCGCAAGCGCCCGAGTCCGCCGCATCAGCGGCACAAGCGCCCTCGGTGGCGCTTCTCTGGTCCCTCGAAGCGGCAGGCTCCGACGCGCCCGGCGTGCTGTGGGCGGGCACCATTCCCGGCGGCCTGTTTCGCTCCGGCGATCACGGGCAAAGCTGGCAACTGATCGAGAGTTTGTGGGATCGACCGGAACGTGCCGAATGGATGGGCGGCGGCTACGATCACGCGGGCATCCATTCGATCTGCATCGATCCGCACGACAGCCGACAGGTGATGGTCGCCGTGTCGACCGGCGGTGTCTGGCGCACGCGCGACGATGGTCAGACATGGGCGCTCGCCGCCTCGGGCATGGAAGCCGACTACATGCCACCCGAGCGACGTCTCGATCCGAACGCACAGGACGTTCACCGCCTCGTGCAGTGTCGCGACGCCCCCAACGCGTTGTGGGCCCAGCATCACAACGGCATTTTCCGCACACTCGACTACGGCGCGACCTGGCGACGCATTCAGGCCGCACCGTCGAGTTTCGGCTTCGCGGTAGTGGTCGATCCCCATGACCCCGATGTCGCGTGGTTTGCCCCCGCGCAACGCGACGCGTGCCGCATTCCCGTCGACGCACGTCTCGTCGTCACACGTACGCGCGATGGCGGCGAGTCGTTCACCGCGCTCTCGCACGGTTTGCCCGAGACACCCTCCTACGATCTCATTTACCGGCACGGACTCGATATCGACGCCACCGGCCGCACGCTCGCGATGGGTTCGACCACCGGCGCGCTATGGATCAGCGACAACGCGGGCGAACAATGGCAATCGCTGTCGGCACACTTACCGCCGATCTATGCCGTACGTTTTGTCTGATTGCTCTAACTCGCACGCAGTTGAGCCGAAGCGCACGAATTCGGCGGCCACATCGCATCAAGCCGCCTGAATCGTTGCGTTCGACAACATCGCGTGCGTCGCGCGCCGCACGTCCCGATTTTTTGCTCAACTCGTCGTTTACCCCTTCGCGCTAAAAGTAGCCTTCAGTTCGCATATTTCCGGTCGTATACGAAATCAGACGGACTGGCTTCATCGAATCCCCCCGTCACGCGTCGCCGGACATGTCACACGTGTCGCTCCCGGCGCGTGAGCTGCGTCGCGTCGCGCCTGATCCGGGTACCGATGCTTTTACGCAGCCGACCGGCGACCACTCCTCGAAAACGCCGACAGTTACACGTCACCCGTGTTGTCCTGGCATCCAATCACTACAAGGAGTCTCTCCCTATGCGAATCGCCGACCTCAAGATCCGAACCCGGCTGGCCATTGGCTTCGGCACCCTGCTGTTGCTGCTGCTGACCATGCTGGTCATTGCGCTGGTGCGCTTCATCGCCATCGAACGCTCCAACGAAGAGTTGCTCACCCGCGCGTGGGCGAAAGCCGACGCCGCGCACAGTATCGACGCCATGGTGCGCGGCAACGCCCGGCGCATGCTCGAAGTCGCCACCGCGCAGGATCCTGCGCAACGTAAAACCTTCAACGAACGCATCGACGCCAATCTAGGCCGCATTGCTGCGGCGCAGGAGGTACTCGACAAATATGTGACGTCGGGGCGCGGCAAGGAATTGATCACGAGTCTGCGTAAGCACAATGATGCATTCCAGGCGTCGCGCAACAAGGTCATCGCCGACCTGAATGCCGACCAGCGCGCAGACGCCATCGGTCTCGTTGAACGCGAAGCGCTGCCCGCGCTCGACGCCATGCAGACCGAAGCCGCCGATCTCGTCACATTGCAACAGAAGATCGTGGACGAAACGGGTGCCACCACGGCTGCCGACATCGCCTTCGCCAAATGGCTGCTGGTTGCGCTCGGCGCGGTCGCCGCAGTCGTCGGCATCGGCGCAGCGTACTCGGTCACGCGCAGCATCACGCGTCCGATCGCACGCGCCGTCGAAGTGGCCGAGCGCGTCGCGCAAGGCGATCTGACGAGCCGCATCGAAGTCACCAGCCGCGACGAAACCGGTCAACTGATGGCGGCCCTCAAGCACATGAACGAAAGCCTCGATCAGATCGTGCGACGTGTGCGCAGCGGCACCGCCGCCATCGCCTCGGCCTCGGGCGAACTGCTGGCGGGTAACACCGACCTTTCGTCGCGCACGGAGGAGCAGGCCGCGTCGCTCGAAGAAACGGCGTCGTCCATGGAGCAGTTGACGGCCACCGTCAAACAGAACGCCGACAATGCGCGTCAGGCGAGCCAACTCGCGGCGAACGCTTCGGAGATCGCGAGTGAAGGCGGCCGCGTGGTCGAACGTGCCGTAAGCTCGATGCAAGAAATCGCGGCCAGCTCGACGAAGATCAACGACATCATCGGTGTGATCGACGGCATCGCTTTCCAGACCAACATCCTCGCGCTGAATGCGGCCGTCGAAGCAGCGCGCGCCGGTGAACAGGGACGCGGTTTCGCCGTCGTCGCAGGTGAAGTGCGCACCCTCGCCCAACGCAGCGCTGCGGCGGCCAAGGAGATCAAGTCGCTCATCGAGACATCCGTGGGCAAAGTCGAGGATGGCTCGTCGCAAGTGCGCGATGCAGGCCGCACGATGACGGAAATCGTGCAGGCTGTGCAGCGCGTGACGGACATCATGGGCGAAATCTCGGCTGCATCGAGCGAACAGTCGGGCGGTATCGAGCAGGTCAACACGGCCGTGATGCAGATGGATCAGGTCACGCAGCAAAATGCCGCACTGGTCGAAGAAGCGACGGCGGCCGCTGGCTCGCTCGAAGATCAGGCGCGCAATCTGCGTGAGGCCGTGGCGGTCTTTCGTCTGCCGGGTGGCGACACGGCAAACGTCGGTTACGACGACGGTGCTGGCATCGCGTCCAATGGCCCGCGCGGTGCCGTGCTGGCATTTTCGCGTGAACGCCAGGTGGCCTGATGTCGTGCTCTCTGCGGCAAGCCTTGCCGCATTAGCGGTCGCCTAGACGTCAACCTGGCCAACAACGCCAAAGCCCCGGCCTGCGCGCCGGGGCTTTGCTTTTTTTGCGCTCGTGCACCGTGCGACGCATGGCCGCGCCCTCGCCGCAAAGCCCCGTCTGCGCTGGACTTGCGGACGAAGTGAGCGTCAGCGAGGTATCGGGACATTGGAGTATGATGGCTGCTCCCGTTCCTTTTCCTCACCGTCTGAAAAGAGGTGCACTGTGGCCCGAAAGACCCCCATCGAGCGCTACCGGAATATCGGCATCAGCGCTCACATCGACGCTGGCAAGACAACGACGACCGAGCGGATCCTGTTCTACACGGGCGTCAATCACAAGCTGGGCGAAGTCCACGAAGGCGCTGCCACGATGGACTGGATGGAGCAGGAACAAGAGCGCGGCATCACGATCACGTCCGCCGCGACGACCTGCTTCTGGCGCGGCATGGCCGGCAACTTTCCCGAACACCGCATCAACATCATCGACACACCGGGACACGTCGACTTCACCATTGAAGTCGAGCGCTCGATGCGTGTGCTCGATGGTGCCTGCATGGTCTACGACTCGGTCGGCGGCGTGCAGCCACAGTCGGAAACCGTCTGGCGTCAGGCCAACAAGTACAAGGTGCCGCGCATCGCGTTCGTCAACAAGATGGACCGCGTGGGCGCCGACTTCTTTCGCGTGCACAAGCAGATTCACGAACGTCTGCGTGGCAATGCCGTGCCGCTGCAGATCCCCATCGGCGCCGAAGATCATTTCCAGGGCGTCGTCGATCTCGTGAAGATGAAAGGCATCGTCTGGGACGAAGAATCGAAAGGTGTGAAGTTCGAGTACATCGATATTCCCGACGACCTCAAGGATCTCGCGCAAGAGTGGCACGAGAAGATGATCGAGGCTGCCGCCGAAGCCGATGAGACGTTGCTCGAAAAGTATCTGGGCGGCGACACGCTGACCGAGGACGAGATCAAGGCCGGGCTGCGCAAGCGCACGGTCGCCGGTGAGATCGTGCCCATGCTGTGCGGCACGGCCTTCAAGAACAAGGGCGTGCAGGCCATGCTCGACGCCGTGATCGAGTACCTGCCCTCGCCGGTCGACGTGCCCGCCATCGCCGGTCACGACGAGAACGACAAGGAGATCGAACGGCATCCGTCGGACGACGAGCCGTTCTCGGCACTCGCCTTCAAGATCATGACGGACCCGTTCGTCGGTCAGTTGATCTTCTTCCGCGTGTATTCCGGCGTCATCGAGTCGGGCGGCACCGTGCTTAACCCGCTCAAGGGCAAGAAGGAACGTCTGGGCCGCATCTTGCAGATGCATGCGAACACGCGTCAGGAACTCAAGGAAGTGCGTGCGGGCGACATCGCCGCCGCCGTGGGCCTGAAGGAAGCGACGACCGGCGATACGCTGTGCGATCCGAACCACATCATCATTCTGGAAAAGATGGAGTTTCCGGAGCCGGTGATCTCGCAGGCGGTCGAGCCGAAGACCAAGGCCGACCAGGAGAAGATGGGCCTCGCGCTCAATCGTCTGGCGCAGGAAGATCCGTCGTTCCGCGTACAGACCGACGAAGAATCGGGCCAGACAATCATCTCCGGCATGGGCGAGCTGCACCTGGAAATTCTGGTCGACCGCATGCGCCGCGAGTTCGGCGTGGAGGCGACCGTCGGTAAACCGCAGGTCGCGTATCGCGAAACCGTCCGCAAGAAAGTCGAGGACGTGCAGGGTAAGTTCGTCAAGCAGTCGGGCGGACGTGGCCAGTACGGCGACGTGGTCATCACGCTCGAACCGGATAAGGAACATCCGTACGAATTCGTCGACGCCATCAAGGGTGGCGTGGTGCCGCGCGAGTACATCCCGGCGGTGGACAAGGGTATTCGCGAAACGCTCAACAACGGTGTCGTCGCTGGCTATCCGGTCGTGAACGTGAAGGTCACGCTGACGTTCGGCTCGTACCACGACGTCGACTCGAACGAAAACGCGTTCCGCATGGCCGGTTCGATGGCTTTCAAGGAAGCCATGCGCCGCGCCGAGCCGGTGCTGCTCGAACCGATGATGGCGGTGGAAGTCGAGACCCCCGAGGAGTTCATGGGCAACGTGATGGGCGACCTCTCCGGGCGTCGCGGCATCATGCAAGGCATGGACGACATCGTGGGCGGCGGAAAGATCGTGCGCGCGGAAGTGCCGCTCTCCGAGATGTTCGGCTACTCGACGTCGCTGCGCTCGCTCACACAAGGACGCGCCACGTACACGATGGAGTTCAAGCACTACGCCGAAGCCCCGAAGAACGTCGCCGAGGCCGTCATGACGTCGAAGAAGTAATCAGTTCGACGCCAAGCGTCGACCGCCGCGCCGACGGCAGGTGTGATGGCCTCGCGCCGCGCATCCACCGCTAGTTGCGGACTCGACTGCGCAACACTTGCCAACGTTTAAACCTCGCCCGCAATGCCCACGTCCCCGGTTTTCCTGACTCGGGACGTGCCGCTTGCGGGCGTTGTCCATTCTGCGTAGTTTCCGGGTATTGTTGTCGTACTCTGTGCGCTACGCTTCGAGCGCCCCCCCCGCTTTCCGTCCCCCCAACATGAAAAACGTCCTCAGCATCCAGTCCCACGTCGTGTTCGGCCACGCAGGCAACAGCGCCGCGGAGTTTCCTATGCGACGTCTCGGCGTGAACGTCTGGCCGATCAACACTGTGCAGTTCTCGAACCACACGCAATACGGCAAGTGGACGGGACAGGCATTGCCGAGCGACGAGATCCTGCGACTCGTCGACGGCATCGCGGACATCGGCGAACTGGGTAACTGCGACGCCGTGCTCTCAGGCTATCTCGGCGCGCCGGAACAGGCGGGCTTCGTGCGCGCAGCCGTGCAACGCGTCAAGCAGGCCAATCCGGCCGCGATTTATCTTTGCGACCCGGTAATGGGCCATCCGGAGAAAGGCTGTCAGGTCAAGCCGGGCATCGAGCAGTATCTGGTCGAGCATATGCCCGAGATCGCGGACATCATGACGCCCAACCATCTCGAACTCGAAAAGCTCTCGCAACATCCCATCGATTCGTTCGACGACGCCGTCGCCGCCTGTCGCGCCCTGCTCGCGCGCGGACCGAAGATGGTGCTCGTCAAGCATTTGGAGTACACCGGCAAGTCTGCGGATCGCTTCGACATGCTGGTGGTGACGCGCGACGAAGCGTGGCACGGTTCGCGCCCGCTCTACCCTTTCTCTCGTCACCCGGTCGGTGTCGGCGATCTGACGTCAGGTGTATTTCTCGCGCGCTTGCTCAAGGGCGATACGGTGCGGGCGGCGTTCGAACATACGCTCGCGGCCGTCGATGCGGTGCTGTCCGTCACGCACCTCGCGGGACGATACGAACTGGAGATCGTGCGCGCGCAGGACGAGATCGTCACGCCGCCGCGCCATTACGAAGCGCGGGCGGTGTGACGTCGCAGTACGATTGATAGGAAGACGGCGGATCAGTACGCGCGCAGATGCTCGGCGTGATGCGACAGATGATCTGCCATGAACGTCTGGATGAAGTAGTAGCCGTGATCGTAGCCGTTGTGACGGCGCAGATTCAACGGCTGCCCCGCCTTCTGGCAGGCGCGCTCGAAGATGTCCGGATGCAACTGCGCTTCAAGGAATTGATCGTTCAGGCCCTGATCGATCAGAATGCCGCCCGGAAACACCGCCGTTCCCGCCTTCAAGATCAGTTCGCTGGCATCGTACTGACGCCACGTCTCACGGTCCATCCCCAGATAGCCGGTGAACGCTTTTTCGCCCCACGGGCAATGCATCGGCGCGGCGATCGGTGCGAACGCCGACACTGAACGGAACTTGCCGGGGTTGCGAAGCGCCAGCGTCAGCGCGCCATGACCACCCATCGAGTGACCGAAGATGCCGATACGTTCGGCGTCGATAGGTAGCGACTGCGTGACGAGGCCGTACAGTTCGTCGACGATATAGCTGTACATCCGGTAGTGCTTCGACCATGGGTCTTGCGTAGCGTCGAGATAGAAGCCAGCGCCGACGCCAAAATCCCACGCGTCGGTCTCGCCGGGCACGCCTGCACCTCGCGGACTGGTGTCAGGGGTGATGAGGGCCACCCCGTGTTCTGCGGCCAGCCACTGCGCGCCGCCCTTGATCATGAACGTTTCTTCCGTACACGTGAGGCCCGCGAGATAGAAGAGCGCGGGCACGGCGCGTCCGTCACGCGCTTGCGGCGGCACAAACACCGAAAAACGCATCGGCAGACCGATCACGGACGAAGTGTGGCGATAGAAGCGCTGCACGCCACCAAAGCAGCGGTGTTCGGAAATGAGTTCGAGCATGGCGAAATCCAGGAAATATGACAGCTATCTTACCTCGCGATGTGACGCGTGACATTGGCTAGGCACTCGACGAGCACATCTCGCCGATCAATGTACCTAACGACGGTGGCTATGTCGCGCTTGTCGTCTTGTGACAGGTGAGCGCCCGTCGCTACGGTGAGCCTCCCGTATTCGATACCAGGAGCACCCCATGCCGATGTCACCGTTCGATCTGGACGACGTCACCAATCTTGTACAACGCGACGGCATCGCCGCGCGCCTGTCGGAGCAGGAAAAGCGTTTGTTGGTCCTGCTCGCCGCCCGTGCAGGCACCGCGCTCGACAAGCATGCGCTGATGTCGGCCCTGTGGGGCAAACGCGCGCAGTGGATGGAAGACGCCGCGCTCGTGCAACTCGTCTCCCGCCTGCGACGCTCGCTCGCCCCGCTCGGCTTGCAACGCGCCATTGTGACGGTGGCGCGCTTCGGCTATCGCTTCGACGCCCCTTCGTCAGTGGCAGTGACTGTTTCGGATACGAATTCGGTGGATGACACTGCGCGCGAAACCTCGCCGGTGCCCGCAGACCGCAGTGATGACGGTGTGACCGTCGTCGATGCCACGACATCAGCATCGTGCACACCGCCGCTCTCGCACGGTGTCGCATGCGACGGGCACGGCGAGGTGCGGCGACACGGCGTGATCGTCCGGATTCCGCAGATCGAGTACCGCCTGCTGTGTGCATTGCGCTCGCCCGCCAACGTCGCGCATGACAAACGTACGCTGATCGCGATGCTGTGGCCGACGCGTCCCGATCAGGACGACACCAATCTGATGCAGGTGGTCTCGCGCCTGCGCCGCAAGCTGATTCCACTCGGGTTGCATCGCCATATCGTGACGGTGCCACGCATCGGTTATCGCTTCGAGCCTTGCGTCGAGGCTGACACTGCGCCCTCGACCGAAGCACCGGATACTTCTTCGACGTCACCCGCACCCTGCGCACCCCGCGCGTCGACAGGCAGGCCCGACCGCCTTAGGAACTGGCTACCGACGACGCTCCCACGCGCCCTGCGCACGCTGACACGTCATTTGCGCTGGCGAAGCCGCTGAGCGAACGCGACGCTGGTCTCGCCGATGTCGCCGCGAGCCGCATGCTTCATCGCCCCGACAACGGCACCTGTCCATTCACTCTCAGGAGCCACATCATGACTGCACCGCGCAATTCGTCTCCCGCTTCCGCTGCGTCCGCCACCGACGCCGCCAGCGAACTCGTCTACCCCACAGATCCGTTCGATGGCGCGACGGCAACCACCTATGCGCAGAACGGATTCGATCCGGCGACGAGCACGACGCAACTGTCGTACACGTCGGCGCGTGTCGCCAAGCGCGTCTACAACCGTTACGCGAAGAACGCCCTCGAAGTCTCCGGCTATTACACCGACTGGTCGCAATACGATGGACGCCTCGACGGCGACTTCAGCAACGACGCAGCCGGACGTGGCGTCGATCTGATGCTGCTCGATCCATTTGCTTATGACCGGCTGATCATCGGATTCGCGGGCATCGTGGGCGATCAGGGCGAGAAGGCGCAGACCATCGCCCGTGCGGCCACCGATTTCGTGCGCAAACCGGATCAGGCCACTTTCGTCGACAGTTGGGGGGACGTGCTTTCCTATCGCAATTGCGGCTTTCCCGGCTGGGTGAGCAACGACGTGATGCCGATGTTCCAGCAGTCGCGGGCACAGGGTGTACTCGGCGGTTTGCGCCTGCTACACGCGAAGAACCCGGCACTGAAACTCGCCATCGCCATCGGCGGCTGGACGATGAGTCAGGCCTTTCACGGGCTGGCGGGCAGCAGCGCGCGACGCAAGACGTTCTGCGCGAGTGTCGTCGATCTGCTGCGCCGCTTCCCGATGTTTACCGAGGTCAACATCGACTGGGAGTATCCCGGCTCGCCGGGTGATGACGGCAACGTCTACGACGACTCGGACGGACCGAACTACGCAGCGCTCGTGAGCGATCTGAAGCAGGCGCTAATGGCCGCCGGTCGCAAGGATGTCGAAATCTCGATTGCGGCATCGGCCAACGTGGCCGACATGCAGAAGGCCAATCTGCCGGGGCTGATCGCTGCGGGCGTGTCACGCCTGAATCTGATGACGTACGACTTCTTCGGCACACCGTGGGCCCCCACGCTCGCCCATCACACGAATCTTCACGACACGGATCCGGTGGCGCCCGACGGCTTCTCGATCGATCGCGCAGTCAACTGGCTGCGTCAGGCAGGCGTTCCCCTCGCCAAAGTGCACATCGGTTATGCGGCGTACTCGCGCAACGCACTTCAGGCGCAGATTGCGCAGGTCGCAGCCCTCTCCGGGACCTACTCCGCGGGCGACGACATCACCACCGGCACATTCGAATCAGGGACAACGGAGTATTACGACGTGCTGCGCAATTACCTCGATCTGGAGCACGGCGCAGCGCGCAACGGCTTCATTCTGTACACCGATACGGTGGCCGATGCCGACTTCCTGTACCAGCCGTCGACGGGCATGTTCATGTCGCTCGACACGCCACGCACCGTGCGTGCCAAGGGAGACTACGTCAGGCGCAACGGGCTTGGTGGCCTGTTCACCTGGACCATCGACCAGGACAACGGTGTGCTGGCGAATGCGGCACGTGAAGGGCTTGGGCAGAAAGCGACGACCTCGCATATCGACATGACGCCGTTCTACTTCAGCGGGAAGACGTCGCTGGACGATTCGTCGACGGAGGACTGACCATGCGCTTTCTCTTGTCCCGGCTGCTGGAACCGTCGACGTGGGCGGGCCTCACGGGCCTTGCGGTTTCACTCGGCACGTCGCCCGACGTCATGCATGAGTTGGCGCAGGCGGGGGCCGCACTGGCGTCGCTCGCGGCCATGGCGTTGCCCGAGAATGTGGCACGAGGCCGCCTGAACGACGGCATTTCCAGGCAACCTTAAGCCGTACCTTCCCTTCGCATGACGGGTTTGGCACGGGCCGCAGGCGCATCGGCATGTCACTGAGGCGCCGTTGGCCCGTGTCGACAAAAAAGTCTCACGATTTCTAAACTTTTCGCTGCGTGTGTCGCTATACGTTTCAAGGCGTGCTGCGCCGCTGCACGCCCTGAGTCTGGGAAGTCCGGGAAAGTTGTCACATTGGCAGACTATGATGCCGTTGATGTGAGACATCCCGAGCCCCCCGCCCCATCAGGCAGTTGCGGCACCGAAGTCCCTCAGCAGTGCATGACAGAAGCGTCGCGGCATGATCGCCGGCACGGCTCCCCTTTGAGGCGAGCCGGTCAGGACGATGGCAACGACGTACGACAAACAAAAGACAGACCAGATTCACCAGAGATTGACCGGGGGCCATATGAAACTGATCCTGCTGGCGCTTGCCGCCTCGTTGTTTACGCTCGTCATGATGGTACAGGCGCGCAGCGAAGCCAACGAGGTTGCCGCCTCCTCATCGCGCTCGCAGCCTACGGGCATCAACGTCAGCGAACGCATCCGCACCCGCAAAGACATGGCGATGTGGAACGCACGTCGCAAGATGCACGCCGTTCGTCAGGAAGACTGAGTAAGCGCAGCAACATGCTGCGTCGCACCAAATTTGGGCATCGCCGAAGACCGTCCTATAGTGGAAAAGCACATAGGAGAGGAGATAAGAAAGATGCCTGCAATCCACTTCAATCTCTACGACCTGACCTTGTTCCTGCCGATGGCAGTGGCCGGTGCGCTACTCATTGGCGGGATCCCCGTGGCCACGCGCTCGACCCGTTACGGTCTGCGTGCCGTCGGTGCGGTGGTTGGGGCGCTCGTTGCGTTCCTTGTGGTGGAGGCGTTGCCTGTGCTCGTGTAGCCGGCACACGCTTCAGTCACTATCGAACGAGGTTGGGTGAAGAACGCGCGATGCGCGCGGCGGATAGCTTTTCCTCCAGGATTTCCCAAACCTCGCTCCTCGATGCCCCTTCGCAGGCCGTCTGCGGTTCGCGATGTGAAACGCGCGCGCTGTCGGCGCTCGCGCGCCATCGACCGATAACGTACGTGCGTCGGTCATGGCATTGTCATCGCCACGATTTAATCTGAATTACGGCAACTTCGGTTGCGCTGTCACCCTCTCTGTTGCGCCGCCGACCCGCTCGGCGGCTTTTTTTATGGGAATGTCCAAGCGAACCGACGGTCTGTTTCCTCAGTGTTTGCACCGTCATCGTTTTGCTCCGACACTCGCCGCCCCATCGCCTACAATCACCGGAAGTGCAACGCCATGTGCGTGCCTCCGACGTGCAACGCCGAGGTGTCGCGCCACACAGACAGAGGAGGTTTCCGAATGTCCGACGCGTTCTCCCGCGCCTTCGCCGTTGTCGTCAACCAGTACCGCTCACCGCGTCAGTACACTGTCTCGGTCGAGCGGGCGAGTGAAATGATCGCCAAGAACATCGGCCTGTTTTCAGATGGCTTCGCCGCCGAACCGCATCTGATCGTTGGCCTGTTCGAGACCGAAGCCGAAGCCTGGGCACTGGCCCGGCGTCTCCAGCGCACCCGCATCACCATGCAGACGCTGCTTCAGACGCCGGCGCGCGCCGCCTCCGTCTCGCCGCCGGAACTTGATCCGAGCGAGTAATTCTGGAGTGCGGCAGCGGGCCGCCGTCTCGCCGCCGCGCCACTTTCCGTCTCTCCTTCCCATCCCCGCCCTACTCAACGACCTCCCCTAAACCGGCGTCCACGGAAATAAATCGCGTCGACAGCCTCCATCGAGCGTAGAATTCGGAATTCCAGATATCACGGATACCGGCCAACGCCGGAATGCCATGCCACAGCCCGCTTCATCCTCCGCCTCGTCCGCCAACGAGGCCGTTGACGTCGACCGTAACGTCTCTCCGACGACTGACGCGATGCCGTCCCCAATGGCCCCGCTCGCGCCGCTCGTCAGCTCGCCGGTGCTCATCGATCAGGTGTACTCGCGGCTGCGCGACGCCATCGCCGACCTCACGCTCCCGCCCGGTGAGCGCATCCGGCAAGCCGAACTGGCCGACTCGCTGGGCGTATCGCGTCAACCTGTGAGCCATGCATTGCAGTTGCTCAAGCGCGACGGACTGGTGTGCGACAGTGGACGTCAGGGGCTCGAAGTGGCCCCGATCGATGCGGACCATCTGCGTCAGCTCTATCAAGTGCGCACGGCGCTCGATAGCCTGGCCGCGCGACTGGCCGCCATGCGTCGCGCCGAAGGCACATTGCCGGACGATGCGATGCGCCGTCTGGAAGACGCCGTCGCCGCTGGCATGGCCATGACCAAGGGAACGCCGGTGGCACGACAGGTCCGCATCGAAGTCGCCTTCCACACGGCTTTGCACGACGCCTCAGGCAACCCGCTGATTGCACAGACGGTGGCCCCGCAGTGGCCGCATATCATGCGCGCGATGGCCGCAACTCTGGGCGCGATGCCGATGCAAGAAGTCGTGTGGCATGAGCATGGGGAAATCGTCGCGCGCATTGCGGCTGGCGATGCCAACGGTGCCGAAACCGCCGCCCGCGAACACACGGAAGCCGACGGTGGCAATGCGCGTCGCGAATGGCTGATCCGTCTCGCGCAATCGAACTGATGGACTGACGAAGCAACCCATGCAAGCCGTTATCTCCGCCGCCCTGCCCGTCTTCGGGCTGATCTTCCTGGGGTATCTCTGCGCCCGCCGGGCCTGGCTCGGCGATGCCGCGCTCGATGCGCTCAATCGCTTCGTCGTCTATCTTGCATTGCCCGCCGTCCTGTTTCAGTCGATGGCGCAGATCACGTGGGCCGAGCTCGTCAATCCCGGTTTTCTGGGCGCGTTCGGGGGCGGGATGGCCGCGACCTTCGCGCTGTCGTTTCTGCTCGACCGGACGGTACGCGGACGCCTGACCGACGCGAGCATTGAGGGCATGGGCGCGGCGTACCCGAACGCAGGCTTCATGGGGCTGCCGCTGTGCCTCGTAGCGTTCGGTCCAGCGAGCGTCCCAGCAGTCGTTGTCGCCATGCTGCTCACGGCGACGGTGCTCTTCGCCATTTCCATCGGGATCATCGAAACGGATCTGCAAGCCACGCCGAACTGGCGTCGCACCGCGGGTTTCGTTGCGCGTGCGCTCATTCGCAATCCGCTGGTCGTCTCGCCGTTCGCCGGTATGGCATTCGCGGCGTTCGGCATCACGCTACCCGCCCCCGCACTTCACTTCACGACGTTGCTCGGCGGTGCGGCCAGCCCTTGCGCACTGGTCGCCATCGGCATGTTCCTCGCGCAAAGTTCGGGGGTGGCGAAAGAGCCGCGGATCGCGCGCGCCGTGGGACGCCTCGTCGGACTCAAGCTGATTTTTCAGCCCGCCATTACCGCGTTTCTGGCGTTTCGCGTGTTCGATCTGCCAACGATCTGGGCGCACAGTGCGTTGCTGCTGTCGGCACTGCCCATCGGCACCGGGCCGTTCATGCTGGCGCAGTTGTACGGACGCGAGGCGGCCGTCGCTTCGCGCGCCATCCTGATTTCGACAGTTCTGTCAGTGGTGACGGTGTCGTTGCTGATCGGCTGGTTCAGCGTTCGATAACAGCCCGACACGACCCGGATCGGATCGATGTAAGGTTCGGTCGGTTAACGCAGGCTCGCCGTCGGGGCGACGACCACGCGGTCGCGTCCCGAGCGCTTCGCGGCGTAGAGCGCGGCGTCGGCAGCGCCCAGCAGGCGCATGGGCAGCGACTCCGGATCGGCGATGTCACGCGGATCGACGCTGGCCAATCCAATGGAAATGGTGAGCGGCACGAGAATCCCGTCGTCGTCGGGCACCTCCAGCCGCGCCACCGCACGGCGCACCCGCTCGGCCACCGTCCCCGCCCAGTTCTGCTCGGTCTGCACCAGGAGTGCGGCGAACTCTTCCCCGCCGTATCGCGCGAGAGTATCCGTCACCCGCAATTGCGCACGCATGCAGACACTTGCGGCACGTAGCGCGCGATCGCCGGTCGCATGACCGTGACTGTCGTTGACACGCTTGAAATGGTCGATGTCGATGAGCAGGCACGCGAGCGGTGCACCATAGCGCGCGCCCCGAATGACTTCCTCTCGAAGACGCTGATCGAAGTAGCGACGGTTGGACAAGCCCGTGAGCGGGTCCGTCAGACCGATACGCTTGAGGCGCTCGCGGTTCCACATGTTCTCGAGACACACGGCGACGACTGCGCCGAACCGTTCGAGAAAGTCGGTGGCCATGTCGGGGGCGAAGCGGCGTGCGTCGCGACTGCCCAGTGCGATCACACCGATGTAGCGTCCGTTACGCGCCAGCGGCATGACGACGGCACTCGCCGGCGCACGCGCACCGAACAGCGCCGCGTGTCGCTCCCGCGGTGCGCCGATCCAGAGCTGACCGTTGCCGCAGACGGCGGAAAACGTCCCGGCGTCCTGCGCGATGCACAGACCGCCGTCGAGGGCGCGGATGCCTTCGGCCGTGTCGATCAGATCGCGAAGGGTATCGTCGACCTCAGCGAGCATCAGACGCACACCCGACAGGTCGAAGTCGTGACGCAGACGATTGAGCACCACCTCCAGGAATTGACCGAAGTCCGGCGCGCCCATGAGTGCCAGCTCGATGTCCTGAAAACGTTTTAGCGAGCGCTCGTTGCGCTGGACGGTCGCCAGCAGCGATTGCAAAGAGTCGAGCGTCGGTGCCTGATTGGTTGCCACGTAAGGTCTCGAAAGACACGCGGCACTGCGCGGCCGCCTAGCGTGTTTGCCCCACGATGATGGCCTCGCAAATGCGCGTGTTGCAACGCCGTCGTAAGGCGACCATGAGGCCGTTAACGGCAGGCATTTACCAAAACTGAGGGTAATGAGAATCTATTTTGACGTCTCGAAAGCGAGCAATGGCGTGCGGTTTCTGTCTGACTAGGGAAAATACCTACTTTCTACGACAACCGTGTCGCGACGCACAAAACCCTCAACCGACCGACATGGGATTTCCGGGCGGTCGGCCGACCGCTTTGCGTTCGACACCTGTCTGATCGCCACTTATCGGGAGGTAGCGCCGCACGCATAGCACGGTGACGATCCGGTGACACGTGGCGAAGTCACTCCCCCGTTGTGCCCACGCCACATGCGCCCTCTCGGACGGGGTATTTATCGAATGCTTAAGACGTTCAGTGAAACGCAAGCAAACATCGCTCACTTCTCACTTCACCATCCCAACTTCCCGGCAAACGGGAAGCCGTCACCCACCGACAATGCAAAACGCGTTGACGCGCAACCCAATGATTCGGAATCTGGATTACGACAAAGCGAGGTGACTGAGCGTGGATCCCGGAACGATAGGAAAGAACAGCGATTAGGACGACGTCCGGCCGTCCGGCATGACCGATTGCATGTCGCAACGCAGCGAAAATCGGCTGGAAACTGGCGTGGATCAACAATCCCACAGTTTCCCTGCTTGACACCTTCCCACCTTTCCCGTAAAAAAACGGGTGCATGAACGTTGTATGGCGAGTCTTGTGTCATCTAATGTCGCCCTCTGCGTCAACTCGGTTGTACCTGATCAGCTTTAATGTCATGCGCTCGCTGAGCATCTCGCTCGCTCATTTGAAAACTTTAAGGATTTAAGAAATGGCAACTGGTACCGTCAAGTGGTTCAACGACGCCAAGGGTTTTGGTTTCATTACGCCGGACGAAGGTGGTGACGATCTCTTCGCTCACTTCTCGGAAATCCAATCGAAGGGCTTCAAGTCGCTGCAAGAAAACCAGAAGGTCAGCTTCGAAGTGAAGATGGGACCGAAGGGTAAGCAAGCCAGCAACATCCAGGCCATCTAAGGTCTGTGATTCGCTGAGCGGTCGCAAACGCGATCGACGCGTCTCGGGCAGCACGCTAGACCCTAGCGACTGCCCGAACTGAAAACCCCGCCAAGGCGGGGTTTTTTCGTTACGGGATGCAACCGGATGGATGCTTAGACGGCGCGCGGTTTCACCCGACTCGCCGCTTCCACGGCATTGCTGCGCGCGACGTCCAGATTCTCGTCGTACGCCAGCGCCACGCCCATACGACGCTTCACAAAGCTCTCCGGCTTGCCGAACAGGCGAATGTCCGTCTGCGGCACCTGCAACGCCTGATCGACGCCATCGAACACGATACCCTTGGCGTCTACGCCGCCATAGATCACGGCACTCGCGCCCGGCGTCTTCAACGTGGTGTTCACCGGCAGTCCGAGAATCGCCCGCGCATGCAGTTCGAACTCGTTCTGCCACTGCGTGATCATGGTCACCATGCCCGTGTCGTGCGGACGCGGGCTCACTTCGCTGAACCACACGTCGTCGCCCTTCACGAACAGCTCGACACCGAAGATGCCCTGCCCGCCCAGGTTGTTCGTCACCTCACGTGCAATGACACGCGCGCGTTCAAGTGCGACGGACGACATCGGATGCGGCTGCCAGCTCTCCACGTAATCGCCACTCACCTGCTTATGGCCGATCGGTGCACAGAAGTGCGTCTCAACCTGCGCATCGGCGCCTCGTGCACGCACGGTCAGCAGCGTGATCTCGTAATCGAAGTCGATAAAGCCTTCGACGATGATGCGGCCGTGACTCACGCGTCCGCCTGCCATGGCGTAATCCCAGGCGGCTTTCACTTCAGCCGGGCTGTCGATCTTGCTCTGCCCTTTACCCGAGCTGCTCATCACCGGCTTGACGATGCACGGATAGCCGATGCCGCCGTCGATAGCCGCTTGCAGTTCTTCCAGCGAATCGCAGAACTGATACGGGCTCGTTGGCAGGCCCAACGTCTCGGCGGCCAGACGACGAATGCCCTCGCGATCCATCGTCAGACGCGCGGCGCGCGCCGTCGGAATCACGCGCACCACGCCGTCCGCCTCCAGAGCTTCGAGCATCGGCGTGGCGATGGCTTCGATTTCCGGGACGACGAGATCGGGCTTCTCGGCTTCGATCATTGCTTTGAGCTGTTCGGGATCGGTCATCGCGATGGTGCGCGAATGATGCGCCACCTGCTGGCCGGGGGCGTTCTCGTAGCGATCCACGGCAATCGTCTCGACACCGAGACGCTGCAAGGCGATCAGCACTTCACGGCCGAGTTCGCCAGCACCCAACAACATGACCTTCGTCGCGCTCGGCGACAGCGGGGTTCCGATAGTGGTCATTTGCGACCTTTGGAGAGTGAGAAATTTGGGAGGACGACGGGGGACGACAAGCCCTTAGCCGCTTCACAGCCGTCGTACGCGAAAGCCGTATTGTAGCGAGCCATGCCGTCGCTGCGGCACCTCGCAGCATCGATGCCCCCCCCGCGCACCGGTCGCAGCGGACCGTCGCGCGCTAAGTCAGCCAGGTCAGGCAACTCACATCAGCGCACCTCGCAGCACGCGACGGCAGCTCGCCACCATGCACGCCTGCGTGTCCTGATAGCCCATGAGGACCCACGCCGTTCCCGCGTTCGTCATCGCGCCCACCAGCGCCAGCCCGACGATCCGGGCCTGTGCCTGCGCGTCGTCATCGGTCGGCGGCGTCTCGGCCATGGCGAGGATCAGCTTCGCGAATTCGAAAATATAGCGCTGATAGGTCAGATCCGTCTCCGGGCTTACGCCCATCACTTCAAGCAGCAACACGCGGGCCGCCTGTGGTTGACGCAGGAACGCGAAGAAGGTGTTCAGGCCAGCGTCGAGCCGCGCGTCGAGCGTCGGTGCGCTGTCAGCGATGGCCGTCTGCAACCGTTCGAGCAGCGTCTGCGCGTGATGCGCGTATGTCGCTCGCAGCAGATGCTCCATGTTGTCGAACGCCGCGTAAAAGTACCGGTCGTTGAGCTTGGCCAGACTGCACACCGAGCGCACGGTGGCGCGGCGAAAGCCGACAGTGCCGAACACCTCGGTGGCGGCGTCGAGCAGCGCGGTGCGGCGGACCTGTTCCCGCTGCGCCTGTGCCACCCCGCCATAGCGCCGCCCGCCCTCCCGGGCCATTGGCGCGACATCCTTCGATTCGAGTCCTTGTTCCATTTCGCTATTTGACATCACCTCAACGGAAAACTAAAGTGGTGACACTCAACACCAAATTTGCGTGACCTCATTATAGGCAACGCGAGCGCCGCCGCGAGACGACTCAAAACCATAAATGGCGACGCGCGACAAGCCTCCCCCAGGGGAGGCAGGGAGACAGGGAGACAGCACGATGAAGACGTTCACGGACAAGGTGGCGGCCATCACGGGTGCGGGATCGGGTATGGGACGCTCGCTCGCCCTTGAACTGGCACGCCGGGGTGCGCATCTCGCGTTATCCGATATCGACGAAGCCAGCGTCACGCACACTGCCATCGCCTGTCGTGCGCTCGGCGCACGCGTGACGTCGCAACGCCTCGACGTCGCCGATCGCGACGCCGTCTTTGCGTGGGCACACGACACCGCCGCCGCACACGGCAAGATCAACCTCGTCTTCAACAATGCGGGCGTGTCGTTGTCCGTACCGGTCGCGACCGCACGTCATGAAGACATCGAGTGGCTGATGAACATCAACTTCTGGGGTGTGGTGCACGGCACACAAGCGTTCCTCCCCTACCTCACCGCCGCCGGAGAGGGTCACATCGTCAACACATCGAGTCTCTTCGGCATCATCGCCATGCCGACGCAATCGGCCTATAACGCAAGCAAGTTCGCCGTGCGCGGTTTTACCGAGGCGCTGCGTATGGAACTGGAACTAGCGGGCTCCCCTGTGTCGTGCACATGCGTGCATCCGGGGGGCGTCGCCACCAATATCGTGACGGCATCGCGCATCGACGAAAGTATTGCCGCGTTCACCGGCATCGACGCGCAAACGCATCGCCGTCGCGCCAACAAGCTGATCGATGTGACGAGCGCCGACGCTGCCGCGCGCCAGATGCTCGCGGGGATCCAGCGCAATGCGCGGCGCGTACTCGTGGGCGCCGACGCGCGCCGCGTCGACAAGCTCGCCCGCCTGCTCGGCGCAAGTTACCAGGCGATGGTCGTCTGGTTCTACCGGCGCTCGGCCATGTCGGGCAAACCGTCTGCGGCCGCTGCGAGCGCACGCGCCGCCGCGACCGAATCATCCACGAACTGAAGATTTCCGGCCGGAGAATTTCGTCATGACGACAAACACGACCGTTTCCGATATAGCCAGCACGTCGCGCACGCGCAGAGATCTGGACGTCGTCATTGTGGGCGCAGGACTCTCGGGCATTGCCGCCGCGCACTATCTGCGCGAGCGCTGTCCCGGCACCCGATTCGCGATGCTCGAAGCCCGTCAGTCGCTGGGCGGCACGTGGGATTTATTCCGCTATCCCGGCGTGCGCTCCGACTCCGACATGTACACGCTCGGCTTCAGCTTCCGTCCGTGGGCGAGCGATCAGGCCATCGCCGACGGCGGAGAGATTCTCGACTATCTCAAGGAGACGGCCCGCGCCGAAGGTCTCGACGAGGTGATCCGTTACGGACACAAAGTGAGCGAAGCGCGCTGGGACTCCGGCGTCGCCCGATGGACGCTCGACGTCGAGCGCACGCACGAGGACGGTCATCGCGACACCGAGACGCTTACGTGCCGCTTCCTCTTCATGTGCAGCGGCTACTACGCCTACGACGCCGGCCACGCGCCCACCTGGCCCGGCATGGAGACGTTCGGCGGCACCGTGGTCCACCCGCAGCATTGGCCCGCCGATCTCGACTATCGCGACAAGCGCGTCATCATCATCGGCAGCGGCGCGACGGCCGTCACCCTGCTGCCGAGCATGGCGACGAGTGCGTCGCACGTCACGATGTTGCAGCGCTCGCCGAGCTACATCCTGTCCATGCCGCAGCGCGATGGCGTCGCCGAACGTCTGCGCAAGTGGCTGCCTGCAGGGGTCGCGCACCGGCTCGTGCGCACGAAGAACGTGCTGATCACGCTCGGTTTCTACAATGCAGCGCGACGCTGGCCGAACGCCATCCGCCGCGTACTGATCAAGCGCGCGGCGCAACAGGCGCAGGGGCATGCCGACGTCGAGCGCGATCTGACCCCGCGCTACAACCCGTGGGATCAGCGGCTGTGCCTCGCACCAAATGGCGACATCTTCAAGGCGTTGCGCAGCGGGCGTGCCGAAATCGTCACCGACGAAATCACGGCGTTCACCCCTGCCGGTCTTACGCTCAAAAGCGGCAAGACGCTCGACGCCGACATCGTGGTGACGGCAACCGGCCTGCGCGTGCAACTGATGGGCGGTGCGCGATTGCGGGTCGACGGCCAGCCCGTCACGCTCTCCGACACTGTGGCCTACAAGGGGATGATGTACAGCGGCGTGCCGAATCTTGCGTCGGTCTTCGGTTATACGAATGCCTCGTGGACACTCAAGGCGGAGCTGATCGCACAGTACGTCTGCCGTCTGATCAACCATATGAATGCGCACGACGCCGACACGTGTGTGCCCTATCTGCGTGAAGGTGAGCACGGTGAGTTGCCCGCCATCGGTCTGACGTCGGGGTACATTCAACGCGCTGCTGGTGCGCTGCCCCGGCAAGGCGGACGCAAGCCGTGGGTGTTCTATCAGAACTACCTGCGCGATTTGCGACTGATGCGCTGGGCCAGCGTCGACGACGGCGCGATGCGTTTCGAGCGGCGCGCAACGCTGCAACGTGTCGTCGCATCGTCGGACCTCGCAACACCTTGTTAGGATGCGTTTCGACGCGCACGTTTTACGCATCCCTCTTTGCCTGCTCTTCGGCCCGACACCATGCTCATCGTCTACTTGCTCGCCTGCCTCGTTATCGCCTTCGCCGCTGGAGTGCTCGTGCTGATGCGTTTTACGCGTCGCGTCGCCAGACGCGCCGAAGCGGCCGTGCCGCCGGACGGGCAGTTTATCGACATCGACGGCGAACGACTGCATTACGTCGATTTCGGACACGGCCCCGCCATCGTGTTCATTCACGGGCTCTCCGGGCAATTGCGCAACTTCGCTTATTTGCCGCTGGCCGCGCTGGCGCGCACGCATCGCGTGGTGCTCGTCGACCGCCCCGGCTCCGGCTATTCCACACGTGGGCCGCAACACGACGCCTCCATCGCATGGCAGGCGAACGTCGTTGCGCAACTGATCGACGCGCTTGCGCTGGACCGTCCGCTGGTGGTCGGGCATTCGCTGGGCGGTGCGGTATCGCTGGCGCTCGCGCTCGACCATCCGCAACGCGTAGGCGCGCTCGCGCTGATCGCGCCGCTGACGCAACCAGTATCCGAAGTGCCTGCGCCCTTCCGTGCACTCGCCATCCGGAGTGCCTGGTGGCGTCGCTGGGTTGGACGCACGCTTGCCGTGCCGGTCGGCATGATGACGGGCCGCACGACGCTCACGTATGTCTTCGGCCCTGAAGACGCGCCGGAGGACTTCCTCATTCGCGGCGGCGGCGTGCTGGGCTATCGCCCCGGCAACTTCGAAGCAAGCAGCGTCGACATCCTTGCAGCGGAGCGGGACATGCGCAGGCTCGCGGCAAGATACGACGACCTGGCGGTGCCCGTCGATGTGCTTTACGGCCGCAGCGACCGCGTTCTCAACTACCATCAGCACGGCGAGACCCTGCCGGTGGCGAGCCCGCGGGCGCAACTCACGCTCGTCGACGGCGGCCACATGCTCCCCGTCACGCAGCCGGAGCTGACCGCCCAATGGCTGCGTGAGGTCGCTGCGCGCATGCCGTCTGCACAGAACTATCGCCCTCGTCACGATGTGACGATGGTGTCGACGCAAGCCGCGAACGACGCAGCCTGATACACATCGCGCCGCAAGTTGGGGATCGCCCCGCCTGCGGCGTCTCTATTCCGATGGCACACTAGGGACTTTCCGATATCGCGCGCCTTCAGTGCGCACGTCTCATGGCAGATCGTCCTGAAGCGCAACCGTCTACGCCTGACGGCCAGCATCCTTCTCCTACCCAGCCGCCCTCACAGCGCTCGCCAACGTCCCTACGGATGGCCGCGAGTCTCGTCGTATTACGCGAACGCCCGAGTGGTCTGGAAGTGCTGCTGTTACGGCGCGCCGTCCGGGCCGGTGATTTCAGCTCCGATGCCTACGTGTTTCCCGGCGGCGTCGTCGATGCGGCTGATCGGCAAGGGCACGCAGTGTGCATCGGTCTGGACGACGCCACGGCGAGCGAACATCTTCAACTGACCGATCATGGCCTCGACTACTACGTCGCGGCCATCCGCGAATGCTTCGAGGAAACCGGGGTGTTGTTCGCGGTCGACGCTACGGGTCTGCCCATCGACACCTCCGCTCTCGACGACATGCACGCGCAACTTGACGCCCTGCACGATGCCAAGATCGATATCGCATCGTTGTGCCATGCGTCCAACGTTTGGCTGGCACCCGACCGTCTGCACTATCTGAGTCACTGGGTCACGCCGCTCGCGTTGCCGAAGCGCTTCGACACGCGCTTCTTTCTGGCAATGCTCCCCGAAGGCCAATCGGTCGAAGTCGATCAGATCGAGACTGCTGCACACCGGTGGATGCGTCCGCACTATGCGCTGACGCACGCGGACCAGCTGCGTCTGCTGCCGCCCACGCGAAAACTGCTCCAGTGGCTCGAAAGTATGGGCACTGCCGAGCGAGCGATGGCGACGGCATCGATGCTGGCTGCGCGGCACGAAATTCCGCGCATCCAGCCGCGCCTCGCCAACGGCAAACGCGGCCGCTGGCCCGTCACGCCGGACGAGCCCGCGTGGGCCGAACTCACGCTGACCGATCCACGGGAGCAAGGCACCGGCAGCTACGACATCGTGCCGGGAAACGTCGTGACGCTTATGCCCGGTGTGCTTCGCGTCACCGCATCGAATCCGGGGATGATGACTGGTCCCGGCACCAACACCTATCTGATTGGCGGCGGGCCGCAGAACGAATGGGCGGTCATCGACCCCGGCCCCGATGATCCCGTGCACACCGAGACGATCCTGCGTGCAGCGCCGGGCGTCATCCGACAGATTTTCGTCACGCATACGCATCGCGACCATTCGCCCGGTGCGCGGTTGTTAAAGGCGAAGACAGGGGCTGTGACGTATGGCATGCAAGCGTGTCATGACGAAGGGCAAGACACGGCATTCGTGCCGGAGGTTTCCCTCTACGACGGCGACGGAGTGACGCTGCCGGACGGACGCATACTGCGCGCCATCCATACGCCGGGGCATGCGGCGAATCATCTGTGCTATTCGCTTGACGACGCAAAGCTGGTTTTCACCGGCGATCACGTGATGCAAGGCTCGACGGTCGTCATCAACCCGCCGGATGGCCATATGGCGACCTATCTGGCATCGCTGGAAAAGTTGGCCGCGTTGGCGCCACAGTGGCTCGCGCCGGGGCATGGTTTCGTGATGGATCGTCCGACGCAGCGCATCGCGCGGCTGGTGGCACATCGGATTGCGCGGGAAGCGAGCACTCTGGCGGCACTCGCGGACATCGGCCCTGCGACCATCGACACGCTCACGCCGGTGGTCTATGCGGACGTGCCAGCGACACGGCACGGTGTTGCGCGACGTTCGCTGCGCGCGCATCTGGATAAGCTCGCAGAAGACGGACGCGCCGTCGTCTCGGCGGACGGGATATGGCGTTTGCGTGGCGAGACGGAAGCTGGCTAAGGGCGCGCGAAGGGTCACGCGTCCCCGTCACCGAGTAGTTCGTCGACGATGCGCTCACCGGCCTTGCGTCCGGCCATTTCGGCGTCGAGCCGGTTGTCGCGATGACCGTCGGGAGAGCGCACTTCTGGCCCTTCCGGCTTGTCGTGTCGCAGCACTTGCACCAGATAGTCCCACGGCCCGGCGTACTCGCTCTGGAAAGCCTGAACGCGAATTCGATAGCCTGCGCGGTAATCGTAGACCTGCTCATGCGATGCGTAGCTCATGAAGAACCCCGTGTTTCCGGTTAGCGGGATGTCGCCTGTCTGGCGACAAGGTGTTGCGACGTTCAGTTGGAATATTAAACGCTCATTGCGTGCCGACTTCGATTGGCTCGACTTTAGCGCCCTGCGCAATCGCCTTGGCGGCGAGGTCGACGATTTCATCTTCGACGTCGACGAACTGATCGAATAGCGCTTCGCCCCCGGCATCGACGCCGGACAGGCGATTGAGTGCCGCACGACCGATCTGACACGTCCAGACTTTGCCGTCGACATGCACATTGAAACGCACGGACTCGCCGTCACTGCCCAAGCCGAGGCCACCGTGCAAAAAGGTACTCATTGCTGCCTCCACACTGTCCTGAAAGTCGAAAAACGCCCTGCGTTGCAAAAAATCGTAGCACGTTCGAATTTCATAGGGCACATCGTAGCGTTACGCAAAGCGTATATCCCGGATTGTTCCCGACATAAAAAAAGCCCGCCTGAGGGAGGCGGGCTTCAAAACCGGTACGCATGAGGCACCATGGGCACCGGGAAGACAGGGTCATGAAAACATGACAAATCCATTATGGACGGCCCTGTGCGGCCCGACGTCACCCTTCGAGCGTGGAATTAGATATAGATCAAACGTTGGCGTCGTGATCGGTTCGGTGACAACTTTTGATCGATTTTGCGATACTACGCCATCGATTTGAACGGACATCCCAAATCGCCTGGCATCGGGGGCATTGGGAGAATCCGGAGACTTCCCAGGCTGGTTCACCACTCTATTGCCGGGCGTGCACCGCCCGGGCAGGAGAATGACGCCGTGAGATCGTACAAAGAGACCCCGCAGCAGGCGCAGTGGAGGTTGCCCGAATCACATGCAACCTCCCGGGAGACGCCCTCCCACGGCCATCTTCCTGCCGACAATCGCTCGCAAGCTGTGCCTTCGGCGTCGATGCAGGCGCTGGTCGACACCAGTCCACGCATGGTCGCGCAACGTCAGCACATGCAGACCTTGTTCAGCCAGCAAGACACGTCCGCGGAACATCAACCTGTCCAGCGCACTGCCTCGGCATCGGATCGAAGCAACGGTTTACCCATCGGGCTCAAACAAGGCATCGAGTCACTATCCGGCCAGGCCATGGACCATGTCCGTGTGCATTACAACTCGTCCAGGCCTGCGCAGATGCAGGCCCATGCGTATGCGCAGGATAGCGATATTCACCTTGCGCCCGGTCAGGAGCAGCATCTGCCGCACGAGGCATGGCACGTCGTGCAACAGGCACAGGGCCGCGTAAAACCCACGATGCAGATGGCCGACGGCCAATCCCTGAACGACGACGTCGGCCTCGAAGCCGAGGCAGACGCGATGGGAAGCCGCGCTGCAGCCGTCGGCCTCGCAAGTACTTCGTCCTCTCTATCGACCGACGTGGCGCATCCCTCCATTTCTGAGGGAACTAGCGACAGCGCTCCACGACAACTCTCCATCGCCCGCCGCGATTCGGCAGCGTCAGCGCCTGTTCAGCGCGTCAAGATCAAAAGCACCGAAGAGCCCAAGACATTCGTTCCCACGAGCTACGCCACACTGATGGGAATCGAGGATTTCTCGCAAGCAGCGCCGGTCACAGCGTATCAACGTCGGTTCCCTGAGCCCAACGCCCTGAGAACGCTGATCGATGACACCTGGAAAGATCGCGAATTCCACAACATTAAGGCACTGACCGCCGCGATTAATAGCGAAATCCGTGGCGCAAAGGCCGAGGCACGAGAAAAACGAAACGAAGATGACGCGCCGAAGATTCAGGAAAAGGTAACGAGGTATCAGTCGGCGACTTCGGAGGATGCGTGGGAAAGTGATTGGAAGACCTTTGCGGCGCGAATGATTCCGCTGAGCGAATCGCTCGCAGGCATTGTCGATGCTAGAAAGGCCTTGCTGATTTGCTACCGGTTGGCGCTTGTCGAGAAATTCGAGCCTGAGATAGCCAGTGCGTTCATCCGTCGGGTCGTAGACATAGGGCAAGCCTTCAAGACCCGGCAGCCATACGACTGGCACGGCATTGCCGCGACGCTCAGCATGATCACCAGCGATCTGCAAGGGACGCCGAAGGACTACAGCCCATTTGGCGGGGCGCGCTTTGACGCTTTCTACGGCGTCACAAAGCAGGGGGGAATTCCACTGTCCTTTCTAGGCATTACGTCGGAGCTTGACGCCATCCTCAACGTTCACCCCAGCGAACTTGCCGAGGGAGAGGTAGTCTTCAGCGGCTCGAAGTACACCGATGCGGATAACGCCGAAATGACCAAGGATGTCGACGTGTCGTATATCGACGGTGCCGGCGTGCTGCATCTGATCGAGAACGGCAAGGACATGAATACGCTGAAAAACAAGACCTCAGGCAAACAGGACCAGAAGACTATTTACAAGTACCTTTCGCAAAAATCGACGTCGCTGGTGCATACATCGAAAGCACCGCTGACGCACACGCAAGCATCCCGCAATCAGATTACCGGTGTGCAGTGGTGGTACTCGATCCCGCCTGAGGCTTTGAATCCGAGAAAACTTTCGTCGGAAGACAAGGCGACGCTCGCGGCTGTGGCTGCCGCCGGGGCGGGATTGCGTAGCGGCAGCGCCCGCCTGACGCGGGACCAACTGTTCGAACTCAGCCGGTCCTGAGCGAATTCAAAGGTTCTTGCGGTACATCACGAAGCCCGGCTTCTCGGCGACGCCGTCGTAAAGCCGCATGGCGGTGAGGTTCGTTTCGTGTGTGTGCCAGTACACCCGCAACGAATTGGATGCCTTTGCATGCGCGTAGACGGCCTCGATCAGCGCGCGCCCCACACCCTGCCCGCGCGCTGCTTCGACGGTGAACAAATCCTGTAAGTAGCAGGTCGGCCCTTCCATTGTCGTGCTGCGGTGATAAAGGAAGTGAACGAGACCGAGCATGTGTTCGCCACGTTTGGCGACGATCGCGTGCATGGGCTCATATCCGTCGAAGAAGCGCGACCAGGTCGTGCGCGTGACGTGTTCCGGGAGAGCGGTTGCGTCGAAGCGACCGTAGAAGCGGTTGTAGCCGTCCCACAGCGGCCGCCATGCATCGAAATCTTCCGGTGTGGCGGCGCGGACTTCAAGCGTCGAGTCGGTCATGCGTTGTCTCCATTTGTCGGCTGATTCAATCCGTCAAGCCTAAGCGACACATGGTCCTTCTGCTAGTCCCAGGCAAGCCCAAAACTGTGGAGCCAGCGTTGGGAGAACGTATGAGTGGTGACGACCGATGCGATGAATTCCACGCGCGCGAAACCCACGACCATGCAAAAACGCGATGACCGTCGTTCGAGCAGAACACACGTCGACTATCGACTGAGCCGGAGAACTTTATTTCTTTCGGGAGAATTTCCCGGAACGGGAAAATGAGGTGCGTGTAACGCTGAGAACTACAAGGGGATTTTGGGGTGACCGATGGGACTCGAACCCACGACGACTGGAATCACAATCCAGGACTCTACCAACTGAGCTACGGCCACCGCCGTGATCAGCGCTTTGACTTGCTCGCTGAACAGAAACAAGATTATAGCGACGTTTTTATCGCGTTGCCAACTCTTTTTTCACTTCTTCGAAATATTTCTTCTCTCACGTGCACGATCGATGCGCGACATCGTCATCTCACGCGGCGAACGCTCGTCACCGAACGTCGCCTCTTGACGCTATATGTCACGCCGCAACAATCGATTGTGCCTCGTCAGGCTCGGAGAATGCGCCTGCACGCAGTTGAGCGCGCGCTTCTTCGAATGCACTCACGCCGGCCTTCAAACGCTTCGGATCTGACAGCACGCGACGCCATCCGCGTGCGCCCGGCACGCCACGATATAAGCCCAGCGCGTGACGCGAGATCGCGCCGAGATACTGCCCCTTCTCCACTTGCGAGGCTGCGTATTCGATCAACGCATCTTCCACTTCCTCACGCGACTTGACCGGCGACGCATCACCATAAAAGCGCGCGTCGACCTCAGCGAGTACATAGGGGTTGTGATACGCCTCACGGCCCAGCATCACGCCATCGACGTGCTGCAAATGCAGCTCGACTTCATCGAGTGTTTTGACGCCACCGTTGATCAGGATTTCAAGCTGCGGGAATACTTGCTTGAGACGGTAGGCATAGTCGTACTTCAGCGGGGGAATCTCGCGGTTCTCTTTCGGACTCAGGCCTTTGAGAATCGCGTTGCGTGCGTGGACGATGAACGTCGCGCATCCGGCTTCCGCGATCTTGCCCACGAAGTCCTCAACGAACGAGAAAGACTCGACGTCGTCGATGCCAATGCGATGCTTGACCGTCACCGGCACCTGCACTACGTCGCGCATCGCCTTCACGCAATCCGCGACCAACGTCGGCTCAGCCATCAGACACGCACCGAACGCACCGCGCTGCACGCGCTCCGACGGGCAGCCGCAATTCAGGTTGATCTCGTCGTACCCCCACTGCTCGCCCAACTTCGCCGCGCGCGCCAGATCCTGCGGTTCACTCCCGCCCAGTTGCAACGCGACGGGATGCTCCACGGCATCGAAATCGAGATGACGCGCAACGTCGCCGTGCAACAGCGCACCGGTCGTCACCATCTCGGTATACAGCCACGTGTGACGCGAAAGCTGACGGTGAAAGACACGACAGTGCTTGTCCGTCCAATCCATCATCGGTGCGACGCTAACGCGGCGGAAGGGTAAATTCATTGAAAATCTCTTACAAAACAGTCGATTACAGCAAAAAGCGTAGTGCCGGATTTCCCAATTTTAGCCCCGGTTTAGGCTCGTTTTAGCACCCAAGTGCTACGGTGTAGCACCGAAAAAAGCCGTGTAGCACCGACGAAAACCTATGGGAACAATCTCAGTACGGGAACGAAAGGACAAAAGTATAGGGTATACGGCACAGATCCGCCTGAAGCGGGACGGACGGGTGGTCTATACCGAGGCGAAGACGTTTGACCGCAGGCAGGCTGCGGCGGCGTGGATCGTCAAGAGGGAGAAGGAGTTGGCGCGTCCGGGGGGCATAGAGGCCGCTGCGGTGGTCGACCCTCTATTTAGTGAGGTGATTAAGAAGTACGTCGACGAATCGATTAAGAAAATCGGGCGAACGAAGGCCCAAGTCTTGAATGCCGTCGCACGAGCGCCTATCGGGGAGAAACGTTGCAGCCAGTTGGGAAGTACCGACTACGTTGATTTCGCGAAGAGCCTCGACGTACTTCCTCAAACCGCGAGCAACTATATGTCTCACATCGGGGCGGTCGTCAACGTCGCGCGCCCCGCGTGGGGATATCCGTTGTCTGAGCAAGCCTTGAGGGATGCGCGACGAGTGCTATCCCACCTCGGCCATACTGCCAAGTCCGCCAAACGGGAAAGACGTGCTAGTTTTGCTGAGCTGGATCTACTTCTAGAACACTTCGTAGGGATTCGCAAAAGGCATCCGAAAAGCGCGCCGATGCAGTACATCGTTCCGTTCGCGATATTTTCGACACGACGCCAGGAGGAAATCGTGACGATCAAGTGGTCGAACTTGGACGCGGAAGGGTCCCGCATACTCGTTCGAGACATGAAACACCCAGGACAAAAGATCGGCAACGACATCTGGTGCGACCTTCCCCCGGAAGCAATGCGCATTCTGTCTGCAATCCCACGACGCGAAGGCGAAGACCGAATCTTCCCTTACACCACCGACGCCGTCGGCGCAGCATTCACACGCGCATGCCGGTTTCTGCAAATTCAGGATCTGAGATTTCACGACCTGCGCCACGAAGGAACCAGTTGGCTTTTCGAGCAAGGTCTGTCGATACCTCGCGTAGCCGCCGTAACCGGCCACCGAAGCTGGGCAAGCTTAAAGAGGTATACGCATATCCGCGAAATGGGGAATCGATTTTCTGGTTGGTTGTGGCTTGCGAGACTAGCACCGACGCAGAATACGGTAATCAGCGGGCATCCGAGCATTGCGGTGCACGTCACCCAAAGTTGACCAGCAGACAATTAATCTTGAGTTGGAGAGGGGGGCGACGCCCCCTCCTGATTTCAGTAGCACTGGGCACTAGCACCTCTACGTTGAAGCAATCAAAAAATCTGTATATTACAATGCATCAACAAATAGCCACTGCTCGAGGCACATACACAGTGGAAAACGAAAGATTAACTTAATCACCCGGAGAAGAGGGAATGCAGAATCACCCAACTACGGTTGAACGCGGGGACAAGTTTCGCGACGCCATCGCTGCCATTCTAAGAACAAAGTATCCAGACGTTCTGACAGAAGTTAGAAAGGGGTCAAAAAAAGTAGATATTGTATTTTCTCGAAATGAGTTCGGTCGCCGCATTACGTTTGGCGTTGAATGCAAAGACTACAGCAGACCTTTGACGAAAGATAATCTTCTCGCGATATATAGCGACTACGGTCCGCTAGTAGAAAGCAAACTTCTCGATCACGTACTCATAGTTGCTTCGAAAGACATATCAGCAGACCCCCGCGCTTATGTCGATTCTGTGCGATGGCTCAGCTTCCAAACAGATCGGCAACTTGAAGCGGATCTCCTTGGGTTGAGGGAGTACATTGAGATTCTTGGCGAGCTGTTCAATGAGGATGAATTAGAATCATATTATGTCGAAGCGAGACTCGTCGGCCAGTCTCAATCCGCATCATCTTATATAGAAAACTGGCTTTACGATTCAAAGCCATCACCCTTAGCTATTATGGGGGGATACGGCAAAGGAAAAACGAGCTTCGCCAAAAGACTCGTATCCACGCAGGCGCGGCGGTATCTCGCCGACCCAACTGAGCGGATGCCAGTTCTAATTAGACTTGGTCAGGTAGTACACGAGACTCAACTGGAAGGTCTTTTTGGCAAGGAATTCACTTCCCGCCAACCTGCAACTGACTTCAGATTCCGGACGCTTGAACATTTAAATCAGATGGGAAGACTTTTAATTGTTCTCGACGGATTTGATGAGATGAAACACGCGATGTCAGCCGCTGATTTTCGGTCGAACTTCCGTGAATTTAACAGACTCATTCAAAAAAACTCTAAAATACTAATTCTTGGCAGACCAAATGCAATCCCCACGGAAGCGCGCGATCTCGTTTTTAGAGGTATCCGTGGATTTGGAGTCAATTCACAGGTTGTTGACCCCACGTTTCGACAATGGACGGAAGTGGAAATCGATTTCTTCAATGAATCTGAAATTACCCAATTTCTTCGTAACTATTTGAAGCACCTCGCGACGACAAACGAAACAATTCCATCTGAAGAGTTTGTCGATCAACGTCTTCGAGAAATCCGGCAGGAGGTTTCGGAGGATCTGCTAAGGCGTCCTGTGCATGCAAAGATCGTTGCGGAACTCGCGTCCGACCCGACATTCGATCTTCGAGGCTTTACCCAACACACGCTCTACGCTCAATTCATGCGACGACTCATTGAAAGAGACGTAGAAGAAAAACAAGCACGTCGAGATATCGGCGTTGCTGATAGACTCAAATTTCAGAAGGAATTGGCGTGGTGGTGTTGGACGAAGTCGGGGGATGGTCAAGGTTTTTTTGACCGCGATCAGGTCCCTCGCGCTTTGCTGGATGGGTTGCCTGACGGAAAGTCTATCGATCCGGAAACAAAACTCGCCGAGTATCTCGTTTCGACGTTAACGGAGGAAAAGGACGCAGGAATTCTATTTTTTGCGCATCGCTCATTCCAAGAGTTTTTGGTTGCGGAACGGGCAAGAGAGTGGACCCCGTCAGCCGAGCAACACGTTCAACTAGCTAACGCACTGACTGTTGACATCCGAGAATTTCTTGAAGCTGGGCCCGATCGCCAGTATCTTGATCGCTGGCACGAAACGCTGGGCGCAAGCGCTGGCCCACTATCTACGGAGTACCTCCGCTACTTCGCGGCGGATACAGCACTGACCGCTAAGATACTGCGCATTCCAGCCGTCAGAATGTCGGCAGCGGACGTGGCAATTATTGGTCTTCGGCGTACGCCCGCCGCCCAGAATCAGGTATCCAATGAGGAGCTCATATCCACGCTGGCCGAGATTCTTAGCGAGGGTGATGAAGATGCTGCGACGATGGCCATCGTTTGTCTTATCCGACTACGTTACGAGGACGGCTCCTTGGACGCAGTCCGGGCGCTAGTCCTTGGCCTAATCGTTCGTGTGATTCAGCGAATGAAAAGTTCGGAGGGAGTGGAGAAAGGAATCTTTATCCCGACCTCACTTTATGGAACTCCCGAGCGGGTATGTGCTGCTGCCCTCAAAAAAACTAATGAAGAAAATACCGGACGAGCGGTATCTATCGACCTAGCGGAAGCTCTTCGGATCGCTAGCAAGCATTTGACCATCGACATCGGGCTCATCGCTAGAGATGCGAACGACGGTGTGGCAGGTCGCGTCGGACAGGAGTTTACAAATCCGCCCGCGCACGCTGCACTATTTGGCGCCCCCCCCATCCCTGTTAATCGCTTGGTAGAGGCAATTCCCGACAAGACGTTGGGAGATTCAGTACGTCGCTTGCTTCGGTTGTACGGCGCTCGAATGGAAGTCATCGAGTTCAAGGAGCGGGGTAGGTCGTACGAGGCATCGCCAAAGCGACGGTTTAACTTTGGTAGCTCATCTCGATAGCTTGACAGGGGTTAGTTGCGCATTGTGTGCCCCCCCCCCCACGCCGCGTTGCTTGTGCTCAAATGAGGGCTAGCGGGGGCGGTGACCCGCCCCCTTCAATAGGGCCAATAGGCTATGAAAACAGAGCAACCTTGGCCATGACCGTCCGAGAGTTGGTGTGATGCGAAGCGTCACGCCCGCAAACGCCCTGTCATTTCCTTGATTGGCATATTGACTATCGTACGAAGCAATCGAGCCTCTCCGCCAGATAGGTTGTGTTCACTCTCAATAGACGCACGAAGAGGTTCTGCTTGCCCTTGAACGTCGGCAATGACGTCGTCGAGCATGACGGTCGCCTGCTTCTCATTGAGCGACAGCACTTCGCCGAATTTCACAAGCTCCTCTCGGGTCACGTCAGCGAAATGTGTAGCCTTTCCGATTCGCATCGCCAATTCAACATGTGGCCATTGGCTCCAGCCGTGGTTTTCCGGCGTGTGATACGCCACCGTGCTTAGCAAGTCATAGAACGGCGCCAGTGCATAGCCACTTGGCAGCGAAAAGAACGACACGTTCTTCAAATGGTTGTCCCCATTTCCTACCAGCACGTTGAACACTGCCCATCGGTATATGGCGGTTCTGCTGAGAGCCTTTACGCTCTGACGCTCAATGCATGCAGAGAGAGACTCAGCATTTGCCGAGTGATACTTGAACGTGCGGTCACGAGTCAGGAGTTGCAGTGCATCGAGAGTGTGGATTCGCTGCACAGGGCTGGTCTTGAAATTTCGGTCGAATCGCTCAACCACGTAGCATGCCGACGGGACACGTAATAGGTACGTATTCGGCACAGGAAGGCCGACCGCCTTGGCCAAACGCATCGTGTAAAACTCGTTAACAGCCGAATGCGGATACCCGGTGTGGCGCATGTCCGGTTTGAGAATATGCGTCGATGGTTCATTCCCTTCCGGCTCAAAAAGCTGGTTGCCATGCTCGGTGTCGAGAATCACCAACAACTTTTGCTGGGCACCGGCCGCACTCATTCGTTTTGGCGCGTCGGAGGTGATCGGAGCATAGGGCATCGCCTGAATACGAGCTTCAAGAGAATCGTATGGCAATTCACGCCGACCGCCGGTGTCGTCGCTCTCACTCAGGGGAAGCAACGTGAGAGATCCGGCGGACTCGCGTCCGTAGTACGCCAATAACCCCCAAGAATCCTCCGACTCTAGTTTTGCCTCCTTCGCAAGCGCAACACGCATGGCTTCTTCCGGTAGAAGATTGTCGAAAAACCACTGCACCGGTCGCTGACTAGAGCCGTCAACGACGACTTTTTCGCTCAGGGGGAATGCTGGCGCCAACTCAAAGCGTGGCCCGAATGAAAGCCATTCCGGGGCGTACCCGAACGACCAAACACCGTCGGTGTCGGTCAGGGTTCCCATGTGCTGTCCGTTGGAAAGCACCTTCAGTGAGCGCTCCGTCATTTAACTTTCCTCTTCACGTCTTTCGAGGACTCAGTCTCGGGGGCGGCTGAAGTCTCTTGGTTCGTTTTAGCTCTTCGCGTTTTCGACGCAACATCAGCGGGCGATTGGTTAGCGACCAGCCGTTCCGCAGCTCTCAACATACGAGTGTTCGAAGGCTCGAAATAGAGCTCTGGAATTTGGGCACGTATTGAAACGCCCAACTCACTCAAGAGGTGGAGCACCTTACCCAACTGCGCGGTCGGTTTGCCTGCCTCCACTTGGCTTATGAACTTGGGCGACAGGCCCGTCGCCAGCGCCAAGGCGTCACGCGTGAAGCCCTGCTGAAGCCTAGCGAGCCTTATCGTCCGGCCCAAAGATTCCGCACCATTGATGAGTTCGTCAGTCATCGCCACCACCTCATTTCGTTCCCGTTCGGGAACATTATAGTCTGATAGTCGATTTGGCTCATATTTCGTACCCGAGCGGATACGATATAACAATAAGGCCGCTCTTGATCAAATTTCGTTACCGCTCGGGAACGAAATCGGATAAACCCTATGCACGCTACCATTTCGTTCCCGATCAGGTACGAAACCACCCAACTTGGGCGCTCCAATAATTCTTGTTCCCGCTCGGATACGAAACAGTGGCACGGGTTTGCTTGGGCTCGATCTCAAATTTTCGAGAATAGCTCCCGCCCTCTTTCGAGCCGAGCGTAAATCACGCACGCGGTGACGTCACCAGCATCAAGGCAAACAACACAGCACACATCGCTCGACGTACCCGCTGCCGCATGCGCACCCCATGCATCGCGGCACCATTACCTCCGCATCGACTGCTAGCATGCGAGCCGTCGTCAGCACTCGAAGAAATGAATGGAGCGAATCATGTACGCGACACCCGCACGGAAAAAGCTTGCAGCTAGCTCAGCGAAAGCGCGCAAGATTCCAAAGACTCGCTTCAGACATCGCAGCACTCCGTATCAACGTCGGCCACAGGCTTCGAGCGGGTTAATAAAACTCGCCTCTGTTCTCGCGGGAACAGTTTCGGTAAGCCTCGCGGTAGCGACTATGACTCCCAGCGTAACCACTACGGTGATTGCCACGATCGCTGGTCTCATTGGTAGCGGGCTGCTGGTAAAACGGTACGGATAAAGTCACCTGCGCGCACAAGTCAACGGAGCCTTTCGGCTCCGTTTTCGTTTCTGGGCACTCATCACGTCCGGGTCGACCAAGGAGAATCCCTATTGAGGCATCGGAATGTTCTGAATCTCAACGAGTGACCTAGAATGCGACTCCGAACGCGTGGTGCCCTCAAAGTCGGATCGGTAATCTGGTTCCCGTCGCGCCCCAAACGCGACCGGGTTTTGCGACCCGAATGATGATCTCTCGGGCACACAGCCGCGATTCTTGCGGCTTCTGTGTGCGCGTACCTATGCGTTTCCTGCCTCAATGGGCGGGCCTGGATTGGGACGCCTTCGGGCGTGCCGCCAAATCCGAGTCATCAGCGGTTCGCAAACCTAGTCCAGTGCCCGCCCACCCCTGCGCAATGCAGCGGGTGGCGGGAATCTCAGATTGGCTAGTTAGAGGTGCCCCGCATGACGCTTCATCTCCCCGCAGCTTCCTTAGTCCACGCTTCCGTCGACAAACTCAACACGCTCTCCGAACGCATCCTTGCCCTCACGACGTGCACGACCACGGACACCGGCAACGAAATACCCCACCGATTCCTGCTCGCAATCTTCGAAGAGCTTGGGGAAATGACAGTCGAACTCGTTTGTGAATGCCACAAGCTGAAGGCTGACTTTCTCGACGCATAATCGTCGGCCCCGCAGCTCACACAACTCTGCCAACGGCATGGCCCCCCGCATGTTTCGGCTGTCTCTACAGCATCGCGTCCTCCTCATGCACGCTCGCTGTTTCAATTTCACGCCAAACCTTTCGCCATGCACGCCATCAGTCCCCTCCCCGTCGCTTCAATCGGAAATTCCCCATATACGGTGCGTTCGCGCGCTGCTTTAATAGCCCCACATTCGCGCCACGCTTCCATACGTGGCTCCCGATTGTGTTCAGTACATGGCATCACCCCTTCCGGCTACAGATGCTGGAAGTCAATTCGCGCTCAAGGGCGTTTGCTGGGGCATTTATACGAGAGCTTGGCCAAGATCCCATCGCGGGCAGTGTCCATCGTCGTACTGCGGCCATCATCCGAAAAATTCCCTTTCTCACCCAGCAGGTAAGACCGTCGTAACCCAACCTGAGCCGTTGGTTCGTTCGTTGACGTTTGTACTTCCGTAAGCCGGTCGTCTTTCAGGACGTCTAGCGTCGGGAGTGTCAGCGCCGTACCCGGAGAGAGGGTTGCGTATGCGTGCCTTGCGGAGTCCGGGCGGTTGTCGCGCGGCTCAGCGCGGCTTGCGTGACCGAGCAGCGGGTATTACCTCCTGCGTCCGCCGTCACCTCATACCTTTGCATTCTGGCCTTCATGCCAAACCTTTCGGTCGTCCACGGCGCGCTATCGCCCGCCGTGTTCGTGAAGGGTTACGGACAACAGCTAGGAAGCACTGCGAGCGCCCGCCGCCCGCAGGGTCGAGGACGGCGGGCGCACGAAGTGCGCCCGTAGACTTGTATCACTAGCATTTAACGATAAGTCCTCGGAAACGCTCGCCAGACAAGGCACGACAGGAACACTTACTCCCCAAGCCATCCGCGCAAGGGGACCCCTGATCAACGTGATTGAGGCAAGCGATGAATGACACGAACGTAATGAACTACTCCCCCTTCCGTCGCGAATGGATCGTCCGTCGACGTGTGTTCGAGGACGGTCAAGTTGAGGCGACTGCGGTTCGATTCGACCGCTACCTGAAGGCGCAAGCGCTTCACCTCATGCCGCGCGCAAAACGCGGTGAGTCGCAGACCACGGAGGAGAACAAGTTGATGGCCGCCAAGCGCGCGAAACAGCAAGTTCGCTTGCGCTGCAAAGCCATTGGTGCAGACAGGATGATCACCCTGACGTATCGCGAGAACATGCTGGACAAGGAACGACTCAAGCGCGATTTCGACGCGCTGAGACGCCTCCTAGGCCGGGTTCAGAACTTCCAGTACGTCGCGGTGGCAGAGCGTCAAAAGCGCGGCGCGTGGCACCTTCACATCGCCGTTAAGGGGCGACAGAACTACCGAGTGCTGCGGACGCTGTGGCTGCGCGTCGTCGGTGAAGACAACGGCAACGTCGACGTTCGCAATCCGAATCGCGAAGTGGGTCTGCGTCACAAGATCGCGTCCTACATCGGCAAATACATCGTCAAGAACTTTGACGAGCATCAGTTGAACGAGAAGCGATATTGGGCGAGTCGCGGGATCACGATTCCTGAATCGGAGACCGTCAAGCACTTCCTCGCGGATTGCGCCGCTGAGGCCATCGTCGCTGCCTACGACTCGGCACTAGAGACCGGTGCGACGCTTGAGGACCACGCGTGGTATTGGAGTCAGGACAACGGCTACTTTTGGATGGCGACAAAAGAGCGGCCAACCGATTCCGGCAAAGCGTGAGGAGGTAGCCGATGAACACCACTTTTCTTCTTATGGCCCAGTACGGTGCCGTCGCGGTAGTCCCTATCGACCTCGTGTGCCGTGACTACTTCTCTCACCTGAGCGCCGAGAAGCTGACTCGAAAGATTGGCGCAGGCGACATCGCGCTTCCGCTAGTTCGCATGGAAGGCTCTCAGAAAAGCGCGAAGGGAGTGCATGTGGAGGATCTTGCGAAGTATATCGACGACCGCCGGGCAGCGGCTGTGAAGGAGTGCCAGCAACTCTGCCACTGAGTCGAGCAGGTCAACCGGAATAGCTTGAAGCTCGACGCGTAAGCTCTGCCCCGAGGGGGCGATGCAAATCAAACCCTTGGGGCGCATTTTGAGGTTGATCGACGCACGGCAAACCGCACAAAGAAGTGCTACATCCGTGCTACATCGACCGCCGCCCTGCCCTCAATCGTCCAAACGACGGGCCTCTCACGCCTCCAAACCGTCCAATCCATCATCGGCCGCCGGGGCCAGAGGCGCCTAGGGGGCATACGTACGTCCTCCGGCCAGCAAGCCTTCCGACAGGTTTTCCCGCACGACAGGCCGACGCACCGGGAGTACACTTTCGCCTTCCGTCGATAACAAATTAACTATTCGGCAACAGGAGACGCCAACATGGCACCGAAGGACCTCTTGCAGGCACTGATCGTCGTACTCGCCTGGGGCGTGAACTTCGTCGTCATCAAAGTCGGCCTGCATGGCGTTCCGCCCATGCTGCTGGGCGCACTCCGATTTTTGCTTGCCGCGTTCCCCGCGATCTTCTTCGTCAAACGCCCGCAAGTGCCGCTCGGATGGCTGGTCGCCTACGGAGCCACCATCTCGTTCGGCCAGTTCGCCCTCCTGTTTACTGCGATGTACGTCGGCATGCCCGCCGGACTCGCGTCGCTCGTGCTGCAGGCGCAGGCCTTCTTCACGCTCGGCCTCGCGGCAATGTGCCTCGGCGAACGCTTTCGCGCGCAAAACGTCATCGGCCTGTTGATTGCTGCGGCGGGGCTCGCCGTCATCGGCATGCAGGGCGGCGGCGCCATGACGCTCATCGGCTTCGTGCTGACATTGTGCGCCTCGCTCAGTTGGGCCACCGGCAACATCGTCACGAAGAAAATCGGCAAGGTCGATCTCGTCGGACTCGTCGTGTGGGCAAGCCTGATTCCGCCGATTCCGTTCGTCCTACTCTCATACTGGTTCGAAGGTCCGCAGCAGATCACGCAATCTCTCGAGCACATCTCGGCGTCGTCTATCTTCGCAATCGCCTACCTCGCCTTCATCGCCACACTCGTCGGCTACTCGCTTTGGGGGCGTCTCATGACGCGCTACCCCGCCAGCCAGGTCGCACCGTTCTCGCTGCTGGTGCCGATCATCGGACTGGCGTCGGCAGCATTGTTGCTGGACGAACAATTGACGACTCCGCAAATCGCCGGTGCCGTGCTCGTCATGACGGGTCTCGTGGTGAACGTCTTCGGCGCGAAGATTAAACAGCGCCTGCTGCCGGCGTCGCAGTAGCTGAAGTCGACGCAACGGGTTTTGCCGTTGCTAGCCGCATATGCAGGATCGGGAACGGACGCCCCTGACCATCGAGTTCGGAACGTCCCATCACCTCGAAACCCTCGCGACGATAGAACGCCAGCGCCTGCGGATTCTGTTCGTTGACGTCGACACCGACACAGTCCAACTCACGCACCGCATACGCGAGTAACGTCGCGCCGATCCCCTGCCGACGTGCCTCGGGGGCGACGAACAGCATCTCCACATTGCCCGGCGACACGCCAAGAAAGCCGCGAATGACGCCACCGTCATCGCGGAACACACGCAACGTCACCGCGCCCAGATACTCGTTGCGAATTCGCGGACGCAACCACGCAATATCCTCGTCGCGTAGGAAATCGTGCGTGGCACGCACAGACGCCTCCCAGAGTTCGGTGATAGCGTCGAATTCGTTTTCATCGGGAGTGAAGATGCCAGACATAGAGACCCGTGATTGGATTTCGTTAGCGTGACCGTTCGACCTGCGCCGCTTTGCCAACGATCCCTAGCGCAATCGCGAGACCAATCGTGAACATCGAGCAAAGCAGAAGCCGAAACGCAAAAAGCCTGATTTCTTGTGGAAATCAGGCTTTCGAATTTGGTTGCGGGGACAGGATTTGAACCTGTGACCTTCGGGTTATGAGCCCGACGAGCTGCCAGACTGCTCCACCCCGCGTCTGAAGAATTAGATTATATGACAATTGCCATCGCAGTGCAACATGGCGCGCCGAATATTTTTCCTGCGATGCGTTCGCACATGCCGCGCACATCTTCGCAAACCGCCGTACATCGTCAATACCGGGGTTATCCCGGCACCCAGTATGCGTCGCCGCACAGCGCGCGTCGCCGGTGATACACTCGCAGCAACCATGAACCGACGTCCTCCCATCCAATTCTGTTCCGCCTGCGGCCATACGGTCGAGTTGCGCATTCCGCCCGGTGACAACCGCGAGCGGCATGTCTGCACCCATTGCGGCACCATCCACTATCAGAACCCGCGCAACGTGCTCGGCACAGTGCCTGTGTGGGGCGACCAGGTGTTGCTGTGCAAGCGCGCCATCGAGCCGCGACTCGGATACTGGACGCTACCCGCTGGCTTCATGGAAATCGGAGAGACTACGTCGCAAGCCGCCGCGCGCGAGACGCTGGAAGAAGCCGGCGCCGTCGTCGAAGTCGGTGCGCTGTTCTCGCTGCTCAACGTGCCGCACGTTAATCAGGTGCACATCTTCTATCTGGCCCAGATGCGCGAGCCGCAGTTTGCCGCCGGTGAAGAGAGCCTGGAAGTCGCCCTATTCTCGGAAGACGAAATCCCGTGGGACGACATCGCGTTCCCGACCGTCGCCAAGACGCTGCGCTTCTTCTTCGAAGACCGCCGCGCGGGTGCCTTCGGTGTGCACGTCGAAGCTTCGGCAGATGCCGCCGTCCCGGGCGCACCGGTCCCCTCGCTGCCCGTGCACACGGCGCACACCGAGGACATCCTCACGCCGATGCTGCGTGTCTGAACGCACCGTCGACATCTGCGCCTGCCCTGTGATGTCGACGAAAACCCTGCAAGGTTGACGTCGTCATGGTCGTCTGGCTCGAAGCAAACGATCCCTTCCCTTCTGTAGACGAAGCGCTCGACGCATCGAGCGACGCGCCGGGATTGCTCGCGGCCGGGCTCGACCTCTCACCGCAACGCCTGCTTGCCGCGTATCGGCAAGGCATCTTCCCGTGGTACTCGCAAGGCCAGCCGGTACTCTGGTGGAGCCCCGATCCGCGCATGGTGCTGCGGCCCGAGCACTTCGTCATAAGTCACAACTTCCGCAAATTGCTGCGCCGCGTGCTGCGCGACGATGCCTGGGAAATTCGCCTCGACGTCGACTTCCCCGCCGTCATGCAGGAGTGCGCCCAAGCGCCGCGTCGCGGTCAAGACGGCACGTGGATCACACCCGCCATCGTCAACGCCTACCGCGCGCTGCACGACGCAGGACTCGCGCACAGCGTGGAGACGTACTACGAAGGAGAGCGCGTCGGCGGCCTGTATGGTGTCGCGCTCGGGCGCATGTTCTACGGCGAATCGATGTTTGCCAAACGCACCGACGCCTCGAAAATCGCGCTGGCCGCGCTCGTCTCGTTTGCACGCACACACGCAATAGAGGTGATAGACTGCCAGCAAAGTACCGCGCACTTGGCGTCACTTGGCGGCAGCGAAATCCCCCGCCAGGCCTTTCTGGCGCATGTGCAAAAGGCGGTCGTGGCCCCCGCGCCGGTCTGGCGTCTGGACAAACAGATGCTCAGCGCACTGGCCTACGGTAACGCAGCAGACAAGGCTCACGAGGTTTCGCAGTGACCCATCCGAACGAACTGCCGCTCTCCCCGCTGTCCGCCCTTCAGTTCTACGCAACAGCGCCGTACCCCTGCAGCTATCTCGACAATCACACCGCACGCTCGCAGGTCGCCACCCCCAGCCATCTGATCAATTCGGACGTCTATAGCGAACTCGTGCGCTCCGGCTTTCGTCGCAGCGGCGTGTTCACATACCGCCCGTACTGCGACGGCTGCCGCGCCTGCGTTCCGGTGCGTGTGCCGATCGCCCGCTTCGTCCCCAACCGCACGCAACGTCGTATCTGGAAGCGCCACGCGGCACTTGCCGTCAACGTTTCCGGACTGCACTACACCGAAGAGCACTACCAGCTCTACATGCGCTACCAGTCGCGACGCCACGCCGGCGGCGGCATGGATCACGACAGCCGCGAGCAGTACGAGCAGTTCCTGCTGCAAAGCCGCGTGAACTCGCGTCTGGTGGAATTTCGCGAGCCGCCGGGCCATCAGGGGGCAGGCACGCTGCGCATGATCAGCATGGTCGACATCCTGAGCGACGGCTTGTCGTCGGTCTACACGTTCTTCGATCCGGATGTCGAAGGGGCGTCCTTCGGCACGTACAACATCCTGTGGCAGATCGAACAGGCACGCGCGCTCGGACTGCCTCACGTCTACCTCGGCTACTGGATTCAGCAGAGCCGCAAAATGGTCTACAAGGCCAATTTCCGCCCGCTGCAAGGCCTGCTCGACGGCCAATGGCAAGACATGCCCGAGGCCATGCTTGACGCGGCCGGTCAGTCACCGGGTCAATAGTCCACCCGCCTGTCGCACGGGTCCGCTTCGCGTCAGTGCGCATCGCGCTCATCCGCCCTCCGCACCTACGCAAAACAGGAGTACGCAGAGCGTAGAAAAAGACGCGCTCCGCGCCCGGGATACCGGTAAAATGGCGACTTTCCGATTCTGCCGAACCCGACATCGTGCTTGCGCCTCTCTACCCTCTGGCCCGTCGCGCCCTGTTCTGCCTTGACGCCGAACAAGCCCACCATCTGACGCTGGCTACGCTGCGCGGCGCCGCCTCGCTCGGCCTGGCCGGTCTCGTCGGTCAGACGCTCCCCGAATCGCCGCGCACGGTCATGGGCATCCGCTTCCCGAACCCCGTCGGCCTCGCAGCCGGCCTCGACAAGGACGGCAGTTGCATCGACGGTCTCGCCGCCCTCGGCTTCGGTTTCGTCGAAGTGGGAACGGTGACACCGCGCCCGCAGGCGGGCAATCCGAAGCCGCGCATCTTTCGTCTGCCGCAAGCCGAAGCCATCATCAACCGCATGGGATTCAACAACGGCGGCGTCGAGCAATTCCTGCAGAACGTACAGTCCGCGCGCTACAAGGGACCGCTGGGCCTGAACATCGGCAAGAACGCCGATACGCCCATCGAGCGCGCCGTCGACGACTATCTGATCTGCCTCGAGAAGGTTTATCCGTACGCCACCTATGTGACGGTGAATATCTCGTCGCCGAACACCAAGAACCTGCGTCAACTGCAAGGCGGCGACGAACTCGATGCTCTTCTCGGCAAGCTCAAGGACAAACAGAGCGCGCTGTCTGACCGTCACGGCAAGTACGTTCCGATCGCCTTGAAGATCGCACCGGATCTCGACGACGAGCAAATCAAGGTGATCGCCGGCACGCTCACGCGCCACGGTTTCGACGGTGTGATTGCGACCAATACCACGCTCTCGCGTGAGGCTGTCGCCGGCCTGCCGTACGCCAACGAAACGGGCGGACTGTCGGGACGTCCGGTGTTCGACGCATCCAACCGCGTCATCCGCGCGTTGGCCACCGAGCTGGGTGGCGCACTGCCGATCATCGGTGTCGGTGGCATTCTGTCGGGTGCGGACGCGCAGGCGAAGCTCGACGCCGGCGCCAGTCTGGTTCAGGTGTACAGCGGCCTGATTTACCGCGGCCCCGAGCTGGTGCGAGAATGCGTACAAGCGCTGCGCACGGTCTGACAGGTCGAACGTCAGCGTCCCCTTCATCTGACACAGGGATAACCAGACATCATGAAATCCTGGCTCAAGACGCTTTGCCTCGTACCCCTGGCCGCGGCCGCCCTTATCGGCACGTCGCCCGCCCGCGCCGCTGACCTGCTCGACACCGTGAAGTCCGCGGGCGTGCTGAAGATCGGCATCGAAGGCACCTACCCGCCGTTCAACTATCGCGACAAGTCCGGTCAGCTCGACGGCTTCGACGTCGATGTCGCCAAAGCCGTGGCTCAGCGCCTCGGCGTGAAGCCCCAGTTCGTCACGACCGAATGGAGCGGCATCATCGGCGGTCTTCAGGCAGGCAAGTTCGACGTCATCGTCAATCAGGTCGCCATCACCGACGAGCGCAAGAAGTCGCTCGACTTTAGCGAGCCCTACACGTACTCGGCGGCGCAACTGATTCGTCGCAAGGACGACAAGCGCGAATTCAAGACGCTTGACGATCTCAAGGGCCACAAGCTCGGCGTAAGCCTTGGCAGCAACTACGACAAGATGGCGAAGGCAGTGGCCGGTATCGACGTGCGCACCTACCCTGGCGCGCCCGAGTACCTCGCCGATCTCGCCGCCGGCCGTGTCGATGCCGCGCTCAATGACCAGTTGATGATGGCGTATCTGCTTCAGAACGCTAAGCTGCCGCTCCAGGCAGGCGCGGTGTTGCCGGGCACGAATCAGGCCGTCGGCATTCCGTTCCGCAAGGGCAATCCGGCATTCGCCAAGGCTATCGACGACGCGCTGACCGGCATGAAGCAGGACGGCTCGCTCGCCAAGATTGCGCAGAAGTGGTTTGGCAAGGACACGTCCAAACCGGCCCAGTAATACGGTAACGACGGCGATAGAGACGACAATCGCATAGGACTCACGGCCGGCATCACGCCAACGTTGCGGATGCCGGCCGTTGTCTATCCGACGCAAGACATTCCCTAAGACACTCCCCCATGAATCCATTCGAACTCGCGGCCCAATCCTTGCCAGTGCTGTTGCAGGGCACCGTGCTCACCATCAAGTTCGCATTGATGTCGATGGTGTTCGGTCTGGCGATCGGCATCATCGTGGCGGTCATGGGCATCGGCAAGGTGCGCGTGTTCCGGGCCATTGCGCGTGCCTACGTCAGCATCATGCGCGGCACGCCGCTGCTGGTGCAGATCTTCGTCATCTATTACGGCCTGCCGGGCGTCGGCATCTCTCTCGAACCGACGGCCGCCGGCGTGCTCACGCTCAGCCTGAACGTCGGCGCGTATCTGTCGGAGAGCATGCGCGGCGCGCTCGAAGGCATGCCGCGTGGACAATGGCTCGCCGCGTACAGTCTCGGACTGTCGTACTGGCAAACGTTGCGTTACATCATCGGACCGCAAGCGCTGCGCATTGCCGTGCCGAGCCTCGGTAACAGTCTGATCAGCCTGATCAAGGACACGTCGCTGGTCTCCGTGATTACCGTGACGGAGTTGCTGCGCTCGGCACAGGAAGTCATCGCGTCGACGTATCAGCCGTTGCCGTTGTACCTCGCATGCGCTGCCATCTACTGGGTGCTGTCGACGGGACTGTCGGCATTGCAACGTCGCATTGAAAAGCGCCTTGCCCTGCCCTCCCGTACCTGAGCACAGCCGAACACCACCGACTTCGGCGGGACGTAAAAAAAGCTGGCACTCCGCAGGGAGGCCAGCTTTTTTTGTTGGGTGTCGACGCAATCAGCGCGGTGCGCGACGCTCGCGATACATCGCGCGGAAAGTCTTGCCGCTCGGTGCAGGCATCTCGCGCGTATCCGTCCATCCGCCAGCGAAAGGCAGCCTGGAGATACTCCCGCGATCGCGGCCCATGCGCTTTAACGCCCACGAACCGAGACCCGACAGCGTGGCGTACAAACGCGGTCGACGCGCAGTAAACGCCCACGCCGCCAGCGCCGCCCGCTCGCGCCACGGACGCAGCCCCCGATCCACCTGACGCTCGCGCAGCTTGCGCAGCAAATCCGAAATCGGAATCCCCACCGGACAAACGCGATTGCACTCGCCACACAGGGTCGCAGCCTGCGGCAAATCAAGCGTCTTCTCCAGCCCGACGTAGCTCGGCGTGAGCACCGAACCCATCGGCCCCGGATACACCCATCCATACGCGTGGCCGCCGATCTTCTGATACACCGGGCAGTGATTCATGCACGCACCGCAGCGAATACAGCGCAGCATCTCCTGAAACGCGCCGCCGATCAGACCGGAACGTCCACCGTCGACGATCACGAAGTACATGTGATCCGGCCCGTCGACCTCACCCTCGGCGCGCGTACCGGTGAGCAACGAGAAGTAGTTTGACGTGCCTTGCCCGGTGGCCGAGCGCGGCAGCAGACGCATCGCCGTGGCGAGATCCTCCAGCGTCGGCAGTACCTTCTCGATGCCGGTGACAGCCACGTGCACGCGCGGCATGATCGTGCACATGCCTTCGTTGCCCTCGTTGGTCACCACGGCCACCGAACCGGTTTCTGCGACGAGGAAGTTACCGCCCGTCACGCCCATGTCCGCCGACAGGAACTGCGGGCGCAGCATCTCGCGGGCTTCGCGGGTCATCAGCGGGATTTCGGTCAGACGCGGCTTCTGGTGCACGCGCGCGAACAGGTCCGCGACCTCGTCCTTATCCTTATGTACGACCGGCGCGATGATGTGCGACGGCGGCTCGTTATCGTTGATCTGAAGAATGTACTCGCCAAGGTCGGTCTCGACCGACTGCACGCCCATGTCGGCGAGCACCTTGTTGAGTTGCAGCTCTTCGGTGACCATCGATTTCGATTTAATCACCTTCTTGACGTCGTGCTTGCGCGCGATCTCGGCAATCAGACGCGCGGCGTCCTGCGTCGATTCGGCGAACAGGACGGTCGCGCCGCGTCGCGTGGCTTCACGCTCGAAGATCTCCAGCCAGACGTCGAGATTCTCGATCCCGCGATTACGACGCTCCTTGAGCGCCTCACGTGTCGCCTCGAAATCGATCTCTTCCATGGCGCTCGCGCGCGCCGTCACAAACTTGGTCGAGAGCTTCTTGAGGTTGGCTTGCAGACGCTGGTCGGCAAGCTTCTGCCCGGCACGCGCCTTGAATTGCATCGATTGAACTTGCATCGCGACTCACATGATGTGATGACGGCATGCGCGCGCAACGGTGTCGGCGCGCACAAGCCAGAAGGTCGGGAAGATGGCGGCGTGCTCAGGCATCGCCAGCGAGCACCTGCGCAATGTGCAGCACGCGCGTGCGCGTGTCACCGGTGCGGCGCAGACGCCCTTCGATGTTGAGCATGCACCCCAGGTCGCCCAGCACAACGGCAGGCGCACCGCTGGCGGCGATGTTGGCGCACTTCTCGTCGACGATTGCCGTCGAGATGTTGCCGTACTTGAGCGCGAACGTACCACCAAAGCCACAGCACGCCTGACAGTCCTTCATCTCCGTCATCTTCACGCCGGGCATTTTGGCGAGCAGCGTGCGCGGTTGCGTCTTCACGCCAAGTTCGCGCAGACCGGAACAGGAATCGTGATACGTCACCTCCCCGTTGTAGTCGCCGGGCACGGTGTCGACGTGCAGCACGTTGACGAGGAAGTCCGTGAGTTCATACACGCGCGGACGCAGACGCTCGTAACGGCCCATGAGTTCGGGATCGTCGGCAAAGAGGTCGCCGTAGTGCGCCTTGACCATACCGCCGCATGAGCCGGACGGTACGACGACGTAGTCAAACGATTCGAATTCGTCGAGGAATTTCTGGGCGAGGTCGCGAGCAATGGCGCGCTCACCCGAGTTGTAGCCCGGCTGGCCACAGCAGGTCTGGGAATCGGGAATCACGACCTCGCAGCCGGCTGTCTCGAGCAGCTTGAGCGTAGAAAAGCCAATCTCCGGCCGCATCATGTCGATCAGACACGTGACAAACAGTCCGACGCGCATTGGGGGAATCCTCTTTTCGGGAATAATGCGCCATTATAAGTCGCCGGGCCGAACCGGCCCAGCGTAGATTCCCGGACCTATGGCTTGTGCGCTGCGACGCCTCACGCCCTTAGCTGAGGCGAAATCGAAGACGGACGGAACGTGTCGAGCGACGTGGCACGCTCCATAGGCACGCGGGGCGTGACGCTCTCGGGACCACACGACGCAGGCCGCCCTTCCGGAGTCGAAGATTGGCGCGATGACGTATCGAACAGAATCATGTTGCGCAACTTTGCTATATCGTCACGCAGCGACGTCGATGTCCGCTGGAGCTCCTGCTTTATCGAACTGGTTTCAGCCGTGCCTGCTGCGACGGCCTGCTGAAGCTCGCAAACCGCGTCCCATGTCTTCCTCCCCTGGTCCGAGGCGACGGCTTGCTGAAGCGCGCAAACGGCGCCCCACGTCTTTTCCCCCTGTTCAGAGTTCCGATTGACGGTATGCAAGGTTTTTTGCAGTTGCTGCCATACCAACCGGTCCTGATTGGCTTGCTCCAACGAAATCACTGTGTTTAACGATAAGTGCATAGCGTTCTCCTCTCTATTGATGAAGTCCTTCGTCTGATCGAGAAGGCTCTCTACAGCCTTCCAGCCCTTCTCTCTGTCGAAGCCACGAATACTCCCTAAACTGACACACCGGATCACCATGGCGATGCAAAAGCCAATGATCGCCACGACCCAGGTCGACACAATCAAAGCAATACCGGACACGACTGCTGCAATGGTGTATAGCCCACCGTTGATCGCCTCACGCTTACCGTGATGCTTCTTCTCCTGCCTCACGTTTGAGCGCGCCTCATCCACTGCGCATCGCATCTGTTCGACGAACAATGCTGTTTCAGCGCGAAACACCATGTGCTTACGCTTTCTGTCATCCAACATCCCCCAATCGGCATTGACATCGTCGAGCGCGCGGTTCCCGAGTCGGTCAGACTGCGCCAGGAGCGACTCACGCCCGCGCAACATTTCACGATGAAGCGCCAGCGCCTCGCTCAGACAAGTCAGAATCTTTAGGAATCGCTTCGCGGATGGCGTCAAGCGCTCCTCGCACGCTTCATCGAGTTGGTCAGCGACCATCGAACAAATAAATCCAGGCGAATCCGGTACAAGCAAGCATCGCCAAAACGGATCGCGCAGCCCCCCACGCCAGTAACCAGATGTCGCCTTGCCGAAGGACTTCTCGAACGCGGCCGACAGGTTGTCGACGGAATAGGTGCTCGCCCCCCTCGCTTGCTGTGTGTTTCGAATGTGCGCCAATTGCGAAACGATCTCATCACGTTTTTGCGCGATCGATGCACCCTTTTCGTACACCCTCACCGGCATATCCAGTCGATCGATCACCATCGGAAAATGGGAATACCCCGGATAACTCACATATTCGTGGTGCATACCTCCCCTCACTTTGCTGATGTCGACGTCCCCAATGCGACATAGGGCTCCACATCGTTGCTGAACTGAAGTGCATGGTAGTGAGGCGATCGGCAGTTCACTTTAGATTTCTGGCACCGAATGAACGCTACTCGCCACTTAAATCGGTCGATGGCGTCGTGATGTCCTGCAAATCGTGTGCAAAATCAGGATTGATGCACCGACTATTTGCAGGAATCGTCTACCCGAAACCTGCGAATTTTTCACCATATGATATAGAATCGACGCTATACGAAACCCGGCCCTACCTCATGAAAGACGACACCAGTCAAGGCGCGGAGTCGCGCACGTCCATTCAGGTGATCGAGCGCATGATGCGTTTGCTCGACGCCCTTGCCGGACATGCCGATCCCGTGAGTCTCAAAGAGTTGGCGCAAGCCACCGAACTTCATCCGTCGACCGCGCACCGCATTCTGAACGACATGGTGGCGTGCCGCTTCGTCGACCGCTGTGATCCCGGCACTTACCGTCTCGGCATGCGTTTGCTGGAACTCGGCAATCTGGTCAAAGCGCGCCTGTCGGTGCGTGACGCTGCGCTCACGCCCATGCGCGGCCTACACCGCATCACCGGACAGACCGTCAACCTGTCGGTCCGTCAGGGCGACGAAATCGTTTATATCGAACGCGCTTACAGCGAGCGTTCCGGCATGCAGGTGGTTCGCGCCATCGGTGGTCACGCGCCGCTGCACCTGACGTCGGTCGGCAAGCTGTTCCTGGCTGCCGACGAAGCATCGCGCGTGCGCGCCTATGCCACGCGCACCGGACTCTCGGGCCACACGCGCAATAGCATCACCGATTTGCAAAAACTCGAACGTGAGCTGACGCACGTACGCAAGTCAGGCTATGCGCGCGACAATGAAGAGCTTGAGTTAGGGGTGCGATGCATCGCTGCCGGGATCTATGACGACAGCGGCAAGCTCGTGGCAGGCCTCTCGCTCTCCGCCCCGGCCGATCGCCTGCAAGACGCCTGGCTGGCGAATCTGAACGAGACGGCGCTGCAAATCTCGTCGTCGCTCGGCTTTCATGCGCCGAACCCGGATATGGGTGGCGGCATGTCGCAGGTCGCCACGGCAGAGTGATTCGCCATGGCGTGTAGGGCGCGATACTCTTGCGCCCCACACCAACGCTCATCCCGTCGCACAAAACAAAAGGCGCTCCCGAGGGAGCGCCTTTCTTTTACATCTGCACCGTAATGCGAATTACAGCGCGTGTCCGTTATTGGTCGCCACTTGCGCCGTCGGCGTGGTACCGGCCGTACGTTGCGGCGTAGCGCCGCCGCCTTCCAACAGCCACTTGCGAACACGCGTGGCGTCGGCGAAGCGTGAATACTTGCCGGTCGAGTCCAGCAGAATCATGATCACCGGACGACCTTCGACGTTGGCTTGCATCACGAGGCACTGGCCTGCTTCGTTGATATAACCCGTCTTCTGCAGGCCGATCTCCCAGCCCGAATGACCGATCAGGTGGTTCGTGCTTACGTAGTGCAGTTCGCGACGACCGGTGTTCACGTCGTAATTGCTATCCGTCGAGAATCGACGAATCATCGGATACTGATAAGCCGCCTTGACCATCTTCACGAGGTCACGTGCGCTCGACACGTTCTGGCTCGACAGACCCGTCGGATCGTTGAAGTGCGTGTCGTTCATGCCCAGTTGCTTCGCCTTGGCGTTCATCGCAGCGAGGAACGCCGGGCGGCCGCCCGGGAAGTAGCGCGACAACGCTGCCGCCGCACGGTTCTCCGACGACATCAGCGCAATGTGCAGCATGTCTTCGCGCGACAGTCGCGAGCCCACCGACAGGCGCGAACCCGTGCCCTTCTCGTAGTCGCGATCTTCGTCGGTCACTTCCATGACGTCGGTCATCGGCACGCCGGCGTCGAGCGACACCATCGCCGTCATCAGCTTCGAGATCGAGGCGATCGGCAGCACGGCTTGCGAGTTCTTGTCGAACAGCGATTCGCCGGTGCGCTCGTCAACCACGTAGGCGACGGAGGAACGCAGCGCGAGCGCGTCCGGCGTTTCATGCAGACCGAAAGCACGCCCCGTCGAGAGACGCTCCGGGGCTTGCGGTGCAAAGTTGACGGTGCGATACGACGTCACTACACGGCGCTTGCCGTTCTTGTAGACGACGCGTTTGACGGCGACCTTCTTCGCTGCGGGTCCGTCATCCTCGACGGCAGCGAGCTTGCGGGCTTTGCCGCCAGCCTTGGCGCTCTTCGTTTCACGAGCGGCAGGTGTGGCGGCAGCGCGTTTGGCGCCGGCTTTGGACGTGGCGACGGCTTTCGTCGCCTTGGGATTCGCGCACGCGCGTTTCTGAGCGGCAGTCTTGGCCGTCTTCGGCGAGCATTCGCTCGTCTTACCGGCGGCGTGAACGACTGCCGGGGCACCGGCGGCGAGCGAGATCGCCACGACGGCAGCACCCCAGAGACGGGAGCGGCACAGACGCGCAAGGGTGGTGATCGCGTACATAGATTGGGGGTAGCGTAGGGTTGGCAGGCAACGAGTTTGGGAGAAGTTTAGTAACTTCCGAAAAAATAAGCAATATGAACGACTTAGCTGAAATACTTAAACCGGCATCTGGCAGTTTTGTGCACCGCAACGCGCCAAATTACACATTCGCCAAATTTTGCCAAATTACGCCAACCTCTTGATATACGTTAGGTCAAAAAGTGCGCCCACTCGTCGAGCGGCGCGCGTTCGGTGACGAGACCGTTTTCCACGGCAGCAGGGTCCGCATAGCCCATCGCCATGCCACACACGACCATTCGAGTCTCTGGCAGATGCAGTTCCGCAGCAATTACTTGATGAAACGTGGCAAATGCCGCCTGCGGACAAGTGTCCAGACCCCGTGCCCGCGCCGCGACCATCACGCTTTGCAGGAACATGCCGTAATCCAGCCAACTCCCCTGCTCCAGATGCCGGTCGATCGTGAAGAGCAACCCGACCGGCGCGTCGAAAAAGGTGAAGTTGCGGGCGTGCTGACCATGCATGCGTGCCTTGTCGGCGCGACCGATGCCCAGCAAGCCGTACAGATCCCAGCCCACCTTGCGACGCCTCGCCTGATACGGCTCGGTCCATTCACGCGGGTAGTACGCGTACTCCTCCTGATGTATCAATCGCTGCGCCGGATCGTTGAACGCATCCAGCAGACGCGACGTCAGTCGTTTCAATGCCTGGCCGGTAAGCACATACGTTTGCCACGGTTGGATGTTGCTGCCGGAGGGCGCTCGCGATGCTACCGACAGGATGTCCGCGATAGTGGCTTGCGGCACCGGCGTCGGCAAATAGGCTCGGATCGAACGTCGACTACGAATCGCCTCGTCAACATATTTCACGCGCAGCGCGGTGTTCTCGTTGACAGACGAGGGATGCGTACTTTCCCCAGCCACTTGCGTCGATGTCGAGGTCGTGGCCGGGGCACCATGCGGGAATGCAGAGTGATGCTTCATAGCAATACGCTCGCAACAAACTGTGAATGGAAGGCAACGCCCTGCCCGGACTGAACAAGGCGTGCAAAGTGGATGTCGCGCACGAGGCTCACGTCCCTGACGACGTCGCTGCGGATGTCGTCGCCCGCCGTTCGATGACGAGCGCGACGCCGAGGGCTGCGACGACCATACCGGCAGCGCTCAGTGGCGAGAGGGTCTCGCCGAACAACAGCCACGCCATGACGGCAGTGGTCGGCGGCGTCAGATACATCAGGCTGGAGACCTTGGTCGCCGCGCCGTGACGGATCAGCAGAAAAAGCAGTGAAATCGCACCGATGGACAGCGCCAGCACCGACCAGGCGAGCGCCCCGATCATCTCGAGATTCCACCGCACCTGCATAGTCTCCAGCGCCCATGCGGCGGGCAGCGTCACCACGAAGGCCGCACCGAACTGCACGACGGTGCCCACACGTAAATCGAAATGCGCACAGAAACGCTTCTGGTAGAGCGTGCCCGCCGTAATCGCGAACAGGCTCAGCACGCACAGCAGCACGGCACCAGTGCCGACGCCGCGAACGCCCACCTTGTTCGCCACCACCAGGCCGACGCCGATAAAGCCGCAAAGCAGCCCCAGCCACTGGCGACGCGACACCGGCTCGCCGACAACGCGCGCGAAGATCGCCGTCAGGAGTGGCTGAATGCCGACGACCAGCGCGGCCAATCCTGCCGGTGCCCCTTGTTTGATCGCCGCCCAGACGCCGCCGAGGTACACCGCCTGAATCAGGATGCCGGAGACGGCCAGGTGTGCAAGCAGCGGCCAGTCGATACGTTGGCGGTGAATCGCAGTCGTCGCAGACGCGCGCGTTACGTCACCCTCTGTCGCGACCGGACGCATCGGCCACGGGGTCCGCGTCAGCAGCGCAATCGGCAACATAACGACCAATGTAAAGCCGAAGCGCCACGCGAGGAACGTCAGCGGTTCGGCGTTCGGCATGCCGTACTTCGCCACGACGAACCCGGTACTCCAGATCAACACGAACCACCACGGCATGGTCGCGCTCCAGATCGCCGTGACCGAACCGGTCGATGCCATTGGTGCGCGCGCTGAACTCGATGCTGAAGTGGCCGACGGGGACTGCGCAGGCGGGGCCGTTCGATGCTCGCTCATACGAGAACACCGCCAGCGCTTGCGTGAAATCTGCCGCGAACGGCCCGATGGAACCGACTGGCAAGACGAATCGAGGCGAAATGCGCGGCAACCGTCTGGTCGATATCGCGACCGTACCCGCCCGCCATCGCAATCGCTACCGGCAACCCGCGCTCGACGCAGGCGCTCAGCACACGGTGGTCACGCGCGAGCAGACCATCGTGCGTCAGTGAGAGACGGCCGAGCCTGTCGTTTTCCAGCGGATCGGCGCCAGCAAGGTAAATGACGAGCGTTGGCGTAAATTGCGCGAACAGATCCGTCAGCGCATGACCGAGCGCGACGAGATATTCGTCGTCGCCGCAACCGTCAGGCAACGCCACGTCGAGGTCGCCGGTCGCCTTATGAAACGGGTAATTATGTTCGCCATGCAGCGAGAGCGTGAAGACGCTCGGATCGTGCTCGAAAATGGCTGCGGTGCCGTTGCCCTGATGCACGTCGAGATCGATGATCGCCACACGTGTCCCCGGCCCCAGCTCGGCTTGCATCGTTCGCGCCGCAACGGCGGCGTCATTGAAGACGCAGAAGCCCTCCCCACGATCGGCGTAGGCGTGGTGCGTACCACCGGCCAGATTGGCCGCCACGCCGTCGGTAAGCGCTGCGCGGCACGCTGCCACCGTCGCACCGGCCGAGCGTCGCGAGCGCTCGACCATCTGCGGCGACCATGGAAACCCGATACTGCGCTGCTCTTTCGGATCCAACTCGCCTGCACTTACGCGCTCGACGTACTCCCGCGAGTGCACTCGCCCGAGCATCACGTCATCTGCGGGCAGCGCCTCCGTCAATTCGACGTGCGGCAGTTCACCGGCGACGCGTTCGCGCAGCCGTGCGTACTTTTCCATCGGGAAACGATGTCCAGGGGGAAGCGGCAGAACGAAGTGATCGCTGTAAAACGCTTGCATCGATGCGAGAGGCCGACGGAACGGCGCGCGAAAAAAGCGTTGAATGACAGCGGCACTGGAGAACGGTAGTCGCGAGGCATTCCTCCAAACGCAGGCATGCCAGACACACGTGACCGCTCCACCAGTGCCGAAACGAATCGATAGTACCATCGGCCGCCGGGGTCCGTCGGGGCGCCAAAGTGGTGCAAAATCCGATGCCGCATACGGTGCAAAGCCGCACCACGACAGGATTTGCGTCTTAACGATTGCTCGCCGCAACGCGGTGTCATCAATCCGTTACGGGATCCCAAGTCGCTGATTTTGTAAGCTTTTGTTGAATTTGTGCAATGCACAAAAATGACTTGACAGTCACAAAAATATCTCTAAACTTGCAATTGTGCGATGCACAAAAGAGATCGCACTTACTGAGAAGGCCCCAACCGTGTTTTCACCGGGATAAGGTGAGAACCAACGAGCGAACACGGAGTGGGTCGATATGTTGTGTATGACACCATAGGAGAACGCCATGTCGTTTCTGACCCCCGAGCAACTCGCCGCCGCACACAAAGCCAATCTGGAAACCCTGTTCGGTCTGACCAACAAGGCCTTCGAAGGCGTTGAAAAGCTGGTCGAACTGAACCTGCAAGCCGTGAAGGCATCGCTGGCCGAGTCCGCATCGACCGCACAAAAGGCTTTCGCTGTGAAGGACGCGCAAGAGTTGCTCGCCCTGCAAGCTAACCTGGTTCAGCCGGCTGCCGAAAAGGCACTCGCGTATGGCCGTCACCTGTATGAAATCGCTTCGTCGACGCAAGCCGAAGTGACCAAGGTGGCTGAAGCCCAACTGGCCGAAGGCTCGCAGAACGTGCAAGCGCTGTTCGACAACCTGGCCAAGAACGCCCCGGCCGGTTCGGAGTCCGCCGTTGCACTGGCCAAGTCGGCCCTGTCCGCTGCCAACAGCGCGTTCGACAGCGTCCAGAAGGCCACCAAGCAAGCCGTCGAAATCGCTGAGACGAACTTCGCTGCTGCGACGAACGTCGCCTCGAAGGCTGCGGCTCAGGCTTCGCGTGCTGCCACCGCCAAGAAGTAATCGATAGCGTCCTGCCAGTCGTTATCCGGGACGCCAACCGTTTGTCGCTGCACCCCAAGTCGTAGCGACACCCAGTTGTCTCCTCGGTACCGCAGGTACCTTTCGAACCCGGCCTTGAGCCGGGTTTTCTTTTTGTGTCGCCGCATTCGCGATAGCAAGAGGCACGCCCCCCCACTTGTGACACCCAATAAAAAACCGCCACTCCCCAGGGAGTGGCGGTTTTTTGTTCCTGCGCGCTCGCGTGCGCAGGATGCCGAATGCGCAGTCTTACTTTTTGCGCGGCGGCGGAACGTCGGTGCAAACGCCTTCGTAGATTTCAGCGGCCATACCGACCGACTCAGCCAACGTCGGGTGCGGATGAATGGTCTTGCCGATATCAACAGCGTCCGCGCCCATTTCGACAGCCAGGCAAAGTTCGCCGATCAGGTCACCCGCATGCGTGCCGACGATAGCGCCGCCGAGAATTCGGTGCGTCTCTTCGTCAAACAGCAACTTGGTGAAACCTTCGTCGCGACCGTTTGCAATCGCGCGGCCCGATGCGGCCCACGGGAACACGGCCTTGCCGAACTTGACGCCTTCCGCCTTGAGCTGATCTTCCGTCTTACCGGCCCAAGCCACTTCCGGATCGGTGTAAGCGACCGACGGGATCTGGATCGCGTCGAAGTAAGCCTTCTCACCGTTCGCGGCTTCAGCCGCGACGTGCGCCTCATGCACCGCCTTGTGCGCCAGCATCGGCTGACCGACGATGTCGCCGATCGCGAAGATGTTCGGCACATTGGTGCGCATCTGCTTGTCCACCGAGATGAACCCGCGATCACCCACCACCACACCGGCCTTCTCGGCGCTGATCTTCTTGCCGTTCGGGCTACGGCCCACGGCCACCAGCACGAGGTCGTAACGCTGCGGCTCTGCCGGTGCAGCTTCTCCTTCGAACTTCACGTAGATGCCGTCGGCCTTGGCTTCCGCGCCCACCGTCTTGGTCTTGAGCATGACGCGACCAAAACGCTTGTCGTTCATCTTTTGCCAGACCTTGACCAGATCGCGGTCAGCGCCCTGCATCAGACCGTCGAGCATTTCGACGACGTCGATCTCCGCGCCCAGCGCGCTGTAGACCGTGGCCATTTCCAGACCGATGATGCCGCCACCAATCACCAGCATCTTCTTCGGAATCTGGCGCAGTTCAAGCGCGCCGGTCGAATCGACGATACGAGGATCTTCCGGCAGGAATGGCAGCTTCACGGCTTGCGAGCCTGCCGCGATGATAGCCTGCGCGAATTTCACGACCGTCTTCTTGCCGTCCTTGTCGACGACTTCGACGTGATTCGCATCGAGGAACGCACCGACGCCAGTCACGACTTCGACCTTACGCATCTTAGCCATACCAGCCAAGCCACCGGTCAGCTTGCCAACGACGCTTTCCTTGTATGCGCGCAGCTTGTCGAGATCGACTTCGGGCTTGGCGAACGAAATGCCGTGGTGGCCCAGCGACTGCGCCTCTTCAAGCACGGCTGCCGTGTGCAGCAGGGCCTTCGACGGAATGCAACCCACGTTCAGGCAGACACCACCGAGCGTTGCGTAGCGTTCGACGAGCACCGTCTTGCGCCCGAGGTCCGCGCTGCGGAATGCAGCCGAGTATCCGCCCGGTCCTGCGCCCAGCACGAGCACTTCACATTCGATGTCGGCGCTGCCGCTGTGCTTGGCAGCAACCGGGGCCGGTGCGCTCGCTGCAGCAGCAGGTGCCGCTGCAGGTGCCGGCGCTGCGGCAGGCGCGGCAGCCTTGGCGGCGCCCGCATCTTCCGCCTCCACAATAGCGATCAACGTCCCTTCGCTGGCCTTATCGCCCACTTTGATCTTCACTTCCTTGACCGTGCCCGCTACTTCGGACGGCACTTCCATGGAAGCCTTGTCGGATTCGAGCGTGATCAACGACGCATCCTTGGCAATCTTGTCGCCGGGCTTGATCATCACTTCGATGACGTCTACGCCCTCTGCGCCGATATCCGGCACTTTGACTTCAATGAGACTCATGCGGGGTCTCCCTGTCGCATTTATGACTTGATGGTGGTATCGATCGGAAACTCATGCACCTGAAACGGACCGGCCGAACTCTTGTCGAATTCCGCCCCCGCCTTCACGCCGGCTTCGGCGATGGCACGTGCGCTCAGATCCTGGTCGTAGAGGGCATACATGGCGCCGAGCGCGAAATTGCGCCCCGAACCGATCCCCCAGAACCGATCGAAAACGAACACTTCCCGGTAGGAATACACCCCGTAGATCCCTGTCGGATTCGCGATCACGCTCGTGATCTGCGACGACTCGTACGGGTCGTCTTCCTCTTCCTTTGTGTTGAGGAAATACTCTTCCTTGAGCTTCTGATGGACCCGGCAGAACGTGCGGAAAACTTCGTCTCGCGAATGGAGACGGCACTCATCCGCCATACCGGAAAGAATGGCGCGCATGACCGGAAAATGTGCCGTCGTGCCGGCCAGACCGACATAGGAATCCCCCACGAGAAAAACCTTGCGGTTCTCTTCGTAGGATTGCGACAGCCGGGTATCGCCGAACGTGACGAGCGAATCGGCGGCAATGGCGATTTCCCCTGCCTTCTTGACGACTACCACGGTGGTCATGATGCCCTCCCCGTCCAGAATCCTGAAGCTTGCGCGAATGCCGCCGGTGCGCTCACGCGCCGCCGGCGGCAAAATCCATTACAGCATCGCGCGACGGAAGTCCGCCAACAGCTGCCCCAGGTAGGCGTTGAAGCGAGCGGCTTCTGCGCCATCGATCACGCGGTGATCGTAGGACAGTGACAGCGGCAGCGTCAGTTGCGGCAGGAACTGCTGCTTGCGCTCATCCCACACTGGCTTCTGATACGAACGCGACAGACCCAGAATGGCAACTTCCGGTGCGTTAATGATCGGCGTGAAGGTCGTGCCACCGATGCCGCCGAGCGACGAAATCGAGAAGCAGCCACCTTGCATCTGATCCGGCTTGAGCTTGCCTTCGCGGGCGAGCTTTGCCAGTTCCGACGTTTCGCGAGCGATCTCGAACACACCCTTCTTGTCCGCGTCGCGAACGACCGGCACCACGAGGCCGTTCGGCGTGTCGGCGGCGAAACCGATGTGGAAGTACTGTTTGAAGACCAGATTGTCGCCGTCGAGGCTGGCGTTGAACGTCGGGAATTTCTTCAGGGCCAGCACGCAGGCCTTGATGACGAACGCAAGCATCGTGACCTTGATGCCAGCCTTTTCGTTTTCCTTGTTCAACTGCACGCGGAACGCTTCGAGTTCACCGATATCCGCTTCGTCGTTGTTCGTGACGTGCGGGATCATGACCCAGTTGCGATGCAGGTTCGCGCCGGAGATCTTCTTGATGCGCGAGAGCGCCTTCGGCTCGACAGGACCGTACTTCGCGAAATCGACCTTCGGCCACGGCAGCAGATTCAACTCGCCACCACCCGCCGGCGCAGCGCCTGCAGCGGCCGGACGGTTGCCGGAAAGTGCGCTCTTGACAAAGTTGCGCACGTCGTCGACGACCACGCGGCCCTTCGGCCCCGTGCCCTTGACCTGCGTGATATCCACGCCCAGTTCGCGTGCGAACTTACGCACCGACGGACTGGCGTGGCTGATCGGCTGGCTGCCTTGTGCTGCCGCAGGAACAGCGGCCGGCGCCGGTGCTGCCGCCGGAGCCTGTGCTGGTGCGGGCGCTGCGCTTTGGGCGGCGGGTGCCGGTGCGGCGGCCGGGGCTGCTGCCTTGGTGGGTGCCGCAGCCGGAGCGGCAGCCGCGCCTTCGAGCACGAGGATCAGCGAACCTTCGGAGACCTTGTCACCGACGTTCACCTTCAGTTCTTTCACCACACCTGCGGCCGGGCTAGGCACGTCCATCGAGGCCTTGTCCGATTCCAGCGTCACGAGCGATTGCTCGGCAGTGACGATGTCGCCCACCTTCACCAGCACTTCGATCACGGGCACGTCGTCATAACCGCCGATATCCGGCACCTTGACGTCGATCTTGCTGCTACCGCCGCTAGCGGCCGGGGCAGCAGGCGCTGCCGGGGCGGCGGCCGATACAGCGGCGGGTGCAGCAGCTTGCGGTGCCGCAGCCGGAGCGGCCGGTGCAGCGGCGCCATTGGCCTGTGCGCCCGAGCCGTTAGCGGTTTCGAGCGTCAAAATCACAGAACCTTCGGATACTTCATCGCCGACCTTCAGGCTCAGCGCTTTAATGACACCTGCGGCCGGGCTCGGCACGTCCATCGTGGCCTTATCCGACTCCAGCGTGATCAGGGCCTGCTCGGCGTCGATCTTGTCGCCCGCCTTCACCAGCACTTCAATTACGGGCAAGTCCTTGAAGTCACCGATATCCGGGACTTTCACTTCGATCACTTGACTCATTTTCCACAGTCTCCTCGAGGCTGCGCTTGACGTGCGGCACACGCCGGTCTGTCGCTGGGGGGCAACTGACCGACACGCTCACCGCACGCAGCGGCCGTTAGACGGTCATCGGGTTGGGTTTGTTCGGATCCAGGTTGTACTTGGCAATCGCCTCGGCAACCTTGCTGGCCGGCAGCGTACCTTCGTCGGCCAGCGCCTTGAGCGCAGCAACCGTGACCCAGTTACGATCCACCTCGAAGAAATGACGCAGCTTTTCGCGCGTGTCCGAACGGCCATAACCGTCGGTACCGAGCACAACATAACGGCCACGAACGAACGGACGGATCTGATCAGCATACGTACGAATGTAGTCGGTCGATGCGATGACCGGACCACGCGTATCGTTCAGGCACTTCTCGACGTGCGACAGGCGAGCCGTCTCGGTCGGGTGCAGCAGATTGTGACGTGCCACGTCGTTGCCTTCGCGAGCCAGTTCCGTGAAGCTCGGGCAGCTCCACAGATCCGATTCGACGCCCCAGTCGTTCTTGAGCATTTCGGCAGCCGCGATCACTTCGTTAAAGATCGTACCCGAACCCAGCAGTTGCACGCGCGGTGCCTTGCTGTCGTCTGTGCCACGACGGAACGCGTACATGCCCTTCAGGATGTCGTTCTCCACGCCTTCCGGCATCGCCGGGTGTGCGTAGTTTTCGTTCATCACGGTGAGGTAGTAGTACACGTCTTCCTGATCCTGCACCATACGGCGCAGACCGTCCTGAACGATCACGGCGAGTTCATAGGCGAACGTCGGATCGTACGGCAGGCAGTTCGGAATCGACGACGCCCACAGCAGCGAGTGACCGTCTTCGTGCTGGAGACCTTCGCCGTTAAGCGTCGTACGACCGGCCGTACCGCCCACCAGGAAACCGCGCGCGCGCATATCGCCAGCGGCCCATGCCAGATCGCCGATACGCTGGAAACCGAACATCGAATAGAAGATGTAGAACGGGATCATCGTCTCGCCATGCGTCGAATACGACGTTGCGGCAGCGATCCAGTCACACATACCGCCGGCTTCGTTGATGCCTTCCTGCAGAATCTGACCACTCTCAGATTCCTTGTAGAACATCAGTTGATCCTGATCTTGCGGGATGTAGCGCTGGCCGACCTGGCTCCAAATACCGATCTGGCGGAACAAGCCTTCCATACCGAACGTGCGTGACTCGTCCGGCACGATCGGCACGATGCGCTGACCCAGCGCCTTGTCCTTGAGCAGCACATTGAGAATACGCACGAACGCCATCGTCGTCGAAATCTCACGGCCTTCGGCGGTCGCCTTAAGCAGTGCATCGAATGCGTTCAGCGCCGGCACCGGCAGCGAAGCGGCCTTGGTGCGGCGTTGCGGCAGGTAGCCACCCAGCTCCATGCGGCGAGCGCGCATGTATTCCAGTTCCTTCGAACCTTCCTCGAACTTGATGTACGGCACATCGGCGATCTGATCGTCCGAGATCGGCAGCTTGAACTGGTCGCGGAACTTCTTGAGCGACTCCACCGGCATTTTCTTCTGCTGGTGGGTGATGTTCATGGCCTGACCGGCCTCGCCCATGCCATAGCCCTTGATGGTCTTGGCCAGGATGACGGTCGGCTGACCCTTGTGCGTCGTGGCCGAGTGATAGGCCGCGTAGATCTTGTGCGGATCGTGGCCGCCACGGTTCAGCGCCCAGATATCCTCGTCCGACCAGTCGGCAACCATCGCCTTCAATGCCGGCGTGTTGAAGAAGTTCTCACGAACGAAAGCGCCGTCCTTCGACTTGTACGTCTGATATTCGCCGTCCACGCACTCCATCATGCGCTTCATCAGCAAGCCCTGCTTGTCGCGGGCAAGCAGCGAATCCCAACGGCTGCCCCAGACCACCTTGATGACGTTCCAGCCAGCACCACGGAATTCCGATTCGAGTTCCTGGATGATCTTGCCGTTACCTCGCACCGGGCCGTCCAGGCGCTGCAGGTTGCAGTTGATCACGAACACGAGGTTGTCGAGCTGCTCACGACCGGCCATGCCGATCGCACCCAGCGATTCCGGCTCGTCCGTCTCACCGTCGCCGAGGAATGCCCAGACCTTGCGGCCTTCGGTCTTCACGATGTTGCGCGACTCGAGGTACTTCATGAAGCGAGCCTGATAGATCGCCATGATCGGGCCCAAACCCATCGAGACCGTCGGGAATTGCCAGAAGTCGGGCATCAGCCACGGGTGCGGGTACGACGACAGACCGCCGCCGTCCACTTCCTGACGGAAGTTCTCGAGCTGCGTCATTTCCAGACGACCCAGCAGGAACGCGCGGCTGTACACACCCGGCGACGAGTGGCCCTGCACGAAGACCAGATCGCCACCGTGCTTGTCGGACGGAGCGTGCCAGAAGTGGTTGAAACCGACGTCGTAGAGGGTCGCGGCCGAGGCGAACGAGGCGATGTGGCCGCCGACGTTCGTGTCCTTACCGGCACGCAGCACCATCGCGATCGCATTCCAGCGAGTGTACGAGCGGATCTTGTGCTCGATGTCCTGATCGCCCGGAATACGGGCCTGCTGGTCGACGGGGATGGTGTTGATGTAGGGGGTATTTGCCGAGAAAGGCAGATGCTCGCCGTTGATGCGGGCGAATTCGATCAGCTTTTCGAGCAGGTAGTGCGCGCGCTCCGGGCCTTCGGCAGCCAGCACGCCTTCGAGCGAGGCCAGCCATTCTTGCGTTTCTTGGGGATCGGCGTCCGCAGGGGATACGATCTTCAGGGCTTCTTCAGGTACGGCGGACATGGTGTCTCCTTGTCTGTCGTTAGCGGGTTGGCGTAATGGTCGTAACCCGCTTCATGGACGGGCCTACCGGCATTTTTACCGGGGCATTGTACGAAGGTTATTCCCGCCTTCGCAAGCGAAATTTCAGATTACGATAGCAATTTTCATAATGCGAAAATCTGCTGCACTGCACATAAAATCAATGGGTTGCCGACACCATCAGATCACGATTTTGGGTGTACCGATCGGTCTCGCGGGCGAATTAAGCAGCCGTCTTACCAAAAAGATCGGACGCTTCCGAAAAGCAGTACCTGACAGACTCGGACAGCGGGAAACCGGTCGGCCTGCGCTACAATCTCGGCATGCTTTCGCCACGCCTCGCAAACTCATCCCCGCCGTCCCGGTCCGCTACTACGCCAGCCCGCTCCAACCGTTGGTTGCAGGGGTTTGCGGAGTCGCACTACTACTTGCTGGTTCCGCTCGTCTCCATTGTGATCTTCCTGGTGGTGATGAGTTTGATTCTGTGGAGCCTGAACCGTCGCGAAACGGAACAGCAGCAGGACACGCTTTATCGAAACGTCGCGTGGGCGCAGCAGCAGATCCGCCTCAATATGCTGGCCATTCAGGACCAGATCAGTTCCCTTGCGCGCGATACGGCGGCCAAACCGCAGGACGTGGCGCACTTCCAGAACACGGCAAGCGAGCTGATGCAAAATCATGCAGACATCGTCTTCATGAACTGGCTCGATGCATCGCAACGGCCGAAGTGGGCCGTTCCGGCGGACTCCCCGTTCGCTTCCCGGTTACAAGGCTCGGCCCAGCATCCGATGGAGGACGAGCTGTTAGTGGCGTTTCGCGCGGCGCGCGACTCGCGGCGCTCCGCCTACTCCACGCTGATCTACGACGCCTCGGGGGCCAGCTACATCGTCGTTCAGGTGCCCGTACTGCGCGAGCGCGAGTTCCTCGGCACGATCAGCGCGGTGTATTCGGTCGAGGGTCTGCTGATTCACGAGTTGCCCCAGGAACTCGGCGACAAGTTCAAGGTGTCGTTCATCGACACGCACAACAACGAATTGGCGACGACGTCCACGCGACCACCGTTGCCACGCGACGTGTCGTACGAATTGTTGCTCGATCCGCCCGGCCACAGTCTTGCTGTGCGCATCTACTCGTATCCGGCGGTCGGCAACTTCGTCAACAACACGCTCGTCTGGCTGATCGCCGGGTTGTCCTGCTTCGTGCTCTGGAGTCTCTGGAGTTTATGGCGTCACACGCGCCAGCGATTCGAAGCACAGCAAGCGCTGTTTAATGAGACGTCGTTCCGCCGGGCGATGGAGAACTCCATCGTGATCGGTATGCGAGTCCTCGACCTGCAAGGCCATATCACCTATGTGAATCCCGCGTTTTGTCGGATGACGGGCTGGGACGAGCCAGATCTCATGAACCGTGCGCCGCCCTACCCGTACTGGCCGAAGGACGATATCCACGAAATGCAGCGCCGCATCGATATGACGCTGCGTGGCAAAGCTCCGTCGCACGGTTTCGAAATTCGGGTGCAGCGCAAGGACGGCACGATTTTTTACGCGCGTATGTTCGTTTCGCCGCTGGTCGATGCCCACGGCCGCCAGACCGGTTGGATGTCCTCGTTGACCGACATCAGCGAGCCCAAACGCGCCCGCGAAGAACTCGCCGCTGCGCACGAACGGTTCACGACGGTGCTCGAAAGCCTTGATGCCTCGGTATCGGTGCTGGCCGTCGACAAGGCAGAGTTACTCTTCGCCAACCGCTATTACCGGCAACTGTTCGGCACGCGCCCCGAAGGCCACCTCGAACTGTCGGGCGGGGGCGAATTGTCACCGACGTCGCTCGACCACATCGACATGGTCGATGCTTTTGCCGGACTGCCCGCGGCGTCGCTGACCGACACGGCGGCAGAAACACAGGAAATTTACCTGCCAACGCACCAGAAATGGTTTGAAGTCCGACGTCAGTACATTCAGTGGGTGGACGGCCACCTTGCGCAATTGCAAGTGGCGACGGATATTACGGCTCGCCGTCATGCAGAAGAGCTGGCCCGCCAGGAAGAAGAACGCCTGCAATTCACCGGCCGCCTGACGACGATGGGTGAAATGGCATCGTCGCTGGCTCACGAGCTGAATCAGCCGCTCGCAGCCATCAACAACTACTGTATGGGCACGGCCGCCCTCGTGCGTGCTGGCCGCACGTCCCCTGAAACACTGCTACCGGCGCTGGAAAAGACGTCTCAGCAGGCGGTGCGTGCCGGGATGATCATCAAGCGGATTCGCGCCTTCGTGAAACGGAGCGAGCCGAAGCGACAACCGTCATCCATTTATGAGATCGTGGCGGACGCCGTCGGCCTCGCAGAGATCGAAGCGCGTAAGCGTCGTATCCGTATCGTCACAGAGCTACCGGCAGGACTGCCACAGATCAACGTCGACCCGGTGTTGATCGAGCAGGTCCTCATGAACCTTCTGAAGAACGCCGCCGAAGCGATGCACGGCTACACGCCCCCGCCGGGGCAGCGACGCGACCCGACGGTGCGTTTGCATGTGGAACGGCGGGATAAATCTGTTGAATTCCAGGTGTCCGATCACGGGCCTGGGGTTGACGAAGCGACTATCGAACGATTGTTTGAACCGTTCTTTAGTACCAAGTCGGACGGCATGGGCATGGGCCTGAACATCTGCCGTTCGATCATCGAATCGCACCACGGCCGTCTGTGGGTAGAAAACAATGAAATCGACGGCGTGCGGAATGGTTGTACTTTTTGTATTCTGTTACCGTTAGAAAGCGATACGACATCCGGATCCGGGGGAGGACTATGACGACACCCAATATCAGTACCGATCAAGAAACCGTCTTTGTTGTCGATGACGACGAAGCTGTCCGCGACTCGCTTCGCTGGCTTCTTGAAGCCAATGGATATCACGTACGAGGGTTTGGCAGTGCAGACGATTTTCTGCAGTTTTGCGCAGACGTTACGCAAAGCAACCGCCCGAACAACCTGATTGGCTGCCTGATTCTCGACGTCCGCATGCCGGGCATGAGCGGACTGGAGCTTCAGGACGCCCTGATCGAGCGCGGGATCAACCTGCCGATCATCTTCGTGACGGGCCACGGCGACGTGCCGATGGCTGTCGAAACGATGAAGAAAGGTGCTACGGACTTCATCGAAAAGCCGTTCGACGAGGGCGAGCTGCGCAAGCAGGTCGAAAACATGCTGAGAACCGCTCGCGAGGAGGCTGGCCGCCATCGAGAACAGCAAGCTGCGGAAGAACTGCTCAGGAAGCTGACGAGCCGAGAGCACCAGGTGCTCGAGCGCATCATCGCCGGCCGCCTGAACAAACAGATTGCCGACGATCTGGGCATCAGCATCAAGACGGTCGAAGCGCACCGCGCCAACATCATGGAGAAGCTCAACGTTAACACCGTTGCCGATCTACTCCGCCTGGCACTGTCCAAGCGATAAACTGGATCGCCCTGCACCTTAGGGTGCAGGGTATCGAGCCTTCGAGCACTGTGCTGATGCCAAGCTCGGTGCCCCACCGGGCCCCTCCGACGACCGACCACCGGTCGCGCCCCTCGGGTTACGCCCTTCCTTCCCCTCGCCAACGGCGCTTTCGCTAGCGCTGACTAGCGCTGACTAACGCTGACGTTAACGCGTTACGCCGTGCGCCCCACTCCCGTGAGCCCCAGCGCGCCGGTATAATACGGCCTATGCGCTCGTCGTCCGCCCGACCCGCGTCGCCGTATACGGCCCCTTGGGCCAGCCCCCTTCCTTCATACGATATCCACGCATCATGACCGCCACCCTCATCGACGGCAACGCCCTCGCCAAACGTATTCGTGCCGAAGTCGCCACGCGCGCCGCCGCACTCACCGCCCGCGGCCATCAACCCGGCCTCGCCGTGGTTCTGGTCGGCGAGGATCCGGCCAGCCAGGTCTACGTACGCAACAAGGTTAAGGCTTGCGAAGACAATGGCCTGTATTCGTCGCTCGATCGGTACCCGGCGGATCTGACCGAGAGCGATTTGCTTGCACGAATCGATGAGCTGAATCGCGATCCGAAGATCAACGGCATTCTCGTGCAACTGCCGCTGCCGAAGCACATCGACAGCCACAAGGTGCTCGAAGCCATTGCGCCGGAAAAGGATGTCGACGGCTTCCACGTCTCGAACGCCGGGGCGCTCATGACGGGCGCACCGCTGTTCCGTCCCTGCACCCCTTACGGCTGCATGAAGATGCTCGAATCCGTGGCGTTCCCGCTGCGTGGCGCTGTCGCTGTCGTGATCGGTGCGTCGAACATCGTCGGCAAACCCATGGCCATGATGCTGCTTCAGGCTGGTGCCACCGTCACCATCTGCAACAGCAAGACGCGTGATCTGGCGGCGCACACGCGCAATGCCGACGTGATCGTTGCCGCAGTGGGCAAGCGCAATATCGTCACTGCCGATATGGTCAAGCCGGGTGCTGCGGTGATCGACGTCGGCATGAATCGTGACGACGAAGGCAAGCTCTGTGGCGACGTCGATTTCCACGGCGTCAAGGAAGTCGCTGGCTTCATCACACCGGTGCCCGGCGGGGTGGGCCCGATGACCATTACCATGTTGCTGGTCAACACGATCGAAGCGGCGGAGCGTGCGCTTGGCTGATCGCCAATTGGAACGTTGACCAGAAGCAACGGTTCTTTCCGCAGCAACGCCTTATGGGGCGCGCACGGCCGAAAGGTCGTACGCGCCCTCTTCATTCATGGGCCACACGCCACGCGGGCCCGATGAGAAATACCCAAGCGGTACATCGGAATCCCCCGAAAACCCGGTCTGCACCGAGTAACAAAACAGATCCTCACACCGACGCACGGCCTTCGCAAAACGCCGCCAAGTCAATCCCACCAAGGCTTCGCGGACAACACCCGGTTGGCGACATCAATGACATCAGTTGAAAAAAACGACTGGAAAATTCGACAGGTTGCCCCCACACTCTTCGTAAGCCCCTTCAAGTGGATAACGAACGCATGAATACGCCGAAAAGCAATCCTCTTCTCGACATCGAGGGACTCCCCCGTTTTTCCGAAATTCGCCCCGAGCATGTGACGCCGGCCGTCGACGTGCTACTGGAGCAGGCGCGTGCGGCCGTCGATCGCGCAGCCGACCCCGCAACACCGGCGACATGGGCCAATATCCTCGACGCTGTCGAAGACGGCACGGAAGGCCTTGGACGCGCCTGGGAAATCATCGGACACCTGAACGCAGTCGCCGACACCCCGGAATTGCGCGCCGCCTATAGCGAAAACCTGCCCCGTGTCACCGAGTTTTCAGCCAGTGTCGGCCAGAATCTCGCGCTGTTCGACAAGTACAAGGCCATTGCCGCTGGACCGGAGTTTGCCGGACTATCGACCGCTCGCAAGAAGATCCTCGACAACGAAATGCGCGGCTTCCGCCTGGGCGGCGCAGAACTCCCCGAAGATCAGAAGCCGCGATTTGCCGAGATTCAGGAAGAACAGGCCAGTCTCGCGAAGAGCTTCTCCGATCACGTCCTTGATGCGACCAACAAGTTCTCCCTCGTCGTGACCGATGAAACGGAGATCGCGGGTCTGCCTGACGACGACAAGGCGGCCGCACGCGCCGCTGCCGATCGCGATGGCGTGGAAGGCTGGAAGTTCACGCTGCACTTCCCGTCGTATTTCCCCGTGCTCCAGTACGCCGACAATCGCGCACTACGCGAAAAACTATATCGGGCGAACGTGACACGCGCATCCGAACTCGGACCGAAGTTCGGCGATGGCGACGCGGCTTGGGACAATACCGGTATCGTCGTGGAGCAACTCGCGCTGCGCCGAGAAGAAGCGCAAATGCTGGGCTTCAAGAACTACGCAGAAGTCTCACTCGAGCCGAAGATGGCCGAATCGCCCGCGCAAGTGCTCGAATTCCTCGAAGACCTTGCGCGCCGTGCCCGTCCGTATGCTGAGAATGACTGGGAAGAGCTTCAAGCGTTTGCGGCCGAGTCGCTCGGCATCGACAAGTTGCAGCCCTGGGATACAGCATACGCATCTGAAAAGCTGCGCCAGCAACGGTACGCTTTTTCCGAAACGGAAGTGCGTCAGTATTTCCCGCTCCCGAAGGTACTCGACGGCTTGTTCCGTGTTGCAGGCACATTATTTGATGTGACGATTCGTCCGCAAGAGGCTGAGACGTGGCATCCCGACGTGCGCTTCTTCCGCATCGAACGCAATGGCGAACTGGTCGCGCAGTTCTACATGGATCTGTTTGCCCGCGAAGGCAAACGCGGCGGTGCATGGATGGATAGCGCGCGCACGCGCAAGCGTCTGCACGACGGCGGACTGCAAACCCCGGTCGCCTACCTCGTCTGCAACTTCCCCGCCCCAGTCGGAGAAAAGCCCGCCCTGCTGCCGCACGACGATGTCATCACATTGTTCCACGAGTTCGGTCACGGCCTGCATCACATGCTGACGCAAGTCGAAGATGCCGGTGTTGCTGGCATCAATGGCGTCGAATGGGACGCTGTGGAATTGCCGTCGCAGTTCATGGAGAACTTCTGCTGGGAGTGGGACGTCCTTGAGCACATGACAGCGCATGTCGATACGGGAGCCGCCCTGCCGCGCTCGCTGTTCGACAAGATGATCGCCGCACGCAATTTCCAGAGCGGCCTGATGATGCTGCGCCAACTGGTGTTCTCGGACTTTGACATGCATCTGCACTACGACTTCGATCCGCGTGGCCCGGAGTCGGTGCTTGAAGTGTCGCGACGCATCAACGATCGTCTGCACGTCACCCCGCAAGTGGATTTCTCGCGCTGGCCGAACACATTCAGCCATATCTTCGCGGGCGGATATGCGGCAGGCTATTACAGCTACAAGTGGGCTGAAGTGCTCTCGGCCGACGCCTATGCCGCTTTCGAGGAAGCGGCCAAGGTGAGTGGCACGGTGCTGGATACTGCGACCGGGGCACGCTATCGCGACGAGATTCTCGCCGTAGGCGGTAGTCGCGAGGCGATGGAGTCGTTCATCGCATTCCGAGGGCGCGCACCGCAAGTCGATGCATTGCTGCGCCACAGCGGAATGTCGGCGAGCTGACGCCTTACATCACATGAGGGCTGAGGGCTGACGGGCGTCGGCCCTCAGCCCTCAGCTATCGTCGTCGCAACCGTTCGGCCGCCACGTATAGCTGTGCGTCTCCTTATCGAGGCAGCGCGCGGCCTGAAAGCGAATGGTGCAGCCGTTCTCATACGTTCGCGTGCACTCACCATTGACACATTGGGTGCGCATGCGGACCACCTGCCCAGTGGGTATCCGACACTGAGCCGGGACGGCCTGAAGAGCCTGCGGTGGCGGCAAGCGCTTCCCAGGACGCTGACCGCTGTCGAACCACACTTGCGCGCCGTCCGTCGAGCATTGTCCACCTCGCTGGCAAACGACAAAGGCATCCTGCAACGCAGAATCCTGCGCGTCGCCCAGCGCCACCCCAATTTCCCCATTGCTGGCATGCACCACGGCCCAGTATGCCGGTCCATTGCCCGCCATCAGGACTTCGCATCGCCCTCCTCGACTTCCCGATGCGAGTTGGGTTCTGCATCGGTTCAACGCGGCCAGCTTGGCCTTCGCCATCGACGTCTGATTGGTGACGTAGACATATCGAAGCCCGCTTGCCGTGTGGACGCCCGCCACAGCAGACGCCGCGAGACTCGACGGGCTCACCGAGGCCAGTAGGCCTGCAAGCACTATCGCGCACGTTGCGGGAAAGAGGCAAAACAACCTGATCATGGCAAGACGGCGAGAAAAACCCTGCAAGGGATGGTGAGAGCCCCATCAGAACACAGGGCGAAACGGACACAAGCGGCAATCAAAGGGGGAATTGCCCGCTAATTGCGCCTGAGGTGGGGGGGGTGGAGCTGAGGATCAAGACGGAACAAAGGTGGACCAACTGCGAATACAGCGATCCAAACAAAACAGGCGGTGCATCTTTCGATGTCACCGCCTGTGTCGCCCGAAGTCTCCCTCGGGCGGGGCGTCACCTCAGGGTGCGCCAGATGCGTCGGAACGACTTAGGTGCCGCGCTTGATCCAAGCCGCCAGATTGTGCGGACGCAGCGTGTCGTACTCTTCAAACGGCTGGTGAATCCACGGATTCGTCGGCAGGAAATCGACCGCGTAATCCGGCGCCACCTTCGAACAGGCCTTATGCCACAGCACAGCCGAGCGCACGTCCGTCACCTTCGTGAAACGCTCCTTCAGGTGCTTGCCGACGCGCTCCAGCGTCACACCCGAATCGACCAGATCGTCGACCAGCAGCACACGGCCTTCCAGCTCGCCGCGCGTGATGGTGATGTACTGAGCGATATCGAGGTCGCCGCGAATGGTGCCTTCGGCTTCGCGATACGAACTCGTCGCCAGGATCGCAAGCGGCACGTCGTAAATGCGTGCGAGCTGGTCGCCCACACGCAAGCCGCCACGGGCCAGACACAGGATCTTGTCGAACTTCCAGTTGGACTCATGGACTTTGAGTGCCAGGCGCTCGATCAGTCGATGATATTCGTCCCACGAGACCCAGAGGTTCTTATCGTCGTTTTGGGGCAGATTCATGGTGTGTCTTGCTTGTCGCGCTGTTTTCAGTTCTTGAAGGGGTGGCGCAGCAGGATCGTTTCGTCACGATCCGGGCCGGTCGACACCATATCGATCGGAATACCGCTCACTTCTTCGATACGCTTCAGATAGTTCTGCGCCTGAACCGGCAGTTGATCCCACGACGTCACGCCAACGGTACTCTGCGTCCAACCCGGGAAATCTTCGTAGACCGGCTCGCAGCGGGCCACGTCCACTGCGCCGCGCGGCAGAATGTCGATCGCCTTGCCGTCGATCTTGTAACCGACGCACAGACGCACCGTTTCGAGACCGTCGAGCACGTCGAGCTTCGTCATGCACAAACCGGTCACACCGTTGATCTGAATCGAACGCTTTAGCGCCGCAGCATCCATCCAGCCCGTGCGGCGCGGACGGCCCGTGACCGAACCGAATTCCTTACCCACCGTCGCAAGTTGCAGACCAATGGCTTCCTGACGGGCGGGGTTATCCGCGTCGTACAGTTCGCTCGGGAACGGACCGGCGCCAACACGCGTGCAATACGCCTTGGTGATGCCGAGCACATAGTGGAGTTGTTGCGGACCGACACCCGCGCCAGCCGAAGCAGCACCTGCCACGCAGTTGCTGCTGGTGACGAACGGATACGTGCCGTGATCGATATCGAGCAGCGTGCCTTGCGCACCTTCGAACAGCAGCTTCTTGCCTTCGCGATTGACGGCGTAAAGCTCTTGCGACACGTCGGCGATCATCGGGCGCAGGCGTTCAGCGTAGCTGAGCATCTTGTCCAGCGTTTCCTGGAAGTCGACAGCCGACGCGCCCAAGTACTGCGTCAGAACGAAGTTGTGATAGTCGAGGTTTTCGCGCAGACGTTCGGCGAACGCCTTCGGATCGAACAGATCCTGCACGCGCAGTGCACGGCGGCCGACCTTGTCTTCGTAGGCCGGGCCAATGCCACGACCGGTCGTACCGATCTTGCCCGCGCCGCGACGTGCTTCGCGCGCCTGGTCGATGGCAACGTGGTACGGGAGAATCAAGGTACAGGCTTCGGAAATGCGCAGACGGCCGCAAACGTTCAGGCCAGCGCTTTCAAGCTCTTCGATTTCCTTGAACAGGGCTTCGGGCGAGAGCACCACACCGTTACCGATGTAGCACGTGACTTCCTTGTGCATGATGCCCGACGGGATCAGGCGCAGGATCGTCTTCTTGCCACCGATGATGAGCGTATGTCCGGCATTGTGGCCGCCCTGGAAACGCACCACGCCTTGCGCGTGATCGGTCAGCCAGTCGACGACCTTACCCTTACCTTCGTCGCCCCATTGGGTTCCGATAACGACGACGTTGCGTCCCTGATTCAAAGCATTGCCGGACATAACAATAGTTGGTTTGGTTAAAAACGTATTCTACCCGTGTTGGCGCAGGGGGGTGCCGCTTTTTTCAGCGAATTCACCGGGGCGTCACAACCCACTGGCCATTTTTCTCGACAAGTACGCGGTCTCCCGTGAACTCCTCGAAATCCTGATCGTGCCCCGGCAGCATGCGGATCACGACCTCGCCCGCGTCGCGCAGGCTGTCGATCTTGACGCGCAGGCCCGGCACATCGTCGGCCGGGGCCAAAATCGCGTTACTGCGCGCTTCCACCGGCGAAATTGCCGCCAACTCACGCAAATCGAGCGAAAAACCGGTCGCAGGACGGTCGCGCCCGAACGCCTGCCCCACCTTGTCGTAGCGCCCGCCGCGCGCAATCGCGTTGGGAATGCCGTCGACGTACGCCGCGAACATCACGCCGCTGTGGTACTGATAGCCACGCAAGTCCGCCAGATCGATCGACAGCACGGCCGGACCGTCCTTACTTTGCGACGCTGCCAGATAAGCCAGATCGTCCAGCGCGGCCTTCACGCCCGGAAGATCCGGCAGGACCTTGCGGGCACGCTCCAGCGTATCCGCCGGGTCGCCGTACAACGTGGTCAGACTCAGCAAAGCATCGCGCACGTGCGTCGGCAGTTCGCGCGTCAATTCCTGCAACTGAGGCACGTCCTTCGTCGCCAGTGCACCGAACAACTGACTTTCGATGGCTTCGGCAGCCGGCACGCCTTCCAGCAGCGCCTCAAGCACGCCGGCGTGGCAAAGATCGATACGAATCTGCTTCAGGCCGGCGAGTTGCAGGCAGAACAGCAGCAATTCCTGGATTTCGAGATCCGCTTCGAGACCGCTATGACCGAAGATTTCGGCGCCGATCTGGAACGGCTCACGGGTCGCCAGCAAATTACGCGGACGGGTGAACAGCACGCTGCCGGCATAGCACAGACGCGTCACGCCCTTGCGGTTGAGCAAGTGGGCGTCGATACGGGCGATCTGCGGGGTGATGTCGGCGCGCAAGCCCATCGTGCGCCCCGAGAGCTGATCGACGAGCTTGAACGTGCGCAGGTCGAGGTCGTGGCCGGTGCCGGTCAGCAGCGACTCGACATACTCGAGCATCGGCGGCATGACGAGCTCATAGCCGTACGTACGGAAACGATCGAGCATCAGTCGGCGCAGATCTTCGATCTTGCGCGCCTCGGACGGCAGCACGTCGGCGATATTTTCGGGAAGTAGCCAGTTCGGCATGGGTATTTCGGAATTCAGACGGCGCGTGAAAGCGCCATTTAGTAATCGGCCAGCAGCATCAGAATCAGCCCCAGCAGGACGGCGGCCAGGCCGAAGAAGCGAATCTGGCCGGACGGCATTTCCGTTATTTTACGAAAACTTTGCCGCCACCGTTCCGGCGCGGCAAACGGAAACAATCCCTCCACGATCAGCATGAGGGCGAAAGCGAGAATTATCGTGCTGCTGGTCACAGGAGGGCTCGGCCAAAACGCCACCGCCCGCGTTGACGCGGGCGGTGGCAGCTACTCGGATGTCAGAGGGGCTATTTTCCCGCTTTTCCGGCTGACGCGCCAGCACCACCGGAACCACGCATAAATCGGAAGAAGTCGCTGTTCGGGTCGGCGATGATGACGTCTTTCTTGTCGCGGAAGGTCGCCTTGTACGCTTCGAGGCTCTGATAGAACTGGGCAAACTGCGGATCGCGGCCAAACGCCTGAGCGTAGATACCCGCGGCAACGGCGTCGCCCTCACCCTTGACCTGCTGTGCCTTGGCATATGCCTCGGCGACCACCACATCACGTTGACGATCGGCGTCGGCACGAATCTGCTCGGCTTCGGCCGCGCCCGTCGAACGCAGTTCGTTCGCCACGCGCTTACGCTCAGCAGCCATCCGGCTATACACCGAATCGCTGATACCGGCTGCCAGGTCCACTCGGCGCATGCGCACGTCGACAATCTCGATACCGACTTGCGCGGCTTCGTCGCCCACCTTCTGCTTCACCCATTGCATGACCTGATCACGCTGCGTCGAGACCACTTCGGTCACGGTGCGCTTAGTGAACGCTTCCTGCAACGCCGAGCGAATCTGCTGCGTCAGACGGTCCTGTGCGAGGCGGTTGTCGCCCTTGAAGCTCACATAGAACTTGCGCGGGTCGATGATGCGCCACTTCACATACGAGTCGACGATCAGGTTTTTCTTCTCGGCCGTGATGAAGCGCTCAGGCTCCGGGTTGTCAATGGTCATGATGCGCTTGTCCAGATACAGCACAGTCTGGAGCGGTGGCGGCAACTTGAATTTCAGTCCGGGCTGGTTGTAGACATCCTTGATCTCGCCAAGCGAGAACACCACGGCATAACGGCGCTGGTCCACCACGAACATGGTCGAGGCGAGCACGATCAGCAAAACGATCAGCGCGACGATAACGGTTCCAATACGGTTCATGCGCTTATCCCCTTAGCGTGAATCGCGGTCGCGGTTGCGCAGTGCCGCACGCGATCGATCATGGTCGACATCACTGCTGTCGCTCGCGGCAGGCGCACCTGCCGCAGCCCCCGTGCCTGCACCAGACGCCGGTGCCGGGGTCGATGCGTCGCTACGCGAACGCTCCATGATCTTGTCCAACGGCAGATACAACAGGCTGTTGTTCTTCGAATCCACCATGATCTTCGTGGTGCGCGAGTAGATCTGCTGCATCGTATCGAGATACATACGTTCGCGGATCACACCCGGCGCCTTGGCGTAGGCCTCCTGCACCGACTTGAAGCGATCGGCATCGCCTTGCGCCTGTGACACGACGCGCGCCTTGTAACCCGCCGCCTCTTCCGTCAGACGCGATGCCGTACCCTTGGCACGCGGAATCACGTCGTTGGCATAGGCTTGCGCTTCGTTCTTCGCGCGTTCGAGATCCTGCCCGGCCTTCACGGCGTCGTCGAACGCTGCCTGCACCTGCTCGGGCGGCTGAACGCTTTGCATGGTCACGCTCGTGACGAGAATGCCCGTTTTGTAGCTATCCAGAATGCGCTGGATCGACGTGACGAGCTCGTTCGCGATTTCTTCGCGACCGGCGTAGAGCACGAAGTCCATCTTGCTCTTGCCGACGATCTCGCGCACGGCCGTCTGCGCCGCCAGATTCACCGACGATTCGGCGTCCACGTTATTGAACAGGAATTCGGTCGCGTCCTTGATGCGGTACTGCACGGCGAAGCGAACATCGATGATGTTCTCGTCGCCCGTGAGCATCGACGAATCCTTCAGATCCGTATCGCGAATCGTGTTCGAGCGGCCAATTTCCACCGATCGGATCTGCGACATGTTGACGATCTCGACCGACTGGAACGGGTAAGGCAAACGCCATTGAATACCCGAGGTGGTCGTGTACTTGTACTTGCCGAACTGGGTGACGACACCGACCTGACCTTCCTGGACGATGAAAACACCCGTGGCCAGCCAGATCAGGAATGCCAGCGCGACGACAACGCCCACGCCGATACCCGAGCCACGCGAGCCACCGGAGAAATTGTTCGAGCCGCCATTGTTACCGCCTCCACCGTTCTTACGGCCGAAGATACGGTTCAGACGGCGATTGAAATCGCGCCACAGTTCGTCGAGATCGGGAGGGCCATCCTGCTGCGGTCCTTGCGGTCCGCGCTGCGGCTCCTTCTGATCCTGCGAATTCGGATTGTTCGCACGATCGGGGCGGTTCGGCTCCTGATTGCCGGACGGCGAATCGCCACCGCCGTCCCGGCCCCAGCGCGGGTCGTTCAGGGAGAAAATCAAGCCAACTCGTCGCATCAAAGCTCTTGGAAGCATAGGTAGAAGCGTGGTGACTGAAGCGGGTTGGGCGTTGCGACCGGCGCGCCTCATATCGGAGCGCGCATGCTGCCGGTTCGCGCGTGTTTCCCGAATCTGGTTTGCCGATCGGCGGCCTTACCCGGCCTCCGTCTAGTCTCTTGCCAGTTCGTCACCCGAGTCGGGACGTGCTGCCGGTGTTCCCCGTGGCAACGCGCCCATCACGGTGCGACGTCTCGTGTTATCTGTCTTCTGCGCGCGGCACATCGTCCCAACGGTCGATGAGCCGGACATCGGGCGCTTCGTGCTGCGATTGTAACCCACCAGTGCCAGCCACAACCGCCTCGCTGATGGCCTCGCGCAGCAGGTCCAGGCCCTGACCGGTACGCGCGCTCAAAAAGACTCGCGTAATGCGCCCGGCCTCGTCCCGTTCGATTCTCGGCCCTTGTGCGGCCAGTTCCGGCACCGCGTCGATCTTGTTCCAGACGAGAATCTGCGGGATATCGGCCGCGTCGATCTCCGCCAGCACGGCATTGACCTCCGCCATCTGCTCCTTGCGCACCTGACTCGACGCGTCCACCACATGCAGCAGCATGTCGGCGTGCACCGTCTCCTCAAGCGTCGCCCGGAATGCCGCCACCAACTGGTGAGGCAACTCGCGGATGAATCCGACAGTATCAGACAGCACGATGTTCCCGACATCGCCAAGATAAACACGCCGCGAGGTCGTATCGAGCGTGGCAAACAGCTGATCAGCGGCGTAGGCATTGGCCTTCGTCATCGAATTGAACAGCGTGGATTTGCCCGCGTTGGTATAGCCGACGAGCGAAATCGACATCGTGCCGCTACGCTGACGCGCACGACGCTGCGTATCGTGCTGACGCTGCAGCTTCTCGAGCCGCACTTTGAGCGACTTCACACGTTCACCCAGCAAACGACGGTCGGTTTCCAACTGCGTTTCACCCGGCCCACGCAGACCGATACCCCCCTTCTGACGTTCAAGGTGAGTCCAGGCGCGCACGAGGCGCGTGGACAGGTACTGCAACTGCGCCAGCTCGACCTGCAGCTTGCCTTCGTGACTCTTCGCACGTTGGGCGAAGATGTCGAGGATCAGGCTGGTGCGGTCCACCACGCGGCGTTGGAGCAGGTGTTCGAGGTTACGCTGCTGACCCGGCGTCAGTGCGTGATTGAAAATCACTAGTTCGACGTCGTACTCGGCGATAGCGTCGCGCAATTCTTCTGCCTTGCCGCTGCCGATAAACAGCTTTGCGTCCGGGCTGTGGCGACGGCCAGTAATAGTCACGACAGGCTTGGCGCCTGCGGATTGCGTCAGAAGGTCGAGTTCTTGGAGACTGGCTTCGAAATCGAGTTTGCCGAAATCGATGCCGACGAGCGCGGCGTTGATGGTCAAGCTACGCTGGGATTGGGAATTGGGACTGTTGGACAAGAGCGGGCGGTGGGGAAGAGAAATTCGCCCGGCCGGAGACTCCCGGTCGGGCGAGCCTGAATCAGGACTGCTCGGCTTCCGGATGGAAATTCACCGGACGCGCAGGTACGACCGTCGAAATGGCATGCTTGTAAACCATTTGGGTGACCGTGTTGCGCAGCAGGACGACATACTGGTCGAACGACTCGATGTTTCCCTGCAGCTTGATACCGTTGACCAGATAGATCGAGACGGGAACATGCTCCTTACGCAAGGCGTTCAGAAACGGGTCTTGTAGAAGTTGCCCTTTGTTGCTCATAAGTTACTCCATTGTATTTTTAGCAAATGACCGTAAGCCAGGGCGTGTGCGCGCTTCCCACCCTGACTTCCACACTATAGCCGATTTTGCTAGCGTCGCCAGCAAAACCCCGCCCCAGGCGGGCTTTCACTCGCCCTTGGCGTAAGGGTTCGCGCTGTTGCGGAACTCTATGCGTAATGGAGTGCCCTTCAACTTAAAAGTTTCGCGGAAACGGTTCTCAAGGTAACGGCGATAGCTATCGGTCACGCCATCCAGACTGTTCCCGTGAATGACGATGATCGGCGGATTCGAGCCCCCCTGGTGGGCATAGCGCAACTTAGGACGCGAGAAGCCCGCACGCCGCGGCTGCTGGTGCTCCACGGCCTCGATCAGCGCCTTCGTGAGCTTCGGCGTCGGCAACTTCGTCATCGCTGCGGCGAACGCTTCGTCCACCGAACGCATCAACGGACCAATGCCCGTCGCCTTTGCGGCGGAAATGAAGTGGAAGTTCGCAAAACCGAGGAATTTGAGTTTTCTCTCCAATTCCTGTTTCGCCTGGTCGCGGGTGTATTCGTCCAGCCCGTCCCACTTGTTCACGCCCACGACCACCGCACGGCCCGACTCCAGAATAAAGCCAGCAATATGCGCGTCCTGATCGGAAATATCCTGGCGGGCGTCGAGCATAAGGATCACGACGTTCGCATCGGCAATCGATTGCAGCGTTTTCACCACCGAGAACTTCTCGATCGCTTCGAACACTTTGCCGCGACGGCGCAGACCCGCCGTATCGATCAGCGTGTAGTTCTTGCCCTGACGCTCGAAGTCGATGTGAATCGAATCGCGCGTGGTGCCCGGCATGTCGAACGCGATCACGCGCTCCTCACCCAGCAGCGTGTTGACCAGCGTCGATTTCCCGACGTTCGGACGGCCGACGATGGCGATCTTCACACGGCCATCGTGCTTGTCATCGTCCTCATTCTCGTCCGGATTCGCATAGAACGGCGCGATGGCCTCGTCGATGACTTCCTTCACGCCGTCGCCGTGCGCGGCCGAAATCGCCAGCGGATCACCCAGACCGAGTTCGTAGAAGTCGTTCGCGACCGCGGAATACTTCATGCCCTCGGCCTTGTTGACCACGAGCATGATCTTGCGCCCCGTCTTGCGCAGATAGTCGGCGATGATCTGGTCTTGCGGAGTCAGGCCCTGGCGGCCGTCCACGATGTAGATCACCACATCGGCTTCGACCACGGCCTGACGTGTTTGCTTGGCCATCTCGTGGAAGATGCCTTCCTTGGCCACGGGTTCGAAGCCGCCGGTATCGATCACCAGATACGGATGCTCGCCAACACGCCCCTCGCCATAGTGACGGTCGCGCGTGAGCCCGGGCATGTCGGCGACGAGTGCATCGCGCGAGCGGGTCAAACGGTTGAATAGCGTCGATTTGCCGACGTTGGGGCGCCCTACGAGCGCGATCACGGGTTTCATGAATAAGCCCTAAAAACGAAGACGGCCGGCGCGCTGCCGGCCGTTCCCGGAAAATGCCCGGGTGCTTGCCGGTTACCGGTTATTCCGGACGGAAGCCATAAATGTTGCCGTCGCGGGTTTGCACAACCAGCGTCTGACCGGCGATGACCGGCTGCGCGCTGATGGCTCCGCTCAGCTTGACGCGGGCGAGGAGTTCGCCGTTGTCGCGAGACAGGAAATGCAGATAGCCCTGCTTGTCGCCCACGACCACCACACGGCCGAGCGCCAGGGGCGCCGACAGGTCGCGGTACTTGAGCTTGTCGTTCTGCCACAGTGTACTGCCATCGGCAGCGTTGAACGCGTACACGGCACCATCGGTATTCACCGCAGCCACCACGCGCTCGTCTTGCGAAACACCATTCGGCGACGAGAAATCGCGCGCCCACAGACCGTTGCCGGTCTGCACGTCGGCGCAGCCCACGCGGCCCTGGAACGTCGCGCCACACACCTGACGACCGAACACGACTGGCGAGCCCGTGACGTCATTCACACGCTCGACTTCCGTCACACCCTTCGGGTACGACAGCGGCGTGATCCACTGCGGATTGCCGGTATTGGCGTCGAGCGCCACCAGCTTGCCGCCCGGGAATCCTGTGATGACCGAACGGTCACCCACGAACGCCATGCCGGTGCCGGTACGCAGCGTAAGCGACGTTGCCGGTTGCGAGTACGACCAGCGCACCGAACCCGTGCCCGAATCGAACGCGGTCACACGGTTGTTGATGGCACGCACCACCACCAGACCACGTCCCACCAGCGGCGCCGTCAGCACTTCGCTGCCCGCATTCGCCTTCCACGACTGCTTGCCGTCGTGATCGAAGGCAATTACATCGCCCTTGTGAGTGGCGACGACCGTCGTCTCGCCGTCGCTGCCCGGACCTGCGGTGATGTTCGTATCCGCCTTGGCCGACCAGGTCGACGCTCCCGTTTCCGCATCCACGCGCACGATGCTGCCGTTCGCGCCAGCCGCGAACACGGCATTGCCCACGGCAACCGGCGCAAAGCTGTAGGCGCCTGCCTTACCGACGCTCGCCGTCCACATCTGCTTGACGGTCAGCGCCTGCTTGATCTCCGTGAGCGGCGTAGGCTCATGCGCCGGCTTGCTGCCGAACAGCCCGCAACCACCCAGCGTGCCCAACACTGCCAGCGTCAGCACAGCGGTGCTCGCGCGCTTGAAAATGCCACGGCGCGGCGAAACCGTCTGGGCGACCTGCACGGACTGTGACATGGCCACCGTTTGCGGCATCGATCGACGGAAGTCGTTAAGGATCATCATGTACCCGGTTATGCGTTATGGGAGGGTAATACTTGCCAACGGAATGCCGACGCGCGTCAGGCCCCCAGCGCGTCGAGCTTGAATTGCACGAACTGGCGCATGCCCGAATCCTGCTTATCGAGCTTGTCGAGCGCCAGCTTGTAAGCGGTCCGCGCGTCGGCCACCTTGCTCTGGGCGACAAGTACATCGCCCCGGCGATCGGCAAACAGCGCAGCGTAAGGCGCCGGCGGGTTGTCGAGCATCTTGAGCGCTTCGTCGTAGGCCTTCTCGTCGAGCAGCACACCCGCCAGACGCAGCTTGGCCAGTTGCTTGTACTCGTCGTCCTTGGCGTTCGACGCGGCCCATTGCAGTTGTGCCTTTGCACCTGCCGTGTCACCGGCATCGGCCAGCGTCTTGGCGGCGAGCAGCGCGGTCATCTGCGCATACGGCGTGCCACTGAACTTGCTTTCCATATCAGATGCGATACGGGCAACCTTCGCCTTGTCCTTCGCGTCGACAGCCGTTTCCAGCTCGCCATACAGCACACCGGCCTCCACCGCCTGCTTGCGCTCGTAATAGCGCCACAGGTTCCAGCCGCCATAGGCCAGCATGATGACGACGAGTGTCCAGATAACGTAATTGCCGTACTGCTTCCACCAGGCCTTTACGTTCTCGATCTGTTCCTGTTCCTCGTGATAGCTGCTCATTCGCCGGGGTTCTCCGTGTCTGGCGTCATGGATTAATGAAGCGTTTCGTTGCCTGCGCCGCCATCGGCCAGGCTTTCGTTCACGCTTTCGTCGGCACTGGCGACGATTGCGTCGATCAGATACTCGGCGAGGCCGTCGAACGGCACGCTTGTCTGGTTATTCGTCTGCTCAGCGGCACGCAGATGCTTGACTTCGGCAGTGCCCGACGCAACTTCGTTCTCACCGATGATGACGGCGAAGTTGGCACCGCTGGCGTTCGCGCGCTTCATTTGCGACTTGAAGCTGCTGCCGTTGCCGTCCGGGCTGCAATGGAACACCACGTTCAGACCCGCATCGCGCATGCGCTCCGCTGCGATCAGCGCCGGCGCCACGGCCGATTCGCCCTGATGCACGACATAGACGTCAGCCCCTTCGGCCTGCGGCACGAGATCGTCTTCACGCAGCAGTTCGAGAATACGTTCGACGCCCATCGCCCAACCGCACGCCGGCGTAGCATCGCCACCCAGTTGCTCGATCAGCGGATCGTAACGACCGCCACCGGCAACCGTACCCTGCGCACCCAGCTTGTCCGTCACCCACTCGAACACGGTCAGATTGTAATAATCCAGACCGCGCACGAGACGCGGATTGATCGTGAACGGGATGTTGTTCGCCTTAAGCAGCGACTGCACGCCCTCGAAGTGCTTGATCGATGCTTCGCCGAGATAGTCGATGAGCTTCGGCGCACCTTCGACCATTTCCTGCATCGCCGGGTTCTTCGTATCGAGCACGCGCAGCGGGTTGGTGTAGAGGCGACGCTTGCCGTCTTCGTCCAGCAGATCAACGTGCTTTTCGAGATACGCGATCAGATCGGCACGGTGACGCGCACGCTCTTCGCCCTGCCCCAGCGAGTTCAGTTGGAGATGGATACCGGTCAGACCGAGATCGTCCCACAGACGCTGGCACATCAGAATGATTTCGACGTCGGCATCCGGGCCCGCCAGGCCGAGGGCTTCCACGCCGACCTGATGGAACTGACGATAGCGGCCGCGCTGCGGCTTTTCGTGACGGAACATCGGGCCGAAGTACCACAGACGCTTCGGGCCACCGTACAGCAGATTGTGTTCGAGCGTTGCGCGAACCGCTGCCGCCGTGCCTTCCGGACGCATCGTGAGTTGTTCGCCGTTGAGCGAATCGGTGAAGCTGTACATCTCTTTCTCGACGATGTCCGTCACTTCACCGATACCGCGCGTGAACAGTTGGGTCTGTTCGAGGATCGGCGTACGGATCTGCTGATAGCCGTAGGCGCGCAACATGGCGCGCACCGATTCCTCGAAAAACTCCCACAGGGCTTCGTCCTGCGGAAGGATGTCGTTCATGCCTTTGACCCCGGCCAGTTTGGCGAGGCGATTCTTCTTTGCGTCAGTCATATTCTCTTGTGTTCTGCCTGCGTCCCTGCGACGTGCTGCTCCGGTGTGTTGGCGCGCTTTGTGCAAGCTCGTGCATACCGACTTAAGCGGCCACTGCACCTTCCGCCTGACCGTAATGCGTCTTCACGTAATCGTCGACGATCTGCTGGAATTCCTCGGCGATGTGATCGCCACGCAGCGTGCGCACCTTTTCGCCGTCGACGAAAACCGGCGCAGCCGGCGATTCGCCCGAACCCGGCAAGCTGATGCCGATGTTCGCGTGCTTCGATTCGCCCGGACCGTTCACGATGCAGCCCATGACCGCGACGTTCATGTTCTCGACGCCCGGATATTGAGCCTTCCACACCGGCATTTGTTCACGCAGGTATGTCTGAATATTCGATGCCAGCTCCTGGAACACCGTGCTCGTGGTACGGCCACAACCCGGGCAGGCAATCACCATCGGCGCGAACGCACGCAGGCCCATCGTCTGCAGGATTTCCTGCGCCACGACGACTTCGCCCGTACGCGCGCCGCCGGGTTCCGGCGTCAGCGAAATACGGATCGTGTCGCCGATGCCTTCTTGCAGCAGCACCGACAGCGCGGCCGTCGAGGCGACGATACCCTTCGAGCCCATGCCTGCCTCGGTCAAACCGAGGTGCAACGCATAGTCGCAACGCTTGGCCAGTTCGCGGTACACCGCGATCAGGTCCTGCACCGCGCTGACCTTGCACGACAGCAGAATCTTGTCGGCCGCGAGACCCACGCGCTGCGCCAGTTCGGCCGATTCGAGCGCCGACGTGATCAGCGCTTCGTACATCACGCTCTGCGCGTCCCACGGCGTGGCACGCGCGGCGTTTTCGTCCATGATGCGAGCGAGCAACGACTGATCCAGGCTGCCCCAGTTCACACCGATACGCACCGGCTTGTCGTACTTGATCGCCATCTCGATCATTTGCGCGAACTGCGTGTCGCGCTTGGCGCCCTGCCCGACGTTGCCCGGGTTGATGCGGTACTTCGACAGCGTCTCAGCGCATTCCGGATAGTCGGCGAGCAGCTTATGGCCGTTGTAATGGAAGTCGCCCACCAGCGGCACCATCACGCCCATGCGATCGAGCTGCTCACGGATATGCGGCACGGCAGCGGCAGCTTCCGGCGTATTCACCGTGATCCGCACGAGTTCGGAGCCGGCCTGCGCCAGCTCCTTGACCTGAATGGCCGTACCGATCACGTCCGCCGTGTCGGTGTTGGTCATCGATTGCACGCGAATCGGCGAATCGCCGCCAACCGTCACCAATTGACCGCCCCAGCGAATCCCGACCTTGCGGGACTGACGGCGGGGGGCCGGACCACCGATGATCGGCATGCATTCTACAGAAGCCATGATTACCCTCTTTCGGTCTTACTGGAGCGTCAGACGCGCCACATTGCCCGCATTGCGGGACTTGATCTCGACCGGTTGACCGTTGAATTCCAGCGATTCGACGCCCGCGACGTTACCCACAACGATCTTGAGCGGCGCATCGCCCGTAATTTCCTGTTCGGCACCTGCACGCATCAGTTGGGAGAACAGCACCTTGCCGTCCTTCGAACGCACTTCCACCCAACTGTCTGCCTTCAGATGCAACGCAATCTTGCCATTACCCGGCGTAGCGGCGCTCGACGCCTTCGTCTCGGCCGGCGCCGCAGGTGCGGCCACGCTCGTCGCGGCCGCAGCACTCGCGATCCCGGCGACCACGTGTGTCGGATCGACAGCAGCGATCAGGCCCGGGCCTGCAGCCGCCGCACTGGCCGATGCGTTATTGACCGTGCTTTCCGTATTACCGTTGTTCGTCGCATTGGCGACGTTCGTGGCCGCACCGCCTTCTGCCCCCGGCGGCGTGCCGTTGGCGTCGGCGACCACCGGCTGGCTCGCCGGCTCAGCGGCATCTGCCGCACCTTGTGCCGACGCACCACTTGCCAGGTCAGCCGCCTCGATGCTGCCGCGCCCGGCCTTGTGGGCATTGCCGAAGTACCATGCTGCCCCCGCGATCACGACCAGCGCAGCCAGTGCCCAGGGCCACTTGGCCTGAGACGCTGCAACCGGCGAGCGGAAGCGCACCGGGCTCTTCGGAATGCTCGGCTGCCCCGACTGCGGTTGCGGGATATCGATGGGGACCGGCGCCGCGCCGCTCACGCGACGCAGCGATTCGATCATCGGTTCGGGATCACCCCCAACCATTCGCGCGTAGCTACGCACCACCCCCTGAATAAACGGCATTTCCGGCAAGGCATCCCACTCGCCGGCTTCGAGACGCTTGAGCTTCTGCACCGAGACCTTCAAACGCGCCGACACGTCCTCGATGGACATGCCACGCTTCTCGCGCAAAGCGGCCAGTTGCGCACCCACTTGCGCGCCCAGCTCAGCCCATCCGGCAGGTGCTCCCTGCGGCAAGTCCTGGCCTTGAGCCCCGGTTTGCCCGCCTGCATCCGCCTGATTCTGGTTATCCATCGATACGCCCCCGTTCGTAAGCAGCCGCCCGCAGCGGCTGAGGATATGCTCGCGACAGTTTCGCTGCATCGTCCCCCGTGCGCGCGGCGTGAAGATCTGCGCGGCGCATCGGGCGATTTTGCACGTCACTGACGAAATTGCGCGGAACGCGAAACGCGCCCCGCGCAAGGAATGCTTTAGTGCACGACTGATCCGACGCAAGGCATGGCACGTGCGGGGCCGACGGCCCTCGCCACGGTCCACGCCCGCCCATGCGCAGCCTCATACGCTACGCACCTCGACCGCGATTTTCCCGAATTTGCCGCGCTGTGCAAGCCGCGTGCGATCCTGCACTTCGCCAGCCAGCTGACCACAGGCGGCGTCGATGTCGTCACCGCGCGTCTTGCGCACCGTCGTGACGAGGCCTGCGTCGAGCAAAATCTGCGCAAATCGCTTGATTTGCGGATCCTTCGAGCGCAGCAGACCGGATTCGGGGAACGGATTGAATGGGATCAGATTGAATTTGCACGGCACGTCGCGTGTGAGTGCGACAAGCTCGCGCGCATGCGCTTCGGTGTCGTTCACACCGTCGAGCATGCAGTACTCGAACGTGATGAAATCGCGCGGCGCCACTTCCAGGTAACGCTCGCACGCGCCCATCAGTTCGCGTAACGGATATTTCTTGTTGAGCGGCACGAGCACATCGCGCAGCGCGTCGTTCGGCGCGTGCAGCGAGACGGCAAGCGCCACGGGCAGCTCCTGACCGAGGCGATCCATCATCGGCACCACACCGGACGTCGACAAGGTCACGCGACGACGCGACAACCCATAGGCGTTGTCGTCGAGCATCAAGCGCATGGCGCCGACCACATTGTCGAAATTGAGCAGCGGCTCGCCCATGCCCATCATCACCACGTTGGTGATAACGCGCTCGTTCTTACCTTCGCGCCCCAGATCGCGGCGCAATGCGAACTCAGCCATCCACAACTGACCGATGATTTCGCCAAGCGACAGATTGCGCGAGAAACCCTGCTTGCCGGTCGAACAGAACCGGCAATTGACAGCGCAGCCCGCTTGCGACGAAACGCAAAGCGTGCCACGCGTCTCCTCAGGGATGTAGACAGTCTCGACGGCATTGCCGTTGCCCACGTCCAGCAGCCATTTGCGCGTACCGTCCGCCGACAGATGGTCGGTGATAGCGGCAGGCGCGGCGATGTGCGCGCGCGTTTTCAACTTCTCGCGCAGCGACTTGGCCAGATCGGTCATGCCGTCGAAATCGGCGGCCCCCATCTGGTGGATCCAACGCTGGAGCTGGCGAGCACGGAACGGCTTTTCGCCGAGCGTGCCGCAATAGGCGGCCAGACCGTCCGGATCGTAATCAAGCAGATTCGTAAGGTTGGTCATGGCCCTGGTCCGTCAACATCCCTTCGGTAACTTCCTGCGATTGAGCGACTATACGCGGCTTAGCGCGAGTAGACGTTCATGCCCGGGAAGAAGAAAGCCACTTCCACAGCGGCCGTTTCAGCAGCGTCCGAACCGTGCACGGCGTTGGCGTCGATGCTGTCGGCGAAGTCGGCCCGGATCGTGCCCTTCTCTGCCTTCTTCGGGTCGGTGGCGCCCATCAGTTCGCGGTTCTTCGCGATGGCGTTTTCACCTTCCAGGGCCTGAATCATCACCGGGCCCGAGATCATGAAGTCGACCAGATCCTTGAAGAACGGGCGCTCCTTGTGCACGGCATAGAACTGCTCGGCTTCGGCGCGCGACAGGTGCACCAGCTTGGCAGCGGCGATCTTCAGGCCGGCGGCTTCGAAGCGGCTGTAAATCTGGCCGATCACGTTCTTAGCAACGGCATCGGGCTTGATAATCGACAAAGTGCGTTCGACTGCCATGAAAAACTCCAAAAAATTAAGCAGTTATGTAACCAACATGAACCCGTAATTGTAGCACGAAGGCTGTTATGATGGGGATGGAACCTACGGTGCGCGTACCGCTCAAACGCAGGACGGCCGGGACGATCCGGCTTTTCGCGAAGTTGACACAAGGGTGTGATTCCAGCACCTTCCCTCGATGGGAGGGTTGAAGGGCGCAACGATCGATTGAAATTGGGACTTTTGCCCCGAGATTTCACGAATCGTCCGAGCGCTTTCCGCGGGAGATTTCGGTATCCTTGCACTTCGACGACAAGCCAGACCAACGGCTGCGGGGGATTTGCCGGCAAGGGTTGCCGGTCATCGTATGCGTCATCAGGCGCCTGCCGGCCCCGCCAACAGGCACAACGACCACGGAGAACACAATATATGAACCAGGATTTCCAACGCTTCGGCTACGGCGGAACGGGGGGCGTCGCGACCGCACAGGTGCGCAACAAGGTGCTGCGTAATACGTATTGGCTGCTCGCACTGTCGATGCTGCCGACGATTGCGGGCGCCTGGCTGGGTGTGACTTATGGCTTCGCGCTGTTTGCGGGCAGCCCGATGGTCAGCGTGATCCTGTTCCTCGCGATTGCTTTCGGCTTCATGTTCGCGATAGAGCGCTTCAAGAATAGCGGCGTCGGCGTGGCACTGTTGCTCGGCTTCACGTTCTTCATGGGCCTGATGCTCACGCGTTTGCTGAGCTTCGTGCTGGGCTTTTCGAACGGCGCATCGCTTATCATGCTGGCGTTCGGCGGCACGGCCGTGATCTTCACCGTGATGGCAACGGTGGCCACGGTCAGCAAGCGCGACTTCAGCGGCCTGGGCAAGTGGTTGTTCATGGGCGTGATCGTGATCCTGCTCGCCTCGATCGCCAACATCTGGCTGCATCTGCCGGCGCTGATGCTGACGGTCTCGGTCCTCGCCATCGCGATCTTCTCGGCGTACATCCTGTTCGACGTGCAGCGCGTGGTGAACGGCGGCGAAACGAATTACGTCACCGCGACGCTCGCGATCTATCTTGACCTGTACAACATCTTCACCAACCTGCTCGCCATCCTCGGCGTGCTGGGCGGCAACCGCAACTAAGCGGAGAACCAACGGCCGGCGGTCAGCCTGACCGCTAGCGCCGCTGACCAGCAGCAATAAAAAAGCCAGTCCTTCGAGACTGGCTTTTTCTTTGGCGGGCTCAGATTCGCGGTGGGCCATCGCCCACCCGGCGCGCGATATCCCGGCCCGTCCGACCGGGCCCGCCGTCGAACACTCAGACGTTCTCGTGGATCACACCCTCACCACCGGCCGCGCCGGCAATCGCTTCGACACCCTCGTCGGCGGCACCCTCGATGACATCCTCCGCATCGCCCGACATGCGCACGCGCGGCACCCACGGCTGCCCGATGCTCTCGTGCTCGAAGACGGCCATCGATTCCACGTGCGAAGTGTGCGGGAACATGTTGACGACACCCGCAAGCGTCAAACGATATCCAGCCTCATGCACCAGCAAACCAGCGTCGCGCGCCAAGGTCGCCGGGCTGCAAGAGACGTACACGATACGCTTGGGCAGACCTTCGTACCCTTGCTGCGCCAGCTCGGCCAGCGCCTTCGACACCGCCAGCGCGCCTTCGCGCGGCGGATCGATCAGATAGCGGTCGAACGCGCCGAGCGCACGCATATCGTCCGCCGTGATATCGAACAGATTGCGGCACGCGAACTCCGTCCGCTCGGCGACGCCGTTGCGTTGCGCGTTAGCCAGTGCACGCTCGGTCAACGCCGTGCTGCCCTCGATCCCCATCACCGTACCGGCACGACGTGCCAGCGGCAACGTGAAGTTGCCCAGCCCGCAGAACAGATCGAGCACGCGCTCGTTCGACTGAGGCGCGAGCAGACGCAGGGCACGATGCACGAGCACGCGATTGATCTGATGATTGACCTGCGTGAAGTCCGTCGGCTTGAACGGCATCCGGATCTGGTATTCCGGCAGCGTGTAATGGAGTTCCGGTTCGAGCGGATAGAACGGCACGGCCGTGTCCGGCCCCTTCGGCTGCACCCAGAACTGAACGTGATTCGCATCCGCAAACGCGCGGAGATTGTCTTCGTCCGCAGGCGTCAGTGGCTCAAGAATGCGCAGCACTAGCGCCGTGACATCGGCACCGATCGCCAGTTCGATTTGCGGCAGACGCTCACGAATCGACAATGATTCGACCAGACGACGCAGCGGCACCAACATGTCCGACACGTGACGCGGCAACACTTCGCACGAATCCATATCGGCGACGTAACTGCTCTTGCGCTCATGGAAACCGATCAGCACACCGCCCTTCTTGGGCACGTAGCGCACCGTCAGGCGAGCGCGGAAGCGGTAACCCCAGTCCGGGCCCTGAATCGGACGAAGCATCGACTCGGCTTTAACTTTCCCGAGTCGGGCGAGGTTATCCTCGAGAACACGTTGTTTGATGGCGATCTGCGCGCGCGGCTCCAGATGCTGCATTGAGCATCCGCCGCACTTGCCGAAATGCGGGCATTGCGGTTTGGCACGCATCGGACTCGACCGAAGCACGTTCACCGTTTCCGCCTGCTCGAATTTGGGCTTGCGGCGATAGCTCAGATACGTGACGCGCTCGCCAGGCAGTGCGCCTTCGACGAAAATGACCTTGCCGGGCTTGAATTCCGGCGTACCCGGTTCGCCCTCGGGTGCGGTGCGGCCAACGCCGCGCGCTTCCATGTCGAGCGATTCGATATCGATGATGCCGGGCTCGGCACTGGGCCGGCCGCGCGAGGAGTTTCGGGAGGAGCGGGTCACGTCTTTGTTCTCATGTGCGACAGCAAACCCGGCATTTTAATCGATTCGTCCGCAAGTGAGACACGGCCAATGTTGGCCGCCCCGCCCGAATCGCCCGAATCGCCGAAATGGACGAAGGTGCGAGACGAAAGTGCGGGACAAGCGTGCGACGGATTACCCCCAGGCGCCGAGATACTCCTTCCAGTGTGCAGCAGGCTCCTGCTCAAGCGAGCGCTTCACAAATTCGATCTCCTGCTCATACTCAGCCTGACGCAGGCCTCCGCGCATTAGCTGATACCGGCAATAGACCAAATACGTATTCACCACGTCGGTCTCGCAATAATTTCGGATCTCTTCTAGCTTGCCGTCGCGATACGCCTCCCACACTTTGCTGCCGTCCATACCGAGCTTACCCGGGAAACCGCACAGCTTGGCGAGGTCGTCCAGGGGTGCGTTTGCGCGCGCCTGATACATAGCGAGCACATCCATCAGGTCCAGATGGCGCTGGTGATAACGGCTGATGTAGTTATTCCATTTGAACTCGCGATCGTCCTCTCCCAGGTCCCAGTATCGCGGCGCGGAAATCCCGTGAATCATGGCGCGATAGTGGAGCACGGGCAGGTCGAAACCGCCGCCATTCCACGACACGAGTTGCGGGGCGTACTTTTCGATGGTGCGATAGAAGCCGGACACCAGCGCCCCCTCCCCGTCCTCAAGCGTGCCCAGCGACTTCACACGAAAGCCGTCGCGGTCGCGAAAGACGCAGGAGATCGCCGCCACGCGTTGCAAATGCAGCGGCAAAAAGTCGTGCCCCACTTTTTCGCGACGGGCAGCAAATGCCGCTTCGGCAACGGCGTCGTCCGACAGCCCGGCGTACGCGGGCTCAAGCCTGCGAAGGCCATCGACATCTGGGATCGTTTCAATATCGAAGACGAGAACGGGAGATGGCATGATGAAAATCAGAAGAAAAAATCAGAAAACATCGGCATTCGACGCCGACGCATCAGAGAAATGAGCAGCAAGTAACGGCCACGCACGCGACGGTGGCGCACCGAATATCAGAGCACCGCGTCCTTGCGCACGCCGTTCGAGGCGAAATAGCGCTTGAGCTTCACGAGCGCCTCTTGCTGGATCTGGCGCACGCGCTCACGCGTGAGGCCCATTTCGTCGGCCAGTTCTTCCAGCGTCGCAGGCTCGACACGGTTGAGTCCGAATCGGCGTTCGATGACATAGCGATGCTTGGTCGACAGACGCGACAACCACAGCCGCATGAGGTCTTCCAGTTCGCGATGCTGAACCTCGTGTTCCGGCGCCTCGCTGCGATCGTCGGAAAGCAGATCGAGCAAACTGCTGCCAGGGTCGATTTCAAGCGGGGCGTCGAGCGACGCCACATGCTCGTTGAGCGCAAGAATATCGGTGATTTCGTCGGGTGTCTTCCCCGTCAGATCGGCGATGTCTTCGATGCGCGCGTCGCGCTGCTCGCCACCATCGACATAAGCGGCACTCTTCTCAAGGTGACGCTTCGCGCGCAAGACTTGATTGAGTTCCCGGATCACGTGCACCGGCAAACGCACCGTACGCGCCTGATTCATGATGGCGCGCTCGATGCTTTGACGGATCCACCAGGTGGCGTACGTTGAGAAACGGAAACCACGCCCCGGATCAAACTTTTCGATGGCGTGCATCAGACCGAGGTTGCCCTCTTCGATCAGATCGAGCAACGGCACGCCACGATTGAGGTACCCCTTCGCGATGCTCACGACGAGTCGCAGATTGCGCTCGATCATGACCTGACGCGCCGCGAATTCGCCTGCTTGCGCGCGCGTAGAGTAGTCGAGCTCCTCCGCAGGCGTTAGCAGCGGTTTGACACTGATGCGATTGAGATAGTGCTGAACGGTGTCGGCCGTGAGTTCGGCCTGCAGCACAGTGCCGAAGTCGTCGGCGTCGGCGGACTTGCGTTTGCGTCCGGTAGTGGAAGAGGACGCCTCCCCTTCCCCCTCGGATGACGAGGCGTCATCATCCTCCGCCTCGCGCTCGTCGAAAGCGTCGTCCACGTCCTCATCCTGCCGAGACTGCCGATCGTCTGCTTCCTGATCGGACTCCGGGACAGCGAGGTCTTCCTCTTGCGAAGTGCGACGCTTTCTCTTGAGCATTCGACCCTGCCTATTTTATCGAGGCGGCAAATACTTCTCCGGATCTACAGGCTTGCCATCTTTACGCACCTCGAAGTGCAGCATCACGCGATCTGCATCCGAGTTGCCCATTTCGGCAATTTTCTGACCCCGTGTCACGGAGTCGCCTTCCTTGACCAACAGTTTGCTGTTGTGCGCATACGCCGTCAAGAAGGTCCCGTCGTGTTTAATGATGACGAGGTTGCCATAGCCGCGCAGACCCGCCCCCGAATATACGACTTTGCCTGCACCTGCGGCAAAGACGGCGTCGCCAACCTTGCCACCGATATTCACGCCCTTGTTCTTCGAGTCGTCGAAGTGGCCGATGATGTTGCCGGCGGCCGGCCACGACAGTTGTAGCGCACCGCTGGAGACTGCAGAAGGCGCGGTAGCGCTAGACGACGTCGCAGGCGGCGGCACCACGGCAGCCGGGCTGCTGCCATTGGTCGGCGGTGTGCTGGCCACCGGCGGCGGCAGCGGCGTACCGGTGTCGCCAGCAGGCGGTTTCACGCGCAAAACCTGACCGACCTCGATCTGATCCGGGTTCTGGATATTGTTCCAGCGTGCGATATCTCTGTAGTTCTGCCCGTTCTCCAGCGCGATGCGGTACAGGCGGTCGCCCGGTTTGACGCGATAGAAACCCGGCGGCACCGGCGTATTGTCGATCACCGGCGCAGTCGCGCCCGGCAGACTGCTGTCGGTCGTCGTACCGCCTACGGTACGGTCGACGACCGGCGCCCCGACTTGTCGCGATGCGCACGCTGCCAGCATGCTCAGCAACAGGACACTGGCGACGCGTTGTTGGAAACCCGCTCGCAAATTCACTCAATTCCTCCGCAGAATAGACCCGACGGGCTTAAATGATGCCCGATTTTAAGGGGACGAATAACACCCTATCAAGCTGCGTCTCGCGCCATTGGCGCGCACCGATGCGCTCGATGAGGGTCAAAATTTGTTGCTCGCCGCCCACCGGGGCGACAAGCCGTGCGCCGACGGCCAACTGATCGACCAGCGCGTCCGGAATTTCCAGGCCGGCGGCAGCGATCACGATGCCGTCGAATGGTGCGACCGCAGGTAATCCGAGCCGCCCATCGCCGTAATGCAGGCGAATATTCGGCACGCGCAACGGACGCAAATTGGCTTTGGCACGTTCATGTAACGGACGAACCCGCTCAATGGAGTACACGTCCCGCGCAACACACGACAACACCGCTGCCTGATATCCACATCCGGTGCCGATTTCCAGCACCTTTTCCAGCGGACGTCCGCTCGAGAGCAGCAGCTCGATCATGCGCCCCACGACCGACGGCTTCGAGATCGTCTGCCCATGCCCGATGGGAAGCGCCGCATCCTCGTAAGCCTGATTGGCAAGCGCGGCGTCGACGAAGCCATGACGTGGCACGGTGGCAAGCGCCGCCAGCACGCCCGGGTGTTTGACGCCCGATGCCGCGACGCGTTCAGCCATGCGTGCACGCACGCGCTCCGATGTCAGCCCGATACCCTCCGGCGAATTCAGGACCGACGCAGTATTCGTACGCACCATGGCCCCCGCGCCTACGCCCGCTGAAGGCTTGGCCGTCCCGACTGGCGTCGCGGCCGCCTTCGTCATCGACTTGGCTGTGCCTTTGCCCACGGCGCCGCCAGCGGAACCGCCCTTCTGGCCAACCCCCGCACCGTGCACCTTGGCTGCCGGCTTCGGTGCGTGTTTAACGACGTGCGAGGCGTGCGGTGCTGGTTGCGCGTGCGGCGCGACGGCCGGCCGCGCCAAACCCTTCGGCACGACCGCGTGCGAGGTCTGTGCACCAGCGGGTCGCGCGGACGCACCCGCCATCGGTGTCGACGCCACCCGCAAATTGTTACTGCTACCGCCGGTCGACGCCTTCCCACTTCCCTGATTCGCTTGCGACGCACCACGCGTCATCGCGGCGGGCGGCGCACCGGCCGGGCTCGCACGCGACGCCTTGTCGAGCACCGGCGCTTTGCGCTGCCGGCGGGTCATCACTTCGGCCAGAGGGAGAGGAAAACGCTTCGGCGGTGTCGTCATCGTTGGGCCACCCCTGCGCTGGCCAGCCAATCGTGCACAACGCCAAGTCGTGCGGTATGCGTGAGATCCAGTTGCAAGGGGGTGACCGAGACGTAATCGTGCGCCACGGCATGGAAATCAGTGCCTTCGCTGCTGTCGCGCGCGTCGCCAGCCGGACCGATCCAATAAATCGCTTCACCGCGCGGATTCACCTGACGGATGACCGGCTGCGATTGATGTCGCTTCCCAAGACGCGTCGACAGCGCGCCTTTGAGGCGCTCATACGGCAAATTGGGAATGTTGACGTTCAACAAGAAGGGCGCGCCCAGCGGCCGCTCCATATAGCGCTCGACCACCTCGCGCGCCACACGGGCCGCGCTGTCGAGGTGATCCCAGCCTTTATTGACTTGCGAGAAGGCGAACGAAGGGATTCCGAACAGGAAACCCTCGGTCGCCGCTGCCACCGTACCGGAGTACAGCGTATCTTCGCCCATGTTCTGCCCGTTGTTGATACCGGAGACCACGATATCGGGCCGCTCGTCGAGTAGCCCGGTCAACGCCACGTGAACGCAATCGGTCGGCGTGCCGTTGATGAAAGTGAAATCATTGGGCGCTTTGAAGACAGAGAGCGGCCGTTGCAGGGTCAGAGAATTGGACGCACCGCTACAGTTCTGTTCGGGCGCCACCACGGTAATGTCGCCAAGCGGCGCCAACGCTTCGTAGAGCGCGGCCAGGCCTGGCGCCTGATACCCATCGTCGTTGCTGAGCAGGATTCGCATGCGGCAATTGTAACCGAGGAAAGGTGCTCGGATATGACGCCATCAAGGCATCGGTGGCGTTCCACCCCCCGCGCTCCATGGCGTCATTCCGTCACATTCGGTTACATTTTTTCGGTCTCTCCGGCTTGCGGTTGCCAGACCAAGAGGCGCCGCTCCACGACGCCGACGAGCCCATCGAGCACCAGCGCAAAGGCTGTGAGAATCAGCACCCCGGCGATCACCGCATTGATATCGAACGTGCCTTCGGCCTGCAAGATCAGGTAGCCGACGCCACGCGACGACCCCAGATACTCGCCAACCACCGCACCGACGAACGCGAGTCCGACCGAGTTATGGAGACTGGAGAACACCCAACTGGTTGCACTGGGCAAATACACACGGCGCAACAACTGACGTTGATTGGCACCCAGCATCCGAGCATTGGCAAGCACCACCGGGCTGACTTCCTTCACGCCCTGATAGACGTTAAAGAAGACGATGAAGAACACAAGCGTCACCCCTAGCGCCACCTTCGACCAGATACCGAGCCCGAACCACACGCCGAAGATCGGCGCGAGAATCACCCGGGGCATCGAATTGGCCGCCTTGATGTACGGGTCGAGCAAGGCCCCTGCGCTCGGCGAAAGCGCCAGCCAGAGCCCCACGCCGAGTCCGAACACGGTACCGATGGCGAACGCCAGCACCGTCTCGAGCAACGTGACGCCCAGATGCAGATAGATCTCCCCGCTGGCGAACCACTGCCAGACCTGAAGCAGCACCTTCTGCGGCTCGCCAAAGAAGAAAGCCGCCTTGTCGGGGCTATCGAAATAGAACGCGGGCAGCAGCGTCGGGCTGGTGAGGACATACCAGACGAGAAATGCCACGACCAGCAGCAGCCATTGCCACAGGCGCAGGTACCGCATGATGGAACGATTACGCATGACGAACGAATTCCGGGAATATCAGACGTGCGGCCGGACCGGTCATCAGACCAGCCAGTCGAACAGGCCAAAGCCGTCCGGCAAATCGAACCAGTCCATCCAGTCGAGCCACCCCGGCCAGTTCAGCCAGTTCAGCGAGACCGTGAGAATGCCGCCGATTTGCCACGCGACCACTCAGACCGCCTTTAACTGTTGTGCGTAGCCCTTGAGGACTTCCTCGCGAAGCACGTCCCATATCTGAGCGTGCAACTCGGTGAAGCGCGGATGGTTACGAATTTCCGCCACGTCGCGCGGACGCGGCAGATCGATCCGGAACTCCCCGATCGGGTGCGTCCCCGGCCCTGCGGCCAGCACCACCACGCGGTCGGACAACGCGATCGCCTCATCGAGGTCGTGCGTGATGAACAGCACCGCACGACGTTTTGCGGCCCACAACTCCAGCAACTCGTTTTCCATGAGCTGACGCGTCTGGATGTCGAGTGCCGAGAACGGCTCGTCCATCAGAATGATGTCGGGATCGAGAATCAGCGTCTGTGCCATGGCCACACGCTTGCGCATGCCGCCGGAGAGCTGATGCGGATATCGATCACCGAAACCGCCCAGGCCCACGCGCTTGAGCCATTCATGTCCACGCGCCTTCGCTTCCTCCGGCGCGACACCGCGAAACTCCAGTCCCGCGGTCACGTTGTCGATCGCGTTGCGCCAGGGCATTAGCGCTTCAGCCTGGAACATGTATCCCGCACGCGAATTGATGCCCTTGAGCGGCTCACCAAAGACCTTGATCGATCCGGACGACGGAGTGAGCAAACCCGCGGCCACATTGAGCAACGTGGATTTGCCGCACCCGGTCGGCCCGACGACCGAAACGAACTCGCCAGGTGCAATGTCGAGCGATGTGTCGGCCACGGCCGTATAACGCTTCGAGCGATCGTCGCGGGCGACAAAGGTGCACGTAATACTGTCGAAACTCAGAGCCGGCGCAGTCATCATTTGTACTTGGCGTCGGCCTTCTTCGTGAACTCGTTCGTGAACGTCTTCGACAGATCGATCGTCTTGCCCTTGACCGTCTCGTCGAACGCCTGCAACGTGCGCAGCGCCGTCGCCGGACCATCTGCCGGAATCAGACCGTCGGGAGAGATCGCCTCTTTCACGCGACTCCAGGCATCGAGATACAACGCGCGGTCGCCCAGCAGATACGCTTCGGGCACCGTCTTGATCAGGTCGGCCTGTCCGGCAGTCTGAAGCCAGCGCAACGCACGCACCATCGCGTTGGTCAGGGCCTGCGTCGTATTCGGATTCTTCTGGATGAACGACTCGTTGGTGTAGAGACAACCGGCGGGCATATTGCCGCCGAACACCGAGACCGTCTCCTTGAGCGTGCGCGTATCCGAGATCACGCGGATCTCCTTGTCGCGCTCCAGCATGGTGATGACCGGGTCGAGGTTGACGATGGCGTCGATGTTGCCCGAACGAATCGCGGCAAGCGCACCGGACGACGCCCCCACACCGACGAACGCGACCTCATTGGGCTTGATGCCGCCCTTGGCCAGCACGAAATTCGCCATGATGTTGGTCGACGACCCCGGTGCGGTCACACCGATCTTCTTGCCGCGCAAGTCGGCAATCGACTTGTAGTTCGGCATCGTCTTGTTCGACACGCCGAACACGATCTGCGGCGCGCGGCCTTGCAGCACGAATGCACGGATGTACTGGTTCTTCGCCTGCAACAAGATCGTGTGCTCGTAAGCCCCCGACACTACATCGGCGCTGCCGCCGACCAGCGCCTGCAGCGCTTTGGAGCCACCGGCAAAGTCCGAGATTTCGACGTCGAGGCCTTCATCCTTGAAATAGTTCAGGCGTTCGGCAATCGTGAGCGGCAGGTAATAAAACAGGTTCTTGCCGCCGACCGCAATCGCGACCTTGGTCTTCTCAAGCCTGTTTTGCGCGAAGCCGGGGCGAATGCCTGCGCCGATCAGGCCAGTCGCGGCCAGTGCCGTGACGAATTGACGTCTTTGCATGGTGTTGTTGTCTCCGTGGTTGCAGCGTTCTTTCTTTGTAAATTCGACGTGCTTTATGACGGGACGCGGTCGTTGCCGCGGCCGTGGCGCTTTGCGCGTAGTGCTGTGTCAGATGACGCCGCTCTCACGCAATGCTTTGATTTGCCCGGCATCATAACCCAGTTGCCCAAGCACTTCGTCCGTATGCGCGCCGAGTTCCGGGCCGAGCCACTGGGTCTGTCCGGGGGTCTCCGAGAGCTTCGGCGAGATGTTCGGCAGATCGATCGGCGTGCCATCCGGGAAGGTATGGCGCTGGATCATCTGGCGCGCGATGAACTGCGGATCCTTGAACATGTCGGCCACGGTGTAGATCCGGCTCGCGGGCACGTCCGCGCCCTGCAGCACCGCCAGCGCTTCGTCGATGGGACGCATTTGCGTCCAGTTGCCGATGGCGTCGTCGATCTCCTGCGTGCGCGGCACGCGACCGTCGTTATGCGCGAGGCCCGGATCCTCGGCGAGATCGGCACGGCCAATGGCATGCATCAGCCGCTTGAAAATCGGATCGCTGTTACCGCCCACCACGATCATGCCGTCAGCGCACGGATAGGTGTTCGACGGCACGATCCCCGGCAGCGACGCCCCGGTGCGCTCGCGCACCATCCCTGCGACGCTGTACTCGGGCACCACGCTCTCCATCAGGTTAAAGACGGCTTCGTAAAGCGCAACGTCGACAACCTGCCCTCGGCCGCCATTCACGTTGCGGTGATGCAGCGCCATCATCGCGCCGATCACCCCGTGCAGTGCGGCAATCGAGTCGCCGATGGAAATGCCGATGCGCGGCGGTGGCAGCTCCGGATAGCCCGTGATATGCCGCAATCCCCCCATCGACTCGGCAATCGCGCCGAACCCCGGCCGGTCGCGATACGGGCCGGTCTGACCGTAACCGGACAGGCGCACCATCACCAGCCCGGGATTGTCGGCAGACAACTGTTCGTAGCCCAATCCGAAACGCTCCAGCAATCCGGGGCGGAAATTCTCGACGACGATGTCCGCCTGTGCAGCCAGCTTGCGCACAATGGCCTGACCTTCCGACGACTTCAGGTTGATCGTCACCGACTTCTTGTTACGCGCCTGCACGGCCCACCACAGCGACGTGCCGCCCGCGTCGGGGTGCAACTTGCGCCATTTGCGCAACGGATCGCCGTGCTGCGGATCTTCGATCTTGATGACCTCCGCGCCGAATTCGCCCAGCATGCGCGCGGCGAACGGACCGGCGATGAGCGTGCCAAGTTCGAGCACCTTCACGCCAGCGAGCGCGCCAAAGCCGGGCATACCGGTTGACGGCTTTGCCGCATTGGCCGATTCGGAAATTTGACGGGACGCGTCGGAAGACTGATGGGCGGGTGCCGCAGACGCATTGGCGCCCTGTGGCGAAGTGGATGCGAACGGCGTAGACGACTTGGACAACGCTTGGACTCCTGAGCCTCGTCGACGGCCATCACCGTCGAGTTCGGGACGCTGCCATGAAGGCCGCATCCGTGCATATGGGTGGCAAATGAAGTTCGTATAGTAATTCGGCAGTCGGCGATCGGCCAATAGTCTCAAGGGCAATCCCGGACGATTCCGATGCAGTTCGTCGTCGATTCCGAAGATTGCGCCGACTCAGCGTCGATACAACGGGGGATGCGCGTGAGCGATCGATCACGTCTCGAACAGATGACGCGCGCCACGTTGCGCTGCAATATAGATGGCCTCGCCACGATTGCGCGCCCCAAGACGCCGGTAAAGCGCCGAGACGTGCGTCTTCGCCGTGCCTTCCGAGATCACGAGTTGCTGGCAAATGGTCTTGATGGACAGGCCTCGGGAGAGCAGCGCCAGAATTTCGTATTGCCGCTGGGAGATGCCGAGCAACGCAGACTCGGCGAGTTGCGTCGCCTTGTCCCCGCCGAGCGGAAACACCGGCAGACGGGAAAGCGGCAGCGCCTCGCCCAAAGCCTCCTGACGCCACAGCACCAGCAACGCCGAGAGCGCCTCTTCCGGCACGAAACGCCCACCGGAGAACGCCAGGTCGAACACCGAACGAATACGCGCCACCGAGTTCGGCCAAGGCAGACACGCCGTCACGCCGGCTTGCAGCCAGCGAATGATCTCATCGGGAAAACCCGCATCACCGACCACGATGACCGGCACAGGGGGAACGCACTCGGCGGCCGCCGAGCACAAGGTGTCGAGCGCGGGCGTTCGCGCCACGGACTCATCGAGTACGAGCACGCGACGCGAAGGCAACTCGCGCAGCCATACCCAGTCCTGCGTCGCCACGCTTTCGACGTGACGCAAGACCGGTGGCGTCGCGTTCGCTTCGGTTTGCAACGCGACCTGGAGGCCGCTCAGCCAGGCGGCAGCCTCACCTAGGACCAGCACACGCATGATTTCCCCTGTCATTCCGGTCGGCATCCCCATGCCGCCGCCCCGCTTTTTTTTCGAACGAACCGCGCCTTTGGCATTGTTCTTAACAGGACAAAAACCGAAGAAATCCTCCAGCGCTTGTCACGGTTTACGCATAAGGCGTCATCTTGCTTTCAAGGCAGTTTATGCGCTAAGCCCGCGTGGCGGCGAATCCGTTTCTCGCGGAGCCTTATCCCTGTTGCCTCAGCGCGACAATCCGCAATTTGCGTAAATTATTTACTCAAATTTCGGAAATTCCGCTATTACTTTTTCCCCTTTCTTTTCTCACCTGACGCAATAAAATACAAAAAGTCTGAGAGGACAGTCTGCGGAGGCCGGGGGGCACGCCATGTTCAAAATTTCCGTCAGCACGACGCGCAGTGCGGTGTTTTGTCTTGCCGCCGCGTGCTTTGCGAGTACCGCGCAGGCCGACGTCGTCGGCGTCGGCGGTATGCCGGCGACAGTGAGCGATGCCTTGCTCGCCAGCACCCATGCCGCAAACATATCGCGAAGTCTGGTCACCAGCATCGGCAACGCCGGTCCGACTACCATCGCCCCCGTCAATTCGACGACCGTTGCCAATAATGTCCGTCTCTGGGACGAAGTGATTCCGCCCGCCCCGTCGCCCAAACCGACTCAGGCCTCGCTACCTGCCACCGCGCAGCCGCGCACGACGATTGCCGTTTCCTCAATGTCGCAGACGACGACCGGCATGATGGCCACGAACCTCAAGGTCAACGCAAGCGGCCGCATGGGATCTGCGGCCGCTCGCTGATTTCTCCTATCCGATCAAGCCTCAGAACGTGTACGGGAAACGAACCCCGATCACGTAGTTCGGTGCGTCCGGCGACATGCCAGCATTGACGTAACCGTTGACCGTCCAGTGCTTGTTGATGGCGTAGTTGATGCCGAAGTTGAGCGACGCCGCGTTGGTCGTACTTCCTGCCACTGTCGTCCACGGTCCGCCCGGCGTGGCCGTCTTCGTTGCACGCGAGATCGCCGTCGAATACGAGATCGACAGCGCCGTCTTGTCGTTGAGCGCCAGTGCCATCCCAGCCCCCACCTGCACGATGTCGCCAAGCTTGACCTTGGCCGGCTGCGTCGTGCCTTCGATCGTGGAAATGTCGTCGAACGTCTTCGCCACGTTGTACGTGTACGCCACGTTCGCGAACAACACGATCGGGTCGTAGGTGCGCAGGAACGACAGACCGGCCGTAATGGCCCAGATGCCGTTACCCGTTGGCAACCGCGACGGCGTAGTCAGGTTGTTGTTCGTCGGATCGGGCGTACCCAGCTTGATGCCGAACGGCGATGTGCCGGTCGGTGCGGTCACGCGCAACGACGCCACGATATCGGGCCAGTTGGCGTTTTCCTTCATGAGCTGGTAATACAACGACGCATTCACGTCGCCGATATTCGCCGAGTTCTTGCTGATGTCGCTGATCGACGACGCCGCACCGCCCACCCCGCCGGAGATGAAGTCCGAGTTGCGGTACAGGTAGGGCACGTCGAACGCCACGCTCAACCGGTCGGTTACCCCGTAACGCGTGTTGACGTCGAACGTCCACACATTGGCCTTGGTCTGGCCGAGGTTCAACTGACCGAGGAAGATGGCGTCGAGGGCGAGAAAGCCGCTCAGCACCAGTTGGCGCCGGTCGTAGTAGCTGTAGCTGATACCCGCATCGATGGTGAGCTTGCGATCGAACAACGGCGCGTGCTGCGCCTGAACGACGGCTTCTTCGGCAGGCGTGCGCTGCGAGTCGTTCTCGCTCTTCTGCATCTGCTGCGTCTCGCCAATGGGCGTGGCCGAGGTCGGTCCGGCCGCCCCGGCAGCGCCGCCACCGGGCGTGCCTGCGGAGCCGGCGGCCGAGCCGTCGCCCGGCGAGACTTGCGCAATCTGCGCGGTATCCCACGCGGTCAGACCGCGACCGCGTTGCGCCATCTCGATATCCGTGAGGCGCTGCTTCAAAGAAGAAATTTCCCGCTGCTGCCGGTCAACCATGTCCATCAACATCTGGAGACGGTTATCCGGCGATGGGTCCGTATGCTCCTGAGCCTGGGCCGATAGCGTGAAAAGCAGTACCCCCAACGGAATAGCGGCAACGGGAAAAAAGCGGTGAGTGTTCATGATCCCCCCCGGGTGAAAAAGCGGACGGGTGTCCGCGCGCAATCCAACAAACACGTGTTGCAAACAACGGTTGTCCTTGCTGCTCGACTGCGGGGTGATGCGTACGGAACACGAGACAGAGATCGAAAGCGTCAACAGCATCGCCGATGCACCCTGCCCGGGCCCTGCCGACATCACCTTCTTGTGCGCCGCGAGTGTTTTGCGGCGGCGCCCCACGTCTAGTTGTCATGGCGTCCGGCAAAGACCTGCCGGACGTTGCTGCCGGCGTCGCGCCGAATGCATCGACCACGACGCCGTCACTTCGCTTGCTGCGCCCTACCTTTCACTTGACTTCACTTGAAATGCGTTCACGCGCGCTCAGTGCCATCAATGCCGAATGGCGACCATATTCGCCATCGCGTTCTGAATGCCGAGCTGACGCAGTCCGCCCGACGTCAGCGCGCTTGTCTGCAGGCTCAGTTGCATGGTGTTCATCACCTGCTGCGCGTTCCCTGCCACCTGAACGACCTGCATGATCTGGTTCATGGCTCCCCCCGCACCGCCGGCAACGCTTTGTCCAAGATTGCCGTTCGGGGTGTTGAGCGAGAGCTGCATACCGGCCGAACTGATCGCCACGCTCGCGCTCAGGTTACCGACCGTGGTGCTCGAGTTGCTCGTCGACTTGTTGCTGATCGGCACCAGCAGCGCGAGCGACACGCCCGGACCGTACTGGATGATGGCCTTGTTCAGCGCGTTGTTGGCATCGCCCGCAACCTGCGTAATCTGTGCGACCCCGTTGACCAGTGCGTTGGCGGCGCCGGTCACCGCTTGCGTGGTCGGGGCGACAGCATTCACGACGCCCGGGATGATGGCCGTCGACGAGCCGGTTTGCACCTGGCCCTGATTCACACCAAGCACACCGGTGGCGAGCAGGCTCGCGCCGTTGGGCATCTGCCACTGCGACTGCATCACGAGCTGAAAGCCCGTGATCATGTTCTGTTCTGCGTACTTGCCGGTCGCGTGCGAGAGCACTTCATCGCTCACAGGCGTCCAGCCCTCAGGCATCACGTTGGATGCGAACGCCGGCACGGCGCCTGCAAACAACGGGATGGCCAGCATCGGGACGTATCGATTCATGATGGTCTGGTCTCAAAACAGGTCCGCCCGGATGATGCCGAAGTCCACCATCGGGGTCGGTGACGTCCCGGTCGCCAGCGCTCCATCGCGCAACTTGGCAGCCAGGGATTCGTTTCCTTTGAGCAGCGGTGAGTCCTCCAGGAACGGCTTGCCGATGACCGCCAGCACCAAGCCATTCCACTGCTTGGCAAAATCGGCTTGCTCGATAATTCGATTGCCCAGCGCCGGGTCGGACACGAAGACACGTCCGTCCTTCGCTGCCTTGACGACCACAAAGTGCTGATAGCCGTTGACGTCGATGAGCGCGATGACCGGGATCTTCAGGTCGTAAAGCGCACTCACGTCGACTTTGAATCCGCGCCCCTCGAGTCCGAGCGTCTCCACGAATTTCTTCATGTCGAGCATCGAAAACCCGTTCTTGATGACGGTGTCCGGGTTGGAGAACGCCATCATTCGCTGAATCATTTCGGTCTCGGGAATGTTGATCCCGTAGCCATAACGCAGCAGCGTTGCCAGTGCTGCGGAACCACAACTGAAGTCGTATTCCTGCTGGACCAGATTCACGTAGTGCATCGATTTGAACGAGCGCATCTTCTTGACCGCCGGTACACCAGTCGAAGATTCCAGGTTCACCGATGCATACTGCGCGTGCCCGGCCACGCTTGCGCACGCCAGAGCGCAAACAGTAGCGATCCTCACAACGGCACGACGCGCATCATTCATGACACACCTCATGAAAAAACCGGTCCGGGAAAACTCCCGGACCGGTTAGCTACATCACTTGATTGCCGAGATGGCGAGGTTGTTGGCCTGAACGTTGCCGATACCGGCTGCCACGTTCACACCCACGTTGCCGCTAGCCCAGGCGAGTGCGCCGGTGCCAAGTGCTGCGTTGGCCACGAAGTCACCCGAGGCCTTCATGCTGGCCGTCTGGTCGGTTTGCGCCGTCGAGTTAGCTGCACCGCCCTTGTACCAGCCGGTCGCGCCTTGCGAGACTGCTGCTGCCAGGCTGTTGCCCTGCACGTTGCCGATACCCGAGGCCACGTTCACACCGACGTTACCCGTCGCACCTGCAAGGGCGTTGTCACCCACGCTGGCGTTGACCATGAACTGCGACAGGCTGGCCGAACCCTTCGACGACTGGTTCGCAAACACCTGAGCCGAGGCATACACCGGCTGTGCGTTGAGCGAAGCGATCGCGACGTTGTTGGCCTGTGCGTTATCTGCACCGGCCGCCACGTTCACACCGACGTTGCCGTTGGCGTTAGCCAATGCACCGTTGCCGAGCGTTGCGCCCATCGTCTGATACGTAGCCGTGTTGAAGTGCACCGTGATGGCGCCCTTCTGCCATGCAGTCGACTTCGTGTACGTATCGGAGAAGCCCCACAGTGCGCCTGCGGCAATCGACTCGCTCGAGACCGACGCCTGACCTTCGTTGAACAGGCCATGGAACGCTGCGTCGAAGCTCTTCTGCGTGTTCAGGAAGCCACCGGCGAGGAACCCTGCGGCCGATTGCGACTGCTGACCGTAGGCGTAGCCACCCCATGCAGAACCCTGACCGGCGCCAGCGTTGCCGACGATGTATCCGCCATACAGTGCCAGGCCACCCGGCAGCGGAATGATGCCGCCACCGATAATGCCACCAGCCGCTGCGATGTTCGAATACTGATAGCCGCCACCGGCGATGAAGCCGCCCGAGCCGGAGCTGGACTGACCTGCCACATACCCGGCACCGGCCTGGAAGGACTGGCTGGTGTTCAGGTGACCGTTGGCTTCTGCATTGACCCACGACGTCGTGTTGTTATACGACGTGGTGGTCGCGCCGCCGATCAGGTAAGCGCCGCCCGTGTTCGAAACCGTGGTGGTCTTCGAATCGACACCCGTCGTCACATGCCCCGTGACATAAGTGCCCATCAGCGGTCCCTTAAGGTTCACGCCGTGTACATCGACGCTCTGGTTGCTTTGCACGACGGCGTTGCCGGTGTTGTCCACCGTGACGCAGCCGCGAATGCCGACCAGACCGAAAATGCCGACCAGGTTCAGAACGTTGGTCTCGTTGCCGATGAACGAGAAGCTATATTGCTGGTGATTGGGGGAAGCCATAGCGGTTCCCGTTGCTACCAGCAGTGCAGCCGCTGCAATTGCTTTCGTTTTCATGACCATCTCCTTGACGAGAGAGTTACCCAGTTAAAAAGATGTGCCCGCCGGGGGACGGAGCACAAAAACATTTGCGGTTACATTGCCTATCCCAGCCGACTGGTTCACTTGCAACACACCGCTCACCCCGCGGAAGGCATCACCGGAAATCGACGCCGTGCGGAACTGATCGTTGAGGTTGTTGTGGCCAGTCGGGCCACCCTTGGAGATCGCAGCGGATAGTGCCGTATCCGATACGCTCGCCACTCCAGACGCATCGCCAGTCACAATGACGGTCGCGTTGCGTTGAAGATTGCCGGCACCGCTCGCCTGGTTGACTTGCGTCACCCCCGAGGTGCCTGAAAATGCATTGCCCTGAATTGCGGCGCTTGCCGCACCCGTCGTCGTCGTGACGAGTGCCTGCTGATTCGTGCTCGATGTGCCGGCCGTAAGGCCCCCGCCGTTGGAAATTACGGTGCTGTTGGCCTGTGCGTTATTCACGCCCGCAGCCTGATTCACACCGAGCGCGCCGGTCACACCGACCGCAGCGCCGTTCTCGATGGTGGCGTGCGTGCCGGTCAGCTCACCGTTCGTGATCCAGATGTCCTGTGCGTGCGACACGCCGCTGATGACGGTCAAAGCGGTCGAAGCGGCCAGCGCGATGGCGCGCAGAGAATTGCGTTGTGCGCTCATTTCGCCGCTCCTGCTGCACCGATCGACGTGAGCGGTGCAAGCGCCGAACTGATCACCGACGGGACGAGCGTACCGATGCCGCCGATACCGCCGCCACCGCCTGCACCCGCCCCGAAGCCGCCGCCGACACCGTTGGACGTGTTCAGCGCGTTGCCGCCGCGGGCGTTGCCGACAAGCACGCCCATCACCGGATTGATGCCCGACTGCACGGAACTGGTGATAAGACCGGCATTACCGCGTCCCGTCAGTTCGCTGTCAGTCACCTGATTGACCGCGCCCATCGCCGTATTGAACGGTCCGGTCGGGAAAGCCGGAACGGCGATGCCGATCGGGTTCTCCACACGCGGCAGGCCGCGATAGGCGATTTCCGGGCCGATGTTGCGCTCGATCACCAGATCGCCCGGCGTCGCCGGTTCGGCCTTGGCGTGGCCGGGAAGCACCGCCGGTGTGAGCGCCACGAGCAACGTGGCGAACACAGCAGGCGAGAATGAAAGTTGGGTCATGTCGATCACCGCGTGGTGTAGGTCACACGCGTCACCTGGACATTGCCCACGCCGTTCGACAGTTGCTGCGGACGCGGCGTCGGCGTCACACCGCCGGGCAGTTCGTCCCACAACGTCACACCATTGGCGAGTGCCATGCCGGGCGACTTGACCATCGCGGCGCCCTGCAAATTGCGGCCGCGCTGGCTTCCCAGTTGTTCGTCGTCGATACGGGCGGCGGCGAGCGGCATATTCGACGCGCCGATGGTCTGACTGTCGTCGTTGCCGGCCACTGCGGGGACTTGCTCCGGCGCCACAGAGGTGGCGTCGGCGACTGGCGCCGCGATGGCGGCATCCGCATCGGAAATCGGGGCGGCGGGCATCGACGGCGTCGTGAACGATGCCGGCACCATCGAGCCGGTAAGCATTGCCAGCTGCATGAGCGGCGAGCGCGAGATGTTGTCCTGCGCTTGCGCCGGTGCAGCACACAGTCCGAGCGCCACAACGATGGCAGCACTCAGTGCGCCTGCGCCGTGTCGTACGCGGTACTGCATTTCGGTGGTGAGAATTCGCATCGCTGTGTCCTCCTTGCCCGGACCAATAAAGCGACTTCCGTGCCACCCTACTTAAGTACTTGAAAACATTGACGTTAAATTTTCGGCCCTGCTGGCACGCCAGGACGAGTGGCCGAAAACGTTTCAGCATTGATACGTGAGGGGGGCCAGACGGCGTTTGTCACGTCATCGACGCACATCTCAAACATTCCGAACTACGAACGATATCGGCGCGAGCAGCGACGCATGCCGCAAACGCCCTGTTTGCAAGGGTCTCGCGTGACAAATTTGCGGCAGATTGTGGGGGCCGAAACGAAACGACACAGGTCCGTCACAGTCGCCCGATTTTTTCGACGGCGCGCTTTTCACCCCGGATGTTTCATCTTTGATGTGTGTTCGGGACAACCCTCGCACGCGATATTTCGAAACTTGAGGCAACGCAAAGCGTATGAAATGGCGGCGTTGAAAGACATCATGGGAATGCCCGGAATCGCCCGTCGTTATTGGCGATGGCAGCAGTCGCAAAATGCGACGACGGCGCAAAACGGGTGGGGGAAATGCGTTTGACGCGCGATGTTTTCACGCCTTTCGGACGCATCGGTCGATGCATCGCCCAGTACATTGCACAGCGCATCGACTGCGTAATATTCAGGATCCCAAAAAGAAACGACCGCCCTGCTCATCGCAGGACGGTCGCCCTCTCTTCGCCAGAAGATATCAGGCCGGCACGCCCGATTCGTCGCCGCGCAATCCGTACCGGCACATGAGGCGGTACAGCGTAATGCGCGAGATTCCCAACTCTGCAGCCACATCCGTCAGACGGTGACAGTGGCGCAGCAACGCTTGCTCGATGGCCGTTCGTTCGGCCTCCGCGCGAATTTCCTCAAGCGTGCGCACCAGCGTCGGCACCCACGGCAGAAGGTCGAGATCCTTGGCCGAAATCATACGGCTATCGGCCATCACGATCGCCCGGCGTACGCGGTTGATCAACTCGCGCACGTTGCCCGGCCAATGATATTCGTACATCGCCTGCACCGCGCACTGCGTGAAGCCGCGGATCTTGCGATGGTTGTCGCCTTTGAAACGCTGGAGCACGTGATGGGCAAGAATTTCGATGTCCTGCCCGCGCGCGCGCAGCGGCGGTTCGTCCACGCGCAGCACGCACAGACGATGGAACAGATCCATCCGGAAACGCCCTTCTTTCACGGCCGTCTCCAGATCGACGTGTGTCGCCGAAATGATGCGCACATTGACCGGAATGACTTCGTGGCCGCCCAGACGCTCGATCGCGCCCTGTTGCAGGAAGCGCAGCAGACTCGCCTGACTCTCGATGGGCAGATCGCCGATTTCGTCGAGGAACAGCGTGCCGCCGTTGGCGGACTCGACGCGACCGACTTTACGTGCGTTCGCGCCGGTAAAGGCCCCACGCTCGTATCCAAATAGTTCGGACTGCATCAGATGTGGCGGAATCGCACCACAGTTGATGGCCACGAACGGTCCCTTCGCGCTCAGCGAGCGTTCGTGGATCGCCACCGCGCTCAGTTCCTTGCCCGTGCCCGACTCGCCCGAGATGAAGACCGGGGCATCGGTATTGGCCACCTTGCGGATGGTGCGAAAGAGTTGCTGCATCGCTTCACACGTGCCGACCATTTCCTGATCGCCGCCGACTTGCGGCGTGATGATCGGCACTTCACAGAGCGATGCCATACCCCATGCATGCCCGATCGAATGCGCGAGTTGATCGTTCGTGCAGGGCACGTTGACGTAGTCGAAACAATAGTCGCGAATGAGGCGACGGATCGACGTCGTCGAGAGTTGTTCAGGATTTGTCGCGGCAACCCAGCCGACCGTTGCCGGTTGCATGCAGGACTCGAACGCGCCCATCTCGCGGTCGCTATAACCGCTCGCCAGGTCGATGAGTGCTGCGCTGGTGACCCCCGGATTGAGAATGCGACCGACGTCGCTGGCGCTCTTGGCCGGCACGACTTGCCAGCCTTGCTCTCCCAAAAACGACAGCAATCCGTCGTTGTGCTTTCGGGAAGCGTAAATCAGGGTGCGCCCGGTATCGTTAGCCATACCTTAACTCCCTGCCTAAGCAGTGCCTGCGCACAGTTATTAGGTCTCAGACCGGGATATGCGCGACAGGTTAAACGGCCCCACGCCGCCCGGGAGTTATGGTATTCCCCGTATTGTTGGGTCCCCAAGTCGGCAGGTTCAGTCTAGAGGACGGGGGTATGACCAGATATAGCGAATAACAGCTAATCCGATTGGATGAGAGTACGAGTACTTACGCGCAAAAGCGGACAGCGTCACGTCCGCGTCATGCTCAGAGCGTATGTCTGTCGAGGACTGCACGGGCGATCGTGCCGGCGTCCACATACTCCAGTTCGCCTCCCACCGGCACGCCTCGCGCGAGCCGGCTGACGCGCAAACCGCGCGCCTTGAGCGTCTGTCCGATGTAATGAGCGGTGGCTTCACCTTCGTTGGTGAAGTTGGTGGCGAGCACCACTTCTTTAACCAGGCCATCGGTGGCGCGGCGAATTAGTTGCTCGAAATGGATCTCGCCCGGCCCCACGCCGTCGAGCGGCGAGAGATGGCCCATCAGGACGAAATACAACCCCTTGAAGGTCATTGTCTGCTCAAGCATGTTCTGATCGGCGGGCGTTTCCACCACGCACAACAAGCTTGTGTCGCGCTCGGGATCGAGGCACGTCTCGCAGATTTCCACTTCGGTAAAGGTATTGCAGCGCGCGCAATGGCGGATCTGCTCGGAGGCATGCACCAGCGCCTCGCCCAGCCGCACCGCGCCTTTGCGGTCGCGTTGCAACAGATGGTAGGCGATACGTTGGGCGGACTTCGGGCCGACGCCCGGCAACGCGCGCAAGGCGTCGACGAGTTCCTGAAGGCTCGAGAGCTGGAGCTGGGGCATGCGTCGTCTTTCTATGGAAGCTGACCGGTCAGGCTCAGAACGGCATCTTGAAGCCCGGCGGCAGCGGCAGACCGGCGGTCAGGCCGCCCATCTTTTCCTCAGCCGTTGCTTTAGCCTTGCGAGTGGCGTCGTTGATCGCCGCAGTCACGAGATCTTCCAGCATGTCCTTGTCGTCGGCCAGCAGGCTCGGATCAATGGTCACGCGACGCGCTTCGTTCGCACAGGTCATCACGATCTTCACCAGACCCGCGCCCGACTGACCCTCAACTTCGATCTGAGCCAGCTGTTCTTGCGCCTTCTTCATGTTTTCCTGCATTTGCTGAGCCTGTTTCATCAGACCCGCGATGTTTCCTTTCAGCATCTTGACTCCTAGTAAATCGTGTGGGGTGCCTGTTGGGTGCTTTCACGCAGCGCGTTCATGGTCTGTCAGGTCGACAGGAAGACACCAAACGTGCGTTTAGGGATAAGGATTCGAAAATCCGTCGTCCATTTACGAAAGCGAACTTGCTTATTGTACCGGGCGAATGCTTCCCGGAAGGATCTGGGCGTCGAATTCCTCGATCAGCTCACGCATGAGCGGATCGTCGGCAATCGCCTGTTCGGCCGCCCGTTGCCGCGCCGCAGCGGCTTCCGCTGCCAGCGAAGCAGCGGTAGTGCCGACCTGCCCCAGTTCGACGTGCAGTTGCACGTCGGCGCCGAAGTGCTCCGCGAGCACCTGACGCAGCTTGTCGGTGGTCGCCGCATCCGCCAGTTGGCGCAGCGGTACGCGCAAGTGCAAGGCGCGCCCCGCCACTTCCGTCAGTTCGCTCTGGAAGGCCAATTGCTGTGCGAGACCCCGCGCCGGGATTTCTGCGGCCAGTGCCGGCCATTCACCCGTAAAGACCGGGGCGACTCCGTCGGCTTCGCGATAGACGCAGGCGCGCGGTGCTGCCGCCGGGGTGGGTGCTGCGGCTGACGCCCCAGCAGATGCCGCAGGCTCGGGCTCCGGATCGGCACCGGCCGGTGCTTCGTCCGACGCGCGTGCCGTGCCAGCGCGATTGGCGTTGGTGCTGCCACCGGCGCGCCCTGCAGTGCCCTTGCGTCCCGCGTTCAACGCGGCAAGCGCGGCACGTGCAGGCGACATCGGTGCACCGTCGGTCGGCGCGCTGCTGCGTGCGGCCGGTGCGCGGCGCGCTTCCGGCTGTGCTGCCGGTGCCGCCGACGTGGCTGCAGGTGCGGACGGCGCGGTCGATGCACGCGGCGTCGGCTCGCCTCCCATCGCGGTGCGCGACGGTGCAGGCACGGCCGACGCGGTGGCAGGCATCGCTCGCGCAGCGCCTGCGACCTGCGGCGTCGGCGGCTCGGCGAGCGTGCCGCCCGCGAGCAGTGGCGTGAACGCCGCCATGCGCAACAGCGCCATCGAGAAACCGGTGTATTCGTCGGGCGCGAGACCGAGTTCGCCGCGCGCACGCGTGGCGATCTGGTAATAGAGCTGAACCGCTTCGGGCGACAGCGCTTCGGCCAGACGTCGCACGTCTGCCGCCTCGGGCCAGTCGTCGGACACGGCCTGCGGCGCATATTGCGCGAGTGCGATCTTGTGGAGCAGGCTGCCGAGATCCTGCAGCCCTGATGCGAACGAGAAGCTGCGCTCGGCCATTTCGTCCGCGATCGCGAGCAGATCGGTACGCGACTCGTCTTTGAGCGCGTCGAGCAAACGCACCAGCACGCTCTGATCGATTGCGCCGAGCATGCCGCGCACGGCCGTCTCGGTGAGCGGTCCGGCAGCGTACGCGATGGCCTGATCGGTGAGCGATAGCGCATCGCGCATGCTGCCCCCCGCCGCCTTGGCGAGCAGACGCAATGCTTGCGGTTCGTTCTCGATCCCTTCTTCGCCGAGGATGTTCGTCAAGTGCGACACGATATGCCCTGCCGGCATCTGCTTCAGATTGAATTGCAGACAGCGGGAAAGCACGGTGACCGGAATCTTCTGCGGATCGGTCGTCGCAAGAATGAATTTGACGTGCGCAGGCGGCTCTTCGAGCGTCTTGAGCATCGCGTTGAAGGCGTGCCCGGTGAGCATGTGCACCTCGTCGATCATGTAGACCTTGAAGCGCGCGTCCGCCGGTGCGTAGACCGCCTTTTCGAGCAGCGACGTCATTTCGTCGACGCCACGGTTCGAGGCCGCGTCCATTTCGACGTAGTCGACGAAGCGCCCTTCGTCGATGGCCTTGCACGCCTTACAGACGCCGCAAGGTTCCGCCGTAATCCCCGTCTCGCAATTGAGCGCCTTGGCCAGAATGCGCGAAAGCGTCGTCTTGCCGACGCCGCGCGTGCCGGTAAACAGATAGGCGTGATGCAGGCGCTGTTGCTCGAGCGCGTGCGTCAACGCACGCACGACATGCTCCTGGCCCACCAGGGTCGAGAAGCCTTTGGGGCGCCATTTGCGCGCGAGTACTTGATAGGTCATGCCAAATTGTAACAGTTCGGCGTTGGGCTTCCGCACCGATGTCAACGCCCGATCGGACGCGATTTTCCTGCCAGATTCGGCAGGCTATCGGGGCGATAGAAAAAAATGTTGGGCGATTCTACCAAGCCCGTCGAGACCACGCGAGACGCGGGACAAGACGAACGCCGTCATCACAAGCAAGGGCAACTCAGACGACGAACGCATCCTGCCCATCGACAATGAGGGCAACGCGATGAGGCTTCATGGGGAATTTGGAGTGCGCAGAACGCGCAAGGAACATCGATAAAACAAGGAAGTAGGTGACGAGCCTGACCCTCGGCACTGGTAGAAAACGGCTGTGGCTGCTTCGTTCCCGACCTGACCAGATTGGCCGCGCCACCATGCGAGGAGGCCCGTCAGGAACAGATTCTACCAGAGTCGACGCGTCAACAGAAGCCCAACGCGCAAGAAAGTGGGACGGAAGCCGCTCGCGGGCGCGTCGACGCGCGTGGGAGCAGCGCGCGCAAGGCTCGGCAATTTCCGCTAAGATGAGCACAAACTGCATTGGCGAACGCTATTGAAGCCCGCGATTGCAGCCTCCATATGGAGAATGCACGCCCGCGAAAGCTGGGTGACATCTCCAGCGTCGGTGAAAACAAACGGCGTATGGCGCCATTTTCATCGGACGTTTCCGAATAGTCAGACGAGGCAACAATACTCATGAGCGAAACTATCAAGCACATCACCGACGCCAGCTTCGACGCGGACGTTTTGAAATCCGACAAGCCGGTGCTGCTCGACTTCTGGGCAGAATGGTGCGGCCCCTGCAAGATGATCGCCCCGATCCTCGACGAAGTGTCGAAGGAATACGGCGACAAGGTGCAGATCGCCAAGATCAACGTGGACGAGCACCAGGGCGTGCCGGCCAAGTTCGGCATTCGCGGCATCCCGACGCTGATTCTGTTCAAGAACGGCGCTGTCGCTGCCCAGAAGGTCGGTGCCCTGTCGAAGTCGCAGCTGACCTCGTTCCTCGACGGCAATCTGTAAATCGTCGACGGCAAGTGCCGGGGCCTTTGTCGCCACAGTGCGACATCCCGGCACCAGCCAAGCGGCACAGTGCTTGCACCTGACGCTGCTTGCTATATAATCCGCCCAAAAGCATCTCAAAGTTCTTCGAGCGTTCGCTCACTTTTCCCTGATCATCCACTTGTCGTCCAACGGACGGCACCTCCGTATGCATTTATCCGAACTAAAGTCCCAGCACGTCTCCGAGCTGCTAGAAATGGCGAACGGTCTCGAAATCGAGAACGCCAACCGCCTTCGCAAGCAGGAGCTGATGTTCGCCATTCTTAAGAAGCGCGCAAAGTCCGGCGAAACCATCTTTGGCGACGGTACGCTCGAGGTGCTGCCGGACGGCTTCGGTTTCCTGCGCTCGCCCGAGACGTCGTATCTGGCCAGCACGGACGATATCTATATCAGCCCGTCGCAGATCCGTCGCTTCAACCTGCATACCGGCGACACGATCGAAGGGGAAGTGCGTACGCCAAAAGACGGCGAGCGTTATTTCGCGCTGGTGAAGGTCGACAAAGTCAACGGTCACCCGCCCGAGGCCTCGAAACATAAGATCATGTTCGAGAACCTCACGCCGCTGCACCCGAACAAGCCGCTGCTGCTTGAGCGCGACATTCGCGGCGAAGAGAACGTCACGGGCCGCATCATCGACATGATCGCCCCGATCGGCAAGGGCCAGCGTGGTCTGCTGGTCGCTTCGCCGAAGTCCGGTAAGACCGTGATGCTCCAGCACATCGCTCACGCGATCACGGCCAACCATCCGGAAGCCAAGCTATTCGTGCTGCTCATCGACGAGCGCCCGGAAGAAGTGACGGAAATGCAGCGCTCGGTGCGCGGCGAGGTGATCGCGTCGACGTTCGACGAACCGGCCACGCGCCACGTTCAGGTGGCGGAAATGGTCATCGAGAAGGCCAAGCGCCTGATCGAAATGAAAGAAGACGTGGTGATTCTGCTGGATTCGATCACGCGTCTGGCCCGTGCCTACAACACCGTGATCCCGGCATCGGGCAAGGTGCTGACCGGCGGTGTGGATGCCAACGCCCTGCAACGCCCGAAGCGCTTCTTCGGTGCGGCGCGTAACGTCGAAGAAGGTGGCTCGCTCACGATCATCGCCACGGCGCTGATCGAGACCGGCAGCCGCATGGACGACGTGATCTACGAAGAATTCAAGGGCACCGGCAACATGGAAGTGCACCTTGAGCGTCGTCTGGCGGAAAAGCGTGTCTATCCGTCGATCAACCTGAACAAGTCGGGTACGCGTCGTGAAGAGTTGCTGATCAAGCCGGAAATCCTGCAAAAGATCTGGGTGCTGCGCAAGCTCATCTACGATATGGACGAAGCCGAAGCGATGGAATTCCTGCTTGGCAAGATCAAGCAGACGAAGAACAACGCCGAGTTCTTCGACCTGATGCGCCGCGGCGGCTGATCGTTACGATCCCACTCCCGCGCATCACGAAAAAAGCCGCGACACCCCGTCGCGGCTTTTTCATTGCACCGCTACGGCGCGTGCCTCCCCTGCCCCGCACACCCCACCGTGCTGCCCACGCATTGCCTCGCGCTGCGACGATGCTGGCTGTCACGATGCCTGTTATATGATGGGACGATACCGCGCGCCTGCCGCCGGTACGCCTTCCCCCAAAGCGGTTCCCGAAGGAGAAATTGCAATGTCCGAGAAAGACGAATTGATGGCGGAAGCCTTCGCCCACCTGGAAGCCGGTGATCCCGAAACGGCCCTGGAGATCGGCAAACGGCTTGAGTCGATGCAGTACTCGGGCGCCTATGAGGTGCAGGCGATGGCCTACGCCGACATGGACGAAATGGAACAGGCGGTGACCGTACTCGAAGCCGGTGTCGCCCATGCGCCCGGCGTCTGGCTGCTCTGGCAGTTGCTCGGCAACTATCGCTCCGATCTCGGACGCTTCCCCGCCGCCATCGAAGCCTACGAGGCCGCAGGCAATTGCGCGCCGGACGAAGACCTCGTCATCGTCGACTTCAATCACGCCAATGCCCTCACGCGCCAGGGTGATTTCGCGGCCGCACAAACGCGCCTCGACCGCACGCTCGAAAGCCCGCATCTCGCCCAAACCGGACGCGCCTTCATCGAGAACGCCATCGCACTTCGCATGCACCTGTTCAACGTACAGGGCGAGCCGAAGGCGGCCATCGCCACTTACGAAGCGCTGCGCACACAGGAGCACGACGAAGAAGGCAGCAACGTCTCGATGGCCGACGTGCTGGCCGAGCTCTCGCACGCTTACAAGCAGTCCGGCGACCACGACAAGGCGCTCGCGACCGCACTGGAAGCCGTGCAACTCTATAAGTGGAGCGACGCCGCCCTGTGGGCTCTGCGCGCCGCCCGCGACGAACAGTCGGACACCGCCCGCGCGATGCATCTGATCGTGGAAGGTCAATGGTACGAGCCGCTGGAAGACGAAGATCCGGATGGCCCCGCCCCTGAGTTCGTGACCACCTACGACGTCGTGGCGGATGACGAAGCCGAAGCGCTGCGTCTGATCACCGAATGCGAGCCACCGCAGGTACGCGAGTCGCTTCGCATTGCCGAGACGCACCCCATCGAGACCGATAACGACGAAGATGCCGAAGCCGCCTCGTCGACGGCCTACAAGGGCGTCTACGCCACCGGCGATTACCACATGTATCAGCCGGGCGAAGAAGGTGACTTGCTGGAAGAGTGAGGCAGCATGACGTCGTCGCGCATCGCACGATCGACATCATGAGCGAGCAACGCCGCAAACGAAAACGGGCGCCGGAATCTCTCCGGCGCCCGTTTTCTTCAGGACGTCATCACTTCACGACGCCCTTCCCATCACTTCATCACTTATAGCCCGCACGATCCAGAATGCGTTGTGCTTCCGGCAGATTCTTGGCGATCGTGCCGATGGGCACGTCTTCCGCCTTGAACTCGCCGAGGGCGGCGAGCGCCGCGTTGTCGACCTTCGTCGTCGGCACGGCCGGCCACTCGTTGTTGCCATTGGAGAAGTATTGCTGCGCTTCGTCGCTCGCCAGATATTCGAGGAACTTGACCGCATTCGCATGATTCGGCGCGTGCTTGGCAACGCCCGCCCCCGCGACGTTCACGTGCGTGCCCTTGCCTGCCTGATCCGGCCAGATGAAACCGACCTTCGACATGAGCGCCTTGTCTTCCGGCTTGTCCGAGCGCGCCATGCGCACGTAGTAGTAGGAGTTGGCGAGCGCTACGCCGCACTCGCCCGTCGCCACTGCCTTGATCTGATCGGTGTCGCCACCGCGCGGCGCGCGAGCGAAGTTCGCCACCATGCCTTCCGCCCACTTCTGTGTGGCCTGAGCGCCTTCACGTGCAACCAGCGCGCCTACCAGCGAGAGCATGTACGGGTGCGATCCCGAGCGCGTGCAAACCTGCCCCTTATGCGACGGATCGGCCAGCGATGCGTACGTCTGCACCGTCTTCGGATCGACCTTGTCCTTGTTGTAGACGATCACGCGCGCACGCGTGGAGAAGCCGTACCAATCCGTGCCCGCCTTCGAACTCGCGGCATGCAGCTTGGCCGGAATACGCGCGTCGAGCGTGGCCGACTTGGTCGGCTGGAACAGACCGGCTTCGTCCGCCTTCGCCAGACGTGCCGCGTCGACCATGAGAATGACGTCCGCCGGGCTCTTCGCCCCTTCACTCTTCAGACGCTCCAGCAGCGCCGCGTCGTCCGCCTCGATGCGATTGATCTTGATGCCGGTCTGCTTGGTGAACGCGCCATAAAGCTGCTCGTCGGTCTGGTAGTGACGCGCCGAGTAAAGATTCAGCACCCCTTGGGTGTCCGCTTGCGCGCCGAATGCCGCGGCCATTGCGGTGCCGAGCACCGTCAATCGCGCCAGTTTGCCGATCGTCTTCGCCTTCATGGGATATTCCCCTCGCAGTCATGGTTTTACAGAGAGGAACAGGATAATGAAAAATCATCATTAACACAAATGATTCCCATTCTCATAAATTCACATATTCACTATCGAGGACGGAAAATCACGGGAGGGAGGAAAGATGCCGAACGGCGAAGAGACGAGAAACGATGTCACCGGCATTAAGTTCGGCGTGGCCGACGCACCAGCGAGGACGTGACCGGACGGGACTTGACCGGCCACGCGGGTAACGGCAGATAAGACGGGGCACTTCGCCAAAGGTTCCGCGTCAGGTCACCTTCCATTGATGACACCCTCGAAAAGTGAACTGATGAGTGCCCTCGACGCTCCAATCGCCGTAAAATTGCGCGTCGATGCACCGGCCACCCCATCACAACGATTCAAGGTGCCGCGTGCGTTTGTCCTGCCCTGCCGGAGTTTCCCCTTGTTGTCGTTGATCTCTAATTTGCGTCGCGCCGTGAAGTCCACAGCCGCCGCTGCCCCCGTTGTGTCGGTGCCCGCCCCCTCGCCCGCCCGTCAGGCCTGCGGCTCACGTAATTCAGGTGCCGCACGAACCGCGCGCATGTCGTTCGCCGCGCTCGCCGTGACTGTCGTGATTGCCGGGTGTGCCAGCGCACCTCCGAGCGTTTCGCAAGGCACGTCCTCGTCGGCACCGACCACGACGGTCCCGCCGGTCGCCCAGACGCCGACGACACCGGTCACACCCCTCACGCCGCCCAAGGTCATCCGTCCGCTGAAGATCGGTCTGGCACTCGGCGGTGGCGCCGCACGCGGGTTTGCGCACGTTGGCGTCATCAAGGCGCTCGAAGCCCGCGGGATTCATGCCGACATCGTGGTCGGCACCAGCGCCGGGAGCGTCGTGGGGGCGATGTACGCCTCCGGCCTGAACGGCTTCCAGCTGAACCGTCTGGCATCGACGATGGACGAGGCCTCGATCAGCGACTGGACGATGCCGTTCCGCTCGCGCGGCATGTTGCGCGGCGAGGCGCTCCAATCGTACGTCAATAAGGTGCTCAAGGACCGCACAATCGAGCAGATGCCGCGTCAGCTGGGCATCGTCGCCACCGATTTGCAGAGCGGCGCACCGATTCTGTTCCGACGCGGCAATACCGGGCAGGCCGTGCGTGCGTCGAGCAGCGTGCCGGGCGTGTTTGAGCCTGTGCACATCGGCAGTCGCGATTACGTCGACGGCGGCCTGGTCGCACCGGTACCCGCGGAGTATGCGCGTCAGATGGGGGCGGACTTTGTCATCGCCGTCGACATCTCAGCCAATCCGACGGCGCAGGCCACGCAAGGCCAGTTCGACATCCTGATGCAGACGTTCACGATCATGGGACAGTCGATCAAGCAGTACGAGTTGGAGAAGAATGCGGACGTCGTGATTCGTCCGTCGCTGGCGAAGATGGGGGCCTCGGACTTCCAGGGGCGCAACCGCGCGATTCTCGCGGGCGAGGAAGCGGTCGCCAAGATGTGGCCGGAGATCCAGCGCAAACTGGCGGACGCCCAGTCGGAAGCGGCTAAAGGCATGCCGCAGGCCTCACGCTAAGCCGGTGCGCCGCGCCCCCAAACAAAAATGCCGCCCAATGGGCGGCATTTTGTTTGCATCGACGCCCGCATAGCTCGCGGGAATCGACGACTTACATCGGGTGGTCGTTCTTGAACAACTGCTCGACGCGCGTGAGTTCGGCGCTGGCCTTGAGCGTCTCGACACGGCGAGCGCCGTTGTAGCGGGCCGACCAGTACGATTCGCGCAGGTCTTCTACGCGGATCTTGCCGCCCGTTGCCGGGGCGTGCACGAACTTGTCGCCGCCAATATAGATACCGACGTGGGAGAAGCTGCGACGCATGGTGTTGAAGAACACCAGATCACCCGGCTTCAGATCGGTCTTGGCAATGCGCTCGCCCACCTGGCTCATTTCTTCCGAGCGGCGCGGCAGCATGAAATTGAGCGTGTCCTGGAACACATAGCGCACGAAGCCGCTGCAATCCAGACCGCTGTCCGGCGTGTTGCCACCGTACTTGTAACGAACGCCGATGTAATTCAGCGCGCCAAGTACGACGTCCGACGCCTTGTCCGTCACATTCGACAGCAGCTTCTGCGCACGTTGCACACGCGACTCTTCGACGACCGGCTGAGCGGCGTCGGTGGCCACGGTGGTGACGTTTGCGGTGTTCGAGGAAGCGTTGCTGGCTTGAATGGCCGCTGCGGCAGCGCGGGCTGCGGCGGTCGGACCATTGTTATAGTCGTCAGCCTTCGCCGTCAACGAGGCGGTGACGAGGCCGGCGGCAGTGAACGCGAGAAGGAGTGTCTTGCGGGTGCGCGGAGGTTTCGTCTGCATTGGTCGCCGGGTTGGTTGAGTCGGATGGCCGATGAGTAGCTCGTCAGTTGCAACAGGATGCTGCAGTGTTGAAAACCTTCGAGTCACGCCCGGCTGACCCACCGCCGAACTTGTTGTCTTACCCGACCTCTGACGAGACCGGTTAACTCGTTGAATAATCAACTTAATTGGTACGCGATAGTAATGTGAACGTCACATGATGTCAAAAGGTAATAGAAAAAAACAATCAGCGCAATCAGGAAATTTTCATTAACAATCAATCATTTGCGATTTGGCCGATGTTCCGCGACGTTATATGACGTTTCACGGCAATGTCACGGACCTACAGCATGGCCGCCGCGACCAGCTCCCGCGTGTAAGCGTTCTGCGGATCAAAAAATACCGATTCCGTATCGCCCTGCTCTACCAGATGCCCGTCCTTGAACACCAGAACACGGTGCGCCATCGCCCGCATGACCGCCAGATCGTGGCTGATGAAGAGGTAACTCAGGTTGTACTTGATCTGCAATTGGGCCAGCAGATGGAGCACCTGCTGCTGAATCGACACGTCGAGCGCGCTCGTCGGCTCATCGAGCACGAGAATTTGCGGATCGACGATGAGCGCCCGGGCAATGGCAATCCGTTGCCGTTGACCGCCGGAAAACTCATGTGGGTAGCGCGACATGGCGCGCGCGTCGATGCCGACCTCGCGCAGCGTTTCCGCCACCTTGGTCCGCCGCTCGTCCTCGCTCATCTGCGGGCGATGTAACGCCAACCCCTCGCCCACGATTTCTTCGATCGTCATACGCGGCGACAACGAGCCGAACGGGTCCTGAAACACGATCTGCATGCGGGAGCGCAAGGTGCGTTGTTTCGTGCCTCGATATGATGCCAGCGGTTCGCCCTGGAACTCGATCTGCCCCGCGCTTGCGTGCTGAAGACCGAGCATCGCCATCGCCAACGTCGTCTTGCCCGACCCCGACTCACCGACCACCCCGAGCGTCTCGCCCTGACGCAGTGATAGATCGACCGGATGCACCGCGCGGAAGCGACCGCGCCGGAACCAGCCGCGCACACCCGGCTGCGCCGTCGCGTAGTCCACGGTCACGCCCCTCCCTTCAAGCAACACCGGCGCAATCGGCAGCACCGGATGAATCTCCCGCTGCGGACGGCTGTCGATGAGCTTGCGCGTGTACGGATGCTGCGGATTCGTGAACAACGTCTCGGTGTCGGCGCACTCGACCAGCACGCCCTTCTCCATCACCGCCACGCGCTGCGCGAAGCGTCGCACCAGATTCAGATCGTGCGTAATGAGCAGCACCGCCATACCGCGCTTCTCGGCGGCATCGCGCTGCAACTCCAGGAGCAATTCGATGATCTGCGCGCGGATGGTGACGTCGAGCGCCGTGGTCGGCTCGTCCGCCAGTAACAGCTTGGGACGGCAGGCAAGCGCCATGGCGATCATGGCGCGCTGACGCTGACCGCCCGACAGCTCATGCGGGAAATGCGACACGCGCCGCTCCGGCTCGGGAATGCCCGTGCGGCGCAGCAGTTCGATGGCGCGCGACCTGGCGTCCTTCTTGGACAGCCCTTCGTGCAGCTCCAGCGCCTCGGCGATCTGCTCACCGATCGGATAGAGCGGGTTGAGCGCCGTCATCGGCTCCTGGAAGATCATGGCGACGTCGTTGCCGCGCAGCCCGCGCATTTCGCGCTCGCTCACCGAAGCGAGATCCACGCCGTCGAGCAGAATGCGCCCCTGAATCTGTGCGTCCTGCAAAAGGCGCAGAATAGCAAGCGCCGTCACGCTCTTGCCCGAGCCAGATTCGCCGACGAGCGCGACCCGCTCGCCGCGCTCAATGGCGAGGCTCACATCCTTCACGGCCTCGGTGTCGCCGAAGCGCACCGAGAGATTTTCGATACTCAGGAGCGGCGCGTTCACATCGCCCCCCCGGCCGCGGCCTGCTTATCCGCGACACGCGTGTCGAGCGCATTGCGCAAGGCGTCTCCCATAAACGTGAGCAACATCAACGTGAGCACGAGCACGACGAACGTCGCCAGCGAAATCCACCACGCATCGAGGTTCGCCTTGCCCTGATTGAGCAGTTCGCCAAGGCTCGGGGTCGGCGGCGGCACGCCGAGCCCGAGGAAGTCGAGACTGGTGAGCGCCAGAATCGCCCCACTCATGCGGAACGGCAGGAACGTGATCACCGGCGTCATGCTGTTAGGCAATACGTGACGTCGAATGATCTGCCAGTTCGACAGCCCCATCGCCCGCGCCGCGCGCACGTAATCCAACTGACGATTACGCAGGAATTCGGCCCGCACGTAATCGGACAGGCCGATCCAGCCGAAAAGCGACAGCAGCACGAACAACAACCACAAATGCGGCTCGAAGATCGACGCGAAGATGATGAGCAGATACAGCTCGGGCAAGGATCCCCAGATTTCGATCAGCCGCTGCAACGTGAGGTCGATGCGTCCGCCGTAAAAACCCTGCACCGCACCGGCGAGCATGCCGAGCAGTGTGCCCGAGACTGTGAGCGCCAGCGCAAAGATCACCGACAGCCGGAATCCGTAGAGCAGCCGCGCGAAGACGTCGCGGCCGCGGTCGTCCGTCCCCAGCCAGTTTTCGGACGACGGCGGCGCCGGGTTCGGCACCTTCGCAAAATAGTTGATGGTGTCGTAGCTGTAGCGCACCGGCGGATAGATCGCGAAGTTATCGCCCGCGCGAATGCGGTCCTCGATGAACGGATCGAGATAGTCCGTCGGCGTCGGAAAGTCGCCGCCAAAGGTCGCTTCGGGATACGTCTTCACCAGCGGAAAGTACCACTGCCCCTCATAGCGCACGACCCACGGCTTGTCGTTGGCGATGACTTCGGCAAACAGGCTGATGCCGAACAGCACGACGAAGGCGACAAGGCTCCAGTAACCGAGTCGGTGGCTGCGAAAGCGCCGCCAGACACGCCAGCGCGGCGAGCGCGATGCGGTATAGGACGTCGGGCGTTGCGATGGCGTGGCGGATCGGGTCACGTCAGTGCTCCACTCGATCGAATTGAATACGCGGATCGACCAGCACGTAGCAGAGGTCGGAGATGAGCTTGGTCACCAGCCCGATGAGCGTGAACAGATACAGCGAACCGAGCACGACCGGATAGTCGCGGCGCTGTACCGATTCGTACGACAGGCGGCCGAGTCCGTCGAGCGAGAACAACGTCTCGATCAACAGGCTGCCCGCGAAGAACGCGCCGATGAACGCCGCCGGAAAACCGGTGATGAGCGGAATCAGCGCATTGCGGAACACGTGCTTGAACAGCACCTTGCGCTCGGACAATCCTTTGGCACGCGCCGTCAGCACGTACTGACGGCGGATTTCGTCAAGGAATGCGTTCTTCGTCAGCATGGTGATGACGGCAAAGCTACCGACCACGGACGCCGTCACCGGCAACGTGATGTGCCACAGATAGTCCATGATCTTCGCTGGCCACGACAGATCGCTCCAGTTGTCCGAGACGAGTTCGCGCAACGGGAACAACTGCCAGAAGGTACCGCCGCCGAACAGCACCAGCAGCAACACGCCGAGCACGAAACCGGGGATGGCATAGCCCACCAGCACGACCAGACTCGTGAGCGTGTCGAAGCGAGATCCGTTGCGCACCGCCTTGGCGATACCCAACGGCACCGATATCAGGTAAGTGAGGAAGAATGTCCATAGCCCCAGCGAAATCGACACCGGCAGCTTCGAGACGATCAGCGACCATACGCTCTGATGATGGAAATAGCTCTGCCCGAGATCGAAGCGCGCGAAGCGTTTGAGCATGAGCCAATAACGCTCCATCGGCGTTTTGTCGAAGCCGTAGAGTGCCTTGATCTGGGCGAGCTGCTGGGCATCGATGCCTCGACGTCCGCGATAGTCGCTGCCGCCTCCGCCCCCGCTCGCCTCGCCACCGCCGCCACGCCCCTTGAGTTCGAGCATCACCTGCTCGACGGGGCCGCCGGGCACGAATTGAATCACCGCGAAGGTCAGCGTAATCACGCCGAGCAACGTCGGAATCATGATCAGCAGTCGTTTGAGAATGTAGGACCACATAATTAACGGGTCACTCCTTTCGAAGCTGCTGAAGCTGCTGAGGCTGCCGAGTCTGCTGAAGTTGCCGGGGTCGGCGCGCCTTGCGCCTCACCCTTTGCCGCCTTCGCGCCGCCATCCCACCACATCGAGACGAGCCAGCCTTCAGCGGTGAAGTACAACGGCAATTTTTCCGGGAATTGCAGATTGCGTTTGTACGCCATGCGATGCGTCGACGAGAACCAGTGCGGCACGATGTAATAACCATGCATCAGCACCCGGTCGAGCGCACGTGCCGCGGCGACGAGATCGTCGTAGTCATGCGCGCGCACGAGGCTACCAAGCAGCGAATCGACCGCCGGATCCTTCAGGCCGATCACGTTGTCCGACCCATCCACGTTCGCCGACTGGCTGCCGAAGCGGTCAAGCAGTTCGGTGCCGGGGATCTGCGAATCGGGATAACGCAGCGAGATCATGTCGAAGTCGAACGTCTCGATGCGCTTTTGATAGAGCGCGAAATCGCTCTGGCGGAAATTGAGTGTGATGCCGAGCTTCGCGAGATTGCGGGCATACGCCGACGCCACCGGCCCCATCGCCCCGCCATCGTCGAGAAATTCGAAGACGAACGGCTCGCCCTTCGCGTTACGCAGCGCGCCGTCGCGATACGTCCAGCCCGCCTGCGCCAGCAGTTCTCGTGCCTCGCGCAGGTTATCGCGCAGGCTCGCGGGCGGCGTCGTCGTCGGTTGCACGACCATCGGCCCGAACACCGCCGGGTCGAGCTTCTTGCGCAGCGGTTCGAGCAGCTTCAACTCCGCCTCGCTGGGCACGCCGCGTGCAGCGAGGTCGCTGTTCGTGAAGTAGCTGTAGATGCGCTGATACTGGTTGTAGAACAGTTGACGGTTAAGCCACTGATAGTCGAGCGCGAGATCGAGCGCCTTTCGCACGCGCACATCTTTGAACAAGTCGCGGCGCGTATTCACGATGAAGCCCTGCATACCCGCCGCGTTGTGGTGCGAGAACTCACGCTTGATCAGCTCACCATCTTTGAAGCGCTTGCCGACGTAACTGCGCACCCAACTCCGGGCACGGTATTCGGTGATCGCGTCGAACTCGCCCGCCTTGAAGCCTTCGAGCCGCACGATGTCGTCGGAGTACAGCTTGTAGACGATGCGCTCGAAGTTGTACGTGCCACGTCGCACCGGCAGGTCGTTGCCCCAGTACTTCGGATCGCGCCGGAAGGTGATGCGACGCCCGCCGTCGTACGATTCGATCAGATAGGGACCACTCGCCACTGGACGCTCGAAGGTCAACGCATCGAACGCCTTCTTCTTACCGTCCGCCCCCAAGTTCCACTTGGGCGAGAAGACAGGCACCGACGCCACGAGCAACGGCAGATCGGGGCTCACACGTTTGAAATCGAACCGCACGCGACGGTTGTCGAGCACGCTCACGCCCTTCACGTCAGCAAGCATCACTTTGAAGCCGGGCGCCGACTGCGGGCTCATCAGCGTGTCGAAGGAATATTTGACGTCCTGCGCCGTGACCGGGTCGCCGTTGTTGAAGCGCGCCGCCGGGTTGAGGTGGAACGTGACGGAGGTGCCGTCGGGCGCGACGGCGATGTCGTCGGCGAGTAGACCATAGACGGTCGCGGGCTCGTCGGCACTGCCGATGCCGAGCGTCTCGAACATGAGACCCGACACCCCCGGCGCGGACGTGCCTCGCAACGTGAATGGATTGAATTTATCGAAGCTGGTGCGGCGATCGGGGTTCGCGAGCGTCAACGTGCCGCCGCGCGGCGCATCGGGATTGACGTAATCGAAGTGGGTGAAGCCCTGCGGATACTTCGGCTCGCCGTACTGGGCGATGGCGTATTTCGCGTGCGCCGGGGACGTCGCCAGCAGACCGGCGGCCAGTGCTGCCGCGACGGGCGCGGTACGCGACGCCGTGAGTACTCGGGAAATGCGCCGGAAGCCAAAGCGTACGACACGAACGGAAGAGACAGCGAGATCGGCGCGCGGCGTCGGGACAAGCGCTGACGCCAGAGAGGTCACGAAACTGCGGAGCGAGCCCCGGGTCGTGTGTGGATGCCGTGTTGTGCGCGCGTTCATGCGTCTCCTGTGTTGGTCGGCCAGCGCCAGCCTGCCCGGGGTCCGGACGCATCCAGCCCCCACCCCTTCGATCCGCCCGAAACATCCCGTAACCACTCCCTCACGCACATTTCCCGCATGAGGCTTGGCGTCACGGCCGGACCGCGCGACAATTGTACCCAAAAGCCCGGCGTTCACCGCACTGAAAGACACTGGCTCGCCGGCCCGGTTCCCTCATTTCCGCCCTGGAGCCCGACGTTGAGTGCCACACGATCGCCCGTGCAGAACCCCAACCGTACCCTGCCCCGCTGGCTGGCCAAATTTTTCTTTCAGTGTGTGGAAGCGGCGCAACGCAGTATTGCCCGTCACTCGCTGGTTGGCGACAAGCCCATTTTCGATAAAGCCCAGTTCCCCTGGGTCGAAGCGATCGAGGCGCAGGCACCGGCCATCGCCCGCGAACTCGAAGCCGTACTCGCCACACCGGGACGTCTGCCCGCGTTCCACGAGATCTCTCCCGACGTCGCCACCATCACGCAAGACCATCAGTGGCAGACATTCGTCTTCCTCGGTTACGGCATGCGTGCCGAGCGCAACCTCGCCCGCTGTCCGGCGACTGCCGCCGCCCTCGATGGCATTCCGGGCCTTCGCACGGCTTTCTTCTCGATTCTGTCGCCGGGCAAGAAGATTCCCCTGCATCGCGGCCCGTATAACGGCGTGCTGCGGCTGCATCTGGCATTGAAAGTGCCGCGCGAGCGCGAGAAATGCTGGATCGAGGTCGATGGACAACGCTACGTCTGGCAAGCGAATCGCGCTGTGATCTTCGACGACGCCTACGAGCATCAGGTACACAACGACACCGACGAGACGCGCGTGGTGCTGTTCGTCGACTTCGAGCGTCCTTGCAAAGCGCCCGTGTCGTGGCTCAACAAGCTGCTGCTGTCGTTTGCCCCACTCACACCCGAGTTGCAGCAAGCCAAGACCAATCACGAGAAGTGGGAGCGCGACTACTATGCGACGCCCAAGCCTTCGGCACTGGCGTCGACGGCCGTGCCGCCGTCGGGCATGCCATCCGCGAACGCACCGACCCAGAGCGGCGCAGCGACGGACACGCATGCGGAAACGGTGGCCGACTAACGCGCGCATGGTTGATCGCGTGCCTTGACGACAAATCCGTCACCTATAAAAAAACGCCAGCGAATCGTGTTCGCTGGCGTTTTTCATTGTGACGAATGGAACCGTCGACACTACGTCGGCACTACGCCTTTCGCGCGGGCTGCGCGAGCGCGTCCTGCGTGGGCGGCGGGACGAAATTCGCCGCGAGCACGGCCACGAGCGCCGCCGCCAGCATCGCACCGATGCCAAGCGCGGCATCACCGAAATGCAGGTAAGCGAACTTCATCGCTTCGATCACGGCCACGGCCACAACGATGGTGATCATGCTGAGCATGCCTGCGACCGTTGCCCTGTTGGGACTATCGACGGCGAACAGCGACTGGCGATACACCACGCCGTAACACATACCCATGCCGAACGCGTGTAGCGTCGTGCCGATGAGCAGCGCCGGATAGCCAGGCGCGAAGATGGCAGTGCCGACGAGCGACACCGCCGCGCCGATCAGCATGGCCGCCACGCCGGTCGCCAGCAGACGCCCGTTCGACCAGCGCCCCACCTGACGCGCGAGCAGCACATTGCCGAGAATCAGCGCAGCGAACACCGGCACTTGCAGCATGGCGTACTGCATCTGCGACAGCCCTGCGCGCTCGATCAGGAACACCGGCCCCAGTGCGATCCACGTGAGCAATGGCGTCACTGCCAGCCCCGTGAGCACCGCGCCGCGCCAGAATCGTCCACTGGAAAGCGGCAGCTTGTACCCCGCCCAAAGTTGCTTGGCATTCAGCGCATTACGATCGTGACGCGACAGCTCCGGCATCGTGCGATACAACCCGACGAACGAGAACACCGCGACGATGGCAATCAGCCAGAAGATGCTGCGCCACGGCCAGAACGACACAACAGCAGCACCGGCGAGTGGCCCGAACAGCGGCGAGAGCAACGACACGTTCGCCATGAGCGCCATCACACGCACGGCAGTCTTTTCCTCGAACGCCTCATGCACCGTCGGGTACCCCACCGTCAGCACGAAGCAGCAGCCCATGCCTTGCAGAAAGCGCAGCGCAATGAATTGCGGCATCGTCTGCACGTAGTGCACCGCGAGACATGCGACGATGAACATGACGAGGCCGGAGAGCAGCACACGACGGCGACCGAAGCGGTCGGCGAGCGGGCCGAGCAACCACTGCAGACTCGCATTGCCGAGCATGGCGGCGGTCAGCGCCAGTGTAGTCATTTCCGCAGACGCGCCGAACTCGCGCGTGACGAGCGGCATACCAGGCATGATCATATCGTTCGAGATGTAGACCGCGAACTCGAAGAGCACCAGCGAGAAGGGGAACCAGAATCTCGACACAGGGGACCTGGGGGAAAGCGGACTTACAGAGTGAGACACCTCGTAAAGGCTCCTTTGTGCAACCCACGCTCGTAACGTCGGCACATATGTATTGAACTCCAAAAGACAACACCCCCGGTGCCTGCGAGGCACCGGGGGTGTCTGTTGCTTCGACTGTGCCGCCTCAGTGTAGTTCGGGCGGCGTTTCGATGCTTCAGACGTCCAACAGATCGACCTCGAAGACCAGGGTGGCGTTCGGCGGGATCACGCCGCCTGCACCGCGTGCACCGTAGCCAAGTTCGGCAGGAATAATGAGTTTGCGCTTGCCACCAACCTTCATGCCGGCAACCCCTTCGTCCCAACCGCGAATGACCATGCCGCCGCCAAGCACGAAGGCGAACGGATCGTTACGGTCTTTGCTGGAATCGAATTTCTTGCCGTCGGTGAGCCAGCCCGTGTAATGCACGGTCACGGTCTTGCCCGGGGTGGCTTCAGCGCCATCGCCCACTTGCAGGTCTTCGTATTGCAGGCCGGAATCGGTAGTGACAGTCGACATGGTTGTTCTCGCTCGAAGAAGAGAGGATATCGACGCGCGAGGTATCGCCAACGCGCGAACTCTGGAAAGAAAAAACCCCCGGCTCTCCGCGAAGAGCCGGGGGTGTTCCGCCAAGGCGACTTGGCGGAGACGGAGGGATTCGAACCCTCGATCCAGGTTTTGGCCCAGATGCTCCCTTAGCAGGGGAGTGCCTTCGACCTCTCGGCCACGTCTCCCAAACTTGTCGTCGCACCAGGGAGGTGATGCGACGAGACCGTGATACTACCGGCTGTTCTCGATGCCGTCAAACATTATCCGCATCGAAACCCAACTTTTTTTGCGTACCTGTCACGCACCGGACACGTACACGGGAATTTTCCCGCATCGCTACCCGAAAATTCCGTTACGCGCCGCATGCATCACGCTCACATGCGGCACGTCTTTTTGCCGTCCGAAGCGACGGCTGGCGATCCGCTACGATCGATTACGCCTGATCGAGTTCGAAAGCCTTATGCAGCGCGCGCACGGCGAGCTCCATGTACTTCTCGTCGATCAGCACCGAGATCTTGATCTCGGACGTGGAGATCAGCTGGATGTTGATGCCCTCTTCCGACAGCGTGCGGAACGCTTTGCTGGCGATACCCACGTGCGAGCGCATGCCCACGCCAACGATCGACACCTTCGACACCTTCGGGTCACCGATGACTTCGGCAGCGCCGATATGGCCTTGCACGTCGCTTTGCAGCAGCGTCATGGCGCGTTGGTAGTCGCCGCGCGGTACGGTGAACGTGAAGTCGGTCTTACCCTCGACGCTCAGGTTCTGGATGATCATGTCGACATCGATGTTCGCGTCGGCGATCGGGCCGAGAATCTGGTACGCAATGCCCGGGCGATCCGGCACGCCACGCACGGTGATCTTGGCCTCGTCGCGCTGGAATGCGATACCCGAGATGATGGCCTTTTCCATTTGTTCGTCTTCCTCAAAAGTAATCAGCGTGCCCGAGCGCGCTTCTTCGTCGAGCGCGATCATCGGGTCAGTCAGGCTCGACAACACGCGAGTCTTGACTTGGTACTTGCCGGCGAACTCCACCGAGCGGATCTGCAGCACCTTGGAACCGAGGCTGGCCATTTCCAGCATCTCTTCGAAGGTCACCTTGTCGAGGCGGCGAGCCTCGTCGACCACACGCGGGTCCGTCGTGTACACGCCATCGACGTCGGTGTAGATCAGGCACTCGTCAGCCTTGAGCGCGGCAGCGACCGCTACCGCCGAGGTGTCCGAGCCGCCGCGACCGAGCGTGGTCACGTTGCCGTTCGGATCGATCCCCTGAAAACCGGTGATGACGACCACGCGGCCGGCATCGAGATCGGCCATGACGCGCTTGTCGTCGATTTCCGAAATGCGAGCTTTGGTGAAAGCGCTGTCGGTCTTGATCGGTACTTGCCAGCCGGCGTAGCTCACGGCATCGACGCCGGCCTCTTTGAGGGCCATCGCCAGCAGGCCAACGCTCACTTGCTCGCCCGTGGCGGCAATGGCGTCGAGTTCGCGCGGATCCGGATTGGCCGAAATCTCTTTGGCCAGGCCCAGCAGACGATTGGTCTCGCCGGACATCGCCGACGGCACCACCACCATCTTGTGACCGGCCTTGTGCCACTTGGCCACGCGCTTGGCGACATTCTTGATGCGCTCCACCGAGCCCATCGACGTGCCGCCGTATTTGTGTACGATCAGAGCCATAACATTGCTAACACATTGATTTAAAACCGTTTATGAATCCTGCGCGGATACCCCTTCATGGGTATCGGTGACGTTTCGATTCGCGGAACTTTTGATTATCGCACGAATGTATCGCGTTGGCGTCGGTTTGGCGCACATTGCGCTGCGATGAACCCACGAAGCCGCATCCGGCAGCAGGTTATGCTGAATTTCGCGGAAGTTTTAGTCGGCGGTGCCTCGTTGTTCATTGGGCTCGGCTCAATCCCCTTGAGCCGAGGAACACACAGGTTTTTCGCCCCGACCTCTTGCCGTCCAGCCCTCTCAACCTTCCGGGCAGCGGGGATTGGCAGCACCCGACTAGGCTCCACTGAAAGTCGCTACGCCAGGGCGCTACCAATCCCCGCCACTCAAATTTCCGAATCCAACCTCAAACCTCGTCGCGCCGACGGCTCACGCCTCATCGCGCCACTCCATCGCCCATCGCGGGCCACCCTCCTCCCGCTGCGCTACACCGTCGACACCCAGCCTCGGGACGAAGACGATCACCCCCGCCTGCCACACGATCGGTACGTTTCTCAACCACGCCGCAACACCTCGACTCTGATACCAATGCTTCAGCGACCGCGAATGGCCCTGCGCATGCTCTCGCCAGCGCTCGCCACCCGCCCTCGCCTTTGCGACTAACGCCGATGCGCGCAACACCCGCTCGTCGATGCTCCCCGACGCCTCTTCATCGCCGCTCACCGGTGTGAAGACGATGCTGCCCTTCCACTGCGGCAAATGCCACTCGCGCTCACCCGCCCAGCGCAGCACGACGTCGGACGCCACATCGTCCGGATCCGCCGTCTCGTAGATCGCAGTCCACTGCAATTCGTCGCGATACAACCGCAGCACCGCTTCGCCATGCGGCAATTCGAGCGACGCGTCCGCCTGCGCATCACGAATCTGACGCACCCACTCATCAAGACGCGCTTCCGGCGGCGTCGCCAGGCCGCGACGTGCCGTCCAGTAACGCAGCAAGTTCGCCAGACGTGCCGCGTCGAGGCCCTGCAAATGCGTTCTCTGCAAACGCTCGTCGTCGCCCACAGTCGGCGCACGCGCCCTCTCGAAATCGAGCCGCGCCAATTGATCGAGCAATGTCTGCGCCTGCGCAGCATGACGCGCAAATCGCGCCAGCGTCTCGCGATAAGCAGGCACGTGCGACGCAATCGCAGGCATTACGTCGTGACGCAACGCATTGCGCAAATAGTGACGATCTTCGTTCGACGGATCTTCGACCCACGTCAGCGATCGCGCCTTGGCGTACGCACGCACCGTCTCGCGCGAAACGTCGAGCAACGGTCGCAACAGACGCACACGATCCGAGCGATGCCCAACGACCGGCAACGCACCTTCCAACGCCATCGCGGCCACGCCCGGCAGCCCGGCACCGCGCAACATCTGCAATAGCACGGTCTCTGCCTGATCGTTGGCATGATGCGCCGTCAGCAACCAATCGACGTCATGCGCCAGGCAGATCGACGCCAGCGCTTCGTATCGCGCCGTACGCGCCGCGCCTTCGATACCTTGTCGCGCATCCATCGGCACACTCACGCGTCGCGCTTCGAAGGCGAACCCACGAAGACGCGCCTCGCGCTCGCACACAGCGAGCCAGTCGTCAGCATGCTCGGAGAGCCCGTGATGAATGTGGATGGCCAGCGGCTGCGGCATCGGCTCGTCCGCTTCGCCTAACGCCCCGGTTTCGCGGCGCTTTTGCACCCAATGCGCCAACGCATCGAGTAGCACCATTGAATCGACGCCGCCACTGAGCGCGAGTGCAAGACGTGGCGTGGGCGATGCAGGGGAATCGCGACCGGGCAGGACGTGCGCCGTCAATGCAAGACGTAATGCGACGTCTACATGTGCAACTGCCGCGTCGCATCGGGCAGATGCGAACGCGGCAGCAGAGGAATCGTGATGAGGCATCGGATTCGGCGTCATCGCCACGACGGGCGACGACGCATCGGCATGCGCTTTACTTCGTGCCGGCTTCCTTGAATTTGCCATAGCTCATCAGGCGCTCGAAACGACGCTCGAGCAGCTCCTTGTGGCTCATGCCCTGGAACTGACGCAGCGAGTCGGCCAGCGCACGCTTGAGCATACCGGCCATACCGAGCGGATCGCGTTGCGCGCCACCCAGCGGCTCGTTGACGATCTTGTCGATCAGGCCAAGTGCCTTCAGACGATGTGCCGTCAGGCCCAGCGCCTCGGCAGCCTCAGGGGCCTTCGCAGCGCTCTTCCACAGAATCGATGCGCAACCTTCCGGCGAAATCACCGAATACGTCGAGAACTGCAACATCATGACGGTATCGGCGACAGCCACGGCCAACGCACCGCCCGAACCACCCTCACCGATGATCGTGGTGATGATCGGCGTCTTGAGTTCGGTCATCGCGTACAGGTTGTGACCGATGGCTTCCGACTGACCGCGCTCTTCGGCATCGATGCCCGGATAGGCACCCGGCGTGTCGACGAACGTGAAGAGCGGAAGGCCGAACTTCTCGGCCATCTTCATCAGACGCAAGGCCTTGCGATAGCCTTCCGGACGCGGCATGCCGAAGTTGCGCATGGCGCGCTCTTTGGTGTCGCGACCCTTCTGGTGACCGATGACCATACAGGCCTGGCCGTTAAAGCGCGCCATGCCGCCCACAATGGCGTGATCGTCCGAGAAGGTACGGTCGCCATGAAGCTCATGAAAATCGGTGAAGATGTCGCGGATGTAATCGAGCGTGTACGGACGCTGCGGATGGCGTGCGATCTGAGAAACCTGCCACGGCGACAGGTTTGCGTAAATGTCCTTGGTGAGCTGCTGGCTCTTCTTGGAGAGGCGCTCGATCTCTTCGGAAATATCGACGGCTGAATCGTCTTGCACGAAGCGCAACTCTTCAATCTTCGCGTCGAGTTCGGCGATCGGCTGTTCAAAATCCAAAAAGGTGTTCTTCATCAGGTTTCCCCGGAAATGCGGCAGCGTATTGTACCGCCGGTAACGTCTACCCGGATGAGATAGGCAACTTTCATCGCCTGCCGATCCGCAATAGCCGTCAAAAATGACTGGATGAGACGGAATGGACGCGGATTATACGTCCTCGCGTCTATAGAAACCGTAAATGATCGGTATCGATCAATATTCGACTGGCACCGGTTCGAGACTTCGCCACATGTACCACGTGGCGACGGAGCGCCAGGGCTCCCAATTGGCAGCGACTTCGCGTGCCTCGCTTCGCGTGACGGGCTCGCCGCTGAAATAGTTGACGCTGATGGCGTTGATCAGCCCGACATCGTCGAGCGGTAGAACGTCGGGACGCAGCAGGTTGAACATCAGGAACATCTCCGCCGTCCAGCGGCCGATGCCGCGGATGCCGGTCAGCTCGGCAATGACTGCCTCGTCGTCCATGCTCGCCCATGCATCCACATGCAACGCACCCGACTTGAAATGCGTCGCCAGATCGAGAATGTATTCGGCCTTGCGACGCGACAGTCCACAGCCGGCGAGCGCATCGTGCCCCACCTTGATGAACTGCGACGGCGAGAGCTTCGGGCAGATCGCCACGACGCGATCCCAAACGGCCTGCGCCGCCTTCACGGAAATCTGCTGACCGACGATCGAGCGCGCGAGCGTGACGAACGGCTCGCCGCGCCCGGTCAGATGCGCCGGGCCAAACTGAGGAATCAGCTTCTTGAGAATCCGGTCGCGCTTCATGAGATCGGCACACGCCTGATCCCAGAAGTCGGGACGCGTTGCGCCCGGCGCAACCGGCAAGGGCACAACGCCCGTCACCGCCTGCTCGACCATCTCATGTTCGAGACGCTCGATCTCCGGCGTGACGATGCGCGTCTCGCCGTCGCGCTTGGCGATAACGCGCCGCGTGGTGGCCGCGCTGGACGCGTCCGGTTTCGCGGAGGTCTTGCGCGGGGTCTTCACAGGCGCCTTCGAAGCCGCCTTCTTTGCGACGACCGGCCCGGCCTTCGACACCGACGCCTTGCGGGCTGCGCCCACGCCGGACGACTTCGCAGGTGCCTTCGCTGTCTTGCTCGCCGCCGTCTTGCCTGCTGGCTTGATCGTCGGCTTGACGGTCGCCGTCCGCGTTGCGGTCGACGCGATTGAGCCGGTCGACTTCAGCGGACTGCGACGCGCGCCGTCGACCGGTGCCGACACCGGTTTCGCCGTCGTCGAACCTTTTGCCGAACGCTTGGCCGCCGGGGTCCCGGTTGCGACCTTCGCGGCTACGGATTTACGAGTCACCATGAGTGTTTTGCCTCGATGCGTCGCGCTCAGGCACGACGCCATTCGGTGGCGCCTCCGGGACGGTCTTCCAGCACGATCCCCTCGGCCAGCAATTCGGCACGAATGCGATCGGCTTCCGCAAAATTACGCTCGCGCTTGGCCTGAGCACGCGCTTCGATACGCGCCTCGACCGACGCACGCAGTGCATCGCCATCGCCCGCCTCATCAACGCCCGTCGCCCCTTGCAGGAACGATTGCGGATCGCGGCCGAGCAGGCCCAGCGTCGCCGCCAGCCCATGCAACTGACGCACCAGCACAGGATCGCGCTGCTTGTTGATTTCACCGGCCAGCTCGAACAACACCGAAATGGCGACCGGCGTGTTGAAGTCGTCGTTCATCGCGGCGGCAAATCGCTGCGCAAACGGCTCGTTCCAGTCCAGCGGCGCACCGTCGCCCACCGCATCCTTGAGCGCCGTGTACAGACGCGTCAGACCGCCGCGCGCGTCGTCCAGATGGGCATCGCTGTAGTTGAGCGGACTGCGATACTGGGCGCGCAGAATGAAGAAGCGCACGACTTCCGCGTCGAACTTCGCCAGCACTTCACGAATGGTGAAGAAGTTGCCGAGCGACTTGGACATCTTCTCGTTGTCCACGCGCACGAAGCCGTTGTGCATCCAGTAATTGACGAACGTCTCGCCCGTCGCCCCTTCGCTCTGCGCGATCTCGTTCTCGTGATGGGGGAATTGCAGATCCGCACCGCCGCCGTGAATGTCGAAATGGTTGCCGAGCAGCTGGCAGCTCATGGCAGAGCACTCGATGTGCCAGCCCGGACGGCCAGCACCCCACGGCGACGCCCATTTCGACTCGTCCGGCTCGGTGTCCTTCGCGCGCTTCCACAACACGAAGTCGAGCGGATCCTGCTTCGCCGTATTGGCCGCCACGCGCTCACCCGCACGTAGGTCTTCGATGGACTTACCCGACAACTTCCCGTACGTCGAGAACTTGCGCACGGCATAGTTCACGTCGCCATCTTCGGCCTGATAGGCGTAGCCGTTGCGTTGCAACGTGCCGATCATATCGACCATCTGGGGAATGAAGTCGGTCGCACGCGGTTCATGGTCGGGACGCTGGACGCCGAGCGCATCGGCGTCTTCGTGCATTGCAGCAATGAAACGCGTAGTCAGCTCGCGCATGGTCTCGCCGTTCTCGACTGCGCGCTTGATGATCTTGTCGTCGATATCCGTGATGTTGCGCACGTACGTCACACGATAGCCGAGCGTGCGCAACCAGCGCTGCACCATGTCGAACACCACCATCACGCGCGCATGACCAATGTGACAGTAGTCGTACACCGTCATCCCACAGACATACATGCGAACTTCGCCGGGAACGAGGGGTGTGAACGACTGTTTATCTCGCGCGAGCGAGTTGTAGACACGGAGTGAATCCATAGATATGCGCTTGACCGGGCGGCAACAGCGCTGGACGCTGCGACGATATCCCCGTGTGAAACGAGAGCGATATCGCGAGGCGGGCTGCGCGCCGTGCGGTAGAAAAAACGAACCTGCGAACCGCCTCCACCGCCACATCGAGAAATGGCGCGGGCCGGGCGCAGGTGTTTTGTTAGAATGCGGCCGAGTATAGCATCTCTTGCGCACCTCTCAGGTATCCCAAGCACCCACTATGACGCAACGAAGCCGGTCACTTTTGTCTCCCCTGACGCACGTTCCTTCGCGCCTTCTTTCCCATGTGCGCCCGCTCGCCGCTGTCTCGCGCAGCGCACGCGCGCTCACGCTCGCGGCCGCGACGCTCGGCGTAGCCAGCGCGCTGTTCGCACTGCCCGCCGGCGCGCAGGCCATCACCGATCCGCCCCCGCCCAAACCGCTGCAAACGCCGCAGCAAGCGAGCGAATCGACCATCAACAAGCTGGTCGATGCGGACAAGTTCAACGACGCCCTGACCAAGATCGACGAGCATCTGAAGCAATACCCGCGCGACGCGCAGGTGCGCTTCACGCGCGGTCGTGTGCTGATGGAAATGGGCCGTAATGCGGAAGCCATCGACGCCTTCACGGCGCTCACGCAGGACTTCCCGGAACTGCCCGAGCCGTTCAACAACCTGGCCGCGCTCTACGCGCAGGCCGGGGAGTACGACAAGGCGCGTGCCGCTCTCGAAAGCGCGATTCGCAACAACCCGAACTTCGCCGTCGCGTATTCGAATCTGGGCGACATCTACGCCAAGCTCGCGCAGCAGGCTTATCAGAAATCTCTGAAGCTCGCGCCGACGGCCCGCGTGTCGAACCGCGAAAAGCTGCTGTCCAATATGCTGACCCCGCAACGCGCCGCGCCTGTCAGTCAGACGCCGTCGCCGCAAAAGCCCGGCGAAGACGCCGCAGTGAAAAACATCGGCAAGTCGGGCAACTAAGCCCGGGCTAGCGACTCGAACTCCGTTCCTCATTCCCCCTTCTCATCGATACAGGGAGACACGCATGTCCTTTCCGAATCGCCTGCGTCGCGCCATGCTCGGCAGCGTTGCCACCGTGGTGGCGGCCGCGGCCCTGACGGGCGCAAGCCTGCCCGCCTTTGCGCAGAACGCGCAGCCGCAGGTGCAATTCAAGACGTCGCTCGGCAATTTCGTGGTCGAAGTTAACCCGAAGGCAGCACCGAAGACGGTCGAGAACTTCCTTCAGTACGTCAACGATGGCTTCTACAACGGCACGATCTTCCATCGCGTGATCAACGGCTTCATGATTCAGGGCGGCGGTTTCACTCCGAACATGGACCAGAAACCCACGCACGGGCCCATTCCCAGCGAATCGAAGAACGGCCTGAAGAACACCGTCGGCACCATCGCCATGGCCCGCACCTCCGATCCGAACTCCGCGACCGCGCAATTCTTTATCAATGTGAAGGATAATGCGTCACTGGATTACCCCAACCCGGATGGCTTCGGCTATACGGTATTCGGCAAGGTGGTGTCCGGCATGGACACGGTCGAGAAGATCAAGGGTGTGGCCACGACCCGCAAGGGCATGTATTCCGACGTGCCCTCCACGACGGTCGTGATCGAATCGGCCAGCGTCGTCAAACGCTGAAAATCCTCCGGCCCGCCGGGATCATTTCATTAGAAGGAAAGCATCATGGTTGAACTGCACACCAATCACGGCGTCATTCGCATCGAACTCGACGCAGCCAAGGCACCGAAGACGGTCGAGAACTTCCTGAATTACGTCAAGAACGGTTTCTATGACGGCACGGTGTTTCACCGCGTCATCAACGGCTTCATGATTCAGGGTGGCGGTTTCGAAGCCGGCATGAAGCAAAAGCCGACCGAAGCGACCATCGAAAACGAAGCCAACAACGGCCTGAAGAACGACAAGTACACGCTGGCCATGGCCCGCACGAACGATCCGCACTCGGCCACCGCCCAGTTCTTCATCAACGTGAACGACAACGACTTCCTGAACCACAGCTCGCCCACGCCGCAAGGCTGGGGTTACGCCGTGTTCGGCAAGGTCGTCGAAGGCCAGGAAGTGGTCGACGCCATCAAGGGCGTGAAGACCGGTTCGAAGGGCTTTCATCAGGACGTGCCGGTTGAGGACGTCGTGATCGAGAAGGCTGTGATCGTCGCGTAAGCGCCCTCACGCGAACTGCGACACTCGATGCCAGTATCGACTGCGCGGTGCCCGCAATGCCCCGTAACACCACGGGGCGACGGGCCCGCGCTTTTCATTTCCGATCTTCACCTCTCGCCGGCCCTGCCGCAGACGGTGCAAGTCTTCGAAGACTTCCTGCGCGGCCCCGCGCGTGAAGCGTCCATCCTTTTCATCCTCGGCGATCTGTTCGAATACTGGATCGGCGACGACATGCTCGATGCCGACCGCGACACCGAACCCGCGTCCGCTCCTGCCGCTTCGGCCCCGCCCGCCAGCGAACCGCTCGGCGTGTTTGCGCGCCGCATGACGGCCGCGATGGCGGCACTCTCGGCCAGCGGCGTGCCCATCGCAGTGATGCGCGGCAATCGCGACTTCCTGCTGGGCAAGCGCTTCGCGCGCGCGGCGGGCGCGGTCATGCTCGACGATCCCTGCGTGTTCTCGTTTCTCGGCCAGGCGCTCGTGCTCAGCCACGGCGACCAGCTGTGCACCGACGATGTGGGTTATCAGCGCTTTCGCCGCGTTGCGCATTCACCGCTCGGCAAAGCCTTTTTCCTGACGTTGCCGCTGCGCATGCGCATGGGGATTGCGGATCGCATCCGCCGACGCAGCGCCGCCAAGGGCGCACATCGCATGGCCTACGCCGACGCCAACGCCAATGCCATCGCCGCGCTGCTCGACGCCGCAGGCGAGCGCACGCTGGTGCACGGCCACACGCATCGTCCGGCACGTCACGTCGACGGGAGACGCGTACGCTGGGTCCTGCCCGACTGGGAATTCGATTTGGATCCCCCACGCGGCGGCTATCTGCAATGGGACGCGCACGGCTTGCGGGCCATCGACCTCGCGCCCTCTGCGACATAAGCGTTGAGATGTAAAAACGGCTCGTTGCTGACGAGCCGTTTTTGTTTGGATCAGAGACGTCGACACAAGGGTCCACCGCGTCACATATCCTGAATTTCCTTGCCCAGCTTGCGCAGTTCCGCAGTGTCGATCTTGCTCGCACCGAGCGCTTCGAGATGCGCGCCGAGTTGGTTGAGCGCCGCCACCATGACATCGATTTTGTGCGACTGATCCGTGGCGTTCTCTATCAGGCCGTGAATCGCAAGCGAGACCGGGTCATCGGCGTTGGGCGTAATGCCGTAGGCCGAGAACTCCGGCGATTCCGGCTTATTCGGCTGATTCGGCTTACACTCGCCTTCGCCAGCCTTTGCGCCCTCGCGCGGCGCACCCGGACGCACGACGCGCGCCGGGTTGCCCACCGCCGTGCCACCCGCCGGTACCGGCTTGACCACCACCGCGTTCGAACCGATCTTCGCGCCCTCGCCCACCGTAAAGCCACCGAGCACCTTCGCCCCCGCCCCCACGATCACGCCCGCTTCCAAGGTCGGATGACGCTTCGCGCCGCGCGCGAGCGACGTGCCCCCGAGCGTCACACCCTGATAGATCGTGCAGTCGTCGCCGATCACCGCCGTCTCCCCGATCACCACGCCCATGCCGTGATCGATGAAGACGCGCCGGCCCAGCGTCGCACCCGGATGAATCTCGATGCCGGTCAGAAAGCGAGCATATTGCGAGATGTAGCGTCCGCACCATTTGAAACCCGACGTCCAGCAACGATGAGCCACCCGATGCAACATCACGGCATGCAGGCCGGGATAGCAAGTGAAGACTTCCCAGTTGCTACGGGCAGCCGGGTCCTTTTGCCGGATGGCGGCGATATCTTCGCGAAGACGAGTGAACATAAGCCTGAGTTCTGTCCTGTCGTGCGGCGTCCGGCCGTCTTGGGGACGGATCGTCGCGTATTAGCGGGTGATTCCGGGTGTGCAGGAATGCAGCGATATGCAGTGCGTCGGCCGTGGCAGGCGGCGCATTGCGACGCAGCGAAGCGGTGACGCACGCCGACGAGGCAACGCGTCACGCAGGTCAGCGCGGGGCTAACAACAGTGGACGTGGTAAGGCAGAGAGGCGGCGCAACGCTGGCGCAAACGATTCATATCCGCGAAAGGCGTATAAGCATATGAGTCACGATTGTAGGGCGTTTTCGCGATATTTGCAGCCATCAGCGGCGCACCTTGCGCTCCAGAATGTGCTTCGAGATGCCACGCAGGATGTTGACTTCCTCGCGCTCCAGATGGCTCTTCGCGAACAGACGACGCAATCGCGTCATCAGCTTCTTGGGATTGTCGGGGTCGAGAAAATCGAGTTCGACGAGCGCGCGCTCCAGATGCGTGAGCATGCCTTCGACATCGTCGCGTGTCGCCAGCGCGTCATGCGAAGCGGCATCGGCGACCGGTGGCGCCACCATTACGACCTTTGGCGCGTGACCGCGCTCCTGCGCCAGACACGCCATGCGCATTTCCCAGGCGATCAGCTGCACGGCCTGCGAAAGATTGAGCGAGCTATAGACCGGGTTAGCGGGAATGTGCACGAGCGCATTACACCGGTCCACGTCCACATTCGACAAACCGGTACGCTCGCTGCCGAACACGAACGCCACCGCTTCGCCCTGCCCCGCATGTTGCACAGCGATGGCCGCACTCTCGCGCGGCTCGGCGTTCGGCGGCCCGTACTCTCGTGAGCGCGCAGAGAGCGCCACGGCCCAACTCACGCCCTGCAATGCCGTGACGAGATCGGGCACGATCAGCGTGTTGGCGAGCACGTCGTCGGCACCGCTGGCAAGCGCGATCGCTTCCGGATCGCACAGCACGTCAGCCCCGGCACGCGGCGCAGCCAGCACCAGTCGGCCAAAACCCATCGTCTTGATCGCACGCGCGGCCGAGCCGACGTTACCCGGATGACTCGTCTCGTTGAGCACGAAACGCACCTGATCGAACAACGGCGACGGGGAATGGGTAGCGGACGGAGCAGACTGGGACATGAGACGGCGATAGAGGGGAATCGGGAGCGAGAGCGGAAACGACAGTGGACAGCGCACAACGGCGCTATTTTGCCTGATTCGGCGCGGCGGCGGGCCGACGCCGGACGGCACGCCGCCGAAATGCCCGGCAAACACGCACCGACAGCGCTGCCAACAACGCATGGCACGGGGCAAAAACTGCAAAAAGGGTCAGAACGTACAGGTTCCGAAGCGCACCCGCTGCATTTTTGCTAAAATACGCGTTTTCGCCCCTGCAAACGAGCCGCCACACAGTGCGCGGCGCTTGTCGGGGCATCGCTCTTGCTCAATTTGTTCGCTTTGTCTGCCACGCTTGCCGACCGGCCCAATGGGGGTCGCGCGTCACGCCAGCGATGGCCTTAACAGGAATCTGTCATGCAGCATCCCATGCTCAATATCGCGGTGAAAGCCGCGCGCCGCGCCGGCTCCATCATCAGCCGAGCCTCCCTGGACATCGAGAAGGTTCAGGTCAGCAAGAAGCAGCACAACGACTTCGTGACGGAAGTAGACAAAGCGGCAGAGCAAGCGATCATCAGCGTCCTCCTCGAAGCCTATCCCGACCACGCCATCCTCGCCGAAGAATCGGGCGAAGAGCACGGCAATTCCGACTCGGAATTCCAGTGGATCATCGATCCGCTCGACGGCACCACCAACTTCATCCACGGCCTGCCTTACTACTGCACGTCGATTGCCCTCGCACACAAGGGTGTCGTCTCGCAAGCCGTGATCTACGATCCGACCCGCAACGAACTGTTCACCGCCTCGCGCGGCCGCGGTGCTTTCCTCGATGGCAAACGTATTCGCGTCTCGCGCCGTGATCGTCTGGCCGATGGCCTGATCGGCACGGGCTTCCCGTTCCGTGATCTGCAAGGCGTGGAAAACTACCTGAAGATGTTCGGCACGATGACCGAGCATTGCGCTGGCATCCGTCGCCCGGGCGCAGCCGCGCTGGATCTGGCCAACGTCGCCGCAGGCCGTATGGACGGTTTCTTCGAGCAAGGTCTGAACCCGTGGGACATGGCCGCCGGCAGCCTGCTGATCACCGAAGCCGGTGGTCTGGTCGGCAACTACACGGGCGAGTCGGACTTCCTGTTCGAAGGCGAAATCCTCGCGGGCAACCCGAAGATCTACGCACAGATGGTCAAGCTGCTCGAAGGCTATTCGCTCACGAAGCGCCCGGCCCCGTCGGCCAAGTCGGGTACGCTCTCCGTCTCCGCGGAAGGTAGCTCGCAGGCGTAAGCACTTGCAAAGTATCAGGGACGCAGCACTCGCGGCGTCCCCAGTAAAAAACCCCGGTGATGCTCACGCATCCCGGGGTTTTTTGTTTCCGGCACCGCCGTAGCTGCGCCGGAAGATCGTGCCGTGACGTCGAACCGGTCAGGCGGCCAGACGCGCCAGAACTGCATCGCGGCCCAGCAGTTCCAGCACGGCGTCGATGGCCGGCGTGTGCGTGGTGCCTACGACGAGCAGACGCACCGGCATCGCGAGTTGCGGCATCTTCATGCCGTGCTGCGCGAGCGTGGCCTTGAACGCGGGCGAAATGGCTTCCTTCTTCCATTCGGGCAGCGCAGCCAGCGCGGTCGCCAGATCCTTCACGGCGGCGCGTGCGGCATCGGTCATGTGCTGCGTCATGTCTTCAGCCGACGGGGCGGGTGCACGGTAGAACATCTCGGCGCTCGCCGCGATGTCCTTGATCGTGTTGGCGCGATCCTTGAACAGACCGACGACACCGGCCAGCGACGGACCACCCTCGATCGACACGCCCGCCTTTTGCAGGAACGGCTCGGTCAGCCCGGCCAAACGGTCGTTGTCCGCCTGCTTCAGATACTGATTGTTTAGCCACTGAAGCTTTTCCGGGTTGTGCTGTGCGGGCGACTTGCCGAGATGCTCCAGATCGAACCACGCCACGAACTGCTCGCGCGAGAACACTTCCGCGTCGCCGTGCGCCCAGCCCAGACGCGCCAGATAGTTCACCACGGCTTCCGGCAAATAGCCTTCCTCACGGTATTGCACGACGCTCATCGCGCCGTTGCGCTTCGACATCTTCTCGCCCTGGTCGTTGAGCACCGTGGGCAAATGCGCGTACACGGGCCACTTCTTGCCCAGCGCTTCGAAGATGTTGATCTGACGCGGCGTGTTGTTCACGTGGTCGTCGCCACGAATCACGTGCGTGATGTCCATGTCGATGTCGTCGACCACCACGCAGAAGTTATACGTCGGCGTGCCGTCGGGACGCGCGATCACCAGATCGTCGAGTTCTTCGTTCGAGATTTCGATGCGGCCCTTGACCGCGTCTTCCCACACGACACTGCCGGTCAGCGGGTTCTTGAAGCGCAGCACCGGCTGCACGCCGGCCGGCGGCTCGGGCAACACCTTGCCCGGCTCCGGACGCCAGCGACCGTCATAACGCGGCTTCTCGCCACGCACGCGTTGCTGCTCGCGCAGTTCGTCCAGTTCTTCCATGCTCATGTAGCACGGATAGACGTGACCGCCCGCCTTCAGTTGCTCCAGCACTTCGCGATAGCGATCCATGCGCTGCATCTGATAAAACGGACCTTCGTCGTAATCGAGGCCGAGCCATTCCATGCCTTCCAGAATGACGTCCACGGCCTGCTGCGAGGAGCGCTCGAGGTCGGTGTCTTCGATGCGCAACACGAACGCGCCGTGGTTGTGACGCGCGAAGGCCCACGGATAGAGAGCGGAACGGATGTTGCCCAGATGGATGAAACCGGTCGGGCTAGGCGCAAAGCGGGTGCGGACAGTGGTCATGGTTTGGCTTCGGTGCATCGCGTCGGCGACAAACAAAAACGCCCGCAGCGGAGGGATTCGCGCAGGCGGGTCGCCAACATTTGGAAGCCGTCATTATATCAGCCGAGTGCGTGCATTCGCGGCACAGTCCGAGACGGGACTCGGAATTTCCTGCAACCTGCATCGGACGACGCCCCCGCGCGCGCGCGATGCAGGCCGACTACTCAGGAAAAACGCGACGGACAGCCCGTCAAAGCTTGGCGAGCGACACCTCGGTGGCCTTGACCAGTGCCACGACCTCGGAGCCGATATCCAGGCGCAGTTCGTCGATCGAGCGCGTGGTGATGACCGACGTGACGATGCCGCTCGGCGTCTCGACGTCCACTTCCGAAAGCACCGGGCCGCGCAGAATCTCGCGAATACGGCCCTTGAACTGGTTGCGCACGTTGATGGCGGTGATACCCATGATGAACTCCTGTGTTCGAAAAGATGTGATCGAGTGGTCTTAGATGAACGCGTTGAGACGCGTGTAGAGAAGCGGCTAGATCGCCCACCGCACGGCCGCCGCCGGCCACAGCGGCTCGGGGACCGGCACATGCGACGACGGCGCGACCTCGGTTTGCAGCACGCGCGCGAGCACCTGTGCTTCGAGCCCCGCGAATTCGACACTGCCGCGCGCTCGCGGGCGCGCCAGCGACACCGTTTGGTCGAGCCCTAGTTGCCCCTGCTCGATGAGCACGACGCGATCGGCCAGCGCTACCGCCTCCTGTACGTCGTGCGTGACGAGCAGCGCCGTAAAACCGTGTGCGCGCCACAGACGCTCGATCAGCGCATGCATTTCGATGCGGGTGAGCGCGTCCAGAGCACCGAGCGGCTCATCCAGCAGCAACAGATCAGGTTGATGCACCAGCGCACGCGCCAGCGCCACCCGCTGACGCTGACCGCCGGAGAGTTGACTCGGCCAGTCGTCGGCGCGCTCGGCCAGCCCCACTTCGCGCAGCACGTCGCGCGCTTTCGCATGCGAAGACTTCGGCAAACCGATGGCGACGTTCTCCAGCACGGTGCGCCACGGCAGCAGGCGCGCGTCCTGAAACATGATGCGCGTGGCCACCTTGCCGGATGCATCGCCCAGCGCGTGCCCGTCGAGCGTGATGCGTCCGGCGTCCGGCGTCTCCAGCCCGGCGATCAGACGCAGCAGCGTCGACTTGCCGCAACCACTACGCCCCACGATGGCCGCGAATCCACCGCGCGGAATCGTCAGGGAAAAGTCCGACAGCACCGAACGTGCGCCGTAGCGCTTGCCCACGGCATCGACACGCAACCCGCCAGACGTTGGCGCGTCACTCGTCGGGTGCACGACTTTAAGATTCGTCCCCACCGCGCCACGTTGCGCGGCCACGTTCGCCCCGAGCGGCAACCGCGTGCCGAACGGATCGACCTGCGGATCGAGCGACAGCCGGTGTGTATTGCCGGTGGCGCGCTGTTCGGCCGTCCATTCGGCTTCGATGTCTGCACCCGCGACCGGGGCCAGTTGTTGTGCGCTCATGCGTTGGCTCCTCGTTGAAAGGCCGGATGCCAGCGCAACCAGCGAAATTCCAGTTCCTTGGCCAGCACGTCGGCTAGCTTGCCCAGCAGCGCGTACAGCAGAATCCCCACGAGCACGATGTCCGTTTGCAGGAATTCGCGAGCGTTCATCGTCAGATAGCCGATGCCCGATTGCGCCGAGATGGTTTCCGCCACGATCAGCGTCACCCACATCAGGCCGAGCGAAAAGCGCACGCCCACCAGAATCGACGGCAACGCCCCGGGCAGAATCACGTCGCGATACAGCGCCCAGCCGCGCAATCCGTAGCTGCGCGCCATCTCGACCAGCGCCGGATCGACGGCACGAATCCCCGCGTACGTATTGAGATACATCGGGAAGAACACCCCGATGGAGACGAGGAACAATTTGGCTTTCTCGTCGATGCCGAACCACAGAATCACCAGCGGAATCAGCGCCAGATGCGGGATGTTGCGCAGCATCTGGAACGACGAGTCGAGCGCCGTTTCCGCCACGCGCGACAGTCCCGTCAGCATGCCCAGCAGGAGCCCGAGACCGCCGCCGATAAGAAAGCCGATGACGGCGCGTCCGGTCGACACACCGATATCGCGCCAGATCTGCCCCGTGATCGCGAGTTGCCACGCAGCTTCAACGACGGCGGACGGTGCGGGCAGCACCCGTGTCGATAGCCAGCCCTGCTCTGCGGCGAGTTGCCAGAGCGCGACGAGAACGACGGGCACCGCCCACGGCGCGAGACGGCGGGCCGCGCTGCGTCCGTAGCGTTGCAACGCGCCGGGTGCCGCTGCACCGGTGGCGGAGAGGCCGCTGCCGGTGGTGGCGTCGGTGGGCGAAGTCGTCAGCGTAGATTGGGTCATGCGAATTTCCCCCGGGGCATCGCGGCCCCGATTCCGTTCAATCCAATGAAGTCGATGTGTATCGGCGGTAAGGTGCGCGAATCAGCTTTGCGACGCCTGCGGCACGATGTTGTTGGCCATCACTTCGCCAATCGGCCCGGACAACGAACCATGACCGTTCCCAAGCTTCTCGCGCACCTCGCGCGGCAGATGCGGGAACACCAGTTCAGCAAAGCGATACGCTTCTTCGAGGTGCGGATAGCCCGACAGAATGAATGTGTCGATGCCAAGATCCGCGTATTCGCGCAGACGCTGCGCCACGGTCGGGCCATCGCCCACGAGTGCCGTGCCCGCACCGCCGCGCACAAGTCCCACACCGGCCCACAGGTTCGGTGCGACCACAAGCTTGTCGCGGCGCCCGCCATGCAACGCGGCCATGCGTCGCTGCCCTTCCGAATCCATCTTCGCGAACTGTGTCTGCACGCGCGCGATGGTCTCGTCGTCGAGCTTGCTGATGAGCGAGTCGGCGGCACGCCATGCTTCGTCTTCCGTCTCGCGCACGATCACATGCAAGCGCAGACCGAAGCGCAACGTGCGCCCGAGTTTGGCGGCGCGCGCACGCACGTCTGCGATCTTCTCGGCGACGTCGGCCAGCGGTTCTCCCCACGTCAGATAGACATCGAGCTGCTCGGCCGCAATCTGACGCGCTGCCTCCGAAGACCCGCCGAAGTACAGCGGCGGATGCGGCGTCTGCACCGGCGGATACAGTAGCTTTGCACCCTTCGCACGCAAATGTTCGCCGTCGAAATCGACGCTCTCGCCGCGATGCGATTTCTCCAGAATCGAACGCCAGATGCGAAGGAATTCATGCGTCACTTCGTAGCGCTGTGCGTGGTCGGCAAAGAAGCCGTCGCCTTCGAGTTCACCGGCGTCGCCGCCCGTGACGACGTTGATCAGCAGCCTGCCCCCCGACAGGCGATCAAACGTCGCCGCCATACGCGCGGTAAGCGCAGGCGATGCGATGCCAGGGCGAATCGCTACGAGAAACTTCAGATGACGCGTCGAGCCGATCAGGCTCGACGCCGTCACCCAAGCGTCTTCGCAGGAACGCCCCGTGGGCAGCAGAACGCCCTCGTAGCCGAGCGTGTCGACTGCACTCGCGATCTGTCGCGCGTAGTCGAAATCGAACACGCGCCCGCCGTCGGACGTGCCGAGATAACGGGCGTCGCCATGCGTCGGAATAAACCAGAAAACTTGCATACGGACTCCGGCGCTCAGGCAGCGAGCGTCGCACCGGCGACGCGTGCATTCCGGAGGCCTCCGGCGACCTTGCCCGGCCACTGTCGGATCACTTCGCGCTCATGCAGCCATTGCGAGAGCTGATCGACGGTCGCGCCCAGACGTTCGGCGATGGAGGCGTCAAGCGTTGCGCCCTCCTCCTTTGGTACTTGCAGATCGACGGCAAACACGCCCCGCAGAATGTGCTGCGCACCGAGCGCCGAAAGCACTGGCTTGAGCGCATAGTCGAGCGCGAGCAGATGTGCGGGGCTGCCGCCGGTTGCGAACGGGGCGACGAGTTTGTCCGCGAGGCCGTCTTGTGGCAGCACATCGAGGAAAGCCTTCAGCAAGCCGCTATAGGCCGCCTTGTAGACCGGGGTGGCGACGACGACCGCCTGCGCACCGGCCACTTGGGCGAGCGCATGACGCAGATCGTCGTGCGAGGTATCGGCAGCGAGCAGCGCTGCGGGCGAGAGTGCACGGATGTCGATGCGGCGCACCTCGATGCCGGCCGAAGCCAGATCGGATTCGACGAAACGCAGCAACCGGGCGCTGCGTGAGGCGGCCGACGGGCTGCCCGAGATCGTGACGGCGTATGTCATACTTCCCTGCCAAAGACGGGCCACGGCCCTGTGGAATCGAAGCGCGCCACAGACACCTGAGCGGTGCCCGCGATGCAGACCGGGACGTCGAGGAGTACGCGCCGCCGGCCACTGGTGAACCAGTGTAGCGAGGCGTCCCGCGCGCCCGAACCAATCAATCCGGGATAGCTTTGCGCGTTTTCTCATAACCTGAAGTCATGCACCTTTGCCGCCTTATTCCTTCTGGCGGTGATATTCGCACCACCCCATTGCCATGTCCGCCCCGATTCTCGAGCTTCGCGAATACCGTCCCACCGATAGCACCGACACACACGACTTCCATCAGGTCGTGATCGGACTGTCCGGACGCATGTCGCTCTCGCTCGACGGCGACGCCACCCAGCACGGCCGCGTGGGCGCGCGCAACGGCGTGGTCATTCCGGCGGGCGTACGGCATGGCTATCGAGGCGACGGGCCGAACCGGCAGATCGTGCTGGATGTCCCTGCTGCGATTGCCAACGCCACGGGCGCGTCGCGCGCCTTCGCGCGGGAGGCGTTCTTCGCGCTGGATGCCGGTTTGCTGGCGCTGGTCCATCGGGTGAGCGCCAGCGTGGATGACGGCTGCCCGCTCGATGCCGACGACCCCGTCGCGCGGGAATGGCTCGCCGCGCTCGCGCCCCGACTGGCACCGGCACGTCATGCCTCGCGCACCTTGCGACTGGATCTATCGCAAGTCGACGCGCGTCTACAAGCCGACCTCGCCACCCCGCTCGACACCGCCACGCTCGCACGGGAAGCGGGCATGAGCGTGCGGCATTTCCACGACTGCTTCGTGGCGATGACCGGCGAGACGCCTCACCGGCATCTCATGCGCCTGCGGCTCGCCCGCGCTGCTTCTCTGTTGCTCGATGAGGACGCGCCGCTCGCCGACATCGCGCTGGACGTCGGCTTCAACGACCAGAGCGCCCTCACCCGTGCCTTCCGTCAGCACTACGGCCTGACGCCCGCCGCCTGGCGACGCACCCGGACCGCCAGCTGACAGCCCTTACGGCCCTTGCGCCGACGCTGTCTGCCGTATTTCACAAGCCATCCCCACGCGCGGCGCGTTACGCTCCCCCGTTCCTTCCCCATCGCACCGCGAACGGAGCAGCAAATGACGGATTCCGAGCACAAGACCGAGACCCAGAACACCATCGAATGGCAAGACTTCGAGAAGATCGAGCTGCGCGTGGGTACGGTCGTGTCGGCACGCATCAACGAAAAAGCGAAAAAACCCGCGTATGTGCTGGAAGTCGATCTGGGTGAGCTAGGTGTGAAGACATCGAGCGCGCAGATCACGGTGCACTACACGCCGGAGGCCCTCGTCGGCCGACAGGTCCTGTGCGTGTGCAACTTCGGGCCAAAGCGCATCGCGGGCGTCGTGTCCGAGGTGCTGGTGACAGGCTTCGCCGACGCCGACGGGGCCATCGTCCTGGCCAGCGTGGAGCGCAAAGTGCCCAACGGCGCACGCTTGCACTGACCTTCAGCGATCTTCGCCGCAACAAGTTCCCGAGCCATTCCTGAATACCGAACGGCATTCGTCCCAAAAATAACGTCCCCACGACACCAAATACGCGAACTGCGGTCGAAGCTGCGATCCAATTGCTGCCATGAGCGGACGGGCCACCGAAGGCCCCTGCGGCAGCAATCGACAGACACGCCGTGACGTGTCGGCAGCTTTAGGGGATGACCATCTTGAAATCACTGTTTTATCGCCTCGGACTCGGGCTCGGCGGACTCGCCCTGTTCTGGGCGCTCGGCATGCTCAGCGCGAACGAGTTCGGCAAGAGTGCGGCGATCATGGCAACGGCCGTGCCGGGACTCGGCGGCCTGTGTCTTCTGCTGCGAGCGAGACCCGCATGGCTCAGCGCCACCACGCTGGGCGTCATCGCCGTGTTCTTTCTCGATGCGGCGACCAAAGGATTCCTGCGCGATTATTTCGGCTTGCGTCCGAATCATCTGCTGGTCTTGCAGGCGGTATTCAACACCAACACTGCCGAGACGGGCGAGTTCTTTCGCCATAACTGGCGCGACGTGGTCGAAGCCAGTGCCGTCTTCACGATTCTGATGTCGGCAGTGGTCGTGCTGGAGCGCCGCCTGTCGCGCGCGCAGGCTCACCGTCCGCTTCGTCCGCTGCGACGCCGTAGCAAGGTCGCCGTGGCCACGCTCTTCACCGGCTTCGTCGCGCTGCATCTGAACCCGACGATGGCCAAGGAAAATCCGGTGCTCTACTGGCCGCTTCGTTACCTCGACTACAAGGGACAGTTGGCGCACGCCAACGAATTGCAGCGTCAGCTCGATCGCAACATGGCGCGGCGTGCCGACTGGAAGGTGCAGTATCGTGGACCGGCGCAAAAGACGGTGGTGTGGGTGATTGGCGAGAGTTCGAACCGCAACAACATGTCGCTCTACGGCTACGCACGCAACACCACACCGATGCTCGACACGATGCGCGACGACCTCATCGTGTTCCGCGATGTCGTGTCCTCGGAACCGGCGACGATGGCTTCGCTCATGAAGATGCTCACCCCCGCACATCTGGACGACCCCGACGCGTGGACGAGCAAACCCGACCTCCTGATGCTTGCCAAAGAGGCCGGATTCCGCACTTACTGGATCTCGAATCAGATGCCCAACGACGGTTGGCTTGGGTTGGTCGCCAACCGCGCGGACGAGCGTGTCTTCATCAACAAGGGCGCCGGGCGCGGCGAGAACAACTTCGACGGCAATCTGCTGCCGGACTTCGAAGCGGCGCTGGCGAGCGACGCGCCCCGCAAGCTCATCGTCGTGCACTTGCTGGGCGCGCACCCGACCTACGATATGCGCTACCCCGACGAGTTCGCGCGTTTCGACAATACCGATGACAGCGTGATGGCCACGCTCGAAGCACAGGGGCGCTCGCTCTGGGTACGTCATGCGCGCAACGACTACGACAACGCTATCGCCTACAACGACTTTGTCGTCTCCAGCCTGATTCGCAAGACGATGGCAGCGACCGGATCGTCGGACGCGAGTTTGCTGTTCAGTTCGGATCACGCGCAAGAGGTCGGTCACACGCGCAATCACTCGGGCCAATCGGTGGCCGACGCCTCCGGTTACGAGATTCCTATGCTGGTCTGGTCACGCGACGCCGTCGATGCGAAAGCGCGCCCGGCGGTGGAGCAACGTCCCTACCAGACCGACCGTCTGGACCACACGATGCTCGGCCTGCTTAACATCGACACACCGTACTACGATGCGTCGCACGATGTGCTGAGCGATGCGTTCGTGCCCACGCCCCGCCGCATCAATGGCCGAGCGTATGTGCCGTCGGGACTCGCCGCCCTATCGGCCGAGGCGGGCTAACAGCGGGAAACGTTAATTCAATAGCAAGAACCGGAGCGTCTGCGAACCGGGATCTGCCTAGACTCCCTTCGTGATATCGATCTCGAAGGGACTCCCATGTCAGACGCTCGCCCGCCACTCTCGCCCTGCCCGACCGCCGTCGCTGCCGAGGCGGATACGGCCATCGCACCCGACACGGCATCGCCCGATGCGCGCGTCGTGTCGCTCGTCACGTCGCTGTCGCGCGCGAATCTCGCCGCACAGTTCAGCGAACAGATGACGTTGGTAGTCATTCCGATTGTCGCGGTGATTGCATTGCAGGCGTCTGCAGAACAGACAGCCTCGTTGCAAGCCGCCACGACGCTGCCCTTCTTGCTGCTCTCCCTGCCTGCGGGCGTGCTCGCCGACCGGTACCGGCGCAAACCGCTGATGATCGCCGCGGAACTACTGCGTGCCGTCGCATTACTGCTGCTGTTCGCGCTGTTCCAGATGAAGTGGCTCTCGCTCACGGCCCTCGGCGCGCTGGGGTTCGCGATGGCCTCGGGGACGGTCGTCTTCGGGGCGGCTGCGCCGTCGCTTGTGGCCATGCTCGTCGGCCCGGCGCATCTACTCGCCGCGAACCGACGGCTCGAAACTGCGCGCAGCATCGCCTTCACCGCAGGACCGGCAATTGGTGGTGTGCTCGCCGGCGTGGCCTCGGGCACGTTTGCGTTTGCGGCGGCCTTCGCGTTATCGCTCGGCAGCGCGTTCTGGCTGTCGCGTCTGCCTGAAGAAACGCCCCGCGCGCCATCGCATCGCGACTTCCGGCGCGAACTCGCGGAAGGCATTCGCTTCATTACGACAAATGCTTATCTGCGATCGATCGTCGCAACGGCTTTCGTGTTCAACACGTCGTGGTATCTACTGCTGGCGATCTTCGCGTACTACGCCATCGACGCGCTCGCATTCTCTGCGCAGGCCGTCGGCGCAGCACTGGGCGTATACGGCTTCGGGATGGTGTGCGGCGCGATGGGTTACGCGCGCATCGCGCAGCGGCTATCGTTCGGACGACAGATCCTTTTGGGGCCGGTTTGCGCGGCGGTCGCGGCGACATTGATGGCGTCGACATCGGTGCTGGCCGTCGGCGATAAGCACGGTGCTGCCCACGTGCTGGTCTTCATCGCGTTCTTTCTGTTCGGCTTCGGCCCGATTGTGTGGACGATCTCGACGACGTCGCTGCGCCAGGTGGTCACACCGGGCGGTCTGATCGCACGCGTGTCGGCCGCGACGATGACGGCGACCTTCGGCGCGCGTCCGCTCGGCGCGTTTCTGGGTGCGTGGGTCGCATCGTCGCTCGGCATCGAAGCCTGCCTGATCGCGATGGCCTTGGGCTTTGCGATGCAACTCGCGATCATCCTCCGCTCGCCAGCAGCACGTCTGAGGTCACTGACCTCCGAGGTTGCATCCCCGACGGCAACGTCATAAACGACGACGCCGATACGATCTCTCGCATCGGCGTCGTTGTCTTGCGCACTTACGACTGACGTGCGTTGCTTCAGCCGGGCTGGGACGCGCCCAGCACGTCCCGCAATGCATCGGTCAACGCCTGACACTCGCTCTCCGTCCCCACCGTAATCCGCAGGAACTGGGCAATGCGCGCGTGTTTGAAGTGACGCACGATGATCGAACGCTCACGCAACGACGCCGCCAGTTGTGCCGCGTCATGCGACGGATGACGCACGAACACGAAGTTCGCCGTCGACGGCAACACGTCGAAGCCGAGTGCCGACAGCCGCGCCGTCAGTGCATCGCGGCTCGCGATCACAGCCTGACGCGTTTCATTGAAATACGCTTCATCCTCAATCGCAGCAACGCCCGCCGCTTGCGCAAGGCGGTCGAGCGGATACGAGTTGAAGCTGTTCTTCACGCGCTCCAGCGCTTCGATCAGATCCGGATGACCGATGGCGAAACCCAGACGCAACCCTGCCAGCGAGCGCGACTTCGAAAGCGTTTGCACGACGAGCAGATTCGGATATTTCGCGATCAGCGTCGCCGCCGTCTCGCCACCGAAGTCGATGTAAGCCTCGTCGATCACCACCACCGAATCCGGGTTGCCTGCCAGCAGACGCTCGATCTCGCCCGACGCCAGCGCGCGCCCGGTCGGCGCGTTCGGATTCGGGAAAATGATGCCGCCGTTCGGCTTGAGGTAAGCGTCGACGTCGATCTCGAACGTGTCGGTCAACGGCACGTTCTCAAACGCCACACCATACAGCCCGCAGTACACGGGATAGAAGCTATACGTGATGTCCGGATACAGGATCGGCTTGTCGTGTTTGAGCAGGCCCTGAAACACGTTGGCCAGCACTTCGTCCGAACCGTTGCCCACGTGGACGTTGGCCACTTCCAGTCCGAAGCGTGTGGCGATGGCCTGCTTGAAGCGGCGCGCATCCGGGTCCGGATACAGCTTCAAGGCATCGGCATCGGCACCGAGCGCGTCGCGAATGGCGGCGAGCACGCGCGGCGACGGGCCGTACGGATTCTCGTTGGTATTGAGTTTGATGAGCCGCTGCATCTGCGGCTGCTCACCGGGGACATAGGGCGTCAGATCGGCGACGCCCGCACTCCAGAATTTGCTCATGACGTATTCGATCCGCTCAGCTCACGAAACCGCGCGCCAGATCGGCCTGAATGTCGGCTGGCGACTCGAGACCGACGGCCAGACGGATCAGCCCTTCGGTGATGCCCGCCGCGGCACGCGCTTCCGGCGTGATGCGGCCGTGCGTCGTGCTGGCCGGGTGCGTAATGGTCGTACGCGTATCGCCGAGGTTGCCGGTGATCGAGCACACACGCGTGTTGTCGATCAGACGCCATGCGTTCTCGCGCTGCTCGGCAGGCGTCGCCCCCTTGAGTTCGAAGGCGACAATCGCGCCGCCCGCCTTCTGCTGACGCTTCGCGAGTTCGTATTGCGGATGCGACGGCAGGCCGGGGTAGTACACACGGCCGATCTGCGGCTGCTTCTCCAGCCATTGGGCGAGTTCGAGCGCGTTGGCCGACTGCTTCTCGACACGCAGCGACAGCGTTTCCATGCCCTTGAGCAACACCCATGCGTTGAACGCGGAGAGCGTCGGGCCCGCGCTGCGCACGAACGTGAATACCTTGCCCATGATGAAGTCTTTCTTGCCGACGATCGCGCCGCCCAGCACGCGACCCTGGCCATCGAGATACTTCGTTGCCGAGTGCACCACGACGTCTGCGCCGTACTCGATAGGACGTTGCAACACCGGCGTGCAGAAACAGTTGTCGACGACGAACAGCGCCCCCGCTTCCTTCGCGATCTTGCCAATGGCTTCGATGTCGGCAATGTCGGTGAGCGGGTTGGACGGCGTCTCGAGGAAGAACATCTTCGTGTTCGGACGGATGGCTGCGCGCCAGGCGTCGAGGTCGGTCGGATCGACGAAGGTCGTCTCGACACCGAAGCGGCTGAAGATCTGCGAAAACACGTTCAGCGTCGAGCCGAAGATGCTCTGCGAGCTGACGAGGTGGTCACCGGCGGAAAGCGCCGTCATCACCACCGAGACGATGGCGCTCATGCCCGACGCCGTCGCCATGCAGGCCTCGCCGCCTTCGAGCGCGGCCAGACGGTCCTGGAACATCGATACGGTCGGGTTGGTAAAGCGCGAGTACGTGAACCCTTCTTCCGAATGTGCGAAGCGCTCGGCAGCCTCGGCCGCGCTCTTGAATACGAAGCTCGAGGTCAGGAACAGCGCCTCGGAGTGTTCACCAAACTCGGAGCGTTGCGTGCCCGCGCGCACCGCCAGGGTATCGAAGTCGAAGGAATCCATCGTGTGTCTCGTCATTGGGTCGGCGCACTCGCCGGCCAAAAAAAGAAAAGCCCGTTTCGCTTGTCAGCAAAACGGGCTCGAAATCCATCTGTCTAGGCCTCGCTTTAGCTGTTTCGGGGATATTCCCCCACGTCCGCAAGCTGAAATCAAATCGACGTGAAAAGCAGTGTAGCACGTTGCCGGACGAGAAGGAAAAACTCCGCCGACCGCTCCGGTGGCCTCGGCAGCCCCAGCCTGACAAGCCTTCCGGCCATGTCAGACCCGACCGCGCATGGCTCAGAGGCCTAATTGCGCGCCGCGCGGCTCGCCTTCATCGCCTTCGCTTGCTTCGACGACCTGCGCCTTCGGTGCCTTGCGTTGCTGCTCCAGACGATTCAGGTACTCGGGCGTGACGTCGCCGGTGATGTAGTTACCGTCGAAGCACGAGGCATCGAAGTCCGACAGCGCCGGGTTGATGTCGCGCACCGCGGCCTTCATGTCCTCGACGTCCTGATAAATCAGTTCGTCTGCACCGATGATGCGGGCCACTTCCTCGTCGCTGCGATCATGGGCGACCAGTTCGCTGCGCGTGGGCATGTCGATGCCGTACACGTTCGGGAACTTCACGGGCGGCGCAGCCGAGGCGAAGATCACCTTGCGGGCACCGGCGTCGCGCGCCATCTGCACGATTTCCTGGCTGGTTGTGCCGCGCACGATCGAATCGTCGACGATCAGCACGTTCTTGTCCTTGAACTCCACGCGCATCGCATTGAGCTTCTGACGCACCGACTTCTTGCGCATCGCCTGGCCGGGCATGATGAAAGTACGGCCGACGTAACGGTTCTTGAAGAAGCCCTCGCGATAGTTCAGACCCAGACGCTTGGCGACTTGCATCGCAGCGGGACGGCTGGAATCCGGAATCGGCATGACGACGTCGATGTCCTTGTAATCGATCTCGCGGCGAATCTTCTCGGCGAGGTAGTCACCCATACGCAGACGAGCGTCGTAGACGGGCACGCCGTCGAGCACCGAATCCGGACGGGCCAGATACACGAGTTCGAAAATGCAAGGGTGCATCGACGATGTCGGCGCGCATTGCTTCGACGTCAGTTCGCCGTCGTTGCTGATGAAGATCGCCTCGCCCGGCTTGACGTCGCGCTCGAACGCAAAGCCCATGCCTTCGAGTGCCACCGATTCCGACGCAATCATCCACTCCGTGCCGTTCGGGCCCTCGAAGCGGCCGATACACAGCGGACGAATGCCGTGCGGGTCGCGGAAGGCGAGCAGACCGAAACCGGAGATGATGGAGACGATGGCGTACGAGCCGCGCAGGCGGTTGTGCACCTTGCCCACGGCCTGGAACAGCGAGTCGACGGACAGGCCGTCGCGCGAGCTTTCCTGCAATTCATGCGCAAGCACGTTGAGCAGGACTTCGGAATCGGACGTGGTGTTGATGTGGCGACGGTCAACACGGAACATCTCGTCCTTGAGCTGTTCCCAGTTCGTCAGGTTGCCGTTGTGGGCGAGCACGATGCCGTACGGGGCATTTACGTAGAACGGCTGGGCCTGTGCGGCGCTCGACGAGCCTGCCGTCGGGTAGCGCACCTGACCGATGCCCACCGTGCCCGGCAAGTCGCGCATGTTGCGCGTGCGGAACACGTCGCGCACCATGCCGTTGCCCTTGTGCATGTAGAAGGACTGGCCATCCGTCGTCGCGATACCTGCGGCGTCCTGGCCGCGGTGCTGCAACAGCAGCAGACTATCGTAGATGAACTGGTTGACCGGGGATTTGGAGACTACACCGACGATGCCACACATGGCATGAATCCTTCAAAAAACATCGAAATCTGCATCAAACGGACTGTATTATCCGTCATTCGGAAACCTTGTGCAGGCCGGTCGATGGCGTGGGCGATCCGTTGGATCCGCCACTGCGCATTCCCCATCCCTGCTGCTGACCATTCGCCGCGTCGGCAGTACCCTGCGCACTCAATCCCGTCCCCGCGCCGCCCATCAGGTTCGACAATCGGGTCGAGACGGCCTTCGTAGCACCTGCCTTCACCTCATTCACCACTTCGGTCGCTTCGATCGTTGCGCCGCGCGTCACCTGATCGACGACGCCATTCGACGCACCGATCTGCCCGTTCTGTCCGCCCGACGGCTGGCCCGGGGTGCCGGGCTGCACGCTCTGGCCACCCTGACCGCCTGACTCGGGCGCACCGCGATAGGGTTCCATCTGTGGCAAGGGAATCGTCTTTCCCAATGGATTGACGCTCGGCACGGCGGCGTCCGGCTTGCGCAGGTAGTACTGCACCGGCTCGGGGAGATACGGCATCAGCCGCTCGAGTCCTGCCTCGACCCACGGACGCGTCACCGAATGCTGCCAGACCGGTTGTTGCGGCAATGTCGTTAACTTGGCGGCGACCATCAACAACATCAAGAGCAGAGCGCCGCGAACAATGCCAAAAAGCATGCCCAACCCGCGATCGGCCGGACGCAGGCCGATCATGTCGGTCATGCGTCCCACGAGCGCGCTGACAATCCCGGCACCGAACACCACGACCACCAGCACCAGCAGAAAACCCAGCGCCCCTTGCGTCAGTTCGCCGCCCGGCAAATCGGCCGGCAGCCAATGAGCGACACTCGGACCGAAGGCGCGCGCGACGAAGAACGCCACCACCCAGCCCACGAGGTTGAACAACTCGCGCACCAGACCGCGCAACATGCCCAGCAACATCGAGCCGACCAGAATGGCGATGGCCGCGTAATCCACTACGGTCAACAGACCGCTATGCACCGTATCGCCCAACTCAGCCCGCCTCTGCGACCTGTGCCGTCAGACCGGCATCGCGAATCTTTTTGCCGGCCGCTTCGGCCGACGTTCGATCCGGGAACGGGCCTGCCCGCAGCAAATACAGTTCACGGCCGTCGACCGAACTCTTGACCATGTAGCTCGGCACGTTCACCAGCTTGAGTTTGACGAGCCATGCCTGCGCACGGTCCTGCGTCGAGAACGCGCCGATACGCACCAGATACTTGCCGTTCGCGGCGGTCTTCTGCGCGTTGTCGTGATTGTCCGGCTTGGCGGCGGGTTTGGCCGCCGTGTTGTTCTGCGCGAACTGCGCGATCGGATCGGCGACGTTGTTGTTGGCTTGCACCGGCTTCGTCTGCGTCTTCGCAGTGTCGTGCGAGTCCGGCTTGGCGGCCGGCTTCGCGTCGGCGTGCTGCTCCGGCTTCTTGACTTCGGGCTTGGCGTCCGGCTTGTGCTCCGGCTTGGCCTGCGCGATCTGCGGCTCGGGCACCACGCTCGGCGCGGGTGTCGGGGCCGGTATCGGCGCGGCGGCAGACGGCGGCACGGCGGTCGGTGCCGGCTTGGCGCTGTTCGCCAGCGTGCTGCTGTCGACCGCCTCCTCACCCTTGTCGAGTGACGCGTCGGATGGCGGCGCGACAGCCGCTTGCGGCTTCACGCGCACGGGCGGCGAGTTCGCATCTTTTCCGGGAATCTGAATGGCGATGTCGTCGGCCGTCGGCTTCGGCTCGGGCGCAAGCACCATCGGCAAAATGATGACGGCCGCGAGTACCAGCGCCAACGCGCCGACCAGACGGCGGCGCGCGCGTTGCTTTTCGGGCAGCAGCGGGTCGAGTTGCTCGTGCTCGCTGTACTCGCCCCCTCCTCCCGCCGTACGGGTGCCGGTGCGGCCGCTCCTGCGGCTACCGCGCTTCGGGGGAACGGCTTCGGCGTCTTTCTTGCGGAAGGAAAACAATCCCATAGGCCCTTGGCTCAGGTCGAAACTTGCGTCGTTGGATTGATCATCGCGCATACGGTGCGTCATGCGCATGACATTTCTCGTAAGCAAATGTCACGGCATACGCGCTTTCGCGTTCAATGGCGTTGCAATTTGCGGTGCGACATTACGCCCGCCACCGTAAAGAACGATCCAAAAACCACAATTCTATCATTCTCGCCGCACTGCTCGAGCGCAGCGGCATAGGCTTTCTCAGGGGATTCGAAGGTTTCGACCGAATGATCGGCATCTTCGACGAACCCGACCGCTCGAAGCTTCTCTTCGAGCAGTGCCGGACTCGCGGCCCGCTCCGTGGGTAACGCGCACAAACGCCAGTGATCAACCTTGTCGACCAGATGCCGCAGCACGCCTTCGATATCCTTGTCGGCCATCGCTCCGAACACGGCGTACGTGTACGGAAAGAAGCCCATACCATCGAGGTTGTGACCCAGCGCCGCCGCCGCGTGCGGGTTGTGCGCCACGTCGAGCACCACGGCCGGACGCCCCGGCAGCACCTGAAAACGTCCCGGCAGCTCGACCGATGCGAGCCCCAGCCGAATGTCCTGCGCCGACACTGGCAGCACGTCGCGCATCGATTCCAGCGCCGCGAGCGCCGCCGACGCATTGAGCAACTGATTCGCGCCGCGAAGCGCCGGATAGGCAAGCGCCGGGCGACGCATCTGACGTCCGCCATAGCTCCACTGCTGCTTGTCGCCCTGATAGTTGAAGTCGCGACCGAACAGCCACAGATCGGCACCGATGCGCTCAGCTTCGGCAAGCAGCGTCGCGGGCGGCATCGGGTCGCCGCAAACGGCGGGCTTGCCCGCACGGAAGATGCCCGCCTTCTCGATCGCGATGGCTTCGCGCGTGTTACCGAGGTATTGCTGGTGATCGATGTCGATGCTCGTGATGACGGCGCAATCCGCATCGATGATATTCACGGCGTCCAGTCGGCCGCCCAAGCCCACTTCGAGAATGACGGCATCCAGCCCGGCCGTTGCGAACATATGCATGATCGCGAGCGTGGTGAACTCGAAGTACGTGAGCGAGACCGGCTCGTCGAAACTCGTGCGGGCTTTCTCCACCGCTTCGAAATGCGGCAGCAGCGTGGCGTCGTCGACGATCTCGCCGTTCACGCGCGCACGCTCGTTGAACGAGATCAGATGCGGCGAAGTATGGCAGCCTACGCGGTAACCGGCCGACAGCAGAATGGCTTCGATGATGGCGCAGGTCGAGCCCTTGCCGTTCGTGCCGCCAACCGTGAAGACGGGGCACGGGAATTTCAGGCCGAGGGCGTCTTTCACGCGACCAATGCGCGTGAGGCCCATGTCGATGCCCACAGGGTGAGCGGTTTCAAGATGGGCGAGCCAGGCGTCGAGAGTGGAGTATGTCGGCATGATGTGCGGGCAGAAAAACAAAAACGCGGACGTCACGAACGTCCGCGCTTCATATCCTGCTAAGTGATGCTTTCAGGCGCCGCGGGTGCAGCGCTTGCGTGGCGTTGCGTCATTCTACGCCGTTGCACCGCCCTTTGGGGCACCGCAACCGCGTGCACAACGTCATCGCCAGAGTGAGCACGCGCAAGTCATTGGGCGACTCGCGCGCGCAGGGCATCGAGTATCAGGCAACGGCATCTGCCGGCTGACGCTGCATCAGCGCGATCAGGCGCGCGATCTCGTCACGCATGTCGCGACGGTTGACGATCATGTCGATCGCGCCCTTCTGCAACAGGAACTCCGAGCGCTGGAAGCCTTCCGGCAGCTTTTCGCGCACGGTCTGCTCGATCACGCGCGGGCCAGCGAAGCCGATCAGCGCCTTCGGCTCTGCGATCACCACGTCGCCCAGGAAGGCGAAGCTGGCCGACACCCCACCCATCGTCGGATCGGTCAGCACGGAAATGAACGGCAGCTTGGCGTCGGACAGCTTGGTCAGCATGGCCGTGGTCTTCGCCATCTGCATCAGCGACAGCAAACTTTCCTGCATACGCGCACCGCCCGAAGCGGTCACGCAGATGAACGGAACGCCCTGCTCCAGTGCGTTTTGCGCACCGCGCACGAAGCGCTCGCCGACCACCGAGCCCATCGAGCCGGCCATGAACGAGAACTCGAAGCAGGCGACGACGACCGGCAGCGTGTGAATCGCGCCGCCCATCACCACCATCGCGTCGGTCTCGCCGGTGTCGTCCATCGCTTCCTTGATGCGATCCGGATACTTGCGGCTGTCCTTGAACTTCAGTGCGTCGACAGGCACGATTTCCTGGCCCAGCTCATAGCGGCCTTCGGGATCGAGCAGCGCATTCAGACGCGCGCGCGCACCGATGCGCATGTGATGGTCGCACTTCGGGCAGACATGCAGATTCGCTTCCACGTCGGCGCGATACAGCACGGCTTCGCACGACGGGCACTTGATCCACAGCCCTTCCGGGATGCTCTTGTTGCGCTGCGTCGGATCGGTTTGCTTGATCTTCGGGGGCAGCAACTTGTCGAGCCAGCTCATAGTTTCTCCTTGCCAAACGCCCGCCCCAACAAGAGACGGGCGTTTCCGGGGCATTTCAAGGCGACCGTGTAATACGGTCGTTTCAATTCAGCGTTTCACCAAGCGGATCTGCGTCATGCAGCGCTATTCGGGCAAATTTCTGCCGCGAATTTACGCCGATTTGGCGCCCGAGTCGAGCGCCTGACGGATACCGCCGATAAATTCAGCCAGCGATTTTACCGCGTTCTGCCCCTCCAGATCACGTGGCGTGTTTTCCAGACGCTGCACGATGGCGCTGCCGATCACGACGGCATCGGCAACGCTCGCCACCGCGCGGGCCGTTTCGGCATCGCGAATACCGAAACCCACGCCCACCGGCAGGTCGGCGACCGCCTTGATTTGGGGAATCTTCGACGCCACGCTGTCCAGATCCAGACTCGCCGCTCCCGTCACGCCCTTGAGCGAGACGTAATACAGATAGCCGCTGGCTTGACGCGCCACCGCAGCAATGCGCGCATCGGTCGACGTCGGTGCGAGCAGGAAGATCGGATCGATGCCCTGCGCGCGCACGGCACCGGCAAAGCTTTCTGCCTCCTCGGGCGGGTAATCGACGACCAGCACGCCGTCCACGCCCGCAATAGCTGCACGTTCGGCAAAGGCGTCGAGCCCCATCGCTTCGATCGGATTGGCGTAGCCCATGAGCACGATCGGCGTGCGGTCGTTGGTCTGACGGAAGACGGCGACGTAGCCCAGCACTTCGGCCAGGCTCACGCCGCGGGCGAGTGCGCGCTCCGAGGCGCGTTGAATGACGGGACCGTCGGCCATCGGGTCTGAGAACGGCACGCCGAGTTCGATGACGTCGGCGCCATTGTCGGCCAGTGCATGCATCAGCTTGACCGTCCACCCCGGCTCCGGGTCACCGGCGGTAATGAACGGAATGAGGCCCTTTTTACCCTGCGCTTGCAAGGCTTGGAACGTCGCTTGAATGCGGGACATGATCGGAAAGTCTCTGAAGTCGTTGGTTTGCGAGCGCGTGGTAGTGCGCGTTTAGCTCGTAGCCGACAAAACGCCGGCCGTGCAGCGCGCAAGCCACGGCAGTCGTGCCACTGCCCATGAACGGGTCGAGCACGAGACCGCCGGGCGGGCAACTGGCCAGCACCATGCGCTCGATGATGTGCAGCGGTTTCTGCGTCGGATGATCGACGCGTTCGGGGTCTTGCCGGTGCAATCGCGAGATCGACCACAGATCCTTGGGGTTGTAGCCCAGCTCCAGCCACTTGCTGCCCTCGAAGATGCGGCGCGAGCGCGCCTTCTTCGTGGCGGCGTCGTACGGCACGCGCACGGCGTCGAGGTCGAAGTAATAGTCCTTCGAGATCGCGAAAAAGCCGATGTTGTCGTGCACGGACGAGAATCGCCGCGTACTGCCGCCCATACTGGGCACGCGGCGATCCCAGATGATCTCGTTGATCATCAGCATGCGCTGCTTGAGAAAAACGAACAGTTCCGGGGCGTACTGCCACGTGCAGAACAGGTAGAGCGAGCCGCGCGGTGCGAGCTTCGGAATCGCCGCTTCGAGCCAACCGTACGTCCAGCCGAGAAAGTCCTCGCCGGAGCGCTTGTCGGAGTCGTTGCCGTAGTCCTTGCCGAGCCCGTAAGGCGGGTCGGCAAGGATCAGGTCTACACTGCCGTCTTCCAGTTCGTGCAGATGTTGCAGGAAGTCCGCATGACGCAACGTGATGTCGCCCGGCGCCCAACGCGCGCGCAACTCGCCGGCCGCTTCCATGGCCTCGAGACGTGCGGCGGCGGCTTCGGTGGCGTCCATGGGACGCTCGGTCCCGAGGACGTCATTCTGTGCCTTGCGATCAGTCAGATCGGTCATGCTGGTTCTGTTGTCCTTAACCTTAGGATCGATGGAGTCTCGCCGCGCCGCTCAGGTGCCCGAGGGTTCTGGCTTGGCCAGCGCCATCACGGTGTGCATGTCCTTGTCGCCGCGCCCCGAGAGATTGACCAGAACGATCTGGTCCTTCGGCAGCGTCGGTGCAAGCTTGCACGCGTAAGCGAGCGCATGGCTCGACTCCAGCGCGGGGATGATGCCCTCGATCCGGCAGCAATCGTGGAAGGCCCGCAGGGCTTCGTCGTCGGTAATGCCCACATACTCGGCGCGCTTGATGTCGTGTAACCAGGCGTGCTCGGGACCGACACCGGGATAGTCCAGACCGGCCGAGATCGAATGCGTCTCGGTGATCTGACCGTTAGCGTCCTGCAATAGATAGGTGCGGTTGCCGTGCAGCACGCCGGGCGTGCCGCCGATGATCGACGCCGCGTGACGGCCGGTCTCAATGCCTTCCCCGGCCGCTTCCACGCCCACGAGCTTCACGTTCGGCACATCGATGTACGGGTAGAAAATTCCCATCGCATTCGAACCGCCGCCCACGCAGGCCAGCACGTAGTCCGGCTGGCGACCCGCGAGTTCGGGCATCTGCACCTTGCACTCTTCGCCGATCACGCTCTGGAAGTCGCGCACGAGCATCGGGTACGGGTGCGGGCCGGCCACGGTGCCGATGATGTAGAACGTGTTTTCGACGTTCGTCACCCAGTCGCGCATGGCTTCGTTCAAGGCGTCCTTGAGCGTCTTGGAGCCGGATTCCACCGGCACGACGGTCGCGCCCAGCAGTTGCATGCGGTACACGTTGGCCGCCTGACGCTTGACGTCTTCCGCGCCCATGTACACCACGCACTCCATGCCGAAGCGCGCCGCGATGGTCGCCGTGGCCACGCCGTGCTGCCCTGCGCCGGTCTCGGCGATCACACGTGGCTTGCCCATGCGACGCGCGAGCAGCGCCTGCCCGATCACGTTGTTCACCTTGTGCGCGCCCGTGTGGTTCAGGTCTTCGCGCTTGAGGTACACCTGTGCGCCGCCCAGTTCCTGGCTCCAGCGCTTGGCGTGATAGATCGGCGACGGACGGCCGACGTAGTGCTTCAGTTCGTAATGGAATTCTTCGAGGAAGGCCGGATCGTGCTGATACTTGGCATAGGCCGCACGCAGTTCGTCGAGCGCGTGGATCAGCGTCTCGGCCACAAAGACACCGCCGTATTGGCCGAAATGGCCGCTGGCGTCAGGGAAATCGTACATGGTCGTCACTCATCGGTTGCCAGTGGGCAGGAGAACAGGAGAACGAGCCCCTGCGCCCACCCCGGCGGGTTGCTTCACTGTGCGTCGGCAGCGAGAACCGCTTGCACGAACGCCGTCATGCGGGCGTGATCCTTCACGCCCCGCGACGCCTCCACACCGCTCGACACGTCGACGGCATAGGGCGCCACCCGGCGGATGGCTTCAGCAACGTTGTGTGCGTTCAAGCCACCACTCAAAACGGCCCGACGCGCGATGTCTTTTGGAATAAGTGACCAATCGAAAACCTTTCCTCCACCGCCGTAGCCCTCGACCAGAGCATCGAGCAAGATGCCTTGCGCGGCGGTGTATGTATTGGCGAATTGTAGCAAATCGCCGCTGTCTTTCGTCTCGGGGCCGATACGCATAGCGCGCATGTACGGACGGTTGCCCGCCGCCTCCGCCAACGTTGCGCATTGCTCGGGCGATTCGTCGCCGTGGAATTGCAGCGCGGTGAGCGGAACGGCGTCCACAGTGCGGGCGATCTCCTCGGCACTCGCATTGACGAACAGTCCCACGAGGCTCACATACGACGGCACCCGGCGGGCCAGTTCAGCCGCACGCGCGAGGTCCAGGTAACGCGGACTCGGCGGGTAGAAAACGAAACCGATGGCATCGACACCCAGCGCCACGGCGTGGTCGATGTCGGCCGCCTGCGACAGGCCGCAGATCTTGATACGCGTACGAGACTTCACAGCATTCGGGGATTTCATGACTTGGCCCACGGCATCGGGAACGGCCACGCAGCCAAATTTGGCTCGGGTACGTCGTATCGCTCAGGATACCCGACGCGCGCCAGATACAGGCCGTCCGGCATGAAGGTCGGGGCGGCCTGACGGCGATCGCCGCTCGCGAGCACATGCGTCATCCAGTTGGCCGGCTGACGGCCGCGGCCGATCGCGACCAGACACCCCATGATGTTGCGCACCATGTGATGCAGGAAGGCGCTCGCGCGAAAGCGGAAGAGGAAGAAGTCGCCGTGCTGCTCGATATCGATGGCGTACAAATGCTTCACCGGTGTCTTGGCCTGACATTCGGACGAACGAAACGCCGAGAAGTCATGCTCGCCGACCAGCGCCTGACCCGCCTCACGCATAGCCTCAAGATCGAGCGGCGTATGCAGCCAGCCGCAACGACCTTCGAGCAACGGCGAGCGCACCGGATTCGCGTACAGGACGTAGAAGTAGGTGCGCTCGAAAGCGGCGAAACGGGAGTGGAAATCGTCCGGCATCGCCTTCGCCCACTGCACGGCGACGGTCTTGGGCAGGAAGGCGTTCACGCCGCGCACCCACGAGAACATCGCACGATCCAGATCGGTATCGAAATGCACCACCTGACCAATGCCATGCACGCCCGTGTCGGTGCGACCCGCGACCGTGGTCGGCAGCGCCACGCCGCCGAACTCCCGCAGCGCGGCTTCGAGCGCCTGCTGCACGGTGTTGCCGTGCGGCTGCGATTGCCAGCCGGAGAACGCCGTGCCGTCGTAGTGGATGCCCAGTGCGATTCGCATATGAAAAAGAAAAATGGGCGCTCAACCAACGAGCGCCCCAAACTACGGTCAATCAGTCTTGTTCGGGTCGGGCCTCGCGACGCACCCGCAGGCGCGTTGCGAGACGTGATGAACAGGGATTACTTGCCCAACTCAGCCAGCCGCGAGCGCGCGACGGATTGCTGTGCGGCGTCGCCACCGGCAATCACTTCTTCGAGCAACTCGCGCGCGCCGTCGTCGTCGCCAATCGTCTGGTAGGCCGTCGCCAGTTCGAGCTTCGTGTGGAACTCGTCCGGCACACCGGGTTCCGCCGCCGGTGCCGACGCAGCAGCGCTTGGCGAGGTCTCGACCGGATGCGGGACGATCGCCTGCGGCGCATGCACCGCTGCTTCGGGTGCGGCCGCCTGATGCTGCGGCGCTGCGGGCACTTCGGCGTAAGGCGTCTGCGGTGCCGACGTATCCAGCGTCTCATGTTCAACCAGCGCTTCCTCGCCAGTCACGTCCGAGAGTGTCGGGGCGCTGACGAATGCCGGTGTGGCGGCGGGCTGTGCGTCGTCGCCCTTCAAATCGAGACTGAAGTCCGACAAGTCGAACGACATCGGACGCAGCGACGGGGCTTCATGCGCCGCATCGGTATAGCTGCGCGGTGCTTCCGTGGCGCTGGCGGCCTGCTGCATCGCGGCGTCGAAGTCTGCGTCGCTCAGCTCATCGTCGAGGTCGGCCATGTCCGTCATATCGCCGGAATCCGCCGTGTGGGCGGCTTCCAGACGCGGGTCGCCCGGAGGCGCCATCGTGAACTGCACCGAACCAATGCCCTGGCTCAGCGACGGCAAGGCGTCGCTCGAAATCGTGCCGACGTTCGCCGGCTGGCCCGGAATGCCCAGATCGAGATCACCGAGCATGCCCGCCACACCGCCCTCGGGGGTGGCGTCCGCATGCTCCACATGCGACAGCGTAGCGGCAGCACCGCCGGTCGCCGCAGCCGCGCCCAGTGCTTCGAGCGACGTCAGCGCATCGTCGGCGTGCGCATCGTGTGAATCCTCCGGAGCAGACGTCTGACCGGCCTCTTCGGCAAATGCCGCATCCCAATCGATTTCCGGCTCGCTGGCGGCTTCTGCCACCGGCTCCGGCTCGTGGTGGGGCGGCACTTCATCCGCCACAGGCTCGGCAGGCGCGTCGAAGGCTTCGGACGCGACTTGCTCGGCTTGTGCCGCGTTCTGCAACTCGCCAAGGCCTTCGGCATGCGCCGTTTCAGCCACTGCGTCGGTCACCGGAACTTGCTCGGCGTCCCATGCATCCAGCTCGTTCGATGCTTCGACCGTGGAATCCAGAGCGACTTCATCGCGCGCGGCCGCTTCCGTCTCCGGCTCCGACCACGCTGCGTCGGCTTCCGGATGGAGGTGTTCGTCGGCCTCTGCCTGATTCGCGGCGTACAGCGCGGCAGCACCTGCGGCCCCCGCAGCGGCAACGCCCGCAGCCGTCGCAACGCCATGTGACGTAGGCTCAACGGCTTCAGCCGCGTGCGGCTCGTCTTGCGAGGACGTTGGCTCTACGTTGCCACCCCGAGCGTCACGACCGTCGTCATACGGTCCCGGCTGGCCGACCGGCGGCTCGGCGCGGCGACGGCGCATCAGCCACCACAGGCCGAGCAACACCACCAACACACCGGCACCCGGCAACACATACGGATTCTGCGTGACTGCGCGCCAGTTCATGGCAGCGTTCGGCGTCGGCTTCGATTCGGCCGCCGGTGCGCTGGCCGCTGCCGCAGACGCTGCAGCAGCATCGCTTGCCGGAGCAGCCGCCGCCGGTGCGTCGGAGGCGTTCGCGTCAGCCGATGAGGCCAAGGCTGCATCGCTCGCGGCAGCGCCGGACGCGGCCGCCGCCGTCGCATTGCTCGCGGCAGCATCGGCCGCCTTTGCGTCGGCATTCGTGTCATTCGCCGCCGCGCTCGTCGTCGGCTTGGTGCCTGCGACCGCAGGAGCGGTCGTCTTGCCATCGGCGGGTTTCGCCGTCTTCTCTTGCGCAGACGCCCCGGAAGCGGTGGCGGCCTGCTGCTCCAGATTAGCGACGGCCTGATTCTTCATCGCCAACAGCTTCTGGAGATCTGCTACGTTCTTCTGCAACTCATTCACCCTGCCCTGAGCCTCGGTCTGAGCCTTGCCCTGGGCGATTTGCTCTTCTTCGTTGCCGCCGGCACGGCCCGCCGTGCCTCCCTTGCCGGGTCGCGACAACTTCAACTCATCGCGTGTGGCGGGGGCGGCAGCTTCCGGTGCCTTGCCCGCCTCGATCGCGCCCTGTGCACTGCGGCCACCGGCCGGTGCTGCCTGCTGCGCCGTGGAATCGGCCAGCCGCGCGCGATACGCGTCAAACTGTTCCCGCGCGGCGGACACGAACTTGCGTGCCTGCGCAGGTGGAATGCTCTGCACTTGCGCATCGGCGGGACGATTCAACGTCGCCCCCTGACGCAAACGGTTGGGATCGTTGCCGATGAACGCCGAACGATTCGATTCGAACAGCGCGGTCATCATCTGGGCCAGCGTCGTGCCGCCTTCGCCGCCGGTGTACTCGCGGGCAATCGACGACAGCGAGTCGCCGCGCGTCACCGTGCGGGCGTTCTCGCCCGAGGTCGCAGCACGGCTCTCAGCGCCATTACCAGCGGGCGCCGGGACAGCCGCAGCGGGGGCGGCCGAGCGAGACGTGGAAGCCGATGCGTCGGCACCAGCGGCAGAATTGGCCGCAGCGGCAGGCACGACAGCCTGCGGCTGTGCAGCGCTGGCCTCCGGAATGGCCGACAGCGTCACGGCATTCGACTGACGCCCAGTGCGCCACTCGAGCACCAGCAACAAATCGAGGAACGACGTGCTGACCGGCTCGGCCGAATCGACGTGCACGAGATACGTGCCGCTATATCCGGCGTCGCGGCCGCCCGTGGGCGTCACCGATACGGACAGCTTGTCGAGCGTGGGGTCGTAGCGCAGTCCGGCCTGCCTGAAGGCATCTCGCGGCGCGAGCTTCACCGACAAGCCATCGGCCTCGGCCTGCGAGACATTGCCCAGCACGATCACGGCGCGCAACGGCTGACCCGGACCCGAGCGAACCTGTTGCGGACCGAACTCGGCCGCGCCGGCGTTCAGAAGCCCGAGGCTCCACAAGACAGCCGCCGCCGCACTCAAGCGAAACGAATTGCGGGACGAATTTGCGCGCTTGCCGGTCGAGTATTTCCGCACTGTGTCTTGTCTAGCCTGTCAGTCGTTTGTCACTGGTCACTCATGCAATACGAGTGGCCTCCCAAAGCGCGGACGGCGGCCTCGCGGGCCGCCGTTCTTCACGCCTTACCGATACGCTGCAACGCTTACGCGTCGAGCAGGATCCGCAGCATGCGGCGCAGCGGTTCTGCTGCGCCCCACAACAGTTGATCGCCCACCGTAAATGCCGACAGGTACTCCGGACCCATCGACATCTTGCGCAAGCGACCCACCGGGATCGTCATCGTGCCGGTCACGGCCGCAGGCGTCAAATCGGTCATCGACGCTTCACGCGTGTTCGGCACCACCTTCACCCAGTCGTTCGCCTGGCCGATGATGTCGGTCAGTTCGTCTAACGGCACATCTTTCGTAAGCTTGATGGTCAGCGCCTGGCTGTGGCAACGCATTGCACCGATACGCACGCACAGACCGTCGACCGGAATGGCACGCGTGCCCGGGAAGCCGTCGCCCAGCCCCAGAATCTTGTTGGTCTCGGCACCGCCCTTCCACTCCTCCTTCGACTGACCGTTGCCCAGATCCTTGTCGATCCAGGGAATCAGGTTACCGCCCAGCGGCACGCCGAACTGCTTCGTTTCGTCAGCCGTCAGTGCGTGTTGCTTGGCCAGGACCTTGCGGTCGATCTCGAGAATCGCCGAGTGCGGATCGTCGAGCAGCGCCTTGACTTCGGCGTTGATCGTCCCGAACTGCGTGAGCAGCTCGCGCATGTGCTGTGCGCCACCACCCGATGCCGCCTGATACGTCATCGACGTCAGCCAGTCGACCAGACCGTGCTGGAACAGACCGCCCAGGCCCATCAGCATGCAGCTGACCGTGCAGTTACCGCCGACGAAGTTCTTCGTGCCCTTGGTGAGCGCGTTCTTGATGACGTCGAGATTGACCGGATCGAGCACGATGATCGCGTCGTCCTTCATGCGCAGCGTCGACGCTGCATCCACCCAGTAACCGTTCCAACCCGCTGCACGCAGCTTCGGGAAGATTTCTGTTGTGTAGTCACCGCCCTGGCAGGTAATGATGATGTCGCATTTTTTCAGCTCGTTGACATCATTGGCGTCTTTCAGCGAAGTTTCGTTCTTCGCCATCGACGGGGCTTTGCCGCCCGCGTTGCTGGTGCTGAAAAACACCGGCTCGATCAAAGCAAAGTCGTTCTCCTGCTGCATACGCTGCATCAGAACCGAACCGACCATGCCCCGCCAACCTACCAGACCTACGGTTTTCATTTATCCACTCTCTTATCGTTGCAATTGCGCCGAGGGGCGTCTCCCGACGCCCCGTCAACGTTATAGCGCAGCAACCACTGCTGCGCCCATTTCGCGCGTACCGACCTTGGTCGCGCCTTCCTGCCAGATGTCGGGCGTGCGCAACCCCTGCGCCAGCACCTTCTTCACGGCGTTTTCGATACGGTCGGCCTGTTCGGCACGACCCAGCGTGTAACGCAGCATCATGGCTGCCGACAGGATCGTTGCCAACGGATTGGCCACGCCCTTTCCGGCAATATCGGGGGCCGAACCGTGCGACGGCTCGTACAACCCCTTGTTATTGGCATCCAGCGAAGCCGACGGCAGCATACCGATCGAACCCGTGAGCATCGCGGCCTCGTCCGACAGGATATCGCCGAACATGTTACCCGTCACCACCACGTCGAAGTTCTTAGGTGCCTTGACCAGTTGCATCGCCGCATTGTCGACGTACATATGCGACAGCTCGACCTCCGGATACTGCTTGGCGACCTCGATCATCGTGTCGCGCCACAGTTGCGACGTCTCCAGCACGTTGGCCTTGTCCACCGAGCAAAGGCGCTTGTCGCGCTTGGCTGCGGCCTGGAAAGCCACGTGTGCGATACGCTCCACTTCGGGCACGCTGTAGCGCATGGTATCAAAACCTTCGCGTGCACCTTCGAAAGCCCCATCCGGCGATTGACGGAAGCCCTTGGGCTGACCGAAGTAAATGTCGCCGTTCAGCTCGCGAATGATAAGGATGTCGAGACCTGCGACGATCTCCGGCTTCAGGCTCGACGCGTCGGCCAGTTCCTTGTACAGAATGGCCGGACGGAAGTTGGCAAACAGCTGAAGGTGCTTGCGCAGCCCCAGAATCGCCTGCTCGGGACGCAGTGCGCGCTCCAGCGAGTCGTACTTCCAGTCGCCCACCGCGCCGAACAGAATGGCGTCGGCTTCCTTGGCCAGCTTGAGCGTGGCGTCCGGCAGCGGATGCCCCGCCGCCTCATAGCCCGCACCACCCACCGGCGCCTCTTCCAGCTCGAACGTCTCGCCAAGCGCATTGAGCACATTGATGGCTTCCGTCACGATTTCCGGACCAATGCCGTCACCCGGCAACACAGCAATTTTCATGCAATCTCCTTGGATGTGCCTTGCCTACGCGGGACTTAGCCCGGCAGACGCGTTGCGAGCCACGGCTGCTTGGCGAGCCGCTCGGCCTCATAGGCGCGAATCTTGTCCGCGTGACGCAGCGTCAGGCCAATGTCGTCGAAACCGTTCAACAGGCAGTACTTGCGGAACGGTGCGATGTCGAACTCATAAGCGCGACCGTCGGCCGTCATGACCGCCTGCTTTTCCAGATCGATGGTCAACTGATAGCCGTTGAACGCGGCCGTCTCGTTGAACAGATGGTCGACCTGCATCTCGGACAGCGCGATCGGCAGCAACCCGTTCTTGTAGCAGTTGTTAAAGAAGATGTCGGCGAAGCTCGGCGCAATCACGGCACGGAAACCGTATTGCTGCAATGCCCACGGGGCATGCTCACGCGAGCTGCCGCAGCCGAAGTTCTTGCGTGCGAGCAGCACGGTCGCGCCCTGGAAGCGCGGTTGGTTCAGCACGAAATTCGGGTTGAGCGGACGCGTGCTGCAATCCTGGCCCGGCTGGCCGACATCGAGATAACGCCACTCGTCGAACAGGTTCGGGCCGAAACCCGTGCGTTTGATCGACTTCAGAAATTGCTTGGGGATGATCGCGTCGGTATCGACGTTTTCGCGATCCAGCGGTGCCACCAACCCCGTATGGACGGTAAATTTTTCCATCACGAACCACCTGATCAAAACAGTTCGGCTGAGGCCTGCCGCATGTACTGCGGGCCGTCAAACCGGAAATTTGTAGGTGTGCGTGCGAGGCTTCTGCCCGCGCGACGCACACCGTCGCATCACTTCTTCGCGGCGTTTTCGAGCGCCGAGCCAGCGGCTTGCGTGTCCTTGCCGAGGCCCGCCATCGTGTTGCAACCCGCCACGCCCAACAGCAGCACCGCACCGATCAGCATCCACAGTTTCTTCATGGTCTTGTCTCTATCAAAGAAAATGTCCAACGACGGATAAATCGATGCTTGCCCGTCAGACGAGACGGCGCACGTCGACGAAATGACCTTCGATCGCGGCCGCAGCCGCCATCGCCGGGCTCACCAGGTGGGTACGTCCACCCGCGCCCTGACGGCCTTCGAAGTTACGGTTCGACGTGGAAGCGCAACGCTCGCCCGACTCCAGACGGTCGGCGTTCATTGCCAGACACATCGAGCAGCCCGGCTCGCGCCATTCGAAACCGGCGGCCTTGAAGACCTGATCCAGCCCTTCCTGCTCTGCCTGATGCTTGACCAGCCCCGAGCCCGGCACAACCATCGCCAGACGCACGTTCGACGCCACGCGTCGGCCGAGCTTCTTCACGACGTAAGCTGCCGCACGAATGTCTTCGATGCGCGAGTTGGTGCACGAGCCGATGAACACCTTGTCGACGTTGATGCTCGACATCGGGGTATCCGGCGTGAGCGCCATGTACTCGAGCGCGCGCTCCATGGCGCTGCGCTTGACCGGGTCCTTTTCCTTCTCGGGATCCGGCACGCGATCTTCGATACTCACGACCATTTCCGGCGACGTCCCCCAACTCACCTGCGGGCGCAGCGTGCTGGCGTCGATCTCGACAATGTGGTCGAACGCTGCACCGGCATCGGTATGGAAGCCGCGCCAGTAGGCTTCGGCCTGCTGGAACTCCACACCGGTCGGCGCAAACGGACGGCCCTTCACGTAGTTGATGGTCGTATCGTCAACGCCCACCAGACCCGCGCGCGCACCGGCTTCGATCGCCATGTTGCACACGGTCATGCGGCCTTCCATCGTGAGCGAGCGAATCGCCGAGCCCGCGAACTCGATCGTGTAGCCCGTGCCGCCAGCCGTACCGATCTTGCCGATAACGGCCAGCACGATGTCTTTCGCCGAGCAACCGCGCGGCAGCGTGCCTTCGACCTTCACGAGCATGTTCTTGCTCTTCTTCATGAGCAAGGTCTGGGTCGCGAGCGTGTGCTCGACTTCCGACGTGCCGATACCGAACGCCAGCGCACCGAATGCGCCGTGCGTGGACGTATGCGAGTCGCCGCACACCACCGTCATGCCCGGCAACGTAGCACCCTGCTCCGGCCCGATCACGTGCACGATGCCCTGACGGACGTCGTTCATCTTGAATTGGGTAATGCCGAAGTTATCGCAGTTCGCGTCGAGCGTATCGACCTGCAAACGCGAGACCGGATCGGCAATGCCTTGCGTGCGGTCCGTGGTCGGCACATTGTGGTCCGACACCGCGAGGTTGGCAGACAAACGCCAGACCGGACGCTGCGCGAGTTTTAGACCCTCAAACGCCTGCGGACTGGTCACCTCATGCAACAGATGACGGTCGATGTAGAGCACGGTCGTGCCATCGTCCTCGGTATGCACGACGTGTGCATCCCACAACTTGTCATACAGCGTCTTGGCCATGATAAAAAACGCGGGGGCGAAATATCGTTCTGAGAACGCAAATTACGGTTCTGTGAACTTTTGATTATGCCATAGCGCTTTCGCGCCGGCGGAATACGAAATCCCCGGAAAACCGGGCGGTAAACGCACGACGAACCGGGGATTTGTGCGAATCACGGCAGCTTGTGCCGTGGATTCGAATATAGCGCAACGAGGGCTCGTTGCGGGCCGCACCGCCTTGCCGTTTCGGCAAGGTTGCGGTGCCGGCACGGCAAGCGGGGGCCGTGCCGGACGCCTCGACAGGCTTAGCGCTTGTCGATCGGCGCGACTTCGCGCGGCGTGTGGCCGATGAACAGCTGACGCGGACGGCCGATCTTCTGATCCGGCTCGCCGATCATTTCGTTCCACTGCGCGATCCAGCCCACGGTACGGGCCAGCGCGAAGATGCAGGTAAACATCGACGTCGGGATGCCCAGCGCGCGCTGAACGATGCCCGAGTAGAAGTCGACGTTCGGGTACAGCTTGCGCGACACGAAGTATTCGTCTTCCAGAGCGATCTTCTCGAGTTGCATGGCCAGCTTGAACAGCGGGTCGTCGTGCAGGCCCAGTTCGTTGAGCACTTCGTAGCACGTCTCGCGCATCAGCTTGGCACGCGGGTCGTAGTTCTTGTACACGCGGTGACCGAAGCCCATCAGCTTCACGCCCGAGTTCTTGTCCTTCACCTGCTTGATGAATTCGGGGATCTTGTCCGGCGAACCGATCTGCTCGAGCATATTCAGCGCAGCTTCGTTCGCACCACCGTGCGCCGGGCCCCACAGACATGCGATACCGGCAGCGATACAAGCGAACGGGTTCGCACCCGACGAACCGGCCAGACGGACGGTCGACGTCGAAGCGTTCTGCTCGTGATCGGCGTGCAGGATCAGGATACGGTCGAGGGCGCGCACCAGCACGTCGTTGACCTTGTACTCTTCGCACGGGTTCGCGAACATCATGCGCATGAAGTTCGCGCTGTACGACAGGTCGTTGCTCGGGTACACGAACGGCTGACCGATGCTGTACTTGTACGCCATGGCGACGAGCGTCGGCAGCTTGGCGATCAGACGAATCGCCGAGACTTCGCGGTGATTCGGATTATTGATGTCGAGCGAGTCGTGGTAGAACGCCGACAGAGCACCCACCGAACCCGTCAGCACGGCCATCGGGTGAGCGTCGCGACGGAAGCCACGGAAGAAGAAGTTCATCTGCTCGTGAACCATCGTGTGACGGGTCACCGTGTCGACGAATTCCTTCTTTTGTTCGGCGTTCGGGAGTTCGCCCTTGAGCAGCAGGTACGAGGTCTCGAGGAAGTCGCAGTTGGTGGCCAACTGCTCGATCGGGTAGCCACGGTACAGCAGCTCACCCTTGTCGCCATCGATGTAGGTGATGGCCGAATTGCACGACGCCGTCGACATAAAGCCGGGGTCATACGTGAACTTGCCGGTCTGGCCGTACAGCTTGCGGATGTCAATCACATCCGGGCCCATCGTTCCCTGATAAATCGGCAGCTCTACGCTGGGCGAATCGTCGGAGAAAGATAGGGTGGCTTTAACATCAGACGGAGTCATATCGCTTCCTCAAAAAAATTCCAAAACCCCTACACGGCACGCAAAAGCGCCAGCAGGCGCTGCACGTCCGGCCCGTCCAGATCCGCCTCGGGCTCTTTACGCGCTAGCAGCAGATCCATCAAATCGTTGTCGCTCAAATCGAGCAGCTTTGTGAGGGCGCCCACATCCTCATCAGTCAGCGAAGCTTCGTACTTGGCGAAGAATCGTTCGAGAATGAGGTCGTTTTCCAGCAAACCGCGGCGTGCCCGCCAGCGCAGGCGGGCACGTTTGACCGGATCGGACTGGTGATTGATATCCGGCATGATCGTTGGGTCAGACGGCGCGACGCACCATCAGCTCCTTGATCTTGCCGATAGCCTTCGTCGGGTTAAGACCCTTCGGGCAGACATCCACGCAGTTCATGATCGTGTGGCAGCGGAACAGGCGGTACGGATCTTCCAGATTGTCCAGACGCTCGCTGGTCGCCGTGTCGCGGCTGTCCGCGATGAAGCGGTAAGCCTGGAGCAGACCGGCCGGGCCGACGAACTTGTCCGGGTTCCACCAGAAGCTCGGGCACGACGTCGAGCACGATGCGCACAGAATACACTCGTACAGACCATCGAGCTCATCACGCTGCTCGGGCGACTGCAGACGCTCCTTCTCCGGTGCCGGCTCGGGGTTGATCAGGTACGGCTTGATCGAGTGGTACTGGTTGAAGAAGTGCGTCATGTCGACGATCAGGTCGCGAATGACCGGCAGACCCGGCAACGGCTTCAGCACGATCTTGTTCGGCAGATCGTTCATGTTGGTCAGGCAGGCCAGACCATTCTTGCCGTTGATGTTCATGGCGTCCGAACCGCACACGCCTTCGCGGCACGAGCGGCGGAAAGCGATGCCTTCGTCGATCTTCTTGAGCTTCACCAATGCGTCGAGCAGCATGCGCTCGTGACCGTCGAGTTCGACCTCGTAGGTCTGCATGTACGGTGCGGCATCCTTGTCCGGATCGTAGCGGTAGACTTCAAAAATGCGTTTCATGATCTTGCGAATCCCTTAGAACGTCCGCGCCTTGGGCGGAACCGAGTCGACGGTCAGCGGCTTCATCTGCACCGGCTTGTAATCCAGACGGTTGCCTTCGCTGAAGAACAGCGAGTGGCGCATCCAGTTGGCGTCGTCGCGCTCCGGGTAGTCGCTGTGTGCGTGCGCACCGCGGCTTTCCTTACGGGCTTCCGCTGCGATCATGGTGGCCTTGGCCACTTCGATCAGGTTGTCGACTTCCAGCGCTTCCATACGCGCCGTGTTGAACACCTTCGACTTGTCCTTCAGATGGACGTGCGACACGCGCTCGGCCACTTGCTTGATCTCGTCCACGCCTTCCTTGAGCAGTTCCGAGGTACGGAACACGCCAGCGTGCTTCTGCATCGTCGCGCGGATGTCGTTGGCGATGTCCTGTGCGTACTCGCCCGAGCTAGACGCTTCCAGACGACCGAGGCGCGCCAGCGCGTTGTCGCCTGCATCGGCGGGCAGCGGCTTGTGGTCGCCGTGGTTCTTGACGAAGTCGACGATGTGGTTACCGGCGGCACGGCCGAACACCACGAGGTCGAGCAGCGAGTTCGTACCCAGACGGTTGGCACCGTGGACCGACACGCACGAGCACTCGCCCACAGCGTAGAAGCCGTTGACGGGCACCGACGAGCCGTCCTTCTGCAGCACGACCTGACCGTTGTAGTTCGTCGGAATACCGCCCATCTGGTAGTGGATGGTCGGCACGACGGGGATCGGTTCCTTGATCGCGTCGACGTTGGCGAACTTCAGTGCGATTTCACGAATCGACGGCAGGCGCTTCATGATCGTCTCGGCACCGATGTGCGAGAGGTCGAGCAGCACGTAGTCGCCGTTCGGGCCGCAGCCACGGCCTTCCTTGATTTCCTGGTCCATCGAACGCGACACGAAGTCACGCGGCGCCAGATCCTTCAGCGTCGGGGCGTAACGCTCCATGAAACGCTCGCCGTTCGAGTTACGCAGAATACCGCCTTCGCCGCGCACACCTTCGGTGATCAGCACGCCCGCGCCGGCCACGCCGGTCGGGTGGAATTGCCAGAACTCCATGTCTTCGAGCGGAATGCCTGCACGTGCAGCCATGCCCAGACCGTCACCGGTGTTGATGAACGCGTTGGTCGAAGCGGCGTACACACGGCCGGCACCGCCGGTCGCGAACAACGTGCACTTGCCTTCGAGCAGGTAGACTTCGCCCGTTTCGAGTTCCAGTGCCGACACGCCGAGGACATCGCCCTCTTCGTTGCGGATCAGGTCGAGCGCCATCCACTCCACGAAGAAGTGGGTCTTGGCAGCGACGTTTTGCTGGTACAGCGTGTGCAGCAGGGCGTGACCGGTACGGTCAGCAGCCGCGCAAGCGCGCTGGACGGGCTTTTCGCCGTAGTTGGCCGTGTGGCCGCCGAACGGGCGCTGGTAAATCGTACCGTCCGGGTTACGGTCGAACGGCATGCCGAAGTGTTCCAGCTCGTAGACAGCGTTCGGTGCCTGACGGCACATGAACTCGATCGCATCCTGGTCGCCGAGCCAGTCGGAGCCCTTGATGGTGTCGTAGAAGTGGTAATGCCAGTTGTCTTCACTCATGTTGCCGAGCGAAGCGCCAATGCCGCCCTGAGCGGCCACGGTATGCGAACGGGTGGGGAACACCTTGGACAGCACTGCCACCGACAGACCGGCCTTGGCCAGTTGCAGCGAAGCGCGCATGCCCGAACCACCTGCGCCCACGATGACGACGTCAAAGCGGCGGCGCGGCAGCGAATTTTTAATTGCAGCCATTCTTTACACTCTCCACAAAATCTGCGCGGCATAGCCGGCACAAGCCAGCAGCCAGACGATCGTCAGCGCGTACAGCGCCAGTCGCACACTGACGGGCTTGACGTAGTCCATCCAGATGTCGCGAATGCCGACCCACGCGTGATAAAACAGCGCGAGCAGCGTAACGAACGTGGCCAACTTCATCCATTGATGCGAGAAGATGCCGGCCCAGCCTTCGTAGGAGAAGTTCTTGGCGGTGAAGAACCACACCAGCAGGATCACCGTGTACACGGCCATGATCACTGCGGTCATGCGCTGCGCAATCCAGTCGCGCAGGCCGTAGTGGGCGCCGACGACCAGGCGCTTGGAACCGATATTGTTCTGTGCCATCTTAGAACGCTCCGAACAGCTTGAGGGCGACGGCCAGCGTAAGCACCAGCGACACGGCCAGTACGACCACAGCCGAATTCTTGCCGCCTTCCTTGCTCACTGCGTCGTGATTGAAGTCCATGCGCAGGTGGCGCACGCCGGCACAGAAGTGGTGCAGGAAGCCCCACGACAACGCCAGGATGACGAGTTTGACAAACCAGTTGGAGGCAACGCTTCGAAGAGTTTCGAAGGTCAGTTCCGACGTGAGGCTCTGTTCGAACAGATACAGCGCGAACGGCAACAGAAGGAACAAGATGACACCGCTAATACGGTGCAGGATCGAAACGATACCAGCCGGCGGGAGACGGTACGAGACAATCTGTCCGATACCGATATTCCTGTAGACTGGCCGCTCTTTTTTTACCACTTCAGCCATGCTAGACCCCATGTAGTTACATCAGCCCCGGATTTTAGCGCCGATTCTAGTGCATTGCACCATACCGGTTCCAACGCTCCGGAAATTCCTGCCAACGGCGCACGACACGCCGCCCCCAAGCCTCGACTCTCAGGCACTTGCCGGCCACGACACCGGCGCATCCCATGGGAAAGTCGCCCTACCCTCTCAACAATTTCACGTCAGACTCGACTTCGTCTTCAACTTAGTTCGTTCTGATAATGATGTTCCGTGGTGACATACCAACCCCGGCGCACTTCCACCGGTTTGTCTCCATAAGTGTAGGAAACGCGCTCCACACTCAGAAGAGGAAAACCCTTCGGCACCTTCAGCAGATCCGCCGTCATGTCGTCTGCGGCCACGGCGCGGACTTTCTCCACGGCGCGGATCATGCGCGTACCGAATTCGTCTTCGAACAGGCCATACATCGGCCCCTTGTATTCATTGAGCTTTTCCGCCGTCAACCCACGGAACAGCGACCCGGGCAGCCAGATTTCGTCGAGCACCGTCGGACGGTCCGAGAAATCCATCATGCGACGAATCAGAATCACGCCGTCGCCTGCACGCAGATCCAGCTGACGTGCGATCTCCGCCGGTGCGCGCATACGGCGGCACTCGATCAGGCGGCTGGGCGGATGATGAGGTTCGCCCGAGTCGGGCGCAAGACGCAGAAACCGGAATTGCACCCGGTCTTCATGATGGGTGGCGACGAACGTACCGCGGCCCTGACGGCGCACCAGCAGGTTCTCTGCCGCCAGCTCGTCGATGGCTTTACGCACCGTTCCCTGGCTGACCTTGTAACGGCCCGCCAGATCGACTTCGCTGGGAATGATTTCGCCGGGCTTCCATTCGCCGGCTTGCAGGCTCTGGGTAATGAGCCCCTTGATCTGCTGGTACAACGGACTGAAGGTCGGCGACGCTCCGGCGGCCACACCACCCTGCAAAGCCTGGGCAGCCGATGCAGCCGGGGAGACCTGAGCGACATCGCGCGCGCTGTCCGATCGCTGCGGCGCGTCGACAGGCGGCGTGGTGTTGGATGTGTCGCGAACGTTCGCATTCATGGCGGGGATTTGACCACAAATCAAGACCTTCGTCCATCGAATAACAGCAATAATCCTATGTCTTATATAAGACATAAGATAGAGTTGACATTCGTTCTGACGACTCCTACACTGGCGCGGGCTAACAGGGGCCTGCGGCCCGCAATGGCTATCTTATAAGATAAGAGAGTCCGGTGCTTCGCACATGTCGACGGCAGCACTCCCCGCGCAGCCCGCAAGCTTCCGTAGGTCAAGGAATTTTAGAAGCTTCATGTGACGCGGCGCTGTCAGCCTGGCAAACGTTTGCCACCCGGACGGTGAGCCCATCCTGAGCTTCGCAGGATTATTTGTACACGTCTGGAGAGATTCTCATGGCAAAACCCGCAATGCGTGTCGCCGTCACCGGCGCCGCTGGCCAAATCGGCTACTCCCTGCTGTTCCGTATCGCTAATGGCGACATGCTCGGCAAGGATCAGCCCGTCATCCTGCAACTGCTCGACCTCCCGCAAGCTCAAGCCGCCGTCAAGGGCGTCGTGATGGAGCTCGAAGACTGCGCGTTCCCGCTGCTGGCCGGCGTGGTCGTGACCGACGACCCGAAGGTCGCCTTCAAGGATGCCGACGTCGCCCTGCTGGTTGGCGCCCGTCCGCGCTCGAAGGGCATGGAACGTAAGGATCTGCTCGAAGCGAACGGCGCTATCTTCACGGTCCAGGGCAAGGCCCTGGACGAAGTCGCCAGCCGCAACGTCAAGGTGCTGGTCGTCGGCAACCCGGCGAACACCAATGCCTACATCGCCATGAAGTCGGCCCCGAACCTGCCGAAGGAAAACTTCACCGCGATGCTGCGCCTGGATCACAACCGTGCCCTGTCGCAACTCGCCGCCAAGACCGGCAAGCCGGTCGCGAGCATCGAAAAGCTGGCCGTGTGGGGCAACCACTCGCCGACGATGTACGCCGACTACCGCTTTGCCACGATCGACGGCCAGAGCGTAAAGACCATGATCAACGACGACGTGTGGAACAACGACGTGTTCCTGCCGACCGTCGGCAAGCGCGGCGCCGCCATCATCGAAGCCCGTGGCCTGTCGTCGGCCGCTTCGGCTGCCAACGCTGCTATCGACCACATCCATGACTGGGTGCTGGGCTCGAACGGCAAGTGGGTCACGATGGGTATCCCGTCGGACGGCTCGTACGGCATTCCGGAAGACGTGATCTACGGCGTGCCGGTGATCTGCGAAAACGGCAAGTACAAGCGCGTGGAAGGCCTTGAGATCGACGCCTACTCGCGTGAAAAGATGGACTTCACGCTCAAGGAGCTCGAAGAAGAGCGCGCTGGCGTGGCCCATCTGTTGGGCTGATTTCCCAGGAATACCCCGGGATCCGGCCTCGCGTGACGTCAAAAGCGTCGCAACAGGCCGAAACTGCGCCGGCGGCTACCCCCAGAGCCGGCGCAACTTCCCCGCTTCACCAGCAGCACCCGTACGTTCCTTGAATCCAGAGTGACGACATCTCGCACCCGCCAGCTTGCCAGCCCGCGAAAGCGTTATGATCCCGCCACTCCCTCACGCATCATCGAGTGATTTCTTGGCCAAGCGAATGCAGCGTCCGATTGCCGCAAGCAGCGCACTGCCCCGGATCTCCGGCGCCTGCGGAATGCCCTCGGCGAACGTAATGAACGCCTTGCCGCACGCACAACGGAACGCCCTCATCCGCCCGCCTTTGCGTTCGTTTCGCCAAGCACTCCACCCGCAGCGCTTCCCGATTTCCGAACCGAACGGTTTCAGACCGAAGCGCTGTCAGATTCGGTCAGATGCCGATTTGGCCAACCTCTCAGCTTTCCGCACCGCAACACAATCCAGCACGACGCCGGTTTTTACCGCCGTCGCTTGTCGCGCTTGCGTGAAAGGAATTGAAAAAATTTGTGTGGTGACGTCGAACGACGCAGACTTCGTACGATAATCTGCGCTTTTGCAAACGTCGGTTCTTACCCTCTGGAGAGACTCACCATGAAGAAGCTTTGTCTGACTGCGCTGGTTGCCCTGTGCTCCGTTGCCCTCGTCCCGACGGCATTTGCCGCTGAGTCGACCACCACGACCAAGAAGGCCGCTCCGAAGAAGAAGGCCCCGGCCAAGAAGAAGGCCGCTGTCGCTGCAGCCCCCGCGCAACCCGACGAAGGCTCGGAACTCTGGAGCTGCAAAGAGAACAATAAGTTGTACATCAAGGGTGACATGAAACGCGACCAGATCCTGACGATGTTCTGGGAAGGTCGTAACTACAAGCTGCCGCGTCAGGTGACGACGACCGGCGCGGACCGTTTCTATGACGCAGCAAGCGGCATGGACCTGGTCGTGATTCCGACCAAGGCCATGCTTTTCACGCACCGCGATGGCGGCAACCGTCTGGCTGACGAGTGCATGACGCAAGCGATGTCGGAACAGAACAAGGCAGCCCCGACGCAATCGAATGAGTTGATCAAGGTGACCAACTGAGCTGGCGCCGGGTCGACACCGGCGCAGTTCGCGTGACGCGCCAGCCGCTTTCCTGCTGCACTGTTGCACTGCTGCACATTTGGTTTTACCGGAAGTCATCGGAAATCTTCGCAGTACCCGGCACGCCGGACGCATGACCTACCGGCATCGTAGCGGGCACCCAGGCAGGTGCCTGCGCGATACCGGCCCCCACCAATAGCTTCACCACGCTTTGTTTTTCTGTATCACTCAAGGAAAGATCATGGCCCACAACCTCCACAAAACGCTTAAAGAGTTCAAGCTCGGCGGCAACAAGAAAGGCAAGTTCTACTCGCTGCCCCAACTGGGCAAGGCCCTGGGTGTGAATGTCGAACGCCTGCCGGTGTCGATCCGCCTCGTGCTCGAGTCCGTGCTGCGCAATTGCGACGGCAAGAAGGTGACCGAAGAGCACGTCAAACAACTGGCCAACTGGAAACCCAACGCCGAGCGCACTGACGAAATTCCGTTCGTCGTCGCGCGTGTCGTGCTGCAGGATTTCACGGGCGTGCCGCTGCTGGCCGACCTGGCCGCCATGCGTAACGTCGCCGAGCGTCAGGGCAAGAACCCGAAGCGCATCGAGCCGCTGGTGCCGGTGGATCTGGTGGTCGACCACTCGGTCACGATCGATCACTTCCGCGAGAAGAAGGCGCTCGACCTGAACATGAAACTGGAATTCCAGCGCAACAACGAGCGCTACCAGTTCATGAAGTGGGGGATGCAGGCGTTCGACACGTTCGGCGTTGTGCAACCGGGCTATGGCATCGTCCACCAGGTGAACCTGGAATATCTGGCACGCGGCGTGCACAAGAAGGACGATGTGTTCTATCCGGACACGCTCGTCGGCACGGACAGCCACACGACCATGATCAACGGTATCGGCGTGGTGGGCTGGGGTGTGGGCGGCATTGAAGCCGAAGCCGGCATGCTGGGTCAGCCGGTGTACTTCCTGACGCCGGACGTCGTTGGCGTGGAGCTGACGGGCCGTCTGCGCGAAGGCGTGACCGCCACCGACCTGGTGCTGACGATCACGGAAATGCTGCGTCGCGAGAAGGTCGTGGGCAAGTTCGTCGAATTCTTCGGCGAAGGTACGTCGAGCCTCGCCCTGCCGGACCGCGCCACCATCGCCAACATGGCACCGGAATACGGCGCGACGATGGGCTTCTTCCCGGTCGACGAAAAGACGATCGATTACTTCAAGGGCACGGGCCGCACGAAGGCCGAAATCGACGCGTTCGAATCGTACTTCAAGGCCCAGAACCTCTTCGGCGTACCGAAGACGGACAGCATCGATTACACCAAGACGCTCAAGCTGGACCTCGGCACGGTCGCACCGTCGCTGGCCGGTCCGAAGCGTCCGCAGGACCGTATCGAAATCGGCAACGTCAAGTCGACGTTCAGGGACCTGTTCACGAAGCCGGTCGCCGAGAACGGTTTCAATCTGACGCAAGAGCAACTCGACGCCACGTACAAGACGGCCAGCGGCATCGACGTGAACAACGGCGATGTGCTCATCGCCGCCATTACGTCGTGCACGAACACGTCGAACCCGAGCGTGCTGCTCGCCGCCGGTCTGCTGGCTAAGAAGGCTGTGGAAGCCGGTCTGAAGGTCGCGCCGCACATCAAGACGTCGCTCGCCCCGGGAAGCCGTGTGGTCACCGAGTATCTGCACGCAGCCGGTCTGCTGGGGTACCTCGAGAAGCTCGGCTTCGGCGTGACGGCTTACGGCTGCACGACCTGTATCGGTAACGCCGGCGATTTGACGGCCGAACTGAACGAGACGATCACGAAGAACGATATGGTCGCGGCCGCCGTGCTGTCGGGCAACCGTAACTTCGAAGCGCGTATTCACCCGAACATCCGCGCCAACTTCCTCGCCTCGCCCCCGCTGGTCGTGGCCTACGCCATCGCCGGCAACGTCACGCGTGACCTGATGACCGAACCGGTCGGCAAGGGCAAGGGCGGCCGCGATATCTTCCTGGGCGACATCTGGCCGACCAGCGAAGAAATCCACAAGCTGATGAAGTTCGCCATGAACGCGAAGGTGTTCAAGGCCAACTACGATTCGGTGAAGGAACCGAGCCCGCTGTGGGCGAAGGTCAAGGGTTCGAAGGGTCAGGTCTACGACTGGCCGACGTCGACGTACATCGCCGAGCCGCCGTTCTTCGACGGCTTCTCGATGGAACCGAACGCCGACATCAAGCCGATCCAGGGCGCGCGCGCACTGGGCGTGTTCGGCGACTCGGTGACGACGGACCACATCAGCCCGGCAGGCTCGATCAAGGAAACGTCGCCGGCAGGCAAGTGGCTGCTGGAAAACGGCGTGCTCAAGGCCGACTTCAACAGCTACGGCTCGCGCCGTGGTAACCACGAAGTGATGATGCGTGGCACGTTCGCCAACGTCCGTATCAAGAACCTGATGATCCCCGCAAAGGCCGACGGCTCGCGCGTGGAAGGCGGCCTGACGATTCACCAGCCGAGCGGCGAACAGCTCTCGATTTACGACGCCGCAATGAAGTACGTCGGCGAGAACACCCCGACGGTGGTGTTCGGTGGCGAAGAGTACGGCACGGGTTCGTCGCGCGACTGGGCAGCCAAGGGCACGCAGCTGCTGGGCGTGAAGGCGGTCATCACCCGTTCGTTCGAACGCATCCACCGCTCCAACCTGGTCGGCATGGGCGTTCTGCCCCTGCAATTCAAGGGCTCGGACAGCGTGGAATCGCTCGGCATCACGGGCGAAGAAACGTACGACATCGAAGGTCTGACGGCCGACATCAAGCCGCAGCAAGACGTCACGCTGGTGATCCATCGCAAGAACGGCGAAACGCAAAAGGTGCAGGTCCTGCTGCGTATCGACACGCCGATCGAAGTGGATTACTACAAGCACGGCGGCATCCTGCCGTTCGTGCTGCGTCAATTGCTTGCGGCTGCTTAAGGGAAATTTTGCGCACGTCGTAACGACGTAGCGCATCATCACCTTCAACGAAGATGGAAAGCCCCGCGAACAACTTTGTTGCTCGCGGGGCTTTTGCCTTATACGGGACGTCTTTCTCAAGTGCGCTCGAGCAAGGCACTCGCCGCTGCGATATCCGCCTCGACAAGCGATGCGGTGCTCGCTTTTAGCTTAAGGCTCCCCATCAATACCCGATACCGAGCTTGCGCAAGTTCGCGACGTACGCGGTAGAGCTTGTATTGCGCATTGAGCACATCGACGCTTGGGCGAACATGGTGCTCATACCCGACTTGGTTGGATTCGAGTGCTGTTTGAGCGGACGTTTCCCCGACCTCAAGGGCGGCAATACGCATCAATCCAGTCGTCACGCTCAAATAGGCCTTTTGTGCCTCAAGCCCTGCTACGCGCCGCGCTTCCGTCAGTTCGTCCGACGCCTGTTCGACCAAAGCCAACGCCTCGCGAACCCGACTTTGGACTGAAAATCCGGAGAAAATCGGGATCTGAATCTGAATGCCGACCTGGCTCTCGTCCCTCGCCCCGCTCCAATATGGCGAACCACCATAGCGACTGCGGCGCTCCCGGCTCGCGATCAGGTCAACGCTAGGCATGTGTCCGGCATAAGCTTTGGCTGTCTCCCTTTTCGCAACCTCCATCGCGATGGCACTCAACTGCACAGCATAAGCATAGTGCTCCGCGTGCTCCACCCAGACGCTCGCATCGCTCGGGATCGGCGTTGGCAAAGGGTCTCTGAATTGCGGCATAGCTCCGCGCTGAACTTTCCGACCGATGACTAATGCAAGCGAGCTTTGCTTCAGGTCGATGGCGCCTTGCGCGTCGATTTCATCAGCGATCGCCTGATCGAGGCTGGCCGTAGCTTCATGAACATCAACAATCGTCGCAACACCTAGCGATACGCTGGCTTTCGCTTGGGCCAGTTGCTCGGCAACGGCAACGCGTTGCGCCTTTGCCAGTGACGCAACGTGCTGCGCCTCCAGAAACTCGAGATAGGCCTCTGCGACGCGCAGCATGAGCTCCTGATTAGCCTTTGCAAGCGCTACATCCGCCTTCGTCACCAAGAGAACGCCACGCTGATAGCCATGCCATGCTTCCACGTTGAAAACGGGCTGCTTGAGGGAAATGGTATATCCAGTTGCAATCTGAGCAGTAGGGCCGATCCGGGACGTTCCCGACGACTCCTGCATCGCACGGCCTTGCACTTCGACTGTAGGCAGCCACCTGGCTCTCGCTTGAGGTAGTGCCTCTCGCCCAGCCGCATGGGCTGCCCGAGCGGCAGAAATTCGCGCATCGAAATGCAGTGCCTCGCGATATAGGTTCAACAGATCTGTCGCGAAAGAACATTGGGGTACGGCAGCGCAAAAACACAGGGCCAGACCGCAAAACGCGCGGCCGACCGCACGCCTCGCAAACGACGAGTGCGCATGAAACGTGAACATCATTATTGGAGTTTGAAACTTCGATATCTGAAAGTGAGCGCTTCGATCCAAGACCATCGTTGCGATGCGCAGGCAGATCGAGAAGCGCCGCCGCTCAGGCGACGCTCCGCGAGAACGTTCTGACCAGACTACCCAGCGACTGTCATTGCCAGTTGGCTGCCAGCAACGGCGCGAGTGTCGCGCGATAGTCAGCGGGTAGTGAGGTCTGCCCGGCAGCAGGTGGTGAAAACTCAGCCATCGCGTCCACAAGCAGTTCCACCTGATTTGCCGTCATCGCCCGACCATCAGCCAGCCTGACCTGGTCCAGCCGAAAATCCGGCCCCGAGTACCATTCTCGAATTGTTACGCGGTCTTGTGCCCCCAAAACGCTGATTTCGAGATTGTTACCCTCTCGCTGAAACCAGATCTGATCTCCGTCGAGGTCGGCGCCCATCTGTAAAACGTCGCGTTTGTCCTGCCCCGCGTCATGGTTGAAGATCGCATCGTTACCGGAACCTCTTCCAAAGAGGTAGGTGTCCGATCCCGCGCCTCCTATCAAATAGTCGTTTCCGGCACCACCGTCCAACCAGTCGTCTCCATCCCCCCCGAGGATACGGTTATCGCCCGCGTTGCCAACTAAACGGTTGGCTAGCGCATTACCCGTGGCATTGATCGAGGCTGTCCCCGTCAAACTGAGGTTCTCCACGTGATCGCCCAGCGTAAAGGATACTGACGAAAGCACCGTGTCTGCCCCCTCACCTTCGCGCTCCAACACACGATCCGACGTATCATCGACGATGTAGACGTCATTCCCTTTTCCACCGACCAATACATCCGCACCGGCCCCGCCGTCCAACATATTGGCGGCGTCATTTCCCGTAATGCGGTTCACCTTGGCGTTGCCCGTCCCGTTGATTGCCGCGTCGCCGATCAACTCCAACGCCTCGACTTCGTCTGGCAGCGTGTAGCTGATGCTCGCCTTCACGGTATCGAAGCCCCCACCCGCATGTTCTGTGACGATGTCACCTGCGTCATCGACGAAGTAGGTATCGTCGCCGGTCCGGCCCTCCATGACATCAGCACCCGCACGGCCATCGAGAATATTCCCTCCCGCGTCGCCAACGAGCGTGTCGTTGCCACTGCTGCCCGATATGTGGACGTTCGGCTGCAACGTGTCGTGTTGCCCGAAAATGAAGTTCCTCTCGGAAAGAAACGCCTGATTGACGCCACGAAGCGTGATGTACTGCGTTCCGGAAGCCATTGGCCCGAGGAAGACACGTAAGAATTGCTGGCCGGCAATGACAACGTTACTAAACGTCAGATCCTTGAACGACGAGACTGCTCGAATTTTCGAAAGATCGATCTTCTCTCCAAAATTGAAGGGTTCGAAGTCGTCGATCAGGTTTTTCATCAGGCCATTCGATGCCGTTGGACTTCGATCTTCAACGACCACAAAGCGATCAGCGCCTTGCCCCCCAGCAACGGCAGCTCCGGTAAGCGAGCCTCCTTGAAACGTCAGACTCGGCGCGAACAAGTCGCCGTCGGCGAATTCCGCTAGCCCCTGATCTCCCTCAAGATAGAGGATGTCGTCACCGGCATCGCCGTTGAGATAGTCCAACCCCTCGTCACCCCACAAGATGTCATTGCCGGGGCCACCACGAACGACATCGTTGCCTGCGCCGCCGTGAAGGACGTCGTTTCCGCCAACGAGACCATCGGTCGAACGCTCGCCAACCAGCACGTCATTTCCTGCACCCCCGAAAATGATGTCGTTTCCACTTCCACCGAAAACGCGATCGTCTCCGTCACCAGCCCAGTAGTTCACCCCGTTATCCGGCAAAACCGCTTCGCTTTCCGACGAGTCATTTCCGAAGGCAAACATCCTGCCATTAACGATATCCGCAACGCGCAGTCCCTCTTCCATCGTCAGGAAATCGCCGGCTGACAGCTGACTCGCATTGATGTTCTTCAGAATTAGTGTTTGCCCGTCAGGCAATCCGATATGGGCGTCCGCTTCCATCTGGGTGAACGTGAGACGCGTGAAGATGTCGGTACCCAGCGCCGACAAAACGATGCGATCTTCTCCGACGGAGAAATCGGTGATCGTGTCGTTCGAACCCGAAGCATGTTCGACCACGAAGAAATCCGGGCCGGTGCCGCCCGTAAGCGTATCGTTACCGCTTCCACCGAATAGGATGTCCCATCCTCCGTTGCCGTTGAGCGTATCGTTGCCCTGTCCCCCGACAAGAACGTTGGCGTTGTCATTGCCAATCAAGACGTCGTCAGACTCACCGCCGATGACGTTGGCGAAGTTAGCCGAGTTTTGGATGGTTAGCGCTTTGCCTGCGATGGTGCCATTTCCCGCAAAAAGGTCGATCCGGCTCCCGCTTGATACGGCCGCAACATTGATTGTGTTGATACCGCCATTGCCATCCTCAAGGACGTCACGACCATTTCCTGTGACATCGGCGAATTCATCGGTGTAGACATACTGATCATTTGCTGTGCCCTGTCGTCCCATGGCATTCATGCTCCAATCGATCAAGACGCCTGTGTCGCCCGAAGCGGCATCGATAACCTGCAGCGTCCAATCGCCGTCAGCAGGCTCCCCCCGATGCCGCGCGGACCCGAATACGAAATCGAGCATATTGGAGTCCCCGAAACTGGAATCCCCTCGGGATGTGGCGTCGCCCGGTACGAGCCCAGGACGATCCATCAAAATCGACTCAGTGCCCGACGGTGAAATCAATTTGATAATCAAATCGCCCGGACGAGCGTGCGTGAGACGGACCCGCACTTCTACGTGCTCGGTCGTTGCGCCGACCCCGGACATGCGCAACGTGTTTTTGATCCCGGCCATATCCCCATCTGGAATGGCGCGCATACCGCCAACGGACGTAGGACTCTTGATCGCCCCGTAAAGATTTCCCGCGGTCTGCTGATCAATCCAGTTTTCGGCTAGACGAACGGCCGCCCGCGCATCGACTTGTCCATAACCGTAGTCGTGACTGACATGCATGCCGCCACCGTTCCACCGGGTGGCGCCGTTGGTCTGCCAATCTGTGTTGGGGTCATCAACCTTGCGCGCCGTGAGTGCGAGAATTTCCTGCACGTCGCGATAGCCCAAGCGAGGATTCGCTTCCAACATTAAAGCGACGATGCCCGACACGATTGGCGTTGCGAAACTGGTGCCTTGAACCGTTTTTGCGTCGGATCCGAACGTAGAGCCGTTAGCGTTCTGCTGCAAACTTGATGTCGAAGTGACGTTCGATCCCGGTGCGCTGACAAGGATGCTCGCCCCGCGCGACGAAAAAGGCTGTTCGCTAACCTGCGCCAGACCGAGATCCGTCTTCGCATTGATTGCGCCGACAATAATGCTCGAACGGGAATTGGAAAGACTGCTGTAATTTGCATTTCCGCCCTTCGCACGATCATTGCCTGCGGCCATCACTATTACCGTGCCAAGACCTTCGCGCCCGTGGTTGAGGGCGTCTGCATACTCTCGCGACAACGCACCGATTTCAGCCCGATCGAATTTCAAGCTGAAGCGCTCGCTCGATCCCCAACTGTGGTTTACCACGTCGTACTCTTTCATGCGGGCCAGCGACGACATGTCTTTGGCCGCAAGCCAATGCCCCCCCAAAGTTGCGCCATATGCCACACCGACGCCACCGGTGCCGTTTCGCGCGGCCACCATAACCCCCGCTACCAGCGTCGCATGTTCCGAGATTTTTCCGTCGTCTCCGGCCCCTGCCTGTCGCTCTGGAGAGGCTTGCGCCAGCCATTCCGAATCGATGTTGTCTTTCAGATCGCTATGGCGATAGTCAAGGATTTCCTTGCTGGTACCAAATGAGCCGTTGGTTTCGAATTGCCCGATGCGCACCCCTTTACCGCTGTAGTCCTTCCATACTGGAAGAATGTTCGCATCTCCCAAATACCATTGATCGGTGACGAGTTCATCCGATGGCAAATCCGTCGTCTTCAGAAATACGGCGGCCTTGGCGGCTGCAGCCTCACCCGTGCTGATTTGCGTGATTGTGGCCGCGGGATTGCCTTTGGCGTCGGCCACCGTGTACTTGAAACTCATAATGCCGCTGAACGTGGCATCCGGCGTGAAGACAACGTCACCGGCATCCGTCAATGCAACGGTTCCGCCAACGGCTTCCATCACCGACGAAATCTGCAACGAATCGCCTTGAAAATCGATATCGTTGGCAAGCAACTGCTCTTTTGCGATCAGATGAATGCCGTTGCGCTCAAGTCGCTTGCCGTGCTTGTCTTGCGTCAGAACGTCTTTCACCGGCATCGGATTTTCCAATCCAACGCCACTACTGCTCGGAATGTCTACTAACGTGATATCGGAGAAGTTCGCCTTCTCGACGTTCTTTACGAAGTCCGTGCCGTCGCGCCCGGCGACCGTATCGCTGATCCAGATGCCACTTTCACCCGGCGTGATGCGGTATTCGGAATAGCGACCGGACAGCTCGATGATGTCGACCCCCTCGCCACCATCGATGATGTCGTCGCCACCGCCCCCTCGAAGGACGTCATTGCCCGCGCCGCCAAAAAGCGAGTCATCGTCTGCACCACCATCCAGATAGTCGTCGCCCGCGCCACCATGTAAACGATCACGACCGCGATGTCCCCGGATAACATCGTTGCCACTGCCGCCGTCGATGACGTCATCGCCATCGTCTCCCGAAAGGGCATCGTTGCCCGCCCCGCCGACAATGATGTCGTCGCCCGCGCCGCCTGAAATGAATACGCTGCTTCGTCCACCGCCGACGAGCACATCGTTTCCTCGCCCGCCCTGCACGATCTCGACTTCGCTTTGCGCCAGATCGAGCATGACGCCCCGCTCACCGACAACATGCACGATGTCGGTGCCACTGCCACCATTGACGAAGACGTCGTCGGCGTCGATCAGCAGGACATCGTCGCCGTCGCCACCTTCGAGACGGTCGGCACCCGCGCCTCCGGCCAGCCAGTTGTTGCCCGCATCGCCTTTCAGGACGTCGTTACCTTTGCCACCAACGCCGTTGCTGACGCCTTTTTGGGCCACGTCGATCGTCTCTCCCGCCTCGTCACCTGCGACGTAGGCGCTGCCGGGCCGAGCCCGAGCATCTCCACCGGCATCGGTTTGAACGATCGTGCCACTGCCGCTTGGCGTAAAGGTGCTGCCGTTGGGACTGACCAGCAAGTTCGCCGCCACAGCTTCCTTCGTCAGGCCATGCTGAACGAACGTCCCACGCGCCAGAATCTCGTTCCCGTCGCGAACTTCGCCACTTTGTTTCTCCGATGTGAGCGCGATACTCGTAATGCCGAGCTCGTCTAAGCCTTTGAGTTCACTTTCCTCGCCAGTGTCGAACTGACCGTTCCCGTTCGTATCAATCCAGCTTTGGCCGTTGTGATCGGCGTCTACCCAGACCTTGACCTGCTGCCAGGCCTCGTCTCGCTGATCGAATACGCCATCGCTGTTGCTGTCGAGACTCTTGAGGGCAGCAAATCCATCCGTAAAGCGCTTTTCTCCCGACGCGCCCTCCGTTCCGGCGGCCCCTGCAAAGTATTCCGAGAGGACTTCGGACATATTGTCGATCTTGCCGTTACCGTTTCGATCGAGAACTACGATGCCGTCCTCTGGGGATACCCAGCCGGTCTGCTCAAGGCTTCCGCCATCGTTATCGGCATCAAACCATACGGGTGCGCTCACGTAATCCGTGAGCTTCACGCCGTCGCCGTTGAGGTCGAGAACCAAAGGGTCGGTGGGCACAGCTTTGCTCGCCCAATCGCCAATGCTGTTGATGATTGCCCCGTTGACGCCATTCAAGACGCTATTGCCTTCTTGCAACGACACGCGGTCAATAACGGGGTCTGCTACGTTTCCGTTACCCGGTCGCCAGCCATCGGCAAGGATGCGTGTCGATGCCGTAGACACAGTGTTGCCGATAAAACCGCCAGCAAACTGATCGCGGTTGAGTTTGTCAGCGTCCGAGCGAATGTCCCAGCCGCCGCCGCCGGTGACAAAGCCGTCTTCGACGCGTTGCGCTTGTGCGTCGAAATCACCGGCGCCTTCGTTCGCGGTTTGACGCTCGGGCTTGATCGTGAGGTCGAAGTCGTTGCGCACTTCGGACAGCACCGGGCGATTGATGACCTGCCCTTCATGGATCAAGTCGGGGTGTGTGATTTGCGGGTTTGCCTGCAAATAGGCCTCGACGGTGACGCCGTCACGTGCAGCGAGCTGCCAGAGGTTTTCGCCCTTTTTGACTGTGTAGTTGTGATCTGAGCTAACCGCATCGGCATCGCGCGTCAAGCTCCAGCGGTCACCGATGACCTCGATGCGGCCGTCCGGCGTTTGTCGAGCTACGTCGATAGATGTGGCGTCGTGGGGGCTCGCGATCGGTTTGAAAACTGTGGCTGCCTCAGATATTGGGGTAGTGCCCCCCGGCGTAAGCACTCGCGGCGTATCCTGAAGACTGAATTCGATTCGCGCGACACCCAAGTCGAGAATGGCGTTTTTGCCTGAGGATTCGACGAGTTCGTTCCAGACGTGTTCAGAAGCCCATTTTTCTCCGAAATACACGCCTACGGCGGCACCTCCGATCCGGCCAATCCACCTTGTTGCTCCCCGAGTAGGAAGGAGCCCTCCAAGCGTTCCGAAAATCATCGCGCCCGACCCACCTACCAATGTTCCCCCGACAATTTTAAAAAGCGCCTCGCCCACTAAATTGGCATCCCCCTCCCCGAAACCCATACCGATCTGGAGAGTATTTCCGAGATTTCCGACCAACCAGATCTTCGCACCAGGTATTTTCGCTGCAAGCTTTGCCTGAGCATCCCCTGATTTCAATGCGTTCGCTAGAGCATCCTGCATTCCCTGCGTAAATGCCGTCATGCTCGAATCAAAAACCAACTGAACAATTTTCGTTTCCTGCTTTTCCTGACTCATCCTCAACCTCGAACATTTAATTGATAAAAATTCTCACCAAACTTTCAACCAATAACCCCCCTTAGAAAATAAAAAAAGTTCAATCACTTTCATCAATGTCGCCACCCAAACCCCGATAATCATGAGATAAGGAAAAAATCCAAAAAAAAGAAGTGTTTCCCTTGATCTCCAAAAATCAGACATCCCCCCACCTTTGTAACCCCACGCAAACCAAGCCCATGAAAACCAGACACCCAAACAACAAAGAAATAAATCTCGAACAACTCCAATCCTCCCGCGCCTCTCCAACTCCTCCCTTCCGAATCCCGATTTTAGTTTTAAGATGCAATAAATAATTCCAGAAGGAACAAAAACAACAAGACTCGAAATCATGCTGGCATGATAAAAAATCACAAAATCAGGATCCTTTGATTCGACTGGAACCAGCAGCATTTTTGGAGCAACTTGCAAAACAAACTCAGCCCATGACCTCACGGCGCACGACATCATTACTTCGCCTGGAACAAAGACTGTGAGAATTGACGAAATCGCGACTGGACCGCCAAAGAAAAATACCGAAAAGCAATAATCAGATAACGAGTACTTATGATCACTTCCAGCATCCTCAATCAACCCATCCTCCTCTCAATTCAAACGACATTAACAATCCTCAATAAAACCATCACCTCAAAAAAAACAACCACTGCTCCATTTAGTGAAAACAACAAACCCAGATGGTATATAACAGCAGCAAATGCCAAGCTATACCTTGAGTACCAAAGCGCTACTCCTCGACCATCGCCATACCCCATTCGAAATATTCCAACCGCCATGACAACCATCAAGGTCGCGCAAACTGACAATTTCAGGATCTTCCAAACTGAGATATCTCCTCGTCCCTCCCGATGTTCGGTTGCCCGATGCTTCAGAGAAATAAGTGCAACAGGGATTAACAACACAACATCTACCGCCAACATCATTGCGTGATAAAACACAACAATCTGAGGATTTCTTGACTGCTCGGGAACGTCCAACAATCTTGGGAAGAATTTCAGCAACTGCTCGACCCCCCTTCTTATCCAATCGCGACTCATAATATCCTCCGGCGTTGCAAACGCTATGACCGTAGAAAAAAACACCGGGAGAACCAACAAGAAAAGCAGAAAAACAAGATTATCAACGCCAAGTTTTTTGATATAAACCCCACTTTGTGAATCACATTTAAATTAAATTTCATTAATCAATAAATCATCCACACATCGACAGCACACCCAAACTCAATAAAAATTAAAATTACCTCTCCCCGAAACTCTCATTCTTATACCGCATCAACGGACTCAAAAAATACTCAATCAATCTTCTCTTCCCCGTCTTTATCTCGGACGTCACAGACATCCCGGGCGACAGCTTCACTATTCGGCCATCGACATCGATCGTCGATCTCGACAATTTGATCTTCATCGCGTAAATCAAACCGCGTTTCTCATCCTGAATCGCATCACTGGAAATGCTGGTGACCGTTGCCGGAATCGTTCCGTATTTTGTGTACTGAAATGTCTCCACCTTGATCTCGACGTCTTGGCCGACTTTGACAAAGCCAACGTCCTTGTTCTCAAGGAACGCTTCAACCTCCACTGGGTTATCTCTGGGAACAATCGCCATCAGCGCCTGCGCCGGAGTGACAACGCCGCCGACCGTGTGGATCGCGAGCTGCTGAACGGAGCCATCAACGGGGGCCACAAGTTGCATCTGTCGGACACGTGTCTCCGACTTGATTCGTTCGCTTTCCAGCGCTGCAACTTTTTGTAATCCTTCGTTGAGCGCATCGAGATGAAGGCGTCGTGTCTCAGCGGTCAATGCCGCTCGTTGTCGCTTCACCTCTTGTTTTGCCGCTTCGATCTCCCGCAATCTGCCGCGTTGCGCGGCCAGATCGGCCTCCTGCTCGATTCGGAACTGCTCCTTTTCGAGATAGCTATGCCGAGAAACGAACTTTTTATCCGCCAACGCCTGCAGATCCCGCGCCCGCTGCGCTGCAATCGGGGCCGTCTGCTCCAGCTTCCCGATCAAGGCACGTGTTGATTGCGCCTCCTGTGTTCGGCGAGCCATTTCGGCATCGATGCGGGACAGTTGAGCGTCGTACTCGGAAAACTGTCCTGCCAAATACTTCTGAGCCTCGAACGTCTGAGCAGCCGAAGCTTCGGCAGGCGCAATCAACGTCCCGACTCGCCCCTCATCCAACGCATTCAACATCGCCCGCGCGCGGGCAACCTGTAGTTGCGAGAGGATCAGATCATTGGCAATGCGCTCGTTGTCCGCGTTTGCTTCAGTGGCATCCAGGTCAATGAGAATGTCTCCCGCCCGAACCTCGTCGCCGTCGCGAACGTGAATCCGGGAGACGATGGCGGCTTCCATCGGCTGAATAATCTTGGTGCGGTCACTCGGCATTAACTTGCCGGGCGCCGTCGCCACGACATCGATTTTTCCGAACACTGCCCACAACACGGTGAGCAACGCTAACGCAAGCAGAAGCCACATCGTGACCCTTGGCAGCGCCGATACCGGCTTTTCCCGTAACGCCAACGCCGCAGGCAGAAAATCGGCTTCATGCGGCAGGAAGCGCGCGGCATCGTTTTCCGTGCGGTGCTTCCATGCATGTAGAAAGACGTCTCGATATCGCCGCCACAGGTCGACAAGAGCACCGGTTCGTAAGCCATCAAACATCGTCAACCTCGCTGCATGCAGTGCAACTTCGTGTAGATGCCTTCGGGATTTCGCAATAGGTCTTCGTGTGCACCAACCTCCACGATCCTTCCTCGCTCCATCACAACGATTCGATTCGCGCCCCGTACCGCAGACAATCGATGCGCCACGATGAGAACGGTGCGCCCCTGACAAATCGCCCGCATATTGTTTTGAATGACGCGCTCCGACTCGTAGTCGAGTGCACTCGTCGCTTCATCGAAAATCAGAATCCGGGGATCGGCCATCAGGGCACGCGCAATTGCGATGCGCTGCCGTTGCCCGCCGGAGAGCGTCGCGCCATGTTCCCCGACCAGCGTGTCATATCCTTCAGGTAACTCTGTGATGAACTCATGGGCACCCGCCAGCGCCGCGATGCGCATCACCTTGGATAGCGAGGCGCCTGGCGTTACAAGTGAAATGTTTTCGCGCACGGTGCCGTTGAACAGAACGCTCTCCTGAAGCACAACACCGACCTGTCGGCGTAATGAAGACGCATCAATCAGCGCCAAATCGACGCCGTCGACCATTACCCGGCCACTCTCGGGAACGTGTAGGCGCTGGATGAGCTTTGTCGGCGTGCTTTTGCCTGAACCGGATCGTCCAACAATGCCAATGACCTCTCCTGGCCGAACATCCAGATCGATGGCCTTGATCACCTCAGGTGAATCGGAGCGGTACCGAAAGGTCGTGCGCTCGAAGCGAACGGCTCCGCGTATTGCGGGTAGCACGCTCTTGGCACCTGATGCCTCGGTTTTGGCGTTGAGAATGTCGCCCAATCGCTGAACGGATATCCCCGTCTGCTGAAAATCCGTCCACATTTGAGCCAACCGCATCACCGGGGTGGCGACATGTCCGGCCAGCATGTTGAAAGCAATCAATTGCCCAACAGTCATATCGGCTTCGATCACTTGCTTGGCACCGACGTACATCGTGGCCACCGTCACGATTTTGCTCACCAGCGACACGCCGCTGTTCGCGACGGTACCCACCATCGCGGTTCGGAAACTCGATGTAATGTAAGCAGCGAGCTGCTTGTCCCATTTCCGCATCCATTGCGGTTCGACGGCCAGCGCTTTGACCGTCTGGATCCCACTGATCGTCTCGACCAGAAACGCTTGATTTTCCGCCCCTCGATTGAACTTCTCGTTCAACAGGGAACGCAGCGGCGGGGTGAAAACAAGTGTCAACGCGATATAGCAGGGCAGCGATCCGACGACGATCCATGTCAACGTCACGCTGTAATGAAACATCACTGCGAGAAAGGCCACCGAAAACAGCAGGTCAAGGACCAAAGTGACAGCATTCCCGGCAAGGAACGCCCGGATGTTCTCCAGCTCACGCACGCGTGCGACGGAATCGCCAACACGTCTCGCCTGGAAGTAGCCAAGAGGAAGACTCAGAAGATGCCTGAATAGCCGGGCACCGAGCTCAACGTCAATCCGACTGCTGGTATGGGAAAACACATAGGTGCGAAGCGCGGTCAGTACGACCTCAAAAATCACGACCACCAGCAAGCCTATTGCGATCACGTCAAGCGTACTCAAGCCACGATGGACTAGCACCTTGTCCATGACCACTTGAAAGAACATCGGTGTCGCCAAGGCAAACAACTGCAAGACGAAGGACACGAGCATGACCTCGGCAAGCAGACGCCTGTATTTAACAATGGCGGGGATAAACCACGAAAAGTCGAATTTCGCCATGTCCCCGGCCAACGAGGCGCGCGACGCGAAAACGATTAATTCGCCGGTGGTTTGCTCCGAAAACTCAGCGAGCGCCAACGTTTGAGGACAGTTTTGGCTCGGATCTTGAATCAATACCTTGACGCCGTCACACCGCGCCAAAACGAGAGATGTCCCATCATTCGTGAAAGCGATTGCGGGCAACGGGGTCTGCGCGAAGCGGTCTGACGTCGGTTTGACTGCCTTTGCTTTTAGCCCGAGTTGTTTCGCGGCAAGAAGAATTGCGTCTTTTGTTAGCGGGCGCCCATCCACGGAGTATTGATGGCTTATCTGTGCGGCATCGACAGACAGATCATGGAATCGGGCAACCAACACAAGTGAAGCTAAGCCCGAATCAAAGGGGGCATTCGCTTCGGATTCAGCCCTGTCGATCTCGTTTTCTGGCGGTGATTCGGGCGTTGGACATGGTGTCGGCATGACAGTTGATCGACATTCCGCACCCGGACGCGGCCTTTCATGGGTCGGGGTTCGGAACTTTTCGAAACGCGGTTTGAAAGAGGCGCCGAAGTTACCGAAAACAAAAATGAACCACTTTCGTTTTTGGACCAAAGACTATTGATTGAGGCAATCGATCTCACTTGGCACCGAAGACCTTGATGTCCGAAAATGACTAGCCGGACGTCCGGCTCGCGCGTAGAGTGACACCATGTTTTCCCCTTCCCCGAACACCATGAAGCTCGATCCCGATGTCTGCTACAAAGCAGTCTCAGCACGCGACCGACGCTTCGACGGCTGGTTCTTCGTCGGCGTCTCCTCGACCGGCATTTACTGCCGTCCGGTCTGCAACGTTCGCACACCTCGCTTCGAAAACTGCTCGTTCTACGGTAGCGCCGCCGCCGCAGAAAAAGCCGGATACCGTCCGTGCCTCAAATGTCGCCCCGAACTCGCGCCCGGCGGTGCACGCTTCGACGCCTCCCGCGAACTCGCCGACGCAGCCGCCGCCATGATCGACGAAGGCTTCCTTAATCACGCCCCTCTCCCCGATCTCGCCGCCCGTATCGGTATCACGGAGCGCCACCTGCGACGCATCTTCGCCGACGAATTCGGTGTCTCCCCCGTCGAATACGCGCAGACGCAGCGACTGCTGCTCGCCAAACGTCTGCTCACCGATACCGCGCTGCCCGTGACGGAGGTGGCGCTTGCCGCTGGCTTCGGTAGCGTCAGACGCTTCAACGGGCTCTTCAAGTCGCGCTATGGCTTCGCCCCCGGACGCCTGCGCCTGAGCGCGCACAACACCCGAATGGCCACCATTCCCGACGGCGATCTGGTCTTTCAACTCGCCTATCGCCCACCCCTCGCATGGCACGCCCTCCTCGACTTTCTCGGCGACCGCGCCATCGACGGCGTCGAGTCCCGTGAAGGCGACGTCTATACCCGCACCCTGAGCCTTCAACGGCAAGACGGGCAGACCGTCGCAGGCTGGTGTCGCATCTCGCCGCTCACGAATCGCCACGCTTTACAGGTGACACTCCCGCCCGCCCTCGCAGGCAGCGTGCCGCAAGTGCTCGGCAAACTACGTCATCTATTCGACCTCGGTGCGCGCCCCGATGTCATCGATGCCCACCTCGGCCCCCTCGCCCTCGCCACGCCCGGCCTTCGCGTGCCCGGGACGGTGGACGGCTTCGAGATCGCCGTGCGCGCCATCGTCGGCCAGCAAATCACCGTCAAGGGCGCACGTCGTCTGCTCGGGCGACTCGCCGAGCGATTCGGCACGCCACTGCCGACACCCGTCCACGGTCTGACGCACACGTTCCCAAGTGCCGCACAAATGCTCGCCGTACCCGTCGATGCTCTCGGCGAAGCCGGTATCATTCGAAGTCGCATCGCCGCAATTCACGGTGTTGCCCAGGCGATTGTCGACGGCAAGCTACGGCTCGATCCGCTCGCACCGCTCGACGCGACGATGGCGTCGCTTCTCGCCATCAAAGGCGTCGGCCCGTGGACAGCGCAATACATTGCGATGCGCGCCCTTGGCTCGCCCGACGCCATGCCGGTGGACGATCTGGTGCTGCGTCAGGCGCTTGGCGTACCCAACGGCCGTGCCGTCGCGACTCGCGCCGCCCAATGGGCGCCGTGGCGCGCGTACGCCGCATTGCACGTCTGGCGTGCTGCGGCACAAGGACCGGCTGGCCAGCCGGTCATGAATTTGCAGGAGGTGGTTGCATGACCCGTACGACGACACATTACGAAGCCTTTTACGACAGCCCGCTGGGTCAGATGCTGATCGTCGCCAACGGCGACGCGCTGACCGGCGTCTATTTCACCCAGCAGAAGTACTTCCCCGGAGACGGCGAAACGCGTCGCGACGGCGCAGGCATCAAGGTGCTCGACGCCGCAAAGGAACAGCTCGACGAGTATTTCCACGACGGACGCCGTCTGTTCGAACTGGACCTCGCACCGGACGGCACACCGTTTCAGAAAAGCGTCTGGGACGAACTGCGCCGCATCCCGTTCGGTGAGACGCGCAGCTACGGCGATCTCGCCCATTCGCTTGGCGATGCGAACAAGTCGCGCGCCGTGGGCGCCGCCAACGGGCGTAATCCGATAACGCTGATCGTGCCCTGCCACCGGGTGATCGGCGCAGACGGCACGCTGACGGGCTACGCAGGCGGCGTAGAGCGTAAGCTTGCCCTGCTCTCCCTCGAAGGCGCAGCACTCGCCCCCGTCATTGGCGCTAGCGCCGCCACGACGCGTCATACGCGCCTCTCCGCCCCGGCGAATCTCGCGTTCGACTTCTAATTCCGCGTCAAACGCTGTCGGCACACCGCCCGTTTGGCACTGGCTCATCGATGGCGATACCCCCTATCGCCATCGGAGTCGACGCGTTTGGTGACAGCGTCCCATCTATCGCGTTCACGCATGCCGTACAATCGTGAGTTCATGTGTTTCTGCTTTGCACGACTATGCGCTCACGCACCGCCAAACGACTGACCCCCGACGCCGAGAAGCTGGTCGGCCACGCGCTCGCGCTGGCCGCCTCGGGTAGCCGCATCGAAGACCGTTTCTGGGAAGCCCAGCTCGACACGCTGCTCACGCGCGTGCTGCGCACCGGCAACCAGCCGGCCATCGACGCCGCGCTCGACCATCTCCAGGCCAACCATAGCGAAGCCTATGGCGCGCTCGCCGATCTGATCGAGTCGCAAAGCGAATCCGCCGAACCCGAGGCCGACGGCCAGACGTGGGACGGCCTGCTAGTCGCCATCCCGATCCTCGCCTGGACGCGCTACGCCATTCCGTCCGGCGCGGTGAAAGCGGACGCCCTCATGCCGGTTCGCGCCCATTTGCACGCGCACGTCCTCGCCGAATCGGCACGCGTGGCCATTTCGCCCTACCTCTACAGCATCGACCAGCTCCCGCGTACGCACTGCGAATCGTGGAAGGTGACGCAGCAACTCGTGCAGGCCGCCGTCAGCAACGCCGAAGTGAAGCAGCCCGGCAACGACCTGCCGGAGACGGCACCTATTCTCGCCGATCCGCGTTTCCTGCTCGCCGCTGTCGCCGTGCCCAAAGGCGCCGCCATGTTTCGCTGGCAGGAAGACGGTGCGCGTCACGCAGAGCGCGGTCAATGCCAGGAAGCCTGGTCAGCGCAAGGCGGGCCGAATCTGAATGCGCTGCTGCCCGGCTGCGAGATCGAGTGCCTCCTGCCCGACGCGTACTACGCCAGTTGCCGCGAAGCCGACGAACGCATTCGTCCGCACACGATTCGTACGGCGCTGCGCTATCTGGAAGACGTTCTCACGTTGACGCCGCCGGAATTGCGCGCTGTGGTGGCCGGCTTCGGAGAACAGAATATCGACGAGTACCGCATCGGCTTCACGCAACGCGGCAGCAACGACGTGATCTACGGTGTGGTGTGGCCGCTCTACGGCCGCGAGAACGGTGAAGTCGAAGGCGGTGCGCTCGACGAAGTCACCGACCTGCTGAAGGCCTGCGGTGTGACCGAGATTCGCAAGCATCCGGGCCGCTTCGATCCGGAATATTGCGACGACTGCGGCGTGCCGCTCTATCCGGACCCCGTGGGCGAAGTCGTCCATGCGGAAATGCCGGAAGACGCCGAACCGAGCCGTCCGCACTTCCATTGATCGTGGAGTGAATGCCGCCTCGACGCTCAGCGAGGCGGCAGCGTGACCACACACCGACGCAAGGTGTGCCCCGACGCCAGATACTTGCGCTCGAATGGCGTCATGCTTGCGGCACTGTCCTCCGGCGCCCACGCCTCTATCCGAGCAGCCACGCCACTCAGCCATTCGACTGCAAGCGCGAATTCCTCAATGTAGATATCCCAGTTGCTGCGGCATTCGAGCACCCCGCCGAGCGCGACGACCGTCGGAAACACCGCGTGCGCGTGCCAGCGGCGCGAGAGCTGTCCGACCTTCGGCCACGGATTTGGATAGAGGATGTAGTGGCGCGCAGGGCGAATGCCCGCGTCGTGCAGTTGCCGCCAGAAGTCCACGAGATCGGCGCGCACCCACACAAAGTTCTCGGGCCATTCGCCGTCCCACCAATCCTTACCGCGCACAATACGGCTCTCCGATTGGTCGATCCCAATGACGAAGTGATCGGGATATGTCGCCGCGAGCCGCAGCGTGCTTTCACCCACACCACATCCGGCGTCGATGATCAGCGGCGCTTCGCCCGCACTGCGCCATGCGGCGATCGCCGCGTCGAAGGCTGCGGCGCTGTACGCCGCGAGTGGCTTGCGAAAGACGGCGTCGCGATGACGGCTCACCAGTTCCGCCAATTTGTCGTGTGGACCGGTCTGAGCACTGCCGACCGTGCGTGAATTTGCAAACATGCCGAATAGAAAAATCGCGAATGCGTAGCGCATGAACGGCACGATCCGCGTGAAAAGCCCCGAAAAGCGCCGCTGTTCGAGCGATTGCGTCAACGTCTGCGATGACACAATGCGCCCCCTGTTGCCGCATAACCGCGGTAAAAGCTGCGAGAAATGTGCAAAAAGGAGAAGCGTTTTCCACGCCGACGTTCGTGTCGAAAAACGTCACGACGCAGCGTGGATGGCCCGCATTGTAGCGTGCTGTAACTTTCACGCGCGGCGCAATGCAGTCTACGGGCTTACCCCGCGGGCGTGAGCGGCTTTTTTTCGGTTAAGATGGATGCCGCTTCGCCGCTGTCTTTCAAAATGCGGTCAAGCTTCTTCGCGAGCGGCGCATGCCAGTGACTCATAAGATGAGTTATCGCATGCCCGCATTGCTCTGCAATGCTCAGGGCCGGTTCACACACACGGCCCTTACGCCCCCGAGAATACGTCAAGCAATGTCGAATCGATTTTTCCAACGCGCCGCAGGCGTCGTGATGCGAGCCGTGCGCCAGGTCGCAGGTATCGCATCCATCGCTGCGCCGCTTTGCCTGTCGGCCTTCACGGCCCCGGTACAGGCCTTCACCCTCGAACAGCATCGCGCGCTGGTCGAGCAATTCGTCAACACACGTCACGCCGATCCGATGGTGGCCGACTGCGCTGCGCACGCGAGCTTCGTCGTCGCCACGCTCCCCGGCTACGAGAGTGTCGAGTACGGCGAGACAGCACTCGATCCCGAACACGCGAAAATCGAACCCTGGAATGGCCCGTTCGACGATCGCAAGCAACGGGTCGACGTCACGCAAATGGTCGAACTCGATGGCGTCGGCAAGCGCACGAGCGGCCAGACCGACAACATCCACATTCGCTGCGGATACGCCGACGGCCGCATGATGGGCTTCGACTACACGTCGCCGCTCTCTCAGGTCGAGCAACCGACGAAGCGCGCTGCACGTGGCAACACGCGCGGCAAAGCCGCTCACGCGAGCGCGAAGTCGGGCAAGAAAGGCACGACGGCAAAGTCGTCGGCAAAAGCCTCGTCTTCGAAGTCGAGCAGCACGAAGAAGAGCACGACAAAAAAGAAGAACTGATCGCTGCGCGCGGATTCGTTGACGCGACGCGAACTCAGTGAATGTCGGAACGCGTAGCGCGAGAGATCGCGCTACGCTTCGTCACGCCTGTTCGCGTGCATTCGAGTGGGCCGTCACTGTCGCGTCGGGCGCACTATGCGCCGACGTGGCTCGACTCGAATCGCGTCATCATAATGCGTCCCGGCCGTTTCAACTTCCCGCCAAACGTGACGTAATGCCTCAGAATGTGCGGCGCAACACCTCGTCTTGGAAATGCGAGCGCGCCGCTCGCCCTTCATCAACTGCTTTCCGATGTGTCCCAACACGCCTTTGCCATTGACGTGACTTCGCAGGCTGCTAAGGAAAACGTTATGTCGGTCAGGCAGAACAGTCAGTCCGCCTGCAGCGCGAATACCGCTAGCCCCAAGCCGCTGGATGCTACGCAGTAATTCAGGCGTCACAGGCACCTTTGTGGCCCGGCGAGTGGGATCACCGTCGTCACGAAGTCTTGCGCGCCAAAAAGCTGTTGGCTTGCCGTGCCGGTCGACGTAACCCTTCAGGGTGCGGAACGGAATACCCTCGCTCCGGGAAATGGCGCGAAGGCCGCCCCTCGACTCGATACGCTGAGCCCCCATCTTTTCAAGTTCCCGTAACAAGCCGACGGTCACCTTTCCTGTGCGGAACTGGCCGGTTTCCTCCACCCGGTCGCGCGCCTCCGAGTACAGCTTGCCCAATTCGGAGACATAGGTTCTCAACGTGCTTTTCGCGATGCCGTGCTCATCCGCTATCCCGCCGATTCCGCCCCTGGCCGCGATGCCACTCGCGCCCAGGGCCTCAATGCTGAGCAAAAACTCACCTGTCACTTTTATGCCGCACGTTCTACGCATGGCATCTGGCGCTGCACTGCGAGGTTGGACGATTATCGGCCTATCGCCGACAGCGCCCCCACGTCGGAAGCATGCATCGTCACCTGATCGGACTGCGTCTGCACCGACACCAACGCCGCGGAGAAGGCACCGGGCCCGGTGTCCGTGCCGGACATCGGCGGTTGCCCGGAGGGTGTCGTGGCAGGGCCTCCGGCGCGACCGCCTGCATGGACAATTTGCTGTTCACGCAAGTGCGCCACAACCCCATGAATGTCAGCGTGTGTCAGATTCCGTTCCGTACGCGGGACGTGAGGTGATGTCGTTGGCCACGAAGCGCGGTCGGGACACAACGCTCTGGCCTCGTGAGCCGTACGGACATTGGCCATGATTTGCGTGAACTCCGCAGGCGTGGTGACCGGAAGCGGCCTCGACGGAAGGTCGTGCGACAGATTGGTAGCGTAAGAGAGCGCGTGATGGGCCTCCCACGTGCACGCTTCGAGACTCTCTATGTGCGAATCGGCCCGACGCAAACCTTGCCAGGCCGAGGAGAATGTGGAGAACAAAGTCGCGGTCGCTTCACTTGCCGCCTTGAGCGGGCGGAGCGAGGGAATGCCCGTTTCCCTCGTCGAATCCGATACGCATGCTGTCCCCTGACAAAATGAAATGGGAACGCACCGCGTCCCCGTCACCCGTCAGATTCTAGTAACACCAAGGACACGTCCTTGGAGTGACATCATGCGTTTTGGGCGTCTCGACTGCCTTTTAGGCCTGATCGGCTTGCATCTGTGCCCAGATCGCAGCGAGCATTGACGCGCCGAGGGCCGCGCTTCGCGCACCGCTCCAACCGACTTGCGAATCGGGCCGGTTGGCGTTGTCCTTGAATGGCATCTCCAGCGTGAGCGACAGGCAGCCGAAGCGATGCGCCACCCACTTCGACGCCAGTTTGAGCGACTCCATACCATGCTTACCCGGGGGGTAACCGAACTTGTCCTGGAAGTCGAGGCTTGCCGCCCTGAAGCGCTCGCTGAACGCCTTCTCGCGCGCCAGCACCGCCTCCGTGCCCCACTCGACACCGTCGTTACCCGCCAGGAAGACGTAGGGCAGCGCTTCGTCGCCGTGGATGTCGAAGAACATGTCGCAACCGGTCGCCTCGATGGCCGCACGCACGTAATGCACTTCGGGACTGCGCACGAGGTCCGGCTCAAGCCATTCGCGGTTGAGGTTCGCGCCCGTCGCGTTGGTGCGCAGATTGCCGCGCGCCGAACCGTCGGGATTCATGTTCGGCACGACGTGGAACACCGCTTCGTCGAGCAACGCCGTCGCGAGCGGATCGCCGGCCCAGTCGCCCGCACCGAGCAAACGACGCAGCATGCCCTCCACGAACCACTCTGCCATCGTCTCGCCGGGATGCTGACGCGCAATCACCCAGATATTGCGCTTGCCCGCGCGCGGCTCGCCCACCGTGAGCAATGTCATATCGCGCCCGTCGACGGTCTGCCCCAGTGAGCGCGAACTCACCCGCGGCGAATTCTGCGCGGTGCCGAGCAACGCCAGATGACGCTCCTCCGCATACGGTTCGAAATACGCGAGATAGACGCTGTCGTGTTTGGGCGTGAAGGCCACCGTCATCACTTGCCCATCGTAAGACGTCGGCACGCGGAACCACGTCACGCGGTCGTACGACGCCACCGCGCGATAGTTCTCCCAGCCGCGCGGATAGGACGTCTGCCCCGCGTTATCGAAAACGATGCGGCACGGCGCCCCCCCTACCCCCTGCACGCGGAAATGGAACCACTGCGCGAACTCGGCCGCGCCGTCTTGCGCGATGCGCACATGGATATCGTCGGCGCGCTCAGCGCTCACTACATGGATGGCGCCGCTGTCGAATCGGCTGCTGATTTGGACGGTCATGACGAATCTCGCTGGCGAAAATGAAAAGCCCCGGGGATCTTGCCCGGGGCGGGGGACGGGCTGGCGTCAGGCCACGCGGCGACGGAACACCCAGAGCGAATCGTTCGACACGCTGTCGTCGAACGCGTAGCCCTCGATATCGAACGCCTTGAGTTGCTGCACATCGGTCACACCGCGCTCGATGGCGTAACGAGCCATCAGTCCGCGCGCGCGCTTGGCGTAAAAGCTGATGATCTTGTACTTGCCGCTCTTCCAGTCTTCGAACACCGGCGTGATGACCGGCGCATTGACCAGACGGCGTTTGACGACCTTGAAGTACTCCTCGGACGCCAGATTCACGAGCACGCGGCGCGTTTCGCTATGCTCGGCGAGCGACGCGTTGATCGTCTGCGTGACACGCTCGCCCCAGAAGGCGTACAGATCGCGGCCGCGCTTGTTCACGAAGCGCGTGCCCATCTCGAGACGGTACGGTTGGAGCAGATCGAGCGGACGCAACACGCCGTAAAGGCCCGACAGGATACGCAGATGCTTCTGCGCGAAGTCGAGCTGCGCGGCGTCGAGCGTGCGGGCAGAGAGGCCTTCGTAGACGTCGCCGTTAAAGGCGAGCACGGCTTGCTTGGCGTTGGAGGTATCGAAGCGCGGCGACCATTCGGCGTAGCGCGTCGCGTTGAGCGCGGCAAGCGGGTCGGAAATGCTCATTAGCGAGCCGACCTGTGCCGGGCTCAGTTCGCGCAGGCCTTCGATCAATTCGGCCGCGTCGTCGACGAACTGAGGCACGGTGTGCGTGCTCACGTGCGGCGGCGTTTCGTAGTCGAGCGATTTGGCCGGCGAGAGAACAATTATCATATCGGGTGAGGCGTTCCTGCCTGCGCAGGAAATTAACGTAAAACCGTCATTCTATCCAATGCTTCAAAACGCTGTTGCCACGCCCGCCGAGCGGGCCTTCGCCGAGCATCTCGACACGCTCGCCACGCCACCGCGCGTGGTGCTCGACACCAATGTCTGGATCGATCTGCTCGTGTTCGACGACCCGATTGCCCGCCCCGTGCGCGATGCGCTCATCGAACACCGCCTCGTGGCCCTCATGGCCCAGCGGTGTCGCGACGAACTGGCCGTCGTGCTGACCTACCCCCAATTTGCCTCGCGTGAGATCGACAACGACGCCGCCCTCGCGTGGGTCGATGCGCACACGCACCGGATCGTTGTCCCGGAAGATGGCGCACCGCCCGCACAACTGCCGCTCTGCCGCGACCGGGACGATCAGAAATTCCTCGAAGCGGCACGCGACGGACACGCACACTGGCTCGTCAGCAAGGACAAAGCCGTACTGAAGCTGCGTAGCCGAGTGGCCCGCCAGTTCGGCTTTCGCATCGTGACGGCGAGCGCTTTTACGTCATTGCTCGTGGTTGGCGGTTAAGTTGGCGGTTAAGCGACCCCGCCCGCAGGCCGGGCGCGACGGCGGTAGAATGTCGGCCTGATCACTGCTTCGTCCACCCACCCAATGAACGCGCCTCACACTGGATCCACCACGCCTGCGCTGGTTGCCCCGCCGCTTGCGTCGCGTCTGCCGAACGTCGGCACCACCATTTTCACCGTCATGTCGGCCCTCGCTGCCGAGAAGCAGGCGGTGAATCTGGGTCAGGGCTTCCCCGACTTCTCGTGCGATCCGAAGATCGTCGACGCCGTGGCACGCGCCATGCGCGAAGACCATAACCAATACCCGCCGATGGCTGGCGTGCCCGCGCTGCGTCAGGCTATCGCCGAGAAGATCGGCAAGCTTTATGGTCAGCGCTACGACTGGAACACCGAAATCACGGTGACGGCCGGGGCGACGCAGGCGTTGCTCACTGCGATTCTCGCCACCGTGCACCCGGGCGACGAAGTGATCGTGTTCGAACCGACGTACGACAGCTATGTGCCGTCGATCGAGCTGGCTGGCGGCAAGCCGGTGTTCATCACACTCGAAGCCCCCGAGTTCCGCATTCCGTTCGACAAGCTGGCCGCAGCCATCACACCGCGCACGCGTCTGATCCTGTTCAACACGCCGCACAACCCGAGCGGTACGGTGTGGCATGAGCAGGACCTCGTGAAGTTGTCCGAGATCGTGGCGGGCACTGACATTCTGTTGATCTCGGACGAGGTCTACGAACACATGGTGTACGACGGCAAGCGTCACGAGAGCGTGGCGCGCCACCCGGAACTCGCACGCCGCAGCTTCATCGTGTCGAGCTTCGGCAAGACGTATCACGTTACGGGCTGGAAGGTCGGTTTCGTGGCAGCACCGGCCGCCTTGTCCGCAGAATTCCGCAAGGTGCATCAGTTCAACGTGTTCACCGTAAACACGCCGATGCAGGTCGGTCTGGCCGACTACATGCGCGATCCGTCGCCGTATCTCGAACTGGCTGGCTTTTATCAGAAGAAACGCGATCTGTTCCGCGAAGGTCTGGCCGGCACACGCTTCAAGCTACTGCCGTGCGAAGGCACCTACTTCCAGTGCGTGGACTACAGCGCGATCAGCGATATGAGCGAAGCCGATTTCGCGCTGTGGCTGACGGGCGAAATCGGTGTTGCCGCGATTCCGGTCTCGGCGTTCTATCATGAGCCGCACGAGTCGGGTGTGGTGCGCTTCTGCTTCGCGAAGCAGGACGCGACGTTGCGGGAAGCGCTCACGCGTCTGGCAAAGATCTAAGCGCATCTCCGACTGCCGGGACGCCCCCAATGAAAACGGCCGCCATCCCTCGGATGGCGGCCGTTTCGTTTTACGGTCCAACCAACTTACCCGGCTTTCTTCGCCTGCTGATAAGCCTTTTGTTCGGCACGCACGCGCTGGAACGATTCACGTTCAGCGAGTCGCTTCGTGTATGCCTTCCAGTCGATATCGGCGGCTTGCAGGAAGTCTTCGCCATAGACGGCTTGCGTCGCCATCCCGAGAATCGGCAGATGGATGCCTGCCGCGATATCGGCCATCGTGAACGTGTCGCCCGCAACAAACGGTGCGAATTTCGCAAGTCGCTTGAAGGCGACGATGTTCCGGCGCAGCAGTTTCTCCGTGCGACTGCGCGTGCCTTCCGACGCCGTGCCGCCAAAGAACGCCTGTCCGTACACTTCACGCACCACCAGCTCCAGATGCAGTTCCAGCATCGTGAGCAACTCACGTTCCTTGGCCTGTCGCCACGGATCACTGGAGAAGAGCGCCGGCGTCGGATGCGTCACCTCAAGGTAATCGCAGATCACCTGCGACTCCGACAGGAAACCTTGTTCCGTTTGTAGATACGGCACCTTGCCGAGCGGCGAGCATTGCAGCAGCGGCTCGTCCTGACACGGAATGGATTCGGACTCTTCGAAGGGCACGCCCTTCTCGTAAAGCACAACCTTGACCTTGTTGTAATAGTTGCTTACCGGAAAGCCGTACAGCTTCAACATGATGTCTCCCATGTGAGTGAGCCGGTGGACGTATCCACCGGTTACCGGAAGTGTACCGGCACGCCCCTACCATGCGTGAATTGAATTCAACCGCAGGCGTCCCGAATTCCGGCGCTCGGCCAGTGCGCACGCCCCGCCAGCATTCCAGACAGGTATCCATGTCGTCGACCGCCCAGCGGAACAAGCGCTGGCAACGGCGGCGAGATCAGCGACAATAACCGCAACGCGTTTTGGGCATCGGTTTGCATCGCTTGGCAATTCGGCAGGAAATTCATTTCCCGACCGACCGGTCGGACGATAGAATGACAAGTCGCGCGCACTCAGTGCCTGGTTAGCGGCCTCGATAGCATCGGCTTAACCGGATTGAGCCTTGCGCAGGCCCTGAGCGCCCACAAGATACCGATCGACGACATCGACACCAACTTCGAGACACTCCGAATGACTGCATCCCCCTCGTCTTCCTCGTCTAACGTTGCGGCCGCTGCCAGCAAGGCCATCGACGTTCTGGGCATCGTCGGTGCCGGCGCCATGGGGCGTGGCATCGCTCAGATCGCCGCTCAAGCCGGTCTGAAGGTCAAGCTATACGACACCAACGCCGCCGCCGTACAAGCCGCCCTGGGGGCCCTGCGCGACACACTGGACAAGCTCGCCTCCAAGGGCAAGATCGACGCGGCGAGCGTCGATGCGACGATGGGACGTCTGCATGCGTGCAACGCACTGGAGGATCTGGCGGACTGCCAGCTCGTCGTCGAGGCGATCATCGAGAAAATCGAGATCAAGCGCGACCTGTTCCGCGCGCTCGAAGGCATCGTTGCCGCCGACGCGATTCTGGCGTCCAACACGTCGTCGCTGTCGATTACGGCGATTGCGGCCGCGTGCGAGCGTCCCGAGCGCGTGGCGGGCTATCACTTCTTCAACCCGGTGCCGCTCATGAAGGTGGTCGAAGTCATCGACGGCCTGCGCACCGCACCGGAAGTCGGCGACGCGCTGCTCGCCCTCGGCCAACACATGGGCCACACGGCCGTGCGGTGCAAGGACATGCCGGGCTTCATCGTCAACCACGCCGGACGCGGCATGAACACCGAAGGCCTGCGCGTGGCGAGCGAAGGCGTGGCGAGCTTCGCGGACATCGACCGCATCCTGCGCGAGCAGGCAGGCTTCCGCCTCGGCACGTTCGAACTCCTCGACCTCACGGCACTCGATGTCTCGCACCCCGTGATGGAGTCGATCTATCACCAGTTCTACGAAGAAGCCCGCTTCCGTCCGTCGCCGATCACCGCCGTGCGCTTCGCGGGCGGACTGCTCGGCCGCAAGGTTGGCGAAGGCTTCTATCGCTATGTCGACGGCAAGCAGCAGGTGCCGTCCGAAGCCCCTGCGCCGGACGCATTGCCCGCGAGCGTCTGGGTGAGCCGAGCGGATACACGAGGCTTTGCGGCCGTCGTCGAGCTGCTGGGTACGACAGGGGTGACCATCGAAAGCGGTGAGACGCCGTCCGAGACGGCCCTGATCGTCGTCACGCCGCTCGGCTTCGACGCCACGACGTGCGCTGTCGAGCAAGGTCTGGACGCGACGCGCACCGTCGCCATCGACACGCTCCTGCCGCTCGCCGGTGCGAAGCGTCACACGCTGATGACCACGCCCGTGACGACCGCCGACGCACGCAACGCCGCCCACGCGTTATTCGCCCACGGCGGCACGCCGGTGACGGTGATCCGCGATTCGGCCGGGTTCGTCGCACAACGCGTGATCGCCACCATCGTGAACATCGGTGCCGATATCGCGCAGCAACGTATCGCGACGCCGGGCGACATCGACCGCGCCGTCACACTGGGTCTCGGTTACGCCAGGGGGCCGCTCGCACTGGGCGACGCCGTCGGCGCGCGTCAGTTGCTCACGGTCCTGCGTAATCTGCAATCGTTCTACGGCGACCCGCGTTATCGTCCGTCGCCGTGGCTCACGCGTCGCGCACAACTCGGCGTGTCGCTGCTCACCGAAGAAGCGTAATCCGGAGACTGACTCATGGCTGCTGAACTGCTCGCCGAACGCGTCGACCAGACGCTGGTGCTGACGCTGTCCAATCCCGGAGCGCGTAACGCCCTGCATCCGGACATGTACGCCGCTGGCGTCGAAGCACTGGCCACGGCCGAGCGCGACACGACCGTGCGCGCCGTCGTGATCACCGGGGCCGACAATTTCTTCTGCGCGGGCGGGAATCTCAACCGTCTGCTGGAAAATCGTCAGAAAGATCCATCGGTGCAGGCCGCCAGCATCGACGCGCTAGCCGAATGGATCGAGGCGCTGCGTGCGTGCCCGAAGCCGATCATCGCCGCCGTCGAAGGTGCGGCCGCCGGGGCGGGCTTCTCGCTCGCGCTCGCATGCGATCTGCTCGTTGCCGCCGACAACGCCAAGTTCGTAATGGCGTATGTGAAAGTCGGCCTCACGCCCGACGGCGGCGGTTCGTGGTTCCTCTCGCAGGCCCTGCCGCGTCCGCTCGCCACCGAGATCCTGCTCGAAGGCAAGCCGGTGTCGGCCGCGCGACTCGCCACCGCGGGACTCGTTAACCGGGTCGTCGCGCCCGGACAAGCCCGCGCCGAAGCACTGAACTGGGCGACCGATCTGGCGCAACTGTCGCCGAACGCCGTCGGCCGCATCAAATCGCTCATCGACAGCGGTGCCAGCGAAACGCTGACCTCGCAACTCGGTGCCGAGCGCGATAATTTCGTCGCTTCGCTGCACCATGCCGACGGCCTGGAAGGAATCAGTGCCTTCCTTGAAAAACGTCCGGCAAAATACCCCTGAAACGCACACTCGCAGAGGGCGTACCCGAACCACCGGCGTGCGCCCTCTCTCTATGCCCTGCAGCAGCACCTGGCCACCAAGGCTCTCTAGCCTGCCAGTCCGCTGCCCGCATTCGTTCAGGAGAACCCTCGCATGAGTTCACTCGGCCAACTCGGTGCCCAGACCGGTCCGCTGACCTTCACGCCGTCGGCACGCCGCCGCATCTATCTGATGCGTCACGGCGACGTCACGTATTTCGACGACAGCGGTCACCCAATCGATGCCGACACCGTCCCGCTCAACGAACTGGGACGCACGCAGGCCAGCGCCGCCGGACGCGCCTTCGCCGCCGAGAACATCCGCTTCGACCGGGTCATCGTGAGCGGCCTGCCGCGCACACGCGAGACCGCCGAGCGTGTGCTCGCAGAAACCGGGCAGGACGTCGAAATCGAAACCTGGCCGTGCTGGCAGGAAATCCGTGCGGGCAAAATCTCCGACCTGCCCCCCGCCGAACTGGCACAAGCGTTTCTCAGCGCATTCGACGGTCTGGTGCCGGAAGACACACGCTTCATGAACGGTGAATCGGTACGCGAACTGCTGGATCGCGTCGTGCCGCCGCTCGCGGAGCTGCGCGCCGATAAGTCGTGGGACACCGTGCTGCTGGTGTTGCACGGTGGCGTGAATCGCGCGATTCTGTCGCATGCCCTGCATCCGCTGGGCCGCCTCTTCCTCGGCCAGCTCGCCCAGACGCCTGCGTGCATCAATGCGCTCGACGTCGGCGAAAAACCGCAGGACTGGGTGGTGCGCCTTATGAATTTCGCCCCACCGCAGCCACTGCATCGCGATAACCGGCTCACGGTCATGGAGAAGATTTTCGCGTCGTTCGTCCGTACGCGGCAGCGCGGCTGAACGACGCGCGTCACCATCATGCAGGGCCGGGACCTCCCCGGCCCGCCACGCTTTATCGAACGTCGCCGTACAACAGCAAAAAGCCAGACCCACGAATCAGTCTCGATCAACGCAGCACCGGAAATGCAGGAGACAGCATGGCCGAGGAGCTTGTACAGGACTTTTCCGCATTCGCAGGCGAACGGGCGCTGGGCAGTCGCACGCCGTTCGACACTGCCGCGCTGGCGCGCTGGCTGACCGCCAACGTCGACGGCTTCTCCGGGCCGCTGACGCTCACGCAATTCAACGGCGGGCAGTCCAATCCCACCTACCGTCTCACCACGCCCTCGGCCGCTTACGTGCTGCGCACCAAGCCAGCCCCTGCGGCGAAGCTTCTGCCCTCAGCGCACGCCATCGAACGCGAATACCGCGTGATGGATGCGCTCGCCGGGACCGATGTCCCTGTCGCCCGCATGCGCGGCCTGTGCGAAGACGAAAACGTGATCGGACTGGCGTTCTACGTCATGGATTTCGTGGACGGACGTGTGCTGTGGGATCCGTCGTTGCCGGGCATGACGGCGACGCAGCGCGGCGAGATCTACGACGAAATGAATCGCGTCATCGCAGCGCTACATCGTGTCGATTACCGCGCCGTCGGTCTCGAATCCTATGGCAAGCCGGGGGACTACATCGCGCGTCAGATCGCGCGCTGGAGCAAACAGTACCGTGCGTCGGAGACGGAACCCATCGACGCGATGGACAGGCTCATCGACTGGCTGCCCGCCCATCTGCCGGTCAGCACGCCGGACGCCCCCGAACGCACCACCATCGTCCACGGCGACTTCCGTCTCGACAACCTGATCTTCCATCCGAGCGAGCCGCGCGTGCTCGCCGTCCTCGATTGGGAACTGTCGACGCTGGGCGACCCGATTGCGGACTTCAGCTATCACTGCATGGCGTGGCACGTGAGCCCCGGAGTGTTCCGCGGCATCGCCGGGCTCGACTGGACAGCCCTCGGCATTCCCGATGAAGACGTCTATATCCGTCGATACAGCGAGCGCACGGGCATCGTTCCGCCTGCGCAATGGCACTTTTATCTGGCGTACAACATGTTCCGCATCGCTGCGATCCTGCAAGGGATCATGAAGCGCGTGCGCGACGGCACGGCCGCGAGCCAACAGGCGCTGGACGCTGGCAAACGGGCTCGTCCGATGGCCGAACTCGCCTGGACGTATGCGCAGCGTGCAACCAACGCTACGCGCTCGTCCGGTGCCTGACCACGCGCCGACGCACCCCGATTCAGCAGACAGTCACCGCACGGAGACCTCATGAACTTCAGCTACAGCCCGAAAGTCGACGCGTTGCGCTCGCGTCTTTCAGCGTTCTTCGACGAGCACATCTTTCCGAACGAGCAGCGCTATCTGGAGGAGATCGAGATCGCCCGTCGTCACAGTGACGTATGGCAACCGTCGCAAGTGATCGAGCGTCTCAAGCCGCTCGCGCAGCAAGCCGGACTGTGGAACCTGTTTCTGCCCGACTCCGGGCGCGGTGCAGGCCTGACCAACGTCGAATACGCGCCGTTGTGCGAGATCATGGGACAGGTGCCCTGGGCCCCGGAGGTCTTCAACTGCAATGCGCCCGACACCGGCAACATGGAGACGCTCGAGCGCTACGCCACCGACGCCCAGAAGGCGCAATGGCTGGAACCGCTATTGCGCGGCGACATCCGTTCGGCGTTTCTGATGACGGAGCCGGACGTCGCATCGAGCGACGCCACCAACGTGCAATGCCGCATCCGTCGTGAGGGGGACGAATATGTCGTCAACGGCCGCAAGTGGTGGTCGACGGGAGCTGGCGATCCACGCTGCGCGCTCTACATCGTGATGGGCAAGACCGACCCCGACGCGCCGAAACACGCCCAGCAGTCGATGATCCTGATTCCGGCCGACGCGAAAGGCGTCTCGCGCGTGCGTCCGCTCACGGTCTTCGGCTACGACGACGCACCGCACGGCCACATGGAGATCGTGCTCGACGACGTACGCGTGCCCGCAAGCAGCCTGCTACTCGGCGAGGGACGCGGCTTCGAGATCGCTCAGGGACGCCTTGGGCCGGGCCGCATCCACCACTGCATGCGGCTCATCGGGCTTGCGGAGCGTGCCCTGTCGCTGATGTGCCAGCGCACGCTTTCGCGCGTGGCGTTCGGCAAACCGATTGCGGCGCAGGGCGTCACGCGCGAGCGCATCGGCGAGGCGCGATGCCTGATCGAACAGGCCCGTCTGCTCACGCTCAAGGCGGCCTACATGATGGATACGGTCGGCAACAAGGCTGCGCGTGCGGAAATCGCGATGATCAAGGTCGTCGCACCGAACATGGCGTGTCAGGTCATCGACTGGGCGATTCAGGCCCATGGGGCAGCAGGGCTTTCCGGCGATTTTCCGCTCGCGTATGCGTACGCCAGCGCCCGCACCCTGCGTTTTGCGGACGGCCCCGACGAAGTCCATCGCAACGCCATCGCAAAGCTGGAACTGGCGAAGTATCCGGATATCGCGGCCGAGTGAGGGTGACCGCCCGGTTGCGCTGGGCGAGGCTTGCCGGACGCCGCCGACCGGGCGTCCGGCAGGGAAAAACGTTCTGTGGTGTAATTTCCCGGCAGTTTTCCCCGGGGGGACGGTGCCGCCCTCCCGGCCCGTTTGCCATTTGCGCCATCACCGTGCCTCCGGAGCCGCCTGAGCGACCCACGCACGACGTGATCCGCCGGCGTCGCTCGACGCCTCCCTGAGGAGCCGCAATTGATTCAGGTCTACTCCTGGGCCACGCCCAACGGCCACAAAGTCCACATCATGCTCGAAGAATGCGGGCTGGCTTATCACGCACACGCCGTCGATATCGGTGCGGGCGATCAGTTCAAGGACGAATTTCTCGCCATCTCGCCGAACAACAAGATCCCGGCCATCGTCGACGAGGACGGCCCGGACGGCAAGCCGATCTCCCTGTTCGAATCCGGCGCAATCCTGCTGTACCTCGCTGGCAAGACCGGCCGTTTCCTGCCGGAGGACGTACGCGGCAAATACGAAACGCTCGAATGGCTGATGTTCCAGATGGGCGGCGTGGGGCCGATGCTCGGTCAGGCGCACCACTTCCGGATCTATGCGCCCGAGAAGATCGATTATGCGATCAAGCGCTACACCAACGAAGCGCGACGTCTGTACGGCGTGCTCGACAAGCGTCTGGGCGATCATCCGTACGTCGCCGGCGACATGTACACCGTGGCGGACATTGCCATCTGGCCGTGGCTGCGCTCATGGAAGAATCAGGGCGTGGAGCTGTCGGACTTCCCGAACATCCATAAGTGGTTCGAAGCCATTGAAGCACGCCCGGCGGTGCAACGCGGCATCAAGGTGCTCGCCGACGCCCGCAAGCCGCTTCAGGACGATAAAGCCCGCGAAATGCTTTTCGGCGCAACGCAATACGCGCGCCGCTGAGCGGGGTATAACCGTCGGACGGCAGCGTCCCGGGCCGTTCGGCGGACTGTCACTCAAAGTGGTTTACACTTCGAAACAAAGTGCGGTTTCGCCAAAGCGCTGGCGGTGCTAATCTAGGCGCATTCTTCGACGCGGCGCTCAGCCAGCGTCACTTGCAGTTCGCAGTCCCTCGCCGCTGGCCATTGGAAGATCCGGGAGATCCACAAATGTCAGGCAAGTTCGAACTCAAGCGCAGCCCCAATGGTGAATTCCACTTTCATCTGCTGGGCGACAGCGGGCATACCATCCTTTCCTCCGAGACATACAAGGCGCGCGCGTCTGCGCAGAACGGTATCGAATCCGTTCGCAAGAATTCCGCTGAAGATCACCGGTTTGAGCGCAAGACGTCGACTTCCGGGCGCCCTTACTTCGTCCTCAAAGCGCGCAACGGCGAGATCATTGGCCAGAGCCAGATGTTCTCGACGGCCGAGCAGATGGAGGACGGGATTACCCAGGTCAAGCGAGATGCACCCGCGGCGTCGGTGAGCGATTTGTCGCATTGACCCTCGCGCGCGTCACGGCGTGACGCGCGACGTGTCGTCGCTCAGACCGCGCGTTTGAGATACAACCCGGTCCCCCGAAAACGGCACACTTCTTCGCCATGCTGATTCGTTGCGGTCCACAACTGACGCACGATGCCGCGATCCGGACGGCTCTTCGACGCACGCACTTCGAGCGTGCTGCTCGTGACCGTTACTGTGTCGCCGGGACGCACCGGCTTGAGCCATTCGATCTGCTCCACCCCCGGCGAGCCCATGCTCGACGAGCGCGACAGCAACTTGTCGACATTCATCCGCATCATGATGCTGCACGTATGCCAACCGCTGGCAACCAAACCACCGAAGTGCGATTCGCGTCCTGCGGCTTCGTCGACGTGAAACGGCTGAGGGTCGAACTGACGCGCGAATCGGACGATCTCGTCGGCAGTGAATGTGTGTTCGCCGAGGTCGAAGGTGTCACCGACTGCGAAGTCCTCAAAGTAGTATTCAAGCGTTGCCATACCAACCTCCCGCTGTACGAATAGTCCGAGTGGATTCGAGCAATTCCGGCCATTCCAGTGATGCTCCAATGCTGCGCCAGTGTCCAGTGATGCGATAGGCACCGAAAATCGCCGCGCGTGAAGCACATTATGCATGACCGCACGAACCGCGCCTCTCCCCCCCAAAGCCTCCCGGCAATCGACAAGCGATATCTGAAAGTGCCTGCGCTATTGGCGCATTCACCATAAACGCCAGTGCCTTCAGCGCTCGCAGCCCACCCCTGCGCTCCCGCATCTCCCTACCACAGGCAGGAGCCGTCGAAAAATGATCCGCTCGACTCAGTTTCCGTTACCGCCGGCCTTCCCCTCCGCCATGACGGAACACGCACATCCTGCCTGCACCGCGACGGCGTTACCCCCCGATCGGCCACCCACACTGCAAACGCTACTCATCGCATCGCTGCCTTCCGAAGCGCCGTACTGGGCCGACAGGGTGACGCAAATCTGCGAGGACCATCCGGCACTGAGCACGAGCCTTCGATGGTTTCTCGGCAATGTCCCGCTCGCTGAGATCGCGCAGTTTCTGGACAGCGGCATCGAGGTACTCGCCGACGCGCTCGATGCCTCGCCCGATCTGGCGGACGGCATCCTGATCTCATGGGAAAGCGCGTTGGCGCGACGGCATCCCGCCGAATCTCTGGAATCGATCTGCCTGCGTGTGACGTCGCCCTCGAATCTGCGGGACATCCGGCGGTCGATGGCCCGGGCCGCCGCGCGCGATGGCGAGTCCGACAATCGTCATATAGCGGTCTGCGGCAAAAGCTGGGCTCAGAGCGTCTCGGACACGTTCCAATGGTTGCGAATGGCTGGCAGCGGCTTCGATCCGAACCTCGGCGAGGCCGATTACGAACGGCGTGCGCGCGAACTGGCGCACGAGGTAAGTAGCGCAATGCCGCTGCTCCGCTTCGACCGACGCGGCGCCATCGGCACGTTGACCGGCTTGCTTTACGCCTACGCGAGTGCCTCGCGCACCATGAGCGACATCTGCCTCGCAAGCCAGTGGCCCGCACCTCGCCGCGTCCTGCCCGACGACAGCGGGAGACTCTCATTTCGGGAAGTCATCGGCGATGTCGTCGATGCCTGTCTGCGTACCCTCTCCGAGGGCAGCGACCGACTGACGAACACCATCCCGATTGATGATCCGCTGCGCTTTCCGGCAGCGGCAAGCGCAGCGATATCGCCCCCGTCCCCGAACACCCCACGTCCCACGCCGGAAGGTGCACCTCCAGTGCATCGCGTACGCCATGCGTCACGTCATTTGAGCGAGATGCCACCGCTGAAACAGTCCCCGCTGGACAATTCGGCCGCGATGCGACGAATTGTTTCCCTCGCCGATGCTCAGGAAAATCGCGCCCGGACCCGCGAAGCCGTGATCAACGCAATTTCCCCTATGTTGGATTTGCGGCAATTCGTCGAACACGAACTGATCTCGGCCCTCGCCAGCGTCGGCATCACGCAAGATCCCGATCTGCTCTACCTGAATCGATTCAAATACTTCGGACGCCCGACCAAACTTCAGTTGCCACCCGGCTCCATCGCGCGCAGCGGCCTGATCGAATCGCTGACGTTGAGCGACGCCGCACGACAATTTGTGACACGGCAGAACCACATCAAGGAGACCCCGCTCGCCTATGGCATTTATGCGCATAACCGCACGCGGGAGAATCACTATGTCCCTGAGGACGAGATCAGGGAGATGACCGTCCCGGCATTCGAGAAACTAATCGACGATTGCAGGCGGCGCTGGCTTGGCAATCTGAATCGGCTGGGAGACCCTCTTGCCGACGCCAATCACGTCGAGGCGCTGTACGAGCGTGCGCTAACCGCACTCGATCAGCAGGCCGCCATCGCGTACAACGCCGGACGAATCTCCGGCGATGGTCTCGTTCTGGCCCAGATCGTCGCGTACGCGCCCGATGCCGCGCACCGTCGATTACACCCCGACGCGTACATCGGCAACGTCAAAGCACATGAGATCCTCATCGACGTCCCCGGCAGGGGGCACGTCCGGCCAGCAGGCGCGTTTGCCATTTCGGAGTATCCCGCTCGAATGACGCATCGCCCGGGAAGGATACTTGTCGCCGTACTGGGAAGTGGCTATCCGCTAAGGGAATACGAATCGGAACAGAGTCTCGAACGGGATCTGGCCAGGGGTGATGGCTCCGTCATCTACCGGGAACTGGTCGGTCGACTTCCCCTGGGTATGCAGCCCAGTTGCTCTGGCGACGCCCCGTGCCGGGTCATGCTCCCCGCCACGCAAGACGATGTGATTCGCCTCGCATTGCGAGCGAGCTTCAATGTCATTCGTCACGACCTCGATCGCGGTGGCAGCGCTCTGCTCGACGGACGGCGAAGTGCTGTCTGGACAACATGGCTGGCCGGTGCCAACGCCACCGACTTCGATACGGGAATGCGAGAAGCCGCGCCCGGCGACACTGGCTTTCCCTCCGGATTTCCCCCCGATACGCTCCCCCGCGAACGGCGTCTGCAAATCGACCGCAGCGCTATCGAAGCGGTTCACAAGGTCGGCCGACTGCGGGTCCGTGTCGCCATGGCCTTGCCCGATCTATCAAGCGCGACCGAGGGATACATGACCGCGCTGATCAAGACCTTAAGCGGTCAAGTCGTCTCGGCGTCGCAGACTTACCTTCATGTCTACCGGAAAAATCTAAGTACCACCCTCGACTATCCGACGATGGACTGGAGCGGCCCGAAGACGCCGATCGAGACATCGTCGTTAGCGCAATACCTGGCGAACCGGGTCAGCGGCGCAACAACCGAAGCGCTCTCACCCGGCACCCGGGCCATCTTCTCGAACGATGCAAACCCTGTCGACGCGCGCGAACTGAATATTCCGAACCTGACACCTGAGGCTTTGCTTAACGCCATCGACACGGAATCCTTCGTCGATCAGCAAACCGACAAGTTCGATGCGTTCTGGCTAGACCACTCGCAGGATATGTTCGTGTCGCTTAAAGGCGCGTTCATCATCGAGGCCTTCGTACAACAGAGGGAACGTCGCCTGCCGCTCGCAGCGGCGGACATCGCGCGGCGCGTCGCCGGATGCGCCAGCCTATATTCGCTGGATCTCGAACCGATGCACAAACCGTCGATTCCGGATCCCGGCATTCGCATGTCATGGCTACACATCGGCGGCGCGAAATCGGACATTCAAATCTTCGAGGATGTCGGAACCGGCTGGCTGCTCATTTATGCGCCTCGCGTGCTGTCGGATCATCTGATCTCGTTTGATCGTCGTTCGGCGCTGCACAGTTGGCTCACTGAACAGCTCGGCGACACGAGTACCCGCGAACGCCTGATGAGCGCGTTCTCCGAAGCCGATCGCGAAAACGCGATGGGTACTGGCCTCATCGGTACGTCAGCCCCGCGCAGGGGCATCGTCCCCGCGTTGTCATTCTCGACATCGCCCATTCTAGACGACCCCTTCAGCGCATACCGTGATGTGTTCCGGGAGCGCGTGAAGGAAGAAACGCATAGCCGAACGCCGAGATTGACCGGTAGCGTCGTTGCGCCGCTGCTCGACACGCTTGCCGCCACCAACTTTGTATTTGGCCTTGCCTCCATCGTCGGAGCCGCGGTGCCTGGCATCAGTGCGACTTCCGGCACGCTCTCCGCGATTACCTTCGCAATGGGCACCACCGCCGTTGCCTTCGGAGACGCACCGGCTCGACGTGCGGGATGGAATGCCATGCTTTCCGGGGCGGTCGGGCTGCCAATCAGCTGGTACACGGATGCCGCCGCTGCGGTGCGCGCGCAGTTGCGGCCCTTTCTGGCGTCCGACTCGGCGCGACGGTTGCATCAACTGATGCCCAACCTTTATCGCAGCGAAGAAGGTATGGTGGTGCGTTCCGGGGATTACTATTTCAATGTCGACTATTTTCCCGACCGCGGGTCCTGGAACGTGATCGATCATGGCAAGCCGAGCTCGCCCGGACCCTCGATCTCGCAAACCGCGGATTACGACTGGATTCTCCGAGACATTAGCGCGCCCTCCACGCCCGACAGCTCAGTCGGTGCAACGGTGTTCCATGACGATGTGAGCCTGAATTTCATCGACGTCGAATACCGCTCGAAGCTCTCAGCGCAGCGTCATGCAGCGTCGGCCGCGCATCGCGAAGCCTTCCTGGCGGGCCGGAGCGAAGCGAAGCAAAGTCCGTTGAACCTGCCACCGGAAGCGCGGCCGTCGGAGCTGCTCAAGCTGGATTTCATCGATCCGGCGACCAGCGATCCCCGACTGCTCGGCATCCTCTCGCGCCGCGTCGAAGAAGCCATGCGTGTCGAGGCCACAGCGCGTGCTGCGCTCAACGCTCAGCTCATTGCCGGAGACATTCGCGCCGCGTCCGGAGAATTTCGACCACTGCCACAAATGGCCTACACGGCAAGCAACGCCGATGGGCGCACCGGATTCTGCTTGCCGCTGGTGCGCATGATGGCCGTCGCTCAACATCGTGGGGACATCACGTCGTTCATCAGGACGATAGAAGGTGCCGTTCAACGGCCGCAATCCCGTCACGCGCTTTCGCTTCGGGAGAATCTCATACGACTGCATTCCAGCCCGGAAGCCAGCGCTGCGGAAACGCACCTCGGACTGCTCGACCTCGACAGGCTCGAACGCGAGATCGCGAACGGTCCCGGCTGTGCGACGTATCTCGTCACCACGCGGAGTCATTCCATGTCTATTGTGGTCGAGCCTGCAGGCACCATCGTCTACGATCCGAATTTCGGCGTTGCCGAATTCCGCTCGGCCGACGACGCGCTCAAGGCCTTCGGGGCGCTGATGCATCGAGGCGATCTGGCGCGTCACTACGGGGCGTTCGACGGCGTGGGCGACATGCAGTTCGTCCTCAAGCGAGTGGACGTGGAAATGCTCGCCCAGGTCGACTTGGGGGGCACGAAGGTGGCAGAGATGGCCGTCTCGGCGTGGGAGTGAAATCAGGGCAAAGCGATGGCCACCGACACGGCGACCGAGGCCCCCTACTGAAGCGTTTCCTTGACGCCGTTAGGCAGCGGCAACGACATGATGTCGATACCTTCGTCGGCCAGCGCCTCGGCTTCCTCTCGCGACGTGGTGCCGCGAATATTGCGCTCCGGGGCTTCCTGATAGTGAATCTTGCGAGCTTCCTCGGCGAATTGATTGCCGACGTCTTCCGTATTCGCAATGACGTGGCGCACGGCCTTCATCCACAACGTCTGCAATTGACGCTGCGCTTGCGCAACTTCCGGAGGCAGCGCATCGGTACGCACCGGCGGCTCGCCCGCCTGCATCGCCGAGGTCTCGGCGCGTGAAGTCGTCCCCGACAGATTCAGACGCGGTGCGGACGGCATGCGCACGACAGCCGTATCGCCACAGACCGGGCAAGCCACCAGCCCCCGGGACTGCTGCGAGAGGTAATCGTCCTCCGAACCGAACCAGCCCTCGAAGGTGTGCTCATGGGCACAACGCAGATCAAAAACCTTCATGATGCAACGGATGTGTCCCCGCCCCGCCGTTGGAATACGTCGGCGGGACCGGGATGGAATAATGACCGTAAGACGGCGAATCAGCGCAACGGCGTACGTTCACCGGGCTGCCAGACTCCCGATAATATCTTTTCCAGCCAAAACGCGCCGATAATCGATTTCACGTCCGTGACGCGCCCTTCACGCACCCACTGAAGCAATTCCGTCGCGGGCATCTTGAAGACGTCCAGAAACTCGCCTTCATCCAGCTTCTGTTCGCCCTTCGTCAGATCGCGAGCCAGCCAGATGTCGATGAACTCGGTCGAGTACGAAATCACCGGGTGAATGCGGGTCAGGTAGTCCCAGCGCTCGGCCCGATAGCCTGTCTCTTCCAGCAACTCGCGCTGACCGCATACCAGACCGCCCTCGGCCTCGTCGAGCTTACCGGCGGGCAACTCCGTCATCACACGCTTCAGGGGATAACGATACTGGCGCTCCATGAGCACCTGACCGTCTTCGAACAACGGAATCACCATCACCGCACCCGGATGGGTCGTGTATTCGCGAATCGCCGTCTTGCCGTCGGGCAAACGCACGCGATCGCGCTTGATGGTGAGGAACGCGCCTTCGTAGACGGTATCGCTCTCGATGCCGGTCTCAATCAGGTGCTGGTCGTCTTGCTGTTGGGTCATAAGCCCTCCACGGCTGAAAATTGGCGAACCCAGAATACAAAACGCCGCCTCAGGGGCGGCGTCTTGCGAAGCATCCATCTCACGCGGCAACCGCCGGTCGATGGCGCCACAAATACCGGTAGACGAAGCCCGGAAACGCGAACACGACAAACAGGCTCGCCGTCACGGCATAGAACTCCCAGCCCTGCGCGAACACATTACCGATGCCCGACTCGATCAGATAACCCAGCGCACCCACGACGAAGTACGCCACCACCATCTCGATCAGACGAAGCCACAACGGTTTGACCGCCGACTTGCGTCCGAGAATACCGAACAACCGCTGGTTCACGAACGGCAGGTTCGCGCCCAGCACGGCCAGCAGAATGACTAGCGTACCGCCTGCGGACATCCCCATCGTTCGTCTCCCGTATTCACCTTGAGGTGTCTGTCAAACGGCAAGGCAGATCGTGTCGATCTGCCCTGTCCGCGTTTCCCTTTACTGCTATTGCTTCCCGACTGGCGAATCAGCTCGCCAGCGTCAGCTTGATCGTGCGCAGGCACCAGTCCATCAACGACCCCGGCATCAGGCCGAGATACAGCATGGCCAGACCGTTGATCGACAGCACGAAGCGCATCGTACCGCTGCCTTCAAGCGCATTGGTGTCGTCGGCTTTGTCAAAGTACATCAGCTTCACAACACGCAGATAGTAGAACGCACCGATCAGCGACGCGATCACCGCCACCACTGCCAGCCAAACCATCCCTGCGTTCACGACGGCTTGCAGCACTGCCAGCTTGGCGTAGAAGCCTGCCAGCGGCGGAATGCCGGCCAGCGAGAACATCAACATCAGCATGACGAAGGCAAACCACGGGCTGCGCTGGTTCAGGCCCTTCAGATCCGAGAGATTCTCGGCTTCGAAGCCCTTGCGCGACAGCAGCAGCACGATGCCGAACGTACCCAGCGTCGTCAGCAGATAGATCACGCTGTAGAACAGCGACGAACCGTACGCGTCGGCGATGCCGTCGATCTTGCCGCCCACTACGCCCGAGAGCATCCCCAGCAGCACGAAGCCCATGTGCGAGATCGTCGAGTACGCCAGCAGACGCTTGACGTTGGTCTGCACGATAGCCGTCAGGTTACCGATCACCAGCGAGAGCACCGCCAGGATGATCAGCATCTGCTGCCAGTCGATCGCCAGCGGCAGCATACCTTCCACCAGCAAGCGCAGCAGCAGCGCGAAGGCACCCAGCTTCGGTGCCCCGCCGATGAGCAGCGTGACCGGGGTCGGTGCGCCCTGATAGACGTCCGGCACCCACATGTGGAACGGCGCAGCACCCAGCTTGAACGCCAGGCCGGCGACCACGAAGACCACGCCGAACACCAGCACGATCTTGTTCACGGCGCCCGAAGCGATCACTTCGAAGACCTTGGCGAGTTCGAGCGAGCCCGTCGCGCCGTACATCATCGACATACCGTAGAGCAGGAAGCCCGAAGCCAGCGCGCCCAGCACGTAGTACTTCATGGCCGACTCGGTCGCATTCGTCGAATCGCGCCACACGGCGGCGAGCGCATACAGCGACAACGACATCAGTTCCAGACCCAGATACAGCGTCAGGAAGCTGTTGCCCGAGATCATCACCGACAGGCCCAGCAGCGAGAACAAGCTGAGGACGTAGAAGTCGCCACGGGCGAGACCGCGGGCTTCCAGATACTTCTGGCCGTAGATGAACGTGACGAACGTTGCCAGACCGCCGAAGGCCTTGAGCAGATTCGACATCGGGTCGGCGACGAACACGTTACCGAACAGGTAATGCGACGCCGGGTCGGCGGCGTTGCAAGCCCACAGCACCGACACGACAGCCGACGTGATACACGCCAGCACGTAGTTGAGCTTGCGCGTCTGGCCGAGGAACGCGTCGCACATCATGATCACGAGGATCATGAGCAGCAGGATGGCCTCCGGCAACGCAGGCAGCAGATTAATGTTTTGCATGATCTAGATGTCCTCCCCGATTACGGCAGCTTAGTCTGCGCCACGTGGGCGAGGAGGTTAACCACGGAGGTATGCATCAGGTCCGTAAAAGGCTTCGGATAGATACCCATGAACAACGTAAGAGCCGCCAGCACTGCGAGCATGAAGAACTCGCGCTTGTTGATGTCGACCAGCTCGCGCACATGATCGTTGGCGATGGCGCCGAAAATCACGCGCTTGTACATCCACAGCGAGTAGGCCGCACCGGTGATCAGCGAGGTGGCAGCCAGCAGGCCCACCCAGAAGTTCAGCTTCACAGCGCCCAGAATCACCAGGAACTCGCCCACGAAGCCCGACGTTGCCGGCAGACCACTGTTGGCCATGGCGAACAGCATCAGGAACGCGGCGAACTTCGGCATCGTGTTCACAACACCGCCGTAGTCGGCGATGTTGCGCGAGTGCATGCGGTCATACAGCACACCGATACACAGGAACATGGCGCCCGACACGAAACCGTGCGAGATCATCTGCACCATCGCGCCCTGCATGCCGATTTCGCTGAACATGAAGAAGCCGAGGATCGCGAAGCCCATGTGAGCGATCGACGAGTAAGCCACCAGTTTCTTCATATCCGTCTGCACCAGAGCCACGAGGCCGATGTAGACGATGGCGATCAGCGCAAGCGCGACCATGAAGCCCGACAGATAGTGACTGGCGTCCGGTGCGATCGGCAGCGAGAAGCGCAGGAAACCGTACGCACCGAGCTTCAGCATGATGGCGGCCAGCACGACCGAGCCACCCGTGGGCGCTTCCACGTGGGCGTCCGGCAGCCAGGTGTGCACCGGCCACATCGGCACCTTCACAGCGAAGGCCATGAAGAAGGCCACGAACAGCAATATCTGCACGTTCATCGGCAGCTTCGCGGCGTACCAGTCGGTCAGCGTGAACGAACCCGTCGCGTTGTACAGATAGATCAGCGCGACCAGCATCAGCAGCGAGCCGAGCAGCGTGTACAGGAAGAACTTGAACGCGGCGTACACGCGGTTCGGACCACCCCAGATACCGATGATCAGATACATCGGGATCAGCGTGGCTTCGAAGAACACGTAGAACAGCAAGCCGTCCTGTGCCGAGAACACGCCGATCATCAGACCGGAGAGGATCAGGAACGCGGCCATGTACTGCGCCACGCGTTCGGTGATCACTTCCCAGCCCGCGATCACCACGATCACCGTGATGAGGGCGGTCAGCACGACAAGCCACAGCGAGATACCGTCGATGCCGAGGAAGTAGTTGATGTGGAAGCGCTCGATCCAGCTCGATTTCTCGACGAACTGGAACGAAGAGGCCTTGGCGTCGAAGTTCGAGATCAGCGGCAGCGTGACCAGGAAGCTCAGCAGCGAGCCGATGAGCGACAGCGCGCGTGCGATGCCCGGATTGCGGTCGTTACCCACCGCGAGGACAACGATCCCCGAGATGATGGGCAGCCAGATGGCCAGACTCAGAAGCGGTAGCGATTGCATTGTTATTGGCTCCCCCTATTACTTGCCGTTCAACGTCACAAACAGCGTCAGGAGCCCGAGCATGCCGATGATCATGGCGAACGCGTAGTGGTAGATGTAACCGGATTGCACGAAGCGGATGACGCCTGCGAACCAGCCCACCAGACGCGCGCTGCCATTCACGACGGCGCCGTCGATGAGACCCTGATCGCCTGCCTTCCAAAGACCGCGGCCAATCTTGAGCGCGCCCTTGGCGAAGACCACTTCGTTGATCTTGTCCATGTAGTACTTGTTATCGAGCAGGTTGTAGACGCCCGAGAACCGGTTCTTCAGCGCTTCCGGAATGTCCGGACGCTTGAGGTAGAAGAACGCCGCCAGAATGATGCCCAGCGCCGACAGTGCGATCGGCAGCGTGCCGAACGAGTGCAGCGCCATCGCCACCCAGCCGTGGAACTCGTGGCCGATCTCTTCCATCGCCGGGTGATTCTCGCCGACGAAGATCACGTCCTTGAACGCCACGCCTTGCTTGAAGAACTCGCCGAAGAGCATCGGAGCGATCGCGATGGCACCGATGATGACCGACGGGATCGCCAGCAGGATCAGCGGAATCGTGACGACAGCCGGCGACTCGTGCGGCTTCTGGCCCGGGGCCAGACCGTGGTGCTCGCCGTGCGAATCCTCTTCTTCCTCGTGGTGCGCGTCGTGATGGTCATGCGCATGCGCCTGACCGAAACGCTCCTTGCCGTGGAAGACCAGGAAGTACATACGGAACGAGTAGAACGCCGTGACGAACACGCTCGCGACCACTGCGAAGTAGGCAAAGCCCGAACCCGGCAGATGCGAGGCGGCGACCGCTTCGATGATCGAGTCCTTCGAATAGAAGCCCGAGAAGAACGGCGTACCGATCAGCGCCAACGAACCCAGCAGCGACGTAATCCACGTGATCGGCATGTATTTCCACAGGCCGCCCATGTTGCGCATGTCCTGATCGTGGTGCATACCGATGATGACCGAGCCCGCACCGAGGAACAGCAGCGCCTTGAAGAACGCGTGCGTCATCAGGTGGAAGATGGCGACCGGGTAGGCCGACACGCCGAGCGCGACCGTCATGTAACCGAGCTGCGAGAGCGTCGAGTAGGCCACGACACGCTTGATGTCGTTCTGGATCATGCCCAGGAAGCCCATGAACAACGCCGTGATCGCACCGATGATCGTGATGAACGACAGCGCGGTGTCCGACAGTTCGAACAGCGGCGACATACGGCTCACCATGAAGATACCCGCCGTCACCATCGTGGCCGCGTGAATCAGTGCCGAGATCGGGGTCGGGCCTTCCATCGAGTCCGGCAGCCAGACGTGCAGCGGGAACTGCGCCGACTTACCCATCGCGCCGATGAACAGGCAGATACAGGCAACCGTAATCAGACGCCAGTCGGTGCCCGGGAACGACAGGGCCGCCACGTCGTTGGCCTTGGCGAACACTTCACCGTAGTTCAACGTACCGGTGAAGGCCAGCAGCAGGCCGATGCCCAGCAGGAAGCCGAAGTCGCCGACGCGGTTGACCAGGAACGCCTTCATGTTGGCGTAGATCGCGGTCGGACGCGTGTACCAGAAACCGATCAGCAGGTACGAGACCAGACCCACCGCTTCCCAGCCGAAGAACAGTTGCAGGAAGTTGTTGCTCATCACGAGCATCAACATCGAGAACGTAAACAGCGAGATGTACGAGAAGAAGCGCTGGTAGCCAGGATCTTCCGCCATGTAGCCAATGGTGTAGATGTGCACCATGAGCGAGACGGAGGTGACTACGCACATCATCGTGACGGTGAGCGTGTCGACGAGGAAACCGATCTCGAGCTTGAGTTCGCCGATGCGCGCCCATTCGTAGACCGTGGCGTTGAAGCTCGCCCCGTTCAACACGTCGATAAAGGTCATGACCGACAGGACAAACGCGACCAGCACGCCGAGGATCGTGACCGTGTGGGCGCCCGCGCGTCCGACTTGCTTGCCGAACAGGCCGGCAATCATGGAGCCGACGAGCGGCGCCAGCGGAATCGCGAGCAGCAGGTTGGGATTCAATGTGGATGCCATAACAGCGTTCGCTTTAACCCTTGAGGCGGTCGAGATCTTCGACGTTGACCGTTTCGAGCTTACGGAACAGCGTGACCAGAATAGCCAGACCGATCGCAGCTTCTGCGGCGGCCACCGTAAGAATGAAGAACACGAATACCTGGCCGGCAATGTCGCCCAGGTAATGCGAGAACGCGACGAAGTTCAGATTGACCGCGAGCAACATCAGCTCGATGGCCATCAGCAGCACAATCACATTTCTGCGGTTGAGGAAGATACCGGTGATGCTGATCGCGAACAGAATCGCGCCCAACACCAGGTAATGCGCTAGCGACAACGACATCATGCTGTCTCCTTATTCCGCCGCCGGCTTGTCAGTGCCGGTGGATTGCTGCCGGGCTTCGGCGGGCATCGACACCAGACGCACGCGGTCGCGTTTCTTCACGCGCACCTGCTTGCTCGGGTCGGTCTGTTTGTGGTCCTTACGGGTACGCATCGTGAGCGCAACGGCTGCCACGACGGCCACCAGCAGGATCAGACCTGCCACTTCGAAGGCGAAGATGTAGTCGGTGTAGAGCGCAACGCCAAGCGCCTTGGTATTCGACACGTCCGGTGCCGACACGGCCTTGACCGGGGCACGCGTGGCACCATACCCGCGCATCAGCACGAGCGCTGCTTCGACGATCATGATCGCGCCGACGGCACTCGCCAGCGGAATGAACTTACCGAAGCCGCGACGCAGTTCGTCGAGATTGATGTCGATCATCATCACCACGAACAGGAACAGCACCATCACCGCGCCGACGTAGACGAGCACCAGCATGATTGCCAGAAACTCGGCTTCGAGCAGCATCCAGATCGCCGCAGCATTGAAGAAGGCCAGCACCAGGAACAGTGCCGACTGTACGGGATTGCGCGAGGTCACGACCTTCAGGCCGGAGATCACGAGGATCAGCGCAAACACGTAAAAAAGAAAAGTTGTGAATTCCATAATCACCGGGTGTGCCGAGAATTAGCCAACGTCTATTGCCGTACCGGGCGCGCTACCCAAGCACCGCGCCCTGCCCTGCATTAACGGTACGGCGCATCGGCCGCCTTGGCCGCCGCGATTTCGTTTTCGTAACGATCGCCCACCGCGAGCAGCATCTCCTTGGTGAAGTACAGATCGCCACGCTTCTCGCCGTGATACTCGAGAATGTGCGTTTCGACGATCGAGTCCACCGGGCAGCTTTCTTCGCAGAAGCCGCAGAAGATGCACTTGGTCAGATCGATGTCGTAGCGCGTGGTACGACGGGTATTGTCGTCACGCACATCCGATTCGATCGTGATTGCCATTGCCGGGCACACGGCTTCGCACAACTTGCAAGCGATGCAACGTTCTTCGCCGTTCGGATAACGGCGCAGTGCGTGCAGCCCGCGAAAACGCGGCGACAGCGGCGTCTTCTCTTCCGGAAACTGCACCGTCACCTTGCGTGCGAACGTGTAGCGCCCTGTGAGCGCCATGCCCTTGAGCAGTTCCAACAACAGGAAACTGCCGAAAAAGTCCTTGATTGCCCTTACCATGGGATTCCTCTACTCCGTTCGCCTCAGCCCCAGATGTTCCAGGGCGACATGATCCAGCCCCCAACCACGATCACCCAGAGGATCGTCAACGGCAGGAACACCTTCCAGCCCAGACGCATGATCTGGTCGTAGCGGTAGCGCGGGAACGTCGCACGCACCCAGATGAACACCGACAGCAGCAGGAACACCTTGAAAGCCAGCCAGAACACACCCGGGATGAACGACAGGAAGCCGAACGGCGCACTCCAGCCACCCAGGAACAGCACCGAGGCCAGCGCCGAGATGATGATCATGTTGATGTACTCGGCCAGGAAGAACAGGGCGAAGCCCATGCCCGAGTATTCGATCATGTGACCGGCCACGATTTCCGACTCGCCTTCCACCACGTCGAACGGGTGACGGTTCGTTTCCGCAATGCCCGAGATGAAGTAGACGACGAACATCGGCAGCAGCGGAATCCAGTTCCACGACAGCAGGTTCAGCCCCATGCCAGCGAACATGCCGTGCTCTTGCGAGCGCACGATGTCCGACAGATTGAGCGAGCCGGCCGTCATCAGCACCGTAACCAGCGCGAAGCCCATGGCGATTTCGTAAGAAATCATCTGAGCCGATGCGCGCATGGCGCCGAGGAAGGCGTACTTCGAGTTCGAGGCCCAGCCGGCGAGAATCACGCCGTAGACACCGATCGACGAAATGGCCATCGCGTAGAGCAGACCGGCGTTCACGTCCGCCAGCACCGCGCCCGGCTGGAACGGGATCACCGCCCAGATCGCGAACGCCGGCAACACGGCCATCACCGGAGCAATGGCGTAAATGCCCTTGCTGACTTGCGACGGCGTGATCACTTCCTTGAGCAACAGCTTCAACACGTCGGCGATCGGCTGGAGCAAACCGGCCGGACCCACGCGGTTCGGACCGAGACGCACGTGCATCCAGCCGATGAGCTTACGCTCCCACAGAATCAGATACGCCACGCACAGCAGCAGAATCACGGCGACGACGAGAATGCGGACCAGCGCCCACACCGTCGGCCAGGCAACGCCCAGCAACTGCGTGCCGTATTGATTGATGACTTCGTTCAGGCTCATTTACGCCTTCTCCACCGAGATTTCACCGAACATCGCGCCAAGCGCGGCGGACGCCGGCGTGGCTGCCGGTACGCGCACCACATTGGCGGGCAGCGTTTCCGAGCGAGCGGCCGGCAGCGTGACCACGGCGTCGCCCTGGCGCACGCGAACCGCGTCGCCCTTGGCGAGACCCAGGCTGTCGAACAGCGCAGCCGGCAGCGTTGCGCGCAGCGCAGCCTTGGCATCGTTGGTCAGTTGCAGCGACGGTGCGCGGCGCACGAGAGCGTCGGCAGCATAGATCGGCACATCGGCCAGACGCTCCAGCCCCTGACTTGCGGCCTTCGGTGCCGCCAGTGCCCCGCGAGCGCGGTTGTCGAGCGACGCTGCGGAGAAACCGGCCAGCGCTTCGTCACGCACCTGTTCGGCGGTGTCCTGCTCGAAACCCTGCAGCTTGAGCAGGTTGCCCAGCACACGCAGCACCTTCCAGCCCGGACGGGTTTCGCCCAGCGCACGCACCACACCGTTGAAGTGTTGCGGCAGACCTTCGGCGTTGACGAACGTACCGGCCGTTTCCGTGAACGGGGCGATCGGCAGCAGCACGTCGGCGTATTCGAGGCCGTGCTTGAACGGCGAGAGCGAGACGACCATCTTCGCGGCGGTCAATGCCGTGAGTGCTTGCTTCGCGTCGGCCGAGTCGAACTCCGGCTCGGCATTGAGCAGCAGGTAAGCCTGACGCGGTTGTGCGAACAGTGCCGCAGCGCCCTTCGCGTTCGTGGCCTTCACGGCATAACCGCCCACCGTGTTCGCGCCTTCCGTCAGGAAGCCCAGCTTCGCACCGGTGATGTCGGCGATCACTTGCGCGATGGCGTGCAGTTGAGCGAATTGCGGATGTTGCACAACGGCGTTACCCAGCAAAATCGCACGACGCTCGCCGTTGATCAGCGAAGCGGCGATCGCCTTGGCTGCGTCGCTGGCGTTCACATCGGCCAGTTCTGCCGGGGCAGCAACGCCCTTGGCAGCTGCGGCGGCGACAGCGATACCTGCGAGTTCGCTCACCCACGCGCTCGGTGCAGCGATGATCTTGTTGGCGAGCTTCACCAGCAGATCGTCGTCCGAGCCGTGCAGCAGATTCAGTTGACCACCGGCCTTCACAGCCGAGCGCAGACGCGAGGCGAACAGCGGATGATCCTTGCGCAGGAACGAGCCGACGACCAGTGCGCTTTGCAGCGTATCGAGTTCGGCGATCGGCAGGCCGAGCCACGGGGCACCCAGGGGGCCGCCCGACACATCTGTCTGACGCAAACGGAAGTCGACGTTGTCGCTACCCAATGCACGCACGAACTTCTGCAACAAGTGCAGTTCTTCGATCGTGGCGTGCGGCGAGGCCAGTGCTGCAACGGCGTCGGCGCCGAAGTCGCGGATGATGTCCGTCAGACCGTGACCGACGTACTCAAGTGCCGTCTGCCAGTCGACTTCGTGCCACTCGCCGCCCTGCTTGAGCATCGGCTTGGTAAGACGTTCGTCGCTGTTCAGGCCTTCGTACGAGAAGCGATCCTTATCCGAGATCCAGCACTCGTTGACCGCTTCGTTTTCGAGCGGCACAACGCGCATGACCTTGTTGTTCTTCACTTGCACCACGAGGTTCGCGCCCACGCCATCGTGAGGGCTCACCGACTTGCGCCGCGACAGTTCCCACGTACGGGCGCTGTAGCGGAACGGCTTCGAGGTCAGCGCACCGACCGGGCACAGGTCGATCATGTTGCCCGAGAGTTCGGAGTCGACCGTCTTGCCGACGAACGACGTGATTTCCGAGTGCTCGCCGCGACCCAGCATGCCGAATTCCATGACGCCGGCCACTTCCTGGCCAAAACGCACGCAACGGGTGCAGTGAATGCAGCGCGACATCTCTTCCATCGAGATGAGCGGGCCCACGTTCTTGTGGAATACCACGCGCTTCTCTTCCTGATAGCGCGAAGCCGACTTACCGTAACCCACTGCCAGATCTTGCAGTTGGCACTCACCGCCCTGATCGCAGATCGGGCAGTCGAGCGGGTGGTTGATCAGCAAGAACTCCATCACCGATTGCTGTGCCTTCACAGCCTTCTCGGAGTTCGTACGCACGATCATGCCGTTGGCCACCGGCGTAGCGCATGCCGGCACAGCCTTCGGGGCCTTCTCGACCTCGACCAGGCACATGCGGCAGTTCGCAGCGATGGACAGCTTCTTGTGGTAACAGAAGTGGGGAATATAGGTGCCGTTCTTCTTGGCAGCCTGGATCACCATGCTGCCTTCGGGCACCTCGACCTTTTGGCCGTCAATTTCGATTTCAACCATAGCGGTTCAATGCCAAGCGTCAAAAGGGATTAGTGAGCGCCGACCAAGCAATGCTTGTGCTCGACGTGGTAGGCGAACTCGTCCCAGAAGTGTTTGAGCATGCCGCGCACCGGCATCGCTGCGGCATCGCCCAGCGCGCAAATGGTACGGCCCATGATGTTCTCGGCCACCGAGTTGAGCAGGTCCAGATCTTCCTTGCGGCCTTCACCATGCTCGATACGATTGACCACGCGCCACAGCCAGCCAGTACCTTCACGGCACGGCGTGCACTGACCGCACGATTCTTCGTAGTAGAAGTACGACAGACGCAGCAGCGACTTCACCATGCAGCGCGTTTCGTCCATGACGATCACCGCGCCCGAACCCAGCATCGAGCCAGCCTTGGCGATGCTGTCGTAGTCCATCGTGGTGTCCATCATCAGCCCGGCCGGCACGACAGGTGCCGACGAACCGCCAGGAATCACTGCCTTGAGCTTCTTGCCACCGCGCATGCCACCGGCCAGTTCGAGCAGTTCGCCAAACGGCGTGCCAAGCGGCACTTCGTAGTTACCCGGCAGCTCCACATCGCCCGACACCGAGAAGATCTTGGTGCCGCCGTTGTTCGGCTTGCCCATTTCCAGATACTGCTGCGGGCCCGTGGCCAGCAGGAACGGAACGGCTGCGAACGTTTCGGTGTTGTTGATGGTCGTAGGCTTACCGTACAGACCAAAGCTCGCCGGGAAAGGCGGTTTGAAACGCGGCTGACCCTTCTTGCCTTCGAGCGATTCGAGCAACGCGGTCTCTTCGCCGCAGATGTACGCACCGTAACCGTGGTGAGCGTGCAACTCGAACGAGAAGTCCGTACCAAGAATGTTGTTGCCCAGATAACCGGCTGCGCGCGCTTCGTCCAGGGCTTCCTCGAAGCGTTCGTACACTTCGTAGATTTCACCGTGGATGTAGTTATAGCCGACCGAAATGCCCATGGCGTAAGCACCGATGGCCATCCCTTCGATCAGCGAATGCGGGTTGTAGCGCATGATGTCGCGGTCTTTGAACGTACCCGGCTCGCCTTCGTCCGAATTGCAGACGAGGTACTTCTGACCCGGGAACGCACGCGGCATGAAGCTCCACTTCAGACCGGTCGGGAAGCCTGCGCCCCCACGACCACGCAGGCCCGACGCCTTGACGTCGGCAATCACCTGCTCCGGCGTGATGCCCTCTTTCAGAATACGTGCGAGCTGCTGGTAACCACCGCGCTTGACGTAATCTTCGAGGTGCCAGTTCTCGCCATTCAGATCGGCAAGAATCAGCGGCTTGATGTGACGGTTGTGCAGCGACGTCATGCTTTCTCTCCTGCAGCGCCCTTGGCCGTCAGCTCGTTGATGAGCGCGTCGACCTTTTCTTCGTTCATGAAGCCGCACATGCGATGGTTATTCACCAGCATGACGGGAGCGTCGCCACAAGCGCCCATGCACTCGCCTTCCTTGACCGTGAAGAGGCCGTCGGGCGTGATGTCGCCATACTCGACGCCCAATTTCTCCTTCAGGTACTTGGCCATTTCTTCGCCACGCGTGAGCTGGCAAGGCAGGTTCGTGCACACGGTCAACTTGAACTTGCCCACCGGGCTCGTGTTGAACATGGTGTAGAAGGTTGCGACCTCTTGCACCGCGACTGCGGGCATCTCGAGGTAGTCCGCCACGAATTGCATCACTTCGGGCGACAACCAGCCTTTTTCGACCTGCGCTACGGCAAGGGCGTGCATCACTGCCGACTGCTTCTGCTCGGCAGGGTATTTGGCAACGGCACGGTCGATTTTCTTCAGGGCTTCGGGAGAAAGCATTTCCGATCCGACTGTTCTCTAAAACGTTATCCCCGCTCGTGCCAGCGCGGGCGCGCCGATTTTTTCGACTGCCCACGCACAACTGGCACGGCTACTGGAACGGCAACGGTATCGACCTGCGAAACCCTGCCGAAAAAAACTCGCGGACGCACAAGGCGCCCGCTGCGACTTAGCGATCGATCTCGCCGAACACGATGTCCTGGGTACCGATGATCGCCACAGCATCGGCAATCATGTGACCCTTCGCCATCTCGTTGAGCGCCGAAAGGTGGGCAAAGCCCGGCGCACGAATCTTCAGGCGATACGGCTTGTTTGCACCGTCCGACACCAGATAGATACCGAACTCGCCCTTCGGGTGCTCGACAGCGGCATACGTCTCGCCGGCGGGCACGTGGAAGCCTTCCGTGAAGAGCTTGAAGTGGTGAATCAGCTCTTCCATGTTCGACTTCATTTCGACGCGCGACGGCGGAGCCACCTTGTGGTTGTCGGTGATCACCGGACCCGGATTCTCACGCAGCCACTTCACACACTGGCGGATCAGGCTGGCCGACTGGCGCATTTCTTCCACGCGCACCAGATAACGGTCGTAACAATCGCCTTCCTTACCCACCGGAATTTCGAAATCGAGGCGGTCGTACACTTCGTACGGCTGCTTCTTGCGCAAGTCCCAGGCAATGCCCGAACCGCGCAGCATCGCGCCGGAGAAACCGAGCTGCATCGCGCGCTCAGGCGACACCACGCCGATACCCACCAGACGCTGCTTCCAGATACGGTTGTCGGTGAGCAGCGTTTCGTACTCGTCGACACACTTCGGGAAACGGATGGCGAAATCTTCGATGAAGTCGAGCAGCGAGCCTTCGCGTGCTTCGTTCATCTTCTTGATCGCGCGCTCGTTGTGAATCTTCGACGCACGATATTTCGGCATCGTGTCCGGCAGGTCGCGATACACGCCGCCCGGACGGTAGTAGGCCGCGTGCATACGTGCACCCGAAACGGCTTCGTACACGTCGAACAGATCTTCGCGCTCACGGAAGGCGTACAGGAACACGGCCATCGCGCCCACGTCGAGGGCGTGCGAGCCGATCCACATCAGGTGGTTCAGCACGCGCGTGATCTCGTCGAACATCACACGGATGTATTGTGCGCGAATCGGCACGTCGACGCCGAGCAGCTTTTCGATCGCCATGACGTATGCGTGCTCATTGCACATCATCGACACATAATCGAGACGATCCATGTACGGCACGGATTGCAGGAACGTCTTCGATTCGGCGAGTTTTTCGGTCGCACGGTGCAACAGGCCGATGTGCGGATCGGCACGCTGGATGACTTCGCCGTCCAGCTCGAGCACCAGGCGCAGCACGCCGTGCGCTGCCGGGTGCTGCGGACCGAAGTTCAGAGTGTAGTTCTTGATGTCTGCCACAAGGCCACCTTAATGTTTCAGACCGGCGTAATGCTCTTCGCGGATGATGCGCGGCGTAATTTCGCGCGGCTCGATCGTCACCGGCTGATAGATCACACGCTTCTGCTCCGGGTCGTAACGCATCTCGACATAACCCGACGTCGGGAAGTCCTTGCGGAACGGGTGACCGATGAAGCCGTAGTCCGTGAGAATACGGCGCAGGTCCGGGTGACCTTCGAACACGATGCCGACCAGATCGAATGCTTCGCGCTCGAACCAGTCGGCCGAGCTCCACAGATCGATCAACGATGCCACGACCGGCAGATCATCTTCCGGTGCGAACACGCGCACACGCAGACGCCAGTTGTGGGTGAGCGAGAGCAGATGCGACACAGCGGCATAACGCGGACCGTCGTAAGCACCATCGCCGTAAGCCGAATAGTCGAGACCGGCAACGTCCATCAGTTGCTCGAACTTCAGCTCGGGATGATCGCGCAGCGTACGCGCCACTTCGAGATAGTCGCTAGCCTTGACGGTGAGCGTGAGCTCGTCGAGGGCTTCCACCAACTGCTCGGCCCGCGGGCCAAGCACGTTTTGCAGGGTGGTCTTGAGTTTTTCTAGTGTAGACATGGGCGGTAGCGGTTATTTACGCGCGATCGTCGCAGTCCGCTTGATCTTCGACTGCAACTGGATGATGCCGTAGACCAGCGCCTCGGCCGTCGGCGGACAGCCCGGCACGTAGACGTCGACCGGCACGATGCGATCGCAACCGCGCACCACCGAGTAGGAATAGTGATAGTAGCCGCCGCCGTTGGCGCACGACCCCATCGAGATCACCCAGCGCGGCTCGGCCATCTGGTCGTAGACCTTGCGCAGCGCGGGCGCCATCTTGTTGCACAGCGTACCGGCCACGATCATCACGTCCGACTGACGCGGGCTGGGGCGGAACACCACGCCAAACCGGTCCAGATCGTAACGCGCCGCGCCGGCGTGCATCATTTCGACCGCACAGCACGCGAGACCGAACGTCATCGGCCAAAGCGAACCCGTACGCGTCCAGTTGATGAGTTTGTCAGCCGTGGTGGTGACGAACCCTTCGCGCAAAACCCCTTCGATGCTCATATGCTTACCCTGAATCCTTCTGCAATGCTGCCAATTACGTTGACGGTCTTATTCCCAGTCGAGCGCACCGCGCTTCCACAGGAAGACAAAACCGACGAGCAGTTCAAGCAGGAAACCCATCATGGAGATAAAGCCCACCCAGCCGATATCGCGCAGGGCGACGCCCCACGGAAACAGAAATGCCGTTTCGAGATCGAAAAGGATGAAAAGGATGGCGACGAGATAGTAGCGCACATCGAACTTCATGCGCGCGTCTTCGAAAGCCTCGAAGCCGCACTCGTACGGAGAGAGTTTTTCGCTGTCGGGATTGTTGGGGCCGAGGAATTTACCGACGCCAATCAGGACCGCCCCAAGACCGCCACCTACCAAAAGAAACAGCAGGACGGGATAATAGGTTCCGAGGTTCAACTCTACCCTCTTTCGGTTAGTTCAAAGAACCGCTCTCGTCGATGGTGTGGGGACCGGAAAGCGGATGAACGGTGAGCACAAAATAAAATGCCAGCCAAAGCATAAACGCAAGGCTGGCATCGTAGAACTGTGGTGCCGACGGCGAGACTCGAACTCGCACAGCTTTCGCCACTACCCCCTCAAGATAGCGTGTCTACCAATTTCACCACGTCGGCATTCATAGTCTGCAATCCGCTGTCACTTACGAATCGCTTCAAGACCGCTATATTAGCGCTCTTCGGCATTTTGTTCAACGCACAAATCGATTTTTTTTCAACTTTCTTTACAACGTATTACTTGTCACAAACGCAATGCGAATTACTTCGGCACGTCTTGCGGATTCGCAGCCGAAGCGGGTGCCGGAGCACTTGCTGCAGCGGATGCGGAAGCCGTTGCCGGCGCAGTCGCCGCAGGCAAATTACCAAGGACACCGATGTTTGATGCCGGCTTGTACGAACCCATATAAGTCAGGCCCAGCGTGGTCACGAAGAACACTGCAGCCAGTGCAGCCGTGGTGCGCGACAGGAAGTTGGCCGAGCCCGATGCACCGAAAAGACTACCCGACGAACCGCTGCCGAATGCCGCGCCCATGTCGGCGCCCTTGCCATGCTGCAACAACACCAGACCGATGATGCCCAGCGCGGAAAGCACCTGCACCACGATCAACAACGTTTTCAACAACCCCATCTCACCACCCGTATAGAAGAATCCAATTCATCCGATTCGCAGCGAAATTGATGCACTGCGTCATGACTATTTCATACCGTTACAACAAACGGTATTGGCATCAGCGCGACAGACCTGCCTCGCAAATCGCCAGAAAATCTGCTGCCTTCAATGCCGCACCGCCGATCAGCCCCCCGTCGACGTCCGCCATCGAGAACAGTTCGGCCGCGTTGTCCGGCTTCACACTGCCGCCATACAACACCGCCACATCCACAACCGCTTCACCCTTCGCACGCAGCAGCGAACGCAGATGCGCATGCACTTCCTGCGCTTGCGCCGAAGTCGCCGTCTTGCCCGTGCCGATCGCCCAGACCGGTTCGTAGGCAACAACGATCTGCGTAGCCTGCTCGACCGTCAGTGCCGCGAGTACCGTTTCAAGCTGTCGCGTGACGACGGCCGTCGTCTCACCCGCTTCGCGCTCGGCCAGCGTTTCTCCGATGCACACGATCGGCGTCATACCAGCATCGAGCACGCGCAGCGTCTTGGCCGCCACGCTCGCATCCGTCTCGCCGTGATACGCGCGACGCTCCGAGTGACCGACGATCACGAACTTCGCGCCGAACTCGGCGATCATCTGCGCAGCGACTTCGCCGGTGAACGCGCCGTTCACTTGCGCCGATACGTCCTGCGCACCGAAGCCCAGCACCTGCCCCGAGAGACGGGTCTGACATTGCGCGAGATAAGGGAACGGCACACAAACGGCCGCGGTCACGCCCGGCGCACTCAGCACAGGCGAAGCCAGCAGGTCGCCCAGCAGCGCCCCATTGCCGGCCAGACTGCCGTGCAGTTTCCAATTGCCCACGACGAGCTTGCCAGCCTTACGGCTGATGGTGCGAGCCGAAGCTGCGGTACCAGTTGTCACGCCTTATCCCCCAATGCGTATAGACGAAAAACCTCTCATTCTAGTGCGTCCGGGGCATAGGGGTCAATTTCGCTGGTTTTACAACGCGCGAAACCGCATGAAATGGGGCATTCACGCGGATTCGCAGCATCGGGCCCGGCGAATCGAACAGAACGTGCTTACCAAGTCAGCACGATCTTGCCGACGTGCGTGCTCGTTTCCATCAACGCATGCGCCTTGTCCGCCTGTTCGGCCGGAAACGTCTGATAAATCACGGGACGAATCTTGCCTGCGGCGAGCAACGGCCAGACCTTGTCGTGCAGGTTCTTGGCGATGGCCGCCTTGAAGGCCACCGAGCGCGGACGCAGCGTCGAGCCCGTCACGGTGAGTCGGCGACGCAGCAGCGCCCCCATATCCAGCGTCGCCTTGCTACCGCCGAGCAGCGCGATGATGGCAATACGTCCGTCAAAGGCCAGCGCCTGCACCTCGCGCGGCAAATAATCGCCGCCCACCATATCGAGCACGACGTCCACGCCGCGGTCCTTGGTGAGTTCCTTCGTCACGGCGACGAAGTCTTCGGTCTTGTAGTTGATGCCGCGCTCTGCGCCGAGCGTCTCGCAGGCACGCGCCTTGTCTTCGGAGCCTGCGGTGGCGAACACGCGATGGCCGAGTGCGACGGCCAGTTGAATCGCCGTCACGCCGATCCCGCTCGTGCCGCCCTGCACCAGCAGCGTTTCCTTGTCCCCCGCTTCGGTTTCGCCGAGACGCGCACGATCGAACACATTGCTCCAGACCGTGAAGAACGTCTCAGGCAACGATGCCGCCTCGACATCCGACAACCCATCAGGCACCGGCAGCACCTGCGCCAGCGGCGCGGTGCAGTACTCGGCGTAACCGCCGCCCTGCACCAGCGCACACACTCGCGAGCCGATCTTCAGACCCCAGCGGTTGTCGGTGCCTTCAAGCACACCTTGTGCGCCTTCCACAATTTCGCCCGCGACTTCCAGCCCCGGCAGGTCCGATGCGCCCGGCGGGACCGGGTACTGCCCGATGCGCTGGAGCACGTCCGGACGGTTCACGCCCGAGGCGCTCACCTTGATGAGCACTTCGCCCGGCTTGAGTTCGGGGCGCGCCCGCTCGGTGAGCTTGAGCACTTCCGGTGCGCCGTACTGAGTGATCTCGATGGCCTTCATCGTGTCTGTCCTCGATTCCTGGAGCGGTCTCGCCACGCAGGCAAAGCGCCGCCCCTTCTGGTTGGGGTGTCGATGGTGACGCGCAGACAGTCGGACCGACGCTTCGCGCGCAGCTCTTCTGTCATGACACACACCTTCCGTGAAAATTTTGTCGAGCCTGCACCATATCATCGACTGCACAATCGCGTCGGCTATGAATGCACGCGCGGCGCGACGGCCAAGCCATTCCGAATTAATCGGGACGTGGGAAGCGATGTCGAACTAACCGAAGGCAGCGCGAGCACCAACGCAAGCGCCAGGGATGCGCTTCGCAGGCCCCCATGTGACGGGCGCGCCGCAACGATCATGAAGCGCCAGGGATGCGCTTCGCAGGCCCCCATGTGACGGGCGCGCCGCAACGATCATGACGACCGTTCGCGACGCGCCGGGTTGACTTGCCATGTGAGGACCTGCTTCGCACCGAATACGCCTCAGGCGACGCCCTCGCTCCCTTCATCGATCAGACCGTGCCGGATGGCGTAGCCGATCAGTTCCGCGCTGTCGCCAAGCGCGAGCTTATCCAGAATATGGGCGACGTGTGATGCAACCGTCCGCTCGCTCAGGTGCAACGCGTGGGCGACCTCGTTGACGGCCAGGCCGTCGACCAGCATATGAAACACTTCGTTTTCACGAACCGACAGACTGCAATGTCTCGCATCATTGCCCCGCGCGTCGGTCTCCGAGCGCGTTCGTGGTCTGCGATGCAAGGCCCGCGGTGGATCATGGCGCGCACCCTCACCGGCCGCCTTGCTTGTCCGGCCGGCGTCGCGCCACCCTGCTTCGGAAGCCGCCCGCGTGACTGCACGGCCTCGTCCGCTTTCCAGTTTCATGCCCGCCTCCTTTTACGAAGACTTTCGAAACCTCCTGAAGACTTCCCCACACCCGACCGGCAGCGGCGTCGAGAACAGCCACCGAGCGCATCGCCGACGACGGGCGTCGCTCATTGTGCGTCAGACATTCACGCTCGTAACTTCAGGGAAGATGATCGCTGCCGCAGTTTCGATTGCCTGCGTCTAATGCAGGACAACGGTCGACGCAACGGCGCGCCACCCCCAGTGAGCGCCCGCTTACGGCACCCGCTTACGGCGCGCGTTCCGCGTCGCCGTTGCTGAGGACGAACCGCCCACGTCCGCCGTGCTTCGCCTCGTAGAGGGCGCGATCGGCCGCTTCGAACAACATGTCGGGCGTCTTGTCCTCGTTGCGCGCGACCATCGCCACGCCGACGCAAGCGCCCACTGACACTTCGCCAACCGAGAGCATCATCGGACGCGACGCGGCATCGAGAATGGCCATCGCCGCGCGCTCGACGTCGAGCAAGTCCTGCACATCGCGCATGATCACGGCGAATTCGTCGCCCCCGAAGCGGGCAATCACATCCCCCTCGTGCACGCTCGCGAGCAATCGTTTGGCGAGACGCCGAAGCAACTCGTCGCCCAGCGAATGGCCCCAGGTATCGTTGACCAGCTTGAAGCGATCCAGATCGACGAAGAGTAGCGCCTGCGCGCCCGCCCCTTCACGCGCGCGACGCACCGCACCCGACAACGCCTGATCGAAGCCCTTGCGATTGAGCAGCCCCGTCAGATGGTCCGTATGCGACTCGCGACGCCAGCGCCGTTCGTTAGAGCGCTCGACGGTGATGTCTCGCACGAACACATGTACGCCGGCCAGCACGTTATGCGTCGCCCATTCCGGCTGATAACTCACTTCGAAGCATCGATAGGCCGTGTCTTCACCGAAGTCCCAGATAAACGTGGCCGCCTCGCCAGCGAAGGCGCGGGTGAGATGCGGCGTGAACTCGCGATACAGCGACGGCCCGAGCAACTCGTGCGCCGTCACGCCAAGAATGCGCTCTCGCGAACGCCGCAGCCGCACCTCGCATGCGCGGTTCACGAAGGCAAACCGCTCGCCGCCGTCCAGAAACGCTACGAGATACGGCACGCGGTCCGCCACTTCCTGCATCCGTCGCACGTTCGCGCGCGCCGCTTCACGCGACATCTCAAGCGCTTCCGTACGTTCGCTCAGTTGCTCCATCATGGTGCGGAACGTGTTCGCGAGCGCCCCGATTTCGTCGGCACGCTGCACGGGCAGCGATTGCACCGCGCGCATGTCGCCTGCGCTGCGCTCGACCAAATCGCGCAGCGTGTCGAGCGGACGCAGCAAGCGCCGCGCCACCCACCACATCACGAGCGCAGCAATGCCGATCGCGGCGATGGCCAGTAGCACCACCTGACGCCGAACGTGAGAAATCGGATCGAACGCCTCCGCACCGGGCAGCACTGCCACAACGTTCCAACCGGTTGTCGTCATCGGGGCGCGCGCCACCAGCGGATGCATGTGGACGATGTCGTTCGAACCGGAGTCGCGCACGCCGCACATCGTCTGCACCGGGCCGACGGGCGTAAGAATCTTGGTGACGTCCGCTTGAATGACATAGCGCGGCGGATTCTCGTTCGTGATCAGGCAGTAGCGCCCTGTCTCACCGACACTGTTGCTGGCGAGATCGACGATGAAGTTCTGACGCAACAGATTGACCGCGCCACCGACGACGGCGATCAGCTTGCCCTGCGCGTTCGTGACAGGCACCGCGAGGACAATACCCGGTGAGGCGGTGATCTTGCCCGCGATCACGCTGGACGCCGATTGCGGCGCGCCCGCCAGCAACTGCCGGAAATAGTCGCGATCGGCGATATTGATCGGGGTTGCAGCGAAGGTGGAGTCGTAGAACAGATGACCGTCGGGCGCGGCCACAAAGATCGTATTGAACGTCTCCGGCATCGACACCGAGCGCCCCACGAAGGTCTCGAACTGCGCGGGCGTCATGGCAGCCGGGTCGCCGATATTGCGCGCCATGCGGTGCAGTTCAATGAATTTGGCGCGCAGCTTGTCGTCAAGCTGATCGGCTGCGAGCTTAACGTGCGTGTCGAGCTGCGCCTGCATCGAGTTACGCAACTCTCCATAGACGAAAAACTCGATCCCGACGGCCAATCCGACGATCAATATCATCGAGACGAGTGCTGTCGCCGCCGCGACTCGTCCCTTCAACGACTTCACCATGCTGGCCCGTACGAGAGTAGCTTTTGTCTTGCTTTCGCTTATTTTTGCGAGAGATTACCACCCGAAACGGCACATTTTCGGGAAACTTGAGAAATATTCGATGCCTCCTTGACTCTTTCGCGCGACATCCTCATCGGCACCGATGCGTGACATCGGTAAAGGATGGATAACGGCGCAACCCGAACCCGTCGTAAAATTGCGCATCCAACGCGCCACGATGGTGCAAACCGGCAGAGCCGACGAGATTTGGCTGCCGACTCACCGAGAGATGTGCCGGGCGGAAATCCCCGCCGGCGCGCATCGTGACCCGACTTGCCCGACCCGAATTCATTCATGACGAGCACCCAAGCGACTCCCGCGGCACCAGCCGCAGCCACTGCGACACCCGCCATGACGCCGATGATGCAGCAATACACGCGCATCAAGGCCGAGCATCCGAACATGCTGGTGTTCTACCGCATGGGCGATTTCTACGAACTCTTCCACGACGACGCCGCCAAGGCCGCGCGCCTGCTCGACCTCACGCTCACCGCCCGCGGGCAGTCCGGCGGACAGCCGATCCGCATGGCCGGTGTGCCACATCACGCCGTCGAGCAGTACCTTGGCAAGCTGGTCAAGCTCGGCGAATCCGTCGCCATCTGCGAACAGATCGGCGACCCGGCGACCTCCAAGGGGCCGGTCGAGCGCAAGGTCGTACGTATCGTCACCCCCGGCACGCTCACGGATGCCGCCCTGCTCAGCGACAAGGTCGATCAATATCTGCTCGCAGTGCAGATGCCGCCCGCGAGACGCGCGAGCGAACGCGTGGCGGGTCTGGCCTGGCTGTCGCTGGCCAGCGGCGAATTGCGCCTGATGGAAGTGGCCGCCGACAAACTGCCCCGCGAACTCGAACGCATCCGCCCGGCGGAAACGCTGGTGCCCGACAGCGCCGTCGAAGCCTTCGGTAGCTTCTCCCTCGGCACCACGACGCGCGTACCCGACTGGCATTTCGACACCGCCGCCGGCACGCAACGACTACGCGACCAACTGGGGGTTGCCAGCCTGACGGCATTCGGTTGCGACGGTCTCGATCCCGCGCTGGGCGCAGCGGGTGCATTGTTGCAGTACGCAGCCGCAACACAAGGTCAGTCGCTGCGGCATGTGCAAAGTCTGAACGTAGAGCGAGAAGCGGCCTATATTGGCCTCGACGCCGCCACACGCCGTAATCTGGAGCTCACGGAGACGCTGCGCGGCACCGAATCGCCCACCCTGCTCTCGCTGCTCGATACTTGCGGCACGACGATGGGCAGCCGTCTGATGCGTCACTGGCTGCACCATCCGATGCGCGATCAGCAAGTGCCGCAGTCGCGTCAGTTGGCGATCGCGACGCTACTCGAAGGCCCCGGTACGTGGCGCGCGCTCAATAGCGAACTGCGACACGTCGCCGACGTCGAGCGGATTACCGCGCGTCTGGCGTTGCTGACGGCGCGTCCACGCGATCTGTCGAGCCTGCGCGATGCACTGCGCAGGCTGCCCGAGTTGCACACCACCTTGCGCGCGGTCGAAGCACGCTCGCCGCTGCTGGCGATCCTGCACGAAGACCTCGCGATTCCGGACGATGCGCTCGCACTGCTGACGAGCGCTGTCGCCGAAGAGCCCGCGGCCATGCTGCGCGACGGCGGTGTCATCGCACGCGGCCACGACGCCGATCTCGATGAGCTGCGCGACATTTCCGAGAACTGCGGCCAGTTCCTTGTCGATCTTGAAACGCGCGAACGCGCGCGCACCGGCATCAACAATCTGCGTGTCGAGTTCAATAAGGTGCACGGCTTCTATATCGAAGTCACGCGCGGTCAGACGGACAAAGTGCCCGACGACTACCGCCGCCGCCAGACGCTCAAGAACGCCGAGCGTTACATCACGCCGGAACTGAAGACGTTCGAGGACAAGGCGCTGTCGGCGCAGGAGCGCTCGCTCGCGCGCGAGAAGATGCTCTACGACGCGCTGCTGCAATCGCTGCTGCCGCACATCACCGAGTTCAAGCGCATTGCGCAGGCGCTCGCACAACTCGACGTGCTGGCATCGCTCGCCGAGCGCGCCGAAACGCTCGGCTGGGTGAAGCCCGAACTGGTACAGGACCGTGTGGTCGACATTCGTCAGGGCCGCCACCCCGTCGTCGAACAACAGGTCGAGCGTTTCATCGCGAACGATTGCTCGCTGGGCGATCCGCGTCGGTTGCTGCTGATCACTGGCCCGAACATGGGCGGTAAGTCGACGTTCATGCGTCAGACCGCACTGATCGCACTGCTGGCGTATGTCGGCTGCTACGTGCCTGCCGAAGCCGTGCGACTCGGGCCGCTCGACGCGATCTTCACGCGTATCGGCGCGTCGGACGACCTTGCGGGCGGTCGCTCGACGTTCATGGTCGAGATGACCGAATCGGCGGCAATTCTGCACACGGCCACGGATCAGAGCCTTGTGCTGATGGATGAAATCGGACGCGGCACGTCGACCTTCGACGGTCTCGCGCTCGCATGGGCCATCGCCCGTCACCTGCTCGGCCACAACCGTTGCTACACCCTCTTTGCCACGCACTATTTCGAACTGACGCAATTGCCCGACGAGTTCCCGCAATGCGCGAACGTGCACCTGTCGGCGGTAGAACACGGCGAAGGGATCGTGTTCCTGCACGCCGTGCAGGACGGGCCCGCGAGCCAGAGCTACGGCTTGCAGGTGGCGCAACTCGCGGGCGTGCCGATGCCGGTCATTCGCGCGGCACGCAAGCATCTCGCGCTGCTCGAACAGCAGGCACTCGACCCCGCCGCGCCGCAACTCGATCTGTTTGCGCCGCGCGCGGCTGTTGAGCTTGTCGAAGAGGATGCGGACGACGACGCCATCGCACCGCGCGCAAACGGCGCGGGAGCGCACAGCAACCCTGCCCTCGACCCTGCGTCGGAAGCAGCGCTCGCACGTCTGGCGGAAATCGATCCAGACGATCTGCGTCCGCGCGAAGCACTCGATCTGCTTTATGAACTGCGAGGCCTGATGCGCGGCCGTACGCACGACTGACGTCACGCCCGCACGCGCCCATATGTCGAGCCTTCGTCGCCCACACGTCATGCATGACACCCGCACCGGCCTGCTGGCCGCGTGTCTCGTGACGTTGGCGCTGGCGATCGGCCCGATATCTTCGATTGCGGCGATGGCGACTTCGGGTGGCGCGAAGGCGTCGACCCGATCCGCGGCGAAGACACAACCCAAGGCGCCGGCCAAGCCGCCGCCTTTCGAGTTCGCGGTGCTCGGCAATACCCCGTTCAACAGCACCGAGGCGCCCGTCACGCGCAGTGTGCTGGCGAGCATCGGCGACACCCCGGCGGCGTTCGTCGTACACGCAGGCAATCTCAAAAGCGTTTCGGAATCGTGCCGCGACGACCTCGTCACGCAGCGCCTGAGTCTTCTGGCCAGTTCGCCCAAACCGATGATCTACGTGCCCGGCGCGAACGACTGGGCCGATTGCGAACGCGCGACAGACGGCAGCTATAACCCGGTGGAGCGGCTCGACTTCCTGCGCGATCACGCCTTCGACGACGATGCGCTACTGGGCCCCGGCCCTGTCGGCTACGCGCAGTTCGACCTCACGCGTCAGAGCGACATGGCGCGCTTTCGGCAGTATCACGAAAACGTGCGATGGTTTTATCGCGGCGTGGTTTTCGTCGGCGTGAATCTTCCGGGCAACAACAATAACTATCGCTCGGCCGGTGGACGGAACGGCGAGTATGAAGATCGGGTGATCGCGACGCGCGTCTGGCTGCAACACGCGCTCGTCTACGCGCAACAGAAGGACGCGCTCGGCATGGTCGTCATCGCGCAGGCCGACCCGGAGTTCGAGCCCGCGCGCGGCGGCGGGCTGGGCGGCATCTTCTCGGATCGTGCGGGACGTCGCGGCGTCGATGGCTATAAGGACTTCCGCATGCAGTTGCAACGACTGGCAGCGCGCTTCAAAGGGCCGATTCTGCTGATCGACAGCGGCAAGACCATGCATCACTCGCAACCCTTACGCGACGCTCATGGCGCACCGGTGAAGACGTTCACGCAGCTAAGCACCTTCGGGTCCCCCACGAGCAATCGATGGGTGCGCGTACACGTCGACCCCCGAACGTCTCAGCTATTCCGCTTCGAAAGCGCACTCCTGCCGCCCAATAGCACGTCCGTGCCAACGGCCAGCGCTCAGCGAAGCGGCGGTGCGGCAACCACACAAGGTGCCTCCTCGGGGGCGGAAGCGGCACGGGCGACGACAGGGAGTGGTGTGATTGCATCGGCTGCGGCGCCCGGGACTGCGCCCGCAGGCCATGTGACGCCGTCGGCTACACCTGCCTCAACGTCCACCGCGTCCACCGCGTCCACCACAACACCCGCCTCCGTGCCCTATGCGGTGCTCTACCCGGCCTCGGGACTGACGACCAATACCGCCATCAGCCTGAACCCGAACGAGGGCGTCATGCCGATCGGCCCGGCGATGCTCCCGAAAGCCACTTCTCGCAGTACTGCTCACGGCAACTGAGCCGGTTTGCGTCGCCGATTCGGATCAGGCCCGCGTTTCCACCCGCGTTACCCGACCACGCATCACGCAAGTACACGTGCGCAAAATGCAAACGCCGGACAGGCGCATCGCATTTCACGATGCACCTGTCCGGCGCTTTTGCTCATACTGCTCGCGGGCTTCGCGTCACGAGTGACGCTTGGCTGGTACCGCGATTAATGCAGCGTGGGCGCGTCGTCTTCGTCCTCATCGACGATCTCGAGACCCGACGCGCCATGCGCGTGCTGGTGCTCGATTTCCTCTTCGGTGGCCTGACGCACGTCCGTCACCTTCAGATCGAAGCGCAGTGCCATGCCCGCGAGCGGGTGGTTGCCGTCGAGCACAACCTTGTCGTCGGCAACGTCGGTCACCGTGTAGATCAACGTGTCGGCCTCTTCGTCACCGTCTTCCGGCGTGCCTTCGAACTGCATGCCGACTTCGAGCGGTTCCGGGAAACGGCCTCGCTCTTCGATCTTGATCAGCTCGGAATCGTAGTCGCCGAAGGCGTCCGTCGGTTCCAGTTGCAGTTGGGTTTCAAAGCCGACGTCCTGGCCATCGAGCGCTTCCTCGATCTTGGGGAACGTGCCATCATAGCCGCCGTGCAGATAGACCATCGGCTCGGCGCCGCTTTCTTCGATCAGGTTGCCCTGAGCGTCCGACAACTTGTAAGTCACCGAGACGACGGTATTCTTTTCGATCTTCATCAAACTCTCCGAAAAACAGCCCGCATTATACGCGCAGCCGTATGACAGCGGCCCGGCTCCTACGCATGACGACATCTCGCTCCCCATTGCCGTTGCTCGGCGACCTCGCTCCCGACGCTTTCATGAAGCGCTACTGGCATAAGCGCCCGTTGCTCATCCGCCAGGCGATCCCGGGCTTTTCCGCACCGCTCTCGCGTGAGGCGCTGTTCGCCCTTGCCGCCCAGGACGATGTCGAATCCCGCCTCATCACCCAAACGCGCAAACGCTGGCAACTCGATCACGGCCCGTTCGACATCGACGATCTGCCGCCACTCACGCGTAAGCAATGGACGCTTCTCGTGCAGGGCGTGAATCTTCACGCGCCGGCGGTCGACGCCCTCATGCAACAGTTTCGCTTCATTCCCGACGCGCGTCTCGACGACGTGATGATCAGCTACGCGACCGATGGCGGCGGCGTTGGCCCACACCTCGATTCGTACGACGTGTTCCTGCTGCAAGCGCACGGCAAGCGACGCTGGCGTATCGGACCGCAACGCGACACGACATGGCTGGAAGACGTGCCGCTGCGCATCCTGAAAAACTTCGAAGCCGAAGAGGAATGGATACTGGAACCGGGCGACATGCTGTATCTGCCGCCGGGCTACGCACACGATGGCGTAGCCGAGGGCGAGTGCATGACGTATTCCATCGGATTCCGCGCACCGCTCGAACAGGAGATGCTTCAGAACTTCCTGTATTACCTCGCGGAAAATGCAGCCGACCTGCCGTTTGCGCGTCATTTCGCTGGGCGATACGCGGATCCGAAGCAACCCGCCGTCAAACATCCGGCCGCACTACCCGAAGCGATGATCGACACACTCATCACGCAGCTCGAACGTGTGCGCTGGGGACAAAAAGAAGTCGAAGACTTCCTGGGACGCTGGCTGAGCGAGCCGAAGTCGCACGTTTTTTTCGATCCCCCTGAGAAGCCCCTTTCGACGTCACGTTTCGTGCACGAAGTATCTACACGAGGCCTGACGCTCTCGCCGAAGACGCAATTGTTGTATCGACGCAACCGGTACTTCGTCAACGGCGAACCACTTGAAGTGCCTGTCGCTGCGCGCTCTACGTTACGAACTCTTGCAGACCAGCGCGAGCTGAATGCAGCAGAATGTGCGAATTTCGAGCAAAAAGACCAAGAAATCGTTGAAATTCTGTACGATTGGTATGCTTCGGGATGGCTGCTGCTTGGACCAGACGCGAAAGGCGTGCGAAAGTTGCGCGCCGTAAGGAAAAAAGCGGGGTAAATCCGCGAGATTGACGTGACGCGTTGGGGAAAACCCAATATAATTTCTCGCCAAGCAGCTTGCATGACCAAGGGTAATCCTCAATTGCCAATGTCTCGCAATCGGCTTTGCGCTGGCAAGAGCGTATTACCGTAATTAATATTCAATTCGCTTGTCTTCTACCATAAAAGGACGTGATCATGAAGAAGTCTCTCCTCGTCGCTTCGTTGTTGGCTATCGCCCTGACCGCCTGCGGCAAGAAGGAAGAAGCCGCTGCTCCGGCTGCTGACGCTGCCGCTTCGGCTGCTGCGGCTGCTTCGGACGCCGCTTCGGCTGCTGGCGCTGCTGCTGATTCGGCTGCTTCGGCTGCTGGTGCTGCTGCTGACACGGCCGCTTCGGCTGCTGGTGCTGCTGCTGACGCCGTTGCTTCGGCTGCTGACGCTGCTGCCAGCAAGTAAGCTCTCGCTGCCGCAAGGCAGTTGAGCAAAAAAAGCCGGTCTTCTGACCGGCTTTTTTGCGTCTGTACACCTCGTACGCATCCACACGCCACACCGATGAACGGCGCGCACCGCGAGACGCTTCGCTAGCACGTCAGCCAGTCGAATCCGCCCGCCTGCGTAGCCACCAGGATCTCGGTCGCCTCTGTGCCGATGACAGCCGTCATCGCCGCCATCGCCAGCTCAGGCGTGTTGTTCTGCTCGCTCAAATGCGCACAGACCACACGCTGAAGTTTTGCCCGGTCGATCGCCCCGAGAATCTCCGCAGCAGCGTCGTTCGCCAGATGGCCATAGGTGCCACCAATGCGCGCCTTGAGCGACGGCGGATACTTGCTGTTGGCCAGCATCTCGCGATCGTGATTGCATTCAAGCACCAACGCGTCGCAACCGCCCAGTGTAGCGATGACGTGCGCCGTCGGACACCCGGCATCGGTCAGCACACCCAAGCGGCGAGCACCATCGGAAAACACGAATTGGAGAGGTTCGCGCGCGTCGTGGGGCACGGTATAGGGGTGCAGCTCAAGGCCGCCCACCGTCAGCCGCTCATCGGAACGACACCACCGCACGAGCGCATGACTGTCCTCGACAGAGAGCGTCGTGGCGACCTTGACGGCCTGCCCCGTTCCCCAGCTCATGATGAGCGGGATTCGATACTTGCGAGTGAGGGAAAGTGCACTGCCGATGTGATCGGCGTGTTCATGCGTGATGACGATGGCGTCGAGCGAGGCCACGTCGATCGAGCGTGCCGTGAGGCGACGCTCGACCTCTCGCATCGAGAAACCGCAATCGAGGAGAATGCGTGTCGTGGAGGCGCCTTCCGACGCCTCCACCAGCAGGGCATTGCCTTCGCTGCCGCTGCCTAGACTGGCGAACCGCACGCCCCGCCTTAACGGAGCTGGTTGCCGATCACGCTGATGATCGTCTGAGCGATCTGCGAGTTGTCGACGTTACCCTTGTCGTCGAGCACCTGCACGCGAGTCTGACTATCGCCGCGCCCCTGCACGTTCACGCTGTACTTCTTGGCCTTCTTCTGATCCTGCACTTCCTTCGCATGGAACAGGCTGTAGAAGAAACCGTTGTCCTTCGCCAGCGATGCCGGATCGACATAGCTCACGAAGTACAGGCCCTTCGCGCGGTCACGGTCGTCCACGGTGAAGTTACCGCGGTCGAGCGCCACGCCCACACGACGCCATGCGCGATCGAACGGCTCATTGATGTCGAGGTAAGAAGCATCGGCCGTCTTCACGACTTGGCTGGTCGGTCCGCCGGCCTTCGCGCTTTCGACTTGCGCCTTGGCCTGATCGGCCTGCGCACCGAAGCGCTGCATCAGCTTCGTGAGCATGATGGCTTCGAGACCCGGATCGTTCGGTGCCGGCTCCCACTTGGTCGTGTCTTTCTGTGAGTTCGTGAACACTTCCACCATGCGACGATGCGTGATGTAGATGTCCGTGCCGCCGTTCGGATCACGTTCGACACGCGTACGGAAACGATCGCGTTCGCCGGTCGAATAAAGACCGTCGAGCACCTTGCCCAGCAGATCGCGGATGATGTCCTGATTCAGCTTGGCGCGGTTCTCTGCCCAGTCGGTTTCCATCACACCGGTATCGGACGAGTCAATCGTCAACACGAAGCCGTTTTCCTGCCAGAACTCGCGCAGCGTCGGCCACAATTCACCGGCCGGCTTCTGAATCACGAGCCAACGCTCGTTGCCGTCGCGCACGACCTTCATGCCCGGCACCTCCGGCAGCACCGTATCCGTCGGATTGGCGGCAACGACCTTCTGCTGCGTCTCGTAGGTCGACAGCGTGGCGGTGCCGCCCGGCGTCACATACTTGCGGTCAGCGGCCTGAACGTTCGTCAGATCCGGCGGGACGTCGAGCGAGGGGCCGGTCTTCGAGCTCTTGTAGTCGACCTTGTCCGAAGACAAGGCGCTCGACAGCGAGCTGCATCCGGCGACGAGGGCCAACGAGGCAATAGCGGCCCATGCCAGCACGGGACGAGCTACGGAATTACTGACGATTCGTTTCATGAGTCGCAAAAAAATGGGTGGGCAATCGAACCCGGGTGCCTGAACGACAGCTTAGACAACGGCGATGTTGGCCGACTTGAGGGCTTCGAGCACCGTGTCCTGATACGGCTGCGCAAGCGGCGTGAGCGGCAGGCGGATGCCCGACGCGATCATGCCCATCTTTTGCAGCGCCCACTTCACGGGGATCGGATTGGCTTCGACGAACATGGCACGATGCAGTTCGAACAGCTTGAATTGCAGTTCACGTGCCTTGGTCACGTCGCCGGCCAGCGCCGCGACGCACAGATCGTGCATCGCACGCGGTGCCACGTTGGCGGTGACCGAGATATTACCCTGACCGCCCATGAGCATGAGCGCAACAGCCGTCAGGTCGTCGCCGCTGTACACGGCGAAGCTCTTCGGAGCGCGCCGGATCAGGTCGATGCCGCGATCCAGGTTGCCCGTGGCGTCTTTCACGCCAACGATGCCAGGCACTTGCGCCAGACGCAGCAACGTATCGTTGCTGGCGTCTGCCACGGTACGGCCGGGCACATTATAGAGGATGACCGGAAGCTCAACGGCTTCGGCAATGGCGCGGAAGTGCTGGTACTGGCCTTCCTGCGTGGGCTTGTTGTAGTACGGCACGACTTGCAGCGACGCATCCGCACCGACCTTCTTTGCATGTCGGGTCAGTTCGATAGCTTCGGCCGTCGAATTGCCGCCGGTGCCGGCGATCACGGGCACCTTGCGCCCACGCGACTGGCCGGCTTCCGCGGTTTGCTGGACGGCGATCTCGATGAGCTCGCAGTGCTCTTCCACGTTTACCGTCGGGGACTCGCCCGACGTGCCGACGATCACGATACCGTCCGTGCCTTCGTCGACGTGCCAGTTGATCAGGTTACGCAGTGCTTCACGGTCAAGGCTGCCGTCCTCTGCCATCGGGGTGACAATCGCGACGATACTGCCTTGAATCGGAGTTTGGGTAGTCATGGTTGATCGAACAATTCAGCGATAAGGGTGGATTGTAGCGGATTACGCTGTCGCCTCGTACAGGGCGGCGATGCCGGGGTTTTCCCCGGGGACGGTGGCACGTGTCGCGCACAGACGCTGCACACACGCCGCGCGTGGCGCAGGCAACGTGACATCCTCGTAAGCCGTGACACGCAGGCCCGCAGCATGCGCGACGTCAAGCAGCTCGCCCGGCGCCAGCAGAAACAGCGGATTGGACGGTTTCCCGTACCTTTCGTTTCCTTGAGCAAAGGTTTCGTAAATCAGCACGCCGCCTGGCGCCACGCTCGCGGCGATCTGCGGAAACAGCGGACGATGCAGATAGTTTGTGACGATGACGGCGTCGAACGTCGCGTCTGCCGCCAGCGGCCAAGGCGCCCCCTCCAGATCGGCGTTGAGCGTCGTCACGTTCGCGAGCGTTGCCATCGTGGCAAGCGCTGCTTCGTCGCGATCGACAGCCGTCACGTGTACGCCCCGCCCGGCAAGCCAGCGGGCATGACGTCCATGCCCGCACGCGAGATCGAGCACGCGCGCGCCCGACGCGATGAGATGCGCCCAGCGCACCAGCCACGCAGACGGCGCACCGACACCATGCGCGGCACCGGTTGAGATGGCACCAGTCACGACGTCAGCCGTCATGAATACTGGAGTCCCATGGCTTCACGCACGTCGCGCATGATTTCCTGCGCCGACTTGCGGGCCTTCTCGCAGCCATCGGCTACGATGGCGCGCAGCAGCGACGGATCGTCCATATACTTTTGCGCGCGCTCGAGCATCGGCTGTTGTTCACGCAGGATGCCTTCGATGACCGGCTGCTTGCATTCGATGCAACCGATGCCCGCACTGCGGCAACCTTTCTGGACCCACTCGCGCGTGTCGTCGTCGCTGTAGACCTGATGCAACTGCCACACCGGGCATTTGTCGGGATCGCCCGGATCGGTGCGACGCACGCGCGCAGGATCCGTCGGCATCGTGCGCACTTTCTTGGTGATCGATTCCGCGTCTTCGCGCAAGCCGATAGTGTTGTTATAGGACTTCGACATCTTCTGACCGTCGAGCCCCGGCATACGCGACGCAGGCGTCAACAGCGCTTGCGGCTCCACCAGAATCAGCTTGCGCGCACCTTCGAGGTAACCGAAAAGACGCTCGCGGTCGCCCATCGACAACGACTGCGATTCGGACAGCATGGCGCGCGCCTGTTCGAGCGCCTCGTCGTCACCCTTCTCCTGATACGCATTGCGCAATTCGAGATAGAGCTTCGAGCGCTTGCCCCCGAGCTTGCGTGAGGCCGCCAGCGCCTTCTCTTCGAAGCCCGCTTCGCGACCGTACAGATAGTTGAAGCGCCGTGCGATCTCGCGGGTCATTTCCACGTGCGGCACCTGATCTTCGCCCACCGGCACATGCAGCGCGCGATACAGGAGAATGTCCGCCGCCATGAGCACCGGATAGCCAAGGAAGCCGTACGTCGACAGGTCTTTCTCCTTGAGCTTCTCGATCTGCTCCTTGTACGTCGGCACGCGTTCGAGCCAGCCCAGCGGCGTGCTCATGCCGATGAGCAGCGCCAGTTCGGCATGCTCGGGCACCTTGCTCTGGATGAAGAGCGTGGCCTGATTCGGATCGATCCCGGCGGCCAGCCAGTCGATCAGTACGTCCCATACGTTCTGTTCGATGACGTCTGGCGTCTCGTAGTGCGTGGTGAGCGCATGCCAGTCGACCACGCAGAAGTAGCACGGATACTCCGACTGGAGCTGAATCCAGTTCTTGAGTACGCCGTGATAGTGGCCGAGGTGCAAACGACCGGTCGGTCGCATGCCGGAGAAAACGCGTTCGGGGTACATGGTCTAGTTATAAGTCTGCAAAAACTTCAGGAAGCCAGCGACAGCAACGGCGTGAGCATCCACACGATCACGTCACGCCCCCACTGAATCAACGGCCACAGCCAGACACGGCCGAGCACACCGCTGACAACCAGCGCCATCACAATGAAAAAGCCGTAAGGCTCGATGCGTGAGAGCGTATAGGCCGCACGTGCAGGCAGCAGCGATACCAGCACACGTCCGCCGTCGAGCGGCGGCACCGGAAACAGGTTGAACATGCACATCACGAGGTTCACCACGACACCGGCCTGCGCCATCATCATGAAGAACGGTTCGCGGACCTCCGCAATTTGAAGCCCGACGGTGACCAAGGCCCAGAGAATCGCCTGCGCAAAGTTGCACAGCGGACCGGCCAGCGCCACCCAGATCGTATCGACGCGCGGGTTGCGCAAGCTGCCGAATGCGACCGGTACCGGCTTCGCGTAACCGAACAGGAAAGCCCCGTTCGTCATGAAATAAAGCGCCAGCGGCACGAGGATCGTGCCGATCGGGTCGATGTGCTTGAGGGGATTGAGTGTGACGCGCCCCATCAGAAATGCCGTGGGGTCGCCGAAATGCTTGGCGACATAGCCGTGCGCAGCCTCGTGCAACGTAATCGCGAAGAGGACGGGGAGCGCGTAGACAGCGATGGTCTGGATCAGGTCTGCATTCATAGCCGACTATTGTAACAAGCGGACCTGCACGCCAGTATTACCCACCCTTACAAAGATTTTGGGGCCGCAGCGGGCAGGCACGGCACATCCACGCCATCACGACAGGCCGAACGGTGTCAGCGATCCGCGTCCGCGGCGTAATACTTCCGGCGGCGTCACCGTCAGATCGACCACCGTCGACGGCTCCTTGGGGCACGCCCCGCCGTCGATCACAAGGTCCAGTTGCTTCTCGAGCCGCTCCCGGATTTCCTCCGGGTCGTTCAGCGGCTCGGTTTCATCGGGCAGAATCAGCGTCGTGGCAAGCAGCGGCTGGCCGAGTTCTTCGAGCAGCGCCAGCGTAATGGCATGTTCCGGCACACGCAGGCCGATCGTCTTTCGCGACGGGTGCGAGAGGCGTCGCGGCACTTCTTTGGTCGCTTCCAGAATGAAGACGTACGGCCCCGGCGTCGTCGCCTTGATCAGCCGGTACTGACGATTGTCGACGATGGCGAATTCGGCCAGCTCCGACAGATCGCGCACAAGCAGCGAGAGCATCTGCTTCTCGTCAAGCCCGCGAATACGCCGCAGACGGTCGACGGCCTGCTTGTCGTCGATGTGACAGGCAATCGCGTAGCTAGAATCGGTCGGCAACGCCACGATGCCGCCTTTGTCGATGATCTGTGCCGCTTGCTTGATGAGACGTGGCTGAGGATTTTCCGGGTGAATCTGGAAGAATTGCGACATGTTGGCGGTAAGTTACTGCCAGCGGCTCCAGACCGGGGTGAGATCGTCGGGCAACGGTGGCAGCTTGCCGAGCAGCGCGCGGCTCTCGGTCGGTCCATGGAAATCCGAGCCGCGCGACGCCAGAAAACCGTACTGACGCGCGACATCGGCATACTCGCGGTACTGATCCGGCGTATGGCTGCCGGTCACCACTTCAATCGCTTCGCCACCCAGTTCGCGGAACTGATCGAACAGTGCGCCGAATTCCAGCTGCGTGAACTTATAGCGCCCGGGGTGTGCAACGACGGCAATGCCCCCCGCACCGCAAATCCACTTGACGGACTCCTCAAGCGTCGCCCATCGATGCGGCACGTAGCCCGGACGTCCCTCCGAAAGATACTTCGCAAAAACGTCGGAGACCGACGCACATTTGCCGATTTCCACCAAAAAGCGCGCGAAGTGCGTGCGGGAGATCAGATCGGGGTTGCCGACGAAGCGCAGCGCGCCTTCGTAAGCGTCGGGAATACCAGCGGCCGCCAGTTGCTCGCTCATTAGTTGCGCCCGTGCGGCACGACCGCCGCGCGTCGCCGCGAGGCCGTCGATCAGCGCGGGATTGTCAGGGTCGATGTTCAGTCCGACGATATGCACCGTGCGGTTCGCCCACGTAATCGAGATTTCGACGCCGCTCACGTATCGCATGCCCAACGCTTCAGCCGCCGCCCGCGCTTCGCGCTGGCCGCCGATTTCATCGTGGTCCGTCAGCGCCCACAGGTCGACACCGGCCTCGAAAGCGACCTGCGCCACTTCGGACGGCGTCAGCGTGCCGTCCGACACCTTGGAATGACAGTGAAGATCCGCGTTGAGCATGATGAGCCGCCGGGCGATGGCGAGACACCGGATTCCAGAGACTTCGGCAGCCCTGCTGCCCCTTCAGCCTCCTCGCCCCGTGATTGCCCATCTGACACCGGCGTATGACGTGGTAATGACGCCCTCATTCTACCGCTCAAGTTCACGCGACGCGAGTTGCCGCGCGCTGCCCGAACCTGTCCCACTGTGCCGCCCCCCTAGTTGTGGCAGAAATCCTCGATCAGGCGCGCGACGACTTCCGGCTGGTCGTGATGCAGCATATGTCCCGCATCGTCGACGAACGCCTCCGTCAAATTCGGAAAAACCTCGAAACGTTCGCGAAAGACCTCCTTACCCTGCGCCCCGGAGAAATGTTGCAGCACGTCCGAATCCGTCGCCTCGACGTGCAGGACGGGCGCACTCACGTTGCTCCACACCGCCATGGCTTCATCCAGCCGGTACGGATATGGGTTGGCCATCTTGTGGGCTGCATCGGCAAGCAAATGCCACTGACCGTCGCTCGCCTGACGTGCCCAGCGCGGCGCAAGCCACGCCGCCCGTTCGGGCGTGAGACGCGGGTTCGTCTTGCGCAGGCGTGCCGCCACGTCGTCGAGCGACGCATACGGGCGCAGCGTCGGCGGCGTCTGCACATCGTCCAGCCAGCGACTGAGTTGACGGATCGCGGCAGCCGGTGGCGACGGCGGCAGGCCAAAGCCTTCGAGATTCACGAGACGCCGCACCCGTGCCGGACGCACACCGGCGTACAGACAGGCCACGTTGCCACCCATGCTGTGGCCGATCAGATTGATGGCTTCGCCCGGCTCCGTGTAGACGTCGACGAGCGCGTCGAGATCGGCGATGTAGTCAGGGAACCAATAGCTGCCAGCGCGTCCGTCGGCGACGGGCCAGTCGGTGAGGCCGAAGCCGCGCCAGTCGGGCGCGAGCACGTGCCAACGCTGCGCGAGCGTCTGCGCAACAAACTGGAACGACGCCGACACGTCCATCCAGCCATGCAGCGCAAACAGTTTCGGCGCACCGGGCGTGCCCCACTGGCGAACGTGGTGGCGCAGGCCGCGCACCGTCAGAAACTCGGATCGGGAATCGGTCATATCAGTCATGACACCGGCAGAAAGTGAATATCTGAACGAATGAGGAACGTCGAGTATATCGACGGACTTCGCCACCTCGGAAGCGGCGTCAAAAAGCGGAACGCGCTTTCACGCGGGCGCCGTCCTCACTCACCGGCCTGAAGCGCCGCGAGTTCGGCATCGTCGAATCCGGCAGCCCTGCGCGCTTCGAGATTGAACGGTCCGCGCAAACGTGGCGCGCCGTACTGTGCGGCCAGCCGCGCGTACGTCTCGACCGGTTCGCAGCCCGCGCGCTCGCAGCCCCAGCGATACCAGCGATTGCCGATGGCGACGTGCCCGATCTCGTCGCGCAGGATGATGTCGAGAATCGCCGCACCGGCCTTGTCGCCCGCGCTGGAGAGTTTGGCCTTGATGGGCGGACTGGCGTCCAGGCCGCGCGCTTCCAGCGTTCGCGGCACGAGCGCCAGACGCGCCAGCCAGTCGCCGGACGTGCGTCGCGCCATGTCCCAGAGCCCGTCGTGCGCCGGGAAGCACCCGTAGTCGTACCGATCACCCAACGTTCGCAGATGCGAGACGAGCAACGAGAAGTGATACGCCTCCTCCGCCGCGACCAGGAGCCAGTCGTCGTAGTAGGCACTCGGCAGGCCGTCGAAGCGCCACAGGGCGTCCAGTGCGAGATTGATGGCGTTGAATTCGATGTGCACAAGCGCGTGCAACAACGCGGCGCGCCCGTCCACAGATGTCACTGCCCGCTGCTTCAACTCCCTGGGCGACACCAGTTGCGGCGTTGCCGGACGCCCCGGAATCCCGGCCTCATGCCCACCGTCGGCAGACAAGAATTGACGCGCCGGATGCCAATGCGCCACCCCATCGCGAACGGCATCGCGCAGCGCCGTGACGCCGGTGGCCTTCTCGAACGGATCGCAGATGCGCAGCAGTTCGAGTGCGCGCTCGCGAGCGCAGTCAGACACATCGGCCGACGACGATACGGCAGCGAAAGCAGAGGAAATTTCGACGGATTTGCCGGAAACGGCGTGGCGCGCGGCATCGGCACCGGGTGCAGGAGTGAAATCGGCCATGACGTTACAATAGCGGTTTCGTCGATTTTAACCGCGAACCGAAGCCGCCATGCCGATCTACAAACTTGGAGACAAGACCCCACAGATCCACGAGAGTGCTTTCGTGGCCGACACCGCCACCATCATCGGTGAGGTGGTTCTTGCGGAGAACAGCAGCGTGTGGCCGGGCGTGGCGATTCGCGGCGACAACGAGCCGATCAAGGTCGGCGTCGGCACCAACGTGCAGGAAGGCGCTGTGCTGCATGCCGATCCGGGCTATCCGCTCACGCTGGCCGATGGCGTCAGTGTCGGCCATCAAGCCATGCTGCACGGCTGCACCGTCGGCGAGAATTCGCTGATCGGCATTCAGGCCGTGTTGCTCAACGGCGCCGTCATCGGCCGCGACAGCCTCGTGGGCGCTGGCGCGCTGGTCACCGAGCGCAAGACATTTCCGGACCGTTCACTGATTCTCGGCGTGCCCGCCAAAGTCGTGCGCGAACTGACCGATGAAGAAGTCGCCAATCTCAAGCGCAATGCCGACGTCTATGCAACGCGTCGGCAGGTTTTCAAGGAACAGCTGGTGCGCATCGGCTGAAGGCACGTCCGGCAGTGGCGCGCGCAGCCAGTCGGAAGCGCGAGCGTTCGCTGCCGACGTGTTGAAAATGCGGCGCGCGCCCCCAGATATCGCAACATTGACGCGCCAATTGTCGGCGATTGCGCGCTGATGGGTCCTCCGGAACGAGCGAATGCATGAGCACTTGTGCGATTAATGCACTAGATGGCTCCCGATGCCCGCAAGGCATATCGCGCCCGCCGACCCACAGCACCGACCGTCGTTGCCGCATTTTTCAGGAATTCGACCGTGTCCGACCAACTTCAGAAATTCATGTTCGACGCCGCCCCCGTGCGCGGCGAATACGTCAGCCTCGACGCCACCTGGCGCGCTGTGCTGGCGCGTCACGACTACCCCGCCCCCGTACGCAACCTGCTCGGCGAAATGATGGCCGCGGCTGCGCTGCTGACCGCGAACGTCAAATTCGACGGCGCGCTGATACTGCAACTGCACGGTGACGGCCCGGTCAGCATGGTGGTCGTGGAATGCAATGCCGACCTCACGATGCGCGCCACGGCGAAGTACAGCGGCGAGATCCCCGAAGACGCGACGCTCAAGTCGATGCTCAACGTGAACGGCCGCGCCAGCTTCGCCATCACGCTCGATCCGCGCGTGAAGCAGCCCGGCCAGCAGCCGTATCAGGGCGTGGTGCCGCTGTCGGACGAACACGGCCCACTGCCCGACATGGCGTCGGTGCTTGAGCATTACATGCACCATTCGGAACAGCTCGACACGCGCCTTTGGCTGGCCGCAGACGAAGATCACGCGGTCGGCATTCTGCTGCAAAAGCTACCGGGCCACGGCGGCACGGCCGGCAGTGGCGCCGAACGTGCACCCGAGGAAGACGAAGACACGTGGAATCGCGTCTGCCAGCTGGGCAACACGCTCAAGCGCGACGAAATGCTGAGCACGGACCGCGAGACGATGCTGCATCGCTTGTTCTGGGAAGAAACGGTGCGTGTGTTCGACCCGCTGCCTACGGTGTTTCGCTGCACGTGCTCGCGCGAGCGTGTTTCGAACATGCTGCGCACGTTGGGCGAAGCCGAAGTCATGAGTGTGTTCGATGAACGGCCTAGCCTCGAAGTCGCTTGCGAGTTCTGCCGTCAGACCTATCATTTCGACAAGGTCGACGCGGCCCAACTCTTCACCGCGCAGTCTCACTCCGCCCCGGCCGGGCAGCACTGAAGCGCAGATTTTCTGTGGCGCGCGGAACGTCCCGCGCGCCGGGGAATCCGAGTTCACATTCGGCAAGATGCGGGGCCGCCCCGCATCAGATGCCATGGCCCTCCGCCCGCAGATAGGACGGAACCACACCGGGTTATCGCACCATCATGCCCCGAGCCACCTCCGAAGCCTCCGCCGATTTCGCCGCACACGCCGCTCGCGCATGGCGAGCCCCAGCTTGGGCAATGGCGCTGCTCGCGCTGACGCTTGCCACCGGCTGTGCTCAACTGCAACTGCCGCCGCCCGACGCCCCTTCGGCGCGGCTGCCGGAATCGCAGGAAGGGGCGCCAGCCATAACGGATGCGCAAAAGCAGGACCTGACGCGGCTGAACAAGCATATCTACGACGAGCAGGAATCCACGATCGAGCGTGAGCGCGCCCAACGCGCGCTGAACGATGCCATCCGCAGCTACAACAGCAACGCCTACTTCTATGGCGGCTGGGGCGGCCCGGGCTGGGGCGGCTGGAGTAGCCCTGGCTGGTACGGGCCAGGGTGGTACGGTCCCGGCGGGTATGGCCCGCGATCCTCGGTCGGCGTGAGCGTCGGCTTCTGAACGCAGGTTTCCAAAGATGTCAAGTCCTGAAATAGGTTGACAGTTATTTCAGGTTAAAACGCTCGATGCACCGCATCGGGCGTTTTGTATTTCAGGGCAGCATGCGGTCGCTCATGGTTGTAGATGCGAACTGACTGCTCAACCATCTTGATGGCGTGCTCAAGATCAACGGGACGATGTAAGAGGAACTCGTCTTTAAGGATGCCGTTGACCCGTTCGGCCAGCGCGTTCTGATAACAGTCGTAGCCGTCAGTCATCGAGCAACGCAAGCCATGACGTCGGTGGATCTCCTGATAGTAGGTCGAGCAGTATTGGATACCCCGATCAGAATGATGTATCAG
>NZ_CABPSP010000006.1 GCF_902459765.1 Pandoraea anapnoica | reverse complement strand
CCCGTTTGCGCCGCCGTGGTCTGCGCAGCGCCGCGCGCGGCGAACCACGCACTGCTGAACGCCTGTTGCGCGTGGGCCTCACTCCAGAAGCTGCCGGTGGCGAGCACCAGTGCGACGGCGTGCGTCATTGGCGAGAGGCGCAAACGTCGTGCGCCTGGCGTCGAATGTCGTGACTGAACCGTCTTGCCCGTCTGTCCGCGTGTGACCATCTGGAACTCTCGCCTCATTCTGCGCCGCCCCCGCAACGCGACATTCCCCGTGCGTGCGAATCGGCTTTTCCCGTAGATTTGTGCGCACTACGACCCGAGTGAAGGCGTCGCAGAAACGTCGTGACGAGCTAAGACGAACCCGGCGAATGGAGTCCGCAAAATTTTTTGCAAACCACTTCGGCAGTGCGTTTTCGAAGGCATGCGAAGCGCACCGGCTACACAGCCGACGCGCGCTTCACATCAAGGGAGACAACCGAATCAGGTGAGAACGAGCAAGCCACCCGGCAACTGGCGGGCGTGCAGATCGAAGCTGTATTGCAGCTGGGCGATAGCGCGATCGAGTGATGCGATGTAGAAGCTGCCGCTTACGGGCTGGTTGCGCACCTTGTCGTTCATCAGCAGAATGCGGCCCGGACGATACCGGTTGATCTCGTCGAGCACGACCGCCAGACGCGTCTGACGAAACACCAGTTCGCCATTTCGCCACGCGGACACGTTGGCGGCGTCGGCCAGCGTCACACCGGCGAGTTGGTGGCGGTCGTACGCCGTCTGCTGCGCCGCGTGCAGCACGCGCTGCCCCATCGGATGATCGACACGCACCGCACCTGACAGGCAAGTCACACACACGCGACCGTCGAGATACCGCACCTCGAATCGTCCCGAGGTGGACGAACTCGTGCCACCTGCGGCCGCCACCACAAACGCCGTGCCCGTACCGCGCCCACGGCCGCCGGGCAGATCCACGGCCGCTTCCCCGCTCAGCAGTTCGATGCCCGGCACACTGGCGGACACATCCGTACGAATACGGGTCTGCGTGTTGAGCGTGACGTCGACCTGTCCGGCCAGGCCAGCCAACCGGATGGCACGCTGTTCGCCGGTCGCGGTGCTGTAGTCCGCGCCCCATTGGTCGGGCGACGGCCACAGCCCGGCGGGCGGATGAACGATAGCAGCCACCGCCAACGCAGCGCCGCCCGCGACCATCGTCCCGAGAAAGGCGCGGCGGCCAGTGCGAACGGCGGCCCGCACAGGCGGCGTGCGTCGCCCGAGCGTCTGATCGAGCACCGCCGCAGCGGGGGTGTAACTGTCCCACTGCGCGCGGGCGGCATTGAACGCCGCCTTGTGCGCCGGACTGGCGTCGAGCCAATGTCTGAATCGCTCGGCGTCCCATTGCCTGACGGTGTCCGACTTGAGCAAGCGCAACCAGACCCAGGCTTGCCGATGCAGCTCGTCCGGGGTGTTGGCGTGGTCGTCAGGAATGGATGTCATGTCTGTCTTGTTATTCGATGGTGCGCAGCGCCGGGGCACTCACCGTCATGCCGAAGCCCCGCCGACGAGGCCCGCACGCGGTTTTGCCACGTCCACCAGTAGGTAGACGGATGGCGAGCACGAAATCCGCAAACTTTTCGCAGATCGAATTCTTACGCGGCATTACGTAAGCCGCTGCGTGCGCTATCGCTTGAGCCATTACGCGTCGCGCTCCAGTTTGCGCGCCAGGTAGTCGTGCGCGTGCTTGAGCTCATACTCCACGGTACGTTTGGAACACCCCAGTCGTTGCGCGACGTCCGACTGAAGCAGGTTCTCAAAGTGCACGAGCACGAAGATCTCACGTCGACGCTCGGGCATGCGCTCCAACCACTGCATCATCGTCTGCATCTCGATGCGCGCCTGCACCGTCTGTGCCGGACCGGGTGCGGGGTCGGCCAGTTCGATGAGCGCGTCCACCTCGTCGAGTGGCAAGGCGCGGCTGTTGCGACGCAGCGCGTCCACCGCAATGTTGATCGCCATGCGCACCAGATAGCTACCGGGGCTGCGCACCGACGCGGGCAAGGCATGGGCCGCTTCGCTGGCTTCACCGGGTTCCCCGGGATGGCTCGCGTCGTCCGACGGCGGTACCGGTTCGGCGTTCACCCGCAGCCATGCGTCATGCAAGGCATCGCTGGCCAGATCGCTGCTGCCGAGCAGATGCGTCACCCGGCGCTTGAGCGCACCGTAGTGGCGGATCAGATATTCGGAGAGGGCCGGTTGGGAATCGTGCGCCATGCCTAGCGTTCCCCGCGCTCAGTCACGCATGGGGTCGTCGCGCCGGTCGCGCGCGCCGTGCCCGGCACGATCAGCAGCGTGAGCGGTTGATGCAGGTCGGCGGGCGGTGCGACGTCCAGCACGACACGCTCCAAGCTGGAGAGGATGGCACGGTCACGCCGTGCGTCGCCCGTGCTGCTCAACAGCTCGACGTTTTCAAGCGCACCGCCCGGCCTGACACTAAAGCGCAGCAGCGCCCGATACTCGCCGGGCGCGCTGTCGGCACTCGCGCACAGGGCCGACATCACGCGCGCCTGAACGAACGCCGGGTAACCGGCAAGGTTGCCAAGCCCACCGCGCTCGGCCGCACCCGAAGTTGCACCCTCGGCTGCGCGCAACACGAACGCCGGTCCCGTATCGCTGGCAATGCGTTGCGCCACGAGCCCCGTGCTTTCCAGCAATTGTGCGAGCGCCGTTTGCGCCGTCAGAAACCCATGAACGGGAGACGACTCCAGCCCGTCGACCAGTTCGCTTCTATATAACGTGGGCAACCGGGTGACGCGAGCGAACTCGCGCAAGGCGTCGGACAGGGGTTGTGCAGGGATATCGAAGGACAGAAAGGCGTCGCCACTGCGTAGCGCAGGCTGTGCGATGGCGAGCGTGCCGCCGCAAAACACGAAGCCGGCAAGCGCGAACGCGCGCAGCGGCGCGAAGCTGCCTGTCATGTCGTCGAGAGTGGCGTTGGCTGGGAAGGCTGGACGTGCGGGGCCTGAGTAGGCGCGCGTCGCCCTCGGGTGAGCACAGAACCTGGACCGGCTTGAAAGTTACCGTTCGCTCATGACAGACGCATGACAGTTAGCAGTGCTGTGGGTAGCACGTGCTGTCCGCTCATCCGAAATTAAACGGTCATTTGAAATAAAAGAGCTAAGCCGTGGCCGCCCGTCACTCGCATGACACAAAGGCAAGCCCGCGATATACACTATGTCTTAAGTAGTGCGACGTACTTTACGTATCAACGTGGTATGCGGCAACGGCAGTTGCATCGCCTTGATCCCGCTAGGTCCTTCCGACGTTTTTTCGAGAAACCGACGATGAATAAACCAGCTGCGCGCATTACCGTCCTCCTGGCAAGCCTCTTGCTTGTTCCGCCGCTGCCTGCGGTCGCTGCGGTCTACAGCAACGGCACCGCCACCAGCACCTTCACTGTCACGCTGGTCATTCAGGCCGGTTGTTCGATCACGTCCACACCGATGAACTTCGGGACGGTCTCCAGTCTGACGACAGCGCTCACGGCGACGACGACCCTGTCGGTGACGTGCACGAACACCACGCCCTACAACGTCGGTCTGAGTGCGGGCACCACCACTGGCTCGACGATCACCGCACGTTTGCTGGCGGGCGGCACCAGCGGGAATACGGCAACGGTCGGGTTCGGGCTCTTTCAGGACTCACAGCACACCACCAACTGGGGCACGTCGCAGGGCACCGATACAGTCAGCGGCACCGGTAACGGCACCGCGCAGTCCGTGACCGTCTACGGCCAGGTGCCGACATCGGCTGGCGCGATTCCCCGGCCGGATACGTATTCGACGTCGATCACCGCGACCGTTTACTTCTAGCGGGGCGCCAACGATGACCGTTTTCCGCCTCGGGGCGGAGCGACGCGCCGTGACCGGCGCGGCAGGATTTGTTCGCCACACTGCGTTACGCTCCCCTCTTCTCTTTGTTCTTGCAACGACGCTCGGCAGTCCGCTCGCCGCGGCCGCCACGCTTCAGATTTCCCCCGTCAATGCCGAATTCGCCGCGAAACAGAACGCCATCGGCATGACGTTGAGCAATCCGGGAGACACGACCGTCTACGGACAGGTCCGGATCTACACGTGGACGCAGGCGGATGGCGAGGACAAGCTCACGCCGACCGACGCCATTGCAGCCAGCCCGCCGATCCTGCGCATTGAACCCGGTAGTTCTCAGATCATCCGGCTCGTGCGGGTGGCTAACACGCCGCCGGCCACCGAACAAAGTTTCCGCCTGCTCGTCGACGAACTGCCCGAACCCGGCCAACCCGTGCAGAGCGGCATCACCATTCATATGCGTTATTCGATTCCCGTGTTCGTCGCGCCGCCGACCGTGCCCGCGAAGCCGGATCTGCGATTCACGCTTAAGACCATCGACGGCGCGTGGCACCTCGAAGCCGAAAACCACGGCGGCACGCGCGCACAGATCGGGGCCAGCAGTCTTGTCGACGCTGCCGGGAAGTCGCACCCGCTGACCAGCGGTCTGCTCGGCTATGCGCTCGCAGGGCAACGGCGTGCGTTCAAGGTGTCGTGGCCGGTCGGCAAACCGCCCGTGTCGCCGCTCGCCCTCGACGCCGCGATCAACACGGTGCCCACGCGCTTCGTCGTCAATATCGATGGCGGCGGGTGAGCTCGCGCGTCTGCGTGCGAACGCCCTCACCACTGCTCTCGCCTTATCCGTTGCGCCGCCTATCCCGTGCGGCGCGCGAAAAATACGCCCGCCTCGGCAACGACAGGTGGTCATATGGTTGGCGAGGATGGCGAGCGTGTTCGCCGGTGCGCTCGCGCCTGTGCCGGACGCAACGGCCGCCGAAGCCACGCCCGCGGATTACTATCTCGACGTATCCGTCAACGGTGCAGCGACCGGTGCCATCGCCCACTTCATCCTGCGCGACGGGCGTTTCAGCGCCGCAGCCGACGACCTGCAGTCGCTGGGCATCGACGTCAGCCAGCTCAGCGTCTCCGGCGACGCGCAAGTCCCGCTCGACAGAATCGGCGGCGTGCAATACCGCTACGACGCCGCGCGGCAGAGCATCGACATCGACGTGCCCGATGCGCTGCGCGTACCGTTCCAGATCGGCCGTGTCGCACCGCGCGCGGCGAACGCCATGACGTCGCGCGGCTTCGTATTCAATTACGACGCGCTGATCGAGCGCGACCGGACTACACGCGCCTCCAGCTGGACCGAGTTCCGATACTTTCATCCGGGCGGGGTGTTCAGTCAGACGGGCGTGTTCGACACGTACTCGGTAAGTCAGGCCTATCTGCGCTACGACACGTCCTGGCGTCACGACAATCCTGTGGAGATGACGAGTCTGCAACTGGGCGACACGATCTCCGGCTCGCTGGCGTGGTCGCGCTCGATTCGCATGGCGGGCGTACAGTGGCGCAAAAACTTCGCCCTGCGGCCCGACCTCGTCACGTTCCCCGTGCCCACACTCGGCGGATCGGCGGCGGTCCCGTCGTCGGTTGACGTCTATCTCGACGGCATCCGGCGCTTTGGCGGCAGCGTGCCCGCCGGTCCGTTCGTGATTCGCGAAACGCCGGGGCTGATCGGCAATCTCCAGGCAACGGTCGTCACACGCGATGCGCTCGGGCGTGAGAGCGTCCTCAACGTGCCGTTGTATATCGACACCCGCATGCTGGCGGCGGGACTGTCGAGCTATTCGTTCGAAGCGGGCGTGCCACGCACCGACTATGGTTTCCGTTCGTGGGGCTATGAGCATCGCCTGGCCGCCTCGGCGGCGTACCGCTACGGCGTGTCCGACCGGCTGACGACCGAATATCACGCAGAGGGCTCGTCAGGACTGATGAATGCGGGCGTGGGTGCGCTGGTGTCGATGTCCGGCTATGGGGTGGTGAGCGGTTCGCTGTCCGGATCCACCGGCAAGCGCAACGGCGCGCAGATCGGCGTGGGCTACCAATACCTGTCACGCGGCTTCTCGTTCGATTCGCTGTTTCAGCGCACCATCGGCGACTTCCGCGATCTCGCCACGCTCGGCGGCTCGGGCGTGCCGACGGCCATGGACCGTGTCACCATCTCCACGCCGTTCTGGGAAAACCGGACGCTGTCGTTGAGCTACATCGGCATGCGTGGCCCCGACTTCCCGACGTCGCGGGTGCTGTCCGCCAACGTTTCCTGGCCGGTGCGGGTCTTAGGCTCGCTCAACCTCGGTGCGTTTCAGGATTTGGCGAATCGGCGCAGCTACGGTGTGTTCGCGATGCTCAGTTTTACCCTCGGCCCGAATACCGTCGGGTCGATGTCGCTGGCCCGACAACAAGGCTCGACGCAGGCCCTCGCCGGGGCCACGCGCACGCCCGACTATGGCGGTGGATGGGGATGGAATGTGCTGGGCGGCGTGAACGACAGCGTGCGCATCGGTCAGGCGCAAGCGCAGTATCTGGGGCGCTACGGACAGGCGTCGGCACAAGCGCAGACGTACGACGGGCAGACACGTGTCGGTCTCGGACTGTCGGGGGCGGTCGTCGCTATGGATGGCGGCCTCTATCCGGCGCGACGCATCTACGACAGCTTCGCGCTGGTCAAGACGGACGACGACGCCAGCGTGCCCGTGCTGCGTGAACAACTCCCGGTCGGACGCACCAACGGCATGGGCAATCTTGTCATCCCCGATCTCAACGGGTATCAGATCAACCGTCTCAGCGTCGACCCGACAGACCTGCCCGCCGACATGCGCATCTCGCCTGCCGCGCGCACGGTCATTCCTGAGTCCGGGGCCGGGGTGCTCGTCGCGTTCCCCGTGCATCGCTACCGCGCCGCGCTCATTACGCTGGTCACGCCGGACGGCGAACCGTTGCAAGTCGGTGCACGCGTCACCCATCGGGAGACAGGTGCACAAACGATTGTCGGCTACGACGGCCAAACGTTCGTGGACGCCTTGCAACCCGACAATTCGCTTGTGATTTCGCAGGACAACGGCACATGCGTCGTGACGTTTGCCTACGATCCGGCCGTGCAGGGCGCGATGGCGCGTATCGGGCCGCTGGTCTGCACGCCGCAGGGCAAGCCCGCCTCAACAAGACCGTCGGGGAGAGATCGATGAAACGCTTCGTCTTGCTCTCGATCCTTTTTGTGATGGGCTTGTTCGCCGCACCCACGGCTCAGGCGCAGACCTGCTCGCTGGGAGCGCCGACGATCGCCCTGCCCGCCTTCAGTCCGATCACGGGCACCGCCGTGACGACCACCGGCACGGTCAAGGTCACCTGCACCTGGGCGGCCATCAATCTGGTGCCGAACGTGAAGATCTGTGTGGCCTTTTCGGGGACGTCGCCGCGCACGCTGGCGAATGGCAGCAACACGATTGCGTACAACATGTACACCGACAGCGGATACGCTACGCCGTGGGGGTCCACGGCGGCCACCTCCCTGTCGACCACGTTCAGCAACTCGATTCTTGGCGGCACGGATAGCAAGAACATCGACATTTACACCCAGATCGCAGCGAACCAGACCACCGTACCGAGTACCAACAACGGCGACACCGTCTACTCCGCGACGTACGCGGGAAGCACCGTCACGCTGTCCTATCAGTTCTATTTGCTGGCCGCCCCCGCATGCGGCACATCGGGCTTTTCGAACGGCACCACGAACGGGTTTACCGTAAACGTAACGGTCATCAACAGATGCACGATCAACGCGACGGGCCTCACGTTCGGACCGTCGACCACGCTCAGCAATACGCTGACGGCACAAGGCTCGCTTTCCGTGCAATGCACGAACAACGACGCGTATCAGATTCTCCTGAGCGGCGGTGTAAGCGGGCAAGTGGGCGCGCGTACGCTGAAAGGCCAGAACTTTGGCGCGACGATTCCGTATCAGCTCTATACCAATTCGAGCTATGCCACCGCGTGGGGCGATGGCACGGGCGGCACATCGACCTATCTCGGCACCGGCACGGGGCTCGTGGTACCGATCACGATCTACGGCCGCATTCTGCCGCAACCGTCCACCCCGGCGCCGGACACCTATAAGGACTCCATCACGGCAACGATTCAGTTCTGAAGGCGATGACGCCGAAGGCATTGCGCGCATCGACATCACCGCCATCACTTCAAATGCTCAGAGCCATGTCGACTCCATGTCGACGCGTGTCGCGCCAGCGTGAGGCGACGCGGTGGACCTCCGCTCCGTGACGGCCGTCTCCCTGTCGCCATGACACGACGCCGCCCCCACGACCCGCTCCAGCAGCGCCGCGCTCCAATGCTGATACTGCAGCAACAAGCGATACGCAGCGCGTGCCGGTGTCGCACCGCCGCTCTCCCAACCGTCGCCTGTCCAGCGTTGGCCCCACGGATTCTCGGCGGGACTCAGGCTTAGGTAGTTCAGGCCGTCGACACACGACGCATGACACGGCACGTCTAACTCGCCACACGCCACCGAGATCTGGCTGGCCGCCAAGTCTCTTGGCGAGGCGAGTAAGCACTCGCGTAAGATGCCATGCGACGCGATCTTCGCCAGCAAAGGCGTGTCGCAGTACCGGGCCAGTTGTGAGACACGCATGGCGCGGCGCTGTACTGTTGCGATGTCCTCCTCGGCGACGTCTGCCAATCGTGTGGACAGCGCCTCCCACCGTTGCGTAAGCGTCCGGGCGTCGAGCGAGAACGCTTCGTTACGCGCCCACGTGCCGAGCAGACTCGTCACCGCGCGGCAGGAGTCAAGCATCAGCCCGGCCACACGCAGGATGCCGCGATACTCGTCGGTCGTGGATGACGACTCCGAGAACCACGATGGCATCCACAGCCCGAGACGCGCGGGAGGTACGGCCGAGTTGGCGAACGTAAAGAGTGTTGCGACGTCGCGCGCACGCGTCAGGTTGCTCAGCGTGCCGCGCCACGATGTCTGTCGCCTCTCCGGTAGCAGCACGCATGCTTCGAGCAAGCGACAACCGGCGTCCATGCGTTTGAGAATTTCGTCCACCGCGTGATGACGGATCAAGGTCGGGGAGCCGAGCGACTGAGTGAGTACCCCCTTCACCCCTTCGAAAGTCAGAAGCGACCAGTCGGCCCACGGCACGCCGAAGGGCGTGTTGGCGGTCGTCATGCCGCGAGCGGTGGGCTGCGACGCCTCGTCTTCTGCATTTCCGTCTCGATACAGGCAGGCCGCAATCACGGCGAGCAACGACAGATTGCCGACCAGCGACATGGCGTCGCGTGCTACGCGAAAGTGCCATCCTCTGCGGCCGGTCGCGGCGGCGGTGTCCAGCCACGCGGTAATGTCGGCACAGATACGTTCGATGCCCGCGTCCGCTACGCCGGAGATGTCGTCGTGAGTGGGTGCCAACATCTCGTTCACCTGCTGCGAGCTCTGTGCGAGACGTGCGTCACGTGCGTGCGCCAGCTCGAACTCCTTGCGATAGAAGTGCTGACACGGTCCGGTCGTCAGCCAGAGTCCGGCCCACGCGCGCGCAAATGCCCCCGACAGTTGCGCATCGACGCGACACGACACGACATGGCTGCCGACTTGTCCATCCAGTTGTGCATTGAGCCGGGCATTGCGGTTCGCATTCGACGCCTGCGTAAGCCGCGTTCCGAAGTCGGCCCGTTCGGCACGACGGTACGCCGCGTCCTCGCGCGTGCCCGGCGGCCCGATCACTACATCGGTGCGCGCTCTCAGTCCCCAATCCGCCCCCCGGCCGCTAGCCCCGGAACACTGCTGGTGCCACATTTCATCCCCCTGCCAGAAAGTCGCCGGTCACCCCGGCAAACCGCCGACTATAGGCAGACGACAACGAACGCGCGGCGTCCTGTCGGGCGGATACGCGGGAAAGCCCCGGAATACCGACGATGTCACGCGTCGTACGATGCCCTCCATCGACACCCCAGCGAGCACCCACTTACGCAGTTTGTGCATGTTGGGCGGGACAAGCCGATCGTGTCCCCTCTCGCCAAGTGCCAATGCGTCGCGGTAGACTTTCGCCACACTGACGTCTGCGGTCGTCCCGGGCACTCCGGCGAGCGCCCACTTCGCTGAATCGATATGTCTAACAACACACCTGCTCAACCGTCCGTCGCTTCGACTTCGGTGCCCGCCTCGCCCACTTCCGTGGCGCAGGGGCTCCCGCTTGTTGCGCTGACCCCCGACGAGATCCCGCTGGGCGAAGCCCTTCCCTGGGCCATCGTCGACCGCAACGGCGAGCCGCTGCTGGCCGAAGGCGATATCGTGCCGACGCAAGCGGGCCGCGACTGGCTGTTCTCGTCGTTCGCGCCGCATCGCGTGGCCACGCTCGGGGAAGACGACGCGGCGGCCGTCGCGCCCACCCATGCGGTACCGGCGACGCAAGTACCCACTGACCAGGCGGCCACGGCCAGCGGTGCGGCGTCGCCGCAGTATGGGCTCGCCGACCTCAATCTGCGCCCTGGCGACTGGCTGCAAATTCAGTTGCCGCCCGGTGCCGGATCGCAGCGGGTGCGTACGCGTGTGATTGGCCATGCGCCGAATCAGATGCTGTTCGTCACGGCCCCCACGGGCCGCGCCGCGCCGCCGACGCTGCAAGCCAGTGAGCGCCTCGAACTGTGGACATTCTCCGGCGAAGACATCTATCACTTCGTTTGCACGGTCGAGCGCGTCGAGCGCACGCCGTTCGATTACGTGGTGTTGTCGGCACCGGCGCAAATCCGTCGCAAGGTGCTGCGCCGCTCGCAACGCGTGCCCACCAAACTGGTCGTTTCCGTGAGCGCAGGCGAGGACCGACATCTGGCACTGCTTCAGGACGTGAGCGCCGAAGGCGTTTCGCTGCTCGCCGACACGCCGCTGGGTGCGCCCGGCGACAGCGTGCAACTGGCATTCCGCGTGCGTGTGGGTGACATCGATATGCCCATCGAAGCGACCGGCACGATTCGCGGCGTGCAACAGGGCGACGACGGTCATCTGCACGGCATCGAACTGCCGGTGCTGGAACCGTCGCATTACGTGGCGCTCAAGTGCTACGTGTACGAGCGCCTGCTGGCGCTCGGAGGTGCCTGATGGCCAAGCCGAAGGCACCGGAGGCCGAGCGCCCCCGCACCCTCGCCAGTCAGACACTCTTTCGCGGTCTCGATATCGTGGAAGCAGTCGCCGCAGGCATCGACACCGTGCCCGCGCTCTCGGCGCACACCGGCATCACGCCGTCGACCACGCATCGCATTGCGTCGGCGCTGGTGCACGCGGGGTATTTGCGTTTCGAGCCGCGACGCGGTTATCGGCTCGGCAACAAGCTCATCGAACTGGGCTTTCTCGCCTATCGGCAGATCGACCTGCCGCGTGTTGCGCGTCCGACGCTCGAAGGACTCGCGAGCGAGACGCAGGACACCGTGCATCTCGCGGTCGCCGACGGCTGGGAAGTCATGTACCTCGACAAGCTGCCTGGCCAGCGCGCAGTAGAAATCAGCTCGCGCATCGGCGGACGCAAGCCGATTTGCGTCACGGGTGTCGGTAAGGCGTTGTTGCTCGATCAGGACGAGGCCGAGTGGCAGGCACAACTTGAGCACTATCAATCGAAGGTGCCGTCGCATCCGGTCGATACGGCGGCATGGCTCGCGCGTATGCACGACTATGCACGTCTGGGCTACGCCTTCGATCTCGAAGACGACACGCCGCAGATCCGTTGTGTCGCCGCCCCCGTCTACGACGCGAGCCAGCGCATCGTCGCGGCCATCAGCGTGTCGAGCACGACCAAATATATGAGCCGCGAGCGCATGCAGGAACTCGTGCCCAGCGTGAAGAACGCTGCGGCGCAGATCAGCCGTCAGTTGGGCTGGTCGGGAAATACGCGGGCATAAGCGCGAGGATATGCGCGGGCATAAAAAAACCGGCCCCGTCTGACGAGGGGCCGGCATTGGCACGGAGATGCCACGAACTAATTACGCGGCGCGACGCTTGATCAAGTCCAGCGCGACGTCGACGATCATGTCCTCCTGTCCGCCCACCATACGACGCTGACCCAGTTCCACCAGAATGTCGACGGTCTTCAGGTCATAACGCGATGCTGCGGCTTCCGCATGACGCAGGAAGCTCGAATACACGCCAGCGTAACCGAGTGCCAGCGTCTCGCGATCCACGCGCACTGCGCGGTCCTGTAACGGACGCACGATGTCGTCGGCCGCATCCATCAGCGTGTACAGATCGCAGCCGTGGTTCCAGCCCAGACGCGACGCCGCCGCGATAAACACTTCCAGCGGGGCATTGCCTGCCCCCGCCCCCATGCCCGCCAGACTCGCGTCGATACGGTCGCAACCCTCTTCCACAGCGACGATGGAGTTCGCCACACCGAGGCTCAGGTTGTGGTGCGCGTGCATGCCGGTCAGCGTTTCGGGCTTGAGCACGTCCTTGAATGCGCGGAAACGATCGCGCACGTCGTTCATGCCGAGCGCGCCGCCCGAGTCCACCACGTAGATGCACTCCGCGCCATAAGACTCCATCAGCTTGGCCTGCTCGGCCAGATGCTGCGGCGTGGTCATGTGGCTCATCATCAGGAAGCCGACAGTGTCCATGCCCAGCTCGCGCGCGTAGGCAATATGCTGACGGGAGACGTCCGCCTCCGTGCAGTGCGTGGCGATACGCACCACGCGCGCACCGGCGTCATAGGCTTCGCGCAGGTCGTGCACGGTGCCCACGCCCGGCAACAACAGCGTCGCGACCTTAGCGTGCGTGACGGTCTCGGCCACGGCAGCAATCCATTCGAGATCGGTGTGCGCGCCGAAGCCGTAGTTGAAGCTCGACCCGGCGAGGCCGTCGCCGTGGGCCACTTCGATGGAATCGACCTTGGCTTTATCAAGCGCTGCGGCAATCGCCTTGACGTTGGCAATACTGTACTGGTGACGAATCGCGTGGCTGCCGTCGCGCAGCGTCACGTCGGAGATATAGAGCTTTTTCTGGGTCATGATGAGGTGTGTCTCCTGATAGCGCGTACGACGTTCAGGCCGCGAGCGCCAGGCGGGTGGCGGCGATGCGATCGGCACAGGCCAGCGCGGCACTGGTCATGATGTCGAGGTTGCCCGCGTAGGCCGGCAGATAGTGCGCAGCGCCTTCCACTTCGAGGAATACCGAGGTCTTCAGACCCGTGAGCTTGCCCAGGCCCGGCACGTTGAGCGGACGCGACGCGTCGAACAGCTCGAACTGCACTTTTTGTTTAAGACGGTAGCCCGGCACGTAGGCGTGCACCTTATCGACCATCGCCTGAATGCTGGCTTCGATGGCAGCCTGATCGCCCGGCTCCGACAGCACGAACACCGTGTCGCGCATGATGAGCGGCGGCTCGGCCGGATTCAGCACGATGATCGCCTTGCCGCGCGACGCGCCGCCCAGCACTTCAATCGCCTTGGACGTCGTTTCCGTGAACTCGTCGATGTTGGCACGCGTGCCCGGCCCGGCCGACTTGCTGGAGATCGAGGCAACGATTTCCGCGTAGTGGACCTTGGCAACCTGCGAGATCGCCGCGACCATCGGGATCGTGGCCTGACCACCGCACGTCACCATGTTGATGTTGCGGGCGTCGAGATGTGCGTCGAGGTTGATCGACGGAATCACGTACGGGCCAATCGCTGCCGGTGTCAGATCGATCACCTGCACGCCGCGCGCCTGCAACAACTCGTTGTGATGCGCGTGCGCCTTCGCCGACGTCGCGTCGAATGCGATGCGAATGTCCTCGAAGCCAGGCATTGCCAGCAGCCCATCGATGCCGCCTGCGGTCACGGGTACGCCAAGGCGCTCAGCACGCGCCAGGCCGTCCGAGGCCGGGTCGATACCGACCATCGCGCCCATTTCCAGATGCTCACTGTTGCGCATCACCTTGATCATCAGGTCGGTGCCGATATTGCCCGAGCCAATGATCGCTACTTTCTGTTTGCGTCGTTCTGTCACTGTCGTCTCCTGAACGTGTCCGTCCACCGGTATGAGGCGCATCGTAATTCCGCTCGAACTTAAATGTCAATATGTAAACATTGATCTCATATTTTGAGATTTTTAAAATCAGTGGCTTATCCACATTTTTTGTTCACAAGCCCGTTGATAACTTGCGGAAAAGCATCGCAAGTGACTGATCCGACAGGGAAGATTTCCCGCGCGCGAAAGTTGTGCCACTTGCTGCAAAACGAGGCGTGGTGCGGGTTTCAGGCGCACTTCGTTATCCACAGAATCTGTTTGCAAGCCAGTGGACAACTCGCGGATAGCTCGCTCAAGTACTTGATCGGAAGGGGAAAAAATGTCGCGCGCATTTGCTGCGCCATGGCGTGAGCACGCCAGGACATCTCCCACGTCGCGGGCGATGTCTTCGGGTCACACAGGTGCATCGTCACGTTATCCACAGAAAATGTTCACAACCCGGTGAATAACGCGTCGATATCCGCAGTATCTCTTTGACGTAAAAGGACTTCTTTGTCGCGCAGCAGGTTCGGTCAATGGCGGCTCTCGCAACGGGCATTCACGTCACATCAACCCAAGGAGCGCAAGCGAAAGAACTTTCGCGCTGCGGGCGCGGTCTAGTCATGAGCGTATGGAGGGCACTTGATTAACCCTCCGTCGCACTGCGGTTACGTTCGCAGGTTCGGTCCGCCGGCCTCGCGACCGGAACGTCACCTCGCAATAACTCACGCAACCATGACTACGAACCCCCAATTCACCGGGCGGCTCGCGCCATCGATTTCACTCGCACCGCTTGCCCCATTTCCCCGGACTTCTCACTGCCGCGCGTTCAGCCTGAGTTCGCGACTTCATTCACCGCTTGGTGCGTTCGTCTCGCTGCCGTCGCATGCTTCGCGCTTTGCCCTCGTCATTTCGATGACGTCGCTGCGCGTCGCCGTCGCTTGCGTCGCCGCATTGCTCACGCCACTCGCCGCGCATGCCGACGACTCCCTCGGCGTAATCTCGACGTGGACGGGCGCCATTGCCGATGAGTTTCGGGAGATCGCCAGCGAAGGGGCTAGCGAGCTTTACGTGCCGCTGCATACCCATCATCTACGGTTCGCGTATACAAGCGAGAAGATCGCGCAATACAACGAAAACCCATGGGGTCTGGGCTACGGACGTGTACTCTCCGACGGCAAGAACGGTTCGCGCATGCTGTATGCGATGGCCTTCAAGGACTCGCACAACGACTGGTCGCCGATGGCGGGCTATGGACGCATCTGGAACGTCGCGAACGCGGGGCCGGTGCGATTCGGTCTGGGCTATACCGTCTTCCTGATGTCGCGCTCCGACACGCTTGGCGGCGTGCCCTTCCCGGCCGCGCTGCCGTTGGCCGAAGTGGGTCTCGGACGCGCCGCCGTCGCCACCGCCTACGTTCCCGGCGGCAAGCGCAACGGCAACGTGCTGTTCATCTTCGGACGCTACACGTTCGGCAAGCAGGGCTGATTGTCGGCAGCCCCATCTCCCGATATGTCCCTCTCCGGCATGGTGCGCGCGCACCATGCCCCGAAGCCTGCGATGTAGCAGTACGCCAGCGCGGGCACCAGAAACGACAGCACGATCCCAAGGCCATCGGCCAACGCCCCCTGCAAATAAGGCAGGATCGCGCCGCCCACGATGGCCATGCAAATCAGCCCACCGCCCTCGCTCACACGCGCGCCAAGCCCGCCAACCGATAACGAGAAGATCGTCGGGAACATGATCGCGTTGCCCAGACCGCACGCCAGCAGCAACCACATGGCAATCGCACCCGGCAACATCAGCGACGCGAGGATCAGCATCAGGTTGTAGAGCGCGCACAGACCGAGCAACTTGCCCGGCGACACCTTGCGCAGCAGCCACGCGCCTGCGAAACGGCCCACCATCGCCCCACCCCAATAGAACGCCAGATAGCGGCTCGCATGCGCGTGATCGACGATGCCCGTCCCCGTGTGCGTCAGATAGACGATCAGAAAACTTCCGATACTCACTTCCGCGCCGACATAAAGAAATAGCGCCACGATGCCGTAACGCAAGGGACGATGCGACAACAAGCTGTGAACGTTACCGAGCAAACCGGGCGATGCGGCGGTCTCCGCGCGTTGCTCCGGCAACGTCAGACGCCACAGCACAACACCGCCGAGCGCCAGCACTGCCGCGAGCAAGCCATACGGGCCACGCACACTGTCCACGGCATGACCGGTCATCCCCGAAGCCTGCGGCGCGAGTATCCAGAGCGCCGCGAGCGGGGGTCCGACGGTGGTGCCCAGTGAGTTGAACGCCTGCACCAGCGTGAGGCGGCTCGCCGCTTCGCCACGCGAGCCGAGTGTCTCGACGTAAGCGTTCACGGCGACCTGAAGCAACGTGATGCCGCTCGCGAGCACGAAGAGCGCCGCGAGAAAGCACGGGTAGGAGACGAGCGCCGACGCCGGAAAAAACAGCGCACAGCCGAGGCCCGCCAGCCAGAGCGAAGTGGCGAGCGCGCGCCGGTAGCCCACGCGGGCGGTGTATTGACCCGCAGGGTAAGACACAACGAAGTACGCAGCAAAGAAGCTCGATTGGATGAGCGCCGCATCGCGGTAAGTCAGATCGAAGGCCGCCTTGAAGTGCGGCACCAGAATATCGTTCAGCGACGTAATGAGCCCCATTGCGAAGAAGAGCGCCGCGAGCATCGCGAGCACGCGATTCGCGGAAGGCATAGGGGAAGCAGAGGAAAAAACAGAGAAAGCAGAACCGGAAGCAGGTGAAGACGTGCGGGAAGCGGGAGCAGAAGCGGACTCGGAAGCGTGAGCGGAATCGCCGGGGTCGCGCGTGCGGTCGACAGGCATGCAGGGTCTCCAGTGGACAACGGCAGAGCACGTTGAAAACGCCATGAAGGGGGCCGGTCTGCGCAGTGTAGACCGCACTATCGATGCTGGGATACGAGAGGAATCCGAATTTTGCGTGACGCCACGATGTTGCGCGGCCCCTCGTCATCCGTCGAACAGCGCCCTTTCTTCCTTGTTTTTCGCCGCTTTCGGCTATTGTCAGCCGACGTCTTTTGATTGACTATCCGCAGCATAGGACATGCCGCGACATTGGGGAAACAACATGCGGGGTTTCAAGTTTTTGGGATTGGCGACGGGTTGGCTCGTCGCGGGCGCACTCGGCGCGATCAGTCACGCGCAGGCACAGACCGCGGGCACCTCGCGCGCGCCGGTCGCCGCGTGTAATTGCGCGCAGATCATCGCCGATTGTTCGGCGTCGGTGTCGGTCCTTCCGACGCGTGCTCTCAACGGCGTGTTTTCCGCTGACGTCACGCTGATGACGGACGCGCCCTCCTGCGCCAAGGTCGATTACCAGCTCGACGACACGCCCTACGTCACGATCCTGCGTGACGGCACGCAAGGCAGTCAGCGTCTGTACGGCACGCGCCCGCTGACGCGCAACAGTCTTTCGCACATGTCTTGCCACGTGTGTGCGGCCGCCGCAGCGCCCGTACCGAACGACGGTCTGAGCGCCGACATGGCTCGCGTCGACGGCGCATCGGGCACCTTCAGCGTTGCGCCCGCACCGGCCGCCCCGGCGACTTCGGCCCCCGCTGCACCGGGAGTAAGCACCTATGCGCCGCCTGCGACCGCCGCGCAAAACGCGAACATCGCGGCGACGGCACCGCAGGACACGCCGCTGCCCAGCACCATCGGCGACACAGCAGGGCTGACCGCCGTCAACGCTGCAGGCACGCTCGAATCTCCGGAAGTCGCCCGCGATGTGGCGGCCATCAACGCACCGGCACCTGCAGGTACGACGCTCGTGACGCCACCGATTCCTCCGGGCACCGTTGCCGTGCAGACCAGCGCACCGACGCCGTTGCGCCTGGTAAATCCGTCGGGACGCTGGCGCGGTCTGTGCACGAACGCACCGCCGTGGTGGGGACTTTTCGGCAAGCCGATGACGCGTCTGATGGCGCTCGCACTTAACGGTTCACAAGTGACGGGCAGCGTCGACGACGTCGAACCCAATGTTCACACTACCGTGCAGGGCACGCTCGCAGGCGATCGTTTGCAACTCGCGGGCAGTTATGGTGCGAAGCACGACATCACTTTCGGCCCCGACGGCACCACACTCACCGACGCCTGGTGCAACGACGACGGACGCTGCGAAACCTGCGAAATGCAGCGTTTCTGAGGGTTTCGGGACGATTGAGCCTTCGCGCGAAGCGGCGTTTGCATCGGATCATCCGGCAGACGCCGCGCAAAAATCGCGTAAAAATTCGCGTCGAAAAATGCGCTGAAAGACGGGTAAAAACCGGACAACCGATTCGCCGTCGCGAGAAGAAATTCCCGGCACGTGAAAGCAGCGAATCGAAATGTCGCGATTTTCGCCGCTCAGCCTTGTGCGGCAAGCGCGCAACATAATGCGCGCACTACTCGCACAAAGCGATTTCTTAGGTAGAATCGTCGGCGCAGCAAGACGTATCATTCGGGTGGCCGTTCTCCGACGGCACTTTCTTATTCTCATCGATTGGATCGATATGGCAACGGCAAAGAAAGCAGCAGCAAAGAAGGCCCCTGCGGCGAAGAAGGCTCCGGTAGCAAAGAAGGCTCCGGCAGCGAAAAAGGCAGCAGCACCGAAGGCAGCCCCGAAGGCTGCTCCGAAGGCAGCCGCTAAGGTTTCGCCGATCAAGGAAGCACTCAACAAGACCCAGCTCGCAGCACACATCGCCGAAACCTCGGCTGTCGCCGTCAAGGACGTCAAGGCTGTGCTCGCCGCTCTCGAAACCACGATCGTCAGCGCCCTGCACAAGAAGGGCGCAGGCGAATTCACGCTGCACGGCCTGTTCAAGGTCACGTCGCAACAAATCGCTGCCAAGGCGAAGCGTTTCGGCAAGGACCCGTTCACGGGTGAAGAGCGTTGGTTCCCGGCAAAGCCGGCTTCGGTGCGCGTGAAGGTTCGCCCGCTGAAGAAGGTCAAGGACGCCGCTCAGTAAGTCTTGCCATCGCGTTGTCGTGAGCCTCACGGCGGCGCGAATCGACAGGATCTGACAGTAGTCCCGGAAGACGGTGCCGACACTTCGGCACCGTTTTTTTTCGCCCTGACGTCGGACGTTCGTCGGACATTCACTGCACCCCGACGACTGACTTCGTCGTCCTCAACAATGCGCGCGGCATGCATCGGCCCTCTTGCAGGAAGGGTTTTCTCTGGGGTTTTTGCTGAGTGGACGCATCCGGAACCGACCGCTAACATCGCTCGGGACACGACGCGTCGCGACAAGACACGGCAACGCACGTCCCCCTCGCTCGCCGACGACGTCCTCGCGAACTCAGGAGATCCGTTCATGACCCGCAAGTTTTCGCGTCACCCGGCAAGTCCCCGGCCATCGCTATCGCGTTCATCTCATCCGGCCGATCCCCCGAATTCTCTCGACGCTCCCAACGTTAAGTCGCGCCGTAATTTCCTCACCACACTGGGCGTTGCTGCAATGCCTGCCGGTTTTGTCGGCTCGCTGGGCGGCACACTCGGCAGTCTGCTCACGGGCACCGCTTCGTTTTTCGTGACACCCGCGCACGCGCAAACCGTGGCCGACATCAAGAAGAAGGGCACGATCAACGTCGGCATGCTGATCGACTTTCCGCCGTATGGCACGACCAACGCGCAGGCGCAGCCCGATGGCTACGACGCGGACGTCGCCAAGTTGCTCGCGCACGATCTCGGCGTGAAGCTGAACATCGTGCCAGTGACAGGGCCAAACCGGATTCCGTATTTGCTCTCGGGAAAAGTGGACGTGCTCGTCGCATCGCTCGCGATCACGCCCGAGCGCGCCAAACAGGTGCAGTTCTCGAAACCCTACGCAGCCGCGACGATCCTGCTGCTCGGCAAGAAAGGCACGTCGATCAAGTCCGCCGCCGATCTGAAAGGGCTGCGTGTGAGCGTGGCGCGCGCGAGTACGCAAGACACAGCCGTCACGAAGACAGCGCCGCCGGGCACCGAAATCCGCCGCTTCGACGATGACGCCGCGGCCATGCAAGCGCTGCTCTCCGGTCAGGTCGATGCCATCGGTTGCTCGGTGACGGTCGCGAACGTCATCAATACGCGTGCGCCGGATCAGTTCGAGCCGAAGTTCAATTTGCTGCAACAGGCGATGGGCATCGCACTGCGTCCGAATCAGCCGGAACTGCTCACCAGCGTCAACGACTTCGTCACGCGCAATACCGCCAACGGCGAACTGAACAAGCTCTATCGGAAGTGGCTTCAGACAGATCTGCCGTCTTTGCAGTAAGTCTCCCCTCGCGTACTCCACGGCCTCCGCTTTCATCGCCCATCGTCCGGGACATCCCCCGGCGAAGGGCGATGGGCCTGCGCCGCCCGCCCCACTATCGAAATAGGTATTTCGATATAGTTTTCGGACAGTGCCGCTGTGCAACGCACGGACGAAAACCCACCTGAATCCTTATCCCACGTGGCTTTCGCGCATTCTCCGGCACATCGCCGCAAAAATAATTTTGCTTTCGATGCAATTTAGATATATCTTAAACACGTCTTAAATACATCGATAAGGAGTCGCATCATGCGTGGATCACGTGGCGATTTCATGGGCCGAGGCCCTATGGACCTGGACAGAATGGATTTTGGCGACGAACGACGCGGTGCACGTCATGGACGGCGCGGCGGTGGTGACGGATTTGGCGCACGCGAGGGCGAAGGCCGAGGCGAGCGCTCTGAGCGCGGCGGTCGTGGCGGACGTGGGGGCGGCCGTCTCTTCAGCCACGGTGGTCTGCGTCTCGTGCTGCTACACCTGATTTCGCAGCAACCGCGTCACGGCTACGAGCTGATCAAAGCCATTGAAGAAAGCGTGAACGGCACCTACAGCCCCAGCGCCGGTGTGGTCTACCCGACGCTCACACTGCTTGAAGAAATGGGCTACATCCGGGTGCAGGAAAACACCGGCGACAGTCAGCGCAAGTCGTATGAGATCACCGACACCGGCCGGGAATATCTGGCCGAGAACGAGGACTCCGTCACCGAACTGCTGGCACGGCTGGCCACCCGTCGCGAGCGCTCGGAGGACATGCCTCCGCAAGTCATGCGCGCGCTGCACAACTTCAAATATGCCGTGCATTTGCGTCTGGGTGCCGAGCCGCTCACGACCGAGCAGGCCAACGCGTTTGCCGCGATTCTCGACGCGGCAGCACAACAACTGGAGCGACTCTGATGCAAGACAACGCTGCACCGAACGTCACCCTTGATCGCACGCCGCAGCGCGTGCGTCATGAACTCCGATTCCGTCTGCTGGAAGTGCGCAGCGTCGAAGCACTCACGCCGCACATGTTGCGCGTGACGCTCGGTGGCGACGATCTGGAAGGCTTCAATAGCCCCGGCTTCGACGATCACGTCAAACTGTTCTTCCCGACCCCGGAAACCGGCGAACTGGCCGTGCCGCAGATCGGCCCCGAAGGCATGGCGAAGCCCGCGCCGGGCGACGCGCCGCGTCTCATGCGCGATTACACGCCGCGTCAGTACGACGCTGTGTCGAAAACGCTCGTGATCGATTTCGCGATGCACGAATCGGGCCCGGCGACGCAATGGGCACGCTCGGCCAAACCGGGTGACAAGCTCGGTGTCGGCGGCCCGCGTGGCTCGTTCGTCATTCCGATGAACTTCGACGGTTACGTGCTGATTGGCGACGACACGGCGCTGCCCGCGATTTCGCGGCGTCTGGCCGAGTTGCCTGCTGGCGCAATGGTCTTCGTCTTCGCGGAAATCGACAGCCCGGCCGACCGCCTGCGCTTCACGAGCGAAGCTGACGTGGTCGTGGAATGGATCTATCGCGAGGGCGCCCCTGCCGGTCAGAGCACCGCATTGATCGACGCCCTTGAGGTCGCCAGCCTGCCCGCGGGCGATCTGCATGTGTGGGTGGCGGCCGAAGCAGGCGTCGCGAAAGCAGTACGCCGTCATCTGGTCGAAGCGCGCGGACTCAATCCGAAATGGGTGAAGGCCGCGGCCTACTGGCGGCGCGGCGACGCGGCCGTCCACGAAAATCTGGACGACTGAGATCACGCCGGTTGCGCGCCCCCACCCAACGTTAGCTGCGGAGTCCCGTTCGTCCCTTTGGAGAAATTCCCTGCCTTCTTTCGGAATTGCCTGATAGAAATGCCAGGAACAAATTCCGACTATGAAAACGCGCCCGGGGATGTCGAATTTCGGCACCCGGAGGGCGGTTCACCCATAGGGGGTACGACGACATGGAGCAACGCAAACGACACGACGGTTTCGAACGTTGGGCGGCGGGCGCGACGGCGCGTCAGGCCGGACGGGACGACGCCCGCTGGCGTGTCTTTCGCGCGCCGGAACAGGCGGACTTTCACGGGTTCGTCGTCTGGTGCTACACACAGGGCGTGTTTCTCGGGCAGGAGTTCGACCGACGCACCGACACCATCACGCACTGCTATGTGCGCAATGGCGCGTGGGCCGTGCAGTTCGATTCGTTCAACGAAGCCTGCGAACGCGCCTTCGACATTCACGCGCCCACGCTGATTCTCTATGCGCCGGAGCGCAACGGCAGCGTCTTCGTCACCAGCACGGAGCAATAGGCTGTCCCCGGCGTAATGCGTCATGCGCGTCATGCGCGTCATGCGCTGAACTCTCAGAACTCCCATTACGCTAGGTCAACCCGTACTGCGCTGAAACGACACCGGTCAGCCGAATCGCTGACCGGTGTTCTTTTACGCGTAGTTGCGGATGTCGTCGATTTCGGTCTGACCGAAGTCGTCGCGCTCGGTCAGCGTCAGAATGCGACGGGCGACGTCTTCCGGCGACGACAGCTTGCCGCTCGCCTTGAGATCCTGAAAACGTGCCAACGCCGGGAAGCTTTCGACGCTGCTGCTGCGGATTGTCTCCTGCATACCGGTGTCGACCACGCCCGGCGCCAGCGAAATCGCCTGGACGCCATGCTCGCGATGCTCGGCGTTGACCACGCGCGTATACATATCCAGCGCCGCCTTCGTCGAACAGTAGACGGCCCAACCGGCATTCGGGTTGCGGCCAGCGCCCGACGAGATGTTCACGATCTGGCGCTTGGCCGTCAGCCCTTGCGTGGCGGCGAGAAAGCGCGACGTCAGCAACATGACCGACGTCACGTTCAGCGCGAACGCCGCGCCGATGGCCGCCGGATCGTTGAGTGCCGCCGAGTTGGCCACCGGGTGCACCGTACCGGCGTTGTTAATTAGCAGGTACCGGGCGGCGTCGCACGGCAGGGAGGCGAAGATGCGCTCGGCCGTCCGGGCGGTAGCAGCGGTGTCGGCGAGGTCAATGGCGATCTGTTCGAGCTTGGCGCCCTTTTCACTGGCCAGCGCGGCGAGTTCGTCGTCCGTGCGACGTGCCAGCGTCACAAGTTGGGTGCCGGGCGCGAGCAAACCGCGCGCGAGCGACGCGCCAAGACCACGGGAAGCACCGGTAAGAATGGCAATCGTTTGGGACATTGGGAGAAGTGCGGTCGGAAGACACCGCAAAAAAAGCGACGGGATCGCCATTATCCGCGCATCGCCTGAATGCCGCTATACCGACCAAAAGTCGTTTTTTACGGCAAAACGGCCGGGATTATGTCTATCCGGCACAACTCGGTGCGTCAAAAGGACGCCGGATGGCTCTAAAGCGAAATAGAGTATTGCGGAATATAATCGCGAACTCGGAACGCCTATCGCCTAACGTAGTAATTAGGGGTATTTGCAGACCCTTCGGAACACTCAGCCCGCAGTGCAGCGCAAGGTTTATCGCGCGTCAATGCCCTGAATCGCCAAGGTTGTCGCGGTAAGTACAGGTGTTTTAAGTGCACTGCACATTACCGCTTTATGGGTATATATTCCCCCCTCATGGAAACGATACCGAAAATCATTTCGGCGCCTGCTGCTGCGCCGACCACAAGCAAAACCGCACGTCCCGTGCCGCCGCGCCCGCGTCAATACGACGCCCGCCTCGCGCGCTGGCTGGTCACGCCGCTCGCGAGTACAGCGGTGACACCGAATCACCTCACGACCGTTCGTCTGATCGTGGGGCTTGCTTGCGCCTGGGCATTCGCCAAGGGCGGCTATGCGATGGCCAATCTCGGCGCGCTGCTGCTTGTGCTCTCGAACTTCATCGACCACACCGATGGCGAGCTTGCCCGTATCAGCGGCAAGACGAGCCGGATCGGTCACTTTTACGACCTCGCGTCGGACGCTTTCGTCACGGTGCTGTTGTTTGGCGGCATCGGCATGGGTGTCGATGCGATGGCTCCCGGTCACTTCCCGCTGCCCGTCCCGCTGTCGGCCTCGGCGCTTGGCTGGATCGCCGGCTTCGCCGTCGCCCTGATCTTCTTCCTGCGCATGCGCATTGAGGAGCGTGTGGGCAAGGCCGGGACTCAGCAAGCCTCTGTGGGCGGCTTCGAAACGGAAGATGTACTGTATCTGATGCCGCTCGTCACACTGTTCGACGGCACGCGCGGTTTCCTGATCGCCGCCGCCATCGGCGCGCCGCTCTTCGCACTGCTGGTCGTTGCCGATTACGTGCGCGTGATGCGCCGTCCGCTGCCGGTGAAGGCTGACGCTGAGACGACTGAGACGAGTCAGGCCGCCGCACCGATCGCCCCGATGGCGCCCGCCGCGTTTGCCGCAGACGCCGAGATCGAACGCGCCCTCGACGCCGTGGACTTCGACGGCGTCACGCGTGAGTTCAAGTCGCAGGACGCCTTCGTCTATATGGAGAAGTTCCTGCCGCAGTCGGTCACCGAACAACTGATCGCCTCCGCGCGCGCCGTCACGCCGAACGTGAACCGCAACTATCTGCCCGGCCACAAGCAGGGCGGCAGCGTGAGCCGTCATACGCTCGACGAGCTGGCTCCGTTCGTGGCCGAGCTGTACCGCTCGCCTGCCCTGATCGGGTTCCTTGAACGTCTGGCAGGCGAGAAGCTCCTGCCGTCGCCTCAGGAAGATCCGCACGCGTATGCGCTGTATTACTACACGCGTCCGGGTGACCACATCGGCTGGCACTATGACACGTCGTACTACAAGGGTCGCCGCTACACGCTGCTGCTCGGCGTGGTGGACCAATCGAGCTGCAAGCTCGAATACCGGCTGCACACGCGCAACCCCGGCGTGACGCAAGTCGACGGCGCTGTGGCGTATCCGCCGGGCGCGCTGGTGTTCTTCGACGGGGACAAGCTGCATCACCGGATCACGCCGCTCGGCGATAACGAGGAGCGTATTTCGCTCACGTTCGAGTATGTGACCGACCCGCGCATGGGCACCTGGCAGCGCTTCATCTCCAATATGAAGGACGCGGTTGCCTACTTCGGTTTCCGGCAAGTGTTTCGTCAGATTTTTGGACGGACGAAACGCTAAATGAACCGGACCGCCATCGTCTCACTTACCCTCGGTTTCGCCCTTTTCGTCGCCCTGCTGATCTGGCAGGGCACGGGATCGGTGATGTCCACGCTGGCGGCCGCTGGCTGGGGCCTGCTGCCCATCGCCGCCTTCCACCTCGTGCCGCTGGTGCTCGACGCCGCCGCCATTCAGGTGCTGGTGTCGAAGTCGTGCACGCTCGGCCGCGCCACGCTCACGCGCTGGGTCGGCGAATCGGTCAACAGCCTGCTGCCCGCCGGGCAGATCGGCGGCCCGATCGCGATGGTGCGTCAAATGAAACAACGCGGCATGGCCGGTCGCGAAGCGGCCGCCGCCATTACCGTCAGCACCACGCTGCAAGCCGTCGCACAAATCGTCTTCGCTCTGCTGGGCCTGGCCGTGTTCGGCATCAGCGCGACGCAGAGCACCAGCGACAGCCTGTGGCTGCCGATGTTGCTCGCAACGGCACTCGTCTCCGCCCTGCTCTACGCGTTCTATGTCGCGCAGCGTCGTGGCATCTTCGGCTGGGCGTTCCGCATGCTCTCGAAGATGTCGTCCAAGCGCGACTGGTCGTCGTTGCTCGACCGTGCGGATGCCGTCGACGAAATCGTGCAGCGCATGTACGGTCATCGCCGTCAGGTGCTCGCCAGTTTTCTGCTCAGCCTCGTGGGCTGGATCGTCGGCACCGTCGAAGTCTGGCTGATCCTGCAATTCATCGGGCATCCGGTGAGCTGGGTCGACGCGCTGCTGCTTGAAAGTCTCGGGCAGGCGATTCGCGGTGCGGCCTTCTTCGTGCCGGGTTCGCTCGGCGTGCAGGAAGGCGGTTACCTGCTGCTCGCCCCGCTCGTGGGTCTGCCGGCCGACGCCGCGCTGGCCCTGTCGCTGGCCAAACGTACGCGCGAGCTACTGCTCGGCGTGCCGGGCCTCGTCTATCTGCATTTCTCCGAACGTGGCTGGCGTCGTCAGCGCGCTGCGCAACAAAGCGTGCCGCTGCCCACCGCCACGGATACTGCACCGCTCTAAAGAAGGATATTGACCATGCGGGCCATCATTCTCGCAGCAGGCATGGGCCTGCGTTTGCTCCAGCCCGAAGACAAGCAGTCGCCCAAGTGCCTGCTGAAGTTCGACGGCATGTCGCTGCTGGAGCGTCACCTTCGCATGCTGGCAGCGGCCGGCATCACGGACGTCGTGCTCGCGCTCGGGTTCCATCACGAGCAAGTGAGCGAGGAACTGGAGCGTCTGAACTGGACGCCGCGTCCCAAGATTTACCTCAACCCGGAATTCAATCTGGGAAGCGTGCTGACGCTGCATACCACGGCCGAAGCCATGACCGCCGGTGGCGACGTGCTCGTCATGGATGCGGACGTGCTCTACGACCAGCGCATTTTCAACGCCCTCGTGGCGGGCAAGACCGCCAACCGTCTGCTCATCGACCGCGACTTCGAAGTCGGCGACGAGCCGGTCAAGCTGTGCCTGCGCGACGGCGTGCCGGTCGAGCTGCGCAAACAGGTTATGGTCGGCCTCGAATACGACACCGTCGGCGAGTCCGTCGGATTCTTCCGTTTCAACGAAGCGACGGCAACGCGTCTGGCGGAAATCACGCGCGACTATGTCGAATCGGGCCGCGCCAAGATGCCGCACGAAGAAGCGGTGCGCGATCTGCTGCTGGAGCGCGGTGCGCAATTCGAAACCGCCGACGTCACAGGCTTCCCGTGGATCGAAATCGACTACCCTGAAGATGTGAAGCGCGCCGCCGATCAGGTGCTGCCGCAACTCGAACCGCTCACGATGGTGTCCGAATGAACGCTCCCGACGCATTTACCCTTCCGCCGACGGCCACGCGCGCAGCACAACTGCGCGCCATGCTGCTCAGCAATCAGCTCGAATTCCTGATGGAAGCCCACAACGGCATTTCCGCGCGTATCGTGCGCGAAGCCGGTTTCAAGGGCATCTGGGCGTCCGGTTTGACCATTTCGGCGCAGTTCGGCGTTCGCGACAACAACGAAGCCAGCTGGACGCAGGTCGTCGACAACCTCGAATTCATGGCCGACGCCAGCGATCTGCCGATCCTGCTCGATGGCGACACCGGCTACGGCAACTTCAACAACATGCGACGTCTCGTGCGCAAGCTCGAACAACGTGGCATTGCTGGTGTGTGCATCGAAGACAAGGTCTTCCCGAAGACCAACAGCTTCATCGGTGGCGAACGTCAGCCGCTGGCCGACATCGACGAGTTCTGCGGCAAGATCAAGGCTGGCAAGGATTCGCAGGCCGACGACGATTTCTCCATCGTCGCCCGTGTCGAAGCGCTGATCGCTGGCTGGGGCATGGAAGAAGCCTTGCGTCGTGCCGAGGCCTATCATCAGGCCGGGGCGGACGCCATCCTGATCCACAGCAAGCTCAAGCGCGCTGATGAAATCGTGCAATTCGCACGCGAGTGGGGCAACCGCTGCCCGCTGGTGATCGTGCCGACGAAGTACTACAGCACGCCGACCGACGTGTTCCGCGAAGCCGGGATCAGCCTCGTGATCTGGGCGAATCATCTGTTGCGCGCCGCGACCTCGGCCATGCAGTCGGTGGCCGCCGAGATTTACCGTAACGAAACGCTCATCAACGTCGAAGACCGCGTAGCCACCGTGGACGAGATCTTCCGTCTGCAAGACGCCGACGAGTATACGCAGGCCGAAGACCGCTACCTGTCCGCCGCCAATGCACCGCGCTCGGCCATCGTGCTGGCCGCCAGCCGTGGCAAGAACCTGGAAAGCGTGACGACCGACCGTCCGAAGGTCATGCTGCCGGTGGCGGGCAAGCCGCTGCTGCGCTGGCTGGTCGACGGCTTCAAGAAGCAGAACGTGAACGACATTACGGTCGTGGGCGGCTATCGTGCCGACGCGATCGACACCGCCGGGATCACGCTCGCTGTCAATGAACGTCACGCCGAGACGGGCGAACTGGCCTCGCTCGCACGCGTTGCCAACGCCTTCACGCAAGACACCGTGGTGTCGTACGGTGACCTGCTGTTCCGCAGCTACATTGTGCGCGATCTGGTCGAGAACGCCGCCGACTTCACCGTCGTGGTCGACTCCACGGCGGCGGTCACCGCCAACGCGGCGAACGCCAGCGTGCGCGACTTCGCATATTGCTCGGCCGGTGACGACCGCGGCCTGTTCGGCCAGCAAGTGCTGCTCGAAAAGATCAGCGGCGACGCCTCGGACGCGGGCCGCACGCCCAACGGCCGCTGGATCGGTCTGCTCGGTGTGCGTGGCGACGAAGGCCGCGCGCAACTCCAACGCGTTTTCGCCGCACTTCAGGCGCGCGCCGACTTCGACCAGCTCGGCATGCCCGAACTGATCAACGCGCTGGCAGCCGATGGCGCAAAGATCGAAGTGCAATACGTGCACGGCCACTGGCGCGGCGTGAACGACATGGAAGAATTCCGCCGCGCGGCCGATTTCGCCCATGGTCAGACGCCGTTCAGCGGCACCGCTCCGGAGACGCAAGGTGATTGAGGCAGGTCAGTTCGTCGAAGCCGCGCGCAAGCACGGCTTCACCTGGTACACCGGCGTGCCGTGTTCGTTCCTCACGCCGTTCATCAACTACGTGCTGCAAGACCCGACGCTGCACTACCTGTCGGCGGCCAACGAGGGCGACGCAGTCGCCATCGCAGCAGGCGCGACGCTCGGCGAAGGCCGTGGTGCGCGCTCAGTCACGATGATGCAGAACTCGGGCCTCGGCAACGCTGTCAGCCCGCTCACGTCGCTCACCTGGACGTTCCGTCTGCCACAGTTGCTGATCGTGACGTGGCGCGGCCAGCCGGGCATTACCGACGAGCCGCAACACGCGCTCATGGGTCCGATCACGCCCGCCATGCTCGACCTGATGGAAGTGCCCTGGGAGCTGTTCCCGACCGAGCCCGACGCGATTGCCCCGGCGCTGGAGCGCGCGGTGCGTCATATGGACGAGACCGGCCGCCCCTACGCGCTCGTGATGCAAAAGGGCAGCGTGGCACCGTTCCCGCTGCAACCGTCGGAGCGCCCGGTGCGTCCCGCACAACCGGCACCGGTGTCGGTCATGCGCGGTGTTGCGCCGTCGGACATGCCAACGCGTCGCGACGCCCTCGCCCGCGTCATCGCGCATACGCCGCTCGAAGGCACCGTGGTGCTGGCGTCGACCGGCTTCTGCGGACGCGAACTCTACGCCCTCGACGACCGCGCCAACCAACTCTACATGGTCGGCTCGATGGGATGCGTGACGACACTGGCACTGGGCCTCGCGCTTGCGCGTCCGGACCTGCGTGTGGTTGCGCTCGACGGCGACGGCGCGGCGCTCATGCGCATGGGCGCATTTGCGACGCTGGGCGCTTACGGTCCGTCGAACCTCGTTCATTTGCTGCTCGATAACGCCTCGCACGACTCGACCGGCGCACAGGCGACGGTCTCGCCGACGGTGTCGTTCGCCGGTGTGGCCGCTGCCAGCGGTTATGCCCTGGCGCTCGAAGGCGATACGCTCGACGTCATCGAGCAGTTGTTCGACGGCCGCAGCCATAGCCTGAACGACGGCCCGCGCTTCGCGTGTCTGACGACGCGCCCCGGCACGCCGGACGGCCTGCCGCGTCCGAAGGTGACGCCGGAAGCCGTGAAGTCGCGACTGATGGACCATATTGCACAACGCGCACAGGCTTCGGCCTGAGCGATCCCCCTTACGATATCTGCCGAGGAAGCTTCGCCATGCTGTTACTGAATCCGGGCCCCGTTACCCTGACCGAGCGTGTTCGCAAAAGCCTGTTGCAACCCGATCTGTGCCACCGCGAGCCTGAATTCTTCGACTTGCAGGATGAAGCCCGCGCGCGTCTGACGGCTGTCTATGGACTCGACCCCGCGGTGTGGACGCCGGTGCTGATGACCGGTTCGGGCACGGCGGCCGTCGAGAGCATGACGGCTGGCCTCGTGCCGGAAGGCGGCCGCCTGCTAATCGTCGAGAACGGCGTGTACGGCGAGCGCATCTCGCAGATCGCGAAGCAATATCGCATCGATCACGATGTCATCCATTTCGAATGGATGCAAGCGCCGGATCTGGCGCAGATCGTCGCCAAGCTGGACGCCGCCGGTGACCGTAAGTACACGAACGTAGCGATCATTCACCACGAGACGACTACCGGCCGTCTGAACGATCTGACGGGCATCTCGCGCGTGTGCCGTGAGCGCGGTATCGACCTGCTGGTCGACGGCGTGAGCAGCTTCGCTGCCGAAGCCATCGATTTCAACGACTCGGCTATCGTTGCCGTGGCCGCAACCGCGAACAAGTGCGTGCACGGCGTACCGGGCGTGTCGTTCGTGCTCGTACGCAAGGCAGCCCTCGCAAAGGCGTTCGCCCGTACCTACTATCTGGACATCGCGCGCCTCGCCAAGCTGCAAGCCGAGCGCAACACGCCGTTCACACCGTCCGTGCAGGCGTACTACGCGCTCGTCGAAGCCCTGCGCGAACTGGAAGATGCGGGTGGCTGGGAAAAGCGTCACGCGCATTACGGCGCGCTCGCCGAGCAAGCGCGCGCCGGTCTGGCCGCACTGGGCATCGACAGCGTGCTGCCTCCGGGAAAATCGTCGGTGGTGCTGCGTGCCTACAAGTTGCCTGCTGGCGTCGACTATCCGCGTCTGCACGACTGGCTCAAGGCCGACGGCTTCGTTATTTACGCCGGTCAGGGCGGTCTGTCGAAGGAACTGTTCCGTATCTCGACGATGGGCAACCTCACGGCGGCCGACATCGATCGCCTGCTGGCTTCCTTTGCCCGGCTGGTGAAGTAAGCCGGGGACGGACGTTCAGCCATGACAGATTTGCTAGCCAGCCTCCACTCCCCTGCCGAACTGCGCGCGCTCTCGCGTCCTGAATTGCGCCGCGTCGCCGACGAACTGCGCGCCTGCGTGCTCGAGAACGTCTCGCGCACCGGCGGGCACCTGTCGTCGAATCTGGGCACCGTCGAGCTGACGATCGCCCTGCACTACGTCTTCGACACGCCGAACGACCGGATCGTGTGGGACGTCGGTCATCAGACCTACCCGCACAAGATTCTGACGGGCCGACGCGAAGCCATGCCGACGCTGCGTCAGTGGCAAGGGTTGTCGGGCTTTCCGAAGCGCGACGAATCGCCGTACGACACGTTCGGCACGGCGCATTCGAGCACGTCGATTTCGGCAGCACTGGGCATGGCGCTGGCCAGCAAGGTCAAGGGTGAAAAGCGTCACGCCATTGCCGTGATCGGCGACGGCGCGATGACGGCGGGCGAAGCCTTCGAAGCGCTGAACAATGCCGGTGTCTACGACGATCTGCCGTTTCTCGTCGTGCTCAACGACAACGATATGTCGATCTCGCCACCGGTCGGCGCGCTCAATCAGTACCTCACGCGCCTGATGTCCGGTCAGTTCTATTCGGCTGGCAAGGAGAGCGTGCGCAATCTGCTGCGCAACGCGCCCGCACCGATGCGCGAACTCGCGCACAAGCTCGAAGAACATGCCAAAGCCATCGTCTCGCCCACGGGGACGATGTTCGAGGAATTCGGCTTCAACTATCTCGGTCCCATTGACGGCCACGATCTCGACGCGCTGATCCCTGCGCTCGAGAACATCAAGGCGCTCAAGGGGCCGCAGTTCCTGCATGTGGTCACGCGCAAGGGCCGTGGCTACAAGCTGGCCGAAGCCGACCCCGTGCTGTACCACGGGCCGGGCAAGTTCAATCCGAGCGAAGGCATTCGTCCGGCCGCACCGGGCACCGTTTCGGCCAAGACCTACACGCAGGTGTTCGGGGAATGGCTGTGCGATGCGGCCGCGGCAGACAAGCGCGTTGTCGGCGTGACGCCAGCCATGCGCGAAGGCTCCGGCCTTGTCCAATTCGAGAAGCGCTTTCCGGACCGGTACTACGATGTCGGCATTGCCGAGCAGCACGCGGTCACGTTCGCGGGCGGACTGGCGACGGAAGGTCTGCGGCCGGTCGTCGCGATCTACTCGACGTTCCTGCAGCGAGGCTACGACCAGTTGATCCACGATGTCGCCCTGCAGAATCTGCCGGTCCTCTTCGCGATCGACCGCGGCGGTCTGGTCGGCGCGGACGGTGCGACCCATGCGGGCGCGTACGACATCGCCTATCTGCGCTGTATCCCGAATATGGTCGTGATGGCCCCGGCCGACGAGAACGAATGCCGTCAGATGTTGCAGACGGCGCTGGGCATCGATGGACCGAGCGCAGTGCGCTATCCGCGCGGCACCGGCCCCGGCGTGAAGACCGAAGCAGGTCTGTCGACGCTGCCGGTCGGCCGTGCGCAAGTGCGCCGTCAGAGCGCCGCCCCCGCTGGCAAACGCGTCGCGATTCTGGCCTTCGGGTCGATGGTCGCGCTGGCCGAACAAGTGGCGGAAGCCTTCGACGCGAGCGTGGTCAACATGCGCTTCGTCAAACCGCTGGACGAAGCGACGGTACTGGAGATGGCGCGCACGCACGACCTCCTGGTGACGCTCGAAGAAGCTTCGGTGATGGGCGGTGCAGGCACCGCCTGCGTGGAAGCACTCAATGCCAACGGTGTGCTGGTCCCTGTGCTTCAACTGGGTCTGCCCGACACGTACATCGATCAGGGCACGCCCGCGCAACAACTGGCGTCCGTCGGCCTCGATGTGCCGGGCATCACGGCCTCGATTCGCCGGGCGATGGCTGAGCGTCTCGGTGGGGCGGTCGAGGCTGTGTAGCATTTGACGGCATACACGGACAGCGACGGCTGAGTGGTCGCACCCAAGAAAAACGGCACCTCTAGGTGCCGTTTTTTATTGCCTTTCAGCTTCCGTGTGCTCAGGACTGCTTCGGCGTCCCCGCTTTCTCTCGCGGCTTACCCATCAGCACCGGTTGGAAGAACACAGCGCCGATGAGCGTACACACCAGCGACAGCGCCAGCAGCTTGCCCATGCTCGACGTGCCCGGGTGATGCGACAGCCAGAGACTGCCGAACGCGATACCCGTGGTCGCCGCAGACAGCACGATCGCCTGCGTGAGACCGGACGCCAGCAAGCGGTACTGCCCGTGACGCCACGCGATCACGTAGTAGATCTTGAACGCTACCCCCACACCCAGCAGCAATGGCAGCGCGATGATGTTCGCGAAGTTCAGCGGCAAACCGATCAGCACGGACACTTCAAGGGTGACGGCCGCCGAGACCAGCAGCGGGACCAGCGTGCGCAACACGTCGCCGAAGTTGCGCAGCGCCAGCCACAGCAAAATCGTGATCGACAGCAAGGCCCACGCCCCCGCCTCGATGAACGCGCGAATGATCGTGTTGGCCGAGCGCAGAATCGAGATCGGACCGCCTACCGCGTCCGGCGTCGTACGCAGCACGGCCTCGGTGAATTTGCGCAGCATCGCGTCGTCGCTCGGGTCCGCGCCCTTCTCCACGCGCGGCGAGATGTTGACGAGGGCACGCCCGTCAGCGGCCACCCACTGCGACGCGATGTCCTTCGGCAACGATTCGCGCGTCACCGACTTCGGCTGCAACGCGTCTCGCAGTTGACCGAGCGCCAGCTTCAGCGGGTCGGCAATCGCGCGGTCCGCACGGTCGCGCGTGGCCGGATCGGCCGCTGCGAGCTTGCGCATCGCCGCCGCCAGACGCTGCGCTTGCTTTGCGCCCTCGCCCGGGTAATCGAGTGCGGCGTCTTCCAACTGGCCTGCGGCCGTCTTGAGCGCCGAGATGCGCGTTGCATCCGGCACAGCGGCCAGCGGCGTTTGCGTGAGCACCGGCAGCAGCGACTTCGCCGCCGTGTCGATCATCGCCAGCTTGGCGGGCTGGTCGGACGGCAGGAACGTGGTGAGCGTCACCACGCGGCCGATCTCCGGCACGGCACGCAGCTTTGCGGCTTCGGCGTCGGCATCCGCGAGGTTCGGCGCGAGCCACTGCACATCGTTGACACCCGCTTCCGGCGAATTCGACAGATCGATGAGCGTCGCCATCGACTCCGTATGAGGATCTTTCAGATGCAGCGGATTGAAATCGAAGTGCAAATGCGCGAGCAACGGCAGCCCGGCGATGACCAGCGCGAGCGTGCCGTATAGCAACGGCTTGCGGTGCTTTTCGGTGAAATCGTCGACCGGCCCAAGGCTGCGGAAGCCTGGCGGGCTCGGCTCGCCCTTCGGTTTGAACACGCTGATGAGCGCAGGCAGCAAGGTAATGGCCGACGGGAACGCCACGCACAGAATGCCGACACCCGCGATCAGGCCCAGTTCGGATACGCCGCGATAGTCCGTCGGCAGGAACGAGAAGAAGCTTGCCGCCGTGGCCGCTGCGGCAAGCGTAAGCGGCATGGCAATCTGCTTGCCTGCTCCACCCAATGCGCCGCGCAACACTTCGTCGCCCGATTTGCCTTCGTCGTGTTCCAGACGATAACGTTCTTCCCGATAACGCACGCCGAACTGAATGCCGAAGTCCACACCAATACCGACGAAGAGCACGGCGAACGCCACGGAAATCATGTTGAGCGCGCCGACCATCATCAGACCGAGCGCAAACGTGACGGCAAGCCCCGCGAGCAAGGTGATGAAGACCGCGAGAATCATCTTGCCCGAGCGCACGGCCAGCCACAGCACCACGAGCACGGCCAGCAGCGTGATGACGGCGTTCGGCCCAGCGTCCTGACGCACCGACGCGAACTCCTCATCCGACAGCGGACGCGGGCCGGTGAGGCGCACCGTCGCGCCGTAGCGCTCTGCGAGCTTCAGGTCGGCGACGGCATCACGAATACGCATGGCCGCGTTGGCGCCCGCTTCGAGCGCGCCGTAATCCAGCACCGGCTGCACCTGAACGTAGCTGCGCGCGACGGTATCGGGCGCGACCAGCGCGCGCCACGACATCGCGGCCGGACGATTAGCGAGCACGGCCTCCGAGGCGTCGGCCGCGTTGCCCAGCAGGCGCGACATATCGGAGAGCTTCACCTGACCGGTCAGCAACGGCGTCTGCAACGTCACCGACAGCAGGTTCGACAGACCCGCGAGGCTCGGATCCTGCGCGAGACGGTTGAGCAACGGTTTGGCGTCTTCGAGCTTGCCGGTGAGCGACTTAACGTCGTCCGTCGACGCGAACAGCAATGCGTTATGCACGAAGAATTCGCCCGCGCCGGGGCGGCTCACCGCGCGGAACACATCCGTCTCGCTTTCCAGCTTAGCCGCCAGCTCAGCCGCAGCCTTGTCGGCGAACTCGGCGGCGGGTGCCTGCACGACGGCCAGCGTCAGATCGGTCTTCTGCGGGAACGCACGGTCGATTTCACGACCGCGTTCGGCGGCCGGGGTATTCAGATCGATCAGGCTGGAGACGTCGGTGTTGATCGCGAAATGCTTGGCGACGTACACACAACTGGCCACCACGAGCAGCAGCGAAGCGAAGATGACCGGGTACGCGTGCTTCGCCGAAAAACGGACGATGCGCACGACGAGCGAAGTCAGCATGAAGCGGTTCCGGAAGAAAGTGGGAGTCTCACTGTGACGTCCGACGCATAGCCCGCCGCCCCCCATCAACACGTAACGAAAGGTTAAACATTGGCGGCAATCAGGAACCAATCGCGGAGAAAGTGCGTCGATCAGCCCGGAGAATGCGCAGTGAACAGTGAATTTACAAAATCGCAGCAGTATACAGGGGCCGGGTGTGCGTCACGTGCACTACACTACGGCCTACCCCCGAATCCAACCTATTCAGACAAGCTGGCATGAATAAATTCCTGATGACGGTGGCTGCCGTTGCATTGAGCGGTATCGGCAGCGTAGCGACCGTATCCAGTGCCTGGGCCCAGGCAAGCGCCAATCCGAACGACATGGTGAAGACGGCCGTCGAGACGGTCGTCAAGGGCGTGAAGGCCGATCCGGCGGCCAAGACCGGTGATGTCACCGCCACGGCGCGCGTCGTCGCCCGCGACTTCCTGCCGTATGCCGACTTCCTGCGCACCACGCGCTTTGCGGTCGGCCCCAAGGCCTTCGATGCCGCCACGTCCACCCAGCAACAGCAGGTCTTCGAACAGTTCCAGCAACTGCTCGTGAACACCTTTGCGCTGCAACTCTCGCAAGTGCGCGGCAACGACCTGACGTTCAAGTTCGATCCCGCGAAACTCACGGCGAATAGCAGCGACGTCGTAGTCGGCGCGACCGTCAGCGGCACGGGCGACAACCTGTCGGTCGCTTACCGTCTTACGAAGACCGACAAGGGCTGGAAGATCTACGACATCAACATGATGGGCGAGAACGTGGCCAACGCCTGGCTCATCCAGTTGTATCAGCCGCAGTTCAAGGCGCGCATCGCTCAGGGGGGCATCGACAGCCTGATCGCCTACCTGCGCGAGAAGAACGAGCGTTTCGGCAAATAAAATCAACAACTTAAGCAGGACTACTCGGAGGCCTTCAGCTTCCAGCCGGGCGCATTGAAATACCGTTCTCCGATGTTTCCGGGGAATGGCGGCAGAATCGGCGCAGAACTTATCCAGATAAGCGCCGATTCGTCAACATTTATGCAACACTTGCCGACGCTCTCCTACCGGGGGTCGTCAGCAATATTTGGCGGCGGCGGTTACAATCGTCGCTTGTCAAACGACCGGACGGCGGTCCCCCCGCGGGTGCGTACGATTTGCCATCGAAACTGGCCTCGTACCCTCTACCGCGCCTTGATCCCAGGCGCATGGAAACCCGATAGAAACCGCCATCCCGGCCGACCTGAGCCGGAGAGCTGAATGCAAGTCTTACTTGCCCAACCCCGCGGGTTTTGTGCGGGTGTCATACGTGCCATCGAGATCGTAGAGCGTGCGCTGGAAAAATACGGTGCGCCGGTCTACGTTCGCCATGAGATCGTCCATAACAAACACGTGGTCGATTCGCTCAAGGCGAAGGGTGCGCGCTTCATCGCCGAGTTGTCCGAAGCCCCTGCGGGCGCTGTCACCATTTTCAGCGCGCATGGCGTCGCACGCGTCGTCGAGCAGGAAGCGGAGATTCGCGGTCTGAAGGTGCTCAATGCCACCTGCCCGCTCGTCACCAAGGTGCACATTCAAGGCAAGAACTACGTGTCAGCTGGCCGCGAAGTCATTCTGATCGGTCACGCCGGACACCCGGAAGTCGAGGGGACGATGGGCCAGATCGACGGTCCGGTTCACCTCGTGCAGACCGAGGCCGATGTCGACGCCCTGCCGCTCGCCATCGACACGCCGGTCTCGTACGTCACGCAGACCACGCTGTCGGTCGACGAGACTCGCGGTATCATTGCTGCGCTGCAACGTCGCTTTACCAATATCGTCGGCCCGAACACCAAAGACATCTGCTACGCCACGCAGAATCGCCAGACCGCCGTGCGCGAGCTGTGCGAGCGTGTGGACGTACTGCTCGTGGTCGGGGCGACGAATAGCTCGAACTCGAACCGCCTGCGCGAAATCGGCTCCGAAATGGGGCTGCCGAGCTATCTCGTGGCCGACGGCTCCGAGGTAAATCCGGAATGGGTGCGCGGCAAAGCCCGCATCGGCATTACCGCAGGGGCGTCCGCGCCCGAGCGCATGGTCGAAGACGTGATCGATGCGCTGCGTCGCATCGACACGGTCGAAGTGACTCTCATGGACGGCATCGAGGAAACCATCCAGTTCCGCTTGCCGTCGGAATTGACCAAAGACGAGCCGGTCGCCGCACGCCACGCGGTCGCTGGCTAACGCTATACGAACAGGAGCCGAACTTGGCCATCCCCTTCCTGCAACAGGCGTATGTTGGCGCCTATCTGATGAAGCAACGCTTCAAGGGCAACAAGCGCTACCCGCTGGTGCTGATGCTCGAACCGCTCTTCCGCTGCAACCTGGCATGCTCGGGCTGCGGCAAGATCGACTATCCGGATCCCATCCTGAACCAGCGCGTCTCGCTCAAAGACTCGCTCGACGCCGTGGACGAGTGCGGCGCACCGGTCGTCTCGATCGCCGGCGGCGAGCCGTTGCTGCACAAAGAAATGCCGGAGATCGTCAAGGGCATCATCGCGCGCAAGAAGTTCGTGTATCTGTGCACGAATGCCCTGCTGCTCGAAAAGAAGATCGACGATTACGAGCCGAGCCCGTTCTTCGTGTGGTCGATCCACCTCGACGGCGACCGTGAAATGCACGACGCCGCCGTGTCGCAGGAAGGCGTTTACGACCGCGCCGTGGCCGCCATCAAGCTGGCGAAGTCGCGCGGCTTCCGTGTGAACATCAACTGCACGCTGTTCAACAACGCCGATCCGGAAAAGGTCGCCAAGTTCTTCGATTCGACGAAGGACCTGGGCCTCGACGGTATCACCGTGTCGCCGGGCTACGCCTACGAGCGCGCTCCGGACCAGCAGCACTTCCTGAACCGTTCGAAGACCAAGCAACTGTTCCGCGACATTCTCAAGCGCGGCAACGGCGGCAAGAACTGGACGTTCAGCCAGTCGAGCCTGTTCCTGGACTTCCTCGCTGGTAACCGTTCGTACCACTGCACGCCGTGGGGTAACCCGACGCGTACGGTGTTCGGCTGGCAGCGTCCGTGCTACCTGCTCGGCGAAGGCTATGCCAAGACGTACACGGAGCTGATGGACACCACCGACTGGGACAAGTACGGTGTGGGCAACTACGAGAAGTGCGCCGACTGCATGGTTCACAGCGGCTTCGAAGCGACGGCCGTGAACGAAACCATCTCGCACCCACTGCGTGCGCTCGGCGTGGCCCTCAAGGGTGTGCGTACCGAAGGCAAGATGGCGGACGACATCTCGTTCGCCAAGCAGCGTCCGGCCGAGTTCGTGTTCTCGAAGCACGTCGAGATCAAGCTCGACGAACTGCGCCGGGCCAAGGCGTAAATGCCGTCGCGAGTGCTGGTCACCGGCGCCTCCGGGTTCGTCGGTTCTGCGGTAGCACGTACGGCGCTCGCGCGCGGTCATGAGGTTCGCCTGCTGGTGCGCGGCACCAGCCCCCGGGCGAACCTCGCCGACCTGCCTGTCGAGGTCGTGGAAGGCGACATGCGCGACGCGGCATCGATGCAGCGCGCGCTCACCGGTGTGGACGCCCTGCTCCACGTGGCCGCCGACTACCGCCTCTGGGCGAAAGATCCCAACGACATCATGCGGGCCAATATCGACGGCACGCGCACGGTCATGGAAGCCGCGCTGCGTGCAGGCGTCGAACGTGTGGTGTACACCAGCAGCGTTGCTACGCTGCGAGTGCACGACGCCACCGGCCCTGTCGACGAAACCTCCCCGAACGAAGAAGCCACGACCATCGGCGTGTACAAGCGCAGCAAGGTCGCGGCCGAACGTCTGGTCGAGCGCATGATTGCGAACGATGGCCTGCCCGCCGTGATCGTCAATCCGTCCACGCCCATCGGGCCACGCGACATCAAGCCCACGCCCACCGGGCGCATCATCGTCGAAGCCGCGCAAGGCAAGATTCCAGCGTTCGTCGATACGGGCCTCAATCTCGTGCACGTCGACGACTGCGCCGAAGGCCACTTGCTGGCGCTTGAACGTGGGCGCATCGGCGAGCGCTACATTCTCGGCGGCGACGACGTGCTGCTGCGCGACATGCTCGCCAGCATCGCTGGCATGGTCGGACGCAAAGCGCCGAAGATCGCCCTGCCGCGCTGGCCGCTGTATCCGCTCGCGATGGCCGCACAGGGCGTGGCGCGCTTCACCGGCCGCGAGCCGTTTGTCACGGTCGACGGCCTGAAGATGTCGCGTTATCACATGTTCTTCTCCTCGGAGAAGGCCAAACGCGAGCTGGGCTACACCGCCCGCGCCTATCCCGAAGGTCTGCGCGACGCGCTCGCCTGGTTTGGTTCTGCCGGATATCTCTCATGACTGTTTTGGCCTGGATCGCCGCGTTATCGCTGGCCATCTGGATCTACCTGCTGATCTCGCAAGGCGATTTCTGGCGTGCGCGTGAGCGCGACGATCTGAACGAAGACCGTCTGCCCGCCCCGGCCGTGTGGCCTGCCGTTGCCGTCGTCATTCCGGCGCGCAACGAGGCCGAATCGATCGGTCAGGTGGTCGAGTCGCTTTGCCGTCAGGATTACGCGGGACGCCTGCGCATCGTCGTCGTCGACGATCAGAGCAGCGACGGCACGGCGGACCTCGCCCGTGAAGCCGCAGCCCGGGCCGCCGCCGACGGCCTGACGCGTCGCGTGGATGTCCTCTCGGGCCAACCGCTGCCCGGTGGCTGGACCGGCAAGATGTGGGCTGTGCGTCAGGGCGTAGCGTTCGCGAGCGATGTAGCGACCAACGACGACGGCATCCGCCCCGAATACCTGCTGCACACAGACGCCGACATCGCGCATTCGCCCGACAACGTGCGCCGTCTGGTGACGCGAGCGACGGGCGATAACCGCGTGCTCGTCTCACTCATGGCGAAGCTGCGTTGCACGGCATGGTTCGAGCGCACGCTGATTCCGGCATTCGTGCTGTTCTTCCAGATGCTGTACCCGTTCGCCTGGGTCAACGATCCGAAGAAGAAGATGGCCGCCGCCGCCGGTGGCTGCATGCTGATTCATCGGCCGTCGCTCGAAGCCGGTGGCGGCATCGAAGCGATTCGCGACGAGATCATCGACGACTGCGCTATGGGACGCATGCTCAAGAAGCAAGGTCCGATCTGGCTGGGACTGACGGAGCGTGCCGTGAGCGTGCGTCCGTACGACAACCTCGGCGAGATTCGCAAGATGGTGTCGCGCACGGCTTACGCGCAGTTGCAATACTCGCCGGTGCTGCTGGCAGGCACGATCCTCTCGTTGCTGCTGACCTTCATCGTGCCGCCGGTCATGACGATCTTCGGTTCGGGCATCGGCCAGTGGCTGGGCCTCTTTGCGTGGATCGCGATGACGATTTCGTACCTGCCGATGCTGCGCTTCTACCGTCAGCCGTCGAGCTTCGGTCCGATGCTGCCGCTTGTGGCCGCGCTCTATACCGTCTTCACGTTCGACTCGGCGCTGCAACACTGGCGCGGTCGCGGCGGCATGTGGAAGGGCCGTGCGCAGGCGCGCGGCCAGCAATCGTCGGACGTTTGAATTCGGACGAATCCGAGAGGCGATGGCGGCCAACGCCGACGTCGCCACTCATCTCACAGAAGTCATGAGCGTTTCGCATCGATCGACCTGCGTGCCCAGCAGCGAACGAGAAGGCATTGAAGTCTTGCCTGGCTGTCAGACGATGTAGAGGAACTGAGCGAACCCAACTGCCTGCAAGACTTGCCCGTCAAAAGGGACGTCGGCGTGGACGTACGCTCTCATCGGGGCTGTGGTGAATTTTGGAACCACCGCATCAACCTGTTTGTCATCGACTATCTTGAAGCTGCTCGCGTACACCATCTTCGACGTTGGCAAATGCACGAAGTAGACGGCCGTAACCGTTGCGAATCCCTCGCCTGTAATCGAGATGCAGACATCTTCGTCAGACACTTGCTTCATCGCTGTTACTTCAGTAACTTTAAACATGATCGCCCCCTGACATTTGACAAAGTAATGTCCACTGCCGGAACTCATTGCCCGTGCACTTGAACACCCGAATCGGTGCATCCACGACGGCATTGATCTGGAGGTCGAGGCGTCGGCCCGTTCCCGGATTGAAGTAGGCGCTCGTTCTACGCACCCTCAACCACTGTTGTCGGCCTGTATTTGCGCATGCTTCCATACCGACCCGATCATCACTTTTCACCGTCAGGCACTGCTCTGGATTGCTCACAAGACGCATCTTGTATTCCGCGTCATGACTGAAGACCTCGCTGGCTTGCTTCAAACACCGGTAGAGCGTCAAGACATCCGAGAGAGGAAGCTAACTTCAATCTAGGCAATAAATGGCGTTCGGGCACCTGTCAACGTTGACAGTTTTTTCCGATTTACCTACGGCGACTGTCATCAGGCGCGCGAGAACAGACGTCAAATCCCTGCCGCCACCGCACCAAACCCTTCCCCGAGTCGCAGCGCAATAACCTGACGTCCGTGGCGCATCGCATCCTTCGCGTGTCCCGCGTCCTTCCCCACGCGAAGCAATGCCGGTAGTTGCAGCGGGTTTTTCGCAAGCGATCCCAGCACGCCAAGCAAATTCACCGAGCCATCGGGCCGCATACCGGCGAGCGCCGCCGGGGGCAACGAGCGCTCTGCGGGATCGATCACCACGCGCGCCACCACGAACGGCAACCCATGCCTCTGTGCCACGCGCGCGACGATATGCGACTCCATGTCGGCCGCCGCCGCCCCGCTCTCGCGAAACAGCGCCGCCTTGTCCTCCGCCATCACCACCGGTGCCGTCACCCCGGCCAGATCGGCCCGTAGTGCGGCCGGCAACGCACGAAGCAGCGCTTCGGCCCACGGGATCGACGTGACGGACTCACGGGCCTGCTGTGGCATGTCGAGCACCTTGTGCGCAATGATCCACTGCCCCGGCTTCACGCCGGGAATCAGCCCGCCCGCAGTGCCGAAGCTCACCAGCCCGCGCGCGCCCTCTGAGGCGATGACAGCCTCCAGCTCCGCCGCCAGCGTGGCGTTCTGCGCGCAGACCACACGCACGCCTTCCCCCTTGGCGATGCGGGCCTCGAACGGCATACCGGTCACGACGATGATGGGCTGGCTCATGCACTTCCTTATGGGATGGGGATGACAACAAAACGAATCGCCCCGACGATCAACGCGAAAACGGTCGATGCCGGGGCGACGATACCTGAAGCAGGCGATGTGCGTCGATGTGACGTGCTTACATCCCGCAAGGCACCGGGCAGTCGTTGCGCACCGTCAGATTACGGAAACGCGCGAGCGCCCACAGCGGGAAGAACTTGCGATAGCCGTGGTAGCGGAGATAGAACACGCGCGGGAAGCCCGTCGCGGTGTACAGTTCCTCGTCCCACAGCCCTTCGTCGTTCTGCGTGTTCAGAAGGTAATCGACACCGCGCTTGACCGCCGGATGATCGGCCTTGCCCGCCGCCATCAGCCCGAGCAGGGCCCAGGCCGTTTGCGACGACGTGCTTGGTGCGGCTTCATAGCCCTTGTATTCGAGCTTGTAGCTGTCGCCGTCCTCGCCCCAGCCGCCGTCGGCGTTCTGGATCGAGAGTAGCCACTGCGCAGCACGGGCCATCGCCGGGTGTTCCGGCAAAATACCCGCCGCAGCCAGACCGCACATCGCCGACCACGTACCGTACACAAAATTCATGCCCCAGCGGCCGTACCAGCTACCGTCGGCTTCCTGATCGTCGAGGATGTATTTCAGCGCCAGATCGGCCGACGCACGGCGCTCAGGCGACTGCGGCAATTGCGCGAGCATCGACAGACAGCGCGCAGAGACGTCCACCGTCGGCGGATCGAGCAGCGCACCGTGGTCCGAGAACGGAATGTTGTTCAGGTACAGATGCGTGTTTTCCGGCTCGAATGCGCCCCAGCCACCGTTGCTGCTCTGCATGCCGATGACCCACTCCGTGCCGCGATCGATCGCATGACGCATCGGACGCGCGCTCGCATCGACCTTGTCGTTCTCGAAGGTGCCAGCGAGCTTCTCGTAGCGGTCCATGGCCATGGCGACCACGGCCGTGTCGTCCACGTCCGGATAGTGCGGATTCGCGAATTGGAAGGCCCAGCCCCCCGGACGCACGTTCGGACGGCGCGAGATCCAGTCGCCACGCACATCGAGAATCTGCAACGGGATGAGCCATTCCAGCCCCTTGCCCGCCAGTTCGATAGCGCGCTTGTCGCCGGTTTCCAGCAACGCATGGGCCGAAAGCGCGGTGTCCCACACCGGCGACAGACACGGCTGCACGTACGTCTCGTGATCGGCCGGCGTCACCAGCTTCTCGACCGACTTGCGGGCAATCGCCCGACTCGGATGATCTTCCGGGTAACCGAGCACGTCGTACATCATGACGGCGTTGGCCATCGCCGGATAAATCGCGCCGAGGCCGTCTTCACCGTTCAGACGCTCTTCCACGAACTCGACCGCGCGCTTGACCGACTTCTCGCGCAGCTTCTTCGGGAAGAACGGATCGAGCGCACGCAGCACGTGATCGACACCCGAGAAGAACGTGAACCAGAAGCGGCTCTGATGCGGGGCGCGCCTGGGCGGACCAACATCCTTAGGGCTGCCGATGAACAGTTCGTCGATGGTCACGCCCTTCGGATTGCGCGCGAGCGGGCGCTTGGCCTGCAACACGAGCAACGGCACAATCACCGTGCGCGCCCAGTACGAGACCTTCGACAGATGGAACGGGAACCACTGCGGCAGCAGCATGATTTCGACGGGCATCATCGGCACCGCCTTCCATTCGAGCACGCCGTAGAGCGCCAGCAAAATGCGCGTGAAAACGTTCGAATTCTGCGCCCCGCCACGCGAAATGATGGCTTCGCGCGCGCGCACCATGTGCGGCGCATCGATCGGCTCGCCGATCATCTTGAGCGCGAAGTACGCCTTCACGCTCGCGCTCATGTCGAACTTGCCGTTGTGGAACAGCGGCCAGCCGCCGTGCTCGCCCTGAATGCGACGCAGATACACAGCGATCTTCGCTTCGAGCTCGGCGTCGACCTTCTCGCCCAGATGGTGACGCAGCAGTACGTACTCGGCCGGAATCGTCGCATCGGCTTCCAGTTCGAACAGCCAGTGACCGTCGTCCTGTTGCAGATCGAGCAGCGCCGTGATCGAGCGGTCGATACCGGTTTCCAGCGTCTGCGTCGCCATCGCCGTACTCACCTTTTGAGCGAGTTCGGTGTGCAGTTTGAGGTCCACAGCCGTGGCAGCGGCCGTGCGTCGCGCTTCCTTTTCGGAAGCATCGCGTATCGTATCCATGGCGTTCTTGCCTATTCAAAGGCGATAGAGCGGCGCGCGTTAAGCGCCGGTTAAACATTTATAGTCGCAGTGACACGCGCAATGACAGCCGCAATGACAGCCGCAACCGGTCAGGCCCGGTGCAGCAGATCGGCTGCCAGATTCCCGCTGCGCAGTGCGCCCTCGATGGTCGCGGGCAGGCCGGTAGCCGTCCAGTCGCCAGCCAGCAGCAGATTGCGCCAGCGCGTCTTCGCACCGGGGCGACGCTTGTCCTGCGCGGGCGTCGCCGCAAACGTGGCGCGCTTCTCGCGCACCAGTTGCCACACCGGCATCGGCGTGGACGGAATCTTGCAAGCCTTGGCAACCTCTTCCCAGATGCGAAGCGCGAGCGCTTCACGCGACTCGTCGAGCAGATGGTCGGCCCCGCTGATCGTGACCGAGAGACGGCCGTCGAACGCGAAAATCCAGTCGCTCACACCGTTCACCACGCCGATCATCGGCGGGCAGCCCGGCGGCGGCGGCACCTGGTAGTGCGCATTGACGATGGCACGGTACTCGTCCGGTGCCGTGAGCGACGGCACCAGCGACGCCGCCACATTCGGCGGCACCGCCAGCACCACGGCATCGTCGGCGGCCAGCGGCTCAGGCCCGTCGCCGAAATCAATCGCTTCGACGCGGCTGCCGTCGGCGGCAAAATGCAATTCGCGCACACGGTGCTGCATCATCACGCGCGCGCCCTTCGCTTTCAGATACGCCAGCGCGGGCGTCACGAACGAGACGTCCAGCCCTTGCGTGGCAATCAGCGGATGGCAGGACTTGCCGCCCGGCACCAGCGTCTCGCGCAGCACCGCCCCGGCCATCTGCGCCGATCCCTCCGCCGGATCGGCGTTGAGCACCGCGAGGAACAGGGGATGAATCAGCCGCTTGTACAGCATCGGCGGGCAATTCATGGCGTCGGTCATAGTGGCGTCCGGCCCGGCGCGCAGCAGCGGCGCGAGCGACAGATAGTCCGACCACTTCGTGCCGGGCACGCGGGCGTGCTTGTCGAAGATCCACCACGGCAGACGCCCTTCCGAGAGCCGCACCGTCCAGCGTTCGTCGCTTTCAAGATCGACGAACGCGAACTCGGCGCGATCCGGGCCGGTCAGCGTGTGCTCGGAACCGATGGTGCGCGTGAACTCGCGCATCGTCGTGTTGCCCGCAAGCACCAGATGGTTGCCGTTGTCGATCACGGCACCCAGTTGCTTGTCGAAGTACGAACGGCAACGTCCACCGGCCTGCGGTGCGGCTTCGTGCAGCACCACGGCAACGCCGCGCGTGGCGAGTCTGACGGCGGCGGCCAGCCCAGCCAGGCCAGCGCCAATGACGTGAACGGTACCCGCCATCAGAAAACCATCTGCCGCACGAGCATCAGAATGAGGCGCCAGCGCGGCACACGCACGCGCTCGCGGGGCACAGCGAAGCCGCGCGCAATGAGTTTGTCGAGAATCGCGCCGTATGCCTTCGCCATCACGGCCGGTGCCACCACGACACGTCGCGGATGGCGCGCCATGATCGTGCGGGCGCGGGCGTAATGCTCACGCGCCTGCGCCACGAGCGGCGCACACGCCTTATCGAGACGGGCCGCGACGACCATGTCGGGTGTCGCACCGACGATACCGGCGTCCGCCAGCGTTTCACGCGGAAGATAGACGCGACCAATGCCCGCATCTTCGTCGATATCGCGCAGAATGTTCGTCAACTGGAGCGCACGGCCGAGGTGATACGAGAGATCGATGCCGTCCTGCTCGGGCATGCCGAACACCTTGACCGACAGACGGCCGACGGCGCTAGCCACACGATCGCAATACAGGTCGAGCGTGGGCAGGTCGGGGGCGACGATGGGACCGCAGGCATCCATTTCCATGCCGTCGATGACCGCGAGGAAGTCTTCGTGCTTCAGGCCGAATTGCTTGACGGCGCGGGCGAGATTGGCCAGCGAAGGCGTCGGACGGCCGTCGTAAAGATCGGCCAGATCGCGCCGCCACACGGCCAGACGCGCCATGCGGTTCGCCGACGTGTCGTCGCCGTCGTCGGCGATATCGTCCACGGCACGACAAAAGGCGTAGATCTCGAACATGCCTTCGCGTTGCGCGGGCGGCAAAATGCGCATGGCAGCGTAAAAACTGCTGCCCGACGCCACGCGTGCACTGCTTTGCTCAGGCGAAATTTCGATCGGTTCGGCGACGCTCACGAGGCTCCTCGTCGTACAGGGGAACAGGGTGACACTGCTATAAGGCCCAGAGAAATCTGGCAAAGGGTGAAGTATACCGGGGTTTGGCACGACTTTCCCGACAGGATGAGGGGCGATGACATAGAATCTCGGGGCATCGCGCGCCGCTCCGGGGTTTCGACCTTCGAAACCAAATTTCGAAGCGGCATGGCCCTCATTCGCTTCACGTTCGCCTCACACGCATCACCCGATGACTTCCGACGCCAAGATCGAGCATTACGAGAACTTCCCGGTCGCCAGTGTCCTGCTGCCGCGCGAAATGCGCGCGCCGGTAGGCGTGATCTACAACTTCGCCCGCACGGCCGACGACATTGCCGACGAGGGCGATGCCACCAACGCCGAGCGCCACGCCGGGCTGGCCGCCTATCAGGCCGAACTCGACAAGATCGCCGCCGGGCAGCCGACGTCACCCGACATGCCGCTTTTCGCCGCCCTCGCCCGGGTGATCGCCGAACACCGCCTCTCGGTGCAACCGTTCTCCGACCTGCTCTCCGCCTTCGATCAGGACATCGAGACCAAGCGCTACGCCACGTTTGCCGACCTGCGCGACTACACGCGCCGCTCGGCCGATCCGGTCGGTCGCATCATGCTCGGCCTGTTCAAGCTCGACACGCCGGAAAACATCGCCTGCTCCGACGACATCTGCTCGGCGCTGCAACTGATCAACTTCTGGCAGGACGTGGAGGTCGACTGGCGCAAGGCGCGCGTGTATCTGCCGCAGGACGACATGGCCCGCTTCGGCGTGACGGACGCCGACATCGGCGCGCACAAGTACGACGACAAGTTCCGCGCGCTCATGCGCTACGAAGTCGACTTCGCCCGCAAGATGATGTTGCGTGGCGCACCGCTGGCGAACCGCGTGCCGGGCCGCTTCGGGCTGGAACTGTGCTGCGTGGTGCACGGCGGCCTGCGCATTCTCGACATGATCGAAGCCGTCGATTACGACGTCTTCCGTCATCGCCCTCAACTGGGCAAGAGCGACGGCATCCGCGTTTTCCTACGCGGCCTTGGCATGAAGCTGAGCGGCAGACCGCCGAAGGCCTGAGCGCTCGGGCATTTCGGCGCCGTGGCACCAACGAATACCTCAGCGTTGGCGCTTCTCTACCCTCCACGCCTACCCTAACGTGATGGGATAGCGCGTTCTACCTGCCGGACGGCTCCAAAGTCTCGTTCGGGTCCCCGGCCGCAGAACGCCCCGTCCATCCCTCACGGAGTCCGGGCACGTGAACCTGCCAGCCAGTCTGCAACGTCTCGCCTCGAACCGTTCGCCAGTGCGCTCGCACGCCGGGGTGTTGTTCGCCATCGTCATCGTGACCTGGGGCGTGAACTGGCCGGTCAGCAAGGCACTCCTCGCTCACGTCTCGCCGTGGTGGAGCACTGCGCTTCGCTCGGCCATCGGCATGGCGACACTGTTTGTCATCTGCGCGCTGAGTCGTCGTCTCGTGCTGCCGCGCCGGGGCGATTTGCCGGTGATCCTGAGCGTCGGCCTGTTGCACATGACGGCGTTCTCACTACTCGTCGCGCTCAGCCTGCAATACGTCAGCGCCGGACGCTCCGCCGTGCTCGCCTACACCACGCCGCTCTGGGTGATGCCCGCCGCTCGCCTGTGGCTGGGCGAGGCGCTCACCCCGCGACGCCTGCTCGGGCTGGCGTGCGGCCTGCTCGGCCTGCTGGTGATGTTCAACCCCATCGCGTTCGACTGGCACGACCACAACGCCATCCTCGGCAATGCCCTCGTGCTGCTGTCCGCGTTCGTGTGGGCAATCGCCATCGTGCATATGCGCGCGCACCGGTGGGTCAACGGCCCGTTCGAACTGAGCCCGTGGCAACTGCTGCTGGCAAGCGTCATGCTGTGCACACTGGCGTTCGTCGTCGACGGCGCACCGCGCGTGACCGGCTGGGCCGGTTTCTCGGCCTTGCTGACGTATGGCGGCGTGGTCGGCGGCGGCATCGCGTACTGGCTGGCGGGTGTGGTCACGCGTCAGTTGCCAGCGGGCGTCACGTCGCTCGGCCTGCTCGGCGTGCCCGTGGTCGGCACGCTGGCGTCCGCGCTGATCCTGCGCGAGTCGCTCGGGCTGGACGTCTGGATCGCGCTCGCCCTGATCGTCGGCGGCATTGCACTCGGCACCGTGCCGCGCGCTGCGACGCCATGCCGCACCGAAGACCCCGCCTGAGCGCGCCCGCGCTTGACCCATCGCAAGAACCGTTCGCGAAGCGAATGCCAGACTGCCGGAACGGCTGAGCCGCATGCTTTCGCGCGCCAGCACTTTTCGACGAACGGATCTGACATGAACGAGCAATGGCTGACGCTGGCCGGCCGCCGGCTGGTGCCGGTGGTACAAGGCGGCATGGGTATCGGCATCTCCGCGCACCGGCTGGCGGGCACGGTGGCGAAGCATAACGGCATGGGGACGATTGCGAGCATCGACCTGCGCCACCATCACCCCGATCTGCTCGCCCAGGTGGACGGCACACCGGGTAAGTCCAACTGCAAAGCCGCCATCGAAGCCGTCAACCTGATCGCCCTCGACCGCGAAATCCGCGCAGCCAAAGCGATTGCCGACGGCAACGGTCTCGTGGCGGTCAACGTCATGAAGGCGGTGAGCGCGCATGCGTCGCTCGTGCGTCAGGCGTGCGAGAGCGGCGCGGACGCCATCGTCATGGGCGCCGGTCTCCCGCTCGACCTGCCGGAACTCACCGCCGCGCATCCGCACATCGCCCTGATCCCGATTCTGTCAGACTCGCGTGGCGTCAGTCTCGTGCTGCGCAAGTGGATGAAGAAGGGCCGACTGCCGGACGCCATTGTCATCGAGCACCCGGCGCACGCGGGCGGCCACCTCGGCGCGTCGCGCATCGAGGATCTGGGCGATGCGCGCTTTTCGTTCGATCGCGTACTCACAGAGTGCCGTGAGATCTACGCTTCGCTGGGCATCGAGTGGACGCAGGTGCCGCTGATCGTTGCGGGCGGCATCTATCGTCACGAGCAGGTGAAGCATTGGCTCGCGCAGGGTGCGGCAGGCGTTCAGTTGGGGACGGCCTTCGCCGTCACCGAAGAGTCCGATGCGCATCCCGACTTCAAGCAAGTGCTGGCGAGTGCGCGCCCGGAAGACATCGCCGAATTCACCAGCGTTGCAGGCTTACCCGCGCGGGCTGTGCTCACGCCGTGGCTGAAAAAGTATCTCTCCCGCGAGACGGCCTTGCAGGCGAAGGCGAAAGTGCGTCAGTGCCTGGAGGGGTTCGATTGCTTGCAGGCGTGCGGCCTGCGTGACGGCGTTGCGCGCATCGGTCAGTTCTGCATCGACCTCAAGCTCGCACAAGCCGTGCGTGGCGATGTCGCCCGCGGCCTCTTCTTCCGTGGCCGCGATCCGCTGCCGTTCGGCGAGCGCATTCGTCCCGTGGCGGACCTGATGCGTTACTTGCTCACGGGGGAGCGCCCCACAGACGCAGACGTCGCACCCGCCGCCTGACAGGCCTACTTGGCGGGGGCTGAAGGTGTCGAGACCGGTGCTGACGCCGGGGGCTGAGTTGAAGGCTGAGTCGAAGGCGTAGTAGGAGGTGAGGTAAGTGGTGCAGACAGCACACCGGACGCAGGCACGCCCGCTGCGTCCCGCACGGCATCGATGCGCCCGGTCGGTTCGGCGGGCACCGGGGCACGCACCGTCGTCCGCTCGGCAATCCGCTTGTCGAAAAACGCCGCGAGTGCCGGGTCGTTCACTTTGAGATCGAACTGACGTTCGTCCACCGCATTGAAATAGCCGTCGCACATCTCCGCCTTGGCGGATTGCGTCGGCTGATCGTCGATGGTGTTCGAGTACACGACGAACTGGCGTTCGACGAGCTTCGGAAACTGGTTAGTCAGGAGATCGTCGAAGCGCTGACGCGCCTCAGGGTCGGTGTAGACGGCGCGCAGTTCGTCGCGCACGCGCTGGCCCTCAGTGAGATAGTCGCGATGCCGCGCCTGCCATGCACGCAGCACGGCATTCCCGTGCGCCTTGGTCGTCTCGCTATACAGCCCGCACTTCTGCACAAGTCGGTCCAGCACCTGACCAACGCCCTCGGGCGACGCGATCGCCGCGCCCATCAACTCCGCGTCGTTCGTGTATTGCGGCGGTTGCGCTAGCGCCGCCGTCGTCCAGACAAGCGCCGTGCCCGCAAAGGTGCAGGCGAACAGGCGTCGCAATGCTTTGCCAGATAGCATGATTGCCGGATCAAAGGGATGGCGGGCTCGGAAGGCCCCGCTCTTTGAGATATCGCATCGGCCACGACGTCGATGGCTGCATCTTAGCCGAAGTTTGTGACCGCCGAATCAGACCGCTCAGGCCGCCGTCAAACCGATGATGCCACCGGACAAGCGTCCGGCCCCAGCTTGGCCACCATGTAGCGCACGAAATCGTCGAGCTTGGACGACACGTAGCGCCCCGCCAGATGAACGAGATGCATTGGTTCGCTCAATTGCGCCTGCGCTTCGAGCACACGCACCAGACGCCCCGCCTCCACCTCAGGCGCGAGCAAATACTCGGGCAGCAGCGCGATGCCCATGCCATGCACCGCCGCCTGAAGCTGCGCGAGCGGATTGTGCGCGATGAGACGGGCATCGCCCACCGCCCCCGCCGGAGCAAACGCCCATCGCCCCAGCACTTCGTCGTAACGAAAGCCAAGACAGTCGTGTCCAGCCAGGTCGGCGGGCTGACGGGGTACGCCGCGTCGCGCGAGATAGCCGGGCGACGCGCACGCCACGCGCGTCACGCCGCGCAACGTGTGCGCGACCAGCCCCGGTTCGGGATTGCCGCCCGCCTGAAATGCGGCGTGAATGCCCTCTTCCTCCAGATCGACGGCCCGGTCCTTGAGCGCGAGGTCGAGCGCCACGTCCGGATGCGTCTGCAAGTACTCCGCGAAAATCGGCATGAGCAGATGCGAGCCGACGGTTGTAGGTGCGCACACACGAATCTGGCCGACGGGCCGCGAGATCGCCGACGCAAGCAGTGCCCCCGCAGGCCCCCCGTCGCCCAAAGCGTCAGCCGTCTCGACCCGCGCAAGCACTTCCGCACACTCGGTGAAATAGCGCTCGCCGAGTTCGGTGGGCATCTGACGCCGCCCGGCTCGGCGCAGCAACGGCTGGCCGAGTCGGGCTTCGAGCGCCTGCACGTGGCGCGTGGCCGTGACGGCCGACATCCCACAGGCGGCCGCACCGGCAGACAGGCTACCGGCGCGTACCACTTGCACGAACACCTCCATGCATTTGAGGCGGTCCATGGTCAGTCGCGCAGCTTCGCCCGGTCGATGGACATGTGCGTGGGCATCATGTTCTCGTTGGCGTTATGCATCACCCACAACGAACCCGCGACGATGATCGCAATCAGTCCGGCCGTGCACAGGAAGATGGCCGAGTTCTGACGCTGGCTGCGCTTCGCCCCGATGTGCAGGAAGTACACCAGTTGCACCACCAACTGCGCCACACACAGCACGACGATGGTCGCCAGCCCCCAGCCGGGTGGCACGAGCTTGAGCATGACCGCGCCGAATGACGCGAACGTCAGCACCAGCGACAGGAAGAACCCGATGATGTAATCGCGCAGATGGCTCTGCGAGGCGTAAGCGCCGTGGTCGTGAACTTGCGCGCTCGTCATACGAACTCCCGCAGATAGACGAAGGTGAAGACACAAATCCAGACGAGGTCCAGAAAGTGCCAGAACAGGCTCAGGCATTGCAGACGGCGACGCACGACCGGATCAAAACCGAAGCGTCCGATCTGATGGATCATCACCACGAGCCAAAGCAGGCCGCACGTGACGTGCAGACCGTGCGTGCCCACCAGCGTAAAGAACGCCGAGAGGAACGCGCTGCGCCCCGGGCCTGCGCCTTCGTGCAGCAGCGCCGAGAACTCGTAGACTTCCATCGCGACGAACGCCGCGCCCAGCGCGAACGTGATCCAGAGCCAGCGCTGGACGACGCTCTCGTTACCCGGACGCATCGACAGCGATGCCAGCCCGAACGTGAAGCTCGAGAGCAGCAGCAACATCGTCTCGCCGAGCACGAACGGCAGTTCGAACAGCTCGCGGCCTGTCGGGCCGCCTGCCGTGTTCGCGGCGAGCACGCCGAACGTCGCGAACAGCACGCAAAAGATGAGACAGTCGCTCATCAGGTAGATCCAGAAGCCGAGCGTCGTCGTAGCTCCTGCGTCGTGGTGCCCGTGAGCGTGGGCGTCGGCTCCGGCAGCAGTGCCGTGACCGTGTGAGGTGTGAAGGGATGCCGAGGACATCAGGCGGCCTTTTGCAGGGATTGATGCGCGCGATGCGCGGCACGCAGGTCGGCAAAGCGGGCGTTTTCGATACGCTCCACTTCGGCCGCCGGCACGTAGTAATCGACGTCGCGGTCGTAGGTGCGCCACAGGAACGTGGCAATCGTCGCGATCAGGCTCGCACCGGCCAGCCACCAGATGTGCCAGATCAGCGCGAAGCACATCACGAAGCTGAACGCCGAGACGATGAACCCGGTGCCGGTGTTACGCGGCATGTGGATATCTTCGTAGTGCGTCGGCTGTACATAGGCCAGACCGCGCTCCTTGTCGTCCCAATGCTGCTCCAGCGAGTCGATGTGCGGCACGTGCGCGAAGTTGTAGAACGGCGCGGGCGAAGACGTCGCCCATTCCAGGCTGCGCGCGTCCCACGGATCGCCCGTCAGATCGCGGTTGGCGTTGCGGTCGCGAATGCTCACGACGAGTTGCACGCCGAAGGACAGAATGCCCAGACCGATCACTGCGGCACCGACCGCCGCCACAATGAGGTACGGCTGCCAGTCGGCCTGCACGTAGTGGTTCATGCGGCGTGTCATACCCTTGAAGCCGAGCACGTACAGCGGCATGAACGCGAGGTAGAAGCCGATCAGCCAGCAGGCGAACGAGAACTTGCCCCAACGTTCGTTGAGCGTGAAGCCGAAGACCTTCGGGAACCAGAACGTAATGCCCGCGAGGCAGCCGAACACCACGCCGCCGATGATCACGTTGTGGAAGTGCGCCACGAGGAACAGCGAATTGTGCAGCACGAAGTCCGCGCCCGGCACAGCCAGCAGCACACCAGTCATGCCGCCGATGGCGAACGTCACCATGAAGCCGATGGTCCAGAGCGTGGCCGAGTGATAACGGATACGGCCCTGATACATCGTGAACAGCCAGTTGAACAGCTTCACGCCGGTCGGGATCGAGATGATCGTCGTCATGATGCCGAAGAAGGCGTTCACGTTCGCGCCCGACCCCATCGTGAAGAAGTGGTGCAGCCAGACGAAGAACGACAGAATGCCGATCGACGACGTGGCGTAGACCATCGACTTGTAGCCGAACAGCGGCTTGCGCGAGAACGTGGCGATGATTTCCGAGAACGCACCGAACGCGGGCAGGATCAGGATGTACACCTCCGGGTGACCCCAGATCCAGATCAGGTTCACGTACATCATGGCGTTGCCGCCGAGTTCGTTAGTGAAGAAGTGCATGCCGAGGTAGCGGTCGGCGGTGAGCAGCGCGAGCGTGGCGGTCAGCACCGGGAACACGGCGACGATCAGGATGTTGGTGATCAGCGCGGTCCACGTGAACACCGGCATCTTCATCAGGTTCATGCCCGGCGCACGCATGCGCAGGATCGTGACGATGAAGTTGATGCCGGTCAGCGTGGTGCCTAGCCCCGATATCTGTAGCGACCAGATGTAGTAATCCACCCCGACCGTCGGGCTATACCCCAGCTCAGAGAGCGGCGGATACGCGACCCAGCCCGTCGCGGCGAAATCGCCGACGAACATCGACATCATGACCAGCACTGCGCCCATCGCCGAGAGCCAGAACGACAGCGAGTTGACGAACGGAAACGCCACGTCGCGCGCGCCGATCTGCAACGGCACGATCACGTTCATCAGGCCCAGCACCAGCGGCGTGGCCACGAAGAAGATCATGATGACGCCGTGCGCCGTGAAGATCTGATCGTAGTGATGCGGCGGCAGATAGCCCGCTTCGCCACCGGCGGCGATGGCTTGCTGCGCGCGCATCATGATCGCGTCGGCAAAGCCGCGCAGCATCATGACGAGCGCGAGGATGATGTACATGACACCGATGCGCTTGTGGTCGACGGAGGTAATCCACTCCGTCCAGAGATAGCCCCACTTTTTGAAGTACGTGATGGCGCCGAGCAGCGCCGCGCCGCCCAGCAGCACCACGACGAGCGTGCCCATGATGATGGGCTCGTGCAGTGGGATGGCGTCGAGATCGAGTTTTCCGAACATGACTTACTCCGTGAGCGCGCGCTGCGACGCGGGTTGTGCACCGACCTCGCGCTCGGGACGCTGCGCGAGGAGCGCGCGGCTGTCCAGTTGGCCGTCCACGCGGCAATTGGCGGCGGCGATGATGTCGTCGATGGCGCTGTTGCCCGAGACACGCATGCCTTGCGTCCCCTGCATGCGACCATCCATCGGCCCCATGTACTTGCCGACGACGGCGTCGAACAGGCCCGGCATGACGTTGGCGTAGATGGCGACCGGCGCAGCGGTGCCCGGCTGCTCGAGCTTCACGTAGGTCGGTGCGTCGAGCGTGTCGGGCACGGCCTGCGCTTGCCTGACCCACTTGTCGAAGTCGCCCTGCGACGTGACGTGCGCCTTGAAGTGCATGTCCGAGAAGCCCGGGCCGCTATAGGCGGACGACATCCCCGCGTAAGTGCCGGTCTCGTTGGCGATCAGGTGCAGTTTGGTCTGCATGCCCGACATCGCGTAGACCATGCTGCCCAGTTGCGGGATGAAGAACGCATTCATCAGCGACTCGGCCGTGATCTTGAACTCCACGGGGGTATCGACCGGCAGCACCAACTTGTTGACGGTGGCAACCTTGTAGTCCGGGTAGATGAACAGCCACTTCCAGTTCAGCGCCACGACTTCCACGCGCACCGGCGGCTTGTCGGCGGCGATGGGTTCGATGGGCTGATAGGGGTCGAGTTTGTGGGTCGTCTCCCAGATCATCACGGCAAGCGCTACAACGATGATCACGGGAATCGTCCACACGACGACTTCGATCTTGGTGGAGTGTGACCACTTCGGCGAGTAGGTCGCCGCGGTGTTGGTCTCGCGGTAGCGCCAGAAGAACACGAGCGTGAGCACGATGACCGGGATCACGACAAGCAGCATGACACCCAGCGCGATCAGGATCAGGTGTTTTTCCTGCTCGCCGACACTACCTTTGGGGTCAAACAACTCCATCGTGCAGCCGCTCATGGGCACCATCGCCATCGCTGCGGCGACGCGCGCACACCACGTGCGCCAAAGCGCGCCGGGTGTCGTGTCTGCCCTTCCTCTGCGGGCGAGCGAGACGTTATGCATGGACATCTTAAGCCTCTATGTATGGATACACTATTTGCGTGACGAATGCTACGCATGCACATATTCCATACATCGCGACATAATGACGCACTTGGGAACCGATGTTTCGCGCGTTGAAATCGAGATAAGGCGATGCCGCTCACAACGAAAAAACGCCAGGAATTGTGATTTCCTGGCGTTTTTTCGGTCGTGTCGATTACGTCACCACCTACAACTTGGAGGTTGACGTAATTACATACATTAGAATCTCCACGTTGCCGACACGGAACCAGCTATGTCGGCATTTCCGGCTTTGTACACATTGCTCGACACGGCCGCACCGAGCACGATCTTGCGGGCCATGCGATACGACACGCCAGCTTGCAGGCCGAGGCTGTCGCGACCGACGACCTCGCTACGTGTCGTGAACGACGCCCCCGGATAGCCCGCGAAGCTGGCCGTCTGGTTGATCGCGCCACTCGTCAGCTCGTGGTTCCACGTCGCTTGCAGATTGGCGGTCAGCGCGTTGCCCGAGATCATCGGCAGATCGAAGCGCAACTCCCCACCCACGCGGGTGCGAAGCGAGTTGAACGTCTTGCCGTCGAGATGCAGGCTGGCGCCGCCGTCTTCTGTGAGGCTCGGACGATACAGTGCGGTGTAGTCGAGCGCTGCCACCGGGCCTGCGCTCGTGGTGCTGCTCAACTGCCAGCGCCAGCCGCCGCCGATGCTTGCGGATGCCGTCGCGCCAGTCCATGTGCCGCGCGGCGTGGCCGAGTACCCGTTCACGGCGATGGTCCGGTCGACGCGGCCGTCCTCGACACCGAAACGCGCCAGGGCAAACGCGTGCGGGCCGACATTTGCTGACGGCACGTAACGGGCATGCACACCAATGTCGAACGCCGTCGTCTTGCCCGAGCCGGGCGTCTGCCCGTCCAGACGCGTCGACTGGCCGCTGACCGCGCCATGCGCGCCGATCGTCCAGTCGCGCCCCTCGCCCGCCACCTTTTCGACGCCGAATACCACGCCGTACGTGTTGCCGCTGGCACCCGCCGTGTCATCGTTGCGCCCGCGCCAGTAGCCGCTACCGAACGGCATGGCAAACCCGCGCCAGTTGCCGGTGAGCCCACCGTTGCCGACATTCTGAGCGCCGTCTGCACCGACGGCAGCGGCCACCAGATCCGTCAATTGACGTTCTCGCAGCAGGCCACCGGTGAACATCGCGCCGTAAGCGGCCGGTGTCAGTTGCGGCAATGCGCGGGCGATGTCGCTGCCGTCTGCTGCCGAGAAGTCGAGCGCCGTGACGAGCGGTTGCAGGTCGCGGCCGACGCTGCCCGCAATGCGGTCGAGCGCGGCACCGACACGACGGCTATTACCGTCGATGCCGTATTGCGAATAGGCATTGCCCGCGCGGGCAATCTGCACTCGGTACGTGTTGTTGCCGAGCGAACTCGCAGTGGCAAGCAATGTCGGCGAGGACAGAAGCGTCGTCACGTTGGCGAACGCACCGCCGATGCTCGACGCGTTCAGCCATTGATCCGACGTCACCGTCATGCCGCTTGCGTACCAGCCGCGTTGCGGCGCAATGGCGAGCGTGCCGTCGAGCGCCGCGTGGCCGGTCACGATCAGCTTGGTGAATGTCCCATTATCCGACAGTGAGGCTACGAGACGGCCCGTACTCGTCTGCGAGTAGTCACCGCCAATGCTGATGAAGCTGCCCGCCACTGACGGCGCAACAGTGCCCGCGTTCACGAACGCGCCCGCCGGGTCGAGCGTGTAGCGGCTATTGCCGGTCAGCGTCGCGCCGCTAAGCACAGCCACATCGTGCACCGTATGATCGCCGTTGATCTGGGTCGTCCCGCCTGCCATCGTCAGCGCCAGGTTGCCGCCGACGATATTGCCGTCGTAGCGCAGATTGAACGTGGGGTCCGCCGCACTCGTTGCGACGCCGCTGGCGTCAGGCGTCAGACCGAAATTCAGTTGAGTAAGACGCAGCGCCCCCAGGGCGTCCCGTTCGGCGTACTGGGAGATGATGTCGCCGTACAGCGCCGCCCCGCGCATGACGTTAATCTCGCCGACATAGCCGTTCTCCGACATGTACAGCGACGCGTACGTGCCCGCGAGACGGCCGGTAATGTCGGCGCGGGTCACGAGCGGACCATTGAGTTCGTCGGGCAGCGGCAAGGTCAGCTTGGTGACGGGATCGACTTTCGTCGAAATGTAAGACCCACGGTAGTCGCGAGCGTCGCCCAGCGCGTTATGGCCGAAATCGAAACTCGCCGCGATGCCGTTGGCCCCGAGTGCCTGAACGTCGCCACGCTGCACGAACGAATGGTTCTTGCCGTACGTGAACATCACGCCGCGCCCGTTGCTGCCGTCCGCATAGACGCGCGTGCCCGGCAGCACGGTCACGCTGTTGCCAACGCCGTCCACCCGAATGCCCGCCCCACCTGCGCCGATGGTCAGGAGGTCGGCGCGCTGCGCGACCGTGTTGCCGCTGCCGTAGATGTGCAAGCCGAGCCCGAGCGTCGAGGTGTTGTAAGTGTTCGGGATGTAGGCCGTGCCATCGGCATTGCGGCCGAAGAACGGGTTATCGTTAGTCAGCGTCTTGCCATCGTCGTAGATCGAGCGGCCGAAAAAATTACGCCGATCGATGTCGTAACCGAGGTCTTGCAGCGCGGCCAGTTCGGCCTCCATGAACGCCGTGTAGTTGCGGTACGTCTGGTGGCTCATCAGGCTGTTCTTGAGCTCGATGTGCGAGAAGATCGGCGAATCGTAGGCCGTCTCGTCGAACATCGCCTTCACGGGAATCCCCTTCATCGAATCCCCGAGCACTTCCCTGACGTGATCGCCGGTGAAGTACGCCGTGTCCTTGCGGGCGTCGAATGCGTCGGGGTCGGCTACCGTGCCTGCGTCTTCCGGCGTGAGAATCATTTGTCCGGCCTTCGCCTGACGACCGTTGTCGTCGTACAGGTGCGCGGACCAGGAGTCGAGGACCGTCGCAAACTGGTTCGTATGCAATTTCGACGGCAACTCGGTCTCGATAATGTTGGCCCCCACGCCCAGCGCATGCGCCACTTCGTGCAGCATGACGGCCGGCAGGTCGGCTGCGCTGTTGAGCGGGATCTGCGACGCCACCGGGGCCGCGGTCGAAAACGCCATATCGCCCAGCGTGATCTCGCCGTGCGCGCCGTGATAGTCGTTGCGCGCGAGCGGACTGTTCTGCAACGCCGCCTGCACCAGCGTCGGGTTCTGCCCGCCGGTGGCCGTCTGGTCGTTCGCCGCGAACGCATAGGGGCTGGCCGCGTGTGCGCCGTTCTCAGTGCTCATGCCCACGTTGATGATCGCCGGAGAACTTCCGGGCTTCACCTTGATGACTTCAGCCCAATAGTTCAGGGCGCTGCGGATCTGGTTGGTCTGCAGTGCTGTCAGGGTTCCAATCGAATATTGATCGTTGCCCTTCTCGTCAGTCGCATAAGGGCCGTCCGTCGGGGAAAACAGCCGGGCCTTGATGAACGCCGTGCCCCAATGGTCGGCAATGTCGACCGTTTCGTAAGCCTGTGCGGCCGACGTCATTACGCAAAGCGCCGCAAATGCGACGCAAGTCATCCGAATCGTCCTCATTCAGTACTCCATTGTTCTAGTTCGCTTCTGTAAGGCTTTGTAATGCGAAGCGAATGGTACGGAGCACCCTGAACGACGTCACTGCGATTTATACGGGGTTTTGCGGTGAGCGACCGTAACCGCCTATGAAATAAGCACTATTTCTCTCCGAGCATCGTGAATTCATCCGAAATCGGGCCGACCTGTATTAATCACAGTTTCGCGGCAAGTGGGCGACGACGATACTTCACTCACCGGCTAACGCAAGACAGCGACAGCCGCCAAACCCAACAAACCGACTTAAGGAGAAACACCATGCCCGCACTCGTCACCTACGGCTTCGCCTCCATCCTCGGCCTCGTCGGCACCATCGTCTCGGCCCTCGGCTGATCGGCACTGACTGACTTACCGACTTCCCCCCCTATACCGGAGAAATCACCATGAGCCTCATCCTCAACCTCGTCGACAGCCTCTTCTACAACGAAACCTGTATCGAAACCGGCATGCAATGCGCCATCCACGTCGGGCATGTGTTCGGCTACTAGGCCTGAGCCCCGCGCAACCTCACTCACGACGGAGAACACGTCATGATCGAAAATCTCCAAAACATGGCATTGATCGGCATGCGGCTCGCATTTGAGATCTGCCCGGCCCTCTTCACCTGATCGGGCACGCATGGAAGATCTCCCACCCAGAAAGGACCGCGCTCGCGGTCCTTTTTTTTTGCGCGAAAACAAATTAACCGGATTGCGCGAGACGTGTCGTCCGCGTGTATTTCGGCGAAATTTCGTCGTCCGGTGATTTTTTAGTAGGATTTCACTATTCCATAAAAAAACCGGGGCCAGCGGGATGTCATCTCCCACCAAAGTTTTCTGCATTGAGGACGACGTAGATTCGGCAGATCTGATTCGAGAAGATCTGACGGATCGCGGTTATGTCGTGAAAGTCGCGCACGATTTTTCGGCCGCGCTGGCGACGCTCGCCGCGTTCATGCCGGACATCATCGTGTGCGACGTCAACGTGCCGGGCATGACCGGCTTCGAGTTTCTGGAAAGCGCCCGCGGCATCATTCAGGGCGAACGCAAGATCCCGTTCATCTTCCTGACCGGCAACGCCGATAAGGAATCGATCATGCGCGGGCACAGCACCGGTGCGGACGAGTACATGCTCAAGCCTGTGGATTTCGACGTACTTGACACCGTCATCCGCAAGTACACCGAGCACGAAGAACCGGAGGAAGGCGCGCCGCTGCCCTTCGGTCTCTCGAAGCGAGAAGTGGAAGTGCTGCAATGGTCGGCGAAGGGCAAGACGTCGGCCGAAATCGCGATCATTCTCGATCTGGGCAAGCGCACGGTCGACTTCCACATCGACAATGCCCGCGAGAAGCTGAACGTCGCCACCCGCACCGAAGCCGTGGTGCGTGCGGCCCTGCTCAATATCATCCAGCTCTGAGCGCATCGCCGCGCCGGGCCTCATCTGCTGATCACTGCTGACATCGCATGTCGAAAGCGTCTTCCACACCGCCCAAGTCGCTCCCGATCCGGGGGCGGATGTATCTCCTGCTCGCGCTCTGTCTCGTGGCGATGATCGCCGTGGGCGTCGCCGTGCACCATCAGGTCGATTCGTCCCAGCAGCGCGCCATCGCTGCCGAGCGCACCCAGATCGAGAATCTGAGCCTGCTCGAAGAGCTCAACGACTACATCTCCGACTTCCGCACGGTGGAGTCCGAAGCCCTCGCGCCGATGTCGTCCAAGGCGCTTGCGGACATCCGCACGGCGGCGGGCGAGTTCGACGACAAGATCAAGTCGGCGTCGGACCGTTATCAAAAGGTGCTGGTCCACGACGAATTCCGTCTCGCATTCTCAAAGTTTCAGTCGCAATGGGCGCAGTACCGTCGCGCGTCGAATCAGGTGTTTCAGCTTGCGCAGACCGGCAAGCTGAGCGAGGCCGCCAAGCTCTATCGCGGCGACTCGAACAATAAGTACACGCAGGCGAACAGTACGTTCGGCTCCCTGGTGTTTCGCAGCACCGAGTCGCTGATCAAGGAAGTCGAGGTGAAGAACAGCGCGGCACGCAAGCATCTGCTGCAAATCGATGCGCTGATTGCCGCGATGATCGTCGTCACCCTGCTCTGCCTGATTTACGTGGACACCGTGATTCTCAGTCCGCTGACGCGTCTGATCCGGATGGCGGGCAATACGATGTCGGGCAAAGACAAGCTGCGTCTGCCGTGGCTCTCGCGCGGTGACGAAATCGGCACGCTGTCGCGGACGCTGTCGAAGATTCAGGAAAGCACGGCGTCGCTGGTGCGTAACCAGAAACTCGCGACGGCGAAGAATACGATTTTGCAGCGGGCGCTGGCCAATGAGGAGCGTCTCAATAACTTTCAGAAGACGTTCCGCTCGATGGCCACGCACGAGTTCCGTACGTTGCTCAGCGTGATCGACGGACACGCGCAACGGTTGTTGAACCCGCGTAACGAGGAGACGGATTCGACGCCGCGTTACACGAAGATTCGCGAGGCGGTGGCGAAGCTGAATAACCTGATCCAGAACTGGCTGGATGCGGCGCAAAGCGCGTCGCTGGATGACCCGAAATTCGGCAAGCGCGCGCAGTTGTCGCTGGTGGCGTTGCTGGAGGATGTGCGCGGCGTCGGCTCGGACATGTTCCCGAACGCGACGATCACGGTGCAAGCACCGTCCGGCATGGACAGCACGATGATCGGCGACAGCAACGTGCTGTTCCACGCGTTCATCAACCTCATCAGCAATGCGACGAAGTACACGATGGCGCAACCCGCCATCGACATGAGCGTGACGGATACGGGTGAGGCGTTCCAGGTGGTGCTGCGAGACAACGGCACAGGTATCCCTGCGGACGAGTTGAAGGAGATCTTCCAGATGTCCTTCCGCTCGCGCAGTAATGCGGTGCTGGAAGACGGCTCCGGTGTGGGACTGGCGGTGGTCTACGCCGCAATCGAATTCCACAAAGGGACTATCGACGTCGCAAGTCAGGTGGGCGTTGGGACGACGTTTACGATCACGTTGCCGAAGGCACCGGCGGTGGAAGCTGCGCCAGCCTGATCGGCTGGCGTCGAAATCGGAGGAATATAACGAATGGCGAATGATCACCGGACCAGAATAATTGCCAGAAAAACACCGGAATCGGCCGCCATGACGGCAAACGTCAAACGAGCGATGGCGATCACCGCGACGCTGAACCGGTTAACGTTCAACGATGCGGATGAAGTCCGGGCGTTGTTCAGCGAATTGATCGGCAAGGCGGTGGACGACAGCTTCATGCTGGCACCGCCGTTTTACACGGCCTGTGGCGCCGATATCAGCGTGGGACGCAACGTCTTCATCAATCAGAATTGCACCTTCTATGACCTTGGCGGCCTCGACATCGGCGACGATGTGATGATCGGGCCAAACGTGAGTCTCATCACGACCGGGCATCCCCTTTCCCCCTCCCAGCGGCGCGACGGTGTCATCGCAAAGCCTATCGTGATCGAGAGGAACGTCTGGATCGCAGCGGGCGCAATCATCATCGGCGGCGTCACCGTCGGCGAGAACTCGGTGGTTGCGGCCGGTGCGGTCGTGACCAGAGACGTCCCGCCGAACTCGCTGGTCGGCGGCAATCCGGCGAAGGTCATTCGTTCGATTTCGGATTAGCAGATCGCCCAACAGACGCCCGCAAGAAGGCTGACGCCAAATGAAAATGACAGCTCCGCCCGCCCGGTCAGCTATCATGCCAGTCTTCTTAGCGGTAGCTCCTTATGATTTCCGTCCGTAATCTCACGCTGCGTCGCGGCGTCAACGTCGTGCTCGACAGCGCGTCCGTCACCTTCACCCCAGGCGAAAAGATTGGCCTTGTCGGCCGCAATGGCGCTGGCAAGTCGTCGTTTTTCGCCCTTCTTAACGGTACCCTGCACGAAGATAGCGGCGAATTCTCGATTCCGGCGGCATGGAAGATGGGCCAGGTCGCGCAGGATATGCCGGAGACCGAGCAGGGAGCGACCGACTTCGTAGTCGAAGGCGACACCGTGCTGATGGCCGCGCACGCGGAAGTCGCCGCTGCCGAAGCCAGCGACGACGGCATGCGCATGGCGCACGCGTACATGAACCTGCACGACGCCGGGGCACACGACGCCCCCGCCCGCGCGCAGGCATTGATTCAGGGTCTCGGCTTCAGTGCCGAGCAGCTGAATCAGCCGGTCAACAGTTTCTCGGGTGGCTGGCGCATGCGACTGCAACTGGCGCGCGCGCTCATGTGCCCGTCCGACCTGCTGCTGCTCGACGAACCGACGAACCACTTGGATATCGACGCACTGGTCTGGCTGGAAGCGTGGCTCAAGCGCTATCAGGGAACGCTGGTCGTGATCAGCCACGACCGCGAGTTTCTCGACGCGGTGACGCAGGTCACCGTGCACGTCGACAATGCCAAGCTCGTGCGTTATGGCGGTAACTACAGCAAGTTCGAAGACATGCGCGCCGAGCAGCTTGTCTTGCAACAGGCTGCGATGGCCAAGCAAGTGGAAAAGATCGCCCACTTGCAGAAATTCATCGACAGATTCAAGGCGCAGGCATCGAAGGCGAAGCAGGCGCAGAGCCGGGTCAAAGCGCTCGAACGCATGGAGAAGGTTGCTCCGGTGCTTGCAGAAGCGGAATTCAACTTCGAGTTCAAGGAGCCGCTCAGCGTTCCGAACCCGCTGTTGTCGATGCTGGACGCGAGTTTCGGCTACCCCGCCCCCGCCGACGCACCACCGGACACGCCACCCACCGTCATCGTGAAGGGCATCAGCCGTTCTGTGCTGGCAGGGCAGCGCATCGGGATTCTCGGTGCGAACGGTCAGGGCAAGTCCACGCTGGTGAAGACGGTCGCGCACGCGCTGGCACCGATTGCCGGTGAAATCAGCGAAGGCAAGGGGCTGAACATCGGCTACTTCGCCCAGCAGGAGCTTGACGTGCTGCGCCCGCTCGACACGCCGATGGAACACATGATCCGCCTCGCCCGGGACACGCCGCCCCAGATGCGCGCGCCCGGCCAGAGTGGCACGGAGCAATCGCTGCGGACGTTCCTGGGGACGTTCAACTTTAGTGGCGACATGGTCCATCAGGCGGTCGGCACGATGAGCGGCGGCGAAAAGGCGCGGCTCGTGTTGTGCATGATCGTGTGGCAGCGTCCTAACCTGCTGTTGCTCGACGAGCCGACCAACCACCTCGATTTGGCCACACGTGAGGCGCTGGCAGTGGCGCTTAACGAGTTTGAAGGCACGGTGTTGCTGGTGAGCCACGACCGCGCGCTGCTGCGCGCCGTCTGTGACGAGTTCTGGCTGGTCACCAACGGCGGCGTCGAACCCTTCGACGGCGATCTGGACGATTACCAGCAGTTCTTGCGCGACGAAGCACGTCGGCTGCGCGAGCAGGCTGCCGCCTGAGTGGCTTCCTGACGGTCGGCGTTGCACGTCGACCGGCCTTAGGTCGACAGGACCTTCTTCATGGACGGCGCGGGATGAAGCACATAGCTCTCTCGCTCATAAAGCGGGATCGCGTCCGGCCGCGCGTCAAGAAATAGCGTGGTCATGCCACGAGCACGCGCGTCGGCTTCGGCGTACGCCATCAAGGATCGGCCAACACCTGTCCCCCGACCCGCCGCATCGACTGCGACAACTGAAACTGCCCAAGAGCAGTCCATCGCAATTTGCCTCAGAATATGGGCTGAATAAGCAACGAAGCGTCTCGTACAACCAATATCCGCTGAGGTTACAAATGGTTGACTGGTCTGTTGTTGTGACAGTCTTTTCTGTCTATGCGGCCGCTGTCGTCATACCCGGGCCGAACTTCGTCGCCATCACGCACAAGGCGGTAACCGGCAAACGCTCCGATGCGCTCGCACTTGTCGCCGGAATCGTGACGGTGAATCTGTTCTGGGCGACCTGCGCCGTCCTCGGCATCGGTGTGGTGTTTGCGATTTTTCCGTGGCTCGCGATCGGCGTCAAGCTGACTGGTGCGGCCTATCTGATCTGGTTCGGGCTACGGCTAGTGATGTCGGCACGGGCCATCCACACGGAAGTCCGTCAGCCGACGAAGCCCCCCCTGTTTCGCGCCGCATTCCTGCAAGGTATCGCGACAAATATCGCGAATCCGAAGTCCATCGCCTTTTATGCGGCGGTGTTTTCCTCAGCGGTACCCACGCACGTTTCTACGCCGACGTTCTTCGCGATGTTGGCGACTGTCGGTATATCGGCGACATGCTGGTACGGAGTCGTCGCGCTCGTTCTATCGCATGCGAGGATTGCGAGCGCGTATCGCCGCGCGAAGGCATGGATCGACCTCACATGTGGAGGGCTTATGATCGCGCTGGGAATCCGGCAGGCATTTCGTTAATTGCTCTCCCCCGAGGAAGGCGTCGAATGGGATGTAGGGGCGATCGCGATCTTCACAGCCGCCCATGAGGGCGGTAGCATCGGCTTCGCCTGCAATCTCGCGGCCCGGCCCCTTCACCTCCTATTTCACCTTTTATGTCAGGTCCTCAAGCGGCCTCCGCCGTCTATAGAGAATTCGCCCCCATGCTGCAGAGCAGCGGCGCGCATCTCGACGACTTGCTGCTCTTTACCCTCGTGGTGGACGCCGGCGGATTCAGCGCTGCCGAGCGGCAGACCGGTATCGCCAAATCGCGGCTGTCCCGCAGGGTGGCGACACTCGAGCGCGCGCTCGGCGTGCGACTGCTGCACCGGTCCGGGCAAGTCTTCGGCCTCACACCCGTTGGCGAGGCGGTGCTCGTGCACGCGCGTGAGGCAGCCACTCACGTTGACAAGATCGGCGCGCTCACGCGCAGTGCCGTGGCAGAGCCATCGGGTGTGATCCACCTCCATACCTCCGTGCTGATCGCCGAGACCACGCTCCCACCAATCCTGGCTGACTTTGCGCGCACGCACCCCCGCGTGCAGGTGCAGTTGACGCTATCGAATCGCTTTGTCGACCTGGCCGAAGAACGGCTGGATCTGGTCATCCGTGCGGCGGTTGTGCCCCTCGCATCAGAAGACGTGATCGCCATGCCGATAGCAACGTCGCCATCGATCGTCGTGGCCCATCCGTCGTTGCTCAAAGCCGACGGCCCACCCACGCGCCTCGATGAGTTGTCCGGCTACCCCTGTCTCGCGCAGGGCACGCTGGCAAATCCGAGGCCATGGCAGTTCGTCGGTGCAGACGACGAGCCGATCGACATCGCGATCACGCCGGGCATTGCCGTGGATAATCTATTGGTCATTCGCGAACTCGCGCTGCGCGGCGCCGGCATGGCGCAGTTACCGGCGTATCTTTGCCAGGACGCCATTGATGACGGCAGACTGGTGCCCGTGCTCGACGCCGTGCGCTCGCGCCCGGCGACGCTTTACGCCATGTACCCGAGCCGGCGCGGCATGACTTCCGCCGTGCGCGTGTTCCTCGATCTGGTGCGCGCAAGGTGGCCGTCCGATCCGGCCTCCGCCTGCCCCCCTGTGTCCGGCGGGACCGTTCCAGTTCCGAAACGCCTCGTTGCAAACCGCTGACTTCCCACCATCGGGGCGAGCCAGTATGTTTCTCTGGATCGACGGGTCCGCGCAGCGGTGACTTGCAACAGGCGTGCGGCACGCTGATCCGATCGCGGCGGAAGCCTGTCGAACATCTTCTTTCCTTGTTGGTCAGTAAGATGACATAGCTATCGCCTGATGGCTCTCATCGATAGCCAACGTTCACATATCGCCCAAGCACAGGAAGCCAGATCATGACCAAGCAGATTTTCATCAACCTGCCCGTGACAAACCTGCCGCAATCCAAGGCCTTTTATGAGGCCGTTGGCGCGGTCAACAACCCCGCGTTCACCGACGAGACCGCAGCATGCATGGTGATCTCCGATGCGATCTACGTCATGCTGCTTACCCACGACAAATGGCGCCAGTTTACGGGAAAGCGAATTGTCGACGCGCACGCTGAGGCACAGGTATTACTGTGCCTGTCAGCGGGCGGACGGGAAGATGTGTCCGAACTCGTGCAGAAGGCGGCCGACGCGGGCGGCAAGGCGGATCCCACGCCTGTTCAGGATTTCGGTTTCATGTTCGGACGCAGCTTCGAGGATCCGGACGGCCATATCTGGGAGGTAATGTGGATGGACCCGGCAGCCATTCCGCCGCACGGTTAACGCACTGATGATTCGCCCGCCGAGGCCTCACGCGGGCGCATCTTCCAGCGTCAACGGGTATTGCTCCGGACAAGCTATGCCCGTCGTCCGACACCCAATCCGGCTCCGGACTTCCCCGCAATCAGCAGCATCAACCCCGTCTCCCGAACTTTCCGGTTCAGGCGTGAATGGTTTCCTCGCGACTCAACATCCCGACGAACTCATCAATCTTCCGCACACGCGTCTCGGCCCTTTTGACGTTCTGTATCCGAAACAAGATCGCGTAGCGATTCCGGCCATTCAGCGTCGCAAAAAACGCTTTGGCCTTAGGATTCGCGTCTAACGCGGCCTGCAAATCATCCGGGACTACTGAGTTTTTAGGGGAGTCGTAAGCTGCTTGCCACCGCCCATCCGCTTTGGCTTTTTCGATTTCTCGCATCCCTGACGGGCGCATTCTGCCTGTAGCGATCAGGGCTTCCGCTCGTTCTCTATTCAGCTTGGCCCAGATGCTTTTCGCCGTGCGTGGTGTGAAGCGCTGCAACCAGTGTTCATCGCTTTCCTTCTTTTTTTGCCCATCGATCCAGCCGTGGCACAGCGCGCTTTCCACTGCCTGTGCATAGCTCAGCGTTGGCTGCGCCGCCCCTTTCTTTGCCAGACGCAGCCATACCCCGGCGGATGTTCCGCCGTTTTGCTTCAACCAGTCTTCCCATTCATTCTGGTCAGAGAATGTCAGACAAGGCTCTGTCATAGCGCGATTTGAATCGTGATATCCGGGCAGTGGCACTTTTGCGCCGCAACGATGTCGCCATATCGTAACGCGCTCGAGACGCCCCTGCGAATATTCAGTTCAAATCCACTGATCGTTCGCCACCGTCCGATCCCCTGCCTCGCCGTCGCCCGTGTTCACCACGCCTCGCGGCTCGATGAGCAGCAGCTTGGCTTCAGACTCCGCAAACGGCTTGTGTTCGATACCCTTCGGCACCACGGCCATTTCACCGGCGCGTAGCGCGATGGAACCGTCGCCGGTCGTCGCATCGCGGAAATCGATCCGCAACTCGCCTTCCAGGACGATGAACGTTTCGTCGGTATCGGCATGCTGATGCCATTGGAACTCGCCGATGACCTTCACGACCTTGAACTGGTAGTCGTTCATCTCGGCAACCACGCGAGGTTGCCAGTGACCATCGATCAGCGCGATCTTGCGGATCGGGTCGATGGCCTTGCACTGGCCGCGATCCGCCGGGGCGTTGGGATGAGTGGGGAATTGAGACATCGTTCTCTCCGGTTTTTTGGGGGTAATGCGCCGAGGATACGCATGCCCCTTCACGGCCGTATTGAACGATTGTGCGTGGTGGTTCTAGCCCGGCAGAATGCCGCTCGCAACCTGAAGCCAGCGGCCCGGCGTCAGCCCGAAGGTCTTTGAGAAATGGCGCGTCATATGGCTCTGATCGGCGAAACCTGCCGTAGCCGCCGCATCCACGAGAGATGTACCCGCAAGCAACTGATGACGCACATCATCGAGACGTCGCATCGTCAGATACCGGTACGGACTTGTGCCGTAGAACGTGCGAAAGTCGCGCGACAGACTCCAGCGATCCCGTCCCGTCGCCGCTTCGAGTTCGTCCAGTGTGACGACCCGCGCGCTATTCTTCTCGCCGCTACGTTTTTTCGGGGGGAGGTCAGCAACAACATCGTCGTTTGAGAAAAGCCGCCTACTGCCATGTCTCATTCAACTCGAATGCTCGGCGACGCCGTTCCGTATTGATGTCGTGAAATTTCGCGGATGTAGTATTGAATTCCAATTCCATCAACGCGACTCAGATGTAGAACATCGCGCCGGAGCTCAGGCATTCCGAGATCGCTTGCCTGACTGCGCGGCACGGTCGAAGCAGCCGAACAAAAACACGGCAACCGCGAACCCCAGTGTGACGACGCACACTCCATTCCATCCCGCCCATGCCCATGCCGCGCCTGACAGCGCAGCGCCAATTGCGCCGCCGACGAAAAAGATGCCGACAAAGAGCGCGTTCAAGCGGCCACGAGCCGCCGGATTGATCAGGTTGATCGCGCGTCGACCGAGCGTTTGATCGGCGATCACACCGGCGTCGAGCGCCGCCGCCCCGACTACCAGCAATGCGAGCGCACGGACGGGGTGCGTGGCCGCGGAGAACCCGCCCCAGCCCGCCCCGGCAGTCGCGAGCACGAGTACCGCCGCGATCATCACCAGATGCGCGGTGATTTGTGTCGCACGCCCCGCCCCGCAATCGCCGAGGTAGCCCGCGAGCGGCGTCACTATCGCGCCCGTTGCACCCGCCAGCGCGAAGGCAGCAATGCCTTGTGTACCCAGCGAAAACGGCGGCTGGGCAAGAAGCAGTGCGATGGCTGTCCAGAACGCGCTGAACGCACCGAGTGCGAGCGCGGCAAGCGTCGCGCGACGCTGTAAGACGCGTTCGGTGCGCAGCAAGGTCCACAGCGAACGCAGCAAGTCCAAGTAGCGAGCAGCCGTCTGCGGCGTGTGACTCGGCAACCGAGTCAGCAGCACGACAGCAAGCAGCAAGTCGGCCAACGCCGCGATGCCATAGAACGCACGCCAGCCAAACGCTCCGCCGATCAGGCTCGCGAGCGGTCGCGACAACAAAATACCCAGCATCAGGCCGCTCATCACGTTGCCGACTGCGCGTCCGCGCCGGCTTTCAGGCGCCATCGACGCCGCCATCGGCACGAGCATCTGGATCACGCTCGATGTCGCCCCCGCCATGAACACCGATGCCAGAAACAGCCAGCCCGATCGCGCGAGCGACGCGAATCCGAGGAACATCGCGCAGCAGGCGAGCGTCCAGACGATCAGGCGGCGATTTTCAAGAAGGTCGCATAGGGGTACGAGCAATAGCAGACCCGCGGCGTAGCCGAGTTGCGGGAGCATTGCGATCATGCCGGCAAGCTCTGGTGGCAGAGTCAATGCTCGGCTGACAGGCCCCGTCAGAGGTTGCGCGGCGGTTAGGTTCACGACGATGACGCCGATGGCGGCGGCAAAAAAAATCGTCAATGGCGTGGTCAGGTCACCGCCTGGGGATGCATCCGCTTGCAGTGAGGGCAGCGAAGCGGAGGGCAGTTTGCGCGCGCAAGTGTCAGCAGGTTGACTCATGGGTTTGGGCTTCCGGGTGTACGAGTGTGGCTTATCCTAAGAACGAGAACGTTATGCGACAATTGAATTATCTTGATAATGTTTATGCGAGATTGTTTAATGAACACGCGAGACTTGCAGGCTTTCGTGGCTGTGGTCGAAAGCGGCTCAATGGTGCGGGCCGCAGAGAGACTGTTTTTGACTCAGCCGGGACTCACGCGCCGAGTCCAGAATCTGGAAACGATGCTCGGCATCGAGCTGCTCGACCGGCAGAGCAAGCCGCTCAAGCCGACGGCGGCCGGAAGCGACGTCTATGGCCTTGCGCGCGCGGTGCTACGCGCGGTCGACGACCTGCTGGCCGTCGCGTCGCCTGATAGCGAGCCGGCAGGCGAGTTTAGGATCGGGGTACCGCCGTTTTTGTCTGAGATGGCGTTGGAGCAACCCATCGATCGTCTGCGTGCCGCATTTCCGAATCTGACGCTGCGCGTGACAGCGGGCTGGTCGCCGGGACTGCTGGAGGGCATCGAAAAGGCGAAGGCGGACGCGGTCGTCGTTCTTTTGCCTGAAGGCGTGCCATTGCCGGCAGGCCTGACGTCGACGCTTCTCGCCTATAAGCCCACGGTCGTCGTCGCGCCGCGCTCGTTCAGTCTGCCCGACAAACCCGTCTCGCTCGCCGATCTGGCGATTTATCCCTGGGTGTTGAACCAGGACGGTTGCGGAATGCGTTCAGCACTGAGTCGCGCCATGTCTGCGGCAGGTTTGCCGTTCAACGTCGCTGTCGAAGCGTTCGGTTCGGAACTACAGTTGTCGCTGGTCGCGCGCGCTTTGGGCGTCGGGCTCGCTGCGCCTGAAGTGCTGGCGCGCAGCCCGCATCGCAATGCGCTGCAGATCGTCGATGTGCCTGAGTTCAATAGCGGACTGAACGTGTGGCTCGTGCATGCCGTGCTGCCTGGCCGTCTTGTGCGACCCGTCGCGGTGATGCGCGACGCACTGATCGAAACACTGGAAAGGGATGCGGTATGTTTGCCTCTCACCGATTCCGTCGCATAAACCCGAGCAGAAGCTGCGTTGCAGGAGATTTCCCACCACCGGCCGCGGCGCAAAAGCCGGGTAAATTCGCACGTCGAAGCCGCTTGCCACCGTCCATCCGCTTTGGCTTTTTCGATTTCTCGCATTCCTGACGGGCGCATTCTGCCTTCGGCGATCAAGGCCTATGCTCGTTCTGCATTCAGCTTGGCCCAGATGCTGTTAGCCGTGCGTGGGGTGAAGCGCTGCAACCAGTGCTCGTCGCTTTCCTTCTTCCCCCTGGCTGTTCTAGCCCGGCAGAATGCCGCTCGCGACCTGAAGCCAGCGGCCGGGCGTCAGTCCGAAGGTCTTCGAGAAATGGCGCGTCATATGGCTCTGATCGGCAAAACCTGCCGTAGCAGCCGCATCGACGAGGGATGTGCCCGTAAGCAACTGGTGACGCACGTCGTCGAGACGTCGCATCGTCAGATACCGGTACGGACTTGTGCCGTAGAACGTGCGAAAGTCGCGCGACAGACTCCAGCGATCCCGCCCTGTCGCCGCTTCGAGTTCGTCCAGCGTGACGACCCGTGCGCTGTGCGTATGCAGGTAATCACGCGCACGCCGCGCCGCCAGATAGTCGCCCTTCGTCTTCCGCGCAGGCGCGCCTGAGACGGCCGCAAGCGCGTGGGCCAGTTCCGTCAGCGCGTCGCTCTGTTCAAGTGGTTCCAGCGTGTGGCTAACGTGTTGCAGCAACGTTTCGGTCGCTGCCGCCAGACGCGGATCCGTCGTCACGCCCCCTTCGACGAACGGCAGCGCTTGCCCGCCAAGCACGTCCTGAAACAGCGACGGATGCACGTAGATCATGCGATACCGGAATCCCTCGTCGGTGCCCGCCTGACCGTCGTGCGGTTCGTCGGGATGCAGCACCATCGTGTTGCCGGGCAGACTGTTTCGCTGCCCCCGCCGATAGCTGAAACTCTGAACACCCGCGAGCGTGCGGCCAATCGCGTAGGTGTCATGGCGATGCATCGAATAAGCGTTACCGCGAAACCAGGCCTCGAAGCGCTCCACGCCCTCGATCGGCTGTGCATGCTTCACCCAATCGGGTGTTAAAGCGGATGTCCGTCGATTCATGATGTATGGCCTAGGATGACCTCACGCGTCGCGATGCAGTCGCAGATTCAAACCACGCTCGATATTACACACTCAAGCAGGCGGATTCACATCCGACGCATTGCCTGCCCCGCCCAGCGCCTTGTACAGCGCCATGCGGTTGTTCAAGCGATTCAAGCGCACTTGCGCGTCGGCCGTTTGCGCGTTGCGCAGCAACTGCAACTGCTCCAGCCACTGCTGCACCCCGATAGCGCCCGCCTGATAGCGCGAACGCAGCAAGGTCTCGGCACGCTGTGCCTGCACCAGCGACAGCGTGCGTTGCTCTGCCTCGCGCGTCAGTTGCTCACGGGCTGATAGAGCGTTCTCGACTTCGCTCAGTGCCGTAAAGAGGCTCTTGCGGAAATTCACCACCGCTTCCTCGTACTGCGTCTGCGACACCTTGATCTGCAACTGCATCGTATTCCACTGGATGAACGGCAGGGCCAGCCCCACCCCCAGCGAACCGATCGGGTTCTGCAATACGCGCTCCAGCGACGTACTCGTCGTCCCCACCTGCCCCGTCAGCGTGAACGTCGGGTAAAAGCTCGTGCGGGTGATGTCGACGTTAGCGAGTGTCCCACGCAAACGCAACTCCGCGGCGCGCAGGTCTGGACGACGGCCAAGCAACTCCGCAGGCAATCCCGCCGGTACGACAGGCAACGCCTGCGTAGGTAGCGTCGACGGCTCGGCGGCCGCCTGCTCGGGGGGACGGTCGAACAGAATCGCCAGTGCGTTGCGGTTCTCCGTGCGCTGCTGCAACAACTGCGTGAGCGCCGCGCGCTGATCGGCCAGATTGCCCTCCGTCTGCGCGACATCCAGCCCCGACACCGCCCCCGCCGCATAGCGTGAGCGCACCAGCGCCAGAATCCGTTCGCTATAAGCGATATTGCCTTCGGTGTTGGCGATCTGCTGATTCAGGAAGCCGATCGTCCAGTACAGCTGCGCCGTCGTACCGATGATCGACAGACGCGCGGATTCGCGGTCGGCGTCGGTCGCCTCGTACTCCCAGCGCGCCGCATCACGTTGCGCGGCGAGTTTTCCCCACAGATCCAGCTCGTACGATGCCTGCGCCGACAGGGTGCTCTTACGCCCCATCACATGGGTATCCAGCGTGCGTTGTACGGTCGCGTTGCCGCCAACGGTCACGGACGGCGTGAGGTTCGTATCCGCCAACCCCGCCTGCAATTGTGCGCGATAGACGCGAATCCCCGCCGCCGCCAGATCGTTGTTGACGGCCAGTACATCGGTGATCAGACGGTCCAGCACCGGGTCGCCGAATGCACGCCAGAAGTCGGGGGCAATCGTTGCGGTGTTGCCAGCGGCGACGGGCGATGCCCCGGAGGCCCCCGATGTCCCCGTCGCACCCGCCCACTGCGCAGGTACCGGCACCGCAGGCAACGTGTCGTGACGCACACCGGCGCAGCCCGTGAGCAGCGCTGCGGCGCTCGCCAGCGCGAGGACCATACGACGCAGCACCGTCGGCGTGCCGCACGAATGCGCCGAAGCGAACGGGTGGCAAGTAATAGATTTCATTCTGGTCATCTGGCTATACCTCAATCGCGTGCAAGCGCTTCGACCGGGTCGAGTCGCGCGGCATTGCGCGCTGGCATGAACCCGAACACCACGCCGATGAGCGTCGAACACAGGAATGCTGTGACGACAGAGCCCATCGAAAACACCATCTTCCACTTCTCGACGAACAGCGAGAACAGGAAGCTCGCCCCAAACGAAAGTGCAATCCCGATCGCGCCGCCCATCAGACACACCATGACGGCCTCCACCAGGAACTGCTGCATGATGTCGCTCTGACGCGCCCCGACCGCCATCCGAATACCAATCTCCCGCGTACGCTCCGTGACCGACACGATCATGATGTTCATCACACCGATACCGCCCACGACCAGCGAAATCACCGCGATCAGCGACAGCAGCAACGTGAGCGACTGACTCGTCTTTTCGACCGTCTTCACCACGCTGTCCATGTTGTACGTGAAGAAGTCCTTGCGGCCGTGACGCTGCGTCATGAGCGTCTCCAGACTCTTCTCGGCGGCCTTGCTCGGCTGTCCGTCACGCACACGCACCGTAATGCTGTCGACGTTGCGCTGACCGAAAAGACGCCCCGCCGCCGTCGTGTAAGGCACCCAGATGTTCAGGCTCTTGGTGTCGCCGAATGCGCTCTTCTTTTCCACCGTCACACCGATCACCACGCACGGCAGATTGCCCACGAAGATCACTTCGCCCAGCGGATTCGGATTCGCGCCGAACAGCTTGCGACGCGTGTTCTGGTCGATCACGGCGACCTGCGCCTGACGCCGCACTTCGTCAGCACCGAACGCAATGCCCTGCCCGATCTTCATGCCGCGCACCTGGAAGAAGTGCTCGCCCACGCCCGTCACCATCGCGCTCGCGTCGACATTGCGGTAGCGCAGCAGCAAACTGCGCGCCGTCTCGGGCGTCGCGCTGTCCACGTAGATCTGCTCCGAGAGTGCATGCACGTCCTCGGGCACGAGTGTCTGAATTGCTGTCGCGCGGTTATCGCCCCAGTCCTTGCCCGGATAGATGTTGATCGTGTTCGTGCCGATGCTGCCGATCTCGGCCAGCATGTAGCGCTTTGCCCCTTCGCCAATGGCGACGATGGAGACGACCGACGTGATGCCGATGATGATCCCGAGCATCGTCAGGAACGTGCGCAGACGGTGCGAAATCAGCGCGATCCATGCCATGCGGAACGCCTCGGCGAAGCGGTCGATGCCCCCCGTCCAGCGACGCGGCGCAATCGCCCCGCCGTGGCTGGCGTTCACCGAAGCGGGATCGGCGGCCGGGGGCGTCGAGGCGACCACGGCTTCCTCAGCAGCCTCTTCCGGCGACGGGACATCCGGCTCGATCTCCACCGGCGTGTTCTCACGGTCGGCCACGATCTCGCCATCGCGAATCTCGATGATGCGGCGCGCATGCGCGGCAACCTTCTCGTCATGGGTCACGATGATGACCGTGTGCCCCAGCGCGTTGAGTTCCTTGAGAATGCGGATGACTTCGCGACCGCTACGCGTATCGAGTGCACCAGTCGGCTCGTCGGCCAGAATCACATCGCCGCCGTTCATCAGCGCGCGCGCGATACTCACGCGCTGCTGCTGACCGCCCGACAACTGGCTCGGACGATGTTCCGTGCGATCGGCCAACCCGAGCCGCTCCAGCAGCATCACCGAGCGCGCACGACGCGCCGCATGCGGCGTGCCGGTGTACACCGACGGCATCTCCACGTTAGATGCCGCGTCGAGGTGCGGCAGCAGGTGGTAGCGCTGGAAGATGAAGCCGAAGTGCTCGCGACGCAGCTGCGCGAGCGCGTCCGCATCCAGATCGCGCGTCTCGCGCCCCGCAACGCGATAGCTGCCTTCGCTCGGATGGTCGAGACAGCCGAGGATATTCATCAGCGTCGACTTGCCCGAGCCGGACGCCCCCATGATCGCGACGATCTCGCCTTCTTCGATGGTGAGATTGACGTCGCGCAATACGGTCACATCACGCTCACCGGCCGGAAAGCGCCGGGTGATGCCCGTGAGTTCCAGCATCGGATGCGCACGGACGTCGGGAGCCTGCACAGCAGCTTGCGACGCTTGTGACACAGAAGACGTACCGGCGGCTTGAGTCATCGCACTCGTCTCCCTTTATTGGGACGCACCGGGTGAGGCGTCTGTTGAGGCTTGCGTGCTGTCGCCCGCCTCGCCGATCACGACGCGATCGTCGGCCGTGAGACCTTCTTTCACCTCGACCCGCACGTTGTTGTTCAGTCCGGTGACGACCTGACGCGTCACAGCCTTGCCATCGCCCTTGCCCTGCGCAGGCAGAACACGCACTTCGTAACGGTCCGGGCCGACCTTCTTGCCCAGCGCCGCCACCGGCACGCTCAGCGCCTGCTTGGCGGTGCCGAGCAGCACGTTGACCTGCGCCGTCATCGAAATACGCAGGCGATGGTCGGGGTTCGGCACTTCGAACAGCGCGTTGTAGAACACCGCCGTGTTGTTGCGCGTCGCCCCCCCGCCCAGCGTACTTTGCGTGTCGAGGAAGTTCTGGGGGGCCGGTTCGATGGCGCGCAGCTTGCCGTAGTAACGCTTGTCGGGATCGCCCAGAATCGTGAAGTAGGCCGTCTGTCCCGGGGAGATACGAATGACGTCGGCTTCCGAGACCTGAGCCTTCACGGTAATGGTGTCCAGATCGGCGAGCTTCAGAATCACCGGCGCTTGCTGCTGCGCAATGACGGTCTGGCCTTCCTGTGTGACGATGGCGACGACCTGCCCGTCGATCGGCGCGTCGATGCGCGTATAGCCCACGTTCGCCTTCGCCGATTCGATGGCCACGCTCGCCTTGCGGATCTGAGCGTCGAGTCCGTTCAGCGTGGCGCGCTGCACGTCCAGATTGGCTTGCGCCGACTCGAAGTCCTGACGGGAAGTTGCGTCGTCCGGCAGCATCTGACGCTGACGGGCAAATGCCAGTTCGGCCTGCCTGAGTTGCGCCGCCGTCGAGCGCTTTTGCGCCTGAAGGTTCTGTTCTTCGGCCTCGGCCTGACGCAGGCTGTTCTGCGCCAGCACCGGATCGATCTGCGCGAGCCATTGCCCCTTCGTGACCTTGTCGCCCAGCTTGACCTTGAGCGACTTCAACTGCCCGCTGACCTGTGCGCCGACGTCCACCTGCTGGAAGGCACCCAGCGTACCCGTGGCAAGCACCGTGTTTTCGAGGTCGGCACGCTCCACCCTGGCGCTGAGGTACTGAGGCACCTTCGGGGTCGCGAGACTGCGCAGACCGAGCACCACGAGAACGATAAGCACAACGAGGCTGGTAATCAGATAGGGCCGACGGCGAATGAACTGGATCATGGAACGAAGTTGGCGATCAAAAAGACACGTCCGGGACACGTCAAAAGGGCTTCACTCGTAGCGCATTCGGGCCGGTGGGCCGGTCGGTCTGCCGGCCGGAGATCGGTCGATCTCCCCGTTAGCGCCGTGCCGGTCGCGTCGGGCACGCTTCGGAGCACAAAAGGATGAGATTTTAAGGGGTTTGCATGACGGGTGGGGCGGCATTCCCGCGTCGGTCGTTTCGTTGCAGGCAGTGTCGCACCCGAGACAGACGCTGAAAACTTGTACAAATCACAGTTTCACGCCCGCTGGCGCGGCAAAACACGGGAAAAACCACGTGAAGTGATATATTCGCCCGGCATTGCAAGGGACATCATGAAAACAGAAATCTTCTACGCCCTGTACCTCATCGCCATCGTCACGGAAGCGATGTCAGGGGCCATCATGGGGATGCAGCGCGGCATGGACCGCTTCGGGCTAGCCTTTGTCGGCATGGTGACGGCGCTCGGCGGCGGCACCATTCGCGACGTGCTGTTCGGCCGCCATCCGCTCGTCTGGATCGCGCATCCGGAGTACCTGCTGCTCACCCTCGGCGCGGCGACGCTCGCGTCCATCGTTGCGCGCCACATTCACCGGCTGCGCATGACGTTCATTACGGTCGACGCCATCGGCCTCGCCGCCTTCACGATTCTGGGGTGCGATATCGGCATGACCGTGAGCACGAGCCCGGTCATCGTGGTGCTCGCCGGGGTGCTGACGGGGATTGGCGGCGGTATGCTGCGCGATCTGCTATGCGGACAGGTGCCGCTGGTGCTGCGCCGCGAGATGTACGCCAGCGTGGCGTGCATCGCGGGAGCGATGTACGTGGCGATGCTGCATTTCGGCGTGCCGAACGGCGTCGCGACGGGCGTGGGCTTCGTCGCGGGCTTCGTCATCCGCATGCTGGCCGTGTGGTTCGGTTGGCGCTTTCGCACGTTCGAGGACGAAGCGCCGTCCGAGCCGTTGCATTAACGCCTTACCCGGCGCAGCGGCGCGCGCCGGACATCCATCATGCGCCGCTCAGGGCTTGATCGCTTCCGACGCGTCGGGCAGCCGCGCCGGACGACGCGACTCCGTGATTCCGCCTGCGGCCTGGCGGCCAGTCTGCTCTGCACAGTAATCGAGCGTCTGGCGCAGCAGCGTGTCCACCTTGCGCAGCGAAATACCGTGACGGGCGGCCACTTCCTCGCGCGTCAGATCGTCGATACGCAACTCGACCAGCACGCGGCGATGGTGTCCGGACATCTCGCCAAGAGCACGTGCGAGCGCCGCCAGCTCTGAGCGTGCCCCCGCAACCGCCTCAGGTCCGGGGCCTTGGTCGGGCAGCACGTCGAACACCTGGTTCTCGTCCGCCAGCGACTCCCACATCCGGCGTCCCCGCATCTGATCGACGGCGAGGTTGTAAGCCATCCGAAACACATACGTCTCGCCCTTGTGCACGGCCTCGGGCAAGGTGGCGCTGCCGAGCCTCACCCACGCCTCGTGCAGGCTGTCGCTGGCCGTATCGTGGCAGCCGATGCTGCGCGACAGACGGCGCAGCAAGCGGTCGTAGTTCGCTTCCAGACACTCCCTCAACACCTGCGTGGCCGTGCCCGCGCTGCTTTCCTGCGCCTGCGCGGCACGCACCGCAGCTTCAACGCTGACATTGGTCAGATCCACGTCGCCGCTCCCGGTGCCTTGCCGCACTCGACTTCCCCGTCATGCCACTGCGCGAACATTGTGTGCCCCCCGATACCCATGAACGCTTGCGTCGGCCGTCGCTGCAATCGCGGGCCTCATTGATATGACGGATGTCGGAGGGCAAAACCGCAGACTATTTTTTGTAACGGGCAACCGCGTGTCACAGATGTGCCTTTTCCTCCCGCGTGAGCTGCATCTTCTGGGCTTCGGTCAACTCACCATTTCCCACCAGTTGAAAAGCACTGGACGGGTCGTAGCCGATCTTCGCGGCCGTTGCACCGCCCGCCGCACCGCCCTTCTGATCGGCCGACGGGCCGCTCCCGTCACCGGCGCTCAGCATCCGCACCGAGAAGATCGACGGGGCGTTCTGACGCTGCGAGACGCGCTCGCGCGCCATCGCGTCCTGGGCGGCGTTCGCCGCCTGCGACGCCGTAGCGCTCGCGTTCGTGAGTGCACCCACGTTGACCGCCGCGATCACCGGCAGGCCCGTCGATTTGCCCTGCACCTGAACGTTGGCGGCATTGACCACCGCCAGCGCCGCGAAGTTGACGTTGCCCGACACCCGCACCCCGGCCTCGCCCGCATCGATCGTGCCCAGCGGCGCGACCAGATCGACGTCGCCCGGCGGCACTTCCGGTAGCGGGGCCAGCGTTGCGATACCGGCACCGTTCGACGGTGCCGCAGGCGAAAGCGTCACATCGCCGACGTTGTCGTACACGCGCTTGGGCGGCGTGTAAAGCACTGTGGTTTTGGAACCGCGCCCCGCGTTGATGTCGCCCTGCGCCGACCACGCCTGAATGCTGCCGCCGAAGGTCGTCATGATGCGTGAGAGGCCCAGCAGGATGCTGTCACGGCTGTAAAGCGCGATATCGCCCTCGCCTTGTGTGACGACACCGGCCGTCGCGCCCGGCGTCACGCCTTCGACGCCGACCAGTGTACGGCCGCCCGGGTTCAGCATCTGGATACTGCCGCCGAAGTTGGTCCGCACCCCGGCGTCGGCCGTAATCGGAATGTTCACGCCGCCCACGTTGTTCATCCCCGTCACACTGCTGAACATCGTGATCGCCCCGGTGTAGTCGATGGGCTGCCCCTGTGCATTGAGCGACGGGAACAGTGTCGCAATGGCGTCGCGTCCGCGCAGATAGCTGCCGTAGCGCGGACTGCCTACGTCGTTGTATTCACGCCCACCAGCGAGTAGCTCCTTGAAATACACCTGTCGCACGAACGCGCCTTGCTGCGGCGACGGCAACGCAAGGAAGTACGCTAACGCATCGCTCGCGGTGCCTGTATAACCGAAGCGATCGGCCAGCCACTTCACCAGTTCGTCCCCGTACGCATGGGCCACCTTGCCGCTGCCCGCCAGCGTCGCCCCGGTGAACAACTGATTCGCCGGATCGAAGTACAGCTTGGCGAAGCTCGCATAGTCGGGACCGTTTGCGCCCACACCGGCGAGCACCGAAATGTCCGCGCCCCCTGCCGTGTTCGACGGGTGAATCACGTCGCCAACACTCGTTAGCATGCCGTAGTAGCCCTGATACAGATTGCGTCCCGCCTGCATCTGCAACAGCCCCGGGCCGACGATGTTCGCCGACTGGAAGAGAATGTCGCGCCCTGCTTGCATCCGGCTGATATCGCTGCCCGTCGGGTTCAAGAACGTGTTCGGCGTTGCACCCACCCCGACGATATCGCGCCCGGCCATCACCTCGAACGGCTTGGCAGCGATGTACCAAGTGCTATGCGTCGGTATGAAGCCCGCCACCGGGTCGTTAATCAACTTCGGGATCGTCAGGCCCAGACTCAGATCGTCGATATCGATTCCCGCGTAGACGCGTGCCGCGACACTGTCCTGCGCATGCAACAGCGACGTAACGGTGTCTTCGCCATAGGCGAGCGGGTTGTTGCTGGTGCGCAGAATGGCGGCGTCCACCGACGCGCTGTTCAGATTCGACACCTTGAGCGCCTGGAAGAACGGATGCCGCGGCGTGGCGAGGCTCGACATATCGGCCCCGGACATGGCGACCGTCGCCCCCTGCCCGTAGATCGAACCGGCAGCGAGCATATCGAGCTGGCCGACCGGCGACGAGATCAACTCGATGTTGCCGCGCGGATCGCTCGGCGTGAGCGCCGTATTGAAGCGGATGTCGCCGTTCGCAGCCACAACGCTCAGGCTGCCGGGAAGATACGACGTGCCGTTGGTGGACGTAGAACCGTCGCTGCCGACGCCACCGTCGAGCGGAACCACATCGCCTCCCGCCGTGAACAGACGAATGCCGGTCTCCGGACGATAGAGCGTGAAGCGCGTGTTGCCGCCCTTGCTCACCGTGCCGGTCGCGCTCGTGTAGTACGAGCCGTCCACGTCCGTGCCGAGCGTCATGCCTGCGTCGCCCACGCCACCGAGCACGAGATCGCCGCGCGCACTCACGCTCACCACGCCGTCGCCGGGCACGACCATCGGTCCGCGAGTCACCGTCACGCCCTTGATCGTCGTGATGGGCTGCGCACGTGGATCGTACGACTTCCAGTACGCGCCGTTGCCGTACGGTGCGGTCGCCCCGATCGAGCCTGCATCGATAGTCGTGTCGCCGCGTAGCGCAGTCACCGAACCGAAGTAATCGCCGGGACGATCGGCCGCCACCACCGACGCACGCCCGTTGAGCATGCCGCCGACCTTCACCGTCAGATCGCCTCCGCCCGTCTGCACCACGGTGCCGTCGGCCAGCACACGGCCGGTCGAGGCGACCGCCAGATCGAGGCCCGTCGACTTGAGGACATTGTCCGACGCCATCACCCCGGCATTGCGCCCGGCGATCAGCGTCAGATTGCCGCCGCCAAGCGTACCGATACCCTGGAAGCCGACGATGCCCGGCGTCACGTTGTACGGGTTCACCTTCACCATCGCGCCGAAGTTGATGCCCCAAGCGGTCGGATCGGTCGTCAGACCCGCCCCGCCTTGCCGCCACAACCAGTTCGACGTGATGTTGCTGTCGACGTAACGCGACGAGTTGTCGTTCATCTGGATGTTGCCGGTCACGTCCTGTTGGGCCGAGATCAGCACGTCGCCGCCGTGCTCCGGATACCAGACATTCACCCCGCCCGCCGAAGCCGTGTTCGGCAGGTTGTACGGATCAGTGCCGTTCGCCGCGAGTATCGGAGCAGACGTCGTCCCCGCCGTGTACACGCCGAACGGCGTAGCTTCACTGAAGCTGCCAGCGGCGAGAATGTCCAGATTGCCGGTGCCGGTACGTAGGAGACTGAACGTCGTAGCGCGCTGACCGTTGTTGTACGACGCGTCGCTCAACGTAACGTTGCCCTGTCCGGCGAGCGCACGCGTCGTCCGCATCGCGCGCTGATCGGCGGACGCGAGGTCGGCCCCGCCGACCAGACGCAGCGATGTCGACAGCGAGCCTGCCGCCAGCATCGCCGCGCCCGGTGACGTGGCCGGACTGGGCGCAACGGCGGGACTGGTCAATGCGGAGAATGCGGGCATGTTGCCTGCCTCAAAGCCGAAGCCGTAGCTGTTGCTTGCGCTAAGCGTAGTGCCCGCCGGGATCGTGTCGCCCGGGTTATACGAGTTGCCTTGCGTATCGACGTACGGCCCCCACCAATTAATCGTCCACCAGTTGTAGAACGCATCGTTCGGAACCGTCCACGCGTTCGCCAGATAGAGGTCGTTGTTCTCGTCGAACCAGTAGGTAAAAGTGGCCCCACCGACCACGTTGGTCTGTTTTTTGAAGTACGGCGCGGTCGTCACATCGATAAGGGAGAACTGCGCCGGTGCACCCGCCGATGCACGGAAGCCGTCCGAGATGCTGCCGCCGATCGTAAGGTTGCCGCCCGCGCGCACCACGAGCGCCATCGGCTCGCCCGCGCCGTACGATGCCGAATTGGGATCGCGATTCGCGTTCGGGCCGTAGCGGAACTTAGCGAGGTCGATATCGCCGATGGTCGACAAATCGCCGACCGATGCAATCTGCACGCCTGGACGCAGGTGATATGCGCTGCCCAGAGCAGACAAACCCGCCGTGCGTGTCGCAAGAAAACTGTTGGCCGCCGCCGCATTGATGAACGACGTGCTGGCAGCGTCGTAGCCGTCGAGCGTCCCCTGCGAAATCCCGCTGCCCGCGGGCAGGTTGTACGTCCAGAAGCCATTGAGTGCCACGCTGTTCGCGCCACGAATATTGAGCGGTCCCGACGCATTGATGGCGATGTCGCCCGACGTTTCGGACGTGCGCACGGCGTTCAGGATGACTTCGCCGTAGTTCGTGCCGCCCGGCGTGCTCAGGTCCAGTGTCGCGCCTGGCGAGAGCGTCATCGTGCCGCTGGCGGTCGTCAGTTCGATGTGCCCGCGATTCTTCGCTTCGATGGGGGCACCGTAGCTGTCGACTTGCAGCTTCGTGCTGTGCGCATCGAGCAACGATGTGCCGCTCAGCGTCAGACCGTTAGCCGCCGACAGACGAATGGTGCCCGATGCGCTCCCGGAGGCGTCGATGGTCCCGTCGACCGTCAGACTTCCACCGTCGACCGAGATATTGACGTTGTGCGCCTTGACGCCGTTGCCGACGTTCAGGTCGCCATGCTTCTGCACGAAGCTGCGCGCGTCGAAGAAGCCCCCCGTCGTGAGCGACGCGTTAAGGCCCGCAAAGTCCGCAAAGCTGCCTGCCGACGCGCCGAAGTCGCCGCTGAGGTAGCCCGTGTTAGCCGCGCCGCGCAACTGTCCGTTCAGCGCCACGGTGCCATTGCCCGCATCGATGACGATGTCGCCTGCGTTGTTGTTCTGCGCTGAGACATCCATCACCGATCCCGCCGATTGCGTGACGTTGCCCTGTGCACTCGTCAGCAACAAAGTGCCGCCGAAACCGTACACGGTCGCATCCTGAACGGCCGACTTCTGTCCGCTCAGGTCGATGCGGCTTCCGTCGGCGAGCACGATGTCGTTCGTGGCGTCCACGGCCAGCTTGCCGCTGGGCAGCAGCACCGTGCTGCCGAGTCGCACGCTGTCGCCTGTGAGATCGATCTCCGCGCCTGCGATGGTCGATGTCGCGGCGCTCGGTGCCGTGCCCGCCGGGGCGACGACATTCAGCGCCCCGCCCGCCACATAGCCGGTGACGGACTTCTGCGTAGCGCTCAGCAGCGGCGTCGCGAGCGTGAGATTACCGCCCGTGCCGCTCTGGCCGAACACCGCACCGCTCTGCGTGCTGGGGGCCTGATAGACGAAGAGCGTGCTGCGGCCTGCCGAGACGATGCGCTCGCTCGCCGTCAGATCGACGTTGCCGAAGCCATAGATCGTGCGCGTGACGTTAGTCGTGTCCGTCGACGAGAACTGGCCGAGGTCGATTTCCCTGGCGACAAGGCTCAGCGTGCCGGACCCAGTACCCGGGCCGCCTGCCGCGATGGCAGGTGCCGAGGCGCCCGCCACACCGTTCCACGTCAATCGGTCGGCGGCCACCGTCGCATGATCGGCGCTGCCGCCGTAGCCATAGATGGCCGGGGTTTTGAGCACGACCTCCACACCGGAGCCGCGCGTGTCAAGGTTGCGGCTGCCAAACACGTTGATCGCGTTCGCAGCGCCCAGCGTGAGCTTCTCAAGCGCCGGTGCGCCGCTCGTCGGATCGCCCTGCATCAGCGTCGATAGCATCGTCTGATTGAACATCATGCCCGCCGGATTGCCCGCTGTCGCGATCTGCGCGGCGTCGCCCACATTGAGCGATCCCACCGCGAGCGAGATGTTGCGTGCGCCGAAGCGCGCCGTCGGGTCGAGCTGCGAAGCGCCATTCGTCGAGAACACCACCGTGCCCTCGGAGAACAGGCCCGAACCGGCCCCGATGGTGATGGTGCCGTTGCTGGTCTGCGGCCCCGCGAACTCGATGTCTCCGTTGGACACCGCCAGCACCGTGTTGGCGAAAGGCGTGTACGGCAACCCGGTCGTTGCCGTGTCGAACGGTGCCGGTCCCTTGCCTATCGTGGTCAGCGTGACGTTATTGCCGAGCGTGATGTTCGTGCCGTTCGCGCCGACCAGATAGATCTCCCCAGCGGAGAGCGTTACGCCATCGCGCAGGAAAAGGTCTGAGTTGCCGCGTCCAATAATCATGTACTGCTGACCCAGCGTGACCGCAGCGGTACCGTTGATACTCAGGCGCGGCGCTTCGATGGCGCTCAGGGCATCGGCCGACACCGACACGCCCGTGTAGCCCGCCGTGCGATTGCCTGTCGTAATTTCACCGATACGCTCCACGGCGGCCTGTCCGGCGACGCCGCCCGGCGCAGCCTGAAAGCGCGCCGTGCCGTCGAACGTGAAGACGGGCGTCGTCGGAACTTGCGAAGGCGTATCGAACTGGATGTCGAGCGCCTTGCCGTCGCGCGGCAACAGCGGGGGGATGTTGCCGAACTGCGCGGCCTGCGTGGTGAGGAAATCGCTGTAGCTCTGTTCGTTGAACTGCGAGTACCTGCGCACGGCGTCGGCCGACGTCACCAGCACAGTGGACGGCAACTGACTGCGCCCCGACGTGTTCGCAATGCTCGTGTAACCCGACGTCAGGTAAGTCCCGTTGCCCGCTGCGGTCGCCGTTGCGGGAAGGTTCTGGCCTGTGCCGCCGATTTCCACCCGAAACGCACCCGGCAGCAGCGCGTAGTTCGACGGCAGCAACGTGTAGGTCCCCGCAGGCAACCCCGGCACGCCCGCACCGAGGGTGATGCGTTGTCCGATGGCGGGATCGCCCCCGCCGTTTTCCGGCGACACCGGTGCGTAGCTCGACGCATAGCCCGGCACAATCGCGTAGACCCTGTTGCCCGCCTTACTGAGCGTCATGGTCGGGTTCGCATTGACGAGCGGCGTCGTCAGCACGTTGACCGAGCCGCCCCGGCCTGTCACGAAGCCCGCGCCGGTGAGCGAGCCACCGCCCGAGAGATCGAGTACCGCCCCCCTGTCGACTGCGACCGACTCGCCCTCCAGACGAATCCCGGAACTGATGCCCCACCCGCCCGACGTGAAACCGCCTGCGCCCAACGCCGCAATGCTCGCGCCGTTGTAGTTGTAGGTGACGCCATCGAACGTGCCGCCATAAGGCATCGTCAGACCATTCGTCGACACGGAGGTCACGCTCCCCGGCAGCAACTCGACGCGTTTGACGCCCGGCACCTGCCCCGGCACAGCGCCCGCCTGCCCGAAGATCAACACACCGAAGGGCGCGCGCAGCACACCGCCCTGCATGATATTCGGTGCAGCCAGATAAAGCGTGCCGAAGACGGACATCGGGACATCCGGCACGTCGGCGGTGGAGCGCCCGAGGGTGAGCGTCGCGTCGTAATTCGGGTTGCCCGATCCGGCGATGATGTTGGCCATCGCCCCCGTCGTCGGGTAAATCTGCGCGCCCACGAAGTCCATGTCCCAGCCGGACATGATCGACGTGCCCGCCTGCAATTCGGTCGTTGGCAGGAAACGGATGTCGCCCTGACTCACGAAGCGTGTCGTCTTGAATCCTTGCGACGGCGTGCCGACGAACTGGTTGGTCGCGGTGTCGTAATACGCCGTGCTCGCGCCGAAGCTGATCGGCCCCTGGATGTCGATGAGATTGGCATCGACTTCGAACGTCGCATTGGTCGGCACGCTGTTCGCAGACGTATTGCCGATCGCACCGGAACGGTAGCCGTCGCGGTACACGGCCGGTGTGGCGGAGAAGCTCACATACGGAGCGGAAAGGCGAACCGTGTTAATCGTCGGGGTTTGTGTCCCGACCATCGGCCTGCCGGAGGTGATGGCGTTGGCCGTGAGCCTCAGGCTCTTGTCGAGTGCAAGCGACACGTCGCCTCTGAACATCAGATAGTCCGTCGACGCCAGCGTGGCAGATGCGAAACCGCCCTCGCGGATCTGATCCGCGCTCACGGCCGCCAGACCGAACGTCAGAGACGACACATCCGCCGGTCCCGCCAGCACGACCGGCGTGCCGCGTGCCTGCGTCACGGTGAACTGCGACGGCGGCAACACATTGCCTGGAATCTTGCCTGCCGGATCCTGAAACTGTGCGGAGACGAGCGAGAGCGACAGATCGCCGCCCAACGCACCCGCGCCGCCAGCGAAGGCGTGCGCGTTGCCGTCGAGCATCAGACCGCTCGTCGTGCTTAGCGAGATGGCGCCGCCGTTGGACGCGAGCGTTGTGCGCCCGACCGCGTTCGAGGGTTGTCCGGACACCGTCGCGGTGTCCACGGTGACGGCCGCGCCATCGGCATTGAGCTCCGCGCCGGGACGCACGATCACGAACGACGGGCCTCCGTTGAGTGTGATGCTGCCCGCGTCGGATACCTTGCCGTAGGTACGGCCGGAAGCGTCGATGGCGGTGTAGCCGAATCCGGAGACATCGAGACTGGCCGTCGGGCCGAGCCAGGTTGACATGCCGAGGTTCTTGCCGCCGACGTCGAAGTTGCGCGCGCTGGGCAGGACGTTGTCCGCTTCGGAGGTCAGCGTGATCTTCCCACCACGCGCCGTCAGCGAGCCGTCGACCGTAATCTGCCCGAACGAGTCGAGTGTGATGTTCTGCCCCGGGTCCACGACGACCGACGCGCCGCGTCCGATCGACACGTCGCCGCCCGTCTTGTTGCCCTGATAGTCCTTGGCGATTGAGCGCAGCGCGATGCTCGCGCCAGCGCGCTGCGCAAGCGTGCCGGTCTGTGCGTTCTCGGCAAAGAGTGGCGGCAAGACCACTTCCATCGCGCTCGCAGGATCGGCCCCGGTCCGCGCAGTGAAGCTGTTCGTGCCGAAGCGATACACAGGCATCACCGGGGCGAGCACCACGCCGGTGTCGACGCGCACACCCTGACCACCCGTGATGTCGTAGTTGCCGAAGCCCGCAGCAAATAACGGCGTGTTACTGCCCGAATCCCCGGCGTTGAACATCGGCACCGGGGCGACAGCCACGTCGCGGGAGAACTTCGTGCCCGCAGGGACCACCGAACCGGTCGGATAAGTCACGTCCACGCTATTGACGGTGCCCGCCGAGTACACCACTCGGTACGGCTGAATCGCGAAGCCCTGGGGGAAGACTCTTGACGGAATCACCGTCCCGGCGGGAATGCCATTGTTATTGTTGTAACCGGTGACGGTGAAGACGCGTGTGCCCTGCGGCACCGTGTCCCCGGGGTTGAAGTAAGCGTAACCGATACTGCCGTCGGTCTTGTACGCCAGCACCTGCGTGCCGGTCGGCACCACCCACGGCGCGGCCGTCGGCTGCGTCGGGCCCGTGGCGACCGAAATGTTGACGGGCAACGGCACGTCCATAATCAGCTTCGTGTGTGCATCGACCGTCGAAAATGGCAACGGCGTGCCCGCAGGTACGGTGTACGGCTCGGCGAGCTTGACCGCGACATTGGACGTCGTACCGGCCGCAAGCAAGCCGCCAGCGAGTTCCGCGTTCGAGCCGATCATGATGGCGTCCGGCGTCGAGACCGTGAGCTTGCCACCGCCGTTCACGCCATACGCCACGATGTCGCCGTTCAGGATGAGCGTACCGGCACTGATGTTGACGTTCGACGCGGAATCACCTGCGATTAAGGTGACGTTCCCCCCCGTGCCGCCCTTCGTCTTACCGTTCGCCAGTACCGCGCCACCCGAGGACACGTCAATCGTGCTGCCCTCGCTGATCGTCACATCGCGCGTGGAATCGAACGTGACGTTACCGCCGTTCAGAAATGCCGTCTTCGAGAGCGAATCGGAATCCGTACTGCCGTTGACCCAGAGGCCGCGCACGTCGATCTTCGCGCCAGGTTCGAGCGTCAGCGATGCGGTGCCGTCCGACTTCAAGAGCGCAATCGGATACGTATCGGTCGCGCGCAAGTACATGTTGGCGATGGTGACCGTGCCCGACGGCACGGTGATAGTCCCGCTCACGTCCACGTCCGGGGCCACAAGACTCAGCCTGCCGCCGTTATCCAGCGTCAGGTCGCGCTTGACAGCGATATTGCCCGCAGAGACGAGATCGAGTTCGCCGAAGCCCGTCCGATTCAGGCGCGATACGTCGAGCCAGAGGGTGTTCGCGCGCGAGGCATCGAGGGCGTCCGCCACGCCCATTCGCGACGTGATGTCGTCAAACGCACCGATCTCGACGTCGGTCGTGAACGCACCGGTGCGCCCCGGCCCCGCGTACTGCCCCAGCGTGAGCGAACCGGCGCGGGCGACTGCGAACTGACTCAGCGCATAGCCGTCCGTCAGCGCACCAGGGCGTGCCTGCGTCTGTACCGGACCGGTGTAGACGTTCGCAATCACCTCACCTTCGAGCACGGCGGTCGGTGCGGAAATGCTCAGACGACCAGCGTCGCGGCCCACGGTATAGCCGTTTTGCAGCACCCTCGTCGGCGCGATCAGCGGACTGGCGTAGGACTCGGTCGCGCTCGTGCCCCAGCGCGGGTGGGTCACCTCGAAGCCGTTGTAGACGCCGGTGTAGAGGACATTTGTCGGGGCTGTATTGACGTTGTAAAGCTGACCGTCCGCACCACGCAGCCAAGACTGATTGAGGTACCCGGTCTGCACGTTGTACGTGCCGCCCGAGAGGTTGATGGCCGCACCCATCTGTGTCACGACCTCATTACCGCCGAGCGTAATCATGCCGCCCTGCGCCGTCCATTCGCCGATACCGTGCGCCTGATTGGCAAGATAGCCACCGACCTCCAGCAGGCCGCCTGGCGTGTACCAGCGCTCGTTCGCGTAGCCACCGACGCTTGCAGGCACATAGACCAGACGGCGACGGTCGATATAGACGTTCGCGTTGTTGAGCGCCGCGTTATCGCGATTTCCCGGGGCGTCGCGTTGCTCGTTGCCCTGAACGTTGACCTTGACGTTGTTGCTGTCCATCGAAAGCGACACACCGACGGCCCCCGAGACATCGAGCTGCGCACCGTTCGCGACGAAGCTTCGACCGATCGCGCTCACGGCAAGCTGACCGCCTGTGGCGAGCGTGAGCGAGTTGCCCTGAAACTCGACGTTGCCGCCGCTGACGATTTCCACGCGCGACTGGTCGCGTCGGTCCGAGAGTTTCGAGAGGTTGTCGAACAGCCCCGACGACGCCCCGGCACGCAGCACGTCCTGCGCCACCGAGTCCTGCATCAGCGCCGAGCGCTGGCTGTCGAGCGCCGTGGCGCCGTTATCGCTGATGAGGACCGACGTCAGCGCCCCATTGCCCAGCGTCACTTTGCCCAGCGTGTCGCTCGCAGAGTTCAGCAAGTGAATCGTGCCGCGCGTATTGACGGTCGTCGTCGACACCGCCGTGCCGAGTTGCTGCACGTCGCGTCCTGCCAGCGTGATATCGCCTTCAGGCACCATCAGCAAGCCTGTGTTGACGACCTTTCCGGCTACGCTCTGCGCGACGAGCTGCGGCGCGATTTCGTTGCCTCGCGTCGTCGACGGGGTGTTGGCATCGGTACCCACGCCCTTGCGAATGACGAAGCTGTCGCCAGCGGCGAGTGCGACCTGCCCTTGTGGCGTGACGATGGTCCCCGCGTTGCTCACCTCTCGTCCCACCAGCATGACGTAGCCGCCGCCCTGGGTGACCGATGTCGGCGTGCGCGTGACGATGTTGGCGCCGGCTTGCACTTCGACTTTACCGAGGGCATCGGTGAACGTCGGCGCCGTGCCATTCGCGCCGTACAGCCCGTTGGTAGTGAACTGCGCGTCGGTCATCTTCGCGGCCGCGGCGACCAGATTACGCGTATCGACCTGACTCGTGCCGCCGAAGATCACGCCGTTTCGGTTCAGGATCAGCACGGTGCCGTCGCCGTGAATCTGCCCCTGAATCCGGCTCGGACGCGCGTTCGGATCGTTCACCCGGTTGAGCACCGACCAGTCGCTCTGCTGGGCGAAGTTGACGGACGTGTTGCGCCCGACGTTGAACGTTTCCCAGTTCAGGATCGCCTTGTCGGCTGTCTGCTGAACATTGACGTTGGTCTTGCTGTTGGATGCCGACTGCGTCGGCGCGTTGGCGTTGATCCAGCCCTTCGTCAGGCTGTTCGTATCGACTTTGAGACCGCCCTCAGTGAGGCCATCGGGGATCGTGGCATCGGTGTTGGCCGCGGCCGCGCGCGCATTTGCTTGCGTCGCCTGCATGGCCGCGATGTTCTGCGCGGCCGAACTCAGATTTGCAATCGAGCGTTGCAACTGTGCGTTCGCCTGTTGCTGCTGTGCCGACGGATCCATCAGCGTCGTTACCGGCATGCCGTTCGGCAGGCGGCCGGTTTGCGATGCCGTCGCCTGCGCTGCACCGCGCGCGGCGAACCATGCGCTGCTGAACGCCTGTTGCGCATGCGCCGCCGACGACGCAAGCAGTGTCAGCGCTGCGGCCTGAACGAGCGGTTTGCGATGGAGCGTGCGAATAACGCGACCGAGACGGTGACGCTTGCGTGGCGCGTCGTCACTGGGGTTGGCAGAAGCGTCTGAAGCCGGGGGAGCGAGCGAAAGCAAAGGGTTCGGTTGCATGTCGGGTCTGCAGTGGCAATCGGCAATCGGTTAGTGACCGCTGCCATCGCATCGATGCAAGCGGCCTTCCCTTTGATGACGACGCTCATTTCCGAAACCCGCAAAGCCGCACTCGAAATTCTTGCGCCACCGGACCCGTCCCGCACGCACACCTATAACTTCTGCTAGCCGATGACGACCACCCCGCCCGGCAATTGCGTCACACGCGCACCGAGCACTTCCTGTATCTGCGCGAAGACTTCGTCGAGCCGATCGATACGGAATCGCCCGCTCAGGCGGCTCTGCGCGAGGTGGCTGTCGAACACCACCACGCGCCCCGCACGATAGCGGTTGATCTCGCCGATGACATCGGACAGCGGCGTGTCGCGGAAAATCAGCACGCCAGAGCGCCACGCGGTGGCGACGGTCGTGTCGACGGTTGTTGCACGCCCAAGGCGTTGCCCCTGATAGCTCACTTGCTGGAGCGCAGCGAGCTGCACGCTGTTGCCGCCGAGTTCGACGCGTACGTTACCGGACACACATGTCACGCAAACGCGCGTGTCGAGATTGCGCACTTCGAAATTCGCTTGCGTACCGATGGCGCGGCCGTCGCCCGCCGTGACAATGAACGGTGCGGCACTGCGCGAGTTGTCGACGGCGATCTCGCCATCGAGGAGATCGACGCCCCGACGCACGCCTTGCGCCGACGTCGTGCCGAGTTCTCCGTCTTTCTCCGTCAAAGCAATGCTTGTACGCGTATTGAGATTGACGCTCACATCGCTGGTAAGCGCGATCTGTCGCTGCTCACCCGCCGACGTGCGGTAGTCCGCATGCGCGAGCGACGTCATCGCGCCCCAGAGTCCTGCGGGTGCAATCACCGCCGCCCCGACGCCCGCCACGGAAGCCAGCGCACCGCCCAGGAACACGCGCCGCCCCGCGCGCGTGGGACGCCGTGCCTCGGCACGTTCGCGCGCACGCACCACTTCGCCCGCCGGGCCGAGATCGCGCCACAGACGCCGCGCGTCGGCAAACGCCGCGGCATGCGCGGGGCTCGCGTCACACCATTGCTGAAGCGCCTGCGCGTCGGCCACGGTGGCTTCGCCGGACGTGAGGCGTCGCACCCATGCGTGGGCGTCGCGCTGCATACGCAACGCGTCGTGCGAGGCCGGCGCCGTGCCAGAGCCGGTCGAGTTGTCGGGTGATACCTTCATATCGGGTGTGTCTGTCGATCCTCTGCCTGCGGGAACGCTTCTCCGTGGCGTGCGCCCTGAATTCTGCCTTCGATGTGCCCCATGCATCCATGGGTTTGCGGGTCGTCCTGATTACATGACGTTTGCCATCGGCAGAATCCGCAGTTTTTTTGCCATTATTTTCTGTCGCGTCGCATAACCGTCATAAAACCGTGTGGTACGGCGCGTCGAATGTTTACCGTTCGATGTGCTGCGCGCAGAATTCCTGCGCCTTCTTCAACTCCAGTTCGACCAGCCGCAGGGAGATGCCGAAACGCTCTGCGACTTCGCGCTGCGCGAGGCCATCCAGACGCACCGCCAGCAGAATGTCGCGACGGCGCTGCGGCATTTGCTCCAGCACCCGTGCGAGTTCATGCAGGTCGGAATTCGCTTCAGCGATCTGCGCAGGTCCGGGTTCGGGGCTGACGAGATCGAGCATCGTCTCGATCTCGCCGACGCTCAGTCTCCGGTCCTCGGCGCGCTGCTTGTCGATCGCAGCGTGGTACGCCATTCGGTATAGATACGCGCCCGGATTACGCACCGGTTCGATGTTCTCGGTGTTCTCCAGCCGCACCCACGTGTCTTGCAAGGCGTCGCCCGCGAGTTCGGACGACCCGAGCCTGCGCGAGAGCAGCGTCTTGAGTTGCCCGTAACGCTCGACGAGCAGTTCGCGCAACGTCGCGCGGGCGCTATCGGTCATTCCGGCCTCCCGTGCGAGGCGGCTTGTCGGCGGTCACAGCCGTGGGATCGTCGGCGGAACTACAGCCCCAGCTACGTCCCGACGCCTTGGGCAAGATCACGAACGTGAACGGCTGTGCGAGCGACGGCGGTACCGGCTCACCAACGCTCACACCCTGCAGTGCGCCGACAGCGAGCCTGTCGACGGTGCTGTCGCCGCTCGACCCGAGCAGGCTGACCGGCCCGATCCGTCCCGACGCATCGATCCACAAGCGCAGCGCGATACGTCGCGCGCCCTGTGCCAGCACAGGTTGCGCACAGAACGCATCGTGAACCCGCGCCTGTATGAGTCCGAAGTAACGACGCGCCGCATTCGCTTCGATCCGAATGTCGTCGGCGCTGTCGGGCAAACTGCGGCGCAACGGCACCAGCGCGACCGTCTTCGCCCCCGTATAGCGCGCGGCGAGGCCGCTGCCTTCGAGCAGCATGCGCAGCGCCGCACGCGCCGTCATGTCGCCCTGCACCGGTGCAGAGATACGACCGGCGGTCAGCGAACTGTCATACAGGAGTGAAACGTCGGTGCTCGCGCCGTACGATTCCAGCGCGGTCTGAAGGGGTTGTGACGCGATGTCGAAGTGCAACGACGGCTCAGCGGCAAAGTCGCTCGAAGCGCCTGGCGTGGCAGGTGCGACAGGTGTCGCAGCGCCGGGCGCGACATCCGTCGCCCAGGCACGGGCAGAGCAAGCGCAGTAGCAGATCATCGCGATGCACAGTAACAATATCGGCTGCGGCGTGCTTTTCGCTTTGGTTCTGAGCATGTCCGCGCTACTTGGCACACGGCGGCTCCGGGTCGAGGCGGGTGCCGCCGGGCGCGTGCGAATAGGAAATCTGCGCGCAGGCTAGCAGTCCGATATGAATTTTTTGTTACATCCTCAATCCGTCCCGATGCGAAACCGTCTGACATCCGTGCGCTGTGAAGTCCGACAAACGGCGTCGATCACCGGGTGGCGGGCGGGTCAAACGACTCGAAAGTTTCGGCGCTCACCGGTCCCCCGAAGCCGTACTTCGCGCGCGGTCGCAGCATGAACGCCTGCGTGCGCTGCTCCATGACGTGCGCCACCCAGCCCGCCGAACGGCCGATGATCCACATCGCCGTCGACGTGCCGTCCGGCAGTCCCAGCGCACGGGCGAGCGCGACCAGTCCCGTCGCCAACCCGGCATGCGCGTTCACTTCAGTGCGCATACGTTCGAGAAAATCGAGCGTCAGCCGCGTGTTGGTGCGCAATGCGTCGTCGATAGTGGCGTCGTCCGTCTCGCGCATCAACTCACCCGCCATCTGCATCATCAGATCGGCACGTGCATCTCCACCCGGATACAACGGATGATTGAAGCCAAGCAGGCTCGCGCCGTATTCGCGCACCCGACCGATACGCGAGTCGAGCGCATCGAACGGCTCGCACAGCAGCAGCGTCTCGATCTTTTCGGTGCTGGTGCCGGTGGTGAAGCCGATGTGCGAGCCGATGGCCGCCGCAACGCAGCCGAACAGATCCGCATTGGTGGATGCCGCCACGCGCGCCGAAAACGTCGCCGGCGCGAGTTCGTTGTCGGCCAGCACGACCAGTGCGGCATTCATCGCCCGCAGTCGCGCGGGTGTTACCGCGCTGCCCGCTGCGCGTAGCACGTGCGCGGCAACGCTCTCCCCGGTCTCACGTGCGACGAAGCGCTGCTGCGGCCCGAGAAACCCCACACATCCGACCATGCAATGCAGCATCGCGCGGGCCGCCTGCACGGCGGCGCCGTCGGCCAGCTCGAGTGCGCCGCGCCCGTGCATGGCGAGCGCGAACGGCACCATGCCGAGCAGATTGCCGATGTCGGCGCTCGCCACTTCCCCGTCGTACGTCGACAGAAAACGCAGCACGTCGGACGGCGTTTCCTGCATTGGCCATTCGGCAATGCCGTCCTGCCAGATCCCCGTCATCAGCAAATGCACGACCGACTCGAACGACGCCCCGCCGCTGGCCAGATCGATCGCCAGCCGGTTGCGATAGCGCGGACCGTGCGGCGTGATCTGGGTGATGGCCGAATGCAGCACGGGATCGCCGAAGCGCATGGTGGATTCGGCCACCGCGCCGGTCGGCGCGCGCCCGCGCTTGCGCGTGGCCAGACGCTCGACGTCGCGACGCAGATACAGGCTCTTGCGACCGTCCTCATGCGGGCGCGCCCGAATCAATCCCCGGCTCACGTAGGCGTACAACGTGGCCGGTTTGATATCGAGCAACGCCAGGACTTCTTCGCGTGTCATCAGGTCGGTCTGCTGCGTCATCGGTGTCTGCTGCTCCTTCGGTCGCGCTGCGTCGCCCCGTGGCAACGCGTTTGCGGCCCATCATGCCACATTCATATTGACTTTAAAAATCAATATTGATAAACAAAAAATCGCTCAGTAAAGTCGTCTCCTGAACACAGACAAAGACACTGCGAACCGGCGCTCGCCGGTATTCGACAGGTCGCCCATCCGGAGACAACGCATGGCCCATGACCTTCCGCCGCGGCAAACCGAGCGCATCGACGTTCGCGAAGCGCTGCAATCCGCCCCGCTCTCGGCCTTTCACTATCGGCTCGCCACTCTGCTGGCGCTGATCCTGCTGTTTGACGGCTTCGATCTGTACAACGCCGCGTACATCGTTCACGACGTCACCAGGCTGTGGCTTCTGTCGCCGAGCCAGATCGGTGTGCTGCTCTCGTGCGGGCTAGCAGGCTTTGCTGCGGGCTCCGCCGTCTCGGGACCGTTCAGCGACCGCATCGGACGCCGCCGCGTGCTGCTCACCGGCATCTGGCTGTCCGGTGTGATGAGTCTCGCCATCGCGCTCTTCGCCCACGACTTGCGCACGTTCATCGCACTGCGTTTTGTGATGGGAATCTCGCTGGGTTTGCTGATGCCGGTGGCCGTTACGTACATCAATGAAATCGCGCCCAAGCGCAGCGCCAATGTCTTCACTATCGTGTTCTTCTCGTGCGGCTGGATCGGTGGAGCAACCGCCTCCGGCTTCATCGCCGCGTGGCTGATTCCGCAGTACGGATGGCAGAGCATGTATTACGTCGGTGCACTGTCGGTCGTGCTGGCGCTCGCGCTGCAATTCGTGCTGCCCGAGTCGGTGTCGTTTCTCGCGAGTCGTGGCCGTCAGGACGAAGTGCGCGCGCAACTGACCCGCCTGTGGCCCGCGCGTGCAGCCGAGTTTGCGACAGCGACATTCACGTCTCCCAATGCCGGTGTGAAAGCCGGTTCTGTCGCCGCTCTCTTCTCCAGCGAATTCCGCCGTCAGACGATCTGCCTATGGTCGATGGGCGCGCTGTCGCTGTTCTCGTCGTACGGTCTGTCGGGCTGGCTGCCGACAATCATGCTCAAGCGCGGCGAGAACCTCTCGACGAGCTTCGCCTACGGGTCGTTGCTGGTGTTCGCGTCGGCGTTCGGCAGCTTGCTTACCGGCGTGGTCGCTGACCGCATCGGCAACCGTCGGCTCGCCATGTCGCTCGCGTGGCTGTGTGGTGCTGCAGCCATCGGCGTGCTTGCGACGATCACCGGCGGCTCGGTGACGTTCGTGGGCATTGTAGTGGCGGGCATGTTCGTCATCGGCACGCAGACAGTGCTCAACAACCTCGTGGCCGTGAGCTATCCGACCGAGATTCGCAGCACCGGCGTGGGGCTATATCTCGGCATCGCCCGCGTGGGTGCCATGTGCGGTCCGGCCATCGCCGGTGTGCTGCAACAGGCGACGGGCGGCGCGGGCACGATGTTCTTCGTGCTCGGCGCAGCGCTCGTGAGCGCCGCCGCACTCGTGTTCCTCGTCGCACGCCCCGAAAACCTGCCGAAAGCACCGGCCTTCGGTCACTGAAGCGGCTCCCTTCGTGTTCAGGGCGACGTCGTCCTTCGATGCCGCGCCCGATTCGGAATCCCTCATGTCCAGACTCTCGCTGTCACTCGCCATCAACGACTACGACCACGTGCGCGATCTGCTCGACGCTCGCATCGCCGTCACCGGCATCGACCTCGTGCCGTCGGTCTTGCCGGTGGAAGAGATCTTCTATCGCACCACGCATTTTCAGGAATGGGATCTCTCGGAGATGTCGCTCGCGAAGTACGCGTCGCTGCGCTCGCAGGGCGACGACCGGCTGATTGGCCTGCCGGTGTTTCCGTCGCGCGTCTTTCGCTTGTCGTCGCTCTACGTGAATGCAGGCGGCGGCGTGGCGTCGCCCGGCGACTTGCGCGGCAAGCGCATCGGTGTGCCAGAGTGGGCACAGACGGCGTCGGTCTACTCGCGCGGCTGGCTCGCCCACGATCAGGGCGTTGCGCTCACGGAGGTCGAGTGGGTGCAGGGCGGTGTGAATCAGGCGGGACGCCGCGAGAAAGTCGCCGTGCGCGTGCCGGAAGGCGTGCGCTATCGGCCGTCGCCCGACAAGTCGCTCACCGCCCTGCTGCTCGATGGCGAGATCGACGCGATTCTCAGCGCACGTCCGCCTGCACCGCCTGCCGGACGCGAGCACGAAGTCGTGCGTCTACTACCGGACTTCGAGACGGCCGAGCGCGCCTATTTCGAGCGCAGCGGCATCTTCCCGATCATGCATCTGATCGTCATGCGACGCGATGTCTTCACCGCGAATCGCTGGATCGCCAACAACCTCGTCAAAGCGTTCACGCAGGCGAAGGACGCGAGCATCGCCCGTCTCGAAGACATCACGTGCTCGCACTTCCCGCTGCCGTGGATGAGCCAGCGTGCCGCCGAAGCCAAAGCGATGTTCGGCAGCGATCCGTGGCCGTATGGCGTTGCACCCAATCGCGTCACGCTCGACGCCTTCCTGCGATTCGCCTTCGAACAAGGCGTCTGTCATCGCCCGATGCAGGCCGACGATTTGTTTCCTCCCGAGGTGAGCGCCGCCGTGCGGGTTTGACGCCCGCCCTGCACATCGCGCCACCGTCCGACTATCGACACTCATTGCAAAACACCACTATGCAAGCCACTACCCCCTACACACCGGCGATCACCGAACACGACGCTGCGTCCATCGCGCAACTGCGCGAAGACCTTGTTGCCGCCAACCACATCCTTGCGCATCACGAAGTGCTCGACGGCTTCGGGCATGTGAGCGTGCGCGACCCGCGCAATGCGGCGCACTTTCTGATCGCGCAATCGATGGCGCCCGAGCTGGTCACGCCGGACGACATTCTCACGCTCGACCTCGATTGCCAGCCGGTCGACGGTGACACGCGCAAGCGTTATCTCGAGACATGGATTCACAGCGAGATCTATCGCGCGCGCCCGGACGTCAAGGCCATCGTGCATAGCCATTCGCCGTCGGTGATTCCGTTTGCTGCATCGTCGGTGCGACTGCGTCCCGTCTATCACATGGCCGGTTTTCTCGGCAGCGGCGCGCCGGTGTTCGACATCCGTCATTGCTTCGGCTGCACGGACATGCTCGTGCGCAACGGCGAGCAAGGCAAAGCGCTCGCGGACACGTTGGGCGAGGCGGACGTCGCGCTCATGCGCGGACATGGCTTCGTAGCGACCGCCCCCACGCTGCCCGCTGCCGTCTATCGCGCGATCTACACCGAATTGAACGCCGGTATGCAATCGACTGCCATCGCGCTCGGTGGCGAGGTGACCTATCTCGACGAAGAGGAAGGCCGCCGCTCCACGGAAACCAATCTCGGCGTGATGGAGCGTCCGTGGACGTTGTGGAAACGTCAGGCCGCCGCTTTGCGCGGTGACTGAAGCGAGGCGGTCTGTCACGGGCTATGGGAAAACAAAGCGCCTCCCGACATCCCGGGGAGGCGCCTTGATCGGAAGCGCGTATGCCCACGCTTGGGCGCGTTACGGCATGACCGGCGGGTGATACGTCAGCGTCTGCGCCAGCAACCAAAGCATGACGATGACCACCGGGAAGTGCACAAGCAACTGCGTGAACGTGTAGCCCACCACGTCGCGGGCACGCAGGCCGAGCACGCCCAGCAGCGGCAGCATCCAGAACGGGTTGATCAGGTTCGGCAGCGCTTCAGCCGCGTTATACACCGTCACGGCCCAGCCAAGGTGCACGTGCAGATCGTTGGCGGCTTGCATGACGTACGGCGCCTCGATGATCCACTTGCCGCCGCCCGACGGCACGAAGAAGCCCAGCACGGCCGAGTACACGCCCATCACGCCGGGGAACGACTCCTGCGACGAGATCGCCACGAAAAAGCTCGACAGATGGTGCGAGAGCGTCTGCCCGTCAAGTCCGGGTGCCTTCGTGAGCAGGTAGGCGATGCCGCCGTATAGCGGGAACTGAATCAGCACGCCCGCCACCGATGGCACCGACTTGGCAATGGCGTCGAGGAACCGGCGCGGACGCCAGTTCAGCAACATCCCCAGCATCAGGAACAGGAAGTTATACGTGTTCAGGTTCGAGATAGCGAGCAGCGGGTCCTTGGTCGTGAACTCATGCCCGATCCACAACGCACCGAGCGCCACGATCAGCACCGTCACGAACGGGCTGTATTCGAGCCAGTCGCCGGGACGCTGCGGACGCACGTACGGCTTCGACGTGTCGTCGAGCGACACGCCGAGATCGGCGGCCACCTTCGCACGCGCATCGCGCGGCGCGGAGTAGTACGCGAGGATCACCGAGACGACCGTCAGTACGGCGGCAATCGCCATCGACTGCGGCAGGAAAATCGTGTCCGAGAACGGAATGACGCCGGTGATCTCGACGAGCGCCTTGGGCAGACTCGCCGGATTCGCCTGCAACTGCGCGGCCGACGAACTCAGGCCCAGCGCCCACGTCGCCCCCATGCCCAGATACGCCGCCGCACCGCCCGCCCGGTAATCCATGCGGATGTCGTCGCGTCGTGCAATCGCGCGCACCAGCAGGCCGCTGAACACGAGACTGATGGCCCAGTTGAACAAGGAGAGCACGATACTCACGAACGCCACATACGCAACAGCGCTGCGACCGCTGCGCGGCACCGCCGCCATCTTGCGAATCAGCACGGCCGCCGGCGGCGAGACCGCCACCACATAACCCGAGATGGCGACGATGGCCATCTGCATCGTGAACGGGATCAGGCTCCAGAAGCCGTCGCCGAACGCGACGCCGACCTTGACCGCAGGCACCCCGATGGCAAGCGCCCCGCCCGCACACACGATGACGGCGAGTGCGGCGAACAGATAGGCGTCAGGAAACCAGCGCTCGGACCAGCGTGTGACCGATGCCGCCAGACGTTCGAGGAGTCCGCCGTCGTGCGGTGCCTCCGTCGTGCTCGATAGTGAAGTTCCCGGTTTCATTTCCTGCGTTCCCCTTGCTTGATGTGGCTTGAATTGGATGGGTCAGGTGCCCTGCGTCGCTCGCCAGACCAGCATGGCGGCAGCAAGGTCTTCCAGTGCGGTGCCCACGGCCTTGAACACCGTGCGCTCGTCTTGCGTGCTGCGGCGAATGCGCCCCTCGCGGCACAGATCGGCCAGCGTGCCGCGTACGTCCTCTTTCGTGAAAACGCCGCGCGCCATCGGTCCGAGCAACTCGCCAGACTTCACCAGCGCTTCCTCCGTGTCGACGAACAGCGTCGCACCGGCGAAGCAGGCGTCGTCCGCCTCGCGCATCTGCGGCGTGAAGCTACCGATCAGATCCAGATGCACGCCCGGTTTGAGCCATTCGGCTTGCACGACCGGCTCGGTCGCAAGCGTGGCGCACGTCACGACGTCGGCATTCGCCACGGCGTCTTTGGCGGTCGCGCTCACCTGCGCCTCGAAGCCCTGCTCGCGCAGGCCGTCGACCACCCGGGCAGCGGCTTGCGCATCACGGTCCCACACGCTCACGTATGTAATCGGGCGCACCGTACGATGCGCGGGCGGCACCAGCGAGCCGACGCGTCCCGCGCCCAGCAGCGCGAGATGCGACGCGTCTTCGCGTGCCAGATAGGCCGCCCCCAGCGCCGACGCAGCAGCCGTGCGGCGCGACGTGATCTCGTTGCCATCCATCTGCGCGAGCGGCACCCCGGTCGCCGCGTCGTACAGCAAATAGGTCGAATGAAGTCCCGGCACGCTGCGCTGGGCGTTGGCCGGCGCGATGTTGACCGTCTTGATGCCGAGGAAACCACCCGGCTGCCATGCGGGCATGATCAGCACGGTCACAGACGCGCCCGTTGCCGGATCGGGAATCACGTGAGTGTGGCGCAGCGGCACTTCGCATCCCTCCACGAACATGGCGTTCAGTGCGTCGAGCAGCGGGCCAAACGCGAGGGTGTCGCGGGTGGTGGCGGCGTCGATGATTTTCATGGATTGCGTCCTCTTCAGAATTGGGGGGATGAAATTCGGATAAATCTGACGTCGATCTCAGGCGTCGCGGGCTTCAAGCGTCGATCACGACCGCTTCGCGCGGTATGGCCTGACACGCCAGACACATGCCCGGCTCGTCGAGCGCAACGTCGCCCATGTGATCGACCTCGCCTTCCAGCACCCGCACGGCGCAGCTTTCGCACTGTCCGACGCGACACCCGCTCGGCAGCGACAGGCCCAGCGACTCGGCGAACGACAGCAGGCTGCCGTGCGACGGTGTCCACACCGCCTGACGGCCCGAGCGGGCGAACGTGACGGGCCACGCAGCATCGGCATCGACGCGCGGCGCGGCCGGGGAGCGGAACGCTTCCTTGAACATGTCGAACGCCGGGACGCCACGTGCGGCCAGCCCGCCCATCACCGCCACCATCATCGGCTCGGGACCGCAGAGATAAACGCGGGCGCGGCGGGTGATCAGGTCGTCGGACACGACCGTCGCCGACAATCGTTCGGCCGACGCATAGTCGCGCCCGAGGACATCGACATCGCGCGGGGCGTCGTAGTAGTTGACGATATGCACGTCGGGCAACCGCTGCGCCAGCACCGCCAGACGATCGCGAAACGCGTGCGTCGCGCCGTTCCGGTTGGCGTAGTGCAGCCAGACTTCCGGCGTCTGCGCCAGTCCGCGCTCGACTTGTTCGGCCAGCGATTCCAGATAGCAGAGGAATGGCGTGATGCCGATACCACCGGCAAAGCAGATCACCGGCTGACGGCTTTGCAGCGGCATGACGAAGCGCCCCGACGGTGCGCCGAGTTCGATCACGTCGCCCACGCGCGCGCCGGTGTTTAGCCAACTGGAGACCACGCCCGCGAAGGACTCGCCGCTGGCGGTGCGCCCCTGCTGATGACGCACGGCAATGCGATAGCCGCGTCGCGCGGACTCATTGGCGGGCCCGGTCAGCGAGTAAGCGCGTGTGACGGGCTTCGCGTGACCGGGGATCGGCACGCGTACGGTGACGTGCTGTCCGGCGAGATAGTCCGGCAGGCCCACGTCATCCAGCGGTTCGAAAGCGATGGCGCGCACGCCGTCGGCAGCTGCATCGAGTTCGCTGATGCGAAAGCGTGCGAGGCCTTCCCACGGGCGACGTGCGGGATCGCTGGCGGCGTCGCGCGTCACGTCGCAGCGCAGTGAGCGCAACGGCGACGAACCGCTGATCGGGTCGATGTCCCGCGTCGTGACCAGCGCGTTGTAGTTGCTCGACTGCTCGCCCGTCATCGTGAAGCCGCGACGTCCGACGCTGTCGCATGCCTGCCACCAACCATACTCGGCGAGCAGCACGTCTTCGCCGACACCCGCGTCGAATGCCGCACGAAAACGCGCAACGCCCGCGGGCGTCGTCACGCGCACCCAGTCGCCTTCGGCGATCTGCTTGCGCTGCGCCAGTGCGGGGTGCAGATGCACCAACGGGTCCGGCGCGCGCATGCGCAGACTGGCCAGTCCGCGATGCTGGCTATGGCAGTAGTAACCGTTCTTCGTCGAGCCCAGCAGCAGCGGGAAACGACGCGCTTCGTCGTCGGTGAGTGCATGCGACGTAACGTGCACCGGCACCGGCGGATAGCCGTGACGCAATAGAAGCTCGGAATACAGTTCGACGCGGCGCGTCTCAGTCGCGAAGCCGCGTACGCCGCCGGATTCGCTACGCGCGTACTTGCGTTCGTATTGCGGCTGAGCACGCGAAATGCCCTCGGGATGCGCGCGCAATGTCTGCACATCCAGCCCTGTCGGCGCGAGTTGATGATTCCATCCCGCTTCCAGGCTGCCGCCGAAAAACGCGTCTCCCATGCCCAGCCGCACTGCGAGATCGAACACGATGTCGTTGTCGCTGCGCGACTCGCCACGCGGGGACACCATGCGCTGACGCAACTGAATCAGCGCGTCGGCCTGATCGTCGATCTCGAAGCCGGGACGAAGGCCCTCGCGCTCCCACGGCGTATTCACCGGCAGCACGATGTCGGCGTAGCGCGACGACGGCGTTTCGAACAGATCGCAATGGACGTGGAATTCGAGCGTTTCGAGCGCGGCACGCGCCATCTCGTAGTCGGCCTGCGACGCCAGCACGTTCGTGCCGAAGCAGAACAAGGCGCGAACGCGATACGGCTCACCTTCAAGGATGGCGCGATAGGTGTCGCGTGCCGTCACCCACCCACGTGCAGGCGGCCCCAGCGGACGCGCGTCGATACCCAGCGCCTTCGCCTGTTGTTCGGGACTCAGGAGGTCGTGCTGTGCGACTGCGTTCACCGGCTGACGCGTCATCACCCGGTTGCCACCCCGTCGGTCGAAGCTGCCAGTGAGCGCGTAGAGCACCGCGATGGCGCGCTCGATTTGCGTAGCATTCGCGTGCTGAGCGACGCCTGACCACGCGTGATACGCAACGCGTTGCGTGCCGTCGAAGAGCGCAGCGGCCGCGTCGAGTTGTTCGGGCGACACGCCGCACAGTTCGCTGACGGTCGCCGGATCGTACGGGGCAAGGCCTTCGCAGAGCAGATCGAAGGACGGGCGGCAGATGATGCGCGCGCCGTCGCGGCCATCGACGGTGAACTCGCCGCGCAGGGCCACTCGGCTGGCGACGTCGCGCGTCAACGAATGGGTCGTGTCGTAGCTTTGGGCGGCGGCGGCCGCTTCGTCCCAGATGACGAAGGCGTCCGGAGACGCGTCCGACCCAAGCGTCGCCAAATCCTGCGCCCGCAGAAAGTGCCCGTTGTCATTGCGCACGAGCAAGGGCGCGTTGGTCCAGCGACGCACGAAGGTCTCGTCGAAACGGTTGTCGTCGATCAGCCGGCGTGCGAGTCCCAGCGCGAGCGCCGCGTCCGTACCGGGACGCACCGGCAGCCAGGCATCGGCCGCAGCGGCCAGCGGCGTCTCACGCGGATCGACCACCAGCAGACGCGCGCCACGCGTGCGGCCGCGTCCGATCGCGTTCGCCTGACTCAGCCACGTGCTCGTCGGGTTATGCCCCCAGAGCATGATCACGTCCGCCTGCGAATAGTCGGCCGTCGGCATGCCACAACCGAACGTGAATGCGTGTGCGAAGTCCTTGTGCCAGTTGCAGATCTCCGTCGCGTAGACGGTGTTGGGACTGCCGAAGCCCCGGATGAAGCGCTCGATCCAGTCGATGCTGTCCGACAGCGGCGTGCCGCTCGGTGTGGTGACGCCGAAGGCGACAGAGTGCGCCCCGCTCTCTCGACGGATGTCGCCCAGACGCGCGGCAATTTCGGTCAGTGCCTCGTCCCACGAAATGCGTTCCCAGCACGGATCGTCGGCCCCTTTGGGTGCCGTGCGGCGCAACGGCGTGGTCAGGCGATCCGGGTGATGCACCAACTCCGGTGCAGCCTTGCCCTTGCGGCACATGGCCGCGCCGTTCGGGTGCGACGGATCGGGCTCGACCGCGATCAGCGCATCGTTTTCCACGCGATTGAGTGTGCCGCAGCGGGACCTGCAAAGCGTGCAGAACCCGGGCTTGACCTCCTGAACCATGTCCCGTGCATCTCATATATGAAGCGATGTTCCGATGCTATACAGGGGACAGTTTTATTACTAATATAAAAAATATAGTTTGCAATATTGATTTTTTAAATGAAACCAACCCTGCGTCAGATCGAGTATTTCGTGGCCGTCGCCGAGACCGGGCAAGTGATGCGGGCCGCCGAGCGGTGCAGCGCGTCGCAGTCGTCGCTGACGATTGCCTTGCAGAATCTGGAGGTGATTGTCGGCACGCCGCTGTTCGTGCGGCACGCGAAGGGGCTGCGTCCGACGGAGGCGGGCGAACGGTTCCTGCGGCACGCCTATCGCATCCTCAACGCGACGGACGACGCCCTGCACGAAGCCCGTACGCTGCCCGACGACGCGGGCGGTCGGCTGCGGCTGGCCGTCACGGAGACGATCTCTGCCTATCTGCTGCCGTCAGTGGCCAGCACGTTATCCAAGCGTTTCCCTAACGTCGAACTCACGCTGATCGAGGGCGACCGTCGCGAGCTGGAAACGGCCGTGCTTGCGGGAGACGTCGATCTCGCCTTGCTACTGGTGTCCAACGTCGTCGCCGACGGTCTCGTCTCGCACACGTTGCTGCGCTCCACGCGGCGGCTCTGGACGAACCCCGGGCATCCGCTGCTCGACAAGCCGACCGTCACACTGGACGACGTGCGCGGGCAGCGCTTTCTGCTGCTGGACATGGACGAGCATGTGCAGACGGTCGAGCGTTACTGGCATGCGGCGCACGTCGAGCCGGTCGTGCATTTCCGCACGCGCTCGATCGAATCGATTCGCAGCATGGTGGCGCAGGGATACGGGGTATCGATTCTGTCGGATCTCGTCTACCGGCCATGGTCGATCGATGGCGGACGGATTTTGCGACGGGATCTCGGCACGGGCGTGCCATCGATGGATGTGGGACTGGTGTGGGCGGAGCGACGTCCACCACAGGGGCTGACCGAGCGTATCGTCGGCGCGCTACGCACACTCATCCGCGAAATCAACGATCGCGGTCATATGGGGGTGGAGTGAGCGAGGGCATCGGTCGCCGACAGTCGTCTTCGACCGATGCCCTTCCCGTACTTTAGCCGCGACGCGTCGCCAGCTCCGCACCCTGACGCAGCGCTTCGAGCAGGCTGCCTTCGTCGGCAATGCCCTTGCCTGCAATGTCGAACGCCGTGCCGTGATCGACCGACGTGCGCACCACTTGCAGACCGACGGTCACGTTCACACCCGCCTCCAGACCCAGCACCTTGACCGGACCGTGGCCCTGATCGTGGTACATGGCGACGACCAGATCGAAGTCGCCACGGCCAGCGCGGAAGAACAGCGTGTCGGCCGGGAGCGGGCCTTCGATGTCCCAACCGCGCTCGCGCAGCAGTTGCACGGCGGGCACGATCTTCTCTTCCTCTTCACCGTAACCGAACAGCCCGTTCTCACCCGCATGCGGGTTGATGCCGCACACGGCGATGCGCGGATTCGCAATGCCCGCCTTCACCAGCGTGGCGTGACCGCGCTCGATCGTGCGCTGCACCAGCCCCGGCTCGATCTTGCGGATCGCGTCGATGATGCCGATGTGCGTCGTCACGTGGATCACGCGCAGTTGCGGCGCGACCAGCATCATCGACACTTCTTCTACGCCCGTCAGATGCGCCAGCATTTCGGTGTGACCCGGGAACTTGTGACCGCCCGCGTGCAGCGCTTCCTTGTTGAGCGGTGCGGTGCAGATCGCGTCGATTTCACCGGCTTCGGCCAGCTTCGCGGCATGCGCGATGTACTGATACGCCGCGTCGCCCGCAATCGCCGACAGCTCGCCGAACGGCAGGTCTTCCGGGATCAGATCGAGGTCGATGCATTCGATCACGCCGCGCGCGAACGTCGCCTCGGCGACCGTCTTGATACGACGCACGGTGAGCGGCTGCTTCACGATGGCGATGGCCTGTTCCAGACGGCGCGCGTCGCCGATCACCACCGGACGGCACTGCTGATAAACGCTCTCGTGCGCCAGACTCTTGACGATGATTTCGGGGCCAACGCCCGCCGCATCACCCATGGTGATGCCGATAACAGGGAGGTAAGGGTTCATGGCGTTTGCGTTCATATCCGTTTTGTTGGGTTGCCCGGCGCACAGGCCGGGGCGATTTCCAGATGTTCGTTAGAGGGCGGTGTCACGTCTTGCGTCAACCGACGTTCGCATCCGCCGCCGCGCGCAAGTGGCGATAAGCGCTATGAAGCGCCGCCTCCCCGCCGAATGCCCCGGCCTTTGTGACGATGCGCATGGGGGCACCGTTGGCGGGACGTCCGACGGCCACGCCCGGCTCCACTTCCGACAGCAGTTCCAGCGCGCCGATGTTCGCCGCGCTCAACATCGCACGGGCCGTTTCGCCGCCAGTGACGATCAGTCCCGATAGCTTCGCGAAGTGCGGCGCAATCAATGCCGCCAGTGCGGCCGAGAGTTGCGCGCCTTCGGCGGGATCGAACGCGTCGTCGCGTCCGATACGCACGAGCAAGTCAGTGCCTTGCTCGATGGCTTCGCCGATGCGTTCGCACCACACGGTGCTCTGCGGATGCGCTGCACCTGCACGCAATACGGCAGGCGGCACGACCCACTCCACGACCGCATTGTCTTCGCACAGTCGTGCACATTGCTGCCGCGAGACGGCCGACAAACTGCCAACGAGCGTCAACACGCGGCCGTTGCCGTTAGCGGTGTCAACGTTGCTCGCCGCCTCTGCTGACGGCGTTGCGCCTTGCGGCACCTCGAACAATTCCGGCAGTTCGGCCAGTTCACGAGCGAGACCGCCCGAACCGACCCAGAAGATTTCCGTGAGCGACGTGCTGGCGCGCGCGAGCATGGCGAGGTCGTCATCGGTCTGCGCGTCGACGATCAGCGCCGTCACGCCCGCCGCGCGAGCCTGCGCGACGATGGTCGCCAACGCCGATGCCACCTGCACGAGTTCGTCGCGAAGCGTCTCGACGGACACCGTCTGCGTGACCATACCGGCCGCGCTCAGCATGGGTGCGAGACGCGCTTCCTGCCCTTCGTGCTCCAACTGCCACGTGTCCGTCTCGACCAGCGGCACACCGCGCACGAAGACTTCGCCGTTGCGCACGGTGCGTCCCGTCGCGGGAAACGCGGGCGCTACGACCGCCAGTCCCGCGAGCGGCTGCAAGGCCGCCACTTCGGCGACCCAGTTGCCGCGCAACGTCGAGTCGATTTTCTTGTACAGACGACGGCCCGGTGCCGCCAGTCGCTGCCAGGCCGCGACCGCGCGTGCCGCCGCTTCACTCGGTGCGAGACGCCGGGTGTCGGTGTCGATGGCGACAACCTGTGCCGAGGCGTTGAAGCCGTCGACGTCCAGCGACACCACACTGCGCCGTCCGGCATTGGTAAAGCCAATGGCACAGTCGGCAGCGCCGGACAGATCGTCGGCGACAATCAGAACACTCACTGCACCGCTCCCTTACCCGCGCTCGCTGCGTTTGCCGTATTGCGCGCCATGGCACGCTTGGCAACGGCAGCCGTCAGAATCGGCGAGACGATGGCGGTCACCACCACGCACGCTGCCACGAGCAGCGTCGCGCTCTTGGCGGCTTCTTCATAGACGGGGTTCGCGGCCGCAATCAGCGCAGGCACTGCCGCCGCATTCCCTGCCGTGTTGGCAGCGGCCGTACCGGCCACGCCCGTGCCGCCCGTCAGACGGTCGACGATATACAGCGGAATGCCCGTCACGACGACGACGGCGAAACCAAGCAGGATGCCCAACAGGCCCGCTTGCCAGACCTTGTGCAGATCGAGGCCCGCTCCGAGTGCCAGCGCGAAGAACGGAATCATGACGGGAACGGCACGGCCCAGGAAGTCGCGCATTTCGCGGTCGAGGTTGCCCAGCAGCATGCCCACGGCCAGCGGCAGAATGCTGCCGACCAGCGTCGGCCACGGGAACGCCGACAGACCGGCCACACCCAGCGTGACCATCGTCAGGAACGGCCCCGATTCGAGCGACATGATCGTGTACGCGCCCACATCTTCCGAGCGGCCATACTGACCCATCAGCGCCATATACAGGCCACCGTTGGTGTCGTTCATTGCGGCGACCACGGCCAGCGTGGAGATGCCCGCGAACATGCCCGACGTCACCGGTGCTTCGCCCAGGAAGTGTCCGAGTACGATGCCCACGACAATCGCCGCGCCCACCTTGGCGGCAAACAGCGCGCCCCCCTTCTTGATGAGGTACGGCGTGGCCTTCACGTCGATGCTCGCGCCCATGCAGACGTAGAAGACCGCGAGAATCGGCAGCGCACCGGTGAACAGCGCGTTCGTGAAGGAGCCGAAGAACTTCGGCATGCCCGGCATGAACGTGGCAATCAACGAGCCGATCAGCAGGGGGACAATCATCATCCCGCCCGGTACGCGTTCGATGCCGCGCTTGATATGAATTTGAGCCATTGTTGTCTCCCGACTGATATCTATATTGACTAATCGATCATTATTTTGATCGATTTGAGCAGACGGAAGTCTAATCGCTGCCAGAAAAATGTGCAAATTTTGTGACTAGGGGTTTATCCTCGAGTGAAATCGGTCAAAACGAGGGCATCCAGATCGTCAAAATGATTGAATCGATCATTATTGATAGACAACACGCCGCGTACCGCCCTCGCAGCCCCATTTGCCAGCGTCCCCACCGGTTTGCGGACGCCGCAAGCTACACTATGCGCGCCGTGCGGCGAACCTGCTGTCTGCCCTGACGGCGTTGCGCTCGCCCGCGAGACTTCGTCATTCGTATCATTGAGCGATCCCTCCATGAAAGTTGCTAACCGCCGCGAGGCGATTTTCAAAGCTGTCCTGTCGGGCATGACCGATGTGGCTGCGCTATGCGCGCACTTCGGCATGTCGGAGGCGACCGTGCGGCGCGACCTGCGCGCGCTGGCCGATGAACGCCGCATCGTGCGCACTTACGGTGGCGCGGCAGCACCCGTGCGTATGCACGAACCGGAAGAATCTCTGGAATTGCGTCGCGAGAGTTTTCGCGAACAGAAAGACGCCATCGCGCGCGCTGCGGTCGCGCATGTCGCCGACGGCGACACGATCTTCCTCGATGGCGGTACGACGACCGAAGCGATGGCGCGTTTCCTCGCGGGACGCGAGAGCGTGCAGGTCGTCACGAACAATTTGCTCGCCGTCGGTGCGCTGGCCGCCAACAAGGTGCCGGTGACGCTCATCGGCGGCGACGTGCGTCCGTCGAGCATGAGCGTGCTCGGCCCGCTGGCGCAGCTCGCGCTCTCGCGGGTTTCCGTCGACAAGGCGTTTCTCGGCGCGGATGGTGTCGTCGCCGGACGCGGACTGTGCGAAGCGTCGGCCGAACAGGCGTGGCTCAAGGAATGCATCATCCGACAGTCCGCCAGCGTCTATGTATTAGTGACGGCGAACAAACTCGACCGTGCAAGTCAGCAGCACTGGACGCCGCTTGAGCGCGCATGGACGCTCGTCACCGACGCACGCCCGGACGACTGCGCGCTCACCGAATTCCACAAGCACCCGGAAATCGCCATCGAATCGGTGAACGTCTGAAGGGATGACGCGAGGCGTCGTTCGTCACACGCGCACCGATCTGCGCCGACCGATCACATATCGCGAGTGCGCGGAATGACGACGGCCTGCCCATGCAGCTTGCCCTCGTCGTCGATCAACTGCCACAGCGTGGCCTCTTCGATCATGAAACGCTCACCGGTCTTTGTGATGCGCACCCCCTTGTAGCCCGACTCATAACCCAGACGCTGAACGCGTTCGAGGAACTGCTGACGCTCCGCACGGTTCGGCGCTTCGGCCGACAGGCGCGACGGCAGACGGGTGATTTCCGCCCAGTCGTAACCAAAGCGGCGCTGCGCCATCTTGTTGCCGTACACGAACACCGGATCGGCGGCCGTGTTGTGCGCGAGCACGGCAAACGGTGCGTGCTCGTAGAGCCATTCGACGGCGTCTTCGGAGGGGATGTCTTGGGGGACGAGCGGGCGGCCGAGCAGTCGTGCGTGGCTATCCGCCAGAAGTTGAAAAAACGCTGGATCGGAGTGAAGCGGCATCATCGGGGGGACTTCGACAACAAATTACGGGAGCCCTGACGATACAACATCCGCGCGATGTTCCGGGGGCGGGTCCCAGGCAAAACAACGGCGTCCGAGGACGCCGTTGGCTTGCCGATTTCGCCTGTTTTACTGAGTGAGCATTAAGTCCAGATTCTGAATAGCTGCCCCCGACGCGCCCTTGCCAAGGTTGTCGAGCACCGCAGCAAGCAGGATCTGACCGTTTTCCGGATGCGCGAACACGCTCAGTTGCATGAAGTTCGTGCCGTTCATCGCCTCCGGATCAAGCTGTTTCACAACGCCCGGCGCTTCCATCGGCATCACTTCGACGAATTTTTCATCGGCGTAGTGAGCCGACAAAGCGTTGTGCAACGCGCGACCATCGACGCCCGGTGCCAGCAAACGTACCTGAAGCGGAATCGTCAGCACGATGCCTTGCCGGTACGAGCCGTACGACGGCAGGAACAGGGGACGGAACGCGAGACCCGAGCGTTGTTCGATCTCCGGCGCGTGCTTGTGCGACAACTCCAGCCCGTACACGCGGTGTGTCGCCCGAGGCGTCGCATTCGGTCCTTCGTGTTCCTCGACCCCGGCGCGTCCGCGACCGGAATACCCCGACACGGCATTGACGCTGATCGGATAGTCGCGCGGGATCAACCCTGCGTCGACCAACGGCCGCAGCAGGCCAACCGCCCCCGTCGGATAGCAGCCGGGGTTCGACACGCGTTTGGCACTTGCCACGCGCTCTGCCTGCCCTTTCACCATTTCGGGGAAACCGTACACCCAGTCGGCGTGCGTGCGATGCGCGGAGCTCGCGTCGATCACCCGGACATGCGGATTGACGATGGACGCCGCGGCCTCGCGCGCGGCGGCGTCGGGCAGACAAAGAATGGCGATGTCGCAGTTGTTGATCGCCTCGGCGCGATGCTGCGGATCCTTGCGATGGGCGTCCGGCAACGTCAGCAGTTGAATATCGGCGCGTCCACGCAGTTGCTCGTGGATCTGCAATCCCGTGGTGCCCTGGTCACCATCGATAAAGACAAGTGGAGAAGACATATCAGATACCCCATCAGTGGAAACGTGAACCTCGTCGAAGTGGTATCTTCTTGCCACGAGTGAAATAAAAAAAGTTGAATTTCGTGAATCTGAAATTCCATTTTTCTGAATGATGTCTGACGAGATGACGGTGACGATATGAGAGAGATCAGTCTCGACCGATTAAAGACGCTGGTGGCGGTCGCCGACAGCGGTTCGTTTGCCGACGCAGCGCAGGCGCTGCACCTCTCGCCACCAACCGTCAGCCTGCATATCTCGGATCTGGAAGCGCGCGTGGGCGCACAACTTTTGTCGCGCAAGCGCGGGCACGTGCGACCGACGTCGGTCGGCGAGGCACTGGTTGAGCGCGCCCGGCGCTTGCTGGCCGACGCGGAGCGCACGCTGGAGGACATCGAGCGGCACGCGCAGGGACTTGCGGGACGGGTGAGAATCGGTGCGTCGACGGGGGCCATCGCGCATTTACTGCCGCAGGCGCTTGAAACGCTGCGTCTGGATCATCCAGATATCGACGTGCAGGTCGCCATCCTCACGTCGCAGGAGACGCTCAGTCGCCTGCATCGCGGCGCACTCGATCTCGGGCTGGTGGCGTTGCCGCAATCGCAGGCCAAAGGGCTGACGCTGCGGCAATGGCGTCGCGATCCGGTGATAGCGTTCCTGCCCGCGCATTGGGAGATGCCCAAACGCGTGACGCCGGACTGGCTCGCCGCCCAGCCGCTCATCCTGAACGACAGTACAACACGCTTGTCGCGCCAGACGGCCGAATGGTTCGCCGCCGCCGGACATCATCCAACGCCGCGCATCGAACTCAACTACAACGACGCGATCAAGAGCCTCGTGGCCGCCGGGTACGGCGCCGCGCTTCTGCCGCACGAAGCCACCACGCCCCACACGGACGAGCGCATCGCCATGCGGCCGCTGCGTCCTGCGTTGTGGCGCGATCTGGGCATCGCGCATCACGCGGGGCCGCTGGAGCGCTCAACTCAGCATGTGCTTGATGCACTGTGGGGACTGCGGCTGCGATAGCACTCAGTCCTTGGCGACAGGGTTGAGGACAAAGTCGTAATGCAGCGAGTAGCTGCCGTCGTCACGACGCACCCACGGTGCGATCAGTGACTGACGCACGCCGAACACCGCATCCGAATCGAGCCATTTATCGTCTTCTCGGAACACATGCGTGACCAGCGTCTCGTACCCTGACGCTTCGATACGGAAGTGCAGATGCGCGGGACGCCATGGATGCCGCGCCGTCGCCGCCAGCAGCTCGCCGACCGGCCCGTCGGTCGGGATCGGATAGGCCTCGGCCAGCACCGTGTGGAAACGGTACACGCCCGCCTCGTCGGCATTTAGCACGCCGCGTCCTTGTGCGGTATCGAGGTCGTCGCGTTGCACGTCGTACAGGCCCTGCGCGTCGGCCTGCCACACGTCGATGCGTGCGCCTGCAACAGGACGGCCGTCCAGCCCGCGAATGCTGCCGCTGACTTCGCACGGCTCGCCCGATGCGCCGTTCGCCACGTCGTCACCGTTCTCGTAATGCGGCGCACCGTCGACAAAGAACGGCCCGAACACCGTCGCCTCGGTGCATTCCGGCGGTTTCGCATTATTCATCGCGACAGTGAGCATCGACAGCCCCAGCACATCGCTTAACAGGATGAATTCCTGACGCTTGTCGTCGCACTTCTGGCCGGTCGCCGTCAGAAAAGCGATTCCTTTGGCCCACTCGTCTTCCGTCAGATTCACCTCGCGTGCAAAGTCGTGCAGATGGCGAATGAGGCTGGTGAGCACTTCGCGAACGCGCGGGTCCGGCGTGTCCGCCAGGCGGTCTATCGCTTCCTGCGTGATCGTGTGTTGATCCAGATTGCGCATCGCGTGTCCTTGACGATCAGGTCTGACGAAACGAAAAAGGCACCACGTGCCCAGGGATGATCCCGGCATGTGGCGCCCTCATCTGATGCGCTACGCCACGCGGACTGGGCGTGGCAAGCACTCAGCAAACTTAGCGGTTACACCGCACTACGCAGTGCCGGACGCGAACCCTTGCCCAGCACGAGGTTAGCGACCACCGCCACGACGACGTTCAGTGCCAGCGCAATCAGGCCCGTGTACATCGCGTACTGGTCACCGCCCACCGTGAACGAGTGCACCGGCTTGATGCCGTCGGCAAACGCCATCCAGCTCCCGCACACGATCCCGACGGCCCAGCCGCACAGCAACGCACGCGCGCCGAACCAGCCCACGAACAGGCCGAACACGAGCGCCGGGAACGTTTGCAGAATCCACACACCGCCCAGCAATTGCAGGTCGAGCGCGAACTTCGTCGGCAGGAACAGGATGAACACCAGCGCGCCCAGCTTCACGACCAGCGACACGACCTTGGCTACCTTCGCTTCACCCTCGTTCGAAATCCCCGGGTTGACGTACGGCTTCCAGAAGTTGCGCGTGAACAGGTTCGACGCACCGATCGACATCACGGCCGCAGGCACCAAGGCACCAATGGCAATCGCGGCGAACGCAAAGCCTGCGAACCAGCTCGGGAACAGGCCGTTGAACAACGCCGGGACGACGTCGTTGTTGGTCTGCACCTTCACACCGGCCGCGTAAGCCATAAAGCCAAGCAGCGCGATCAGGCCGAGCAACACGGTGTAGGCGGGCAGGAAGACGGCGTTCTTGCGAATGGTGTTCGCGTCCTTCGCAGCGAAAATGCCCGTGAGCGTGTGCGGATACATGAACGCGGCCATCGCCGAGCCAAGCGCCAGCGTGGCGAACGGCAGGAACTGCGACGGCTTGAGCGTCAAGCCGGTCGCCCCGCCCTTGTTCGCGAACACCTCGCGCGCCGAGTCGAACACGACACCGTAGCCGCCCAGCTTTGCGGGCACGACGACCACTGCCACCAGCACCACGATGTAGATCATCAGGTCCTTGACGAAGGCGATCAGCGCCGGTGCGCGCAGCCCTGCCGAATACGTGTACAGCGCAAGAATCACAAACGCGGCAAGCAGCGGCAGCTCACCGGTCAGTCCCAGTGCCTTGATCACGACTTCCATACCGATCAGTTGCAGCGCGATGTACGGCATCGTCGCCACCACGCCGGTAAGCGCAATCGCGAACTCCAGCGGACGCGACTGATAGCGACCGTAGACCACGTCGGCCGCCGTCACGTGACCGGCCTTGTGCGCGGCGTGCCACAGCTTGGGCATGATCAGGAAGACGATCGGGTAGACGAGAATCGTGTACGGCAACGCAAAGAAGCCGTAGGCACCGACCGCATAGACCAGCGCCGGAACAGCGATCACGGTGTAAGCCGTGTAGAAGTCGCCGCCGACAAGGAACCACGTAATCCATGCGCCGAAGTTGCGACCACCGAGGCCCCACTCGTCCAGGTGCGCGCCTTTGTTGGACGGCCCGGCCATCCAGCGCGACGCCCAAAACCCCATGACGGTGACGAGGATGAAGAAGAATACGAAGACCGCTAGCGCAGTCCAGTTGATACCGGCGTCCATTTATTCTTCCCCTTTCTTCAGACCATCGCGAAACACGATCCAGATCAGCAGCGAGGTCAGCGGCACCCAGGCGAACTGGTACCAGTAAAAGAAAGGGAATCCCCAAAGGGCCGGCAGTTCTTTGTTGTAGAAAGGCACCCACAACAAGCCGATGAACGGCAGCAATAGCAATAACCGCATCTCAGCAGTCTCCTCTTGTTCTAGTTCGATAAAAGCGCATGTGAAACACGCTTAAATACACTCTAGCCGATGGAATGTGCTTTTGCCGCTGCGCCGCAAAGCCCCATGAACAGTGGGGTTTCAGGGAGAAAAGGAGACGTTGTGCGTATCGAAACATTTTGTCCCGATGCGCAAGTTTTAAGTCCGTTTTACTCGATGAAATCGACGTGTTTTTACATTGATTTCATCGGGACTTAGGTTGAAATATCAGGCACGAATAATGCCCGAATCGGAAAGTACAACGCACCTGCATCGTGTATAAAAATACGCAGGTGCGTTGAATTTGCCGCATTAAAAAATCTTGACTTCGGCCAATTATCGTCTACGTGGTCCTACGTAGTAGGCCTGCGCAAGCGCAACCCAATACCGCACGCCGTCGCGAATAATGTCGTCGTTAAAGTCGTAGGCAGGATGATGCAAACCGACGCCGGTTTCACCACGCGGCGCATTGCCGATCAGCACGTAAGCGCCCGGCCTCGCTTCGAGCATGAAACCGAAGTCCTCGGACGTCATGTTGGGCGGCACGTCGGCGTGCGTGGCGTCGTCCCCGAACGTTTCGCGCATGACTTGCTCGCACAGCGCGGCTTCGTTGGCCGTATTGACGGTCGCCGGGTAGTACTGGAAGAACTCGGTCTCGATGGTCGCGCCGTAGCCCGCTGCCAACCCGTCGCCAATGCGGCGGATATCGTCCTGCAACTGGTTCAGCACGGCCGACGATAGCGTGCGGATCGTGCCGCGCAACTCCGCCGTGTCGGGGATCACGTTGTCCGTGTCGCCTGCGCGCATCATGCACACGGAGACGACTGCCGGTGCGACGGGATCCTTGTGGCGGGCCGCCAGCGTCTGGCATTGCAGCACCATCGAGCAGGCGAGCGGAATCGGATCGAGGCCGAGATGCGGCTGCGCGGCATGTGCGCCCTTCCCGCGAATCGTGATCCGGAAACGAACGCCCGCCGCCATGATCGGCCCGGTGCGCAGGCCGAACTCGCCCGCAGGCAATGTCGGCCAGTTGTGCATACCGAACACAGCCTGCGTCGGGAAGCGCTCGAACAGGCCGTCATCGATCATCTTCTGCGCGCCCGCGCCGCCCTCCTCGCCCGGCTGGAAGACGAAGTGCACCGAACCCGGCAATTGCGGCAACTGACGCAGCACACGGGCCGCGCCGAGCAGCATCGTCGTGTGTCCGTCATGGCCACAGGCGTGCATCACGCCGTGATGGCACGACGCGTGCGAGAACGTGTTCGCTTCCTGAATCGGCAGCGCATCCATGTCGGCACGCAACACGATGCCCCGCGACGGGTCCGCACCCGGCAGGCTCGCCACCACGCCTGTGCCCGCCATGCCACGGTCGACGGTGTAGCCGAGCGAGGTCAGATACTCGGCGACCACATCCGAAGTGCGGCGCTCTTCGAAGCGCAGTTCGGGATGGGCATGCAGGTCGCGGCGCAAGGTGCGCAAGTCGGCGTCGCCCTCGGCGAGCAATACGTCCAGATCGCTCGGAGGCGTCATGTCAGAGATTCCTTGCTAGGTGTAGGGGATCCAGCGTTCTCCGGAGCGACGAGGCTGCCGAGATTCGCCAGTGCGAGCAGCATGCCGACACAGGCGTCGGCCACTTCGCGGCCCTTGTGACGCAGATGCCCGTCGAAAAATCCGTAGTGCTCGTCGTGCGAATGGAAGTGGTGCGGCGTGAGCGACATCGAGAACACCGGCACATCGGTGTCGAGCTGCACGCGCATCAGGCCATCGACCACGGCCTGCGCCACGAACTCGTGACGATAGATCCCACCGTTGACGACGAGTGCTGCACCGACGATGGCGTCGTACTGACCGCTTTTCGCGAGACGTCTCGCGAACAGCGGAATTTCGAACGCACCGGGCACGTCGAAGTGATGGATACGGTCGGCGGGCACGCCCAGTTCCGTCATGCGCGTCTGGAAGGCGTCGCGTGCGCCGTCGAGCAAGTCGGCATGCCAGCCAGCTTGCACGAACGCGATGCGATGAATATCGAGGGAAGTCGTCATAGCTAGTCTGTTGCACGAAAGCCCGCCGCCCCTTCCGGGGCAGCCACGGGCGCTCGTTACTTCTCTTGTGACTGGATTACGATGCGTCTGCCGAAAGCTGCGCAGTAGCAGCCGTGCGGCGCGTGAGCAGCGTCACGACTACCAGCGTCGCCACGTTGAACACCAATGCCACGATGCCGACGTTGAGGTCCTTTAGCGCGTCCGGCAGGAACGGGAAGAGGGCTGCGACCGACTTCTTCGTGAGCGACACCCACGCCACCGTCGCCTCACCGACGATGATGCTGGCGAACGCCGCCGGGCGGGTCACGAGGTTCTTGCCGATAAGGCTCGCCAGCAACACCGGGAACAACTGCGTCACGAGCGCATAGGCCATGAGCAGCAGCGCCACGATGGTCTGGCCGCCGTTGAGCGTGAACAGCACCGCCAGCGCCATGACCGCCGGGGCGAGCCACTTGGCGACGCGAGCGACGTGCGCATCGCTCGACTGCGGACGCAGCGGGCGATACACATTGTTCGCGAGCAGCGTGGCCGACGTCATCAGGATCATCGAACCCGGCACGAGTGCCGTCAGAATCCCGGCCGCGCCGATCACACCGACGAACCAGGGATCGAACGTCGCGAGCGACACCTTGAACAGCGCCAGATCGATGTCGCCACCGGTGAGGCCCGGCACGGCAAGCACCGCCGAAAAGCCGACGAAGAGGATGAACAGCAGCATCAGCTGATAGATAGGCAGCACGAAGGCGTTGCGGCGCAGCACTTCCTCACGCTTGGCCGTGTACGTCGCCATGAACATGTGCGGCCACATGTAGAAGCCCAGCGTCGACAGGATCACCGTGGAGACCATCCACACCGGGCTTTCGCCCACGTCCTTGAGCGCCAGGAAGCCCGGCTTGGCCTTCTCGATGGCCGCGAACATGTCGCCCACGCCACCGTAGTAGTGATACGGCAGATAGAGACCGAGGAACACGGCGACGAACATGACGAGCGCGTCCTTGACGACCGACGTCCATGCCGAACCGTGTACGCCGGAAAGTGCCACGTACACCGCGACCACGACCGCGCCGATCAGCACGCCCTGATTCGCCGAGAGCGCGGAATACGACGATACGCTCACGATGATCCCAAGCCCCTTGAGTTGCAGCACGAGGTATGGCACCAGCGCCGCGAAACCGACGATGGCCACCAGCACGCCGAGCACCGGACTGTTGTACTTCGAGGCGAAGAAGTCCGGCTGCGAGATCAGGTTGCGTTCCTTCGCATAACGCCAGATCGGCGGCAACAGGAAGTAGGACAAGATAAACGGCAGGCTGCCGTAGCCGAGCAGGTAATACGCGCCCGCCCCATGGCCATACGCATAACCACTGCCACCAAGGAACACGAACGTCGTGTAGATCTCGCCCGCCATCAACAGGAAGACGATGGCCGCGCCGAAGCCGCGACCGCCGACGGCCCATTGCTCCAGACTCATGTCCTTGCCGCGTCGCGCGCGGATGCCGAGGAACAGCGCCAGCGCGATGGCCAGAAAGATGAAGATCAGTGCGCTATTCATACTCAGACTCCTTCCTGGCCGTGGTCGGCCGCCTCGAATCGCGCCCGATCCGCGTAATAGATGATCGCCATCACGATCGAGGTCAGCACGAGCGCCCCCGCCAGCCATGCCAGCAGAAACGGCATCCCGAGCACATACGGCGTGACGCGGTTGACGAAAAACGGACCTACCAGAACCGCCAATACTGGTAGGAGTGCTAAAAGATGTATGGACCGCATGAGCTTCTCCTGGTTTTTCCCGTTGCCTTGTCGGGCCGGTCAGGGCATCGCACATTCAAGCTAATTCAATGTGCGATAGCCGTCGTCCGGCACGTCGTATATGCGGTGAAGCGTGTCCCGTACGTTCACCGCGACAGATCCGTCGTCGGGTTACGCCGTCTCCATCAGGTGCGAGATGCTCTTGACGTGCGTGTAGCACTCAAGCCCCTCGGTGCCCCCTTCTCTGCCGTAGCCGCTGTCCTTCACGCCACCGAACGGTGTCTCGGAGACTGCCGAAACTAGATGGTTGATCGCAAGGTTGCCGACTTCGAGTTCGTCGCCGAGGCGGTAGGCATTCGCCGCCGAGCGGGTAAATGCGTACCCCGCCAGCCCATAGGGCACGCTGTTAGCGCGTTCGATAGCTTCGTCGAGGCTATCGACGGGCACGATCAGCGACAGCGGGCCGAACGGTTCTTCGAGCATTGCGCGCGCATCAGGCGGCACGTCGGCCAGTGCGGTGAACGGAAACACATAGCCGGGGTCTTCGGCGCGAGCGCCACCGCACAGCACGCGGGCACCGCGTGCCACCGCGTCGTCGACCAGCGAATGCAACGCGTCCAGACGCCGCTGGTTCACCACCGGGCCGATGTCGCTCGACGATTCGAGGGCGTGACCCGCACGGATCGCCGCGCCGTGACGCGCGAAGGCTGCCGTGAAGGCGTCGTAGACCTTGCGATGGACGAAGAAGCGCGTGGGCGCCACACACACCTGACCGGCGTTGTTGAGCTTGCCTTTGACGCAAGCAAGCGCCGCCGCTTCGGGGTCCGCGTCGTCGCACACGATGACCGGTGCGTGACCGCCCAGTTCCAGAATGGCGGGCTTCATATGCTTCGCTGTCAACCCGGCGAGGTGCTTGCCGACCGGCGTGGAGCCCGTGAACGTGATGCCGCGCACAACGGGGCTTGCGATCAAATGCGACGAAATCGTCGCGGGGTCGCCGAACACGAGGTTGAACACGCCGTCGGGCAAGCCTGCGTCCTGGAACGCCTGCGCCATCAGCACGGCACCGGCGGGCGTTTCTTCCGCCGCTTTGAGGATGATCGAGCAACCCGCCGCGAGTGCGCCGCCGACCTTGCGCGCAGGTGAACTCATCGGGAAGTTCCACGGCGTGAAGGCCGCGATCACGCCGAGCGGTTCACGCACCACGGTATGACGCATGCCCGGCTCGGCGGGAATGACACGACCGTAAAGACGCTTGCCTTCGTTGGCATCCCACGTCATCAGATCGCAGCCGCGCAACACTTCTGCGCGGGCTTGCGCAAGCGTCTTGCCTTGTTCCAGCGAGATGGCGAACGCGATGCTTTCGACGCGCTCCTTGAGCAACGTAATGGCGCGCAGCATGATCTCGCTGCGCTGCGCAGGCGACGTGCGTCGCCAGACGCGGAAACCACGCTCAGCCGCAGCCAAAGCGTCGTCGAGGTCGGTGAGCGTCGCCGTCGGAACGGTGCCGATGGTCGTGCCTTCCGAGGGGTTCGTCACCGGCTGGCCGGGCGCTGCGCGCCACTGACCGCCGATCAGCATCTTGATGTCGGGATAGGAATACATTTCAACGTCTCGGGTTACTTGAGGTACAGAAGAAAAGCGCTTCGTGTGCTGTCGTGCTATCGCTTGCCACCGGCCATGCGCAGCGACGCCGGGTGCTGACGCAATCGCCACATCGCCACGCAGCCGAGGGCCGGTCCGATGGCGAGCACCCCCATGCCGCCCTGCCAGCCGAGGTGGGTCACGATCACCGGCACCAGCCGGATGCTGGCGAGCGTGAGCAGGAAGCCAGCGCATGTCTGTGCGGTAAGCAGCGTGCCGACCGACGTCGGGTCCGCCAACTCCGCGACGGCCGCCGAAAACTGCGCGGAGTCTGCGATGACGGAAAAGCCCCACACGAATGCGACACCTACGACGAGTGCTAGCGGTGCCGCAGGCAGCCAGCCGATCACAACGGCGCACGTCGCGCTGAGCGCCATCGCCCCTATCGTGACGAGCGTTCTGCCCAGACGATCCGCAAGCATGCCGCCCGCCCACGCACCGACCGCACCGAACGCGATCACGGCGAACGTCAGCATCTCGGCCTTCTCGTGAAAATCCGCTATCCCGTGCAAATTCAACGTGTATTGCAGGAACAAACCGAGCCACGCCCACATGGCATATAGCTCCCACATGTGACCGAGGTAGCCCAGATTCGCCAGCCGCACCGCCGGGTCGCGCCACGCCTGCGTGACCTTCGTGAAGTCGACGCGCGCCGCCCGCTTGATGTTCGGGCCGATCTGCGCGAAGCCGATAGCCACGCCCGACGCCACAGCCAGCGTGGCTGCCGCGAGATAAACCCAGCGCCAGTCGAGATCTTGCAAGCCGCCCACCAGATGCGGACTCGCGGAGCCCAGCGTGAGCGCCGCGACCAGCAAGCCGATCAGCAAACCGAGGTCGGCTTTGGCCCACGTGGCCACGAGCCGTATACCGACCGGATAGACGCCAGCCATGCAAATGCCCGTGATTAGTCGCAACAGAATCACCATCGGCCCTGTTGGCGGCAGCACGGCGAGTGCACCGGTCGAGAGCGCCGCCATCAGCGCCGACGCCGCGAAGATCCGACGCAGGTCGTAGCGGTCGGGCAGCGCGAGCGTGGCCGACACGACCGTGCCGATCACGAACCCGAGCTGCACCGCACCGGTGAGCATCGCCTCGTCGCCCGAGGCAATCGCCTGCGTGCGCTTGATGAGCGCGACGGCGGTCGTCGACGAAAACCAGACGCCCATTGCCGCCACTTGCGCCAGCAGCACAATCCCCAGTGAGGCGAGCTTGCCGTCGGGTGCGCCGTGTTCGCGCAGGGTGGACATAGACTTCATGGGCGGGGCGTCCTCAGGCGGAGAGCGCTTGCGCGACCATGCCGACGCGGTGGAAGCCGCGTGCGAAATAGATCAGGCCGTCGAGTGCCCCAGCCGAGCGCGCCGCCTTGACTTCGCAGAAGAAGACGGTGTGCGTGCCGACTTCGGTGATGGACGAGACCTCGCAGTCGAGCACGCTCACTGCGCCTTGCAACGCCGGTGCGCCGGTGTGCAAGGTGTCCCAGTCGCCGCTGGCGAAACGCGTCTCGATCGACAGATCCTTCGTCGCGAACTGCATGGCAATGTCGCGCTGGTCGGCCGACAGCACGTTCACGCACAGGCGTGCGTTCTCGCGCATCACGGCGTTGTTGCGGCTCGCCCGGTTGATGCAAACGAGCAGCGTGGGCGGATCGTCGGTGACGGCACATACTGCGGAGGCCGTGCATCCGGCCAGCCCGCCAGGGCCGTCGGTGGTGATGACGTTGACGGCAGCGCCCAGGCCAGCCATCGCCTCGCGGAAGATCGATTTGTCCACCGTGCTCTTGTCCATTTCCTTCACCTCGTTCGATGCTACGTGACGGTTCGGTTTCACGGGGACGCTTACTTCGCGCCCGAGCGGTACTGCGCAGCGCTGTGCGTCTGCGGCAGACGGTCATGGCCGAAGAGCTTCTTGCGGTAGGTGCCGTCGCCGTACGAAGTCTTGTACGCGCCGCGCTCCTGCAATAGCGGCACCACGAGTTCGATCACGTCTTCGAAGCACTCCGGCACAACGGTGCGCGACAAGTTGAAGCCGTCGATCCCCGTCGCCTCGCTCCACGCCATCATCTGGTCGGCAATGGTCTGCGCCGAGCCGATCCACGGGGTCTGGCGGCTGCCGAGCACCATTTGTTCGAGCAGCTTGCGGCGCGTCCATTGCGGACCAGCGGCGCGCGTCATGGCCGTCACGTTCGACACAATGGCCTGGCTCTTGCCGGTATCGATCGGCTCGTCGATGTCGTACTTGGCGAAGTCGATGCCAAGCGACGCAGCCGCGTGCGCGAGCGCGCCCTCCGAGCTGACATAACGACGATACTCTTCGAACTTCTCTTTTGCCTCGGCGTCGGTGCGGCCAACGATAGGCGTCGCGCCCATGAAGACTTTGACGTCGCTCGCTTCGCGGCCGCACTTCACAGCCTCCGCGCGGATCGTGTCGACGATCTCCTTCACGCCGTCCATCTTCTGGCCGTTCACGAAAACGCACTCGGCGTGGGTGGCCGCGAACTGGCAACCGCGCGGCGACGAACCGGCCTGATACAGCACTGGCGTACGTTGCGGCGACGGGGCGCTCAGGTGCATCGCGTCGACTTTGTATTGCTTGCCGTGGTGATGAATCACGCGCACCTTCGACGGATCGGCGTAGACGCCGCCCGCGCGGTCGGCCAGCACGGCGTCATCGTCCCAGCTCCCTTCCCACAGCTTGTAGACCAGCGACATGTACTCGTCCGCGAGGTCGTAGCGATCGTCGTGCGCGATCTGCCCTTCGATGCCGATGGCGCGCGCGGCGCTATCCAGATAGCCCGTCACGATGTTCCAGCCGATGCGCCCGCCCGTCAGGTGATCGAGCGTCGACATACGGCGCGCGAACAGGAACGGTTGCTCGTAGGTCAGGTTGGCCGTGACGCCGAAGCCGAGGTGTTGCGTTGCGGCGGCCATGGCCGGGATCAGCATGAGCGGATCATTGACCGGCACCTGCACGGCGTTACGCAGCGCGGCATCGGCGTTGCCGCCGTAGACGTCGTACACGCCGACCACGTCGGCGAAGAACATCCCGTCGAAGAGCCCCTTCTCCAGCTTCTTCGCGTAGTCGACCCAGTATTGCAACTCGCTGTAGCGCGTGGATTGATCGCGCGGATGCGTCCACAGACCTTGCTGGATATGACCCACGCAGTTCATCTCGAAGGCGTTCAGTCGAATTTCACGGGGCATGTTGACTCCTTGTCTGCAACAAATTAGGGGCAGGACCAATGCGGTTCGATCCGTTGTTGCCGTTTACTATAGTAGACGTTTGACTACGATCAAAAATGTTTCGGATGGGGGTAAACGCTTAATTTCCGGGTCGTGATAGAGGTGACTTGTATAATTTCGCAACCCGAAACCCTTGGAATCTCTGCATGACTCCCCCGATGGTGGACCCGACGCCCGCGATTTCGCATCGCATCCGTATCGAACGCGAATCCCGCGGCTGGTCGTTGGGCGATCTGGCCGAACGCTCCGGTGTCTCGAAGGCGATGATCAGCAAGATCGAACGTGGTGCGGCCAGCCCGACGGCCGCACTGCTCGGTCGTCTCTCGGGTGCATTCGGTTTGCAACTGTCGATGCTGCTTTCGCTCGCCGAGCAATCCGGTGAGCGACTGAGCCGCGAAGCAGAGCAACTGGTCTGGCAGGACCCAGAGACGGGCTATCTGCGCCGCGCCGTGTCACCGCGCAATGGCGGCATGCTGGAGTTGCTGGAAGTGACCTTGCCGCCGGGCGTGAACGTGTCGTATCCGTCGTCGGCCTTCACGTTTCAGCATCAGCAGATCTGGGTGCGCAAGGGAACGCTCACGTTCGAGGAAGGCGAGTTGACGTACGAACTCAAGGAAGGCGACTGCCTTCAGCTCGGACCACCCGCACCGTGCACTTTCCTCAACGCAGGCAAGCAGCCTTGCGTCTACGTTGTGGCGCTGGTGCGCCGTTAATCGGAAGTCACGCGCACATCAAGCGAACATCGTCGTTACCGAACGAGGAATTTTCATGCGCACCATCGGCCTTATCGGCGGCATGAGCTGGCAATCCAGCGTGGAGTACTACCGCATCGTCAACGAGGCGGTGCAGGCTAAACTCGGCCCGCTGCGCTCAGCGCAGACACTGATGTTCAGCGTGGATTTCGGCCCGATTGAGCGAGCCCAGCATGAGGGACGCTGGGATGACGCCGGTGTGATGTTGCGCGAGGCGGCGAAGCGTCTGGAAGCAGGCGGCGCGGACTGTGTGGTGCTGTGCACGAACACGATGCACAAGCTGGCGAACTACATCGAAGACGCGGTCTCGATCCCGCTCATCCACGTCGCCGACCCGGTCGGGCATGCTGCAAAGGCACGCGAGATTACCTGCGTCGGCCTGCTAGGGACGGCGTTCACGATGGAGCAGGATTTCATCAAGTCACGACTGCACCAGAAATTCGGACTCGACGTGCTCGTGCCGGACAGCGACGACCGCGGCGCCGTGCATCGTGTCATCTACGACGAGCTTTGCGTCGGCATCGTCAGCGACGCATCGCGCGCCGTCTATCTGGATGTGATGCAACGGCTCACCGCACGCGGCGCGCAAGCCATCATTCTCGGATGCACCGAGATTTCCCTGCTCGTGAAGCCTGAACACACCGACCTGCTTCTATTCGACACCACCGAATTGCACGCGATGGCAGCGGTCGACTTCGCGCTCGACGGCGTCGACTGATATTGCAACGGGAGAGCGTCGAATCAATGTCGACGTCCCCCCCGCACGTTCCGTCACGCAGCCGCTTACGCCCGGCTACGCTGCGAACGAAGCCACAGGAATTGCACGATCGAGCCGAGCACGAAGATGCCCAGCCACGCGCCGAGCGCGCCGCGCACGAGCGGCGACTCCGGACCGCTCGCGAGCGGATGGCTCGCAGGCAATCGCGTCAGCGTCTCGTTGATCCCCGGCACCAGCAGCAAAAAGAAGCTGAACCCGAAAGCGAACTGGGACAGGTACGGGCGCACACGTCCTAGGAAATCGATCTTCGGTACGAGCAAACCGCCCAGCGTCGCGAGCAACGCCATGATGCCCAGTGCGTGGCCGACGTTGAACCCGCCGGTACTCGATAGCCCGAACGACGTGAGCACCGAGATCAACATTCCGACCAGATAAAGCTGGCCAGAGCGATTGGCCGGGTCGATCTTTCGATAGCGAACGAAGCTGGAGATGCCCGCCGCGAACGTCACGACACTGATGGCGGTATGCACCGCGCCCAAGGTGGAAATAGGATGAGGCATGGAGGGAACTCCTTCGACCGACTAGTTGGTTGGTTTGATACTTCAAAAAGTGGGCGCAATTGCGCCCCCTTCTGTCTGCTCGCCCGAACGATGTTCAGTCGGTCGACGTCATTTCGCTAAACTTATTTCGTTGAACTCAAGCGGCTGATCGCCACTTGCGAAATCGCCTGAAACGAATCCGCGTTTCCCAATGCCCGTGCCGTCAACATCGCGCCGTGCACCGTGGACATAAACGCCTGCGCCTCGACCAGCGCGCTGCCGTTCAACCGGAACTGCCCCTTCTCCACACCGGCTTCAAGCACCGATGCGAGCCACGCCGTCAGATCGTCGAAATAGCGTCGCACCTCGTCGGCGATTTCCGCCGGGATCATCGGTAATTCCGCCGCCAGCATGGCGCAGATGCACATCGGCATCGAGCCGTCGCGAATGCACCCCGCCCAGTAATTCGTGTAAGCGGTGAGACGCGCCGACGGATCGGCCACTTGCTGGTCGAGCGCCGCCAGCCCGTCGCGCGCCTGCTCGCGATGCCGCTTGACCACCGTCAGCACCAGATCCGCTTTGCTCGGAAAGTGGTGATGAATGCTAGCCTTGCCGATGTTCACCCGCTCGGACAGATCGGCGTAGCTGAACCCGTGATAACCGCCCGCTGCCAGCAGTTGCTTCGTGTGCTCTGCGATTTCGGTCGCCCGGGGAGACAGCTCGACGCTCATGGTCCTTAACTCGATTAGACGAAATGGCGCGTGATGCCATACCTCACGCATGCGTTTGACGCCCGTGACAGCGTCCCAACGGCAGCCAATCTACTAGTTGGTTGGTTCGGCGTCAAGTGTCCCCTGCGAAGGAGACACCGATATTTCAGGCCAACGCCGTCAGCAGGCGTGAACGTTCCGCCTGCAACGAGCCGGGATGCGAGCGGACGCGCTTACCCCTCTATCCCCGATTGCGCGCGCACGTCGAGCATATAGCCTTCGCCGCGAATCGTGCGCAGCAGGCGCGGCTCCTTGATGTCTTCACGCAGTTTGTGCCGCAGCCTCGATATCTGGACATCGATGCTGCGGTCGAACGCATCGATGGACTTCCCGCGCGCCGTATCCATCAGGTACTCACGACTGAGCACGCGCCCCGGTGCAGAAAGAAACGCATTGAGCAGCCTGAACTCTGCATTCGAGAGCGGGATGACGGTGTTGTCCGGAGCGATGAGATGGCGCCCGATCAGGCTCAGACGCCATCCCGCAAATTTCCGCTCGTCTTTCTGCTCGGTCGCCGTTCTCGCCTGCGCTTTCGTGCGACGCAGAATCGTCTGGATTCGCGCCACCAGCTCGCGCGGCTCGAACGGCTTCACGACATAGTCGTCTGCCCCGAGTTCAAGCCCCACGATCCGGTCGGTCATCTCGCCGCGCGCCGTGAGCATGATGATCGGTATGTCCGATGTCGTGCGCAGTTCCCGGCAGAGCGTCAGGCCGTCGCTGTCCGGCAGCATCAAATCAAGCACGACAATGTCGATGTCGCTGTGCTCCAGCACCCGGTGCATCTCCTCGCCGTTGGCCGCCTGCATGCAGGTCATGCCGAAGTCGGCAAGGCAATCGCAAAGCAGACTGCGGATCTGCGCATCGTCGTCGACGACAAGTACGTGCGTTGCCATGATGATTTTCCTTTTCTAGTCTCCGACACGTCGGGGCGTTCCTCCCCTTCCCGTCCCCACGCCCGGCGTCTCCATGCCCTGATTATCCGCGAGGAACGTGCAGGCATTCTTGCGGCATTGTTGCAGTCCTGAAACATTTGGCAAGCAGGCCCATTCGTCGACTGCGCGTCGCCTTCGCATCATCTGCGCTATGTATCAAACCCGATACAAAGTCGAGATGAACCAGAAATACCCGCGCCGTAACGTGACTCCACACAAGACATAAGCAGGCAGGAGACACGTAGTCCATGAATTACGCCCAACCCAAACCGCCCGCCCGGAGAATGCTCGGTATCGGTGTTGCACTGCTACTGCACGCCCTGATTCTGTATGCCTTGCTCAGTGGCCTCGCCACCCGGGTCGCGACAATCATTCAGGCGCCCATTGAGACACGAATCATCGAGGAGATCAAACCGCCTCCTCCGCCGCCCCCGCCACCGCCGGTGAAGAAGATCGCACCCGCGCCGCGCCCCGTCGTCCAGCCCAAGGCTTACGTGCCGCCGCCCGAAGTGCAGGTGCAGAGCGCGCCGCAACCGAACGCCATCGCCGCACAGGCCGACAAGCCTGTCGACACGGCGCCGGTCGCACCGCCCGCACCGCCCGTGAGCAAGCCCGTGCCCGCCAACGTCGGCGTCGTCTGTCCGAACTCAGCGCAAGTGCGTGCCGCGATCCGTTATCCCCGGGAAGCCCAGCGCGACAACATCACGGGCAGCGTACTCGTCGAGTTCGTGGTCGGCACCGACGGGCAGATCAAACAGCTTCGCGTCGCCCGTTCCGCCGCGCCAGTGCTGGACCGTGCTGCCGAGAGCGCGGTGCGCCAGTTCCAGTGCGTTGCACAAGGACAGGAGGTCCGCGTGCAAGTCCCGTTCGATTTCCAACTCAATTGAGGCTGTGCTCAACAGCCCATCTTCCACCCTGATTTACGTCGAGGAGACAACCATGTTTCAGTTCCAATCTCGCGTCATGCCGCGTGCACGCGGTCTCGCGGTTCCGATGGCCTTGGTATCGATGATGACGGCCTTTGCGTCGCTCAGCGCGCATGCCGCCACCACGGTGACGAACCCCTACGGTCTGGAAGCCCTCTGGGAAGGCGGCGACATGATCGCTCGCGGGACCCTGCTGATCCTCGTGATCATGTCGATGGGGAGCTGGTACATCATCGTTGCCAAGCTGCTCGAACAGGCCAAGGTGCTGCGCCGGGCGCGTGCGGCGGAGCAGAAGTTCTGGAGCGCTCAATCGCTCTCCGAAGGCGTGCGCTCGCTCGATGAGGGCAGCCCGTTTCGCTTCATCGCCGAAACCGGCTTGTCGGCGCGCGACCACCACCACGGTGCGCTGCTTGAACAAGTCGATCTGAATACCTGGGTCGCCACCGCTATCGAACGCTCGATGACTGGCGTCTCGAATCGCCTCCAGGACGGGCTGTCGTTCCTGGGCACGGTCGGATCTACCGCACCGTTTGTCGGCCTCTTCGGCACGGTGTGGGGCATCTATCACGCGCTCACCGCCATCGGCATTGCGGGTCAGGCGTCCATCGACAAGGTCGCTGGGCCAGTGGGCGAAGCGCTGATCATGACGGCCATCGGTCTGGCCGTGGCTGTGCCCGCCGTGCTCGGCTACAACTGGCTCGTGCGCCGTAACAAGGCTGTTATGGAACGCGTGCGCGAGTTCGGCAGCGAACTGCACAACGTGCTGCTCACGGGTAAGACGACGGCGTCGGCCATCGTGGCGACGCGCACCTCGCAAGTCGCTCGCGTGGGGTGATGCCATGGCGATGACCGTATCCAGTGGGGAGGGTGGCGCAGAGCACGACGAGGTCATGGCGACGATCAACACGACGCCGCTCGTCGACGTGATGCTGGTGTTGCTCATCATCTTCCTCATCACCATTCCCGTGGTCTCGCACACCGTACCCGTCACGCTGCCGAAGGAAGCGGTTCAACCGCTGCAGACCACGCCCCAGAACGTTGTCCTCGCCGTCACCCACGATGGCGAGGTGTATTGGGACGAGCGACGCATTCCCGACGCTGCAACGCTGCTGGACAAACTCAAGGCGGTCGCCGTGCAGACCCCGCAGCCCGAAGTCCATATTCGCGGCGACCTCGATGCGCGTTACGCCGCGATTGGCCGCGTTGTTCTGGCGTGCCAGCGGGCGGGCATCGCCAAGGTCGACTTCATTACCGAAGCGCCGCCGCGTCAATAGCGCGCCGCGCGCACCACCTCAGGAGACTGCCATGGCCATGACCATGCCATCGGGCGCTGGCGAGAACAGCGACATCATGGTGGAGATCAACACGACGCCGCTCATCGACGTCATGCTGGTGCTGCTGATCATGCTGATCCTCACCATCCCGATCCAGACGCATGCCGTCAAACTCGACATGCCCACGCCATCCAACGCCGCGCCGCCAGCGCCGCCGCTCGTCGTGCAGGTCGACGTCGACGCAAGCGGTGTCGTGGCGTGGGACGGCTCTCCGCTTGCCGACCGCGCGCAACTGGAAACCCATCTCACCGAAGCCGCGACTTCCACACCGCCCACCGAGCTGCACTTGCGGGCCGACGCACAGGCTCCCTACCGGGCGGTTGCGATGGTCATGGCGTCCGCGCAAAAGCTGGGCGTGACGCGCATCGGCCTCGTCGGCAACGAACGGTTCGCGCAATGACCGCCCGACCGTTCGCCAGCGGCCTCGCGCGCTGAAGCGTCAGACGCCCCACTCGCCCTACTACTGGACTACAAATGCTGGAAACGAACACCGATACACCGGGTACGCCGGGGTATGCCGCCAGGGCGCGCCGCGCGCGCTACGCGGGGGTCGGCGCGTGGCTCGGGCTTCTTGCCCTCGTCGTCGTGACCTTCTTCGCCAACGTGGACCGCCAGATGCTGGTGCTTCTGGCCGAACTCATCCGCGCCGAATTCGGCCTTGCCGACATTCAGGTCGGGCTGCTGCAGGGGGCCGGTATCGCGCTCTTCGCCGGTGCGGCCGCCATCCCCATCGGATGGCTGGCGGACCGCATGGACCGACGTGTCGTGCTGGCGCTTTGCATCCTGCTCTGGAGTGCGGCAACGGCGGCGTGTGGTCTGGCGACCGGCTTCTGGACGCTCTTTATCGCCTCCATCGGTCTGGGCATTGGCGAAGCGGGACTCATGCCGATCATCTACGGCTTGCTGCCCGACCTCTTTCCTGCGCGACAGCGCATTCTCGCCAACTCCGTCTTCGCCATGGTCAATCTGTTGAGCGCCGGCGCGGGTATGGCGCTCGGCGGCCTGCTGATTCAGGGGATCGATACGCTGCATGGCACGCTGCCCTTCGGGCTGGCGGGCACGTCCGCGTGGCGGATTGCGTTCTTCGCCGTTGCCGTCCCTGCGCCGCTGCTGGTGCTGATCGTCGCGATGATTCGTCCTCGCTACGCGCATTCGGACGTCCCCTCCCCGACCGGAGAGACGGCGGCGCCCGGGTTGGCGGCCGGTGAGTACTTCCGCCGCGAGATGCCGATGATGCTTCGCTTCTTCGGGGCGATCGCGCTGATCAACATGGCTTTCGCGGGCGTTACGAGCTGGATGCCGGTCGTCGCCGTGCGCTTCTTCGGCGCGACGCCCGCGACCGCCGGTGCCGGTCTCGGCGGCGCCGCGATGGTTGGCAGCGTGATCGGATGTGTGCTCGGGTGGCTCGTTGCACGTCGCCTCACCACTCGGCTCGGAGTGCTCGCGCCGCTACGCGTGTGCGAATGGGGCGCGCTCGGGGCCTGCGTCGTCAGCCTCGGCTATCTGATTGCGCCGTCCGTGTCGTACGTCTACCTCCTCTTCGGCGCGCAGTTCATGTGCGTCGTGGCAGGGATGATCATGTTCCCGGGCCTGATGCAGAGCATCTGTCCGCCGTATCTGCGCTCACGCGTGGCAGCCATCGGTGTGTTGACGACGGTACTGATGCAGTCCGGCAGCCCCGTCGCCATCGGCCTGATGTCGGATCACCTGCACGGCACTGCCACCGGTCTGATCTGGGCCATTGTTGCCGTATCTCTGTCCGGCTTCATCGTCGCCTGTCTTCTGATGCGCAACGCGGCCAACGCCGTGCGCCTCGCCATCGAACGTTATGCATGAGTTATTCATGCGTTGAGCCTGAATACCTATGACGATTCCCTGCACCCTTTCCGTTCGCATCGAACGGTGGCCGCTGGCCACGCCCTTTCACATCTCGGGTCACACGGTCGATGCGGCCGAAGTCCTGGTCGTCTCACTGAGGTCCGGGCAGTGCCGAGGCCGAGGGGAAGCGGCTGGTGTCTACTACCGGCGCGAGACGCCGGAAAGCATGGCCGAACAGATTGCCGCCGTGCGAGCCGACATCGAGCGCGGCATCTCCCGCGAAGACCTCATCTCGCTGTTACCTGCCGGTGGTGCGAGAAATGCCGTCGATGCCGCGCTGTGGTCACTGGCCGCGCAGCGGTGCGGCATGACCGTCGCACGCCTGTCCGGACGCGCCCGCCTGCGCCCCCTGCGCACCTCGCTCACAGTCGGTGTCGGTACGGCTGAGGCGATGGCCGATGCGGCAAGGCGCTATGTGGGCGCTACAACGTTGAAGATCAAGCTGGACGGGAACGCACTCGACGCAGACCGCCTTGTTGCGATTCGCAAGGCGTGCCCCGACGTAGCACTGGCCGTGGACGCCAATCAGGGCTGGACGCAAGACCACATGCACCGGATGCTGCCGGTCTTGCAGGAAGTTGGTGTCGATCTGCTCGAACAGCCCTTGCCCGTGGGCGAGGACGCATGCCTCGAAGCAATGTCGTACCCGATTCGCCTCGCGGCTGACGAATCGTTTCAGGATCTGAACGACATCACCGCCGTCGCCCGCCGGTACGACGTCGTCAACATCAAGCTCGATAAATGCGGCGGCCTCACGCGCGCGCTGTCCCTCGTCGCCCCGATTCGAGATCTCGGCCTTTCGGTCATGGTCGGATGCATGCCCTGCACTTCGCTCGGTCTGGCACCGGCCTACCTCCTCGGACAGGTCTGCGACCGCGTCGATCTCGACGGCCCCTGCTTTCTGGCCGAGGATCGGTCGCCCTCGTTCCAGTACCGGAACGGGTACGTGCTGAGGCCAGACAGCCTGTGGGGCGTCGACGACGTCGAGCGGGTTGCAACGTGACTCAGGAGGATTGCCGTGTCAGCACGCGTGCCATTTGACGACGATGCGCTCATCGCGCTATTTGAGACGTTCAATCGAAGCGACGCGCCCGGTGTCGTCGTCGGCGCGGCCATCGACGCGAAGGTCGTGCTGCGTCGCGCCTTCGGGATGGCGAACGTCGGACTGGGCATCGCCCTCGATACGCGGCCCCGACTGCGCATAGGTTCGACGACCAAGCACATGACCTGCCTTGCCGCCCTGCTGCTTCAGGAGACCGGAGCGCTCGACATAGACGCCCCCATCCGCCGGTATTTGCCGGAACTGACAGGCGTCGCGGGTGAGCCGACGCTGCGCTCGCTCATGTACCACACCAGCGGCCAGCGCTGCGCGCTCGACATCTCGCTGCTCACGAACGGATTGGCGGCCCCGCAGGCGGGCTATTTGCTCGACATTCAGCGCCGTCAGACGCACGTCAACTTCCCGCCCGGGGAGCGGATGATGTACTGCAACGGCGGCTATCACCTGGTGTCGCTGGCCATCGAACGTGTCAGCGGGCAATCGTTCGCGTCGTTCCTCGCGTCAGAAATCTTCGAACCGTTGGGGATGCGCGATACGTTCTGCCTGTCCGACGATTTCCAGATTCGAAACCGCATGGCCGCGTGCCATGTGAAGCGCAGCGACGGGGCTTACGAGCGAGGCCTGTTCCCTTCGCGCGAAATACTCGGCGAAGGCTGCGTCGTCTCCTGCATCGACGACATGCTGCGATGGTGCGCTCATCTGCGCGGCGAGAAGATCGTCGGCAATCGCGTCACCTGGGAAGCGATGTTCTCGTCGCCCACGTTCTCCAGCGGGCTACGCAGCGATTACATGATGGGTCTGAAGCGCACGCAGTATCGCGGGTGTGAACTGATCCACCATGCGGGCGGCGTCGTGGGAGGGACGTGTCAGATGTTGTGCGTACCTGAGTACGGTGTCGACATCGTGTTGTTGAGTAATGGGGCGGTTTCGTCACCGTTGGCGCTTTCGCTGCGAATGCTCGACATCCTGCTCGCAGATCAGATGCAGGCGTTCCCCGCGCCGGCCGCCGCGCCCATGCTCCCCTACTCTGCCTGCACCGGCACCTATCGTGACTCAAGCGGCGATGTCGTCTACGACGTCGTCGAGCGCGATGGACGTATGACGCTTAGCGGGCCACTCGAACCAGGTATTCCAACGCTCTATGAACGCGATGCGCCGGAAGGCGGCGCACGGGAATTCGCGTCCGAGTCGAGTGGTGACGGAACATTCCGGTTGCAATGGGGGACCGACATCGATCCTAATGACACCGGACATTTGCGGATTGTGCATTGCGGTCACCCGGCAAACTTTCGCCGCATGGTGTCGCAGGCATCGCCAGACCTCGAAGCTATCGACGCCCTGAACGGCGTCTATATCAGCGAAGAAGCGAACGCTCGCGCCACGTTGCGCCCGCTGTCGCAGGAACAGCCGCCGGGCGACGGCTGCGCCGTCATGTCGCTGGTGATGGCTGGGGTCGCAGGTGAATGCTGCTACGAGGTCTTTCCGGTCGACAGCGATCTGCTTCGCTTCTCGCCGTGCGGACCGAACGCGATGCTCACGGGAACGCTGGCTATCGTCAGGCACCCAGACACCCGACTTGTGGAGGGAATTTCCGTCAACACGGCCCGGACCCGAAACCTTCGGTTCACAAAGTTATGACAGGAAGGGAGGGAACCTACGCTCCCTCCCCACTTCCTCATCACCCGATCCGAGAGAACGCCAGCCCTCGCGTGCGGGACGTGTACAGCGAAAACCGCGTGGCCTTGTCTTCGCTACGCTCGACAAGCACCACACCGGCGCTTAGCGCAGACGCATCGGCAGGCCGGAACGTCCAGACGTCACGCGTGAGCGCGTTGAGGTGATAGCGTGCACCACCTGTCGCGCCACGAATGGACAGCACCAGAACGCCGTCTTCCTTCGAGATCAGCGCGTTGGCGTCGGCATCGTGACTGAAGTAGCGACCGCAGACCCCCTCCCTCTGCAACACCTCGGCCGATGGCGTGCCTTCGTAACGCCGGAGCGTGAGAACGTGGCCGTTTTCGACGAAATCGATCGCAGGCACGTCACCCGACGCCGCGCGCTCATGCGGTATGACGCGTATCCGTGCGCCCGCGCCATCCTCGATACGATACCCACGCTCGTCTGCGATCAGCGGTTGTGCAGGGTGTATCGCGTTGTTCGTCGCCGCGTGGAGCCCTCCGTCCCGTTCCACGATCTCTACGAGTTGAACCGGATCGGCGCTCAGGTACTTACCGAGAAGCCCCGGATTTTCCGACGTCGGCTCTGCCACCTGTCGCGGAGGCCCAAGCACGTCGTCGCCCAGAACGATATCCACGATCTCGGTCGCCAGCGCGGCGGGATCGATGGGCGCACCGTTGCTCATCAGAACGATGTCCAGTGCGTGCGACGGCACCGTTAGCATCTGACACGTGCCGCCGAAGACGCCGCCCGCATGATGAACGGTTTCGACATTGCGATACTTCGTACGCATCAAGCCCAGCGCGTAGATGCCGGTCTCGCCGCTCGAATACGTCGGCATGGTCAGCATTTCGTGCCACGTCCCGGCGCTCCCCAGTCGGTTCGGGTGACGCAAATGCGCAGCCCATCTCAGCATGTCGTCGATGGTGGAGACAATCCCCCCCTCCCCCAGCACATCGAGACTCGGGAACAGCCCACGCAAATATCCGCCCTCGCCGTCGGGCACATGCTGCGTGGCCATGCGAGGGCGAATGCGCAGGTCGTCGCTGACGGACTCCGTGTCGCTCATCCCCATCACGCGGAAGATGCGTTCATCGAGAAATTGCTCGAAGGACATGCCAGCGACACGCGCGATGATCTGCGACAGCAAGTGGTATCCGCCGTTGCAATACATCATCCGCTCGCCGGGCGGGAAATTGGCGTCTTGCTGACGCAGTTCGATTTCCAGCGGCATGCCGCGCCCGATCGGTGACACCCCCTGCGTAATGACGGACAGGTCCAGATAACAGCGATAGCCGCTGGTGTGCGTCATCAGTTGACGCAGCGTCGGCTCGCCTACGGGCACAGGGACTTCCGGCAGATAGGCCCGAACGCCCGCGTCGATATCCAGCTTGCCCTCCTCCGCGAGCAGCAGCGCGGCGAGACAGGCAAAGTGTTTGCTGGTCGAGCCGATTCGCATGCGGGTGGCCGGTGTGTTAGCCACACCGTGTTCGAGGCTCGTCATGCCGAACCCCTTGCGGTAGAGCACACGTCCGTCGCGGGCGACGCCGACTACGAGCCCCGGCGCATCGCTTCGGTTGAATTGCGCGAGATGCGCGTCGAGGCGAGCGTGCAGGTCTTGTTGTTGCAAAGTCATTGGAAGGTCTCCGAGGATCTATGAGGCATCTCAGGTATCAGAACGGCACCGTCAGCACTGCACCGAACGTGCGCGGACGCTCCACGCTGACCAGCGCCGGGCCGCCCATCGGCATCAGTGCAGTACCGGCGGCCAGCAGCGCGCGACGGTCGAACAGGTTGCGCAAATAGAAGTTCAGGCTCGCCTTGCCGAAGTCGATCCCCGCCAGCAGGTCGGTGACGGCGTAGCCCGGCAGTTGATAATCGGGGCGACCGGTGCTGTTGCTAAAGCCCGAGTGACGACGGCCGACAATGCGCTCCGCAATGCCGACGTACGAGGCGTACGAGCCGAGCGAGAAGTGATACGTCCCCGTCAGCGTCGCGGAGAACTTCGCCGAGTTCGGCAGCGGGTCGCCCAACTGCGTGCCGGTCGACGCATTGCCCTGCGTCAGCTTGGCATCGATGTACGAAAAGCCGACACCGAAATTCCAATGCCGGTCCGGGCGGAAGCTGCTGGCCAGCTCGAACCCCTTGATGCGCGCGTTACCTGCATTGAGCACCTGATTGACACCCTCGATTGCACCGAGCTGCTGGATGTTCTTCCACTCAATGTCGTAGACCGTGGCCGACAGCGACAGACGCTTATCGAACAGATCGGCTTTGTAGCCAGCTTCGTACGTCCACAGCGTGTCGGGCTGGAACGTGGCATTGCCGTTACCCGGCAACCCCGTGATCGGGCTGACGAGTTGCGCGTTCGGTCCGCCCGGGCGATAACCGCTGGCCGCACGAACGTAGACGTTGCTGTTCTCGGTGAGACCGTAGCTCGCCGTGAGCATGTAGGTCTTGCTGGTGTCCGACGAGGGCGCGGAAATCGTTTGTGCCGGTCCGCCCAGCAGACCGCCGGTAGTCTGGTTGAAGTCCTGGTTGTTGTGGGCAATCCGCATTCCGCCGGTGAGCGCCAGTCGCGGCGTCACGTGGTACGTCAGGTCGCCATACGCCGCGTATTCGGTGTACGTACTCGGTGCCGTGAGCGACGAGAGGAATCCCGATGATCCGTCGGGATACGCCGCGACAATCCCCTGATCCGACTCGCTTCGCTCACGCGTGAAGAAGAGTCCCGCAATCCATTCAAGTTGACGATTGCCGGGTGACGTCAGACGAAACTCTTGCGTCACCTTGTTCGTCGACGCGATGTTCGCCGCCACGACCGAATTCAGATTCAACCCCTGCGCGGCCAGCGCTGGCACGTAGACGACCGACAGATCCTGCGGCGCATTCGTCTTCACCGACTGATATGACGTGATCGAGTTGAAGCGCGACCATCCGAAGTCATACTCCAGGCCGAGCGAGTAAAGCTGCACGTTCTGATGGAACGGCTCGGGCGCATAAATGCGCGTGGTCAGATCACCATCGACAGGCTTGCCACTGTTGTCGTAGGCCACGTAGTTCGGCGCGTTTCGATTGATGTTCTGGGTGATCGCACTCAAGCGCACGGTGAACTGACTCGTGGGTGTGAGGAGCAGCGAGGCGCGCGCGCCGTACGTGTCTCCCCGGTCGACGCGCGTGCCCGCCTGCGGCCCGACGGCGTCGATATAACCGGCATCGTGCTGACTGAACGCCGACACGCGTACGGCCGCCACATCGTTCTTGATGGGGATGTTGAGGACTGCGCTGGCGGTATTGCCAATGCCACCGTGCTTGGTCGTCGACAAACCAGCGCTCGCCTGACCCGAGAACGTGTTCGTATCCGGCTCGTTGGTGACGTACTTCAGCAACCCGCCCATCGCGCCAGCGCCGTAGAGCGTGCCCTGCGGCCCGCGCAGCACTTCGATGTGGTTCAGGTCCAGCAGGCTCATGTCCAGCGCGAACGTCGCACCTTGCGAGAACAGCGTGCTACCGCCGAAGGCGACGTCATCGACATAGACGCCGACGGTCGGCCCCGTTTGCTCGCCGGTCGTAACACCGCGCATGCTGATCTGTCCCGAACCGCTGCCGCCCTGCGTGTTGAGATCGACACCGGGCTCCGACGAGAGGAAATCCGACATCGTCTTTGCACCGCTCTTCTGCAACTCTTCGGCCGAGATGACGTTGATCTGCATCGGCACTTCGCGTGCCGGTTCGCGGCGGCGCGTTGCGGTCACCACGACAGTGTTGAGCGTCGCGCCGTCCTTTGCCGTGGCCGGGGTCACGGTTTGCGCTGCGCCGGGAGCCACGGCATTCGCGTCGGCCGACGGGTTGGCGTTCTCGGCTTCAGCACTGACCGCCGACGCGGCACCTGGCGGTGTCACGGTCTGCGCATGACCGTAGGCCGATGCCAGCCCCAGCAGTGAACCGACCAGCCAGGTGCCGCCGTTGGGTCGAAGTCTGAATCGGCGCAAAGTGCCTGCGGTCTGCCTGCGATGCTGTCTGATTGCCACTGTCGTCTCCTCCGGGATTTCCGCGCCTCGGTCATCGCCGATGCCTTCGCGGTATGGATCGTGTTGCGCGGTGTGCCCACGCTCATCAGAGTCTTAGCTCTGGCATGAACGTTATTTGTGCGATATTTCTGGTTCATGTGGACTTTGTATCGCGCGTGAAACATAGATCCCCTGAGTACAGCGTCCCGCCTGTGCGGGATTCAGACGGACGGTGCGTGCTCCCGGATGTTTCCGTTCTGAAACAATCTGTTGACGAAGCCGCTACATGCGCGCGGGATAATGGCGCGCATGATCGAATCCTCTTCTACCGCGCCGGCCGCACCTCTCATGCACAAGCCATCGTTCGATTCCGCGTTCTATCGGCTGCTGTTCGTCATGCTCGTTATGGTGGCGTTGACGCAAGCGGGTACCGCGTTGCTGCTTTACACGTTCTATTCGTCTGCCGCCTTCAGGGCGCCTCCCGGTATGTCGACCGAACTGCAATTGGGGCTGGCCGCCACGGTTCAGATCGTGCCGCTGCTTTTCTCCTCCTGGGTCGGTGCACGCATGCTGTCGGTGCCGTTTCGGTCGCTCGCAGCCGGTGCAGCAGAGTTGTCGCGCAATATGGACGCGCCGCCGATTCCCGAAGCGGGGCCGATCGAAGCGCGTCAGGCGGCACGCGTCTTCAACTCGATGCAGGCGGCCATCCGGCGTCAGGTCAATGACCGCAATCGCTTTCTGGCTGCGGTGTCGCATGACTTGCGCACACCGCTCACGCGTATGCGTCTGCGAGTGCGCACCCTCGAAGGCTCGGAGTTCAACGACCGGATGATTGCCGACATCGACGAGATGACGCAGTTGCTCGACGCGACACTGTCGTTTCTTCGTAACGAGGCCGTCACCGAAGAATTCAGCCCTATCGATATCGATGCGCTGATGGATGCCATTGCGGAAGATGCGCTGGAAAGCGGTCAGAGAGTCTCGGTGCACGGCGCCATCGCGCCACTCCTCGCGCAACCGCTGGCGTTGAAACGTTGCCTGACCAATCTGGTCGCGAATGCCATCCGCTACGGCGGCGAAGCACGCATCGAACTGATTGACGGCGACGAGCAAGTGCAGATCGATATCGTGGATCGCGGCCCCGGCATTCCGGAACGCGATCTCGAACGGGTCCTGGAACCGTTCTTCCGGCTTGAAGGATCTCGCAGTCGCGATACGGGCGGCACCGGACTCGGGCTGGCCATTGCGAACGATGTGGTGAAACGTCACGCAGGATCGCTGACGTTGCTCAACGCTGGAGATGGCGGGCTGATCGCCCGCGTGGTACTGCCCAGACGCTAACTGTCGATCGTCGCGCGAGCGTGTTATCCGGCGTGTGTGTCAATGTCGATACACACTGCTCACAATCCGGCAACGCGGTCTTCATAGAGTGTGTGAAACGACCTTCTTCACACCTTTGGACTCGCAATGAAGATCTTCGCGGCAAACCTTTCTACCGAAACAAACACATTCGCGCCGTGCCCCACGGGATGGGGTGGATTTCAGGAGAACGGGATCTACCGGGGCGACGCCAGCATCCGCGCGTCCGATAGCGTGGGCTACATGATGGCCGAGCTTCGTCGTCTCGCAGAGTCGGACGGTCACGAACTGGCCGAAGGGCTGAGTGCAGAGGCGCAACCGTCCGGCCCGGTGATTCGGGAAGTCTACGAAACGTTGCGCGACGAAATCGTCGCCGGTGTGCGCGCCGCCTTGCCGCTCGACGCGGTCGTTCTCATGCTGCACGGCGCGATGGTGGCACAGAACCACGACGATTGCGAAGGCGATCTGCTCGCGTGCGTTCGCGAAGTGGTCGGCCCGGATGTCCCCATTGCCGCGACGCTCGACCCGCACTGCCACTTCACCGAGCTGATGCAATACGCGGCCAATATTCTCATCGCCTACAAGGAATATCCGCACACCGACGGCATCGACCGGCTGCATGAAGTCTACCGACTCGTGACGCAAGCGGCCGAGCGGAGAATCTCCCCGGTCACCGCCGTGCACGATTGCCGGATGGTCGGCGCGTGGCACACGACGACAGAACCGATGGCGGGCTTCGTTCGACGGATGAAGTCGTTCGAGGGGCATGACGGCATTCTGTCCGTCTCCCTGGGTCACGGCTTTCCGTGGGGCGATGTGCCCGAGGCCGGGGCAAAGCTGTGGGTCATCGCGGACGGCGATCCGGCGCGTGCCGCTGCGCTGGCGCATCAGTTGGGCAACGAGTTCTGGGCGTTGCGCCACGAGGTCCAGCCCAAATGGCTCGATCTCGATCACGGACTCGACGTGGCACTCGGCGTCGGCACCGGTCCGGTGGTCGTCGCAGACGTAGCCGACAACCCGGGCGGGGGCGCGCCGGGCGATAGCACCTTCATCCTGCGACGGGTTGTCGAGCGGGACATTCCCGACGTCGCACTGGGTTGCTTCTGGGATCTCGGCGCCATTCAGATCTGTGCGGACGCCGGTGTCGGGGCCACGCTCGATCTTCGGATCGGCGGGAAGTGCGGCACCGCCTCGGGCGATCCCATCGATTTACGCGTCACGGTACGCGCCGTGCACGACACGCACTCGCAGAGCATTCGCGGCATGTCGATTCCTTTGGGACGTTCGGTCTGGGTGGAAGGCGCAAACGGGCTGGACATCGTGCTCGTTTCCGTACGAACACAAGTCATTGGCGTCGACGCGTTCACCGGTCTCGGCATTGCGATGGACGCCAAGCGTCTCGTCATCGTGAAATCGACGCAGCATTTTCAGGCAGAATTCGCGCCTCGCGCGAAAGCCGTCGTGCATCTTGCGGCGCCAGGGGCATTGACGCCTGACTTCGCCGCACTTCCCTATCGACACCGCAGCCTCAAATACTGGCCTCGCGTCGAGAATCCGTTTGTTTGATTCTCGGCATCTCGCGCTCGATTGAGCGCCCTTGATCAGAATTTCGCCCGCCATCGGCGGGCCGGTCTGACGATTTGCCGGGCTTCGCCAAAACTCCGGCAAATTTTTGCCCTTCCTTGCGAAGGGCATTTTTTTTCAGAACCTGTCGGTGCGAAATGGCGTCGGGTCAACCAGCGTCCGCTCACCCGAGATCATCTCGGCGATCAGACGGCCTGTCACCGGTCCGAGCGTCAGACCGTGGTGAGCGTGACCGAACGCGAACCAAAGATCGCGATGTCGCAGCGCCGGACCAATGATCGGCAGCATGTCGGGCGTGCAAGGACGGCTGCCCATCCACGGTTGCGCTTCGACGGGCGTGCCGAGCGGGAACACGCTTCTGGCCAACGGCTCCACCGCCGCGAGTTGAACCGGTGTACGAGGGGCGTCACGCAACGCAAGTTCAACGCCGGTCGTCAGACGGATGCCCTGATTCATAGGTGCCATCACGAAGCCGCGCTCCGCATCCAGCACGGTTTGGTTCAACGTTGCACCGTTCTCGGGGCGGAAATGCCGGTGATAGCCCCGCTTGGAAACTAACGGCAGCCGATAGCCCAGCGCGTTCGTGACGGTATCGGACCACGGCCCCATTGCAACAACCGCGTGCCGACCTTCGATCTCCCCGTCTTCCGTTTGCACGCGCCAGTGAGGCTTCAACGTGGTGGCGTCTGCCCTGACGATGCGTCCGCCCAGTGACTTGAAGTGTTGCGCATAGCGACTCACCAGTTCGCCAGGATCGCGTATCGAGCCGGAGGCCGTATAGCGAATTGCGCCTGCCAACGTTCGCGCGAGCGACGGTTCATCGCGTTGAAGCTGCACGGGGTCGAGCGGCTCGAACGGGACGTCGTACTCGCTTCGCCAGCGCTCGGCTTCGCGGTATGCGGCGTCGAACGCGCCTGCCGTGTGGAAGATCTTCAGCCAGCCACCTTCGCGCAGCAGATCCTGTGCGCCCGCACGTTCGATCAGGGTGTTGTGCTCCGTCAGACAATGCTCGATGAGGGTGCTGTAATGGCGGGCGATCTGCGCGTGACGATGCGGTGCAGAGTGGTGCCAGTAGCGCGCGAGAAATGGCGCGATACCCGGCAGTGCCGCCAGGTGATACCGCACGTCCGTGGACTGATTGCGCGCGTAACGCAGCAGCGTTCCGATGTCTCTGGCGAACGCGTATGGATACACGCCTTCGCGCTGGATCAGTCCGGCATTTCCGTAGGACGTTTCGCGCCCGGGCGCTGCACGGTCGATGAGAACCGTGTTCAGCCCCCGGCGCTGGAGATGGATCGCGGTGGAGGTGCCGACAATGCCAGCACCGAGCACAAGCACGTCGACTGTCATGCCAGCGCCGTCACGGCAATTTCCACGTCGAAACCGGCGCGCATCAGCAGCGATTGAACGCACGCACGCGTAGGGGCGTGCCCGTCCGGCACCCAGACGTCCCACACGCGGTTGAATTCGTCGAAATGACGCGCGTCGGACAGCCAGATATTCGCGGTCAGCAAACGCGTCTTTTCGATCCCCGCTTCGGCCAGCAGCGCATCGATATGCTTTAGCACTTCGATGGTCTGATCGGTAATCGTCGCGCCCGCCGTGTCCGGGACCTGACCGGCAAGATATACAACCCCGTTAGCCACGACCACCTGACTCATTCGGCCATTGGTTTTTATGCGCGTGATGTCTTTCTTCATGGTTCGAACTCAGCTCGGAAGAGAAAAGAAATGAAAAGAGAAGTGAATGGACGACCGCTAACGTAGACTCAACGGATTCGCGGTTGCTTGAATTATCATATATGAGAATTTCGATTCTCGTATACGAGAAAATACCAAGAGACGTGACGAGATCAACGACGTCGTGTTTTGTTCGGAAGATGTGAACGGGACACGTTCAGTGAAGTGTTATGACGCCACCTAAACAAAAGAAAACGCCAACGCCGACCAAGCGGAATCCGGCCCGGAGCGAGAGCGGACAGGTCAGCCAGATCAGCCATCAGACGGTGGGCGCACGGCTGCGCAACGCGCGTAGTGCCAACGGGCTGACGCTCAAGGCGCTGAGCGAGCGCTCAGGGGTGGCGGTATCCACTATCTCTAAAGCGGAGCGCGGCGATATCGCGCTGACGTACGACAAATTCGGTGCGCTGGCGCGCGCGCTGAATCTGGACTATTCGGCGATCTTCGGCGATGAAGAGACGGCACCCGGCGGCGCGATGAGCCCGTCGTTCACTGCGGCGGGAAAGCAGGCGATCTACGAGACGCCGAACTATCGCTACGGCATGATCGCCTCCGATCTGCACGACAAGCGCATGGTGCCGATGCGCGCGCACATTCGCGCGCGAAAGCTGGAAGATTTCCCCGACTACATTCGTCACGCCGGTGAGGAGTTCGTCTTCGTCCTATCGGGCAACTTGCTGTTGCAGTTTGAGAACGGCACGAAGTTCCGGCTAGCGCCGGGCGACAGCCTCTACTTCGACAGCGGCGTGGGGCACGTGTATCTGAGCGAGCACGAGGACGGCGTCGAAGCGGTCGTCTGCTGTGTGGACATGAATGTTGCGCATCCCGTGTTGTGAGTGCGAGCCACTATCCACGTAGCGCGGAGCGCGACTGAAGAATGGCGCTGGCGAATTCCACGAAACCGGCGCCCCCTGGGCCACGCGTGATCCATCGCGGGGGAACCGGTAATTGCGACAGGTAATCCGTCACCGTGCTTACACCCGCCGTGTGTTTGAAAAACTCGAACATGGGCGCGTCGTTGGTGGAGTCGCCGCAATAGGCGACTACCTCGTAGGCGGATTCAGCGTCAATGCCGTATGTGTCGGCGAGAACTCGCAATGACATCGTCAACTTGTCATAGCCGCCGACCCAGCCCAGCACCCACAGGTTGTTTATCGTCGCATCCGCGCCCGCCTGCCTCAGCGCCTCGACGATACGGGCATCGGTATCCGCCCCTGTACGGCGATAGGCGAGGCTCGTAAGCCGAAACACCTGATCGTCGGCCTGTTGCACCTGTGGCACTGCGGCTTCGACGGCCTTTGCAATGGACTTCAGTTGTTCGCGCACCTGCTCAACGTTATCGGGCGAATGCCAGAAATGCCGTTCGACCTGGTGCCCGTCCGAACTTGGCTGCAAGAACAAACCACCGTTTTCGGCAATGACACCGTCGACGGGCCACATGCGTGCCATCTGGTCGCACCATCCGGCCGGGGCCGCTGTGACGGGTACCACGCGAATGCCACCGGCTTCCAGTTGCGCCAGCGCCGTGTACGTTTCGGCGGGCAGGCGGCCCTTATAGGTCAACGTCTCGTCCATATCCGTAAGCACGAATCGGACGGTCGAAAATTGATTCGCTGTTGCCAGGGAAAGGGGTTGCATGATGAGCGGTTGGCAATGGAAGGCAGCAAATTATGCGGGGCATTCCGATAAACGCTTTGGTGAATTATGAAAATGCTTATCGCGATTTGTTGTTAGTGAGCCAATCGGTTGCCTCTTGCTGTGTTCGGGGTGTACTGGCCATCAGCGGCCACGCCAGGGGACGAGGCGCTTTTCCAGCGCACGTATGCCCAGGTCGAAGCACCATGCGATAACACCAATGAGCACGATGCCCATGACAACCACGTCCGTGCGAAGAAAACTCGACCCGTTGAGCACCATCTGCCCGAGGCCTGCGGTGGCCGCGACCATCTCTGCGGCCACCAGTGTGGTCCACCCGAACCCGACGGCGATGCGTAAGCCCGTCAGAATTTCGGGCAGCGCAGCAGGCAGGATGACGTGGCGAACCACTTGCAGATAACTTCCCCCGAGCGAGTAGGCCGCGTGGATTTGTTCGGTGGTTGCGCTACGCGCGCCCGCGCGAGCCGCCATCGCTATCGGCGCAAAGCAGGCAAGGTAGATGACGATGATCTTCGCTGCCTCGTCGATGCCGAACCAAATGACGACTAGCGGGAGATAGGCCAGCGGCGGGAGCGGCCGATAGAATTCAAGTACCGGATCGAGTATCCCGCGGGCGATGCGGCTAACTCCCATGAGAATACCCACCGGTACAGCCGTCATCGCGGCGAGTGCGAAAGCGCCAAAGACGCGCAACGCGCTCCACGCGAGATGCTCCGACAAAGGTCGGCCGCCTTGAATACGGCCGTGGACCGCATCGAGAAATGCGTTCCATACTGCTTCCGGCGTCGGCAGAAACAATGGCGGCAGCCACTGCAAATGGGTCGATATCCACCATAGCCCCCCAATCGACAGAACCGCCAGGAAACTGAGCCGCGCGGTTGGCCCCTCACCCGGCATGCGCCACGCGCGGGTATGTTTCGTCTGGCTGGGATTGGGCGCTTGCGACGCCGATGCTGCCCGTGGAGTATTGACCGCAGACATTTCAGATGGCATGGGACTCAGACCGTCAATGCAAGAGAAGGCGACTCGCGCAGCCGATGGACGAGCCGTTCGCGCCATTCGATAAAGTCGGGCGACGACTTGACGGCGCGGGCGTCCCGAGATTCGAGAAACTGCCGCGAAAACGGCAGTTCGTGACTCTCGGCGATACGCCCCGGGCCGGGCGTCATGACAATGACGCGCGTCCCGAGGAAAAGGGCTTCCTCCACGCTATGCGTGATGAAGAAAATCGTCTTGTGGGTACGCTCCCAGATATCCAGAACGAGTTCCTGCATCGACTCTCTTGTCATCGCGTCCAGCGCCCCCATCGGTTCATCCATCAGGAGCACACGCGGATCGTTGGCCAGCGCTCGCGCAATACCGACCCGCTGCTGCATGCCCCCGGACAGCGAGTACACCCGCGACTCCGCAAAACGTTCGAGGCCGACCAACGCCAACGTGCGAAGCGCGGTCGCCTGCCGTTGCGCCTTCGATATCCCCTGGAATCGCAGCCCGAGTGCGACGTTGTCGAGTACATTCAGCCACGGCAACAACGCGTATCGCTGGAATACCACGCCACGCTCGGCGCCGGGCCCCGTCACCGGTACCCCGTCGAGGCTCACATCACCCTCGGTCGCCGACAGGAAGCCAGCGATGCAATTGAGTAACGTAGTCTTCCCGCACCCCGAAGCGCCAAGGGCAACAACAAACTCCCCGGTGCCGATATGCAGGTTCACGTTCTCAAGCGCTATGGTGGGTGCAGTACCGCGCGTGCCGTCATAGGCGACGTGCAGCCGCCGGATGTCCAGTCCACTCATTGGAATACGCCCACTCAACGCGCTGCGGCGCGCTGGGCGAACTGAGGATCGACGCCCACTGAGTAGTCCGGCAGCACGGCCTGAATCGTGCCCTGCTCCTTGAGAAATGCAGCCGTCGCTGCGAGGGACTTGGCGGCACCCGACTGCTTGCCGCCCCCGAGCCACAAGTTGGAGGCCTGCTGAGCGGCGGTGGGGAATGCGTACAGCGCCAGACTTGCCGGGACGTCCGCCGCGTTCGCGCCGGACTCCTTGGCCACCGCTGCGACCTGCGGCGAACCGACAGTCCACGTCTGCGGGTGGTCCCGATAGCTCGCGTCGGTTGCTGCAAGCACCTTCACGAAACGATCGAGGAATTCCTTGTTCGCGGTGGCAAATTTTCGGTCTGCCACGAATCCGTCAAAGGTGGCTTTGCCCGTGGCCTTGGCCACTTCGCCAGACGTGATCAATACCTTGCCGTTCTTTTTGGCTTTGGCCAGCACCGGGTCCCACACGTAGGTGGCGTCGATATCGCCGCGCTCCCATGCGGCGGCGATCTCAGGCGGTCTCAGATTGACGATCTTGACGTCGGACGGGTTGACCCCGGCAGACTGCAATGCCACCAGCGTGTGAAAGTGCGAAGTCGAGACGAAGGTGACGCCAACCTTCTTGCCGGTCAGTTGTTTGACGGATGTCACACCGGAGCCGTCCCGCGCGACCAGCGCTTCGGCGTCGTTGATATTGTCCAGAATCCAGAACAACGACAGATCCACACCCTGCGACAATCCGGCGGCAATCGGGCTCGAACCTGCTTCTCCGAGCTGCACCGATCCGGAAGCCAGCGCGCGAATCACATCGGCACCGCTACCGAGCTTGCGATAGGTCACCTTGTAGCCGGTGGCGCGTTCCACCTCGCCCGTGGCCTGTGCGTAACGCCAGGGCACGATCATGTCCTGATACGCGATGACGACTTCCTTCGCCTGTGCTTGCGCACACGGCGTGTACGCCGTTGAAAATGCCAATGCACTGAAGGCACTCAGGATGGCGAGCGGTCGGAGCAATCGGTTCATTGAATTCCCTCATTCTTGTAGTTGGATTCAGCGAACCACTATAGAGGGACGTGCGATACCGCGTACCAATGGATTGGCACTTGCTTATGGCGCACAACGTAGATTCGTTTTCTTTGCCCATTCGATGCCAGCGAGGCCCGCCCGCCTCCCCAAACGGGCGACACCACGCCGATTTCGGTCAGAACCGGTAGCTCACCTTCAGGCTGCCCGCCTGCGCGGATGCGCGTGCGGTATTGACGAGCGCATCGTAGGCGAGAGAGACGTCCAGATGCTTCGCGAGCGTGACGCCGAAGCTCGCGCCAAGCGTCAGATAGCCGCGCGCCAGGCGCGTGCCCGGGGCCACGAAAATCGTGCCGTCCTGCGAGGATACGGTGATGGCCCGTCCGGCATCGAGCAATTCGTGCGCATAGGCTGCGCGAAATTGCACATGCATCGGTCGCCACACCTCTCCGAACGCCTTGTCGAACGTTACGCCCACGAAGGGCTGAAGGCTGCGCGTATTGTCCGTCCCAACGCGCAGATTCTGTCCGCCCGCACCGCTTTCGTCGAAACCGTTGGCATGGAAGTAGGCGTAGCGCAAGCCGACACGCGGCGTGACCACCACTCCGGCGATCGACAACGGTGCGCTCGCCTGTGCTGCTACAGTGAACTCCTGCCCGATATGATCGCCTTGGGCCGTGCCGATGCCCGCGAACGGTCGCTTCTGTGACATGAAATCAAGGCCGTAGCCTACCGATGCCGCAACGTCGACCGGACCGATCTCGCGACTCGCATAAGCGGCCAGTCGCAGCGTGTCGATCATGCCTGAGTTCGCCGTGCCCGCCTCCGAGAGATCGGCGTGGGAATAGCCGCCTGCCAACCCGAAGGTATTGCCCCCCATGCGCTTGTGCGCGCCCGCGAGGAAGCCGTAACGGTTTTCCTGAAACCCTGGCTGGCCGTCGGTGCCGGACAAACGCCCGTGAAGCCCGGTCGCGTTCGCCCAGACCGTGGGCTCGTCAGAGGTCGCATCGCCGGTCGCCAGCCCCGTCCCGACGGACCGCCTCGTGGCCTGGTCGAGCACCGCTGCCGTCGTTGACTGGGCGTTCATCACCGCCGCCGTGCCAAGGGCAGTGAAAACGCTCGTGTTCTTCGGCGCAACGACCACGCCTCCCGACGGATCCGAAGCGCCCGGGCCGCCGGATGCCGGATCGTTGAGCGCGAGCGTCACGTCGTTTGCGCCGTAGCTCAGGGCGGAGCGCAGATTGCCAAGATCGGCACCGGCCGACACCGCCTCGGTCACCGAGGAGAATCGCCCGCTCACACCGTTCGCCGCGCTCAACAAGGTATATCGCGTCGACCGATAGGTGCCCGGGTCATAGCTAATCGCGAGCACGCCGTTCAATGTCGCGCTGCCCGACACCTTGAGCAGCGACGCCGTCGTCGGGCTGACCTCAATCGCCAGCGTAGCGTTCGATGCTTGCGTGTAGTTTCCGGCGACGCTCAACGTACCGATGGACCCGCCCGGCGCCACGATGCCGCCGTTGGTTACACTGCCGAGGATCGTGCCGTGCCCGCGCAATGTGCCCTGCGAACCGACCGCAACGTCGCCGCCCTGCACCGCGCGGTCGTGCGCGGCGTCGCCGATCTCGAGCGTGCCCGCCGCAACCGTGGTCGTGCCGGTAAAAGCGGTGCTTGTCCCATTGAGCACCAGCATGCCGGCGCCCCGTTTGACGAAAGCCCCGCTGCCGGTGAGGTCGCCGGCATAGGTGGCGTCGCTCGCAGCATCGACCGTCAGCGTGCTCGTGCCAACGGCGAAACGCGTGCCCGCCGCACCGGACAAGCCGGAGAGGGTTAGCGCGCCTGCGGCGGAGACATCGAACGTAGCGCCGCTGCCGCCGAGAATCACTGTCGTTGCCGACGACAACTGTCCGCCAGCGATAAGCGCGAGCGTGCCCGCATTGATTGTCGTCGCGCCGGTATAGGTGTTCGCGCCCGCAAGTGTCTGCGTGCCGCCGTTCAGCGTCAGGCCGCCTGTACCGGAGATCGTGCCCGAGAAGACGCCCGCCGCCTGGGTCAGCGTCAGCGTGCGCGCCCCGAGCGAGACCGTCCCAAGTCCTGTCAGGGCCGTCAGTGAGGCGCCATTCGTTGTGGCGGAAATATCGAGGGTGCCGTTATTCGCCACACCGCTCGACGACGCAACACTTCCGGTGCCGGTCAGGGCTAGCACCGCGCCGTTATCGATGGTCGTCGCGCCGGAATAGGTATTCACGCCGGTTAGCGTCTGTGTGCCGCCGCGCAGGTGTACGCCACCGGTGCCGTCGATGACGCCATCGAATGCCGAGGCCGCGTTGGTGAGCGAGAGCGTCTGGCCGCCGAGTCGCACGGCACCGCCGCCAGAAAGCGCTTTGATCGATGTGCCCGCCGTCACGCCCGAAATATCGAACACACCGCCAACGCCGCCCACACCGGCCACTGTCACCCCCGACGATGCCGCGATGCTTGCGTTGCCTAATAGCGCCAGCGTGCCGCTGCCGATCGTCGTGGCTCCTGTATACGTATTGACCGACGTCATCGTCAAGACATTCGAGTTGACGCCACCGAGCGTCAGTGTGCCAGCGCCCGATACCGCGCCTGTCATCGTTAAGCCGGATCTCGCAGTCGAGAAAATCACGTTCGACGCGGCGTCGCTCAGAACAATGGCATTGTTCAGCGTCAGCCCGGAATTGAGGGCGGCGATGGTGGCACTTGCACCGGCGTCGAATAGCAGATCGCCGAGTATGACCGAGCCGGACAGCAGATTCAGCGCGTTGTTCAGGCCACCGAACTCGATGGCCGCGGCGCGCGCTGTGCCACCATTGTTCATCCCGCCCATGATGAGGCCGTCATTGACAATCGCGTCGTTACCGCGCGTGCGTACGCCGACACCACCGGTCAAACCGGCGCCGCCCGAGATGGTTCCGGCATTTGCAAGCGTGTTGGCCGTTCCCGCGAGATTAACGCCAATGCCGCCACTGCCCGCCGTGCCGCCTGCGAAGGTCGCAGTACCCGCGGCCCCTCCGGCACCGCCCGAGATCGTGCCCGTGTTAACGATGTCGGCGCGCCCGCCAAGCGCGAGCAACCCGTCGCCGCCACCGCCACCGCCACCGCCGAAAGCCCCGGAACCGCCGACACCGCCTACCCCTCCGGTAATCGTCCCCGAATTGTTGATCGATGCCATTCCCGCGACTGACATCATCCCGGCACCACCACCTCCGCCGCCGCCGCCGTTGCCCACGCCACCGAGGGCGTTGCCGCCCTGGCCCCCGGCACCGCCGGTAAGCGCCGCCGAAACGAAGATGTTGCGGCCGGAATAAAAAAGTCCGACGTTGCCGCCATTGCCACCGGTGGCAAAGTTAGTTCCGCTGGTGCCGTCGCTGCCGTCGAGGCCACTCGTCGACGTATTGAACGTTATGTTGTCGGAGACGACGATCAGTGCCGGCGCCCCGGCCGACGCCGGAACACCATCGCCGGACGCGCCAGTGCCGCCTGTCCCCTGTGCTCCCCAGGCGCCGGGAACCGGCACCGTCACGCTGTTTGTATCCAGCGTACTCGAACCGCCGCCCTGCCCGTTGCCAACGCCACCGGCGCCGCCCCGCGCCGAAGCGCCATCGCCTCCGGCTGCGCCGCAGCCGCTGATGTCACCCGTGCCGCATGTCCCGGCCGCCCACAGCGCAGGGGCGGTCCCGGCAAGCGCCAATGCGACCGCCGCATTGCCAGCAGTTCGAACGATTTGCATACCAAACGGACGTCTGACCAACGAGGGAAGCGCGCCACGCACACCAGGCGTTGCCAGCGTTATGGTCGATGGGAACTGAGCTTTTTGAGCACGACGCGAAGCACGCCTGAGTTTGCGTGAGACCACGGATATCCTCTCGTATTGGGCCGTGCATGGCGACCGGCGACCGAGAAGATTCGGCCTTTCCCCCGCAGTACGGCAGTTCTCGAACACCAGTGCTCTGAGATGCCGTTCTATTTGAATTGCTTGAGCACTGGAACGATGCAATCTGTTCACCCGATGCATCGGAAACCGAATGTAATACAACGAAAGGTAGTTCGCTACCCGGATTCGCCCGATGGCAAGGTCATGTCCGCGCCGCTACGTCCGGGATCTGTTTGACCGCCCCCTCCGGAGTGGCCAAATTGCGCAGTTTCTTAGACGAGTATCGTCCGCCATACCCTCATGCGCTTTGCATCCCCCAGCGCCGCACCGTCCACCGGGCGAGCGTATCGAAGACGAGATGCTCCACGAGCAAGCCGATCAGTATGACCGTCAGCAGACCGGCGAATACGCGGTCGGTGTATAGCTCGTTGCGGTTCTGATAGATGTACCAGCCCAGTCCGCCTGCCCCCGTGTTCGCCCCGAAAACGAGTTCGGCGGCGATCAGCGTGCGCCACGCGAAGGCCCAGCCCACACGCAGCCCGGAGAGCACCGACGGCAGTGCAGCGGGCGTCAGAATCCAGGCGACTTGCCGCAATCCCGACAGTCCGTAGTTGCGTCCGATCATGCGCAGTGTGGGCGAAACCGATTCGAAACCCGTGTAGATACTCAACGACAAGGGCCACAACACCGCATGCACCAGCACGAACAGCAGGCTGCCCGTGCCTAGCCCGAACCAAAGCAGCGCCAGCGGCAGCAGCGCAATCGAGGGGAGCGGGTTGAACATGCCCGTTAGCAACGAGAGCAGATCGCGCCCCACGGCGCTCGACATGGCCAGCGACGTCAGAGCGAACGCGCACAACACACCAAGGCCGTATCCTCGCAGCAGCATCCAGAGCGACGTGCCTGTGCGCGCGAACAACTCCCCGCTTGCCGCACTCTCCCACCACGCCCGTGCGGTGGCACTGGCGCCCGGCAGCAGCAGATCGTTGTCGACCCATCGGGCCGCGATTTCCCACAGCACGAGCAGCGCAACACCGATGATCAGCTTTCGCCAGACGCTCGGACTCACCGCCCGCCATCGAACCTGCCTGCCCGCTGCGTCGTTGTCTTTTCCGTCAATCGGCAACGCGGACGCGCGTGGCGTCCTCGGGAAAATTCTTTCGGGGCGGCGCGACGCGCGAATTCGGACCGGCTTGGGCGAAAGCGAGCTCATGCCGTCTCCCCAGTGCTTCGCGACGGCAGTTGTTCGCCGAAGAGCAGATCGTGAATACGTGCACTTGCACGCCGGAAGTCCGGGGATGCCACCTCGTCGAGCCCGAACGTTCCCGCGTCGAGTTCGGCCCGCAGACGTCCCGGCTGACCGTCGAGCAGCACGATCCGGGTGCCTACGACAAGCGCTTCTTCTATGGAGTGCGTCACGAACATGAGCGTGACACGCGTGTCTTCCCACAAACGCAGTAATTCTTCCTGCATGCGTGTACGCGTTAGCGCGTCAAGGGCTGCGAAAGGTTCGTCCATAAGCAACACGCGTGGCCGCACCGCCAGTGCGCGGGCGATGGCGACGCGCTGCTTCATCCCGCCCGAGAGCGTGTGAGGGAATGCGTCGGCAAATCGGGAGAGTCCGACTTTTTCCAGAGTATCGAGGGCAAGCTCGCGTGCTTCGCGACGCGAAAGCCCTTTGCCGACGCGCAGCGGAAACATCACGTTCTGCGCGACCGTTTTCCACGGCGCGAGTTGGTCGAACTCCTGAAAGACCACCATCCGGTCGATGCCCGGCTTGGCGACCGAGTGCCCATCGAGCACGATCTCACCACGTGTCGGCTTGACGAAACCGCCGATGGCCTTGAGCAAAGTCGATTTGCCGCAGCCCGACGGCCCAAGAAGCACGAGACGGTCGGCGTCATAGACATCGAACGATATGTTGCTCACACCAGCGACATGGCGACCCTTCGTACGAAACTCGATATCTAGCTCGCGCACCTCGAGCACACGCTCGCCGAGGACTTCTCCGGGGGTAGCGGCAACGTCGGCGTCGCCGTCCACTGGCCGCAGGGGTTGCAGGGCGCTCGTCGCTCCCATCTCAACTACCCTGCCCCAGTGCGGGCTCGTCGAAGAAGTAGTCCTTCCAGGACGTGGGCTTGTGACGCACCGCCCCCACGCGCTGCATGAACTGCGCGAGTCCGAGCGTGTTCTGGGGCGTAATCGAGAAGTTGACCTTCGGGTCGGTGATGAGGCTCACCAGCAGCTTCTTGTCGGTTTTCGACTGATTCACACGTAAATAGGTGTCGGCCGCAGCGTCCGGCTGCCGCTTGACGAAGTCCGCCGCACGGGCAAGCGCGAGAACGAAGGCCCGGTAAGTCTTCGGATTATCGTTGCGAAACTTTTCCGTGGCGTAAAGCACCGTGGCTGAACTGGGGCCGCCGAGGACTTCATAGGAATCGAGCACAATATGCGCGCGCGGATTGGCCGCCAGCTCTTGTTCCTGGAACGGTGGTGTGCCGAAGTGTCCCGTAATCTCCGTGCCACCGGCGATGATCGCCGCTGCGGCATCGGGGTGCGACATCGTCTGTGTCCATTTGTCCAGTCGGTCGAAGGCGCTATCGCCCCACAGTCTGGCCGACGCGTACTGAAGCACCCGCGATTGCACGGAGACCCCCACGGCTGGGAGCGCGATGCGGTCTTTCTCCGTAAAGTCGGCGATGGTCCGGATCTTCGGATCGTTGCTCACCAGGTAATACGGCAAGCTGCCCAGCGACGCCACACCACGCACGTTCTGACGTCCGTAGGTCCGATCCCACACGGTAATCAGCGGCCCCACGCCAGCACCGGCAACGTCGATAGCGCCGGAGAGCAACGCATCGTTGATGGCCGCGCCGCCGGACAGCCTCGCCCAGTCGACCTTGACGTCGACGCCCAGCTTGCGGCCCTCCTGTTCAATGAGTTGCTGATCACGTACGACATTGAGCAGCAGGTACACAATGCCGAACTGTTCAGCGATCCGGATGCGCCCTTCGGCATGCGCGGCAGGTGCCGCCATTACGCAGGACAGACCCATCAACAGAACGCGTGTCAGACGCGTGGGATGGCGGAGCAGTGGATCCAGAGCAAAGCGCATGGGCGACGTCGACCTAAGAGGAGCCGGAGAAACGCCCAAAATAGCGGTGGCGCCCTCCGGAGGTCAACGAAGCGAATCACACAAGGTTATGGCGTTGCGGCATAAGCCCGACCGACGTCGTCGGATCGCCGTCATTCATTGCCGATCAGCGCTAGCTTCGTCGCCCCCACGCGCTGGGCCGATGCCATGACCGCCGCCACATCGCGATACGGCACGCGACGCGCCGCATGCAAGTGGATCTCGGCCTGCACCGGCGCGCGGGCCACCAGCGTCAACTGACTCTCCAATGCACGTCCGTCGGGCACTATGACCCCGTTCCATAGCATCACGCCGTCGTCACCGATATCGATGCGCACGACTTCAGGCGGTGCGGTGGGCGGCGCATTGCCCACCGGGAGATTCATCTTCACGGCGTGCATCTGGATCGGAATCGTGATGATGAGCATGATCAGCAGCACCAGCATGACATCGATGAGCGGCGTCGTGTTGATGTCGACCATCACTTCCGGCTCGCCTCCGGCCTTGCCCTGCGATACGTTCATTCCCATATGTTCATTCCCATAGCTGACGCCTAACCACCGCGCGCGGGCGGCTGCGTGATGAACGACACCTTATCGATACCTGCGCGCTCGCACAGCGTGATGACGCGGCCGATGAATTCGTACGGCGTCATCTGGTCGCCGCGCACATGCACGGTGGGCTGCGGCGTCTGCACCGATATGCGTTTGAGCGCCGCAAGCAATGCCGGGCCATCCATCGGTGTCTCGCCCAGGAAGAAATCCCCCTGCCGGTTCACCGCGATCTCGATGCTTCTAGGCTGCGTCTGCAGCGGCTGCACGGTCTCGTTGGGCAACGAAAGCGGCACGGTGTGCGTGACCACCGGAATGGTGATCAGGAAGATAATCAGCAGCACCAGCATCACGTCCACCAGCGGTGTGGTGTTGATGTCTGCGATCACCTCGTCTTCGTCCTCGCGGGACTTCGTACTCATGGCCATGACAGGCTCCGTACGTTCAACCGGCCGCGCGCACGCCGTTGCGCCCGGGTCGCTTGCCGCCCGCGAGCAGCACGGTGTGGAGCTGCGCACCGAAGCCGCGCACGCGCTCCATGACCGCCTTGTTGCGTCGCACGAGGAAGTTGTACCCGAGCACGGCGGGGACCGCCACGGCCAGACCGATAGCCGTCATGATCAGCGCCTCACCGACCGGGCCAGCCACCTTGTCGATGGACGCCTGCCCGGCCACGCCAATCGCCGTGAGCGCGTGATAGATCCCCCACACCGTGCCGAACAGGCCGACGAACGGTGCGGTGGAGCCCACCGTACCGAGGAACGCGAGTCCATCCTGCAAACGATTGGAAACGTTGGTGACGGCGCGCTCGATCGACACGTCGATCCAGGTATTGCGATCGACCGCTTCGAGCAACGCCTCTTCGTGATGCTCGCTCGCATCGATACCCGCTTCGGCGATGAAGCGAAACGGCGACGCTTCCTCCAGTTGCGCTGCACCGGCCGCCAGCGAGGGTGCGCTCCAGAGTTGCTCATCCGCACGACTGGCGCGACGGTTGGCACGAAACTGCTCGAAGAACTTGGTCACCATGATGTACCAGCTACCCATCGACATGATCACCAGCAGCACGAGCACGAAGCGCGCCACGAAATCGCCGCCTTCCCACAACGCGCTCAGGCCATAGGGATTCGTCACGTTCGTGACGGTCTCAGGCGCAGGAGGAGGCACCGGCTGCGCGCTCGGCGACGCGCCGGGCGCTGGCGTCTGCCCGGCGTCGGTCGGCACGGGTTGTGCGGGCGATGTCGCCGCAGCGCTTGCGGCCTGCGCATGTGCGGTGTGCGGTGCGATCAGCGCTTCGCCACCGGCCATCGCTATAGTCGTGCTGGCCGCCAGTGCGGCAAAGAAACGCATGTTCATAGAGACTCCATGACTACCGAAAATTAACGAAATCGTTGTCTTGACGAATGTGGTCCGCCAGCGCGGCGGCTTGACTCGTCGTCAGTTCAGGTTGAACGAGAACGGCACCTGCACACGCACCGACTGGCCTTGCGAGATGCAACTGAAACGCCGGACGGCATTGAGCGCAGCTCGGTCCAGCACCGGGTCGGCCGAACGCATCACGCGCTCGCCCGACACGTGCCCGTCCGTGTCGACGGAAAACTCCACGAGCACGTCGCCCGTGATGTTGTTTTCCAGCGCCTCGCGCGGGTAGCGCAGCGAGGCCCGCACTTGTTCCGAGTTGGGGCACACCACGCCGACTTCCCTGTTGACCGGCTTCGCGGCAGGCGCGGGCGCCACCACTGGCGCAGGCGTTGGGCTGGTCGGAGCCACGGGCGTCGACTGAATCGACACCGTCGACGGCGTGCTCACCACGGGCACTTCCGGCGGCGCCACGAACGGCCGCGGCGGCGGCGTAACCTTCGGTGGTGCCAGCTTCACCACCGGCGGTGGCGGAGGAGGCGGATTTACAGGTGCGATGAGACGCGCCTCTATCGGCTGTTGAATGACTGCCACGACCTGCGATGCCAGGCCGTTCAACAACCCATAGATCAGTGCGGCGTGCAACGCCAGCACCAAGGCAATGCCACCGAACCGGCGCAGAGGACTTTGCGCGCGCCCGCCGAAGCGGCGTGGGCCGTATGAACCGTGTGCGTGGCCGGTGACGGCCCGCTCGGGAGAGAGTTCGCCAAGCATGGTTTGCCTTCCGTGTCGGTGAGTGTCGGTCATGCTCAGAACGGCACGCTCACCTGCATGCCGATCGTGCGAGGCTGAATGACGGAGACCAGCGCGCTGCCACCGAGCGGCACGAAGTTCGTATTGGCTGACAGCAGGCCGTTGCGGTTAAAGAGATTGCGCACGAAGAACGACAGGCTGGCGTACCGTAGGTTGACCCCGAGTTGCAAATCGGTGACCGCGTACGACGGCAGCACGAAGTCGGGCGTGCCCGTCGATCCCGAGAAGCTCGAATGACGCTCGCCCACGAACCGCTCACTGATGCTCGCGGATGCCGGATTGCCCGCCAGTTGGAATCGGTATGTCGCGCCGATGGAGGCCGCGAACTTCGGCGTGTTCGGCAGCAGATCGCCCGTGCGCGAACCGACTTCCGCGCTCCCATCCGTCAGGTACGCGCGGATCGCCGCCATCGACGCGTTGAACGAGAGCGCCGACGTGGCGCGCACCGCGCCGGAGAGCTCCAGCCCCTTGATCCGCGCATTACCGGCGTTGACGAGTTGTCCCACGCCATCGATCGCCCCGTACTGCTGGATGTTGCGCCATTCGATATCGTAGGCAGACAGCGCCACCGACAGCCGTTTGTCGAACAGATCGGCCTTGTACCCAAGTTCGTAATTCCACAACGTGTCGGGTTTGAACGTGGGACTCCCCGACACGAGCGTGCCGGTCACCGCACTCACGGCCATGCTGTTCGGGCCACCCGGGCGGTACCCGCTGGCCGCGCGCGCGTAGACGTTGCTCGTGGGCGTGAGCTTGTAGCTCGCGGTGAACATGTACGTCTTGCTGGTGTCGGACGACTCGCCCGGTGCGGAGAACGGGACAGGCACGAGCAACCCGGACGTGTTCTGCTGATAGTCCTGGCTGTTGTGGGCGATACGCACGCCCGCCGTCAGCGCCACGCGCGACGTCATGTTGTAAGTGATATCGCCGTAACCCGCGATCTCCTGGTACGTCGTCGAGTAGCCGAGGTTTTCCAGCGGCGGCGGCGTGAAGCCGCCGACCAGCGTCGCGTTGTACACCTGCTGCTGCGAGCTGCGCTCATGGTCGTAATACGCACCGGCCACCCACTCGATGGTGCGATTGCCCGGTGACGTCAGACGAAATTCCTGCGTCACCTTGTTGGTGTTGACGTCCGAGCGAGCGCCCACCGTGCTCGCGTTGATCCCCCCTGCCGCGAGAATCGGCACGTAGAACGACGTGAAGTCCGCGTTCGAGACCGTGCGCAGCGACTGATAGGCCGAGATGGCATTCATTCGCGCCCATCCGAAATCGTATTCGGCATTGGCCGTGAAGAACTGATTGCTCTGATGGTATGGCTCGGCCAGATCGAGCCGGCGCGTGAGACGGCCGTAGACCGGCTGGCCGTTCATGCCGTAGTTCACATAGTTCTGGCCGCTCGCATTGATGTTCTGCACGGTCGCCGTCAGACGAAACGTGAGCTTGCTGGTCGGCGTGACCAGCAGCGACGCGCGCAGGCCGGTAGTATCGTTCTTGTTGATGCGCGAGCCGCCTGCCGTCCCCACCGCGTCGACGTAACCCGCATCGTGGGTGTTGAACGCCGCAATGCGCAGCGCCGCGACATCCGTCTTGATCGGCAGGTTGATGACTGCGTTGACCGTGTTGTTGAACCCGCCGTGCCACGTCGACGACATCGTCGTTCCGACGTTGCCCGAGAAACTCTCCGTATCGGGTTGATTGGTGACGTACTTCAGCAATCCGCCCATCGCTCCGGCGCCGTAAAGCGTGCCCTGCGGGCCGAACAGCAGTTCGATGTGATTCAGATCGAGCAACGCCATGTCGAACGCCAGCGAAGCACCGCCGCCGGACACGGTGTTCGACCCCAGCGGAACGTCGTCGACATAGACGCCCACGGTCGGCCCGACGTCCTTGCCTGCGGTGACACCGCGCATCGAGATGGTCGCCTGTCCCGGGCCCCCAGCGCTGTTGAACCCTACACCGGGTTCGGTGGCGATGTAGTCGCTGAGCTTGGTGGCCCCGGCCTTTTGCAACGCGTCGGCGGACAGCGAGTCGACTTTCATCGGCACTTCGCGCGCCGGTTCGCGTCGGCGATTGGCTGTCACTTCGACCGAGTTGAGCGTGACGGCACCCCCTGCCCCCTTTGTGCCCTGCTCGTCCGACGGGTTGGTCTGCACCGGTGCTGCAGGCGCTGCCTGTGCGACGGGTGCCGTCTGGGCGCTCGCGCTTGCTGCGGTGAAGAACAACTTCATGACCGAGGCCGCAACCCAGGTACGTCTGACGAAAATCGATCCCGGTACGACACGGCGTCGCTTGCTTCTCATTTCCCCATCCCCTCGTGATTTTGGTTTCCCGCCGATTGACATGAATGCGCCGACGATGCGGCAACCGGGATACGGCCGGTTGCCGTCGCACTGACACCAATGTAGGGATCCAAATTTCGGGGCGCTTTTGCTGGTCGCCGGAAAACATTGGCTGCCGTCCTTGAGCGACGGCGTGTCACATGGCCGTTACAGCGTGGCGGTGCCGTGGCGCGTGTCGCCCTGCGGCCGGGCACGTGCCTGCATGGCGCGAAGGCAAACGGCGAACAGCACCGCACTGGCGAGCGCTGCCGGAATGCCGAGCCATGCCGTGCCTTTCAGAAGCGCATAGTGTGTGCCGTGCAACGCGTCGGAGACGGCGCCGACGGCCGGGACCGAGATGGCCTGGAACATGTAGGTGATGAGCGAGGACGCGCCGATCACGCGTCCGCGCAGATGTGGCGGCGCAACGTCCTGCAGCAGCGTCGGCGTGAGCGCCGCGCCGGTGATGTAGGCGGCGAGAATGCCAGTCATCGTGGCGACCAGCCACGTCGCCGTCGTGGCCACCGACAGGCACAACAACAGCCCCGCACCGGCCAACGCCATCGCGCAGGCAACCACCACCGGCATTCGATGCCCGAAGCGAGGTCGCAGGCCGCGCGCCATCACGGCCCCGGAAATCACGCCAATCACCGACCCGCCGCCGATGGCGACGCCGCTATACACACCGGCCTGTGCCAGGTCGACATGAAAATAGCGAATCAGCGACACGGGTGCCCAGCCGAGAATCGCACCGACATAGAACGCCGACAGCGCGTAGCCGAACAACAGGCAGGTGAGCATACGGCCCGAGCGGCGCCAGTACTGCGCCACGGTCTCCGGTGCCACGTGGCTCGTCCGGGCGCCCTCGCCGCCCCGCGGCGGATGCCCGATCGGCACGAACAGGGCCGCGATGACCGGACCGGGCACCGCCACGATGAGGAACGCGAGACGCCAGGTGTCCATCGACAATTCCCGCGCCAGCGGCTCCGCCAGACGGAAGATCGCGCCCGCACCGGCAATGCCAAGCCCCGCGCCGAAGAGCGACATCGCGAAGAAGATTGTGTTCGCGGTCGTGCGCAGGCGGGCCGGAAACAGATCGGGGAGCAGGCTGTAGACGACCGGTCCGAGACCCGCCTCGCCCACGGCCAGCGTGAGCGTGCACAGGAAGAGCATCCAGCTTTGCGTGACAAGCCCACAAGCAGCCGTGCCCGCGCTCCAGACCAGAATGCACACCACCATCAGCCACCGCCGATCCACGCGGTCGGCAAGCCAGCCGAGCAGCGGCGAGGCAATCGCGCTGAAGAGAATCGGCCCGAATCCCACGATCAGCCCCAACTCGGTATCGCTTAACCGGAAGTCCTGCTTCAGCGGCTCAACGGCCAGCGTCAGCATCTGCCGGTCAGTGATGCCGAGAATCGCGATCAGCGACAGGACCACCAGCGCATACCAGGCGCGCCGCAGCGACGCCGCCCCCGGTAACGGCGTGCCCCATGCCTTGTCTTGCGTCCAACGTGGCTCGTTCATATCCGCTTCATCCGACATCCTGCGCATAGGGAACCTCGCTTCGCTCGTTCAGACGGCGTTCTCGTCGAACGGCCATATCGGACGACGCAGATTGCCATAGTCTTCGGCACGGAAGTCGAGGTTGAGCGAACCCGGCGTCTCGCAATAAAAGATCTCGCGGGCGAACAGACCGAACAGCGCGCGGAAGTGCTGGCTGGACTTCACCGCAACGATGTCGAAACGCTTGAGGTCGATGCCGAAGTCCGTGAAGCAACTCGGGCTGTAGGTCTGCTGGCGCGTGGAATTCACCACGACCGTCACGCCGTCGATTTCGAGTACAGCGGCAAGTCCGAGCGCCGGGCCGGGAAACCGGAAGTCGTCGTCGTGCTGCGAGAACCCATCGTTGACGGCGACCACCCTCGCAAGCACATCCAGCGGACGGCCCGAGCGCGGTCCGGTCTTACCGCCCAGACGCAGGCGCACCATCGCCCCCACACCGGCGTCGCGAGCAAAGGTGACGGCGATCGGGTCCCAGAGCATGCCCACCGCCACGTTGCGCAAGCCCCGCTCAAGCACGGCCTCCAGAATGAACGTCGAATCCGAACCTGCGCCGCCGCCTGGATTGTCGGCCACGTCGGCGATGACGAACGGACCACTACCGTTCGACGGCGGTGCCGCCTGAATGCGGTCGAGGATCTCCGGCACCGACGCGCGCAGCGCGGCCGTCTCATCGCGCACGGCGGCGAAACGCCTGGCGAGGTCCTGTGCGTGCACACGCACCGTTTCGGACTGGCCGTCGGTCACGATCAGCACCCCTGCGCCCGTCTCCGGAAAATCGGACCAGGGAAAGCCATGAATCAGCGACACCGACAGAATGCCGTCACGCCCCTCCCGTTCCATCGCCGACTGATTGACTTCAGCCATGCGCGGCTCCGTCGTAAAGAACATGCCGAGCATCGGCACGCGCTCGAAATGCACCACCGGACGAATCTCACGGCGCACCGCACGTTCGGTCAGATTCATGAGATCGACCGCACGCTCGTCGAAGTCGATGTGCGGGTAATACTTGCAGGCGAGCAGGATGTCACAGTTCGCGGTCATGGCTTCGGTCACGTTCGCGTGCAAATCCAACTCCACGCCGATGACGACGTCCGGACCCACGATGGCGCGTGTGTGAGCGAGCAGATCGCCTTCGCAGTCGTTGTAGCCCTGCGCCATCTGCGCGCCGTGCAACAGGTAGAGCACCGCATCGATCTTGCCCGCCGCGGACAGATCGCGAAGGATCTCGTCGCGCAACGTCTCATAGTCCGCCTTGCCGCAAGGCGCGCCGGGCTCGGCGAACGCGAAGAGTGAACCGACGACCTCGTGCCCCCGGGCGCGCGCCTCGCGTACAAACACGCCGTAGCCGAGCAGATCGTTGGCGCGGGCATCGGGCACACCGCCCTCCGGGCGGTAGAGAATGCGCTCCTCGAAGGAATGCAGGCTCGTCGGAATCGGGGAAAAGCTGTTGGTCTCGTGCGCCATCGAGGCGACAAAAATACGCATGATCAATCCTGATCGGTAAGAAGTTCGATTGAGAGAGAAGAGAAGACGGAAGACGGGCGGGCGTGTTACGGCAACGCCCGCTTATGGAAGCGACCGGCGACCATGACCACCCGTAGTGTTTCGTCGCCGCGTGCGAGTACGGAAATGTCGTGCAGCGGGTTGCCGTCGACCACCAGAAGATCGGCACAAGCGCCCGGGCGAATACAGCCCAACCGCCCTTCCTGCCGCAGCAGGCGTGCGTTCACGGCGCAGGCCGAGCGAAGGATCTCGATGGCGGGCAGCACGCGCGCACGCAGCGTGAACTCAGTCGACTGGAGATCGCACAGCGCGCCCAGCAGATCCGTGCCGAAGCCCATGCTCACGCCCGCGCGACGCATGATGTCCAGCCCCTGCATGGTGGCCGCCACCACACACTCCATCTTGGCGAGGTTCGCCTCCGGCATCCCCATGCGCCGCCCGTGCGCATGTAGTGCATGCTGAATCGCCATCGTCGGCACCACGAACGCGTTTCGTTCGGCAGCGAGCGCCGCCGTGGGAGCGTCGATCATCGTTCCGTGCTCGATGGAGTTCACGCCCAGTTCGACGCAACGGCGAATCGCCGCCGTTGGATGGCAATGTGCCGCCACGTACTTATCCATGCGCGTCGCCTCATCGACCGCCGCGCGTACTTCGTCGTCCGAGTATTGGCAGCAATCGAGCGGATCGGTGGGCGATACGACGCCACCAGAGGCCATGATCTTGATGTGCGACGCCCCGCGACGCAGTTCTTCGCGAACCGCCCGGCGCACGGCGTCGACCCCGTCTGCGAGCACGGCAAGGCCGTCCATATGGCTCGCGCAGCCACACATGGCGTGCGCCGCATCCAGATCGTGGTCGCCGGGGCGCATATCGCCGTGCCCGCCCGTCTGGCTGAGCACACGCCCTCCGTAGAACAGGCGCGGGCCTTCCAACAATCCATCCTGCAACGCGGTGGCAAGACCGACATCGCCGCCGCCAACGTCTCGCACGGTGGTGAAGCCCCGATTCAGACAACCGGTGAGAAAACGCGCCGCGTAGTGGGCCAGATAGGTCCCCGGACGCTTGACGGCTTTCGAGACGTCGAGCCCGGCGCCGTAGACGTGTACGTGGGCATCGATCAATCCGGGCATCAGGACGCGCCCGGCGCAATCGATCACCTCGGTACCCGCTGGCACCTTCAAAGCGGTCTCGCTGACGTCACGGATTTCGCCATCGACCACCAGCACGTCGCAGCCAGGTCGCAAATCCTCCGACCAACCGTCAAATACGTTAGCATTCCGAAATATTATCGTCACCATTTCTGAAAAAGCGCTGGGAATCAGTTGAATATCTACAGGGCCCGTCCGGCAAGTTTCGGCATCTCGCCTCACCGACCTGACGCGCCGCGTGTCAGTCGGCCCGGCGCATAAAGCGAAGCCGCGTGTGGGCACCGGACAGTTGTCCCTCGGCGTCGTGGAACGACACCAGTCCGATCCGGCTGTGGATGCCGCACATGGCCTCATCGTTGAGGCCGTCCGGGAGGAACAGCCCGTCCGCGATGGGCGTGAGGCCGACTTCGTACAGTGAGCCGCCATCGAACGCAAAGCGTCTGTTGAACTTGTCGAACGCTTCGCCGGTCGCGGGCCAGACAAGTGAGCGGAACATCGCTTCGTCCATCACGCGCCAATCGGCCTGCACCGAGAGTCGCTCGTTCGCTACGTTAGTAACACGCAGGTGCATCGGGTAATGCAGATAGTCGCCCGTATAGTCGGACATCGGGCGAGTAAGCGGTGTGCGGCGATACGGCACGGCGCGCTCATATCCCAGATGGGCGAGCGTTTCGAGCAACACACGATCATGAAGTGCATTGGCCCCCGGCCCCGTTCCCCCCGCGACGACGACCAGATCCAATTCGGGGCAAACCACGAAGGTGCTCGTCGTTCCGATGGTCGTGCCGCCATGCCAGTAGACCGTGACGCCGCTGACCGGCACCTGCCACCAGCCCAGACCGACGGGGGGAACGTTGGGTGACTTCATGTCGAACGTCACCGCGCGCATCGCCTCGATCTGCTCGGTCGCCAGCGCCTGTTGCCCCGACGCGGTGCGTCCGCCCGCGAGGTGCATCTCGCCGTAGCGCAGCATGTCGGCCACCGTCGACATCGGCGTCGCTCCAGCCCCGGCGAGCGACGCAGGCAACATGAACGACAGCGTGGCGCGCAGTTTCCCCGTGGCCGGGTCGGGGAACGCGCCCACCGCATGCGAATGCAGAACGGCCTGTTCGACCGACGTGCACGATTGCGTCATGCCGCACGGCGCGAAGAGCTCGTCTTCCAGCACGCGATTGAACGCCTTGCCGGACATCCTCTCGATCAGCCTCGCGGCAACCACAAAGCCCGGATTCGAATAGTGGACAGCTTCACCCGGTCCGAACAGCGTGCCGAAGTCGCGCAGCTTCTCCACATAATCGCGTGTCGCACCCGGACCGTTCTCGTCCATCGGGCTGAAGCATTCGGCGTCGATGCCGTTGGTGTGATTGAGCAGATGACGCACCCGCAGACGCTCGGCCGCACCCGGCTCACGCAGGCGAAACGACGGCAAATGCGTGACGACGAGGTCGTCGAGATCGAGTCGCCCTGCATCGACGTAGTTCAGTAGCAGGTGCGTGGTGAGGATCTTGGTCACCGAGCCGATGTGGAACCGGGTGTCGACGCGCATCTGCGCGCCCGTGTTCAGATTGGCCTTACCGCGCGCCAACGCGATGCATTCGCCACCGCGACTCACGCCAGCGACGTAACCGGCCACGGCACCGCTTTGCACGGCTTGTTCGAGCAATTCGTCGAGCCGGTCCTTCAGGATTTGCATAGCAACGTTCCATCGTTGAGAGATCACCCGGCCGTTGTCGGGCCTCGGCAAATGTTGTCACCACGGCGCGACGGGCAAACGGCAGCATGACATCAATGTAGTGGCGTTCGGCATCGTATCCTTTTGCCGCCGACCGGAATGCTTTTGCGCGCGTCCGGCAAACGGGGGACGCCGTTCGGCACGGGGCAACAGTCTTGCGGACGCGAGACTAAGCGCGCAAGCACGGTAGCCGGTATCGTTTTATCCCGGCTACCCACTTGCGCCGAAGCACCGCCAGCCGGGTATCCTCATCGCGACGATTGCCGCCCCGCCCGTCGGGGCCTACATAAGGGAAAAACAGAGACATGCGCAATTGGATACCGGCGTTGTTGAGCCGTGACTGGGCGGGCGTCCCCATCGCCGCTCTGATCTTGCTCGCGAGCCTGGCATGTTGTCTCGCAGGCGCCGCCACCGTGGGTGCCGGACTGCTCGGCATCGGCCTGCTGCTCCTGGCCGGTGCGCTCTATCACATGGTTCGGATCGCCAGCATTCGTGCTAAATTTGCGCCGCCCGGCAAGCTTGTGGACGTGGGCGGCTATCGCCTGCACGTGCTCGCCGAAGGCGAGGTGACGCACCTGCCCGCCATCGTGTGGATGCCGGGTGCACACAGCGGCGGGCTCGCCCTGCATCATCTGCATCAGCTGTTTCGCGGTCGTACGCGCTCGATTCTGATCGACCGTGCGGGCACCGGCTGGAGCGACGTTGGCCCGTTCCCGCGTAGCACCGCGCTGGAAGCACAGGAGATCGTAGCCGCGCTGGAGAACGCCGGGGAACGCGGGCCGTTCGTGCTCGCCGGTCATTCGTTCGGTGGACTGCTGGTCGCGAACATCGCGCGTCGTCGCCCCGACCTCGTCTGCGGGCTCGTGCTGCTCGACGCTACCCACTTCGATTTCTTCAACTACGGACCGGCGTGCATGCGTCCAACGATGATGTGCGTGGTCGGCAACCTGACGGGTTTGCTGCACCTGTTTGGCATCCACGCAGACCTCTTTGCGCTGGTCGGACGCTGGCAGCCAGACGTCGCACGCCTCTATGCACTGGTGCGCAGTCGGCTTACCGACGCGATTTCGATGGGTTTCGAGCCGATCGAGTGGCGGGCCAGCGCGGGGTTCAGTTCCGCGTCGGCGCTCTCGGAGCTAAGCGTGTCGGGCAGTGCGCGTTCGGGGTTCGACGCCCACGTTCACGACGGCGAACTGGACGGGTTGCCGGTCTTCGTCGTCACGCCGTCGGACCCCTCTGAGATGCGGCCCGGCACCGCCCAGGCAGCGCAGAAGCTACGTTCTCGCATGGGTGTGGATGAAGCGGGGTTCGAGCGGTATCTGGCCATCATGACGGCCGTTCGTCGACGTTATCTGGCCACGTCGACACGCTCGGAGCAGATCTTCGCGCCCGCTGGCAATGGGCACAACTTCCCGTATGAATCACCGGCGTTTGTCGAAGATGTCGTCGATCGGATGCTGCACGTCGCCGCGATCACGCTCCGGCACGTCTGACACCCAGCCGACGGCGTCAGTCAGGAAAGCTCACGCCGCCACCGGCGCTGCGCGAGCGCAGTGCCCGGGGCGACAGGCCGAAGCGCTTCTGAATGGCGACCGAGAAGCTGCTCGGATGCTGGTAGCCGACGGCATAGGCCACATCGGTCACCGGCACGCCCGGCTCGCGCAGCAACCGTAACGCCTGCTGCATGCGCAACTCGTGCGCGTATTCGTAGATGCTCTTGCCCACCAGAGTACGGAAACCTGCGCACAGGCTGCTGCGACTCAGGCCGACCTGACGCGAGAGCGTATCGAGGCATGGCGGCGTGACGAAATTCTCCTGAAGAATCACCTGCGCCTTGGATACCGCGCGCCGCGTCATGCGGCTCACTTCTGGGTGTGCGTGTTCGTCGTCCGACGGATTCATACCATCGCTGATCGAGGCCATCGCACGGGCAAGAATCTCCAGACTTCTGGCTTGCAGGAAAAGCGAGCGATGGCGCCCTTCCATCGAGCAATCGGCCAACTGTTGCAGACAGTCCAGCATATCCGGCGCGATGGGTGCCGAGTGCATGAAGCTCTGGCGCAGCGAGCCGTCGAGAAAATGCTGGATGGGAACGGGCAGGCTCGCCTCCTCCCCGGCGTACAAGCCACGCAGCGCGTCGCGGTGGATGCACAAGCTGGTGACCTGATGGTGGCCCTGTTCGCTGACGTCGCCGGGCAACATGTTCTCCGGCTCCGCCACGATGCCGACGTTCGGGCCGTCGAGGCTCAGATGCTTACCGTCAATCGAATAGGAACAGGCACCGCGTCGGGAAATGCGGATGCGCAGCGTGTTGCGTCCGTGGGTGCGCCGTCTTACGACGTTCTTGAAGCTGACGTCGGCATAGGTCATCCACATGGCGGGAGACTGCGCGTGAAACTCGGTCCGCCCGTCTGCGTAACCGTTGCAGTATTCGAGCCGGTAATGGTGTCCGTTGCCGACCTGCTCGACACGCGCAGCCGCCGAGTCGGGGAACAGAAGTGTGCCGGGCGCCGCCGTGAGGTCGTCGCTCAGGTTGCCATAGTCGAGATACGGTGAATCGATATACGGCGAATACAGATTGCGCGACATGCAAATGCACTCCGGCGTCGGCTACGCGTGCGCCAGTCGGCGGCGTTGGCTCAGGAATTTCGTCGATGCGACGGTCCCGTTTTTATATCAGGACAAAATCCGCGTCGGGAAGGTGCGTTTACCCCAAGTCGGCCTTACCACCGGCGCGCCTCGCCACGGCAGGCAACCGCGTTGCCGCGATCGCCCGCCGTCTGTCTCACAGGAACTTCGTCGGCCAGATGATGGTGCGCCACATGTGCGCCGAGGGCGAACCGTCGAATCCGAGCCCTTCCTTCGGTTGCTTGAAATGGCGTCCGATGATGTCGATGAACGGATCCCAGCTCACCTGCGCGTTCGGATCGAACGAGTAGATGTCGTTGAGCGTGATGAGACGGCTCGTCATGTACGACTTGTGATTACGCGCGTACTCCCAGTCGGCCTCTTTTCCGGAGGTTCACCACGCCCCCCATTGGTCGATATTGATCCGCCAGAGACCCGAGCGTGGCTGGAAGCGCTAGGGCGTGACACGACCGCCTAGATCCACTTGACCAACAAAGATCGGCAGCCAGCCTATCCCCGCGACCTTGACGTCGGACAGCGTCTCTATGCCTACATCCGCTGGAATGCCATGATTATGGTGCCGCGCGCCCGCAAGCATTCGAACGTCGGCGGACACATCGCTACGTACTAGTCGGCAGTAGTGCTCCATGACGCGGGCTTCATCCACTTCTTCCGGGCGTGATGGGCACTCCTTTGACGCTTAATTTGGCGCATAGCGAAATACCGCGAATATTGATATCGTTGGCTGACGTCGCCATTCGATGAACGGGGCACCGAATCCCGCCCGTTGCAATGAAAGGAATGAACCACATGACCCGTGATGAAAAACTGCAACAAATAGCCGATGAGTTCGGCTTTCCGTTGGGCGAAGCTATCAAGGTGGGCGGGCGGTATGCCCCGGTCGTTATTAGCGGCGACACCGTGTACGTCGCGGGGCAAATCCCGAGGATCGTCGATCAGGTCCACTTTATCGGCGCTGCCGGCACCGATATTTCCCTGGAAGACGCGCGCCGCGCTGCGGGCATATCGGCGTTGAGAGGGCTGGTGCTGGCGCAGCTCGCATGCGGCAGTCTGAATGCGATATCGGCCGTTCCCCGTATCGGCGTCTTTGTTCGCAGCGCTCCCGACTTCACCTTACAAAGCGAGGTCGCCGACGGCGCTTCGGATGTGCTGTATTCGGTTCTAGGTGAAGTCGGTGTGCATGTGCGCACCTCTGTGGGCGTACTGCAATTGCCAAAGGGAGCGGTCGTCGAAGTGGAGTTCGTCTTCAAGCTGGAAGGCTAAAGGCTGAAGATTGCACCGCTTGACCGGACTTCTCCAGATGCCAGGCCATTGCATCGCTATGCCGACTTCCCAGTCGTTTGCATCACCGTGCGCAACGCTGCATGGGCGCTATCGAGCGGTCGCCTGTCGTCGTTAGCAAGATCGAGCGCCGCCGCCATCCAGGGATGCGCATAGACCACAACGTTCGCGCCGGCATCGAAGGCGCGATTCGCTGCCGTAGCCACGAGCGCGTAGCACTCACGTGCGTCGTCGGCATTACCACTGCTGAAAAGCGCCCAGGCGCGCTCAACAAGAACGACATCGATAGACACCGTCTTGTCGCTCGCGTGTTGTGCGAAGAGCTTCCGGTTCGGATCGACGGTGGATTCGACCGCACACAGCACGGTGATCTTTCCTCCGATGCGATTCGCCTCGACAGCCAATGCCACGTCGGCTCTCACGATGGGCACCGGCGGGTGCTCGATGTTATCGGCTGCGGCGCCAAGCGTCGCACACGTCAGAATGACGACGTCGGCATCGGCCGCCAGCGCCAAAAGACGACGAGTCGCCTCCTCTTTCACGTCCGCAGGCATCGTACCTGCGCGCTGCACCGCCTCACGAAGCTCCGGCCGAAGTTCGTGACGAAGGTCTACCTCCGCCAAGCCAAGCCGTTTGGCCGTGTCATCGAATAAGCGCTTGTTGCTCTCAACCGTATGTAAAAAAGATACGCGCATTGCCTGCCCCTTTGCTTGCCGGTCCGTCCGACGCTTCCCGAACGATTCGGCAAGCACGGCACAGACGAGATATCTGTGTCAGAACGATTGTTTCGGTTGAGTTATCCGTTAGCAAGACAATTCCTATTACCGGTATGTTTTATACCCCCCTCCCCCGCGCAAACGAGCGCTACTTTGCCGACACGCGCTGTCGGACAACCGAAGCGAGCACGTCGACGAACTTGGCACCGATCTCCGTCAGATGGTTTCGACATCGAATCGTGTCGTCATGGATACATCCATTTTTGTGAAGTGTGACTTAAGATATTTTCGATATTAATAAGTATCGGTTTGGAATATAGTCGACCGCGACGTTTCCAGCCAATGAATCACTGCACCGAGAAAGGATGCAACCATGACCGACACGGCACCGATTGGATTCATCGGACTCGGCACGATGGGCGAGCCGATGGCGTTGAATCTTTTCAAGACGGGGGCACCACTGATCGTCTGGAATCGCTCGCCTGAAAAGTGCGAGCGTCTGGCCGAGGCGGGGGCGGAGGTCGCGCCCGACGCGAACGACGTGTTCGCCCGATGCGCCACCGTCATGCTGATGCTAATGGACGGCAAGGCCATCGACGCCGTGCTCGCACGCGGAACGCCGACATTCGCCACGCGCGTCGAAGGGCATATCATCGTCAACCTGTCGACCGTCGAACCGGAGTACTCGCAGGCGCTTGGTGACGACATACGGGCCGCTGGCGGACGTTTCGTAGAGGCCCCGGTGTCGGGTTCGCGCATTCCGGCGGAAAAAGGCGAGCTTGTCGCGATGCTGTCGGGCGCGCCCGAAGATATCGATGCCATAGGCGAACGCCTGAAGCCGATGTGCCGACAACACTTTGCTTGCGGACCGGTGCCCGGCGCGTTGCGCATGAAGCTGGCGGTCAACACATTTCTTATCACGATGGTCACCGGTCTGGCGGAAGCCGCCCGCTTCGCTGGAGCGCACGGACTCGATATGCGCCGTTTCGCCGAGATTCTCGATGCGGGTCCGATGTCCAGCGCCGTTTCGCGCGTCAAGATCGGCAAATTGCGAGACAACGATCTGGCGAAACAGGCGAGCATTACCGACGTGCTCAAGAACAGCGATCTTGTGTTGAATGCCGCAGGGCTGGCGGGCGTAACCATGCCACTCATGCAAGTCTGCCGCGCGCTGTACGCGCAAACCGAGTCGATGGGCTTCGGCGAGCAGGATATGGTCGCGGTCGTGAAAGCCATCGAAAGCGCTCCCCCTATGTTCTGATCGAGCGTCTCGACGAGGCGATAGGACGATGGTACGGATTGTCGACGTCAGGGAAATCACCCTCCCAATCTCCCGTTATGCCGATCCCACGATCGCATCTGGCGGCCTCACCACGAGTCTGGTCGCAGTCGTCACCGACGTGATGCGATCTGGCGCGCCAGTCGTCGGATACGGCTTCGCGTCCATTGGCCGGTTCGGACAGGGCGGTCTGATTAGGGAGCGCTTCGCGCCTCGGCTCATCGCCGCCGAGACGCTAACGACCGATACCGGCGACGGCCTCGACCCGCAGCGCGCGTGGTCGGCCATGATGCAGGGCGAGAAGCCCGGTGGGCACGGCGAACGCTGCGTGGCGGTGGGCACCCTCGACATGGCCATCTGGGATGCTGCCGCCAAGATTGCCGGCCAGCCGCTTTACATGCATATCGCCGAGCGAATGGCAGCGGCTGCTCCACCGTCGCGCGTGCGTGTTTATGCGGGTGGGGGGTATCGATATCCATCTGACGATCTCAAACGCCTTGCCGATGAGATTCGCTACTGCACCGATCTTGGCATCACCCACGCCAAGATCAAGATCGGCGTGAATGTCGATGAGGATATGAAGCGTATCGAGGCGGCCGCCGCCATACTCGGTGGGCCATCGCATCTTGCCGTCGACGCGATGAATCTATACGGCCCCGGCGACGCCATGAGAATCGCACGTGCCCTCGCGCCCCTCGAACTCATGTGGTTCGAGGACATCTGCGATCCGCTGGACTTCAAGACACTTGCGAGCGTTGCCGCCAGTTATCCGCATCCGATCGCCGCAGGTGAAGCGCTTTTCTCTCGCGCGGAAGCGAAGCTGCTCGACAACTACGGTGGATTGCGGCCGTCGCAAGACATCCTGCTCTTCGATGCGACGCACAGCTACGGATTGACGCATTACTTCGAGATAGTGGCCGAAATGGTCGAGCGTGGCTGGCCGCGCTCCGCCTTCTGGCCGCATGGCGGACACCTGTTCAGCCTGCACGTGGTAGCGGCGTTGGGACTCGGCGGCGCGGAACTCAATCCGCTCGCGTTTGCGCCGTTTCAGGGAACACCGCCCAGTCTCGGGATCGAAGACGGTTTCATCGAATTGCCGCAGGCACCCGGCATCGGCTTCGAGCTGCATGACGAAGCGTATCGAGCATTTCGTCGTCTTCTGGACTGAATCGGCCGCGCAACCGGCAAGCTGCGTGATCACGCGGCCCCCGCCAACGTCAGTGCGCGGCCAACCATTCCTGAGCTTCGCGTATCACGTCCGTCACACCGAAACTCATGACAAGCCCGGCCTCGTCCATCGAATCCAGGTCCCACCAGCGAGCGTCGAGCGCATCGTCGCCGGCCTGTGGCTCTCCTGATATCCAGCGGCACACAACGGCGATCAGAACGAAGTGATGGCGCAAATTGCCAGTCTCGCCGGCATCGAGCACATCGACCGCCGTGAGGGTCTTCAATGCTTCGGAAGTGATCGACGTCTCCTCAAAAATCTCGCGCGTGGCTGCTGCCATGATCGACTCGCCTCGGTCGATCTTGCCGCCCGGGAAGCCCCAATACCCGGCGTCCGGCTCATTACGGCGCCTGACCAGCAATACTCGCCCGTCTTTGAAGACCACACCGATCGTCGCCGCAACAGGCCCGACATGTTGCAGCTTCGATGCAGCCGTATCGATTGACGACGTCATTCCCGACCTCACAGAACAAGAAATGGGCGACCACACCACTCAATACGAACCTTGCGATTCGTGGCCGCTATACCTAAGCGAGAGCCTACGCTAGCAAACGAACCACGGGCAACATAACAGATCAATCAGGGAGCCCTTGTGCAGTCAGTACAGACGCGCTCTCTGCCATGATCCATTCGCGGAACGCGGCAATCGCCGGCTCATCCACCCGCTCGCGGCGATAGATAAGATGATAATCGCCTGCACTGGCCACGCGCACCGGCGACGCAACGACCAGCTCGCCCGACCTCAGTTGATCCTCCACCACGACGTCGGGCACGAGCGCCACGCCACGACCGTCGAGTGCGGCGCGCACCGACATGAAGAAATGGCCGAAGTGAAGATCCCGCACGCCGGTCCGGTAGTCCACGCCTTGCGTGCCGAACCAGTCTTCCCACGCATGGGCACGCGAATCGGTGTGGATGAGGGGCAGACGTTGCAGCGCCCGTGTGTCGATCATCGTCTGTTTTCCCAGCAGCGCCGGGCGGCAGACCGGAATCAGTACATCGGCGAAGAGGCGGTCTGCACTTACCCCCTTCCACTCCACGGTCATCACCAGATCCACCCGCGGCGCACCCTTTCGACGGCGCTGCGCAGGCGGTTTGCCCACACGGATGGCAACGTCGATGCCGTCGCGCTCGAACGACACCGGGGCAATCGACGTGTGAAGGCGGACTTCGACGTTCTGATGGGATTGCGTGAACTTCGCCAGACGCGGCATCAACCACGTGGAAGCCAGTGTCGGGAGGATGCTGACAACGAGACTGCGCTTGACGTCACGCGGTGCAAGCTCGCGCGACGCCGCCTCGATGGCGTTGAACGATTTTTCGACCGTACGAAACAGCCGCAGCCCGGCTTCCGTCAATTCGATCTCGCGCGTGAGGCGCTTGAACAGTCGCAAGCCATAGTGAGATTCCAGATTCTTGACGTGTCGGCTCACAGCACTTTGCGTGACGCAAAGCTCATCGGCCGCTACGGTAAAGCTTAAGTGACGGGCAGCACATTCGAACGCACGCAACGACAGAAGATTAGGCAGGTCACGTCTCACGATGTCGGAATATCTGGCGAAGACACGCATGAGTCTAGCTCATGCGTCGAGGCGATCAAATTGTTTGTGGGCGGAAATTTGGCGGCTAACGATTCACCCTGTGCAAAGCGCAATCAGGCGCAAGCAGGAGGACAGGATGACGGCTACAGATCGCCCACCGGCACTGCTCGATGCCCGTGGACTCGCAAAATCGTTCGGCGCGACACAGGCACTGCGTAGCGCGGACCTGCGCGTGCAGTCCGGACAGGTACACGCGCTCATGGGGGAAAACGGCGCAGGCAAGAGCACCCTGGTCAAGATGCTCGTCGGTGCCCTCAAGCCGGACGCCGGGGAGATCGTGCTGCAAGGCCAGCGCTGCGAGTTTCACTCGGTGCGCGACGCCATCGCAGCGGGCGTCGTCCCGGTCTACCAGCACGCCACAGTGCTCCCGGAACTCAGCGTCGAAGAAAACCTTCGCGCATTCGATATTGCCCGTGCCCGGCCTTTGCGTCTGGGCACAACCAAAGCGCACCGCGACGAGTTGCTCAGCGTGGCCCACCGGATCGGTCTGCACGTGAATGCCAGACAACCCGTGGCAAGCCTTTCGATGGCCGAACGGCAATTGCTGGAAATCGCACGCGGTGTCGCTGCGAAGTGCCGAGTGCTGATCCTTGACGAGCCGACCGCGGCGCTCAACGAACACGAGACCGAGCGGCTCTTCAGCGCGGTGGATTCACTCAGAGCCGAGGGACTCGGCATCATCTTCATCAGTCACAAGCTTGGTGAAATCACGCGCATCTGCGATGCCGTGACGGTGCTTCGCGATGGCGCGACAGTGATCGATGCAGCACCGATCGGCACGCTCTCGCATCGTCAGATCGTCGAAGGTATGGTCGGCCCGGTGGCCGAGCGCGAACATCGCGAGCCCGGCACCGTCGGTGCGCCGCGCATGATCGTCCGGCAAGCGGCCGCTGCATCGCGCTTTTCCGATGTGTCGCTGAGCATCGGGGCTGGCGAAATCGTCGGCATCGTCGGCCTGATGGGCGCCGGTGCCATCGAAGTCGGCGAAGCGCTGGCCGGCTCGCGGGCGCTGTCGCATGGCGACATCTCGGTCGACGGCGTGCCGTTTGGCGGCGCGTCGCGCATGCGATTCATGCAGCGCGGCGTCGGGTTCGTGCCGGCCGATCGCAGCGCCGAGGGCATTCTGCCCGGCCTGAGCTGTGCGACCAACGCGGCCGCTTCCACATTCGCATCGATTGCGCGCGCGCGGGTGCTCACTGCCCGCATGGAGCGACAGGCCTCGGCCTCGTGGTTCGAAGCACTGCGCGTCAAACCGGCCGATGCGCGTTTGCCGATCGATGCCCTGAGCGGTGGCAATCAGCAGAAGGTGCTGCTGATTCGCAATCTGGTCCTACCTGGTTTGTCTGTGCTCGTGGTGATCGAACCGACGCGCGGTGTCGACGTCCATGCGCGCGCCGCCATCCACGACGCACTGATCGACGCTTCACAACGCGGTGTGTCCATCGTTATCGCGTCGACGGACACCGACGAGGTGGTCGCGCTCGCGCATCGCATCGTCGTCATGCGTGGCGGGCGCCCTGCTGGCGAGCTGCCGCGAGGCACGCCGCTTGAGGAAGTCATTGCACGAATCGCGGATGCGTCGCCCGTGATCGCCACAGCATCCACGCCACAGGAGGTGAACCATGCGATCGTTTGAACGCGTGCCCCCGGCCCTATGGGTCGGGCTGGTGCTACTCGTCATCTGCTGGATTGCCGTGCCGCGCTTCGGTACGGCGAGCAACCTCGCGAACCTCTCGCGCGTGGCGTCGATTCTGCTGCTCGCCTCATTGGGCCAGACGCTCGTGATCATCGTGCGCGGCATCGACTTCTCAATCGGCTCGGCCGTTGCGCTGTTCAGCGTGACGGCGGTCATGACCGGCGCGCAATACGGCACCGGCGGTGCCTTCGTGCTGGCAACGCTGGCGGTGCTCGCGCTCGGGTTGACCAACGGCGTGCTGATCGGCGTGATGCAAGCGCCACCGTTTCTCGTCACGTTGGGCTCGATGATTGCCGTGCACGGCCTTTGCGGTGCGATGGTCGGCGGCATGCCGCTCGACGCCCCGGCCGACATCGACTTCTCGACGCTCGTACAAGCGTCGTGGCTCGGCTTATCCGCGCCGCTGTGGATGGCGCTCGGCGGGTTCATGCTTGTCGGCGTGATGCTGCGTTTCACCCGCTTCGGCCGGGAGTGTTTCGCGCTCGGTAGCAACGAGGCCGCCGCGCAACTGGCAGGCATTCCGGTGCGTCGCCGGGTGGTGGGCGCTTATCTCCTGAACGCCCTGCTCGTGGCAGCGGCGGGGGCGGTGCTGACCTCCCGGCTCGGATCGGGACAGCCCAATCTGTACCCGGGGCTGCCGTTCGAGGCCATCGCCGCGTGTGCCATCGGCGGCGTACCGCTCGCTGGTGGCAAGGGTGGCGCGCTGCATGCGTTGATCGGTGTGGTGATCCTGACCATCGTCGTCAATGCGCTCGTGCTGCTCAACCTGCCGAGCCTCGTACAAAACATGCTGCTGGGCGTTGTCATCGTCGGTGCCGTGCTGGCGCGTCAGGCAGGCACGGCGACACGTCGGTTTCGCGTGTTTCGTGCCGCATGAACGGAGTCAACATGAATAACCCCAAAACACTGAGCGGCATAACCATGAACGGGCAAACACGCCTCGCTACACCGAAGCTGCCCGCCCTGCTCCCCTTGCGGGAACTGACCGGCATCGTCGCACTGGCGGTGTTGTGGCTCGTACTCGCGAGCATGGCGCCTGGTTTCGCCAGCCTCGTCAATATGGGCAACGTCGTGTCGCAGAGCACCTTTTTGCTGGTGCTCTCTGTTGGACAGATGCTGGTCATCGTGACACGCGGCTTCGACATTTCGGTCGGCCCGGTCGCCATTCTCGCGTCCATCGTTGCCGCCCAGACAGCGCTGCGGATCGGCGGCATGGGTGACATCGCCGCCATCGGTGCCGCCGTGACCGTCGGGCTGGTCTTCGGCGCCGTCAACGGCTACCTCGTGGCGTACCGTCGCATCGAGCCGGTGATCGTCACACTGGGTACCGCACTGATCGCTCGCGGGCTTGCCACCGCCGGGTCGGGCGGTGCCGATGCGCTGATGTTGCCGCCGTCCAGTCATCTGCACACGCTCGCCTACCAGAGCTGGATCGGCGTGCCGGCGCTCACGGTATGCGCGCTGCCCGCGCTGGTGGCCGCCTGGTGGCTCGCCATGCGAACGCCGCTGGGCCGCTGGTTCTACATGATCGGCAGCAACGCGATCGCCGCAGGTCTCGTCGGCGTGCCCGTCCGACGCGCTGGCATGACCGCCTACGCCCTTTGCGGTGCCTTTGCCGGTGTAGCGGGCGTATTGCTGCTCGCCCGCAGCGGCTCGGCAGTCGCAGTAGACGGCAACGGCATGGAAATGCAATCGATCGCCGCCTGTGTCATCGGCGGAATCTCCCTGATGGGCGGGCGGGGCCGCGTCTGGCAAGCGGTCGTCGGTGCCCTGTTCATTCAGACGCTGCTCAATGGCCTGAATCTGATCGGCGCGTCGCCGTTCATGTCCGAATGGGTGCTCGGCGCAATCATCGTCGTTTGCGGCGCAATGGATTTCCTGCTGCGGCAGTTGCGGCGCATGCGTCGCCCCGCGGGGGCGTGACAACCGCCCTCACCCGATAACGCGTTCTACCTCGATTTACGTTCGATCCTGCAAAGGGGACTTCTCATGAGAATCAAACCAACGCTGCTCGCCATCGGCTTCACGCTGAGCGGGTTCGGCATCGCCCACGCCCAGAAGGCCGTCACGATCGGCTACGCCACGCCCGACCTGTCGTCGTCGTTCTGGGTCTCGATGACCTATGGTGTCGAAGACGAGGCGAAGAAACTGGGCGTGACGCTCGTCAAGCTCAATGCCGGCGGCGACGCCAACGTCAGTACGCAGATTTCTCAGATTCAGGATCTCACCGAGCGCAAAGTCGACGCGATGGTCGTCGGCGCAACCAATGGCGAGGCGGTGCGCAGCGTCGTCGAGCATGCCATCGGCACGGGCATCCCCGTGGTCGGATTGTCGAGCCTTCCAGCCAGCACCAAACTGGCTGCTACGGTCGGCGCGAACCACTATGAGATGGGGCGTCTGCAAGCGCAGTGTCTGGGCGATGCGATGGGTGGAAAAGGAGAAGTGGCGATGATTTCGCAGCAACAGGGGCAATCGTGGGCCGACCGCCGCCGTCAGGGGTTTCTCGACACGCTGAAGGCGAGCTACCCGAACCTCAAGGTGGTGGCGGAATCGCGCAACGCGGTGACGCGCAACGACGCGATCAATCTCGTCGACAACTGGCTCCAGCGATTCCCGGATCTGGGCGGCATCTACAACGCCGTAGACGATTCGGCCGCGGGTGCGCTGATCGCCGTGAAAGGGGCGCAACGGCGCGGTCAGGTCAAGATCAGCGCATCGAATCTGAGCCAGACCGCACAGCAGATGATCAAGAGCGGCGATCTGGTCTGTACGTCAGCACAACAGATTGTGACGCAGGGACGCGAGGCGCTGCGTCAGGCGGTTGCAGCGGCCGCACACAAGCCGGTGCAACGCGACGTGCAGGCCCCATCGATCATGATCAGCTCGCAAAATCTGGCGACGGTCGACCTCTCGCTCCTCAGCGCTCCGGCATCCTATCGCCCCTAACGTACGTAACGCGCCTATTGCACCTAACGCAACACGCGGGTACGCCAGCGCGCACCCACTCCTTATTACATCAACACGCCGAGGCTTCCGATGCTTCCTTCGCACGACCGCTTTCCCTACTCCGGCATCGTCTCGCGTCCGGATTTCTCGTGGCCGGACGGTCGCAGGCTGGCAGTGCATCTGTGCCTGAACCTGGAGCACTTCGCCTACAACACCGGTCTGGGCATCTCGTATTCACCGGGTCTGCCCCACCCGAACACCTATAACTGGGGCTGGCGCGAGTACGGCAATCGGGTGGGCGTCTGGCGCATTATCGAGCTGGCCGATGCGCTTGGCCTGCCCTTGTCCGTGCTGCTCAATTCCGAGTGCTACGAGCATTGCCCTGAAGTCGTTGCGGCGCTGCGCGCACGCGGCGACGAGATCCTCGGCCATGGCCGCACGAACTCCGAGCATCAGAACGACTTCGACGAAGCGGGTGAGCGACAACTGATCTGCGATGTCACCGAGGCGATCACCCTCCATGAAGGGCGGGCACCGACGGGCTGGCTGAGCCCGGGGGTCAACCCGAGCCAACTGACGCCCGATTTGCTGCAAGAAGCCGGTTATCGCTATCTGCTCGACTGGCCGCTCGACGATCAGCCCGTGTGGATCAAAACCCGTGAGGGGCGCATTCTGAGCGTGCCCTACCCGCACGAAGTCAACGACATTCCCGCCATTGCCCTGCACCACGGCAGCGCGGCCGACTTCGCCGACATGATCATCGACAACTTCGACGAGATGCTGGCGCAAAGCACGCAGCAGTCGCTCGTGTTCGGGATCTCGATCCACGCGTTCCTGATCGGCCAGCCGTTCCGCCTGCGGCACTTCCGTCGTGCGCTCGAACACATCGCTCGACATCGCGAACGGATCTGGTTCACAACAACGGGGGCCATTGCCGAACATTTCATCGATCTCGATCTGCCGTAACCCTGCGGTGTCGGGACATCCGCTACATCAAAACCAACATGAGAGGAGCACATATGCCTATCAACAAGGAACTGCGCGTCGGCATCGCCGGGCTCGGCGCTGTCGGCAAAACACTGGCAAAGCGGCTCGACGACGGCATTTTCGGCCTGCGTCTGGCGGCGATCTCCGTGCGAGATCCTGCGAAATCCGCCGACACGCTCGGCGCCCTGAAACACCCGGTACCCCTGGTGTCGCTCAGCGAACTGGCCGAGCATTCGGACATCGTGATCGAGTGCGCGCCAGCGCATCTGGTGGGTGAAATCGCCGAGCCGGTACTGCGCGCAGGCAAGACACTCATCGTACTGAGCTGCGGCGCGTTGCTCGATCGCATGGATCTTGTCACGCTTGCCCGCGAGCACGGCGGACAGATCATCGTGCCGACAGGCGCACTCCTCGGCCTCGACGCGGTAACGGCCGCCGCCGAAGGCACGATCCACTCGGTGCGCATGATTACCCGCAAGCCCGTGCGAGGGCTGGTCGGTGCGCCCTACCTCGTCGATAACAATATTCGTATCGAGGACGTCACAGCACCGATCCGTATTTTCTCGGGCACCGCGCGCGATGCGGCCAGAGGTTTCCCGGCGAACCTGAACGTGGTCGTCGCATTGGCGCTGGCGGGCGTCGGGCCGGACGACACACAACTCGAAATCTGGGCCGACCCGGCGCTTACGCGCAACACGCACACCATCGAGGTCGACTCGGACGCCGCGTCCTTCTCCATGAGCATTCAGAACATTCCAACCGAAAACCCCAAGACCGGACGCATCACGGCGCAAAGCGTGCTGGCCGCGCTGCGCAAAGTGCGCAGTCCCCTGCGGGTCGGCACGTGAGCCCGATCACGACGGCAGGGCATATCTCAGACAAGGAGCAATGATGGATTTGGGCATAACAGGTAAGACCGCACTGGTCATGTCCGCCGGCGGCGGGCTTGGCGGCGCGATTGCGCTGGCGCTCGCACGTGAAGGCGTCAAGGTCGCGGTGTCCGATCGCAGCGAGGAAGCGCTGGCGCGCACCGTCGCGCAGATTCGCGATGCTGGCGGCGTGGCGAGCGGTTACGTCGCCGACCTCGGCCGACTGGAAACGCTGGACGAACTCGTCGCGTCGGTGACACGCGATCTGGGCGCACCGGACATTCTCGTCAACAACACCGGTGGCCCTGCGCCGTCGGGAGCCTCGGGCGTGCCGGCGCAGACCTGGCGTACGCAGTTCGACGCGATGGTGCTCTCAGTGATGCACCTCACCGACCTCGTGCTGCCAGCCATGCGGTCGAAGGGCTGGGGACGAATCGTGACCAGCACGTCGTCCGGCGTGATCGCACCGATCGCCAATCTCGGCGTGTCGAATGCGTTGCGCACCGCATTGCTGGGCTGGTCGAAGACGCTGGCCAACGAAGTGGCGGCCGATGGCGTGTGCGTGAACGTCGTGCTACCGGGCCGCATCGGGACCGACCGCATTCGGGCGCTAGACGAAGCCCGCGCGAGTCGCGAGTCGCGGCCGCTCGACACGGTCGTGGCACAGAGCATCGCCACCATTCCGGTCGGCCGCTACGGCATGCCCGAGGAATATGGCGACACGGTAGCGTTCCTCGCGAGCGCGCGAGCCTCATTCATCAACGGCTCCGTCATTCGCGTCGACGGCGGAATGATTCCGAGTATCTGAGCAATTTCAGGCAATGGAGAGTACCATGAGCGAAAATCAAAAAATTCGTACTACTGAGCAAAAAGAGGAAATCCGTCAACGCTTCCTGCAAGTCGACACGTCGAATGTGGCCGACGTGCTTGACACGATGGGCTATATGAATCAGGGACTGGCGGCCGCGTTTGCGCCGTATCCGGCAGACGTCGCGAAGCTGGCTGGCTGGGCTTACACGATTCACGGTCACATGATGCCGTACCCGCAAGGCGGCGACGCCGACAAAATGCAGGCTTGCGCGGGGGTGTCTCCAGGGGAAGTCACCGTGTGGAGCGGTGACGGCGAAGGCATCTGCTACTTCGGCGAACTGATCGCCATCGGGATGAAAGAGCGCGGCAGCGTCGGTGCGCTGATCGACGGCGGGATTCGCGACGTGCGCTGGATCGGCATGCAGGACTACCCGCTGTTCGCCCGCTATCGCACGCCGGTGCAGTCCATCGGGCGCTGGAAGGTCGACAGCTGGCAGACGCCCGTGAGCCTGCGCGGTGCGGTCTCGCGATGGGTCGAGGTCCGGCCCGGCGACTTCATTCTGGGCGACGAAGACGGTGTCATCGTCATTCCGGCTGCGCTGGTCGACGAGGTGCTGATCGAAGCCGAACGGCTTACGGAGAAGGAGCGCAGCATTCGCGCCGAACTCCAGCAAGGCCTCAGTCTGTCCGAAGCCCTGGCGAAGTACGGCCATGTCTGACGTCATTGCCGACGGTGCATCGCAGCCCTCGTCGATCGCAGGGCTGCGTCAGGCCCTGCTGACCGGCCGGCTGACGAGCGCCGACATCGTCGAGCGGTTCAGCACGCGTGCGCGGCGCGTGGGTGCCGCCACGCAATGCTGGGTCTCACCGGATATCGGCGTGCCTGCCATCGCACCGGCCGTCGACGTCTCGCACCCGCTCGCTGGCGTACCGTTCGGCCATAAGGACGTGTTCGCCGACGGCGCGCACCCGCCGCGCGCCGGATCGAAGTTCGACGACTTATGTGCGGATGCCGAGCCTGCGCCGGTGCTCACCACGTTGCACGAGGCGGGCGCGCTAGGGTTCGGCGCACTGGCCACCGACGAGCTGAGCTACGGCGCCACCGGTCTGCACGCCGCCGGCGGTCCGGTGAGAAATCCGTGGAACACCGCGATGATCGCCGGGGGATCTTCCAGCGGCGCAGCGGCAGCGGTCGCCGGCCGTGCGGTGATGTTTGCGCTCGGTGCCGACACCGGCGGTTCGGTTCGCATTCCTGCGGCGTTGTGCGGCGTGGTCGGACTCAAGCCGACGTTCGCCAGCATCGACGCGCGCGGCATGGTGCCGCTCTCCCGCTCGCAAGACACCGTGGGCCTCATGACACGCCTCGCCGAGGACTGCGCACGTGTGCTTCCGGTCATTCAGCGGCCTTTGGCCATTGATGGGGCCGACAGCGCGCAGCACAATGCAGCGACTCGTAACTTCATCGCGGCGCTCGACGAAGCGCGTGCAGCACCGGAGAACGCCCCCGGGCGGTCTCCACTCGACAGCGCACGGTCGCTGCATGGCGTGCGGATCGCGGTCGCACAACATCCGTTCCTCGAACTTCACGACGCCGGTTTGTCGGAGCGGACCGCAGCAGCGTTGCAAGTTTTCGAGACGTTGGGGGCAACGCTGCACCCGCTCCCACTGCAAGAACTCGAGCACTACGATACCCATGCAACCGCGCTTACCTCGTTCGAAGCCCACGCGCTGCATCGCGAGCGCTTGCAACACTCGCCGCAGCAGCTGTCCGAGGCAACCCGGTTGCGGCTGACCTCCGCGGGGCAGATGGAACCAGCGGCCTATGCACGCGCGGTATCGGCACGTGTACCCGCGCTGGAGCGCTTCGTTGCGCACGTCTTCACGGAATACGACCTGCTGGTCTGTCCCGCAGTGACGGTCAGAGCACAGCCGATTGCCACCCTCTTCAACCAGCCGAAGGCCGCAGTCGCACTAACGACGGCCCTGCTTCGCGCTAACCGCTGTTTCAACTATCTCGGCGTACCCGCCTTGTCGCTGCCCATCGGTTTCGACGACGCAGACATGCCCGTGGGATTGCAATTGATTGGCCGTCCCTGGTCTGAATTCTCGTTGTTGCGCTTCGGCAGTGCTTACCAGCGAGTAACCGACTGGCACCTAGCAGAACCTGGACTCACGGCCCGGTAGCGCCAATATCGGGCGCACTCAGAAGAATGCGGATGATCGGCACAGGGTTTCATCATTCCACAAAAATTAGTAATCCGAATTTTATAGGCGATTTTTTGTAGACGTGGCACATGACAGGAAAGGGGAAGCGCAATGAAACAGCAGGTGAAGTGGATATTGGGCTTGTGGGCGTTGTCCGCAGGTCTTGCGTACGGGCAGTCCAGCGTGACGCTGTACGGCGTGATCGACACAGGCATCGACTATGTCAGCAATAGCGGCGGGAAATCGCAGTGGTCGGTTGTCGACGGCACGCTCTCGGGAATCTACGGCAGTCGCTGGGGACTCATGGGCAGCGAGGACCTCGGTGGCGGCCGTTCCGTGTCGTTCAAGCTGGAGAACGGGTTCAATTCGGCGAATGGTCAGCTCTTTCAGGGCGGGCGCCAGTTCGGGCGACAGGCCTACATTGAATTGCGCGATCGGTCGCTCGGCTCGCTCGCTATCGGCCGGCAATACGACGAGATCGTGGACTTCGTGCAGCCTGTGACGTTTAACGGCAACTGGGGGCCGATGTTCGCGCATGCCAGCGACATCGACAACACAAGCGATTCGTACCGCGTGAACAATGCAATCAAGTTCACCAGCGTCGACTACGGCGGTCTCTCCTTCGCGGCCATGCTGGGGCTATCGAATTCGAACGCTCCGGGCACCTCGACGATAGGCACATGGAGCGCGGGCGTGCGTTACCGTCTCGGCGCGCTGCTGTTCGCGGGCGGCTATTTGCAGGCGAAACATCCCGCGACGCTGTTCCCCGACGGCAACTTCCTCGCCAATACGAGCGGCGCAGCCATCGGTGCGGCGGGACCGTTCAGCTATGTCGGCAACCCCGCGTCACTTCAGGAGTGGGGGCTGGGGGCCACGTGGGGTATCGATGCCGTGACGCTGGGGGCTAACTACACACGCACGTTGTTCGGTCAGGCCAACGGCACGGCTTCGACGGTGACGTTCACGAACTACGAGGTGTGGTTGAACTATGAGTTCGCACCGTCCTGGACCGTAGGTGGGGAGTACACCTACACCGTCGGCAGTATCGGCTATTCGGGCGCGTCGCCAGGCTATCAGTTGGTCGGGCTTGTGATCGACAAGAAGATGTCCAAGCGAACTGAGCTTTACGCCATGTCGTCGTTCCAAAGAGCGAACGCCAGCGCCGCGCACGCAGACATCTTCGAGGGGGCTATCGCCAGTGCCTCATCGTCACGCAATCAGGCCGCGCTACGGGTGGGCATGGTGCATAAGTTCTGAGGCGCTGGCGTAATGTCCGGCCGGTACGCGTGAGGGCGCGCATCGGCCGCATGCCTATATCGAAGCACAGGCGTTCACGATCAGATCCCGCATCCACTTGTGCGAGGCGCTGTTGTCGTTGCGGCGATGCCAGTAGATATCCCACGAAAACGGCTCGGAAGGGAACGGCAGTGGCCGCACGGCAATGACTTCCGAAGCCAGCCGGGCAGCCAGCTTTCCGGAGATGACGGCGATCAGATGGCTCTCCTGCAGAATCGGTGGAATCAACAGCCAATGCGGAACCTTCGCCACAACCTTTCTGCCCAGCCCCTGATCGGCTAGCACGTTATCGACGAAACGAATATCCGTGGGACTCATGGCGACGCGCAGGTGATCGGCTTCGAGAAAGCGTTTCATCGTCAGCTTGCCGGCCGCGAGCGGATGGTCGGCACGCATGACACACACCATCTGGTCCATGAAAAGTGGCTGACTGCGAATGTTGGACGCGTGCTGGAGCTGCATGCTCAGGCCAAAGTCCAGTTCATCGCTCTCAAGCGCCTTGATGGTGCGCTCGGGCGACATGTGCAGAATGTCGAGCGTGACACCCGGGGCCGATTCGGCGATGGCCGCGAGAATCTGCGGGAGCACCAGACTCCCCACCAGATCCGACATGCGCGCCGTGTATTCGCGCTGCGCCGTGGCGGGGTCGAAGTTCACGTCGCTCGACATCAGGCGTTCCGTCTGTCGAAGGATCTGTCTGACCGACTCCCCGAGTTCGATGGCGCGGGGTGTCGGCTCCATCGTGCCGCCGGAACGAATGAAAAGATCGTCCTTGAAAACGTGGCGAAGCCTCGCCAGCGCGTTGCTCATGGCTGGTTGACTCATCGGGATACGCAGCGCGGCGCGAGTGACGTGCCGCTCGCGCATCAGCGCATCGAAGATGACCAGCAGATTCAGGTCGACGGAGCGTAGATTCATACCGGGCAGTCTCGGGTGTGTTGCGTCTTGCGCCATATCCTACATGAATATTCGAATACTCAAAATCCATTTCATTGATATGCGGCACGCCGCTAAGCTGGCTGGAGATCCGTGAAATAGGAGACTCATAATGGACCAGCGTCTGTCTGCCGACGCCACTGCTTCCGCAACTGCCGGCAGTGCACGGCACGCCCCGGCCCGCCCGCTGGAGGGTATTCGGATCATCGACCTGACCCGCGTCGTGTCCGGCCCGTTCGCCACCATGCATCTGGGCGATCTGGGGGCGGACGTCATCAAAATCGAAGCCCCCGCCAAGGGCGACGACAGCCGCGCCTTCGGGCCGCCGTTCGTTGAAGGGGAAAGCGCGTATTTCCTGTCGGTCAATCGCAACAAGCGCAGCTGCGCCATCGATCTGAAGCATGAGGCAGGCCGCAAACTGCTGCTCGAACTCGTGGAGACAGCCGACGTCGTGATCGAGAACTTTCGCCCCGGCACGATGCAGCGGCTCGAGCTCGACCTCGCGACGTTGCGTCAGCACAATCCACACCTCATCTGCTGCTCGATTTCCGGTTTCGGATCGCAGGGGCCCGACGCGCAGCGTCCCGGCTACGACCTGATCGTTCAGGGCGAATCCGGTGTCATGGACATTACAGGCGAAGCGGGTGGCCAGCCGACCAAAGTCGGCACGTCCATCGCCGACATGGTCGCGGGCCTGTTTGCCGTCCAGGGCATTCTCTCGGCCCTCTATGAGCGCGCGCACACGGGTGTGGCGCGTTGTGTGGAGATCTCCATGCTCGACGCCCTCGCCTCGCTGCTGACATTCAACGCCGGCATCTACTTTACGACGGGGCAATCGCCGACCCGGCGCGGCAACGAACACCCCACCATCAGCCCATACGAGACATTCGAGACATCGGATGGGTGGATCAATCTCGGCGTCGCGAACGACAAATTCTGGCGGCTGTTCTGCGACATCACCGGGGCACGGGCTTTGTACGATGACGCACGTTTCGTCACGGCACCGCAACGCGTTGAGCACCGGCAGGCGCTCAGGCCGCTTGTGAGCGACATTTTGCGCGGCAACACCCGCAGCCACTGGGTGGAAAAGCTCGGCGCGGCCGGTGTGCCCTGTGGGCTGATTCGCACTGTCGGCGAGGTGTGCGAAGCCCCCCAGTTGACGCAGCGCGGCATGATCGTTTCGATGCAACATCCCGTCGCGGGCGAGGTGAAGAACATCGCAACGCCCGTCCGGTTCGACGACGAAGCGATGCGTGCCGCAAGCGCTCCCCCGATGCTCGGCCAGCACACACACGAGATTCTCTCGACGGTGCTCGGTATTTCCGACGATGTGATCGACACGTTACGCTCGCACGGCACCATCCGCGACGGCGCCACTCAAGCAGGCCAGATAAAGCAGGTCGCGAAAAAATGACCATGGAAAAACGCATCGACGAAGCACAGGCGAGAGAAGCCTTCGAGGCAGCACTCCAAAGCTATCACCAGGACTTCAACACGTTCTTCCTGCTCAAGTTATATGGGATGGACGTCACTTACGCCGATGCGTCGTGCACCGTCGCCATGCCGGTCCTGGACTTCATGTTCAACCCGCAGGGATCGTTGCATGGCGGGGTCATCGCAACGTTGCTCGACATCTCGATGGGGCACCTGCTCCGCCATGAGGTCGGCGCAGGCGCCACACTCGCCATGAACATCCAGTACACCCGGGCGACCCGCGAAGGCCGGGTGAGTGCGACAAGTCGCTTCAGCAGCCGGGGACGGCAGATCTGCTTCCTTCAGTCCGAGGCGCGCGACGCCGCCAATGTCCTGCTCGCTAGTGCTACGTCGACCTGGAAGGTGCTCTAACTTCAAAGGAATGGGATTGCCATGACCTCCTCCGACTCGACGCCTGACAACGCTGCTCGACTCGACACCGCCCAGACGTTCCTTTTCGTACCCGGCGACCGCCCGGAGCGCTTCGCGAAGGCGTTGAAGTCCGACGCCGACATGGTCATCATCGATTGGGAGGCGTCTGTCATCGACGCGAACAAGCTGGCGGCTCGCGAGCATACGGCGGCGTTTGCCTGCCGCAATGACAGCCACCGCATCCTCATCCGACTCAACCCTTCGACCGGGACACATTTCGAGCACGACGCCAAAGCCATCGCCATGCTTCATGACCGTATCGCCGGCGTCTTCCTCACCATGGTCGATACCGTCGATGCGCTCACCGCAGCGGCGGCAGCATTGCCGGGGTCGCTGGCGCGAGTCGGCATGATTGAAACGGCGTGCGGCATCCTGAATGTCGATTCGATTGCAGACAGCGGGAAAGTTTGCCGTCTGGCGTTCGGCAACATGGACTTCCAGACGGCGCTGTCTTTGCCACCTGACGAGCACACCGGACTGCTCTACCCGAGCGCCAGGATTGTCACTGCGTCCAGCGCAGCCGGCTTGCCCGCCCCTGTTGCAGGCGCAACCGAGCATATCGCGGATCTGAGCGCCTTCGAACGCTCGGCGCGCTTCGAGCGCAATCTCGGCTTTCTCGGCAAGCTCTGCGTCCATCCGACGCAACTCCCGCTTGCGCGCGCTATCTTCTCCCCTTCGGCACACGACATCGCCTGGGCACAGCGCGTGATCGAAGCCACCCAAGCCTCCCACGCCGTGATGATCGATGGCCGAATGGTCGATCGTCCCGTCATCGACCGGGCCAACGCGATTTTGCGTCGGGCTAATCGCAATTAATCCTCCGCCGTTAAAAAAAGGGGGGGGTGGCGATCATCCGCCACACCCCTGAGGAAAATACTGCCCTGAGTGATAGTTACGGGTTCCCGGCTCAGACGATCAGATCGGCCAGCGACTTCATGTCGTCGACCCACAGATCCGGCTGGTGCGGTGTGCCGCCGAACGGGCGCTTCCGACGATCGATGAAGGCACTACGCATGCCTGCGGACTTCGCGCCCAGACAGTCGAACGCATGGTTGGCGACGAACAGGACTTCGTCCATACGCACACCCATGATTTCTGCGGCCTTCGTGTACGTCGCCACGTGCGGCTTAAACGAGTTAGCTTCGGCCACCGAGATCACTTTGTCGAACGGAATCCGGTGATATTGCTTCGCCGTTTCCAGCATGTCGCGGTCACCGTTGGAGAGCACGACGATCTTGTACTTCGTCTGAAGGCGGGCCAGCGCCTCGGGAACGTCCGGGAACGGCTTGAGTTTCTCGATGTTGGATACAAGGTACTCGACTTCTTCGCGCGTGTAGGAGATGCCCGCACGGTCGAGCGTGTAAGACACCGCCCGATGGCCGATCTCACGATACGGCGTGTGCTCCTTATGCAGCAGGGCGTCGATCATCGAGTTCTCAAAGTGCGTGCGGCGCCACCAGGTAACGAACGAATTCGGGTTGCCTGTCCAGCCCTTGTCGCGCAGGAACGGCGTGGCGACCTGCGTCAACCCGCTCTGCATATCGACGACCGTGCCGTACTGGTCGAACATCACAACCTTGATCTCATTTTTCAGCTGCTCCACATCTGCCATGTCATGGCCTCCTGTTGATTTGAGCGTCGCGAATTCACCGTGAAGTCGCTACCCAATCAATGTAAGCAATCGAGTTTTATTTTTGAAATCCATTTTTATCATTTCGTTATTGATTATAAAAATAGTACTGACAATGTACGTCCGACACCGAATGGCGGGACAACAAAATGGGCAAGGAAGCTGCGAAGCCTCCTTGCCCTACCCACCGACAAAAGTGACGAACGTCAGTCGTCCCGATACATCTGATCTCGCGTCGGCTCCTTGATAAAGCACAAGCCGATCACACCCGATATCGCCGCCACGGTCACCGGATACCACAAGCCAAAGTAGATGTCGCCACGTTGTGCCACGAGCGCAAAACATATCGTCGGCAACAATCCACCAAAGTAGCCGTTACCGATGTGGTACGGCAACGACATCGCCGAATACCGGATACGCGTGGGGAACATTTCGACGAGGATCGCTGCAATCGGCCCCAACGTCATCGCACCATAGGCCATGAGCACGATCAGCAAGATTAGGATCATGGGCTGGTTCACTGCGTTGGGGTCAGCACTCGCCGGATATCCCGCATGCGAGAGCGCCTGCACGACGGCCGCCCGGAATCCCTGTTCCTCTGCTCTCGCCTGTGCCGGAGGAAGTCCTCGCAATGAAGGGACGGCGATCTCCGCCGTCCCGACGCGAACGAGTGTTTCGGCGCCGGCCGGGGCCGGAACACTCGCGTAGCTTGCCGAGTTGGCAGACAGCACCCGTCGTGCCACGTCACAGGCATTGTCGAAGGTGGCGGTGCCCGTCGGGTTGAACTGGAACGAGCAGTCGGCCGGGTCTCCGACGATGACCACGGGCGACGTCTGCTGCGCGCGCGCGAGTGCCGGATTGGCGAAGTGTGTGAGGCCCTGAAAAATCGGGAAGAGCGTCGCCGCCGCCAGAAACAGGCCGCACAGGATGACGGGTTTGCGGCCGACGCGGTCCGATAATCTGCCAAAGAAGATGTACAGCGGTGAACTGATGACCAGCGCCAGGCCGACGAGCAGATTGGTGGTGCCAGTATCGAGCTTGAGCGTCTGCGTGAGAAAGAACATGGCGTAGAACAGCGCGGTGAACCACACCACGGCCTGCCCGGCGAGAAGCCCGAACAGCGCTTGCAGCACCAACTTGAGATTGCTCCACTTGCCGAAGGCTTCGGTCAGCGGCGCACGGGACGTGCGTCCCTCTGCCTTGATCTTCTGGAATGCCGGGGACTCTTGCATTGAAACGCGCACATAGACTGATACAGCCAGAAGCACCCCGGAGAGAAGGAACGGAATGCGCCAGCCCCAGACGTCGAAGGATTTTCCTGTCAGTGCCCGCATGGCGATGATGACGACGAGCGACAGCAGCAACCCGACCGTAGACGTCGTCTGGATCCAGGCGGTCCAACCGCCACGCTTGTCGTTGGGCGCATGCTCTGCGACATATGTCGCCGCCGCACCGTACTCGCCACCGAGCGCCAGCCCTTGCAGCATGCGCAGCAACACGAGCACGATGGGCGCCGCGACGCCCATCGTCTGATAGCCGGGCAACACACCGACCAACAGCGTAGAGCCCCCCATGATGACGATCGTAAGCAGGAACGTGCGTTTTCGCCCTACCAGATCCCCCAGGCGTCCGAAGATCAGCGCCCCGATCGGCCGCACGATGAAACCGGCCGCGAAGGTTAGCAGCGCAAATACGAACGCCGCCGTGTGATTCAGGCTACTGAAGAACTGCGTGGCAATCACGGCGGCCAGTGCGCCGTACAAAAAGAAGTCGTACCACTCGAACACCGCCCCCAACGACGCGGCGAATATGATTTTTTTTTCGTCGGCCTCGATCACGCGCGGCGGCGACGAGGCAATCTCGTTGTGCATCATGTCTCATCCATCTCCTCGTTACACCGACGAACGTGCCGGCGCTTTATCTCGGCACGAACGCTCCGGTGCGCGTCCAGACGCCAGTCCATCAACGATATGTCGCGGGACTTTATTTTAAAAATCGATAAGATGTATCAAACTATTCTTTTTATGAATAGCTTCGAGATGACGGCATGCACAGGGCACTGGATGGAGGGGCGCGCGCTGCGTCACATGGCGTGGAGACGCCCAGAGTGAGCAACAGCCGGGATTTCACCGCGCGCTGACCGAGGATCGGCAGAGGTGGTGACTGGGAGGCGTGGGTAGGATGTGCAGGAGGCGCGGACCGGGCGATGACAACTATCGCGGCAGCCGGGTCGACAGCAGGCCGCCGACGATCAGCAGCGCGACGTTGCAAGTCAGTGCCAGCACAAATGCATGGGTATAAGCGGCGACGTCGTGCCCGGTCCCCAGGGCGCTGTAGAAGACGCCTCCGATGATGGCTACGCCAAGCGCCGCCCCAATCTGAAATGTCGAGATCACGACCCCGGAAGCCAGACCTGCGTGACGCGGTTCCACGCCACCGATGACCGCTTTGATCACGGACGGCATGACGAGACCATATCCCAGACCGGCGACGAACAATCCCCACTCCACCAGAGGCAGGCGCGCGTCGCCCACGGCCCAGATCACGCTACCGAAGCCGAGCACCTGCACCCCAAAGCCGAGCGTCAGCGCGCGCGAGCCGAGCCAGCGCATAAAGCGCGCAGCGACGAACGACGCGCCGAAGTAGCCAATCGCAAACGGCAACGTGCGCATACCGGCATCGAGTGGCGTGAGCTTCAGGCCGCTCTGCAAGTAGATTGAGAACATCAGATAGAACGACGACAACATGTAGTAAAGGAGCGCCATCGCTATGCCGACCGCGAGCCCGGGCTGACGGAACAGGTTCAGATCCACAAGCGGTGCGCCGCCGCGTCGGGCGAGTCGGTGCTCGTATCGCACGAAACTCAACAACGCAAGCGGCGACGACGCCAGCATTGCTAAAGTCCATACGGGCCACCCCACGCTTCGACCTTCGATCAGCGGATAGACGAGCAAACCGAGCGCGGCGGACAAACGAATGACCCCGCCGATATCCAGACGTTGGGCATGATCGGCTCGCGATTCGCCGAGAAACCGCAGACCACCGAGAAACGCCGCCACACCGATGGGCACGTTGACGAGAAAGATTGCCTGCCAGGCCAAACCCAGCGGATGCGTCGTCACCAGGACCCCGCCAAGGATCTGACCGGCGATATTCGCCAATCCGAACACAGCACCGTAAAGTCCTAGCGCAGTGCCCTGTTCCGCCGCAGGGAACAACACTCGAATGGAAGCAAGCACCTGCGGCGCCATAACAGTCGCAGTGAGTCCTTGAAGAATGCGTCCTGCAATCAGGACTTCCGGCGAACCCGCCACGCCGCACAGCACGGAGGCGAGCGTGAATCCCGCCACGCCAGACATAAACATACGCTTGCGCCCTAGCCAATCACCAAGCCGGCCACCCGTGATGAGGAAGACCGCATACGTGGCGGCATAGGCCGAGATGACAAACTGTGTGTCGCTGGCCGTCGCCCCCAGATCGCGGCTGATCTCAGGTAAGGCAAGATTCACGACATTGAAATCGAGAATCGGAAGAAAGGCCCCGGTCAACAGAACAGGCAACGCAACCCACCGGTTTGGATCGCCCGGCGCCTCCAAGGCGTCCGGCTGTTTAACACGTCCCGCTTCGATGCTCATGACTGGCTCCGGCCCTGGGCAATGCGAGATGTCGTGTCGTGCAGCACTGGCGATGTCATGTCTTTCGTCCACGAAGGAAGGTGAAGAAAGTATGTGTGCGACGAAAGACAGCGTACAGATATGGTTCGATATTTCTAAAATAGCGAATATGAATGACTGGATTGGCTGCAACCGCTATCGAATCGGTCGCTGTTTTCGTTCTGGCCGCCGATCCGGGCACCTCACCGAAGCAGCGCTAGCGCTCCGGGCTTCGCGAGTCGACTGAACGAAATGCATCAACCGATTCACGCGCATCAACTCGCCAGGGCTTCGCGCAGTGCGATCTGCATGACCTCACCCGCCGACAGGATGTGCGCTTTCGTCAGGCGTTTCGCGGTGCGCCGGTCGTCCGCGAGCACGGCCTCCAGAATGGCGGCGTGTTCGGCAAACGAAATGTCCTGATAGCGTTCCAGTTGCCACACAAGTCGTAGATAGCGATCGGTCTTGCGCCAGATGGCTTCGAGCGTTTCCATCAAATGGCGGCGACCACTCGCCTGATAGATCGCCCGGTGAAACGCCCAGTTGTCGACCGACCAGTACTCGACTTCGTCCGCTGTCTCGTCCTGCGCAAGAATCGCGCGCACCGCAGCTTCATCGCTCGGACCGAATCCATCTATTGCGGCGTCGAGCGCCAGCAGCTCTAACGCCACCCGCATTTCCGTCAACTCCGAAGCCTCGGACGTCGTCATCGCCGAAACAAACGCGCCGCGATTCGGCACGATCGTCACATAGCCGCTCGACTGCAACTCCACGAATGCCTCCCGAACCGGGATATGGCTCGTGCCGAATTCTCTCGCGATCAATTCCTGACGCAACTGTGTCCCGGGTGCCCATTCTCCGCCGGCAATACGTTCGCGCAAACGCTCCGCCAACGAAACGGAAGAAAACTTGCCATTTACGGTTTTTTTCATTTTAATATATTAAAACAACATCGGAGGTCGATATGACGGTATCTCGATTGAAGAAAATTCCCGGAATCGGTGTGGATCGTGTGGGCGATGCAGCGGACTCGCTAGGCGATCCGGACAATTTTAGGCTTGAGAATCTGGATACCGATCTGCGCCCCCCGGCGGTAGCCCTTGCGCGTACGCGCGAGGCAATCGATGACGACGCGGCCAACAGCTATCTCCCGTTCACCGGTCTTCGACCACTGCGCGAAGCCGCGGCGGCGCGGGTGGGGCGCAGCGCAGGCACGGAATACGACCCGGCGAGCGAGTGCATCATATCGGCGGGCGGCCTAACGGGCATCCTGAACGTTCTGCTTGCGCTCCTGGAACCCGGCGACGAAGTCGTGCTCACCGATCCCATCTATGCAGGGCTGATCAATCGCGTCCATCTGGCCGGTGGTGTGCCGAAGTTTGCCCGACTGTCTCCGGAACCCGAGGGCTGGCGCCTCGACCTCGATAGCCTTGCCGCCGCCGTCGGGCCTCGTACCAAAGCCCTGCTGATCGTGTCGCCCTCGATGCCGACCGGTTATGTGCCGACCCTGGAGGAATGGCAGGCCATCGTCGAGCACTGCGTGCAACGGAACATCTGGCTCATTTACGACGCCGCGATGGAACGCATTCTGTTTGGTGGACGGACCGTCGTTCACCCCGCCACGTTTCCGGGCATGAGAGACCGGACGATCACCATCGGTGCGGTGTCGAAAGAGTATCGGATGATCGGATGGCGGGTGGGATGGGTTGTCGGCCCTGAGTCGATCATGAAAGATGTGCGCCTCGTCAGCCTCTCGAACGTGGTCTGTCAGGTCGGAATCGCAATGGACGGTGCGGCCGCCGCGCTTAACGCCACCGACGACGGCGTGGCCGCAGCCGTCGCCGAATGGGAAAGCCGTAGCGACTTCCTGATGGAGGCGCTTTCCGATCTCCCGGTGATTCGTCCGCACGGCGGTTGGTCGATGTTGATCGACACGCGCCGTCTGGGCATCGAGCCACCCGATGCTTCGCGGCGACTGCTTGAGCACGGCAAAGTTGCCGCGACCCCAATGACCGGCTGGGGGCCTACATCGGATCGCTACCTGCGCTTCGTATTCGCCAACGAACCCGTTCATCGTTTGCGTGACATTCGCGAACGCATACGCCGTGCGTGGCAAACGTAAATCACCTCTGTGACGACTTGCAGGACACGGCCTCCCACGGCGCGTCCGGCGAGAATCGCGCGGCCAGCAAATCCACGACATGCCGGACTTTGGCAGACAGGAGCTGGTTCTTCTGCCAAACCGCATGAATCGGAAAACCGTGCGTCCGCACGTCGGGCAACACTTGCTCTAGCTGGTCGGCGGTGAGATGTTCGGCGACCAACCAATCGGACAGCAAAGCGATCCCCTGACCGGCCAGAACGGTATCGAGGATGGCTTTGCATCGGACGATTTTCCGCGACATCGGTCCGGTGCTCTCTCGCCAGTACATCATCGTGCCGAGCAGCACGAAAAATGAACCTGTCACGCTGGTCAAACGCCACACGCGCCTTCCGACGATCGATCGAGATACGTTTAAGCCTGGTGGTTACGCGAGCATGCATCGCACGCGGCACACCAGTCCAGCGCCTGGGTGCGACGTTACGTGCAACCCCACAACATCGGACCGACGCAACCGGGCGAGCCGCTGTATCACCCGCCAGTCAGCAGCATCGACGGCGTAACGCTGATGGGGTTTCCGACGTGAACGATCTTGAGGACTTCTTGCGCAGCCCCGGGCATGAAGCGATTGCGCAAGACGAGGCTGCGATGACGGATCAGGCCGTCAGCGAGTGGTGGGCAGCCATCGGCATGGTGCTGGTCAACCGGATCTCCCCGGAGCGCACCACGGATCCGAATGCGTCAGCAACGTAATGCGCTCCCAAAAACCGTATGATCGTACGTAGCGCCGCATTGTCGGCAGCGCTACATACGCGCATGATCGACAAACGGTTCCAGCTTGATCGATTGTTTTAGCTTAGGAGAATTTAAGCTTGCCAGCTCCCTCGAAACTGCTCTTTCTGCCGGGTGCGTCCGGAAACACTGCGTTCTGGCAGCCCCTCGCGAATCTGCTCACGACGCCTGCCAGGAAAGTCATCCTTGCGTATCCAGGGTTCGGTCAAGAGCCCCCCGCGCCCAATGTCAACAACATCGACGACCTTGTTCGAATGGTCGTATCTCACATCGACCGGCCCACCGCCGTGATAGCCCAATCCATAGGCGGGGTGTTAGCGATTCGCGCGGCGCTGCAAAAGCCTGACCTGATAACCCATCTTGTTTTGACGGTGACCTCTGGCGGAATCGACACACGAGTATTGGGCGCGACAGAGTGGCGAAGCGGATTTATCAATGCAAATCCGTCTTTCCCAGATTGGTTCACGTCGTTCAACGTTGACCTGACTGACGAACTAAGGCGAATTTCACAGCCTGTCCTTTTGCTTTGGGGAGATGCCGATCCGATCAGTCCGCTAGCGGTTGGCCAGCGGCTACTCGAACTGCTTCCTGACGCACAGTTGCACGTAGTCCCAGGCGGTAACCATAATCTGGCGCATGAGCACGCTTCGGAACTCGCTTCCCTTGTAGATGCCCACCTATCGCGCACCAGCGTCGGTTGACGTCCTGCCGAAAAACGGCGCCACCCGAAACCAGAGGTTTCTGGCAATTTTGAAGCCCGGACGAGTTGTGCCGTAAATTCGGAATCTCGGAAGCGACCTACAACAACTGACGAAATATCCGCCAGCGCTCGCATGAACCAATATGAGCGAGGCAAGCACGCCCCTGACTATTGGATGGTCGAGCGCATTGCCGCCAACTTGAATCGTTCGGTCACTTATTTTTTCTCGGCTGACGACTCAGAAGCGAAATTGCGCGTCGCCTACCATCGGCTGCGCGACGAAGACAAGGATCACAACCTGTCCCAAGCTCTGGAGATGATCCGCACTGACAGATGTTCAGTGAAGCACACGAATTCAGTGGGATAACGCGGTCAGCGCCTTCATAGTCATCTTGTAGGTTGCTGACGCACAAAACAAAAAAGCCCTTGAAATTCAAGGGCTTCATTGTTTGCTTGGCGGAGAGGGTGGGATTCGAACCCACGGTACGGTATAACCGTACACCGGATTTCGAGTCCGGCGCATTCGACCACTCTGCCACCTCTCCAAGCGTTCTTTCTGCTTTGGTTCGTTGCCTGAGTGGCCTCAAGCAACGAGAAAGAGATTATAGCCGAATTTCCTTTTTCGACAACCCCTTTTTTAAAGTTTTTTACGCTGTGGGCTCAAGACGCTCAATGCCACCCATGTACGGACGCAGCACATCCGGCACCGTCACCGAACCATCGGCATTCTGATAGTTCTCCAGCACCGCCACCAGCGCTCGTCCTACCGCGAGGCCCGAACCGTTCAGCGTGTGCACCAGCTCCGGCTTGTTCTGCGCATTGCGGAAACGTGCCTGCATCCGGCGCGCCTGGAAGCTCTCCATGTTCGAGCACGACGAAATCTCACGATACGTGTTCTGCGCCGGAATCCACACTTCCATGTCGTACGTCTTCGCACTGCCGAAGCCCATGTCGCCAGTGCACAGCACCAGCGTGCGGTACGGCAATCCAAGCTTCTGCAGAATCGTTTCCGCGTGCCCCACCAGCGTCTCAAGCGCGTCGTACGACTCTTCCGGACGCACCACATGCACCAACTCGACCTTGTCGAACTGATGCTGACGAATCATGCCGCGCGTGTCCTTGCCATAGCTACCTGCCTCCGAGCGGAAGCACGGCGTATGCGCCACCATGCGCATCGGCAACGCGTCGTTCGGCAGCAACTCGTCACGCACCAGATTCGTCAGCGACACTTCCGCCGTCGGAATCAAATAGAAGTTCTCGATGCGTTCGCCCTCTTCACCGCCAACCTTGCGCGGCACCTTGAACAGGTCGTCCTCGAACTTCGGCAACTGGCCCGTACCACGCATCGACGCGGCATTCACGATGTACGGCACGTACGTTTCCGTATAGCCGTGCTCGCTCGTGTGCGTGTCGAGCATGAACTGCGCCAGCGCACGATGCAGACGTGCAATGCCGCCCTTCATCACCGAAAAACGTGCCCCGGCAAGCTTCGCCGCTGCGTCGAAATCCAGCCCCAACGCGGCGCCGAGATCGACGTGATCGCGCGGCGTGAAGTCGAACTCCCGCGGCGTGCCCCAGCGGCGCACTTCCACGTTCTGCGTCTCGTCCGAACCGACCGGCACGCTCTCGTGCGGCAGGTTCGGCACGCCCAGCAGCAAATCCGACAGACGCGTCTGAATCTCTTCCAGACGTACCGACGACGCCTTGAGCGTGTCAGCGATGCCGCCGACTTCGGCGATCTCGGCCGAGGCGTCCTCGCCCTTGCCCTTCTTCATGCCGACCTGCTTGGACAACGCATTGCGACGCGCCTGAAGCTCCTCTGTTTGCGTCTGAATCTGCTTGCGCTCCGCCTCGAGCGCAGCGAATGCCGCCACGTCCAGCGTGTAACCGCGCGCCTTGAGTCGCGCAGCAACGCCGTCGAGATCCTTGCGAAGAAGTTGAATGTCGAGCATGGTGGGAAATCTATTGTGAGCGGCCCACGTGGGTGGACCTTGAATTGGGTATTGGCCGACGGCGGCGTTGCCAGTGCTTTCTCGCCGACGCCAGCACTAATGGCGGGATTTTACCAAACGCGCAGCGCCGTGACGCGATTTGACATGTCGCCAGGCGCCGAGACGCTGCGGCTGCTCGTTACGGTCGCCCGACCCGCACGACAGCGCGCAGACTCATGCGGACTCGTCGTCCCCGGATTCCGAAGACGGCGATTTCTCGGAAGATGAAGACGAAGCAGACGCTTTCCCAGCCGTCGGCGTCTTCGCCGGGGCATCGGTTTTGCGTCCCTTGGCATTCGCACGACGCCATTCGGCATCGAGCGACTTCAGCCAGTTCAGCTTCTCCCCGATCTTGCCTTCCAGACCGCGCGGCACCGGACGGTACCAGTTTTGCGCACGCAAATCGTCGGGGAAATACGTCTCACCGGCAGCATAGGCATCCGGCTCGTCGTGCGCGTAGCGATACTCGTGACCGTAGCCGAGTTCCTTCATCAGCTTGGTCGGTGCATTGCGCAAATGAATCGGTACCGCACGCGACTTGTCCTTGCCGACGAACGCGCGCGCCTGGTTGTACGCGTTGTAGCCCGCATTCGACTTCGGGGCCGACGCGAGATACAGAATCGCCTGCGCCAATGCCAATTCACCTTCAGGCGTGCCGAGACGCTCGTACGTTTCCGCCGCATCCAGCGCGATACGCGCCGCACGCGGGTCGGCCAGGCCGATGTCTTCCCACGCCATACGCACGATCCGGCGCGCCAGATAACGCGGATCGGCACCGCCGTCGAGCATGCGGCAGAACCAGTACAGCGCGCCGTCCGGCGAACTGCCGCGCACCGACTTGTGCAGCGCGCTGATCTGATCGTAGAACGCGTCGCCGCCCTTGTCGAAGCGACGCAGATTCTCGGCGAGCACACTGGCCAGCAGCGCCTCGTCGATCGTCTCCATGTCTTGCGACATCGCGGCCTGCGCAACGATTTCGACGTTGTTCAACAGCTTGCGGCCATCGCCATCCGCCGAATCGATCAGCCCCTGACGCGCTTCGTCGGTGAATTCGATATCGCCCAGCTCATGCGCGGCGCGCGTGACCATCTCGCCGAGCTCTTCGTCGTTCAGGCTCTTGAGCACATACACAGCCGCACGCGAGAGCAATGCGCCATTCACTTCGAACGACGGGTTTTCCGTCGTCGCACCGACAAAGATGAACAAACCGGACTCGACGTGCGGCAGGAAGGCGTCCTGCTGCGCCTTGTTGAAGCGATGCACCTCATCGACGAACACGACCGTCTGCTTGCCCTGCCCGCGCTGAATCTGCGCAGCCTCGACGGCGTCGCGAATGTCCTTCACACCGGAGAGCACGGCCGACAGCGCAATGAAATAGGCCTTGAAGGCGTCCGCCATCAGACGCGCGAGCGTCGTTTTGCCGACGCCCGGCGGGCCCCAGAGAATCATCGAATGGGGACGGCCCGCTTCGAATGCCACGCGCAAAGGCTTTCCCTTGCCCAGCAAGTGACGCTGGCCAATCACATCGTCGATGGTATGGGGGCGAAGGCGCTCGGCCAAAGGCACCGAAGCCGACAAAGGGGCGTCGTTTGGCATGTTCTCAAGCAGCGCGGCCGGGGATGTCCCCGGCCGCAGTCAGATAATCAGATGTCCCCATTATGCCAGTCCGATGGCCGACTCGCCCGCAAAGCGCTTTTCAGACGATGCCGGGCGGCGGGAACAAAGGTCAGCGCAAGCTCAACCCTTGATCACGTCTGCCCCTTTGGGCACGGAGAACTTGAAGTTGCCCGCCGGTAGCGGCGGGTTCTTCTGCATGTTGCTGAACGTGAGCAAGGTCACGTTGCCGAACGCGTCGTACAGCTCCATCGCGGCGAGATTACCGTCGCGAAAACCGATGCCCACGCGCTGGAACTGCGTGTCCTGCGCCTTCGGCTTGAGCTCGACCCAGTCGATGCCGTTCTTCACACCGGCATCCTTGAGCGTGAAACTCTTTTCGATGTCGTTGCTACCGAACAGGATCGCTGCCGGGCTTGCACCCAGCGAGTCGCCCAGTTTGCGCTCGGTTACCTGATTCAGATCCTTGTCATAGACGTAGAGCGTCGTGCCGTCCGCCTGCAACAACTGATCGTAAGGCTTGGTGTAGTGCCAGACGAACTGGCCGGGACGCGAGAACTCGAACGTGCCCGACGCATTGTTCGTCACCTTCATCTCGCCGTTCTGCTGCCCCTTGACTTGCTTCTGCTCGAACTCGCCACGTGCCGACTTCACCTGCGCCGCGAACGCCTTGAGTTGTGCCGTACCGCTCGCGTAAGCCGGTGCGACCAGCGCCGCCAGCGTCACACCGACGGCACCCACCATGAGCGGCAAGCCGCGCTTGAATCCCAGCATATTCTTTATTCTCCCTCGCGATTCGGCACCAGAATTTCCCGGTTGCCGTTGCTCGCCATCGCCGACACAACGCCGGACTGTTCCATCTGTTCGAGCAGGCGCGCCGCCCGGTTGTAGCCGATGCGCAAATGGCGCTGCACCAGCGAGATCGACGCACGGCGCTGCTTGAGCACCACGGCCACGGCCTGATCGTAAAGAGGATCGGACTCGCCGCCCCCCTCGCCAGTTCCACCGCCTCCGCCGCCCGCACCGTCGATACCGCCTTCTTCGCCTTCGACAGCACCATCGAGAAGACCTTCGACGTAGTTGGCCTCGCCCTGCTCCTTGAGCCGCTCGACCACGCGGTGCACTTCGTCATCGGCCACGAACGCACCGTGCACACGCAACGGCAACCCGGTGCCCGGCGGCATGTACAGCATGTCACCCATGCCCAGCAACGTCTCGGCACCCTGTTGGTCCAGAATCGTGCGCGAATCGATCTTCGACGACACCTGGAACGCCACCCGCGTGGGCACGTTTGCCTTGATCAGACCGGTAATGACGTCGACCGACGGACGCTGCGTCGCCAGAATCAGGTGAATGCCCGCCGCGCGCGCCTTCTGTGCAATCCGGGCGATCAGCTCTTCGACCTTCTTGCCGACGACCATCATCAGGTCGGCCAGTTCGTCGATCACGACCACGATGTACGGCAGACGCTGCAACGGCTCGGGTTCTTCCGGCGTCAGCGAGAACGGATTCGGAATATGTTCTTCGCGCTTGGCGGCGTCGTCGATCTTGTTGTTGTAGCCCGCCAGATTGCGAACGCCCAGCTTGCTCATCAGCTTGTAGCGGCGCTCCATCTCGGCCACCACCCAGTTCAGCGCATGGCCAGCCTGACGCATATCCGTCACCACCGGGCACAACAGATGCTGGATGCCCTCGTACATGCTCATTTCGAGCATCTTCGGATCGATCAGGATGAGCCGGACCTGCTCGGCCGTTGCCTTATACAGCAGCGACAGAATCATGGCGTTGATCCCCACCGACTTGCCCGAACCGGTCGTACCGGCCACGAGCAAGTGAGGCATCTTCGCCAGATCGGCCACGACCGGCTTGCCGCCGATGTCCTTACCTAGGGCGAGCGTCAGCAGCGACGACGAACTGTTGTAGACCTCCGAGCCGAGAATCTCCGTCATCCGCACAGTCTGACGACGCGGATTCGGCAACTCCAGCCCCATGAAGTTCTTACCAGGAATGGTTTCGACCACACGGATCGACACCAGCGAAAGCGAACGCGCCAGATCCTTCGCGAGGTTCACGATCTGACTGCCCTTGACGCCCGTGGCCGGTTCGATTTCGTAACGCGTGATGACGGGGCCGGGATAGGCAGCCACGACGCTCACTTCCACACCGAAATCCTTGAGCTTCTTCTCAATCAGGCGCGACGTGAATTCCAGCGTCTCGCCCGACACGGTCTCCTGTGCGACCGGAGCCGGATCGAGCAGCGCCAGCGGCGGCAGGATCGAGTCCGGCAGGTCGGCAAACAACGGGGCCTGCTTTTCCTTCTCGACCCGCTCGCTCTTGGGCACGACCTTGACCGGCGGCACGATCTGCACCGGCTCGTGGACTTCTGCTCTGACCCGGTTCTGCACAACGGCACCTTCACGCGCGATCGCCGCTTCCTCCCCCATCCGACGGTCCTGACGCGCCTCGCGGCGACGACGGATCACTGTGCCGGTATCGAGAATCAGCGCACCGACCTTTTCGGCGGCGGACAACCAGGAGAAATGGAATAGCAGCGACAGGCCGAAGGCGAAGATCAGCAGCAAGGCCAGCGTGCCGCCGGTGAAGCCGAGCGCATGCTGGAAGAAGCCACCGACGGTCTCGCCGATGACGCCGCCCGATGCACGCGGCAACTGAGCCTTGAGACGGTACAGACGCAGGGACTCGATACCAGCGCTCGAGAGCAGCACCATGAGCGACGAGACAATCTCCACCCAGCCGCCGCTCGCGAGGCGTTCGCGCAGCGGAGGCGCTTCGCGTTTGGCGGAGATGCGGCGGTAGCCAGAGATCACGCGGCGGGCGATGAACACCACCAGCCAGTAGGCCGACAGACCGAGCATGAGCAGCAGCATATCGGCGACCCATGCGCCGACGCGTCCCGCCCAGTTGGCGATACGCTCCACATGGGCCGCATGCGTCCAGCTGGGGTCCAGACGGCTGTAGGAGAACAACGCCATCAGCAGGAACACCATCAGCGCGACCTGCGCCATCCAGCGGATTTCATGGAAGAGGTGCGTCACCCGATTGGGCAACGACGATCCGGCACCAGCAGAGTAGGAAGATTTCGTCGTCATCAAGCCATGCGGTTGGGCGGGCAGACGGGCGGCCTGCCGCGCAGCAATGCTCCATTGTAAACAACTATTACATCGATAAACGCATGACCGTCTCAGGAAAGCGTGACAAGCCGTAACGGAGCGGCCTCCAAAGGATCCGCCGGACTCGGGGAGGCTCTGCGGCAAGGCAGAGCAGTCGCCCATGTCCTGCACGCTTGCATCCGGCGCATCTGCCCCCAAATTTGAGAGACATCGCGGGGCGGTGCCTTCGGACGACACCTGGCACCGCCGCCAGGCCCCCAAAGACCGCCCGAAGGCTATCGCCTCGATTGTGAGGCTCCATCAACGAAACATCGTCGGCCCTTTATAATGTCGGTTTGCGCCGGAGCCCCGGTCGCACCCCAGGCGGTGCGCGCTCGGGAATCCGACGCCAGCACCCAACCCCTTTCCGGTGAGTTCCATGTCTGCTGCCAAGCACGCCAAAGTCCTGATTCTCGGTTCCGGCCCTGCCGGCTATAGCGCCGCCGTGTACGCCGCGCGCGCCAACCTCAACCCGGTGCTGATCACCGGTATCGCCCAGGGCGGTCAGTTGATGACCACCACGGACGTCGAGAACTGGCCCGGCGACCCGACGGGCGTGCAAGGCCCGGAACTGATGGCCCGCATGCAGGCGCATGCCGAGCACTTCAACACCGAGATAATTTTCGATCACATTCATACGGTGCGTCTGAATGAGCGCCCGCTGCGTCTGATCGGCGATTCCGGCGAATACACGGCCGACGCCCTGATCATCGCGACCGGCGCTTCGGCGCAGTACCTCGGCCTGCCGTCCGAAAAAGCCTTCTCGGGCCGCGGCGTCTCCGCCTGCGCCACGTGCGACGGCTTCTTCTATCGCGGCAAGGAAGTCTGCGTGGTCGGCGGCGGCAACACCGCTGTCGAAGAAGCGCTGTACCTCTCGAACATTGCCAGCAAAGTCACCGTGATCCACCGCCGCGACAAGTTCCGCGCCGAGCCGATCCTGATCGACCGCCTGCTGGAAAAGGCCAAGCAAGGCGTGGTCGAACTGAAGTACGACAGCGTACTCGACGAAGTGACGGGCGACGACAGCGGCGTGACCGGCGTTCGCATCAAGAACACCAAGACGGGCGCGCACGAAGACATCTCGCTGCACGGCGTGTTCATCGCCATCGGCCACAAGCCGAACACGGGTATCTTCGATGGTCAGCTCGAAATGAAGAACGGCTACATCGTCACGCACAGCGGCCTGAACGGCAACGCCACGGCCACCAGCGTGCCGGGCGTGTTTGCCGCCGGCGACGTCCAGGACCACATCTACCGTCAGGCCATCACCAGCGCCGGCACGGGTTGCATGGCCGCGCTCGACGCCCAGCGTTACCTCGAGAACCTCGACCAGTAATCGCTCTCGCGTCTTTTTTGCGCCTGACGGCGGCGTCCCGGCTGCGTGATGTTTCATGCAGTCGGGACGCCGTCTTCGCTTGTGTCGTCGCCATCATCTTCGTTAAGTGGCGTCACGAGCCGTTATGATTCGGAAACGCGTCTTCGCAACCGCGCAGACGCAACACACCGTTTGCCCTCCCTTTGAACGTCCTTGTTCGCACGATCATGAGCAAGAAACCACCGAAACTCAGCCTCAGCGACCTCTCCAACTTCCGTGACGCACTCGCGACCGAGAGCGCCGCGCGCGAAGCCGAACGCATCGCCGCCGCCAAGCGCGCTGCGCAGGCCAAACGCGATGCCAACGTGTTCCGCGACAGCATCGGCGAGATCGCCCCGCTTGCCAACAAGGGCTCGACCAATCGCGTCGAGCACCCGCGCCTCCCGCCCGAGCCGGTCGCGCGTCAAACCGAGGAAGACGAAGCCGCGGTGCTTCATGAATCCTTGTCCGACGAATTCGACCCCGAAGCGCTGCTCGATACGGACGACCGCCTGTCGTACCGCCGTCCCGGCATCAGCCACGATGCCGTGCTGAAGCTGCAACGCGGCGACTGGGTGGTGCAGGCGCAGATCGACCTGCACGGCATGCGTCGCGACGAAGCCCGCGAAGCGCTCTCCGCCTTCCTGCACGACGCGGTCAAGCGCGGCCTGCGCTGCATTCGCGTGATTCACGGCAAGGGCCTTGGCTCGGCGAACCGTGAACCTGTCCTCAAGGACAAGGTGCGCGGCTGGCTCGCCCAGAAGAACGAAGTGCTGGCATGGGCGCAAGCGCAAGGACGCGACGGCGGGGGCGGTGCGCTGGTAGTATTGCTCCAGGCTTCGCAGGCCCGGGGCGCACGCGCGGGCGACTGACGCGCGCACCTGCACCAGATGCCGCCTCCCGCCAGCGACCGCTGGCACCAAAGATTTCGCTGCCGATCACGACGTATTGACGAGGGACTGTCGACCGTCCCCAACAGGATTCGCCGATGATTCACGAGATGAGCGCTCAGCTGCATACGATCCTGGCCGTCATGGAGGCCATCGCCGTATTGTCGTGCGCCATCTCCGGCTTCGCTGAAGCACGCAAGCAGCATCTCGATCCGGTCGGCGCGTTCGTGCTGGCCTTCGCGACCGCCTTCGGCGGCGGCACGTTACGGGACGTACTGCTCGACCATCGCCCCTTCTACTGGGTCCAGCATCAGTGGTACTCGGTCATCATCCTCGTGCTGTCGTTGTCCACCGGCGTTGTGCTGAAGCTCGTCTCGCGCGTGGCGACCGAGCGCGTGCTGCTCATTACGGACGCCATCGGTCTCGGGTTCTTCAGCGCGTCCGGCACGTCGCTCGCATTGCAGACCGATATGTCAGCATTCATGTCCGTGATGATGGGCGTGATTACCGGCGTGGGCGGCGGCGTGATCCGCGACATCCTCTGCAACGAGGTACCGCTGGTGTTGCGCGACACACGACCGTACGCCGTGTGTGCGTTCATTGGCGGATGGATCTACATCGCGCTGACTTACGTCGACCTCGATCCTGTCTACACCTTGTCGATCAGCGCGTTTTCCGTGATTTTCGTGCGGCTGATCACCGTCGCATTCGACGTGCGCCTCAAGTCCTGAGCCGATCCGGCACCCGCACATCCAAAACGCCAAAGGGCGACGCTGCTCTCGCAGCCGTCGCCCTTCGTTTTTCTGACGCCCTCGCCACAGCGTCGCTGCGGCGATCAACCCGCCATCAGACCGCCTGTTCGCCCTCTTCACCCGTGCGAATGCGGATCACGCGTTCGACATCGGTCACGAAGATCTTGCCGTCGCCGATCTTGCCGGTGCGGGCCGCGCCCAACACGGCGTCGATGACCTGTTCTGCCTGCGCTGCGCTCACCACGACTTCGATCTTGATCTTCGGCAGGAAGTCGACGACGTATTCCGCACCGCGATACAGCTCGGTGTGGCCCTTCTGGCGGCCGAAGCCCTTCACTTCCGTAACGGTCAGACCGGTCACGCCGACTTCGGCCAGCGCTTCACGGACTTCGTCGAGCTTGAAGGGTTTGATGATGGCAGTTACGCGTTTCATTGTCGCCTCGATATCTTGATTGGAATGTTCTGCAATTTCGCCCGGCTATTGTACCGGGCCGGGAACGGCATGCCGATGACAGCGCACCCGACCCGATCCGCCCTGCCGACTTATGCGTGCGGATCGTCCGGCACCGTGTCCAGATCCGCCAGCCACACCACCGACTCCGAATCGCTCGGTGCGCGCCAGTCGCCGCGCGGCGAGAGCGAACCACCCGTGCCGACCTTCGGCGCGTTCGGAATGCACGAACGCTTGAACTGGCTCGTACGGAAAAACCGATCCAGGAAGATGCGCAGGTTGCGCTTGATCGCGACCAGATCGTAGGCGTTGCGCGACGCGTGTCCCTCGTTCGGCCAGCGACCCTGCGACGCATCGTGCCACGCGCTCCACGACAGGAACGCCACCTTGCGCGGCGCATAGCCGAAGCGCAGCGTGTAGTAGAGGTTGAAGTCCTGCAACTCGTACGGGCCGATGAAATGCTCAGTGCGCTGCTCGGGCGCGCCGCTGGCCTTGCCCGGCACAAGCTCCGGGCTGATTTCCGTCTCGAGAATATCGATCAGGACGTTGCGGCGCTGTCCCTCCTTGCCGCCCTTAACGTCCTTGGCGTCCTTCGCGTCCTTCTGCGCTTTGGCCGACGCTGCGCCACCCAGTTGCCCCGTCTCCGCGACCCAGCGCACGAGATGCATGATGAGCGTCTTGGGCACGCTGGCGTTCACGTTGTAGTGCGACATATGATCGCCCACCCCGTACGTGCACCAGCCCAGCGCCAGCTCGCTCAGGTCGCCCGTGCCGATCACAATCGCCCCAAGGTGATTCGCCAGACGGAACAAGTGATTCGTGCGCTCACCCGCCTGCACGTTCTCGAACGTGACGTCGTAGACTTCCCCACCCTTCGCGAACGGATGATCGAGGTCCTTCAACATCTGCATGCAACTCGGACGAATATCGATCTCGCGCGCCGTGCACCCGACGGCGTCCATTAACTCGCGCGCCTGACGCAGCGTGCGCTCGCTCGTGGCAAAGCCTGGCATCGTGTACGCCAGAATATTCGCGCGCGGCAAACCCAGCCGGTCCATGACCTTGGCGCAGACGAGCAACGCATGCGTCGAGTCCAGCCCGCCGGACACGCCGATCACGACCTTCTGAATCTTCGACGACGCGAGACGCTGCATCAGCGCCTGCACCTGAATGTTGTAGACCTCGTGGCACCGCTCGTCGCGTCGAGCCGCATCGGACGGCACATAAGGGAAGCGCGCAATCGCGCGCGCGAGCGGCAGTTCGGCGTCGCGCGGCAGGGTGACGTCAACCTTGATCGTGCGAAAGCGCGCCACTTCGTCGGCATGACGGCGCACTGACACCCCGAACGTCGTCTGATGCATGCGCTCGCGGGCGAGGCGCTCCAGATCGACGTCGGCGAAGATCAGATGCGACTCGCTGGCGAAGCGCGCCGACTCGGCGAGCATGTCGCCGTTCTCGTAGATGAGCGCCTGTCCGTCCCACGCGAGGTCGGTCGTCGATTCGCCCTGCCCGGCCGACGTATACAGATACGCCGCGAGGCAACGCGCCGACTGCTGGGCGACCAGTTGATGACGGTAGGCCGACTTGCCCACGACCACGTTCGATGCAGACAGGTTGACGAGCACCGTTGCGCCCGCGAGCGCCGCGAACGACGACGGCGGCACCGGCACCCAGACGTCTTCGCAGATCTCGCAGTGAAAGCGCAGCAGCGGCTGATCGGCGACTTCGAAGATGAGTGCACCGAACGGCACGTCGTTGCCCAGCAGGGTAACGGTATCGACGCCAGCGTCATCCGCTGCGTTGAACTGGCGCGCTTCGTAGAACTCGCTGTAGTTCGGGAGATACGTCTTGGGGACAACGCCGTGAATGCGACCGCGCGCCACTACAACAGCGCAGTTGAACAAGCGCTGCTGCACGCGCACCGGCATGCCGACGATCATCGCAATGCCCAGTTCCCGGCTCGCGGCCACGATCTCGGCCAGCGCGGCGTCGCAGGCGTCCTGCAGGGCGCGCTGCTGGAAAAGGTCTTCGCAGCTGTAGGCAGGAATGCCAAGTTCGGGGAAGGCGACGAGCACCGCGCCCTCGGCGTCGGCCTGGCGGGCCAGCGCGATGGTCTGAGCAGCGTTGAAAGCGGGATCGGCGACGCGGCATTGCGGCACTCCGACGGCCACACGCGCGAAATCGTGATTGTAGAGATTGAGAAATCGGTTGGTCATGTCGGCGGCTACCATGCATCGCCCTTGTGCCTTGACGTCGACAGGCATACCTGTCGGGCGTTTGCAGCGATGAAGCGGGCGTAAGAATCGTCAGTATATTACGCGAGGCCCCGCCGTGCCGGGCCTGCCCTGGACCGCGCCATGTCCCGAACACACCCCCAATACGTCCCGAAATCGCTCAGGACGCCGGTCGCTTAAACGGCGTATGCGCTTCCAGCTCGCCGATGTGCTCGTCCATCGCGGACGTCTCCCGGTCGAGAAAATCCTCGATGGCCTGAGCGAATCGTTCGTCGGCAATCCAATGGGCCGACCACGTGGGCGTGGGCAACAGACCGCGCGACATCTTGTGCACGCCCTGCGCACCACCTTCGAAACTGCGCAGCCCGTGCGCAATGCAATACTCGATGCCCTGCGCGTAGCAGGTCTCGAAATGCATGCCGGAGACGAAGTCCGTCGTCCCCCAGTAGCGGCCGTACATCGTGTCTCCGCTCACGACGTTGAGTGCACACGCGAGCGGCTGGCCGTCACGCTCCGCCATGACGAGCAGCAGCGCGTCGGGCATCGTCGCGTGCACCTGCCCGAAGAACGCACGACTCAGATATGGCGAATTCCAGTGCTCGCGGTAGGTGTTTTCGTAGCACCGATAAAAGAAGTCGAGCGCTGCGTCGTCGATGTGCTCGCCGCGCAGCCACCGGTAAGTCACCCCAGCCTCGCGCACGCGCCGACGGTCCTGTTTCAGCTTCTTGCGCTTCTCCTGATTCATCTGCGCAAGGAAGTCGTCGAACGTGGCAAAGCCCGGGTTTTCCCAATGGAACTGCACGCCCTCGCGCAGCATGTACCCGGCTTCGGTGAGCGCGGCCAGATCGTCGTCGTGCGTAAACAGCACGTGGATGGACGACAACTCAAGCTGCCGTGCGAACGCAATCGCACCACGCGCCAGCGCCACACGATCCTCCTGCGTGCGCGCGAGCAGACGCGGCCCGGTCACGGGCGAGAACGGCACGGCGCACAACAGCTTGGGGTAGTACTCGAGACCGTGACGCGCGAAGGCGTCGGCCCACGCGTGGTCGAAGACGTACTCGCCCCGGGAATGCGACTTGACGTAGAGCGGCATCGCGCCGACGAGCACTTCGTCTGCATGCATGAGCAGATAGGCTGGCTGCCAACCCGTACGCTTGGCGGCGCATCCCGTCTCGTGCATCGCGTGGAGGAACGCGTGCTGCACGAACGGGTTGTCGCCCGCGAGCGCGTTCCACGCGTCGGCCGGCACGTCTTCAATCGATTGCACTACACGGATGACTACGTCGCTGCTCACTTCACACCTCGTTTGCGAACCGGCGGCTTGCCTGGCGCTTGCTTCGTGCCACCTGCTTCCGGCTATTTAGGCCAGCATGGCGCACCGCCTCTGGCCGACATTGTCGCCGAACTTGCTCTCGGCTTCAGGACGAAGATGTGACGAAAACATAACCTACCAAAAGTAAGTTACTATTAGTAGGTTATGTTTTGAAGAGGACTCAATCATGCATGCACTCGTTGTCGTCGCCCATCCCGACCCACACTCGCTCACCCATGCCATCGCCCGACGCGTCGCCGAGACGATCGCGTCTTCGCCTGCCGCCAACGGTGTCGCACACTCTGCCGAGATCGCGGATCTGGCCGCCGAAGGCTTCGATCCCCGCTTTAATGCGGCCGATCTCGCGCTGTTCAACAAGACGCTCGCTGCCCCGGCCGACGTGGCCGCCGAGCACGCCCGTCTCGACCGCGCCGACGCGCTGGTGCTCGTCTACCCGATCTACTGGTGGTCGTTCCCCGCGCTGCTCAAGGGATGGATCGACCGTGTGTTCTCGCAGGGTTGGGCATATGAAGATGTGGCGCCCGGCAAGTCGCTGAAGAAGCTGCAACGTCTGCGCGTGCATCTGGTGGCCATCGGGGGCGCGGACCAGCGCACGATGGCACGGCACGGCTACTTCGGCGCAATGAAAACGCAGATCGATCACGGGATCTTCGACTATTGCGGTGCGCAGGTGGTCACGTCGGAGTTGCTCCTCGCCTCCGACACCGGCTACCCTGAAGCGCATCTCGAGACAGCGAGGGTCATCGGACAGAAGGTCTTTCCGTCTCCCTCCTGATATCGATGTCTCCACCCGCGCCTCGGACCTCAGGTCCGGGGCTTTAGCCATTTCGTACGCCTACCATGACCTCAACTGCAGACGCCTCATCGCGCCGACGCATGCCCCGCGAAGCCCGCACCCGACAACTGCTCGACGTGGCATGGACACTGGTCGGCAGCGAGGGCACGGATGCGCTCACGCTCGGCCGTCTGGCGGAGGATGCCGGAGTCACGAAGCCGGTCGTGTACGACCACTTCGGCTCACGCAATGGGTTGCTCGCCGCGCTGTATCAGGACTTCGACGCGCGTCAGACCGCCATCTTCGATGCGGCCGTTGCAGCGGCAAAGCCAACGTTGCAGGACAAGGCGCGCGTGATTGCTTCGAGCTATGTGACGTGCGTGGTGACGCAGGGCCGCGAGATACCGGGCGTTCTCGCGGCACTCGGCGGCTCCACGGAGCTAGCCGCCGTGAAGCGGGAGTACCAGCAATCGTTCATCGCCAAATGCGCGGCGATCTTCGCGCCGTTCGCAGGTCCCGGGGGCATTCCGGCCCCCGCCATGTGGGCAATGCTGGGGGCGGCCGACGCGCTGTCCGATGCCGCTGTCACCGGCGCGATCACCGCCATTGAAGCGCAGGCGGAACTGCACCAGGTCATTCTGACGATAGTGAAGCGTCACAAGCCGTGATGCCAATGCCGCGCTCGCACCATTAAAAAACCCGGCACACGGCCGGGTTTTCTTTGCGTCGACGAACGACGCGGCAAGTTTCGCGAAGTGGAAATTACTTCTTCGCGTTCGCCACGCCTTCGGTGATTTCCTTGTGGGCGGCTTCGATGCCTTCCCAGCCTTCGACCTTGACCCACTTGCCCTTCTCGAGCGCCTTGTATTGCTCGAAGAAGTGCTTGATCTGGTCCTTCAGGTAGCCCGGCACGTCGTCGATCGACTTCATGTGTGCCGTCATCGGGCAGATCTTGTCGACCGGCACGACCACGAGCTTGGCGTCCACGCCCGACTCGTCGGTCATGTTGAGCATGCCCAGTGCGCGGCAGCGAACGACCGAGCCAGCCAGCAGCGGGAACGGCGTGACGACCAGCGCGTCGACGGGGTCGCCGTCGCCAGCGAGCGTTTGCGGAATGAAGCCGTAGTTGGCCGGGTAACGCATGCCCGTGCCAATGAAGCGGTCAACGACCAGCAGGCCCAGATCCTTGTCGGCTTCGTACTTCACCGGGTCGCTTTGCGCCGGGATCTCGATGATGACGTTGAAATCGTTGGGGAGGTCCTTACCGGCAGGCACGTGGTTGAAGCTCATGATGGCATTCCTGTGAATGAAAAATGGCATGCCGTCGCGCGGCGCGCATGCCCCGCCCACCGGCCGGATGCCACGCCGCCCGACGGCAATCGGGCGCGAAACATTATAGCGGGTTTGCCTGAATTGCCCCGCCGGAACCGTTCCCATGCACCGGAGGCAGCGCTGCCAGCCTCACCAGCCGTTCAGCCGTCAACGCGCCCACGTTTGCGCAGCCGAGCAGTTGCATCGTCGTGCGCAATTCGCTCAGCAGCAACGCCAGTACCCCATCGACACCCGGCCCGCCGCGCGCGGCCACGCCGTACAACGGCGCGCGTCCCAGCAGCACGCCCTTCGCGCCCAGCGCGACGGCCTTTGCGACATCGGCCCCGCGGCGCACGCCGCCATCCATGAACACGGACATCGCAGGCCCTCCCGAACCCGACGCGCCAACGGCGTCGACGATCATCGACAACGCCTCGACCGGCGCGAGCGTGCTGCCCAACTGGCGTCCGCCGTGATTGGAGACGATGATGCCGTCCGCACCGTGGGTCTGCGCCTGACGGGCGTCGTCCACCGTCAGAACGCCCTTGACCAGCACTTCACCCGGCCAGTGCTTGCGCACCCACGCGAGGTCGTGCCAACCGAGCGACAAGTCCATCTGACGGCTCAGCATCGCTGCGTGACGCGCCAGATCCGCTCGCTCCCCCACGCTCTGTGCGATGTTGCGAAGCTGCGGCGCGCCGCCCACCAGCATCTGCCAGCTCCAGTGCGGGTGTCGCATGCAGTCCGCCACGAGTCGCGGTGTGAAGCGCAGCGGCAGTTTGAAGCCGTTGCGCGTGTCGTGATCGCGCTTGCCGTGCACCGGGGTGTCGACGGTCAGCATCAGGGTTCGAAAGCCTGCCTCGCGCGCCCGGCGCATCATGCTCTCGGCGATGCGTCGATCCTGCTGCACGTAGAGTTGCAGCCAAAGTTCGCCATTCGGCACCGCCGCGCGCACGTCTTCGAGCAACGAGGTCGATGCCGTCGACAGCACGAACGGCAGTCCCGCACCGGCGGCTGCGCGCGCGAGCAGTTCGTCTGCGCGCGGCCAGAACAGGCCGTTCAGGCCCGTCGGGCCGACGACCATCGGGGCGGCGGCCGACCGTCCCCAGAAATTCGTCTCGCTGGATGTGGCGGAGATGTCCGTCATGACACGCGGCGCGAAGCCCCACTGCCCGAAGGCGTCCCGATTGCGCCGCAGCGCCTCGCCATCCTCCGCACCGCCTTCCAGATAATCGAAGGCCAGCTTCGTCAGGCGACGCTTCGCCGCCCGACGGTAATCCTCCACGCAGGAAAACGCGTGCATTGCTCCCCCTGTCTTGATGTTCTGGCGTGCCCAACCGCATTCCCTTCTGCGTGCCCGGAAATTGGGCAAAGTTCGCTACTTGAGCACAAACAATTGCATTACAATCACAATCATTACAATCCGAACAACCCAAACACCCATGCCGCGCTCATCCGCCGGGGCGTCGCGCTCTGCCACAGACGCCACCCAATCCACCAGCGACACCGCTTCGAGCGCCGCCGCCCCGCGTTCTTCGCTCTTCGTCGGCTCGACCGAGAAGACGTTTCAGGTGCTGCACGCCTTCGACGGCCCCGCGCGGTACATGACGCTGGGCGACATCGCCAAAGCAGCGGATCTGGATCGCAGCGCCACGCAGCGACTGGTGCATACGCTCGAAGCCCTCGGTTATCTCTTTCGCGTGCCGGAGACGAGAACCTATGGGCTGACGACTAAGGTGTTGCAGTTCTCGTACAACTACATTCGCGCCAATGAGCTGGTCGACAAGGCGTCGCCGTATCTGCTCGACATCAGCCGCCGTGTGGGCGAGACGACCAACCTGCAAGAGCTGGACGGTCACGAGATCGTGTTCGTCGCGCGCTTTCCCGGGCAACATCTGGTGAACATCGATATCGTGGTCGGCGCGCGTCTGCCAGCGATGTTCACGGCGTCGGGCATTGCGATCCTGTCGCGTCTGCCCGAAGCACGCGTGCGCGAGATCCTCTCGGGCACAGCGCTCGAACCGATGACACCGTACACGCTCATCGACGAGAAGAAGCTGCTCGAACGAATTGCGCAGACCACACGTCGCGGCTACGCCATCGTCGAGAACGAAACCGTGATGGGCGACATCTCAGTCGCCGCCCCGATCACCGATCACGACGGTCACGCCGTCGCGGCCATCAACATCTCGGTGCCGACCTCGCGCTGGACGCGTGAACGCGCAGAAGCCGAACTCGCCCCGCACATTCAGGTCGCCGCAACCTCGATCTCGAAGTCGCGGCTGTCGACGTTCCGACGCTAAGACCGCTCAGGTGCTATCCGTTGCTATCAGGCGGTGACACGCGTCACCGCCGTCACACTTCAACGTCCTTCAAAAATCGCCAGCTGACGCGCCAGTTCCTCGCGCAGTTCGGCCGACAGCGCCGGTGCGGGCGGCACGAGCGGTGCGAGCATCGCCGGTGCGTTCACACCGATCAGATCCATCACCGACTTCATCGGACCCGGGTTCGTCTCGGCGAACGCCAGATTCATCAGCGGAATCAGAGAGCGGTGCAGCGCCAGCGCGTCGGCCGTCTTGCCTTCAGACGCCAGCGAGAAGATGCGTTGCCAGGCCGTCGGCAGCAGCGACGCCGTCACCACGATCCCGCCACGCGCACCGGCCGCCACATGCAGCGGGAACAGCGTGTCTTCGCCGCTCAGCACGGCAAACGATTCGTCGACACCGGCGATGGTGCGCAGGAAATGCCACATGTCGGTGTTGCAGGCCTTCATGCCGATGATGTTCTCGTGGCGCGACAGCTCATGCAGCACTTCCGGCGCAATCGCGATACGCGTGCGATACGGAATTTCGTAGATGAGGATGGGCAGCGGCGACTCGTCGGCGTAGCGCAGGAAGTAGTCGCGAATACCGGCTTGCGTCGGGTTCGTGTAGTACGGCGTGAGGACCAGCAGACCGTCGGCACCAGCAGCGGCGAAGTCGCGGCCAGCCTCGATGGCGTCGTGATAACCGGGGTCGAGCACGCCCGCAATCACCGGTACATCGCGGCCGTGGTCGCGCACTTCCTGTGCCGTGAGTTCGGCCATGCGAACGCGCTCGGCGCGCGAGAGTGCACCGTACTCACCGGTGCCGCCCAGCGGCACCACACCGTCGATGCCTTGCGCCAGCAGGTAACGCATGAGTGCACGCGCGCCTTCGATGTGGATCGTGTCGTCGGTGTGCACCGGCGTGGGGATGGCCGGAAAAATGCCTTTCAGTTGTGCGGAGCGAAGCATGAGTTAAACGTCCGTGAATCTTGAGTTCGTAGGAATCGGATACGACATCCGTGCGTCAGGTCGCCAGACTGCGGCGGCGCAGTCGCTCGGCCACCCAGATCAGTGCGGCGATGAAAAGGAACAGGCACGTGGAGACTGCGGCGATCACTGGCGAGATCTGCATCGTGATCTCGTCCCAGAACTGCTTGGGCAAGGTGGTCGAGAGGCCGCCCGACGTGAATAGGGCAATCGTGAGTTCGTCGAACGACGTCGCAAACGCGAACAGGAACGACGACAGCAGACCCGCACCGAGAATCGGGAACGTCACCCGGCGCAGCGTCGCCCACGGGCGAGCGCCCAGGCTGTACGCCGCCAGATCGAGACGCGTGTCGTAGTTGCGCAGTACCGCCATCATCGTGATGACGACGTACGGCACCGCCACCACGGTGTGCGCGAGCGTCAGCCCCACGCTGGAGCCGACCAGACCGATCTTCGCGAAGAAATAGAACACGCCGACGGCGAGGATCATGCGCGGCACCACAATCGGCGCGAGCACGAAGGCGAGCATCGCCGATTTGCCGCGCATGCCACCGCGTACCAGCAGGAACGCCGCCGGGGTACCGATGAGCATCGACAGCAAGCCTGCGCCGATCCCCACAAGCATCGAACGCGTGACTGCCTGCATCCACAGCGGCGAATCCCAGATCTGCTGGTACCACTGCAACGAGAAGCCCTTCGGCGGCCACGCCAGCCCCGAGGCCGAGTCGAACGACATCGGAATCATCAGCAACGCGGGAGCGGCGAGGAACACGACCAGCAGGAAGACGACCACACGCAGCACCAGACCGTCGCCCTGCTCCGCCTGCGCACCGCGCCCTTTCGGGAACGCGCGCAGCAACAGATCGGTCGCGGTACCGAGCGTCGCGAGCACCTTCTCACCGAACGTGCGTGTCCAGCCACCACGGCGCTTGCCAGCTTTCACATCCCCTGCGCCACCCGCCATCGTCGACAGACCGACCATACGGTCGTAGACGAAGAACACCACCAGCACCACGGCGAGTAGCAGCACTGAGATCGCTCCGGCAAAGCCCCAGTTCAGGGCCTGCATCACCTGATCGATGATGAGCTGCGTGATCATGGTTTCGTGACGACCGCCGAGCAGTGTCGGCGTAATGAAGAAGCCGATGGACGTGACGAACACCATCAGCGCACCGGCGGCCACTCCCGGCAGCGACAGCGGGAAGTACACGCGCCAGAACACCGTGCCGGGACGTGCGCCCAGCGTCGAGGCCGCGCTCGGCAGACGCCGGTCGATGTTCTCCATGACGGAGAGCATCGTCAGCACAGCCAGCGGCATGAGGGCATGCACCATCCCCAACACCACGGCGGGGAAGCTGTAGAGCAGCGACAGCGGCTGATCGATCAGCCCGAGATCGAGCAACGTGCGGTTCACGACGCCGTTACGCCCGAGCAGCACCACCCAGGCGAACGTGCGCACGAGAAAGCTCGTCCAGAACGAGAGCAGCAGCCAGAACAGCAGGCGTTGTTTGCGCGCGCCGCTGAGCGTGGAGAGCCGGTAGGCAATCGGGTACCCCGTGAGTACCGCGAAGAAGGTCGTGTAGAGCGAGACCTTGAGCGTGATGAGCAATACCTCGACGTATACCGACGAGGCGAACAGTCGCTGATATTCGGCGAGCGTAAAGCCGCTCTCGCCGCGAATGCTCAGCAACAGCAACTGGCCGACCGGATAGATCAGCATGACGGCCAGCAGAATGACGATGGGGGCCGCCATCAGCAGCGGACGCATGCGCGCGCGCCAGCGTGCCCGGCGCGGGGCTGGCTGAGCGGGTTGGGAGGACGAAGGACGGACCACGGCAGATGCACTCATGGCTTACCCCGCAATCGCCACGGCGTCGTCGGCACGCCATGCGAGGCCCAGCGTCTGACCGATTTCGAAACGGTTGCCCTGACGGCGGGTCGGGAACGCGGCCACGAGCGACTTGCTCGCGTCGCCGCCCGTCACGGTCGATTGCAGGTACAGCTTCGTCATGCCGCCCGTGACCATGATGTCGGTCAGCTTCGCCGAAATCGTCGCCATGCCTTCACCGGCAGCTTCCGTGTCGTGCAGATGCAGGTTCTGCGGGCGCAGCATCAGCTTGACGGTGCGGCCCTGCTCAACCTGCGGGTCGTAGACCATCGCGCCTGCACCGTTCGCAGCCGTCACGCCCGGCATGGCCACGCGCACCTGATCGCCGGAGCGCGTGAGCACCGTCGCATCGAGCAGGTTCGACTCGCCAAGGAAATCGGCCACGAACACGCTCTTCGGACGGAAGTACAGATCGTCGGGCGTACCGAGTTGCGCGATCTCGCCTGCGTTCATCAGACAGATGCGATCGGACATCGTCATCGCTTCTTCCTGATCGTGCGTGACGTAGACGATGGTGGTGCCCAACTCCCGGTGAATGCGCTTGATTTCGAGCTGCATGTGATCGCGCAGCTTCTTGTCGAGCGCTCCCAGCGGCTCGTCCATCAGAATGATCGACGGCCGGTAGACCATGCAGCGCGCGAGTGCGATGCGCTGCTGCTGGCCACCCGAGAGTTCGCGCGGATAGCGCTCTGCCACATGCGGCAGATGCACCATTTCCAGCGCGTTCATGACCATCTTGCGAGCGGCCTGTGCGTCGGTGCGACGCATCTGCAACGGGAACGCAATGTTCTCCGCCACCGTCATGTGGGGGAACAGCGCGTAGTTCTGGAACACCATGCCGATGTCGCGCTCGTACGGCGCGCCGTACGTGACATCGGTCCCATTGATGCGGATGGCCCCCGCATCGGGCTGCGACAGACCGGCGATGAGCGAGAGCAAAGTGGTCTTGCCCGAGCCGCTGGGGCCGAGCAAGGTCAGGAATTCGCCCTGGGCGACATCGAGGTCGGTCGGCGCGAGGGCGACAAAATCGCCGTAACGCTTGGACAGGCCCGAAACTTGAAGATTGGCAACGGTCATGAGATCAGCACCCCAAAAAACATGAAACGGAACAGCAGGTGAGGATCAGGTCAGGATCCAGCGGTTAAAGCGTTCGAGCGCCACGCTCTGGTTCTGCTGCCAGAACTGCGCGTTGATGTGCACGCCGCTCTTCATGTTGTCCGGGAACGTCGGGCAGTTCTTTGCGATCTCGGGCTTCACGAAGTTGAACGCTTCCGGTTGCGTCATGCCAGCCGGGAAGTACTTGGTCAGTTCCGCCTGACGCTTCGGATCGCTCGCGAACTTGATGAACTCGCGGCACGCGGCTGCATTCGGCGTGCCCTTGAGGATCGACCAGTTATCGCAGCCCCAAATGTTCTGGTTCCACACGATCTCGACCGGCACGCCGTTGGCCTGTGCCGACTGCGCACGCGACGCCCACGTGGCGACCATGTCCACTTCGCCCGATCCGAGCATCTGCTCGACCTGCGCGCCCGTCGTCCACCACACGGCAACCTGCTTGGCGATCTTGTCGAGGCTCTTGAACGCTCGGTCGAAGTCGCACGGGTACACTGAGCCCGGTGCTACGCCATCGGCGAGCAGCGCTTCTTCGATGGTGTCGAACGGATACTTGCGAATCGAGCGACGGCCCGGGAAGTCCTTCACGTTCCACAGATCGGCCCAGGACGACGGGGCTTTGCGGCCCTTGAACGCGTCGGTGCGATACGCCAGCACCGTCGAATAGACGTTCGTACCCACGCCGAACGGCGACATGTATTGCTTCGGAATCTTCGCGATGGTCGGGTCTGCTTCCAGACCGTGACGCTCCAGATACTCCTTGCCACCCGACGTCAGCAGCAGAATCGCGGGCTGGCTGATCTTCGCCATGTCCCACGTGTAGCTGCCCGCCTCGACCATGCTCTTGATCTGCGCGGTCGGCTCCGCATTGGCCTGCACGCCGACGACCTCGATGCCCGTCGCCTTGGCGAACGGCTTGTAGTACACGGCGTCGTACGCCTTGGTGTAGATACCGCCGTCGTCACGCACCACGATGCGCTTGGAGGCGGCGCGCGAGGGCGTCCACACGAACGGGAAGGCAACGGCGGCCGCGCCGACGATGGCCGTCTTCATGGCCGTGCGACGGCCCGGTTGTGCGAGCGTCGCTTCGCTTTTCTTGGTGGTATCGAGCGGGCTTGCGGAGGTCTTGCGTTTCATCATGGTCTCCGGTCTTGACTGGGAGGGTGGGCGCGGCGACGGACAGCAGGCTTGAAGAGACAGCCGCCGCCGCGCGCGCAGTTATGGCAAAACAAACAGCAAAACTTGAAAAACGTGTGTGCGTGGATCCGTGCGCGATGCTTACGGAACGAGACGCCCCGGATTGAACAACTGGTTCGGATCGAGCGCCGCCTTCACTGCGCGCATCAGCGCCAGTTCTGCGGGGGCCTTGTAGCGCTGCATCAGCGGCAGGCCCGTTTGCCCGACACCATGCTCGGCACTGAACGTGCCCGACAGACGCGCGGCGACATCGTTGACCGCAGCGCGCATCGCGTCGCCCATGGCCGCGCTGTCGGCCAGTGCCGCCCACGCGTCGAACGAGAACATCGGAATGAAGTGGACGTTGCCGTCCCCCATGTGGCCGACGATGGCGATGTCGAGCCCCGGCACGATGGCGTGCACGGCGCGCGTCGACGCGTCGATGAATTCGGGCACGCTCGACACCGGCACGGCGCAGTCGGTGGTCAGGCCGATGGCGGCCTTCTTGTTCGCCTCGCTCACGCTATGGCGCACTTCCCAGAGATCGGCGCGCTGCGTTTCGTTCGCGGCGATGACGGCGTCTTCGACCAGCCCTTGTTCGATGGCTTCGCCCAGCGTTTCGGTAAGCACCGCTTCGAGGCCCTCGGCATCGCGCGTGTCGCCCAGTTCGACAAGCACGTGCCACGCATGGGTCGCAGTAAGCGGATTGCGGCGGTTCGGCACGTTCGTCAGCACCAGATCGAGCTGGTGACGGTTCATGATTTCGAACGCGGACAGACGTGAGCCGCAGGCGTTCTGGAACATGCCGAGGATGTGCAGCGCGGCGGCCGGATCGCGCGGCGCGAACCACGCGAGCGAGTGATGCGTGGGCAGCGGATGGAGCTTGAGCGCGGCCGCCGTGACGATGCCGAGCGTGCCTTCCGCGCCGATGAACAGATGCTTGAGATCGATGCCGGTGTTGTCCTTGCGTAGCGCACGCAGACCGTCCCAGATGGTGCCGTCGGCCAACACAACTTCGAGACCCAGCACGTTCTCGCGCGTGTTGCCGTAACGCAGCACGCTCGTGCCGCCCGCATTCGTCGAGAGCGTGCCGCCGATCTGGCACGACCCTTCCGCCCCGAGACTCACCGGATACAGACGTCCGACGTCGGCCGCCGCATCCTGCACGGTTTTCAGAATGCACCCAGCCTCGACAACCATCGAGCCGTTGGCCGCGTCTACCTGACGGATATGCCGCATACGCGCCAGATTCAGAATGACCGGGGCTGGGCCGTGAGTCGGCGGCACTGCGCCACCGCACAGGCTGGTATTCCCGCCCTGCGGGAGGATCGACACACCGGCCGCTGCACACAGCTTCACAATGTCGCTCACCTGCTCGGTGGACGACGGCAGCACGACACACAGCGCCTCGCCCCGATAACGGCCGCGCCAGTCTTCGGTATAGCCAGCGGTATCCGACTCGCTTGTGAGCACGGCATCCGCGCCGAGCGCTTCCTGTAACCGGGTCAATAGCGGGGTCAACAGCGTATCTTGGGTCACAGCGTCGTTCATCGCCTGCCTGCTCCTGAATGCTTCGGTTCGACTGCCTCGCCGGGTCCGTCCGTCGTTGAACCCGACGGTACGCAGCGAACTGTAGTGCCATGCCAGACGCCCGTCTGGCGATTCGATGTGATCAAGGATAGGCGATAAAAAATTGCAATAAAATATCTTTAATTGCAATGCACTCATTTTAGGTGTTTATGCGGATGTGACCTATACGACGGTCAATGCCCTCGTGAGTTAAGTGATAATGGCTCCACCCTTTACACGAGGTGCAGTCGACATGCCCGAAGCTACACACTTCATCGGCAATCGCTGGGTCGCCCCCGCCAGGCGCGGCGGTGTTTCCGCGATGTCTCCGCTATCCCCTTTGTCCCCTTTGTCCCCGCTGTCGGCCAATGCGGCCAACACTGTCATTGCCGTCATCGATCCCTCGGACGGGCAGCCGTTCACCGAAATCGCCCGCGGCGACGCCGAAGACATCGACCGTGCCGTGAGTGCGGCGCGCGCCGCCTTCAACGGCGACTGGGGCCGTACCGCCGCCGCCGAGCGCGGGCGCACGCTCTACGCATTCGCCAGCCTGCTCGCCCGTCATCAGGAAGCACTCACCCAACTCGAAGCCCGCGACACCGGCAAGCCCCTCAAACAGGCCCGTGCCGATGCCGCCGCTATCGTGCGGTACTTCGAGTTCTACGCCGGAGCCGCCGACAAGCTGCACGGCGAGACGATTCCCTATCAGCAGGGATTCACCGTGTTCACGGTGCGCGAGCCGCACGGCGTGACCGGTCACATCATTCCGTGGAATTACCCGTTGCAGATCTTCGGACGCAGCGTGGCCGCCGCGCTCGCGACGGGCAACGCCTGTGTCGTCAAACCGGCGGAAGACGCGTGTCTCTCGCTGCTGCGCGTGGCGGAGCTGTCGCTCGAAGCCGGGTTGCCGCCGGGCGCGCTCAATATCGTGACGGGCTACGGGGCCGAAGCCGGTGCTGCACTGGCGAAGCATCCGGGCATCGATCACATCTCGTTTACCGGCTCGCCCGCCACCGGCACGCTGATCTCGCAGATGGCCGCCGAGAACCATACGCCGGTGACGCTCGAACTCGGTGGCAAGTCGCCGCAGATCATCTTCGCCGACGCCGATCTGGACGCCGTGATGCCGGTCGTCGTGAACGCCATCGTGCAGAACGCCGGGCAAACCTGCTCGGCAGGTAGCCGTCTGCTGGTGGAGCGCGATGCATACGAGGGCGTCCTCGCGCGACTGGCCGAAGCGTTCGCGCAGCTGCGCGTGGGGCCGTCGCATGACGATCTCGACCTCGGTCCGCTCATCAACGCGAAGCAGCAACAACGTGTGTGGGACTTCCTCTCCGAAGCCCAGCACGACGGGATTGCCGTGATGTCGCAGGGCGAAGTCGTGGGCAGCGCGCCGGAGGCGGGCTTCTATCAGGCCCCGACGCTGCTGCGCGATGTCCCCGACACGCACCGTCTCGCACGCGAGGAAGTCTTCGGTCCGGTGCTCGCGGCCATGCCGTTCGCCGACGAAGCCGACGCGGTGCGACTCGCCAACGGCACGCTTTACGGACTCGCTGCCGGTGTCTGGACGCGCGACGGCGCACGTCAGATGCGACTGGCCCGCGACATTCGCGCCGGTCAGGTCTTCATCAACAATTACGGCGCTGGCGGCGGTGTGGAGTTGCCCTTCGGCGGCATGAAGCACTCCGGCCACGGCCGAGAAAAGGGGTTCGAAGCCCTTTACGGATTCACCACACTCAAGACCGTCGCCATCCGGCACGGGTGATTCGCTTCCTTTGCGCTTACTTCGCACTTTGGAGACAAGGCATGCGTTTGCAACAGAAGGTGACTATCGTGACGGGCGCCGGATCGGGATTCGGCGAAGGCATTGCCAAGACGTTTGCGCGCGAAGGCGCGGCGGTGATCGTGAACGACCTGAATCGTGAAGCGGGCGAGCGTGTGGCTGGAGAGATCGTCGAGGCGGGCGGACGGGGGACGTTTGTCTACGGTGACGTGTCGCGCGAGGAAGATCACGTCACGTTGCTCACGGAGGCCGTTGCGCGCTTCGGCAAACTCGATGTCGTCGTGAACAACGCTGGCACCACGCACCGCAACAAACCGCTGCTTGAAGTCACCGAAGCCGAGTTCGACCGCGTCTATGCGGTCAACGTCAAAAGTATCTTCTGGAGCGCACGCGCTGTCATCCCCTACTTCCAGCAACATGGCGGCGGCGTGATGATCAATATTGCATCGACGGCGGGCGTGCGTCCGCGCCCGGGCCTCGTCTGGTACAACGGCAGCAAAGGTGCAGTGATCACCGCAAGCAAGGCGATGGCCGCCGAGTTCGGCCCGCAGAACATTCGCGTCAATTGCGTCAATCCGGTCATCGGCGACACGGGTCTGACCGCCGAATTCATGGGCGTGCCGAATACGCCCGAGAACCGCGCCAAATTTCTCGCAGGCATTCCGCTCGGCCGTTTCTCCACGCCGCAGGACATCGCCAACGCGTGCCTCTATCTCGCGAGCGACGACGCCGCCTTCATCACCGGCGTGTGTCTCGAAGTCGACGGCGGCCGCTGCATCTAGCGCAGCCGCATCAATCCGCGCGCATACCGTTTCCAGCAGTCCGTAGCACCCGTAGTTGTCGCACCACAACATAACGATAGACAACACAACGTCAATCCGGAGGAGATCCGTATGAACAGCGTTCCGACGCCCCCCTCGCCCATGGCCGACACGGCCTCGGCGGACTTTGAAGCGGCCACTTACCGCAAGGTCGGCTGGCGGCTGATTCCGTTTCTGCTGCTCTGCTATGTCGTCGCTTATCTCGATCGCGTGAACGTGGGTTTCGCCAAGTTGCAGATGGTGGGCGACCTGCAATTCTCCGAGACGGTGTTCGGTCTCGGCGCAGGCATCTTCTTCATCGGTTACTTCATCTTCGAAGTGCCGAGCAACGTGATCCTGCATCGCGTCGGCGCGCGCGTGTGGATCGCGCGCATCATGATCTCGTGGGGCATCATCTCCGGTGCGACGATGTTCGTCACCACACCGTCGATGTTCTATGTCATGCGCTTCCTGCTCGGCGTGGCCGAGGCGGGCTTCTTCCCCGGCATCATTCTCTACATCACCTACTGGTATCCGGCCTCGCGGCGCGGGCGCATGACGGCATGGTTCATGACGGCCGTGGCGCTCTCCGGTCTTATCGGCGGTCCGCTCTCGGGCTGGATCCTGAAGGACATGAGCGGTGTGAACGGTCTCGCGGGCTGGCAGTGGATGTTCCTGATCGAAGCGATTCCGTCGGTGATCATCGGCATTGCGGTGTTGTTCGTACTCGACGACCGGATTCGCGACGCCAAATGGCTGAACGATGCCGAGAAGTCGATGCTTGAGCGCAACATCGCAAGCGACGTGCTCACCAAGGAAGACCTGCCGCTGCGTCAGGTGTTCTCGAGCCCGCGCGTGTGGATGATGAGCCTGATCTACTTCTCGTTCGTGATCGGCCTCTATGGTGTGGGCTTCTGGCTGCCTACGATCATCAAGAGTACCGGCGTGACCGACCCGTTGCAGATCGGTTTGCTGACTGCCATTCCGTACTTCTTCGCGGTCATTGCGATGGTCGCGGTCGGACGCCGTTCGGACCTGAAGGGCGAGCGTCGCTGGCACATTGCGATTCCGGCGTTCCTCGGCGCAATCGGCTTGTTCCTGTCGACGGTGTGGAGCCACAACACACAACTTGCCATGGTCGCACTCACGCTCGCCACCATGGGCATCATGATCGTGCTGCCGCTGTTCTGGAGTCTGCCGACGGCGTTTCTCGGCGGCACGGCGGCCGCCGCCGGTATTGCGATGATCAACTCGCTGGGCAATCTGGCGGGCTTCGTCGGCCCGTATCTGATCGGCTTCCTCAAGGACACCACGCAGAGCACCAACAGCGGTATGTTCCTGCTCACCGTCTTCATGATTCTGGGCGGATTGCTGACGCTGGCAGTGCCTGCGCGGCTGGTGAACAAGTAGCAGGCATGGCCGACGAGGCGGTGGCGAACGAGACAGATCATCTGACAGATCATCTGACAGATCATCTGACAAAACGCCGCCTCAATCGTCGAGACCAAAGCGCTACGAGGCTTCTGGCCGCATGGCGCTTGCGGGAGTAACATGTTTGGCACGTCTCGCGTGAATCAGGCCGTCCCTGCCGGGGCGGCTTGTTTTTTGCTCCCCCAAGCATTCGTCTTCATCCGCTAGCATGTCCGCCAACGACTCACAGACGACGCCGGCCGGCGTCTCGGCAACGTCCCTCACGCCCGCCGAGGTCAAATCGATCCTCTCCGGCCTGCTGCTGATCATGTTTCTGGGCTCGCTCGACCAGACCATCGTCGCGCCCGCACTCCCGACCATCGCGCGAGACCTCGGCAGTTTCGACGCTGTCTCGTGGGTCGTCACCGCCTACCTGCTCTCGTCCACGGCCATTACGCCCATCGTGGGCAAGCTCTCCGATTTGTTCGGACGCCGTGTCGTCATCGCCGCGAGCGTCACCGTCTTCCTGGTGGGATCGGTGTTGTGCGCACTCGCCCCCTCGATGCTCGCGCTGATCGTCGCGCGCGGCGTGCAAGGGCTGGGCGGCGGCGGATTGATCGCCCTGTCGAACACGGTGATCGCCGATATCGTCTCGCCGCGCGAGCGCGGTCGTTATCAAGGTTATATCTCGGGGATGTTCGCGGTCTCCGGTGTGGCCGGGCCCGTCACCGGCGGCGTGTTCGCCCAGTACCTCAACTGGACGCTCATCTTCTGGATCAACATCCCGCTCGGCCTACTCGCGATCTATCTGAGCGATCGTGCGCTGCGACGCCTGCCGCGACGCGCCGGCAAGCCAAGCATTGATTACCTCGGCTCGCTGCTGCTGATCGTGTCGACGGTTTGCCTGCTGCTGGCGCTCACGTGGGGCGGACACCGCTACGCATGGCTGTCGGCGGAAATCGGCGGTCTGGTCGCCGCGACGGTGATCGTCGGCGCGGTATTCCTGCGCCATCAACGTACGGTGCGCGAGCCGCTGCTGCCTGTCGCACTGCTCGCCAATCCGGTGTTTCGCATGACGTCGACGATGGCCGTGCTGGTGATGATGGTCAACATCAGCATCGGCATTTACGTGCCGCTGTATCTGCAATTGCAGCGCGGCGAGTCGGCCAGCAGCTCGGGGCTGATGCTGATCCTGCCCCTGCTGGGCATTGTGGTCGGCGCGCTGAGTTCCGGGCACTACATGCGTCAGACGGGGCATTACAAGCGTCCGCCGCAGATCGGTTTGCCGGTGGCGTTCGCCGGGCTCGCAATTATCGCGCTCGGCGTGCAGTCGCTGCCGCTCACGGTGATCGGCATTTGCCTCGGCCTCGTGGGCATCGGCTTCGGCTCGGCCATGCCGGTCATGACCGTGGCGACGCAAAACGCCGTTGCGCCACGCGACATCGGGATCGCGACCGCCGCGCATGCGTTCTTCCGCGCGTTGGGCGGGATGATCGGCGTGGCGATGTTCGGCGCGCTGATCGTCGGTCTGCTGGTGGCGGGCGACAACGGCAGCGCACCGCGCGAGTTGACCGACTTTCTGCGCCCGGGTGGTGCCCCCGCCGGTATGGAGGACCATCTACGGCTGGCGTTCGGTGCGTTCTTTGGCGGCAGTGCGCTGATCGCCGCACTCGCCATCGTCGCCCTCGCGCGACTGCCGGAATTGCCGCTGCGTCAAAGCTCGGGCAACGAAGCGACCGCCATTGAGTAAGTCGTCTGCCGCTAACGCGTAGTGCAATTCGCTGAAACGGCCAATTCCGCAAAGTCCTGAGCACAGCGACAAAGTGCTACACCGGGTAATAGGGCACAGTGCGGACTCCCTTATCCACGACGAGGAGTCCGCGCTTGTTCCCTACACCGCGTTTCAGCCCTTCCCCGCCGTCCGGCCACGCTTGCGTCAACGGCGATACGACAACGACGGCATCCGCAACGCCCGCCACAGCCGCGTCGTCCAGCACGCCCGCCCCCGGCACGCCCGCACACACCTTCGTCCACGATTTTTGGCAGACGCTCCAGCGACCGCTCAGCCCACCTTGGGTCATGCCACCTTCGGTGCCGACACACCCCATGGGAAAGCGAGACGCTTCCACAGCGTTCGGCAGCTTTGACGAGTCCCTTCATCTATCGCGCTGGAAGCGCCTTGCCGCCCTGCATGAGATTCCGGCGCTCGAACCCAAGCCGTCGACCTCCGGCGTCTCATATCGCGCCAGCCCGCCGGTTCCCGATCACGTATTGCGCAAAGCACTGCTGATTCTTGGCGATCCGGCGGCGCAGACGTCGGACTGGTTCGCAACGTTGGAGTCGCTCGCCCTCGAAGCGGTGCTCGACAAGAGCCCCTATGCCGATGCACATCAGTTGATGGAAGGCTTGTTGCGACGTCTGGAAGCCGAGCAGTCGCAAGAGAGCTGGACGACGGCCTTCGAGCGCGTCGTCGCCCTGACGTATCGCTTCGAAGACCGGACGGCGATTGCGGCGCGCGCCATGCTCCTGACCTTCGACAAGCTCTCCGGCGACGGTGCGCAGGCGCTCGCGCAAACGTCGACGTCTGCCAGCATCGAGCGTCTGATCGCGCATCGGCTGCACGCGATTGCCGACGTGCCCCCAAACACACGCGCCGCCGCGTGGAGCGATTTGCTCGCGGCCGTGGAGCGTTCGAAAGCGTGTCCGCGAGCGCAGCGTCTCGTGCCCATGGCCCGGTTCATCCGGTTGCTGACGGAGGCCGAACAGCGGCCCGCAGCGTTGGCGGTCGTGAGTGCCTCGCGCAATTTCGTCATTAACGGCGGGTGGCGCGACCTCACGGACGCGTTGCTCAAATCCGCTCCCGGCAGCGCGATGGCCGCCGTCGCGCGGGCCATCGTGCACCCCGATCAACAGCTACACAGCGCCGACATGTACGACACCATCGAGGCAATTTCCGACCGCGTCGACGGCATGCCCGAGCACGATGCACGAGCACTGCTCGAACATCTGATCGATATCGTCATGGCGCGCGCAGACTTCGCTTATCTCACGTTCTCGCCCGACGAATCCGCGCAGCTACTCGACGGTCTGCGCTCGACATGCCGTCGCCGTGGCTTCGACGATCTGGCCGGAACGATGGCGGAAACGCTTGCGGAAGTGATGGACGAGTATAAGACCACGATGATGGATTGACCGGCTGCCACGCGGCTTTTCAAGATTCGCTCACCGCGTCGAAAACTGGTCGGGATCGTGATCGAAAGGCAAAGGTGTTCATCAACGATCGGGCGCACGATGAAATCCCTCCCAACGAACTCAAGGAGTTCATGATGGAAATTTCCCCGGCATCCCCCTCGACGAACACCCTTGCCCCGCAGACTTCGGAAACGAACGCCAGCTCGACCACGACGCAAAACCAGACTCCCGCTGACTTTGCCGCCTCGCTGCCCCGAACATCTCAGACCGGCAGCAGTATCGAAACGGGGGAAAAGGGCGCTCGCGCGAAGACGATCAGATTCGGATAAGAGCACTGGAAGGATTTCTGAAAGGCGTAGCGACGGAGGACGCGCGTGCGTTCATCACCGAAAAATTGACGTCGCACATGGATCTGGCAACGCTTACGGGCAAACGCTGGAAAGCCGTGATCGTCACCGTAACGAATAGCGTCTCGACACTCTTTAATGCTGAGAACAAGGCGAAAATCCGCAACGCCTTGAATTCGGTTGCCAGTGCAAGGCAGCATGAACAAACGTTAGCGCCCGCTGTACGCGGGCGCTAAGGAAACGCTGTGTGAACCGGGCCGTTGCAGGCCCGACAACATTCAAGCCGTAGCGCACGCCCGGTAGTGACGATTCGCCTGATCCATCTGCCCCAGTCCTTCGAAGAGCTGCGCAAGCGCCAGATGCAAGCGCTGTTGCAGATGCCGGTCGTCCGTATGACGCAAGGCCCCTTCGAGGAACGTCTGCGCCTTGCCCCACAGACGCTGATGCTGACACAGCTTGCCCAGCGCGTAGAGCAGATCCGGATCGTTCGGATGACGCTGCTGCCACGCTTCCGCCTTCTGGATGAGCGGCAAGGCATCGGCACCGGCGCACTCTGCATAGCGGCGCAGCAGACGGCCATCCCAATGCTCGGCCAGCGCAGCTTCGACGATATCGCGCGCCTCGCGCGGACGGTCCAGCGAAATCAGCAATTCGGCGGCGACGTCAGCCGTGCGCGCAGAAGTACGTGCGTCGGCAGGCAGTTCTTGCCAGCATTTGAGCAATGCGTCGGCATCGTGACGATGGTCGCGCAGAATGCCCTCGCTGGCCGTCTGCTTGAGCTTGGCGGCCAATGCCGGATGCAGCGCCTCGCGCTTTTCCAGCACCTTAAGCAGATTCAGCACCTCGGGCCAGTGCTTGAGATGCTGATGGGCACGCAGGGCGACGAGCTGCGCCTGCATACGACGTGCGCCCTGCGCTCGCATCTCCGTCAGCGCTTCGAGCGCACCCTCGGCATCGCGTGTATCGACGCGCAATTCGGCCGTCTGCAACAGGCGCGCTTCTTCCAGATTGGCCCCTTGCGCTTCGGTGAGCCACGCATCGCGCCGTGCGAATTCGCGCATTCGATGCGCCGCACGTGCCCCAATGATCGCGGCCACACCACGATTGTCGTCTTGCTCGGCCGCTTCGCGTGCCGCCTTCTCGGCGCGCGTATAACGTCCCGCAAAGAGATTCGCCACGGCATCGCGCAGCGCAATGTTCGCGCGACGGCTGCGTTGGCGATTGCGATACGCGGCCACGCGTTCCGGCATCTTGTAGATGTTGCGCAGCACGCGAATGATCACGTACAGCGCTACGAACAAGGCCAGCAACGCCAGCACGAACAGGTTCAGCGACACGTCGATACGGTACGGCGGCACCAGCATGACCACCTGTCCGTGATTGAACGTGGCCAGCACCGCGAAGCCGGCCGCTACCGCGAACAGGAGCGTCAACCAGATCAGTCCTCGCATGCCCGGCTCCTTACGGCTTTTCCTTGACGTCCTTGACCTGACCGATGGCGGTCAGGCTGGCGTCAAGGTTCGGCAGTTCGATGGTGCGCGAGCCCGAATCGACCTGATCGAGCAGCGTTTTGACGGCGGCGATGCGGCGCGACTTGGCATCGAAATACTTGTCGAGCGCAGCCTCGGCGACCTGCACGTCGCCGTGCACCGCCGACGCGTTGCGCGCAAGCAGCGCCAGACGCGCATTGAGCAGACGCAGCTTCAGGTTCGCACGCAGGAACGCGCCCTGCTCAGGCGCCACGAGCATCACGTCCGGATCGTCCAGACGACGCACCTGCACCAGTTGCTTCAGACTGCCGAGCATTTCACCGCTCAGGCGGTGCCATGTCGCCGTCCAGCCGGTCTCGCCCGCACCGCTGGGCCCGGTGCCGTCCGCCTTCGGTGCGATGCGCTGCTCCTCGGCCTGCAACGGCAGCGTATCGATCATGGCGATGGCCTGATCGAGCTTGCCCGTGAGTTGCGGCAGATCGGCGGCCGGTACGGCCTTCAGACGGTCGATGTCTTTCTTCAGCGCATCACGCACACCGGCGAGTTGCGGTGCGCCCGTGCGGGCCAGACGCGCGTCCGCCCCTTCGAGCGCAATCAGCGCCCCGCGCACGTTGCCCGTCAGTTGAAGCTGTTGATTCGCACTCGTGACGATCTGCTCGGTCTCGGCCAGCACCCATTCGTCGCGGTTATGCGCGAGTTCCTGATAGAGCTGTTCGAGCGCGGCCTGCTGGCCGCGTGCGTCGGACACGCGGCCCTCCAGCGCCGTGAGCCGGTTCTGGAGATCGCGCTGATTGTCTAGCGCCTGCGCGGTGCGTACCTGCGCCTGCATGACCTGCGAGTCGCCCGCTTGCTGACGGCGCGCCATTTCCTGCTGCACACGGTCGAGCTTCTGATTGAGCGACCAACCGCCGATACCGGCGCCCGCCGCGACAAGCACGAAGAGCAGCCAGGGCAGCGCCGCCCCGGAGCCGCGACGCTTCTGCGGCGGCTCGGGTGGCTGCCACGCGGGCGGGCTGCCGGCCGTGCTGTACGTCGCACCGCCGGTCGCTGTGGAATGTGCCGTCGGGCCGGTCGACGCCGACGGGTTCTGGGAAGACTCTGGAACGCGATTATCTGTCGTCATGCTTGACTTGAATGGGATCCGCCCATGTTTTGAGTGCGGCCAGCAAGTTGTCGTCGCCGGGCGCGCACTGCGTAATCCTATCAAACCCCGCGGAGCGCGCGGCATCCGCGATGCGGGTATGCGATGTAAAGCACGCTGCACTGAGGATCTGCGCGAGCACCTGCGGGGTGCCCGGCGTATGCACGCCGTCGCGGGTGCCGTAGCGTGCAGCCAACAGTGTGCTCAGATGCCGGACCGCTTCGGAGCTGGTCAGCACCCACGCACACCGCTGCGGCGTGACGAGCCTGGCTTCGAGTGCGGCCCACGCGGTGGCGTCCGGTTCGGGGGCACGACGCGTGTACGCGCTCACGATATCGACCTGCGTGCCATTGGCCCGCAGCGTGTCGGCCAGCAGTTCGCGCCCGCCGTCCCCGCGCACCAGCAGCACACGGCGACCGGCCAGCGCCGGCAGGTCCAGTTGTTCGAGCAACGCTTCCGAGTCGAAGCGTGCCTGCGGACCGCCCGGCGGGACGATCACGCGATGCGCCGGGGCCGCAATACCCGCTTCGGCCAGTGCCTGCGCACTGCCCGGGCCGACGACGGCCAACGACAGCGTCTCGGGCCAGCGAACGGCGGTCTCGCGATCGTCCGCCCTACCGTTGGGGGATTGCAGATGCACCCATCGCGCCAGCGCGTGTGCGACCGCGTTAGGCGAGACGAAGACGGCCAGCGCGTACGACGTAAGCGAACGCAGCGCATCGTCCAGCGCTGCAAGCGCCGCCGGATCGGCCTGCGCCGCAATGTGCAACAGCGGAAATTCGAGCGTATCGATGCCCTCGGCGTGCAGCCGTGCGGCCAGCGACTGCGCCTGTCCGTCCGGCCGCGTCAGGATCGCGCACGGCGCAACCGGCGATGCGACGGCCCGAAGGTCGGTGCCGGCAGCACCGACTGCTGCGGCTGATGACGGAGTCGGCGCACGCGGCGCGCGCGACGTCAAACGGCTGAGTCCTTCGGTTCGGACGGCGGCACCAGCGCCAGCCCGCCCGCGTCGATCAATTCCTGCGCCACACGCTGCCCCAGCGCCTCGGCACTCGCCACGTCACCCTGCGCGATGCGCCCGGCCCCTTGCGCACGAAGCACGGTCGCCCCGTCCGTCGACGCAATGAAGGCACGCAGCGCCAGCTCGCCCTGCGGCGAGAACTCGGCGTAGGCGCCCAGCGGCACCTGACACGAGCCGCCCAGCGCACGCGAGACGGCGCGCTCGGCGCTGACTGCGAGCGTAGTGTTGGCATCGTGCAACGGTGCGAGCCATTGCAAGATTTCGGGACGCCCGGCGCGCACCTCGATGCCCAGCGCCCCCTGACCGGCGGCCGGCAGGCTCGCGTCGGTCGGGATGATGGCGCGGATGCGGCTGCCCAGCCCAAGCCGCTTCAGGCCAGCCGCAGCGAGGATAATCGCCGCGAAGTCGCCCCGGTCCAGCTTGCCCAGACGGGTGTCCAGATTGCCGCGCAGCGGCGCGACCTGGAGATGCGGATAACGGGCGCGCAGGCTCACCTCGCGGCGCAGGCTCGACGTACCGACGACCGCCCCGGCGGGCAATGCGTCGAGGCTGTCGTAATCGTTGCTGACGAAGGCGTCGCACGGGTCTTCGCGCTCAAGCACAGCGGCCAGCGTGAAGCCGTCCGGCAGTTGCATCGGCACGTCTTTCAGGGAGTGGACGGCGAGATCGGCGCGGCCGTCGGCCAGCGCCAGTTCGAGTTCCTTGACGAACAGGCCCTTGCCGCCGACCTTCGCGAGCGAGCGGTCGAGAATTTGGTCACCGCGAGTGGTCATTCCGAGAATACTCACGTGACACTGCGGATATAATTTGTGCAGCGCGTCACGCACGTGTTCGGCTTGCCACATGGCAAGACGGCTCTCGCGCGATGCGATCACCAGGGTTTCAGGAGAAGCGAAGTTCATTCAGCAACCGCGTGAAGACCAAAAGAAAAAATGGTAACACGCTTGACCGGCCCGAACGGCTGGTCTCGAGAGGAGCGACATGAAGAGCAGCGCAAAGGCAAAAGCCCCGAAAGAGGGCCTGGCCAAGTCGGTCGGCAAGACGTCCCCCGCGAAGGTAGCAGCCGCGGTTTCATCCCCTCCATCCACGCGCTCAGGCCAGAAGGCCAACGGGCAGGACAAGTCCGCCTCCACCGCTGCTGCGCCCAAAGCGCGCCGCTCGCGTGAGGACAAGGACGCGCCGCTGCGTGAGGACATCCGCTTTCTCGGCCGCCTGCTGGGCGACGTGCTGCGCGAGCAACAAGGCAGCGACGCCTTCGATCTGGTCGAAACCATCCGCCAGAACGCGGTGCGCTTTCACCGCGAAGGCGACCGCAGCGCCGCCAAAGCGCTCGACACGCTGCTCAACGGGCTGACCAACGAGCAGGCCATTCAGGTCGTACGCGCCTTCAGCTACTTCTCGCACCTCGCGAACATCGCCGAAGACCGCCACCATAACCGCCGCCGCCGCGTGCACGCGCTCGCGGGCAGCCGTGCCCAGCGGGGCAGCCTGAGCGCCGCGCTGCAAAGCCTGAAAGATGCCGGACGCGACGACCCCGCCACGCTGCAAGCCTTTTTCGCCAGCGCACTCATCGTGCCGGTGCTCACCGCCCACCCGACCGAAGTTCAGCGCAAGAGCATTCTCGACGCCGAGCGCGAAATCGCCCGTCTGCTGGAACATCGTGACGACGCCCTCACCGAGCGCGAGTCGTCGCGTAACACCGATTCGATGCGCGCGTACGTCACGACGCTTTGGCAGACCCGCATGCTGCGTAGCTCTCGTCTGACGGTGGCCGACGAAATCGAAAACGCGCTGTCGTATTACCGCAGCACGTTCCTGTCCGAAATCCCCGCGCTGTACGACGACGTTGCCGCCGAGCTGCACGACGCCGTGCCGAGCGTGCGCTCGGAGGGGCTGGGGCGCTTCCTGCAAATGGGCAGCTGGATCGGCGGCGACCGCGACGGCAATCCGAACGTGACGGCGCAGACGCTGCAACTGGCGATCACGCGTCAGGCCACGGAAATCTTCGCGCACTACCTCGAAGAGGTGCACTTGCTGGGGGCGGAGCTGTCCGTCTCGCAACTGCTCGCCGGTGCCAGCGACGCCCTGCTCACGCTGGCACGCCGCTCGCCGGACGACTCGCCGCACCGCACCGACGAACCTTATCGACGCGCCCTCATCGGCGTGTACGCGCGACTGGCCGCGACCGCACGCGACTGGGTCGGCCACGTGCCGCATCGCGGTGCCGTCGGTAACGCCAGTCCGTATCACGACGCCAGCGAGTTCATCTCCGACCTGAACACGGTCGTCGCCTCGCTCATGGCGCACCACGGCAGCGCGCTGGTTTCGCAGCGGCTCGGGCCGCTCGTGCGCGCCGCCGAAGTGTTCGGCTTCCATCTCGCGAGCATCGACCTGCGTCAAAGCTCCGACATTCACGAAGCGGTCATTGCCGAGTTGTTCGCGAAGGCGGGCGTCGAAGCGAATTACGCCAAGCTCGACGAGAACGAAAAGCTTGCGCTGCTGTTGCGCGAACTGCGCGAGGCGCGTCCGCTCTTCTCGCCGTACCTCGACTACTCGCAACGCACCCGCGACGAACTCGCCGTCTTCTCGGCGGCGCGCGACATCCGCGCCCGCTTTGGCGCACGCGCGGTTCGCAACTACATCATCTCGCATACGGAGACCGTGAGCGATCTGGTCGAAGTGATGCTGCTGCAAAAGGAGACGGGACTCTTTCAGGGCGCGCTCGGCGTCGACGGCGCGAAAACCGTCGAGCCAAAGGTCGGCGCGATGGTTATCCCGCTGTTCGAGACGATTGCCGACTTGCGCAATGCGCCGGTCATCATGCGGGAGTTCTTCGATATCCCTGGGATGTCGGATGTCGTCACGCAGCAAGGCGGCGAGCAGGAAGTGATGCTCGGCTACTCCGACAGCAACAAGGACGGCGGCTTCCTCACGTCCAACTGGGAGCTGTACAAGGCCGAACTGGCGCTGGTGCATCTGTTCGAGGAAAAGGGTATTCGTCTGCGCCTGTTCCACGGCCGTGGCGGCACCGTCGGCCGTGGCGGTGGCCCGACCTATCAGGCCATTCTGTCGCAGCCGCCGGGCACCGTGAACGGTCAGATCCGTCTGACGGAGCAAGGCGAGATCATCGCCAGCAAGTTCGCGAACCCGGAGATCGGACGCCGCAATCTGGAGACCATCGTCGCCGCAACGCTCGAAGCCACGCTGTTGCCGAGTCTGAATCAGCCGCCACGTCTGGCCGCGTACGAGCAGGTCATGCAGACGCTCTCGGACACGGCGTTCAGCGCGTATCGCGATCTGGTCTACGAAACACCTGGCTTCACCGATTACTTCTTCTCGGCCACGCCGATTGCCGAAATCGCCGAGCTGAACATCGGCTCGCGTCCGGCGTCGCGCAAGTTCTCCGATCCGAAGAACCGTCGCATCGAAGACCTGCGTGCGATTCCGTGGGGCTTCTCGTGGGGGCAGTGTCGCTTGCTGCTCACCGGCTGGTATGGGTTCGGTAGCGCTGTGAGTGCGTATCTGAATGGCGACGGCAGCAAGGCGGACGCCGCGGGTCGCGACAAGCGTCTCGACACGCTGCGTCAGATGGTCAAACGCTGGCCGTTCTTCGCGAACCTGCTCTCGAACATGGACATGGTGCTCGCCAAGACGGATCTGGCCGTGGCATCGCGTTACGCCGAGCTGGTGGCCGACGAAAAACTGCGCAAGCGCGTGTTCAACCGGATCGTCGGCGAGTGGCAGAGCACGTCGCAGGCGCTGGCGCTGATCACCGGGCACGACGAGCGCCTGGCGGACAACCCGATGCTCGCGCGTTCGATCAAGAACCGCTTCCCGTACCTCGACCCGCTCAACCACTTGCAGGTCGAGCTGCTGCGGCGTCACCGCGCCGGGGAATCGGACGAGCGGGCGCGTCGCGGCATCCATCTGTCGATCAACGGCATTGCTGCGGGCCTTCGCAACACAGGCTGATCCGCCGTCGAGGTCCCTGCATCGGTCCCGCCTGCGAGGCCGGTGCAAGCGGTTTGCATGGGGGTGCGCAGCCAGTCGGCTTGCCGCCCCCTTGGGAATCTCCCCAACGACAGTCGTCCGATTGGACGTTATATTTCGACCCATTCGACCAGATTGCCGGGGGGCAACCAACATGCATACCGATTCGATCGGGCGATCCAAACGCGCAACCTTCACACGACGGGCAACGTTGTTCGTCGCTTCTACCCTGCTGGGACTGAGTGCAGCTACGCACATGGCGTATGCCAACCCGGCCTTAGGGACCGAAAACGCCGAGCCATCGTTAGCCGAACCGAACACCGGCCTCCTGCCCTCGCACACACTGGCGGCCGCGCCGCATGGCGTTCGCGGTTTCGCGGTGCGTCTCGTGTCGCAGGCGATGGCGGGTTCGCCCGCCCATCCGTCACGCGAAGCAAAGGCGCGTCCTGTCGTCGACCCGGTACTCGATCCGCTGATGAACGGCATTCTCAAGCGGCTGGCGATCAGCGAAGCCGTGGCACGTAACAAGTACGGCTCGGGCAAGGCCGTGCAGGACACAGCGCGCGAACAGGCATTGCTCGACAGCATGGGCGAGCAGGCCCCGCAGTACGGTCTCACGCCTGCGCAGGCCCGCACCTTCTTCCGCCTCCAGATCGACGCGGGCAAGCTCGTACAGACGGCGTTGCTGGCCCGCTGGGCGCGTGACGGCCATGCGCCGGGCGAGCCCGTGGACCTTGGCACGCGCCTGCGTCCGGCGCTCGATAAGCTCGGCATGTCGCTGCTGCACGACCTCGGTCGCCTGTGCGCCCTGCCTGACGACCCGACGCGTCTGGCGCGCATCCATCAGGCCCGCGAACGCATCGCCCACGCGGCGAAGCTCGAAGCGCTGCAACGGGCGGCGTTCGACGAAGCGACGTCCGGCCTGTGTCTGTCGGCCCCGCCGCGCATCTGGACGCTATCGATGGCGGCCACGGCCCCCTAACCCGAACGAACAAGATCGCCGCGCCCGGAAGTCGTGGCCCGGGCGCGGCGGCTGTATAATTGCGGTTTGCCGTGCTTTGCCACGGTTCCGCTACGTTCCACGTTTGGCCACGCTACGACAATGACCTCCCAACTCCACAAGAAAGGCGAAGCCTGGTCGGCACGCTTTTCCGAACCCGTTTCCGATCTCGTCAAGCGCTACACCGCGTCGGTGTTCTTCGACAAGCGCCTCGCGCTGTTCGACATCGAAGGCTCGCTCGCCCACGCCGACATGCTGGCCGCGCAAGGCATCATCAGCGCACAGGATCTGGCCGACATTCAGCGCGGCATGACGCAGATTCGCGGCGAAATCGAAGGCGGTCAGTTCGAGTGGCAACTGGATCTCGAAGACGTCCACCTTAATATCGAAGCCCGCCTGACCGCCCTGATCGGCGACGCAGGAAAGCGCCTGCACACGGGCCGCTCGCGTAACGATCAGGTCGCGACCGACATCCGTCTGTGGTTGCGCAGCGAAATCGACAATATCGGCACGCACCTCGGTGATCTGCGCCGCGCGCTGCTGGATCTGGCCGAACAGCACAGCGCCACGATCCTGCCGGGCTTCACCCACCTGCAAGTCGCACAGCCGGTGACGTTCGGGCATCACCTGATGGCTTATTTCGAGATGTTCAGCCGCGATGCCGAGCGCATGCTCGACGTGCGTCGTCGCGTGAACCGTCTGCCGCTGGGCGCTGCCGCTCTCGCCGGCACGAGCTACCCGATCGATCGTGAGCGCGTGGCCGCAACGCTGGGCTTCGAAGAGGTCTGCACGAACTCGCTCGACGCCGTGTCGGATCGCGATTTCGCCATCGAATTCACCGCCGCCGCCGCGCTCGTGATGACGCACGTCTCGCGCTTCTCGGAAGAACTGGTGCTGTGGATGAGCCCGCGCGTGGGCTTCATCGATCTGGCCGATCGTTTCTGCACGGGCAGCTCGATCATGCCGCAGAAGAAGAACCCGGACGTGCCGGAACTGGCGCGCGGCAAGACCGGCCGCGTGAACGGCCACCTGATCGCCCTGCTCACGCTGATGAAGGGCCAGCCCCTGGCGTACAACAAGGACAATCAGGAAGACAAGGAGCCGCTGTTCGATACGGTCGACACCGTGATCGACACGCTGCGCATCTTTGCGGACATGGTGCCGGGCATCAAGGTGCGCGAAGCCAATATGCGTAACGCAGCGCTGCAAGGCTTCTCGACGGCCACCGATCTGGCCGACTACCTCGTGAAGAAGGGTCTGCCGTTCCGCGATGCCCACGAGATCGTCGCTCACGCCGTGAAGATCTGCTCGGACCGCGACATCGATCTGGCCGATCTCTCGCTCGCCGAATTGCAGAAGTTCTCGCCGCTCGTCGGAGAAGACGTCTTCGAATACCTCACGCTCGAAGGCTCCGTCGCCAGCCGCAACCACATCGGCGGCACCGCGCCGGCGCAGGTGCAGCGTGCGATTGCCGCCGCACGCGCGAAGCTCGCTAAGTAAAGCGGCCTCGGCGTCTTTCGGCGCTCAGCAATGAAAAATGCCACCCTCGGGTGGCATTTTTTGTGCGCCGGACGAACCGTCGTCAGAACAACGGCAATGACAGGAAGCCCTTGATGATGAGCGCGTTCAGTATGTCGATAAAGAACGCCCCAACCATCGGCACGATCAGGAACGCGAGGTGCGACGGACCGAAGCGCTCCGTCACCGCCTGCATGTTGGCAATCGCCGTTGGCGTCGCGCCCAGTCCGAAGCCGCAGTGACCTGCGGCGAGCACGGCCGCGTCGTAGTTGCTGCCCATCACGCGAAACGTGACGAAGATGGCATACGCCGCCATCGCGACCGCCTGCGTCACGAGAATCACGATCATCGGTACGGCCAGCGTCGAGAGGTCCCACAGTCGCAGCGCCATAAGCGCCATCGCGAGAAACAACGACAGACTCACGTTCCCCAACACGGACAGCGAACGGTCGAACACCTCGTAGCGGACGAGCGACAGCAGGTTGCGCACGAGAACGCCCGTAAAGAGCACGCAGACGAACGTCGGCAATTCGAATGGCGTATCCGACAGCCCTGCCGCAATCAACTCGCCACCGAGCAGACAGATGGCGATCATCGCTACCGTCTCGATCAATGCCTGCGCCGTGATCAGACGCACCGTATACGGTTGCTCGAAGCCTTCTGGTGCAGCATCCTTCGTCGCCTCAAGGCCAGGGACTTTGCCGCCGAGACGGCGTCCCACCAGATAGCGCGCGACCGGCCCGCCCAGCAAACCGCCCATCACCAGCCCGAACGTGGCGCACGCCATCGCAATTTCAAGTGCCGACTGCACGCCGTAGCGCGTGGTGAGCGTCTCGCCCCAGGCTGCGCCCGTTCCATGCCCGCCAGCGAGCGTGATGGAGCCGCCCAGCAGCCCCACGCCCGGTGCCAGCCCCATCGAGACAGCCAGCCCGACACCGATGGCGTTCTGCATGATCAGCATGCCCGCCACAACACCCACGAAAAGCACCAGCTGCCTGCCACCTGCCCGCAGGCTTGCGAGATTCGCCGAGAGGCCGATGGTCGCGAAGAACGCCAGCATCAGCGGGCCTTGCAACGAAGTGTCGAATCGCAGTTCGAAGTGTCCGAACTGACGCAACGCCAGGGTGCCGAGGGCCACCAGCAGGCCAGCCGCCACTGGCTCGGGGATGCTGTAGGTGCGCAGCGGCGCGATCCATTCGACAAGCTTGCGCCCCAGCAGCAACACCAACGTGGCGCAGACGAGTGTGCCGTAGGTGCTGAACACCAGTTCCCTCGTGACGTCCATGACCTCTCCCCCTCCACTCGAAAAATGCGACGAGTGTAGCAATGACATCCCAAGAAAATGATGGGAAAAGTCCCAAAAACTACGTGTTCGAGTCCACCCACTAAATTGCCGTTTTAGGCGACGCCACGGACGTTGGCGAGATTTTCGCGGGATTTCACAGATGTTTATCGAGATTTTCGGGGATTAGGGTTGCGACGGAAACGGCGATGAGCGAATTACGCAAGTTGCACATCGCCAATCGGAGTATGCGACCGCACCACCGCAACCTCACTCGCCGAGCTTGAAAAAAACGGCCCCATGCTTTCACAAGGGGCCGTACTTTCCTGACGTTTATCGACCGGATGCTCCGGCCGCGCCGGACTCGCTTCGCAGCGATCCGGCTTATCGCCGAATGGCGAATGCGCTTACTGTCGCACGCAATCCACGAAGTACTCGGGACGGCCGTCGACTTCCTCCACCACCAGACCGTGAATGTCGGTGTGGAAGCCAGGGAAGCGCTCGTTGAAGTCGCGCGCGAAACGCAGGTACTCGATGATCGCGGCGTTGAAGCGCTCGCCCGGAATCAACAGCGGAATGCCCGGCGGGTACGGCGTGAGCAGCACGCTCGTGACACGGCCTTCGAGATCGTCGATAGGCACCCGGTCGATCTGGCGGTGCGCCAGCTTCGAGAAGGCGTCCGTCGGCTTCATCGCCGGTTGCATGTCCGAGAGGTACATCTCGGTCGTCACGCGCGCCACGTCGTTCGCCTTGTACACGCTGTGGATCTGATCGCACAGATCGCGCAGACCGATTCGCTCGTAGCGCGGGAACTGCGCCACGAACTCCGGCAGCACACGCCACAGCGGGCGGTTGTGATCGTAGTCGTCCTTGAACTGTTGCAACTCGGTCAGCATCGAGTTCCAGCGGCCCTTGGTGATGCCGATCGTGAACATGATGAAGAACGAGTACAGGCCGGTCTTCTCCACGATGATGCCGTGCTCGGCGAGATACTTCGTGACGATGGCGGCCGGAATGCCGCTCTCGCCGAACTCGCCGCCCACGTCCAGCCCCGGCGTAATGATCGTCGCCTTGATCGGGTCGAGCATGTTGAAACCGTCGGCCAGATCGCCGAAGCCATGCCAGCGGTCGTTCGCCCGCAGCACCCAGTCCTCGCGCTGGATCGGGCCCTCGTCGCCCAGATTCTCCGGACCCCAGACCGAGAACCACCACGAATCGCCGTACTCCAGATCCACCTTACGCATAGCACGGCGGAAGTCGAGCGCTTCGACAATCGACTCTTCGACCAGCGCGGTGCCGCCCGGCGGCTCCATCATGGCGGCGGCCACGTCGCACGACGCGATGATCGCGTACTGCGGTGAGGTCGACGTGTGCATCAGATACGCTTCGTTGAAACGATACGTATCGAACGTGCGTGCTTCCGAATCCTGCACCACGATCTGCGACGCTTGCGAAATCCCTGCGAGCAGTTTGTGCGTGGAGTGCGTGGCGTAAATGGTCGCTTCCGACGAGCGCGGACGGCCTTCGCCGATGGCGTGCATGTCGCGGTAGAACTCGTGGAACGCCGCGTGCGGCAGCCAGGCTTCGTCGAAGTGCAGCGTGTCGATGTTGTTACCCAGCACGTCCTTGATCATTTCGACGTTGTAGATCACACCGTCATACGTGCTTTGCGTGATCGTCAAAATGCGCGGCTTGGCGTTCGGGTCGCGCTCAAGCACTTCGCGCGCGAACGGGTTGGCTTCGATCTTGGCGCGAATAACGTCCGGCTCGAATTCCGACTTCGGGATCGGGCCGATGATACCGAGGTGGTTGCGCGTGGGCGTGAGGAACACCGGCACCGCACCCGTCATCGTGATCGCGTGCAGGATCGATTTGTGGCAGTTGCGGTCGACCACGACGATATCGCCCGGCGCGACCGTGGCGTGCCAGACGATCTTGTTCGACGTCGACGTACCGTTCGTCACGAAGAAGAGGTGATCGGCGTTGAAGATGCGCGCAGCGTTGCGCTCGGACGCGCCCACCGGACCGTTGTGGTCGAGCAACTGGCCGAGTTCTTCCACGGCGTTGCAGACGTCGGCACGCAGCATGTTCTCGCCGAAGAACTGGTGGAACATCTGACCGACCGGGCTCTTCAGGAACGCCACGCCACCCGAGTGTCCCGGGCAGTGCCACGAGTACGAACCGTCGGCCGCGTAGTGCGTGAGCGAGCGGAAGAACGGCGGCGGCAGCGAGTCGAGGTACGACTTCGCTTCACGGATGATGTGACGCGCCACGAACTCCGGCGTGTCTTCGAACATGTGAATGAAGCCGTGCAGCTCGCGCAGGATGTCGTTCGGAATGTGACGCGATGTGCGCGTCTCGCCGTACAGGAAAATCGGAATGTCCGGATTGCGTCGGCGCACTTCCTGCACGAAGGCACGCAGGTTGATGATGGCCAGCGCGAGTTCGCCCTCGCCTTCACCGCCGGCTTCGCTCGAGAACGTGCCGAACTCGTCGTCGTCGATGGACAGGATGAAGCTTGACGCGCGGCTCGCCTGCTGCGCAAACGAGGTCAGGTCGCCGTAGCTGGTGAGGCCGTTGACCTCCATGCCCTCGGCTTCGATAGCCTCCGCCAAAGAGCGAATCCCGGATCCGGAAATGTTTTCGGAGCGGAAGTCCTCGTCGATGATGACGATCGGAAAACGGAATTTCATTGGCGTTCCTTCGACAAAAGAACGAGCCACGGTCCGACATGGCCGTGGCTCTGGGGCATTGCGATGTGTGGGGTGCTCACCGGCGGCGAGTTAACGTATCAGGCTAGGTTTTCGGCAGCGTGACACCACGCTGTCCCTGATACTTGCCCCCGCGATCCTTGTACGAGGTCTCGCAGACTTCGTCGGATTCGAAGAACAGCACCTGAGCCACGCCTTCGTTGGCGTAGATTTTGGCCGGCAGCGGCGTCGTGTTCGAGAATTCCAGGGTCACGTAGCCCTCCCATTCGGGTTCGAACGGCGTTACGTTCACGATGATGCCGCAGCGGGCATACGTCGACTTGCCAAGGCACACGGTCAGTACGCTGCGCGGAATGCGGAAGTACTCGACGGTGCGCGCGAGCGCGAACGAGTTCGGCGGAATGATGCAGACATCGCTCTCGACGTCGACGAAGGACTTCTCGTCGAAGTTCTTCGGATCGACGATCGTCGAGTTGATGTTCGTGAAGACTTTGAATTCAGGCGCACAGCGAATGTCGTAGCCATAGCTCGACGTGCCGTAGCTGACGATCTTTTGCCCGTCCTGGGAATACCGGATCTGCGACGGCTCGAAGGGCTCGATCATGCCGTGCTCCTCGGCCATACGACGGATCCATTTGTCGGACTTGATGCTCATGTGTGGGCCTGAATTGGGGTAGTACGTAAAAAGTGGGCATATTTTACGCGAATGTTGCGGTGCGGTGATGTTTTCACTCGCAGCGCCCCGCGCCGGACCTCTCAGTCCGGCCCGACGGGCTTTGTGACGTGCCTACCCCGTCTTCATGCTGCCCTCATGCCGTCCTTACGTGTTCTGCACGACGATGGACGGGAATTTGCTCGTCATGTCCTTCTGGCGCGCCGCAATCTTCACCGCGACCTTGCGGGCGATAGCCTTGTACAGCTCGGCCACACGGCCGTCCGGGTCGCCCACCACGCTCGGCATACCGGCGTCTGCGTGCACGCGGATGCTCATCTCCAGCGGCAGCTTGCCCAGCAGATCGACGTCGAAATCATGGCTCATGCGCTCGCCGCCGCCCACGCCGAAGATCGGCTCCTCGTGACCGCAGTTCGAGCAGATATGCAGGCTCATGTTCTCGATCAGCCCGAGAATCGGCACGCCGACCTTCTCGAACATCTTGAGACCCTTGCGCGCGTCGAGCAGCGCCAGATCCTGCGGCGTGGTCACGATGACCGCGCCCGTGACCGGCACCTTCTGGGCGAGCGTGAGCTGGATGTCGCCCGTGCCCGGCGGCATATCGACGATCAGATAGTCGAGGTCGTGCCAATTGGTCTGGTTGAGCAGTTGTTCGAGCGCCTGCGTGACCATCGGGCCACGCCAGACCATGGGATTGTCGGGCTCGATCAGGAAGCCAATGGAGCTGGCCTGCAGGCCGTGACCGTTCATCGGTTCGAGGGTCTTGCCGTCCTTCGATTCCGGCTTGCCGTGAATGCCCAGCAGGGTCGGGAGCGATGGGCCGTAGATGTCTGCATCGAGAATGCCGACATTGGCCCCTTCGGCCGCCAGCGCGAGCGCCAGATTCACGGCCGTGGTGCTCTTGCCCACGCCGCCCTTACCCGAGGCTACGGCCACGATGTTCTTGACATTGGGAAGGAGCTTCACCCCGCGTTGTACGGTGTGCGCTACGATCTTTTGGCCGATTTCGATGGCCACGCGCTCGACCCCGGGCAACTTGCCGACGGCCTCGGTAATGCGCGCGCGCATGGCTTCGAACTGGCTTTTGGCGGGATAACCGAACTCGATCTGAATCCCGACGTGGCCGTGCTCGGCCGCAACCTGCTTCACATACTTGCCAGCGATCAGGTCCAGGCCCGTATCCGGGTCGACGATGCCACGCAGCACTTCATTGATTTGGGCGACTTCCATGTGGGTCTCTCGCTCTGTCGGGGCGCACCGGGACAACCCGGCATAGCGCTAACAACTTGTAACAACCGTGGCGCACGCTCTCGACTAGCATTCGAGGCGCGCGTGTTATGGGGAACCAGCCGTCGCGGCAAGATGTCCTTGCCTGCGGTTGAAGCTCAGCGCTATTGTAAAAGACGTCGCGCCGTCAGGCTCAAAACCCCTGCGGCGCGCGCGTGCTTCAACGAAGTGCTTACGCGTGTTTCATCACAGCTAGCTAATCGATAAGGAGCCTCAAATGAACAAGAACACTCTGCGCGCTTCCGCGCTGGTACTGGTCTCGGCCGCTATGCTGGCCGGGTGCCAGACGCCGCAGGGTACCAACACAGCAGTCGGCACCGGTGTCGGCGCAGCGGTCGGGGCGGGGCTGGGCAACCTCATCGGAGGCAACACCACCGGCACCCTGATCGGCGCGGCGGTCGGCGCAGCCGCAGGCGGTGCCACGGGCTACAACTGGCAGTCCATCAAGAACACGCTGGGCGGTCACACGGCCGGCACCGGCACCCAGATCTCCGAGCGCCCGGACGGTCAGCTTCAGGTCAACGTGCCGAGCGACGTGACGTTCGACACGAACCAGTACGCCATCAAGCCGAACTTCGCCGCCGTGCTCACCGATCTGGCGAACTCGCTTAACCAGAATCCGGGCATCACGGCCCGAGTCATCGGCCACACCGACAGCACCGGCGGCGATCGCATCAACATCCCGCTCTCGCAAAATCGTGCCAATGCGGTCATCCAGTATCTGACCTCGCGCGGCGTGGACGCTCGCCGTCTGCAAGGCATGGGCGTCGGCTCCAGCCAGCCGGTCGCCTCGGACGCTACGGCAGAAGGCCGCGCGCAGAACCGTCGCGTGGAAATTCTCCTGCAAGCGCCCCAGCAACAACAGCAGGCGCCGCGCTAAGCGACTCGCCGCGCGCTAGCGGACTGACACTCGCTCAGTCCGTCCAAACGCATGCCCGGTCCGCCGGGCATGCGCGCTTCCGCCCTCCAGCAGCCCTCCGGACACCCGCATGCTGCAACGCAGCATCGAAAGTCGGCACATCGATTGAACTAATCCCCTGCCCCATCGCTCAGACCCTTCGGAAGTGCCTACCGTGGGCGCTTTCATCTCCTCTTTGTTATTGACGTTACGTGTGCCTAGTTATGCCGGAACCTCGTTCCGGCTTTTTTTTTGGCCGCTCGCTTTTCCACGACACCCCCCTGCCCGGACGTCAGTTTGGGCGCGGGCGCCGCCCGCCTGCTAGAATCGTCCCTTCCCGCAACCTTCAACCCACATAGTCAAACCACATGTCCCGCCGCATTCTTGTCACATCCGCACTGCCGTACGCCAATGGCCAGATTCACATCGGTCACCTGGTGGAATACATCCAGACCGACATCTGGGTACGGTTCATGCGAATGCAGGGCCATGAGGTCTACTACGTTGGCGCGGACGATACGCACGGCACGCCGGTCATGCTGCGCGCCGAGAAGGAAGGCCTCACGCCCAGGCAACTGATCGAGCGCGTGTGGACGGAACACAAGCGCGACTTCGACAGCTTCAACATCTCGTTCGACAACTACTATTCGACGGATTCTGAAGAGAACCGCGAATTGTCCGAAAACGTCTATCTCGCCCTGAAGGAACAGGGCCTGATCGAGGCGCGCGACATCGAACAGGCCTACGACCCGGTCAAGGAGATGTTCCTGCCGGACCGCTTCATCAAGGGCGAATGCCCGAAGTGCGGCGCAAAGGATCAGTACGGCGACTCGTGCGAAGTCTGCGGCTCGACCTACGCGCCGACCGACCTGCTCAATCCGTACTCGGTCGTCTCGGGTGCCACGCCGATTCGCAAGACGTCGACGCACTACTTCTTCAAGCTCTCGGACAAGCGCTGCGAGCAGTTCCTGCGCAAGTGGGTGTCGGGCCTCGCCCAGCCCGAAGCCGCGAACAAGATGAAAGAGTGGCTCGGTGAAGATGGCGAATCGACGCTCGCCGATTGGGACATCTCGCGCGATGCACCCTACTTCGGCTTCGAGATTCCGGGCGCGCCGGGCAAGTATTTTTATGTGTGGCTCGACGCACCGGTCGGCTACTACGCCAGCTTCAAGAACCTGTGCGCCAAGCGCGGTCTGAACTTCGACGAATGGGTCAAGCCCGGTTCCACAACCGAGCAGTACCACTTCATCGGCAAGGACATCATGTACTTCCACACGCTGTTCTGGCCGGCGATGCTCGAATTCTCGGGCCATCGCACGCCGACCAACGTGTACGCCCACGGCTTCCTGACCGTGGACGGCCAGAAGATGTCGAAGTCGCGCGGCACGTTCATCACGGCCCAGAGCTTCATCGATACGGGGCTGAATCCGGAATGGCTGCGCTATTACATCGGTGCCAAGCTCGGCAACACGATGGAAGACCTCGATTTGAACCTCGATGACTTCATCGCCCGGGTGAACAGCGATCTGGTCGGCAAGTACGTGAACATTGCCAGCCGTGCCGCCGGGTTCCTGATCAAGCGTTTCGACGGCCGTGTCTCGGCGGATGCCATGAACGCACCGCTGCTCGCACAGGTGCGTGCCGCCGCCCCGCAGATCGCCGCGTATTACGAAGGTCGTGAGTTCGGCAAGGCCCTGCGTCTGGTGATGGAACAGGCCGACGCGATCAACGGTTACGTCGATACGGTCAAGCCATGGGATCTGGCGAAGGATCCGGCACAGGCCGCGGCCCTTCACGAGGCATGCTCGGTATGTCTGGAGGCATTCCGTTTGCTGACGCTGTACCTCAAGCCAGTGCTGCCGACGACGTCGCAGGCGGTGGAGCAGTTCCTGAACATCGCCCCGCAGACGTGGCAGGACGTGGACCGTCCGCTCACCGCCGATGCCGCCATCAACGCGTACAAGCATCTGATGACGCGCGTCGAAGGCAAGCAAGTCGAAGCGCTGCTCGCAGCGAACCGCGACTCGCTGCAAGCGACGGCCCCGGTGGCCGACGCCGCAGCAGCGAAGGGCAAGGACAAGGCGGCCAAGTCCGAAAAAGTCGAGAAAGCGACAGAGAAGGCCGACGACGGCATCATCACCATCGACGACTTCGCCAAGATCGATCTGCGCATTGCGCGCATCGTCGATTGCAAGGCCGTCGAAGGCTCGGACAAGCTGCTGCAGCTCACGCTCGACGTGGGCGAAGCGCAAACGCGCAACGTCTTCTCCGGCATCAAGTCGGCGTATCCGCAACCCGAAGTGCTCGTGGGCAAGCTGACGGTGATGGTCGCGAACCTCGCGCCGCGCAAGATGAAGTTCGGTCTGTCGGAGGGCATGGTGCTCGCCGCTTCGGCCGCCGACGAGAAAGCCGATCCGGGTATCTACATTCTTGAGCCGCACAACGGCGCGAAGCCCGGCATGCGCGTGAAGTAAGACGCGCAGTCCCGAAAGCGAAACACCCCGAGCACCGATGATCCGGCCTCGGGGTGTTTTGTTTTGGGGCGTCGATGGGCTCGCTTATCGCAAGTGGTCCACCGGCAACGCCGTGGTGAACTTCACCGTCTCCATCGAAAAGCTGGCGCTGATGTCCTGAAGATCCGCCACGCGGATGAGCTTTTTGTAGAAACGGTCGTAGGCCGCAATGTCGGGCAGGTAGACCTTGAGCAGATAGTCGATCTCGCCCGCCATGCGATGAATTTCGACGATTTCGGGCAATTCCCGCGCCCCCGCGACAAAACGGACCATCCAGTCCTCGCTGTGCGTTGCCGCCTTGATGAAGACGAACGCCGTGACGCGCAGGTCGAGTTGCTGCGGATCGCACAGCGTCACCTGTCCAGTGATCACGCCGCTTTCGCGCAGACGCTGCACGCGTCGCCAGCAAGGCGTGGGCGACAGATGCACCGCTTCCGCCAGTTCACCGAGTGAGCGCGAGGCATCGGATTGCAGATTTTCGAGAATTGCGAGATCGGTTTTATCCACAATGACACCCGGGAGGAAAATTTTTCCAAATCCTACCCCATTTGAGGGAAGATTTGGAAACCTTTACCCGGTGACGGCAAGTAGACTTCAGAAACATTCCGAAAAAAAGCTCGCCATGAAAATCTTCACTCAACATCCTGCTTCAGTCGGCGAAAATTATCTCCAGCACATGGGGACTTCGCTGTCGTTCGCCCTGCCCCTGCTCGGCGCATGCCTTGCGTGTCTCGTCCATGCGGTGCTGCCGTTCATGTTCGAGAAGACCGGCAGCCGGATCATCACGCGTCTGCACAACCGGATGGTGACGCATCGCGACCGCCGCGCCGGTCATCAGACGCAAGCGTCGCAGGCAACGCAGTAACGCGCAACCGTCAGGGCCGCTCCGACGCCGGATCCGGCGAGCGCGACGTCACCGTGACGCGGCCGTCCGGGCCGAAATGGGCGTTGAACATGCCCGGCGTGTTCACGCCGTCCTCAAGCCAGCGCCAACTCCACACCGTCTCCTTCTTCAGACGATATTCCGCGACGGTCGTCGGCTTGCCGAGCAGACGCCGCACATCGTCCTGCGACATGCCCGGCTGCACCTGCTGGAAGTTCTCCGCCGAGAGCGCCTGCGTCACGCTGCGCAGCTTGCCGTCGGCGGCGATGTCCACCATATAGGTCCGCAACCCGCCCGGTGAACGCGGATATTCGAGACGGCGCGAACCGTCGTCGTTCTCCCATACGATCTCGGGCTTGCCCATCTGATCGCGCACCTGCGCCTCGGTCGTGACGCCCGGTTTGAGGTCGCGCAGCATCAGATCGTCCGGCTTGACGGCGTTGAACGTGTCGCGTGCCTTTTCACGCACCTTGTCGATTTGCTGCTGATCGCAGCCGAACAGTCCCAACAGACTCGCAAGCAATCCCATAGCGACTCCCCAACGAAGGCCCCGGCGTGCACCTGATTCGCGCGCCCCAAGTTCGAAATCGAGCGACGTTTTCATCGTTACCCTCCTCTTCTCTGTTGTTCCCTGTGATCGGTCGTACTCCCGCATCACAGATGCAGCAATGTCACTGCATCAGTCGAAGCGCCGGTTGAACAGCACATCGAAGCCGGACAGCGAACCTGTGCGCAGCGCCAGTTGCCAGCGGCGCGATATCTGCCACGTGATCTTCACGATACTCGCCGCACTCGTCAGACTTTGCTCGTATCCCAACGAGAAGTTGTCCGAGATCGCCTTGCCGACCTTGACGACCTGCTCGTCGTCGGCCAGCCCGGAATCGCTGGTGCCGATACTGAACTCATCGATGCCCAGATCCTTGATGATGCGCTTGCCGCCCGTAGCACCGAGCAGCGCCGTCGCCGCACCGGCCATCGCCTGACGCTGGCCGAGGCCCGCGCCGTCGGGACCGTGGCCGAACATTAACCACGACAGCTTCTCTTCGTCGGACACGTTCGGCTCGGAGACGAGCGTCACGCGCGGCTGGCGCACCGTGCCCGTCACCAACACCCCGGCGGCCACTTCCTGATTGCGACGCATGGCCTGAATGTAGATGTTCGGGTTGCTCAGCGGGCCGACGAAGTTGATCTCCCCTCGCTCGATGGCCAGCTTGCGGTCAAACGCTTCGTACGTGCCTTCCGCCACCGTGATCGTGCCGGTCCCGCGCATCGGTGTGAGCGGATCGCTTTGCACACGCATACTGCCACGCAGCAAGAGATCAGCCCCTGCCCCGATGAAGCGGAAATCGCGCCCCAGATTCACTTCGACGTTGATGTGCGGCGAGAACCGACTGGCTAGCTTCTCGCTGATGCGCGCCGCTTCCTCCTTCGGATCGAGTGGCTTGGCCCGTGCCTGAGCGCCGCCGCGCACCACCACGACGTCGTCGCCCAGCTTCGGCGCGGTCGTGGGCGGCAACGCGAAGCGCGCTCGGTCAACGGTGAAGCTGCCGTTCACGGCGATCGCTTCGCCGCTGCCCGTGGCCTTGGCCTCGCCCGTGAGCGACAACTGACGGTCAGGTGCAGCGAACAGTTGCAACTTGTCTGCGGCAAGCGTGATGGCGAGCGTCGGCTCCGGCGTATCGAGACGGATGTTGCCCGTTGCACGCGCCGTACCGCCGCCACCACCGGTCACGACCACGTCGCGCAGCACGATCTCCGTCGGCGTGAGCGCGATGCGCATCTTGCCGTCCTTCACGCTCACGCCCGTGTCGAACATCTGCACCGAAAGGTCGTCGGCCGTCAGTTCCCCGGTCGGACGCGGCTTCGCCACCGTACCCGCCAGTGCCACCTGCAAGTTGGCGCGGCCCTTGAAGGCGAACTGTGCACCGGCGAGGTCTTCGAACTTCGAGAGGTTCGGAATCGCGACGGCGATGCGACCGGTGAGCGGCGCATCGTCGGGTACGTCCGGAATGCCGCCCTGCACGCGCAGCCCGGTTTGCACATCGGCGTCGACCGTGCCGACCAGCGAGGACACGGCCTTGAGCGTCGTGCGCGCCGACTGCCCCGACAGATCGATTCGGGTGCGCAACTCCGAGATGCCTAGCGGCACGCGCGCGCCCACGCCGCCCTTCTCCGCGCTCAGACCGGGAATGCCGGTGATCGTCACCTTGACGTGGTCGTTCACGCCGCCGCGACGCAGCGTGATGTCGCCACTGCGACGCACGATTTCCACGAAGCCATCCGCACGCTGACCTGCGCTCACGTTCCACTTGCCGTCGAGCACGAGGTCGCTGGCAATCGGCGGCACCTCGCCGGTGAACGACTGCACGACACGCAGCACCTGCGCGACTTCGAGCGTGTCGATCGTGCCAGCTGTCTTCAGTTGGCCGCCACCGTAATCGAAGTTTGCGAGCGAGAGCGCACCGGCGCCCGTCACGAGCTTCGCTGCACCGAGATGCACGCGCTTCGCACTCGCTTCGATCTGCCAGGGCGACGCAAGAGTCAGCTTCGGCACGCCACGATTTTCGAGCGTCTGGATCGTACCCTTCCAACCCGGCTTGCCGCCTGCGTTGGTCACGGCACCCGAAGCGTCGAGATTCATGTCGAGCGGCGCTTCGCGCACCTTGCCTGCGGCCTTCAGATGCAGTGTGTGCGCGCCTCGCGTGCCCGCCAATGCCAGCGACAGTTTGTCGAGTCGTGCGACGCTGCTGGCGAAACCCTGTCCGTCGAGCGTGACATTCAGACGATCGCTCGCGACGCCAGGCAAACCACCGCTGACATCCACCTTACCGGCCAGATGCTCCAGCTTTTGCGCGCCGAACACGAGTTTGTCGGCGGCCAGTGTTGCGGCAACCACCGGACGCTCCATCGTGCCCGACACCTGACCGTCCAGTTGCAGACGGCCTGCCAGACCGAAGCCCAGCTTGTCGAGCGACGGCGCGTCGACGTTTACCGCCATCTTGTCGCCGGGCGCGCCGAAGCTGCCGCGCAGCACGACCTTGTTCCCTGCGACGAGCAGGTTCGCATCGCTCGGCAACAAGCGCGTGCCAGCCAGCTTCACCGTGCCCGCACCGCTCATCGGCAGGTCGGCGTAGACGCTATCCTGCAACGCGAACTTCAGCGCCAGACCGAAATCGGGACGCAGCGCGCCCTGTGCATCGAACTGACCGGTGACGCTGGCGACCGGCGCCTTTGCCCCGGACTTTTGGGGACCGTAAAGGTCGTACCACGCGGCGGGGTCGAAACGCGTCAGTTTGATCTGCGCCTTGTAAGCGCCGGTGTCGCCGTTCTCCAGCACGCCGGTTGCTGCGACCTTGCCATTACCGGCATCGAGCGACAGCGCGTGAATCGTGGTGCCCTTTGCGTCTAGACCGACGTCGGCGAGCACACGACGTGCCGCGTCGCGCCAGTCGAGCACGATGCGCTGGCCGGTTGCGTCGAGCTTGACGTCAAGCGGGCCGCCGAGCTTCGTCGCGGGCAGCTTGCCGTACAACGCGCGCAGATCGAGGTCGCGCATCGTGAAGGCGAAACCGCCGACGGTCGCTTCGGCATCGGCCGTGGTCTCGTTCGCGGCCATAGCAGCACTCGCGGTACTGGCTACGCTTGCGGAAGACGTCGCCGGGGTTGCAGGCGCGGGTGCGCTCGCCGTCGCCGCCACCTTCTCGCGTCGCAGCTCACCGCTGCCGGTCAACACGGCGCGGCCCGCGAGTTTCAACTCGATGCCTGTCAATGCCTGACGCGTCGCATCGAGCAACACTTGCGTGCGCAAACTTTCCACCGGCAGCCAGCCCGCATCGATCGCGCCGGGCTTCGCGTTGGTCACCGACACCGGCCCCAACACGCGGAATTCCTTTGCACCCGGTTGCGGTCGCAAGTCGGTCTGCACGGCGAGGTCCGCCTGCGGCGCACCCGGTGCGAAATCGCGCGGGTTGAGGTGATCGAGCGCAATCTGCGCGCGCGAGAGCGGCACCGGACCGAACGGCGACGCCGCGATGTGCGCCGTCCCGTTCAGCTTCTCGCCGCTGGCCGTCAAGTCGACGACGAGGGCGTCGAGCGAGCCGGACAAATCGGCTTTGAGCGCGACGGGAATGTCACCCGCCTTGGCCTGCAATCCGACGTTGCCGTTCAGCGCAAACGGACGCTGCCCGTTCAGTTGCAGACTGGCTTGCGCTTCGCCATACGGCGTGCCGAGATGCTCGATCTGCACCGCATGCTGCGTGCCATCGCTACGACCCGCCACGCGAATGTCTTCAAGCACGAGCGCGGGCGAGTGCAGCGTGAGCTTCGCCACGCGCACGTCGTTCAGCGTCAATCCCAACGGCAGACGCAAGCTTGTCGGCATCGTCGTCGGCGTGTTCGACGGCGGGGACGGCGCGAAGGCCAGATCCACATCGCCCGCATGGAGCTTGTCGACGGTGAAATGCAGCGGACGCAAGCCGAGATCCCAACGGCTTTCGAGCCTGCTGACAGTGATGCGGGTCGCACCATCCGAGTAGCGCATGTCGCTCAGCGTGAAGCCGTGCAACACGCTGCCGCTGCGCCATTCTCCAGAGAGCTTGCCGCCGAGCGTCGAGACGGCCGTCTGCCATAGCCAGCGGCTACCGCGCTCGTTCGACATTGCCCACACCAGCGCGCCGATGGCGAGTACGACGGTCAGCAGCATCGCGAGAACGATGCCCGCGAGTGCGCGTCCCCAGCGGCGGCGACTTGGCGGTGGCGGCGGTGCGTACGCGTTATCCGGCGGCACGTTACCGCCACCGTCCGTGCCCTGCGCGCCGGGGCGCGTCAATGTGGGTTCCGTGGGTTCTCGCCCGGCGCCCTGTGCGCTGTGGCTGCCTTGCCCCACATCGCGAACATCGGTCATGGCGGTCATCGGCTTCAAGGTATCGAGCAGCATCTTCATCATCAGAAGGCCACCCCAAGCGAGATCGACGGACGGAAACGCCGGTCATTCACGCCGTATCCGAGATCGAGGTTCACCGGGCCGACAGGGCTGCGCCAGCGCACCCCCAAACCGACACCGTGATAGAGCGGTGTGGGATGTCGGTAGTCGTCGGTCGCCGTACCCACGTCCCAGAACGCCGCGCCGCCCCAGTCGCGCGTGACCCAGCGCTGATATTCGAGGCTTGCCGTCGCGAGGTACTTCGTCGGGAAGGTCGTCCCGTTCTGCTGACGGCCGATGCTCTGATACGTGTAGCCTCGAATCGACGACGTGCCACCCGCGAAGAACAGCAGCGACGACGGAATCCGGTTGCTGTTGCCGTTCGTCAGCACCGCTCCGAGTTCCAGGCGCGCCAGCACGAGATCGCGCTGTCCGACCGGGAAGTACTGGCGAATACGGCCGTAGAGCCGCGCGAAACTCTGATCAGTCAACAGCGGCTTGGCGGCGAAGCCGAGCTGCGTGTTGATGATGTTGCCCCTGCGCGGAAAGATCAGGTCGTCGACATCGCGACGGTTCCACGAGAACGCAGGCACGAGTGCCTTGTTGAGGAAACGCTCGCCACCATCGGGACGCTCGTCCGTACGATAGAAGTCCAGCGTGTAAGCCCAGTCGTAACGCTCGCGCGAGCGCGCACGCTTGATGCCGACCTGCGTCGAGCGCTGGTCGAGACCGTTCAGATAGGTGCGGTCGAACGACCCGCGCAGGCTGTTGGTGTACGCGCTCTCGTCAGGCGGCATGCCGATTTCGGCGTAGCCGCCCTGTCGGTACTGTTCGAGACGCGCTTGCGAATCGAACGTCCACGCCTTGCCGAACAAGTTGTAGTACGAGTAGCGCCCGTTGATGCTCGCGCCCGTGTCCGTCGTGTAGCCGACACCGCTTTGCACGCGCTGCTGGGGGAATTCGCGCACGTTCACTTCCACCGGCGCGAGTTCGGCCTTCGACGGGTCTTCCGTCACCGAAATGATCACGTTGGAAAAGTACGGCGTCGCCTGAATCTGGCGTTGCAGTTCCTGCAAGCGGTCGGCGTCGAAGGCCTCGCCCTCGGACAGCGGATTGACGTTGCGGATGATCTGTGCGGGATAGCGACGCGTGCCAGTGATCACCAGCGGCCCGAGCGTGAACGGCGGGCCGCTTTCGTAGGTCGCGGCGAGCGAGGCGGCATCGTTATCGGCGTCGACCACGGCGCGCGAGAATGTCATCTTCGCGGCGTGGTAGCGCTTCTGTCCCAGTTGGAACAGGGTGTCGTTCTTCGCCTTGTCCCAGTCGGACTGGCGAAAGGGCGCGTCCACGGGCAGCTCCCAGGCGTTGCGCAACTGCTCAACGCGCTGCGGATCCTGCTCGGCGACCGGGCCGGTGAACTTGAGATCGACGTCCTTGATATGCGTTCGAGGCCCCGCCTCGACCTTGATGTCGACATCGCGCTTGCCGTTGATGGTCGCGACATCCACATGGGTGACGGGCGAGAAATAGCCCTCGGTCGACGTCAGTTCCTGCACCTGCTCGCCGATGGTAGCCACGATGTGCTCGAACTGGGCCTCGCCGATATCGTCGCGCGAGGCGTAACGCACGACGTCGAGGTTGTCCTTCAGGAGCTTGGCGATGTCTTTGGGCGCGTCGACACGCACCCGATAGTCGGCTTGCGCCAGACCGGATGCGCACAGGCCGCAAGCCAGCGCCGCCAGGCTCAGCAGTCGGGTAGGCAGACTGCGAATGCCCTGGAGATGCGGGAATGGACCTGCTAATGAGCGAACTAATGGGCGTACTGAAATGCGCACGCCAAGGCGACGGCCAGCGTCGTGTCCGGATTTGATCTGCGAGACGGTCAAAACCTTCCTTGGAAATATCGCCGCCGGTGGTCCGGCGTGCCGTGAGGAATGCTCAAACGCACGATGCCCGCCAGCATGGCACAACGAGACACCGCGCATTGCGTATGTGACTCGTATTTGAACATATCCGGGAGTGCGGTTCACCCATACGGCCTAAATTCGGGCAAATCGCCCAAAATGCCAAAACACCGAACAGCGACGGGTTTGCGGTAGAATCTGCGTCGATTGGCACCGTCCCGACGGTGCCGCTTTTGCCTATTTTTCAAGCAATCGACCATGTACGAGTCCGACATCACCCAATTCATCAAGCAACTCAAGACCGAGAAGCCGACGCTGGAAGCGGAGCAACGCAAGGGTCGCGCCCTGCTGTGGGACAAGCATCCGATTGATATGGAAGAGCGCAGCCGCGCCCAGCAATCGCGTGTGGCCCAGCAGCCGTACGTCTACCAAAGCGAGTAAATCGCCGCCCCCGGCCGAGTTCCGCATTGAATCCAAGTACGCCCGACGATCCGTCGTTCACGCCCGACCCGATCCCCGAGATCGCGCCGGTGCCTGAGCACGTCGATCCCGTGGCAAGCGCTGCTGCCGACCCAGCGCCGGAAGATGGCCGAAACGACGGTTCGCAGGAAATTCCGGCCCAAAGCGGGTCGGTCGACGTGGACGCGGCCGACGCCAGCGCCCCCGAAGGCGCGACCGGCGAGGCCGCAGCCGCCGCAACGTCGCGCTCGGCGGGTGCAAGTGGCACCGGTGGTTCGGCCACCGAGCTGCCAGCCCCGCACGACGGACAGGACTCGACACCCGATACGGTCGACGGTGTGGCGCGCGCACGTCTTTATGGCGAGCCGCTGTTCGCGCTGCCGAACGATCTCTACATTCCGCCGGACGCCCTCGAGATCTTCCTCGAAGCCTTCGAAGGCCCGCTCGACTTGTTGCTGTATCTGATCCGCAAGCAGAACTTCAACGTGCTCGACATTCCGATGGCGCAGGTCACGAAGCAGTACCTGCTCTATGTGGAACAGATCCGCCGGACCAATCTGGAACTGGCGTCCGAGTATCTGCTGATGGCGGCGATGCTCATCGAGATCAAGTCGCGCATGCTGCTGCCGGTGAAAAAGGCCGACACCGGCGAGGAAGCGGAAGATCCGCGCGCCGAACTGGTGCGTCGTCTGCTGGAGTACGAGCAGATGAAGCTCGCCGCGCAAAAGCTCGATACGCTGCCGGTGCTCGGCCGTGACTTCCTGCGCTCACAGGTCTATATCGAGCAAAGCCTTCAGCCGCGCTTTCCCGATGTGGACGCCGAAGACCTGCGCGCCGCGTGGGCCGAGGTGCTGCGTCGCGCCAAGCTTGTTCAGCATCACAAGATTTCCCGTGAAGAACTCTCGGTGCGCGAGCACATGAGCCAGATTCTGCGACGCCTGCAAGGCGCGCGTTTCATGGAGTTCACCGAACTCTTCGATGTCACGCGCGGTGTGCCGGTCGTGGTGGTCAACTTCATCGCCATGCTCGAACTCACGCGCGAGTCGCTGCTGGAGATCACGCAGGCCGAACCGTTTGCGCCGATCTACGTCCGCCTGACTTACACCCCAAACTGAGCGCCCCATGAAAGTCATCCCTTCGATTCACGAACTGCGCGACCAACTGCGCGGACAGAATCGCGTTGCCTTCGTGCCCACAATGGGCAATCTGCACGAAGGCCATCTCTCGCTCATGCGGCTCGCACGCCAGCACGGCGATCCGGTGGTCGCCAGCATTTTCGTGAACCGTCTGCAATTCGGGCCGAACGAGGATTTCGACAAGTACCCGCGCACGATGATGGACGACATCGAGAAGCTCACGCGCGAGAACGTCTACGTGCTGTTTGCGCCGGACGAGAAGGAGATGTATCCGGAGCCGCAGGAATACCGCGTCGAGCCGCCGCACGATCTGGGCGACATTCTCGAAGGCGAGTTCCGCCCCGGCTTCTTCAAAGGCGTGTGCACGGTCGTGACCAAGCTGTTCTCCTGCGTGCAGCCGCGTGTGGCCGTTTTCGGCAAGAAGGACTACCAGCAACTGATGATCGTGCGCAGCATGTGCCGTCAGTTCGCACTGCCCATCGAGATCATTGCCGCCGAGACGGTGCGCGCCGACGACGGCCTCGCCCTGTCCTCGCGCAACCGCTATCTGTCGGATGCCGAGCGCGCCGAAGCGCCGCAGTTGTATCGTCTGCTCAATGAAATCCGCGACACCGTGAACGGTGGCAGCACCGACTACGCAGCGCTCGAAGCCTCGGCCATGAAGACGCTGACCGAGCGCGGCTGGAAGCCGGACTACGTGTCGATTCGCCAGCGCGCCAATCTGCGAGTGCCAGCCCCGGGCGCGGCACCGGCAGAAAGCCTGGTGGTGCTCGCTGCCGCCAAGCTGGGTGCAACGCGTCTGATCGACAACCTCGAAATTTGAGCGCCGGGCCCGCCGCGCACGGTTCAGTGACCGTCGCGAAGGGCTCCAGGCGCAAGCCGTGCGCGTGTCGGCACTTCGCCGATTCCGCGCGCACATTCTTCGTCGCGCAGCGTGCGCGGCATCGCAACACATCGCAACACAAGAGGCACGCCATGTACCGCACCATGCTCAAGTCGAAGATCCACCGCGCCACCGTAACGCATTGCGAATTGCATTACGAAGGCTCGTGCGCGATCGACGAAAACCTGCTCGAAGCCTCGGGCCTTGTCGAAAATGAGCAAATCGACATCTTCAACGTCAACAACGGCGAACGTTTCACGACCTACGCCATTCGCGGCGAGCGTGGCAGCGGCATGATCTCGCTCAACGGCGCGGCTGCACGTCGCGCGCAGCTCGGCGACATCGTGATCATCGTGTCATACGCACAAGTCGAAGAAAAGGAAGTGTTGGCTGGCTTCAAGCCCAAGCTGGTGTTCGTCGGCGAGAAGAACGTGCAGAAGGGCGAGCGCGATCACGTGCCGCTGCAAGCGTGGGAAGAGACCCGTGCCTTCGAAGCCGCTCAGGCAAAGTAAGGCGCTGCGTCGATAATCCTGGACGCGTTTCACGAGGAATCATCAACGCCCGCGGCATTCGCCGCGGGCGTTTTGCATTCCGGCAAGACCTTAAGGCCCAGGTCGCGGGAATTCAGGGCAGATAGCCGGGAAGGTAATCCTTCAACGCGAACGCTTGCGTCGGAGAAAACGCATCGTACCCCCCCATAAGCGCGTCCCGCACCGTCTTCTTCATCGTGCCCTCTGCCTTGTCGAAGAACCTCTTTGCAAGACCTAGCCGCACAGTCTCGTCGCTTGCTCCCATGAGGGTTTCGTGAATGGTCGCCGACACCGACGGCGCCGGGTCGTCTGCGCGGCTCGCTTCCTCCAATACAGTCCTGACCAATCGTGAGACTGCCGAGTCGCGCTCGTCACCCTGTGGAATCAACTCGATACTTCGTGCGAAGGGTCGAACGACTTCCTTCATGGGAACACCGCGCTCAGCATGATGATCCAGCGCATGCGCCCAAGTCTGAGCGCGCATTTCGCTGGGTTGATAAACCAGTTCCAATCGCGTGATATCGGCACGCCTAACACGATCATTGTCGAAAAGTCGACCATCCGCGTCTACAGTCTTGAGTGCCCAAATCACAAAGTGCTGCTTGCCTGCGAAGCTCGCCGTCACCTTATCGCTCTCGATGTCGGTCAACAGACACTCCGCGATAAGACGCGATGTTTCCGCCATTTCTACAGCGCGAAGCACTCGGCTGATTTTTACATCCAAATCGCCGAAACGGGCGCCGTCTTTGAGACCCGCCATTAACCGGACAATCTCGTTTGCGGCATGCGTTTGGTGCGCTTGGTCCGGGTCCTGCGACAATGCGTGGATAGCGCTGGCATATAGCACCAAAGGCTCGACGCCAATGTGTCCGTGGGTACTCACGTAGTTGTGGAGCCCGTCCAGCCAGATGCCCCAGCGCGCAGTCGTATCCTTGATATTCTTCAGGTGGCCCCACATTTCACCTGGCTCTATGGCACCGGATGCCGTTCGGGAATCAGGTAATGCAGCGGTCTGAGCACGCAACACCTGCTGGCGTCGGGCACCCGACGCGGTCACATCCCCCGGAGAGGGGACATCGCTCACGGTAATCGTCGAGTTCGATGTCGTCGTCACGTCTGGCGACCGGCTGACCTGAGTCAGGTCTGTCGACATGTGAGGCCGCCCCTCAGTTGTCGCTGTGCCGATCTGGCCGGGTTGCGACGGCGTCGAGGTCAGAATCGGAGGAGTGGGCGTTGTACCGACGGGGAACGACGTTGAAGTGACGGGGGGCATACAAGACTCCTTTTTCCATAGGGGGAAGAGTCTTTAGCGTAGTCAGTGCGGATACTATGACTTTAGGATCTTGACCGCAATCTGCGTAATTTGGTGGACGTAAGCGAAAGCTGTAAATCGCACCGAAGCTGCGCTCGGCGGTTGAGCGCCATCGGCTCCGGCCGATCAGGCCATCACCGCGCCACGAACTTGGTGATGCCGTCCCACTGCGGCAGATCGCGCTCGACACGCCCCGGCGCCACATCCCACAACGTCAGTCCGTGCGCGGCGAGCTGCACGTAGTTCTGCGTACTACGAAGCATGCCGAGCACCGGCAGGCCCGCTTCCTCGCAGTAGCGCGAGAGCTGATCGGCCGCCCGGGTGCGGGCGTCCACACGCATGCCGACCACACCGATGCGCACGTCTCCCTGACGCACCACCTTCTCTTCGCCCAGCTTCTGGAGAAAATCCCGCGTGGCGAGGATATCGAAGATCGACGGCTGCAACGGCACCAGAATGTGGTCCGCGAGCTTGAGGATCGAGTCGAGACGCTTGCCATGCAAACCCGCAGGCGTATCGAGCACTGCGTGCGTTGTGCCCTTGGGCGGACGCGCCACCTCGTTGTGGTCGACATCCCAGGTGGCAATCGGTCGCAGCGCCGGCGGACGCAGCCCCAGCCAGGCGCGCGAGGACTGCTGACGATCCGTGTCGCCCAGCATGACGGCATGGCCCTGCGCAGCAAGATAGCCCGCCAGATTCGTCGCCAGCGTGCTCTTGCCCACGCCACCCTTTGGATTCGCCACCACAATCACCGGCATTGCAGACTCCCCGAGGTCGATTATCGCCAATATTACAACGGGTCGATGACGGTACCGCATCCGACCGATCCCGCCAGGGCCTGAGCCCGGCGTCGAGACGAACGCCGACGGCGCGCCAACCGGCCGCCCTGCTAGCGCAGGCAGGCCCACACGCGCGACAAATCCAGATGCGCTGCAAACGCGTCGGCCAGCCGATCGAGCGACGCCTCGCGCAGCGCGTTGTAGTCCTGCGCCGCCAGATCGCGCGCGCCCGCCCACGTGAGCAGCGCTTGCAGTGCCTCGGGGGTGTCGAACAGGCCATGCAGATACGTCCCCATGACCTGATCGTCGGTCGAGCGGGCGCCGTCGGCGACCGGGCCTTGTGCACCTTGTGGGTCTGCGTCCAGCCAGACAGCGGGACGCGCGAGCGCCGCCCCGCGCGTCACCCCCATGTGGATCTCATAGCCGTTCACCGGCACGTCACCGGCGGTGAGACGTCCGGCCACCACGCGCAGTTGCTTCTGGGCCTCCATAGTGGTTTCGATCTCCATCCAGCCGAGGCCAGCGGTCGTGCCTGCGTCGCCTTCGAGCCCGAGCGGGTCGTGAATCGCAGCACCGAGCATCTGCAAGCCGCCGCAGATGCCCAGCACTTTGCCGCCATAGCGTAGATGCCGCGCCATCGCCGTCTCCCACCCTTGGGCGCGCAACCACGCGAGATCGGCGCGCACATGCTTGCTGCCGGGCAGGATCACCAGATCGCTGGCGGGCCACGCCTCGCCCGCGCCGACATAACGGAAATCAACTTGCGGATGTGCACGCAAGGCGTCGAAATCGGTGTGATTGCTGATGCGCGGCAAGGCGGGCACGGTCACGCGCAGACGCGTCTCGCCGCTCGCGGCCTTGTGACGCTCGCCTGGCAGCATGTCCTCGCCGTCGAGATGCAGCCCGTGTAGGTACGGCAACACGCCCAGCACCGGAATGCCCGTCTTCGTCTCCAACCATTCCAGCCCGCTCGTGAGCAACGACGGGTCGCCGCGAAAGCGATTGATGACGAAGCCCTTGATGCGCGCACGTTCGCCGTCAGACAGACACGCGAGCGTGCCGATCAATTGCGCGAAAACACCTCCCCGGTCGATGTCGGCGACGAGCAGCACCGGGGCGTCGACCGCCTCGGCGAAGCCCATGTTCGCGATGTCGCGCGAGCGCAGGTTCACCTCGGCGGGACTGCCTGCGCCCTCGACCAACACTGCGTCGTACCCCGTGCGCAGACGCTCGTACGCAGCCAGCACCGCCGCCATCGCGCGAGGCTTGTACTCGTGATACGCACGCGCATCGAGATCGGCCACGACCTTGCCGCCGATGATGACCTGTGCGCCCCGGTCGCTGCTTGGCTTAAGCAACACGGGATTGAAGTCGGTATGCGGGGCGACGCCTGCCGCTTGCGCCTGCAACGCTTGTGCGCGCCCGATCTCACCGCCGTCGGCCGTCACGGCACTGTTGAGCGCCATGTTCTGCGGCTTGAAGGGGGCGACGCGCACGCCCTCGCGCAACAGCAGACGACACAGGCCCGCAACGACCGTGCTCTTGCCTGCATCCGACGACGTCCCCTGGATCATCAGGGTGCCGCGACGCAGGCTGGGAGGCGCTTCGAATTTGACAGGGATTTCACTCATGACGCGGATTATCGCATCGGGCGCTCGTACAATATCCGGCATGACCGACCTCGTTCCGAACTCTCCCGATCTCACCTTCGTACTCGGCGGCGCGCGCTCCGGCAAGAGTGCTTTCGCCGAACATCTCGCCACGCACAGCGGCCTGCCCGTGACCTATGTCGCGACGGCCGCCGTGACCGGCGAGCCCGAGATGCAGGCGCGCATTGCGCATCACCGGGCGAGCCGTCCGGGACATTGGGAAACGGTGGAAGCAGGACGCGAGCTGGCGCGCACACTGAGCGAAGTCGCTCGGGACGGCCATTGCGTGCTCGTCGACTGTCTGCCGCTGTGGCTCGCGGGCTGGCTATGCCCGCCGGACGATCATCCCGACGGACCGGCGACGGACGCACAGTGGCAGAGCGTCGTCGACACGCTTGCGCAGACGCTGATGTCGCTGCCCGGCAAGATCGTCGTCGTCAGCAATGAGATCGGTCTGGGCGTGATCCCGATGGGTGCGCTCACGCGGCGTTATGTCGATGAACTCGGACGTCTCAACCAGCGTGTCGCCACGCTGGCGCCGCACGTGCGTTTCGTGGTCGCCGGGCTGCCGATGGCCATCAAGGGATAAGAGAAAATAGGAGTCACTCGCCGATGCTCACAGGACTCGCGCCCGAATCGCTCTGGCTTGCCGCATTGATCGGTGTGTTACTCGACGCCTGGCTCGGCGAGCCGCGACGCTGGCACCCGCTGGTCGGCTTCGGCTATATCGCCAACGGTGTGGAGGCATGGCTCAACGATCCCGAGGTGCGCGACAAGCCGTTCAGCGCCATGACGCGTGGCACGTGGGCGTGGTGCATCATGCTCGTGATTCCCGTACTGATCGCGTGGGCGCTGACGTTCCTGCCTGGCTGGGGCGGCATCGTCTGGCAAGCGCTGGCGTTGTACGCGGCGCTCGGTGCCCGCAGTCTGCGCGAACACGTCATGCCCATCGCTCACGCCCTGCGCGACGGTGATCTGAAACAAGCACGCGCACTCACGGCACGCATCGTCTCGCGCGATACGGAAGACGCTAACGCCTCCGATCTTGCGCGCGCCGCCGTCGAATCCACGTTGGAGAACGGCAACGACGCCATCTTCGGCGCGCTCTTCTGGTTCGCGATTGCCGGTGCGCCCGGCGTCGTGCTGTTCCGTCTGGCCAATACGCTCGACGCGATGTGGGGCTATCGCACCGACAAGTTTCTGTACTTCGGCCGACCGGCGGCGCGCATCGACGACGTCCTCAACTGGATTCCCGCGCGATTGACGGCAGCGAGCTACGCGATCTTCGGCGACGTGGCGCGTGCCATCGATTGCTGGCGCACGCAGGCCAGCGCCTGGTCCAGCCCCAATGCCGGTCCCGTGATGGCCGCCGGTGCGGGTAGCCTCGGTGTTCAGCTCGGCGGACCGGCGCGATATCACGGCGAGTGGGAGGTGCGTCCACCGCTCGGCTGCGGCATGGAACCCTCCGCACAACACATCAAGGCCGCATGGCGGCTGATCTCCCGTTCCATGTGGATGTGGCTGATCGTCACCGGCGCGCTGGCGCTGTTCGCCGCGTCGCAGGCCGATGCCATGCCCACAACACTGCTGTAACTCGCTTTCCGATCGCCATGTCTGCATCACCCGCTGCACCCCCACCGTCACCCTCATCTTCTCCCTCCGATGCCCCGCGCCACGGCGGCAATCTCGGCGAAGCCATCCGCCGGTTCGGACGTGCGCGCGAAGACTGGCTGGATCTGTCGACCGGCATCAATCCCGTGGGGTATCCGGTGCCGATGCCGCCGCCGGATGTCTGGCGCGATCTCCCCGACGCCTTCGACGACCTGTGCGACGTGGCCGCCCGTTACTACGGCGTACCGGTGGAAACCGTCGTGCCCTGCGCTGGTTCGCAGGCGGTCATCCGCGCGCTGCCCGCGCTGCTTCGCCCGGGGCGCGTCGCCGTCGCATCGCTGACGTATAGCGAGTACGCACCGGCGTTCGCGCACGCCGGACACACACTCGTCTCATGGCTCGGACCCGAAGCGGGCTTGCCGGATGTTGACTACCTCGTCTGGGTCAACCCTGACAATCCCACGACGCGATCCGTCTCGCGTGAGACGCTCGCCCAATGGCAAGCACAGCTGGCCGCACGCGGCGGCATGCTGATCGTCGACGAAGCCTTCGCGGACGTATCCCCCGCGACGTCGATGACGCCTCACGCGGGCGAAGACGGCCTCGTCATCCTGCGCTCGGTCGGCAAGTTCTTCGGATTGGCAGGGATTCGTGCGGGCTTCACGCTGTGCCCGGCACGGCTTGGCAAACGTCTGAGCGAACGGCTCGGCGCATGGACGGTCAGTGGCCCGGCAAGGTTCGCAGTGCGAACGGCCCTGTGCGACACCGCATGGCAACGTGCGACTCAGGAACGTCTGTTACAGGAAGGTGAACGACTGTTATCGCTGTTGTACGACCATCACTGGCCAACGGTTGGCACACCGCTATTTGCCTGGACGCCGCATGCGCTTGCGCCGCAATGGCACGCGCAACTGGCTGAACAAGGCATATGGACGCGCTTGTTCGATGCACGTCCGATTTCGTCGGTGGATGGCATCCAAACGCTGCCGAGCCTGCGTCTGGGCCTGCCAGCGACCGAAGACGAATGGCTACGACTGGCGGGCGCGCTGATGACGCTGCGTCCCGGATTCCGTCCTTAACGATGTTTTTGGGAACTGCCGCAGAGCGGACTCATCCAATTTTCTCGTTATGCTTCCGAACGGGTGTACGTTGCCCGGGAATATCCGAGGACTGCTTACGCAGTATTAAATAACGGGTGTTCCTGCCGTTTTCGTTACAAATTGAAGCATTTCTGCAACAAATGCACACAGTCATCGCCGAAAGGCGCCGCTAGACTGAAGGTTCTTTCGCAAGGGCTTTCCCAATTAAAAGGACGACCAAATGAAAAAACTGCCGCTGTTGCTCGCCACGCTTCTGACCGCCACTGTTGTGACGGTGGGTTGCTCCAAGAAGGAAGATCAACCGGCCGCCCCGGCGGCCGACACGACCGCTCCGGCACCGGCTGCGGCCAGCGATGCAGGCGGCGGCGCAATGAGCGCCCCGGCATCGGACGCAGGCGCCATGGCCCCCGCTCCGGCATCGAACTAACGCCGCACGGTAGCTCGACCGTTGCCGTGGACTCCGGTCCATTGTGCAATGCGCCGAGTTACCGGGTGCCGCCCCGTTTCAGTAACGTTTTAGTTGTGCTCCAGTAACGTTCCCGTCACCCCCGGCACCGCGTCAGACACTGCGCCCCCTGAACGCTTCGGCGTCAGGGGGCGCAGTCGTTTCGGTCGACGTGCTTTTGTCGACGACTTGGATCAACGCATTACCTCACCACCGCCACACCGGCGTCGAGCACGCCATAGGCTTGCACTTTGCTAGTGCTCGTTGCACTGGTTCCCGAGCCAGAACCGCCGCCCGGTGCAGCACACCCGGCGAGCATCGCGACCACCACCAGCGCCGCAGCGCCTACTATTCCCAAGTTTCGTTTCACGACGTCGACTCCTTCAGTTCTATCCGGCACGGCAGGCATGCCGCCGAATGCCACGCATCATTCGACAGCCGTTGCGTGACATCGGTTCGCGGGACGGTCTTTCAAACGCTTGTCGCCGCGCCCCAACCCGCAGAAAATGGCGAGTCCGTGGCGGGAATGATCTCATTTTTCGACGTTTCCTTTGTTGACGCGTCTCGCACCCGCCAGCCCTTACACCCGCCTCGCTTCGCGTTCATCGAACGCATCGCACCCATGTCGCTGATATCGCTGCCCCGCCCGGTCATGCTCACCCGCCTTCGCGTTCAGACGCTTGCCCTCGCCTTCGCCTGCCTCGCATGTGCACCCCTGTCCGGCGCACATGCCGCCGTCTCCGTGAAGGACGACTCCGGCGCGACTGTCACGCTGCCCGCCCCGGCGCAGCGCGTGGTCAGTCTGTCGCCGCACGCCACAGAGTTGCTGTTCGCCGCCGGTGCGGGCGACAAGGTCGTGGGCGTGGTGAAGTACTCCGACTATCCCGAGGCGGCGCAGCGCCTTCCACACGTGGGCGATAACAATGCGCTCGATCTCGAACGCATTCTCGCGCTCAAGCCCGATCTGCTCGTCGTGTGGATGCACGGCAATTCGCAGCGTCAGGTCGAGGCGCTGCGTCAGTTGAAGTTACCCGTGTTCTATTCGGAGCCGAAGCATCTGACCGATCTGCCAGCCGCAATCGAGACGCTCGGCACACTGATGGGCACACCTGCCAAAGCAAAAGAATCCGCAGAAGCTTTCCGCGCGCGCTATGAAGCGTTGCGCAAGCAATATACGTCGCGCGCGCCGGTACCGGTGTTCTATCAGGTGTGGACGCAGCCGCTCATGACGCTGAACGGCACACATATGGTGAGCGACGTGATCCGCCTGTGCGGCGGCGTGAATATCTTCGCAGACGAACCGGCGCTCGTGCCGCGCGTGTCCATCGAAGCGGTACTGGCCAAGGCGCCGGAAGCGATGTTTACCGCGACACCCGGGGCCACGAAGTCCGACAAGCCGCTGGCCACACTGGATAACTGGCGCAAGTGGCCGCAACTCCCGGCCGTCGCACACAACAATCTGTTCGGCATCGACGGCGACCTCATCAACCGCCCCAGCCCGCGCATTCTCGACGGCGCCCGCACGATGTGCCAAGACCTCGATATCGCGCGCTCGCGTCGCACGGCTTCTGCGAAGTAAAGGCGGCCAGCGAGGCGGCAGCAGCGTGCGGCTAAACGTTCGTTTGCACGTTCCAGTGAATCAGGCGCGCGTTGCCGTCGTCGGCAATATGCAAATGGCAGATGCCACCGAAGTCGAGTGCCCACGGCAGGCACGTGGTCGTCGGCAAACGCAACGCCGTGGCCATATGCAGACGGATCGGCCCGGCGTGACCGATCACAACGTGCACCTCGTCGTTGTCTGATACTTGCGAGCGCAACTCACGCGCCCACGCGTCCACGCGCACCACAACGTCGCGGGCCGACTCGCCGCCGGGCGGCGCAAAGCCAGCGACGTTTTGTGCCCACGCGTCGAGCGCATTGCGATCGATCTCGTCCCACCCACGCATTTCCCACTCGCCGAAGTGCATCTCGGCGAGGCGGGTATCGATGTGATGCGGCGCATGAAACATAGACGACAGCCAATTTGCCGGGATTCGCGCGCGCGTCAGATGACTGCTGTGCACCGCGGTCAGCGGCCGGTCTCCGATAGCACCGCGGATTCTCGCGACCAGCGTCCCATGCTGGATCGGTTGGATCAGCGGCACATCCGTCTGTCCGTAGCAGACACCAGACGCCACATCGGGCTGCGGATGACGCACCAGAATCAGATCCATGCGCACACCGTGAGATAGAGCGCCAGCTCGCCGAGTTGCTGCGCGAAACCCAGCGTGTCGCCAGTGTAGCCACCGAGGCGTCGGCGCAGATAGCGGATGAACGCCGCGCGCAGTGCTATCAGGACCACCACGCCCGTCACACCGGCACGCCAGTCCGGCCACACCCACCACGGCGCGCTGCAAAGTACGCCGAACATCAGTCCGCCGAGACTCAGCCGTTGCGCCACTGGCTTCGCCTTGCCTTCGGGGCGCACGTAATCGAGGGTGCGCAGCAGACTGATTGCCATGCTGCGGCTCGCCGCATGCGCGCCGATCAGCACCACGGCAAAGCCACTCCATCCGACCGACGCCTGAACGTCGACGAGCGCCTGCCACTTGACCGCCAGCGCGAGCCACAGCGCCACAGCGCCGTAAGTTCCGATGCGCGAATCGTGCATGATCTCCAGCACGCGCTCGCGCTCGAACGCCCCGCCGAAAGCGTCGACGGAATCGGCGAGTCCGTCTTCATGAAATGCGCCCGTGAGCAGCACGCTCACGCCAAGCCCCAGCGCAATAGCGAGATGCGGCGACCAGAGGTGCCCCATCGCCACCGTCAGCAACGCCACCAGCGCGCCGACAAACACGCCGACGAGCGGGAAATAACGCGTCGCGGCGTTCAGTTGCTCCGGCGAGTAACCCACCCACTGCGGAATCGGCACACGCGTGAAGAATCCGAGCGCGGTCAGGAACAGACGCAACTGTCCCCGGAATCCGCCGAACGAGACCCGCACGCGATCCTGCACCACAGGCACGTGTGTCGGCGGTACGGAGTCGTCGGAAGGATCGGGGGCGGAGGTCGTCATTCGTTTGTCGTCTCATTCACGCGCGGTCGCTAACGCCCGCACCTTCGAACGTCGCCATCTCGCGCAGGAACGCCGCAGCCGCCTGAATCAGCGGCATCGCGAGCGCCGCGCCCGTGCCTTCGCCGAGACGCAGTCCCAATTGCAAAAGAGGTTCTGCTCCCAGCGCGTCGAGCATGGCACGATGCCCGGTTTCGTCCGACGCGTGCGCGAACACGCAGTAATCGAGCACCGCAGGTGCGACGCGCGCGGCGACCAGCAGTGCCGACGTGCTGATGAAGCCGTCCACCACGATCACAAGGCCGAGCTTCGCGGCGGCGAGATACGCGCCTGTCATCATCGCAATCTCGAAGCCGCCGAAGGTCGCAAGCGTGTCGAGCGGGTCAGGCATGTCACCGGTTGTCGGATGCGCCGCCAGCGCGCGTTCGAGTACGGCCGTCTTGCGCGCGAGACCGGCGTCGTCCACACCTGTGCCACGGCCGACGCAGTCCGCGAGCGGCCGCCCCGTCAGACGCTGCATCAGACAGGCGGCGGCCGACGTGTTGCCAATGCCCATCTCGCCAAAGCCGATCAAGCGCGTGCCGCGCGACGCATGCGCCACCACACGCGCGGCCCCGGCGGCAAGCGCTGTCTCCAGTTGCTCGCGCGTCATGGCGGGCATGTCGACGAAGTTCTGCGTGCCGCGCGCGACGGGAATGTCCACGAGCGACGCATGGGCCGGAAAGTCCGCCGCCACGCCTGCGTTGATCACTTCCATCTCGATGCCGCCAGCGCGACAGAAGACATTGATGGCTGCGCCACCGCGCAGGAAGTTGAGCACCATCTGCGCCGTCACGGCCTGCGGATAGGGACTCACGCCCGCGGCCACGACGCCGTGATCGCCCGCGAACACCAGCATCGCGGGACGTGTGAGCTCTGGCGTCGCGCTCTGCTGAATGCGGCCGATCCGATGCGCCACGCGCTCCAGTGCGCCGAGACTGCCGGGCGGCTTCGTCTTGATGTCGATGGCATGCTGGAGCGCGGCATCCATCGCCGTCGATGGCGCAGCGATGTCGAAAAGTTCTGCCAGCAGGGGGCTGAATGCGGTCATACGGGAACGTCCTGAAACGATGAGCAGTGAGACTGGAATTACATTTCGACGCCGGGCTGCGCGCGAATGCCATCGGCAAACGCGTGCTTCACTGGCGTCATGTCGGTCACGGTGTGGGCCGCGTCGATGAGCGCCTGCGGCGCGCCACGGCCGGTGATCACCACGTGCTGCATGTCGGGGCGCGCCTGCAAGTCCGCGATCACGGTGTTCACGTCGAGATAGCCGAGCTTGAGCGCGATGTTCAGTTCGTCGAACAACACCAGACCAAAGGAGGCATCTTGCAACATGCGGCGCGCCTGCTCCCACGCCGCTTCGGCCTTGGCGATATCGCGCGTACGGTCCTGGGTCTCCCACGTGTAGCCTTCGCCCATCACGTGAAACTCGCATTCTTCAGGGAAACGACGCAGGAATTTCTCCTCGCCCGTGGGGATTGCGCCTTTGATGAACTGCACGACACCGGTCTTCATGCCGTGCCCCATCGCGCGCACGACCATGCCGAAGCCCGAGCTGGATTTGCCCTTGCCGTTGCCGGTCGTAATAACGATCACACCACAGTCGCGCTGCGCTTTCTCGATCTTCTCGTCGACGACCGCTTTTTTGCGCACCATGCGCGCTCGATGGCGTTCATTGCGGCCGTCGTCGGCATTCGCATCGACGCCGTTGTCAGCGGAATGCGCGTCGGATTTCGGAGTTTCCTGGGTCATGGACAGCACCTGTCAATCAAGTCGAATACGGAAGTAAGGGGACGTACACCGGCTACGTCAGTCATGTGCGACGCACCGGCACGAGCGCCTCGTCGTCGCCATCGCGAATCAGGCGCAGCGCATAGCCGAACGCGTCGCTGCAATACTCAGCGGAGAGTACCTCCTGCACAGGACCGGCGCGCCACCCGCCACGGCCGTCGAGCAACAGGGCGTGCGTGGCAAAGCGACGCGCGAGGTTGAGATCGTGACACGAAAAAACGACGGCGCAATCGTCGCGCTGTGCGTGGCGGGCGAGAAGTTCGAGTGCATCGATCTGATGATGCAGATCGAGATGCGACACAGGTTCGTCGAGTAGCAGCAACGGCGTGGCCTGAGCAATCACCGCCGCGAGCGATACACGCTGACGCTCGCCGCCCGAGAGCGTCGTGACGTCGCGCGACGCAAAGTCTTCCAGCCCGACTTGCGCGAGCGCGTCGATGGCCAGCGCGACGTCATCGTCGGACTCCCATGCGCCCCAGCGGCCCTGCGCGAGATACGGATGACGGCCCGCCAGCACAACCTCCAGCGCGGTCGCACCGAACGCGTCGCGGCTCTGCTGAGGCATGAGCGCGCGCACTTTCGCCAACGGGCCGGGGCGCCAATGCGCGAGCGGCTTGCCTGCGATGTCCACACGTCCGCTGGCGGTGATCGTGGCATCGCGCTGCGGCTTGTCGTCGATGGGACGCAATCCCGCGAGTGTGCCGAGTAGCGTCGTCTTGCCCGCGCCGTTCGGTCCGGCCAGACACCAGCACTCGCCCGGCGCAATCGCCAGGTCCAGCCAGTCGACGAGCACGCGCTCGCCCGCGCGCAGCGTCAGCGCGTGCGTTTGCAACATCGCTGCGTTCGTCGTCGGGTTCGTTGAGGGCATAGATGTCATCGGATCACCCGTCGCGAGAGCAGCCACAGGAACACGGGCACGCCGATCATCGCAGTGATGACGCCGACCGGCAGTTGCGTCGGCGCAATCACGGTGCGCGCGACCAGATCGGCGAGCATCAACAACGCGCCGCCGCCGAGGGCAGCCGCCGGAATCAACATTCGCTGGTCGTTGCCGAAGCGCAGACGCAGAATGTGCGGCACCACAAGCCCGACGAAGCCGATGCTGCCTGCGGTCGTCACGGCGACGGCCGTCGCAAGCGACGCCGCCAGATAGACGCGCGCACGCAACGGGCCGACGGCGACACCGACGGCCTGAGCTACAGCCTCGCCGCGCAGCAGCACGTTCAGCCGATGAGCGACCGGGCAGACGATGAGCAAGGTCACAGCGAGGGCGATAAGCGGCAGCGACGCGCGATCCACGCCATTCAAATCGCCCGTCAGCCAGAACAGCATGCCGCGTAGACTCGCGTCGGGCGCGAGCGTGAGAATCAGGGTGGAAAGTGCGCCGAAGCCGGCGGCCATCATCACGCCGGTAAGCAACAGTTTGGTGCTGCTGTCCTGATCGCCGGGGCGCAGGAAGCTGCGGTGCGAGAGGCCCATTACGATGGCGATGGCTGCCAGTGCGCCGAGGAAAGCACTCGTCTGCACCCAGAAAAACGGCAGCATGAGCGCCAGCGACGCAAGCGCCGCGACGCCTGCGCCACCGGAAATGCCGAGCACGTAAGGGTCCGCTAGCGGGTTGCGCAGCAGCGTTTGCATGAGCGTGCCAGCCACTGCCAGCAAGCCGCCGCAGGCGAATGCGGCGAGCGCGCGCGGCAGACGCAGTCGCCAGACCACGTCGCCCGCCAGACCGACATCGTGGCCGAGCGCGAGCGCTCCGATCTCACGCAACGAAACCGGCACGCTTCCGAGCATAAGCGACGCAACGAGCACGGCCAGCGCGACACCGGCCAGTCCCGTCCATATGGCGAGGGCGCGACGCAGCGTCATGCGGCGTCACGTCCTGCCGGGACGTCGTCAGAACTGCTTCCAGCCAAGCGAGACGTAAATTGCGCGTCCGAGGGTGTTGTAGCCATAGACCGTCTGGTAGTTCTTGTTGAAAACGTTGTCCAGATGCGCCGAGACGTACCAGGACTTGTCGATATCGTAGCGTGCCTGCAAGTTCACGAGCGTGTAAGCGCCGAGATGCTGGCCGCCCGTATCGTAACGCTCGCCACTGTAATAGACATCGCCACCGACCGAGTACTTGCCGAGGAATTTCTGCGTCACGCCGAACGACGCGTATTGCCTGGCGCGGCGGGCAAGTACCTTGTTGGCATCGAGATCGGTCGGGTTCTGACGCGTGAACGACGCGCGAACGTCCGTGCCCGTCCACTGAATCTTGCCCTGATACGTGAGCTCAAGCCCTTCGACGCGCGCGTTCGCCACGTTTGCGGCCGTGTACGGGAACACGGACAGCGACTGGATCAGGTTCGTGTAGCTCGTGCGGAACAGCGCCAGTTTCGCGAGACCGAAGGCCGGGTCGTAGAACTGGACGGCGAGTTCCTTCGAGATCGAACGCTCCGGTTGCAGGTTCGGATTGCCGTAGCCCGGGTAGAACAGTTCATTGAAGGTCGGTGCACGGAAACCGTCCGATGCGTTGGCCATCAGCTTCCACTGCTCGGTCAGCTTGTAGCCGTAACCGACCCAGTAGCTGTTCGCACCGCCGAAGTCCGAATAGATGTCGCGGCGCACGGTGGCCTGCACTTCGTGCTTCTGCGCGAAAACACCTTCATAGCCGACGTAGAACGAGTCGAGATGGCGGTTGTTGTGGTTGTAGGTCGTGCTGCCTTCGACCGTCTGTTCCTGACGCGTGTAACCCGCGATCAGCTTGTGGTCCGGCATGAAGGCGTATTCGTTGGCCCAGTCGATCTGGTTGTTCGACGTATGGAAGTTGCCGTTGCCCTTGCCGTTCAGGTAGTTGTAGCTGTAGTCGTCGCCCTGCGTGACGGTGAAGCGCGTGTTCCACTTGTCGGTGATGTTGCCCTTGGCGTATGCCGAGATCTGACGCACGCGTGCGTCGGTGTCGTTCAGATCGGAGGGCTTGCCGAAGGCGTTGTCGTAGCTGCTGCTGCCGTCGCTCTGGAACAGACGCGCACCGACCTCCCAGGTGTCGCCGAATTTGCGCGAGAGCGAGGCCGTCACGCTGGTGTTGTCGTCGCCGTTGCGGTTCGGGTTGGCCTTCGGATAGAAGCGCGGATCAAGGGAAGAAATGCCGTTAGTATGAAAACGCGACACATCCAGCGAGAAGCGCGTCTTGCCGTCTTCGAACGACCCGGCGATACCTGCGTTGGCCTGCGTGGTGTTGTTCGTGCCGTAGCCGACTTCGGCGTAAGCCTTGGGCGGGCCGCCGTCCCCCTTGCGCGTGAAAATCTGGATCACGCCACCAACAGCTTGCGAGCCATACAGGGCCGACACGTTGCCGCGTACGATTTCGATGTGGTCGATTTGCGACACCGGAATCTGAGCGATGTTGGTCACACCGGTCGTGGCCGAGTTGACGGGCACGCCGTCGATTAACACCAGCGACGAGTTCGAGTTCGCGCCACGCATGAAGATGCTGGCCGTCGTGCCGAAGCCTCCGTTCTGCGCAATTTCCACACCGGCCTGACCGCGCAGCAGCGAGGGAAGATCCTGCGCCTGGCTTTGCTCGATCTGCTCGCGCGAGATGACCGAGGTGGAGGCGAGCGTGTCCGCCAGCTTCTGCTCCGTGCGCGAAGCCGTCACGACGGTCGTGTTGAGCGACGCGTCGCTCGACTGCGCGTGCGCGCCGAGGCTTGCGCCCAGCAAGGCGGCAGCCATCGCGAGACGGCGCGGAGCGGGAATGCAGGTGGAAATACAGGTGAGAGCGCTGGCGGCGGGCGCCGAAGCGAGACGTGCAAAAGCAGGCGCGTGCGGCGCCATCGCGCGAACGTGGGTGCGCATGGTCGGGTGTGACTTCCGTAATTTTCTTATAGCCTAGGCCCGTTCCCCCGCGGGCCGCCGGCGCAAGGGGAGCGCCGGTGACACGTCACGGATGCTGGGCATCGACACATGAAAACGACGTCAGGCCACCTGTGGCTCAAAGCCGGGCGGCATGGATGATTCCCCACTCACTTGGGCCGGTATCCGGGCTGGTCATCATGGCGCCTGACCGGCCTTCCCGCATGCGGATAGCACGCAGTGGCAATGGAGGCGAGGCGCGTTTTCGGAAACCTTTCGGGCCGAAAGAATGACTTACCGTTGCGGGGGCAGCACAGGTTGGCCAGCCCGTGTGGGGACGCGGCTCCCTGTTTCCCGTTTAACTGCGCATGCCGGGGGGCGTGCGCGAGCACCGAAGTGCCGCAAGTGTAGGGGCCATTGGAACGAGCGTCAATGCTCGTTCGTCGGGCATTGGCCGCCGATTCCGTTAGAATGTAGGGCAATCAAGAGGACGCAGCCCGATGCTCACCGATCTCGACAATCTCACCGACAAAATGGAACAGCTGGTTCTTATCAGCCAGCGTTTTCACCAACACAATCAAGCGCTGCTCGCGGAACTCGACCGCGCGCGTGCCGAATGCGACGAAACCCGCGCTGCCATTGAGCAATTGCGCACGGAGCGTGACGCCTTGCGTCTGCAACGCGATCAGCTTGCTGCCAAGATCGACGAGGCACAGGTTCGCCTGAACGCCATCCTTGAAAAGCTTCCCACGCAGAACCCCGCTGAGGGTCAGATGGATCTGCTCGGTGCCCCCGGTGGAGAAAACGCATGACGATCAAGCAGCTCGAAGTTCATATTCTGGAACAGTCGTACCGACTCGCCTGCCCGCCGGAACACGAAGCCGACCTGCTCGCTTCGGTGTCGCGCGTGGATGCCGAAATGAGCAAGGTCCGCGCGCAAAGCAGCGTACGCGGCACTGACCGGATTGCCGTCATGGCAGCGTTGAGTCTGGCATCCGAATTGCTTGCACTGGAAAAAAGTATTGCTGCTGGACAAGCATTCCCCGCCGAAGAAATTCAGCGTAGAATGCAACTCATGGACGAACGACTGAGCGCAGTGATCGATCAGTATCAGAACTGAAAGACACCCGCAGACGTCCGGTCCGAAAGGTTAGTTTTCCCTGCCTGGTTCGCGAAAGTCATAGATTCCTTGAACCAATGATCTGTTGCAGGTTGCGGAAGTTTGTAGTGCTGGCGTGAGCGTCACTCTGTCTGATGAACCCAAAGCGCTACTAACCGCGACCACCTTGAACCTTCGGTTCAGGATGCCGGCTTAGCGGCTGAGGCGGGGACCCAATGCACGGCACTGCGTGAATCACGCAGTGCCGTTTTTTTTTTCGTCAACGATATTTGTCCGACGATGTTCGTGCGCAAAAGAAAAGGCGACCCGCAGGTCGCCTTTCGTTTTTGCGCGATGCTAACGCGTCAGAACTGCGCGTCGTTCAGTGACAAGGCCGAGTCGGCCCCCTCGGTGATCGACTGCGCCAGACCCGGCGCCTGCGTCAGGATGTGATCCGCGAAGAAACGTGCGGTGCCGATCTTGGCATCGAAGAACGAGGGATCCTGATCGCGCAGCTTCTGCGCGGCCAGCAACGCACGTCCCATCTGCCAGCCGCCCAGCACGATGCCCGCAAGCTTCAGATACGGCACGCTGCCTGCGAACACGGCGTTGGCGTTGTCTTGCGTGTTCGCCACGACATAGTCGACTACGATCGACAGCGCTTCGCGCCCCCTGGCAAGGCGCTCCGCCACCGATGCCGCCACGCCACCCGCTGCGCGCAGCTCGTTCTCCGTCGCTTCGACCATCTCGCACAGCGTGCGCGCCACCGCGCCACCATCGCGCAGCGTCTTGCGACCGATCAGGTCGTTCGCCTGAATCGCGGTCGTGCCTTCGTAGATCGGAAGAATGCGCGCGTCGCGATAGTACTGCGCCGCACCGGTTTCTTCGATGAAGCCCATGCCGCCGTGCACCTGCACACCGAGGCTCGTGACCTCCAGCGACATCTCCGTGCTCCAGCCCTTTACGATCGGCACGAGGAATTCGTAGATGGCCTGGGCGCGCTTGCGCTCGGCAGCATCGGCGGCGTGATGACCGATATCGGCCTGCGCTGCTGCCACGTAGGCCAGCGTGCGAGCGCCTTCGGTCAGCGCACGCATCGTCATGAGCATGCGCTTGACGTCTGGGTGATGAATGATCGTGACGGCGTCTCGCGACGAGCCATCCACCGGACGGCTTTGCAGACGATCACGCGCATACGCCACCGCGTGCTGATAAGCGCGCTCGGCGACGGCCACGCCCTGCATGCCGACGGCGAAACGCGCAGCGTTCATCATGATGAACATGTACTCGAGACCGCGGTTTTCTTCGCCGACGAGATATCCCGTCGCACCACCGTTGTCACCGAATTGCAGCACGGCCGTCGGGCTCGCCTTGATACCGAGCTTGTGCTCGATGGACACGCAGTGCACGTCGTTGCGCGCGCCGAGCTTGCCCTCGGCGTCGACGTTGAACTTCGGCACGATGAACAGCGAGATGCCCTTAACGCCCGGGGGCGCATCGGGCGTGCGCGCGAGCACGAGGTGGACGATATTCTCCGCCATGTCGTGTTCGCCGAACGTGATGAAAATCTTGGTACCGAAGATGCGATAGGTGCCGTCCCCCTCCCGCTCGGCGCGCGTGCGCACCATCGCGAGATCGGAACCGGCTTGGGGCTCGGTCAGATTCATCGTGCCGGTCCACTCGCCCGAAAGCAGCTTCGGGACGTAGAGGGCGCGCTGTGCGTCGGTACCGGCCGTGAGCAGCGCTTCGACGGCGCCGTCGGTCAGCAGCGGGCACAGTGCGAACGACAGGTTCGCGGCATTGAGCATTTCCGTGCACGGCGTGGCAACGAGCTTGGGCAAGCCCTGACCGCCGAACTCCTGCGGATGCACCACGCCCTGCCAGCCCGCCTCGGAGAACTGACGAAAGGCGTCCTTAAAGCCCGGCGTGGTCGTCACGACGCCGTCCTTCCACGTGCTCGGCTGCTGATCGCCGATCACGTTCAGCGGCGCGAGCACTTCCTGATTGAAGCGGGCCGCTTCTTCGAGCACGGCCTGTGCGAGTTCGGGCGAGGCTTCCTCATAACCCGGCAGCGCAGCGATGCGGTTCAGGTCCGCCAGTTCGTTCATCACGAACTGCATGTCCTTGATCGGGGCCTGATAACTCATGTCGTTCCTCCAAGGGATTCCGATTGCCTTCGGTGGGTGGCGATTACCGGGATGCATATTGTTATGTTCGTTCTGTTTTCACTGCAGATGCTGCTCGACCGATTCGCATGAAGACGCACTTGCACGCCTCCTCATGCGAATCGGCTGCGAGAGATGGATCTCGCAGCCGCACAACTTCACTTCGGTACTACGTCAGACGCTTACAGCGCGCTCGTCAGTTCCGGCACGACGGTGAACAGATCGCCCACCAGACCATAGTCCGCCACCGAGAAGATCGGCGCTTCCGGATCCTTGTTGATCGCCACGATCACCTTCGAATCCTTCATGCCCGCAAGGTGCTGGATCGCACCCGAGATACCCACAGCCACATACAACTGCGGTGCCACGATCTTGCCCGTCTGACCGACCTGATAGTCGTTCGGCACGTAACCGGCATCCACCGCTGCACGCGATGCGCC
>NZ_CABPSP010000005.1 GCF_902459765.1 Pandoraea anapnoica | reverse complement strand
GGAAAACTTGCTCGATTTCTTGTTCATTGCTCCATTCTCTCAAGAGTTGGAGCCTCCTCAAAATCCGGGGCGATTCAATACGCCTGATGACTGGCAAGCACTCGTCGATGGAGGTTCGAAGAGCAATAGCCGGTACTTCGGGAGCGTGAGCGACATCCTCATCAATCCTGGCCCGAATGCGCATCGAACGCTCATCATCCTCCGGGTCTTTATAGACAGTCCGCTGGTGCGTTGTCGCGCCTTTGGTCGGCGCCAAAGGTGGCTTCTTAATAATCTGGCCGGCTGCGATTTTCGCCCAGTAACCCGCTGGCGGAACGGGTACGGCGAGTTTGACACATATCTTTCGAAGACCGACGTCCGAGATTTGGTAGCGCTTCGCCACTTTGCTAACGGCTTCCGCCCAAATCTCCTCATAGAGTTTTCTGCGTTCAAAATTTTGTGTTTCGGATGGCATGTAGGCCTCCGTGGCTATCTTAGAAAATTGGCATTAACGTTTTCTTCGAAAGACGTCTCCGAAATTCGCCTCAACAGGGATTAAGTCGAGGGGCCGATGCGCTAATGCGAAAATCTCCTTGCTTAATCTTCGAGTGGAATATGTCGTAAGATTAGGCACACAGAAGTGACGGCTCGTCGATACTCGATGAGAAACCCGTCCATTGGCTGCCGACGCGCGTCCAGGATGCGCCCGACGGACATAAAAATATAGACCTTAAATCGGGGAGACCGAAGTTGAGTATCCAGTCATTTCTTGCTGGCGTGCCCATGCCAGCGCTTATCACCGCGGTGATTTTGGTCGCCCTCGTCCTAGCTGTTATTGCTGTTTTCTTTGTTCCAGCGATAAAGCACTTGTTGCGACTACGTTCTATCCAACTTCGCGTTAGTAGGTTCGAAAGCTCGAATAACACCTCGCAGTTTAAAGAAGTATTTTCCGGTGACCCCGGGCTTACGCATTTATGGAACGAGTATGAGGAGTCGTTGCACGTCCAACGTGAAGAGCGGGACGGACAAATGGTCGTGCGCGCCGTACGTGCCACCGTGCCTGCCGAGGTCTATTTCAATAGCCAAGCTGTCGTCGATAGCCGTCTGCGTACCGAGTTTTTCAAGCATGTGCCTGGAATCTTCACCGGCATCGGCATTATCGGCACATTCAGCGGGCTGATAGAAGGTCTCCATGCATTTCAAGTGAGTGAGAACGCTGCGACCGTTCGCAGTAGTCTGGAATCACTCATGCATTCGGTCGGTGAGGCATTTCTTATCTCCGCCTCGGCAATCGCTGCGGCAATGCTAGCAACGCTCTTCGAAAAACTGCTCCTCGCCTCGCTTTATCGACGTACAGAAGAAATTGCCCATGCGATTGACGCGTCCTTTGAAGCAGGTGCAGGTGAAGAGTACCTCGCACGCCTAGTAAAGGCGTCGGAAGAATCGGCTAGTCAATCCAAGATACTGAAGGACGCTCTCGTCAAGGAAATGGGAGAGCTACTGCGCGAGTTGACCAGCGCGCAAATCGAAGCCAGCAAGGAGCAACATGCGCTATCCGCCGAGGCGGGGCGTCAGAACAACGTCGCTCTCGGACAGGTCATTGCCGATAGCATCCAACAAGGCCTCAAAGGGCCACTTGATGAAATTGCCGCAACCGTCAAGACGGCTAGCGGAGACCAGAGTGCTAGTGCCGGACGCATGCTGCAAGACGTCATGACGAGCTTCAGCCAGCGGTTGAGTGACTTGTTTGGCGGGCAAATTTCTGGACTTACGGAGCTTAATCAACAAACGGCCCAGAGCATTCAACAGGCAGTAAGCACTTTACACACTCTGGTCTCTAACATCGAAGCTTCGAGCCAACGCTCGACAGATGCGATGGCGCAACGTATGGCAGAGGCTATTGAAAAAATGGAGTCCCGACAGGAGGCGATGACCGCCCAATCTGCCGCGTTCGTCGAGCAACTGCGCCAGATGGTCGCAACCTCGCAGTCGGAGACAAACCAAAAACTACAGACGACCTTGGAGACGCTCGGGACCCACGTCGGTGAGATGCTCTCCACGCTGAGTGGAACGCAAAAGGAAGTATTTGAAAACAACCGCGCACGTGAGCATGCAATGTCTGAACGCGCGAATGACGTAGTAACTGCGATGTCGAAGTCAATGGACTCAGTTGTCGAGGAGTTGAGCGCTGCGACGACACAAATGGCACAAAGCGTGAGCGCGTTGACGCAGTCGACAAATTCATCCATTGACCGCATGAGCGCCGGCGCGGAAGCCCTGGGAACCGCGTCTCGAAACTTTGCTGCCGCGGGCGAGCGTGTGGCCGACGTTATGGGTCAAGCCACCGACGTCTCAACTAAACTCGCGACAACTGCCGGCAGTTTGACAAGCGGAGCGGGAGCAATCCAGGAACTGCTGAGCGACTATCGCTCGCATCGCGACAGCGTCGGTCAGCTTATAGCGGAACTACGTGCCACCGTCGAAGCTGCCAGGAGGGAAGCCTCCTTGACTGGCGACGTTCTCCATCGCATTGAGACATCGACAAGCCATCTTGGCGCGGCACAAAAACAGGCCGACGAATATCTCTCCGGTGTGAGCCAAGTTCTTGCGGAAGCACATGGCGCTTTTGCATCGGAAGTCAAGCGCACGCTGGAAAAGGCGAATGCTGAGTTTCATACAAAGTTGACTTCGGCCGTCGGGTTGCTGTCATCTGCGGTTGGTGAGCTGGAAGTGACGCTTGCCTCCATGGGCACCATGGTCCCAGCGAGGAACTAAACGATGTTTGGAGCTCGAATCGCAGTCAAGCGTGGAGGTCGCGACGAGGCGGAAAAACCTTTCTGGATTTCTTTTGCTGACCTGATGACCGCACTCATGGTGCTCTTCCTCGTGGTGATGGGGGTAGCGCTACTCGCCGTGACGAAGAACGTGACAGAGAAAGAAAAGCGCGAGGAACAGCATCGAAAAGACATAGAACTCATCCTCGACCGCTTTCAGAATGCCGCTAAACGGTATGACGGAATCAAGATAGACCGCGAGCGCCATGTCATAGATTATGGTGACAGAGCCCGTTTCGCGTTCGGAAAATCGAACCTGGCGCCCGAACAGGAAGCAGTGTTGCGTCAGTTCGTCCCTGAAATCCTGGCATTGGCGAACGATGACTTGGGTAAGCGCGTATTTAAGCGAGTGGTCGTCGAAGGCTACACCGATAGGACCGGGACGTATCTGAGCAACCTGAATCTGAGCCTTCAGCGTAGTGAAAGGGTCTTGTGCAGCATGTTCGCAACGACAGGCATGAGTTTGCTCGAGGAGACGCAAAAAGTGGCTGTGCGAAACCTGTTCTTGGTCGGCGGATACTCATTCAATGGCTCGAAGGAAACCGACGAGGAGAGTCGCCGCGTCGAGATGCGTCTCGAGTTCCTTGGCGTTGGTGAAGACCGGTCTCCGGCCCCGGTGCAATCCGGAAGCTTTGGCGACTGCGCACTGCGATGAGCGCGCTTAACCTGCTTGCGTCTTTGCTGCAATCGTCTGTGGGCGAAACTGCGTTTTCGATTCACCCAGGCGCGGAAATCGACGTTCTTCTTGAGACGTTGAAAGCCCGCGCGAAAGCAGGTGCCGGTCGAGAACCTGTCCACGACCATCAACTCGACGCCGTTAGACGCTTCTGGCATAGCCAGGAAGTGCCGACCTTTCGCGATGCTTATCTACTGTCCTTTGGGCTGTGCATTCCTCACCATCCTCAAGGTGAATGCGTGATGGAGGACCGGCCACGTCTCCAAAACGTCCTTGATAGCGTTGACGGCTATATACATAAGACCGCGTCATATCGTCGGTGTTATCAAGGACTTGCAAAGAGCTACTTCGCCTACGACGTGACCGCGCATGAAGCCATACCGTCGGCAAAAAGGAACTGGCTGACTCTGCGCGACTACCTTCATGACCGTAACTCCAAGATACGCGATAGCAAAGCAAGCCCGGCCTGGGTCGACACGGCAATCGAGAACAGGCAGCTTTTCGGTGAGTCTCCGTGCACGAGCTACGTGACCGAGCTTTTGCGCGGCGATAAATCGCGCATAGACCATATTTGTGAACAGCTTCAAATCGGAAAAGAGTCGTGGTTTTTGCGCGAGCTAGTGCTATCGCAGGTGGATGGCGCAACCAAGCTCGGCGACGATGAGTTTGTCAGCCTACTACCTCGCTTAGTCGACATGCTTGCCCACAACGAGGTACTTCGCGACCGAGGAACAATTCTGGTCCTTGACCGGTACGCCAGTGTCTCCGGGACCCCTCTGCATCAAAAACTTCGTGAACACGCCGTCAACTGGTGGGGAAATCCGTGGCTTCCGTCAAACGCGACACGGTGGGGAGGCGTCGCACCCGAGGCGCGAGAAATGGTTTCCGACTGGTTGAAGCTCGAGTTTATCGAGACGTTCTTCACCAAGCTGGCGGAGGATGGACTAGCCGACCCGCGGCGCATGGAGTTTTGGAAGAGATATGTCAAATCCATTGACGATGTCGAGTTTGCTTTGGGCTCAGCTGCACGTAAATCGCTCGAGCCGGATTTGGTCGCGCTACGCAAAAAGATGAAAGGCCTGACTCGAGAGCTAGACGCCCCTGGTGCCAATAACGCTTTCATTATGACGATGGGCAAATTGGTCGCGGTTGAGTTCAGTGGTCTTGGAAACGCGTTCTATGGTTACGACGCTGGCCGTTCACTGCCTTTTAATACAAATCAGACATTGAAACTGGGGAAAAACGAACGGAATTCCCTCAAACAGTCGGGGCGCTTGCTCTGGTTGAAGCATGCAGACGGCATTCATGGCTGGAATCGATGGGAAGACATGTTCGAGGCCACACTGCGTGAGAGCTTTCAGATTCACCCGTCAGCCAGCACCCGCAATTCAAAAGAGCGAGTGAAATCGTCAAACTTCGCTTCCTCTCGCTCGCAGCAAGACCAAAGTCAAAGGCAAGAATCCTACTCGCGAGTTGCGCTCACGCGATTTGTGGCAACACATGGATTGCAAATTGATGACCGAACTGCGCTCGGCGGAAATTTGTGGGTGCGCGGAGACGAGAGTGACAAACGTATCGGCCAAGTTCTGGCAGATTGGGGCTTCCACATGAAGCCGGGTAAGGGCTGGTGGAAATAAGGCGAAACCGTGTTCAAGCTATTCAAGCAGGTAAAAACGCAAGATGTCGCCACCTGGAAGCGATACTGGTCAGATGAAGGAATTGCTCTGACTCGCCGGATGGAGGGCCCGGGTGTTGTCATCGAAGGCAACCTCGTCGGAGGCTACCTCACGCAACTCGCCGATGACGGATTGGTCACTCCGGTCGAGGGCGAGTTCTTGATGGATTGGAAGTCGATGTACGACATCCTAGCGCACCCCGACTACGGCCAACTGAGCGAAGTTCTCCGAATCCCAGCTTTCACCGAGTTCCGTCAGTACCTTCGTAGCAGTCATTCATTGACCGACCGCGAATTCTCTATCGCAATAGATGCGTGGCGAGTCGATGGTGGCGGCGAATTTCAGGGCACCATCACTGGGCCAGTGATGTCAGTTGGCGGCGAAGAGACGCTGATGCGCCCGGCACAATGGAAACTCTTTAACGCCGTGGTCGCGTTTTCACGCCGTGGTGATGAGGACCGCTCTGATTTGGCCAACCGGCAAGGTTGGGGTCAAATTCGCAACCTTGCGCTCGACGGCGGAGCACGACTTGATGACTTTCTCTATCGCTCAGTCGTGTTGAGTCCGGAAAAACTCAATATTGGCCTAAGGCGCTCTGCCGAAGTCGTGGACGACCACGTAGTCGAAATTGAGCCGAGCTTCGATGGTGCGCCTAGCGACTGGCTCGACGCGTTCGACAGGGCCCGCGACATTCGCGACCGCTATGACATAACGACCCAAGACGGAATCGTCCAGGTTCTTGTCACGCCGAAGGTGAAGACTGTCCTACGCGAAATCAAGCGTTTGCCCGGGCGCCGGGTGGCAGGGTCCAGAGCTCAGGCATTTTTGCTCAACCCCTACGCCGCACTCGGCGCGGATGCAATTGATGTCATCGAAGAATCTCAATTCGAACGTGCTCGCGAAGACGCTGGACTTGATTACGAACGCTTTGTACCAACGTTCGAGCGAAACACCGTGGGTTATCCGATGCGCGTCGGTTTGCTTATTGAATCGGCGGTGGAAAGCGGGCCAACTTCCTCGAAGACGCATTGGCTGAACGACGACGAACTTTCCAGATTCGTTGACGCCCTATCTAAATCGATGGCACTTGGCCACCAACTGCTTGCATGGCAGGGCTATGACCTTGCCCTACAGGGAGATTCGGAGCTTCACCTCAATGAGCTATCCGCCGCGTTAGCTCAGCGGCGAACACCTCCGACGCTGGTCTCTTACGCTCAAGTCCACGACTTGGGAGGTTACTCCGCTCGCATAGAATCGATTGGCCTGGAAAAGCCATACCACTCCCCATACATCGCGAAGAAAGATGAGAGCGAAGGATGGTTTCCCGACAACATTTTCCCAGTCATCGTCTATAGGCCAAAGGATGGTGGCGAGCCGGTCGCCGTTCCGACCAACAAACAGGCTATCGAGAAACTAAAGAGTGACGTACAAGTTGCTGAAGCGAGCGGTGCGTTGCAACTCGACGTTTCCTGGCTCGAAAACTCCATTTCACTTACCGATGCGAAAGAAATCGTCTCGACCTTTGAACGCCTCTTTTTAGATTTGGAGTCGGGTAAGCCGTTCGACTCGAATATCGACCATAAGCGGCCTCGTGATGGCAATACCAAAAAGCAGTTGGTTCTGCGCGCAAACATTCAGGCATTGGAATACGAAGAGATGCGTCGCGAAGCGCTTCAGTCAGTGCCGACTCGTCCGAAACTTCCGCAGAGCATTCGCCCTGAGTTCGCATTACTGCCTCACCAACAGGCCGGGCTAGCATGGATGCAACACCTCTTCAGTCTGCAATCCGATTATCAGGTTCGCGGCGCAATCCTCGCGGACGACATGGGTCTAGGCAAAACCTTTCAGTTGCTGACACTCATGGCCTGGTTGCTCGAGACAGACCCCACAATGAATCCCATGCTGGTGGTCGCTCCTGTGTCATTGCTAGAGAACTGGGCCGAGGAAGCTAACAAGTTTTTTCAGCCCGGTGCGTTACCTTTGTTGACAGCATATGGCGACAATCTCGCTGAGTTTCGCGTGCCTCGTAGCCAGATAGACCAGCGACTTCAGACCGAAGATGGCTTGGTCAAGTTTTTGAAACCAAATTGGATAGGAGACGCCAAGGTGGTTTTGACAACGTACGAGACACTGCGAGACCTGGAGTTTTCGTTCGCGGCGCAGAAATGGGCATTAATGGTATGTGATGAGGCCCAACGAATTAAGAACCCAGCGGCGATGGTGACCCGCGCCGCCAAGAAGCAAAATGTGGAGTTCAGAATCGCATGCACCGGCACTCCGGTGGAAAACACCTTGGCCGATATGTGGTGTCTCTTTGACTACGTTCAACCGGGATTGCTTGGCGCGCTGAACGATTTCGGCGAGCGGTACCGGAAACCAATTGAAGCGAAGACGGACGAAGAGAAGGCTCGCGTCGAGGAATTGCGCGCCCGAATCTCGCCGCAGATTCTCCGGCGCCTGAAAACCGAGGTCGACACAGGACTTCCCCCGAAAATCGTGGTCGAAGATTGTCGACGGCTTACGATTTCCAACGCTCAGCGAAACTTCTACGCAAAGGCAGTGGACAGCTTCAAGCGACGCCATGAGCCCGGCCACACGACGCCGTTCAAAAATCACCTCGGCTTGCTGCACTATCTAAGGCTGGTATGTACTGACCCGCGAGCGCATGGCCTAAGTGTTTTCAAACCAGAGCCGTTGGATGAATATCGCTCGAAATCTCCGAAGCTCGATTGGTTGCTCAAACAACTCTTCGAAATCAGAGCGAAAGGCGAGAAGGCAATCGTCTTTTGCGAGTTCCGGGAGATTCAGCGGCTGCTGCAGCACTACATCGAAGCCGAGCTCGGATTCCGTCCAGACATCATTAATGGGGATACGAGTGCATCGTCGACTCACGTTGCCAGTCGACAAAAGAGAATCAAGGCCTTTCAGGACGCACCGGGCTTTGGTGTTCTAGTGCTTTCTCCGGTAGCCGTCGGATTCGGTGTAAACATCCAGGCCGCGAATCACGTTATCCATTACTCGCGCACGTGGAATCCGGCCAAGGAAGACCAGGCCACCGACCGCGCGTACCGAATCAATCAGAAGAAACCTGTCTACGTGTATCACCCAACTGTTTGCGCTGACGATTTTCTGACCTTCGACGTCAAACTCGACCAGTTGCTATCCTACAAAAGAGGGCTGTCAGCGGACATGCTCAACGGCTCAGGAGACGTGGCGCCATCCGACTTTGACCTCACAGACGTAGTACCGCATTCACAGAGCGGCGGTCTGGATGAGCGTATCACGCTGGATACGGCACTACGTATGGGCTGGCAACATTTCGAATGCCTTGTGGGCGCCCTTTGGAGCAAGCGTGGTTACGACTGCTACCGGACACCCGGGACAAATGACAACGGTGTTGACATCGTGGCCATTGACGGAAATCGAGGTCAACTCATTCAGGCCAAGACTAGCGGAATTGAAGGCACAAGACTCGGATGGGATGCTGTTAAGGAGGTCGTGGCCGGCGAGGCGTTTTACCGACGCAGACATCCGAATGTATCGTTTGAAAAGGTCTGCGTAACGAATCAATTCTTTAATTCGCAGGCGCAGGAAAACGCAAATTTGAACTCCGTCGAGCTGCTTGACCAGACACGCCTCGGCGACCTGCTTCAATTACATGAAACAACCATGCTCGAGGTCGAGCGCATGCTCTTTTCTGAATGGGAATCGGCGAACGTTTAGCATCTGAACGCGTCAGTCGCCCCCCCCTCCGGGCTGGTGCGACTAGGGTGCCGGCGCGCTACGAAGCTGACTATTCGACTCACCTGACAGTGGCTCGTGGCGAGTTACCCTCACCACAGAATCGCCAGCTACCTGGGTTCGCTTGCACTAGGAGACTCACTGGCCGGCAGATTGTCCTGCCAAGCCGCATAGGTAATCGTCGTTCCTCTGAGCCGCCACGAATTCCGTCCGTTGTCCGTTCTGCCAAGGACCGTCGCTGAGGCAGCACTCGGGCTGACGAAATTTACGTCCTGAGTGAATACCAGATGTGAGCCATCATGCGACGGTTGCAGTGCTCCATAACTCAGCAAACTCTCTCGCAGCTGCTGGTAGGAGTGAGGTTGCCCCCTCCAATCAAGCCGGGCCTGCGACCGTGCGAGGATGGTGAACGTGCTACTGCTTTTTCGGGCCAATGCAGCGAGGCCGTGCTTGGCGCTTTCGAGCTCGAAGTAAATGCCATCGCTATCGGACGACAACTCGGCCAGTAATTCCTTCGCGATTTCCGACTTACTCTTTCGGTCGTCCAGCCGCCAATGCGTCTCAAACACGTCCATCACTGACGCTTGTTGAGCGTGCATAACATCAATGGTCCACTCCGAATGCCGCAGCACTTGAGTTGTCAAGGCGAAACCGGAGACGCCACCCTTGGTGAAATATGAGTTCTTCTTCCAGGAAAATTCGCGATTGCTAGCGGAGCTATTTTTCTTGCGGCTCAGCAATACCAAGTTACCAAGCCGATGAACCCAGCTCTGATAGAGCTTTGTATCAGGCACCCAAGTCGCCCATTGACTGTTTGGTGCAGGCTGTTGCGGCATCACATGTTCGACCGACACGACAGCGTGCTCATATAACGCGGCACCATCAGAGAGCAATCGGTCCAGGCGCAAAAGCAGTAGTGCGACCGCGCGCGCCGAGTGCGTGTCGTAAAGTGGGCCGTTCAGTACCGAATAAGTGTCGTATTGCTCACCCGGAGTGAGTTGCAGTGGCGACGCCTCAGCAAATAGGTTCTGGTCGTTTTCAACAGCACCCGTTAGCGCGGAAAAGCGCTCAATGCGACCGTTGACTCCAGTTTTTCGCGTAAGCATCGAATACGCGAGACGCTCTAGGTCACGGAAAAATGCGAGCATTAGTGCAGGTTGCTCGGCGTGCCGCACATAAAATGCCAGGGCAGGTGGCAACCAGTCTTTGAACTCGAGCTTGTTAAGCCAACGCAGGTGCTCGTTGACGAGCTCCGCGTGCATCGAACTAGTGTAGTCAGCATCACTCAGAGCTGCCAACGCTTGTGCCATCGGGAGTAGCACAGTGTCAATGAACGCTTGCGGCCTAGTTGCCTGTGTAACGTGCTCTTTGAACTCCTTCAGCAATGTCCCTTGAGGTTTTGCTTTGCGGTACACCATCCGGATATGGCTGAATAGCTCACCGAACTCATCGCGCCCAAGGTCTTCCTCTGCGTCTTCCCATTTTTTCGTGTACGCCTCACGCAGGCCGGGTTCTATCCCGCCGATAATCTCTGCCTTCAGAATATCCGTGGCGCTCAAATCGAGGCCTCGGCTATTGAGAACGCCAAAAATACGATATGCGGAATCGAGGTCCGGTGTTGCAACGGTAACGAGATAGCAACGCGTAATGATGAATTGAACCAATCTTCTCAACTCGGATTCGTCCATTTCCGCCAATCGCTTTGCAAATACCCTGGCATTTTCTCTCAAATGGTCTTGCGCACTGGTGGGCAGTGTCGAATTGAGCTCGATGAGCTTCGAGAATCCATCTTCATGCTGGATGAACTGGCGGAAAAAGTCTCTGTCTCGCTCGCGCAACGACAGGCGATAACTGGCGTCGGTGGCTGAAACAACATCGCCGTGCTCGTATATGCGTTTCGTGATGCCGGCCTGTACTTTACCGTCACGAATTGTGGCTCTAATCGCGGAGAGAAGCAGTGTCAGCGTAGTCAAACGCTGCTGACCATCGACAACCGTCGCCTCCGGCGAAGCTTCGTTCTTTATGAGAACAATGCTGCCGAGAAAATAGGGCACACCGTCTCCGAGTTGCTCCGGAGATGCTTCAAGCGCGCTCAGCAAGTCGTCCAATAGCTCCTGCGCCTGGTCATTGCCCCAAGAATAGGGGCGTTGGTAACCCGGAATCGTAAATACGTATTCATCGCTGAAAATCTTTTGGAGCGTTTGTTCTTTTGCTGTGAGTGTGTGTGGCACGCGAAATCCCCGGCGAATAATTTGAATCTATTTAAGAATGTGAATATACCGTCTTTTGCGGAATCCTATCTGGCATCGAACTCCATCAGGAGGAGTTCGAACGTGGAATTGCGCACCATGTAGAAGGCAGCACAATGGCGTGGTCGAAATTGCTCGTGTATGGCGGAGGTCAACGGACAGTCCTCCCAAAATAGGTGGCCGAGTATGTCAGGCTAAGCCACTGAAAAACTGCTCAGCTCGGCAATACGCCGCAAAGCACCATCCGAATTTAATGGTGGAGTTCTAGTCCATCATTACCATCACTCCTCTCGACCAATAGCCATTCAGCCCAGCCGTAACAGCGTGACAAATGTCGTCCGCGTACCGCCTGCGTCGTCCACACTTTGTGAAAACTGGCAGCAATTAAAGCGATTTTATCTTGCTTCCAGCTCGCAGGAACGCCGCATTGCCCGCCTCGAAGCATTGTCCACTTGGCTTATCAGGCATCGCGACTAATATGGTTTGTACGGAGACGGAGGGCGGTCACTTGGTGGAGGTCAAACGTGAAGCCAGTACCCGAGGATTTTCCAAGAGATGACACCGTTCCGGCGATGCCCGGCTATCAACCAAAATTAGGAGCCCGCCGAATCGACGGAAAATACATCGTTGGGTTGACCGATGATGAACTACACGAGCGCTATGCTGAATGCTCTCGCGTGGTAGACCAACTCGTGGCGTACACCAAACGAAAGGCATCGGAAAATGGCTGGGCAATTGAGAATGCGTTCGAACGCGTTGCTTCGGCAGTCCGGTCCAAAATTGCGTCTCGGGAGTGGGGGCTTACCCATCAAGAGTGCGAATGGGTGCTTCAGAAGGTGAGGCATCAGTTCATCGATGATTCGACGTAACCCCTGAGTTATCTTTGCGACTTTGGGTGCCCACCTGCAAGCCCAAAAGGCGCACGTCATGCCTATGGCGAGTGCCTATACTCTGCTGCAAGACCGTCGCATTACGCGCCGCGCAAAGGGCCGCCGCGTAGATTAGCGAGCGCATCCATTGAAGCGCGTGCGCTGCACGGCCTTGCCGCCCGGGCGGACGAGGTGAGTACCGCCAGCGCCTGGGGGAGACCGGACTCTGGGGGGCAGTTCTGAGAGGTTCGGCGCGCTGGCGAAGGCAGAGGCGTGGAACGAAAGTCTACCGGGCGAGGCCGGCTCCATACCGTAGTATCGAGGATGGCGGCTGAGTGAAGGCTCATCCCAGGCGTCGGCCAGGGAGGGCTGGGCTCAGCCTCACCATCCGTAGCCATACTGTAAGTTGTTCATTTGCTTCTCTGGCTGAGCCCTTCGGTAAACAAAATGGCGATGAACCTACTTCTGGTCCGGTTGGTGCTTTTTACAACTGACAAACAAGGCAACATTCGGGCGAACGTGGGCATTCGACCGTATGCAGACAGACCACCTGGAACATCCCGACGCGGGCAACCGCCGGTGCTTCCCCTCTGCAGAAGAATTTTCCGTTGCAATTCGTCAGAAGCCATTCCTCTGCCCGCGACGTCCAGGAACATCTCGCATCATTACGTCAACGATTGAAGAATTGGCGTTCGAGAGGTGCTGAAGCTCCGTGTGGTATCCGTAAAGTTGACGCAATGCGACAGCAATGGCGCATGAACGCGAGTATCCCCCCTCACAGTGAACGACCACTGATGAGATTTCATCGGGTAGCGCCTCCACGAACGAGCGAATGGAGTTGCGGTGCTCTTCAGAAAATGCGTGGATAAGCTTTCCGCGAGCTCGCTCGGATAGGTTCGGACTGAGGAAATCAACGTCAGCAAAGGTGAGGCGAAGCAACCGCGTGAATCCGTCAAGATTCGCCGGCGGTCGCTCGGGAGCAGTGATGGAGATGACGGCGACCGACGGCAAGCGAGGGAGTTTCTCTGCATCCGCTCTCGATAGAGCGAACACTTGGCGCCCGCCGTCGGTGGGAGGCTTATACAAGCAGTCAATAACTTCTTTCAAGCGTTGCGGCATCTCGTTTCCTCACTATTCCATGAAGCTCGTCGGAATGCACCTTCGGGCATTCCTAGTGACTATCATTGCTCCACATCGCTGACACTCGTAGACATCGTCATCACGATTGACAACGCGCCGCAGGACCTTCGAGATGCAAGCCCCCCAAGTCATGGCAGCGACGAAGCGGGCACAAACAGGTCGTGCCCGGCTCTCGCACCGATAATCGCCAGCCGGCCCAGGTCGGCGATGCGAATCAACCCGCCTCGCATGGCACCATCAGGAAGCTGCTTTGCACCGACCAGCTCAACGCCGTGCAGCAGGCGCGATAGCGCTGACGACTTCGTATCCATCGCGCGAGCCAGGTCTGCGAGCGGTACATACGCTTGTCGGAACGACAACAATTGATGCGGCAGCACGACTCGACAAGGCTGACCACGTCGTTGAATACGTTCTGATGCCAGCAGGCCTTCGTCCACCCAGTTCTGGATGGACTCCCATTTCCACCCAGTCGCTTTGGCCAGTTGCTGAATCGACATACCGGCCTCAAGCAGCGGCGTGCCGAAATATTGCGACACGTCCGACCTCAGGAAAGACATTTCCCCCAGTGTTCGACCATGCCCGACGGCTTTCACCTTACCTCCTGCGATGGCCCGCATCAGCGACTCGATTGCGCGTCGGTCGCCCATGCGCCGGCTCGTCAACTCCGCCCATGTGAGCGTCGAATCCTCGCCCGGAGCAACAGACTGCGTCGACCGCCCCACACACTCGCGTAGGTCCAAGATGGATTGCCGTTCGACTGGGCCGCCCTTAAGCAGGTCTTCACGCCAACGAATATCGGACCGGATTACAGCTGACGTTTTCATCCGCTCAAGCACAACAGGGGAGACGCCCGCCAGCTCACAGGCAACGACGTCGGAAATCCATTCCGAGCGTTGACGCCGAATGCGCTTAACTTCGGTACACGGGATTTCGAACAGCTGACCACGCGTTCCAGTGCGTCGCGCGCGATGCACGCACTCTCCGGCAACCATGGAGTCGTGCAGACGTGAAACGCTGATGCCGATAGTTTTTGCGGCCTGTGGCGCGCGTACGTACCCGGTCGCATCCTCTGCCATTGCTTTGGCCGAATCCATGCCCAGGACACATTCAGAATTCTGGGCAGCAACGTCGATGATGATTTGTAGAAGAGGCTCAAGCATCGTGCCTTGGCAGAGCTTGCGCAGATTGATGTACCACTCACCGAGCAACGTATTCAGCGTTCGGGCGTCCTTGCGGCCTGAGGCGATGCGTTGTTCGACATGCGTCCGAAACCCCACTGGCCAGTCGACCAGTAAGGTTTCGAGCGGCGAAAGAAATTCAACCGCTTCGGAGACAAACTTCGGCAATGCCGCGTTGCGTGGCAATCCGGGTCGAGTCGGGTCAGCATATTGGCAGAGAGTGCGGATGGTCTTCATCAGCACGTGAACGTCAATACCATCTACAGGCGGCTCGACACCGCCAGACTGCTGCCCGTCGCTCGCAATTAGGGTAGAGAGCCACTGCTGTGCCCTTGCCGCCGGCGTGCATGGCAGGCTGCTCAAGTCATGACCGCACGAGCATAATCCAATGTACAACCGTTCTGACGATAGATGCTTCCCACAAGCATTGCACTGGTCGACCAGCAGGATTCGATGCTGCGGACATGCAGTAACGTAGGCGTGTTCCCAGGAGCATCGCAGATAAGGCGATTCAGCGATGCACTTAGGGCACACCGCTTCAGATTGTGCACGGTGCAAACGGCCCCAGCCTCGACAGAGATTTTCCTGATGCCGGGCAAATTCGGTCCACGACCGTTCCAGGCCGAGGTTACGAGCTACGTCGTCCGTTCGTGTGAGGAGGGCACGGCGATTTCGCTCGACGCCTGCCGTACTTGCCAAGTCACGCCAGTTGAAAAGTGCATTGGCGGCGGCCAGACGTCGGTAATAGCCCATCCCGGACTCGTCGTCCTTAGGCGCGTTAGTGAGAACAAGGCTCATTGTTTTGCTCCGATTTTCTTACGAACGGGTACAGATGCCGCATTGCTGCTCAAGACGTGAACGTATGCCTGTTTCAGTGCGGCAGGCTCTACCCCTGCATCGTCAATGCCAGCGTCATCGAATGCCAATCTGTGTGGCGAACCCGCATGACTGACATCCTCGAGCGCCTTCTGGCAGTCCGTGTATGTAATGGCGCGCGGCGCTTCGTACGCCATCAAGCTAGCAAGCTCACGCATGAAGTCCGCGAGTACCCCAATCAATCCCCCCGTCAACAGATAGCTTTGCTGCGTCAACACACGCGCGGGCATGTCGATGGGATAGCCGCCCGCCGCGAACAGGCGGGCGTAATTTGCAACACATGAGTGATAAGCCTTCATTTGGTCACTATCGTTCGCGTCGTACGGCAAAAAGACACGTGCAGGGCAAGCACGGTTGCGCAGTTGTTCATTTGCAGCAAACAGCCGTTCGAGTCGCGGGATGCCGAAGAGAATCAGTGTCATGTCAAGGGTGTCCATCAGCGTCTTTAGCCAATCGCTGGCGGCACGCGGCGGCACGCGCGAGCCTTCCTCAACGAGATGCGATATTTCGTCGAAAACCACGGCTCGTGTACGAGCCAGACGTAACTGCTCCACCATCAGGTCGAACATCGAACCTGCGGTCATGCTGCTGGGAACCTGAATGCCTAACGAGCGAAGCACGCTTTTGGGGAGCAATTTGGCCGTTGCGGATGGAGGCACCTCAACAACTAGGACGGGCACGTGACGCCGCCCATCAATGCGAGTTTCAGGGTAGTCACGCGACAATTTGGCGATGAGCGATGATTTACCGACACGGCTAGGCCCGGGAACACGAACGATTTTTGGCGAAAATCCAGCGAGTGCATCATCTATGCGCCGCTTGAGCGCGGTGAGGTGTTCCACGAACATGAGATGCGGGAGTTCGCATTCCTCAATGTCCTTACGCAATAGTTGGGCTGGCGTCACAGCAGCTTTTCTCCCGTGTTTCTGTTCACTATGTGCATTGACGGCGCGTCGTCATACGAGATAGCACCGGATTGAAACTCTTCCGCTGGCAACGACACCTTGACCGAAGGTGCAGGTCCAAACGGCGCATCTGCAGAAAGCGGGCGGTCGATGGCCCTCTGGACAGCTGAATTGTCTTTGGCGCGGCGTACGGTTTCCTTGTTCTCCTCGCGCCTGCCGCGAGTCTTGGACTTACGACCTTTGGCGGTAGCAATAACTGCCGCGTCCATCTCCAACTCGAATTGGAGCTTCTCGGTTGGTACCGTCCAGTCGTCCATGCCTGAATCAAAGCGTTCTTTGGCTTCGGCAAAGGTCCACGCCGGTGTGGCCGGACGAACGTGGTTGTGCGTCAGCGTGACCAGCGGAAGGTCATCACTCTCGTACACATACACCTGGCGGAAATCATCCGGGTTGTAGAGCACGTGAAGTTCAGCATGGTCGCCATACTTGGCCAGCAGATATGACATCGCCTCGCCGTTGTACCTAAACCCATGCCCAATCGAGATGCCTGTCTTGGCGCTCAGCACACACACCTTGTGTTCGAAAAGCGCTGCCATCCATTCATGGCGCGGCGGTGGCAAAGTAATGGGCTGTCCCATTTCTTCGGTCTGGTAAGTCAGGCGCTCCAGCGGCGTCTTACCCTTGACCGAATCGACCAAAAGTTCATCCCAACGCAATCGGTCGAGCGGATTGTTGGCCCAGTCCTTATAGAGCCACCCGACAATCCATTTTTCGAGTGATTCGACGCTCATCAACTCATCGCCGAGCGCGATAGGGTCACGCACACCGTCCTTGCCTTCGAAGCGAGTGCATCCCGGAAGACGCTGCATCGCCTCTTTGAGAGACCGGTTCAAACGCTCGACGAACGGTTTGCCCTGAGCTTCCTTGGCTTTGCAATGCTTGACGTCCATTCCTAGTCGCTCAAGGCGAACGATTCGAGCGCCCTTCGTCTCCCCACCGTTGTCAAAAATGACCTGTGCGGGCGTGCCGAAAATATTCAGGGCACCCGCGATGCCAAGCTCCGCAAATCGGGCTGCCTTGGCTGGCGTGAGATATGTCTCAAGGCACAACAGTGAATCCATCTCTCGCGGCGAACCGATGACCAGATGCCATCCCACGGGATACCCAGTGCAGACATCAATCGCGAGAACCAGATAAACAGTCCGGGCGATGCCATGACCAGTTTTTACGACGAACGGAAGGTGTAGAGCATCTTGCTCAATTCGAGCGAACGGGAATGCAGCCCGAATGCGCTTTTTCGCGAATGATTTGCCGGCAACCCTATTAAGCGGGTCCATTCGGTCGTATTCCGCATCGACGGTCACGTCGTCAATCCTAGAGCAGATGAACTTGCGACTTATAGCGTGGTCGGCAATATGCAAACCGCTACGACGTGCCTCGCGATTGACGAATTTCGTCAGGTCGAGAACCGTCCATCTGGATTCCGTGACCAGGAATTGCTCGTGGATGACGTCCGTAACGAACTCAACAAGCTCTTTTGAATATCTGGCCGTCGCATTTCCCTTATTCTTATCACCCTTGAGGACCGGCAAGCCCAGTAGTTGATTCGTGTGAGCCCGGTACAGCGTTGCGGGCGACGGAAACGGACAAACGAAGGGCTTATCTGTGCTCTCTGCCTGGTAAGCGTCGCGCGCCAACGGAATCGCTGCGTGAAACGAGAGACCACGTTGGTCCCGGATGGAATCAATGCGACGCAAGATGTCATTCAGCAATCGGACCTTGCTGTGCAACTTCGTATTGTCGTACTGGGCAGCGATGCTGACGCGTGGCATGCCTTTTCGATGAAGGACTAGGCTTCCCTCCGAAATCCGGACGCGAATGTCGTCGTATTTGACGTACTGCGCCACACGTTTCTCGGCGTCAAAGAGTTCGATTGAACCGGCGTGCAGACGACCGTCCAGCACCTCGAAGTAGCTATCGGCTTTGCCGGGCAGCGCCAGCCTGTCGCCAGCGCGCAGGTCGGACATCATGGCAGCAACTCCTCAATCAGAAAGAGGTGGCCCAGGTCGCCAAATGCGGCGGTCAATTCCAGCGCGCCGCTAATATGGTTATGAGCGAGGTCGGCCTGCAAAACGCCCATGGCGAGGAGCGGAGGAATTAGGCCAGTCGAAATCTGGAGTTCGGCGCACAGCCTGCGCTGTAGCACGGGACCAGATTCGCAAAAACGTTCGACGCGGTCGATGAGCTCCCGCGTCAGGTATTCGCGAGCGCGTGCTATCGCCGGCTTCAAGAGCTGGGCGTTGACGATGGCTGGGTGCCGTTCGTCCGCGGGCACGATGACCGTGGATAGCGGATAACAGTACGCGTCCATGATTTCCTTGGCCCGCTCTACCTTTGCCCAGTACTGGGCCTCGCCCTCGAAGCCTTGGCACTTAACCTCGTACGCGCGCTGGAACCCGTCGGCCTGGACGGTGGCAAAGTCCGGTGTGTATTCCATCTCCCCGGCGCGGCCGCCACGCATCCTGCGGGCCTCTAACAGTTCCTCACGTGTGAACAGCAACCGTTCGCCGACCAGGTCGACCGTGAACGGTTGCTGCCGGAACGAGCGTACGCGCGGGTCCACGCACAGCATATGTGCGACCACCCGCTCCGCATCGGATTCGACAGTGATGTGACCGTCAGCTTTTTTGGCATATGTGCCGATGCGGGCCTTGCCATAAGTACGGGCCGTAGGCCGGACGCCTGCGCTCGCAGCGCTCCGGCGGCTGCGGACGCCATATGTCGGCGCGCTCCTCATTTCGCACCTCCGCCGTGTGTCAGCGACTGGCAGCTGGTCAGGCTCGGCGTCCGGAGCTCGGTTGGCTCCCGTGGAGCCGTCAAATTGGGTTGCAGGGGTATGTGCAGCATTCGGTTCTCGCAAAAAAATGGCCTACTGAGAACGTGTAGTGCTGCCGAACCCCATGCCGGTCGTATACGACCGAAAATTCTCATGAGAGAATCGCAACTCCAGAAAAGCGGGCACTCGAACGAGGCCGAAGGGAAATGATGGAAGAGCTGCCACTCAAGCTTGGTCGGCGGTCGGCCGCGCCATACGGGAAGTGGGAAGAAGAAGCGAAGGGATTGATTGAGGAAGAGATGTTGCGCCGCCGCATTCGCTATAAGCAGCTCTCGCGAATGTTGGAGACCCAAGGCGTCTATGAGTCGCCGGACCAGATAAACCGCAAAATCAATCGCAAACGCTTCTCGGCGGCGTTTTTGATTGCTTGCTTGCGCGCCATGGGCGTGACGACTATCACGCTTTTTCAGAGCAATTAGGCACAGAACGTTACGAATTAGGCGACTGACTATCCACTTCGCCCGATTTGCACACCGAAAGACCTTTTCCATCGCCGACTCCGCCATACCCTCTCATAAATAGAGGGCCTGACCTGTCGGGAGGCCAACGCGTCGAAAAAAGCTCGTTCATGCTTGGTACTGCGTACCGGTATTGCGCCGGACTGGATTTACTAACATAGGCAATGCCGCCGGAATCTTCAAGTTGGAAGCGCGTTGCCTAGAGGTGCTTCCTGGCAGGCTGGCCCAACACCATCAGCAATTGGGGCCAATCAAAGCACCGCAGGTAAAATCGGTCTGCCCCAGCTCATTGCGCAATGAGCGATATACGAATTTCTGCTGCACCCACGGATACCAATGAATCATCAGGCCCTTTCTTCATTTATCTGGTCGGTCGCCGACTTGCTGCGTGGCGACTACAAGCAGTCTGAATACGGCAAAGTCATCCTGCCGTTCACAATCCTTCGTCGCCTCGACTGCGTGCTTGAGGCCACGAAGTCAAAGGTCCTTACCGAAGTCGCGTCCATCAGTAAAAGCGGGCTGAATCCCGACCCTTTCTTGCGTCGGATTACCGAGCAGGCGGTATACAACACGTCTCCACTCGACTTAGTGAAACTGCTTGGCGACCAGGACAACATCCGCAAGAACCTGTATGACTATGTCGGGGCGTTCTCGCCCGATGCAAAGGACATCTTTGAGCGCTTTGAATTTCATGCGCAGATTGAACGGCTCGCCAGGGCTGACCTGCTGTATCTCGTAGTCGAGAAATTCGCGAACATCGACCTGCATCCAGAGGCTGTGGATAACACGCAGATGGGGCTGGTCTTTGAGGAACTCATCCGCAAGTTTGCGGAAATCTCGAACGAGACGGCTGGGGAGCATTTCACGCCACGTGAAGTGATTCGCCTGATGGTGAACTTGCTGTTCATCGAGGACGACGAGGTGCTTCAGCCCGGGAACGCGGTCGTGCGCACAATCTATGACCCAACTGCGGGTACCGGTGGCATGCTTTCCGTCGCGGGCGAGTTCCTGCTCGAGCACAATCCTGCCGCGCGCCTGAACATGTTCGGCCAGGAGCTCAATGACGAGTCGTACGCCATCTGCAAGGCCGACATGCTCATCAAGGGGCAGGACGTCGGCAATATCATGGCCGGCAATACTCTGTCCGACGATGGCCATGCTGCGCGCAAGTTTGACTACATGCTTTCGAACCCACCGTTCGGCGTCGAATGGAAGAAGGTTGAAAAGGCCGTGCGCAAGGAGCACGAGGACAAGGGCTTCGATGGCCGCTTCGGTCCTGGCCTGCCGCGGGTTTCGGATGGTTCGATGCTGTTCCTGCTGCACCTCATCTCGAAGATGCGACTCGCTGTTGATGGTGGTTGCCGTTTCGGCATCGTGCTGAACGGCTCACCGTTGTTTACGGGCGGCGCCGGTTCGGGCGAGAGCGAAATCCGACGTTACGTGCTGGAAAATGACCTGGTCGAAGCCATCGTAGGTCTGCCGACCGATATGTTCTACAACACGGGCATCGCTACCTATGTGTGGATTCTGTCGAACAAGAAGTCGACAGCGCGCAAAGGAAAAGTGCAGCTAATCGACGCTTCAAGCTTCTGGCAGAAGATGCGCAAGTCGCTCGGCAGCAAACGCAAGGAGATGTCGGACGCGCAGATTGCAGACGTGACCCGTCTGTTCGGCGGTTTTGTGGAAGCGCAGCTCGCGACTGTGTTCGATACGAGTGGCAGAGAAGTCGCGCGTCATGTTGTGCCGGAGGGTGAGCAGGTTCCCGAGGTCAAGGCCAGTGAGACAGTCAAGCTCGCACCGATATCGCGAATTTTCAAGAACGAGGATTTCGGGTACACGACCATCACGGTCGAGCGGCCGCTGCGTGATGAAAACGGCGAGATTGTGCTCGGCGTAAAAGGCAAACAGAAAGGAAAGCCGCAGGCCTACAGTGCGTTACGCGATACCGAAAACGTGCCACTTTCCGAGGACATCGCAATGTACTTTGAGCGCGTGGTGCTTCCGCATGCGCCGGATGCCTGGATTGACGAGGAAAAGAGCAAGGTCGGCTACGAAATCCCGTTTAACCGGCATTTTTATGTCTTCGAGCCTCCGCGCGACCTGCACACCATTGATGAAGAGCTGAAGGCTGTGTCGGCCAATATCATGAAGATGCTCGAGGAGTTGGCGGAATGAGCTTTCGAAAGTACACACAATACAAGTCCAGCCACGTGGAATGGCTTGGCGAGATACCTGCCCATTGGGACGTCTTTCGCCTGAAAGATATAGCCGAAATTATGAATGGGTATCCTTTTGACTCGAAAAATTTTGAGCCATCAGGCGATTTTCCCCTTCTGAGGATCCGAGATTTGAACTGCGCGGAAAGTGCGATTCGTTACTCAGGTGAATATGTTGCCTCGGCAGAGGTCACGTCTGCCGACGTATTAGTCGGTATGGACGGCGACTTTGAAGTCGGTCGATGGTTTGGAAGAGAACCGGCCCTTCTCAATCAACGGATGTGCTGCGTTCGGACCCCTTGCTCATCGCTTTCAACGATTCTTGAACATGCGTTGCCGACGCCACTGAAAGCTATAAACGAAATAACGTATTCGACGACCGTAAAACACCTATCGTCATTTGACGTGGCAAAAATTCGGATTGCCCTACCTGGGAGCGACGCCGAATTGGAAGCGCTTGCAGTATTCCTCTACGCCGAAACCAGAAAAATTGATGCCCTGATTGCCGAGCAGGAAAAGCTCCTCGAATTGCTTGCTGAAAAGCGTCAGGCGACCATCTTGCATGCCGTTACGCGTGGTCTCAATAGAGACGTGCCGATGAAAGATTCGGGCGCGCAATGGTTGGGGATGGTGCCAAAGCACTGGGAAGTGATTCCGCTCAAATACCTAGTAACCCTGAGAAGCGGTGGCACGCCGAGTAAAGATAATCTCGACTATTGGGATGGCGACGTTCCCTGGGCGTCAGCAAAGGACCTCAAAGTTGAAAAGCTATCGGACACGGCAGACCACATAACCAAATACGCAGTGGAAGCTGGCGCTGCGGCGCTTGTTCCCGCAGGGGCAATATTAGTCGTTGTTAGAGGGATGATACTGGCTCGCACGTTTCCAGTAGTAGAAACCTTAGCGGCTATGGCAATTAACCAAGACCTGAAGGCCGTCATTCCTCGCAAGAATTTATCTGCTCCGTTCCTTGCTTTGCTATTGAGGGGTTCCGAAGGCGAATCGTTGCAGCGACTTGATGAAGCCGGGCACGGGACAAAAGCCTTGCGCATGGATGCGTGGACTTCGATGCAAATGCCAATCCCGCCACTTGATGAGCAAGCTGACATTGCAGAGTTCGTTGCGCAAGAAGTTACGAGGTTAGACGGCATCAAAGCAGAGGCCGCACTAGCTATCGACCTGCTAAAGGAACGTCGCAGCGCCCTGATTTCTGCTGCCATCACCGGCAAAATCGACGTCCGCGAGCACTCATCGGCCCTGGCGGCCGCAGCCTGAAACAGACAAGAACGAAGCAGCCTCGGGGATAGCATGAGCAACCTGCACCAGGAACATCATTTCGAGACAGCCATCTGTGAACATCTGATGCAGCACGGCTGGCTGCATGAGCGAAGTGATGCAACACCGAATTACGACCGGGCCAGTGCACTCTACGTCCCCGACCTGCTCGCATGGATTGAATTTACGCAGCCAGATGCGTGGCAGACTCTGACCAAGAATCATGGCTCGACGCTAGCCACAGTGCTGACCGAGCGCATCCGCAAGAACATGAACGAGCGTGGCACGCTCGATGTGTTGCGCCGCGGTGTCGAGATGCTTGGCCTGAAGCAGCCTCTCTTGCTCATCCAGTTCAAGCCTGCACTAGGCCTGAATCCGGAAATCCAGAAGCTCTACGCCGCCAACAGACTGCGCGTCGTGCGGCAGGTGCGTCACTCCCTGAATAATCCGCACGACGCCATCGACCTCGTGCTATTTGCCAACGGCATCCCGGTCGCGACGGTTGAACTGAAGTCTGACTTCACGCAAAGCGTCCAAGATGCAGTCGACCAATACCGCTTCGACCGCAATCCATATCCGAAGGGCGGTCTCATTGAGCCTCTGCTCGGATTCCCCGGCGGCGCGCTGGTGCATTTTGCCGTCAGCCAGAGCGAAGTGCAGATGACGACGAGGTTAGAAGGCACGAGCACGTACTTTCTGCCATTCAACCGCGGCAACAAGGGCGCCGCCGGCAACGTGCCGAATCCCAATGGCTATGCAACAGCCTACCTGTGGGAAGAAGTGTGGCGGCGGGAGAGCTGGCTCGAAATCCTCGGCCGCTATCTCATCGTCACGCGCGATGACAAGAAACAACCGAAGAGCGTTATCTTCCCTCGCTACCATCAGCTCGACGCCACCCGACAGCTGGTTGCAGACGTTCTGCAGAATGGTCCCGGGCAGCGCTACTTGATTCAACACTCGGCCGGCTCCGGCAAAACGAACTCGATTGCGTGGACCGCACACTTTCTAGCCGACCTGCACGATGCCGAGAACAGAAAACTGTTCGAGAGCGTACTCGTCGTGTCAGACCGCACCGTGCTCGACGCCCAGTTGCAAGAAGCGATTTTCGATTTCTCGCGCACGACTGGCGTAGTCGAAGCCATTACCAACGAGAATGGCAGCAAAAGCGTACTGCTCTCACAAGCGCTGAAGGGTGGCAAGAAAATCATTGTTTGCACCATCCAAACGTTCCCTCACGCATTAAAAGCCGTGCAGCTGTTGGCCGCCACCGAAGGTAAGCGCTTTGCTGTGATTGCCGACGAAGCACACAGCTCGCAGACAGGCGATGCTGCCGCCAAGCTCAAGCAGCTTTTGTCCGCCGAAGAATGGGCGGAGCTGCAGGACGGTGGCGAAATTGATACTGAAGCGCTGCTCGCGGCACAGATGGCTGGGCGGACGGGCAGTTCGGGGCTGACCTACGTTGCGTTCACCGCGACGCCCAAGCCGAAGACGCTGGAGCTATTCGGCCGGCCGGACTCCGATGGCCTTCCCGAACCGTTCCACGTGTACAGCATGCAACAGGCCATCGAGGAAGGCTTTATTCTCGACGTGCTGAAGAACTACACGACCTATAAGCTCGCGTTCAAGCTGGCGAACGACGGCAAGGAATACGACGAGAAGGCGGTCGAGCGTAGTGAGGCCATGAAAGGCATCATGCAGTGGGTTCGGCTCCATCCGTACAACATCAGCCAGAAGGTCCGGATTATCGTCGAGCACTACCGCGAAAACGTCCAGCCGCTGCTAAACGGCAAAGCGAAGGCGATGGTCGTGGTCGCAAGCCGTAAGGAAGCGGTCCGCTGGCAGAAGGCCATTAGGGCCTATATCCAGCAGCAGAACTACCCGCTCGGCGTCCTGGTCGCATTCTCCGGTGAAATCGACGACCCAGAAAGCTATCCGACTCCGGTCACCGAAACAAGCAAAGACTTGAACCCGGGCCTGAATGGCCGCGGTATTCGGGAAGTGTTTGCCAAGCCGGAGTACCAACTGCTTCTGGTTGCCAATAAATTCCAGACGGGATTCGACCAGCCTCTGCTATGTGGCATGTACGTGGACAAGATGCTGGGCGGCATCCAGGCTGTCCAGACACTGTCGCGCCTAAACCGAGCGCATCCGGGCAAAGACACCACATACATCCTCGATTTCGTCAACGATGCTGACGAAATTCTGAAGGCGTTCAAGACGTACTACAAGACGGCCGAGCTGGAAGCGAAAACCGACCCGCATCTGGTCTATGACCTGCGCTCCAAGCTGGACGCCAGTGGCCATTACGACGACTTTGAAGTGGACCGGGTGGCAAAGGTCGAACTCGACCCGCAGGGTACTCAACAACAGCTCAGTGCCGCCATTGCACCCGTGGCCCAACGCCTGCTGACGAAGTACAAGGCCGCCCAACAGACTCGTGCCGCGGCGATTGCGCAGAAAAACGCCGATGCTGAGCAGGCAGCCAAAGACTCGCTTGATGCCTTGGTACTGTTCAAGGGTGACATGAGCGTATTCGTTCGCCTGTACGCCTTCTTGTCTCAGATTTTCGACTACGGCAATACGGACATCGAGAAGCGTTTCCTGTTTTACAAGCGTTTGATTCCGCTATTGGAGTTCGGACGCGAGCGCGATACCGTGGACCTGTCGAAGGTCGTGCTGACCCATCATAGCCTACGCAATTCCGGCAAACGTGCACTCGACCTGAAGCAGGGCGAAACACCGAAGTTGCCTGCGATGGACGGGGTCGGTACGGGCTCTGTCCAGGATAAGGACAAGGCCCTGCTTGACGAAATTATTCAGAAGGTGAACGGGCTGTTCGTCGGTGAATTGACCGATGACGACCAGTTGGTCTACGTCAACGGCGTCATCAAGGGCAAGCTGCTTGAGAACGAAATGTTAGCCCAGCAGGCGGCCAGCAACAGCAAGGAGCAGTTCTCGAATTCTCCCGACCTGGTGAGAGCTATTACGGACGCCATTATTGACGCGTTCGATGCACATACCAAGATGAGCACCCAGGCACTCGGGTCGCAGAGGATTCAGGATGGCATCAAGGATGTGTTACTTGGTCCCGCACAGCTGTACGAGACGCTTCGAGAACGACGCGCTGACCGGCCCGCACCGTGACGCGACGTGAACGGTCATACATGCCGAGTGAGTGGCCATTCACCATCAGTGGAGCGCCGCGCACTCAGGCATCGCATCTGAGAATTGTTGGCATGACGGCGACAAGCCGACCGGTTCTGCTGTGTGCCCGCTTGATTTCATGTCACGCCGAAATTGCTTTAGCTATCTAGTTTTGCTATTTCCTCCAGAGATTTCTCTAGCAATTGTGCCCGCTCCTCGTCCAATTGTTGGATGTGGGCTGTCTTTTCATTTATGTTTTTGAGTGTGCTTTCGGCGAGCTCACGGGCCTGGGCGGAGACGCTTGGTACAGCAAGACCACCGAGGTCGGAAATTCGGATGTTACGTACCGTACTACCCGTCACAATTGACCGAAGCCGCTCAATGCCCGCTGGGCTCTTGAAATAGAGATAAAGCGCATTTGCATCAGCCACGCGATTTGCTCGCAGGACGAGGCAGGAATTTGGCAAGAGTATTGGTTCGTTCGTCGACCACTCGACTAATCCCACTTCGCCCACTGTGCCTTTTGCGACAATAATGATGTCTCCAGCTTCAAGGTGAATTACGACCTCATGTGCCTTAGCGGGCGCGTGCTCGTCGTCCATTAGTTCAACGTACCGAACATAGGGGAACGCTCGGATGATGCCTTCAGTGGTCACTGCAACGCGCGGTCTGCTCGTTCCTACAGGCAACGCAGTGGGGCGAAGAATGCGCGCAACGTCACGCAGCGCCACTCGCCCCTTGTCGTTGCATGCATCCGCTCCAACTTCGCCGAGCAACATCCGGGGCAAAAGAGAGCCCGTATCCAGAATCTGTCCGTAAGTAATTAGACGACTCGTGTCCAGGCCATCAGCACATCTGTCAATTATCCGTGCCGTCACCGCACTACCAGACTCGACTTCCACCCGCCGGCCGCGACCACGCGTGGCTGGGGCTTCTCGCTCAGGCAGATTCATGACGAAAACCGATTCTCCTACGGCGCGACTCCGAGGTGAGCGGAGTACCAAGATGGAGTACTGGTGCGTCGCGAGCGGAGTTGTTCCATTGGGAAGCTCAAGAACCGCTTCAACGAGTCCTTGGTTCAGTAGGTCTCGGCGGAACTCTGCGGCCTTGCCAGTTCGATAGAGCATAGAGCTTGGAACGAGCACGATAAATCGCGCAACGGCGGCTCCGTAGCGACGCATCGTGACTTCCAAATCGTCACTGGCGGCGTATGGCAACTGCTTTGCGTGAGCTCCACCGGAAACGCCAGGAATGAGCGGGAGGGCCGCAATTAGAACGCCGTCTTCAGCGCCCGGTGTCGGCACACGCTCATGAGGCTGCGAATCATCCTCCCCCGGTTCGACGACAGACCAGGCAGGCGCGTTTGCAATTACAGCGCACAGTTTCGGAACCTCAAAGCCTGGGCAAAACTGTTCCACGTGTACACCGGCACTTGCCAGCCTCGCCGCTACAAGGCAAAGCGGGTCCTGCAGAACAATTGCACGCGAATGTTTGCCTTCAATTGCGAGGTGCGCCAAGAGCTGTGCAATGTCGGGGGTAAGCATCGCCTCCCCCCGCCTCCTTGCCGTGTCGGAAAGCGAAATCCAATCAAGAACTTCGACAAGATTGGCTTTCGTAGCTTCGAGCGTCTGCGCACAGTAGGCCTCTGTCAAAGAAAATTGGCTCGACCGTGAAAAGTCGCCATCTTGCGTTTCGGCCAGCAGGGACAGCGCTGTGCGATATGCATCTGGCACGCCCTGACTGCTTAAGGTCGAGACCAAATCTCGAAAAGGATTAATCATGTCCATTACTTCCGCCCACCCTCATTTTCCGAACTTCCCCCCGATGTCTGCGGCCGACTGTCAACCGTAACGTGAATGTCCAGCTTCACTGGCGGGAGACTCGCCGGATTCAAAGTGAACAGCGCCGCTATGACTACCAGGATTGGCCGGCGGTATTGCCGGTGAATGCCGCGGTCGATTTTGGAAGGCTTATTCATGTCGGTCTGTGAAAATGGCTGGCACACAAATCATGACATGAAATTAATGGTGTGTGCAACATTGTTCTACCAACTCGTATCGTTTTGACCATTTCTCAAGGTCAGAAGGGATGTGGTTGCCAACCCACAATTACCATGGGGTAGCAACGGGTTCGGTACGGCGTTGCTGCATGACGCGGCCGTTGCTAGACGAGTGTTCGGTGTTGAACAGCTTCCGACGCCTGCGCAATCTGGGTTAGTTCTGCCGGGTGGAACTCCGGGACTGACCTCATCTATCAACAAAAAGGACCCATAAGTTTCTCAACTTATAGGTCCCTTTTTCTCAGGTTATGCGTCTAGCTACAGACATCATCAAACGTCAATATTCCCGGCGCGCAGCGCGTTGCTTTCGATAAACGCGCGACGCGGTTCGACATCATCACCCATCAACGTTGTGAAGATGCCATCCGCAGCAATCGCGTCTTCGATCTGCACACGCAGCAGGCGGCGCACCGTCGGGTCCATCGTGGTTTCCCACAGCTGTTCCGCGTTCATCTCGCCCAGGCCCTTATAGCGTTGCTTGGAGAGCTTGCTCTCGGCGTCCGCCATCAGCCACTTCATCGCCGACTTGAAGTTCGTCACCGGTTGCGAGCGCTCGCCGCGCTTGATCGTTGCACCTTCGCCGATCAAGCCCTTGAACGTTTCCGCCGTCTTTTGCAGTTGCGCGTAATCCGCCGTCTGCAAGAAATCCGGATCGATCACAGTCACCTTCACGTTGCCGTGATGACGACGGTCCACGCGCAGCGAGACCACCGGGTCGGCGTTCTCGACTTCTTCCGTCACCGCCGTGATCGTGATCTCCGGGGCCAGCGGGTCATTGCTGAGCGCAGCTTCCAGTGCCTTCGCCGACTTCGCCGCCGCTTCCTCAGTGTCCAGATTGATCTCGACGCCTTCGGTCACGGCCGTCAGTACCGACGGCTCGTACAAGCGGCTCAGACGCTCGATCACGCCGTCCGACAGCTGATAGCTGCGCGTCAGCTCGCCCAGCGCGTCGCCCGAGATCGGGGCAGCGCCCGTCGACGGCGTCAGCTCGGCATTGTTCAGCGCCAGCTTCAGCATGTACTGCGCCAGCTCGCTCTCGTCCTTGATGTAACGCTCGTCCTTGTTGTGCTTGACCTTGTACAGCGGCGGCTGCGCGATATACACGTAACCACGCTCGATCAGCTCCGGCACCTGACGGTACAGGAACGTCAGCAACAACGTGCGGATGTGCGCGCCGTCCACGTCAGCATCGGTCATGATGATGATGCGGTGGTAACGCAGCTTGTCGATGTTGTAATCGTCCTTGCCGATACCGCAGCCCAGTGCCGTGATCAGCGTCACGATCTGCTCGCTCGAAATCAGCTTGTCGAAGCGCGCCTTCTCAACGTTCAGCACCTTGCCGCGCAGCGGCAGAATCGCCTGGAACTTACGGTCGCGACCCTGCTTCGCGGAACCACCTGCCGAGTCGCCCTCGACCACGTAGATTTCGCACAGCGCCGGATCCTTCTCCTGGCAGTCCGCCAGCTTGCCCGGCAGACCCACGCCGTCGAGCACGCCCTTACGACGCGTCATTTCACGTGCCTTACGTGCCGCGTCGCGCGCACGCGCCGCTTCCACGATCTTCGTGCAAATGATCTTCGCGTCGTTCGGCGTCTCTTGCAGGAAGTCCTCAAGCGCCTTCGCCACATACTCTTCCACCGGCGCACGCACTTCCGACGACACCAGCTTGTCCTTCGTCTGCGACGAGAACTTCGGCTCCGGTACCTTCACCGACAACACGCAGGTCAGACCCTCGCGCATGTCGTCGCCCGTCGTCTCGACCTTCGCCTTCTTGGCGATTTCGCTCTCGGCGATGTACTTGTTGATCACGCGCGTCATCGCCGCACGCAGACCCGTCAAGTGCGAACCACCGTCACGCTGCGGAATGTTGTTCGTGAAGCACAGCACCGTTTCGTTGTAGCTGTCGTTCCACTGCATGGCGACTTCCACGCCGATACCGTCGCGCTCGCCCATCACGTGGAACACGGTCGGGTGCAGCACCGTCTTCGACTTGTTGATGTACTCGACGAAACCCTTCACGCCGCCACCAAAGGCGAAATCGTCTTCCTTGCCCGTGCGCTGATCCGTCAGACGAATACGAACGCCGTTGTTCAGGAAGGACAGCTCGCGCATGCGCTTGGCGAGAATGTCGTAGTGGAACTCGACCTTGCCGAAGATCGTTTCGTCGGCCAGGAAGTGCACTTCCGTACCACGCTTGTCGGTGTCGCCCAGCAACTTCAGCGGCGACGTCTCAACGCCGTCGACCACTTCAAGTTCGCGGTTCTGCGGGACGCCCCGATGGAACTCCATGAAGTGCTTCTTGCCGTCGCGACGCACGGTGAGCTTCAGATAGGTCGACAGCGCGTTCACGCACGACACGCCCACGCCGTGCAGACCACCCGACACCTTGTAGCTGTTCTGGTCGAACTTGCCGCCCGCGTGCAGTTCCGTCATCACGATTTCCGCCGCGCTACGCTTCGGCTCGTGCTTGTCGTCGAACTTGATGCCCGTGGGAATGCCGCGACCGTTGTCCGTCACGGAAATGGAGTTGTCGGCGTGAATGACGACATGAATGTCGTCGCAGTAACCCGCCAATGCCTCGTCGATCGAGTTGTCCAACACCTCGAAAACCAGGTGATGCAGGCCCGTGCCGTCCGACGTGTCGCCAATGTACATGCCGGGACGCTTGCGTACAGCCTCCAGACCTTCGAGGATCTGGATGGAGGCTGCGCCGTAGCCGTTTTCGGCCTGCTTTTGCTGTTCGCTCATGACAATCTTCCGGTTACTGCGTCATTGCTGACGAATTACTGCTTCATGACCTGCCACCCCCAGCACGCTTTTGGCGCTCCGAAGGCCGCTTATCCCGCAAAAGGATAATTCTCTAGAAACGCCAAAGGGGCGCTCGGCCCCTTCGCGCATGTGTGACGGCGCGTATGGCGGAATATCCGCTCAAATGCGCATCGGCATGACGACGTATTTGAATTCGTCGTTGTCCGGCAGGGTGATCAGTGCGCTCGAATTGGCATCGCCGAGGCTCACCTTCACTTGCTCGACCTTCAGGTTCGACAGCACGTCGAGCAGATACGTCACGTTAAAGCCGATGTCCACCGACTCGCCCGTGTAATCGATCTCGATCTCTTCCTGCGCTTCTTCGTTTTCGGTGTTGTTCGCGCTGATCTTCAACTGGTTTTCGCTCACCAGAAAACGCACACCCTTGAACTTGTCCGACGTGACGATCGCCGCACGTTGCAGCGAACGATGCAGCTCTTCACGGCTGATCACGAAGCTCTTGTTGTAACCCTTCGGGATCACCCGGTTGAAGTCGGGGAATTTGCCCTCGACCAGCTTCGACACCAGCTCGACGTTCGCGAAACGGAACTTGACCTGGCTCGGCGCCACGTCGATCTGCACCGGATCGTCGATGTCTTCGAGCAAACGCTGCAACTCGAGAATCGTCTTGCGCGGGATGATCACTTCCTGACGCGCAAACTTCTCACCGGCAATCGTCGTATTGCAGTACGCCAGACGGTGACCGTCCGTCGCGACCGCTTCGATCTTCTCGCCCTCGACCACCAGCAACATACCGTTCAGGTAGTAACGGATGTCCTGCTGCGCCATCGCAAAATGCACCATGCCCAACAGTTGGCGGAACGCACGCTGCGGAAGCGCGAAGCTCGCGGCGTAGTCATTGGCTTCGGCTACCGTCGGGAAATCTTCAGCCGCCAGCGTCTGCAACTGGAAACGGCTCTTGCCCGCCTGCACCGTCAGACGCTTATCCGACAGCGAGAGCGCCACTTCAGCGTCCGGCATGTTGCGCAGGATGTCGAGCAGCTTGCGCGCAGCCACGGTCGTCGCCACATCATCGGCGCCGGCGCCGCAGTCGGCGGTCGTGGTGATCTGCAACTCAAGGTCGGTCGACAGGAAGGAAATGTCCTGTCCGTGCTTGCGAATCAGCAAATTGGCCAGAATCGGCAACGTGTGGCGACGCTCGACGATGCCACTCACAATTTGCAGCGGCCGCAGCAGATTGTCTCGTTGAGTTTTGACCAATTGCATATTTATCCTTCGTAGTAACTGTTAACGGGTGCCAGTTTCTGCTGAAAACCCGAAGATTCCCTTATCAATCAATCACTTGCAGATGGGATAACAGGGCGGAAAACGCTGTGGACGAGCCAGGGACGCATTGTGCGCCGATCCGCTATTGTGCCCGAAAACACCAGTTTCCCCCAAACCGCTCCCAGCTTATCCACAGGGATGCAGGCAACCCCGCCCGTCCCCCTGCGCCTTCGCTGGCCGTTACCCCTTGAGCGTCTGCTCCAGCACGTGCAACTCGTGATTGAGCTGCGCATCCTTGCCTCGCTCTTCCGCAATCTTGCGTACCGCGTGCAGCACCGTCGTATGGTCGCGGCCACCGAACAGTTCGCCGATTTCCGGCAAGCTCTTCTGCGTCAGTTCCTTCGCCAGATACATGGCAATCTGCCGCGGCCGTGCAATATTGGCAGGCCGCTTTTTCGAATACATGTCGGCGACCTTGATATTGTAAAAATCGGCGACCGTCTTCTGAATATTCTCGACGGAAATCTGACGATTCTGAACCGTCAACAGATCCTTCAGCGCTTCCTTCGTCAGCTCGATCGTGATCTCACGGCCGTGGAACTTCGAGTACGCCAGAATCTTGCGCAGCGCACCTTCCAGTTCACGGACGTTCGAGCGCAGGTGCTTACCGACGAAGAACGCCACGTCCTCCGACAATCCCACGCCTTCGGCCTGCGCCTTCTTGATCAAAATCGCCACGCGCATTTCGAGTTCGGGCGGCTCGATGGCCACCGTCAGCCCCGAATCGAAGCGCGAAATCAGCCGGTCGTCGATGCCGGTGATTTCCTTCGGATACGTGTCGCTCGTGATGATCACCTGCGCACGATTCGCGATCAGCGCCTCGAACGCATAGAAGAATTCTTCCTGCGTACGGCTCTTGCCCGAGAAGAACTGAATATCGTCGATCAGCAGCAGATCGAGCGAATGGTAATAGCGCTTAAATTCGTCAAATGCCTTGCGCTGATACGCCTTCACCACGTCGGATACGTATTGCTCGGCGTGGATGTAACGAATGCGCGGATTCTGCTTCTCGGCCAGCAATTGGTTGCCGATGGCGTGGATCAAGTGGGTCTTACCCAGACCGACGCCACCGTACAGGAACAACGGGTTATACGAAGTCCCCGGGTTATTCGCCACCTGAATGGCGGCAGCGCGGGCGAGCTGGTTCGACTTACCCGTCACGAAGTTGTCGAAGGTCAGCACCGGGTTGAGCTTCGAGCGCTCGTAGATCGACTCGACTTCGCCGACTTGTGCGGGTTCCTGCGGTGTCACGCGCCAGTTGCGACGTACGGCTTCGGCTTCGCTCGCTTCCAGATCGGGACGTTCGCCGTCGAGCGCTGCGGCATCTGCCGCGTGATTGCCGTTCGCGCCGGCCACGGCCGCGTGGGCGGCGGCAGCCGTCGGATTGGCCCGCGCCACAGTCGCGGGTACGGGGGCGGGCGCGGCACTCGGTGCCGACGGCGGGGTCACCGTCGTGGAAGAGGGCACCCGCAAACCGGCCTTCGGATCGAGGACGAACGTCACTTCGATCGGGGCATTCCAATAGTCCGACGCCATACTCTGGATGCGCCCGGAGAATTGGCTCTTCACCCAATCCAGCTTGAAGCGGTTGGGCGCGCCAATCTTGAGCGTGCGCGCCTGTTCGTCGAAATCGAGCGGTGCCAGCGGTTTGATCCAGGTACGGAACTGCTGAGGCGTGAGCTCTTGTTCGAGACGGGTCGCGCAGTGTTGCCAGAAGTCGTTCATGCAGCGTGTATCCAGGTGGCGCGGGGCCCATCCGACTGCTTCGTCTGGCGCTCTTGCCGTCCACTATCCGTTACATCAGATATGGGGGCAGAACGCGCCAAACCAAGCCGGAAATCCGTCCGCCAACGCTTGGGGGACGGGTGACCGGCCGGGATCGAGTCGGACCAGCGGCGCATTGCAGACGTCCGGCATGCGACGAACCACGGCGCGGCGCTCGGGCTTGGTCTCGCGCGTGCTGCCGGTCGCTCCGGCGCGCGCAGACGACAAAACCCGGCGCGCTATCCACATGGCGGCGTCACCGGTACTCTGCTGGGAAAAAAATTGATGGGGGATTTTACCGCCAAAGCGTCCGCAAAGCGAGTTATCCACAGGAATGCCCACAGCACGCGCATCTCCGGGCGGGCGCACCGCGTTAACCCGTCTGACTTCGCGGGATGGTTGCGCAAATGACCGGCAATTGCGACGATTTGCCGCGACCGCCAGAACATCTTCACGATTTCCCATTTATCCACCGGTAAAAAGTGAAGCATCGGACAATTTCCGCCATTATCCACAGCCACAGCCCCACGGGCTGGCGGTTCCGCGACAACGACGGCACCGATCGTGTGCGGATGCCGTCGGGGCGATGGCTAACCTATTGACACACAACGGAAAAGCCGATTAAATAGCGGGTTCGTTAGAAAGATAACCGGATTCCTATCCAACTCCCGACGGCTGGGCCGCGCGTGAAAGTCCTTGAATTTGCAGGTTTTCACGGTGTCCTTGTGGCGTTTTACGATGCTGCTGCGCGGGAATTTTTTCACACAGTGAGTGCATCATGAAACGTACTTTTCAGCCTTCCGTGACGCGCCGCAAGCGCACCCATGGCTTCCTGGTTCGCATGAAGACCCGTGGCGGCCGCAAGGTCATCGCCGCTCGTCGCGCCAAGGGCCGTAAGCGCCTGGCCGTCTAATCGCGGTTCTCGGTCGTACCGCGGTTTGCGCGTTAAATCCGCAAGGCGCGAAGTCCCGGCACTGGGGTTTCCCAAAGCCGCGCGACTTCTCAAAACGGATGAGTTTTCATCCGTTTTTAGTTTGCGCCCTCTGCGTCGCAGCGCGCACTTCGTGTTGTATATGCGCTGGCGCGAAGAAGCGCCGGACACCCCTGCCGATGCCACGCCTCATGAAGGCCGCATCGGCATTGTCGTCGGTAAGAAGCATGCACCGCGCGCGGTCACTCGCAATCTGATCAAACGTCAGGCTCGCGAGATGTTCCGTCAGCGTCGTGAGGCGCTGGCCGGCTGGGACTTCGTACTGCGACTGACCCGGCGATTCGACAAGGGGACGTATACGGCGGCCGCTGCGCCAGTGTTGAACACACTGTGCCAGACCGAGTTCGCGCAGCTCTTCGACGCAGCTGAGAAAGCTGCCCGCAAGCGCCGCGCGTCCGACGACAAGACGGAAGGTAGTTAGTCCCCACACGGTAGCGCCCGACCCCGGGCATGCGCCGCCCACCCGGCCACCCTGTGGCCGGACTGACAGGCGGAATCGAGATGCGAAGCGTGCTGTTGTTGCTCCTGCGCGGTTACAAGCTGGTGATCAGTCCCTGGCTGGGGAACCGTTGCCGCTTTCATCCGAGCTGCTCGGACTACGCACGCGAGGCCATCGTCGAGCACGGTGCCGGTTACGGCACTTATCTCGCGGCCCGGCGTCTATGTCGCTGTCATCCGTTTCATCCCGGCGGTTTCGATCCCGTACCGCCGGCTCGACACGTCTGTAACGTTCCCGACACCCCCGCCGATGGCGCCGACAAGGCCGCCGGAAGCGACACGTCGCGAGCTAAGCAGACGGTCTCGTCCGGGCCCGCGGCCGCATCGGCAGTTACGCGCCGCGCGCCGGGCCATTCCTGAGTTTCGTCCACCACGAGTTACCGCATGGACATCAAACGCACCGTACTCTGGGTCATTTTCGCGCTGTCTGTCGTGATGCTTTTCGACAACTGGCAACGCGCCAATGGCCATTCGTCGTTGTTCTTCCCGACGCCGGAAGCTTCCGCCCCGGCCGCCACGGGTAACAAGACAGCGGGCAACGACCTGCCGCAGGCTGCCAACGCCAACCCGGCGACGAGCAATGCACCGGGTAATGCCCCCGCCGCTGCGACCGCGCAGAACGTCCGCATCAACACCGACGTCTACGAAGCCGACATCAGCACGCAGGGCGGCACGCTGTCGTTCCTCGCGCTCACGAAGTGGCCGGACGCCGACGAGGCCGACAAGCACGTCGTGCTGTTCGACAACACCCCGAGCCATCAGTACTTCGCCCGCACGGGTCTGGTCGACGGCGACTTCCCGAACCACAACGACATCTTCACGATGGTGCCGGGTCCGACCACGATGACGGGCGACACGCTGACCGTGAAGTTCGAGTCGCCGGTCAAGGGCGGTCTGCAGTTGGTGCGTGCTTACACGTTCCATCGCGGCAGCTATGTGATCGACGTGTCGAACACGATCGTCAACAAGACTGACGCCCCCATCAAGCCGACGCTGTACATGGAACTGGTGCGTGACGGCCGTGAAATCAGCGGCGCGAAGTTCTCGCACACGTTCACGGGCCCGACGGTCTACAGCAGTGACGAGAAATTCCAGAAGATCACGTTCAGCGACATCGACAAAGACAAGGCGAAGTACGTCAAGCAGTCGAACGATGGCTGGATCGGCATGGTGCAGCATTACTTCGCCACGGCCTGGATTCCGAAGGAAGGCGCAGAGCGCAAGAACTACGTCCAGAAGCTGGACAACGGTCTGTACCGCGTTGGCGTGCGACAAACGCTCGCCGCTATTCCGGCGAATGGCAGCGAGACGGTCGATGCGCGTCTGTTCGCAGGTCCGCAGGAAGAGCACATGCTCGAGCAGATCGCGCCGGGCCTGGAGCTGACGAAGGACTACGGTTACTTCACGATCCTTGCCAAGCCGCTGTTCTGGCTGCTCTCGAAGCTGCATGCGCTGATCGGCAACTGGGGTTGGGCGATCATCGCCGTGACCGTGATCATCAAGCTGGTGTTCTTCCCGCTGTCGGCAGCAAGCTACAAGTCGATGGCGCGCATGAAGGAAATCACGCCGCGCATGCAAGCGCTGCGCGAGCGCTACAAGAGCGACCCGCAGAAGATGAACGCGGCGCTCATGGAGCTGTACAAGACCGAGAAGGTCAATCCGTTCGGTGGCTGTATCCCGATCGTGATTCAGATTCCGGTGTTCATTGCGCTGTACTGGGTGCTGCTCTCGTCGGTGGAAATGCGCGGCGCGCCGTGGCTGGGCTGGATTCATGACCTCTCGACGCAGGATCCGTATTACATCCTGCCGGTGCTGATGGCCGTGTCGATGTTCATCCAGACGAAGCTGAACCCGACGCCGCCGGATCCGATGCAGGCCAAGATGATGATGTTCATGCCGCTGATTTTCTCGGTCATGTTCCTCTTCCTGCCGTCGGGTCTGGTGCTGTACTACGTGGTCAACAACACGTTGTCGATCGCGCAGCAATGGTCCATCAACCGGATGCTCGGTACCAAAAAGAAGGAAAAGGCGGCCTGACGATTCACGTCCGACCGTCTGACTGACACAGCCGCCCGCGAGTCTCTCGCGGGCGGTTTTGTTTGGTGCATGTCAAAATAAGCCACCGTTTTTCAGCGAATCGTTCCATGAGCGCTACCGTCTCCACCGTTCCGATTGCCGCCATTGCCACCGCCCCCGGACGCGGCGGTATCGGCGTGGTGCGCGTCTCCTTCGGCAAGCATCGCGGCGAGGCGGTGCAGCGCGTCATCGCACGTCTGGTCGGTCAGCCGCTCAAGCCGCGGCACGCGTCGTATCTGGCGTTTCTGGACGGTGCGGGCGACGCGCTCGATCGCGGTATCGCGTTGTACTTCCCCGGTCCGAATTCGTACACCGGTGAGGACGTCCTGGAGCTGCAGGGTCACGGCGGCCCCATCGTGCTGCAATTGCTGTTGCAGCGTTGTATCGACGAAGGGGCTGAGCTAGGCGTGCGTCTTGCGGAACCGGGGGAGTTCACCCATCGCGCGTTTCTGAACGACAAGCTCGATCTGGCGCAAGCCGAGGCGGTGGCCGACCTGATCGAGGCGAGCACCGAGGCGGCGGCACGCTCGGCGAGCCGGTCGCTGGACGGTGCGTTCTCGCGCGAAATTCATTCGCTGGTGGATCTGGTCATTCATCTGCGCATGCTGGTGGAAGCGACGCTCGACTTCCCGGAAGAAGAGATCGATTTTCTGGAAGCCGCCGACGCCTTCGGGCAACTCGAACGCATCCGCGCGCAGTTGGCGCAGGTGCTGTCGCAGGCCAAGCAGGGTGCGTTGCTGCGCGAGGGGATCAACGTCGTGCTGGCGGGTCAGCCGAACGTGGGCAAGTCGTCGTTACTCAATGCACTGGCTGGGGCTGAGCTGGCCATCGTCACGCCGATTGCCGGGACCACGCGCGACAAAGTGCAGCAGACGATTCAGATCGACGGCATTCCTCTGCACATCATCGACACAGCAGGATTGCGGGAGACCGAGGACGAGGTCGAGCGCATCGGCATCGCGCGCAGCTGGAGCGAAATCGCGAAAGCGGATGCTGTGCTGCATCTGCTCGACACCCGCACCGGGATGACGCCGGAAGACGAAGTCATCGCGACGCAATTGCCCAAGCACGTGCCCATCGTGCGTGTGTACAACAAGACGGATCTGGCGGGCGAACCGGCGACGGTCTTGCCGAAGGAAGGCGCCGCGCCGCTGGGTGTTCGCTTGTCGGCGAAGGGCGGGCAGGGGATCGATTTCCTGCGTGCCGAATTACTGAAGATCGCAGGGTGGCAGGCGGGCAACGAAGGTGTGTTCCTGGCGCGGGAGCGTCACCTGTCGGCGTTGCGCGCCGCGCGAGAGCACGTCGAGATGGCGGACGCGCACGCGCGTCAGAACGCCGGTGCCCTCGACCTCTTCGCCGAGGAATTGCGTCTTGCGCAAGAACAACTCAGCACGATTACCGGCGAGTTCACTTCGGACGATTTGTTGGGGGTGATTTTCAGCCGGTTTTGTATCGGGAAGTGACGTCACAACATTGATGCAGCGAGCGCTCCAACCACGCTCGCTGCCTCATACGTCAGATGAAATTCGAATCGTCGTCGTAGTCGCCGGTGTCCATCAGGCCGTCGTCGATGTTCGAGAAGTCCGAGTTCGACGTGTCCAGGAAGTTGTCGCTTCCGTTGCCATTTCCACCACCGCTGCTAATACCGTTTCCGTCTTCATAGATCGTGTTGTTGATGATCGTCTCTGAGGGCATCATGCCGCTGCCCAATCCGCCCATCGCCGGTTGACCGAAGAAGCCGCCGCCGCCGTTGCGGTGGAACAGGCTTTCGATGCCCTGGAAGAGGAAAGCGCCGCCCGCCACGCCAGCGGCTGTCGTTGCGATGCTGCCGAGCGTGCCGCGTGCGCCGTCGCTCAGCCATCCGGAGCGTTGAGCCGGTGCTGCAGGTTGGGGCGGCACCTGCGCCGGTGCCTGCATCTGTGCCGGATACGTCGCCTGCACAGCCGCAGGGCCGCCGCTATAGCCACCTACGCCAGCCGAACCCGCCGCGCCACTTGCGCCCGCAGCATTCCCGCCATTCCCCCACGCATTACCTCCGCCAAGGAACGAATCGTGAGCGCCGCCCTGAGCACCTTGTGACGCCTGCGCAGCCTGCAATTGCGATTGCAGCGTCGCAATCTGCGCGCGCGCCGAGACCAGCGCATGGTCAAGCAGCAACGCGCGCTGCACGAGGAGGTAAGCAGCGTCCGGCTGACGGCGCACGGCGTCGGCAATCAACACCTCGGCTTGCTCGTCCTTGACGCCTGCCTGCGCTTGCGTGAGTTGGGTCAGAAAGTTCTGAAGGGTCTGCATTTCTTGCGGGTTCATGATGGGCCTCTGTGAGCGGCACTTGCGATGCGAGTGGTGTGCGAGTGACGAACCCAGTATGCGAAGCCAAGCTTAAGCGGATCTTAAGATCCTCTCCCCGCGATCACCGCACGTGTAACCACATGTAGCTGCACGCTCGCGGTACACGCTTCGATACACCGTCAACGCCTTCTCCCGCACCGTCGCCCGCCCCCGAAAGGTAATGCTTTGAAACACTTCTAACAGCCATCGTAATTGCTCCGCAGGGGCGTGGGGCCTAGACTCGGAGACGTCAGCTCCAGGGTTCTTCGAGGTCCGTGTCGTGAAACGTCTTCCTGTTGTCCTCGGCTTCGTCGCCGTGGCCGCTGCCATGGCCAGCAGCAGCGCCTTCGCCTGGCATGGCCGCGTGGGCGTCTGGGTCGGTCCCGGCTATTACCCATACCCCTACGCCTATCCGTACGCCGCACCGTCGCCGTATTACGCGCCGCCCCTCGTCGTCGTTCCCAGCCAACCGCAGCAGTACATCGAGCAACCGCAAGCGGGTGCGCAATACGATCAGCCCGGTGCGAATAGCGACACCTGGTACTACTGCGACAAGGCAGGCGCCTACTATCCCTACGTGAAAACGTGTCCGTCCGGTTGGCGAGAAGTGCCCGCGCAACCGGCATCGAACTGATCGGGAGACACGTAATGTCATTCGACTCGCAGCCCCGCCTGAAGCGTCTTGCGGCCCCAGTGGCCATTGTTATCGCAGCAGCAACGCTCGCAGGCTGCGTCGTGGTCCCTAACGGGCCCAGCATGATGGCTCTGCCCGGCACCGGGAAGTCGTTCGATCAGTTCCGGCAAGACGACTTCAACTGCCGCCAATACGCGTCCGGACAAAACGGCGGTGTGGATACCGCCACCGCCGCCAACACCAGCGCCATCGGTAGCGCCGTGCTCGGCACCGCGCTGGGCGCGGCAGCGGGTGCCGCCATTGGCGGCGGATCGGGTGCTGCCATCGGTGCCGGGGCCGGTCTGCTCGCGGGCGGTGCCGTCGGTGCGGGCAGTGCCCAGTCGTCTGCATACCTGACGCAAAGCCGTTATGATCAGGCCTACGTTCAGTGCATGTACGCCTCAGGCAATCGCGTTCCCGTGCGCGGCGACATGGTATCGTCGCAACCGATTCAGCGCTATGCACCGCCGCCGCCTCCGCCCCCGGGCTGGAAGCCGCCGCCCGGCAGCTACTGACCCCTATCGACAATAGCTAGAAGACAGACGTCAGCCGACGTTAGCCCGCCCGGGCACAGACGTCGGCCGTCGTATGTGTTCTCGCACGAGACATCCGATGGCCCACGACTCGACGTCCCGCTTCACCTCCCGCGCACCGAGCGCATCTGTGCTGCAAAAGCCGCTACATAAGTCGCTCCATAAAGCGCTGTGGCTGACGCTGCCTGTGACCATCGCCGCCGCATTGTTCGTCACCCCGCACGCACACGCGCAAAACACGTCAGCGCCTGCCAATAGCGCGGCTCCCGCAGGCGGTTCGTCCGTGTTCAATCCGAGCGCCGATATCTCGCGCGCTGTCTCCCGCGACACCACCGACACTGCGATCCAGAACAACTGGAACAGCATCACGCGTCCACCCGCGCCCAAGGCAGAGGAGAAGCCGCCTGAGACACCGCGCCGCAATCGCCGCGGCATCACGCCGGGCATCTCCACGAACTGATATCGGACGAATCGCACGAGAAGGCCACGTCTCGGGGCGCCGAAACCGGTGAGGCATGCCGCTGGCATTCGCCTGAGCGCCCGCCTACTATGAGAATCATCAGTCGGATCCATTCTCTGGTGTTCCCATGCGACTCTTCCTTGCGCTTTGGCCGGGGCCGGGTGTGCGCGCGCAGCTTCACGATTGGGCCTCGTCGGCACATTCGGAATGCGGCGGACGCGTGCTCCGCGCCCAGACGTTGCATCTGACGCTCGCCTTCCTCGACGAGATCGATCCCGCGCGTCTGCCCATGTTACTCGCGCTCATGCAGCGCACGCCGCTCGAACCGTTCACGCTGACCTTTGATCATCTGGGCTATTGGTCGGACAGGAAGATCGTCTGGGCGGGTGCGCCGAGCGTGCCTGACCATCTCGTCGCCACCCGCAACACGCTGCTCTCTCAATGGCGTGCCACCGGTGCGCGGGTCGTGACGCAGTCCTTCCGTCCCCACGTGTCGCTGCTGCGTCATGCGCGGCGAGCGCCGTCGGATCTCTATCCGCCTCCGCTGATCTGGCATTGCGACGGCTATGTTCTCGTGCATTCGGTGCGCACACCACGCGGGCCGCACTATCGCTTGTTAGCCGAGCACCATAGCGGACAGCCCGGTGGGCAACCGGACGGCTTTTTCGAGACGTCCGCCGAGAAATCGGCAATGCCCGCAACGCAATACGGTATAGTCGGATGACGATGTGTTGGCCGTCCGGTCGGCATGTCGGTTTCTCGTCATTCGCAGGAGGCTCAAGTGCAAGTCGGATCGATCGTCAAATCTAAACACATCGCAGTGCCGCGTGATGCCATTGGCATCGTGATCCGTGTGTTGGGTCATATGGCGATGGTTAGGTGGTATGCCGGCCAGCCCGGTGCATCGCGCGAGCTCAACACTGAACCGTTCGATATCGTCGACCTGATTGAAACAGGTGACGTCATGCCTGTCGGAGGAAGCCCGATCCTGCACTGAACATCGTGCTGCGCCGCGAGGCGCTTGGTAGGCAACGCATGAAAAACGCCGGCCCGTCGAAAGACAGGCCGGCGTTTTTCATGGATTCAATGGATTCGGTGCGACGTCCGGAAGGTGCACCTCAGACATGCCCCGCCCGCTGACGCATGAGTGCATCGAGCCGCGCGGCCATGCGCGCGCGTCGTCTGCGCGACGTGCGATACAGCAGCACCGCCATGCCCAGCAACACCACGCAGGCAATGGCAAACACACCGTACGGCAGCGTATCTCCCCCGAGTCGCAGGCTAACCTGCGCGCGCGTCTCGGCTGTGCAGATGATCGTCCCGGCGCGCATGCCCGTGTAGTGCATGCCGCACACGGCGACCGCCATCACCAGCGCCGCCAGTGCGCGTTGCAGACTCGTTTCCAGATGGAACGCCAGCCACAGCGCCACACTCGCCGCCACAATGGCGATCAGCACGGACAGCGCAATGATCGTGGTGTCCCATTCGAAATACGCTTGCGTGCGCATCGCGCTCATGCCGAGATAATGCATACCGGCCACACCGAGTCCCGCGCCAACGCCCGCAATCGCGCATTGCAGGATGTTGCGATACGACGCACGAGCCACGAACCAGAGCGCCGCCCCGGAGACGACGACTGCAAGCACCAGACTGCCAACGGTCGGCCAGAGGGAATAGGAGACGGGAAACGGCATGCGCTGCGCCGCCATCCCAATGAAATGCATGCCCCAGATGCCGATGCCGCCGAGCGCCAGCGCAGACACCGAAAGATAGCCAAGGCTGATGCGTCCGTCTTCGTCGCGAATGCGCGACGCCGCGACCAGCGCGACATAGGCCCCCAGCGCCGAGATCACGAAGGACAGCAGGACAAGGAATTCGCTGTAATAAAGAGGAACGACGCTACCTGGCTGCATGGGCTTATCCTGTGATTTTGCTGTCGCCGGGACGCCGGTAGGCGGTGGACGAGCGTTTTCTTATTTGAGCCTGCACGACATCGATAAAGCGACGACAGCGCCCTGGGGACTGCGACGTTGCATCGCTAACGTCGAGCGCTACCGGCGATTCAATCCCGCCGCCCGAACGCCGTCAAGGGGCAAAAACGTCTGACGTTCGGCCGCCGCCGGTGAATCGCCGCGCCACCCCCGAACGCCCCGATCCGGGCCGGTCGCAAACCCTTGCAGGGCGCGTGATTCACGCAAGATGAGCTAAATTTCGAGAGAGTTACGAGCGCAATCTGACAATTTAGAGACTCACTTCCAAACCTGCGTCGCACAGCGCGCGGGATGTGCGGCACCATCCGGGGAAGACTTTGGCCGCGATGCCACGGACGCCGGACGCTACTGGGACCAACATCGTCCGGCCATCAATACAGGGAGACGTTTTACATGGCAGACGCCGCCACGGCATCCTCCGCCGCCCCGCCGCAAGGCGCACCGCTCACCGGCGCACGACTGGCGATCCTTACCGTGGGCCTCGCATTGGGCACGTTCATGGAGGTGCTCGACACGTCCATCGCCAACGTTGCCGTGCCGACCATCGCCGGGAGCGTCGGTGTGTCGAACAGTCAGGGCACGTGGGTGATCAGTTCGTACGCGGTGGCTGCCGCCATCGCCGTGCCGCTGACAGGATGGCTCGCGCGGCGGGTGGGCGAAGCGAGGCTCTTCGTCATGTCCGTGGCGGCCTTCACCATCGCATCGATGCTGTGCGGCCTCGCCCCGAACATGGAATCGCTGGTGTTCTTCCGTCTGCTGCAAGGGCTTGTCTCCGGCCCGATGGTGCCGCTCTCGCAAACGATCCTGCTGCGCAGCTTCCCGGAGAAAAAACGCGGTCTCGCGCTGGGCCTGTGGGCCATGACGGTCATCGTCGCGCCGATCTTCGGCCCCGTTGTCGGCGGCTGGATCACCGACAACTACACCTGGCCGTGGATCTTCTACATCAACGTGCCGGTCGGCATTTTCTCCGCCGTATCGTGTTGGATCCTGCTGCGCGGGCATGAAACGAAGACGCAGAAACTGCCTATCGATCTGATCGGTCTCGCGCTGCTGGCCATCGGCGTCGGCTCGTTGCAGATGATGCTCGACCTCGGCAAGGATCGCGACTGGTTCAACAACAGCCTGATCGTCACACTCGCGCTCACCGCCGCGATCTGTCTGTCGTTCCTGATCCTGTGGGAGCTGACGTCCGACAAACCGATTGTCGATCTCACCCTGTTCAAGGATCGAAACTTTGCGCTGGGCGTCGTGGTGATTTCGTTCGGCTTCATGACGTTCTTCGCGTCGGTCGTGATCTTCCCGCTGTGGTTGCAAACGGTGATGGACTACACCGCAGGCAAGGCAGGGCTTGCGACAGCGCCGGTGGGCCTGCTGGCGCTCGTTCTCTCGCCCATCATCGGGCAGAACATGAACCGGCTGAATCTGCGCGCCGTGGCCTCGTTCGCGTTCTTCGTGTTTGCGGGGGTGTCGTTCTGGAACTCGCATTTCGCGCTGAATCTGTCGTTTGCGAAGGTCATCGAGCCGCGACTCGTGCAGGGCATCGGCATCGCGTGCTTCTTCGTGCCGGTCACAACGATCACGCTTTCCAGCATCTCGGACGAGCGTCTCGCGGCGGCTTCGGGCTTGTCGAACTTCTTCCGGACGCTCTCGGGCGCCATCGGCACGGCTATCAGTACGACGATGTGGGAGGATCGGGCGATCTACCATCACGCGCGGCTCGTCGAGCACATCACGCCATACTCCGACGCCACGACGAGCTACCTCGACCAGCTCCGTCAGGGACTCGGTCTCACCAACGGCGCGGACCTCGGGGTGCTCAACGACCTCGTTACGCGGCAATCCTTCATGCTGGCGACGAACGACATCTTCCATCTGTCGGGGTATGTCTTTCTCGCGATGGCGGCGCTGGTTTGGCTGACTAAACCGAAAAAGGGGACGTCGGCGGCGATGGGGCACTGACACCCGGTCGCCCCGTCGCGCCGGGCACTATTGGCTCGATAGGGGCGTGTGTTCCCGGGACATCACGGCCATCGTTCCAGATCCGCAACAATACTTTTCGGCTTCACGGCTTCTGAGCGTCACGGCACAGCGTTAACATGCGGTATCGCGCCCGATTGGACGTATTTGCGTTTTGGTTCCCCCCGTAACGTTTCTCTGCCAACAGGTACCCGGCATGTTGTTCGATCTCATCGCCCGCTTCGGGCTCTGGCTCGTCTTTCTGAATATCTTCGGACAGGCGCTGGGGCTGCCGTTGCCCGCCTATCCCACGCTCATCGTGACGGCCTCGACGTCGCTGTTCCCGCCGCTGTCGATCGTCGCACTGGCGGTCTTTGCCGCACTGCTGGGCGATGCGCTCTGGTTCCTCGCCGGACGCCGCTACGGCCACCACATCCTGCGCCTGATGTGCCGACTGTCGATTTCGCCCGACACGTGCGTGAGCCGCACCGAAGGGGCCATCGGAAGGCACGGTGTGCGGGTGCTGATGTTCGCGCGCTTTGTACCGGGCCTCTCGGCGTTGTCGGTGCCGATGGCTGGCGCGCTCGGTGTCTCGTGGCGCATGTTTCTGATGTACGACGCCATCGGTGCCGTGCTCTGGTCAGGGCTGGCGGTGGCGCTCGGCGTCGGCTTTGCCTCGCACATCGTCGCAGTGCTCGACGCCTTCGATACGCTTGGCCGCGGTGTGCTCTGGCTGGTGGTGCTGATCTTCGCGCTTTACCTGCTCAACCGCTGGCTGAACCGCTACCGGCTGCTGCGCTCGCTGCGCATGGCCCGCATCGGCGTGCAGACGCTCGAATCGTGGATGAAGGACGACATCACGCCAGTCGTGATCGACGTGCGCTCGGCCGCGCGCCGCGCCGTGGACCCATTCACGATTCCGGGCGCACTGGCCATCGAACCGGACGAGATCGCCGCCAAGCTGAAAGACATCCCACGCGACCGCCGGATCGTGGTGTTCTGCGCATGTCCCAACGAAGTGACGGCGGCGAAGCTGGCGCAGGAACTGCGTCGACAGGGATTTTCGGAGGTGCGCCCGCTGCTTGGTGGGCTCGATGCGTGGCGTGACGCCGGCTACACCGTCGAGAAAATCGACGGCATGGAAATGCTCGTGCCGGCGCACTGATTCCTGACAGTGGCGCATTCGATTGCGCACAACTGAATGACGCGCGCTTTTCCGCAAGGAGGCGCGCGTTTTGTTTTGACTACGCGTCGTTGAGGGCGTCGCGCAATTGCAGAAGCAGGTTGCGTAATGTCTTTTGCGCGGTGTCCGACTGTCCCGTTGCCGCCTGCACCTGCGCGGGCACCTGACGTGCCTCACGACGCAGATTCACCCCACGCGGCGTGAGATCGATGAACACCTGACGCTCGTCGATTTCTCCACGACGACGCGTCAAAAGCCCCATGATTTCCAGTCTTTTCAGCAAAGGTGTGAGCGTCCCGGAGTCGAGTCCCAGACGTGCGCCCAACTGGTTGACGGCGATATCGTCCTGCTCCCAGAGCACCACCATCGCGAGATACTGCGAGTAGGTCAGACCAAGTCTGTCGAGCATCGGTTTGTGTGCTTTGGTCATCGCCAGCGATGCGGAGTACAACGCGAAGCCCAATTGATCTTCCAGACGCACGGGCGTTTTTTGTGCGGCCTTTTTGCTCACTGCCATTCGGGTATTACGCTTCGGTTCCAATTCAATTGCGCGCCATTCTATTTCACCGCGTGCAATGTGACCAGCGCGAAGAACGGTCTGGAGATAAGCACGACGGCGCGATCTTGCTCCCGATCAACCGGGCCGGGGAAGCGTCGGGACCGGAGGCGTCGCGAAATCCGGCCTGCCCGCAGGTAACCGTGGCCCTGCCTCGGGAAACGCCCTGAAATCGCCGTCCAAACCGCGTTTGAGCTTCAAAAATTACCTTTATCTGAGTGCGATTCAGAAATGCCCAGACCGAGCGGTAGTCATCGGAATTCACCGAAGCCAAATAGCAGAGGAGGGAGAAATTGACGATCGTGGCGCTACGCTACGGATTCGCTCGATTCGGAGCAAACCGGGCACTGAAAAATGCCTTATCTGAGCAATCCTCATCTTTTCATTTGACCGGCGAAACGCGGCTCGGAAAATGGACGTCTACGGCATCCCGATGGGTGCCAAATCCATCTCGGCGGCGGGGTGGCAAATCACACACTCCAAAATCGCGTCGAAGAAAATGAAGCGTCCGAATTCGATTCGAAAAAATCCGCTTCGGAATCATCCCATCCGAATCTCGCCCGGTTCGCCACAGCGAGCCTCGCCGTACCGCATCCCCGACAAAATTCCCTCCAAAAACTACGTTACCTGAGCAATCCTCAGTTTTTGCGGTAAAAATCACCCGCCGGGCCGTGTGCTTTCAAAAAAAGGCATCGGTCGATACCATGAGGCCCAACTACGACAACAACTGTCTTCTAACCGTGTCAGCAGTGTCCGCCTGGGCCAAATCGCCCGTTGTTGTGTGGGTGCGGCGTCAGTTCGCACCGAACACCCTGCAAATTACGCTGCTGCTCGCTGGCATCGTCGGGCTGCTGGGGGCGCTGGCGACCGTGGCGTTTCGTGAAGCGCTCTCCGGTCTGCAATTTCTCCTTGCAGGTCATCACAGCGGCATGGTCGAGCTGGCGCTGAACTTCAATTGGTGGCAGCGCCTGCTGCTGCCCACCGCAGGCGGCTTAATCGCCGGGCTCATCCTCCAGTACGCCACGCTCTGGGTGCCCAAGAAGGGCTCCGACGACTACATGGAAGCCATTGCCATCGGCACGGGCGTCCTGAGTCTGCGTCAGACGCTCGTCAAAAGCCTGTCGTCGCTGTGTTCGGTGGCGTCCGGGGCGTCGATTGGCCGGGAAGGACCGATGGTGCAGCTCGCCGCGATGTTCGCGTCGCTCGTCGGTCGCATTCTCGCGTTCCCGCCCGAGCGGCTGCGCCTGCTGGTCGCGTGCGGTGCGACGGCCGGTATCACGTCCGCTTACAACGCCCCCATCGCGGGCGCACTGTTCATCTCGGAGATCGTCTACGGCTCGATCTCGACGGCCACACTCGGGCCGCTGGTCGTGGCATCGGTCATCGCCAACATCGTGATCCGCCAGTTCCTCGGTTACGACGCGGTCTACCAGATGCCGCGCTTCGACTTCGTCTCCGGCTGGGAGGTCTTTTTCTACGTCGGTCTCGGCGTGCTGGCCGGTGTGCTCGCGCCGCTGTTCCTGCGCCTGCTCGACACTGCGAAGCAACGCTTCGGCGCCTTGCCCGTCCCGCTGTTCCTGCGTCTCGCGATTGGCGGCCTGATCGTGGGCGTGCTGTCGTTGCAGGTGCCGCAGGTCTGGGGGAACGGCTACAGCGTCGTGAACTCGATCCTGCACACGCACTGGGCGTGGCAGGCGCTCGCGATGGTGCTGATCTTCAAGGTGCTGGCGACGGCTTCGTCCGCCGGTTCGGGCGCGGTGGGCGGGGTCTTCACGCCGACGCTCTTCGTGGGTGCTGCGCTCGGTAGCCTCTACGGGCTGGCGATGAACGCGCTGGCCCCGTCGACGGCATCGGTCGCGAGCAGCTACGCCGTCGTCGGCATGGGAGCGTTTCTGGCGGCCACGACGTACGCGCCGCTGATGTCGATTCTGATGATCTTCGAGATGACGCTGAGCTACCAGGTCGTCTTGCCGCTCATGCTTGCGTGCGTCACGGCCTATCTGACGGCGCACACGCTGCGCGCCGACTCGGTGTACGCCAAGTCGCTGCGCCGCAATCAGGTGGCGGGCCGCTGGCTCTCTATGACGGGTGAGGGCAGCGAGATGCGGTTGTCGTCGCTGGCGGTGGATAACGACGCCGTGGTGAGCGCCGCCGACAGCTCGGACGCCATCGGTGAGCGCTTCGTAGAGACCGGCTACCGCAACCTTGTCGTACGCGCGGAAGACGGTCGCCTGATCGGCACGCTCGACGCCGCAAGCTGGTGGCGTCGACAGGCCACCGGCAAACCGGAACTGTGGACGGAAACCGTCACGCCGTGCAAAGCACTCGACGGCGATATGGCGCTGGTCAGCGCGCTTCGCTCGGTGGGCAAGATGCACGCCGACTGGGTGCCGGTGACAGGTGTAGAAGGGAAGTGGCTGGGCGTGATCTCGCTGCCCGGGCTGATTGAAATCGTGACCGAAGAGCGGAGCGGAGAATGAGCCACCGCCCGGGCACTGGCCCGCTCGTTCCCGCACAGCCGTCGACGACCGACGACGGCACGCCGTATTCGGAGGTGTTCGAGGACGTTTATCACAGCGCCGATGGCGCGTTGGGTCAGGCGCGCTATGTGTTCCTGGAAGGAAACGGCCTGCCCGGGCGCTGGCGCGGCCGCGATCAGTTCGTCGTCGTCGAGACGGGCTTCGGTCTGGGCCTTAACTTTCTGGCGACGTGGGCCGCCTGGCGCGAAGACCCGCAACGTCCCGCGCGGCTGCACTTCGTCTCGCTCGAGAAGTTTCCGTTCCGGCCGCTGGATCTACGCCGCATGCTCGAACCGATGCTCGTGCAGCCGGGCATGACCGAACTCGCGCCGCTGGTGCAGCGCCTATGCGACGTGTGGCCAGCCCCCGTGGCCGGCTGGCACCGGCTGGAACTGGCCCCGGGGGTCGTGCTGAGCGTGGGCTTCGGCGACGTCGCCGATCTGCTGCCGACGCTGCGCGTCGGGGCGGATGCGTTTTATCTCGACGGTTTTTCTCCGGCGAAGAACCCCGATATCTGGACACTTGAGGTCTTTAAGTCGCTCGGGCGTCTTGCGCGCGACCACGCAACACTGGCGACGTACACCACGGAGGAGCAGGTCAGACGCGACCTCGTGGCCACCGGGTTTCAGGTCGTGGAGCATGACGGCGACGGGCCGAAGCGCTCGATGCTCGCCGGGCCGTACGCGCCGCCTTACCGCATGCGACGCTACGATCCGCCGCCCGCACCCGCTTCGCGCGCGCGCGAAGCCATCGTCGTTGGGGCAGGTATGGCGGGCGCTGCCATGGCGCGACGGCTTGTCGCCCGCGGCTGGCGGGTGCGTCTCTTCGAACGCGCGCAGGCCCCGGGCACCGCCGCCTCGGGCAACCCGGCCGGCGTCTTCCATCCGCAATTGTCGGCTGACGACAATGTGCTCTCGCGACTCACGCGCGCCGGTTTTCTCTACGCGCTCTCCCAATGGCGCACGCTGCCCGGCGGTCTGCCCGGACACGCCGACGGGTTGCTTCAGGTCGCCACGTCCGACACGGAAGCGCAAGCCTTGCAGCAACTCATGGATGCGCACGCGTATCCGGAGTCGTATGCGAAATGGGTGGACGTCGAGCAGGCCTCGGCGCTCGCCGGGGAGACGCTCGCGTATGGCGGCGTCTGGTATCCGGAGGGGGGATGGCTTGCGCCGTCGATGCTCTGCCGCGCCGAGCTGGTCGCTGCCGGGCCGTCGCTCGATGCGCGTTACGGAGTGAGCGTCGAGCGGCTTGAGCGCCGTGAGGACGGTCGCTGGACCGCGCTGGACGATTCGGGTCGCGTGCTTGCCGAAGCGGATGTCGTTATCGTGACGGCAGCGGACGTCTCCCAAAGGCTGCTCTCGCCTTTTCTCGCGCCCGAGTTCCTCCCGGTACGTCGGGTGCGCGGGCAACTGACCTTCCTGCCGCCCGATGTCTTGCCCGGCCTGCGCGTGCCGGTCTGTGGAGACGGCTATGTCGCGCCGTCCCCCCTTGGCGGTGCAGGTCCCATCACAGGCGCGACCTACGGATTCGACGATCCGGCCGAGGAAGTGCGTCTGGCCGACCATCAGGCGAACCTGCGACGGCTCGCCGCGCTGCTCCCGGCCCATGCCGACTTGTTCGGGAGCGCGGGCCTCGCCAATGAAAGCACCGCCGCCGAGCTGGGCGGGCGCACGGCGTTTCGCGCGATGGTCCCCGACCGTCTGCCGATGGCGGGGCAGTTGCCGGATCTGAGCGCCATCGAGCCGATGCGGCGGCGTCTGACCGGCGGGCATCTGCGGGATCTGCCACGTCTCGACGGCCTGTACGCGAGCTTCGCTTTCGGGTCACGGGGGCTGGTGTTCGCGTCGTTGTGCGCGGAGCTGGTTGCCAGCCAGATCGAGGGCGAGCCGTGGCCCATCGGCGGCGATCTGGCAGACGCCATCGATCCGGCGCGCTATCTGATGCACGCACTGCGCAAAGCGTGACGGGCGCGACGGCGGCGCGTGGCGGAACGCCTGAATCGTCAGGCAAAACCCGGCGCCAACCGTTATTCGCGCCCTTCGACGCTCGCGAATCCGCGGCGTCATGGGCCGGTTCTCTGAAAGTGCTAAGCGCTCAATAAATCGAATCTGACCCTATGGGGGTTCAACGTCCACCCCATGCGGGGGCGGCGCGCCGTCGGCGCTTGCCCCCGTACGTTCCTGCCTCAGCGCCGATCTCAGGCGTCCGAAGTTAGGTCTGCCTCCCTGCATGCTTCGCAGAAATCCGGCCGCCAATGATGACGTGCCCGGACACGCCCGTGCAGCGGGGCAGTGGCCGTCGAGACGACCGTTTGAAAGCCTAGGAAACCGTCTGTGGCAAAATGACCCCAACCCTTCGGGTCCGTCGCGCATTTGTCCTTTCATCTGCAACCCCGCGCGCGACTTTCTTTCCTTTTCACCACTTGATGCGCCGTCAAGCGGCGCAAAGCGAGCATTAATGACGTCGGAACTGTCCCTTTTTCCGGGCTGGCCGCCGGCGCCCGATCCCGTTTTCTTCGCAGGGCTGGCATTGGTATTCGCCGGTCTCGCGGGGGAAATCTGTTTCCGGAGACTGCGCCTGCCGCGCATCACCGGTTACGCCGTGGTCGGGCTGGTCGGTGGCACCCTGGGTCTTTCCTCGATGCTGGACGCGCAGACCAGCGCGGCCATCCGGCTGCTGATCGACCTGGCGCTGGGCCTGCTGCTGTTCGAATTGGGTAGCCGCCTCAACCTGAAATGGATGCGGGCGAATCCCTGGATCATCGTCACCAGCGCGCTCGAAGCTTTGCTCACCTTCATCGCGGTCTACGTGGTGTTGCGCGTGTTCAGCGTTTCGCCACTCACGGCGGTCCTGATCGCATCCATCAGCATGGCGACTTCGCCAGCGGTGGTCATCCAGCTCAAGAACGAGTTGCGGGCCGAAGGGCAGGTGACGGAGCGTCTGCTGGCGCTGGCCGCCCTGAACAGCGTCTACGCGGTCGTGGCGGTCAAGCTCGTCTACGGCTGGATGCACCAGGCCTACCACTCCAGCTTCTGGGTGGTGCTGTTTCATCCGCTGTATCTGCTGATCGGCTCGATCGTGCTGGCATTCGTGCTGGCCAAGGCCTGCAATCTGGTCTTCCGCAAGTTCGGTAGCCAGGACCATCACGCTTTCGTGATGCTGATCGGTCTGATCATGCTGATGGTGGCGCTGGTGCACATGCTCAAGCTGCCGAACTCGCTCACGCTGCTGCTCGCCGGGATCATTTTCCGGAATCTGGACGAGCGTCCGCAGCTCTGGCCTGCGTACTTCGGCACGGCCGGCTGGTTGCTTGCCGTGGTGCTGTTCGTGCTGACATCGCTGGCGTTCCAGTGGGAATACGTCGTGCTGGGCGGGGTAGCGGCGCTGGCGATCATCGTCGTGCGCGGCGTCGCCAAGGTCGTGGGCACCGTGGCGGTCGCCCATCAGGCCGGGATCAGTTACAAGCAGGCCGTCGCGCTCGGGATGTCGTTGTGCCCGATGGCCAGTCTCGCGTTCGTACTCGTCGCCGACACGTACGACATCTACCCGCAGTTCGATCCGATGCTCAAGGCCGTGGTGATGTGCACCATCGCCTTGCTGCAACTGGCCGGCCCGCTGGTGGTCTATTGGGCATTGGCCCTTGTCGGTGAACGGAAGGATTAAGCCATGTCATTAGAAGAATTCATTCCCTCGAAGCCTTGCACCTTCGGGGTGGAGCTGGAGATGCAGATCGTCAATCGTCACGATTACGATCTGACCAAGGCGGCGTCCGATGTGATGCGGCTCGTTGCCAAGGAGACGCATCCGGGCGAAATCAAGCCTGAGATGACCGAAAGCATGATCGAGCTGTCGACGGACATCTGCCATCACCACAGCGATGCCGTCACGCAGTTGCGCCGCGTGCGCGACGTGCTGGTGGCCGCCAGCGACCAGCTCAATGTCGGCCTGTGCGGCGGCGGCACGCATGCCTTCCAGCGCTGGAGCGAGCGCACGATCTACGACTCGCCGCGCTTTCACTTCCTGTCCGAACTCTACGGTTATCTGGCCAAGCAGTTCACCGTATTCGGTCAGCACGTCCACATCGGTTGTCCGGATCCGGACAGCGCGTTGTACCTTCTGCACGCCATGTCGCGTTACATCCCCCATTTCATCGCTCTGTCGGCCTCGTCGCCGTACGTGCAGGGGGTGGACACAGGTTTCCATTCAGCCCGTCTGAACTCGGTTTTCGCGTTCCCGCTGTCGGGTCGTGCGCCGTTTGTCCTGAAGTGGTCCGACTTTGAGACTTACTTCGACAAGATGGTGAAGACGGGCGTGGTCGAGAGCATGAAGGACTTCTACTGGGATATCCGTCCTAAACCGGGTTTTGGGACGATCGAGGTCCGGGTGATGGATACCCCCTTGTCGGTGGACCGGGCGGCCGCTATCGCCTGTTACATCCAGTCTCTGGCCCATTATTTGCTCAATGAGCGCCCGTTCGATCTCAGCGAGGACGATTACCTGGTCTACACGTTCAATCGCTTCGAGGCTTGCCGTTTCGGTCTGGAAGGCGCTTACGTGGATCCGCAAACGGGTGAACGCTCAATGCTGGGGGACCACATCGCGAAGACCCTGGAGCTTATCAAACCGCATGCAGCGGTTCTGGAAGCCGAAGCGGCCTGCGAGGATATCCGTCAGCTCGTGTCGTCAGGAAAGAACGACGCCGTCTGGTTGCGTGAGATCCATGCTGACGCCAAATCGCTTAACGAGATGGTCCGTCAGCAGTGTCTTCGCTGGGCCGCATGACCTGAAACACTTGTTGCAAGCTCTGTCGGTTGTCTGACGACCGGTTTGACGAAACCCCGCCCTGGCGGGGTTTTTTCTTGCCCGACGGTTTTGCAGTGGGGCTCAGCGGTGGCTTTATGCCTTGCTCAGGGGCAAATCGCGGTGCCATAGCGCTCTACAGGACCCAAATCCGTCGAATAACGCATCGCAAGCGCTGCGCTCTCCACTTTTTCCACTGTTCGGGCCAACAGGCTTTTTCGCCGTTTTCGCGTGGCTCACAGCAAGGTTTTAAGGTTTTAATAGGTTTACTGTATGTATACATAGTAGTAGTTAACAAAGGCAGCCAACTTCTGTGGATAACCACAGTAAACGCTGAGTAAACAGGAAGTTGCCAGAATGAGAACTGGATGGACAAACAGCGGGTATCCGGAGAACAACTCGGAACAGTTTTCGACCCCTGTGGAAAGATTCGCGACTTATCCCGAACCCATGCACAACTAGTCCGATAACTTATCCATAAAGTTATCCACAGGCGCTTAAATATTGTGCAAAGCACCCCCGAAAACACGGTTTTGTGGATAATTTTGACGTTCTCGTATGGGGCGGCTGGTTCGCGGCTACAATCTCGCCACGCCGAATCCCGGACCTGCCGTACGTGGTGTAAGAAGTGAATGATGTTGGTTTTGATGGCCGTAACGAGCGACAGCCTCCTTTTGGCCAAATTTCTCAATTCGCGTGTTCCGCAGCGCTCGCTTGCCGACACGCCGATCGGTTCTTTCCCTTTTTTTTCGCGCAGCACGACCCTCGGCCACTGACGAACGACGGTTGTGTTTCAAATCATTTGCGTTCTGTCCTAAACGCAGGAGGGGGCAGTGCGCGCGCGCCATGACACGGGCAACGCAGCGTTGTCTCGAATATCTAGTGATTTTTGGAGGGGACGTAACAGGGACGCTGCGCACGCGCTGCGCGTCGTTACGGTCTACGAGCCACGTCCGGAGAGGCTTTGCGAGCGAGGTGAGAATTGGTCTGGGGTACGACGTGCTTCGACACGCCCCCGCGCGTTACATCAATTCAGCGAGCGATGTAATTCGCATGGGATGCGAAACGTTTTTTCCGATACGACGCTTCGCTGCACAAGTGCGCAGGACACCAATATTTTGTAAACATCATGAGTAGGATTTGGGAGATCAGTACAAGAACTGATACGCCAAAATTAAACTCAGAACACACAATGGAATCGTGGTGGGGCGGCAGGTTCAACAGCGACTCGCCGTCGAGTATCGACACGGAAGTGGCTTAGGGTTTCCCCCGGGCGGGGCGCCGAAATATACGAAGCAATAGGCAGAGACGTGTGATGCACCGCCCGTGAGTTCATTTGACAAGCTGTTTTATCGACGTATAGTTTTTAGAAATCCTAACGAAAATCATGGCTACCCCGACCCCACTTGATGAACCGCTTTCCAAGCGCGTCACGGCAAGCTTGCTGCGCATGGGAACTGCGTTACGGAGCCACGCCTGGGAAGGCGCGGCACTGTCTGGATTGACGCCGACGCAGGGTGAGATTCTCACGCTCCTGCTCATGCGCGGCGTGCCGATGCGACTGGGCGAAATTGCGGAGGATGCCGCGCTCACATCGGCCACGGTCAGCGAGGCCGTGAGTACGCTTGAGAGCAAAGGCCTGGTCGAGAAACGGCGCGATGCCAACGACGGTCGCGCGCTGGCTTTGCGGCTGACCGCCAAGGGCCGCACTTCCGCCAAACGGGCTTCGCAATGGGCGAGCTTCGTGACGACGGCTGCCGACGTGCTGAGCGAGAAGGACCGGGCACAGCTGTACCGCATGCTCGTCAAGCTCATGTCCACGATGGAGAGCCGCGGGGACATGCCGCAGCAACGCATGTGCCTGACGTGCGAGCACTTCGAAGCCGCGCCGCGCGGCAAGGGCGTGTACCACTGCAACTATTTCAATACGACGTTCGACGATTCGCGTCTTGCGATCGACTGCAATGCGCACCAGGAAGCCGACCTGGCGACGCGCAACAAGGTCTGGAAGCTTTACAGCAAGAGCTGAACGCCGGGCCGGCATTCGCTGCGCTCAGGTGAGATGCCGGAGCCGTGCGAATCAAGGGGGAGAACGTCATCCGCGACCGGGTGACGTTTTTTTTTCGTCGGACGTTGTCACGCACATGACCGTCGCGTGCCTGTACACTGCGCTTTTTTGCATCCACGAAACCTCATCGCATAGAGATGGCAGCCAAGCGCAGAATCGAAGTCAGGAAGTCGGGCGTCCACGGGAAGGGGGTGTATGCGGTCAAGCGCCTCAAGAAGGGGGATCGCGTGATCGAGTACAAGGGCGAGATCATTTCGTGGCGCGAGGCGTTGCGTCGCCATCCGCACGATCCGGATCATCCGACCCATACGTTCTACTTCAGCCTGGAAGACGGTCGCTGCATCGACGGCAAGGTCGACGGGAACAATGCTCGCTGGATCAACCACGCGTGCTCGCCGAACTGCGAAGCGCGCGAGGAAGGGGAGCACGTCTATATTTATGCGATGCGCGATATCGATGCGGGCGAAGAGCTTTTCTACGATTACGGTCTTGTGATCGACGCCCGCTATACCAAGAAACTCAAACGCGAATACGCTTGCCACTGCGGCAGCAAGGCCTGTCGCGGCACGCTGCTCGCGCCGAAGCGCTGAGCGCGTGAGGCAGGGGGAAGGTCAGCGCGACGCGCGGTCGCCGGCGAACTGGTCGATGGCCAGCGCCAGGTCGACGTCGCGTTGCGTCAGACCATCGGCGTCGTGCGTCGAGAGGGTGATGTCCACACGGTTGTAGACGTTGAACCACTCCGGGTGATGGTCCATCTTTTCCGCCTTGAGCGCGACTTGCGTCATGAAGCCGAAGGCCTCGTTGAAGTCGTGAAACGTGAAGCTGCGCTGGATGGCGTCGCGTCCGACCACCTGGTGCCACTCGGGCAGCACTTCGGCCAGGCTGGCGCGTGCCTCGGATGAGAGTCGTGTTGTCATGGCATTCCTTTCAAAACGTGTCTTGCAACCATGAACGGCCGGGGCGCCGGTTCATTCGGCCTATTGTTTCACAGGCGGGCGGCAGACGTGTGTAAGCGATGTCTGAGAGCGCTTGAGTCTGACAGCGCTTGACGGGGGCTTGGGACGAAAGCGCCCGGGTCGCCCCGGGCCGTGCCATCATGCCGGCAGCAGAATCTGGGTGTCTTCCGGGCGGCGTGCGTTGGCTTCGAACGACGGCTGTTCGGCAAACGCCTTGAACAGTGCCGGGAGGTCGGCGCGCATGGCGTCGAACAACTGAGCGAAGTCGTCGATGACGAAGTACGTCTGTTGAAACGTATCGATGCGGTATTGCGTGCGCAGGACGCGCTCAAGCGAAAAGCCGATGCGATTCGGCTCGCCCGAGGTCAGCGAGAACTCCGTTTCACCACGGCTCGACACGATGCCCGCGCCATAGATTCGCAGACCGTCGCCGTCACGCATTAAACCGAATTCAACGGTGTACCAGTACAGACGTGCCAGCAGCGGCAGCGCGCCGAGCGATTGGGCAACCGTGCCCGCTTTTCCGTAGGCCTGCATGAAGTCGGCGAACACGGGATTGGCGAGCAGCGGCACGTGACCGAACACGTCGTGAAAGCAATCGGGTTCCTGAAGGTAGTCGAGCTGGTCCGGACGGCGCATCCACCAAGTCGCCGGGAAACGGCGATTGGCGAGGTGGTCGAAGAAGACTTCGTCCGGCACGAGACCGGGCACCGCCACGACCTGCCAGCCGGTGGCTGCCATCAGTTTTTCGTTCAGCCGTTCGAACTCCGGCACGCGACGCGCGTCCATGTCGAGAGCACGAATGCCTTCCATGAAGGCGTCACAGACGCGGCCGGGCAACATCGCCGTCTGACGTTCGTACAGCTGCTGCCACACCGCGTGATCGACCGCGCCGTATTGCTCGACGGGTTGATCGATGGTGAAGTCGGGGCGGGTCGTGAGACCTGCGTCGAATTGCTCCTGGAGCATGGCAGTAAGGGACATGATGCGAACGACTCAATTAAGCGGTGACAATGATTGAAAGTGTATTGCGCATGGCATGCGAAATGGGCGCATAATGCGCCTGTGGTGAAAGTCGTTTGCATAAATTTCGCATAAAAATGTGATTTATTGCGGAGAATCGTCATGCTTGATCTGGATAGCTTCGATTTGGCCCTTTTGGACGCCTTGCAGAAGGAAGGCCGGGCCACCCATCACCAGTTGGCAGAGCATGTGGCGCTGTCGGCGTCGCAGATCGGTCGACGCCTGCAACGGCTCGAAGCCGCGGGCGTGATCGAGGGGTATCGTGTGGTGTTGCGCCCCGAGGCGTTGGGCCTGGCGGTGACGGCGTTCACGACCCTGCGCTTGCAACATCACGGCGATCAGGTCATCGAACGGTTTCAGGCGGAGATCGATTTGCTGCCCGAAGTGCTGGAGTGCCACGCCGTGGTGGGCGAGGCCGATTACCTGCTGAGGATCGTGGTGCCGGATCTGAATGCCTTGTCGGCGTTCGTGATGAAGCGACTGATGCAGGTGCCGGGCGTGGAGAATGTGCGCTCGAACATCGTGCTGAGCGCTTTCAAGCGCAGCAACGCATTGCCGCTGAGCTATCTGTCGAACAACCGTCCGGCGTCACGCTGATCGCTGCCGGTGTCGGGTTCAATCCTCCGGCATTAGCCACGGCTTCACGTAGCGTCCGTAGATCAATGACTGGATAAGCGCGACGGTGGAGCCCACCAACACTTCGATCACGCGCAGCATGGCGAGGCTGAGCTCTTCGTGCAGTCCTTGCCCCTGTCCGCTGAGCGCCGCCGACATCAGAATCACCACCGTAGCTGGTCCCAGTCGCCAGTTCGCCGGATAGTTCTGTACCAGCATGGCGGCGAGCGTCGCGATCGTAATGCCCACCAGCATCGCCGCCAGACCCGGTCCCATCACCAGCAGCACGATACATGCCACGACCGCCCCGGTGATCGTGTTGATCGAGCGCGCCTTGAAGTTGCTGCGGGCCTGCAACGGATCGGGCTCGGTCACGATGATGAGCGAGATCATCGCCCAGTACGGTTCGGGAAAGCCGGCGGCGCGCAGGCCGAACCAGACGATCAGCGAGCCGGTAAGGATCTTCACGAGATAGACCAGCGCGTTCTTCTTCGGGTGCAGAAAGGCGATGGACATGGGCGGCGCGGGTGACGAATGCGAAAAGCGCCAGTGTGACATAGGCCACTTTCGTCTCTGCCCATCCACAAGACATTCATAAGATTTTCGAAGCGAATTCCGAGCGTGCGTCCAGACGATTCCGATCGGGCCGGGGATCCCATCCTAAATATCGTTTTCCGTCCAAGTTCTGTCGGGAAACGGTTCGATATGCCAAAGACTGCGGGTTAGAATCGCTTCACCAGAACCCGGGAGGAGTCCGGCATGCATAGCCGAACGCAACGCGTCTGGCCGACCGCGCCGTTGGCGTGGGCGGCGCTGAGTCTTGGAATGATCATGGCGTCGCCAGCACAGGCCGCTCGCGTCGTAAGCGTCAGCCCGCAGGGCGAGGTCGCCAGTGTGAACCAGGTCGTCGTCAAATTCGACGAAGCGATGGTGCCCGCAGGCGATCCCCGTGCGACGGCGCCCGCTGCTGTACGGTGTACGGATGCGTCGCTGACCGGTGACGGTCATTGGCTCGAACCCAAGATCTGGGTCTTCGACTTCAAGAGCGATCTGCCGCCAGGCGCGAAGTGTTCCGTCGAGATGCGCAGCGGCCTGTCCGCCGTCTCGGGCACGGCACTCTCCGGCACCACGAAATACGCATTCAACACGGGCGGTCCGGCCGTCTCGTCCATTCGTCCCTCGTACGGTCCTGTCGACGAGAACCAGATTTTCATTCTCACGCTCAACGGGGCGGCAACGCCTGCCAGCGTGCGCCAGAACGCCTGGTGCGAAACCGAAGGCTTGGGCGAGCGTATCGGCGTGAAGTGGATCGAGGGTGATACGCGCACGGCGTTGCTCAAGCGTTTCAATCTCGACAAGCAGTCGGCGCGCGTCGTCATGTTGCAATGCAATCGTACGCTTGCGGCCGGTGCGAAGATGCATCTGGTCTGGGGGGCGGGGATTGCTACGCCGTCCGGGGTGCCGACCAAACAGGCGCGCCGTTTCGAATACGACGTGCGTGAGCCGTTCACGGCGAGCTTCAGCTGCGAGCGCGAGAATGCCAATGCGCCGTGCACACCGTTGCGTCCGCTGCGTCTGACATTCAATTCCCCCGTAGCGCGAGACATGGCCGCGAAAATTCGCGTGCAGGGGGCAGGGGCCGAACGCTCGCCGAAGGCCAGCGATTCGGACCGCTCGTCCAGCGTGACGGACGTCACCTTCGATGCTCCGTTCCCGGAGAAGGCCGAACTGACGATCACGCTGCCCAAAGGCTTTACGGACGACAGTGGTCGCGCGCTCGACAACGCCAGCGAATTTCCGTTGAAGACGAAGACGGCAACGATGCCGCCGTTGGCCAAGTTTGCTGCGGCACCCTTCGGCATCGTTGAGCGATTCGCCGAGCCGGGTATGCCGCCGATGTTGCCGGTGACCTTGCGCAAGGTCGAACCGGCGCTGCAAATCAACGGTCTCGGCGTCGCGGGCGAAGCGGCGAAGGCGGGGGGCGCCGGTGAAGCGGGGCGGACGTTGCAATTACGTGTCGACGACGACGCCGAGGTGCTGACGTGGATGTCGCGCGTGCGTCGCTTCGACGAGACATCGATGACGCGCAAGCAGATCGCGCAGGAAATGCCGTCGATCCTGACGGCACCGGCAGCGAAGGAAGCGTTCGGACCCAACGCGGCGGCAATCGTCGAAGAGAAGGTCACGCGATACGACACCCGCAGTCTGTCCCTGCTCTCAGGGCTGCAGGGGGTTCAGGCCCTGACGCTGCCCGTGCCGAAGGAGAAGGATCCCCGGCCGTTCGAAGTGGTCGGTATTCCGTTCCAGAAGCCGGGCTTCTACGTCGTGGAACTGGCGTCACCCTCGCTCGGGGCGGCGCTGTTGGGCAAGTCGTTGCCGATGTACGTGCGCACCACGGTGCTGGTGACCAATCTGGGCGTGCACTTCAAGATGGGCCGTGAGAATGCTGTCGCATGGGTCACGACGCTCGACAAGGGGCAGCCGGTCGCCAATGCGAAGGTGCGCGTGCTCGACTGTGACGGCAGCGAAGTTGCGACGGCCGTCACCGACAAGACGGGCGTGGCGAAGATCGACAAGGCGCTCGAACGTTACAAGTACTGCCAGAAGACCGGCCGCTCGGGGTACTTCGTGGTGGCCCGCACGCAGGGCAACGATCCCGATATGGCGTTCGTGTCGTCTGATTGGGATCGCGGCATCGAACCGTGGCGCTTCCATGTGCCGACCGACGGCGGCAACAGCCCGACCGTGCGCGCGCAGACGGTGTTCGATCGCATGCTGTTCCGTGTAGGCGAGACGGTATCGATGAAGCACTTCATCCGTCAGGAGACGATGCAGGGGCTGGGATTACCGGCGAGCCTGCCGTCGCAAATGACGATCACGCATGAGGGCTCCGGACAGACGTACACACAGCCCCTCACGTGGCGTAACGGACGGCTGGCCGAGAACACCTTCCAGATTCCGCAGGGCGCGAAACTGGGCGAATACGCGGTGACGCTGGACTACACGGACAACGATTCGCGGCCGAAGACCTATCCGCAGTCGCTCGACGCCGGGCACTTCCGCGTGGAGGCCTTCCGCCTGCCGGTGCTGGCCGGATCGATTGGCGTACGCGATGCAGCGAAGTCGCCGCTGGTCAACAAGACCGAAGCGCCGGTGAATGTGCAGGTGAATTACGTCGCGGGGGGACCGGCGGGCAACCTGCCGGTGCGCGTGTCGGCATTGATGCGCGTGCGCGATCTCACGTTCGACGGATACGACGATTACAGCTTCACGCCTTATCGCCCGCCGTCCGCCCAATCGGGCGGCGACGACGACGATCAGGGCAACGACGAAAGTTCGGGATCGAGCGACCAGAAGCTAGTGGCCGATAAGCAACGGCTCGTGCTCGACCGCAACGGGGCGGGCACGCTGACGCTCAAGGACCTGCCGAAGGTCGACCGTCCGAGCGATCTGGTGCTCGAGGCGAGCTTCGCAGATCCGAACGGCGAGATTCAGACGCTGCGCGGTAACGCCACCTTGTGGCCGGCCAACCTGATCACCGGCGTGCGCAGCGAAAGCTGGGTGTCGGTGACCAATAAGCTGCCGGTCAAGGCGCTGGCGCTGGATTTGCAGGGTAAGCCGAAGTCCGGCGTGGCGATGGAGGTGCGCGCAGAGGCGCGTATCACCACGAGCAGCCGCAAGCGGATGGTGGGCGGCTTCTATGCCTACGATAACCGCACCGAGGTCAAGGATCTCGGCAAGGTGTGCAGCGGCAAGACGGATGAGCGTGGCGAGTTGGCGTGCGACGTATCGCTCTCCCAGCCGGGCGAGATCACGCTGGTCGCGCAGGCGAAAGACGACAAGGGCAACCTGAGCACGTCGACGACCGGTGTGTGGGTCACGGGTCGGGGCGAAGTCTGGTTTGGCGGCGATAACACCGACCGGATGGACGTGCTGCCGGAGCGTCGCGCTTACGAACCCGGCGAGACGGCCAAGTTGCAGGTGCGCATGCCGTTCCGTTCGGCAACGGCGCTGGTAGCCATCGAACGCGAAGGCGTGATGGAGACGCGCACGGTGGAGATTTCGGGCAAGGATCCGAACATCTCCCTGAAGGTCGATCCGACATGGGGACCGAACGTCTATGTCTCGGTGCTCGCGGTACGTGGGCGCATCCACGAAGTGCCCTGGTACTCCTTCTTCCAGTGGGGGTGGAAACAGCCCCTGGAGTGGTTCCGTGCGTTCTGGTACGAGGGGCGCGAATATCAGGCTCCGACCGGTCTGGTCGATCTGGGCAAGCCCGCGTACCGGTTCGGTCTGACCGAGTTGCGTGTGGGGACGGCGGGCCAGCGCCTTGCCGTCGAAGTGAAGCCCGATGCCGCGACCTATCCTGTGCGCGGTCACGCGAAGGTCCGCATCAAGGTCTCGCAGCCGGACGGCAAGCCGGTTGCAGCAGGGTCCGAGGTCGCGGTCGCCGCGGTGGACGAAGCGCTGCTCGAACTCGCACCCAACACAAGCTGGAATCTTCTCGATGCGATGTGGCAGCGTCGCAGCTACACCGTCACGACGGCGACGGCGCAAATGGAGATCATTGGCCGTCGTCACTACGGGCGCAAGGCGGTGCCTGCCGGTGGTGGCGGGGGCAAGAGTCCGACACGGGAGCTGTTCGACACCTTGTTGCTGTGGCAGCCGCGCGTGGTGCTCGACGACAAGGGAGAGGCGACGGTCGACGTGCCGCTCAACGACTCGCTGTCGAGTTTCCGGATCGTGGCGGTGGCGGACGACGGTAAGCCCGGTACGCAGGCGCTTGGCTGGTTCGGTACCGGCTCGGCGACGATCCGCTCGACGCAGGATCTACAACTGATCTCGGGATTGCCGCCGCTGGTTCGCGAAGGCGACAACTACCGTGCGCAGTTCACCGTCCGTAATACGACGCAGCACGCCATGCAGGTGCAGCTGACCGCGCGTGCGACGCAACTCACGCTCGCACCGCAGCGCATCGACGTACCGGCCGGGGAGTCGCGTGAGGTGATGTGGGAGGTCACCGCGCCGACGGGGCTGGCCGACACGCGTGCGCAGCGGGTGCTGTGGGAGGTCAGCGCACAGGCACCGGCAACGGGCGGTGCGCCGGCTGCGAGCGACGCCATCAAGGTGGGGCAGGACATTCAGCCGTCCCTTCCGGCGACAGTGCAGCAGTCGGTGCTTACGCAGGTCGAAGGCAGCCTCACGTTGCCGATGGCGCCGCCCGCAGGGGCGGTGGTGGACAGCACGGGCAAGCTGCGGGGTGGCGTGCGCGTCAACATGCAGCCGCGTCTGTCGCAGGGGCTGCCCGGGGTGAAGCGCTGGTTCGAGCTGTATCCGTATGCGTGTCTGGAGCAGCAGGCATCCAAGGCGCTCGGCTTGCGCGACGTTGCGCAGTGGAAGCGCGTGATGGGCACGTTGCCGTCGTATCTCGACGAAGATGGCCTCGCAAGCTACTTCCCGCCGCAGGAAGGCTTCGCCAATCAGGGCAGCGACACGCTGACGGCCTATCTGCTCGCGATGAGCAACGAGGCGAAAGCGTTGGACCCCGCGTACGGTCTGCCGGACGATGCGCTCGCGCGCATGGAGGACGGACTGACGGCGTTCGTGGAAGGCCGCCTCACGCGACGCTTCTGGGCACCGCGCGACGACCTGACACTGCGTAAGCTCAGTGCGATCGAAGCGCTCTCGCGCTACGGTCGCGCCAGCGCCCGCATGCTCGGTTCGTTGACGATCGCCCCGAACGACTGGCCGACATCGGCCGTGATCGACTGGTACGCGATCCTGCAACGTTTGCCCGATGCGCCGCAACGGGCCGAACGCATGGCGCAGGCCGAGCAGATTCTGCGGGCGCGCTTGTCGTATCAGGGCACGCGGGTGGGCTTCTCGACGCAGGGTACCGACGGTCTTTGGTGGCTCATGGTCGGTCCGGAGACCAACGCGGCGCGGCTGGCGTTGCTGATGAACGCGAACCCGGCATGGAAAGACGATATGCCGCGTCTCGTGATCGGCTTGCTGGGCCTTCAGTCGCGCGGTGCATGGTCGACCACGACGGCTAACGTCTGGGGTGGACTGGCGGTGGACCGCTTCTCGGCGCGCTTCGAACGCGATACGCCGACGGGGCAGACCACGGTCCAGTGGCAGCGCGACAATCAGACGAGTGGCGGGGTGCAGAGCGTCGATTGGGACAAGCTCAAGGCAGGCACCGTGCCACCCACCGTGTCGCTGCCGTGGTTGAGCAACGCGGCCGCCGGGACCGACAACGCGCGCGATGTGTTGCGGCTTGAGCAGACCGGTGCGGGCAAGCCGTGGGCGACGATTCAGAGTGTCGCGGCGGTCCCGCTCAAAGCGCCGTTTGCGGCGGGTTATCGCGTCACGCGCAGCGTTCAGGTGCAGGATGCAGCGGACAAGTCCGGCGACAGCTTCGTGCGGGGTGCCGTGTTGCGCGTACGACTCGATATCGATGCGCAGGCCGACATGCGCTGGGTCGTGGTGAGCGATCCGCTGCCGGGCGGGGCGACCGTACTGGGTGGTGGGCTTGGACGCGACTCGGTCATTGCGACGCAAGGCGAGAAGAGCGAAGGCGCGATGCCCGCGTTCGAAGAGCGCGCGCAGGACGCCTACCGCGCGTACTACGACTATCTGCCGAAGGGGCAGCATCGCATCGAGTACACCGTGCGTCTGAACAACGTCGGCAAGTTCGCCACGCCGCCCACGCGCGTCGAAGCGATGTACGAACCGGCGATGTACGGCGAGACGCCGAATGCGCCGGTGCAAGTCGTGCCGGCCAAGCAATAACGCACGGGAGACCGATTGCAATGACGTCGAACTTCTTTGCGCCTGCGGCGGTGCTGCCGCGCGAGGCACGCCGATTCTGGTGGCTCGCCGCGGTGGCGGGGGCCGCGTATGCCGTCGCGTTGCGTGGTGCGCCGTACGCGGATCAGGCCATCGCAAAGGTGTTCCTGTGTGCGCTGCTGCTATTTGCCGCGCTATATCACCGGGTGCCGCGCGAGCGGGTCTGGCTCTGTGCGGCGCTCATCTTCTCGGGGGCGGGCGATGTGCTGCTCGCGCTCCCGGCACTCGCACAGGGCTTCGTGTTCGGACTGGGGGCGTTTCTGGTGGCGCACCTCGCGTACTTCATGCTGTTCTGGCGCGTGCGTCGGCCGTGGGCGCAGGTGCCGCGCTGGCATCGCGTCGCTATCGTTCTGGTGTGGATTGCGGCGGCGCTTCTGTACGCGCTGTACTGGCCTGGCATGGGAGCGTTGAAGGCACCGGTCGCGTGCTACGTCGTCGTGCTCGCCATGATGGCCTCGGCGGCGCTACTGGCCGACGTGCGAGGCGAATGGGCGCCGGTCGGTGCGTTGCTCTTCACCGTATCGGATGCGCTCATCGGTACCACCCGCTTTGTAGGCTCGGTGCCCGCGCAGGAGTACGCGATCTGGATTCTGTATGCGCTCGCGCAGTTGCTGCTCGTGGCGGGCATCATGGCCATCCGCACGCCCGGGCAGGCATCGTCGCCGTCGAATGAGAAAGGATGAAGCCAATGTGCGCAGTGCCTGAGGGGCGTCGTGGAGGCGTTGCGCGTCGTGTCGTACTGAGTGTCGCGATGGCGCTCGGGCTGCTTCAGGCACCGGTCGTCGCACACGCGGTGCCGTCGTTCGACGAGGTGCGTCAGGATTGGCGTGCGTCCGACTGGATTCTGCTGGACCGTCGTGGCGAGCCGTTGCAGCGTCTGCGCGCCGACATGCAGGCACAGCGCGGCGACTGGGTGACGCTGGCCGACGTGTCGCCCGCGTTCCGTGAGGCGCTGATCGTCTCGGAAGACAAGCGGTTCTACGAGCACAGCGGGGTCGATTGGCGGGGCGTCGCCGCCGCCGCGTGGGGCAATCTCTGGCATTCGCGCACGCGTGGCGCGTCCACGCTGACGATGCAACTGGCGGGCTTGCTCGACGACGATCTGCGCCCCAGTGCACGCAACCGGTCGGTGACGCAGAAGATCGGGCAGGCAGCGACGGCGCTCTGGCTGGAGCAGCGCTGGCGCAAGGACCAGATTCTCGAAGCGTATCTGAATCTCGTGCCGTTTCGCGGCGAACTCGTCGGCATCTCGGCCGTCTCGCAAACGCTGTTCGGCAAGCTGCCCATCGGCCTCGACGCGCGTGAGGCGGCGATTGCCGTCGCGCTGCTGCGTGCCCCCAATGCGCCTGCCGGGCGCGTCTCCCAGCGCGCCTGCGGCATTCTGAAGGACATGGGACAAGGGGCCGATTGCAGCGGGTTGGAAGGTTATACGCAGCTAGTGTTTTCGCGTCCCGCGAGCGTGATGACGACGCGCGACGCCGTCAATCTCGCGCCGCATTTCGCACGTCGCGTTTTCAGCGAAAGCCGTCCGCCAGCGGGCACACGCATTACCAGCACGCTTGACGCGAATCTTCAGCGCATGGCGGTGAATACGCTGGGGCAGACGCTGCGCGAGTTGAGCACTCCGGGACGTGCGCGCAACGTGCAGGACGGCGCGATTGTCGTGATAGACAACGCGAGCGGCGACATCCTTGCGTGGGTCGGATCGTCCGGTGCGTTGTCGTCTGCGGCGCAGGTCGATGGCGTGACGTCGCTGCGTCAGGCGGGCTCCACGCTCAAGCCGTTTCTCTACGCGCAGGCGATTGCCGAGCAGCGTCTGACGGCGGCGTCGCTGCTCGACGATTCGCCCATCGATCTGCCGACGGGCGGCGGTCTGTACATTCCCCAGAACTACGATCGTCACTTCAAGGGATGGGTCAGTGCGCGTACCGCGCTCGGCTCGTCGCTCAACGTGCCCGCCGTGCGCACGCTCGTGATGGTCACGCCGCGCCGGTTTGCGCAGACGCTCGTCTCGCTCGGTTTGCCGCTCACGCAAAGCGGTGATTACTATGGCTTCAGCCTGGCGCTCGGCAGCGCCGATGTGACGTTGCTCTCGCTCACAAACGCGTATCGCGCGCTGGCGAATGGCGGTACGGCGAGCGGCATTCGCCAGCGCATGCCCGAGCGTGTCACATCGACGTCGCGAGCTCGAACGGACGATAAACCGGCGGGTAAGAAAGCTAAGGACGACAACCACACGCACTCGGCGGCAGGCACTCCCGTCTTCTCACCGCAGGTGAGCTTCATTGTGTCCGACATGATCGCGGACCGACAGGCGAGAACGCGCACGTTCGGTCTCGACAGTCCGCTCTCGACACGCTACTGGACCGCTGTGAAGACAGGCACCAGCAAGGATATGCGCGACAACTGGGCGGTCGGATATTCGCGTCGCTATACCGTGGGTGTCTGGGTCGGCAACGCGGACGGCGCGCCGATGTGGGACGTCTCCGGTGTCTCCGGTGCCGCCCCGATCTGGCATCGCGTGATGGATTATCTGCATCGTCGAACCGCCAGCTTGCCGCCCGCGCCGCCACCCGGTGTAGAGCATGTCGCAGTGCAGTATGCGGAGCACGTCGAACCCACACGCGAGGAGTGGTTTTTGCCCGGCACGTCGCAGAGCACGATTGCGTTGTCCGCACTCGCTACGAAGGCGCCGAGCGGACCGCTCTGGCGCATTGCCGGGCCGACGGAAGGGACCATCGTCGCACTAGATCCCGACATCCCGCCTGCCAACCAGCGACTGTGGTTTCAGGTGGCCGCAGCGTGGCCCAAAGGCGCGGCGTGGCGACTCGACGGAAAGCCGCTTTCGGGCACGTCGCGTGTGGGGTGGTTGCCATGGCCGGGACGTCACACGCTTGAGCTGGTCGACGCGTCCGGCACGGTGCGCGACAGTGTTCGCTTCGAGGTACGCGGTGCGACCGTCAACGACGGCAAACGCATGCGCAATGCGAGCCGCTGAGCGCATGTGCGCGATGACGCAGCGACATCGCGACGGTCTGACGCGTCGCGACGACACGAAATGTCACGATTAAATTTTGATGTGGCACACGCGTTCACGCGATGCGCGCTACACTGAAATCAGACTTGGCAAAGCGTGACGCGATGTGACGACGACGAGTGCAAACTCCGCCGCCCGAAGGCGTACGCCCCGAAGCGGAGACAATCGATGATCACGCTGGATGCGCATCAAACCGCGCAGTTGTTGCCCTATCCTCAATTGGCCGACGGCATCGAGGCCATGCTCATGGAGATGCGCTCGGGCACCGCGCGCGCCCCGGAGCGTCTGCATTTTCCCCTGACCGAACCCGAACGCGGCCGCCGCACCGGCGTGCTGCTGGTGATGCCTGCCGTCAATCGGGACGTTGCGATGACCAAGCACATCACCGTGCATCCCGAGAATTGCCGTGCGGGCAAACCGTCGATCATCGGCGAGGTGATGGTGTTCGACCCGCACACTGGCGAGCGCCAGATGCTGCTCGACGGACCGACCATCACCGGGCGTCGTACCGCCGCCGTCACGCTCTTTGCTGCGAGAAAGTTTGCGCCACGTCCGAAGGGGCCGGTGCTGATCGTCGGTGCGGGTGTGCAGGCGAGGGCGCATCTGGAGGCCTTCGCGGCAGGCATGGGCACGCGTCATTTCATGATCTTTTCGCGCAGTCCGGAGCGCGCACATGCGCTGGCCGATCACGCCGCGACGCTCGGTGTAGAAGCGACCGTGGTCGATGCCATCGAGCCCGTACTCAATACCGTCAGCATCGTGATCACGGCGACGACCAGCAGCGAACCGGTGCTGCCGGACAGCGACGTGACGCGCTGGCGCGACGACATTTTCGTTGCGGGCGTGGGCGCGTTTCGCCCGGACATGCGCGAGTTGCCGCCGCAGTTATGCCGCGACGCCGCCGTGCGCGGCACGCTGGTGGTCGATACGTGGGAAGTGAAGCACGAGGCGGGCGATCTGCTGCACGCCGCCATCGACTGGGGACGTGCCGCGCCCTTGATGGACGCCATCATTACCCCCGACCGTTTCCGCTCGAGCGGGCCGGTGCTCTTCAAGAGTGTGGGCTATGCGCTGTGGGATCTCGCGGCGGTGTTGTGCGCCCGCGCGAATCTTGCGAAGGATGGTGTGCCAGCCACCTAAGCCGTTAGGCGGGCAACGCAAACGGCACGCCTGCGGATGCCGCCGTCGGCACCGGGTATCCCGCTGCCGTCCCCGGCGTAATTATATGTACCGGCAGGCCCAGCGTCGTTTCGATCAGATCGGCACGCATCACTTCATGTGGCGTGCCGGTGGCGAGAATGCGTCCGTCGGCAAGCAACGCCATACGGTCGGCGTGACGCGCCGCGAGGTTCACGTCGTGCACGATGGCCATCGCACCGAATCCCCACGACTTTGCCAACGTTCGCGTGAGCGACAGCAGATGATGCTGATGGGCGAGGTCGAGCGCCGCCGTCGGTTCGTCGAGCAACAGGTAGCGCGGCACCGACGGGGCCGACGCGCTCTCGTTCGGACTGTCCGGCCACAACTGCGCGAGCACCCGCGCGAACTGCACGCGTGCCCATTCCCCGCCTGAGAGCGTCATCACGTCGCGATGGATCAGCGACAGCGCACCTGCCTGTTCGAGGGCGAGTGCCGCAATCTCTGTATCGCTACGGCTCGCCTTCGGAAACGGCAGACGCCCCATCGTCACGATCTCCAGCGCACTGAACGGGAACGATAACTGGGCCGTTTGCGGCAGCACGGCGCGCAGACGCGCCAGCGCCGCCGTCGAGTATTGCGAGAGCGGCGCACCGTTGAGCGTGATCGCGCCGCTCATGTGCGTGCGCGGCGGCAACGGCTCGCCCGCCAGCGCCTTGAGCAGGGTGCTTTTACCCGCGCCGTTCCGGCCAAGCAACACAAGCAACTCGCCGGGACGAATGTCGAGCGAAAGGCCGTCGAGCACGGGCGAATCCGAGTGGGCGATGGTGAGGTCGTAGGCACTGAGCATGGCGATGTCCTGATGTTGGCCGGTGTCGTCAGTCGGCAGAGGCTGTGGTCGTGGCGGTGGTCTTCTGGTGAGCGTAAGCGGCCGTCACAGACCGAACTGCCCGCGGCGTCGCCACAGCAGCATGAGGAAGAAGGGCGCGCCGAGCAGCGCCGTCAGAATGCCCAGTGGCAATTCGGCAGGCGCGACCCACGTGCGGGCAACGAGGTCGGCGAGCAGCGTCAGAATCGCGCCGAAGAGGGCTGCCGCAGGCAGCACGGCGCGCGGGTCAGGGCCGACCACCAGACGCACGATGTGCGGCGCAATCAGACCGATAAAACCGATCATGCCGCTCGACGCCACCAACGCACCCACGCACAGCGCGCACGCCACCATCACGCGTCGTTTGACCGATTGCACCGCCACGCCGAGGTGCAGCGCTTCGGCCTCCCCGAGGAGCAACGCATTGAGCGAGCGACACTGCGAGGCGAGGGCGACGATGCCTAGCGCGACCGGCCACACGATCACCGCGAGCATCGACCATTGCGCGCCGCCGAGACTGCCCAGCGTCCAGAAGGTGAGTGTGCGCAATTGCGTATCGTTCGCGAGATACGTCAGCAAGCCGATGGCGGCCCCGGAGACAGCATTGATTGCGATACCTGCGAGCAGGAGCAAGGGCAGAGCGAGACGGCCGCGTCCGGCGGCCAGACGATAGACGAGGGCCGTGACCCCCAGCGCACCCACAAACGCCGCCAGCGGCAGCATCCACAAGCCGAGCGACGCCGCGAGCGTGGCAGGCAGCAACACCGCGCCGAGCACGATCACGCCGGCGGCACCGAGCGCTGCGCCGCTCGCCACGCCGATCAGCCCCGGATCGGCCAGCGGATTGCGAAAGAGCGCTTGCAACGCGGCACCGGCCGCGCCGAAGCCTGCGCCGACCAGCACGCCCAGCACGATGCGCGGCAAACGGATCTGCAACATCACATTGCGCGCCTGATCTTGTGCAAAGTCGCCCGTCGCACCACGGAATAGGGCGGCAATGGCGTCGGCGGGAGCGATGCGATATGCGCCGCCACACAACGCGGCCAGCACGGCGGCGGCGAGCAGGCCGACGAGTACCGTCATGACGATCCAGCGCGGCGGACGCCGACGTGCAGCACCGGCATGGCGCGGGACGTCGGGACGGTCGGTCGAGGCATTGGGCGTCGCGGTCCGGCTGCGGCTGGACGCGCTGGACGAACTTGACGACATGGGCTTCGGAATCGGAGGGGCGGCTGACATGGCAAGGATGACTGGCGAGTGGCTGGCGAATGACGGGTTCGGGGCCGGAGGACGGAGATTGGGGTGACGTCACGAAGTCGCTCGCAACGTCACGCCACGCTCACGCTGATGCCCTCAGGCGCTGTGCACGCGCCTGGCGAGCTCGGCGACCGCTTGCGGCAGACGCGGGCCGAAGCCGAGCAGATACAGGGCGTCGAAACTGACGACGCGTCTGGCGCGACCCGCCGGAGTGTTGGCGAGTCCCGGCTGCGCGAGCAGCGTGGCGGCCGGGTCGGCGGGCGACGGTCCCGTCGTGGTCGTGAGCAGCACGTCGGGCTGCGCAGCGACGGCCGCTTCGGCCGTCAGCGGACGGTAGCCGTTGAACCCGCGCAGCGCGTTCTCGGCACCGGCGTAAGCCAGCATCGCATCGGCGGCGGTGTCCCGCCCCGCGACCATCACCTGATTGCCGGTATGACCGAGGATGAACAGCACGCGCGGACGCTTCTGAATGCCGTACATCTCCTCGACCTTGCCACGCGTCTGAATCCAATCGGACATGAAGCGGCCTGCCAGGTGTACGCCTTCGTCGTTGAGCTTCATCGCGTTCGCGACACCGCGAATGTTGTCGCGCACCAGCTCGGCCGTATAACCGTGCTTGAAGTGCTGCACGGTCACGCCCGCGGCGGCGATCTGCGACAGCACGTTGGGTGGCCCGGCTTCGGCGCCCGCGAGCAACAGATCGGGATGCAGCGAGAGCACACCTTCGGCCGAGAGCGTGCGCAGGTAGCCGATCTTGGGCAGCTTGGTCGCGGCTTCCGGGTACAGGCTCGTCAGATCGTTGGCGATCACGCGATTCTGCGCGCCGAGGGCGTAGACGATTTCCGTCAGCGCGCCACCGGCGACGATCACGCGCTTCGGGCCGTCCTTGGCGACGGACGCATCCGTCGCCGCATGCGCCGCGCCTACGAGGGCATGCGGGAGCAGCGCGCCCAGCCATGCGCCAGCTGCGAGCGTCGCACCACCGCCGAGCAGGGCGCGACGCGAGACGCGGGACGCCCCGCGTGCCCCGGGGGTGTCTACCGGATTGTTCTCGTCGGGCTTGTTCACGCTGACGCCTCCGCAACCCCTTGCGAACCCTCCACACGCGCCAGCGTCGCGCGCCAGTCTTCGCGTTCGGCCTGACCCGGCTTGCGCTCGCCGAAGAACATGGCGATCACCATGCCCGAGGCGTCGAGCAGTTCCAGCGACGAGACGATGCCGTCCGCCGTCGGCTTGCGCACGATCCACGCGGTGTCGACGAGGTCTTCGCGCAGGTGCAGATTGAAGCCCGGGTCGAGGATGTTGACCCACGGACCCATCATGCGAATGTTCTTCACCGGGCCGGTGTGGATCTGGATCATGCCCGCATTGCCGACGAACACCATGATCGGCAGATCGGTACCTGCGGCATCTTCGAGCAGCGTACGGACCGAGGCGGACGACACGCGCTGTGCGTGACCGGCGGGCGCGAGACGCAATGCCTGTGCGCGCGACACACCGTGACGCTTGAGCATGTCGAAGAACTGGTGCGTGTCGGACATCGCAAGCCAGTCGCGCTGGAAGGCGTCGGCGTCGATGTCGGCGTCGGGGGTCTCGGCCTTCGGGGCGTCGGCAGCGACAACATGCTGCCCCGGCGTCTGATCGTCTGCACGGAAGCGAGCGACGAGCGCTTCAAAGGCGCCGACGTCGCTGTGATCGCGCAGGAACATCTTGTGTACGGCGGTGCCAGCCTTGTCGAAGAATTGCAGCGAGCGACGCGGGCCGTTTTCCGTCGGCGTTTCGACGGCGTAACCGTAGGCCCACTGGTGATAGAAGATGCGCAGGTCGAGGTCCTTGCCCAGCCCCAGACCGATGGTGCCCTGATGCGAGAGTTTTTCGTACTGACCGTCCTTCTCGTGGACAGCGGCGTTATTGCGCGTGAGCGCCATGACGCGTCCGAGCGCAGGCAGCGCTTCGACGATCTCGGCGAATTCCGGACGCAGGCGCACGACGTGCTCGCCGACGAATGCCGCGACCGTCTCCCCTTCGGACACACCGAGCGCGGCGGCGGCGTCGCGATCGCGCAGGTTCTGTTCCGTCTTCACTCGTTGGAATTCGCTGCGCAGACGCGTGACGTCGGCGAGCGCGGGGAATGCCGGGCGGGCGGTGGAAGTGGCGTTTTGAGCGTTCATCATGGCGATTCCTTGAATAGCGTGTTTGCTGGCGATAGCGGATGGCTGGCATGCGTCGGCGAGGCGCAGCTCAGACATTGAGCTGCTTGCGCCGGCGCGGTTCTGACGACCGATCTCGACGGATCAGTACTGAAGCTTCAGGCTCACAGCCACGCTGCGGCCCGGCGCCGAATAGGCATCCTTGACGTTGGAGTTGTCGGCGAGGTTGCGAACGTCCGACCAGTTCCAGTACTTGCGGTCGAACACGTTGTAGATCCCGGCGTACACCGTTGCGTGCTTGTTGATGTGATAGCCACCGGACAAGTCGAACACGATGGAGGTCGGCGGTGCCCAGCAGTTCTGGTTTTGTTGCGTGCCGGCCGTGCAGCTCTTCGCGATCTGGCTTTGCGACTTCGCAGCCTGGAACATCAGGTCGGCCTGCGCGAACCACGTGCTGTTCGGCTCGTAGCGCACACCCAGAACCATCGAGAACGGGTTGATGGTGTTGAGCGGCTGGCTCGCAGCGCCGTTGTCTTCGGTCGTGCCGTGCGTGTACGCCATGGCGGTGCGCAACGTGATGCCGCCCTTGAGCGCCCACGTCGCACGGCCTTCCCAACCCTGAATGTTGGCGCGGCTGAAGTTGACGTACTGATAGATGAGCGGATCGTTCGGACGTCCCGAGCCGCTGATGTTCTGCTGCGAGATGAAGTTGCGGTACTTGCCCGCGAACACGGCGGTGCTGTACGTCACGGGGCCGAGCGTGGTCGCCAGACGGCCGCGCAGACCCAGCTCGATGGTGTCGCTCGTCTCGGGCTTGAGGTTCGGGTTCGCGATCGACATGTAGCCGAAGATCGGATTCGAGAAGCCGTTGTTGACCTGATCGGGGGTCGGCGTGCGGAAGCCGCGCGCGTATTGCACGTACGGAATCAGCGATGGCGCGATTTCGTACATCACCGCGATGCGCGGCGAGAAGGCGGAGTCGTTCGACGATGTCGGCTGCACGCGCGCCCCCGATGCCGTCTGCGAGACGTAAAGCGGGTCGTTCTGCTTGGGCGAGAGCCAGTAGGCGTCGTAACGGATACCCGGCGTGACGGTCAGCGCGCCGTAGCGGATTTCGTCCTGAAGGAACGCGCCGAAGAGCGTGTAGTTCGTGTCCGGGAAGGCCTTGTTCGGGAACGATTCACCCACGCCCGGCACGGTGCCGTTACGGTAGCTGGTGATGTAGGCCAGGCTCGCGTCGGTGCCGTACACCAGCTTGTGCGCGAGCGGACCCGTCACAAAGTTGCTCTCGGCTTGCAGCGAGCCGCCCACAGTGCGTTCCTTGTACGTGTTGTCGCGCGTACGGTCGCCCGCCGTGCGTTTTTCGTACGAGTACTGGCTGTTCTTCGCGTCCTGGAAGTACACCAGCGCGTGTGCGTTCTGGATGTAGGCCTGCGAGGCGTCTTTGAAGTCGTAATCAAGGCTGACGCGGTTGCGCTCCAGACGATCGCTGGTATGCAGGCCGAGCGTCGTGGGCGGACTGACGGCGGATAGCACGTCCGAATCCGTGCGACGACGCACGTTCTCGGCGGTGAGCTTGAACGTAGAGAAGGGCGTGGCCTTGAAGACGAGCTTGCCGAGGACGGAGTCGCCGTTGGTGTCCTGCGGGTTCGCCGTCGTACGCGCGGTGCTCGCAGAATTGTTCGAGCCCTTGCCGTCGAGTTCGTGCCCCTTGTTGCCGTCCACGATCAACATGCCTTGCCACTGCTCGCCACCCCACGCGGCCTGCGCGGTCGTGCCGAAGCTGCGGTCCATCGAGTTGTAGTACGGACGCAGCGAGAAGTAGGTGGACTTGCCGAACACGTCGAGCAGGTCCTGCGGATCCTTGGTGAGGAAGTTGGCGACGCCGGTCAGGCCGTCGCTGCCGTACAGCGAAGACGCCGGGCCGCGCAAGATTTCAATGCGGCGCAGCAGATCCATGCCCATGTAGTCGCCACGGCCGGCTTCGAGCGGACCGAACGAGTATGAGGAGGGCATGCGGATACCGTCTTCGAACAGCGCCACGCGGTTGCCTTCAAGACCCCGGATGTTGATGCTCGAATTGCCGTCGCGACCGCCGCCGGCCGCGGCCGAGGCCGGACGATAAGGTGCACGACGCACGGTCACACCGGGCTCGTAGCGCAGCGCTTCCTTAATGTCCTGCGCCTGCTGTTCCTCGATGTCCTGATCGGTGATGACCGAGATCGAGGCCGGCGTACGTTCGCTGGCTGTCGGTGTGCGCGTTGCGGTCACGTTCACCTCTCGCAGATTGGCTTCGGCGAGCTGAATCGGTACGTTCGGCGATGCCTGCGCGAGTTGAATCGTCTGCGCGGACTGGACGGGTTTGGCAGGCTGCGCCGAACCGTCGGTCGGGGCCTGTTGCGCGAAAGCGGCAGGCAGCCAGAACGCGGCAAGCACCGCGCCTGCGAGAGGATGCAGACGCCGGCGTGACTCGGACGCCGGTTGGCGTCGCGAGGCTTTGGTTCGTGCGCCCTGCATGGCGCTGGTTGAACCGTTGGCGCCGTGTTCCCGGCGCATGGACATGACAAAGGCGCGGCCCCCGCCGCTCGACGACTGCTTCACTGCTGGCTCCCAGTGCAAAAAACCCCGTTGCTGGCTGGCAAGCGCTCGTGGCAATCGGCGTGTGAGCGGCGTCTCTCGACGCTTCACTACACGCTGGCAGGCGCGGCTGGCGAAAAAATCTCACGCCACCCGGCCGCAATGTTCGGCCTTGAGACGAAGAGCTTGGATAAAGACTTAAATGAGAATCATTTGCATTTTTAACGAAGATCCTCCGATCCGTCAAGAGGGCATGTTGTGCAATGTCAACGCATGGGAAGTAGCGGAAAGCGTACGAAATCGTCCGAAGTCAGATGGGCAAGCTCGTATCGAACTTGATTTCACGCAGTACAACGCTGGTTTTAACGTTAGAAACCGCAGGAAGACGGAAGATGTGTTCGTGCAGGAAGGCGTCGTACGCCTTGATGTCCGGCGCCACGATCTTGAGGATGTAATCGGCCTCGCCGGTGGTGCTGTAGCACTCGGTGACTTCGGGACAGGTGCGAATCTCGCGTTCGAACTGCTCCGTGCCGCCTTCCGTGTGACGCGTGAGTTGCACGTGGGCGAGGGCGCACACATGCAGGCCGAGCTTTTCCCGGTCGAGCAGCACCGTGTAGCGCTGGATCACGCCACTTTGCTCCATGTCCTTGATGCGTCGCCAGCACGGCGTGGCCGACAGGCCGACGTTTTCAGACAGTTCCTGTGCCGAACGGCGCGAGTCGATCTGCAGCAGACGCAGGATTTGCCGCGCAAAGTTGTCGAGTAATTCCATTTCCCGAAATCGCCTTTTGCGAAATGAACGTTTCTTATTGTGCGCCGAAAGGAGTGAAATAGTAAAAATCTTTCTCGGGCCTCCCCATACACTGCTTGCATAACCGACGTGTTCACGCGCAATACGCAACGCCGTCGAGACGAACAGAACAAATGCCCCCGAAGCACCGCTGGCGCATCGATACCCGATGACGTTGCCAGGCGGACACGGGGTTCAGGAGATACCCGATGAATGCCCCCATGCGCGCCGCTCTTGCGTCGCCCACGGCCAACCCCCTGGCCCATCCCGATTACCAGCTCTCCGACGCGCTTACCGCGCGTAGCGGTCAGATTTTCCTGACCGGTACGCAGGCGCTGGTGCGCATCCTTCTGATGCAACACCAGCTCGACGCCGCTCGCGGCCTGAACACAGCCGGCTTCATCAGCGGCTATCGCGGCTCGCCGCTGGGCGGCGTGGACCAGCAACTGTGGAAGGCGAAGAAGCTGCTCGACGCGGCGAGCGTCAAGTTCCTGCCGGCGATCAACGAGGAACTGGGCGGCACCGCCGTAATGGGCACACAGCGCGTGGAAGCGGACCCGGAGCGCACCGTCGAAGGTGTGTTCGGTATGTGGTACGGCAAGGGCCCGGGCGTAGACCGCGCGGGCGATGCGCTCAAACACGGCAACGCATACGGCGCATCGCGTCATGGCGGCGTGCTCGTGGTAGCGGGTGACGATCACGGTTGCGTGTCGTCGTCGATGCCGCACCAGAGCGACTTCACGATGATGTCGTGGAGCATGCCGGTGCTCAATCCGGCCGATATTGGCGAACTCGTCGAGTTCGGTCTGTACGGTTACGCGCTATCGCGTTTCTCCGGTGCATGGGCGGGCCTCAAGGCCATCTCCGAGACGGTCGAGTCGCGTGGCACGGTCGATCTCGACAAGATCCGCACCGACTGGGCCGAGCCGCTCGATTACGTCGCACCGGCGGGCGGTCTGCACAATCGCTGGCCCGATCTGCCGAGTCTGGCGCTCGAAGCGCGTCTGGCTGACAAGCTCGACGCCGTGCGTGCCTTCTCGCGCGTGAACAGCATCGACAAGTGGATTGCCCCGGCACCCGACGCCGACATCGGCATCGTGACCTGCGGCAAGGCGCATCTGGACCTGATGGAGACGCTGCGCCGTCTGGACATCACCGTCGACGACCTCGCGGCGGCCGGTGTGCGCATCTACAAGGTGGGGTTGTCGTTCCCGCTGGACATGTCGCGTCTGGACACCTTCGTCGCCGGGCTGAAGGAAATCCTCGTCATCGAGGAGAAAGGTCCGGTCGTCGAGCAGCAGATCAAGCAGTACCTGTACAACCGCACCACGGGCACGCGTCCCGTCGTGCTCGGCAAGACCGACGCCGAAGGCCGTACGCTGCTCTCCGCGCTGGGCGAGCTGCGTCCGTCGCGCGTGCTGCCGGTGTTCGCGGACTGGCTGGCGAAGCATCGTCCGATGCTCGACCGTCGTGAGCGCGTAGTCGATCTCGTGGCGCACGACATTCTGTCGAATGCGGCCGATGGCGTGCGCCGCGTGCCGTATTTCTGTTCGGGCTGCCCGCACAACACGTCGACGAAGGTGCCCGAGGGGTCCATCGCGCAGGCGGGCATCGGCTGTCACTTCATGGCGTCGTGGATGGATCGCGACACGACCGGGCTGATTCAGATGGGCGGCGAGGGCGTGGACTGGGCGGCGCATTCGCACTTCACGAAGCGTCCGCACGTTTTCCAGAATCTGGGTGACGGCACGTACTTCCACTCGGGGCTGCTGGCGATTCGTCAGGCGGTCGCGTCCAAGGCGAACATCACCTACAAGATCCTTTACAACGATGCCGTGGCGATGACGGGCGGACAGCCGGTCGACGGCTCAATTTCCGTGCCGCAGATCGCGCGTCAGGTGGAAGCCGAAGGCATCGCCAAGCTGGTCGTGGTGAGCGACGAGCCGGAGAAGTACATCGGCCACGAAGGGCAATTCCCGAAGGGTACGACGTTCCATCACCGCAGCGAACTCGACGCCGTGCAGCGCGAACTGCGCGAGATTCCCGGCGCGACCGTGCTGATCTACGACCAGACGTGTGCCGCCGAGAAGCGTCGCCGTCGCAAGAAAAACGAATTCCCGAATCCGGATCGACGTCTGTTCATCAACGAAGCTGTTTGCGAAGGCTGCGGCGATTGCGGCGTGGCGTCGAACTGTCTGTCGGTCGAGCCGGTAGAGACGGCGATGGGACGCAAGCGTCGCATCGATCAGTCGTCTTGCAACAAGGACTTCTCCTGCGTGAACGGGTTCTGCCCGAGCTTTGTGTCGGTCAAGGGCGCGCAACTGAAGAAGGCGTTGGCGGCGGCATTCGATCAGGCCGCATTCGAAGGACGTCTGAACGCGCTGCCGCAGCCGGTGGCACTCGCAGGCGATGCACCGTTCGACATCATGGTCACGGGCGTGGGCGGCACGGGCGTGGTGACGATCGGCGCGCTCATCACGATGGCCGCGCATCTGGAAGGCAAGAGCGCGTCGGTGCTCGACTTCATGGGTTTCGCGCAGAAGGGCGGCGCCGTGCTGTCGTTTGTACGGTTCGCGAACACGCCGCAAGCGCTCAATCAGGTGCGTATCGACACGCAGCAGGCCGACGTGCTGCTTGCGTGCGACATGGTGGTGGGCGCGAGTGCCGATGCGTTGCAGACGGTGCGCCGCGACCGCACGCGCGTGGTCGTCAACACGCATGCGATTCCGAACGCGACCTTCGTGCAGAACCCGGATGCGAATCTGCACGCCGGTGCGCTGCTGGAGAAGATGCGTCACGCAGCAGGCAACGACAAGCTCGACGCCTGTGACGCGCAAGCGCTCGCACAGCGCTTCCTCGGCGACACGATGGGCTCGAACATCATCATGCTTGGCTACGCATGGCAGTTGGGTCTGGTGCCGGTCTCGCTGCATGCGCTGCAACGCGCCATCGAACTGAACAATGTGGCCGTGCCGATGAATCATCTGGCGCTGGCGATCGGCCGTCTGGCGGCGGGTGACCCGGCTGCGCTCACGGAGACGACCGCCAAGGCGACGCACGCACCGATGCATGCGCCGGTCGCCGACGACATGACGTTCGACGCGCTCGTCGCACATCGTGTGGACTTGCTGACGCAGTACCAGAGCGCGGCCTACGCCTCGCAATTCACGGCGTTCGTGAAGCAGGTGGTCGATGCGGAAACGCGTGTGACCGGTGCGCCGGGACGTCTGTCGCGTGCGGTGGTTCAGCAGCTCTCGCGTCTGATGGCTTACAAGGACGAGTACGAAGTGGCGCGTCTGTACGCTGCCACGACATTCACCGATGCGTTGGGTGAGACGTTCGAAGGCAAGCCGGGCAGCGACTTCCGTCTGGAGTTCCACATGGCGCCGCCGCTCATCGCCCGTGGCAAGGACGGCGGTGTGCCGAAGAAGGTGACGATCGGACCGTGGCTGTGGCCGGTGCTGCGCGGTATGGCGAAGCTGCGTGGTCTGCGTGGCGGTGCGCTCGACGTCTTCGGTTACACGCTGGAGCGTCGCATGGAGCGTCAGTTGATCGCCGACTACCGCACGACGATGGAGCGCGTGCTGGCCGGTCTCTCGGCGGACACGCTGGCCGACGCGATTGCGCTGGCCGAAGCCCCGGCGAAGATTCGTGGCTATGGGCACGTGAAGCTGGCGAACCTGGCGATGGCCAAGCGCGTGGAAGCAACGATTGCGGGCCGTCTGGGCGTGACTCCGGCCACCGGCGACGCCGTCGAACAGGCCCTCGCTCACGCGCGCAGCAGCGGCAAGTCGCTCAAGGGCATTCCGGTGGTGACGTCGCGCTAAGCGTTCAGGCGGGCGGCTGCGCCGCACAGGATGGACCATGCGGGGGCTTCGGCCCCCGTTTTTTATGATGCATCCCTCGTGGGTGTGGCCGCGCCGTCAACGTGTTGCGGGAGGGGTTTCTGTACCGTCATCGGGCCGACGCGCTACCATTCGGAAACGACGCTTGATTACGGAGAGGAAAATGAGTGTTTCGAAGGCGCCTGCGGATCGCAAGGTGATCCTCACGGGTGACCGTCCGACGGGCCCGCTGCATCTGGGCCACTACGTCGGTAGTCTCAAGAACCGTGTTGCGTATCAGCACGAGTACAAGCAATTCATTCTGGTCGCCGACGCTCAGGCGCTGACCGACAACACCGACGACGAAGGCAAGGGCCGAGACAAGGTCCATCGCAATGTCTCCGAGGTGGCGCTCGACTATCTGGCCGTTGGCATCGACCCGGACGTCACGACCATCTGCGTGCAGACCTGGCTGCCCGAACTGACCGAACTCACGTTCTACTACCTGAATCTGGTCACGGTGGCCCGTCTGGAGCGCAACCCGACCGTGAAGCAGGAAATCTCCCTGCGCAACTTCGAGCGCGACATTCCGGCCGGTTTCCTCACCTATCCCGTGAGCCAGGCGGCGGACATCACGGCGTTCCGCGCCACGCTCGTCCCCGTGGGCGAAGACCAGTTGCCGATGATCGAGCAGACGAACGAAATCGTACGTCGCCTCAATCGCATGGCCGGTCGCGAGATCCTCACCGAAGCTCGCGCGCTCGTGCCGCCGATCGGACGTCTGCCGGGCATCGACGGCAAAGCGAAGATGAGCAAGTCGCTCGGCAACGTCATCAACATTTCCTCCTCGCCGGACGAAATCCGCGCGGCCGTGAAGAAGTGCTACACCGACCCGCTGCACCTGAAGGTCGAAGACCCGGGGCATCTGGAGGGCAACGTCGCGTTCGCCTATCTCGATGCCTTCGACGAAGACAAGGAAGGCCTGCAAGCGCTCAAGGACCACTACGTGCGCGGCGGTCTGGCCGACTCGAAGGTGAAGGCGCGTCTGGAAGAGCGTCTGCAGGAAATGCTGCGTCCGATGCGCGAGCGTCGCGAGGAATACGCGAAGAACCCCGACTACGTGTGGGACATGCTGCGCACGGGCACCGAACGCGCCCGCGAGACGGTTTCGCAGACGCTTGACGACGTTCGCTCGGTATTCGTCACGCCGGGCTGGAAGAAGTAAGTCACGCGCTGCGCGTCGATAACTGACGCCTGACGGATCGGCCCCCCGAGGACTGGACATCTCTCCAGCACCCGGGGGGCCGTTTCTTTTTAAGGCGGCGATTCGACGTCCTGTGACGCGTCGCGTGCGATGGTTGTCCCGTAGCTACATCTTGTGCGTGACACCGAGGTCGGCAGGCATGACATTACTTTTCTCCATTAGGATCCGACGCGTCGGCGACAACGGAAGCGTATCCGGCGAGCCTGCGCACCATTGACCAGCGGGATCTGTCACCAACACCGGCTGGCAGCGCTTGATTTCCGCCCGAAAGGTTGCACCGGACGTCGGGCGCGGGCTTTCCGTGTGTGACGAAGCACCTTGGTTCATCAGTTGCTCAGCCTGTGCTTCAAGTCGGTTAAGCAACTGCCACGCGTCGTCCTGACTTGCAAGAAGCTGCCTGACGTAAGCCATTTGCTTCTGCAATTGACTGTTGTGGTACGACAGCGTTCCACGTCTGGCGATCGCGGCCGCTGTCGCGCGAACCGTGCCTGGCAGCGAATACGATGGGTATTGAAGAGGTGGTGGGTTCTGACCGGAAATCTCTCGCATAACGTCGCATATCCAAAAGGTAAAACGGTGAGTGAAACGGATGACAGCGTCGCGATCAAAGTGACGCTGTCATCACGTCGTTGAGGTTATTGAGTTTGCGCATGATGTCGTTGTGCTTGCCCGCGGCAAGCCGAATCTGGGTGCCGCAATCGCTGATCCTTCGACGCAGAATTTCCTCTTCGCGCTCGCACACGGCCTCCTGTTGTTCTCTAATTCGCAAGTTCATCGATCCGTAGAGATTGCGCACTTTCTCGATGCATCTCGACATATCGGCCCAACCCCGATTAAGCGGGTAGGCGACAAGGGTGAAGACGCTGTTGACGAGACTGAGGCCGCTGAGAAGCCCCGACGCGATTTTCAGTGCGACACCGATTATCACGAGTGCCGGAAACATCTGAGGCAGCAATATGGTCGCGACGATGAGCGTGGCCGACAGCATGAAAAGGCCGACAAGAATGGCGATTCTTATCTTCCATCGACGTCGTTCGGGCGGCATGGCGCCCGATGCCTGAAGTAGCGCGTTGTCGATGATCGGTCGCATCTTGTCCAGCGCGCGTCCCGCCCTGCGGGTGGCAACGGCGAATTGTTGCGCTTTGATCAGATCCTCGTCTTTCGGCAGATCGACGGTTGCCGTGTCGTTGCTGTATTGCAGTGGCTCGAACGGAATGGGGGCGCTTCGCGCTTCCACACACCGAACGGCGAGTAATGTCGCCAGGATGTCATTCACGGCATGTTCGAGGTGGTAGAAGACCGTGAAGGCAGCCGTGGCATTGGGGGTGAGCCCATCGCACGCCGGAAGCGTCTTTTGTGAGCCGATTGACCGCCACGAACCCCATGGCGCCTGACGCGAGCGATAGATGCGCGCGATCGCATTTTCCAGACTTCCGATCAAAGGTTCGATGGTGACGAGACCGTCGCCGTAATGGCGTGAGGCCGCGCTCACGCGCTCGACGAGATCGTTGATCGGTGCAAATTCCTTCGACAGCGGTACGTCGTCGGCATCGACCTTCACCATATTTTCGATCTCGTTCCATGCGTTGCTTATCGCACGTAGCCCGTCGGAAATGGACGTTCGGAGCGTCTCCAATGAATGCACTTCACAGGCCTCCTCCAGTGACATGACGTTTTGCTGCGTGACGCTGACGATCCAGTCACCGACGACCGGCCGCGGAGCGTTGCCTCTCGCGCCGGACGTCGAAAGCTGGCGCATGGAGGACGATGATGAGGGCGTCAGAACGATTGTCATGGGGGACCTTGTTCTCTACGTTTATGCGATGAGACTAGTCCTCCGACTTGCGTGCTGCTTTTACTTTTTGCTCGGGTGGTGGGGCTGGCGAGAGCGCGCTCCGAAAGCAAAAACGCCGCGACGTCATGCCCGTCGCGGCGTTTCTTTGTGCTTACGAAGCGGTAATGGGATTACGGTTGCTTCGCGACCTTGCCGTCCTTGAAGACCCAGCGAATAGCCTCGCCCTGACCCGTCAGCACATCGATCGATTCGAGCGGATTCCCATCGACGACCAGCACGTCGGCGAGCGCGCCCGGCGCGATTACGCCCAGCTCACCCTCACGATTCAGAATCTCCGCGCCGATCACCGTCGCCGAACGCAGCGTCTCGGCTGCGCCCAGCACGTCGGCGCGAATCGTCAGTTCGTCGGACTGGTACTTGTGCATGTCGCCGAGCAGATCCGAGCCGAAGCCCATCTTCACGCCAGCTTCGCGGTAGATCGCGAGCGATTCGCGACCGGCGCGTTGCACGCTCTCCACCTTGGCGACGGATTCCGGCGGCAGGCCCAGCGATTCGCCGTCCTTGGCGAGCGCGTCGTAGGTCACGAGCGTCGGCACCACGTAAGCGCCTTTCTCGGCCATGAGCTTCGCCGTCTCGGCGTCGCACAGATTGCCGTGCTCGATGGTACGCACGCCGCAACGCACGGCACGCGCGATGGCCTTCGGCGTGTACGCGTGGGCCATCACATAAGTCTGTGCCGCTTCCGCTTCCGCCACGGCCGCGCGAATTTCATCTTCCGAATACTGCGTGTTGGCGATGGGATCGACCGGCGATGCCACGCCGCCCGAAGCCATCAGCTTGATCTGCGTTGCGCCCTTCTGAATCTCTTCGCGCACGGCGAGACGAATCGGGTCGACGCCGTCGACCACGCGGCCGATGGCGCCCGCACGGAATGCACACGAGCACGGCTCAAGCACGTCGCTGCGCGGGCGGAAGTCGCCGTGACCGCCGGTTTGCGACAGCGCCTTGCCCGACGGGAAAATGCGCGGGCCCGGGATCACGCCTTGTTCGATGGCCTGTTGCAGCGCCCAGTCGGCACCGCCTGCGTCGCGCACGGTGGTGAAGCCGCGGTTGAGCATGCCTTGCATGATCGGCAACGACTTGAGCACGGTCAGCACGTTCGGCTGGCTCGCGTTCGTGCCGAGGTTCGGATGCGAGGCGAGCACGTGCACGTGGCAGTCGATCATGCCGGGCATGACGGTCTTGCCGGTGACGTCGATCACCGTTGCGTCGGCAATATCGAGCGGCGTGGCGCTCACCGCCGTAATGCGATTGCCAACGATGGCCACATCGTGACGTTCGAGCAGGCGGCCAGCGGCCGCGTCGAGCACGTTGCCGCCGCGAAGCAAAGTAACGGTCGTGGAGGACATGGGGGAATTCCTTGATAAAAAGCACAAGGCGCGCCGGGACAGGGCGCGCCTTGTTTAGGAGAAACTCAGACCTTGCCGGTCTTTGGCAGCGGCTTGACGAAGCACGTGCCGACCAGACTGATGGCCGCCGCAACGATCACGTAGATCGCCGGGGCCATGTTGCTGCCCGTGCGGGCAATCAGCCAGGTGATGATCAGCGCAGCGAAGCCGCCGAAGATCGTCACCGCGAAGTTGTACGCCACCGACAGGCCGGTCGAGAGCACCTTCGCCGGGAACAACTCGGAGAACGCGGCGAGAATCGGGCCGGTGTAGCAGGCGATCAGCAGGCCGAACACGATCTGGAACGTGAGCAGCGATTGCAGACCCGGCGACACGTTCAGGTACGTGAACATCGGCCAGGCGAGCACCAGAATCAGCAGTGCCGAACCCGTCAGGAAAGGGCGACGGCCGAGACGGTCCGCCAGACGTCCCACGACCGGGGCGAACACGAGGATCATCGCGCCGCCGACCATGCCAGCGGTGAAGCCGTTAGACGCGGGCAGATGCAGCACGCGTTGGGCATACGTCGGCATGTAGAACAGCAGCACGTAGGTGCAGATCGTCCACAGCACGACCATGGAGAAGCTCGCGAGCGTTTCCTTGGGGTATTGCGAGAAGACGTCGCGCAGCGGCGTGTCGGACTTCTCTGCGCTCTGGAACGTCGGCGTTTCGTCGATCTTGTTACGGATGTAGAAACCGACCGGGCCGATCAGCATGCCGACGATGAACGGCACACGCCAGCCCCACGATTCGAGCGACGCCTTGTCGAGTTCGGTCGTCACGAACGTGCCCACAGCCGCGCCGAGCAGCACGGCAAAGCCGATGCTCGATTGAATCCATGCGGAGTAGTAAGCGCGTTGATTGGGCGGTGCGTATTCCGTCAGGAATGCCGTTGCGCCCCCCATTTCACCACCGGCGGAGAAGCCTTGCAGCAAACGGGCCAGCACGATGATGAGCGGTGCGGCGAGTCCGATCTGGTCGTACGTCGGCGCCAGACCGATCATGGCCGTGCCTGCTGCCATCAACAGGATGGTGAGCGAGAGAGCGGCTTTGCGGCCCACGCGGTCGGAGTAGATGCCGAGCACGATGCCGCCGACCGGGCGCATGAAGAAGCCCACGCCGAAGGTGGCCACGGCTAGCAGGAACGACGAGAGGTCGTCGCCCGTGGGGAAGAACTGCTTCGCGATGATCGCAGCGAAGAAGCTGTAGACGGTGAAGTCGAACCATTCAAGCCCGTTGCCGATCACCGTCGCCACGATCGCGTGACGGCGTTGGCGGGCCAGGTTGTCTTGAGGCACTGCGTAGGTCGCCTGCATCTGGGTCTCCCGGAGGATGGGTGGCGTCCGTTGCGTGTCTTGCTGTCACGTCATGCCGGTAATACGCCTGCTTTTTTGTCGGATCACGTTCGTTCGCAGGCAATGGGAATTCCATGCCGCGACCGGACGTGCGCGGATAAGACAGAAAGTAGTTCAGACAAAATGACAGGCAAAACGATAATTCCGCATGTTGCCATGCGTGTGGCGCATGGCAACTTCTGGAAACTCACGTAACCCCTATGATGGGAAACGAGTTTCCGAGTAAATCCAGTTACGGAAAATTCGTGCTGCGGCATGCTCATGGCGCTCGGCAGGCCATACGAGGTAGTAGCCGCCGCCCAGACTGGCCGATGCATCGCACGCGGGCACGAGCAGACCGGCGTCGAGACACGGGTCGATCATGTGACGCCAGCCCATCACCAGTCCGCCGCCTTCGATGGCCATCTGCACGAGCAGCGGGTAGTAATTGGCGCTCACCAAGCGCGGGAATTTCGGCGCGTTCACGCCTTGCAGCTCGAACCAGTCGGGCCACGACATCCACTTGCGCTGACCGTCTTCGATGAAGAGCAGGGTTTCGCCGACGAGATCGGCCGGGGTGAGTGTGCGTCCGGCGAGATAGCTGGGGGAGCAGACGGGGAAGACTTCCTCGTCGAATAGACGGCGTCCGGCGAAATCGGGCGGCAGGTCGTTACGCACGTAGTACACGCCGAGATCGAATTCGGACGCGGAGAGCGACGTGATGCCGTCCTTCACGATTACGCGAATCTTGATGTCGGGGTGTGCTGCGCGAAAGCGCATGAGTTGCGGCGTCATCCAGAGCACGGCCACGCCGGACGAACACGCGACCGTGAGTTCCAGATCGCCGCGTCGCTTCATGAGGTCGGCCGTGGCTTCAGCGCATTCGCCGAGCAGACGCTGAATCTGCTCGGCGTAACGTTGTCCGGCCACCGTCAGTCGCAGCGTGCGATGTTCGCGTGTGAACAGCGCGCGCCCGAGAAACTCTTCGAGCTGCGCGATCTGCCGACTCACGGCGCTTTGCGTGAGGTTGAGTTCCGCGGCGGCCCGGGTGAAGTTCGCATGCCGCACGGCGGCATCGAACGCAATCAGGCAGTGCAGCGGCGGCAGGGGCGAAATCGGCATGCGCGGTGACGGCTAATGCAGGGTGCGAGTCAGGAAGCTTAACGCTTGCCGACCATTTGCTCCGGGCGAACCCAGGCGTCGAACTGCTCGGCCGTGACGTGGCCCGACGCGAGGGCGGCTGCCTTGAGCGTCGTGCCTTCCTTGTGTGCCTTCTTCGCGATCTGTGCAGCTTTGTCGTAACCGATGTGCGGGTTGAGCGCGGTCACGAGCATGAGCGACTCTTCGAGCAGTGTGCCGATGCGTTCGCGATTCGGCTCGATCCCGATCGCGCAGTTATCGTTGAAGCTGACCGCGCCGTCGGCGAGCACGCGCACGCTTTGCAGGAAGTTGTGGATGAGCATCGGCTTGAACACGTTCAGCTCGAAGTTACCCATCGAACCACCGATGTTGATCGCGACGTCGTTGCCCAGCACCTGGCAGCACAGCATCGTCATGGCTTCGCATTGGGTCGGGTTGACCTTGCCCGGCATGATCGAGCTGCCCGGTTCGTTTTCCGGAATCTGCAACTCGCCGATGCCGCAACGCGGGCCGCTGGCCAGCCAGCGCACGTCGTTGGCGATCTTCATGAAGCTGGCGGCGAGCGTCTTGAGCGTGCCGTGTGCGTTGACGATGGCGTCGTTGGCGGCGAGCGCTTCGAACTTGTTCGGCGCGGTGACGAACGGCAGGCCGGTGTCGCGAGCGAGCGCGTCGGCCACCTTCTTCGCGAATTCGGGGTGCGCGTTCAGACCGGTGCCGACGGCCGTGCCGCCGAGGGCGAGTTCGGCGACGTGGGGCAGGGCGTTGTCGACGTGCTTCAGACCGTGGTCGATTTGCGCCACCCAGCCGGAGATTTCCTGACCGAGCGTGAGCGGCGTGGCGTCCTGCAAGTGCGTGCGGCCGATCTTGACGATGTCGTCATAGGCGCGCGCCTTCGCATGCAGCGTGTCGCGCAACTGGCCCACGCTGGGCTTGAGGTGGTTCACGAGGGCGTCGAGTGCGGCCACGCTCATGGCGGTCGGGAAGACGTCGTTCGACGACTGGCCCTTGTTCACGTCGTCGTTCGGATGCACGAGGCGCTCTTCGCCACGCACGCCGCCGAGCAGTTCGCTGGCGCGGTTCGCGAGCACTTCGTTCATGTTCATGTTCGACTGCGTGCCCGAGCCGGTCTGCCACACGGCGAGCGGGAATTCGTCGTCATGCTTGCCGTCGACGACTTCGTCGGCGGCCTTGATGATCGCGTCGGCCTTCTTTGCGTCCAGCACGCCCAGATCCTTGTTGACCTCGGCGGCCGCGCGCTTCACACGAGCGAGCGCGCGCACGAGTTCACGCGGCATTTTCTCGGTGGAAATCTTGAAGTTTTGCAGCGAGCGCTGGGTTTGTGCACCCCAAAGACGGTCGGCAGGCACGGCAATTTCGCCGAAGGTATCGCGTTCCATTCGCACATCAGACATGATCGACTCCTCGAAGAGAGAATTAAATTCTAGAGCTTTAGAAAGGATCCGGCATGGCAGGTCATCAGGGGACGAGCCATGTCGTGGGAATGAGTTGCGGGGAGATGGGCCTTTTCGAATGTCTTGAGCGTGAAGGCCTGAGCAGGCATGGATTATGCGCCGGAATTGCGATGCGAGGGTGTCGCGAGACGAGGTGAAATGCGTGCGTCCTGGCCCCAAAGTCCACTCAGGCCACTCAGGCCCACACCGCCGTCACCAGTTGCAGCGCAGCGGCAATGGCGGGCTCCTCGCGCCGCGAGGCGAGGGTGACGAACGTGAGTTCCGTGGGCACCGACACGCTGTCGGCGATCACCAGACCGTGCGCACGCGCTTCGCGCAGCGCAATCGAGTCGCGCACCAGCGACAGGCCGATGCCGGACTTCACGAGATCGAGCATCGATGGCTCCTGATCCACTTCCGCCACTTTGACGGGCGACGCCCCGGCTTCGCCGAAGACCGCCGACAGCAGACGGTTGTGCGCCGATTCCGGCGGTGTCCAGATCCACGGGAGGGCGGCGAGTTCGCGCCAGCCGCGCCGGGACACACGCTCGCGCCAGCCAGCGGGTGCCAGCACCTGATAGGAGAACGGGGTGAGGGTAATCGCGTGAAAGCGGGCGGGGTCGGGACTCCCGATATAGAAGCCGACGTCCAGCTCGCTGCGCTCAAGCCGTTGCAGCACGTCGCCCGACATGCTGTGGCGCAGGGCCGTCTCGATCTGTGGATACGACTCCACCAGACGTTTGAGAAACGCCCCCAGACGCGTGAATTCGGGATCGAGGATGGTGCCGATGCGCAGGCGTCCGCGCACGGTGTCGCGCAACGCACCTGCGGCCTGCTGAAGGTCGGTCAGCGCGGCCAGCATGCGCTCGGCGAGCGGCAGCAGCGCCTGGCCGTCGCGCGTGAGCGCCAGCCCCTGCGCCGTGCGCGTGAAGAGGGTGAGCCGCAGCGTCTCCTGCAGGGCCTTCACCTGAAGGCTCACGGCGGGTTGCGTCAGATGCAGACGTTGGGCGGCACGCGTGAGATTGCCCTCACGGGCGATGGCGACGAAGGCGCGAAGATGAGCGAGTTCCATGGACGACGGACTAGAGCAGGCGTTTCACCGGAGCAACATAAGCAAATCTTATATTGCTTTTGATTTTTTCTCATTGGATTGTCGACCGTCGCGACAGTACGCTTGGGGCTACTTGTGGCGCTGAGAAGGGCAACACCAGCGTCGATGCCTTGAAATTCACAGGAAACGAACATGAGCAACGCTGATATTCCGACCGTCCAGCACTTCATCGGTGGCCAACGTGTGGCCGGTGAGGGCGAGCGCTTCGCCGACGTCTTCAATCCGGCCGAGGGGGCCGTGAGCGCCCGCGTGGCCCTGGCCAGCGTCAAGGACGTGAATGCAGCGGTGGCGGCGGCTAAAGCGGCGCTGCCGTCGTGGTCGGAGACGGCCCCGCTCAAGCGCGCCCGCGTGCTGTTCAAGTTCAAGGCGCTGCTCGACGAGCATCAGGACGAACTCGCCCGCATCATCACCCGCGAACACGGCAAGGTGTTCTCCGACGCACGCGGTGAAGTCACGCGCGGCATCGAGATCGTCGAGTACGCCTGTGGCGCACCGAATCTGCTGATGGGCAAGCACAGCGACAACATCGGTGGCGGCATCGACAACTGGCATCTGCGTCAGCCGGTTGGAGTCTGTGCCGGGATCACGCCGTTCAACTTCCCGGTGATGGTGCCGATGTGGATGTTCCCGATTGCGCTCGCCTGTGGCAATACGTTCGTGCTCAAGCCGTCCGAACGCGATCCGTCGGCGAGTCTGCTGATTGCCGATCTGCTGCGCGAAGCCGGGCTGCCGGACGGCGTGTTCAACGTGGTGCAGGGCGACAAGGTCGCCGTGGACGCACTGCTCGATCACCCGGATGTCGAAGCCCTGTCGTTCGTCGGTTCGACGCCGATTGCCGAGTACATCTACACGGAAGGCACGCGACGCGGCAAGCGCGTGCAGGCGCTGGGCGGCGCGAAGAATCATCTCGTGGTGATGCCCGATGCGAATCTCGATCAGGCCGTCGATGCCCTGGTCGGCGCGGCCTACGGCTCGGCTGGCGAGCGCTGCATGGCGATCTCGGTGGCCGTCGCGGTGGGGCAGGTGGCGGATCGTCTGGTCGACGCGCTGGTGCCGCGCGTGAAGGCGCTGCGTGTCGGGCCGGGCGTGGACGACGCTTCGGAGATGGGCCCGGTCGTGACCGCCGCCCACAAGGCGAAGATCGAGGGCTATATTGCGGAAGGTGTGAGTGCCGGGGCGACGCTGCTCGTCGACGGTCGCGGCCTGCAAGTCCCGGGGCACGAGCAAGGGTTCTTCCTCGGCGGCACGCTGTTCGATCACGTGACGACCGAGATGACGATCTATCGCGACGAAATCTTCGGGCCGGTGCTGGCCATCGTGCGCGTGCCCGATCTGGCGTCGGCCATCGAGCTGATCAACGCTCACGAGTTCGGCAACGGCGTATCGTGTTTCACGAGCGACGGCGGCGTGGCACGTGCGTTCTCGCGTCAGGTGAAGATCGGCATGGTGGGCATTAATGTGCCGATTCCGGTGCCGATGGCGTGGCAGTCGTTCGGCGGATGGAAGCGTTCGCTGTTCGGCGACCATCACGCTTATGGCGAAGAGGGCATTCGCTTCTACACGCGCTTCAAGAGCGTGATGCAGCGCTGGCCCGACAGCATCGCCAAGGGGGCGGAGTTCACGATGCCGGTGGCAAAGTAAATCGCGACGCGGCAAGCAACACAACGACAAAAATGAACCCGGTGAGGGTGGCGACAGTCCACCCCACTCGGGTGCCGCACCAGCGTCGGCACCGCACTATGGCGAGTGCCGCGCCAACGACGGAGACATGCGGGAATGAGCAAGCAGACGGACAAGCATAGCGACAAGCAGGAGCGCTTCGATTACATCATCGTCGGGGCCGGGTCAGCGGGCTGTGTGCTGGCGAACCGTCTCACGCAAGACCCGGACGTCACGGTGCTGCTGCTCGAAGCTGGCGGGAAGGACGACTATCACTGGATTCACATCCCCGTCGGCTATCTCTATTGCATCGGCAACCCGCGCACGGACTGGCTGTACCGCACGCAGGAGGAGGCCGGGCTTAACGGTCGTTCACTCGCTTATCCACGCGGGCGGGTGCTGGGCGGCAGTTCGTCGATCAACGGCATGATCTATATGCGCGGCCAGCGCGAAGATTACGATGTCTGGGCCGAGGCGACCGGCGACGACGGCTGGCGCTGGGACAACGTACTGCCGTTGTTCAAGCGCAGCGAAGATCACTACAACGGAAGCTCCGAGTTCCACGGCAGCGGGGGCGAATGGCGCGTCGAGAAGCAGCGGCTGTCATGGCGTGTGCTCGATTCGTTTGCCGACGCGGCCGAGCAGATCGGCATTCCCAAAACCGACGACTTCAATCGCGGCGACAACTTCGGCATCGGTTACTTCGAAGTGAATCAGCGGCGCGGTGTGCGCTGGAGTGCGGCGAAGGGCTTCTTGCGACCGGCGTCGCAACGTCCGAATCTGACGGTGATTACCGGCGCGAGCGTGAGTCGTCTGACCTTCGACGGAACGCGCTGCACGGGTGTGGCATATCGCGGTGGCAACGAAGACTTCGTGGCGCTGGCGAACGTCGAGACGATTCTCGCTGCGGGCGCAGTCAATTCGCCGCATTTGCTCGAAGTGTCCGGCGTTGGCGACGGCGAACGGTTGCGCAATCTCGGCATCGATGTCGTGTCGCATGTGCCCGCTGTCGGCGAGAACTTGCAGGACCATCTGCAATTGCGCACGGTGTACAAACTGCGCGGCGCAAAGACGCTCAACCTCACCGCGAACAGTCTGCTCGGCAAGCTGTCGATCGGCATGCAATACGCCTTCACGCAGCGCGGGCCGATGAGCATGGCACCGTCGCAGCTCGGGGCGTTTGCCCGCAGTCGCGAAGACATGGCGCGTCCCGATCTGGAGTATCACGTACAGCCGCTGTCGCTGGAGAAGTTCGGCGAGCCGCTGCACAAGTTCAACGCGTTCACGGCGTCGGTGTGCAATCTGCGACCGACGTCGCGCGGCCATGTGCATCTGACGTCGCCCGATGTGCGCGTCGCACCGAACATCGCGCCGCACTATCTCTCGACGGAAGCGGACCTACGCGTGGCGGCCGACGCCATCAAACTTACGCGTCGCATCGTGGGCGCACCGGCGTTCGCCCGTTACGAGCCGCGCGAGTATCTGCCGGGACCGTCCTATCAGAGCGACGAAGACCTGAAGCGCGCGGCGGGCGATATCGGCACGACGATCTTCCACCCGGTCGGCACGTGTCGCATGGGGCGTGACGATGACCCCGATGCGGTTGTCGATCCGCAGTTGCGCGTGCGTGGTGTGCAGGGGTTGCGTGTGGTGGATGCGTCCGTCATGCCGACCATCACGTCGGGCAACACCAATTCGCCGACGATCATGATCGCGGAGCGCGCCAGCGACATGATTCGCGCCGCGCGTAAGGTTCGCGTCAGGTAACGACCACGCGCTATTTCCCGCTGTTTTACAAAACTTACGTAGTAATACCTAATGTTGCGCAATCTCGATGAGTGCCCGGTGCGGTATCTCATCGATATTCGCTATCGCCTGCGCATTTGCATGTGCCGCAAAAGCCTTGTCGCACAAGGGCGATGCGTCGTCGCGTCCCATGTGACCGAACGTTCTGCAACGCGTGTGAGCATGCGCGTTTCGACGGGTGCGAAGCTAAGTGCAAATCCCAATGATCGCGTTGCAGCAAACCACACACAATAACGTTTCCCTATGAGTGATCGAACCAAGAATTCGGCGCTTCCTCTGGGACGCGGGGCACTTTGCCGGCGACGCCAACCATAGCGTCACCCGCCTGCCTTGCGGTTGTCACAGACGATGGTGTCTGAAGCGCACACGACGCTTCGCACCGCCAACCAGGAATGTGGCAGGAGACATGGCGAACAACGATTACATTCTCGAAACGCGCGGGCTCACCAAAGAGTTCCGTGGCTTCACCGCCGTGAACGGGGTCGACCTGCGCGTCGCGCGCGGCACCATTCATGCGCTGATCGGGCCGAACGGCGCAGGCAAGACCACCTGCTTCAACTTGCTCACGAAATTCCTCGTGCCCAGTGCAGGCTCCATCACCTTCAACGGGGAAGACATTACCCGTGAAGCGCCCGCGCAAATCGCACGACGCGGCATCATCCGCTCGTTCCAGATCTCTGCCGTGTTTCCGCACCTCACCGTGCTCGAGAACGTGCGCATCGGTCTGCAACGCAATCTCGGCACGGCGTTCCACTTCTGGAGCAGCAGTCGCACACTGCGTCAGCTCGACGCGCGCGCCATGGAGTTGCTCGCGGAGGTCGGCCTCACCGAATTCGCCCATACGCTCACCGTGGAGTTGCCGTACGGCCGCAAACGCGCGCTCGAAATCGCCACCACACTTGCTATGGAACCCGAACTAATGTTGCTCGATGAACCCACGCAAGGCATGGGTCACGAAGACGTCGATCGCGTCACGGCACTCATCAAGAAGGTGTCGGCGGGACGCACGATTCTCATGGTCGAGCACAACATGAACGTGATTGCGGGCATCTCCGACACCATCACCGTGCTTCAGCGCGGCGAGGTGCTCGCCGAAGGGCCGTATCACGAAGTCTCGAAGAATCCGCAGGTGATGGAAGCCTACATGGGAACGGCGGACGGCGAAATGCAGGGAGCCCACGGGTGAGGACGGCTATGTACGGTAACGGCGGCAACAACCAGGGTGGCAAGAACGGTGGCAACGTGCCCGCACTCGAAGTCGAAGGGCTTCAGGCGTGGTACGGCGAGTCGCACATCCTGCACGGCGTGGACCTGACGGTTGGACGTGGCGAAGTCGTCACGCTGCTCGGCCGCAACGGGGCCGGGCGCACCACGACGTTGCGCGCGATCATGGGCCTGACCGGTCAGCGTCAGGGATCGATTCGCATCGCCGGTGAAGAAACGATTCATTTGCCGACGTATAAGGTCGCGCATCACGGCGTGGGGTATTGCCCCGAAGAGCGCGGCATTTTCGCGAGCTTGTCGTGCGAGGAAAACTTGCTGCTACCGCCGTATATCGGCATGAGTGGCAATCGTCGAGAAGACGGCGGGCGCGGCATGTCGCTCGACGAGATCTACGACATGTTCCCGAACCTGAAAGAGCGCCGTCACAGTCAGGGCACGCGCCTGTCGGGTGGCGAACAACAGATGCTCGCGGTGGCGCGCATTCTGCGCACGGGCGCGGATCTGTTGTTGCTCGACGAAATTTCCGAAGGCCTCGCGCCGGTGATCGTGCAGACGCTCGCACGCATGATCACCACGCTCAAAGCGCGTGGCTACACCATCGTGATGGTGGAACAGAATTTCCGTTTTGCGGCTCCGCTGGCCGATCGCTTCTATGTCATGGAGCACGGCAAGATTGTGGAGCGCTTCGGCGCTCCGGAGCTGGAGACGAAGATGCCGGTGCTGCACGAGTTGTTGGGCGTATGAGGTGAGCTACCCGGCGTGCATGCGTGCCGGGCGATGGACCCAGGCGATCAAATCCACGAAGGAGACGAAGATGACGATGCGGATGAAGGCGTTGGCCGTTGCGGCTGCGTTCGGTTTTGCGGCAATGGCCTCGCAGGCCCACGCCGATGGCAACACGGTGAAGATCGGTTTCATTACCGATATGTCGGGTCTGTACACCGACATCGACGGACAGGGCGGCGCAGAAGCCATCAAGATGGCCATCGCCGACTTCGGCGGCAAGGTCCTCGGCAAACCGGTCGAACTGGTCACGGCCGATCACCAGAACAAGGCGGACGTCGCGGCGTCGAAGGCGCGCGAATGGTTCGACCGTGGCGGTGTCGACATGCTCATCGGCGGTACCAACTCGGGCACCGGGCTGGCGATGAACAAGGTCTCCGCCGAGAAGAAGAAGGTCTACATCAACGTGGGCGCAGGCTCCGACGCGCTGACCAACGACCAGTGCCAGCCGTACGGCGTGCACTACGCGTACGACACCGTCGCGCTCGCACGCGGCACGGGCTCGGCCGTGGTGAAGGCGGGCGGCAAGACGTGGTTCTTCCTGACCGCCGACTATGCCTTCGGTCACGCGCTGGAGAAATCCACGTCCGACGTGGTCAAGGCCAACGGCGGCACGGTGGTGGGGCAGGTGCGTCACCCGCTGTCCGCTTCGGACTTCTCGTCGTACCTGCTGCAGGCGCAGGCGTCGAAGGCGCAGGTGCTGGGTCTGGCGAATGCCGGTGGCGACACGATCAATGCGATCAAGGCCGCGAAGGAATTCGGCATCAAGGGCAAGATGCAGATCGCCGGTCTGCTCGTGTTCATCAACGATATTCACTCGCTCGGTCTGGACAACACGGAAGGCATGTACCTGACCGACAGCTGGTACTGGGACAAGGACGCCAAGTCCCGTGAATTCGCCAAGCGCTATTTCAGCAAGATGAAGAAGATGCCGTCGAGCCTGCAGGCCGGCGACTACTCAGCCACGATGACGTACCTCAAGGCCGTACAGGCCGCCGGTACGACGGACGCCGACAAGGTCATGGAGCAGTTGCACAAGATCAAGATCGACGACATGTTCAGCAAGGGCTACATCCGCAAGGACGGCACGATGGTCCACGACATGTACCTGATGCAAGTGAAGTCGAAGAAGGAATCGAAGGAGCCGTGGGACTACTACAAGGTGGTCGCAACCATCCCGGGCGAGAAGGCCTTCACCACCGAAGCCGAATCGACCTGCAAGCTGAAGTAAGCGCAGTACTTCTTTAGTAAGCGATGCACGGATAGCGACGGGACGCGTGTCCCGTCGCGACCTTTCTCCAAGGTTTCACCCAGAGAATCGATTTCGATGGACTTTCTAGGCATCCCCCTGCCGGCGCTGTTGAGCCAACTGCTGCTGGGACTGGTGAACGGCTCGTTCTACGCCATGCTGAGCCTCGGCCTGGCGGTGATTTTCGGTCTGCTCAACGTGATCAACTTCGCTCACGGCGCGTTGTTCATGCTGGGTGCCATGCTCGCCTGGATGGGCGGCAGCTATCTCGGCCTCAATTACTGGGTCATGCTGATCCTCGCCCCCGTTGTGGTGGGCATCATCGGCATCGTGATCGAGCGCACCATGCTGCGCTGGATCTACAAGCTCGATCATCTTTACGGATTGCTACTGACGTTCGGCATCACGCTCGTGCTCGAAGGCGTGTTCCGCTCGATCTACGGCGTGTCCGGTCAGCCGTTCGACGCACCCGACGCGCTGTCCGGCGCGACCAACCTCGGCTTCATGTTCATGCCGAACTATCGCGCGTGGGTGGTGGTGGCATCGCTCGTCGTCTGCTTCGCGACGTGGTTCGTCATCGAGAAGACGAAGATCGGTGCGTATCTGCGTGCCGGTACGGAGAACCCGAAGCTCGTGGAAGCGTTCGGCGTGAACGTGCCGCTCATGATCACGCTGACGTACGGCTTCGGCGTGGCGCTGGCGGCGTTCGCCGGTGTGCTCGCCGCGCCCGTGATTCAGATCTCGCCGCTCATGGGGCAGTCGATGATCATCACCGTGTTCGCGGTGGTCGTGATCGGCGGTATGGGCTCCATCATGGGCTCGATCGTCACCGGGCTGATGCTCGGCGTGATCGAAGGCTTCACCAAGGTGTTCTACCCGGAAGCGTCGGCGACCGTGGTGTTTTTCATCATGGTGATCGTGTTGCTGCTGCGCCCTGCCGGGCTGTTCGGCAAACAAAAGTAAGGGACGAAACCATGCAACAACAGATGCAACAACGCGTGCTGTATTCCCTGCTGCTGTTGGCGCTGATCGTCGCGCCGTTTGTCGGCGCGTATCCGGTCTTCGTCATGAAGGTGCTGTGCTTTGCGCTGTTCGCCGCCGCCTTCAACTTGCTGCTTGGCTTCACGGGCTTGCTGTCGTTCGGCCACGCTGCGTTCTTCGGCAGCGCCGGTTATGTGACGGGCTATGCGATCCGCAACCTCGGCTTTACGCCGGAGATCGGCATTCTCGCGGGCGTGGTTGCGGGGGCGGTGCTGGGGCTGGTGATTGGCTTGCTGGCGATCCGGCGTCAGGGCATCTACTTCGCCATGATCACGCTGGCGCTCGCGCAGATGCTTTACTTCTTCTGCCTGCAAGCGCCGTTCACGGGCGGGGAAGACGGTCTGCAAGGCGTGCCGCGCGGTTCGCTCCTCGGTCTGCTGCCGCTCGACTCGGATCTGACGCTGTACTACGTGGTGCTCGCGATCTGCGCGCTGGGTTTCCTGCTGATCATGCGCATCGTGCATTCGCCGTTCGGTCAGGTGCTGAAAGCGATCAAGGAGAACGAGCCCCGTGCGATCTCGCTGGGGTACGACGTCGACCGCTTCAAGCTGCTGGCGTTCGTGCTGTCGGCCACGCTCGCTGCGCTCGCCGGTTCGACCAAGACGGTGGTGCTGGGCTTCGAGACCCTCACCGACGTGCACTGGACGATGTCGGGCATGGTGATTCTGATGACGCTCGTGGGTGGTCTCGGCACGATGCTCGGGCCGGTGGTGGGCGCGGTGGTGATCATCGTGCTTGAGAACAAGCTGGGCGATATCGGCAACTGGCTCGCGACGGCGACCGGCGTGCCGTGGTTCCAGACGCTCGGCGAATCCGTCACCATCGTGATCGGTGCGATCTTCATCATCTGCGTGCTGGCGTTCCGACGCGGTCTCGTGGGTGAGTTCATTGCGCGCAGCCGGTTCTTCCGGTCGATGTCGCAGGCGTCGTAAGTGGTGTGTGAATTGAGCGATTCGTGGAAGCCGGAATGTCGACGGATGCACCTGTGTGGCGCGTCCGCTCGTCACTCTGGCGCACGAATGTCAGAAAAAACCTAATTCGTAGGGGTAAATGCTGACTTGTGGTGCATTGGGTGCTCCTTTATTCTCTCCCTCAGTTCGCGTCACAGCAGGATATAGGGGCGAGGAACGAGGAGACAACAAGCGCGATAACGCGCACCGCCAAAAAAGAAAGCGCTGTCGGAGAAGACTCCGACAGCGCTTTTTATATTGTGCTTCACCTTCCGCATGGCGTCGCATTGCGCTGTGCCAGGCCTTCGTCAGCCATGCCATATTCAGCGGTCATGACGCTTCCTTGTGCGGCCATCACGCACTGCATTCTGCATTTCACTGGTTTTTCCGCATTTCGTTCGCAGTTTCGGCTGTCTTTACGCCACGTTGCGAGAATTGAACCCGTTTCTACCGCAATAAGTACGCGCAATGCGGAATAAAGACGCTATGCTCGGCGTTTTCGTCTGGCTGGCTTCCAGTCCAGTTGTGCTGCGACTGAGGTGTTGTGTATGGGGAATGTATGTTGATGGGTTGGTCGCTGACCGATTTGCTGATGCTCGCTGGCGGGGCGTTTCTCGCCGGGCTGGTCGATGCCGTGGTCGGTGGCGGCGGCCTGATCTCTGTTCCGACGCTCTTCGCCGCCTTCCCCAATGCGGCACCGCCGCTGCTGTTCGGCACCAACAAGATGGCTGGCATCTGGGGCACGGCCTCGGCGGCGATGCGTTACTCGCGCGGTATCCAGTTGCGCTGGGCGCTTGTGTTGCCCACCACTATCGCAGCGTTCGTCTTCTCATTCTGTGGTGCCTACGCCGTCACCCATGTTCCGGCCGACATCCTGCGCAAAGTGCTGCCATTCGTGCTGGTCGCAGTGGCGATCTATACCCTGCGCAAGAAGGATTTCGGGACGGTCCATGCCCCCGTGAAGGGCGGGGCGGGGGTGACGCTCATGGCGATCGCCGTGGGCGGTGTCATCGGCTTTTACGACGGTTTCTTCGGCCCCGGTGCGGGCAGCTTTCTGGTGTTTCTGTTTGTGCGGCTGTTCGGGCAGGACTTCGTGAATGCGTCGGCGTCCTCGAAGATCGTGAACGTCGCGACGAATCTGGCCGCGCTGCTGCTGTTCGGCATGAGCGGGCATGTACTGTGGCTGGTCGGCGCGGGCATGGCAATCATGAACGTGGTGGGCAGTCTGGTGGGCAGCCGTCTCGCGCTCAAGCACGGTGTTGGTTTCGTGCGGCGCATGTTTCTGGGCGTGCTTGCGGTGCTGATCGTGAAAACGGGCTACGACGCGTTTTTACGCGGCTAGTGGCAAAACCGCTGTGGCAGATGCCACAGGTGGGGAAACCGCACTTTACGAAACGGCATCCGTGCCCGTAAGATGGGCGACAATTTCCCGACTGCGCGGTCGGTTAATGTCAAAAAAATGCGTCAAAAATCGAATTCGAAATTTTTGTGAGGAGACCCAAATGAAACTGAAGTTGCTGTGCATGGCATCGGCCATGATGCTCGTCGCGGGCGTGGCGAACGCTCAGGTGAAGATTGGCGTGTCGCTGTCGGCGACCGGTCCGGCCGCTTCGCTGGGCATTCCCGAGAAGAACACGATCGCTCTGATGCCCAAGACGATTGCTGGCCAGACGGTGCAGTACATCGTGCTCGACGATGCGACCGACACCACGACCGCCGTCAAGAACATGCGCAAGCTGATCAGCGAAGATCACGTCGACGCCGTGCTCGGCTCGACCGTCACGCCGAACTCGCTGGCCATGGTCGACGTCGCAGCCGAAACGCAGACCCCGGTGATCTCGATGGCCGCAGGCGCCGCCATCGTCGAGCCGGTCGACGCGAAGCGCACGTGGGCCTTCAAGACCCCGCAGAATGACATTCTGATGGCCACCGCTATCGCCAAGCACATGGCCGACAACGGTGTGAAGACTGCGGCGTTCATCGGCTTCGCCGATGCGTACGGCGAAGGCTGGTACAAGGAATTCCAGAAGGCTGCCGATCTGAACAAGATCAAGGTCGTGGCGAACGAGCGCTTTAACCGTGCCGACACGTCGGTGACCGGTCAGGCGCTCAAGGTCATGGGCGCGAACCCGGACGCCGTGCTGATCGCCGGTTCGGGCACGCCGGCGGCTCTGCCGCAGCGCACGCTCAAGGAGCGCGGCTACAAGGGCAAGCTGTATCAGACGCACGGCGTGGCGAACAATGACTTCCTGCGTGTTTGCGGCAAGGACTGCGAAGGCACGTATCTGCCGGCCGGCCCGCTGCTCGTCGTCGAGCAACTGCCGAACGACAACCCGGTGAAGAAGTCGGCGGCTGCGTACAAGGCCGCTTATGAAAAGGCTTATGGCGCTGGTTCGATCTCGACCTTCGGCGGCCACGCCTGGGACGGCGGCCTGCTGCTGCAAGCCACGATTCCGGTGGCACTGAAGAAGGCCAAGCCGGGTACGCCGGAGTTCCGCGCAGCCCTGCGCGAAGCGCTGGAGAACGTGAAGGACATGCCGGGCACGGCAGGTATCTTCAACATGAGCAAGAACGACCACAACGGTCTGGATCAGCGCTCGCGTGTGATGGTGCAAATCGTCGACGGCAAGTGGAAATTGGCGAACTGATGCGCATCGGGGCTGCCTATAGCATGCAGGCATGCCCCGCTGTTCCATTGGAAACATCTGCGGTAAAAGCGCCCGGTTCGACCAGCCGGGCCTGAAGAACGGGCGTTCGCGCCCGTTTTTTTTGAGCGTGGTAGTTTCGCGCATCGCAAAGAGACGGCAGGACATGCATTTGCGAGCGGCACATGAGAGGCCGCATTGTCCCAACCTGATCGCCGCAGCCGGGGGGCTGAACGGCCGATCCTTTCGAGCGTAAATCCATGACGGGTGAATTCGAACACCGCAACCTATCCCTGTTGTTGCTGCAATCGCGTGAGGCGGTGATGGGCCTGTTCCGGCCGTTACTCAATTGCTACGACATCACGGAACAACAATGGCGTGTCATACGCGCCGTCAACGATAGCGAATCCGGGGAAATGGAGATCGGGCAGGTGGCGCGCGAGTGCTGCATTCTCAGTCCGAGCCTGTCGGGCATGCTCGAACGCATGGAGGCGTCGGGTCTGATCATGCGCCGTCGAGTGGCGGCAGACCAGCGTCGCGTGATGGTGTCGCTGACGCCGTCGAGCCGGGCGCTGTGCAAGAAGCTCGGCCCGCTGGTCGAGGAGCGCTACCGTTATCTGGAAGACAAAGTGGGACGCGACACGCTCGCCGAGATCTACCGGCTGATGGATGTCGTGCGCGAAGCCCTGCCGCCGGAGGTGCTGGCCGACGCGCCGTCGTTGCCGACCAAGCCCCGCCGTCGTCGAAAAACGGGTTGAGATGTCGTCATCTCAGTAGTCACCCGGGTTTTACCAATGCATAACGGTTTATACAATTCATAATTCGCTGCGCTGCGACACGGGGATCGTGCGGGGTGCGCCGAAGTTGAAGGGGAACGGGGTGGCAGCGCGCTGCACCGTGCATCACACCGGCTGTCTCGCCAGCCGGTTCAAGAAGTACTCAAACGAAGTGAGAGGAGCATGGATCTTTCGATTGCAGCCATCCTGGCGCAGGACGGCATCACCACGGGTGCGATTTATGCCTTGCTGGCATTGGCGCTCGTGTTGGTGTTCTCCGTCACCCGCGTCATCTTCATTCCGCAGGGCGAGTTCGTGTCGTATGGCGCGCTCACGCTCGCGGCTCTCCAGACCCAGAAGTTTCCGCTGACGAGCTGGCTGCTTGTGGCGATGGGCATCTGCACGTTCATTGTGGAGACGGCAAGCGTCTTGCGTCACAGTGAGCGGCGCAAGCTGGCAGGCCGCCTGGTGCCGGTGTTCGCGGGTAAATATCTCGTGTTCCCGATTGCCGTGTTCTTCGTGGTCAAGGCGATCTCGCCGATGACCTTGCCGATGCTCGTGCAAATTGCCGTCACGCTGTTGCTGGTTGTGCCGATGGGGCCGATGCTCTATCGCCTGGCTTATCAGCCGCTGGCGGAGGCGAGTACGCTGTTGCTGCTGATCGTCTCGGTCGGCGTGCACTTCGCGCTCACTGGCCTTGGGCTGGTGATGTTCGGTGCCGAGGGTTCGCGCACGCAGGCGTTCTCGGACGCGAGCTTCAACATTGGCTCGGTGATGGTGTCCGGACAGAGTCTGTGGGTGGTGGGCGTGTCGGTCGTGATGATTCTGGCGCTGTACTTCTACTTCGACCGTTCGCTGTCGGGCAAGGCACTGCGTGCGACGGCCGTGAACCGTCTGGGTGCGCGTCTGGTGGGTATCGGCACGGTGCAGGCTGGCCGGCTGGCGTTCACGCTGGCGGCGGTGCTGGGCGTGCTGTGCGGCATTCTGATTGCACCCATCACGACCATCTATTACGAATCTGGCTTCCTGATCGGCCTGAAGGGCTTCGTGGGCGCGATCATCGGCGGTCTGGTGAGTTACCCGGTCGCGGCGCTCGGCGCCATTCTCGTGGGCCTGCTGGAGTCGTATTCGTCGTTCTGGGCGAGTGCGTATAAGGAGGTCATCGTCTTCACGCTGATTCTTCCGGTGCTGCTGTGGCTGTCGCTCACGAGCAAGCACGTTGAAGAAGACGAGGAATAAGCCGGGGCGGACCACAGAATGAAAAACAAATACTTCCTGATTTTCCTGGTGCTGCTGGCGGTGTTGCCGGTACTGCCAGCGCCGGTGCGTTTGCCTGAATACTGGGTGACGCTGCTCAACTACATCGGCTTGTACAGCATTGTCGCCATCGGTCTCGTGTTGCTCACGGGCGTGGCGGGGATGACCTCGTTCGGACAGGCGGCGTTCGTCGGTCTGGGTGCCTATGCGACTGCGTATCTGACGACGGCTTACGGCGCATCGCCGTGGCTCGGTCTGATCGTCGGCGTGGCGATTACGGCGGGTGCGGCGCTGATCATCGGTGCGATCACGATGCGTCTGTCGGGCCACTTCCTGCCGCTGGGTACGATCGCTTGGGGTCTGGCGCTGTATTACCTGTTCGGCAACCTGGAGTTCCTGGGCAAGTACGACGGCCTGAACGACATTCCGACGATCAACCTGTTCGGTCTGGAGCTGGCGAGCGGGCGTCAGATGTACTACCTGATCTGGATCGTGGTTGTGCTGGCCGTGGTGTCGATCAAGAACCTGCTGGATTCGCGTCCGGGCCGTGCGATTCGCGCGCTCAAGGGGGGCGGCGTGATGGCCGAAGCGATGGGCGTGAACACGGCGTGGATGAAGGTGGTCGTGTTCGTCTACGCGGCGGTACTTGCTGCGATTTCGGGCTGGCTGTACGCGCACTTGCAGCGTGCCGTGAACCCGACGCCGTTCAACCTGAACCATGGCATCGAGTATCTGTTCATGGCGGTGGTCGGTGGCGTGTCCCACGTCTGGGGCGCAGTGCTTGGGGCTGCGATTCTGACGGTGCTCAAGGACTACCTGCAGAACATTCTGCCGGTGCTGCTGGGCGCGAACGGCAACTTCGAAACCATCGTCTTCGGCATCTTGCTGGTGCTGTTGCTGCAATATGCGCGCGATGGCGTGTGGCCGTTCTTCGGCAAGATATTTCCGGCGCGACGTGTCGCGAAAGCGCCTGAGCAGGCCGAGCCATTGGGACACCGTCCCAAGCCAGCGGTGGGTGAGGTAGTGCTCAAGCTTGAGAAGGCGCGCAAGGAGTTCGGCGGCCTGGTCGCGGTGAACGACGTGTCGTTCGAAGTGAAGGCGGGCGAGATCGTTGGCCTGATCGGTCCGAACGGTGCAGGCAAGTCGACGACGTTTAACCTGGTGACCGGTGTGTTGCAGGCGACGCGTGGCGAGATTTCGTTCCTCGGCGAGCGCATCGACCGTCTGCCGTCGCGTGAGATCGTCAAGCGCGGTATCGGCCGGACCTTCCAGCACGTGCGTTTGATGCCGCACATGAGCGTGCTTGAGAACGTCGCTATCGGGGCGTATCTGCGCGACAAGAACGGTCTGCGTCGTCGTCCGCAGGGTGGCGTGTGGTCGAGCGTGCTGCGTCTGGATCGTCACGAAGAAGCGATGCTGCTGCACGAAGCCAAGCAGCAGATCGAGCGTGTGGGCCTTGGGGCGCACATGTATGACGAGGCGGGCAGTCTGGCGCTGGGTCAGCAACGTATTCTGGAAATCGCGCGTGCTCTGGCGTGCGACCCGACGCTGCTGTTGCTCGACGAACCGGCCGCAGGCTTGCGCTACAAGGAAAAGCAGGCGTTGGGCGATCTGCTCAAGAAGCTCAAGGACGAGGGCATGAGCGTGTTGCTGGTCGAGCACGACATGGACTTCGTGATGAATCTGACCGATCACCTGGTGGTGATGGAGTTCGGCACCAAGATCGCCGAGGGGCTGCCGGAAGACGTGCAGAAGAACCCGGCGGTGCTCGAAGCGTACCTGGGAGGAGTGGAGTGATGGCCGACGCAATTCTGGAGGTCAAGGACCTCGCCGTCGCATACGGCAAAGTCGAGGCGGTGCATGGTGCGCATCTTCGGGTCGGGGCGGGGCAGATCGTCACCGTGATCGGACCGAACGGCGCGGGCAAGTCGTCGATGCTCAACGCGATCATGGGCGCGCTGCCGCACAATGGGTCGAGCAAGGGCAGCGTGGCTTATCTTGGTCAGGAGATGTCGGCGCTGACGATTGAAGCCCGTGTGTCACGCGGCATGTGTCTGGTGCCGGAGAAGCGCGAGCTGTTCTCGACGATGACCGTTGAGGACAATTTGCTGCTCGGCGCCTATCGTCGCAAGAAAGCAGGGGAGAAGAACTTCCTCGATCAGATGGAAGTGGTCTATGAGCTTTTCCCGCGTCTGAAGGAGCGTCGTGTGCAACAGGCGGGGACGCTGTCGGGCGGGGAGCGTCAGATGCTTGCGGTGGGCCGTGCGTTGATGGCGAAGCCGCAGTTGCTGATGCTGGACGAGCCCAGTCTGGGCCTGGCGCCGCTGATCGTGAAGGAAATCTTCCACATCATCAACGACTTGCGTAAGACAGGCGTTGCCACGCTGCTGATTGAGCAGAACGCACGCGCGGCGTTGCAGGTCGCCGATTACGCCTACGTGATCGAGACGGGCGAGCTGGCCCTTGAAGGGCCGGCGCAGGAGCTGGCCACCAATCCCAAGGTCATTGAGACGTATCTGGGGCTGGCTAAGAAGGCTGCCTGACAGTCGTTGGCTGTCGGTACTTAGACGTAGGTTGGAAGGCCCGCCAGTTTGGCGGGCCTTTTTCGTTTTTGGTAAGGGCGGTGGGGTGCTCGCTTTCGCCGGTGGCAATCCGAACGGTCGTTCGATAGAACTATCCGTCCCTAATTTTTTAGGCCGTCGCAGGGGCTGCGCGCCAAAGTATGGTAGGTCACTTATTCACAGTTGCTTGTGGATATGTGTGGGTAACTCAAATCTATGGCGCACCGCCGCAATAAGGGGTTGCGAGATTTTCTCGAAATTCTTGTGGAATTCGTTGTTGAGGTTATCCACAGAAAAGCAAATTCCTGCGGCGGATTTTTGTGTTTCGTTCGTGGATGTGGATAACGCAGATAAATGATCGCTGCTGAGACGACGGTGATGTTTGCTTTCAGCTTTGATTGGCTATTTTCGTTTCTTGGTTTCACGTGGAACGAGGGATGGGTTTGTGGTTGCTTTTCTTAACACCACATCCCGATATTACGGTGACGCTCTCTATTACTTCCGGGCAGTGGGGATCGACGGCACTCGGCTGTGCTCCACCTGAAAGTCGCTTCGCCAGAGTACCGTCGATCCCCACCCCTCAAATCTCCGAAACTTTCCTCGCGGTTCGACATTGTTCGGCTAAATGTGGCGAAGTGGGGTGACGCGTGGAGTTGGCTCCATATAAGTGGGATGCATGCTTTTTTGAAAACCATCGGATGCAAGCGCGGCGTTGTTCTCCGTGGCCTCCGGGCAGTGGGGATCGGGGGCACTCGACTGTGCTCCACTTGAAAGTCGCTTCGCCAGAGTGCCCCCGATCCCCACCACTCAAATGCCCTGATCATTCGCCGCCTACGGTTGTCGCTGACGCCAGCTCGGTCGGCGCAAGCTCCGCACTTCCGATCTTCATTTCGTGCTTGCCACCGTTAGACGAACCAGCCGGTGCTATGGCCGTGTCGCGCTCACAGGCTTCCGGGAAGTAGGGATTGGAGGCACTCGGCTGTGCTCCACCTGAAAGTCGCTTCGCCAGAGTGCCTCCAATCCCCACCCCTCAATTGTCCGACTCCACCCTGAGGTACGCATGCGAAGTCGGTTTCACGTGAAACAGTATTGCTTTGGATGCGAGATACCCGTTGTCTGGTTTTAACGCCACTGGGTGATGTCATGCATCAGCCAGCCCTCACAACTTGGAAGCGGGAGAGGGAAGAAGTGCCCGTTCAGCACAGAACCGGGAAGACCCAGGCGTTCGACGTGCCTATTCGTGAAGTGGAATTGGGCAGGGTTGTCCAAAGATCGAAGGTTTCCGCGGAGTGACGAGGTATGGCCCCGTGATCTATGCGATGACGCTTTCTCGACGTTTCACGTGAAACACCCCCGTGAGCTTGCCCGCGGACGAACACGACGGCAGTTCGCCGACACGCAGTCGGGACGTGTGAACGGTCCTCTCAGCACGGGAGGGAAGGGTCGTTCGAGGATCGGCAATTCGGCAATTCGGCAATTCGGCAATTCGGCAATTCGGCAAGCGGGGAAGGGTAGGCCTGAGATATGTCGGCAACCAACACCCCAATGTTTCACGTGAAACCGACACCGTCAGTTCTAAGCTCGGGCTGCCCTGGGCAATTGAGTGGTGGGGAGCGGGGGTACTCTGGCGAAGCGACTTTCAAGTGGAGCACAGCCGAGTGCCTCCGATCCCCACTGCCCGGATGCTTGTGAGAACGACACGATGTTGGCACCGAGTGCATTTGGCTTGCCGCGACGTAACACTCATGTGGAAGAGTTCCGCGAGTGTCCCGTGAGTTTTTCGACGAATCGAAGTTCTTCGGAGTGGTGCGCGTCATGCCTGCACGAACCGCTTCAACGTTTCACGTGAAACAGATATCACAGCCATTCCATGGGCGGCTGGCCCTGTGCGATTGAGTGGTGGGGATTGTGGGGCACTCTGGCGAAGCGACTTTCAAGTGAAGCACAGCCGAGTGTCCCCGATCTCCACCGCCAGGATGTTTATGAGTACGGCGGAGTGCTCGCACAGAAGGGTTTTCGCCGGAAGGTGGGAAGGCACTATCCAACGTGTACGGCAAAAACTCATGCGAACGTCATTCGAGACGCCCTCCGAAAGACGGTCGATGCCACGCCCAAGCATCAAAAAACATCAACGTTCCACGTGAAACATCCAACAAAACTACCACTTTCCCCTGACGTTCCACGTGAAACACGAGTGCAGTTACAAATGATGCATCGCAATACCGCTATAATTCCGCAATTACCGAATCCAGAGAGTTTGCCGTCAGCGGCAATATTGCGATGCTTTATCCGACCGAGTTTGACGTGATCGTGGTGGGTGGCGGCCATGCCGGTACCGAGGCTGCGCTCGCCTCGGCCCGCATGGGCTGTAAGACACTTCTGCTCACCCACAATATCGAGACGCTCGGCCAGATGAGCTGCAATCCCTCCATCGGTGGGATCGGCAAAGGCCACCTCGTCAAAGAGGTGGATGCGCTGGGCGGCGCCATGGCTGCCGCTACCGACGAGGGTGGGATTCAGTTTCGTATCCTGAATTCGTCCAAAGGTCCCGCTGTCCGTGCGACTCGCGCTCAGGCCGACCGGCTTCTCTACAAGCAAGCCATCCGTCATCGCCTTGAGAATCAGCCGAATTTATGGCTCTTCCAACAAGCCGTGGAAGATCTTATTGTCGAAGGCGACCGTGTTGTCGGAGCAATCACGCAGGTCGGACTGCGCTTCCGTGCCCGTGCTGTGGTGCTCACCGCCGGGACTTTCCTCGACGGCAAGATTCACGTCGGACTGAATAACTATGTCGGCGGCCGTGCAGGTGATCCTGCTGCCATTAGCCTTTCCGCGCGTCTGAAAGAGTTGAAGTTGCCGCAAGGTCGGTTGAAGACGGGTACGCCGCCGCGTATTGACGGGCGGTCCATCGATTTCTCCGTCCTCGAAGAACAGCCGGGTGACCTGGATCCGGTGCCGGTTTTCTCGTTCCTCGGACGCCCCGAACAGCACCCGCGCCAAGTGCCGTGCTGGGTTACGCACACCAACGAACGGACACACGACATCATCCGTGGCGGCCTGGACCGCTCGCCGATGTACACGGGCGTCATCGAAGGCGTGGGGCCGCGCTATTGCCCATCCATCGAAGATAAGATCCATCGCTTTGCCGATAAGACGTCCCATCAGATCTATCTCGAACCAGAAGGTCTGACGACCAACGAGTACTACCCGAACGGAATCTCCACCAGCCTGCCTTTCGATGTGCAGCTGGAACTCGTCCGCTCGATGAAGGGGATGGAGAACGCCTATATTCTGCGTCCCGGCTACGCCATCGAGTACGACTACTTCGATCCGCGCGGTCTGCGCAGTTCGCTGGAAACCCGCGTGATTTCGGGGTTGTTCTTTGCCGGACAGATCAATGGAACGACCGGCTACGAAGAAGCCGCCGCACAGGGGCTGCTCGCCGGTATCAACGCCGCACTGCAAGTGCAGGGCCGTGAAGCTTGGTGCCCGCGTCGCGATCAGGCTTACCTTGGTGTGTTGGTCGACGACCTGATCACTCGCGGTGTTTCTGAGCCGTATCGTATGTTCACCAGCCGCGCGGAATATCGCCTGTCGCTGCGTGAAGACAACGCGGATATGCGTCTGACGGAAGTGGGCCGTGAATTGGGCGTTGTCGACGATATTCGTTGGGAAGCGTTCTGCCGCAAGCGCGATGCTGTTTCACGTGAAACAGAACGTCTCAAATCGACGTGGGTAAATCCGAAGACGTTCCCGGCGGAAGATGCGGTGCCGTTGCTTGGTAAAGCGATCGATCACGAGTACTCGCTGGCGGACCTGCTGCGTCGCCCGGAAGTCGGGTACGACGCGCTCATGGCAGTGCAGGGCGGTCGTCTCGCCCCTGAGGCTGCGCTGTCGGATGACGTGCTGCAAGCGAATCAGATCCGCGAGCAGATCGAGATTGCGGTCAAGTATCAGGGTTACATCGACCGTCAGGCCGACGAGATCGTGCGCAAGGAAGCGAACGAGAACACGGTGCTGCCCGCCAGCATCGATTACAACGACGTTCGCGGGCTGTCGATCGAGGTGCGTCAGAAGCTGAACGCACAACGACCGGAAACGTTGGGGCAGGCTTCGCGCATCTCCGGTGTGACGCCCGCTGCGATCTCGCTGTTGATGATCCACCTGAAGAAAGGGCTCGGACGCCGTCGTGCTTCAGGGGAGGTGGGGGAGGCGGCTGCCGACGCGAATGTCGCTGCCGATGGCGACTCCGGCGGTCAGCACGCTGCCTGACACGGAGACCCCATGACTGCTCCGCGTAATGCCGCACAAGGCGGCAACGAACTTGCTGCTTTGTTGGCTGACGGCATCGAACAACTCGGTCTGACGATCGGTACTGAACAACAGGCACGCCTGCTCGACTATCAGATGCTGCTGGCGAAGTGGAACGCTTCGCTGCAAATGACCTCCATCCGCGACCCGCGACAGATGGTCGTCAAGCATCTGCTCGATTCGCTCTCGATTCTGCCGCGACTGGATCGCGAGCCGATTTCACGTGTGCTGGACGTCGGTTCGGGCGGTGGTCTGCCCGGTGTGGTGCTGGCGATTGTGCGTCCGGACTGGCAGGTGACGGTAAACGACATCGTCCATAAGAAGACTGCCTTTCTGACGCAGGCCCGTGCCACGTTCAAGCTGACCAATCTGACGGTCGTGACGGGCCGGGTGGAGTCGCTCGTCGTCGGCAAAGAAGTGCCCGCACCGTTCGATGCCATCGTCTCGCGTGCCTTCGCCGAATTGAACGACTTCGTCACGCTCGGTCGCAACTTGCTGGCCCCCGGTGGTAGCTTCTGGGCGATGAAGGGCGTCGCAGCCGAAAGCGAACTGGCGTTGCTCGACGGCTGCGAGCTGATCGAACGGCTGGCGCTGAAAGTGCCATTTCTCGACGCCGAGCGTCATTTGCTCCGCGTGAAGGTGACGGCATGACCCGCATGACACGTTGGACCGGTGCTGTGATGGTCGGCTTGTCGGTGGTGGCTGCCGTGGCCTGGGCACAATCCGGGCAGGAATCGCTCACGACGCGCGTGCGTCCCGTGCAAAAGATCGATAAGGCGCGCTATGTCGGCACCTGGTACGAAATAGCACGCTATCCGAATTTCTTCGAGCGAAAATGTGTGTCGGATGTGACCGCTGAATACGTGGCGCGTCCGGACGGCAAGATCGAAGTCACCAACAAGTGTCGTAAGGAAGATGGCACCTGGGCGAGCGATACCGGTCTGGCACGCACCGACGGGCAGGGCACCGGCACCGCACGCTTCAAAGTGACGTTCGCGCCGGACTGGTTGCGCTGGATTCCCTGGCTTTGGGCCAACTACTGGGTTATCGTGCTCGACGGTGACTATCAGTATGCCGCTGTCGGAGAGCCGGGCCGCGAGTATCTCTGGATCCTCTCGCGCTCGCCGAAGATCGACGACGACACGCTGAATCAAATGCGTGCCCAGTTGCGCAAGCAGGGCTACGACACCGACAAACTGGTGTTGACGCCGCAAAAGGCCAGCGCCCCTTAAGCCCTTCGCACCTAGGGCACAAGGTGCTTGCCTCTCTGGCGTCGGCCGACTTGCGGCGAATCCGCTGCGTCAGGCAATAACTGAGCTTTGCTCAGATAATCGAATTAGCGGGATGCATCCGCGACGGGCAGCATGAAGCGTTCGCGCCCGGACTTGCATCCCGGCACCATCTGCATCAATCGCATCAACACGGCAGCAATCGGAGGACTACATCGGCATGGCGAAAATATTCTGCGTGGCCAATCAGAAGGGCGGCGTCGGCAAGACGACCACCACGGTGAACCTCGCCGCCGGACTGGCGTCGCACGGGCAGCGTGTCTTGTTGGTCGATCTTGACCCTCAGGGCAACGCGACGATGGGCAGCGGCATCGACAAGGCCGCCCTCGAGACGAGTATCTATGAAGTGCTGGTCGACGGCATCGACGTGAGCACGAGCTGCCAGCGTTCGGAGTCCGGCAATTACGATGTGGTGCCTGCGAACCGTGAACTGGCGGGTGCCGACGTGGAACTCGTCTCGCTGGAAAATCGCGATACGCGTCTGAAGCAGGCGCTGGCGAAGGTCGACGATGCCTACGATTTCGTCCTCATCGACTGCCCGCCGACCCTCTCGCTGCTCACGCTCAACGGCCTGTGCGCTGCGCACGGCGTGATCATTCCAATGCAGTGCGAATATTTCGCGCTCGAAGGGCTGTCCGATCTCGTCAACACGATCAAGCAGGTGCACGCAAATCTGAACCGCGACCTGAAGGTGATCGGCCTTTTGCGCGTAATGTTCGATCCGCGCATCACGCTTCAGCAACAAGTCTCGGAGCAGCTCAAGGAGCACTTCGGCGACAAGGTTTTCAACGCGATCATCCCGCGCAATGTGCGACTCGCCGAAGCGCCGAGTTACGGTATGCCGGGCGTCGTCTTCGATCCCGCTTCGCGTGGCGCGAAGGCGTATCTGCAATTCGGCGCGGAAATGATCGCGCGCATTCAAACTATGTAAGGCGCATTCGCGCAGGAACGCATTGTCATGGCGACCAAGACCAACGCACTGAAAAAAAAGGGCCTGGGCCGCGGCCTCGAAGCGCTGCTGGGCGCTCACGCCGATAACCACAACGGCGCGACCGAGGCGAGTGCCGAAGGCGCGCCGTCGGTGATGGCGCTCGATCGCCTTCAGGCGGGTAAGTATCAACCGCGTACACGCATGGATGAAGGCGCGCTGCAGGAACTCGCCGCGAGCATTCGCGCGCAAGGTCTGATGCAGCCGATTCTGGTGCGTCGTGTCGATGGTGAGAAGTACGAAATTATTGCGGGCGAGCGACGTTTTCGCGCTGCACGTCTTGCAGGCCTTTCCGAAGTGCCGGTGCTCGTGCGCGATGTCCCCGATGAAGCCGCCGCCGCGATGGCGCTCATCGAGAACATTCAACGCGAAGATCTGAATCCGCTCGAAGAAGCGCAGGGCATTCAACGTCTGCTCGGCGAATTCAATTACACGCACGAGCAAGCCGCCGAATCGCTCGGACGTTCGCGCAGCGCAGTGTCGAACCTGCTGCGTCTGCTGAACCTGGCGAATCCCGTGCAGACGATGCTGCTCGCTGGCGATCTCGACATGGGCCATGCGCGCGCGCTGCTCGCCGTCGACGCGGCCACGCAGATCACGCTCGCCAACCAGGTGGTGAACAAGCGTCTGTCGGTGCGCGACACAGAACGCATCGTGAACGCATCGCTCAAGCCGCAGGGTGACGGCATTCGTCGCCGCTCGGCGGAAGAGGGCGGTCGCGATGTGACGCGTCTCGAAGAGGAGCTCTCGGATCTGCTCGCGTCGAACGTCAAGATCAAGGTCGGCCGTAAAGGGGCCGGTCAGCTGACGATCGAGTTCGGCAGTCTCGATGCGCTCGACGGTATCCTCGCGCGCATTCGCGCCGAGTAATTTCGGTATCCTGATTATCATCTCGTGAGCGATCCGGCCGATGATCCGCTAGAGGCGTCGGAGGGGGCGTCGCAGAGGGCGTCGAATGCGGCGACGCACCCGCGTGTCGTATCGGGTGTCATGCGGATCAAGCACGTTTTGCGTGCGACGCTTGAGCGCGTGCGCAGCGATCGCGTACTGCTCATCCTGCTGATCGCTTTCGTCATCCTTCAGATCGCGAAGCCCGCAAGCGCTGGTGAGCTGTTCGTGCGCATCGACCAGCACACGATTCTGACGCTCGCCGGTTTGCTGATGCTCACGCGGGCCATCGATCAGAGCGGGTTTCTCGATTGGCTCGCACAACGATTGCTGCGCGCGTTTCGCACCGAACGTCGTCTTGCGCTGTTGATGGTCACGTTCGCCGCAGCACTCTCGACGCTGTTGACCAACGACGTCGCGCTCTTCGCCGTGGTGCCGCTCGCGCAGTCGCTCGCACGGATCGCCCCCGTGCGCATCGAGCGACTGATCATTTTCCTCGCGCTGGCCGTCAACGCCGGTTCAAGTCTCACGCCGCTCGGCAACCCGCAGAACCTCTTCCTCTGGCAACACAGCGGTATGGGCTTCGGCGCCTACGTCGTCATGATGACGCCCGTGACGCTAGGGCTCATGGCCCTGTTGCTCGTCGTTTGTGCCTTCGCCTTCGATTCGCGCGCGCTGCATTTTCAGCGACGTGGTCCCGCCCACGATGTGCGCTGGCCATTGCTGTGGATCGCTCTCGCGTTATTCGTCGCTTTCGTGGCGATGGCCGATCACGGATTCGCCGCCTGGGCATGCGCGGGCGTTGCGGCGGTGCTGCTGATCGCGCGTCGCAACGCCGTGCTGGGCATCGACTGGCTGCTGCTGGCGATCTTCGTGCTGATGTTCGTGGTGCTGCGCGGCGTCGCTGGTCTGCCGGACGTGCGTGCGGTGCTCGGGCATTTCGATTTCACTGGCAATGCGATGGCCTACGGTGGGGCGGCGGTGTTGTCACAATTCATCAGCAACGTGCCTGCAGCGATTCTGCTCGCCGAATACACGCAGAACTGGCCAGCGCTGGCCCACGGGGTTGCGGTCGGCGGTTTCGGGCTCGCTGTGGGGTCGCTGGCGAACCTGATTGCATTGCGCATGGCGAAATCGCAGAAGATCTGGTGGCACTTTCATTACCTTTCGATACCGTTTTATCTGGCAGCACTGCTTATCGGCTTTGTTGCTCTGAAATGGGTTTGAACGCGCACGGAACGTAGCCTAGTTGCGGGGAATGTGCGGTGTTTGCGCGTAATGTCGCGCTGCACCATGAGGAAAATTGCACTCCGTGAGAGTTGCCGCCAAATCGAAGCATGCACTGTGCAGTTTCGGCGAATTTGTTGCGCGTTTAGATTGACTGGCCTTCGTAATTTCCCGTAAAATCTCGCGGGTTTAACTGCTTGAAGAGCCCATTCGTTTGCACGAGTCGGGCGGGGAGGCTACGAGATGACCGATCAAAACCGGTCGAACTTGGAACCGAAACCGCAAGCGCCGGCGCATGCAACAGAGGCTTGGGACGACGAGCAGGAGCAAGAGACTATCGTTCCGCTCACGCGTGCGCAGGCCGAGCGCCTGTTCGGTCCCGATGTGGGGCGCGCATCCCGTGTGACTCCATTCAGGGTGGTGGGAGCCCAGGTGCTGTTGTCGCTGATAGCGACACTGGCCTGGTGGTTGCTCTCGGCATCGCCACGAGACGCGGCGGTGTCTGCATGGCTGGGCGGAATGATTGGATGGATACCGGGCGCATTGTTTGCGCTGCGGTTAAGAATGTCAGGTGATCGCCTCTCCGTCGGTTCGTTAGTGATGGGGGAAGCGGTCAAGGTAGTAACGACGATCGCGTTGTTGGTGGCAGTAGCGTTCGGTTACCCCGATGTGCATTGGGTAGCGTTCCTGGTCACCTTCGTGCTGACGCTCAAAGCCTATTGGCTGGCGATGGCACTGAAGTAGCGGTGAAAAACCGCTCACGCGTCGACACGCTACCGTGTGCGGATTTTCATAATTGGGTGTTTGATCGCTATGTCAGTAGAAGCCGGCCACGCTCCGAACCCGTCGGAGTACATTTCGCACCACCTGCAGAACCTTGCGAGCTCGACTCAGACTAGCATCGTCGATTTCTCGATCATCAACTGGGACACCATGTTCTGGTCGATCGCGATGGGTGTTCTGGGTTGCTTCATTCTGTGGTTGGCAGCCCGTAAGGCAACCTCGGGCGTGCCGGGCCGTTTCCAGGCTGCGGTCGAAATGCTCGTCGAAATGGTCGAAGACCAGTCGAAGAGCATCGTGCACGGCAATCGTGCCTTCATCGCGCCGCTCGCGCTGACCGTGTTCGTCTGGGTCGCGCTCATGAACTCGCTGGACTTGCTGCCGGTCGATCTGCCGTCGAAGGTGATCGGCTGGGTCGGTCTGGGTTCCATCATCACGCATCACCGCATCGTTCCGACGGCCGACCTTAACGGCACGCTCGGTATCTCGGTCGGCGTGCTCATTCTGATGCTGTTCTACAGCTTCAAGATCAAGGGCGCCGGCGGCTTCATGCACGAGCTGTTCACTGCACCGTTCGGTAACCACTTCCTCCTGTGGATCCCGAACCTGCTGCTCAACATCATCGAATTCTGTGCCAAGACCGTGTCGCTCGGCATGCGACTGTTCGGCAATATGTACGCCGGCGAACTGGTGTTCCTGCTGATCGCTCTGTTGGGCGGTATCTGGAGCTTTGGCGCAGATGCGTCGGTGCTGGGTTTTGTCGGTCACATCATTGCCGGCACCGCATGGGCGATTTTCCACATCCTGATCGTGTTGCTCCAGGCGTTCATCATGATGATGTTGACGTTGGTGTATATCGGCCAGGCGCACGACCATCACTGATCGGTCGATGCGGTAGTTACGAGTTTTCCAAGTTTAGTTTTTCAAATTTTCAAGTTTTAAGTCTCTATCCATAAGGAGTAATCATGCAAGCTTTCATCGCCAACATCCAGGGTCTGACCGCTATCGGTATCGGTATCATCATCGGTCTGGGTGCTATCGGTGCCTGCCTGGGTATCGCACTGATGGGCGGCAAGTACATCGAAGCATGCGCACGTCAGCCTGAACTGATGAACCCGCTGCAAACGAAGATGTTCCTGCTGGCCGGCCTGATCGACGCTGCATTCCTGATCGGCGTGGGCGTTGCCATGCTGTTCGCCTTCGCGAACCCGCTGCTGTCGAAGCTCGCTTAAGTTACTTTCGGCCGGTCGCGCATGACCCGCGCGGCCAACTGGACATGAACGGCGCGCCCAAGCCAGCAGGCATAATGGGGCGCGCTGTTTTGCCAATCGATTCGCATCACCGAAAGGAAACACCGTGAACATTAACGCAACTCTGTTCGCGCAAACCGTCGTGTTTCTGATCCTGGCGTGGTTCACGATGAAGTTCGTGTGGCCGCCGCTGATCAAGGCTATCGACGAACGCGCGAAGAAAATCGCTGACGGTCTGGCCGCTGCCGATAAGGGCAAGGCTGAACTGGAAGCCGCCAACAAGCGCTCCACGCAAGCCCTCGCGGAAGCCCGCGACGAAGGCGCGAAGCGTATTGCCGACGCCGAGAAGCGCGCTCAGGCCGTGGCCGAAGAGATCAAGACGCAGGCGCAAGCCGAAGCGGCTCGTATCATCGCCAACGCCAAAGCAGAAGCCGAGAATCAGGCCGTCAAGGTCCGTGAATCGCTGCGCGAAGACGTGGCTGGTCTGGCAGTGAAGGGCGCCGAGCAGATCCTGAAGCGTGAAGTCGACGCCAAGGCACACGCCGACCTGCTGAACCAACTCAAGGCAGAGCTCTGATCATGGCCGAACTCGCAACCATCGCTCGTCCGTATGCCGAAGCGTTGTTCCGCGTGGCCAAGTCCGGCGATCTGAATCGCTGGGCGCAGCTCGTGCGTGAACTGTCGCAAGTGGCAGCGCTGCCCGAAGTGGCCAACCTGGCCGACGATCCGAAAGTGACGCCGTCGCAAGTTGTCGACGTGCTGACCGCTGCCGTGAAATCGACCGACGCCGAAGTGCGCAACTTCGTCGCCGCTGTGGTCGAAAACGGTCGTCTGGTTGCCATGCCGGAAATCGCCGAACAGTTCGAAGCGTTGAAGAACGCTGCTGCCGGTTCGGCAGACGCCACGATCGAAAGCGCCTTCCCGCTCGAAGGTGAGCAATTGACCTCGCTGGTCAAGGGCCTCGAGCACAAGTTCGGCTGCAAGCTCAACCCGAGCGTGACGGTAGACCCGTCGCTCATCGGCGGCGTGCGTGTGGTGGTTGGCGACGAGGTGCTGGACACTTCGGTGCGCGCCCGCCTGGCGGCTATGCGGACGTCGCTGACGGCCTGAGGCCGGCGCGAAACGCCTGCGAAGAATTGAATATCAGGAGCACATATGCAACTCAATCCCTCTGAAATCAGCGAACTGATCAAGAGCCGGATTCAAGGTCTCGATAGCGGCGCCGAAGTCCGTAACGAAGGCACCGTGATCTCGGTGACTGACGGCATCTGCCGCATCCATGGCCTGTCGGACGTGATGCAGGGCGAAATGCTGGAATTCCCGGGCAATACGTTCGGTCTGGCACTGAACCTTGAGCGCGACTCCGTCGGCGCTGTGATTTTGGGCGAATACGAACACATCTCGGAAGGCGACACCGTCAAGTGCACGGGCCGCATTCTGGAAGTGCCGGTCGGCCCGGAACTGAAGGGCCGCGTCGTTGACGCACTGGGCCTGCCGATCGACGGCAAGGGTCCGATCAACGCGAAGGAAACCGACGCAATCGAAAAGATTGCCCCGGGCGTGATCTGGCGTAAGTCGGTCTCGCAACCGCTGCAGACCGGTACGAAGGCTATCGACGCCATGGTGCCGATCGGCCGCGGCCAACGTGAGCTGATCATTGGTGACCGTCAGACGGGTAAGACCGCTGTCGCCATCGACACGATCATTTCGCAGAAGGGCAAGGGCGTGACCTGCGTCTACGTTGCGATCGGCCAGAAGGCTTCGTCGATCATGAACGTGGTGCGTAAGCTCGAAGAGCACGGCGCGATGGAATACACGATCATCGTGACCGCCACCGCTTCGGACTCGGCCGCCATGCAGTTCATCGCACCGTACGCCGGTTGCACGATGGGCGAATACTTCCGCGATCGTGGCGAAGATGCGCTGATCATTTATGACGACTTGACCAAGCAAGCCTGGGCCTATCGTCAGATCTCGCTGTTGCTGCGCCGCCCGCCGGGCCGCGAAGCTTACCCGGGTGACGTGTTCTATCTCCACTCGCGTCTGCTTGAGCGTGCTGCCCGCGTCTCGGAAGAGTACGTCGAGAAGTTCACGAACGGCGCAGTCAAGGGCCAGAGCGGCTCGCTGACGGCACTGCCGATCATTGAAACGCAAGCCGGTGACGTGACCGCATTCGTTCCGACGAACGTGATCTCGATTACCGACGGCCAGATCTTCCTGGAAACCGACCTGTTCAACGCCGGTATCCGCCCCGCAATCAACGCCGGTATCTCGGTGTCGCGTGTGGGTGGTGCAGCTCAGACGAAGGTCATCAAGAAGCTGTCGGGCGGTATCCGTACCGACCTCGCACAGTACCGTGAGCTGGCTGCGTTCGCGCAGTTCGCATCGGATCTGGACGAAGCTACCCGCAAGCAGCTCGAGCGCGGCCGCCGCGTGACGGAACTGCTCAAGCAGCCGCAATACGCGCCGCTGCAAGTGTGGGAACTGGCTGTGTCGCTGTTCGCCGCCAACAACGGCTATCTGGACGATCTCGACATCGCTCAGGTTCTGCCGTTCGAAAAGGGTCTGCGCGAAGTTCTGAAGACGAGCCATGGCGCGCTCATCGGCCGTATCGAAGAGACCAAAGATCTCTCGAAGGACGATGACGCTGCTTTGCACGCTGCGATCAAGGACTTCAAGAAGACCGGCGCTTACTAATCCGGTTGAATCGGCAACTATTCAACGGACCCGGGAAGGCGCGATGTTCAGGCAGCAACGAACGTCGCGCCGAGACAAGGAGTAAGCAATGGCTGGAATGAAGGAAATTCGCGGCAAGATCAAGAGCGTGCAAAACACGCGCAAGATCACCAAGGCCATGGAAATGGTGGCCGCGTCGAAGATGCGCAAGGCGCAGGAACGCATGCGTCATGCCCGGCCGTACGCTGACAAGGTGCGCCAGATCGCCGCGCATATGGGCCAGGCGAATCCGGAATACCACCACCCGTTCATGGTGAAGCATGCGGACGCGAAAGCGGCCGGCATCATCGTGGTGACGACGGACAAGGGCCTGTGCGGCGGCTTGAACACCAACGTGCTGCGTGCCGTGGTGGCCAAGATGAAGGAAATCGAAGCACAGGGCCTGAAGATCGAGGCCACCGCTATCGGCGGCAAGGGCTTCGGTTTCATGAACCGTATCGGCGCGAAGGTGGTATCGCACGTTGTGCAACTGGGCGACACCCCGCATCTGGACAAGCTGATTGGTGCTGTGAAGCTGCAGCTCGACGCGTATGCCGAAGGCAAGCTCGACGCCGTTTATCTGGCTTACAACCGCTTCGTCAACACGATGAAGCAGGAAGCCGTGGTCGAACAGCTGCTGCCGCTGCCGGAGAAGTTCGAAGGCGAGTCGGACGACGCGAGCGCCGTGCCGGCGCAGCACTCGTGGGACTACATCTACGAACCGGATGCGAAAACGGTCGTCGATGCCCTGTTGGTGCGTTACGTCGAAGCTGTCGTGTATCAGGCAGTCGCAGAGAACATGGCGTCGGAACAGTCCGCCCGCATGGTGGCCATGAAGGCCGCATCGGACAATGCAAAGACCGTGATCGGTGAATTGCAGATGGTCTACAACAAGGGCCGTCAAGCAGCGATTACGAAGGAACTGTCCGAAATCGTGGGTGGCGCCGCCGCAGTTTAAGCGGTGGCACGGGCCGATGCGCCGCAAGGCGAAATGAATTTGAGTATCTAAAGGAAAAGCGATGAGTACTGCTTTGATTGAAGGCAAAATCGTACAGTGCATCGGCGCCGTTATCGACGTGGAATTCCCGCGCGAAAGCATGCCGAAGATCTACGATGCGCTCACCATGGAAGGTTCGGAACTGACGCTCGAAGTCCAGCAACAGCTGGGCGACGGTGTGGTTCGCACCATCTGTCTGGGTTCCTCCGAAGGCCTGCGCCGCGGTATGACGGTGCAAAACTCGGGTCTGCCGATCACGGTGCCGGTCGGTAAGCCGACGCTGGGCCGCATTATGGACGTGCTGGGCCGTCCGATCGACGAAGCCGGTCCGATCGCCAAGGAACACACCCGCTCGATTCACCAGAAGGCTCCGGCATTCGACGAGCTGTCGCCGTCGACGGAACTGCTCGAAACCGGTATCAAGGTTATCGATTTGATCTGCCCGTTCGCCAAGGGCGGTAAGGTGGGTCTGTTCGGTGGCGCCGGTGTGGGCAAGACCGTGAACATGATGGAACTCATCAATAACATCGCCAAGGAACACGGCGGTTATTCGGTGTTTGCCGGCGTGGGCGAGCGTACCCGTGAAGGGAACGACTTCTACCACGAAATGAAGGACTCGAACGTTCTGGACAAGGTCGCACTGGTCTACGGCCAGATGAACGAGCCGCCGGGCAACCGTCTGCGCGTCGCACTGACCGGTCTGACGATGGCCGAGCACTTCCGTGACGAAGGTCGCGACGTGCTGTTCTTCGTGGACAACATCTACCGTTTCACGCTGGCCGGTACCGAAGTGTCGGCACTGCTCGGCCGTATGCCGTCGGCCGTGGGCTATCAGCCGACGCTGGCTGAAGAAATGGGTAAGCTGCAAGAGCGTATTACGTCGACCAAGACCGGCTCGATCACGTCGGTGCAAGCCGTGTACGTGCCTGCCGATGACTTGACCGACCCGTCGCCGGCAACCACCTTCGGTCACTTGGACGCCACCGTCGTTCTGTCGCGTGACATCGCCTCGCTGGGTATCTACCCGGCAGTCGACCCGCTCGACTCGACCTCGCGTCAGATCGACCCGAACGTGATTGGCGAAGAGCACTACACGGTCACCCGTCGTGTGCAATCGACGCTGCAGCGTTACAAGGAACTGCGCGACATTATCGCAATTCTGGGTATGGACGAACTGTCGCCGGACGATAAGCTGGCCGTGGCCCGCGCTCGTAAGATCCAGCGTTTCCTGTCGCAGCCGTTCCACGTGGCAGAAGTGTTCACGGGTTCGCCGGGCAAGTACGTCCCGCTCAAGGAAACGATCCGCGGCTTCAAGATGATCGTCGACGGCGAATGTGACCACCTGCCGGAACAAGCGTTCTACATGGTTGGCACGATCGACGAAGCGTTCGAGAAAGCCAAGAAGATGCAGTAAACGGTTGAGTGCCGGGCGACGGCGGTGTCTCGCAAGAGGCGTCACCGCAGCTCGGCAGGTGACTGTTGCGGGGCGGGGTAGCGAAGCGAGGACGACAACGTCCGGACTGGCGCGCCTGCCGCTTCATCACACTCAACGGGAGCGATTATGGCAACCATTCACGTAGACGTCGTCAGCGCGGAAGAGCAGATCTTCTCGGGTAAGGCGAAGTTTGTCGCGCTGCCCGGCGAAGCCGGCGAGCTCGGCATTCTGCCGGGCCACACGCCGCTGATCACGCGCATCAAGCCGGGTGCGGTTCGCATCGAGGACGAAGCAGGCAACGAAGACTTCGTCTTCGTCGCAGGCGGCATTCTCGAAGTGCAACCGGGCACGGTGACTGTGCTCGCCGACACCGCGATTCGCGGCAAGGATCTGGACGAAGCGAAGGCTAACGAAGCCAAGCGTCGTGCAGAAGAAGCAATGTCGAACAAGGATTCGAACATCGAGTACGCAACTGCCCAGGCCGAACTGGCCGAAGCGATTGCGCAACTCGCTGCAATCCAGAAGCTGCGTCGCACGAAGTAACACCGGCGTTGCGCTGGCCTCGCGCCGCGCAATGTCTGCGAAAGCCCCATACATGCGAATGTGTGGGGCTTTTGTTTTGCCGTCTCCTTCTCAGGGCCATCCCCACTCGATCCGTCACGCGAATTACGTTAACGTAAACGTCAACCTAGCGTGACGCGCTATTGTTATATGAAGCCGCTCATCGTCGCGCGACAGCATTCACCACTTCAGCATTGCTTCAGGAGACAAAAGCATGGAAAGCCGGGAAGGTGCGGGCGTTGTACCTCGTAATGGACTGTCGTATGTGAAGGGTGAGACCACGGTACCGCTTTCGACGCTGACGGTATTCGGACTGCTTGCCGAGACGGCAGCGAAGTTTCCCGAGCGGCAGGCAGTCGTGTTCCGCGAACAGGGCGTCGACTGGACGTGGCGTGAGTTCATCGCGCACGTCGACACCTTTGCCGCCGGACTCATCGCGCTCGGGTTGAAGAAGGGCGACCGGGTGGGCATCTGGTCGCCGAATCGCGTGGAATGGCTGGTCACGCAGTTCGCCACCGCACGTGCGGGCCTGATTCTCGTGAACATCAATCCGGCGTATCGGCTGGCTGAGTTGGAGTACGCGCTCAACAAGGTCGGTTGCAAGGCGCTGGTCGCGGCCGAATCGTTCAAGACGTCGCGCTATCTCGACATGCTCAACGTGCTGGCCCCCGAGCTGGCCACGTGCGCCCCCGGCCAGTTGAAGTCGGAAAAATTCCCGACGCTGCGCACCATCATCCGCATGGGCATGGAGCACACGCCAGGCATGATGAACTTCAGCGACGTGGTGACGCTCGGCGCAGACGCCGACCTCGCCACACTGCGTCAGATCTCCGATGCGCTCGACTGCTTCGACCCCATCAACATCCAGTTCACGAGCGGCACGACCGGCAACCCGAAGGGGGCGACGCTCACGCACCACAACATCGTCAACAACGGCCGCTACATCGCCATGGCGATGCGCTTCTCCGAGCACGACAGCCTGTGCATTCCGGTGCCGTTCTACCACTGCTTTGGCATGGTGTTGGCGGTGCTCGCCTGCGTGTCGACGGGCGCGACCATGGTGTTCCCCGGTGAAGCGTTCGATCCGAAGGCGACGATGGCGGCCGTCTCGGAAGAAAGCTGCACCGCGTTGCACGGTGTGCCGACGATGTTCATTGCGCAGCTCGATCATCCGGACTTCGGCAACTATCACTTCGACACACTGCGCACCGGCATCATGGCGGGCTCGCCATGCCCCATCGAGACGATGAAGCGCGTGATCGACCAGATGCATATGAGCGAAGTGACGATCGCCTATGGCATGACCGAGACGAGCCCGGTGTCGTTCCAGACCACCACGACCGACCCGCTGGATAAGCGCGTGACGACCGTCGGCCGCGTTCAGCCGCACCTCGAAGTGAAGCTGGTCGACGCCGCTGGCGAGATCGTGCCGGTTGGCGAGAAGGGCGAACTGTGCACCAAGGGCTACTCGGTAATGCAGGGCTACTGGGACGACGAGCCGCGCACGCGCGAAGCAATTCGCGACGGCTGGATGCACACTGGCGACCTCGCGACGCTCGATGAGGACGGCTATTGCAACATCGTCGGGCGCGTGAAGGACATGCTCATTCGTGGCGGCGAAAACATCTACCCGCGCGAAATCGAGGAGTTCCTGTTCCGTCACCCGAAGGTGCAAGCGGTACAGGTGTTTGGTGTCCCCGATGCGAAGTACGGTGAGGAGGTCTGCGCGTGGATTGTCCTCAAACCGGGGCAGAGCGCGACTGAGGACGACATCCGCGCCTTCTGCAAGGATCAGATCGCGCACTACAAGATCCCGCGCTACATTCGTTTTGTGGATGAAATGCCGATGACCGTGACGGGCAAGGTGCAGAAGTTCGTCATGCGCGAGAAGATGGTCGAATCGCTGGGGCTGCAGGAAGAGAAGACGGCCTGACAGCATCGCTACCGAACGCAGGCATCGGGGCAGGGGATCGATCGGACGATATCCCTGCCCAATTTTTAAGCGAACTCGGGGCGAATGCCGTATCATTCGGGATTACCCTAGGTCTCACCCAATGTCCGCTGCCACGGCGTCCGCGCCCTCCCACATCTTCCGTACCGTTTTCATCCTCGGCATTCTGTCGGCCATCGGCTCGCTGTCGATCGACATGTATTTGCCTGCGCTGCCGAGCATCGCGCGCGAATTGAACACGACGGATGCAGCGGCGCAATTCTCCCTGGCATCGTTCTTCATCGGGCTTGGCCTCGGCCAGTTGCTGCACGGCCCGCTCGCCGACCGGTACGGACGCAAGCGTCCGCTCTACGCCGGACTGGCGCTGTACACGCTGGCGTCCGCCGGATGCGCGCTCGCGCCCAACATCGAAACGTTGATTGTCAGCCGTTTTATTCAGGCGATTGGTGGATGTGCCTGCTTCGTGATCGCCCGCGCCATGGCGCGCGACCTGTTCGATACGGCGACGGTGGCGCGTGTGCTCTCGCGCATGACGCTCATCATGGGCGCGGCCCCCATCCTCGCCCCGTTGATCGGCGGGCAGGTGCTGATGTTCGTGGGCTGGCGCTGGATCTTCTGGGGGCTGACGGTCTTTGGCGCGATGTGCTTCGGCATGGCCGTCTACTGGCTGCCGGAGACGCGTCAGGCCGCGAAGCAGGCGCGCAACTGGCTGACGACGGCGTGGCACAACTACGGTGCATTGCTGCGCGACCGCGAATTCATGGGCAATGCGCTGGCGGGCGGTGTGTCGCAGGCGGGTATGTTCGCGTACATCACCGGCTCGCCATTCGTCTTCATCAATCTGTACGGTGTCGATCCGGCCCATTACGGCTGGCTGTTCGGGCTGAACGCCTGCGGGATCATCGGTGGTTCGCAGATCAACGCGTATTTGCTGCGCACGCGGCGTCCGGCCGACGTGTTGCGTCGTACCAACAATCTGGTCGCGATTCTCGGTTTGCTGATGCTCGCCGTGGCGGTGCTCGGGCTTGGCGGGCTGATCGGGTTGATGGTGCCGTTGTTCGCCTTCGTCACGAGCCTCGGCTTCTCGCAGCCGAACGCCATTGCTGAGGCACTCAATCGGCAGCACCAGCGTGCCGGGGCGGCGTCTGCCTTGCTAGGCGCGCTGCAATTCCTCGCGGCCGCCAGCGCCGGCGCAGCCGTTGGCCTGCTGCACGCTCGCTCGGCCGTGCCGATGGCAGCGGTCATGGCGGTGTGCGGTGTGCTGTCTTGGGGCTTCCACACGCTGCTCATCCGTCGCGCGAGGCCCGCACTGCCGCCCGCTGCAGACGCGGCATAAGCCCGTCAAACCCAACCCGAAGTTTCGCTCAACGTAACGTCAAGCCCGAGCGTGGGGAACGCTGCCTGGATTCTGGCGTCTGTTTGAAATTGCCTGTCGAAACGACAATAGCGAGACAGTGTCGACAGGAAGGATTTGTAAGATGTTGCTTCGCGATTCCGGCAAAACGGCGGGAACCGGCATCGGAACAATGCTTCCAAACCTGGAATTCGGCAAGCGGCTCTACATCTGTAACACTTTGTAATTGCTCTGTTCCAGTGTGCGCTCGATAGGCAAAGTACGATCCAGACATCCCTTGCATAAGCCCCCTGAAATTTTTTGCAAGGGTGCCTAAAGTTCGGCAAAAGTCCGCCGAAATACAGTCAAGTAGTAGAGCGCAGCTTCGTGACACTTTCATGAAGCCGTCACAGTCTGTCTCATCGAACGTTCCCCCCGAGCGCGTCGTAGGGTCCCTGCGCGCCGCTCATGTAGGAAAAATTCCTACAATAAACTTCCGCTTTTCTCGCCCCTTTCTGTAGTTTTTCTCCGATTTCTTTATCTTTCGCCCTTGTCCACAATGCGGGGGAATAGACAGTAGTACCGCCAGATTCATCCATTGCGCCGGGGGGCCGCATGCGAAACAGCGAAACACTGAACGAGATTCGTGAGTTGAATCTCTCCTACCTAGTCCTGGCTCAGCGCCTGATCCGTGAGGATCGCGCGGCGGCAATGTTCCGCCTGGGCATCAGCGACCAGCTTGCCGACGTGCTCGGCAGTCTCACACTGGCTCAACTCGTTAAGTTCGCGGGGTCGAACCAGCTTCTGTGCCGATTTCGATTCGACGACCACGTGATTCTTTCGAGCCTCACGCACGGTGCGAAAGATGTGGGTATGCAGCAGTCGCACGCTTCGATTCTGCTCGCGGGTCAGCCCGTCGAGCAGATCGGCTGAGCGTACGACACACGCGACGCACGCCACGCGCAGCCTGATGTCATTGGGGCCGCGCTTGGCGTGATTTGCCAGGAAGCCTGTATATGCGTACCAAAAGCGTCGTCCTCGAGGCCCGTGAAATTCAGCTGGCCATCGAGCTGATCGAACTCGGCGCCCGCCTCCAGTTGCTGGAAGCGGAGACGAGCCTGAGCCGTGATCGGCTCATCAAACTCTACAAAGAGCTCAAAGGCGCTTCGCCGCCCAAGGGCATGCTGCCGTTCTCGACCGACTGGTTCGTGACGTGGCTGCCGAACATCCACTCGTCGCTTTTCCACAACATCTACCGCCACCTCGTGCAGTACGGCGGATGTCAGGGCATCGAAGCCATCGTCAAGGCTTACCGACTGTACCTGGAGCATGTGGAGTTGCACGGTTGGGAAGCCGTGCTCGGATTCACGCGCGCATGGACGCTCGTTCGCTTCTTCGACAGCAAGATGCTGCAGATGACGCCGTGCACCCGCTGCGGCGGCCACTTCGTCACGCACGCGCACGAGCCGCATGGCCAGTACGTTTGCGGGCTGTGCGCCCCCCCGTCGCGCGCCGGAAAGACTCGGAAAGCGAAGCACGCACATGCCGCCGATCTCGCGCCCGCCGTGGCGTCGGGTGAGCCGGATGCTGCGATTTCGCCTTTAGCGGCCTGATCGGAGCCCTTCTCACCGAGCGTATCGAGGTAATCCCGCCCCTACAGTTTCCCTGCGTGTCTGCCGTTAAGCCCTCTGAACAGGAAGGACAATTTTCCGTAGACGTATTTTTGCGAGAGGTATCCGGCAGTGCTTGTCGTCATTGGTTACATCATCGTTCTGGCATCGGTCTTTGGCGGCTTCGTCATTGGCGGGGGCCACTTGGGCGCGCTGTTTCAGCCGACCGAGCTGCTGATCATCGGTGGCGCGGGCGTCGGCTCGTTCGTGGTGGGCAACAACAGCAAGGCGATCAAGGCGACGATGAAAGCGCTGCCTATGCTGTTCAAGGGCTCGAAATACACCAAAGAGCTGTACATGGAGCTGATGGCGCTCCTGTACGTGCTGCTCGCCAAAGCGCGTAAGGACGGCATGCTTGCCATCGAGGGAGACGTCGAAGATCCGGCATCGAGCCCGGTGTTCTCGCAGTACCCGCGCATTCTCGGCGAGCCACGCATTATGGAATTCCTCACCGACTATCTGCGACTGATGGTCAGCGGCAACATGAACGCGTTCGAGATCGAGAACCTGATGGATCACGAAATCGAAACATACCGTCACGAAGGCGAAGTGCCCGCGCACTGTCTGCAAAAGACGGGTGACGCCATGCCGGCCTTCGGTATCGTGGCGGCCGTGATGGGCGTGGTGCACACGATGGCCTCGGCCGACCAGCCGCCGGCCGTGCTCGGTGCCCTCATCGCACAGGCCCTCGTGGGGACCTTCCTCGGCATTTTGCTCGCCTACGGCTTTATCTCGCCGCTGGCACAGCTCATCGAACACCGCATCAACGAATCGGTGAAGCTCTACGAGTGCATCAAGGTCACGCTGCTCGCCAGCCTGAACGGTTACGCGCCGGCCCTCTCGGTCGAGTTCGGCCGCAAGGTGCTTTACTCCACCGTACGTCCGTCGTTTGCCGAGCTCGAAGAGCACGTGCGACAGGTCAAGGCACGTTGACGGACGCGAGAAATGAGCGAGAAAGACGAGCGGCCCATTATCGTCAAGCGCCGCAAAGCCGGCGGGCACGGCCACCACGGTGGTGCGTGGAAGATTGCCTACGCCGACTTCATGACGGCCATGATGGCGTTCTTCCTGCTGATGTGGTTGCTGAGTTCGGTGAGCAGCAAGGAACTGACGGGGATCGCGGAATACTTCCGCACGCCGCTCAAGGTGGCGCTCACCGGCGGACGTAACGCTGCCGACAACAGCGGCGTGATTCCCGGCGGCGGCACCGATACCACACGTACCGATGGTCAGAAGTCGCGCGGCGACCAGACGCGCTCGCGTCAGGCGACCACCGCCGAGATGGCCGAGCGTGCAGATGCACAACGTTTGCGCGATCTCAAAGCGCGCATCGAGAAAGCGATCGAAAGTAACCCCACGCTCAAACAGTTCCGCAAGCAACTGCTGATCGACGTGACGACCGAAGGGCTGCGCATCCAGATCGTGGACGATCAGAACCGGCCGATGTTCGCCAATGCGAGTGCGCAGGTGCAGCCGTACATGCGCGACATCCTGCGCGAAATCGGTAAGTCGCTCAACGGCGTACCCAACAGCATCAGCTTGTCCGGTCACACCGACGCCACGGCATACGCGCAGGGCGATAAGAGCTATAGCAACTGGGAGCTGTCGGCGGACCGCGCGAACGCGTCGCGCCGTGAACTGATCGCGGGCGGGCTCGATGGCGAGAAGGTGCTGCGTGTGGTGGGTCTGGCCTCCACGGTGCCGCTCGATCGCGACGACGCTTACAACCCGATCAACCGTCGCATCAGCATCATCGTGCTCAACCGCCGCGCAGAGCAGTCGGTCAAGCACGAGGTGGATCAGCCGACTATCGACGCCGCGAACGCACGCGGCGCAGGCAGCAACGCGGTGAGTGCCGCCATGAGCGGCGAGATGTCTGGCGGGCCGGCCTTGCCGGGATTGCCCCCACTGCCAGCACCTCCGGCGGCCCCGACGGCGCCCGGCGCGTCGCGATAACCGACAAGAGGAGACGCATGCAGGCCCTTCGCAACACGATTCTCGCCGTCGACGATTCCGCGTCGATGCGTCAGATCCTGGCTGCCACGCTCGATGAAGCCGGCTACGCCGTGACGACCGCCCGCGACGGGCAGGAAGCGCTGACGCTGGCCACGAACGCGGTCTTCGATCTGGTGCTGACCGATCAGCACATGCCCGGCATGGACGGTCTGTCGCTCATTCGCGCGCTGCGCGAACTCGACGCGTTTGCCGAGACCCCCATTCTGGTGCTGACGACGGAAGTCGACGGCGCGTACAAGACGGCTGCCCGCGAAGCGGGCGCCAGCGGCTGGCTGATCAAGCCGGTCGACCCCGAAGCACTGGTCGACGTGGTCGCATCGCTCGTCGGCGAAGGCGCATGACGATGAAGTCGTCGGCGTCGATGGCACAACCAAGTTAGGACGAGGAAATCGGTGGATATCACCCAGTTCTACCAGACCTTTTTCGACGAAGCGGAAGAGTTGCTCGCAGAGATGGAGCACCTCCTGCTTGCGCTCGACGTAAGTGCGCCCGATAACGAGCAACTCAACGCGATCTTCCGGGCCGCTCATTCGATCAAGGGCGGCGCCGCGACGTTCGGCTTCACCGCGCTTACCGAGACCACGCACCTGCTGGAAAACCTGCTCGACCGCGCCCGTCGCGGCGAATTGCAGTTGCGCACCGAGATGGTCGACACCTTCCTGGAAACCAAAGACGTGTTGCATCAACAGTTGAATGCCTACCGCGCCTCCAGTGAACCCGATGCCGAGGCCATGAAGCGCATCTGCGCCGTGCTCCAGCAACTCGCCGCCGAAGGCGACGGTGCGCCGGTGTCCGCCGCGCCGACCTCGCCCTTCGCACCGCCCCCGGCGGCGGCGCCTGCTCCCGCACCCGCGGCTGCTGCAGCGGAAGCGGCCCCCGCCGTCGACGCCAGCGGTGCGCCGACCAGTGACATCCCGCCGGGTCAGAAGCGTCTGAAAGTCACGCTCTCGGGTGTGGGCGAAAAAGATCAGGCGTTGCTCGCCGAAGAGCTAGGCAACCTCGGCGCCGTCGCCGGTCGCAATACCGTGGGCGACGCGCTTCACCTGTGGCTCGACACCACCTGCGACGCCGACGACATCCTGGCCGTGTGCTGCTTCGTGATCGAACCGTCGCAGATTGACGTACAGGATGCGTCCGCCGTTGCTGCCGCACCCGCCGCGCCTGCTGCGCCAGCGGTTGCACCGGCTGCTCCAGCTCAAACCGTCGAAATCTTCGAACCGGCACCCGCTCCGGCACCGGCTGCTTCGGCACCGATCGAAATCCCGGCCGCAGCCGCACCGGCAGCGCCGCAAGCCGTCGTGCCGCCGGCCGCCGCCGAGCCGATCGTTGTTCCGCCTGCCGCTCCGCAAGCCGCTTCAGGCGGTGGCGGCGCGCAGCATCCGCCGGAGAAGCGTGCCGCAGCACCCGCCGCAGGCGGCGCTGCCGGTCACGAGAACAGCTCGATTCGTGTGGGCGTGGAGAAGGTCGACCAGCTCATCAACCTCGTGGGCGAACTGGTGATTACGCAGGCCATGCTCGCGCAGACCGCAAGCAGCCTCGACCCGATGCTTCACGACCGCCTGTTCAACGGCATGGGTCAGCTGGAGCGCAACGCGCGCGATCTGCAAGAAGCGGTGATGTCCATCCGCATGATGCCGATGGACTACGTGTTCTCGCGCTTCCCGCGTCTGGTGCGCGATCTCGCGACCAAGCTCGGCAAACAGATCGAACTCGTGACGTTCGGTCAGGCGACCGAACTCGACAAGAGCCTGATCGAGCGCATCATCGATCCGCTCACGCACCTGGTGCGTAACAGTCTCGATCACGGCATCGAAACGACGGAACAGCGTCTGGCCTCGGGTAAAGACCCGGTCGGTCAGCTGGTGCTGTCGGCCGCGCATCAGGGCGGCAACATCGTCATCGAAGTGAGTGACGACGGCGCGGGCCTGCGTCGCGAGAAGATTCTCGCCAAGGCGCTGCAGCAAGGCATGAACGTGTCCGAGTCGATGGCGGACGAGGAAGTGTGGCAACTGATCTTCGCGCCGGGCTTCTCTACCGCCGAAGCCGTGACCGACGTGTCGGGCCGTGGCGTGGGTATGGACGTCGTGAAGCGAAACATCCAGCAGATGGGCGGCCACGTGGAGATTCTATCCACGCGCGGCAAGGGCACCACGATCCGCATCGTGCTGCCGCTCACGCTCGCGATTCTCGATGGCATGTCCGTCAAGGTCGGCCCCGAGATCTTCATCTTGCCGCTGAACTTCGTCATGGAGTCGCTGCAACCGCGTCGCGACGACATCCGCGCGGTGACCGGCGAAGGTCAGGTCGTGCTGGTGCGCGGCGAGTATCTGCCGCTCGTCGAGCTGTACCGCACGTTCGAAGTGCCCGAAGCGCGCCTCGATCCGACGCAGGGCATCATCGTGATCCTTCAGGCCGAAGGCCGCCGCTTCGCGTTGCTCGTCGACGAACTGGTCGGTCAGCAGCAAGTTGTGGTGAAGAACCTCGAAACCAATTACCGCCGTATTCACGGTATTTCCGCCGCCACCATCATGGGTGACGGCAGTGTGGCATTGATCGTCGATGTGGCGGCGCTCCAGCGCGGCCAGCGCTCGGCCGCTGCCACCATCTTCAACTGAAGTCGGAGACGCGTTAGATGGACAACCTTTCGCAAGAGCAGGCCGTGTCGCGCCACGCAGGCGCCATGCAGACCGATGGCGACGGCCAGGAATTTCTCGTCTTCACGCTGGGTGAAGAGGAATACGGCATCGACATTCTGAAGGTACAGGAAATTCGCGGCTACGACGCTGTCACCCGGATCGCGAACGCGCCCGAGTTCATCAAGGGCGTGATCAACCTGCGCGGCATCATCGTGCCGATCGTGGACATGCGTATCAAGTTCCGTCTGGGCCGCGTGGAGTACGACACGCAGACGGTCGTGATCATTCTGAACGTGGCGGGCCGCGTGGTCGGCATGGTGGTCGACGGCGTGTCCGACGTGCTCACGCTCGCACGCGGCGAGATCAAGCCCGCACCGGAGTTCGGCGCACAACTGGCGACCGAGTACATCACAGGTCTGGGCACGGTCGAAGGCCGCATGCTGATCCTGATGGATATCGAAAAGCTGATGACCAGCGACGACATGGCGCTCATCGAGCGTCTGGGGAGCTAAGTCCGGCTGCGACATTGCCGACGTCGCCCATGTCGGCAGCGTGATCAATGTACTAACCGCAGGCGGGGCCGAGACACCCGCCGCGTCACCCTTACAGACATAACCCACTCACCCAGTCCACGGAGACCGAGCACGTGCGCGATAACCAGCCCGTTACCCAGAACGAATTCGTCATCGGCGAGCATCAGTATCTGATCTCTCGGACGGATCTCAAGGGGCGGATCACGTATGCCAATCCCGCCTTCGTGGAGGTGAGCGGCTATTCGCGTGATGAACTGCTGGGGTCTCCGCACAACATCGTTCGCCATCCCGACATGCCCTCCGAGGCATTCGGCGATCTGTGGGAGACGATCAAGCGCGGCGACACTTGGACCGGGCTGGTCAAGAACCGCCGCAAGAACGGCGACTTCTACTGGGTGCTGGCCACCGTCACGCCGACGCTCGAAAACAACGCCGTCGTCGGCTACACGTCGGTGCGGGTGCGTCCGAGCGCAGGTGCTACGGCGCAGGCCGAAGCGATCTACGCTCGCTTCCGTAATGGACAGGCAGGCAATCTGCGCATTCGCGGCGGCCAGGTCGAGCGCGGTGGCATTGCGGCGCTCGCGCGCCGTGTGCGTCTCGACACGCTGCGCGCCCGTCTGACGGGCATCATCGTGCTCGGTGCGATCCTGCTGGCCATCGTCGGTGGCCTGGGGCTGTGGGGCGTGTCGAGCAGCAACGACAAGTTGTTGAAGGTGTACCGGAACGGCATGGTGCCGGTGAGCACGCTCGGCGTCATCGGTCAGAAGCTCGACCGCGACGTGTTGCTGGTGGCCGAAGCCGTCGGCAGCCCGAATCTCGACGCGATGAAGCGCGCCGGTGACGAAATCGCGGGCAGCCTCGACGAAATCAACCGCCAGTGGGCGGAGTACATGAAGACGGTCGACGACAGCACGCGTGCGCAAGCCGAGCGCTTCGATGTGATCCGTCAGCGCTTTACGTCCGATGGCTTGTTGCAGACGGTCGAGATGCTGCGTGTCGGTTCGGCCGAAGGCGCACAACAGACGTACCTCGAAAAAGTGAAGCCGGCCTACGGGCCGATGCGCGACGAGCTCAATGCGCTGACGCGCCTCGAACTCACGCAGGCGACCGATCTGTATCAGCAGTCGCAAAAAGAACACACGATTGTGCGTGCGGCGACGGTCATCGCGGTGCTCGGTGGCATCGTCGTGCTGTTCCTGCTCGGCAGCATCCTGCGTCGCGCGATCAACCATCCGCTGCGCGTGGCGTTGGGCATGTCGAAGCAGATCGCGGCGGGCGATCTTACCGGCAAGGCAGAAGGCGTGGGCCGTGACGAAATCGGCCAGTTGCTGTTCGGCCTGTCGGTCATGAAGAACAGCCTGCTGTCCATCGTCTCCGATGTGCGTGAAGGCATCGAATCGATCAACATCGCCTCGCGTGAAATCGCCGCAGGTAATACGGATCTGTCGGCGCGTACCGAACAACAGGCGGCGTCGCTGGAGCAGACGGCATCGTCGATGGAACAGCTGACGGCCACCGTCAAGCAGAACGCCGACAACGCCCGTCAAGCGAGCGCGATGGCCGTGAACGCCTCGGAGATCGCTGCACGCGGCGGTCAGGTGGTGGGCAACGTCGTCGACACGATGCAGGGTATTTCGACGAGTTCGCACAAGATCGTCGACATCATCAGCGTGATCGAAGGCATTGCGTTCCAGACCAACATCCTGGCGCTGAACGCCGCCGTGGAAGCGGCGCGTGCAGGGGAACAAGGCCGCGGCTTCGCGGTCGTGGCGGGCGAAGTGCGCACGCTGGCGCAGCGTAGCGCGGCCGCCGCGAAGGAAATCAAGGTGCTCATCGAAGATTCGGTGGGACGCGTGGAAAACGGCTCGGCCCTCGTGGCGCAAGCCGGTCACACGATGGACGAGATCGTGCAGGCCGTACAGCGCGTCACCGACATCATGGGCGAGATCTCTGCCGCATCGGCCGAGCAGTCGAGCGGCATCGAACAGGTCAACCGCGCTGTGACGCAGATGGACGAGGTCACCCAGCAGAACGCGGCACTCGTGGAAGAAGCGGCGGCGGCGGCGGGCTCGCTGGAAGATCAGGCGCATCGTCTGCGCGACGCCGTGTCCGTCTTCCGTGTGGGCGACGCGCTCCAGGCTACTGGCTCACCCACGGTGCGGCGAGTGGCGAACGGTGCAGGGCAGCAAGCGCAGCAAACGCAAGCTACGGCCGCCGTGCGCCAAGCGGCCTCGAAGCCGGTGGCAGCAGCGGCAACGGTAGCGGCACAGAACACCGCCTCCGCCGCGCCTGCTCGCGCAAGCGCTGGCGGCGCTGCCACGCGAACGGCCACGCGCCGCCCGCAGGCCAGCGCACCGGCAGCCAACGCACAAGAAGATGCGCAGGTGCTGCAACTGGCGGCGCGCCGGGGCAAGGCACAGCCCGATGGTGCGACGGGGTCGTCTTCGACTACGAAGTCGAGCAATGCGGCGAGCGACCCGGGCGATTGGGAAGAGTTTTGACGGTTTGTTGGTGCAAAGAGACGAGATTGTTGTGATGGATCAACCGGCTACGGGCCGGTCTTCACGGGGTAGAGGTCGTTATGTTTAAGAATGTCACCATCCGGGCGCGGCTTACGCTGGCGCTGGGACTCTTCATGGTGCTGCTGGTCGTGGGCGCTGCGGTGGGTCTCGTCTCGCTGCGACAGAGCAATGCGTCGCTGCAAGAGATCTACACGAACGACATGGCATCGGCGCGATCGCTGGCACAGACCACGATCTCGACGTTGGGCGCACGCGTGACGCTCTCGCGCATCGAGTTCATCGCCGATCCGACCGAGATCAAGTCGGCGATCGACAGCGTGCGGGCCAACCTCAAGAAGGCCGACGATTCGTGGGCAAGCTACGCCGCTCTGCCGATGAGCGACGGCGAGAAGGCACTCGCCGACGCTGTCATCGCGGCACGCGGCAAGGTCAACAACGATGGCATCCTCCCCGCGCTTAAGGCCATCGAGTCGGGCGACATTCCTGACTTCCACGCCAAGACGGTGATGGACGTGCCGCGCCTGTTCGCCGACTACACGAAGGCGATGACCGCGCTGGCCGACATGCAGGTCAAGAACGCCGAAGATCGCTATCTGGCAGCACAGGCCCGTTACACGATGGTGATGTGGATGGTCGGCATCGGTCTGGGCCTTGGCCTGATCGTCGGCATCATCACGCAGATCACGCTCACGCGCGCCATCGTCGGCCCGATCGACGACGCGATCCGTCACTTCGAGAAGATCGCCGGGGGCGACCTCACGCAACGCATCGACGTGTGGAACGAGACCGAGACGGGACGTCTGTTCAAGGGCGTGAAGCACATGCAGGACAGTCTTGTGCGCACCGTGGCGGAAGTTCGCTCGGGCACCGAGTCGATCACGTCGGCGGCACAGCAGATTGCCGCAGGCAACACCGATCTGTCGGCGCGCACCGAACAGCAGGCCGCATCGCTGGAAGAAACCGCGTCGTCGATGGAACAGCTCACGGCGACCGTGCGCCAGAACGCCGATAACGCCCGTCAGGCCAGCCAGTTGGCGGTGAACGCCTCGGAAATCGCCACGCGCGGCGGTCAGGTCTCCGGCCAGGTCGGTGAGACGATGGACGGCATTTCGACCAGCTCGAACAAGATCGTCGACATCATCAGCGTGATCGACGGCATTGCCTTCCAGACGAACATCCTCGCCCTGAACGCCGCCGTGGAAGCGGCGCGTGCAGGGGAACAAGGCCGCGGCTTTGCTGTGGTCGCAGGCGAAGTGCGCACGCTGGCGCAGCGCAGCGCGGCCGCCGCGAAGGAAATCAAGGCGCTGATCGAAGACTCGTCGCGTCGCGTGCAGGACGGCACGGCGCTCGTCGCACAGCAAGGCCACACGATGAACGAGATCGTGCAGGCGGTGAAGCGCGTGACGGACATCATGGGCGAGATCTCGGCGGCGTCGGCCGAACAGTCGAGCGGTATCGAGCAGGTCAACCGCGCGATCACGCAGATGGACGAAGTGACGCAGCAGAACGCGGCGCTGGTGGAAGAAGCGGCAGCGGCCGCCGGTTCGCTGGAAGAGCAGGCCAATCGTCTGAAGACGACGGTCTCGGTGTTCCGCGTGGACGCGAGCCAGGTCGCGACGGGCTACGCAGCCCCGGCGCTGGCGGTGCTTCCGACGGCAGCACCTGCCGCACGCCCGACTCCGGCGAAGAAGAAGGTCGCAGCCCCCGCCGCATCGGCAGCACCGGCATCGGCGGCTACACCGAAGGCGGCGCCTGCACCGGCCCCGCTTCGCAAGCCTGCACCGGCAGCGGCAGCACCGGCCGCTTCGCGCACGGGCACGGATGATGCAAACGGCGATTGGGAAACCTTCTGATCGTATGACGTAATGGTTGCCGTCGTGCCGCAATGCACGAGGCAACAAAGCAGTACCTATAGGAACGGTGCACGCACCTCGCCCGGCGACTCAGTACCGCCGGGCACCCGAGGGGCGTGTCGGCAAGTGGCAACAATCGGCAAGACAAAAGCCGTCGTGCGCGCCGCATTTCATGCGGCGCCACGGCAGGCGGGTAGTGGAGGTCACATCATGATGCAGTTGAGTCTCAAAGCAAAACTCTGGTCGGCGCTTGCGCTCATGTGGCTGGGGCTTTTGATTCTCGGTGGCTGGGCTGCCTTTCACGAGCGCAGCACGATGATGTCGGAGCGGCGCGCGGCAGTGGAAAATGTCGTCACGAGCGCCGACGGCATTCTGCGCGACTACGCGGCGCAGGCAGCGGCAGGCAAAATCACCGTCGAAGAGGCGAAACAACAGGCCATGGCGCGACTGAAAGTCATGCGCTATGGCGAAGGCGGCAGCGGCTATGTGGTGATCTTCAACACCACGCCGGTCGTCCTCATGCATCCGACACTCGCCGATCTGGTGAACAGAGACGTCTCCAACTACAAGGATACGAACGGCAAGCTGATCTTCGTCGAAATGGCCCGTGTGGCCAAGGATAAGGGCACCGGTTTCGTCGACTACTACGGTCGTATCGCGGGCAGCGACAAGCGGATGGCCAAGGTCTCGTTCGTGAAGTACTTCGCGCCCTGGGACTGGGGCCTGATGAGCGGCGTGTATGTGCAGGACGTCGACGAGGCGTTCTACGCCACGCTCATTCGCTTCGGCATTGCACTTCTGCTGATCGGCGGCATTGTGACGGCCGCGATGGTCGCGATCATCCGCAACGTGCAGCGCAGCCTCGGCGGCGAGCCGGAGTACGCGGCGGGCATCGCGCATCGCATCGCAAGCGGCGACCTGCACAGCCACGTGAACGTCGCCCCGGGCGACACGCACAGTCTGCTCTACGCCATGCAACGCATGCAGCACACGCTGGCCGAGACCATCTCGCAGATTCGTCAGGGTACCGAGTCGATCACCACGGCCGCGCATGAGATCGCGGCGGGTAACACCGATCTGTCGGCCCGTACCGAACAGCAGGCGGCGTCGCTCGAAGAAACCGCCTCGTCGATGGAGCAGCTCACGGCAACCGTGCGCCAGAACGCCGACAACGCGCGTCAGGCGAGCCAACTGGCGGTGAATGCGTCGGAAATCGCCATGCGCGGCGGCGAAGTCTCGGGGCAGGTCGGGGCGACGATGGACGGCATCTCCACCAGCTCGAACAAGATCGTCGACATCATCGCCGTGATCGACGGCATCGCTTTCCAGACGAACATCCTCGCGCTGAACGCTGCCGTGGAAGCGGCGCGTGCGGGCGAACAGGGGCGCGGTTTCGCCGTGGTCGCGGGCGAAGTGCGCACGCTGGCCCAGCGCAGTGCGGCGGCCGCGAAGGAAATCAAGGCGCTCATCGAAGACTCGTCGCGCCGCGTTCAGGACGGCACGGCGCTCGTGACGCGTCAGCGTCAGACCATGGAAGAGATCGTGCAGGCGGTCAAACGCGTGACGGACATCATGGGCGAGATCTCGGCGGCGTCTGCCGAACAGTCGAGCGGCATCGAGCAGGTCAATCGTGCGGTGACGCAGATGGATGAGGTGACGCAGCAGAACGCGGCGCTCGTGGAAGAGGCGGCGGCTGCCGCCGGCGCGATGGAGTCGCAAGCGCAGGAGCTGCGCGCGGCCGTGTCCGTCTTCCAGACGGGGGGGGCGGCAGGTGCGGGGAGCGTGCATGCGATTGGCGCGTCCCGGCGCGAGCCGGCGGCCCAGCCGTTGGCCCGTGCGGCATAAGACATAAGCACTGTCCGACGTAATTCGACGCAACCGAGACATCATGACCGATTCGCGCAACACCTCGCATCTGACGCGTCGCGGCGGCTCCGGCCCCGATGGCGACGCGGGTTCGCGCAGCGCGGATTTCGCGCGCGCCAGTGGCGCAGCCCTGTCGGGCGAGCGCGACTTTGCGTTCTCGCTGGCCGACTTCAGCCGCATTCGTAATTTGATCTACCAGCGCGCCGGGATCGCGCTGGCCGAGCACAAGCGCGAGATGGTCTACAGCCGCATCGCGCGACGTCTGCGTGCGCTGGGCATGACAAGCTTCACCGAATACCTCGACATGCTCGAAGCCGACACCGGCGACAGCGAGTGGGAGTCGTTCACCAACGCCCTGACGACGAACCTCACGTCGTTCTTCCGCGAGTCGCACCATTTCCCGCTGCTCGCCGACTTCGTGCGCAATCGCCCCAAGCCGATCTCGGTGTGGTGCTGCGCGGCGTCGACCGGCGAAGAGCCGTATTCGATTGCGATGACGCTGGTCGACACGCTCGGCTCGCGCCCCAACGCCACGGTGCTGGCGACCGACGTGGACACGCAGGTACTCGCGCGTGCTTCGGCTGCCGTCTACAACGGCGAGCAGACCGGCAAGATCTCGCAGGAGCAACTGCGCAAGCATTTCCTGCGCGGCACGGGCGCGAACTCGGGGAAGATCAAGGTGCGTCCCGAATTGCAGCAACTGGTGACGTTCGAGCCGCTCAACCTGCTCGCGCCGTCGTGGCAGATCGGCGGGCCGTTCGACGTGATCTTCTGCCGCAACGTGATGATCTATTTCGACAAGGCCACGCAGGCGCGCATTCTCGAGCGCTTCGTCCCTTTGCTCAAACCGGACGGCCTGCTGTTCGCCGGGCATTCGGAGAACTTCACCTATGTGAGCCGGGCGTTCCGTCTGCGTGGGCAGACGGTGTATGAACTGGCCGGCGCCGGAGCACGGGGAGCCTGACATGGCAGCACAGCCATTGGCCGAAGCACTCGCGACCAACCACTACTTCGACAATGCGTTCAATACGCAGGCGGTGAAGCTGCTGCCGTCGGAGTATTTCGTCACGACCGAAGACATCATGCTCGTGACGGTGCTCGGTTCGTGCGTGGCCGCCTGCGTGCGCGACAGCGTCACCGGTATCGGCGGCATGAACCACTTCATGCTGCCGGACGATGGCGAGAGCGAGCGCGATCGGCTACTCTCTGCGTCCATGCGCTACGGCGCATACGCGATGGAAATGCTCATCAACGAGCTGATCAAGCTCGGCGCACGGCGCGAGCGTCTGGAGGCGAAGGTCTTCGGCGGCGGCGCGGTGCTCGCGGGCATGACCACCCTGAATATCGGCGATCGCAACGCGAACTTCGTGTTGCGCTATCTCGAGATGGAGCAGATTCGCGTGACTGCGCAGGATCTGCTCGGACCGCATCCGCGCAAGGTGTGCTTTTTGCCGCGCACCGGGCGGGTGATGGTCAAGAAGCTGGGCGACCGGGGCGATCCGGCCATCGTCCAGCGGGAACAGGCGTACGCGCAGCGACTGCGCGCACGCGAAGTACGGGGCTCCGTAGAACTCTTTGCGCCACCGGCCAGAAATGCCAAGCCTCGGCCGGGGCCTGACAACCGAAAAATGGAGGAGGCTTGAGCGAACCAATTAAAGTCCTGTGCGTGGACGATTCCGCACTTGTGCGCAGCCTGATGACGGAGATCATCAATGCGCATCCGGACATGACCGTAGTGGCGACCGCACCCGACCCGCTCGTGGCGCGCGATCTGATCAAGCAGCACAACCCGGACGTGCTCACGCTCGACGTCGAAATGCCGCGCATGGACGGGCTGGACTTCCTTGAGAAGCTCATGCGCCTGCGTCCGATGCCCGTGCTCATGGTGTCGTCGCTGACCGAGCGTGGCTCGGAAGTCACGATGCGTGCGCTCGAACTCGGTGCGGTCGATTTCGTGACGAAGCCGCGTCTGGGTATTCGTGACGGCATGCTCGAATACGGCGAGATGATCGCCGACAAGATTCGTGCTGCCGCCCGCGCTCGTGTGCGCAGTGCCCCGCCCAAGAGCGCGGCCCCGGTCGCGGTGGAAGCCGCGCCGATGCTACGCAACCCGCTCGTATCGACGGAAAAGCTGATTATCATCGGCGCGTCGACGGGCGGCACCGAAGCGATTCGCGAAGTGCTCGTGCCAATGCCGCCCGACGCTCCGGCGATTCTCATCACGCAGCACATGCCGGCGGGCTTCACCAAGTCGTTTGCGCAACGCCTGAACGGGCTGTGCCGCATTACGGTGAAGGAAGCCGAGCACGGCGAGCGTGTGTTGCCGGGCCATGCCTACATTGCACCGGGCGGCGACACCCACCTGCAACTCTCGCGCAGCGGCGCAAACTACGTGGCAGTGCTCGATCCGGCGCCGCCGGTGAATCGACATCGTCCGTCGGTCGATGTATTGTTTCGCTCCGCGGCCGTGCATGCCGGACGTAACGCCATCGGCGTGATTCTCACGGGCATGGGCCGCGACGGTGCGGCCGGTCTGGTCGAGATGCGCCGTGCCGGTGCGCACACGTTCGCGCAGGACGAAGCGAGCTGCATCGTGTTCGGCATGCCGCGCGAAGCCATTGCCATGGGCGGCGCGGAGGAAGTGGTGCCGCTGCACGAGATGGCCCGAAAAGTGCTTCATCAGGTCGCGAAATTCGGCGAACGCACGCAACGGGTATAGTTCGGCTTTTGGCGTTGTTTTTGGCTTGTTTTCGCCGTATGGTCCGCAACGATTTGCGTTCACACTCAGGGCACTGAGTGATGGCGGAACTTGCCCCTGAATATTGTCGGCCCCCCAAAGGGGGACCGACAGAATTGGAGTGATGATGGTAGACAAGAACATGAAATTCCTGGTCGTCGACGATTTTCCGACGATGCGCCGCATTGTGCGAAACCTGCTCAAGGAGCTGGGTTTCTCCAATGTCGACGAAGCGGAAGACGGTGTGGCGGCGCTGGCCAAGCTGCGCGGCGGTAGCTTCGAATTCGTGGTGTCCGACTGGAACATGCCGAACATGGACGGCCTGACGATGCTCCAGACGATCCGTGCCGACCCGAACCTGGCCAAGCTGCCGGTGCTGATGGTCACGGCCGAAGCCAAGAAGGAAAACATCATCGCCGCCGCCCAGGCCGGTGCGAGCGGGTATGTGGTCAAGCCGTTCACGGCCGCGACCCTCGATGAGAAGCTGGGCAAGATCTTCGAAAAAATGGAAAAAACGGGGGCCTGAACGTGACCCACGAGTCGAGCACTGAATGGCCGGGTGAGCCGGGCGGCGCTTACGTGACCGGCGAGGCAGATCCGGCCGAGCGCATGCTGATGCGCATCGGGCAATTGACGCGCATGCTGCGCGACAATCTGCGCGAACTCGGTCTGGACAAGCAGCTGGAGCAGGCGGCCGAGGCGATTCCCGACGCCCGCGACCGGCTGAACTACGTCGCGACCATGACGGAACAGGCGGCCGTGCGGGCGCTGACGGCCATCGAACTGGCCAGGCCCATTCAGGACCGTCTCGAAGCGGACGCCAATGCGCTCGACGCGCGCTGGGCCAAGTGGTTCGACCAGCCGCTGGAACTCGACGACGCGCGTCAACTCGTCACCGAGACCCGCACCTACCTGCGTCGCGTGCCGGACGACACCCGCGCGACCAACAACCATCTGATGGAAATCATGATGGCGCAGGACTTCCAGGATCTGACCGGGCAGGTCATCAAGAAGATCATGGAAGTGGTGCAGGAGATCGAGAGCCATCTGCTCCAGACGCTGCTCGATAACATGCCGCCCGAGAAGCGCAAGGAAGCCGAAGACTCGTTGCTCAACGGGCCGCAGATCAAGAAGGAAGGTCGCACCGACATCGTGGCCGATCAGGGACAGGTCGACGACCTGCTCGCCAGCCTCGGTTTCTGACCCCGCCGCCAGCCGCGCCCCGGCTGGCGGAATCGCGCTTGCGCGAAATACCGCCCAATCCCGCCTCTATTCCCCCCTTTGTGACTTGACGGTTACGGCCATAATCGGTCGCGATAGGGTGGGTTCGTCCGCCCGCTGTGGATAGGGCATGGCTGAGGAAAGCGATCTCGAAAAGTCGGAATCACCCACTCCCCGGCGTCTGGAGAAGGCGCGCGAGGAAGGGCAGGTCGCGCGTTCGCGCGAGCTTTCGACGTTCGCCCTGCTGGCCGCCGGTGTCGCTGGAATGTGGATGACGGCCGACCGTATCTCGCAGGGCTTCGCCCAGTTGATGCGCCACGGCATGCAGTTCGAGCCGGGCACGGCGATGGACACGCGCCGCATGCTCTCGTACGCAGCGCACTCGGGCGCGGACGCTCTCATGGTCATCGCGCCGCTCTTCGTCGCCCTCGTGATCGCGGCCATCGTCGCACCGATGGCGCTGGGCGGCTGGCTGTTCACCACCAAATCGCTCGCTCCCAACTTCGGCCGCCTGAACCCGCTCAAGGGGCTGGGCCGCATGTTCTCGACGCAGGGGCTGGTCGAGCTGGTCAAGGCCGTGGCCAAGACCGTGCTCGTGGGCGGCGTGGCGTACTGGGCCATCGCCCGCGACAAAGACGCCGTGATGGGCCTGATGACGCAGTCGCCGCGTGTGGCGCTGCCGTACGTGGGCGAGATGATCGTGGTGTGCTGCGCGTTTATCGTGGCGTCGCTGCTGCTGGTGGCGGCCATCGATATCCCGTTCCAGCTGTGGCAGCACTACAAGAAGCTGCGCATGACCAAAGAGGAAGTGCGTCAGGAAAACAAGGAAACCGAGGGCGATCCGCACGTCAAGGCGCAGATCCGTCAGTTGCAGCGTCAGGCCGCGCGCCGCCGGATGATGCAGGACGTGCCCAAGGCCGACGTGATCGTGACGAACCCGACGCACTTTGCCGTCGCCCTCGAATATAAGGACAACATGCGCGCGCCGCGTGTGCTCGCCAAGGGCACCGATCTGGTTGCGCAGCGTATCCGTGAGATGGGGGCAGAGCACCGCATCCCGATCCTCGAAGCCCCGCCGTTGGCCCGTGCGCTGCATCGTCACGTGGAAATCGGTCACGAAATCCCGGCCACGCTGTACACGGCCGTGGCCGAAGTGCTGGCGTGGGTCTTCCAGCTTCGCCGCTGGCGTGCCGAGGGGGGCATCGAGCCGCTGACCCCGTCGGATCTGCCGGTGCCGACCGAGCTCGACGCGCCCCGGCGCCTCGGGTCGAAACGAGTGTAACGAATGAACCTCAACCCTCGCGCGAACCAGCTATTGCGTGCGTCGCAACTGCTCCTCGGCGGCAACTTGAAGTCGCTCGCCGCGCCGGTGCTGATCATCATGATTCTGGGCATGATGATCCTCCCGCTGCCGCCGTTCATCCTGGATCTGTTGTTCACGTTCAACATCGCCCTCGCGGTGATGGTGCTGCTGGTGTCCATGTACACGCAAAAGCCGCTCGACTTCGCGGCATTCCCGAGCGTGTTGCTGTTCTCCACGCTGCTGCGTCTGTCGCTGAACGTGGCGTCCACGCGCGTGGTGCTGCTCGAAGGCCACACCGGCCCGGACGCTGCCGGTAAGGTGATCGAAGCGTTCGGCCACTTCCTGGTGGGCGGCAACTACGCCGTCGGTATCGTGGTGTTCATCATCCTCGTGGTCATCAACTTCATGGTGATCACGAAGGGCGCGGGGCGTATCGCCGAAGTGGGTGCGCGTTTTACCCTCGACGCCATGCCTGGCAAGCAGATGGCCATCGACGCCGACCTGAACGCCGGTCTGATCGGGGAAGAGGAAGCACGCAGCCGCCGTAAGGTGATTGCGCAGGAAGCCGATTTTTACGGCTCGATGGACGGTGCGTCCAAGTTCGTGCGCGGCGACGCGGTCGCCGGTCTGTTGATCATGCTGATCAACATCATCGGCGGGCTGATCGTCGGCGTGGTTCAGCACAATCTGGATCTCGCGACCGCCGCCAAGAACTACACGCTGCTGACCATCGGTGACGGTCTCGTCGCGCAGATCCCGGCGCTGGTGATCTCGACGGCCGCCGGTGTGGTGGTGTCGCGTGTGGCGACCGACGAAGACGTCGGACAACAGGTCGTCTCGCAGCTTTTCAACAATCCGCAGGTACTGGGCATCACGGCCGCGATTCTGGGCTTGATGGGCCTGATCCCGGGCATGCCGCACTTTGCCTTCCTGCTGCTCGCGCTGGGTCTGGGCGCGCTGGCCCGCTGGCAATTCCGCAAGGCCGCCGCCGCCAAGGTGCAGGCGACGCGTCCGACGCCGGTCGCGGCGACCGCCGCCCCCGAAGTGGCCGAAGCGTCATGGGACGACGTGGCGCTGGTCGACCCGCTGGGGCTGGAAGTCGGCTATCGCCTGATCCCCCTCGTCGACCGCAATCAGGATGGCGAACTGCTCAAGCGTATCAAAGGCATTCGGAAGAAGTTCGCGCAGGAGATCGGTTTCCTGGCACCCGTGGTGCACATCCGCGACAATCTGGAGCTGCGCCCGAACCAGTACCGCATCACGCTCAAGGGCGTGATCATCGGCGAAGGCGAGGCGTACCCGGGCCAACTGCTGGCCATCGACCCGGGGCAGGTCAGTGCGCCGCTGCAAGGCACGCCGACGCGCGATCCTGCCTTCGGTCTGCCCGCGACGTGGATCGACGTCGGCCAGCGCGATCAGGCGCAGGCGTACGGCTACACCGTGGTCGATGCCGGTACGGTCGTGGCGACCCACCTGAATCACCTGATCAACGCGCACGCTCACGAATTGCTGGGACGTCAGGAAGTGCAGCAGCTCATCGAGCGTATCGGCAAGGACGCGCCGAAGCTGATCGAAGACCTGGTGCCGAAGACCATCGCGCTCACCACGTTGCAGAAGGTGCTGCAGAACCTGCTCGAGGAGCAGGTGCCGATTCGCGACATGCGTACCATCATCGATACCATCGCCGAGCATGGCGCACGCGTGCAGGATCCGTACGATCTCACGGCGCTGGTGCGACTGTCGCTGGGCCGCGCGATCACGCAGAGCGTGTTCCCGGGCAGTGGCGATCTGGAAGTGGTGGGGCTCGACGCCAATCTCGAACGAATTCTCACGCAGGCGTTGTCGGCCGGCGGTGGCACCGGTCTGGAGCCGGGCCTCGCCGATACGCTGTTGCGTGAAACCCAGGCAGCCGTGACGCGTCAGGAGCGTCAGGGTCTGCCGTCGGTATTGCTGGTTCAACATCCGCTGCGTTCGCTGCTCTCGCGCTTCCTGCGCCGCAGCCTGCCGCAGCTCAAGGTTTTGTCGTATGCGGAAGTGCCAGACACCCGTAACGTGAAAATGACGGCACTCATCGGAGGTCAAGCGTGAAGATTCGGAAATTCTTTGCGGGCACGTGCCGCGACGCACTGCGCCAGATTCGCGAGGAAATCGGACCCGACGCGGTCGTATTGTCCAATCGCTCGGTCGCCAACGGCGTCGAGATCGTGGCGTTGGCGGAAGAGGATCTGGACGCGCTCGCCGGTGGCGACATGCCGACGCATCGTCCGCGTCTCCGTCCTGCCGCACCGGCCCCGGCGCCCGTGGCGAGTTCTGCCGCAGCCGCGAACGACATCGCCGCGACCAGCGCCTTCGCGCAGTCGATGATGGGCGAGTTGCAAAGCATGCGCGGGTTGCTCGAAGAGCAGGTCGCAGGTCTTGTGTGGAACGACAAACAGCGTCGTTCGCCGGCACAGGGCGAGATTCTGCGCACGTTGCTCGCAGCGGGCTTCTCGGCGCAGCTCGGGCGGGCGTTGCTGGAGCATCTGCCGGAAGGAAGCGACCGCGAGAACGGTCTGGACTGGGTGAAGAATGCGCTCAAGCGCAATCTGCCCATCATGCCGAACGAAGACGAATTGATGGACCGCGGCGGCGTGTATGCGCTCATGGGGCCGACCGGCGTAGGCAAGACCACGACCACGGCAAAGCTCGCGGCGCGTTGCGTGATGCGTCACGGCGCGGAGAAGCTCGCGCTGCTCACGACCGACAGCTATCGTATCGGCGGTCATGAGCAGTTGCGCATCTACGGCAAGATTCTTGGCGTGACGGTGCATGCGGTGAAGGACGCGACGGATCTGCGTCTGGCGCTGACCGAACTGCGCAACAAACACATGGTGCTGATCGACACGGTCGGTATGAGCCAGCGCGACCGCACGGTGCCGGAGCAGGTGGCGATGCTGTGCGGGGCAGAGACGCCAGTGCAGCGTCTGCTGTTGCTCAACGCCACGAGCCACGGCGACACGCTCAATGAAGTAGTGCACGCGTATCGCAGCGCGAGCGCCGAGGGTGGTGGCGATCTGGCCGGGTGTATTCTGACGAAACTCGACGAGACGACCAACCTGGGTTCGGTGCTCGACACGGTGATTCGTCACCGTCTGCCGGTGCATTACGTCTCGACGGGGCAGCGCGTACCGGAGAATCTGCACGTGGCGGACCGGCAGTTCCTGATCGACACGGCGTTGTCTGCGCCGGTGACGGGTTCGCCGTTCGTGCCGTCCGAGGAAGATTTGCCGGCAGTGGTGCGCGGGGTCGATCCCAACTACAGCGGGCTGTTCGCGCCCGCACAACCTTCAGGCGAGGCCTGCTTTGGTTAAACTCGTACTCGATCAAGCTGAGGGGCTGCGCCGACTGGTGGCGCGCCATACCACGCGCATCGTCGCGGTGGTAGGAAGTGCGCCTGAAGCCGGTCAGACGAGTGTTGCGTTGAATCTGGCCAGCGCGCTGGCTCATCACGGTCAGGATGTCGTGCTGGCCGACGAGAGCGGCCATGCAGCGCCGGCACTCGGTCTGCCGTTGCGTGGCGACATCCACGATGTGCTGGCGGGACGCATTTCGCCCGACGCAGTGCGTGTGCAGACGCGCGACAACGTGGTGCTGGTGCCGGTGGCGCACCGTCATCCCGAGCGCATCGATCCGCAGCGTGCGCTGCCGGTGTTGACCGTTGGCGAGCCGGACGTCGTGATCGTCGACTGCACGCACGCCGGTGGCGTGCTGAGTCCGTTGGCGGCGCATGCGCATGACGTGCTGGTGGTGCTCGGGTGTGAACCGGCGTCGATTACGGGCGCGTACTCATGGATCAAACAGGCGCATTACGAATATGCGCTGGCGCAGTTCCGGGTGTTGGTGAACCGGGCGGAGGATATGGAGGCACGCGTCGTGTGCCGCAATCTGGCCACGACAGCGAGTCGTTATCTGGCGGTGTCGCTGGAGTTGGCCGGGCATGTGCCGTCGGACCGTCAGGTCGTGCGAGCGCGGCATCTGACGCGCACCGTGGTCGATGCGTTTCCGATGGCGCCGGCGGCGGTGGCTTACCGCCAGTTGGCGGCGCAGGTGATGCATTGGCCGTTGGCCATTCGGGACACGGAACCGGCGGCGTTGGGTGCCGGGATCGGTCAGGTGGGCGATTGCGGCGGCGATCGCGGTGCCGAGATGACGCTTGGCGTGGGCGCGGTGAGCGCGCACACGGCCTGAGCGTCACGGCACGCGTCGAGAGGAAGCGGAGGGAAACATGTATACCGCGCGCGGGAAGGTCGACACGAACGACACGCTGACCCAATACGCGCCGTTGGTGCGCCGCCTGGCGCTGCAATTGATGGCGAAGCTGCCGGCGAGCGTGGAATTGGAAGATCTGATTCAGGCTGGCATGCTGGGGCTGCTCGATGCGGCGAACCGGTATCAGGAGACGCAGGGCGCGCAGTTCGAAACGTATGCAAGCCAGCGCATTCGCGGGGCGATGCTCGACGAGTTGCGCGAACTGGACTGGGCATCGCGCGGCATTCGCAAGACGGCGCGCGAGATCGAGAAAGCGGTGCAGCGACTGGAGCAGCGGCTGGGACGGGGTCCGTCCGAGAGCGAGATTGCGGGCGAGATGTCGATCGGGCTGACCGAGTATCAGCAGATGCTGCAGGATGTGCACGGCTGCCAGCTGATCTATTACGAAGATTTCGAATCGGCGGACGAAGAGCCGTTCATCGACCGCATTTGCGCGGACCCGGGTGCAGATCCGCTGACGATGCTGCTCGACGAAGGTTTGCGCGGCGGCGTGGTGGACGCCATCGATCGTCTGCCCGAGCGCGAGAAGTTGCTGATGAGCCTGTATTACGAGCAGGGTCTGAACCTGCGCGAAATCGGCGCAGTGCTCGAAGTCAGCGAGTCCCGCGTGTGCCAGTTGCACAGTCAGGCGATCTCGCGCTTGCGCGCGACGTTGCGTGAGAAGGCTTGGACTTCGGCGAATTAGGCTATCGATAGATCCGCTTAGGAAAACTGTCTCAACAAAAACCCCGGTGGCGCACAAGCGGCCGGGGTTTTTTGTTGCCTGCAGTTCGACGCAATTACGCACGCGGCCAGTAAAGTTCAACGGAAAATTCCCAAGCTCGCTCCGACCATAGCCGCGTTATTCTGCCGCTAACGGCATGTGTTCAAGAGCTTCGGATTCTGAAACCCCTGTATGGAATCAGGCGCTATTAGATTCATTTGGTGGTGACGCGCGAGCTTCATTCGAACCCGGGCAGACAATGCCGGATCGCTATCGAAATCAGGCGGATAGGGAAACTGCGTGCTCGTATCACTGGAACGGCAATGTCCACACATATCATTACTTCAAGGACGCCAGATAAACGTGACCCCATGCGACGTACGATAGACACCGGGGCGGCGATTCTCACCTGATGTCTAAGAGCGGACATGATAAATGGCGTCTGATGGTCGGTGTGGCGACGTCTGCCGCATTGCATATCGCACTTCTTCTCTGGTTCTTATCCTGGGGAGGTACCTCAGCGAAGCGGGTGCCGCCCCAGGCTCTCATCGTCACCTTCGTCGAACTGCCTCATTTTTCGATTGAACCTGCAACTAAACCGTCGCAATCACTGGAACCGTCGCACCGTGCGAGGAGGAACTCAGCCAATGCTCTCTCGAAGGCACCGGCGGCGGTTAGGCGTCCGCGAACAAATCCTTCAGCGATTGAGCGGACAGTTGTGACGGAGCGAGAGGAAACGTCGTTAAGCGATTGGCGGCAGTCAGTCCAAAGCGCTGTCCGCTCGCAGCAGAATCAAAATGAAGTGGATGCGGCAAAACGTGCCGTGAGAGATCAATCGAGCGTCGCTGACGAAAGAGTGATGGGCAAGAGTCACGCAATCACAGATCCCGTCGCTCAGGCTTTTGAATCGGCGCTCGGGAAAGGCTGGGAGTCGGGGACTGTCTCTAGTGAGATTCGGCCAGATGGATCAAGAGTTGAGAGAATCCGTTCATCTCATGGGACCTATTGCGTTCGCATACCCAACCAAGCTGCCGGTATCGATCCATTTGTGAAACAAGAACGCCCGCTTATTGCGGTGAAATGCTGAACAACTTCGCCCCAGTCTCAGGCACACCGAAATGATGGATTGCTGCTATAGATACCAGTATCAAGTTAAGTACTCGGCAGAAGATGGCGAGTACGTCGGACTTTGCGTCGAGTTTCAGTCGATGTCGTGGCTCGACGTGACGTCCGAACGCGCGTTCGAGAGAATCCAAGCGGTTGTACGAAATGTCGTTTCAGACATGCAGGCTAACGGCGAAGCCGTGCCTGAGCCGGAACTACCGGTGGCCTGAGGTGTTAAGCCGTAACACTCCCCCCGCTTGAGCGCGGGGTGGTGCGGCCGTCGGGGCCGTAGAGGGGGGTGTTGTTGCCCGGGCCGTAGAGGACGGTCAGGGCTTGTTGGGTGTACGTCAGGCGGGTGTTGATGAGCAGGCCGTTCGTGTCGTTCGCGCGCTTCGCTTCGGCGGCGGTGGCGAGCAGGGCCTTCCACGCAGCGTCGACCTTGGGATCGGCGGCAGCCGCTGCCGTCGCACCTGCTTCGTCAGGCGAGTAGCCCAACGCTTTCAACTGCGCATCGCGCTCACGACCGAGAGCGGTCAGCTCCGCTACAGCGCGCGTCTTGCGTTCTGTCAGATCCGGCAACGCGTCGAGCGTGCCGTTGACCAATGCCTGCTGTTCTTCCCCAAGCAATGTCGAAAACGTGCCGATCGCGGCAGTCTCAGCAGTCAGGGCGTTCAGCAGGGCATCGTTGGTCATGACTTCGATTGCGCAGAGAGCAAATCGCGTGCGGTCGAGATCAGACCGTCCGCAATCTTGGAGGTATCAATAGCCAGCTGGCCGTTAGCGATCGCCGTCTTGATCGCCGCAACCTTCGCAACGTCGATGTCGGCCGTGCCGGTCGCTGCCAGTGCTTCCTGCAAGGCACGCATCTCCGACGACAAGGCGCTCGTGCTCACGTTGGCACCGCCAGCGCTCGCAGCAGGGGCCGCAGCAGCGTCGGTGTTCACAGCACCGGAAGTCGTACGATCTGCCGTTGCCTTGCTGCCGCCAACCTCGTTCAACGACGTGGCGGGTAGTTGGATTTTCATGTGCTTTCCCCAGAAACCTGCCTGTGTAACGGCATTATCCGCCATAACTTTAGGCAAGTAACATCCTGTTACCAGTTCAAGTGCCCGGGTGATTTCAGCGAATACTTAACGTAAGTAAGCGATTACTTCCATCGCTCTCTTCCTGTTTCTTACAGTGCAACTTCGACTTCGACGTTGCCATTTTTTCCGGACTTCACGGTGCCGCTGACGACTTGTCCGGCACGCGTGCGCACCTGCACGGGATCGCCCGCGCTGGCACGTGTGAGCACCTGACCTTCCGTGCTCACTTCAAAACCCGAACCCCGCGAGACCACGCGCACGGTTTGTCCCTGCTGGACGGCAATCGCACTGCGCAGCAGGTCGGAGCGGATCGGCAGCCCCGAGGTAATCCGGTTCACGGCCACCGTACCGACGATCTGACCGGCATCGGTCGCGACCGTGCGCGGCAGCAGCGTGAGATCGCCCTGACGCGGCGACAGATCCGTCGGCCCGATGGTCTCGCCCGGATTGATCTGACGTGCGGCGACGAAATACGTGGCGTTGATGCTCACGCGCGCTTGCAGATACAGCGTCCAAGGACGCTCCCCGGCACATCGCACGCCGACGCTGGTCGTGCCCCAAAGGCGCGCACCCGGCGGCAGGAACGGCTCAAGCGCCGAGCACGCAGGCATGCGGTCCGAGACCGATTCGCCCACGGTGATGTTGACCTGACCAGGCAGGCCGGTGGTCTGCTCACGCAGGAATCGCTCGGCAGTCTGCCGGATCACCTGCGTGTTCTGGAATTGGGATGCCTGGGCTTGCGGCTGAGGTTGCACTGGCGCAGCCGTCGCGACCGGTGCCTGCTGCGTCTGAACGGATGCATTCGCCGTTGCGGTCGCTGGACGCACCATATTTGGCACGTTCGACGCGACACCGCCTGCGGCGGCATTGTTGCCGGGGATGACGATGGCGCTCGGACCGAGCGTGTTGCCAAGATTTTGAGCGGCGGGATCAGTAGCGACGCCGGGGTTCGCACCCGTCGCGGCCTGCGCGGACGTCACGAGTCCGGCCATACCGAGCGTTGCGAGCATCGCGGCCATCAGGCCACGTCGGGCACTCGTAAGTATTTGAAAGTTCAGGGGCATTTTTGCGGACGAGCGCTGGCCGAGCCGCTGCACGTCATACGTGCGCGGGGCATTGGCGAGTCGGTCGCCGAATTTGCCTGCCATGCTCACTCTCCTTGCGGTCGTCGCCCGGCGTACCGACACATCACGACGATGCATCACGATTCCGGTGGCGTACGACGCTGAAACCCTTTCGACCTGCCTGAACAACAACTTTGCGGCTTGCGCGTTGCGAAGCCGACGACACCGGGCAGTGTCCCTGTGCCTGGGGGGCGAACCCCGCCCGATGCCGTCAGGAAGCCATTCTAGAGATGTCGCGTCACAGGGCATGGCTCGAAATGGCGGTCAATCTCCTTCCTATTCGTCCGATTGAATCCCGGGGGGGGCGCATACGATGCGAAGCATGCCAAAAGGTCCCTATTTTTTCCGGACCGGGCAGGACACCCCGTCTGCGCATCGCGCGATGGCCGCCAGTCAGCGCAGCAAACGACTGAGCAGGCCCCGGACGCAGCACGGGCAAGTTTCTTGAGCATTACCCAAGTACCCAGCATCAAGGCAAGCATCGGGCGAGACGAGATCATGGACAAACTGGACGCGGCATTGCGATTCTCCCAGCAGGCGCTGGCTATGCGCGCCTACCGTCAGGAGGTGATCTCGTCGAATATCGCCAACGCGGACACGCCGGGGTACAAGTCGCGCGACGTCGATTTCAATAACGCGTTGAATCAGGCCGTCGAGCGCGGCGCGCAGCAGCAGCTCGCCACCGAGTCGAGCGTGTCGCTCTCGCGCACGTCCTCGCGCCACATCGCCGGGCGCGGTGTGACGACGGCCCCGCCGATGGGCGGCCCGGAGCTGCTCTATCGCGTGCCGTATCAGCAAAGCGTCGACGGCAACACCGTCGAACTCGATGCCGAGCGTGTGAACTTCGCCGACAACGCCGTGCATTATCAGACGGGCCTCACAGTCCTGAGCAGCCAGATCAAGACGATGCTGGCCGCCATCACCAGCCAAGGGTAAGCGCCATGCCACTCATGAGCATCTTCGACGTTGCCGGCTCGGCCATGACTGCACAGTCGCAGCGCATGAACGTGACGGCCAGCAACCTGGCCAACGCCGAATCGGTGACTGGCCCGGACGGCCAGCCGTACCGCGCCAAGCAGGTCGTGTTTCAGGTCAATCCGGTCACGGGCACCGATGTCGGTGGCGTGAAGGTCGCCGGCGTGGTGGAAGACCCGTCGCCGCTCAAGACCGTGTACGACCCGAAGAACCCGGCTGCGAACGCACAGGGCTACGTCACCATGCCCAACGTGAATCCGGTGGAAGAGATGGTCAACATGATTTCCGCCTCCCGCTCGTACCAAGCCAACGTCGAAGCGCTCAACACCGCCAAGACACTCATGCTCAAAACCCTCACGGTCGGCCAGTAAGGGGCCGCGCGGAGACCAGAAGAAATGGCCAGCATCAATACGTCGAACGCCGCGAACTTTTCGCAGAACTTCCTCGACTCGATCAACGGCACTGCCAGCAACAGTTCGAGTTCGAAGTCGTCGGCCGGTAGCGCGGACGATCTGCAAAACAGCTTCCTGAAGTTGCTCGTCGCTCAGATGAACAACCAGGATCCGCTCAACCCGATGGACAACTCGCAGGTCACGTCGCAGCTCGCGCAGATCAGCACGGTCTCGGGCATCACGCAGCTCAACACCACGCTCTCGTCGGTGACCTCGCAATTGAACTCGACCCAGAGCCTGCAAGCCGCAGCGCTGGTCGGCAAGGGCGTGCTGATCCCCGGCACCAACATCGGTGTGGGCAGCACCACGGCCACCGACGGCACCGTCACCAAGACGGCGACGCCGTTCGGTTTCGAACTGCCGAGCGATGCAGACACCGTCAAGATCGAGATCAAGGACAGCACCGGCAAGACGATCCGCACCGTCAACGCGGGCGCTTTGGATGCTGGCGTGCAAGCCCTGACGTGGGACGCCAAGGACGACGCCGGTAACGCGGTGGCAGACGGCAAGTACACCCTGAGCGTGACGGCGACGGCCAACGGCAAGGCCGTGACGCCGACGCTGCTCTCCTACGCGCAGGTGCAAAGCGTTGTCGCCAGCACGACCGGTTCGCCGCTGCTCAACGTGGGCACGGGCTCGAACATCAAGCTCTCCGACGTTCGCGAAATTCTCTGATCCGTAGCTCTGATTCGTAAGCGCTTAACTCTTTTCGAACCGTATTCGTCGCGATACCCGTCGTCGACAACCGAATTTCAGGAGTAACACCATGGCCTTTTCGACCGGATTGAGCGGCCTGAACGCCGCCTCCAAAGACCTGGACGTCATCGGCAACAACGTTGCCAACGCGGCCACCGTCGGCTTCAAGCAGGGTCAGGCGCAGTTCGCCGACATCTACGCCAACTCGCTGTTCGGCGCAGGTAATAACACCGTCGGTATCGGTACGCGTGTGGCCGCCATTGCGCAGCAGTTCACGCAGGGCGACATCACGGTCACGAACCGTCAGCTCGATCTGGCGATCTCCGGCAACGGCTTCTTCCGCGTGTCGAACAACGGCACCATCGCCTACACGCGTAACGGCCAGTTCTCGCTCGACAAGAACGGTTACATCGTCGACTCGAACGGCGATCACCTGACCGGCTATCTGGCCGGCCCGAACGGCATCATCAACAGCGTCTCGCCGGTCGATCTGCAGATCCCGACAGGCGATCTGGCCCCGACGGCCACCCAGAAGATCACGGGTCAGTTCAACCTCGACTCGCGCAGCGCCGTGAACACCACGCCGTTCTCGATCACCGACCCGAATTCGTACACCAACGCCACGTCGCTCAAGGTCTACGACTCGCTGGGCAATTCGCACGACGTCAACCTGTACTTCAAGAAGACGAGTGTCGACACCACGACCAACAACGCCACGTGGACCGTGTACGCCTCAGTCGACGGCACGACGCAAGTCGGCACCGGCCCGATCGGCACGATGACGTTCAACTCGTCGGGCAGCCTTGTCGCGCAAACGGACTCGACCGGCGCGGCCGTGACCGGCCCGATCACGCTGCCGACGATTACCTACGGCAACGGCGCAGCCGCCGGCAACCTCACGCTGAACCTGACCGGCACCACGCAGTTCGGTAACAGCTACACACCGAACACGCTGACGCAGGACGGTTATTCGTCGGGTCGTCTGACCGGCTTCACGTTCAACGCCGACGGCACCATCGTCGGTACGTACTCGAACACGCAATCGATGGTGCTCGGCCAGGTCGCGCTCGCGAACTTCAACAACGTGAACGGCCTGATCCCGCTGGGTAACAACCTCTGGTCGGAATCGGCCGCATCGGGCATCCCCATCGTGGGCGTGCCGGGCGGCACGAACCTCGGCAAGCTGCAGGCCGGCGCAGTCGAAGCGTCGAACGTCGACCTGACGGCCGAACTGGTCCACATGATCACCGCGCAACGCAACTATCAGGCGAACGCGCAGACGATCAAGACGGAAGACCAGTTGATGCAGACGATGGTCAACCTGTAAGCACGGAGCGGCGCGTATGCGTAACTTGCAGGAGGGGCGTCGATGGATCGTCTGATCTATATCGCCATGACCGGCGCAAAGCAGGCGATGGAGCAGCAATCGACCACCGCCAACAATCTGGCGAACGTCTCGACGCCGGGCTTTCGCGCCCAGCTCTCGGCGTTCCGTCAGGCGCCGGTGCGCGGGGCCGACGGCTCGACCGGCACGCGCACGTTCGTGACGACGTCCACGCCGGGCACCGACTTCACGCCCGGTGCCATGCAGCAGACGGGCCGCGCGCTCGACGTGGCCATTCAGGGACAGGGCTGGCTGGCGGTGCGCGACGCGCAGGGCCGCGAAGCCTACACCCGCGGCGGCAACCTCGAAATGACGGCCGATGGCCAGATCACGTTGCATGGCCTGCCGGTCATGACCGATGCCGGTCCGGCCGCCGTGCCGCCGGGCGCTGCCGTGACCGTGGGCACAGACGGCACGATCTCGGCACTGGGGCAGGGCGATCCGCCCAACTCCATCGCCGTGATGGGCCAGTTGAAGCTGGTCAATCCGCCCGAGGGCAACCTCGTGCGTGGTGACGACGGACTGTTTCGCATGGGCAATAACGCACCGGCGCAGGTCGATCCGAATGTCGTGGTGGTCGCGGGCTCGATCGAGACCAGCAACGTCAATCCGGTCAGCGGTCTGGTGAACATGATTTCGCAGTCGCGGGCCTTCGAAATGCAGATGAAGATGCTGCAGACGGCCGACACCAACGAACAATCCGCCAACCAGTTGCTGAACTTCAGCTAACGGACGGCCAGTCGCCAGACGACGCCAGCCACCGTACACGGGGAGAAATATCAAATGATCCGTTCGCTCTACATCGCTGCCACTGGCATGAACGCCCAGCAGACGAACATGGACGTGATTTCGAACAACCTCGCCAACACCAGCACGAACGGCTTCAAGAAAGGCCGCGCGGTGTTCGAGGATCTGCTGTATCAGACGATCCGCCAGCCGGGTGCTCAGTCGTCGCAGCAAACGCTGCTGCCCTCGGGCCTGCAACTGGGCACGGGTGTGCGCCCGGCCGCAACCGAGCGCATCTTCACGCAGGGCAACCTGACGTCGACGGCGAATGCGAAGGACGTGGCCATCAACGGCGACGGCTTCTTCCAGGTGCTGATGCCGGACGGCACGACCGCTTACACGCGCGACGGCTCGTTCCAGGTCGATAACAACGGCCAGCTCGTAACGGCTTCGGGCTACCCGATCCAACCGGCGATCACGATCCCGGCCAACGCGCTGTCGCTGACCATCGCGCGCGACGGTACGGTCTCGGTCACGCAGCCGGGTAATACGGCCAACGTGCAGATCGGTACGTTCCAGCTCGCCACGTTCATCAACAACGCCGGCCTGCAAAGCATGGGTGAGAACCTGTACGCCGAGACGGCCGCCTCGGGCGCGCCGAACGTTGCACAGCCGGGCACCAACGGCGCAGGCGTGCTCAACCAGAACTACGTCGAAACGTCGAACGTGAACGTGGTGGAAGAGCTGGTGAACATGATTTCGGCGCAGCGCGCCTATGAAATCAACTCGAAGGCCGTGACGGCGTCCGATCAGATGTTGCAACGTCTGACGCAGATGTAATCGGGGCCCACTACCGAACCTGCACCGAACGCACACCGAACGTACTCAGCACTTAGGAAATGAACGTCGATATGTCCGCAAGCACGACCGCTTCTCAACGCAAGCCACGCAGCGCGGGCCTCGCTCGGTTCCTCGCGCTCGCGGCCGCCGTGGCGTTGACCGGTCTGGCGGGCTGCGCCTACGTGCCGCAGGAGCCGGTCGTCACCGGACCGACGACCACGCGTCCGCCGCCCCCGCCCGTGTCTGCCGACCCGGAAGGTTCGATCTACCGTCCGCTGTACTCGAACCGGCCGCTGTTTGAAGACCGCCGTCCGCGCAACGTTGGCGACATCCTCACGATCGTCATCAACGAAAACACGGCGGCGAGCAAGAACTCCGCCGCGAACACCACGCGCGCGGGCAGCGGCAATCTGACACTGAACCAGACGCCGGGGGTGATCGGCGGCGTGCTCAATAATCAGGCACTGGACGCGAGCGGCGCGAACAAGTTCGACGCCAAGGGCGCGGCCAACGCCAACAACGTGTTCTCGGGGCAGATCACCGTCACCGTGATGGATGTGCTCTCCAACGGCAACCTCGCGGTCGCCGGGGAGAAGCAGATCGCGATCAACCAGGGCACGGAGTACATCAAGTTTTCGGGCATCGTCAGCCCGCAGACCATTTCGGGCGCGAACACCGTGCCTTCGACGCAGGTGGCCGATGCGCGCATCGAATACCGTGGCAAGGGCTACATCAACGAAGCCGAAACCATGGGCTGGCTGCAGCGCTTCTTCCTTAACGTTTCGCCCTTCTGATGTCGATCATGTCGTTCCTGTCGCGCCGCGCGCCTAACACGGGCTCCTCCGGCCCCATCCGCCACCTCCGTCGCACCACTTCCACGCTGGCCGTGGCAGCGGCGATGAGCGTCGCGGGCGGCGCTGTGCTGCTCGCACCGGGCGTGGCGCACGCCGAGCGTCTCAAGGAACTGGCGTCGATTCAGGGCGTGCGCGACAACCAGCTGATCGGCTACGGCCTCGTGGCCGGTCTCGACAACTCGGGCGACCAGACGACCCAGACGCCGTTCACCGTGCAGAGTATGACCAACATGCTCTCGCAACTGGGCATCACGGTCGCACCGGGCACCAACATGCAGTTGAAGAACGTGGCCGCCGTGATGGTGACGGCCACGCTGCCGGCGTTCACGCGTCCCGGTCAGGCCATCGACGTGGTGGTCTCGTCGATGGGTAACGCCAAGAGTCTGCGCGGCGGCACGCTGCTAATGACCCCGCTCAAGGGGCCGGACGGTCAGGTCTACGCGCTGGCGCAGGGCAACCTGCTGATCGGCGGCGCGGGCGCGGCCGCCAACGGGTCGAGCGTGACCATCAACCAGCTAGCCTCGGGCCGGATTCCGAGCGGCGCCATCGTCGAGCGCGCCGTGCCGACCGCCATGGGCGGTCAGCCGGGCACCGTGCAGATGGAACTGAACGCCACCGATTTCTCGACCGCGCAGCGCGTGGTCGACGCCGTGAACCGTCGCTTCGGCTACGGCACAGCACAGGCGCTCGACGGCCGCGTGATTCTGCTGCGCACGCCGACCGACCCGTCCTCGCGCGTGCAATTCCTCGCGCAGCTCGAAAGCCTGGAAGTGCGCCCGGACAACACGGCCGCACGCGTGATCATCAACGCCCGTACGGGGTCGGTGGTGATGAACCAGAACGTGACGATCCAGCAATGCGCTGTCGCGCACGGCAACCTGTCGGTCGTCATCGACACGCAAAACAATGTGAGCCAGCCGGCGCCGTTCTCGGGCGGTCAGACGGTCGTGGCCCCGAATTCGCAAATCTCCGTTCAACAGGAGAACAACGCGCTCAAGATGGTGAAAGCGGGCGCCAACCTCGCCGACGTCGTCAAGGCGCTGAACTCGCTCGGTGCGAGTCCGGCAGACCTGATGTCGATTCTGCAGGCCATGAAGGCCTCGGGCGCCCTGCGCGCCGACCTGGAGATCATCTGATATGGCCGACAGCAATCGTCTCACGGGGGCTGCGGGCACCAACCTGCCCGACCTGACGCAGCGCGCGTCCTACGAAATGCAGGGCCTTACGGCGCTGCGCGCAGCCGCCCATCAGCAAACGCCGCAGGCCACGCAGCAGGCAGCCAAGCAGTTCGAAGCCGTCTTCACGCAGATGATGGTCAAGAGCATGCGCGACGCCACCATGTCCGGCGGTTTGCTCGGCAGCGACCAGGAAAAGATGTTCAACGGCATGCTGGACGACCAGCTCGCCCAACAACTGGCGTCGAACAAAGGCATCGGGCTGGCCGATCTCATGCTCAAGCAACTGGCCAAGACCGGCACCACGCTGCCGCCGGCGGCCATGGGCCGTCAGCAGCCGTTGGCCGGACGTGCGTATAACTCGGCGGATGCTATCGGTGTGGCGGACAACGCCCCGGCCGCCGCCGGCGAATTCGTCGACCGGATGGCCACGGCCGCCCAGAACGCCAGCGCCAACAGCGGCATTCCGGCGCGCTTCATGCTGAGTCAGGCGGCGCTGGAGTCGGGCTGGGGCAAGCGCGAGATCCGCCGCGCGGACGGCAGCACGAGCCACAACGTGTTCGGCATCAAGGCGGGCAAGAACTGGAATGGCCCGACCGTGGAAGTGGCGACGACCGAGTACGTGAACGGTCAGCCGCGCAAGGTCATGGCCAAGTTCCGTGCCTACGGCTCGTACGACGAGGCTTTCGCCGATTACGCCAAGCTGATTTCGAACAATCCGCGCTATTCGTCGGTCGTGGCGAGCGCCAATGACGCCGCGAGCTTTGCCAACAATCTGCAACGCGCCGGTTACGCGACCGACCCGCAGTACGCCAGCAAGCTCATGAAAGTGATGAAGCACTTCACCTGACGTCACGGGATTCCTCAGATTCAAGCGTGTCCGGGCCTCAATTTTGTCGCCGGACTGCCGTAAACACATCGGTAACGGTGCGCGAGCGGGCTTTTCACCGCGGGGCGTGCCTCTAACTCAAGCCGCGAGATCATGAGCCTAATCAATACTGGCATGAGCGGGCTGAACGCCGCCCAGTTCGCCCTCAGCACCACCGGCAATAACGTCGCCAATGCAGGCACGGCCGGTTACAACCGTCAGATCGTCGACTATTCGCAGGCCGCGAGCCAGTATTCGGGCGCGGGCTACATCGGCACAGGCGTGCTGGTGAACGACGTCTCGCGCGTGTATAGCCAGTTCCTGTCAAACCAGACGAACCAGGCGCAGACTCAGTACAGCCAGCTCAACACGTACTACCAGCAGATCTCGCAGATCAACAACGCGCTGGGCAGCTCGACGACCGGCCTGTCGGCCACTATGTCGCAGTTCTTCACGAACCTGCAGAACATCGTTTCGGCCCCGGCCAACTCGGCAACGCGCGCGACCGTCGTGTCGTCGGCGCAAACGCTGGCCAGCATGTTCCAGTCGCTCTCGGGCACGCTGTCCACGTTGCGCTCCAGCACGAATGCCAGCATTTCCCAGTCGACCGACCAGATCAACGTCTACGCCAAGCAGATCGCGCAACTGAACGACGCCATCGTGCAGGCGCAGGCCAATGGCGGCGGCGCTTCGCCGAACGACCTGCTCGACCAGCGCGATCAGGCAGTCGCCAGCCTGAACGCCATCATCCAGACCAATGTCGTCAAGGCGCAGGACGGGACGTACAACGTCTACGTCGGCAACGGCCAGTCGCTCGTGACGGGCAACTCGGCGTACCAGCTCACGACCATGGCGTCGACCAACGACCCGTCGGAACTGACGATCGCCTACGTGACGCCCAACGGCACCAAGGTGCCGGTGCCGGAATCGTCGATCACGGGCGGCTCGCTCGCCGGTCTTCTGTCGTTCCGTAGCGGCGCGCTGACGCAAGCCCAGAATTCGCTCGGTCAGATCGCCCTGTCGCTCGCGGGCACGATGAACGCGCAGAACCAGCTCGGTCTGGACCTGTACGGCCAGCTCGGCGGCAACCTGTTCACCGTACCGAACCCGACCATCGTCGCCAACACGAAGAACTCGAACGGCGCGGTGCTCAATTCGACGATTACCGACGCTTCGAAGATCACGGCCAGCGACTACAACGTCACGTTCGACGGCACGAACTACACGATGACCCGTTCGTCGGACGGCGCGAAGTGGACGGCCCCGGTGCCGGGCACCCCTGGCGCTCCGCTGGCGTTCACGGACAGCAGCGGCAACGCGTTCAACGACGGTTTCAACGTCACCGTCGGCAACAACGTCGCTGGCGACAGCTTCACGATTCAGCCCACGCGCAATGCCGCTGGCAACATCGGTGTGGCGATCACCGATCCGGGCAAGATCGCCCTGGCCGCGCCGATCCTCGCGTCCACGCCGACGACCAACACCGGTTCGCTCAAGACCGATCAGGGTTCCGTTGACGCGAACTACCTGTCGAACGTGCTGACCGCGCCGGTCTCGTTCACGTTCAGCAAGAACGCCACGACCGGCGCGATCACGCTGGTCGCGCCGTCGCCGATGACTGTGACGGTCAACGGCACGACGACCACGTATGCGGCTGGCGACACCGTGCCGTACGACGCCACCAACGGCGCGAAGATCACGATGAACGGCATGACCGTGAACGTGAGCGGCACCCCGGCCGACGGCGACAAGCTGACGATCTCTCCGAACGCTGCGGGCGCAACAACGGATAACCGTAACGGTCTCGCACTCTCCGCATTGCAGAACGACAAGACCAAGGTCGGCGGCAAGGACAGCTATGCGTCCGCATACGCCAATCTGGTCTCGTACGTCGGCTCGACCACGAACACTTACAAGGCGACGAGCGCTGCGCAGCAAACGCTTCTCACGCAGGCGCAGAGCGCCCAGCAGTCCAATTCCGGCGTCAGCCTCGACGAAGAGGCCGCCAACCTGATCAAGTTCCAGCAGCTCTATCAGGCCAACTCAAAGGTCATCCAGACCGCGTCGCAGCTGTTCGACACGATTCTGCAGATGGTCAACTAAGGCTGAGGAGACGGAAAAATGCGCATCAGCACCAGCATGATTTTCGATCAGGGGTCGTCGGCCATGAGCCGTAACGTCTCCGATCTGCTCAACACGCAGGCACAGCTCTCGTCGGGCAAGCGCGTGACCACGCCGAGCGACGACCCGCTCGCGTCGGCACAGGCCGTGGCTGTGTCGCAAGCCCAGGACATGAACAAGCAGTACGCGACGAACCGTGGTTCGGCGACGACGGCGCTTCAGCTCGAAGACCAGACGTTCGGCAGCATCGTCAACACGCTGCAACACGTGATGTCGCAAGTGATCGCAGCGGGCAGCCCGTCGCTTAACGACAACGATCGCTCGGCCATCGCCACCGATCTGCAATCTAGCTACCAGCAGCTGCTCTCGCTCGCCAATACGACCGACGCGAACGGCCAGTACCTGTTCTCCGGCTTCATGGGCAGTTCGGCCGCCTATGTCGCGACGCCGACGGGTGCCAGCTACGCAGGCGACACTGGTCTTCGTTACGTGCAGGTGAGCAGCGGACGTCAGATTCCGATCAACGACATCGGCTCGAACATCTTCCAGGCGATTCAGCCTGCCACCGCCAGCACGGTGATCAGCGGCAGCCTGTCGAACACCGGCACGGCCACGTTCACGCCGGTCTCGACGACCGATGCCAGCAACGCGGCGGCCAATCACCAGTTCTCGATCAGCTTCGCCATCGATAACACGACCACGCCGCCGACCACGAATTACACGGTCAAGGATCTGACGGACACGACCGCAGCGGATGTGACGGGCGCGTACACGTCGGGCCAACCGATCACGTTCGCAGGCAAGTCGGTGACGTTTACCGGCGCTCCAGCCACGGGCGACACCTACAACGTGAACCCCGCGGGCAAGTCCAGCACGAACGTGTTCGACAATCTGCAGGCGCTCATCAATACGCTCAAGACGCCGATCTCGGCGCAAGGTCAGGCCGGTTCGGCCAACCTGAGCAACGCGCTGACCACGTTCAACCAGATGTTCAGCAACACCTACGACAACGTGACGACGGTGCGCACGACGGTCGGCTCGCGCATGAACGAGATCTCGACGCTCAACGACATCGGCAGCGCCAACGATCTCGCTTACACGTCGCAAATGCAGGATCTGCTGGACGTGGACATCATCTCGGCGACGAGCCAGTTCGCGCAGCAGCAAGCCGCACTGCAAGCGTCGCAGCAGACCTTCATTCAGACGCAAAAGCTCTCGCTGTTCAGCCTGCTCTGATCGCAGAACGCCGAAACGAAACGGGCCACCTTCGGGTGGCCCGTTTTGCTTTGGGCGGCGGAGATTGTCGGGTGTCGGTGGAGCCGAGGCGCTAGGCTTTCGGCACGAACGCGGCGGTGGCGCGCATCATCATGTCGATGCCGATGGACACGAAGTGGTCCATCACCGGTGCGAGGCGCGGCATCATCAATTCGAGCACCACGAGACCGACGCCGAGCGTGAGCGGAAAGCCCACGGCGAAGATGTTCAGTTGCGGTGCGGCGCGGTTCAGAATGCCAAGTGCCAGGTTACAGATCAGCAAAGCGGCGACGAGCGGCAGCGACAACATCAGCGCCAGCGTGAACAATTGCCCGCCGAGCATAGCGAGGTAATGCCAGCCCATGACCGAGATCGGCGTGCCGGAGATCGGCAGCACCGTGAAGCTTTGCACCAGCGTGGCGTACATCACCAGATGCCCGTTCGTCGCCAGAAAGACCAGCATGATCACGACGTTGAGCAGCATGCCGAGCACGGCGGTGCTGCCGTCGGCGTTGGGATTGAGCAGTGTGGCGAAGGACAGGCCCATTTGCAGGCCGACGAAGTCGCCCGCCATGCTCACGGCGGAAAACACGAGCTGCATGCACCAGCCGAGCGCCGCGCCGATCATCATCTGCTGCGCGAGAATCCAGAGACCTTCCCACGAGAACGGCGAGACCGACGGTGCCGGACCGATGACCGGAGCGAGCGTGAGCGCGACGATGCCCGCCAGGCCGATCTTCACGGTGCCGGGCACGCGCGAGTCGCCGAAGATCGGCGCAGTCATGGACAGCGAGAGCAGGCGGACGAACGGAAACAGGAACGTCGCAATGACGCCCGAGAGCTGGTCGTAAGTGAAGCTGATCAAGGCTGGCCGATGCCCGATGCCCCGGCTTACCCGACGAGGCCGGGAATGCCGGTGAGCAACTGGCGCATGTAGTCGACCATCAGGTTTAGCATCCACGGACCTGCGACCACGAGCGTGATGAACACGGCGAGCAGCTTGGGGATGAACGACAGCGTCATTTCGTTGATCTGCGTGGCCGCCTGAAACAGGCTCACGAGCAGACCGGAGACGAGAGCGACGATCAGCAGCGGGGCGGCGAGCAGCAGGCAGACCTGCATGGCCTGATGGGCCAGCGCCATCACGGTTTCCGGAGTCATCTCGTTGGCCTCCCCGCTACGTCGTGAAGCTCTGGGCCAGCGAGCCCAGCAGCAGTTGCCAGCCGTCGACCACCACGAACAGCATCAGCTTGAACGGCAGCGACACGGTGGACGGCGAGACCATCATCATGCCCATGGCCATCAGCACGCTGGCGACGACCAGGTCGATGATCAGGAACGGGATGAAGATCGTGAAGCCGATCTGGAACGCCGTCTTCAGTTCGCTGGTGGCGAAGGCGGGCACGAGAATACGCATCGGCACATCTTCGGGGCCGTTCATCGGCGGTGTCTTGGCGAGCTTGGCGAACAGGGCCAGATCCGCTTCACGCGTCTGCTTGAGCATGAACGAGTGGAAGGGCTTCGCGCCGGTGTCGATAGCCTGTTCGAAGCTGATCTTGTTCGCCGCGAACGGCTGGTAGGCGTTCGTGTAGACCTGATCGAACACAGGCGACATGACGAAGAAGGTCAGGAACAGCGCGAGGCCGATCAGGATCTGGTTCGGCGGCGAGGTCGTCACACCGATGGCATGGCGCAGCAGCGAGAGCACGATGATGATGCGCGTGAAGGCGGTCATCATCAGCAACATCGCGGGCAGAAAGCCCAGCGACGTGAGCAGCAGCATCGTCTGCACGGACAGCGAGTAGGTCTGTCCGCCGCCCGGTGCGGGCGTCGTCGTGAAGGCGGGCAGGGTGGCCTGCGCGAAAGCGGAGACGGGCAGGGTCAGCCCGATCAGGCAAAGCAGGCACGCGAACAAGGCGAGTGCGAGACCCGGCTTCGAACCGGCCGTCGGACGGGAAATACGCGCCGGGCCCGGTGCTTGTCCGGCCAGCAACACGCCGCGTGACATCAGGTGTCCTTTTTCATCGTTTCGCGCAGCTTTTGCGCAAAGGCTTGCGCGGCGCGGTTGGCTTGCGCACCCGGATGGGTGACGGTGGGGGCTGGTGAATCAGCGACGTGATCGGCAACGCGATCGGCGTCGATCACATGAAGGCTGCGGACCTGACCCGGCGCAACGCCGAGCACGACCCAGTCGCCCGCCACTTCCACGACGACGACACGTTCGCGCTGTCCGACGGCCGCGCTGCCCACGATGCGCACGTTGCCGCCGCCGAGCGGGCGTTGCAGCCCGAAGCGCTTCGCGAGCCACGCCAGCCCGAAGAGCAGTGCCAGCACGAGCACGAGGCCGAAGCCCGTCTGCACGATGCCTGCGCCGCCGAGGCTCGGCACGGCCGCCGCTTGCGAAGCGGTGCCTTGAGCGTGAGCCATCGAGACGGGAAGGAGGGCGAGACCTGCAATACCGGCGATGCCCTTGATGGCGGGCAGACCGGTCGGAAGGGAGAGCGGGCGCGCCAGCTTCTGAAGGGCGCGCATCACACGATTCGTGGACGTCGGCCCGGCGGCGCCTGCCGCAGCGCGCCGCACGGGCGTGCCGCGGACTTTCATTGCAATCATCGGTTGAGCTTACGGATGCGTTCGGATGGCGTGATGATATCAGTCAGGCGGATGCCGAACTTGTCGTTCACGACCACCACTTCGCCCTGGGCGATGAGGCAACCGTTGACCAGCACGTCCATCGGCTCGCCGGCCATGCCGTCGAGTTCCACCACGGAGCCCTGTGCGAGTTGCAGCAGGTTCTTGATGGCGATTTTGGTGCGGCCCAGCTCCACGGTCATCTGGACCGGGATGTCGAGGATCAGATCGATGTCGTTGTGCGCGGCACCGGCCGGATTACCGGCGGTCGCAGCGAGCGGCTGGAACACGGGGGCTGCCGCAGGTTGGGGTGCAGCGGCAGGCGCCGGCTCCGAGGCGGTCTGCTCGGCCATGGCACTGGCCCACTCGTCCGCCATGGCCTGGGCGTCTTCACCGGGCGTTTGAGGGGTATCGCTCATCACTCGTTGTCCTTGCTGTAATCGCTGTGCGAATGGTTGATCATCTGGTTCACGCGCAGCGCGTATTGACCATTGAAGACGCCGTAATTGCAGTGCATCACGGGCACGCCGTCGACCTTGGCTTCGAGCACCTCAGGCACGTCGAGCGGAATCACGTCGCCGACGCGCATGTTGAGCAACTGCGAGAGCGTCATGTCGAACTGGGCGAGGTTCGTCACGATTTCCACGTCAGCCGCCTGCACCTGCTGCGAGAGCAGACGCACCCAGCGCTTGTCGACTTCGAGGGTCTCGCCTTGCAGCGGGCTCGAGAGCTGGTCGCGCATCGGCTCGATCATCGAGTACGGCATGCAGATGTGGAATTCGCCGCCCACCGAGCCGAACTCGATGTCGAACGTGGTCGTGACGACGACTTCGTTAGGCGTGGCGACGTTGGCGAACTGCGTATGCATTTCGGCGCGCACGTATTCGAACTCGACCGGGTACACCGGCTTCCACGACGCCCCGTAGTTCTCGAAGACGAGGTCGAGCAGACGCGCGATGATGCGTTGCTCGGTCTGCGTGAAATCGCGACCTTCGACGCGCGTATGGAACCGACCGTCGCCGCCGAACAGGTTGTCCACCACGAGGAACACGAGGTTCGGATCGAACACGAACAGCGCCGTGCCGCGCAGCGGCTTGATGTGGACCAGGTTGAGGTTGGTCGGGACAGGCAGGTTGCGAATGAACTCGCTGTACTTCTGCACGCGCACCGGGCTGACCGAAATTTCGGCGCTGCGGCGCATGAAGTTGAACAGCGCAATGCGGAACAGTCGCGAGAAGCGGTCGTTGATGATTTCGAGCGTGGGCATGCGCCCGCGCACGATGCGCTCTTGCGTCGCGATGTTGTATGGCCGAATGCCGGAATGATCTTCCGACTCCGACCGTTCATCCTGTTCGCCGGTGACACCCTTCAGAAGGGCATCGACTTCTTCCTGCGACAGGAACTCCTCATGCGCCATGAATCACTCACTGAATTACAAACGCGGTGAACAGGACGTCGCCCACGGCTTGCTGCGGCATGTTGGCTGCGAACGGCTGTGCGACCAACGCACGAATTTCGCTTGCCAGACGGCGTTTGCCGTCGATCGTCGCGAGATCCTGCGGCTGCTTCGACGACAGCAACAACAACACTCGGCTACGGACTTCGGGCATATGTTGCGTGATGCGGGCCTGCGTTTCGGCATCTGCCACCTTGAGCGAGAGGCCGATGTGCAGGTAACGCTCGCCGTCTTCGCCCGAGAGATTCACCGTGAACGGATCCATGCCGACAAACACGGGCGGCGGCGGGGGCGGCGGTGCTTTGGCCGCTTCGCTACGTCCGGTCAGCAAATACACGGCCGTTGCCGCGCCGGCCGCTGCCATGAGCGCTACCGCCACGATCAACAGAATCCATTTGCGCATGCCCCCTCCGGAGGGAGCCGCGGCTTGCGTCGGTGCGGGATTTGCCATGTATTCGCCTGCTATTGGGTAGTGATTGTCGGCTAACCCGACAAGGGGTGATCGGCCGAAAAGAAGGGACAATCGCGTCTAACTCGCGTCTTTGTCTTAACGGCAGAAAAACCCGCTTGCTTTAGGGTACTTTGCCGCCACACTGCGGCGCTGCTTCACTCCGTCGCACTTGTGGCGATGGCTGGCAGCCCGCATGGCATGGCGATTTGCGCCGACTTCTGCGCCTGTTGTGGGACCGACGGCAGTCTCAGGAAAACTTACGCGAAGGTGTCAACAAAGCCGTTGCTCGCGCGCACCGGGACGTTCACGGTCGTGGCGATCGGGGCGTCGTCTGCCGTCTGGCCGAAGCCCGGCGTGCCGCGTCCGTTGCCATTGCCGCTACCGTTGCCGCCGCCATTGCCGTTCGCACCCTGCTGCGCGAAGGCCTGCTGCTGCGAGCTGTCGCTGCTCACGGTCGCGTTGCCGAGCGCGATGCCATTGTTGGCAAGGCTGTCGCGCAACTGCGGGAGCGCGGCCTGAACCGCGTCGCGCACGGCGGCGTGTTGCGAGACGAACATGGCCTGCGCCGAGTCGTTGGCCACGTTCAGGACCACGTGCAGCGGACCGAGGTCGGGCGGGTTCAGGCTCAGTTGGGCCGTCTGCGCATGGGCGCTGGAGAGCCACACGACTTGCTGCGAGAGCTGGTTGTTCCAGTCCTGCGTGCCGACACGTGCGTTCAGCGCAAGGGCGGCGGGCAGGTTGGCCTGCGCTTGCAACTGCGGCTGGGCGTCGACGGCCGGGGTGGCGCTTTGGGCGGCTTGCACGGCGGCTTGCGTCGCGGCGGTGGCGGTCTGCGAGGCGGCGTCGCGATTGCCCTGAGCCTGTGCCAGCGCGTCGGCCACGCGTTGTTGTGCCTGCGCATCGGTACCGGCGACCGGCGTGGCGGCCTTCGCGTCCGTCGCGGCGGGCTGGGCGGTCGTTGCCGAGTGTGCGGTAGTGGCGTTCTTCGCCAGCGTGTCGAGCGAGATGCCGCCCGTCGGGCTGGTCGTCGATGCCGCCGGGGTGACGGTGCCCTTGACCGGTGTGCCGGTGTTGGCGGCCGTGGTCACCGGTTTGGCGTCGGCATCGGTGCCTGCTGGCGGCTGGCCGGTCAGTTGTGCGGCGCCGGCGGCTTGCATCGCACCGGCGACGGCGGCCGTGATGGCCGCACCGGTGCCCTGCTTGCCGTCGGTGGCCGTGGCGACTGCGTCGCCCGTCGGCGTTGCCGGGACAGGCGCGGCGGTTTGCAGCGGCGCGTTGTTCATCGCGGCGAGCGCGACAGCCAGTGCTGCGGCGGGATCGCCCGGGGCAGCGGTGGCCGTTTGCGTGTCGTCTTCGTCGTCCTTGCCATCGTCGGCATTCGACGATTTCGAGGGCTTGTTCGAAGCGTTCGTTTGCCCGGTCTGTCCCGACTGTGCCGTTTGACCGGTTTGTCCGGAAGACGTGTTGTCGGTCGACTTGGCGCTGTTCGACGAATCGCTGGATGACGCATTCGTCTGCTTGGTCTGCCCGGCCTGCGCGGCATTGTTGTTCGCGTTGCTGGCCGAGGGCTGGACGGTCTGACGAGTTTGCTGCGAGAGCACCGTGGAGAACGGCAGCACGCCCGCATCGTCGCTGTTCGACGAACCGGCGCGGTTCACGGCTTGCCGGGCAGCACCGGCGGCATCGGTCAGGAAGCTCAGAATCGACATGGTGGGCTCCTCTATTCCTTCAAATTGGCGATTCGGCACGACGGCGCAGACTGCGCGCGGCGTACTCGTCGTTTTCCTTCTGCTCACGACGGGCCACGCGCACAGCGGTGCGGGCTTCTTCGCGCGAGGCGAGCGTGCCGAAGGAGTTCAGGCGGCGTTGCTGTGCCTGCCATTCCCGGCGCGCGACGGTGAGACGCTCTTCCGCTTGCTGGAGCAGCATGGCTTGCTGTCCGATGGCGGTGTCGAGCGTATCGATGAATTGCTGGAAGTTGCGCCAGTCGCATCCCGCCATGCCTTGAATCGTTGCCGTCTGCATGCGCGTGCGGTACTCGTGACGGTACTGACGCAGCGCTTCGAGCTGACGCTCGACTTCGGCGCGTTGCGTCTGACGCTCGCCAAGCAGGCGCGCGGCTTCGTCCACGTCCTTCTGGGCGAGTTCGATGAGCAACTTGAGGGGCAGGGTGGAATTCATGGCCGCCTCCAATTAGTGGAACAGTCCGCGCAACTGCTGCACGGCGTCCGGATAACTGGCCCGCTCGCGCATTCCCTGTTGCAGGAAGCCTTCGAGGCGGGGATACAGCTCGATCGCCTGATCGAGCATCGGGTCGCTGCCCGGGGCGTACGCACCCACGTTGATGAGGTCGCGGTTGCGCTGGTAGCGCGAAAGCATCTGCTTGAAGCGCCGCACCGTATCGAACTGCGCATCGTCGATGAGTGCGGCCATCGCCCGGCTGATCGACTGTTCGATGTCGATGGCGGGGTAGTGACCCGATTCCGCGAGCTGACGCGAGAGCACGATGTGCCCGTCGAGAATGGCTCGGGCCGAGTCGGCGATGGGGTCCTGCTGATCATCGCCTTCGGTCAGCACGGTGTAGAACGCGGTGATGGATCCGCCGCCGTCCGGACCGTTACCGGCACGTTCGACCAGCGCGGGAAGCTTGGCAAACACCGAGGGCGGGTAGCCCTTCGTCGCAGGCGGCTCGCCAATGGCCAGCGCGATCTCGCGCTGCGCCATCGCGTAACGGGTAAGCGAATCCATGATCAGCAGCACATCTTTGCCCTGATCGCGGAAGTACTCGGCCAGCGTAGTGGCATAGGCCGCGCCTTGCAGGCGCAGCAGCGGCGAGACGTCCGCAGGTGCGGCCACGACGACCGAGCGCGCCAGACCGTCCGGCCCGAGAATGTTCTCGATGAAGTCCTTCACTTCGCGTCCGCGTTCGCCGATCAGGCCGACGACGATCACTTCAGCCTGCGTGAAGCGGGCCATCATGCCGAGTAGCACGCTCTTGCCAACGCCCGAACCTGCGAAGAGGCCCATGCGCTGACCGCGTCCCACGGTGAGCAGCGAGTTGATGGCGCGTACGCCGACATCCAGCACCGACTCGATGGGCGCGCGGCCCAGCGGATTGATCGGCACCGACGCGAGCGAGGCGCTGTCGGTCATGCCGAGCGGGCCGAAGTCGTCCAGCGGGCGGCCGGCGGCGTCGACCACACGGCCGAGCAGGGCTTCGCCCACGGGCAGACGTTTGCCGTTGTGACGTTGCGATGGCAGCGGGCCGTCGGCGGCGGGTTCCATCGGGAACACGCGCGCACCGGGCAGCAGTCCGGCGACTTCCGTTTGCGGCATGAGGAACAGGCGGTCGCCACCGAACCCGACGACTTCGGCTTCGGCCGTGGCGGGTTCGCGCGAGGCGTCGTGCACGGGCAACTCGATCAGGCAGCCTGCGCCGACCGGCAACCGCAGGCCGACGGCTTCGAGCACCAGACCGGCGGCGCGCGTGAGGCGACCGCAGCGGCGCGTCGGCTCGACGGCGTGCACGTGCGCGATGCGCTCGCGCAACGTGTTCTGCCAGCGGCGCAGGTGCGCATCACGCGCGAGTTCGCGGGCGTTCAGCGCGTTGTGCGGCTGTTGTGTTGCGGCGGCCGACGTGTTGACGTCTGTCGAAGGCGTTGCTTGGGCTGAGGTGTCGTCGCTGGCTTGCGCGGCAGATTCGCCGTCGGCCTCAGCGTCGTGATCGTCAGCGTGATCTTCGGGCTGCAACGCACCGGCTTGCACCGTGTGCGTGTCGATCTCATCCCACAACCGCACGGAAGGCGTGGTGCTGTCGTTCGCCGGGGCGGGCGTGGACGGCGTCGCCTCGTCATGCAGATTCTCGGTGCTGGGCAGCACCGGCGCATGCGCGGAGAGTGGGGTGAGTTCGGCATTCACCATGGCAGATCCTTGCCCAGTGCGGCCATGACGCGTTGCCAGCGGGTCGCGATGGTGGCGTCGACTTCGCCGCTCGCGGCTTCAGCCTTGCAGCCGCCGCGTTCGATGGCGGGATCGGGGCGCACGGTCCAGCCGGCGGCACGGAGTTCTGCACCGACGTGCGACTCGACGAGTTCGACGTCTTCCGGGTTGAGGAGCAGACGCGGCGAGCCCGTCAGCGGATCGTTGGCCAGCAGATCGCGCACGATCGGCAGCAGCGTTTCCGGGCGAACGGCCAGCGTCTGGTGCAATGCCTGACGCGCGATGTCGAGCGCCAGTCCAAGCAACGGCTCGGCCACTTCACGGTCGATGGCGTTCACGGCGTTGCCGAAGCCATGCGCGATATCCGCGAGTTGCGCGGCGCGCGTGTCGACTTCGTGCTTTCCGTCTGCCTGACCTGCGGCATAACCTTGCGCGTGACCGGCGGCATAGCCTTCGGCGTGACCTGCGGCGCGTGCTTCTTCGCGCCACGCGGCGATCTGTTCGACGAGCGCGGGATCGTCCAGCGGGCTGGGCGGTTGCGGCGGCGGTGGGGCTGGGGGCGGCGGCGGGTCGAACGACGCCATCTCCCAGCGCTGCCAGGCAGAGAGGCGTTCCTTCGGGATGATGGTCGACATGCGCGCGGGCCCCGTTTCGTTACACGTACGCGTCGTCGCCGCGGCCGCCGATCATGATGGCGCCCTGATCGGCCAGGCGCCGCACGACTTGCAGCACCTTCTTCTGTTCCGCTTCGACTTCCGAGACACGCACCGGACCGCGCGATTCCAGATCTTCGCGCAACAGTTCGGCCGCACGGGCCGACATGTTCTTGAAGAATTTCTCGCGCAGCTCGGCCGGCGCGCCCTTGAGCGCGATGATGAGCGACTCGGACTCGATTTCCTTGAGCAGCACCTGAATGCTGCGGTCTTCCACGTCGAGCAGGTTTTCGAACACGAACATCTCTTCGACGATCTTCGCCGCGAGGTCCGAGTCGTAGTTGCGCACGGCTTCGATGACCGACTCTTCGTGCACGCCGCCCAGATAGTTGAGGATTTCCGCCGCAGTGCGCACGCCGCCCATCGGGCTGCGCTTGATGTTTTCGCTGCCCGAGAGCAGTTTGGTCAGCACGTCGTTCAGTTCGCGCAGTGCGGCGGGCTGAATGCCGTCGAGCGTGGCGATACGCAGCACCACGTCGTTACGCAGACGTTCCGTGAAGAGCGCGAGGACTTCCGAGGCCTGATCGCGGTCGAGGTGCACCAGAATCGTCGCAATGATCTGCGGGTGCTCGTGGCGGATCAGTTCGGCCACGGCCGTCGAGTCCATCCACTTCAGCCCTTCGATACCGCTCGTGTCGCCGCCCTGCAGAATGCGTTCGATCAGGCCCGCAGCCTTGTCGTTACCCAGCGCCTTGTTGAGCACCGAGCGAATGTATTCGGACGAATCGAGCGACAGCGCCGAGTGCTGTTCCGCTTCGAGCACGAAGTCCTGCAGCACGTCGGCGATTTGATCGCGCGTGACCTGTCGAAGCTGAGCCATCGCTGCGCCGAGCTTCTGCACTTCACGCGGCGCGAGGTACTTGAAGACCTCCGCCGCTTCATCTTCGCCCAGCGACATCAGGAGGATGGCGCTGCGTTGGAGTCCCTCAGCCGCGCTCATCGCCACCACCCACCCATGCTTTGACTACCGTTGCCACGATCTTCGGATCCTGTCGCGCCACCTGACGCGCGTACTGCAAGTTACGTTCGTAAGCGCTGAGTTCACCGCGCTTGCCGGGTTCGCCGTCGGCGCCTTCGCCTTCACCGCCCTCGGCGCCTGCTGCGCCGCCCGCACCGGCTGCGCCTGCCATCGTCGGCTCGGCCGGCGGCGGCGGGGTCAGGTGCTTGCGGATGGCCGGACGAATCACGCCGAACCACAGATAGAGACCGATCAGACCGATCAGCACCCACTTGCCGACTTGCTTGGCCAGTTCGATGTTCTGACGCTGACGCCACCACGGCAGGTTCGCTTCCGGATCTTCTTCGACCGTGAACGCGCTGTTGACGATGTTGATCGTGTCGCCGCGCTGGCCGGAGAAGCCGATGGCTTCCTTCGACAGATTCTGGATCTGGTCGAGCTGGGCTTGCGTGAGCGCCACCATCGCGGGCTTGCCCTTGGCATCCGTGCCCGGACGGTAGTTCACGACAATCGCCGCCGACAAACGCTTGAGGCCGCCGGTCGCCTGCTGCACGTGACGAATCGTGCGGTCGACTTCGTAATTGGTCGTTGCGTCCTTGCGGTCGCTGCGCGGGCCTTGCGGGGCGCTGGCGGCGCTTGCCGGGTTGGCACCTTGCTGGGCGAACTGCTGTTGTTGTTGCTGCTGCGTGATCGGCGCGGTGGCCTGACCCGGCGGCTGGTTCGACAGTGCGCCCGGCACGCCGCCGGCCGCGTTCGCGCCGATCTGCGAGGCTTCGCTGCTTTGCTGGCTACGAACGGCCTGCTCGCCCGAGTTCGGCTTGTAGTTTTCGGACGTTTGCTCGACCTGATTGAAGTCGACGTCTGCCGTCACTTGCGCATGCACGTTGCCCGGCCCGACGATCGGGTTCAGGATCGCCTCGATGCGGCGTGCGTAGGACTGTTCGAGTTCGCGGACGTACTTGAGCTGGCTGGCGTCCAGACCCAGCGCATTACCGCTTTGAGCGGAGAGCAGATTGCCGTTCTGGTCGAGCACCGTCACGTTCTTGACGGGCAACTCCGGCACGCTCGACGCCACCATGTGCACGATGGCGCTGACTTGCGCGTCGTCGAGCACGCGGCCCGGATAGAGCGTAACCAGCACCGAGGCGCTCGGTTTTTGCTGTTCGCGCACGAACACCGACGGTTTCGGGATGGCGAGGTGCACGCGGGCCGCCGACACGGCGGAGAGCGATTCGACCGAGCGCGCGAGTTCGCCTTCGAGGGCGCGCTGGTAATTGACTTGTTCGGCGAACTGGCTGATACCGAACTTTTGGTTATCCATCAGTTCGAAGCCGACCAGACCGCCCTTGGGCAGACCCTGCGAGGCCAGACGCAGACGGACGTCGTGCACCTGCTCGGACGGCACCAGAATGGCCCCGCCGCCCTCGGCGAACTTGTACGGCACGTTCATCTGCTGGAGCGACGTGATGATGGCCCCGCCGTCACGATCGCTCAGGTTGCTGTACAGCACCTTGTAATCGGGGGCGCGGCTCCACAGGAAGACGGCGATCAGCAATGCGACGATGGCCGCGCCGCCGATGAGCAACGGCAGGCGCTCACGCGAGCGTAGCTGCGCGAGCAGGGGCGGCTTGGCGGCGACGTCAGCCGTCTGGGTGGCGGCGTTCATGCGCGGCTCCACGCCAGGGGCGTTGTGATGACGGTCATCGCGGTGGAAGTGCTCACTAACATGCGACAGAATTCTCCGGGTACGCGTGGCATCGGGCGCACATCCTCAAGTGGCTAAGGATTGGAAAGAAACTTGGTACAGGTGCGCACGATGCCGATGGTCCTGATTATTCGTTGGCGAATGTGGAATCGTTCTGAGGATTAGGCGGGTCTTTTCCCGTTAATTAAGCTATTGAGGGCTTGCCAAGGGGTGGTAAGCTCCGACGTGACTGATAAAAGGCAATTCGGTGTGAACTGCGGGTGTTTCGCGGGGTGCCGGATTGTTCTATCGACGCATCGACATAAGCAAGGACAAGCAAAATGGCCATTCCGGGGATCGAATCGGTATTGCAGAAGCTGGGCGGCGTAGCGTCGCAGGCGGCGGGCTCGATCATGGGCACGTCCAGTGCCGGCGCGGGTGCCGCGTCGAAGACGGGCGGTTTTGCGTCTGAGCTTGAGGCATCGCTCAAGCGCGTGTCGGCATCTCAGAACGGTGCCGAAGCGCAGGCCAAGGCCTTCGAAATGGGCGAGCCGGGTGTGGCGCTGAACGACGTGATGGTCGACCTGCAAAAAGCCAACATCGGCTTCCAGATGAGCCTGCAAGTGCGCAACAAGCTCGTTTCGGCCTACACAACTGTGATGAATATGCAGGTTTGATGGTTGGCTGAATGACTGCTGAAAGAGCCCCGTTTGCGACGGGGCTTTTTATTTGATATTAGGACTCGACAGCCGATTTCATACGGTCTCGGCCTCGACCGTGTTTGGCATGATTCGCTTAAGAAACTCGTGGAAGCGCGGTACGGTGAACGCGGCATCCCCAAGCGGGGCGGTGTAGAGCATGCCCTTGGTGACGAGATCGTTGCGTACGGGTTCCAGAACCTCCGAAGGTAGCCCCATCGCCTTCGCGACACGGCGGGAGTCGTGAGGCCCCTCACCAAGTTCTGCCATTGCACGCAAGTAGCTTCTCTCCGGCTGAGTCAGGCGTTCAAAGCGGAATCCATAAAAACCGTCATCCAATGCAGCGATGGCGGCATCCGAGACGTTATCGACATGATCTGGTGTGATCGGGCTTACGCTTGCCGCTCGCCAAGTGAGCTTTCCCCACTGTTGCAGGAAATATGGGTAAGCCCCCGACTGTTCGACGATGGCGTCAAGTGCGGCTGGCTGTATCGTGACGCCCGCCTGAGCGGCAGGCTCGGTGATCGCATCTCGAGCGGCTTCCAGCGTAAGCGGTCCAAGGCGATGGACATCGAACATCCGCTCGGCGTAGGACTTGGCGTCGCCAATGTGCTTGATCATTGGTGGAAGGCCTGCGCCGATAAGAATGACCGGTAGCTGAAGCTGGGTGCATCGATGGAGCGCGTAAAGCAGCGAAGACAATTCATGCTGCGGCATTCCTTGAAACTCGTCGATGAAGATCGCGAGTACCGTGTGTGCGGCGCGTGCGGCACGCCCCGCTTCAACCAACAATGCGCAAAGATCCAACTCCAGATCGCCACAGTCGGCCAGTCCGGGCTCCGGAGGGTAATCCATCCCGACTTCGATATCGCCGAACGATACTTTCAGTCCTATCACGAAGCCTGCGAGTGCTCGCAGCCCCCGAGTGACGGCTTCTCTTGCGCTCTGCATTCTGTTCATGCGAAGCAAAGCGACGCGTAGCGCCGGAGCGAGCGACGCAGGCAACGATTTGAATTCTGGCGCTTCGAGCCGAAGCGTAATCGAGTCACGTTGCTCGGCCTCGTACAGCAATCGTTCAAGCAAAACGGTCTTGCCAACGCCGCGAAGTCCGACCAGCAATTGACCATTGGCATGCCGCCCGATACGAAGGCGTTCGATACAAATTCGAACTTCCTCACGGATGTCATCGCGACCGGTCAAGGCGGGCGGGGCTGCGCCAGCGCCGGGATTAAAGGGGCTTAAGATGCCGTCCATTGTGATGTGATGGGGTCCAAAAAAGGGAAGCAAAGAGTCGTGTTCGGCCGGTATAGCCGTTGCACGTGCAGTCAATGCTATTGAGGTCCCTTGCGATCCGAGGACGACGGTGTGCGGACCGACGAGCGAATATTCCGCTGACGCCTTTGATGGCGGGCCTTGAGGTCCAATCGGAGGAATCGCCGTAGAGGATGCAATTCGGACGCTTCACGCCACACACGCATCAAACGTGCATGGCGTGACCTAGCGCCCGCGGTGTCAGGCGGACGGGGGGGAGGTGGGGAGTGATGGCGGGTTTTCGGCCGATGCGTCGGCCGGGATTTCCGGGGGCTGGATGCCCGGAGGGAGCGGGGGTGGTTTGCCGCCACGTCCGGCTTCCAGCTTGTAGAGCCATGCCAGCAGTTCGGCCACGGCCTGATACAACTGTGCAGGAATTCGCTGGTCGAGGTCGACCTGCATCAGCAGACTCACCAACTCCGGCGACTCGTGCACGTACAAGCCGTGCTCGCGTGCCGTGCGCACGATGGTCTCGGCCAGCAGGCCGTAACCCTTCGCGACGACACGCGGGGCCGAATCCTTCGCGCCGTAAGCCAGGGCGACTGCAGTGCGGCGTTCCGGTGGCAACGTCATGCTTCACCTCCGGTTTGCGGCGGGGTATCCGTCACGGGAACGGGCAGTTCTGCGGCTTCGACAACGGCGGGTGACACGCTGGACACAGTGGTAGCCCCCTGCGACGTCACATCATCGGCGTCGTCCAGCGCACCGAACGACAACTGACTCGCGATCAGGCCGACGGCCGCCAGCCGGTGGCGCAGGTCTTCGCCTTCGTTCGACAGCACATCCGTCGACGCCGTCGAATCGGTGAGCAAGCGCGCTTGCAACTGCTGACCCGACAAGCCCAGCGTGACGTCGATGGTCCCTAGCGATGGCAGCGTCAGGCGCAAATGCGTGTGCCACGTCGATGGCGCAGTGGCTTCGCCCGGCGCTGGCTGAGCGGGACGCTCTTCTACGCGCCACTCCATCGGCGCGCCAGGCCATGCCATGCCGTTCCATTGAAACTGCGGATTGACCAGCATGTCGAGTTGCTGACGGACCAGCGTCACGCTCTCGGCCGGTGTATTCGCGACAGCCGCAATCGCGCCCGCCGCCCCGTGCTGTTGCGCGTTCGCCGACGTGCCGCCGACCGCCTGCGCAGCGTCGCCGCCGTCATGTCCCGTTGGCAACACGCTGCTGGTCGTCTGCGCCACGCTTGCAGCATGTGCAAGCGCGGTCGCCGTGTTCGGAAGATTCGCACTGGCGCGCAGTCCGCCGTCGCCGGTATCACCCTGAGCGGGGGCCGTGCCGGTGCCAGGCTGTGCCGACGTGGGATTCGGTGTGGCCGACGGCAACGTGGAAGTCAGTGCGGACGGACTCAACGTCGGCCAGCCGGTGGCCAGCGCAGCCTCGCCGCCCGCCGGGCCGAGCAGGCGCGTCAACGGCCCGGGTCCGGGCAATGTGGCATCGGCACCGGCCGCACGCAATTGCGCTGCAAGATTGGCGGACGCTGGCCAACGCAACTGCGGCTCGGCCTGCAACTGCTCGAACGAACGGCTGCCCGAGGCCCATTGCGACAGATGCGATTCGTAGAAAAGCCCGCTCGCCGACAGCGCTTCCTTCAGTGCGGCGGCGACCAGCGGTGCCAGCGCGGGAGCGCCCGTGCCGGGTGCCGCAGGCCACACCGGCGCGCTCGCCTGGACGGGGCCGGGCGAGTCGGGCGCAAGACGCAGAATGGTGTCGATGGTACGCGCAGCGGCGGAGAGCGTTGCCTGCTGAACCGGCGTGGGGACACGAGCGGCCGTCTGTGACGTCGCATTGCCCAGCGCGACGGCGGTGGGTGAGGTCTTGGTGGCGAGGTCGCCAAGCGCGGAAGTGGCGTCGCCCGTCGGCTGTGAGCCGGCGATGGCGTTGGGCGCGGTCGTCGAAGACACCCCCACGCCGAGCAGCGAGTCGAGCCGCCGTGCGAGTGTCGTGGCCAGAACCGAGTCGAGACCGGCCATGCCTTACTCCGAAATGCGGGCGATGTGACGCGCTGCGCGCGTCAGGCGCCCAGGTTCAGGCCGTAAACTTCGTGCAGGGCACGTTGACGGCGCGTGCTGTTAATCATGGCGTCCAGGTGCGCCAGATGGGGCACCGCGAGATCGCGAATGGCGGCATCGTCGGCCAGAATGCGGCGAATGATGGCGTGCTTGCGCGTGCGCTCGTCGTCGGACAAAGGCAGATCGGCGTCGAGCTGTTTGATCGAGTCGACCTGTGCACGATACTGCGTCTCGAGATCGATGAGGGCATCCCAGTCGCCATCGCGCGCCACACCGAGCATGCGCTCCGTGAGACCGGCAATACTTTCGTAGCAGTTCAGCAAAGTCGTGGCTTCATTCATAGCGCACTCCGGTGCCCGCCTGAGCGGCGGGGGCACCCGTGCCGGTGTTCGGTGCGATCGCTCGCCAGGCCGATGCAATTGTCTCGAGCAGGGTGTCGACTTCTTGAATCTTGGCCACGTCGTTCTCGAGGTTGGCTTCGAGAAGACGTCGCCCCATGTAGTCGTAGAGATCACGCAAATTGCGCGACAGTTCCCCACCGACTTCCATATTCAAACCATCGCGCAGACCGCCGATGATCTCGATGGCTTTCGAGATGGCTTGCCCGCGCTCGACGATATGGCCAGCTTCGAAGTGAATGCGGGCTTTGGTGAGCGCAGCCTTGGCGCCGTCGAACAGCATCACGATGAGCTGGTGCGGGCTCGCGGCGACGACGCCGGTTTCGAGCCCGACTTTGCGATACGCATTGGCGGCGTTCTGACCGTACATGACTCTTTGCCCCGCTTACTTCGAAGACGAGGAAGAAGAACCGCCGAGCACCTGCTTGAGGTAGTCGCTGGTGTTCTGGAGCTTGGCCATCGTCGCGTCGAGCGCCGTGAACTGAGCCAGATAACGGTTCTGCATCTGCGTCATCTGGTCTTGCCAGTCGGTTTCCTGCTGCTTGATCTGCTTGATCGACGTATTCAGGTTGTTCGTCGCGCTCGTCACCGCGCCCTTGGCGCTCAGGAAGTCGCCCACCTGTGTGTTCAGGAGCGACGCGAAGCCCTGCGAGAAGCCGATGTTGCCGCGATTGCCCGTGGCCGTGCCCGACACCGTGATCTTGAGGCCGTCGATCGGCGTGCCTGCGGCGCCGGTGAGCGTCTGACCGCTACCCACTGCGGTGAAACCGCCGATGGTTCCGACGACGTCCAGCCCGGTCGTCGTGTTGTTGCCGTTGAACAGCTGGTTGTAAGCCGAGCCGCCCGTGACGATCACTTTCGACGCCGAGCCGTAACGGTTCGACGTAATCGTCAGGATGCCGTTGTTCGATGCGACCGACACGCCCGACTGGGCGGTGGTGAACTTGTTGTTGCCGTTGATCGCCGCCTGAATGGCAGAGGCCAACTTGTCCTGCGTATAGGTACCCGGCGGAATCAGCACGCTGGCGATGTTGCCGTCGAGCGAGATCTGGAGTTCGTTGCTGCCGGCCGCAATCGTGGTCGTCGCACCCAGCGTGATCGCACCGGTGGTGGTGCCTTGCGTGGCCGCCTGCGAAATGTTGATGCCGTACTGGCCCGGCTGCGTCGCGTTCGTCGAGCTGGTGAAGCTCACCAGACTGTCGGTCGTCTGACCGTTGGTTGCGAACAACGAGGCCAGCGCGTTGAAGCCGTTCGTCGAGTTCATCGCCTTGTTCAGGGCGGTGGTGTCGACGGACAGCGTGCCGTCTTTATTGAAACCGACGCCGACCTGCGCGAGCGACGCGAGGCCTGTCGAACCGACGCCCGGCAGCTTGCCGTTCAGAATCTGGGTCAGGCGGTTCTGCACGAGCTGAACCGTCGAGTCGCCGATCAGCGGACCGTTGTTCGCGCCGTTGCCTGCCGAGTCGAACGCGGTGAGTTTGCCGATCGTCGATTGCAGCGTGTTGTAGGCCGAGGCGAACGACTGCACGGCTTGCGTGACGGCCGCAGAGTTGCGGCTGGTCGTCACCGTGGTCGAGCCGACCTTCGTCAGATTGAGCGTGACGCCGGTGACCGATTTGGTCACGGTGTTCGTGGCGCTGGTGACCGCCAGACCGTTGATGGTCAGGTTGGCGTTTTGCGCCGCGCTCGTTTGCGTCAGATTCTGCGTGCCGGTCGGGTCGTTGGCCAGCAGGTTGGTGACCGTGGGATCGCCGCCGGCGGCCACATCGATCTTCATGCTCATGTTCTGGCCCGTCGTCTTCGAGGTGAGCACGAGACGATAAGGCGTGCCGCTGCCATCGTTGACGATCGTCGCCACGGCGTCGCCGTTCTGGGCGTTGATCGCGTCGCGAATGCCGGTCAGCGAGTTGTTGCTGCTGTCGATCGTGAGGTTGATCGGTGAGGAGCTGGCGTTGGCCGCAAAGCTCGCGCCCGAATATTTGCCGTCGGTCAGCGTGCCGCCCGTGATCGTGCCAAGGGTAATCGTCACCTTGGTGGACGTGCCCGTACCGATCGTGCTCGTCTGGCTCGAAAAGCCCGATGTGGTCAGACTTTGCGCCTGGGCGAGCTGCGAGACGGCGATGGACCACTGGCTGACGTTTGCCGTCGAGTCGGCGGTAGCTGCCAGGATCGTGTTGTCGCCGACTGCCGCTGCGACTTGCAGAAACTGCGAAGCGCTGGAGAGCGTGCTGAGCGAGGTCTGGAACGCAGACAACGCCGATTGCAGCTGGCCGATGGCGGAAAGCTTCGTGTTGTACGCCGCTTCCTGGTTTTGCAGCAGAGTGAGCTTGTTCGTGGCAGGCGTCATCAGACTCTTGACGAGTGCATTGACGTCCAGGCCTGACCCGATCCCTGGGGAGGAAATTGTGCCCGGTCCGTTAGAAGTTGCCATGATGTGCTCTCACTCCGTTGAATTGATCGTTGCTACCCGGACCGTCCAAAACGCGATGGCCCGTAAAACACGCGGCGGCGGCACCGTTTCGCAGTGACGCCGCCGTCGACCCGGCGAGCTTGCGCCCACCGGGTGTGTCAAGCACTACTCCGGTATTACTGGAGGAGCTTGAGCACTTGCTGCGGCAGCTGGTTAGCTTGCGACAGCATCGAGATACCAGCTTGTTGCAGGATCTGCGAGCGGGTCATGTTAGCCGTTTCCGCTGCGTAGTCCGTGTCCTGAACGCCCGAACGTGCCGAGGTCAGGTTTTGCGTCGTTGCCGACAGGTTGCTCACAGCCGACTGGAAGCGGTTTTGAATTGCGCCCAGCGTTGCGTTGAACGAGTCAGCCGTGCCGATGGCTGCGTCGATCTGAGCAACCAGCTTCGTTGCCGAGTCGACCGTCAGTGCGTTAGCCGTCGAGAGGCTGCCGCTGACTGCCGAGCTGCCTGCTGCCACGCCGATTTGCGTCAGCTTGGCGGCCGTGCCACCCACCGTGAAGTTCTGGCTCGAGACCAGGTTCAGCTTGCCGGTCGAGTCGACGAATGCCGTCACGCCGCTGCCGCTGGCGCTGATGGCGTCAGCCAGTTCGCCCACGGTCTTGAACGTGCCGGTGATCGACGTAGCCGTTGCCGAGCCAGCCGCTTGCAGCGTCAGGTCGTTGCCCGTCAGGGTCAGCGGCGACAGAGCCGTCTTCACGCCGGTCGACGAACCCGTACCCGTCGTAGCGGCCAGGGTTGCCGGGACGGTGACGCCGGTCAGGCCGGTCGTCGTCATGTTGATCGCAGCAGCGGTCGTGTTGGTGAAGTCGATTTCACCCGTCGTCGCGTTAGCGGCGGCGATGTTCGTGCCAGCGGCCGTGTTGATTGCGGCGGCCAGGTCGGCTGCCGTGTTGTACGTGCCGTTCGCGACTGCCGTGCCACCGACCGAGATCGAGTTGGCGGCGTCGAGCGTGATCGAACCGAACTTGGCAGCCGTCGTTGCCGTTGCCAGCGCAACACCACCGATCGAGCCAGCGCCCATGTTCTGGCTCAGCGAGACCGAGATCGACTGGCCGGCGTTGGCGCCAACCTGGAAGTTCGCCGTGCCCATCGTGCCGTTGAGCACCGACAGACCGTTGAACTGCGTTTGTTGTGCCGTGCGGGTGATTTCCGACAGACGTTGCTGAACTTCCTGGTCGATAGCGGCGCGGTCCGAAGCCGAGTTCGTGGCGTTCGTTGCTTGCACTGCCAGCGTACGGATACGTTGCAGGTTGTCCGAGATCGACGACAGGCCGCCAGCAGCGGTCTGCACCAGCGAGATGCCGTCGTTGGCATTGCGCTGAGCTTGCGTCAGACCGTTGATCTGCGACGTCATACGGTCGGTAATGGCCAGACCGGCGGCATCGTCAGCGGCGCTGTTGATGCGCAGACCCGACGACAGACGCGTGATCGACGTTTGCAGGCTGGATTGCGACGTGCTCAGGTTGCGCTGGGCGATCGTCGAGAAGATGTTGGTATTGATGACAGATGACATTTAGCCACTCCTTTCCCAAAATTTTTTGGCTCCGGCTTAAGCGCCGTAACTTTGGCTCACCAGCCAATCGCCGAAAGCCGCCGTTGTAGGGGATATCGGACGCGCTTTGGGAAAATTTAGGGTGGCTTTGCAAAATGCTTCACCGGCCCCCATCGACCTGGCGGGTCGATGTCGGAAAAACGCTAGTGAGCCAGTCTACAAATTTCCTCCACGATTGATCCGTCAAGGAAAGGGGCAATGTGCCGCCTATTCATGTCCTGTAAGGCTCGGAGAGGTGGTGGATGCGTCGGGAGAGGAGGTGGCGGCGAGGGCAATTCTCAAGTGCCGGGATCCGTATTCGGCAGGCCGAAAAAATTTTCGCGATGCTATGAAAATTTCTTGGAAGCTTGAAAAATGTGTGCCAGAAACGAAAGCGGCCCGCTGGTGCGGGCCGCGAAGTGAGTACTTAGTTCTGAAAATTCGGCGGGAATCTTGTAGGAATTGTGGCGTTACTGCCAGCCAGATTTCGCCAGTGATCGCCGCGATCAGGCACAGACGGGTCCCATCTCCGCGCTGACAAGGCCGTGTTGCATCACGTAATAGGTGAGCTCGGCGTTATTGTTCAGGCGCATCTTCTCTAATAGACGGGTGCGGTACACGCTCACGGTCTTGACCGAGAGCGACAGCGCGTTGGCGATGTCGGTGAGGCGCTTGCCCGAGCCGATCATGCACAGCGTCTGGTATTCGCGATCCGACAGGCGTTCGTGCGGCGGCTGGTCGGCGTCCGGTCCGAGATAGTCGGCGAGCGTTTCTGCGACCATCGGGCTCACGTACTTGCGACCGGCGGCGACTTGTCGCACGGCCGAGACCAGTTGCTGGGCGTTCGAGCGTTTGCTCAGGTAACCGGCGGCACCCGCCTTGAGCGCGCGCAGCGCAAACTGACCTTCGCCGTACATGCTGAAGATCATGATCGGCAGACGCGGGTGTTTGCGTCGCAGGGTCTTGAGAATCTCAAGACCATTGGTGTCGGGCAGCGAGATATCTAGCAGGACGATGTCCCACTGCGCTGCGTCGGTCATCTCCAGCGCTTCTGCGCCGCAGTCGGCTTCGCCAATGACGGCGATGCTCCCGCTATCGGAGAGCAATTGCCGGACGCCCTGGCGCACGATGGCGTGGTCGTCGACGATGAGCACTCTAAGCGTCATGATGCGTATCCGTGAAGAGCAAGCGATTCCGGGCCGTGCTGGCCGGTCGGGGCAGGCAGGATCTGATGCCAGGGAAGCCGTGCGCTGACGAGCGTCCCCGATCCTTGAACACTGCCGATACGTAGCGTGCCGCCGAGCGCCGTACAGCGCTCGCGCATGCCAACCAATCCGAAATGTCCCTGCTTGCGACGCGAGCCGCGGGCCAGCCCGCAACCGTCGTCGGAAATCGTGAGTTTGAGTGAACGGTGGCTGCCATCGAGCGCCACGACCACGCGCGTGGCGCGGGCGTGACGGGCAACGTTGGTCAGCGCTTCCTGAGCGATGCGATACAACGCCAGCACCGCGTCGGGAGTGAGGTTCGCAACGCGCTCGCGCGTCACGTCGTCGCAGCGCCAGATGCACGTGAGACCGCTTTGCTCACTGACGCCGCGCAGCCAGACGCGCAGCGAAGTGACGAGGCCCGCGTCGAGCGCGGGCGGGCGGTTGCGTCCAACGAGTTCGTCGGCCGCGTCTTGTGCAGCGTTCGCTACGTTTTGAATCTGGGTGCAGAAGGATTGCCATTCGGCGGCGTCTGCGGGCGCGTGCGTCGCAAGACGGGCGACGACCAGTTGCAAGGCCGTGAGGTGAGCGCCAAGCCCGTCGTGCATTTCCTGCGCGAGTCGCGTGCGCTCGGCTTCGCGTGCTGCGTCGATCTTGCGTGCGACGGATTGCGCGAGCGGCCGGGGCGATGCCTTCGAGGTGGCACGCGCTGCGCGCGAGGCGGGCTCCACGGGCAGTGCGCTGTCACATGTGGGTTGTACGGGGTGTGCAGGCTGATCCGTCACCGTCTGCGGCGTCGTGGCGCGCGTGTGCAACGCGTCGTCAATCGACACGCGACGTCTCGCAGCCTGTGCGGCAGGATCGACGAGAAACGGCATGGAGGCAAATCCCTGAGAGAAAAAGTCCCGTGCCGCAACCCACGCGGCGAGACCCACATTCAATTTAACAAACTTTACATTTCGTCACAATTACACGCGGCGGGCACCCGCATGGTTGACAGCGATGCGTAACTATTTGATTTGGATCAAGAAGTTTTCGCTTGCTTGAGGGGATTTCTGCGAAGACCCCGAATATATCAGGGTTTGTCCTAGCGCATCCAGTCGAGCGTATGTTTCAAACGACATTCTCAGTCCAAAACGGTCATAACGCCTGAATTGACGACGTTATTTCATACGATTGTTATTTTCTTTCAGACGAGGGCGCGGGTATACCACGCGCCCCATCGGTGAACCGCCTCACGTGGCGTTCCTTATAGGACGTTGCGTTCGGTCTCCGAATCTAAGGGGAGCGTCACGCTGACGATCAGTCCGATGCCGTGCGCGCCTGGCGACAGCGTCACCGTGCCATGGCTGGCCGCCACGATTTCTTTTACGATGGCCAGCCCCAGACCCGTGCCGGGCTGACCCGGCGGCGCGTTACGGTAGAAACGTTCGAATACACGCTGACGTGCCTCGGCCTGAATGCCGGGTCCATCGTCGATGACGCGCAGGCGGGCGGTGCTGTCCGGACAGTCGATCGCGACGGTCACGCGTCCACCCTCGTGGATATAGCGGATCGCATTGTCGACAAGATTCATGACCATCGCATGAAACAGCTCGCCATTACCTGATACCCACACATGCGCCTCGGCCGTCTCCAGCCCGAGATCGATGTTGCGCCGCTGCGCCAACCCGACCAGTTCTTCCAGCACCCCGGCCGCCACTGTCACCAGATCCACCCGCGAACGCGAGAACGCCGGCGTGTCCGCCGCCTCGGCCTGCGAGAGCAGCAACAGCTTGTTCGTCAGATCGGCGAGGCCCCGGCTGCTCGTCTGCATGGCGGCCAGCACATCGGCGAGCGCGGCGCGGTCGTCGAGCTGCGCGGCGAACTGCAACTGCGTGTCGAGCAGCGTGAGCGGCGTGCGCAACTGATGGGCGGCATCGGCGACAAAGCGACGCTGTTGCTGCGCCTGTGCCGAGAGCCGCTGAATACACAGGTTGATCGCGTCGACGATGGGACGCAGTTCCGTTTGCAATTGCCCGGCGCGGATCGGCACCAGTTCCTGCGGCGCGCGTCCGGCCACTTCGTCCTTGAGCCGGATGAGTGGATGCAACTCGACCGTCAAGCCGATGAGGACCAGCACGGCGGCCAGCGCGGCCATGGCGATTTGCCGGTGGAGAGACGGCTCCCACAACTGCGCCAGCATCTGGTCGTAGGCGTGCATCGTCTCTGCGACCACGACCGCCACCCGATACGGTTTGCCCGAGTCGTACATCGTGCGCACGAAGCTGATCGCGCGCAGCGGCTCACCGTTTACTGTGACGTTCGAATACGTGGGGACGGTCGCGGGAAACAGCGGTGGATGGGGGAAATCGGGCGGCCCGGCGAGCAATCGTCCGTCTTCCGTGATGACCTGATAAAACACCCGGTCGCGCGCGGGCGACGCGAACAGCTCCAGTGCAGAGGGTGGCACGCTCGCGCGCAGCGCACCGTCGACCCAGGTGAGTTCGCCCGCAATGACCTGGGCGGATGTGAGCAAGGCCCGATCTTGCACGAGTTCGGCTGTGTCATGTGCGCTGCGATAAGCGAGCCACGCGCTCGCGCCGATATACAGCGAGAGCGGAAGCATCAGCCACATCAGCAGCCGGACGCGCAGACTAAGCATCTTTCTCGCGCAGCAGATAACCGAGACCGCGCAGGGTCATGATGGCTGCCCGGCTCGTTTCGAGTTTCTTGCGAAGCCGGTGGATGTAGATCTCGATAGCGTCGGCGCTGGGTTCGTCGTCCAGTCCGAATACGCCATCGACTAGCGCGCTCTTCGCCACGGTCTTGCCCTGCTTGCGCATGAGGATTTCGAGCACGGCGTGCTCGCGCGACGGCAACGCCAGCGGCGCACCGGCAATCGTGAATTGCCGCGTGCCGGCGTGATAGCTCAGATCGGCGCACACGAGATCGGCGCTTTGCTCCGGTGCGTGACGACGCGCCAGCGCCTTCACGCGGGCGATCAGTTCGCGCACTTCGAAGGGTTTGACGAGATAGTCGTCGGCCCCGGCCCCCAGGCAATCGACCTTTTCGTCGACCGAACCGCTGGCCGTCAGGATGATGACGGGCACGTTATTGCGCCGCTCGCGCAGCCGCCGCAAGACATGCTTGCCGCCGAGCTTGGGCAGCATCAGATCGAGTAGCACCACGTCATACGTTTCCGTTTGCAGCAGACGGTCGGCGGCGTCGCCATCGCGCGCGGCGTCGACAGTGAAGTTGTCGTCGCGCAGCATGCGGGCGAGCCAGTGGGCCAGAGTCTCATTATCTTCGATCAGCAGCAGTTTCATGACGGCGAATGCAGAATGCGACGGCGAGTGTGCCCGTGGAACGTGGGCGCGCCAACAGCGGGTAAACACCCATGAGCATTGGGCGAAAACCTGCATGGGGCGAAAGCTTGATGAAAGCTTCGGTTTTCTACAATTTGCTTCAAGGCAGAGGATACGCATCAGAGGACCGCTGCCCGGGCCCAGTGACAGAGATATCACGACGGGCCGGCCGGCACCACAATCGGTTCGGGCCATTATCCCTAAAAACGATGGAGACACCACAATGCGAGCAAGCCTTGGCGTGCGTGCGCCGAAAGCCTTCGTGAAACCTGTTCTGGCCGCCGTTTTCGGTGTGTCGATGGCGCTGGCCGCCGCACCGGGTTTCGCTGCCGATAGCGGCAAGATCACGATCATGGTCGGTGGCATCACCAAGATGGTCTATCTGCCGGCCAAGCTCGCCGAGCAGCTCGGCTACTTCAAGGAAGAAGGCCTGAACGTCGAACTGCTGTCGCAGCCGGCCGGTGTGGACGCCGAAAACGAATTGCTCGCCGGTGCCGTGCAGGCCGTGGTCGGCTTCTACGATCACTCGATCGATTTGCAGAGCAAGGGCAAAGAGATCCAGGCCATTGTCGTGTTCGGCCAGGTGCCGGGCGAAGTGGAACTGGTCAACGCCAAGAGCAAAGACACCATCAAGAGCATGGCCGACGTAAAGGGCAAGACCCTTGGCGTGACCGGTCTGGGCTCGTCGACGAACTTCCTCACGCAGTATCTGGCCGCCAAGCACGGTCTGACTTCGGCGCAGTACTCGGTGTTGCCGGTGGGCGCGGACAACACGTTCATCGCGGCCATCAAGCAAAACCGTATCGACGCTGGCATGACCACCGAGCCGACCGCCTCGCAATTGCTCAAGACTGGCGACGCTGCCGTGCTCGTCGACATGCGCACGATGGAAGGCACCGTCGCTGCGCTGGGCGGCGCTTACCCGGCATCGAGCCTGTACGTGCAGCGCGCGTGGCTCGACAAGCACAAGCCGGAAGCTCAGAAGCTCGCCCGCGCCTTCGTGAAGACGCTCAAGTTCATCAACACGCACTCGGCGGCCGAGATCACCGAGAAGATGCCGAAGGATTACTACGGCAACAACAAGGCGCTGTACGTGCAGGCCTTGCAGAATTCGCTGCCCATGTACTCGCCGGACGGCCGCATGCCGAAGGACGGTCCGGAGACCGTGCTGAAGGTGCTCTCCGCGTTCAACCCGAACGTCAAGGGCAAACACATCGATCTGTCGAAGACGTACACCAACGAGTTCGTCGATCAGGCCAAGTAAGTCTGTTCGCAACGACTTGCATCGGTTGACCCTGTAGTACCGGCGCGCGGTCCCCACGACGCGCAGCCCTTACCCGTAAAACGCCAGGCCGCCCGCACCCGACCCATGTCAGGTGTGCGGACCGGCTCAGCCCTCGCAAACGCAATAACAGTGCTTAACACCGTTCCGACGTTATTCAGGAGCCGGGCATGACCCAGACCATTACCCCTACGGCACCGGCGCGCGCGGCAAGCGCCGTGTCACGCGACACGCCTGCCATCGAGTTCGACAATGTGTCGTGCCGCTTCATCTCGCCGGACGGCAAAGCCACCATTGCGCTGCGCAACTTCAGCATGTCGGTGGCGCGTGGCGAATTCGTCGCCATCGTCGGCCCGACCGGTTGCGGCAAGTCGACCACGCTGTCGATGATCACCGGCCTGCTGCGCCCGACCGCCGGCAGCGTGCGTGTGATGGGCCAGCCGGTCAACGGCATCGACCCGCGCATCGGCTTTGTCTTCCAGAACGACGCAGTTTTCCCGTGGCGCAGCGTGCGCGATAACGTGGCCGCCGGTCCGCTGTTTCGCGGTCAGTCGAAGGATGCCGCTTATGCGCAGGCCGACGAATGGATCAAACGCGTCGGGCTGGACAAGTTCGGTAGTCACTATCCGCACCAGCTCTCGGGCGGGATGCGCAAGCGCGTGGCTCTCGCGCAGACCTTCATCAACAACCCCGAAATCCTGTTGATGGACGAACCTTTCTCGGCGCTCGACATGCAAACGCGCACGCTCATGCAAGACGAGCTGCTGCAACTTTGGTCGTCGACGTCGGGCTCGGTGGTGTTCGTCACGCACGATCTCGAAGAAGCGATTGCGCTGGCCGACCGGGTATTTGTGCTCACGGCTCGCCCGGCGACGTTGAAGAACACGTACACGATCGATCTGCCGCGTCCGCGCGTGATGTCCGAGATTCGCTACGAACAGCGCTTCATCGACATCTCCCGCGAGATCTGGGCGGATCTGCGTGAAGAAGTGAAGATCGGTTGAGTCGCACGGAGCGCACGGAGGATATGAACATGAGTGAACAAGCTATGCAGGCGGCGATGCCCGCCGGACTCGGCGACGCCGATCTGGCACGCGAGGAAGCGGTGGCGCAACGCCGTATCAAACAACGTCGCGCGCTGGTGGTGTTTCTGCGCGTGGCGATTCTGGTGGTCGGGCTGGGCGGCTGGGAAGTGGCGGCGCGCATCGGCTGGATCGATCCGTTCTTCTTCTCGCAGCCGACGCTGATCGTTCAGCAGATTTACGACTGGTGCGTGGAAGGCACGTCGCAGGGACCGCTCTGGACGCAGGTACTCGTCACGCTCGAAGAGACCGTGCTGGGCTTTCTGATCGGTGGTGTGGCGGGGGTGATCTGCGGCATCGTGCTAGGTCGCAACAAGCTGCTCTCGGACGTCTTCAGTCTCTACATCCAGATCGCCAACTCGATTCCGCGTGTAGTGCTCGGTTCGATCTTCGTGATCGCATTCGGTCTGGGCATGGCGTCGAAGGTGGCGCTCGCTGTGGTGATGGTGTTCTTCGTGGTGTTTGCGAACGCCTTCCAGGGCGTACGTGAGGCCGACCGCTACATGATTGCGAATGCACAGATTCTCGGCGCGTCGCGCCGTCAGGTGACGATGTCGGTCGTGATTCCGTCGGCGCTGTCGTGGATTCTCGCGAGCTTGCACGTGAGCTTCGGCTTCGCGCTCGTGGGTGCAGTCGTTGGCGAATTCCTCGGGTCGAAGCAGGGCATCGGTCTGCTGATCTCGACCGCACAGGGGGCATTCAACGCCAGCGGCGTGTTCGCGGCGATGATCGTGCTGGCCGTGGTCGCGCTGGGAGCGGACTGGTTGCTGACGTCGCTGGAGAAGCGGCTGTTGAAGTGGCGTCCGGCGGCGTTCTCCAACGAGTAATCTTCGCGTACGGTAAAAAACAAAGCGGCGTCACTTCTGCAAGTGACGCCGCTTTTCCTTTGGAGATACTGATGACCGTAGTGCGTCAGATCTTCAGCTTGGTGACCTTCGTCCCTTCGATGTTCAGGTTGGCCATGAGACCGGCGTTGGTCATCACGATCACTTCCACCGGCGAGGTCGCGGTGTTGAGGTCGACCGCACCGTTCGCACCGATCTTCACGACAGCCACCGAGGCGTCGGCACCGGCCGTCCAGCCGTCCGTGCGCTGGAATTTGTCGAGGGCGTCCTGCGTCATGAACAGGAAGATGACGGCCTTAGATTGCGCGCCGATCTGAAGACCGAACGACGCCGTCACCGTATTGTAGTAACCCTGCGTCCTGCCGCCCACGCGCAGCGCACCTTCGCCGTATTCGCCGCCCACCACGAAGCCCGCTTGCAGCACCGACGGGAAGACGAGCACGCCGCGCGCCTTGCTCACCAGTTCGCGTGAGCCCTTCACCGAGGCGTACATCTTGTCGAGCGCGCCGTTCACCGACGCGTCGATCTCCTGACGCTTGCTGGCGTTGGCAGACGGTGAGCTGTCGCTCTGGCTGGACTGAGTCGGGGTCGTTGTCGTGCAGCCTGCAAGCGCAAAGGCGGCAGCGGCGACAGCGACGGAAGTTTTCATCAGGAATTCGCGTTTTTGCATTTTCTCCCTCCGGAAAGCATGTGCCGTGCGCAGAGCGTAGCGGCGTGGATGTGGATTAAACGTCAGGCCGATGGGAACGTGCCTTTCGGCACCGGTCCCCGCAGCATTGAAGCGGGTGATGAGGACGATCGTTTGGCATCCGACGGATGCCGATGGTGACGGTTGATCGGCCAGAGAGCGTAGCGTGATGTCCGTTTCACGGTGTCGCGAAGGCGGAAATCGTTGCATCGGCGTGACGTCGATTATGCGGTCTCTGACGGTATTGTCAAGAAAATTGCGCGACAAGTTCCGCTAACGTGTTGCTATCTTTCGCTAACTTGTAGGTGTCCGCCTACGTACACTCGCGCATGTATTGCTCTTTGAGTGCTTTGCGCGGGTTTGTGCGTGTAGGAATGTCGACGCGATTGCCTGCAGGCGAATCGACGCGTTGATCGCGGGTGTACACCGGCTTGTCCGGCGTGTTGGCGATCTTGTCGGCGAGCGTCTTGCAGTAGTCGCGTTTGCTCGGCGCGGCAGCGGCGGAAGATGCCTCCTGTGCGGCGGCCTGATTGCGGGCGGCCTGCGAGCATTGCTCCGGCGGTAACGCGCGACCGACGCTATCGAAGCATACCGGCGTTTGCGCAAAGACAAAGCCGCTCGCGCCGAGTAACAGGGACGCGGCAGTGATCTTCAGCAGGCAGTGGATCGATCTGACGGACGACGGTGCGTCGCCAAACTCGGCAGTGCCAACGATTGTCGATGCGCGGTGTGTGGCAGGGGAAGCGGTGCTCAGGAACATCGGGGACAGCGTGGCGGTGCGGCGTGGCATCGACATTCTCCTCAATGAATCCCGCTTGGGCAGCGGGTGCGCCTATTCTGGCACCGCCCCGGCCGGGTTGTCGATAGCCGCGACGCCGGGTCGCACCGTCGGCATGGTCAACGAGACGGACGCGGCCGGGATGTCCGTGCGCAACTCCAGCCGGTAACCCACGCCGTAGATCGAGCGCACGATCTCCTCGTCCGGCCGGATTGCCTGCAACTTGCGACGCAGATTCTTGATGTGGCTGTCCACCGTGCGGTCGGCGACCACGCGGTGATCGTCGTACATCCGGTCGAGCAGATGCGCGCGCGGGAACGTCTTGTCGGGATGGCTGGCGAGCGTGGCGAGCAGTCGCAGCTCGACCGGTGTTAGCGGCAGTTCATGCCCATCGAGCTTCGCGTGATGACGCACCGCATCAATCACGAGCGCCGGCGTTGGCGCAGCGGTGGGCGTCGGCATTGCGGTGCCAGCGCTGGCCATCGCACCGCCGCGCACGCGTCGCAGGATCGCCTTGACGCGCGCGACCACTTCACGCGGGCTGAAGGGCTTGCAGATGTAGTCGTCGGCACCGAGTTCGAGTCCGAGCAGGCGGTCGGTTTCCGCCGCGCGCGCAGTCAGCATCACGATAGGTACTTCGGAAATCTCGCGCACGGCGCGGCAGACTTCGAGGCCATCCATGCCCGGCAGCATCAGGTCGAGGAGCACCAGACGCGGTTGCGTTACGCGCACGGCCGGCAGCACGTCGCGCCCGTCCGTCAGGATGCGACACGGCATGCCGGCCACGCGCAGATACTCGGCGAGCAGCGCGGCGAGTTTCGGCTCGTCTTCGACGATCAGAATCGGCGCAGCGTCCGAGAGCGCCACGGCGGCGGGCGTCGAGACGATGGACGAATGCGCTGGCAGCGTGGGCGTGAGGGAGGAAAGGCTTGAAGCGCTTTGCAGGGATGTCGACGAGTGCGTGTGCATAAAGGGCAGGCTCAACTCAGGGTCGTCAGGGCTTGGGTGCCAAAACAGCTGGCGGCCGCGCTCAGTGCGCAGGCCGTCGATGTCGATGCGGCAGCGCCGGTCGCGGCCGGGTTCTGACGCGGGAGGGTGATTGCCAGCGCCAGACCGCCCAGCGGCGAGTGTCGCGCGGCGATCTGACCGCCGTGCGCTTCGACAATATGTTTGCAAAGTGCGAGTCCGAGGCCCGCACCGCCGCTGCGTCGGCTGCGCGACGCTTCGACCCGGAACAGGCGCTCGAACAGGCGGGGCAGGGCGTCGTCCGGTACGCCGGGCGCGGAGTCTTCGATCTCCAGACGCAATTGTGTCTCGGTCGCCGACAGATAGACACGCACTGCGCCGCCACCGTCGGTATAGCGCAACGAATTCTCAAACAGGTTGCCGATGAGCTGCGTGAGACGGTGCAGGTCGCCGTCGACCGTGAGCGTGTCGTTCGGGAGGTGCACGTTCAGCGCAATGCCCTTGGCTTCGAACCAGTCGCCGAAGGCGGCGACCGATGTCGCGACGCGCTCGGTCATGTCGACCGGCGCGAACTCGTAGGTCAGCGCGCCCACATCGGAAAGCGACAGTTCGTACAGGTCGTCGATCAGCTTGGAGAGCAACGAGATCTCAACCCGCAGCGAGGCGAGCGCGTCCTGCGTGAGCGGTCGCACTCCGTCTTCCATCGCTTCGATTTCGCCGCGCAGGATCGACAGCGGTGTGCGCAGTTCGTGGGAAATATCGGCGAGCAGATTGCGGCGCAGGCGGTCGTTCTGCGCCAGCGTGTCGGCCAGACGGTTCAGGTCGACGGCGAGCCGCGCGAGCTCGTCTGCCCCGGCGGTGGGGGCACGCACGCTGTAGTCGCCCATCGCCATGCGGTGCGTGGCTTCGAGCAGAGGCGTGACGGGCACGAGCAGACGCTGGGCGAGCCGCAGCGCGACAGCGCCGAGCAGGGCGATGCCGAGAATCGCCAGATACATCAGGTTGTCGCCGCGTAACCAACTGTGTCCGCCCACGGCGGCACGCACGATGGCCGTCGTGGCCGCCATGGTGACCAGACCCGTCGCGAAGATCGCGAGGAACAGCTTGCGAGTGATGCCTGAATTCATGCGCTCGGGTGTTCTGACGAAGTTAGCGGCTGAAATTGACTGCTGCGTTGTTGACGACCGGGCAACCGAGTGCGGCCCTCCCATGGTCGGCGCGCCATTCTCTCAGCTTCGGGACGCCGCGCGTCGTGCCTCCACAAATTTTCCTCTATTTGTGCGCAGTGACTGCACGCGCGGTTCTTACTATCCGGCAAGAAGATGGCCGCTGTGCTGTCTTCGTCTGGCGGGGGCCGTGCCGCCTGCCAACCGTTCACCACTTTCGAAAGACATCCGGATACGGCATCCGGGATCGGCGCGGGGGCGCCTCACCATGTCGAAACTGTCGATGCTACCGAGCGCGGCAACGCGCATTCTGACCCGTACGCTGGCCTGGCTGGCGGTGCTCGCGAGCGCAAGTGTTGCGCTCAGCGGTTGTTCGGGCCCGCAGGTCACGGCAACGCCGATGGCGGTCATGCCGATGCCGCGCGTCGCCAACGTCCAGACCGGCGGTTCCATCTACCAGTCCACCACGGCGACGAACTGGTTCGAAACGCCGGTGGCGCACCGCATCGGGGACTTGCTGACGATTGCCGTCTCGGAAAACTCCACGGGCACCAGCAAATCGCAGAGCGACACGTCGCGCAACGCGAGCATGACGGCCAAGAGCGCCAAGGCGGACGGGGCCGATTCGGTGCTGGAGCGTTGGTTCAACATCGGCCAGCAGGCGAGCAGCTTCAAGGGTAACGGCACGAATACGTCGAGTTCCGCGATGACCGGGACGATTGCGGTGGCGATCGTGGAGGTGCTGCCCAATGGCGCTTACGTGGTCGGCGGGGAAAAGCAGGTCATGCAGGGGCGCAATATGGAAACGTTCCGCTTCACCGGCGTGGTCAACAAGTTCGATATCTCGCCCGCCAACGTGGTGGCGTCGAGCAAGGTTGGGCAGGCCAAGGTGGCACGTGTGGACGATGGCCAGGTCGCAGACGGCAGCAACGGCGGCTGGTTGCAGACGATTCTCCTTGGCGTTTCACCGTTCTGATGAAGCGCCTCGCGATGGCGCTGGCGTTGGCGGCGACGGCCAGCGCGACGCTTAACGGTTGTCTTTTCACCACGCCTGCGCCGATCCTCGCGGCGCAGGTGGCGGCGAGTGTCGTGTCGACGGGCGTGGTGCTCTCGGACCAGTTGCCTTCAGTCTCGCCGCCGACGCAGCCAGCGGCCCCCGAATTGCTCTCGCGCAACATGTGCATTGAGCTGGCACCGGATGGCATTTCCGATTTGCTGCCTGCGATTCAGGGGCGTTTGCGGGCCTACGGGATCATCAGCACGATCTACAGCCCGGGCACCTGGCCGACGGGCTGCGTCGTGCTGAACTACACGGTGCGCCGCGCGTGGCGTAATTCCTTGTGGGGCAACACACCGAGCGAGTACCTCGCCTACGCGACGCTGACCCTGAGTCAGGACGGCTCGGTCATCAATACGGTGTACTTCGACGGACGGTCGTCGACGGTGGAATCGTGGTCGGCGTCGAATTCCCGGATGGCGCAACTGGTGGATCGGCTGGTGGTGTTTTAAGTCGAGCGGGGAGAGGGAGCCGGAGAGAGCAGAACGAGGGCGTCCAACGGGAAAGGCAAACGGCAGATTGGTGCGCCCGACTGGAATCGAACCAGTGACCCTCGGCTTCGGAGGCCGATACTCTATCCCCTGAGCTACGGGCGCTGTGCTGACCACCGGGGAAGAAGGCGCGAACGCGCGTACCGGCAGGCAAAGAGGTAGAAGCATAGCGGTTTTGCCGCGTGGCGTCCATGCCCCGTGCATTCTCTCGCCTCACAATGCGGCGATTCTCTACCGGACGCCCATCCCGCGCGGATTTGATGTGCATGCAACCTGCCCGCACTTTGCGCACGAACTACGCGGAACACCGCTTTTGCTTTCGCGTAAGTTAGGGAAAATACGGGACTTTTGCGGCGTCTGCGCACTGCCTTGGCACGTCATCGGGCGAGGGTTTGTTGCTACAATGGTTCGTTATTTTGACTGGATGGTGCCCGCGGCCGATGCGAGCTATCCGGTGTGATGCACTCGGTTTCCACAAAAACTATTGAGAGATCCCGCATGAGTGAAGCACATAACGAGCACGAGTCCCTGATTAAAACACCCAAGCAGCTCATCGCCGCAGTCATTGCCGGTTTTCTCGTCCCGATCGTCATTATCGTTTTGCTGGTCAATTACGTGGGCAACAACGCCCTGACCGGTGCCGGTAGTTCCGCCATGACCGAAAAAGCCATTGCCGAGCGCATCGCGCCCGTGGCGCATGTCGAGGTCAAAGACGCCAACGCACCGCGCGTCTATCAAACCGGCGAACAACTCTACAAGGCCGTTTGCGCCGCTTGCCATGCCTCCGGTGTAGCAGGCGCGCCGAAAGTTGGCTCCACCGAAGACTGGGCCCCGCGCATCAAGCCCGGTTACGACGACATGCTCAAGATCGCGTTGGCGGGCAAAGGTGGCATGCCCGCGCGCGGGGGCACCAACCCCGACGACGTGACGGACTACGAAATCGGCCGCGCCATCGTCTATATGGCGAACGCGTCGGGCGGCAAGTTGCAGGAGCCTGCTGAACCGGCGGCACCCGCGTCCGGGGCAGCGGCCGCATCGGGTGCTGCGGCACCAGCCGCCGCTTCGGGCGCCGACGCAGGTTCGGCCGCAGCGGCTGCCGCCGCAATGGCGTCGCTCAAGACAGCCGCCCCGGCCGCCGCCAGTGCAGGGGGCAACGTCGACGCAGGCAAGAAGCTCTACGACACCGTGTGTATGGCTTGCCACGCGGCCGGTGTGGCAGGTGCGCCGAAGTTCGGCGACAAGGCCGCATGGGCACCGCGTATTGCGACCGGCATCGAGACGCTGCACAACGCGGCACTCAAGGGCCTGAACGCCATGCCGCCGAAGGGCGGGGCAGCCAACGCGTCGGACGACGACGTCAAGGCCGCAGTCGACTATATGGTGAGCGCGGCGAAGTAAGCGCGTCGCGTTTGCGCAAGCCGCAACGAAAAATCCCCGCTTCGGCGGGGATTTTTGTTTCTGCGTTCGCGCGAGACCGGCGTTTCAGACCCGTCGCGTCACACACGCACAATCATTTGCGGATCGAAGGCCGGATTCTCGACACGCCCCTCGAAGCAGTAACCGCGCGGATTGCACAACACGCGCGTGTGACCAACGCGATAGTCGAACGAATCGTGCGTATGGCCGTGGATCCACAAAGCGGCGTCGGATTGCTCGATAAGCGAGGTCAGATCCGAAATGAACGCAGGATTGACGAGGGAGCCCGCGAAGCGCGGGTGAATGCTCTGCGGCGTTGGCGCGTGATGTGTGACGGCCACAGTCGGGCCATCGTGGGGCGCGGCGAAGGTGCGCGCGAGCCAGGCCACGTTCTCGCGACACAGCGCTGCACAGTCGTCCGGCGAAAAGAAAGGCAGGTCGGACCACGGCGCGGCGGGATCGCCGACGCGAATGCGCGTGAAGTCGCGCACGAACTTCTGCGACTCTTCGACCGCTGCGTCGTGTTTGCCCTCGGCGTCGTAAAGCGCGAAGTCCGTCCACAACGTTGTGCCGACGAAGCGCACGCCGCCGATGACGACCGCACCGCGTTCGAGCAGATGCACGTTGGTGCCAACCGTCAGACGTCGCAATTCGGCCAGCGTGCCGGCGAGCGTCGCGCCGTAGAACTCGTGATTACCGGGAACGTAGATGACGGGGCGCGGCAATTGCGTCGCCCATTCGATGGCTTGCGCCGGGCGGCTGATGTCGCCCGCGAGGATCGTGACGTCGGCATCGACGTCGGGGATGGCCAACGGCGCCACTGACAAATGCAGGTCGGACAGAATATGCAGTCTCACGCACTACGCTCCACAAAAACTGGGGATCGGCGCCGCACACGCGCGACCGCGGTGCCCGTCAAACGTATGGCATGCCTGACAAAAAAGCGCCTGACGAAGATGCGGAGAGTGTGGGCATTGGATCGAAATCGACGCAACTTGCGTATCGTTTCGCCCGTTTTTTACCGACTATCACCCGGCCCGCGTCGATGGTCAAGATATCTTTGTCTTCGAAAGGATGCGCTCCTATAGTGAAACTTCACCTGACGAGAGGAGGCGAGCCTATGCGAAAACTGATGGTTGCAGTCCTGCTTTGTTTGACCGGTCTGGCGGGTGTGGTCGTGGCAACGAGCCCGGCTGCCGCATGTGACCAAACGTCTTCGGGTAGTGGCAAGTAGCGGTAAGCATCGCGTTCCCGGCGTGCCTGCCGCCGCCGACAGCCTCGGTAAGGACGTCGTCGTATGTCGCCGTATGGCCTGCAGTTTGGCCGTGTCCTGGTCCAGCCCCCGCTCGCGGGGGCTATTCGTTTGTGGAGGACGCGCGACGCTTAAGCGCCCTAGGTCGACGGCGTCTTGTTCGCGCCGCCAGCGAGCATCGCCTTGAGGCTGGCGAGTCGGTCCTTGGGCGACATGGGCGCGTCTTCGGGGGGCGGGGGCGGCGCTTCGTCCAGTTGCATTTCGGGCACAAAACGCGAGACCTCACAGGTGTACGTCTCACGGGCGCGCTTGCGCTTCTTGCACCACGACAGTTGCAACGTGCGCTGCGCGCGGGTGATACCGACGTACATCAACCGGCGCTCTTCTTCGATCTTCTCGGCGGTCACTTCCTCGTCTTCGCGGATGTGCGGCAGGATGCCTTCTTCCACGCCGACGAGAAACACGTGCGGATACTCCAACCCCTTCGACGCGTGCAGCGTCGACAGACGCACGGCGTCCGGATCGTCGCCGTCGCGGCCTTCGAGCATCGACATCAGCGCGATCGTCTGCGTGAGTTCCATGAGGCTCTTGGCATCGTCGTCCTGATCTTCCAGCGAGTCGAGACCTTCTGCGGTCGCCGACGTCTCGCTTCGCGTGCCCTTGCGCTTCATCCATTCGAGGAATTCGAGCACGGTGGTCCAGCGCGATTGCGCCTGACGCTCGTCGAACGTGTCGTACAGATACGCCTCGTAGTGAATGCCTTCCATGAGGTCGTCGATGACCTCGTTGGCCGGATCGCGGGCGGCTCGCGCTGCGATGCGCTGAATGAAATCGCAGAACGCGCGCAGCGGGTCGAGCTGACGCGGTTGCAGGCGCGCTTCGACAGCGCCCATATAGACCGCTTCGAACAGCGACACCTTCGCCTGACCCGCAAAGCTGCCCAGCACTTCAAGCGTGGTGCTGCCCACGCCCCGGCGCGGTGTGGTCACGGCGCGGATGAACGCGGGATCGTCGTCGGGATTCGCGAGCAGTCGCAGATATGCGCAGAGATCCTTGATTTCCGCTTTATCGAAAAACGACTGACCGCCTGAGAGCACGTACGGAATGCGCTCGCGGCGTAGCACCTGTTCGAAGATGCGGGCCTGATGATTACCGCGATAAAGGATGGCGTAGTCGCGAAATTCCGCGCGGCGCTCGAACTTGTGCGCGGACAGACGGAAGACGACCGACTCCGCTTCGTGCTCCTCGTCGTTCATCGCGGTGACGGTGATGGGATCGCCCAGACCGTGCTCACTCCAGAGCTTCTTCTCGAAGATTTTCGGATTCTTCGCGATGACGTTGTTCGCCGCCGTCAGGATGCGCGACGTCGAGCGGTAATTCTGTTCGAGCTTGATGACCTTGAGCGTCGGGAAGTCGACTTGCAGCTGCTTGAGGTTTTCCAGCGTCGCGCCGCGCCAGCCGTAGATCGCCTGATCGTCGTCGCCCACGGCGGTGAACGCGGCGCGCGGCCCGGCGAGCAGCTTGAGCAGCAGGTACTGACAGGTGTTGGTGTCCTGATACTCGTCGATGAGCAGATAGCGCAGCTTGTTTTGCCAGCGCTCGCGCACTTCCTCGTCGCGCTCGAAGAGTTCGGCGGGCAGGCGGATCAGATCGTCGAAGTCGACCGCCTGATACGCCTGCAACGTCGCCATGTAATTGCGATACACGACGGCGGCCTGATGTTCATCGGCCGTCTCGGCGGCGGCGAGCGCCACTTCCGGTGTGACGAGGCCGTTCTTCCACAGGGAGATGGCGGTTTGCACGCCGCGAATCATCGCCTTGTCGGTCGTGCCGAGCTGTTCCTGAATCAGACCGAAGCAGTCGTCGGCGTCGAGAATCGAGAACTGCGGTTTGAGGCCGACGTTTTCCGCTTCGCGTCGCAGGATCTGCACGCCCAGCGAGTGAAACGTACAGATGGTGAGCTGATTGACGGGCACCTTGCGTCCGACCTTGCCCGGCGTGGTGAGCGTCTTGCCTTCGAGCTGCTTCGCCACCCGCTCGCGCATTTCGGCGGCCGCTTTGTTCGTGAAGGTCACGGCGGCAATGTGCTTCGGCTCGAATCCCTTGGCTTCGATGAGCCATGCGATCTTCTGCGTGATGACGCGCGTCTTGCCGCTGCCTGCGCCAGCCAGCACGAGGCACGGGCCGTCGAAATAGTGCGTGGCTTCGTTCTGGGCAGGATTGAGCGGAAAGGACGACATGGTGTGAAGCGATGGGGACGAAGATTGAAAGCGCTGGCCGCGTGCGGCATGCCTGATAGAGGTTTCGCGATTCGGTCGGAACGGGCACGCGCCGGGTGGTGGGCAAGTCTATCACGCAGGATGCACACCGCCGTGACACCCGGAGCGCGATGCCGACTGTGGGGCCGACGCGACGGGCGGCGGCAAGCAGAAGGCGTCACGCTGGCGTCGACGCCGACCGGGTGCCTATAATAAAAAACGTTGCCATCGTGGTGAGGTCGCCGTGCAATGTCCAACCTGTGGGACGAACAATGCGACGCGTGCACTGCACTGTGCGAAGTGCGGCGCAACACTCGCAGATGCCGAACCTGGATTCCGGGATGACGGGCTGAGCGCTGCCGACGTCGGCATGGCCGGTGTGGTCGGCGCGGGTGCCGTGGGCGCCTTGGGGGCGATGCCCGAGATGAGCACGCCGGGTGTCTCGTCTCCCGGTGCGCCTGACGAAACTGAACCTGCGCTGTCAGGTGCCTCGTCTCATTCTCGGAGGCCCACGCGTCGTGAGCGCCGTGCGCGTGGTGAAGAGCCCGGCTGGCTCAACAGCGCGCTCGTGATCGGCACGGCCGTATTCGCCGCCATCGCACTGCTTGGCATCTGGTGGAATCTGCGCGCGCCGTTTGTCGATCCGGTGCCGAAACCGCCCGGCGGAATCGCCGTCACCCCTTTCAATTCCGGTAACGACGCGCCGGTGGCGTCGAGCCCCGTGGCTGGTGCGGCGAGCGAAGCGTCGGCTGCCCTGGCGCGTGCACAGGCGCTGGCTGCAGTGGATGCGGCGGCGTCGGGCGCGGCGGCCGAGATTGCCGCGACCACAGCGGGCGGCGGCGCGCCATTGACCGCGTCTGCGGCCACGGCGGCGCTGACGGCGGCTGCGACATCGCCGTCGGCCGTATCCCCGAGCAACGCCCCGGACCCGATGATGCAATTGCTCAGCCGGAGCGGAGCAGGGGCTGGGACCAGTGCGCCACCCCGGGCGGCGGCCAACGCCGATCTGCCCGCCCATTACGACGACGATGACATCGGCGCGATTGCTGCCGCGCAGCAGGCGCAAGGGCACTCAGAGCTGGCCTCTGCTGCAGTGGCGTCTGCACCCACGGCGCAAACGGCAGCGGCAGCGATTGCCGCAGCGCTCGCGCAATGCGACCGCTATCGCTGGTTCGAAGTGATTCCGAAGCAGCGCTGCATCTGGGCGGTATGCAACGGACGATGGGGACGGGACGGGTGTCCGGCGGGCACGAATCCGGGAGAATCGCGCTAAATCGACATCGAATCGGCATTGAAATTGCACGGAGCGCGCACGGCACGTCGAGCCGTTTTTGGCCCAAATTGACAGCCCCCGGCTTTCCCCGTAAAGTGCGCGAGCGTGGTCGGGAGAGCGCGCCGGGAAGCACATGCCGGCGCCGCCGAAGGGGTAATACCCACAAACTCTCAGGCATCAAGGACCGGCCGCGCCGAAGGCATCGCCTTCGATCTCTGGAGAGCGGTTGCAGCGTGCACGGCACGCGGGCAATCCACCGAAGGGGCCGGTCATCAAATGAACCGGGCAATCTCTCAGGTACCAAGGACAGAGGGGTCATCTCGCCAACTGGCATTGCGCCGGGCTAGTGCACAGGCACGCGCCCCGCGCGACAAGTGCCGGTCGTCGAGATGACCCCTTTTTGCATTTTCGGACGGCGAGATCGGCGAATGACGCACGCGCCACACGTCGTCCGGAATTCATGAACCTTGGAGCCTTACGGACAGACGCCCCGATGACCGAACTCAAACGTACTCCGCTCAACGAGACGCACCGCGCAGCCGGTGCCCGCATGGTCGATTTCGGCGGCTGGGACATGCCGGTGAACTACGGCTCCCAAATCGAAGAGCACAACGCTGTGCGCACCGACGCAGGCATGTTCGACGTCTCGCATATGTGCGTGGTCGACCTGCACGGCCCGAGCTGCCGCGAATTTCTGCGCTTCGCCGTCGCCAACAACGTCGACAAGCTCCAATCCCCGGGCAAGGCGCTCTACACCTGCATGCTCAACCCGAGCGGCGGCGTGATCGACGACCTCATCATCTATTACATCGCCGAAGACTGGTTCCGCATCGTCGTGAACGCCGGTACCGCCGACAAGGACCTCGCGTGGATCGGTCAGCTCAACGCCCACGGCGATTACAGCCTGACGATCACCCCGCGTCGCGATCTGTCGATCGTGGCCGTGCAGGGCCCGAACGCCCGCGCCAAGGTGTGGCAGGCCGTGCCGGGCAGCCAGGCAGTCAGCGAAACCCTCAAGCCGTTCAACGCCGCGTTCGCCAAAGACACTGCCTTCGGCGAGCTGATGATCGCGCGCACCGGCTACACGGGTGAAGACGGCTTCGAAGTCGTTGTGAACTCGGATCACGTGGCGGCGCTGTGGAAGGCGCTGGTCGCCGCTGGCGTGCGTCCGGCAGGGCTCGGCGCGCGCGACACGCTGCGTCTCGAAGCGGGCATGAATCTCTACGGTCAGGATATGGACGACAACGTGTCGCCGCTCGACGCCGGTCTGGGCTGGACCGTCGAGAAGGAAAGTGACCGTACGTTCGTCGGCAAGGATTCTCTGATCTCGCGTGGCCAGACGTGGCGCTTCGCCGGTCTCGTGCTCGACGGCAAGGGCGGCGTGCTGCGCGCCCATCAGGTCGTGATGACGGACGCGGGTGATGGTGAAATCACCAGCGGCACGTTCAGCCCGAGTCTCCAGCAATCGATCGCTTTTGCCCGCCTGCCGAAGGGCGTGCCGGACGGTGCCATCGTCCATGTGCAAATTCGTGACAAGCAATTGCCCGCACGTGTGGTCAAATTACCGTTCGTGCGTCACGGCAAGGCCGTGGTGGCCTGAGCAGGAACCCACTACGGCACGGCGACACGAAGTACCGAAAACCGAATACCCCAAACACTGAATTCCGGAGCGTCAACATGGCGAACATCCCCGATAACCTGAAGTACACCGAATCCGACGAATGGGCGCGTCTCGAAGCCGATGGCACCGTGACGGTCGGCATTACCGACTTTGCACAGGAATCCCTGGGCGACATCGTGTTCGTCGAGCTGCCGGATGTCGGCCGCACGGTGGCCGCTGACGAAGCCTCGACCGTGATCGAATCGGTCAAGGCGGCTGCGGACGTCCACTCGCCGGTCAGCGGCGAGATCCTCGAAGTGAACGAAGAAGTGCCGGGCTCGCCCGACCTGATCAACGGCGACGCCTACGGCAACTGGCTGTTCCGCGTGAAGCCGTCGAACGTGGCCGAGCTGGACAAGCTGCTCGACGCCGGCGCTTACGCCAAGAAGATCGGCGCGTAACCTGCGACCGGTCTGACGACTGAGTCCTGTCAGTGGACGGCGTTGCGTGGCTTCGGCTCGCGCTGCGCTGTTCACACGACATGACTTCGTCGAACTGACTTCGTCGAACTGAATCAAGCAATACCTCCTACGCCGTCACTTGCCGTGATCGAACGAGAGATTTGACCCATGAATGCTTTGACCGACCTGCAGGCCGCGCGCCGCTCGCTTGCCGAGCTTGAGCAGCGCGACAACTTCTCCGCGCGCCACATCGGCCCGGATACTCCCGAACAACAGGCCATGCTCTCCGAGCTTGGCTACGCCTCGCGCGCCGCACTGATCGACGCCGTCGTGCCCGACTCGATCCGCCGCGACAGCGCGCGCTTTGCCACGTCGCTCGGTCAGTTCGCCGCACCGCAAACCGAAGCGCAGGCGCTGGCGCAACTGCGCGCGCTGGCTGACCAGAATCAGGTCTTCAAGTCGTTCATCGGTCAGGGCTACTTCAACACGCTCACGCCGGGCGTGATTCTGCGCAACGTGCTCGAGAACCCCGCCTGGTACACCGCCTACACGCCGTACCAGCCGGAAATCTCGCAGGGCCGCCTCGAAGCGCTGCTCAACTACCAGCAGATGATCATCGACATGACGGGGCTAGCGATTGCCAACGCGTCGATGCTCGACGAGGCGACCGCTGCCGCCGAGGCGATGACGCTGGTCAAACGCACGGGCAAGTCGAAGTCGAATACGTTCTTCGTGGCCGACGACGTACTGCCGCAAACCATCGAAGTCGTGCAGACGCGCGCCAAGCCGCTGGGCATCGAAGTGCAGGTCGGCCCGGTCGCCGCTGCTACGGAAATCGACGCGTTCGGCGTGCTGGTCCAATACCCGGGCGTGGGCGGTGACGTGCGAGACTACCGTGCGCTGGCCGACGCGATCCATGCCAAGGGCGGCATGCTGATTGCAGCGGCCGACCTGCTTTCGCTTACGTTGCTCACGCCGCCGGGCGAGTGGGGCGCCGACGTCGCTGTCGGTAACAGCCAGCGTTTCGGCGTGCCGATGGGCTTCGGCGGCCCGCACGCTGCCTATCTGGCTACGCGCGATGAACTCAAGCGCTCGATGCCGGGCCGTCTGGTCGGCGTGTCGGTCGATTCGCAAGGCAAGCCTGCCCTGCGTCTGGCGCTGCAAACGCGCGAGCAGCACATCCGTCGCGAGAAGGCGACGTCGAACATCTGTACCGCACAGGCGCTGCTCGCCATCATGGCCAGCATGTACGCCGCATATCACGGCCCGCAGGGGCTGCGCGTGATCGCCGAGCGCGTGCACCGTCTGACGGCCACGCTGGCCGCCGGTCTCGCAACGCTGGGTGCTGCCCCGCGTAACGCGACGTTCTTCGACACGCTGACGGTGCCCGTCGCAGGTCGTGCGGACACCGTCCACACCGTGGCTGCGGCCCGCCGCTTCAACCTGCGTCGCGAAGATGCCGACACCGTGGGCATCTCGCTCGACGAGACCAGCACGCGTGCCGATGTGATCGCGCTGTGGGAAGTCGTCGCCGAAGGTCTGGGCAAGAGCGCAGTGTCGCTGGACTTCGACGCCATCGAAGCCACCGTCGTCAACGGTTTCCCGGCGTCGCTCTCGCGTCAGAGCGCGTACCTCACGCACCCGGTGTTCAACCGCTATCACTCCGAGCACGAAATGCTGCGCTACCTGCGCAGCCTGTCGGACAAGGATCTCGCGCTCGATCGCACGATGATCCCGCTCGGCTCGTGCACGATGAAGCTCAACGCGACGTCCGAAATGCTGCCGGTGACGTGGCCGGAGTTTGGTCAGATTCACCCGTTCGCACCGACCGAGCAGACCGTCGGCTATCGCACGATGATCGACCAGTTGGAGCAAATGCTCGTCGCCGCGACCGGCTACGCCGCCGTCTCGCTGCAACCGAACGCCGGTTCGCAAGGCGAGTACGCAGGCCTGCTGATCATTCAGGCGTATCACGCATCGCGCGGTGAAGCGCATCGCGACATCTGCCTGATACCGGCGTCGGCCCACGGCACAAACCCGGCATCGGCACAGATGGCCGGTATGCAGGTTGTAGTCGTCGCGTGCGATGCGAACGGCAACGTCGATCTGGCCGATCTGCAAGCGAAGGCCGAGCAGCATCGCGACCGTCTGGCCGCGATCATGATGACGTACCCGTCCACGCACGGCGTGTTCGAAGCGGGTGCGCGTCAGATTTGCGAGATCGTGCACGCCAACGGCGGTCAGGTGTATGTCGACGGCGCGAACATGAACGCGATGGTCGGCCTGTGCGCACCGGGCGAGTTCGGTGGTGACGTGTCGCACCTGAACCTGCACAAGACGTTCTGCATTCCGCACGGCGGTGGCGGCCCAGGCGTCGGCCCGGTGGCGGTGGGCGCGCATCTGGCGCAGTTCCTGCCGAACCAGCGCTCGACGGGCTACTCGCGCGATGCCGATGGCATCGGTGCGGTGTCGGCGGCGCCTTACGGTTCGGCATCGATTCTGCCGATCTCGTGGATGTACGTTGCCATGATGGGGGCACAGGGCCTGACGGCTGCGACCGAGACGGCCATCCTCAACGCCAACTACCTCGCCAAGAAGCTCGCGCCGCACTATCCGGTGCTGTACACGGGCCCGGGCGGTCTGGTGGCGCACGAGTGCATTCTGGATCTGCGTCCCCTCAAGGACACCAGCGGCATTAGCGTCGACGATGTGGCCAAGCGCCTGATGGACTTCGGCTTCCACGCCCCGACGATGAGCTTCCCGGTGCCGGGCACGCTGATGGTCGAGCCGACCGAATCGGAGTCGAAGCACGAGCTGGATCGCTTCATCGAGGCGATGGTGACGATTCGCGAGGAAATTCGCGCGGTGGAAGAAGGCCGTGCCGACCGCGAAGACAACCCGCTCAAGCACGCACCGCACACGGCGGATGTCGTGACGGCCGACGAATGGACGCACGCCTATGCCCGTAGTCAGGCAGCGTATCCGGTGAAGGCTTTGCGCGAGCGCAAGTACTGGCCGCCGGTCGGACGTGCCGATAACGTCTACGGCGACCGGAACCTGTTCTGCGCCTGTGTACCGATGAGCGACTACGAGTAAAACGTCGCGATAATTCGACAAACGGGGGCCGGCAGAAACATTGCTGGCCCCTTTTTGTCTCTATAGATGTAACTCGGAAGCGCCAGACTGGCGGTATCCGTCGAGTCACAAACACGTTTCAGAACTTCAGGAAAGCCTCATGGCCGTTTCAGTTTTCGATTTGTTCAAGATCGGTATCGGACCGTCGAGTTCGCATACCGTGGGGCCCATGCGCGCGGCGCTGATGTTCGTGCAGGGATTGGACCGCGACGGGCTTCTGTCGCAGGTAGCGTCGGTACGCGCAGAGTTGTACGGTTCGTTGGGCGCGACCGGCAAGGGTCACGGCACCGACAAGGGCGTGCTGCTGGGTTTTATGGGAGAAGCGCCCGATACGGTCGATCCGTCGGCGATTGCTGCGCGTCTGGCCACCCTGCGCAAAGCGAAGGTATTGTCGATCCTCGGTAAGCACGACGTGCCTTTCGTCGAGAAGGAGCACATGGTGTTCTACCGCCGCGAGGCAATGGCGGAGCACCCGAACGGCATGAAATTCCATGCCTTCGATGGCTCGGGTAACAAGCTGCGCGAAGGACGCTATCTGTCGGTCGGCGGTGGCTTCGTGGTGACGGCCGGTGCGTCGAACGCGCAAGTGCTCTCCGCGCACGATCAATTGCCGTATCCGTTCCGCACGGGCAAGGAACTGCTGGAGATGTGCCGGGCCAGCGGCAAGTCCATCGCCCAACTGATGTGGGAGAACGAGAAGGTCTGGCATCACGGCGAGAACGCGGAAGAGGACATTCGTCGCGGATTGCTCAACATCTGGAACGTGATGCAATCGTGCGTGACGCGCGGATGCGGCATCGGTAACGCCGAGGCCGACGGCGAGTTGCCGGGGCCGCTGCACGTGCGACGCCGCGCGCCGGAGCTGTATCGTCAGTTGACGCAACGTGCAGAGCGCACACTGTCCGATCCTCTGTCGGTGATGGACTGGGTGAACCTCTACGCGATTGCGGTCAACGAGGAGAACGCAGCGGGCGGTCGTGTCGTGACGGCGCCGACCAACGGTGCTGCGGGCATCATCCCGTCGGTGCTGCATTACTACGACCGCTTCGTGCACGGCGCGAACGAACAGGGCGTGATCGACTTCCTGCTCACGGCGGGAGCCATTGGCATTCTGTACAAACTCAACGCGTCGATTTCAGGCGCGGAAGTGGGCTGTCAGGGTGAAGTCGGCGTGGCGTGTTCGATGGCGGCGGGTGCGCTTGCCGCGGTGCTTGGCGGCACGGTCGAGCAAGTCGAGAACGCCGCCGAGATCGGCATGGAGCACAACCTGGGTCTGACGTGCGACCCGGTCGGCGGCCTCGTGCAGATTCCGTGCATCGAGCGCAATGCGATGGCGTCCGTGAAAGCGGTGAATGCCGCACGCATGGCCCTGCGCGGTGACGGTGCGCACTATGTGTCGCTCGACTCCGTCATCAAGACGATGCGCGAAACCGGTGCCGATATGAAGACGAAGTACAAGGAAACGGCACGTGGCGGATTGGCGGTGAATATCGTCGAGTGTTAGGCGTGGTCGCTGGCATGTTGCGAACGCAGGGCATGTCAGCGAATGGAATTGGGAGGCGGTAAGGTCTGTCGTCTCCGAATAGGCCGCACGGTAAGTACCGTGCGGCATTTTTCTTTTTGGGTAATCGCTTTCGTTTTCGGACATCCCCGATGCCGAATTTCAGGGGTTCCCTGATTTTCGGGGGGCACGTCCGCTCGCATAATGTCCGATTTTTTGACGACTTTGCTGTCACGCGCCATATGGCGCAATGCAGTATCGTCTGAGGAGGTGCGATGCGGAAGAGACAATCGGGTGTCTTCTTGATTTCTGCGGCGGTGGCCGTCGCTGTCGTTGGGGTATTGATTTCGTTCTGGGGGGTCAATCAATCGAGGCATATGCGTATCGAGAAAGCCGAGCGTGTGGGGGAGGCGTTAAAGGAGGTTGGTGGCCGGGTGGAGAGCTTTGTCGTAGCGCATCACCATGAAATCGACGCGCTTCTGAGCGACTCGAAACGAACCTTCGAAGTCAACGGCGTCACGTTCGTTCAGAAAAGCGACGCGTTAGGCCGTTTCGTCGGCAATCTGGATGCGACGACGCTCATCAAGGCGACCGGAGCAGTCGGTATGGGAACGACGCCGCCGGGTAACGTTGGCGAGTACGCTATTCGCGTGTATCCCGCGTGTGACGCGAAAGGTACCTGCAATGTCGAGACATTGACCTACATCAGTAAGCCCATGTTGAAACGCTACTCTTCGGAACCGGATCTCGATGCAGCGATCGTTGCCGCACGCAAGATCGGTGCGTTGGGCGGCGTGTCTTCAGACGAGGGCAAGAAGGAATTCAGGTTCCTGGATTCTGGCGGAAGTACCGGTCGTGTTTTCAATCCGGTCGGTGCGGCAGGACTGGTTGCCATCAGAGGGGGGTACGCCACAAGTGCCCTGAGCGTTTTCGTGCGACGCGATGGTTCCAAAATGACAGGGCCGCTGGATTTTGAGGAGCGTGACAAGAATGGCAAAACGGTTGCGCGACACAACATCGTTGGTGTTGGCGAAGTTAGGGCGAACACCATTGTTGCCGACAAAAAAATAGAAGCGAAGCAGATCGAGATCACGGGCAGTGCGAACATCAAAGGTGAACTCGACCTGAGCGATCGGGGCACGAATCACAGTATCGTTGGCGCGAAAGACATTACGGGTACGGGCACCCTTCAAGTCGGGCAGGCCAACGTAACCGGCACCGCTAACGTCGGGAATCTGCATGCGTCGGAAGGTGCCACGCTGGGTGGGGCATTGAAGATGCAGGGCAAGAACATCGATGAGGCTGGCGACGTAACGGCCAAGAACTTGCTCACGGAGTCGTTTTTGGCGGAGTCCGGTGTCGTGCAGTTGAAGCAGGGTAAAAGAGCTGGCACGACCTGTGGTGTGTGGGGCCTGACGCGAGATGACGACGGCAAACTGCTTTCGTGCCAACGGAGGTCGCCGGGCAGCAACGATTGGGTGTGGAAACTCGCCAGCACCCCGGGCAGTGTCAAGGAGGTGCCGAAGGAAATCATCAAGGAGATCGAAAAAGCAATTCTGGTCGACCAGCAGTGGAGGGTCTCGCGGTTTTCTCTTACGCCCAGCCCGGAGGGAAAGAAGCATGGAGAGGCACTGTATTTCTACGTTTCGTCTCGTCGAGACGCCAAAGTCCTGGCGTGCACGATCGTCAATGGAAACGGTCGGGGCGCGGAGTTGCGGGCTGCGAAAGATCAGGGAAATTTTATTGTCACGCAGTCCCCGAGTGGACGTGAGCAATTGATCTGCCTGTCCAAGGGCTCCGGTACACCGAACGTGGACGAAAACGCCTGGTATTGGTGGGGATGGCCGACCTTCGATGAGCATGGAGGCTATTTGGAAAGTGGACGCAAATCCACGAGGTGGAACTATTGGCGAACCTACAGCACGATGCCGCCAATTCATGAGGCGTCGGTCAAACCGATCAGTGTGGTCGCCGACAAGGATGTGCGGAAGTTCAACGAGGAATTGCAGGTACTCTTTCGCACGTTCGGATTGGAGAGTACGCGATCTCAGTTGAACTACAACATTGCGATGGTAACCACAACCGTCAACGGATCGTCCATGGGCAATTCATGGTGGCTTTTTTCGAGGCCTGCAAATATGGCTTCATGCAAGATCAGGGCAGATTTTAATGGAAGGCTCTCCGGCGACGATGCTTCAATCACTTACGAACCGGGCGGTATCTGGTTCCATCGACGTGCTGCCTACGGCGCAACTATCGTCCTGCAATGCTCGATAGCGAGACAAGCTGCCAGGCCGAGAAGTATGAGCGAATGCACTTTCTCAACTTGCCCTTTGCGTTGAATTGCCGCCTACCGATCCCCCTCCCCACCGCAAGTCCTTCCGCGCGTCACACCCTCGACATATTCCCCTGTTAATCTACGCACCGATGTCTCCTTGCCTTGTCTTTGAGCCGCCCGGTGAATGCCGAGCGGCTTTTTTATTGCCCGCGCGCCGGACATGACGTTCCCAAGCGCGTCAACGCCTAGGAATAAACGCAAAGTGCAGCGGCAAAGTGTCGAATTGAGCGAAATCTTGCGATTCTCCTGCCTCACGCCCCGATTTCCCAGGGGACGACAGGCGGTTACGAAAGGAGACGCGATCAATGGAAAGTTGGCTCAATTCGGTGGTCGACGCGATTGGCGGGGTGCTATCCGGTTACCCGCTGGTCATTGCCCTGCTCGGCGCAGGCTTGTACTTCACCTTGCGGTTCGGTGGCATCCAGATTCGTGCGTTTGCGCATAGCGTCAACTTGCTGCGCACTTCAGGCAGCACCACCGGCATTTCACCGTTTCAGGCATTTGCGACGGGGCTTGCGAGCCGAGTCGGTACGGGGAACATTGCAGGTGTCGCGGTCGCGCTGACCATCGGCGGTCCGGGCGCAATATTCTGGATGTGGATGACGGCGCTGCTCGGCATGGCCTCGGCGTTCGTCGAGTCGACCCTCGCACAGATCTTCAAGATCCCGCATCGCGACAACACCTTCCGTGGCGGACCGGCGTATTACATCCAACTCGGACTCGGTTCGCGCAAGTTTGCCATCGCCTTTGCTGTCGTGCTGCTTTACACGTTCGGCTTCGCACTCAATTCCGTTCAGGCGAATTCGATTGCCCAGGCACTCGAAGCGTCGTTCGGCTGGGAGCCGCAGTGGACCGGTATCTCGCTGGTTCTGCTCACTGCACCGATCATCTATGGCGGCGTACGACGTGTTGCACGCTTCGCGCAATGGATCGTGCCGGTCATGGCGATTGCGTATCTGAGCCTTGCGGCGTACGTCTGCATCGTCAATATCGAACACATCCCCGGCATGATCGCGATGATCTGGCGCCACGCGTTCGGACTTGAGCCTGCGGCGGGTGGCATTGTCGGCTATGCGGTCGGTCAGGCCGTGCTGATGGGCGTGAAGCGTGGCCTCTTCTCGAACGAGGCGGGCATGGGCAGTGCGCCCAATGCGGCGGCGGTGGCCACGACGAAGCATCCGGTGCAGCAAGGACTGATGCAGATGCTCGGCGTGTTCTTCGACACCATTGTCGTGTGTTCTGCAACGGCGTTCATGATCCTGCTCTCGGGGCAGTTCATTCCCGGTGCAGCGCCCGAAGGCACCGTGCTGACGCAACGCGCGCTCGGTGTGCACTTCGGTGACTGGGCAGTAGTCTTCACCGGCATTACGGTGTTCTTCCTCGCGTACTCCAGCGTGCTCGGCAACTACGCGTATGCGGAAGTGAACATGGATTTCCTGACGCAGCGTCCATGGTTCCTCAACATCTTCCGTGCGTTCGTTTTGCTGGCCGTGATGCTCGGGTCCGTTGCGAGCTTGCCGTTGGTGTGGAGCTTTGCCGATGTGGGTACGGCCCTGATGGCGTTTATCAATCTCGTGGCCATTGGCCTATTGATGCGTTACGCCCTGGTGGCATGGCGCGATTATCAGACGCAGCGCGAGGCGGGTGTCGCTGAGCCTGTCTTCGCACGCGACGCGTTGCCGCCCGAGTTGCGCGCGAAGTTGCCAGCGGATGTCTGGCCCGCGACGCGCGAGTCGAAGACTGCTGGCGATAAGGCGGCCGGTCGACGTGGCGACGACGCCGAAGATGCAATAACGCCGAACGCTGTCTGATCGAACGGGGCATTCCGGAGCCGCCCCAGTATCCGGGGTGCGTTACAAAGCACAAGGGCCGGTGAGTCATGCACACCGGCCCTTGTCGTTTGACTTCGATGCCTTGCGCACTGAATGTCAGCGCTCAGGCAAGTCGACGGCTTACTTGCCGCCGACGGTTTCCAGCACGGTCCACTTGCCGTCGACCACCTTGTACAGCGTGATCGAGCCGTACTTCAGGTCGCCCACGTTGTCGTAAGCCAGCTCACGCGTGGTCACGCCGGGCATGCTCGTCTTCGCCAGTACCGGCAGGTACTTGGCCGGGTCCGTCGAGTTGGCCTTCTTCATGGCCGACATCATGGCCATTGCGCCGTCATAAGCGTAGGGCGAGTAAGTTTCCGGGCCTGCGCCGAACTTGGCCTTGTAACGCGACTCGTAAGCGGCGCCACCGGGCATCTTGTCGAGCGGCAGACCGGCGAGCGAGACGACCGAGCCATTGGCGGAGTCACCGGCGATCTTCAGGAAAGCGTCCGACTTGACCATTTCGCCCGCCATCAGCGTGGCCTTGATGCCGAGTTCGCGCATTTGCTTGGCGAGCGGACCGGCCTGTGCGTCGGCACCGCCGTAGAACACCACGTCGGGGTTCGAACGCTTCAGGTTCGTGAGAATGGCGCGGAAGTCAACGGCCTTGTCGTTGGCGAATTCGCGACGCACGATCTTGCCGCCGGCAGCCTTGGCGGCCTTCTCGAACTCGTCCGCCAGACCCTGACCGTAAGCGGTGCGGTCATCGACGATGGCGATGTTCTTGAAGCCCAGCTTCTTGACGGCAAACGTGCCGACGACCGAACCCTGCTGGATGTCGGACGTCATCATGCGGAACGTCGTCTTGAAGCCCTGCTTGGTGTATTCCGGGGCCGTGGCCATGGCGATTTCAGGAATACCGGCCGACGCGTAGATGCGCGATGCGGGAATGGTTGTGCCAGAGTTGAAGTGGCCGAGCATGCCCTTGATGCCGTTGTCGACCAGCTTCTGTGCAACGAGCGCGCCTTGACGCGGGTCGGCCGCATCGTCTTCGGATTGCAGCACGAACTTCACCGGCTTGCCCTCGACGGTCGGCTTGGTGGCGTTGTACTCGTCGATGGCCAGCTGAATGCCGTTCTGCATGTCCTTGCCGTAGTGGGCCTGAGCGCCCGTGAGCGGTGCGGCAAAACCCAGCTTCACTTCCTGCGCCTGTTGCGCGTTAGCCGCGCCAAACGCGAGCAGCCCCGCGACTGCGACGGCGCTAGCCGTAAGCTTCGATTGCATCAACCCTCTCCTTGCATGTGTGTGTCGTTGAGTGGCGTGTCTGCGGGATCGCCGCGGCACGCCTTTCTTGAAACGCCGTCAACATCGGGCCGGTTGACCCGTGGCGGCATCAATCGCAATCAAACGCAAAATGCGTCCGACGCGGCAGTATTGGATGGCTGCTCGCGCCGGTCAAGAGGGAGAAATTCCGATAGAAGGTGCTACCGCCTTATGGCGAAGGTTGCGCCACCGGTGCGTCGGTGCCACCGCCGATGACTTCGCCCGTCGATTTGCCTTCGCGGATGTCCTTCAGAATTGTTTCGGCGGCGGCGTAACGGACCAGTACCTCGGCGCTCGGCGCACGATCCAGTCGGCTGACGACATACAGCGCCAGACCACCAAGCGCGAAGCCCGGCACGATCTCGTACAGGTCGAACCAGCCGAACTGCTTCCAGATCAGGACCGTGGCCGCCCCGACCACGATGCCCGCCAAGGCCCCATTGCGGGTGACACGCGGCCACAGCACGGTGGCCAGCACCAGCGGACCGAAGGCCGCCCCGAAACCTGCCCAGGCATAGCTGACCATGCCAAGGACCCGGCTCTCCGGATCCATCGCGAGCAGCACGGCCACGACGGCCACGGCCAGCACCATGGCGCGGCCAATCCACACGAGACGCTTCTGGCTCACCGGTCCGCGCGCAAAGGTCTTGTAAAGGTCTTCCGTGAGCGCGCTGGAGCACACCAGCAACTGGCACGACAGCGTGCTCATGACGGCAGCGAGAATCGCGGCCAGCAACACACCTGCAAGCCACGGCGTGAAGAGTTGCGTCGTGAGCGCCATGAAGATGGTTTCGGCGTTCGCCTGCACGCCCGCACCCAACTCGGGACGCGCGCTATAGAACGCCAGTCCGAAGAAGCCCACGGCCACCGCGCCCGCCAGGCACAGCACCATCCACGTCATGCAGATGCGACGTGCCTGCGGAATCGCCGCCGCCGAGCGCGCGGCCATGAAGCGCACCAGAATGTGCGGCTGGCCGAAATAACCGAGGCCCCAGGCGAGCATCGAGATCACACCGATGGGCGCGAGATCGCCGAACCAGTCGGTGTGTGCGGGATGCACGGCGGTGACGGCCGTGACCGCTGCGACCGGTCCGCCGTCGATGGTAATGACGGCAATCGGCGTGACGACCAGCGCCGCGAACATCAGCGAGGCCTGCACCGTGTCCGTCCAGCTCACGGCAAGGAAGCCACCGATGAAGACGTAAGCGATCGTCGCGACCGCGCCGATCCACAAGGCGGTGTGATAGTCGAGGCCGAACATCGTCTCGAACAGACGTGCGCCAGCCACCACGCCCGAGGCGCAATAGATCGTGAAGAACGTGAGAATCACGAGCGCCGTGACGATGCGCAACACGTGACTGCGGTCGCCGAAGCGTTGCGTCAGGTATTCGGGCAGCGTCAGCGCGTTGCCGCAGACTTCCGTGTGCACCCGCAGCCGTGCCGCCACGAGACGCCAGTTGGCCCACGCGCCGATGGCCAGACCGATGGCGATCCAGACGCCGGACAGGCCGCCGACGTAAATCGCGCCGGGCAAGCCGAGCAGCAGCCAGCCGCTCATGTCGGAGGCGCCCGCGGACAACGCGGTGACGAAGCTGCCGAGACGGCGTCCGCCCAGAATGTAGTCCGAGAGGTTGTTGGTCGATCGGTAACCGAGCCAGCCGATCACCAGCATCAACAGCAAATAGACGGTGAACGAGACCGCCGTGGGATTCCAAAGGGACATGTTGCCTCCTTGTACGGCTCAGGAGCGCGCCGTGCCTATCTTCCGGCATGACGAAAGGGGCAAACGCGTGCCGAAGACCGCAATGGCCGACGATACGTGTCGTCGGCACGGGTTGACCGCTCGAAGGCGGTGAGACGCGTTATATGTCGGGGGCGGGCGCGACGATACCCCGTTTTCGCTCAAATTGCGCATGTACGCAGTTAGCGGCGCGACGACGGCGCAAGTGAGACGGCGGTCGTGCGCAGGGCTTGCGAAAGGTGTTGCGGAGGCTGCGGCGAGCGAGGGGGACGGTCTCGTGTGAGACGTGTGTGGCGGGTGTTGCTGTGACGATGCATCCCGGATTCGGGATGAAACCGGTGCGTGAGTGGGGATATGTCGGGGTGACTGCAGCAAACGGCACCGCCAGATTTAGGACGAATCCGGGAGGAGACGTCGCTAAATCCGGCGGGATGACATCGATGGATCGAAAGATCAGCCGATGGTCATGAGGTTGGCGTTACCACCGGCAGCGGCCGTGTTGACCGACACCGAGCGTTCGCACAACAGACGTTCCAGCGCGTAGTCGTCGCCAGCCGCCAGTGCCTCGGGGGCGAGACCCTGCATCGACAGAATCGGACCGTTGCGCGTGGCGATGCGGCGGTTCAGGGCACGCAACTCGTCGCTGTCCCCCTCGAACAGCACCGCAGCCAGCGCCGCTTCGCTCGCAGCATCCGTACCGGCCGCCAGCACCGATGCACGTCCCTTGAGCGTCGCAGGCAACGCACCCACGAGTTCGCGGGCGGCGGCGCTGTCAGTGAAGACGGCGTTGTTGCCTGTGGCCAGTACGGCCGCGAGTTGCGTGCGTGCACCGAGTGTCGTCGCCGCGACGCACAGCACCGGGCCACGGGGTTCCAGACCGTACGTATTGCGCTCGCCGGTCGGACCGGGCAGCACGGCGGTGGCGTCGAGTGCGGACGTTGCCAGATAGCGGTCGACGCGATCGATGGCGGGGGCGCTGTCCGCTTGCTGACGCAGCCAGTCGCGGTAGTTCACCAGCGGCGAGAGTGCGGCTTCGTTGCGGTTCAGCTCCGGTGCGAGGGCGGCGGGACGCGTCGCCAGCAGTCGCGGCAGATACATCGGACCGCCTGCTTTCGGACCCGTCCCAGACAAACCTTCGCCGCCGAACGGCTGCACGCCGACCACAGCGCCGATCACGTTACGGTTCACATAGACGTTGCCGACGTGCGCACGCTCGGTCACGTAAGCGATGGTCTCGTCGATACGCGTATGCACACCGAACGTCAGGCCGTAGCCCGTGCCGTTGATCTGGTCGAGCAGCTTGTCGAGTTGCGCGCGCTTGAAGCGAATCACGTGCAGCACCGGGCCGAAGACTTCGCGTTGCAGCGCCTTAAGGTCGGTCAGTTCGATGAGCGTCGGCGGCACGAAGGTGCCGTGACGGGTGGCGTCCGGCAGCGTGAGTTGTTCGACCGGGAAGCCCTTGGCGCGCATCTGCTCGATGTGACGGGTGATGCCGTTCTGCGCTTCGGCGTCGATCACCGGGCCGACGTCGATGGACAGGCGATCGGGGTTGCCGATGGCAAGCTCCTGCATCGCGCCCTTGAGCATGTGCAGCGTCTTGTCGGCGATGTCGTCCTGCAAGCACAACACGCGCAGGGCCGAGCAGCGTTGACCGGCCGAGTCGAAGGCCGAAGCGAGCACGTCGTACACGACCTGTTCGGGCAGTGCCGACGAGTCGACGATCATGGCGTTCTGACCACCGGTCTCGGCGATCAGCGGGATCGGGCGGCCGTTTGCGTCCAGACGATCGGCCAGCGTGCGCGCAATGATGCGGGCGACTTCGGTCGAACCGGTGAACATGACAGCCTTCGTGCGGGCGTCGGCCACGAGCGCAGCACCGACGGTCTCGCCCGTGCCCGGCAGCAGTTGCAGTGCGCCGGAAGGCACACCGGCGGCTTGCATCAGACGCACGGCTTCGGCGGCGATGAGCGGGGTTTGCTCGGCAGGCTTGGCGATGACCGGGTTACCGGCCGCCAGCGCCGCAGCGACCTGACCGACGAAGATGGCGAGCGGGAAGTTCCACGGGCTGATACACAGGACCGGGCCCAGCGGACGGTGCGTGTCGTTCGAGAAGCCCTGACGGATCTGTGCAGCGTAGTAACGCAGGAAGTCGACAGCTTCGCGGACTTCGGCAACGGCGTTCGGCAGCGACTTGCCCGCTTCACGCACGCACAGGCCCATGAGCGTGGGCATGTGTGCTTCGAGCAGGTCGGCCGAGCGCATCAGGCAGTCGGCACGCTCTTCGACCGGCGTGGCTTGCCAGATCGGGGCCGCCGCCACGGCGTGCGTCAGCGCGGCTTCCACGTCGGCGGACGTCGCTTCGATCACCTGACCCACGATGTCGCGCAGGTCGGCCGGGTTGCGTACAGCGCGCGGCGTGCCAGCTGTGCGTTCGCCGTCACCCAGCATCGGGGCGGCGCGCCACGGCGTGCCAGCACTGGCGAGCAGGGCCGACGACAAGGAAGCCAGACGGTGTTCGTTCGAGAGGTCGAAGCCCGACGAGTTCGCGCGCGACGTGCCGTACAGATCTCGCGGCAGCGGAATCTTCGCGTGCGGTGCGCCGAGCGGTTGCACCTTCTCGGCTTCGGTAATCGGGTCGGCGATCAGTTCGTCGACGCTGACGGTTTCGTCCGCAATGCGGTTGACGAACGACGTGTTTGCGCCGTTTTCCAGCAGACGGCGTACGAGATACGCGAGCAGCGTTTCGTGCGTGCCGACCGGCGCGTACACACGGCACGGACGTGCCAGTTTGCCCGCAGCGATGGCCCCGACGACTTCCTCGTACAGCGGCTCGCCCATGCCATGCAGGCACTGGAACTCGTACTGGCCGGGGTAGTAGTTGTTGCCCGCAAGGTGATAGATCGCCGACAGCGTATACGCGTTGTGCGTTGCGAATTGCGGATAGATGGCATCCGGCACCGCGAGCAGCTTCTTCGCGCAGGCGAGGTACGACACGTCCGTATAGATCTTGCGGGTGTAGACCGGATAGCCTTCGAGGCCGTCGACCTGCGCGCGCTTGATTTCGGTGTCCCAGTACGCACCCTTGACCAGACGCACCATGATGCGGTGACGGCTGCGGCGAGCCAGATCGATGATGAAGTCGATCACGAACGGGCAGCGCTTCTGATACGCCTGCACCACGAAGCCGATGCCGTTCCAGCCAGCCAGTTCCGGATCGAAGCACAGTGCTTCGAGCAGATCGAGCGAGATTTCGAGACGATCGGCTTCTTCGGCGTCGATGTTCAGGCCGATGTCGTACGAGCGGGCCAGCTTGGCCAGCGCCTGCACGCGCGGCAGCAGCTCACTGACCGTGCGCTCGTGCTGGCTGCGCGAATAGCGCGGATGCAGGGCCGAGAGCTTGATCGAGATACCCGGGCCTTCGTAGATGCCGCGTCCGGCCGACGCCTTGCCGATGGCGTGAATCGCCTGCTCGTAGCTGGCGTAGTAACGCTGCGCGTCTTCTTCCGTCGTCGCAGCTTCACCGAGCATGTCGTACGAGTAGCGGAAGCCTTGCGCTTCGTACTTGCGGCTGTTGGCGAGGGCTTCGGAGATGGTCTCGCCGGTGACGAACTGCTCGCCCATCAGACGCATGGCGATGTCGACGCCCTTGCGGATGAGCGGTTCGCCGCCGCGTCCGATCAGGCGCGTGAGGGCTTTGGTCAGACCCGCCTCGCTCGTCGTGGTGACGAGCTTGCCCGTGATCATCAGGCCCCAGGTCGCGGCGTTGACGAACATCGACGGTGAGTTGCCCATATGGGCGTGCCAGTCGCCCTTGCTGATCTTGTCGCGGATGAGCGCATCGCGCGTCGCCTTGTCGGGAATGCGCAGCAGTGCCTCAGCCAGACACATCAGCGCTACGCCTTCCTGGCTCGATAGCGAGAATTCGTGGATCAGGCCTTCGACGCCGCCGCCGGTGCTCTTGCCACGCAGGGCGACGACGAGCTTGCGGGCGAGATCGGAGGCGAGCGTGGCCGTGGCCGGTGGCAGCTTGGCCTGACCGACGAGCACGGGCACGCACTCGGGTTCTGGACGGCGGTACGCAGCGGTGATGGCCGCACGCAGCACCGATTGCGGTTGCACGTTCTGCGCGAATTCCAGGAACGGATGCGGCACGGTGTCGTCGCCGGCATGGCCGTCGATCACCTCGGTGCCCGACTGGGTTGCACCGCTTAGCTCGGGCGGGAGCGCGCCGCTTTCGATGCGCTCCAGATAGGCGAAGATCGCCTGTTTGATGAGCCAGTGAGGGGTGCGCTCGATTTGCTGGGCGGCCGTCTTGAGACGGGTGCGCAGGATATCGTCGACCTTGACGCCGAGAGTGGTATTAGCCATGAGAAGGGACCCTGATGACGCGAAAACGCAAAAATGCGTGACACCCATAGCGGGTGAATTGCGGCATCGTAACCGGGTTTCGAAAGAGGTGCAACCAGAGTCAAAATTAGGGTTGCACCCCAGTGCTGCTCACAGGTTAACCAACGGCGAGTTACTTCTGGTCGGTGCCGTAAGTCTTGCCCAGATACTCGGAGATCAGCTTGACCTGATCTTCGGGAATCGGCGCGCCATAGACTTTCACCATCTTGGTCACTTCCGCGTGCCAGAACGCGGACGGCATGGGCGGCTGCGAATTGATGTAGTCGATGGAGTGGCACATCACGCACCACGCGCTGGCCGCCTGATGACCCGCGAGCGTCGACGCTTTGAGTTGCGACGTCTCCTGCGGCAACTTGATGTCGAGGGCATGGGCGGGGCCCGCGGCCGTCAGGCCGAAGACACCGAACAGGCCGCAAAGGCTAGACAGGAGGGCGGTGCCGCGCATCAGTTTCGAGAAGTTCATGATCGTCCCCCGCCTTAAGCCGCGACCACGCGCACGGTTTCTACCCCGTTGCGCAGATAGCCAGCCGGATTCCACAACGATTGCAGCGGTTGCGTGACCCCCGCGCGATTCGTCGCCCGAACTTTCAGAACATACTCACCGGCTTGCGGCGGCGTGAACGACGCCGTCCATTCGCGGAAGGAGTACTTCGACAACTCGTTGCCGAGTTTTGCGGCCTGCCATGTCTGGCCACCGTCGGTCGAGAACTGTACGTCGCGAATGCCTTCGCCGCCGTCGAACGCAATGCCGCGCACGCGCATGGGTTTGCCCGCCGCCACTTGCTGGCCGTCACTGTGACTGGTGACGAACGAGCGCACCGTGAAGCGTCCGATCGGTTTGGTCTTCTCCGGTGCCTTGCCCGGTTCGACACAGTTGCAGTCGTTGTCGGGAATGCGGTACGCGGTGGCCATCCAGAAGCCGTCGAATACCTTGTCTACGACGTTGATGTCCGCCAGGTGCTTGACCCAGTACGTGCCGTAGTAGCCCGGCACGACGAGTCGCACCGGAAAGCCGTTGAGCATCGGCAGGTCCTTGCCGTTCATCGCGAATGCGACCATCACTTCGCCGTCCATCGCGTGATCGAGGTCGAGCGCTTTCACGAATTCGGGCGTGGCCGGGACGATCGGGCGGTCGAGGCCTTCGAACGTCACTTGTTTCGCGTCGGCGGAAACGCCCGCGCGCTCAAGAATGCGCTTGAGCGGAATGCCGCGCCAGCGCGCGTTGCCCATCGCACCGTTGGCAATCTGGCCACCACCCACACGAGGCTCGAAGAACCCCCGGCTGTTGCCCGAGCATTGATGTACGGCGACGAGTTCGACCGGTGCGCCGAAATCTTTCTTGAGCGACGCAAGCGAGATGTCGAGTGGCTTCGCGACGCTGCCGCCGACACGAATCCGATGCTTGGCCGGATCGATGTCGGTCGGAATACCGGCAAGGTGGTAGCGCACGAAGAATGCATCGTTCGGCGTGATCAGGCCGTCGTTGAATACTTCGAACGGTGTTTCCAACTGCGGCGGACGCGCCGTGAGCCGGATCAGCGGCCGCTTCTGCGGATACGCGACAAGTTCGCGCTCGCCGTTCGCGAACGGCAGCGTCACCGTCTGCGGCGCAGTCGTGGCGGCGAGTACATCGAGCGCGCGGCCCGCGAGGCTCGCCCCGACACCGAGCGCACCGGCACGCCGCAAAAATCGACGGCGCGACACCTCCGCCACAACGGACTCGGCGGGTGATTCGGAGAAGGCGTATTCGGGAGGAACGAGAGGGGATGCGGCTTGCGGCGCCGTGGGGGCGGCGCTCCGGTCGTGCGACTTCATCGGATGTCTCCTGTAGGGACTTCTTATGTGCAGATGACGTGAACCGTTCGACGTGCAGCGTTCTTATGGCCGCATCGTCGGAGATTCTTCCGATATTGTCAAATTTCCGGAACGCTATATACCGATTTATATTTCGAGAGGGTCAACTTCGAGATGCCAGCGAACGGGTGCTTTCAACGCACGCAGCTCGCTCATCCAGTGGGTGAGAAAGCGTTGGAGTGCACCCCGGTGCGGGCTCTCGACCACGAGTTGCGCCCGGTCGGTGCCGGCGATGCGGACCATCGTCATGGGGACGGGGTCCCACAAGGAGATGCGCGGGTCGTTCAGCGCCGGGGTGGCGGCGATTTCGCGGGCCTGCTTCAGGAACGCCATGGCGTCGTCGAGCTTGCGAGCTTCGGCGCGCAGGAGGGCCTGATGGGTGTACGGGGGCAAAAGCGCGACGCGGCGTTCTTCGAGTTGCTGCGCGGCAAAGCCCGCGTAGTCGTGGCGCATGAGCGACGCGAAGAGCGGATGCGACGCGTAGCGCGTCTGAATCAGCACGTCGCCGGGGCCGTCGGCCCGCGCGGCGCGCCCGGCACGGCCCGCCACCTGCATCAGTTGAGCGAAGAGCCGTTCGGCTGCCCGGAAGTCATGGGAGAAGAGGGCGCTGTCCGCGTTGACCACACCCACCAGCGTGACGTTACGGAAATCGTGCCCTTTGGCCACCATTTGCGTGCCGATCAAGATGTCGACCTCGCCCGCATGCACCTGCGCGAACAGGGCCTGTGCGCTGCCTTTGCGACGCGTGCTGTCAGCGTCGATCCGAGCCAGCCGGGCCTCCGGGAAGTGTTCGGCGAGCGCTTCTTCGATCCGCTGCGTGCCGCGTCCGAGCGGCGCCAGATCGAGATTGCCGCAGTCGGGACACGCATGCGGAATACGCGATTCGGCCCCGCAATGGTGGCAACGCAGCCGACGCTCAGGTTTGTGCAGCACCATGTGCGCGCTGCATCGGCGGCAATCGCTGATCCATCCGCAGGCATCGCAGTTGAGCACGGGCGCGTAACCGCGACGATTGAGGAACAGCAGGCTTTGCTCGCCTGCTTCCAGTCGCGCACGAATGGCCGCGAGAAGCGGCTGCGACAGCCCCTCGTGGACGACACGCTGACGCTTGCGCTCGATCTCCATGTCGATGAGCGACACGCGCGGCAGTACGGCGTCAGGGGTGGCGCGCTCGGGCATGGCCAGACGCACGTAACGCCCTTGTTCTGCGCGGTTCCAGCTATCGAGCGACGGCGTGGCCGAGCCGAGCACGACCGGAATACGCAGGCGGTTCGCCCGCCAGATGGCGAGGTCGCGCGCGGAGTACCGGAGGCCTTCCTGCTGTTTGTAGGACGGATCGTGTTCTTCGTCGACGACGATCAGTCGCAGGTGGGGCAACGAGGCCATCACCGCCAGACGCGTGCCCAGCACGATGCGCGCTTCGCCACGATGGGCGGCGAGCCAGTGCCGGGCGCGCTCGCCCTCGGCCAGTCCGCTGTGCAGGGTGACGAGTGTTTCGTCAGGGAAGCGCGCGCGGAACACGCCTTCGAGTTGCGGCGTCAGGTTGATTTCCGGGACGAGAACGAGCACCTGGGCATCGCGCACGTCCCGCGTGTGCAACGCTTCGGCGACCGCACGCAAATAGACTTCGGTCTTGCCGCTACCGGTGACGCCGTAGAGCAGAAAGGGCGGGCATGCGGGGGTGTCGTCGGTGGTCGGTGTCTTATCAAGACGCTGTGCGCCCGCGGCGATCAGGGCGTCGTGGATGGCACCTATTGCATCCGCTTGTCCGACGGTGAGCGTCTTGGTACCGAGCGGGCTGGCGCTGTCGGTGGCATCGTGGAGCACATCGGCGAGAGCGACGGACGACGCGTCACCGACGTCGGTAGGTTCGGCGTCCTCTATATCCTCGGCATGGCGCACCGTTTCATGGAGCGGCACGGTCTCGACGACGACCCATCCGGCGGCGGCCCACTGCTTGAGCACATCCGCGGCCTTTGAACACAATGTCTTTGCTTCGTCGGCATCGAGCGTGCCCGCCTGCGCAAGCCCTTCGGCGAGCCGTCGCTGCGCGCGCAGTCGCGCCGGGACGTTCTCCATCAGGGTGGACAGCGCGCCGTCGGCGATGCGAAAACGTTGTACGCCGCGCTGAGCGAGCAGACGCGGCCAGCGCATCGGTGTGCGCAGGTGGCCGGGGATCGCTGGCAGTGCGACTTCCCCGATACCGCGCTGGTAGTAACGCGACGCGAACTGCATCAGGTCGCGCCAGTCGCCGCCGAGCGGCGGCAATTCGTGCCAAACAGATGTCACTTCGCGCAGCTTCGCGGGCGCAACTTCGCTGCGCTGCGTCAATTCCCAGACAACGCCCACGACCTGTCGTCGTCCGAACGGAACCTGCACCAACTGACCGGGGCTCGCCGCCTGATCCAGACGGTAATCGAACAGCGTGATCAGCGGCGTATCGAGCGCAACGCGAGCGATGGCGGGCGTACCCGCTCGGAGCGGGGCTGCCGGAGCGAGTGCATCGTCGTGCGATGCGACGCTCGGTTCGGAAAGGTCGTCGGCGCGGGTCAAACTTAAAGTGAATCCTGAGAAGTCTCGGTAAACCCCGGATTTGAGTCGGCTTTCCGGTAGCTTCGAAACGCTTGTGGATAACTATGTTGAGAACTGTGGGGATTATGGGTCGCCAGCCTCGCTGCGTGGCCCTCGCGTCGCTAGGTCCCCCGACTTTGCTTGAATCAAAATTGCTTTTTGATCAATAGCTTATGAATGGCGTCGACGGTGCCTTGTCGAGGTCTCTCACTTGCGGCGGCGCAGCGAGAATTTGTGCATAAGTCTTCGGGACAACTCCGCAAATTGGAGGGGTTCTTCGACCGCTTTTCCCTTGACATTCCCCACTTGAAACGGTGGTTGGGTTTGCAGGGCGAAATGCCCCGCGAACCCGCGTCCTCGCTTGCGCGTGTTTTTGATCACGCCGTCTGACGGACCTTTCGGCTATAGCTATGCACTTCGTCCACGAGCGCCGCGACGTGCTCGGGGTTGGTGAATTGCGAGATGCCGTGTCCGAGGTTGAAGACGTGGCCTGGTGCATTGCCGTACGCGTCGAGCAGTCGGCGCACCTCGGTGCGGATGGCGTCGGGCGCGGCAAACAGGGCGGTCGGGTCGAAATTGCCTTGCAGTGCACAACGCTCGCCCACGCGACGACGGGCCGCCGCCAGATCGACGGTCCAGTCCAGACCGATGGCATCCGGGCCGGTGTCGGCGATGGCTTCGAGCCACTGACCGCCGCCCTTGGTAAAGACGATGTGCGGAATGCGAGCACCGTTCCATTTGCGGTGCACGCCTTCGAGCGCCTTCTTCATATAGGCCAGCGAGAAGCGCTGATACAGGCCGTCGGCCAGCGCGCCGCCCCAGGTGTCGAACACCATGATGGCTTGCGCGCCCGCTTCGATCTGGGCGTTGAGATAGGCAGCGACGGCGCGCGCGTTGGTCTCGAGGATGTGCGTCATCAGATCGGGACGCTCGTACATCATCGTTTTGACGGTGCGGAAGTCGGCCGAGCCTTGCCCTTCGACCATGTAGCACGCGAGCGTCCACGGGCTGCCCGAGAAGCCGATGAGGGGCACGCGGCCGTTCAGGGCGCGGCGGATTTCGCTGACCGCGTCGAACACGTAGCGCAGGCTATCCAGATCCGGGGCCTGAAGTCGGCGCACGTCGGCTTCAAGGCGCAACGGATGCGCGAAGCGCGGGCCTTCGCCAGCTTCGAATGACAGACCGAGGCCCATGGCATCGGGGATGGTCAGAATGTCCGAGAACAGGATCGCGGCGTCGAGCGGGAAGCGCTCAAGCGGCTGAAGCGTGACCTCGGTGGCGTAGGCCGGGTTCTTGGCCAGCGCGAGGAAGCTGCCGGCCTTGGCACGGGTCGCGTTGTATTCGGGCAGGTACCGGCCCGCCTGACGCATCAGCCAGATCGGCGTGTACTCGGTCGGCTGGCGCAGCAGGGCGCGCAGGAAAGTATCGTTTTGCAGAGCTTGGGACACGTCGCTGGGAGGGTCGGTTGGTTTTGGGCAAGCGGCCATTTTACTCGGGTATCCGGGGGCGGGTCGCGGGCCGGGCCGTTATGCCGCAGATAAGTGCTTGGGAGGGACGTACGCTGTAACGTCTTTTTTTTGCGCGGGTTGGCGGCGTCACGTCCGAACCCGTAGTATGGAAAGCCCACGCGCCGCCACAGACGGCGCGGGAAACGTGTGCGTCACAACGCCAGTAAAACAATACGGAGACAAGCATGACAGTCATGAAGACGGCCGCCCGCGCGGCCTTCATGGCAGGGACGGCGCTCGCCGTCACCCTCGCCACCGGTTTCCCCTCAGCCACCCTCGCTCAGGCGCAGTCCGCTTCGCCACAGCCTTCCGCCGTCCACTCCCGGCTCGACGACATCGTGAAGTCGGGCACCCTTCGCGCGTGCGCGACGGGCGACTACAAGCCCTATTCGTTCCGTCGCCCGGACGGTCAGTTCGAAGGCATCGACGTGGATCTGGTCGCCTCGCTGGCGAAGTCGCTCGGCGTGAAGCCGGTGATCGTTCCCACGACGTGGAAGACGCTGATGGACGATTTCACCGCCGGGAAGTGCGATATCGCCGTCGGTGGTATTTCGGTGACGCTCGATCGCGCCGCACGCGCCTATTACAGCAAGGTGGTCATGATCGACGGCAAGTCGCCGATCGTTCGCTGTGCCGACGTGGCGAAGTACCAGACGCTTGCCGATCTGAATAAACCCAGCACGCGGGCCATCGCCAACCCCGGCGGCACCAACGAACGCTTCGCCCGTCAGTATCTCCCGAACGCCACGCTCACCATCTACCCGGATAACGTCACGATCTTCCAACAGATCGCCGACGGGAAAGCCGACGTCATGGTTACGGACTCCTCCGAGACGCTGCTCCAGCACAAGCTCAATCCTGCTTTGTGTCCCGTCAATCCCGATAAGCCGCTTCAGTTCGGCGAGAAAGCCTACCTTCTGCCGCGCGGTGACGACGTCTTTAAACACTACGTCGACCAGTGGCTCAACCTCGCCCAGAAAACCGGTGAGTATCAAGCCGTTGTCGATAAGTGGCTGAAGTGAGCCGCTAACTCCAACGCCTTACCCTGCCCACATCGCAGCGACACCGAAACAAGGGGGCGCTCCCCTCCGTTCCACTACCTTTAAGTCACTGCGGTGAGCGCCCCCTTGTTCCGGCCTGCCTTGCCCAGGGCCAGAAAACCCTCCGGTCTTCTGGTCCTGCTGTCTTTTTATCCCAGCCACTCGCGCAGTCGCTGCGCGGCGTCGTGCATCACCATCCTCGCCTGCGGCACAAACGGCTGCAATCTCGCAAAGCTATGGGTGAGGCCCGAGGCTTCAATGATTTCCGCCCTTGCGCCCGTCCGTGCGACGAACTGCGCATATTCCACCGCCTCGTCATGCAACGGGTCGTACTCTGCGGCAATCACCAGACTGTTCGGCAACGGATGACGCGGCGCTTGCGCCATCAAATTCACCCGGACATCGCTCTCCGCCGGTTCTGCGTCACCCAGAAATTCCTTCCAGTACCAACGCATTTCGTCACGCGTTAAGCCCACGCCGTCCGCCAGCCGCTCGTAGCTCGGCGTGTCGAATCGATACTGCACCACCGGATAAATGAGCAACTGAGCGCCCACCATTCCGGGATGCTTGTCGTTGAACCACGCCGCCGCCTGTGCCGCCAGATGACCGCCCGCACTGTCGCCTGCGACGGCCAGCCGGTCAAGACTCACGCCTAGTCGCGCTCGCTGCTCCGCCGCCCAGGCAAGCGCTTCTCGCGCATCGTCGACCGGCGTCGGGAACGGGTGCTCCGGCGCCAGACGGTAGTCGACGCTCAACACCGCCACGTCGGCATCCTGCGCGAGCAGGGCCGCCACGGTGCCATGCGTGTCGACATCGCCGACGACCCAGCCACCCCCGTGGAAGTACACGACCAGCGGGACGGTACGACCCACGGGGCGATACAGGCGCGCACGCAGGTTGCGGCCCGGCAAAGGAATGTCGAACGTCTCGCTGCGCAAACCCGCCGGTAACGGGCGCAAGGCCTCGACCGCGACGGTCGCGAATTTGGCCCGGACTTCCTGTGGGCTCGGTGCGGGCGCGTTTTCAGGGGTGGGGTACTTGCGCGCCATCAGGTCGTAGTAGGCGAGCAAATCGGCATCGATGGTCATGGCAGCAATAGGTTGGCGTTTTAGGAGGAGCGGAGGACGTCGGAATTTCTTGTTTTTCGGGACGTGGCGATGCGACATTTCGTCGGTCGCCGACCTGCTTTGGCTGACTCGGCTAACCACCGCCCTGCATCAGCCAACGTTGATGTTCGATCTTCACGCAGCGATCCATCACGACATCCAGCCCCGCCGCCAGCGCTACGGCAGCCGCTTCGTCGTTCTCGATACCCAACTGCATCCAGAGACTTGTCGCACCGATCTCCACAGCTTCCTGCGCGATGGGCGGAATGTCCGCACTGCGCCGAAAACAGTCGACCATCTGAATGCGCACGCCCTCGGCCCGCAAGGCGTCAGCCGCCTCGCTCAGGCTCGCGTAAACGGTTTCGCCCAGTATCGTTTCGCCCGAATCCGCCGCCTGCGGATTGACCGGCACGATCCGGTAGCCGTGCTGCTGCATATAGCGCGATGTGGTGAAACTCGGCCGGTCCGGCCGCGGCGACAATCCCACGACAGCGATCACCCGATCCCGCGCCAGAATCTGCCCCAGTCGTTCAATGGTTTCCATTGGTCATTTTGTTGCCACGCACAAAGATTGAAAGTAGCACATTGCAACCGACGACGTGCGAGACGTGACTCCTCGCGGAGGTAAGCCCGGGTAGAGCAATAGCGGACGATTGTCGGGCTTGAGTGCGGATGAATTCCGAGATGTTGGTAAGGCGCCAACGAGGTGACGACGAGATGCTTTATCCGGCGAGTTATTCAGGATGACGAACAAAAATGGGTAATTTGTGTCTCATCTGAAGTCCTTGCCGGACAAGGCTTTCAGGGTGGCGCTGAGACGATGTAACGCCCAAGGTGTTACAACCTGAAACACTTTGTTACCCCTCCGGCCAAACCTTTCCACCACAATGCATTTCAACGCTGAAGTGCTTATCCCCCGGTAACACAGCAGCGCGACTGTATCGGCAAGAAGCGTCCCCCGGCGCGAATTGCAAGTGGTTCGATGCAGTGCTCCGAATCTGGTCTCCTCGCGCTAACCCCGTAGCGTGTGGTTTTGGCGGGCCCGTGTGTCCCGCCATTTTTTTTGCCTGCTTCGTCCTACATCTTTCCTAAGACTTTCTCCGACGTTTCTCGACGTTCGCCCGACGATTGTTTCGACATCCGATTTATTTTTCGGAAATCGATTCACGCCTGCGTAAAACGTCGTCGCGTGAAGTTGTGTCCCGCCGAGTGATCCGATCAATCAATCCCAAGCCTCTGTCGGGATTGGTGACAAGTTACGCCCTGACAGACGTCAGCGCGACGCAGTCGCTCTGAGCCATGGCTTGAGCCAGCCCAGTCCCGCACGGGTTTCGCCCTGCGGGCGGTACTCGCACCCCACCCATCCCGCGTACCCCAACTCATCCAGCAACCGGAACAGGAACGGGTAGTTCACCTCGCCCGTGTCGGGTTCGTGCCGTGCAGGCACCCCGGCGACCTGCACATGGCCGATGTCGCCGATGTACTGACGCAGCTTCATTGCCAGATCGCCTTCGACGATCTGACAGTGGTAGGCGTCGAACTGGACTTTGAGATTGCCTGCGCCGACTTCCGAGCGGATGGCATGCGCCTGATCCTGGCGCGTCAGGAAATAGCGCGGAAAGTCGCGCGGATTGATCGGTTCGATCATGACGGTGACGCCATGCGCCGCGGCCTGCCCCGTCGCATACGCGAGGTTCTCGACAAACGTGGCCCGGCAACGCTCGGGTGACTCGGTGGCATCGGGGCAGCCTGCCATGACGTGCAACTGGCGGCAGCCGAGCGCATCGGCATAGTCGAGGGCGAGTTCGATGCCGTCGCGAAACTGCGCTTCGCGTCCGGGCAGCGCTGCGAGGCCGCGCTCGCCACTTGCCCAGTCGCCCGCCGGCGCATTGAACAACACCTGCGTGAGGTCGGTATCGTTCAGACGAGTCCGGATTTCCCGCGCCGGATGCTCGTACGGAAACAGAAATTCGACGCCCCGGAAGCCATCGCTCGCCGCTTCGCGGAAACGGTCGAGAAACGGCACTTCCTGATAAAGCAGGGTGAGGTTTCCAGCAAATCGCGGCATGGGAGTCTCCGTCGCCAACTGAGGGCGGGGCAGGGTGGGCGGATGACCCTCACGATATCACTGCCCGTCGATCTGGGGCGCCGCCACGCTGCGCAACTGGAACCGTCCGTCGTTATTGAAGAGCCACGTCTCGACGGCACGCACACGGCCGCTGCTGTCGACCAACGCCCGGCTCGGCGCCGGGAGCGGACTCGCCCGTCGCAGGCTCGCGATGGCAATGCGCTCGGCTTCGTGATCGTCGTTGCTGCGATACAGCGCCACGCCGGTCACATTGCCATTGCGATCTACCCAGTATTCGAGCGACACCACGGAGCGCAACATCGGTTGTGGATTGCCCGGAGTGATTTCGCGCGCGTTGACTTCGGCGATGCGTCGGGCCGCCGCGATCTTGTATTGATCGAGACCCGTGAGCGGGGCCTGACCCGACGGGAAGTTCAGGATGAGCGGTTTCTTGGGTTCGAAGTCCGGGTTGGCACAGCCTGTCACCAGCAGAGCGCAGGCAACGGCGGTGCAAGCGATGCGACCAGTACGCGGCAAATGCCCGTACCGGGAAAGTTGCGTATTCATGACTTGTCTCCCGCAACGATCGCGACACTTTTCTTGTTTTGGCTACCGGTGCTGCACGAACGGCCTCCGCGCCCGGCGCATGGCGCGGGCCGGACACCGTCCGGAATTGCCGAGGCTACCGAGGTTACCCGGCGCGTGTGCCGAACGACCAGTTCGGCATCAGCGCGTTGGACGCCAGATTCTCGTCCTGCAACTTGCGCGCGGTCTCAACGCCCGCGACCGGTAACCCCTTCGGGTCGAGCAGACCGATCTGCACCAGCACGCTCGCCTGATCCCAATATATGTGTTCGTGCTCCAGTTTGTCTCCCCGGAATCTCACTATGGCGACCAGCGGAATCTCGACCCGACGTCCGGTCGGCTCGACCCCCGGCAGCATCCAGTCGACCGGTGTCGTATGCGTGAAGCAAAAGAGCAGTTCGTCGACCAGTTGCGTCGCGCCGATGGTCCGTGAGATCGGAATCAATTTGGTATCGGGCGGATTGCTGTTGACGAAGTGATTCCGGTAGAAGTGCGCCAGTTGCTGGTGACCCACGCCGCCGGTCATCGTCGGAATGTGATTGACGTAAGGCTCCGCCACCATCGTCTTCATGAGCGGATCGATCTCGCGAATGGCGAACTCGTACGCACAATGCGTTTCCCAGAGCGACGCAAAGTCGAAGTGCGGTCCAACGACGTTGCGGATCGCGGTGATGGTGCGCTGGTGCGCAAGTTGCGTGGCCGCACGGTTGAAGTGATCACCGGGACGCGCGAACGCGTGATCGGCGTCCGGATAGCTGTAGAGGGTGACGTTGGGATGCTTGCCGAGATGTTCTGTCAGCGCGTCGCGCACTTCTGCGGGTGCGTATTTGTCGAGTTCGGCAATGTGCAATACGAGGGGCGGATGCTCGCCCGCGAGTTCTTCGAGATGCTGCTCCAGCCCCACGCCGTAGTACCCGACCGCGACGTCTGCACTCGTTCGCGTCACCGACAGCGCGGCCAGCTTGCCTCCCAGGCAGTACCCGACCACGCCCACGCCGCCGACGCATTCGGGCAGCGCCCGCAGCGTGTCGACAGTGGCGCCGACGTCTTCCATCCCGAGATCGACGTCGAAGCTCTGGAACAACGCGAACGCGCGCTGCCAGTCGCCGGGTGTGTACCCGAGCTCGATACCCGGCTCGATGCGCCAGAACAGATCGGGGGCCAGCACGACATAACCCTCTTCGGCGTAACGATCGGCGAGTTCGCGGATGTAGGCGTTCACCCCAAAGATTTCCTGACACAACACCAGTCCCGGACCTTTGCCTCCGCTGGCACCCTTGTTGTCGGGCGTCGCCAGATAGGCCTGGAAGGTCTTGCCGTCGCGTGACTTGATGCTGATGAAGCGTCCTGCCATGTCGTCTTTCTCCTGTATGTCTTAGGAATGCGGTGGGGAATCAGGCAATGAAATCGGGCTAACTTCGGGACCGGCGCTGCGCGGCCAGATGTCCGTGAGTAGCGGCTTCCGACGATACCATGCATACTCGGAGCGCACGTTCCAGGCGTGACCTGCTGCGGTTTACTGCACGTTGCAGCGTCGTGCCGGACGCTTTCCGAACGCACTGGAGTGACCATGATTACCGTCTACCACAACCCGCGCTGCTCGAAGTCGCGCGAAGCGCTGGCTCTTGTCGAAGGCTCCCCGGCGGGCCACGACCTGCAAATCGTCGAGTATCTGAAGACGCCGCCGACGCTTGCCGAACTTAAGCGTCTGCATCAACTGCTGGGCATGCCCGTGCGCGAGATGATTCGCAGCAACGAGACGGAATTCGCAGAACTGGGACTGGGCGATACGGCGCTGAGCGACGATGCACTGCTGGCTGCGGTGGCCAGGCATCCGAAGCTATTGCAGCGCCCCATCGTCGTGAACGGCAACAAGGCGGTGATCGCACGGCCGCCGGAGCTGGTTAGCAGCGTGCTGTAAAAACGCGTAGGAACGGCGGCGGCAGCAGGGCAGGGACTGGATGCCCGCCCTGCGCGCGCAAGACTAGCGATGCGCGGTGCTGTCCTTGCCGGGGCCGGTGGCCGGGGATTCGGCGTCGTCGGCGGATCCCGCTGCCTCGGCTGACTCGGCTTGCACCGCCGCTTTCGCTGCGGCCGAGCCGAACACCGGCGCGTCGGCATTGGCGGTCAGGCCTGCGCCATGCCAGCCGGGTAACTCGGCGAGGGTCTTTTGCTGTTCGCGCAGTTCCGCGAGCATGTTGCAGAAGAGCGCGCCTTGCTCCAGGGCGTCGTCCAGCGCCACGTGCGTATGCGGCAGCGGGTCGAGCCAGACCTGCGGCAGACGCGGCTTGATGCACTTGCGGTACGGCATGCCCGTCATCGCAAATGCGAGCGTCTTGATATCCAGCGCCGACCACGAGAACGGGCAACGGCCGACGAATCGCATCATGTACCAGAACATGAACGTGAAATCGAAGCCTGCTGGATACGCCACGAATACCGGCTTGCCGGGTAGCTTCTCCACCCACTTCACATAGGCCTTGAGGGCCTTGGCCGGGTCTTCCGGATCCACACGGCAGGCCGCCCACGCTTCCGGCTCGGTCTTCCACCACTTCATCGTGAGCGGGTGCCCCTTGGCGTCGGGCAGACATTCCAGATTGGCGCTGAACGTGCCGATCAGTTCCTTATCGGCCGTGTACGCAGCCGACGCAAAGCTGAGCATCGAATGTGGACCCGGGATCGGGCCATCGGCCTCGACGTCGGTACTGACGAAAATCTCCTCGTCCACAGGAATGATGCGCGACGGGGTACGGGACATCGCCTCGCTCATGAAGCGCTCCGGGCGAGCACGGCATCGGCGACATACGGATTCGTCTGACGTTCCTGACCGAACGTCGACACCGGGCCGTGACCCGGGATGAACGTGACGTCGTCGCCCAGCGGCCAGAGCTTGTCGCGAATCGAGGCGATCAGATCGGCATGGTTGCCGCGCGGAAAGTCGGTGCGGCCGATAGACCCGGCAAACAGCACGTCGCCCACGCTAGCCAGCCGTTCGTCCTTCGAGAAGAACACCACGTGACCTGGCGTGTGGCCCGGGCAATGGAAGACGTCGAGCGTGACCTCGCCGAAGGTGACGGTGTCGCCGTCGCCCAGCCAGCGGTCGGGCGTGAACGGCTCCGGCTTCGGAAAGCCGAAGCGCGCGCTTTGCGCCTCAAGCTGGTCGATCCAGAAAGCGTCGTCCGGATGCGGACCTTCGATGGGCACGTCGTATTTGGCGGCCAGTGCGCCCGAGCCGCCACAGTGATCGAGGTGGCCGTGCGTCAGGAAAATCTTTTCGAGCGTCACCCCCTGACGCTCGATCTCGCCCACGATCCGGTCGATGTCGCCGCCGGGGTCGACCACGGCAGCGCGCTTCGTGGCGTCGCAGACGAGCAGGGTGCAGTTTTGCTGGAAGGGCGTGACAGGTATCAGGGTGACGTTCATTGGGTTATCGGGGACGCAATTCGGGGGACGCAATTTTTATCTATTGTATTCGGCCACGCGTGTCGTCGCCCGCAGCCCTGTCCCGTTAGCTGTCTCATATGCGCCTCTGTACGCCACGCAATACGCGTGACAGGCCGGTGCGCAGGGCTGCAGCGTCTTGCAGGAAAGGCTTTCGGAATAGGCTCGTTGGACGTGGATGCCTAATTCGAGGTAACGCCTTGTAAACAAGTCTCAACGCGTAAGTGAACGCTCGCTGTTAGGTTGATTTTTGTGGCGTGTTAGACTTGCGGGCTATGCGAACACGCGACATGCTCACACGGTTCGCGGTCTGCTGCGCCCTCGCCCTGACGTTGACAGCCTGCACAACGCCGCTCGAACCCCCCAGCCAGACGGCTGCCGCCACTTCGGCGACAGGCGCGCGCGCCCGTGCGCGCGAAGCCAATTCACCTGTCGGGTCCAGTTTCGATTTGCAATGGCCGGGCCGGTCGTATCGCAACGAGGGTCTCAACCCCGGCGATCCCGATGCCCCCGAGCGCGATGGCGAAGCTCGCCTGCGTGCCGACGCAGGCACCTTCTTTCAGTCGGGCATGGCATCGTGGTACGGCAAGAAGTTTCATGGCCGCCGCACTGCAACCGGCGAAGCGTTCGACATGAACGAACCGACCGCAGCACATCCGACATTGCCGCTGGGCAGCTTCGCGCTGGTGCGCAACATCGCCAATAACAAGACGGTCGTCGTGAAGATCAACGACCGGGGGCCGTACACTCGCAATCGCATCATCGATCTGTCGTACGGCGCGGCAAAGCAACTCGACTTCATTCGCGCCGGACACGCCAAGGTCGAAATTCGCCGCCTCTCGCGCAGCGAAGTCGCAGCCCTCGGCCTCGACGACGCCAGCAGCGCGCAGAACAATACCCAGAGCAACACGCAGTAATTCCACCCGCTATCTCCTTCAATCCCGAACGTCATTCCGAATTCCTCTCGGACGTGTCTTAAAAAGCGGGACGTCTGCTGCGCGTTTCTTGTGCAAACGACGCACATTGCGGGCAAAACGCGCCGCATTCTTTCGATTTTCGGTGAATCCCATTGGCTGAACGCCTCGCATGAACGTGCGTGCATCGAATTGCACACGACCGAATCGGCTAATTTTTTTCCGATTGCCGCATAAAAATGCCAGTGTTTGGGCGCAATCCGATGTTCCACGGGCGTCTCGGGAAGTTGCGTTGGCAACCGTTGTTCGCTGCCGGGGATGTGGGTAGACTGTGCCCCACGCGCAGGTGCACGCTTTGTGTGCATCCGAAAGAGGCCCGCCGAGACCCGGGCACGGCGCACCTATCAAGAAGCATTCCTGGAGGAGTTTTGATGTCGACGATGGGCAAATACGCCAAGCGCACCGTGCTGTGCGCGGTGGCCGCAACGTTGTTGGGGACGACCGGCGCGGCATTCGCGGCGGAGACGAAGTCGGTGGCTGTCGTGGCGATCGTGGAGCACCCGGCACTCGACGCCATCCGTGATGGCGCGCGCGACGAACTCAAGGCCGAAGGTTACGAAGTCGGCAAGAACCTCAAGTGGGAATACCAGAGCGCACAGGGCAACACGGGTACGGCAGCACAGATCGCCCGCAAGTTCGTGGGCGACAAGCCGGACGCGATCATCGGCATTGCAACGCCGACGGCTCAGGCCGTGGCCGCTGCCACCAAGTCGGTGCCGCTCGTCTACTCGGGCGTGACCGATCCGGTCGCCGCGCAACTGGTCAAGAGCTGGGATGCTTCGGGCACCAACGTGACCGGCGTGTCGGACAAGCTGCCGCTGGACAAGCAGGTCGCGCTGATCAAGCGCGTCGTGCCGAACGCGAAGAAGGTTGGCATGGTGTACAACCCGGGCGAAGCCAACTCGGTCGTGGTCGTCAACGAGCTGAAGAAGCTGCTGCCGGCCGCCGGCCTGACACTGGTCGAAGCGGCCGCACCGCGCACCGTCGACATCAGCTCGGCAGCGAACAGCCTGGTCGGCAAGGTCGACGTGATCTATACCAACACGGACAACAACGTCGTGTCGGCATACGAGTCGCTGGTGAAGGTGGCCAACGACCGCAAGATCCCGCTGGTGGCTTCGGACACGGACAGCGTGAAGCGCGGCGCGATTGCCGCACTGGGCATCAACTACTATGACCTCGGCCGTCAGACGGGCAAGGTCGTGGGCCGTATCCTGAAGGGCGAAAAGCCGGGCGCGATTGCCTCGCAGACCAGCTCGAATCTGGAACTGTTCGTCAACACGGCGGCTGCCGAGAAGCAAGGCGTGAAGCTGTCGGACGACCTGGTGAAGGAAGCCAAGACGGTCATCAAGCAGTAAGCGACTCACCCGCGACTCACGCGCACCACGACGGTTATCCCGCTGTGGTGGTGTATGCGTGACACCGGTGCTGCGGGCTAGCGCCTGCAGCATTGGCGAGCGACAGGGCGGCGTCCGGACACGATCTGTCCCCGCCGCTCTTTTCCTATCGAACGGGCGAGATGGCTCCCCCCGAAACGCGGTCGCACAACGACCGGCTATGACCTGAACTGGCCGACTCGGCCGTGCGGGCGCCGATGCCGAGACCCGGCATGGGCCGTCTTGCGCAGTGGAATTACGAACATGTCCTTTTTCTCGATGATGGGCGCTCTGGAGATCGGTCTGATCTTCAGCCTTGTGGCGCTCGGGGTGCTGATCTCCTTCCGCATCCTCAATTTCCCCGACCTGACCGTAGACGGCAGCTTTGCGCTTGGCGGCGCAACGGCCGCCATTCTGATCGCCGGCGGGGCCAATCCGTTTGTCGCAACGCTCGTCGCCATGGTGGCCGGCGCTGTGGCGGGCTTCATCACCGGCTGGCTGAACGTGCGCCTGAAGATCATGGATCTGCTCGCCAGTATTCTGATGATGATCGCGCTGTACTCGGTCAACCTGCGTGTGATGGGCGCGCCGAACGTACCGCTGATCACGTCGCCGACGGTCTTCACGATGCTGCTGCCGGAGAACGCGCCGGACTGGCTGCCGGACTATGTGCTGCGTCCGCTGCTGCTGCTGGTGGTCGTGGTCGTGGTGAAGCTCGGTCTGGATTACTTCTTCTCATCGCAACAAGGCCTCGCGATGCGCTCTACCGGCGCGAACCCGCGCATGGCGCGTGCGCAGGGTGTGAACACCGGTCGCGAGATTCTGGCGGGCATGGCGCTGTCGAACTCCCTCGTGGCGCTCGCAGGCGCGTTGTTCGCGCAGTCGCAGGGCGGCGCTGACATCTCGATGGGGATCGGTACCATCGTGATCGGTCTGGCGGCGGTGATCATCGGCGAGACGATTCTGCCGGCGCGACGCCTCATCCTCACCACGCTGGCCGTGGTCGTCGGGGCCGTGCTGTACCGCTTCTTCATCGCACTTGCACTCAATAGCGATTTCATCGGTCTGAAGGCGCAGGACCTCAACCTGGTGACGGCCTTGCTCGTGGCGGTGGCACTCGTGTTGCCTGCGACGCGTCGCAAGCTGTTCCCGCGCAAGAATGGAGGTGCCTGATCATGCTGAGCGCAAAAGACCTCAAGATCACTTTCAACCCGGGCACGCCCATCGAAAATCGCGCGCTGCGCGGTATGTCGCTCGATATTCCGACGGGCCAGTTCGTCACCGTGATCGGCTCGAACGGTGCAGGCAAGTCGACTTTCCTGAACGCGATCAGCGGTGACCTATCGGTGGATTCGGGCACGATTTCCATCGATGGCAGCGATGTCACGAAGAAGACGGCATATCAGCGCGCGAATCAGGTGGCGCGTGTGTTCCAGGATCCTATGGCGGGCACGTGCGAAGCGTTGACCATCGAGGAAAACATGGCGCTGGCGGTGAAGCGTGGCGAGCGTCGGGGCTTTCGCATCGCCCTGAACAAGGATCTGCGCGAGCGTTTTCGCGAGAAACTCAGCCTGCTGAATCTCGGATTGGAGAATCGCTTGTCGGACCGTATCGGGTTGCTCTCGGGCGGCCAGCGTCAGGCCGTGAGTCTGTTGATGGCGTCGCTGCAACCGTCGCGCATTCTGCTGCTCGACGAGCACACGGCCGCACTCGATCCGAAGACCGCGTCGTTCGTGCTGGAACTGACGGCGCGCATCGTGCAGGAGAGCAAGCTTACGGCGATGATGGTCACGCACAGCATGCGCCAGGCCCTCGACTACGGCGAGCGGACCGTGATGCTGCATCAGGGCAAGGTCGTTCTCGATGTTTCGGGCGAAGAACGTAAGGGACTGGACGTGCCGGATCTGCTGCAGATGTTCGAACGCACGCGCGGCGAACAACTCGACGACGATGCGCTGTTGCTGAGTTGAACGGCGTCTGAGACGAGAGAAAACCCCCGGTCGAACCGGGGGTTTTTTTGCGCCTGCGCAGTTTCATATTTGCGCCAAATCCCCATTCAAATCGGGCAATTTCCGCGCGGGAGACAGATCCTGAAAGACGCGCTAACGCATTCACAAAAAAATCCTGGCTTTCGAATTTGGATTTTTAGTGTCTTATGCTTAACGTCTCAAATGGTGTTCCCAGTACGTCGGCTGCGTTGCATCAGTCACGCCTCGATGCGTCTTCGCCTGTCGTTGCAACACCTTCCGACGACCGGGCGCACTCGCTTTCGATAGCCCGTCACGATCCCTGGCCCACCATGAAGCGTGACGTACTGTCGTGCTTCGCGGTCCTTGGGGCGGCGGCGGGTCTTGCCAGCGGCGGTGCACCGATTCTTGGCGTCGGGTTGGCGCTTGGCGGTGCGTTCTCCGCGTTGCTCAAGTGGGGGCCGACGAACTCGGCTGCGCGGGAAGCGGCCTTTCAGGAACTCGTCGCGGAAATGCGCGCGGCCGGCGTTGCCAGCAACGACATCGACAAGCTCATCGGCGTGTGTCGAGACAACCTGTCGCATGGTGCGATGCTTCACGCCATCTTCCCGGAGTTGTCGGCACGGGCACTCGCTTCGTGGCTCAAAGACGTCGAACGACTCGACGCGCACCGGCTACTCGACTTCGGCAAATTGGTCTTCCAACTGCGACACGCGCTGAATCTCGCACCGCAGCGCAATCCCGACGAAGTCTTGCGGATGCTGCCCGTGGGCTACTGGGTCGGCTCGCAGGAAGTGGAAAACGCCAGACAGTTCGATCCGAGCAAAGTCGGCGTGGAAAAGCCGCTGGCGATGGCAACGCGAGAAGTGCTGTCGCACTTCTACGGCAAATTCCGTCCCACGTCGGTCGATCCACAGCTGGTTCGCGCGGCCGGGGCCGAGCGTGCGGCGGTCGAACACCGGGATGCGCGCGCATGGATCGAGAACAACGACACCCGCGGCATGGACGCCGGCCTCGCCGAACTCGCGCTTGGCAATTGGCAGGCAAACGCCGCGCAAGACGTGCTGCGGGCCAAACGCGACACGATGCTCGCACAGCAGGACATCATCAAGACCGGTACGCAAAGCCGCCAGTTGGGGCGTCAGGCGCGGGCGATCGAGCTACAGCAAGCGCTGCTGAGCGAGCACAACCCGGCGAAGCGCGATGTGCTGCGCCGCGAATTGCACGAACTAAAGCAAGCGATCGGCCTCTGGCAACTGACCAAAGGCGAGCGCACCGCCCAACACAGACAACGTGTCGGACTCGCACCGTTCGCTCCTCCAATCCTGCCGGAACCGCGCCGCTTTGACTTCGTGCAGGATGCTCTGGCGTGCGACGAAATCGGCAACGGCATATTCGTGGGCGACGGACCACTCTCGATGGCCACGTCCGCAGCCCCCCGGCATGGTGGTGCGTTGCAGTCGGTGTCGCGCGCGTTAGGTCACATCGGCCGCCCGATCGGCGCGTTCGTAGCGTCGATATTCGCGCCGGATCCGCCCGACACCCGATCCGCCGATGTGGAGCAAGGCACACCTCTTGCGGAGTTCCGCGATGGCAGGCCGATCCATGCGCCCGCCGACATCGAAGGTGCGGTGCGGGTCGTGGAGGCGCCGCAGAGCAACATCGGGACGTGGGTCGCGGGGGGATTGACGATGACGTTAGGCGGCGCCTCTCTCTACGCTGGCTATGAATGGTTGCGCAGTCGCGGCCTGTCGCGCGAACAACCGTCACCGGCTTCTCAAGCCGGTCGGCCTGCACCTGCGCTTACGTCACTGCAACGAGCGCTGATCGACACGCTGACCGGCAGCGTTCACGCGAACGGGAACGGGACGTGGGGTTCCACGCTCGACGCCATCACAGCCATCCTGCGCGGCGTGCCCGATCCTCACGCGCCGCAAGTGATCGCCAGTGTGACGGAAGTGCTGCGTCTGGATTTCAACAACGTCGCTGCGGTATACGCGAACGACTTCAATAGGCCGAACCTCATCGACGGCTTCGACGGCTTCGACGGCTTCGATAGTCTTGGCGACGCTAACGATTTCGTTGAATTCGACGTGCCGGACGACGTCGAGGTTCTGCCGCGCCGGAGATTGCGCCGCGCCGTCGACGCGAGCGGTACCGCGCAGAAGCTGGAACAGCAGCGCACCGAGCAAGCGGAAGATCGCGCGACAAAGGCGCGCGTCGTCGAGATCATCGACGCCGTCGCTCAGTACCAGCAATCGGCGTCGGCAAACGACGAGAAGCTGCTTTTCGGCGCGCTGCCCGCCCATTGGCGCACCGATCCGGCGCTGGACTGGCTATCAAGGGCGCCCGAGTCGGAGCAGAAACTCTGGGTGCACGCGGTGCAAAAGGCTAACGATCGCTTCGACAGTTTCTCGAAAGCCATCAACGACGCGCAACCGCTCGATGGCATTTACGCCGCGTTTGCGAACCTGGGGCTCGACGGCTTACCCGCCGCATGGTCGGTCACGTATCCCGTCACCATCCCCGGTATTCCGACGCCTGTCACCGCTCGCCAAACCCTCATCGAAGCTTGTCTGGCGGGCGATACGCGACGCGATCCGCAAAAGTTCGAAGGCTTCATCGACGGCGTGCCCGCGTCAGCGGACCAGACCCGACGCATGCGTGAATTGCTCGGTGCCAGTGAGTGCCGCACGTCGTCGCAAGAGCGCCTGACATCGATGACGTCCAACATTCCATCGCTGAAGATCCACCTCGCTGCGTTCCTTGAGAGCGAACTTCATCGCGATATTCTGGAAGCCAAGCTCAAAGGACATCTGACGGGAGGCAGAGACGCGTGGGTTCGCGCGCTTGACCTGATGCACAAGGCGATAAGCGATGCGCCGGACGTCAGCGTCGGGGAATTGCGCCTCGCACCGCCGGGCATGACGGAAATTGCGCTGGCCCCCTGGCTGGTCTTCACCGACAAGCCGCGTCCGGACGCTGATCCGAACAACTGTGTCGTGTTGTACCGGCCCATTGAAAAGACTTGGTCGGTATTCAACAGTCGACAAGAGCTGTTTCAGTACCTCGACGTGGCGCGCATGCGCAACGCGCTGGCCGGTGAGATGAACCCGGCGACGATCACGACCGGTGGTGACGATGCGCTGCGCTTGCTGCCGCAGGTCGCGCTCGAATCGGCTGCGCCGCGCGATCGCACCGCGTTGCGCAAGTTTTTCCAGACGCAAGCCGAAAACCCGGCGAACTGGAAGCCCGAGTACCTCCGGTTCGAGGCGTACGAGGGCGAGCGCCTCACCGTGCGCATGCAGGCGTGGGCGCAGCGGCAACTGGAGCTGCATACGCAACAGCTCGAACCGCTGGCGAAAGTGCCGGGTCTGACGTCGCAACTGGTCGATGCCGCTGCGCTTGAGCGTCACTTCAAAGCCTACGAGGACGAACATCTGCCGCCGCTGCGCGAATTTACGCGTCGCATGGAGAGTGCCAAGCTCACGCGCGGACTGCGCGGTGAGGGACTGTCCGATCTCGGTGAAATCGACGCGGACCAGGTTTTCATCGACTTCAACGGGCGCAACATGACGGTGACGGATTGGGTGCTCGAAGGCTATCGCGGGCACGGCGACAACGTGCTTGCGCACACGAACAACTTCCAGCTTGATGCGCAGATTTCGGCCGAGAACGCGGAGGTCGCGGCTCGTCTGAGCTCACCCGCGTACAAGCAAAGTCTTGAGAGCAACCTGCGCGCGACCTATGCAGGCGATGCATTCATCAGGCATCTGCGTGACTGGCTGGCATCGACCGACGCCGAGTCGCAGACATTTCGTCTCCTGACGCAAGCCGCGATTCGTACGCAATTGCGGGTGACACTCTCGCAGGAGATCGCGAACGGCCGTATCGGGCAGCAGGATGCCTCGTGGATGACGGCGCTCGTCGATGGCTTGCCGCAGCAAGTCGCGAGCGGGGATACCTTCATCAGCGAAATGTCGATCGGCGATCGCCGCATCCCAGGGCTGCTGGTGTTCACGCAGCGTAAGCGTTCGTCGAGCGATACGGCAGGTGAGGTGCTGCGCCGCGATTTCGTGTGGTTGCCGGAGGGGCCATACGGCACCGAATGGCTGCCGCTGGATGAATATCGCAAGGTCATGCATCAGTCGCCGTACGACGACGACTTGCGTGAGCGGGTGCTCCGCAGGGATCGCGTCGTGATCGACGACGCGTTGAACCACGGCCAGGGCGTCGATGCTTCCCGCGTGAAGACGCAGGCGCTGACGGATTTCGCAAGCTTGAGTGACCGGCGTCTGCTCGACCGCATCTCTAACGCGCAGGAAAGCACCACGAGCCGTGCGGAAGTGATCTGGGGCGAGGTGGTGAAGGGGCTTCGATATGCGGCGATGCCGCTTTGCGTCGCGACGACAGGCGGCGCCGGTTTTCTGCTGTGCGGGCTCGATACGGCGGTGCTCGCCGGTATCGATATCGAGAGCGCGGTATCGAACGCCCGCCGGGGCGACATGAGTGGTGCGCTGCTCGACGTGGCGTTCCTGTGGGCGGATACGCTCGATATCGGGCAGGCGCTGCGTGTGGTAAATCCGGTGCGTCTGCTCAAGTGGGCGGGGAAGGCACACTTCGCCAACGCGAGGGAAGTGAGCGATGTGCTGAATCAGGTCAAGGGCCAGCGTGCGGCGTTCGACGATGCCGGGCATTTGCGCGATACATTGGCGCGTCACGGGATCGATATCGGGGCCGCCCGCCCGACACCGATCCGCACCGGCACAGTGAGCGGCGGCGTGCGTTACGAACACGACGGGCGCGATTACATCAAGGACCGCGGCCGCGTGTTCGAAGTGTTCTCCGACAATGCGTGGTCGACAGTGCGCGTGCGTGATCCGCAGCGCTTGAACGGGCCAGGTGTGCCGGTGACGTTCAGCAACGGCCGCTGGCAGTGGGATGACGGTGGACTGCTCGGGGGCGCGCCGACGTCGGCCAAACGTCCCCGGATTGCCGACCCTGTCAATTATCTGCTCGACCTCGGCATGTCCGCCCGCGATGCACGTGTTTTCCTGGATGCCTTCGTTTTCCCTCCGGGAGTAGAGGGTTCGCGACGCCTTGCGCTCGTGCAGGAAATGCACGGCGGGCTGAAAGTCCCGGACTGGGCGCGCCGCTATGTTCGCGCGTCCGAACGCGGGCAAATCTTCGGCATCATGGGTCAGACGCCGGTCGAGGTACTGGGGAAATCGGCGGGTGCCGTTGATTCGTCATTGCGGCTGAATCGGGATCAGTTTGAATTCCCGAACGCCGCCATGTGGGACTGGTTCGATCTGGCCTTGTCCAGGCGGGAACGCCCGATGTGGGCGGCGAAGTATGCGAAGACCGTCGACGGCATGTTTGCCCCCGAGGAGGTGCTGGCCGCCAAGGGAGTCTTCGATAGTCCTGAGGCGGCGGACCGATATCTGTCCTCGTTCGACGCGCTCGATGCGTCTGCGCGCACGCGTTTGGCCAACGACCGTATGGGGCTCGGACGCACACCGGAGTGGGCTTATCCGTACCTGCGACAAACCGAGGCGATGTCGGTGCACAGGAGCGAAGGGATGACGGCGGAGCAGATGCTCGTCGCGTCCGGGGAGTTTGCGAGCGATAGGGAAGTCCGCGATTACCTAAGTCAGTTCGACATTTCGGCGATGCAGATAAACGGTGACGCACGCGAGTGGCTTGCGCAACGACGGTTGCTCTCCGGCTCGACGCCCGTCGAGCTGGGTCAGTTTCTGCGAACGCCTATCGATACCCGCAAACCGGCATCGAAGATGCTGGTCGATGCCGGGATATTCCCGACACAACGAGCGGCGAGCGAATACCTGGCGAAGTTCACGACGTACAGCCCGCTCAGGGGAAAGCTGTCGACCGATCAGGTCAAACAGATCGCATTGGCGCGCATTCTTGAGGGCGTGCCACCCGCATGGTCGTTCGAACGGGTACAAGCGGAAGACGTGCTGGCGCTGTTCGGACCGAATCGGATACCGCGCAATATCGGCAGTCTGACCATCCATGCATCGGAAGTGGGTCGTCTGGAACTGCCGACGGTGATGCCACACCTGAGAACTCTGCGCATTACTGGCCCCATCGATCTCACACTGCCCGTGGAACTGCCGAGGATCAAGTCGTTCGTCCTCAAGGGCGTACGGGTGCCGCGTGAATTCAGCATGCCTGTCGCGGGACGCGCGACCGACGTCGTCATCGATGCGACGAATGCGCACACCATCCGCATTCCCTATGGCTGCCACGGGATTCGCAATCTGGGGATGGACGGCAATTCCGCGCTGCGCTCCGTCATCGTAGAGTCTGCGCCGCCGGGCGCCGTCAATGCGCTGAATGCGCTGCCCAACGTCCTGGTGGTCGAAATTTTGAATAACCGACGGCTTCAGGAGATTGAGCTGCCGCTTGAATTGCCTGCGCTGACGACCCTGAATCTCGCGGGCAACGATCTGACGCGATTTCCGGTGACCTCCGAACATCGCATGAATACGATGCGAACCCTCAATGTGCGCAACAACCGTATCGCCACGCTCGGCGGGTTACCGCACGCGCCGAACTTGCTGACGCTTAATCTGGACCGAAACCAGTTCACCAACATTCCCGCGTCGGTGGCGGGCTGGCGTGGCGAAAACCCGACGGCGAACCTCTTCGCGCGGCGGCTCAACGTTTACCTGGAAGAGAATCCGATTCCCGAGGAACGCATCACGCAATGGGCCGCGCGTCCGCAAGTCAATAACGACGCGCGAATCTATTTCTCGATGGCGAATCCGTTTGCCGATCTGGCGGCGCGCCCGCTCGCCGATGCCGTGTTCGACTGGTTCCCGGCGCTGACACAGGACGCACATCGACAGGTATGGGAGGCCTTCGCGAAGGAGATGAATGCGAAGGACTTTTCCGCGTTCCTCGATCGGTTGCGTCGCACGGTGAATTTCAACGAGCCGACATTCCGTGCGCGGGTGCGGAAATGGCTGGAACGGTTGGAGACCGACAAGGCGCTGCGCGACGATACGTTCCCTGTCAGCTTGTGCGCGACCGCGTCGTGCGAAGACCGCGTAACGTACGCCCATGGTCAGATGAAGCAGGTGTTGCTAGCCTCCGATGCTGCAAACGGCGTGTACAACGACGATCCGAAGCTGCTGCGAGAGACCATGCGCGGCTTGTTCGACCTTGAGGTTCTCGAACGGATCGCGCGCGAGAAGTTCAGGGCGATGGGCGGTGGCGACGAAATCGACGTATATCTGGCTTATCAGGTGAAGTTGCGCGGTCCGCTGTCGTTGCCGACCGATGCGACCGACATGCGTTATTTCGCGATCTCGGGCGTGACGGAGGCGGATCTGGTGGCCGCAAAGGCGCGAGTATTGGCCGAGGAGAAGACGCATTTCGACGCTTACCTGTCGAACTCCGCCCCCATGCAGAAAGCCATCAAAAACAAATATCCGGAGGCATTTGCGAAGGCGGAGGATGCTTTGACCGACATCACAGCGGATGCCGAGGCGTTTGAGCAGCGGGTGAAGGCCCACCTGAAGGACACCGGCATGGAAGACGACGCCGATGCGATTCGCGAAGCTGGCCCGGTCGTCTTGCGGGCGTTGACGCACGAGTTCTACGGCCCGCTGGTCAGGGATCTGCTTGAGGGCTAACCGCTCATGCAAATGCCCCCGGTTCAGCCGGGGGCATTTGCGCACCGATGTCAATCGCTCGTTGGCGTTGCGGTAGACCTTATGCAGGTCATAAGTCGTCAAGCTTCGAACTCATCGGCGTTTCGCCGGCGCGTGAACGGATCATCCGCTTGCGCGCATTGGCCGAGACCCTGAGAACGAGTCAATCATAGGTCGTTTGTCGATGCCCGGCTTTGGGAGATGGCCGAGAATCCCACCAGAGATTTCCGATTTTTTCGTGCTTGAATGCGGCGGCCGGACGTGTCGCGATCAGCCGTTTTTAAGCGCCAGCGCCCGCTCGTACAGCGCGTTCTTCGGTGCGCCCGTAATCGCGGCCGCGAGCTTGGCGGCGCTCTTCGTCGGCAGTTCCGCGACCAGCAACGCGAGGACGCGCTGCGCCTCGGTATCCACGCCGTCGTCGCTCTCGCTGGCTGCTGCACCCGACACCGCCAGCACGAATTCTCCGCGCTGACGGTTCGGGTCCGCCTTCAACCACGTGACACCCTCGCTCAGCGCGCACTCGTGAATGTCTTCGAAGCGCTTGGTCAATTCGCGTCCGATCAGCAGGCGACGCTCGCCGCCCAGCCCCTCGGCCAGTGCCGCCACCGTCTCTACGATCCGGTGCGGTGCTTCGTAAAACACCTGCGCCGCCGTTGCCCCGGAGAGGGCAGTAATCGCCTGAGCGCGTTGCTGCGACTTCGACGGCAGAAAGCCCACGAACGTGAACGTTTCCACCCACGCGCCCGCCGCCGACAGCAACGTGATCACCGCGCTTGCGCCCGGCACAGGCACCACGCCGAGGCCCGCCGCGCGCACCGCATCGACCAGTCGTGCTCCCGGATCCGAGATGCCCGGTGTACCGGCGTCCGAAATGTAGGCGATGCGCTCGCCACCGCGCAAGCGCTCCACGAGCCGCGTCGCTGCTTCGTTTTCGTTGTGCTGATGGGCCGCAATCAGCGGCTTATCGATGCCGTAACGCTGCAACAACAACGCGCTGTTGCGCGTATCTTCACAGGCGATGGCGTCGACCATGCCGAGGATGTGCAGGGCCCGCACGGTGATGTCGGCAGTGTTGCCCAACGGTGTGGCCACCACATACAGGGTGCCCGGGGGATAGTGCTGACCCTCGGCCAGCGACATCAGTCGCTCATCCATTGCATCGGCCTTCCATATGTGTGGGCACCGGCATGCGGCGCATGTCGTGCATCGGAATTCGGACAGTGCCGGCCTTGCCGGTCACGGAAAACATCGGAACAACCATGTCGAATCAGCTAGGAGTTTCGTTCGAGGGGCACGCGCAGGCGCTATTGGAGCGGCGCGGCTGGCGGCTCGTCGCCCGCAATTATCAGTGCCGGGGCGGCGAAATCGACCTCATTATGCGGGATCAAACCGGTGTGCTGGTATTCGTCGAGGTGCGCGCCCGTGCGCGCAGCAACTTCGGTGACGCGGCGCAAAGCATCACGCTCGCGAAACAGCGACGCCTCACACTCGCCGCCCGGCACTACCTGCTGCGGCGTCCGGCGGCGCGATGCCGCTTCGATGTGGTGACGTTCGACGGGCGTCCGCCCGTGGTGCACTGGCTGCCCGACGCCTTTCGGACGGACGATCTCTGAGCGAGCGCGTGCCCGAACCCTTGCCCGCTGGCCCTGTTACACTTGCGAAATCGCCGCTTTTCAACCCTGACGGCATCTGAACGCCAGCCCACGCAAGGCTGGCAGCTTTTGCGACACCCTGGCAAACGACCATGTCGATCGAACGAATTCAGCAACACTTCACGGATAGCGTCGAGACCAAGCTGGCCGCGCGCGACGAACTGGCTCACCATATCGCCGCCGCGGCGGACGTCATGGTCGAGGCCCTCGCCAACGGCAACAAGATTCTCGCGTGCGGTAACGGTGGCTCGGCCGCCGACTGCCAGCACTTCGCTGCCGAACTCGTCGGCCGCTTCGAGCGCGAACGCCCCGAACTGCCGGCTATCGCCCTGACCACGGACTCGTCGATCCTGACGGCCGTCGGCAACGACTACAACTTCGACGTCATCTTCTCCAAGCAGGTCCGCGCGCTCGGCCAGGAAGGCGACGTGCTGCTGGCCATCACCACGTCGGGCAACTCCGGCAATGTGCTCAAGGCGATCGAGGCCGCGCACGAGCGCGGCATGCATGTGATCGCGCTCACGGGCAAGGGTGGCGGCAAGACTAACGACGTGCTGGGCGAACTGGATGTGCACATCTGCGTGCCGGCCCAGCGCACGGCCCGTATTCAGGAAGTGCACCTGCTCACGATTCACTGCCTGTGCGACCTGATTGACTCGATGCTGCTTGGCGACGAGTGAACCTATTGTCATCTTAAGGCGTCAAGATCATGTGACGGGCACCGGGTCGCGGGGGCGAGCGGTGCCGACCGGGCGCGGCGGGGGCCGTCCCGTCCGAACATCCTGGAAGGAGAAAGCCCGATGAGTTTCCGACGCGCCCAAAGCGTTCAAAGTCTGCAAAGTCTGATTAAGCCGCTGATCGCGGCAGCCCTGATTACCGCAACCCTCGCCGGTTGCGCCCCCATCATCCTCGGCGGCGCCGCGACAGGCGCACTCGTCGCCACCGACCGTCGCTCGGTCGGCGCGCAGACGGAAGACCGCGAGATTCAGGTCAAGGCCGAAGCCAACATCGCCAATACGCTGACCGACGATGCCGTGCATGTGAACGTGACCGTCTTCAACCGTCGCGTGCTGCTCACCGGCGAAGTGCCGAACGACGCGACCAAGCAGGCGGCCGTGAACATCGTCAAGCAGATCAGCAACGTGCGCGGCATCGTCGACGAACTGGCCATCGGGCCGAAGAGTTCGTTCGGCTCGCGCTCGAACGACGCGTGGATCACCAGCAAGGTCAAGGCGAACCTGATCAACACAAAGGAAATCTCGGCCAATGTCTTCAAGGTCGTGACGGAGCGTGGCGACGTCTATCTGATGGGGCTGGTGTCGCAGGAAGAGGGCACCATCGGCGCGAATGTGGCGAGCCGCATCGACGGCGTGCAGAAGGTCGTCAAGCTGTATGAATACGTGAAGCCGGAAGAGGCGCAACGCCTGTCGACCGAAGCCGAGAAGAACCCGGCGCCGGTGCAGGAGGACGCTAATGCGGCCACGGTCACGACCACCCCCATCGGCAACGACACCGTGACGGCCAAGCCGCTCTCGTCGCCCGCGCCGATCAGCGAAGGACCGGTCAAGCCGGGTCCGTCGAACAAGACCGGCAACTGATCGACGTAGCGCTGCGGAGCTTCTCCTTGCGCATGCTTGCCGGGCATTGCCCGGACACACGCCGCCGCAATCGTCCCCTTCGCCGCAAGGCGACCCGGACGATTGCGGCGGCGTTCGTTTTGACGGCAAGCCTTGGGTTTGCCGTATCGGGTGTTGCATCGGCGGACGAGGTGTTGCCCGCTTCGGGCGTACGTGCGGCATCTCCGGTGTACGTCGCACCTTCGGTGGCGCAGTCTTCGCGCGCCGAACCGGACTGGCAGGCGCGCGATTGGGCGATGGCTTGTATGAGTTGCCACAATGCATCGGCCCCGGTGAGCGCGGGTAAGGCGACGCTATCCGCACTGGATGGGCGCCCGTCGGCGGAACTGATGGGCTCGCTCCGGGCCATGCGTGACGGAAAGCGTCCCGCGACGCTGATGCCGCAACTGCTCAGGGGCTATCGCGAGGACGAATTGCAGCGCATCGCCGCGTACTTCGCTGCGCAGCCCAAACCCTCTCCATCGTCTCGATAGTCCGCCCGCGTATGCACCGCCGCCAATTCCTTCTCGGCCTGAGTTCGACAGCCGCGTTCGCCGGGACGGTCGGCATGTCCAGCCCTTGCACCGCATTCGCTGCGCCACTATGGCCGACGCCTGTCAAAGGCCGCGCCCGCGTGGTCGTCGTTGGCGGTGGGTTCGGCGGTGCCACGGCGGCCAAGGCGCTGCGCGTGCTCTCCGGCACCACGATCGACGTCACGCTCGTGGAACCGAATCACGCCTTCGTTTCGTCTCCGTTATCGAATCTCGTCGTCGGCGGCAACTTGCGTGTAAGCGACCTCACGGTGCCGTACGACCGGCTCGTGTCGCGGCACGGCGTGGCCTGGCGACGCACGCGTGCCACCGCCATCGACGCGGCGCGCAAGCAGGTCAAACTGGCAGACGGCGCGAGCCTCGCCTACGACAAGTTGATCGTCGCGCCCGGTGTCTCGCTTCGTCGCGACGCCATCGCCGGGCTGAACGACGCCGCGATGCGCGAGGCGCTGCCCGTCGGCTGGACGGACGCCCGCGAGAGCGCCACGCTGCACGCGCGGCTGAAGGCGATGCCCGACGGTGGCGTGTTCGCCATCACGATTCCCGAAGCGCCGTTCCGCTGCCCGCCCGCGCCGTACGAACGCGCGTGTCAGGCGGCGGCATGGCTGCGGCAGCACAATCCGCGCGCCAAAGTCATGATCTTCGACGCCAACGACGAGGTCCTAGCCGAGGCGGAGCAGTTTCATGACGTCTGGCGAACGCAATTCGCAGGCATGGTCGAGTACCACCCGCAGTTCAACTGCACGGAGGTCGTGGCCGACGGCAAGACGCCGCTGGCGCGCTTCGAATTGGGCGAGGAAATCCGCGCCGACGTGCTGAACGTCATTCCGCCGATGCGCGCGGGTGACATCGCCGTGCAAAGCGGACTGGCGACGGCCAACGGCCGCTGGTGCGACGTCGACTTCCTGACCTTTGCGTCCGCTGCGCAGCCCGACATCCATATCCTCGGCGACGCCATCCAGATCGCGCCGCAAATGCCGAAATCGGGTCACATGGCCAATCAGCACGGCAAGGTCTGCGCGGCGGCCATCGTCGCGACGCTTTCCGGTCGTCCGGTGAATCCCGAGCCGCTATACAGCAACACTTGTTATACGTTCGTTTCGTCCGCCGAAGCGATGCACGTCGCCAGCGTGCATCGCTATGACGCAGCGCAGCACACCATGATGCCGGTGCAAGGCACGGGTGGCGCATCGTCACGGGCCACGCGAGAGGAATTCGCGCTGGGACTCGCATGGGCGCAGGGCATCTGGGCAGACATGCTGGCCTGACGCCACGTTCCGGCGGGTTTTGGCGACATCCAACACGGTCGAATCGCGTTTGGAGGGGAGTCTCTAAGCGGCGCAACCTACGTCCTTACGACTTGCCCGACGCACGTGTTGTCGGCGCGCTGCAATCCCCCGGTTTCCCCCGTTGACGGGGCCTCACCCCTCGCGGTTACACTGGCTCCACGAAAAAATAAGCGTTTGGGGGGCATAGGGATGGCGTATCGCCAGGGAGAGTCCCGTCTTGCGTCACGCGTCACGCGTGAGGACTCGGTCAAGTCTGTTCGCAATCGTCATGTCGTACATCGCAATTCTGTACGCCGAAGTGCCGTACGCATTGCCGAGATTGTCGCCATATCGCTTTGCTCCCTGAGTCTGCTCGGCACGCAATACGCCTGGGCCGATGCCAGTCCGGTGCGCGGCGATCCAATGCAGAGTCTGCCGAAGATCGAAGCACCCAAGGCCGCACCGGCCACCATCCACATTCAGCCGCCGACGCAGGAAGACGCGCTCAAGTCGTTGCTCGCGCGCAAGATCACCCCTCAGCGTTTCGGTATCGAAGGCGTGAAGTCGCTGCCGTTCGATCAGATCGCGGCGCTGTTCTCGCCGATGGCCGGGAAGGAAGTCACCATCGGCGATCTGGTCGAGAAGGCCAATCAGGTCACGAAGATGTATCAGGACGCGGGCTACCTGCTGTCGTTCGCCTTCGTGCCCGCGCAGGATTTCAACGACGGTTTCGTGCGCGTGACCATCGTCGAAGGGTATATCTCCGGCACGAAGATCAGCGGCAAGCCCGGGCCGTCGGAGCCGCGGCTGCGCGACATCGCCGCGCACATCGAGGCGGAACGCCCGCTCAAGCGCGCGACGTTCGAGCGCTATCTGAATCTGCTCACGCTCGTGCCCGGCATGAAGATCAAGGCCGACGTGCAGCCGCCCACGCAGACCGATGGCGCGACCGAGCTGTCGCTCGACGTTCAGCGTCAGCCCGTCGCGCTGGGCACATCGCTCTCGTATAACAACCCGGGCATTCGCGGTGTTTTCACCGTCACGAGCAACGCGCTCACGCCGCTGGGCGAACAGATCCAACTGACGGCCATCGCTCCGAAGGGACACAACGACGAAGAGTTCTACGCGGCGTCGTACTTGCAGCCGCTGGGCTCGAACGGGCTTCAGGCGCGGGTCGATGCCTCGCACTATCGCGGTCAGCCGGACGATCAGGCGCTCGCGGGCCTCACGCGTCACCTCGACACCAAGCGCGTCGCGGTGAGTCTGTCGTACCCGATTCTGCTCAACAACCAGCGCAGCCTGACGGTCAGCGGCGGCATGTATGGCGTGAACTCACGCGACCGTTACGAAGTGCCGAACTCGCCGAACAACATCAACTCGCAGACGAACGTTCGCGCCGGGCAGGTGCAACTGGCGTACAACGAAGTGACGGAAAAGCAAACGCGCAGCGCCACGCTGGGCGTGTTCAAGGGCTTTAACGGGATGGGGGCGAGCCAGTCGTACACGACGCAGCCCGCGGGCATACAGCAGATTCTCGGGCCGTACGATCTCGCCTTTTGGCGCTTTAACCTCGACGCCAAGCAAGGGGTGGTGTTGCCGTGGGACTTCGGCGTCGTCGTCTCGGCGGGCGCGCAGTACAGCAGCAACACGTTGCCGACGTCCGAACAGGCCACGTTCGGCGGTCAGCGCTACGGTCTGGGCTATCCGGCTGGCGAAATCGCGGCGGACAAGGGCTGGGGGGCGTCCATCGAGCTGAACCGCATGTTCCGCACCGACTTCCGGTATCTGAAGACGGTTCAGCCGTATCTGTTGCTCGACACCGCCCGCGTCTATCTGAACGCCGGTCAGCTGTTCCACAACCAACTGGCGTCCGTGGGCCTCGGTGTGCGTATCTCCGACAGCAAGTACTACACGCTTGACCTGTCGGTCGCCAAGCCGATGGCAGACGCGCCGACCAACTCACCGAACCGCCCGCTGCGCTTTAACGCGAACTGGTCGTATCAGTTCGAGTAAGCGGGGGACGGCCGGGTCCGGTAGCATGCTGCGGGGCGACGCTCGTGCAATAGCTGCATGAGCGTCGCCCCGACTGTTTGTGTCGTCCCTCATCAATTTTCTTATCAGGTTTTTCCCTGATGCCGACGCTCCCTCTGTCTTCGTGTGTTCCGACGCGTCTTCCGACGCCGCTGGCGACGTGCGTCTCGCAGTCGGTTGCAGCGTCGCGCGCTATATCCCGCGGTATACACGGAAACTTCGCATTTTCGGACGCTCTCGATCATCGCGTAGCCGATAGATCGGTGTCCGATATGTTGCAGTGCAGCTTGCTTCCTTCGCCTGTTATTTTGATTATCCGTATATGCGTATGTAGGCATATACGAAATTCTATGTGCCTTCGCACGAACTTGAAGACTGACCGTCATGGAAGAACTCGATCGCGTATTCGAAAAGGTGTCGCACTACTTCAGCCTGCTGTCCGAGCCGACGCGGCTGAAGATCCTGCACGCGCTGTGCGGAGGCGAGCGCTCGGTGAACGAGGTGGTGACGGAAGTGGGTTCGTCGCAGACCAACGTGTCCCGGCATCTCGGCGCGATGTATCAGGCGGGGGTGCTCTCGCGGCGTCGCGACGGGAACCAGGTGTACTACACGATTGCGGATACCGGGGTGGTCGAGATCTGTCGCGCCGTGTGCGTGCAGGTGGCCGGCCGCATCGAGGAGGAGGCGCTGCCAGAGCGTGCCGTCGATGGCTTCATGCCACGCGGAAATTAATACATAAGCTGTAACCCGCCAGTGTCCTCGCGATGCTGGCGGATGCCACAAAACGCGAGGAGACAGGGGTGAGCAAGACAAGCGATGGTGCATCGCGAGCCGGCCGTTTGCGCCGTGCTCCGGAGAATTTCATCGACGGCACGTTCGCTGCCGACGTCACGCGCGACGGATTGAATCCCTCGCGACGTGGCTTTCTGCAACGCAGTTTCCTCGCCGCAGGCGCGGCACTCGCGGGCGGTGCGGCGTTTGCTGCCGACGCGCCCAAAGGCGTGCCGCGAGCCGGCGATCCCATGATTCTCGAGCCGCGCCCGTGGGCTACGTCGCTCGGCCAGCCGGTGGCGGCGCGTCCCTATGGCATGCCGTCGAAGTTCGAGGCGAACCTGCAACGGCGTCAGTCGCCGGGGCTTACGCAGACGGCGCAGGCCTCCGTCGCCTTCACCCCCCTTCAGGGCCTGTTCGGCATCATCACGCCCAGCGGCCTGCATTTCGAGCGTCATCATCAGGGCTGGCAGGAGATCGATCCGACGCAGCACCGGCTGATGGTGCACGGCCTCGTGCGCGAAGCGAAGGTGTACACGATGGACGACATCATGCGACTGCCGTCCGTCTCGCGCATGCACTTCATCGAATGCGGCGCGAACACCGGCATGGAGTGGGGCAACGCCGCCGTGCCGACCGTCCAGTACACGCACGGCATGCTGTCGTGCTGCGAGTTCACCGGCGTGCCGCTGTCCGTGTTGCTCGACGATGTGGGCGCCGACACGAAGAAAGGCCAGTTCGTGCTGGCCGAAGGGGGCGACGGCTCCGGTATGACCCGTACGATCTCCATGGAGGCGGCGCTCTCGGACGTGCTCGTCGCCTGGGGCATGAACGGCGAAATGCTGCGCCCGGAGAATGGCTACCCGCTGCGTCTGGTGGTGCCGGGTGTGCAGGGCGTGTCATGGGTGAAATGGCTGCGTCGCATCAAAGTCGGCGATGCGCCGTGGAATACCAAGGATGAAACCAGTCACTACGTCGATCTGATGCCGGACGGCCAGCACCGTCAGTACACGTCGATTCAGGAGTGCAAATCCGTCATCACCTCGCCCTCGGGCGGACAGGCCCTGCTCGACCGGGGCTACTTCAATGTGACGGGCCTTGCATGGTCGGGCAGAGGACGGATCAAACGCGTGGACGTCTCCACCGATGGCGGCAAGTCCTGGCGCACCGCGCGGCTCGAATCGCCGGTGCTCCCGAAATGCCTCACGCGCTTTAACTTCGACTGGCAGTGGGACGGCTCACCCGCCTTGCTGCAAAGCCGTGCCGTCGACGAGACCGGCTTTGTGCAGCCGCGCTACCGGCAGCTGCGCGAAGTGCGCGGCACCAAGTCGATCTATCACAACAATGCGATCCAGACGTGGCAAGTGGCAGCGAACGGGGAGGTGACCAATGTTCACGTCGACTGAGCGTATGCCCATGCGCGTGTCCATGAGAGCGCTGCGCCGTCGCGCGCAATCCATTGCGATTGCCGCGCTCTGGGCCGGTGCGCTGACCGTGGCGGGATTGACCGTCGCCACGTGGTTTGCAACGCCTGCACACGCCGCGAAGGCAACGCAGGCGTCGCAGGCCGCATCCGTATCGTCGGCGACGCCAGCATCCCCTACCAAGGCCCCGGGCGGTATCGGACGTGACGCCACACCCGCCGAACTCGGTGCGTGGGACATCGACGTGCGTCCCGATTTCAAGGGGCTCCCCAAGGGGCAAGGTTCGGTCGCCGACGGGCAAAAGCTGTTCGATGCGCGCTGCGCGTCGTGCCACGGCACGTTCGGTGAGAGCAACGAGGTCTTCAATCCACTGGTGGGCGGCACGACGGCCGACGATATCAAGACGGGTCACGTCGCCTCGCTGCGCGCGAACAATCAGCCGGTGCGCACCACGCTCATGAAGGTCGATACGGTCTCCACCATGTGGGACTACATCCGTCGCGCCATGCCGTGGAATGCGCCGCGCTCGCTCACGCCCGACGAGGTGTACGCGGTGACGGCCTACATCCTGAACCTCGGCGAGATCGTACCGGCGGACTTCGTGCTGTCGGATAAGAACATCGGCGACGTGCAAAAACTGATGCCCAATCGCAACGGTATGACGCGTGCGCACGGCATGTGGCGCGTGGGCGACAAACCGGATACCCATAACAAGGCGTGTATGCAGGATTGCCCTGAGGCTGGTATCGTGACGTCCGCACTCCCTGCGTACGCCCGCGACGCACATGGAGATCTGGCCGCGCAAAACCGGGTCATCGGCCCGGTGCGTGGTGTCGATACGAAGCTGCCGCCGCTGTCGGGTACCGCCGCGCAAAATGCGTCGGTGCGCAGGACTGCGGCTCTCGCCACGCTCGGTATGGCGAGTCCGGACGCGCCGGCCCAAACCGCCGCTGCGACGTCACCGGCAGCAACGCTTGCGGATAAGAACGGTTGTCTGGCCTGTCACGGCGTTACCGACAAGAAGATCGGGCCCGCCTTCTCGGAGGTCGCCGCCAAGTACCATGGGCAGTCGAATGCGACTGATGTACTGGTGGCGAAGATACGTGCCGGAGGTGCCGGTAATTGGGGCAGCATGCCTATGCCGCCGCAATCACAGGTTGCAGAGACCGATATCCGTACGATGGTCGACTGGATTCTTCGTGGTGCACATTGAGCGGGCAGGGTGTCCGACGGATGCGCCGATTCTCCAGGCCGCCGCAGGACCCCGTCCCCAACACAAACCGAAGGAGTAAGAATGAAGAAGATGCTCATCGCTGCGGCCATGCTCGCCGGTACCACGCTGGCTCATGCAGGTGTCGATGTCGCCGCTGCGACCAAGCTCGCGCAAGCCAACGCCTGTATGGGTTGCCACGCGGTCGACAAGAAGCTCGTGGGCCCGTCGTATCAGGAAGTCGCCGCCAAGTACAAGGGTGACAAGGATGCGGTGGCCAAGCTGGTCAAGAAGGTGAAGAGTGGTGGTTCGGGTGTCTGGGGTCCGATCCCGATGCCGGCACACCCGAACATGTCGGATGCTGACGCCAAGATCCTGGTGGATTGGGTTCTGGCCGGCGCCCCGGCGAAGTAAGTCAGGGGCAGGGGGCTCGCCGGAACATCGGACGAGCGAACGGCGGCCGGCGTCACGCATGAAGTGTTCAGACGTGCGCCGGCGGCCTTCAAAGAGGAAACACACAGAGATGAACCAACAGCGACGCGACATGCTGCGGTTTTCCGCGGTAATGGGACTGGCGGTGGCCGCCGGGCTGATCAAGCCCGAAGAGGCCCGCGCGGCACAGGTGGAATGGAACAAGGCGGCGTTTGCCACCAAGAGCGTGGCCGATACGGTCAAGGCGCTCGGCGGCACGAGCGCGAGCCCCAGCGACCTGGTCGTGCTGACGGCTCCCGACATCGCCGAAAACGGCGCGGTCGTGCCGGTGGCCGTCACGAGCAAGGCCCCCAATACGCAATCGATCGCCATCCTGATCGAGAAGAATCCGAACACGCTCGCCGCGTCGTTCGATATTCCCGATGGCACCGAGCCGTCGGTCACCACGCGCGTGAAGATGGGCCAGACGTCGAAGGTCTACGCGCTGGTCAAGGCAGACAACAAGTACCTCGTGGCCGAGAAGGAAATCAAGGTCACGCTGGGTGGCTGCGGCGGTTGAGCGACGCATCGTATAAGGCTAGAGGAGCACAACATGGGTAATCCGATGCGCATTCGCGCAACCGAGGCCGGCGGTGTCGTCGAAGTGAAGGCGCTGATGAGCCACATCATGGAAACCGGCCAGCGCAAGGACGCTTCCGGTAACATCGTCCCCGCACACTTCATCCAGACGGTCACGGTCACCTGCAACGGCAAGACGGTGCTGACGGCCGAATGGGGTCCCGCCGTGTCGAAGGATCCGTTCATGTCGTTCAAGTTCAAGGGCGGCAAGAAGGGCGACAAGGTCGCGGTGACGTGGACCGACAACAAGGGCGACTCGCGTACCGACGAGGCGACCGTCGCCTGAACGGCGATGCCGGGAAGCTGTGCGGTGGCGCTCACGGGAAGGCGGAACGTGTCTGCCCGTGGTGCGCCGAACAACCCACAAAAAGAGGAGAGTCAGATGCTAGAGGCGCAACATAGCGCACGGGTGAGCACCCCACGCGACGTCACATCGGCGGCACGGCTGCGCCGTACGGTGCTGGGTGGCCTGCTCGCTATCGCGGGCGTTGGCGCGCCCATCGCCGCGGTGCACGCTGCCGACAACTCGACGGCCGACGCCATCGCGCAATATCGCGAAATGCTCGCCGACGGCAACCCGGCGGAACTCATCGAAATGCGCGGCGAAGAACTCTGGAAGACGCCGCGTGGCCCGAACAACGTGTCGCTCGCGCAGTGCGACCTCGGACTCGGCGCCGGTGTAGTGAAGGACGCCTACGCGCAACTGCCGCGCTACTTCCCGGATACGAAACGCGTACTCGACGGCGAGTCGCGCATCGTCGAATGCATGGTGAATCTGCAAGGCTTCAAGCGCGCGGACGTCATCAAGCAACCGTTCTCCAAGGAAGGCCAGGATCCGACCGATCTCGAAGCGCTCACCGCTTACGTGGCGGGTCAGTCGCGTGGTGCACTCATTCGCGTGCCGCAGTCGCACAAGGAAGAGAAGGAAGCCTACGCGCGCGGCCAGAAGATTTTCTATTACCGTGCAGGTCCTTACGACTTCTCGTGCGCGTCGTGCCACGGGGCGGACGACAAGCGCATCCGCTTGCAGGATCTGCCGAACCTGACCAAACCGGCGGCCGCACGTCAGGCCTTCGCGACGTGGCCGGGCTACCGTGTCTCGCAAGGCGCGCTGCGCACGATTCAGTGGCGCATGTACGACTGCTTCCGACAGCAGCGCATGCCCGAGCTGAACTACGGTTCGCAGGCGTCGATCGATCTGATTACTTTCCTCGGTGTGATGGCCAACGGCGGCAAGATGGACGCCCCTGGCCTGAAGCGCTGACCGATTGCGAGGCACACCCATGAAATCATTCGCATTGCGCGCGACATGTGTCGCGCTGGCAGCGGCCGGGGCTCTCGTCGTCGGCGCGGCCTTCGCACAAGGTGACGGCGACAAACGCGTCACGGGCACCACCGACGCGGCCGTCGTGCAGGAACTGCGCGACTCGTTCCGTGGCTCGGGCATCGCGCAGCTCGATCGCATCGATCAGAGCGAATTGCAGAAGCTGTGCACGCAGTACGCGATCAAGCCGATGCCGGCGAAGATCGCCGAGCGTCTGCAAAAGGCCGAACTGGCGAACGTCAAGGCACCGGCGGATGGCAAGTACCTCGGCGACTGGAAGGAAGGCGAGAAGGTCGCCCAGAACGGACGCGGCATGCAATTCACCGACAAGGCCGACACCGTCAACGGCGGCAACTGCTATGCCTGCCATCAACTGACCAAGAGCGAAATCTCGTTCGGCAACATCGGTCCGTCGCTTTATAACTACGGCAAGCTGCGCGGCGATTCGCCCGAAGTGGTCAAGTACACGTGGGCGAAGGTCTACGACTCGCACAGCTACATGGCCTGCTCCAATATGCCGCGCTTCGGGGCGGCAGGCATCCTGACGGAAAAGCAGTTGAAGGATGTCATGGCACTGTTGCTCGACCCGGCTTCGCCGGTCAATCAATAAGGCGTTTGTCCTTTGCTGTTCGGGCGGAGGGGCAACCTCCGCCGACGGCTTTCGGAGTGCCGCATGACTTCCCAATCTGACGCTTTCGCCCGGTCCGAACGGCCTGGCCGTGCGCGCGCACGCATGGCACGCGCCGCTAATGGACTGGCCATCGTGTTGAGTGTGGTGGCAATGCTCACGAGCGCGCCGTCAAGGGCGGTCGAAGTCGGCGACATCGTGACACTGCCGTCGCTCACGTTGCTCGACGGCAAGACGCTGCCCGCCAGCGCATTCAAGGACCGCACGGTCATCGTCGAATACTGGGCGTCGTGGTGTCCGTTCTGTGCGCAGCAGAATCCGCACGTGCAGAAGCTGTACGAGGCGACGCGCGGCAAGCCGATCCAGATCATCACGCTATCCATCGACAAGAAGCCGACGGATGCCATCGACTACATCAAAGCGCACGGTTACACGTTCCCCGCCGGGATGGAGACGGACGCCTGGCAGGCGGCGCTGGGCAAGCGTCGCGGGTTGCCGGAGTTGTACGTGATCGGGCGCAACGGCCGCGTCTTGCGCAAGGAAGTCGGCGAGATGTTCGGCGAGGACGTGGCGGCGCTTGCGGATTACGCTGGCAAGTGAACTGGCCTCACGAACGAATCGACGCAAAAACCAACGCGTAGAAATAACAGCGGCGACGCATTGTGAGATGCGTTCGCCCCGCAGATGCAACGGAGACGAGATGAATCGACGCGAGTTCATGCAAGTACTGGCAGTGGCGGCCGCAGGTGGGATGGCGCTGTCGCATCACGAGACGGCCGCGGCCAAGGCAGCTGCGGCGTTCTACGATCTGCCGAAGTTCGGCAACGTGCATCTGCTGCACTTCACCGACTGCCACGCGCAGTTACTGCCGATCTACTTCCGTGAGCCGAGCGTCAATCTGGGCATTGGCGAGCAGGCCAACAAGGCACCGCACCTCGTGGGCGACGCTTTCCTGAAGGCCTGCGGATTGCGTCCCGGCACGCAGGATGCCTATGCCTTCACCTATCTCGATTTCGCAGCCGCTGCGCGCACCTACGGCAAGGTCGGTGGCTTTGCGCATCTGGCGACGCTGGTCAAGCGCATGAAGGCATCGCGACCCGGCGCGCTGCTGCTCGACGGTGGCGACACGTGGCAAGGCTCCGGCACCGCCATGTGGACGAAGGGTCAGGACATGGTCGACGCCACGCTGGCGCTCGGCGTCGACGTCATGACGGCGCACTGGGAATTCACCTACGGCGCGGAGCGCGTGAAGTCCGTCGTCGAAGAACAACTCAAGGGCAAGATCGACTTCGTCGCTCAGAACGTCCAGACGAACGACTTCGGCGATCCCGTCTTTGCGCCGTACACCATCAAGACGATGAACGGCGTGCCGGTGGCGATCATCGGTCAGGCGTTCCCGTACACCCCGATCGCGAATCCGCGCTACTTCGTACCCGACTGGACGTTTGGCATTCAGGAGGAGCGTTTGCAGTCGATGGTCGACGAAGTGCGCGGCAAGGGCGCGCAGGTGGTCGTGGTGCTCTCGCACAACGGCATGGACGTCGATCTGAAGCTGGCGTCGCGCGTGCGCGGCATCGACGCGATTCTCGGCGGCCACACGCATGACGGCGTGCCCAAGCCGGTCGTCGTGGAAAACGCAGGCGGCAAGACGCTCGTCACCAATGCTGGCTCGAACGGCAAGTTCCTCGCGGTGCTGGACTTCGACGTGAGGGGCGGCAAGCCTGTGGATTTCCGCTACAAGCTCTTGCCGGTGTTCGCGAACCTGCTGCCGGCGGACGCGGAAATGCAGGCGCTCATCGAGCGCGTGCGAGCACCGTTCGCGGCGAAGCTGGCCGAGCCGCTGGCGGTCACCGAAGGCACGCTGTACCGCCGGGGCAACTTCAACGGCACCTTCGACCAGTTGCTGCTCGACGCCGTGATGGCCGAGAAGGACGCCGAGATCGGCTTCTCGCCGGGCTTTCGCTGGGGGACGTCGCTGCTGCCGGGCCAGGCGATCACGATGGAGCAACTGCTCGACCAGACGGCGATTACGTATCCGTATACAACCCTTACCCCCATGACTGGCGAGACGATCAAGACGGTGCTCGAAGATGTGGCGGACAACCTGTTCAACCCGGACCCGTATTACCAGCAGGGCGGCGATATGGTGCGCGTGGGTGGCATGGACTACACCATCGATCCGATGGCGCCGATGGGGCAGAGGATTTCCGAAATGCGACTGAACGGCAAGCTCATCGAGGCGGGCAAGACCTACAAGGTGGCCGGTTGGGCGCCGGTGGCCGAAGGCGCGCAGGGTGAGCCGGTCTGGGACGTCGTGGCCCGCCATCTCAAGGCGCAAAAGACGATTGTCGCGAAAGCGCCGAAAGTCCCTGTTATCAAAGGGATGAAGGGCAATCTGGGGGCCGCTTGAAGTGTTCGCGAAAGCGCGGGGATTGCTCGCCTGACGGGCAATCCCGAGCAATTTTCTCGGCGGCTCGCCGCGTCGGGAAAAATCGCTATAATCAGAACTTCGTGTGGGGCGGTAGCTCAGCTGGGAGAGCGTCGCGTTCGCAATGCGAAGGTCGGGAGTTCGATCCTCCTCCGCTCCACCATGAATGCAAAAAAAGCACCATCTCGTCGGAGATGGTGCTTTTTTTTTCACACGATTCGGCCCGTGATCGGCCGTTCCTCAAGCGATGATCAGCGGGACTTCAGCGTCAAATCGGCAAGCATGTCTTCCAGACGCTGGATGACGGTGTCACGTTGGAAGTTGGCACGGTAATACGCGCGCCCCCGTTCACCCATGGCATCGCGTTGCGCTGCGCCATCGTCTGCGAGACGGCAAGCTAGCGTAGCGAGCGCTTCACCGTTGCCGGCACTGCAGGCATAGCCTGCCTTCGCGTCTTCGATGACCAGTGCCCCTTCACCGTCGAGCATGCCCAGGATCGGCTTTCCTGCGGCCAGATAGGATTGAACCTTCCCCGGAATCGTCATGGCGAAAATCTCGTCCGAACGAAGCGTGACAAGGAGTGCGTCGGCACCCGCGTAGAACGATGGCATCCGGTCGAGCGGGAAGCGTCCGAGCATGCTCACTGTGCTGCTCAGGCCGCGTGTTTCGATTTCACTTGCAACCCATGCGGCGTTACGCCCGTCGCCGACGATGACCCATTGAATGTCGGTACGCTCGCGAAGTGCATAAGCCGCATCCAGAATGGCGGGAAAATCCTGCGCTTCACCGATATTTCCGGCGAAGACGATCTTGAACTTGCCATCGAACGGTACGAGTTCAGGTGCGACACTCACGTTTTCGGCGTCGTCGAACAGACTTTCCGCCCAGCTCGGAAGCAGTTCCACACGGGCGCTTTCGCCGGCATGTCGACGAATTGCAGGAATGAACGAACGCGATTGCGCGAGTATCACGTCGCACCGGTTGTAGATGAATGTCACCAGTTTGCCGACCCACCCGAGCACACGCTCGGATTTGATCACGCCGACGGCACGCAACGTCTCAGGCCAGAGATCGAGCACCCAGAATGCCACCGGCGCGCGTTTGACCCAACGCAGCACAGATGAGGGCAGGCCGACCGTAATAGGTGAGGTTTCGTAGACGAAAATCCGATCGAACTTTCGTCCCCTCAGCTTGAACGGTGCGATGAACATGCCGGTGACGACGAACGATGCGTAGTTGAGCATCAATCGCAAAGCGCCATTGCCCCGCGGCAGGAGCGGCACACGAATAACCTCTGCACCTTCGTACTGGGAGAAACCGCCTGGATTGGCGCGAAACTCGTCGAAGATCTTGCCATCCGGATAGTTGGGGTAGCCTGTGAGAACCGTGACCTGATGGCCGCGCTCCACGAGCGCGGCCGTCAGATCATTGATGCGAAAGTTCTCGGGCCAGAAGTACTGACTGACGATGAGGATCTTCACGCCTACCTCAGCACTCTTTTCGCCAGACAGTTCGATTGACGTAGTCGGTGTAGCTGAGGAGGATCCGCAAGACCTTGTCCGACACGTTCGGCATAGAGTAGTCGGCGACCGGTCGGAGCAGGCGCTTCTCCCCGACAGGCTGATCGCGAAGCACGTCCAGCGCTTGCATGACACGTTCGGGATTGAGGCCAGTCATCATCACCGAGGCCTCTTCCATCGCTTCGGGGCGCTCGTGCGCCTCACGAATGTTCAGCGCACGGAAGTTGAGAATCGACGACTCTTCACTGATCGTCCCGCTATCGGACAACACCGCCCGGGAGTACTTCTGCAGCTTGTTGTAGGCGTGAAAGCCCATAGGTTTGAGCAGACGGACGTTTTCGTGAAAGCGAATGCCCATCGCGTCAATACGCTTCTGAGTGCGCGGGTGCGTCGAAACGATCACCGGCTCATTGTAAGTCTGCGCGACCGAATTCAACGTGAGCGCCAGATTGTTGAGCAAGCGGTCGGAATCGACATTCTCCTCGCGATGCGCGCTGACAACGAAATACTTGCCCGGTGTGAGGCCGAGAGAGTCCAGCGAATCGGCTTTCTCGATGTCGTCCAGATAGTGGGTCAGGACTTCGAACATCGGGCTGCCGGTCTTGATGACGCGGTCAGGCGGTAGCCCTTCGCGCAGCAGATATTCGCGCGCGATGTCACTGTAGGTCAGATTGATATCGGCCGTGTGGTCGACGATGCGGCGATTCGTTTCTTCGGGGACACGCTGATCGAAGCAGCGATTCCCGGCTTCCATATGGAAAATCGGGATCTTGCGGCGTTTCGCGGGAATTGCCGCGAGACAGCTGTTTGTGTCGCCAAGGATCAGCAACGCATCCGGTTGCGTCTGTGCAAGCACCTGGTCCACGGCAATGATCACGTTACCGATGGTCTCGGCTGCGTTACTTCCCGCTGCATTTAGAAAATGATCGGGTTTGCGAACCGCGAGATCTCGGAAAAAAATCTCGTTGAGTTCGAAATCGTAATTTTGCCCGGTATGAATCAGTACGTGCTCGCAGTACTGGTCCAGTTTGGCCATCACGCGCGAAAGACGGATGATTTCCGGTCGTGTGCCGACAACGGTGGCAACCTTGAACTTCTTCATTCAAACCTCGTGGGCAATCGTGTCGGGCACAGCGCGATCGAATATTTCGTTGGCCCAAAGCATGACGATCAATTCGTCGGCACCGATGTTGGTGATGTTGTGCGACCAGCCGGGAATGGTCTCGACGACCTGCGGCTTTTCGTCCGACGTGATCAACTCGGTCGTCTCGCCGGTCACGATGTGGCGAAAACCGAAATGGGCACGCCCTTTCAGCACCAGAAACTTCTCATTTTTCGTGTGGTGATAATGCCCGCCTCTCGTCACACCCGGGTGCGCCGTAAAAAACGAGAATTGTCCCGAGTCCTTCGTGCGCAACATTTCGACGAAGACACCGCGAGCATCGCCGTGCGGCGTGAGGTCGTAGCTAAACTGGCCGGGACGTAGCACGCTCAGATAGGTTGCGTACAGTGCCCGAACGAGCCCGGTGCCGACAGCCGGCGTGGTAATCGACAGTCGGCTAGCCTCGAATTCACGAATGTGTGCGGCCAACTCGCCGACAGTGCATTGATAAGACGGCGTTACCTCGGGCCACTGTACGCCCTGGGCCGGAGCATCGAGCAAGCCGACCAGCGCCTTGCAAACATCGTCGACGTACACGAGATGGACGACAGCCTCGGGGTCGTGAATCTGAATGGGCAGGCCGTTCGCAATGTTGTGGCAGAACGTAGCCACTGCCGAGTTGTAATTCGGCTTCGCCCATTTACCGAAGACATTGGGCAGTCGATAGATATACGCGGGCGCACCACATTGGGTTGCAAGTTTCGCGATGCTGTCTTCTGCGGCGCGCTTGCTTTGACCGTAGGGGTTGTCTCGCTCGGCTTGAATGGACGACGTATAGGCGATCGGGATCGCGCGGCCGCTGGCGAGAACCGCTTGCGTCAGCGATTCGGTCAGGCCCGCGTTGCCGGTGTCAAATTCGGCAGGATCCTGGGGGCGGTTGACGCCCGCCAGATGGAAGATGAAGTCAACGCCATCGAGCAAGGCAGGCAACTGCTCAGTGGCCGTGTCACGCGTGAAGGGGACGACTTCGATCTTGCGTTCGCGCAGGTGGACTGCCAGATTCTTGCCAATGAATCCGTTGGCACCGGTGATGAGCACGCGCATGCTTTACGCCTCCGGAATGACGTACTCGCCGCGCGCGATGGCCTGGATGAAAGGCAGCTTCATCAAGAGCGCCGTCATTCCAGCTTCGTCCAGTCGCTCGGTGTTGTGCGAGTTGTAGTCGGTCGCTTCCGAAATTCTTGTTTCACCCTGTTCGACGAACTTGCCGTAATTCAGATCGCGCAGATCGGGCGGCACGCGGTAGTAGTTGCCAAGATCCTCGGCAGCGGCCATCTCCTCACGGCTGAGCAGTGCTTCGTACAGCTTTTCGCCATGGCGCGTTCCGATGACACGAATCTCGTGGTCGGGCTTTTTCATCAGCGACACGAGCGAGCGGGCCAGATTCTCGATCGTCGAGGCCGGTGCTTTTTGAACGAAAATATCGCCGGGCGAACCGTGTTGAAATGCGTACAGCACGAGATCAACGGCGTCGTCCAGCGTCATCATGAAGCGCGTCATCGACGGGTCTGTAATCGTGATGGGTTTGCCCTCACGAACCTGTTCGACAAACAACGGAATGACGGAGCCGCGCGACGCCATCACGTTGCCGTATCGGGTCGCACATATGACGGTGCTGTCGCTGCCGCGCGATTTTGCGACGATGACTTTTTCCATCATCGCTTTCGAGATACCCATCGCGTTAATAGGATAGACGGCCTTGTCCGTACTCAGGCAGACGACTCGCTTTACATTGCAATTGATCGCTGCTTCCAGAACGTTTTCCGTCCCGAGCACATTGGTCTTGACGGCTTCCATCGGATGGAACTCGCAAGACGGCACTTGTTTGAGCGCTGCGGCGTGATAGATGAAATCTGCGCCGCGTACGGCGTTGAGCACAGATTGGTAGTCGCGCACGTCCCCGATGAAGAACTTCAGCTTCGGGTCGTTGTACTTCTTGCGCATGTCGTCCTGCTTCTTCTCGTCGCGACTCAGAATTCGGATCTCTTTGAGATCCGAATTGAGGAAGCGACGCAGGATCGCGTTGCCAAATGAACCGGTGCCGCCGGTGATCAGGAGAACTTTGCCTGCAAACATGGGGAGTCTCGTCTAATAGTGGTGATCGCGACGCGCAGCGCGCTCACGCTCGGGGCAACGCCGCGAGAATCATTTCGTCGCGCTGCGCCAGGGTCGGATAATTGATCAAGACGGCGCGATAAGCACCCTTGAAAACAAACAGACTGCCAGCGGCTGCGCCAATGACGCCACAGCGTCCGATGAGCTGTCCAAGGTCATCCAGCGATCCGGCACCACCCAGAATCGTGATGGGGATGCTCACTGTCTTGCGAAGCTTCTCGGCCAGTGCAAGATCGTAGCCCTTCATCTGGCCATCGTTATCGATCGAGTTGACGACAATCTCGCCGGCGCCATTCTTTGCCGCTTCCAGTGCAACGTCAAAGACGCTGCGCTTTGTGTTTTTTGTGCCGTTGTGCGTGTAGACGTCATAGTCGCGGCTCAGCATGCGCTTTTTCACGTCGAGCACGACGACAAGGCTTTGTCGGCCGATTTCGTCGGAGATGCGCGTGACGAGCGTCGGATCAGCCAGTGCAGCGGCGCTGATGGCAACCTTTTCGACCCCCAGACCGATAATGCGCTTGGCTTGCTCAGCCGTGCGCACACCACCGCCATAACACAACGGCATACGGCATTCGGCGGCCATGTGTGCGATGAGCTCGTAATCGGGCTCGGCACCGTTGGCAGTGGCGTCGATATCGACGACGATCAGTTCGTCCGTTTCCTTCTCATTGAAGATCTTGACGGCATTGATCGGGTCGCCGACGTACTTGGGCGATTTGAAATTGACGGTCTTGACGAGGCCGCCTTCATGAATCAGCAAGCAAGGAATGATGCGCGGGCGCAGCATTGTCAGATCTCCGCAAAATTCTTCAACAGCGCAGCACCCCAGTGGTGGCTCTTTTCGGGGTGGAACTGCACGCCGTAGACATTCTCATGACGTACGGCGCATCCGAAACGGAATCCGTAATCAGCCGTGGCGGAAACGTCTTCTGCTTGCTCGCACTCGAAATAAAAGCTGTGCAGAAAATAGAAGCGCGCGTCGCGTTCCAACCCTTTGAACAGCGGTGAGCTGGAATTGGGAGTGACATCGTTCCATCCCATATGCGGCATCGGCAAGGAGGCCGACTCGGGATTATTCGCGAAGCCTCGCACGCGGCTCTTGATCCAGCCGAGTCCTTCCCTCACGCCTTCGTCGCTTCCTTGCGCCAGAATCTGCATACCGACGCAGATACCGACAACTGGCGTTTTGTCGACCAGAACCTTGCGCTCGAGCGATTCACGCATGCCGGACGCATTGAGCAGATCCATGGCGTGATCGAACGCGCCAACGCCGGGCAGAATGATGTGCGTTGCGTCATCGAGCTCCTCGGCACGCGTCGCGCGTCGCGACTCGATACCCATGCGCTTGTACATGTTGGAGAACGCGCCGATATTGCCCAACCCGTAATCGACGATGGTAATCATCGGATGATCGCCCGTTGAATGCCCAATGCGCGAAGCACACGTGTACCAAGGTCGATGAAGCCCATGTCGTTCTTGTAGTCCTTATAGGTCTTCTTCGGTCCTTCGAGCAGATTGCGCAAATCCTGCACAGTAATGCCGAGCTTGGTCGCGATGTACTCGAAGTCCTGAGCGAGCGTCTGGTCGTCGTAAGCCGGTTTCGCGATCTTTTCGAGGGCTTCTTCGCGGGTGAGCTGACCCGTGAGAATCAGGCTGGAGAAGTGAGCGCGGCGCTTGTCATACCCGAATTTCGTAGGAAGCCAGAAGCCTTCGTAGAAGCGGGTAAAGCGCGATTCGTAATGCTTGTGGGCGTATTTTTGCCAACCATACTTGGCGACGAGTTCATCCATCGCCTCTTCCTTGATGTACGGAACACAATTCAGGGGCTTGACGACGCGAACGCCTTTCACAAATCGATAATACAGCTTGAACTTGAAAATCCCGGCGAGCGGGAACGACTTGAGCGGGCGGGTTCCAAACTTGCGGTGAATGTCCTTCAACTGGCGCAAGTCGGACGCGTGGTAGTGCCACTCCAGCGGTTCGCGGACGCACTCGGTCGAGTAATTCGCGCCGGTCAGGATGTACTTTACGTCATGCTTGGCAGCGAAGTTATAGAGGCCGGCGAAGAATGCGTGGTCCTGGGGCGTGTCCAGGTGAGGCACCTGAGCCTTGAAGAATGCCAGTTGCAGATCTCGCATTTCCGGCCAGTCAACGACTTCGGTGTACAGGTCCAGATTCAGTCCGTCGACCAGCTTCTCGATGTTGTTGACGGCCTGCTGCGAGTTCCAGCCAGCATCGACGTGGTACAGCAGCGGACGCAGGCCAAACTTTTCCTTGGCAAGGTACGTGACATAAGAACTGTCCACGCCGCCGCTAAGACCGATCAGGCAGTCGTGATCCTTCCCTTTGCCATCACGTTTGATCTGCTCGACGGTCGCCATGATTTCACGCTCGCCGCGCTCGTCGGGATGCCAGTTCGGCAGAATATTGCTGTGATAGTTATTGCAGTAATCACACCAACCGCGCTCGTCGAACGTGATGTTCGAATCCGAGGTGTCCATGATGCAGTTGGAGCAAATTTGATAGTGCTGGCTAGCCATAAATGCGGTTCCTGACTGATTCTGCAAACTTGCGTCGGCGTCGTGGTGAGGTATTCAGACCGGCGCGATCGTGCGTGCCGATGGATGGGGAAGGCGGATCTTTTTCGGGTGCAGTGGTTGCGGGCTGCGACCGAATGGCGCGTTCGACGACAAAACTGAGCGCATCGTGAATGAGCTTGACTGGCGTAAATTGCCCCTCCCGCTGTTCTCGAGGTCGAAAGGCGCGGTGCGGATCTGATCACCACGACTCAGACAACGTTTTACACAAGGGGGCAAATTGAAATTGTAAGTAATCGTCAGCCGGCTGGGCCTCTGGGCGCTTAATTAGACCAGGCGGCCCTGACGGCCTGCGTCGCCCGGCCGCTTTGCCGGGGTCACGCGATGCTCGAGGGCTTGGTCACCGTCCACTGGGCTTCAACGGCAGATTGCAAGACGCGAATTATACCAGCCGGATTATAGGCAAAGCGTGTTTGAGGGCGGCTTGCAGGGAAGGGATGTTGTGAGCGCGTGACACTTGTCTGCGGTGGTGCAAAAGTCGCGCTGGCGTCAGACGGTCGGGGAGGCACCGCTATGCGGGGGCCGCGAGTCGGATAAAGTGGTCGATATGCTACCATACCGCCCGACCGATGCGGCCACTGCAAAGCCCGGGGCCGCACGTCCGATAAGCGCCTCCGGCGATCAGTCGAGCCAAAATCAGACGCAAATCCACATACTTAAATCTCACAATCGGTGCAGCGTAATTGCGTCTCCAGATTTTTAATTTGATTTTGCGTGGCCTCACGCTGGCGAGCAAATTCCTTCTGGTGTTTGCGCTGGCCAAATTCCTTCGCCCGGTCGATGTCGGCGTCTATGGCCTCATGGTCGTCACAATTGGTTACTGTGCTTTCATTCTGGGTGGTGAGTTTTACACTTTTTCAATGCGCGAACTGGTGGTTGCGGACCAGTCGGCCAGGCGCGGGATGTTACGATCCCAAATCGGGTTTCATCTTGTCTGCTATGCGATATTCATGCCGCTGTTTATCGGCTTGTTTGTGTGGAAGAAGCTCCCGTGGGCTTATGTCGGCTGGTTTTACGCGATTCTTCTGGTCGAGCATTTCTCCCAGGAGGTAAATCGCATTCTCGTCTCACTGTCGATGCAGTTGCATGCCAGTGCCGTGCTGTTCGTTCGCAGCGGTGCCTGGTGCCTGACCGTGATCGGCGCAATGGTGGCCGCCGATTCGGCGCGTGATCTCAATTTCGTCCTTGGGGCCTGGCTATGTGGCAGCTTCCTGGCTTGCATACTCGGTGCGTACTGGGTGGGAAGTCGGCATGGGTGGCCCGGTATCGGCCAGGTGGACTGGCGCTGGGTGCGCAAGGGCGCGAAGACGGCTGCCATCCTTTTCGTCGCCGCGCTGGCACTGCAAGGCCTCACGACATTTGATCGCTACGCAGTCCAGGATTTCGGAAGTGTTAGCGATGTGGGTGCTTACTCGCTTTTCGCGGGCATTGCGACGGCGATGATCTCTTTCCTGGAAGCCGGGGTTATTGTTTTTTTCTATCCCAGCTTGATCGATGCCGCAAAGCGCAACGATCTGGCGGCTTTTGCGCAACGAATGCGCAAGCTCACCCTGAATGTCGTGGTGTGCATGCTGGTGCTGGCGATCGGCGCGTGGTGCGTTGGATTGCTGGTGGTTCAGTGGCTCGACAAGCCGGCGTACAGTGACAATTTCTATCTATTCAAGTACATACTTCTAGCTATGTTCGTGTTTGGCGTAAGTCACATTCCCCATTTGGGGCTATACGCAAGAGGGCTGGATCGTGTGCTGTTATGGAGCCAGATTGCCGCGATGCTGGCTTTTGCCGCCGTGGCGGTGCCGGCGGGGCACGTCTGGGGAGTGGTCGCTGTACCCGTCGCATTGTGCTTCGCATATACGACGCTTCTGCTGTGGAAAACAGTGTGCTATCGCCTGATGCTTCGCGAGTTTAAAAACAATCCCCATTGTTAGGTTACCTATTGTGAAAAAAGTCCTTGTTACCGGCGCAGACGGCTTTATCGGTTCCCACCTCACGGAGTTGTTGGTGCGTGAGGGATATGAAGTGAAAGCGCTCTCGCAATACAACTCGTTTAACTATTGGGGATGGCTTGAGGACGTCGCATGCCTGAAGGAAATCGAAGTTCTCAACGGCGATATCCGCGACGCTCACTATTGCAAGCACATCACTAAAGACGTCGACACGATCTTTCACCTGGCTGCGCTGATTGCGATCCCCTATTCGTATGTCGCACCGGAAAGCTATGTCGACACCAACGTGCGCGGCACGTTGAACATTTGCCAGGCGGCGCTGGAGAACAATGTCGGGCGTGTCATCCACACGTCGACGAGCGAAGTATATGGAACGGCTCAATACGTGCCGATCGACGAGAAGCATCCGCTGCAGCCGCAGTCGCCGTATAGCGCATCGAAGATCGGGGCCGACGCGATGGCAATGAGCTTTTACAACGCTTTCGATTTGCCGGTGACGACGGCTCGCCCGTTCAATACTTACGGCCCGCGTCAGTCTGCTCGCGCGGTCATTCCGACGATCATCACGCAGATTGCTGCGGGTGCGAAAGAGATCAAGCTGGGCGATGTATCGCCGACGCGCGACTTCAATTATGTCGCCGACACGTGCGAGGGATTCCTCGCGCTCGCTCGCTGCGACGCTGCGGCAGGTGAAGTCGTCAACATCGGATCGAATTACGAAATTTCGGTGGGTGACACGCTGAATCTGATTCGCGAACTGATGGGCAGTTCGGTCGAATTCCTTCACGACGAGCAGCGCGTGCGTCCGGGCAAGTCCGAAGTCTTCCGCCTCTGGTGCGATAACGCCCGAATTCGCGAGATGACCGGATTTACCCCGAAGTACGACATTCGCGCTGGCCTTCAGGCGACCATCGACTGGTTTGTTCAGCCCGGCAATCTCGCTAAGTACAAGGCAGGTATTTACAATGTCTGACGTCAAAGCCCGCTATTTGCCGCTGATCCAGGCGGTTCGCGAACGTTTCCCTGGCGACGGCTTCGTTCCGCTTCACGCGCCCGTCTTCGGAGGGAACGAGAAGGCCTATTTGAGCGAATGCATCGATAGTACTTTTGTATCGTCAGTGGGCCCCTTCGTCGACCGCTTCGAGCGGATGATGGAGGAAATCACCGGCAGCAAGTTTGCGATCGCGACGATGAACGGTACCGCGGCGCTGCATATGACGTTGATTCTCGCGGGTGTTCGCGACGGCGACGAAGTGATCACACAGCCGCTTACGTTCGTGGCCACCTGTAATGCGATTGCTTACCAACGCGCCCATCCGATTTTTCTCGACGTCGATAAAGACACGCTCGGCCTGTCGCCGGACGCCGTTGCCGACTTCCTCGAGTCGCACGCCGAAATGCGGGACGGACAATGTTTCAATCGCGGCACCGGACGGCGTATTCGCGCGATGGTGCCGATGCACACGTTCGGCCTCGCCTCGCGTATCGAAAAGCTGATCGAAATCGGCGAGCGGTGGAATATCGTCGTCATTGAAGATGCCGCTGAAGCGATCGGCTCGACCTGGAAGGGCAAGGCGCTCGGGACGTTCGCACCGCTGAGCGCTTTCAGCTTCAATGGCAACAAGATTGTGACCAGTGGGGGCGGTGGATGCGTCGTTACGGATTCTCCGGAAATCGCTCGCCTTGCCAAGCACCTCACGACGACGGCCAAGAGCCCGCACGCGTGGGAGTTTTCGCACGACCAGGTGGGCTACAACTATCGTTTGCCGAATATCAACGCTGCGCTGGCATGTGCACAGCTTGAGCAATTGCCCGGCTTTCTGGCGAAGAAGCGTGAGCTGTCGCGATTCTATGCGGATGTCTGTCAAAAAGCCGGGCTGAATTTCCTGAGTGAGCCGGTCGGCGGGGAATCGAATTTCTGGTTGAACGCGGTGCTGACCGAGGGGCGGGACGAACGAGACGCGTTGCTGGCTTATGCGGCGGATGAAAAGATCATGATGCGCCCGGTGTGGCAGCTGATGACGACCCTGCCAGCATTCCGCGACGCACAGGCGATGGCCATTCCGAATGCGCAATGGCTGCAGGACCGAATCGTCAACATTCCGAGCAGCGTGCCGGCGCAATGAGGCTCGTTTTTGTCGGTGGCGGAGGGCATTGCCGCTCGTGCATCGATGCCGCCGAGCGGGCGCAGATCGAGATCGCGGGTGTCGTCGATCCCGACGCCTGTGCCGACGTTCTGGGCTATCCGGTGCTCGGTGACGACAACTGGATCGAAGCGCATGTATCCGACGCGGAACTCGCATTCCTCGTGAGCGTAGGTACGACCGGGTCAGCGGCCATCCGACGACGCATCTTTGAGAACTTGCGTCGCTCGAACGCAACGATTGCCACGCTGGTGTCGACGACAGCCGTCGTTTCCCGGCACGCCACGGTTGAGGAAGGGACAGTCGTACTAGAGCGTGCCGTCGTCAATGCGAACGCACGGGTCGGGACGAACTGCATCATTAACACGGCCGCATTGATCGAGCACGATGCCCGCATCGGCGATCACACGCATGTATCTACCGGGGCGCTGATCAATGGGAACGTGGTTATCGGCCAGGGCTGTATGATCGGCTCTGGCGCGGTGATTCGGCATGGCGTGCGTGTTGCAGACGGTGTCATTGTGGGCGCCGGCGCAACCGTACTCGCCGATATCGACGCAGCGGGCACTTGGGTTGGTACGCCCGCGAGGAGAATGAAATGAGTCTTTGGAACGAACGTGTTTTTATCATTGCGGAAGCTGGCGTCAACCATAACGGCGACATCGGGCTGGCTCGCCAGTTAATCGATGCGGCAGCCGAGGCAGGCGCCGATGCAGTGAAGTTCCAGACATTCCGCGCCGCAGCGCTTGTATCGCGCGAAGCCCGAATGGCGGACTATCAGAAGCGCAATCTGGGTGAAGAGACGTCGCAGTACGAGATGCTCAGGCGGCTCGAACTGTCAGACGAGACGCAGCGGGAATTACGTGCATACGCGGCCTCCCGAGGCATCTTGTGGTTTTCCACGGCTTTCGACCCGGAGAGCCTGGCATTCCTGATTTCGCAGGAACTGCCGGTCTGGAAGATTCCGTCCGGCGAAATCACCAACTATCCGTATCTGCGCCGAATTGGCGCTCTCGGGCGTCCCGTGATTCTGTCGACGGGCATGAGTACGCTAAGCGACGTGGAAGCGGCGCTCGATGTCCTGCAGACGGCAGGTGCCAAGCGAGAGGACATTTGCGTGCTGCATTGCACGACGGAATATCCCGCACCCTGGCAAGACGTGAACCTGCGCGCGATGATCGCGTTGGGTAATGCCTTCGGACTGGCGTGCGGTTACTCCGACCACACCACGGGGATCGAGATTCCGATCGCCGCCGTGGCCATGGGTGCGCGCGTCATCGAGAAGCACTTTACATTGGACAGGACCCTGCCCGGCCCCGATCACGCGGCGTCATTGGAACCTGCCGAGCTGAGCGCGATGGTGACGTCGATCCGTCACGTTGAACTGGCGCTCGGCGACGGCGTCAAGCGGTTGACGCCGTCGGAGCGCAGTAACCGTCTCGTAGCCAGAAAGCAAATCGTTGCGGCACGGGCGATTCCCGCGGGTCATGTCCTGTCTGAAGAAGACCTCGCGGTGCGTCGTCCGGGCGAAGGAATATCGCCGATGGAATGGCCGCGCGTCGTAGGGCGCACGGCGGGACGCGACTACGAAGTAGGTGATGCAATCGAGTGGTAATTAGTCAGATCGACTTTCGAGTACGACGGATTTTCGAGCGATGAAGAATTGGAATGCTGTGCTTGTTGGCCCGGACGACAGTCTGGAGAAGGCGATTTCGGTGCTGGACACTGGCGCGCTGCGAATTGTGCTCGTCGTGGATGCCCAACGCCGGTTGCTCGGGACGATCACCGACGGCGACGTGCGCCGGGCCTTGTTGCGCTATCTCCCGATGAGCACGCCGGTTCGCGAAGTCATGTGCTCGACGCCGCAAACCGCCGGACCGGCCTGGCCGCGCGAGCGTGTGCTTGCGATCATGCAATCCCGCCAGTTGCTGCACATGCCGGTCGTTGACGACAGCAATGTGCTTGTCGGGCTGGAGACGATGCAGGAACTGGTGAATGGCCGACGTCTCGACAACCCTGTTTTTCTGATGGCGGGAGGGTTTGGCACCCGGCTGCATCCGCTGACCAATGACTGTCCGAAACCACTGCTGAAAGTTGGCGACAAACCGATCCTTGAACTGATCCTCGAAAGCTACATCAGCGCGGGTTTCCACAAGTTCTATATTTCGACGCACTATCTCCCCGAGATGATCCGGGCGCACTTCGGTGACGGCAGCAAGTGGGGTGTGACAATCAGTTACGTTCACGAAGAAACGCCGCTGGGCACGGGCGGGGCGTTGGGGCTGCTCCCTCGAGATGAAATCAGCCTACCGATGTTCCTCATGAACGGTGATCTACTGACCCGCCTCGATTATCGCGGCTTGCTCGATTATCACAACGAGCATGGCGGTACGGCGACGATGTGCGTGCGGGAGTATGAATTCCAGGTGCCCTACGGTGTCATTCAGAGCGATGGTCATCGTATCCAGTCCATGGTGGAGAAGCCAGTCCAGAAGTGGTTTATCAACGCGGGCATTTACGTGCTGTCTCCTGAGTTGATCCGCAGCGTACCGGCCAATCAACGCGTGGATATGCCGACGCTCCTGGAACAATCGATCGAGAAGGGCTCCGACGTCATGATGTTCCCTGTGCATGAGTATTGGCTGGACATCGGTCGCATGGAAGATTTCAAGCGAGCCCAGCAACAGTTCGGCAATCTATGACGGCGAAGGCTCTCTATTTGGTGATCGGCTCGGGCAGTATTGCTCGCCGACACATGCGTAACTTGCACGCCTTGTATCCCGACGCCGCTGTCGGGTGCGTGTCTGCGTCGGGGCGAGCTCTGTCTGCCGACGATGTCGAGCCGGATGTCGTCAGATTTCTCACGCTCGACGAAGCCCTTTCGGCGTCCCCCGTTTTTGCGGTCATCGCTTCCCCCGCACCTGCGCACGTGGCGCACGCGTGTCGGCTGCTGGAAGCGCAAATCCCCGTAATGATTGAGAAGCCGCTGTCCGACAGCATGCAGACGCTGGCGCCATCACTCGATGAATTGATGCGTCATCGGGAAAGAATCGAGGTGGCGTACAACTTGCGATTCATGCCATCCGCCATTTGCCTGAGGCAAGCTGTTACCGAAGGAAGCGTTGGCCGTGTGCTTTCGGTGAGCGCCGAGGTGGGGCAGTATTTGCCCGACTGGCGTCCTGGGTCGGACTATCGAAAGCAGGTGTCCGCACAGCGTGCGCTTGGCGGTGGGGTGCTTCGCGAGCTGAGCCACGAAATTGATTATCTGATGTGGATTTTCGGTCGTCCGGACAGTGTGTTTTGCATCGCAAACAAGGTGAGCGATCTAGAGATCGATGTGGAAGATGTGGTGGACGCTTTCCTTATCCACGACAATGGCCCTGTCATTAATTTGCACATGGACTTTCTTCAACGTTCGGTCACGCGTCGCTGCAAAGTGATCGGCGAGACGGGAACGTTGGTGTGGGACATGCTCAGGAATACGGTGACAGTGCAGCGGTCCGGCGGCGAGGAGGCAACGCTGTATAGCGATGCGGCTTATGACCGGAACGCCATGTATATCGATGAGCTTGTACATTTTGCCAATGTGGCTAGCGGTGCGAGCGCACCGTTCGTAGATATTTGTCAGGCGGCCGACGTTCTCAGGTTGATCGACGCTATGCGACAGTCGGCGGCGACGCATCAGCCGGTGGCGATTTGAAGGGGAAAGCAGTGAGCGTTTGCGCATTCATATTTGCCCGTGGCGGGTCCAAGGGACTGCCAGGCAAAAATATCCGTGAGTTGGGCGGCTTGCCGCTGATGGCTCACTCGATCCGTACTGCACAACAGGTCGCGCGGGTCGACAAGATCTACGTGTCGACCGAAGATGAAGCGATTGCACGCGTCGCACGCGAATTTGGCGCTGAAGTGATTGATCGTCCCGCAGAACTGGCGACCGACACCGCTCCGGAATGGCTCGCGTGGCGTCATGCCATTGATACCGTATTTGCGCGCGCCGGTGCGTTCGACATCTTTCTCAGTCTGCCGGCGACGAGTCCGTTGCGTTCGGTAGACGACGTGAACGCATGCCTTGATGCCCTCAATGATTCGACCGACGTGGTTGTCACGGTAACACCTGCTGCACGCAGTCCGTACTTCAATATGGTGACTCGCACGCTGGAGGGGCAGACGAATCTCGTGATTGGCGGACATGGTGCGGCGCGTCGTCAGGATGCACCGGCCGTGTACGACCTTACGACCGTCGCCTACGTTACACGCCCCGAGTTTGTTCGCACTCACGATCGTCTGTTCGACGGGCGCGTTGGATCGGTGGTCGTCCCCAAAATTCGCGCGGTGGACATCGATGACATTCACGATTTCCAATTCGCCGAAGTCCTTATTCGGGCAGAACAACAATGAACCTAAACAATAAAACGATCATTATCGTCGGTGGTGCCGGCCGTATCGGTCGGGCCATTGTCGGCGCACTGGTCCAGGCGGATGCAAACGTTGTCGTTGCGGACGTGGACGAAAGCGGTCTGAATGACGTGGCGGCGGAGTATGGGGCGCGCGTCATGTGCCAGACGCTAGACGTGAGCGACGCGACGGCGATTCGCCAGTTGTTGTCCGACGCCGAACAACGGTTCGGTGGCGTGGACGGTGCGGTAAACACCGCCTATCCGCGCAATGCCCGGTACGGTGCGAAATTCTATGAGGTGACGTACGACGATTTCTGTGAGAACGTGAGTCGGCACGTGGGTGCGTATTTCCTGTTCATGCAGCAGTGCGCTCAGTACGCGTTGCATTCGAAGCAGCCGTTCTCGCTGGTGAATTTTTCATCGATTTACGGCGTGATGGCACCGCGTTTCGATGTCTACGAAGGGCTGCCGATGACCATGCCCGTCGAGTATGCGGCGGTTAAAGCGGGATTGCAGCACCTCACGAGTTACGCGACGGCATACACGAAGGGGACCCGGTTCCGTGTCAATTGTGTGAGCCCCGGCGGGATCCTTGCCGGTCAGAATCCGGACTTCCTGGCCCGATACAACGCGCATTGCCGCGAGAAGGGAATGCTGGACGCGGAGGATATTGTCGGCTCGGTGTTGTACTTGTTGTCGTCGGACTCCGCCTATGTGTGTGGCCAAAACATCGTGATCGACGACGGTTTCTCGGTCGGCTAATTCCGCTCCACTGCCTGAATATTCCGTAGAACACTCTCAATGTCGTCGCTAATTGTCTATATCGTTGGGCTGCTGGTCATTTGGGGACGATACCTGGATCACGCGGGCAACTTCACTGCGTTCGTGTGCTTCTTCGCGGTGATGCTCGTCACAAACCTCCCGAAGCGAGCCTTTTCTCCTCTGGCCTTGTTTTACGCCTATTACGGCGCATGGTTTATCGTTGCGCCGATGTTCGCTCAGCGCTTTGACGGCATGTTGGACCGACCGGAATACCAGTTGGCTATTGCTTTGGCGTTTACGGTGTTCGGGCTCGGGGTTGTGGCAATTAAATTCGGGGAGAGGATGGGACGGGCCGGTCATCGCACCGACTATCGAGGGGGCGTCCCCGGGATTTTTGCTCTCCGCGGCACGCTGATCATTCTGTATGTCATCGCCACGGCGATGGTCGTGATGATCGTGCAATCCAGTGGAGGCTTTTCGGTTTGGGAGGCAAATCCCGGCGACGCATTCCTGAACCGAAGCGGGTCCGGCGTCTATGTCGTGCTGAGTCACTTCTCCTCGGTGGCGCTGGCGGCATTGACGGGCTATTACTGTGTGCGCAAGCACAGCAAGGTTGCGCTCTGCGTTTTTCTTGCCTGGTTGCTAGTGACCTCCCCGGTGCACGGCAGCAAGCTCCAAATTTCCTTGCTGGCCGTTGTGTCGATGTTGCCCTGGGTGCGCAACATGAAGCTTCTGACGGTCAAGACGATCCTGCTTTACGTCTCGTTCGTCATGATTTTTCTGTTGGGCCTGTATTTTCGGAACATCACGTGGGTTAGCGCGGACACGATGATTCCGTATGCGCTGAATTACTTCAATACGCTCGAGAACCTGGCCATTTCGGTGCGCGATTTCGATCCGAGCATCCTGATGACGTTCTTCCTTCCGTTTGTGAAATTTCAGACGCCTTTCGGTCTGGCGAGTCCGGACATGTATTTCGACATGAATCACCTGCTGACGGACATCTATTTCCCGAAGTCGTGGGCGATTCGTGCGACCGAGCAATGGCCGGTAGAGACCGATCTGTATCTTAATTTCATGTTCGTCGGAGGATTGCCGTTGGTTGCCCTGTATCTTGGGATCATCGGATTCATTCACGGACGGGCGATTCGAAATGATTCGCTGGGGTACTGGGCTGCGTCGATTCTCATGACGATTCTCATGATCTCGCATTTGCGCGGCAGCCTGATCAATTGGACCGATTTCTATCTGTATCCCTACATTGCAGTGATTGCGTACCTGTTCAGAAGAATGTCGTTGCGGCCGATACCCCATTACGTCGCATCGACCGCACCTGATGGTGGTGGCGACGCAGCACCTGCGATGGAACGTAATGTCTGAGTCTTCCTGGATCGAAGAGTATCTGCTCGCCACCGAGAACGAGATTGCCGTCGATGCGCATCTCTATTCGATCGGTGGGAGCAATGCAGGCGCGTTTGGACACTTACCGCGTCCGTCGCGCTGGCGCGGCATGTCGGCGAAGTTGCAGCCGGCGTTGCGTATTGTGGGTACTGTGTCTCGTGCCCTCTGGAACGTCGGCGCGGCACGCGCTTATCTGAACTACGATGCGAGCCGTCTGGATCGCTATCGCCAATCCTGCGCTCCCGCGCCGCAAGGACTGACATCGGAGTGCCGCGAACTCGCGGTCGCCTTTTCTTCCCGGGCGGCGGACGTGCTTCACATCCCAGCGCTGCCTGAAGAACCGAAGCAATGGCTCACTTTCCCGTGGGCACCGATTCACCCGCTGCCGCCTGGCCAGGCCCAGGTCGATGCGTTCTCGCTGCTAACGGCGGAGGACATCGAACTGGCGCGAAAGCTCGCGATACGGGCGTCTGCCGAATTACGCCGCAGGCCGTCAACGCGACTTTGGGCTTTGCAAAGTTACACCGCCGTGCGCTGGTTCGCCGCGCGTATCGCATTGGCCAAATTCACAGAATGCCGTTTGCTCATCGCCGAGCACTATGATCGCTGGGCCATGTTGGCTGATGCCATCGCGCGCAGCGGACGAGGCAATGCGCTAACACTGGTGCAGCATGGGGCGCTGGCGGGACTGTCGGCGAATGGGGAGGCACCGTCGGGTCGACTCCATTTCCCGCTGCCTCATCGGCTGACGTCGGTTTCACGGCTCTCGGTCTACGATGCGATTTCGCAGTCCGTCTTCCTTAGCGATGTGTTGACGCCCGAGTGCGTGGCCCGCGGGGTTGAGATGCGAACTTTCAAGCCGACCATTGAACTGACCCGAATGAATACGACGGGGCGAGCGAGTCTGCTGATCGTTGGGCACACGCTATGCGAACCGCTTCATATCGCGCTGATGAATCAGCTGTCGCGGGGTGACGTCGATGTCGAAGTCTTCTATAAGCCGCATCCGACGGCGGCACCGGGTAATCAAGTCGCACGACAACCCTGGCAAGTTATTCACGAGCGAAGTGTCTTCCCTGCCGTCGATCTTGTGGTTGCCTATCCTTCAACCCTGGTGACCGAGTACGCGAACGTTGGCATACCGGCTGTCGTTCACGCGCTCGACGCGACGCCCGACTCGGCAATTGCACTGGCCAGCGAAATTCAAGCCCGGCTGACGGGGAAGGTCGCTACCATTTCTGTCGACTGACAGCGCTTAGCGCTCGATCGGCCCGCCTGACACGTCGAGGTCGTAGAACGATTTCTTCAATATGTTGGAGAGATCGACGGACTTCAGAACCTCGACGATCTTCGCACTTGCACCACCATTGCCATACGGGTTGATCGTGCGCGCCAATGCTGCCTGAAACGCCGGAGAATAGAGCGTCGTCAGTGCCTGCTCAATGTCGGCACGTTCTGGCGCGCACTGAATGACGCTATCTGCCATCAGCCGACCGCGTTGGCGATCTCCGATGTTGATCGTGCCCTTGCCGAAGCTCGGCACCTCGGCAATGCCGCTCGACGAATTTCCCACCACGCCATCGACCTGAGCAATACACGACAGGTACCGAAGTTGTCCCAGAGAGGGGTACGCGCGGCAATGCGCACGCGTGGCAACGTAGTCGTTCACCTGACGAATGAGGGCGCGGCCGTCAGTGTCCGCGTTCGGCAGCGTGAAGATGACGTGCGTGTCGGATAGCGTGTCGAGGGCTGCGAACAGCTCGTCCATTTGACGACCTGCTGAATCTGACTCCAGCGTCACCGGGTGGAATGTCACCAGCAGATTGCGTTTGCCGAATCGGAAGTCCATCGATGCTTCCAGTTGAGCGCGGTCGAGCAACTTGACACGTTTGATCGCGTCCACGCCGAGTCCGCCAACCAGATGCACAGTCTCTGGTGACTCTCCGAGTTGAATGACGCGGTCCCGATACGGCGCTGCCGCAACGAAGTGGAGGTGTGACATTTTCGTTAGTGAGTGCCGGATACTCTCGTCAAACGCACCTTCGGTAGTTTCGCCGCCGTGAAGATGGGCAATCGGAATGCGAGCGACCATGGCCGCTGAGACGGCCGCCAGAATCTCGTAGCGATCGCCCAGCACCACAATCAGATCGGGCGAGAGATCGGCGAGCGCATCGGCGAAACCCAGGAGCGCAATACCCATCGACTTGGCGACACCAACGGGCGTGTCTGAAGCCATAAGCATGTCGACCTTACGGTCGATGGGAAAACCGTCGCGCTCAATTTCCCTGTACGTATCGCCGAACTCACGGACAAGATGACTGCCGGTGGCGATGATTTGCAGCTCAAGTTCAGGGGCGTCCTTGATGCCTTGCATGACCCAACGGAGCAAACCGTACTCGGCGCGAGTTCCGGTAATGACACAGATTTTTCGAGGGGTCGTCATGGCAGAGGAGGAAAGAGGGAGATCAGCGGAAATTCTACCAGTCACTACAAGACTCCCATACCTGGATACTTCACGACCTTATTCATCAGGGCAACGCAGCCGGGGCGGATGACGCTGCCGATATCCCTCTGGCCCAGGAAATTGCAAAGCCGGACCTTGACATGTTTCCCTTAGCGTCTAGTTTTGAAAGGCGAGCCGCGATTCGGCGTCTTTGCATGGGACTATATGGCTCTCCCGATCCTACTGATCGTCGTTGTCGTTGCGGCGCTCGCGTTTCATTTCTGGAGCCCGTGGTGGCAGACCCCGCTGGCGTCGAACTGGCGCCAGATGGACGACACCCTCACCCTTACGCTGGTGATCACCGGCGTAGCCTTCGTCGTCATCAATCTTTTCGTCGCATGGGCGATTTTTCGCTACCGTCATCGCGACGGGCACCGTGCCGCGTATCAACCTCATAACCGACGTCTCGAATTCTGGCTGATCGGCATTACGACGGTCGGGATCGTCGCCATGCTCGCGCCGGGACTGTTCGTCTACGCGAAGCTGATCGACGCACCTAAGGACGCCCATGTCGTCGAAGTCGTCGGCCAGCAGTGGCAGTGGCGCTTCCGTCTGCCGGGGCCGGACGGACGGCTCGGCACATCGGACCCGAGCTACGTCACCGCCGACAATCCGCTGGGCCTGAATCCCAAGGATCCGGCGAATCAGGACAACCGCATCGTCGACGCCCCCGAGCTGCACCTGCTCGTTGGTCAGCCGGTGAAATTGCTGCTACGCGCAAAAGACGTGCTTCACGATTTTTACGTCCCGCCGTTTCGCACGCGCATGAACATGGTCCCCGGTATGGTCACGCAGATGTGGCTCACACCGACCCGCACGGGACGCTTCGACATCCTCTGCGCGCAGCTATGCGGGGTGGGCCACGCCAACATGCGCGGCGTGGTCGTCGTGGACGACAAGCCCGCCTACGACGCCTGGGTCGCCAAACTCCCCACCTTTGCTGCACTGCAATCGCAGCACGCGGGGGCGGGCGCGCTGGACCCGCTCGCCGCGAAGGGCAAGTTGCTGGCGCAGGCCAAAGGATGCGCCGGTTGCCATTCGGTGGATGGTTCAGCAGGCGTCGGGCCGACCTGGCATGGGCTTTACGGAAAGACGGAGACGTTTCAGGATGGGAGTTCCGCGCACGTCGACGACGCCTATCTCACCGAATTCATCCGCAACCCGACGGCACGCGTGCCCAAGGGCTTCGCCCCGATCATGCCTAAACTGGAACTCAGCGACGACGATCTGAAGGCGCTCATCGCTTACATCCGGACGCTGGGCGCCCCCGCACAGTCTTCGCCCCGAACCGAAGTACCCGCGATGCAGCTCGCGCAGAACACGCTCCAGTCGCCGCGCCCGCCGGTGCAATACGGACCGCTGACGCCATCCGCACCGGTCAATCAGACGAATCAGGGAACACAGCCGCCGTCCCAACCTGCGCGTCGCCAGGGGGGCACGCCGGGGCTGCCGTTGCAGAACGATCCGAACACGTACGCCCCGCCGCTGGCGATCCCGCCGCGACAGTCCACCGGTCCGCAATCGCCGGGACCGGCGCAACCGAGTGTGCCGATGATCAGGCCGGCGCCGTAGCCAGACGCGCGTCGCACACAGACGCGCGCGGGCCGCACCGGCAACACAGGGAGACAACGTCATGACTGGCAATGCCGAGAATGCCGACGGTTCCACCCATGCCGGTGCAAACGGTACGCATCGTGGATACGGTGGGCACGACGGCCCGCAGAGTTTCTGGACGAAGTACATCTGGAGTCAGGATCACAAGGTGATCGCTGTGCAGTACGCCTGCACGGCCATTGCCGTCGGACTGGTCGGGCTCGTGCTGTCCAACCTCATGCGTCTGCAACTGGGCTTCCCCGGCAAGTTCTCGTTCATCGACGCCAGCCACTACTACCAGTACGTCACCATGCACGGCATGATCATGGTGATCTATCTGCTCACTGCGCTTTTCCTCGGTGGCTTCGGCAACTACCTGATTCCGCTGATGGTCGGCGCGCGCGACATGGTCTTCCCGTTCCTGAACATGCTCAGTTACTGGGTGTATCTGCTGGCCGTGATCGTGTTGATGGTGAGCTTCTTCGTGCCCGGCGGCCCGACCGGCGCAGGCTGGACGCTCTATCCTCCACAAGCGATCCTGCCCGGCACACCGGGCACAGAGTGGGGCATCGTGCTCATGCTCGTCTCGCTGCTGATCTTCATCGTGGCCGCGACGATGGGCGGCCTGAACTACGTCACCACCGTATTACAGGCGCGCACCGAAGGCATGACGTTGCTGCGCATGCCGCTCACCGTGTGGGGCATTGTGATGGCGACGGTGCTGGCGCTGCTCGCGTTTCCGGCGCTGTTCGTCTCCGGCGTGATGATGCTGCTCGACAAGACGCTGCACACGAGCTTCTTCATGCCTGCGGTGGTGTCGATGGGACAGCCGCTCGACTACCGCGGCGGTAGCCCGCTGCTGTTTCAGCATCTTTTCTGGTTCTTCGGGCACCCCGAGGTCTACATCGTCGCATTGCCAGCGTTCGGCATCGTGTCCGATCTCATCAGCGTTCACGCGCGCAAGAACATCTTCGGCTACCGGATGATGGTCTGGGCGATTCTCGCCATCGGCGTGCTGTCGTTCGTCGTGTGGGCGCACCATATGTTCATCAGCGGCATGAATCCGTACTTCGGATTTCTGTTTGCGACGACCACGCTCATCATCGCGATTCCGACTGCGATCAAGGTCTACAACTGGGTGCTCACGCTCTGGCGCGGTGACATCCATCTGACGGTGCCGATGCTGTTCGCCATCGGCTTCATCAGCACGTTCGTGATCGGCGGACTGACGGGGCTGTTCCTCGGCAATGTGAGTGTGGACATGCCGCTGTCGAACACCTATTTCGTCGTCGCGCACTTTCACATGGTGATGGGCGTGGCGCCCTTGCTGGTGGTCTTCGGCGGCATCTACCACTGGTATCCGCTGGTCACCGGCAGGCGGCTGAACGACAGCCTCGGTCAGTGGCACTTCTGGATCACGTTTCTCGGCACTTACGCGATCTTCTTTCCAATGCACTATCTCGGCATTCTCGGTATGCCGCGACGCTACTACGAGTTCCAGAACTACAGCTTCATTCCCGAGTCCGCACACACGATGAACACCTACATCTCGGTCGCCGCGTTCGTCGTGGCGCTGGGGCAGTTGCTGTTCCTGTTCAACCTCGCGTGGAGCGTGCGACACGGCAAACCGGCCGGTCTGAATCCGTGGCGCGCAGCGTCGCTCGAATGGCAGACACCGCACGCGCCGCCCGGCCACGGCAACTGGGGCGCGGTGTTGCCGACGACATATCGCTGGCCCTATGAGTACAGCGTACCGGGTGACATCGACGATTTCGTGCCGCAGAATCTCGCCCCCGATCCACGACGTCCCGCCACGCTGGTGGAGGGGGACTCGGCGGCGCTGCATGGCGGTGGTAGCAAAGCACCGCCTTCGCCCGATTCCCCGAAAGGAGCGACACCATGAGGCCCGTTCCGTCGTGGCCGCCGATGCCACCCGATGGCATTCCCGGCGGCGTTCCCGTGATGCAACCGCGTCGACGTGCGGCGTCGCAGGTGGCGCTCTGGTGGCTCATGGGCGTGATCGGCATGTTGTTCGCGCTGATGCTCGTGGCGTACGTCATGCGCATGAGTCTTGGCGACTGGCGTCCGTTGCCACCCGTCAATGCGCTGTGGGTCAACACGGGCGTGCTGGCAGCGGCGTGCATCGTGATGCAGTCGGCAGCATCGCAGGCAAAGCGAGGTGAACTACGACGCTCGCGGCGCGACTGGACACTCGCCGGTGCGCTAGCACTCGCTTTTGTTTCCGGACAACTCTGGGTATGGCGCGATCTCGCGCTGCGTCGCTACGGCGTGTCGGGCAACCCAGCCAACAGCTTCTTCTTCCTGCTCACCGGGCTGCACGCGCTGCATCTGCTTGGCGGCGTGGTGGCGTGGGCGTTGCTGATCCCGCGTCGCGTGACGCATGCCGCACGGGCCAGACGTCTCTCGCTCACCGCACAGTACTGGCACTTCCTGTTCGTGTTGTGGGTGGTGCTGTTCGCGGCCATCGTCAATCTCACGCCGGAAATCGCGCAGCGTCTGTGCGGCACCGGCATTGCGCCGTAAGTCCATGCATTGGCCCGGCCAGGAGGCGCCTCGTGAATACGTCATCGTCCACCCCATCCTCCGCTGTGTCCGCCGCGTCCGCCGCGTCCGCCATCACGCCGCCTGACGGCTGGCGCGGTGTCGTCACCGACTGGTCCGGCGATCGCGCCACGTTCCGCGTGCCATGGGGCAAGGCGATGATGTGGATCTTCCTGCTCTCGGACACCTTCGTGTTCAGCAGCTTCCTGATCGGCTATATGACGGTGCGCATGTCGACCACGGCGACGTGGCCGAATCCAGCGGAGATCTTCGCGCTTAATGTGGGCGGACATCCGGTGCCGCTATTGCTCATCGCGATCATGACGTTCGTGCTCATCACGAGCAGCGGCACGATGGCGATGGCGGTGAATTACGCGTACCGGCGCGACCGCGACAAGACCGCAGCGTGCATTCTCGCGACAGCGTATTTCGGCATCGCGTTCGTCGGCATGCAAGCCTTCGAATGGACGAACCTGATCGTGCACGAAGGCATTCGGCCGTGGGGCAATTCGATGGGGGCAGCGCAGTTCGGCGCGTGCTTCTTCATGATCACCGGGTTTCACGGGCTGCATGTCAGCGCGGGCGTGATCTATTTGCTGACCGTCATGCGCAAGGTACTCAACGGCACGCTGGAGCGACGCGGCAACTACGAACTGGTGGAGATCGCGGGCCTGTACTGGCACTTCGTCGATCTCGTGTGGGTGTTCATCTTTGCGCTGTTTTATCTCTGGTAGGAGGCGCGATGGAATCCTCTGCGGCAGCGACGCAAAGTGCCGGTCACACCGGACAACAACACGCGGTCGGTCTCTATCTGAAAGTGTGGGGGCTGCTGTTCGTGCTTTCGACGTTCTCGTATCTCGTCGACTACGCGAATCTGCAAGGCTATTTGCGATGGGGATTGATTCTCGCGCTGATGATCGCCAAGGCGGGCCTTATCGTTGCGGTGTTCATGCACATGCGGTGGGAGCGGCTCGCGCTTGTCTACGCCATTCTGATTCCGCCGTTGGCGCTACTCGTGCTGATGTCGCTGATGGCGTCGGAAGCGGACTTCACGTTCGTCACGCGGCTTGCGCACTTTCACTGAGTTGCCGTCGATTCGTCAGCGACGTCGGCAACGTCAGTGGCTCACAGCAATTCCACCAGCCGACGGTCGCTCTTCTGACAGTACTCGGCACACGCGGCGCGTGCGGCGGTGCCCGCACCATGCACGAACAGCGGTGCATCGGCACGGCGCGACATCGACACGACGATGGACGGCGGCGCTGGCTGCAAGGGCAACTCGACGACTTCGCCGCTGGCGATCAGCGCGTCGACGAACAGACGCGGAATCGCGGCGACGCCGAACCCGTCGCGCACCAGCTGCACGATCACGGCAATCGACGGCGAGCCGGTAATGCGCGTCTCGGAGAGCGGCACGCCGTGCACACCGGCCAGCTTGGCCACGATGTCTTCAAGCGCGCGATGCGGCGCAGTTCCGCGTCCGTAGGTCAGGATCGGATGCTGTAACACCTGCTTCGCAAGCCCGCTGCGCGTGTTCGGAAACATGCCCTTGCGTGCAATCCAGTGCACCGGATAGTTGGCCAGTGCGTTGCAAACCACGCTGCTGTCATCGCTGCCTTCCACACGAATGATGAGGTCGAGCTCGTCGGCCATGAGACGCCGCTGCAACTGCACGGAGACGTCGACCGTCAGCTCGACTTCGAGCGTTGGATAGTCGGCGGCGAGGCGTCGCAGATAGTTCGGCAGCCAGCTGTGTACGACTGTCTCGATCACACCCAGACGCAGCCGTGCGCCCAACGTGCTTTCCCCGGACGCTGCCGCCTGCAAACGACGCGCAGCCTCCACCACTGCCTTCGCATAGCCCAGCAGGTATTCCCCGTTCGGCGTGAGTCGAAACTCGCGGCTGTCACGGTCGACAAGCTCGGTCTTCAACTCCTCTTCCAGCACTTTGAGACGCTGCGAGATGGCTGCGGGCGTCGCATGCAACGCCGTGGCCGTCGCGCGGAAGTTGCGCAGCTTGGCGAGCGTGACGAAGGTTTCGAGAAAGCGCGTGTTCATGGGGCTCCGTGAGCGTCGATGGACCGGGAGAGGGGCGGGAAGCTGCCCAAAGTCTGCGACGCAAGGTGTGCAGCGTGCTGAACGGTGCAGTGAAAATAAATGCAACGAACTTCGGGAAAACCCCCGAGGTTGTTAAGAAATTCTATACACAGAGGCGAACAAAAACTCGTTAGCGGCAACTTTTTTTTCTTCCTATGCTTCTCCCATCCGATGCCGCATTGGCGTCTCCCACTCAAGCCGGATCTGCCATGAACCACCGAGCCACCCCACACGATTTCACTTCGCAACGCGACAGCATCACGCCTTACGAGTTTCGTCAGGCCGTGCGCTCGGCGCAGTTCCGTGGGCCAACCGCCGGATATTGCGGCGACTTCGCGCAGGCGAATCTCGCTATCGTGCCGGTAGCGCATGCACACGACTTCCTGCGTTTCTGTCAGAGCAACCCGAAGGCATGCCCGCTGCTGGGCGTTGGCGAGCCGGGACAGTGGCACGTGCCCGCGCTGGGACGCGAAGTCGATATCCGCACCGACGTGCCGGGCTACAACGTCTATCGCGACGGCAAGCTCGACGCGCAGGTCGATAACCTCGCGGAGTTCTGGCAGAGCGACTTCGTGGTGTTCGCCATCGGCTGCTCGTTCTCGTTCGAGGACATGCTGGCCAAAGCAGGGATTGCGCTGCGTCACGTGGAAGAGGGCCGCAATGTGCCGATGTACCGCACCAACATCGCGAATCAGCGTGCCGGTAAGTTCGGCGGCGAGCTGGTCGTGTCGATGCGCCCGATGAAAGGCGCAGACGCCATTCGCGCCGTGCAGATCACGAGCCGCTTTCCTGGCGTGCACGGCGCGCCGATCCATATCGGCGATCCGTCGGCGCTGGGCATTGCCGACTTGTCGAAGCCGGATTTCGGCGATGCAGTGACCATTCGCGACGGTGAGCTGCCCGTGTACTGGGCCTGTGGCGTCACGCCGCAAACGGCGCTTATGGGCGCGAAGCTGCCGCTCGCGATCGGGCACCGTCCCGGCTACATGCTGATGACGGACATCACGAACGCGTCGCTGGCCGTCTTCTGACGTCATTCAGAGACTGCAATACCCGCAGTACCCGCATCACTCGCACCACCCAGCATTAACGAATCAGCAAAAGAACCGCGCCATAAAGGGCTGCGGCGGGAGAGGTATTGCCCGCCGGTGACGACCTACGCCTGTCGGATGAGCGCGGCCCGAGTGCATCACACGGCAAGTCAGGACATCACCGGAGCCTTTTTCTCATGGAAAGCAAAACCCCTCTCGCGCCCCCCGTCGGGACAGATTCCTCGGCGCCCACCGAAGCGGGCGGCAGCCTGTTCGGCTGGTACGGCGACGCCACACCGCGCGAAAAGCGCGCGTTCTGGAGCTGCAAGGTCGGCTACATGCTCGACGGCATGGACACTCAGATGCTGAGCTTCGTCATCCCGACGCTGATCGCTACGTGGGGCATCAGCCTCGCCGACGCGGGCTTCATCGGCACACTCACGCTGCTTGCCTCGGCCCTCGGCGGCTGGGTCGCGGGCATCCTCTCGGATCGCATCGGCCGCGTGCGTACACTACAACTCACGGTGTTGTGGTTCGCCGTGTTCACCGGACTATGCGGTCTCGCGCAGAACTACCATCAACTGCTCGCCGCGCGTGCGCTCATGGGCTTCGGCTTCGGCGGCGAATGGACGGCGGGCGCTGTGCTCATCGGCGAAGTGATCCGCGCCCGCGATCGCGGCAAAGCCGTGGGCCTCGTGCAATCGGGCTGGGCCATCGGCTGGGGGCTGACCGCCATCCTCTACTCGGTGCTGTTCTCGCTGATGCCGGGCGAACTGGCATGGCGTGCGCTGTTCCTGATCGGGCTGCTGCCTGCGTTGCTCGTGCTGTTCATCCGCCGCTACGTGCAGGAGCCGGAGGTGTACCAGAAGGAGAAGGCCAAGCAGGCGAAGTCGGAAGATGCGCCCGGTATGGCGGCCATCTTCAGCCCGGCGCTGCTCTCCACGACAATTCGCGCCGCGTTGCTGACGACCGGCGCGCAGGGCGGCTACTACGCCATCACCACCTGGCTGCCGACGTTCCTGAAGACGGAGCGCCACCTCACCGTGATGGGAACCGGCGGCTATCTCGCGATGATCATCTTCGGCTCGTGGGTCGGCTATCTCGCGAGTTCGTATCTGACGGACCGTCTGGGCCGTAAGCCGAACTTCATTCTGTTCGCTGTGGGTTCGATGGTGATCGCGTTCTCGTACACCTCGCTGCCGCTGACCGATAGCGCGATGTTCTGGCTCGGCTTCCCGCTCGGCTTCTTCGCATCGGGCATCTTCAGCGGCATGGGCGCGTTCCTGACCGAGTTGTTCCCCACGCGGGTTCGCGGCTCCGGACAAGGGTTCTGCTACAACGTCGGCCGTGCCATCGGCGCACTGTTCCCGTTCCTGATCGGCATGCTCTCGAAGGAATACGGTCTGGGCACGACCATCGGCATCTTCGCCGGTGTGGCCTACGGTGTGCTGATCATCGCCGCACTCACGCTGCCAGAGACGCGCGGTCGCGAACTCGAATCGCTTGAACCCACCACGCACTAATTGAATGACGCAAGGCGGTGCGCCGCGCACCGCCTGTCATCGCCGCGCTATCGCTTCTCGCCTGATCCCCCGACTGATCCCCCCCTTGTTTTGCGAATGACATCATGACGAACGCTCTCACGCCCCCTGCCCAAAACCGCGCGCCCGCGCATCAGACCGCGTCGCGCTGGCAGTTCTGGATCGACCGTGGCGGCACCTTCACCGACATCGTGGCGCGCCGCCCGGACGGCACGCTCGTCACGCACAAGTTGCTCTCGGAGAACCCCGAGCAGTACCGCGACGCCGCCGTCGCAGGTATCCGTCACCTGCTCGGGCTGAGCGTCGACGAGCCGATCACGCCCGATCTCGTCGATATGGTGAAGATGGGCACGACAGTGGCCACCAACGCCTTGCTCGAACGCAAGGGCGAACCGCTGGCGCTCGTCACCACGCACGGCTTTCGCGACGCGTTGCGCATCGCGTATCAGAATCGTCCGCGACTGTTCGATCTCGACATTGCACTGCCCGAAGCGCTGTACGCCGACGTTGTGGAAATCGACGAGCGTGTCGGTGCGCACGGCGATGTCGTTCGCGAGCTGGATGTCGTTTCAGCCCGTAGCGCACTCGAAGCGCTTTACGCGAAGGGCATTCGCGCCATCGCCATCGTGCTGATGCACGGCTACCGCTATCAGGCCCACGAGAAGACGCTCGCCGCGATGGCGCGCGACATCGGCTTCGCGCAAGTCTCCGTTTCGCACGAAGTCTCGCCGCTGATGAAGCTGGTCTCGCGCGGCGACACCACCGTGGTGGACGCGTATCTGTCGCCGATCCTGCGCCGGTACGTCGAACAGGTGGCAAAGGAAATGCCGGGCGTGAACCTGCAATTCATGCAGAGCAGTGGCGGGCTGACGAGCGCCGATAACTTCCAGGGCAAGGACGCGATTCTCTCCGGCCCCGCAGGCGGCATCGTCGGCATGGTGCGCGCGTCGAGCGCCGCGGGCTTCGAGCGGGTGATCGGTTTCGACATGGGCGGTACGTCGACGGATGTCTCTCACTACAACGGCGAGTTCGAGCGTGTGTTCGAGACGCAGGTGGCCGGGGTGCGCATGCGTGCGCCGATGATGAGTATTCACACGGTGGCGGCGGGCGGTGGCTCGGTGCTGTCGTTCGACGGCACGCGCCTGCGCGTTGGCCCGGAGTCGGCGGGCGCGAACCCCGGTCCGGCGGCGTATCGTCGTGGCGGCCCGCTCGCGGTCACGGACTGCAACGTCATGCTCGGCAAGATTCAACCCGCGCACTTCCCGAAGGTCTTCGGCCCGCACGCCAACGAACCGCTCGATCGCGACGTCGTGGTCGCGAAGTTCACGGCACTGGCCGCCGAGATCGAGAAGGCGACGGGTCGCCGTCAGACCCCCGAAGCGCTCGCCGAGGGCTTCCTCGACATTGCCATCGGTGCGATGGCCAATGCCATCAAGAAAATCTCCGTGCAGCGCGGCCATGATGTGAGCCGCTATGTGTTGACGACGTTCGGTGGCGCGGGCGGCCAGCACGCGTGCGGCGTGGCCGATGCACTCGGTATGACCAAGGTCTTCGCGCATCCGCTGGCGGGCGTACTGTCGGCCTACGGTATGGGCCTGGCCGACCAGACGGCGATGCGCGAACGCATGATCGAAGCGCCGTTGGCCGACGATGGTCTTGCGGCACTCGAAGACGCCCTCGGCGCGCTGGCCGACGATGCGGTGAACGCACTCCTGTCGCAGGGCGTACCGCCGTCGCGCATTGAGACGGTGCGTCGCGTGCATGTGCGTTATGCGGGCACGGACTCGGCCATCGCTGTGCCGTTCGGCAGCGTGGCGCAGATGCGCGACGCATTCGAAACCGCGTACCGTCAGCGCTATTCGTTCCTGATGGACGGGGCGGCGCTGATCGTGGAGGTTGCGTCGGTCGAGGCCATCGGACTGTCGGACGCGCCGGTCGACATCACGCCGCTCGAGGCACGCACGTCCGGCGCGCCGCAAGCCATCGACCGGGTGAAGCTCTACGCCGCGGGTACGTGGCACGATGCGGCGCTGTTCGAGCGCGACACCTTGCTCGCGGGCGACACCCTCGACGGTCCCGCCATCGTCGCGGAGAAGAGCGGTACGACGGTCGTCGAGCCGGGCTGGCAGGCGCAGATGACCGGACAGGGCAACCTTGTCCTCACGCGCGTGGTCCCACGGGAAACACAGCGCGGGCTGGGCACGCAGGCCGATCCGGTGCGCCTCGAAATCTTCAACAATCTCTTCATGTCGATTGCCGAGCAGATGGGGCTGCGTCTGCAAAACACGGCGTACTCGGTGAACATCAAGGAGCGTTTGGACTTCTCGTGCGCGCTGTTCGACCGCGACGGCAACCTCATCGCCAACGCGCCGCACATGCCGGTGCACCTGGGATCGATGGGCGAGAGCATCAAGACGGTGATCGAGCGCAATCGCGGGCGCATGCTCGAGGGCGACGTCTTCATGCTCAACGATCCATATCACGGCGGCACGCATTTGCCGGACGTCACGGTGATCACACCGGTGTTCGTCAAAGATGAAGACGGCGCAGCCGGTACGCGCGCGGCGGAGCCGCTGTTCTATGTCGGCTCGCGCGGCCATCACGCAGATATCGGCGGGATCACGCCGGGCTCGATGCCGCCGGATTCCACCCACGTCGAAGAAGAGGGCGTGCTGATCGATAACTGGCAACTCGTGGCCGCAGGCGAACTGCGCGATCGTGAGACACGCGAGCTGCTCGCTGGCGCTCGCTATCCGGCGCGCAACATCGACCAGAACATGGCCGATCTGCGCGCGCAGGTGGCGGCGAACCAGAAGGGCGTGGACGAACTGCGCCGCATGGTGAACGACTTCGGGCGCGACGTTGTGCTCGCGTACATGGGACACGTGCAGGACAACGCCGAAGCGGCGGTACGTCGCGTGATCGGGGCGCTGGGAGATGGGCACTACCGCTATCCGCTCGACAACGGCGCGGTCATCGACGTGACGATTCGTGTCGATCGGGCATCGAGAAGCGCCACCATCGATTTCACCGGCACGTCGGCGCAACTGCCGAACAACTTCAACGCCCCGCGCGCGGTGTGCATGGCGGCGGTGCTGTACGTCTTCCGCACACTTGTGGATGACGACATTCCGCTCAACGCGGGCTGTCTGAAACCACTCACGGTGATCGTGCCGGAGGGGTCGATGCTTAACCCCGTGTATCCAGCGGCGGTGGTGTCGGGCAACGTGGAGACGTCGTCGGCGATCACCAACGCGCTTTACGGTGCGCTCGGCAGCGTGGCTTCAAGTCAGGGCACGATGAACAACTTCACCTTCGGCAACGAGACGTACCAGTATTACGAGACGATCTCGGGCGGCAGCGGGGCAGGCGATGGCTTCAATGGTGCCCATGCCGTGCAGACGCACATGACGAACTCGCGTCTGACCGATCCGGAAGTGCTGGAGTGGCGCTATCCGGTGCGTCTCGAGAGCCATCGCATTCGTATGGGGTCGGGCGGCAGCGGACGCTGGCAAGGCGGTAACGGTGCCGTGCGGCGCATTCGCTTCCTCACACCAATGACCGCGTCGATTCTTTCCAACAATCGTGTGCACGCACCGTTTGGTGCGCAGGGCGGCGGGACGGGCGCGCTGGGTGCCAACTACGTTGAGCGCGTAGATGGTTCGCGCGAGGAGTTGGCACACATCGGACGCACGCAGATGCAGCCCGGTGACATCTTTGTCGTGGAGACGCCGGGAGGCGGCGGCTTCGGGCATGCGTGAAGCCGAAGGCTCGATCGAAAGTTGCATGACCGGAACGCCCCGCCGGATAAGGGGCCGCGCATCGTGCAACGCGATGCGCGTAACCACTTCGTCACTGGGAAATGACTGAAGTGAGGCCGGTTCCCGGAAGGGATGGCGGGCTTTGCAAAGGCGCACCATGAGGACCTCCGTACGATGCCGTTGTCGTGATGACAACCGCTACGAAACGTACGGAGGTGCTCTGAAATGTCCCAGATGTGCGCAACACCCCAAGAGCCGAACGCTCTGAACACCAATGAGGCGACGTCCTCTTCCCCACTCTCCGAAAGGCACGACCCCGATGCCCTGCTTGCGCAGTACGAGCGCGCTTGCGGCGAGATCCAGATGGCCGGTCGCAAGCTGGCGCGTCAGACGCTCGACTATCAGACGGTCCTCGACGAGATCGAGCGGATGGAAAAGGCGGGTACACCGCAGGCGGCGGACAAGCTCGCCCGTCTCGACGCCCTGCTCGACAGTGAAGCGTTTCAGCGCGAAGCGCGCGAGATCGAGCGCATGGCCGTCGCTCTGGCCGGTGTGATCGAACGTCTGAACGCTGAGGTGCCCGCGACGGATGATGAAGCAGCGCGAGCCCCGGCGCGTAGCCGCGCGATGCATCGGACTTGCGCGTGACGGAGGCGACATGATCTACCGCATGATCGACACGCACAACGCGCCGCGACTGGGTGGCGCGTTTGCACAGGGTGCGAGTTCCGCATCGCAGAGCCGCGCAGGCGACAACCCGCTGTTGAGCACGATGCAGCGCGCAAGCGAGCAGATGGACGGCTTGCAGGTGCGCGTCGACGAGTGGCTGGGCAAGGCGCGCGCTCGTTCGGCTAACGCTCGCGATGCGCGTGACTGGCTGACGTCGATTGATGAGATGCAGCGGCGTTTGCGCGCAGGCGAGGCCACAGTGTCGCTGCCGGACGGACTGCGCGACTTCGCAGTGCGCCACTCGCTGATGTCGACGTCGCAGGCGTCGGGCGCGCTCGGCACCGCTACCTTGGACAGCCTCAGGGCCAGTGTGCAGTCGATGGCGTCGGGCACGAGCGAGTCGGCCACCGTCGAACAGATCGAACTCAAGCAATTTCTGTCGCGTTACGAGAATGCGTTGACGTTGAGCAACGCAGTCATCGCCAAGTTGCGCGACATCATGAGCAAGATCACCAGCAGCCTCTGACGGCTGTCTTTCAATTCACGTCTCATCTCTCCCTCCTTCATATCGAATTCAGGAACGACCCCATGACTTCAATCCAATTGAACAACGCGTATCGCTACGGCGCGTCGGCGTCGCAGCAGGCTCCGCAGGGCGTCACCCTGACGTCCGCGCGCACCGTTGACATCCACTCACTGTTGCTGGCGCACGCCGCCACGCTCATGCAAGCCAGCGGCGGCGACGCCAAGCTGAAGATCGACTCGATGCGCGCGCGTCAGGCGCACGGCCGTGAGGCGCGCGACGTGGCGAATCAGATCGAAACGCTCATCAACAAACTCGGTACCAGTACGACGGCGACGACCAAAGTCGGCGACGGCATCCGTGAATTCTTCGACAAGCACGACCTCATGATCACCATTGACGACAGCGGGACGAAGAGGACGTTGAAGGACTGGGAATCGCGCAGCAAGAAAATCGGCGAGGAGGGTTATGCCGGACCGTCGGGGGCGTCGGGCGATTACCGTGCGGATCACCTGCGCGCGCTCAAAGCGGCGGCCGACAGCCGGGGCGAAGAGGCGACCGACAGCCGCACCATCGAGAACATCGAAATCAACAAGTTCCTTCAGGAATACAACGGCGTCTCGACGCTCGCCAACACGATCATCAGTTCGCGTGGGCAGCAGCTCAATCAGATCAACGGTTCGATGCGCTCGTGAATTCACCTTCATCGACGTCGTCATCGCTGCCGCCTGAGACGCACGACGCGTCAGCCGCCGACACAGCGGCGATCTTCTCGCGTTTCTTCGAGCGAGGCGGCGCGCTGCGCATGCTTGCAGATCTCGACGAAAGCGATCTGGCATGCGTCCGTGCGTACGCGCTTGCGCGTTTCAAGGAAGGCGAGATCGCGGCCGCGCAACGTATCTACTTCATGCTCGCCACGCTCGACCAATGGTCGTTCGACGACTGGTTCGGTCTTGGCCTGTGTTACCAGCGCCTCGGCCAGCATGACGACGCGCTGCCGTGCTTCGCCAAGGCCGGTGTGATCCGCGCGGCGGACCCGCGCCCGTCGTATCTGGCGGGCATGAGTTACGAGAGCGTGGGCAATGCGTCTTACGCGACGAAGGCCTACCTTGCGACGCTGCGACTCTGCGGCGAGAACGCGCAGCATCGCAAGCTCGCACATTCGGCGCGCGCCCGGTGCGACGCCCTGTCAACTTCTCAATCGAAAGGAAACTCATGACTGTGATTGGCGCAGTAGGCGCGGCATACCGTCCGTCATCCCCAGGTGATGTTCGGGAGCCGACGAGGCAGCGCACGGACACGCCCGCGCCGCATGCCTTGCGAAACGACAAGATGTCCGACGACTGGCTCGCGTCGGAAGACTTCCTTCCTGACACGACCGACGCCGGGGCATGGCAAGACGCGGAAGGTGCGTTCGCCCGCATGCTGCAGCGCTTGTATTCGCTGGGCAGTGCGATGGCGGCAGACGGCATGCGTCCCCCGTCGCAGTTCGGGGTGACGGATCTCGCGAGTCTCGAAAAACTCGATCCGTCAACGCTCGTGATGGTCGCGTCGATGATCTCGATGCAGGCGATGGGCGACACGGCGAAGTCGACGCAAAAGGCGCTTGAGTTGCTGGCGGAGCGTCAGGACAAGCTGCGGCAGGAAGATATCCAGAAATTCCGCGAGCAGATGGACGCTGCCACGAAAGACGCCGACAAGGCGCGAAAGGGCGGCATCTTCGGTGTGATCTTCGACTGGGTCGTCGCGGCGATCGACGTCGTCGTCGGCGCCGTCAAGATCGTGACCGGCGTGTTGACGATGAACCCGCTGATGATTGCGGGCGGTATTGCGGATGTTGGCGCAGGCGTCGCGGGCATCGGTGCGGCGGTCTACAAGACGATGGCGCTCGTCGACCCGGAGAACGCCGAGAAGTACGAGGCGGAAGCCACGAAGTGGGGCTACGCGCAGATGGCGTTTCAGGCGCTCGGCATGGTCGTCGGCTTCGGTACGTCGGTGCGTGGATTCATGGCATCTCGCTCGGTGACGAAGGCCGCTACGCGCGTGATGAAGGGCGGGGCGGGCGAAGCGCTCACGAAGGCGGTGAAGGCCGGTGACGACGCAGCCATCGGCGCGATCAAACAGCGTGTCGTCTCCGAGGTCTCGTATCAGGTCGGTACGGAAGTCGGCAAACGCGTCGGAAAGTCGCTCGCGCAGAACGGCACGCGCACCGCACGCAATCTCGTCAAACGCGGCTTCAACCGCATGGCCGAGCAATTCACGCAGGAGATGGTCGAGCGGATGGTATCGCGGTCGTTCGACAGCGTCGTCAAGTCGACGGGCAAGCAAGTAGCCAAGGGCGCACGTGTAACGGCGACCGATGTGACGAAGTCGTTTAGTAAGCAGATCGGCGCGCAGGGACGTCGCGCCATCGTGCGCGGCACGTGGTCGCTCTCGGGTGTGATTCGCGGTGGCGTGGTCGGTGCGCGCGAGATCACGGCGGGCGCGATCGGCATCCAGCGCGCGAAGCTGCAACGACAGGCGCGCGACATCGGTACGGAAATGATGTGGTTGCAGTTCCTGATGGAGCTGAACGGCGACGACAAGAAGCGTGTCGCCAAACGCATGGAGACGTTGTCGGCGCAGCAGGGCGAGATCGCAGAATCGGCTAGCGACGCCGTGACCAAGACGGGCGCTGTGCGCATTCGCATCGCTGCCTCGATGGCATGAGAGGTGTGTGTTATCGATCATCGACGCGGCTTTTGCCGCGTCTTCCAAAAAGGGGTACATGAATGGCAGGCATAGCAACGACGACGTCGTGGCAGACCACGGCGCAGAGTGAGCGCGGCGCGTGGGTGTCGGATGGGCAGATGCCGGATCGTGGTGCGCGTGCCGTCGACGGACTGGTGACGCTCATGCAACTGGTGAAGCTGATGATGGAAATTCGTGTCGGCGAGCGCAACACCGATCAGTCGTATCGCACACGTCACGACGTGATGCTGTTCGCAAGAGGCGTGGCGGCGCGCGACGAGAAATACCGGGCCAACAAGAAGCACTACGAGGCCGCGATGACGTCCGCTGGCGGGTCGCTCTTCACGGGGGGCATGTCGCTTGGCGGCAGTATGATCGGCGCGCGCTACGGCATGCGCGACAAGATGGAAATCGGGCAGATGTTCGGTGGTGTGGTGAGCGGCGTCGGACAGTTCGGAAAACCGGCGTTCGAGTTCGCGGCCGCCGATCTGTCGAACCGGGGACGCGACAACGAGGTGGTCGGAGAGTTCGCCACCGGACTGACCGACGAGACGCGCAAGAGCAACGACCGTTTGCGTCAGCGTATCGATGCCGCGAGCGGCGAGTTGCGCGAGGTCACGCGTCAGTTGTACGGCCTTGCGGGGCAACATCTCACCAAGCTTTACGAAGCTATCCGCTAATTCAGCCAGTGACCCATCCATGACAGTCTGCGAGCGCGCCGTTGCGGCATTTTTCAGGACTCACCGTTTCACGGCGCGCGCGGAGGTCTGCGAGCGCATGCGCATCACCTTGGGACAACGCGTCGAGAATGGCGAGTTGTCCCTTTGTCATCGTCTCGACAAAGTCGCTGCGGGCTACGTGCTGACGATCACCGATTTCCGGCTCGACGCCGAGGCACGTTCGAGCGATCAGGCGGTGAGGCGATTCTGTCAGCTGATCCGTACATTGCTGCGAATGGTGCCGCATCTGAGCTACGTGCGCGGGATGATTCTGCCGGGCGTGAGCGACGCGCATCTGCGCGAAGTGCGGCTTCGGCTGAGAGCGATCCTGGAGCGCGAAGGCGCATTCTGGCGCGACGAGGACGGCGATCGCTGGCTGGTGTTCTGCCGCGATCACCAGGGGATTCCGACGCGTCGCATGGCGGCTTACGGCAACATGCCGAGCACACGCCACCACAAGTAATCCAACGGGAGGAGCAGCACCAGCGAGATAACCGTCATCACAACGGTCAGCCGTGTGCCGTCTCGCATGCCGACGCCGCCGAGGTGCATCGCGATCATCATCGGCGGGCTTTGATATGGCAACAGCACGGTCGAGAACACCGGCACCTGAAGCATCAGGACGGTATAGAGCGGCAGGCCGCTCGCCGTGGAGAGCTGGCCCGCGAGCGGAGTGAGTACGGCGGGCAGGCCGGGCAGCGTCGCCACAAGCCCGATGGCCGCGCCGATGGCGATGAGCCACGCCGCATTGATGACCGGCGTGCCGGGCACCATGCCCACGGCGTCCAGACATAGCCGCGCTACCTTCTCTCCCAGTCCGCTATCCGCGACGACGGCACCCACGCCGAGGAACCCCGCCACGTAGATGAGCGGTGTGATTTGCATCTGGTCGGTGAAGGTCTTCGGCGTCACGATATGAATCGCGGGCAGCAGACAAAGGATGGCAGCGGCCACCGAGATCCACGCGGGGGAAATGCCATGCCACGCGTCCGTCGCAAAGCCTGCCAGCGCGAGCGCCAGCAGAATGGACAGATGGCGGGCGTCGGTCGTCAGCGCAGGCGTGGTTGTGGTGGATGTGTTCGTGAGCGGGCCGTCGTCCGGGAACAGACGGCAGATGACCCACACGAGAATGACTGCCTTGAGCGCGCCGAGCACGGGGAAGTGCAGCAGCAGATACGGCGCGTAATGCAGCTTTACGCCGTAGAAGGAGTCGGCCGCGCCCATCAGCACGCTGTTCGGAATGTTCGCGGGGAGGATCGTCGTTGGCGGCATGTAGCTCGCGGCGGCGACCATCATCACGAGACCGGTGCGTCCGCGTCGTCCTTCGGTGAGACCGATGCGATCTGCGAGCGCGAGCACGATCGGGATGAGCAGCAGAATGCGGCCGGTGGTCGAGGGCATCACGAAGGCGAGGCCAACAGCGGCCACCATCACGGACGCGACATAGCGGGGGTACGTCGGACGCTTGAGCGCGAACACGGTGGACGCGAGTCGCGAGCCGAGTCCGGTGGTGCGCACGGCAAGCCCGGTGACGGCACCACCGAAGACGAGCCACCACGCGGCGGAATGGAACCCGGCAAAGATGACTTCCGGCTTCGCGACATGTAGCAGCGTGGCGAGCAGGAAGAAGGTCAGCGTGGTGACGGGTTCGGGGAACAGACCGAACGCCCACGCGCCGATGGTGAAGAGCACGAGGACAGCCGCTTGCGCCGCCGTGGGCGATAGCCCGAGCGTGGTGCTTCCATGACTCGCTGCCCATAGCGCTAGCGCGAGAAGCGCGAAGGCGGCGTACCCGCCGAGCGCCCGTAACCGGGCGCGCAATCGTTCGCGGCGCAAAAGATTCGAGGCGTGCAATGTCTCCGACGAAACCGTTTCGTTCATGGCGCTTGTCGTTTTGATGATGGGCCAGAACAGCGATCTTACATGGTTCGGTCTTTGGGAGGGTGCGACTACAATACGCGCATCCCTTCAGAAGTAAATCCAGACGTTGGAACCGAACGAAGTCATGACCGTCGCAGCACCGAAGCCCTGGTATCTCTATTTGCTGGAGTGCGCCGGTGGACGCATTTACACGGGGATCACGGTCGACGTGGAGGCGCGTTATGCCGCGCATGTGGCGGGGAAGGGGGCGCGCTTCACGCGGGCGTATCCGCCGTCGCGTGTGCTGCTGTCGCTGTCGTTTGCCGACCGGTCGGCGGCCTCGCGTGCCGAGTACCGCATCAAGCAACTGACCGCGTCGCAGAAACGCGGCCTGATTGCGGGGACGTACGTCTGCGACTTCTCCGATTTCACCAATCTCGCAGATCTCAGCCACGCCCCCGTCGCCGAACCCTCTCTCAAGGCACCAGACGCGCCTGTCGAATGATGCGTCGCACGTCGCGTTGCAGCGCGCCGAACTGGCCGCGCGACGGAATCGGCGAGACCACCAGCGCCCAACTGTCGCCCGGCACGGTCTTCTCCACCACGGTGTAATAGGTCGACTGCGTGCGGAAGAAGTCGGCGATGCCGTCGTGACTGATGCGATAGCTTCGATCCCCAGCCCCCGGCAGCAGGAACACGCCGAGCGTGTAATACACATCGCGATCCGAATTCACCGGCCCCGACTGCTTATCGAGCAACAACGTGCGCAGCGTCTTTTCCGTGAGCAGACTCGGGTGCCGAACATCGAACACGCGCCACACCTTGAGCAACGCGCCCGTCGACATCTGCCAGCCCGCGAACGGCGCAAGCAGACGCCAGCTTTCGGGCAGCTCCGCATCCGTCACGCCAAGCGGCGCGAAGATGTTCTTCTCGCAGAAGTCCTTGTAATCCTCGCCGGACACCGCCTCGATCACCATCCCGAGCAACAGATACGAGACGTTCGAATAAACGAAGTCGGAGCGACCCGTCGAATGGCTGGCCTCGCCCGCATCGAGATAGTTGAAGAAGTCGGCGCTGCCGCCCACGCGACGAATGGCCAGCCCGCTGAACAGACCGTTGACCGGATCGTTGAAACCGTTCGTCGCCAGCCCCGCGCGATGGGCGAGCAGGCGTCGTACCGTCAGCTCGCGCAATGACGGGTCGAGCGGCTTGCCGTGTTCCTTCGCGTAGTCGGTGAGCAGGTCGCCGAGTTTGGCGTCGAGCGACAGCTTGCCTTGCTGAACAAGCAGCGCGATCCCGATAGCCGTGACCGACTTCGACAGGCTCGCAACGGGCAGCAACTGCTGCACCTCATCGCCCGGCGTGGCGGCTTCGAGTGCGACGCCGCCGTCTGACTCGGTACGCAGCCAGACGTGCGAGAGGTTGTAGCGCTCTTTGATCTGCGCGACACCCTGCGCGATGGTCGACTGACCGATCGGCACGGCAGGCTTGATCGGCGTGACCGCACCCGATGATGGCAGGGCGACGACCGCACCGGTGGTGTTGGTCGCATCGGTGGCGGATGCGGCGGATGACGCGCTCGACGGCGTCTGGGCGAGCGCGTGGCTCGCCGTCATCAGTGTGGCAGTGCCCAGCAGGATCGTCAGGACAACACGGCGTGCAGACGCGCCGGTACGCCCCATAGCTCGTGCCATGGCATGCCAATCGCCTGGCATCGCCCATAGCTTTGTAAAACGTGCCCCTGCCGGACGGCTTTGCCGTTCGACGTTCATTACTTAACTCCCCCCGCGCACAAAACTTCGAACCGCGAATCGACTCTCTTCGGAGTCGGAATGGTTCGGAGTGCGCACGTGCCGCTTTACGGCGATGTTCGAAATCGAAGTGTAGGAAAAACTTCGGGTAAATACCCAGTAAAACCTGCGCATTTTACATTAAGTTGCATATATCGCGCATTTCTGGCGATAGGGGGATGCAATCGCCCGAGCGCAGCCCCGTGAGACGGGCACGGCGCGGCGAATGTCACCGATATTGCGCTGCCAAAACTCCCTCATAACGTGAAGCATCGACCGCAGACGCCCGTGCGGCGGCGCTTTGCGGGCATTTCGGCGCCCCAGGTGCAAGCTTTGTCAGTGGCGCACCGACAAGACCTGTTACGCATCGCGGTGTAAGCTATCTCCCAAGACTGACAGGCTCCGACTCGCCCACAGGCCTTGAGGGCGGCGTCCCGATGACGTCGTGCCGGCCGAAGGAACGACCGAAACATGACTGAACCGCCCCGTGCGCGCCCGAGCCGGCCCGCCGAACCCGCTTCTCCTGTGGCGCTTTCTCCGGCCACTGCCGGACACAGCGCTGCGGCCTCTGCCGCTGGCGGGGGTGACGGCAACCCGCCCGAATTACCCAGTTCTTCCTCCCCTTCGCCCGTTGAGGCCGCTTGGCTGGCCTTGCCCGCGCCCATCCGCCTGATCAGACGCTTTCCGTGGAGTGCCGCCCGCCCGTGGCTGATCGTCGCTGGTGTGCTGCTGCTCGGCCTGTTCGTTTTCGACGCGCTGCATCACATGTTGCGACACGTGCATTACGACAACGTGATCGCCGCCATTCACGCGACGCCGGTAACGCGCCTGGTGCTTGCCATGCTGGCAACGTTAGCGAGTTATGCCGCGCTCACCGGATACGACATCTCGGGGCTGGCGTTCGCCGGGGCGAAGGTGAAGCGCTCGACTGTCGTGCTGACGTCGTTCATCGCCTATGCGCTGGGCAACTCCGTCGGTCTCGGCGTGCTGACCGGCGGCACGGTGCGCATGCGGATGTACGCGGCGGCGGGTGTCGATGCCTCAAAGGTCGCGCAGGCGGTCGCCTTCAACGCCGGGGCGTTCGGTCTCGGGATGACGGTGTTCGGCTCGCTGGGGATGTTGTGGGGCGCGTCGCGCGTCTCGGCGCTGGTGCCGATTCCCGCGTGGGTGTTGCAGGCCTTCGCCGTGCTGCTGCTGGCGGGCGCGGCCGCGTTCTTCGTCCTGTGTGCACGCAAACAGTCGGTCGCGATCTTCGGGCGCTGGTCGATGCCGTTGCCGCCGCTGCGCCTCGCGTTGCGTCAGTTGGTGATCTCCGCCGCCGACCTGGGCATGGCCGCCGCCGCGCTCTGGTGCCTGCTGCCCGCCGGTGTGGTGGATCTGCCGACGTTCGTCGTCTTCTACGCCATCGCCATGGCGCTCGGCGTGCTCAGTCATGTACCGGGCGGCGTCGGCGTGTTCGAAGCGGTGATCCTGCTGGCGACGAACGGCCACGCACCGATCAGTCAGGTCGCGGGTGCGCTGGTGCTGTATCGCGGCATCTACTATCTGCTGCCGCTGATCTTCGCTGCGTGCCTGCTCGCGGCGTTCGAATTGCGGCAAGGACCGGCCGCCCCGATCGGCCGCGCCGCCGTACGTCTCTTCCCCGGTTTGCTCGCCGCACTCACGCTCGTGGCCGGTGTGATGCTGCTGATCTCGGGGGTGACGCCTGCAACGCGCGATGCCGAGGACTTCCTGCGACGCCACGTGCCGCTGTTCCTCGTGGAGGTGTCGCACCTGCTGGGCAGCGTGGCGGGGCTGTCGATGCTGTTCCTTGCGCGCGGTCTGCTGCACCGGCTCGACGCGGCGTGGTGGGGCTCGCTGGGCCTCACCGTCATCGCGGCGGTGCTGGCGATTCCGAAGGGCATTGCGTTGTCGGAATTCTTCGTGCTGGCCGTACTCGCGACCTTGCTGCTCGTCTCGCGCAAGCAGTTCGACCGGCGTTCATCGCTATTCACGCAGTCGTTCGAACCGGGCTGGATCATCGCCGTGCTGTCGGTGCTGGGCGCGTGTACGTGGCTGATGTTCATGTCGTACCGGCGCGTCGGCTACGCCAATCAGCTCTGGTGGCAATTCACGTTCGACGGCGATGCGCCACGATCGATGCGTGCGCTGATGGTCGTCGCTGTGATCGGGCTGGGCCTGTCGTTATGGCAACTGCTGCGGCAATCGCCCGGCGCGATGGTGCCCGCGACGGAAGACGAACTGGCGCGCGCGAAGGCCGTCATCCGCAAGCAACCTGCCGCCGACGCGTGTCTCGCGCTTATGGGCGACAAGAGCTTCCTGTTCTCGCCATCGGGTAACGCGTTCATCATGTACGCGAAGCATCGCCGCTCGTGGGTATCGCTCTCGGATCCGGTCGGCGATCAGAAGGAATGGCCAGAGCTGATCTGGCGGTTCATCGAACTGGCCGACGCGCACGGCGGTCGCGCGGCGTTCTACAAGACGCGTCCACAAGCGTTGCCGCTATACATCGACGCAGGATTGCGCGCGTACAAACTGGGTGAAGAGGCGTTCGTCTCGCTGCCGGAGTTCGGTCTGCAAGGGGCGCGTCGTGCGAATCTGCGTCATGGTGTGACGCGCGGCGAGCGCGAAGGACTGACGCTGGAGATTGTCCCGCCGGAGAACGTTGCGCCCCACCTGGCGGAGATGCGGCTTGTGTCGAATGCATGGCTTGCCCGTCAGCACACGCGCGAGAAGGGCTTCTCGCTGGGGGCGTTCGACGATGCGTACGTCGTGCGTCAGCCGGTGGCGCTCGTTCGGCGCGAAGAACGGCTCGTCGCGTTTGCCACGCTGATGTGTCCCGACGTGCAGCGCATCGAAGCGAGCATCGATCTGATGCGTCAGGTACCCGATTCGCCGCCGGGCACGATGGACTTCCTCTTCGCGAAGCTGATGCTGCATTTCAAGGAACAGGGCTATCAACGCTTCGGCCTCGGCATGGCGCCGATGTCGGGCATGGAGACGCACCAGCTTGCGCCGCGCTGGCACCGCTTCGGGCGGATGATGTTCGCGCACGGCGCGCGCTTCTATAACTTCCGGGGACTGCGCAGCTTCAAGGACAAGTTCGATCCGCAATGGGAGGCGCGCTATCTGATGACGCCGGGCGGCATTGCACCCATGCTGACACTGGCTGACGTCGCTTCGCTCGTGGGCGGCGGCTGGAAAGGGATGATTACGAAATGACAGGGAGCACGATGGCGATGGATGGCAAGCGCGACGGCAGGCGTGCGGAATCTGTGAACGACGGCGTGAAGCGAGGACAGCCCGTGCGTGCGGCGTGCTATGCAGCGGCGCTCGCATTGACGTTGACCGTGTCCGCTTTTTCCGCGATGGCGCAGACGTCGAGGACCGCTGAGCAACGCGGCAATCCATTGAACGTGCTCAAGCCCGCGCCGAAAGCCGGACCGGTAGCGCAATCGCCCGCCGCGGCGTCGAGCGTGCCCGCACCCGTGATGCCGCAGGCGGCGGCTGCGGCGGCTGGCGCGGTGGCCTTTCGTAGCGCGGGCACGGGCGGGGCTGCCCCCGAGATCATGACGCACGGCCGCTTCGAGAGCGTTCCCATCTTCCGGCCGGAAGGCGAACCCAACGCGACAGTGCTGTTCTTCTCCGACGACGACGGCTGGACGCCACGCGCCGAGCGCATGGCCCGTGCATTGGCCGACACCGGCGCGCTGGTCGCGGGCATCGACACCGCGCGGCTGATGGCGAACTACACGAAGGACGATATCGCGTGCGTCTACGCGGCGGGCGATCTCGATAACTTCGGCCGATGGGTCGAGGCCGCCGTCAAACTGCCGGGCTATACCCCGCCGATTCTCGTGGGCGATGGCGTCGGCGGCACGTTCGCGTACGCCATGCTGGCGCAGGCCGGTAGCGACACGTTCTCCGGCGCGTTGTCCGTCGACTTCTGTCCGGTGCTGCCGATGTCGCGTCCGCTGTGTCAGGGTGAAGGCGTGCATTTTGGCCGCGGCATCACCCACACGCCGGGCGGCGCACCGATGCGCTTGCTGCCTGCGCCGGTGATGAGTGCCCCGTGGCTGGCGATGGGTGGCCCGATGGGCGGTCCTGCCAGTCCGGCGCGCGCACCGCGTTGCTCGGACCATGTCGCGCAGGAGTTCGCCGCGCGCACACCGAATTCCAACTGGCTCGTGGGCGGGCTGGCGGGCAGTCTGGGGGCGATGGATACGAGCGGTACGACGTCGGCCTCGGCAGCCAGTGCTTCGTCCACGCCGGTGCTGGCCGATTGGGTGACGCAGTACAAGAATGCGTTCCGGCGTCTGAATGCGCACCACGTGGCAGGCACGGCGCGACCGCCTGCTGCCGTCGCCGATTTGCCCGTGATCGAGGTGCCTGCGACGGGCAAGCCCGCCGCAAATCTGGGCGATACCTTCGCCATCCTGATGTCGGGCGACGGCGGCTGGGCCGGGCTCGATCGCGACGTCGCCGGGGCACTTGCCGCCCATGGCATTCCCGTCGTGGGGGTCGATTCGCTGCGGTACTTCTGGTCGGCGCGCACACCAGCGTCCGGCGCACTCGACATCGACCGTCTCATGCGCTTCTATCAGACTCGCTGGAACAAGAAGCGCGCGATTCTGATCGGCTACTCGCAAGGGGCCGACGTGCTGCCGTTCATGGTCAACCGGATGCCGCCGCTGGCGCGTGAGCGTGTAGGCCTGCTGGTACTGATGGGGCTGGGTCAGAAGGCCGATTTCGAGTTCCGCATGACCAACTGGGTGATGTCGAGCCAGAACGGGCTGCCGATCCGGCCCGAGGTGGAGCGTTTGCCCGACGGCATGGCAATGTGCATCTACGGCGCGGACGAGGACGACAGCAACTGTCCGGGACTCGACCCCAAACGGGTGCAGGTCGTGAAGATGCCCGGCGGCCACCATTTCGACGGCAACTACACCGCGCTGGCAGACGTGATCTTGCAAGGACTTGCCAAGCGCTGACGGCGTCGGCTCTTGTCACGCGCCTGATGGCCCCGACCCGGGTCGCCGATCCCAGCTCGCCCGTTTGACGAGTGCCCGGACCGGCGCGTGGACGCGCCGTCTGTCGTGCCATCCCAACGTATCAGGTATCCGCGCTTTCTTGCCTTGCCTTCCGTGCGGGCGCTCCGTACACTGCGGCCAGTTTTTCCCTATCGCCTCACGCACTTAGCGTGTGATGCGCACGGTAGGGACCACACGATACGGCACGACACACAGGAGAAGATCGATATGGCCGAGGGTTACTTTCCGAAGTGGCAACCGCAGGACACCGCCTCCGGGCGCGTGATCGCCCCCGATGAGCGTCTGCCGTGGCCGCAGACCATCGCGATGGGCGTGCAGCACGTGGTCGCCATGTTCGGTTCGACCGTGCTGGCCCCGTTGCTCATGGGCTTCGATCCGAATCTCGCTATCTTCATGTCGGGCATCGGCACGTTGCTGTTCTTCGTGCTCGTTGGCGGACGCGTGCCGAGCTATCTCGGCTCCAGCTTCGCGTTCATCGGTCTGGTCATTTCGGTGACGGGCTATGCGGGCAGCGGTCCGAACCTGAACATTCCCGTCGCGCTCGGCGGGATCATTGCGTGCGGGGTGCTCTACGCCATCATCGGCCTGATCGTGATGGTCGTCGGCACGCGCTGGATCGAAGCGCTCATGCCGCCCGTCGTGACGGGCGCGGTCGTCGCGGTGATCGGCCTGAACCTGGCCCCGGTCGCTGTCAAGGGCGTCTCGGCCACCAGCTTCGACACCTGGATGGCGCTGGCGACGGTGCTATGCGTGGGTCTCGTGGCTGTGTTCGCGCGCGGCATGGTCCAGCGTTTGCTGATTCTGGTCGGCCTGCTGCTCGCCTATGTGCTCTACGCGGTACTGACGAACGGTATGGGGCTGGGCAAGCCGATCGACTTCGCCGTCGTGGCCAACGCCGCGTGGTTCGGTCTGCCGCACTTTGCCGCACCGGTGTTCAAACCTGAAGCGATGGTGCTGCTCGCACCCATCGCCATCATTCTGGTGGCTGAAAATCTGGGGCACATCAAGGCCGTGAGCGCCATGACGGGACAGAACCTCGACCGTTACATGGGACGCGCGTTCCTTGGCGACGGGCTGGCGACCATCGTGTCGGGCAGCGTCGGCGGCACGGGCGTGACGACGTATGCCGAGAACATCGGCGTGATGGCCGTGACGAAGATCTACTCGACGCTGGTGTTCGCGGTTGCGGCCGTGCTGGCGCTGGTGCTGGGCTTCTCGCCGAAGTTCGGCGCAGTGATCCAGACGATTCCGGGGCCGGTGCTGGGCGGCGTGTCGATTGTGGTGTTCGGTCTGATTACGGTGGCCGGCGCGCGCATCTGGGTGCAGAACAAGGTCGACTTCTCGGACAACCGCAACCTGATCGTCGCGGCCGTGACGCTGGTGCTGGGTGCAGGCGACTTCACGCTGAAGTTCGGCAGCTTCTCTCTGGGCGGCATCGGTTGCGCGACGTTCGGCGCGATCATTCTGTACGCCCTGCTGCGCGGACGCGGCGCGTCGCGCCCGGCGGCGATGTAACGCTGCCGCAGACGCTCTGAAGCAAGGGGGCGTCAGGCCAACACGAGCGGCACGACAATTACGTCGTGCCGTTTTTGTTTGTGTGGGTTGTCTCGACGGGCGGCGCTTGCAGGTGATCGAGCAGTTGGCGGGCATACACCGGCAGGGCGTCGCGTTCGCGCACGCACAGCACCAGCGTGCGCAACGCCCACGGGTCGACCAGCGGCACGATGCCGATGTCGAGCGTAGCGGCCGAGCGGTGGGCGGCACTCAGGGGGACGATGCCCAGCGCAGCACCCGTCGCCACCGCGCGGCACAGGCTGTCGAAGTCGCGCAACCGTAGCCGATAGTGCAGGGCGCGTCCCGCGCGTCTGGCATGACCGTCGATGTGCTCGGCCAGCGCGCTCTGCGCGGGCAGGCCGATGAACTCCGCGTCGAGCACGTCGGCAAACGCAACGCCCTCGCGTGCCGCCAGCGTGTGTCCCGGTGGCGTGACGATCACCAGACGGTCCTGCCGGAACGGCACCGTCTCTAGTCCCGTCAACTCGATCCAGTCGGATACCACGCCGATGTCCGCTGCGCCTTCGAGTACGGCTTGCACGACGGCGGGACTCGTCTGCTCGCGCAACGCGATTTCCACGTTGGGATGCTCGGTGAGGAACGCGCCAAGCAGATCGGGCAGGAGTTCGGACATGGCGACCGTGTTCGACGCGATGCGCACGTTACCCTTGAGGCCAGCGGCGTACTCGCCGAGTTCCCCGCGCATCTGCTCGATCTGAAGCAGCACGCGACGCGCGTGCGCGAGCAGGGCGCGTCCGGCGGGGGTGGGCACGACGCCCTGAGGATGGCGCATGAAGAGTGCTACGCCCAGCGTCTCTTCAAGGCCGCGAATGCGGGCGCTGGCGGAGGCCAGTGTGAGATGCGCGCGCTCGGCGCCGCCGGTGATGCTGCCGGCTTCGGCCACCAGCAGGCAAAGACGCAGATCGGTCAGGTCAAATCGCACAGGATGGGCAGGCGCTGGGCACGGATGAGGGACGGGGTGTCGTCAGTGTAGCGGTTCGTCCGGGCGCGATGTCGACTGACTTGGGCATGGGCGCATGGTAAACTACGTGCTTTCAAGACACGGCCGTACCCGCGACGGTCTCGCCCGCCAAGCCGCAGAGTTTCATTCGCCGGCGGGTCGTCTTGCTGGCGTCTTCAGACGCGTCGCCCGGATGAGCGCGATGCGTGTCGCACGCCCACGCGGGCATTCCATCAAGAACAAACAACATCGATACGCGCGGGGACACACATCGTGGAGTCCGCGCATTGGTCTTTATATGTCTTTTGAAACGCTCGGCCTGTCGGCCGACATCTTGCGCGCGGTAGCCGATCTCGGTTACACGCAGCCGACCCCGATTCAACTGCAAGCGATTCCGGCCGTTCTGCAAGGCGGCGATCTTCTCGCCGGTGCGCAGACCGGAACCGGTAAGACGGCAGGCTTCACGCTGCCTATCCTGCAAATGCTCTCTTCGCGTTCGCACCCGGCTGCCGCCAACGGCAAGCGTAAGGTGCGCGCGCTCGTGCTGACCCCCACGCGCGAGCTGGCCGCTCAGGTCGAAGAAAGTGTCACGCAATACGGTAAGTATCTGCGTCTGACCTCGATGACCGTGTTCGGCGGCGTGTCGATGGTGCCGCAGGTCAAGCAACTCGCACGCGGCGTCGATATCCTCGTTGCCACGCCGGGCCGTCTGCTCGACCACATGCAACAGAAGACGGTCGATCTGTCCGGCGTCGAAATTCTCGTGCTCGACGAAGCGGATCGCATGCTCGACATGGGCTTCATTCGCGATATCCGTCGTGTGCTGGCAGTGCTGCCCGCACAACGTCAGAACCTGCTCTTCTCGGCAACGTTCTCCGACGAAATCAAACAACTGGCCGACGGCTTGCTCAAGTCGCCTGCGCTGATCGAAGTCGCGCGTCGCAACACCACGGCCGAGACCGTCGACCAGAAGATTTATCCGGTCGACCGCGATCGCAAGCGCGAACTGCTCGAACACCTCGTTCGCGAGCACAACTGGTTTCAGGTGCTGGTCTTCACGCGCACCAAGCACGGTGCGAACCGTCTGGCGGAACAGCTGACGAAGGGTGGCATTCCGGCGCTGGCGATCCACGGCAACAAGAGTCAGGGCGCACGCACGCGTGCGCTCGCCGAGTTCAAGAGCGGCACGCTGCAGGTGCTGGTCGCGACCGATATCGCCGCGCGCGGTATCGACATCGACCAACTGCCGCACGTCGTGAACTTCGATCTGCCGGAAGTGGCGGAAGACTACGTGCACCGCATCGGCCGTACGGGCCGTGCAGGCGCGAACGGCGAAGCCGTCTCCCTCGTGTGCGTGGACGAGCATCAACTGCTCCAGCAAATCGAGCGTCTCATCAAGCGCACCATCGACCGCGAGGTCATTCCGGGCTTCGAGCCGGATCCGCACGCCGTGGCACAGCCGATTCGCAAGAATCAGCAGGGTAACGGCCGTGGCGCAGGTGGTGGTGGCGGTGGACGAGGCGGCCGCAATAGCGGTGGCGACGACGCGCGTCAAAGCGTACGTGCGCCTCGCGAATCTCGTGAGCCGCGAGAGCCGCGTGACGGTGGCCGCGGCGCGCGCCAGGGCGGCGAAGCAAAGCCGCGTCGCGAAGGCGAACGCAGCGGCCGTCAGGGCGGGAACGGTGGTAATGCTGGCAACGGCATCACCGTCGCGCAGTCCGCCGGACGCCGCGAGCAGGCACCGAAGCGTCCGGGCAATCCGGGTGACGCTCAGCGCACACCCGCGCGCGCCGTACAGGGTGCAGGCAATGCGCGTCAGGGGCAGAACGCACCGCGCCCGCAGAACGGCGGCGGTGGCGGCGAACGCGGCGACTTCGGACAGCGCGGTCCGCGTCCGGCGCGTCGCGACGGTGCCGGTGGCGCACTGCTGATGGGCAAACCGAAGCGCGATTAAGCGCTTCGCCGGAGGCATCGACGATGTGCACGCAGCTCAACATTCCGGTGAATTTGAGCTGCGGCATGGGGCTGAGAGAGGCCGCCCGGCAGCTTCGGAATACATGCTCCGGTACGCACGCGAACGAGCGCAAAGACGCGCCTTCGCCAGTGCTGTCAGGCCCCTCGGGGGCGGCCCCGACGGGTGCTCTGCGCAAAATAAGTAAAATATTAACTTTTTGCGCCCGAGACTCTCATGATCGCCCGTGTCACCCGGCTGTTCCCCTTGTGGGCCTTGCTGCTGTCTGTCTTCGCTTTCTTCTCGCCGGGCAGTTTCACCGGCATTACGCCGCATGTCACGGCACTGCTCACCGTGGTGATGTTTGCGATGGGCGTCACGCTGACGTTCGACGACTTCAAACGTGTGTTCACCCGTCCCGCCCCCATCGTTGCGGGTGTGGTGCTGCACTATCTGGTGATGCCGCTGGCCGCCTGGATCATTGCGCGCGTGCTTCACATGCCCCCCGATCTGACGGCGGGCATGGTGCTTGTTGGCAGCGTAGCGAGCGGCACGGCATCGAATGTCATGATCTATCTCGCCCGCGGCGATGTTGCGCTGTCGGTCACCATCAGTGCCATGTCGACCCTCGTCGGCGTGTTCGCGACGCCGCTGCTCACGCGCTTGTACGTCGATGCCTCGATTGCTGTGGACGTCGAGGGTATGTTGTTGTCGATTCTTCAGATCGTGGCGCTGCCGATTGGCGCGGGTCTGCTCATCAATCACTTCTTCGGCCGCGCGGTGCGTGCCATCGAAGGTGTTCTACCGCTTGTCTCGATGGTGGCGATCGTGCTCATCATCGGCGCCGTCGTCGGGGCGAATCAGGGCAACATTGCCACGGTGGGCCCGCTGGTCATGGTGGGCGTGATTCTGCACAACGGACTGGGGCTGCTCGGCGGTTACTGGGGCGGTCGTCTGCTGGGCTTCGACGAATCGATCTGCCGCACGCTGGCCATCGAGGTCGGTATGCAGAACTCGGGTCTGGCCGCCACGCTTGGCAAGGTCTACTTCACGCCGCTGGCGGCATTGCCGGGGGCACTGTTCTCGGTCTGGCACAACCTCTCGGGCTCGCTGCTCGCGGGTTACTGGCGCGGTCGTCCGACCGGCACAGCCAACGACAGCCAGGCGACGGCAACGCGTCCGACGCACTGAGTTTTCTCCGTGCCGCACACAGGTGTGTGCGGCGCGCAACGGGAGTCCGCACCGTCATCGCGGACATTTGCCTTTCCGTCTCTCATCGCCTACAACTTCGATATACCGTTCGCGGCGGTGAGAGAGTCTGTATCACGGCGCCCGTCCGTGTTTCCCTTCCCCCGCTCGCCCACAGGGCGTATTCCGGCGTGACCAGCGTCGACAGTCCGCATTGCGCGTATGGCTTTGTTGCGCGATGTGCTGTCGTGGTCCGGCGTACGAGCGAGCGGTCTGGAGTGACTCAAGCATGTTGCGAAAGAATCCGCGCGGGGATTACCCCGTGGTGCACGAAACGTCGTTCGTCGATCCCACGGCCATTTTGTGCGGTCAGATCATCGTGGGCGAGAACGTCTTCATCGGACCTTATGCGGTGCTTCGCGCCGACGAGGTCGACGAAGACGGCAAGATGGAGCCGGTCGTGATCGGCGCCAATTCCAATATTCAGGACGGGGTCGTGATCCATTCGAAAGACGGCGCACGCGTGACTATCGGCGAGAACACCTCCATCGCCCATCGCTCCATCGTGCATGGACCTTGTGTGATCGGTAATAACGTCTTCATCGGCTTCAACTCGGTGCTGTTCAACTGCGTCGTGCACGACGGCGTGGTGGTGCGGCACAACAGCGTGATCGACGGACGCGATATTCCTGAGAACTTCTACATTCCCTCGACCACACATATCAGCCGCGAGACCGATCTCGCGATCATCCCGAAGGTCACTATCGACGCGCGCGAGTTCTCCGAATCGGTGAGCCGCACGAACGTGCAGCTCGCGCGCGCCTATCGCCGGATTCAGAACGAATTCTGACGATAGGTAGCGACTCGCTGGCATGCTGCTGGCGAGTGTGCGGTGGCCATGAACGTTTTGTTGGAGTCTGTCATGTCTTTGAGTGTCAACGGTATTGTCATCGACGCACGCCGCGTCGCCGATGAGATCGATCAGCATCTGGACGCGGCCGATCCGGAAGCGGCGGCCCAGCGTGCGCTCGTCAGCCGGGAGTTGTTACGTCAGCGCGCGCGGGACTTGCAGCTGCTGGCCGATACCGATGACGGGAGCGCGAGCGACGACGCCATCGTCGACGCGCTCTTCACGCGCGACGTACACGTGCGCCGTCCGACCGAAGCCGAATGTCGGGCATATTTCCACGAGCATGCCGGACAGTTCCGCGTTGGCGACAAGGTGCAGGCGAGTCATATTCTGTTCGCGCTGTCGGCCGGTGTGCCCTTGTCCAGCACGTTGTCGCGCGCACAGTCCGCCCTGGACGCGGTGCTCGCCGAGCCAGCCTCGTTCGAGGCAGTGGCGCAATCGATGTCGGATTGTCCATCGGGACGCACAGGAGGAAGTCTGGGTATGCTCGCCCGCGGCAGCGGCGCGCCGGAGTTCGAGCTGGTGCTGTTCTGTGGGGATCGGCTGGGGGTGTTGCCAAGGCTCGTGAACACACGCTATGGCTTTCACGTCGTGCGTATCGAACGTCGGATGAAAGGGCGCATGCCACCTTTCGAGCGCGTGGCCGATCGCATTGCTGCGCAGTTGTATGAGCAGGCGCGAGCGCGCGCGTTACGTCACTATGTGGCGTTGCTCGCTGGCGCAGCCGAGATCGGCGGTGCCAACGATAGCGATGGACCGACGCGTGTGCAGTAACCGCGTCGGTCGCGTGTGAAGCGAGGGGAGGTACTGAAGACGTAAAGTTCGTGCGCAACGTCGCTGTGCCGAGGGCCGGGTTCTGCATATGGCAGAACCCGGCCCTTTTTTTGCGACGATGCGCGTGCGTGACGACATCGTAAAGTTGGTCATCCTAAGCAATGACAACCGCGCCGCCAACAAAAAGAGTCGCCTCCGATGCTCGCGATTGAACACTATGCGTTACCCCTCTAAGAGATGCAGGCGGATGATTTCGTTTGACTATGCTTAGGATGTCGTGACATTTAAGTGTCATTGTCTCGACACTTGAAGCATGTCCGATGAACATGCGGGGGGCTCTACGATGACATCCACTACGGCATGCGCCGTCATTGGTGGCGGCATCTCCGGAATCGCGACCGCGCACTATCTGCGCAAGGCCGGAATTCCCGCTGAGCTGATCGAACGTCGAGCGACGCTTGGCGGCCGAATATGCGGCGCCACGCTCGACGGGGAACGGATCGATCTTGGTGGCAAGAATATCGGTCGGCACTACGAGCGATTTCGTGCGCTCGCTCGCGATCTCGGTCCATTTGGGTTCGAACCCTTCGGCATCAACACGTCGCGCGTGCGAGACGGGCGGATCGTCACGCTGGACAGCACGCGTCGGCTAGGCAGTACCTTTGCCTACCTGCGCGGCTGTCCCACGGCAGACGCCTTGCGTCTGGGCGGACTTTGCCTGCGGGTATGGTTCGACGCACGAAATCGGTTTCTCGACGGCCCATCGTTTGCAAGGCTGGCCCGACGCACCGACGATTCGCCGCTCGACGCCCATTTCAGTCCGGCATTCTGTCGTGCCGTTGTGCGGGCAATGTCGGTGCGAATGAACGGCGCGGAGCCCGACGAAATTCACCTTGGCAACTTCGGCACCCATTTGGGCATGTGGCTCGATACCTATGACCAGTTTCGGGACGGCATGGGGGCCTTTGTGGAAGCGGCGACGGCTTCGATGCAGGTCCGTTGCGATGTTCGCGTCGAGCGCATCGTGGTCCGCGACGGTCGGGTTCGGGGCTTGGCGGTGCGCCATGCGGACGGTGGCACGCGTGATCTGGAATACGACCACGTGGTGCTCGCGACGCCTGCAAGCGTGAGTGCCGATTTGCTGCGCGAACACGATGCCGGACTCGCGGCGGCACTCGACGGGATTCGCTACTACCCGGTGTTGGTGGTTGTCGCCGCGTATCGTCGGCCGATATTCTCGGCGCAGGTCCGTGGCCTGTCTTTTGGTCCGGACCAGGCGCTGAGCAATGCCGGTGCCTATGGCGTCGATAGGTTGGACACGGTGCGCTATACGTTCAGTGGCCGCAAGGCCCGCGAACTGATCGAACGTGTCGGGCTCGCCGGCGATGTCGACGGCGCGCAAGCCCAGACGCTGCTCGATCTCGCCGAGGCGGCCCTGCGTCAATATATTCCGGTGGCACGCGCAGATCGGCGCGACGTTGTTGCCCACCTGTTCAATCCCGGCCTTTGTGCATACGTACCGCATCATTATCGGTTGAGGGCGTTGCTCGATGACCCCCGGCACACCATCGAGGGTCTGTCGTTCGCCGGCGATTATTTGCGCGGCGCATCGATCGAGGCTTGTGTGCTTTCGGCGCAGGAAGCCGTGGCTCGCATTGTCCATGGCGCTCGCGAACGTGACAGACGCCGCTCGCGCGACGTCGGGTACAGCGACTACGCGTCGACATAACTTCAGGTGACTCACTTTTCAGCGCGTCGCCGCGAGCCGCGACGACGGGTCTTCGTCCCCCGTAATTCTCTGATGGAGTCGCCATGAACCTTCAGCCCCCCTTGACGAGCTACGTGACCGTACTGCCCGACGGCACCGACGCCGAAGCCCTCACGATGAACGGTAAGCTTGATCACACGCTGGTCCACAAGACGGACCCGGCGAATGTCTTCGTGGCGTCGATCACGCGCGCCGACGCCACGCCAGACGGCCACGACTGCTTCATCGCGACGCTTCACATTGACCCGAATCATGCCTTCTTCTTCGAGCATCCGCTGGACCATGTGCCAGGTCTGATGCTCATCGAAGCGACCCGACAAGTCGGGACCGCCATTTCCCATCGTTTCTACGAGGTTTCACACGATCTGGCCTTTGTGCTCAATTCGTTGGACGTTGTGTTCGAGCGCTTTGCCGAATTGCGCGCTCCGCTGTCGGTGCGATTCGTGATCGTCGCCAAGACTTATCGGCACGAGCACCTGTCTGCGCTGGCTTGCGAGAGTCAGTGGCTGCAGTTCGACCGTCCGCTTGGCACGATGAATGCACGCTGGAGCTTTTCTTCGCCTGCGCTGCTTGCCCGGCTGCGCCGCAACATGCCGACTGGCGAGGTGCATTGAGGCGCGCCTGCCGGTCGGGACCGTGCTTTGCAAGGAGGCATCATGAGACATCTCGCCCGTTGGTTAGGGCTGCATTACCAGGAGGATCTGGCCCCGCTTGCCCTGGTGGCGGGGACGGCGCTCGCGCAGTTCGCCGGCTACCTTTTCGCGCGTGCGCCAGGAACGGCCGTCGCATGGGCAGCACTGCTCTTATTGCCCCAGATCGCGGTATCCACCGCGGTGCATAACCAATCGCATGTGGGTATGTTCTCCGGCGCCTGGGGCAACCGGTTCATCGAGTTGGTCATGTGGCTGCAAACCGGCATGTACGCCGCGAAATTCCGTCTGCATCATAGCCGCGGCCATCATCTGCATTACACAGAGCCGGAACGTGACCCGTCGCGCTGGATAGGCGCCGGCGGCTGCCGGATGTCGAGGCTTGCGTACATCGCGCATTATTTTTTTACGTACAACTATCACGTGCTGCGTATCGGGCGTACTTCCAGGCGTTTGCGTCGGCGCTGTCTCTGGCAGGTGGCAACCAGCTATGCGGTGCTTATCGGCCTGCTCCTTCACGATCCCCGTAACGCGCTCATCTTCTTTGTCGTACCGATTGTGCTGGTCTGGGTGAACTTCATCCACATGACGTACGACGACCATATCGATCTGTACTCGAGCGATCCCTTCAAGGCATCGCACACGAAGGCCAACCCCTGGCTCAATCTCGTGTTTTTCAACAATGGGTATCACCTTGCGCACCATGTGCGTCCGGGGCTGCATTGGAGTCGGCTCCCGGCGTTTCATCGGCAGATTGCCCATCAGATCGACGTGCCGACGTCGCTGAGCGGATTGAACCGCTGGTTTCGATAATGAGGCAAGCCATGACTTCAACGACGTCTGCGTTTGTCATGCCGGAGGCAGCAGCGCCCGCCGCGTCGCGGGCGATTGTGATCGGGGCAGGCATGGCAGGGTTGCTTGCGGCCCACATGCTGACCGGGCATTTCGAAGAGGTATTTCTTCTCGAGCGAGATGAGCTCACGGATACGTCGGCTTCACGGGCCGGCGTACCGCAAGGTCAATTTGTACATCAGTTGCTCATGCGTGGACGTCGCACGCTCGAGGCACTCTTTCCCGAGCTGGGTCAGGCATTGCTGGACGCCGGCGCCGTGCAGCTCGACTGGTACCGGTCGGTGCGCTGGTTTTCGGCAGCGGGCTGGATGCCCCCCGCAGGCGAGGGTTTCGTCACTTGGTCGACGAGCCGCGACCTGCTTGAATTTGCGGTGCGACAACGTGTGCTCGGCGAGCGGCGTGTCACTGTCATGTCAGGGTGCGAGGTCACGGGGCTGAGCGTCGACGCAACGCAAACGCAAGTTTGCGGGGTGACGATTCAGCGACGTTGCGGTGGATTGACGAGAGAGGCAGGTAGTGTTTCGATGTTGCCGGCCACGTTCGTCGTCGACGCCAGCGGCCGCAATTCCCGCGCGCCATCGTGGCTGAAAGCCACCGGCTTCGATATGCCGCGAGAGACGGTTGTCGACGCCCGCGTCGGATATTCGAGTCGCCTCTTCGCGGTGCCGAAGCGCTCGCCATGGCGAGATTGGCAGGCATTGGTGGTGCATGGCCGTGCACCGGACTGTCCGCGCAGCGGCACGATTTTCCCCATTGAGGGCAATCGCTGGATCGTGACCTTGACGGGCGTGGGCGGCGACTATCCCCCCGGCGACGAAGACGGCTTCGCCGCGTTTGCCCGCAGTCTGCGAGTGTCGACACTTCACGACGCGATTGCCGGCGCCGAGCCGGTATCGCCGATTCGTCGATTTCGTCAGACCGAGAACCGGGTGAGGCACTTCAGTGAGATGAAGCGCTGGCCCGAAGGGTTCGTGGTGCTGGGCGATGCCGCTTGCTGTTTCAACCCGGTCTATGGGCAGGGCATGACCGTGGCCGCGCTCAGTGCGGTGGCCCTCGACGCCCATCTGTATGTACTTCGCAACGCTGATGCTGCGCCCAGGAGTCTGACGTTGCAACGTGGACTGGCGCAGGTTGCACAGCATGCATGGACGTTCTCGACTGGCGTCGATTTGCGTCTGACGAGGCAGAAGGGGGCAGCGCACTGGCGAGCGCGGCTCATGCAACGTTACGTGGAGTTACTGCTTGGGCTGGCGGTGGACGACGCGGCAATTTACCGCCGGTTCTTGCGCGTCATGCACATGGTCGAGCCGCCCGGCGCGCTTTTCGCACCATCGGTGGCGGCTCGGGTTGCAATGAAATACGTCTCAGAGCAGATCGCGCCCGTGTTTGCGCCGGGGACGCTGTCTTCCCGGGGCCCATCCAATCGGATCGGTGTCAACAAAGCAGAACGAAAGTGACGCGAGACGATCAGGGTGCCCGGCGTGGGTGTGATGCCCCCGCCGGGGGAGGGGGCGGCGGCATTCGGGGAGGCAACGCGCTCAGCCGACAACGAGTTCCAGCGTGAGCGTGTCGAGTGTGAACGAACCGTCGTCCTGAATCTTGAAGTGCTGGCGTACGCCGTCCGCCATTGCCGTTTGCAGTGCGCGGATGGCGACCTGCATCGACTCCGGGGTGCGCATGCGTGTCGTCCATGTCTTGAAGTCGAGGTCAAGCGTGCGCGGGGTGAGCGATGCCACCGAGAAGCCTGCGCCTGCCGCCATCGTCATCCATTCACCCAACGTGTAGTCGCGCACGTGTGAGGTGTCGCGCAGCACTTCTACCGCTTGCAGGTAGGTGTCGAACAACGGCTGTCCGCTGGAGGCGACGTCGCAGATCACGACGCGACCGCCCGGCTTGAGCACGCGGCGCATCTCTCGCAGCGCTGCGCCGACGTCCGCCCAATGGTGTGCGCTGTAGCGGCTGAAAACGAGATCGAACGACGCATCGACGAACGGCAGCGATTCCGCTGCGCCGAGTTGCGTGTCGACGTTCGTCAGCCCGCGCTTGGCCGCTTCGCCCGCGACCACACCGAGCATGTCGGCCGAAAGGTCGTACGCGACCACACGGGCGACGTGCGGTGCGGTGAAGAAGCTCACGTGACCTGCGCCGCAACCCAGATCGAGGACTTGCGCGTTCGGGTGTGCGCGAGCAATCGCGGCGAGTTGCTCCAGATCGGCACCCTGCGCATGGTTGGCGCTCGTCAGATAGGCCGAGGCCTGCGGGCCGAACTGGCCGGTGACGACGGCGTTGTGCGCCTCATGGGAGGCAGTGGCTTGGGGCCGATGGGTGTCGCTCATGTCGCTCACGGGGAGTCTCCTTCGTTTTTGGGGGCGGGACGCAATCTGTCGCGTCTTACACGGTGTATTCCGTGTGTACGGGGGGCTTGCGCGACATCGATGGGTCTCACGATAATGGCTCATCGATACCGGTACAAGTTGCCTTTTTATCCTGGTATGAAAACTACCCCCATGCCCGCACATTCCTCGCCTTCGGCCGAGCATACGCCGACTTCGCCCCACAACGATGATGCCCGTCAGCGTCGGGCGCTCGGTGACTTTCTGCGTGCCCATCGCGAACGACTGACGCCCGCCGCCGTCGGTCTTCCGCCGATGGGCCGCCGTCGCACGCCGGGGCTGCGTCGCGAGGAGGTTGCGCAGTTATGCGGCTTGTCGTCGACCTGGTACACGTGGATCGAGCAAGCGAGGGAGGTGTCGATCTCGGCGGGGGCGCTGGCGGCCGTGGCGAGCGCGCTGCGGCTCTCGCGCGCCGAGCGGGCATATCTGTTCGACCTCGCGGGCAAGCGCGATCCGGAGCGCGGCGCAGCGCCGCTGCCGCATCATGCGACGGCTCAAGTGCAAGCGGCGGTGGCGGCGGTCGCCGCGCCTGCCTACGCGCTGGATCGCTGCTGGGACGTACTCGCCTGGAACGCGGCCGCGGCCGACATTTTTCGTGGATGGCTCGATGTGCCGGGCGTGTCAGGCGGTGCGGGGAGTGCAGGGGGTGCAGGCACGAAGAACCTGCTGCGCTACATCTTCCTCGACCCGGGGGCGCGGACATTGATTCAGGATTGGGAAAGCCGCGCGCGGCGCGTCGTTGCCGAGTTTCGCGCCGAATGCAGCGCGTATCTGGACGACACGCCTGTGCGCGCCCTGACCGATGCGCTGCAACGGGAGAGCCCCGTGTTTGCGGCGCTGTGGTCGCAGCAGGACGTGGTAGAGCGCGAAGGTGGACGGCGCGGTTTTCATCACCCGTCACGCGGCGATATCGATTTCGCGCAGGTGACGTTCCGGCTGTCGGGGCACGACGACGTCAAGTTGGTGATGTTGCTGGCGTGAGCTGTGACGTCGACGGACTGAGTCGAAACGTTGCTTAACCCGTTGGACGCAGCCACTGAACGAGCAGCGTGGCGCTGCTCATGCCGAGCAGCGTCATGATGAGTGAGCCGCCGACGTGCACGACGACGATGAGCGCCGCTGGGCCGATCTGACCTTCGCGCAGCAGCGTGGTGACTTCGGCCGAAAACGTGGAGAAAGTGGTGAGACCGCCGAGAAACCCGGTGACGACGAACAGCCGCGACTCGACAGGGATCGACGGGATGTAGCTGAACACGGCAACGGCGATGCCGATGAGATAGCCGCCGCCGAGATTGGCGGCGAGGGTGCCGAGGGGAAGCGTCGGCAGGATGGCGTTGAGTTGTACGCTCAGCACCCAGCGCAGTAGCGCGCCGAGCGAGGCACCGAGGCTGATGGCGACGACCGAAGCCAACATGAGTGATTCCTCCCGACCATCCCACAGAATAAAAAAACGGCCAGCTGTTTCGAGCTGACCGTCCTCGCCTCTCAAGCGAATACTGCGTGCGTTGCCACTGACATGGCCAAAGGACTTAGTCCTTCGGGAACGACGTGGCGCCGCCGTGCGCGCCCGACCACTCGGCCGGTGCGTGCAGGAATTTCTCGACTTCATCGAGCGTCTTCGTGTCGAAGTGATTCTGCTGCTTCGCGACACGCAGCACGTCCCACCACGTGGCGAGCGAGTGCAGCTCCACGTCGATGTCCTTCAGCACCTGACGGCTTTCCGGGAAGATGTCGTAGTGGAACACCACGAACACGTGGTTCACCTTCGCACCGGCTTCGCGCAGCGCCTTGCAGAAATTGATCTTGCTGCGGCCGTCGGTCGTCAGATCTTCGACGAGCAGCACGCGCGAGCCTTCCGGCAGATCGCCTTCGATCTGAGCATTACGGCCAAAACCCTTCGGCTTTTTGCGGACGTACTGCATCGGCAGCATCAGCTTGTCGGCGATCCAGGCAGCGAACGGAATGCCTGCGGTCTCACCGCCGGCCACCGTGTCGAACTGCTCGCAGCCCACGTCCTGAATGATGACGGCCTCTGCGAAGTCCATCAGCGTACGGCGCACGCGCGGGTACGAGATCAACTTGCGGCAGTCGGTGTAGACCGGGCTGGCCCAGCCCGAGGTGAAGATGTACGGCTTCTCGGCGTTGAAATGCACCGCGCCCACTTCGAGCAGGATCTTGGCGGTGATGTCGGAAATCGCCTGGCGGTCGATGCCAATCATGATGCGGTTCCTTAGCGTAGCTGCCCGCCGTGCGGCGTGCAGCCAGGAGTCGTTGATGAGTCAGCGGTGTGCCGCGCCAGATACCGCGCAAAACACGCTACGCAGATGAACAGCTTACTGCGGCGAGACACCGTCTGAGGCAGCGGGCGGCGCGTCTTGCGACGAACGGCCTGCGCTTAAACGCGAATTATGCCACAAGTTTCAGCAAATGCGACGTCAATTATGCACTGAGCGTACATTCATCGACGCACTAGTACGCACAGTGTGCGCGCACGGCGCATATGAAAAAGCGTCTCCGACAGATGTGTCCAAAAAAAGAGACAGTTGCCGAGCCTTTATGACAGGCATACACTCTCGCCGAAATTCAGACCGGTCCAGACCATTCCCATGCCCAACGAATCCTCGCCTTCCCTTGCCGCACCGGCGTCCGCCGTCGCGAAGCAAGACACCGCTTACGCGAACCGCGCCCTGTGGGCTTCGGCCATCGGCTACGCCATGGACGGCTTCGATCTGCTGATCCTCGGCTTCATCCTGCCCGCTATCGCGGCCGACCTGGCGCTCTCCAGCGCGCAGTCCGGCGCGCTCGTAACGTGGACGCTCATCGGTGCGGTCGTCGGTGGCATCGTCTTTGGCATGCTCTCGGACCGCTACGGCCGCGTGCGCGTGCTCTCGTGGACGATTCTGCTGTTCGCGGTGTTCACCGGGTTGTGCTCGCTGGCGCAGGGGTACTGGGACCTGCTGGCGTATCGCACGATTGCCGGTATCGGTCTGGGCGGCGAGTTCGGCATCGGCATGGCGCTGGCGGCGGAAGCCTGCGCGCCGGAACGCCGTGCGCGCGCTTCGTCGTTCGTAGGTCTTGGCTGGCAGGCCGGAGTGCTGGCGGCGGCACTCCTCACGCCGCTGCTGCTGCCGGTCATCGGCTGGCGCGGCATGTTCGCCGTCGGCCTGCTGCCAGCGGTGGTGTCCTTCGTCATGCGTCGCACGCTGGGCGAGCCGGAGATGTTCCTCGCCCAACAGCAACAGCCGCGCGAACACGCACCGCTCAAGCTGCTGGTGAAAGATTGCGCGACCACGCGTGCGAGCCTTGGCGTGGCCATCCTGTGTTCGGTACAGAACTTCGGCTACTACGGCCTGATGATCTGGATGCCCTCGTATCTGTCGAAGACCTTCGGCTATTCGCTCACCAAGTCGGCCATGTGGACCGCCGTGACCGTGCTGGGCATGGCGTTCGGCATCTGGCTGTTCGGCCGTCTGGCTGATCGGTTCGGGCGTCGTCCCACGTTCATCGGCTATCAGATCGGTGCAGTCGTGATGGTGTTCGTCTACGCACAGCTTCAGTCGCAGTTCGCGCTGCTGATTGGCGGCGCGGTGATGGGCATGTTCGTGAACGGCATGATCGGCGGTTACGGCGCGCTGATTTCGGAGCTGTATCCGACGGCGGCGCGCGCCACGGCGCAAAACGTGCTGTTCAACATCGGCCGTGCGGTCGGCGGCTTCGGCCCGCTGACAGTCGGTGCGCTGGCGGCCGCGTACTCTTTCAAGATGGCGCTCGTGTTCCTCGCTGGCATCTACGTGCTAGACATTCTCGCGACGCTGTTCCTGATTCCGGAACGTCGCGGCGAAGCGCTGCTTTAAGGTGCTGCGGCAGGCGTTATTTCATGCCCGGCCGCACGCCAGCCCTGCTGCGCGTGCGGCATCACGCTTCTGGCGCAAGGTGTACACTTTGCGTCCTGCGGTGAGCACCGGCCACCGCAAGTCCCACGGTCCGACGCGCGCGAGCGCGGTATTCAGGATCGGGGAAGCGATGGTCATCACGCCATTGCGCTGAGAAGAACCCCGTCGACGACACAATCGCCGAATCCCTCCGGTTGGCTCTTCCCCCCGCCGTGATCCGTCAAAAGACGGCTGAGTCCAGACGCTGCCCGCATGCGGCACAGGCCCGGCCGTCGCCCAGTTCTTAGGTATCGAGATATGGATGAACAACTGAAACAAAGCGCCCTGGCGTACCACGAGAATCCGCGTCCGGGCAAAATCTCGGTGACGCCGACCAAGCCGCTGTCGAACCAGATCGATCTGTCGCTGGCGTACTCCCCCGGCGTGGCCTACGCCTGTGAAGCCATTGCGCAAGACCCCCTCGCCGCCAATCGCTACACGTCGCGCAGCAACCTCGTGGGCGTGATTACCAACGGTACGGCCGTGCTGGGTCTGGGCAACATCGGCCCGCTCGCCGCCAAGCCGGTCATGGAAGGCAAGGGCTGCCTGTTCAAGAAGTTCGCCGGTATCGACGTGTTCGACATCGAACTCGCCGAGCACGATCCGGACAAGCTGGTCGAAGCCATCGCCATGCTGGAGCCGACGCTGGGCGGGATCAACCTCGAAGACATCAAGGCGCCGGAGTGCTTCTACATCGAGAAGAAGCTGCGTGAGCGCATGAAGATTCCGGTCTTCCACGACGATCAGCACGGCACCGCCATCATTGCCTCGGCCGCTATCCTCAACGGCCTGAAGGTCGTCGGCAAGGACATTGCCAAGGTCAAGCTGGTCTGCTCGGGCGCAGGCGCTGCCGCCATCGCCTGTCTGGATCTGCTCGTGAACCTCGGCCTCAAGAAAGAGAACATTCTCGTTCTCGACTCGAAGGGCGTGATTCACACCGGCCGCGACAAGCTCGACGAGAGCAAGGCGCGTTACGCTGTGGCGACCGAAGCCCGTACGCTGGCCGACGCCAGCAACGGCGCAGACGTGTTCCTCGGCTGTTCGACCGCAGGCGTGCTGAGCGCCGACATGGTCAAGACGATGGGCACGAAGCCGCTGATTCTTGCGCTCGCCAACCCGGAGCCGGAAATCCGCCCGGAAATCGCGAAGGCTGCGCGTCCGGACTGCATCATCGCCACGGGCCGTTCGGACTACCCGAACCAGGTCAACAACGTGCTGTGCTTCCCGTTCATCTTCCGTGGCGCGCTCGACGTGGGTGCCACCACCATTACGGAAGAGATGAAGCTCGCCACTGTGCGTGCCATCGCCGAACTGGCGCAGGAAGAAGAGCAAAGCGAAGAAGTCGCGCGCGCCTATGAAGGCCAGTCGCTCGAATTCGGTCCGGAATACATCATTCCGAAGCCGTTCGATCCGCGTCTGATCATCAAGATCGCACCGGCCGTGGCGCAAGCCGCGATGGATTCGGGGGTGGCCACGCGTCCGATCAAGGACATGGACGCCTACCGCGAACAACTCGGTACGACCGTGTATCGCACCGGCTTCATCATGCGTCCGGTGTTCGCCGCTGCACGTGCCCGCTTCGGTAACGACGCTGCCCGCATCGTGTTCGCCGAAGGCGAAGACGAGCGCGTGCTGCGCGCCGCGCAGTTCGTGCTGGCCGAGCGTATCGCCAAGCCGATCATCATCGGTCGTCCGGCCGTGGTGGAAATGCGTTTGCGGAAGATTGGCTCGAAGCTCAAGCCCGGCGTCGACTTCGAGATCGTGAATCCGGAAGACGACGCGCGCTATCAGCGCTGCTGGCAGGCGTATCACAACCTTGGCGCGCGCCACGGTGTGACGCCGGAAGTCGCCAAGGCCGCCATGCGCAAGGACAACACCCTGATCGGTGCGATCCTCGTGCATCTGGGCGAAGCCGACGGCATGGTGTGCGGCATGATCGATACGTACCACCGCCATCTGGATGTGGTCGATCAGGTGCTGGGCCGTGCGGCGGGCGTCGAGAACTACGCGGCGATGAACCTGCTGATGCTGGAGAATCGCAACCTGTTCATCAGCGACACGTACGTGAACGAAGTGCCGACGTCGGAACAGCTTGCCGAAATGACCGTGCTGGCCGCGAAGGAAATCGAGCGCTTCGGCATCGCCCCGAAGGTGGCGCTGCTCTCGAACTCGAACTTCGGCAGCGTGAAGTCGGCATCGGCTCAGCGCATGGCTCGTGCTGCCGAACTGCTGGCTGCGCGTGCCCCGTCGCTGGAAGTGGACGGTGAAATGCACGGCGACGCCGCGCTGTCGGAAGCGATCCGCCGCGCTGCTTACCCGGCATCGCGTCTGTCGGGCGAAGCGAACCTGCTCGTCATGCCGAACGTGGAAGCGGCCAACATCACGTACAACCTGCTCAAGATGACGGGCGGCGAAGGCGTGACGGTGGGTCCGTTCCTGCTGGGCTGCGCCAAGCCGGTTCACATCCTGACGCCGGCCGCGACGGTGCGCCGCATCATCAACATGACGGCCGTCGCTGCGGCGAACGTCACGCGTTGATGCTGTACTGACGAAGGCATCCGCCGGTGCATTGCCGGTGCGTGCCGCCGTCGAAAGCGCATAAAGAAATCCCGCCAGTCGCTCACGCGCTGGCGGGATTTTTCATGGAACAGCCGTCGTCAGTGTCGGCGGATCAAGCGGCGACGCGATGCGAATCGCCGTCACGGAACTGCGCGAGCAACTTCGTCCACTTGATGCGCGTGGCTGCAAGGTTCTGCTCCTTCACGTGCCCGTAGCCGCGAATCTCTTGCGGCAGCTCCGCGAGTTGCACGGCCAGCGAGACGTTGTGCTCGTTCAGACGCGACAGCAGTTCGTTCACCAGCGTCTCATACTCGCCGATCAGCGCACGCTCCGTGCGACGTTCTTGCGTCCGACCGAAAATATCGAACGCACCGCCGCGCAGGCCCTTGAACTTCGCCAGCACGCCGAACGCCTTCATCATCCACGGACCGTAGGCCTTCTTCACGAGATGCCCCTTGTCGTCGTGCTTGGCGAGCGACGGCGGGGCGAGATGGAAGCGCAGCGAGAAGTTGCCTTCGAACTGCTCGTTAAGCTTCCTCATGAACGCCGGGTCGGTGTACAGACGTGCGACTTCGTACTCGTCCTTGTAGGCCATGAGCTTGTGCAGTGCACGGGCGACGGCTTCCGTCAGCGGCATTTGCGCGTTCTCGTTCGGCAGGGCCGATTCGGCCGCACGCACACGATCCACCGTCTGCTTGAAGCGCTCTGCGTAAGCACGATCCTGATACGCAACGAGCTGGTCGTAGCGACGCTGAATCAGCAAGTCGAGCGCACGCGGCGAATGCAGCGTGATCAGCTTGCCGCCGGTGGCCGACGACTCGGGCGCTTCACCTTGCTGCGCGAGCTTGCGCACGGTGGCGAGGTCGTGTGCGGCGCGACGTCCCCACTCGAACGCCTGCTTGTTCTTCTCGATGGCCACGCCGTTCAGTTCGATGGCGCGCATGAGCGCTGCGTACGAGAGCGGCACCCAGCCCTTTTGCCACGCGTAGCCCAGCACGAACGGGTTCGTGTAGATCGTGTCGCCGAGCAGTCGCAGCGAGAGATGGTTCGCGTCGACGAAATCGACGTTCTCGCCAGCCGCCGCACGAATGTCGTTCTCCGTGCTTGCGCCGGGGAAACGCCAGTTCGGGTTGCGGATGAACTCGGCCGTGGGCGTGTGCGCGCTGTTCACGACGACGTTCGTCACGCCGTGCTGGATGCGTGAGAGCGTGTCGTCGCTGGCGGTTGTGATGGCGTCGCAACCGATCACCACGCGTGCGTCGCCCATGGCGATACGCGTGGCGTGAATGTCTTCCGGCTGTTGCGCAATCTGCACGTGGCTCGTCACCGCGCCGCCCTTCTGGGCGAGACCGGTCACGTCGAGCGTCGTAACGCCCTTGTTCTCCAGGTGCGCCGCCATGCCGAGCAGGCCGCCGATCGTCACCACGCCCGTGCCGCCCACGCCCGTCACGAGAATGCCGTACGGACGCGCAATCGCAGGCAGTGCCGGTTCCGGCAACGGCGGCAGACCGCTGCTGTCGACCTGTGCCGTCTTGGGCTTACGGAGCTGGCCGCCTTCCACCGTCACGAAGCTCGGGCAAAAGCCGTTCAGGCACGAGAAGTCCTTGTTGCACGTCGACTGGTTGATCTGACGCTTCGTGCCGAATTCCGTCTCCAGCGGCTCCACCGACAGACAGTTCGACTTCACCGAGCAGTCGCCGCAGCCTTCGCAAACCGACTCGTTGATGACCACACGCTTGGCCGGATCGGGATACGCACCACGTTTGCGGCGGCGGCGCTTCTCGGTGGCGCACGTCTGGTCGTAAATCAGGATCGACGTGCCCTTCACCAGACGCAGTTCGCGCTGCACGCGGTCGAGTTCGCTGCGGTGATAAACGGGAATGTCGCCGACGAGTTTCACGCCGTCGTACTTCTCGGGTTCGTCCGTCACGATGACGATCTTCGCGGCGCCTTCGGCATCGACCTGCGCCACGATCTGCGGCACGGTGAGCGTGCCGTCGACCGGCTGGCCCCCGGTCATCGCGACCGCATCGTTGTACAGAATCTTGTAGGTGATGTTGACCTTAGACGAGATCGCCGCGCGAATCGCCAGAAGACCCGAGTGGAAGTAGGTGCCGTCGCCGAGGTTCGCGAAGATGTGTTCGTCGCACGAGAACGGCGCCTGACCGATCCAGGGCACGCCTTCGCCGCCCATTTGCGAGAAGGTGTCCGTCTTGCGGTCCATCCACACGGTCATGTAGTGGCAGCCGATGCCCGCGATGGCGCGCGAACCTTCGGGCACGTTCGTCGACGTGTTGTGCGGGCAGCCGGAGCAGAACCACGGCTTGCGCTCCACGGCGATGCGCGGCTTGGACAGTGCTTGTTCCTTCGCTTCGATCACGCGCAGACGCGTAGCGATGCGCTCGCGCACGTCGCTGGGCAACTCGAACTTTTCCAGACGCGTGGCAATGGCCTTCGCGATGAGCGCTGGCGAAAGTTCGTAATGCGCGGGCAGCAGCCAGTTGGCCATCGGTACCGACCATTCGCCACCGGCACCGTCCTTTTCGTCGAACTTGCCGTACACGCGCGGACGCACGTCGTCGCGCCAGTTGTACAGCTCTTCCTTGATCTGGTATTCGAGGATCTGGCGCTTTTCCTCGACCACCAGAATTTCCTGAAGCCCTTGTGCGAACGCGCGCGCTCCCTGCGCTTCGAGCGGCCACACACAGCCCACTTTGTACAGACGGATGCCGATGCGCTGGCACGTGGCGTCGTCGAGGCCGAGGTCGGCGAGCGCCTGACACACGTCGAGATACGCCTTGCCGCCAGTCATGATGCCGAAGCGCGCATTGGGCGAGTCGACCGTCACGCGATCGAGCTTGTTGGCGCGGATGTAGGCGAGGGCGGCGTACCACTTGTAGTCGATCATCCGCGCTTCCTGCACCAGCGGCGGATCGGGCCAGCGGATGTTCAGCCCGTCGGGCGGCATGATGAAATCGTTCGGCAGACGGATGTCGACGTTGTGCGGATCGATCATCACGGAGGCCGACGATTCGACCACGTCCGTCACGCACTTCATCGCGACCCACAGGCCGGAGTAACGGCTCATCGCCCAGCCATGCAAGCCGTAGTCGAGATACTCCTGCACGTTCGACGGGAACAGCACCGGAATACCGGCCGCCTTGAAGACGTGTTCGGACTGGTGCGCGAGCGTAGAGGATTTGGCGGCGTGGTCGTCGCCTGCGAGCACCAGCACACCACCGTGCTTCGACGAGCCAGCTGAGTTGCCATGCTTGAGCACGTCCATCGAACGGTCGACGCCCGGGCCCTTGCCGTACCACATGGAGAACACGCCATCGAACTTGGCGGGATACAGATTGACCTGCTGCGAACCCCACACGGCCGTGGCCGCGAGGTCTTCGTTCAGACCCGGCTGGAAGACGATGTTATGACCGGCGAGGTGCTGCTTCGCTTTCCATAGCGAGAGGTCGAGACCGCCCAGCGGCGAGCCGCGATAGCCCGAGATAAAACCTGCGGTGTTGAGCCCGGCAGCGGCGTCGCGCGCCTGCTGCAACATTGGTAGTCGAACCAGGGCCTGGATGCCGCTCATGTAAGCGCGACCGCGCTCGAGCGTGTATTTGTCGTCGAGCGTGACCGATTCTAGTGCGGCCAGCAAGCTCGGATTGACGGGGGCGTTCATGGGGTGTGCTCCTCACTCTCACTGATTTTGGGATCGCCAAAACTTCCTGCCCCTCCCGCTCTCGTGAAGCAGGACGGCAGCGTGAATGCCGGCCTTTTGATTTTGCGCTTCCGAGGGCTCACATTCGTGATGTCACTCGTCGGGCGGGGCCTTTTTTCGTGATGCTGATGCCAGTCGGACTCATGGTAGCACCGGTGTCATGCCATTGCCTGACGACGGATGACGGTGGCGGTGACGTTCCATGGGTTGCCGATCGACGGCAGTATAACGAGGATTATGACGTTTACGTAAACGTAAGACGTCTGGCGTAAACCCTGTCTGGTCTTCCGGCCGGACACCCCCCATATAACCGACAGGTGCGGCATTGAGCCGCTTCCTTGCTTTAGGAATCGTCCCCAAAATGGCGGCATTGTGTCGCGATTATGTCGGCAACCGTACGCTTGTCGGTGCCTTCTGACACGGGGGTAACAACGTGTAACGGTGCGGGGCGAACGGGAACGTAGCGGGCAGAATGCTCACTAATGCGTTACCCGGTGCGTGACAAAACCGTTATCGTCACCTCGGGCACATTCATAGCGTGCTGTGAAAGCACGCAGCAACAATAAAGCGACACGTAAGAAGGAGTCACTGTGAATCAACGAAACATCGCCAAATTCCTGCTGGTTTCCGCTTCGTTCCTGACCCTGGAAGTGAGCGTCGCCCGCGCCGACGAATTGGCGCGCGACAAGACGGCCGAACCTACCCCCATTACGCAGCAGCGCACCACCCAAACGCCGCAGCGTTACGAAGGCCCGCTCGACCAGCGCACGATCGACCCGCGAGAATTTCAGCGCCGATAATCCCTTCGGCCCGATCCACCCGAATCGACCGCCGAGCGGCTACGTCGGCGATCCATTCAAAACTCTCAGTCATTGACGGACACAGGGCGCAGCCGGAAGCGGCGGGCGCCTTTTTCTTGCACTCTTTCTTGATTCTCATCCGCTGTAATCTCCCGTAATCGGCTATTTTTGATACCAACTTCCTGATAAGTGGGTTTATGCGCAATAATATTGCGCATAAATAGCAAAAACAGGGAGGGGGTATGTCAAAGCTGGAGCTGGACAAGATCGACCGGCGGATTCTCGCATTGCTGCAAAGCAACGGGCGTCTTTCCAATCTCGAAATCGCCGAACAGGTGCGGCTCTCGCCGAGTCCGTGCCTGCGTCGCATTCGTCGCCTTGAAGAGGCTGGTGTGATTCGCGGCTATGTCGCCTTGTTGGAGCCTACACGGCTTGGACTCGGACTGCTGGCCTATGTGAATGTGCGACTCGACAAGCGTCACCCGGGCGACGGGGAGGGCGGTTCGGTGATCGAACATTTCCGTAGCGTTGTCGATTCGTGGTCCGAAGTCGTCGGCTGCTACGCGATGGCGGGCGACATGGATTATCTACTGCGCGTGCATGTGCGCGATATGACGCATTTCTCGCGCTTCATGCAGACGCAACTGCTCGTCCACCCGAGCGTGGTGGACGTCAAAACCAGCTTCGTGCTCGATCAGTTGAAGGAAACGACGGCGCTGCCGTTGCCCTGAGTCGCGCTCGACGAGCGAAAGCAAAAAACCCGGCCGAGGCCGGGTTTTTTCATGGGCGACGCCGAAGTGTTAGACCGGGGTTCAGGCCGCGCGCTGATTCGGCAGCAGCGCACCGACCAGACGACGCGCGTTGCGCAACTGACGCTTGAGCGCGTAATCGAACGCGGCGATCTGGTCCTGCATCATTTCCGAGAGCATCGACTGCGTGTCGGCCGGGGGCAGGCTCAGGTAGCCGTCTGCCTCGCCGTAGGCAAAGTTGATCTCCATGCCAGCCTTCTTCGCAATGCGCATCATGCGGGCGTTGCGCGAGAGGCAGTGCATATACAGTGTGTCGACGCGCTTGTTGCGGCAATGGATCGCAGCACGCTCGAACAGGCGCGAGCCGATGCCCAGGCCACGGGCCGATTCGAGCACCGAGACACCGAACTCCGCGACACGGCCGTTCTTGCCTTCCGGCAGTTGAGCGACGTGAGCCACGGCGACGAGCGCGAGATTGTCGTCATAGACGCCAAAGACGCTGTCACGGGAGAAATCGAGACTGGCGACGTAGCGCGTGATGATGTCGTCGGAGACGGCCTGACCGAAGCGCAGCAGGCGGTCTTCTTCGCCGAGCGCCAGGAAGTGGCGCTGGAGTCGATGGATGTCGCCGGACGTCAGCTCGCGAATCAACACGCTCGACCGCTCGTTGGCGGCAACCGTCGCGCGTGCGACGTCGGGCGTGTGGTTCGGGGCAGTCATGGCGTAATCCTTGGGTAATCTTTAGTGCGTCCACCTGATTGTGCGACGCAAAAGAATTATACCCGAAGGGCTAGGTAAAAACCCTAGGAAATTAAGTCGCGACCGTGGAGGGAAGTGTCTAAGTCTCTGAAGAATGGCGTCTTTTCTGGATTTCTCATCCGATGACTCTTCTATAAGAGTTGCTGCGCGGCAACAAAAAAGGGCGATAATTCGCCCTTTTAATAAGTGAGCACTAACTCCGATTATGGCTTCGAGGGCATCGCCGGGGCCGGAATGGCGGCTTCGATGCCGTCGGGCAACGGGGCTGCGAGGCCATGTTCGAGCACCGCAATGACTTCGTTGGCGAAGTCGCGATAACGCATGCGGCCGCCCGGTTTGAGCCACGTGAAGGTCCAGTTGATCATGCCGAACAGCATCATCGTCAGCGCCGTCTGATTGTGCTTTGCGACCCGGTCGGGGAAGGCGCGCGTGAGTTGGCGTGCAAATGCGGCGACCACGTCGCGCTGGCGGTTGAGCACGATCTCGCGTTGCTCGTCGTTCAGGAACTTGACGTCGTTGAGCAGGGCGATGTGACGCGTCTGCGACGTCTCGTATTCGTCGAGGAACGCACGGATCAGTTCGTGGAAGGTGTCGCGCTCCGACAGGCCGCGACGCTGGCCGAGCGCCTCGACCTCGGTGACGATCAGCATCAGGCGCTTGGTGTAGCGCTCAAGCAGATCGAAGAGGATGGCGTCCTTGCTGGCGTAGTAGTGATACAGCCGGGCCTTGGAGGTGCCGCAGGCGGCGGCCAGTTCGGACATCGACGTGCTCGGATAGCTCGCGCGGGCAAAGGCGTCGGCGGCGACGTCGAGAATCTGTTCGCGCTGCGATTCGTGATCGGGCGCTTTGGTACGTGCCATAAACGGGGGTTACTCCAGTCGTAAATCGCACGCGGCGGCGGCCGTAGTGTCACCGCGTAACGCGAGTCGGCCTGCCGCACCGAGCTCGCGGCAGCGCCACAAAAGAAAACTGTCGGTGGCGAAAAAACCTTCGACGCGCGGCATCATTTCGCCGAGAAATGCCGCCATCGGTGTCCAGGCAACCGGGGCGCGGGTCAGAATCTGATCGTCGATCTCGGCGAACGTCGCGCCTTCGAACGTGTTGTGCACCCAGCGACGGACCTGCGTATTCACTTGCTTGAGCGCCCGCCATTCCAGCGACAGACGGCCAATGCGCAGCAGCGAAATCGGGGCGATGCGAACGAAGCGTTCGGCCAGCACCTCCGGGGCGTACATGCCGACGCTGGTGCGGCGGTGCGCGTCGCTCCCGTTCGCCGCGCCTGTCAGGTCGCTGCCTCGCAGCACGATCTCGTTCAGGCGGGCGGGCGTGCCGCGCAGCATGAAGGCCACGCGACGCAGCGTCAACTGATCGGACGCGCTGTCGCCGTGCCAGCACACCACCGCGTTGTCACCTTCGACGAGGCGTTGCAGCGACGCCAGTTCCTCGCGCAGCTCGCCGGCGTAGTCGCGGCCGGCCGACGGCATGACGCGCTGCCAGAAAGCGGCACGCTGGCGTTCGTTCTCGTCGATCTCACGCAACGGGCCGATGGCCAGATCGTCGCGCAGAACCAGGACAGGGTCGGCGCGTTGCGCTTGCGCCATCGCCGCACGCAATTGCTGCGCGGCGATATCGCCACAGACGACATGGATGGTATTCATGCCCGGTAGTTTACGGTATTCCCGCTACCTCGGGTTGACGCTCCCGTAATGCCCGGAATAATCGACGCATTGGCGGGATTTCACGCGAGTTTCGCTCGCGTTGCCGTCGCGTTCGCACGCGACGGCAAACAGGCGTTCGATCAACGCTCGTCGTAGCTGACCACGACGCGCTCCGTGAGCGGACGCGCCTGGCACGTCAGCACGAAGCCCTGTTCGACTTCGTAGTCTTCGAGCGTGTAGTTCTTTTCCATGGCGACCTCGCCTTCGAGCACCTTGGCGCGGCAGGTGCAGCACACGCCGCCCTTGCAGGCGTACGGCAGCGACAGGCCAGCGGCGAGGCCCGTATCCAGAATGCTCTGACCTTCATACGGCTGACGCAGGCGACGCTCCTTGCCGTCCATGACGACGACCAGCTCGGCCATCGGCGTGTCGTCGGTGATGACGACCGGCTTTACACCCGCTTGCGGCGACGGCACACCGAAGCGCTCGACGTGAATCTTTTCCTTGGCAACACCGGCGGCGGCGAGGGCGGCTTCGGCGGCGTCCATCATCGGACCGGGGCCGCAGATGAAAGCTTCGTCGATGCTCGCTGCCGGAATCAGCGTCTCCAGGAACGCGCTGCACTTGTCCTGGTTGAGCAGACCGTTGAACAGCTCGACTTCCTGCGCTTCGTCCGACAGCACGTGATACAGACGCAGACGGCCCAGATACGTGTTCTTCAGGTCTTCGAGCGACTCGGCGAACATGATCGCGGGCACCGAGCGGTTGCCGTAGACGAGCGTGAACTGGCTGTCCGGCTCCGTGGCGAGCGTGGTCTTGATGAGCGCGAGCATCGGCGTGATGCCCGAGCCACCGGCGAAGCCGACGTAATGCTTGGCGTTGGTGGCCGACAGACGCGTGAAGAAGCGGCCGTCAGGCGTCATCACGTCGAGTTGCTGTCCCGGCTTGAGCTGATCGTTCGCGAAGTTCGAGAACTTGCCGCCCGGCACGCGCTTGATGCCCACGCGCAGTTCGCCCGTGGCTTCGTATTCGGGAACGCCTACGCAAATCGAGTAGGAGCGACGGGCTTCTTCACCGTCGATCTCTGTCTTGAGCGTGAGGAACTGGCCTTGCGTGAAGCGATAGGCGTCGCGCAGCGTGTCCGGCACCGTGAAGGCGATGGAGATAGCGTCGGCGGTCTCGGGCCGGATTTCGCGAATCGTCAGCGAATGGAATTGCGGGGTCGTCATTGTCAGCTTCCCAATTGGGTCAAACGCGGGGTCAAACGCGAGGTCAATCTGGCCAATCAATATGGCTTGAAGTAGTCGAACGGCTCTTGGCACGTGCGGCAAACGTAATGCGCCTTGCAGGCGGTCGATCCGAAGGCGGAGACGACTTCGGTATGCGTCGAGCCGCAGTGCGGGCACGGCACGCCGTCTTTCGGACGGCCGTAGAACGTGATCTTGCGCGGCGCGTCGGCCGACACAGCTTGCGCCCCTGTGGGCGGCGCAATGCCGTAGCCGCGCAGTTTTTCGCGGGCTTCCGGGCTGATCCAGTCCGTCGTCCACGCGGGGGCGAGCACCGTTTTGACGTGCCACGGGCCGAGGCCTGCGCGCGTCATGGCCGCTGCGATGTCCTCGGCGATCTGCTGCATCGCCGGGCAGCCCGAGTACGTGGGTGTAATCACGATCTCGAACGCCGCGCGGCCTTCGTCGTTCGTCACGACGCGCACATCGCGCAGAATGCCGAGCTCCCGAATCGACACGACCGGAATTTCCGGATCGGGCACGGCTTCGAGCGTTTGCCAGGCGAGCGGCAGCGACGCCTCCGAGGCCGGCGTGAGCACGTCGGGCGCAACGGGAGGCGTGAGCGGCAGATTCGTCATCGCGTCGGCAAACAGGTTCGTCGTAGGCATGATGTGCGCGTGTGGTTTACCAGGTGGCGCCGGGATGCTGACGGGCCAGACCCTGCATCTCGCCGAGCAGATAGCTCATGTGCTCGGAGTGATGACCGAACTTGCCCGTGCTCTCGAATGCACCGCCGACCGGCGCGGCGAGCGTCGCTTCCGCGAGCGCGTCGTTGACGGTGGCTTGCCATGCGTCCTTCAGATCGGCCATCGTCACGCCGGTACCGGCAGCGGCGACCGTGTCTTCGAGCGTGTCGCGCTTGAAGATCTCGTTCATGTACGGCACGAGATAGTCGAGCGCGGCCTGCGCGCGGCGATGCGATTCTTCCGTACCGTCGCCGAAGCGAACGAGCCAGTCGCGTGCGTGGTGCAGGTGATAGTGCGCTTCCTTGACCGACTTGGCGGCGATGGCGGCGAGCGTTTCGTCGGCCGACTGCGCGAGCGCTTGCCACACTTCGACCATCAGCGCCGAGTAGAGGAAGTTGCGCACGATGGTGACGGCGTAATCGCGCTCGGCGGCCGTGGTACCGGCGGTCGGGCCGTAGTGGGGCAGCTCGACGAGTGTCCAGTTACGGAAGGCGAATTCGTCGCGCCAGAAGGCGTAGTCGTCCTCCTGCTTCGCGAAGCCGGTAAGTTCGGTTTCGAGCTGGGCGGCGTGCTGATACAGCATGCGTGCCTGGCCGATGAGATCGAGGCTCAGGTTAGTGAGCGCGATGTCTTCTTCCAGCACGGGGCCGTGACCACACCATTCCGCGTTGCGCTGACCGAGGATCAGCGCGTTGTCGGCGAGGCGCAGCAGATAGGACAGATGTTCCTGCGTCGGTTTCATGTTCTGGGGTCTCGCTTGGGGCGCGCCATTGACGTGCGTTTCGTCACGTCGGCGCGCGGCCGCTTACATGTGGTTCACTTCTTCCGGCAACTGGTAGAAGGTCGGGTGACGGTAGATCTTGTCGGCGGCCGGATCGAACAGCTCGGCCTTGTCTTCCGGTGCCGAGGCCGTGATGGCGACCGACGGCACGACCCAGATGCTCACGCCTTCCTGACGGCGCGTGTAGACGTCGCGCGCCATGCGCAGCGCCATCTCGGCGTCGGCGGCGTGCAGGCTGCCGCTGTGCTTGTGTTCGAGGCCCATCTTGCTGCGCACGAACACTTCCCAGAGGGGCCATTCCTTGTTGCTTGCTTGCGTCATGATCGTTCCTGATGTCTTGTGAGGGCGGCGCGCTCTTGCAACCGCTTATGCCGCTTGCTTTTCGGCGCGCTGGCGCTGTTTCGCGGCGTGGGCAAGGGCGGCATCGCGCACCCAGGCGCCTTTTTCGTGGGCGGCCACGCGGGTGCCGACACGTTCCTTGTTGCACGGACCGTCACCGCCGACCACGCGCCAGAATTCGCTCCAGTCGATCTCGCCGTAGTCGTGGGCCTTGCGGGCTTCGTTCCACTTCAGATCCGGGTCGGGGAAGGTCACGCCGAGCACCTTGGCCTGTTCGATGGCGGCATCGACGAACTTCTGGCGCAGGTCGTCGTTCGAGATGCGCTTGATGCCCCACTTCATGGTCTGGGTGCTATGGATGGATTCCTTGTCGCTCGGGCCGAACATCATCAGCACCGGCCACCACCAGCGGTTCACCGCTTCCTGCACCATGTCGCGCTGGGATTGCGTGCCGCTCATCATGGCGAGCAGGGCGTCGAAGCCCTGACGCTGATGGAACGACTCTTCCTTGCAAACACGAATCATGGCGCGCGCGTACGGACCGTACGAGCAGCGGCACAGCGGCACCTGGTTCATGATGGCGGCGCCGTCGACGAGCCAGCCGATCACACCGACGTCGGCCCACGTGAGGGTTGGGTAATTGAAGATGCTGGAGTACTTGGCCTTGCCGGAGTGCAGGGCGTCGATCATCTGGTCGCGCGAGGTGCCGAGCGTTTCGGCGGCGGAATAGAGATAGAGACCGTGACCGGCTTCGTCCTGCACTTTGGCGAGCAGGATGGCTTTGCGCTTGAGGCTGGGTGCGCGCGAGATCCAGTTGCCTTCCGGCAGCATGCCGACGACTTCCGAGTGCGCGTGCTGCGAGATCTGGCGAACGAGCGTCTTGCGATACTCGGCAGGCATGTAATCCTGCGGCTCGATCTTCTGGTCGGCGGCGACGCGTGCGTCGAAGCGAGCTTGCTGCGCCTGCTCGGCCTCGCTCAGGGCTTGCACGCCCTTGGGGCTGTTGCCGGCCAGATCGATGGCTTGCGTATACATAGAGGAAGGCCTCCGCGGCATGTGGGGATATGGAACGCATTATAAACCGACCGGCCGGTCGGTCAATAAATGTTTTCCATTAGGCCGGGGAGGTGATTGGAAACACAGGAAGCTCGGGCGCACAGCCCTGTCGGAAGGGGCTGTGCGCTCAATGGGTGAAGTGCGTTGTTGGCGGAACTGCGCGGAATTACCCCTGCGACTGCCCGAAATTCTCCCGATATTGCTGCGGCGACACGCCGAAGCGGCGCTGGAAGACCTTGCGCATGTTGTGCGGGTCGCCGAACCCGCATTCCCAGGCCACCGTCTTCAGCGGGGCGTTGCCGTTCTCCAGCATCACACGCGCGGCGTCGACGCGGGCCGCGCTCACGAAGTCGGCTGGCGTCACACCCGCATCGCGTGCGAATACCCGCGAGAAGTTGCGCACGCTCATCTTCGCCACCGCCGCCAGATCGCCGACCGATAACGGCTCCGCCAGATGCTCCAGCACGTAATGCTGAACCTGTGCGACGGGCGAATTCGGTTCGGCGTAGGGCGTCAAGTACGGACTGAACTGCGACTGACCACCCGCGCGCTGCGTGAAGACGACCAGCCGCTTCGCCACGTTCAGCGCCACCTCTTGCCCGTGATCCTGCGCCAGCAGATGCAACGACAGATCGATCCCGGCCGTCACGCCTGCCGACGTGTACAAACTCCCGTCTTGAATGAACAACCGGTCGACTTCGATATTCGCACCGGGAGCGCGCTCGGCCAGCACGTCGACATCGTTCCAGTGCGTGGTCACGCGCTTGCCGTCGAGCAGGCCCGCCGCCGCCAGGATCAGCGCGCCGTTGCAGATCGAGCCGTAGCGTCGCGCGCGCGGGACCATGTCGTTCAGCCAGCGGTAGACGTTCGGCCCGAGATCATCCGTCAGCAGCGACGGACCGCCCGCCACCAGCAGCAGATCGACGTGTCCGCCAACGTCCTGATAGTGACGTCGCGGCAGCAACGCCATGCCGTTCGAGCAGGCAATGGCCCCGTGCTGCGTGCCGATGACCTCCGTCTGGTACTGATCGCCGGGCAGCAGGAAGCGATTGGCTTCGGCGAAGACGTCCAGCGGACCGCTCACATCGAGCGATTGCACGCCGGGAAACACCAGCAGGGCGACGTTACGGATCATGGCGATTCGGTGGAAGACGGTTCAGGTTGTCGACAAAGCGACGGGGAGGCACTGGCGTTGATGCGAGCCATTTTGGCAGAAAGCGGCCCATCGGCAAGCTATCGGCCGGGCGCTGGCACGGAGATGCCGCTGGTTGGCCCGATCGACCCGCTCGCGTTGCCCTGCGTGGCGCGGCGGCGATTCGAGAATGCTCTCAGCGACGGCAGCCCCGTCGCATGCCCCCCCCAAGAACAACCGTATCCACTGAGAGGTATTCGATGTCGAATCAAGCGACTTCTGCCGCCGTCCGCTATCCCGACGAAGCCTCGTTGGCCGAGCGCGTCGGCCCCGCGTTCTCCGTCGACGGCATGCTCGCCGCCCGTAACAAGACCCGTGCTGCGATTCGCGACATCGCTGCGAACGTGCGTCCCGGCATGGTCGAGGAAGATGCCGTCGCGATGGCCAAGGGCGTGTTGACGTCCGCAGGTCTGGAACTGAGCTGGCACCCGACGCGCGTTCGCTTCGGAAAAAACACGCTCAAGCCGATGCGCCAGCCGTCCGAGCCGGGCGTCGTGCTCGGTGAGAGCGATCTCTTCTTCATCGACATCGCGCCGCGTTTCGAAGCGTGGGAAGGCGACGGCGGCGCGAGCTTCGTCGTCGGCCAGCATGACGAATTCGAGCGCTGCGCCCGCGACGCCGAAGCGCTGTTTCACGACGTCCGTCAGAAGTGGCAGCGCGAAGGGTCGACCGGACAAGCGCTCTATGCCTACGCCGACGACGTCGCACGCCGTATGGGGTGGACGCTGAACTTCGACCTGCCCGGCCACCGCGTCTCGGACTTCCCGCACGCCGCGATTCACACCGGCTCGCTGGCGGAGTTCGAAACGACGCCGTCTGCCATGCGATGGATTCTGGAGATTCACCTGCGCGACCCGCAGCAGCGTTTCGGTGCGTTCTTCGAAGACATGCTGCTTGAGGACGCCTATTACTGAGCGCACGGACGGATGCCGCTGTCGCATACGCGCCACGCGTAGCGTCGGCGGCGCATGGTCCGTCCTATGCGAGTGAAACTTGTTTGCTATACTGCGAACGATTCTCATTTGCAAAACGGTGCCTGAGCCTTGCGGCCACACCTGGCCCGGGGACAGGAGGGGCGTATGCCCGCCGACGACACGCTGCAGCGCGACACTTCGCTGAACACGCTGCAGGGACTCTACAACGATCATCACGGCTGGCTTCATGGCTGGCTGCATCGCAAGATCGGCTGCTCGCATCGCGCGGCCGATCTCGCGCATGACACTTTCGTCCGTCTGCTGGAGCGCGATCCGCCACGCCTGCTGGCGTCGCCGCGCGCGTTCCTGACGACCGTCGCGCAGCGCGTCCTCTATAACTACTGGCGACGCGAGCAGATCGAACGCGCCTATCTCGACGCGCTGGCGCAACAACCCGAAGCCCTTGCCCCGTCTCCCGAAGAGCGCGCCATCGTGCTGGAGACGCTGCTCGAAATCGACCGCTGTCTCGAAGGTCTGCCACCGCTCGTCAAACGCGCCTTCCTGCTGGCGCAACTGGATGGCCTCACGCATCCCGAAATCGCCACCGCACTCGGCATTTCACTGGCGACGGTGAAACGTCACCTCGTGCGCGCAGGCACGCAGTGTTTCTTCGCGATGGGGGCGGCGTGACAAGATTCGCGACTTTCGACGCGACGATTGCGCAGCAAGCCGTCGAGTGGTGGGTGACGATGCAAAGCGGTGACGCCACCGAGACGCTGCGTACTGCATGCGCGCGCTGGCGGGCGGCGAATCCGGAGCACGAGCGTGCATGGCTTCACATCGAGAACGCCGACCGGCGAATGCGTCATGTGTCGGGCACGTTGGGAGCGGCCGTTGCGCAGGCGGCGCTGCGCGCACCCCGCTCGCGCGGACGCCGTATGGCCGTGAAGGCCATCGTCGGCGCGCTCTTTGTCGGCACCGGCGCGTGGGTCGCCAGTGATCCGATGGCGGTGCAATGGCTGCGCGCCGATGCGCGCACCGGGGCGGGCGAGCGACACACACTGCGTTTGGCCGACGGCACGACGCTCGTCCTCAATACCCGAAGCGCCGTGCGCTTGTCGATGGATGGCGACGTGCGACGCATCGGCCTCGTCGAAGGTGAAATCATGGTGACGACCGGCAAGGACGTGGCGCACGTGCCGCCCCGGCCGTTGATCGTCGCTACGGCGCACGGCACGCTCCAACCGCTGGGAACGCGTTTCGTCGCGCGTCAGGTCGATGGTGACAGCGACGCCTCCGTGCAAGTTTTTGAAGGTGCTGTGCGCGTGACGCCGCAAGGCGCACTCTCAGCTGACGCGGCGAGCGTGCGGATCGTCCGCGCAGGTGAGCAGGCGACGTTCAGCGCACGCGGCGTCGAGGCGGCGCTGCCATTGGCGGATGGCGACGGCGCGTGGGCCGACGGCATGCTCGTCGCCGTCGACATGCCGCTCGACACGTTCCTCGCCGAGTTGGCGCGCTATCGACGCGGCTATTTGCGGTGCGATCCGGCGGTGGCTTCGCTGCGTGTCTCCGGCACGTATCCGTTGGCCGACATCGACGCCATTCTCGGCGTGCTGCCGCACGCATTGCCAGTATCGGTGTCCTCCGTCACGCGGTACTGGGTGACGGTCGGACCTCGCGGATGAGGGGCCGGACGCACCCCACCTGAGTACTCGTCGGCAAACGTCCCGCCATTTTTCAAATTTCTTTACGGTCAGTGAGCTGATTCGCCGGTCTCGCGTGACAAGGGAAGTGAACCCTTCTCTCCATTGTCTGAACGAGACTTCACATCATGGCCGTCGCTTCACCTGCTCTCTCCGAACTACCGCGCGCTTTGCCGTGCACCGCTACGGGGTTGCGTCGACGCCGCGTCTGCGCCGGCGTCGCGCTGACGTTTGCGTCGTTCGCTTCGACGTTTGGCGCGGGCGTCGCCCATGCGCAGACGTCCGATCGGGCACCCGCAACGGCCAAAGTCGCCGCTGTTGGAAGGGCTTATGACATCCCGGCAGGCTCGCTCGACGCCGTGCTCACGCGCTTCGGACGCGAAGCGGGCATCTTGCTGACGTACACGCCTGCGCTGACGGCCGGGCGTCAGAGCCCCGGCGTACAAGGTCGCTTCGATGTGCCGGGGGCGTTCGGTCAGATGCTCGCAGGCACCGGGCTGACGGCGTCGCCGCAAGGGGCCGGTTACACGCTCGTGCCGCAGGCGGCCCCGGCGGCCGCGACACTGGCCGCCAGTGGCGGTTCGGGAGACGTCGCACTGCCGACGACGCACGTGCAAGGTCAGGCGTGGTCCGATGCCTACCGTCTGCCGGTGGACGCGAACGTCACGCGCTCGGACATCCCGATCCTCGACATCCCCCAGGCCATCAATGTGGTGCCGCATCAGGTGCTCGCCGACCAGCGCGCCCGCACGCTTGACGACGCGCTGCTCAACGTCAGCGGGATCGTGCAGGGCAATACGCTGGCGAGTACGCAGGACACACTGCTCAAGCGCGGTTTCGGCGGCAATCGCGACGGCTCGATCATGCACAACGGTATGCCGCTCGTGCAGGGCCGGGGGCTGAACGCGAACGCGGATTCGGTCGAAGTGCTCAAGGGGCCGACGTCGCTGCTCTACGGGATCATGGACCCCGGCGGCGTGATCAATGTGGTGAGCAAGCGTCCCCTGGTCAAGCCGTACACCGCAGTGAGCGTGGCGGGCACGACGTATGGGCACGGCAAGAACGGCGCCGAGGAGACGCTCGATACGACCGGTCCGATCGGCGATTCGGGACTGGCTTACCGGCTGGTCGTCGATCAGAACAATCAGCAGTACTGGCGCGTCTTCGGTTCGCAGCGCGAGACGCTCGTCGCCCCGACGCTTGCCTATTACGGACGCGATACGCAGGTCGTCGCTTCCTACGAGTACCGCAACTTTCTGACGCCGTTCGACCGTGGCACCGCGCTCGACCCGAAGACGAACCGGCCGCTGGCGATTTCGGCGCGCGAGCGTCTGGATGACGTCCACAACGAGATGGCGGGGCAGTCGCATCTGGCGCAGATCACCGTCGACCATCAGTTCAATCCGGACTGGAAGGCGCACTTCGGCTACAGCTACAACACCGAGACGTACGACGCGGGGCAGTTGCGCATTACCGGCGTCAATTCCACGACCGGGATCGTCTCGCGCAGTAACGACGGCACGCTCGGCTCGGACAGCACCGACAGCTTCGGTACGGCGTATCTCGACGGCAAGGTGATGCTCGCCGGCATGCGCCATGACCTGCAATTCGGCGGCGACTGGGAGTATCGACGCATTTATCGACGCGATCTGCTGCGTCAGGCCGCGAAGTGCACGTTCTCGTATCTGAATCCGGTGTACGGCTGCGAGGTGATCCCGAGTACGGTGTCCGCCGCCGATAGCGATCAGACCGATACGCTGCACGACGCGTCGCTGTTCTTCCAGGACGCCATCCATTTGACCGATCGCTGGATTGTCGTCGGCGGTGTGCGGTTGCTGACGTATAGCCAGATCGCGGGCAAGGGGCGGCCGTTCAAGGAGAATACGAACATCAGCGACTCGAAGTGGCTGCCGCGTGCGGGTGTCGTCTATAAGGCACGGGAGTATCTGTCGTTCTACGGCAGCTATTCCGAGTCGCTCAAGCCGACGTCGACCATCGCGCCGTTGTCGACGGGCGTGGTCATCGACTCGAACGTCGCGCCCGAACATGCGAAGTCGTATGAGGTCGGGGCGAAGCTCGACATGCCGAACGGGCTGAGTGGCAACCTCGCGGTGTTCAACATCGACAAGCGCAATGTGCTGGTGTCTCAGGCGGTGCCCGGGAGCAGTACGCTGGACTGGCGTACGTCCGGGGCGGCGCGTTCGCGGGGTGTCGAGCTGGATGTGTCGGGGCGCATCGGGCAGCGCTGGAATGTGATCGCGAGCTACGCATTCATCGATGCGAAGATCACCGACGATCCGATGTACACCGGCAACACGCTGGTCAACGCGGCACGGCATACGGCGTCGCTGGCAGGGGTGTATGACTGGGGGCCGGTGCTGGGCGACGGGAGCGGCAACCTGCGTCTCGGGGCGGTGGGGCGGTACATCGGGACGCGTCCGGGCGACTCGGCGAACAGCTTTACGCTGCCGGCGTACTTCGTCGCCGATGTGTTCGCGACGTACGACACGAAGATCGGACGACATCCTGTCCACTATCAGCTCAACGTGAAGAACGTGTTCAACAAGACGTACTACCCGTCGAGCGTCAGCCAGACGGTTGTGGCCATCGGCGACGCGCGCTCCGCAACGTTGTCGGCGACGTTCGAGTTCTGATCGACGGCGCAAGCTCGCTTTCTGTCGTCTCTATATAGAGATACCGCCGCACCTGGGAGACCGGGGCGGCGGTTTTACTTTGGGGGGATGGTCAGGTGGATGGGGCTAGCAGATCAGAGCAAGTCGTCGCTCGGAAGCAGCGTGAACGCGCCCGCGACGGCGTTGCGGCTGAAGGTCGCGTAGGGTTCTACGTCGAAGATGCGCGGCTTGCCGTTCTCCTCGCCGACCCAGCGAAGTGCGGGCATTGTCGGTGGCGTCGGCGTGGGCGGCGCTGTACCCGGCGGTGCCAGCTCGACCCGGAAACTGCTGCGGGGTGACGTCGCCCGGTCGAAGATGCCCGCCATACGTTCGGCGAATTCGGGGCTGTGGATGACGATCGCCAGCTCGGTGTTCAGACGTACCGAGCGAGGGTCGAGGTTGAACGAGCCGAGGACGACGTCGCGCCGGTCGATGACGTACACCTTGCCGTGCAGGCTCGCCTTCGATGACCCGCCGAACGTGACGCGGCGCGTGGGGCGCTCGCCGTCATCGGAACGGATCGGCTTGAATTCGTACAGTTCGATACCGGCTTGCAGCAGGGCCGGGCGATAGCGCGCGTATCCCGCGTGGACAGGGACGACATCGGTCGCTGCCAGCGAATTCGTCAGCACGCGGACTCTGACGCCGCGTTGCGCTAGTGTCGACAGGAACCGGACGCCGCCATCCAGTGGCACGAAGTAGGGCGAAATGATGACCACCTCGCTTTGCGCCTTCGCGGCGAGTTGACGGAGTTTGTCGGCCGGGGCGCTCTGGGTTTCGGTGGCGGGGGCGTCGAGTTTGTCCGGCGTGTCGGCGGCGAGTTCGGCGGGGGCCCAGAAGAGCGGGACTGTGCCGTCCCGCAGTCCGGCGGCGAGGGGCGGCTGGTGCAGGGCTTCGTGCCCGGCGGGGACGTTGTCGGCGTCGCGCCAGTGTTGGGCGAGGGCGTCGCGCGTGGCGTCCAGCGTCTCCTTATCGATCTTCGACTGGACTTGCTTGAGGGGATATGACTGAGGGCTCGTCCAGAAGTGGTCGAAGCTGCGGGAGATGGCCTCGACCACCGGTCCGGCGCACAAGAGGTCGAAGTCGCGGAAGGAGAGGTCGGGGTTGGCGTCGAAATATTCGTCCCCCAGATTGCGGCCGCCGACGATCGCCAGCTGGTTGTCCGCGATCAGCGCCTTGTTATGCATGCGGCGGTTGAGCTGGTCGAACTGAGTGAGGAGGTTGCCCGCCCGTTCGAGTAGCGTGGTGTCGCGGGTGCCGAAGGGATTGAAGACCCGAATCTCGATGTTCCGATGCTGGTCCAGCGCGGCGAAGGCCGGGTCGGTATGGCGACGGTTGATGTCGTCGACCAGCATGCGCACGCGCACGCCCCGGTCGGCAGCGTAGAGCAGCGACTGGAGCAGCAAACGGCCGGTGATGTCCTCGCCCGCGCTGTAGTACTGCACGTCGAGACTGTGCTGGGCAGACTGAACGAGCGCGAGACGCGTGGTGAATGCGTCCGAGCCCGTCGCGAGCAACTGGAAGCCGGATTGGCCCGGATGCGTGCGAATGGCGGGGGCGAGGGCGGTGGCCAGGTCACCCGGCGTACCGGCTGGTGTGTGGGACGTCCACGGCGACGGCTCCGGCGGTGGACGTACCGACGTGCATGCCCCGGCCAGGATGGCGAGCGGGATGAGCATCGCGACGCGCCAACGGCGGAACGGCTGGACGACGCGAAACAGAAGGGCGCGCGTTAGGAACATCTCAAACGCTCTTATTTAGAAGTAGGAGGAACGCACGTAGCCTGCGACGCAGGCCTCGCCTTTCCATATAGGGAAGCTTTCAGGAAGCATATGCGATTTCATTCGTTGCGTCGCCGGGGGCGGACCCGCTACAGTGAATCCGTCTCCTCCATGTGTCCTGTCCCATGGATCTTGGCCCGCTCACGACGCGGGCCTTTTTTTGCCCTTTTCAAATTATTTTCACAAAGTGCTTGCCAGGGTTCCGGGTTTTCACTAATATTCCGTCTCTCGCAACGACAGCGACGCAGCGAAAGCAGCGACGAAGTTGAAGCGACGGGCTGGAAAGCCCGGTGGTTAGTGGTTTTTAAGCAGGTGAGTCGCTAAGGCGGCGAACGAAGAAAGCGAAAAAAACTGTTGACGACGACGAGAAGCTGCGACATAATCTCACTTCTCTGCTGCTG
>NZ_CABPSP010000004.1 GCF_902459765.1 Pandoraea anapnoica | reverse complement strand
CAGTTGCGGAGCACGTGCGGGGCGGGTGTGGCGTCGCGATGGTGCTGGAGTAGAGCGGTGTCGACGGGACCGGTGGCTTCGAGATAGGAAGCGGGAAGCGGGCGGTGTCGGTTGAGGCACTGGGTGCTTCGAGGGAGACGGACCGGGGCGCCTTTCTGCAGCGAGTTGGGTTTATGTCTGAGCGGCGGAAAGGGGCCCCGGTCCGTTAGGGGGAGGGTTTTAGGGGGGGGGGCGGGGGTAAAAATAACAGTCTGAGTCGAAACCCAACTCCTATACTTCGAGACACCGATGTGGTGCGAAGGAAGTGGTGCAGGAGGGCGGGCGCACCGAAAGCGTGCGCAAAGGGTGAAAAGGTTAGAAAAGGGTGGAAAAAGGGCGGAAAAACAGCTCGGGCATGGATATTGCTCGATCTCGACACAGCAATCTGCGGAGAAGCGTATGGTCGAGAGCTATAACGAGATGGCGAGCATCACGGGTGCGACGCGTTCGCACTACCGTCGGTTTGACGACTGGCTCAAATGTCAGTCAGACGATGTCTTGCACCATAAGCGAGCCGAGGCCGATCTGGCGTTCCGGCGCGTCGGGATTACCTTTGCTGTGTATGGGAATGAGGCGGGCACAGAGCGTCTGATTCCGTTCGATCTGATCCCTCGGATTATCCCTGCGCATGAGTGGCAGACCTTGCAGACGGGCTTGCGTCAGCGAGTCGAGGCGCTCAACAAGTTTATTCACGACGTCTACCACGACCAGAACATCCTGCGCGCGGGTGTTATCCCGGCGGATCAGGTGTTGAAGAACGCGCAGTACCGCCCGGAGATGCAGGGCGTAGACGTTCCCGGCGACATTTACTCGCACATTGCTGGCGTCGATGTCGTCAGAGCGGGAACGGGAGACGATGGCGTCTTTTACGTCTTGGAAGACAACTTAAGGGTGCCATCCGGCGTGTCGTACATGCTGGAGAATCGCAAGATGATGATGCGGTTGTTCCCGGAGTTGTTCGCGCGCAATCGCATCGCACCGGTGGAGCATTACCCGGACTTGTTGCTCGACAGCCTGCGGGCTGTAGCGCCGATCGGTGTGGACGATCCGACCGTCGTCGTCATGACGCCTGGCATCTACAACTCCGCCTACTTCGAGCATGCGTTCCTGGCGCAGCAGATGGGGATCGAGTTGGTCGAAGGGCAGGATCTGTTCGTTGAGGACAACCTCGTCTACATGCGCACGACCAACGGTCCCAGGCGTGTCGACGTCATCTATCGTCGCATTGACGACGACTTCCTTGATCCATTGGCCTTCCGTGCTGACTCGACGCTAGGCGTGCCGGGGTTGCTGAGCGTCTATCGTGCGGGACGCGTGACGCTGGCCAACGCCATCGGTACGGGTGTCGCCGACGACAAATCCATCTACCCGTTCGTCCCCGACATGATTGAGTTCTACCTCGGGGAGAAGCCGATCCTGAACAACGTGCCGACCTACCAGTGCCGCCGGCCCGACGACCTCGCGTACACCCTCGACAACCTCGGTGAGCTAGTCGTCAAGGAGGTTCATGGTGCGGGCGGCTACGGCATGCTCGTCGGTCCGGCGTCCAGCAAGGCAGAAATCGAAGCGTTCCGCCACAGGCTTATCGCGAAACCCGACGGCTACATCGCACAACCCACGCTGGCACTCTCCGCATGCCCGACCTTTGTAGAAGCCGGTATCGCGCCGCGACACATCGACCTGCGCCCGTTCGTGTTGTCCTCCGGCAAGGGTGTGACCATGGTGCCGGGCGGCCTGACGCGCGTAGCGCTCACAGAGGGTTCGCTGGTCGTCAACTCCTCGCAGGGCGGAGGGACGAAGGACACCTGGGTACTGGAGAAATGAGAGAAAAATGCGTGAACAGTAAGCGGCAGAGGCCATAGAAGGCGCGCAAGTCAGCCAGACCGCGCACATCGGAAAATTATCGGGAAGAGATCATGCTCAGCCGTACCGCCGACCACTTGTTCTGGATGGCCCGCTATATGGAGCGGGCTGAAAACACCGCTCGCCTGCTCGACGTCAACCTGCAAAACCTCCTGCTTCCGCAGGACGCCATCGACGACGAAGACGATACCGACTTGACGCAAGTCCTCGCCGGTGGCATCGACAGTGAAGCTGGCTGGCGCGCGACCTTGCGCATCTCCGAGCTGGAGCCGGCGTTCAATCGCAAACATGGGCGTGCGACGCGAGCCAACGTGCTCGACTTCGTAGTGCGCGACCCCGAGAACCCGTCGAGCATCGCCTGCTGTCTGGCCGCCGCGCGGGAGAACGCCCGTGCCGTGCGCGGCACACTCACGACCGAACTGTGGGAGACCGTCAACAGCACCTGGTTGGATTTCCCACGCATCCTCGATCTGCTTGAGCGCGACCCCGCGCACCTGTTCGAATGGGTCAAAGTGCGCTCGCACCTCTCGCGAGGCGTGAGCTTCGGCACCTTGTTTCAGGACGACGCGTTCTACTTCACCCGGCTCGGCCTGTTCCTTGAGCGCGCCGACAACACCGCCCGCATTCTTGACGTCCGTTTCCACGAAGCCGTGCGTGCCGACAAGGCGGGGCCGGATGCGTCGCATCCGACCGACTTCTACTACTGGTCGGCTGTGCTGCGCAGCGTCTCCGGCTTCGAAATCTACCGGAAGGTATACCGCGACGTCATCACGCCCGAGCGTGTGGTCGAGTTGCTGATGCTCAACGCGCACATGCCGCGCTCGTTGCTCGCGTCGCTCACCGGCGTGTGCGAGAACCTCGCCACGCTCTCCAACGCCCAGTCTGGCGACGTTGAACGCTATGCGGGCAAACTTCAGTCCGAACTCAAATACACCGACATCCAGCAGATTCGGCAGCAAGGCTTGCACGCCGTGCTGACCGAATTCCTCGAGCGAGTTTCCGTGCTCGGCAACAAGATCAGTCAGACCTTCCTGATCCCGCTCGCCGCCTGATGCCATGCGCCTGACCATCCGCCACGAAACGACCTACCGCTACGACACGCCGGTGCGCTACACCATCCAGCAGCTTCGGCTCACGCCGAGCGCGTCGGAAGTGCAGCGCATCGTGCAATGGCGACTGAGCGCGCCGGGCAAGCTCACGCCCGCGCGCGACGCCTTTGGCAACGACATGCATACGCTCGTGCTGCACCAACCGCACAATGAGATCCATCTGCTGGCCGAGGGCGAGGTCGAAACGACACCGCTCATGGACGGCAGGCTGGGGGAAACGAGCCATGCCGTACCGGTGTTATGCTTCGCCAGCCCTACGCCCCTGACGGGACGCAGCGATGGCATCGACGCACTGGCGGGCGACGCCGGGGTTGCCACGCCGGGAGAGTTGCTGGCGCTGGCTGCGGCCATTTGCGAGCAGGTCGATTACGAGTCGGGAATCACCGCCGTGACCAGCACCGCCGCACAGGCGCTCGCGCTGGGACGCGGCGTCTGTCAGGACCACGCACACCTCATGCTGGCCGTCTGCCGCGCGCGTGGCGTGCCGGCGCGCTACGTCAGCGGGTACATCGATCCGGGCGACGTGCCGCATGCGGCCAGCCATGCCTGGGTCGACGTGTGGGTCGATGGGGCAGGGTGGGTCAGCATCGACGTCACGCATGCCTGCTTCGCCAGCGGCAACTACTGCCGTCTGGCGGTGGGACGTGATTACGAATCCGCGGCGCCCGTCAGAGGAATGCGCAGCGGCGGTGCGACCGAGAAGTTGCACGTATCGGTTAGTGTCGATACGGCACCGCTCGGTCAACAACAATAGCTTTTCAACGTAGCGAGGCAGCGCGCCTTGCACGGCAAGACAGGAACGACATGACGTATTGCGTGGCCATGAAGCTCGATGCCGGGCTGGTCTTTCTTTCCGACACCCGCACCAACGCGGGCGTCGATCATGTGAGCACATTCCGCAAGATGCTCGTCTTCGAGCGTCCGGACGAACGCGTCATCGTGCTGCTCTCGGCGGGGAATCTCGCGTTGACGCAGGCGGTGCGCCAGCAACTGGTCGAGGCACGCGACACCGAAACGCTGTGGACTGCCAAGACCATGAGCGACGTGGCGCGCGTCGTCGGGCAGGCCATTCGCGACGTCTATACGCGCGACGCCAAGTCGCTCGAAGCGTTCGGCGTTGACTTCAATTGCAGCTTCCTGCTGGGCGGGCAAATCGCCGGTGCTCGCAGCCGTTTGTTCCAGTTGTACTCGGCGGGCAACTTCATCGAGGCGTCCTCCGTCAATCCGTACTTCCAGATCGGCGAGTCGAAGTATGGCAAGCCCATCATCGATCGACTGGTCACGCCCGCGACGTCACTCGACGACGGCGCGAAATGCGCTCTCATCTCGATGGACTCCACGCTGCGCTCGAACGTCTCCGTCGGGTTGCCGCTGGATCTGCTCGTCTATGAAGAGGACAGTTTGCGTGTGACGCGCTTCGCATCGCTCGACGACGAGAACGTCTACTACAAGATGATCCACGACACGTGGGGCTCGCGTCTGCGTCAGGTGTTCGACGAACTGCCCGAGCCGCAATGGGCGACGTCCAGCGTGGCCAGTGTGCCCGCTTCGTTGCCGCCGCGGGCCGAGCCGCCCGAAGGCATGCCCGGTGCGGACGAGCCGGGGAGCGTTCAGTCGCTCGCGCAGACCGTATCGCTCAAGATGCCGTCTTGACCCTCAGTTGCCAATGCGCGTCGGCGTTTGCGCGACGCGCATCTGCGCAGCCATCACGCCAACCCGAGACTGCGGTGCCGCTTCCGATACAGCCATGCGCTGACGGCAAGCGTTGCCGCTTCTGTGGCGAGTAGCGTGTACCAGATCGCACCGCCTCCGAAGAGCGCGTCGAGCAGCCAGAGAATGCCCAGCAGCAGAATCCAGCTGCGCAGCATCGCAATGGCCGCCGACGGGCCCGGCGCTTCGACCGCCGTCAGATAGCCCGCAACGATCAGATTGCCTGCGGCTGGCAGAAATGCCAGCGCGTACCAGATCACCGCGTGCTCCAGAATCGACCAGGCATCGCCACCGGCGGGCAGGAAGAGGAACGTCAGCGGACGCGCCAGCGTTGTCATGGCCACAGCGACCAGCAGCGAGAATCCCATCACCGAGATGACGCCCAGACGGAACGACCCCTGAAGCGCCTTCGCATTCTGCGCGCCGCGATAAAAGCTAATCATCGGCTGCATGCTCTGCACGAGTGCGACCATCGTCACGGTAGCCCCGAGTGTCATATATTCGAGGATGGCGTAAGCGGCCAGCCCCGGCTCACCGAAGCTCGCCAGAATCACGCGGTTGAAGACGAACACCGTCACCGCCGGTGCAATGGCCCCGAGGAACTCCGACGCACCGTTGTACATCGCACGCCACACGTGTGTTTCGCCGCCACCGAAGGCGCGACGGGCAGGTACCACTTGCTTCGCCAGGAAGAGGTGATACGCGAACATCACGCTGCTCGACACCATCATCGACAACCCGGTGGCCAGCGCGGCACCATGCATCCCCATCTCACGAACGACGATGAACCAGTAGTCGAGCGCCACGTTCGCGAGTGCGCCCATGAACATCGCATACAGGCCGAAACGGGCGGCGGGCGCGCCTTCCACGCGCAGGAACAGCTCCATGGCGTAGAGACCGTTGGCAAACAGCACGAACCAACCCCAGCCGGACAGATAGTCGACGACATCCGCCGTGATCGCGCCTCGCGCACCCAGCGCGGCAGCGATCTCGTGCTTGAAGATGAGCACGGCAGCACTCATCACGACGCCTGAGGCGAGCATCACCCACAGCACCTGCGAGAACGCGCGACGCGCCTCAGCATGACGCTGTTCACCCAGCAGACGGGCGATGAGCGTTGCGCCCCCGACGCCGACCATCACGCTGACCGCGTACGGCACATAAAGCAACGGCACCACGAGGTTCAACGCGGCCAGCGCTTGTTGGCCGACATAGCGGCCGATGAAGATGCCGTCGATCAGCGTGTAGATCGTGTAGACCCAGCCAGAGAGGATCGTCGGAATTGCGAGAGAGGTAAATTCCTTGAGCAGAGACGTCCTTGCGCCCTGCGAATGATTGTGATGATTGGTAGACGTGGAAAGAGACATGGTCCCCCCGATGACTTCGCACCGCGTCGTGTCGGGACGCGGCTCACCGTGGCTTGCACATCAAAGGCTTCAGAACTTCAGAGACTTCGGGATGGAGAGGGTTGTCGCTCACGCGCAAGCGATGGCGTAAGCGCTCCGCCGCGCTGCGTGCCACCCGAGCGGGTGGACGTCAGCGAGGCAGTCAGGCGGACGGAGGGAACATCGCCTGGTGCAGATGCACCCAGACGACGCCTTGCCGGGAGGAACAGAAGAGGAGGAAATTCATGATGTTTGTCATTCAGCCCGGAATGCCGGGCGCGTATGACAGACAAGCCGTATCACACCGAAGTTCCCGCGCTTGACGTCAAGCGACAGCTGACATCATGGGAACGTCACGATAAAAAAGGGGCGCCGAAGCGCCCCAACATGGGTCCAGCAAGAAAGACGGTATCGCCGTTATTGTTGTGCGCCGCCGTTAAACCACGCGGCGATCTTCTGGCGCTCTTCATCGGTCATTTGCGTCACATTGCCCAGGGGCATCGACTTGAGCGCGACCGATTGTTGATAGATGCGTTGTGCGTTCTGCGAGATCTCGGCGGGTGTATCGAGCATCACGCCGGCCGGTGCGCTGCCCATCATCGTCGGCTTGGCCGAGTGGCAGGTGGCGCAACGTTGCGTGAGAATCGGCTGAATCTCCGAGAGCTTCACGGTCGGGGCGGCAGCTTCACCGTGCGCGCCGGCGGCAGGTGCCGGGGCGGGGCGCGGGGCGGCAAACACGGCAACGCCTGCGAGCAGTGCAGCACCGGCAACCGGCAGCGCGTACAGATTCTTGCCTGCGTGACGCAGCACGAAGAACTGACGAATCATTGCGCCTGCGGCCATGATGATCGTGAGGATCACCCAGTTGTACGGGTTGCTGTACGTGAACGCGTAGTGGTTGCTGATCATGATGAACACGACCGGCAGCGTGAAGTACGTGTTGTGCACCGAACGTTGCTTGCCGAGCTTACCCCAGATCGGGTTCGGGACTTCGCCCTTCGAGAGCGCATCCACGCTCTTGCGCTGGCCCGGAATGATCCAGAAGAACACGTTCGCCGACATCGACGTCGCCATCATTGCGCCAACGATCAGGAAGGCAGCGCGACCGGCGAAGATGTGCGTCGTTGCATACGTTGCGGCCACCACGAACAGTGCCACACCAATACCGAGCACACGCTCGTTCTTGCCCAGCAGACGGCACAGGAAGTCATAGACGAACCAGCCGCCGATCAGGAATGCGACCGCAAGGCCCACGGCCTGGCCCGGTTGCAGATCCATCACGTTCTTGTCGATCAGATACGTCTGCGGTTGCAGCAGGTACAGCACGCAGAACAGGGCGAAGCCCGAGAGCCACGTCGTGTACGACTTCCACTTCGACCAGTGCAGATCTTCCGGCATCTGCGGCGGCGAATTCAAATACTTCTGGGCGTGGTAAAAACCGCCGCCGTGCACCGACCACATCTCGCCGAACACGCCTTTCTGTTTGTCCTCGGCAGCTTTGGGCGGCTTCAGACCATTGTCCAGCATCACGAAATAGAACGACTCGCCAATCCAGGCAATGGCCGCCACCACATGCAGCCAGCGCAGCAACAGATTGACCCAGTCGGTAATAAACGCTTCCATCTTATGTTCTCCTCAACTGCCTGACGTTCACGTTCGCGATTTAGCTACCGCGATACGTTGAAAAGCTCCACGGCGACACCAGAAGGGGCACGTGGTAATGCTGGGAAGGCTCTGCGATGCCAAAACGCAGCACCACGCGATCCACGAAGCGCGGCGACGGCACTTCCACGCCCTGTGCGGCGAAATAGTCGCCCGCGTGGAACACCAGCTCGTATTCGCCTGCGGCGAATTCCTCACCTTCGAGCAGCGGCTTGTCGCAGCGGCCGTCGGCATTCGTCTGCACGTCGCGCAGCGAACGGCGCTCGCCGTCCACGCGCCACAACTCGACACGGATGCCCGCGCCTGGCTTGCCGTGCGATGTATCTAGTACGTGGGTAGTCAGTCGTCCCATGATGTCTCCTGTGATGGATGGGTGCATTGTAGGGAGATGGCGGCCCGGCAACGCGCGCAATACCAAAGATAAAAACGCGCACATACCCCGTTATGCAGGACAAAAACATGACGCGCATCAATATGGCATCCCGACGTCTGAAGCGTACGCCGCGTGCACCGGAATTGGGATTTTTTGGAGGACTATTGGATTCTGTTATCCAGCGTATAACGCATGACGTATGAGCCGTTATCGCGATAGGAGACGGATCGCCCGGGAAGCCCAATGGTTACGTGCATGCTTGGGGAAAACCCGAGACGCAAGATAAGCATTCATGCATACGTTCCATGAAAAAAACACTATAGCCTCCGGCGGTCTTGCCGCAAAGTGCGTCGACCTGCACCATTGAGTCACCCTAAAAATAGACATTAAACAGCCCCCCGAGGGACGGAGACGCAATGAGTGTGACAACCAATACCGTGGATCCGGTCGATGAGCGACTGCCGATCGGAAAATTGTTCATGCTGGGCCTGCAACACGTTCTGGTGATGTACGCGGGCGCGGTCGCCGTGCCCCTCATCATCGGCGGCGCGCTGGGCCTGCCTAAGGATCAGATTGCGTTTCTGATCTCCGCCGATCTGATGTGCTGCGGCATCGCCACGCTGATTCAAAGTGTCGGTGTGGGTCGTTTCGGTATCCGTATGCCCGTCATCATGGCGGTTACATTTGCTGCCGTGGGGCCGATGCTCGCCATCGGCACGAACCCCTCGCTAGGCTTGCCCGGTATCTTTGGGGCAACCATTGCCTCCGGCATCATCGGCACGCTGATCGCGCCGCTCGTCGGCAAGCTGCTGCGCTTCTTCCCGCCGATCGTGACCGGCATCGTCATTACGTCCATCGGGCTGACCATCATCGGCGTGGGCATCAACTGGGCGGCCGGCGGCGTAGGCAACCCGGACTACGGCGACCCGGTCTACCTCGGTGTGTCGTTTGCTGTGCTTATCTTCATCTTGCTGATCACGCGCTTCGTGAAGGGTTTCTTCTCGAACATCGCCGTGCTGCTCGGCATCCTGTTCGGATTCGGCATTGCGCTGTTGCTGCACAAAGTGAATTTCGACGGTCTCGATCAGGTGAAATGGTTCGACGTCGTGCTGCCGTTCCACTTCGGCATGCCTGTGTTCGATCCGTGGGCCATTGTGACGCTCACCATTGTGATTCTGATTACGTTCATCGAGTCGACGGGCATGTTCCTCGCGCTGGGCGAGATCGTCGGCAAGCCGGTGGATGAGAAGGCGCTGGTCGCTGGTTTGCGTGTCGATGGCGTCGCCACCGTCATCGGCGGCCTGTTCAACACCTTCCCGCACACCTCGTTCTCGCAGAACATCGGTCTCGTTGGCGTGACGGGCGTGAAGAGCCGCTGGGTGTGTGCCTCGGCCGGCGTTATCCTGCTCGTGTTCGGCCTGATTCCGAAGATGTCCGTCGTCGTAGCGTCCATTCCCCAGTTCGTGCTGGGCGGCGCGGGCGTCGTCATGTTCGGCATGGTGCTCGCCACGGGCATCAAGATCCTGTCCAAGGTCGACTACTCGCATAACCGCTACAACCTGTATATCGTAGCCATCAGCATCGGTATGGCGATGATTCCGGTCGCGTCGAACAAGTTCTTTGCGAAGATGCCGGAACAGCTCGCGCCGTTGCTGCATAGCGGGATTCTGCTCGCTACGCTGTCTGCCGTGATCCTGAACGCCTACTTCAACGGCTTCAAAGCGCCGGTGACGCATGGCAACGGTCACGGCGAGAAGAACGGATCGGGCATGGGCCTGGAGGCGCATTGATGAAAACGTTGCTCGTCAAGAATGCTGAAGTGCTGGTCACGATGGACGCCGGTCGCCGCGAAATCGCGCGCGGCGGGCTGTACATCGAAGACAACCGGATCGTGGCCGTCGGCACCAGCGATATGCTGCCGGAGAGTGCCGATGAGGTGCTCGATCTGACGGGGCACGTCGTCATTCCGGGTCTGGTCAACACGCACCACCACATGTACCAGAGCCTTACGCGGGCCATTCCGGCCGCGCAGGACGGCGAGTTGTTCAACTGGCTGACGAACCTTTATCCGGTATGGGCGAACCTTACGCCGGAGATGATTCGCGTCTCAACGAAGACGGCGATGGCCGAGTTGCTGCTCTCGGGCTGCACCACGTCGAGCGACCATCTCTATATCTACCCGAATGGCTGCAAGCTCGACGACAGCATCGAAGCCGCCGCTGAGATCGGCATGCGCTTCCACGCGAGCCGGGGCAGCATGAGCGTTGGCCAGAGTCAGGGCGGACTGCCGCCCGACCGTGTGGTTGAGCGTGAAGACGAAATTCTCAAAGACACCCAGCGCCTCATCGAGACGTACCACGACGAAGGCCGTTACGCGATGCTGCGTGTGGTCGTCGCCCCTTGCTCACCGTTCTCGGTGAGCCGTGACCTGATGCGCGAGTCGGCCACGATGGCGCGCCACTTCGGCGTGTCGTTGCACACCCATCTGGCCGAGAACGTCAACGACATTGCCTACAGCCGCGAGAAGTTCGGCATGACGCCAGCCGAGTACGCGCAGGATCTTGGCTGGGTCGGTCACGATGTCTGGCACGCGCACTGTGTTCAGCTCGACGACGCAGGTATCGCGCTCTTCGCGAAAACCGGTACCGGCGTTGCGCATTGCCCGTGCTCAAACATGCGGCTAGCGTCGGGCATCGCCCCGATTCGCCGGATGCGAGACGCCGGTGTGCCCGTCGGACTAGGCGTGGACGGCTCGGCGTCCAACGACGCGGCGAGCATGATCAACGAAGCGCGTCAGGCGCTGCTGCTGCAACGGGTCGGATTCGGCCCAAGCGCCATGACGGCGCGCGAAGCGCTGGAAATCGCGACGCTCGGCGGTGCGCGCGTGCTGGGGCGCGACGACATCGGCGTGCTCGCTGCAGGCATGGCGGCGGATTTCGTCGCGTTCGATACGCGTAGCGTCGGCATGGCGGGCGGTCTGCACGACCCCGTGGCGGCGCTCGTCTTCTGTAATCCTGGACAAGCCGCGTACAGCGTGGTGAACGGACGGGTAGTGGTGCGCGAAGGGCGTCTGACGACGCTCGACCTGCCGTCGCTCGTCACGCGTCACAACGCGCTGGCGCGGCAACTGGCCGAGGCTTCCCGATAAGGCGTTGCCACACCGGCCGCACATTCATGGTGTGAGGCCGCGGGACTGCTCACCCAAATCGGCAGATTCGGGTGAGCCGGTTCCGGCGTGGCGATGGGCAGTCGGGAAGTCGGGGTGGCGTTCCTGTGCATGGGGAACGCTGCCGTGCGGTTCGGCGGGGCGGTGGGGGCCGCTCCGCCGGTAAAAATCGGCACAGCCCCTCTGATTGAATCGATATCAGGACGGCGTACGCGATTCCAGCAGGGTGCGCGTTGCGTCGGAAATCACGCTGCGCAGCCAGCGCACTTCGTCCGAGTAGTGCGTGCGCTCATGCCACAGCTGGTAGTACTGCATCGGCGGGAAATCGATAGGCGTCTCCAGCACCGTGAGCGGCAGGAATTCCGCGTAGTGGTCGGCAAACAGGCGCGTCGTCGTGAAAATCAGATCGGATTTCAGCAGGACGTACGGCGCCAGATTGAAGTACGGAATCGTGACGACCACATTTCGCTTCAGACGCTCGCGCGCGAGGTGCATGTCAATCGCACCGCGCTGGGCGACGGAGTAGGGCGTCGGCGCGAGGTGCGGGCTGCCAAGATATTGCTCCAGCGTGAGCCCGCGCTTGGCGTACGGATGCGTATTACGGACCAGACACACGATCTGGTCGACGAACAGATTCGAGAGGTGCAGCTGCTCGGGTGGTTCCGGCCAGTTGCCGATCACGATATCCACTTTGCCGTCTTCGAGCGCGTGTTCGTAGTCGAAGGCGGGGCCGAGCGAGTGCAGTTCCAGTTGCGCGTTGGGGGCTTGCTGGCGAAAACGCTCGACGACCGTCGGCACGAACAGCGTATTCAGATAGTCGGGCGAGCCGATGCGGAACGTGCGCACCGTCGTGGCCGGGTCGAAATTCGACTGCTGCACCGTAATGCGCTCGATTTCGCGCAATGCGTTTTGCGTCGGCTCCAGTAACGACTGACCGTATTCGGTCGGCACCATGCCCGACTTGCCGCGAACCAGCAGCGGATCACCGGTAATGTCGCGCAAACGGCGTAGCGCAGCGCTGATCGCCGGCTGCGACTGATTCAGTTTGACGGCCGCACGCGTCACGCTGCGCTCGATCAACAGGGTGTGAAGAACGCGCAGCAAATAAGTGTCAATCGGTTCGCGGTTTTGGCTCATGAGAAATATAACGATCCGAATATGTCGGACCCTGTAGTGCATAAGTAAATCATTATGAAGGACAAGGTCGGGGGCCTCTATAGCGGAAAGTCCCTATCAGTAAAATAGACGCGCGTCGTTCGTAAGGTGGCCTTAGATGTCCCTGTTAATGACACAGACTCGACATTTCGCCGCGAATTGGGTATTTTCGGACCGCCCAAGCCCCGAACTCAGACTCAGTCAGACTCCGCCAGTGACCCTTTCCATGCAATCGACGCCACGTCTGGCGCTGACCGGCATCACTAAACGCTACCCCAGCGTGGTAGCTAACGACGACATCGCGTTGAGCGTATTACCCGGCGAGATCCACGCTGTACTGGGTGAGAACGGCGCAGGTAAAAGCACGTTGATGAAGATCATCTACGGTGCCGTGCGCCCCGATGCCGGGGAAATCCTCTGGGAAGGCCAGCCGGTTCGCATCGACAGCCCGGCGGCGGCACGCAAGCTCGGCATTGGCATGGTCTTCCAGCATTTCTCATTGTTCGAGACGCTGACCGTCGCCGAGAACATTTCTCTTGCGCTCGACGACGCAGGACGCGATCTCAAAGCGCTGGCCAAACGCATCCGCGAGGTCTCGACCCAGTATGGACTTGAGGTCGATCCGCTGCGCCACGTGCACAGCTTGTCGGTGGGGGAGCGTCAGCGCGTGGAAATCGTGCGCTGCCTGTTGCAGAATCCGCGTCTGCTCATCATGGACGAACCGACCTCGGTGCTCACGCCGCAGGCCGTTCAAAAACTCTTCGCGACGTTGCGCCGCCTCGCCGCCGAGGGATGCAGCATCGTCTATATCAGTCACAAACTCGACGAAATTCGCGACCTCTGCGACCGCGCGACCGTGTTGCGTGGCGGACGTGTCTCGGGTCACGCCGTGCCGCGCGAAGAAACGGCCGAGACGCTGGCGCAGATGATGATCGGACGTGCATTGCCGCAGATCGAGCGTCGTGCGCATCAGCCGGGCGACGTGCTGCTGTCTCTCAAGAACCTCTCGATGACGAGCGAAGATCCGTTCGGGACCTCGCTGCACGACATCAATCTCGATGTGCATGCGGGCGAAATCGTCGGGATTGCGGGAGTGTCCGGCAACGGGCAGGCCGAGTTGCTGGCAGCGCTCTCGGGCGAGACTCGCGCACCGCATGCAGAAGCCATTGCGTTGCACGACCGCGCGGTCGGCCGCATGGGCGCGGCCACGCGGCGACGGCTCGGACTCGCCTTCGTCCCCGAGGAGCGTCTGGGACGCGGCGCAGTGCCGAGCATGTCGCTCGCGGATAACGCCTTGCTGGGCGCCTCGGGCACGGCGCATCTTGGCTTGCTTCGCGGGGGATGGATTCGACGGGGCACGTTGCGCAAGTTCGCCACGCTGTGCATTGAACGCTTCAACGTGAAGGCCGGTGGCCCGGACGCCGCCGCGCAAAGCCTCTCGGGCGGCAATTTGCAGAAGTTCATTGTCGGACGCGAGATTTTGCAGGAGCCGCGGGTGCTGGTGGTGGCGCAACCGACGTGGGGTGTTGATGTCGGGGCGGCGGCCTTTATCCGACAGCAATTGCTGGACCTGTCGGCGCGTGGCGTGGCCGTGCTGGTGCTGTCCGAAGAACTCGACGAGTTGTTCGAGATTTGTGACCGGATTACCGTGCTGGCGCAAGGACGTTTGTCGCCCGTGCGTCAGCCCGAGCAGACCGACGCGCGTGAGATCGGTCTGTGGATGGCGGGGATGTTCCCCGGTGGCCCGGGAGAACGCACCGCAGCAGCCTGACAGGCAAACACGGGCAAGCGCGGCATTTTCCGTTTTCGACGTGTCCCGGAGCGTGACGAGCGACCGCTTGCCAGCCGGAACACCGCAATGTTTTCATCGGTTTTCATCGATTTATCAGACACCATGTTCGATCTCACGCTTGAGCCACGGCCAAGTCCTTCCCGCACCATGCGGCTCGCCATGCCGCTGGTGGCCACGCTCATCACGTTGGCTGGCGGCGTGCTCATCTTCAGCTTTCTCGGCAAGAATCCGGCGCAGGCGATGGCCGCATTCTTCCTCGCGCCGATCAGCAGTCTGAACGGCTGGTCGGAGTTGCTGCTCAAGGCGTCCCCGCTGTGCCTGATCGCGTTGGGACTCGCCATCGGTTATCGCGCGAACGTCTGGAACATCGGCGCAGAAGGGCAGTTGTTGCTCGGCGGGATCTTCGCGTCCGGCGTGGCGATTCATTTCGACGGGCATGGCGGTGCGTGGTTGCTGCCACTGATGATGGCGGCCGGTGCGCTCGGCGGCATGCTGTGGGCTGCGATTCCGGCGCTGCTACGCGTGCGCTTCAACGCCAATGAGATTCTCGTGAGCCTGATGCTCACCTACGTCGCCACGCAACTGCTGATCTATCTGGTCAGCGGGCCGTGGCAAGACCCGCATGGGATGAACTTCCCGCAATCCATCAACTTCAGCCGCGAAGCGCTGTTCCCGCGCTTCTTCGGCGACTGGCACTGGGCGACGTGGCGGGGCACTCGCCTGAATGCCTCGATCTTCATGGCCGTAGCGGCGGTGCCGCTTGCGTGGTTCTTCATGCGCAAGAGCTTCGCGGGATACCGCATGGAAGTCGGTGGGCTCGCACCGCTCGCCGCACGCTATGCCGGTTATTCGGAACCGCGCGCCGTCTGGCTCGCGTTGCTGATCGGTGGCGCGGCGGCCGGGCTTGCCGGGACGGGCGAAGTGGCCGGGCCAGTGGGACAGTTGCAGGCGACGTGGGCGCCGGGGTATGGCTTCACGGCCATCATCGTCGCGTTCGTCGGCCGGTTGCATCCGGTGGGCATTGTGCTGGCGAGTCTGCTCATGGCGCTGCTGTATCTCGGCGGCGAAGCGGTGCAGACGTCGCTCCAGTTGCCCAAAGCCATCAGCGGCGTGTTCCAGGGACTGCTGCTGTTCAGCCTGCTGGGCTGCGACGTATTTGTGAACTACCGACTGCGTCGGCGCGCTCGTGCGCTGACGCGCGACGCCTGAGGAACGCAGCATGGACTGGATCAATCTGCTGACGCCGCTGGCCGCAAGTGCGGTGATCGCCGCCATCCCCCTGATGCTCGCCGCACTGGGCGAACTCGTCACCGAGAAATCGGGCGTACTCAATCTCGGCGTGGAAGGCACGATGCTCATGGGCGCCATCGGCGCGTTCGCCGTCACCGTGCAGACGGGTAGCCTGTGGCTGGGCGTGATCGCCGGTATTGCGTCGGGCGTCGTCATGTCGGCCGTTTTCGCGTGGCTCACGCTCTCGCTCATGGCCAATCAGGTCGCGACAGGCCTGGCGCTGACGATATTCGGTATTGGCCTGTCGGCGTATGTCGGTCGTCCGTACACCGACGCAACGATTCCGATGCTGCGCGATATGCCGATTCCGGGGCTGTCGTCGATTCCCGTGCTGGGTGCTTCGATCTTCTCGCTCAATCCGTTGGGGTATTGCTCGGTCGCATTGCTCGCGGCAATTGCATGGTTCCTTTACCGTACCCGCGCCGGTCTGGTGCTGCGCTCGATTGGCGAAGCGCCTTCGGTCGCCCATGCCATCGGCTACCCAGTGGTGCGGATTCGCTATTTCGCGACGCTGTTCGGCGGTGCCATGTCGGGACTCGCCGGGGCCTATTACTCCGTCGGCTATCTGCGTCTGTGGCAGGAGAACCTGACGGCCGGACGCGGCTGGATCGCGCTCGCGCTGGTGGTCTTCGCCACATGGCGGCCCGGACGCACGGCGCTCGGCGCGCTGCTGTTCGGCGTCGTCATGGCGCTGCAGTTTCAGGCGCAGGCGATGGGCATTCGTATCCCTTCGCAAGCGCTCGCAAGCCTGCCGTATCTGGCGACCATCGTGGTGCTGGTGATCATTTCCCGCAATCGTCAGACGATTCGACTGAACGCGCCGGCGTCGTTGGGCAAACCGTTCTTTGCCGGGTCCTGATGCCGGATAGATGCCAGGTTGAAGTCGGGTTGACGACAGCGTGCACGCAGTAAGAGATACAAGCATTTCACTGAAACAATCGATGACGAGGAGAAAATCGATGCGACGTAAAGTCCTGATCACAATGGCAAGTCTGGCGGCCGCCATGCTGGTCTCCGCCTGCGGCAAGCAGGAGAACACGACCGCCAACGCGCCGGCGGCAGCGTCCGATGCGCAGGCATCCGCAGCACCGGCGGGCAAGGGCCCGATGGGTGTGGCGTTCGTCTACATCGGCAACCCGGGCGATGCAGGCTGGACTTTTGCGCATGAGCAGGGCGCGAAGGCAGTCGAAGCCAAGTACGGCGACAAGGTCACCGTGACCCGCGTGGAGAACGTGCCGGAAGGCGCGGACTCGGAGCGCGTGTTCCGCGATCTGGCGAGCAAGGGCAACAAGCTGATCTTCGGCACATCGTTCGGCTACATGGATTCGATGGTCAAGACGGCCGCCGATTTCCCCGACGTGACGTTCGAGCACGCCACGGGCTTCAAGTCCGCGCCGAACCTCGGCACGTATGACGTGCGCACGTACGAAGGTGCGCATCTGGCGGGCGTCGTCGGCGGTTACACCACGAAGTCGAACGTGATCGGCTATGTGGCGTCGGTGCCGATTCCCGAGGTGATCCGCAATATCGATGCGTTCACCATCGCCGCGCGCGAAGTCAATCCGAAGGTCAAGGTGAAGGTCGTCTGGATCAATAGCTGGTTCGATCCGGGCAAGGAGCGTCAGGCCGCGGAATCGCTGGTGGGTCAGGGCGCTGACGTGCTGATGCAGAACGTCGACTCGGCCGTGGTCATGCAAGTGGCCGAAGAGAAGAAGATCCACGCCTTTGGCTGGGATTCGGATATGAGCAAGTTCGGCCCGAACGCACATCTGGCATCGGCCGCCATCGACTGGAGCAAGTACTACATCCGCACGGTCGACGAAGTCATGCAGGGTACGTGGAAGAACACGCCGGTCTGGGGCGGCATCAAGGAAGACGAAATCAACCTGGTCGCTATCAACGACAAGGCCGTGTCGGAAGCTGCCCGCAAGGCGGTGACCGCACGCCACGACGCGATCCGCGACGGCAAGTACGACCCGTTCACCGGCCCGCTCAAGGGGCAGGACGGCAAGGAAGTCGTGCCTGCGGGCAAGACGCTCAACGACGACGAAAAGCACCAGATCAACTGGTTTGTCGAAGGCGTCGAAGGTTCGCTGCCGAAGCAGTAATGTTTGTGCCGCTGCGTGCGGCAAGGCCGATGAAAAAGCCGCCAGCCGATGCTGGCGGTTTTTTTATGGATGCTCGCAATCTATGCGATTTTTCGTCGTGGGAGTCCTTCGGGCCGGTCGTCGCCCGGCGCTCCCGGCTCAGCAAGCGTCACAAGGTGCGACGCCATGCACAGGGCGCGTGACACGCATCGGTGTTAAAATGTCAGGTTTCGTGGCGCAATTTCGTGCCGCCGCAACTCATCTCCCCGGATACCGCCTGTGCTGTCTACTGCCAATATCACGATGCAATTCGGCGCCAAGCCGCTCTTCGAGAACATCTCCGTCAAGTTTGGCGGGGGCAACCGCTATGGCCTGATCGGTGCCAACGGTTGTGGCAAATCGACGTTCATGAAGATTCTCGGCAGCGACCTGGAGCCGAGCGCTGGCAACGTCATGCTCGAACCGAACGTGCGTCTGGGCAAGCTCAAGCAGGATCAATTCGCGTATGAAGACATGCGCGTGCTCGACGTCGTGATGATGGGCCACACCGAAATGTGGGCAGCCATGAGCGAGCGCGACGCGATTTACGCCAATCCGGAAGCGACCGACGACGACTACATGCACGCCGCCGAACTCGAAGCGAAGTTCGCCGAGTACGACGGTTATACCGCCGAAGCGCGTGCGGGCGAGTTGCTGCTGGGCGTGGGCATTCCGACGGATCAGCATCAGGGCCCGATGAGCAACGTCGCGCCGGGCTGGAAGCTGCGTGTGCTGCTGGCGCAGGCGCTGTTCTCGAATCCGGACGTGCTGCTGCTCGACGAACCGACCAACAACCTGGACATCAACACGATCCGCTGGCTGGAAGACGTGCTCAATGAGCGCAACTCCACCATGATCATCATCTCGCACGATCGCCACTTCCTGAACGCCGTGTGCACGCACATGGCCGACATGGACTACGGCACGCTCAAGATTTACCCGGGCAACTACGACGACTACATGCTGGCGTCGGCACAGGCCCGTGAGCGTCAGATGGCGGCGAACACCAAGGCAAAGGAACGCATCACCGACTTGCAAGACTTCGTGCGCCGCTTCTCGGCGAACAAGTCGAAGGCACGTCAGGCGACGAGTCGTCTCAAGCAGATCGACAAGATCAAGGTGGAAGACATCAAGCCGTCGTCGCGTCAGAACCCGTTCATCCGTTTCGAGTTCGAGAAGAAGCTGCACAACCTCGCGTTCGAATTCGAGGGCATTTCGAAAGCCTACGACCGTCAGATTTTCAAGAACTTCACCGGCGCAGTGCGCGCGGGTGAACGTGTCGCGATCATCGGTGAGAACGGTGCCGGTAAGACCACGCTGCTGCGCAGCCTGATGGCCGATCTGCCGGTCGACAGCGGCAACGTGAAGTGGGCGGAGAATGCGAACATCGGCTATTTCCCGCAGGATACGTCCGAAGCATTCCCGGAAGACCAGACGCTCACCGACTGGATGACGCAGTGGGGCAAGGAAGGCGACGACGATCAGGTGATCCGTGGCTCGCTGGGCCGTCTGCTGTTCGGTGGCGACGATGTGGGCAAGTCGGTGCGCGTGCTGTCCGGTGGTGAAAAGGGCCGCATGATCTGGGGCAAGCTGATGCTGGGCCGTCACAACGTCATGATGATGGACGAGCCGACCAACCACATGGACATGGAATCGATCGAATCGCTTCAGATCGCGCTCGACAAGTATCCGGGCACGCTGATTTTCGTGTCGCATGACCGCGAATTCGTGTCGGGTCTGGCCACGCGCATCATCGAAGTGAAGAACGACGGTACGCTGGTCGACTACGCTGGTACTTACGAAGAGTACCTGGCCAGCCAGGGCGTGGAAGTCTGACGTTCGCGAACGTTCGATAGATACGCCGTTACGTCGTATCCAGAGCAGGGCGCTTGCATTGCAAGCGCCCTGCTTGCGTTTACGGCGGGCGGACTACAATGACCATTCGTTGCTCAACGCCAGCAGGAGGCAATGCATGAAGACGTACGACAAGTTTTTCATCGACGGACAGTGGGTGACGCCGGTCGGGCGCGGCGCACTGGACGTCTTCCATTCGGCCGACGCGAAGCTCATGGGCCGCATTCCCGAAGGCGCGGCGGAAGATACGGAAGCTGCGATTGCCGCTGCGCGTAAAGCGCGTGACGCATGGGCGGCCACACCGGCTGTCGAGCGTGCCAGTTATCTGCGCAAGATCGCGGCAGGCCTGAAGGCGCGAACCGACGAGCTGGCGCAAGTCATGACGGGCGAGACGGGCATGCCGATCAAGCTCGTGCGCGCCATTCAGGTCGGCGGTCCCGTGTATCACTGGAACAAGTATGCCGAGCTGGCCGAATCGTTCGAGTTCGAGGCGCGCGTCGGCAATTCGCTGGTGGTGCGCGAGCCGGTCGGTGTTGTGGGGGCGATCACGCCGTGGAATTACCCGCTGAACCAGATCACGCTCAAGGTCGCACCGGCGCTGGCTGCCGGTTGCACGGTGGTGTTGAAGCCATCGGAAGTGGCGCCGTTCAATGCTTTCATTCTGGCCGAAGTAATCGAAGCGGCTGGACTGCCGCCGGGCGTTTTCAATCTGGTGACGGGCCTTGGGCCGGTCGTCGGCGAGGTGCTGGCAAGGCATCCGGATGTCGACATGGTGTCTTTCACCGGATCCACGCGCGCGGGCAAACGCGTGTCGGAGGTGGCGTCGCAAACCGTCAAGCGTGTTGCTCTGGAATTGGGTGGGAAGTCGGCTTCGGTGGTGCTCGACGATGCGGACCTTGCCGCAGCCGTCAAGGGAACGCTCAACGCCTGCTATCTGAATTCGGGGCAGACATGTTCCGCACACACGCGCATGCTTGTGCCAGCGTCGCGCTATGACGAGGTCAAGGCATTGGCGAAGGACGCAGTGACACGTTTTACGTTGGGCGATCCGCGCGAGGAAACGACGCGTCTCGGGCCGCTTGCATCGTCTGCGCAACGCGAGCGCGTGCAGACATACATCCGCAAGGGTTTGTCGGAAGGTGCGGAGCTGATTGCCGGTGGGGACACGGTGCCCGAGGGCTTCGAGGCAGGCTTCTTCGTACAGCCGACGGTGCTCGGGCGTGTGACGCCGGACGCCACGGTCGCGCAGGAAGAGATCTTCGGCCCCGTGTTGTCGATCATCACGTATCAGGACGAAGCCGACGCAGTGCGTATCGCCAACAATTCGATCTACGGGTTGGGCGGTGGCGTGTGGTCAGGCGACGAGGCTCGCGCGGTACGTGTGGCGCGTCAGATTCGCACTGGACAGGTCGATATCAATGGCGGGGAGTTCAACGTGCAGGCCCCGTTCGGTGGATTCAAGCAATCGGGACACGGGCGGGAGAACGGCGTGTACGGCTTCGAGGAGTTCCTCGAATACAAGTCGCTTCAGTTCAAGTCTGCGAAGTCGTAGAACTGCTGTCGCAAAAGCGCATCGCCGTGCCTTCGCGGGTGATGCGCTCCCACACCGCTACCTTCTCTTGCTCGGTGAAAAACACCCAGTTGGAGACTTCGTGGGCGGTGCGGCCGCAACCTTTGCAGACGTCGTCGAAAAGTGTCGAGCAAACGCCAATGCAAGGGCTATCGGGGCGGTCGTGCAATTCGGACATAGGGGAGAATTCGGCCAGATCTGGCGGGGTGACACAAGATGTCGCCATTATCGCATCGATGGCCGGGGCGGTTTTGATTCCCCTACGGGGGGCGGCGGACGGTAGACATTTGCGTCCGTTTAAGGTTGGCGAGGGTATTCATTGAGGGGTGACGATCTTTATGCTGCGTAGCTGGCAACTCTTTGCGCTCGGTTCGGCGTTCTTCGCTGCACTGACAGCGATATTCGGCAAACTCGGAGTGGCGCAGGTTAACTCGAACATGGCCACATTGATTCGTACCGTCATCATTTTCGGGGTGACGCTGGCCATCGTCGGCATGCGCGGCGAGTGGCAAAGGCCGACAAGCCTGAGCGCCAACACATGGGTCTTCCTCGTCCTTTCGGGGGTTGCAACGGGGCTGTCGTGGCTCTGCTACTTCCGGGCGTTGCAGTTGGGGCCGGTGTCGGGCGTCGCACCGCTCGACAAGCTCAGTGTGGCGATGGCGATGCTGATCGGCTGGGTCGTGCTTGGCGAGCCGTTCTCGCTTAAGGAGGCGCTCGGCGGCGCGTTGATCGTCGCCGGCGCCCTCGTGCTGGTGCTGTGACGCCTCACCAACGGAACACGCTGTAACCGATGCGCACCTGCGATGGCGAGTGACGGTTGTAGTCGAGCATATCTTCGCCATAGCCAGTGAAATAACCGAGCCAGATATAGCCGCCGGTCCCAGGAATCAGCTTGCCGAGCGGATAGGTGACCTGCACATCCACGCTGCCGTAGTTGCGCTTCATGCCCTTGCGAAGCGTTGCGCCGATCTGCCAGCCGTTGGGCTTGCCCCACAATACGAGCAGGTCCATGTAGCCGCGATAGTCCTGAATATCGGGGTTGTCCTTCTTCTCCAGATAGGCATAGAGCTTCGGCGCGATCGTCCAGTGATACTCGGACGGGTTGCCGAACGTGAGGATCGGTTTAACGAAGACGGTGTTGATGCTGCGCGAGTCGTCGCCTGCTTTGCCGTTGGACTCGTGTTCGATACCCGCCGCGATACCTAGCGACGAGAACCAGCCAGCACGCACACCAGTGTCGGGGACGTAGTAGAAGAAGCTCGGACGGTAATTCGAGTCGCGGAACGGCGCGGATTCGGCTTCCAGATCCCAAATCGACAACTGGGTGTAGCCGAAGTACAAATTGTCGAGGAAGGACTTCGACGAGGGGTTGTCGGGCTTCAGGATGTGGAACTTGAAGCTGAGCTGAAAGCGCGCGTTAGCGTCGCCATTCTTGCCAAACCCGATGTACATCGGTTCATTCGACGAAATACGGGCGAACTCGGCGTCTGCGGTCGGGGCAATGGCGTCGGACGATGTGGCAGCCGGTGCCGCTGCGACTGCGGCAGATGCGGGTGCTGCCGTGCCAGTGCCCGAGGTTGCGCTGCTTTCCGCCGGGATCGGCGCTGCGGCGACCATCGGTTCGGCAGGTGCGGCGCGATCCAGCACCACGGTCGTGATCGAGGCGTCCCAGTCGACCGGCTCGATGCGTACGGAGCCGCGTAACTCTTTCGGCAGGACTGCCGAATAAGAGACACGACGGAACTGTCCGTTGGACAGAGTGAGCTTAGCGGGGGCGAGGGCCGCCCGCTTCAGATGCAGCAGCGTGGGTTTGAAGTCGTCGTTAGAGATGCGAACGACGATTTCCTCCGGCAACTGGATGGTCTTGCGGCCTGGCGAATCCTGTGTGGCCAACAGCATAAGCTGCAATGGTGCGCCGCCAGTGAGGGCGCGCGGCGGTTGGAGTAGTGAGAGATCCGCATGTGCGGCGCTACTCAGGGCCAGGCAGAGGGCGGCTGCGCCGACCTGAATGGCGCGAAGCGGTGATGGGGCGAATGTGGCGAGATTCGTCTTGAACATCGGTCCGGTCTGAGTTGGCGACTTCAGGCCGGGATGCCTGAAGCCGGTTAAGAGCCGCCTCGGGTGAGTACCCGGAGGTCGGATTCGCGGGCGCAGCGATCGCGTCCGCGAGATTTGGCAAGGTACAGCGCCGCGTCGGCACGTTGCAGCCAGGCGTTGTCGTCGTCACCCGCATGCCATTGGGCTACGCCGGCACTTATCGTGAACTGAAGCGTTCGACCGTCGACGTTGATGCGTGATTCGCGAACGGCTTCGCGCAGCCGTTCTGCGGCGTCGAACGCCCGTGCTTCCGTGGCGCCACTCAGGATAATAGCGAATTCTTCGCCCCCCAAACGACCGCAGATGTCATCTTCGCGTAACGATTCGTGACAAAGCCGGACAAAGGTGGCCAATACCGTGTCGCCCAGCGCATGTCCCCACGTGTCGTTGATCTGCTTGAAATGGTCCAGATCGATGAGGATGACACTTGTCGGCACGTCCGCCGAATCCGCTTGCATGACTCCGGCACGCAGGCGCTTGAGGAAGTGGCCGCGTGAAAGCGCGCCGGTCAGTGCGTCGTACTTCACCTCGTGTTCGAGGGCTGCATTTTTCGCCAGCGTGTCCGTCAACTGGAGCTTTTCGCGGCGCAGGTAACGCACGAGCAGGTAGAGTGCACCGGCGGAGCTGAGCAACAACGCGAACACCAGCGCTGCATAGCGTCGCCGTTCGATCGAGAGGCTGCCGAGCGTTGGCGCTTCGCTCATGGTGTAAATCACCATGTCGCCGTCCGAAGACGGTTCGGCATCCAGCAAATAAGGCTGATTGTCTGGGCGCACGCGCACAAGTCGCGCGCTGTGTTCGTTGTCCTCGTCGTCCGGCCCCATTTGCAGGAAGTTGGGAGTGCCGGGTGTCAGATCGTAGTTTTCGATGGGGACGACAGTGAAGTCTTCCTGCAAATACAGATGGCGGCGCTCAGGGCGCGTGAGGTTGAACACTGCCGCACCCGGCACGGCCAGACCGGTGAAGGTCGGGTCATTGGCGAGCACGATCACGCCATTTTTGTCCGTGATGAACGAAGCGCCGCTGTCGACCCAGTGCGACAACCGGCGAATGCCGAGCTTGACGACAACGACGCCGACCAGAATGCCGTCCTGATAGACCGGAGCGGTGAAGTACATGCCGGGCATTCCGGTCTTGCGTCCGGTGACGTATTGCTGCCCTGCGCCACCCAGCACCGCCGTGTTGAAGTAGTAGCGGTCGCCGTAGCGGTCGCCGATCAGCGGGTTCGTGGTATTGAAATCGCTGGACGCAATGGTGATGCCGTCGGGCGTGCCTAACCAGACGAGATCCGCGCCGAAGTAAAGCTGAGAGGAGCGTAGCAGCTCATTGACGGGCTTCAGCACAGGATTTGCCAGCAGCATCTGGCGCGCCTTGTCCTGCGGAACATCGGTCAGCGGATGCTTGGCAATCGTGTTCGCTGCGGACTGAATCTGCTCGATCTGCGCGAGGACCTGCGGGATGCCGCGAATGAGCATCAGGTCCTGATTGACCGTATGAACGGTGCCATGCGCCAGCCGCGTGGCGATGCTGCGCTCCTCGTAAAGCAGGCGCGCGGCGCGGTTCGCCACGAGTTGATCGGCAGCGAAGCGCGCCAGACCCCAGGCGATAAGGACGCACATAAGGACGACGACGCCGCACAGAAAGGCGGAAGCGGCATGTCGACGGGAAAGAAGAGCGTTGACCAACGGCAAAGGCGGTTGCTGACGCGTTTACAGGCGCCCGTGCCAGTCTCGAATGAACGTTTCGATGTGCCCGGGCGGTAAGGGACGCGTGCAATGATACCCCTGCCACGCGTGACAGCCCAGCGAAGCCAGCGCATCGCGTTGCGCACTGGTCTCCACGCCTTCGGCCACCGTTTCGATTTCGAGCTTACGGGCGATGGCGATGATCGCGCGGATCAGTTCGGTGTCGTAGCCGCCGAGCAGCACCCCGGCCACGAACTGGTAGTCGATCTTGACGGTGCCGAACGGCCAGCGCTTGAGCCGCACGAAGCTCGAATAGCCGGTGCCGAAGTCGTCGAGCGACAAGCGCACGCCCATCGCGACGAGTTCGTTCATCAGCGTGGCGGCTTCGTCGAGGTGCGAGATCAGCGACGACTCGGTGATCTCGATCTCCAGCTTGTCCGGAGGCACACGGTGATGTTTAAGGGCGTAGCGAACCGTCTCCAGCGTCTGCACACGCATTTGCTGAGCGGAGAGATTTACGGCCACGCGAGGGTACTCTTCACCGTCCGTATGCCACTTGTCGAGCTGACGGCAGGCTTCATGCAGTGTCCAGTCGCCGATGGGGCCGATGACGTCGCACCGCTCGGCAGCCGGGATGAACTCGCCCGGCATGATCAGCTCGTCATCCCGTTGCCAGCGGATCAGGGCTTCGAGGCCCGTCAACCGATGCGTGCGCATGTCGATCTGCGGCTGATAGTGCAGGCGGAATTCCGAGTCCGAGAGCGCGCGTCCGATGGCGCTGCGCCAGTAATGCTCGTTGCCTGCGTCGTCCGGCGGGGCAATGCCCTCGGTCGGCGCGGCCGGGGCTTCGGTGACGAGAAAGCGCGACGCGCTCTCGCGAATGGCCTGATCGGCGACGTCGGACGTATGTTCAAGCAGGGTGGCCGGCCACACGGGAACCTGCGGTAGGTGCGTGATGCCCGCCGAGACAATCGGATAGAGCAGCCCGTTACCGCATGGCACCGGCGACTCGCCAGCTCGAATGAAGCGGCGCGTGATCTGAACGGCGGCCTCGCGGCTGCTCAGGTCGCGTAGCAGAATCGCGACCTGCTGGTCTGAAACACGGCCGATGAGGTCGCGGCGTCGAATACGCGAGCCGATGCGAAATGCCACCGTCGCGAGCAGATCCGCGTCGGAGATAGCCTGCTGACTGGACGCCTTACGCTGGCCCCGGCCCACGTGCAGCACGACCAGCGCGCTGTGGCTGTTGGGCGGACTCGGCGTCCTCAGCTCAAGACTGAGGGCGCGCAAAAGCCGCTGGCGATCCAGCAGCAAATCGGCGAGGACGACTTGCCGTCGCAGCGCGTTCGTATCGTTCATCTCGGCAGGCAGGCAAACATCGCCTGAACGGTTGAGCGATTATCACCGGTGCGTTCAATGCTGGCGAGGCCATTCAGCAGGAAAAGCCCACGCGTCGAACAGGTCGTGCCGCCAGAAAACCCTTGAATCATGTTCTGCATAAGACGCGTAAATGTGTCGGCCGTCGTGCGAGGGGCGAATCGTGCACACCGACCGGTGCGCCGTTTCCTTCGCGTTCCGGCAGACCGCGCGCAAGGCGTGGCCCGACTAGAAGCTCGTTCCCGGTCGCGAGGCCGGGTCCTTTGACCTTTAACGGCACCCAAATTTGAAAATTGAGTGCGGGTTTCACCTACGGTCAGCTCAGCGTGGGCGCGCCAGCCATTCGCGGCCCCGAAGCATGAAGTCCCAATAAACCTTTGGCAGCACGTATTTTTTCAGGACCCATGCAAAGCGGTTCGCGTGCGTACCGTCGATGGGGAATGTAGGGAGAAGTTTCCCGCCATAGCCGAATTCCGCAAGCACAATCTTGCCGCGCTCCACGGTAAGCGGACAAGCTCCGTACCCGTCGTAATGCAGTGAAAGGGGACGGCCATCCATCGAAGCGAGCAAGTTTTCGGCGACGACAACGGCCTGTTTGCGTGCTGCGGCAGCGGTTTTAGCGTTGGGTGCGGAAATCGCGTCGCCGAGACCAAAGACGTTGGCATAGCGCGCGTGGCGCAGCGTCGCCGGGTCGACTTCACACCAACCGGCGGCGTCGGCCAGCGGGCTCGCTCGCAAGACGTCCGGCGCACTTTGCGGCGGCACCACGTGCAGCAGATCGAACGGCTTGTCGACGAACTGCGATTGCCCGTCAGCATCGAAAATCTCGAAACGCGCCACACGGCGCTCGCCATCCACCGCACGCAGATGCGAGAGGTGATTGAGTGAGATGCGATATCGCTGGACGTACTCCATCAGCGCCGGGATGTAGTCTTTGACGCCGAACAGGGCGGGTGCCACGAGATGAAACTCGATCTTCGTCTTGTCCAGCAGACCGCGTTGACGCCACGTATCGGCTGAGAGATACATGGCTTTCTGCGGGGCACCCGCGCACTTGATCGGCATCGGCGGCTGCGTGAACAGGGCATTGCCGCCCTTGAATTCGCGAACCAGCGACCACGTGTACGGAGCGAGATCGAAGCGGTAATTGGAGGTCACGCCATTGCGGCCGAGCGTTTCACTCAAGCCGTCGATGGCCTCCCAATTCAGTTGCAGCCCGGGGGCCACAATGAGGAAGCGATAGCCGAGGCGACGTCCGTCCGAGAGCAGCACTTGCTGGCGCTCCGGCGCGAAAGCCGTGACCGCGGCCTGGATCCAGTTCACGCCTTCGGGAATCACGCTCGACATCGGGCGGGCCGTGCGGGCGGCGTCGAATTCGCCGGCGCCGACGAGCGTCCAGGCGGGCTGATAGTAATGTGTGTCGGCCGGATCTACGATTGTGATCGAGAGCGTCGGACGGCGGCGGCGCAGGCTTGCGGCAACGGAAATGCCGGCCGCCCCCGCACCCATGATGACGATGTCGGCGTTGCTCTGCGTCGCGGATACATCGCTGGACATAAGGTCTCCGACAAGTGATCAAAAATTGAAACGGATTACGACATATCGATGCGTATTCCGAGCGTTACGTAACACGCCGTGTGAGGCAGTTACGGAGCGTGCGGGACATTCTACGTTCACTTGCCCCTGATTTCGCGGGAAGCGCGCGGATTTCTCACAATTTTTACGTTTTGATCGAATGTGGAACGTTCAGGGCGTATGCCATCTGCGTGAAGACGCCGCGTTTGTTAACGCGCAGGTCGTGCGACGTGTTTTGTATTGTGCGAAGGTGGGCGCGGCGAGTGCCGAAGCGAACGGCGGATGTTGACGCGGGCATCACGTATGTGTTGCCCGGGAATGTTTGCGTAATGTGCAGAATCGGTTTGCGTCGCCTGTGATGCGACGCGAAAAAAAAGGGAACGTTTGCTATTTACGCGTGCGCGTGGCCGTGCCTGTGGTCGTGCTCGCAAGCGACTTCGATGGGTTCCGTCTCGTTGTGACAAGCGCAGGCTTCGCCCTGTGCGCCTTGCATGAGTGCGCGCAAGATGCCGCAGTCGCTTGTTTCATGGCGGCTGCGGCATTGCGCTTGCAGATGCAGAAGCTGCTGCTCCAGCGCCTGCAATTCGTGGATGCGCGTATGCACGCGTGCCAGATGTGCCTCGATCAGTTGGTTGGCGTCTTCACACGTCACGTGGGTGTCGTGCGCCAGTTCGCCGAGTCGTTTGGCATCGGCGAGTGGCATGTCGAGCGAACGGCAGTGACGGATGAAGCGCAGAGCTTCCAGGTGTTCCTCGCCATAGGTGCGATAACCCGCGTCGGTTCGCGGCGGCGGTGGTAGCAGGCCAGCGCGCTCGTAATAGCGGATGGTTTCGACATCGGTGCCCGCCGCCCGGGCCAGTTCTCCGATTTTCATGCTTGACTCCGTAGTCACTACAGGGTTTTGAATGAAGGGTAACACGAATCATGTAACCAGGAGTTCACATGTCGAACCCTTCGGAATCGGCCCGTTCGGCGGGGCTGACGGCTGCGACGGCGGATCGGGAAATGCCCGGCTATGGAAATGGTCCAGCACAAGGTCATGACCACGAGATCTGTCACGGGCATTCGCATGAGCACACGCCGCCGTCACAGGCGCATCGGCATGCCCACCATCACGGCCATCGTCACGACGGTCATGCTCACGACCACGACCACGACCACGACCACGGCCGCCACGGCGTAACCGTCGCCGATGCGCATGACGAAGCGTCGTGCTGTTCCGGCGGCGCAAGTTTTGCGCCGTCGGCACCGGCTCCCACGACGGATGCCCCACAGGCACGCTTTCGCATCGATCAGATGGACTGTCCGACGGAGGAGCGCCTGATTCGCGACCAGCTTGAGCGTCGTCCCGGCGTCGAGACGTTGTATTTCAACCTGCTAAAGCGCGAACTGACGGTCGTTTTCGACAAGCACGCGTCGGCGTCCAACGTCGACCGTGAGCGCGATGCCGTGGCGGAAACTCTGCGCAAACTGGGGATGACGCCGGTGCCGCTTTCCGGCGAGAACGCTGACGCAACTGCACCGCCGCCCGCCAAGCGGACAAGCGACGCTGCCCGGCTCGTCGCAGGTGGTGTGCTGGCTGCCGCGAGCGAAGTCGCGGTCTGGTCCGGCGTGCCGGAGCACAGCCCGTGGGTGGGCGCGATGGTTGTCGCCGCCATCCTTGCGTGCGGTTTGCCGACGCTCAGGAAGGGCTGGATCGCGCTGCGGCACTTCACACTGAACATCCACTTCCTGATGTCGCTTGCCGTGATCGGCGCGATGTTCATCGGTCAGTGGCCCGAAGCGGCCATGGTGATTGTGTTGTTTGCGTTGTCCGAAAAGCTTGAGGCGGCATCGTTGACCCGAGCGCGTCGCGCCGTCGAGGCGTTGATGCGTCTCGCGCCGGATCAGGCGTCGGTGCGGCAGGCCGACGGCACCTGGGCGGATGTCCCTGCCGCAACGCTTGCTGTGGGGGCACGGGTGCGGGCGCGTCCGGGTGAGCGCATTGCGATCGACGGCGTGATCGAGGAGGGTGCGTCGGCACTGAATCAAGCGTCGATTACCGGTGAGAGCGTGCCCGTCGACAAGACGGTTGGGGATGACGTCTACGCAGGCAGCATCAACGAAAGCGGTCTGATCGTGTATCGCACGACCGTCGCCCCTGGCGATACGACGCTCGCGCGCATCGTGCGCATTGTCGAGACGGCCCAGCAGCAACGCTCGCCGACGCAGCGCTTCGTCGACAAGTTCTCGCGCATTTACACGCCGGTTGTGGTGCTTTGCGCGCTGCTGGTCGCGATTGTGCCGCCACTGGCGTTCGGACTGACCTGGTCACCGTGGATCTACAAGGCGCTGGTGATGCTGGTCATTGCGTGCCCCTGCGCGTTGGTGATTTCCACGCCGGTCACGGTCGTAAGCGGGCTGACGGCCGCCGCGCGCGCCGGGATTCTGATTAAGGGCGGGGCATTTCTGGAGAGTGGACGCCTGATCCGTGCGGTCGCGCTCGACAAGACGGGCACGCTCACTCGTGGTGAACCGCGCCTGACCGATGTCGTGCCGTTGCGCGGAACATCTCGTGACGACGCACTGACGCTCGCCGCCGCACTGGACGCCCAGACGACTCACCCGATTGCGCGCGCCGTCGTCGACGGTCACGCGCAGGCGGGGCTTGGGACGTTGCCGTCTGTGACGGATTTCGAGGCGCTGGTGGGCATGGGGGTGAAGGGACGTGTCGGCGAAACGCTTTACTACCTCGGCAATCATCGTCTGATCGAATCGCTGGGGGTGTGCAATGCCGAGGTGGAAGCCGAACTGACGCGTCTTGAAGCGCAGGCGCGTACCGCTATCGTGCTGGCAAGCGAAACGCAGGCGCTGGCGGTACTGGCCGTGGCCGATACGCTGCGGGAGGAAAGCCGTGAGGCCATTGCTCAGTTGACGAAAATGGGTGTGCGCACCGTCATGCTGACGGGAGACAACCGGGCCACCGCTCAGGTCATCGGTGAGCAATCGGGTGTGAGCGATGTGCGCGCCGAAATGCTGCCGGAAGACAAGTGGCAAGCCGTGTCGTCGCTGCGTGAAGCGTACGGAAACGTAGGGATGGTGGGCGATGGCATCAACGATGCGCCCGCGCTGGCGGCGGCCGATGTCGGCTTCGCGATGGGTGTGACGGGCACGGACAGCGCGCTCGAGACCGCTGACGTTACGCTGATGGACGACGATTTGCGCAAATTGCCAGCGTTTTTGGCACTTTCGCGACGCTCGGCGACGGTGCTCAAGCAGAACATCGCTGTCGCTCTCGGCATCAAGGCGGTGTTTTTCGCACTCGCGGTAATGGGGCTGGCGTCGCTGTGGATGGCAGTGTTTGCGGACGTGGGCGCAAGTTTGCTCGTGATCGCCAACGGCATGCGTCTGCTTCGTACCAAGGTCGCCTGAGCCGCGTGACGTTGGGTTGCCTGATGCCTACGCCTTGCGCATGCCGCGCTCAAGGCGATGGGCGTCGGGCAATTGGCATAGCGCGTGCGCGGCGCGGCTGGTGGAGTTGATGATGATCGCGTCAAGGCGTGCCGTCAGCGTCTCCCGGTGCTCTGTTGAGATGGGCATGTCTTCCAGCGCCCGCTGCGCGAGCGCAGCGTCGTTGATATGCCCGAGCAACGATTGCGCAGTGCGCAACGTTTCGTGATAAGACGAGCTAACCGACTTTCGCAGCCACGGCGTGAGCGCCTCGGCGCTGTAACGCGCCTTCTTGATCTTCACGCGCAACGCGTGCAACTGCTCGGTATCGAGCATCGCCAACTGACGACAATCAGGAAACAGCCCAATGTATCGTGCGCGGAGCACGTTATGCGCGTGTTTCGCCAGTGCACGTGGACGCTTGCCGGGCGTACGGGACGGACGTCGCAAGGCTTTGGCTGCGCGCGCATCGGCCGTACCGTTGTCGTGAACGCCAAAGGCATCGCGCAACAGCCCATGCAACGCGCGTTGGCGATCGCTCGTCAGCGCGGCGGCGGCTTGCGCCCGGGCGTCGCTGCGAACCTTCGACAGATGCGCATCGATTGCAATCCAGGCGACATCCGGATATTCGAGGCGTAAGGCCGGGAGTGTCTCGGTGGTCAAAACATCTGCGTCGCGCAGGGGGCCCATCGAATGCCCGAGCCAACGCAGCTCGGCGACAAGTTGACGGTGCCAGCGCGGTTTGAGCCACGGCGAGTAGATGTCGATCAGCGCACGAAGGCGACGCGTCGCAATGCGCAGTTGATGGACGGCTTCAGGAGGAATGCTGTCGATGTTGGCGGCGTCTTCTGCCGCATCCGGCAGCGCTGGCCATTGCGTCAATGCAGACGCCACATGTATGACCAGCAGACGAGACGCCGACATACGCCGCATTTGGGCCGGCGACGGCAGTGCAACTTCCTCTGCCTGACGAGAGACGGCAGCGGAGAAAATTTTGGAAGAGGCGGCGGAGGCCGCTAGCGGCGCGCGTGTCATGTTACGCAACATAGCATAGTTGCCTGAGCGTATGACGCGGCAAAGCGGGTGCAGCACTTTGTCGCGGGCACCTGCTTTCCGCAGAGCGGGGTGCAGGCCACCCGCGAGGCACGCAGCGTCACATCAGTCGTGGTCCTCGCGAGAGGATGACGTGACACCTTCTCATTGCTGCGCATGGCGAATCGGGATTCAAGCGCGGGATTCAGACGCGGAATCCAGCAGGAATCCTGTCGAAATCGCAGTCGAAAGCGACGGCCGAGTGCGAGCAAAAAGATAGGCCGGCACGGAGGCCGGCCTGCGCGCAACTGGTTTTACTTCTTGTTCACAGCGTCCTTGAACGCCTTGCCAGCCGTGAACTTCACGGTCTTGGCTGCCGGGATCTTGATCGCTTCGCCAGTCTTCGGGTTGCGGCCGGTACGCGCAGCGCGCTTGCCCGAACCGAACGAGCCGAAGCCGATCAACTGAACCGAGTCACCCTTGGCGACTGCCTTCTTGACGGTCTCGAGCAGAGCGTCGATGGTTTCGCCAGTTTGAGCCTTGCTTGCACCCGTAACACCAGCGACGGCGTCGATCAGTTCCTGTTTGTTCATGTGTGTTTCCCTTGAGAGGTGGTGAATACCGGCGATAACTCTAACACTTTCGCCATTTGACGAGTGTCGGTGTTGTATCCGCGCCATAAGGCACGCGGCACACGCCAGAATGTCGCCTTCGCGGCACGTCACGCGAACCTGATCCGGAGACCGGTTTCGTCACGCATCGTGAGGGCGCCGGCACTGGCCGGGCAGCCGCATTATAGAGCCTTCGGCGGGCTGTGGGCCAGTCCTGACAACGGTTTGCGGCGATTTTGTTGTGCAATGCCGCGTACTTTCTTGTTCTTGATGGCAAAACCCCGGTATCTGCGGGCATCTCCGGTCATGCCCCCGCGCAATCCCTTGCTGGGCGGGCTTTGGGAGTTTCCCTAGCGTTTTAGTGCTTGCGCGGACGGGCGTCTTTTGGTTGGTCATTCGCGTGTCATTTACGATGGCTAGCGTGACGCCGCAAATCGACATTGAGGAACCGCTTCATGCTGCTCTGTCAGATCACCGACCTCCACATCACGCGTCCCGGCATGCTCGCTTGCGGACGCGTCGACACCGCGCGCGCCTTGCGCAATGCAATCGCGACCATCAATCGCTGGACGCCACGGCCTGACGCCGTCATCGCCACGGGCGATCTGATCGACACACCGCATCTATCGGAATACGAAGTACTTCGCGAGTGCCTGGCGGACCTCGAAATACCGCTCTACCTGGTGGTCGGCAATCATGATCATCGTGAAGGGCTGCGCGATGCTTTCCCGGAACATGCCTATCTGCATACGAACGATACGTTCGTGCAATACCGCGTCGACCTTGGGCCGCTCACTGTGTTGACCCTCGACACGCAAGACCCGCCGAGCGCGGGCGGCCATTTGTGCGACGCGCGACTCGCATGGCTCGACGCACAGCTGCACGCCTGCGAGGGACGCCCGACGATCATTGCCATGCACCATCCGCCGTTCGATACGGGCATCGAGTTCATGGACGGCTACGGCCTTTCTGCGCAAGGGCGTGCAGGCTTTGCGCAGGTGATATCGCAGCATCGTCACATCGAGCGGGTGATCTGCGGGCATCTGCATCGCAGCATTCATGCGAGCGTGGAAGGTGCGCCGGGGATCATGGCGAGTACGTGTGTGTCGACCGCGCATCAGATCACGCTCGGGCTGGCCGCGGGTGCGCCGGGCTCGGTCACGCTGGAGCCGCCGGGCTTCGCCATGCACCTGTGGCAACCGGGCGCGGGCGTGCGTACCCATCTCGCTTACGTCGGTCCGCACGAGGGGCCGTTTTCGTTCGACGGGGAACCCCGGTAAGGGGCGGCTTGCGTCGGTATCCTGAGTATTCATGCGGGTTGGCGGCGAGAAAACATGGGGACGAAAGTAGGACTACGCGTGTGTAAAGTGCTTCTCCATTAAACATACGAGATCAGTTCGGATCAGCAGTCAAAGGCCGTCCCGGAGCGCAACATTCGCGGGACGGGAGCGACGGGTCTTTCACAGGAACTGTCGATCCGTGGCCCATGACCCAGGCATGAATGAAAAGGCCGGGCAGGGCGCTTTCTGATAACGGGGAATCATGCATACCGACGCCGAACCGGCGAGCGCCCATCGCGCCGGTGCTTCGTCATCTCCTTCCGCTTCTTCGGCTTCCGGTGCATCGACGTCATCACCGTCGCCATCGTCATCGACGACGCGCGTACGCCGATCGCAACCGCTCGGAAATCTGGGACGCTGGGGGCGGCGGGTTGCACCGGCCATGTCGCGTCCCTTCGCGCTGCTGGAGGTTTTGATCGCCACGCTGATCGCGGTGCTCGTGGCCTGGCGGCTGCGTCCCGACGATCCTTTACTGCTCACCACGCAATTCCCGTGGCTCTGGCTCGTTTCGCTCATTGGCGCCTTGCGCTACGGCTCGCTGGCCGGGGCGGCGAGCGGTGCCATGCTCATGGCGGCGTGGCATGTCCTGTGCGGCGCTTCCGGCACGCCATTTCCGATGGCGCACTTTGCGGGCGGTATGACGATGGCGCTCGTCGCCGGTCACTTCTGTGACATCTGGTCCCATCGCGCGCTCAGATCGCAGGGCATCAACGCTTACTACAGCGACCGCCTCGTCGCGATTACCCACAATCACTATTTGCTGCGCGTGTCTCATGAGCGACTGGAGCGCGATCTGCTTGCGCGTCCCGTCACGTTGCGCGATGCATTGACGCGGCTGCGTGACCTCACCGTAAGGCGTTCGGGCGATGTTCATGGCGCGCCCGGCGGTCTGCCCAACGCACAACCGATGCTCGAATTCGCTGCGCTGACATGCCAGATCGAAGTTGCCGCGTTGTTCCCGGTGCGTGGAGACCGGCTGACGGCGACGCCCATCGCGCGGGTCGGAGAAGGGTTCGAACCGGACGTCGACGACCCGTTGGTTCGGCACTGTCTGCGCGAAGGCGCGCTAGCTCACGTGAAGGCCGACGATGCCGCCAGCGACGGCAGCCCCTATCTGGCCTGTGTGCCGCTGCTTGACGCCGAAGGGGCGCTGACCAGCGTTCTGATCGTGCGCCGCATGCCGTTCCTCGCGCTCAATCACGACAACCTGCAACTGTTGTTGGTGCTGCTCGCGTACTACGCCGACGGCGTCGCGCATCAGCCGCTCGTGGCGAGCGTCAGAGCATTGGTGCCACAAGCCCCGTATGACTTCGCCCTCGAACTCGGACGGCTCGCGCGCCTCAAGCGCGCAAGCGGCATCGAGTCGTCGCTGGTTGCGCTGGCGTTTCCGCGCGGCGCACGAGGCGACTCGTTGTTCGAGCAGACGGTGCGCCAGCGCCGGGCACTCGACGCCATGTGGACGATCGGCACGCCGCGCCGGCAAATCGCCATCGCACTCATGCCCATCACGGATGAGCACGGGATTGACGGTTATCTGATGCGTGTGGAGACGTTGCTGCGTCAGCAGTACGACGTCGATTTTCAGAGCGGCCATATTGCCGTGCACACCGCACATGTCGACGCCGACACCCCGGGCGAGGGCCTGCTCAAGCTGATGGAGCGCTGCGTCGATCATGCCTGAGCGCCATTCGACGAGCGGATCCGCAAGCGCTGTCTGGCGACTCCGGCAACGGGGCGCGGCGCGTGGTGTGCGCGTCATCCGCTGGGCGCTGACGCTGGCCTTGGCGGTGCTCGCCGTCGCCGCGCAGTGGCACGTGCTGCGACTCGTTTTGCAGACGGCAACGTGGGACACGCCGTTCATCGCGTCGGCCGCCACCGGCCTTGTTCGCGATGCCATGCCTGTTGTACTGGCATGGCAAGCGATCGCTGCACTGCTTGCCGGTGGGTTCGTGACGTGCGCGCTGCCTGCGAGCTATCGCGACCGTCGCGGCTTATTCGGGCATATCGCGCTGGCGACCTTTTTCCTGCCGGTGGCGGGCATGGTCGTCGTGATCGGTGTGCTGCTGATGGGGTATCTGTTCCCACCGGCGCGCGAGTCGCTGCCAGCGGGCCGCGTGGAGACACCGGGTTTCGTCTCGCACCTGGTGGCGCGTGTGCGTCACGGTGCGGGCATGCGTCTGCGCGCCCGGCTGCGCAACGTGCAGGGCGAGCGGGACGACCGCGTTGCTGCCCTGATCTCCGTGCAGGCGCTGCCATCGCGGGTCACGAGCGAGATTGCGCGCGACCTGCTGGCGGACCCGGTGGAGGAGGTGCGCCTGCTCGCGTACGGCATTCTCGACGGAATGGAGAAGCGGATCATGCAGCAGATCTTCGTGATGCGCGACCGGCACGAGGCGGCCGAGGACGACGATGAACGCGCACACGCCTGCGTCTGTCTCGCGCAACTCTACTGGGAACTGATTTACCAGAACCTCGTGCGTGGTGAGGTCCTGCGCTTCACGCTGGAGCGCGTGGAGAAGTTCGCGCGCGACGCACTTGAGCAGCACGAAGACGATGCGTCCATGTGGTATCTGCTGGGCCGCTGTGCGCTGATGCGCGAGAACCCCGAAGTGGCCGAAATGCACTTGCGTCAGGCGCAGTTCCACAGCTTTCCGACCGAGCGCCTGTTGCCGTGGCTGGCGGAAGCCGCGTTCCAGCGGCGTCGGTATGACCGCGTTTCGCTGTTGCTGGGCGGGCTGGGCGCCGGTGTGACCGGGGCGAGGGGCGTGTCCAATGTCACGGCCTCGCCGGTCGTTCAACCCGTCGTGCGCTTCTGGACGCGCTGAATCCCATGGCTTCGTCCAAGTTCCACGCGACGCCCGAACCATCGTCCCGCATCGGGGCGGACATCGCAACGACGGCCGCAATGGCAGACGTTGCGCTCTTGCTCGAAGGCACCTTTCCGTACGTGCGTGGCGGCGTGTCGTCCTGGGTCGACCAGTTGATCCGGGCATTTCCTGACCTGACGTTCTCCGTCGTGTTCATCGGCAGCCGCCGCGAGGATTACGGTGCGCCGGTCTACCCGTTGCCCGCGAACGTCACGCATTTCGAAGCGCATTACCTTTACGAGACGGATGCGCCGTCCGCGACGCCAACGGACGTTGAAGACACGCGCACTGCATCCCGGAAAAGCGCGGGCGACGCCGAAGCCTTTGCCTGCATCGCCCGGATGCACGATCTGTTTCGTCAGCGGTACGAGAGCCGGTCGGGCGGGGCGGGTGACGCGCGGATAGCGGACGTTGCGGGGTACATGACAGTCGATGGCCTGCGCAGCATGCTTGCGCACCTCCTTCCGCTGCTGCGCGACGGCCAGCCGCTGTCGTCTTCGGCGTTCCTGCACAGCGAACGGTCCTGGGAATTCATCACCGAGCGATACGAGAGGTTTTGCCATGACCCGTCGTTCACGGACTACTTCTGGACGATTCGCGCGATGCATCGTCCGATCTGGCAACTCGCACGCATCGCCAGTGCGTTGCCGCCCGCCCGCATGTATCACACGGTGTCGACGGGCTACGCGGGGTTGCTCGGCGCAATGCTGCGCATGACGAGCGGGCGAGCATTGCTGGTGACCGAACACGGCAGCTACACGAAGGAGCGCAAGCTCGACCTGCTGCAAAGCGAGTGGTTGCGAGACAACCGGGGGCCATTCGAGCGCGACATCTCGCGTGTGGGTTACTTCCAAAATCTCTGGATGCGGTTCTTCGAAGCCATCGGGCGGGTCTGCTACGACACGGCAAACGAGATTGTGTCGCTATACGAGGGCAATCGGCTGCGACAGATCGACGACGGCGCGCCTGCGCACAAGACGCGATGCATCGCCAACGGGGTCGACATTGCACGCTTTGCGGCGCTTCGGGAGAAACGCGTCAAAGGTGTGGGGGGCGTGGCGCACGACGACATCCCACCCGTCGTTGCACTAATCGGGCGCGTGGTGCCGGTCAAGGACATCAAGACCTTCCTGCGCGCGCTCTTCATCGCTTATCGTGCACGGCCCGATGTGCAGGGTTGGATCGTCGGCCCGGACACCGAAGACCGGGCGTATGCACAGGAGTGCCGCGACCTCGCGGCGAGTCTGGGGATGGAGTATCAGGTGAGGTTCATGGGCTATCGCGCGGTCGAGTCGGTGTTGCCGCAGATCGGCGTGCTGGCGCTGTCGTCGGTGTCCGAGGCGTTACCGCTGGTGATGCTCGAAGCGGCGGCCGCCGGGGTGCCGGCGGTAGCGACGGACGTCGGGGCATGCCGTCAACTGATCGAGGGCGGCGACCCGGAAGACCGCGCGCTCGGGCGGTCGGGGCGCATTGTGCCGATGGCCGACCCCGAAGCGCTTGCCGCCGCCATCGTCGACGTGATGGAGCCGTCGGCATGGCAGGCCGCAAGCGTTGCCGGTATCGCGCGCGTCGAACGGCACTATCGCCTCGACACCGTTCGCGATGCCTATCGCACGCTGTATCGACGCTGGATGAACGAAGACGGTACGCCCGGCATGCCGGACACTCCGGGAGGTGAGCGCTGATGGCCGGGATCGGGTTCGAACTTCGGCGTCTGCTACGCAGCGACACGCTGTCGGGCACGTTCGCGGCCTACAGCTACGCCGGAATCATCAGTGCAGGCCCGCTGGTGCTGTCGATGGTCGGCGTGGTGCTGGTCGGGTTGATGAGTCTTGCGCACGTGCATCCGCAGGTCGTCCTCACGCAGTTTCAGGTGTCGGTGACGTACCTGATCGCGTCGAGCGTGATCGTGACCGGGCTGATCCAGCTCGCCTTCACGCGTTATCTGAGCGACCGGCTCTTCGCCGGAGAGCCGCAGGCAGTGATGCCGTCTTTCAACGCCGTGTCGCTCGTGACGACGGTCGTGCTCGGCGGCATTGGCCTGTTGCTGTCGCAAACGCTTTTCGTCGACCAGCCGCTGACCTATCGCTGGCTGATGTGGATCGGCTTTGTGCTGCTGGGCAACCTCTGGATCGTGGTGCTGTTTCTGACGAGCGTGAAGCAGTACCGGGCGATTCTCGGCGTGTTCTGCGCAGGCTACAGTCTGACCGTCGTCTGCGCGGTGCTGCTGGGACGGTTCGGCCTGACTGGCCTGCTGGGCGGCTTCGTCATCGGTCACACGGCGCTGCTACTCGGGTTCACGGTCATCGTCGCGCGCAACTACCGTACGTCCACGTGGCTTTCATGGGCGGTGTTCGTGCCGCGCAATCTGAGGCTCTCGCTCGTTGGTGTCGGCGTCTGCTTCGGGCTGGGCGTGTGGATCGACAAGCTGATGTTCTGGGCGTGGCCTGCGACCGGCATGACGGTGATCGGCCCGCTGCGGGCCGCACCCCTCTACGATCTGCCGGTCTTCCTGTCCTATCTTTGCGTGATCCCGGGGATGGCGGTGTTCCTGCTGCGCATCGAAACCGACTTCGCCGAGGCTTACACCGCTTTTTTCGACGCGGTGCGTCACGGCGGCACGCTGTGCCAGATTTCGGCGTCGCGGGTGCTGATGGTACGTGCCGTGCGTACTGGTCTGTACGAGATTCTGAAGGTGCAGGCCGTCGTGACGCTGCTCGTCTTTGCGTTCGGCGAAGATATGCTGCGGCTCGTCGGCGTGCCTGGCGGATGGCAGACGCTGCTACGTATCGACGTCGTCTCGGCCGGTTTGCAAGTCCTCCTGCTCGGCGTGCTAAACGTGTTGTTCTACCTCGATCGACGTCGCGACGTGCTGATCCTGACGGCCATGCTGGTGTGTCTGAATGCCCTGTTCACCGGGGTCAGTCTGGTCTACGGGCCCGCGCTGTACGGCTACGGGTTTGCGCTTGCACTGCTGTGCGTGCTGGCGCTCGGCGCGCATCGGCTGACGCGGCGACTCGCGGCGCTCGAATACGATACTTACATGGGGCCGAACGTCTGAACGGCTATGGGGCCCGGCGCAGCGGCCGTCAGTGGCATGGCGTGGACGGCTGGAGTAAGATGCCGGGTCTCGCGATTGCAATCGTCGTGCACATTTGTGCGAATCGGGCACGCCACACGGGCGTTGCCAAGGCATCTTCATGAACCATCTGGGCACCATTCTCGTCACCGGCGGCGCCGGTTACATCGGCTCGCATACGTGTGTCGAGCTCCTGGCGGCGGGCTACGAAGTCGTCATTCTCGATAACCTGTGCAACAGCCACCGCACCGCCGTGGCGCGCATCGAGCGCATTGCCGGGCGTGCGCCCGTGTTCGTCGAGGGCGACGCCTGCTCGGCGAGTGTCATGGAAGACGTATTCACCCGTCACCGCATCGACGGCGTGATCCACTTCGCGGCACTCAAGTCCATCGGCGAGTCGCTTCAGAAGCCTTTCCTGTACTACAAGAACAACCTTGGTAGCCTGCTGACGCTCATCGAGACGATGGACCGTCACGACGTGCGGCATCTGGTGTTCAGCTCGTCGGCGGCGGTGTACGGCAATCAGGTGTCAGTCCCGGTCGAGGAGACGGCGGCGCTGTCGACCGCCAATCCGTACGGCCATACGAAACTGATGGCCGAACAGATGCTGACCGATACTGCCCAATCGGATCCGCGCTGGCGTATCGGTGTTTTGCGGTACTTCAACCCGGTTGGCGCGCACGAAAGCGGGCTGATCGGCGAAGATCCGGGCGGCACGCCCAACAACCTGATGCCGTTCGTCGCGCAGGTCGCCGTCGGCAAGCAGCCGGTCCTCAATGTCTATGGGGGCGATTGGCCCACGCCGGACGGCACCGGTATTCGCGATTACATCCATGTCGTGGATCTGGCGCGCGGCCATCTGGCGGCACTGGCCGGGCTGGCCAAGCTCGACGCCGGGTTCACCGTCAATCTCGGCACGGGGGAAGGGCGCAGCGTGCTGGAAGTCGTGCGCGCCTTCGAGGCCGCCAGCGGCCGTGAGGTGCCGTTCCAGATCGTCGAGCGCCGGTCGGGCGACATCGGCATGTCGTACGCCAATCCGGCGCGTGCGCAGGCGCTGCTGGGCTGGCGCGCCGAGCACGATCTGGCGCGCATGTGCGCCGACCACTGGCGCTGGCAGCATCAAAACCCGAACGGCTATCGCTGAGCGGGCAGCCCCGTGCGATATGCCTCTCAGGCATATGGATATGTCTTAAATGACGTTGGGGATAAATGAAAGCAATTCCCAATTGGGGTAAAATAGTGGGGTTTTCCCGTCCATAACCGATAGTGCGTACACCTGATGCGCCTGGAGTTCGGGCATCGGGGCCGTCAAGGATGGCCTGCGAAAGCGTCATTCAGGCAAGTTTGGCTGTGCGGGGCAATCAACCCGTTGAGCCGTGCCGAAGCGCTGTGCCGCCGCCTCCGTTAAACGTCAAGTCAATATGAGCATTCAGAATCAACAGACCGTGCTGGAAGTCCACCACTGGACCGACACGTTGTTCAGCTTCAAGACCACTCGCGACGCTTCGTTCCGTTACGTCAATGGCCAGTTCACGATGATCGGCCTGGAAGTCGACGGCAAGCCGCTGCTGCGCGCCTACAGCATGGCGAGCGCCAATTACGAGGAAGAGCTGGAGTTCCTGAGCATCAAGGTGCAGGACGGTCCGCTTACCTCGCGTCTGCAAAACATCAAGCCGGGCGACAAGGTGATCGTTGGCCGTAAGCCGACGGGCACGCTCATCGACGACAACCTCCTGCCGGGCAAGAACCTGTATCTGCTCTCGACGGGCACGGGCCTCGCGCCGTTCATGAGCATCATCCGCGACCCGGAAGTCTACGATCGCTACGAGCACATAATTCTGGTGCACGGCTGCCGCTTCACCAGCGAGCTGGCCTACCGCGATCTGATTACCCAGCATCTGCCGGAGCACGAGTATCTGGGCGAGTATGTCCGAGACAAGCTGATCTACTACCCGACGGTCACGCGTGAAGAGTTCGAAAACCAGGGCCGTATTACGGAACTGGTCGAGTCGGGCAAGATCTTCACGGACATTGGTCTGCCGGAGTTTTCGCCGGAACACGACCGCGTCATGCTGTGCGGCAGCCCGGCCATGCTCAAGGACACCCGCGAGCTGCTCGAAAAGCGCGGCTTCGTGGAAGGTCACAACCACGCGCCAGGTCATTATCTGGTCGAGCGCGCGTTCGTCGGTTAAGGCGAGCGATGGTGTGACGGCGGTGGCGACTTGCGCTGATTCAATACATCATGCATCGCTGTCGTAAGGTATTTGGATTGTCTCGGGCGTGGTAAACCAGGCAGTTCGACAAAAGGTCGGGTTCTTTTCGTGGAACCCGACCTTTTTGTTTTTTTGCGCTCATCACGGCTCATTAGCGCAAGACAAGGTGAAGCGTGTTGCCCGCTTGGATGTTGTAGTTGGCAAGTGCTCGACCATCTTCAAGTTGTTTGCCCGCAAATATTAATCTTTGATTTTCCGGTGCAATCCCTTCCTTTTCCTGAAGCTTTTGCTTGACAGCCTCAGTGGTGTCAGACGGGTTGACTTCCAGAGCAATGTCCTTGCCCGTCAACGTCCTGACCGTTATTTGCATATTCGACCTCACTGAATTGACTGACTTGTGATGGCGCTTTGCACTCAATCCATCAATGTTGTACCGCGCGCCTGTGCTGTAGCGTGGCGAAGGCAGCAGGAAGCGAATGAAAGCATAGCTACCGTCAACCTAGAAAAATCGTAGTGCCGAGGTCGTGGCGTTTCAAGGTCGGGCACATCCCGTTACACAGCGTCTTGCCAGTCGAGATGTATTGCGTCTTCTCGAAACGAATGAAAGGTAGATCGAGAATGGGTCAGGCGTCGCATAAAGCGACGCCATGTGTTGCTGACGGACGGAAAATGAAATGTCGCGCTGGGAACGCCATCCGACGATTCGGTCCTTAGATTATCGAGAGGTGTTTCCAGCATCGGCGCGAGGCCAACGTGCCGTATCGATCAGAAGTCCATCGTGGCGCTGGCGAGGAACGTGCGGGTCGAGCCGGGCAGTACGAACCCGTTGTACGTGGTCGTCCAGTAGTGCTTGTCCGTCAGGTTGTTGATGGCGGCACGCAACACGACGGACTTGCCAGCGATGCGGGTGGCGTACTTCGCCGACACATCGATCGTCGTATAAGCCGGAATCGACAACGTGTTGGCGGCGTCGACTTCCTGCTGCCCCGTCACCTTCACGCCTGCCGCCACGGTCAGGCCGCGCACGAACGGGGTGTCGTACTCGACACGACCGGTGACGACATAGCGGGGTGCCGCGAAGATACGCTTACCTGCGACGTTCGGATCGTCGACGTTCACGGCCTTCGTGTTGAGCAGCAGCACGCCGCCCATCACACGCCAGTCACGCGCCAGACGTACCCAGCCGCTGGCGTCGAGCCCCTGGAAGCGCTGCGTGCCGTCCTGCACGTAGAAGTTCGACACGTTGGTATAGCCGTAGCCGCGTTCGACGCGGAACAGCGCCAGATTCGCGCCCCACGACTGCTTGTCCGCCTTCCAGCCCACTTCGTATTGCTTGCTCTTGAGCGGCCCATAGGTCGTCGGATAGTTGCTGTCGGTGATGGAGGCCGAGCCGCCCGGTTCCAGCGATTCGACGTAGCTCGCGTAAGCGGTCGAATCGTTGTCCGTCTTGTACATCAACGCCAGCGTCGGCGTGACGGGCTTGGCCTTGTACGACGTGCCGGTTTGCCCGTAGATGTCGTACAGGTCGTCGTTGAACTGCGTGTAGCGCAGGCCGACCAGTGCCGAAATACGCGACGTGATGTCGACGGTGTCGCTCGCAAAAATCGCGCGTTGCGAGATCTTTTCGCTGCGATACGGCTGGTAATCCATGCCGATGTCCTGATTCGGCAGCAGCGACGGGTTGTAGATGTTGCTCGTGCCGAGCGAAATGCCGTTACCGCCCAGGCCGTTGTCGTTGAGCTTCACCTGCGTTTGGTAAGACACACCGAACACCACGTTATGCTTGAACGGACCGGTCGCAAACTTGCCTTCCACCATGGCGTCCCATGCCTGGTAGTAGTACGCGGTCTTCCACTTGTACTGCGTGTCGCTGTAGTCACCGGCCGAGTTCATCACGTAGAGGAAGCTGTCGCCGTTCAGACGATTCTGACGTGCGAAGCGATACTTGAAGTTCGCTTTCCATTGATCGTTGATGCGGTAGTCCAGGGCGGTGCCAGCCGTCAGTGCGTCGGTTTCGTAGTAGGTGAACGGTTGGGCGAGATTGCGTGCGACCTTGTTGGCGTCGGGGACTGCCGTCGCGCCGCCGAAGCTCATGCCGAACAGCGTGCCCGTCGTCTGGCGCTTCCAGTAGGCGACGTCGGCCGACCACGTCAGATCGGGAGTGATGCGGAAGTCGGTCGCAAACGAGATCGTCTTGCGGCGCACGTGGTTGTTCGGCTCGGCGGTATTGCCTTCCTCGTTGACGAGGTTCAGGCGATAGCCGAAGCGGTTGTCGGGACCGAAGCGTCCGCCCAGATCGAGCTTCTGGCTCCACACGTTGCTGGCTTCATAGCCGACCGAGAACTGACGCAGCGGCTCGTCCGTCGGGCGTTTCAACACGTAGTTGACGATGCCGCCCGGTGCACCGAAGCCGTACATGAAGCCGGACAGTCCCTTGAGCAGCTCGACCTGTTCGAACGGTTCGAGCGGGATGTCGGCCTGCCACGAGACGAAGTTCTGACCGTCGATCTTGGTGCCGTCGAGCATGTCGACGCGCATGCCGCGCACCGCAAAGTACGAATTTTCGTTGCGCTTGTTTTCCGAGAGTGTGGTGACGGCCGGATCCCACTTGAAGGCATCCGTCGCCGTCTGCGCCATCTGATTCCTGATCTGTTCGCTGTTTACGCCGACGACCGAGAACGGCGTGTTCACGGCACGCCGCGTGCCGAGTGCGCCGCTCGTCACCCGTTCGACTTTAACGTCTTCATCGCGATTGCTCGACACGGTCGTCGTGGGCAACGCCGCCGTGTCTTTCGCGGCGGGTTGCCCGTCCGACGCTTGGGAAGCCTGTGGCGCTTGTTGTGCATAAGTCGTGCCGGACACGAAGGTCAGCGACGCGGTGCAGATGGCGAACACGCCAGCGATGGCACGTGTGATGGGCGAGGGGGCAGGCACGTGTTGGGGGTGATTCGGGTGTTGATGCGTCAGGTCGTGCGCGGCGCGAGGACGAGCGAATCCGCGCCCTGCGAGCGGGCGGTGTTGCAACATCGGTACATCTCCCTGTAGGTGACGCGCCGTGTGCGGGCGCGTCCGTCGTGAATCGATCTTTTATTTGTGGGGCGTTTGCGGCATGACTTGTGGCGTGGCCTGGTCCGTCGCAGTCGGGTGCGCCCAGACGCTGTTCGGGTCGCCGCGCCGTGCACGACGCCAAGTCGCTCGCGCGAACAGCCCGAAGATCGCGGCACCGGCGAGGGCGATCAGATCGACGCCAGCGAGCACCCAGTCGCCATTGGCCAGCGTCCGCACGAGATTGTCGGGCGTGAACGTCGCATCGACGGCGGGAATCGCGAGGCAGGCAAGCGCAGTCGCCACGAGCAATCCGGTCGCCGCCACCGCAGGTGCGGTTAGCGCGGCGAAGAGCATCGATAGCACGAGCGTGACGACAAAGATCGACAGCGACGTCGCGCCCGGCGCAACCACGGCAGCGACGAACGCCACGGCAATGCCAAAGCAGGTGCCAAGGAATACGCCAGCCGTTGCCTTGGCCATCCATTGCAAATTGGCAGGCTGAATGGCGGCATTGCGCTTGCGACGCGATTCGAGCCAGAGCAGATTGCCGCTATACACCAGCACGGCACCCATCAGGCCGAGGATGAAATACACCCAGCGCATGACGTCGCCCGCGAAATTACCGAAATGTGCGCCGTAGATCATGCTGAGCACGGCGTGATTCGCGTCGCGTACACCGGGGCTGTGCTGGCCGACGATTTCGCCGTCGTTCAGACGGACCGCCACGGCACCGAAGACGCCCAGCGAGTCGTTCGCTTCGCCATAGACTTCGGCCACGGCGTCCGGTTTGCCGTAGCGCGACCATGCGACGGCCGTCGTCTCCAAATCAGGAGCTGCGTGTTCGGCGTGTGCCAGCACCGCTTGAAGATCGAGTGGCTTGCCATCGACCGGTGCGATCTTGGCCGGAACGGCGCCCGTCATCTGCAAGAACTGCGGGGCGAGCTTGTTCTCGAACGTCAGCACGTTGAACGCCATCATCAGCGGCAGGCTCAGGCACAGCAGTGCACCCGTGAGCGCAAAGACGATATGAAACGGCAAGCTCAGTACGCCGATGGCGTTGTGTGCGTCTTGCCAGAAGCGCTTCAGATTGCGTCCCGGACGCAGCGCGAAGATGTCGCGCGTCACGCGCGGCAGGTGCACGATCACGCCGGAAATCAGCGCCATGCCGTAGAACAACGACACCACGCCCATCAGATACAGGCCGTAGGTCGGAATCGAGAGCGAGTAATGCAGCGAATTGACGGTGTTCGACAGACCGGGGCGCGCATCGCCCGTGATGAGGGACGATGCAGTGCCGTCCGCATTCAGACGCAGTCGTGCCTGCATCCATTCGCCATCGGGCTGTTGCCAGTAGGCGAAAGGCATGGGCGAATGACTGGGCAGCACCACGCCCATTTGCTCGCGGGCCGCAGGGTACTGCGCGCGAACCATCTCTGCGAGCTGCTCTGTTTGCGCGAGCGAGAGCGGCGCGTGACGCGTCGCCGGCTGCTCCCAGCGTTCGATTTCGTGATGAAAGACGGTCAGTGCGCCGCCGAGCATGGCGACGAACAACGCGAAACCGGCCACGATGCCGGCCCACGTATGGACACTCAGGTATTGACGAAGCGTTTGGGCGCGCATAGAGCGATCCTTACCAGACGATGCGCGCCAGCAGCAGCGCGGCCCACGCGACGACAGTGGTCGCGCCAATGCCGATCCACGCACGCGCGGCCGTACGGCTCGCATAGACGACGGCGAACAGACCCAGCCACACGAGCGGGAAGAGGGCGATGACGGGGATCGCGGCGGTTTGCCAGCCAGCCGGTGTCATGTAGGCGATGGCACCACACAAGGCGACGGCGGCGAAGAAGCCGAGCACAAGGCCCGCGAAGGTTCTACTCCACATGAGCGTCTCCGCGCAGCCAGTGCCAGCCACCCGCTGCATACGGCCAGAAAAGCAGGCCAAAGCACAGCGACATGAACGCGGATGCAATACCGGCCGACGGACCGGCGGCCAGCCACCAGCAAACAAGGCTCGCGATCGCCGCGACCAGGGCTATCGCGCGCGCGGGCTGTGCCGCCAGGCGGTGCGCGCGCAATCGCTGGTGTTCCGAAGTGAGGTAGCAGGCAGCGCCTGCCAACCATGCCAGTGCAAGGGCCAATGCAATCAACATGCTCGCGAGTGACTGATAAGTGAGCGCAAAAAGCAGAAATACGGACGCCAAGCGGAGCGCCTTACGCCTGTTTTCGCGTTGTGCCGACGAAAACGAAATCGAAAACGAAAACGCCGCCCTGAGGCGACGTGGCTGGCAGCGCAAATCCACAGACGGTGTCGGTCGCTCGTTACATCATCACGATTAGTATCCGACGAAATGATGATGTAAACGTTAACGAAAACGATTCGCATTTATATCACGATTCGGACAAATCCTGAAAGAGTCGGTCCGAAATCCATAGTAAGACGTGGGACTTGCGTGGCGCGCAGACAACGACGCACGGGGCGTCGTTGCCGCTCAGGTGTGACGGCTCTAGTGATGCGCGGTCGGGACGGTGGCCGTCAGGCTGCTGGCTGGTAACGGTCCGCGGAACTGGCGGAGGATGGCCTGCCAGTATGGAATGACAGGGCCGGAGGAAGGTTGCGCGACGTTGATTTCCGGCAGCAGGTGCCAGGGCGCAGTGGGGTACTGATGGTGAACGCGGTGCAGATGGTGATTGAGCACGAGCAGACGTCCCCACGCGGGCGAGCGGAAGTTACGCGAGCGCGCAGGCTCGTCCATTGCCACGCCGTAGTGCGGCAGGTTGTCGGCAATGGATAGCCAGATGCCGCGCGCGACGAACGTCATCGCGAACACCGGCCACCAAGGACCGTACGCCCAGACCGCAGCACCCAGTGCGAGGAGCGTCAGGAGGAAATCGCGTTGAATGCGGCGGCGTCGCACCGGATCGGAGGCGAACATCACCACACGACGACGCACATCGTCGTCCTGCGGGTCGGCACCCAGTGCGCTTACCGCGAGCGTGGGCAGGCGCTTGACCGGCAGCCAGGCGATGAGCGGTGCGAACAGCTCTGTGAGCCACATGCCGCCCAGCAGGCGCGACTGATAGCCGAGCCAGCGTCTGGCGCGTGCGGCGAACGGTGCATCGGCGGGCAGGGTCGAGATGTCGGGACGGTCGTAGGGCTGACGCGTGAACCGGTGATGCATCAGATGCCCGAATCGCATGATCTCGAAGGGCAGTCCGAGCAGCAGGGAGAGCGAGCGGCCGGTGCGTTCGTTGGCGCGGGGCTTGAGGCGCAACTGGCCGTGGATGGACTCGTGAATTAGCCCCCAGTGCATGGGAGTGAGCAGGAGCACAGGCAGCAGCGTCAGCGACGCCATCTCACCCCAGTGGCGCAGCGCCCATCCCAGCCCCAGCCATTGCCAGAGTCCGGCGAGCGTCGTCAGGCCGATCAGCACGGGGTTCCAGCGCGACGGTCTGGCGTGACGCCACAGCGCGGGCGAGGGCGTCGCAACGCTCTCGACGGTGGCGCTGACGCAGGGCGTGGCGGCGTCGATCTCGACCGGGCGCGCAACGACGTTCTCCATGAAGTCTCCGGGGCATGGCGGACATGACGTGGCCTGACGTCTCCGATGTTGAACAGATTGCATGGATCGCATCGGGCAACGTAAGCGCCCGGGGCGGTGATCCGCCCCGTAGCGACGAGAGTGTATGTCGGGTGCCGGGATGGAAATATGTCAGTCGTATTGCGGCGCCTTACTTTCGTCGCATTTCCGTCATACGTGGCCGCTTTTTCGACGGACGGGCAGTTTTACTGAGGACTGCCAAGGCTATCCAACTGCTCGGCCCCGGCCGACGTCAACTGGGCGAGTTGCAGGCCGCGCTCGCCGTCTTCGAGCGAGACCCATCCGGCCTCCGTGAGCACGCTGAGGTAGCGCAGCAACGTGCTCATGGGCAATGCGCTACGCTTGGCCAGGCGCGCGAGCGACATCGACGCGCGGCCTTCGCGACGCCCGTCGGCGAGCGTTTGCAGCAGACGGGCGAGTTCCTGCTCCGCCTGTGCCAGTTCGCCGTCGGCGGTGGTGGAGAGCTCAGCCAAGGCGGCGCTCCAGCAATACCGGAACAGACTTGGATGTCGGGGTGCCTGCGCCGTCGGCAATGGCGTCGAGCGGTACGAGGCCGTTCGTCTCCGGGTAGTACGCGGCGATGCTGCCGCGCGGAATGTCGTAGGCGACCAGCAGGAAGTCGTCGGCGCGACGGGCGATGCCGTCGTTCCACACGCCGACGAGGTCGATGCGCTCGCCTGCGCGCAGGCCGCGCGCATCCAGATCCTCGATGTTCGCGAAGACGACGCGGCGCTGACCGAACACGCCGCGATACCGGTCGTTCAGCCCATAGATTGTGGTGTTGTACTGATCGTGCGACCGGATCGTGGCGAGTTGCAGCACCTCTACGCCGCGATCTCCCGCCTGTTTGCGGGCGATGTCGATGGGCAACTCGGCGGGTAGCGGGTGCGTGGTGAAGTTGGCACGTCCGTTGGCGGTGAGCCATTGGCGCTCCGACGGCGGCACCGGCAGGCGGAAGCCGCCCGGATGGCGCACGCGGCGGTTGAATTCGGCGAAGTCGTCGAACGTGGCGGCAATGGCGTCGCGAATGCGGTCGTAGTCTTCGGTGTACCAGTGCCAGTCGTCATGGCCGCCGACGGCTCTGCCCATCGTCGCCTGCGCCATGCCCGCGACAATTGCGGGCTCCGAGCGCAGATGCTCCGAGGCCGGGGCGTTGATGCCGTACGACAGGTGAACCATGCTCATCGAATCTTCGACGGTCACGCCTTGCACCGCACCGTTCTGCATGTCGATTTCCGTACGGCCGAGGCACGGCAGGATCAGTGCGTCGCGGCCGTGCACCAGATGGCTGCGGTTGAGTTTGGTCGCCACATGCACGGTCAGGTCGCACTGACGCAGACCTTCCCACGTCCGCGGCGTATCGGGCGTGGCCATCGCGAAATTGCCGCCCATCCCGATGAAGACCCGGATCTGTCCGGCGAGCATCGCAGAGATCGTGTCGACGACGCCCAGACCTTCGCGGCGTGGCGGCGTAAAGTCGAAGACCTGCCCGATCCGGTCGAGGAACGCAGCCGTCGGTTTCTCGTTGATGCCGACGGTGCGGTCGCCCTGCACGTTGCTGTGGCCGCGAACGGGGCAAAGCCCGGCACCCGGACGGCCGATGTTGCCGCGCAAGAGCATGAGGTTGACGATCATCTGGATCGTTGCCACCGCCTGTTTGTGCTGCGTGATGCCCATGCCCCAGGTCGCGATGACCCGCTCGCCACGCAGATAGACGTCGGCAATCTGGCACATCTGCGCCTGCGACACGCCGGATGCGCGCTCCAGATCGTCCCAGCGCTCGGCGCGCACGTCGGCGGCGAAGTCGTCGAAGCCGTGCGTATGTTCGGCAATGAACGCGTCGTCGAGCAGGGCGGGTTCGCCGTTGGCGCGGGCATCGGCGTCACGTGCCAGCACATGCTTGATGACGCCCTTCACGAAAGCGAAGTCGCCGCCGCTCGCTGGCGTGACGTAATGGCCGCTGATGGCCGTGCCGCCCATGCTCAGCATTTCGCCCGGACTCTGCGGGTCGGCGAAGCGCTCGAGACCGCGCTCATGCAACAGGTTGATCGAAACGATGGTTGCGCCGCGTTTGGCCGCTTCCCGCAATTCGCCGAGCATGCGCGGATGGTTGGTGCCCGGGTTCTGCCCGAACAACAACAACGTATCGGCCTGCTCGAAGTCTTCGAGCGTGACCGTGCCTTTGCCCAGGCCGACGACCGGCGGCAACCCCACGCTGGTCGGCTCGTGGCACATATTCGAGCAGTCCGGGAAGTTGTTCGTGCCGTACTGACGGACAAACAGTTGATACAAGAATGCCGCTTCGTTGCTCGTGCGTCCCGAGGTGTAGAACGCCGCCTGATCGGGGTCGGGCAATGCGCGCAGATGCTCGCCGATCATGGCGAACGCGGCATCCCAGGCGATGGGCAGATAGCGATCGCTGGCTGCGTCGTAGCGCATCGGGTGCGTGAGACGGCCGTAACCTTCGAGCGTGTAGTCGTCGAGTTCGAGCAACTCGGTGACGGTGCGCGCGGCGAAGAACTCGGGCGTCACCCGGCGCTTGGTCGCCTCGGCCGCGACGGCCTTCGCGCCGTTCTCACAGAATTCGAAGGTCGACGCGTGTTCGCGGTCCGGCCAGGCGCAGCCGGGGCAATCGAAGCCACTGGGCTGGTTCGCGCTGAGCAGCGTTCGCGCGCCTTTGAGCGGGATGCCTTGCGTGACGAGTTGGATGGCGACGTTCTTGAGCGCGCCCCAACCGCCAGCGGGGCGATCGTACGGGGCAATTTTCGGGGCAGACATTACGCGTGTTCGGGCAAGAGTGACCGGCGCATTGCGCCAACTTCGGGGGGGCGCAATGTCCAGAGGAAACGATTGACGTCAAATAGGCAAAATGATGCATAATTGCGAAACATTGCGCCAATGACTTCGTGCGAATGTTGAGCGGGAAATGCCCGTTAAATCGACGTTTGTAAGCATGTTATCAGGATTTTGCATAAATTGATTTATGCAATGAATAGCATATAAGGTGAGCCCTATGAAGCGTATCTCCATTGCCCCACAACTTCGTTTTCGCCATGACGGTAGCGACCTGCCGCTCGACAAGGTGTTGTCGCTGCTCACCGAAGTGCAGACGCACGGCAACTTGCAGGCCGCCAGTCAGGTGCTGGGACAGTCGTACCGTGGCGCATGGGGGCACGTGAAGGAAGTGGAGTCGCTGATGGGGGCGCCGTTGCTCACGATGGCTCGCGGGCGCGGAGCCGTCCTTACGCCGCTCGCACAGCGATTGCTCTGGGGGCAGAAGCGACTGCAGGCCCGGCTCGGCCCGTTGCTGGAGACGATGGCGTCCGAATTGCAGACCGAACTCGACGATTTGTTGCTTCAGGAAACCGACCAGTTGCGGCTCTTCGCGAGTCACGGCCTGGCGGTGGCGGCGCTGGTTGATTTCGCGGGACGCGCCGGTTTGCCCATCGACGTCAGCTATCGCGGCAGCATTGAAGCGATTGCCGCGCTGGCCAAGCACGAATGCGAAGTCGCGAGCTTTCACGTGCCGATTGGCGCGCTCGCCGAGCCGGTGCTCGACCAGTACATGCCACTGCTGAAAGGTAAGTCGTATCGCGTGGCGGACGTGGCGTCGCGACGTCTCGGTCTGCTCGTGGCGCGCGGCAATCCGCTCGGCATCCGGACGCTGGCGGATCTGCCGCGCACGGGCGCGCGCTTCGCGAACCGCGAGCGCGGGTCGGGCACGCGCATCATTTACGACTTGTTGCTGGCGCAGGACGGTATCGATCCCTCGGCGGTGGCCGGTGCCGAGAACATCGAATTCACGCATGCCGCCGTCGCTGCGTATATCGCCAGCGGACGCGCCGACGCCGGCCTTGCTATTGAAGCCGCCGCGAGTCAGTTCGGCCTCGATTTCATCCCGATCCTCACGGAGCGTTATTGCCTGATGTTCCCGGAGAGCGGCAGCGAGTCCCCGCATCTTCAGGCTTTGCTTGAGATTCTCCAGAGTGGCGAATACCGGCAGACCGTTCATGCCATCCCGGGCTACAGCGAAGGGGCGACGGGACGAGTGACGTCGTTGTCCGAGGCATTCCCGTTACTAGGGTGAAGTTTCATATGTATTCTCATGCATATACGATGCGGGACGTTTTTCATTGACCGCCCCCCGGCCCGCATGGGCTGGATGTCTGCATCATGTTGCTATGCAGCGCGAACGGTCATGTGAGGGTATCGGTATTTGCACGAGGCTTGTTGGGACGGGGCGTTTGGTCTACTGTCGTAAGGACTGAGCCCCCAAAAGACCTGTTGTCATCATATGCAATCAAGAACATATGAAACGCGGTCTTGCCCCAGGAGACAATTCGAGATGGTGCCCACACCTCATGCGACGCTCGCGCCGCTGCTGGCTCGCCACGCTGGCCGCGCACACGAGTTGTTGCCGTTGCTGCATGCCTTGCAGGACGCTGACGGCTACGTCGATCCCGCTCACGTGCCAGCCATCGCTGCCGCGCTGAATCTCTCTCGCGCCGAGGTCCACGGCGTCATCACCTTCTATCACCACTTTCGCAGCGCGCCGCCACCATCGACCGTCGTGCAGGTCTGCCGTGCGGAAGCCTGTCGCAGTCGCGACGGCGAAGCGCTTGTCGCCCATGTCGAAGCCTGTACCGGCGCGCACATCGATGGCGACGCATGTAATGGCGTGGGCGTCGAATCGGTCTACTGCCTTGGTCAATGTGCGTTGTCGCCTGCCGTGACGATCAACGGTGAATTGCATGCGCGTGTGAGTCCGGCACGCTTCGACGTGCTGCTCGCCGATGCCGTCGCCAGCAAGGAGGGTCGTCATGACTGAGGCGTCGAAGTCTTTCCGTATCTACATCCCGCGTGACTCTGGCGCGCTTGCGCTTGGCGCGGACAGGGTGGCGGCGGCGGTAGCCGCCGAGGCGACCCGGCGCGGCGTTGCCATCGATATCGTTCGTAATGGCTCGCGGGGCTTGTTCTGGCTGGAGCCGCTCGTCGAGGTAGCGACGCCTGCGGGGCGCGTGGGATACGGCAACGTGCAGCCGTCGCAGGTCGCAGCGCTATTCGACAGCGGTTGGCCCGCGTGCGCAGCGAAGGACGCAGAGCGCAGTGTCTCGCAGGAGAATCCCGACGGAAGCTGGAATGCCGCCATGCCCGCCTGCGTGGGGCGCGTTGAGGCGATTCCGTATCTGGCGCGCCAGCAACGATTGACGTTTGCCCGCGTGGGTGTGACCGATCCACTGGACCCGGCTGATTATCTGGCGCACGGCGGCCTCGCGGGGCTTCGCGCCTGTCTCGCGCTCGACGCGGAGGCCGCTTGTCAGACGGTGCTCGACTCGGGGCTGCGCGGACGCGGCGGTGCGGCATTCCCGGCCGGTATCAAGTGGCGTACGGTGAGTCGCGCCGAATCCGCGCAGAAGTACGTCGTCTGCAATGCCGACGAAGGCGACTCCGGCACGTTTGCCGACCGCCTCATCATGGAAAGCGATCCGTTCGTGCTCATCGAAGGGATGGCGATCGCGGCGCTGAGCGTGGGCGCGAGCGAAGGCATTGTCTACGTGCGCAGCGAATATCCCCACGCCATCGCGGCGCTGGAGGCTGCGATGGCCGTAGCGCGTCGTGAGGGCTGGCTCGGGCCGGATGTCCTCGGTTCCGGACGCGCCTGCGAATTGCGCGTGGCGAAGGCTGCTGGCGCTTATATCTGCGGCGAGGAAACGGCGCTGCTCGAAAGCCTCGAAGGCAAGCGCGGTGTGGTGCGTGCCAAGCCGCCGATCCCCGCGCTGTCCGGTCTTTTCGGACAGCCCACACTCATCAACAACGTGATCACGCTGGCGAGCGTGCCGTACATCTTCGCGCATGGGGCACAGGCCTATCGCGAGTACGGCATGGGCCGGTCGCAGGGCACGCTGCCGGTGCAACTGGCGGGCAACATCCGTCGCGGCGGTCTGGTGGAACTGGCATTCGGTGTGACGTTGCGTACGCTGCTCGACGACTTCGGTGGCGGCACGGCGAGCGGGCGTCCCGCGAAGGCCATCCAGGTCGGTGGGCCGCTCGGCGCTTATCTGCCCGACGCGCAATGGGACGTGCCGATGGACTACGAGGCCTACGCGGCGTTAGGTGCTGTGGTGGGGCATGGCGGTGTTGTGGTCCACGACGACACGGCCGACATGGCCGGACTGGCGAGCTATGCGATGGAATTTTGCGCGCTCGAATCGTGCGGCAAATGCACGCCGTGCCGTATCGGGTCGACGCGTGGTGTCGAGGTGATCGAGCGGATCCGGCGCGGGGATACGTCCGCGCGTCAGGTGAAGTTGCTGCACGACCTTTGCGACACGATGGTGTCCGGTTCGCTCTGCGCGATGGGCGGCATGACGCCGTTCCCCGTGCGCTCTGCACTCGAACATTTCCCGGCGGACTTCGGTCTGCCCGACGGCGCCGGATGCGCCGAAGCTGCCTGACACGCCAACGTCCAAAGCCTGCACGTCTGAATGGGAGAACGACACATGATCCATCCGAATGCACAAGTCTCGCCGGGCCACGGCCCGGACATGGGCACGCCGCGGCGTGAAAGCGAAGTCGAGGTCACGCTGGAGATCGACGGTCTGAGCGTGACGGTTCCGGCCGGCACCTCGATCATGCGCGCCGCAGCGGGCAACGACGTCAACATCCCCAAGCTCTGTGCGACGGATTCGCTCGAACCGTTCGGATCGTGCCGCCTGTGTCTGGTCGAGATCGAAGGGCGGCGCGGTTTCCCCGCCTCGTGCACGACGCCCGTCGAGCCGGGCATGAAGGTGCGCACACAATCACCGAAGTTGCAGGACTTGCGACGCAACGTGATGGAGCTTTACATCTCCGATCACCCACTGGACTGCCTGACGTGCGCGGCCAACGGCGATTGCGAGTTGCAGGACATGGCCGGTGTGACCGGTCTGCGCGAAGTCCGCTACGGCTTCGACGGCGATAACCACATTCACAGCACCAAGGACGAGTCCAATCCGTACTTCACGTATGACCCGTCGAAATGCATCGTGTGTAACCGGTGCGTGCGGGCTTGCGAGGAGACGCAGGGCACTTTCGCGCTGACGATCTCCGGGCGTGGCTTCGAAGCGCGCGTCTCGGCCGGGCAGGATCAGCCGTTCATGGACTCGGAGTGCGTGTCGTGCGGCGCTTGCGTGGCAGCGTGCCCGACGGCCACGTTGCAGGAAAAGAGCATCGTCGAAATGGGGCAGCCCGAGCATGCGGTCGTGACGACGTGCGCGTACTGCGGCGTCGGCTGCGCGTTCAAGGCGGAGATGAAGGGCGGCGAGGTCGTGCGCATGACCCCATACAAGGACGGTCTCGCGAACGAAGGCCATGCCTGCGTCAAGGGGCGCTTCGCCTGGGGCTACGCCACGCACAAGGAGCGGATCACCAAGCCGATGATCCGCAGCAAGATCACCGATCCGTGGCGCGAAGTGTCGTGGGATGAGGCGCTCGATTACGCAGCGTCGGAGTTCCGTCGGCTGCAGGCAAAGTATGGTGTCGACGCCATTGGCGGCATCACCTCGTCGCGCTGCACGAACGAAGAGACGTATCTCGTGCAAAAGCTCGTGCGTGCCGCTTTCGGCAATAACAACGTGGATACCTGCGCGCGCGTCTGTCATTCGCCGACGGGTTACGGGCTGAAGCAGACGCTCGGCGAGTCCGCCGGTACGCAGACCTTTAAGTCGATCGAACACGCCGACGTGATTCTGGTGATGGGTGCGAACCCGACGGACGGGCATCCCGTCTTCGCCTCGCGACTCAAGCGGCGTGTGCGCGAGGGGGCGAAGCTCATCGTGATCGATCCGCGTCGCATCGATATCGTCGACGGACCGCACGTGAAGGCGGCGTTCCATCTGCCATTGCGTCCCGGCACCAACGTCGCGATGGTCAATGCGCTGGCGCACGTGATCGTCACCGAGGGACTGCTGGCCGAGGCGTTCATTGCCGAGCGGTGCGAAGACCGAGCGTATGCACAGTGGCGCGATTTCGTGGCGCTGCCAGAGAACTCGCCGGAGGCGGTGTCCGTGGTGACGGGCGTGCCTGCCGAGCAGATTCGCGGCGCTGCGCGTTTGTACGCGACGGGTGGCAACGCAGCGATCTACTACGGGCTGGGCGTCACGGAGCACGCGCAGGGCTCGACCACGGTCATGGGCATCGCGAACCTGGCGATGGCGACGGGCAACGTCGGGCGCGAAGGGGTCGGCGTGAACCCGCTGCGCGGACAGAACAACGTGCAGGGTTCGTGCGACATGGGCTCGTTCCCGCACGAATTGCCGGGCTACCGGCATGTGTCCGATACGTTGGTGCGCGAGGAGTTCGAAGCCGCGTGGGGCGTAACGTTGCAGGCCGAGCCGGGGCTGCGTATCCCGAACATGTTCGACGCGGCCATCCACGGCAGCTTCAAGGGACTTTACTGTCAGGGCGAAGACATCGTGCAGTCCGACCCCAACACGCAGCACGTCGCGGCGGCGATGGAGGCGATGGAGTGCATCGTCGTGCAGGACATCTTCCTGAACGAGACCGCCAAGTATGCGCACGTGCTGCTGCCGGGCACGACGTTCCTCGAAAAGGACGGCACGTTCACCAACGCCGAGCGACGCATTTCTCGCGTGCGCCGGGTGATGGCACCGTTGCCGGGCATGGCCGACTGGGAAGTCACCATCGCGCTGGCCAAGCGCCTGGGCTACGACATGCCTTATGCGCATCCGTCCGAGATCATGGACGAGATTGCGCGGCTCACGCCGACGTTCCATGGTGTGAGTTATGCGCGTCTGGACGAAGCGGGCAGTCTGCAATGGCCGTGCAACGACGAGGCACCCGACGGCACGCCGATCATGCACGTCGACGCCTTTGTGCGCGGTAAGGGGCGCTTCATCATCACGCGTTATGTGCCGACGGACGAGAAGGTCACGCCGCGCTACCCGCTGCTGCTCACCACGGGGCGCATCCTCTCGCAATACAATGTCGGAGCGCAGACGCGCCGCACGCACAACGTTCACTGGCACGACGAAGACCGGCTCGAAATCCATCCGCACGACGCGCAGGAGCGGGGCATCAAGGATGACGACTGGGTCGGCATCCGGAGCCGGGCGGGCGAGACGGTGCTGCGCGCGATGCTCAGCGAACGTATGCAACCCGGTGTGGTTTATACGACGTTCCATTTCCCGGAATCGGGCGCGAACGTCATCACGACGGATAACTCGGACTGGGCAACGAATTGCCCGGAATACAAGGTGACGGCCGTGCAGGTGCTGCCGGTGGTGCAGCCGTCGGCGTGGCAGGCCAAGTATTCTTCCTTCAACCGCACGCAACTCGAATTGCTCGATGCGGCCCGCAACCCTGCCGAACCGGTATCGGCGAAGTAGGGGCGCGAACCCCTGGAATGACCTGGAGTCAGTGTTTGACGATGTCCAACCCGTTACGTGAAGTGGGTGAAGCCCGCGAAGCCAGTGAATTGGCAGGCGATGCCAGCAATGAGATCGATGGCATCGCCGCGCTCGTATGCGACGTCGCGCCGACAGCCATCGACCCCGAAAGCCTCTCGCCTCACGCGACATTCGCCGTGCGGCGTTTCCGTCATGGCGCGTGGCAGGCGGCGAGCGACGAACTCGCCGAGGAAGTGCCCGTCGCGCTGGAGTTCAACGGTATTTCGCATGTGGTGATGCTGGCGACACCGGCCGATGTCGAAGACTTCGCGCTGGGTTTCGCTTTGTCGGAAGGCATTCTTAACGACCGGCGCGAGTGTTATGGCGTGGACGTTTCGGCGACCTCACTGGGTATTACCGCGCACCTCGAAGTGTCGTCGCGTGCTTTTGCCGGGCTTAAGGAACGGCGTCGCAATCTGACGGGGCGCACCGGATGCGGACTTTGCGGCACCGAGAGTCTGGATCAGGTGTTGCGGCCGTTGCCGTCCGCTGGCGAGCCGTTGCGAGTGACCCATGCGGCACTGGCGGCGGCGCATGAGGGGCTGGCAGCGCATCAGGCGCTCAACGGCGTGACCGGTGCAGTGCACGGCGCGGCCTGGTGCTCGCCGCAGGGCGAGATCGTTTGTCTGCGGGAAGACGTCGGCCGTCATAACGCGCTTGACAAACTCATCGGGGCGCTGGCCCGCGAGGGGCGTGCGTTCGACAGCGGTTTTGTCCTGATGACCAGTCGCGCCAGCGTCGAGATCGTGCAGAAAGCGGCGCAAGTCGGCATTCCGATGGTGGCGGCCGTGTCGGCGGCCACGGCGCTGGCGGTGCGTACGGCGCATGCGGCGGGTGTGGCGCTTGTCGGCTTCGTTCGCGGCGAACAGTGCGTGATTTACACCGGCGGGGCGGCGCTCGACGAGCGCGTCTGACGGCCGTGACCCTGACGGAGCGGGAGACTTTCGATGGACGGCAACAACCTCGTGCGTATGGCTAACCGCATTGCAGACTTCTTCGACTCCTTGCCCGATCGCGAAGAGGCGCTGGATCAGGTCGCGACGCACCTGCATAAATTCTGGGATCCGCGCATGCGTTCGCAGATTCTGGCCCTCGTCGACACCCCGGACGGTGAGGAAATGCATGCGCTCGTGCGGGAGGCCCTGACGCGCCACCGTGCACGCCTGACGCCAGCGGCCTGACGCGACGCGCGAGCCTACGCTGCTCGCGGTATAGTAGGGGGACGGTCGCGCACCGGCGCGGCCTTACCAGCGGAGGACTTGATGAGCGATACCCCCACGCGCAAGCCCGGCCCACAGCATCCTCACAAGGAGGACGCCGTGGAACGCGACCTCGACGAAGCGCTTGAAGAGACGTTTCCGGCGAGCGATCCCGTGTCCATCGAAGTCGACAAACCGAAGCGGGTTCCCGGGTCGCGCCCCAGCGAGACGAAGTGAGTCGATCGCAGCCCCGTCCGGCGGGGCCGCGGCAGAAAAATAAATCTCAGGTCCGACGCGGGTTTGCCGCCCGGGCGGGCCGAATTCGTGGCAAAATGCCGCGCCTGACTCTCTCAGGCTGGGACTGTAGGAAATAAATGGCGGCAGGTACGGTAAAAAAAGTTCGACGCTACGCGCTGGAAACCATCGACGTGATGGGGCAGAGCGGGCTTGGCGTCGTCGAACGCCCGGATGGGCGTTTCGTCATGTATCCGGAATATTGGACACAGACGCAGGCGCTCAGCCAGAAAATGCGCACGCTGTATCGCCGTAATTGCCAGCTCGAATACCAATTGGCGAAGCTCACCCGCGAGCTCGACCGTCTGCGCAGCGTGGTCGACACGCCGCGTCCCGCCGGTAATCCGCAGGCGTCGCTGCCCGGCACCGACGTGCCACAGCCCGAACCCAAGCTCGAACGCAAGACGACCGGCGATCTGCCGCCCCGACGACGTAAACGCGCCGCCTGAGCGCCATTGCCGTTACGACGCCATGTGATACAGCGACGACGTCAACGGCCATGACCCTGCAAGTCCTCCCGATTCATCTGGTTACAGCGAAACTCCAAGTCCTCGTCATTTCCCATTAACAGTCAGCTTATTGCCCGCTTCGCCGACCATCATGGCGCTTACCGCATCGCAACTTGAAACCTTCCGTAACGACGGTTATCTGATCCTTCCGCGCTACGTCGCGCAGGCCGACTGCGAGGCGATTCTGGTCGATGTGCGAGCGCAGTTGGCGGCGGCCACGCTACCGCTCGAGTTCGAAGCCGACGTGGGTTATGAGGGCGCACCGCAATCGCGCGACGCCGAGGGGGGCCAGACGGTTCGCCGTCTGCTCAAGGCTTACGATCGCGGCGATGCACTTCGCCACTGGGCCACGCGCCCGGACCTGATCGAATCGCTTGCTCAGATCTTCGGCGAAGACGTGGTGCTGACGCTCGCGCACCACAACTGCGTGATGACGAAACATCCTCACTTCGGTACGGCAACCGGCTGGCATCGCGATATCCGCTACTGGTCGTTCCCCGAGAACTCGTTGGTTTCGGTCTGGCTGGCGCTGGGGCCGGAGACGCGCGACAACGGGGCGCTTCGCTTCATTCCCGGTTCGCACCGCGAGCAGCTCCAACCGCATCAGCTCGATTCGCTGGACTTCTTGCGTCCCGACGAACCGGACAATCAGCCGCTCGTGGCGCGTGGCAAACAAGTGGAACTTGCACAAGGCGATGTCGTGCTGTTCCACAGCGGACTGTTTCACGCGGCTGGCCGCAATGAAGGTGACACCACTAAATTCTCAGTCGTGTTCGCGTACCGGGGCGAAAGCAATCCGCCGAAACCGGGGACGCGTTCTGCCTCGGCAGGCGAGGTCGAACTCGGCCACTGATGCCAATTTGGGTGCTTTCCTAAACCGGTAGGCACCTTTTCCCGCGTAGACTCTCCGGCCACCCTTGTGGTGTCGCGCGCTGGCGCACGTGATCCGCATCGTTCCGATAACGATGCCGTGCCATGCCAGTAATCTGCCTGACGCCATTCCAATGAACCAGTGACGTGTCGCTCCCGCGCGGTGCCAAGCCGCGTGGAACGAGTGGCTGCACGTCCGTTTCCGGAGGAGACACGTGTCCCATTTGCCCATCTCACCTGCTGCCCCAGCGGCATCGCCCGTTGCAACCGAAGCCTCGGGCGAAGCGAGCCGTGCCACCTGGGGATCTCGGCTGGGTTTCGTGCTCGCCGCCGCTGGCTCTGCCGTTGGCCTCGGCGCGGTCTGGAAATTTCCGTATGTCGTCGGGCAGCACGGTGGGGGGGGCGTTCCTCGTCGTCTATCTGGCCTGTGTGCTGACGCTCGGCGTCGCCCTGTTGCTGGCAGAGATGACGGTTGGCCGTTTGACGGGGCAGTCCATCACGACCGCGTTGCGCACGCTCGGCGGACGCGCCTGGGCCTGGGTCGGGCGCATCGCCACATTCAATGCGTTCGCGATTCTCTCGTTCTACGTCGTGGTCGGTGGCTGGACGGTGACGTACCTGATGCGCGCGTTCACCGGCTCGGTCCTCGCGAACGATACGCAGCGGCTGGTCGCCGAGTTCTCGGCGTTCACCGCGAATCCGGTGGCGTTACTCGCGAGCATGGGGGTGTTTCTCGGTCTGACGGCGTTGATCGTCGCGGCCGGTGTACAGAAGGGCATCGAGCGGGCAGGCAAGTGGCTCATGCCCGCGCTGTTCCTGCTGATGTTGATGGTCATTGCCCGAGCGCTCACGCTGCCTGGGGCGATGGCGGGTGTGGCCTGGTTCCTTACGCCCGACTTTTCTATGATCTCCGGCGACACGCTGCTCGAAGGGCTAGGACTGGCGTTCTTCTCGTTGTCGCTGGGGGCGGGCATGATCGTGGTCTACGGATCCTATTTGCCACGCGACGCACGGCTTGCCGGTTCGGCCGTCTGGGTCGCGACGCTTGCGACACTGGCGTGTTGCCTTGCCGGTCTGATGATCCTCCCGGCCGTTTTCGCGTTCGGCGTGCCGCCCGATGCCGGTCCCGGCCTCACATTCATCACCATGCCTGCCATCTTTGCGCAGATGCCGTTCGGCCACGCCATTGCCATCGCATTCTTCCTGCTGTTGCTGTTCGCCGCGCTGACCTCGGCCGTTTCGCTGTTCGAGCCGGTCGCGGCCTTTCTGATCGACGAATATCAATGGCGGCGTGGTCCGGCGGTCCTCGCAGTGTTCGTCGCGACATTCCTGTTCGGTGCGCCTGCGGCACTATCGTTCGGCGTCTGGTCGGAAGTACGACTGTTCAACCGCACGATCTTCGATCTGATGGACTACGTCACCGTCAATCTGCTGATGCCAGCGGGCGGGCTTTGCATCGCGATCTTCGTCGGTGCGTGCATCTGGCCCAAGGCACGTACTGTGCTGGAAGGTTCGCGCGCGCAGTGGTTTGTACCGGTATGGCGCGTACTGCTGCTGGTGCTCACGCCGATTGCCATCTTCGGCGTCTGGTATCAGACGTTCTAAGACTTAGACTCGGATAGGTGGACGCGGGCGCTGACCACGGCAATGGCTTCAGTACCCGCGTCGGGTGGTGCCGATTTACGCCACCGGCGTGCGCATCGTCACCCATTCTTCGGCGGCCGTCGGGTGCACGGCGAGCGTGCGATCGAAGTCGGCCTTCGTTGCGCCCATCGACAGCGCGACGCCCAGCAACTGCACCTGTTCTCCTGCGTGATCCCCGACCATATGCGCACCGACGATCTTATCGGTCGCGCCGTCGACGAGCAGCTTCATCAGCATCTTTTCCTGACGGCCCGACAGCGTCGCCTTGAGCGGGCGGAAGGTGGCCTTGTACACCTTGATCTGTGTGTACTGTGCCCGGGCTTCACTCTCGGTCAGTCCCACCACACCGATTTCCGGCGTACTGAACACTGCCGTCGGAATCAGCTTGTGGTCGACGCGCGTGGTGCGCTCCCCGAACACCGTATCCGCGAACGCCTGGCCTTCGCGAATCGCCATCGGCGTGAGGTTGACGCGATCGGTGACGTCGCCAACGGCAAAGATCGACGGCACATTCGTGCGCGAGAACTCGTCGACGATCACCGCCCCCTTGTCGTTGAGTGCCACGCCACTGGCCGCTAGCCCGAGTCCTTGCGTGTACGGCACACGCCCCGCAGCGCTCAACAGCACGTCCGCTTCGTGCGCGCTGCCGTCCGACAGCTTAATGCGCAAGCCGTCCTGAGTCTTCTCTGCACGCTCGATCGTGCGCTCAAGCAGGATCTCGATGCCTCGCTCGCGATATGCGGCTTCAAGCGACGTCCGAACTTCCTCGTCGAAGCCACGCAGCAAATGCGGCCCGCGATGCACGACGGTCACCTTCGAGCCCAGCCCGGCGAAAACCCCTGCGAATTCCAGTGCAATGTAACCGCCGCCGATGATCGTAATCCGCTCGGGGAGCGATGCGAGATGAAACACTTCGTTTGACGAAATGGCGTGCTCGCGTCCGACGAAGTGCGGTTGATCTGCCGGACGGCCGCCCGTCGCGATCAGAATGTTGCGCGCGGTAATGCGCTCACCGGTGGCGGGCAGCACGACCGTGTGTGGGCCTTCGACTACGGCTCGCGCCGCGACGAGTTCGGCCCCTGCGCGTTCCAGGTTGGTCGTGTAGATGCCTTCGAGTCGCGCAATCTCGGTGTCCTTGCGCGCGATCAGCGTTTTCCAGTCGAACTTGGGGGAGGGCACTTCCCAGCCGAAACCGGCGGCATCTTCGAATTCGTCGGCAAACCGGCTGGCGTAGACCAACAGCTTCTTCGGCACGCAACCGCGAATGACACACGTGCCACCCACGCGAAACTCTTCCGCGACTTTCACGCGTGCGCCGTATTGCGCGGCGACGCGTGCGGCTCGCACGCCGCCCGAACCGGCACCGATCACGAACAGATCCACATCGAACTGGGACATTGCTGACTCCTTTATGTCATTGGGCGCACCGGACAGTCGGTCGATGGCCCCGTGCCGCTAGCGTTGAGCGATTGTGCCAGAGACATGCTCCCTACATCTGAAGGGCCCCGGCATTTTCGGACGCCTCCGAGCCCAGGGGCAGTCAACGCCCCATTGACCGCTGCTAAAACGCCGCCGTGCCTCGCCATAACGTTCGTCGTCCGTCAATTCGGGTTTTCGCACGGTCGTGCGCTTTTTTTGACCCACATCAAAGCGCCAGACGAAACGCAGGACGACAATCGAAGCGTCGAAAGTCGATCAATGCTTCACCGGCGAGCGTGGACACCGGCCTGCAAGGCGGTCAAAACGTATCGTCGATGATCAATCGCGGCCGCCGGATGTTTCTGAAGTGAAACAAATCTTGGGAATTCTTCGGACATCTGCGAATGGTGGAATAAGAAGTGCATAAGAATCAAACAGTTGTCTCTCGTGGTCCGAAATTTGCTCTGACTATCCCAAGACAGGCGGGGATCACCGCCGATACACGAGGATGTCATGACGAAGTCGCTTACCCGCCTGATGGGCGCCAGCTCGGCGCTGGCGTTGTTGTGTTGCTTCTGGATGGTGGCATCGGCACATGCCGCCAATCCGCCGCATCCCGTGAATTCCACCGGTGTGCAGGCGGCGACGAAGTCCGCAACGGCGCAGGCCAAGTCTGGCGCCCGGCCGACACGGGCCGCACGTTCGAAGCGTGCGGCCCGGGCGTCGGCCCGGGTGTCTCCCCATACGCCGCCGGGTTCGCCGCCGCCGGCGCTCGTAGGTGCGGCTCCCGCGCCGTGGCACGACGTATTCGCGGACGCGGGCGCGTGGGCGGCAGACCCGGTCATCGTCAGCGGTCGCACGCTAAGCGGGACGCTCGGCAATGCCGGGTTGACGTCGGGCGCGGACGGCATGGTGACCGGACCGCGCGCCGGACTCACAGGGCTGTATCAGACGCTCTGGCATCGCGCGTTGACCAATCCCGTCCTCAATACCCAACTGTTCGCCGGTGCACCGGAATACTTCGGACTGCATTTCTAGCTGCGCGCACCTCACTGCGAACCGTATCACCTGCGTGGATCGCGTCACCGTTTCATTTGCGATGCATTTCCGGCGACCGGGGCGTCCGGACCTTTGGTGCGCCGGTACACCCCGAATGCCTCGCGTGCTGCATTCACCGCCGCGTTGATTGCTGTCCCGTGCATCTGTATGCACACGGGACTGTCGGACTTCGCCCTTTCCCCGCCACGCTTGCCTATGCCGTGCCCGTATTGCCCCACGCTGCGTTAGGGCCTGCGGCCAACGGTGCACGCCTATGCCCCGAGCTTGCCTCGCCAAGTTCAATGCAGGTAGGATTGACCCGCAGTTCAAGCGTGGCATTTCCTCAAGACATGCCGACTGCCGGCATGCCATTCCGTTCTGGAGCCCCCTTATGAGCACGCCTGACGTTTCTGTGCAAAGCCCTCCCCAGAAGAAAGCGATACCCATCGGGCTGATTGCCGGTGTGATCGTGATGATTGCCGTGCTCTTTATCCCGATGCCCGACGATCTCCCGGTCGCAGGCCATCGCATGCTGGCCATTCTCGCCTTTGCCGTGGTGGTGTGGATTACCGAGGCCGTCTCGTACGAAGCCAGCGCCATCATCATCACTTCGCTGATGGCGTTTCTCGTGGGCACCGCGCCCACGGTGCAGGATCCGAGCGTCGAGTACGGCACGTCGCGCGCTATTAGCATGGCGCTTGCCGGGTTCTCCAACTCGGCCCTCGCACTGGTGGCCGGTGCGCTCTTCATCGCTGCGGCGATGACCCTCACCGGGCTCGACCGTCGCATTGCACTCGTGACCCTCTCCAAGATCGGGACCAGCACGCGCCGCGTGATGATCGGTGCCGTTGCCGTCACCATCCTGCTCTCGCTTGTCGTTCCCAGCGCCACCGCCCGCAGCGCCTGTGTGGTGCCGATCATGATGGGTGTGATTGCCGCGTTCGGCGTCGATAAGCGCTCGAATATTGCCGCAGGCATCATGATCATCGTGGCGCAGGCGACCAGTATCTGGAACGTCGGTATTCAGACGGCGGCCGCACAGAACCTGCTGACCGTGGGCTTCATGGACAAGATGCTCGGCGACCGCATTACGTGGGCTGAGTGGCTTGTCGCCGGCGCGCCGTGGGCGATCATCATGTCGGTGGTGCTCGTGGTGCTCGTGCTCAAGCTGATGCCACCCGAGGCCGACGCCATTGCCGGCGGCAAAGAAGCCGTGGAAGCGCAACTGCGCGAAATGGGGCCGATGACGAGTTCGCAAAAGCGCTTGCTTGCGGTGTCGATCGGACTGCTGCTGTTCTGGGCGACGGAAGGCAAGCTGCACCGCTTCGATACGACCTCGGTCACCTACGTCGGTCTGGTGGTGCTGATGCTGCCGCGTTTTGGCGTGATGACCTGGAAGGACGTGCAGTCGCGCATTCCCTGGGGCACCGTGATCGTGTTCGGGGTCGGTATCAGTCTTGGCACCGCATTGCTCACGACGCAGGCAGGGCAGTGGCTAGGTAATCACGTGGTGGCCGCAACGGGCCTTGATTCGCTGCCGACGTTGTCGATCTTCGCGATACTGGCCGCATTCCTCATCCTCATTCACCTGGGTTTCGCCAGTGCCACGGCGCTGACTTCGGCCATGCTGCCTATTCTGATTGCCGTGCTGCAAACCTTGCCGGGTGACTTCAACCGGCTGGGCATGACCATGCTGCTTGGCTTCACGGTCAGCTTCGGTTTCATCCTGCCAATCAACGCACCGCAGAACATGGTGTGTCTGGGCACCGACACGTTCACCGCCAAACAATTCGCCAAGGTGGGGATCATCGTCACCGTCGTGGGTTACGCTTTGCTGCTGGTGTTCGCCGCGACGTACTGGCGCTGGCTGGGCTGGTTGTAATGCGTGCCTGCTGCGCTCGATGAATAAGGAGTCACTATGCGAATCCCCCTGAAAGATGCCGTCGACTTCGGCAAACAATTGCTGCTCGCGCAGGGCGTACCGGACGACATCGCGCTCGACGTCGCTGAGCATCTCGTGGAATCGGACCGTGTCGGGTATGCGAGTCACGGCCTGTCGATTCTGCCGACCTATCGCAAAGTGCTTGAGGACGGACAGGTCAATCCGAGCGGACGTCCGACCGTGCTCACCGATCACGGCAATCTGTTGTTGTTCGAGGGCAATCGCGGCTTCGGTCAGCACGTGGGCAAGTTCGTGGTCGAGCATGCGATTGCACGCGCCTTCGAAAAGGGCGTGGCGATTCTGACGCTGCGCAACAGCCACCATCTGGGCCGCATGGGCCAGTATGGCGAGATGGCGGCGCATCAAGGGCTGGTGTTCATGGCGTTCACGAATGTGACGAACCGTCAGCCAATGGTTGCACCGTTTGGCGGCAGCGAGCCGCGCCTGACGACCAATCCGTTGTGCTTTGCCGGGCCGTTGCCGAACAACCGTCCGCCGCTGGTGGTGGACATGGCGACGAGCGCCATCGCCATCAACAAGGCACGTGTGCTGGCGGCCGAAGGCAAACAGGCGCCGCCGGGGTCGTTGATCGACGGTTACGGTCATCCGTCGACGGATCCGAACGTGCTCTTCACCGAGCCGTTCGGTGCGTTACTGCCGTTCGGTGGACACAAGGGCTACGCGCTGGGCATCGTGACGGAGTTGCTGGCGGGGGTGCTCTCGGGCGGCGGAACGATACAGCCGGAACACCCGCGTGCGGGCGTGGCGACGAACAACATGTTCGCCATCGTGCTCAACCCGCAGGTCGACTTCGCCGCCACGTGGCGCTCGCACGAGGTGGAGGCGTTTATCGACTATCTGACGTCATGCCCGCCGCAGCCTGGCTTCGACCGCGTGCAGTATCCCGGTGAATACGAGGCGGACAATCGCAAGAAGCATCACGATCATATCGACCTCACGACACCGATTTGGGAGTCGCTATTGAAGATGTCGACGGATCTTGGTGTCGCGACGCCACGAACGTTGTGATGTTCAGGGCGGACTCGGGGCGCGATAGGTTCGCGTCCGGGTTCGCCAGACCTTAGGAAGGACACGGCGCGACGACAGCGCTGCAGCAAGCTCAGGCGGCGGAAGTCGTGTCGCAGGGAGAAGTGAAATACATGGCATTACTCAAGGTAGACGTGGTCAGCACCGAGCGCGCGATTTTCTCGGGCGAGGCGCGATTCGTGGAAATCCCCGGCTCGGCAGGTGAGTTGGGGGTGTTGCCGGGGCACACGCCGCTGCTCTCGGGTGTGCGTCCCGGAACGGTGCGCATCGAAGGTGTCGACGGTACCGAGACGTTCCTGTACATCGCCGGTGGCTTCGTCGAGATCCAGCCTGACCGGGTGACGGTGCTCGCCGACACGGCCATGCGTGCCGACAGTCTCGATCAGGCGCGCGCGGAGCGTGCCCGCGAAGCAGCTGCCGCATTGCTGGAGCAACAGACCGGCGACATCGATTACGCCAAGGCGCAGGCCGAACTGGCCGAAGCCGTGGCGCAACTGCAAGCCATTCGCCGCCTGCGCAAACAAAAGTCGCGGGCGCAAGGCGATTAACCGTAGTTAGTCTTCAGGTCGCCCGTGGGCGACCTTCTCCCCGGCTGACCTCCAGCCTCTCAAAGCCAGTCGGTCCTCCCGGGCCGATCGCCGCGTTTTTCTCCCCGATCCCTCAATGGACATCGCCTGAGCGCCCTCGTCGGATGGCGCTGCGCAGGCGTGCGCCACCTCCTGTCGACGCTCGACCGTTCGTTCGCCATGTATTCCGTACTGAGTTGTGTCATCGATCCTCAAGGTGCAACCGCCTGAGGTAAACCCTGAACTGATTCTGCTTGCACCATTTTTTTGGAATAACTATATTGCTCTCAGATAACAGTTATTGCACTGAGATAACTGTTTAGCGAAAAATGCGTTGATCGCATTGTCGCCCTCTCAATGCACGCGTGATGTCCACGCGTCGGTGCCCTTGGAGTTCAAATGAGCGAGACAGCAAAGCAAACGGAGCAGGAAGTTCTCTTCACGCAGGTTGGCAAGGTGGCGGTGATCACCTTGAATCGTCCGCAGGCGCTTAACGCCTGGACTATTGCCATGCGAGAACTGATCATCGATGCGCTCCAGCGTTTCAATGCCGACGATAACGTGGCGGCCGTGATCATGACCGGCGCAGGTCGCGCGTTCTCGGCCGGACAGGATCTGGCCGAAGCGAAGCATTTCGACGGCGACACGGCCATCGAGTGGATCAAGGGTTGGGAGCACTACTACGACGTGATCCGTAGCCTGAAGAAGCCGCTGGTCATGGCGCTGAACGGCACGGCTGCAGGCTCCGCCTTCCAGGTGTCGCTGCTGGGGGACATTCGCGTCGGCCACCCGGGCGTGCGCATGGGGCAGCCGGAGATCAATGCCGGTATCGCGAGCACGACCGGTCCGTGGATCATGAATCACATGCTGGGGCTGTCGCGCACGATCGAATTGACGCTCACCGGCCGTTTGATGGACGCGGACGAGAGCCATCGCCTTGGCCTGATCCATCACCTCGTGCCGGAAGACAAGGTGTTCGACAAGGCGCTGGAAATCGCGACGGAACTCGCCGAGAAGCCGCCGGTGGCGATGCGTCTGGACAAGCAGCGCTTCCGCGAAATGACCGAAGGCACGTTCCAGGACGCCATCGAAGCGGGCATGCGCATTCAACGCGAGTCGTACGAGTCGGGCGAACCGGCGCGCATGATGGCAGCGTTCTTCGCCAAGCGGGCCGCCAAGGCCGAAACGGCAAAAGCCTGACGCCACTACCGGCCGATCCACAAGAGATCGCCATCGACTGAAGCGTTACCTCCGTCGCTGCCTGTGGACACCTAGTCACAACGGCGCGACGGGCGGCAACCCACACAGGGCAGGCGTGTTGCGTCTGTCCATCGCACAAGCGGAGTTCCTTATGTCTCACTCGCACGACCCGCAAAATCCGTCCCGCCGCCGTCTGCTTCAAATGGCCGGTGTCACCGCGCTGGCCGGCTCGGTGCCGATGCTCGCGTCGCACACGGCATTCGCTCAGGCGAAGCAACTGATCGTCTCCGATCCGGGTGGCCCGTACACCGCCGCTTATCGCCGGGCGTTCTACGACCCGTTCGAGAAGGCGACCGGCATCAAGGTCGTGAGCGTGGCGCGCGATTCGCAGCCAGTGGCGCAGTTCGCGGCGATGGTGCAGACGAAGAACTTTGTGTGGGACGTCACCACGCTCACGCTGTCGGCCGACATTCCGTATCTCGAATCGAAGGGCTTTCTCGAGCCGATCGGCATGAAGGCGGCCGATTTCCCCGGCATCATGCCCGAGGCCGTGACGGCCGACTGGTTGGGTGTCGACGTCTACTCGACCGTACTGGCGTATCGCACCGACAAGTTTCAGAAAGAAGCGCCGCAGACGTGGGCCGACTTCTGGGACGTGAAGCGTTTCCCGGGCCGCCGTTCGCTGCGCCGCAGCCCGCTCGACACGCTGGAACAAGCGCTCATGGCCGACGGCGTGCCCATCGACAAGCTGTATCCGCTCGATCTCGACCGCGCGTTCAAGTCGCTCGACAAGATCAAGCCGCACATCAACCTCTGGTGGACGTCGGGGGCGCAGGCCATGCAGGCGATCCAGAGCGGCGACGTCGACATGATGTCGACGTGGAACGGGCGTGCGCAGGCGGCCATCGACAACAAGGCACCGGTGAAGATCGTCTGGAATCAGGGGCTGTATTCCATCGAAGGGTGGGGAATTCCGAAGGGCACGCCGCGCGCCGAGTTCGCGAAGCAGTTCGTGCGTTTCTGCGGCGATCCGGCCCGACAGGCGCTCATCACGCAGGACCTCGCGTATGGTCCGACCAACCTCAAGGCATTCGATGGCATTCCCAAGGAGCGCGCACCGCTGCTGCCGACCGCGCCTGCCAACCTCAAGGGCATGCGTCTACCGAGTCCGCAGTGGTGGGCCGAGAACCGTACGAAGGCTACCGAGCGTTTCAACGCGTGGCTGCTGTCGTAAGCGTCGATGCAAGTGTTGTGAATACCGGAGCAGGATGAGCACGAATATGAGCACCAAACTGGAAACCATCGGTCTTGCCAAGACGTACCGCGAGACTCCCGCGCTTCTGCCGACGGATCTGCGCGTCGCGGCAGGGGAATTTCTCACGTTGCTCGGGCCGTCTGGCTCGGGCAAGACCACGCTGCTGCAAATGATCTCGGGGCTGGTCGAGCCCAGCGCGGGCCAGTTGCTCATCGACGGGCGCGACGCCACGCACGACGCACCGGGCAAGCGTGGCATCGGGATGGTGTTCCAGAGCTATGCGCTCTTTCCGCACATGACCGTCTGGGAGAACGTGGCGTATGGCTTGCGCATGCGCAAGCTGCCGCGCGCCGAGTTGGGACCGGCCGTCGACTCGGCGCTCGCCATGGTCAAGATGCAGGCGTTTGCGCAACGTCTGCCTTCGGAGTTGTCGGGCGGTCAGCAGCAACGTATCGCGCTGGCGCGCTGCTTCGCGTTTCGTCCGTCGATCATCCTGCTCGACGAGCCGCTCGGCGCGCTCGACAAGAAGTTGCGCGAGCACATGCAACTGGAAATCCGGCGTCTGCATCAGGAGCTGGGCGCAACGTTCATCTATGTGACGCACGATCAGGATGAGGCGCTGACGCTGTCCGACCGCATCTGTCTGATGAATCAGGCGCGCATCGAACAGATCGGTACGCCCGCGCAGTTGTACGACCGTCCGGCCACGCGCTTTGCCGCCGACTTCCTCGGGCATTCGAATCTGCTCGATGGCGTGGTGGAGCGTCTGGCGGACGGACGCGTCGCGCTGCGCGTGGGTGAGCGTCTGGTGCCCATTGGCCCGAGCCCCGATTTGCCTGCGGCCGGTGCGGCGAGCCTGCTCGTGCGCCCGGAGGCGGCACGGCTGACCACGCCGGAAGACGGTGCACTTGCCGGGACGATTCGCGAGGTGGTCTTTCTCGGCTCAGACACGCGCGCCATCGTATCGCTGGGGCAGGGCGGTGAGTCCGCCTCCGCTGCCGATGCCGAGCGCGCGCATTTCACCGTGCGCTGTCCGCGTGAGCTGACACCACGCGTAGGCGAGCGCGTCGGGCTCGCGTGGGATCACGGCCGCGCCACGTTACTCACGCGCTGAGTCTTCTTTCGCCCAAGTCATCCGCTTCAGGAGTATTTGCCATGTGGCTTGTTCAACGCCTGCCTCAGGCGGGGCCCCGTATTGCCTGGCCGAAACACGTGGCCCGGTGGTTGCCGGCGCTGCCTGCGTTGCTGTTCCTCGCTGTGTTCTTCATCGTGCCGGTCGTCGAGATCTTGCAAGGCGGCCTTTACGATGCCGATGGTGTGTTATCCGTCGCGCAATTCGCGCGCATGACGCACTCGGCCGTTTATATCAAGGTGCTCGGCTCGACCTTCTGGATTGCCTTCCTGACGGCCGCGTTGTCGGTGCTGCTGGGCTATCCGGTGGCGTATTTGCTGGCCCGCCTGTCGGCGCGCTCGCGTGAGCGCTGGCTGTTGTGGATCGTGCTGCCGTTCTGGACGAGCTATCTCGTCAAGACCTATGCCTGGATGTTGCTGCTCTCGAAGACGGGCCTGCTCACGACGCTCGCCACGCACCTCGGTCTGCTCGACAGCGCGGGCACGCTCGCGCCGTCGATGACGGGCGTGCTGATCGGCATGGTGCACGCGATGCTGCCGCTCGCCGTCATGACGATGCTGCCGATCATGCGCGGCATCAACATGCAACTGGTGCAGGCGGCGCAAACGCTCGGCGCGGATCGCTCGACGGGATTCTTTACTGTGTTCCTGCCGCTGTCCGGACCGGGTGCGGCGGCGGCCGGGTTGCTCGTCTTCATCACCAGTCTCGGCTTCTTCATCGTGCCCGCACTGCTTGGCTCGCCGCGTGAGTCGATGGTGGCGCAACTGGTCATCTCGTCCGTGCTGGAGTTGTTCGATCTGCGGTTTGCGGGCGCACTCTCGACGGTCCTGCTGCTGTGCTCCATCGTCGTGTTCTTCGTGTACGACCGGGTGGTCGGTCTGTCGTCGTTGGCCGGAGAAGCGCCGGAACGACGCGCAGGAGCGGGCGGCCGGATGTTGCCGGTGCTGATGACTGTCGGACGTCTCGCAGGCAAGCTGTCGTTCTCGCGAGGCGGCGAGCGGGCGGACGGCGGTCTGGGCCTGAAGGCCTATACGTGGGCGGTTGTGCTTGCACTGGTGCTGCCCATTGCGTTCGTCGTGCCGCTGGCGTTCACGAAGCAATCGTTCGTGTCGTTCCCGCCGGAGCTGTTCACCTTCAAGTGGTTCGTGGCGTTTCTCGAATCCAGCGTCTGGCAGGCGGCGTTGTGGCGCTCGCTGGGCGTAGGCTTCGCGACGGCCGCGCTCGCGCTCGTGCTCGGCTTCGGAGCGAGTCTTGCGCTCGTTCGGTTGCCGTCGCGCTGGCGCAAGCCGCTGTTCGCCGTGTTCATCGCGCCGCTGATCGTGCCGCGCATCGTCGTCGCCGTCGGTCTGCTGTATCTGTTTGCACGGTGGGAACTGGCGGGCACTAATGCGGGCCTCGTCATCGGTCACACCGTGCTGGCGATTCCGTACGTGGTCGTCACCTTGTCGGCGAGCTTCAAGCGCTTCGACTGGCGGCTCGACGATGCCGCCAAAATGCTCGGCGCGTCGGCCTTCACCCGTGTACGCACCGTGCTGTTGCCCTTGCTCGCGGCAAGCCTCGGCTCGGCGTTCCTGTTCGCTTTCATCGTGTCGTTCGACGACCTGACGATTGCCATCTTCGTGTCCGGCGGGATCAACACCACGCTGCCCAAGCAGATGTGGGACGACATCCAACTGGCTGTGACGCCGACATTGGCCGCTGTCGCCACGTCGCTGGTCTTCCTGATGGTGTTCGTCGTCTGGTTGTCTTCCATCTTCAAACGCAAGAGCTACTGATACCTGCGGATTCTCGTATGTCCATGTCTAACGTTGCCCGAGTTGCGCCGGTGAGTGCGCAGACGTCTTCGGCGTCGGAATCGTCACACGCATCACCCATGTCGTCGCATCCATATCTTCAGTACTTCCCGCAGCGGGCAGAGGGCGACTCGCTCGATGTCGTGCCGCTGCTCATGGCGGGGCTTAATCAACGTGAAGGGGCTTCATCGAAGCCGGTCGTCGTGTTCGAGGGCGAGGCGATCGACCGTGCGCAGATGGCCGCGCGGGTCGGCGCGATGCAGGCGTGGTTTGCCGCGCAGGGACTCGTGCCGGGCGATCGCGTGGCGGTCATGCTGGGCAACAGTGCCGCGCAAGTCGCCTTGATCTACGCGCTCATGCTCTCGGGCCTCGTGTGGGTGCCGGTCAATACGCGTCTGAAAGGCGACGGCATCGAGTATCTGCTGGGGCACGCCAAACCGAAGCTGCTCATCGCCGAGCCGTCTTTCGCCGATGTGCTCGATGCCGGTGTTGCGCTCGCCGCCGAGCAACCCGGGCATCACGGCACACAAGTGGTTCGGCACTGGATGTCGGATGTCATGGCGCAGGCCGCCGCTTATACAGGGCAGCCGCCGGCCGCAGCGGCCGTCACACCGGCATCGGTGCTTTGCATCATCTATACGTCGGGAACGACGGGTGCACCCAAGGGGGTCTTGTTCACGCATCGCATGATGCGCATTGCCAGCGAGGCAGCGTTGCGCGTGGCCGATGCAGCCGACGGCGACCGCTTGTTCCTGTGGGAGCCGTTGTGCCACATTGGCGGCGCGCAAATGTTGTTGATCCCGTTTCTCGTGGATGTCGAGATGCACGTGGTCGAGCGCTTCTCGGCGAGCCGCTTCTGGCAGCAGTGCGAGCAGTCGCAAGCCACGCATCTTCACTACCTTGGCGGCATTCTGGACATCCTCATGCAGTTGCCGCGCGACGCGCAACCGGCGACAAATTCCCTGCGTGTGGCATGGGGCGCAGGTGTCTCGGCGAGTGCCTGGCAGGCAACGCGCGAACGCCTGGGTTGTGTGCTGCGCGAGTGTTACGGCATGACCGAGTGTTCAAGCTTCGCCACGCTGAACGACGCCGATCAACCCGGCTCCATCGGCCATGCGTTGCCGTGGTTGACGCTGGAATTGCTCGATGACGCGGGCCAGCCGGTGGCCGATGGGGAGCCGGGGGAGATTGTCCTGTCGAGCGATGTCGACGGCGTGTTCTTGCCGGGGTATCTCGATAATCCCGACGCCACGGCGAAAGCGCTGCGCGACGGCAAACTTTATACGGGCGACAGTGCGCGCCGCAGTGCCGACGGCAGTCTGGTTTTCATCGGACGTCGCACCGACAGCATGCGCGTGCGAGGCGAGAACGTCTCGGCCTGGGAAATCGAACGGGTGTTTGCGCGGCATCCGGCGGTGGCGGCATGTGCGGCGATCGGCGTGGCGAGCGAGATCGGCGAGCAGGACGTCATGTTGTACGTGCAGTTCCGCGAGGCGGCCGTCGACTGGACGGCGTTGTCGACTTGGGCGGCGGAGCGTCTGGCCAGCTATCAACGGCCGCGCTACTATCGCGAGACCGCGCAGTTCGAGACGACGCCATCGGAGCGAATCCGCAAGCACTTGTTGTCGCGAGACACGCAAGGCGCGTGGGAGTGGGTCGCAACGAAATGAGGCAGCGCGCACGCGAGGGCTGAACGTGGATTTAGAGTTATCGCATAAAGATAGAGTGCTATTTTTATGCGATAATCCAGCCAAATCCGTCAAAACACCCATCTGACTGTGGCCACCACCAAAACCCCACGCAGCCGCGCGAAAGAAAAGACCGCCGTCACATCCGTCTCGGCAGAGACGCCTTCGGCAACGTCGTCGACGGAGTCTACGCTGTACGTCAATTCCGTCGAAAAGGCGATGAAGGTGCTCACCGCGTTCGATGGCTCGAAGCGTCATCTGTCGCTGTCCGAAATTGCGGCGGCCACTGGCCTCGACATCAGCGCCGCGCAGCGTTTCACGTTCACGCTCTCGGCGTTGGGTTATTTGCTGAAGGATCCGCAGAGCAAGAAATACGAACTCTCGCCGAAGCTGCTGGACTTCACGTATCACTATCTCGTCTCGAATGAGCTGGTCAGTCGCGCGGCACCCTATTTGCAGCAGTTGGCGGCGGAGACGGAAGAGGCGACCAATCTGACCGTGCGTCTGGATACGGATATCGTTTTCGTGCTACGTATCGTCAGCCGGAGTGTGTTCAATGCCAATGTGATCGTCGGTTCGCGCCTGCCCGCGTATTGCACGGCGCCAGGGCTGGCGATGCTCGCCACGCTCGATGACGTCGAGATCGACGATATTCTGGCGCGCACCAACCTCGTCCAGTTCACGCCATCGACGGTGTCGCAGCCGCGCAAGATCAAGGAGCGGCTTGCCCGCATCCGCAAGCAGGGGTACGCCCACACCGAAGACGAGTTCTTCATGGGCGATATCTCAACGGCGGCGGCCGTCGTCAATCAGGATGGCCGGGCCATCGGGGCGATCAATATTGCCGTGCCGCGTGTGCGCTGGAATGCAGAGCGCGACGAGCGCCGGTTTGCCGATCTCGTGATTCAGACGGCAGGCGCATTGTCGGCGCGGCGGCGTCAGGAAATGTAAGAGAGGCAGTGTAAGGAAGGTTGAGACGTCGTTGTCGGGTGGGGCTGAGCGGTTCTTGTCGTCTCAATTTGACGTGCTAGAATCCCGCCGCATGGACATGGAGCAGTGCTGAATTCAGGGAATTCCGGCGTCGCGCGTCAAATATCACAGCGGGTCCACGACCGTGTGGGCTTCAGGGAAGCGCGAGACACGCCAGCGACGACGGACACTCCTCAGAGAAACCGATGGCCGGACCGGGGCGGCCAGACGGTGCGCCGCATACGGCGCGCAAGCGGCTGCCGCGTTTTGCCATCTCCAAAATAACGAACCGCTGATCATTCAGTCAGGTTTTACCCCCCGTATTTCAAACTGCGCATGCGCCCGGGACGGTGATGATCGCCCGCTGGCCGTGCGTACGGGGGACGGAGCCATGGCTCTTGGTTTGTCGCTGCCGGCGCTGGATCTGCCGACGCTACAGTTTGTGACCTTCTTATTGAGCATTGCGACAGGCATCCTGTTCATGCTCGACGCCTTACGCCGCGACGAAGCCGAATCACCACGATGGTGGAGTCTGGCCTTCCTGCTCGCGACGTTCTCTCCTGTGCTCTATTTGCTGGCCTCACGAAGCGCTCAGCTCGCGGTGCTCTATCCGCTGGGCAATGCCGTCGCCACGCTAGCGTTCGCCATGGTGTGGAGCGGGGCGCGGCGCTTTTACGGTCGAAGCGTCCAGTGGGTCACGGTCTTCGGCGGTCCGGCGGTTCTGCTCTGGGGGACGTGGCTGTTTGCGCGGCCGCTCGACGCCTGGAGCGGCGGCGTGCTGTTCTTCTCGTTGCTGGCGTTCTACAGCCTGATGGCGGCGAGAGAGTTCTGGCAGGCCTCGGGGCTACGGCTGCCGAGCAGCATCGTGCTGGCGGTCGTCGCGGTACTGCATGGGTCGTTCTACACGGCGCGTGCTGCCGCGCTCGTGTGGCTTGGGCCGACCGATTCGCAGTTCCTCGCGTGGTTCGGGCCGCAGGTCTCCACGACCGAGATGCTCGTGCTGATCGTCGTGGCGAGCTTCCTGATGGTGTCGTTGGGTAAGGAGCGCTCGGAAATTGCGCTGCACCGCGCGGCGACCCGCGATGGGTTGACGCAGGCGTTTAACCGCCCTGAGTTCATACGGCTCGCCCGTGAGCAGTTGCGACGTCACGGCGCTGCCCGTGCCCCCGTCGCATTGCTGCTCCTCGATCTGGATCACTTCAAACGCATCAACGACACCTACGGCCATCCGTTCGGCGATACCGTGCTGTTGCTGTTCGCTCGCACGGCATCGCAACAGCTTCGGGCAGACGATATCTTCGGGCGTTATGGCGGCGAGGAGTTTGCGTTGTTCTTGCCGGGCGTGGGTGCCAACGAAGCGCAGACCATTGCCGAGCGCGTGCGTGAGGCGTTCGAGCGCTCGGCACGGATGGTGCAGGGTGAGACGGTCGCCGCGACTGTGAGCATCGGCATCGCGTGTGACGAGCGCTCGCGCGGCGAGCTGTCGTCGCTTGTGCAACGGGCGGATCGTGCCTTGTATCAGGCCAAGGCCGCCGGACGGAACCGTTGTGTGCGCTACACGCCGGAGACGGCCATGCCCGTCGCCGATCCGCGTGTCGACCGGACAGAGGTGCCCGACGTAGCGACGCCGCCCTTGCACGCCGCGGCCGGCGGGTGAGAACCGGTTCAATGGCGAAAACCACTACAAGCTGCACGTGCTACCGAACGCGCTCGTTCGCCCCTGCGGCGGTGCTTACCAGCTCCATCGCAGTCCGAGCGTGGCAGACACGCTCTGCTGGCGGGTATCGTCGATTTGCGTGAGGTAAGCGAGGGTGGCGTACACGCTCGCGTGCTTGTTAAAGCGTCCGGCGACGCCGATGCCGAACTGTGCCGCCGTGGTGTTTGCGCTGCTGACGATCGGAGTGGTGCCACCGAAGATGGCGCGGCCGTCGTTGCCGAACGTATGCAGCAGGTTGAACAGCAGGTACGGCCGCAGCAACCCGCGCGCGCCGTCGTAGTTGCCTTCCAGACGCGCGCCGATACGCGCAAGCCAGCTATTTGTGTTGGAGAACGACACCGACGAGACGGCGTCCGTCAGATCGTTGAGCGACTGATGCTGATAGACGATCTGCGCCTGCGGTTCGAGCATGAGGGCGGGCGTCAGCCGAATCGGCCAGCCAGCTTCGAGCGACGCGGCGACCGCCTTGCCGTGCGTGCTAGTGTTCATGCCGCTGATGGGCTTCGATTCGTATTGGAGCGCAGAGCCGAGTACAACTGCGTCGACGTAGGCGAGGTTGGGCATCACGTGGGTCCAGTACAGACCCGCGCTGTACATGTCCAGCCCTAGCGACCCGGTGTGCGTGTCCATCGATCCTAGCGCGCTGCCCTGCGTGTCGCCGTAGGCGCGCGTCCATCCCGCAATAATCCCGATGTGGTCGTGGTGCCCGCTGTCTGTGCTGTGCGAAAAGAGATCGTGGCCGACCTGCACGCCGCCGATGTTGCCGTCGAACTGCGGGGACACGTCGCCCTTGGCGCGGAACTGTTCGGTTTGTCCCCACACTCGGGCCCAGCCGGCCGGTAGCACACCGCTCTCCGTCAGCAAGCCCTGTTGCCCCTGTCGCTCGTGAAACGTGCCCATCTGCGCGAACCCGGCGACGCGTGCGATTTCCGGCATCGTCGAATAGACGGGGACTTCCACGCGATAGATGGGTATGGGCGTCGATCCTAGGGCGGCCGTTGGCGGGCTGCCCGCTGCGCCGACAGGCGAAAGCACTGTGGTGACAGTCTGGCCGGTTACAGGGTCGATGTAGGTCACGGCGGTGGCCACCGGTACTGTCGAACGCAGGAACCAGCTGTTTTCCGAACCAGGGGTCGTACCCCCGCGATACAGATAGTAGGTGTATGCCCCCTGGCTGACCGTGCCGCCGAGGGCGAACGCGCTGGCGCTCGACGTCGCTCCGCCCACGGCGTTGACCATCGGAATGCCGTTGCCGGTCGTGAGTCCGCCCGCGCCGCCCATATTGTTGACGGCAATCGTCGTGCTACCGCCGATGGTGCCGCCGCTGACCGTCAGCGGGGCGACTTTGGATGAGTCGTCGCCCAGCACCGTATCGATGGCGAGCTTGCCGCCGCTACCGGTGTAGTTGCCGGCAACGGTCAGCGTGCCGTTGCCGCTGCCGTCGCCCGGGTGTACGGTTCCGGCGTTGGTCAGGTTGCCCGCGAGCGTGCCCGTGCCTGCGAGCGTGGCCCCGGCGGCGACTTGAGACGTCGCGCCGCCCAGCGTGCTGTTCAGATTGAACACGCCGCTCTGAAACTGCGCGGTCGTGAAGTTGCCGCTTCCGGTCCACGTCCAGTTATCGCCTTGCATGTTGAGCGTACCGAAGTTCACGAAGGCGTTACTCGCCGTGCCCGTGCCCTGCAAGTTGACGCGGCTGACCGCACTGTTGCCGCCATCTGCCGTGCCGATAATTTGCGAACCGGTTTGCAGCGTGAGGGTATTGGATTTCGCCGCCGCGTTCATGGCGATGGCGGTGCCGACATCGCTCTCGATGAGGCCTGCGTTCGTGATCGTGATCGTGCCGTTGACCGTGCGAACGCCGAAGCCTTGCCGACTGATGATCTGGCCGCCCGACTGGTTCACGATAGACGACGTGAATCCTGATGCGGTGTTCGATACGACGGCGTCGCTGTTGACGCCGCGCGCTTCGATGTAGCCGCTGTTCGTGAGGTTATTGTTGTTGCCCTGCATGAAGACGGTGAACGAGCGGTTCGACGCCGTGCCGCCTGTGGTGATAAGCGTGCCGCTGTTCGTCACGGTGCTTTGTCCGCCCACGACGCTGATCGCACGGCTGCCGCCACCATTGGCCGTGATCGTGCCGGTGTTGACGAAGGTGCTGAACAGGCCCAGGCCGGAGGATTGTCCCCAGGCGGCGGTCATGCCGAAGGCGTTCGGGCCGTTGACGGTGATCGTCCCGTTGTTGGTCAGCGAGCCGTGGTTGCCGTTGACGGCCATGCCGTCGTTTTCGTAGCCCGATGTCGAAACGACGCCGGTGGATGTGTTGACCAGCACGTTGTAGTCGTGCGCGCCGAGCATGGCAGCACCGCGTCCGGGCTGCGGCGAATTGGTCCCTGTGATGCTGACTGTGCCGCTGTTGGTGATCGTGCTCGATGAATCGACGGTGATGGTTGCGACGTCGGCGGTGGTCCGGACCGAACTGATGTTGGCCCCTTGCTGCACGTTCACGTTGACGCCTGTGCTGCCGGCTTGCGCGGCTACCACGCCGTCGGTGCCCGTGCAGGTCACGGTTGTGCCGCTGGCGGGAGCGATGTTGTCGCATGCGGCGCGTGCCTGAGCGGTGACGCATAACGTCAGCGCGATAATGAGGGGTTTGAGAGGCAGGGGCGGCGACTGGCACGGCGAATGCCGGACGAACTCAACTGCACGTGGCGAGATTGTCATATCGCACTCCTGAGGGTGGCGAGTTTTTTATTTCATCGTGCGCAATTCGAGTGAGTTCAAATTAGATGTTCCGCTCGACAATTACAAATGTCGGCGTTGTATTTTGGTGAGTTGTAATAAGTTGTTACCGATATCTCGATTTTCTAAAGGTTATTGAGGCAATCAGCGTATGCCATCCTCTATTCGTAATTCGCTTCTCTGGATTTTCGATGCGTTCGAGCGTGACGACACCTTCATGCACAAGCGGATGTTCGGTGCGCAAGCGGCGTATCTGAACGGGCGGCAATGTGTTGCCGTGATCGACCGGGATCCGCCGTGGTATGGGCTGCTGGTGTGCACGTCGCATGAACACCATGCGTCGCTCATTGAGGAGATGCCTGCGTTGCGCCCGCATCCGGTTCTGGGGAAATGGCTTTACATCCCGCAGTCGGAAATTGAATTCGAGGCGGTTGTCGAGCGCGTGACGAAATTGGTGCTTGCCGGAGATTCGCGTATTGGTATTGAGCCGAAGCCTAGAAAGCCACGTAAATCCGTAAAGAAGCGCGCGTCGAATTTATAAGATATTTATTAATAACTCGCGCGCTTCGGCATTGCCAATATCGCTTTAGTCGGCAGCGACGTGAACCATCTCGTCGGGCTCGCCGGGTGCCTTTTTCTTCATGCGGATGAACAGCAATAGCGGCATGACGATAATCGTCAGGAACAGCATGAGACGGAAATCGTCGAGGTAAGCGATCATCGCCGCCTGACGCGTCACCTCCGCGTTGAGCGCGGCCATCGCGGCGGCCCCGTACGTCTGCACGTAAGTCTCGACGCCTTGTGTGAACGGCGTGACGCGCTCTGAAAGTACCGCGTGGTTGACCTGCGTGTTTTGCGTGAGGAGTGTCTGCACCACCGAGATGCCGATACTGCTGCCGATATTGCGCGAGAGACTGTAGATTGCTGCACCGTCCGCGCGGAACTGGCCCGGCAGCGTGGCGAACGTGACGGTTGTCAGCGGCACGAACACGAAACCCAGCCCGAAGCCCTGAATCACGCCCGGCCAGACGATGTCCGACGGACTCAGCGTCAGCGAGTAGCCGGCCATCATGTGGAGCGAATAGGCGGTCAGCGCGAAGCCGAAACCCAGCAGATAACGAACGTCGACCTTACCGACCAGTCGTCCGACGACCAGCATGGCGGCCATCGTGCCCGCGCCGGAAGGGGCCGTGACGAGCCCGGTCAGGATCGCGGGGTAGCCGAACAGGCTTTGCAGCATCGGCGGGAGCAGGGCTCGTGTGGCATAGAGAATGATGCCGACCACGAAGATGTAGACCACGCCTGTATTGAAATTCCGGTCGCGCAGCAAGGCACGGTTGAAGAACGAGTGTTCGCCCGCCGTCCATGTATGGACGATGAAATATGCGAAGCAGACGATCGCGCCCAGCATCTCCAGCCAGATTTCCGTCGAATTCAGCCAGTCCTGCTGTTCGCCCCGGTCGAGCAGGAGTTGCAGCAGTCCGATGGCAAGACCCAGTGTGACGAAGCCCAGCGCATCGAACTTGCCCGCTTTCTGTTCCGGCGGCTCCTTCAGATAGGCAGCGATGCCGAGGAAGGCGATCAGCCCGATGGGCAGGTTAATGTAGAACACCCAGCGCCAGTCGTAGCTGTCGGTGAGCCAGCCACCGAGTGATGGCCCGAGAATCGGTCCCACCATCACACCCATGCCGAAGACCGCCATCGCCGAGCCGTGCTTGCTCGGCGGGTTGATGTCGAGCATGGTCGCCTGCGAGAGCGGCACCAGCGCTGCACCACAGATCCCCTGGAACAGACGCGCCGCCACAATCTCGGTGAGCGAGTGCGCCATGCCGCACAGCGCGGAGGCGATGGTGAAGCCTGCGACCGACCACAGGAAGACGCGTCGGCGTCCAAAGCGCGCGCACAGCGTGCCGGTGAGGGGGGTGGCGATGGCGGCGGCCACGATGTAGGACGTCAGAACCCAGGTGATCGAGTCCTGCGATGCCGCCAGACTGCCTTGCATGTGGGGCAGCGCAACGTTGGCGATGGTGCTGTCGAGCGTCTGCAGCACCGTTGCCAGCATGACGGATACGCTGACGAGCGCCCGGTGTTTGCCCGGGTCGTCAGCCATTTTGGGGGATGCCACGGTAATTCCTCTGGTAGATCGTCGTTCTGGTCGTGCCCGACGTTGTTATGTGTCGCTAAGCGCGGAAAGAGATGTTCCCCTCATGAGTCCCGCCTGGATCGCGCTTATCTCCTCCTGTTGCCGTGTTCTCCGATGTTTACGCCGGATCTGCCTCCTCACGTCGCCGCACCGGTGCCGGGCATTCCGCCTCGGCGCGCGTCAGATTGGCCAGCACTTTGCCGAGCAGCCGGGACAGTTCGGCGCGCTCAGCCGGCGTGAGATCGGCCAGCGCCTCACGTTCCGTGACGTTGGCGAAGGCGACGATGGTGTCGATCTTGGCTTCGGAGGCGTCCGTCAGATAAAGCAGGTGGGCGCGTTTGTCCTTGGGATCTCGCTCGCGACGGACCAGTCCCTTTTCCCGTAGACGGTCCAGCAGGCGCACGAGCGCCATCGGCGTGAGTTCCATGCGCTCGGCGAGCTCGGCCTGCGTCTGCACACCGTAGCGGTGCAACATCACCAGCACGCGGCATTGGGCGCGTGTCAGGTCGAAATTACCCCGGGCGCGCCGGTCGAACAGGCGCGAGTAGACCCGTGCCGTGTCGTGCACCAGCGTGCCAAACCGGGAAGACCAGTCGATTTTCGGCATGTCTTGGAATGTCGTGGTCGATCACCGGACCGACGTCGAACGGAACAGCTGCGCGTCGCGTCGGTTCGGTAAATTAGTAAACAGGTTTAGCATTTTGCCAGAGTCATTCTTTGGACGGCAACTGTCGCAAATAGGTGACAAAGGGATGGGAAGGAAAGGGCGGGGGCGTCGGGTTTTGGGGCGTTTTATACGGCGCGACGGGGGTTCCCGGGCGGTTGGCACGACGAACCGACGGGCGGGCGAAGCCGTGCTATCAAACTGCGAAAAACCTAACGAAAATAAGCACTTGACACTTCGCCTCGGCGGGTCAAGAAAGGAATTGTGCGATGCACCGGCGTCAGCGCCAGTGCACGGCACCAGCCCTTTCATTGACCTTAAGGAGTGTCAATCATGTTTGACCTTGCACAAGCTTCGGATGTCCTCTCGATTACCCATGCAGACCGGCCAGCCGGAAACCTCCGTCCTGCGTCGTCACCCGCGACGGCGCGGGCCCCGGCGTCAGCCACGTCCGGCATTGGCGCGCTGCGCGAGGAACGTCTGCCGTTTGTCGTCACCATCGCGAGCGACGAGTCGTCGTTGCGCGATGCCGTTGCGATGCGCCAGGCGGCCTATGGCCGTCACTTGCCCGAGCTTGCGGCAACGCTGAGCGAGCCAGAGGTCAGCGACCGGGAAGCGGGTTCGGTCGTCCTTGTGGCGCGCGCCCGGCTCGATGGTGCGGTGCTCGGCACGATGCGGATCCAGACCAATCGCTATCAGGCATTGCATCTTGAGGATTCCGCACCGTTGCCCGAATGGCTCGATAGCGCAGCACTGGCGGAAGCCACACGTCTTGGCGTGGTGGCGGGTCCGGTGGGGCGCGTCGTCAAGACGGCGCTTTTCAAGGCGTTCTATCAGTACTGCCTGGTCTCGGGCATCGACTGGATGGTGATTACGGCCCGCCCGCCGCTGCATCGGCAGTACGAAGCGTTGATGTTTACGGACGTCTTCCCGTCACAGGGTCTGATCCCGATGGCGCATGTCGGCGGAATCGGGCATCGGGTACTGGCGCTGGATGTGGCGCAGGCACGCACGCGCTGGCAGTCGGCTGGTCACCCGTTGTTTGCCTATATGTGCCTCACCCATCACCCCGACTTGCGTCTCGGCATGCCGGGCGAAGGGGCGCTTGGGCAGGTACAGAACGACGACGGGCCAGTGCCGGTTGAAGCCAGTGTTGGCGCGCATTTGCGGGATTTATCTTTTGGTGCCGACGAGGTACGATGCGTAGCAGCAGGCTACAGCCTGGCGGTGTAATGCCGTTATTCGAAATAACGTTATCCCGTCGTTTGCAACAGGCAGTGTTTTACACGACGGCGGTAACGCGTAGGACGGGCGAGAGACACCTGCCCGTGTCGGCCGGAAGACGGCCGCACGGGACAGGGCCGGCCCGGCCGGGGAGGCGGGCTTCGATGCTCGCCTTGTCCGGAGATCAACACGGGGGCGACCAACGAGATAAGGGCACAAAAGTCATATGGCGGGGGAACTCGGCAACGAGCGCGACGACGGCCGTAATACGAACGATTTCTCCGATGAGTTGAGCGAACTCACCGGCTCGCGGCGCCGTTGGCGCATCACGGCCCGGCTCGACGAACTCTTTCGAAGCATTTCCCTTTACGCGGTGCCCGCAGCGATCATGCTGCTCTCTGGCATCGTGCTCATGTTCCAGGAAAGTCAGTACGCCGTGCGCGGTGCCACCCCGGTGAGCTTTCAGGCGCAGGGCGATCTTCCCGCGACGTTTAATCCGCCGATGGCACAGGGGGCGCTGGAGCGCGCGCCGCTGGTCCAGCAATTCAGCACACATCTATCCGAAGCGCCGGTGTGGTTCCGCTTCTCGGTCCCGCCGGTAGGCGGGCAGGAGCGCACCGTCATCGAGTTTCCCTCGCGGCACGCGCAGACGCTTGCCTGCTGGCGAAGCCCTGACACCCCGGCCATCGGCCGCGCCGACCGGAGCGATGTCAGCGGCGCGATTCGCATGTCGAAGGCGGGCTTCGCGATCGACCTCGGTCATCTGGTCGAGCCGGTCACGTTGCTGTGTCAGGGCACGTTCTCCGGCCCGGCGCATCTGTCGCTCGTCGCATGGGCCGCGCCCGAGTTGAGCATCTCCGAGAAGGAGTTTCATCGCAGCAACGGCTTGCTCGAAGGCGGTCTGCTAACGCTCTCGGCGTTCGTGCTCGTCACAGCCATCATCAACAAGGAATGGTTGTATGTGCTGTTCGCCGCCTGGCTGATCGGCAATCTTCGACTCGCCGCCAACTCGCTGGGCGCAGACACGCAGTGGCTCGAGCGCGCCATTCCGATGGAATGGGACGCACTGGTACGCAAGGCCACGTTCGCCATCTATTACGTGCTGACCTATTCGCTGTTCACGCAGCTATTCAAGAAGGAACTGCGCCTGATCGGGCTGCGCTGGATGGTGATGGTGCTGCAATGGGCCGGCGTGGTGCTGTGCTGCGCCGCCATCGCGTTGCCGTATGCGCACTTCATTCCGGTGCTGTGGGCCGTGGCGGCGTTGGGCATCGTGATTGTGCTGGTGCTGCTCGTGCGCATTCTGGTACTCACACGCTCTCGGGTGGCGGTCTGGTACAGCGCGTCGCTGGCCATCGTTCTGTTCGCGACGTTCTCTGAAGTTATCGCCGCCGCTTTCAATGCGCGCGCGTTGTCGTCGGCGCTCAACAGCGTGACGGCGGCGCTGTTCTCCAGCCTGATGGCCGCGCTGGCGATTGCAGAGCAGATGCGCCTGGAACACAAGGGCAAGCTCGAAGCCCAGACCGAACTGCGCAACGCCTACGACGTGACGCCGGTCGGCCTCTTCACGCTGAACGATCAGGGGGTGTTCGTGCGGGGCAACGCGGCGCTGCACACCATGCTCGGCATTCCCAACACCGAGGGACGCACGTTCCGCTGGGACCAGTATTTCGGTCAGAGCACATGGCGCATGCTGCTAGACGTCGCCCAGCACAGCGACGAGTCCGAGCTTGAAATCCTCTCGCTGCCTCGCGACGACGGGCGAATCAGCCGTTACCTCGTCAAGGCGATTTTCTCTGACGGGCGTATCGAAGGTTCCTTACAGGACATTACGGAACGTGCCCGCACGATGGAGCAACTGCGGTATCTGGCGGAGAACGACCCGCTCACGGGCGTCTCGAACCGGCGCGGCATCGAAAAATCGCTGGGCGAAGCCATCCGCACGCTCTCGGATGCGCGTCCGGCGGCGCTGGCGTATCTCGATCTGGACCGCTTCAAACTCGTCAACGATCTGTTCGGGCATGCGGCGGGCGACGAGGTGCTGCGTCAGGCCTGCGACCGGATGCGTGCGCGGTTGTCGACGGAACAGAGCGTGGGACGCACCGGTGGCGACGAGTTCATCGTGGTCTTCCGCGATGCCACCATCAAGGAAGCGGCGGCGGTGGCGCGACGTCTGGTGGACGCTATCGCCGGAGAGCCGTATCAGATCGGCGAGCGGGCGTTCCAGGTACGCGCGTCGGCCGGTGTCATCGAGCTGACGACCGACATGCGTGTGCCCGACGCGATTTCGTCCGCCGACCGGGCCTGCCGTGAGGCGAAGAAGAGCCGTCGCGAACTGGTCGTCTACGAACGCGGAGCGGCGGCATTCCGGGAGCGTCTGGCGGAGTTGCGTCTGATCGACGCGCTCGACGCCGGCCTCACGCCCAACACGTTGTTCCTGGAAATGCAACCGATCATGGAGATGGCGTCACCGGGCGACTCGCTGAACTTCGAGGTGCTGTTGCGCATGCGCGATTCTGACGGCAATATCGTGCCGGCGTCGCGCATCATCAGCGCGGCCGAAGAGAACGGCACCATCGGCATGATCGACAAATGGGTGCTCACGAATACGTTGGCGTGGATCGATACGCATCGGGATCAGTTGTCCAAGACACGCTTCGTTTGCGTCAACCTCTCGGGGGCATCGCTCAACGACGAGCATTTCGTGCGGGATATCTTTGCGACGCTGGCCGCCCATGAGCGTTCGGTGGGGCTGCTGTGCATCGAAATCACCGAGACGGTCGCGTTGCACGATCTCGACAACACGCGACGCTTCGTCGACCGCATCCACCAGTTGGGCGGGCGCATCGCGCTCGACGACTTCGGCGCGGGCTTCAGTTCCTTTTCCTATCTTAAGGATCTCGCGGTCGACGCGATCAAGATCGACGGGGCGTTCGTCAAGAGCATGGCGGCGCACCCGGCCAATCTGGCCATCGTCGAGGCCATCGTGGCGCTCGCCAAGAACCTCGGTATTCGTAGCGTGGCGGAGTGGGTCGAAGACGCCGCAACGCTAGAAGCGCTCTCCGAGCTTGGTGTCGACTACGTGCAGGGCTTTCTCATTGCCCGGCCGCAAACGCCCGAAGCGATCCTCGCCGCCGACTCCGCCGCAAGCTTCATTCGCGATCCGCAACTGGCAACGTTGCTCGGTGAACTGGAGCAGTCTTTCTATCGCTCTCCGGGTAACCGCTCGGCGCTGCACTGATCGGTCCGGTGAAAGCCGGGTCATTCGCGCGTGCGCGAGTGGCCCGTCAATGCCTCCCACATTCCCCGCAACGACGCTTACGGACGACGCATTAATCGTCGAATTGCATTGAGCATTGTCTGCATTTTTAGCAATGCTCTATTTCTCTGCAAATTTCCTTTCCTTCCCTGTGTTGTCACATCCAATCCGACGCAAACCCGCATAAACAGGGGATTTTGCTGTCAAGTCCGTCGGTCGAAAACGGCGCGGAAAGGTAACTCGACGTAAGATTTCCAACTGGAATAAATCTTGTCCGGCATTAAACTGGAATGGCAGAATTTGCGCATCGACGTGATGGAGCCAGGTCTCCATGCCATCGTGAGCTATACCGCGAGACAGGGGGAGTCGCGGGGTTGCAGTCGGCTCACAGGTGCTCGGCAATCGACCGACACGCGATATGAACGGGGTTAGGACCGTACCACTGTGAGGTGAGCGCGGCGCAACCAGAACACCTAACCAGAACAACGACAATGCTCTCGACATTCCTCAAACTCGTCTACCGTCACAGCCATTCGGCGAAGTGGCGGCACAACGAACGCCTGTGGCCGCACGCGCAGATTGCGCGAGATGCGATGGGGGCGATCGAACGATTCACCTGGCGCGGACGCAACGTGCCGCTCGCACGTCGCGCCGAGTTGCAACGCCTGCGTCGGCTGCCTTGCCACATCATCGCCAGCGGTCCTTCCGTCGCCGACATCGACTACGATGCGCTGCCGATGCATCACGTGATGGGCGTGAACGGGGCCATCGCGCTGACCGAGCGCGCCCCCGTCAAATTCAACTACTACTGCATTCTCGACGCGGGCTTCGTGCGCCAGCGTCCCGATCTGGCGCGCCGTATCGTGGCGCGCGATCTGGTGCTGTTCGTCACGCCGGTCGTGCTGGCCCGTTTGCTGGATATGTTCCCGATGTCCGCCTTCGGCTGCCGCTTCTATCTCGTCGACGACATTTTCAAGCGCGGGTTTGAAGCGGCCCGCACGACGCAGATGCTGCGCGCGGACGCGCAGGTCTGCGCCAGTGCGGCGTTCTTCGGGGACGATAGCCGACTGGGTTTCAGCTTCGATATCGACAACGGCTTTTTCCACGGCGGCACGGTCGCGTACTTTGCGCTGCAAGTCGCGACGTGGCTGGGTTTCACCGAGATGTACATGCACGGGTTGGATCTGCGCGATGCCGCAGCGACCCCGCGTTTTTACGAAACGATGCAAACCCGTGCGCCGACGCGTCTTGACGCCGAATTCTCGACGTTGATCGAGCCGTCGTTCCGCCTGGCCGCCAACGTATTGCGCGCACGTGGCGTGCGCGTCGAGAACCTCTCGAGTACGAGCGCACTGGGCGAGGACATTTTCGCCAAGGTCGATTGGCGTTCGCTGCGTCGCCGGAATCTGAGTCTGGTCGTGCCCGACGAGGCGCTGCTGGTCGCAACGCGCGACAGCGTGGCGGCCGATGGCGCGCCGTCCCTGCGTCCGACGGGAACGCATGGTCGCGGCTGACGTCCGGCGGACACATCACGCGCGCGATGCGGCACACGCCGTGGCACGCATGATGCGCAAAAGTCCGTGCGCAGGGCCGCCGCGCGGTGGCCTACCTGCTACAATCGCTCTCCGGGTTTTCCTGAAGCAATGAGCGATTATGGGGTTTGGCTGGTTCGGACTGTCGACGTTTTGGTTGCTGGCACTGTGCTGGCCTGGCGTACGGGGTCTGCTTGGCGGTGAGATACGAATCTTCGGCCCCGGCACGCTCCGTATGCTGCTTGGCGTTCCGTTGGCGATGGTGTCCAGCGCCACGCTGGCTGCGCTGACGGGCGGCGACAGCAACACTGCCGGTGGCAGCATCGGTCAGTCGCTCTCCCATGGTTTGAGCGTCGCGCTCGGCGGCACGCTGGCCATGGGCCTCTCCGGCTTCGTCCTCCTTTTTTCTCTCCCGCTTGTCTTCGGCACCACGTGGTGGGGCATGTTCTCGCGTCGTCCATCGGCCGACGACGAGGACGACGCGCCTGCGTTCGAGCCGCGCGATTCCCGTTTCGACACCGGCGTGCGTGAGCCAGTCCGTGGTCTGTCGCAGATGTCGTTCGACACGGGGGATCGTGGTGAACGTGGCAGCTTCACGCCGACGGTCGGACAAGGTCACCACAACGTCGGCAGTCTGATCGAAGAGCCGGTGCCGCGCCGTCGCGGCCTGGCGGCACAACCGCGCTGGAAACTGTCGGACGAAGAGCGTGCGCGTCTGGATGCCATGCAACCTCCGCCGCTGACCACGCGCGGAGCACCGCGTGCCGAGCCGACGTTTGGCGTGAATGCGGCGCCGCGTGCCGTTCTCCCGCGTGGCGCGTATGCCGCAAAACTGAGCCGTGGCGAAGCGCTGCGGACGACGGAATTCGTGCGCGCCGAACCGGGCATGACGCCTCGCGAGCCGCGACCGGCTGCGTCGTCGCAGTCGCCGGTCGCGCAGCGCCCCGCCTCGGGGTCGACGAACGCAACCCCGGCACCGAGTACCGCTTCGCACGCCGAACCGCTGGATTCCACATCGATGCCAGGCGCGACCGGCTATCGTCGTCCTGTCGGTATGGCTCCGGCGCACTTGCGCGGCACAGTCGTGCACAGTCCGTTCCGCAAGCCTCAGTTGGGTCTCGAGGACATCCCGCCGCGTGGCGCACCGCCGCGTCCGCAAGCACCGACGTCGCAGACGGCGTCTGCGGCTGGCGATGAGGCCTCGACGCACAGTGCAACGAATGCCGCCGAGTCGATCCCTTTTGCTCCAACAACACCCGCAACGCCAGCGATGCCGGTCATGCGTGGTGCAGCCTCATGGTCGGCGGCGGATGCCGCTGTCCCGCTGGCATCCGACGTTGCCGAGTTTTCGCCCATCGACTGGTCGCTCAACGACGTCGTAGAACCGTCTGTCGAGCCTGTGCCCGAAGGCCCGAGCCCTGAGATGCTGGCCGAACAGGAAGCTGTGCGAGAAGCCGCGCGCGCGGCCGAGCAGGCAAGAATCGACGCGATGATTGCGCTGCGTCAGGAAGCTGAGGCATTGCTACGCGACTTGCGAGACTGGGCGTCGCCTGAGTCGTCAGGCGCAAGTGGTGCGCCGACATTGGCGCAACTGTCTGAAGCTGTCGCTGAAGTTTCGCACGACGTCATGCCGACGTCGCTCGATAGCGATGTCGACATCGCGGCCCCTGAGATTCCTGCACTGGCGGCGTCACCCGAGGTCGTCGTGGCTGAGCCGCTAACGCCGCCGCCCGTTGCGCCGTTGACGCCTGCGGAAGTACTTAATTTGCCGCCGATGATGCAACTTCGGCGGCCGGTCGCTTCGGCATCCGGCGCAGCGATGCCCACCGCTGTGCCGCCGCGCCCGTTCGTTTTTGCCGACGTGCTGGCGAGCGTCGAAGCGTATGACGCTACCGTCACGGCACCTGCAACTCAGACTGTCGCCGCAGAAACCGCTGTCGCGTCGGCGGAGCTTGCTGCGGAAGCATCGGATGAAGACGATGCACTTCCGCCTTTCGACCGACCTTTCGACGTTCCTGAGCCTGTCATTCCGTCGGACATCGACGAAGCCCTTGAGCCTTCCGCGAAACCGCATTACGTTTTGCGCGCCGATGGCACGTGGGCACGGGCGGATGGGTTGCCGCTGACGTCGGACGATACGACGTCGCTCGCACAGCCCACCCCCGAACACCTGCGGCCTGCCACGCCGGTGATCCCTGCGATCCCGTCGTTCGGTGCGGCATCCATGACACCGTCGGCCCCCATCGGTGCAGCGCATTCCGCTGCGTCGCAAATGGCAAGCTTCACCGCAGATACGCCTTACGAGCTACCGCCGCCGCGCGTCGCCATCGACTACGACTTGCCTGCCGTGGACCTGCTGGCGCCGGCAACGGCCAGCGACCATGCCAACGTCGTCTCGGACGAAGCGCTCGCCGCAGTAAGCCAACTGATCGAGCAGCGCCTTGCCGAATTCAAGGTGCCGGTGACGGTCGTCGGCGCATCCGCGGGACCGGTCATCACGCGCTTCGAAGTGGAACCGGCCGTCGGCGTGCGCGGCGCGCAGGTCGTTGGTCTCATGAAGGATCTGGCGCGTGCGCTGGGTGTCACGTCCATCCGCGTGGTCGAGACGATTCCCGGCAAGACGTGTATGGGGCTTGAGTTGCCGAATGCACAACGTCAGATGATCCGACTTTCGGAAATTCTGACCGCACCGGTCTTCGACACGCATCGCTCGCGTCTCGCCCTGGCGATGGGCAAGGACATCACGGGCGAGCCGATCGTGGCCGATCTGGCACGTGCGCCGCACTTGCTCGTGGCCGGTACGACGGGCTCGGGGAAATCGGTGGCAGTGAATGCCATGATCCTGTCGCTGCTCTACAAGGCGACGCCGGACGACGTTCGCCTCATCATGATCGATCCGAAGATGCTGGAACTGTCCGTCTACGGCGGCATTCCGCATCTGCTTGCGCCGGTCGTCACCGACATGAAGCAGGCTGCGCATGCGCTGAACTGGTGCGTAGGCGAAATGGAGAAACGCTACCGACTCATGTCGGCGCTTGGCGTGCGTAATCTGGCGGGCTACAACGACAAGATCGATGCCGCACGCGCCGCGGGCGAGAAGGTCAGCAACCCGTTCTCGCTGACGCCGGACGCGCCCGAGCCGCTTGAGCGTTTGCCGTTCATCGTCGTGGTCATCGACGAACTGGCCGATCTCATGATGGTGGCTGGCAAGAAGATCGAGGAACTGATCGCGCGTCTGGCCCAGAAGGCGCGTGCTGCCGGTATTCACCTGATTCTGGCGACGCAGCGCCCGTCGGTCGACGTCATCACCGGTCTCATCAAGGCGAACATTCCGACGCGGGTTGCCTTCCAGGTATCGTCGAAAATCGACTCGCGTACGATTCTCGATCAAATGGGGGCAGAGTCGTTGCTGGGGCAGGGCGACATGCTGTTCCTGCCGCCGGGCACGGGGTATCCGCAGCGCGTGCACGGCGCATTCGTCGCCGATGACGAGGTGCACCGCGTGGTGCAGCACTGGCAGCAGTACGGCGAGCCGGACTACGATGAGGCCATCCTCGCGGGCGATCCGGCCGACGCGGCGTCCGCCGATCTGTTCGGCGACACGGCGGGCGACGCCGAAGCCGACCCGCTGTACGACGAAGCCGCGGCGTTCGTGCTGAATTCGCGACGTGCGTCGATTTCTGCTGTGCAGCGGCAATTGCGCATCGGGTACAACCGGGCGGCGCGTCTGATCGAGCAGATGGAAGCGGCCGGACTCGTTACGCCGATGGGACGCAACGGCGCCCGCGAAGTGGTCGCGTCGGGCGAATAGCGCGTCTTTTGAGTGTCGCCTGCGCGCTGAATAATCGCCTTCGCTTACAACTCGCTTACGACCCGTCATACGAGTCGAACTCTTTGGCACTCCGTGCTGTTCTCCTGACACGCGCCGTACATGGGCGCGCGACGCAAAACCCCTTGGAAACCCGCGCCAAATGGCGATAACGGGGCGCAAACCCGCGTCCCCGTAGGGGTATTCCCGCCTTTGCGGGCGAAACTCAGCGATCACATAATCGGCGCGCTAGGTTGGTCGTTCGACGCGTGCTTGACGGTATCGCCCTGACACGAATTACAAGGACCGGGGCGGTGCGACGGGGGGGACATCCCGGTATTCGCGCATCCACGGCAGGGCCTGCGACACCAAGAAAATCGCAGCAAAAAAGCGTCATATCGAAACGCATCGCACCGAAGGAGACCCTTATGCAATTCCGATTCAAGCTCATGGCTGGCGCTGTCGCGTTCGCCCTGTCCGCCTCGATGGCCATCGCAGCCGATCCGATCAAGATCGGCGTGTCCGGCCCGTTCACCGGTGGCTCGTCGTCGATGGGCGTTTCCATGCGCGATGGCGTGCGTCTCGCCGCTGCGGAGATCAACAAGTCGGGCGGTGTGCTCGGCCGTCAGATCCAGCTCGTCGAGCGCGACGAGGAAGCCAAAAACGAGCGCGGCGTGCAAGTCGCTCAGGAACTGATCAACAAGGAAAAGGTGGTTGCCACCGTCGGTTACATCAATACCGGCGTGGCGCTCGCGTCGCAGCGTTTCTATCAGGACGCCAAAATTCCGGTGTTCAACAACGTGGCCACGGGCACGGTCATCACTGACCAGTTCAAGCCGCCCCAGTACCCGGACAACTATGTCTTCCGCAACGCCGCCAAGGACAGCATTCAGGCGCCGATGATCGTGGAAGAAGCGATCACGCGCCGTGGTTTCAAGAAGCCGGCCATTCTCGCGGACTCGACCAACTACGGTCAGCTCGGTCGTGAAGATCTTGAAAAGGCGCTCAAGGCTAAGGGCATCACGCCGGTCGCCGTCGAGAAATTCAACATCAAGGACGTCGACATGACGGCCCAGTTGCTCAAGGCCAAGCAAGCTGGCGCCGACGTGATCCTCACGTACGGTATCGGCCCGGAACTGGCGCAGATCGCCAACGGCATGGGCAAGCTCGGCTGGAAGCTGCCGATCGTAGGCAGCTGGACGCTCGCGATGGCGAACTACATCGACAACTCGGGCGCGAACGGCGAAGGCGCGCGCATGCCACAGACGTTCATTCAGGAACCCAACACGCCCAAGCGCAAGGCCTTCATCGACGCCTACGTGGCTATGTTCAAGCCGAAGAACAACCGCATCGACTCGGCTGTGTCAGCTGCGCAAGGCTATGACTCGATCTACCTGCTGGCTGCCGCGATCAAGCAAGCGGGCAGCACGGACGGCCCGAAGGTGCGCGCTGCACTGGAAGACCTGAAGACGCCGGTCGAAGGCGTGGTCACGACCTACGATCGTCCGTTCACGCATGACGATCACGACGCCATCACGGCCAATATTCCGGTGTTCGGCGAAGTGAAGGGCGGTCGTGTCGTGTATGCCTACGACAGCGACCTGAAGGCCGGCAGCAAGGTCCGCGAGAAGGCCGGCACGACGGGCTCCAAGTAAGCCGCACCTCCTCCCAAGGCTGCCGTTGCAGCCATGACGGGTGAACGACGGCGCGCGTGGCCTCTTCCGCCTTTGTCCCGAACCATCGGTTTGGGGGCATCCTGGCAAGGCGCGCGTGCCGTCTTCACGCAACTGTCGCCTGCCGCCGGCACTCGGGACCGGTGTGCGGCACAAGTACCGAATGCCTCCCGAGCATCGCTCGTAGGCTCGCACTCGCGAGAGAGGACCGCATGACCATCCTGATTCAACTCATCTACAGCGGTATCGCGCTGGGGATGATTTACGCCGTGATCGCCTTCGGTTACCAACTGACGTTTGCGACCTCCGGCACTCTGAACTTCGGCCAGGGCGAAGCGCTCATGCTCGGCGCACTGGTCGGCCTGACGCTTGTCGACACGCTCGGGCTGAACTACTGGCTGATGATTCCCATCGTCTGTCTGTTCGGTCTCGTGCAAGGCGCGTTCGTCGAACGCATCGGCGTGAAACCCGCTTTGCGGATCAAGTCGGAATTCGGCTGGATCATGTCCACCATTGCGCTGGGCATCATCTTCAAGAACGTTGCGGAAAACCTCTGGGGCCGTGACGACCTCAAATTCCCGTCGCCGCTGCCCGAAGCCCCGATCAAGCTGTTGGGCGCGAATGTGCTGCCGATGGAACTGCTCGTGGTCGTGGGCGCGCTGCTCATGATGGCCGCCGTCGAGTTCTTCAACCGTCGCTCGATCTACGGCAAGGCCGTGGTGGCCACCGCGAACGATCGCGACGCCGCCGGGCTCATGGGCATCAACACCAGCCTCGTGATTACGTTCTCGTACGCGCTGTCGTCGATGGCCGCTGCGTTTGCCGGTGTGCTGGTCGCGCCGCTCACGCTGACCGGTGCCACGATGGGGGCAGTACTCGGCCTCAAGGCATTTGCCGTGGCGATCATCGGCGGCTTGTCGAGCGGCATGGGCGTGCTCGTGGGCGGCGTGATCCTCGGCGTGGCCGAAACCACGACCGCGTTCTACATTTCGACCGGCTACAAAGACGTGCCGGGTCTCGTACTGCTGCTGCTCGTGCTGGCTGTGAAGCCGGCAGGCCTGTTCGGCAAGACCGCCATCAAGAAGGTGTAACCATGAGCGCACAGACCTCCACTGCACGCGGGGCCGGCGATCTCGGCGGTACGCGCGCGTTGACCAAGATCGCTGCCGTACTCGGCATCGTCGCGCTGTTCGGCTTTCCCCTGGCCATCGGCAACCCGTATTACATCCACATGATCGAGACGATCATGATCTACGCGATCCTGCTTTTCGGGCTGGACATCGTCGTGGGTTACACGGGGCAGGTGTCGCTGGGCCACGCTGGTCTGTTCGGCATCGGCGCCTACGTCGCGGGTGTGTTCTTCGCCAAGCTGGGACTCTCGCTCTGGCTCGCGCTGCCTGCCGCAATTCTGGTCACCGCCGCCTTCGGTGCAGTGCTCGCATTGCCCGCCTTGCGCGTGATCGGACCGTATCTGGCGATGGTGACGCTGGCTTTCGGCACGATCATCCAGATTCTGATCAACGAGATGGATTTCCTGACGTCCGGTCCGATGGGCATCAAGCTCACGAAGCCGGTCATCGGTGGTCATCCGATCGACGAGACAGAGTACTACTGGATCGTTGCCGTGTTGCTGCTGTTGAGCATGCTCGTAGCCCACCGCATTCTGAAGTCGCACCTCGGTCGCGCCTTCGAAGCGTTGCGCGATTCGCCTGTGGCGTCGGATTGTATGGGCGTGTCGGTGTATCGCTACAAGGTGTACGCATTCGTGATCAGCGCCGGGTTTGCCGGTCTGGCCGGTAGCCTTTATGCCTACTCCGAGCAGTACATCTCGCCAAACACATACAACTTCGAGCTGACGATTCTGTTCCTGCTGGCCGTCATCATGGGCGGACGCAAGACGCGCAGCGGTTCGTTGCTGGGCGCGGCGATCATCGTGTTGCTGCCGCAGTTGCTCGACGACATCAACATCTTCCGCATTGTCGCCTCGGCGATCGCGGCGGTCACGACGGTGGCAGCGGTCGCAGCTGTTGCACGCGGGCGGACCACGCTCGCCAAGGCTGCGGTGCCGGTGATAGGCACCATCGCATTGGCCGGTGTGACCTGGTGGCGCGACAGTATCACCGACTGGCGTCTGACGATCTTCGGTCTGATGATCCTGTTCGTCGTGTACTACCTGCCGGACGGCATCATCGGTTTCCTGCGCTCGCGCGTTCTGCATCGCCGCCGCACGCTCACGGTATCGGCCACGCAGGTGGACGAAGCGGCCGCCAGCAGCAACGACCCGGTGCTCATGGCTGCGGCCAGCGGTCCGGAGGAGTTGCTGAAAGTACGTCAGTTGCTGATGCAGTTCGACGGCCTGAAGGCGCTCAACCAGGTGGACCTGACGGTCAAGCGTGGCACGATTCACGGCCTGATCGGCCCGAACGGCTCGGGCAAGAGCACGATGATGAACGTGCTGACGGGCATCTACGTGCCCACGGCCGGGAGCATCGAGTTCGCCGGTGAGTCGCTGGCCGGACGCACGTCTGCCGACATTGCGCTCTCGGGCGTTGCACGTACGTTTCAGAACGTTCAGCTCTTCGGTGAAATGACGGCGCTCGAAAACGTGCTGGTCGGTCTGCACCATACGTTCCATTCGACGCTGGTCGACGTCTCGCTGCGCCTGCCGCGATACAAGCGCGAAGAAGACGGTGCGCGTGCGCGTGCCATGCGTCTGCTGGAGTTCGTGGGGCTGGCGTCGCTGGCCGACGAGGAGGCGCGCAACCTGCCGTACGGCAAACAGCGTCTGCTCGAAATCGCCCGTGCGCTCGCGCTCGATCCGCGTCTGCTGTTGCTCGACGAACCGGCGGCCGGTCTGACGGCACCCGATATTCGCGAGTTGCTCGCCATCATCCGCAAGATTCGCGATCACGGCATCACGGTGATTCTGATCGAGCACCACATGGACGTGGTGATGAGCACCTGCCAGACGGTGTCGGTGCTGGACTTCGGGCAGAAGATTGCCGAAGGGCTGCCCGCGCAGATTCAGGCCGACGAGAAGGTGATCGAGGCGTATCTGGGCGGCGCATCGACCGCGCACTGACCGGGATAGACGGATAAACGGAACCACTATGCTTTCCATTCGTAATCTGCAAGCGGGATACGGCAAGGTGCAGGTGCTGCACGGCATCGACATCGATGTACCGGGCGGTCAGGTCGTCACGCTCATCGGCTCGAACGGCGCGGGCAAGACGACCACGATGCGTGCTGTGTCCGGCATGATCAAACCGTCGTCGGGCGAAATCACGCTCGGCGAGAAGCGTATCGACGGACTTGACTCTCATCGCATTGCGAAGCTCGGTCTGGCGCATTCGCCGGAGGGCCGGCGTGTGTTCGCCACGATGTCGGTGACGGACAATCTGCGGCTGGGCGCGTTTGCGCGTCTGACGGGCAGCCGCCCGCGCGGCGACGTGGCGGCGGATCTGGAGCGCGCGATGGACTTGTTCCCGCGCCTGAAGGAGCGTCGCAATCAATTGGCGGGTACGCTCTCGGGCGGCGAGCAGCAAATGCTGGCGATGGCGCGCGCGGTCATGCTGCGCCCGGACATCGTGCTGCTCGACGAGCCGTCGATGGGCCTGGCGCCGATTCTGGTCGACGAGGTTTTCCGCATCATCAGCAACCTGAAAGCGGAAGGCGTGACGATGCTGCTCGTGGAGCAGTTCGCTGCCGCCGCACTGGCCGTGGCCGACTATGGCTACGTGCTGGAGAACGGCAGCATTTCCGTGCACGGCCCGGCGGAGAGTCTTCGCAACGACGACAAGGTGCGCGCGGCGTATCTGGGGGGGAGTCACTGACGCGACCGTTGCACATCGTAGTCAGTTCAAAGGGCAGCCAGTTGGCTGCCCTTTGTCGTTGCTGCGTAGATATCAGCGATTCACATCCACGACCACGCGGCCGTGTATCTCGCCTTTGACGATGCGCTGACCGATGCCGATGGCGTCCGCAAGACCGACGTCATGGGAAATGCCACCAAGCTTTTGCGGTTCGAGATCGCGCGCAAGCCGTTGCCACGCTTCCTCGCGCAACTCGCGCGGTGCCATCACGCTGTCGATACCGTGCAACGTCACACCCCGCAGAATGAACGGCGCCATGTTGGCTGGGAAGTCCATGCCTTGCGCGAGACCACATGCCGTCGCAACACCGCCGTAACGCAATTGCGCGATGGCATTGACCAGCGTGTGCGAGCCGACGGAATCGACCACCGCCGCCCAACGTTCCTTCTGCATCGGCTTACCCGGATCCGACAACAGACGACGGTCGATGACCTCCGCTGCGCCGAGCGCCTGCAAATACTCCGTCTCATGCAACTTGCCGGTGGACGCCACGACGCGATACCCGAGCGAACTGAGTAGCGCGATGGCTACCGAACCGACACCGCCCGACGCGCCCGTCACGAGCACGTCGCCTTGGTGCGGCAGCACTCCGCCGCGCTCCAGAGCCATCACCGAGAGCATGGCCGTGTAGCCCGCCGTGCCAATAATCATGGCGTCGCGCGGTGTAAAGCGTTCGGGCAACCGCACGAGCCAGTCGCCGCGCAGTCGGGCCTTCTGCGCGAGGCATCCCCAGTGCGTTTCGCCCACACCGTAGCCATTGAGCACCACGCGATCCCCCTTACGCCACGAGGGGTGTGACGATTCGAGCACAGTGCCTGCCCCATCGATGCCAGCGACCATCGGCCATGAGCGTACGACGGGCGCTTTGCCGGTGATGGCGAGGCCGTCCTTGTAATTGATGGTCGAGTAATCGACGGCGACGAGTACGTCGCCATCGGCAGGCAGTGCATCGTCTTGCAGTTCGGTCACCTGGGCGTGGGTGACACCGTCCGACTGCGTCAACAGGATTGCATTGAACATGCTATGAAGTCTCCGAAGCGGGTGGGCTGTAAGGATGTGGGGGCAGGTGGCAGTGACGGTCCTCACTGGATGCTAGACGACCGTCGCTACGAAGTGGCTTCAGCCGGAGATGGCCGCTGCGATAGCGTCGCGCGTTTCCCGCGAGAGAACGTCGATCAGTTCCGCTGCGGGAAGTGCCCGTGCAAGCGGTACCGCCTGACCCGCCCATTGGGCCGCATAGCCGCTTTCCTTTTGCGCCTTTGCGGCCGCATTGAGCATTTTGCCTGCGTCGTAGGTGATGGGATAGTCGGGAATCGCGGGTCGGTCGGCCGCTTGCTCCAATGCCCAGAAGCGATTGGCGAGTCCGCGTGCCGGACGTCCCGAGATGGCGCGAATGAGCGCCGTGCGCGGCGGATGCCCACTGAGCAGCGCGTCTCGATAAGCCGCGTCGGCACCGGATTCCGGACAGGCGACGAAGGCCGTTCCCATTTGGGCCGCTTGTGCACCGAGGGCAAGGACGGCCGCGATGCCTGCGCCATCCATAATGCCGCCCGCTGCAATCACGGGCAGCGACGTGCGTGCCACCAGTCGCCGCACCAGCGCGAAGGTGCCGAGCTGCTCGTCTTCGCTCGGCTGGCGGTCGCCTTCGTCGTTGAAGCGTCCGCGATGCCCGCCAGCTTCCCAGCCCTGCGCGACGATGGCGTCGATGCCCGCGGCTTCGATAGCGTCGGCCTCCGCTTCGTTCGTGGCGCAAGCGAACAAGACGATGCTTGCGGCCTTCAATGCGTCGATCCAATCCTGCGACGGAAGGCCGAAATGAAAGCTCACGACGGCCGGGCGCTCCTCAAGGAACATCTCGTACATCGCGACGTCTTCGACAAAGCTCAGATAGATCTCGCGCAGCGCTTCCGGTGGCGTTGCGTCGTAGCGCGCAAATTCCGGTGCGAGATACGCGAGCCATTCGGCTTCGCGCGCGGCGTCGGCTCGCGCGGGCACGTGTGTGAAAACATTGACGTTGAACGGACGGGAGGTCAGTGCGCGGGTTTGGCGGATCACGTCGCGCGCGGCGTTGGCATCCATATTGCCGACTGCGAGCGAGCCGAGCCCGCCCGCGTTGGAGACGGCTGCGACCAGCGCTGGTGTCGATGCAACAGCCATCGGTGCCTGAATGATCGGCGTCGACATACCGAGACGTTGGGTGATGCGGGCCGACGGGGACACTTTCGAAGTCATGGTCTGGACCCGTCTCAGAAATTGGCGGCGAGATCGCGCAGCGCGTCGAACGTTTCGTGCAGTTCCGCGCGCAGCACACCTACGAGCTCAGCGGCTGGCATCGCTCGCGCGAGCGGTGCGGCCTGACCGGCCCATTGTGCGGCGTAGTCGCTGTTGCCCTTGGACTTTGCTGCGGCGTTGATGGCCTTACCTGCGTCGTACGTCACAGGATAGGCAGGCAAGTCGGGGCGCTCGGTGGTTTGTTCAAGCGCATAGAGCCGGTTGACGAAGCCGCGAGCGGGACGGCCGGAGATGGCGCGAATGAGGGCCGTGCGCGGCGGATTCGGTCCGGTGAGTCGCTCCCGGTAAGCGGCGTCGGCCGATGATTCCGGGCATGCAACGAAGGCCGTGCCGAGTTGCGCGGCCTGCGCGCCAAGCGCGAGCACCGCGGCGATGCCTGCGCCGTCCATGATGCCGCCGGCGGCGATCACGGGAACGGACGTGTGTGTCACGATCAACCGTACGAGGGCAAGGGTGCCGAGCTGTTCATCGTCGGTCGGCACGCGGTCGCCGAGATCTTCGAAGCGTCCGCGATGGCCGCCTGCCTCATATCCCTGTGCGACGACGGCGTCCACACCGGCCGCTTCGATGGCGCGGGCCTCGGTGAGGTTCGTCGCCGTGGCGAACAGCATGATGCCGGCGGCGTGCAATGCGTCGATCTTCTCTTGCGACGGCAAACCGAAATGAAAGCTGACGACGGCCGGGCGCTCTTCGAGCAGCATGGCGTACATCGCGTCGTCGGCGACGAAGCTCTTGTAGATCTCGCTGAGCGTGGTGGGCGGCGTGGCGTCGAAGCGTGCGAATTCCGGGGCTAGGTAGGCGAGCCAGGCGGCATCGCGCGAAGCGTCGAGTTTGGCTGGCGCGTGGCAGAACACGTTGACATTGAACGGCTTGCGCGTGAGGGCGCGCGTCTCGTGAATGGCTTTGCGAGCCGTTTCCGCATTCCCCGCCGCCACGCCGATGGAGCCGAGCCCGCCTGCGTTGGAAACGGCAGCAGCAAGCGCCGGCGTGGACGTGCCCGCCATCGGTGCCTGAATGATTGGCGTGAGCAGACCGAGTCGCTCGATGAGCGCGCGATTGCGGGATTGGGAAGCAAGAGAGCTAGGCATGACGATCTGCACCTAAGAGTGTTCAATGGGGGGAACAGCGGCAGTCACAGCAGGCGGTATGTTCAATATGGCATACGCCCATCGCGACAAAAGATACCACTTAAATGCATCTTTATGCCAGCCACCCTTGACGCTGTCGGAGCATCTCGCGATGGCATGCGTTCGACGGGCAATAGCTGAGCATCGCTCACGTAATGGTCATGCTTTCGCGCCGTCGTCCGAGCCCATCAGATCGGACGCGCGCGAGCGTTGCATGTCTGCCCGACGGAAGTACCCGACGACCGTCGCCACACTGGTGTGTCCGGTCATCGACATCGTTTCCGCCAATGGCACTTGTTGAAGTGCTGCTTCCGTCACGAAGCCTGCGCGCAACGAGTGCGCAGAGAAATCGCCGTCGAGGCCCGCCAGTGCGCAGCGCTCGCGCACGATATCGCGCACTGCGGCCTCCGAAAGCGCTTCTCCGACATGGCCCCCGCGCCGCACACGCCGGAAGATCGGACCGCTTTCGATGCCGGATGCCGCCAGCCAGTCCGTGAGCGCGGCGGCGGCCGCACCCGCGATCGGTTTTTCATTCTCCGGAAGGTCGGCTCCCTGTTGGTTCGTCTTCGACCAGCCCAGCGTGTAGACGTAATGTTCAGGGCCGCTGCGTCGCACGTTCTCACACGTTGCGCGAACGACTTCGGAGCGTCGGCGTCCACCGCTGGCCCATGCGAAGAGCAGCAATGCGCGGTCGCGCTTGCCGCGCAGCGAGTCGTCGCAGGTGGCCAGCAGCGCGCGCAACGGTTCGCGGGTGAGGGCGTCTTTCTTGGCGGTCTTCACGCCGCGCTTCGCATAGGCACGACGCGTCTTGGCGAGCAACTCCCGCACCGCCGGTTCGGCGCAAGGATTGGGCAGATCGCGCGACGTATGTAGCTTGGCGATGACGCTCATCCGGTGGAGCAGCGTCGCGAGCGCCGGCGGACCGGTACGCGCTTTGAGTCCTTGCGCGACCAGCGCCGCATCGAGTGCCTCGGGCATCTCCGTCGTCAGCCCTTGCTTGCCCTGACGCTGCGCGTGATCGACGACGAACTGCACGATCGCTGCAGGCGAAAGCGGGGGGATCAGTGGTGCACCGTAGCGCAGCCGATACCAACCCATCCAGTAACGCATGGCCGACTGATAACTCTGATGTGTATTTGCCGAGTCGCCCTCACGAACGAGCGCCTGCGCGGCTTCCCGGGCGTCGGCATGCAATGTCGCCGGGTCCAGCGGCGCGGGGAGGTGGGCTGCGTCCACGATTTTCACGATATCGCCAGCGTTGCTTTTGCGCATTGAATCGCCTTGAAACGTAATTTTTCCACTAAACATATGAAATCATATGTAATATGTAGTAAATATAACGTATGTGATAAATAAGTATCGATAATCTTCCATTATCGTGGCTTATTTGGCAATGCTGTCGATTTCAAGGAGTGCTCGCGATGACTGCGTCCCAACCCCCCAAATCCGCCACGCTCGCGCCGTCGCCTCGACAGGGCGGTCGCGGTATTTCCGAGCACGACGTGTGGACGGCCGCCGATACGCTATTGATGTCGGGGCAGCGTCCGACGATTGAACGGATTCGGCAGCAATTGGGGCGCGGATCGCCGAACACCGTGAGTCCGTATCTGGATGCGTGGTTTGGGGGATTGGGGGCGCGTCTGAACGGTGGGGGCGGTGCCAATGGCGGTTTAGCGGGTTTGCCGGACGGAGTACCCATGCCGGAGCCGGTGGCCCGCGCCGCACTGGATTTGTGGGCATTGGCGATGCACGAAGCTCGTACGGTGCTGGCCGAGGAGGCTGCCGTGCAGCGAGCAGCGCTCGATGCGCGGGAGGCTGAGTTGAATGCAGACCGTGAAGCGTTGGAGCAGGCCCGCGCCGTGTTGCACGAGCGGATTGCTTCGGCGGAGACGGCGGCGGCGGATGCGCGTCAGGCACGCGATGAAGCGCAGGCGCAGGCACGTCGCGCCGAGGCGCTGCTCATCGATGCACAGGCGGATGCCGTTGCCTCACGTCAGTCGCTTGCCTCAGCGCGCGACGCGGCGCAAGCGATGCAGGCGGCGCATGCATCGCATCGTGCGGACTGGGATGCTGAGCGCGCAAAGCTGGCCGAGCGTGCCGATGCCAACGAGCGCCGATTGATGCTTGAGCTGGACGCGGCACGCGAATCCATCAAGTCGTTGCAGCAGGAGCGCAAACAGGCGCAACGTCAATTGCAGGACGCCGAGGCCAGTCTCGCGGCGATGACCGAAACGCAGCACGAAATGCGTTCGGCCAAGGCGTTGCAGGACGCCGTGATCGCGCGACTGCGCGAACAAGTCAGCACGCAAGAAGCATTGGCCTCGACTTATCAGTCGATGTTGGCGGCACCGCCGGTGTCGGTTGCTGGGCGCGGTGCAACGTTGGGCATGACGTCAGGTGTCAAGCGCCGTCTTAGCAGCGCCGTCGCGCCGACGGCTTCAGTGTTGCGTCGAGCGCGACGTCCTTGATGTGACGCGCTGCGCTGCACGAACTTGGTCGGCGACCTTGGTGTGATCCGATTTTCACTTCATCTGGGCGAGCGTCGGCGCATCTGCCTCCCATCCGCCCCCAAGCGCGCGGAACGTCGCGACCGCCGCCCGCGCGTTGTCTGCCTGGGCGCGGGCATCGGCGTCACGCACCGTCAATAACTGGCGGTCGGCGTCGAGCACTTCGTAAAGACTGACGGTGCCGCCGGTGTACGCCTCCTGTGCGCTGTCGCGAGCGCGTGTCTGCGCGTCGACGGCGCTCGCCAGATCCTTGCGTTGCTGCTCCAGTTCCACCAGTGTCACGATGGCGTTTTCGACATCTTCCGTGGCGCGCAGCATCGACAGCCGGTACTCCGCGATAGCTTGTGCGTTCGCGCCGCGCGCCTGAGCGACTTCGGCGTCGATGCGTCCGAAATCGAACAGACGCCAGCGCAAGCCCAGCGCGGCAAGCGGCTGGAAAGTCGCGACGCTTGGCACACGTGCGCCCGCGAGCGTGTCGAATCCCAGCACACCGGAGAGCGAAAGCTTGGGGTAGTACTCCGCGAGCGACGCGCCAATCCGTTCGTTCGACGCCGCCAGTTTGCGTTCTGCGGCGATGACGTCCGGTCGACGGCGTAGCAAATCGGTGGGGGCGCTGGCGTCACCGATGGCGGGAATCGTCAGCGCACGCGCCTTGAGGTCGTCATCCTGCGTCGCCACGCTCATGCGTCTCGCATACGTTCCCGGCGCGGCGCCCATCAGCACGTCGAGCCGATTGAGTTGTGTTTCGCGCTCGATACGCAGCGGCGGCAGCGTCGTGCGCGCTTGTGCCAGCAACGCTTCCGATTGCGCCAGTTCGCGCGCCGTCGCCAAACCATCCTTCAGTCGCAACCGGACGATTTCCATCAGCCGGGCGTCGGTGTCGATCTGGTCCTGTGCAATGGCCAGTCGTCTCTGGGCGGCCCTGACGCGGAAATAAGCATCGGCAGCTTCGGCCACAACACTCACGCGCACGCCGTCACGCTGGGCTTCTGCCGCTTGCGCCAACGCGCCTGCGGCTTGCGCCGAGCGTTGTAGTCCACCAAACAGATCCAGCTCCCAGCTTGCGCCCGCGCCGATGTCGTAGATCGTCATGTTGCGGTTATAGCCGGGGAGGTTGCGCGCCACCACGCCGAGTGGGCTTTCCAGAGACTGGTGTTCGCGCGTGATGCTGCCGTCCAGTGTGAGCGAGGGCAGCCGTTGCGCGCCGGCCGCACGCGCCTGTGCCCGAGCCTGTTCGACGCGTGCCATCGCGGCCTGTAAGTCGAGGTTCTGCGCGAGCGCCTGCGCGACGATCTCCGTTAGCACCGGGTCATGAAAACGCGTCCACCAGCTATCCAATGCCACGCCGTTTTCGGACGCCGCGCCCGTCAGCCCATGGCTGGCATCGCGTTGCGTAAGCGCTGCGCTGCCCTGGAAATGCGTCGGCAGATCGGCCTTCGGTGCGACGTAATCGGGGCCGACCGCGCATCCGGCCATCGCGCTGACAGATAGCGCCAGTAAGGCATTGCGCAGAATCGACGGGGTAACGCCGGACACCGTGAGCAGGGTTGCATTCATGGAATTTAACGAGTTACTTGCAAGATGATAGTTGCAACTCTATACTCACTTCCATTATGAAAGCAACCCCTGGTTGCGATTTCCCGTTCTCTGTCTCACCACCGCCTCAAGCGCGAAGAAGGATCGACCCATGACATCCCCGAGCACTCCCGCCCAACACGCCAGCCAACCGGGCGGTCCCTCTGAGAAGCCCAACTTCCCGCGCCGCCTCGCCATGCGTGGCGCGATTGTCGTCGCTGCGATCGCGGTGTTGGGCTACGGGACTTACTGGTGGACAACGGCGCGCTATCTGGAATCGACGGACGATGCCTATGTCGGTGGCGACGTCACCGTGCTCGGTCCCAAGGTGCCCGGGTACATCGCTGAAGTGCTGGTGACGGATAACCAGACGGTGCATGCGGGCGACGTGCTGGTGCGCCTGGACGACCGCGATTACCGCGCTGCCTTAGCGAAGGCCGAAGGGGCTGTTGCCGCGCAACAGGCGCTGATCGCGAATCTCGATGCGACGGCGAAGTTGCAGGCGGCGGTCATTGCCCAAGCGCGCGCCAGCGTGGTGGCCGTGACCGCCGACGCTCGGCGCGCACATGACGATCAGGTGCGTTATCAGGATCTCGTCGCCAAGGCGGCGGTGTCGGTGCAGAGCGCACAGAAGGCGGACGCCGATTACAAGCAGATCGCCGCGAATCGCGAACGGGCAGAGGCGGGGGCAGTGGCGGCAGAGCGTCAACTGGACGTGATCGCCACGCAGAAGCAGCAGGCGCAGGCAGCACTGGCACAGGCCGTCGCCGAGCGCGACATCGCCAGACTCAACGTCGAATACACGGTCCTGCGTGCACCGGTCGACGGCACCATCGGAAACCGCCGGGCGCGTCCGGGCGCGTACGCGCAGGCGGGCACACAACTGCTGGCTGTCGTGCCGGCTCACGGTCTTTGGGTCGACGCGAACTTCAAGGAGGGGCAGGTGGCGCATCTGCGTCCCGGCATGCCGGTGAAGATCGAGGCAGACGTGTTGCCTGGTCGCGTCTTCCACGGTCGAGTGGCGAGTCTTGCCCCTGCAACGGGCGCGCAATTCAGTGTGCTGCCGCCGGAAAACGCAACGGGCAACTTCACCAAGATCGTGCAGCGCGTGCCGGTGCGCGTGCAACTCGACGATGCAGACGCACGTCTGGGGACGCTGCGCCCCGGTCTCTCTGTGACGGCCGAGGTGGATGCGCGTGGCGATGGCAGCGGCGACAAGTCGTCGGCCCCGGCACCCGCCAAGGTGGCAGCACGATGAGCGCCGCTAACTCGGGGGCAGCACAACCGCTGCCTGCCAGTAGTGACAGCGGTGGGCCGTCGGTGCACTCCGCGAACGACGAGCGACCGCGACTGGCGCCGGCCCCCGCGCCGGCGGGTGGCGGCTTCTCGGTCGACGCCATGTCCACGCCCGCCAAGATCATTGCCTTCGGCACAATGGTCGTCGGCATGTTTATCGCGCTGCTCGACATTCAGATCGTGTCGGCCTCGTTGCGCGATATCGGCGGTGGTCTCTCGGCGGGCGCAGACGAAACGGCCTGGGTGCAGACCAGTTACCTGATTGCCGAGATCATCGTGATCCCGCTCTCGGGCTGGCTGTCTCGCGTGATGTCGACGCGCTGGATCTTCGCTGCCTCGGCGGCGGGCTTTACCGTGGCGAGCTTGCTGTGCGGCGCGGCGTGGAACATCCAGAGCATGATCGCGTTCCGTGCGCTGCAAGGGTTTCTCGGCGGTTCGATGATTCCACTGGTTTTCACCACGGCGTTCGCCTTCTTCAGTGGGCCGCAGCGCGTGGTGGCGGCCGCCGTGATCGGCGGGCTTTCGTCACTCGCGCCGACACTCGGGCCGACCATCGGTGGGTGGATCACGGACAACTACTCGTGGCACTGGCTGTTTTTCATCAACATCGTGCCGGGCATCTTCGTGACGGTGATGGTGCCCCTGATGGTGCGCATCGATCGTCCCGACTTCTCGCTGCTGCGCGGTGCTGACTATCTCGGCATGGTCCTGATGGCGGTCAGTCTTGGATGTCTTGAGTACACGTTGGAAGAGGGCCCGCGCTGGGACTGGTTCGGTGACGACACCATCCGTGCCACGGCTTGGCTCGCGGGGCTGTGCGGCGTGGCGTTCATCTGGCGCAGTCTGGTGTATTCGCAGCCGATTGTGGATTTGCGGGCGCTCAAGCAGCGGAACTTCGCGCTCGGGTGCTTCTTCTCGTTTGCAACGGGCATCGGCATTTTCGCGACGATTTATCTCACGCCGCTGTTCCTCGGGCGCGTGCGCGGATTTTCGGCGTTCGAGATCGGGATGGCCGTGTTCTCCACGGGGGTCTTTCAGTTGTTGTCGATTCCCATCTACGCAATGCTGGCCAACCGGATCGATTTGCGTATCTTGATGATGCTCGGGATTGGCGGTTTTGCCTTGTCGATGTGGCAGTTCGCGCCCATCACGCACGAGTGGGGGTCGTTGCAATTGATGCTGCCGCAGGCGCTGCGCGGTGCATCGCAACAGTTCGCGGTGGCGCCGATTGTCACGCTGACGCTGGGTAGCCTTCCGCCTGCGCGATTACGTCTGGCGTCGGGGCTTTTCAATCTGATGCGCAACCTCGGTGGTGCTATCGGCATCGCTGTCTGCACGACTGTGCTTAACGACCGAACGAATCTGCACTTCTTCCGGCTCGCCGAGCGCATGGGTGAGGGTAATCCGGCGGTCGGTCAGTGGCTGGCGAGCGTGGGTGCTCGACTGGGCGCGGCCGGACTGGATGCAGTCGATGCGCAGACGGCGGCGCTTCGACAACTTTGGCTGCTGACGTTGCGCGAAGCGCAGACGATTACGTTCGGCGATATCTTCGGCGGGTTGGGGCTGATCTTCCTGGGCGTGACGCTGATGGTGCCGCTCATGCGTCGCGTTGCTCCGCCCAAAGCGCCGAGCGCAGATGCGCACTGAGGGTATGGCGAAGACGCTCTGAGTATATCGGCAGGAGATTTCACTTCAAACTATTTACCTCGAAAATCTTTTTTAAGTAATTGATTTTAAATGATGGAGAGGGGTGACACCTCGTTGTTCAAGTGAAATGTGAAGTTCTCGAGACACGGGTGGCTTGCTCCCCGGTGTCGACGCGCTTATGCTCACTTGCATGGTAATAGGCAGCGCTGTCGTCATCGACGGCGCTGAACAGAAGGAATCTTTATGCAACGAAAGACATTCCGCGACATGCAGTGCCCCATTGCCCGTAGCCTTGAGCGCGTGGGCGAATGGTGGAGCATTCTGATCTTGCGCGAGGCAGGCTACGGGACCACGCGCTTCGACGACTTTCAGCGTCGCCTGGATATCGCGCCGAACATGCTGACCCGACGTCTGAACGCGTTGGTGGAAGAGGGCTTGCTGGCACGTCGTCAGTACTGCGACCGCCCGCCGCGCTTCGAATATGTGCTCACCGACGCCGGTCGGGATTTCCGTCCGGTATTGTGGGCATTGCTCGCGTGGGGCAATCGGCACTTTGCGCCGGAAGGCATTGCGGCCCAGTTGGTGGACCGGGAGACGGGGCAAGTGGTCGAGCCGGTCGTGGTCGATGCGGTGACGGGGGTGCGTCTTGATCCGCAGCGGCACGTGCCGAGCGCAGGTCCGGTGGCGACCGAGGGCATGCGAGCCCGACTGGCGCGAGCCGCAGCGTTTGCGACGGGGCAGCCTGTGGCGGACGCGGAAGGAAAAGCGGAAGTCAGTTCTGAGGAAGCGGCGGCTGATCGTTGATTTTGTTTGGTATTGTCACCGCCGCTCAGGCCATCACCGGGGTGCCGGGGATGCCCGGCAACGAGGCAAGCAGGCGCGCAAAGGCGTCTCCGGTCAGCGGTTTGCCCAGCAGGAAACCTTGCAGCTCGTCGCAATCGAGTGTCTTGAGCGCTTCGCGTTGCGAAGCTGTCTCGACGCCTTCGGCCACCACGTCCATGTCGAGCGAGTGGGCCAGCGCGATGATCGCAGACACCACGGCACTGCCTTCTCGTCCGCAAGTATCCAGTCCGTTGGTGAAAAAGCGGTCCATCTTCAACTGCTTGACGCGGAAACGTTGCAAGTACGCCAGACTCGAATAGCCCGTCCCAAAGTCGTCGATCGCCACCTCGAAGCCGTGATCCTGGAAGGCGCGGATCACATCGATGGTGTGCTGCGCATCGAACATCGCCACCGTTTCCGTGATCTCGAACATCAGGCGCGTGCAAGCGATGCCAGCGTCCCGCACGATTTCCACAATGTTCTCGACCAGCTGCGATTGCGCCATCTGACGCGGCGACAGGTTGATCGCCACTTTCACCGGCGGCAACCCGGCCGCGTCCCACTCCTTGATGTGCTGGCAGGTGGTTCGTACCACCCAGTAACCGATCTGCACGATCTGACCCGTGCGCTCGGCCACCGGGATGAAGTCGGCCGGCTGCAATTCGCCGAAGGTCGGATGCGTTAGGCGCAGCAGGGCCTCGGCACCCGCCAGCGCTTCCGTATCGCCGCGATACTTCGGCTGAAAATGCAGCGAGAAGTACTGCTCGCTTTCGGCATCGTGCAGCGCTTGCTGGATCTCCCAGGTGCGCTGGGCCGCCGCGTTCATGCGCGGCTCGAAGTACCGGAAGATGCCCCGGCCCGCGCGCTTGGCTTCGTACATGGCGGTGTCGGCGTGCTTGAGCAGCAGGTCGATGCTGTCGCCGTCGTCCGGGAACAGCGCCACGCCAATGCTGGGCATGACGTGCAGCGACTGGGAGCCGACCTTCAGGCCGTCGCGCATGTCGTCGAGCAGACGCTGCGCCACGCGTCCCGCGACTTCCGGGGATGACAGCGAACCGAGCAGCACCACGAACTCGTCGCCGCCCAACCGGGCCACCACGTCGTCGCCGTTCACGTTCTTGCGCAGTCGTTTGGCGAAGGCGCGCAGCACGTCGTCGCCCACGTTATGGCCCAGCGAATCGTTGATGGTCTTGAAGCCGTCCAGATCCATGAACAGCACCGCAAACCGGCGCTGGTCGCGACGCGAGTTGATCAGCATGCGCGCCGCCGCGTCATGCAGGGCGCGGCGGTTAGGTAGATCCGTCAGCGCGTCGTACGTCGCCATGCGTGCGATCTGGGTGTTCAGTTGCAGGACGGAGTTGGCCAGGAAGCTCGTGCGTGCGTCCAGACGGGAGACGAGCAGGGTGGTGACCAGGATCAGGAAGGTGAACAGGCTCACGGTCGTCACCAGCCACGGCGAACTCACGCCGTTGGCGGCGCCGCAGACGGCGCCCGCGGCGAAGGTGGCTGCCGACATGCCCGTGTAGTGCATAGCTGTGATCGCGAGCCCCATGACGATGGCGGCCCCCACGCGTTTGGCCATCACATAGCGCAGGCTGCCGTCGCGCAGCGTCCGGGCTATCCACAGCGCCGCCGTGGCGGCCGCAATAGCAATGGCGATCGACGCAGCGAAAAGCAGTGGATCGTAGCTGATGTCCGGGTCCATCTTCATGGCGGCCATGCCTGAGTAATGCATGGCGGCGATGCCGATGCCCAGCGTGACGCCCGCGCATCCGAGGCGCCACGGGGTGAAGCGTTCACTGGCGACGAGCCAGAGCGCCGCCCATGAAATCGCGATCGCAATGCCGAGCGACGCCGCCGTGATAGCCGGGTCGTAGCCGAGCGCAAGGGTGGCTCTCGAGTCGAGCGGCGACCACGAAGGCGACAGCGACAGGGCGAGCATGCCGATGAAGTGCATTGACCAGATGCCGATACCCATGGCGGTCGCGCCCACGGCAAGCCACGCCTGGCGCATGCCACGGTGGGTCAGAAGATAGATGCGACCGGAAAGGTCGAGCGCCGTGAACGACGCCAGTACTGCCACTGCGAGCGATAGCGCAACAAGCCAACCACTGTACGAACTGGACATATGAAAACCGACCGAAAAGTCCCGCTTAACTGATTATCGGCACGCAGCGCCAATAGTTGAGGATTGCGGTGGAATATTTCCGAGAATCTGGGAACCTGCGACTGCCCGCACCCCGCGCGCGCGTCTTCGCGCCTGCTGCGTCGATGCTCGACAGTGCCGATGCCATAGTGAATAATCCGTCCATACCCGCCCGCGCGGGGCGAAATACAGCAACCCTAGATTCTGCCTGATTTCCTTGGGATTTCCTCTCACTGAGTGCAATCTTGGTGGCCGACGTGCCCGCAGGAGCCGTGATATGCGCATTCGCATGGGGCTGTTGCAAGTGCTGGTGGTGGTTGGAATGGCCGTCGCGCCGCTCGCTGATGCGGTTTCGGCGACATCTGCGCTCGCCTCTTCGCCGGAGGCGTCTTTGGGCGCGTCGGACGCGTCCGCCAACGCCCCGAACGACGGCGCCGAGCTTCGCTTCATGGACCGGCCGGTCGTCACGTTCCGTGGCACGCTTGGCGGTGCAACCCCCGAGGTGCGGGCGGCTCGGGCGCAGGCGGTACTCGACAGCCTGCCCGGCAGCACCTTCGATTTGCCTGTCGACGTGCTGCATGCATCGCTCGGCGGCGTCTCCGGCGTGGCGTTTCGCGTTCGCGACCGAATCCTCTTTGCGCTGACGACCGACGACCTGGCACCGGGCGACCCGCGTTCACTCGACGCCGTGGTAGCCGAGGTGAAGACGAATCTCCAGACGGCCTTCGCCGCCCGGCGCGAGCAACTCCACTGGCCGACGATTCTGCGCGGCATCGCTCTCAGTGCGCTCGGTGCCGTGGTGCTGACGATGTTTGTGATCGGCATCGGTCGCATGCGGACCCGGCTTGAGACGCGCCTTCAGACCGCCTTCGAAAAGCGTGTCCTGCAACGCACGGCCCGCACCTTCGACTGGACGGGGTCGGCCGTTCACCTCGTGCATCAGGTCGTGCAGATCGGGGCCGTGTGTCTGGCGCTGACTTTCGCTTACCTCTACCTCATCTTCGTGCTGATGCAGTTCCCGGCCAGTCAGCCGCTGGCCGGTCGCCTGTCGGACTTCCTCTGGACGCTCGTCGACCGTTTCGGTATCGGGGTGGCGGGTGCCATCCCGGGCGCGCTCACTGTCATCGTCATCTTTCTTCTCACGCGCGCGTTGCAGAGCCTCGTCAACAATGTCTTCGACGCAGTGCAAAGCGGTCGCCTGTCCATTCCCGGCATGCACCCCGAGACCGCCGGCGCGACGCGGCGCGTGGTGTCGGTCGTGGTCTGGGGGCTTGCGCTGACATTCGCTTACCCCTACATGCCGGGCGCACAGAGCGACGTCTTCAAAGGTCTGTCGGTCCTGCTCGGTCTGATGGTTACGCTGGGATCGAGCGGCATTGTGAATCAATTGATGAGCGGGATGGTCGTGATCTACAGCCGCTCGCTGAAGAAGGGCGATCTCGTTTCGATCGGCGACGCTACCGGTATGGTCATCGGCGTCGATGCGCTTTCGGTCAAGCTGCGCAATCTCGCACAGGAAGAACTGACCATCCCGAACGCTGTCGTCGTGGCGTCCACAGTGCGCAACTTCACGACGCAGGGGCGTGGCGTCGCGATCAGCACGACGCTGACCATCGGCTACGACACGCCGTGGCGTCAGGTGCACGCCATGCTGATCGAAGCGGCGACGCAGACGCCGCAGATCGCCGCTGAGCCCGCGCCGTACGTGTTGCAGCGGGCGCTGTCGGACTTCTACGTCGAGTACGAAGTCTTCGCCACCTTGCGCGATCCGTCCACGCGGTTCGCGGCGATTTCCGCACTTCACGAAAACATTCAGGACGCCTTCAACCGTTACGGCGTACAGATCATGTCGCCGCATTTCGAAGAGCAGCCGCATGTGCCGCTCACGATCCGGCCGGAAAACTGGTATCCGGTCCCCGCGCGCGCACCGGTGGATGTGGGCGGCGTACCACCGACATCCGCACCCTCGCAGACATCACAAGAATAAGGAGCCGGTCATGACCGTTAAATCGTTGACGACAAAGGAACGTACCGCGAAGGCGACCCCGGCCGCTCCGACCGCAGCGCCTGTCGCGCCTGCCTCGTCCTCACAGCAGACGGTGCCCAGCGTCTCTAACGTCCCATTCGAGGCCCGCGTCGCAGCGGGGCGGAAACTGCGCGAAAAGACACCTCGCAGCAGCCATTCGCATCTCGGCAACACCGATCGCGACATTGTGGCGTTGTTGCGAACGAGCAGCGAGGGGCGAGTGGCGGCGCTAGTGCCGCTGCGTTACGGCCGGATGCTCGCGTCGCCGTTCGCGTTCTATCGCGGCAGTGCGATCGTCCAGGCGCATGATCTGGCGGGGACGCCGAACACGGGGCTCACCTTGCAGATCTGCGGGGACTGCCACCTGGCGAACTTCGGCGGCTTCGCTACCCCGGAACGGACTTTGATCTTCGATCTGAACGATTTCGACGAAACCGCACCCGGTCCGTGGGAGTGGGATCTGAAGCGGCTATGCGCGAGTCTGGTGCTCGCCGCACGACAGTTCGGCTTCGGCGACACGCTGGGTGTCGAGATGGTGCGCACCGCCGTAGCCAGCTACGCCCGACGGCTGGATGAGTACGCTCACATGCCGACCATTGAACTCTGGCACGAGCAGATCACCTTCGAGCGCATGCTGAATCTGGCCGGTACCGACCGGGTGCGTGAGGGCGTCAAACGCGGCATCGCCCGGGCGTCCGGTCGCACCCATGAGAACGTCCTGCCAAAGTTCGCGCAGCAGGTCGGCGATCACTGGCAGATTCGCGACACGCCGCCCACGATGTTCCACGTCCACGGCGCGACCACCCTTTTCGGTCCGGAAGACGACTGGCTCGGTCTGGGCGACTGGCGCACCTTGTTCGCCCCCGTCTACAAAAGTTACGTCAATTCGCTCCCGCCCGATCGCGCCCGCATGCTTGAGAACTATACGCAGCAGGACATGGCCTTCAAGGTGGTCGGGGTCGGCAGTGTCGGTACGCGTTGTCTGGTGTTGCTGATGATGGATGCTCATGAGCAACCGCTGTTCCTTCAGTTCAAGGAGGCGTCGCGCTCGGTCGTCTCGCGCTTCGTTCGCAATGTCACGCCCAAGCATGACGGGCGACGTGTGGTCGAAGGGCAGCGCCTCATGCAGGCAGCCTCCGACGCCTTCCTCGGGTGGGGTTCGGGCCCGTTCGGTCGCTGTATCTATGGCCGCCAGTTGCGAGACATGAAGATCTCCGCGCAGTTCGAGTTGTTCCGTGCCGATGGTTTCCGCGAGTACGCCGGCCTGTGCGGCTGGGTGCTGGCCCGCGCGCATGCAAAAGCGGGGGGATGCGCGCCCGAACTCGTGGGCTACGTCGGCAAGGGGATTCGTCTGGGCGAGGCGATGATTCGTTACGCGACGGACTACGCCGATCAGGTCGAGCGGGACTATGAAGTGTTCCGCAAGGCGTGTCGAGACGGGCGGCTCGAAGCCCGCACCGACGCGGATATGGCCGCCGACTTTATGGCCTGAACAGGGAGCGCATCGAAGTATGTCGCTGTATCGGTTGCAGGCACGCATTGTCGTCGCGTTGGAAACGGCGGTGCGCTGGGTGGCGCGCACGCCGACGCTCATCGTATGGAGCGGCGTGGGGATATCCGTACTCGTTATGGTGGTGGCCGTGGCCTTGCTCTACGAAGGACGGCTGCTGGTGCTGGCCCGTGCGGCGGACAACCAACGCAATATCGCCGACGTGATGGAGCGGGATCTGGAGCTCAACTTCCAGCTATACGAGGCTTCGCTCGATGCAGTCGTGAAGTTGCTGGCACGTCCCGACGTCGAGGCCATGGCACCCGCGCTTCGCCGCGAGCTGATCTTCGAGCGGGCGGGGGCGTCGCGTTACATCGGGTCGCTCGTTGTGCTCGACGCCGAGGGAAATATCGCCATCGACGCGGAGAGCGAAGTGCCGCGACCGTTCAACTTCGCCGATCGCGATTACTTCAGCATCCATCGTGCCAATCCGGACGCGGGACTGTACGTGAGCGGCTTTCTGCATTCGCGCCTTCGCAACAGAGCCCCGACCATGGTCATGAGCCGACGCATCTCCCGCGCCGACGGCTCGTTCGGCGGCGTCGTGTCGCTCGCGGTGGACATCAAGTATTTCCGTCAGTTGTTCGACCACATCGAAGTCGGCCGCCAGGGGGTGATCCTCCTGCTCGGCAAGGACGGCGCAATTCTCATGCGCAAACCGTACGACGAAAATGTTATCGGATTGACGATGGCGCAGACCGGCCGCTACGAGTCGCTACCCCCGGGGCGGGACGATCATCGCATTTATCCGATCCGCTTCATGGGGCGCGACAGCCTGATGTCCCGCCGGTTTCTGAGTAATGCGCCGCTTACGCTGATCATCGTGACGTCCAGCGAGGAGACGCTTGCCCCGTGGCACAAGCGCGTCATCGAATTCGGCGGACTGTTCCTGCTCCTCAACGCGGGGTTCGTGCTGACATCGTTACTCCTCGCAGCCCAGTTGCGGCGACGTCTGCGAGCCGAGCGGGAATTGCGCCTTCTGGCCCGTACCGACGGCCTGACCGGCCTCTCGAACCGCCGCTCGCTCGACAAAATCCTTGCGCTGGAGTGGCGGCGCATGCGCCGCGCCGGTCATTCGCTGGCCGTCGCTTTCATCGATATCGACTGGTTCAAGCGCTACAACGATACGCACGGCCATCAGGCGGGCGACGCCGCACTCGCTGCGGTCGCCAGCGCCATCGGGGCGGCGCTGCAACGTCCATCGGATGCTGCCGGTCGTTACGGCGGAGAGGAATTCATCGCTGTGCTACCGGACACCGATGCGCCGGGCGCTCAGCGCGTGGCCGAGGGTATCCGGCTGGCAGTCGACCGGCTCAATCTCGACCACGCGTCGAGCGACTTCGGCCACGTGACGGTGAGTATCGGTGTGGCTTGCCGACAGCCGCAGGCCGGGGAATCCGTCGACATGCTGGTCAAGGCGGCCGACCGCGCGCTCTATCGTGCCAAAGCCACCGGCCGCAATCGCGTGATCGTCGCTTCGGAAGACGATGCGATGACGGCGTCGAAATCGTAAGTCCGTCGACCTCAGGCAGGCCGTCCTCATCTCCTCGTAGGAATTGTCTGATTCCGCACCCGCAACGGGGGCGGATCAACGCTTTACGGACCGCATCTGCTCCCGAATCTCTCGTTCTTCAAGAGGATCAGAAGACGGCTGTAAGCCTTTGATTCTTTGCCGACTCTTTGCGTTCGGACGTATTGATGCGGGCGCCATAAGCGTTTTGCCAGCGTCCGCCTACACGTCTTTCAGATTCCGCCGATTCGCTGGATGAAACTCACTCTCTACAATCGATTTCAACAAGTCCGGTGCGAGTTGCAATAGCGCGGACGGCAGTCAAGGAGTCAGTCATGGCGAAGCGTAACCCCCCATCGCCAACACCGCCCAGCAAGACTGACAAGCGCGGGTTGGCGGACGAAGGAACGCAGGAAGGCGCGCAGTATCCGTCTGAGCATGAGCAACACGCTCTGACGCATGAAGATGGTGACGCCGAGACGCATGGTGCGCCGATGCCGACGTCCGACGACGCGGGCACGCTGCAACCGCACGACGACTATGCCGGTATCGGACGGGATGCCTCCGGATCGGTGCCGGTGGTAAGAGGTCCGTCGCAGTCGCAACGGGTCGACTGGCCGGAAGGCACGGTCGGCGTCGATCCGATAGACGCCGCGGATGCGGTGAAGCGCAATGCGAAGGCCAGAAACGTCAAGAATATCGAGGGCGAAGCCGGACAGGCAGCAGGGAGTCGGGGCCGAAGTAGCGGGCGTAGTGACGAAAGTGCAGACGTTGAGGCCGATGGCGCGATACACGATGCGATTCGCAAGTCGCTGTCCGACGCCATCGACCTCGACGTCTCCCACGTCGAAGTGACCGTGACGTCAGGCCTCGTACTGCTAACCGGCTATGTGCCCGAACGGTGGATGCAACACGTCGTGCAGACGGAAGTGGAGAAGGTCGATGGCGTGAAGGGCGTCGACAACCGGTTGCACGAGCGGCGCGTCAAAGCGATGAGCCACCCGGGCGAGAGCCAGGAAGGCCACAAGATTTAGCGCAGACAAACGAATAAAGGACAAACGGGCATCCGAGGTGCAGCGATACAGGCAAAGCACCGAAGACGCCTGTCAAGAGGCAAGACCGGGCATCTCCGGGCGAGGGGATGTATCACCTAAGACTCGGTCGTCGTATGGGCGCCGTACGCGTGACGTGCAGGAGGTGACGCCCAAAGGCAAAGCAATGCCAACGATGCGACGGCCAATTTCGGGAGGTCAACACAATGAAACAAGCCAATCTGCTCAAATTCGTCATGGCGGGTGCACTTGCTACCACGGGCATCGCAGCCCACGCACTCGATCAGGGCGGGATCATCAAGATTGCCGATAACGCGACCGCCAGTGGCGTGATGAGCGATACCGGCCGCAAGATCGACGATTCGGCGCTGACCGCCAAGGTCAAGGCCGAGTTGCTCGCCAAGAAGGATGTGCCGTCGACCAAGGTCCACGTCACAACGCGCCACGGTGTGGTGCACCTGACGGGTTCGGTGCCCGAGTCGGCACAGAAGACCCTCGTCGAGGATACGGTCAAGGGCGTAGACGGCGTTGTCGATGTCAAGAACGACATCAAGGTATCCGCCAAGTAAGCGCCAGTCATTGCAAGACGTTGCGGCGGCGCGTGTCGCCGCAACGTACAAGAGACCGCACTCTCGCCCTGTCGAAGACGCGTTGTTGGGGTGACGCTTTAAGTTGTCCGCCGTTGTTCTGAAATGCGCGCCTCGACTTCATTAGCGAAGGAGGAATCATGACTATGCAATCAGGCCGGGGCCAGATGCCCCAAACCAGTCAATCAGGCGCTCGCATCGTGGGCGCATCGCACAAGCTGCCCGACGGGCCGGGCCCGTCCGTGATGGCGGCCGACACGCTCGAAGCGGAAGACGTCGTGAACACCGCAGGCGAGAGCCTCGGGAAGGTCAAGCACATCATGCTCGACGTCCAGCGTGGGACCGTGGCTTATGCCGTGTTGTCCTTTGGCGGCTTCCTCGGCATGGGCGACAAGCTGTTCGCCATTCCGTGGCATGCCTTGCAGCTCGACGTGGAGAACAAGCGCTTCATCCTTAACATCGACAAAGAGGCCCTCAAGAAGGCGCCGGGGTTCGACAAGGATCACTGGCCGAGTATGGCCGACATGCATTGGGCCGAGCAGGTGCATACGTATTACACCGTCGACCCGTACTGGCATTGAGCCGCACGAGTCCATGCTCATGCCGAGCCTAAATCATATTCGCCGGCTGACGCAGGCCCCCCGTCTGGACGGGCACTTGCCTGAGCCGTATGACCCAGGCAGCCCGCCGGGCAAACCGCCGGGGACACCGCCGCCGAAGTCGCCCCCTGACGAGGATGAACCGACGCCGATGCCTCCGCCCGACCGGCCGCTCGATCCGCCGGTGGAAGAACCGCCGTTGCGCCCGCCCGGCAAGTATGTCGAGCAATCGCACGGTTGGGGCGGGGTGGCGTGAAGATCGTCTGGATGCTTTGGCGGGTGACGGTCGTCGTCAGATCGGCAAGGGAGGAAAGTCATGCTTGGCACCATCTTGTTGATTGTTCTGATTTTGTTGTTGGTCGGTGCATTACCCGCGTGGCCGCATAGCCGGGGATGGGGATACTACCCGTCCGGGGGGCTTGGACTGATCGTTCTGATTGTGGTGTTGCTCGTGGTGATGGGGCATATCTGACGATTGGCCCTATTCAAGGAGGACTCGTCATGCCGTATCGACAGACTCACGATTTACCGGCGAGCGTGAAAGACAACTTGCCGACACACGCTCAGGAGATCTATCTCAAGGCGTTCAATTCGGCCTGGGATGAGTACGAGGACCCAGGCGAGCGGCGCGGTCATGAATCGCGTGAGGAGACGGCGCACAAAGTGGCATGGAGCGCCGTGAAACAGACTTACGAAAAAGATGACAAGTCCGGGAAGTGGCATTCGAAGCATCACTGACCACTGATCGGTTGTTCCGGGGAGTGGGCTCAAGCGCTGCGCAGTGATACCCATGCGGCGCGCGCGAAGCGTCACTCACCGTTGACCCCCAATACGACTGCATCCGATTCCCGCAACCGGAGCGCATTCGTAGCTTGCCGGCCCACCCACTGGGCCGGTTTTTTTATGCCAGGCAGGCTTATGTAAGTGTGGCGCGATGTTTATGAGGGAGCGTTTCGTCGTTTGTCATATTGCGGTGCGGTAAATACGTGAAAAAATGAGGCTGTTTGCCCGTATTTGTGACGTTTTGATGATGTTGCAACGCCGCAGTGGGTCTGCAGACTTTGGCAGCTTCGCGTAAAATCCTCGCTTGCTGTCATCTCCGAATCCCGATGAGTTCCCCCCAAATCCTCCCCGTCGAGGCGACTGAAGCGTTGCCCCCGTCGTCCATTCCCGTCTGGCTCTCGTTCGTGGCGCTCGCCATGGGCGGCTTTGGTATCGGGACCGGCGAGTTTGTCATCATGGGCCTGCTGCCCGACGTCGCCAAAGGTCTGGACATCACCATTCCTCAGGCCGGTCACGCGATCAGCACCTACGCACTGGGTGTCGTGATCGGTGCGCCATTGCTTGCGGTACTTGGCGTGCGTCTGCCGCGTCGCGCGTTTCTCATCGTCCTGATGGCGATGTTCGCTATCGGCAATTTCGCGAGCGCGCTGGCCCCGGGCTATCTCTCGCTGATCGTGTTGCGTTTCCTCAGTGGTCTGCCGCACGGCACCTATTTCGGTGTGGCGGCGCTCGTCGGGGCGTCGCTTGTGCCACCTCATCGCCGCGTGCATGCCGTCGGACAAGTCATGCTGGGACTCACGCTCGCCACACTCTTCGGTGTGCCGATTGCCGCAGGTCTCGGCCAATGGCTGGGCTGGCGCGCGGCGTTCGTGATGGTGGGTGTGATCGGCGCGCTGACGGCCTTGCTCGTGTGGCGCTGGGTGCCGGATGCGCCCGCACCGCATGGCGCAAGTCCGCTGCGCGAACTGGGTGCGCTGCGCAACTCGCAGGTTTGGCTCACGCTGGGAATCGGCGCCATCGGCTTCGGCGGCATGTTTGCCGTCTTCAGCTATATCAAGCCGACGCTCATGCAAGTCGCCGGTGTGCCCGAGTCGTGGGTGCCGTTCTATCTCGCGCTGTTCGGCGTGGGGATGGTCGGTGGCACGATTGTCGGCCCGCGTCTGGTGGCGGCGGCCACGTTGATGCGTGCCATCGGCGGCACGCTGATCTGGTCGGCGGTGTTGCTCGTGGCCTTCACGTTCACGTCGTCGAGCCCCTGGCTGGCGGGGGTGAACGTGCTGGCGATCGGCACGATCATCATCATCGGCCCCGCATTGCAGATACGTCTGATGGACGTGGCAGGCGAGGCGCAGACGCTCGCGGCGGCGCTGAATCATTCGGCGTTCAATATGGCCAACGCCGCTGGCGCATGGCTCGGCGGCGTGGCGATCACTGCGGGTTACGGCTGGACGTCGACCGGTTGGGTCGGCGCTTTGCTTTCCTGCGCCGGCATGGTCATGTTCTTCTGGGCGCGGCACGATGCCCGCCGGAAGGCCCGGTAACACAAGCCCTGCATCGTCAGCATGGCAATGAACGCGAGCGGATACGCCCACCAGATGCCGGTGAGTCCGGCGATCCGCTCGAACATCCACGCGGCGGGCACTTCAATGCCCAACAGCCCGATCATGCCGAGTAGCGTCGGCACCCACACCTTGCCGCTTGCGCGCATGGCCCCGGTCATCACCGCGGTGGTTCCCATCACCAGCACACTCCAGGCGACGATGTAGAGCAGGTGCGTCGCGAGCGACAGCACGTCGGGATCGGTCAGGAAGCCGCGAAGGATCGTCGGTGCGATCAGATAGATCACCACGATCAGGCTGCCGGTCAGTCCCAGATTGCACAGCAGACCGGTGCGCACGATTGCGTCGATGCGCTCACTGCGTCCTGCGCCGATGGCATGGGCGCACAGGATCGACGCCGTAATGCCCAGCGTCATTACCGGCATCTGCAACCAGCTCATCACCTGCGTGACCGCACCGTAAGCGGCGGTAGCATTCGCGCCGTGTCGATTGACCATGCTCAGCAGCACCATTTCGGCAATCGCCATCGTCAGCATCTGAATCGCTGCCGGCACACCGATGTGAAGGATGCCGCGCGCCAACGTCGGGTTCCATCGAATTGCGCGCCACAGATCGGTGTTCGGTGCCAGCGGATGACCCTTGCGTCGCCAGTGAAAGGCCATCCAGAGCAGGGCGACGGAGAACGCGATCATCGTCGATACCACGGCACTCGCTACGCCCAGTGCCGGGAACGGTCCCCAGCCGTAGATGAACGCCGGTGTCAGGCCGAGCGACAGCAGCGTTGCGATCAGTAGCGCGATGAGGGGAGACACCGCGTCACCGGTGCCTCGGCTCATCGACGTCGTCAGCCAGAGCATAAAGATGACGGGCATGCCGATGAGCATCCATCGGGCGTATTGCGTCGCGGCGTCGAATACGGGCTCGGGGGTGCCGAACACACGCATCAGCGGCGTTGCAAACAATCCGCCCAGCACGCTGATCACGACGCCCGCGCCGAACATCATCACGAGCGCCGTGCCTGCAAGGTTGCGCACGAGCGCACGATCCTGCGCGCCCCACGCACGGCCAATCATGACGGTTGCGCCGGCAGACAGACCGATCACGATGGCCAGCAAAAAGAAGAAGACGGGAAAGAAGGCGGAGACGGCCGCAATCGCGTCGGTGCCGATCAGGTGTCCGAGATAGATGCCGTCGGCGGTGCCCGCGATGGACTGGAGCGCGTTGGTCAGCATCATCGGCACGGCGATGAGGAGCCAGGTTTTCCAGAGCGGCCTGGGTGGCTGCTGTGGTGTGGAGGGGTGTTGCGTCATGGTTCGTTTTCCTTGGTGAGAACGCAAACGTCGGACGGGACACGTCGGACAAGGACGTCGGTAAAAGGGGGCTGCGAAAGGGATGTCGCAAAAGCGACAGGCAAAGCGAGGCCTATCCGGGGCGGCGGTCCGCCCGGTGAGCAGTGAAATCAGCGAAATCTGTGAAGGGAGGCGAGGGGGGATGGTCCCCTCGCGCCGACGGACTAAGGCGTGATCAGGCCAGCGCGTCGACCAGGTCGTCGGTGGACGTGAGACGCATCAGATGCGTGCGCACGTCTTCGGGCCATTCGACGATGCGCTGGGCCAGTGCGTCGAGATCGTTGGCGAAGAGCGCGCGGGATGCCTCTTCGAAGTGCGCCAAATCGCCTGCCATCGTCGACATAAAGCTGTATGAACGCTCTTGCGCACGACGTTGCATATCGCGCTCGGCATTCGTGCGACGAGCTTCGTCGATCAGCTTGCGCAGTGCGACAGACGCGCCGCCGCGCTGCTCGGAGAGCCAGTCCCAATGACGCGGCAGGAGCGTGACTTCGCGCGCCACGACGCCGAGCTTCGGGCGGCCCCGGCCTTTGGGGGCGTCGTCCGGTTCGGGTGCGCTATCGGCATTGACGGGGCTGCCGGTCACGGCGGCGGGGTAGCGCGCACGGATGTCGGCGGCACTACCGCGCGTGTCCACGTCGCGCGTGTCGCCCGTCAAGTTGTCGAAGATGAGGACCGATGCGTTCGGGTCGGCGAGCATCGCCTGCTGATAGGCGATGGCCGCGTCGGCAAGCGAGCCGGAGGCGATGCGACGCTTGTCGCGAAAGACGGTATAGCCAAGAGATTGAGTAGCCACAACGGACTCCGATAGCGATGACGGATGGTCGATGGGGCGAATATTACCCGGGTGTTATTTGGATTGCAATATCACCCGGGTAATATTTTTTGCGGAGCGGCGAGGCCGTGTTTCAGGCGGTCAGCGCCACGCCGCGGTTCAGTCGCTCCAGCACGGTGGCCTTGACGGCACCCGGCGCATCGTCGAGCAAGGTGGGCCAGACGGCCTGCGCTTCACGAACCGTCTCGCGAGCAATCGTCATCAGCCGTCCCACGCGCAGCAGTCCGGCGCCTTTGAGCAGCGCTTCGAGGGCGGGCCAGTCGAAGGCACGCAGCGTCTTGTCGATGGCCCGGTTCACGCCGTAGTGCGAGGGCGGCACATCGTGGAAGAAGGCCGCGACGCACACCGGATCATAGACGGGGGCGAGTTGGGGTGTCTGCGCGTCGGGATAGATCAACGCCCAGTTCTTGAGATGTGCGTCGGTGTTGCCGAGCAGGATGAACGCGATCAGTCGTCGCATGAACTCGCGTACGTCCCGCACGGGCTGGCCGGAGAGCTGATCGAGCACGCGCAGCATCGTGGTGTAGTCGACGTCGAGGCCGCGTCCGTATTTGCTGCGCGGCGGGTATTGCAGCACCTGAGCGAACTCTTCCATATGCACTCGCCGACCATCGGGCAGTCGGTCGAAGCGCGGCACCGCGAGGATGTGCTCGAACGGCACGTGCTCAGGCAGTTCGGCGTCGTGCCGCGAGATGATTTCGGCTTTTGCGCAGTCGAGGTCGAGGGCTTCGCAAAGCCGATAGCCAGTGAATTCGTTTTCGACGAGATCGGGGTGGCGCGTGGTCGGCAGCTTGAGAATGACCGATCCCGCGCGCCCCTGACGCTTCACGATGTAGCGGCGGCCGTCGCGAATGGCGGAGAACTTCGTTACGACGCCGGGCAGCGACGCCGCATCTTCCACCGGCGTGTCGACGAAGCCGGGCTCGACCATTTCGAGTCCCAGTGCGGTGTGCCAGCGATGCACGATGTCCGGCACGCCTTCGCGCGGCGGCACCGGCTCGACTTCCAATGCGCCCATCAGGTCATGACCGGCGGCGGCGAGCAGTTCGAACTCGTCGTCGGGACTGCAATGACGCTCGGCGGCGAGGCGTTCGCGGTTGTGACCTTCGGGCAGCAGATTTTCGAAATACACAGGCCAGCGGCCATCGGTGCGCACGAGACGAACGTCCTGCGGCGATGCGAGAATTTCGCGGGTCGCCGTCTCGTTGGCCCCGCGATAGGCGAGCGAGAGGACGGGGCGCCGCGCGTCCGCAATGTAGTCCTCGTCGAATGACATGCGCAAGATGTCCCCATACTGCGAGAGATAGCCGATGGCGCGACGGCTGCCGTCCGGCTGGTGCAGATAGGCGCGCAAGTACTTGATATTCATGGCGAGAGTCTCGTTCGGGCGGTCATGCGCCGATGGTGCCGATGGTGTTGATAAGGCCCGTCGGGTCGGTTAGCCCCGAAGCGTTTCCACGATGGAGGGCGGGGCCGACACGCCGCTCGGCTGCGCAAGATATTTGCCGCCGGAGCGCAGAAACGCTTCGACTTCCTGACGTAGTGCCGCAGGCACGAACATCGGTTCCAGACCGAGCGCGCGCGCCGTCTCCAGCAAGGTCGACATACGTGGATCAAGCGCGCCCGACTCCATTTTTTGCACGGTCATGCGCGACAGCCCGGCCTGTTCCGCCAGCTCGGCCTGGGTCAGTCCAGCGTCCTTACGTGCCGAGATTAGAGGCTCCATGAAGCTCATCATCATGTGCTTTTCAGGGTAAATGATGATTTATCTTAGCACTTTTCCAAGTAATTTTTGCCAACAAGCTAATTTAAGTTGGCTTTTGCGCGAAAATGATAATTAAAATTAGCATTAGCCGTCATGTCCGGAATGGACCTTGCCTCTCGATGCCTTGACGCGGGAACGCACCTGTTTGGCATCGCGGCGGCGTACCTGACTCGCGAACGTTGGCCGCGTAGGCACGCGGCGGCGGGGTGCGATGGCGGCGGCGTCAACCAGCGCCTGAAGACGCGCCAGCGCGTCGGCGCGGTTAAGTTCCTGCGATCGATGTTGTTGTGCCTTGATGATGATGACGCCGTCTTGCGTAATGCGGTGATCGAGCCGGGCGAGCAGGCGCGCTTTCACTTCGTCGGGCAGCGACGAGCGCATGACGTCGAAGCGCAAATGGATGGCACTGGAGACTTTGTTGACGTTCTGGCCGCCTGCGCCTTGCGCGCGCATGGCCGTGAGTTCGACGTCTTCGGGGGCGATAAGAATGCGACGGTTCATGGGCTCAAGAATAACGTTCCCGATGCGACGCCCACAAGCGACACCCAAAAAGCGATGCGGCAGCGCCGGAGATGACATGCGGTGCTGCCGACATACGCGTTGAGATAGCTGCCTCAGTGAGGTGCCGTCACGACGACGAACTGGACGGTGGTGCCGGAATAGACCGGCTGATACCAGGTCGAGCCGCAACGCTGATAGGCAACGTTGTTGACGACAGTGCTCACGCAACTCGGTGGCAACGAGGTAACGGTCGAGCCGATGATTGCTGCCGACACCCCGATCGTGACAGCGGCTGCCACCGGGTCATACCAACCGCCACCCCAACCCCAATACGGCGGTGGGGGCGGCGGCGGTGGAGGCGGCGGATGTGGCCCGGGTCCCGGCCCCGGGCCGGGAGGTGGTGCGGGTGGGTGAGGTCCGGGTCCAGGTCCGGGTCCAGGTCCAGGTCCAGGTCCAGGTCCAGGTCCAGGTCCAGGTCCAGGTCCGGGCGGGTGCGGGCCGGGATTGGGTGATGGATTGGGGCCGGGGTTCGGATGCGGCTGCGGTCCCGGCCCGGGCGGTTGGCCGCCGCTAGCGTTGGCGTGCATCGCGCCACCGCCCGCAGGGCCGCCACCGCGCGTGGCACCGCTCAAGTTGCCTTGCGGCGCTCCGCCGCCGTGGAGCCCGCCACCTCCGTGGAAATCACCACCACCGCCACCGTGAAGGCTGGTGCGCGCGCCGCCCCGAAAACCGAAGCCATGACTGGCCGTCGACGTCAGGACAAGCACCGCCGCTGTGGCAAGGCACGTGGCACGAGCCACGGTGAGTATGCCGCGTTTGCCCACCGTCGCCGGAGTGCTTGCTGAAGAGGTCGTTCGCTTCATTGCGGGCCTCCTGCGGCAGACGGCGGCCGCATCTCGATGCGTTGCGCGCCAGCGGGGGCTTTATAAGTGAAGGTCCCCGGCGGGAACGTCGGATTCACATCCCAGCGGTAATTCACGGAATGTCGCGGGCGTGACGGCTGCGACGTATCCGTGATCACGAAGCGGCATGGCAGCGGGCGCGCACCGACCCGAATCCAAAGCTCCCAGTCGACGTCGGGCTGCTGGAACGCGTAATGGTTGCACCACTCGCCGCCCACGCGATCAAGGCCGATGAACAGGGCAGAACGCAATTGCGTGGCATCGTCCGGGTCCATGCCCCAATAGAAGAGGTCGGCCAACGGCATGCCGACCTGATATTTCTCGTCGATATCCCGAATCAGCTCGTCGATGGTCGGCGGGGCGCTTGCCTGACTGAAATATCGCTTGCCTTGCGATTCTTGGTAAAGGGTGAAGGTTCTCCCGTCGTAGACGAACCCGCGATTGCGCGCCTGACCCGTCACAACGGCACGGACCTTATCGGGACGTTGAACGGAAAGCTCCGTTTGGTGAAGAAAGCCGACATTCTGTCCGGTGCTCAGCACGGCATCGGTCACGGTATCCGCGTGTACCTGAAATCGCTTGAGCGAGCGCAAATACCGACTCATTGTCGTCAACGCATCGACCGCACCTTGCTGCATCTCCGGCATGCCTTGTACTGGCAAAGTGCTGTCCGATTCGGGGGCCTGCGCCAATACCGGTGCGGCGACAAGCAGCGCGCCCGTCAACAGGACCAGTCTGACGCTGCGGGGGGGATATCGCCGGATTTTTCGTCGGGAGAATGGAAAAAGCACTGTGTGACCTCATTCGAATGGTGGAATTGAACGGGACGACCAACACGTGCGGACGCGACGCCGGATGACGCGCAAACATGACTTTCAGGCAATACCGATGCGGAATGGTGAACGGTATGTGAAGCCAGAATAGTGATTCGGATTGCAAACTGTCAAGTTGCAAAATCATCATCCGAACGGATTAAGAATTACTTGAATCTTGTGAATAATTTTGTAACAAGGTGTATCTGAATCGATGCGCAAAGTAAATCTATTGCCCCATGAATAGGCAAAGAAAGCTGATCTACATCGAAGCGTGATATTTGCAGTCCCCATGTTTGGGGAGCGTTAAGGGATTTGGTGAGAATCTGTTGGTAATTTTAATTACGTAAGTCGATGGTGGAATTTGGTATGCAATTCGAAAGAAACTTGCAGCTTTGAATTATTTTGTTACTATCCGATGGAAACATTCGGGTTTTTACGCAGTCTTCGAATGCCTGGTGTTTTAGTTTGGATAATTAAATATTTCGCAAACCAATATATGCAACGTATGCATTCGGTATGCATACATCGATAACAAAAGGACTCAGCATGAAGCTCACGAATGCCATGATTCTGGCCGGTCTGTTGTCGTTGGGGACGGTGGCGCACGCACAGGATGCTGCGCGTCCGGCGCCCATCGTTGCAGGCGACGTCGTCGAATTCCGGACCACGTTGCTGGGGGTGGATGTCAAGAAACGCACCATTCAGGTAGCCGACGATAACGGCAAGCCGGTCACCTTCATCGTTGGCCCGGATGTCCGGAATTTCGAACAGATTCGCAAGGGCGACAAAGTCATCGTGGCGTTCCAGCGCTCGGTGGCCATCTCCGTCGCGCCGGGCGACGGCATTCGCAGCCGTGTGCTGACCGAAGGGGCTGACCGTGCGACGCCGGGCCAGAAGCCCGCCGCCGATGCCGCGCGCAATCTGAAGGTCGTGGCGACGGTGCAGCGTATCGACCGGAAGTCGAATGTTGTGACGTTGCGCGGCCCGAACCGCACGGTCGACGTGAACGTGGAAGATCCGAAGCTGCTCGAAGGTGTGAAGGTGGGCGACTCCGTAACGGTGAATTACACCGAAGCGGTTGCCGTGGCCGTGACGCCGGATCCGTCGGCAAAGAGCAAGGCGAAGAAGTGGGTGCCGCCGGCGCCTGCCTCGGCCCCGAAGCCCTAAGTTGTGTCAACCGGCGACTGCGCCGCGCAGCGCGCAGTCGCATTGACCGTCGTGTCCCCGGTAGGGCCTGTGCTGGCTCGCCGGGGCGCGATACCTCCCGATACGGTAAGCACCCGGAGATCGCCATGGCACGGTCCGCCTTGCAGTTCGACGATGCAACCTACGCTGCCCTGCTTGGCGCTGCACGCGATGCAGACGCCGCACACCCCCACAACAACCCCGCCTTCCTCGATGCCTTCCTGACGGATGCATGGAAAGCCGAGCGCCGGATCTACGGTGCGCAAACCTATCTGCGTTTCATGGCACAGGCCGGCGTCACGCGCCGTCCCAGCGCTGGTACTGTGCAAAAAGCCATCGTGCGTGCCCGCAGCATGTACGAAGCCCCGGTGATCCCGGCGTTCGGCGGGATACCCGTCGCAGGGCAGTCCGTCTGGGCGCAGCAGTTCGAACAGAATCTGGCGCGTGCCATGACGCTGCTCGACGTAATACCCGAAAGCCACGGTACGGCTGGCGACGGTGTCACCGACGTGGCCGACGCTATGCGTCGCGTGCAGCATCTGGAACGGGAGAATCTGGAGCTACGCGCGCGTCTGGCGCAAATGACGGTGGCCGCCGCTTATGCCCGCGAGGCACTGGGCGAAACGCTGACGGTCTTCGCGCCGCATGCCGTGCAGCAGGCGAGCAGCCTGGGGAGTCACGGCGTCTGACGCACGAGCTGAGTCGATGTCGTTGCAGTAGCAGACGCGGCGGGTGACGTGCCGGCGGCACCCGCGTCTTCGCGATGACTGACCGAAAAGCCGAACGCGTTGAAGCCGTTCGCGCTGTGTGCCCACACCGTACCGCCGTGCATTTCCGCAATGGCCTTGACGATGGCCAGCCCAAGGCCGTGATTCTCACGGCTATTGGTGCGTGACGCCTCGGCGCGGTAGAACCGGTCGAACAGATGCTTGAGCACGTCCGCCGGGATTTCCGCCCCCGGATTGACGACTTCGATACGCACGTGACGGGCGCGGTTCGACTCGGCAGTGGTGCTGGCGTCAGGGATCTCTGTGGTGATGCGCACGTCGATATTCGCACCCGGCGCGCAATGCTCGATAGCGTTCATCACCAGATTGGCCAGCGCGCGTCCGAACAACGCCTTGTTGACTTGCGCGAACGCGCTGCCATGCAGACGCGCGGTGACTTGCGCTTCTTCCAGCGGAAATTCCAGAAATTCCAGCGTGTGTGCCGCTTCGCTCGCCAGCGACACGGCAGTGAGTCCCGTCGCGCGTTCACCTTGATCGGCCCGCGAGAGGAACAGCATGTCGTTGATGATGGTGCGCATGCGGCCGAGTTCTTCAAGGTTCGACTGCAACAACATGCGCAGTTCCTCGACCGGCCGGTCGCGAGTCAGAGCCACTTCCGTTTGTCCGATCAGGATGGTGACCGGCGTGCGCAACTCGTGGGCGACGTCGGCATTGAACGATTCCAGCCGTTCGTAGGCACCGTCGAGCCGAGCCAGCGCACCGTTGAATGAATGCGCGAGATCGTCCAGTTCGACGGGCAGCGAGCGAGTCACGAGGCGTTGTGAGCGGTTATCCGGCCGGATTTCAGACGCTTCGCGCGTGAGCCGCGTGAGCGGCGAGAGGCCGAGGCGCGTCACCGAGTAGCTGAGCAGCAGCACGCCCAGCGCGCCTAATCCGGAGAGCGCCGCGAGACTCAGCCCGAACGCACGTAGCGTCTGTTCGTTGGGGGAATAACTGGCCGCGACTTGCAGCGTGACTGCCGGCCGCGTGCCGTAGGGCGGCAGGATCTCGCGGGTCGTCAGCATGTCGTCGCCCCCGCCGTCCGGGCTCAGGCGCACATAACCGTTGGATAGCCGTTTGACGAACATGCCGCTCACAGGCGTGCCGAACGTGTACCTCGGGTCGTCGCTGGAGACGGCGTACGTTGTGGTGCCGTCGCGCGGGGTCATGTCACTCAGCTTTTCCCGCACGATCTGCCATTTCTCGGGCGTGGCGCCGTGATACACGATGATGTGCGCGATCTGCGCGCGGTCGTCCAGCGACTCGCGCAGGTGCCGCTCCAGTTGAACGCGCAACACCAGATACAACGCCGCACCGACGAGCGCGAACACCGACAGCGCCACGACGGCGAACATGGCGGCAAGGCGGCGGGAGATCGAGTGTTTCACGGTGACGTCGTTGGCGTGGAGGGCGAGGCGCTCAGGCCTCGCGCACTTCCAGCACGTAGCCCATGCCACGCACGGTGTGCAGTAGCTTGGTGGTGAAGGGGCCGTCGAGCTTCGCGCGCAGCCGTTTGATGGCGGTCTCCACTACATTCGTATGGCTATCGAAATTGACGTCCCAGACCAGTTCGGTGATGGCCGTCTTCGAGAGAATGTCGCCCTGACGGCGCGCAAGCACCGACAGCAGCTGGAACTCCTTGGCCGTAAGATCGAGCCGGTGACCGTCGCGCGTCGCCCGGCGGCCGATCAGATCGACGAACAGGTCGCCCACCGAGATCAGCGTTGACTCCTGCACGCGGGTGCGACGGGCGAGCGCGTGAAGACGTTCGACCAGTTCGATGAACGAGAAGGGCTTGGTGAGGTAGTCGTCCGCCCCTTCGCGCAAGCCGCGCACCCGGTCGTTCACATGGTCGCGGGCGGTGAGCATGATGACGGGGGTGGACTTGCGCTCGCGCAGCGAGCCGAGTACCGCAAAGCCGTCGCGCTTAGGCAACATGACGTCGAGCACGATGACGTCGTAGTCGAACTCCAGCGCCAGGTGCGTGCCTTCCTCGCCGTCGAGCGCAACATCGACCACCCAGCCTTGCTCGGTCAGCCCCGAGCGCAGATAGTCCACTACCTTTTGTTCGTCTTCAACGATCAGCACTTTCATGTCGTCACCTCATCTTTGCGCATTATACGAGTCAGAGGATGTCTCCGATGGTTGCCATCCGCCGCCCAGTGCCTTGACCAGCGCCACCGAGAGCACGAGTTGCTGCCCCCGGATCTGGACGTCCTGTCGCTCGCTCGCCAGCGCCGCCTGCTGCGCCGTAATCACGCTGAGATACGCTGTCAGTCCGCCCGAATACCGGTCGTTCGCCAGACTCAGGAGGCGCTCGGCGTCGACCACGGCCGCATGCGATTCCTGCGCGGCGGCATTGAGGACCGACAGACCGGTCACACCGTCCTGCACTTGCTGGAAGGCGGTGAGCACCGTCTGACGGTAGTTTGCTTCCACGGCGCGATAGCCCGCGCTGGCGTAATCGACACCCGCCTGACGCCGTCCGCCGTCGAAGACGACCTGCGACGCCAGCGTGCCCAGCGTCCACAACAGGCTGGGCGCAGACAGCAGGTTGGCGAACTCGGTGCTTTGCCAGCCGATGCCGGGATTCAGGGTCAAGCTCGGGAAGAAGGCCGCTTTCGCGACGCCGATCTGCGCATTTGCAGCGGCCATGCTGCGTTCGGCCGACGCCACATCCGGACGCCGTTGCAGCACATCGCTCGGCACCCCGAGCGGGATCTCGGGGAGCGTTGCAGGCAGCACGCCCTCCGGAATTGAGAACGTCGGCGCGGGCACGCCGACGAGCGCCGCGATGGCATGTTCGTACTGATCGCGTTGCTGATGCAGTAGACGAGCCTGAACGCGCGTGGTGTCGAGTTGCGATTGCTGCTGGAGGACGTCCAGCCCCGAGACCGCGCCGAGATCGTGCTGGGCGCTCACGTAATCGAGCGCCTTTTGCTGCAAGGTGACCGACTGGTCCAGCACTTTGATCTCGGCGTCGATGGCACGCAACTGGAAGTAGGCCGTAGCGAGTTGCGTCGTGAGGACGAGTCGCGCATTCGCCAGATCGTCGCCCGCTTGTTCGGCGGACGCCTGCGCACCTTCGACCTGACGGCGAATACGGCCAAACAGATCGGTGTCGTAGCTCACGCCCAGTCCCACCTGAACGTTGTTCTGCACGGTCGACATGCTGCTCGACGAGTAGCTCGTGACCGGGCGATTCGCCGAGATGCGCTGACGTGCCAGCCCAAACGAGGCATCGACTTCCGGCAGCCGCTGTGCCGAAATGCCGGACAGCGTCGCATGCGCCTGATCGTAATGCGCGACGGCGGCGGCGAGCGTCTGGTTCTGTGCGAGCGCTTTGTCTTCGAGGGCGTTGAGCGCCGGTTCGTTGAACGCCTTCCACCAGTCCGGCTGCATCGCAGCCCGTGACGGTTGCGCGACCTTCCAGTAACCATCTGTTTTCCAGACGGGCGGGGTCGAGACTTCCGGGCGATGGTAGTCCGTGCCTACGGCGCACGCGCTCAGCAGCGCGGCGACGGCGAGCAGCGTTGCGCTGAGCCGGATGCCGCTTTGGAGGTGACCCCGGCCGTCGCGATCCATGCGGCTCACGATTCGTCTCCCTGCGCCTTGGCTGCCGGTTTGCTGCCACCTTTGGCCTCAAGCGCCTTGGCTTGCACGTGGTCGCCGTCGTCCACCGAATCGCTCGGATTGACGATCACGCGGTCGTTGGGCGACACGCCATCGGCCAGTTCCAGCGTCTGTCCGAGATCCTGCGCGATCACGATCTTGTGCAGATGCACGACGCCCTGATCGTCCACGACCGCCACACGCGGGCCTTCGGCGCGAAACAGCAGCGCGTTGGACGGTACGCTCAGATGCGGTTGCACGGCGCCGGGCAGCGCGAGTTGCACATACGCGCCGGGGCGCAGCTTCCCGTCCGGATTCGGCAATGCGGCTTCGATCTGGAGCGAACGCGTCGCCACGTCGATGGCGCCGGACACGTGCGTGATCTTGCCCTGGAAGTGCTGTCCGGGCAGTTCGGCTTGTGTCACGACCACCGGCTGACCGACGGATACGCTCTGCGCATAGGCCTGAGGCACTTGCACATAGACGCGCAGCGGGTCGGTCTGCGCCAGCGAGAACATCGCCTGAGCACTGCCGCTGCCCGCCGCGATGAGATCGCCGACATCCACGTTACGCTGCGTGATCACACCGTCGAACGGGGCGACGATGCGCTTGAACGATTCCAGCTGCTGAAGCCGTTTGACGTTGGCGTCGGCCGCCGCGAGATTCGCCACGCCCTGGGTGTAGGTGCTCTGACGTTCATCCAGTTCCTGCTGCGAGACGGCGTCGCGCTGACGCAGTTGCTGCCACCGGTCGAGCGACGACTTGGCCAGGCCGAGGCTGGCGTTAATCTGATTGCGCTGGGCGATGGCCTGCGCCAGTTCCTGATCGATTTCCGGCGTATCGAGGTCGGCGAGCAACTGACCTTGTTTGACCTTCGCGCCGATGTCCACGTAGCGATGCAGCAAATAGCCCGTCGCTCGGGCGTAGATGGGCGACTCCACGGCGCCGCGCAGGGTGGCGGGCAGCAGCGTTTCGCTGGCGGCGGTGGCTTGTGGCGTCACCACGCTCACGAATTGCTTCGCGTTTTGCGACGTCACGTTGGCGACGGCCCGGCGTTGCAGGAAGTTGGAGATGGTCGTGCGTGCTGCCCCGGCGACCAGCAGCAGAGCGACCACGATCAGTACGATCTTTGCGCGACGGAACTCGCCGTGACGCGGGGGCAACTGCCGACCGTCGGCAGGATCGTGCTCGGGAATGGCCAGTTCGGCGTGATGTTTCTCGGTCATGTCGTTCAACCCGTCAAATCTTGGTATCTGGTGTGTGAGGTGTCGGTCGCCATGCCTTACTGGCTGGCGTTATCGTTGTCATCACTACGGTCGCCATGCGTCGTCGTGGCCGCGTTTCCTGCGCGACGCGCCTTGCGGCGTGCGAGTCGCGTGTGCACGCCTGCGAAGACCAGCGGCACGAAAAATAGCGTCGAGACCGTGGCGAACATCAGCCCGCCGATCACGGCGCGACCCAGCGGCGCGTTCTGTTCCGCGCCTTCGCCCAGACCGAGCGCCATCGGCACCATGCCGATGATCATCGCGAGCGCCGTCATCAGCACCGGACGAATTCGGCTCGCCCCGGCTTCGAGCGCCGCCTTGAGCGGAGCCATGCCCGTTTCCATCCGTTGCCGCGCGAACGCCACCACGAGAATACTGTTGGCGGTCGCGACCCCCATGGTCATGATGGCCCCCGTGAGCGCGGGCACCGACAGGCGCGTGCCGGTGAGAAACAGCATCCAGACGATGCCGGCCAGCGCGGCGGGCAGGGCGCTCACAATGATGAGCGGGTCAACCCACGACTGAAAATTCACCACGATAAGCAGGTAGACGAGCACGATGGCCATGGCCACCCCGATGCCCAGGCCCATGTACGAGCTTTGCATCGTGCTGACCTGACCGCGCACCACGATCTGGCTGCCGCGCGGCAGGTCCTTGCGGGCCTGTGCGACGAGCTTGTTGATATCGTTCGCCACGCTACCCAGATCCCGGCCTTCTACGCTGACGTAGATGTCGATGACCGGGCGGATGTTGTAGTGGCTGACCACGGCGAATTGCTGCGTCGGCTCCACCTGTACGAAGTTGGCGAGCAACTGCGGCTGGCCGTTATTGCCCGTGCCCGCCACCGGCAGACGCAACAGATCGTCGATAGAGCTGATGCGGTACTGCGGCGACTGCACCGAGAGGCTGTACTCCACGCCGTTCTGTTCGTTGAACCAGAAGCCGGGCGACGTTTGTGAGCTGCCCGAGAGCGAAATCAGCACGTTCTGAGCGACGGCATTGGCATTCAGATTCAACTGCTGCAAGCGCGTGCGGTCCATATTCAGGTGGATCGTCGGCGCGTTGACCCGTTGCTGAATATGGGTGTCGACCGTGCCCGGCACCTGACGCACCTGCTTGAGCAGCCTGGTCGCGACGTCGAAGTTCGCCAGTTGCTGATTGCCGCTGATCTGGATGTCGATGGCGGCGGGCAGACCGAAGTTGAGAATCTGCGTGACGATGTCCGCCGGTTGAAAGAAGAACTCCACGCCGGGGAAACGCTGCGGCAGCAGGGCGCGCAGCTTGTCGATGTACTCCGCGCTAGGACGATGGTCTGGCGTGAGCGCAATCTGGATCTCACCATCGAGCGTGCCGATCGTGCCCGCGTTGCTGTACGACAGGTTGATGCCGCTGTACGGCAGGCCAAGGTTGTCGAGGATCGTTTCGAGTTCGTTGGCGGGCACGACCTCGCGCACGACCCTCTCGACCTGATCGGCCAGACGCGCCGTTTCTTCGATGCGTGTGCCCGTGGGGGCGCGCATGTGCATGCGGATGTTGCCCGCGTCGACCGAGGGGAAGAAGTCGGCGCCCAGCGCGAACACCAGCCCCATCGACAGCACGCAGAACGCCAGGAAACCCATGGCGAAGACGCGCCGGCGTACCAGCAGGGTGGACAGCACGACGATGTACGCCGCGCGCATGCGCTCGAAGCTGGCGTCGAAGCGCAGGTAGATGCGGCGGAACACCCCGGGCTTCGCGTTCGGATCCGTGGGATGGGCGTGGCCCATGAGCAGCATGGCGAGCGTGGGCACCAGCGTCCGCGAGAGCACGTACGACGCGAGCATCGCGAACACCACCGCCTCGGCCAGCGGCACGAACAGGTAACGCGCCACGCCCGTCAGGAAGAACATCGGCACGAAGACAATACAGATACACAGTGTCGAGACGAGTGCGGGGACCGCGATTTCCCCGGCACCGTCGAGAATCGCCTGATGCAGCGGCGTCCCCATGTGGAGGTGTCGCTCGATGTTCTCGATGGTGACGGTCGCATCGTCGACCAGAATCCCCACGGCAAGCGCCAGCCCGCCCAGCGTCATGATGTTGATGGTCTGCCCGAGTGCGTGGAGCGCGAGCAGCGATGACAGGATCGAGAGCGGAATCGAGATGGCGATGATGCAGGTGCTGCGCCAGTTGCCGAGGAACAGCAGAATCATGGCGGCCGTGAGAGCGGCGGCGATCAGCGCTTCGTGAATCACGCCCTGCACGGCGGCCTTCACGAAGACCGACTGGTCGAACAGGGCCGAGATGTGCAGGTCTGCGGGCAGGGCGGCGCGCGCTTCGGGCAACAACGCCTTCATTGCGTCGACGACGGACAGCGTAGACGCATCGCCCGTCTTCATGATCGACATCAGCACGCCGCGCTGGCCGTTCTGACGCACGATGTTCGTCTGCGGCGAAAAGCCGGTGCGCACGTGGGCCACTTCACGCAGATAGGTCGTCGCCCCATTCACGGTGCGCACCGGAATGTTGTTCAGTCCCTCGACCGTTGGCGGCGAGCCGTTCATGTCGACGGTGTACTCGCGGGGTCCGATCTTCGCCGTACCGGTCGGCAGGATCAGGTTCTGCGCGTTGACGGCTGCCACCACGTCCTGCGCCGTCAGGCCCTTGGCGAGCAGGGCGCGCGAGTCGATGTCCACCGAAATCAGTCGCGTCTTGCCGCCATACGGATACGGCACGGCGGCACCCGGAATCGTCACCAGTTGCGGGCGCAGGAAGTTCAGTGCCGTGTCGTTGAGCGCCGGTTCCGATAGGCTGGGGCTCGACAGGCCCAACTGCATCACCGGAATCGACGACGCCGAATAGCTGATGACGAGTGGCGGCGTCGCGCCCGGGGGCATCTGTTTGACCTGCGCCTGCTCGACCGCAACGACCTGTGCGATGGCCGTCTGAATATTGGCCGTCGGTTGCAGGAATATCTTGATGATGCCGATGCCCGGCAGCGATTGCGACTCGATGTGCTCGATGTTGTTGACGGTGGTCGTCAGGCCGCGTTCGTTGCCGGAGATCATCCGGTCGGCGATGTCCTGTGCGGACAGACCGTTATAGGTCCAGATGATACTGATGACGGGGATGTTGATTTCCGGCAGCACGTCGACGGGTGTGCGCAACAGCGCGAGCGGCGTGGCGAGCAGGATCAGAATGGCCATCACGATGAACGTGTATGGCCGTTTGAGCGCAACGTTGACAATCCACATGATTCAGACGCGCTCGGGCGCAGTCACAGGCGTACGGACAAGGGCGGCGCCAATAATGCGCACGCGGGCGCGTCACCGGTACCGGAAGGAACGCCGCCATGTTATGGGCGCACCCCCAACGCCAAAATGGCGCGAATATGGCGAAATTGACAGAATTCGCGACGCCGCCCGGAAACCCCCGTCGCACAAGGCCCGACACACCGCCATATCGATGAGAGTGGCATATTACGGCGTGTTGCGTTATAAAGTTGTCACACTAAAAGTCGCTGTCCGATAGCCTATGGTCCTCCCGAGGACTGGGCGTTGGCGGCCGACAGCGTCAAGAACTCCAGTCCCACGCAGGAAAGCAATGACCGAACGTCCGACGTCTCCTCCTCCCGAACCGCAGCCGGTTTCCGGCAAAGTGACCCGCAGCGCCATCTTCCTCGTCGCCACGATTCGCGACGACGAGGCCGCGCACGCCGCCGTGCGGGGCTGGTGTGCCGATGTGGCCGCGTATGTCCGATCCGTGGGCAAGCGTGTGCCGACCGGCAATCTGACCTGTGTGGCGGGTTTCAGCGACAGCGCATGGGACCGCCTGTTCGGCGATCCGCGCCCGGCCGAGCTGCATCCGTTCCGTGAATTCGGCGCGGGCAAGCGACACGCCCCGGCCACGCCAGGCGATCTGCTGCTGCACATTCGTGCCGAACAGATGGACCTGTGCTTCGACCTCGCCACGCTCTTGCTGAACAAGCTGGGCGACGCGGTGAGCGTCGTCGACGAAGTGCACGGCTTCCGCTATTTCGACATGCGCGCCATGATCGGCTTCGTGGACGGCACCGAGAATCCGGAAGGTCAGGAGGCGCTCGACTTCACGGTCATGGGCGACGAAGACCCCGAGTTCGCGGGCGGCAGCTATGTGCTGGTGCAGAAATACCTGCACGACATGACGGGCTGGAACGCGCTGCCGGTGGAAGTGCAGGAGCGCATCATCGGCCGCACCAAGTTCTCGGACGTGGAGCTGGACGAGGACGTGAAGCCGAGCAATTCGCACAGCGCACTGACCACGCTCGAAGTCGACGGGAAGGAGGTCAAGATCCTGCGCGACAATATGCCGTTCGGTCGCCCGGGATCGGGGGAGTTCGGCACGTTCTTCATCGGCTACGCACGCTCGCCGTGGCCCATCGAGCAGATGCTCGAAAACATGTTCGTCGGCAAGCCGCCCGGTAATTACGACCGCTTGCTGGACTTCAGCACGGCCGTGACCGGCGGGTTGTTCTTCGTGCCTTCGGCCCCGCTGCTTGAAGAACTCGCCGACCGTGCGCCGCAAGCGGCCGCCACCGAATCCAGCCATGTCATCAAGACGTTGATCGACGCACAGCCCTCGGGCGTGCAAGTGTTCGACGCCGCTACTGCTTCTCATCAGGCGAGCCCCGCAGTTGCGGAAGGCTCGCTGCAAATCGGATCGCTCAAAGGAGTTTCTCAGGCATGAATAACCTGCATCGCGAACTGGCCCCCATTTCGAGCGCCGCATGGGCGCAGATCGAAGAAGAAGTGGCCCGCACGTTCAAGCGCACTGTTGCCGCGCGCCGCGTGGTCGACGTGAAAGGGCCGGGCGGTCTGGCGCTGTCTGGCGTCGGCACCGGCCATCAGAAATCGATTGCATCGCCGCTCAAGGGCGTGGATGCGCGTCAACGTCAGGTGCTGCCGCTGGTGGTGCTGCGCGTGCCGTTCGAGTTGTCGCGCGAAGCGATTGACGATGTCGAGCGTGGCGCGAACGATTCCGACTGGCAACCGGCGAAGGATGCGGCGATCAAGCTGGCCTATGCCGAAGACCGCGCGATTTTCGACGGCTATAAGGCGGCGCAAATCACGGGTGTGCGTGAAGGCACGTCGAATCCGGTACTGCCGCTGCCCAAGGACATCGCGGACTACCCGACGGTGATCGCCAAGGCGCTGGAGCAATTGCGCCTTGAAGGGGTCGATGGCCCTTACAGCGTGTTGCTGGGCGCGGACGCTTATACGGCGGTGGCCGAAGCGAACGACCAGGGCTACCCGATCCTTGAGCACATCGGCCACATCGTGAGCGGCGAGATCATCTGGGCGCCGGCCATCGATGGGGGCGCTATCGTGTCGACGCGCGGCGGCGACTACGAGATGCACATCGGTCAGGACCTGTCGATTGGCTATCTGGACCATAACGCCGAAACGGTGCGGTTGTATCTGGAAGAGACATTTACGTTCCTGATGCTGACGGCTGAGGCGAGTGTGTCGGTGGCACCGGGTGTGGCGGCTAAGACGGTGAAGGGTAAGTAAGGCCGTTAAGTCACTGAAGTGGTGAAACGGGAAGGGCTGAGGATTCGCATGCGCGATGTCCTCAGCCCTTTTCTATTTCCACAGGGTTTCCCAATGGATGGGGCGCAGGGCGGATACGGGTGATTAGGTTTCGACTGTGAAGTTGTCCAACTGTGTATTGGTACCTTGGTCCCAGAGTTCAACGTATTTGATGTCGGCCGTATCTCGTGAATAGTCGACCCATGCGCCCGGAGCACTCCCGTGGTTTGGTGCCCACTTCGCCTGCAACAGAACTCGATTGGAATCGTAGTAATACACTAAGCACGATCGAGGGCCGGTCCAGCATCCGAATCGCACGAAACGAACAGGGAAATGAAACTCGACTCTGGCTCGCGCAACCCCTATCAGATATAGCATTCGCCCACTCACGGGTGTCCCCGGGTCCGGGAACTGGGGAGATGATGCGAACCTGACAAGCCCGGCCAGATTCGTGACGTCCATGAATTCGAGATGCTGAGTGTCATTGACAGGAAAGTTATAGTTTTCTGTCGATTCGAAATCCTCAGTAAGCTTCGCTGGCACTTTGCCAACGAAGTAGGTTCTGACCGGGAAAGTAACCGCATCAGCCTCATTCGATGAGCCGTCGAACGTGACTTTAAAAACAAGCCTCAGCGTGGACCCATCCGCCAACGGTGCAAAGTAGCTCGCTGGCACCTGTCGGTTCGCGAGTCCGACTTCGACGTGCTGGGCGTTGACCAGCACCCCGTTCGCCTGCCGATAGTTGTGGACGTTGCCGTCGCCATCGGTGCCTTCCAGATCCAGCCAGAAGCGCTGGCCTTCGGCAATCAACGGCCACGGGGGTGTCACAGTAATGACACCGCCATTCGCCACAAGCTCCAGATCGAGTTCATCGCCTTCGATGTCCTTGAGTTCGGGCGTGGGTAACGGGCCGCCTGGCGACGTGTCCAGCGCCAGCACATCCAGCGTGAGCGAATCGGAGACCCCAACCGACGCGCCCGCCCGCCGGACTTCGTATGTCACCGTCACACTGTTCCCGATATTGAAAGCCACGACCGATGGATCGAGCGCGATGTCTCTTGGCACGCTGCCGATAAAGAGCCACTCGGATTGATAGCTCCCGTCGATACCATTTCCGGTCCAGGTGACCTGCACCTCATCGGCCGGTTGCGCGCCGTTGAAGTTCACGGTGGCGGTGAGCGAGTTGACCGCGTCGAGCGGTTCGAGTCGGTTGCCGGTGGCCTCTTTGATACGAGGTGCCGGAAATGCCATCGGCGCGGCGCGAACTCGAATGGTTCTGACGTCGGAGACGTCTTCTCTACCATCCACGAAGCGGCTGACCGTGTAATGAACTTCAACCTCGTCACCGAGGTTGTCCCGGAAGACATCGACGGCCATGAGCAAAGTGAGCGGCTGCCCGGTCCCGCTGCCGGGAACGATCCGGGAGACGGTATCGGAACCCTTGGGGCCGTCGACGTGCACGGTGACGTTGTCGCCAGGTTCGAGATCGGCCTCTGCTGGCACCACGATAGGCACATCCACGATGCCCGTCGGATCGAGCACGCCATCGACTGCGTCGGGGATGTCCGGGGCGGGGAGCAACTGAACTTCACCGACGGAGAAGCGCAACGTATCGGACTTGAGTCTGGCCGCACCGCGCTCGATCTCGTAATACACGCTCACGCGCCGGTTGCGGTTTTCGTCGATGAAATTGCGGGCAATGTCGTAGGGAAGTTCTTTACCCGCTGTGCCGGTATTGACCGGGAACCAGTCGGTGTAGGTCGTCGCGCCGACCCAATACAGACGGACGATATCCCCGGCCTGCGTCACGCCTGCCGGAACCCGCGCGACCGTGCCAGCGGGGTTGGCGTCGGGATCGAGCATACCGTTGGTGACGCGATCCACGCTGGGCACCGGCAGTTCTGCCGATGTCGCCAACACAGTCAGCGTCAACGGTGGCGAGGTCTGTGGCCTTGGCTGGGGAGAAGGACTGGCGGCCTCCCAGAAGAACGTGACGGTATAGGTGATGCTGGCCTGACCGCCAGCGGTGGCCTCAACGATGTCTTGAGGCACGGTGAAGTTGATTTCCTTGCCGACGTCACCGCCAAAGACAGGCTGGGTGGCATCGTAGTTGACCGGTGCGCCGCCGGCGCCAAATCCATTCCAGTCGATGCGTATCGAATCCCCGGGTTGCTGTTCGAGGTAGACCGGCACGACGACGGTGGCGCCGTTTGGGGCGCTCATCGCCGGGTCGAGCGTGTTGTTAACGGCTTCGCGTACCGAGGGTGGGTCGGTAAACCTCGTATCGGGCTGGCTGGGTGATACCACTTGAGGCATTAAATCCCGAGCATTCATGATGCACTCCACAAAAAAACGAGAGAGGAATGTCGTGACGTCAGGGTGAGATCGCGATCTCTTTCCGCTCCTGGGAGTTCAATGGGCAATGCCCATCAGGACGGCAGATGGCACGGCATGGGGGAAGTCGCACCCAATTTCCCACGCCAAGTTGCGGCTCGACAACTGTCAACGTTGACAGGGGGAGGCGTCGCATCTGCGCTCGCCCAAGCTCACCCGGCGATGTCTTTGATATTTCACCTGAATAACAGGTAAAACATATTTACGCTATATCCAGCTATTTCGCATTTACGCGAATATCAGCTAAAATGCAAAATACCTGCATATAAGGTGAATCCCGATGAATCAGCTCATTGCTTTGCCAACGCAACTCGGCGAAATTTTGCGGTCGGCCCGTCGGTCGGCGGGGTTGACTCAGCTTGAGGCGGCCACGCGTCTGGGACTGAGTCAGAGTCGTCTGTCCGCGCTGGAGCTCGATCCGAAAATCATCTCGGTCGAGCAGTTACTGGCGTTAATGGGCCTTTACCGCCTTGACCTTGTCGTCCAGTCACGCGATGTTGCTCCTGTTGCTTCCAACACGGAGTGGTAATCGATGGGGCGCAGGTCACACACCCGGGCATTGTCCATCTGGGCGAATAATCAGCGCGTCGGCACGTGGCGCGTGCAGTCACGAGACCGCATGGCATTGCAGTACGACGACGCGTGGCGCGATTCCGCTGCAGGGCGTCCACTCTCGCTCTCGTTGCCGTTCGGCATCGATTCGTCGCCGCTGACCGGGGGCCGGGTCGGTAATTATCTCGAGAATCTTCTACCGGACAGCGATGTCATCCGGCGTCGGCTGGCAGGGAGGTATGGCACGCCATCGACGGATGGCTTCGATTTGCTTGAGGCCATCGGACGCGATTGTGTCGGGGCGATTCAACTCCTTGGCGAAGACGATGTACCTGGCAATGTGCAAACCATTGACGCGAGTCCCTTGTCTGAGGAAGCTGTCGCCGAGCATCTGCACAAAGCCGCTGGCGGTGTGATGCCGGAGCGATATGCTCACGACGACTTGCGACTGTCGATCGCGGGGGCACAGGAAAAGACGGCCCTGCTGTACCACGAAGGGCGCTGGTGTTTGCCGCATGGCGCCACGCCAACGACCCACATCCTCAAGTTGCCGATAGGGCTCGTAGGCAACCGGCGGGCAGACCTGTCGACGTCCGTCGAAAACGAGTGGCTTTGCATGCAACTGTGCGCGGCGCTCGGTTTGCCGACAGCCGCGAGCGAGATACTGACGTTCGGTGATCAGAAAGTGCTATCGGTGACGCGCTTCGACCGTCAGATGCACTCCAGCGGTACGTGGATCATGCGTTTGCCGCAGGAAGATTTCTGTCAGGTATTCGGGCTGCCGCCACATCTCAAATATGAGGCAGACGGTGGCCCCGGCATTGCCGATCTGGCCGCAACCTTGCGCCAGTCGCAGACATCGGACGAAGACCTGGAAACGGTGTTTCGCGCGCAGATCGTGTTCTGGATGCTGGCGGCGACGGACGGTCACGCAAAGAACTTCAGCATTCACCTTTTGCCGGGCGGACGTTACCGTCTTACCCCGCTCTATGACGTGCTGTCGATGTGGCCGATTATTGGCGACGGGCCGAATCAGGTGCCGTGGCAACGCGCCAAGCTCGCGATGTCGGTGGCCGGCAAGCACCGACACTATCGACTTCGGGAGATTCAGCGTCGACACTTCGATGCAATGGCGGCAAAGTGTTATCTCGGGGCGGGCGCGGCATCTATCCTCGACGCGTTGCTCGCGAGAGTCCCGCAGGCCATCGCCGAAGTTGCGAGCAGGCTGCCCACTGAGTTCCCGGAACGCGTGGCAGAAAGCATTTTTGCGGGGTTGCAGCACGCCGCCGATCACCTGGCAGCGCCTGCATCCTCCTAATTTGGGTGGAAAGCTGACTCTATCTCGTGAAGGTGAAGTTATCGATGAAAGAGTCGCCGCCGCCATCCGTAATTTCGATGTACTTGATATTGGGTTGCTGCGCCGTATATTGTGACCAGACACGGTCTGCTGAGCCGTATGACGGCGTTGCGTGCGAATGTATCAGGACTGAGTCTTTGTCCAGATATCGGACGTGGCTGGGGATTCGATCTGAATCTGCAATGCCGAATCTGACAGTCCGCATCGGCGTCTTCAGTTCCATCCGGACGGTTGCGTTCCTGCTAAGGCCGACGTACTGCATCCCAATTTGCGGCGCATAAGCGCTGCCGTTTGCGCCGATAGCTGCAGATGCAGAGACTGCAGTGAGGGTCATCCGCTGTAGCTCCAATGACGTTCCGACGGGAATGATGCCAAGCGGAGCCGTTTCGAAGTCTTCTGTGAAAGTATCCGGCGCTGAAATGATCCTGAAGGTGCGTTCAGGAAACGTTATGGCGTTGGCCTCATCCAGGGAGTGGTCGAACGTCACCTTGAAAATGATGCGTAGCTCGGTACCGTCGCCCAGCGACGCGAAGAAGCTCGCCGGTACCTGTCGGTTCGTCAGACCGATTTGGACGTGCTGTGGATTGACCACCACCCCGTTGGCCTGACGCAATTTGCGAGGCGTTCCATCTTCGTCGGTACCTTCAAGGTCAAGCCAGAAACGCTGTCCTTCGGCGATGAACGGCCACGGCGGCACCACCTGTACTACACCGCCATTCTCGACGTCATCGAGATCCAACTCGTCACCCTCGATGTCCTTGAGCTTCGGTGTGGGCAGATTCTGAAGCTCGCCAACGACAAAAATTAGATTTCTTGATGCCAGTCGTCTGTTGTTGCGCTCGATTTCATAGCGCACCGAAACGAGACCGTTTCGATTTTCTTCGATCAGATTACGCGCGATTTGGAACGGGACTTCCATTCCCGCCATTGCGGCGCTGATCGGAATCCAGTCGGTGAAACTGGAGGTGCCAGTCCACACGATGTGCACTATGTCGTTTGCGCGTGTAACGTCCGACGGGATACGCGCAACCGTACCGCCGGGGTCGGCATCGGGATCGAGTTTGCCGTTCGCGACGCGATCGACGAGGGGCAACGGCAGATTCGGATCGACTTCGTCTTTCGCGACAACGCTCAGCTCCAGCATGTAGGAGGTCTGCACGGGCAAGCCGGAGAAGTAGGTGACGGTATAGGTGAGCGTGACCGTGCCACCTGCGAGCAACTCAACGTTTACCTGCGGCACAGTGAAATACATTGGTTTTCCGACACCGCTGCCGGACAGCCATTGCTCATCGTTGTAGCTACGCGGGTTGCCGTCGGCATCGATGCCTTGCCAGTTGATGCGGACCATATCGCCCGCGGCTTGGTCCCAATAAACCGGCACCTCGACAGTCGCACCGCCCGGCGTGGTATCGGCTGGGTCGAGGAAAGGTGGATCGGCTTGCAATACGGACGGAGGATCGAGAAATCGCGGTGCGGCTGCGTCGGCGGACGAAGCTGAAGCACCAGCACCAGGGGGGAAATCTTCGCGCGCGTTCATCTGTGACTCCATGAAAGCCAGGGAGAGAATCGCTGCCGACGAACGAACCGTAACCCAGGCGCTTCTCATAAGTCGTCAGCGTTTCGCTACCAATGTGACACGCCGATTTCGCGCGCAACAACTGTCAGGGTTGACAGGGGGAGGTGTCACCTTCAATTCGCGTCGCGCAAATAGAAGCGGCCGGAGATGTGTCCGGCCGGTGAGGTCGTTCGCGGTTAATACCCCTTTTGCAGCGCGTCAGTTCGCAGCGGGCGCTGACGCGGGCGCAGGTGCCTTTGCCGTCATTGGCTTCTCGATAATCACCCGGCGGTTATCGCGGGCGATGACCTTCATCGGCAAACCGAGCGTCTCCAGCACGGCGAACTTGTCCGGATCGACCAGCGCGAGCGCCTTGCGGTCTTCCATCCAGACGTCCACGAACTTCTCAAGCGTCGGCACCCAACTGTCCGGGGCCTGCGAGATGCCGAACTCCAGCTCGTCCTGCACGGCGACCATGATCATCGGCTGACGCAGGTAGTACGGCATGGTGTGGTCGAGCGTGCCGACCGAGTAGAACGGCGTGTCCGGCCCCAGACGATCCATCTCCGCACGCACCGCCGGTACCAGATCGATTCCCGAACTTCCGCGACCGAACGCTTCGTGCCCCGAGCCGCCAATCATCACGAAGGCCAGCCACGTGCCCGCAAACGCGATGAGTGCCTGCCTGGTGCTGCGGGTACTCAGCCAGCGGGTGATGCCGATACCGATCAGGCCGACGGCGCTCGCCGCATACAGGTAGTACGAGAACGTGCGGTACGCCTCCACCGGGTTACGGCTGTCCGAGTGATGCGACAGGAACACCAGACACGTGACGATCGTCGCGACAAACAGCACGACGGACACGATGAGGTGCTTGCGCAGCGACTCACGTGTCATGGTGGCCAGGCCCAGGCCGAACAGCATCGCGATGGCTGGCACGATCGGCAGCACATACGAAATGAGCTTCGAGTGCGACATCGAGAAGAAGCAGAAGATGAAGACGGCCCACACGGTGATCATCAGCACCGGACGGAAACCGTTCGCCTGACGCGGCACGGCACGCGAACCGGCGATGGCGCGCGGAATCGTCGAGAGCCACGGCAGGAAACCGATCAGCAGCACGGGCACGAAGTACCAGAGCGCGCCCGGACGATGGTGGTCCGGCTTCAGGAAGCGGTTGAAGTGCTCGTTGATGAAGAAGAAATCGAAGAAGGACGGGTTTCGCGACATCACCGCTGCAAACCACGGCACCGTGATGGCCAGCATCACGATCAGGCCGCTCACGATGTGCAGACGCTTCCACAAGGCCCAGTCACGCGCGATCAGCGTGTAGATGACGAGCACAGCTCCCGGCAGGACCACACCGATCAGCCCCTTGCTCAGAATCGACAGGCCCATCGCCGCCCAGCACAGCCACATCCAGTTGCGGGTTTGCGTGTGGGTGAGACCCGGCCGTTGTGCCAGCAGCAGCGCGCACAGGACCAGCGTCATCATGAACGACAGGCCCATGTCCAGCACATTGAAGTGGCCGAGCAGGCTCCACAGCGGGGCGCTTGCCAGTGCCAGCGCGGCGAACAGACCTGCGCGGGCGCTGAATACGCGACGGCCGGTGTAACCCACGAGCAGCACGCCGCCGAACCCGGTCAGCGCCGTCCACAGGCGCGCCTGCCAGTCGCCCAGCCCGAAGATCATGAACGTGAGGGCGTTCATCCAGGTCTGGAGCGGCGGCTTCTCGAAGTACAGATAGCCGTTGTAACGCGGCGTGACCCAGTCGCCGGTGGCCAGCATTTCGCGCGCCATCTCTGCATAGCGGCCTTCGTCGCTGGGAATCAGGTGTCTCAGGTTCAGAACACCGAACCAGACCAGCGCGAACATGGCGATCAGCCAGAGCAGGGCGGTGGGGGAAATCGGCCAGGGCTCTAACCCGGCGTCACGTTGAGGACGTGTAGACATGAATACGAGGCTTCCGGTCTTGAGGATGAAATTGAGGTCGTTGAGTGTTCGCTTCAGGACTGACGCGGCTGGCCGAGCCCGCTGGACTGCGCATCAGGCGCATCGGGTGAATCGGCGACATCGGGATTCGGCAGCGTCACCCGCACATGCAGCCCGCGCGGAGGCGCCAGACTCGCATCTGTCAATTGCACTTGCCCGCCGAGGCGGTCGACGATGGCACGCACGATCGCCAGCCCCAGCCCGGTCCCGTCGCCACCGTGTTCGCGAGGTTCGCGGTGATCGGTGGCGCGGTAAAACGCGTCGAACACGCGTTCGCGCTTGTCGACATCGATTCCGGGGCCTGAGTCGATCACGTCGATCAGGACGTAGGCTCCCTTGGCCGACAACTGCACGGAGACCGTGCCACCGGCGGGCGTATAGCGCACGGCGTTGCCGACAATATTGCTCAGCAATGTGACGATGTCGCGCTTCGACCCTGCAACACGTAGGCCGGGCAGGCCGGAGCGGCCCGGCACACCGGTCGATGCGTCCGACAGATCGAGCATGATCTGCTTGCGATCGGCCAGAACGAACACATCTTCGAGCGCTTCGTGCACCGCAGGGAGCAACGTCAGGGGATTGGCCGGAACGGTCGGCGCGCTCTGGGCGCGGGCCAGCGTCAGCAACTGTTCGATCAGCGTGCGTGTGCGATGCAGGCCACTCTTGAGCTTGGCCAGCCGGTGACGCGTTTCGGCATCGAGGGCGGCCGGTGCGAGTGCACGGTCAAGGTTTTCGGACTGAATCACCAGCGCAGTGACCGGCGAGCGAAGTTCGTGCGCGGCGTCCGCCACGAAGCGGCGTTGCTCGTCGAGCGCCTTGGCCAGGCGCGCCAGCAGACGGTTGATCGACACGATAAACGGCTCGATTTCTGTGGGGGCGCCTTGCGTGTCGAGACCGCGTAGATCGGTATCGCGGCGCTTGTCGACTTCGGCGGCCAGTTGTTGCACAGGCCGCCATGCGCGGCGCACCGTCAATACGATGGCGGCGATGAGCAGCGGCAGGAACCCGACGAAGGGCATTGCGGTGCGAAGTCCGCTATTGCGCGCGATCTCGTTACGGCCTTCCGTCGGCTGCGCCACGACAATGCGTAGGTTCGGCTCGATGGTGCGCACGAAGGCCCGCCAGGTATGGTCGCCGGTGTTGACGGTGTGGAAACCGTCGGACAGCGTCACGGGAAAGGTGCCGCCAAGGCGCTGGACGCTCAGACGGTAGTCGTGATCCTGAATCGGCAGGCCGTGCATGGCCGAATCTGCCTCGGCCAGATTGCGCGTGTCAACGAGCGCGGCGAGTTGCAGCAGTTGGTCGTCCTGAAACCGATAGGCTTCGCGAAAGGCCGCACCGTACGAGACGAAGCCTGCGACGATGGCCAGTCCCAGCGCACAGGCCGAGAGCGTGACGACGAGCCGTGACTGCAACGAACGCATCATGCCTTGGGCACCAACCATCCCGCGCCGCGGATGTTGCGAATGACGTCGGCGCCGAGCTTCTTGCGAATCGAATGGATCAGGAAGTCGATCATGTTGCTCTCGATTTCTTCGCCCCAGCCGTACAGGCGATGTTCGAGCGCGTCCCGCGAGAGGATCGTGCCGGGGCGCAGCATCAGTGCGTGGAGCAGCGCGTATTCGCGCGCGGACAGAACGCAACTGTTCTCGCCGTAAGTCGCTTGATGCGTTGCCGGATCGAGCGCGAGCGCGCCGTTGGTCAGCACCGGCACGGCCACGCCCGCGTGACGTCGGATGACCGCACGCATTCTGGCGAGTAGTTCACCCACTTCGAAGGGTTTTACGACGAAGTCGTCCGCCCCCAGATCGAGGCCCTGAATAATGTCTTCTGCGCCATCGCGGGCGGTGACGACGATGATCGGCGTGCGCCCGCCAGCGCCGCGATGGGCGCGCAGCACGTCCCAGCCGTCCCGACCGGGAAGGCCGAGGTCGAGCAGCATGAGGTCGTACGCATGAGCGGCGAGGGCGGCGAGCGCGGCGTCGCCGTCGCGACACCAATCGGCGGCGTACGAGGCGTCCTTGAGCGCCTGCATCATGGCCTCACCGATCATGGCGTCGTCTTCTACTAGCAATATCCGCATGGGTTTCCGTACGCATTCTGGCGTGCTGAGATCAGCCTACGCCTAATCCGTGCCATCCACGGATGGATGGCACGGGCGCACGATAGCGCGCGAAACTTAGGAGAAACTTAGCTCGTACGCGTGTGCGTTCGTGCGACTATGCCATGCAAACACTTCAGCAATCAATGACTTAGCGACGATTCTTCAAGTGACATGATTGCTGAGCCCGTTTCGGTGCCCCAATGCAAACAGGCCGACATTTCGTCGGCCCGTTCATTTGAGGCATTTTCCTAGTGTGCGAATCCGTCGGAATGCGCGCAGCGAGTAGGACCTACAGGACGCGAAGCGTCTTCGCGGCCGCGACCATGTTTCGCAGCGCTGGAATGACTTCCGCCCACTGACGCGTCTTCAGTCCGCAGTCGGGGTTGACCCACAGACGTTGCGCCGGAATGCGCTCGGCGGCCTTCTTCATGAGCGAGACCATATGGTCCTGCGTCGGGATGTTGGGCGAGTGAATGTCGTACACGCCCGGTCCGATCTCGTTCGGGTACTGGAACGAGTCGAATGCATCGAGAAGTTCCATATCCGAGCGTGAGGTCTCGATGGTGATCACGTCGGCATCCATTTCGGCGATGGCCGCGATGATGTCGTTGAACTCCGAATAGCACATGTGCGTATGGATCTGCGTGTCGTCCTGCACACCGTTCGCCGTGATGCGGAACGACTCGACCGCCCAGTACAGATAGGTCGCCCATTGCGAACGGCGCAGCGGCAGCCCTTCGCGCAGCGCCGCTTCGTCGATCTGGATCACGCACACACCGGCACGCTCCAGATCCAGTACTTCCTCGCGGATTGCGAGCGCGAGCTGGAAGCACGAGACCGAGCGTGGCTGATCGTCGCGCACGAACGACCAGTTCAGGATCGTGACGGGGCCAGTCAGCATGCCCTTCATCGGCTTGCTGGTCAGGGACTGCGCGTACTTGATCCACTCGACCGTCATGGCCTTCGGACGGCTGATGTCGCCGAACATGATCGGCGGTTTCACGCAGCGTGAGCCATACGATTGCACCCAGCCGAACTGGCTGAACGCGTAGCCCTCGAGTTGCTCGCCGAAGTACTCGACCATATCGTTGCGTTCGGCTTCGCCGTGCACCAGTACATCCAGCCCCAACGCTTCCTGCTCACGTACGCTGCGCTCGATTTCCTTTTTCATGGCCGCGACGTAACCCGCCTGATCCAGCTCGCCTGCTTTGTACTGGCTGCGGGCGTTGCGGATCTCGGTCGTTTGCGGGAACGAGCCGATGGTCGTGGTCGGGTAGAGCGGCAGGTTTAGTCGCGCGGCCTGCTTCGGTGCCCGCTCGGCGTACGGACGCTTGCGACGGCCCAGGGTGACTTCGATCCGTTCAACCGCTGCCTTGACGGCCGGGTTGTGCACGCGCGGCGACGCACGGCGGCTGGCGATGGCGGCGGCATTGGCGCGCAGCTCGGCGGCCACGGCGTCACGCCCTTCATTAATGGCGCGAGCCAGCACCGTCACTTCAGCGAGCTTCTGTTTGGCGAAGGCGAGCCACGACCGGATCTCGGCGTCGAGCTTCTGTTCGCTCTCCAGATCGACCGGCACGTGCAGCAGCGAGCACGACGGCGCGATCCACAGACGCTCACGCAGTCGTTTCGCCATTGGCTCCAGCCAGTCCAGCACGGCCGCCAGATCCGCCTTCCAGATGTTGCGGCCGTTGACCACCCCCACCGACACGACCTTGTCCGCGGGTAGTGCAGCGATGACCTTGGCGACTTCGCTTTGCGCGTTCACGGCGTCGATGTGCAGACCCTCGACGGGTAGGCGGCACGCCAGCGGCAGGTTCTCTTGCAGCTCACCGAAGTACGTGGCAAGCAGACGTTTGACCGGTGCGGGGGCAAGCGCGGCGTACGCGGTTTCGAAGGCTGTCCGCCATTCGGCCTCCAGTTCGGTGACGAGGACCGGCTCGTCGATCTGCACCCATTCCACGCCTTGTGCGGCGAGCGTTTCCAGCAGCTTCACGTAGACCGGCAACAGGCGCGGTAGTAGCGCCAGCTTGTCGCTGTCGTCTTTCGATTTGCCGAGCCAGAGGTAGGTGACCGGACCGACGATGACCGGCTTGGCCTTGACCCCGGCGGCGCGGGCTTCGATGAGTTGATCGACGAGACGCGAAGCGTCCAGCGCGAAGGTCGTGTCAGCGGTGAACTCGGGGACAATGTAGTGGTAGTTCGTATCGAACCACTTCGTCATCTCGCCAGCGGCGACGCCGCCGCAACAGTCGGCGTGATCGTCAGCGCTCTGGGCCGAGCGGCCACGTGCCACGCGGAAATAGTTGTCCAGTACGTCGCCGTGAAAGCCTTGTACGCGCTTGGGCAGATTGCCCAGCGTGAAGCTCATGTCCAGCACCTGATCGTAGAACGCAAAGTCGCCGACCGGGGCCAAATCCAGCGCCGCTTGATCCTGCCAATGACGCAGACGCAGTGAAGCACCGAGCGCCTTCAGTTCGTCGCGCGACGATTGGCCCTTCCAGTACGCTTCCTGACCGAACTTCAGCTCGCGCTTCGCGCCAACGCGCGGGAATCCCAGATTGTGTGTCTTTACCATGTTCTCTATCGACCCTTGTCACCGGAGGAATTGAAACGGTGACATCGATCATAGAGACTTCAAGCCATGAATGAAAATGGTCTTATTTCTATGTAACGGTAATTTTATTCATGATGGGCGGGCGTGGCGAGGGTGCGCGAGACGTCCTGCAACACCTCGATGAGCGCGAGGGTTGCGGCACTCGGGGCGTGCCCGTGGAGGACGCCGACGGTCGGTGCGACGTGGGAGAACGGCAACCCGAAGTCATGAAGTGCTGGAGCGAGCGGTGAGCGCGCCACGCCCAGCGTCGACGCGAGGAAGAGGCACGGCATGGCCAGCGCTGCGCTCGCATTGGTCATGAGCGTGACCGATTCCATGATCACGCGCGGCAGTGGCAGCCCATGATGGGCGAATTCGGTATCGATGGCCCGCCGCATGGGGGTGCCGGGTGGCGGGACGATCCATGGATAGCGCGCGACATCGGGCCAGCCGGGCGAAGGGTGCGACGCGAGCGGATGGTTTCGCGCCCCGAACACCCGCACGTCGTCGTCATACAGCGGCACACTGCCGAAGCCCGCGTTCATGGCGGTTTCGTCCAGTCGGCAGACGAGCAGATCGATCTCGTGCCAGCGCGCGCGGGGCAGCAGACGGTCGAGCGTGTCCTCGAACAGATTGATGCGAATCGACGGCCCGGTGCGTTCCAGTCGCGCGAGCGTTTGCGGCATGAGCACGCTCGCCATGCCCGGCAGGATGCCCACGTTCACCGGCTGTGCAAGCCCGTCTCGCAATGCCTGCATGGCGGGGGCGACACCTGCCAGATCGGTCAGCATGCGCTCGGCGCGTTCCAGCAGTGCGTCGCCGTATGGGGTCGGGGTCACGCGCCGGGTGGTGCGCTCGAACAACGACACGCCGAGCGCGTCCTCGATCTCACGCAACCACTTCGACAATGCAGGCTGGGTGATCGCGGCAGCTTCCGCCGTACGGGCGAAACTGCGCGTGCGGCCCAGCCAGCGAAGCGTCTCGAGATCGCGGATTCGGAGTTTGCGGAGGACGGCCGGAATCTGACGCGCGAATTGTGACGACGGCAAAGGGTCTCGGTCCGTGCGGGAGTGTTCGGTCATGTCGGCCAGGCGATGCATTGATGAGTTGCCGATACGTTACCGCATTATTGATGTTCTTCTGGTAATGAATTTGGCGTGACTTTTCATCGATCTGTTCAGAGTTAAACCGAATAATGAGACTCCCATCCGGTCGCTGGCGCACGACACGACGCTGGCACCCCATCAGGAGCGAGACGCATGACGACACGTAAACCTTCATCCCCCGGGACCTCCGACGACGCGACGTCCGCAGTACAGCCGGACACGCCCAGCCGCAACGCGCGACGCGACTTTCTGAAACAGGCCGGTGTTGCGATGGCATCGGCCGGGCTGGTGCCGTCGGCCATGTCGGCCACGGGCGTGGCATCGCCGACCCAGCACGCGGCCGACGACGGTTACGTCATGCCGACGGAGGCCCCGGGCGCCGCCCCCAAGGGCTACAACATCTTGTTCATCCTCACCGATCAGGAGCGGCACTTCGACAAGTGGCCGTTTCCGGTGCCGGGCCGCGAACGGCTGCGCCGCGAGGGGGTGACGTTCATGAATCATCAGATTGCCGCTTGCGTGTGTTCGCCGTCGCGCTCGGTCGTCTACACCGGTCAGCACATCCAGCACACGCGCGTGTTCGACAACTGCGGTATTCCGTGGCAGCCGGATATGTCGACCGATATCCGCACGATCGGCCATATGATGCGCGACGCCGGGTACTACGCGGCGTATCTCGGCAAGTGGCATCTCAGCGGCAAACTGCATCACAACCACACGCCCTACGACACGCCGACGCAGGAATACAACGCGTTGATCCGCTCATACGGCTTCGACGATTACTTCGGCGTGGGCGATCTGATCGGGCGCGTGCGTGGGGGCTATACCTACGACGGATTGACGACGTCGTCCGCCGTATCCTGGCTGCGCGGACGCGGCGCACAACTGGCGAGCGAAGAGAAGCCGTGGTTCATGGCGGTGAATCTCGTCAATCCGCACGACGCGATGTTTCTGAACACCGATCCGGCGGGCGTCGACACGCAAAACGCCAGCAAACCGACGCTGGGCAACGCCCGTCCGCCGAAGGACAGTCTTTACGATAAGCATTGGGACGTCCCGCTCGCAGCCACGCGAAAGCAGGCTTACGATGCATCCGGCCGACCCGCTGCGCACGGTGTCTACAACGCGGCCGAGGGCGTGCTGGTCGGGGACTATCCGCTCGACGACGCGCGTCTTCAGGTCTATCAGGACTATTACTTCAATTGCATCCGCGACTGCGACACCCATGTCGTGACGCTGCTCGATACGCTGCGAGAGCTGGGCATCGACAAGAACACCATCGTCGTGATGAGTGCCGATCATGGCGATCACGTGGGCGCGCACAAGCTCGTAGGGAAGGGGCCGACGACCTATCGTGAGCAGAATCACGTGCCGCTCGTGATCCGTCACCCGGCATATCCGGGCGGTAAGCAGTGCGCCGCGCTCAGCTCGCACGTGGATATCACGCCGACGTTGCTCGGGTTGACGGGGCTCGACGCCGACAGTGTGGCCCGCATTGCAGGCAAGGCCGCGCATGGGCACGACCTCACGCCGCTGCTACGCCGTCCTGAGCGGCAGGCGGTCGATGCGCTTCGTCCGGCCACCCTGTTCAACTACGCCATGCTGCTTTTCTACGACAGCGAGTGGTTGGCACAGGAATATGCGACGTTGCGTCAGAAGGGCGTGTCGGTCGACGAGATCCATCGACGGGTGATCGCACGTCAGCCGGACTTCCGGCATCGCGGCATGATTCGCAGTGTGTTCGACGGCCGCTATCGCTTCTCTCGCTACTTTTCGCCAAAGGCGTTCAACCGGCCGACGTCGCTGGAGACACTGTTCGCCAATAACGACGTCGAACTTTACGATCTGCACGCCGATCCGACGGAGTCGCGCAATCTGGCGCTCGACGCGCGTAGCAACGGGGCGTTGCTCATGGCGATGAACACGCTGCTCAACGATCGGTTAGACGCAGAAGTGGGCGAAGATCGCGCGGACATCCTGCCGATCCGCGACGGGCGCGTGCATTTCACGTTCGAGACGTCATCTCACTGAGTCCACCGTCCGCCCGGATTCAATCGGGCGTTGACCCAGTGGCACGGCTGTCATGCCATGGCGGTTGGCGCACCGGATGACATCGGTGGTACGCTCTTGCGACCTCATGGGAGCGAGCCGAGGCTCCTCCCGCATGGGTCTGCCGCCTCTGTCATTCGCTAATGTCAACGCCATGAACAAACGTGAATTCCTTGCCGGTGCCGTGGCACTGGGCGCATCGGTGCCTGTCTTTGCCAAGCCGGGGACCGCGGGCATCTCCGCCACTGCAGCACCGGCGTCGACACCGCTCGTCACGCTCAGCGGCGCGATCACGCGTCTCAACCGCGGTCCGGTCGACCCGGCGCTCGATCAACTGTTTCACAAGCAACTCGTGCGATTCGACGCGGCGTATGCGCTCGACTTCGCCATGCTCACGCGAATGCCAGCGCAGACGATTCGCCCCACGCTGGAGTACGACGCGAAGCCGCACACGTTGCGCGGACCGCGTCTGGCGGATGTGCTGGTGCAGGCGGGGGCGCCGTCGAATCCGCTCACTCAGGTGTTGCTGCGCGCCATCGACGGCTACGTGGTGGCGACCACGATAGGGCAGGTGCGGGAGTACGGCTTCCTGCTTGCCACGCATATCGACGACAAGCCGCTCGCGCTGGGCGGACTCGGACCACTGTGGGCCGTGTACGACCCGGCCGCGATTCCGGCGCTGGCGGGCAAACCGCTCAAGGAGCAGTTCACCCTGTGTCCGTGGGGCGTGTATCACATTCAGATCAACGCCGTTTCGTGACGCACCCGATCCTGTCTTAGTACGACGTCGGGCGCCCTGGCATTGACGTCGCGCGCGGCGGGGGATCGATCGCTTGATATGGGTTCAGACGCCCGGGCAGTTTGACCGGATCGAGTTCGTCGACATCTTCGTGCAAGATGCGACGGATCTCCAGAATCGCCTGTGGCGTCTCCTGCACGCTATGACCTGCGACGATGACGCGCTCGGATTGCGCGCCCGCGAGATGCGCACTCGTGTACGGCACCACACCGTCGCTCGACGCCTCCAGCGGCCCCTTGGCATCGCGCCGCGCGATGATCGAGTGGTATTGCACCGACGGCGAGATCTTCAGTCCGGCCGCGGCCATCACGTAAGGATCGTCGTCACGCAACTGATCGACACTGTTGGGCACGTAGCGTGTCTTGCCCTCCGACGGACTGTCTTCGGATCCAGTCGCGTAGTGCAGAACGTCGTCGATCCCCGAGAGCAGCGTGACCGGCAGCTTGATCAGGTTCGACACCCAGCGTCCGATGCGGTTGCGGGCGAACGGCGTGCCCCGGTGCGGTGCGGCGATGAAGATGGCGCGCTCGAACTGCGGCACCGGCTTGAAGCTGAACAGCGGATCGAGCCGGTCGCGGGCACGGTCGATCTGGTCTTCGTCCAGGTGGTACTCGTGCTGGAACGTGTCCCAGAGCTGATCGTCCGAGCTGGACACCATCAGGCGCGCGATCACGCCGCCCATGCTGTGTCCGATGACGACCGCTTCGTGAGACGCGGCGGACAGGCCATCCGGGTCGAAGTGCTTAAGCGTCGTCTCGAACGCGTTGCGAATGGCCATCGCGTTCACGAGAATCGGCGCATTCGTCGGGTAATAGACCTGCCAGACCTGAAAGTGCTCGCGCAGCGTCGCATCGCCCTGAATTTCGTTGGCGAGATTCACCCATGCCTCCGGGCTGCTGGCCAGCCCGTGCAGCATCAGAATGACACGGCGTCCCGGATCGAACGGTTGCATCAGGTAAATGTGGGGACGCACGATACCGCGGTCGCGTCCGAACAACGTGCGCAACGACTGCTCGGCGAAGCCCGAGCGCGCCAGCCACAGTCCGTAACCGGCTGTGAAGTTGCCCGCCAGCGGCACCGTCTGGTGATTCAGTTCGACGGACGTTTGCCGGTACGGGTCGTAGACCACCAGTGTGGCGACCTTCGTCGTGAGGACCTGTTCGAGCGTGGTGCCGTCGAAGCGCAACAGCAGCGTGAGCGACGGTGAGGGCATCTCGCTGAACACCGGCCCGGCATTCGGATCGGTGGCGCGCCGGAAATCGCGCGACGCCCGGCTTTCGCGTGGGTTAGGTGTCGTGTCCCGGTTGTCCGGACCGGTTGCGGCGTCGCCCCGGGGCGTCGGGTTCTGACCGGCGGCGGCGAGCGCCTCGGCGGCGGACTTCTCGTCAAGCACGGCCACCAGCTCCGCGCCGAAACCGTCGCGCCGGTACGGACTGCGCAGCCCCGCGAAAGACAGCGTGGACGCGGGCAAGACTTCGCGCGGCTGGACGCGGTTACCGGCGAATCGCACGCTGCTGGCGTCGACCGGCAGGAGCCATCCCGCTATTTTGTCGCTGCCCGTTTGCTGCACGCGACGGAACAACGCGACCGAGAAGTTCTGCACGGCATAGTTGTAATAGTCGCGAACCTGCGTCTGACGGTCTTCGAAGGCCCGTTCGCTCGACGGACGGTCGCTGTAAAACAGATACGCGTAGGCGTAGCGTGCCGAGCGCAGCCACAGGTCGAACTGCGCATCGTTCCATTGCCGCTCGCCCGTGGGGGTCTGCGCGATGGCGAGCTGCATCGACATTTCGGCCATGGCCGCGAGCCGCCGGTCGACGTCGATTTCCTTGGCGCGGCCTAACGCGTCGATACAGTCGAGCGACGATTTGGCGCAAAGGGTGTCGTCGAGGCCTGCCACGCGAATGGTCTCGTCGGTCGACGCACTGAGCTTGCCGGTCGACAGAATGTCGCCGCGCTTCATGGCGATGTACTGTTCGGGGCCGAGCGAGCGGACTTCCACCATCGCGCACCCGGACAGGGTCGTCAGCCATACCGCAGCCATCAGCATGCCCGCACGCCGCAACGCAGGCGCCTTGCCACATGCATGCAACGAGATCATGGCGTCACCTTCGGATCGTCGCCCGGCACGCCCTGACGGATGAGGGTCGAAAACTCGGGCGCGTCGCCTGCGGCCAGTGCCCGGGCCACGAAATTGCCCCGTTCATGCAGTTGCGCGTAGGTGAAGCCCGGTGTCAGACCGCCTTGATCGTAGGCGTACTCGGCGAAGTACCCCGACAGCAGCAACCGGTAGTCGAGCGGCAATCCCGGCGCAATGAGACGGGCGATCTCGAAGACGATGGTCGTGCAGTTGCTGGTCAGCGTGTTGTACCAAGCGGGCGTATCGTGCAGTTCGCGCGCGCGGGCGAGATAGCCGAGAAACACTTCACGCAGTTGTTTGGGCGGGATGTTGAGGCGATACAGGTAGGTCGTTTCGCCGCGCACGTTGCTGCGGACCCGCAGAATGTCGCGCTCGTCGGCGGCCACGAGCGTGGCTTCGAAGTCTTTGAAGAACCCGCCGATAGCCGAGAACTTCTGGCCTTGCTTCTTGCGAATTTCGATGGAAAACACCACGCGGCGACCGTCGGAGAAGCCGAACGACACCAGTGTGTGGGCAATTGCCGGACCCATCCAGTACGACAGGACGAGATCGGCACTCTCCAGCTTGTCTAGATCGTACTCGCGAGTTTCCCAGCGCGGCGTGAAGTCGGTTTCCGTGCGCCACTCGAAGTTGCGCACGTTGTGCAGTGTGACGTGTTCGCCGTCGATTCGGGAGTCGAGCAATTGCGCGACATCGGCCGCCCAGAGGCGGTCGTTGGACGCACGGATCGTCTGCCACCAGCCGACGAGCAGCACCAGCGCGACCAGAAAGGCGAGTGGCCAGCCCCGCAGCGGCATACCGGCGCGTACGCGCAATAGCGCAACGATCGCGACGATCCCGAGCAGCACCCACGCGGCGATCACGAGGTAGCGCACGGGCGCCGGACCCGGGCAACGATAGGCGAGGGCCATCGTCCCCCAGGCGCACGCGCCCAGCACGAGCAGGGCGAGGAACGAGCGCAGCACGTAGACGTACCACGCGATGTGATGGCTGGCGAGCGCGTCGCCAGCATGGGATTGCAGTTGCACCATGTTTCGCAGAGTTCAATCCGGGGCGGCCGCCTTGCAACGGTTCGCGGCCGCCTCGCAACGGCTAAGGCGACCGCCTCACTGCACAGCCAGCCGCTCGGCCCAACCCGCGCGGCGTACCACCCATTTTTCCAGTTCAGCGCCGAAGAATACCAGCAGACCGGCCCCCAGGACTTCCAGCCATTCGCGCCCGTTCAGCGGCGACGAGCCGAACTTCGTCTGCATGCACGAGGCCATCGGGGACAGTAGACGCATGCCACGAACAGGCTCACGGCATAGCGCGTGGATCGACGAGACGATGGTGACTCCCGGGCAGCATAGCGTAAGTTAGGTCTCCGAGGGAGGGTACGAGGCCGGTGCGGCGGCGCGTTACAATGCCCGCATTCCGTGCATCCTCAACACGGATTCCGGGCATTCACTTCACGAATTGGAGACGTTATGAGGCTGGCATGCTGAGGCATTCCAAAGGGGGATTACTGGTTCGTTGGAGCGTCTTGCTGATGGTGGCGCTCGGGGCCGTCGGGCTCGCCGCCTGCACCACGCGCCCGTTTCAGCCCTCGCCACCGCTCTACAAACTCTGGGCAAAGCGAGGTGTCGACGAGCAGGGCGTACGCAATGCCATGCTGGCGTGCGGCTTCCCCAATTCGGCGTATGTCGACCGCAAGGACATGCCGCTCAACGACTTCGCCAAGGGCGAGTTGTGCATGATCGACCACGGGTTCCAGTATCAGGACCGGCGGATCATTTGCACCGACTTCCCGGACTTGCCCGCGTGCGCCAATGTGCCGCGCGGCAAGACGTTCGGCTCGGATCCGGATTTCGGTCCGGCCGCGAATAAGCCCCGCTAGGTCAGGGCGCCGACGCTGGGGCCTTCGCCTCTGTTGTCCCCGTCGCCCCGTTTGTCTGCGCGGGGTGGGGGTCGGTGTCCTGCGCGAGGGCATCAATCGACCAGCCACCGCCGAGATCGCCGATGAGCGACGTGGCCGCCAGCAAGCGCGACTCCTGCACCGTCAGCGCGTTCTGCCGCGTGTTGAGTTGAGTCGTTTGCGCGGTGACGACCGTCGTGTAGTCCACCGTTCCGGCTTGATACTCGTTCATGGCAATGCGCGCGCCATCGGTCGAATCTCGCACGGCGGCGTCCAGCGCCTGCGCCTGCTGCTCCAGAATTCGCAGCGACGACAGATCGTTCTCCACGCCCTGCAATGCAGTGAGTACCGTGCCGCGATAGTTGGCGACAGCGGCGTCGTAGGCGGCCCGGGCGGCATCGACTTTGGCGCTGCGTGCGCCGCCGTCGAAGATCGTCTCCGATGCACTCGCGCCGAGCGACCACACGTAGTTGGCGATTTTGAAGAGTCCCGCAACGGGGGCGGCGGAGAATCCGTCCGTGAGCGAGAGTGTGATGTTCGGGTAGTAGGCCGCGATGGCCACCCCAATGGCGGCATTCTCGGCGGCCATCTGTCGCTCCGCCACGGCAATATCCGGACGCCGTTGCAGCAGTGTCGACGGCAATCCGATCGGCACGTCCGGCAACGTCGGGAGCGCCGTGCTGTGCGGGATCGTCAGCGATTCCGGGGTGCGTCCGACCAGCACGGCAATGGCGTGTGCATACTGCGCGCGCGAAACGCCCAATGCGATCAGGCTGGCCCGGGCGTTCTCCAACTGGGTGCGTGCCGTGATGACGTCGGAGGGCGGCACCGTGCCTGCACGGTCCTGATCGGCCACCACGCGCAGGTATTCGGTATAGGCGGCCACCGTTTGCGTCAGCAGGTCGATATTGGCGTCGGTAATGCGTAAGTCGATGACGGCGTTGGCCAATGCGATCTGTTCGGACAGCGTCGCGTTCGCCAGCGTCGCCTGACTGGCCTGCGCCGTCGCGCCGCTTTGTTCGACAGTGCGCCGCACCTGGCCCCAGATGTCCGGTGCCCAGCTGACGCTCCCCTCAGCCGATGCCGAGTTCACGATGTTTGCGCCACTGCGCGACGCCAGCGCAGCCGTGGTGCTCGCGCCGCCGCTGCTGCCGCGCGAGCGGCTGGCCGAGCCGTCGATGCCGAGCGTCGGAAACAGGCCTGCGCGTGCCTGACGCACCTCGGCGAGCGCCTGCTGATAATTGGCGTAGCTCTGGCGCACCGTCTGGTTCGAGACCTGCACCTGAGGCTCCAGCTCGTCGAGCAGCGGGTCGTGGAAGGCTTTCCACCATTCCCCTTTGGGGCCTTCGGCGTCCGGGCGCGCCTGTGTCCAGCCGTCCAGTTCCGTGAAATGAGTGGGCATGTCGACGAGAGGGCGCTGATAGTCCGGGCCGACGGCGCAGCCGCCAAGCAGGACAAGACTAGCGAGGCAAGCAAGCGTGAGCCGATGCATCGGACGTGGGGACATTCGGCGAGTGTTTCTGATGAGCGTCATGATCGAACCTCCGGGCCGGAATCGCGATGCCAGGGAAGGCGCGTGGACCAGCGCGCCAGCCGGGCGCGCAGGCGGTCGAGATAAAGATAGATGACCGGGGTGGTGTACAGCGTGAAGACCTGACTGAGCAGCAGGCCGCCCATCACCGTCACGCCGAGGGGCTGGCGCAGCGACGCCCCCTGACCGAGGGCGATGGCGAGCGGCACCGCGCCGAGCACGGCCGCGAACGTCGTCATCATGATCGGACGCAGACGCACGACGGCCGCTTCGTGAATCGCCTGCTTGGCGGGCATGTTCTGGTTGCGCTGCAACTGGATCGCCACGTCGACCATCATGATGCCGTTCTTCTTCACGATGCCAATCAGCAGAATCATCCCGATCAGCGCGATGACGGAAAACGGTGTGCCGAAGATGAGCAGGGCGAGCGTCGCGCCAATGCCGGCCGACGGCAGTGTCGAGAGGATGGTGAGCGGATGGATTGTGTTCTCGTAGAGCACGCCCAGCACGATGTAGACGACGCCGAGCGCCGCGAGGATCAGCAGCGGCACGGTGCCCATCGACTGCGAAAAGGCCTGCGCCGCTCCGGCGAACGCGCCGTGAATCGACGCAGGCATCCCGATGGCACGTGCAGCGTCGTCGATGGCGACCTGTGCCTGACTCAGCGAACCACCCGCCGGGAGGTTGAACGAGATCGTGGCGGCCACCATCCCGCCCTGATGGTTGACCTGCGTGGCTGTGTGACGCGCCGAGAAGCTGGCGAGCGCGCTCAGCGGCACCATGGTTTCCGAGGCTGTGCTGTCTGCACTGCCGCTCGAATTCCCGCCTCGGCTGTTCGAAATGGCGTTGTTCTGCTGGTTGGCCACGGCGTTCGCGTTCAGGGCATTGGTTCCCGATGCGACCGCCTTCACGGTCGTGCCGTTCACGGTCTTGCCCGACATTTGCGTCTGCCCGGTGCCGCTCGCGTTACCGGCGGCCGTACTCAGATAGATCTGATCGAGCGACGTCGGGTACTGCCAATACTGCGGTGCGACTTCCATCACCACAAAGTACTGATTGATCGGGTTGTAAATCGTGGAGACGGTGCGCTGCCCGAACGCGTCGTACAGCACGTTATCGATCTGGTTCGGTTGCAGGTTGAAGCGAGCCGCCATCTGGCGGTGGATGTCGATGTACATCTGCAAGCCGTTCTGCTGGAGATCCGTATTCACGTCGAGCACCGTCTGGCGGTGCTTGCCTAGTTCTGTGACCAGCTTGGGCACCCATTTGTAGAGCGCCTGCGCGTCGTCGCTCGTCAATGTGTACTGATACTCGGCGGCCGACTGGCGTCCGCCGATGCGCAGGTCCTGCTGCGCCTGAAGGAACAAGCGCGCACCGGAGACCGCGTTGAGCTTGGGCCGCAGCCGGTTCACTACGGCGTCGGCCGACAAATGACGCTCGGCCAGCGGTTTCAACTGGACGAAGACGGTCGCCGAGTTGAGCGAGCGTCCGCCGGTGAAGCCCGCGACCGACGCGACCGCAGGATCCGTCTGCACAATAGTTTGCAACTGTTCCAGCTTCTTTCGCATGGCCGGGAACGAGATACTCTGATCCGCCATGATCTGACCGATCAGAATGCCGGTGTCCTGCTCGGGAAAGAACGTCGCGGGCAACAGGCGGAACAAGAATAGATTTCCGACGAGCAGGCCCAGCATCACCAGGCCGACCAGCCCGGCGTGGTCGAGTACAGCGGCGAGAGTGCGTGCGTAGACATCGCGGAACCGGTCGAACTGACGGCCGATCCACTGTGACCAGCGGGCTTCGGACGTCGCCGATTCCCGTGTGAGCACGTAGGCGCACAACGTCGGCGTGACAGTGAGCGAGATCACCATCGAGATCAGAATGGCGATCGACAGCGTGACCGCGAACTCATGAAACAACAGGCCGACGATGCCGGGCATGAGCAGAATCGGCAGGAAGACGGCGATAAGCGACAGGCTCATCGACAGCACAGTGAAACCGACTTCGCCTGCGCCGAGCAGGGCGGCCTCCTTCGGCGGCACGCCCAGTTCCAGATGGCGCACGATGTTCTCCATCACGACGACAGCGTCGTCCACGACGAAGCCGGTGCCGATGGTGAGCGCCATGAGCGACAGGTTGTCGAGGCTGTAGCCCAGCAGGTACATCGGGCCGAACGTGCCGATGATCGAGAGCGGCAGCACCACGGCGGGGATCAGCGTCGAGTTGGCCGAGCGCAGGAAGACGAACACCACGCCGATGACCAGCAGCACCGCGAGAATCAGTGTGCGTTCGGTGTCCTTGAGCGACGCTTCGACCGAGACGGAACGGTCCAGCGCCACCCCCACCTTGATGTCATGCGGTAGCGTGGCTTCGACGAGTGGCAGGATCTGGCGAATCTGTGTGACTGTCTTGACCACATTGCTGCCGGGCGACGGATAGACAATGACGAGCACAGCGGGTTTGTTGTTGAACAGCCCGGCGTTGCGGATGTTCTCGTTGCTGTCGCGCACGAGGGCAATGTCGTGGAGCAACACAGGTGCGCCGTTGCGATACGCGACGACCAGGTCCTTGTAACCGTCGGCTTTGCTGATCTGGTCGTTGGAGGTGACTTCGAAACGCTGGTCGCCCTGATCAAGATGACCTTTGGCGCTGTTGGCGTTGGCGGCGGAGAGGGCGGCCCGAACGTCTTCCAGTCCGATGCCGTAGCTATTGAGCTTACCGGGCTCCAGTTCGACGCGCACCGAGGGCAGCGCACCGCCGCCGACCGTGATCTGGCCCACGCCATCGACCTGCGACAACTGCTGCAGGATGATCGAGTCGGCCGAATCGTAGAGTTGCGCCGTAGTGAGCGTGGCGGACGTCAGTGCGATCACCATCACCGGCGTATCGGCCGGATTGAACTTGCGGTAGCTCGGGTTGCTGCGCAGCGTGCTCGGGAGGTCGGCCCGCGCGGCCTGAATGGCGGCTTCGACGTCGCGCGCGGCGCCTTCGATATCCCGCTTCAGGCCGAAGACCACCGGAATCGAGACGGAGCCGACGGTGCTCGTCGACGTGAGTTCGCTGACGTCGGCGATCACACCCAGCCGTCGCTCCAGCGGGGCGGCCACCGTCGCCGCCATCACCTCGGGGCTCGCCCCTGCCATGCTCGCTTGCACCGCAATCACCGGGAACGCGACGTTGGGCAAAGGTGCGACCGGTAGGCGCAGATACGCGAGCAGTCCCGAAATCAGCACCGCGACCGCTAAGAGTGTGGTCGCAACGGGCCGCTTGATGAAGAGCGCCGAGAGGTTCACGGCGCACCTCCCGGTCCGTCGTCCGGCGGTGTTCTCGTTTGACTGTCTTTCGCCCGGCGTTCGCGTCTAGCGGCACGACGTTCACGGACCCGCGCGGCCATGCGATCGAAGTACAGATAGATGACGGGCGTGGTGAACAGCGTGAGCAACTGGCTCATCGCCAGACCGCCGATGATCGCGAGCCCCAGCGGCCGCCGCAACTCCGACCCCGTGCCCGAGCCGAGCAGCATCGGCAACGCGCCGAGCATGGCGGCAAGCGTCGTCATCAGAATCGGACGGAAACGCAGCAGCGATGCTTCGAAGATGGCCTCACGTGGAGGCTTGTTATGCGTGCGTTCGGCGTCCAGCGCGAAGTCCACCATCATGATGGCGTTCTTCTTGACGATCCCGATCAGCAGCACGATGCCGATGATGCCGATCACATCGAGATCGCTTCCCGTGAGCATCAGCGCGAGCAGCGCGCCGATCCCGGCCGACGGCAGCGTCGACAGAATGGTGACCGGATGGATGAAGCTCTCGTACAGCACGCCGAGCACGATGTAGACGGCGACCAGTGCGGCCACGAGCAGGTAGACCTCGCTGGAGAGCGAATCTTCGAACGCCTGTGCCGCGCCCTGGAACGACGAGGCAATCGAGGGCGGCAGATGCACCGCCTGCTGAGCGCTGCGAATCTCCTTCACGGCGCTCGACAGCGAGGCCTCCGGCGCGAGATTGAACGACACCGTGACCGCCGGGAATTGCTGGAGGTGACTGATCGCGAGCGGCGTGCGAACCACCTTGAGCGACGCGATGGCTGAGAGCGGCACCTGTCCGCTCGAACTCGTTTGGCTCGGCAGATAAATCGTGCCGAGCGACTGGATGGAGTTGAGCGACTCGGGCTTCGCCACGAGGATCACGCGGTACTGCGCCGACTGCTCGAAGATCGTCGACACAATGCGCTGGCCGAGAGCGTCGTATAGCGCGTTGTCGATGGTCGCGGGCGTAATGCCGTAGCGTGCCGCGAGCTGACGGTTGACCTCCACCCGAATCGACAGACCGCTCGTATCGAGGTCGCTGGCTACGTCCGTGATCGACGAAATCTGTTTCATCCGGGCGATCAGCGGCGGGACGTATTGCGCGAGCGTCGCCTGATCCGGGCCGCGCATTACAAACTTGTATTGGTTGGGCGAGACGGTGGTGTCGAGCGTCAGATCCTGCGCTGGCTGCACATAAAGCCGGATACCGGGCACCTTCGCCGTGGCTTGCTGAAGCCGACGGCCAATCTCGACGGCGCTCTCGGCGCGGTCGTCCCGTGCCTTCAGGTTGATGAGGAACCGGCCGTTGTTGAGCGTGGTGTTGATCCCGTCGATGCCGACGTAGGAGGTGATGGACGTCACGTCCGGGTCTTGCAGGACGACGTCGGCCAGCGCCGCCTGTCGCCTGACCATCGCGGCGTAGGAGACCGAGTTGTCCGCCACCGTGATGCCCTGCAGTACCCCGACATCCTGCACGGGGAAAAGGCCCTTCGGGATCACAACGTACAGCACGACGGTGAGTGCCACCGTGACGAGCGCGACCATCAGTGTCAGGAACTGATGGTCGAGCACCCAGTTCAGTCCGCGCTCGTAGGCGGCCAGCGTTTTGTCGAACACCCGCTCGCTCACCCGCTCGAAGCGACTCGGATGGCGCGCTTCCTGCGCCCGGAGCATGCGCGCGCAAAGCATCGGCACCACGGTGAGCGACACGATGGCCGATATCACAATGGTAACGGCGAGCGTCACGGCGAATTCGCCGAACAGGCGTCCGATCACGCCGCCCATGAACAACAGCGGAATCAGCACCGCGATCAGCGAGATCGTCAGCGACATGATCGTGAAGCCGATCTGTCCAGCGCCCGCCAGCGCGGCTTCCAGCGGCGCCATGCCCGCTTCGAGATAGCGCACGACGTTCTCGATCATGACGATGGAGTCGTCGACCACGAAGCCCGTGGCGATGATGAGCGCCATAAGCGAGAGATTGTCGATCGAGTACCCCAGCTCGTACATGACCGCGAGCGTGGCGATCAGCGAGACGGGCACTGAAATGCTCGGGATGACAGTGGCCGGAACGTTGCGCAGGAAGACGAAGATCACGGCCACCACGAGCACCACGGCGAGCACGAGTTCGAACGCGGCGTCGCTGACCGACGCGCGGATCACGCCGGTGCTGTCCGAGACGACGCTGACCTTCATACCGGCGGGCAGGGTGGCTTCCAGTTGCGGCAGCGCCCGCTTGATCTGATCCACGGTGGCGATGACGTTTGCGCCGGGCTGGCGTTGCACGTTCAGCACAATAGCCGGGGTCTTGTTCAGCCATGCGCCGCGCTCGACATCCTGCGCGGCCTTGGCGACGTGCGCCACGTCGCGCAAATAGACGGGGTTGCCGTTCTGATAGGCGATGACCGAGTCCAAATAGTCCTGCGGGTCGGTAATCTGGTCGTTGGCGTCGAGCGTGTAATCGAGTTCGGGGCCGTCGAAGTTGCCCTTCGGCTGGCTGACGTTGACGTTCGCGAGCAGCGTGCGCAGGTCGTCCAGATTCAGGCCGTACGCGGCGAGCTTCTGCGGATCGGCTTCCACGCGCACCGCGGGCACGTTGCCGCCCGCGAGCGTGACGAAACCGACGCCTGCCACCTGCGAGATTTTCGCGGCGAGCCGGTTGTTGGCGGCGTCCTGCAATTGCGTGAGCGACAGCGTGGACGACGTGACGGCCAGCGTCATGATCGGCTGGTCGGCCGGGTTGACTTTGGCATAGGTCGGCGGTGCAGGCAGTCCGCTCGGCAGCAGGCTGTTCGCGGCGTTGATCGCCTGTTGCACGTTCTGCTGAGCGACGTCCAGATTGAGCGCCAGATCGAATTGCAGCGTGATGACGGACGATCCTTCCGCGCTGTACGAGATCATCTGTTGCAGGCCGGGAATCTGGCCGAGCTGCACTTCAAGCGGCGCGGTGACGGTCGTCGCCATCACCGACGGACTCGCGCCCGGGTAAAACGTCTGCACCTGTATGGTCGGGTAGTCGACGCTCGGCAGCGACGACACCGGCAACACCCGTACCGCCACGAGGCCGATCAGCACGAGCGCGATCATCAGCAGCCAGGTCGCGACCGGGCGCAGGATGAAGATTCGCGAAAAGTTCATGGGCGGGCGCTTGTCGACGTGGGATCAGACCGGGGCACCCGAGTCATTGGGCGGAAGGGCCCGATGCCGCCGATGCACCCGAAGCGTTCGCTCCGCGATGCCCGCCATGACGCTCGGTGGACGGTCCCGTCGATGCCGCCGCGCTCGCGCCGCTCGCCGTCGAGGGAAGGGCGATGTGCGCACCGTCGCTGAGCCGGTCCATACCGTCCGTGACCACCGTCTCATCGGCTTTGAGGCCCGCGGTAATGACTGTGTGCTTACCGTCGCTCGGCCCGATCGTGACCTTGCGCAACGACGCGGTATTTTGCGGCGTAACCACGTAGACGAAGTCGCCCGGCGTGCCGCATCGTGTCGACGAGCAGCTTCACGTTGACGAACTCCTGCGGGAACAGCACTTCGTCGTCGTTCGCAAAGCGCGCGCGCAGTGTGACCGTGCCGGTCGCCGTCGCCATCTGGTTACTCACGGCGTAGAGCGTACCGGTCGCGAGTTGCTCCTGGTTGTCGCTGGAGTACGCGGTGACCGCCAGCGGCTCGCCGGTGCGGTAGCGCTTCATGACGGCGGGCAGGGCGTTCTGAGCGACGGTGAACTCGACGGTCGTGGGCTTGATGCTGGTAATGACCGCGATGCCCGTCGTGCTCGTCGCGGTGACGTAGTTGCCCGGGTCGACCAGGCGCAGACCGACACGCCCCGATACCGGTGCAGTGATGCGGCAGTACGTCAGATCGAGTTCGTATTGTTTGATGTTGGCCAGATCGGCTTTCACGGCGGCTTCGTCCTGTGCAACCGTGAATTGCTGGTCGACGAACGTCTGCTCGGCAATCGACTTTTGCTCGTGAAGCTGGGTGTAGCGGGCCAGATCGGCCTTTGCCTGCGCGAGTGCTGCGCGGTCCTTGGCCAGTTGCGCCTGCGCCTGTTCCTTGCTGATTTCGTACTGACGGGGGTCGATCTGGGCGAGGAACTGGCCCTGCTTGACGTCCTGTCCCTCCTGATAGCCGACCTGCGTAAGGTAGCCGCTCAACTGCGGCAACACTGTCACCGTCGCTTCGGGGGTGACAGTGCCGAGCGAGGTGATTGTGACCGGCATTTCGCCGTAAGCGACCTTGGCGACGGAGACGATTTGCGGCTGCGCGCCGCGCTTGGCCGCCGGACGATGCAGCAGATGCCATGCGACCCATGCCACCAGTACGAGGATGACAATGCCGATCCAGAGCGCCGTGCGACGTCGCTTCGGGGGTTTCGTTTCCTGGGGTGACGCCGCTGTATTCGACGTATTTTCCATCTTTGCCTCTCCGCCCGGCGAGCATGCCGGGAAGCTCCCCGGCCCACCGGGGAGACCACGCTTAGCAGTCTAGCTAGGGGCATGCCGGTTTTGGCGATGCGAACGGATACCCGACGTTACGGCGTGTTACCTGCGGCTGTTCGAAATGGTCGGGCGACGTCGGGTCGACAAACCCCATGAAAGTCTGTCGAGACAAGGAGGTCGCGGAGGAAAGGGGTAAGCGAGAAGGCGCTTGGGAAGCAGAGGGACGGCTGTCGTCCCCCTGTTACATCGTGTTACTGAGGGGCTTGCCGGTAAGGGGCCGGAAGCCTTTCCACGCCGGGAACGCGGTTCAGACTGGCTGACGGGGCGACGTACGGCGCGGAGCGAGACGTTTGATGATGCGGCCGAAGGCACGGACCTGCTGGGCAACGACGCCCAGACCGTAGCGGCGCGAACGTCCTGCCGGGGCAGGCAACTGGTCGCGAATACCGGTCGGCTCCACGGTTTTTTCCCACGATGCCGTGCGGAACAGCATATCCCACCACGGGAAGAGCACACCGAAGTTGCAGCCATAGCGCGTGCCTTCGTGGCCATAGCCAATGGCGTGATGGCGACGATGGAACGTTGGGCTCACGATCAGGCGTTCGAGCACAGGGCCGTACGGCAGGCGGGCGTTGACGTGCTGCACGCTTTGCAGGAAGTTGCCCACGGCCACCAGCACGACGTACTGTGCTGGCTGCACGCCGATGAACAGAGCGATCGCGGCGAAGAACGCGGCCTGCACGATGTCGTCGAGGAAGTGGTTGCGGTCGTCCGACCACAGCGACATCTGCTGCTGGCTGTGATGCACGGCATGCAACTCCCACCACACGCCGAAGCGATGCTGCCAGCGGTGATACCAATAGCCCGCGAAGTCGAGCACCGTCAGATACAGCAGGAACGACACGATGGGCTGGTCGGTCACGCCGGGCAACAGCCCGTCCAGATCGACGCTGGGCAGCCCGTGAATCACCATCTGGCTCTGCAAGTCGTTAAAGACCGGCTGCAACACCACGAAGAACAGCAGATTCAGAATGCCGAGCTTGGCGATCCACGTGTAGATGACGTCCGCTCGGACCTGCTTGCGGTCTTGCCACTGCTCGATCGGACGCAGCGCTTCGAGCGGACGCAACAGCACATACGTCAGCCCGACCTGCAATACGCCGATGATCACCAGATAAAGGGCGTCGTAGATATCGTCGTCGTAACCCATCAGATTGAAATGGAACAGCAGCGGCTGCACCACATCGACATAGACGAGTGTCTGGACGGCGGAGATGCCGCTATCGACGAAATTGAGGGCTTCCTGAATCATCTATCGGCCTTGTCAGTCCGGATTCGGCGAGAGAACCGGTGCGCGGTCGGCAAAGTAGATGCCGTGCGGCGAACGGTTCACAGCAATGGTGTCGACCAGCTTACGCGTCGTCAGGTCGATCACGCCAACGTGGCGGGCAAATCGGAACGTTACCCAAAGATAACGTTTATCTGCGGACAATTCCATATCGTCCGGTCCCGGCATCAGACCGGTGAGGTCGGCCACCTTGGTCAGCGACTCGTAATCGAGAATGCTGATGGTGCTTTCCACGCGGTTGCTCACTGCGATATGGCGTCCGTCGGACAGGGAGCGGAAGTTGTGTGCGCCACGGCCGGTCTGAATGCGCTTGACGACCTTCTGCGCGCGCCAGTCGACCACGGCTACGTCGTCCTCGCCCGTCATGCCGACGAGCAGATACTTGTCGCCGGGCGTCATCCACAGGCCTGCGGGGGTCTTGCCGACCGGCATGCGCCATTTCACCGTTTGCGTCGCCAGGTCGATGGCGGCCAGCTCGCCCGAGTCCTGAAGCGTGACGAACACCGTCTTGCTGTCGGACGAGAAGGTCATGTGGCTCGGGGTCTTGGCCAGCGGAATGCGCTTGGCGACCGTGACGTTTTCACCGTCATAGTGATACAGATCGACACGATCCAGACGCAATGCCGCCGTCACGAACCACTTGTGGTCGGGCGAGAAGCCGAGCTGGTAGGGATCGTCGATGTCCACGACCTGACGCTGGAACTTGCCGGTGTTCGGATCGAGGAACATCAGGCTGTTCGAGACCGAATTGGCCACGATCAGCGAGCGCTTGTCGGGCGTAATCATCAGGTGATGCGGCTCTTTGCCCGTGGGCATCGTGCCAATGACCTTGTGTGACGCCTGATCGATGAGGGAAAGCTGCGCGGCCCCCGAGTCGAGCACGATGACCGTGCCCGCGTGGGCGGACGAGAACGTCAGCGGGAGTACGGCGGCTGCCAGCAGGGAGAGCGTCGCGACGCGGACGTGGCCGGCCAGCCGGGAAAGCTTGGAGCGCTTGGAAGAAAACACCATGAATGCCTAGGGTGGGGCGAAAAACGGTGACGTTCGCCGGTAAGCTTAACGTCGATTCTCACGTTAAACGCGCCAGACACCCCATTCGTTGACAAGAAAATGGGACGAATTCGCAGCTCCACACGATAGCATCAGGCGGCCTGATCAGGCTTCGTCAGGCGCGCCGGTCGCGGGCCCGTCCCATTGCGCCAGCAGGGCCAGCGCCTCGCGGGTCCAGTCCAGCCATCCTTGTTCGTAGCGCACACCCAGTCGCAGGATATGACGTTGCAAGGCGGTTTCGCGTGTCAGCGGTGCGTCTGCCGGGAAGTCGCGCGCTTCGATGGCGTGATAGGCGGCCAGTTTCTGCGCGTGAAGCGTCGCGCGCCGCGCCAGTTCTGGCTGTAGACGCAGGGAGCCGATGGCAGCATCGGCCCGCAACCGGACCATGAGGTCGTCGCGCAGGTCGGACGGCTCGGTCGGCGTGGCGGCCCAGGCGAGGAGTTCATCGCGTCCGCCGTCGAGCACCCGGTAGACGCGTTTGCGTGTGCGGCCGCCGTCCGGTGCGGCCGTCGAAGCGATCCACCCGGCGGTTTCCATGCGCGCCAGTTCGCGATAGATCTGCTGATGCGTGGCGTGCCAGAAGAAACCGATGGACTTGTCGAAGCGGCGGGCGAGATCGTACCCCGAGGAGGATTTCTCCAGCAGCGAGGTCATCAGGGCGTGGGCGAGCGGCATGCCCGGTAGTCTAGGGACTCTAATCGCACTATGCAACGGGTTGCATAGTCGTCGTGACGCGCTAGAATCGCCATCAAACTATGCAACCGGTTGCATAACCGGAGATGCACGTGGTCATTCCCCAATTCCACAAGACCCACGGCCCGCGACTCCGGGCCGGACGACGAGAGAGACAACCATGAGCGCGACAAGCGGTTATCCCCACCTGATGCAACCCCTCGATTTGGGCTTTACGACGTTGCGCAACCGCGTGCTGATGGGCTCGATGCACGTTGGGCTGGAAGAAGCACGCAACGGCTTTGCCCGAATGGCCGAGTTCTATGCCGAGCGCGCCCGTGGCGGCGTGGCCCTGATGGTGACGGGGGGGATCGCGCCGAACGAGGCGGGTCGTCCGTATGCGGGCGGCGCCAAACTCAGCACGCAAGAGGAGGCGGACAAGCATCGTGTCGTGACCGACGCCGTGCACGCCGCTGGCGGCAAAATCGCCATGCAGATCCTGCATTTCGGCCGCTACGCCTACCATCCCGATCTCGTCGCTCCGAGCGCCTTGCAGGCCCCCATCACACCGGCTAAACCGCGCGAACTGACGAGCGACGAGGTCGAGGCGACCATCGACGACTTCGTGCACTGCGCGGCACTCGCACAGCGCGCGGGGTACGACGGCGTTGAAATCATGGGGTCGGAAGGGTATCTGATCAACGAATTCATTGCCGCCAGGACCAACCATCGCACCGACGAATGGGGCGGCAGCTATGAGAACCGAATGCGCTTCCCGGTGGAAATCGTTCGCCGGGTGCGTGAGCGCGTCGGGCGCGAATTCATCATCATCTACCGGCTGTCGATGCTCGATCTGGTCGAGGGTGGCTCCACGTTTGACGAAGTCGTGCGGCTCGCCCGCGCGATCGAGGCCGCCGGTGCGACGCTGATCAACACGGGCATCGGCTGGCACGAAGCTCGTATTCCGACGATTGCTACGAGCGTGCCGCGCGCTGCCTTCGCGTGGGTGACGGGCAAGCTCAAGGGCCACGTAGGCATTCCGCTCATCACGACCAACCGCATCAACATGCCGGATGTGGCCGAGCGGATTCTGGCGGACGGCGAAGCCGACATGGTCTCGATGGCGCGCCCGCTGCTGGCCGATCCCGAATTCGTCAACAAGGCGGCCGCAGACCGTGCGCAGACGATCAACACGTGCATCGGCTGCAATCAGGCATGCCTCGACCACACGTTCAGCGGCAAGATCACCTCGTGTCTGGTCAACCCGCGTGCCTGCCATGAGACCGAGTTGCGCATCGAGCCTACGGGGCGTCGACGCCGCGTGGCGGTCGTCGGCGCGGGGCCCGCGGGATTGGCGGCGGCCACGGTGGCTGCGCGACGCGGACACGACGTCACGCTCATCGAAGCCGATGCCGAGATCGGTGGCCAGTTCAATATGGCCAAGCGCATTCCCGGCAAGGAAGAGTTCTTTGAGACGCTGCGCTACTTCCGGCACGAGCTGGACGCCAGTGGCGTCAACGTCCAGTTGAACACGCGTGCGACGGTGGATTCGCTTAGCCGTGGCGGTTATGACGACGTGGTCCTTGCGACCGGCGTTCTGCCGCGAACGCCGGACATCGAAGGCGTGGATCATCCGAAAGTGCTGCGCTATATCGATGTGCTTCGTGGCGGTGCCAAGGTCGGCCGAACCGTCGCGGTGCTCGGTGCGGGCGGTATCGGTTTCGACGTGGCCGAATTCCTCACGCAAGCGGGCGAGAGCGCCACGCTGGTGCCCGAGAAGTTCTACGCCGAGTGGGGCATCGATCCGTCGTACGCGCATGCAGGTGGCCTGCGTCCGCCCGTTCCCGAGACTTCGCCGCGCAAAGTTTTCCTGATGCAGCGCAAGACCTCGAAGGTCGGTGACGGTCTGGGGAAAACCACCGGCTGGATTCACCGCACTTCGCTTAAACATCGCGGCGTAGAAATGATCCCGGGCGTGACCTATCGACGTATCGACGACGAGGGTCTTCACGTCACTATTGACGATGCGCCGCATGTGCTGCCCGTTGATAACGTAGTTTTGTGCACGGGACAGGAACCGCTGCGTGAATTGGCTGAAGGATTGCAGGCGGCAGGCGTGCGTGTGCATGTCATCGGCGGGGCCGATGTGGCGGCGGAACTCGACGCAAAGCGCGCCATCAAGCAAGGCACAGAGCTTGCGATCGACCTATAAGTTTAGGGAGCTACACGGGGCGCGGCATACCGTTGTGCGACAATGGCGCCTCGCGATTCCGGCCTTCTGCAGGCGGTTTTTGCGATGCCAAGCGTGTGTGCCAAGTGCCGGGCACGACGTTTCCGAGGCGTGCGCCGGATTTCCACCATCGCGGGTCATCCGTCGCGGCCTCAGTGGGACTCCGTACCGTGTGGCCGACGGTGTCATCGTCAATGAAGCGCAAGTTACTTTCGGCCATTTCGCTCACGGGCCGTCTCCGGTTACAGAATCTCGCCATCGTCTGCGCTGTCGTCGTGCTTTGCAGCGGCCTGCTGTGTCTGGCGTGGGGAACGTACCGCCAGGCGAGCGACGCAGCGCTCGCGCTCGACGCCTTGCGCGCGACGTTGCTGGCGATGGAGAAGGCGTCCGCCGAGCGCGGGCCGGCTAATGCCGTTCTGGGCGCGGACCTCCCGCTGCCCGCGTCGTCGGTCACCGCCTTGCGCAACGCGCGCGAAGCGACCAACGAACGACTTCAGGAGCTGCTCTCGGTACTGTCTTCGGACGACTGCAACCAATGTGCAAGCGGTCTGCGTGCCGTCGAGCGGGCGCGGCTCGATCTCGCTGCGGCCAGTGCGAACGTCGATCTGCTGGTGCAGCGCCCGCGCGAAATGCGCAGCGACGCATCCGTGCGCGATGCCGTCGAGCGCATGGTTCGTGTCATCGCCGACTTCACCCCCGTGGCGTCATCGCGCATCGATGTCGTGTCGCGCGGCGCACCGGGTGCACTGCATTACGTCATCCTCGCGCGTCTTGCGGCCGATCTCCGGGAGTACGCCGGACAACTCGGATCGCACTTCACCGCCGCACTCACCACCCGACAGACCCTGACCGAAGCCGATCAGCGTGCCATCGAGCGCACGCTCGGCCGTATCGATCAGTTGCGCGACATGATTGTTGCGCGCGTCAACGAACCGCCGGAACTGGGCCCCGACTCGCTGAGCGCTATTAACGCCCAATACTTCGGGACGGGGCTGCATTACGTGGCGACGGTTCGCACGCTGGCCGCGCAGCCGAAGCCGCCCGTGCTCACAACGGCCGAGTTCGCCCGCCAGTATGTGCCGACGATGCGCGCCATCACGGACCTGCGCGACAGCATGCTATGGCTTGCGCAACGCAAGGTCGAGTCGCAACGCGCTCGGGCGTTGCGATGGCTGATCCTGACGTCGTTGGCGGAAACGGCACTGGTGTTCGTCATCATCGCGGCGATGCGCAACTTCCGGCGCACTGTGGTGCTGCCGTTTGAGTCCGCTACCCGCTTCGTCGACGATCTCGCACAAGGTAATCTCGATGCAACGGTGCCGGTCGACGGCGTGCCGATGAAACGCGCACAGGTGCGCGCCGTGTTCGACGCGTTGCGTGTGTTGCGGCTGAACGCCGTCGAACTGGTCCAATTGCGCCGTGAGCGCGCGCGACTGGTCGGCGAGCTGGAGATGAGTTCGGATACCGATCCGCTCACACGCCTGATGAACTGGCGCGCCTTCGAGCGTCAGGCGCAGGCGCTGTGTGCGATGCGCACGCCCGGCCACATTGCGCTGATCAAGTTCGATATCGACAACTTCACGCAACTCAATGCCGCGTGGGGCCACAGCGTGGGCGACGACGTGCTGCGCCGTGTAGGCGCCGTCTGTCTGAATACGTGCCAACCGGGGGACGTCGTGGCGCGGCTGGGCGCGGATGCGTTCGTGATTCTTGCGCGCGTGCTCGACGAATCGCGCGCCCGGCAGTTCGCGGAATTGCTGCGTGGACGCATCGAAGCCACGACGCTCGCCTTGCCGAACGGGGAGACGCTGACGCTTACCGCCAGTTTCGGCATTGCGATGACAGATCCCGCCACCTTCGACGTCACCGGCACGCGCACCGGCGTACCCGCGAGCGTGTCGGCTTTGCTGAGTCAGGCGGAACGCCAGTTACACGCGGCACGTCAGGCGAAGCGGCACACGGCGGGGTGAGCGGCGACGACCGCACACCCCGTCACAGACGATTACGGCCACTGCGGCGTTGCCGTTCCCAGGGCCAGCGCAGGCAATGCCCAGTCGACGGGCGTACCCGCCACCGACATCGGCGTGGCGACACGTCGGACCGGCCCCCAGGACGTGTCCTCGATGCGCGGTGACAGATCGTCTGCCGTCTCGGTGGCCAACGGTGGGGGCGCGTTCTCCGGCGTACGTTGAGTCACAAGCAAGCTGGCCGTTCTGGCCAGCGAAGCCTTCACTGAACTTCCGAATCCCTGTGTCTGACGAAGCGCCAACGCATGCACGGCCGCCGCCGCCATGAGGTAGCCGGTTGCGTAATCGATTCCTTGCCCGGGCAACGGCACCGGACGTTCGGCACCTGCAGCACGCATTCCCGCGTCGGCAATGCCTGCGCTCATTTGCAGCAGACTGTCGAAGCCGCGTCGCGCGGACCACGGACCGTGCCACCCATAGGCGTCGAGCGAAACGTCGACCAACGTCGGGTTGAGTTCGCGGCGGCGCGCGGCACCGAGTCCGAGACGCTCCAATGCGTCGGGACGATAGCCGTGAACCACTATGTCTGCGTCACGCAGCAACCGTTCAAGTGCTTCGTGTCCGTCGGCGTGCTTGAGGTCAAGCCGTGCACAGCGTTTGCCGAGCACGACTTCCGGCACCGTGCCGGGTTCGTCCCAGCCGGGCGGGTCGATGCGCAGTACGTGTGCGCCGAAGCCTGCAAGGAAACGTGTGGCCGTCGGCCCGGCGAGGATGCGTGTCAGATCCAGCACGCGAATGCCACTCAGCGGCCGTTCGCGCATGGGCTGCCACGTGTTGCGTCGCGTGTTGCTGGCGCTTCCGGTGTCGAACGTCTCCCAATGCAGCAACGGTTCGTTGGCGACGGCCATCCCTTGCGGATGCTCACGCCATTGCGCCAGCGTACGCATGGCGGCAGCGCAACCGCCTTGCGTCACGACGGCCGCTTCGAGCGCGTCGGCCTGCCACGTTGAGACGATTCGCGCGACGGCGTCTCTGTCGGCTTCCACACCCAGTACCGCGAGTGCGGCCGCACGATGATGCGGGGCATTCGTGTGCAGACGAATCCAGCCGTCGGCCGTCCGGTAGTCGCCTGCAATCGGATCCCACATGGGCGCTGACGACCAGCCCTGCGCGCGCAACGACGTCTGAAACCAGAACGACGCCAGTCGCCTGTCGACATGGACGTGCGGTGCGACGGCGCTCGCGCTCAGGCCGTAGTCGCCCGAGGCACCCGTGGTCAGACCGGCTACGGCGAGTGTCGCGGTGGCGATCGAGGCAGTCGCGAAATCGGTGTACGGAAATGTGCAGGGCAATGCACCGGTGCCACTCAGTGTGAGATCGGTCTGCGCATGCTTGCCGCCGTCGACGGCGTGGCGCATCTCGTGCAGGTAGGACGCGACGGCACCGGGGTCTTCCGCCAACGGAAGTGCGAGACTGGGTGTCGTAGGGGAAGTCTCTGAAGCAGGGGAACGCATGGGAAGTCCTCGAACGATTCGATACGTGGCATCGCAATGAGTCGCGATGCAAGACTGCCGGCGCATTGAAGCTTAAGCCGATGGATTTTATTGTCAATATTGATTAACTTAATCAATCTGTTGGTCATCCACCGGCTTCGACGATGCAATACTTCACTGCGAAACAAGCGGCCGAGCATCTTGGCGTGTCGCTTCAGACCCTTTACGCGTACGTCAGTCGTGGCCTGCTGCATGCCGAGCCGGGCAAGACGCATCGTGACCGTCGCTATCGCGTATCGGATGTGCAGCGCCTGGCGACGCAACGCACGCGCGGACGCAAGCCGAAGGAGGTGGTCAAGGCCGCGCTCGATTGGGGCATGCCGGTGCTGGAGTCTTCTATCACTCTGATCGAAGACGGACGGTGCTACTACCGGGGACGCGACGCGCTGCAGATGGCGAAGACTGCCTCCGTCGAAGCCACGGCGGCGTGGCTGTGGCAATGCAACGAAGCGTCCGCATTTGGCGACGACGCAAACGCCTCGATCAATCGCCTCACCGACGACTGGCCCGTGACGTTGCTCGAACGGTATCGCGAACGGCGTGCGGAGGATGCGCTACTGCCCGCATTCACGGTTGCGAGCGACGACGCGTCGACTGCGATCTGGCAACGCGATCCAGTGCGTGTGGCGCAGGGCAGCGCCGCGTTGCTGCGTACGATGACGGCTTGCTTGCTGGGCACACTGCCAAGCCACGCGCCGATCCACGAACAATGTGCAGCCGCATGGGGCGTGAAAGGTGCCGACGGTGCCGACCTCATCCGCATGGCGCTGGTGTTGTGCGCGGACCATGAGTTGAACGCATCGAGCTTTACGGCACGCTGCGTGGCATCGACCGGCGCGAGCTTGCGCGCGGCGATCGTCGCGGGGCTGTCCGCGCTGACCGGCGGCCGTCACGGTGGCACCACCGCACGCAATGAAGCGATGTGGGACGAAGTCGGTGAAATCGATACCGCGGCGCGCATGCGTGAGCGGCTGGCGCGCGGTGAGAAGCTACCCGGCTTCGGCCACCATCTCTATCCGGCGGGGGATGTGCGCGCGAGTGCGATGCTCGCGCGGGTGTTGCCTGCGCATGCCGCATGGCAAACGATGATCGACTCGGCCGAGGCACTCATCGGCCAGCGTCCGTCGCTCGATTTCGCCCTCGTGGCGGTGCGCCGTCACCTGGAATTACCCGTCGGGGCCGCGTTCGGACTCTTCGCCCTCGGACGCACCATCGGCTGGATCGCGCACGCGAGGGAGCAACGTGAGAGCACGCAACTGATTCGGCCGCGCGCCGCCTATGTCGGTGCGCGACCTGACCCGTCGCCCGCAGTCTAAGCGCCCGAACGCCTCCCGAATACTGCCCGGTCACCAGCCCAGACGAGCGCCATGGTCGCCCCCATGAGCGGGAAAACGCAGCCGAGCGCCACCATGACGGCGGTCCATCCGCGCATCGGCGGACGCGTCTGCGGGCGCGACGGCGCGCCGAGCGTGCGTGCCGGACGACGCATCCACCACATGATCGCACCCGTCGCCGCCATGGCGAAAAGTCCCATCGAAATCGCCGCGCACAACCATTGATTGGCCACGCCGAAGTACCGGCCCATGTGCAGCGCGGTGCCGTATGAGACCGCCTGTGCGACGGCACCGTACGCGTTGTAGTCGATGTCGCGAAGTACGCGGCCGCTGTACTGATCGATGTGAATCGTGCGCTCGGCCTTCGGATCGGCAGGGAAGTACGACACGGTGTAGACGCCGTCCGGCCGCTTCGGTACGACGAGGCTATAGCCGCTTTGCACACCCAGACGCGAGGCAATGGCCATTACGTCGTCGACGGGCAGCGCACCTTCTGCGCGCAACGCGGCGGGCGACAGGCCTGTGTTGCCAGAAGTGCTGTGTCCGTTGTGGGCCGCATGTTCGTCGGCCAGCCTCTTGGAGTCATGCGCGGCATGGTTCATGCCCTGCATGTTCGCCATCCCGGCCATTCCATCGGCACTTGCAGGTGGCGTCGACTTTGGCACCTGCGTGTTTCCCACGGCCCACGGAATTTGGGCGATAGGCAGGTCGTCCATCTTCATGGGCTTTACCGGTACCTGCGAGCGCACCGGTGCTTCGCCCCAGACACCGGGCGGCGAGCCCATTCCGATCTTCGACGTCAGTACCTTGAACTGCGCTCCCCACGAGCCGGACCACGGCAGCCCCGACAGCACAAACGCCAGTCCACCTGCGGCGAGCCACAAGCCCGCGACGCCGTGCAGATTACGCAGCAGCGGACGCCCGCGTAACTGCAAGCGCGGCCGCAGCGCATTCGCCCAAGTTGTGCCCGTACGCGGCCACCAGAGCGCGAGTCCGGTCACGAGCATGACAAGTGTCCAGCACCCGGCCAGCTCCATGAGCAATTCGCCGGGCTTGCCCAGCATGAGTGAGCGATGCAACGCACGCGCCTGCGCCATTAGCCGGTTTTCGACGCTAAGCGTGCCAAGCACTGCGCCGGTGTAAGGATTCAGATAGACACTTTCACGCTCGCCACCTGGCAGACGGAAGATGAATTCCGCGCTGCGCGTCGGATCGCGATTGACTTCGACGGAGCTGACTTTCGCGCCTGCGGGCAGCGCCGCCGCCGCGCGTTCCATCAGCGTCTGCTCGGCCAGACGCGGTTCGGTGGACGCTGCGACGATCAGCCGGTCGTGATAGAGCCACGGTTCGATCTGTGGCTGGAAGACGTAAATCGTGCCGGTGATGGCGAGCACCATGAGCCAGGGCATCACGAAGAAACCGGCATAGAAGTGCCAGCGCCAGAGGGTACGGTATTGGCCTGCGGCGGCCGTCGATTGCGCTTCACGGGTGTGAGGCGTCTGGGAGTACGGCGGATGAGATGTCTGCATGTTGCGACGATTCCGTCTCGTGTCGCCACTGCATGGCAGCGGCGCGCGCAGGCCGCTGGCGCAAGCGTCAGACAGGCATTGGGCGCGAATGAGGAGCGACGCCGTCACCGGGCGTGGCGAGGCATCGGACTGAACGCGAGAGATCAGGAAACGGCAGGCGGGGCACGCGCAGGCGGCGTGTAAGCGAGTTGAATGTTCGACGGGGCGGCATCCGCGACCGGTCCGGCGCGCGCGACCCATGCGAACGAGATCGCACCGGCAAGCGCGGGCATGACGAGCGGCGGATGATTGGCGAGCAGCGAACAGTAGCCGCAAAGGTCGCCCTGATTCTCATGCGTGGCATGTGACATGCCTGCGCCGTGCGTCGCGTCGGCGTCGTGCCCGTAAGCCGTGGCTGCCACCAGCATGGCGGACGACGCATGCGTGGCACCGTCGACCGTACAGAACGCGGCGTCCAGCACACGTGCCTGTCCGGCGCGATGCGCCGCGAGTCCCTGACTGACGATCGGCATGCAAATCGCCAGCCACATGGCGGCGAGGCCGAGCCATGCAGTGAGACGTTTGCGGGAAGACGATGTCATGCGTCGGAGGGCCGTAGATTGCGATGGGCTGGGGGTGTTAAAGCCGAAATGCTATCACGCGAGGCGTCAGATCATGCCCGCCGTGAGTGCCTTGAGGGTCGCGGCTGCGCGCGTCGAACAGTCCAGCTTGCGGAAGATGCTTTCGACGTGTGTGCGCACGGTGCTGGGACTCAGGGCCAACGCGCGGGCGGCTTCCTTGTTACTCAGCCCTGCGCTGATTTGACGCAGCACGTCAATCTCACGTGGTGAGAGCAGCGAGGCTGCGCCCGGTGGCGTCGCACGGGGGCGCACCGTTTGCCCCTGCGACGTCGCGACGACCGCCGCCACAATGTCGGCATCGAACTTTCCGGCGGCGGCTTCGCGTTCGATCAGTCCCGCCGCCTCGTCGAACGTGTGGGCTGGTCGCCACGGACGCGTCGCCAGCAACGCTTCGAACGCGACCGAAGTGGCGAGAACACGCTGCGGCGTCGTCAGTGTTGCGCCGTCGACGCCACGGAAATAGCCGCTACCGTCCAGCCGCTCATAAGCGTAGGACGCAAGGTCGGCCACTTGCCGTAGCCCGTCGATCTGTTTGGCCGCACGCGCGCTCCAGTATGGGACGAGACGAACTTTCTCCCACTGATCGGCGGAGAGCTTGCCATCCGTCTCCCAAAGCCGGTTCGGTAAGGCTGCGCGGCCGATGCCGTGCAACAGGGCCGCTGAGTGCAATTGCGTCTGGACTTCGATGTTAAGGGCCACGCTTTGCGCCGTACGCGACGCCAGATCCGCCGTGCGACGCGAGAAGCCGGCGAGCCACGGCAGCTTCAGTTCGGTGACATCCGCCAGCAGCGATAGCGGCACGTCGTCATGACGATCCGTACGGTGATCAGACCCGGCGAGTTGCCACGCGCCGGTATCGGGATCGGCGGCGTCCAGTGCATCCAGCCAACGGTTCGCCTGACGCACGGCCGCATCCACCAGCCGGGCGGGATATTTGGCGTCCGACTGACTGCGCAGGAAGGCGAGGGCGCTTTCGCGTCCGTGAGCACGTGCCAGAATTTCGAGATCGCTCGCGACGTTGACGAAGAACACCGCCTCGGGAATCGCATCGCCATCGCGCCCGGCAGGCATGCCCTTACCATCGAAGCGTTCGAAGACGTTGCGCAGCGCGTCGACCACGCGCGGCGGCATGCCCATCGTAGCGGCGACGTCCCCCGACACTTCGCAGTGAATCAGAGCCAACGGCACGATGAGCGATTGCGTTTGTGCGGAGAGCGGCGGCAGCGTCTGCGCCATCATGGCTTCGCGCGCGGCGACGTCGTCGCCCAGCAACTCGGCAAAGCCACCGGCGTTCGCCGTGCAGCCGGACCAGCGCAGCAGTGCCGTCGCGCGGGCATGATTCTGCGCGTCGAGGTCTGCACCGCATTCCTGCGCGAGCCAGCCAGCAAGGCAGGCGGCGCGGCGCGAGTGGTCCGTCGAGCGGCCCATGCTGAGATCGCCGATGAAGGCGAGCGCGAGAATCGCGTCGGTGAGGCCGGCGGTACTCGATGACATGTTGGACGTGGATGAGAGGCGGAAGAAAGGGGGCGCTATTGGTCATCGGGCGTCTGCATCGGTCGATCGTCCGATACCGGCGCGACCGCGAGACGACGACACTGGCAACCAGTCGAGCCAACCTCGTGGCTCGCTTTCCCGAATCAAGGAGATTTCGATGAACCGCCATTCTACTCTCGCTGCCATGCTGCTGAGCGCCGGTCTGCTGGGCGCTGCCGTTTCCGCAAACGCCGCTCCTGCGGCCACCGCCCGCGACGGCGCACCGTCCGTCGTGATCGTGCACGGCGCGTTCGCCGACGGCTCCGACTGGGCCAAGGTCGTCGCCATCCTTCAGGACAAAGGTGTCCACGTGACGGCCGTGCAGAACCCGCTCGACTCGCTCTCCGGCGACGTCGCAGCCGCCACGCGCGCCATCGACAATCAGCCGGGCAAGGTCGTGCTCGTTGGCCACTCGTGGGGCGGCGCCGTCATCACTGAAGCGGGTAAGGACGACAAAGTCGCCAGTCTCGTCTACGTGTCCGCCTTCGCGCCGGACTCCGGTCAGTCGGTCGAAACGCTCTCGAAAGACCTGCCGAAGGCACCCGGCATCGATCACATCGTCGCCGACGCCAGCGGCTGGTTGAGCCTGCCGCCGGCCGACGTCGCCAAGTTCTTCGCGCAGGACGTGCCCGCCAGGCAAGCGCGTGTGATGGCCGCGACGCAAGGCCCGATCAAGGGGTCGGCGTTCGGCGAGACGATCAGCGTCGCCTCGTGGCACCAGAAGCCATCGTGGTTCGTGATCAGCCAGAACGACCGCATGATCAACCCGGAAGCCCAGCGCATCATGGCGCGCACGATCGGTGCGAAGGTGACGGAGCTGCCGACGAGCCACGTGCCGCAGCAGTCGCGTCCGGCCGATGTGGCGAAGGTGATTCTCGACGCAGTGGCCAGCGTCAAGTAAGACCAGTCGTTCGGGGTGAGGGGGTGGCCAGCGCCGCTCTGTCCCTCGAAGTCCCCCGGAAAGACAGGGTTTTTTGAATCCGTATGTGTCACTTGTCCGGCCAGATACATTCGGACATAAACGACGATGAACTCGCCGATATAACTACGGGTATGCGCTCGGCACGCACCGCAGGTGTGATGTTGGAGCTACCCCCGGCAGCCGCCGGAATATCACTCAGAGAGGTCATCAGTCATGTCGGATCCGGTCAATCTTCGCCGTCGTCGTCTTCTTGGCACCACGCTCGCAGGCGTCACGCTCGCCGAACTGGGGCTGTCGCAACTGGCTAACGCGGCGGCGTCCGCCGGTGCGTCGGGTTCGGTCGGTGGTCACACCTCGTTCGAAGCCATCCGTCAGATCGACGCTGGCGACCTGAACGTCGGTTACGCCGAAGCCGGGCCGAAGAATGGCAAGGTCGTCATCCTGCTGCACGGCTGGCCGTACGACATCTACAGCTACGTGGACGTCGCGCCGTTGCTGGCCGCAGCCGGTTATCGCGTGATCGTGCCGTACCTGCGCGGTTATGGCACAACGCGTCTGCTCTCGGCCAGCGCCCCGCGCAACGGTCAGCAAGCCGTGGTGGCGGCCGACATCATCGCCCTGATGGACGCGTTGAAGATAGATCAGGCCATTCTCGGCGGCTACGACTGGGGCGCACGCACGGCGAACATCGTCGCCGCCCTCTGGCCCGAGCGCGTGAAGGCGATGGTCTCCGTGAGCGGCTACCTGATCGGCAGTCAGGCGGGCAATGCCGTGCCGCTGCCGCCGCAAGCCGAATTGCAATGGTGGTATCAGTTCTACTTTGCGACCGAGCGCGGTGCGAAGGGCTACGCCGCCAACACCGACGCGTTCAACAAGTTGATCTGGCAACTGGCGTCGCCGAAGTGGCAGTTCGACGACGCGACATACGCGCGCTCGGCCGCTGCGTTCCACAACCCCGATCACGTGGACATCGTGATTCACAATTACCGCTGGCGTCTGGGTCTCGCACAAGGCGAGGCGCGGTTCGATGCACTGGAAAAGCGTCTCGCGACGGCCCCGGCGATCACTGTGCCCACGATCACGATGGAAGGCGACGCCAACGGCGCACCGCATCCGGCCCCAGCGGCCTATGCGAAGAAGTTCACCGGCAAGTATCAGCACCGCGATATCGGCGGCGGCATCGGTCACAACCTGCCGCAGGAAGCCCCGAAGGCGTTCGCCGACGCGATTCTGGAAGTCGTGACGCTGTAAGGCGGCAGGGCTTCACCGTCTGGCGTCGGACGATGACGACCGGCGAACCGCATGCATGCGTGGCGGCAGTTGAGGCATGCTGCGCGTTCGTCGGGGCGCATGTCCGATGCGCCCGGTGCCGAAACCCAGGGCGCAAGGGATAAGCCGGGCAGGTCGCGTTACGACTGACCCGGCGGCAGGTAGCACGTGCCGGTGAAGCGCGTACCGTTCCATTGGATCTTGAGTGGCATGGCGGGCTCCTTGCACGAGAGCATTTGCAGCTCGCCAAACCGGTCGGCGTGTAGCGACGATTGCTGCCCCGGATTCAGGCCGTACATGCCGGAGTATTGCTTCTCGCACTGCGCGGCGTCGCTTTCGCCCTTCAGGCTGGTCACGCACCAGGCGGTGTTCACGACATAGCCGCACTTGTTGACGATGCCGGTTTCGTAGTCGTACCAGCCGCCCCAGCCAGTCGCGCCCCGCTTGATGCGCACCTGATCGATACAGCCCTTGACGGGGTCGGTCGCCTTGCGTCCGGCAAACGGATCGTTGGACGAGGCACGTCCGCCCCCTGATGCCGCATTTCCGACGCTACCGTTGCCAGCCGACGCCATCGTCGAGACGGGCTGCGCCATCGGCATCGTGCCGCCGCCGGACGATCCCGTTCCCGAGACCGCTTGCAGTGCGGTGGCGGCGGCCTGATACTGCGCGGCATTGCGTCCGCCGCCACTGGCGACGCCTTGTGCGGCCGCGCCCAGCAGACCGGCGACGAACGAGAACACGCCGGGGCCGCTATCCGCCGATGCCGCCTTGGTTCGCACGCCGTTGGAGTACGTCGCGATGAGCGTGCCGTCCGCCTGGCTGTCGGTGCCCTCGACGATCTTGCCGTTGACGAACTGGCCCGCGCGAATCGAGCCGTCCTGCGCGAAGACGATCACGCCGTTGCCGCTGAACTGGTTTTTCAGCCATCCGCCGCGATAGGTGTTGCCGTTGGTTTCCAGCTGATAGCCTTCGCCGGTCATATCGCTGTCGACGAAGTCGCCTTCATAGCGTTTGCCACTGGCCCAGATATAAACACCCTTGCCAGTGCGCTTGCCAGCGATGAAATCGCCGTCATAAAAGTCGCCGTTCGCCCAGTGGTACTTGGCTTTGCCGGTGCGACCATCAGCGGCGAACGGTCCTTCGTAGCGGTCGCCGGACGCCCATGTGTAGACGCCGACACCCCCGCGTTTGCCATTGACCATGGTGCCTTCGAAGCGGGCCGAAAAGACGCCGTTACGGCTCCATTCCTGGACCCCGGGGCCATCGGCAATACCGTTCTTGTTGCACGAACCGGTCCAGGTGGAGGTCCACTCGGGACGCTCTTCCGGCTTGGCGTCCGACCAGACCTTGCAGTGGCTTGGGCCTTCCGCCTGAATGAATGCGCCTTCTTCGGCGTGTGCATTGCCGACGATGGCGAATAGCCCGACTGCGCTTGCGGCAGCCAAGGCGAGTTTTGCGCGATAGGCTTGGTATGCGCGCTTGTAGACGTGTGCCATGTTTTCCCCCTGCGGTTTTGTGGTGCTGTTTTGAAAGGAGGATAGTCGCGCTCGTGTGTTCATAGCATCCACCATTTGGAGGATGCTTGATTTTTTGTGGCGCACGCGCTTGAATCCGCTAATCCGATATTCCAGCCGGAACGACGACCGATATGGTGAATCGCGTGCTGCTGTGCGGCCTGCTTGCGCTGGCCCTCTGCTTGACTTGTGCCGCCAGGGCGGCCGATGCGCCAGCGTCCGGCGCTGTGGTGGACATCGATCAAACGCTCACCCGATGCCTTGCCGACCCGGAGAAGCAGTCCACCGGCGGGCAGGACGAGTGCATCGTGGACGCCACCCATGCCTGGGACGTCAGTCTGAATGCGACCTATCAATCGCTGCGCGATGCGCTGCCGGAAACGGCTCGCCCGGCGTTGCTCGCAGCGCAGCGCGCATGGCTCGCGAGCCGGGACGCCGATCTGAAGCTCATCGCGGGCGTCTACGCCACCGTGCAGGGCACGATGTACGCCCCGGCGAATGCCAACGACGTGATGTTGCTGACACAACATCGGGCGCAGACGCTCGTGCGGTATCGTGACGAGGTCTCGTCGGCCGCTTCGGAGGGCTCGCGCCCGGCGTCTGTGAAGGCGGCTGGTCACGCCCAAACTGCCGAAGTCGACCGCTGGGGCCGTCGAATGGCGCGGAGATTACCGTCGGCGTCACGCGGTATCGTGCGGACGTCTAACGAGAAGTGGCGCGACTTTACGTCTGCCGAGAAGGGATTGATCGCCGCCGTGTGCCCGTCGGATGCCAATCCGAATGCTCAGGCGTGCCGCAATGCGCAGGCGGCAAGAGAGACGGCCGCCCGCGTGCAATGGCTCAAAGGGCTCGATGGGATGATCGGCGCGAACTGATCTGGCCGGAAAATTCGAACGAGGCAGACCGCGTCACTTGCGTCGGACGCGCACCAGTAGCCACGCCATGATGGCGGTGACAACAACCGTCGCGACAACCGCTTTCCAGACCGATCGGGTGACGGCCCACGTGCCGACCGCGACTGCCGCAAACACCAGAATCGCCACCCATTCAAGTGCCTTGTCGAGCACGTTAGGATCCCGGTACTGATGCTTTTCGACGGCGGGCGGGCGCTCTGCTGCCGCAGGACGCGAGCGTGGTGCACAAGCCGGGAAGGTGTCCACCAGCGACCGGCTCGGCCACGGATTCACCTCGGCGCGCGGATTCCCGGTGCCGGTCGATCGCCAGACGGCGTCGGTGTCGGGGATGCGCCGAAGATCTTCGATCTCGTCGGCAAGGGCAGCCTGCACGTGCGTGCCGTGATCCAGGGCAGCCACCTGTTCCAGCTCGGTGGTCATCCATTCGGTGGCGTCGGTCACGTCGGGCAGACCGCCAGTGCGTACGAGGACGAAGCCGCCGTACGCGGTGCCGAGGTAGTCGACGAAGGCGTCGAAGATCGGCCGGTAACGTTCGCCCAGTAACTCGATTACGTGATCGCGACGACGGGCGGCTCGTTCGAGCGCGAGCGTCTTTGTCGTCACCAGATAGGGGTACTTCGCATCCTTTTCCGCTTGCGTCGCGTTTTCCAGAAACTCTTCGATTTCTACAGCGTCGTCGTCCGGATCGAACTCGTCGATGACGGAGGCAAAGTGAATGTCTTCGACGGAAAAGAGCACCCGCCAGAACAGCGGGAGATAGGCGTTGGCTTCCAACGACGGGCCGTCGGCGGAGAAATACGTCTTCAATTCGCCCTTACGGCCCTCCGGCATGCGTGGCCACGGCGGACTCTCGAGAAAGACAGGATGTGACATTTCTTGAGCCTTCTGCTGAGTTGGTCGGTGCATCGGGAGGTGACACGCCGGGCGCGTCTGACCGAATCCGGCGAGCCGGGGAAATTCTGGCTGAAATGCCCGTGTTTGTCATCCATTTCAAGAACTGATGAATTTCCTTCTCCGATTACGCGCGGTTCATCACAGGCATTGATCATTGATTGCAAATGCAATCGTTGGGTGGCATCATCGCCTTCTAATGAATTGCAAATGCAATTGTATCGGGTCACTACCTGCACGAGCGTTTGCACCTCCTGAACGACATCACGATCGGACTATCGCAATGACAATTCAGCTTTATGGATTCTGGCGTTCTAACGCGGCGTTCCGCGTCAAGGTTGCGCTTGCGTTGAAGAAACTCCCGTTTGAGGAGATCGAGGTCGACATTCTTGCGGGACGCCAATTCGACACCGACTACGCGCACGTCAACGCCGAGCGTGTGGTGCCGACCCTGGTTCACGACGGCCATCTCGTCTTTCAGTCGATGGCGATCATGGAGTATCTGGACGAGGTGTATCCCGAGCCGCGATTGATGCCGGAGACAGCGCGTGAGCGCGCGTATGTCCGTGCCGTCGCGCAGGTCCACGTGGCGGATTCACATCCGTTTGTCGTGCCGCGTGTTCGCAAGCATCTGGCGCAAACGTACGGCGTGGGGACCGACGCCATCGAGGGCTGGTGCGCGCATTGGGGGAGGGAAGGGATGGCGACGTATGAGCGGATGCTGACGACGCGCCCGGCCGCGCCGTTCGTCATCGGCGCGACGCCCACGCTGGCGGACATCTGCATCGCCGGTCAGAAAATCATTGCCGATCTATATCAGGTCGACATGGACGAATTTCCCCGGGTGGCGGAATTGACGAAGCGCTGCTTCGGGATGCCGGAGTTTGCCGAAGCCCATCCGTTCCGGCAACCGGGGTATCGCGCGGTGGAGATCTAGGCTTCGGTGGTGGAGGCTGGCGCGTCGGTGGTGAAGAAACGTTCACGCATTTCTTCGAGTCCCAGCGACGCCAGCACGCTTTCCAGACGTTCGGCGGGCCGACGGCGCGGCAGATCCTTGTACTGGGCGATGATCAGTTCGTTCTTCATCGAGTGTTCCCAGCCGACCAGTTCGGTCACGTTGACCTGATAGCCATGGGCTTCGAGCTGGAGGCAGCGCAGCACGTTGGTGACCTGGCTGCCGAATTCGCGCGTGTGCAACGGGTGACGCCAGATTTCCGTCAACGGATTGCCCGCGAGTTGTTGCCCCTTGTGTTTGCGCAGTACTGCGGCGACTTCGGCCTGACAGCACGGCACGAGGACGATGTGACGGGCTTGCTTGGCCAGCGCAAAGCGGATGGCGTCGTCCGTAGCAGTATTGCAGGCATGGAGTGCGGTGACGACGTCGACTGTTTCGGGCAATGCGGGCGAGGCGATCGAATCGGCGACGGACAGGTTCAGGAACGACATGCCGGGGAAGCCGAGGCGTTGCGCCAGCGCGGTGGAGGTCTTGACGAGTTCCTCACGGGTTTCGATCCCGAAGATATGCGAATCGTCCGCCAGCGCCTTGAAGAACAGATCGTAGAGGATGAAGCCCAGATAGGACTTCCCGGCACCGTGATCGACGAGCGTCACGCGGCCATTGTCGTTCTTGACTTCCTGGAGCAGCGGCTCAATGAACTGAAACAGGTGATAGACCTGCTTGAGCTTGCGCCGGCTGTCCTGATTCATCTTGCCGTCGCGCGTCAGGATATGGAGTTCCTTGAGCAGCTCGATGGACTGGCCGGGACGGATTTCGTGGGTATTCGACATGGGAAAACTGAATAAGCTGCGGGAGGCAACGCCTCCCGGAAACCGATAGTTTACCGAAAATGGGGCACATGCTCCCGATGTCACCGATCACGGCGCTGCCGGGAGCCTCCGCCCCGCAAACACGCATATTCGGTTGAGGGCATCGCCCGTGCCCCATAACGCCACGAAAATGGCTACAGCGACCAGCCCTCATGCTCGACGACTGCGGCCAGCGCGTCTTCAAACAATGCAACGGCCTTGTTGGCGGCATCGCCCAGATGCCGATGCAGCAGGGCGTCGGCAGGGGAGCGGGACATGCATTCGTCGCTATAACGCTCAAAGGCCGCGAGCTGTAGGACCAGTTCAACGAGATGCTTGGGACATTCACAGGCAATGGTTGAAGACTGACGTGCCAATTTGCTCAACGTGTCTTGATCAAACCGACGTGATGACCGTGACCAAAGCTGGCGGCTCGCCGACGACGCATCATCCTCATGCGTCAAGGACTGCACGAAGTCGGAAAGCAATGCGTAAGTGTGGATCAAAGCATCGGGAGTGCGAGCCAATCGTATCCCCGCAAGGCGAGCCAGTTCGATGGCCTGACGCGTGCCGAACGCGTAGACGATGAGTACACGATCGCAATGGGCCGACTGCGCCGCGGCGACGATGGACAGTACCGTGTCTTCATGCAGCGCCTCGACCCGTACGGCCAAGCCGCTCGCCGCACCAGCCTTGTCGGCAAGGTGCGGAATCTCTTCGACGTTATCGAATGACTCGTGCCTGACACCTGCGGGCAAATCGGGCGTGATGCCTCCCCCGAAGCCGACGACGAACAGCGTTGCGCCGTGCGTATCATGGGCAATAGGGGCGCCGCCGGCGCCACTCGCAAGTCTCATCAGTTGCTCGTTATCCAGACGCGCGATGACGCCGATGGGACGGCCGTTGTCGACCAGCAACTTGATCGCTCTCAGCCGACTCACGTCCTCGTCCGAATAAAGGCGCTGTCCTGAGGCGCTGGTGGGCGGGGAGATTACGCCATATCTCTGCTCCCATATCCGCAACGTCGCGGCTGGCATGCCGACAAGTTTTGCGGCCTCGCCGCTTCGATAACGTCGAGTTGAACTCACCGAGCGTTTCCTCCCAAGGTTGTTGTGATTCGAATCGATTCTTTGACTCAGACCGTAGTTCATGAATTCGATTGGGTCAATAATTGGACTCAAAATTACAGTTATCGATAATTGTGAGTGTGCATTATGATTCGTTCGTAACTCGCTGGATGCTCGGGCGCGCCGCCGGGGAGGGCACGTGATCGCGGATAAGGGATAATAGGCACCGGTCGATGGCGGATATGTTTGTGCGAAACGGTCGCCCTCGCACCGACGTCTTAACTCAGAGATTTGCTATGCGTGACATCATTGACGGCTTTCTGCGTTTCCAGCGGGAAGCCTTTCCTCAGCGTGTCGAGCTTTTCAAGCGGCTTGCCACGAGTCAGAACCCCAAAGCCCTCTTCGTTACCTGTTCGGATAGCCGTGTCGTTCCGGAACTACTCACGCAGCGCGAGCCCGGCGAGCTATTCGTCATTCGCAATGCCGGAAACATCGTTCCGTCATATGGACCGGAGCCTGGTGGCGTTTCCGCTACGGTCGAGTACGCGGTGTCGGTACTGGGTGTACAGGATATTGTGATCTGCGGTCACTCGGACTGCGGTGCGATGGGCGCGATCTCACGCTGCACCTGTCTCGACCACATGCCCGCAGTGGCCAACTGGCTACGTCACGCCGACGCCGCAAAGGCAATCAATGCGGCGCATTCGTTCGAGACGCCCGGCGCGAAGCTCGACGGGCTGGTCAGAGAGAATGTGATCGCGCAACTGGCGAACATTCGCACGCATCCGTCGGTGGCCCTTGCGCTTGAGCAGGGCCGTATGAACCTGCATGGATGGGTGTACGACATCGAAACCGGCGGCATCGACGCGCTTGACGGCGAGACCCGCAAGTTCGTCCCGCTGGCCGACTCGCCGGACACGGTGGCCGTTGCCTCTCGCCATCGATAACGAGAGGCGTTGCGCAGCGTTCCACGACGCTGCGCCCCCCAACTGGGTACGAATTGGCGCGATGCGGTTCAGCGTGACACGCAGCTGAGAAACCGCTGCGTTCGCGCTGCTTTCGGAGCGCCCAAAATCTCGACGGGAGAGGCGCTCTCGACGATTCGCCTCGGCACCTGTAATTCGCATAATGTACATTATGTTAAATCATGAGTGGTTGCAGTAAAGCGGATGGCCGTTCCTTCACGTCATGGTTGGTAAGGCGCGGTTGGTTTGAAATATTGCCGCGCTAGATTTGCAATCGCCATAGGCAAGACCACCGGTTCGTCATGATGGTCTAACCGTGCGCTCAAAAACAAAAGCGCCGCAGGGGGCCGCCTATTCGGCGGTGGACTGCGGCGCATGACTTCTTCCATGACTGACCATGATTATGGGGCCTGCCGGTGTCGCTATGATCAGTCAATCTCGCGACGCCGCCCCTATCCCTTCAGGAGTTTCCAAGGATCTCTTACGGCAGATGAGGCGTAACGATAACGTCCACCACCTGATAGTTAGGATTCGGCACATTATTAGCCTGTCGATCAGCCTTCGCGATATAGAACGCATTTTCGCGGTTCGCCATGCCGCACAGTAGGATCGTCGGCTTGACACCCAGCGGACGCCCCTCATCCGACTGGAGGCTAGTCATCGCACTGTAGGCCGCGTTGAAATTCTCCGGCGTCAGTTCCAAATTGCTCGCAAATGCCTGTTGCCAGAAGCCAAACCCCATGTTGGAGCGGCCATCGACCCCGTACAGGTATTCATTCCGCATAAATACGTCGCGAGCGGTCGGGTCGGTCACCGCGATCATGTCGTAGGGACGCCGCACCTGATAGACGAACGGCTTGATCGCTCGCGACGTGTCCAGCAGATACCACAGCGGCTTTTCCTCACCGGCCTTGGCCTTCTGGCAATTCGAGGTTTTCTCACTACCATCCTTGCCTGTCCGATGGGCCTCGCCGAAGAACGGCGTGCCGTCATAACACGGTGCGGTGAAGCCGCTCGCGAGCAATTCGAACATGAGTTGATCCGGGTGCAACGCGGCCGCATTGCCCATGTCCTGGAACATCGGGCCGAATAGACCAAGGTTGTCGTCTTCGATGTCGTTGCGCGCCACTTGAACGGTCGATTCGAAGTCCCGATTCTTGATCGTGTAGCTGAACGCCTTCATGTTCTGCACAACACGGTCACCGACCCACTCCTTGAGAGTCGGAAACTGCCCCAGCCAGGCGTAGTGCTCTTCACGACTCGTGGAGTTGACCTTCGTCGCGAGATCCGGCCACAGTGGCTTTGCTGCAAGTCCGCCTTGCGCGAAGAGCGCCTTGGCAGCTGTGTAGATTGCGTCCAGAGCCTGTTCATTGATGATCATTGCGCTTGTTCCTCACGTCCTGCCTTCACGATTTGCCGAATTCGACGCTTGGTCACGCCGAACCGAGCTGCAAGCTCCTTGGGCGAAATACCCGCTGCACGTCGCGTGCAAATTTCTTCGTCTCTGTCCTTGGTCGCGCACCCCCACGACGTCGGAACGTAGACAACCATCCCTCCAAACCTGCGCTTCACTTCAAGCGCAAGCCGCTTCCCGAATATCTGATCAAACGGTGAGAACTTCACCGACACGCGCGGCAATAGCATGTCTTGTCCGCCGACTTGATCGCACAACACCGACACATTGGACGACCCAATGAACTCGGCAAGCTGATCAAAACGCATCACCTCAGCACGATGCCTGCCAGTCGCGATTTTCTCGTTTTCCCTGCTGCCCATTTATCTCTCCAAAGCGGAAACATTTCCGATAGGTGGATTTCACAATAGGTTCGTCTCACGTAGAAGCTGGCTGATGTCAGCACCCCAATTTGCGAGACGGGAAAAATGCACGATTACGTCTTTTTCAATATGCGCCAGATATGGCGAACACTTCGCCGGTGTTTGACGGCGAGGTTGATGACAACGCGTCGGGCGGACATTCCCACAGTCAAGATGTCGAATTCACGTCTGACCTCCGCGTACTGGAGTGCGGTCGCTAGAGCGCAGAGATGAGGGATGTAAATGCACTCCCCTTCACAGACGCGCAGCAGCAGCGCCGAGGCCCCGTCCCCAATTGCTTCGATCAGACGTCGAGTTGTTAGGGCATGCGGGGCAGAACGACCGCGAGGCACGTTTATTCGCTTGCCGCGAAACGCTCGAAATAGCTGGTCCGCGGTGTCTACGCCGAGCAACTCCGTGAGATCACGACAAGCATCTGGCAATGAGGCGATGGCTCGGTCGTATCCCAAAATGCGGACTGCTGTGCGGATGGTCGCGCCATCATTCGCTCTGCCAACTCCTGACGATCCCATGCGCTGCAACCTGACGAAAATGCGATGGGGGAATCGTCACTTGAAGCAAAAATGTGGAGAAGCTGGCAGGTGTCACTACCGCCAGCAGTGAACTCTGTTGGGGCCGACGCAGAATTCTGCGTGGAAATGTGGGAGTGGCGAGAGGCGCTTGGCCACCCCTCACCGTGTTGCGGCTCCTTCATCGATCCGGGGCCAAGCCGGAATATACGGCCGCAATACAAACTGCATCTTACGTCATTGATCGCCGCTAACGGGTAGTCTAAACACGCTGGCGGCCTTGCCGGGTGGCCCGTGTACCTGCCGCCACCCTCGCCCCTCCCAACGGCTTATGCACCCGAATATTGGGCCTGCTCAAGTTGCTCGGAAATTAGATTCAGAAGCACCGCCATATCTTTCCGATTCACACACTCCAGCGCCTCGTCATTCGCGGCTTGATTGGAGCAAAGGCCGGAGACGGCTTGCAGAGCGGATTTTGCTCGATCAACCCATTCATTTCTTGAGCGGCGTTCGACCAGATCGTGGGCCTCGCCAAGAATGGCCGCAATTTCGGACACGGCCCGCTCATGGTCACTGTCAGTTGACGTTCGATTCCTCAAGACTCGCAGATTGTCGCAATTTTTCATATGTCGTCTAACGTATTCTTGGATGTCGGATATTTCAAACCAATATCGGAGAACTTACCTTTCGCGGCGCTTGCTATTCGTCAGAATGGCTTGCTTCATATGCTTCCGCGAACCGATTTCATCGTATCAAGATCGATGAGCCCGAACTCCTGATAGGTGCGCTGGAACAAGCTCACAAGGGAGCGTAGCGCCCCCCTGCCCCCGGCTATCTTCAGGCAGTATTCACGCGCCGCTTTTCCTGAGACTCCCCAGGACAACATGATCTTGTCGACGTCATCATCGGTAACGCCGTCAATCTTCACGCGCCACGCTTCCATGCGACTAAATAACTGAGCGTGCTTTCCATTTTGCAGCCGACGGTAGATCTCGCCGTTGTTCACGAACACGATGCCGAACAATCCCTTGTCAACAAAGCGCCGCAAGCCATTAATGATTCGCAGGCCGTTGTTAGCATTCATTGTGTCGGCCAAATGCTGAGCCTCCTCCACGATGAGGAGTCCGCCCTTCCCGGCCGTGGAGTCTTCAATCTGCCGCGCTAGCTCGTGCTCAGAGCCGAATTGCGATGCTCGCTTAATCTGCTCTAGAAATAGCGAGAGGACACACTTTGCCGACAGCGTGAACTCGGACAGCTCTACCACCCACACGGGACAAGAAAAGCCTTCCGCCTTGCGACAGCTTGCAAGGTACGCTTCGACGGCGGCAGATTTCCCGACTCCCGGGGGCGCGGTAAGGTCGACGATGGATGGCGTAGTTCTTGCCATGTTGAATGCATCAAACGCTTGCTGTGTGACAGACGTTTCGATGCGAGCTGGCCTTTGCTTGTCCTGTGCATTGCGCTCGGCATCAAGTTCGGCGAAACGAATCTCCAATTGTGATTCGATTCGCTCGGCAAGCGACGCCTCACCCGGCCGACGAATCTCGCGGAAAGCCGAAGCATCGCCAGCCCAGACCTCAATCTGGCGCACCATTAAGCCCGTCTCTGTGGCAATGCGTTCCATAGTTATCCCGCGAGACAGTTCGTCCACAAGGCGGTTTTGTATAGACGACCAACGCTCAAGCGTACCCTTGTCCACCGACAGTTTTTCTTCTACCATTGCAACTCCAATTTTGCGGTTGATTTGGCACACACGCGGCTGCTACCGTGTGCGTGCTGTTTGTTAGGCTGTCTTGGGCACTTTCACCCCAAGCGGCCTATTTCCTTTCTCTCGCCACTCCTTCCGCAACGCCTCTAATTCAGCGTCTGACCGATTGCTCTCCGGGCTAACTGGTGGTGCGGCGATGTTTCGTTGCCTGACTTCTCCGGTTTTTGTATTCACCCATTTGCCCGGCTCTTGTGCGTCTTGCGCCCAGAGGGGCGCGTCAGACTCGGGTGTTTGTGGTGTGCGGCGTGCATCAATTGGCACAGCGTCAGGAGGCAAAGGTAAAGCGGATAAGCTTCCCGAGTGGGTCAGCATTGGCCTAAACGATTCCCCCGCCGCCTTTGCCGCACCAATCGCGGCCTTACTCGTTTTCACGTATTTCGCGCGCGCTTCCACATGTTTACGAGTCTTCGTGCCGCCCTCCTCAATGAACGGGATGCGATCAATTGGCGACGCATCACATATGAAGGTCTCCCCGTCGTAGACTGCGACATTCGCGGTGGGGTCATCGAGATCGTAAAAGACCTGATATTTCTTGCTGCGCGCGGACAGCGGGAGTTGCGATAGAGCCTCATTCCAGTATCGAATCGGACCAAAGCCTTCTACGCGGAACTTCAGCGAGGCTTCCCGTTTATCAAGCGTGACGAGGGCCATGCCCATCTTGCACAGCCGTATATGGGCAGCGTCAGGGCGGATTATTTGCGCGCCTTCGAGCAGCTCAGTGTAGACCTCATACGGTGAGCGTCCCGCCATGCCATTGCCGCTATGTGGTCGGTGGTTAAAGTGCTCAAGCGCCGCTGCAAGTCGCGCCTGATACTCGGCGAGAGGGATTGCTTTGGCCCTATCAAAGTCATCTGGCTTTGATGCCGCATCTTTGCCGCAATATGCCCGCTGGAACTCCGGGGCCTGATCGCAGTACTCGGCGATGTAATTCCAGAAGGACTCAATCGGCTTGTCTTGACCGTAGGCCGGTTTCGACCAGCGCGCGACCGTTCCTACGCGGGTCATCATCCCGACGGGATCGCCCGGTTTGATCTGAAAGCGGTATCGAGTCGGCTGGCCGCCGGAAAACTCCTTGCTGGCGTATTCCCGCCCGTTATCCAGCTTCGCGTTTCTAGGCGCTGCGCCAGTGCGCTCCATTGCAGTGCCAAAGGACTGCAAAATTGCGGCCGTGTGGGGGTGAAGGCAGCCCCGTGCGGAAAGGACAAGTCTGGTGCGGACATCGCGCCAGATAACGATGAACGGGCGGGCGATAGTGCCGTCAGGCCATACGCACCATACGTCGGCTCGTCGCCCATCGGACTCCCATAGTTCGTGCAATTGCAGCGTGGTGTAGTCTCGCTCCACCGCAGGAAAGCTGCGCACCAATGCTTTATCGCCTTTCCGGCCACCGATCTCCAGCCAGCCAGGCTCTTCCTTCAATCGCTTAGCAACAGTGTCATCACTCGGAATTACCCAGCCTTTCGATGCGCCGTATTCGCGAGCCTCTTTTGTAATCACAGCGATTTTCGTCTGCGAAGTGTTCAGGTAGCGCGCAAGAATCCATTGGTAAGCCTCGGGGGTGAATTCCGCCTTCCCTCGGCCACCTCGGTATCGGGGACACAGCAATGGCAACCAGTGCTGTCGCGGGTGCTTCTCCGTAGCCGTCGCGTACCGCCACACCGTTATGCCGGAAACGCCGTGCTGGTCGCTAATGATCTGTTTGGCTAAGGCAACGCTAACGCCTGCGTCTAACAGTTCACGGTATGCCAAAAGCGCCTCAAGGGCCTGCTCGGCCATCCGCTTGAAGTTCGCAGGTTTCCGCTCGTAACTGTCCCAAAGCGTGTGGTACTCGCCGCGCAGCTCATCCGCGTTGGGCCGCTCGTCCTTGACTCCAACGCGAGCAGCTAGACGCGCAGCGTATTCTTCAGCCAGCTTACGTTGGACGGACGCCGGTAGCGCAGCAATCGGTACCATCCAACCCTCGCCGCCATTACCTTTGGCCTTAAACGCGCCCGGATATACGCCCGCCATGCACCGTCGGCGCACAGTGGCGTCGTTAACACCTGCATGCTTCGCAACTTGTGCGGCCGAGATCGCAATCGGTGCTTTGCACGACCTTTGCACGACCTCACGATGATCGATGGCAGTTGGAGTGCCGACTTCTGCGCGCGTTTCACCAATATCGGCGGGCTTTTCGCCGGGGTCGTGCGCTTGTCTCTCGTTGTCGTCGATAGTGCACGCCCTTGGCGGGCGAAGGTCGCGCGTAATCTTTTCGTCTTTCGCGTCCATATGCACGACCTTAGTCGACAATCTCGCCGTGTTTGATTCCCAGAAGCACCGCCGCCTTGTGGCTAGCTCCGATCCTTGCTTTCCGATTGTCTTTCAGCACGCCATAGACGACTGATGGCGGCAAACCGTGCTCTTTAGCCCATTTCGCAATGCTGATCCCTTTGCGGTCGAACTCCGCTAGCACTTGCTCGCGAGTCTTCAGTGTCCCATCGACGACTTGTTCCATAAGCTCTCCTGTTAATATTGCATATCGCGTTTGCGACGTTGTAACGCAATTGCGAATATATATCGCGTTTGCGATATCGTCAACATTTTCGGGAAAACCATGGAAAGCTTCGGAATGCGTCTCAAGGCTGAACGCGAGCGGATTGGCTTGAGCCAAGCCGCCTTTGCGGAGGCCTGCGGGGTAGGTAAAACTGCTCAATACACGTATGAGCGAGGGGAGCGTGAACCCAGTTGGACATACATGGAAGCGGCAGAAAAGCTCGGTGTCGATTCCCTGTACGTTTTTTCCGGCACTCGAAAAGGTGAGGACTGGGCATACGCTCGGGCTTACCAGCGCATGCTCCACACGATTGAAATGATGCTGGGGCTTGATGAGACTCGGCTTGAGCGGATTGCTCAGATGGTAATTGCGAACGAAGCCGCCCTAGAGGGGGGGGCGATCACCGTTGATACTGGCCCGTACAATGAGGCGATCCTTGATTGGCTGAGAACCAGCGCAACGCCAGATAGATTCCTTGACATCGATCTATTGGCGACGATCATTGCGCGGCTAGACGTAACCGCCACAAGGCTCGGGAAGAGCCTGACCCCGGAGAAGAAGGCAATGTCCATTGCGATGCTTTATCGAGCGTTTAAGGCCAGTGGCAAGACAGACGAGGCGCTGATCGCGGATGCCATCACGCTCGCGGCAAAATGATATGTGGTTTTTCGCGGTCTTTTGTCACAGGCTCCCGCACTAGATGATCCCGTCTCTCGGCGTCGCTAGTTGTGTGCCAAAAGAATCGCGAATATTCAATGTGACATGGGCCGCGAACCGCAATAGATTCGAAAACTCGCAATATCTTGTCGTTCTCTCTCAAACCAATATCAAAAGTTACTCACAAATTCGCAGTTTATTTCAAACCTAACCCTCACGTCGAAATCTCACGGAGCCTTTATGGATAAGGGTTTTGCGGCATTTTTGGGGGCTGTTTCCATAGTTTCAAATGAGTAGCGCCCCCTCAATGGTGCAGAATTTTGTCAAAGATGTTTGGTAAGGCGCGGTTGGTTTGAAATATTGCCGCGCTAGATTTGCAATCGCCATAGGCAAGACCACCGGTTCGTCATGATGGTCTAACCGTGCGCTCAAAAACAAAAGCGCCGCAGGGGGCCGCCTATTCGGCGGTGGACTGCGGCGCATGACTTCTTCCATGACTGACCATGATTATGGGGCCTGCCGGTGTCGCTATGATCAGTCAATCTCGCGACGCCGCCCCTATCCCTTCAGGAGTTTCCAAGGATCTCTTACGGCAGATGAGGCGTAACGATAACGTCCACCACCTGATAGTTAGGATTCGGCACATTATTAGCCTGTCGATCAGCCTTCGCGATATAGAACGCATTTTCGCGGTTCGCCATGCCGCACAGTAGGATCGTCGGCTTGACACCCAGCGGACGCCCCTCATCCGACTGGAGGCTAGTCATCGCACTGTAGGCCGCGTTGAAATTCTCCGGCGTCAGTTCCAAATTGCTCGCAAATGCCTGTTGCCAGAAGCCAAACCCCATGTTGGAGCGGCCATCGACCCCGTACAGGTATTCATTCCGCATAAATACGTCGCGAGCGGTCGGGTCGGTCACCGCGATCATGTCGTAGGGACGCCGCACCTGATAGACGAACGGCTTGATCGCTCGCGACGTGTCCAGCAGATACCACAGCGGCTTTTCCTCACCGGCCTTGGCCTTCTGGCAATTCGAGGTTTTCTCACTACCATCCTTGCCTGTCCGATGGGCCTCGCCGAAGAACGGCGTGCCGTCATAACACGGTGCGGTGAAGCCGCTCGCGAGCAATTCGAACATGAGTTGATCCGGGTGCAACGCGGCCGCATTGCCCATGTCCTGGAACATCGGGCCGAATAGACCAAGGTTGTCGTCTTCGATGTCGTTGCGCGCCACTTGAACGGTCGATTCGAAGTCCCGATTCTTGATCGTGTAGCTGAACGCCTTCATGTTCTGCACAACACGGTCACCGACCCACTCCTTGAGAGTCGGAAACTGCCCCAGCCAGGCGTAGTGCTCTTCACGACTCGTGGAGTTGACCTTCGTCGCGAGATCCGGCCACAGTGGCTTTGCTGCAAGTCCGCCTTGCGCGAAGAGCGCCTTGGCAGCTGTGTAGATTGCGTCCAGAGCCTGTTCATTGATGATCATTGCGCTTGTTCCTCACGTCCTGCCTTCACGATTTGCCGAATTCGACGCTTGGTCACGCCGAACCGAGCTGCAAGCTCCTTGGGCGAAATACCCGCTGCACGTCGCGTGCAAATTTCTTCGTCTCTGTCCTTGGTCGCGCACCCCCACGACGTCGGAACGTAGACAACCATCCCTCCAAACCTGCGCTTCACTTCAAGCGCAAGCCGCTTCCCGAATATCTGATCAAACGGTGAGAACTTCACCGACACGCGCGGCAATAGCATGTCTTGTCCGCCGACTTGATCGCACAACACCGACACATTGGACGACCCAATGAACTCGGCAAGCTGATCAAAACGCATCACCTCAGCACGATGCCTGCCAGTCGCGATTTTCTCGTTTTCCCTGCTGCCCATTTATCTCTCCAAAGCGGAAACATTTCCGATAGGTGGATTTCACAATAGGTTCGTCTCACGTAGAAGCTGGCTGATGTCAGCACCCCAATTTGCGAGACGGGAAAAATGCACGATTACGTCTTTTTCAATATGCGCCAGATATGGCGAACACTTCGCCGGTGTTTGACGGCGAGGTTGATGACAACGCGTCGGGCGGACATTCCCACAGTCAAGATGTCGAATTCACGTCTGACCTCCGCGTACTGGAGTGCGGTCGCTAGAGCGCAGAGATGAGGGATGTAAATGCACTCCCCTTCACAGACGCGCAGCAGCAGCGCCGAGGCCCCGTCCCCAATTGCTTCGATCAGACGTCGAGTTGTTAGGGCATGCGGGGCAGAACGACCGCGAGGCACGTTTATTCGCTTGCCGCGAAACGCTCGAAATAGCTGGTCCGCGGTGTCTACGCCGAGCAACTCCGTGAGATCACGACAAGCATCTGGCAATGAGGCGATGGCTCGGTCGTATCCCAAAATGCGGACTGCTGTGCGGATGGTCGCGCCATCATTCGCTCTGCCAACTCCTGACGATCCCATGCGCTGCAACCTGACGAAAATGCGATGGGGGAATCGTCACTTGAAGCAAAAATGTGGAGAAGCTGGCAGGTGTCACTACCGCCAGCAGTGAACTCTGTTGGGGCCGACGCAGAATTCTGCGTGGAAATGTGGGAGTGGCGAGAGGCGCTTGGCCACCCCTCACCGTGTTGCGGCTCCTTCATCGATCCGGGGCCAAGCCGGAATATACGGCCGCAATACAAACTGCATCTTACGTCATTGATCGCCGCTAACGGGTAGTCTAAACACGCTGGCGGCCTTGCCGGGTGGCCCGTGTACCTGCCGCCACCCTCGCCCCTCCCAACGGCTTATGCACCCGAATATTGGGCCTGCTCAAGTTGCTCGGAAATTAGATTCAGAAGCACCGCCATATCTTTCCGATTCACACACTCCAGCGCCTCGTCATTCGCGGCTTGATTGGAGCAAAGGCCGGAGACGGCTTGCAGAGCGGATTTTGCTCGATCAACCCATTCATTTCTTGAGCGGCGTTCGACCAGATCGTGGGCCTCGCCAAGAATGGCCGCAATTTCGGACACGGCCCGCTCATGGTCACTGTCAGTTGACGTTCGATTCCTCAAGACTCGCAGATTGTCGCAATTTTTCATATGTCGTCTAACGTATTCTTGGATGTCGGATATTTCAAACCAATATCGGAGAACTTACCTTTCGCGGCGCTTGCTATTCGTCAGAATGGCTTGCTTCATATGCTTCCGCGAACCGATTTCATCGTATCAAGATCGATGAGCCCGAACTCCTGATAGGTGCGCTGGAACAAGCTCACAAGGGAGCGTAGCGCCCCCCTGCCCCCGGCTATCTTCAGGCAGTATTCACGCGCCGCTTTTCCTGAGACTCCCCAGGACAACATGATCTTGTCGACGTCATCATCGGTAACGCCGTCAATCTTCACGCGCCACGCTTCCATGCGACTAAATAACTGAGCGTGCTTTCCATTTTGCAGCCGACGGTAGATCTCGCCGTTGTTCACGAACACGATGCCGAACAATCCCTTGTCAACAAAGCGCCGCAAGCCATTAATGATTCGCAGGCCGTTGTTAGCATTCATTGTGTCGGCCAAATGCTGAGCCTCCTCCACGATGAGGAGTCCGCCCTTCCCGGCCGTGGAGTCTTCAATCTGCCGCGCTAGCTCGTGCTCAGAGCCGAATTGCGATGCTCGCTTAATCTGCTCTAGAAATAGCGAGAGGACACACTTTGCCGACAGCGTGAACTCGGACAGCTCTACCACCCACACGGGACAAGAAAAGCCTTCCGCCTTGCGACAGCTTGCAAGGTACGCTTCGACGGCGGCAGATTTCCCGACTCCCGGGGGCGCGGTAAGGTCGACGATGGATGGCGTAGTTCTTGCCATGTTGAATGCATCAAACGCTTGCTGTGTGACAGACGTTTCGATGCGAGCTGGCCTTTGCTTGTCCTGTGCATTGCGCTCGGCATCAAGTTCGGCGAAACGAATCTCCAATTGTGATTCGATTCGCTCGGCAAGCGACGCCTCACCCGGCCGACGAATCTCGCGGAAAGCCGAAGCATCGCCAGCCCAGACCTCAATCTGGCGCACCATTAAGCCCGTCTCTGTGGCAATGCGTTCCATAGTTATCCCGCGAGACAGTTCGTCCACAAGGCGGTTTTGTATAGACGACCAACGCTCAAGCGTACCCTTGTCCACCGACAGTTTTTCTTCTACCATTGCAACTCCAATTTTGCGGTTGATTTGGCACACACGCGGCTGCTACCGTGTGCGTGCTGTTTGTTAGGCTGTCTTGGGCACTTTCACCCCAAGCGGCCTATTTCCTTTCTCTCGCCACTCCTTCCGCAACGCCTCTAATTCAGCGTCTGACCGATTGCTCTCCGGGCTAACTGGTGGTGCGGCGATGTTTCGTTGCCTGACTTCTCCGGTTTTTGTATTCACCCATTTGCCCGGCTCTTGTGCGTCTTGCGCCCAGAGGGGCGCGTCAGACTCGGGTGTTTGTGGTGTGCGGCGTGCATCAATTGGCACAGCGTCAGGAGGCAAAGGTAAAGCGGATAAGCTTCCCGAGTGGGTCAGCATTGGCCTAAACGATTCCCCCGCCGCCTTTGCCGCACCAATCGCGGCCTTACTCGTTTTCACGTATTTCGCGCGCGCTTCCACATGTTTACGAGTCTTCGTGCCGCCCTCCTCAATGAACGGGATGCGATCAATTGGCGACGCATCACATATGAAGGTCTCCCCGTCGTAGACTGCGACATTCGCGGTGGGGTCATCGAGATCGTAAAAGACCTGATATTTCTTGCTGCGCGCGGACAGCGGGAGTTGCGATAGAGCCTCATTCCAGTATCGAATCGGACCAAAGCCTTCTACGCGGAACTTCAGCGAGGCTTCCCGTTTATCAAGCGTGACGAGGGCCATGCCCATCTTGCACAGCCGTATATGGGCAGCGTCAGGGCGGATTATTTGCGCGCCTTCGAGCAGCTCAGTGTAGACCTCATACGGTGAGCGTCCCGCCATGCCATTGCCGCTATGTGGTCGGTGGTTAAAGTGCTCAAGCGCCGCTGCAAGTCGCGCCTGATACTCGGCGAGAGGGATTGCTTTGGCCCTATCAAAGTCATCTGGCTTTGATGCCGCATCTTTGCCGCAATATGCCCGCTGGAACTCCGGGGCCTGATCGCAGTACTCGGCGATGTAATTCCAGAAGGACTCAATCGGCTTGTCTTGACCGTAGGCCGGTTTCGACCAGCGCGCGACCGTTCCTACGCGGGTCATCATCCCGACGGGATCGCCCGGTTTGATCTGAAAGCGGTATCGAGTCGGCTGGCCGCCGGAAAACTCCTTGCTGGCGTATTCCCGCCCGTTATCCAGCTTCGCGTTTCTAGGCGCTGCGCCAGTGCGCTCCATTGCAGTGCCAAAGGACTGCAAAATTGCGGCCGTGTGGGGGTGAAGGCAGCCCCGTGCGGAAAGGACAAGTCTGGTGCGGACATCGCGCCAGATAACGATGAACGGGCGGGCGATAGTGCCGTCAGGCCATACGCACCATACGTCGGCTCGTCGCCCATCGGACTCCCATAGTTCGTGCAATTGCAGCGTGGTGTAGTCTCGCTCCACCGCAGGAAAGCTGCGCACCAATGCTTTATCGCCTTTCCGGCCACCGATCTCCAGCCAGCCAGGCTCTTCCTTCAATCGCTTAGCAACAGTGTCATCACTCGGAATTACCCAGCCTTTCGATGCGCCGTATTCGCGAGCCTCTTTTGTAATCACAGCGATTTTCGTCTGCGAAGTGTTCAGGTAGCGCGCAAGAATCCATTGGTAAGCCTCGGGGGTGAATTCCGCCTTCCCTCGGCCACCTCGGTATCGGGGACACAGCAATGGCAACCAGTGCTGTCGCGGGTGCTTCTCCGTAGCCGTCGCGTACCGCCACACCGTTATGCCGGAAACGCCGTGCTGGTCGCTAATGATCTGTTTGGCTAAGGCAACGCTAACGCCTGCGTCTAACAGTTCACGGTATGCCAAAAGCGCCTCAAGGGCCTGCTCGGCCATCCGCTTGAAGTTCGCAGGTTTCCGCTCGTAACTGTCCCAAAGCGTGTGGTACTCGCCGCGCAGCTCATCCGCGTTGGGCCGCTCGTCCTTGACTCCAACGCGAGCAGCTAGACGCGCAGCGTATTCTTCAGCCAGCTTACGTTGGACGGACGCCGGTAGCGCAGCAATCGGTACCATCCAACCCTCGCCGCCATTACCTTTGGCCTTAAACGCGCCCGGATATACGCCCGCCATGCACCGTCGGCGCACAGTGGCGTCGTTAACACCTGCATGCTTCGCAACTTGTGCGGCCGAGATCGCAATCGGTGCTTTGCACGACCTTTGCACGACCTCACGATGATCGATGGCAGTTGGAGTGCCGACTTCTGCGCGCGTTTCACCAATATCGGCGGGCTTTTCGCCGGGGTCGTGCGCTTGTCTCTCGTTGTCGTCGATAGTGCACGCCCTTGGCGGGCGAAGGTCGCGCGTAATCTTTTCGTCTTTCGCGTCCATATGCACGACCTTAGTCGACAATCTCGCCGTGTTTGATTCCCAGAAGCACCGCCGCCTTGTGGCTAGCTCCGATCCTTGCTTTCCGATTGTCTTTCAGCACGCCATAGACGACTGATGGCGGCAAACCGTGCTCTTTAGCCCATTTCGCAATGCTGATCCCTTTGCGGTCGAACTCCGCTAGCACTTGCTCGCGAGTCTTCAGTGTCCCATCGACGACTTGTTCCATAAGCTCTCCTGTTAATATTGCATATCGCGTTTGCGACGTTGTAACGCAATTGCGAATATATATCGCGTTTGCGATATCGTCAACATTTTCGGGAAAACCATGGAAAGCTTCGGAATGCGTCTCAAGGCTGAACGCGAGCGGATTGGCTTGAGCCAAGCCGCCTTTGCGGAGGCCTGCGGGGTAGGTAAAACTGCTCAATACACGTATGAGCGAGGGGAGCGTGAACCCAGTTGGACATACATGGAAGCGGCAGAAAAGCTCGGTGTCGATTCCCTGTACGTTTTTTCCGGCACTCGAAAAGGTGAGGACTGGGCATACGCTCGGGCTTACCAGCGCATGCTCCACACGATTGAAATGATGCTGGGGCTTGATGAGACTCGGCTTGAGCGGATTGCTCAGATGGTAATTGCGAACGAAGCCGCCCTAGAGGGGGGGGCGATCACCGTTGATACTGGCCCGTACAATGAGGCGATCCTTGATTGGCTGAGAACCAGCGCAACGCCAGATAGATTCCTTGACATCGATCTATTGGCGACGATCATTGCGCGGCTAGACGTAACCGCCACAAGGCTCGGGAAGAGCCTGACCCCGGAGAAGAAGGCAATGTCCATTGCGATGCTTTATCGAGCGTTTAAGGCCAGTGGCAAGACAGACGAGGCGCTGATCGCGGATGCCATCACGCTCGCGGCAAAATGATATGTGGTTTTTCGCGGTCTTTTGTCACAGGCTCCCGCACTAGATGATCCCGTCTCTCGGCGTCGCTAGTTGTGTGCCAAAAGAATCGCGAATATTCAATGTGACATGGGCCGCGAACCGCAATAGATTCGAAAACTCGCAATATCTTGTCGTTCTCTCTCAAACCAATATCAAAAGTTACTCACAAATTCGCAGTTTATTTCAAACCTAACCCTCACGTCGAAATCTCACGGAGCCTTTATGGATAAGGGTTTTGCGGCATTTTTGGGGGCTGTTTCCATAGTTTCAAATGAGTAGCGCCCCCTCAATGTTTGCACAATTTTGTCAAGCGAGAATCCTTGTCTGAGTTGATCGTGGGAATGGCCGTCACGGTAATGCACTACCTTCACTTAAACCGCCGCGGCGGTGCAGTGTCAGCTTGCGCCACGTCCGATAGCGTACCGACGAGACCGGCAGATCTGCCTATTGTGATCGAGACAACCTGTCAGTCTTTCTCACGGGGCGGATATCGTGTCGCTCAATCGCACTGCCTTCCACAAGAATCAATCGCTCTGGGAGAAGCTGGGCCCGGGTCTCATCGCCGGCGCCGCGGACGATGATCCGAGCGGCATTGCCACCTACTCTCAGGTGGGCGCCGCATTCGGCTACGGTTTGCTGTGGACGGCGTTGGCGACATATCCGCTGATGATCGGGATTCAAGTCGTGAGCGCGCAAATCGGACGCGTCACCGGGGACGGCATCGCGGCGAACATTCTCAAGCACTACCCCTCATGGATACTGTATGTCCTAGTGGGACTCTTGCTTGTGGCCAACACGATCAACATCGCAGCGGATGTCGGTGCAATGGGCGCGGCATTGAAACTCCTGATCGGCGGTCCGGCTGTCTGGTACGCGGTCGCTTTCGGTGTGGCGTCGCTCACGTTGCAGGTCTTCATCCCGTTCCCACGTTACGCCCCGATTCTCAAGGCACTTACGCTTGCCCTGCTCGCTTATGTGGCCACGGTCTTCAGTGTCAAGATTTCGTGGGGATCCGTGCTGTATCGGACCGTCATCCCCGATCTGTCGTTCAACGTCAGCTACATCGTCGCGGTTGTCGCGGTGTTCGGAACGACTATCAGTCCTTATATGTTCTTCTGGCAAGCGTCTCAGGAAGTGGAAGTCCAACGCGCCACTCAGGGGCAGGAGCCGCTGACTAGCGCCCCTTCGCAGGCCTGGCGAAACTTGCGGCGCATCAGACTCGACACCTACATCGGCATGGCTTTCTCGAATGTGATCGCCTTCTTCATCATATTGACGGCGGCTGTCACGCTATATCAGCACGGGGTGAGAGACATCCAGACCTCGGCTCAGGCAGCCGCTGCACTACGGCCGCTCGCCGGAGAGTTCGCGTTCCTGCTGTTCTCGGCGGGCATTATCGGATGTGGGCTGTTGGCGGTGCCGGTGCTGGCGGGCTCATCGGCCTATGCAGTCGCCGAGGCTTTCCAATGGCGCATTGGTCTGGGACGTGAAGTCCTGCAGGCGCGCGGGTTCTACATGATATTGACGCTCGCCACCCTGCTAGGTGTAGCGTTGAATTTCACCGCCATCGACCCGATCAAGGCGCTCTTCTGGAGTGCCGTGGTCAATGGCGTCATTGCTGTCCCGATCATGATCATCCTGATGTTGATGGCGGGAAGGCGCGACGTGATGGGTAAATTTGCGATCAGTCTGCGGCTGAAGGCGCTGGGCTGGCTAGCTACCGGCACCATGGCTTGCGCAGTCCTCACCATGTTCGCCACATGGGGGCGGTGAGATGCTCGCTCTTTCGATCGGCATCTGAACGAATTGGCGACGGCTCTCAGAGAATGAATTATTGACATTTTCAGTACGGGGGAAAAAAATTCCCACGGGAGCTGTTGCACGGCAACCGCTCAGAACAACCGCCGGGGAGCCCTGCCACGTTGCGTCTCGTTCAATCATGGTGGCGCCATCGATTCACTCAACGCACTTATTGCGCAGCGATTCTGACGCGCACATGTCCGATCTCAGGGCATGAAGGGGAAAAGGCATGCTTGCGCAACCGAACAAAAGCGCCAACGATCTGTTGTCCGTGTTGCCGGACGACGAGTGGGCGCGAATCGCCCCAGAGTTGACGTTGATCGAAATGCCGCTTGGCAAGGTGATCTATGAGTCGGGAGACCGGCTGGATCACGTGTATTTCCCTACCACGGCAATCGTCTCATTGCTTTATGTGATGGAAGACGGCTCGTCTGCCGAGATTGCTATTGTGGGTAAGGAAGGCGTCATCGGCATTGCCCTGTTCATGGGGGGTGAAACCACGCCGAGCCGAGCGATCGTGCAAAGCGCCGGGTACGCTTATCGGTTGAGCGCCCGGTTGCTCAAGGAAGAGTTCAAGCGCGCCGGCCCTATGCAGCGATTGCTGTTGCGCTACACCCAGGCATTGATTACGCAAATGGCGCAAACGGCAGTCTGTAACCGTCACCACTCGATCGACCAGCAACTATGCCGGTGGTTGTTACTGAGTATCGATCGCCTGCCGTCGAACGAGCTGCGGATGACACAGGAGTTGATCGCCAACATGCTGGGTGTCCGTAGATCCGGCGTCACAGAAGCCGCGCTAAAGCTCCAAACCGCCGGACTCATCCGCTACAGCCACGGGCATATCGAAGTGCTGGACCGGGTCGGGCTCGAAAAGCGCGTCTGTGAGTGCTATGGCGTGGTCAAGCGGGAGTTCGATCGATTACTTCCGGATATTCAGGCCATTTGACAGCGTCTCTCCGCCAGCGAGAGCGGGCTTCTAAACCGCATTCTTCCAACGGTGCACACAACAGAGGAATACCCCGCTCGCGCCGACGTCGACGATCCATGCTCACTCGTGTGGATGGCCTATTCCATTATCTGTCTCGCCCCGGGCCGCCCTCGCGATCGTAACCAACGTGACCATATCCCCCTCCCCCGTGATCGTAACCGGGGCCAGGCCCCCACCAACATCCGCCCAAAGTGACGACCACAAACATCAATAACAAACTTCGAACAGCTTTCATGGCACCCTCCTCTGGGAACCGCGTTTTGCGCCGCGGTGCCCGGCACATACGTCTTCCGTGCTTCTCTCAACACAAATCGTCGACCGTCTGATTGTCCTAACGGCCCCCGGTGAGATCCTCCCCGATTTCACCTGCCTCGCCTGACGCCGTCGCCTCGTCATTTACCCGTGGCGCGTCCTCCTGGCTATGTGCGACCTGGTAAAACTCTTCTTTGATGCGCGAGAATTTCGCTTCCAACTCTCTGATTCGATCTCTGAGCTGACTCGGTGTCATGACCCTCTCCGTAGACTCAAGTGCGTGCCCTCGCCCGTGTCTATATAGAACTTTGCTCGTGGGGATATGAGGTGTCCGTCCGGTATCGCACATGACGATGAAGAAGTTTCTGCGGAATATGACAAACATCGAACCGGTCGACCTCACGTCGCGAGACGCCGTCCCCTCCCCGATCGTAGCGGCGGGATTGGTACGCTGACGTACTGCATCGGCGTCGGTCCATCGTGTAACGTGAGATCGATAACGCAAAGTCACCCAAGCGGCATGCAAATGCGAATCATGTACTGCAGGCGGTACCGGAAAAGTCTTGCGAAACGTCTACGGCGAGGTTCCATGAAAGCCACTCGGAAATTGCAGGCGCTCGGGCAGAGTCTCTGGCTCGACAACATCACGCGAGGCTTGCTCGGTGACGGAACACTGACCCGTTATCGCGATGATTACAACGTCACAGGCTTGACGTCGAATCCGCGCATCTTCCTTAAGGCGATCCGCGATACGGCGGCGTACGACATTGATATCGCAAAACCTGTCGATGCGACGCTCACCGACGAAGCGCTGTTCTTTTCGCTGGCGATCAGAGACCTGAAACAGGCGGCAGAGCTGTTCCTGCCGGTGCATCAAGAAACCGGCGGTATCGATGGATGGGTCTCGCTGGAGGTATCGCCGTGGCTCGCTGAGGACGCCGTCGGGACGGTAGCGGCCGCCAAAAGTCTGTATGCAAGTGCCGATTGCCCGAATTTGCTCATCAAGATCCCCGGCACGACAATCGGCCTTGTCGCCATCGAAGAGGCGATCTTTTCCGGTGTACCGGTCAATGTCACGCTCCTCTTCTCCCGCGAGCAATACGTAGAGGCGGCAAATGCTTATTGGAGAGGCCTGGCACGCAGGCGTGATGCCGGGCTGGATCTGCACGTGGCATCTGTGGCATCGCTATTCGTCAGCCGTTGGGATATCGCTATCACAGGCGAGGTGCCGTTCGGTTTGCGTAATCGTCTCGGCGTGGCGGTGGCCAAACAAACGTACGGCGCCTACCGTGAGCGCATGTCGCACCCAATGTGGCGCGAATTGTCCGACGCGGGGGCAAGCGCCCAGCGCCTCGTGTGGGCCAGTACTGGGGTGAAAAGCCGGGAACTCTCACCCGGCTATTACGTTGAGGCACTTGCCGCACCGGATACGATAGACACGGTGCCGGAGGCGACCCTGCTGGCCTTTGCAACGGGAGGCGAGCTGATCAGCGTAATGCGAGAGGATGGCGGCAACGCCGATCCGGTGCTCGCAGACTTCGCTCACGCCGGCATCGACGTCCCAGCGCTCGCCGCACGCCTTCAGCGCGAAGGCGTTGAGTCGTTTCGGCAGGCATGGGCTGAACTCATGCAGATCATTGCAGGCAAGCGCGGGCCTGAATGGCGCCCGCCCCCAGTGACGCACGTTATGTCCTGAACCCCTTGACGGCCGAAGCCCTGCCGGTGACGGGGTCGGGCTATCCCCGTTACCTGTGCTTCTTCAGATCCTGGCGTGTGTCACCGACGACTGACTGGACCTTGCCGACGTTCTTCTCGATCTTGCCGTCGACCTCCATCTTCTTGTTGCCGACCACCTTACCGGTGACCTCTTTGATTTTGCCGGCGGCTTCCTTGACCCTGCCTTTCACTTGATCTTTGTTCATGATGATTTGCGTTCTCAGTGGATGAAAAATTGAGCCCCTTGACCGGGGCTCGGGTGTCCCGCACTTTCGTGGCGACATGCCTTAGGCGCCGATTGACGGCGTCGAGCAAGTCCTGGGTCGCGCGCTTCATAGTCGACCCATCAAGAGCAGAACAATCACGATGGCCAGCAGTAGTCCCACTGCGCCGCTCGGCGCATATCCCCAACCCGAGTTGTACGACCAGGCTGGAAATGCTCCCACCAACAGAAGCGCCAGCACAATCAGCACCACAGTTCCTAAAGTCATGATTCACTCCCTGCGTTGGTTAGAGGGGGATTTCTCGACCCTCACCCGAAGGGTAGTTGCACCGTGGCGGCATGTCGGTTCGGTGCCGTACGAAGGCCGTGAATGAAAGTCGTTCGGTATCGAAAGCACCTGATTAGCGCCGTGGCCGGATCTTGCGGCAATAGATTTTTGTTCGGTAGTGGACAGAACTGACGGGCAAACGCTCCTAGTGTCGAGTGAACGATGTTGCACGATCGTGTCCCTCTCACTCACAGACCAAACGGAGCAGACAATGCAACTCGGCATGGTTGGATTAGGGCGCATGGGCGCCGATCTGGTGCGTCGCCTGATGCGCCACGGTCACCGGTGCGTTGTCCATGATATTCAGCCAGCGACAATCGACGTGCTTCAGAATGCGGGCGCGGTCGGCGCGGCTTCGATCGACGAGATGATGTCGCTGCTGGAGAGCCCCAGAATTCTCTGGCTGATGGTGCCCGCCGGTGCAGTCGAAGCGGCGCTCGCGGATCTCTGGCCCCGGCTCGCGCCAGGGGATATCGTCATTGACGGTGGTAACTCCTACTACAGGGACGACATGAAACGCAGTGTCGAACTGAGTGGCAAGGGGATTCATTTCGTCGACGTTGGCATCAGCGGAGGGACGGCGGGTCTGGCGCGCGGTTACTGCCTGATGATCGGCGGTGAAGAGGACGTCGTTGTGTACCTCACACCGCTCTTCACCGCCCTCGCCTGCGATGCGCACGACGCGACGGAGGATACGGGGAAGCATGCGACGCACGATATCGGACTCCCCACGGATAGCAACGCGCCTACCGCCCAGTCTGGGTATCTGTATTGCGGTCTTCACGGGGCTGGCCATTTTGTAAAGATGATCCACAACGGCATCGAGTACGGAATGATGGCCGCCTATGCGGAAGGACTGAATATTCTGAGATGCGCGAACGTCGGCACACAAAAACAAGAGGTCGGCGCCGAAGTCACTCCATTGCGACATCCCGAGTATTACCAGTACACGTTCGATCTGGCCGATATCGCCGAAGTGTGGCGGCACGGGAGCGTGATCGACTCCTGGCTACTTGGAAAAGTTGTCGAGATGCTGCGCACCGATCCGACGCTGGCGCGGTTCGCCGGTCGCGTCTCGGATTCGGGCGAAGGACGGTGGTCCGTAGAAGCGGCCATCGATTAGGGGGTGCCTGCTCCCGTGCTGAGCGCGGCACTGTATGCGCGTTTCACCTCGCGAGGACAATCGGTCTTCGCAGATCAACTCTTGTCCGCCATGCGCTACGCGTTCGGCGGCCACCTGGACATTGCGACACCCCGCGACGCCTGATCGGCAAAGCACGAGGGCGCGACCCGTTACCCAAAGGGACAAATGATGAAGGCGCAACATCACGTCGTTCTCGCCGCCGGACAGGTGCCCCGAACCCGGGTTCGCGAGTCAAAAGGCGTAGGCGCCAACCGTTTCACATTTCGATGGAGTTGTCAGCGATGCAGCCCAGTGATCTTGATCAGTTGTGCATCAACACTCTGCGTACCTTGTCGATCGACGCTGTGCAAAAGGCGCAGTCCGGGCATCCGGGCACGCCGATGGACGCCGCCCCGACGGTCTATTGTCTGTGGCAGCGGTTCCTGCGATACGACCCGGAACATCCACACTGGGCTGGCCGGGATCGCTTTGTCTTGTCGAACGGGCATGCCTGTGCGCTGCTGTACAGCTTGCTGCACGTTTGCGGTGTCAAGAGCGATGATGGAGCCGACGAACTGGCCGTGACGATGGACGACCTGAAGTCGTTCCGCCAACCGGGAAGCCGATGCACCGGGCACCCCGAGTATGGTTGGACGACGGGTGTTGAGACCACGACCGGTCCGCTTGGGCAAGGCATTGCCACGAGTGTGGGCATGGCGATCGCGCGACAATGGCTGAGCGCGACCTACGACCGCCCGGGATTTCCGCTATTTCGCTACAACATCTACGCGCTTTGCAGCGACGGCGACATGATGGAGGGGCTCGGTGCGGAAGCCGCTTCGCTGGCCGGCCATCTGAAGCTGGCCAATCTATGTTGGATATACGACGACAACCACATCACCATCGAAGGGGCTACGCGGCTGGCGTTCACCGAAGACGTCGGCGCGCGCTTTGCCTCGTATGGCTGGCATGTCGAGCGTGTTAGCGATGCCAACGACCTGACGCAACTGTCACGTGCGTATCAGAGCTTTCTTGATACCGGCGACGCCCCAACCCTCATCATTGTGCAAAGCCACATCGGCTATGGTGCCCCCCACCGGCAGGACACGCGCGAGGCTCATGGCGAGCCGCTCGGCGCGGCCGAGGTACGTCTGGCCAAGGAGTTTTTCGGCAGTGATCCTGACAAGCAGTTCGACGTGTCCGTTGGCGTAACGTCACATCTGCACGAAGGCCTCGGCCGTCGAGGCCGCGACGCCCACACCCGTTGGCTCGAGCTTTTTGCTGACTATCGGGCCCAATATCCCGACTTGACCGATGCTTTGGAGAGAATGCAGGCGCGGGAGCTGCCTCCCGAGTGGGACGTCTCTCTGCCCGCTTTTGCCCCGACGACGGCCGGTCTTTCGACCCGCGCAGCATCGGGGCAAGTGCTCAACGCCATCGCCGAGCGCGTTCCCTGGTTACTCGGGGGCGCTGCCGATCTGTCGCCCTCGACGCTCACTCGCTTGACGTTCGATCTCGTAGGCGACTTTCAGAACACCGAAGCGCAGGCCGGCGGCAGCTATCGGGGTCGGAACTTTCATTTTGGTGTTCGCGAGCATGCCATGTGTGCCATCGCCAACGGCATGAGCCTGTCGTCGCTACGACCGTTTGTCGCCAGCTTCCTCATCTTCAGCGATTATTGTCGGGCGGCACTTCGGCTGGGGGCAATGATGGAATTGCCGCTAATCACGATCTGGACGCATGACTCCATCAGCCTGGGGGAAGACGGGCCGACGCATCAGCCCATCGAACAACTCGCCACGTTGCGCGCCATGCCGGGCATGACCGTGCTGCGGCCGGCCGACGCCGGAGAAGTGGTCGAGGCCTGGCGCGTCATCATGGAGTTCAAGCGCGGGCCGGTCTGCCTTGTACTCACACGCCAGACCGTGCCAACTCTTGATCGAGACCGTTACGCGAGTGCCGCCGGGGTTGCCCGAGGGGCCTACATCCTGATCGATGCCTGCGAGGAAATGGGCTTTGCAGACGGCACCCCGGACGTGCTGCTGCTGGCCACTGGCAGCGAAGTGGCGTTATGTGCTTCGGCGTACAACGAACTGAAGCGCGAAGGCATCTTAGCCCGGGTTATCAGCATGCCCTCGTGGGATATATTCGAGGACCAGTCGTTGGCTTATCGCGACCACATTCTGCCGCCCTCGGTTATCGCGCGCGTCGCCGTAGAGGAGGCATCCACCTTTGGATGGGAGCGCTATGCCGGCCATGAAGGCGCCATTCTTGGGTTGCACACGTTTGGCAAGTCAGCTCCGCGTGAGGCGCTGGCGCGTCATTTCGGCTTCGACGTGGCGCATATCGTCACTGCCGCCAAGGCGCAACTCATGCGTTACGGTACAAAACCGCATGGGGAATCGTCATGAACGAGTCCCGAACGCTCGCCTCGGGGCTCGCTTCGGTTAGCCCATACGCCGGACAACAGCTCTCGCCTGACAAGCTGGTGAATGTCTCCCGGCTGGTGACGGCCTACTACTGCAACACCCCTGACCCTGACATCCCGGCACAACGCGTAGCGTTCGGCACCTCCGGCCACCGCGGTTCGTCGTTCCTGACAACGTTTAACGAAGCGCACATCCTGGCGATCAGTCAGGCCATCTGCCGCTACCGCCAACGGCATGGCATCCATGGGCCGATATTCGTCGGCATCGACACGCATGCCTTGTCCGAGCCGGCCTTCGCGACCGTCATGAGCGTGTTCGCAGGCAACGGCCTCGATGTGATGATTTCAGCGGGCGGCGAGTACACGCCGACGCCCGCGGTGTCGCATGCCATCGTCACTTACAACCGCCGTCGCACGGAAAGATTCGCCGACGGTGTAATTATCACGCCCTCGCACAATCCTCCCGATAACGGTGGCATCAAGTACAACCCGCCGCACGGCGGGCCAGCAGAGTCTGCGGTGACCACCTGGATCGAGACCCAAGCGAACGCGCTATTGCGCGAGGGACAGCCGACGATGCCCGTGATCAGCCTCGAGCAGGCCATGCGAGCCTCCACAACGCATCCCCATGACTTCCTGAGAACCTATGTCGACGACCTGCCGAACGTTATCGACATGGACGTGTTGCGCGCTTCGGGCATTCATATGGGCGTCGACCCGCTAGGAGGAGCCGGTGTTCACTATTGGCCTGAGATTGCCGATCGGTACGGACTCAACCTGACGGTCACCCGCACAACCGTGGACCCGACGTTCGGTTTCATGACCGCAGATTGGGACGGCCGAATCCGCATGGACCCGTCATCGGCCTATGCCATGCAGGGCCTGATCGCGCAGAAGGATGCATTCGACGTCGCCTTCGCCTGCGACACCGATCACGACCGGCACGGCATCGTGACGCCTCGCGCGGGCTTGCTCGCCCCCAATCATTATTTCGCCGCGACGGTCGAGTACTTGTTCGAGCACCGTCCCGATTGGCCACTCGACGCCGCGATTGGCAAGACCGTTGTCGGTAGCCAGTTGATCGATCGTCTGGCATCGAAGCTCGGGCGCCGTCTGTACGAGGTTCCTGTCGGGTTCAAATGGTTTGCTGCCGGGCTGCTCGATGGTTCATTGGCAGTCGCCGGAGAGGAAAGCGCAGGCACGGGCTTCTTGCGGCGCGACGGCACCACCTGGACAACCGACAAGGACGGTCTGATACCTGCATTGCTGGCGGGGGAGATGTTGGCACGCACCGGGCAGGACCCCGGCGCGCGATACCAGACACTGACGTACGCATTGGGCTCTCCCGTGCAAGCCCGCCACGAAGCGAGTGCGACACCTGACCAGAAGGCTGCACTCGCGGCCCTCTGTGCTGACAAAGTACGATCGAAGCGGCTCGCCGGAGAGCCGATCAATGCAATTCTGACTCAGGCACCTGGCAACGATGCGCCAATCGGCGGTTTGAAAGTGGTTGCCGATCATGGCTGGTTTGCTGCACGACCGTCCGGCACGGAAGCGATCTATAAGATCTACGGCGAAAGCTTCCAGGGCGAGCGCCACCTGCAGCAACTGCTGAGCGAGGCGCAAGCCATCGTCGATGACGCGCTGGGCGATACAACACCGCCACCGTCCTAGCGGGCCACACCGGCAAGCCCGCACGACAGTCAGCTTCGGCTGGTCACTTCACTCGCGCACTATCGAAACTCCAGCGGCAGAAAAAGGCTGATACCGGGCGACGCCTCAGGCGCGTATATCACGGGTGGTGGGCCGTACGCGTATCCGCCGTCGCGATACCCACTGCTGTAGTGACGTTCGTCATGATGATAGTCGTGGCGATAGTCGTGAGGTGCCCGTTGAGGCGCATGCCGGACCTCCTGTTGCGTATCGTGATCGTGATCGCGATTTCCCGACTGGGCATGAGACACGGACGGCGCACACACGCCCAGCATCATCAACGCAAGACCGATCGCCCCGATGGGTGACACACCTTGCTTTCGTGTGAGTGAGAATTTCATCTTTGGCTCCTGCGTTCTCAGCCCTTATGACCCATTCGGCCCATTCGGCCCATGTGATGACCTTCGTCACGGAAGATCAGATCGGCGTTGTGTTTCTGCACGTCGGACATGCTGTCGTAGAGCGCCGCGAAGGCGGGTGTCAGTTTCCTGATGCCTTCGGCATGCGCCTCAGCGATCTGACCGTATGACCTCATGTCGTCAGTGGCGCTCATATGGCTCGCGCCTTCGGAGCGGGCTTTGAGCAGCGACTGCATCGTGTCGGCGTTCTCGCGCATGACCTGCGCAACGGGTTGCCAAAGGGACTCTTGCGCCGAGGTGATTTGCAATCGCGTGTGCAGATTGCTGATGCGGGTTTCGACGGGCGTACGCGCGGCCGTCTTCATGGCATGGGCAGCCGTGGGGCCGTCCGTGACGGGAGCTGCGCCTGCCGGTGTGCAGACGACGGCGAAGCCGGCAACGAACAGGACTTCAAGTACGCGCACGACGTGGAGTCGTGCCGGAATGCGGGGGATTTTCATGGCGGTTCTCAAAAGTGGGTCAGCGACAATTTGCGCGGTCAGCCCGTGATAGGTAGCAATCGCGGACGATGGCCACATCCGTTATCTCTTCATGCCGGGATTGTGTCTGTTCGCTGGCGGACCCTCCTCCTCGTTTTCCTCGAATCAACGACTGTTCGCTATCGGACAGACGCTACGGACGTCCTCCCCTTAGTCTCCGTATCACGCCGTCGATACCAGTACGAGCGGCAGTCTTGGCCCTTGATTGGTGGGCGCGTTCGTCCCCCGCGCGGCGGTTAAAGCACCGTCGTCAAGACGACAGGGAGATGCGGATGTTCACATGCAGAACCTGCGGCGAGTTGAGCGACTTCCCGGAAATGACGCCGGAAGTCAACGACCTCGGCTTCTACTTCGATTGCCCCGGCTGCGGTGCGAGAAACAAGCTTGTCAATGTGGCGACACCGGGCGAAGCGGCCGCGCTGGTGCAGCTTTCCGACGAGTAAATCGCCACGCCTAGAGGTTTGGTGTTCTGAATGGAGAGTGGACTATGAACTACGAAGATCGTGATACGTACGGAATGTACAAGGCGAGAGAGACGGTGCGTCCCGGCCCGGGTACCGCGCTGGGGCCCGGCCCCAATCTGATGGGGGCAGACACGCTCGTCGGCAACAGTGTGTGCAATGAGCACGGTGAAGCCCTGGGCGATATCAAGGAAATCATGCTGGACGTTCGGGCCGGCAGAATCAGTTACGCGGTGCTGTCGTTTGGTGGCTTTCTGGGCATGGGAAAAAAACTGTTCGCGGTGCCTTGGCAAGCATTGAAACTCGATACGGAGAACAAGTGTTTTGTTCTGGATGTCGACAAACACCGCCTGGAAGCAGCACCGGGATTCGACCCGGACCATTGGCCAGATATGGCAGATCAGGCGTGGGTCGATGAGATTGACGACTACTACCGTCCAGATGCCTCAAGGTAACCGCACAGTGTCATCGTCGATGCCTATCCGAATGGACAGGCATCCAACGTCAAATTGAGGGCTTAATCATGAGATATGCAAAGCTGATTGCCGCCGTCCTGGCGACACTCGCCCTCGGCGCATGTACCGGACCTGCCGGACCGCAGGGGCCAACGGGCAACACAGACACTTAACGGACCGGGCCCCCATTCGGGGGCCCGATTCATTCTGCGGCATTACAACGATTTGATTCGCGTGACCTTCGTTCCCTCGAGCGACACTCCTGCCATTAGGCCGCTGTTGGTCAGGACGAACGCGTTTACCTGACTGCTGGCCGTGGTGGTATCGACATTGCCGTTGGCACCGATCTTCAGCACTGCCACTGACGCGTCTCCGCCAGCAGACCAGCCGTCGGCATTGCGGAAGCGGTTCAGCGATTCCTGCGTCATGAAGAGCAGCACGATGGCTCGGGATTGTGCGCCAATCTGCCAGCCAATCGATCCCGTAACGGTGCTGTAATAGCCCACCGTGTGGTCTGCAACGCGCAGCGATCCTTCGCCGTACTGCCCGCCCACCACGAACCCTGCATCCATGACCGAAGGGAAGATCAATACGCCGTGCGCCTTGCGCACCAACTCGCGAGATCCGTGGGCCGCGGCGTACAGGCGCGTCAAGGTCGAGTCCACGCCTGCGTCGATCGTATGGCGCTTGTCCATCTGTTGCCCGCTGGCGTCCGTTGGACTGGTGGTCGTGCATCCCGAGAGCGCCAGTCCGAGCACGACCATCGAGCCTGAGGTTCCCCACATGAATTTTCGTCTTTGCATGACCGTCTCCAAAGTCGTGAGTGACAGGCTTACGCTATGCCCGCCAGCCCTCGGATACGGTACGTCAACGTACGCGCCCGAAAAGTTCTTCGATGCCCAATCGTCGACAGACCGCGCACCCGGTACACCCATCGGTTCGGTAGCGGACTGACATGTCGCAGGCGGACGCGCATGCTGACTTTCTCAGCCGTCCGGTTGAGCGCGGCCTCGATGTGAATGGCCGTGTGCGGTTCGCCTCGCGTACGTCATACCGACGTCCTGTTCAGGCCACCGTGGTCAAACGGAGATCGCCATGACTGCCAAAATTCCCGTGGTTCCTGCTGCTGCCGATGGTTTCGACACCGATGCGCAACCGGCCGCCTCCAAACCAAGGAACCCTCTATTGCCCATGATTCGCGTCTATCGCCCCGCCTGGCACGGTGCGCTCACTGGTGGCCTGGCGATCGTACTTGGCCTGGCGCTCGTGCCCGTAAAGGCTGCCGAGAGCAGCATGGCCTCGGACGCCAAGAGCGACATGCATCATTCGGAGCGTGTAATGTCAGACACCTGGGTGACGACCAAAGTGAAATCCGAGCTCCTCGCGAAGAGCATCAGCGATGGCACGAACGTCAGTGTGAAGACCACTCACGGCATCGTTGTTTTGACCGGGAAGCTTGCCAGTCAAGACGCCGTCAACGATGCGAAACGCATTGCGGAGCGTGTCAAGGGAGTCAAACGTGTCGATAGCTCGGGGCTGACGATCGGCTCGCGATAGTTCGCACGGCTTCGACAATCGCATGAAGAGATCGGTGTGCATCGCCGGTGAAGCGAGGTGATTGTGATGAGCTATACGGTGCTTCTGCTTGTCACGATAGGCTTCATTTTGCTCTGCTCATGACGGTAAACGCCGTCTGCAAATGAGCGTCAGGTCGCATGCCCTTCATGGATCGAGCCAACGAACTCGCTCACATTTCCCTACGAATCAGGAGGCCCACCGTGTGGTCATTCACCTGGATCAACCGGGGCGCAGCCCGTCTTTTCGGACCGAAAGACAGACATCGCGACGCATTCGCGCAACGACCGGACGTCATCCCGACCATACCCCCGAACGGCTTGGAAGCCTCTGATACTGCCGCGTCCCCGATCGAGCCTGCACCGCGCATGCCGGTGGATGCACGGGGCCTGGCATTGGGCATTCTGGCGACGCTCGCCATCCTGTTCGCGCTGGAGTGGGCGCAACGATTTGTCGTCCCGGTGCTGCTCGGTGTCCTTCTCGCTTACACCCTCAACCCTCTGGTCGTCGGCTTGGAGAAACTCAGGGTCGGACGTTCCGCTGGCGCTGTCATCGTCATGCTGGCCGTCGTCGGCGTGTTCGTGTCCGGCAGCTATCCCTTGCGTGATCAGATCGATCGAGTGGTTGGGCAATTGCCTGAGGCAACACGGACATTCTCGAGCGTATTGGATAACCTTCGCAGCGGCACGTTCGGCAATCTTCAGAAGATGAAGGCGGCCGCAGGCGCGATAGAGAAAGCGGCCAATCAGGCCACCGACCTGTCCTCGCCGCAGAGGCAACCGGTCACGCATGTGGTGCTGGATCAACCCGCCTTCAAGCTGAGCGCCTTTCTGTGGGTCGGCTCGATGGGGGCTTTGGGACTCATTGCCCAAGCCATGACCGTGATCCTGCTGGCGTTCTTTCTATTGGTCAGCGGAGGCACGTTCAAGCGAAAGCTCGTGCGGTTGGCGGGGCCGTCGCTATCGTCGAAGAAAATCACCGTGCGCATTCTCGACGACATCAACGACTCCATACAGAAATATATGCTGATGTTGCTCGTGACCAATATGCTGGTCGGCGGCCTCACCTGGGTGGCGTTTCGCGCGATTGGACTGGATAACGCGGGAGCCTGGGCACTGGCGGTGGGATTGTTGCATGTGGTGCCCTATCTCGGGCCGGGGGTGAGCGCTGCGGCGACCGGTATGGCCGCCTATATGCAATTCCAATCGTTCTCGATGGCTCTGCTGGTTTCAGGGACGTCTCTCGCGATTGCAGCGCTCGTCGGAACTTTTGTGTCCACTTGGATTACCGGGAAGATCGCCAAAATGAATCCGGCCGCCATCTTCGTCTCGCTGCTGTTCTGGGGGTGGCTGTGGGGAATCGCTGGCATGTTGCTAAGCATCCCGATCATCGTCATCGCGAAGGTCGTGTCGCAGCACGTGGAGAATTTTCAGCCCCTGGCGGAACTTCTGGGCGAATAGATCGCCGATGGGTCCCGCCATATGCGGTGATTCGATGACTACGCAGCTGTCTTCAGGCCCGGAGTCGAATTGACCGGGTCGGCGCCGGCCACTGCAAACGATATTGCTACCGGATTCATGCTGTCGACCATCGAGGACGGCATCAGAATCGTGGCGCCTCGCTCTTTGGTCGTCTCGTAGATGATATTCATGGCGCGTAGTTGCAATGCCTGCGGATGGCCTTCGTAAATTGCCGCAGCCTCTACAAATTTCGCCGCAACGATAGCCTCCGCTGAGCCGAGAATCATGCGAGCCTGCTTTTCGCGCTCGGCCTGAGCCTGTCTCGACATGGCGTCCTGGAGGGCGACTGGAATGGCGACATCGCGAACCTCCACGGACATCACCGCAATCCCCCACGCGGCGGTCTTGGCGCCGATCTCTTCGCGCAGTTGTTCGTCCGATGCTTTCCGATCGGAAAGCAGAGTCGATAACATCGACGCGCCGATCATCTCGCGCAAGGATGTCTGAGACACCCGGTCGATCGCCTGCCGGTAATCCGTGATCGCCAAAGCAGCCTTCTCTGCATCGTTGACATGCCAAAAGATGATCGCGTCGACGTTGACCGGCACCGTGTCTTTTGTCAACGCCTGCTCGGCATTGAATGCCGTGGTTTGAATGCGTTCGTCGATCACGGCCGTGACGCTATCGATGACCGGCAGAATCATGAACAGTCCCGGGCCTTTCACACTTTGCAGCTTACCGGCGCGCAGGATCACGAACTTCTGCCATGCGTTAGCCATCTTCAACGTCGAACCCAGCAATACGGCGGCGACGAGAAAGCATGGTGCAAGGTACGGACTGACGTAGACGCCGGCTACCGTGCCCACGAGAAGAAGCACCAGTACCAGAAATGAAGTGATGGAGTTCATGGTGAGGGCTCCTGTACCTTCAGACACGTGCACTGTCTGCACGTAAGACAAACCGGACCCACCTGAACAGGCGGCCCAGGTTCCGCATGATTCATAGTCGCTCTTGATGCTCAATCTAACGGCCTGGAAAGCGAATTTCGGTCCGCTGGCGTACCGAGAGGAGCAGGATGCGCGGGGCTGACGCCACAGCCCTAAATATCGTTTTGTTTGTGAGCCACCGGTTCGTCCCAGTAGCCCGCGCGGCCAAAGTGGTTATGGATGCTGATCTCTTGGCGCCGATCGAGCCTGGCCTTGCTATCGTAGGGCGGTGCGCCTTTCACCGCTTCGCGCGTCAGTGCCAGCGACACCGTCGCGTCCAGCCAGTTCATATGCTCGATCACCGTCACCGGGACGGCCACCAGATGGCCCATCCACCAATTACTGGTGTTGACGACGAGGTAGCGCAGCGCCCATGTGTGCACATCCACGAGCAAGCCTTCGACGTGTCCAATGTCCCCGTTGCTGGCATGGATGTGATAGTTGGTCACCGCATCCGCACTTCGCAAATGCGGATCGTGTCGCGGTCGATTCACCATTTCGTCATGGGAATGCGTCGCTTCTCGTGCGATGCGAAAGGCATCCTGCTCTGACCGGCTGCCGCTGGCGAGCCCACTCGGGAATGCGCCTTCTCCCCAGGCGTCCACGCCGCCCCAGTAGTCCGGGTATCCGTAATACGCCAGATAGTCGGCTTCATGCTGACGCGAGACCGGCTTGTGCGTGTCGATGTCCGGGCTGTGCTTCACCTGATCCTTTGTGATCGTGACCGGAATGATCTCGTCGAGCCAGTCGCTCTGACCAATGGAAATCGGCGAAATCAATACCTGACGATTCGCAAGCCACATCCCGGTTTCCACTACGAGGTACCGCACGACCCACGCCTTGTCGTCGAAGTACAGATCCTTCACCAGACCGACATCACCATCAGTCGCGCGGATGGTGCAGGCCTCCAGTTCGTCCAGGGTTCGTAACATGGCAAATCTCCCGTGAATCGCCTGTCAATGACGGCGTCCGGCCTCCGCACGCACGCAAACGCCACGCGATGGAGAGGATCGGTTGCCGAAGTCGCCTTCACCCTACGTCAAAGTTTCCAGCGCGTCCGTTCGGTATCGAACCGACGCGCTCGGGAAAAGCCGCGACCATCATTCGAGGCATATGCCGCGCATGTGCGAAGAGGAGTCGATCATGAGAAAGGAACGGATACTGCTTCATGTCTACGGAGAACGTCAGGACGCAGTCTGGACATTGACGTGTCTGGATCTGTCGTTTTCCTCCAGCGCCACAGATCTGATGAAAGCCAAAGAATATGTCAGAGCCAACGCCCACGAGTACCTGCAGGGAAAGCTGGTCGGTGAGAATGTCCAATTCCCGGCCGTGCCGGTGAGCGGGCGCGACGTTTCCCAGCGCAAGGTGAAATACTGGCTTGCTCGAATCTGGCAGCACTTCGACCCGCGCACGCGAGACCACATTTACGACGAGGTCGTCGGTCTGGATGACAAACACCCCGTGTTCTCCTGATCGCCGTGCAACGCCGGAGACATCGGTATGTGGAAACCGCCAGGAATGGACTACTTTGTCGGAACTTCCCGGGGGAAGAGCGACTTCGGGCCTCCGGAAACCCCGATTCGGGCTGAGTTGTTCAGCCGCGACCGGCTGGAGCAGCATGCGCTCAGTCTGGCGCGTGCGCAGCAAATCGCCGTTCATCCGCCCCGCACCCGAGCCCTGACCTCACGCGCGGCCGACAACGAGCGCGTATTGCGCAAGTGCTATGACGCAACGGCGCACGCGACCTTGCAGCGTCGCTCGATCACCCCGGCTGCGGAGTGGTTGCTGGACAACTTCCGCACCGTCTCCGACCAGTTCAGAGAAGTCCGGCACGACCTGAACACGAAGTCTTTCCGATCGTTGCCACGGCTGCTAAATGGCCCACTGCGTGGCCTGCCGCGTATCTATGGCGTGCTCTGGGCCTTCGTGGCGCACACAGACAGTCGTTTCGATCCTGCACTACTCACGTGCTTTTTGCTCGCCTATCAGAAGGTCGAACCGCTAAGCATGGCGGAACTCTGGGCCATGCCGCTCACCCTGCGCGCCGTGATGATCGAGAATCTCCGGCGCCTGTGCGCGCAAGTCACGCGAGCTCAGGTGAATCGTCAGGCCGCTGACCGATATGCGGACGATCTGCTCGCGCATAAGGCGTCTGCGTCCCCCGCTGCCGATGATGCACCGAAGGCCGCTGCAGCCGTCGTCGAGCCGTTCGAGCCGGCGTTTACGGTCCAGTTGATCCAGCGCCTGCGCTATCAGGACAGGTCTCTGCAATGGCTGAGCGACCAACTGGCACAGCAAGGGCAATCGGCCGACGAAGTCGTACAGGCCGAACACGCCAGTCAGGCGGCGGCCAACATGAGCGTGCGCAATGTCATCACTAGTCTGCGCGACATGCGGGCATTCGATTGGCAGCCGCTATTCGAGGAAGTCAGCCTGGTCGACGCGTATCTGCGCCAAAACGCCGGGTACGCGGAAATGGACTTTGCGACTCGAGACGGCTACCGGCACGAGATCGAGAAATTGGCGGCGAGATCCCGGTTGTCGGAGCTTGAGGTCACGCAGGCGCTGAACCTCCGAGCGGCGGCTGCGGCGGCGGGCACGGGCGATGCGACTGACGCCGAAGACATGCCGCGTCGCACAGACCCGGGCTACTATCTTCTATCTTCCGGCCGTGGTGCCTTTGAGCGCGAGATCGCCTATCGTGTGCCGATCACCCAACGCTGGCGCCTGCATGACGCCCATCATCGCGCCGCGGCCTACATTCTGGGCGTTTGTCTGCTGAGTGGCCTGATCCTGGCTGTTCCCCTTTGGCTCAGCGCCATCGCGGGGGTGAGCGTCGCCGGTCTGGTGCTATTGGCTGTATGCGGTCAGTTCCCAGCATCGGAACTTGCCGTTCTGCTCATCGAACGCACATTGACCCGATTGATTCCTCCGCGTCATTTGCCGCGCCTTGAACTGGCCGACGGTATTACGCGTGAACTCAGCACCTTCGTTGTCGTGCCGATGATGCTGACGAACGAGGCGGACATTGCTGCACAGGTCGCTCAGTTGGAAGTGCATTATCTGGCGAATCCCAAGGGTGATGTCCGGTTTGCTCTGCTCTCCGATTGGCGGGATGCCGATGAGGAACACATCGAAAGCGACATGCCACTGCTGGCCGCCGCCAGTGCCCGCATCGCGGCACTGAATTCCCGCTATGCAGAGGGGACCTCCAACACGCCCCGCTTCTTCCTGTTCCATCGCAGGCGGCTTTGGAATGAAACGCAGCGCAAATGGCTGGCATGGGAGCGCAAACGAGGCAAACTCCACGAGTTCAACCGGTTGCTTCGAGGTGCCACCGACACCTCGTTCATGACGATTGACGCACACGCGCCATGGGCACCTCCCGGCGTGCGGTACGTCATCACGCTCGACAGCGACACGCGTCTGCCGATTGACGCCGTGCGGCAGCTCGTCGGCACTGCGGCGCACCCACTGAACCGTCCTTACATCGATCCGGGCTCTCGGCGTGTGGTTGCCGGCTACGGCATCCTCCAACCGCGCATCACGCCAACATTGCCCACGATGAGCGAAGGAACCATTTATTCACGTCTGTTCTCAGGGCGCTATGGCATCGACCCCTATGCCGGCGCCGTGTCCGACGTATATCAGGATTTACTTGGCGAGGGCAGCTACGTTGGCAAAGGCCTGTACGACGTCGACGCTTTCGAGTCCTCGCTTGCGGGGCGAATTCCGGAGAACACGATTCTCAGTCATGACCTTTTCGAAGGCAATTTCGCCCGATGTGGATTGGTCACCGATATCGAGCTGTTCGAGGACTTCCCGTCCCATGCTCAGGTGGCTGCTGCGCGGCTGCACCGGTGGATCCGGGGCGACTGGCAGCTTTTGCCATGGATCGTCGGCAAGCGCGGCGGTGCGACTCCGGCCGCAGCGCGGTGGAAGATGCTCGACAATTTGCGCCGCTCCATTACCGCGCCCGCGGCGCTGGCCACGCTGCTGTGCGCGTGGACAGTCGCGCAGGCGCCTGTCGGGATCTGGTCGGCACTGGTGGTGCTTGCGATTTCCGCCCCAGCGCTATTTCTGATAGCGACAGGCCTGATCCCGTCACAGACCGGCATTTCGATGCCGAGCCACTGGCGCGCGGTTGGCCGCGACATGTGCAGCGGCGTCGAGCGAACCTTGATCGTGGCCTCGATGTTGGCCAACCACGCGTGGCTCGCCATCGACGCCATCGCACGCACGCTGTTCAGGCTGACCGTCTCGCGACGCCGATTGCTCGAGTGGGTGACGGCGGCACAGGTCAAGCTGCACACCGGACGCTCGGTGGGCAACTTTCTCTGGTCGTTTCGCGGCGCCATCACGCTCACGGCGCTGTGCACGGCTATCGTTGCATGGCTCAGACCTGCAAGCCTCCCGTGGGCGGCCCCTTTTCTGATCCTCTGGAGTCTCTCTCCGTTTGTCGCCCAATGGATCAGCCGCCGGCCGGCCCCCACGCGCCCGTCCCTCGTCCTCACGGAGGATAACCCCGCCCTGCGAATGGCTGGCCGGCGTATCTGGCGCTTTTTTTCCACCTTTGTCGACGACGACAATCATCAGCTCCCGCCTGACAACTTCCAGGAAGACCCGCGCCCCGTGGTGGCGCATCGAAGTTCACCCACCAACTTCGGCCTCTATCTGCTGTCGGCGCTGTCTGCGCGCGACTTCGGCTGGATTGGCGTGACGGAGACGCTAGAGCGCCTGGAGCGAACCCTTGGCACGATGTCGACGCTTGCGCGCTACCAGGGGCATTTTTTCAACTGGTACGACACCCGCGACCTCAGCGCGCTGGCCCCGCAATATGTGTCGAGCGTCGACAGCGGCAATTTGGCCGGCCATCTGCTCGTCGTCGCGAGCGCATGCGAAGACATTCCCCTTGAGCCGGTATTTTCCCGCGCGCAACTCGATGGAATTCTCGACACGGTCGCCCTGCTGCGCGACGCCATCGCCCACGAGAGCGACGACCGGAGAACGCTTACGGTGAATCGCACTCACCTGTACGAAGAACTCGATGCGCTGGAACTCATGCTCCTCCAGCCGGCACCGTCCAAACCGGTCGATGTCATCGCTGACGCATCCGAAGGCTGGCGCCGGCGCTGGAATGCGATCGACCAGCTTGTGACCACCCTACTCGATCTCGCTCAGACATTCGTGAACGAACGCGGTGACGCGGCGCATAGCGAAGTGCTCTACTGGGTCGGCGCAATCCGTAGCGACGTGAAGAGTCACGTGCGTGACCTTGCGCCGGACGTGTCGCCTGAGGGCGAATCGCTTCATTACTTCACACTGTCACCTTTGCCTGGCCCGGACATCGTGAAACGGTTCGAAGCCGTTGCGACATTGGCGCGCCGGTTGTTCGACGAGATGGATTTCCGCTTCCTGTACGCGGCCGACAGACGCTTGTTCTCGATCGGCTATCGAGTGGCAGACGCCGAACTGGACAACTCATACTACGATCTACTCGCATCCGAAGCTCGCTTGACAAGCTTCATCGCCATTGCCAAGGGCGATGTGCCGGCAACGCACTGGTTCCGGCTCGGGCGCATCATGACGCCTTACGGCAAGGCCGCGGTGTTGATGTCATGGTCCGGTTCGATGTTCGAGTACCTGATGCCGTCGCTCGTGATGGACTATCCGCATAGAAGCCTGCTGGATTCAACGTGCGAGCTTGCCGTGGCAAGTCAGATTGCCTATGGGAAGGCGCGGAATGTGCCATGGGGCATCTCCGAGTCAGCCTGCAACATACGCGACCGCGCGCTGACTTATCAATACTCGGATTTCGGGGTACCCGAGTTGGCATTGAAGCGTGGGCTGGCGCGGTCTCTCGTGATCGCGCCCTACGCTACGGTGCTCGCCGCAATGTACGACTTGCCGCACGCCGTGGCCAACCTGAAGCGGCTCGATGGTGTTGGCGCTCGCGGTGTCTTCGGTTATTACGACGCCATTGACTACACCGCTTCGCGGCTACCGAAAAACTGTAACGCCGTTCCGGTTCGCACCTACATGGCCCATCATCAGGGCATGTCGCTGGTCGCGTTGACAAACGTGCTGTTCGGCGACGTCATGCGGCAACGCTTCCATCGTCAGCCCGTCGTGAGGGCCGCTGATTTGCTCTTGCATGAGGCGAACCCGCGCGAAATCAGCGCGGTGGATCTCGCGCCCGACATCGCGGACACGCCAACGGGTGTCGAGGCGATTGTGCCGGTCATGCGGCGATTCTATTCCGCAGGTCAGACCCCTCCCGCCACGCACTTGCTATCGAACGGCGAATATTCCGTCATGATCACTGCCGCCGGGTCTGGATACAGCCTATGCGGCAACGCTGCCGTGACCCGCTGGCGCGAGGACCTCACGTGCGACCTCTGGGGCAGCTATCTGTTTCTGCGGGATACGGCAAATGACGCTGTCTGGTCCGCGACCTTCCAGCCTGTCGACACCGAGCCAGACGCCTACGACGTGGCGTTCTCGGAGGATCGTGCAAGCATCGTCCGGCAGGAAGGCTCGCTTGTCTCGACACTGGAAATCATAGTGTCGCCCGAAGACAACGCCGAAGTCCGTCGCCTGTCCATCACCAATGAGGGCGCGCTGACGCGCGAAATTGAGGTCACTTCCTACGCCGAAGTCGTGCTGGCGCCGATGGCGAGCGACACGGCGCACCCTGCGTTTTCCAATCTGTTCGTCCAGACCGAATACCTGCCGGAAGTGCAGGGTCTGCTCGCCATGCGCCGCCCTCGCGGTGGCACGGATACGCCCTTGTGGGCGGCGCATGTGCTGGCGCGCTCACCGCATGGCGGCAACGTGGGCTATGAGACGGATCGGGCACGTTTCATCACACGGGGGCGAACGATTCGCGACCCGTTGGCGGTGATGGACGGCCGTCCGCTGTCGAATACGGTAGGCCCGGTACTGGATCCGATCTTCAGCCTGCGCACGCGCATTATCGTTGCTCCCGGTGGGACCGAGCATCTGGTGTTTTCTACGATGGTGGCGCCAAGCCGTGAGGCATTGCTCGATCTCACCGACAAATATCACGACCCGGCAAGCTTCCAACGCATCTCGACATTGGCGTGGACTCAGGGACAGGTCAATCTGCACTATCTGGGTATCACCGCCGATGACGCACAGCTCTTTCAGTTCATCGCCAACCGGGTGCTCTATGTGGACGCCGCTATGCGTGCAGCCGTCGAGGTGCTCAAACGCAACACGCTCAGTGCGCCATCGCTATGGCGATTTGGCATTTCCGGAGACCTGCCCATCGTACTGGTCCGGGTGGACGATCAGGACGACCGCGACATTGTCAGACAGTTGCTGCGTGCCCACGAATACTGGCAAGGCAAAGGCGTTCCGGTCGACCTCGTGATTCTTAATGAACGCAAGGTGTCTTATATCGAGGATCTGCAAGTCTCGCTTCAGACGATGGTCAGCGGCACACAGGTCACATCCGGGCCTAACGACGGCCGTGGCAGCATTTCCGTCATTCGCGCCGACGGCCTGGAGGCAGCGGAAATGACATTGTTGCTAACTGCCGCCCGTGTCGTACTCGCGGGGGCGAGACAAGGCAGCCTCGAAGAACAAGTCGTGCGCATGGGCCGTAGGATTATCCACGAGCCGTTGAATATCGGCCGAACGCGCACAACGCGTGACGATGACCTCGCTGACATGCCGTTGCCCGCCCCTGCGCTTGAGTATTTCAACGGGCTGGGTGGGTTTGCCGAGCAGGGGCGTGAGTACGTGACGGTACTCGGTCCGGGCCAGCGCACACCCGCGCCATGGCTGAACGTCATCGCCAATCCGGAATTTGGATTTCAAGTCTCCGAGTCAGGAGGCGGCTACACCTGGTCGACCAATAGCCAAGCCAATCAACTGACGCCATGGTCGAACGATCCGGTCGTCGATCCGTGCAGTGAGGCGTTCTTTTTGCGCGACGACGAAACCGGGCATCTCTGGAGCCCGACCGCATCTCCAATCCGTCTGGAGAACACCCGCTATATTGCTTCTCACGGTTTTGGATACAGTCGTTTCGAACATGCCGTGTATGGCATCAAGACCGAACTCGTGCAATTCGTGAGTTGGCACGACCCTGTCAAGCTCTCCGTACTCACCATCGAAAACCGTTCAAAGCGCCCGCGCAGACTCTCTGCTGCAGCATACGTCGAATGGGTGCTAGGTGCCGGACGTGCCCGCAATGCGCCGTTTGTCGTCTCGGAGATCGATTCCGTCACGGGGGCAATGTTCGCCACCAACGCATGGAACGGTGAATTCAGTGAGCGCATCGCCTTTCTGGACTGGCTGGGCAAGCAGTCCAGTTGGACCGGCGACCGCACAGAATTCATCGGACGCAACGGCGATCTCGCCCGTCCTGCCGGGCTGATATCCGATGCGGCGCTCAGCAATGCGACGGGCGCGGGCATGGATCCTTGCGGCGTGCTACTCACGCACATCACATTGGCCCCCGGCGAACGCGTCGAACTGACGCTTCTTCTTGGGCAGGCGAACGACCGTGACGCGGCAAGGAGATACATTCAACGCTACCGTGGGACATCGTCAGCCACGGTCTTGGCAACAGTCAAATCGGAATGGCGTGCGATTCTCACGCAGCTTCAGGTCGAGACACCGGACCGGGCGACCGATCTGATGCTTAACGGTTGGCTGCTCTATCAGGTGCTGTCTTGCCGCATGTGGGCGCGTGCCGCGTTCTATCAGGCGAGCGGCGGGTTCGGATTTCGCGATCAACTGCAGGATTGCATGGCGCTGTGCCATGCGCGCCCCGATCTTGCCCGGGCGCATTTGCTCCAGGCGGCCGCAAGGCAATTTGTCGAGGGGGATGTGCAGCATTGGTGGCATCCGCCCTCAGGTCGTGGCGTGCGCACCCATATCTCGGACGACAGGCTTTGGCTACCGTACTCGGTCAATCATTACGTCAGAGTGACGGGTGACGCGAAGATCCTCGATGAGCCAGTGCCCTATCTGGAGGGACGCCCTGTCCCCGACACCGAAGAGAATGCGTATTACGTGCCGACAGTCACAGCGCAGAGCGGAACCCTGTTCGAGCATTGCCAGCGGGCCATCGATTGCAGTCTCGCAACAGGCACTCACGGCCTGCCGCTCATCGGCGGGGGCGACTGGAACGACGGTCTGAATCGCGTCGGGATGGAAGGCAAAGGCGAAAGCATCTGGCTTGGCTGGTTCCTGCATGCCACCGCGTTGCCCTTCGCCGATTTGGCGCAGACGCGCGGAGAGGTCGACGCTGCAGCGCGATGGCGGGCGCACGCTGAGCGTTTGCATGCCGCGCTAAACAATGGCGCCTGGGATGGCGCATGGTACCTGCGAGCCTACTTCGATGACGGAACACCGCTCGGCACGGCGGGCGATGCGGAGTGTCGTATCGATTCGATTGCTCAGAGCTGGAGTGTGATTTCCGGGGCGGGAGATGTAGACCGGCAGCGTCGGGCGATGGAATCTGTCGAGCACTATCTGGTACGCCCGGGCGACGACCTCATCCTGCTATTGACACCACCGTTCGACAAGATGGCGCGAGATCCCGGGTACATCAAGGGATACCTGCCCGGCATTCGGGAAAACGGCGGGCAATACACGCATGCCGCCACCTGGTGCATGATCGCATACGCGAAAATTGGCGACGGGAACCGTGCCGGCGACATGCTCAAGATGCTCAACCCCATCAATCATGCCGACACGCGCGCCGGTGTGCATGCCTACAAGGTGGAGCCTTACGTTATGGCCGGGGACATTTACGCCTCCCCAACGCACGTGCGTCGAGGTGGTTGGACCTGGTACACCGGCGCTGCGGGGTGGATGCATCGCGGTACCGTGGAGTCCATTCTGGGGCTGGACAAGCGCGGCAACGCACTGCGCATTGCACCGTGCATTCCGCATGAGTGGCGCGGGTATCGCTTTAGCTACCAATTTGGCGAATCCCGTTATCTCATTTCTGTGACCAATCCGCATGGCCAGAGTCAAGGCCACGCATCCGTCACTGTCGATGGGCAACTTTTGGAAGGCAACGATCCAGACATACCGCTGGTCGACGACGGACGTACTCACCGAGTGCAGGTCAGTCTTCTTCCGCAGGTGTAGCTTTGCTGCGCCGCCGGATACCTGTCACACCCGATCTGAATCTTAGAGACGGCGGCCTCCAGCTCCTGCACTTCGGCCGGGGTCAGCGTCACCTCGGCGGTGCGCAGGTTCTCGTTCAGATGGGCCAGCTTGGTGGTGCCCGGAATCGGCACGACTGGCGCAACAGCCGTTGTCGTTGGTGACGGCGCGGTGGGGCTGCTCGGCGGGCTTTCTGGCAAGCAGATGGGCGCACTAAAATGTTGTCCACATTGATGGACAAAAATTAGGGTGTCGATGCCGTCGCAAAATATTTAAGGCATTGATTTTATTAATTTTTCAAGGTGGTTGCGAGCACCCTGCTTTGTGTCCGCCAACTTCATAGCGCAGAATTTTTGCGTGATTGAAGCAATGCATGGGATACAGGTGGTCGGAGGTTCAACTCTTTTCGTCACGGCCCTATCTTTGCGCCACTGGACGGAAGGTCGGCCTTACCCGGCGAAAGCAAAACGGTCTCCGTGTGCGTTCCGCGCCACTTCGTAACTTCCGCGTTGGCTGTCAACCTATTGGCTCGCAAAATCGGTCGAGCCACGTCATACAGTCGGTCGGGATCAGGGCCGTACATGTATAGATAGCCATCATTGCCATCGAGGTGTAATTCGCTTTCGCTCAGTTCCCCTACCATGGCACGTCTGATCGCTTCCCCAAGCCGTGCCTCAAGCTTCCTAAGGGTTGCGTAGTCCGTTCGGTAGTAATCAAAATGAACCATAACGGCCGGCCCGGAATGTTTCTCGGATTGATCAATCGCCAGTGCATTGCTCGAGTTGCCAGCAAATGATGCGACGCAGAGAAGAAAGGCAAGCGCTGAAGTTCGAAACATCGGCAATGTTATTCGGGTAGGAAGTCCCCGATTGTGCTTGACCTTGACGATGCCGTCGACCCCTCCGAATTTCGTCATGCAAACCTCCCGCCCGTCGCGCGAAGCGTCTGCACCGCATCGACACGAAGATTGATCTGATGCGGCTCCGACACGTATGCGCCATGCAACCCGGCGGCCTCAGATGCTATCCTCCGAGTGACACATTTACCTCGCCCTCGCGCAGCCATGTCCAGCAAAATTGCTTACGACTTCCACGACCAGATTGGCCATCTTCTCCGACGCGCCTACCAACGCCATGTTTCGATCTTCCAAAACGCCATTCCCGATTCGGACCTGACCGCCGCGCAATTCGTCGCGCTGTGCACCGTCAAGGAAAAGCAATCGTGCTCCCTGAATGACATCGTCAAGACGACCGCCATCGATCAAGCCACCATTCGCGGGGTCATCGAGCGTCTCAAAGCACGGAACCTGATCGACGTGGAGCCCGATCCGTCCGACGGCCGCAAGCTGCTGGTAAGAGCCACGCCCGACGGGCTTGCGCTCATCGAGCGAACCGTTCCGTTCGCGGAAGACGTCACCGAGCGCACCTACGGCGCGCTCAACCCGGCAGAGCGCGTCGCGCTGATGTTCCTGCTGCGCAAAATGATGGATACCGACTCGGCGCAATGAGCGCGAGCGCTACGGCATTTCGTCGTGGCAAGGCTTTCAGACCCGTTGTTCGGACGGACGAATCAGACGATCTTCCCGTGCCAACGCCGCGCGTACGGTCTCAGGCGTGAACGGCGGCGCGTAAATTCGCACCCCCGTGGCATCGAAGATCGCATTGGCAAGTGCCGCCGGACCGGGCACCGACGCCGACTCCCCTGCCCCCATCGGCGGCTCGCCCTGCCTCGGCATCAACACCACGTCCAGATGCGGAAGCTCCGCAAACGTCAATATCGGATACCCGCCCCATTCCCGACCGGCAGGACGTCCGTCGACGAATCGCACGCGCTCCTTGAGCGACCGGCTCAGCACCTGAACCACGTTCCCATGCAACTGATGACGCACCCCGTCCGGATTGACCATCGTGCCCGTATCCTGCCCCACGGTCACCCGCTCGACTCGCACCTCTCCCGTCAGACGATCCACGACCACGTCGGCAATCCACGCCGACCACGCCGCACCGAACCCTGGAAAACGGCTATGCACGTAGCGGGCATACGCCACCCCACGCCCGCGAACGAACCGCTCGTCGTTATCCCATCGTGAGATGTCGTGCGACCTGGGTGTCCATGCTGCACGCTCGGCCACCGCTTTGAGCAGTTCGACGGCACGCGCATCGTCCAGATGCCGCAGTTTGAATGCCAGTGGATCGTGCCCTGTGGCCCACGCCATCTCGTCGGCAAAGGCGTCGTGCGCGAACGAATTCGGCAACGCCGAGACCCCGCGAAACCATGACGCGCGCACCAGCGGCGCCATGTCGTCGCACACGAAGCGCCGATGGGCGCTCACGTACGGGGACACCGCCGTGCGATCCCCCATCTCGAACACACGGGCCTGCGCAGAGACGATGCCGGTAAGCAGCGAGGCCAGCATCGGTGCGTCGTTGGAGGGATAACGCGTCGCGAAGTCGTATGCGAGCAACTCGCCGTCGTGCGTCGCCGCGCCGCTCACCGTCATCACCTGGCCGGTGCCTTTCGGCTCCCACAAATGTTCGTCGGCACGCGACAGTTGCACGCGTACCGGCGCACCGACCGCCCTGGAGAGCAGCAGCGCATCGCCGCAGACATCGTCGGCGCAATTGCGTCCATAACAACCCGATGCTTCCATTCGCACGATATCGATGTCCGCTTCGTCTCTGGCGATCAACTGCGCGAGATCGAAGCGCAACGACACGGGGTTCTGCGTGCCCGACCAGACGGTGATTCGTCCTTCGCCGCGCGCCCGGTAATCGGCGACGGCGCAGGAGGGGCCGATGGACCCGTGCATCTGGTACGGCCACGCGTAAGTCCGGGAAAGCTTGACGACATCGTCGCGCGCGAGCATGGCATCGACGTCGCCCTCGCTCAGCAGCGGACGCCTCACAGCAGGCGCCGCTGCAATGGTAGCGGCGGTATCGTCCATCGACGGCAAAGCAGGCAAAGGTTTCCACCTGACGCGCAACGCCTGTGCCGCCTGCATCGCCTGCTCCTCGCGTTGCGCCACCACGCCTACGAAATCCCCGATCACCACGACCGCGCGAACGCCGGGCATTTGCATGACGGCATCTTTGTCGACCGACTCAAGCAAATTGCCGACAAATGCGCCAGCATCGATGCCGCTGTACGGCGGGCGGACCACTCTCGCGTGCAACATGCCGGGCACCCGCACGTCATGCACGAAGGTCAGCTCGCCTGTGGCCTTGGCCGGCAGATCGACACGCGGCGCGGACTTGCCTACGACGCGATAAGTCGCGGGGTCCTTCACCGGTGCATCCAGATCGAGTGGGAGAACAACCGTCTCGCCGCGCACCAGTTCCGCGAACGTCGCCTTGAATGTTTCACCTTCCCCGGTGGTGCCGACGATTTCCCTTGCACCGCAATGCAATTGATCAACGTCGATGCCGGATCGGCGCGAGGCCATCGCCAGCAATTCGCGTCGTGCCTGCGCCGCAGCACATCGCAATGGCACCGAAGAAATCTGAATCGTGGCGCTCGCTATCGTCGGCCCTTGGTTGGGTGTCGCAGCCGTGTGCCCCAGATGTATCTCGACGTCTTCAGCAAGCACGTCCAGTTCTTCCGCTACGATTTGCCCAAGCGAGGTCCGAATGCCCGTGCCGAGATCGACGTGGCCGTTAAAGCCAAGAATGCGGCCATCGTCGAGAATCGCCACGAAGATCTCTGCGACATCGGGTACAAACTTCGAATGACTGCCCGGCTGTCCGGGCGCAGGGATGACCGGCGTAACCGGCTGCCTGACAACGAGCAGACAACCGTCGCGTACGAGCAATTCGGAGCGATTCACGAAAGCGGATTCCTGTAATGCGGCAGGGGCAACATGCACGCTGCCGGTAGCCCACGATAAAAGGACCATTTCGGGGCGTCAATCGAGACCTTCCGCGATAGCCGATCGGTGGCAGTCCCGACCGCTCAGGGATTGCGCCGTTCGATGACCTGAACCGCATCCGACAGCGGCATCACCGCCGCATACTTTTGCTGCATGTCGAACAGACTTGCCTCGTGCGGGCCGATCGCACGATCCCCGACACAATCCGCCAACACGATCGGACGCAAGCCGAACGACATCGCGTCGACCACACTCGCACGGACGCAGCCGCTGGTCACGGCACCGGCAACGAGCAACGTCTGGATACCGCGCTGCGCCAGCCACGGTGCGAGCTGCGTGCCAAAGAAGGCCGACGGCACGACCTTGCGCACCACGAGCTCGCCTTGAATCGGCGTGAGTTCCGGCACGATGGCACTGTTCGGATTGTGTTCGGTCAACGTTGCCATACCAGGCACCTTCATCGAGAAGATGTTGTCGTCGCTACCGTCGTCCGCATAGACGATGCGGCTGTGCGCCACCGGCCATCCGTTCAGGCGCGCGACAGCCAGTGCATCGACAGTGCGTGAAATGGCCGACGGGATGTTGCCGCCCCCGAAGACCTCGGGATCGGCGAAGCCGACCACCAGATCGACGATCAGCAACGCAACGTTGCCTTGCGGGGCCAGCGACGTGCCGAAGCCCTGGCGTTGATAGACGCCGGATTCGGCGTGATGCGATATGTCACTCATGGCGAATAGGTATCGGTATCTGGTTGAAAAACGTGGAATGTTTCGATCACTCGTAGACGATGCGCCCTTCGCGCACCATAACGTCGTCGTCGAGCGAGACCGTGCAGTGGCGCAACGGGATGTCGATGTGACACGTCGTTGTCCGGGTGCCGCCGCCTTCGTTGTTCGGGCCCAGCGAGAACAGGAAATTACCTTCGAATGCACGGGCATCCATGCCGATGGTCGCTTCGCGGTCGTACAGCCCGAGCGTCGACCATCGCGCACGCGGTTGTAGCCCCCACCCGATGTGCGAGATCGCATAGCCCTCCGGGTCCCGGAAGGTTTCCATGTAGTCGCGCAGCAAAGCCGCATCGACCCCGCCTTCGATCCGGGTGGCGTACCCCTTCTCGACGCTCAGGCGAATCGGCTCCGTCACATAGCGCTTCTGCGGCAACAGAATGTCGCCGCGGTCGATCACGATAGTGCCGTGCGCCATGTGGTCGTTCGGATAGGACAGTGCGAAGCCGCTCGGCCAATGGTCCCATCGCCCTGGCTCATCGACGAAGCCGTATTCGGCGGTCGGCGCGAACTCGCCCATCGGGCAGACGAGTGACGTGCCGGCCGACGACGTCACTCGCATTTCGCGCGCCGCCCCGAGCTTTGCGGCGGCAGCCAGCACACGTGCCTTGTCGCCCTGCGTCGGCACCATGCGCGCAAGCACTTCCGGCGGCTCCACTGCCAACAGGATCTTCGTGCCGCCCTTGAGAATGTCGTGCTGCTCGGGCGAGAACAGCAGTGTCATCAGATCAAGTACGAGATCGCTGGCCTTGAGCGCCGCAATCGCCGCGCGGTTGCCTGTGAGCGGAGTGGTGCCGAGATAGGCGAGCGAGTCGCGGCTGAATGCCTTCTCGCCGTTGACCGGCTGTAGATCGAGCCGATTCGCAATTGCGCCCATCGATTGCACGGCGATCAACGCACAGCGCAACGTTTGCGGATGGGTCGATGCGCTGGTCAGCACGGTCACGTTCTGTCCGTGAGCGAGTTTCGATAACGTCAGCACCTCGCGCCACGCTTCGATCAATTGGAAGTCACTGATGGCCATTGCCGTCTCCGATGCATTGCATGTTCATGCCGCAGGCGCGTGGCCCAGCGGTGCGCCAAGGAAATCGCCGAACGCTGCAAAGAAACCGTCAGGGTTGTCCCACGGAATCATGTGGCCGGCCTCAGGCACGCGTACGTGTTGCATCGTCGGCGTTGCCCGCTGAAGCTCGGCCACGTCTTCGTCGCGTACGACATCTCCGTTCTGCGCCGTGATCAACAACGACGGCACGCGCAGTTGTGCGGCGTCGGCGAAGAAGTCATCCTGGTGGAAGCCCTCATACGATGCGAGCACTGCGCGCTCGTCACAGGTGTGGAGCCATGCGGCGCGCAACGCCAGTTGTTCGTCAGTCCACGTAGGACAGAACGCGCGCATGCCTTCGGCGTCGATGCCCGCACGCGCCAGTGCCATCGAATCCACGTACCACGGCAACTTGCCCGGATAGGCTCGACGACCGGGGCCGGATACCGGCGGGTCGACGAGTACCACCGACGCAAGCCCGCGTGGCTCACGCAGCGCCGCGCGCGCGGCAATGCGCGCGCCCATCGAATGCCCGACCAGCGCGAACCGGTCGAGCCCAAGTGCCGCGCACAGCGCCGCCACGTCGTCTGCCTGCGCATCGAGGCTGTAGTCGAGCTCGGGCGACGCGCTGGACAGTCCCCTGCCCCGCACGTCTATCACATAAGTGTCGAATACCCGGCCGAACACTTCGCCGACGAACCCCCACGTGACGGCAGGACTGGTAATGCCGGGAATCACGATGACCGCCGGGCGGTGCGAACACGCTTTGCTTGCGCCGCCATACCGGAGGTAGTGCTGACGAATGCCGTTGGCGGCGACATTCGCGCCGTATTGCAGGGTCGAAGTCATGAGAGGTGTCCTGGAGATGTCGATAGGTTCCGATAGCATCAATACGCGCCTGACAACAACGCGCCGGCACCCGGGACGACCGGCTCAAGTTCGAGCGTGCGCAACATGGCATAGGTCGTGGCAATGGCCGCTGTGATCACGGGCTTGCCGGTCATGGCTTCGACCTTCGCCACGGCGGGCAGCGACGGCATCTGCACGCAGGCGGAAAGCACGATGGCATCGGCGTCCTGATAAGGCAGCGTCTTCACGATATCGGGCAGGCGCATCGGATCGTGACGACCGACTTCGAGATTGTCTGGAATTTCGAGCGCGCGATAGGCGACGACCTCGAAGCCCTCGTTGCGGATGTAATCCACGACAAGTTCCGTCAACGGCTTCATATAAGGGGCAACGACGACGACGCGCTTGGCGCCGATCACATGTAGCGCATCGACCAAAGCACCTGCACTTGTCAACACCGGTGCCTCTGCGCCATTGGCGATGGTCTGCTGCGTCAGGCGCTTTTGCGACACGCGATGGTAGCCATGGCCCATCGCCATGATCGCCACAAGACAGGCATAGCCGAGCACATCGACACGGGCGTCGCTCAGCTCGACTGCGCAGCGATCCGATTCGGCATCCATAGCCGCTAACTCCTCCTTCACCACCTTCTTCATGCGCATGCGACTCGAATGGAACGTGAACCGCTCAGGCCGGATCGCTTCGCGCAAACGGAACATGGCCGGTATCTCGGTTTCCATCGTGGTGTTCGAACTCGGCACGATCTGGCCGATGCGGTAACGCTTGGTCATGAGGAGAGTCTCCCAAAGGGGGTCGATGATGTTTTGCGTAAAGTCTAGTGTATGCGCTATATGCTAGCAACCCTGCAAAAATAAGTTTTCCAAGATTTTTCCTGAGAAAAATCAAATAAATTTGGCGCTTTTTCTTATTGTGTAAGTGCAAACCCTAGGTCGTTTGTTTTGTGGTTGCGATGGATTTTTGTAATGTGTACGCTTTAAATAATCCAATCCAACCACCTGGGCGGCTACCTCGATGCAGGTATGTCGGCCACACGATCAGGAGCCTCCATGAACAAGCCCCGTATCGCCATCATTGGCGCAGGTCTGGGCGGCACGGCCGCCGCAGGTCTCTTGCAGCGCAGCGGCTACGACGTCGCGCTTTACGAACAGGCCCCCGCTTTCTCCCGACTGGGCGCGGGGATTCACCTGGGGCCGAACGTGATGAAGATCATGCGCCGCCTGGGCATCGAGGACGCGCTCAACGTCATGGGGTCGCATCCGGATTTCTGGTTCAGCCGCGACGCAAGGACGGCTGACCCCATTGCGCAGATCCCGCTGGGCGACTACGCCCTGAAGACATACGGCGCGACCTATCTGACAGTGCATCGTGGCGACTTCCATGAGCTGATGACCCGGGCGGTGACGCCGGGCACGATCCGCTTCGGCAAATGCCTTAGTACGGTGGAAGACACTGGCAGTGAAGTGCGCATGACGTTTGCCGACGGCAGTGTCGAGACAGCGGACATTCTGATGGGCGCTGACGGCGTGAATTCAAAGATTCGCGAGCATTTGCTGGGCGCCGAGCCGCCGCGATACACGGGATACGTTGCGCACCGTGCCGTGTTCCCCGCGTCGCTCCTGAACAACAAGCCGTACGACATGTGCGTGAAGTGGTGGTCGGAGGACCGTCACATGATGGTCTACTACGTCACCGAGAAGAAAGACGAGTATTACTACGTCACCGGTGTGCCGCAGAAGGAATGGCCGGAAGGCGTGTCGATGCTGCCGAGCAGCCGTGAGGAAATGCTCGCGGCGTTCGACGGCTACCACCGTGACGTCCAGCATCTGATCGAAGTCTCGCCGACGATCACGAAATGGCCGTTGCTTGAGCGCGATCCGCTTCCGGTGTGGAGCCGTGGCCGGCTGGTGCTGCTTGGCGACGCCTGCCATCCGATGAAGCCGCACATGGCGCAAGGTGCTGCGATGGCTATCGAAGACGCCGCCATGCTCACCCGCTGTCTCGACGAAGTCGGTGTCGGCGATTATTCGGACGCATTCGCTCTCTACGAGGCGAATCGTGCTGCGCGGGCGTCGGAGGTGCAGCGCGTCTCCCACAACAACACGTGGCTGCGCACCAATGAAGACCCGGCGTGGGTATTCGGCTACGATGTCTTCACGACGCCGCTCGTCCCCGCATCGTCACGTACGGTCGCGCCGCCGCTGACGGCCGCCGCCTGAGTCGGGAACGAGGTTTGCATAATCCCGGGAGGGTGGCGAGATTGTCACCCTCATGCTTATCTTTGCGAGTCAGCCGATGGCTTTACCCAGTCCCGCGACGGGACCTGCGACCTTGCGCGTGAACGGTGCAACGCACACCGTTGGCGATGCGTCCCCGCAGACACCGCTACTGTATGTGCTGCGGAACGACCTCGAACTCAACGGCCCTAAGTACGGATGCGGCCTGGGGCAATGCGGCGCGTGCACCGTGCTGGTTGACGGGCAGCCGACGCGCTCGTGTGTGGTGCCGGTCAGCATTGCGCGGGGTCGCGAAATCACCACACTCGAAGGCCTGGGCGGCACAACCTCGCTGCACCCCATTCAGCGCGCCTTCATCGACGAGCAGGCAGCGCAATGCGGCTATTGCCTGAACGGCATGATCATGAGCACGAAGGCGTTGCTCGATCGCAATCCTTCGCCCAACACCGCCGAGATTCACGACGCGCTACGCTTCAACCTGTGCCGATGCGGCACGCATTACGAAATCGTCAGAGCCGTGCATCGCGCGGCGCAATACCTACAAGATGACAAGAATCGATGATGCGTCACCCGAAAATGGCCGCGACGGTCGCCCTGCGTCGACTTCCGGGATGCCGAACGCGGCGGAAGCTGCGGGCGCTGCGGACACAACAGGCGTTTCAAGGGAAGTTGGCGGCCGGAAGGTAGGAAGCGACGTAGCGCACGCCTCTACTGCACCTGAACACACGGCACAGCACGCCGTCTATTCATGGCCCACGAAACACGGTGGTGCCATCGCGCAGCTCGAAATCAGCGCGGATACTCGCGACGACGGCTCGTTGCAGACGTGGCGTTACCGGGCCAAAGTGCTCGGTCCAGCCGTGCTTGCCGGCGACACCTCGCCACCACAAGCCGCAGCGCACTCGCCGCACCACCTTCCGCCATATCGCTACGAGAGCGTTGCATCGGAGGTGATCGATCCGGCGCAACGGATACCGGCGACGGCACATGCATTCGCTCGCGAATCGTTCATCGACGAAGCGGCCGCTCGGGCAGACGAGGACCCGGTGAACTTTCGTCTGCGCCATCTGGCATCGGAGGGCAACGAGGGCCCGCGCGAAGTCATCCGCATGGTCGCGCAGCGCGCTGCATGGGGCATGCCGTCTGGCGCCGACGCGCAGGGTGTCCCGAAAGGATGGCAGCGCGGCCGCGGATTTGCTTTCGATGGGCAAACATCGAAAGCCGCCTCGAACGCCGAAGCCGACACCTGGTCTGCGTGGATCGTCGACCTTGACGTCAACCCGGTGTCGGGCGAGATCGCCCTGCGGCGCGTGGTTGCCGCGCAAGCCAGTGGGCGCCCCGGCGAGGCGGCGGCCGTCGACGGACTGCCTGCCGAACAGATCGCCGATGCCGTGCGGCATGCCCTCGGCGCGACATGGCGAATGTCGGCGTCGCCCGATGAGATCGGCACATCTACCGATGAACACGCCGTCATGAGGTATGTTGGCGAAACGTCAGAGACGCCTTCCGGTGCCGTTATGCTTCCCCCTGCGGACGCAGAGCGGCTCGCAGGCGCTGCCGCGCCTGCCGCCGCCGCCATTGCGAATGCCCTGTTCGATGCAACGGGCATCCGTTTGCGCCGACCGCCGTTTACCCCCGAGAATCTGCGCGCGACGCTGCGCAAGCCGGTCGATGTCGTGCGCCCTGCGCCTGGCGCGAAAAAGCGAGGACGCCTCCCCCAACGCTGGCCGCGATGGCTTGCCGGCGGAGCAATCGCCGGGATTGGCGGACTCGCCAGCGTCATGTTTTTCGGTGCCGCCGAAATCGCCCCCATCGCAGCCCCCGACAACACGCTGTGGTCGATGGCAACACTGGAGCGCGGGCGGCAGATCGCATTGGCCGGTGACTGTGCGGTCTGCCACACTGCCGCCAAAGGCGCGACCAATGCCGGGGGCCTCGCGCTCGAAACACCGTTCGGCACTGTCTACTCGACGAACATCACCCCCGATCCAGACGCGGGCATCGGGCGCTGGTCCTACGCTGCCTTTGCGCGCGCGATGCGCGAAGGCATCTCGCGCGACGGATCGCATCTCTACCCGGCGTTTCCCTACACGGCCTTCGCCAAAATGAGCGAGCCGGACATGCTCGCGCTCTACGCCTATCTGATGTCGCAGCCAGCGGTGGCAAACACCCCACCCAAGACTGAACTGCCATTCCCGTTAAACCGGCGGCGTCTCGTGGCCGGGTGGAACTGGCTCTATCACGACACCACCGAGTACCGTCCCGACCCGTCGCAATCCGCGCTATGGAATCGCGGGCGCTATCTCGTCGATGGCGCTGGCCATTGCGGCGCATGCCATACGCCGCGCAACATGCTCGGCGCGGAACAGGCGAAGCAGTATCTCGGGGGTGGTGAGGTCGAAGGATGGCGAGCACCGCCGTTAGTGGCCTCAAAGGAGTCGCCGGTGCCATGGACGGAGCCCGCACTGTTCGATTACTTGCGCACCGGCTTCTCACATGAGCATGGCGTCGCTGCTGGCCCCATGGCGCCCGTGGTCGCCGGACTCGCGGCACTGCCCGAAACGGATGTGCGTGCCATCGCACACTATCTTGCGTCGCTCTCGCCGACGACGGAGGCATCGAAGGTTGCCGAGATCGCCCGCCAGCGTACCAAGGGTGCCGACGTTGCGACGACGCTCGGCCTTGAGAGTGGTCGGCGCACCTTCGAAGCGGCCTGCGCCGTTTGCCACACGGACAGCGGGGGTGTCGGTCACTTCGGCGTTCGTCCGCTCATGGGGCTGAACAGCAGCGTGAGTCAGGCTACACCGGACAACTTGATGCACGTACTCATGAACGGCATCGACCAACCGGCCACGGAGGCGCTTGGCTACATGCCGGGTTTTCGCGACGCATTCGACGACCGGCAAATAGCTGAACTTGCCGCTTTCATTCGCGCCCGGTACGCGCCCGATCAGCCTCCATGGCCGGACCTGGAGACGTCGGCTGCACACGCTCGCAACGTGCATTCGCAGTGACTAAACGTCGACACGCGCTCCATCGCACGCCATAAAAAAGGGCCGACATTTTCGTCGGCCCTTCCCCTTCGTACCTGTGTTCCTGCTCATTGTGCGCGCCGGGCTGGCCGGCGCGATCTCCCGGACGAATTCGCTCAACGATTGACCAGTTGCTTCGGGTAGGAGAGCGCGAGCACGCACCCGATCAGCATGCAAACGCCGAAGCCGTAGATCCCGGCGGATTGGGAGTGGAACGTGTCGCGCAGCCAGCCAATGAAATACGTGCTGCCGAAGCCACCCAGATTGGCCAGCGAGCATGCGAAGGCAATACCTGCGGCGGCGGCGGAGCCTTTGAGGAACGTGGAAGGCAACGCCCAGACGACTGGCATCGCTGCGGCAGCGCCCAAGTTAATCAGCGAGAACAACACGAGGGTCATGGCGGTGCCGTGCTGTCCCGTCGCAAAGATGAACATCGCGATGGCCGAAACCATGAACGGCAGCACGATATGCCAGCGTCGCTCGCGGCGCTTATCCGAGCTGGCGCCCCAAACGAGCACCCCCACCACAGCCACCGCATTCGGAATTCCCATTAGCCATCCGATCGTGTACGGATCGCGAACACCGGTGTCCTTCAGGATCGTCGGCAACCAGAAGCTCACGCCATACAGGCCAAGCAGCACGCAAAGATCAATCAATCCCAATGCCCAGACCTTCGGATCGGTGAATGCTGCACTGAGATTGTGGCTTTTATGTGCGCTGGCATCCTTGTCGAGATTGGCGGTGAGCACCGCCTTCTCCTCCGCCGACAGCCACCGTGCCGAGGCAATGCCGTTGGGCAGATACATGAAGATCGCCACCCCCAGAAGAATCGACGGCAGCGCCTCGAGCACAAATAACCACTGCCAGCCGCCGAACCCGTGAGCGCCGTCGAACATGGACATGATCCAACCGGAGATCGGGCTGCCAACCATGCTGGAGAGCGGGAGCCCGACCATGAAAAGCGCAATGATTCGCGCACGGCGCTCGTCCGGATACCAGTGCGTCAGATAGAGTAGGACGCCCGGCAGAAACCCGGCTTCGGCCACGCCCAGCAAGAATCTAAGGACATAGAACTGGGTGGGCGTCGTGACGAATGCGGTCGCACCCGAGAGCAAGCCCCACGTGACCATGATCCGGGCAATCCACAACTTGGCGCCGACCTTCTGCAAGATCAGATTACTGGGCACCTCGAACAGAATGTAGCCCGCGAAGAAAAGTCCGGCCCCAAGGCCGTAGACCGTGTCGCTGAACTGCAGAGCGCTGAGCATTTGCAGCTTCGCCAGACCGACATTGATCCGGTCCAGATACGCAGCGAAGTAGCACAGACAAAGAAAGGTAATCAGACGTACGGTGACTTTTCCGTAAAGCGCATCCACATTGGTAATGTGAGAGGCGGGTTGCGCAACCGGATTGGGTGTAGCGGTGTAGGACATGGCGACTTCCCGTGGCGTGAGCGGCTGAATAATGATGACGCAAGTAGCGCTCGCGTGAAAACGCATAGTGTGTGCGGCTTGCGTATTAGCATGTATAGCACAAACAAAAAAGCGTACACACTACAAAATAATGCCGCGAGAATGAAGGGAAAACCCGAATTATTGATGTTATTTCTTATGTTTCATATGTGTATGTAGTTTTGTCTCAAGTTTTATTCGTCGACTCTCGACGAATTTATAGCGTTAACACTGTTATCGGATATTTTCCGCCCTTGCTCGGTTGCGGCACTGTAGTGGTCATCCCATCCGGACACGGCGAATAAGCAGTTCATCGGTAAGTTTTCCTAACAATGTCTACGGCGGCTCACTCTCTGCTCGCCTCGATACCGCCATAGCCGCAGCGGAAGTTGCGACGACCTTACTCACCGCCCTGCTCCCAGTGCAATTGCCGCCTCAACGGGCGCCTGTACCACCAACTCCGTGTCCGGACGTGTCGAGAATGCCCAGATTGCGACTCGGCGCGTGAATGAACCGAGGACTGCGGCCCGGTCATGCCAATGGCCTCGCGCCCTGACGATGCGCGACATTCAGGTTCCTCGCGAACCAATTTTGAGTCCAAAAACGAACTCAAATATACTATTTGCATGATTTATGAGTTCGTTTATTGACTCTAATATGTCGATGAGTTAAGGTTTGATCCGAGCATACGACTCCAATGGCAACAATCCCAGGATGGAGAACACGGTGAGTTCAATGCGACGTTATCGGAGCGGCGAAGCCGCAAAACTCGTCGATATGCCGGCCGCCACGTTGCGGATCTGGGAGCAGCGCTATGGCGTCGTCTCCCCGCTCACGAGCGCCTCCGGTCAGCGTCTGTATTCCGACGTGGACGTGAGTCGACTCAGAACAATCAAGTCACTTGTCGACAAGGGACACGCGATCGGTGCCGTCGCCCATCTGGACAACGAGCAGTTGGTCCAATTGGCGAGCGGCGAGGTCCCGGCGTCTGCTGCAGACATAACGCACGACACAGTTCTGTTCATCGCGGGCTTCGGCGACGGGGTGACTGCCGAGTTGCCCGAAGGCGTCACTCACGAAGTATTCGCCACTGTCGTCGAAATTCCGGCTGCGCACGAAAAGGCCGGTCGCGCGAGCGGTATGGTCGTACGGGTTGAGGCGCTGCACGAAGACACCGTGTTATCCATTATTGCCGCCGCACGGCGGACGCAATGCGACCAAGTGCTTGTCGTCTACGCATTCGGCACGCGTCGGGCCGTCGATCTTGCGCGTCTCGAGGGCATTCAGATGGTACGCACTTCCGAGGCGCTGCTTCATGAGCACGAAGTCCTTGCGGATTTCGTAAAGTCACTGACACACAAAAATAGCGCAGGCTCGGCCCGCGACCGGCTGTGGGGCAGGTCGTCGCGTCGCTTCGATGAAAAGACGTTGGCCGATCTGGCGCAGCAGTCCACAACGATCGCTTGCGAGTGTCCCAAGCACATCGTCGAACTGGTCGTGCAACTCGCAGCCTTCGAGCGATACAGCGACGAATGCCTGTCGCTCTCCTCGGCCGATGCGCTGCTTCATCAATATTTAGGCGATGCCGCCAACCGGGCCGTCACGCTGTTCGAAGACGCGCTAGCCGCCGTGGCGGCGCACGAAGGCTGGGCGGTTCCAGCCATGCGGCGCGGCGAGCGCTGAAGCGCGTTTCGCGTTCGGATCACATTTGATGGGGAGCATCTCATGGGCGCAGTCATCGACTCTCAGGCTGTAATAGCGCAGGGGCAACAAGAGGGGATCCCGCTTTCGCAGGCGATCAGACAACGTCTTCGAAGTGCCGGCGTACGATTTCACGCGAACGATAACGTTGCCGCCCATTTGCGCGAAGGCGACGTCGACCGACTTCAGGACGAAGTCGCCGGACATATCGAGAACGCGCTGCGCGCGCTCGTCATCGACGTCGACAACGACCACAACACGCGGGACACGGCCAGACGTGTGGCGAAAATGTTCGTCAAAGAAGTGTTCGCAGGTCGCTACGAGCCAGCGCCGGCAATCACCGAATTCCCGAACATCGGGCAGTTGAACGAGCTGACCCTGATCGGGCCGCTTCGCGTACGCAGCGCCTGTTCGCACCATCTGTGCCCGATCATGGGACACGCCTGGATCGGCGTGTTACCCAACGCCCACTCCAATTTGCCCGGCCTGTCGAAATATGCCCGGTTGCTCAACTGGGTCATGGCGAGGCCACAAATTCAGGAGGAAGCGGTTAAGCAGATCGCAGACTTGCTCGAAGAGAAGATTACGCCCGACGGCTTGGCTGTCGTCATGGAGGCAGATCACTTTTGCATGCACTGGCGCGGGACGAAAGACGATGGCGCACGCATGGTGAGTCGCGTGATGCGTGGTCGATTTCTGGAAGATCCCTCACTTCGCCGGGAATTCCTGGCGCTGATGGCTTCGCGTTCCCGGTAAACGCCTTATTGCCGCGGCCCATCCCCCTCTCGATATGTCGCCATGACAATCGCCGACGTCAGTCAGGATGTATTGCCCAATGCCGCCAAAGCGCCCCGCACCACCTCGGCGGGAGCGCCGTCAGGCGCGCATCCGCAGACACATGGATTCAAGCGGGCGCCGCTGTCCGCCCGGCAGTTTTCGGCAATCGACAAGTCGGAACTCGGACACCTGTTGACAGCCGCTCAGCACGGAGACACGCAGGCGTTCGCGCAGTTCTACCGGAGAACTTCATCGCTGATCCTCGGTGCCATTCTGCACATCGTCAACAATCGTGCCGCGGCAGAGGATATTCTTCACGATGTCTACGTGACGCTCTGGCAGCGTAACGTCATTTTCGATCCGCTGCGCGGAGATGTGCTGCCCTGGACACTTACGATAGCGCGGCACAAAGCTATCAGCCATTTGCGAGGTCATAAGCATCACGCGCTGCTGGACGACGTGCTCATGGCCTCGCTCTCAGCAGATAATGCATTGCCCAGCGAAATATTCGAGACGAAGCGAGCATCGCAACGGCTGAGCGATGCGTTGCGCGGGCTGTCGACGCGACATCGTCATGCGATCACGGTCGCCTATTTCGGCGGCTTCTCTTATAGCGAGCTTGCTACGGTACTCGGCGTGCCCGAAGGCACGGCGAAGAGTTGGATCCGTCGAGGCATCGCTTCGTTGCGTCAAATGCTCGAACGCTAAGTCGTCCCTACGGGGCGTTTTCATTCGATCAACCATGAAAGGCACACCATGAGAGACTGCATCCGTACCAAGACACCTTCGCGCATGTCGCTGCTGGCGCTGTTTTCGTTGGTGCTCATCTTCATGTCCGCATGCGCAAGCACGAAACCGCCGGCAGGCGTCGTTCCCGTTTCGCCTTTCGATGTCGGGCGGTATGAGGGGCGCTGGTATGAGCTGGCCCGCCTGGACCACGCCTTCGAGCGAGGTATGACGGATGTCTCCGCGACTTACATGCTTGAGACGGACGGTAGTGTCAAGGTGCAGAATCGCGGATTTGATCAGGCGAACGGACGCTGGAAGGAGGCTATCGGCAAGGCCCGCTTTACCGGGTCGCCCGATGTCGCCTCGTTGAAGGTGTCATTCTTCGGGCCGTTTTACGGCGGCTATCATGTGGCCGCACTGGATCCCGACTATCAGTGGGCGCTGGTGCTCGGGCCCGATACGGGGTACTGCTGGATTCTCGCCCGTCAGAAGCATCTCGACGACGCGCAGATGAAGCAGATCGTAGCCCGCGCGCAAGCGCTTGGCGTCGACACGTCGTCGCTGATCTGGGTAAGCCATACGCGCACGGATCCCGTGCAATGACATGCACCGCAAGCCTCATCTTCCGAGCAAGGTGTGCCAGACCTGCGGCCGTCCGTTCGTCTGGCGCAAGCGCTGGGCGAGGACATGGGACGACGTGAAGTACTGCTCCGAACGCTGTCGACGACATCGCGGCATGTCATGACGTCGGGCGGCTAAGTTCAATGAGGCGGGTGGAAGCGATTCACCGGGGTGAAATTTCGCCAGCAGTGAATCGTTCCCGCTGTGCGCAGGCGACACGCGTGGCGCGCTGTGGGTCGCCGTTCACGAAATTAACAATATCGCCCAGTACCGGAAAGAATCTGCGCAACGGCGCGCTGATCGCGCCCAGCATCAGCGCGTGACCGAGGTCGTAATGACGGGTCTCCACACTGGCTCCCGTCTCTCGTAACCGTTGCGCGAAGCGAGCTGTGTTTCCCGGCTCGACAATGAGGTCCGTGTCGCCCACCCCAAGGAACATCGGCGGCTCCCGTCCCGTCACGAACCGGATGGGTTGACTCTCGTCACGCACAGGCACAGGGAAGACCTGGCGAAGCGTCGAACTTTGCAACGGCAGGAAGTCGTAAGGACCGGCCAGCCCGACTACACCCGAGACAGCGCACGTCGTGAGGCCCGCGCCAAGAAGATATCGTTCGTCGGTCGCCAGCAAGGTCACGATTTGCGCTCCCGCCGAATGTCCCATGAGAAACAGGCGGCCCGGATCGCCGCCAAAGTGTCCGGCGTAATCGGCTCCCCATCTCACTGCCCTTGCCGCATCTTCCATGAACGCCGGAAACGTGACCTCGGGGAATGTCCGATAGTCCGGCAAAATTGCCAGAAAACCCTGTGAGGCCAAGGCTTCACCGACGAAGCGGTACTCCGTACGGTCTCCGCTTTGCCAACTGCCACCGTAAAAGAACACGACGACCGGCATGCCGACGTCACCCGCACCAGCGCGCGTGGGCACGTAAATATCGAGACGCTGCCGCCGAGAGTCGCCATAGGCCACATCGGTGACGGATTGGTACGTCGTGGCGGGCGTAAGCGCATTGATCACATTGATCGGCGAGCAGGCACAAAGTGTCACGCCGGCCGACACAGCCGAAAGAATGCTGGAAAAGTGAATTTTTGGCATGGTGCATGGTGAAGTTTTTGGCAAGGAACGTCAGTCCATTCCCACTCCGGTCAAATCCGGGCGACGAAGCGCCTCATCGCCCGACGGCCGGAAGCAGCACACCTCAGCGCACCGCTCTGCCACGTGTCTTTAAGGCAGTACACGTGGATCACGCTGATGGCGTTTCTCCGATCCGGAAGCCATCACAGATACGGATGACACGACATTCCGGATGCGCCCTCCCCGCACACACTTCACAAGTGATCTGTGAATTTTTTTATCGAAGGTGCATCCGGCGGCGTCTGATCTTCGTATACGTAACAACACGTCCAGACAACACTTAATTGCCTGACAGGTCCCCAATGCTATCGACTGCCGTGATGACCTTCTGCGGGATGATTTTCGCCTTCGCTTTGGCGTGGGTGTTGCAAAAACGCACGAAAAACGCTGGCATGGTCGACCCCATATGGGCGGCCGCACTGAGTCTGGCGGCAATTTTCGTGGCGACTCAGGGCACCGGACACGCGTTTAACCGGATTTTCGTCGGCGTGGCCGGTGGGTTGTGGGGCGCACGTCTCGCCCTGCATCTGTGGCGCCGCAATTGGGGCAAGTTGGAAGACGCGCGCTACCGGGTCTTCCGCGAACGATGGGGAGCGACGGCCGACCGCAATATGTTCTGGTTCTTTCAGTTCCAGGGCGTGATTGCGATGTTGCTCGCGGTCGCGTTCTTCTTGCCCGCGTTCAGCGCGCAGGCGGCGTCGACACTCAATGTGATCGTCGCAGTGCTGATCTGGGCTGGCGCAGTCGTCGGGGAAGCGAGCGCCGATCGCCAGTTGCGCGACTTCGTCAGCGATCCCACGCATCGGGGACAGGTCTGCCGCGAGGGCTGGTGGCGTTACTCGCGTCATCCCAACTATTTCTTCGAATGTCTGCATTGGTGCAGCTATGCCGCGCTCTCCATCGCAATGCCGTGGGGCTGGTTGACGCTCTTTCCCCCACTGTTCATGGCATGGCTGCTGCTGAAAGTGTCGGGCATCCCGTTGCTGGAGGCGCACCTGATGGCCACGCGTCCGGCTTATCGGGAATACATGCAAACCACCAGCTCGCTAGTCCCCTGGCCACCGAAACCCGCTCGTCAGACGACATCGTCATGACGGACATTGCGCAAACCTGGAGTTTGACACTATGACTGTCTCCCTTACTCGGCCGCCCTCGGCCAGCGCCGACACGATAGAAGAATCGGGACTCGTTCGGCTTTGCGAGTTGGGCGTGGTGCCCGACGCGCTGCTGCGCGCCGGAATGCGTCAACTCATGCGCCAACGACTGAAGCAGGAGTATGCGCACCATCTCGAGCGCGGCATGTCGGCATTGTCCGACCTCGTGAAGGAATTGCGTACGAGCCCCATCGCGATCGCTTCCCAGGAAGCCAATGCCCAGCATTACGAGGTGCCGAGCGAGTTCTTCCTCGCCCACCTGGGACCCGCGATGAAGTACTCGTGCTGCTATTACGAAAGCGAGTCGACAACGCTGGAACAGGCCGAGCAGGCCATGTTCACGCGCTATGCCGAGCGGGCACAGCTCGCCGATGGCCAGCGCATTCTGGATCTCGGTTGCGGATGGGGATCGCTCGCACTTTGGCTGGCAGAGCGATATCCGGGGGCGCAAATCGTCGGGCTATCCAACTCTTACGGTCAACGCCGTTTCATCGAGGCGTCCGCCGCCAAGCGGGGGCTGCGCAACCTTCGGATCGTCACGGGCAACGTGGCCGACTTCGACTTTACCGACGACGTTCCCGCGCAATTCGACCGGGTCCTGTCGATCGAGATGTTCGAACACATGAAAAACTACGGCGCGCTGATGAAGAAGATCGCGGGCTGGCTGAACGATCGCGGAATGCTGTTCGTGCACATCTTCGCGCATCGGCATCTCGCCTATCATTTTCAGGACCGCGACGGATCCGATTGGATGTCGCGGCATTTCTTTACCGGCGGCACCATGCCGAGCGCCGATCTGCTGCTGCATTTCCAGGATGACCTGCGCATCGCAGACCGCTGGTGGGTGGACGGACGGCACTACGCGCGCACGGCCAACGATTGGCTCGACGCACTCGATGCCGCCAGAGAAACGGTGCTGCCGATCCTCGAGGCGAACTACGGCGCGCAGGCGCGTCTTCAACTCCAGCGCTGGCGCATGTTCTACATGGCCGTGGCAGAGCTGTTCGGCTACGCGGGCGGTCAGCAGTGGGGAGTTGGGCATTACCTGTTCGAAAAGCCAGGAGCGGGCGCAGGAGTCCAGGCATGACTCGACATTCCACACCGCCCCACCGGCTTGCCACCGAGCGCGTTGCCGTGTCGCTGCGCACGCAAAGGGCTGCGCCGCAATCGACGCGCAGACGCTGGTTCGCCGTCGCGGTGCTCGCCTGCGCGGCGCTGACAAGTTGCTCCGGCGCGCCTCCCAACCCGAACCCGCTCGCTAATGTCCCTCTCAAGGTGGCGTCCGTAGATCTGCCACGCTACATGGGCCGTTGGTACGTCATAGCCAACATTCCCTACTTCGCGGAGCGCGATTTCGTCGCGAGCCGCGCCGAATGGGTGCTGCGCGAAGACGGACGCATCGACGACCACTTCTACGGTCGCAAAGGCGGATTCGACCAACCTGAGAGCCATTACCAGTTTCTCGACAGCGTTTTGCCGGGCACCGGCGGCGGTCACTGGCGCGTACGACTTTTCTGGCCGATCTACGTTTCGCAACTCACGTTGTATGTGGACCCGGATTATCGCTACACGCTGCTTGGCTACCCGGACAAATCGCTGGGCTGGGTATTTTCACGTGAGCCGACGATGGACGACGCGACGTACCGCTTGCTGCTGACCCGGCTGGAGGCCATGGGCTACGACACATCGCGATTCCGGCGCGTGCCGCAGATGCCGGAACAGCTGGGCCAGCCCGGCTTCGTCACGCCAGGTCGCGAAGACTGAACGCCGATAACCTTACTCACATAGAGATCGCACAATGAGCCCAACGACGATCGTTTTGCCTCCCGGTCAACGTATCGCGGTGATCGGCGCCGGGATCGCGGGCCTGACGAGTGCCTATTTCCTCGCGCAAAAATATCGGGTGACGGTTTTCGAGGCAGGGGAATACGCGGGCGGACACACGAATACTGTCGACGTCGAGCTTGACGGAATGCGTGCGCCTGTCGATACCGGCTTTCTCGTGTTCAACGAGCGCACCTATCCGAACCTCATCGCGCTTTTCGACGAACTGGGCGTGCGGTCCATCGCGAGCGACATGTCGTTTTCCGTGTCCGTGGGCGGCGGCGCGCTCGAGTGGGCCGGGACCAGTCTGAACACCGTCTTCGCCCAGCGCCGGAATCTGTGCTCGCCAAGTTTTCTCGGCATGCTGCGCGACATTCTGCGATTCAACGCTTCGGCCGAGCGGCACCTCGAGAGCGCCTCGCGCGAGCGTCAGTCTGTCGGCGAACTGCTGCTCGCGCACGGTTACGGCCAGCCGTTTCAGCAGCATTACTTGCTGCCGATGGCCGCAGCCATCTGGTCGAGCCGCGCCGCCGATATTCTGCGGTTTCCCGCGGTGACGTTCCTGAGGTTCTGTCTGAACCACGCCCTGCTGCAGATCCGCGATAGGCCACAGTGGCGTACGGTCGCCGGCGGTGGTCGCGAGTACGTCAGGCGCATCTGCGCCACGCTGGACGATGTTCGACTTGGAACGCCCGTGGGGCAAGTCGAACGCGACAGCGAAGGGGTGACGGTCCGGTTCGGCAACGCTCAGGCGGAGCGCTTCGATGCGGTGGTGATGGCCAGCCACGCGCCAACCAGCCTTCAGTTGCTTGGCGACGCAGACCCGACAGAGCGCCGGGTGCTCGGCGCCGTGGGCTATCAACCGAACATTGCCGTACTCCACACGGACCCGACGTTGCTTCCCAGGCGCAGACGTGTCTGGTCTGCGTGGAATTACGTGAGCCATGCGAGCCGGACAACGGCGTCGGATCATCCCGTTTGTGTGAGCTACCTCATCAATCAACTCCAGGCCTTGCCCTTCAGCACGCCGGTGATCGTAACCCTCAACCCGGTGCGGGAGCCTGCGCCGTCTACGGTCATCGGCCGCTACGCCTACGAGCATCCGCTGCTCGATCTCGCAGCCGTCGACGCCCAGTCACAACTCCCGGCGCTCCAAGGTCGTCGACGGACCTGGTTCGCAGGTGCTTGGACCGGTTACGGATTTCACGAGGATGGCCTCAAATCTGCACTGCGCGTGGCCCGGGATTTCAATGTGCTCCCTTCATGGGCTTCGCTATGAAGCCGACGGATCCGAGCGCCGCACCCGCGGCCTGGCTGCTCAGAGGGCACGTCATGCACGAACGTCTGTCACCGGTGAGGCACAGGTTCACGTATCCCCTGTTCCAGATTTCGTGCGACGTCGCACGCATGAACACCTTGGCAAGTTGGTGGTTCGCAGCAGACCGACACCGCCTTCTGAGCGTGAAGTCGACCGACTACGGACCGAGGGATGGCCGCTCGCTCGATGCCTGGATGCGTGAGCGTCTCGCGGCATCGGGGATCCCGGCCGACGGCGCTATCTGGCTGCAAACCATTCCCCGAATCGTGGGCTACGCGTTCAACCCGGTGAGCTTCTGGTACTGCCACGACCGTGAGGGCAACCTGCGCGCGATCTACGCGGACGTGAACAACACCTTCGGTCAGCATCACGGCTACCTTCTGTGCTCGCCGGACACGGCCGCCATTCGCGGCGATGTCGCGCTCGAGTGCCGCAAAGTGTTTCATGTCTCGCCGTTTTGCAAGGTCGAAGGCGAGTATGCCTTTCGCGTCAATCGGCACGGCCGGTGGTGGTCGGTGGGTATCGATTACCGCGTGGACGACAGGCTTCTGCTGCGAACCGTCGTCGGCATGCGCGCCGAGCCCTTCACCGGCGTCGGGGTGCTGAAGGCCATGCTACGCGGGCCCTTCGATGCGCTGAACGTCGTATTTCGAATTCACTGGCAGGCGCTGCGGCTATTGCTCAAGCGGGTGCCGTTCCATGGCAAGTCGCCATTGGATCGGTATGTCGACATGCCGACACCAGGCGCAGCATGCGAGCGCGAATTGCCCCCCGCTGCCACGCCATCCGATCAGGAGATCAGATCATGACGATGCTTCGACTTCACACCCCGCACACGGACATTCCGCTTGGCGCTCGCGTTTTCTGCGCCCTATTGCAGCGGATTCGTGTCGGGCATCTGACGCTCGTCGCGCCCGACGGCTCGACCCAGGTTTTCGGCAAGTCCAGTGAGGCGCCCGGCGCCACACTTCAGATCCACGACTGGCGAGCCTGCCGGCAGATCATGCGCGCGGGCGACATCGGTTTTGCCGAGGCTTACATTGCCGGATGGATCGAGACGCCCGACATCGCCGCCCTGCTGCGTCTGGCGCTGCGCAATCAGTCGACGATCGACCGGTCCATCGTCGGGTCGCGCCTGAGCCGGGTCTGGTTTCGACTTCGTCATGCCCTGCGCCGCAATTCGCGGGCGGGCAGCCGGCGCAATATCCACGCGCACTACGATCTCGGCAATCGGTTCTACGGCTTGTGGCTCGATCCGACCTGGACCTATTCGAGCGCATTGTTCGAAGGTGATGCGCAACGCTCGCTAGCCGACGCGCAACGCGCCAAGTACCAGCGCATCGTCGACACGCTCGGCCTGCGCCCCGGCGATCGCGTGCTCGAGATTGGTTGCGGCTGGGGTGGTTTTGCCTTGCACGCGGCAAGCCAGGGTATTGCGGTTCACGGCATAACCCTGTCGCACGAACAGCTCGCCCTTGCACAGTCGCGTATCGCCGACGCAGGGCTGACGCAGTTGGCGACAGTCTCACTCACGGATTACCGGGATGTGCAGGGACAGTTCGATGCGGTGGTGTCGATCGAGATGTTCGAGGCGGTCGGTCAAGCCTACTGGACACGATATTTCAACGTTCTTGCCGAGCGCCTTCGACCTTCCGGACGAGCGTTGATCCAGACGATCACGATTGCCGATGCGGCATTCGAGGCCTATCGCGGATCCAGCGACTTCATTCGAGAGTTCATCTTTCCGGGCGGCATGTTGCCGAGTGTGTCGCGTTTTGTCGCATCGGCGCGCAGATGCGGCTTGCAAGCCAGCGAGACGCTGGCATTCGGACTGGACTATGCCTGCACGTTGAATCACTGGCACGCAGCATTCTCGTCTCGAATCGACGACGTCCGCGCGCAGGGATTCGACGAGACGTTTATTCGCACATGGCGCCTCTATCTGAAGTATTGCGAAGCCGCGTTCGACGAGCGGCGCATCGACGTCAATCAATTCCTGCTCACGCGAGGGGCATGACATGTTCCGGCGCGCGCTGTGTGTCGGCCTGTCCGCGCTCCTGCTCGCTGGCGCCTATGCCCCAACGGCTACGGCGACCGGCTGTCGCAGCGATATCGCTGCGACCACGCGCGTGGGCAGCGGCGAATTTTGCGTCCTGGGCTTCTGCCTCTACAAGGCGGAACTCTGGTCGGCAAGACCTCGGTTCTCCCCCGATGCGCCATTCGCGCTGGTGCTCTACTATGAGCGCAGCGTAAGCGCCGAGAACATCATCTCGACAGGCATCTCGGAGATCGAGCGGCTGGCGACACAACCGCTGCCGAGCGCCACCGTGAACGCGTGGCGCAAGGAGATGAAGCAGGCATTCGGCGATGTGTCGCGAGGCGACGAGTTGTGTGGCGTGTACCTGCCCGGGCAAGGCGCACGCTTTTATGCCAATGGGGTAGCCACGAGCCAAATCGATGACGAGGCCTTCGCTCGCGCATTTTTCGGAATCTGGCTCGACCCTCGCACCCGCGCCCCGTCACTTCGCGAACGGTTGCTCGGCGGAGGCTCATGAATGAGGGCATCGGCACATTTGTCCACCGCGCGGGCGGCGATGTTACGCGCGAAGTGGCTCTATCTAATGCTCGGGCAATTGGGGTGGCTGATCTGCGTGTTGAGCGCGGCGCGGGGCAAAGGCTGGGTGGGATGTTGCGCCGTGGCGTTCCTCGCGGCGGTTCACTTGCGCTTCACACCGCAGCGTGCACGCGAGGCGCGGTTCGTGCTGATCGTGACTGTGCTCGGGTGGATGTGGGAATCTCTCGTGCTGGCAACAGGCGTTCTCACGTATCCGAACGGCTTAATTCGGCCCTGGGGCGCCCCGTACTGGATGGCCGGACTGTGGATGCTTTTCGCTCTGCAGGTCAACACATTATTCGGGTGGCTGCGCCCCTTCCCTCTGCTCTCGTTGCTGCTCGGCGCCGTTGGCGGCACCCTGTCGTTCAAGGCGGGGGCCATGCTGGGAGCAGTTCAATTCGTGAAGGTGACGCAGGCCTACGCGGTGCTCGCGTGCGGATGGGCCGTCATTCTGCCCGGCCTCATATGGATGGGACACACCCTTGGGGCGTCGCGTACCGATTCCTCCGGACCACCCGGTTCATCCGAAGCAAATTGTCGTTGAACGCGCTTATCGAGCGAGAACTTCGCCGGTGTCCGGGACCGCAAGCGCCTTGGACTCCGTACCAGCCGGGTTCACCCATTGAACAATGAATCCCCCGATCAACGACAACAAGCTGCGCTGTGCCGAATATGCACTCGGCGTACTCGATGCGTCCGAACGGCGGGGGCGTGCCCCACGGGAAGTCCCGCGGGCCCTATTCTCGCAACTGGCCATGTCCTCGACGCGTGATCAACCAAAAGATCGGCTTCATTGCATCCAAATCAGTTCCTCGTGTGTAGAGAGAGTGATGCTCCCGAATTCGAGACATCAGCCTAATCAATCCTCTTGAGGAGTTTTGCCATGAATCGCATCGTCCTTGTCAGCCTGGTTGCCACAACCGTTCTCAGCGCGTGTGCTGGAAGCATGTCGACGCCCGGCTCATCTTTGCCGGTCGCAGATGCCGTGAAGGTTCCCGATGGCCATAGCATTGCCTTGCAGACAGTGGGCAAAGGCGAAATTCTTTATGAGTGTCGGGAGAAAAAGGATGCAATGGGCCAGTTTGAATGGAGCTTCGTGGGGCCGGACGCCATTCTGAGCGACCGCTCCGGTAACGTCGTTGGGAAGTACTACGGCCCACCCGCGACGTGGGAATCCAGCGACGGCTCCAAGGTCACGGCGACACAGGTCGCCGTATCTCCTGCAGGCACGGGGAACATTCCTCTGCAGTTGGTCAAGGCAAATCCGGCAACTGGTTCAGGCGCAATGCAAGGCGTAACCTATATTCAACGCCTGACAACCCAAGGCGGTACGGCACCGATGTCGCAATGCAATATGGCAACCAAAGGCGCGAAACAAACCGTGAAGTATCAGGCCGACTACATTTTCTGGAAGGCCTCTTGACAGAATCGGAGGCCATAGGCATTTTCCGGAAAGCGTAGTCGATCTTCGGCGGCATGCCCGGACATGCCGCCGAGCGCTTCCACGAGGTGCCTGTGCACGAACAGACGGACGAGTTTGACTACGAATCGTTGATTGCCGCATGCCATCGGCAGGACGCCGAGGCACTGCGGCAGCTCTATGAGCGAGACGCCGCCTATCTGCTGGGCGTCGCGCATCGTATCGTGCGCGACCGGCAACTGGCTGAAGACGTGCTGCACGACGCATTCGTGAGTGTCTGGACGCGTGCCGCGACCTTCGATGCCGCGCGCGGCTCCGGCCGCGGGTGGATCTTCAGCATTGTCCGGCACCAGGCCCTCAATACTGTTCGACGCCGGAACAAGGAAGTCGATATGGAAGAGGACTCGTTCGATGCCCACATGAATGGCACAACAACGGCCGCGACCGATTCCTTCTCTTTGGATGCCGATCCCATGATGCGCGGCCGTTTGGCCCAGTGCCTGGAGCGACTCGACGCCCCCGGTCGTGCAAGTATTCTTTATGCCTATCTGGACGGCTGCTCACACAGTGAAATCGCTCAGCGCCTGCGATCCCCGCTCGGGACTGTGAAGGCGTGGGTGCGTCGCGGCTTACAGTCCCTTCGTGAGTGCATGGAATGACGCCGGAAGAAGCTGACGCGCTCGTCGAACTCGCGGGAGAATATGTTCTCGGCACCCTCTCTTGGGAGCGCAGGCAAGACGTGGAATCGCGGCTGCCGCATGAACTCTTATTGGCCGCACAGGTCGCTCGGTGGGAGTCCCGCCTCCAACCGTTGGCCGACACGGTCGCCCCGCTCGCCCCATCGGGCCAACTCTGGCGACGCGTCAGTGGGAGCATCTCAGTCGCTCGACAGTCGGTATGGCGCCGCTGGTGGGGCGATATCCGCTTTTGGCGACTGACTTGTGGCGCTTTGACGTGTGCAGCGGTCCTCCTTGCCGTTACTTTGCAGGTAAAAGTCAGCACTCCAGCGTTACCTCCGCGTTTCGTCGTCGTGCTTGTGTCTCCGGTGGATAAAAGTCCGGGCTGGCTGGTTCAGGTCAGCGCCGATCGGAAACTCCGTTTGATTCCGCTAAAGACCGAGCCAAGGCAGTCGGACAAGGCATTGCAGCTGTGGACCAAGGCAGAGGGATGGTCCGGCCCAGTCTCATTGGGACTGCTGCGAGTGGGCGAGCCTGTCGAGGTGGATCTCGACAATCTGCCACCGCTCCAACCCAATCAACTGTTCGAGATTACGCTTGAACCGCCGCAGGGCTCACCGATTGATCGGCCAACGGGGCCAATTCTCTCGATTGGGCGTGCAGTGGCGACGTAGTAATGAGGACAGAAATTAGGATGTCGATGCTATTTGCTGATGGCATCTTCCACAGACATCGCAGCGGCCAAACGAACACCGTGCTTTGCTGCTGTGATTTCCGCAAGTATTGAGACTGCAATTTCCGCGGGCGATTTGCTTCCGATGTACACGCCTGCCGGACCGCGTAGACGTGCGACTTCATGGGCCGTCAGGTCGAACTGTAACAATCGCTGCCGCCGCGCAGCGTTGTTTCTTCGCGATCCGAGCGCGCCGACATAGAACGCCGGTGTGCGTAGCGCTTCCATCAGTGCTAGATCGTCCAGCTTCGGATCATGTGTCAAAGCGATCACGGCCGCCCGGCTATCCAGGCGCATCGATGACACTACGTCGTCCGGCATTTCGCGCGTGAGCGTCACGCCCTCAACCTGCCAATTGTCGGCATACTGCTCCCGTGGATCACACACGATCACCTGGTAATCGAGGCCGGTAGCGATCTGGCAAAAGAATCGAGAGAGCTGCCCTGCCCCAATGACCAGCATGCGATAACGGGGACCATGCACGGTCGTAAGTGTGGAGCCGTCGAAATGAACACCATGTGTCACCGGCGCCGCGCAGATCTGCGCGGCGCCGGTGGACATATCCAGCGTTCGTGCGACGAGCTTTTGTTGCAGCACGGCGCAAAGCACCTCCCGAATTCTGCTGCGCTTCGATACCGGTTCGAGGGCGAGCTGTATCGTCCCTCCGCAGGGCAGCCCAAACCGATGAGCCTCGTCCGCGCTGATTCCATACTCGACGATCTCAGGCAATTTCAGGTGGATGCCGTTGCGTACAACGCGATCAATGAGGTCGTCTTCGATGCAGCCCCCGGAGACCGAGCCGACCACGCGTCCATCGTCACGAATGCACAACATGGCACCCTCAGGGCGCGGCGACGACCCCCATGTCTTGATGACCGTGACGAGCAAGGCACGTCGACCGCCGTCGATCCAATCCGCGCATTGCGTCAGCACTTCAATATCTTCACTATTCACGGTCGTCTCCGCACCCTGACGTTCAATGCTGCACGCCGAACTGTTCGTGATCAGGGGCACGCCAGACGAGCCCGATCAGCAAACCGAGCACGCAAAGCGCACCGATATACCAGGCCGGTGCCATGGTCAGTCCCTGTTTGCCGACGAGAAACGCGGCAATCGCCGGTGCCGTGCCGCCGAATACGGCATACGCGGTGTTGTACGACAGCGCAAATCCCGTAAAGCGAACTTCAGCCGGGAAACTCTTCACGATGATGTACGGGCCAAGCGTGATCGTGCCGATCAGGAATCCGCCGGCGATATATAGCGGCCAGACGAGCTGGCTCGTCGAGCCCAGCGACATATAGAACGCAGCCGTCACCACGAGCATTGCAAGACTGCCCAGCGCATAAGCGCGTCCCCCGCCAATCCTGTCAGCCGCCCATCCCGCGAACGTGCTACCGAGAATCAGGCCGAAGATCGACCACGAATTGTTCGCGAAAACCTCCTTCGGCGCCAAATGGAACTGCGTTTGCAGGTACGTCGGCGTGTACAGAAAATAGACAACGAAGATGCCCGAAAACACCCACGTCGCAAGCAGCCCGAATACCAGCGCCTTGCGGTGCTGCTTCAACACGATGGACAGGGGCAGACGAGAGTCTGCCTGGCGTTTGGCGCGCAACGCTTCGAACACGGGCGTTTCCTGAAGGTAACGACGCAGATAGACCGAAATCAGACCGAAAACACCGCCGGCGATGAACGGAAGACGCCAACCCCACGTCTTCAAGCTTTCCGGGTCCATGTTGCCGATGAGAAACTTGGCGCTCAGTGCCCCCAGCAAAATGCCCGTGCAAAGCCCCGACATCAGCAGCCCGCAGGCGAGGCCCACGCGATCCCGGCGCACGTGCTCGGCACAGAAAATCCATGCGCCTGGCACTTCGCCGCCAACCGACAGGCCCTGAAGCACTCGACACAGCAGGAATAGCAGCGGCGCCACCAATCCGATCATCGCGTAGCTTGGCAGCAAACCGATCAACAGCGTCGGGGCGGCCATCAGAAACAGACTGAGCGCAAACATCTTCTTTCGGCCGATCCGGTCGCCGAAGTGCGCGAAGAAGATACCCCCGATCGGACGGACGAGATAACCCGCTGCGAAAATGCAAAACACCTCCAGTTGTGCAAGCCACTCAGGTGTCTGGGGTGGGAAGAATACGGTCGCAAGTAACTTCGTGAAGAAGACGGCAACAATGAAGTCGTAGTACTCCAGAGCGCCACCAAGCGACGCTAGCATCAGCGTCTTGATATCGCCCATCGACATTGAACGTTCATTCGATACAGCCTCGATCGGCACTGGGGTAGAGGTCATTCGTTTGCTCCAAACTCTGCGGGTTTACCGGTTTTTGAAAGTTCCGCGTGACCTCCTCATCTCATCAGTGCACTGATAGAATGGGGGTCATTCTGGTTTTGCATATGGCGACAGTCGTACCTGCTGCGCCACCAAAAAAGGTTATTGAAATATTTGTCAGTATGCTGACAGAATGCTTTTTATCGTGACAAAATCAGGAACGCAATAGGTGTCTTGTCCGGATCAGTAAAAGTCCCTAGCTCGCGCTGCCTCATGCAGATTTCGTGCCATATGTGACACCGTTCGGCAAGATGGTTAGACTCTATCAATCCGCTAATTCACGACTTCACAATGAGCACGGCCGCCAAAGAAACCACGAGTACTGAGGGCGTTATCGAAACGGGACATCTCTGGCAACGTCCAGGATTCCTGATCCGCCGACTCAACCAGATTCACATCGCCCTCTTCTTCGAAAGCTGCAAGGACTTTTCCATTACGCCCGTTCAATACGGGTTGCTTACCACGCTCAGCGAGCATCCCAATCTCGATCAGACGTCGTTGTGCGCGGAGGTCGGTGTCGATCGCACAACGATGGCCGATGTGCTGCGCCGCCTCGAGGAGCGAGGTTTGGTCAAGCGGACACCGAGCGCAAGCGACGGGCGTGTCAAGATTGCCAACATCACGGCACGGGGCCGCGCGATCATGCGGGACATGTACGCGAGCATGCGCGAGGCTCAAGTCCAGTTTCTCGCGCCACTGGAGGAAAAGGATCAGGCCACATTCATCCGGTTAATGATGCAATTGGTGGAAGGCAATAACCAGTACGGTCGCACCTCGCTCAATCACTTCGACTGACACCACGGTAGCGGGCGAGCCGCGATCTCGCACGGCTCCCCTGCACACCGTATCGATTGTGCTATTCGTCAGGTCACACCGTAATGTCGCGTCGGAACGTCTCGGGAACAAAGAGCACACCGACCACGAACGATAGCGCTGCAATGGCGATCGGATACCACAGCCCGAAATAGACATTCCCCGCCGCTACCGACATCGCGGACACCACGAAGGGCAACATTCCACCGAACCAGCCCGACCCGAGATGGAACGGGAGCGACAACGACGTGTAGCGAATGCGCGCCGGGAACAGCTCGACCATAAACGCCGCCATCGGTCCATACACCATCGCCAGGAAGAGCAGGAGCACCCACATCAACAACACGACCATCGGGGCGTTGACCGTTGCCGGATCGGCGCGCTTCGTCCATCCCATCGCCGTCAGCGCGCTTTCCAGCGCGTGTCGCTCACTCCCCTGCACTTCTATGCTGCCGATTATGGTTCTCACCGGTTCACCGGCTTTCTGGCGCGCCTGCACGTACGACACGCCCGACGCCGATAGGAACTCCCGCACGCGATCGCACTCCGTGCGTGGAGAGGAAAACAGCGAGAACTGACAATCGTTGGCGTAGATCGTGACGGCAGTTTTCTTCTGGAACGCTTCGAGTTGCGGATTCGCGTAGTGGGTCAAGGCGCGGAAGATCGGTTGCGTGGTCAACGCCAATAAGAGGCACGCGCTCATCATGATCCATTTGCGCCCGATGCGATCCGATAACCAACCGAACAGAACGTAGAACGGGAAGACGCAGACGAGCGCGATTGCCAGATACAGGTTGACGGCGTTCGGGGCGACCTTCAGCGTGTTCTGCAAAAAGTACATGGCATAAAAGTGCCCCGTGCCGAAAATCACGCCGACTCCCGACGCCGTGCTGAACAGCATGATCAGCACGTACTTCAGGTTTCCCCAATGGCCGAAACTCTCGCTGACCGGCGATCTCGACAGGTTGCCTGCGTGCTTCATTTGCTCAAACGTGGGCGACTCCGCCAACCGGGTGCGCAGATAGACCGACACGATCAACAGCACGGTCGACACCAGGAAAGGGATCCGCCATCCCCACGACTGAAAGGCGACCTCGTCCACGAGCGCTCGCGATAAGCCCACTACGGCGATCGACGTAAGCAGTCCAAGGGTTGCCGTCGTTTGAAGCGAACTTGTGTAGAAGCCTCGTTTGGACGGCGGCGAATGCTCGGCGAGATAGGTCGCCGCGCCCCCTGTCTCGCCCCCCAGCGCGAAGCCCTGCAACAACCGCAGACTGACGAGCAGTATCGGCGCAAGCATGCCGATCTGCCCATAGGACGGCAATAGGCCAACGCCAATCGTCGCCACCCCCATCAACACGATGGTGGCCATGAAAGTGTACTTCCGCCCGATCCGGTCGCCGAGTCGGCCGAAGAACAGCGCGCCGAGCGGCCTGACGAGAAATCCCGCGCCAAAGGTGGCGAGGCTGGCGAGGAAGGCCGTTGTTTCGTTTCCACTCGGGAAGAACAGCGCACCAAAGACCCCGGCCAGCGCCGCGTAGACATAAAAGTCGTACCACTCCAGCAATGCGCCGAACGACGACGCGAAGATCAACACAAACTGATGGCGCGTCACGATCGCGCGCGATGCGGGGGATGTCATCGTATTCATTGTTGGCCCCAAGGCTCCGCTCGTCTGTCAGCCACGCCGAATGCGAACGGCACATGCCCGGGCATCGGCGCGACCCATGACAACGCTAGCGAGTGGACAGGTCTCCGAGAAGGTTCATTGCAGCGTCGCGCGGCAATACGGCAGCATATTTCTGCGCCATGTCGAACAGATTCGCCTCGTGCGGTGCGATGGCACGGTCCCCAACGCAGTCACTCAGGACAAAAGGACGAAATCCGTACTGCATCGCGTCCACGACCGATGCCCGCACACACCCGCTGGTCACCGCACCGGCGATCACCAGTGTTTGTACGCCGCGTTGCGACAGCCACGCAGCAAGCGATGTGCCAAAAAACGCGGACGGAACGGTCTTCCTTACGACCAGTTCGCCTTCGGCAGGCGCAAGCTCCGGCACGATCGCGCTGTCATGCCCGCGTTCGAGCAGCTTGAGCATGCCCGGGACCTTTTCCGTAAAGATGTTGTGATCTGCCCCATCGTCGGCAAACACAATGCGCGTATGCGCTACGGGCCATTTTCTTTCCCGCGCAAACGCGAGCAGCGGCACCGTGTTGTCGATGGCCTGCCGAATATTCCCCCCGCCGAATACTTCGGGGTTCGCAAAGCCGTTGACGAAGTCCACGATCAGCAGGCCCACGGGGGCTTTGGGTTGTAACGGGCTTCCGAAGCTCTGGCGTTGATAGGTTTCCAGGTCGTGACTCATTTCAATGGCCTCCGTTGACGACGCAGCCGTTGCGAACCACGGCCTCACCGTCCAGATAGACGTCGCAATGGCGCAGTGGGATATCGATATGACAGGTGGTTGTGCGGCTTCCACCGGCTTCGTTGTTCGGACCGAGCGAGAAAAGGAAGTTGCCCTCGAATGCGCGTGCGTCCATGCCGATGGTTTGCTCTCGATCGTAGAGACCGAGTGTCGACCAGTGCGCGCGAGGTTGCAGCCCCCAGCCGATATGCGAGATGGCATACGCCTGATCGTCCCTGAACGTGGCCATGTACTCGGATAGCAATTGCGCATCCACACCGCCTTCGATTCGGGTGGCGAAACCGTTCTCCACGGTCAGTTCGATAGGGTCGTTCACGTAGCTCTTTTGCGGCAGCAGAATGTCGCCGCGGTCGATGACGATGCGACCGTAGGCCTGACCGTCGTTCGGGAACGTGAGTGCAAAGCCGCTCGGCCAGTGATCCCACCGTCCGGGCTCGTCCACGAAACCATACTCGGCGATCGGGTGAAACTCTCCGAGCGGGCAATGGAAATCGGTTCCGGCGGCCGACACGATATGCATCTCACGTGCCCTGCCGATTCGGGCCTGTGCAGCCAGCACGCGTTCGCGATCTTCCGGCGTCGGCACGAGCCGGGTGAGGACTTCGGGCGGTTCCACGGCCAGCAGAATCTTGGTGCCACCCTTGAGAATGTCCAGTTGCTCCGGCGAGAACAGCAACGTCATCAGGTCTAGCACCAGATCACTTTCCTTCAACGCGGCAATCGCCGCACGATTGCCGGTGAGCGGGGTCGTCCCCAGGTAAGCCAACGGGTCGCGGCTCAGCGCCTTTTCGCCATTGACAGGCGGGAGGTCGAGCCGGTTGACGATGGCACCAAGCGCTTGCGTCGCAATGAGCGCCGTCGACAAGGTCTGCGGATGGGTATTGGCGCTCGTCAGAATTGTGACGGTTTGTCCGGCCTCAAGGCGGGACAGCTTCAGGACACGTGTCCAGGCGTCCACCATTTGAAAATCACTTACGGGCATGATGCCCTCCCTCAAAATTCGTTCAGATCGTTGGCAGCGGCGCACCGAGAAAACTGCCGAATGCCCGATAAAAGCCCGGCTCGTTGTCCCACGGGATCATGTGCCCGGCGTCGGCCACCCTGACATGCACGACCTGAGGCGCAAGTCCCTGGATCTCCTCGACATCGGCATCCAGAACGACATCGCCCCGCTCGGCGGTCATCAACATCAGGGGAATCGCCACGGACGGCAGGTTCCTGTGAATGTCGTCGGTATGAAAGCCGTCAAAGCTCTCGCGAATGGCGCGTTCGTCGCACGTGTGAAGCCATTCCGCACGCAACTGCAATTGCGCCTCGGTCCAGGTCGGGCAGAATTCGCGCATCGCTTGCGCGTCCATACCGTGCCTTGCCAACGCCATGGAATCGACGTACCAGGGCAGTTTCGACGGATAGGTGCGACGACCCGGCCCCGAGACCGGCGGATCGACGGCGACTAGCCGGGCGAGCCCCTCAGGTCTGTCGGCGGCGGCGCGAATACCTATGCGTGCCCCCATGGAATGCCCCACCACGCTGTACCGTTTGAGGCCAAGGGCGGCGGCAAAGTCGATCAGGTCGGCAGCCTGAGCGTCGAGACTGTAGTCGAGCGTTCCGGACGCCGACGACAGGCCGCGCCCGCGAACATCGAGTACGTAGGTATCGAACGCCTTGCCGAATGTTTCGCCTACGAAGCCCCAAGTGATGGCGGGACTCGTGATCCCCGGCACGATAATCACCGGATCGCGGGTCGCGCGCGCACCGTCGTCACCGCCGTAGCGAAGGTAGTGTTGCCGGATGCCATTGGCGTGGACGTTACCGCCGTAGAGAAATGTGGATCGTTGGCTCATCTGTTGCTCCAGTGCTTCCATCATTCGATTAGCTGGCTTCGATCAGATTGCTCAATACGCCCCGGACAGCAGCGCGCCGGCACCGGGGACGACCGGCTCCAGATCCAGCGTCTTCAGCATCGCGTAAGTCGTGGCGATCGCCGCGGTGATCACAGGCTTGCCAGTCATCGCTTCGACCTTGGCAACCGCCGGCAGCGACGGCATCTGAACGCATGCGGACAATACGATGGCGTCTGCCTCCTGGTAGCGCAGCGTCTTGACGATGTCAGGCAGACGGCTGGGGTCGTGGCGTCCGACGTCGAGGTTGTCGGGAATCTCAAGGGCGCGATAGTCGATCACCTCGTAGCCTTCGTTGCGGATGTAATCCACGACCAGCTCCGTCAACGGTTTCATGTAAGGCGCCACGACGACGATGCGTTTCGCGCCGATCACCTTGAGGGCGTCGACTAGTGCACCAGCGCTGGTAATCACCGGGGCTGCGCCGCCGTTCTCGGCGGTATGCTCGGCAAGGCGCTTCTGAGACACACGGTGGTAGCCGTGCCCCATGGCCATGATGGCGACGAGACACGCGTAGCCCAGCACATCCACACGCGCGTCGGACAGCTCCACGGCGCAGCGATCGGACTCGGCGTCCATGGCCGCGAGTTCCTCCTTGACGACTTTTTTCATGCGCATGCGACTGGAGTGAAACGTGAAACGCTCAGGTCGGATGTTCTGCCGGGCGAGCAGCATTGCCGGGATCTCTGTCTCCATCGTGGTGTTGGAACTCGGCACAATCTGGCCAATGCGGAAATTTTTCATGGAGCGGCTCCGGGAGCGAAAGTAGATGACGAGGGAGGTGTTGGGTTACAGGCGAAAGATGCGCTCGGCGTTACCGTGGCAAATGAGCTTGCGCACGTCTTCGTCGATCGGGGCTTCCTCGATGAATCTCGCGGCGACTTCGGTGGACTCGTAGGGGTAATCCACCGAAAACAGCACGGCTTGCGGTCCCATCTCGCCAATGGCGCCTGCCAGCGCAGCTGAGGAACACACGCCGGAAGTGGTAATGACGATGTTCGTGCCGATGTAGGCGGATGGCGCCTGCTTCAGTTCGACGCCATGCGAGTAGACGGCGAATCGACTGTCGAATCGCCAACGCAGGAACGGAATGCCCTCGCCCATATGGCCAAGAATCAGCTTGACGCCCGGGAACCTGTCGAAGACACCACCGAACAGCAGCCGCAGCGCGTGACTCGCCGTCTCTACACCCCACCCCCACGTTGCGCCGAAGAGTTCGGGATGGCCTTCCAGCACACGTGGATGGGCAAAGGCGTCCGTCGGATGCAAGTACAGGGGAACGTCCAGGTCCTGCAGCGTGGCCCAGAAGTCGTCGTAGGCACGGTCGTCGTAGTACCTGCCGTGCGTGTGACCGTTGACCAGCGCACCTTTGAACCCCAGCGTGTTCACGGCGCGTGTCAGCTCGCGTGCAGCGACTTTGGCGTCGTGCATCGGCAGCGTGGCGAAGCCGCCGAATCGCGTCGGATGACGACCGATCTGTTCGGCCAGAAAATCGTTGCTCATTTGTGCGAGCGACGTGGCCTGCCCGGCATCGGTCTCCCCCTGCACGCTCGGTCCGGTTTGCGACAGGATCGTGTAGTCGATTCCGGCGCGATCCATCTCCTGAAGGCGCAACCCATCGAAATCGGCGAGCCGCGCGCCAAGATCGCGCAGGACTTCGGGCGCAATGTGCTGCGTGAATGCCTTCGAATAGTTCGGAAATCCCGGTGTGGTGAAATGCTCTTCGAGCGCGATCTTGCGAATTCGGTCGTTCATGAACAACTCCATTTAATCAGTGTACTGATAATGTATCGGCGATAGTCATGTCGCTATCGCCCTATCCGATAATCAGTCCGCCTTGCCGAACAGGCGACGGATACGCCCCCAGATGACACTCCAGACGAGACTTCCCACGTTGAACTTTGTTTGTTCCGTGGCGGCCTCGGGGGCGGCATTGCCGCCGAGCTGCGCAGTAATGCGTGCACCGAAGTCGGCGATCATCCGGCGGACGAAATCCTTAACCAGCCCAGAACGTGAGAACTGCGCCAAGGGGCCTTGAAGCATGTACTCCAGCGTGACGGCGACACGTGTCTGGGTGCCGCCGTCTTCCCGGGTGAGCGTGTAGGTGACGTCGCCATTGGCGCGCGAACGGCTGATGTTGTCCTGCCCTGCACCGCGCATGACAGCCCGATGGGCGGCATCGTCGCGATCCAGACGGGCAGCGCCGGCGAAGTTGGCGGACATCGGCCCGAACTTGATGGCGATCTTGCCCTTGACCGATTCGCCGTCGTGCTCGACGAGCTCCGCGCCCGGCAAACAAGCCGTCACCGACGGCAGGTCGCCCATAAACGCCCAGACTTTCTCAAGCGGGAACGGCACCACGAAACTGTCGTCGATTGCCGTCCAACCCTTGCGCTGAGTCTGCGCGGTCGGTTCGCTGCGTGCTGCCGCGACCGCGTCCGGTGCTGCGGGCTTCACGGCTTCGTCCGCAGTGGCCGTAAACGTCTGGAAGGTAGCTGGCGTCGATATGATCTGTTCCCGCGGGATTTCGCGAGGGGCATCTTGCGCAACAATCGGGTTGTCCCGCAGGTCCTGCAGAACGGCTTCGATCGACGCCACAATGCCCATGTATCCGGTGCAGCGGCAAAGATTGCCCGAGAGTTCCAGGCGAATGCGCGCCTCGTCCGCGTCGGGAAAGCGAAGAATGATGTCTCGCGCGGTGATCAGCATGCCGGGCGTGCAATAGCCGCATTGAAGGCCGTGATGAATCGAGAACGCGTGGCGGATGCGGCGCATCAGCTCGTCGTTATCGAAACCCTCGATCGTCCGCACTTGCTGTTGCTCGCAAGCCAGCGCAAACGTGATGCACGACCGAACGGGCATATCGTCGACGAGCACGGTGCATGCACCGCACACGCCATGCTCGCAGCCCAGGTGCGTGCCGGTCAGGTGCTGGGTCTCGCGCAGAAAATCGCCCAGATGCACGCGAGGCTCGACCTCTGTGCGTACGGCACGATCGTTGATGGTGAGTTCGATGACTGACATGGGGGTTCGCTTTTCTATGGATCCTGCTAATTGCCGAAGGTTTGCGCCAGGCAGCGATTGAGCGCTGCGGTATGCATTTTTCTGTCTATACCATCGGCATTGGGCATGGCGGCGGCTACAGCCGACTCGAGCGCCTGTTGCGTCACGGCGTCAGGGCCTTGACGCGCGATGCTGGCGGCCAGATCGTTCAACGCGACGGGCGGACCGTCTAACGCCCCCAGCACGACGCGCGCCAGACCGCTTGCTGCGTCGAACACGGCAGCGGCACTCGCATGCGCAAATTCACCGGTTTTCCGGCAGAGCTTGTGATATCCCCAATGCATAGAGGCCGACAGCTTCGGCAGCAGCACTGCGGTCACGATCTCACCGTCATCCAGCAGCGTCGTGAAGGCCCCTTGCATGAAATCGGCAGCCCGGACGATCCGGCTTGCGCCGGCGCGGGACAGTTCCAGCCGTGCATCGATTGCGGACAACGCGAGCGGCCAGTCGGCAGCGGGATCGGCATGCGCCAGACTGCCCCCGATCGTTCCGCGGTTGCGGATCGCCCGGTAAGCGATACCGCCCGCGACATACTGGAGGTATGCGTGTCGAAGCAGCGGGAATTTGCCGTCCTCGATCTCGGCATGCGTGACGGCAGCACCGACGCGAATGGCGTCGTTCGTCTCCACCACACTACGCAGTTCGTCCAGACGAGAAAGGTCGATGATTTTTGCGGGTCTCGCAAGACGCAGATTGAGCATGGGCCCCATCGACTGACTGCCCGAAATCGGCTTGGTATTTCCGTCTGCCTGCAACTCGGCCAGTGCTTCCGACAGACTTGCTTTCCTCACGTAGTCAAAGCGGGCCGCTTTCATTCGACCTCCTCGTGTTGCAAGGCCTGTTTGGCCGGCTCGTTCTTTTGCGCTTTCGCGGCTTCGATGGCTGACAGCAAACGTCTCGGCGTCAATGGCGTTTCCGACACTGTTGCGCCCAAAGGACGCAATGCATCGTTGACCGCATTGAATAGAGCCGCGGGTGGCGCAATGGCGCCTCCCTCCCCCACGCCCTTCGCGCCGAACTCTGTATACGGCGATGGCGTTTCCATGTGAATAATCTTCAGGCGGGGCAACTCGGTCGGGCCGGGAAGCATGTAGTCGGCCAGCGTGGACGTCAGCGGCTGCGCGTTCTCGTCATACAACGTCTCCTCGAACAGCGCGGTACCGATGCCTTGTGCCGTGCCACCGATGGTCTGACCTTCCACGACCATCGGGTTGATCATCCGCCCGCAGTCTTCCACGATGACGTAGTCGAGAATCTCCACGTGACCGGTTTCGGTATCGACGGCGACGGCCGCGGCGTGAGTGGCGTAACTGAATGCACCGGTATCCACCTTCGGCTTGAATCCCTGAGTCGCCTCCAGCCCCGCAAGATCGACGCCATTGGGCAGACGTTCCGGGCGCAGGTACCAGGCCATCGCAATGTCCGTCAGCGGGATTCGTCCCTTCGCACCGACCACGTCTCCGTTCTCGAAGCGTACGGCGCTTTCATCCTCCTGCAGGAGATGAGCTCCGATTTTGACGATGCGCGGCACCAGTTCCCTGCACGTTGCCGCGACCGCACCGCCGGCCATCACGATGCTGCGCGATGCATAGGTGCCGGTCGAGAACGGCGTGAGCGCCGTATCACCGTGAACGACCTTGATCTTGGCGACGGGCACGCCGAGGATTTCATTGGCAATCTGCGCCAGTGTCGTCTCCATGCCTTGCCCGTGCGAGTGGATACCGGCACGAACTTCAAGCCCGCCGTCGGCTGTCACTCGCACCGTTGCCAGATCGTATCCGGGCACGATGGGCAAACCCCATGACGCGAACACGGCTGTGCCGTGCGCCGACTGCTCGGTGAAGGTGGCAAACCCTATGCCAACCAGCCGACCGTCTTTTTCCCCCTGCTTCTGGCGCTCGCGCCATTGCGCCACACCCAACTGATCGGCGGCGCGCTTCAGGCTTTCTTGAAAATCACCGCTGTCGTAGTGCTTCTTCACGACGTTGGTGTAGGGCATGTCCTCACCACGCACGAGGTTGTCGTAGCGAACTTCCCACGCCTCGCGGCCGACGGCACGCGCAATCGCGTCAATCGTCAGCTCGATAGCAAAGCACACGCCCGTGCGCGCCACGCCACGATACGGCAGGAACCCTGGCTTGTTGGTCGCAGCACACTGGGTTTGGCACCGATAGCCTCGAAAGTCATATGGCCCCGGAAGATTGCCGAGTGCCTGTCCGGTTTCGAGCCCGATCGTGAACGGCCAGGCGGAATAGGCGCCACCGTCGATCAGAAGCTGTGCGTCAAGCGCCAACAGCCTCCCTGTCGCGTCGGCGTAGGCCGTCAGTTCGTAGTGATGCTGGCGTGTATTTGCGCCCGCAATCAGGTGCTCCCGACGGTCTTCGATGAAGCGAAATGGCTTCTTGTAAGTTAACGCGAGCCACGCGATGCATAGCTCCTCCTGCTGCAAGACACACTTGTAGCCGAACGCACCGCCTACGTCGGGGGAGATCACACGCACTTGCGCGTGATCGATGCCAAGACACTGCGCCAGCACGGTGCGAATCATATGCGGCACCTGCGTCGAAGTAATCACGACAAGCTGCGAATGAGGATGGTCCCAGTAGGCCAGGACCGCCTTGCCTTCCATCGGCACCATGCACTGACGCGCCAGATCGACCTTCTGTTTGACGACGACTGGCGCCCCTTCGGCATGGGCGGCAAAGTCGACGTCGGCCGTCAGATCCAGAAACAGATTGTTGTCCCAGTGGTCGTGGACCCGGACGTCTGTCCGATCGCGCGCCGTGAACGCGTTGGCGAATGCGGGGAGTTCCTCCAGGTCGAGCGCCACTTCCTCGGCAATATCCTCCGCCTCTGCGCGTGTCGGGGCAAAGCACATCGCCACCGGCTCGCCGACGAAGCGCACCTTTGCTGAAGCCAGCGGCGGATGCGACGACGACTTATAGGTGGGCAGGCTGGAATCCGCGACGATATCGGTGGCGCTTGTCATATCGGCACGCACGATCACCTGACGCTCGTATTGCTGCGGCTTGCCGATATGCAAAATGCGCGCATGGGCAACGGGGCTGCGCAGAAACGCCACTTCCTGAAGATCGGGAAAAACGTAGTCCGCAACAAAACGCCCTTTCCCGTGAAGATGCCGCTCATCCTCACGCCGACGGACACGCGCGCCAACACCGCCGTTCTCGACTGGCGATTCGTAGTGGTCTGTGTGGCTCATTGCGTCTTCTCTCTCATGAACTTCCTGTGCATCGCGACCGGGGTCATACCGGGTATGCCAGATCGTTGGCGATCATCGCTGTGTCGTAGACGGCCTGGCGCTCTTTGAGCAGCAAGATATTGCCATTACGCGCGAAGCGATCAAAAAGGCGACCCGCCTGATGCAGCGTTGTCGCACCCTCGACGAGGGTCTGCAGCAACATATAGTTGCTTTGTGCGACGATCTCCTCGTCATCTGCACTCAGAATGCGAACGTTCGAGATGAAGTGCAGCATGCTGCGAGGCGCGAACATCTGTGTGCGGGAAATCGCTACCGCCCGGTCATGGAGCATGTCTCTGCCTTCCGCATACACGAGGCCCACGGGCAAGCCACAGGTGGCGTTTTCCAGCTCGGTCACGCGGTAAATGCAATTCTCCGTAAAGAACTCCGGCCAACGCTCGATATCGCCGCCGTCGACGACAGCGCAGTATTCCGCGTGAAAGTCCTCAACGGCAGCGCGCGCAATCAGGGCTGCGTCGTGCGCGACGTGCTTCTTTTCGAAACCTGGCAGTAGCATTCAGAACCCCATGACTTCGCGATAGTGTTTGTACATCGACCGGATGGCCGCCTCGGAAATGAGGTTGTCCGCCGTGCCGATCTTGTCCGCATCGAGCTTGATGACGCTGCGGTCCGTTACCGACCGGCGCACGCCTTCCTGCACGAATTTCATCGCTTCGTTGTCCTCCAGTCCGAGGAAACCCGACGGTCCCATCAAGTTGCCCTGACGCAGGCGGTGACGAACCATGTCCTCGGAATCGTCTTCGTAGCCGAACATGGTCCACAGCATGATCATGCTGTTCGGGCCGTTGGGCACGATGTGCCGGATTCCCAGCGTATTCATCTCACGTTGCACGATCAGATTCGGCCAGATCGTCTGCATCGTGACCGACCACTCCGAATCGAACTCCTTGACGAATTCCAGGAAGCGTTCGTCGCGCAGCGTCATCCCTTCGTGAAACGAGCGCATCTCCTTTTTCTTGTCTTCATCGACGCTCGCATAGAGCGAGTCGCTCTTCGCCGACGCCATCGTGCCGTGAATGCCGTATTTGCTGTCGGCGATCATCGCCGAGCGGTTACCTGCCACGAGCAAGCCGAAAACGACCAGGAACGAGTGCAGAAGGGTCGCGTGGTACGGGTCCTTGAGATTCTCGTGGTACATCTTCCAGTTACACGGCAACTCGTTCTTGTAGAAGCCGAGAATGCGCAGCTTTTTGCCGTTGAACACGGCATCGAAATCCTGAAGAATTTCAGGCGTGAGGTACTCCTCTAGTGGCTCCATGTCGTGGACGAACGAAGCAAAGACCACGCCGTTACGCGTGGCGACCGCGAGCTTGCGCAGGCCGTGATCTTCAGTACGGAAGTCTTTCGGCATCCCTCCAAGCTTGTTCACGCCCCGACGAAACGGTACGCCTTGCAGATTGCCCTTCAGATCGTATGACCACTGGTGATACGGACAAACGAATTCCTTGTTGTTGCCGCGACTATGTCGACAGAATTCGGCACCGCGATGTGCGCATCGATTCTCGAAGACATGGATTGAACCGTCCTCGGCGCGCGACACGACCACCGGTGTCGGGCCTACGTACGATCGCTTGTAATCGCCGGTGTTCGGCACTTCGGCCTCAAGCGCCACGAAGTTCCACGTACGACCATGGAAGATTCGGTCGACCTCGCGGGCATACACCGATTCGCTCGTGTAGACCCAGTCGGGAATGGCGTGTAGCCCCTCTTCCGGCCACGTCAGGTTTTCGATAGGTTGATTCTTGATCGGCGGCGTCGGGCCGCTGATCACGGTTTCGCAGGCGTACACAGATATCTCCGGGAAAATCAGGCGACCGACCGTTCGAGTTGCCGAAGCTTCAGGCTCATATCGGAGAGCCGGTCGGGGTCGACAGGAATGGATTGTTCTATGAGGCGTTGCAGTGCACGAACTTCACCGCCCTGATTCACGGCAAGCGCATACACGATCACGCCATTTCTCAGCCCGATGAGGACCAGCTTGTCGGCATGGGTTTCGCGCATCACCCATTGATCCACGGTCTCGTCGTGCAACCCGATCATCTGGACGTTCCAGTCGTACTGATCGGTCCAGAATCGTGGGGTGGGCCGGTATGCCGCCGCGTCGCCGAGCATGCTCCTGGCGGCGGCAATTGCCTGATCCTGAGCGTTCTGCCACGACTCGAGACGAATCCGTCCATCACCTGGTCCAAAGGGAAAATTCGCGCAATCGCCGGCGGCAAACACGTTCGGCGCGGACGTCCGGCAGCACGCGTCGACGACGATGCCGTTGCTCACCTCGATGCCCGAGGCGCGCGCAACATCGTCGTTGGGGGTCTGACCCACGGCAAGCACACAGAAGTCGAAAGTTTCCGTATGGGTACCCGCGTTCACCGTGACGCCGTCGTCGCGTTGTACTACCGAGATCGGCCCGGTCTCGAGCTTCAACTTCACGCCGAGCGCCAGGTGCTTGGCCGCAAGGCGTTGCGAGAACGCAGCCGGCATGGCCTTGCCGAGCAACCTCGGTGCCATCTCGAACACGGTCACCTCAAGACCTCGTGCGCGAGCGCTCGCGGCAAATTCCAGCCCCAGAAAGCCCCCGCCGATGACCGCAACGGAGCGTGAGCGCTTGAGTAATTTACGCAAACGCAGGGCATCCGACAGTGTTCGCAGCGACAGTACCCGTTCGCCCTGTGCAATGTCGGACAGCATGCGTGCACGGCCACCGGTGGCGATGAGGCACTTGTCGTAGTGAATCTGCTCACCGCTCGCCAGATAGGCAATCTGGAGGGCGGTGTCAAGACGCGTGACCCGATCCTCCAATTGCTCGATGGCCGCACGTTGATAGAACACAGCTTCGTGCAGCCAGCCATTAAAGCAAGTCTCGTCGCTCGGTGCAGTCAGCACTTCCTTGGAAAGCGGCGGACGTTCGTAGGGCGGGCAGGACTCGTCGCCGACGATCACGACCCGGCCGGTCACGCCTTGATTGCGAAGCGTCTCGGCCGCACGACCGCCGGCCTGGCCGCCGCCAATGATGAGATAGGTGGGTTCCATTGCGTCTTCTGCAAGTCAGATGTCGACCAGGATGGCGTTGCCATCCACCTGAACGGGGAACACACGAATCGGCTGCGTCACGGGCGAGCACATGGCTGCACCGGTCCTGATATCGAACCGCCCCTGATGCAACGGACACTCGATGCAGCCGTCTTCCATATAGCCGTCGCTTAACAACGCATATTGATGGGTGCAAACGTTTTGCGTCGCGTAGACGCTTCCATCGAGCAAGTACAAGGCGATTTTCTCTTCGCCCAAAGTCACTGGGAGCGGTTCATCCTCGACCAGATCAGTGAGATTCGCTACGAACTGCAGCGGCATGGACATTCTCCTAAAACTCATCAGTATGCTGATGGAATTACTTTACGGAGGACGCTGAGTGTCGTCAACTGTTTCAGAATCGACGTTTACCCGTATCTCAGGATGCGGTTGAGCGAGTTGGTTTTCTGGTGGATCACGGCATCGGTGGACATGGAGGGTTTTCGCAATTCGAAGCGCTCCCTGAAATCTCTTTGACTTTGGAGAATGATCGTTCTACACTGCGGAGAACGATCATTCTCCACGTTTCCCAATGGCCCGCTCTTCTCAACCCGCCGATCTCTCTGCACCTCAACTCGCGCTGCTCGACACCACCGAGCGACTGGTCTACGCAGGGGGTATTCACGCCACTGGCGTCGATGCCATCGTGAAGGAATCGGGCGTGGTCCGCAAAACGCTTTACCGTCACTATCCGACAAAAGAAGCGTTGGTCGAAGCTGCACTCCTGCGGCGCGACGAGCGTTGGATGCAATGGTTCGTCGCCGCGACATCGAAAAGCGACGATCCTCTCGAGCGCCTGCAATCGTGCTTCGACGCCCTTCGTACGTGGTTTGCCTCCGACGGCTTTCACGGTTGCGCGTTCCTGAACGCGGCGGGCGAGATTGGCGACCCGGCCAGCGGCATTCGGTCGGTATCGAAACTGCATAAACAACGGCTTCTCGACTACCTGAGCGAACTCACTACCGCAAGCGGATTGCCCCAGCCGGATGCGCTCGCCGCAGAGCTGTTGATCCTGATTGACGGCGCGATTTCGGTTGCGCTCGTTTTCGGCGGAACCGAAGCCGCCGACACCGCCGCGCGTGTAGCGCGTCGACTTCTTGCTGTGTCTTAACCTAACCCGTGAGGTAATCCAACGTGTCATCCACCAACGAAAGCCGTCCGCCGCTTCCGCCGTTCACGCGTGAGACCGCGATTCAGAAAATCCGCCTTGCCGAGGACGGATGGAACAGCCGAGATGCTGCCAAGGTCGCTCTCGCGTACACCGCCGATACGAAATGGCGCAACCGCGCCGAATTCGTGAACAACCGTGCCGAAGCGCAGTCCTTCCTCGAGCGCAAGTGGGCCAAGGAACTCGACTATCGTCTGATCAAGGAATTGTGGGCATTTACCGAAAACCGTATCGCGGTGCGTTACGCCTACGAATGGCGGGATGATTCCGGCAACTGGTTCCGCTCGTACGGTAACGAGAACTGGGAGTTCGGGCCGGATGGGCTGATGTCGAATCGCTACTCGTGCATTAACGACCTGCCGATCAAGGAATCCGAGCGCAAGTTCCACTGGCCGCTTGGGCGGCGGCCGGACGATCATCCGGGGCTGTCGGATCTCGGACTCTGATTGCATGTTCGACCCGCAACCGAGCACGCCGCACTGGCGGCGTCGCGCTCGGTTGGCGGCGCCCCGCGACAAGTCGCCGTCATGTCCTCAAAGGGAAAGCATCTTGTGCAACGTCCCGTCCCGAAGCACCCAGTGATGGTAAAGCGCAGCACAAACGTGCAGCGCTACTGCGCCCAGCAGCACGTAGGCCAGCAGCGAATGCACGTCACCCATTGCGTGACCTAACGATGACCCTTGCGCCGATAGTGCAGGCAAAGGAATCACGCCAAGGAACTTGACCCCGTAGCCTCGGGCCGACGCATTGATCCAACCGAGTGCGGGCACGATCACCAGAAGTGCGTAAAGCCCCTTGTGTGCAATAGCGGCGAACGCATGCATAAGCGACTTCTGCCCGTTTTCCGGCTTGATCCGGTAACGCGTCCACAGCATCCGTATTGCCGTAAGCCCGAGAATAGTTGCGCCTAACGAGAGATGCCACGCGACGAGACCGATGGCCGGCGTTTGCTTCGTGATATCCGGCATCGCCCAGGCGACGCCAAATTGAACCGCTAGAAGTGCGGCAGTGATCCAGTGCAAGCACCGGGACGCCGCATCGTAACGCGTAATGCTTTGTTTCATCTGAACCTCTTGCTCGTCATGTTCGTCAGTCGGGAACTGCTTTCGGCCCGCACATATTGCTAAATGTCGTAGCCCATGACGGCAAATTCTGAGGCACGACACTTAGCAAAGACTTAGCAAGTCCTCATTTGCCTTGCGATGGACGTCCCGATAACTGAATCCACGTCATTGTCGTGACGTCGCACTCTCATCAGGAAATGACGGGGAAATGCGTTTCCACAGCTTGACATTCCCACGGCCAGAATCCCCAGTGCCATCCAGCACGATCATTGACGAGCGTCAATCCCGCCGAGCACCAATGGATTAACTTGAATCGTGGGGAAGCTGCGTCGTCGACACGGAGCGCGCCGCCTCCGGTCAAACCGAGAAAACGACGGCGCGCAACGCCGCATGGTCCGTCCCTGGCGTTCGACATGTGATCGACGAAATGTCTGTCGGACGCCCCTGCGCGCGGCAGCGACACGCCGCATCGTCATGCTTCCAAGGGGAATTGCCATGATCAGATTCTTTGCTCTGACGTTCCTGCTGTCCGGGCTTTCAGTCCTGTGGACGGCAGACAATGCCATATCGGCCCCGCTAGCGAAACACGAGACGGCACCCTCGGGAGTCGCATATATCACCGGCGGCATCGGTGAGGATGAAGTCAGACAATTTCATGAAGCAGCCGGCAAATACAACCTGCGAATGACGTTCGCAACGACCTCCGGCAGCTATCTCTCGGACGTGGATGTCGTGATCTCCGATGCCGCCGGGCGCTCGATACTCGCCGTGCGAACCGAAGGACCGTTCCTCTTCGTCAAACTGCCGCCAGGGCGTTACGGCGTTGCGGCCCAACTGCCGCAAATGGCAGAGCGCCGCAACGTTCGCGTTCCGCCCCGGGGCAGCGTGGAATTGAATTTCCACTGGGATATCCCCGACTATCTTGGCGATATGCGCCTTTGCGCAAACTGCCCGACACCATCGAAACGCTGATTAACACGCTGGCAACGACGCGCGCGACGGGCGCGCCCCCACACGACGCACCGTTCATGCAGGCTAAGCTCGCCGGTCCGCGCGGCTTTTCCGTGCCATGAACGGCGCGACGCTAAATACCCGTCGCGGTATTGCGGGGTGTCGGCGTCGAGGGGGACGACACTCATGACCGGCATGGCGAAACGGTCATTTTGCTCATGCCGCTCATTCCCCTCACCGCCAGGCTATTTGCAACGCTTTACGGCATTGCCGAGTTGGCACTCGGTGTTTCCGGGGCGCTTAACGGTATCGCACACTTCGCTCATGTGGGCGGAATGCTGGGAAGTGCGCTACTGATGCTGTACTGGCGGCAGCACCGCCCCGAGCAGCACGCAGGCGGGTGAGCTTAAGCGTCAGACGGTCACGGCAGCATGCCCAATCGTCTGCGCAAGCACCGGGATTTCATTGTCGTTCAGCGTCATGGCGTCGGCGAGCAAACGCGGGTTCAGCCACCCACGGACGACACATGCCAGCCCGACAGCCGCGCAGTAAAGCGAAACGTTCTGCGAGATTGCGCCGATGGCTACCCCTGCGAACGTGTCGCGTTGCTCGGCAGGAAACCGATCTGCACGGAAATGGTTGACGACGTAGACGAGGTCCAGCGGGGCGCCGCCGACAAAGTCCTGATACCCGGTCAGGTTTCGGGCATCCACCGCACGCTTGAGCCGTAGCTCGTGCGACATGGGGTCGTACAGGTAGACCCCTTCCGGCAACGCAGCGTAAATGTCGATTTCATGCACGTCATGCGCAGAGGGCGCCGTGCGTCCACCGGTATCCGCGCGATTGATCCCATTGGCGGCCCACAACAGGTCGCCGAGTTGCTGTGAAGAAAGCGAAGCCTGCGAGAATTCGCGTGTCGTTCTGCGCCGGGCCAACGCGACCATCAGCGACGCCCCATTGCCGAGGTCCGGCGAGGGAAGATCGATGATGTCCGGGGATCCGGTCACAGCGATCGGTACAGTCGGGGCGGGGACGATTTCGTAGGGGAAACGATGAAGGTCGTTCATGATCTTGATCCGTTGATGGATGGCGTCCATGCGTGTGCGCGGACGCCTAAAATTTACGGGCGATGCCAACGCATACGTAACTCGGACTGGCCGTGACCGTAGTCGAAATGGAGCTTCCCTCCGTAGGCACGGTGAATCGCCGTGGCGATATCACGCGCGGCATGCACGCCGGTCATGGTAATGGCGGTCCCCGATTCATCCGACGCGATGTTCATCACGCGCTCCATGGCATGCTCACGCTGCAATCGTTGCGCCCGATGCGCGACAAGCCCGAGAATCTCGGCACGGTGCTTCGCCTCGAAATCGCCTTCCAGCATGAGGCGCGCGGCGGGAACGCCGTCGGCGATACGATGGCATGCAGAACATGTCAGCGACGCCGTCCCCGGTGGTACCGCGCGCCATTGCCAACGCCCCCGCATATAGACGGCGTGACAGCCGGGGCAAACCGCCAGCGCGGGTGCCGCGTTGGGTTGCTGGTAGCTGTCCGGAAGATTCGCCTCGGAAAAATGGTCCCACGTCACAGGTCGAACTGTGGTCGACCGGGCTCTGAATTTCATCATGAATCTCCTGAAAATTCCGGCCGCAGGGCGCGTTGCCGGCCCTCGCCCAGTGAGTAGAAGCGCCGCTACCGGAAGGCCCACCGAGACGATCAATATGTCAACGGTAGTCGTTCATCGCGGCCGCGCCTTGGCCTGAATCAAACTCTGTGCACGCCGTCCGGCACTCCATCGAACACGCGCTTTCGCGCTACCGAGGTAATGCGTCACGGTCGTATTGATTTCGGGGATTCCACAGCATCCAACCATCCGTCTGCTCCGACTCGGCGGCCTTGATCTGCGCCTGAATCTCCACCGGGCCGAACACTTTGTGATCGAAGGCGTAATCCCGGAACGCCTGCAACCATGGCCGGAATCTGACGCCGGGAAGTCCCGAGCGCCGAATGGCCTCGCTGAGCGAACGCGAGACGATCTCACCAGCATGCTCAGTTGGTTGACGACACCCGGGAAGCCCCCAGGTGAACCCGGAGGGATAAAGCATGGGGGAGATGTAATCTACGCGCGCACCGAAGGTCTCAAGTTGCTGGCCGATGTCGGTGTCGTTCTGGTTCCAGCACACATAGCCGAAGATGTCGACGGACGTGTACACGCCGTAGCGCGTGAGGCGTTCGTGCGCCGCATCGAGAAAGCTTGTAATGGCAGCCACCCGGCGGACCTCGGTGTTCGGTTCCTGAAATCGCAGCCCCGCCGCATCGGGGAATCTCAGATAGTCGAACTGGATCTCATCGAATCCCATGCGTGCCGCTTCTTCCGCCAGATCGAGATTGTGTGACCAGACGACCGGTATCGTTGGATCAAGCCATCGCAGTTGCTCGTGGTCGCGCCACACATCGCCCTGAGCGTTGCGCACGGCCCACTCCGGGTGTGCCTGCGCCAAAGGATCGTCCTTGAAGACGACGATTCGCGCGATGAGGTAGAGACCGCGCGCATGCAGCACCCTCACCAGACCTGGAAGGTCCGCGACGTGCGGCGCATTCCTCGGGACATACGCCTGAGCGCCGATGTGTTCGCGCGCGACACTCTGGTATGGCGTCACGCCACGATCTCCCTTCAGATCGATGACCAAAGCGTTGATGACCGTGGTGTCCGCGAGCGCAAGCGCTGCCGCCAGCAGCGTCCGGCTAGAGACGCCGTAGGCCGATAGATAGACGGCCTTCGGACGAAAAGCGGTCATTGTCACCACCATGCCACCCTCCCCCGGCTGCGTCATTGGCACCGCTACGCGCAAGAACCCCGGGGCCTTTACCGTTAGCGTCGCGACCTCGGCACCGATGTCGGAGATAGTGAACGATCCGTCCTTCGCAGTCGTCGCCACGTGTTCTCCCGCAACGACGATTGCGCCCGGTATGGGTTGCCGTGTCCTGGCGTCGACGACTATGCCCGCCGCAGCGACAGCTGCGAGCGGCGCCAGCGCCAGCAGGCAGATCAGTACTGCTCCGACGCGTTTCACCTGACTAGTCATGGTGTGTCTGTGCTTGCACGAGCATGCGTCTCAGGCAGGCTGCGGCGCAATCCTGCGTCATCAGATATCTCGGGATGGCCATCGAATCGGTGTTGCGGGTGACGGGCTTCGCGCCAATTGAGAACGCATATCGATAGCCCTCGTCGCGCGCGATGCTTTCGAGCTGTGTGTCGTAGATACCGAACGGCCATGCCAGCCATTGCACGGGTTTGCCGGTTGCGGCTTCGAGAGACACCCTCGAACGCCGGAGCTGATCGTGGACAAAGCGTTCATAGTCGGCCGGGGCGCGTCGGGCGCGCTCCGTTTTGAAGTTTGGGTGCCAATAGATGTGAGATCCCACGTCGACCTGCGTCGAAAGCGCGAGTTTGCGCACGTGCTCCCACGTCATCGCATACGCTGCGTTGGAGATCGCTGACGGATAGAGGAAGAGTGTGACGGGAAGGGATTCCGCCTTGAGCATCGGCCAGGCGATCTCGAAGATGGATCGGTGACCGTCGTCCATCGTCAACACCAAGGCGCGCGGCGGTAACGAGTCCTGAGACCCGGTGAGCCACACAAGCACGTCTGCCATCGGCACGATCCGGTAGCCGTTATCCGTGAAGAATTTCAGTTGTGAGCGGAACATGGGCATGCTGACGGTCGTCGAGTCCGGATCGCGCACCAACTCGCCGTCCGTGAAGCGGTGGTAGACAAGGATGAGCACGTCATGCTGCGTCTGCTCGGCGCTCGCACCCGTCGGCACCCCGAGTAGCAACGCCGCCGCCGACAACGACAACGACAATGCGAGCCAGCGAGCGCTCAGACGCACAAATGCGGCAACCGTTTGTCCGCTTGCTGCATCGACACTCATATTTCCTCTTACGGTCGTCGGTATCGCGACGATGCCTCATCGCTGCACGCGTGTGAGCGCCCTGCGTGCTATGTCGTGCGAGTCCTGTAGAAAGGCGGCGTGCCGGAGGGGGCCTGCGCCGCCCTCCGCCCCAATCAAGGGGGAATGTCCCGCACGCTGCGGTTCACTGAATCGTCAGTCGACGCTCGCCCGCATCGGCGCGTTTCGGTAGTATCAGTTCGAGCACACCGTCGCGGTAATTCGCTTGCGCCTTGTCGTTGTCGACACTTTGCGACAGCGGAAATCGCACCCTTTCTACTCTATAAATGCGTCGCGTGCCGCTATTGACCGAAGTCAAACTGGTGGGCCGATTCAGTGGGTTCCGACTGTGGAAGACAAAATGTCGGCAAGCCAGATGGCAGCGACGACAAAGACAAGTCCGGGCACTACCGTCTTAGCGAATCGTCGCCCCCCCGAAATCGCGGCAACGACGCCTTTGGCCAGTGCGTTCGTCGATACACCGGCGAGTATAGGCAGCGCGGCGCTCGCCATATCTAGCCGCCCCTGTTCGACAAGTGAGGTGACGCTGGCGGCAACGGAGTGCGCATCGGCCAACCCTCCTGTCATCGCCACCACTAGCAAACCGGCGCTCCCGTACCACTGTGAAAGTGCACCCGATGCGAGCATGACCAGAGAGACGCTCAACGTCAGGATCAAAGCCGATTTCAGGTCGATACCCACTTCGATCACGGGCATGTCCGACCCGCCCTCTCGGCTTGCGCGCCAAAGTGCCCACAGGGCATAGACCAACGCGGTCAGCGCACCCGCGCCAAGCGGAAACGCCAGTTGGATCAGCACCCCGGGATGGATCGTGCCGATCACAATCCCGAGCTGTATCATCGTCGCAATTGTCGATAACACGGCACCGGCTGCCGCCATTCGAAGCCGTTCGGGATTTCGTTTTGCCAGCGCCCCCATGGCGCTGATCGTCGCAATGCTCGAAGCGAATCCCGACACGAAGCCCGTGACGGGCAGCCCTGCCCGCGGCCCGAGCACGCGCTGTGCGATATGTCCGATCAGCGCGACCAGCAACATGACGACCGTGAACCGCCAGATCGTGTAAGGGTTCAGAGCGTAAAGCCCGTCGATTGGCTGGTCAGGAAGGACGGGAAGAATGACGAGCGCTGCAACAGCGAGCAATAGCGCGTCCTGCAAGTCGCCCTCGGTAATGACGCCTGTCACGAAGCGATGGAGGCGAAAGCGCACCTGTAGCACGCATGCCACGGCCACACCGAGCGCGACGCTCAGTCCCGGTGCCCGTTGAGCCAGCGCGCCGAGTGTCAGGGTGAGGAGCAGCGCGACTTCGGTCGTCAATCCGGGGTCGTCGTGCGGGCGCATGTAGGCCGCGCCCAGAAGCGCGCTGAGACCCAGAGCCATCGCGACGACAAACCAAACACCGCCTGCCGACATGGTGACTGCGCCGAGCATGGCTGTCAGTGCGAACGTCCGGATACCCGCCGCGCCGCGCTCTCGTGTCGTGCCTTTGCGCCGTTCCCGTTCGGTCCCGATCAGCAAACCGATAGCCAATGCCGCCGCAAACGGCAACAGATCGTGCATGGGTCCGGTCATGACGAGGTTCGGCACGATTGCCACCGTCGTAGCGAGAATGCCTTCAGAGTAGCTGGCGCATTGCAACAGTGTCCGCGCAATGCACCGACCTTGACCGAGCGCAATTGCCCTGATCATTGCGTGCCTATGCTGGTACCGATACCTCACTTTGGCGCGGCATCTGCCGCGAGATCCATCATGCCTCCCAATTCACTGTTGCAGTCGCCACAGGCCACGCATCGCCCCTTCAAGCGAATTCTCATCGCTGTCGACCCTGGCGGCGCCTCGTCCAAGGCGGTCAGCTACGCAGCCCACCTCTGCTCGGCTCAGACGCAGGTGCTGGTGATGGGAGTCGTCGAGGACCCGAAAGCCTATCTCCTGCCCCACTCCGCCATGCCCGTTGACGTCCGTGAAGCCTTCGACGAACTCAAGAACGACGAGCTGGCATTACTCGAAACGGCACGCTCGACACTGCGAGGCAGCGGTGCGCAGGTCCATCTGCGCGTGCTCGGCCCGGCGCTCGGAAACCTTGAGATATCCGCACAACTGGCGCGCGCCGCCCGGGACTGGGACGCCGATCTGATCGTCGTCGGGGCCGAGCGCACTGCCGGCGTGATTTCCCTGCTGGCGACCAAGGTGTCTGCTGTATTGGCCGAGCACACGCACCGCGCCATTCTCGTAGTCCCGGGCGATGCCGACGCGTCGACGCTGCTCCCTGCGAAGCGTTTTCTGTTTGCCGTGGACGGCAGCGACGCCTCATTGCACGCGGTGCGCGTCGGTTTGCGGCTTGCCCCGCCACACGCCCGGCTGCTGGCGTTGTTCGTCGAAGACAGGGGTATCGATCTGGCCCAACTGCGTCAGTTTCTCGTCTCTACGACGCTCGATCCCAGGAAGGCCGATCACGCCGTGGAGCAAGCGAAGGCCGTCATGGCCGAAGGCAGCCCCGGCATGACCATCGAGAGTCTTGTGTCGCACACGCGCCTGACCGAAGACGTGGCGTGCGCCATCAAACGGGAGGCGCGCGATTGGAGGGCCGATATCGTGGTGGTAGGGGCTGAGGACCGGAACGGGATGTTTTCCTGGTTCCGAGGGCACGAGAACGAGCGCGTGGCGCGAGAAATCGACCGTCCTCTTCTCGTGGTCAATGTGGCGCAGTAGCGTGCATTAAATCGGCCGGCGCCGATGGAATCACTGGCCGGGCGCCTTCACGACTAGAACGGGGATGTCGGCGTGCGAGACGAGACGACTCGCTTCGCTACCGAGTGCCAGACGAGACAGCCCGCGGCGCCCGTGCGAGCCGGAGATCACGAGGTCCGAATGGGCACGCAGTGCCTCGGCGAGTACGCGGTCGGCCACGTGCATGTGACTGTCGATGAGCGGCAGCGCGATGAAATCGGCCGCCACCCCTTCGCGCGACAGCACATTCAGTGCCGCCTCCCTCACTGCCATCGTTTCCGCACGGACCGAGTCTCTGACGTCGGCAATCGACGGCAGCGCCGCAGCCATCAGAGGAAAGTAAAGCGCGGGGTCGACTTCGACGTAAACGACACGCAGGCTGGCACCCAACGCGCGCGTGAGGCGTGCGGCATGCGTAAGCGCGATCTCCGACGAAGCACTGCCATCGAAAGCCATCAGAATTTTTTGATACATGCGGCACCCCAAGTTCATGAGACGGCGTGCGTCGTCCCGGACAACGTCATTCACATTTGCGTTTCGAGGCAATCGAGACGATATCGGCGTGACCGAAGCCACGGCTATAGTCGAGCACCTTCATCGCCCAGGACTCGAGCTTCACAATCGTGGTCCGGCTCGATCCGTGCTCGGGGACTCGCGTCCACGCGTCGGGAAAGCGAGCGTCGAGCAAACGGATGGCGAGGGAGCGCTCGGCGGATTCATCAGACAGGATTTCCGCATAGGCATGCCCGGATATCGCCTTGATCTCTGGCCATCCGGCGTAAGGCCTGAAAAGGCAGTAGGACACTTGCGCGTTGTGCTCGATGTTGGCGATCTTGCGGCTGTCCCGTGCCGTCGCAAAATAGATGTCGAGCCCCTGATGAACGAAACATACGATGTCGGATTGCGGGTTGCCGTCATGCATCAGGGTGGCCAGCGACAACTCCCGGCAGCCGTCCAGAATCGCCGTCACGACCGTCTCCAGCTTTGGATTCATTGATCGTCTCCCTTGGAATCGCGCCGCGCCTCGCAACGCGACGACATCGACCGTATTCTCATTCCACGTGCAACCGGTCCACGACCGCGCTGACACCGTGCGTGCGCATCGCGGCACCGCGAATCGCCTCTTTCTCCGCGAGCGAGTGCACAGTGCCCGTCAGCAGCACCTCGCCGTTGCCCAGCAAGGAAATCTCAACGTGGCTCGCTTCCCGTTGCGCCTGGCGCGAGAGCGCCGCAGCAATGTGCCCGACGATCTCTCGTCGATGAGGCGTGCCTTCGACCTTGATGTCGTTGATGACGCCTTTGACTCCTCGCAGTGCGCGTACAGCGTTCTCCGCCTGCAATCGCTGCGTGTACATGGGCGCAGTGCCCTCCAGCGTTACCCAGCTGTTCTCTACCTTGACATGCATGCCTTCGGGAGGCAGGCCCGCGTGCCATTTGAGAATGGCGAGCGCTGCCCGCGCGATGTCGGCGTCGGTCTGACGGTCGTGGTTCGCCGGTTTGACTTCCAGCGACACCACGATTGCGCGTGCGCCGGCGACGCGGCTCGTGACGCGTTCTGCCTCGCACTTTTCGAGAAAGCTGCCGACGTCGCCGGAAAGGGTGACGATGCCGTCCCGAACTTCCACGCCGATGTCGTTCGCGTGGATATTCGTGTCGCGTGCCAGTTCGTCCATGATGTCGCGCTGCAATTGAATGTCTGTCTTCATCGAATGTCTCCGGGGGAGATGCGTCGAACTGTTGAGTCCGTCCTGTGGTTGAACTCTAGGGCGCGGGATCTCGTTGCGCCGATCTGGCTTGCTGCGGCTTGATGCACGTCAACGCGAGGCCCCGGCAGACGCCGCGAATCGTGGTCCCGCGGCTATAAATAGACAGACAGTGGCGTTACAACATCACGACCAACCTCGGGTGAAAACACCAAGACACCCTTCTCCGGAGCAATCAAATGAGCCTACGGAAAATCTGCGTTCACGTGGACGACACGGCGACAGGGGCGGCGCGGCTGCGCTTTAGCGCCGAGTTGGCGCGACAGCACGAGGCCCGTCTCTCGGGCATCTATTTGCCTCACCGTCCCGGGGCGGTTCACTCAGGACAGCTTCAGTCCTCGGGCGAGCATTTTCAGACCGAGGCGCATTCGCGCACGGCACTCCAGGCGGCTGAGCATCTCTTCTTCCAGCTGTGCGCCGAGGCGGATATCGCTGGCGATTGGCACACGCCCTACGGTGCAGCACCGACGATCCTTGCGAATGCCGCACGCGCGACGGACCTTTGCATCGTCGGTCAACCGGATGCGCCGGGCAGTGTCGCGGCATTGGGTCTCGATGGACTCAGCGATGTCATCCGGTGGGCTGGGGTGCCTGTCATGGGCCTGCCGCATAATGTGACACTGCCCCGGGAAATCCGCCGCATTGTTGTGATGTGGAATGGTTCGCGCGAGGCCCGGCGCGCGATCGGCGATGCCTGGCAATTGCTCGGACGCGCACAGGACATCTTCGTTGTCGGCATCGACCGCGCGCCGGGCGAGGACGATCCCTCGCGGCACGACATCGTGCGCTTGATGGAAGCGCACGGGTTGCGGGCCAAGGCGGTATCGGTCAGGGAGGACACGGAAGGCAGCGACGGTGTGCAACTGCTGTCGGTATCGGATGCCTATCAGGCCGATCTGATCGTGATGGGCGCGTACGGGCACGGTCCGACGCGGGAACTGGTCTTCGGAGGTGCCACCCGGACAATGCTCAAGCACATGTCCACGCCGGTATTGTTGTCTCACTGAGCCGCCGCCCGGTTCGAAACATTCGGGTAGCGCATCTCGCGGCGTCCCTCAATCGGGCAGTAGCATGACGAGGGCCGCCGCACCCATCACCGCTGTCGCGATCCACCCCAACGCCAGGATCGGCCAACGCGCCGTAAACGGGCCCATCACCGAACGGCTGGCGGCAAGCAGCAGCACGACCACCATCAGCGGGACTGCTACGACGCCGTTGATCACGGCGCTCCAGAAGAGCGCTCTCATCGGGCTTATCGTTGTGAACTGAATGCCGGTCGCGATCAGAATGCTCAGTGCGATGATGCCGTAGAAGCCGCGAGCACCGGTGAGCTTTCGCTCAAGTCCCTCCTCCCAATGCAGCGACTCGGCCAGCGCGTAGGCGCCCGATGCCGCAAGCACCGGCACGCCGATGAGACCGACGCTTACGATGCCGATGCTGAACAGCACGTACGCCATATCTCCCGCCAGCGGGCGCAATGCGCTGGCCGCCTGTGCTGCGGTGTCGATGCGAGTCACGCCGGCGACGTGCAAGGTGAGCGCGGTCGCGAGGATCACGAAGTAGGCCGTCAGATCCGAGTAAAACATGCCGCTCCAGGTATCCCATCCGATTCGGCGCAATTCGCGCCCGGCGGCGGCTTCGTCGTCCACCAGCGGCTGCGCGGCCCGATTGCGCGCCATGTCTTCGACCTCTTCCGACGCTTGCCAGAAGAAGAGGTACGGACTGATGGTGGTGCCGAATACGGCGACGACCACCGCTGCCGCAGACGCGTTGAGCTTCAGTTCGGGAAGAAACGTCCTTAGCGCCACGGTATGCCACGGCACGTGCACCGTGAACAGCACGGCGGCATAGGCGAGCAATGACATCGTTAGCCATTTGAGAAAGACGACATACCGGTGATATGGCACGAATATTTGCAGCAACAACGTGCCCAGTGCAAAACCGACCGTCATCCAGTGCCGCTCGATACCGACGATCATCTCTGCGACCTCCCCCATGGCGGCGAGATCCGCGGCGATGTTTAGCGTATTGGCCACGAGCAACAGCGTAACGGTCCCGCGAAGCACCGACGGTGGAAATCTCGCGCCGATATTGGCCGCCAATCCCTTTCCGGTAACGCGGCCGATGCGAGCACAGATGAGTTGTATCGCCGCCATGAGCGGAAAGGCCAATGGCATGGTCCACAACATATTCAGGCCGAACTGCGCGCCGGCCTGCGAATAGGTGACGACGCCGCTGGGGTCATCGTCCGCCACACCCGTGATGAGACCCGGTCCAACATGAGCGAACGGATACTCGCGCAAACGCTTGCGAAGGGACTCGAAACGCGTCGGTGAGCGTTCGTTCGCCAGATCCGATGTCATTGCCGAGTCTCTTTGGTGAACGCGGATGGCGGGGACATCGGGCCTGAGCGTATGACCGACATGGGTCAGGAGATGACCGACGCCAGGCTGCGGCGCGGCGTGTGCGCTTGCGAGGGGCCATACCCCACGCGCAGCAGCAATTGCGGGTGATCCGAAGCGCCAGCGCTGACGTCCGCGCGCAATGCATCGACTTCGATCGGCTGGTTGAGAAACGAAGCGTAGAGCCCGTTGTCCGTCAGTGTGAGCAAAGCGCGCTGCATGGCCTGCCCCGCCATGATCCAGTTTTCCTGATTGTCGGCGGGGGTGCTGAGGCACACGAGCAGCGGCGAGCCTTCGACGATACGGCGATGGCTTGCGGCAATGCCGCCGCCGATATCGAACGTTCTGACAACGGACGCAACCACCGGCGACGCGAAGTCGAGCAGATGGCTTTCGGTCGACGAGTAGCTGGCCATGCCGTCGTCACGGCGCGACGCGCTGACCCACAACGCCAGTTCTCTGCGAAAGCGAGGATCGCCCAGTTGCGCGCGATCCGCCCGATCGATCAGTTCGCCAAGACGCATGCGGCCCGCTTCGTCTGTGATAGGTTGAAGCCGCGCGCCCTCAGCCTCGGCACACGCGCACAGCTGGTCGACCACCGCCTGGGGAACCTGCCGGGTGTCGTACAGCTGGCGGTTCGTCACGCGCTGCGGGATCGCAGCGAAAAGCCCGGCGATGGGACCGTCGATGAATCCTTCCTCCAGGAGCTGAACGCTGGCTATCACATCCGGTTCCGCAGACGTCGGCAAGATTCCGATCGCGTAGGCACAACCGAAGTGGCTGAGCGCAACGCGTAGATTGAACAATGCCGCGCCACAACTGATCGCCAGCTCGCGGTCGTAGGTGTCGCTCACGGGAAGTCCGCGGGAGCGGTCCGCGCACAGCAGCAAGCGATCCTCGCCGAGAAGGAAGCGCCACGGCTGAGTGTTGTGCGTGGACGGCGCGAGAATTGCATATTGCAGGCAAAAATGCAGCTTCTCGCGCGCTGTCGAAAGCGCAAAAAATCGCTGCTCGTCGACGGACCAGATGTGAAGCCTGTCGTCCTGGACTCTCATGCGAGCCTCCTTTAGTCACCATGCCGGGCGAAGCTGACGTCCGGCGTCCGAGCGCCGACGCCAACCCGGTGGGGCCTGCGGCGCACAATGCATTTTTGAAGTCTGGTACTTGTGAGCAAAACCGCCTTGACCAGCGTCAAGCGGGTGTGAAATCGGACGCCGCCACCGGCGGACTAACCCCGGAAGATGTCGAACGGCTCGATTTTCAGGACGCGTCGAATGCCGATATAGCTCGAGATGGCGGCGATGAGGAGCACCATGACGAACGAGATCGCGAGATTCCAGAAGGTCGTCATCGCCGCGTAGTTCGGCAATGCCTGCTTCGCCAGCGCGATCACGAGCGTGACGAGTCCGACGCCAAGTCCGAAGCCGGTCAGTGCGGTAAGGACGGCCATGAAGAGAATCATCTTCACCAGTTCGCTCCCCCTCGCCCCGATGGCCTTGAGTGCGCCGAACTTGTCGAGATTCTCGAGTACGAACGAGTAGAACGTTTGCCCGGAGATCGACGCCCCGACAATGAAGCTGATGATCGTCATCAACAGGATGTTGGTGCCGATGCCGGTTTGGTAGATGTAGTAGTTCGCGATTCGCCGATTGAAATCGCCTTTGGTCAATGCCAGATAGCCCAGACTTGAGACCTGTTGCTCGATCCTTGCCACGGCCGCTTCAGATGTCGGCTGTACAAGGATGTAAGAGATGGTGAACCGGGTGCCGGGTATGTAGGCAACAGCCCGGCTGTATGTCGTGTACAGGGTTGGAATGCCGTTCAGCCCGTTAGCCGATACGCGGGCAATACCGACGACGACGGCGCGAAAGTCATTGATTTCGAACGTGGTTCCTATCGTCGGATTGCCAAGTTTGACGACTTCCGGATCGTCGACGATGACGAAGGCATCGTCTGCATAAATGTCGAATATGTTGCCCGACTCCATGTGGGGACGGCCAATCAACGTGGCATCATCGAGCCCTACCACGCTCACCGATTGAAGTCGCCCATCGGCCAGCTTGACCTGTGCCCCGCCGACATACAGGGGCACGGCATACTTGACGCCGTCGATGCTGCGTACGGCGTCGAGCAGATAATTCGGTAAGGGGAAGGATGTCGTCGGCGTGTTCACGGCCGGATCGATCACCCACATTTGCGCACCGACATTGGTAATGGTCGAGTACGCGCGATTCAAAATACCGGCGAACATAGCCGTCATCTGTGTCATCAGAAATACCGCGAAGACGATGCCGACGAGCAGGGCCGAAAACTTCGCCCTGTCGTTGATCAGCAGGTGAAGGCCGATGCGGATGATGCCGAAGGGCTTCATGTTCATTTTCCATCCCCATCGATGCCCGGCAGCGCCCGCCATCCGCCACCGAGTGCGGCCAGGAGCGCGACCGTATCCTGCTGGCGACGGGCGACGGGCGACGGGCGACGGGCGACGGCGTCGAGATAGGCGATGGACGATTGCTGATACTGGACATCGGCCACCAACACATCGAGGTACCCTGCCGTACCCGCTCGCAGATTGACCTGCACGAGATCCAACGCCTCACGCGCGTCCTGCATCGCGGCTTCCTCGGCCTGCAACGTTTTGGCATCCTGCTCCAGCGAGCTCAACGCGTCGGCGACTTGGGCAAACGCAGTGAGCACGGTCTGACGGTAGGATGCCTGCGCGACCTCGAATGCGTCGATGGCGGCTTGGCGTGCATACCGCAGACTCCCGCCTTCGAATATGGGAATCGACACCGACGGCCCGATGCCCCAGAAGCGGAATCCGTCTGCAGGCAGCTGCGCGAAGGCGTTGGCCTGTTTGCCGTACGTGCCGCTCAGGCTGATGCTTGGGAACATCGCCGCCGTTGCGACGCCGATGTTCGCGCTGGCGACATGCAGTCGGGCTTCTGCTGCCAGAACGTCCGGCCGCTGTCTGACCAGTTGCGACGGCAAGGTCACTGGCAGATCGGCGGGCAGTGTCAGCGCCTCCAATGTCACGGTGGGTGGCGCGGCCTGCGCCGGTGGCCGACCTTGCAGGGTCGCCAGAAGATGCGAAGACTGTGCCAGCTTTTGATCCAGCTGCGAGACCGTCGCCTGATTGCTCGCGATAAGGCTTTGGATGCTCAATATGCTTGAAAACGATGCGGTACCCGCGCTGACCTGCGCCCGGATCGCGTCCAGTTGCTGCATCTGAAGCGAGATGACATGCTGGGTCGCATCCAACTCGGCCCGGTACGCCGCGTAAGCGATCGTCGTGTTGACCACATTGGTACTGAGCGTCAGATAGGTGGCGATGGCGAGATAACGCTGGTAGTCGACTTGCGCACGCAGGGCTTCCACCGACCGTCGTTTGCCGCCGAAAAAGTCAAATAAATACGTCACACTCGCGCTGGCGGTCGTCAGATTGAACACCCCGGCTTGCTGAAGTTGCCCGTTGGCGGGAGGTGCAAGTTCGCGCATCGCCTGCCCTGCTACGCCCACTTGCGGAAAGAACACGCCATAACCGGCACGCAGATTGTCCTGACTTTCCCGAAGACTTGCCTGCGCAGCGTCGGCCGTGGGATTGTGCGAGAACGCCGTTTGCACGGTGTCGTCGAGTTCAGGCGAGCCGAATAGTTGCCACCAGTTTTCGGGCGGCGCGGCGCCGGGAATGAAGCGTTGAGACTCACCTCCGGCGACGACAGTCGCGGAAATCGCTGGTTCGTGCGTGTAGCGGTCATCGGCAGGTGGCACCGGTCTCTCGAAATCGGGGCCCACCGTACAGCCCCAAGTCATCGAGATCGCAATGACGTAGAGCGTCAGGCGCAACGACAACGCCGGGCCCGGGGGCGCAAATCTGGAAACGTCCGCCATCATTGCTCCCCGATAAAGACATCGACTAGCAGCCCTGGATAGATCATCGGCAAACCTACCTTCCTGAAGCGGAAAATGACGGGTAGGACACGAAGATCGACTTTCTCCTGCCGCTGATTGGACAGCTCGATCTTGGGCGAGACATAGGGCTGTACCCGCACGAACTCCAGCGGAACCTTCACGTTGGAGCCTCGCACCGAGAGCTGTGCCCGGATGTGACCGGCGGCGGGGAGTCGGGAGACGAGGATTTCGTCGATGAAACATCGCACCGCCAGATATTCCTGAGGTGCGCCCATGACGATCAGGGGATCGGCGCCGTTCGTGTAACTGTCGAAGACACCTTGAGAGGAAACGTAGCTGCCCGGCGCGACATTGACCGCCAGTACCACGCCGTTGGCGTTCGCGGCAATGGCATATTTTTGAAGCAACGCGTTTGCCGCAACATAGGATTGCGAGAGCGCGTCGAGCTGTCTTGCCTGATTGTCGATATCGTAGCGCCAGGCGCCCGCGTGGGTCAGCGCATATTGGCGCTGCGCGACTTCCAGCGCCGTGGCTGCCTGCCCGAGTGCATCGTGGGCGGTGTCTAGAACGTCTTTACTGATCGAGCGGCTGTCCATTTCGTAAGCAGCGCGCCGCTTATCGTACTGATCCTGCGCCGCTTTCAGATTCGCCTGCGCCTGATCGACTTGCGCTTTCGCCACCGCAAGCGTTTCCAGTCTCGGTTGAGCCTTCAGTTCTTCGAGTACGACACCGGCGGCAAGCATCTGAGCATGCAGTTGCCCTGCGGTGGCACGCTGCACCGAGTCGTCGATTCTGAGTAGCACATCGCCTGCATGCACGGTTTGCCCTTCGTGCACAAGCACTTGCGACACTACGCCGGAGACTTCGGGATACACATTGATGTTCGCACCGCCGCCCTGCTCGCTTTCCACGATGCCCGTGGCGTAGATGGCGCTCGGATAAGGACTCGCCACCGGGTCGAAGGCAGGCGGCTCGGGTTGTCGTTCCAGGCCGAAAACAAACGCCCCGAGCAACGCCGCAAGTATGCCGACACCCGAGAGGTAAAAGAGCCATCGATGATTCACGGTCGGCTCCCTTTGTCGAGAACGATGCGTCCGTCCTCCATGTAAATGATCCGGTCCGCGTATTCGTTGATCCGCGCGTCATGCGTGACGACCACGATGCATCGCCCAGCGTCGAGAATCTTCTCTTTGACGAACGCGATAATCATTCGGCCTGTGTCGCCGTCGAGCGACGCCGTCGGTTCGTCGAATACCAGAATCTGAGGGGAGCCGATGATGGCCCGTGCGATTGCCACGCGTTGTTGTTCACCGCCTGAGAGCTTGACAGGCAGGATCTCCGTGCGTGCTTTCAGGCCGACGATCTCAAGGCAATGGCGTGCTGCATCAAGGGACTGCTGCCAGTCGCGATGCTTCAATATCAATGGGACGGCAACGTTCTCTGCGCTGGTCAGACGCGGGAACAGATGATAGTCCTGGAAAACGAAGCCGATCGTATTCAGTCGGAAGTCGGCCAGATCGTCGTTGGACAACGCCCATATGTCCGTGCCGTTGATCGTCACTTTGCCGCTGTCGGGACGCAGGATGCCGGAGAGCAGGCTCAGCAGCGTAGTCTTCCCACTGCCGGACGGACCCACGATGAACACCATTTCGCCGAAGTGTGCCCGGAGCTCGACAGCGTTGACCGCTGTAGTGCGCGTGGCGCCCTCTCCGAACGCCTTCGTAAGACCGGTTGCGACGATGGCGTCGGTGGGCGGCGCGTCTGACATTCTGGGGGGCTTCTCAAGATCAATCGATGGCCGCATTCGACGACGCTGGCAACAACCCAATTTCCATCAGATACGCAACAAGCGCCCGATGCTCTGCCGATAGACGACGCGCAACGGTCTCGAGTTGGTCCAGCGAGTAGGCATGGTCGTCCGCCGAGCGAGGCAGCGGTTCCTCTACGCATTCGTCGCACCAGTCCCGGTGTGGCTCGACGCTTGGAGCGAGATCGAATATCCATGCGGGTTGAATGCCGCCGCCTTCCGAATGCCTCACCCACCGCGAATGAAGAATGTCGTGCAACAACATCGAGTAGGTGAACGGGACCATCAGACAAGCACTGATCCTGTCATAACGATCCATCGGGTAACCGACCTGTCGAAGCACGTCGAGCAGCATCACCCGCCTCGCGCGGAAATCGAGCGGGCGCGTCAACAGAGAGAAGCACGTCGGCTCGCATTTCGTAAGCGCGCAACAGGCGGTGTCGATCGTGAATTCGTAGTGGGCAAAACAGCGCACAATTTTGGCGAACGCCAGCAGGTGGCGCTCAGACAGGCACGATGGGTCTTCGGCAGGCATTATCAAATCCTCTAATCACACTGTGGTGGGCGCGAAGGGCGCAACGGAAAGTGCCCGCATGGATTGACCGTCATTCGCGGTTCGCACGAACGCGCTTCGCAGGTTTTTCGCTTGCGGACCCGTCGAATGTGGCCTGAAGCGACGCGAGCCGGTCCACCATCGTCTGCGTTGCACCGCCGGACATCGTATTCATGGCATCGATCGCGGATCTGGTGAAGTCTCCCCAGGCTTCCCACGCGCTTACGCCGGATTTGGGGGCGACGTCGACGGAGTCGGAGAAGACGTTTTGCCAGGCTTTTTCTGCGCAGTGATACTGTTCGGCCCATACGGCGGGACCACTCGCTCCGATCTGCAACCAACCCTGCCAGATCTGATTCTGTATCGCGAGTTGACGGTTGATGAACGCCAGTTGGCTATTGAAAATGGCATTCAGGTTCGCCGCGTTGGCCAGTTCGTCGCCCAAAGCGCCGTCGGCTTCCAGCAAACCCTCGTCCGCCCGCAGCTGCATTTGCCGCAAGTGCTTAAGATTGGCGAGCCAGTGATGGTGCGCTTCGAGCGCGGCGAGCATGGGGGCCTTGCACAGACGGAGGGGCGGGTTCAGTTCTTGCGACATCGTCGGAGTTCCTTTATCGGGGAGCGCCGCCTGCATTGGCGGGCCCGCGTATGGCCGGATGGTGTTGCGCTCCACACGGGAACGCCCTCCGGCCAAGTCAGCGATTTCAGATTAGTCGCGCACGGGCAATCCCCTTTGTCCCAAATCAATGTCGACGCGCAGATGCGAGCGCGGTCATGACATAAAAAAAGCCCGCCGAAGCGGGCGTAATCCCAACTTGCTTGCGCCCTAAACGGGGCCGTATACGGGCGCAAGTGCCACTGACTCGGCAACATCGGGGGATCCGGACATCGGTGGACTGGCACCGACAACGCTCTTACCTTAGCGCTGATCGACAGGCATGCGGTTGACATATCTCAATGTCTTCGCACCCTCGGAAAAAAGCATGATGTCTGTGACGCCCGACCGTTTGACCCGCATCAACGTCATGACAACCAATCGCTACCTTCGGCGGGATTCCGACTAGGCTTTGAGGCACCAGCATGTCGGTCCGCGCGAGCGCGATCTCCGCCATGCGTCCGCTTCCCATTCTGCAAGGAAGGTGTCCCGTGCCGGAGAAGGTCCAAAGCGCTTGCCCGATTGCGGTTCCCGACCCTGAGACCGGGATGGCGGACCGCCAATCCACGCCCGACGCGGCCGCAGCGCCCTGCGGGCGTTGCTTACGCGCCCGTCATGTCAGCGTCGACACGCTTCGTGAGGCCGTTGCGTACCTCCGTCACGACAGCCAGGTCTGCCGTTCCGAAGGGTTTGCCGCGCAGACACGTTTGCAGCTCGACTATGGTCAGAAGACTATCGCGGCCACGTTGCAAACGGTCACGGGCGATTGGCTGGAACTCGACGAGATCGGCTTGAGCGAGGCGGCACTACAAGCACTGGACGTTGCCGAAGGAGATTGGGTGAGGGTTCAGCACATGCCGCCTCTGGAGTCCTTTCGCCATGTTCGCGGGCGCATGTACGGTGAACCCTTCACATACGACGCATTAAGCGAGGTGGTCGGCGATATCGCTGCGGGCCACTATTCGTCCATTCATATCTCGTCATTCCTGACCGCGTGTACAGGCAACCGTCTTTCCGACGACGAAATCATCTCGCTCACGCAGGTCATGGTCGCAACGGGAAAGACGCTGACATGGCGTGCCGACAAGGTCATGGACAAGCACAGCGTCGGTGGATTGCCCGGTAATCGGACGACACCTATCGTCGTGGCGATCGTAACGGCGCAGGGCCTGGTCATGCCGAAAACGTCTTCGCGTGCGATTACCTCTCCCGCAGGCACTGCCGACGCCATGGCAACGTTAGCCCCCGTCGATCTCAGTGCGGACGAAATGCGCCGTGTCGTCGAGGATGTCGGGGGATGTGTCGTTTTTGGCGGCGCGGCGGACCTGAGTCCGGCAGACGACATTTTGATACAGGTGGAGCGCCCCCTGGAGCTGGACAGCGAGGCGCAGATGGTCGCATCGATTCTGTCGAAGAAGCTTGCCGTCGGCGCGACGCACGTTCTGATCGATATCCCGGTCGGCCCCACGGCCAAGATTCGATCGGACTACGCCAGCACACTCTTTTCCGAACGACTGCGCACCATCGCACGCGCGCTTGGGCTGGAGGTCATCACGTACGTCTGTCAGGGCAACGAACCGGTTGGGCGAGGTATCGGGCCCAGTCTCGAAGCCCGCGACGTACTGGCCGTGCTGCAGAATCGCGCCCGGGCACCGATGGATTTGATGACCAAGAGCGTGGAAATCGCAGGGCGGATCTTGGAGGCCGGTGGCAAGGCGTTACCCGGCGAAGGGGCACAGATGGCGCGCCGCGTGTTGGTCAGCGGTCTCGCCTGGCAACAGTTTCAGCGCATCTGTGAGGCTCAGGGCGGCATGCTGGAGCCTGTCGTCGGGCGTCATAGCAAGCCGATAACGGCTCGCCACGCCGGTGTTGTCACCACCGTAGACAATCGCCACCTGTCGCGCGTTGCGAAGCTTGCTGGCGCCCCCCTCGCGACGCGCGCCGGGGTGGTGTTTGAATCGCCAGTCGGCACCATAGTCGGCGCGGGGCAGCCGCTTTTTACCATCTACGCGGAGAGTCCCGGTGAACTCGAATATGCATTCGAGTATGCAAACCGCTTTCCTGACATTGTCTGTGTGAGGGCATGATGAAAGACGTCGCCATTTACGCTATGCCCGGAAACGAATCGTTTGCCCGGGTGCTCGCCGGACTCATCGAATGTCCCCTGCAACGCTTGCTGATCCATCGATTTCCGGATGGCGAGCAACTTGTCACGCTTGACGGCCCGCTGAGCGGAAAGTCGATCGTTATCGTCTGCTCGTTGAACCGGCCCGACGCGAAACTGCTGCCGCTCCTCTTCGCCGCAGACACGGCGCGAGACCTCGGCGCGCGTGAGGTGATTCTGGTCGCGCCATATTTGTGCTACTTGCGTCAGGATGCGCGTTTTCGTCCGGGGGAATCGGTATCGGCCAACAGCTTCGGCCGGTTGCTCAGTACCTGGTTCGATGGTCTGGTCGCCGTTGAACCGCATTTGCACCGCCTGCCATCGCTTTGCGCCGTTTATACGATTCCGGTGCGCTCTCCCCACAGCGCGACCGCGACCGCCGCGTGGATCGCCGCGAACGTTCCCGATCCGCTCATTGTCGGCCCGGACGACGAAAGCGCCGCGTGGGTGGCACAGATCGCCGGGCGAATCGGCGCGCCGTCGGTCGTGGCTCACAAGACTCGACAGGGCGACCGGCAAGTCAGCCTTGAGCTACATGTGCCAGCGGCTTATGGGCATCGCCAGCCGGTGATCGTGGACGACATTCTCGCGAGCGGGCAAACGATGCTCGCCACGATTGGCGCGTTGGTCAAAGTGGGCTTCGGAAGTCCCGTGTGTATCGCGGTGCACGGGCTGTTCGACGGGATCGGCGTCGACGAACTGATCGCCGCAGGTGCCGGATCGGTCGTGACCTGTAATACCGTGCCCCACGCGTCGAACGCCATCGATGTCACGCCGGCCGTGCGTGAGGCGCTTGTCGACTTGCTCGACGAACTGGCCAGCCGCCGGTGAATGCCTTCGTCGGCGGCGCGCTACGCGGTGCCCATGGACCAGTCAGGCGCTACGCCTTCGGTGTAATGATCACTTTCAACGCATGTGTGTTTGCCGCGTCACCGAAGGTTCGATAGGCGGCAAGAATATCGGCGAGCGAAAAGTGGTGAGTGATCAGGACAGCCGGTGCGAGCCGCCCTGATTCAATGGTTTTGAGCAACATGGGCGTTGCGGCGGTGTCGACCAGCCGGGTCGTGATACTGATATTCCTGTCCCACAGGGATTCGAGATGCAGGTCTACCTTGCGACCGTGGACACCGACGTTCGCAATCGTGCCGCCGGCAGCCACGATCGCTTCGCAGAGTTCGAAAGTCGCCGGCACGCCGACCGCTTCAATGGCCGTGTCGACGCCCTGCCCGCCTGTCAGGCTGCGGACGAACGCAGCAGCGTCCTCCTTTTCCGGAGACACGATGGCCGTCGCGCCGAGCCGTAAGGCCACTTCCAGCCGTGCGATGTCGGGATCGATGACGATTACCTGAGCCGGGCTAAAGAACTGTGCCGTGAGCAATGCCGCCAGTCCGATCGGCCCCGCCCCGACGATGGCGACGCTGCTGCCGGGTTGAACCTTCCCATTCAGAACACCGCATTCGAAGCCGGTCGGCAGGATGTCGCTCAGCATGACCAGCGTATCGTCATCTACACTGGCGGGCGCGAGGTAGAGGCTGGTGTCTGCATAAGGCGTGCGAACGTATTCGGCCTGCGTTCCGTCAATGCGGTTGCCGAGAATCCACCCGCCCACGGCGCAATGGGAATACATGCCTTTGCGGCACGCAGGACACTTTCCGCAGGATGAAATGCACGAGATCAGCACCCGATCGCCTGCCTTGAAGGACGTGACTGCATCGCCGGTTTGCACGACTTCCCCGACGCCCTCGTGACCAAGAATGCGGCCCGGTGTCACCGTAGGAACGTCACCCTTCAGGATGTGAAGATCCGTACCGCAAATCGTCGTCTTGCGAATCCTCACGATGGCATCGGTTGGTGCCAGGATATCGGGGATCGGTCGGTCTTCCAGCGTGATTTGCTGTGTACCGTGGAATACAAGGGCTTTCATGGCGCCACTCCGCATTGGTCAGGTTCAGTGCGACATCAGCACAGGAACCGTCATGGTTTCGAGCATGGTGCGGGTCACGCCGCCCAGCACCCACTCCTGCATGCGCGAATGCCCATACCCGCCCATTACGATGAGGTCCGCGTTCATGTCGGCGGCGCGCGAGAGTAACGCCTCGCCAATTGCGACATCGTTTGCCTTGCGCTCCGGTGTCACAGTGACGTTGACACCATGTCGCGCAAAATAGATGGCGATGTCCATGCCGGGAATGGGGCCCAGATCGTCCGGACGAGCGCCCCGGCTGACATGCATCACGTCGACCGCTTTCGCCGAGCGCAGAAACGGCATGGCGTCGGCGGCGGCACGCGCGGCTTCGCGGCCGCCATCCCACGCCACAAGCACATGATTGAAGGCCGTGGGCAGCTTCCCCGCATACGGGAGGACCAATACCGGCCGCCCGCCTCCGAGCACGACCGACGCGACAAATCCGATCGTCGGCGAGGACTCGGGGTCGGAACGATCTTCTTGTCCAACGATCACGAGATCCGAATACCGGGCATGGGTCCGCATTTCGGGGTTTTCTTCGTAGGGCGGCGTGATCCATTCCGGGCTGACGTCCTGCCGCCGACAGACTTCCGTGAACATCTGTTCGGCCTGAGCGAGGCGTTTGGGGTCGCTCTCGGGCGCGGGCGGCGGCGGTAGCCCGGTGCCGCCCATGGCCGTCACATCGGGAAAACCCGGAGGATGAAACGGCAGGTAGATACCCGCTAAATGGGCTGGGAACCGATAGGCGAAGCTAGCCGCCAGTTCAACCCTGGCGCGGCATCGATCGCTGTTGTCGACATGTACGAGTAACGTGCGGTAAGTCATAGTCATGCTCCTGAGACGTGAAGTCATCTTTGAACAGTAGTACAGTCCGTGGGGGTGCCCTTGATGAACGTCAAGGCGACCATCGGTCCGTCATATGTCCCTGCCAGCGGCCGTCGACATTTCGGATTGATGCGTATGGGAAATGCAGGAGAACGCTGATACAACTAGCCTACCTACCGCGCGATAACGCTTGAATCACTCTTGAATCGGGGCGATTGATGGCCAGAACGCTTCGCAGCACGCAATTCCCTTCGCGCCGCCGGGCGGATACCGTGCTCGTCGCCATGCTTTGTGTGATGTGTGTGGTTGTTGCGCTGGCCAACTGGATGGCCGTTCGGACAGCACTTCAGAGCAATGTCGATGCGCGTTTCGCCTTGCGCACGAGCGCGGCAACCGACAAGCTTTCGATCGCACTCACCGCCTATGAGGACGCCTTGCATGCCGCGTCCGACCTCATGGCGGCTACGCCCAAGCCCGACGACGCTCGCTGGATCGATTACGTCAAAAAGATGAAGCTGTCGGAACGTCTGCCCGGACTATTAAGCTTCGGCAAGTGCGAACGCTCAGGTGGAGATATCGTCAGAACGTCCGGCTACTCACCGAGCGGGGAGCCGGTGCTCGGCACCGGCGACCGCGTGCGCCTTCCCTCCGGTCCTGACTTCCGGGAACGTCTCTTTGCCAGCGCCACGGTGTCCGGTGCTCCGCCATCGCTTGTCTTTCTGACGAGCAAGGATCCGTCGCCGGACTGCACTTACGCCATTGCCAATGTCGATACGCTGGTTCACGCAGCAATCGGACCGTTGCTTCATGACCTGACATTGACGATTGCCGTGAACGGCGACAAAGGGCCCGCGCAACAGATATTCGACAGCCTCTCGCCTCGCGCGCCGGCAGAGCCTCGACCGCCGGTCGATTATCGAACCGTCGCAACAGTTGCCTACGCGGACCGGCCAGCGCTGGAACTGGCCTACACCGCCTCAGGCGAGTTTGCTGCACTGCGCGGCGCGGGCGTCGCCAATTGGGCGCTTGTCTTCGGCGTCTTGCTGAGCGTCATCACGGTACTCGCCTGGGTCGTCGCCCTGCGCTCCCGTCGGCACGCCATGGCGGTCAACGAGCGGGCGGCGATCGGCAAGCAACGCTCCGAGAGTCGGCTATTCAGCGTCATCCAATCGGTGCGGGAGGCGATCATCACCATCGACGCGCAGCAGCGAATCCAGATTTTCAACCCGACTGCCGAAAGCATTTTCAAGTGCAGCGCCATGGAGGTGATCGGGGAGCCGATTGGACGCTTCATCCCCGAACGATTCCGCGACGCCCACTTTCAGCACATCGAACGCTTCGGGGCGACCGGGGTGTCGGAGCGATTGATGGGGCGCGGTCGCCCGCTCTGGGGGGTGCGAGCGGACGGTGAGGAGTTTCCGATGGAGGCGTCCATTTCACAGAGTGCCGACGCAGGGGGCAAGTTCTTTACGGTCGTGTTGCGCGACGTCACGGAGCAACGTCAGATGGCGAGCGCTCTGCAAACATCCCGCCAGGAACTCGAGAAGCTCAACGCACGTCTTCAGGAGGTTCGTGAAGACGAGAAGTCCCGTATCGCGCGAGAACTTCATGACGATCTCGGTCAGCGTCTCACCGCATTGAAAATGGACGCAGCGATGCTCAGGCAAGCATTGGACGGTCAGCCCGCAATGTCTGCGGACGTCAAGCGTATCGAACAGTCGATCGACGGCATGGTCAGTGCAGTTCGCCAGATGGCAGCCGATCTGCGTCCGCCCATGCTCGACGATCTGGGGCTCGGTCCGGCTATTGAATGGTACGCGCAGGAGTTTTCACGGCGCTACGGCGTGGTCGTCGATGTGACGGGGACACACGGATTACCCGCTGTCGCGCCAGCGGTCGCGACGACATTGTTCCGTATCGTGCAGGAGGCCCTGAACAACGTCGCCAAACATGCACATGCCACCGCGATAACGGTCGAATTGGCTTGCGACCGGGAGTGCAGACTTCGTATTTCCGACAATGGGCGAGGATTGCCGCCGACGCGTCCGAAACCGGATGCCCTGGGGCTCATCAGCATGCGGGAGCGGGCACGCCTGCTCGGCGGGACGCTGGAAGTCCGCAGCCCGTCGGAGGGCGGCACCGTGGTTACCACCGTCATTCCGCTGGAACCCTCTGCTTCGACGCCGCCCGCAGCGCATTGAACGCAGGCGGATATCTACGCAGCAGGCCGCACTTGAAGTACAGCCGCGCCCGAAATGGCACCGCGGCGCAGGTCATCAAGTGCTGCGTTGGCCTTTTCGAGCGGGTACGTTGTCGTGGCCACTTTAAGCGCGATCCTCTCGGCGAGTGCGAGAAAGGCCAGACCGTCCGCTCTCGTCAGATTCGCCACGGAGCGCACCTGACGCTCGCCCCATAACAGTCGGTAAGCAAACCTCGGGATATCGCTCATGTGAATGCCGGCGCAAACGACGGCGCCTCCACGGTCGACGGCGGCGAGCGCCTGAGGCACCAGCGAGCCGACCGGCGCGAAGATGATGGCGGCGTCCAGCGGCACGGGCGGATTCGCATCGCTCGGGCCAACCCAATGGGCGCCGTGCGACAGGGCGAACGCCACGCCTTCGTCGTCGCCGGGTCGGGTGAAGGCATACACTTCGCGTGCCTGAGCGCTCGCGATCTGCGCAATGAGATGCGCCGCAGCGCCAAATCCATAGATCCCAAGACGCCGCGCGTCACCGGTCATGCTCAGTGACCGATAGCCGATGAGGCCCGCGCACAGCAGCGGCGCGGCAGTCGCGTCATCATAGGCATCAGGGAGTTTGAACGTGAACTGCGCTTCGGCGACGACATACTCAGCGTAACCACCGTTGAGCGTGTAGCCGGTAAATCGCGCCGCTTCGCAGAGATTTTCCTTGTGGTTCAGGCAAAAGCGGCAGCATCCACAGGTCGATCCCAGCCACGGCACGCCGACACGGTCGCCAATTTGCAAATCCCCTACGCTCCCCCCCTTGGCAGTGACGATCCCCACGATTTCGTGGCCGGGAATAATGCCATCGGGAACGTCGGGCAATTCGTTATCGACGACATGCAGGTCGGTGCGGCAAACGCCACACACACTGACACGAATCAGCACTTGTGCAGGGCCCGGCGCTGGCACAGGAATGTCGACGAGTCTGAGCGCGCCGTCAGCCTTGGATAGTTGCATCGCTCGCATGCTGTCGCGCTCCGTGAACGTAGCGCGATTACTAAACGGCGTTCGCCATTTGGTTCAGTCGCTGCGTATCGAGCAGCGTGATCTCGCGTTGGCGCACCCGTAACGCTTCCTGTGCCTGCATGCGGGAAAGCATGCGACTCACCGTTTCGAGTTGCAGGCCTAGAAAGCTGCCGATTTCCTCGCGCGTCATGCGAAGCAGGAATGCGTTCGGCGAGTATCCCCGGGCGGCCAGCCGCGACGACACATCCAGCAGAAAGCTCGCCAGTCGGGCCTCCCCGCGAGCGGTTCCCAGGCGAAGCAACTGTTGTTGTTCGCGCACGATGCCCGCAGCGATCAGCCGGTGAAGCTGATGCTGCATGACCGGCACCTTCGCGGCAATGGCCTCCAGTTCTGCGAACTGGATTGCGCAGACCTGACTGTCTTCGAGGGCCACGGCTTCGGAGACATATCGGCCGCTGGCAATGCCTCCCAGGCCCAGCAACTCTCCACCGAGGAGATAGCCCGTGACTTGCTCGCGTCCGTCGGGGTGCGTCAGCACCGTCTTGAACGAACCGGCGCGTACCGCGTAGATGTACTCGAGCGTGTCCCCCGGTCGGAACAGCACTTCGCCGCGCCGAACCGTGCGCCGAACACTTGTCACGCCGTCCAGACGGCGGATCGACTCATCATTGAGTCCTTCGGCCAGACAGAACTGGCGCAGCAGACAAGTGCTGCATCTTGGGCCTGCGGACTCGACGACGTCGAAGGCGCGATGCACCCTCACGTTTTGAGTGGCTTCGACGGGGATGGTGTTTAGCTGGCGGGAAATGGCATGCATGGCAAACTCCGGCAATTCAGCATCGTGTCATCACGTCTGAAGTATCGGAGATGAAGTGGGGAAAAAAAATAAGCGACGGGCGCGATCTCATGTCAGCCGACATGACAGCCTGTAGGCAAAGGACTACAACGCGTGCCTCAGCGTTAGTCGCGCAGCAGATCGTGGCGGATGGCGTAATGCGCCAGATCGGTCTGGCTCTTGAGTTGAAGCTTTTGCAGGATACGCGCCTTGTACGTGCTGACCGTTTTGGCACTCACGCAAAGGCGGCCAGCAATGTCACCCAATGTCAGACCTCGGGCGAGCATCAGGAATACATCGAACTCGCGGTCGGACAGGCGACGGAAACTCGGGCCTTCGATGGTCGCAGACGACAGATCCCGGGCGATTCGCTCCGCCATTGAGGGGCTCAGGTAAACGCCACCGTCATGGACTTTGCGTACGGCGCTCACCAGTTCGTTCGGCGCACTCTCTTTTGTCAGATAGCCTGCTGCCCCGGCCTTGAGCGCTCTCACTGCGTACTGCTCTTCGCCGTGCATCGTGAGGACAAGAATGGTCAGATGGGGAAACGACGCCTTGATCTGCCCAATGAGGTCGATGCCGCTGCGCCCGGGCATCGACAGATCGAGCAACAGGACATCGCACGGCGTATCCGCCAGCAGCGCCAGCGCTTGCGCGCCGTTCGAGGCTTCCCCAACGATTTCGATATCGCCGGTGCCTGCCAGAATGCGTTGCAGTCCGGCACGTACCAGCGTGTGGTCGTCTGTCACGATGATGCGAATCATGCGTCCGCCTTTGGATCGTGTACATCGTCTCAGGATGTCCATGCCCGGACACCCATGAAGTCGATTCTACACGCGCGACTCCCGGGCAGCGCAAGTCTTCGCACACTGGCGAATTACAACACTTCGACGGATTCCTCCGTTCCTGGCGGCGGGATGAGAATGACTGGCCGCTGCGCCTGCCGGGCGCAGTTTTCCGCCACGCTGCCCAGTGTCAGACGTCGCACGCCGCGCCGACCATGGGTTCCGATCACAATCAGGTCGGCCTGACATTCTTCCGCTGCGGCGTTGATCTGAAACGCGACATCGCCACCGAGCGGCAGGAGCTCACGGATCTCCACGTCGCCCGCGACCTTCTCGTCGTTCAGGCGCTTCGTGGCTTGTTCCCGGATGCTGTTCCCCTGAATTCGCAACGCTTCGATGAAGGGAAACGGATCCGCGTCGCTGATATAGGCCACCGGAATATCGACGACAAACAACACGTGCAATTTCGCCTTACGCGCTTTCGCAAGCGACAGCGCGTAGTCGAAGGCGGTGTCCGCCGTGGGGCTGCCATCGATGGCAACCAGGATTAGTTCATACATGGTGTCAGTTCTCCGGGACAGCAGTCGGTACGCTGGCCGCCCCCGTAGGCAGCGTCGTGGATTCCTTGACCAGCATGACAGGGCGATGCGAGTGCCGCAGGACTTGCTCGGCCACACTGCCGAGCAGCATGCGGCGAACGCCCTTGCGTCCATGCGTGCCAAGGACCAGGAGGTCGGTTTGCCAACGTCGGGCTTCGCGAATAATGGCGCCGGCGATCGTGCCGCCCCACGTGCGTAAATCGATGGAGCGGGTATCCGTCTGAATACCTTCTTCATGCAGCCGCTTGTAGGCATTGCTCAACGTCGCTTGGCTTTCCGCGATCAACGCCTCCCGCACGGCTTCGAGGTCGATGTATGAAGAAAACGCGGATTGATAGTGGGCGAACGGATCGTCGATGACGTTGACGACTCTGACGACGTCATCTGGCATGGCGAATCGGATCGTTTCGCGTAAGGCTTGCCATGAGGTTTCGCTGCCGTCAATGGCGAGCAGGATTCGATGAGACATTGTGTCGTCCTCGCTGAGTTTGACTCGTTCGGACTGTGCCGCAGGTGTCGATCTACGCGGCGACGGTCAACGTTGCGATTAGACGGTAGTCCAACCCCGCCTGAGCGTGAACTGGCATGTGTCACCTCCTTGACGCACGTCAACGTGACAGGTTCTGAAATCGTGACTCCAAGTACCTGACGACTATGCTTTGATTGCCCGGCGGCATTCCGTTGCCGAGTCGACGCGAGAGGTGCCTTCATGGAGTTGTGTTTCGTCGGTGCTGCGGGCACGGTGACCGGCTCGAAGACGTTACTTCGCATCGCAGACAGGAATGTGCTGGTGGATTGCGGCCTGTTTCAAGGCGTCAAGAATCTACGCAACCGCAATTGGGCGCCCCCACCGTTCAATGTCCGAGGTCTAGATGCGGTTGTGCTGACACACGCCCATATTGACCACAGTGGCTATCTTCCGGTGCTCGTTCGCCAAGGGTATGCCGGGCCAGTCTATTGCACGCCCGCGACACGAGATTTATGCGAGATTCTGTTGCTCGACAGTGCGCATCTTGAAGAGGAGGAAGCCGACTTCCTGAACCGTCACGGCAAGTCGAAACACCACCCTGCACTGCCGCTTTTCACGACGGACGATGCCCGGCGAGCGATTGAGCGGCTGACGCCGCAGGCGTTCGACACCCCGTTTGAGGTCTGCCCGGGAGTTCAGGTGACCTTCTGGCATGCGGGGCACATCCTTGGGGCCGCGATGGCACAGGTGGATGTCGACGGGAGGAGGATTCTCTTCTCGGGCGATCTTGGTCGCACGGACGATCCGATCATGCCCGCACCGGCCAATCCCGAAACGCCGGATTTGCTCGTCCTTGAGTCCACATACGGGGATCGTCTGCACGACCGCACCGATCCCGGGGCTCAGTTGGCGGAGATACTGCACCGGACGTTTGCGCGCGGGGGGAGCGTCATTGTCCCTGCGTTTGCCGTTGGACGGGTGCAAAGCCTGCTTTACTGGATTGCCCGGCTGAAATCAGCCGGAGAGATGCCCGATGTGCCCGTCTATCTGGACAGTCCGATGGCGATCAGCGTGACGAAAACCTACTCGTCACATCTTGCCGACCAGCGATTGAGCGCCTTGGAGTGTGCGCAAATGTGCAACGCAGCCACGTTCGTCACGAGCGTCGATCAGTCCAAATGGCTGGACACGCGCGCGATGCCTGCCATCATCATCGCGGGCAGTGGAATGGCCACGGGAGGGCGTGTCTTGCATCATCTCAAGGCGATGAGCGGCAACTGGCGAAACACCGTGCTCTTCACCGGGTTTCAGGCGCCGGGTACGCGTGGCTCGACCATGGTGAACGGCGGGAGCGAAGTCAAGATATTTGGTGATTACGTTCACGTCAACGCGGAGGTCGTTCAACTCGACACGCTCTCTGCTCACGCAGACTATGGCGAAACATTGAACTGGCTTTCGAAGTTTCACAAACCGGTGGGTGGCATCTTTCTGAATCACGGCGAGCCTGCCGCAGCCGACAGCTTACGCAGACGCATTGCCGATCGATTTGGATGGCCCTGTAAGGTGGTGGAGCCAATGGAAAGCGTTTGTCTGGATCCGAGCACAAGTGCTCGAAACGGCGATTCTCATGAAGAGGGCGAGCATCGTGAAGATTGAATTCCCGCACGTCGCGCCAGCCTATAACGCAGACGACATGTCCATCGAGTTCGTGGTGGACTGTGAGCGTAAGCGAATTGTTTGTGCGATCTCAGCTGAAGCACTGGAAGATCATTTCGAGGCAAAGTCGTGCCATGTTGATGATCTGATCGTTGCCTTCAAGGCGCACAGGGCTTCGATTGAAAAGACCGCCGAACACTATCTACTGCTGTGTCATGGTGCCCCGGTTCTGCTGCGTAGTGGGCACTTTCGATGGAAATCGACACGTCTTCCTGGCAAATAGATAGCAGTCCGGGTACCCTCTCATACCAGGTTGCAGCGGGAAAGCGTGTTGTACTTTTTCGATCCTCCGCTCACAGGAAACCAATGAGGCTCAAATCGCAGGGACGGAACTACGCGTCGTTCGACTTTGGTGAGCTACAAGTCATTGCGCTTCGCGACGGATATGTCGACATGCCGCCGACTCGCCTGCGCACGGCTACAGGGGCTCTTCTCAGCGCGTCACCGATCGGCCTGAGGCTTGTCGACGGGCAACTACGCTTGTCGGTCAATGCGTTTCTGATCATCGACAAAGACATCTCTGTCCTAGTGGACACCGGCGCATCGAACACTTGGCACGACACGATGGGCTCGCTTCTGGACGGTCTGCAAGAGGCCGGTGTGGCGCGAAACTCGGTGTCGCACGTGGCGTTGACCCACACCCATGAAGACCATGTCAATGGACTGGTCGCGCCTGACGGCTCGGAAGCCTTCCCAATGCTCAAGCAGGTGTTCGTTGCCAAGGAGGAGACATCCGTTTTCACTGGACGGCTCGCACCGCTGCGCAGCCGCGTGTGCGTGGTTGAAGACGGCGCGCGCATCACGAATAGCATTTCGGCGGTCCGTGCAGTCGGGCACTCTCTCGGCCATACCGCCTACGAAGCGACAAGCAGCGCGGGCCGATTGCTGGCTTGGGGCGATCTCATTCACGTGCCTTCCGTCCAGTTCTTCCATCCGGACATCGCCTGGGAGTATGACGACGACCAGGCCAAGGCGGTGGCATCGCGCAAATCACTGCTTCAGCGTCAGACGCAACCGAATCTTTATGTGGCCGGGGCGCATCTCGACTTTCCCGGCATTGGACGCGTCACCGAACGTGATGGGGCGTTTGCGTATCACGCTGTCGCTGAGTCCTGAGGTTGGCGCCGTTCGATGCAATCGGGGGCAGCCCGAAGCACCCATTGGACGACGTAGCCAACGCTCCTGTTAGATAAGCTGACGATATTGAGCCGAGAGCGCCTCGCTGCCCGAGACGCCGTCGCGCCACATGCACGCTGTCAATGCGTCCTCAAACTCCTCAGTCCCTTCCTCGAACTTCTCGTAGACCGCGTCGTCCGACAGGTCGTCTCTCAGCACTTCCAGGGCGGCATCAACCGCGTGGCGTGCGCGCTGTGGAAGTTGCGGCAGCAATTCGGTCAACGCGCCGATTTCAGCCTGAACTTGTTCATCGCTCTTCTTGGTCATGGTGCCTTCCTATCCAAATATTTTTAAATACAGCAATCACTTTTCCGAACATCGGGGGATGCGATCCTGGCCGCTCAACGAACGTAACTGCTTCCAGCTCGACCTCGGACAGTCTTTGGGCTTCCTGGCAGGTATGCACCATGCCCTGTATGTGTCGACTGGCTTGTCCGCAAGACATTTGTCGAAATCCTTGATCCCAAGATATTTCGGTGGGAGAGCGGCAAAACCGCTTGTGACGGCTGTCATCAAAGTCGTCGCAAGCACGCAGTGTAATGAAAGTCGCATGACTCACCCCTCAATCCCAAAATGACTCCGAAACGCCGCAGGCGGCAGTCCGAATTTCCGTTGGAAGGCCCGGCGCATTCGCTCCTCCGACGTGAATCCACATCGGTCCGCGATCAATGAAATGCCGCCGGTTCTCGTCTCGATCATCAATCGGGCTCGCGAAAGCCGTACATCCTGTACCGCAGCGTACGGTGAACACCCCATCGCCAGCTTGAAGCGTCGCTGAAACGTTTGCGACGTCCGGCCCATTTCCGCGGCCAATTCTTCCACGCTCCACCGCTTATTCGGGTTAACGGAAACCTTGGTCATCAGCCCTGAAAACGCCTGTGCGTCAGCGCTTTCCTGCATCAGCAGTGTTTCACTGAATTGCGCCGTTCCTCCCGGTCGTCTCAGATAAACCACCAATTTCTTCGCAACCGAAGCCGCGACGTCGTAGCCGCAGTCGCTCTCGACAAGCGCCAGCGCGAGATCGATGCCTGCCGTGACGCCTGCCGACGTCCAGACGTTGCCGTCATTGACGAAGATCGGCGTCGTTTGAACGTCGATGTTTGGCTAGGCGGCCTGAAGTGCATCGCAGCGCCCCCAGTGAGTCGTCGCGCGACGTCCGTCAAGCACCCCGGCGGCCGCCAGCAGAAACGCGCCCGTACAAACCGGGCAGAGCCGCCGGACCGCGGGTTGCGAGAGGGAAATCGCGTCGGTGATGGCAATGTCGGAGCAGGGTTTGCATGATCAATCGCCAACGACATCATCCGCTTGCTCCAATGATGCCTGACACTTCAGGTGGACTACGGCGATGCAGGCGACGCTGGGAAGTAGTGGCAGTAGACAACGACACCGGCAATCACCACGGCAAGGATGAGTGCCAGGGTCAGCCACTGACGTCGTGTCGATGGCAAGCTCGTCATTCCGGCTCCGTCGGAAAACACTGACAGCACGACTACTGCAATCGCCACCACAATCATCGTGCCTTTAGCTAGCCAGCCAAACGCGATCTCAGCTATTCGCGACGCACTGAAGCGACGACGAAAGATGCGTCGAGACGGAGGGATGGATTCATCAAAGTCGGTCACAGAATGCCTGGGTTCATTCAAAAAATGCGGAAGCTGGAGAATCTATCAGATCGCATGACCTTAGTACTCGAACCGAGCCAGAATCTCGATTTTTCCCGTCTCACCTTTCCTCACCCCGGATAAAGCGCGGCGCACACCGCCATGACCTGCGCGCGAAGCCAGCACTGCGCATGTTCATGATCGAGGCGTGGGTGCCAGATTGCGCAGACGTTGAATTCCGGTGTCTCGATTGGCAGGAAAAATGATTGCAAGCCCTGTTCTGCTGCGTAGTTTGGCAAATGCGAATTCCCCAGACAGGATTGGGGAACGACGGCGAGCAGGTCCGATTGGCGCACCAGTTGCATCGCGCTCGTGTACGACGCGACGACGATGGGCAGCACCCTCCTCCGTTCTTTCACTTCTAATGCCGCGTCGACTGGGTTTTCAGCGTCGCCGGTGCGTGAAACCATCACATGGCCATACGCCAGCCATCGCTCGATGGCGATCTGCTTCTGGCCCAGCAACGGATGCCCCTTGCGGCACACGCCGACATACCGGTCGCGGAAGAGCCGACGCGCGCGTACCTCCGGTGCCGACACTTTGACAACGCCGATTTCCAGATCGATCAAACCCTCCCTCAGCGGCTGCGCATTCCAGTCCGGCTTGGGCACGAAGCGCAACTGCACGCCCGGCGCAGCACTATGAATCCGTTCCACCAACGCCGCGCCAAGCAAGTCAATGAACCCTTCTCCCGCTCGCAACGTGAAGCGCTGTTCGAGCGTGGCCGGATCAAATCGATATTCGGCCCGACTCAGCACCGCTTCGGCTTCGCGGGCCAGTGCCGGAATGCGTTGACTCAAACGCTCCGCGTAGGGCGTCAGCACGAGCGTTCTCCCTGCCTGCAACAACAGGCGGTCACCGGTCGTCGCGCGCAAGCGTGTGAGCGTCCGGCTCATGGCGGACACACTGATTTTCATGCGCTCAGCCGCTTTCGTAACGCTACGTTCGCTCAACAGGGCATCCAGCGCAGTCAGAAGATTGAGGTCAATACGTGACATTCGCTCAGGATAAGCCAAAAGTCATGACGCATGGCGTCAAACGCAAAGGATGATTGCAGGTGAGGCGTATTGTGCAACCCAATGTTGAGCTGGAGAATTCATCAGATCAACCAGTCAAGGGAGAACACCATGCAGACATCCATCGACCCTGTGCCCACCATTTTGCTCGTTGGCGCGTCGCGCGGCCTCGGGCATGCGATGGCCGTCGAATTCGTCAAGCGCGGTTGGCGCGTTGTGGGGACCGTACGAGCGGGCACCCATGACACGCGACTTCACGATCTGGCCGCTGAGCACCCGGAACAAGTCGACATCGAGACGCTCGATATCACGCGTCCCGAGCAGATCATGGCCTTACGTGAGCGGCTAAGTCACCGGAAATTCGACATTCTCTTCGTCAATGCGGGAACGACGAACCCCGATCCGACGCAGACCATCGGTGAAGTGTCGACCGACGATTTCGTGGACCTCATGATCACGAATGCGTTAAGTCCGATGCGGGTCGTGGAAAGCCTGTGCGACCTCGTGCCCACGGATGGCCTCATCGGCATCATGTCGTCGGGGCAAGGCAGCATCGCAGATAACGAATCCGGCCAGCGCGAACTCTATCGTGGCACTAAGGCTGCGCTGAACCAGTTCATGCGCAGCTTTGCGGCACGTCAGGCGACGGCCACGCAGCGCGCCCTGTTGCTCGTCGCACCGGGCTGGGTGCGTACCGAGTTGGGCGGTCCCGAGGGACGCCTGTCGATCGACGAAAGTGTCCCCGGCGTCGTGGACGTGCTTCTGGCAAAGCGCGGGCGACCGGGGCTGGAGTATCGGGATTACCGGGGGCAAACGGTTCGCTGGTGAAAGCGGCATTCGCCTCCGGCGCCTCAATTCGCCGTCAAATACTTCCGAAAATCCCCGTCCAGCGACGCGAGCGACCGGTCGATCGCCTGACGATGCGTATCGATCCACTTGCCGTCGGCGCTCAGTTCGCTATCGGTGCGCGCCAGCATGCGCTTCATTTCGGCCGGTTGCGGGCCACCGGACGTTGCACGATGTTTGACGATGGCGACCGGATCGAGCGTCGAGCGGAATTGCGCCTCGCTCATCGGTAGATCTCCCCCGCTGACCTTCATCTCCGTGAGCGTCTGCTTGAATATGCGCTGCGCCTCGGTGTAGGGGAACTGGCTCGGACGCAGATCGTTGGCCTTGGCATAATCGACCATCTCCGACGCAAAGTGATGCCCCACGCGGAACGGCAGTCCGTAGTCGCGCATCAGCACGTCGGCGACTTCCTGCGACGCGGTCCAGTCGCTGTCGAGTTCGTCGAGCGCGCGCTGCGGATCGATCACCAGTGCGTTGAGCACGCGATCCCAGCGCTTGAGCAGCGCCGTCGTCTTGTCGAGCACCGCCATGTTTTCGTCGATGTGCTTTGCATCGCTCATCCCGGGCGGAATGTTGTGCGCGGTGATCGCACGCCCGACGCCGAGCGTTACGACCATCGACGCTGCCGTGCGGGTGTCGTTGAGTAGTCCGGGGTTACGCTTTTGCGGCATGGCGCTTGAGACGTATGTGTTGCCACCGCCTTCGCGAAGCAAGATCCACGGACGCGGCTGCGCATACTGCACCATCACATCCTGCACAAACGCGGACGTATGCAGCGCAATGCTCGTCGCCAGTGCGCCGATCTCCACCGGCAGGTCCGTCGCCGCGATCTGAGCGGCATCGTACGCGTTGTCGACCTTATCGGCGAAGCCGAGCGCGTGCGCCATCTTGTCGCGATCAAGCGGCCAGCTGGTACCGTTGAGCACGGTGGTTCCCATCGGCGACAGATCCACCCGTGCATACAGCTCATGCAGACGTTGAGCGTCTCGCTGCAATCCGGCCACATGCCCCAGCAAATAGTGCCCGTAGCTGTTCGGCTGCGCTGCGACGCCATTCGTGTAGTTGGGCACGACGGTGGATTCGTACTGTTGCGCGAGCCGGCGAAGCGTCGCCGTTGTCGTACGTAATTGAGCGGCGAGGACGAGCAACCGATCGCGATACATCGCAGCGCGCACTGTCGCGAGCATGTCCTGACTGGAGCGTCCGGCATGCAGCAATGTCGCTTCGACGCCCGCCGCCTTGATCAGCAACGGCTCGAACGTGATGACAAGATCCGGACGCGCGCCGCCGGGCTGATCGCCTGCGCGCAACACCGTGTCGAGTCCCTGAGCGATGTGTGGCGCCAGCTTGGTATCCAGCAAACCCTGGCGGGTGTTGATGACGAGAGACGCCTTGTTGATTTCCCCCAGCCAGAAAAACGCGTCACGGTGAGGCGCGGTGGCCGCCGTGGTATCCGTTGAGATTTGCGCCATGGTCGGCGCGCAAAGCATCGTCATAAGGCACAGTCCTAGTCCGGCAATTCTTGTCTTGCGCACTGCGTGTCTCCTGATCCTGACGGCGTCCGAAGGAGGATCGGCACCGGTGTTTTGTGCAGTCGATCACGATACTCCGGCCGACACGCGGGATCAACGCACTGTCACGACACAGCCACAAATACCCATCCATCCCTCACATTGACATATCGAAAAATCTCGATACAATCCTGCCCATGGATTTGCTCGAAATCTTCAAAGCGCTCTCGAACCGCACTCGCCTTGAGATCCTGAAAGGACTGAAGGATCCCGTGAAGAACTTTCCGCCTCAGGACGAAGGCGACGTCCACACGGTGGGTGTTTGCGTGAGCAGCATTCAGGAAGGCGTCGGCCTGTCGCAGTCGACCGTGTCCGACTACCTGGCAACGCTGCAACGCGCTGGCCTCGTCGAAGTACGACGCATCGGTCAGTGGACTTACTACAAGCGTAACGAAGCCACTATCAGTGCCCTCGCTCGCATGATCGGGAAGGAACTGTAATCGGCGACCTTTTTTTAATTTCATAATATCGATAAATCCCGATATCCCGGTTTATCGAATCAGGAGTTCTCAATGAAAGCAATCATTCTGCAGTCGTTTGGCGGTCCGGAATCGTTCGCGCTTGAGGATGTGCCGACGCCCACCCCTCACGCCGGACAGGTGCTGGTTCGGGTCCACGCCACGTCCATCAATCCGCTGGATTATCAGGTACGACGCGGCGACTATCCGGACCTCGTACCGTTGCCATCGATTACCGGGCATGACGTTTCCGGCGTTGTGGAAGCCGTCGGGCCGGGCGTCACGGGTTTCTCTGTTGGCGACGAGGTCTGGTACACCCCGCAGATCTTCGACGGTCCCGGCAGCTATGCCGAGTACCACGTCGCCAACGAGCGCATTGTCGGCAAGAAGCCCCCTTCCCTGACCCATCTCGAAGCGGCCAGCCTGCCTCTTGTTGGTGGCACGGCGTGGGAAGCGCTGCTCGAACGCGCGGCGCTGCGTGTTGGCGAGAGCGTTCTCGTTCATGGCGGTGCGGGCGGTGTCGGACACGTGGCGATCCAGCTCGCCAAAGCCATAGGCGCTCGGGTGTTCACGACGGCGCGTGAGGCAAACCTCCCGTTCGTCCGGGAAATGGGCGCTGACGTTGTGATCGACTACGAGACGGAGGACTACGTCGACGTCATTATGCGAGAGACAAACGGCCGCGGCGTCGATGTCGTTTTCGACACGATCGGCGGCGACACCTTGTCGCGCAGCCCCGACGTGCTCGCACAACTAGGCCGCGTCGTCACGATCGTGGATATTGCGCAGCCGCAGAACCTCGTACAGGCCTGGGGCAAGAACGCCAGCTATCACTTCGTCTTTACACGGCAAAACCGAGGCAAGCTCGACGAATTGAGTGCGCTGGTCGAGCGCGACCAACTGCGGCCACATGTCGGTGCGGTTTACTCGCTTGCCGACATTCCGGCGGCTCACGCCCTGCTGGAGCGTCGCAACAATGGCCTGCGGGGAAAGATCGCGATTGCGGTCGCACCTTCGTCCGACGAATGAGACAAAACGGCGTGTGACGTCTCAAATACCACGCCCGGCCCGGAGCTCCCCGCCCTCTGCGTTGCGCACGCCTAAAGAAAAAGGGTTCCGGGACATCCCGGAACCCTTTGATGCTTCGCGCTACGCGAAGGTCATTACAGCGCCATATCCGGCGTCTTCTTCACGACACCCGGATTCGCCATCGGAGCGTTGGCGGGTACGAAGCCATCCAGACTCGGCGGTGCGATGGCCAGTTGCAGCGTTTCGGCCGTCGTCGCCCATTCGTTGGCGAGCATCTGAGGATTTTCGTGGAGCTTCTTGCCGTAGCTCGGCACGATCTCGCGGATCTTCTGCTGCCACGCGGGCGTCTTCATCTGATCCGGGAACACACGCTCAAGCAGCGACAGCATGATCGCAGGCGAAGTCGAGCCGCCCGGCGATGCGCCGAGGAGTGCCGACACCGAGCGGTCGCTCGACACCACGACTTCCGTGCCGAGCTTCAGTACGCCGCCCTTCTCCGGATCGTTCTTGATGATCTGCACGCGCTGCCCGGCTTCCCACAGGCGCCAGTCTTCGTTCTTCGCTTCCGGCATGTAGTGGCGAAGCGCCGCCATCTTCTCGTCCATCGACAGTCGCAATTGCTGCGCGAGGTACTTCACGAGCGCGAACTCGTGCACGCCGACCTGCAACTGGGGAATGACGTTCGACGGCGTTGCTGCCTTCGCGAGGTCGAAGTACGAGCCGTTCTTGAGGAACTTACTCGACCACGTCGCGAACGGCCCGAACAGGATGACCTTCTTGCCGTCGAGCACGCGGGTGTCCAGGTGGGGCACCGACATGGGGGGCGAACCGGTGTCCGCGAGACCGTAGACCTTGGCCAGATGGCGCGAAGCAATCTCGGGCTTTTCGGTGACGAGGAACTCACCGCCCACCGGGAAACCGCCGTATTGCTTGGCTTCCGGGATGCCCGACAATTGCAGCAACGGGAGCGCAGCGCCGCCCGCGCCGATGAACACATTGCGTGCGTCCACCGTCTGGATCTTCGAGCTGTCGTTCATATCGAACGCGGACACGCGCCAGCTACCATCCTCGTTACGGGTGATCGAACGGACTTCGTAACCGGTCGAGACCTTCACGCCGGACTTTTCGGTCAGGTGCTTGTAGAACTGACGGGTAATTTCGCCCAGATTGACGTCCGTGCCGAGCGGCGAGCGCGTGGCGGTGACCACCTCGTCGGGCTTGCGGCCTTCCATCATGATAGGAATCCACTCGGCGATCTTCGCCGGGTCGGTCGTCATTTCCATGCCCGCGAACAGCGGCGAAGCCTTCAATGCTTCCACGCGCTTCTTGATGAACTCGCGATTCTCTTCACCGAACACCAGGTTCATGTGCGGCGTGGAATTGATGAATTCGCGCGGATTGCCCAGCACGCCCTGACGGACCTGATGCGACCAGAACTGGCGCGAGATCTGGAAGTTCTCGTTGATGTTGATAGCCTGCGTGATATGGACGTTGCCCTTATCGTCCATCGGCGTGTAATTCAGCTCGCACAGGGCCGAGTGACCGGTACCGGCGTTATTCCAGCCGTTCGAGCTTTCTTCTGCGACCTTGTCCAGACGCTCAAAGACTTCGCAGGTCCAGTTCGGCTCCAGTTCGGACAGATAGACGCCGAGCGTCGCGCTCATGATGCCGCCGCCGATCAGTAGCACGTCGACCTTGCGGTCTGCCTTGGCGGCGCGGTACTGACTGCCGAAGAAGTACGAATATCCGGCCCACACCGCAGCAGCGCCAACGGCGGTGCCCAGAAATTTGCGTCGGGTGAAGCGCTTGCGGCCGCTACCTGGCACCGGCTTCTTATCGGTTTGAGTCATGGGAATCAGTCACCTTATCAATTACGTGTGGCGTCGCCATCTTCCACACGCCGGGGGGAAAGCGCACGCTTGGCTGGCGCGCTGGCGGGATTCGGACTGACAGACGTCATCCAGCCGGTGTTTCGGCAAGTAGCACAAGCCGACCATCGAAAACGCAGGATTGTAGCTCAGACCGCCGAAATCATGGGTGGAAACCCTAATATCGAAGTGGGGGTCAGATGAAATTTTCCGAGAATCGACGGTTTTCACCCTCATTCCGACCCCATTTCGACTGCATTCGAGCGTCTGCTTGAATAGCCGTAAAGCCGAATCGTCTTGATGCTAAACGCGTGCCGGTTGACGTCCGAATGCCGTCCCAAAGCGGGACTTTGTTTTCGAAATGACGTGAATCCGGCAACATCGATCCTCTTGAGTCGACCTTAATCGGCGACCGTAGCCATTTCGGAACACGCAATGCCGATTTTCATGTCCAGATTGATCCTTTACGTCCGCGACGTTGAGTTGTTGAAAGCGTTTTACCGAACGCATTTCGCCTTCCCTGTGATCGAAGAGATCGTGAACGAATGGGCGGTGCTCAAAGCCGGTGAAGTAGAGATCGCGCTGCACCGTGTCGGCGTGGCCTATCGCGATTTGAAGACAAGCGGCGAGATGTCGAACGCAAAGCTCGTCTTTTCGGTGGAATCGGGGCTGGAGGATTTGCGGGCGACGCTGGTCAAAGCGGGCGTCAGGATGCGAGAAATGAAGCGTTACGATGGCTTCCCGCAATCGATGTGCGATGGGGAAGATCCGGAGGGCAATGTCTTTCAGCTTTCGCAGCGCGACTAACTTCAGTTGAGATAGCGGCCGACGACGGCGTTCAACGCATCGGTCCCGGCGAAGATCGTCCGGCCGCCGCCGTCATACGTCCCGTGCGATTGAACGCTTAAACCGGCTTCACGGCAAATCACCGATCCGGCGGCGATATCCCAGATACTTGTGTGTTTTTCCAGATAGCCGTCGACGAACCCGAGCGCGGCGAACCCAAGGCCGATGGTGGCGCACCGATACTCGGCTAAGCCCCAACCCGACGTTCGCAACGCGTATTCGACCTGAGCGATTTCGGTGGCCGGCCAACGGGCGTTGTCGCCTACGGCTGCGAGATGGACGGAAGGGAAGTCGACATTTCTTTCAAACGGCAGCCCATTGCGTGACATCCCGCGTCCTCGCGCAGCGCTCAGTGCCATGCCCAGCGATGGATAGGCAATCGCGCCCACGACGGCCTCGCCGTCCTCGACAAAACCCAGCGACACGCCCCACAACGGCGATCCGCGCAGAAAGTTGGCGGTGCCGTCGATGGGATCGATGGCCCAGAAGGCGTTCGAGCCTTCTCCACCCATCTCCTCTCCCATCACATCGTCTCCCGGCAAGTCGGTCGCCAGCGCCTCGCGAATGCGGCGTTCGATCATCCGGTCGGCTTCGGACACATATTCGCGCGCGCCCTTCTCCTCCAACGCGAAGCGGCCGCGTGCGTCAAACAATTCAAGCGCCGCGCGCGCGGCCTCGTGGACGATGCGCAGTGCGGCGGCCAATCGTTGGTCAATGTCAGGCATGAATGAGGTTCGAATGAGGTTCGATGGCTGGCCGGAGATGGCTCGCGACATTCTCGCGCTTTGACACGACACTTTTGCGTCAGTGGCAACGACGCAGGTCGGCGCCCGCCTGTCCCGTGCGCCGGTGCTATGCTGCAAGTGCACCCGTTCGCATTCGTACCAGCGTCCGACGGAGGTCATCATGACGCAAACCGACGTACTGGCTATCGAACAACGCGCCACAGCGCTCGTGCACGCGCAGGTGCTCGGCATGCTGCTTGCGCACATCAATCATCTCGACGCCACGCCAGCGCCCGCCTTCGATTGCTTCCGGCAAGCCGCAATGGACGAGATACGGCAATCACTGGTCAAGCGCTGCGGCATGTCCGGCCCGGCGTACGACGAACTAGAACTGCTCTTCGCCGCCCTCTCGCGCGCGTCAGACGACGTGTTCACCGTCGCCGATCACCACAACGCCCGATTCTTCCGCCAATTGCGCGAACGAAAAATCGCAGAAGAGCCTGCGCTGGACTGACCTGGACGTCAAAACCCCAGCGTCGCGTCAAAGTCAGTCCGAAGGAAAGCGCCCCTCAATGCGTGGCGTCGAACGCCTTTTGCACTTTGTCTGCGGCGCTGACGCCATTGCCGATGAGGAGTTGCGTCAGTACTCGGGCCTTCTGCGGATTCAGATCGTACGAGACGACAAACCCCGTCTTGTCGTCGGAGACTTCGACGTTGCGGTTAACGAACCCGGCACCCACGCGCGACGACCGGACCACGACAATGCCCTTGCGCGCAGCGGCTTCGAGCGCGTCGAGCGCCGCTTTGGACGCATTGCCATCACCTACGCCCGCGAGCACGATGCCCTTGGCGTCGCGTCGCACGGCATCGTCGATCTGGGTTGCATCCATGTCGGCATGTGCGTAGACGATGTCGACGCGCGGCAAGCCAGCGTTGGGCACTGCCAGCGAACCTTTTCGACCCGCAGGTGCTGCGGCCAGATACCGGATCGACGCAGGATCGACGTACCCGAGCGGCCCGCCGTTCGGATTTTGAAATGTCTGCACCGACGTCGTATTCGTCTTGGTGACCCAGCGCGGCGAGTGAATCGTGTCGTTCAGAACGACGAGCACCCCCCGGTTGCGAGACTGCGCACTGGCGGCCACTTCGACAGCTTCGTAGAGATTGCCCGGACCGTCGGCACTCACCGCCGTACTCGGACGCATCGAGCCGACCAGCACGACCGGCTGACTCGTGGCGAGGACGTTATCGAGGAAGAACGCAGTTTCCTCCATCGTGTCGGTCCCATGCGTGATCACGATGCCATCGGCCTCGTTACGCTCGAACGCCTGCTTGATGCGTGCAGCCAGTTGATACCAGACCTTGCTGTTCATGTCCTGCGAGCCGATGTTCGAAATCTGCTCCGCTTTGATCGTCGCCAGCTTGTCCAGACCGGGCACGCTGGCTGTCAGTTGCTCGCCCGTCACGCCGCCAGCGTTGTAGCCGATGGCCGAGCGCGCGTCGCCTGTACTGGCGATAGTGCCGCCAGTTGCGAGTACGAGGATGCGCGGCTTGGGTTGCTCTGTACCGGCCGCCGTGGCCGTCAAGGCGTAGCCGCCAGCGCTCAACGCCAGTGCGGCAATCGCGATCGAGTGCATCAGAACCTGGCAAGGGGTCTTCGACGATGTCATGAATTCGCTCCTGTTATGTCGTTTATCGAGCATCGCGCCGAGGGCTGGCGTGATGTCCGACATATTGACAACTTTTGGACTGCGAAGGAAGAGGTCGAAGATTCCCACGAGGTCGACGTTTCAGTTGTCGTCGGGGACGTCTGCCCGCTCAAGCGTGCGGCTCAAGCATGGCGAACTCAACTGCGCCGCTGATCCAGCAGCCGGACTCGCGATTGCCGGGTTCGCGTAGCGCCACCCGAATGCAGGACGGACGTCCCATGGCAAAGCCTTGATAGACGCGCATGGCCGACTCGCCGTTTGCCAGCAGACCGTAATGCAGCGCGCCGTAAAGCGTGGCGGCTGCGGCGATGCCCGTGGCGGCGTCTTCCGGATAGCCCGACGAACGCGGGAACTGCCGAGCGTGCAACTCCAGTGGCCGTGTGCGTTCGACGGCGAACGGATACAGTCCGGTCGAACTGAGGGCATCGCACAATGCAGCGACCGCACCGAGGTTCGGCGTGAGCGTGTTCAGTCTTTCCACGGTGCGAAGGGGCACCAGCGTCTTCGTGCGGCTCGTGCTCGCGTTGACAATGCTCATTGACGCCAGATCGTCCGCACCGATGCCGAGCACTTCGCAAATGGCGGCCACCAGCGTCGGGTCGTCCACCGGCTCGACGATGCCGCGCGGCTGGCCGACGTCGATGCGCTGCGTCGCTTCGTCGAAACGCACATCGACCAGACCGCTCAGCGTCTCCACCGTCGCACTTGCCGTCGTCCAGCGCCCCGCTTCACGCAACAGCCACATCGCGCCGAGCGTGGCATGACCGCACATCTCCATCTCGTGCGCGGGGACGAAAAAGCGCAGACGAACCGTGTTGCGCGGATCGCTGGCCCGGCAGACGAATGCGCTTTCGTGGCAGTAGCGGGCCGCGATTGCCATCATGTCGTCGGACGACAGGTTGTCGGCATCGAACACGACAGGTGCCGGGTTGCCGCCACCGGCACCGGCGGAGAACACGTTGACGAAGCGCAAATCCGGCGTGGGCATCTCGGGCGAAGGACTGCTGCAAGAAACAAGGATTGGGGTGGTCATCGGACACTCCTGAAGACAAGTGGCGCAAGCATGCCCAACGTCGGAACGACAGTCGCCGTCAATCGGGCCAGTCCATGCGTCCGATCGGGCCAAATCTCGCTCAACCCGATAAGCAGTTGTCGCAGGCGCATCGGCGATTGCCCGAGATGGCGCGACGAATGACGAGAAAACGTCGCGTGTGACGTGACGCTTTGCACCGTTCCACGAACGCTTTGGACAAAGACTATACTGGTCGCCTGCAAGCCGGAATGAGCTTTGATAACGTTGCCATCCGGCCTGTCCAGCCAAGGAATCGAGAGTGAAGCCCTATCCCACCGCATCGCGTCATTTGTACGGAGATCGCATTGCCGATGTCCGGCATGTGAGCGTCGGCGAATACCGCACGCACCCTCACGCGCATGACGACGAGTACATGTTCCTCCTACCCAGGACCGGGCAACTCGTGCTCAACGTCGAGTCGAATATTGCGCCGGTCCGCGTCGCGCCAAAGTCGTTCGTCGTGGTGCCGCCGCAGCGGGTTCACGATACGCGGGGCTACCGGCCCGGGCAGGAGCATATCGCCGTGTATGTCGCGAGCGATTTCGTGGCGTTTTGCGAACGCAAGGCACGACGCAAGCTCGCGTGCAGCCGCATCTCGATCTGGTCGGCTCCGCTGGCCCTGCTCGACGCGGTTCGTGTCGCAAGCGCCACGCGCACGACAAACGACGTCCCATTGCCTGAACTGGCCGCCTTCCGAGCGGATCTCGCGGTGCGCACGGTGGCGGCGAGTTGCGTCGAAGCCGGTCTGACGTCCGCTCCGATCCCGCAAAGACGTAGCGATGCCTATGCCGAGATCGTGCGCGATATCCAGGCGTTTCTGGATGCAACGCTCGATCAGCCGATTACGCTCGATCGGATCGCCTATGAGTTCGGCCTGTCACGACGCACGTTGACGCGGATCTTTCGGGACGCCACGGGCGAGTCCGTCGTCGACTACCAGTCTCGACGACGCGTGGAAATCGCGGCAACGTTGCTGCGCGCGCCCGGCATGACGGTACTGGCCGTCGCGGCGGCTGTCGGACTGGACTCTCCGTCTTATCTCGCACGCCTGTTCAGACAACACGGCTATGCAACGCCGAACGCCTTCAAGCAAGGCGCACCGGATATCGACTGATCCTCTCAGGCTTGCGAGTTCACGCCGTCAGCGGTCTTTGCCCTGAACGCGCGCGAATCGCTCCGACAGCCACTCGGTGAAGACCTTCACACGCCGCGACAATTGACGGCTTTGCGGATAAAGCGCCGAGCTCAGACAGACGCAGACAAATTTGGGGGCGTCTCCTGTCAACGTTGACAGTTGTTGCGCCCGTGAAGTGAGCCGACGATAGTCGGACGACCTCTGCAAAACGATCCACACGAGAAATATTTCAGGGTGACAGCAATTCCGGCAAGCACGCAGCAGCGGCAGGTCTTGGGCGACTGATCACCCGTGCGCCCGCACGCTCTGCGCTGCTGGAAAGCTTTGCCATACGCGCTCAAGCGCACGAGGGAGCCGTCGATGGCACGCAAACCGCGCTCATTGCTTGAAACGAGTCCGTTGCTCGGACGGATCACGGCATCGCGCTCGACGATGTCTCGCCAGGTGGCGAGGTCGGCGGGAAATGTGGTTGCCTTGGGACGCTTACCGCTGCGACGCATGCTTGAGATGAATCCCGACCTGCACATCGATGAGGCGCGCGAGGTTCACGATCGGGCGGTGAGTGCCGGGATCGTTGTGGCGCGAAGATTTCGTGAGCAGGAGCTGGTGCGCACGCCAGGTCTGGCGCCTGACTTCGCGCACGGCATGGAAGCGCTCGGAAGCGGACCGGTGTACGGCAATTTGTTCGACGAAGACTGGGGCTCCATGGCAAAACCCAATGCCATCGAAGCCCGCACGTCGCCTGTTGCCTATCTGCTCATGCTATTTCGTCGCGCCTGCGCGTTGGAAAGCTCGGGTGCACTGGCAGACTTCAAGCTAAGGCTCGACGAACGCCGTCCCGACATCGGCGACCAAGTCATCGACGATCAGGCGCTCAACGGCGAGATACCAACGCTCGATGTGTCGGCGCGGGTATTGGAGTACGCGATCTCGGCGTATTTGCGCGTCTTATCGGGTGAAGAAGCGACACCGGACATTGACCTCGCCATGTCCACCGTGCGTTATCCAATGACGATGCCCTATGAGCACTGGACAACTCAGATTGGTCAGATCCTTCAGCTCGCGGGTGGCGAGCCGCTCACACTTGGCGAAGTGTCTCGGCAAGCCGATCCCAACTATCACTATTTCGTCCGGCAAGGCATGCAGACCGCTTGGGGCGACGACGCCATGCTGCTTAGCCTGCCGCTCGGCCCCGCACGTCGCGAACTGCTGCTCGAAACGCCCTATCGTGGGCAGTCAGGCACGATCACTGCTTCCGATACGTACTACCGCGACACGTACGGCGTGAGCGGTCTCTCGGCGCTTCAGGACACCGCGACCTTTTGCGCTCGCACGCAAACCCCCAGCACTGCGCTGGCGGGGCTGTTCGCCGTGCAGACGGCCGCCCCCGTAGCGTCCGTCAACATCGTCGGTCTCGAACCCGTCTCCGGGGCGGGCTTTGGCGCGGTGTACATCAACGGCGGTGCCGATCCCGCTATCGAGATCAAGAAGGGGACGCCAACGGCGTATCAGGCGGAAGACCCTGCGGAGCCCGTCGACACCGAACCCCCGCACTGGCTGGAACATCTCGACGATGCACGCGCCGACCGCATCCACCGACTGATCCGGTTGAGCCGCTGGCTCGAATTGTCATTTGCCGATACCGACCGGCTGTTGGTCGCCGCCCACACGGCTCAAGGTCTCGACGGCCCCCCCATGATCACCACCAACACACTTCGTGCGCTGGGCATCTTCAAGGAGATGCAATCCCGATATGGCGTTGCCGCGCAGGATTTCGCGGCGTGGATCGCGACGCTGGCGCCCTACGGTCAGGGAGACAACGCACCGTCTCAGTTCGACCGGGTCTTCAACGAGCCACACAGGCATTCGATGCCGTTGGTGCTCGACGGCAGACCATTGCAGATGCGGCTTGGGCTCGACGACGATGAGAACCGCCGGACCGTCGAACACATCAGTTCGGCCCTTGGCCTCGATCCTGAAGGCTTCAGTTACCTCTCGCGCTCCATTGCGGCGACATTCGGCGATGGGCCGCTGACGTGCACACTCGAGGTAGTCTCTGCGTTCTATCGCGTAACGAACCTCGCGAAGTACCTCAAAATCTCGCCGGTCGTGTTGACAGGATTGCTCGAAACCTTGAGTCAGGAAGGCGATCCTGTTACGCGGCAGATGGTTGGCGTGCCTCACATTCACTCGAGACCGGCCATCGGCGAGACCGACTTTCTGAGTGCATTGATTGCGGTCGAGGGTTGCGTTCGCTGGTGCCGCGCCAAAGGTATCGACGTCGCATGGATGGTGCAGCATTTGCGTCAGGATTCGACGCCGCAAATCGCGGGCGACGCTCAGCGGCAATTGATCGCCGATCTGCATAGCCAGTTGAACGGCATTCGCATCACACCTTCCATGCTCTATGAGGCGGGCGTGCCTCAGACGATCCCAAAACCGCACTTACTGGCGGGTCAGGAAGACACGGACGAAGAAGCCGACGTCATTCGTCCGGACTGGCTCTGCGTGCTGTCCGAGCTCACCGATCCGGAAGGTATTGTGCTCGACCGCATTTCAGGTAGCGACGCCGACTACGAGTCAAGCGCGTTCGATATCGTAAGCGCCGCCGTTGCTGCTCTTTTCAAAGGGGACTTCGTCGGTTGTACCCACGCTCGTCAGTCGTCGCCGCTGCGCCGCACCGAGAGGCCGATCTACCGGGTAACGCCCGACATCGAGCAAGCCGAGATCAGCACAATGCTAACGTCCGTCATCCTTCGCGCGCGCGCTGCGCAGCGTGGTGTGGTGGAAGCACGGATTTCGGGTTATCTGAACATTGCCGCCGAACTGGTGCTGCCGTTAATCGATTGGGCACAGCAAAGCGTCTATGACGTGCTGCGCTGGGCGTGGGATGCGAAACTGGAGCGCACCGCCGCATCCGTTCATGCCCAGCTCGCAACACGCCTTGCCTGGCCACGCGAGTTCGTCGACGACGAATCGGCCTACGCATCGTCCGAAATCATGCTGCACAAGCTCGGCGAATTGCGCAGGCAAGCCGATATCGTCAAGCATTTCGCCCTCGATGGCGCGTTGCTATGGCGTCACGCGCAGAACGCGCGCCATTTGAGCGCGCGCGAACCGGACGCATTTGGCTTTTCCCCCGGCGCCGCCAGTCTCGGCGACTTCTATCACCTCCAGACCTATCGCGACGTGATCGACCGAGGCTTGCGCGCGCCCGCCGAGTTACTGGACTATCTGGCGCTCGTCAACACGCCCGGCATCATCAATGAAGAGGCGATCGCCGAAGGCAGCGCCTACGCGCGACTGATGCGTGATGCTGCGGCCGGCAAAGTCGCGGCCCTTGTCGGTGCAAGTGCACGTGACGTACTCGACGCCGCACTGATCGTCAGCCCTATCGGCATCTTGCGAAGGCTGTCGGAGTTCTCGGGATTGCTGCGCATTCTCGATCTCGCCGAGCAAACCGGACTGAGCGTCGTGGCCCTTGATGGTCTGGGCCGTCTGTCCAACTCCGCCACAGCGCAGGACTATCGTCGGGCGATTCGAGACGCGTTCAGTTGCCTGAGCGCGGCCGCACAGGCCGAGCGCAGCGGTCAACGCGCGGTCGTGCCCGAGGTCGGCCAGAGCGTTACCAGTTCGAGTACGGTGTCACACGATTCCCTGGTCGCCGACGGCGACGATCAAGTCGACACCGAAGCACAATTTGCCCTCACCATCCGGGATCTGGCCGGGCAGCCCATCGCCGGTGCGCCCGTCAGGTGGTCGCACACCGGCGCAGGCTTCATCGACTCGGACATGTCGACCACCGATGTGGACGGGATTGCCTACGTCACTTTACATGCGGGACTGTCGATGGGCACAGCGCATGTCTTCGGCATGATCGGGCTGGATCAGCGCCTGACCTTGCCCGCCGTCCGAGTCGATGCGCACGAAGCCTCTCTCAAACCTTACGACACCTTTCCCGAGGACGACGTCGAGATTCTCGCCGGCGAGCGGGAAGGCGCTGACGTTCGCGTGTTCGTTCATGACAATTACGGGAATCCCGGCATCAACCGCGAAGTGCACTGGTCCATCCGATCAGGCCCCGGACGCTTGCTGCATCTGGCGACCCGCACCGGCACGGATGGCTGGGCGAGAAATACCGTGGTCAGTCGAGATACGGGAACGACGGAGGTGCGCGTCGAGTACAGCGGCGTGAACACGCTCCTCTCGAACGTTATTTCGGTAGACCGCCCGTACATCGACAGCATGTTCGGCATCCGGCTGATGACACCGAATCTCGCTAACCGCCCCGCCAAGCTTATCTGCACGGTGCTGTCACTAACCGGCGTGCCTTCCCCCGAGGCAACAGTGAACTGGTCGGTCAATGACGAGAATCTGTCGCCGACCGAATCCGATCAGGATGGCATCGCCGTGCTGGAAGTGGAGCCGACAGGGGTGGGCATTCTGAGCGTAACCGCGTCGATCGACGGGCGCAGCGTGAGCGCGAATTTTGAAATCGTCGACGCACCGACCATTGTGCCGCTCAGCCCGTCGGTGCAGGTGCATATCCAGAATCCACAGAAGTTCGCCTTTGTCTCGATACGCGTTGAAGCCGGGGAGTATCCCGGCGTGGACGACGGCAAACGCGATCCTCCCCCCGTCGGGTTCCTGCCGATGACATGGAAAATCAACGGGGTGGAGACAGGTCCCCGGCTGACCGATATTGCCGGCCACAGCCAGGCCGCAATATCACTGGCAAAAGCTGGCGACATGACGGTCACTTGCGGCATCACCGGCACGCAAGTTAGTGAATCGTTCGACGTCACAGTCGTGCCCGAGCCGAAATGGATCATCACGCTCGATGGTGAACCGGTCTCCGACACGCTGTCGCTCACGGTCGGGCCCAACCCCGTCGCGCTGCATATCAAACCTGACCCAAGTCAGACGTTTCTTATCGATCAGGACGTTCTGTTGACCTGGGATGGTGCCAACCCAACCGGCCAGGGCCTGTCGTCGACCCCAACCTATTTGCAGGTTGTACCGATGAAGGCTGGAGGTGTGACGTGGTGGCTGACCTGCGAGCGCGAGCCGTCACCAGATGCCATCTTCTCGCTTGGCATCCGGCTGGCCGATCCTCGGCATGTCCGGTGGATGCGACTCCGGATCCTACCGGCTTGATACACCCATGATTACGCCACCGAGCACACGCACAAGTGATCGCCGGGGAGCCGTTGCTTCGACGGCCTCGTCCACCGCGACATGAATCCCGTTAAGGAACGCCACCATGAACGACATTCAACGCATGGACGAGTCGCTGGCCAAAGCCCGCCAGAGCGCAATGGTCGACTTCTACCTGGGCCAAGTGGTGGTCAACGCGGACATTGCGCAAGGCACGCCCGTCACGCCCACCGACCTCAGTCATTACCACCTGCTCGATCACGAGGTGGAAATCGCGCCCACGACATCAGTCGTCGCCGAACTGATCGCGTCGTTGCAGCGCTATATCCACGGCGCATTTGCAGGCGAAGAACCGGGCTTCGTCGATCCGATCGATTCTGAAGTGCTCGAGCACTGGCGCAACTGGGAATCGCGTTACGACATCTGGTCCGGCGCAGAGCTGCTTCGCTCCTATCCGGAAAACTACCTCGACCCCACGTTGCGCCTGCGCAAGAGCGAGTTCTTCCGCACGTTGGAGACCGATCTGGGGCAGGCCAGGCTCAACAAGGAACGCGCGCGTGTCGCCATCCTGTCCTACCTTCGCGCTTTCGAGCAGGTAGCGAACCTCGATGTCGTGAGCGGCTACATCGACGGGCTGAACCATCGCGACGCTCCTTATTACTTCATCGGCAGGCAAAAAACGGCGCCACATCAGTTTTTCTGGCGTCGAGCCGACATCACGCTAGTGGAAGGACAAACGTCCCTGAACCCCAGTACATGGGGTGAATGGCACGCGATCAGCGTCAAGATGTCTGGCGACGTCACTCACATTCGGCCGGTTTGCGTCAGCGGACGCCTTTTCGTGGTCTGGGTGGAGCGCGCGGAGGTGGCAGTGCCGGAAGTCACCTCGCGCGCCTCGACGTGGCGTTTCTCGTTGCATTACTCCTATATGGACTTGAACGGTTTGTGGTCACCCGCGGAGGTCGTGGGCGATTTTGAGGACGCAAGGGACGCCAAGTTCAATCTCGTGGCAGCGGGTTTCGAATCGTTCAATCAACGCCAATCGGCGCTCGCGGTGGCGCTGGTTCCTGCGTCCGGTGCGACGCCAGCGCTATATCACGCATGGGACCCGATTTTCGATCCTATCGCGCTCACCGCCAAGCAGATTGCGACGCTCAAGATACTCGCACAATCGATCTACCAAACGTCGGCGATTCTCCAGAATCGCTTTGCCTCGATCGACGATGCGGTCGGTGCCGACGATCTGACGTTTGACCGAATCGAAGTCGTCAAGGAGACGACGGCGCGTGCGAGTGTTCCCGGATTCGCGTCGGAACTCTCGCTAAACGCCAATTACTACGTTTCGAACGCCGGCGAAACCCCGCAAGGCCATCTCGATGTCGAAGCCAAATGCCACGCCAAGCGGCTTTTCCTCGAGTTCAATGGGGGGCGCTTGCGGCTGTTGGCCGATACCATGCAAGCGTATCTGCCCACGGTACTCGTCTGCGAGATCGACCTGGAGGTTTTACCCTCCGGAAAACTTGGCGCAACCGCCAAACGAGGAGCCCCGCTCACGGGCTCCTTGACCCTTCGGTTCCAGGATTTGTTTTCCATTACATTCGGTTGGAATCACCCGCTTTGGGCCCCTTGGCAATACTTTGAGATCGACAGCGCGGTTTTCAACGCGCTCGCAAACCTGACTCAAGAGGAGTGCCTGGCTGGTGCCGGATTTACGTTTGAATCACCCGACATATTCCCCGATTGGAAGTGCCATGTGTCGGGCGTTCAGTTTTCCTATCGAGCGTACCCTTTCCAAACCGATTTCTCCCTGAAATACGAAGGTACTCAAGTCTGGTCCAAAACGCTCACCTTGAACGGCGGTATCGCCGAGCGCTCGATGCATGAGACGGGCGAACCCACGAAAACCATTCATACCTTTTCCTTTGGTGCGACCGACGTCGCGCTCGGACGCAATACCTACAAGGTCCACCTGAAGGCTGCCTCCTCGGTCAATCCGAGGATTGTTGCGGGACTGCAAGGCAGTCAGTTCCTCCAGTTCGCAGCAGCCGACTTCGCGCCGGAGCGCGTGCGCTTGAATACAACCTTTACGGGAGCGCTGATTCAGCGTGCGTCCGTGTCCCTCGACCACTTGCTGGGCTGGGATGCCCAGAACACGCCCGAGCCGCCGTTCAATTCCGGGTCCGCACCGGTTGTTCTCGACTTCAGTGGTGCCAACGGCCGCTATTTCTGGGAAATCTTCTTCCATCTGCCACATCTGGTTGCCAATCAACTCAAGGCAGAGATGAGCCACGAAGACGCACTCGAATGGCTAAATTTCCTGTTCGATCCGGGCAAGCCCCTGAATCCGGGAGAAACCGATACCCCAGTCTACTGGCGGGCGCGCCCGCTGATCGAAGACGGCGATCCCAATCACGAGATCGGTGCCCCCGCCGACCCCGACGCCATTGCATACAGCGCTCCGGTGCACTACCGCAAGCGCATCTTCCGCGACTACGTGGAGACACTCATCGCTTGGGCCGACATGCTTTATCGCCAGGTCTCGCGCGACAGTCTGACCGAGGCGAAGATGCTTTATTTACGCGCCTCACGCCTGATGGGGCAGGCACCGGAATTCAAGAGTGCGGCACAGTGGACGCCGTCCTCGCTGGATGAACTCGATAACCAGGAAGACCTGCGAAGATTTGCCGAAATTGAGGCAGAGATATCGGACGAAGTGCTGGCCAATCTTGCGCCACGGGCAGGCGGGGCGCTGAGCGCGGATCTTCTCGCGCACCCGGCATTTCGTTTGCCGTTGAACACCGACTTGCTGAGCATTTGGGAGACGCTGGCATCCCGGCTATCCAATCTGCGCAACCACCTCACCATCGACGGCAAGCCGCTGCAACTAACGCTTTACGACCCGCCAATTCATCCCACCGACCTACTGCGCGCACAAGCCGCCGACGGCGGCTTCCACCGCCGCGATCTCGGCAGCGACACGCTCGTTCTGCCCTATCGCTTCATGTCTATCCTGCCGCGCGCGCAGCAGGCAGTGAATACGCTGTGCCGGTTTGGCGATCTGCAGCGGCAGTACATGGAACAAGGAGACCGTACCGAACAGGAAGTGCTGCAACAACAGCAAATCATGGAGATGTCTCAGTTCACGCTGCAATTGCAGGAGGAGATGCTTCGGCACGCGCAAGCGGTCAGCGCGACGCTACGCGCCTCGCGAGACACCGTAAAAATCCGCTACGACCGGTATAAGCGGCTTTACGACGAGGATCTGTCGCCCATGGAAATCACCTCCAACGCCCTATTAACGGGATCGCGCGTTATAACCGTCGCGCTGGATCTGCACGCAGTGATGGCGAAACTGGCCAATCTCGCGCCGAACATCTTCGGCACCGCCGCGGGTGGCGTGAAGTGGAGCTCCACCGCTGACGCCGCAGTGAAGTTGCTGGAATCGAGCACAAAGCTGCTCGCGATGGAGTCGGCCGCGCTCGACCGGTCCGAGGGCTTCCGCCGTCGCCGCGCCGAATGGGAGTTCCAGCGCGACACCGCCGATGCCGAGATGCGCATGATCGACACGCAACTCGCCGCGCAGGACATTCAGATCGAAGCAAGCCGCTCATCTCTGGCGCAACAAGCGCGCTCAATGGCACAAGCCGAGGAAATGTACACATTCCTGTCGCAAACGCGCGGCAGCAAAACATCGCTTTACCGCTGGCTACAAAGCCGCATGGCGACGTTCTATTTTCAGGCATACGACGCCACGAACGCACTGTGTCTGGCCGCTCAGGCCGGCTGGCAATATGAAATCGGCGACTACGACACGAACTTCGTACAGCCCGGCAACTGGTTCGACAACAACTACGGGCTGACGGCGGGTGAAGCGTTGTCCCTGGCGCTGCTGAAAATGGAGTCGTCGTTCCTGCATCGCCACGAGCGCCGTCTGGTCGTCAAGAAGATTGTGTCGATCAAGGCCCTGCTCACGGAGGACGGTTGGAATGCGGCAAAGACATCGTTGAAGGATCGAGGCACCTTCGAATTCCCGCTCACCAGCCACCTGTTCGACGAAGATCATCCGGGCATGTATTTGCGTCAATTGCGACGTGTAGCGGTCACGTTGCCCGCCGTCATCGGCCCGTATCAGACGCTGAACATGACGCTCACGCAGACGTCGAGCCTGATCGTGACGAAGCCCGACATCCGCGCCGTGCAGTACGTCTACGACCCGACGCACGACGATGCCAGTCCGGAGAATATTCGGCATAACTTGCGCATCACGCCACAGGTCGCCATCTCCGAAGGTCTCGATGACGATGGCACCGGCATGCGCTTCCTGTTCGACAACGACCGGTACGAACCCTTCGAGCGCATGGGCGCGATTTCGACTTGGCAAGTCGCGTTCCCCCGCCATGGCTCGGAAAAGCAGTTGGACGTCATCGACGCGATGTCGGACCTGATCCTCCACATCGAATACACGGCACTGGATGGCGGCGCCGACTTTGCGTCGCAGGTGGAGGAGCTGATGAATGCATAACCGCGAAGGAAGGCAGCGGATCATCCGCGGCAGCAGCGACCGCACCGATATCGAAGGAGACCATCATGACCGACATCAAACAACGCAAGACCGGACGCAACCTGCTCCCGTACGCGGACATCGGTACCGACTGGCGTGACGGGTGGCGCACGCTATATGGCAATAACAGCGGCTTCTACCGACGAGAAACGACGAGCGGACGCACGTACTTCGACATCCTCGAGACCACGCTGGTCTCTACGCGCTTCACCATGCCGATCAACGCGACGGCCCTGACTGCCCCTGGGCTGGGTTATCACCTCGATCTGTTTTACCAGCCCAGCACGCGCGCGGGGCTGCCCGAGCCGAATGCTCAGCTCTTTTGCTATCCGTCGGAGCGATTCTCCGAGCTCCCCTTGCCGGTACCCGGGGAAGAGATTCAGGCTCGCGCCGCGCCCTGGCTGGCGCGCGACGCCACTTTCGGTCCGGGCCCCCGGGACAACGAACTCGAACTTCGACTGGCCTCGGGACAACAACCCGAGGCCTCTGCGCTTGCGCCGACGGAACTTGCCGACGCGCTAGTTCCCGAAGAAGGCCCCGACTGGCCGACTGCGCTTGGGCAAGTCCACGTCAGCGGGGAAATTCCTGGCAACGATGGCTCACCGGGCATGTCGGTTCTGCTGTTTCATGGCCCGTTGGCGCTAAACGCTACGCCCTATCCCGTCTCGCTCGACGGCGTAGCCGCACGTTGGCTGGTCGACGGCAAGATCCCGTTATGTAAGGGCGCAGAGCATCAACTCACTTTGCCTGTCGATGACGCCTGCGGATGGGCAGGTGACTCGGTGGCGGGAAATCCCGGAACCCAGGCGTACGCCTATTGGCACGACGAGGCAGCGGCGGACGAACAGAAGTTGACACTCATTCCGACCGCAGCCACGCCCGATGATGACGCGCAACTCGTTCATTTGCCCTGGACGCTCACGAGCGATGCCACGTCGGAGGGAGTGCACGAAATTTTGATCGAGAGCGTCCATCACGCGCCAATTTTTTCCCTGCCTGCTCTGCTGCTCGGCGACTTCAAGCTGTTGATCAGCGCGAGCGTAGCGCCAGATTATCGACCCTGCGTGGCACTGCAGGAAACTGCGGCCATCAGCGCAAGAGTGATGAGTGCTATCACGTCCGTGCCAATCGCGAATGCCGCTGTGCAATGGCATGTAGACGGTGCGGCCCCGACGGAAACACTCACCGACAGCGAGGGTTGGGCCCACTTTGAATTCCAGCCGACGGCAGACTCGGACGTCACCATTGTCGTTGACGCGCCCTACAACGCCGAGCCTCATCGCGAATTGATCCGTGTGCAGACGATTGCAACACCACCGTGGGAACAATTTCAGTTCCTCGTCGATGGCGAGCGCCTTGACTCGGAGAACAGCAGAATGTTGCTATTTCCGGACACCGCCGCGCGCAAACTGACCCTCAAGCCGCAGGACGGAAACGTGTCGCTAGGTCAAATGGTGTCGCTCGACTACGCTTTTCAGGAGGCGTCAAGCGCACGCGGCAGTCTCACATTCTCCCCCGCACCCGGTGTCGAGCGTGAGCTGACGAAGGACGGGCTTGAGTGGACTGTGGCTGCGTCAGGCGGCGCGATATCGCAGATGTTCGACATCATATTGACCTGCAAGCCGTGGAAGTCTCCGATTCTGGTCCGCGGCACTGTCGTCCCCGAAGCATTCGAGCTGGTTGCGATGCCGGGGCGTGAGACCTGCATGCAAGATGATTTGTTCGTCTTCGGACCCACATACCAATCGCTCCCTACCTGCGGTATTGTGGTTCAAGCGCGATCCATTTCCGATGGGTCTCCGCTGCCCGGCGTGCCTTGCTCTTTGACCCGCCTAGTCCCGGACACCGCCATCTCGAGCGGCGATCTTTTTTTGGATATGGGGCATGTACAAATCACCAATGCCGATGGCAACACGACGTTTCCCGTGATATTCCGTGGTGACGCGACCGAACTTCACGACGATGCCACGATTACCGTCGATGGCGGCCCGAAGCCCCTCACTGCGGGCATCCGCTATCGCAGAACACCCTCGCACCCGAGCCAGACCTGTGTGATCGCGCACATCTTCCCGCGCAGGCCGGAACTTGGGGCACCTTACGCCACCGCCTTTCTCCGGGTGTTCATCCTGGGCAAACACTACGCGCCGATCAATGATCTGTTCCCTGACATCGACCAGGAAGATATCGACGTCGTCCTTGATCTCGCCGATGGCTCCACGCTGGGCCCCTATAAGGCCATACCCAAGAAGAGTTCGTCGGATCGCTGGCTCTTCGCGACCGTCGATCTGCCTCTGCCTCCGCGTGAATATCCTCGTGTCGTACACGCGCACATTTCGGCGGGGGGAAGAATGGCGCAGATGTGGCACTTCAGCTTCGATAGAGAAACGGTGAAGGACCACCCGCACGGAACGGATGGCGGTAATTTCCGCTTTCTCTATGCACCGGTCCAGTCGGTACCCGCCGGCGAGTCAATCTACCTGCAGTGGCCAACCTATATGAACAAGGAGTCTTGGGAGACGTACTCGATCCGCGATGAACAGGGTGTCACGATAGACGTCGAGATATTTCCGTTTGAATACGGAGAGACGGCCTTGGCCAGGGTGAGCACGACCAGAGTTGGGCCACGCAACGTCATACTCTATCGCGGTGTCCAGAACGGTCTGCACGTCTTCCTTTGCAAGGGACGGCTCACCTGGACCTGAGCATCTGACCGGCACTCGACGGCGATCTCCCTAGCCGTTTGCTCGACAACAGGAAACGTGACCTCGTTCACCGGCAACGCATCACCTCCGTTCGAAGCGCCCGCCATGACCATGACCGACGATACCTATGCAGCGCGCGTGGCCGCCCCCGCCCTCCCCAAGGGCGGGGGCGCTATCCAGAGCATCGGCAAAGGCTGGGGTGCGGTGGGCGTAACGGGTGCCGCATCGATGGAAATTGCGCTACCGATTTCGGCCGGACGCGGTTTCACGCCCGCCATGTCGCTCAGCTACAGCAGTCAGGGCGGACGAACGCAATTCGGGCAGGGATGGCAGGTCGGCGTGCCGTGCATCGCCCGGCGCACCGGCAAGCGCACCCCGGCATACGACGATACGGACGAGTTCGTCGCACCTAACGGCGACGTGCTCGTCCCCGAGGTAGGGCCGGATGGCAACATCGTCTCGCGAAAAATGTCGGCGTTTCGCGGTGCGGCGATGGCCGGTGACTACACCGTCACACGCCATTTCACACGTGTGCAAGGCAGCAACGACCGGATCGAATCCTGGCGTAACGCCACGGCGTGGTTCTGGCTGATTCATGACGCACAGGGCAATGTGCATGTCTACGGAAAGACAGCGCGCACCGAAGCGCCCGGGGTAACAAACGACGATAACGATAACGACATCGCCCCACGCATTGCCGAGTGGTGGCTCGAGGAATCGGTCGCACCGAACGGCGAGCGAATCCGCTATCGCTACTCGGTCGATAGCATCGATACAGGCAACGCAATAAGAAGCGCCCTCTCCGACGACAACGTCGCCCCGCACGTCTACCTGACGCATGTCTGCTATGGCAACGTCAACGCCAGTCTGATCCCGTCGACCCTGCTGGGCGACACGTCCCCCGATGATGCATGGTGCTTCGAACTGGTGTTCGACTATGGTGAGCGTCCCACCGGCATGGAAGACGTGCCTCCCTACGACACCGACCTGCCTCGGCCGGAACGCGCAGACCCTTTCTCCTCATTTGCGTTTGGCGTCGAACACCGCACCCGATGGCTATGCCGCCAGGTGTTGATGTTTCACCGTTTCGACGAACTCGGAGATGCCCCGGTATTGGTCCGCCGTCTGCTCATCGAGTACGACGAGAGCCCGATTCGCTCGCTGCTCGTTGCCGCGCACGACATCGGCTACGGCGCACAGGCAGACGCGACATGGTCAGCCCCGATCGAGTACGGCTATACGCCGTTTCTGCCGCCGCACGAAGCGACGTTCCAGACGCTTCCCGCAATGCCGGGCCTGAACGACGGCGCCCGCTATCAACTCGTCGACCTCTACGGCGAAGGCATTCCGGGGGTCCTGTACCACACGAACGACGGCTGGCATTACCGCGAACCGTTACGCGCCGAAGCGGATGACGTCAACGAAAGCCGTGCGCGTAATGAAGACGCCATCACCTACGGTCCGGCGCAGTTACTCGATCAGATCCCGCCGCGCAACGCGGCGTCGCCGATCTCTCAAAGTCTTGTGGACATGACCGGTGACGGACGCCTCGACTGGGTCATCGCAACACCGGGTCTGGCAGGCTTTTTCACCCTGGGGCCTGAGCGTCAGTGGTCGGATTTTTTCCCCTTCGCGGCCTTCCCGTCAGAGTTCGCCCATCCTGACGGACAACTCGCCGACCTGATGGGCGCAGGACTGTCCGATCTCGCGCTGATCGGCCCGCGCAGCGTGCGTTTGTACGCCAACCGGCGCGATCAAGGTTTTGCTGCACCGGTCGATATTCCCCACGCCCACGCACTGCCGTGCCGCACCGATGGCCGTAGCGAGCTGGTCGCCTTAAGCGACATCCTCGGCACCGGGCAGCCGCACCTCGTGCGCGTGCGTCAAGACGAAATCACCGTCTGGCCCAACCTCGGACGAGGACGGTTCGGCGCGGCACGTCCATTCAGCAACGTGCCGCGTTGGCCAGACGAATTCGATGCGAGCCGGGTGCGTCTGGTCGACCTCGATGGTTCAGGTCCCACCGATCTGATCTATCTCCAACCCGACGGCGTTGCCATTTTCCTGAACGAGAGCGGCAACGGCTGGTCCGGTATGGGCAAGCTCGCGTGGCCCGAGGGCGTTGTGTACGACCCCACATGCGAAGTCAGCTTTGCCGATATCAACGGTCTCGGCTGTCCAAGCCTCGTCCTTAGCGTGCCGCACATGACGCCCCGTCATTGGGTCTGCGACTTCGCCCGCTCCGGCAAGCCCTATCTGCTAGCGTCGAGCGACAACAACATGGGCACCGCCGGTGAAGTCCGGTTCCGGAGTTCGGCCCAGGAATGGCTCGACGAGAAACGCGAACGCCAGGCAGGCGGAGAAATCGCGGTGAGTGGTGTTCCCTTCCCGCTCCATGTGGTGGTCGAGCAACGACAGACCGATCAGATTTCCGACGCGCAGTTGCGTCAGCATTTCCAATATCGTCACGGCTACTACGATCCGATCGAACGGGAACTGCGCGGATTCGGGCTAGTGCTGCAATACGACGCCGAATTGCCCGCTCAGAACGCTACGCCTGAAGATGGGTTTACGGCACCGGCACTGACGAAGACCTGGTATCACATCGGACGCGACGATTGGCCCGGCATCGACACCTATGACGTCAGTGATACCGAAGCCGTACCGCTGGGCGCCACGATTCGCTGCCATTTCAATGTGAGCGACAACAGCGACACGCCTGCCGACGATTGGGACGACGAGACCCGCCGCGACATGGCGCGAGCGCTGAGCGGCAGCGTCGCGCGCACGGAAACCTTCGGGCTTGATGCGCAGGACACACCGCCTTTCTCGATCAGCGACACCCGTTATCTTGTGCGCCTGAAACAGGCGCGCAGCGCCCACGCCCGCTACGCGGTCGTGCAACCGCTCATTGCAGAGAGCCGCAACTTCGATTACGAACGTCAACCGTCGGACCCACGTTGCCAGCACACGCTGGGCCTGCGCTGGGACACCAACGGCTCGGCATTGCACGGCGCCATCGTGTACTACGCTCGTCGCAACAATTCGTCGCCATTCGACGAGCACGACATGTGGTCCACCCGCTGGTGGGAGGACGCGCATGACATCGCGCAGCAGCAGTGGTACGTCACGGACACCCGGGGCGCCTGGTACGACATAGATCGGGACGACGCGTGGCGCGTCGCAATTCCATGGCGCAATCGCGAGGATGCACTGGTCTTCGGATTCGACGCCCTCACGCCCGCATCAGTCCATTACGAGGCCTTCGTAGTGGCCGATAGTCCGCTGGATCAGGCAGACGAACGCCAACTCGCGGCAATGTCCGAAGTTCACTACTTTGCAGACGCCGACGGCGCACCATCACTGGCCGCGTTACCGGAATACGTCGAACTGGCGGAGCTTGACGACTACGCCCTCACCGCCTACGACGATGTGCTCACCACAGAAGCGCTAAACGTCGAGCTGAGCGCTGCAGGATATGAACCGATGCGGGCGTTTATGCCCGAGCGGGCCATGACATTATGGGCAGTGCATCGCCAGTTTCCTACGTTCTCGCCGCTCGAAGACTTCCATCAGATCGTGGCATATCGGGAAACGCGCTCGCTCGGCCAAACCACGCTCGAATACGACGCGCATCGCTGTTGTGCAACTCGCATGACCACACCCGATGGTTGCTCCACTCAGACGACTTACGACTACCGGACGTTGTTGCCCGAGCGCATCGTCGATCCGAATCAGAACACGCAAGAGGCACGCTACGACAGTTTCGGCCGCCTTCAGGTCACTAGTTTCCATGGCACGGAGCATGGCGAACCCGCAGGATTCATGCCGCTGTCCGACTACGTCCGCGAGATCGAATCGCCGACGGACGCCATCGCCGCCCCGCAGGCAGCATTGCAAGACGCCGCCACCGCCGTCTTCACGGATGCGCTCAGCTGGATGGGACAGGTCGACGAGGTGCCGCTCGACGCCGAGTGGGTCAGGTCCCGGTGGGTCTTGCCCGATGGCCATGTGCGAGCGAGCGCGCGAAAGCTCGCGCACGCTGTGCTGGCCACATTCGACGCCAGCTCGGTAGAGGACGTGGCGAAAGTAGCATCGCGCGTCGCCATGCCCATTGCGGTGGCGCAGGTGCTGCTTGCCGCACGGCGTCGACCGCCGCACACCCTCGCGTTGCAGGCGGACCGCTATCCAGACGATCCCGCGCGGCAGATTCGAATGCAGTTGACGGATTCCGATGGGTTCGGTCGCGCCTTGCAGCAAAAGCAGCTTGCCCCGGCAGGCGACGCCTATCAGGTGCTTGACGACGGCACTCTGGCACTCGGCCCGGATGACAAGCCGGTAACTCACCACGCCGACCAGCGCTGGCGCGTGAGCGAGCGCGTGGAATATAACAACAAAGGGTTGCCCGTACGCGTGTACCGTCCCTACTTTGCGGACAGCCCGGTCTATGTGCGCGACGAATCACTGCGAGACTTCGGTTGCCATGACCGCCAGTATTACGACCCGCTGGGTCGCCCCACCGTCACGCTGACCGCCCCCGGGTACCTGCGCAGGCAAACTTACTGGGCCTGGCACACCGTTTCCGAAGACGAAAACGATACCGCCCACGAGCTCGAATAATGGACGCCGCCCTTCAAGAACTCCATGCCCTCCACGCCCATACGCCAACGCTCACCGTTGTCGATCCGCGCGGCCAGCAGGTGCGCACCGTCGACTACCATCGGCGCGATGCTGACGACACGCCTGAGGCCAGACCTGAGCGGCAAGTCAGGGATGGGCGCTCGCACGTCGTTGCGCGTTGGGACGCACGGCTGGGGCAAGGGTTGCGCAACTCGCCTAACGAGAGAGCGATATTCGGTCTGTCCGGGCAATTGCTACGCGTCGACAACGCAGACGGGGGGACGGAAATCACGCTCGCCCGTGATGTGGGACAACGTCTTCTCGCCTGGGACGGACGCGGTACACGGGCGCGCATCGCTTACGACGATCAGATGCGTGAGGTCGCCACGTTCGAGCAATCGACGGGCGAACCCGAGCGCTGCGCGAGTCGGACGACCTACGGTGACGCAACCAGTGCGCAGTGCAACGGGTGCGCTCAGGTCATCAGGCGCGACGATGACGCCGGAACACTGACCGTCCCTGCATTCGGGCTAGGCGGGCAACCGTTCGCGGAACGACGTCGATTCCTGGCAACGCTCGATGTCCCCGACTGGCCGGAGGATGTCGACGAACGCGACGCCTTGCTCGAAAACATCACATACGAAACCTGCTGGCAACACGACGCGACCGACGCGCTCCTCGCACAGACTGATGCTGTCGGCAATACGCAGCGACACGTCTATACAGTCGACGCAACGCTTTGCGGCAGTACATGGCAGACGCCCGGCGGCGAGGCGACAGCGCTCATCACTCATGCGACGGCTGACGCCCGCGGACGAATCGTGGCGCAAACGCTGGGCAACGGGGTGACGGAAAACACCCTCTTCGATACCGCCTCGGAACGGCTCTTGCGCAGGGTTTGCCAAACCGCCGACGGCGCCACGCTACAGGATCTGGCCTACGACTACGATCCCGTGGGCAATGTCGTCCGAATCACTAATGCCATGGCCCCGGTGCAATTCTGGCGAAATCGACGCATCGACGGCACGCAGACGTACGTCTATGACTCGCTCTACCAACTGATCGAAGCCACAGGACGCGAGAGCGCGACGCTCCCCCCTTCCCCGGCATTGCCGGATTGGATTCCCGTGCCTGACGCGACGCGTACCACACCCTACACGCAGACGTTCTCCTATGACGCGGGCGGCAATCTCGTCGAGGTGGCGCACACATCCGACACGCGAGGCCAAAGCTGGAAACAGCGCTTTGCTGTATCGCACATGAGCAACCGAAGCGTGTTGTGGGAAAGTGGCCTGCCTGAGCCTGACGTCGAGGCGTCGTTCGATCTCTGCGGCAATCTCTTGGCGTTGACCACCGGCCAGCCGATCCGCTGGAGCGCCGCAAACCGACTCGCGGCCGTCACATTCATGACACACGACGATGGCTCGGCAGATGAGGAGCGCTATGTGTACGACGCGCAAGGCGACCGCGTGCGCAAAGTCGGCAAACGACTTGCCGCATCCACGACCCATGTGCGCGAGACCCGCTATCTTCATGGACTGGAGCTGCGTCGGGATACTGCCACCGGCGAAGTGATGCATGTCGCCATGCTCGATGCCGGTCGGACTCGCGTACAGGTATACGTCTGGGAGACCGGGTTACCTGCGCGAGTCGAGAATCATCAAGTCCGCTACATACTTGCCGACCATCTGGAAAGTGCCACCGTGGAAATCGACGCGAAGGCAGAAGTCATTTCACGCGAGAGCTACTATGCCTTCGGTGGTACTGCGTGGCGCGCGGCCGCCAGCGAAATCGCCGCCGGGTATCGCACCATCCGTTACGCCGGGCACGAACAAGATGCGACCGGACTCAATTACCACGGGCAGCGCTATCACGCGCCCTGGCTGCATCGCTGGCTCAACCCTGACCCGGCGGGTAACGTCGACGGCCTGAACCGCTATCGTTTTGTCGTCAACAATCCGCTGACGCTTGCGGATCGCGACGGTCAGCAAGCCGTCAGCATCGTTTATGGGATGGATGATGTCCGAATCCCTTATCTCGAAGCGTACAACCGCGTACATCAGCCCGGCGGTCTCGTCAGATTCCGTATCAACGAATTTAACGAAGCACTCGGCATCAGGGGGCGCGGCGCATTGAAAAAAATCCAGAAAGGCATCGAGGTCAGACGCAAGCACGTAAAACGGCTCATGCGACACCTCCCGCATCTTAATACGCAAACCGCCGCTTCGCTTTTGCAACGGTGGTCCACCCATTTGCATTCTCGCGCCGAAGAATTATCCCTACATCATCGATTTCGTAACTTCACGGAAGATGAGCGATTCGCGCACCTGCAAAAGATGGTCAAGAAGAATCTCTCGCTAAATTCGGGCGGCAGACTGTGGCACGTCGGCGGGCGAGGCCGGGCCGACATGCGGCTTCGCCATCACGCCCATGACCTTCGCGACCGGGAGATCCGCAAGCCACTGGAGGGGGACGTCCTGGACTCGGCATTGGAAAACGCGTTTCACAATGCCTTCTTCCGTCGCCTCTCCAAAATTGGTCTGGAATGGGCACAGTTGGAAGGCCCGGAGCGAGTCCCCGTGGAATTCCTCGTCTACAGCAGGGACGCCAACGGACGCCACCGGAACTTCGACGACATTGGTCCCATGCCCTCGGCGCAGGCGCATGGGGCGTGGATGACGACATCCGTCGATGATGCCGGCCAGAATTTCTTCCCCATCACCATGTCCGAATACCGCACAGTTCGGAAATTGGCGATGACCGTGCAGGTCATCCGGGCCCCCGTTGAATTGTGATACGGCTGGCACGCTGACGATCCCAGCGCGCGAAATAGCGTCTGAGCGCCAGTGATGCCGGGCCCTTCAATCGCTAGTCACTCGCGTCTGCGCCAACGTGTCGCGATACGCAAAGAGGCCAGGCACGCCGCCTGTGGCGACGAACAGCACGTCTGCACCTGCGGGAATGCGGTCGCTCGCAATATCGGCCAGCAGTCCCGAGAACGCCTTCCCCGAGTACACCGGGTCCAACAGCATGCCCTCGGTCCTGGCCAGCAGATGGACCGCGTCGACCATGGCTTGTGTGGGTATGCCGTAGGCGGCGCCCCGATATCCGCCGTCGACTACGACGTCGACCTGCTCATCCACGTCCGCCGGGTTCCCGCCGAGCAGTTCCAGTGCGTTGCGTGCCAATACGGTCGTCCTGGCGTGCGTGACGTCACGATCAGCCAGCACCGAGTAGGCTTTTACCCGCGCCCCGCGCTGACCGGCAAACGTCAACCCGGCAATCAGTCCGGCCTGCGTCCCGTGGCTGCCGTTGGGAATCACGATATGACGGAATTCAGTGGCGTTCTGCGCTTCGAATTCGAGAATTTCCTGAGCACACTGCGCGTACCCTAACGTCCCCCGTGGCGATGAGCCACCGGCAGGAATGACCATCGCGCGGCGTCCTGTGGAGGCCAGTTCGGCCGCCCTGGCGTTGGCGACGGCCATGACGTCCCCGTCCGACGGCACGACCGTCATCGTCGCCCCGAAGATCCGGTCTAGCAGCACGTTCCCGCTTTCGCGATACTCAGCGACGTGGATGGGCACCATATCGGAGAGAAACAGCTCGCAAGCGATGCCGAGTTTCGCACACGCGGCCGCCGTAAGTCGTGCGTGATTCGACTGAATGCCGCCTACGGTAATCACCGTGTCGGCCCGCTCCGCCTGCGCCTGTCCGAGCAGGAACGCCAGCTTACGAAGCTTGTTGCCGCCGCTGCCGATATCGCCGATATCGTCGCGCTTGACGAAGATCCGGATGCCGCGCGATTGAGCGCCACACGCCTGCTCAAGACGCTCGACGCGCGTTATCGGCGTCGACAGACGCGTCAGTGCGACGGTCGGAAATTTGCCCAGCGCAGATGCCAGTGATGAAATCAAGATACCTCCTTATCAGCGATTCGTTTCTCGCGAAAATGGCTTATGCTAATTCGCACGAGCCAACGTGCTTTTTCCCGGCGTGACCGAAGCATGGTCTAGAAATCCCGATATCGTGACAAGCGACGATTTTTTACTCTGGAGTTAGGCGAACTAATGCGAAACGTGGTCGACGCTTCTTTGCTTGGCGCATTGCGCCCGTTCACTGTGGCGGCAAAGCTGCTCAGTTTTACCCGCGCGGCGGACGCGCTCAACCTCACGCAAAGCGCCATCAGTCAGCAGATGCGTCAGTTGGAACGGCGTCTGGGGTATCCGCTGTTCGTGCGCGGTCATCGAAGTCTGGCGCTGACCTCGGAAGGGAGCACGCTACTCGAAGGCGCACAGCGGGCGTTCGACGAAATCGAATCGACGCTGGCGAGCATTTCCAATTCGGCCACGCCGGTGAAAGTCGGATGCTGCCCTTCGTTTGCCCTGCATTGGCTAGTGTCGCGGCTATCGCAGTATCACCATCACGACGAACGCAACCCGGTGCAGTTGATGGCGGAGTTCGGCGCGCTCGGCGTCGCGACGGACAACATCTCGGAAATCGATCTGGCGATCCGGTACTGTGCCGAGACGCCCGGTACGCCCCGTAGCCGCGCCGGATTGTTCGACGAGTGGCTGATCCCGGTGGCAACGCCCGCCTATCTTCAGCGCACGCCGATACTTGCCGAAGGACGGATCGATGCGGGCTGCGTGTTGCTACACGATGCATTTGCGTGGCCGGGGGCGGAAGCGTCTGCGGAATGGCAGGCCTGGATGCAAGCGATCCGGCCCGACTGGCTGCCTTTCGTGAATGGCCCGCGCTTCAATCTGGCAAGCATGGCGTATAGCGCAGCGCTCAATCATCAGGGCGTGGCCATCGGCCGCGCCTCACTGATCGTGGATGAATTGGCCGATGGACGCCTCATACCGGTGCTGCCGGTGGCGGTTCGTTCACCGGCAAGCTACTGGACTGTCATGCGTAATCGCGAGTCGCCATCGGTCGCCGTGTTTAAGGCGTGGCTGGCTACTCAGGCCGAACAATTCGTGCAAGGCCGCACGTCGGCGTTGCAGCGGATGGGCATCGATCTGCGCGAAAGGCATTAGTGCGGTAGCGCCGCAGTGCCTTATTGCCCGCCCTTTTTCTTCTTTACTCGTCGCTTGCCAACGAGGGCTTCGGGTTGGTCAACGACGGGATCGAACGCTTTCCCGTCCAGCACCGTGTCTGCCTCTGCCTTAGTATCCTCCGCATACTCCGCACTGAACTTGCCGCTGTCGAGAAGTTGCGGGGCGATGGTGTCGTTCGTGGGGATGCCCGGCACCCATTGCGCCACGTTGTCATCAAGCGCGGAGGTTTTCCCCGTCCCTCGATACTTGACGACCATCTCGTTCCACGCGCCGCCATGCACATTGGCCCGAGAGTGTTCGGAGAACGTCTGGTAGAAGATCGCGTTGCGGCGCAGTGGATCGTTCCATTTCTGCTCAAGGGTCTCGCGCAGGGGGTTGTGATCCACGCCCAGTGCTGAATGCGTCTTTCTGACATGAAGATCGTCATCGTCACCTTTGTCCTTGTGACTATAGGCCCCCACGGACGACTGAATGTCCCCCTTGTCGAAGAAGACCGGCCGAGTCACATGAGCGCGCATCGCTTTGGCGTGCTTTTGCAGATTCTGCTTGTCGGCATCTAATTCGTCTTCCGGTTGTTTCGACCGGAACACCGATTTGGCGGTCTCGTTGAACAGGCTAAAGCTTGCGTTCAGATTTTCGGGCAAGAGTGCGGCAGCCGTGCCGCGATCCCGCAGGAAAACCGTATTCTTCAAATTGCCCTCAAGGTCGCCGTAAAGCAACGACGACGGCGCCGCACCGATGGGCACGAGTCCCGAATCGGCCGCTTTCGTTTTCTCCTTGTGCGCCCTGAAGCGCCCCGGATTTAGGGCGACGTTCAGTGCGTCTGCCCCCACAAGCTCTGCGCCGCCCTCCTTGCTCGCGCCCAATTGGGTCGACTCGGCGATCCGTCTGGGTTCATGCCATGTGCGGTAAACGACGCGGTTTTCCTCAAACGCCGCGTCGAGCGAATCCGTTGCCTCATGTGCCTCAATGGCGTGCATCAGATCCGTACCAAACTTCAGAATGGCTGCGGCAGGCAACGATTTCAGACCGCCATGAAACGCGAACAGCATCTCCGACTTGACCCGCTGCTTTTCCACGGGCTTCAGCGACTCGTCAGCGTCGATTTCCGCAAGACATTGCATAAAGGCCGCGTAGGCACCCGAATGACCTTCCTCCGGAATTTCGTCCCGCCATACAACATCTGGCTGGCCCGGATAGCGCGTACCGTCCTTGGGATTCGCCGAGCTGCCGGCCAGATCTTCAAGTACCGCGCCAGTCAACACCGACACCCAGGGATTCAGGCGCGCCTGAAGCTCGAAGCGTCCCCCGGCAAACTGTCGGATACGCGTGTCCTTCGGACGCAGTTGTCCCACCTGACGCGCAATCGAAACCGGATCGGCGGTCGCTTCGATGCCTTTCATCTGCACGCGGCCAGGCGTGACGACGGCAGTGTTGGCGTGCAGCGCGTCGGCCACTGGCGTCGCGTTGGGCTGGGTAATGGGTTTAAGCGATTGCGCCAGAAGGCCGAGATGGACGGCTCCGACATCGGGCCGCCGACTCAACGCGACTTCGCCGTCGTTGAGTCCACCTGTGAGACCGCGCGTGTAGAGATCGTCGGTGACACGCCGTTGCGTAGGCGTCGCTTGCGAGGGAAAAAGACTGTCGATGCGTTTGCGCTGTGCAACGGCCCGTGGGCTGTCGTTCACAATGCTTTGCAGACTGCGAAACTGAGCAGTGGCGGGTCGGCTATCGACGAAGTGATAGCGCCATGTGGCCGTTTTCGGTCGGGAAACCTCCGGTGCGACCGGGGTCCGATTGTCGTTGTCCTGATGCGGCTTCGCATGGAATTGCATGGTCGGTGACGCTCCCGTCGGTTGTCCCGGCAATTCCGGCGGATTCTACTACGGAAGCACGTGGCCGATGTACCCGGCATTGCGGCACGTCAGCCCCCGACCACCCGTCCTACCGCTCGTACTTCTCGACGAACGCTGCCGAACTCAGGTTTCTGAAATCGGCGAGCGCCGCGTCCAGTTCCGCCGGATTCCAGTCCCACCACGCAATCGACCGCATGCGCTCGGCGGTGCGGTCGTCCATGCGATAGCGCAGCACCCGGGCGGGCACACCGACGACGATGGCGTACGGCGGCACGTCCTTCGTCACCACCGCACCGGAGCCAATCGCGGCCCCCGTGCCGATGCTCACTCCCGGCATGATGATCGCGTTGTGGCCAATCCAGACGTCCGGGCCGATCGCGATGGCGTCCTGCGCACGCCAGTCGAAAATCTCGGCATCGTCGTCGAGCGACATACCGTATGAGCGCGAACGATACGTGAAGTGGTGCAGCGTAGCGCGCCACATCGGATGATTCGACGGATTGATGCGAACGCCCGTCGCGATATTTACGAACTTACCAATGTGCGCGTGCGCGATCTGGTTGCTGCCCATCGCGTAGCCGTAGTCGCCAATCGTTGACGCCCGCACCGCCGAGTTCGGTCCGAGATAGGTAAAGCGCCCGAAATCGCTATCGCGCACGAGTGACGTCGGATCGATCTCCGGCACCTCGCTCAACACTCGCGCGCCGGTCCACGGATCGACGCCCTCCCCGCAATTGATACGTTGCATACTGCCCTGCCCTCAATGCACCAGACTGCGCAGGTACGCCGAAGCGCGCTCCGCACAAGCCACCAATACGAACGTGACGATCAGCAGGTACGACACCGTCTGGTAGTCGAACAGGTTCATCGCCGTGAGCAACTGGAAACCGATGCCGCCAGCGCCCACAAAACCGAGCACCAGTGACGACCGCAGGTTCTCGTCGAAGCGGAATAGCCCGATCCCCAGTAGCGAAGGCAATACGCCGGGAATGACCGCATGGGTGAGTACGGCGACGCGTCCCGCGCCGGTAAGCGTCAGGGCTTCGACCGGCCCCATGTCCATGTCTTCGATGACTTCAGCGAACAGACGCCCGAGCATGCCGACCGAGTGGACGGCGAGCGCCAGTGCGCCGGGGAACGGCCCGAGACCGACCGCCGTCACGAACAGCAACGCCCACACCAGATCGGGCACCGCGCGTGTCACGCCGATCACTGCACGTGCGCCGTAGTACAGCGGCAACCCTGGCGTGACATTCTTCGCCGCGAGAATCGCCAGCGGGAAGGCCAGCAGTATGCCGAACACCGTGCCGAAGATCGCCAGGTCGATGGTTTCGAGCACCGGGCGCAAGTTCGGAATGAACTGCGCAAAATCCGGTGGCATGGCGCGCGAAATGATGTCGGCCATGCCGTGTGCGCCGGTAATCAGATCCTGCGGACGCGCCTGCACAACGATCCACGCCTGCACAAACAACGCGATGGCGATCACTACACCGATCAACGTCAGTGCGTTGCGCATGCCCGCAGGCATCTCTCCCGGGCCACGACCGCCCCGCATTTCAAGCACTGTACTCATGAAGCCTCGGTGACATAAAGATTGGCGATTTGACGGGCGGACACTTCATGCGCCAGCTGATCGAATTCCATCACGCCGCGACGCAGTCCGACCATACGGTCGGCATAGCGCATGGCGAGATCCGGCTGGTGCAGCACAACGACGACGGCCAGTCCGTCCTCGGTTGCGAGACGACGCAGCAGGCGCATGACTTCGTCGGCGGCCTCGGGGTCGAGACTCGCGACGGGCTCATCGGCCAGTAACACATGCGGTTCCTGAGCCAGGGCACGGGCGACGGCGACACGTTGCGCCTGACCGCCCGAAAGCGTGCCAGCACGTTGCTTTTCGAGATGCAGCAGACCGACTTCGTCCAGATACGCGCGCGCCGGTTCGATGGTTTCGCGCGGCATGCGTCCGAGTGCGCTCGCGAGTGTGCGGTGACGTCCGAGTGCGCCACAGCACACATTGGCGATCACGCTGCGACGCTTGACCAGATTGGCGTTCTGCGAGATCAGTGCGAGCGGCAGACGCGCTTCGCGCAGCGGCTCGCCGGACAGCTTAACCAGATCGCGTCCGGCCAGATTCACGCTGCCCTGCGTCGGACGGTTGATGCCGACCACGCACTTCATGAAGGTCGATTTGCCGGAGCCATTGCTGCCGAGCACCACGACCATTTCGCCGGCCTCGACCGACAGATTGAAATCGCGCAACGCGGTATGACCGTTCGCGTAGCACATCGTCAGATTCTGAACGGCGAGCTTCACACCGGGGGCGAGTTTGGTACGGCGAAACGCTCCCGGCGTGCTGGCATGGGCGGCCCCGGCGGCCGCGAATGCGTCAGCCGGGGGCAATGCCAATCCGTCCGTTGCTTTGGACAAGGTGTTCACAGTTTCGACAGATCGATATGGAGGGTGGAGACGAGATCGCGAATCTGGTTGTAGGCCGCGTCGTTCTGCGGCACGGTCTTGAGCGCCGGAGTCGCGTTGGCAGCCATGAACTTCTGGTCGGCTTCCGGCAGTTCCTTCAGGTCGAGATTCGACAGGATCTTCGCCAGACGCGTCTTGAACTCGGCAGGCAGATCGCCACGAACGGCCATCGGGTCGACCGGGATCGGGTCCGACTTCCACAGCGTGACGTAAGCCTTGTCGTCGTATTCGCCGTGCAGACGCGCGCTGGAGATTTCTTCGCTGTTCAGTTCGCCAGCGACGACCTTGTGGTTACGCAGGGCTTCGAACGACGCCGTGTGGCTGCCTGCATAGATGGCCTTCACACCCTTGTCCGGGTCGATGCCGTTCTTACGCAGACCGTAGGCCGGGAACAGGTGACCCGAGGTCGATGCCGGATCGGCGTACGCGAACGACTTACCCGCCGTGTCGGCAAGCGTCGTCACGCCCGAACCCGGCCACGTGACGATCGATGCGTAGTAGTTCTGCGGCGAACCGTTTTCATTGGCGAACGTGGCGACAGCTTCGGCATGCGCGACCTGATGCGCAAGCACATAGCCGAGCGGACCGAACTGGGCGAATTCGAGCTTGTTGTTGCGCATCGCTTCGATCTCGGCGTTATAGCTCGTGGCGATGTACAACTCGACCTTGCAGCCGAGCTTGTCGCCGATCAGCTTGGCGAGATCGGTGTAGACCGGCAGCATGCGTGCCGACGATTCGTACGGCTCGACGCCGAAGCGCACGACACCATTGTTCGGGCACTCGCCTGCGGCGTGTGCTGCACCGCTGGCGACAGCAGCAAAGAAGGCGAGCGCGGCGAAGCGTTTGATAGCTTTCATGAATTCCCTCTGGGTTGTACTACGGGCGTGCGAAAACTCTGCTGCGGATTCTAGGAATCGGACATGACAGAACCGTGATTCATTTATCTGAACGTCTAGATGATTTTGTTACTAAAAATTACGCCCCGAAATCGTGACGATTCTGCATACGGACACGCCAAAGTCACACATCCATCACGTCGCGCGCACTACAATGCGCCCTGATCGATGAACATATGAAGTCCAGGGGATGACGTCGCTATGACAGCGAGCGGGAATGCAGTATTGAGTGCAAATGCAGCCAATGGGGAGCGGGTCGAGCGCGGCGCAGGGGTGGCCGTCTGGCGTCAGATCGAGCAGATTCTCGCCAGGGAGATTGCCGCCAACGGTTTCGGCGACGAAGGCCGTCTGCCGAGCGAAGGGGAACTCGCAAAGCGCTTCGACGTGAACCGTCACACGGTGCGACGCGCCGTACTGGGGTTGGCCGCGAACGGTCTGGTGAGCATCGAACAAGGACGCGGCACCTTCGTGCAGCGCGGCGCCATCGACTATCTGATCGGGCGACGCACACGCTTCACCGAGAACCTGCGCCAGCAACATCACGCAGCCGAGGGACAGATGCTCTCGGCGGTGCGCCTTCAGGCCGATGCGGCCGTCGCCAAGGCGCTGGAATTGCGTGTGCGCGCCCCGGTGTGGCGCATCGAGTCGCTGCATGCGGCCGACGGCGTGCCGCTGACGTACGCGTGCAACTGGTACCCTGCCGCGCGCTTCCCGGATCTGCCGAGCCTGCTCGAAGAAGACAGCAGCATCACGCACGCGCTCGCCTCGATGGGCGTGCCTGACTATCTGCGCAAGTGGAGCCGCATCGGCAGCGTGCTGCCGGACACCGAGATCGCCTGGCGTCTCGGCGTGAATCGCCAGCAACCGGTGCTTTGGGTCGAGAACGTCGACGTCGATCTCGACGGCTTGCCGATCAAATACGGCATCACGCACTTCGCTGCGGATCGCGTGCAACTGATGGTCGATACGTCGACGTGAACCCTCGTGGACCGGTCAGGAGAACGGTCCACGCTCACGACACGTTAGACAAGATGGGGCACTGACGACGCGAGCAACGCAATGCCCGATGCTGTCAGCAGCGAGAGAACGATCTGGCGGAAACGTGCTTCGCTCAGACCGATGTACAGCTTCGCGCCGAGGAAGGTCGGAATCAGCATCGCCGGACCGACGATAGCGAACAAGGGAACGGCCTCTTTCGTCACGACACCCGTCGCGAGATAGGCCCCCATCGTCACCGTCAGCATCGCCAGATTGAAGTTCTGGATGACTGCGCGCTGCGTATCCTTCTCGAAACCTCGCAACGTGCACCACAGTGTGGGCAACGTCCCGGCGAACCCGCCAATGCCGCTCAGTACACCGCCCGTCAACCCTGCAACGGCGTCGCCGAACCGGCCGCCAACCGTGATCTTCGGCAGATCCCGAGCGAGCAACATGCCCGGACACCAGACGACAAGCAACGTGCCCAACGCCGCCTTGAACCAGTGCATTTCCAGATGCGGCAGAATGGCGACCCCCACCGGAATGCCAGCGAGTCCACCCAGCAAGAACGGCAGCAATAACTTCAGATTGAATCCGCGACGCATCGTCACGGCGCTCAGGAGTTGTCCGGTCAGTGCACCGAACACGGCCAGACATGCCGCGAGTTTGGGGTCCAGCGACCATGCCCAGAACGACATGGCGACCAGTCCGAAAGCGAAGCCGGAGATGCCTTGCACAAAACCGGCGACGACGGCGCCAACGGCCGTCAGCAGATAGATTTCGATCATCGCGCTTCCTGAGAGAGGCGTCTTCGCGCAACGGCGTGTGACGATCAGGAAGATTGTGATGCGCGAAGCACACGTGGCGATTCGATCTTCGGATGTCCGCATACGATTTGACTTATACGGAACGCGGCCCCCCAGGGACGGGGTGCCGCGCTTTTCAGACGATCACTCAGGCGATCAGTTCGCCATGACCGAGACAGCCTTCGTCACGAGATAGGCTTCCATTGCCTCCGGTCCGCCTTCCGAACCGTAGCCCGAATCCTTCACGCCGCCGAACGGCATTTCGGGGGACGGCGCGGCCGGCTGGTTGACCCACAGCATGCCCACTTCCAACTGCTGCGAGAGCAAGTGCACGTTGCGGAACGATTGCGTGAACGCGTAACCGGCCAGACCGAACGGCAGACGGTTCGCTTCTGCAATCGCGTCTTCGAGCTTATCGAAGCCACGGATGGCCGCCACCGGGCCGAACGGCTCGTTATTGAACACATCGGCTTCGAGCGACACGTCGGTCAGCACGGTCGGAGCGAAGAAGTTGCCGGACGTGCCGACGCGCTCGCCGCCCGTTGCAATCGTCGCGCCCGTCTTGCGTGCATCTTCGATGACGCGGCTCATGGCCGTGACACGACGTGCGTTGGCGAGCGGGCCGAGCGTCGTGCCTTCGGCAAGACCGTCGCCCAGCTTCAGCGATTCGGCGTGCTTGACGAGCGCCTTCGCGAACTCGTCCTTGATGCTGTTGTGCACGAGAAAACGCGTCGGCGAAATGCACACCTGACCGGCGTTACGGAACTTCGCACCACCCGCCGCCTTGATGGCCAGCGCGAGGTCGGCGTCTTCGGCCACGATGACCGGCGCATGACCGCCCAGCTCCATCGTCGCGCGTTTCATGTGCAGACCGGCCAGCGAGGCCAGTTGCTTGCCGACCGGCGTCGAGCCGGTGAATGTAATCTTGCGGATGATCGGGTGCGGAATCAGATAGCTGGAAATCTCGGCCGGATCACCGAAGACCAGCCCCACCACACCGGCTGGCACGCCGGCGTCGACAAACGCTTGCAGCAGCGCGGCAGGCGATGCCGGAGTCTCTTCCGGTGCCTTGACCAGGAACGAACAGCCGCAGGCCAGCGCAGCGCTCAGTTTGCGCACAACCTGGTTGACGGGGAAGTTCCACGGCGTGAAGGCGGCGACCGGACCGATCGGCTCCTTAAGCACCGTCTGCTGCGCATTCAGATTGCGCGACGGCACGACACGGCCATACACGCGCATGCCTTCGTCGGCGAACCATTCGATGATGCCTGCAGCGGAGAGCACTTCGACACGCGCTTCGGCGAACGGCTTGCCCTGCTCCTGCGTCATGAGCCGCGCAATCGAATCGGCACGTTCGCGCACAAGGACAGCAGCCTTGCGCATCGTCACGGCACGCTCGGCGGCCGGAATCTTGCGCCACGTGGCGAAACCGCGCTGGGCGGCGTCGAGGGCGCGGTCGAGGTCGGCGATGCCCGCATGCGCGACTTTACCGATGGCGGCGCCCGTCGCCGGGTTGACGACGTCGAGCGTCTTGCCGCTGGCGGCATCGCACCACTCGCCGTTAATCAGAAGTTTGGTGTCTGTATAACCTGACGTAACCATATGAATTTCCTGAGAATGATTGGGCAAAGGCGAGGCGCACGAACTGATGGCCATCGGCCCTCCGTACACCCCACTGCGCATTACATCGACGCGTCCAGCATCTCGCGATAATCCTCAGCCGAGGCATCTCGCGGGTTGGTCTTGTGGCTGTGATCTTTCAGCGCACCCTCGATGATGCGCGGGAACTGCTCGCGAGTCACCCCCAGTTCCGCAAGTCCACCCGGCAGGCCGAGTCTGGCTGTCATCGCGGCAATCGCCGGACCCACGTCGTCGCCCGAGGGCAATCCCATCGCCTGCGCCAGCCGGTCGAGCTTGGAATCCTCCTGCATCGAAGGCGCCGTGCGGTTGAACGCGATCACGGCAGGCAACAGGATAGCGTTGAGCGTGCCGTGATGCAGGCGAGGATTCATGCCGCCCAGCGAGTGGCTCAGGCTGTGCACGCAGCCGAGGCCCTTCTGAAAGGCAAGCGCACCTTGCATCGACGCACTCATCATGTTCAGGCGTGCTTCACGATCGGACGGCTCGCGTGTTGCGCGCTCGATGTGCCGCCAGGCGCGCCACAGGCCGTCGAGCGCGATACCGTCGGCGGGCGGATTGAACGCCGGGGCCATGAACGTTTCCATGCAGTGCGCGATGGCGTCCATGCCGGTCGCGGCCGTCATTCCGGCAGGCAAACCCAGCGTCAGTGCGGGGTCGCAGATGGCCACGCGAGGTACCACGTACGGGGAGATGACCCCGACCTTGCGCCCATCGTCGAGGATCAGGATCGCCCCACGGCCGACTTCGCTCCCGGTACCGGCGGTCGTCGGAATCGCGACGACCGGAGCCGTCGCCGACGTGATACGCGCCGCGCCCCCTTCGATCACGGCAAAACTTTGCAACGGCCCCTCATGCGTTGCGCACACCGCAACTCCCTTGGCCAGATCGATGGACGAGCCGCCGCCCAGGGCAATCACACCATCGCATTCGTTCGACCGATACATGGCGACCGCGTCGCGTACGACCGATTCGTTCGGGTTAGGCGGTGTCGCGTCGAAGACAGGCACCGACTCGCCCTGCCCCAGCGCGCTCAATACGGTGTTGAGCAATCCGGCGGCACGAATGCCCGCGTCCGTCACGATCAACGGGCGGCGAATGCCGATGCGTTCGCACTCGCTCGCGAGAAGCCGGATCGAGTCGAAGCCGAACTGGATCTGGGTGATGTAGTTGATGAGGGACATAGTAGATGACGGAAAGTTATAGAAAAGCTATGCTCACGCAGAGATTTCGCAGTGTATGGCCCATCGCGCCGCGGCGATATTGACAGCATTTGATAGCGATATAACTTTTCATCAAGACAATGATGCCTCCCTCGCTAAATTCGATCATCTCCCGGCTGCACGTCAAGCAACTCCGGTTGCTCATCGCCATCGAGGAACACGGTTCGTTGCTGGGCGCGGCCAAGCAGCTCGCAATGACGCAGCCTGGGGCCAGCAAGGCGTTGCATGAGATCGAGACGACCTTCGGCACCGCCCTGTTCGAGCGCTCGAACCGCGGCCTCGAACCGAACGCCGTCGGGCACTGTGTGATTCGTTACGCTCGACTGATCCAGTCGGATCTGGCGCACTTGCGCGAAGAGATGGTCGGGATCATGCGCGGACATGGCGGGCGCGTGTCGGTGGGCGTGATCATGGGGGCCGTACCGTTGCTCACCGACGCCATCACTGCGGTCAGTGAGGTGCAGCCCGAGATGTCGATTGAAATCGTCGAAGACACGAGCGCCGCCCTGCTGAGCCAGATCGATGCCGGTCGGCTCGATCTCGCCGTCTGCCGCACAAGCGTCAGCCAGACGCCCTACCTATACGACAGCACCTTTGTTCAGGACGAAACGCTCGCCGTCATCGCCAATACTGCGCACCCGCTGGCCGACACCGCCCATGTATCTCTGGAAGATCTCGCGCACTACCGTTGGGTGGTCTACCGGGCCAACATGCCGATGCGACGACTGCTGGAGCGGGAGTTTCATGACGCAGGGCTGCGGTTTCCCGCGCATTTACTGGAAACGACGTCCGCCTTTGCGACCGTGTCGTTGCTTCAAAAGAACCCGTCGCTGGTCGCGCTGGTGTCCATCGATGTGGCGCGCTTCCACACCGAACACGGCATCGCCTGCACGCTGCCCCTGACGCTGTCGTCTCTCAGCGAGCCGTACGAGCTGGTCACACGGCGCGGTGCCCCACTGTCGCACGGCGCGCAGATGTTGATGGACGCCATCGTCGCGAATGGCGCCGTCCGGGGCGAATAAGCTGCGCTCCTTCGCCCACGGCATCGCAGGTATGCGTCCCTCGCATGGCGAAGGGACGCGACACCACCGCCTGCTCTGAGAAAAAGTTATAGCACTAACGCAAACGTTCAGTGTACCGACGGCTCCCGCCTTTGTAGACTTCGTCCGGTCATTAAAAAACAAGGTGGAGACAATGAGCGGAATAGCGCCCAACAGCGCAGGCACCCCCGGCCTGACGTCATCAATGAAAGAAGCGATGGTGCCCGACGCCGAGCGTCGACGCGCACTCCTCGGCAGTGCCGTGGGCAGCACCATCGAGTGGTACGACTACTTCCTTTACGGAACGATGGCGTCCATCATCTTCGCAAAGCAATTCTTCCCAAGCACCGACCCGCTGGTCAGCAACCTGCTGGCGCTGGCGACGTTCGCGCTGGCCTTCGTCATTCGCCCGCTGGGCGGCGTGATCTTCGCGCACATCGGCGATCGCGTCGGTCGCAAGAAGACGCTGGCCATCACGTTGACGATGATGGGCATGTCGACGGTACTCATGGGCTTGCTACCCAATTACGACCAGATCGGCGTATGGGCGCCGATCCTGCTCTCCGTGCTGCGGCTGATGCAAGGGCTGGCGCTGGGCGGCGAATGGGGCGGCGGGGTTTTGCTGGCGGTCGAGTACTCGCCCCGCCATCGTCGCGGCTTCTACGGTGCGGTACCGCAGACGGGTGCGGTGCTTGGGCTAGCGCTGGGCAACATCATCACGTCGCTGTTGAGCAACTCGATCAGCGACGCCGACTTCCAAAGCTGGGGATGGCGCATTCCGTTCGTCGGCTCTATCGTGCTGGTGCTGATCGGCATGTGGATTCGCAACGCCGTGGGCGAGACGCCATCGTTCAAGAAGATCATGGCCACGCGCACTGAGACGCGCATTCCGCTCAAGGAAACGTTGCAGGATCACTGGCGTTCGGTGCTGATCGCCATTGGCGCGAAGGTGGTGGAGACGTCGACGTTCTTCCTGTATGCCACGTTCACGATCTCGTACATGATCGGTCACGGCTTCCAGCGCTCGGACATTCTGAACATCGTGCTGGTCTGCGCGCTGATCGCCTTCCCGTTCATGCTCTACTTCGGGCATCTGTCGGACAAGATCGGGCGCAAGAAGGTCTTCCTGTGGGGCACGGTCGCGTTCATCGTGTGGATCGGGCCGTACTTCTGGCTGCTGAATCAGAAGTCGATTCTGCTGGCGTCGGTGGCCGTGGGGGTCGGCCTGAGCGTGATCTGGACGACCTATGGCTCGATGATCGGCACGTTGCTCGCCGAGGCGTTCCCGCCGTCGATTCGCTACACCGGGATGTCTCTCGGCTATCAGATCGGCGCTGCGCTCGTCGGCGGTCCGATGCCGCTGATTGCCACTGCGCTCGTCGCCTACTTCGGCGGCAGCTACGTGCCGGTGGTCTTCTTCATGATCGCGTGCGCGCTGGTGTCGGTCGTTGCCGTCGCGCTGGTAAAGGATCGTAGCGGGTTGCCGCTGGACGACTGACCGTCTCGCACTCAACTCGCAAAAATGGCCACCAGCGTCAAAACTGGCGGCCTTTTTTATTGCGTCGAACGGTTGAGAACGATCAGCGAGCCGGGACCGGGGCCAGCGATTCGTGCGTACCCGACGTGCGCTGCGCAGCCTTGTGCACCATCGTATAAGCGTAGTCGACACCCATGCCGTAGGCCCCAGCGTGTTCCTTGACGAGCTTCATCACTGCGTCGTAGGTATCGCGGTGCGCCCAGTCGCGCTGCCATTCGAGAAGCACCTGCAACCACGTGACCGGCACTGCGCCCGCCTGCACCATGCGCTGCATGGCGAAATCGTGGGCTTCCTTGCTGGTGCCGCCCGAGGCGTCGCCGACCATGTAGATTTCGTAGTCGCCTTCGAGCATGGCGCACAGGGCGAAGGTCGTATTGCAGACTTCGGTCCACAGGCCCGCGACGATCACCTTTTTGCGGCCATTGGCCTTGAGCGCGTCTCGCACCTTTTGGTCGTCCCACGAATTCATCGAGGTGCGCTCAAGGGTCTTCGCGCCGGGGAATACGTCGAGGACTTCCGGATATGTGTAACCGGAGAACGATTCGCTCTCGACCGTCGTGATCGTCGTCGGGATATTGAAAATCTTCGCGGCCTTGGCCAGACCGACCACATTGTTCTTCAGCGCCTGACGGTCCATCGACTGAACACCGAATGCCATTTGCGGCTGGTGGTCGATGATGATGAGCTGGCTGTTCTGAGGGGTCAAGACTTCGAGCTTGGGATTCGACATGGTCAGGGTCCTTTGACTTTACGTTGCGCGCGGGTGCACTGTGCAACCCGACGAAAGACTAGTCGACCCGGGGGATGCCGGAATATCACCTGATGGTATTAGTGCCCAAAATGGCGGCGGCCCGAGCGGGCCTCCATCAGCCTGTGGCCGCCTTGCCAGCGTCAGCGCGCCGGTCCCAGCCCTCGGCCGGACGCACTTCCGTGTCCGGCACGACCACGACGCAGTTCCGGCCGTTTGCCTTTGCCGCATAGAGCGCAGCGTCGGCTCGGGCCATCACGGTCGCCAGGGTGTCGCCCGCGCCGAACTCGTCCACGCCTGCACTGAGCGTGGGCACCACATCCCGGTTCGGGACGCAGGAACCCGAAGTGGCCACAATGTCGCGCAACCGGTCGACGAGGCGGCCCGCTTCTTCTTTCGTGACGTGCGGCAGCAGCAAGGCGAACTCTTCCCCGCCAATGCGCCCGACGACGTCGTCGGCCCGGATGGAGCGTGAGATCAGCGACGCGACGTGCGCCAGCGCACAATCCCCGGCGGCGTGCCCATACCGGTCGTTCACGCTCTTGAAGTTGTCGATATCGAGAATGGCAACGGACAGCGGCATGCGCCCCATCCCGCTTTGCAGGGCAACCGTTTCGGCGCGTGCAATGAAGGCGCGGCGCGCCAGCACGCCGGTCAGATCGTCGTAGGTGGCAAGCCGCTCCATCCGGTCGGCGAGCCGGTCGTGCGCCAGCAGAACCATGCCGACCGACAGACTCGGGAGCGTGAGCGTCGCCATGCCGAGGAAGAGCACGTTCAAGGGTGTCGGCTCAAGGAATACCGTTTCATGGGCGAGGCCCAGGGCGTAGGCAATCGATCGAACCCCGTGCACGACCGCTCCGAGCGTTGCAGCCACCGAGACGAAGTAATACGCGTACTTAGGCCGACCCGGGGGACGGTACCGCAGCACCATCCAGCCAATGTTAAAGCGGACGTAGGCGATGACGCCCGAGATCATTGCGCTGCGGGCATCGACGTGCGGGGACACAAACGTCCAGTACATCAGCAGACCGAGGATCGCGGCGATCGCCACGTATTCCCACGCGTAATCGGTGCGCGTATTCAGAAACTGACGGAAACCTTGTACCCCGAGCAGCGAGGCAATCATCAGCAGGCTACTCGACGTCGCCACGACGATATCCGATGTGCCGGAGAGCAACAGCGCGGACGTCACGGCCAGCAGTCCGCTGGCCACGCTCCACAAGCGAACCCCTGGCACGTGCGCCTGATACAGCGAGCCGAGAACCGCCACGCTCATGACACACGAGAGGATCGCGATGCTGATGAAGGTTGCCGGGATAGACATGTAGGCCTGGCGAAGTATTTTGTTTCGTATATCGCCGGAACGGGCTATGGGCGGTGCGTGCTGTACGGCCCCCCTCTATGGTCATCCCCGCGATGACCCCGTCTTTCGGCTTGTTTAGTCGCCAGCATAGCTGAAATCGGTGACGGGCCCACGTCGTTTTACGAACGGCGCGGCCCGTCTTGTTTCGTTCGTTTACCGTCAAAGTGGACTGATCATGACAGATTACGGCTGATCGTCGCGCGCTTTGAGCTGGTACTGGTACCAGGCGATCACCGCGATGATGAACAGCACCAGGAAAATCGGGATCATGTAGCCGCGCGCGAGCCATCGCAGGAACGGATCGCAGAACAGCAACGCCAGCCCCAGCAGCATCCATACAGCGGCCACGACCAGCGCAGGTGCGTGATGGTAGCGCGCCATCCACTCCCGCCAGCGGCACGATACGTAGTACGCCACGCCGCACCCGATCAGCAACAGCAGCACGAGCTTTGTCGCCAGCCGGAACGCGTAGAGGTTCTCGCAGACCGTCTTGCATACGGCGGACGATTGTGCGCCGGGCGGATCCTGATAGTGATCCGCGATGCACTCACTGATGCTGCGCGTCAACGTACAGGCCTGCACGCCCTCCATCGCCTTGGGGACCAGCGAGTCGACCGTAGGCATCGCCGGATCGGTCTTTTGCGTCGTGCCGGCGGCGCTCAGCGGCATCGGCCAGAAACCGATCCCGCCAAAATTGTCCTGCGCATAGACGATGTCGTCCTGGAGTTGCTGCCAGTTGTCGTTGTCGAACGTGATAACGGGCACGATCTGGCGCAGCACCGTCATGCGCGCCTCTCCGTGTAGCCCGGCTTCGACCGATTCGCGCAACGCCTTCTTCGAATCGGTGGTTGGCTCGTCGAGCAGCACCAGAAAGTTCGGCCGACGCTTCTGGTCGCGCTCGACACGGGCCAGCAGGTCTGTCACGGCGTTTTTGTCGCTGTCCGTCACCAACTGCATGAGGTTCGTATAACTGTAGACGCCATGTCCGACGCGGTCGTGCCGCAGCATGACGTCGATGCGATCCCCCGCCCTTGCCTTGCGCAATCGGCTGCGCAACTGATCCACGAATTGGTTGAAGGCCTGCACCGACACCGGGTCTTCCGGATAGCCGTCGAAGAACAGCACCACGCCGCTGCCGTTGGTCGGCGCAAAGCGCGCGCCGAATGGGAGGTGATTCGAGACGGCGGCGGTCCAGTTTTTCAACCCGGTCGAGAGCAGCCGCACAATGTCGTCGCTCAGGCGATTGAGCACGGCGACCTTACGGTCCTTGTCGAGCCGGGCCCACGAGCGCCAGTCGTTGCGCTGAATGACCCACTGTACGTTGCTCTGATGGCGCTGGGCGACGGACACGAAATCTCCGGGCAGCGACACCGACGTCTGCGCCAGATCCACGAAGCTACTGCCGTAGTTGGCTTGTACCAGACGTCCGGTATCGTCGAAGGTCGCCCCGTAGTAGCCAATGCGCGAGAGCGTGCTGAAGTCGACGTTCTGCTTCGGCCCGGCCATCCAGAACGGGAAGAAGCCGTACACCTCTCCATCCAGACGGTCCAGCACGCACCCGCAGCCGTTGCCGTCCCAACTGACCTGCTTGTTGGGGTCGAACGCGGGCTTCTTGCGCGCGGTAGCGACCAGCGACGGGCGGAACCGGTCGTACAGCGCCTGCATCAGTTGCGGCAGCGACAAAGTGTCGACGTTGCTGCATGCGCCCTTGCGCCACAGCGCTTCGAGTTGCGCGAACAGCGCGGGATCGCGCAGGACCGCCGACAACTGCTGCATCTGTTCGGCGGAGACTTTGCGTGCGTCGGCCACGCTGCCCGGGATGCCTGTGGGGCACGCGCCCACGCCCTCGCGCAAACGCGCCATCACAGCCCGGTCGAACAACCACAATTGGGGATATTGCAATCCCTGCAACCCCTTGAGCATGTCGAGGATGACCGGTGGCACCGACTCGTTGCGTCGGCTAGATGCCAGCTCCGCAAGCGCCTGTGCCGTCAGCACATAAGTGGTTTGCGATTGCGCCGCCCGCACGATCTCGGGGACATAAGGGTCGACCGGGGTTTTGATGTCGACCGTGGCGTCGAGAATCGCTTCGTTGAAGTCCGCCTGACTCGCATATTCTTCCGTCAACCCGGAGACGGCATCGATGATCGGCGTGGGCACACGGGCGTCGTTGCGAAGCTGCGCAAGCGAGGCCTGCGTCAACTGATAGGTCGTTGTGATCGCGACCGCACGCGCTTCCGGCAGATAGGCGTGCGCCTGTTGGCCCAGGTCCTTGAGCGCATCGAGCACCGCTGCGTCGAACAGCGGCTGGTTCAGGTACACCTTGTCCTGCAAGGCGGAAAGGTGATCGATGACCTTCGACTTCGACGCCAGCAACGTGAAGTCGGCGGCGTCAAGCGTGTAGTTGTAGATCGTGAGCAGCGCGCGGTCGGGATCGGGGCCCGCATTACGGCTGCCGTCGGTGTCGAGGTGATACAGCCACAACATGGCGGCGATCTCGTCGTCCGTTCCCGCGAGACGGATCTGGTAGTAACGCGCCTGCTCTTTCGGCTCGAATCCGTCGATCCACTTCCCGAGGTCCGCGCCGACCAGATCGGCCTTCCATTGCGGATGCGCGCGCACAATCGACGCGAACTTCAGCAGTGCCTGCACCGACGCGCTCGTCAGATTACCGACAGGCTGCATCTTGAAGTCGAGCCAGAATCGATTCAGCCACGACAAGGTGATCGGTCCGACAAGGTTGTCGGACAAGGGCCGCGTGCTCTCGCGGTAGGCCTGAAGATAGGCCGGGTCTTCCGAGTAGATGATGAGCAACGCTTGCTGGATGGCGCGACGCGTGGCGGGCGCGAGATGCCGTACGACATCTGCCGAAATCAGCACCGTGGCCGGGCCGGAGGTCGGTTCGGGCTTCACCTGAACGGTGTTTACGATGTGCCATGCCTGCTCGGGCGTCATCGGCTTGCCGTCGCTGCCGATGGGCGGCGCCATACGCGAGAACTTCGCCGTCGACGCTTCGGCGGGGGCCGCGACGGCTTGCGTGGGCGCGCCCTTGACGGCGACAGGTTGCGAGGCTGGTGCGGAGACGGTTGGCGCAGTCGCTTCGACAGGGTCGGAGGGGGCAGCGGGAGATGACGCGGCAGACGCCCCCGCCGTGCTCGCCGACGTCGGCTCGGCGCCGACGACCGGTCCTTGGATGACAAGCCCCAGCACCAGCGCACCGAGTAACGGCATCCGCCTGCGGGCACATCTTAGAAAGTCGACAGGGCTCATATCAGATCGTGCGTCCTTCTTTGATGTGTTCGCGTCGGATCGCGCGCAGCAAGTCGCCTTGCGTCACGACATGACGGCCGTCGCGCTCTGCCCACATGACGGCATGCCGCGCCACGTTGAGCAGCGCACCGCCCGAAAGCACGTGTTCGGCTGCGAGCGCGGGCAGATCGACCTCATCCGATAGTCCCCGGCGCGCGGGGAAGAGATTGCGCCACAGTTGGAGCCGCTGAATTTCGTCCGGCATGGGGAAATGGATTGCACTCTGGAAGCGCCGGGCAAAGGCTTCGTCGATGTTGTCTTTCAGGTTGCTCGCCAGCAGCACCACGCCGGGATAGTCCTCGATGCGCTGAAGCAGATAAGCGACTTCCTGATTGGCGTGACGGTCGTTGGCGGTGCTGCCCTCGGTGCGCTTGCCGAACAGCGCGTCGGCTTCGTCGAAGAACAGAATCCAGTGCTTGTTCTGCGCCTGATCGAAGACGTTCGCCATGTTCTTCTCCGTCTCGCCGATGTACTTCGAGACGATCTTCGACAGGTCGATGCGATACACATCCACGCCGGCCGCCTTGCCGAGCAGCGTCGCGGTGAGCGTTTTGCCCGTGCCCGGCGGGCCGTAGAACAAGGCCCGGAAGCCGGGTTTGACGATGCGATCGAGTTGCCAGCGTTGCATGATGCCCTCGCCGTCGTCGAGCCATTGCCGGATCTGGTCGATCTCCTCGATCACGTCCGGCGTGAGCACGAGGTCTGGCCAGTCGTGCTGCGTCGTGATGCGCTTTGCAGGAAATCCGGCGCTGTAGTCCGGCTTATGCTCGCGGCCCGATGTACTGCGTTCGAGGAAGTCGCGCTCGATATGCAACGCGGCGGCCAGGGCCGGTTCGCCGTCCGCCCGGCGTTCGAGTCGCAGAATTGAGGCGCGCGCGAAGACGTGGTCCGTGTCGAACAGTGCCATGACATCGAAGCGGCGGCTCAAATCGTCGCCTGCGAGGACGAACGCAGCGGTCTCTCCGGTCGGCAGCAGACCGTTGTGATGCTGAGCGCGCCATCCACCGAACTCGGTGAACTGGCGCTCGGTGTTCTTGTTCTGCGTGAACAGCAGATCCAGCGCTTGCGGGCGAACGTGCGGCAGCATCGCGAGCATGAGCACGATACGGGCGTCGAAATCGTCGGCCAGTTCGTGTTCGCGCAAGGCGCGCGCAAATGGCGAGGGATCGTCCGTCAGATCCGGTGGTGTATGCGCATAAATGTCGTGCGGCACGCCTTCATGCATGAAGTACGCGTGCAGCCGCGTCTCCAGCACTGCACCGAACCATTCGATCTCGCGCGACAGGCTCGCGGCGTTCGCGCCCAACGGGTCGAAGGGATCTAATGAATCGGTCATGCCCACTCCACCCATAGCGTCTGCTCCATCCAGGACAGACGAATTGTCGCGATGCTCCACGGCAGGCGATCCAGCAGCATGTCGTATGGCGCTCGCCTCACCTTCAAATGCCAGCCATCCTCCGCCAGCGACAACCGGCCTTCGCGCTGCAAAAAGCTTCCGCGAAGCCCGTCGCGAGACGTGTTACCGAGCGCAGACCAGTACTGGATGATGACGTCGAGCATCTGGTCGCAGATCTTCGACTCGTCGTCCGTGATGTCGAGATGGCGCGCCACCGGCGTAGCGAACGGCAATCCGCAAAGCAGCTTGTGCATCGTCAGATGCGGCTCGGGGGCTTCGGTAAGGCCAGAGCCGACGTAGTGCAGCAGCAACACAGCGCGCTCCGCGGCTTCGTCGCTGACGAAGCGGTGTTCCTTTGTCAGGCCGAGTGTGTCCCAGAGCTGAGACGTGAACGGCCAGGTCAGGACCATCCCGGCGTAAGGCACCATCAGCGGGGTTTGCAAGAGGTGGGCTTTGTCGGTGACGTCGGCAGTGCGCATATCGATACCGGTTTGTTGTTGAACGCGCGAGGCGAGCGCGGGCGGCACGGCGACGTTCGCGTGGCGAGCCAGTTGCGCCACGAGCGATGTTGCGAACGTTGGGGCGTCGAACGGACGCTGCGGCAGGAATAGCCACGGGAACAGGAAACGCCAGCGCGCACGGTGCAAACTCGCCGGTGCGACCGTCTCGACGGACGTAGCGAACAGATCCGTGATGTCGCTGGCGACGCGCAGCATTTGCGCCACTTGCGGCGTGTCCCGGGACGACAGCCGCGCGATGCCCGGCCACAGCGGCTGCGGAATCAGATCCAACCAGCGCTCGGCCAGCGCCTCGTCTTCTGCGGCCATCGCGATGACCGGTCGCAGCCCATGCGCGCCCGAATAAACCGACTGTCGAAGCCAGATGTCGAAACCGGCAGGCGGCGTCTTGCGCTGTCGGAAGTCCGTGGAAGTGAGATAGGCGATGAAGTCTTCCGGCATGGTGGGCGGACGGCGTGGGGATGTCGAGGGGATTGGGGCGAGTGCATTGAAATCCGGATCGTCCTGGGCTGACGAAGCGACTTCCGCAATCGCCGACGCCGCGAACAGATCAAGGTCTAGCACGGCACCGCTGACGAGCCCGGCGGCAACACTCGCGTAATAGCGCTCAGTGGCTTCGGCGGCTTCGGCGGCTTCGGCGGCTTCGGCGGCTTCGGCGGGAAGATCATCGACGTCCGGTGCGTTGTCGAGAATCGAGCGGTAAAGCACTTCTCTGTGCGCGTCGGGAATCGTTTCGCTGACGGCGATCATCGTGTCGAGGACGGCTTGCCAGTGGTAAGCGGCGATCCCGGCAAGACCGGACTCGCGCGCTGACGATATCTCCGTGACGATTTGCCGCAGGTCGACTCGCTCTGCATCGGACAACGACGAGGAGCGAGCGATCAGGTCGCCGCCTTGCGGGTTCACTCGTTGACGAAGCTGGACGAGACGTTGGATTGCTACCTTAGATGTGTGGCGGGCCGTGGTGTCGGCTGCCGGTGCTGGCGACGCGGTTGTGACGGTTGCACGCCACAGATCAAGCGCCCGACGCACCCATGCTGACGGACCGCGACTCAGGGCGGCGGCCTCTGGCACAGCGAACAGCTCGGACGAAATGGAAGATATGGACGCGATCGGCGAGACGGCACGTAACTGCGCGAAGAGTGCATGCCAGACTTCCTGCTTCCACTGATCGAACTCAGTCTGTGACGGTACGTACCGTGTGGTCGGCTCGGCGTGAGCCTCGTGCCCGCTTGCGGCGGCACGGCCGGGTGAGCTTTCGCGCGTGAGAGACGTGTCGCCGGGCAGACGCTCAATGGCGCGCGCCGACGCTTGATCTGCATCAACCAGTCGATCGACGGAAAGCCCCGAAAACGCCTCCCAAACGGCCGCTGCGGACGGCACCGTCACCGTTGCGAGATCCACAAGCATCGCCTCTGGAAAGCCCTCAACGACGCGCATCAACACCGTGTCGTACGTCGCGTAATGACGCCAGACGGACGCAAGCGCTGCGCGTTCGTCACCGATCCATCCAGCCCAATCCTCGTGAAGCGCCACAGCCGAACCGCTCAACAGCGCCTGGATAAGCCTCTCACGGCGGCTCGTCGCCGGCGCATGCACGTCGAAGTCGCCTATGGATGGCTGCGCGTCTGGTACAGATGGTGGCACTACGGGTTCGGCCGGCATCGGCTCGCCGACAATGCTTCTATGCGCGAGTCTGATACTACCGGCATCGACGCTCACCAGTGGCGAACCATCGTCGGCACGCTGATCGCCGTCAGCGAGGCGATTCCCGCCGCGCGTTGATGCGTGCGATCGATCCGCCGGGTCTCCCACGGCGGCGTGCGGCACATCCGACTCGAAGATACCCAATATCGCAGCGATGTCGTGAGTCCACGCCTTACGCCACGCCCACGTTCGACTGGCGTCCTTTTGGATGCTCCGCGGACGGGCGCCGACGCCGTAATCTTCGGCTTGTGTGCGCCTCTGCGGCGCTGAACTTTGCGTCGCTGCAGAGCGCTCCGTCAGCATAACCGTCAACATGTCCTCAAGCATCGACACCGGAAACGTCAGTGCGATTTGCTCGCGCAGATCGGAGACAGCCAGATAGTGACGCAGCGCTTCTCGTAAAGTGTCCGCGTCGTCGGCCACCAAGGTCGTCCAGACACCGTAAAGCGTCTTCGCCTGCGCACGCATCAGGGCCACGGCCAGCAATGCCTTCAGGCCCGCATGGGTAATCACGTCGGGACGTTCGACTGCCATGCTCGCCGCACCTTCCGAACGACGCGTAGGCGTACCGCCCTCGTTCACGTGCCCATTCACTCTCGTTTCGGAAACGCGGTGCAACGCATCGATCATCGGTGAACGTGCCAAACCCGCTTGAGATACCTCGCCCGTCCTCGCAGCGTCCATCGCACCCGTGCGCGCCTCGTCGCCTCGCCCGAGTTGTCGAACCTTCGTGACCAAATCAAACGCGTCGCGCGCCGGTCCCCGCACCTGCGCAATCGACAGCACCGCTTGCCATATGTCGTGCCAAGGCATTTCTCGCAGACCAGCATCCGGCGGAAACAGGCCCATTGTGAGCAACCGGGTGCGGGCGGCCGTTTGCGCCTTGGTGCGCTGTGCCGCATTCCAACCGACGCGCGTAAGCAAGTGATCAAGCGCATCAAGTTGTCGCAACCACCCGGACGCCTCTGCCGGACGTAACGCGCGAAGAAGTGCTTCGACGTCGTTCGCCGGAAACTGCTTCGTCAGCCGCTGGATGAGTGTGTCCGGCGAGGCGCTCGCCCGGATTTGTTGCCGGACGGCCTGTATGTCGCCCGCCAGCACGCGCGCCAGAAGTCCTCCGACGCCGTCGGCCGCCACAGCGTCGGTGTCTCGACGCATTCGTTCGTCCCGGCGCGACGCATCGTCAGGTCGGGCCTGCACGAATGCTGGCGCCCCCCCTGGGTTCCCCGATTGGCCGGACGCCAGAAACGCTATCAACTCGGCCGCGTCCGCAGCGGCGGCTGTCGCGAACTTGCTGACATGAGGTGTCGACGCCGCCTTAGGCCACACGGAAGCGCCATCACTGTCCAACAACATTTGCGCAACACCCGAGTCACTATCGCCGCTACCGCCGACACCCTCGCCTTCCCCGCCATTCTCGGCCACACCTGCGTTCCGACGCATGACGAGCACGTCCACCAACGCTTGCGCCAGCCGCTCGGCCAACGTCTCGGGCAGGTCCTCGGCGTACACCTCACCAAGATCGACATCGAGCCGATCGATACGGTAGATGTCTGCCGCCGCACCATCGTCGATTGCTTCGTCGAACACCGACGCCACCACCGGCAGCAACTGGTCGACAACCAGCGCTCGCAGCGGTTCGCCTTGCGACATCGCCATGCTGCCCGACGCAAAGGTCAGATCGAAATCGAGCGAGCGGATCCGATGCCGGTAGGCCATGGCTACACCCACAACGTCAGGCCGTGCGCGCGACGGCGTCGCATCAGCAACGCCCGCAAGCTGGCGCTCGCGGCGTCAAGCCGGTCCGGTGTCGCTGCCGTTTCCCGCTCGCGCAACCTTGCACGCCAGAGTCCGTATCGATGCTCGAAGTCACGCATGGAGACGTAATCCATCCAGTGAAACTCCGGCAGCAGATGCGCGGGCAGATTGCGGCACACCGTCTCCTGCGCCAACTGGCGGAAGTCGGGATCACTAAATCGCGATGTCCACGCCGGGAAGACGACGCTGATCCGCGCGTTGAAAAACGACTCGGCCTCGCGCGCCTGCGCGTCCGATTCCGCCGTCGTACCGTCTTGCGTCGCACCGATGCTCCTGGGCCGCAACAGCACATGCTCGACCAGATAGAAGCCCTCGGATGCCTGATTCAGCGCGCAGAGAAATTCGCGCAGAATTTCGACATATCGTCCGGCGTAAGTCACCGCGTCGTCGCCATGAAAACGCGCCAGCAGGACTTCGCCGGGCGAGTCGCCGCCAAGGCGCGCGTCGTGCGTGCGGAAATGGACGTGCACCGCGTCGTCGTGCTGTCGGAGGATGAAATTCTCCAGGCGCACGCCATGCACGAGCAGGCCGCCGGGCAACGTGTCGCCGGGCTGCGCGTGCGCTCCGGCAGGACGCACCGCCGGCGTGCCCTGAGACTTGAGTACGATCAGACGCGCCGCCGCGAATTCGTAGCTCTCCTTCGTCGCCGCGTGATCCCCCTGCAACCGCAAGTGCCAACGATTTAGCGCGTCGCTCAGAGGCACACTTGGTGGCTCGGCAGGCAAACCCAGCAGGATCGATATCTTCGCGTGCACGCCCGCCACGTTGGGCCGTCCGTCGGCCCGCACGTCGGCCGCCGTGATATCGAACGCCGACGCGCGGTCGCGCGAGAGCGTCGCAATGTGACGCAGAAAATCCAGTTTGTTATCGATCAGCCAGCGCGCGCCGTGCGCGTCCTGATAATCGTCGAATCGACGCAGGGACTTCTGGGAGTACGTCTCGCCGTACATCGCCAGCAGCACGTCGAGCAACCGGCTGCGACGGTCTTCCGCGCGGTCCTTGCGCGAGACGATCCGGGCCAGTTGGCTGCGGATGGCGTCCGGTGCATCCGTATAGAACGCTTCGATGTCCGGCAACGCCTCGTTGTCGATTCGCTGCGAAAAATAGGTCTCGTACAGCGTGTCGACCGAGAACATGCGGCCAACCGATTGCAGGTTCTCCAGATAGTTCGCCATCAGCTGCTCGGCCAGATACAGATAAGCCTTCAACTGGTGCGCACTGACACGGTTCTCCAGCGGGGCCGTGGGCGGCACCCCGAAACGGTTGATGCCGTAGATCGCCGGAAACTGATGCTGAATCGAGAAGTACTCGCGCAATTCGCGCGATGCGCCCGTCGGTGCGGGCACAACAGTCGCCAACGACTGCTTCGTATTACGCAGCGTATCGAACTCGAAGCGTGCCTTGGCGAGGGCCACGCGGGCGTCGTCGAGTACGACCCGCGACTTTTCCTCACGTCGATGATCGCTGGCAGACGTCAACGCATGCGCGCCACTCCCGAGCGCCCCGCTGGCGAAATGCAGTCGCAAGAAGTTGCTCTGCGCGTCGCCGGGAAACCGCAGACGCAATACCGTGCCGGACGCCCCCGTCAAACTGTCGCCGCTCACAGGTGTTCCATCGGCGGTACACAGCGCCAGGCGTTGCACGTGCGCCACGCCGTCCACCGCTTGCACCAGTCCGACGAGACGCGCCACCGCAACCGGCGCACCCTGCGCCTGCGCGCCCGTGCTGGAGACGTATCCGTGCACCGTCCGGGGTCCGGCAAACAGCGTGTCGAGCGTCACACCAGCCTCGAATGCTTTCACATAACGGTCGATGCGAAATCCCGAATGTACGGCACGCGCACATTGGAAGAAGACGTCCGCAAAGATGGACGCCGGGTCGCGCTCGCTGTGAATCTGAATATCGCCGCTCAGATACACCGGCTGAACCGGCACGACGCTCACGTCCGACAGGTCTTCCCCCAGATTCCGATGCGCGTGAAAGACTTCCCGCACCCGCAGACAAACGGCGGTCTCGATCTGCGCGAGCGACGCAGTGTCGGCACTATCGTGCAACGCATCGTTCAATTTGATGGCGATGCGACACAAGCCGTGCGCGGGCTGGCCAGTGCTCGCCGGGCGTTCGTCACGCGTCAGCCAGACGTCCTCCAGCTCGGGGATCGTGTCGTAAAGCACCTTGCGATAGTCCTCGAACGTCAGGACTTCGCTCGGAAAAATCTCGTCGGCCGGATGCAGCGCGTGATGCCGGTAATCGATCTGTCCGTCGGCGTCGGTCAGGTAGTCTTCGGGCGGAAAGTCCGAGCGGTATCCGAGTTCGGTGATCGCGTAGCACAGCTGTTCGAGGATCGTGACACCCGGGTCGTGCAGGTTGTAATCGGTCCAGCGATCGCCGCACAGCGCCTGCAACGTCGCAATCCCGGCGCGGCGTAGCGCATCGAAATCGAGCCCCTGAGGATCGGGTGCAAAGCGGGCAATGGACTCCGGCGCGTTCATTGCATCTTCGCCCCCGGCATACGGCCAGAACTACTTGTCGCCGCGTTGCCAAACGCATGCCTAGCTGCATGCAGTTGCGCCTTCAGGTCGTCGATCAGCCCATGCACGCGGTGATACGGGAGATGCCCCAATGCTTCGACGATCAGCGAGAAGGCCGACGCGTCGAGCGCACAGACAACCGGCGCGCCCGGGGCGACGGCGTTGGCCTGGCGGTTCAACGCACCGATCAGCTCGAAAACCCGTTTGAACGGCAGCTCGCCCAGCGCGGCCATCAGCAGTTGCGCGTCGTCGGTGCCGATGACGATGTCCACCGTCGCGGGCGTGGCACGCGCGTTCTCGTGGGTCATTGCGCCCCCTTGGGTTCCGGGTCGGTGGCGCTGCCCGTCATGTCGGGATCGAACCACAGCGTGGTGAGGTAATACGTCACCCATGTCTTGGGCGCACCGGCGGCATCCCGCGTCGAGTCGTACGGACAGCCGACACGCATTTGCAGGACATAGCTATGCTTCGCGCCGTCGGGTGCATCGACCCATTGCAGTTGAAGACGATTGCATTTGCTGCCGAAATGAGACTGGCGATAGTCGATATCCCCTTTGCCGTTGTACGCCATCACCGCGTAGGCGTGCATCAGCGCGAACTTGCCGCTGCCGCGCTTGCCGACACCGGCGGTGATCTCGAACGCCTGACATCCCGTGAGCGGGTCGGTGATGTCGTGCCACTTGCCGTCGGCCTGCACGCTGCGCGCACCCGGGCGTCCGCGACGTCCGTCGGCAACCACGCGTCCGGCCACGTCCAGTTCGAACGTGGGTACGGCCGCGGGCGCTCCCTGCGCGCCCTGCCCATGAGGCGCCCCCGATACTGCGTCGCGCGCAGGCTTCTTGCCCAACTGTCGCAATGTGAGCGCGTTGGGGTTGTCCGGGTTGCCGAAAGCCAGTCCGCCCGCCTCGCTGTCAAGCTGGATCGTCCAGATGGGGCTCTTCAGGTCGATGTTCTGATAGAAGCTCAGCAACTTGCCCTGATTGAGCTGGGAGACCTTCAGGCCATCGACCGGGGTCTTGTCGAACCCCTCGTCCACGATGTTGAGCATGGAGTCGATCAGTTCGGAGAATGCCGTGGCCGACGGCATCTCTCCGTTGCCGAACTTACGCCGCAAAGTGTCCCGGTTACGCCGGGCGATCGGTTTTCCGTTCATGGTCGTCATCCGAAATGATGAAGGTGGTGCCGATTTCCAACTGACTGAGCGTGGTCGGCACGCCCTCGTAATCCCTGTCGTCGTCCACCGCTTCGATGGCGTGATGCGCCACCGGGATCGCAATGCTCCACGGATACAGCGGAACGATGTCCGTCTGCGGACCCGCAGCATCGCCCGAGCGCCGAGCAGTGTCGAACAGCGTGAAGGTCTGCATATCGGTGCCTGCCGCCGCCGTCGTGTCGGGGTCCGTGGCCACCGTCGCGATGCGCAGCATCGAAAACCCCGAGACGTACTGCACATAGGGCAACGCGCCGATGTACGCTTCGAGATCGTGTTGCCGGATGCACCACCCGAAGTGCGTGCGGTAGCCCACGTCGTCCTGCCACGGCGTGAGGTAGCGCGAGATCGCCGCGTTGAGCAGCGCGAGGTAATGACCGTTGCCCGCGCGATCGGCGAAGCGCACCTTGCAGCGCACCTGAATGCGTTCGTAGACCGGGTTCTCGACGGAAACACTCGCCCAGGGCGACGACAACGCATTCGCAAACTCGGCGATCTGCTGGACGACATTGCCGTCGAGCATCGGCATCTGCTCGCCGTCCTTCGTGGCAGGCCAGTACGGCAGCGGCACCACGAGCGCTTGCCCCGGGCGGACGCAATCGACCGGACCGTGCCGGGTCGACAGGTTCGCGAAGCACTTCACTTTGAAGACTTCGGCAAACGCCTCGAGAATCATCGATTCGAAGTCGGCAGGCGTGACCGCACGCTGCTTGTGGCGCAACCGTTCGCTCACACGCGTACGCATCTGTTCGCGTGTCTCCTGTGCCCGGCCGCCGCAAGACGGCAGCGGTTGCACGACGGACACGATGCCCGGCAGCGGACGTCGGCTGCGCGCAATCGTGCCCGCTGGCAGGACCATCGGCACCTCCGGTGGCACGTCTGCCCCGCGCCGGATCTGAACGGCTTGCGCGTGCACTGCGTACAAGCTGCAATACTTATCCATATCTCGGTCGGCGCTCACGCGCAGCCAGTACAGCCCGTCGGGCATGACGGTGTTGCGATTGCCGATATCGTCCGGCACACGCAACGTCACGATCCCCGAGGTCATGAGCTTGTGCGTACCGTCCGTGAGGACGTCGCGAAGCGCGAGCGGCTTCCAGACGTTGCTGCTGAGGTAGCTCCAGCGCAAGCCCGTCGGTCGTACGTCGTCACTGGCGTCGTCCACGGACCCCGTTACCGGGCGGGAGTCTTCGCGAAGCTGGAACAGCAACGTCAGCGTGTCGCCAAGGTCGTTCGCATCGATGCCGATGTACAGGTTGCCTGCATCTTCGAAGCGTGGGAGTAGCTCGGGGGCGGGATAGCTCGTCATGTCGAGCGATTCCCAGCCGGAAGGGAACAGATGCAGGAAGCGGCCGTCTTCATCCCGATTCGCAATCCGGTCGACGCTGATTTCACCCGTCGCGCTGTAGTCGAAGGAGATGGTGTTGACGATGGGCGTGTAGGGCGCACGTGGCATCGGGCGCTGTTTGCGCCACATACGCTTGCGTGAGTTGGCGAGCATCGTCGATGACAACACCTGCGGGTACGCTTCGTGCCCGAAAGCGAATGCGGGCGCGGCAAACGTGAACCTGAAGAATCCGTTCTTCGCCCCCGGGCCCCACGTGAGCGGATGGGCGGGACTGACGCCCTCGTCCGGCTCGAAGAGATGCGCGAGCGAACCTGCCTCCCACACGATGACGTTGTCGATGCGCTCGCCCTTGCCGGGCGTAACCCGCGTGTGAAAGAGCGGCACGACGGGGCGTGGTGCATCCCCAGATGGCAGCCATCCGCCCTTGGCCAGCACTTCGACCGACGCCACGTAGTCTTCGTTCGCCAGACGCACGTCGTACCCGTCGTACCACGTACCGAAGCCACCAGTCACGCGCGGCAGGTCCGCCCACTCGATACGAAGACCGAACCGCGTAATGCGCTTGGACGCCATTTCCGTGCTGCCCACCACCAGATAACTGCCCAGTCGCGGCAGCGGCCCGAACGGTGCAAAAGGTGTTGCCGCGCTAAGCTGGCCGATGTTGTTATAAAGCACCAGATCGCGACAACCGTGCGCGTCGACGTCGATTTGCGCGCCGGTCACAGGCAGATTGCGCAGCAAACCATACGGGAACAGATACGCGCCGGGATTGATGACGCAGCGCACGAGCGGCGTGTCGACGTCGAAATTCTCACCATGCAGCACCGGCGAATATCGCACCACCGATGGTGCCTCCGGTGCAAGCACGAAGCTGAGCGTCATTTGGTTGCCCAGCAGTCCCGGTACGTAGCCCGCAATATCGATCCACCCCTTCTCTCCCGTCAGCGAAACGGAAAACAAGCTGCGCAGAATCTTGAGGTAAAGATCCTGACGGCGCAGATGGCTATCGTTCGCCGTCTCTCGCCCTCGCTCGGCATCGTCAACGCTCAGGGCAGCGCCTTCGACCGGCGTATTGAATACGGCGTCGGCGATATGCCCGAGTTGCGTGACCAGCCGCTCATCGGCAAACGTAATCGTCAGCCTGATGACGCGCTCGCCTTCCTTGAGCAACAGCACCTTGCTGGCCAGCGCAAAACCGACACGCGCGGCGCGATGCGGGCTGATACCTGCGCCGGGCTTCGGCGCGCCGAGCACCGGCCAGGCTTGCGGATGCTCCACGCCGGGTGGCCCACATGGAACGTCTTCGAACCACGCCGCCGTGGGCCACTTACGACCCGTCGCACCGTTTTCCGGATCCTCCGGCAGCAGGTTCTCCGGCATGCTGTAGCCGTTGTGGTCGAGATACAGCGTCTGCACGCGAGTCACGCGCGCACCGCTCACACGCAGTTCGTCTTCCGATTCGTAGATGATGTCGTGGCCATGCGCGTCGATCCCGGCAGGAAATGCCGTCCCTGCGGGGACCACGACATCCCTGGCGTCGGGATTGCGACGCAATACCAGCCATGTGCGATCGGGCACCACGCCGCGCGGCGCGCTGCCGAGCATGCGTTCATAGTAGAAATCGATGAATTTCTGCGTGTACCCGTTGAGCTTGTTCTGGAGCTTCTCGAACTGTTTGACGAACGCGATCAGCAAACCGATGGCCGGATCGTGATTACCGCTTTGGAGCGACGCAGGCAAGCGGGCCAACGCCTCTTTGCGCACCATTTCGATGGCTTTCATGTACGCGTGAAAATCTGCGCGCACGTCGGCTTTGCCCAGCACGGTGTCAGGTTCAGGCGTAACCGTGGTGGCCATGGGGGCATGCGGCAAGTGCTCCGCTTCGGTCCAGACGGCATCGAGCGGCTCGCGCAGCGACATCGATTCGATCACATGCGGCACGCCCGAAGCCCGTCGGCTCAGTTGCATGATGACCGCCCGAAGCACCGTGCGCAGTGCCAGTCCGTTGTCCGTCTGCGCTTGCGATAGCGCCACATACCAGCCGTTGAGCGTGACGACGAGCTCCGGGACCGGGGAGGCGCCGATCATCGCGCGAACGCCTGCGCCGTTGCCGCGCACGCCGTCATATTCCGGGGTGTCGCGCCACCACTGCGCAAACCTCTCCGTCTCGCGCGACAAATCGAACGCCAGAATGCGACTCATGACGACGGTTTCATCCGCGCGAAAGAATGGCGACCAATCGCCCTCAGGCTTGTCCTCGGCGTTGTGAAAGCGCACCAGCGCCGCGAACTCGACCACGACATCGAGCAGATCGTGAAACGTCATCTCGTCGAGATGAAAATACCCGTCCTGCAACGCGGGCAGCGCCCGCATCGCCTGACTGGTGCCATCTCGAATGATGAGGTTGTGCATCGTTTCGTGTTGTCGTTGCGCTGGTCGTGACGTTCCTTGTTATCGGGACACCGGACCGGGTTACCGCTGCGGCTCAATCTGCACCGTCGGCACATTGGTGCCTTCGAGGAAATAGAACGGGTAGACCATGTTGCTGCGGGTGTTTGTGCCGCGCACCGTGTAGTCGATCAGCACGTCGACGCGCCCTTCCATCGCGTTCGACGCGTCAATCTCGATACGCTCCACCGTGACGCGGGGCTCGAAGAACAGAATCGCCCGGTCGATGGCGTCGCGCATCTCGGTCATCACGCTTTCGCTGATTTCTTCGAAGACGTACGCCTTGATCCCGCAGCCGAACGTGGGCTGCATGATGCGCTCGCCCGGCACCGTGGACAGGATGATGCCGAGGCTCTCGCGAATATCGGTCTCGGCTTCGACCATCTGCGTGCGGCCGCTGTCCGCGCTGTCGCCAAAGCGCGGCGGAAACGCCCAGCCGGTGCCGAGAAACGATTTATCTGTGCTCAAACGTGCCTCCCGCGCTCAGCCGCCGATCATCACAGTCGGACATCCCATCACGATCGCGCCGCCGTGAGCGCACGTGTCTCCCACGCGTGCCGCCGGTTTCCCGCCGATCATCACAGTCGTCGAGCCCATGACGATGCTGTCCGGCGGACCGACGCAGACACAGTTATCCGTCACCACGGCGGCAGGTAGCTTGCCGACCAGCACCGTGGGCACGCACGGACCGATGATTGGGCCGCCGACGTGCGGGATCGGCGCAGGCACGGCAGGTGTCTGCATCGGGCAGGTATGCATATCGGTCAATCTGGCGGCCATCGGCATGTCGTTGTCTCCTCTGTCGTATTCCCGACGCGTGGCGTGCGGGTCAGTTGATCATCACCAGCGCGCCCTTGACCGTCGTCTGGCCGCTGGCCGAAAGCTCGGCCGTGGCCGATCCCTTGGCAGTGAAGCCGACGTTCGCAGTACTGGTGATGTTGAGCGCCTGACTCTTGAGGTCGGCCTGCGCGGTCTGCTCGATATTCCCCACCGCGCTGATGCTCACCTTGCCCTTCGCGTTGATGACGATGTCCTTGGGGCTGTCGAGCGTGATGCCGTCCGGCGTCATCTGGATCTTGTTGTCGTTCTGATCGGTCAGGCAGATCGACTTGGCGTCGTCGCTCATCTCGATCGTGTTCATTTGCGGCGTGATGAGCGTGATGACCTTCTTGTCGTCGTCGAAGATGACCTTGAGCAGCCCCTTCGTCCAGAGCGCCTTAGTGAAGTTCTCGGCGGTCAGTTCGTAAGGCATCTTGTGCTGACTGCTGTAGACGCTACCCAGCACTACGGGATAAGACGGGTCGCCGTTGAGATACCCCAGAATGACTTCGTCGCCGATCTCGGGGATGAAAAACGCGCCAACGCCCGACGAACCGTAGAAGCTCGCGAGCCGTGCCCAGACACCGACCGTCTCGGCCTGCAGCACCTGCACCGCGACCTGAATCCGGTACTGGCTCTCGGGGTCGGCGTCGAGCTTCATGACGACGCCAATCTGCAAGCCGCCGACACCCGGCACAAGGCCCGACGCCATGACATCTCCCGCGCCCCGGCGCTCGGAGAATCGCTCCGGCGACATGCCGAAATCTACGTCGGATATCCAGTTGCCATCGGCAATTCGATGCTGCACGGCGCTCACGAAGACGCTACCGCTGAAGCGTTTGCCCACGCCCTCTACCTCGATCATCGTGCCGGGTTTGGCCAATGCGCTGCCCTGAAACGACATGTGTCCGCGAATACGGGCGAGTGCCGCGCGCATTTGCGTCGCGTCGCTCCAGGATTTGAGATCGTCGGATGGCACCGGCACCGTCGATTGCAGACGGAACGTGGCTGGCCCTGCGACGCTCGCCAGCGTCGACGCGCTCAGGTTGCCCTGCTCGTAGAGCGACGCCGTCCCCGCCGTTTGCTGCACCATCGCCTGCGTGGACGGATCCCACGCAGCTGCCACGACGCTCTGCAACTGCGTGCGCGCATCGATGTCGGCCGAGAACGACATGAGATCCATGCCATAGGTCACTTTCAACACGGCGGCTGCGCTGGTTTGCGGCGCTTTCACCGTGATCTTGCCGTCATCGTCGGCAATGACCAGCGCACCGTTCGCCTCTGCGCGCAGCAGCATAAAGTCCCAGTCCGTGCTGTAGAACTGCACGATTTCCTTGTGCTGGGTGGTGGTCGCGGCGACGTCGGACGTTGCGCCTGCCTTGTCGATCAACTGACTGATGATGTCGCTGTCCTTCATGTCGATGTAGTTGGCGTTGTAACTGCCAATCGTCATCTTCACGGCCTTGTGACGGCATTCCAGCACGAGCCTTGCTTCGTTGCCACTCGTGATGCGGATGCTGTGGCGGATCAGCACGCCATCGAAAATCTGTGTGGCATTCGATCCGTAGCCAGCGCTGATCACGATGGCCGCGCCGGGCGCGAACGTGTCCATGTCGCTGACTGGGAAGTCGTTGTCGGGCATATCGCCGTCGAGGATCTCGATGCGCGCCTGACATATGCGCCCGACGGCGCGTTCGATATCGACCGAAATCACGCGGATCGTGTCGGCGAGGGGCGCGCCATTGCTGGTGATCGTCAGCTTGAGCACGCCGCTGGTATTGAGTGCGGGAGAGTCGGCCATAGCGTTAGACGAGCGGCGGGAAGCGTAGCATCATGCCCGGCTCCAACTTGCGGAAGCCGGTCAGATTGTTGATGCGCGCGACTTCGCGGTAATACGAGGGATCGTTATAGATGCGGTTGCACAGCAGCGGCAGCGTGTCGCCCGCCGTGACTTCCACGAGGTGACTCAGGTCCGGTGAGCTGAGATTCGCACGCAGCGAACTCTCGGTGGCGCTCACCCAGCCGACGATACCCAGCGACACACGGGCGCGCAGCGGCTCGCCGGTGGGCTTGAACATCGTGTAGTCGAGTCCGATGGATTCGACACGTCCAAAGAAAATGAACGTGCCCCACAACAGACGCACGTAATTCGGTTCGTGCTTCTTGCCGTCGTACTTGTAGATCACCGCCAGCATGGCGTCGATCATGTCCTTTACGCTGCGCGAGTCGGTGCCATCCACCACGCCGGTACCGTCGAGCACCAGATTGTCGATGCTGATGGTCTCCGGTCGCACAGCGCTAAAGCGCGGCGTTGCGCTCGGCTGTCCGAGCGTCTGCTTCTTGTTGTACTCGATGCTCAGTTTGCGCTTGTAGCCGACCGGGTTGATCAGCGCTTCGAACGGCGTGCGGCTGTTGTCTACGGCAATCTGGCCGCTCGACACCGTGCACGGTGCAATGCTGAACTTGCGGCGGGTGAGACTGGTTGCCACGGCTTAACGCTCCTTCGCCCGTTCGAGCAGATCGAGCACCAGCGAACGGCATTCGGCGAGCAAATCGGCTCGCGCCTGTTCGTCGAAGCTGCGCGACACGCCCGGCTCGTCGATCGGCGCCGTGAGTGCACCGGCGGTGTCGGACGCACGCTGTACCACCGTCGACTTGATGCTCAGATGACCGATTTCGATTGGCATCGGTGAATCCCCTTGTGTGCGCTTCTTGTCTTTACGCCATGCGGTTCGAGTAGGTGTAGCTCAGTACGATCTTCTCGATGGCCACTTCGTTTTTCGTCGAACCGAAACTCTCGATTTCCCACTTCACCGGAAAAGCGTTCGCGAACGTCCAGATGCGAATCGGCAGGTGCAATTCGTCGAGCAGTTGCACCATTAGCGACTGCGGACGGATCGGCACGACGAACTCGCCCTCGAACACCGAACGGCACCACATCACCAAGGGCGACGTCATCGAAGCGATGCCCCGTTTGAGCTCCAGATGCGGATGCTTGACGCCCTTCGGCAGCGTATGCACAAAGCGGTTCTCGCCGCCCTCGGGCACCGCTTCCGTATCGAGTTCCGTCGCGATACCCGACACGTCGCGAAACGAAGCATCCATCGCGCCGGCGGTGGACGCGAACATCACGCGGAAATGAAAGGCTGACGGTGGATAGGGATCGAACGGCGATGAAGGCATAGCGCAGACGCGTGGTAATCGGAACAGCAGGGACAATCGAGAAAATGGGGACGAGCAGAATCGAACGCATACCCCGGAAAAGCACGACGGCGGCCAGCGCTGGCGGCCCGCGAGGCGGGCGCACCAGTGCGGCACGCGCACGTCAGCTATTGGCGATGGTCAACCCTTCGTGCACGATCTCGATGGTCTCGATGGCGACTTCGTTGCCTTCGGACTTCAGATCGGTGCCCGTGATCTTGGTCGGCCACGCGTTGGCGAGCGTCCAGACCATCGTCGGCTTGCCCGCTTCGTCGAGCAGGCTGATCGTCACCGGCACCCGCTTGATCGTGTTCATCTTGATCTGGTTGAACCAGTCCCAGAACTTGTTATCGGACTTGAACACGCCCTTCTTCATGGTCACGTTGCCGTACTTCTTCATGCCCGGCATCTTGATCACGGAGAACTCGGGGCTATCGCCATGACGGTATTTGATTTCTTCGGACTGCACGTCCAGGCCGCTCACTTCCTGAAACGACATGACCTGCGAATCCCACTTCACCTGAAAGTAGAACTTGGGAAGGGGCCAAACCGTGGTGGATTGTTTCGAACCATCGTCTGCCATCACACACCTCGTCTATTGATTGCATGCGGAAAATGCCGGGCCACGCTCGCGCTTCGTATCGACGCCTGTCGATGTTCCTGTAGCGCGGCAGCTATCGTCCGGCCTAGCGGATCGCGCCCGAGCGTGCTCAGGACTTCTGCATCTGCTGCTGGAACGTCAACTCGATGAATTCGGCCGGACGACTCACCGCCACCAGCACCGTCACCTTGAGCATGCCTTCGAGAATGTCCTCGCCGGTCATCGTCTCGCCCAGACCCACGAAGACCTGGAAGGCATCGTCCGGGCTTGCACCCGCCAGCCCGCCGCGTTTCCACACGCTGGTCAGGAAGTTGCGCACCATGCTCTTGATCGTCACCCACGTATTGGCCGTGTTCGGCTCGAACACGTAGGCCTTGCACGCGAGGCGCAGCGACTCTTCGATCATGATCATCGTGCGGCGCACGCTCAGGTAGCGCCAGTCGAGACTGTTGCCATCGAGCGTACGTGCGCCCCAGACCATCACGCCTTCGCCGATGAAGCTGCGAATGGCATTGACGGACTTGCCGGAGGTCGGCACGTTCAGGTCTTCCTGATCGGCATTCGAGATGTTCACGCACGGCGACACTACGCCGTTCAGGCTGATATTGGCCGGGGCCTTCCACACGCCGCGCGTGTTGTCGACGAGCGTGTAAAGACCAGCCATGCCAGCGGCGGGCGGCATCAGGTTGATCTTCTTCTGAAGCGACTGAAGCACCTGCACATAGACCGTGCTGATGACGCTCAGCGTCTTGTGCAGATCGGCGATGGCAGCCTTCGTCATGACCGGGGGCTTGGCGGCGGCCGTGGCGTCCGCGTTGGCGGGGGCAGCTGCGGCTGCGTCCCCCTCGGCGGCCGGTGCGGCATCCGTCTTCGCGGCATCTCCGCCCGTGAGCTTCGCCAGAACGGTCTTGACCTGTGCGGCCTTCGCTTGTGCGGCCGGTGATACGGGCGCCGGAGGATTGAGCACCGAATCGAGCTCGGCGGTGATCAACGTCTGAAGCTGGTTGAGGTTGGAGAGCTTGGTGAAGTCGAGATCCTTCTCCGTCACGATCGACGTGTTGACCCACGGGTAGTAGCCCGCGCCGAAGTCGAGGAAGGAGGAACCGACGTCGTCGCGGAAGTCGGTAATGCAATCGCCGCCCGGCGCCTGACGGTCCCACGCACCGCCGAACACGTCGAGAATCGCAAAGCGGTTACGCATTGTGTAACCGCAGTGCATGAGCATCTCCTTCTGCACCGAGGCACAGTCCTGACGCGACAGACGCACCGCATCGGGCACGAGCACCATCGTCGGTTCCTGCTCCTTCACGAGCGACTGAATGCCCTTGATCAGGTCGTCGGAGCTGACGCTGCCGCCGTCGTACGTGCCGACCGACACGATGTAGCACGGGCCACCGCCGTTCTGGAAGAAGAACAGCATGCTGTAGTACAGCAGGTATTCGATGCCTTGCGGCGTGAACTTGAACGGCTTGCGTGCACCCTGTGCACCGATGAAGAGATCGGTGACGACGGGACGTGCGGGCGGCGTGGCGGCAGCATCGCCACCGGCGGGCGCAGCGGCAGCATCACCGGCCGCAGCATCGGCCGCAGGCTTGGCCGGTGCCGTCGCTTCGGCCACCGCGTCGAGCGAGTAAGTCGTCTGCGGCGGACCGCCGAAGTACATGAGGAACTCGGCCATCGAGCTGATACGCCACGGCGTACCGGCCAGGGGCGTGCCCTTGTTATCGGCGAACTGCGTGTAGCCGATGAAGGCAGGCACGGCCGTGGCGACTTCGACCACGGAATTGGGAAACGCGTTTTGCTCGACTACGTATACGCCTGGTGTTTTGTATTGCGCCATATGTTCACCTCGGTCATCGATGTCAATTGATGTAGATCTCGGATACCGGTACTGCCCGGCTTTGCGCCGCTAGTTCAGCGTCCTGCGGTTTGTGCACCTTCGGCGTCTTCTGCGTCAGGCTGCCGATGTCGGCATTGGGCAGTCTCCGGATCAACACGCGTTCACCCGACCGGCCCCGTTCCCGCAACTGAAATCGCTGCGGGTATTGCTGCTGCATTGCAATCGCTTGCTCACTCTCGAAGATCACGGCGTGACGTCCGCCCGGACGTGCCTCGCGACCTGCCGTGACAAAACTCACCTTATCGTCCAGATCGACGATGTTCAGCGCGTCTGCCCCTACGTCTCCTTCAGCACACACGTAGTAGTAGCGCCAGCAACTCTCGCGCGCGGCGAAATTCGCCACGTAGTCCACGCCTCCCGGCCCGCCGCCCGTCACCTGATCGGCCAGGTCGATTTGCACCACCAGCACCGGCGGATTCACGCGATCGCTGCGTTCGAGATACGGCGTGAGCGATGGCATATCGACAGACACGCCATCGCTTGCGTCGACATAAGGTTGCGCATGCAGCCGACGTGCCAACGTCTGTCCCTTGACGGGCACGCTCGCTTCGCTGGTGACGAAATACACCGACGCGCCTTGCTGCGCGGCGGCGCGTGTCGGCGACGTGTAAAGGGAAAATGCGGTGTCCTGCGCGTACCACTTGAAGGTCGCCACTGCGTCGCCGCGCCGGAGGCCATCGAGCAAAACATCTCGGCGGTCCGATGCGCAGAACACGGCCACGCCCTGACGATGCGGGCGCACGAGCAGGTCGCGACGGCGCACCCACTGGGCAGTGTCATGCGTAGCCTCATGGCGAAGCCACAGGTGCGGCACCGTCCAGTAGGCGTGGGTGACCTCGATGGCAAACAGGCGTGTATAGCCTGGCACCACCGGCGTGGAAGCAGACGTAGGCATGCCTTCGATTCCGCTTAGTGACTAATCGCGGGGACCGGCGCACGCACGGTCGGCACGGTGCCGGTAATGTCGCCGGTATCCGGCGCCATCAGGCGAACCTTGTACAACACGGATGGCAAATATTTGCCGCCGAGCATCGTCCAGAGGTTGCTGAGTTCGCGGATATCCAGATTCTCGATCTCGAGCATCAGCCGGTCGATACGCGGATCGAGAGACGGCGACGAGCGATGATCGAATACGGGATTGCGCTGGAAGAATGCGATGGCTGCCGAGATCAGCTTGAGCGAATCCTGGTAATGGCCGCCGGTGAAATTGGCCGCCACCATCACATAGAGATTGAGATACAACGGCGCCACGCCGAGCGACAGGCTCGATGCGCCCGCATCGCCCGGAATACCCTTACGTACCGGGCCGGAGTCGCGCTCGATGTGCGTGAGCATCACGACCAGACGGTTGCTGGTGTTGGCGACAGCCTGACCGTTAACGTCGACAAGACCGGACATCGTCACGATATCGCCGTCGAGCGTATACGTCTGTTTTAAGTGTTCGTTGAGCCGCCCCGCAAGGTGCTCCACAGCAGCGTTAATCATGGTCCCCGATACCCTTTCGCAATGCGGTTGCAAAATCTGATTCGGTACAACACTTTCGACTACTGGAACTGGCGTGTCGCAAAATTTCTTACATCGTGTCGTATGGCGAAACACGACGATCTGGATTCTTGAGCGTTCTTGCGCCGCCCGGAATGTTAGCTTTTGATTTTTTGCTGCGGAACTGTAGCACAAGCACGCGGCGAATAGCGTGCTCGTGAAAATTCGTAATGAATTGCGCGGTCTTTCAATAAAAAACGATCATGTACGCCGGGCGAGCACTTCGTCTCTCGGACCGACGTCGACGACACGACCGCTTTCCATGACTACGATGGTGTCGAAACGACTCAGCAGACTCGGCCGATGCACGGAAGCCACAATGCATGCCGTCGGAAACGCGTCGTACATGCGCTCGAACACCCGCCCTTCGGCCAATGGGTCGAGCGCGCTCGTCGGTTCGTCGAGCAGCAACAGCGAACTGCCCTGCGCCGCCAACGCACCACGCGACAGCGCAAGCCGTTGACGCTGCCCGCCGGAGAGATTGCTACCGCGCTCGTTGAGCGTGCTCGACAGGCCATCCGGGAGATGTTGCAGCACGTCGTCGAATACGCCCGCGTGCACAGCTGTCTGGAGCGCTTGTGCATCGGCGGGTTCACCGAACGTCAGGTTCTCTTCGACGCTGGCCTCGAACACTTCGGCTTCCTGGGGAATCAGCGTCGCCAATGTGCGCAGGTCCGACCAATCGGTGACGTTGCCATCGCGTAGAAGTTCGCCGTGTTGCGGAAGGTACAGACCGGCAAGCGTTCGCAGCAATGTGCTTTTGCCACCGCCGCTCGGACCGATGAGCGCCACGCGCGACCCGCGTCGAAGCGTGAGGTCGACGCCACGCAACCCGCCGCGGGCATCGTCGGCATAGTTCCACGAGACGTTGCGCAACGTCAGCGTTTGCCACGGCGCGTCGGCAATGACCGCCGGGACGACGGCATCCGGATCGCTCGGGGCGTCCCAGATCGGCTCGGCGCTGCCGTAGTCCGTGTGCATCCGCGCGAAGCTCTGGAAGTTCGACGCCATCGCACCGACCACCGTCGCCGCCTGTTGCGCGTACTGGTAGATCATGAACACCGTGCCGAGCATCACGGCCTGTCCCGGTTCGCGCGATTGCAATACGTAGACCACAACGAGAATCCAAGTCAGCCCCATGCCCAGTATGTCGACGGCGAACCACTTGCCTTCGTTGACCGTCACCGTGCGTCGCAGCGGCACCATCACGGCGTCCATCCGATGGCCGAGCAGCTTGCGTGATGCCGCCTGCAAGCGCAGACCGATCACCGTGCCCGCGTTACCGACAAAATCGAGCAGCGCCGCTGCATAGCGACGCTCGGCATCGTTCTCCGCACGCGCGAGCTGCATCAGCACTCGGTCGAATCGAAGGATGATGATGGCGATGACGACATACCCGGTCACGGCGATTGCACCGCTGGTTCGCGACAGCAGCGCCAGCGCGACCAGCGGACCGACGAAATTGAAGACGCTTTGCAGATAACCGAACTGGTTCTGCGCGAAGTCCGACAGTGCGCGGCTGGACTGCACGACGCGATGCTGAAGCTCGCCAGAATGCCGTCCGTCTCGCCATGCCAGCGGCGCGGCCGCAATGCGTGCATACAACTGATCGGCCAGACGCAAGCGCACCCGAACGCCGACGTTGCGCTCAAGAATTCGGCCCGGGCCATGCAGCAACCACGACAAGAGATAGATGCCGACGAGGTAGACGATCCAGCGTCCCGCAACCGTCATGTTGCCCTGCTGAAGCGCATTGATTGCCTGCGCGGCGAGCCACGGCATGGTCAGCCGGAGCAGTTGTGCCGCCGAGAGCAACCCCGCTGCACCTAGCAAATGTGTGCGCACGCCCTGCGCATGTCGCCACAGCGCACGATACAGATCACGGGCGGCACTGCCGAGTCCGATGGCGGGTTTGCGCGGGGAAACTTCTGGCGCCGTCATGCGTTCTTCGCTCCTTAATGCCGAAATAGCTGAGATATCGCCGTGCGATGCAGGCGTGATGCGCATGTCATGCAGCCGGGCCGCAGCGTGTGCTGGCGACCCGGTAAAGCATCACGCGCCGCAGTTGCCACGATAGGCAGCGTGACCGGTCAATATAGGGGAAAAAACCGCAGACGTCGCGATTACAGGGTCGAATGCACGTGCTTGTCAGGCGCGTGAGCAACTGCCCGGTCCTGCGGCAACGCAGTTACCGGGGCCTCTGTGAGGGCTGGTGCGTCCTCGGGCGGGATGCGGGTAAGAGGCCCGGATGCGACGTAGTAGAAGCGCAACGCCGCATTCGGATAGTGATACGGCACCATCGCCAGATTCACCGCACAGGAGTCGCAGAATGGCATGCGCGAGCACATCACGATTGAGCGCACGACGTTCTCGCCTGCCGGATGGTCCGCATAGATCTGGGCCAGAATCAGGCGCTCGGTGTCGAGCGTGCGCGACTTCGCCGCGCCGGACGCCGCGTGATACGTCGGCAGGTTGGCATCGGCGACGACAAACCGTAATGCGGGCGGCTCGGTCGGGTACGCCTGCGCGCGCGAGCGCGGGCCGTCGCCTTGCTGCGTGATGACGTTGTTCTCCCGTTCGAGATAGGCGCGACCAGCGTCGACGAATCGCACTGTCGGAGCGTTCGTCGGCAGCACACGCCGCTGAAGCCCGGAGAGGCAGTAGTAGATCGTTCGCGTGCCATCCACAAGCGTGACTTCCGCGAGCGCAATATTGGCGTTCTGCGACACTAGCCGCATGCGGTTGTCGACGTCGCGCGCGGCCCGGGCCTCGCCTGACACCAACGATTGAAGATCCGGCATGCCGGGAAAGACCTCCTCGAACAGCGCAAGCACATCACGGGTCGTTTGCACGTCGCCGGTGAACGGCAGTTGCGACCACACTGCCAATGGCGACGGGCGCGATACGAAGTCGCGTGCCACGGCGCCGATGAAAGCGTCCGCCTGACCGGGATAGCACTGCCAATGCGACCAGAGACGGTTGAATGTCGGAAGCAATTCCGGATCGACATCGGGAGACGTGCGCGCACCCAGACCACCGGTTTCGTCACCGCCTGCGCCTCGCGCCGAGGCCACGTGCCACTCGATGGCATGCGTGAGCTGCCCCACAGCTGCGCGGGCTTCGGCGACCGACAGCGGAACGTCCTCCAGACCCTGCCACACCTCGGACGGTGAAGGCGCCTGATTCCACATGCGCAGATATAGTTGCAAAAGTGTGCGCGTCTCACCGTACGAGATCGTTGGCAGAACGCTGGCGCTCTCAGCCGCCGCACGGTGATGTTGTGCGATCCAGTATTCGCGGATATCGCGATGCCCGACGTGACGATACTGCAAATGCACTCGCCCAGGCGCATCCCCTCCGCCGGGCAAGGTGAAGCGGTAATAGACCTCACGCGACAACTGCACCACGCCATGCAACACCTCGTGACGGTCGCGATACGTGCCGAAGGGCGCAGCAACGTGCATGTTCCCGAGCGTGAGACGAATGCGGCGTCCGCCCACCGGTCCGGCTGTCGTCGCCTGCTCGAAGTAGCCGAGTTCGCCCTCCAGCTCTCTCGCGTAGACGTCGCCCGCGACCAGCGGCGAACTCGACGTCACCTGTGGGATGCCCTGCGCGTCGAATTCGCCCAGACGTCCGAAAGCGAAGAACTGCCGTCGCCCGTCCTCGGCTACGAACGGCTGCGAATACACCGCGACCCGCAGACGCGCGAGCGGCGACGCCTCCGGCACCTGATGTTGTGTGACTGTTGCGCCCTGCTCCGTAACGGACACCTCGCCGTCCCGTTCGGTATGGCACTCCAGGCACATGCCGTCGACATCGATGCCAACGCCGCGCGAAATGCGGCACAACGCGAGCGGTCCAAGTTCGTTGCGCATTTGGTCTAACGGACGCAGGTCGGAAGCGTGCTTGCGCGTGCGGGCGACGGTTGTGCCATACAGCGTGCCGTCGATGTTGAAGACCTTCACGCCGTTCTGCGTGAGGTCGGGCCGATACTCGACATAGACGTTCGCGGGCAACACCCACTGCACACCGCGTCCGAGCGGGCCGCTGAACGACTCGTGCGGGAACGCCGCCAGCGCGTGGGGCTGCGGCAGAGCGACGACATCGGAAACCTGTGCGGGACTTGCCGGCCAGAGGTGCCGCAGCAAAGCCACGGCATCGTCGTCGAGCGTGCCCGCACCGATCACAGCGGCGAGGCACTCCAGACCGGACGCGCTCAACCGCGTCACCAGTGACCGCGCGCCACCAGCGTCGGCAATCGCACTTCGCCGGGGACGTGACCCGAGCCTTTCATTCGACGGTTCGCCGCGAATCACAGTCTCCAGCAGGATTTCGGCGACCTCCTCCATATCGGGTGATTCGAGCACGGGTGTGTCGGGAGACGGCCATCCCGGCGACACCGTTGCGCCGGCACGCATCGATACGAACCGTACCGTGTCGGTGTCGTCGATATTCTCGGCAATCGATGCCCAACGGTCGCCCCAGAACAACGGACCCAGCATCCGCTTGATACAGTCCGCGTCGGACGGACTCTGCATCCGGCAAGTCGAGAGCGGCACGACGAGTGCAGATGCCTGCGCGGCGAGCGTGAGCGCGAACGGTCGCCAGCGGCCCTGTTCGTCGCGCAGGTTAAGCGCGATGCCGGACGACGCGAAGTAGATACTGGGCGGCGGCCAGCCCTTCGTTCCTTTGTGGGTAACACGTAGCGTCATGTACCGAGGACTCAGCGCCTCGGCGTCCGCGAATGCTTCGCGCGTGTCGGGGTCGGCGGCAGCCACGGCATCACGAATCATGGCGACGACGACACGCTGCAAGTCCTCGCGATAGGCGGACAGTCCCATGCGAAGCGCAGCGTCGCTGTCGACAGCGGGCGGCGATATGCCAATCGCCGATGTCCCCGGTGACGGCAAACACTGATGCGCGACGCCCCCGTTGTCGTCACGTGCCGGACGCAATTTCAGCAGCGTGCGAATGCCTGCGATGGACTGTGAGTGCCCCAGCGTCACAGGAGGCTCCGTGCTGACGACGGGCGACACCCGGCTCCTCCCCCTCGCGCGCAAACCGGTGAAAGGACCTCGTGGCACGTCAGCTGCAGCCGCGTTGGCGACACTCGCGACACTCGCGACCGCCAGAAGCGTCAGCGCGAACGCAGCGCTGGCCGCCTGGCTGCGCACTTCCTCTCGCGGCGCACGTGACGATTCGGCGTCGCCGCGCTGTGCCCGTGCGCTGTTGCGCAGCTGTCTGCGAGGCAATGCGCGCCCCGCGCCCCAGTCGTCTGCAAGGGCATGGCAGCGCCTGCGCGGTGGCGCATTGTGCATGTGGGCGTTTGGACGATGGGCATGGTGTGGCATCGATGGATGCATGCGAGTCATGGAACGTCTCTCCTGAGCGTCGGGCCGCCAGCGGCCGCCGTGCGAAGGCACGACAGATCGCCGCTTGCGACACGGGAACAAACGCTATCGCGTCGACACGCCACACGATTGCTGAAACGAACCGGCAACTGTTCGGGAATAGACGATTGCCCCAACCTCGTTGCAAGATTGGGAAACCAGTGACGGACCGCAACGACCGGCAGCACGTGTCGCCGCGCGGCTGCGTGACATCAGAACGTGCTACCGTCGTGACATCGACTCTATCTCTTGAACGCGCCGTGCCCGAACCGTCATCGTCCGACCTCACACCGTCCTCCGCCACCACCACCGGGCCGCGTGCTGCACTCGACGTGCTCCGCGCGTTCCTCGTGCTCGGGCTGACCAGCTTCGGCGGCCCCGTCGCGCATATCGGCTACTTTCGACGCGCATTCGTCACGCGACGCCGGTGGCTTGACGACGCAAGCTTCGTCGATCTGGTTGGCTTGTGTCAGTTCCTGCCCGGCCCGGCGAGCAGTCAGGTCGGTTTCTCCATCGGGCTGCTACGCGCCGGATGGCTGGGCGGTCTCGCTGCGTGGTGCGGTTTCACGCTGCCGTCGGTGTGCCTGTTGCTCTTGTTCGCCGTACTCGCACCACATCTCGGCGGCACGCTCGGCGATGGCGTCGTGCACGGTCTGAAGCTGGTGGCGGTGGCGGTGGTGGCGCAAGCCGTCTGGGACATGGCGCGACGGCTATGCGCCGACGTGCGGCGAGCGGGTATCGCGTTGGCTGCGATTGCGATCCTTGGATTGACGACGACGGCCTTCGCGCAGCTCATCGTCATCGTTTTCGGCGCGGTGCTCGGCTACGGGCTGCTTCGCACGTCAAACGCCATCCCGGCATCTCCCGCTGCATCGACACTGCGATTCCATATCTCGCACACGGCGAGCCTGGTGTCCCTCGCGCTCTTTGTCGTGCTGCTGGCTGGCCTGCCGCTCTTGCATCAGTGGACGAACGGCCGGGCCATCGCCATCTTCGACGGCTTCTACCGCTCGGGCGCGCTGGTCTTCGGCGGCGGCCATGTCGTGTTGCCACTGCTTCAGGCTCAGACAGTAACGACAGGATGGGTGTCCGCGAACGACTTTCTCGCTGGCTACGGCGCGGCGCAGGCCGTGCCCGGCCCACTGTTCACGTTCGCGTCGTATCTCGGGTGGATGTCGGGCGCACCGTCTCAATCATGGCTGGGCGCGGCACTCGCCACGCTCGGCATTTTCCTGCCGGGACTGCTGCTGGTGATCGCGGCGCTCCCGAATTGGCAGACGCTTCGGGCACGTCCGTCGACAGCGGCCATGCTCGCCGGCGTCAATGCTGCGGTCGTGGGGATTCTGGCATCGGCGTTGTATTCACCGGTGTGGACCAGCGCTGTTCACAGCGCTGCCGATGTCGCGCTCGCCATCGTTGCCTTCGTGCTGCTGGTCCGGTGGAATGCCCCGCCGCTGGCGGTCGTCGCGTTATGCGTGATCGCCGGTGCGACGGGGCTGGTCTGACGGCTTAGTGCGACTTATTCACCGTCCGACACGCGCTCGATACGCAGTCGCTCCACCGACTTTGCTGCCCGGTTCACGTCCGCCGTGTCGTGCCACAGGGGCTTACGGCCGAACGACGTGTACATTTCCACCTGATCCGCGTAGTGCGGCGAACGGGTGCCGTCCGGCGCAATGAAACCGCTCTGTCCCGGCGCGACGACGTCGAACGCCTCGACCTTTGCGGTGCTACCCTTCGGTCCGAACACGATCAGATCGTTCTCCGTGCCCCGGTTCATGTAGACGGGCGTACGCACCGCTTCCGCCGCGTTGGCCTGCGGCACACCGAAGAAGTTGTTCGCGCGGAACGTCAGCGGCACCGTGGGCGCGCGCCAGGCCGCCATGTCGGGGCCGAGCTTCGTCTTGAGGGACGCGATGGTGTCGTCCAGCGCCGCCAGAATGACGTCGTCCTGACGCTTGCCGTCGAAGATATCGAACGTTTGCGGCACGCCTGCCTTGTCACCGCGCAGCGCTTCGTACAACACCTTGCTGCCGTTGCCGATATTCAGCGAACCCGTCGGGCCGTCCTGCGGGGCGGCGTAACCGCTTGCCAGGAACCATTTGTCGTACGGCGCGGGCACGACCTGACCGAGCGTACGTTTGAGCATGGCGCTCAGCCACGCGTCCATGACGGCCGGACCTGCTGTGTCGTAATGGTCCGTATGCTTCTCATCACGGCTCAGGCCATTCCATGCGGCCAGTTGCATAGCGAGTTGACGGCGTGCGTCGCCAGCCGGGAGATTCGCCGTAGCGCGTTCGATGAACGGCAGGAAGTGACTACGATTGACGTCCACCGCACTCGTATCCCTGAGGATCTGCCACATCTCGTCGACACCGAGTTTGTCGTGCGCTTCGATGCGTTTGTCGATCTCGACCACGCGGTCCGCACCGCCCCACAGGAATGCGAACAAATCGCTCGCCGGGTAGCCCTTCTGCGGCGAATTGTTCCAATTGGCGATCCACCCCTGCTTCGGGTTGTAGACCTTCGGATTGGTGGAAAACGGCAGCAGTCCCTTCCAGTCCCACTCGCCAGTGCCGGGCACCGGCAGACGCGGATCGTGGCCGGGCTGACGCGCCGGATACGCACCGGTATGGACGTAGCCGATATTGCCGGACACGTCTGCGTAGTACCAGTTGATGGTCAACGCGTGACGCGCGGCCTGCGCCGTCCACGACTTCCAGTCCTGCGCCTGCGCCTGATGCGTCCACGCAAGCAGCGACTGCACTTCCAGGCCATCCCACGCACGCGCTTTGGCATAGGCGATCGGCTGCTTTGCGTCGCGTTGCATCACGATGCCATGCACGGTGCGATACACCTCCTGCACGACCGGCTCACCGCCCTTCACTTTGATGATCTCGACGCGCTTTTCCATGTCGTGCCACTGGCCATTATGGAAGTAACGGTTCGGATTGACCGGGTCGAGCTTCTCGGCGTAAATGTCGATGTCGTCGCCGAAGCCAGCCGTCGAGCCCCAGGACACCTTGCCGTTATGACCGAACAGAATGCAGGGGTAGCCGAACGGCGTATTGCCGACGAGATCGAAGCCCGCGCCATGCAGGCCGATGCCATAGGTGTACGCCGGGGCGAACCACCCGAATTGCGGGCCATTGAGCATGATCGCGCGGGCGTCGCGTGCTTTGCTCTTGCCGACGATCCACATATTGCTCGTCGTGGGGAAACCGGCGAGCCCCGGCTGACCCGACTCGGCAAATTGCGCGAGCATCGTCGCGGCATTGGTCTCCGTGTCCTGATGCAGAAGCGCGCCATCGTTGCCGCGTGCCAGTCGCGCAAACATCGGTGCCGATCCGTCGTAGCGTGCGAGCGGTTGCATGGGCGCGCCGGTGGCCGGGCCGACCTTGACCGGATAGGTGCCTTCCGACGCGGGTACCGTCGACGGCGCATCCGGATTGACGATCCACTTCAGCTCGTTGAACAGCGCCATGCCCTTCTGCGCACCGTACTTGTCCTTGAGTGCGGTGAGCAACGCCAGGTTGTCGATCTCGCTCGTCGCATCCGAGAAGCGATTCGCCATCGTCCCCACGAAGACCATGGCGACGTCGAACGCGTCCCAGTTCGTCGGCTGGAAACCGAAGTCGTTGAATTGCTTGGGCATGCGCTGGTCCGGCTTCGCGCGGATCTGAGCGATCCATGCGTTCATGCCAGCGGCGTAGCCTTCGAGAATATCCCTCTCGCGTTGCGGCAGATCGGCCAGTTGGCGACGGATCGACGCGGGCCAGTAGTTGCCGCGAATCGACTTGTCGAAGTCCACGAACTTCTCGCCCAGCACTTCCGCCACAGTGCCCTGCGTGCTGCGTCGAGCCATCTCCATCTGGAACAGACGATCCTGCGCGATGGCATAGCCGTAGCCATAGAAGAGCGCGTATGTCGTCGACGCGTAGATGTGCGGCACACCGAATTCGTCGCGCTTGATGGTGACGTCGGTACGTCCCGGCACTTTGTCGACGGCGGTGGCCGCCGGTGCTCCCGGCGCGGCCGTCGCAACGGTCGGCGCGACCAGCGCCAGACTCAGCAGCGCCGCCGAGACGCTTGCAGACACCAGCGAAACCCGACTACGGCCAGGACGCGCGGCTTGATGTCGAATGCCAGCGGATGTTGCATTCACTGAAACAGGCGAGCGGGAAATCAAAGTCATCAATGTCTCCGTAGTTCTTTTGAGGAAGCGCATTGAAGCCTAACATGACAAAAACCGACCGGTCGGTTAATTATTCGAAAGATAACTCGACAGATATCTGGGGCTTGCGTAGCGTATGGTGCGATCGTGAATGGTCCCGACCGATCGCAAAGGCTTGACCTGCCCCTTGGGGACGGCCCGACGATGGCGTCACCCCGATCAACATCAAGAGGTGAACGATGAAGGATTCTGCGGTGAGCCTGGCTGCGTCCGAGGCGGCGCGGCGGCTTGGCGTCTCCAACAAGGCACTCCGGCTGTATGAGCAACATGGCCTGCTGTCTCCGAAACGAACCTCGGCAGGCTATCGGACGTATGACGCAGCAGAGATGGCGCGCGCGTCCGAAGTCGTCGCACTGCGGGCATTGGGCTTGAGCCTCGCGCAAGTCACGAGTGTCTTGAAAGGCAACGCCCAAACATTGTCGACAGCCCTTGAGGCGCACGAGCACACCCTCGACGCCGAGATCCGACAGCAACTGCGTCGACTCCAGACCGTGCGAAGCCTTCGCGCCGGGCTTGCGAGCGGCAGAATGCCCGGCCGTGGCGAGCTGCCGAGTCTTGTCGAACAAGCGGCACCGAGTGTCGCCTTCGAACTCCCCTGGCCTTGGGGCGGCGAGTGGTTCGAAATGCGCGACATACGACCGTTGAACTACATCATCGGCTCGCTGGGTAGCGGGAAGACACGACTGGCAATGCGTCTGGCGCAAGCCTTGCCGAACGGAGTGTTTCTAGGACTGAACCGATTCGATCCGCCGTGCGTGGCGACTTCGCCCCCGTCTTCGATCAACGATGCGTTGCAACAGCGTGTCGATCAAGCGCTGATCTGGCTAGTGGACGACGGGGCCGAACCCTCCGATGCACTGGCGATATTGCTGACGGCGTTGGAAGCCGATCGTACCGGTACGCTGGTCGTGGACATGATCGAGCAGGATCTGGCGCAGCCGACGCAAGAGGCGTTGATTCGTTATCTGCGGTTGCACGCGCGAACGCGTGCACATCCGCTTCTCATGATGACGCGCTCGTCGTCGATTCTCGACCTGAGCGCTGTCGGCAGAGACGAAGCCATCGTCCTTTGCCCGGCGAATCACAGCCCGCCGGTGCGCGTCGCGCCGTATGCGGGCGCGCCGGGCTTCGAGGCAGTGCAAACGTGCCTTGCGTCGCCCGAGGTGCGCGCGCGCATCGCCGCGCCGCCGACAAGGGTCTGACGACGCGCGTCGCTTACATCAGGAACGATCGTTATCGCAGCCGGAGACCGGCGGCGAGCCAGCTTCGGTGCGCGAGCGTGCCTGCGTGATGTTGCTGAACGGCGGCACGTCTTGCGTGAGCCACACATTGCCGCCAATGACGGAGCCTTCGCCAATGGTGACGCGGCCAAGAATCGTCGCGCCTGCATAGATGACGACGTTGTCTTCGACGATCGGGTGACGCGCAAGGCCTTTGCGCGGGTTGCCGTCGTCGTCGGCCGGGAAGCGTTTGGCACCGAGCGTGACGGCCTGATACACACGCACACGCTGGCCAAGAATAGCCGTCTCGCCAATGACCACACCAGTCCCGTGATCGATGAAAAAGCCTGCACCGATACGCGCGCCCGGGTGGATATCGATTCCGGTTTCGGAGTGGGCCTGCTCGGCGATGATGCGGGCGAGCAGCGGCAGTTCCAGCCGGTACAGCTCGTGGGCGATGCGATGATGAATCATCGCGTGGATGCCCGGATAGCAGATCAGCACTTCGTCGACGCTACCCGCCGCCGGATCGCCCTGATAGGCGGCGAGCACATCCTGATCGAGCAATTCACGAATCTCGGGAAGCTTGCCTGCGAATTGCTGAATGGCGGAATGCGCACGCTCTTCGATGAGTGTTGCCGTGATGGCGGCGTCGTGACGCGCCTTGTAGCGCCATTCGAGGCGCGCTTGCTCGGCCAGACCGTTCAGTGCGCTCGTGAGCGTATGACCGACGTAGTAGTTTTCGCCTTGCTGGTGCAAGTCGAGCGGGCCGAGACGCATGGGGAACAGCGCGCCCTTGAGTTGCACGACGATGTCTGCGAGACGTTCGCGCGACGGCAGATCGCGGCCACCGGGTTCGAGCAGGCGTCGCTGCCCGTCGCGCCAGCGCAGGCGGGCCGAATGCAATGAAGAAACGATATCGTCGATGTCGAACGCTGCCACGAGGGGGACTCCTGAGAAGCTTGGGATGCGGGCGCGCCTGAGCCGCTACCAGCACTGTGTTTTTGGGACGCGCGTGCGCCAGTCAACGAAGCATAGCGGGTTTCGAAAGCACCTGTCCCGACGTGGTCTTATCGGGCATCTTGCCCCGAAACCCCTATGCGCGCAGACAAGAGGCTCGATCCGGTCTCGTTCAGGTCTCTACTCAGTCCACTATCGACGCGCGCAAACGCAGGCTCAGCGCCAGTGCCGTCGCTCTATCCGGGATGTTGGTGAAGCCCAGCAGCAAGGCTGATCGCGACGGCGCGTTGCCGTACCAGTGGCGCAGGCCGTGCACCGCCAGCCCTTGCGCGTGGGCGGCAAGTGCGATGGTTTCGTCGTCCTGTTCGGCGAACGCCTGGCGCAGATATGCCAGCGTCTGAATGCCGCCAGCCTGTGGCTGCACGTACAAGTCTTCGCCAAAGACGTCGGCCAGCGCATTGACGAGATAGCCGCGCCGTTCGGCGTACAACGCTCGCATTTTGCGCAAGTGCCGTGCGAAATGCCCCTGCTCCATGAAGTCCGCTACCGTCGCCTGCACGTGGACCGAGCCCGGTCCGCCCAGTTGATTGGCGGCCTGTGCAAAGCGTTCGATATGGACGTCGGGCACGACGAGGTAGGCAAGACGAAGTCCGGGGAACAGCACTTTGCTGAACGTGCCGGTGTACAGCACCCGTCCGTCGTGATCGAGACTCTTGAGCGCCGGTAACGGACGCCCGTGATAGCGAAACTCGCTGTCATAGTCGTCTTCGACGATCCAAGATTGCTGTTGATTTGCCCATTCGAGCAGGGCGAGACGCCGGGGCAAGGACATCGTCGCTCCGGTGGGACTTTGATGCGTCGGGGTCACGACGGCGAAGCGGGCTTTCGGTGCACGGCGCACGCCCTCCTCGACGTTAAGTCCCTCCTCGTCCACCGGGATCGATGCGAGGCGCATGCCGACGCTCGTCAGGAAATGCCGGGCGTACGGATATCCGGGGTCTTCGAACCAGCCTTGCGCGCCGGACTCGATCAACGTCCGGCAGACGAGATCGAGGGCAGCACGATAGCCCGCCGTCACGAAGACCTGCTGCGCTGAGCATGCGATGCCGCGAGAGATACCGAGATAGGTGGCGATGGCATGACGCAGGGGCGCGTACCCGGCAGCTTCCGGATACGCCATCGACGCGAGATCCATGACGCGCAGACTTCGCCCGGCCAGACGCACCCAAGTCTTGCGGGGGAATGCATCCAATGCGGGAAGGCCCAGTTGAAACGGACGCGGTGTACCGACGGCGGCGAGCGCATCGCGCGGCGGAGGCACGGGAGCGGCCCGGGTGGCGACCGGCGCGGCGGTCTCGCTGAGCTGTTCGAGTCGTGGCGACACGAACGTTCCGGCCGCGCCGCGCGGCGAGAAATAGCCTTCGCTGGTGAGCATCTGATAGGCCAGCTCGACGGTGCCACGTGCGAGATTGAGTTCGCTGGCAAGACTACGCACGGATGGCACGCGGTCGCCCGCACGGAGTTTTCCGGAGGCGATGGCGTCGCGATAGCGGCGATACAACTGGAGGTAGAGCGGCGCGTCGTCGCCCGGGCCGGGCTTCAGATGTGAGCTCAAAAGCGGAAAATCCATTCTGGATGTCCTATTGATTCCGTCAATTCTTGCATCTGACTACTAGGCCATGATTCTCGTAAATTGGTGACGTTGCGACAAGCCCCCTGCAGTTCGCATCAAGCATTGACCAATGCCCCTGGCTCAGTTCATTTCTGGAGAATTTCGATGAGTACGCTTCGTCTGTCCTATTTCACGCTGTCGAACGACGCCTATCAAGGGTTCGTCGCCACGAAAAAGGCGCTGGAGAAAAGCAGCCTCGGCAAACCGCTGATCGAGCTGGTTTATCTGCGCGTGTCGCAGATCAATGGATGCGCCTTCTGTCTGGAGATGCACAGCAAGGCGCTGCGTGCCGGCGGCATGGCCGATGCCAAGATCGACAGCGTCGGCGGCTGGCGCGTGAGTTCGCAGTTCAGCGACCGTGAGCGTGCCGCGCTCGCCTGGGCCGATTCGGTCGGCGCCATCGACCGCACCAACGCCCCGGACGAAGTCTTCAACCCGCTGCGCGAACACTTCACCGACGCCGAAATCGCCGACCTGACGTTCGCCATCGCATTGATGAGCGCGTTCAACCGTCTGGCGATCAGCATGCGTCAGTAAGTCGTTCGGTCGGAACGCCGTGATCGTCGCGTCACACGATCACGGCGTCTTTGCCGGCCGCCCGCAACATGATCCCCGTCCAATGCCCGTCCGCCTGCAACTCGCGGATGAGGTCGGCGATGCACTGACGCACGGCGACTGTCGCCGAGCCTACCGGGAGTGAGTTGGACCAGCACACGCTGGCCGGGCGTTGCAGGTGCGGTGCAACGATCCGACGCGAGGGCGGGCGCAAGGCCGGGTCGCGCGACGCCAACGCCGACACCGGCAGGATCGAGCACGCGTCGCCCGAGCGGGCAATGTCGATGAGCGTCGGCAGCGAGTCGATATCCGCGACGATGTTCAATTCCGTATTCGCCTGCGCGAAACTCCGCTCGATCAGCAGGCGCAATCCGTTCGACGCGCTTGGCGCGACAATCGGTACGTTATCGAGCTTCGCCAGTGCGCAAGTCCCGTCCGAGTCATCAGCATCCTCATAGATCGATGGACACACCCGGTGCCCGCCCAGCACATACAGTTCTTCGTCGAACAACGGCATTACCGAGATGCCCCGCGTTTCCGAGTCGCGGAAGAGCATCGCAAGGTCGAGCCGTCCGTTGGCGAGCAACTCGCCTATGTACCCGCTCATGCTCTCGAATATCTGCAATCGAATCCCCGGATACTGCTCCCTCACCCGGGCAAACAACGGCACGGCGAGAATCGACGCAATCGTCGTCGGGAATCCCACCGCCACCGGCCCTGCCTCGCTGCCGCCGCCCTCTCGCACTTCCTGACGTATCTGCTCCATCTGACGTAACACCACGCGCGCATGGCGATACAACGCCTTTCCCGCTTCGGTCGGCGTCACGCCCTGCGCACTGCGTACGAGCAGTTGCGTTTGCAGCTCGTCCTCCAGTCCACGCAGTTGTGCACTCAGCGACGGCTGCGCAATATGCAACCGCTCCGCCGCCTTCGACAAGCTGCCGCTGTCGACGATAGCCACGAAATTCCTGAGTTGTCTTACGTCCATAACGGGATCGGCCTCCGAGACGGAGCAGTTGGCAGCAATGAAAAGCCATAGCGTACTGCTATACGACGCATCGCGAAACCCGGGTTTTGGTTGCATTGAAAGCCATCGCCACGCCATTCCCACTCAACGAGACGCTCACGCCATAGCTTCACCCTATACCCGCATCCAAAATCGGTATTTCCTTCGGCGCCGGCTACGCGCCTATAGTCCCGTCAATAAATCAATTCCAAATGGACGGAGACAGCAGCATGCGAGACGGACTCACGGCCACTGCCGCACAAAGCGGTCAGGCAACTTCTCAGACAGCACAGCACCACCCGCTGCGCGATTTGTGGTGGCGCATCATGGACATGCGCGTCGGCATCGTGCCGTTGCCGGTCCATCTGGTACTCATCGCCGCTATCGCGACGACGGTCCTCACCACCGGAAAACTCTCCGCCGAACTCTCGCCGATCATCGCGCTGCTGGCCGTGTGCAGCTTCACGTGCATGGAAGTCGGTCAGCGAATTCCCATCTTTCGCAGCATCGGTGGCCCGGTGATTCTCGTCACGTTCCTGCCCTCATGGCTGGTGTTCGCGAACGTGCTGCCCCAGTCCGTCGTGACGCCCATCGTGGCGTTCTGGAAGCAAAGCAACTTCCTGTACCTGTTCATTCCCGGGATTATCGTCGGCAGCATTCTGAGCATGGACCGCAAGGTGCTGATCGGTGGCTTCGTGCGCATCTTCGTCCCGCTCGCTATCGGTTCGGTGCTCGCGGGCATCGTCGGCACGGCTGTCGGCACGATGCTCGGCATGGGCCTGTTCCACACCGTGTTCTTCGTCGTGATCCCGGTCATGTCAGGCGGACTGGGCGAAGGCGTGATTCCGCTGACCATCGGCTACTCGGAAGTCATGCATCAGGGCGCAGGCGACCTCCTCGCTCAGGCGCTTCCTGCGGTGATGCTCGGCAACGTCTGCGCCATTGTGTTCTCGGGTGTGCTCAACGCGCTCGGAAAGCGTTTCCCCTCGTTGACAGGTAACGGGCAGCTCATGCGATCCGGAAGCGACGACATCGGCGCACACGACGTGCACGCCGAACCCGCCAAGGCGGTCGACGCAACCGATATTGCGGCGGCCGGCATGATCGCCGTGTGCCTGTACTTCGTCGGCATGCTCGCGCAGAACACGCTCGGCTTGCCGGGTCCGGTGATGATGCTGGTGCTCGCCGTCGCTGCAAAGATCGGCTTCATCTTCTCGCCGAAGCTCGAAGCCGGTGCCGGCGTCGTCTACAAATTCTTCGCGACGGCGGTGACGTACCCGCTGCTGTTCGCCATCGGTGTCGTGATCACACCGTGGCAAAAGGTCGTCGCCTCGTTCAACGTGCCGACGCTTGTGACCATCGTCGCGACGGTCCTCACGCTGATGGCCACCGCCTTCGTCGTGGCGCGTCGCATGAACATGCATCCCATCGACGCAGCCATCGTCGTCGGCACGCACAGCGGTATGGGCGGCACGGGCGACGTCGCCATTCTTACCGCAGCGAACCGCATGCGACTCATGCCGTTCGCACAAATCGCCACGCGCATCGGCGGTGCCATCACGATTACGCTGAGCCTCATCGTGCTCGCGAAGATCGTCTGACCTGGCCACCGCCTCGCTCAACTCAACTGGTTTTCTCGGAGATTTATGTCATGAGGCCCTTGGACGGCATCAAGGTCATTGCGCTCGAACACGCCATTGCGGCACCGTTCTGCACCCGTCAACTGGCCGATCTCGGCGCGCGCGTCATCAAGATCGAGCGGCCCGGCGCAGGTGACTTCGCCCGCGCTTACGACGGGCGCGTGAACGGCATGTCGTCGCACTTCGTGTGGACGAACCGCTCGAAGGAAAGCCTGACGCTCGACCTGAAACAGGACGCTGCTCAGTCGGTCCTTCACGACTTGCTCGCCGACGCCGACGTCCTCGTACAGAACCTCGCTCCCGGCGCGGCCGACCGTCTTGGCCTGAGCTACGACGTGCTGTCGGCGCGCTATCCGCGCATCATCGTTTGCGGCATTTCGGGCTATGGTCCGGACGGCCCCTATCGCGACAAGAAGGCTTACGACCTGCTCATCCAAAGCGAATCGGGCTTTCTGTCGGTGACGGGTTCGCCCGAGGCCTCGGCCAAGGCTGGCTGCTCGATTGCCGACATTGCCGCAGGCATGTACGCCTATACGAACATCCTCTCCGCGCTGATCCAGCGCGGCAAGACCGGCAAAGGCTCTCGCATCGACATCTCGATGCTCGAATGCATGGTCGAGTGGATGGGCTTTCCGCTGTATTACGCCGTCGACGATCAAATGCCCCCGCCCCGTGCAGGTGCAGCGCACGCAACGATCTTCCCGTATGGCCCGTTCGAAACCGGTGACGGGAAGACCGTCATGCTGGGCTTGCAGAACGAGCGCGAGTGGAAGATTTTCTGCGACAAGGTCCTCGAACAGCCGGCGCTCGCCGAAGACGTACGCTTTGCCTCCAACCCCAAGCGTCTGGAGAATCGCGATGCACTGCGCGCCATCATCCGCGAGGTCTTCATGCGGCTCGCGGCACCGCAACTGGTGAGCCGACTCGACGCCGTGGGCATCGCCAACGCCAACCTCAACGAGATGCACGACGTGTGGCAGCACGCCCAACTCGCCGCGCGTGAGCGCTGGGCAGACGTCGCGACGCCCAACGGCACGATCAAGGCACCGCTTCCGCCGGGCATGCCATCGGCAAGCGCAGCGTTCACGCCCCGCATGGATCCGATTCCGGCGTTGGGGCAACACACCGACGCGATACTCACCGAGCTTGGCCGCACGTCGGCGCAGATCGAAGCGCTGCATGCAGCGCAGGCGGTGTGAGCGATGCAAAAACATCCCGTCATTCGTAGCTGGCTCTTCGTGCCAGGCAATCGTCCGGAACGTTTCGACAAGGCATGTACCTCGGGCGCCGATGCCGTCATTCTCGATCTGGAAGATGCCGTGCCGCCCGCCGACAAACTCACTGCCCGGGAGCAGGTTGTGCAATGGCTGATGGCGCTGAGTCCCGCCACGTCGATCCGGGTCTATGTGCGCATCAATGCTGCCTCGACACCCTGGTTTGACGAGGATGTCGCAGCACTCGCTGGCCTGTCGCAACTCAGCGGCCTCGTCGTACCGAAGACGGAAGATGCCGCCACCCTTGCCCGCGTTGTGCAACGTGCAGCACCATCACTGCGCCTCGTGCCGCTGATCGAGACGGCGCAGGCATTTGCGATGCTGGCAGAGATCGCCACTGCGCCACGCGTCGACCGGTTGATGTTCGGCACCATCGATTTCCAACTGGACATTGGCATCGAGGGCGACGCCGACGAACTGCTGTACTTCCGCTCGCAGCTCACGCTAGCGTCGCGTATTGCGGACATCGCCGCGCCGGTCGACGGTGTGACTACGGTGCTCGACGATCCGGCACTGATCGAAGCGGCAACCCGCCGCGCTCGCGCGCTCGGCTTCCGTGGGAAACTTTGCATCCATCCGCGGCAGGTCACGCCGGTTCACGCGGCATTCGCGTGGCGGGACGATGAAATTGCGTGGGCCGAACGGGTTGTCGCCGCAGCCAATGTCAGCGCGGGTGCCGCCGTCGCACTGGATGGCAAGATGATCGACGCGCCTGTCATCGCGAAGGCAAACGAGATTCTCGCCAGTCGCTGAATACATCGCGGCTGTCGGCCGCGTCAGGCGCGCTTTTTGACCGGAGCGCGCCGGGACGCAAGCCCAGTACTGTCGTCGGCACGACGCACCGACGTCAGCACGCGTTGCGACGCCGCCCGGCAGTCCTCCCCCTCCTCGCGATGCTCGATGGCATCGATCAACGCCTTCAGATTGTGCTTCGAGAGCGCCAGATTCCGCTCCAGGGCCTCAATCTCATCCACCTTGCGACGCAGTACTTCCAGCAACTTATCGTGCGGCCAGTCGTTGAGGTCCGGCGGCAGGATCGCGCGGATCTCGTCCAACGAAAATCCGGCGTTTTGCGCGCGCCGGATCAAATCCAGACGCGTCAGTGCATCTTCGTCGTACTCGCGATAGCCATTGGTCTGTCGCAGCGCATTGGGCAGCAAGCCCTGTGCTTCGTAAAAGCGGATTCGCGACGCCGCCACGCCACTCACCTGCGCCAACTCTCCGATTTTCATTTTCACGCTCCAAACACTTGACCTTAAAGTGAACTTTAAGGTTATGGTCGTGCCATCGTCAACTGAAGATTCGAGGTACGGCCATGTCAACCATGTCTCTCTTTGCTCCGCTTACCCTGCCGAACGGCACGTCGATCCCCAACCGCATTGCCAAGGCGGCGATGGAAGAAAACATGGCGGACGCCGATCACGCGCCGTCGGACGAACTGCTGCGCCTGTACGACGCATGGGGTCGAGGGGGCGCTGGCCTGATCATCACTGGCAACGTCATGATCGACGCGCGAGCGATGACCGGTCCGGGAGGCGTGGTGCTGGAGGACGACGCGCATCTCGAACGCTTCCGCCAATGGGCTCTGGCGGCGAGGCAGCATGGCGCGCAGATCTGGATGCAACTCAATCACCCCGGCAGGCAAATGCAGTCCGCGCTGGGTCAAACCACCGTCGCACCGTCTGCGGTAGCTCTCGACCTCGGCAGCTTCTCGAAGCGCTTCGCGATGCCCAGAGCATTGACGGAGACGGACATTGCAGACGTGATTGCACGTTTCACCCAAAGCGCGCTGCTCGCCGAGCGCAGCGGTTTTACTGGCGTAGAGATTCACGCGGCGCATGGGTATCTGCTCAGTCAGTTCCTTTCACCGCTGACGAACAAGCGTAAGGATCGCTGGGGCGGGAGTCTCGAGCATCGCGCCCGCTTGCTGCTGGACATCGTGCGGTCCGTGCGTGCGGCTGTTGCAGCCGATTTCGCCGTCGCCGTCAAACTGAATTCGGCCGATTTTCAACGTGGCGGGTTCGGGCCGGACGACGCACGACGCGTCATTCAGATGCTCGGCTCGCTGGGCGTCGACCTCGTGGAGCTGTCCGGCGGCAGCTATGAAGCCCCGGCGATGCAGGGCGAGTCGCGCGACGAGCGTACGCTGGCACGCGAGGCCTATTTTCTGGAGTTCGCACGCGAAATGATTGGCGTGGCGACGATGCCGCTGATGGTGACGGGCGGCATTCGCCGTCGGACGGTTGCGGACCAGGTGATCGCGAGCGGTGTAGCGATGGCGGGCATGGCGACGGCACTCTCAATCGATCCCGAATTGCCGAATCGCTGGCGTCTGGGTCAGACGTCGGAGCCGCAACTCAATCCGATTCGCTGGAAGAACAAGATGCTGGGGGCGATGGCGAACATGGCCGTCGTCAAGTTTCAGCTCATGCGCCTGAGTACCGGCCGGGCGACGAACCCGAGCGTCTCACCCATGCGAGCGCTGATCGCCCAGCAACTGGGGGCGGCGTGCCAGACGCGCCGATATCGCCGATGGATGGCGCGGGACACGACACGTAATTTGGCACGCTGAATGTCGACTGAATGTCGGTTTTTCTGCCGAGCCGCTTACTCGAAAGCCGGATCGATCGGCACCCGATAGCCGACGGCGAGCCGGTTGGTTTCGTTGGCCATGCCCACGACCGCCAGCAGCTCGCCGAACATCTCGTCGGTCATCCCCGCACGACGCGCGCCCGCGGTGTGACTCGCAACGCAATATCCGCAGTTGTTCGTGACGCTCACCGCAACATAGATCAGCTCCTTGACCAGCGGATCGAGCGCACCGTCCGCCATGATGTCCTTGAGACTGCCCCAAGTCCGCGCCAGGGTCGGCGGATGCTGTGCGATGTACTTCCAGAAGTTGTTGACGTCGGGGACACCCCGCGTGGCTTTGATGTCGTCGAAGACGGCTTTGACTTCAGGCGTTGCGCAAACGTATTCGACAGGCTTTTGCTGGCTCATGGATGACGTGCTCCGTTTTGCGATATTGCGTAGATGGCGGATCACTGACGTCTGCGTCCGCGGCGTTTCTTGGTCGTGCGCGAATGGTGGGGGCGTTCCCCGATCTCACGGGGCTTACGCCAGACGAAACACCGCGACGGCGGACTTCAGCGACTCGGCCTGTTCGGCCAGCGACTGCGCTGCCGCCGATGCCTGCTCGACGAGCGCCGCGTTCTGCTGCGTGACCTCGTCCATTTGCGTCACGGCACGTGCCACCTGATCGATGCCCGCCGTCTGCTCTTCCGACGCCGCCGAAATCTCCGCCATGATGTCTGTCACGCGTTGCACGCTATTCGCAATGCTGCTCATCGCCGCGCCTGCCTCACCGACGATGCGACTTCCCTCCGCCGAGCGCTCGGCCGACGTCTCGATCAGCGTCTTGATGTCGCGCGCCGCACTCGCCGAGCGCTGTGCCAGCGTCCGCACTTCACCGGCGACGACCGCAAACCCACGTCCTTGCTCGCCCGCACGCGCCGCTTCGACGGCCGCATTCAAGGCGAGAATATTGGTCTGGAACGCAATGCCGTCGATCAGTGCAATGATGTCGCGAATCCGCGCCGACCCCGCATCGATGGCGCGCATGGTGTCCGTGACCTCGGTCATTGCGGTGTCACCCGCCCCCGTCTGATCGCTCGCCTGCCGCGCCAGTTGGTTCGCCTGACGCGCATGTTCCATGTTCTGACGCACCGTGCTGGTCAGTTGCTCCATGCTGGCCGCCGTCTCCTCCAACGAGGCCGCCTGTTGCTCCGTGCGGGCCGACAGATCCAGATTACCCGCGGCAATCTCACGCGCGCTGGCCGCAATCGCTTCGCCGCTTTTGCGCACGCGGGCGACCGTATCGTTGAGCTGCGTCTTCATCTTGGCGAGTGCGCCCAGCAACTGGCCCATCTCGTCGGTCGACGTTGCATGCACGGCGCGTTGCAGATTCCCGTCGGCAATTTCCTGAAAGTGCTCAAGGACATCGTCGAGCGGCCGCGTGATCGCACGATTCAACGAGCGTGCGGTCAGGAAGGCCGCGATAATCGCAAACGCAATCGCCCCGAGGGTCACGATAAACAAGCGATCGTAGGTCGACACCGCCGAATCGAAGCTGAACTTCGCCCGATCGTCGTAAAGCTTCTTGAGCGCTTCGTTAGCGTTGACGTATGACGTGTAACGCTTGCCCAGCACCGCCGCCTGCTCGTAGTAGACGTCGGTCTGCCCGGCGGCAATGCTGTTCTGGACCAACGTGAAGGCGTCCTTGAGCGCCTGGCGCGCGCCGGTCACGTCTTTGGCAAGACGCTGTTCGTCGGCGTCCGACGGCAACGCCAGATAGGCCTGCCACGCCTTCTCGGACTCGCCCCAGTACTCGGTGCCCTTCCTGACGTCAGCCGCCTTGATATCTTCGGACGGCGCTTGCGGCGCACGCAACACGACGGCACGCGCGCGGCCGATGTGGATTTCCGATTCGCCCAGCAAACGAGTGCTCGCCAGTTCCTTGTCGTAGACCTCGCGCAAGCTCCCCACGGTGTCGCGCAATCCAATGAGCGCCAGACCACCGATGATCAGCACAAGGGCCGCCAGACCGGCCACGGCCATCCGCAACCGCCAACGAATCGTCCAATTTTTCAACATTTGCGCTTCCGCCTTTCTTTCCATTTCGTGGCCACCGAGAGCGGCCGCCACCCTCTGCCACCCGGCACGATACCCGTACCTTCATGACAGCGTTAGCGGCTCCAACGGCGAGAAAGCGAAAAACTTGAGATAGCGCTTCAAGCGGGGCCTCTTTTCGGCGAATTGGCACCAAAGCGAGGCATAAACGAACTGACGCCGCGCGAACGACTTACAGCGCGCGCTTGACGGTGCGAGCAGCGCCCGAAATGTCCTGACCGACGCCGTCGACCGTATTGCAACCCGCCAGTGCAAACAGCGAACCAATTACCAGAGAAAACGCCACGAAACGCGCCAACATATCGACCTCGATACAAAAAATCGCAAGAACTTGCGAAGACTGCATTACCCCGGATCTCTGGCCATCGATGCCCCCAATGCACAGAACCCGGATTCTTTTGACTGACTGCTACGCCTGCCCGGGACTTGGCCCGTCCGCCTGCGCAACGCGCAATTGTGCTTGAAATTCGTCGCCACGGGAACGCGCACCGACGCGCTGTCGATGCATGTCCGCCTTACATCACCGCCAGCGTCTGCCGAATGTGATCGGCAAACGCCACGCTCAGGTGACCGGGATGCGCGCGATCGAACTTTACCGTAATCCCCACGGACGGCAACGTCGGCAAGGTATCAGCTGTAACAATGCGTAAGTCCGGTGGCACTGCCGTCTGCGTCATCACAGCGAACGCCTGTCCGGAGCGCGCAAGCGCCGTCAGTCCGGCCAGATTGCTACTCGCGTAGGCAATCCGGTACGCTCGTCCGGCCTTCGAAAGCGCATCGCATGCCGCGATGTGGTCCAGCGTGTCGGGGTCAGAGAGGGCCAACGGCAAGGGGTCGTCAGGGTTCGAGAGCACCCCGTCGAGCCCCGGACTCCCGATCCAGACCAGCGCTTCGCGCCGGATCACATTGGGTGCGTCCACGCCGTCGGGTAACGAAATCAGCGCCAGATCGAGTGCATGACGCGATAACTGCTCCAGCAATCTTGGTGTCGGCTCGCAAATCACCTCGACCTGCGCGTGCGGATGCACCACCGCGAACTCGCGCAGCAAATGGGGCAGGAACGCGGCGGCATAGTCATCCGGACAGCCAAACCGGATCGTCCCGGCCAGTCCGCGCCCCGACATGTCGGCCATCGCCTCGTCGTGCGCGCGAAGAATGCGTTGCGCGTGACCGAGCAAACGCTCGCCGGAGCCGGTCAGCACCACCCCACGCCCCGTGCGCTGAAACAACGGCTGGTCGACGATCTGCTCCAGACGCTTCATCTGCTGACTCAGCGCCGACTGCGTTCGGGCGATGCGCTGCGCAGCGCGACTGAGCGAACCGGCTTGTGCAATGGCCGCGAACGAGCGCAGCAAATCGATTTCCAGAGTCACGCTCACGATATTAGCCTCACTACTATCTCTCATTAGCATTATTCGCTTTTATGAAAGCAGAGCGCTGCTTAGACTGCAAGCGAGTGTTGTGCCCTCGTTGCTTTTCGTCCAATGCCGTTCCCCGGAGATTTCCCGTGTCAAAGAACCATGACGCCGAATTCTGGCGCAATGCCCGCGAGCATCTGATCCGCTACGGCGGCACTTTCGAGCCAATGATCGTCGAACGCGCCCAGGGCAGCTTCGTCTACGACGCCGACGGGCGCGCGATCCTCGACTTCACCTCCGGGCAGATGAGTGCGGTCCTCGGCCATAGCCATCCGGACATCATCTCGGTCGTGACGGAATCTATCGGCAAGCTCGATCACCTGTTCAGCGGCATGCTTTCGCGTCCGGTCGTGGATCTGGCAACCCGGCTGGCCGAAATCACGCCCGAGGGACTGGACCGCGTGATGTTGCTGAGCACCGGTGCGGAGTCGAACGAGGCGGCCATACGCATGGCCAAACTCGTCACCGGCAAGTACGAAGTCGTGGGGTTCGCACAGTCCTGGCATGGGATGACGGGCGCAGCAGCGTCCGCAACCTACAGTGCGGGACGCAAAGGCGTCGGCCCGGCGGCCGTGGGCTCATTTGCCATTCCCGCGCCGTTCACGTACCGCCCGCGCTTCGGCCCGGCCGGGCGATACGACTATCTCGCCGAGCTGGACTACGCCTTCGACCTCATCGATCGTCAATCGAGCGGCAACCTCGCTGCGTTCATCGCCGAACCGATCCTGAGCTCCGGCGGCATTATCGAACTCCCACCCGGCTATCTCGCCGCCCTCAAGCGCAAGTGCGAGGAGCGCGGCATGCTGCTGATTCTCGACGAAGCGCAGACCGGCGTCGGACGCACCGGCACCATGTTCGCGTTCGAACGCGACGGCGTGACGCCCGACATACTGACGCTCTCGAAGACGCTCGGTGCTGGCCTGCCGCTCGCTGCCATCGTGACGTCGGCGGAAATCGAGGAGCGCGCCCACGAACGCGGCTATCTGTTCTATACGACCCACGTTTCCGACCCGCTGCCGGCGGCTGTCGGCTTGCGCGTGCTCGACGTGGTGGCGCGCGACGGACTCGTCGCCCGCGCCAACGTGATGGGCGAGCGGCTGCGCAACGGCTTGCTGGGATTGATGGAGCGCTTCGATTGCGTGGGCGACGTTCGCGGTCGCGGCTTGCTGCTCGGCATGGAGATCGTAAAGGACCGACACACCAAAGCGCCTGCGGACGGCCTCGGCGCGAAGATCACGCGCGAATGCATGAACCTCGGGCTGAGCATGAACATCGTGCAGTTACCCGGCATGGGCGGCGTGTTTCGTATTGCCCCGCCGCTGACCGTCAGCGAGGAGGAAGTCGATCTGGGCCTGTCGTTGCTCGGGCAGGCGATCGAGCGTTCGCTGTAGTCAACAACGTCGCGTCAAAACGATCGGCCCCTCGATCGCATGGATTCGAGGGGCCGATGTTGAATCACGTCAACCGCTGGTTCAAACGTCAGTCATTGCGCTGCGGACGCTGAACATCGCGGAAGATGTACTTCAGTGCGTCGGGCAACGTGCTCGCCCAAACCGGCCACTCATGCTTGCCGTCGACGATGCGCAACTCGGCCGGTTGCTTGTTCGCACGCAGCAACTCATAGAAGCGCGTGGCTTCCATCTCGATGTTGAAATCGTCGTCGTCGCCCGAGTTGATGTACATCGGCACCTTGATGCCCTTCTTCAGAAACTCGTCGAAGTACGCCGGATAGTTGTTCTGCTGCCAGACACGTGCGCTGTACTCGCCGTTGGTATTCGGCTCGGCGAACACCTTCACGAAGCGGGCCGACGAATCCTTCGGCGGCTCCGGATTGTAGATGGCGGGACTCATGAGCGCAGCCGCCTTGAACTTCTCCGGATACTTGAGCGCGTAACGCATCGCACCGTACCCGCCCATCGACAGGCCGCCGATCAGGCGTCCGTCACGCGTCTTGATCGCCCGATACGTCTTCTCGACGTGCGGGATCAACTCGCTGAAGAACGCCGTTTCCATGCGCTCCTTGAGGTCGACGTACCAGTTGGTATTGGCGTCCGGCATGATCACGATGGCCGGCGGAATGTCGCCGTGGCCGATCAGCTTGTCCATGGTCGATTGCATGTGGCCTTTGCCCGCCCAGTCGTTCTTCACGCCGTCGTTGCCGTGCAGCAGATACAGCACCGGGTACGTCGTCTTGCCGTTGGCTTCGTAGCCTGTCGGGAGGTACACGTTGTAGGTCAGCGGGCGCGACAGATTCTTGCTATAGACCTCGCTCGACAACACCTCGCTCGCGTGCGTCGGTGCACTGAGCAATGCTGCCGCTGCCATCAAACCCGACGCGAACTTCGGCAACTGCCGGGTCAGACGCCCACCTTGTTGACGGAACATTTCGAACACATACCCTCCTGATGTCAATCGATGTCTAGTGAATCGCTAGTTATGCATAACATCCGCCTTCGAGGACGGACGCGCAAAAGATTAACATCTGAAATGAATCTCGGGGCAGCGAATATCAAATATGAGTCCATCTGCGGCTTCATGGCAGCACTGCGAAATTCGATGGTTTGCGGCGATGAGCCGTGTTCCATTTCCCCGCTCGCGCTACCATAGCGAAAACCGTCGCACCGTGCCTCCGCGCTGATGCAGAATGAAACACGATGACGGCCAGACGCCACGCCAATAGCCCCCATGAGCGATCTTCCTTACCTCGATCACGCCGCTTTCGTCCGCCTTGCTGACCTCGCCGAATCGTCAGCCAGCCTTTCCGCCGATTGCCAATGCACCCGAACGCCGCTCGACGGTTGGGCGAGCCTGCCCAACTCGTTGCCCGATGCGCAGCTCGAAGTCGTCGGCACGTTGTTCGCCTCAAATGAGCCGGAGCCGACATTCGGTGAATATCACCCTGACGGCACGTCCTACTGGGCAACGAACGCGCCCATTGCGCCGCGCTACTTTCCCTACAACCGCGCGAACGTCTGCCGGTGCCGCGACTGCGGCCGTCTGTATCTGCGCTATCAGGAAGGCGGCGGCTATTTTGTCGATCAGCGCATCCGGCAGGTGAACGCGGCACTGATCGTCGACGCACCGCTCGAAAACGGCTGACGGACGAGGTCGTCGACCGAAAATTTGTTGTCGTCCTTTTTCATTCGTTTTGTTTTGTTGACGTTTGTGAACAAGCTTGACCGGAAACGGCTTGCAGCACGCCGCCAAGACGCCCACAACCCCAACAAAAACAACAACATACATTGCAATTTATCACCACTTTCTTTGGTTCGGATTGCAAAATAACGTGAAGAACATGCGCGTGTTCGCCTAGTCGAAGCGCGCATGCAAAATCACGCCGCCACCTCCACTTCGCCGACCGTTGCGCCGGTGCGTCGCACGCTCACGTTGCGAGCACTCATCAGCCGAGCGGCCGTCTCCGTTCAGTTTTCGCCGTCGCTCTATGTGACGGTGTACGCCATCGTCTGGACCCTCACGAGCGCAACCCTCGATCCCACGGTGCCTTTCGACGCCGTCGAGGCCCTGAACTGGGCGCGCAATGCGGAATGGGGAACACCGAAGAACCCCTGGCTGGTCGGGTTCTCGATGTGGCCAGCGTTAGGGTTAGGGCTGAACGGCGAAGCGCTTGCGTTCTATTGGTACGCTTCGCACTTCGCTGTGGTTGCCGTCGGGATGCTGGGGGTCTGGCATCTGGCCAAACGGTTGTCGGGGGACCGGCGTCTCGCGTGGCTCGGCATGCTGAGCCTGCACCTGACGGGTGCGATCAATATCGACATCCTCCCGTACAACGACAACTATCTGCTGGTCATGCTCTGGCCGTGGATGCTCTGGCTCTTCGTGCGCGCGATGTTCGACTCACCACGGTTCTGGCTCGCGTTCGGCGTAGTCGCCGGTCTGGCCGCCATGACCAAGTATTCGACGTTTGCCCTGCTGGGCGCGATGTTTGTCATGACGCTGTGGACATCGGACACGCGCCGCCATTACCGTCATCCGGCCTTCCTGCTTGGACTGCTCATCTTCTTCGCACTGATTGCGCCGAACATCCTTTGGCTTATGCAGCATGATTTCGCAGCGTTCCGCTGGGTCGACGACCAGATCCGTCAACGGCTGAACTCGCGCGGCCTACGCGGCGCACTCACCGCGTTCTACCCTGTGGCGACGCTCGCCTTCGTCATGCATCTCGCCGGTCTGCGCTTCAGACGTCCGGCCGCGTCTGTCTGGGTCGTCGCGGTCACAGTGCTTGCGCCGCTACTGCCCATCCTCGTGTACTTCACGCTGCACGAAGGCGGACGCATCTCCGAATGGCTGCAACCGTTCGCCGTGCCGCTGCCCGCGCTGCTCGTCGCGTGCGTGGTGCCGATCACGGCAAAGCGCGCTCCGCGAATTTCGCGCTGGTTGCCCGTCGTGGGGCTGACGGTGTGGATGGGCTATGCAACCGTGCTGAGCCTGAACCTGCGTAACGCCGGAGAGAAGTTCGCGGGTATCAAGGCCGCGAGCATCGCCCTCGAACAGCGCTGGCAGACGCGCTATCACACGCCGCTGGCTTACGTCGGCAACGACCATCTCGCAACGTGGCTGACGTTCTACGCACCGGGCCAGCCGCGCCTGATCACCCGCTGGTCGGAGAAAAAGCGCCCAAATATCTACACAAAGGACATCGACGAGGTAGAAGTCCGCGCGCGCGGGGCGATCCTGCTCGGCCACCCCGGACGGTCGTGTCGGCAAGCCAGTTTCGCGCACACGCTCGCCCTGTGGCCGTCGTTGACCATCGACGCCCGCGAAACGCTGCCGTTCTCGTACCACGGCGGCAACAAGCCCGGCTCGGTAATGCCGCTTTGCGTCGCTTACATTGCACCGCAGCCATGAATATCTAAAGCAGAATCGCTTCGTTGCCCGCGTGGAGCCGGTCCGGATAATTCTTGTGAATCGATCGACATCCATTACAACCCCCATTGCAAGGGGCAACGCTCATGAAACCTCCTAGCGCCATCTCAGCCATCTCAGCTATCTCACGCCGTCAGTTCCTTACGGTCCTCAGCGCAGGGGCGGCAGCGGCCGCGCTGCCGTCGTTTTCGGCGCACGCCGCCTACGAACCGGGCAAGTTCCGCATCGGCTATCAGAAGGCGGCGAGCACCCTCGTGCTGGCCAAAGCGAATGGCTCGCTGGAAGCGCGGCTCAAGCCACTTGGTGTGGAAGTGACGTGGGCCGAGTTTGCGGCTGGCCCGCAGTTGCTCGAAGCGCTGAATGTCGGCGCAATCGACTTCGGATACGTAGGCGAAGCGCCGCCCGTCTTTGCGCAAGCGGCCGGGGCCGACTTCGTCTACAGCGCCTACGAGGTGCCCACGCCCCTCGCCGAGGGCGTCGTCGTGCCCAACAATTCGCCGGTCAAAACGGTGGCCGATCTTCGCGGCAAGCGCGTGGCGCTCAACAAGGGATCGGATGTCCACTGGTTCCTCGTTGCGTTGCTGCGCAAGCACGGGCTCGATTACGGCGACGTCAGCCCGGTGTTTCTTGCACCCGCCGACGCCCGCGCAGCACTTGAGCGTGGTTCGGTCGACGCATGGGCCATCTGGGACCCGTTCCTCACCGCCGTGCTCGACCAGAGTCCTGTGCGCCTGCTCGCTAATGCCGAGGGCGCGGCCGACCACCATCAGTTCTTCCTGAGTCAACGGGCCTTCGCTGAAAAACGTGCCGACGTCATCAAGGCTACGCTCGACGCCCTCGGCCAGACAGGTCAGCAGATTCGTGGCGACTATGCCGCGGCCGCCGCGCAACTGGCTCCGATTCAGGGACTTGACGCCAAAATTATCGAGAAGGGTCTGCGTCACTACGCCCATGTCTACAAGCCGGTGTCACCGTCCGTGCTGGCGGCGCAACAACGGATTGCCGACACGTTCCTGCAACTCAAGCTGATTCCGCGACAAATTCGTGTCGCCGACGCAACACTGCGCCAGCCGATTGCCTGAGGTCTTGCGCGCCACCTGAATGGACGCCACCGCCGGGTGGCCAGCATCGGTGGCGCGTCGCCCACATCGCGCGCCCCTTCCCCCCGCACGCTCCCGATCTTCCCCGCACCCTCCCACCCGGTTTTCCGACTTGGCAAAGCCCCCACGGATGTGACAGAATTCGCAACTCAGTTGCATTGCAATTGAGTTGCATCTTAATTTGTCGCGATTTGTTGTCCGGTTTTCGACGTTCCCCTTTTTCCGCTTCTCGTTGCGCTTCTCGTCGGCTCATGCATCGTCGCTGGCTTCCTTTCTGGCTGATCATCTGCGTGCTCGTCTCGCAGATGGCTCTTGCACGGCACGTAGTGTTTCACACTGCGGCTGCGTTGGCGGCTGCGTCGGTGGCCGCCGAGGAACCGGCAGACGTGCAACGTCAACACAGTGATGTCGGCAGCAACGGCCAGCGCTCGGATAACGAGGACGGTATCTGCGAGCAATGCCTCGCGTTCATTGCGCTCGACGTTGCACTCCCCGCACTGCCCGTCTTCGCCTCGCTCCCGCCGCTGCGTGAGTGGCACTATCCGCCGGTTGCGCCTGTGCAGGTGCGCTCCGTCTTGCGGGGGCCGACGCGCAATCGCGACCCTCCACGTCCCTCAGTGTCGTTCGTCTAAATCAGAAGATTCGCCGCCGCAGGTCGCGACGCGCCAACGCTGGCGCGTCTGCCACCGGCTGCGCGGCGTCCACACGTCAAACACACTGAGGTCCGGCATGTCTGCCCGATGGATTCCGTTCATTCGTCTCACGTATTCCCAGCACTTTCCGCAGCTAGCCCGCTTCACCCGTCATGCTCTCGCGGCAGCAGCGGCGTCTGCATTCGCGGTCAACGCGCACGCCCAATCGACCGCTAATCCGGGCGACGCGAATGTCGCGCTCTCCGGCACAACCGTCTCCGCCAAGCGACTCGATGCTGCACGCAACGCGCTCTCGCCCGATACCGGCAGCTCCGTCTATAACTTCGACCAGACGGATATTCAGGCACTGCCGCTCGGCGCAAACACGCCGCTCAATCAGGTGCTCCTGCAAGCGCCGGGCGTCGTGCAGGACTCATATGGCCAACTGCATGTGCGCGGTGATCACGCGAACCTGCAATACCGCATCGACGGCGTGATCATTCCCGAATCAATCAGCGGATTCGGTCAGGCTATCGATGCACGCATCGCGTCGCAAATCAATCTGATCACCGGCGCGCTGCCTGCGCAGTTCGGCTATCGCACGGCGGGCATCGTCGACATTCACACCAAAGGCTCGCCCGGTCTGGCCGACGGCACGGCCGACACCGGCGAGCCGCCCAAGGCCTTCGGCGGCGAGGTCGGCGTGGTGTTCGGCAGCCATGCCGACCGCGAGGTCAGCACCCAATTGTTCGGTACCAAGGGGGCGCTCAGCTATTACTTCAGCGCGCGTGTTTCGGCCAACGACATGGGGATCGAGAATCCGACGGGCGACCGCAACGCGATTCACGACCATACGAATCAGACGAATGCCTTCGGCATGGTGTCGTACCTACTGAATCCGGATAACCGCGTGTCGTTCATGTTCGGCACCGCGAATAACCGCTTCCAGATTCCGAACCTGCCGGGCGTTGCGCCACAGTTCACGCTGGACAACGGTGCGATTCCCGATTCGTCGAGCCTCAACGCACACCAGCGCGAGCTGACCGACTTCCAGGTGCTGTCATGGCAAAGCCACGTCTCGCCAAAGCTCGACACCCAGATTTCGCTGTTCCATCGCACCAGCCGCGTCGATTACACACCGGATCCGATTGGCGATCTCGTCTACAACGGCGTGGCATCGAATATCACGCGCCGCAATGAAGCGTATGGCGTGCAGGCCGACAGTAGCTACAAGCTCACCGACCGTCACACGCTGCGCTTCGGACTGTTCGTGCAGCAGGAGCATTTCAGCGTCGACAACACGTCGAACGTCTTCCCGGCCGACGACAACGGTCAGCAGACGAGCGGCACGCCGCTGACCATCGTGGACAACGCCAACGACCGGGGCACCACGTATGGCCTTTATCTGCAAGACGAGTGGAAGGCGACCGATCGTCTGACGGTCAACTATGGCGCGCGCTACGATCATGTAAACACCGTCACGAACGAGGGGCAGCTGTCGCCGCGTCTCGGGCTGACGTACGACCTGACGAGCCGCACGCGTCTGCATGCCGGGTATTCACGCTACTTCACGCCCCCAGCCACCGAGAAAATCGATACGACGTCGGTCGCGAAATTCCTCAACACGACCAATGCCCTGCCCTCGGACGCGAACACCGCAGTACGTGCCGAACGCTCCGATTACTTCGATCTGGGTGTCTCGCATCAACTGACGTCGGCGATCACCGTCGGGCTAGACGCCTACTATCGTCGCGTGAACCATCTGCAAGACGAAGGCCAGTTCGGTAATGCGCTCATCTATTCGACGTTCAACTACCAGAAGGGTCGCATTTACGGCGTGGAAGGCACCGTCAACTACCGTCAGGGCAACGTCGGTGCGTACCTGAACGTCGCCGTCTCGCGCGCGATGGGGCAAGGCATCGAGACCGGGCAATTCAACTTCGGTGCCGACGAACTGGCTTACATCGCCAATCACTGGGTGCATCTGGATCACGACCAGCAGGTGACCGCCTCGGCCGGTGTGTCTTATCAATGGGGCAGGACGCTGCTGTCGGCCGATGCGCTGTTCGGCTCGGGGTTGCGCAGCGGGTTCGTCAACAGCGAGCACCTGCCCGCGTACCTCCAGGTCAACCTCGGCGTCGGCGAGAAGTTCAACTTGCCGGGGGTCGGTCGCTTCGATGCGAAGTTGTCGGTCCTGAACGTCTTCGACCGTGTCTATGAATTGCGCGACGGCACCGGCATCGGTGTCGGCGCACCGCAGTTCGGGCCGCGGCGCACGTTCTATCTGGCGATGTCGAAGCCGTTCTGACAACGTCCGAACGACAGCACGCCGCCGCCCGACGCGTGGCGGCGGCGTGCCATCGGAAACGCGCCGGATCAGGCCTTATGCTCGACTGCCTGACGCCGAAACTCGGTGGTTGTCTGGCCCGCGTAGCCCCAGTTATCGGTATCGACTTCCTCGATCACGATGTGCGTAAGATGCGGTGACTTGCCCAGCACACGTTGCAACGTCTCGGTAACTTCGCGAATAACCTGTGTCTTCTGCTCGACGGTGTTGCCCTCACGGGTAATGCGAATGCTGACAAATGGCATGACTGACTCCTTTTGATGTAGGGGGAGACGGCCGACTCATCGCAAATGACCGGCCGTCGCTGCAATTAACGACCGGCGGCGTAACCGCCGTCCACTGGTGCAATCGTGCCAGTCACGTAATCGCTCTCCACGAAATACCGTACCGCACGCGCGACATCCTCGACCACTGCGATACGGCCCAGCGGATGCATCTTCCCCAGCGCGTCGTGCGTCTCGGGCGCATGCATCGGCGTATTCACCACGCCCGGGGCCACGGCGTTGACGGTCACCCCAAACGGCGCCAATTCCAGCGCCAGCGCCTTCGTCGCCTGATTCATCCCGCCCTTGAGCACCGCAGCCAGCAACGCGGGCACGCCCGAATTCGCCTGAAGGGCGATCGATGCCGTCACATTCACGATCCGCCCGTTGCGGCGCTCGCTCATATGGCGTGCGGCCACCTGCGAGAAGTACAGCGTGCCCTTCAGATTAGTGGCGATCTGCACTTCGATCTCCTCCGGCGTGAAGTCGATGAACGGCTTCGCTGCGAAGATGCCCGCATTGTTGATCAGCACGTCGACGTGACCGAACGTCTCGATGGCCTTCGCGAAGGCTGTTGTGGCGGCCGACGGATCTGCCACGTCGCCCGCGACCGGGAGAAAGCGCTCACCAGCGTTCAGCAATCCTGCCGTCTGTTCAAGACGCGCTGCACTGCGCCCCGTGCCGACGACGTTGTACCCGTCGCGCAAGAATGCCTGTGCCAGTCCGAGGCCGATGCCGCTCGTGGCGCCCGTGATGATGACCGTATGTTCCGACTTGCTCATGATGTGTGTCCTTGATGTCATTTCGCCTGCCGGGGCGTCGGCCAATCCGTCCGCCCCGCTGGTTGAAGACACTCTATTCATGATTTCAGACGCGAAAAACGCATGCGATTACACTTGTGTTTTTACATCGTGTAATGAATCGCGAACATGCAACGCCAATTCGACGATGTGCTGCTTGGCAGCATCGAGCTGTTTTGTCTGGCGGCGGAGGCTGGCAGCTTCACGGCGGCCGCCAATCAGGCAGGCGTGACGCCCGCTGCCGTCAGCCGGTCGGTCGCACGGCTGGAGCAGCGACTGGGCGTGCGCCTGTTCGTGCGCTCGACGCGCAGCATTCGTCTTACGGAGGGCGGCAGCGCGTATTTCGAAGAATGCCGGACTGCGCTGAGCCTGCTGGTGGAGGCCGAACGACGGGTCTCGGGCGCGCAGTCGCAGCCGTCGGGCACGTTGCGCATCAGCGTGCCTACGACCTACGGGCATTACCGGCTGCTACCGGTTCTGCCCGCGTTCCGGGCGCGCTACCCGCTCATCAAGCTCGACATTCAGGTCAGCAACCAGAACATCGACCTGCACGAGGAGCGCTTCGACTTCGCGGTTCGCTTCCGGGCACAACCCGAGTCGCGCATGGTGGCGCGACATCTCGAAGACGCAGCACTGGTCGTTGTCGCCCATCCCGGCTATCTCCAGCGCGCGGGCACACCCAAGACGCCGGACGATCTCGCCGCCCACGATTGCATCGAATTCGATTTGCCGAGTACGGGACGCCCGATCCCGTGGCTCTTCCGCGACGCAGGCAACGACATCGAGTACCACGCACGCGGCAACTTCCGGTGTGCCGACGATGTGCTTGCCGGTGTAACGCTCGCCCGAACCGGCGGCGGTATTTTCCAGACCTACCGCTTCATCGTCGAAGCGGATCTCGCGTCGGGTCAACTCGTCGAGGTGCTGGCCGATTACGCGGGACGTTCTCGCCCGGTGAGTCTGATGTACCCACACAGCAAGACACTGCCGTCGCGTGCGCGGGTTTTCATCGATTATTTGATGCAGACGCTTGCGCATTCATCCGCGCCGCGTAAGAGTGACGTACGCGCCGCAGCCGTATCCGAGCGTCCTCGCACGGAATAGACTCGGCAGATCTCCGTCGTCAAGTCACGCTTGCGTTGCCTTACGGTATGCGGATGTCGATGCCCCGAGTCGCGCGGGCATTGCGAAATTCAGAGGCTTTTGTGAATCCCCCGTCCGAATCCAGTTCCCCTACCGCCAGTTACACCGAACGAAACCACCGCTACTGGCAACGTAACCTCGCCATCTGTGTCTTCGGCTCGTTCACGACGCTGGCCGGACTCAGCATGCTGCTGCCGTTCCTGCCGCTGTACGTCAAGCAACTCGGCGTCGCGCCGGAGTCAGCGGTGATCCAGTGGTCCGGTGTCGCGTTCAGTGCGACGTTTCTCGGCACCGCTGTGACCGCGCCGATCTGGGGACATCTGGCCGACCGCTTCGGGCGTCGGCCGATGCTGATTCGCGCCGCCGTCGGCATGGTGATCGTGACGTCGCTCATCGGTATTGCGCACAACGTATATCAACTCGTCGCGTTGCGTTTGTTGACTGGACTGATCGGCGGTTACGCGTCGGCTTCCACCGTGATGATCGGCACGCAAGCGCCGCGCGATCGTGCAGGCTGGGCGCTGGGCGTACTCTCTACCGGCGCACTCGCAGGGAATCTGACCGGGCCGCTAATCGGCGGTCTGTTGCCGCCGTTGCTCGGCATTCGCGGCACGTTCTTCGCCTGTGCGGGCATGATCTCGATCACGGCGCTGCTCACCGTCTTCGGCGTGCGCGAAGACTTCGACCGCACGTGCGACAGCAAACGCAAAGCCACACCGGGTACGACCGCGCCCATGCCCCGTGCGCGCGTGGGCATCATCGCCGCCATCCTGTTCACCGGCATGATGGTGCTGCTCGCCAACATGTCCATCGAGCCGATCATTACCGTCTACATCGGACAGTTGGGTGTGGACGGTGCGCACCTCACGCGTGTGGCCGGTGTGGTGATGGCCAGTTCCGCGCTGGGCAGCATGTTGACGGCCGCGAAGCTCGGAGCGCTGGCGGACCGCGTAGGCAGTTGGCGCGTGATCGTCGGGTGTCTGATCGCAACCGCGCTGGTGATGATTCCACAGGCGTTCGTCACCGAGTGGTGGCAGTTGGCTGTGCTGCGCGTGCTGATGGGGATGACGCTGGCCGGTCTGCTGCCCGCCATCGGCAAGCTAGCGCGTCACGCCGTGGACGAGCGCAGCACCGGCAAGCTGCTCGGATATCTGCAATCGGCGCAATTCAGCGGGCAGGTCATCGGTCCGATCATCGGCGGCCAGATCGCCGTGATGTTCGGACTCCCGGCGGTGTTCTTCATGACGGCGATCCTGCTCGTGCTGTGCAGCGTGCTGGCCAACCGGGCACGCACCGTCAGCGCGCGACTCTCCCATCAAACGGCCTGAGCGCTTCAGCGACCCGCGCGAGCGGAACGTGTAGGACGGCGCACAGTTGCCGACGTCGCCAGCGCATCCTCGAGAAAGGCCATCAGCGCCTGCAGACGTGCGGTGCGCCCGCGACGCGTTGGCACCAGCAGCGTGACGGGTGCGCTGTCGAATTCCCAGTCTGCGAGCACGCGCACGAGACGTCCCGCTGCTACAGCGTCGCGCGTGTCCCACTCGGAACGCAACACCAGTCCCAGTCCCTGCTCCGACCACTCCCGCGCGACGCTGCCGTCGTTGGTCGTGTACGCAGGCACCACGCGCACACTGTCGCGTGTCGGGGCACGCCGGGACGTCGCAGGTGCGCCTTTGGCAGATGTCTTCGTCCGACGTCGAAACCGCCACAACGAAGCGTCCTCGTCGTTCTCCCGAATGCAGATGCAGCGATGCTGTAGCAGCGCGTGCGGCTCAGTCGGTGTGCCGTGTCGCTGTAGATAAGCGGGACTCGCACACAGCCAGCGGTCGTTAGGCGCAAGCGGCCGGGCAATCCACGACGAATCGCGCACCGCACCCACATGAATGACGGCATCCGAGTCGTGTTTGTCCGGCCACGGGGTTTCACGCAGTTCCAGTTGCAACTTCAGATCCGGATGCAACAGCCCGAAGCGCGCGAGCACCGGGGCCACGTGGTGCCGTCCGTAACCGAACGGGGCCGAAATACGTAGCGAGCCCGTAAGGCGCTTGTCTTCACGTCGAAACGATTCGGGCAGCGCGTCCAGTTGCGCGAGTAACGCCGAGCCTTCGCGGGCCAGACGCTCGCCTTCGGCCGTCAGGCTGAGCTGACGCGAGGTGCGTGTCGCGAGCGCCAGCCCGAGCAACGCTTCGAGTTTTCGCAGACGGGCAGACAACGCGGGCGGCGTCACGTTGAGCATGCGCGCCGCCGCACTCAGCGATGCCGACTGCGACAGCGCCTCGATCAGACGCAGGTCTTCGATCTGAATCATTCACCTGAACTTAATGTTTGATGTGCCGTAATTTAACCACGGCACGCCCTATCCTTCCTACACTGCGTCCAGTCATCTCACGCAAAACCACAACGAAAGAGGTTGTCATGTCCGACACATCCCCCGCCCGCGAGACCGGCTGGCCGCGCGCCGTGCTCTTCGATCTTCTGACGGCGCTGCTCGACTCGTGGACCGTATGGAACCGCGCCGCCGGTAGCGAAACTGCGGGCCGAACGTGGCGCGCCGAGTATCTGCGACGTACCTACGGCTGCGGCGCGTATGTGAGCTACGAACAACTGGTGCGCGAGGCGGCAGCGCACGTCGGCCTGCCGTCGTCAGCACCTCTTGCGCTCGAAGCCGAGTGGCTGACGCTTCCCGCCTGGGATGGCGTACGCGAGTTGCTGCAGGCGCTTCGCCCGCACTGCAAACTGGGTGTCGTCACGAATTGTTCGAAGACGCTCGGGCATCAGGCCGCCGGGTTGCTCGGCATCGACTGGGACGTCGTGGTGACGTCGGAGGAAGCCGGGTTCTACAAACCCGACCCGCGTCCGTATCGTCTGGCGCTCGACAGGCTCGGTGTCGACGCCAGCGATGCAGCCTTCGTCGCCGGCTCCGGTTACGACCTCTTCGGCACGTCGGCCGTTGGCTTGCGCACGTTCTGGCATAACCGTGTCGGCCTGTCCCGTCCCGACGGCGCGCCCGCGCCCGACAGCGAAGCGCCTACGCTTGGACCTGCGCTCGACTGGCTTCGCCACTTCCACGCCACCGCCTGAGATTCATCGCCATGACTTCGATCCACACTGTTCCGCTCGCGTCGTTGCAAACGCTGGAAACGCCCGCCGCCGTTATCGACGTGCCGCGCATGCAACAAAACATCCGCCGCATGCAATCGCGCATGGACGCGCTCGGCGTGCGATTCCGGCCGCACGTCAAAACCAGCAAGTGCGTGGAGGTCGCGCATGCGCAGATCGAAGCAGGCGCGTCGGGCGTCACGGTGTCCACGCTCAAAGAAGCCGCGCGCTTTTTCGACGACGGCGTCACCGACATTCTTTATGCCGTGGGCATGGTCGCGAGCAAGCTGCCCGCGGCGCTGGCGTTGCGGCGCCGGGGTTGCGACCTGAAGATCATCACGGACAGCGTGGCATCGGCCCAGGCCATCGTCGCCTTCGGGGCCGAGTACGGTGAGACGTTCGACGTCTGGATCGAGATCGATACAGACGGACACCGGTCGGGCATCCGTCCCAATGAAGACGCACTGATCGACGTCGCCCGCGTGCTGCACGACGGCGGCGCGGCGCTCGGTGGCGTCATGACGCATGCCGGTTCGAGCTATGACTTCGACACGCCCGAAGCGCTCGCCGCCATCGCCGAACAGGAGCGCGCGGGCTGCGTGCTGGCTGCGACGCGTCTGCGCGATGCCGGTCTGCCGTGTCTGGTCGTGAGCGTCGGCTCGACGCCCACCGCGCTCGCAGCCGAACACCTCGAGGGCGTGACGGAAGTCCGCGCCGGGGTGTATGTGTTCTTCGATCTGGTGATGCATAACGTCGGCGTGTGCACGACGGACGAGCTGGCGCTGAGCGTACTCACGACCGTGATCGGGCATCAGGCCGACAAAGGCTGGGCCATCGTCGACGCTGGCTGGATGGCCATGAGCCGCGACCGGGGCACGCAAAAGCAGAAGCGCGACTTCGGTTACGGGCAGGTCTGCCGCATCGACGGCAGCGTCGTGCCCGGTTATGTACTGAGCGGTGCGAATCAGGAGCACGGCATTCTGTCGCGCGAGGGCGAAGCCGACCCGGACATCGTGGCCCGCTTCCCCATCGGCACGCTACTGCGCATTCTGCCGAATCATGCGTGCGCGACGGGTGCACAGTTTCCCGAGTACCACGCCATCGATCCGGATCGCGATGTCGCAACATGGCCGCGTCTGCATGGCTGGTAAGCACCGCATCACAACGTAAAGACCGCGCTACGCGCCAGCGATGCTTATGCCGCCTCGCCGCATAACGTATCCCGATTTCCTTCGTTCACGGCGAGCCCTACGCCCGCTACGCTCGCACTTTGCCTGTATGGAGTGCACTCATGAGCGTAGAAATTATCGGGATGATCACGGCGGCGCCGGGGTCCGAAGTCGATCAACCCACGGGCGCGGCCATCGACCCCACGTTCATTACGCGCATGGCGCAGGCCCATGAGACGGCCGGTTTCGACCGCGCGCTCATCGGCTACTTCTCGAACGGCCCCGAAGGCAGCCTCGTCAGTAGCCACGTCGCCGCAGCGACGCAACGATTGGGGATTCTGCTCGCTTACCGTCCCGGGGTCATCTCGGCACCGCTCGCGGCCCGTCAACTCGCCACGCTCGACCAGTTCTCGCGCGGCCGCGTGGCGCTGAACGTCGTCTCCGGTGGGAACGACGCCGATCTGCGCCGCGATGGCGACTTCCTCGATCACGACGCGCGCTACACGCGCACCAACGAATACCTCGACGCCCTCAAGCGCATCTGGACCGCAGACAGTCCCGTCGACTTCGACGGCGAGCACTATCGCTTCGAACAAGCCTCGCCCGCCGTACAGACGTGGCAGAAGCCGCACATCCCGATTTACTTCAGCGGTGCGTCCGATGCGGCCATCGATGTCGCGGCACGCCACGCCGATACGTACATGCTGTGGGGCGAGCCGCTCGACGCTGTCGAGTCGCTGATCAACCGCGTACGCACCGCTGCGCAACGCTACGGCCGCAAGCCGCGCTTCTCGATCTCGTTCCGCCCGATCGTCGCCGACACGGAAGCACAAGCATGGGCGCGGGCCGATGACGTGCTGCGTCAGGTCAAGGCAACGCGCGCGAGCCTTGGGCTTCGCGCCGACGCGCCCGAGAACGTCGGGTCGCAGCGTCTGCTGGCCGCCGCTCAACGCGGCGACGTCGTGGACGAACGGCTGTGGATGGGCGTCGCAAAAGCGACGGGCGCGCGCTGGAATTCGACAGCACTCGTCGGCACGCCAGAACAGGTGGCGCAAGCGCTGGGCCGCTACTACACCCTTGGCGTCGACACGTTCCTCATTCGCGGCTTCGACCCGCTCGGAGACACGATCCGCTACGGCGAATCGCTGATTCCCGCCATCCGCCGCCATATCGCCGAACTCGACCGGCAGCGCACGCCTCAGGCGGCGTGACTCGCGTCGCGCCCTCTCCTCTTCGTTCTCTTTTCAATCGCTTTTCATAGGTGTCATGATGTTGCTGCGCTGGATTCGTCGCGCCCGCTTTGCCGTTCCCGCCCTCTCTCTGTCTGCTTTCACGGCGTTCGGTGTCATGCACGCCGATGTGGCGAATGCGCAAGGCGTCACGTTGCGCGTCGGGGATCAGAACTACTACAACGTGCGGGCCTCGATGGAGGCTTCAGGCGCACTCGAAGGGGCGAACTATCAAGTCGAATGGAAACACTTCCAGTCGGCCGCGCCGGTGGCCGAAGGTCTTAACGCCGGAGCGCTGGATCTCGGCTTCCTCGGCGACTCGGGCTTTCTGTTCCTCGCCGCGAAAGGCGCGCCGGTCAAACTGATCGCCATCTCGCGTCAGAACCCGGACACGATTGCACTACTCGTGCCGAAGGATTCGCCCGTCAAATCGATCCAGGATCTCAAGGGTAAAAAGGTCGCCTACTGGCCGGGCGCGTGGAGTCAGCAACTGACGCTGCGCGCGTTGGAGAAAGCCGGACTGCCGACTGATTACGTCCAATTCGTCAAACTCATGCCGGTCGACGCCGCAGTCGCGCTGCCCAATGGCGCTATCGACGCGTTCCCCGTCTGGGAGCCGTACATCTCGCAGCAAGTCGTGCACAACGGGGCGCGTCCTATCATCACTGCGCGCAATCTGATGCCGGGTCTGAGCAGCGTCGCGGCATATGCGCCGTCGGTCAGTACGAAGCACGCGGCAATTGCCGACTTCCTCGCACGGTTGCAAAAAGCGCGTGCCTGGGTGGAGAGCCACAAGGAGGTTTATGCCGATCAATGGGCGAAGAAAGCCGGGCTGGATCGCGATGTCGCACGGCACTGGATCGGTCAGGCGGGCATGACGCTCGATGCCGTCGACAAGCAAGCCTTGGTCGATTATCAGGGCACGAGCGATTTCCTTACGCAAACCGGCGCACTGCCGAACCGCTTCGATGTCAGCAAGATCGTCGACACGTCGTTCAACGCCGTGCTTGAGGCGAAGGGACAGGCGACGCGTCAGAGCGCGTCGCGATAACCGGAATCGCTGTACCTCCGGGACACGGGCACAAGCCGCCTTAAGGGGCGGCTTGCACTTACTCATTTGCTCAAGGTGTTCCTTGAATTTAGTGCATTCCAATACGCTTGTTCATCCGACTCGTAGCGGTTAGCGCCATCGGAACTAAGTTGGAACTCCACGGCAGCCGTCTCTTGAACCGCGTCCGATAGGCTCGCAGTCACGGGCCTACCGTCATCCCTGCCAACAACGCCAGACCAGCGCCTAACATCAGGCGGATTGTTCCCATGTTGTGGTGACGTCTTTGCCAAGAGGTCGCCCGACATCCCAACGGCACCTCCGGCCCCCGGCTGACCGGCGTCGTTTGGATGAGCGCTGGGGTCGTGTGGCGCGGAATAGTTATAGTTCGGCTGCTGGTAGTTCGGCTGCTGGTAGTTCGGCTGCTGGTAGCTGTAGTCGGGTTCGAGCGTCTGGTAGCTCACTCGACTGGCCTTGACCAAGTCACTGGCGACGTCCTCTTTGGTCGGCGCTTGAGGCTGGGTGTCAGACAAGGTGAGTGCGGGTGGCTGAACACCCATTGACGAGACTGTCGAGGGATTCATAAAGGTTCTCCATCGGTAAGTGGAGACTTCACTTTGGCACCCATAACGCGCATCGCTTTACGTTACATCCCTCCGCCTTCGGTATTTGCGTACCCGTAGCGAAAGGGGGCGTCTTTCCCCAACAAAACCTTGGGGCAACCGCTCAAGATGTTCGCTGGCAAGGCCGCCGGACGAGGCGTCCCCGCAAACTCCACCGTCCGGTCGATCCTTTAACGACTAGTGCACCGACTTCGGCACAACGTTAAGCGCAGACCCGGCCCTGAACCCCGCCAGTTGCACCTCCCTGTTACCGTGCGTTAGTGCCACCGTTTCCAGCGTGCCGCGCGACGCCCGTCGGAAGAACGACGGACTTCAGCCGGTCAGTTCGCCGACGACACGATGCCGTTCGTGGCCATGAACGTCAGATTACCCCCCATGCGCGGATCCCGGAATGGCCCGGCCTCATGCATCGCCTGGAACCGAACGGGATCGGGCGAGCGCAGACGATAGAACTCGACCCAGCCGCTGGACGCCTTAGGGCTGGCCGTCTCCTGTACCGAACCGGATTGCGCATTGAACCACGCCGGATCGCGGTAACCATCCGCCACGCGTGCGGCGAGGCGTTCCAGCGCCCCCTGACGGTACGAATACCAGTCTTCGCCGCGAAGACGCGCCAGCTCGGCCATCATCACGAGCGGTGCCGTCGCGTAGTCGTGGTAATGCAGCGCGCGACGCTTGCGCGCCATCTCCATCGGCAGACTGCCATCGGGCTCGATGGCGTCGACGCCAGTGCGAAAGATACTCTGAGCTGCCTTGAACAACGCGTCGTCGCGCGTGGCGACAGCCGTCGCCATGATGCCGATCCCGGTCCAGTAATAGTGATTGTTGCGCTTGTGTTTCAGGTTGTCCCAGTAAGCCAGATTGGCAGACGACAATTTGCGCAGCCACGGCTCGATGGACGCGCGCTGCTGTGGTGTCGCCTCCGCTTGCGTGCGCAGATACGCCAACGCGAGCGCGCCGTGGATCCACTGGCGCATGTAGTCCGACTGGTCGTTGTTCACGTGCACCATACGTCCGAGCATCGCGCCGCTGCTGGCCCACGCATCGAGCCACGTCAACGCGCAACGTGCGGCGGCCGCGTCGGCGGTTCGGGCGTATGCATCGGCCGAATTAGTGACATGCGACGCGAAGTCGTTCAGCGGTTTGGCCGCCGCGTCGCTTTCGGCCTTGAGCCTAGGATCGATGACGGAGCTGGCAGCGTCCGAGTAGTAGCCCATCGCCCGGATGTCGGGGTTGCCCGGTGGGGGCGCGGGACATTCGCCTTGTGCGCCGTAAGCACCGATCGTGAACGACATAGCGGCGGTAACTCCTGCAATCCTGACGAGACGCAAAACCATTACGCAATTCCCTGATAGATAACTTACCCCTGCGATGCCTGACCGAGCATCCACTCGCGGAAGTACCGCAACGCCGAACGTTGTTGCAGACGCTCCTTCGGGTAGCAGAGGTAATGCCCATGACGCGGCACATCCACACCAGCATCGACCGGCACGACGAGGCGACCGGCCTGTATCGCCTCACGCGCCAGAAACTCCGGCACAAGTCCCACGCCCATCCCAGCCTCGGCCGCCTGTAGCAGCACCGAGTACTGCTCGAAACGAGGCCCCGGGCGCTGCGCATGGGGCGCAACGTCGTAGCACGTGGCCCATGTTCCCCAGACTTCTTCCGCCTGATTGTGCACGAGCCTCGGTGCGCGGGCCACATCTGTCGCGGACGTCAGCGGATACCGTGCGACGAACGACGGCGCACACACCGGAACGAAACGACGCCCGTCCAGATACTCGCTCACCACACCTTCCCACGACCCGTCGCCATAGCGCACGGCAGCGTCCAGCGTGAACGGGAAAGCGTCGCCATGCGCCAGATGACGGCTGAAGCTTAGCGTAACGCCAGGCGTGCTCGCCAGGAAGTCGGGCAAACGGGGGATCAACCATTTGGTGGTGAACGTCGGCACGCTGGCAATCGTCAGCAGATCGCTTTCGCCACGCGACGTCATCAGTTCCAGCGATGCATTCCCGATCTCACGCAACGGCTCGGCGACGCGGTCGTGATAGCGACGCCCCGCCTCGGTCAGCACCAGATGACGCCCCTCACGCACGAACAATGGCGTGCCGACCAGTGTCTCCAGTGCCGCGATCTGTCGGCTCACCGCACTCGGCGTCAAGCCCAACTCACGGGCGGCGCGAGAAAAATTCAAATGTCTTGCCGCGCTGGTGAAGGCAAGCAGCTCGGCGATGTTCGGATAGCAATGGCGCATCTGGGAATGTCAGGCTGGCGTTGGTTTCCGGTCAGAAACAGCGATTCGCGACGCGTCGCGGTGGCGCGGCAACTGTTCCGTTTTCGCACAACACGATGCCCGAATCGTGTGTTTTCTTCATGACGATGACATTTCAGACCGTGAAACTCTCGCCCAACGTCGATCCGGCTGTCTCCCTGCCAGCCCATTTGCAGTAAGGGATTGCAAGACTCCCGGCCGACCGATGCGAATTTGTCACCGTATGCCGTTCAGGTTTCCCCGATGTCCGACGTTCACGCCGACCGCCTTGCCCAGACTGTGCCACCCCGGCACAACCCAGCCCCTGCCGTTGCAGGTGCCGTGGGGCATGCCGCACCGCGCGCGAAGACAGGTCTGCTGATCTGGGTCGTGCGCGCCGTCGCAGCCCTATTTCTGATCTACCTCTGCCTGCCCGTGCTGTTGCTGCTGATCGGCGCGTTCGGCCAGACGTGGACCAATACCGTACTGCCGACGGGCGTAACGGGACACTGGTTCACCGATCTGGCGGGCGACCCGTCGTTTCGCCGGGCCTTTTCGACGAGCCTGATCGTCGCGCTGAGCTGCTGTGCGATGACCGCACTGATCGGCCTGCCATTGGCGTACTCGCTGCATCACCGTTCGCGCAGCGGCCGCGGGGCGATTGCACGGCTGGTGACACTGCTGCCCGTCGCCGTGCCCGCCCTCACGCTCGGCTTCGGCTACATCGCCGTCTTCAGCGGCGACACGCTGCCGTGGCTCGGCTCGCTCTGGCTGCTCGTACTGGCGCACGCCGTGCTCACGCTGCCCTACCTCACACAGACGCTGCTTGCCGATCTGCGGCATCTCGACATTGCCAAACTTGAGGATTGCGCGGCCACGCTGGGCGCATCGCCGCTGCGTCAGTTCCTGACGATTGCCGTGCCGAACCTCACCCATAGCCTGGTGGCCGGGCTGGTGATGGTCGCAGCGCTCTCAATCGGCGAATTCCAGATTTCCAATCTCATCGCGGGTTTCCGCTATCGCAACTATCCGGTGGTGTTGCTTCAGGCGTTCTACGGTGCGACCGGCTTCGCCTGCGCCGCCACCGTCGTACTGCTCGTGCTCGCGCTGGCCGCGACCGGCATGTCGATCGTCGCGGCTTCCCGCCAGAAGGTCAGTTCATGAGTCTCACTCTCGAAAACGTCAGCTTCCGCTACGCGGGCGCGGCCAATGGCCTTGACGACGTCAGCTTGAAAGCGCGGCAGGGCGAATTGCTTGCCGTGATGGGCCGCAGCGGCTCGGGCAAGTCAACCGTACTGCGCCTCGTCGCAGGTCTGCTCGACGGCTATCGCGGACGCATCGCCATCGGCGGCGAAGACGTCGGCGGCGTGCCGGTCTGGCGTCGTCACGTCGGCATGGTATTCCAGCAATACGCGCTGTTCCCACACCTGAGCGTCGTCGACAACGTCGCTTACGGACTTCGGATGCAAGGCGTCAAGGCCGCAGAGCGTCAGCGTTCGGCCCTCGACATGCTCACGCGTGTCGGGCTGGCCGAATTCGCAACGCGTCGCCCAACGTCCCTTTCGGGCGGTCAGCAACAACGCGTGGCGCTCGCCCGCGCCCTAGCGATCTCGCCGCGCGTGCTGCTGCTCGACGAACCGCTCGCCGCGCTCGACGCCGGTATCCGACAGCAATTGCGCGACGAAATTCGCGCGCTGCAACAGGCCAGCGGAGCCACCACGCTGATCGTCACGCACGACCGCGACGAGGCGCTGAGCATGGCGGATCGCGTTGCCATCATCGACAACGGTCGCCTGTTGCAGATCGACACGCCACAACGCCTGTACGACGCGCCGGCCTGCGCGACGGTAGCGAGCTTTACCGGGCTGTCGACGGTGTTGCCTGCGCGGGTCACGCGTCCCGGCATGGTCGACACCGGCTTCGCCGAGCTGCACGTCGAGACCGGCACATGGCGGCCGGGGGCGGCGGTCTCGCTGCTGGTGCGCCCCGAACACATTCAATGCGACCCGCCGGTGAGCACCATCAACCGCCTCGGCGGCCATCCGGGCGCGGTGCGCTTCTTCGGCGCGACCTGCCGATTCGACTTCCTGCCTGAAGGCGCGACAACCCCGCTCCTCGGCGAGAGTCGCACGCCCGCGTCGTTCGCCATCGCGCTTGACCCCGCGCATCTGCGCGTATTGCCGCCGGTGGGGGCCTGAAATGCCTGCCCTCATGACCGCGCGATCTACCAAACATTTCCCGATTCACGTCCAAGACGGAGCTATGTCGATGATCCACCCTGCCCCCTCTCTGCGCCCGCGCGCCCTGCCATCACTGGCCACGCTCGCGACTGCCTTTGCGCTGCTCTCGGGCGCCGCAGGTTCCGCGTTCGCTCAAACCAACGCTGCAGCACCGCTGTATCCGGGCGAATCCGAGCTTTACGCCAAGGCGGCCGAAGAAGGTCTGGTTGTGTCGTTCGACACCGGTCCGGAATGGGCCAACTGGAAGGCGCTGTTCGCCGAATTCCGCAAGCGCTATCCGAAGGTCGAGATCACGTACAACGACATCGGCTCTGCCGCGACCGTCACCGCACTGGACAAGTCCCGTCGACGTCCGCAAGCCGATACGGCCTACTACTTCGCAGGCTCGGCGCTCGACGCCGTGCAGAAGGATGTGGTCGCGCCGTTCAAGCCGATCAACTTCGACACGCTGCCGAAGGTCTTCCGCGACAACGACGGTCGCTGGTTCACCATCCACTCGCTCAACATTGCGTTCCTCGTGAATACGAAGCTGGTCAAGCACGTGCCTCAGTCGTGGGCCGACCTGCTCAAACCCGAGTACAAGAACTCTGTGGTGTACCTCGATCCGCGCTCGACCGGTCAGGGGCAGGTCGCCGTGTTTGCTGCGGCTTACGCCTTCGGCGGCAACGTCGACAATCCGAAGCCGGGTGCCGAGTTCTTCGGCAAATTGCGTGATGCAGGCAATGTGATGCGCGTCGAAGGCACCACGCCGTATGCCAAGTTCGTCAAGGGCGAGATCCCGATTCTCATCGGCTACGAGAACGACGGCCTGAAGGCCAAGTACACCGACGGCATGGGCGACGCGGCTCAGGTCGTGATTCCGAAGGAAGCCAGCGTCTCCGCGCCCTACGCCATCAGTCTCGTGAAGAACGGCCCCAATCCGGAAGCGGCCAAGTTGTGGCTGAACCTCATCATGAGTCCGGTAGGTCAGTCGCTGTTCGCGCAGGGTTATGTGCGCCCGGCCGTGCCCGGCACGCCGTTCACCGCCGAGATGCGCGCACGCATGCCGGACGCCCCACAGGTGCATCCGCTCGACGTCGCTCGCGCCGCTGCGCAAAAGGCCGAAGTCGATCGTCTGTGGTCGGCCGCCGCACTCGCCAAGTGAGTTCGCAGACCATGACGTCAGCGCGCGCATCGACCGGCATCGTCGAGCCCCCCGATCCCCACGTGTCGCCAATGCTGCAGCGTGCGAAAGACACGCCGCGCGGCTGGGTACGCCGCTTCGGCGGTCTGCCCGCCGCCGTGGTGCTCGCGCTGGGCTTCGGCTTGCCGCTCGCGTCGCTGGTCGTGGCGGCGCTCGAGGGGCATGGCGCAGCGTTTTCCGCCATCGCCCTCGATCCCCTGGTGCGCGATGCCTTCGTCAACTCGCTGGCGCTGGCCGTCGGTGCAGGCACCGTCTCGCTGATCGTGGGCGCGCTGATCGCCGTGACGCTTGCGCGTCAGACGCCACGCCGTCGCCGGATCTGGCTGGCGGCCATGGGCGTGCCGCTCGCTTTCTCGGGGCTGGTGATTGCGTATGGCTTCATTCTGGCGTTCGGACGCTCCGGCTTCGTGACGATGACCCTCGCGTCGCTTGGCGCAGATCCGGTGCGCTTCGGCGCCCTGATCTACACCGCTCCCGGACTCGTCGCCGCCTATGCGTATTACCTGATCCCGCGCGTGGCGCTGATGGTGTATCCAGCCATCGCCAACCTCGACCGCCGCCCCATCGAAGCCGCGCTCACGCTGGGTGCAACACCGTTGCGCGCGATCGTCGACGTCGCCCTGCGCGAACTGTGGCCCACGCTGGTCGCCGCGTGGTGCCTCGTCACGGCGATTGCGCTCGGGACGTACGGCACAGCGCTGGCGCTCGCCGGTACCCAGATCAATATTCTGCCGTTGCTCATGTTCCTGAAGATGTCGGACGGGCAAACGGATTTCCCTCAGGCTGCCGCGTTGTCGCTCGTGTTGATGGCGGTATGCAGCGGTGTGCTCGCTCTCGGAGAGTGTCTTGTACGGCGTCATCATTAATGAGTGGTCGGCTGCGGCCCGCCACGCCCTCGATCAACTCTCAGCCCGACAGGCGGGTCCCTCGCGTCATGTGACGCCCGTCGGCCTCATCGGCCCGCGCGAAGCCTCTCCCGCCCAACTCTACGCCGCGCAATGCATCGGCGAAGCGCTGGCGGCAGCCGGTGTCGCACTGGTATGCGGCGGCAAGGGCGGCGTGATGGAAGCAGCGTCCGCCGGGGCGTCGGCCGCAGGCGGCATCGTGATCGGCCTGCTGCCCGAGGAGCATGCCAACGACGCCAATCCTCACCTGAGCGTGGCGCTGCCCACCGGGCTGGGCATTACGCGCAACGCCCTGATCGCGCGCGCGTCGATCTGCCTCGTAGCCGTGGGTGGCGGGCTGGGCACGCTCTCGGAAATCGCGCTCGGACTTCAGTGGCGCAAACCGGTCTTTACCGTCCTCGACGCCCCGGCCGTGCCGGGTACCGAGAGCTTCGACGATATCGACGCATTGGTCGTGGCGGTGGCCACCTGGCTGAGCGTCACCGGACTTCCCGGAGGTGACCACCCCGGAAAGTAACACCGGCAGTTCGATAAAACCGACCCACACCGGGGAACTGCCGGTGCGTTTTCGTGATGTTCCTGCAATATAAATTTAGGATCACTAATATTATGAAACGTATTCTTCTCGCTGCACTCGGCCTTGGCGGTATGGCCGGCATCATGGCTCCCGTCTACGCTCAGAGCAGCGTGACCCTGTACGGCATCGTCGATGCCGGCGTGGGTTATGCGAGCGGTCAGCGCACGGCCAACTCCAAGGGCGGCGTCGGCGCACCGATCAACTACACGAACGGTTCGGTCTGGGGCTTTGCGAGCGGCACCTGGTCGGGCGACCGTTGGGGCCTGAAGGGTTCGGAAGATCTGGGTGGCGGCAATTCGGCCATCTTCCAGCTGGAAAACGGTTTCAACATCGGTAACGGTACGTCAGGTCAGGGTAACCGTCAGTTCGGCCGTCAATCGTGGATGGGTCTGCAAAGCGCCACGCTCGGCAAGCTCACGTTCGGCCGTCAGTACGATCCGATCGTCGATTACGTCGGCCCGATCAGCGCCGGTACGTTCGTGACCGGTATGGGTGCACACCCGGGCGACATCGACAACCAGGACAACCAGTCGCGCGTGAACAACTCGGTCAAGTGGGCCAGCCCGAACTACGCCGGCTTTCAGTTCGGCGCGATCTATGGCTTCGGTGGTCAACCCGGCAGCGTGAAGAACCAGAACACGTGGGGCTTCGGCGGTTCGTACGCCAGCGGCCCGTTCGCCGTGGCCGTGGGCTACCTGCAGGCAACGAACGCCTACGGCACGTCGTCGAGCACGTGGTCCGGTTCGTATGACGGCACGTTCTCTTCGTCGATCAACGAAGGCTTCGCTTCGGCCGCCAGCCAGCGCATCATCTCGGCCGCCGGTAGCTACACGTTCGGTGCCACGCAGGTCGGTATCCAGTACGGCAATGTGCAGTACACGCCGGGCTCGCTGTCGACGTTCGCCAGCTCCTTCACGTTCAACACGATCGGCACGAGCATCGCATATCAGTTCACGCCGGCCCTGCGCCTGGCCGCCGCGTACAACTACACGCAAGGCAGCGACGTAAAGGGTTCGGGCGGTCCGAAGTACCACACGGTGAACTTCGCCTCGTACTACGCGCTGTCCAAGCGCACGTCGCTGTACGGTCTGGTCGGCTATCAGAAGGCGTCGGGCAACACGCTCGACACGTTCGGCAACGTTGTCTCGGCGACGGCTTCGGTCGGCGACGTGGGCAACGGCATCTCCTCCGCCACGGCGACGCAGACGTTCGTGCGCGTGGGTGTCCGCCAGACGTTCTAAGCGTCTGAGCGGATCGTAGTGGTAGCACCGCTGTAAATGTAGGGTCACGCTGGACTGTCCCCCGCCGCCCCACGGCGGGGGGCTTGAGCCTCACCTCGGGGACTTCGCGAGAACCGGATCGGCGCGCAACGTTGTGGACATGGTGTGGCGTTGCATGACGGACCGGCTCACCCTTGGGCACGCTTTCGCACACCCCTCGCACGGCCTTACCTCAAGCCGTGCTGTGCGCAGGCGTGCCGCTTTTTTTGTGCCTCGCGGGTGGCCGCACCAGACAGTGCGCCCGGAGGCCGGAAATCCCGGGACGATTCAGCGCGAATATCGGCACCTGTCAACGTTGACAGTTGTCGGGCGAGTGTTGTGAGGGCGAAATGGAGAAGTGGTATTCGATTTCCGATTTCGATCACCTCGCACATCGCGCCACGCCGTGCGAGGCCCCCCTCTTTTCGCCGGTCATTCGGAGGTCCGTCATGAAGACTCACGACAACCGCTCCACGCTCGATAACAACGCTCTTCCGGACGACAAGTTGCTGCCTTTTCCGACGGCCGAGTTACCCAAGCCGATTGTCGAAGAAGCGGTAGGCGACATGCTCAATCCTGAGGATGTCGACGACTTTGCCACTGTGACGGTCATGCCGTATGAAGGTATGACGTCCGGCGATATCGTGTGGATCTTCTTCGGGCAGGGCAGCGGCGGCGAGGAAATCGACACCGTCTTGATTTCGGATAATCTGGTCGGCCGGTCGGTACAAATGGATGTGCCGAAGGAGAAGGTGTCGTTCTTCGATACGGCAACGGTGACGGTCTATTACGCGGTGCACCGGGATGGTGTGCTGTGGGCTCGCTCGGAAGACCTGGTGCTCAATGTCATGACACCGATGCGCTGGCCTGCCCCGTATGTCGAGGAGGCCGTGGGGGATGACCTGCCCGAGGACGCGTTTGCGCGTGGGGTGCGCACGGTCGTGCCACGGCATGAGGACATGCAAGCGGGCGACGTCATCAAGCTCTTCTGGGAGGGCGAGGGAAATCAATACACGGACAGCATCCCCATCTCGTCGCCGATGGACTTCCGGTTCCGCGTGCAGAAAGAAACGGTCGATCTGTGGATCGGCAAGATCGTGCAAATCTTCTACACGATCACGCGCGGCGCCACCGTCATTCACTCCGAAGTGCTGAATTTGCGCGTGGCCATTA
>NZ_CABPSP010000003.1 GCF_902459765.1 Pandoraea anapnoica | reverse complement strand
TGATTCATGATGTCGATCCTCCCGGCTTATGCACGATCTGCCACGCGCTCGCCGAGCAGACCGCTCGGACGGAACACTAGCACCACAATCAGCACGACAAACGCAAAGACGTCCTGATAGTTACTCCCGAAGACGCCACCGGTCAAATCGCCGATGTAGCCCGCGCCCAACGCTTCGATCAGGCCGAGCAGCACGCCGCCGACCATGGCGCCCTGCAAGTTGCCGATACCACCCAGCACCGCAGCGGTGAACGCTTTCATGCCGGGAATGAAGCCCATGTAGAAGTGCGCGTTGCCGTAGTTCGAGGCCATCATCACGCCCGCGAGGGCGGCGAGTGCGCCACCGAGGGCGAACGTCGCGGAGATCACGAAGTTCGGGTTCACGCCCATGAGACCGGCGACGTTGCGGTTTTCCGCCGTCGCACGCATCGCACGCCCCAACTTGGTGCGGTTCACGAGCTGGGTCAGACCGAACATGACGAGGAACGCCACGACCACGATCACAATACCGGTGCCGTTTGTAACCGCGCCGGGATGATCGCCGCGCGGCGGAATGACGTTCATGGCGTCGGTCGGCAGCAGTTGCGGGAACGAGAGGGGGTTACGCGACCAGATCAGCATGGCGATCGTCTGCAGCAGCAGGGAGACGCCGATGGCGGTGATCAGAGGGGCCAGGCGCGGCGCATTACGCAACGGCCGGTAGGCCACACGCTCGATCACGAAGTTGGCTATCGCACACACGGGCATACACACGAGCGTGGCAATGGCCAGCATGAGCGCCGGGTTCATGTCCGGCGCGATCTTCAGAAGCAGGTTGATGGTGGACAACGCGACCATCGCGCCGATCATCATCACATCGGCGTGGGCAAAGTTGATGATGCCCAGAATGCCGTAGACCATCGTATAGCCCAGTGCAATGATCGCGTAGACGCTGCCAAGCACGAGGCCGTTCAAGATTTGTTGGATAAAAATATCCATGAAGCTAACTCCTTGTCCCGGAAACGGGCTCTCGACACGCTTGCCCGATAGGGCGCGCGAGGGGGCCGAGAGAACTGCGGGTTATGAGGCGTAATCCTGTGTCAGGAGAAGAGCCGTGCCCGTCATGCAGGCACGGCCTCTTTCCGCAGATAGTGATACGGCACCGAACGGGTAGGCAGCGGTGCCGTTTCATGGCGCGAGCGCCCGGGACTTACATCTTCACCACGTCAAGCACGCTCTTCTTCTTATCCTTGTAGTTGTAGAGCGTGATCACCGGCTCCTTCATATCGCCCTTGCTGTCGAAGGCGATGTGGCCGATGACACCCTTGTAGTCCGTGGCCGGCATAGCCGCCAGGATCTTGGCCGGGTCTGTCGAGTTGGCACGCTTCATCGCGTCGACGATCACGTTCACAGCGTCATACGTGAACGGGGCGTAGATCTGGATCGGCTGCTTGAAGCGGTCTTCGTAACGCTTCGAGAAGTCCGCACCGCCTTCCATCTTCGACAGCGCCATACCCGCTTCCGAGCAGACGATGTTGTCGATGGCGTCGCCCGCGAGTTCGGCCACCTTGTCGGTACACACGCCGTCACCGGCCAGCACCTTGGCGCCAATACCCAGTTCCTTCGATTGCTTGGCGAACGGGCCACCGGTGGCATCCATACCGCCGTACATGATGATGTCCGGCTTCTCACCCTTGATCTTGGTCAGAATGGCGCGGAAGTCCGTGGCCTTGTCATTGGTCGCGTCGTGCGAGAGCACCTTCAGGCCGTTGGCCTTGGCGGTCTTCTCGAACTCATCAGCCAGACCCTTGCCGTATGCCGTGGCGTCGTCGACGATGGCGACCGACTTGGCGTTAAGCGACTTGGTCGCGTAGTTAGCCAGTGCCGGACCCTGTTGCGCGTCGGTAGCGACCACGCGATAGGTCGTCTTGAAGCCCTGCAGCGTGTAAGCCGGGTTGGTCGCCGACGGCGAGATCTGCACGATGCCCGCATCGCTGTAGATCTTCGACGCCGGAATTGTCGTGCCCGAATTCAAGTGGCCCACCACGGCGACAACCTTCTCGTCGACGAGCTTCTGAGCAACCTGCGTTGCGGTCTTCGGATCGGCGGCGTCGTCTTCCGCTACCAGCTCAAGCTTGACCGGCTTGCCATCGATGGTCAGACCCGCTTTGTTAGCCTCTTCAATGGCCAGGCGTGCACCATTTTCGTTATCTTTGCCCAAGTGAGCAATTTGGCCCGTCAACGGTGCAACGTGACCGATCTTAATGACAACCGCATCGCCGCCCCCGCTGGCGGCAGTCGTCGCGGCAGGTGCAGAAGCGGCACCCGAATCGGCCTGCTTTTCTTCCTTCTGGCCGCAAGCCGCCAGCAGCGTCACTGCGGCGACTACGGGCAGTACCTTCGCGAACTTGAGTTGCATGTGATTATCTCCAGATTGTCGGCGATTTAATAACGCCAAATCGATGTTTCGTATGCGAAACGCGCGCATTGTAACTCCATTCTTTGCGGCTGCGACGCCCGTAGCCACAGGGTTTTCCATAATGGAGGACTAAGGTTTTATACCGACTTGTGCAACCCTATCTTTTCAAAAGCGCAACCCCGAATTTGTGAATGACTTTACGCGCCCGCGCGCGACTCCCCGGGCGGCCTTATGGTGCAACCGGTGCACCATTCAAGGGCCCGGATGCCATATCAATCTAATAAGCAATTAGCATGCCCATTTGATTTGGAGGGTTCTTTCTAATTAAGCAAGCATATAAATAATTAGATTCTGGAAATCCGGACACCCTTGATGTTCTTTAATTCTATATTCGTTGAATTATCAATAACGTCATTCGGTTTTGGCTGACGAGACGTTAAAACTTCCAAATTCCGACGTGCGGCGGTTTTGCGAAATTTGAGGTGACGATGCGAGAACGCCGCAACGAGTTTTGGCGGTGGATGGCGGGCGGATGGACGAACGACGCTCGGCAACGTCAGGTGGCCTGATGCGACCGATAACGGCTGGGGAGCGGGAAATGGCGTGGGGGTGGGAGAGCCCGCGCGCGGGACAGGCGTAAAAAAAACGGGGCCGTGAGGTACGGCACCCGGTTGATCGACCATGCGGTGTGAGCGCCGGTCGTGATTCTTGCTGCTGGGTATGGTCAGTGCGCCGCGGGCGCGGCAAGCCAGCCCGGCGTGCTGCTTAGCTCGCCATTTGGGTCAAGCCCTTGGGCAGCGGGAACGCGATGTTCTCTTCCACGCCGTCGAGCACCCTGACCTGATTGACACCCAATTCGCGCAGACGCGACACGATCGACTGCGCCAGCACCTCGGGTGCCGATGCGCCAGCCGTCACACCGATGCGGCGCTTGCCGTCGAACCACTCCGGCTTGAGCTGATCAGGTGAATCCACCATATAGGCCGGCACGCCCATCTTCTCGGCCACTTCACGCAGACGGTTCGAATTGGAACTGTTCGGGCTGCCGACGACCACGACCACGTCGCACTGCGGCGCCATGAACTTCACGGCGTCCTGACGGTTCTGCGTGGCGTAGCAGATGTCCTGCTTCTTCGGCTCGGTAATCAGCGGGAAGCGCTTCTTGAGTGCGTTGATGACTTCGGCGGCGTCGTCGACCGACAACGTCGTCTGCGTCACAAAAGCCAGCTTGCTTTCGTCCGCCACTTGCAGCGCAAGCACGTCTTCGATCGTCTCGACGAGGAACATGCCCTCGCCCGACTGGCCCATCGTGCCTTCCACTTCGGGGTGCCCCTTGTGGCCGATCATGATGATTTCGAGACCTTGTCCGCGCATCTTGGCGACTTCGACGTGAACCTTCGTCACGAGCGGGCAAGTCGCATCGAAAATGCGCAGGCCGCGCGATTCCGCCTCCGCACGCACCGCTTGCGAGACACCGTGCGCGCTGAAGATCAGCGTGTTGCCCGAAGGCACATCGGACAATTCTTCGATGAAGATCGCCCCCTTCTTGCGAAGGTTCTCGACGACATATACGTTGTGCACGATTTCGTGACGCACGTAGATGGGTGCGCCGTACATCGCCAGGGCGCGCTCGACAATCTCGATCGCGCGGTCGACACCCGCGCAAAAGCCGCGCGGCTGAGCCAGCAGGATTTCTGCATCCGACAGCGTCGGTGCTACGACTTGGGTGGCGCTCATTTCGATTCCTACAGAATGCCGATAATCTGGACTTCGAACACGATCGGCTGACCAGCCAGCGGATGGTTGAAGTCAAACAATGCCCAGCCTTCGCCCAGTTCGCGCAGGATGCCCGCATAGCGGCCACCGCTCGGCGCGTTGAACTCGACCAGATCGCCAACGCTATATTCTTCCCCGAAGTTGCTGTTCTCCTGCAACGTCTTCATCGAGACGCGTTGCAGCAGATCCGGATTGCGCGGGCCAAAGGCCTGCTCCGGTGCCAACTCGATGCGGCGTCGCTCCCCCACTGTCATGCCCAGCATCGCCTGCTCCAGCGTCGGCGCCATCTGGCCGCCGCCCAGCTGCATCGTTGCAGGGGTGCCTTCGAAAGTGTTGACAATGTCCGCGCCGTCGGGCGCGCCAATCCGGTAGTGGAGCGTCAGATAGGAATTGTCTTGAACCACGGGGGTTGCAACAGAACTCATGGGGGTCTCACAGCAAGGTCAAGCTATTATTGTAAGCGACGACGCGTTGCGCGTCCGGCTCCCCATCAAAGCCGCCCCGAAATTTTCCCGTGGCGGCTTTCCGGTTTGTCTTTCCCCTGTCATTCGTGACACCCGCGATCATGCGCGTGGCCGTGTCCGATCATCGGTCCCCGATCCTGGAGTCGTCATGTCCATCGCCCACTGGCCGGTCGCTGAGCGCCCCCGTGAAAAAATGCTGGCCCACGGGCCGAATGCTCTGTCCGACGCCGAATTGCTCGCCATCCTGCTGCGCACCGGTTCGCAAGGCCGCAACGCCGTCGAACTCGGGCGCGAGCTGCTGACCCACACCGGCTCGCTTGCCCGCCTGCTTGCCACCCCGTTCGAGACGCTGCGTCAGATACCGGGGCTTGGTCAGGCGAAATCGCTTCAATTTCAGGCGGCCCTCGAAGTCGCGCGCCGCATGTTGCGCGAGGGGATGCAAACGGGCTGCCTGCTCGATTCGCCCACCCGCGTACGCGACTATCTGCGGCTCACATTGCAGGATATGTCTCGCGAGCGCTTCGTCTGCCTGTTTCTGGATGCAGCACACCGGCTGGTAGGCACGCGCATCATGTTTGAGGGCACACTCACCCAGACATGCGCCTACCCAAGGGAAATCGTGCGTGCAGCGCTGGACCTTCATGCGGCTGCCATCATCGTGGCCCACAATCACCCGTCAGGCATCCCGACGCCAAGTGCGGCCGATATTGCGCTCACGCGTCAGCTGGGCGATGCGCTGGCCCTGCTGGAGATCCGTCTGCTCGATCATTTCATCGTGGCGGGAGACACCACCTACTCAATGGCCGAGGGCGGTGAACTGTGATGGGAACAACACCCTGCACATAAATTTGGCAACCGGGTCGCATTCGGGCCCGGCTTACGCTATACTCCGTCCCTTCCCCGAATCTCCGACAGACGTTTCCCGCCAGGGACTCACGTCCTACATCGACTAAAGCGATTGATTTGTCTGGGATTTTTGTGGTATTATCGCGGTCTGTCTTTTCGACTCACCTTTTTTTACACAGAATTCTGGGTTAGGAGTGCTTCATGGCACGCGTATGTCAAGTGACCGGGAAAGCGCCGATGGTCGGCAACAACGTTTCCCACGCCAATAACAAAACCAAGCGTCGTTTCCTCCCGAACTTGCAAAATCGCCGGTTCTGGGTTGAGAGCGAAAACCGCTTTGTTCGTCTGCGTCTTTCGAACGCCGGCTTGCGCCTGATCGATAAGGTCGGCATCGATGTCGTTCTCGCGGACCTGCGTTCGCGTAACGCCATCTAAGTTTAGGAGCTCATCATGGCAAAAGGCGCTCGCGACAAGATCAAACTGGAATCGACCGCAGGTACGGGTCATTTCTACACGACCACCAAGAACAAGCGTACCCATCCGGAAAAGATGGCTATCAGCAAGTTCGACCCGGTGGCTCGTAAGCACGTCGAATACAAAGAAACCAAGATCAAATAAGATCAACAGGTTTCATCGCAGTAGCTTGCTACTGCGTTCGATACCCCGCCTCTGGCGGGGTATTTTCGTTTGGGCGTCCCGAAAATTGCACCGCTACGCTATGCGTAGTCTTTCAAGTCGCAATTTCCCCGATGTGCGCATAGGGTCATGTGCCACGCGCGTATTGACTCGCTATACTGGATCCTCTCCCATTACGAGGATCGCGCCAGTGTCGTCGCGTCGATCCCAGACACCGCGCGTATCATGAATTTCGATGTCGTCATCGTCGGCAGCGGGCTCGCCGGCCAGTCCGTCGCCCTGCATCTGGCCAATACCTGCCGCGTGGCGCTCGTCGCCAAACGTCCGATGCCCGAAGGTGCGAGCGACTGGGCACAGGGTGGCATCGCCGCCGTACTGGATTCAACCGACAGCGTCGACGAGCATGTCTCCGATACGCTGATCGCTGGCGCAGGACTCTGCGACGAAGCAGCCACGCGATTCATCGTCGAACACAGCCGCGGAGCCGTCGAATGGCTCATCGAACAGGGCGTACCTTTTACCCGTGACTCCGAGGCCGAACTCGGCTTTCACCTGACGCGCGAAGGCGGACATAGCCACCGACGCATCATCCACGCCGCCGACGCCACCGGGCATGCCGTCATCGCGACGCTCACCGAGCGCGTGCGCGAACATCCGAACATCACCCTCTTCGAGAACCACTTCGCCGTCGATCTGATCACCTCCGATCGCGCCGACGACGCGCCCACAGTCGGCCGTCACTGTCAGGGGTTGTACGTTCAGGATCTCGGCACCGGCGAGGTGCATGCTATTACGGCCCGGCATACGGTGCTGGCCACCGGCGGCGCGGGCAAGGTCTATCTCTACACAACGAACCCCGATACCGCGACCGGCGACGGCATTGCCATGGCGTCGCGCGCGGGGTGCCGCATTGCGAACATGGAGTTCATCCAGTTCCACCCGACGTGCCTCTATCATCCTTACGCCAAGTCGTTTCTGATCACGGAAGCGGTGCGCGGCGAAGGTGGCCGCCTGGTGCTGCCCGACGGTACCCGCTTCATGCTGCAACACGATCCGCGCGCCGAACTCGCGCCACGCGACATCGTGGCCCGCGCCATCGACTTCGAGATGAAAAAGCACGGTCTCGACTGCGTGTATCTCGACATCAGCCACCAAAGTCCCGAGTTCCTGCGCGAGCATTTCCCGACGATTCTGGCCCGCTGCGCAGAGCTGGGCATCGACATCACGAAGCAGCCGATTCCGGTAGTACCCGCAGCGCACTACACCTGCGGCGGGGTTGTGACCGATATGCGCGGCCGCACCGATCTGCCGGGGCTTTACGCCGTCGGCGAAGCGACATACACGGGCCTGCACGGCGCGAACCGGCTTGCCAGCAACTCCCTGCTGGAGTGCATTGTGCTGGGGAAGGCGGCGGCAGAAGATATCCAACGGGACGAAGCCACGTATCCGCCCACCATCGACGCGCCCGCGTGGGACGAAAGCCGCGTCTCGGATGCGGACGAAGAAGTCGTCGTCGCCCATAATTGGGACGAGCTGCGCCGCATGATGTGGAACTACGTCGGCATCGTGCGCACGACCAAGCGACTGGAGCGTGCGCAGCATCGCATTGCCCTGCTGCGCGAAGAGATCGCCGAGTACTACGCGAATTTCCGCGTCAGCCGGGATTTGCTTGAGTTGCGAAATCTGGTCGACGTCGCGTCGCTGATCGTCGACAGCGCGTTGTCGCGTCGCGAAAGCCGGGGGCTGCACTTCTCGCGCGACTTCCCCGATACGCTGCCGAAGGCGCTGCCGACAGTGATTTCGCCACCGCTGCCGCGCCGCAAGCGGTAAGCCGGGCGCTCGCGAGCAAGCAAACAGAAAGGCCGCAGGGTAAAACCTGCGGCCTTTCGTTTGCCACGCTATTTCAGCGCGGCGAATCGAATCGCGACGTTTACCCCACCGTCTCCAGAATCCGCATGGAGAAGTCGGTCGCGCGGACATCCTTCGTCAGCCCACCGATGGAAATACGGTCGACGCCCGTCTCCGCAATCGCACGCACCGTTTCAAGATTGATGCCGCCCGACGCTTCCAGCACAGCACGTCCATCCGAGATACGCGCCGCTTCGCGCATCATTTCCAACGTGAAGTTATCGAGCAGGATCGACGTTGCGCCGCATTCGAGCGCCGTCGCCAATTCTTCCAGCGACTCCACTTCGATCTGGACGGACGCTCCGTCAGCCAGACGATCGGCGTTTGCCAGCACCTGACGAATACCGCCAGCGGCCGCGATGTGATTCTCTTTGATGAGAATGCCGTCGTAGAGCGCGAGACGTTGATTCGCCCCACCCCCGACGAGCACCGCAAACTTCTGTGCGAGACGCAGGCCGGGCAACGTCTTGCGCGTATCGAGGACGCGTGCCTTGGTACCTTCCACGATATCCGCATACCGGCGCACGGAGGTCGCAACGCCAGAGAGCATCTGAAGGAAATTCATCGATGTGCGCTCACCCGTGAGCAACGCGCGCGCCGGGCCCTGGATATCGCACACCACCGAATCGGGTGCCATGCGCTCGCCTTCGCGGTAGTGCCACTGCACGCGTACGGACGGGTCCACGCCCTGCATGCAGCGCTCGAACCAGCGCACACCGCAGAGCACGGCCGACTCGCGCACGATGATGCGTGCATGCGCCATTTCGTCCTGCGGCACCAGCAGGCCCGTCAGGTCGCCGCTGCCGATGTCTTCCTCCAGCGCGTCACGCACATTGCGTGTCATCGCCGCTTCGATCGGCTCACCGAAAATGGCGAACTCAGGAGAGAGCGCCTCGGCAGTGCTCAGCGTTTTCGATTGCGTCATTATGCGGGGCCTACACCGGAAAAGAGTGCGCCGTCGCGCGCGAAATCACCGCTTGCGCGCACGTTCTGTTTGCGCGCTTCAGCGAACGTCAACATACGGTCGATACAGGTGTGGGCGCGACGGCCGATCTCCGGATCGACGTGAATCTCGTTCGCCCCGGTCTCAAGCACGTCGGCCAGATTTTGCAGGCTGTTCATCGCCATCCACGGGCAATGCGCACAGCTCTTGCACGTGGCGCTGTTGCCCGCCGTCGGCGCTTCGATAAAGCGCTTGCCCGGCGCTGCGGCACGCATCTTGTGCAGAATGCCGTTGTCGGTGGCCACGATGAACTCGGTGGCATCCATCGTCTGCGCCGCCGTGATCATCTGCGACGTCGAACCGACCACGTCCGCCAGCTCAACGACCGCCGCAGGCGACTCCGGGTGCACCAGCACCTTGGCATTCGGGTATTCACGGCGCAGCAGCTCAAGTTCGGTGCCCTTGAACTCGTCGTGCACGAGACAAGCGCCCTGCCAGAGCAACATGTCGGCACCCGTCTGCTTCTGGACGTAGCTGCCCAGATGGCGGTCCGGTGCCCAGAGAATCTTCTTACCCTGCGCGTGCAGATGCGCCACGATTTCGAGGCCGATGGACGACGTCACCATCCAGTCGGCACGCGCCTTCACGGCTGCACTCGTGTTCGCGTAGACGACGACCGTGCGATCCGGATGCGCATCGCAAAATGCGGCGAACTCGTCTGCCGGGCAGCCCAGATCGAGCGAACAGGTCGCGTCGAGATCGGGCATCAAAATGCGCTTTTCGGGACTCAGAATCTTCGACGTCTCGCCCATGAAACGCACGCCAGCCACCACGAGTGTCTTGGCAGCGTGATTCCGGCCGAAACGTGCCATTTCGAGCGAATCGGCCACGCAGCCGCCGGTCTCTTCGGCGAGATCCTGAAGGTCGGAATCGACGTAATAGTGCGCCACCAACACGGCGTCCCGCTCGACGAGCAAACGCTTAATCTTGGCCTTGAGCGCCGCGCGTTCCTCCTGCGACGGCGCCTCCGGGACACGTGCCCAGGCGTGGGCTACGCACGTGGCGCCACTCGATGCGGGGCGCTCGAATTCTACGGATTTAAGTGAGGCATTCATTTTCGCGTGGCCCGAGGGGGACCTGGAATGACAAAACCCCGCCGTGGCGGGGTTTCGATTATGCGTCAAAAACAGATTTCTGGCTGAACCCGTTCACGCGTAGCGGCGCAGACGCGTCGCGAATTCCTGCAATGCGTGAATGCCGCTCTGCTCGGCGCGATGGCACCAGTTCTGCAACTGACCCAGCAGCTGCTCGCGCGAAGCGTTCGAACGGTCCCAGATACCGGCCAGTTCGCGACGCAGTTCGTAGTACGTCTTCACGGCGTTGCTGTGCGCGAAGATCTCGCCCAGTTGCTGCTTCTGCGGCTCTTGCAGCGATGCTTCGTCGTGATGCAGCCACTTGCGCGCACCGCGGAACAACTGATATTCGCCATGCTGACGCTTGTCCTTGAAGCGCGCCAGCTCTTCGCCGTAGGCACGCTGGAAAGTCTTCGCGTAACGCGCCATCACTTCATAGCGGTTCGAAAGCACGGCCTGCAAGGTATCGTCGTCGCATGCCGCCTTGATCTTTGCGAGCTTCGGCGTCGGCGCAACCTTCTTCACCTTGGCCAGGCCCACAAACGACAGGGTACGGATGTACAGCCAGCCGATGTCGAATTCGTACCACTTGTTCGACAGCTTGGCCGACGTGGCGTACGTGTGGTGGTTGTTGTGCAGCTCTTCGCCGCCAATGATGATGCCCCACGGCAGCAGGTTCGTCGACGCGTCGGCGCAATTGAAGTTGCGATAGCCCCAGTAGTGGCCCAGACCGTTGATCACACCGGCGGCCCAGAACGGGATCCACACCATCTGCACAGCCCACACGGTCAGACCGAGGGCACCGAACAGTGCGATGTTGATGATCATCATCATGCTGATACCCAGAATCGGGTAACGCTTGTAGATGTTGTTCTCGATCCAGTCGTTCGGCGTGCCGTGGCTGAACTTGCGCAGCGTTTCTTCGTTCTTCGCTTCAGCGCGATAGAGTTCGGCACCTTCGGCCAGCACCTTCCACAGGCCGCGCGTTTGCGGGCTGTGCGGGTCTTCCGGCGTTTCGCACTTGGCGTGGTGCTTGCGGTGAATAGCAGCCCACTCGCTCGTGATCATGCCCGTGGTCATCCACAGCCAGAAACGGAAGAAATGGGCGACGATCGGATGCACGTCGAGCGCGCGGTGCGCCTGGCAACGATGCAGATAGATGGTCACACCGGCGATCGTCACATGGGTGACGGCCAACGTGTAGAAGAAGATCTTCCAGCCGCTCCAGTCGAGCAGGCCGGTCGAGAGAAATCCAAGGAGACTGTCCAGCAAAATATCACTCCAAACTAATCAATACGGTAGCCATCACGGCAAAGCATCGAAATGTGCCGTGTCTTGTCTTGTCGGGCCGATGCGGCCGATGTGGACATAGGCCGTCGCGTCAGGTCTCGTTCTTGCGCTCGCTTGACGCTTCGATTCGCTGGAGGACGGCAAGTTGCGGATGCCGGTGCGATATGGGCGGAAAACGTGCCAGTGAACGTCTGGTTTTATGGTTTGGGACGTATTTTACCCGACGGACCGTTGCCCGTGTGTCGCCTCGCAGCCACGCAATTTGTCGCAGGTCAACCCATCGGCTTAGGGAAAAAAGTCTATCGGGCCGTCTTTCCGTCGTCATCCGCCTGTGGCAAGAGCGTTTGCGGCGTCGCATTGGCCGAATTCGGCAATTCGCGCGCGCCGTCCGGTGAAACGGTGCCGTCGACCGGCAGATGGGGGGCTTGCGCAGGAATCCCGTCCGCCCAGTCGTTCAGGATACGTATTTCGCGCTGTGCATACGGAATTTCAATACCGTGTTCACGAAATGTGCGCCAAATCCGCAAATTGATGGTGGAACGTATCCCCCCGCTGCCTTGCGCCGGATCCTGGACCCAAAATCCCATTTCCAGATCCATCCCATCGGCACCAAAGTTCAGCAACAGCGCCGAGGGTGGCGGATCCGTCAGCACGCGGGGAATGTCTTCGGCCGCCTTTAGCATGAGCGACATCGCCAGTTCGACATCGGCGCTATAGGCCACCTGCACGTTGACTTTGGCGCGGCCACGGGTCTCGGTGAACGAATGGTTCTGCACGACGTTCGTCACCAGTTGCTCGTTCGGCACCAGCGCTTCGACACCGTCCAGGCCGCGCACGACCGAGTACCGCGTGTTGATTTGCGAGACGGTGCCGTGATACGTCGACACGGTAATCAGGTCGCCGATGCGCACGGAGCGGTCCAGCAGAATGATGAAGCCCGACACGAGGTTCGAGGCGATCTTCTGCAAGCCGAAACCCAACCCCACACCAAGCGCACCGCCGAACACGCCCAGCACGGTGATGTCGATGCCGACGAACGACAACGTCGCGAGCACGGCGATCAGTGTCAGCAGGCCCTTGACCACGCGTGAGAGCACCACCTTCAGGTTGCCGTCGAGCGTGGTCGTGCGCATGATCCGGTCTTCGATCAGCGAGCCGACCCACATCGCCAGCACCAGCGTCACGCCGATCCAGAGCAGGCCGGACAGCATCGAGAGCAGCGTCAGATGGCTTGAGCCGACAGCGAACTTCACGCTGGCAAGCCACTTGAGAATGTCGTCGTGCACGCCCAGCACGTAGGCGAGCATCGAGAACCAGGCGAGCGTCGTGAACACCCGCTCGAACACCTTGAGCAGGCCCGAGGCATGGGGCGACGAAGCAAACAGCCTCCGGGCGAAGTAGAACGCGAGATAGATGAGCGCGGTGCCGAACAGCGGGACTTCCGCGAGCATCAGCAGCGAGACATGCGTGTATTCCTGAAGCACCACGCGCGTGAGCGCCACGCACATCCAGCCGAACATCGGGAAGAACGAGCGGCGCAGGCTCGACGAGCCCGCGCGGCGTGCAGGTGCGACGCGCTCGAAATGGCGGTCGAGGCGTCCGATCATCCAGCGACGCAACACGAGGGCGACGGCGAGCGCGCCCACAAGTGCGACGATCTGCCAGATGATCTGCGGATCGCCGAAGTCGCGAACGACATCGCGCACCAACCTCGCGAAAGCCGGACTTTCCTGCATCGCCATATCCTTCTATCTGTTCTTGTTATTCGTCGATACTAGCTGACGACACGACTGAGGCCTTGGCAGCCGGACGACGCTCGAACACGGCGGCGAAAAAGCCGTCGGTCGCGTTGCGGTGCGGCAGCAGTTCGAGGTACTTGCCCGTGTCGAGTCCGATTTTCTGCGCCGCCAGCAATTCGTTCGCAGGCAACAGCACGAAGTCCGGATGCGCGGCGAGGAACGCCTCGGCAATCGCGCTGTTCTCCTCGGTCAGCACACTGCATGTCGCGTATACGAGGCGTCCGCCCGGCTTCACGAGGCGCGCGGCGCTCGCGAGGATGGACGTCTGCTTTTGCGTGAGTTCTTCGACCGACTGCGGCGACTGACGCCACTTCAGGTCTGGATTGCGACGCAGCGTGCCGAGCCCGCTGCACGGCGCGTCGACCAGCACGCGGTCGATCTTACCCGCCAGACGCTTGATCTTGCTGTCGTTCTCGCTGTCGATCATCACCGGATAGACGTTCGACAGGCCGCTGCGCGCCAGACGCGGCTTGAGCTTGGCCAGACGCTTCTCCGACACGTCGAATGCATACAGACGCCCGGTCGAGCGCATGGCCGCGCCGATGGCGAGCGTCTTGCCGCCAGCGCCTGCACAGAAGTCAACGATCATCTCACCCCGACGCGGTGCGACCAGTTGGCACAGCAACTGGCTGCCTTCGTCCTGGACTTCGATGGCACCGGACATGAATAGCGGGTGCTTCTGCAACGCCGGCTTGCCCGCCAGACGAATGCCGTTGGGTGCCATCGGCGTCGGCTCGGCCGAGAACCCGCTTTCACGCAGCCCAGCGAGCACGTCGTCGCGGTTCGCCTTGATCAGGTTTACGCGGCAATCGAGCGGCGCAGGCTGGTTCAGTGCAGCGGCAAGCGCTTCCAGTTCGGTGGCGTCGAAACGCGCGGCCAGACGGTCGTACAGCCACGCCGGCAAGTTAGTACGCACTCGCGGCGCGAGGCTGGCCGGATCGATCTGACCGACGTGTTCAAGCCACGTGGCTTCTTCTGGCGTCGCGACCAGTTCGACCGACGCGATGCCCCGAGTGAAGGCCAGTCCGAGCAGCGCCAGTCGGCGCTCCTGCGAGCCCGTGCCGCTCACGGCGTGCTGACCGAATTCGAGCTTGCGGCGCAGAATGGCAAAGACCGTCTCCGCCAGCACACCACGCTCGCGGTGACCCAGCTTGTCGTTGGCGCGGAAGTACGTGCTGACCAGCGTGTCGGCCGGGCCGGTGAACGTCAGCACGCTGCCGAGCAGGCGTTGCGTGTGTTCGAACAGCGCCGGGGGCAGACGCTCGCCACGCATGCCGGTGCCGCCGACCGGGGCGTCCGGACGGCGCTCGTAGCGCGAGCGGTCGTACTTGTCGGGACGGACGTAGCGCTCCTGGCGCTCGCCATTACCACCATTGCCGCCCTTGGACGACTGACGGTTATCGGAGGAACGGCCGCCGGAGCGGTGACCGGATTGATTGGCGCCATCGCGGCGCTGGGTCGGGCGGGTGCTCATGCGTCCTCACCAAAAAGCCATTGCGAATCTTGTGAATCGGAAGTGCCGTCAGCACGCGGGGTCAGCGTCACGCGCCCCTGCGCAATGACCAGACGGTCTTCCACGAACCAGCGCACGGCGCGCGGGTAAATGATGTGCTCCAGGGGCAGAATGCGCTCTGCGAGTGTCTCGGGCGTGTCGCCGTCGCGCACGGGCAAGGCGGTTTGCAGCACGTACGGACCGTGGTCCAGCTCGGCCGTCACGAAATGCACCGTTGCCCCGACGATCTTGCAGCCGGCTTCCAGTGCGCGGGCGTGCGTTTGCAGCCCCGGGAATGCAGGCAACAGCGACGGATGGATGTTGATGAGGCGTCCGGCGTAGCGGCCAGTGAATTCCGGCGTGAGAATACGCATGAACCCGGCAAGCACGACCAGATCGGGCTGGTGGCGGTCGATCTCGGCGGCCAGTTCGGCGTCGAAATCTTCGCGGGTCTTGCCGCGGCTCGGCACCACGGCCGTGGGGATGCCGTTTTCCTGGGCAAATGTCAGGCCTTCGGCGTCGGGACGATTAGCGATGATGGCGGCCACGCGGGCCGGCCAGCCTTCTGCGGTACAGGCCCGGACGATGGCCTGCATGTTGCTGCCTCGTCCGGAAATCAGGATGACAATGTTCTTCATCGCCGGATTTTATCATTGGCGCGGCGCACCAGACAGCGCGATCCGCGCCGCGATGGCCCCGAAGCGTTTATAATTCAACGTTCTGCGGCGCCGCAATGTCGGTTCGAGCGTCCTGTGTCGACCGGTTGTCCCCGGGCGCGACAGGCCGCCAGACCCTCCCGGCCACGCCGCGCGGCTATTTCATCACTCAACGTCCTGTAGACGCTTCCTTATCGTGCGAGTCTTCCGGGGTCTACCCAACGCGCAAAGCAAAGCGCCCTGCGTGCTGACGATCGGCAATTTCGACGGCGTGCATCTGGGCCACCAGGCACTGCTCGCGCGCGTGCGCGCGGCGGCGGCTGCGCGCGGCTTGCCGGTGTGCGTGATGACGTTCGAGCCGCATCCCCGCGAATACTTCATGCCCGACCGGGCGCCTGCCCGCATCTCCAATCTACGCGACAAGTTCGAAGCGCTGCGCTCGCACGGCGTCGACCGTCTCGTGGTGGAGCACTTCAACGCCCATTTCGCCGGCCAGTCGCCCGAAGACTTCGTGCGCAACATCATCGTCGACGGCCTGCACACGCGCTGGCTGCTGGTGGGCGACGATTTCCGCTTCGGCGCGAAGCGCGCGGGCGACATCGAATATTTGCGCGACGCCGGCCGTCGCTTCGACTTCGTCGTCGAGCAGATGCCGACCATCGCACACGACGGTGTGCGCATTTCCAGCTCGGAAGTGCGTGCGGCGCTCGCCGACGGCAACTTCGAGCGCGCCCACGCGCTGCTCGGCCGTCCGTACGCGATCACCGGTCACGTCGTGCACGGCATGAAGCTCGGCCGCAAGCTGGGCTTCCCGACGCTCAATCTGCGCATCGCGCACAAGCACCCGGCCCTCACGGGCATCTTCGTCGTTCAGGTGCACGGTCTGGCGGACAAACCGCTGCCCGCCGTGGCGAGCCTGGGCCTGCGCCCGACCGTGGACGATTCCGGTCGCGTGCTGCTCGAAGTGCATCTGCTCGACTTCGTGGGCGATTGCTACGGCAAGCTGGTGCGCGTGGAATTTTTGCAGAAACTGCGTGACGAAGCGAAATTCGACGGATTGGCCGAGCTCGAAGCTGCCATCGCGCAGGACACGCGCGAGGCCCGCGCCTATTTCGCCCATGCGCTCGACGCCAATGGTCCGAGTGCAAGACGCGACTTCGCCACCTCGGCGACCGACCGAATTAGTTGATCTTCGCCCGCGTGCGCCGGCGCCCAGCGCCTCGCGCGCGGCCCGCAGCCGTCTCTGGCACCTGCCCGGACGCCGCCCTTCACGGCCCACAAGGTCGATAAGGCCCCGGCAACGCCTCCGGCGCAAGCGCCCCACAACCGATACCCAAAATTCGATAGCGTTGCATCCATGAGCGAAAAGAAAGCCCCGAGCAAATACCCCGTCAACCTGCTGGACACGCCGTTCCCGATGCGTGGCGACCTGCCCAGGCGCGAGCCGCTGTGGGTCAAGCAATGGCAGGAAAAGAAGATCTACGACAAGATCCGCAAAGCCAGCAAAGGCCGTCCGAAGTTCATCCTGCACGACGGCCCGCCGTATGCCAACGGCGACATCCACATCGGTCACGCGGTCAACAAGATCCTCAAGGACATGATCGTCAAGGCGCGTAGCCTCGCGGGCTTCGACGCCGCCTACGTGCCGGGCTGGGACTGCCACGGCATGCCCATCGAAATCCAGATCGAAAAGCAGTTCGGCAAGCACCTGCCGGTGCGCGAAGTGCAGGAAAAGGCGCGCGCCTACGCTGGGGTGCAGATCGAGCGCCAGAAGGCCGACTTCGAGCGTCTGGGCGTGCTCGGCGACTGGGACAATCCGTACAAGACCATGAACTTCGCGAATGAAGCCGGTGAGCTTCGTGCGCTCGCGCAGATCCTGAAGAACGGCTATGTGTATCGTGGTCTGAAGCCGGTGAACTGGTGCTTCGACTGCGGCTCGGCGCTGGCCGAAGCGGAAGTCGAGTACAAGGACAAGACCGATCTGGCCATCGACGTGGGCTTCGCCTTCGCCGAACCGGAAAAGGTCGCCAAGGCCTTCGGTCTGCCGAAGCTGCCGCGCGAAGACGGGTTCATCGTCATCTGGACGACGACCCCGTGGACCATCCCGTCGAACCAGGCGCTCAACGTCCATCCGGAAGTCGAGTACGCTCTCGTTTCGACCGAGCGCGGCCTGCTGATCCTGGCGACCGATCGCGTCGAAGACTGCCTGAAGACGTACGGCCTGCACGGCGAGATCGTCGCGCGCACCAAAGGTGAAGCGCTCTCGCTGATCCGCTTCCGTCACCCGCTCGCCACCGCCGACGCTGGTTACGACCGCACCTCGCCGGTCTACCTCGGCGACTATGTGACGACAGATACCGGTACCGGTATCGTCCACTCGGCCCCCGCCTACGGTGTGGAAGACTTTGTGTCGTGCAAGGCGCACGACATGCCGGATTCGGAAATCCGCATGCCGGTGCTGGGCGATGGTCGTTATCAGGACAGCCTGCCGCTGTTCGGCGGCCAGTCGATCTGGGACGCCAACCCGCAGATCGTCGACACGCTGCGCGATGCGGGCACGCTGTTCCATTCGTTCAAGTACACGCACAGCTACATGCACTGCTGGCGTCACAAGTCGCCGATCATCTATCGCGCGACGAACCAGTGGTTTGCAGGCATGGACGTGAAGCCGGTCGACGGCGCACCGGGCAACGGCCAGACGCTGCGCGAGATCGCGCTCGCCGGTATCGAAGCGACGGAGTTCTTCCCGTCGTGGGGTAAGCAACGCCTGCACAACATGATCGCGCACCGCCCGGACTGGACGCTTTCGCGTCAGCGCCAATGGGGCGTGCCGATGGCGTTCTTCGTCCACAAGGAAACCGGCGCCCTGCACCCGCGCACGCCCGAGCTGCTCGAAGCCGTGGCCAAGCGCGTGGAAACAGAAGGCATCGAAGCCTGGCAAACGCTCGACCCGGTCGAGCTGCTCGGTGACGAGGCCAAGGATTACGTGAAGAATCGCGACACGCTCGACGTGTGGTTCGACTCGGGCACAACGCATTGGCACGTACTGCGCGGATCGCATGCGCATGAGTTGGGCTTCCCGGCCGATCTGTATCTGGAAGGCTCGGACCAGCATCGCGGCTGGTTCCATTCGTCGCTGCTGACTGCGTCGATGCTCGACGGCCGTCCGCCCTACAAGGCACTGCTCACGCACGGCTTCACCGTCGACGGCCAGGGCCGCAAGATGTCGAAGTCGATCGGCAACACCATCGTGCCGCAGGAAGTTGCCGACAAGCTTGGCGCGGAAATCATCCGACTGTGGGTGGCCTCGACCGACTACTCGGGCGAGTTGTCTATCTCGGACGAGATCCTCAAGCGCGTGACGGAAGGCTATCGCCGCATCCGCAACACGCTGCGCTTCCTGCTCGCGAACCTGGCCGACTACGACCACGCGAAGCACGCCATGTCGGCGGATCAGTGGCTGGAAATCGACCGTTACGCCGTGGCGTTGTCGCAATCGCTGCAAACCGAAGTGCTCGGCCATTACGACCGTTACGAGTTCCACCCGGTCGTGTCCAAGCTCCAGACGTTCTGCTCCGAAGACCTCGGCGGCTTCTACCTCGACATCCTCAAGGATCGTCTGTATACGAGCGCGCCGGACGCCCCGGCACGCCGCGCCGCGCAGAACGCGCTGTATCACATCACGCATGGCCTGCTGAAGCTGATGGCGCCGTTCCTGTCGTTCACGGCGGAAGAAGCGTGGCAGGTGTTCCAGCCGGGCAACGACACGATTTTCACGGAGACGTACTACGCCTATCCGGAAGTCGCGGAAGGTACGCGTTTGCTCGAGAAGTGGCATCTGCTGCGCACGGTGCGCGGCGACGTCACCAAGGCGCTGGAAGAAGCGCGCGCCGCCGAGCAGATCGGCTCGTCGCTGCAAGCTGAAGTGGACGTGCGCGTCTCGGGTCGCAAGTACGACGTGCTGGCCAGCCTCGGCGACGACCTGCGTTTCGTGCTGATCACGTCGGCCGCGAAGGTCTCGCAAGTCGCATCGGAAGGCGAGGAAGGCGTGGTCGTCACGCCGTCGACGCATCAGAAATGCGAGCGCTGCTGGCACTATCGCGAAGACGTGGGCGCAGACCCCGCTCACCCGACCCTTTGCGGACGTTGCGTGTCGAATCTGTTCGGCAGCGGCGAACACCGGAGCGCGGCATAATGGCAAGCAAAGCAGGCGCCCGTACGGGCGCGAAGCGTGGTGGTGGCAGCAATGCCCGTAGCGGCGCGTCCCTCGGACTGGCACCGTGGCTGGGCATCGCGGTCATTGCGATCCTGATCGATCAGGTCACCAAACTCACGATTCTGAAGACGTTTCAGTACGGCGAATTCCGTCCGCTGACCTCGTTCTTCAACCTCGTGCTGGTGTACAACAAGGGAGCAGCGTTCAACTTCCTGGCGGCCGCCGGGGGCTGGCAACGCTGGTTCTTCACGCTGCTCGGCATCGTGGCCGCGACGGTCATCGTGGTGTTGCTCAAGCGTCATAACGGTCAGAAGATGTTCTGCCTGTCGCTGTCGCTGATTCTCGGTGGCGCGCTGGGCAACGTGATCGATCGGGTGGTCTACGGCCATGTGATCGACTTTCTGGACTTTCACGTCGGCGGCTGGCACTGGCCGGCGTTCAACGTGGCCGACTCGGCCATTTGCGTGGGCGCGGTGCTGCTGGTGATCGACGAGTTGCGACGCGTGCGGCGCGGCAAGTAGCGCAGCAGAACGGGGCCGCAGCGATCTGCGGCATGATGCGTCCACGGCGTGCAGCCGGTGTGACGGATCGGTAAGCAGCAAACACCGTCGCGGCGCCCTGGAGGCGCCGCGCGGCACTTTGGAGGAGGCATTTCCTATGGAACGTGGTGAACTGGCTGGCAAGACCATCGTGCTCGGCCTGACGGGCGGCATCGCCTGCTACAAGTCAGCAGAACTCACGCGGCTGCTCATCAAGGCCGGTGCCACGGTGCAGGTCGTGATGACCGAAGCCGCCACGCAATTCATCACCCCGCTCACGATGCAGGCGCTCTCGGGCCGCCCGGTGTTTACCAGTCAATGGGACAACCGCATCGATAACAACATGGCGCACATCGACCTCTCGCGTGAGGCCGACGTCATTCTCATCGCCCCCGCCTCCACCGACTTCCTCGCCAAGCTCGCGCACGGCATGGCCGACGATCTGCTCTCCACGTTGTGTGTGGCGCGCGATTGCCCGTTGCTGGTAGCCCCCGCGATGAACCGTCAGATGTGGGCCAACCCGGCCACGCAACGCAACGCGGCAACGCTTCGCGGCGACGGCATCGCGATTCTCGGCCCGGGCAGCGGCGATCAGGCCTGCGGCGAAATCGGCGATGGGCGCATGCTCGAACCGGAAGACCTGTACGAAGCACTCGCTGGCTTTTTCCAGCCGAAGCGGCTCGCGGGACGTCGCGTACTCATCACCGCAGGCCCGACCTTCGAGCCGATCGATCCGGTGCGCGGACTCACGAATCGCTCCAGTGGCAAGATGGGGTTCGCCCTCGCGCGCGCCGCCGCGCAGGCGGGTGCGGATGTGCATCTCGTGGCCGGACCGACTTCGCTGGCGACGCCCTATGGCGTAACGCGCAGCAACGTCCAGACGGCGCAACAAATGTATGACGCCGTGATGGCCGACGTTTCGCGTAACGACATCTTCATTGCGGTGGCCGCCGTGGCCGACTGGCGCGTGCGCGACGTGGCGCACGACAAGATCAAGAAGACGGGGGATGCCGACGTCCCGACACTCGAATTCGTCCAGAACCCTGACATTCTCGCCGCGGTGGCGCAATTGCCGAAGCCGCCGTTTTGTGTGGGCTTTGCGGCCGAGTCGGGCGATCTCGAAAAGCACGGTGCGCAGAAGCGTCAGCGCAAACAGGTGCCATTGCTTGTGGGCAATCTCGGCCCGGCCACGTTCGGGCAAGATGACAACGAAGTCATTCTGTTCGACGAAGCGGGGCAGAAGCGCCTGCCGCGCGCCGACAAGCAAGCGCTTGCTCGCAGCCTGATCGTCGAAATCGCCGCACGGCTGCCGTCGCCGCAGTAACCCCCGTCCCCAATACCCCTACAGCCAGTCCGTCTGTCATTGTCGTTGTCCGGCGACGCTGACAGACTGGCAGGCGCGGCGGCAACCAGCAGCAACCAGCGGCAACCGGCGACGACATTTCGCGCCCCACGACCTGCCGCCATCAGTACCCGGGCCTTCGGGCCATCGCAGACGATAACCACCAGATGACGCAACCTCCTACCTCCACGCGGCCACGCGTCAGTGTCTACGGGACACTGAGCATGCTCGCCGCGATCATGTTCTTCGGCTTCATGACCATCGGCATGCCGTTGCCCGTGCTGCCGGTGTACGTCCACGAAACGCTGGGCTTCGGCTCGTTCGTTGTCGGGGTGACGATCGGTATCCAGTCGGTCGTCACGCTCCTGCTGCGCTCTTACGCCGGTCGCACCGTCGACACGCGCGGCCCGCGCAATGCTGTGCTGACCGGCCTGTGCGGCTGCGCGGCAGCCGGTGTGCTGTACCTCGTCGCCTCGATAGTGCCGAACCCCTCACTGGCGCTGGGTGTGCTGCTGGCGGGACGCGTCGTGCTCGGCTTCGGCGAAAGCCTGCTGCTCACGGGCGGCATGTCGTGGGGTATCGGCCTGCTCGGTGCAACACATGCGAGCAAGGCGATTTCGTGGCAAGGCGTGTCGATGTACACCGCGCTCGCCGTGGGTGCGCCGTTTGGCGCGTATTTGCTGCAAGCGTCGGGCTTCACCGTAGTTTCGCTGGTCAACATCGGCCTGCCAGCCGTGGCGTTCGCCATTGCGCTGCGTCTGCCTGCCGCGGCTCCGGTCGGTGGGACCCGTCTGTCGTTCTTCAAGGTGGTCGGGCTGGTGTGGCGTCCGGGTCTCGCGATGACGCTCGGCAGCATCGGGTATGCCGTCATTGCTGCCTTCATTACGCTGTTCTACGCGAGCCACGGCTGGTCGGGCGCAGCGTTCGCACTCACGCTCTACAGCGGCACATTCATCGCGATGCGGATTCTGCTCTCGCACGCAGTCGATCGTTTCGGCGGACGCCGTGTCGCCATGTGCTCGCTCGTCTTCAGCGCCATCGGTCAGTTCTTGCTGTGGGGCGCGGTGAATCCGCATATGGCGCTCGCGGGCGCAGCACTCACGGGGATGGGCTTCTCGCTGGTGTTTCCGGCACTCGGTGTGGAGGCATTGCGTTCGGTACCGCCGCAGAATCGTGGTGCGGCGCTGGCCGCGTACTCGGCGTTCTTCGATCTCGCGCTCGGCCTGATCGGACCGATGGCCGGTCTCGTCGCCAACTTCTTCGGCTACGCCTCGATCTTCCTATGCGGTGCCGTTGGCGGCATCGTCGCCATTCTGATGATTGCGCGCCTGCCGCATGCAGGCCCCGGTGCCGCCCCGGTGGATTCGTCCGCCGGCAGCGGTCACTGATCGGGAGCGACCCACTCATGACGCAACCCGCTGCACGTATCAAACTGTCGGTGCTCGATCAGACACCGGTCATCCACGGCCACAGCGTCGCCGACGCCATCGCCGCCACCGTCGAACTGGCGCAAGCCGCCGACGATCTCGGCTACACGCGCTACTGGTGCGCTGAGCACCACGGACTGCGCGGCGTGGCCAACCCCGCGCCGGAAGTCATGATCGCCCGGCTGGCGAGCGTGACGAAGCGACTGCGCGTGGGCTCGGGTGGCGTGATGCTGCCCTACTACAGCCCATTTAAGCTGGCCGAGCAATTTCTGATGCTCGAAGCGCTGTTTCCGAATCGCATCGACCTCGGGGTGGGACGCGCGCCGGGTGGCGACATGCGCACTGCACGTGCCGTCGCCAAGGGGCCGTACGACGCAGGCGAGCACTTCCCGCAACAAGTCGCCGAACTGGCGGGACTCTTCGGCGACACGCTGGCCGACGATCACCCGTACCGTGGCGTGCTCCTGCAACCGGCCGTGCAAACGCGCCCCGAATTGTGGGTACTCGGGTCCAGCGAGTTCGGCGGATTGCTCGCCGCACAACTCGGCCTGCGCTACTGCTTCGCGCACTTCATCAATGCGCATTACGGCCATCGCGTGACGCAAGCCTATCGCGAGCGCTTCACGCCGGGCCAGCTCGACAAGCCCTACTGCTCGGTCGCGCTGTTCATCATCTGCGCGGATACGGATGCGCAAGCCGAGGCGCTGGAAGCGGGCGTGGATTTGCGTCGCGTGCAGATGGCGTACGGCATGAACGAACCCATCCCGAGCCTCGATCAGGGCGCGCAGGCCAAGTTGCAATATCGGGAACGAGAACTGTCCGTGATCGCCCGGGAGAAGCCGCGTAGTATCATCGGCACCCCGGAGCGCGTGACCGAGCGCGTGCTGGAATTGCAAGAGCAGTTCGAAGCCGACGAGATCACCGTGCTGACGGTTGCTGGCAGCTATCGCGCCCGCCTGCGTTCGCATGAGCTGCTGGCGCAGGCGTTTTCGCTGCGTGCCGATGACTGATCGGATCTGACGATTTGCGCCATTCTCGCCCGAAAAATTTTTGATTCACTCGCACTAATTCACCGCCATACGCCATGAAACTCGACGTCAAGATCCTCGACGAACGCCTGCGCACGCAGTTGCCCGCCTATGCCACGCCGGGCAGCGCCGGCCTCGATTTGCGTGCGTGCCTCGACGCACCCATGACCATCGCCCCGGGGCAGACCGTGCTCGTGCCGACGGGTCTGGCCGTCCATCTGGCCGATCCGGGCTACGCCGCCCTGATTCTGCCGCGCTCCGGTCTCGGCCATAAGCACGGCATCGTGCTAGGCAATCTGGTCGGCCTGATCGACTCGGACTACCAGGGGCAGTTGATGGTCTCGACTTGGAATCGCGGCAATGAGCCGTTTGTGCTGAACCCGTTCGAGCGCCTGGCACAACTTGTGATCGTGCCGGTCGTGCAAGCAGAGTTCAATATCGTCGACGAATTCCCGGAAAGCGATCGCGGCGCTGGCGGCTTCGGCAGTACCGGCAAGCAGTAAGGACGGCTGTAGCTCGCCCGCACATCATGCAGTGGACGGACAAAAGAAAAGCGCCGCATTTCGCGGCGCTTTTTCTTTGCGACAGCGTCGAGTCGATTACTCGACTTCGGCAGCTTCCGGCTGAGCCTTGGTGTTGCCGTCTTCCGGGAAGGAGAGCTGCACCTGATCGTTCTCGTCGAGATCGACGGTCACACGGCCTCCGCTGGTCAGACGCCCGAACAGCAGCTCGTCCGCCAGCGCACGACGGATCGTGTCCTGAATCAGACGCTGCATCGGCCGCGCGCCCATGAGCGGATCAAAGCCCTTCTTCGACAGATACGCGCGCAGCTTATCGGTGAAGACAACCTCGACCTTCTTCTCGTGCAACTGATCTTCCAGCTGAATGAGGAACTTGTCGACAACGCGCAGGATGATCTGCTCGTCGAGCGGCTTGAAGCTGATGATCGAGTCGAGACGGTTGCGGAACTCCGGCGTGAACATACGCTTGATGTCGGCCATCTCGTCACCGGCCTGACGCTCGTTCGTGAAGCCGATGCTCGCACGATTGATCGTTTCGGCCCCCGCGTTCGTCGTCATGATGATGATGACGTTGCGGAAGTCGGCCTTGCGGCCGTTGTTGTCCGTCAGCGTGCCGTGGTCCATGACCTGAAGCAGCACGTTAAAGATATCCGGATGCGCCTTCTCGATTTCGTCGAGCAACAGCACGCAATGCGGCTTCTTCGTGATGGCTTCCGTCAGCAAACCACCTTGATCGAAGCCCACGTATCCCGGCGGCGCGCCAATCAGACGGCTCACCGCGTGGCGTTCCATGTACTCCGACATGTCGAAGCGGATCAGCTCGATGCCCAGCGTGAACGCGAGTTGCTTGGCAACTTCGGTCTTGCCGACACCTGTCGGGCCCGAGAACAGAAACGCGCCGATCGGCTTGTCCGTCTTGCCCAGCCCGGCGCGCGACATCTTGATCGCAGCGGACAGCGCATCGATCGCCGGGTCTTGCCCGAACACCACGCTCTTCAGATCGCGATCGAGCGTCTGGAGCTTGCCGCGGTCGTCTGCCGACACGCTTTGGGCCGGAATGCGCGCAATCTTCGAGACGATTTCCTCGATCTCACCCTTGCCGATGGTCTTCTTCTGCTTCGACTTCGGTAGGATCCGCTGCGCAGCGCCTGCTTCGTCGATCACGTCGATGGCCTTGTCCGGCAAGTGACGGTCGGTAATGAACTTGGCCGACAATTCAGCCGCAGCCGACAGTGCGCTCGACGAATACTTCACGCCGTGGTGCTCTTCGAAACGCGACTTCAGGCCGCGCAGAATCTGCACCGTCTGCTCGACGGTCGGCTCGTTCACGTCGATCTTCTGGAAACGACGCGACAGCGCAGCGTCCTTTTCGAAGATGCCGCGATACTCGGTAAAGGTCGTCGCACCAATGCACTTCAGTTGGCCCGAAGAGAGCGCCGGCTTGAGCAGGTTCGAAGCGTCGAGCGTGCCGCCCGACGCAGCACCTGCGCCGATCAGCGTGTGAATTTCGTCGATGAACAGGATCGCGTTGTTGCGCTCCTTGAGTTCCTTGAGCACCGCCTTCAGACGTTGCTCGAAGTCGCCGCGATACTTGGTCCCGGCGAGCAGCGCGCCCATGTCCAGCGAGTAGACGGTGGCGTCCTGCAGAATCTCGGGCACTTCGCCACGCGTGACGCGCCAGGCGAGGCCTTCGGCAATCGCCGTCTTGCCCACACCGGCTTCACCCACGAGCAGCGGATTGTTCTTGCGACGGCGGCACAGCACCTGCACCACGCGCTCGACTTCCGATTCCCGGCCGATGAGCGGATCGATCTTGCCGTCGCGCGCCATCTGGTTCAGGTTCTGGGTGTACTGAGCGAGCGGGCTTTCCTTGGCGTTGGCGCCCTCTTCCCCTTCGGCACTGCCTTCGCCAGCCTTGGCCGACTCGCCGGACGCGCCGGTCTTGGTAATGCCGTGAGAGATAAAGTTGACGACGTCCAGACGCGTCACCCCCTGCTGTTGCAGGTAGTAGACCGCGTGGGAGTCCTTCTCACCGAAAATGGCGACCAGCACATTCGCGCCCGTGACTTCCTTCTTGCCGTTGGAAGTGGACTGAACGTGCATGATGGCGCGTTGAATCACGCGCTGAAAACCGAGCGTGGGCTGTGTGTCGACCTCGTCGCTGCCCGGCACCGTCGGCGTGTTATCTGCGATGAAGTTGCGCAGGTTCTGTCGCAAATCGTCGAGATTGGCCGCGCAGGCGCGCAAAACTTCGGCTGCAGTCGGGTTATCCAACAGGGCGAGCAACAGGTGCTCGACCGTGATGAATTCGTGTCGTGCCTGGCGCGCTTCCATAAACGCCATGTGCAGGCTGACTTCCAATTCCTGGGCAATCATGCTTCCTCCATCACGCACTGCAGCGGGTGCCCGGACTGCCTTGCATGGCTAACAACTTGCTCAACTTTGGTCGCCGCGACGTCGCGCGTAAAGACCCCACAAACTCCCCTGCCCTCGCGGTGAACCTTGAGCATGATCTGCGTGGCAGATTCCCGGTCCTTATTAAAATATTCCTGAATGACCATCACCACGAACTCCATCGGGGTGAAATCGTCGTTCAACAGTACCACCTTGTACATGGACGGCGGCTTGAGCTGTTGCTCTTGCCGCTCCTGTACGGTGTCGTCATGCGTTGTCGGTAAGGTTGCCATACGTGGATTCTAAACAACTCTCGGGTGCAGGAAGCCATCGGAGCCCCAATGCCGCCTGCCGTCCGGTCGTCCACCGGCATGCCAACACTCGTCGATCAGCGCGTGCGTTGTCCAGCAAGGCGCTGCAGCCCCGACCACCGGGGGTGCCACACCCATATGAGTCAGCTTAACCCAAATTTCAAGGGCGTGTCTCCGCACGCCTTATACCCTCCAAGATATAAGGGTAAAACCTGATCGAACGTAACTTCTATCGTTCAAAAAGGGCTTGACACTGTTGGTAGTTAGCGAAAACAATCGAACTGGCGCTTTTCCTCTATAAGTGGTTTAAAAGAAAAGATGCCTGGGTGAGCCTAAGAAGCCGCCGCCAGCCGGCGGGTTTTTCAGATGTGCTCGTTGTTGCGGTGATATGTAGTAGTCGTAATTGTTTAGGGGAAGTTTGTATGGCAACCGGTACGGTCAAATGGTTTAACGATGCCAAGGGTTTTGGTTTCATCACGCCGGATGAAGGTGGCGAAGATCTGTTCGCTCACTTCTCGGCGATCCAGATGAATGGATTCAAGACCCTGAAGGAAGGTCAGAAGGTACAGTTCGAGGTCGTCCAAGGCCCGAAGGGCAAGCAGGCTTCGAACATCACGGCTCCGAACTAAGCCAGGCAGTTCGCAGCATTAGAAACCCGGCTTCGGCCGGGTTTTTTATTGCGCCGCAACAATGCATGCGAAACGTTCACATATTTTGGATCCGTTTTTGCATGCAAATCGCGCGCAACTTTCCGCTCAATCGACGAATCTTTACGGTATTTAACTGCGTTTAATCCCTTATAAAACTATATTCATCGCAACATTCCACTCCGTTATTAAAATACTCCTTACCGATCTCGAATTGCGGAAATCAATTACGCAATTACCTGAATTGACTAAGTAATCCTACGCAGTCGTCTGCGCCTCCGATGCACAGAAATGACGCACGTTAAGTGTCGGAAACAAATAATCTTTTAACGAATTCCAAAGCGCCGCTTGCGACGAAAGGACTGTTCATCCGGTGCACCACCCGACACATCGTTGAGTTTTTCGAATCGACCGGTTCGTTTCGTTCGTAGATCTGCCTGAGGCAGGCCAACACCTTCCAATGCCCACCGATCAAGGCGATACCCGTCCCACAAATGCCACGGGCCGCCCGGTAGGCGGCCCGTTTGGACACTTTCCCCTAAAGTCGGCCCCCGAAGCGACCGGATACCGGGAACGTCACCCCAGATCGACGTAGACCTTTCCGGCCTCGATGCGAATCGGGTAGGTTCTGAGCGCTTCGGTCAGCGGCGCGCACTTGGCGGCTCCGGTACGCACGTCGAATTTTCCCTGATGCAACGGGCACTCGATCTCATGTCCTTCGAGGAACCCGTCGCACAATCTTGCATTGCCGTGCGTGCATACGTTGTCCGTGGCGAACACGTCGCCGTCCACGCCATACAGCGCGATGTCCCGTCCGCCGACGACCACGCCGACGACATCGTCCTCGGGAATCGCGTCGCGCGATGCCGCCTCAATCCAGTTGCCGCTCATGATGTCCTCGTGTCAGATCGGGTAAATCAGCGAGTTGGGAATCATCTCGCTGTCGAAAATGCATTGCCGCGACGCAAACTTCCAGCCGTCGTCCGTGCGCTTCACGATGTCCAGATACCGCCCAACCGACAGGATGTCCGTGAGCTGGTCGGGCTTTGTGCGGAACACGGCATAGTTCGCCTCGACGTGCAGCGTGTCGACGTCCTGCGCACGAATCGAGGGCAGCCCGATCACGTGACGCTGGTAGTACGGGTCGTGAAACAGCGTGTCGCGAATGCCGTAGATGCGGTCGCGCAGCATGCCTTTGCTCTCGAAGGAGAGCGTGGCGAGCGGCAGGCCCATGTCGAAGTTCTCGCGCGGCTGAATGCGATAGATGCACTCATCCAGAAAGAACTCGGGCCACGCATCCCACTGCTGCGCATCGAGCGCCGCCGCGTAGGCCGCATTGAGTTCGACCACGGCCTGAAACGTTGCAAAATCCACCATCGAATCGTCTCCCCAGATACCGTTCAGACGCCCATCACGCGACGCCAGTAGGCGTACATGCCGCGAATCAGCGTTTCCGTAACCATATGCTCGGTGTTTTCCACGCCCGTGCCGCCCAACTCCGCCAGCACCCGGTGCCATGGCTTTTGCGTGAACCCCTCCTGCGAGCATTCGACGGCCTCGCCGTCGTCGGCAGAGACAAACCCCGCCGGGCCGAACAGATTGGCCTGACGCAGACGCCGTTGGGTCATTTCCTCGGTGTCGTCTTCGAATCCAAAGTGCGTCCACACAAAGTCGAACGCATTGTGGCCGCGCGGCTGGATATGCCGCGTGGACACCGAATTGACCTGTTGCTGAAGAATGACGCTGGGGAACAATGTCATGAGAACCGCCGTCGGCCCCTTCCACCAGTCTTCCTGCACGATGTCGAGAAAGCGCATGTCGTTGAGCGCCATCGACTCCTTGAAGCTCGACACCCCTGACGTCACCTCGCCGCCCCCACCCTGTCCGCGCGTGGAAACCATCGCCGCGTGACGTCCATGCGCGTCCATCACCAGCCGCGACTTGTTGTCGGCGCGCCAGAGGCCGAAGGTGACGAACCACGTATGCAGCAACCCCGGGTGATACGGATCCTTGATGTTCTCCTGCATCAGCTTCCAGTTACCCGGAATGCGTTGCTTGTTGTAGCCGAGAATTTTGAGCTTGCGTCCGTCGAACAGCCGGTCGAAGTACGCGCAGATGTCCGGCCCCAGGAAGTCCTCCAGCGATTCGACATCGTGATCGAACGACGCGAAGATCACACCGCCGCGCGTGGCAACCTTCAGTTTTGTGAGTCCGTGATCCTCCGGCCGGAAATCCTTCGGCATGCCGCCGTTGACCTTGCCGTCCTGCTTCACTCCGCGCCGGAACGGCACGCCTTGCAGATTGCCCTTCAGGTCGTAGTTCCACTGGTGGTACGGGCAGTGGAAATCGGTGCGGTTACCGCGCTTCTCCCGGCAGAACTTCATGCCTCGGTGCGCACATACGTTTTCAACCACATTGATCTCACCGCCCGCGTCGCGCGTCACGATGACGGAGCGCTCGCCGATCACCGTGCGCTTGAAGTCGCCCGGATTCGGCACTTCGGCTTCCAGTCCGACGTAGTTCCAGTGATGACGGTAGAAGCACTGCTCCAATTCTTGTCGGTGCAGTTGCTCGTCCGTGTAGACACGAAACGGGATGCGGCTGGAGCCCTCTGCGGGCCAGATATCCGAGATCGCCGACGTGTGCCCGGCGGCATCATGATCGGCACAGGGCGCCGGATCGCATCCGGTCTGGGGTGTTGTCGTCACGTTTGTCTCCTGAGAAATGCGGGGAATGCAGAGAAGCGGTGAAAGCAGAAATCACGCGGCCTTTGCGTAAAACGCGTCGGCGTAGATGTGGGCGCTAGCGATGCCACGCTGGCGAAGCAGGCGCGTCGCCGCGTCGACCATCGGCGGGGCACCGCACAGATAGGCGCGCCAGCCGACAAGGGATTCCGGGGCAGCAAAATCGGCGGCAAGCGCGTCGGTCACGTGGCCGGTGCGGTATTGCGGCGCGGCGCTCACGTGCGCGTCGGACGCAGATGAGGCCGCCACCGTCGTCACGACATGCAGCCGAATGCCGTCGTGACGCGCCGCGAGTTCCCGCAACCACGCGAGCCCATACACATCCTCGGCAGAACGCGCGCCGACATAGATCTCGATGGGATTGGTCATGCCGCTGGCCAACGCGCCCCGCACGATCGACAACACGGGTGCAAGACCGGTGCCGCCCGCGACGCAGAGCATCGGGCCGTCGTGACGCGTACGCAAATACGACGTACCCAGCGGGCCGGACACGCGCACCGCGTCGCCCACCTTCAATTGCTCGTCGACGTAACCGGTGACAGCGCCGCCGGGCACACGGCGGATGTGGAATTCGAGCGTGTCGTCGGCATCGAGCCCAGCCATCGAATACGGACGGATGTGCGCCGGTGTGAATTGCAGCGTGGCGTATTGCCCCGGCGAGAAGCTGAGCGGTTTGGATGGCTTGAGCACTAGTCGCTTGATGTCGTGCGTCAGCGACTCGATGGCCAGCACCGTCGCCTTGAGAATTTTCGCGGGATGCACCACGACTTCGTCCATCGCGGGCAACTCGATTTCGCAATCGCCGTGGAGGGTCGACTGGCAGGCGAGTACGTAGCGCTCGTCTGAATGCCCTTCGTCATGGTGACGGTACTCAACGCCCTCCGCCTCACGCACATCCCCCGACACCACACGGCACCGACATGTCCCGCAACGGCCGGACAGGCAGCTGTACGACACCGGAATGTTGTGATCGGTCAGGACTTTGAGAAGGTTGTCGCCCGAGGCGACGTCAAGTCGCTCGCCGAGCGGTTGCACGTGAACTTGCATGGGGATTTGTCTCCGTTCTGACGGTGCCTTCCGGGCACCGCTGATGGCGTTAAAACGCCGTTTGCAAGAAGCATCGCGCAACGATCGATATAAACCAATAGAATCTCGTTTATATGCCCTATAAATTTCAGTGATTTTGCTGACGTCAGCGCCTCGCGTCGAGAAGACGCTCCTGGACTCGCTATGGACTTGCATGCCGTCGATCTGAACCTGCTGGTGGTTTTCCAGCACCTCTACAACGCACGACGTGTGTCCCGCGTCGCCGAAGCCCTCGGCGTGACGCAACCGGCCGTCAGCAATTCGCTTGCCCGTCTGCGTAAGTTGTTCAATGACGAGCTTTTCATCCGCACATCGCGTGGCATGTTGCCCACGCCGATGGCCACCGAGCTGGCCGAACCGGTAGCGGCGGCTCTCGACGCGCTGCACGGCGTGTTCAACCGGCAACTGGCATTCGATCCCGCCACGAGCCAGCGTGCGTTTCGGATTGCGATGACGGACATCGGCGAGGTGCATTTCCTGCCGAAGCTGATGCACGCTTTAGGGGAGCGCGCCCCGGGCATTACGGTCAGCACGGTGCGCAATACTGCGGTGAACCTGCGCGAGGAGATGGCGGCGGGTCAGGTGGATCTGGCCGTCGGGCATCTGCCGGATCTCTCGGCGGAGTTCTTTCAGCGGCGTCTGTTCCGGCAGAAGTATGTGTGCATGTTTCGCCCCGGGCATCCTCTCGATCGCGTAACGATGTCTGCACGATCGAAGAAAACGTCGCCGGCACGCATGACGCGCGAAGACTTCGAGCGCTCCGAACAAGTGATGGTGGTGGCCGCAGGCACCGGCCACGGACAGGTCGACGAGTTCATGGCACGCGCTCACGTGCAACGCAACATACGGTTACGCGTGCCCCACTTCGTCGCGCTTGCCGACATTCTTCATGCCACGGATCTCATCGCCACCGTAACGGAGAAGTTTGCGCAGCGCAGCGCCCAGCACTTCGGCTTGCGTTACGTCGACCATCCCCTCGACATTCCCGACGTGCAGATCAATCTGTTCTGGCACGCGCGATATCACCGCGAGCCAGCGAGTCAGTGGATGCGTACGCTGCTGTTCGAATTGTTCTCGGAGTAACGAAGTAGCGGCAAAGAAGCGACGAAGCAGCCGTCAGTTACCGCTCAGCGCCCACGCCACGTTTCCCACAGCCCGCGCCAGAACGCATTGGCATTGCGACGCGCGCGCCAGCGCAGATTCGGCAGTGCGACGCCGAGCCATTGCGCAGCATCGTCGATACGGCGCTCCCCGAAGCGCCCGGGGGCTTCGAACAGATCGAGATAGGCCTGACGGTAGTGCCCGACCAGGGTGGCGTCGTGATAGTAGGTTTCCATCCATTTGCGCGACGCCGCACCGATCTCCGCCCGCAACGCCGCGTTCGTCAGCAACTCCACCAGCGGTGCCTCGGCCGCTTCGAGCGGCACGTCGACCCAGGGCAAATCGCATGCGCCCGTGAGACGCCGCAATTGCGATTGCACGCGATTGTCGAGATGCCCCAGCGTCGGCTTGCCTTGCGATAACGCTTCGAGCCCGGAGAGGTGATAGTTGCCCGTCACGCATTCGTCGAGCGCAATCGCAGCATGTTGCTTGAGTCGCAGACACTCGTCGTGCGGCGTGCCGGTGATTAGTCGGACTTCACACAACCCGCGGCGTTCGAGTTTTCGCAGCAGACGCAGCGTCTGTGGTGCCCCCTTCGTCTCCCAGCGCTTGCGCCAACCGGACGAGCGCCCGCTTGGCGAGAACACGATCACCGGCCGTCCCGTCTCGCCCGGACATTCGGGATGCGGCAGATAGCGCGCATCGTCAAGCGGCACGATGTTGGGAACGACACGAGCGAAGGGATAGAAGCGCTCCGGCCCCTGCGCAATCACGAGTTGAGGGAGCGGGTCGTTGACGATGCGCTCGCGCATCGCAGCGTCGTCGCGAGACCAGAGTTCGGGCGCAGAGTGAAACTGACGGATCAGCTTCTTATTACCGAAACGCGTGAGCAGATCCGCGCCGAATGTCGTTTCCATCGGAAAAATCTGATGGATGTGAATGACGTCCGCCTCGGCAATGACATCGAGCGCCTCCTCACGCTGACGCTGCCAGTCGAGATCGACGGCGAACGTGCGCGACGCATACGCCGCTGCGTTATAGACGACATGCCGCGCCGCGATGTCGGTGTGCCGGTTCAGCGCTGCGACGATATTGCCCGGACTGCCCGCCACCGGCGTGTGGGAGAGGTGAACGACCTTCATGCGCGCAGTCTAGATCGTCGTTCGGCGCGTGAGTGTGCGTCGGACGCTGCGCCAGCTTACGCGGCGTTACGGCGGTAATACATCGGCCTCGACATTCCAACGATGGCCGACCAGCGGGTGACGCTCGCTGAAGCCCGCAGTGACGCGGCGTTCGACGCGACCTCCCCTCGGGACAACGTGTCTTCGCAGCCCTTACGAGCGCCTCCGAAGCCCCAAAGTCCGTTGCATTTCTTACGCTTACAGCGCGCCGACGGGAGACGTGAAAATCCGACGTCTCCCACGTCTCCCAATTGGCGTACCTCGCGTGTCCCGATCTTCAGGCGTTGAAACCGCCGTCGATGGTCAGGCTCGCGCCCGTCACGAAACCGGCGTCTTCGCTGGCCACATACGCCACCATCGCCGCGATTTCCGCCGGGTGCGCATGACGCTTGATCGCCATCACGTCGTGCATGCTGCCAGCATGTTCGCCAGCGGCCGGGTTCATGTCGGTGTTGGTGGGTCCCGGCTGTACGTTATTGACGGTAATCCCACGCGGACCGAGGTCACGCGCCATGCCCTTCACGAGACCGACCAGCGCCGACTTGCTCATCGCGTACGTGGCGAAACCGGGGAACGGAATGCGCTCGGCATTGCACGAGCCGATGTTAATGATGCGGCCGCCGTCGCCCATGTGGGCGAGCGCCGCCTTCGACGCGACGAAGACGGCGCGCACGTTGATGTTGAGCATGCGATCGAACTCGTCCAGCGCCAGGTCGGCGATGTTGCCCGCCGAGAAGACACCGGCGTTGTTCACCAGAATGTCGATCTTGCCAAATTGACGTGCCGCTTCGCTCACCGCGCGCGCGAGCGCTTCGGGGTTTGCGACGTCCGCCTGCAGGGCAATCGCCCGGCCGCCAGCCGCCTGAATACGGGCGGCCAGCACTTCGGCGGCCCCCTTCGAGCCGTGATAAGTAAAGGCGACCGCAGCGCCGTCGTCGGCAAGTCGCTGCACGACGGCCGCGCCAATACCGCGCGAGCCGCCCGTCACGAATGCCACTTTGCCTTGAAAGTTCGTTGCCATGATGTTGCTCCACTGGGTTAGGAAGTGAACGCAGTATCGGCTTCGAATTACCTGCAAACTAGACCATAATGCCTATCATCACTTTCAACCCGATGGAACAGGTGAGAGATGGACGCGCTGCATCTGATCGAATCGTTCGTGCTTAGCGCACGCGCCGGAAGCTTCTCGGCGGCCGCGCGTCGACTGGGTATGACGCCTGCCGCCGTCAGCAAGAACGTGGCGCGTCTTGAAGCGCAGCTTGGCCTGCGACTGTTCCATCGCAGCACTCGCAGTCTGACGCTGACAGCGGGCGGAGAACGGTTCCTGCTGGATGTCGACAGCCCGTTCGCGGCGCTGACCGACGCGTTTTCACGTGCAGCCGAGCGCGAGAGCGCACCGTCGGGAACACTCAAGGTGAGCATGGCGCATTCGTTCGGGCGTGAGTATCTCGTCCCAATGCTCGGCGACTTCCTCGCTCGTTATCCGGACATCGTGCCCGACTGGCGTTTCGACAATCGCAGCGTGGACGTTGTCGGCGAAGGGTTCGACGCGGCCATTGGCGGCGGCATCGAACTGACACCGGGCGTTATCGCGCGGCGTCTCGCGCCCACCTATGCGGTGATGTGCGCATCCGCTGCGTATATGACCGGGCGCAAGGTGCCGACGCACCCGTCCGAGCTGACCACGCTCGATGCGGTGATCCGGCGTTCCGGCATGACGGGACGTTTGCGCGCGTGGGACTTGCGCAACGTCGACGGTGAGCGCGTCACCGTCGAAGCCCGAACGCGGATGATCTTCGACGATCCCGAAGCAATGGCGCATGCCGTTGCGCTGGGCTATGGCGTGGCGCTCCTGCCCATGCCGCACGCCGCCCCGATGCTCGCTGACGGCCGTATTCAGCATCTGCTGCCAGGATGGTTCGACGAATACGGCGGCGTGTCCATCTACTACTCGAACAAGAAGCTGCTGCCGTTGCGCACGCGCGTGTTCGTCGATCATGTGGCGCAGGCGTTCGAAGCGCAACAACTCGCAGCACGCTTTGACTGGCGATGGACCGGGACGGCGGGACAGTCAAAGTCGCGGCGACGTGAGCCGTGAGCGACGCCAACGCATCATGCGTCCAGCGTCCCCGGCGATGCGAGCGCCTGTTAGCGATGCGCGAGGATGTTGAGCAGACGACCGAGCGGATCGCGAACGTAGAAACGCCGCACGCCCCACGGTTCGTCGGCGGGACCATATTCGATGGCGACATCCGCTTCGCGCATACGGGCGAGCGCCTCGTCGAGGTCATCCACTTCGATAGACAGATCCGGCACCGGCGTGCCGTTGCCGCCTTCGGTGGCGACGCTCATCTGCACGGCCATCTTCGACGCATTCCCGTACGTCGCAATCCAGCCGTGGTCCATCAGCAAGTCGAGCCCGAGCAGTTCGCCGTAAAAGCGCTGCGCCGCTTGCAGCGCCTGTGGCGATGGCGCGGCGAGATTCGCAACAATGCGGTTGACCTTCATCTTCATCCTCTCCGAGATAGTGCAGATATCGGTGCCCGTCTTCGTCGGGCCAATGCCTGGGCGCTTGTCTTTGACAACGCTAAAAGCGTAGCACGCGACCTAGGATTGACCGCACCTTGCGTTGTCGCCGTCTGTGCACTGTAATGAAAGCGTCTGCCGACGCGGTTTTCGGGGAGGAGAACGCCCCTGCACCGGCTGCCACAGGGGGTGGGAGAGCCATTATGGACACCACCGGAAGGGCATTGGGTACGTCGCGTGCGTCGCACATATCGCGCATTCCGCATGTTCAAGCTATGCGGCGCGGGCTGCGCTGGCTGTGGAAAGCCGTGTGGGTGACGTGTGCCCTCGGGGCGAGTGCGGCGAGCGCAGAACCACCGAATTCCCCCTTTCCGCCGCCAACGCTGGAGGTGGAAGCTGCCGTCGGCCAGAAGGTCATGATCTGGGAACAGACCAATCACAGCGTGCTATGCCGCGACCTTGGCTCTCCGACCTTCGAACTCGACTCACGTCCCACGCTCGGCGAGGTCGCGCCCGAGTGGATCAGTTACATCGTCCCAAAGGGGCAGCGATGCGAGGACATGAAGTTCTCGGGCATGATCGTGTGGTATCAGGCAGGCAACGTGCCGGGCACCGATGTCGTGACATGGCGCGTCGGCTTCCCCCGAGAGTTCGGCAGCCACACGCCCAACACGGGCGACCACCTCGTCACAACGCACATCGTCATACGGTGACGCAGTCACCCACTTCGGGATTATTCGGATTTCCCCGGCGATTTATGACGAATCGCTTGCACTCGACGTATTGGGCCGAAATAGAATTTCCTCCGTGCCCCCTGCGCTGTACTCGTCCAGAAATCCCGATGATCAGACTCCCCTCCGAAACCCGAAAGAAACTCCGACATGTCGCTAACTTTGCGCTGATTGGTGCCACGCTGACCGGCGTCGCCGTTGGCCGAACAGATCTTCCCTACGACCCGCGCGATGTCGTCGGCCTCATGACTGCGGCACTCGCCGCAATCTGGATTTTTCGTCGACAGTGACGCGAATGTGGCTGGAAATTAAATTCGACGCCAACTGGGTCGATTGCGGGGCCGCAATCAGTGGTATTTCTTACGTTGCGTGGCAAACATGGCGAACTCGGCGACAAGGCGGTCGCAGGCCGATTGCGATTTCCCATGATTTCGCTTTCGGCGTCGCGTTTTTCCCGCAATGGTTACTGCTGATTTGTGTGGCGTCGTCAACCATCGTCGACGAACTCGCCAACGCGAGTCGTATCAGTTTGTGCGTCGCGGGGAGTTATGCGCTCGGTGCAATGTGGGACGCCCAACTTGCTGGCCGATCTTGCCACGATAGAAAAAGTGGCTAGCCACGCTTCCATCCTCCGGCCACCCCGACTTCGTTATAAGAAACCCCGACGCGCCTCGCTGCGCCGGGGTTTGCGTAAGTCGTTGCAGGGCGACTCGCCCCGCGATGGCGTCCTTACATGTTCTCGATCATCACGTCGCCGAAGCCGGAGCACGACACCTGTGTGGCGCCTTCCATCAGACGCGCAAAGTCGTAAGTCACCTTCTTCGACAGAATCGATTTTTCCATCGATGCGATGATGCGATCCGCAGCCTCCGTCCAGCCCATATGACGCAGCATCATCTCCGCCGACAGAATCTCCGAGCCCGGATTCACGTAGTCCTTGCCCGCATACTTCGGCGCGGTGCCGTGCGTCGCTTCGAACATCGCAACCGAATCGGACAGGTTTGCGCCCGGCGCAATACCGATGCCACCGACCTGTGCGGCGAGTGCGTCGGAAACGTAATCGCCATTCAGATTCAGCGTGGCAATCACGTCGTACTCGGCGGGACGCAGCAGGATCTGTTGCAGGAAGGCGTCCGCAATCGAGTCCTTGATGGTGATCTCCTTGCCCGTCTTCGGATTCTTCACCTTGCACCACGGACCGCCGTCGATCTCCGTCGCCGCAAACTCCTTCTTCGCAAGTTCGTACCCCCAGTCGCGGAACGCGCCCTCGGTGAACTTCATGATGTTGCCCTTGTGCACGAGCGTCACCGTATCGCGGTTATTGTCGATCGCATACTGAATCGCCTTGCGTACCAGCCGCTCGGTGCCCTCGCGCGACACCGGCTTCACACCAATGCCCGACGTCTCCGGAAAGCGAATCTTGCTCACGCCCATCTCGTTCTGCAAAAAAGCGATCAACTTCTTCGCGCCCGCCGATTCGGCTTCCCACTCGATGCCCGCATAGATGTCTTCCGAATTCTCGCGGAAGATCACCATGTTGATCTTCTCCGGCTGACGCACCGGCGACGGCACGCCCTTGAAGTACTGCACCGGACGCAAACACACGTACAGATCGAGTTGCTGACGCAGCGCCACATTGAGCGAGCGAATGCCGCCACCCACCGGCGTCGTCAATGGCCCCTTGATCGACACGACGTAGTCCTTCACGACCTGAAGCGTTTCGTCGGGCAGCCACACGTCCGGACCATAGATGCGCGTCGACTTCTCGCCCGCGTAGATCTCCATCCAGCTGATCTTGCGCTTGCCGCCATAGGCCTTTTCCACCGCCGCGTCGACGACTTTGAGCATCACCGGCGTAATGTCCACGCCCGTGCCGTCACCTTCGATGTACGGGATGATCGGATTGTCCGGCACGTTCAGGGAGAAATCCTTGTTGACGGTGATCTTCTCGCCTGCCGGGACCTTGATGTGCTGATACGACATGGTGGGGCTCCAATTGGATGGATCGGAATGCGTGCATCAGATGGCTTGCGTCGGACAGCATGAGCGGCCGGTACGTGCGCACCACGAACTGCATTGTGGTCGATACATGAGCGCCCTGCGCAGCGCTGCCTTATTTTAGTCATAGCGCTTCGAAATGCGTGTGACACAATCATAGTCTTATATAAGACATAAGAGTGACGTTTTCGATTATGCATTAACATGTCGCCGCTGACCAGCTTCCTCGGGCATCCCCCTCGCCATCACCCGGTATGACACTTCTCGCTCTCAATAAGCCTTTCGGTACGATCTGCCAGTTTTCGCCGCATCCGACGCGCCCGACGCTCGCCGAGTGCATCGATCTCCCGGACGTCTATCCGGCGGGCCGTCTCGACGCCGACAGCGAAGGCTTGCTGCTGCTCACCGACGACGGCCGCTTGCAGGCGCGCATCGCGGAGCCCGAGCGAAAGCTGCCCAAGACCTATTGGGCGCAGGTCGAAGGTGCGTACGACGAAGCGGCCGTGGCCCGTCTTCGTAGCGGCCTCGATCTGGGCGACTTCGTCACGCTGCCGTGCGAGGCGCGCGAAATCCCCGAGCCCGAGCATCTCTGGGCACGCAATCCGCCGATCCGCTACCGCGCCAGCATTCCGACCCACTGGCTCGAAATCAAACTCGTCGAAGGCAAGAATCGCCAGGTCAGACGCATGACGGCGGCCGTCGGCAAACCGACGCTTCGGCTCGTGCGCGTGGCTATCGGCCCGGTCGACGTCTTTTCGTTAAACCTCGCACCCAGTCAGTGGTGCGAACTGCCGCAACAAATACTTACACTTTCCGGTCAACGCAGCCGTCGTCCATCTCGTTGAGGGAACAGGTGCGCAACATACGCACCACTACCGAAACGAGGAAACCACATCATGAACAAACTGCTGCTCGCCCTGACCGCCGGCCTGATCGTGTCCGGCGCCGCGATGGCCCAACAATCGGCGCCTGCGACGGCGCCTGTCGCTCCGGCGGCGCCCGCAGCAGCAACGCCTGCGATGGCGGCTCCGGCGGGTGACCATGCCATGTCGGCGCAGAAGACGACCAAGCACAAAAAGCATCATCACAAGAAGCACGCGAAGAAGCCGATGAGCCAACCGTCGACCGGTAACAAGCCGTAATACTTGTCGTCGAAAAAATCCGCGAGTGGGTTGTCAACCGATGTCCCGGCGGGACGTTAAAGGAGATGACTCAGTTCGCGGGTCAACGAGTACACCATCCAAACATCGAGCTCCAACGAGGAATCTCATGAAAAAACTGATCGCTGCCCTGGTCGCTGGCCTGTTCGCAACGGGCGTGTTCGCCCAAGCTGCTGCTCCGGCTGCTGCCGACACGGCTGCTCCGGCTGCTGCTGCTAGCAAGCCGGCTGCCAAGAAGAAGTCGTCGACCCACAAGAAGCACGCCAAGAAGTCGTCGAAGAAGGCTGCTGCCGCCGAAGCTCCGGCCGCTGCAAGCAAGTAAGTACCGCGTCGCGCAGCACGCCTGCGCAACCGACGGTAACAAGCAGGTTGCTCGTGCAACCTGCTTTTTTTTCGTCCGGCAGATACAATGACCCGCTATCCGCTTGAGACAAATTCGCCGGATTCCCGACGAAATTGCTGCGGAATTTCCACTGTCGTCCGACCGTATTCTTGACGTCCCCCGATCTTCTCAGGAGTCTTTTGTGAGCCGGATTTCGCGTCAACTGGCCGCGCTCGCCGCCAGCGCCACATTCACCAGCATCGCCGCCGTCATGGCGCTAGCCCCGGCCAGCGCCGCTGCACAAATCAAGCAGCCCGGTGAATTCCCGACCGTGCAACTCTCTGCGGGCATGTATCTCATCAAGGCCGAAGTCGCCGCGAACGAGAAAGACCGCGAGCAGGGCCTGATGTATCGCAAAGCCATGGCCGACAATGCAGGCATGCTCTTCGTGTTCGAGCAAAGCGCCGGTCACTGCTTCTGGATGAAGAACACCGATCTGCCGCTGTCCATCGCGTTTCTTGCGGACGATGGCACGATCGTGAACATCGAAGACATGGAGCCGCAGACGGAAGACAACCATTGCCCGCGTGCTGCTGTGCGATACGCGCTCGAGATGAACAAGGGCTGGTTCGCGAAAAAGAAGATCAAAGCGGGTTCTAAGATTTCCAACCTGCCGCGCTGATCGCTTCCTTGCGCATCCTTCATGCAGCGCGCCGGTAGTCGCTATCGCGCGCGGCTCGATATTTCAAGCGCCGCGCCGAGCGATTGCTCGAGAAATCGATCCAGCAGCCACGGATCGAAGTGACGTCCACGCTCGGCGAGCATCGCGCCGACGATCTGCGCCGGACTTAACGCCGCACGATACGGACGATGACTGGCGAGTGCATCGAAGACGTCGACCAGTGCCACAATGCGCCCGGCCAACGGAATGCGGTTGCCGGAAAGCCCATAGGGATAGCCGGTGCCGTCGTAACGTTCGTGATGCGTGCGCGCCACCGTGGACGCCAACTCGCATGCGGCACCGCCGATGGCACTCAGCATCTCGGCCCCCAACTGCGGATGCATACGCATCGTCAATATCTCGTCGGGCGACAATCTGCCCGGCTTCTCCAGAATCAAATTCGGAATGCAAAGCTTGCCGGTGTCATGCAGCGCCGCCGCAAGCCCCAACGCCTGCGCCTTGACGGCGGACATCCCTAACGCCTGCGCAAATCGCCATGCCAGCGCGCCGACGCGCCACATGTGTGTGGCCGTCCCGCCGCGTTTGTATTCGGCCAGACGAAACAACGTCCAGGCGGCGGGAGGCAGGCTGCGCATCAGTCGCGCATCGGCGAGCCAGAAGCGGGGCGGTGTGTCTTGGACCGCGTCGGCACATCGAGTGTCGATCGCGAAATGCGCTATGGCCGTGGCGGCCTCGCGCGATGGCGCAGGGTCTGGCATACGTTGTCCGTTCGGATTGAGGGGTTCACTCTAACGAGGCGCCCGCGTACGAACGTTGACTTCGATCAAGCGCAGTGCAAAAACCTGCAATCCGGTGACCGTTGAAAACGAAGGGAGACATCGCGCCTGAGGTGCGAAGGTCAGCACATCGGCAAGGCGATCGGAGCGTAACTGCGGGAGGGAGGTGCTGCGGCGATACGGCGGCGGATGCGGTGAAACAAGCGCCGAAGTCGTGCGGCGATGTCGCGGATAGCTTGCTGAGTTTTGCCGGCGACGCCAGACGCTCGGGTTGGGCGTCTGACGTGCCCTTCAGCGAAGGCTCACTGAAGTCGACTCTGTGTCGGCCGGCAAATTCCGGGAACGTCGATTACGCGAAGTTCTTCGCGGCGAATTCCCAGTTGACGAGGTTCCAGAATGCCTCGACGAACTTCGGACGAGCATTGCGGTAGTCGATGTAGTAGGCGTGTTCCCACACGTCGATCGTGATCAGCGGCTTGTCGGCGCCGGTCAGCGGCGTGGCAGCGTTGCTGGTGCTCACGATGTCGACCGAACCGTCGGCCTTCTTCACGAGCCACGTCCAGCCCGAACCGAAGTTGCCCACGGCCGACTTCGAGAACGTTTCCTTGAATGCGTCGAACGAGCCGAACTTGGCGTCGATGGCCTTGGCCAGATCGCCGGCCGGTGCACCGCCGCCCTTCGGCGACAGCGTGTTCCAGAAGAAGGTGTGGTTCCACACCTGTGCTGCGTTGTTGAACACGCCGCCCGACGACTTCTTGATGATGTCTTCGAGGCTGGCGTTTTCGAATTCGGTGCCCTTGATCAGGTTGTTCAAGTTGGTCACATAGGCTTGGTGGTGCTTGCCGTAGTGATACTCCATCGTTTCCTTGGAGATGGTCGGCGCCAGTGCATCGATGGCGTACGGCAGTTCAGGGAGCTTGTGTTCCATGGCAATTGTCCTTTGTGCTCTGAGGGGAACCCGATTTTGCGTTATCCGGAGCCATCGATTCTAGGGCAGATGCGAAAACCCCGCAAACCCAACGGGTACTTGGTTTGCCGCACTCTGCCTTATCAATGTGACGATTGTTTGCCGATCCCGGCTAATCGACGCACGATGCCTGCGATTCGCCTGCTTTGCCGAACCGCATCGACTAAAAAGTATCGTCTAGCCTGACCTGGACATCACCAATGCCCACGTCGGCCGCCCCATCGGCAAGGTGCATGGTCACTTGCTGCCCCCGCTGAAGTCTTCGAGGGTCTCGCAGAGGCTGGCCCTTCGCGTCGAGGACTGCGGCGTATCCGCGTTGCAGGGTGCGGCGCGGATTGAGCAGTTCAAGTTGCGCGGTGGCGTCCGTCAAACGTTGCGCCGAGCGCTCGGCCCGGCGCGACATGGCCGTTTGAAGACGTTGTTCGAGCAATGCCACGCGCTCATGCTGCGATGCGACATCGGGCACCGCCCGCGCATGGCGCAGTCGCAACATTTCGAATCGACTGCGACGCTGGGCCAGCGGGCGTTCGAGGGCGTGGCGCATGCGATCGGCCAGATGTGCCAGTTCCCCGCGCTGGCGCGCCAGACGCTCGCGCGGCGAGACCATCGCACGCGACAGGCTGTCGAGTTGCTGGGCGCGCTGCTCCAGCGTACGACGCATTGCACGGCTCAGGCGCTGACGCTCCCGGTCGACCTCGCGCAGGCACTCGTCGCGCGCTGCCGAGATTAGCTCGGCAGCCGCCGTGGGCGTGGGTGCGCGCACGTCTGCCACGAAGTCGGCAATCGTGAAATCGGTTTCGTGCCCCACGCCGGAGACCACTGGCAGTTCGCTGCGCGCGATGGCGTGCGCCAGCACTTCTTCGTTGAACGCCCAGAGGTCCTCGATGGAGCCACCGCCCCGGCACAACAACAGGGTGTCGACTTCGCGGCGCGCATTCGCCGTGTCGAGCGCCGCCGCGAGCCTGGTAGCGGCGTCCGCCCCCTGTACGGGCGCGGGATAAATGACGACGCTCACATGCGGGGCGCGACGCGCGAGCGTTGTCAGCACGTCACGCAAGGCGGCCGCCTGCAACGACGTGACAACCCCCACGCGACGGGCATAACGCGGCAATTCACGCTTGCGCCCGGCATCGAACAGCCCGGCAGCGGCGAGCTTTTCCTTCAGACGCAGGAACGCCTCATAGAGATTGCCCTGCCCCGCGCGCCGGATCGCTTCGACGTTGAGTTGCACCTCGCCGCGCGGCACATACATGGAAAGCAAGGCACGCACCTCGACGCGATCGCCCTCCTTCGGTGAGAAATCCGCATGCTGCGCGCGACCGCGGAACATCACGCAACGCATTTGCGCCTGCGCGTCCTTGATCGAGAAGTACCAATGGCCGCTGGCGGCGCGCGTGAAGTTGGAAATCTCGCCGCTGACCCATGCTAACGGGAAACTCCGCTCCAGCACGCCGGCAACGGCCTTGTTCAAATCCGAAACACTGAGTACACGATCCGCACCACCGGTGGGCCGCGTGTCGTCGAAAGATAAGTTCATGCGTGTGCGCTGACGAAAAACTGTCCACAGGCCCGCTAATTTAAGGGTTTTCTCGCCGGGATGCCCGACAATTCCTACGTGCCGGGTGCAAACCCTTGATTTATCGGGCTTTGCAAGGGGCTTCCACAGCGTAAAAAGGCATGTTTGCGTGACACACGACAAGATATATCTTCAGAGGCCGACATGTACACATAGTTATCCACAGGCTGACGAGGAAATCCTGGGATTTGTGAACTTGCGGAGGTGTTCATTTCTGAAACCGCTCATTGCTCATTTTTTCATCACAAACCAAAAAGTTCCACCGCGTCAAAGAGTTGCTAAGAGTATCCAAAGGTTGTCCACATCCTTGTGCTCGTCAGGTGTGGAAAACGGTGCTTGCCCATCCCCCCCCTGCACGCTACAGTTCGGACTCGTTTGCCCATCCCCCGCAATAAGCAAGAGGTCTCTTTGTTCGCCGTCATCCAGGCCGCCGGCTGGCCCATCTGGCCACTTCTCATCGCTTCCATCATTGCTCTCGCCCTGATCGTCGAGCGCGCCCTGTCGCTTCGCCGCGCACGCGTGCTGCCGACCGGCGTACTCGAAAACGCGATCACGCTCGCGCGCCGTGGCGCTGCCAAGCAAGACGCCACCGAAGCACTGGCGCGCGGTTCCATGCTGGGCCGAGTGCTCGCGACCGGCGTGCGCTACGTCGCCCACAATCCGCAGGGCCCGCGCGAAGGCGCGAAAGAGGCGCTGGAGGAAACGGGACGTGCCGTCGCCCATGAACTGGAGCGCTTTCTGCCCGCGCTGGGCACCATCGCCTCGGTCGCACCGCTCATGGGTTTGTTCGGTACGGTGATCGGCATGATTGAGATCTTCGGTGCGCAGGACGCAACGGGCACCGATCCGGCCCAACTGGCGCACGGCATCTCCGTTGCGCTCTACAACACCGGCTTCGGGCTGATGATCGCAATTCCGGCGATGATCTTCTATCGGTACTACCGCACGCGCGTCGACGCCTTCCTCGTCGAACTCGAAACACAGGCGGTCCATTTTCTCGATGCCACGCTGCCGCGGCACTGATTCGAGAGACATGCGATGAATTTCCGTCGAGGTCTCTCCACGCGCGACGAGCCGGAGATCAATCTGATCCCGCTCATCGACGTGCTGCTCGTCATCCTGATTTTTCTGATGGTCACGACGACCTACACGCGCTACACCGCGCTCAAGGTCAATCTGCCCACGGCAGACGCGGAAAAAGCGGTCGTGCCGCCGCGTCAGATTGTCGTTTCGGTAGGCGCCGACGGCAGCTACGCGATCGACCGGCATGCGCTGGCACAACGCGACGTTGCCGGTCTGACGGCGGCGCTGCGCCAGGCGGCCGGCCCCGCCAATACCGGCGCGGAGCCACCGGTCATCATCATCAACGCCGACGCCAAGAGCACGCATCAGTCCGTCATCAATGTGATGGAAGCCGCGCGTGAGGCTGGATTGTCGCGTCTGACCTTCGCCGCCCGTTCGACGACGGCGCACGGCGCACCTGCGCAACCCTCCCGATGACACGACAAACGCCGCGACAGCCGGACACCGTGAAGGGTGCGCGCGCACGCGCCCTCGTGCCGCGTCTGTCGGGCTCGCTGGTCCATTGGGTCACGGCGCAGTGGCAACGGCGGGGACTCGCCGCCTGGCTGCTCTGGCCGCTTTCGTGGATCTTCTGCGGCATTGCGGCGTGGCGTCGCATGGGCTTTCGCCGTGGCTGGAAGCCGTCGACACGGCTTCCCGTCCCGGTCGTCGTGGTCGGCAATCTGACTGTGGGCGGCACCGGCAAAACGCCGACCGTCATCGCACTGGTCGGCGCGTTGCGTGAACAGGGCTACACGCCTGGCGTGCTTTCGCGAGGCTACGGGGCGAAGCTGACCCGGCCGACGGAAGTCGTGCCAACGGCACGTCCGGAAGCCGTTGGCGACGAACCGCTGCTGATCGCGAAACGAACCGGCGCGCCCGTGTGGGTCTGGCCGTCGCGCGTGGAAGGCGGGCGGGCGTTACTGGCGGCGCATCCCGAATGCGACGTCATCGTCTGTGACGACGGTCTTCAGCATTACGCCCTCGCACGCGACGTCGAAATCGCCGTCTTCGATCATCGGCTCGGCGGCAATGGTTTCCTGCTCCCGGCGGGGCCGCTGCGCGAACCGTTATCGCGGCAACGCGACGTGAACCTCATTAACGATCCGTATGGCCGAACGCTGCCGGATTGGCCTCATACGTGGCGCCTGACGTTGACGTTGGGCGACGCGTGGTGCGTCAGCCAGCCGCCGCTCACCCGCGCGCTGTCTCACTTTGCGGACAAGCGCGTGCTGGCAGCCGCTGGTATCGGTGCACCGGAGCGGTTCTTCGCGGCATTGCGCGCAGCGGGGTTGCAGATCGAGACGCTGGCGTTGCCCGATCATTACGACTTTGCGACCAATCCGTTCGACGGCGTCGCCGCCGACGTCATCCTGATCACCGAAAAGGATGCAGTAAAATGCGTCACCTGGTCCGACCCGCGTGTGTGGGCCGTACCTGCCGAGGCAGCGCTGGATGCGCGCCTCGTATCACTGGTAGTGGAGAAATTGCGTGGACAACCGACTGTTTGAGATTCTCGTCTGCCCGTTGTGCAAGGGCCCGCTGGAGCTGGATAAAAAAGCCCAGGAGCTGATTTGCCACGCAGACAAGCTCGCTTATCCGATTCGTGACGGCATTCCCGTCATGCTGGCCGACGAAGCGCGTCAGTCCGTCGAAGGCACGCCCGTTCCGGTGAACGACGACAAGTCCGCATCGTGAGCGATACCACGTTGCGTCCCGGCACCCAGGGTGTCGCTGCTGCCACCACCGACTTTGTCGCCGTGGTGCCTGCACGCCTGGCGTCGACGCGTCTGCCCAATAAGCCGCTCGCCGATATCGGCGGCAAACCGATGGTCGTGCGCGTCGCCGAACGTGCACGTGAATCGGGGGCGCGTCAGGTTGTCGTGGCGACCGACGCACAAAGCGTCGTCGATGCGGTATCCGCACACGGATTCGACGTGGTGCTGACGCGCGCAGACCACCCGACGGGCACCGACCGTCTGGCGGAGGTCGCCGTGGCGCAGGGCTGGCCGGACGACACCATCGTCGTCAACGTTCAGGGCGACGAGCCGCTGATAGATCCGCGTCTGGTGCACGCCGTCGCGGCCCATCTGGCCGAACACCCCGAATGCGCGCTGTCGACTGCCGCACATCCGATTACCGACAACGCAGAGATCTTCTCCCCGAACGTCGTCAAGGTCGTGCTCGATGCGCATGGCCGCGCGCTCTATTTCTCACGTGCGCCGATTCCGTGGTCACGTGACGCGTGGTCCGCCGGACTCGCGAGCGTCGCCACATTGCCCGCCGCCACGACGCCAGTCTTTCGTCACATCGGCCTGTACGCCTATCGCGCCAAGTTCCTGCGCAGCTACCCGAGTTTGCCGCAAGCCCCCATCGAGACGGCTGAATCGCTGGAGCAATTGCGTGCGCTCTGGCACGGCGAGCGTATCGCCGTACTCGTGACGGACGACGCGCCACTGCCGGGCGTCGACACGGCAGAAGACCTCGAACGCGTGCGCGCATTGCTGAAAAACTGACGTCGGCACGCGTCCCGGAAATCGCACCGGTGCGACACCGGGCCGTCTGCAAAACGCCGCCTGGCGGGCATGACGTGGCATAATCGCTCTGATTCTCGCGAGCAGACCCCCGGTCGCGCGCGTCGCGCACTGCCGGGCGCGATGTCTGCGCGCAGCGCGGTTTGCCGGTCACAGGACCCGCAACCGCCGCAGAGCACCGGAGACGCACCTGCCTGCCGCACGCACAGCATTCACAAATCACAAACTTTCAGGAGTCATCGATGCGTCTGATTTTGTTGGGGGCACCCGGGGCCGGCAAAGGCACCCAAGCCACTTTCATCAAAGAAAAATTCGGCATCCCGCAAATCTCGACCGGCGACATGCTGCGCGCCGCGATCAAGGAAGGCACACAACTCGGCCTTGAAGCCAAGCGCTTCATGGATGCAGGCGATCTGGTGCCGGACGACGTCATCATCGGCATGGTCAAGGAACGTCTGACGGCCGACGATTGCAAGAACGGTTATCTTTTCGACGGTTTCCCGCGCACCATCGCGCAAGCGGAAGCCATGAAGAAAGCCGGCGTCGCCATCGACTTCGTCCTCGAAATCGACGTGCCTTTCGAGGAAATCATCACCCGCATGAGCGGTCGTCGTACGCACCCGGCATCGGGCCGCACGTACCACGTCAAGTTCAATCCGCCGAAGGTGGAAGGCGTCGACGACCTGACCGGCGAGCCGCTCGTCCAGCGTGACGACGACAAAGAAGAAACGGTCAAGAAGCGCCTCGCAGTGTATGAGTCGCAGACCAAACCGCTGGTCGCCTACTATTCGGACTGGGCCAAGCACGGCAGCCCGGGCGCGATCGTTGACGCACCGCAGTACCGCAAGATCTCGGGCCAGGGCAGCGTGGATGAAATCCGCGCGCGCGCGTTCGACGCACTGAAGTAAGGCGAACGGGTCCATAGGTCGATGCCGCCCCGCGATTCCGTGTTGTTCGCAACACTTGCGGTCCGGCAAGGGGTTATGCCCCGTCAGTAACGCCACAGAAGAAGGCGGCCAGTTCAGACTGCGCCGCCTTTTTTGCCAATGGAGGATGACGCATGGAAATTCAGGGCAATGTGTTTCTGATCACCGGTGGCGCCTCAGGGCTCGGCGCGGCAGCGGCGCGCTGGCTTGCAGGGCTTGGCGCGAAGGTCGTACTGGCCGATGTGAATGTCGACGAAGGCGAAACGCTCGCCGAGAAGCTCGGGGGCCAGTTCGTGAAATGCGACGTCACCCGGGAAGATGACGGCAAGGCCGCTGTGGCAGCCGCACAAGCACTCGGCACGTTGCGCGGGCTCGTCAACTGCGCGGGCATCGCCATCGGCAGCAAGACGGTCGGGCGCGACGGCCCCCATCCGCTCGACGCCTTCTCGCGCGTCATCCAGATCAATCTGATCGGCACCTTCAACATGATTCGGCTCGCGGCCACCGCCATGAGTCAGGGCGAACCGAACGGTGAAGGCGAGCGCGGCGTGATCGTCAATACGGCGTCGGTCGCCGCTTACGATGGCCAGATGGGACAAGCCGCTTACGCGGCATCGAAAGGCGGCGTGGCCAGCCTGACGCTGCCGGTCGCGCGGGATCTCTCGCGCAGCGGTATTCGGGTGATGACCATCGCGCCGGGCATTTTCGAAACGCCGATGATGCTCGCCATGCCCGCCGAAGTGCAGGCGTCGCTCGGTCAGATGGTGCCGTTTCCGCCGCGACTCGGTCGACCTGCCGAATACGCGATGCTGGTCGAACAGATCGTGCGCAACCCGATGCTCAACGGCGAAGTGATTCGACTGGACGGCGCGATTCGCATGCAGCCGAAATAGCGCATCGGCGGTCGATAACACGTAGGGAATGGCGCTAACGGCGCGCTGCGGACACTTTGTCGCAGCGCACCAAAAAGTCGTTCGGACTATGGCTACAATGGAATGCCGGACGCAGATTGCGGTCGGCTAAAGGCACCGGTTTTCATGCTCCAGCCGGCGCTCAGATGTTCTCCCCGTCGTCCCCCGAGGCAGGAGGCTGGCATGAAATCACTGGCGCAACAGATGTCGTTCTATCAGCGCTATCACCGCAGTCCCAAGAACCGTCTCACGCATTTCTTCGGCGTTCCCATGATCATCCTCGCGGTGATGCAGGCATTCTCGTGGGTGCCGCTCGGCCCCAGCGGCCTGAACGCAACACACGTGATCGTGCTGGTCCTGCTGATGTACTACTTCCTGCTCGATGTCCCGCTTGCGCTTGCCATGACGGCGTTCTTCGCCGTGCTGCTGGCGCTCACGCAACATCTGGCGAGGCTGCCATGGCCGTGGGCGCTCGCCGTCTTCGGTCTGCTGTTCGTCGGCGGTTGGATCGTGCAACTGATCGGCCACCATTACGAAGGCCGCAAGCCCGCCCTGCTCGATAACATCTTCCAGATTTTTATCGCCCCGATGTTCCTCATGGCCGAAGTGTTCTTCCATTTCGGTTACAAGCCGGGGCTGAAGCGCGAAGTGCAGGAGCTGTCGATGCAGTCGGTGTAGCAAAGTGCAAGACGTGCACGAGCTAGCACCCCACGTCAAAACGCCAGCCGGTGAATGCGGCTGGCGTTTTTTTTGGCTGACACTGCGGAGCGAAACTTACCCGTGGCTGCCCGGGCGGCGACTCAGGTCGTCGAGCACCTGACGAATTGCATCGGCGTCGTCCGCTTCGGGGCGCTTGCCCAGATACCACTCCAGGTCGTCCTGCGCCGGACGCACCAGCCCCAGACGCGCATACGCCAGCCCGCGATCCCGCTTCTCGATGGGCTGGTCGGGTAGCACGAGCACCATACGCTCCTGAACCGCCAGCAGCCGCTCCCACCGCTCGTTCTGCGTATAGATGGCCCGAAGATTGCGAAGCATGCGCGCGAGAATCTCGCGCGGCGTCGCTGGCTCCAGGAACGGGTGCAGCAACGCCCACAAGGCCAATTCCTGAATCGGCTCGGCGCTTTCGTCGCGATAGTGCTTCAGATACGGCTCGACCATTTCGAGCAGGCGCTGCGGCGAAAGAGAATTGCCAGAGATGGGGTCGATAACGACATCCCCGGCAGGCACCGCGAGACGCAGCAGAAAGTGCCCCGGGAACGAGAGACCGCGCAATGGCAGCCCGATCTGTTGACCGATCTCCATGCACAGCACGGCGAGCGAAATCGGAATGCCGCGACGTCGATCCAGCACCACATGCAGGTGGCTGTTATCCGGATCGTAATAGTCGTTCTGATTGACGGTGAAACCGAGTTCGCGGAAGAAGAAATGATCGAGCAATTGCAGCTTTTGCAACGGCCCGGCGTCCGGCGGCAGACGCTTGGCCAGACGTGCGGCCAGCGCATCGATCTGGGTGAGCGTGTCCTGCACGTCGAGATCGGGATAGACGTCCTGCGCGATGGCAATGGCCGCCTCTGTCAACGGCAGGCCGTCGTCGGACGCAACCAGCGCAGCAAAATACTCCAGAATTCGATTCGCCATGCGGTATCCGTGAGTTCCGCCGCGACCGGCCCGTCAGTGAATCACGAGCGGGTGCGCCGACGGAAGAACGAGAAGTTGAAACCCATGAGGAATAATGCCCCGAAATACACCACGGCGCATAGCACCAGACTCGCACCGAGCAAGGCAATGCGCGCCAGCGGACGCGCCCCCAGGGCCACCCAGTCGAAGCTCTGCGTGAACCACAGCAGCACGCCTGCCAGGATCAGACACGCCGCCAGCAGCTGGACGAAGAACAGACGCCATCCCGCCGCGGGCCGGTAAATACCGCGCTTGTAGAGCCCCGCGAAAAGCAGTGCGGCGTTCATGCATGCGCCGACACCGATCGACAGCGACAACCCTGCATGGGCAAACCAACGCACGAAAAGCACGTTCGAGAGCTGCGTGGCAATCAGTACCACGATGGCAATCTTCACCGGTGTCTTGATGTCCTGCTTGGCGTAGAAGCCCGGCGCGAGAATCTTGATGAGGATCAGCCCGACGAGGCCGACGCCGTAGGCGGTGAGCGCGTGCGCCGTCATCACGACGTCGGTCGCATCGAAGCGTCCGTACTGATACAGGGTCGCGGTGAGCGGCTCGGCATAGACGAACAGGGCAACGGCGCTGGGCATTGCCAGCAGGAAGGTCAGACGCAGCCCCCAGTCCAACAACGCGGAATACTCGGCGGGGTCGTCATCGGCATGCGCGCGCGCCAGACTCGGCAGCAGAATCGTGCCCAGCGCCACACCTAGCAACGCCGTCGGAAATTCCATCAGACGGTCCGCGTACGCCAGCCACGACACACTGCCCTGCGCCAGTCGCGACGCAATGTTCGTATTGATGATCAGGCTGACCTGAGCGACCGACACGGCGAGTGTGGCCGGCACCATCTTTGCGAGCACCCGCTTGACGCCCGCGTTGCGAAGCGCCGCCGCAATATTGATCGTGATGCGGGGCAACATGCCGATGCGGGCGAGTGCGGGGAGCTGGATGACCAGTTGCAGCACGCCCCCCACGATCACGGCATACGCGAGTGCGTAGACGGGCGTCTCCAGATGCGGCGCCACCCACAGCGACGCCACGATCGAACTGACGTTGAGCAGCACCGGTGCAAATGCGGGCATCGAGAACTGACGCCACGTATTGAGCACGCCTGCGGCGAGCGTCGTGATCGAGATCAGGGTGATGTAGGGGAACATCACGCGCGTCATGAAGACCGCAGCGTCGAACGTGCCGTTTTCGCGCGACAAGCCCGTCGCCACGGCGTAGACCACGCCCGATGCGCCGAGCACCCCGGCAATCGTGATGGACAGAAGCACCCAGAAAAGCACCGTCGTGACGGAATCGACGAGCGTTTTCGTCTCTTCTTCGCTACGTTGCGATTTGAATTCGGCCAGAATTGGGACGAATGCCTGCGAAAACGCCCCTTCAGCGGACAGACGGCGCAGCAGATTAGGAATACGGAACGCCACATTGTAGGCGTCGGTCATGGGACCGGCACCAAACATGCGTGCGATAAGAATTTCACGAATCAGACCGGTGATGCGCGAAAGCATCGTAAAACCGCTGACCGTAGCGAGAGCTTTGAGCAAATTCATGTTGCGCGTATTATACGCACAGCATTGCAGCAAAGAAGTTGCAATTTCCGTTGGGCTTCGGCTATAATCGTCGGTTTCGAAGTCAATGGATTGCTTCCTGGCCACCGTGTCTCCCAGGGAGCCGAGCCAAACTGCATAGAAGCCGCATCAGGCGGAGCAATTCAAGGAATTCACAGAACATGGCAAATACCGCACAAGCACGCAAGCGCGCGCGTCAAACCGTTAAGATCAACGCCCACAACTCGGCGCTGCGTTCGCGTCTGCGCACGGCTGTGAAGGCTGTTCGCAAGGCTATCGCCGCTGGCGATCAAGCCGCTGCCAAGGAAGTGCTGCGCACTTCGGCAAAGACGATCGACATCATCGCTGACAAGAAGATCGTTCACAAGAACACCGCTGCTCGTCAAAAGAGCCGCCTGTCGGCCGCCATCAAGGCGATGTCGGCTGCTGCCTAAGCTAGACTGACTTACGCTGACCGTTAGTCAGCGTCAAGACAGCTCAGTTGCAAAGCACTACAAGTTGCTTGCCGGTTCCGACTACGGTCGGAACACTAAAAAGCCCGCTTCATGCGGGCTTTTTTCTATTCTGCCCCCCCCCCCCCACCTCTAGCCTCCCCCCCTCCTTTCACTTTGCCCCTCGTTGCACCATATAAAACACGCGACACTGCCGAGCGCATCGAGCACTACGGGAGACAACCGGGAAGGGGGCGTGCCGGAACGGCGAAGATGTGACGAAGCGACGGTGAGTAGGGCCGAAGGCCCGGCACTCACGTCTGGCCGACAACGGCCGAGGGGGATTTACTTGACGTCGGGAACGAAGCAGGCTTCGGTCATTTGCAACCCGTTGTCACGCGCAAAACTCATCACGAAATCGAACATTCTCGGCTCGATATCGCGCAGTCGCTCATCGACAACGACGCACTTGACGTCACCCACCATCGTCGGACGCACATAGGGGGAGTACTGCATGTATGCGTTCGGGCCAGAATTGCTTCGGCCGCAGAACGACACGGCGCCGCACAGACGCTCCGCCCAGTCACTCGGACGAAACTTCTTGCCATCCAGAGTCAGCCCCTGAATGAAATACTCGCGCGCGGAAACCTGGTCGGTCATATCGCTCAATCACCTCAAAAAACACCTGGCCAGCCGTACGCGGGTAGCGTGGCCGACAGAGCCAGTATTATATCTTATATAAGACTGGAACCTGTCCCCCACCATTGCTGCGGATGTTTTTTTCGGTCTTGCCAGCCGTTTTTGGCTGTGCAGCAGCGGGCTCGATCATACGCTTTTCGTGTGACGACAAAACGATTTGGTAGACTAGGGGCCGTTCCCCTGAAGCCAGCAACCTGTAGAACACCTTCACGAGCCTGACCGGGGGACAGGCCTCAAGGCTTGTTCGTCGTGCCGAACGCGTTCGAGTTCCCAGCAAATCCGCGGTGAACGCACGCGGGATCGGCCTCCAGCAGAACATCCAAATGACCACCGCCAAACCCATCAAGCATTACCTTCAGTTTTCGGATCTGACGCTCGACGAGTATGACTACGTGCTCGAGCGCACCCGCATCCTCAAGAAGAAATTCAAAAACTACGAGACCTACCACCCGCTGCACGACCGTACGCTGGCGATGATCTTCGAGAAGAGCTCGACCCGCACGCGTCTGTCATTCGAGGCCGGTATTCACCAGTTGGGCGGTCACGCCGTGTTCCTGAACACCCGCGACACGCAGCTCGGTCGCGGCGAGCCGATCGAAGACGCCGCCCAGGTGATCTCGCGCATGACCGACATCATCATGATCCGCACGTTCGGTCAGGAGATCATCGAGCGCTTCGCCCAACATTCGCGCGTGCCGGTCATCAACGGCCTGACCAACGAATACCACCCGTGTCAGGTGCTGGCGGACATCTTCACGTACTACGAGCATCGCGGCCCGATCAAGGGCAAGACGGTCACCTGGATCGGCGACGCCAACAACATGTCGTACACCTGGATTCAGGCCGCCGAGATCTTCGGCTTCCAGTTCAATATTTCGACGCCGCCGGGTTACCGCCTCGATCAGGCGATGGTGGCGGAATCGAGCCGCCCGTTCGTGCGTGAGTTCGACGATCCGCGCGCCGCCTGCGAAGGAGCCGACCTCGTGTCGACGGACGTCTGGACGAGCATGGGCTACGAAGCGGAAAACGAGGCACGCAAGGCTGCGTTCGCTCAATGGTGCGTGAACGCCGACCTGATGCAGCGCGCGAAGTCCGACGCCCTGTTCATGCACTGCCTGCCCGCCCACCGTGGCGAAGAAGTGTCGGCGGATGTCATCGACGGTGCGCAAAGCGTCGTCTGGGACGAAGCCGAGAACCGTCTGCATGTGCAGAAGGCGCTTATGGAGTTCCTGATGCTGGGCCGCGTCTGACGCCTGTAGCACATCTGACGCATCGAATGCAGGTCAGCCGGGCACCCTACCCGGCCACACCGCCCGGACTGTCGCAAAGCTGTCCGGGCGGTTTTTCGTTACCCCACCGCGATTAACGTTCCGCTATCATCGCTGACGCGCGCCGTCAGCCATTCTCGTGATGCCGCGCACTTCATCGCGGTACAACACGGCGCCCCACCCATCAAAGCGTTTTGGAATTCGCATCAACTTGCACCACATCGGTGCAATTTCGTTGTGCATTGCACAAATTGCAGCCGGCTGGACGCTCGAAACGTGCTAGCATGAATTCACGTCTGGCCCTGAGCGGCCCGGCATATTGACTCTCCATCGCGGCATTCGCTCGCATTCGACACAGCATTCGGTCATGACGCAAATTGCAACTCAGTTCGACAACGTTTCCGTAATCAAGCGCGCCAACACGTACTTCGACGGCAAGTGCGTTTCGCACACCGTCCTGTTCCCGGACGGCACGCGCAAGACGCTGGGCGTGATTTTCCCGGCGACGCTCCAGTTCGGTACCGATGCACCTGAGATCATGGAAGTCACGGGCGGCCGCTGCCGCATCCGTCTGGCAGGTCAGACCGAGTGGCAAGAATACGCTGCTGGTCAGGAATTCTCCGTGCCGGGCAATAGCAAGTTCGATATCGAAGTCGTGGAGACGCTCGATTACGTTTGCCATTACGGCTAACCGTCCGGCCAGCATCGCGACGGCGCGGACGCTTCCGCGCCATCGCCCTCTCGGCCGGTTCAGCGCGGCCCGGCGCCGCTTCCCACTATGTCGCGACTGCCTCCCGAATCGGCCGACCACACTGCCGGCCAAGCGTCCGATGTGCCTGAATCGTCTGACGCGCACGTTCCCCACACGACCTCATCCGCGCTCGATACGTCTGAAGCGTCTGCCCTGACGTCGGCAGAAGCGTTACACACGCCGCCCAACCCATCAGACACGTCCGATACTCACCCGGACCTCGAACCGACGGACGTCCCGTTGCTTCCCTCTGACGGCCACCGCGCCAGCGCGAAAGCGAAATCCTCCCGTGCACGACGCAATAACGGTGGACGCAAAGGCATCGACCTCGGCCTGCAAGGCGGTGGCGCGCACGGTGCGTACACGTGGGGGGTGCTCGACAAGTTGCTGGAAGACGGGCGTCTGGAATTCGAAGGCATCAGTGGCGCGTCGGCAGGCACGATGAACGCCGTGGTGCTGGCGCATGGCCTGCTCGACCGTCCCAACGTCGATCCGCGCGAAAAGGCCCGCGAGGCGTTGCATAGCTTTTGGCTGGGTGTTTCGCAAGCTGGTTCGTCGGCCACCGCCTGGGCGCAAACCGTCTTCAGCTGGCTCAACGGGCGTCCGACCGAGTATCCCGTCTGGCACGACTGGATGCAAAGCATGCAGCAATGGATGATGCCGTTCGCGCAATCGCCGGCCGAGATCAATCCGCTGCGCACCGTGCTCGAAGCGCAAGTCGATTTCGAGCGTCTGCGCGAGAGCACCGCGACGCATCTGTTCGTCTCCGCGACGAACATCCGCACCGGCAACATCCGCATCTTCCGAACGCACGAGATCACGCTCGACGTGGCGATGGCATCCGCCTGTCTGCCGTGGCTGTTCAAACCGGTGAAGATCGACGAAGACTTTTTCTGGGATGGGGGCTATCTCGGCAACCCACCGCTCTACCCGTTCTATTACGAGACGGTCACAAGCGACATCCTGATCGTGCACATCAACCCGATCGAGCGCAAAGAGAAGCCGGTTCTGCCGGGACAGATCATGAACCGCGTGAACGAGATCACGTTCAACGCGTCGCTGCAACGCGAATTCCGGGCGATCTCGTTCGTGCACAAGCTGCTCGACGAAGGATGGCTGAAGCCGGAGTTTCGCGATCGGCTGAAGTACCCGCTGATTCACTCGATTCGCGCGGACAAGGAGCTTTACGACCTGTCCTCGTCGACGAAATTCGTCACGGACTGGCACTTTCTCACGACGCTGCGCGATCGAGGCCGCGAGGCCGCCGAGCGCTGGCTGGCGGCGCATTTCGACGACGTCGGCGTACGCTCCACGGTGGATCTGAAGCGCGACTATCTGCAACGTCTGCCGGACGCCACCGCCATCAAAGCATGAGCGGTTCGGGGTCGAGCGCGATGCCGAAGCGTTCCTGAACGCTGGCCTGCACGGCGCGGGCCAGCGCGACGATATCGGCCCCGGTGGCCCCTCCGCGATTGACGAGCACCAGCGCCTGACGCTCATGCACCCCTGCGTTTCCGACGGTCTTGCCGCGCCAGCCGCACTGGTCGATCAGCCAACCAGCGGCGACCTTCCACGTACCGTCGGGCTGCGCATAGCCGACCGCTTGCGGGAAACGCGCGCGAAGCGCGTCAAACGTGGCGGCGTCCACCACTGGATTCTTGAAGAAGCTTCCGGCGTTGCCGAGTTGCGCGGGGTCCGGCAGCTTGCGGCGGCGAATGTCGACGACCGCATCGAAAATCTGGCGCGCATCGGGATGTGCAACACCAGCGTCGGCCAGCGTGCGCGAAACGTCGGCATACCCGGCCACGGCCTGCCAGGGCTGCGGCAGGCGCAACGTCACGGCCACGATGATGTAGCGGCCCGGTTCGCGCTTGAACAGCGAATCCCGATAGCCGAAAGCGCAATCGTCGCGCGAGAGCGTGACGAACGCCCCGGTCGTCGTATCGAGTGCACGCACTTCATGGAAGCGCTCGGCGAGTTCCAGCCCGTAGGCGCCGATGTTCTGGATCGGCGCGGCGCCCAGCGTGCCGGGGATCAGCGCCAGGTTTTCCAGCCCGGGACAGTCTTGCGAGAGCGTCCAGTCGACGAAATCGTGCCAGACTTCACCCGCGCCGCCGCGCACATAGCGCGCGGACGGATCTGCGGAATCGTCCGGAAGACGTTCGCGGTGGCGAATGGCCATGCGCAGCACCACGCCGTCGAAGTCACGCGTGAGCACGAGGTTGCTGCCGCCGCCGAGCACGAGACGCGGCAGTCCGGCCAGTTCGGGCAAGGCGAGTGCGTCGAGCAGCGCCGCTTCGCTGTCCACGGTCACGACATAGCGGGCGGTGGCGGGCAGGCCGAAGGTATTGAATTCGCGCAGGCTGACGTCGCGTTGCAACTGAAGCATGGAATATGGGCTGGCCAATGGGTGTCGCCGTGCCGGACATCGTCCGGAGGGGGACGCAGGACCGACGGCTGAATTACAATGTCGGGCGAAAGAATTTTGCGCATCATTATACCGAGGGTGCCGACCAAGCCGACGACGCGACCGCGCCGGCAGCCCCCGCCACCCGCCGGACTCACACGGCACGCCCTGCGTGCCATTTCACGAACCCTTAGGAATTCAGGAGAGCCAGATGCCATCGTTTGACGTGGTTAGCGAAGCCAACATGGTAGAGGTCAAGAACGCCATCGAGCAGGCCAACAAGGAAATCTCGACGCGCTTCGACTTCAAGGGATCGGACTCGCGCGTCGAGCACAAGGAGCAGGAACTCACGCTCTTCGCCGACGACAACTTCAAGCTCGATCAGGTCACGCAGGTGCTCGTCGCCAAGATGGCCAAGCGTAACGTCGACGTGCGTTTTCTCGACTACGGCAAGGTCGAGAAAATCAGCGGCGACAAGGTCAAGCAGGTCGTGAAGGTCAAGAAGGGCGTCGAAGGCGACCTGGCCAAGAAGATCGTGCGCATCATCAAGGACAGCAAGATGAAGGTGCAGGCGAGCATTCAGGGCGACAGCGTTCGCGTCGCGGGCGCCAAGCGCGACGACCTGCAAAGCGCGATGGCGCTGCTGCGCAAGGATGTCACCGACACGCCGCTCGACTTCAACAACTTCCGCGACTAAGCGTCACCGCGTTCGTTGCATACACAAAAAACCCGCAGACTCGCTGCGGGTTTTTTATTGGGCCGACGAGCAATGCCTTCGCCCGTCTCCACGTCTACTTCTTCTGCCCGATGCGGCTTTCCTTGCCTGCGATCAGCTTGCCGATGTTCGCGCGATGGCGATAGATCAGCAGGATCGCCATGACGATCACCGCCGGGGAGTACGGCCCGAAGCCGTACATGAAGACGTAGTAAAGGGGCGCAAACACGGCCGCGACCAGCGCGGCGAGCGACGAATAACGGAAAAAGATCGCGATGATCAGCCACGTCGCCATCACCGCCAGCCCCAGAATCGGGCTGATGGCAAACAGCACGCCCGCCGCCGTCGCCACGCCTTTGCCACCGGCAAAGCGCAGGAACACCGGGTACAGATGGCCGAGGAACACGGCGAGCGCCACAGCCGCCAGTCCGAAATCGCCGCCCCCCCAAGCGTCGGCGAAGCGTTCCGCCAGATAAACCGCCAACCAACCCTTGAGTGCGTCGCCGATCAACGTCAGGATGGCGGCCTTCTTGTTGCCCGAACGCAGCACGTTCGTGGCGCCCGGGTTGCCCGAGCCGTAACTGCGCGGGTCCGCGAGTCCCATCGTGCGGCTGACGATCACCGCAAACGGCACCGAGCCGATCAGATACGCGAGAACGATAAAAACCAGTGTGGCCATGAACTTCTGACGTGAGGAAGATTTGTAATGGCCGCCATTCTACTTGAGACGCCGTGCCCCCCCATTCTGGCAAACACGGGGTTGCGCACTTGCCGCGACGCCTTGGGAATTTACGCCAAGTGCGCACTAACAACGCAGATTACGGAACCGTGATCGAAGCGTACCGGTCTTTTGGGCGTGCGCCTCGTGCGATGAGGCGGGTCAGGAGAGCGATTTGAACCATGACAGCCATCCGCATCGTCATCGCTGATCATCAACCGGCCGTCGTGGCCGGACTGGTCTGTGAGCTGGGCAAACACCCCGCATTGGAAGTGCTCGGCACCGCGCGCAGCGTCGCGGGCGTCATCGACATACTGACGACAACGCCGTGCGACGTGCTCGTGACTGACGCCGCCCTATCTGGCGAGCGCCATGGCGAGGGCGCGTGGCTCATCGAGTCGCTGCACCGAGCGTTTCCCGACGTCCGGATTCTCGCGCTCACTACCACGCACAGTCCGCTGGTGATCCGGCAGATGACCGATCTCGGCGTGGCCTCGACCGTTTGCAAGTCGCGCGACATCGACGAGGTCGCGGCCGCGATCCATGCCCTTTATCACGGAATGCTGCACAAGCCCGCTTCTCCCAACGCCGCACCTGATGCAACGCCAGCCGCCGACGATTCGCATCGCCCACGTCAAGTGCCGCGTCTGGCAGCGATCCGTACGGCCTTGCTCGCGCCGCCGCCCTCAACGCAAACGGGATCCGCGAAAGCGCCTACGAAAGCGCGCACGACCTTGCTGAGTCAGCGCGAGTCGCAAGTGCTTCGGCTATACGTGTCGGGCATGTCGATCACGGCCATCGCGGCAACATTGCACCGCACGAAGCAGACCATCAGCGCGCAGAAGCATAACGCCATGCGAAAGCTGGGCATCGACAGCGACGCTCAACTGTATCTCTTCGCGATGCAAACGGGCCTGCCGGACAACCTGACACCGCAGGGGCCCGCAACGAATACGGTGCCCGTGCCGACGCTGCTCTCACCACCGTTCGCGGCGGCCAGCCGTGGCGACGCGTGAGTCGCAAACTCTTCTGCCACGCATACACCACAGCCCTCACACCTTCGCAGCGTCGACAAACGTCTCGATCCTGAGCCGCCCCTCATATCCCCCGGCGTCCTTTTCGCGTTCGACGAACGGCGTGACTTCGAAGGTGAGCGTGGCCGGCGAGCAGGCGACCGGCGTCGGTATGCCCGGCAGGCGAACGATCCGGATCGGCGACTGTGCCACAGGGGAGAAAACGCCGCCCCCCGCATCGCCGACGCTCAGCCACCGATGCGTGCCCGCATGCGTCAGCCCCACGCGGTATTCGATTCGTTGATGTGGCAGATGGCCGGGCGTGCCTCGTAACACCATCAGCCCGGCCCCCGGCGGCCTGCCCGGCTGCGAATCTTGCAAGTCGGTCGCGCGCACGCGCAAGGCACCCGCCGAGTTGGATCCGAAGCCGTCGTAAAAGCACATATCGACGGATCGCCCGCCGTAGACGATCGGTTGGAAGTTCGGGCCGGGTCGCTTGCGTAAATCCATAGCAACGCGCGGCGCAGTGTTCGACAGCGTGGGGAAGTAGATCTGCGCGTTCTGGATATCCGTCACATTGAGTTCGATGTCATAACTGTGCACGGCACTTGGACCGCTGCTGCCTACCGTTCTGACATCGAATTCAAAGCGGCCTCGCCAGATGCCGCCGACCGGAATCTTCTCCAGCTCGGTGCGCGGGATCGTCAGCAGGTAGCGTGAGACGTCGTACGGCCGCCCAGCGCATGAGACGAAGTTCCGGTTGGAGTTGAACGCCGTCAGTCGATGCCTGCAAGTGCTTCCGTTCACGGTGACAGCCCTGGCCGCGAGCAGGCCCACATCGACTTGCAGCTTGGATCGTTGCTCCGTGAAGCGCAGGAAAACGGGTGACGGCGGCCCTTCCGCGAGGTTCGCGGGCGTGGTGGCACAGGCACCGAGCGCGGTATCGACCGCCGAACGACAGACGAACGCCGTTCGCGAGCCGCGAATATCGCCTGGCGTGTAATGGGCAGCGAGTTGAGAACGGAATCGCCAGTCGGCCGGTACCGCCGACAGGTCGAACGTCAGCGAGACGCTTTCGTGATGGTCCCGGGGCTCGAACGCTTGCGACTGTGCGAGCGCAGGTGCCATGCCTGCGACGACGGCCGCCCAGATCGCCAACCGCTTCCCTCTCCCGGTGAGGTATCCCTGTTGTCCCTTCATTGCGGTAATCCCCCTCTCGTGACATGCTCAACACCCAACACCGGTCCCGACGCTCGGGACGCGTGTCAACGATGATGATGTGCACCCTCCAGACCCGCCTGCCGATCCCCGCGCGACCTCGCATCGCCCAGCAATCGTTGCACGCGCGTCTGCGCCTGTAATGCCTGCGGCAGTGCGTGTAGTGCAACGACCTCACACTGCGTCGGCCCGCTCAGATAAATCACGTCGCGCCGGTCGACGACACGAATGTCGCAACGCATCGGCTGTGCACCGTCGAGCAGATAGAGTTCAGTTAATCGGTGCGGCGACTCGATCAGGAACTCGCCCCGGTCGTCGAGCGGCGATGCAGGCAGACTGAGCACGCGCGCATTGGCGAGTGAAAGTCCGTCCGGACCGAGTGCACGCCCGAGGTAGGTGTAACTGCGAGCAGCCGTCACGCGATGCACCTTCATGCGACCCGGCGTCAGAAAATAGTCGTGTGTGCCAGCGCCGCGCAGCAGCCCAACCGCATAATTCGTCACGCCCTCGCGTGCCTCGAAAATCTCCCCCGACTGGACGCGATAACCGCCAATGGGCGCGAGTGCCGAGTCGCCGAAACCGACCGTCTGCGGACGTCCGCCGACCTGAAGCGTCGCGGCGGCCCCAACGTGCTCGTCATCGACTTCTTCGGCTTCCTCGCCCGCATCGACCACCAGCCCGACCGCAGCAGGCGGCTCGCTCCCCAGCATCGCGGGGCCGAACCAGACGCGCGCTCGCGTCACCGCCAGACTTGACGCGTAGCCGCCCGTGAACGCGCCTTTCGCGTCGCCCGCGCCCCCGCGCCGAAAGCTGCGCGACAGCATGGCGTGGACATCGCCATACCGGCCGTCGACCACGCCGCGAAGGCTCGCTGTGCCGCCGCCCGCGCCCCCCATCGCATCGCTCACACGCCTCAACCCAAAGTCGCTACCGCTCAGCCCCAGCATCAGTTCCCGGCGCGACGTGTCGTCCCACGACCAGGTATGCGACGCGGAGACGTCGGCCCGCACCCGCCGGTCATCGCCGCTGCCTGTGCGCACGTCCGTCCCGGCGCTGGTATACGTCGACGCACTGCGCCCGGCGGCGGCCGGACGGTGCGCACTGACCGATACGCTCAGAAAGGCCCCCGTGTCGGGGCGTCCCGCGTCCGCATATCGCCGGTGATAGGCGCCCACGCGCGTTCCGATGCTGAGCTTGCGCCATCGGAATGCACGGCTGAGTGTTGCCTGCGCAGTTCGCGACATACCGTTGCGCAGGTCGCTTTGCTGCCAGGGGATGTCGTTGTGCTGTGCGTCGTAGTGCATCGAAGGACGTCCGTACTGGCGGCTTTGGCTGTAGCCCGCATTGCCCTGCCATCGACGAAGCGGAATGGACACGTTCGCATTGAGCGAGTCGTAGCAACCGATGTCGACCGAATTGCCACCGTCGACGCGCGCACCATTGCCGTAACGGCGACAGCTCGCACCGCGCATCCGATAGCGATACAGACTCACGCCGACCCCGTTGGAGAACGAGACGGATTGCGTATCGCCGCGCGCGCCGTCCGAGCCGACCAGCAAAGCGGCGGCGGCCGTCAACCGCCCGAAAGCATGTGCCCGTTGCCAGTCGATCTGCGTTTCGTTGTAGACGCGGGCAGGCAGCCAGACGAATCCCGACGACACGCTCAGCCCGTGACCGAGTGCGGTACGCACGCCCGATTGCACGGTGAAACGCTCGCGATCCTGCGTATTGCCGTCGCCATGCTCGCTCACCGGGCGGCCGGCCTGGAAAAACCACTGCGTGCCCTGCGCAAACGCACCGCCGCCGACTTTGGAGTAAGGCTCGCTTTCGGTGCGGACAAGCGCATCGCCTTCGAAGATTCGCAGCGTGACCCGATATGAGCCTTCGGGGAAGTAGCGCGTGTCGAACGACTGCACACCTGCCTGAAAATAGCCACTGCCGAGGAGTTCGTTGCCACGGTAGGCATCGACACGAGCTTCGCGCGTCAGCAACACCGTCAACGGCGATCCTCGCGCATGGGCATCATCGTTCACGTAGGCCATCGACGTGCCGATGCGCGCCCCGTCGAAACGCGCCACCGGCAGCAGGGTGAATCCGAAACTGCCGCCTTGTGCACTGAACAGATTGCGCTGATCCATGCGGCCGGTCTGCACGTAATGCGTCGAGCCGAAGTCGTGCCGGTAGTAAAGGCTATCGATGCGCGCACGCGTGCCACCGATTGATGACGACCGCGCGCGCGGCGTCACCTCGCCCGCGTCGCCATTGCCCCCTGCGTCGACGCTGCCGTAGCGGGTGTGCACGAGCGACCAGGCGAATCCGGCATAGCTCGCGGGCGAGATTCCGAGCGCGCCGTTGCCCATGATCGTGAGGTTTCGATATCGGTCTGTCGTCGACGCGTTGACGATCTGCGAGTGGATCAGCGCACGCTCGCTGCCGGCCGAATTCACTCGATACGACGGCCCCGACACGTTGTTCGACGGCAGCCACGCGCTGGAGAGAAAGAGTTCGAGCTGCCCCTGACGCTCGTCGAAGATGACGCCCGCCGTGTCGGTTTCGAGATAGCGGCACCCGGCATGCTCACGCGTGTCGTCGCATACCAGATGCCCGTTGCGCTGCATCGGTCTGCCAAGCGCTTCAATCAGCGGCATCGAAGTCTCGGGGGCGAGGGCGACGCGCGCCTCGATGACCGACGCCACCGCCTCGGGCGTCTCCAGACGCACATCGTCCGGGCGCACGAAGACCGGAAACACGCCCAGCGATTGCCCGAGCCATCGGATGTCGAGATGTTCGACCTGTCCCAGCGCGATGTCTTCGAAGCCAGGCGGAATGCGCGACGGCGCGCTCGCGGGCGTGCTTGCGGGTGTCGCCATAGGCGTGGCCGCATGCGCAAGTCCGCCGCCGGTGAATAACGGCAACAGGAAAATCAGGACCGTACGACGACCGGTTGGCATGGGGAGGTGGCGGCTCGGCGAAGACGCGCTGTGGGGCGAGTCTTCGCCTATGGGACCGGGTACGAGGCTTAGCGGTTGCCCCCGGCGGAGGCGACGATGAACATCTCAAGACGCCCGACGTAACGGCCGGCAGCTGGCGGGTTCGCCCCTTGCGCGCGTCCCGAGATGGCCAGCGGCAAGGTCCTCGATTCGCCCGAGACAGCGCCCGTCCACAGTTGCGCCGCCGTCAGCGACGTGTTCGCGGTGGTGATCGTCTGGCCGTCGAGTCGTACCGTCAGCGGAATCGCGGGCAACGCGGATTCGGTCGCGTGCACCAGCGTCGCAAGGCTGCCCAGCCGCACGTCCACGTCCTGCGACACGTCGTTGGTATAGAAGCGCGTTTGCACCGTCGGCGCGCTCATCTCGCCTGTCGCGGCGTTATAGGTGAGGTCCAGGTTCTGCGGCATCGGGCTGCCATTCGCCTGAAGCACCGACAGCGTCGGATCGACGTTCGCGCTCAGATCGATCACGACTTCTGCCGCATTCGCGAGCGCCATCGGGCACACCATTGCCGTCACAGCGGCCAGTTGTCTGAACATCTTCATGGATAACATTCCTTGCGAAAGTGGATGAGGGGGTCTGAAGAACGTCTCCGGCGACGCCGGAAACAAGCGAAGCGCTGCGGCTCCGTTGCACTGTCTACGGCACAAGTGGCAGGTGCATCACCTGCGCGTCCGCGTAGCCGTCGAGCAGATACTTGATGCGCACCGGCAAGCGATGCAGCGTGTCGGGAAAGGCTTGCGTCTGACCGGGGTAGACGCTGCGACCAACGTCGAGCCAGTCGCAGGTGTTGTCGGCGTCTCCGGTGCAGTGCCCCACGGCGCGCACGTGCGCTCTGACGTTGCCGGTGTTGCGCAGACCGCGGTTGTCTTCCGTACGCCTGAGTTCCGGCGTCGGCGTCTTCGGTGCGACCCGCACCAGCGCGCCCCACACGAAGTTCACGTGGACGTCGGGATCGAAGTCCGTAAGGGAGGATTGAGCGTGTGCGTCGTCGGGCGCCGCAACCGGCCGGAAGTAGACGCGGTACGCCGTTTCGATCTCAGGTCGTCCGAGCGAGACCACACGCACCAGTCGGCTCGCTCCGCCAGCGAGCACGAACTTTGCAGGAGACGCAACGAGGCCGGCGCCCTGCGCGAGACTGACGGGAATCTCATGTTCGGCGTCCGTGGCCGGATCGACGATGTGTTTGACGCTCACGTCGACGTATTGCGTCTGCGGCGACTGAGAAGTGACACGGATGACGCTGACCTGGGCCCTCTCGCCCGCGATAACGCTGGCAATCGGTGAGATGGTGACGTTGGCATGCGCTGGCATCGACACCGGCACAGCGAGCGCAAGCACGCTGATCAGCGCTGCGCCAACGAGATGACGCCCCCCCCGCCAGATGCCGATTGCCTGCCTTGCCAAACCCTTCGCCTCGTCCATCGCCATGCCTCCGTCCGATACATGACGTCATCGTAGGGACGTGCGCAGTTGAGCAAAATCTGACAAGTCAGATTTTGCTCAACAGTGTGGCGATGATCGATTTCTTGAAATCCAGACAGGCGCGTTGATGTATAAGCGCGGCTGCGAAGGTGGCCGAGCGCTCAGTCCGACTCAGTCGGTGAGCGCGACATTGACGAGTGTGGGCGCGAGCACCCGCACGATTTCCGAGGGCGCCATCGAGACGAGATAGCCGCGACGTCCACCGTTGATGTAGATCTCCGGCAATTCGAGAATCGACGCTTCCATGAAGATCGGCATGCGCTTGCGTGTACCGAAGGGACTCGTGCCGCCAACCAGAAAGCCGGAATGACGATTGGCGACTTCCGGTTTGCACGTCTCGATGCGCTTGCGTCCGGCTTGCCGCGCCAGTGCCTTGGTCGACACCTGACAATCGCCGTGCATGAGCACGATCAGCGGTTGGGCGTCCTCGTCTTCCATGATCAACGTCTTGACGACCGCGTGCTCCGGCACCTGCAACGCTTCCGACGAGACACGCGTGCCGCCATGCTCCTGGTACTCGTAGAAGTGGTTCTGAAACGCGACCTTGGCTTCGCGAAGCTGTTTGGTCGCAGGGGTTTCAGCGGTGGCCTTGGATTTCATATCGTAAAAATGCAGTCGGTTCACGGATCGCGTCGCAGGCGTTCAAGCATGCGTGCATGCGAGACCCTTAGGGTTCGTTAATTACGAATTGTAAGCAATCGCTTCATCGGGCATTACAATGCCGCCATGCCCGCCTCACATATATCGCCCCTGCTTCCGTTGCCGACCGACGCCGACGCGGCGTCCTCAGCCTCGTCCTTGAGCGCGTTCCTCGCCGACCTGCCGACGCGCATCGATAGCCTGCCGACGCGCATCGCAGCGCAAACGCCGTCGCGCATCGCACTGATCGACGACTTCGGCCGGATGACGTACGGCGAACTGTCGCATGCCGTGAGCGCGTGTGCAAAGCGCCTGCGCGAGCACGGTGTCAGGGGTGGCGATCGGGTGATGATCGTCGGCGAGAACGGCATCGCGTATGTGGTGCTGCTGCTCGCCGTCGCCTCGCTCGACGCGTGGCCGCTGCTCTGCAACGCCCGCCTTTCTGCCGCCGAGCTGCGGGTGATTCGCGAGCACGCGCAGCCGCGCTGCGCCGTCTACGCCATCGATGCCTCCCCGGACGCTGCCGCGCACGCGCGCACCGACGCCGCCAAGGTTGCCTGGACCGATCTGGCGCTGGGCGCGCTGGCGGTGTCGGACGTCGATCCCGCCAGCACGGCCGAGCCGGTGCAAAACGATCCGTCCGAACAGTGCGCGGCGCTGATTTACACGACGGGCACGACCGGTGCGCCCAAGGGCGTGCGGTTGTCGCATCGCAATCTGATGTTCATCGCGGCCGTGTCGAGCACGTTGCGACGCGTCGGCGCGGACGACATCGCCTATGGCGTGCTGCCGATCTCGCATGTCTACGGGTTGACGTCGGTGTGTCTCGGGACGTTGTACGCCGGCGGCACGTTGCGTCTCGCCGCACGCTTCACCCCCGAGGCGGTGCTGGACTCGCTCGCGCACGACGGGTTGACGATTCTGCAAGGCGTGCCCGCCATGCATGCGCGCCTGATGGCGTATGTGACGACGCAGGGCACCACGCTCATTGCGCCACGTCTGCGCTTCGTCTACTCCGGCGGATCACCGCTCGACGCTGCGCTCAAGGCGCGTGTCGAAGCGTTCTACGGCCTGCCGATCCACAACGGCTACGGTCTCACCGAAAGCGGCCCGACCGTCTCCCAGACCTTGCTGGACGCGCCGCGCGAAGACTGCTCCGTCGGCCCCGTCATTCCGGGCGTCGCGGTGCGTATCGTGGGACTCGACGGCAAGGATGTGATCGAGGGCGACGTCGGCGAGCTGTGGGTGCGCGGGCCGAACGTGATGCTCGGCTACTACCGCGCACCGGAACTGACGGCCGCGACCGTGACGGAAGACGGCTGGCTGCGCACCGGCGACCTCGCACGTCGTGCAGCGGACGGCGCGTTGTTCCTCGCCGGACGCGCGAAGGAACTCATCATCCACTCGGGTTTTAACGTCTATCCGATCGAAGTCGAGCAAGCGCTGGCGAGTCATCCCGACGTGCTTCAGGTGGCCGTGCTCGGGCGACCGGCCGACGCGGACGTCGGCAACGAGCAGGTGATCGCGTTTGTTGAAGCACGCCCGGGACATCCGATCGATGTCGAGGCGCTCGCCGCCTGGGCCGCACAGCGTCTCGCGCCGTACAAGCGTCCCGCGCAGATTCGGGTGCTCGACGCCCTGCCCGCCGCGTCGACCGGCAAAGTGCTCAAGCACAAGCTCAAGACGATGCTCTGACGCGGCACGGCCCGATTTGCGACCGTCACCCGCGTGGGTGATGCTGCGCATGCAGCGACTTGAGACGCTCGCGCGCGACGTGGGTATAAATCTGTGTGGTCGAGATGTCGGCGTGACCGAGCAGCAACTGCACCACACGCAGATCTGCGCCGTGATTGATCAGGTGCGTGGCGAACGCGTGACGCAGCGTGTGCGGTGAGAGCGGCGCGCGAATGTCGGCTTGCAGCGCGTACCGCTTGATCAGATACCAGAACGCCTGACGCGTCATCCCCTCGCCGCGTTGCGTCACGAACAGCGTGTCGCACGCGCGTCCCGCGAGCAACACACCACGACTCTGCGCCAGATATCGCGTGAGCCAGCCGTTCGCCTCTTCGCCGAACGGCACCAGCCGCTCCTTTGCGCCCTTGCCGAAGATCCGCAGTACGCCTTCGTTCAGTCCCACTTCGATGGTCTTGAGCGCGACCAGCTCCGACACGCGCAGGCCGCTCGCATACATCAGTTCCAGCATGGCGCGGTCGCGCAGACCGAGCGGCTGCGTGAGATCCGGCGCGGCGAGCAGCGCCTCGACCTGCGCTTCCGACAAGGTTGAGGGCAATCGCTGCGCCCGTTTGGCCGACGCAATCCGCAAACACGGATCCTGCTGCACGAGGTGTTCGCGCAGCGCCCATTGGTAGAAACGCTTGAAGACGGACAGACGTCGGTTCACGCTGCTTGCCAGACTTTCGCGACGCCACGCGAGATAGGCCGAGAGCGCCGCCTCGTCCACAGTGTCGAGGGACATCGTCGGCGGGGTGTCGTGCAATTTGTCCGCGCCATTCGCTGCGTCCGATGCTTTCGCTTCGTCTGCCAGCCACTCCGCGAACAGACGCAGATCGCGACGATAGGCGTCGAGCGTATTGCGCGACAGGCCGTCTTCGAGCCAGATCGTGTCGCAGAACTGGTCGATGAGCGACGTGCTGCGCGTGAGCATCGGCTCGGAAACTTGCATGCTCTCAGACGTGCTCAAACCGTAACTCCTTCCTGAGCGAGTGCCCACTCGACATGTTCGCGCACCAGCGCGGAGGGATGATCGCGACGCGCGAGCAACGCATCACGCATGGGATTGCGTGCATCGGCATTGGGCGTCTCCCGCAGCGCATTGCCGAGGCCGACGGCGAGATTGCGCAGCCATCGCTCGTGACCGATGCGACGAATCGGGCTGCCCGCGAGCCGGTCCATGAATTCCGTTTCGGTCCACGCAAACAGTTCGACGAGCGACGCGCTGTCGAGTTTGTTGCGTGGTGCGAAATCGGGCAGCGGCGACGGCTGCGCAAACTTGTTCCACGGACAGTAGAGCTGGCAGTCGTCGCACCCGTAAACGCGGTTGCCCATCTTGGCGCGCAGCGGCTCGGGGATCGCGCCCTTGTGTTCGATCGTCAGATACGACACGCACAGACGTGCATCGACGCGAAACGCTTCGGTGATCGCGCCCGTCGGGCAGACGTCGAGGCAGCGACGGCATTGGCCGCAGTGCTCGCCGCGATCCATGCCGGTATTTGGGCGGGCGCTGTCGTCTTCATGCGCATCGTCGGCATCGACTGGGAGTGGGACGTCGACGAAGATTTCACCGAGGAAGAACAGCGAGCCCGCGTCGCGCGAGAGCAACAACGTGTGTTTGCCGCGCCAGCCGAGTCCCGCTTTCTGCGCGAGTTCGACTTCCAGCACCGGCGCAGAATCGGTGAACGCGCGATAACCGAACGGCCCGATGGCCTGCGTGATGCGATCCGCCAGTTGTTGCAGGCGATTGCGCAGCACCTTGTGATAGTCGCGTCCCCGGGCATAGAGCGACACCACGGCCTCGCCGGGCATCTCGGCACGCGCCATCTCGCGCTTGCGCCACTGGGCGAGGTCGGTGTCGATGGGAAGATAATTCATCCGGGCGCTGATCACGCGCACCGTGCCGGGGACCAGCTCGGCGGGCCGCGCACGCTTCATACCGTGGGCCGCCATGTAGTCCATGTCGCCATGACAGCCGTCGTCGAGCCACTGTTGCAGACCCGCTTCGGCATGCGAGAGGTCGATGTCCGTGATGCCCACATGACCGAAGCCAAGCTCGCGCGCCCACCCTCTGATTTGCACCGCAAGCGCGGCCAGACCCTGCTGATCGAGGGCCGACGACGTCGCAATGTCGCGCGAGGACGACACTTCCTTTGCATTCGGAGGTGCCGATGGCTCGACTTGTGCGGCGGTAGCGGGGAAAATCACGGAAGCTTTCATCGACTCCATTTTACGCAATGCCCGCCATGCCCGACTCCTCTGCGCCGCCTCTGCTAGGCGAACGCATCTTCGCGCTGCCGGACGAAGCCGCCACCGAGGCTTTCGCCGCGGCGCTCGCACGCGCTGTCGTTGAGCGCATGGCGCATACCGACGCCGCGCACGCGGGCCTGCACGTACAGCTCTCGGGCGACCTCGGCGCGGGCAAAACCACCTTCGTACGAGCGCTGTTGCGCGCGCTGGGCCACACCGGACGCGTCAAAAGCCCCACTTACGCGCTGTGTGAACCATACAACATCGACACACCACAAGGCGTGTTGCCGGTCTATCATTTCGATCTGTACCGCTTTGCCGATCCGGCCGAATGGCACGACACGGGCTTTCGCGAGCATTTTGCAGGCGACGCCCTGTGCCTGGTCGAGTGGCCGGAAAAAGCCGAAGGACTCCTTGGCACCCCTGATTTGCGCCTTTGGCTGGAACCAGTTGGCGACGCCCGCCGTCTCACGACGAGCGCCTACACGCCGGCCGGTCTTGCTTGCCTGAACTCATGCTGATCAAACGCTTCGCCCGTACCGACGACGCCTCATCGCCCAACGCCGGCCGCCGCCGCGCTTTGCGCGCAGGCGCTTCGACCCTGATTCTCGCCCTCACCGGCCCCCGCTTCGCGTTCGCCAACGCCATCGTGGCAGTGCGCGTCTGGCCGGCGAGGGATTACACACGTGTCACGCTGGAGACCGACAACCCGGTCAAATTCCAGCAGCAGTTGATGGAAAGTCCGAACCGCTTCGTCATCGATCTCGACGAAGTGGATCTGAGTCCGGCGCTGCGCGACCTCGTCGCCAAGATCCAGCCGAACGATCCGCAGATCGCCCAGGTGCGCGTGGGGCAATTCAAGCCCGGCGTCGTGCGCATGGTGTTCGATCTGAAGGCGGGCGTGAAGCCGCAGTCGTTCACGCTGCCGCCGGTGGCGGGCTACAAGTACCGCACCGTGTTCGATCTGTATCCGGCCGTCGAGCCCGATCCGCTCATGGAGCTGCTCGCGCAAACCGCCAACAAGTCGCAGGCGTTCGCGCAGAATTCGCATCCGCCGCAGACCTCGGGCAACGCCAACACGCCGAGCACCGAAGAGAGCGAAGCGTTCTTCCAGCGGTATGCGCAGCAAGGTCAGTCGCCGCGTCCCGCACGCCCCGGCCCCACGCAGCCAGCCCCGGCCGCCCCGGACAAGACACCGCCGCTCGCTCAGCGCAACGACGACGACACCGACGATCTGCCGCCGCCACCGCGCGGGCAGAAGACGGCACGTCTGCTCACGATCGCCCTCGACCCCGGCCACGGCGGGGAAGACCCGGGGGCGATCGGCAGCAGCGGCACGTATGAAAAGGTCGTGGTATTGCAGATCGCCAAACGGTTGCGCGACAAGATCAATGCGCAGCCGAACATGCGCGCCATGATGACGCGCGACGCCGACTTCTTCGTGCCGCTCGGTGTGCGCGTGCAGAAGGCGCGTCGTGTGGACGCCGATCTCTTCATGTCGATTCACGCCGACGCCTTCACGTCACCCTCCGCCAACGGCGCGTCTGTGTTCGCGCTGTCCGAACGGGGTGCGACGAGCGCGACCGCCCGGCTGCTCGAAAAAACGCAGAACGCCTCGGATCTGATCGGCGGCGTCAACATCAAGACCAACGATCGGACGGTGGCGCATGCGCTGCTCGATATGTCGACTACTGCGCAGATTCGCGACAGCAAGGTGTTCGGCACCGCGCTGCTCGCCGAGATCGGCACGGTGGCGGATCGTCTGCACAGCAAGAACGTCGAACAAGCGTCGTTCGCGGTGCTCAAGGCACCGGATATTCCGTCGGTGCTGGTCGAGACGGCCTTCATCAGCAACCCCAGGGAAGAACAGCATCTGAACGATCCGGCCTATCAGGAACGGCTCGCGAACGCGCTGCTCAAGGGGATCCGGACCTACTTCTCGAAGAATCCGCCCATCGCGAAGAACCGTACAGCCTGAGCATCCGCAGCCTTTGCGACCCAACAAAAAATGGCGCGTCCGAAACCGGACGCGCCATTTTTTATACCCACTTGTACTGCTTCAGGCAGATCGGGGAGCAACGGACGTCCGCCGCTCCCTCGCAAATCGACTGGCTTACTTGCTCTGCCCTTGCGCCGTATCGCTACGACGACCGCGCGTGAACAACTTCCACACCGCGCCGAGCGCGATGGGCACGACAGCGGCCGAAATACCGACCAGCACGATCACGTTCAGGTACTGCTTAACCAGCGGCAGGTTGCCGAACAGGTAGCCGCCACCCACGAGCAGCACCACCCAGATCGCTGCACCCAGCACGTTATAGAGCTGGAAGCGCGTCCACGGCATGGCCGAGACACCGGCCACGAACGGCGCGAACGTGCGCACGACCGGCACAAAACGCGCCATCACGATGGTCTTGCCGCCGTGGTGTTCGTAGAAGTCGTGCGTCTTGCGCAGCGCGTCGCGATCGAGAAAACGCCAGTTCTTCTCGTACACGCGCGGCCCGATCTTCGAACCGATCCAGTAGTTAAGCGTGTTGCCCGTCACCGCAGCGATGAACAGCAGCACACCGAGCAGCCACGGATCCATGGCCCCGGTGGCCGCGAAAGCGCCGCCGATGAACAGCAGGGAATCGCCCGGCAGGAACGGGAAAAGCACCAGCCCCGTTTCCACGAATACGATCATGAACAGGAACAGGTACACCCAATTTCCGTACTGATCGATAAACACCCCAAGATGTTTATCGATATGGAGCACCATCTCCAGCAATTGCACCAAAGTATCCAAGTCGATTCCTCAAGATAAAGGACGCCGGCCCGTCCCTGCGGGCGCGCGACGAGTCGCATCATACCAGCATCCCACAGTCGAATTAGGGTCTGTTCCCCCTAAATCCGGGCTCGTGTTGCCTGGCCAAAGGGGCGAGCGCGAGGCATGAGCCGAAGCGAATATCGGGAATATTCGCGAGGATCATAAAGCCGCGATCGCCCCTTTGGGTGGGGCAACCCGGAGGGAACGTGCCCGGATTTAGGGGGAACAGACCCTTGCCAATTAAACACGGAAAAATGACAAAACCGAGCGGATGGGCGCATGCCGCCCCGCATTAAATCGCGTGTCACACGCCGAAACGGCGCCCGACCTATGTCTTTGAGGGCAGCCTTTATAATGGTTCCCATGTCTGCCACCCCGCCCCCCGCCCCTGAAGCGCAAGACCCGGCCGCCGATGCGCCCGGCAGCGCTTCCTTCGACACCCCCGAACGTCGTCCCGGCCCAATGCCAGCGGGCCTCGCGCCCGCACGCGCCATCCGCGTGCTGCCCGACCAGCTCATCAGCCAGATCGCCGCAGGCGAGGTGGTCGAGCGTCCGGCGTCCGTGGTTAAGGAACTACTGGAAAACGCTCTCGACGCCGGTGCCCGTGCGCTCCAGGTCAAGCTCGAAGAAGGCGGCGTGCGCCGCATCGCCATTACCGATGACGGCGGCGGCATGTCCGCCGAGCAACTCCCGCTGGCGCTAACTCGCCACGCGACGAGCAAGATTCGCACGCTAGACGAGCTAGAGTCGGTGCTGACGCTCGGATTCCGGGGAGAAGCGCTTGCGTCCATCGCCTCGGTCGCACAGCTCACCCTCTCCAGCCGTCAGATCGACGCCCCGCACGCGACCGCCATCGACGGCAACACCGGAGCGCTGACCCCGGCGGCCGGTCCGGTGGGCACCACGGTCGACGTGCGCGACCTTTACTTCAACACCCCCGCGCGCCGCAAATTCCTGAAGACCGAACAAACCGAGTTCGGTCATTGCATGGACGTGATCCGCCGCAGCGCTCTTGCGCGCCCGGACGTCGGGTTCTCGATCCTGCACAACAACCGGGCCGTGGAGCACTGGAACGCGTCGGATGCCGCCACACGGGTCTCGCGCGTGCTGGGCAACGACTTCGCCGACGCTCATCTCGCGCTGGACGAAGGCGCAGCAGAACTGCGCCTCTCGGGCTTCGTCGGCCTGCCGACGGCCAGCCGTGGTCGCGCCGACCAGCAATTCTTCTTCGTGAACGGCCGTTTCGTGCGCGACAAGCTGCTCACGCACGCCGTGCGCGCCGCCTATGAAGACGTATTGCACGGCGACCGCTACCCGGCGTACGTGCTGTACTTCGAACTGCCACCGCAGTTGGTGGACGTCAATGTTCACCCGTCGAAGATCGAAGTTCGTTTTCGCGATGCGCGAAGCGTCCACCAGTTCGTGTTCCACGCGGTGCAACGTGCGCTCGCGCGCGCGGCTGGCAGCGGCGGCGCAACGCACTCGGCGCATCTGACGGAAGGTGGCGGTCTCGCTGCCGGTCCGGGTGCGGCAGGCGGACTGGGGGGTATCAGCGGTGGCCTTGGCGGCGGATTGGGCGCACGTGCGGCGGGCGGCTTCGGCACGCCGGGTGGCAGCAGCTGGAATGCGCGCGCGCAGCAAGGTTCGTTGCCGGTGCCGCAGCCGATGTCCGTCTACGACAATCTTTTCGGACGCACTGCGCCGCCAGCGGCACGTCCCTACGGACAGCCGGGGGTGACGGACGCACCGTCACCGCCTTATGGCAGTTCAGGCGGTCTGAGCGCTCCAGACGGCGCAGTACTCACCGGCGGTCTTGCCGATGCGTTGGCTGCCTCCGGCGCCAGCACCTCCGCCGACGCCGCAGCCGCCATGCAGCTCGAACAGCCGCTGGGCTTCGCGCTCGGCCAGCTGCACGGCATCTACATCCTCGCGCAAAACGCCTACGGCCTCGTGCTGGTCGACATGCACGCCGCGCACGAGCGCATTCTGTACGAGCGCTTCAAGCAGGCGCTGGTCGAGCGCAGCGTACCCGTTCAGCCACTGCTCATCCCGGTGACGTTCTTCGCCGACCCGGTGGAAATCGGCACGACGGAAGAGCATCAGGAGACGCTGACGGCCCTCGGCTTCGACCTCGCCGCCATGTCCCCGACGACGCTCGCCGTGCGCGCCATCCCTGCGCTACTCGACGGCGCCGACGCACAGGCGCTGGCCCGCGCGGTACTGGCCGATCTGCGTCAGTACGGCGGTTCGCGCGTGCTCACCGAGCGTCAGCACGAGTTGCTGGGCACGCTCGCATGCCACACGGCAGTGCGGGCGAACCGGCGTCTTACGCACGAGGAAATGAACGCGTTGCTTCGTCAGATGGAAGCGACCGAGCGTGCCGACCAGTGCAATCACGGACGTCCCACCTGGTACCAGCTCACGCTCGGCGACCTCGACAAATTGTTCATGCGCGGACGTTGAGCGGTTCATGAAGGCAAACACTCCGATCGTCTGCTTGCTGGGCCCGACGGCTTCCGGCAAGACTGCGGCCGCGCTAGCGCTCGCGCAAGCCACCCCGCTGGAGATCATCAGCGTCGACTCCGCACTCGTCTATCGCGAGATGGATATCGGCACGGCCAAGCCGAGCGCCGACGAACTCGCGACCGTACCGCATCACCTGATCGACATCATCGATCCGCGCGACGCCTACTCGGCCGCGCAATTCCGTGAAGACACGCTACGTCTGGTCGACGAGATCGCCGCACGCGGACGTCGTCCGCTGCTCGTCGGTGGCACGATGCTGTACTACAAAGCGCTCACGCAAGGCCTCTCGCCACTGCCGTCGGCCGACGCCGATGTGCGTGCAAAACTCGATGAAGACGCCTCACGCGACGGCTGGCCTGCAATGCATGCGCGGCTCGCGAGCGTCGATCCGGTGACGGCAGCACGCCTCGCGCCGAACGACGCACAGCGCATTCAACGCGCGCTGGAAATCTTCGAGTTGTCGGGCAAACCGATGTCGCAGTGGCTGGCCGAACAAACGCCCGACACGGCGTCACCGCACACGTTCGTGCCGGTGGCGCTGGAGCCGGGTGACCGCTCGGTGTTACACGCACGCATCGCGGAGCGCTTCCGTTTGATGCTCGCGGCGGGCTTCGTCGAAGAAGTCGAGCGCTTGCGCGCGCGCGGCGACCTCGATCCGGGTCTGCCGTCGATGCGCTGCGTCGGCTACCGTCAGGTGTGGGAATACCTCGACGGCGAGACCGACTACGACACCATGCGCGACAAGGGTGTCTTCGCCACGCGTCAGTTGTGCAAGCGTCAGCTCACGTGGCTGCGCTCGATGCCGGAGCGTCACATCGTCGACTGCACCGCCGCCGACGCACAGCAACGCGCCCTCGCGACCGTGCGCGCGCTCTGGCGCGACTGAACGCCCCCTCCCGGCATCCGTTGAAACCCTGACAGCTTTCCGGTTTGCATGTCGATTTTGATATGCTAATTTGCATATCAACGTTTCGAGCAATGCAAATTTGCATCGAATCCACGATACCGGGAAGGGTGCCAATGACGCAGACTTCGATGGAGCCGAGTGGGGTGACGGGCGATGTGCTGAGACTGCCGACAGGCAGCCCGAGGCGCGTGCCGGTTGCGGCATGGACGAAATGGGCGGTGCGTGCAGGGATCGCGCTGATCTACCTGTTCATGCTGAGTCCGCTGATCTTCGTCGTCTGGCTGAGCTTCTTCAAAGACGCGATCATCACGTTCCCGCCGAGCGGCTATACCGTGTCGTGGTACGTCAACGCGTGGCGCAACGCTGCGTTCGCCAACGGTTTCCTGCTCTCCCTGCAACTCGCTGCGTGCGCGGCCATCGGCGGCGTCATCCTCGGCGTGGCCGCATCGCTCGCCCTTGCCCGCTACCGCTTCCCCGGGCGTCGCACGCTCGGCAACGTTCTGCTGCTGCCACTCGTTGTGCCGGGTATCGTCGCGGGCATCGCCACCTATCTGTTCTATCTGCGCGCCGAGAACGCGCTCGACATGGACATCGTCGGCACGTTCGGCGGTCTCGTGATTGCCCACATCTGTCTGACCATTCCGTGGACGATGCGCCTCGTGGGCGCAAGCCTCGCGCAGATCGACGGCACCATCGAAGAAGCCGCACGCAACCTCGGCGCAGGCCCGTGGCGCACGCTCTGGCGCGTGACGTTGCCGATGCTGCGCCCCGCCATCGTCGCGGCCGTACTGTTCAGCTTTATCGTGTCGTTCGAGAACCTCGAACTCACGCTGCCGCTCGTGGGGCCGGGCAAGACCACGCTGCCCATCGCGATCATGCAGTACCTCGAATTCAACCTCGATCCGACGATTGCTGCCGTGTCTGCGGCGCAGATCGTGCTGCTCGGCATCGTCATGCTGATCACCGATCGCTTCGTCAAACTCAGCCAGGTGATCTGACATGGCCAACGTTTCGCTTCGCTCGCTGCGCAAGCAGTACGGCAACGCCGCTGCCGTAGCAGACTTCTCACTCGACATCGCCGAAGGCGAACTCGTGGCCTTCCTCGGCCCTAGCGGCTGCGGCAAGACCACCACGCTGCGCATGGTCGCGGGCTTCGTCGAGCCGACGGCCGGTGAAATCTGGATCGGCGGCAAAGAGGTGTCGCGTCTGCCGCCGCACCGTCGTAACACCGGCATGGTGTTTCAGCGCTACGCCCTGTTCCCGCACATGACGGTCGCCGAGAACGTGGCGTTCGGGCTGGAGATGCGGCGCGTGTCCGCCGCCGACCGCGCCACACGCATTCGCGAAGCGCTCGACATGGTGCGCCTCACGTCGCTCGCCGATCGCTATCCGCGTCAGCTCTCCGGCGGTCAGCAGCAGCGTGTGGCCATCGCCCGCGCGCTCGCGATTCGCCCCGACGTCTTCCTGCTCGACGAACCGCTCTCGAACCTCGATGCGAAGCTTCGCACCGAAGTGCGCGAAGAAATCCGCGCGCTGCAACGCCGTCTCGGCCTCACGACGATCTTCGTCACGCACGATCAGGAAGAGGCGCTCGCGATTGCCGACCGTCTGGCCGTGATGCACGACGGCTGCGTGCAGCAGATCGGCACCGCCGACGCCCTCTACGAACGTCCGGCGAATCCCTTCGTCGCCAACTTCCTCGGCAAGATGAATTTCCTCGCCGGACAGATGGAGGCGGGCCAGTTCGTCACCGCCAAGGGCGAGCGCCTTGCGCTGGCAGGCGCGACACCCGACGCGAAAACGCTCGGTATCCGCCCCGAACGCCTGCGCCTGACCGACGCCCCGGCGCAACACGAAACCGCCCTGCCCGTCACCGTCGATCAGACGATCTATCTCGGCTCGACGCTGGAGCTTCGGCTAAAGAGCCCGCAAGGCGAAATGCTCGTCGCGCATGTGCCGAACACGGCACGCGACGACGCCCGGCTTTACGCCCCCGGCAGCGCGCTCAAGGCGTGCTTCGCGAGCACCGACTGCCTGTTTTTCAACGCTTGATGCTTCACGACTAAAGCCCTCACCCCACACTCATTTCACCCACGCTTCGACCCATGCCAAGGCCCTCGACGGCCGACGTTTAGAAGGATGACGACATGACGCACGCCCTGAACCGCCGCACGTTCCTGAAGACCGCTTCCGGTCTGGTGATTGCCCCCGCGCTGGGACTCGATACCCTCTCGGCGTATGCCGCGCAGGCGTGTCCGGACGTGGTCGTCGGCACCTGGGGCGGCGACTATCTGAACCTGCTTGAACAGAACATCGGCAAGCCGATCATCGAAGCCGCTGGCGGCAAGGTCACGTACGACTCCGCCGATCAGGTCGGACGCATGACAAAGCTGCGCGCCGAGAAGGCATCGCGTCGCGGCTCACTCGACGTTGCCTGTCTCGCCGACCTCGACATGTACGACATCAACCGCTCGGGGATCCTCGAGACCGTCGACGCGAAGCTCGTGCCGAATCTGGCCAACACGCTCGAAGCGCTGCGTCGTCCGTACTCGATCCCGCACATCTTCAGCGCGATGGTGATCGTCTACAACCCGGAAAAGCTCGGCACGAAACCCGACTCGTTCACCGCCGCGCTCGATCCGAAGCTCAAGGGCAAGGTCGGCTTCTCCGACATCCTTTACAACTTCAACGTGGTGAGCAGTTCGCTCGCGGCCGGTCACAAAGACGGCGATATGGCCGGTGGCGTGCAGTTCCTGCGCGAGTTGCGCAAGTCACAGCAACCCAAGGTCTATCCGTCGAACGAAGCGGTGGCCTCGGCGCTCAAGAGCGGAGACATCTGGTTCACATGTATGTGGAAGGCGCGCGCACTTCAGTGGAAGAAGGCGGGCGTGCCCATCGACTACGTGGTACCGAAGGAAGGCGCGGTGCCGGTGACGTTCGAAGCCGCCGTGCCGAAGAACTCGCAGTCCAAGCCATGCGGCTTCAACTATCTGAACGCGATGCTCGACCCGCGTGCCCAGATCGGTTTTGCCGAGACGATGGGCTACGCGCCAACCGTGAAGAACGCGAACCTGCCACCGTCGTTGCAGCAAAGCGTGGGCTTCACGAACGCCGAACTCGACCGCATGGTGAAGCTCGACTATGCGCGCTTCACCGCCGATAAGCCCGCGCTGCTCGATTTCTGGAACAAGGAATTCAAGGTGGGGCTGTGAACGTCGCCAACTCACCAGACGCACATAAGGCACAGGACGCCGCCATGACGTCGCACCGCCCGCCCACCGAAGCCTCCCGGGCCGCCACCGCACGCGCGGTGCGCGGCGCGTTCACCGGCGGGTCGCTCGCAGCACCCGCCACGCTCGTGGTGCTGCTGGTGATCGTGCTGCCGGGCCTGCAACTGGTGCGCTACAGCTTCAACCGGTTCGACCCCGTCGACATGATGCAGGCAGCCCTCACCGGCGCGAACTACATCAAGTTCTTCACCGATCCGTACTACCTGTCGGTGTTGTGGACGACGATCAAGGTCGCATCGCTGTGCACGGTGCTCGCACTCGTCTTCGGCTTCCCCGTTGCGTATGTGCTGGCGCGCACGCAAAGCCGTTTCAAGAGCCTGCTCGTCATGCTGCTGGTGTTCCCGTTGCTCGTGGGCAACGTGGTGCGCGCGGCGGGCTGGATGGTGATGCTCGGCAACGCCGGTTTCGTCAACTCGCTGCTCGTGTCGCTGGGCATCGTGCCGCAGCCGATTCGTCTGCTGTACACGCCGTTTGCCGTCGTCATCGGCACCACGGCGGTCGTGCTGCCCTACATGATTCTGACGTTGCAGAGTGTGCTCGAAGGCATGGACTTCTCTGTCGAAGAAGCCGCGCGCAATCTCGGCGCCACCTTTCGTCAGACGCTCACCCGTGTGATCCTCCCGATGGCCGCACCGGGTATCGCAGCGGGCACCATGCTCGTCTTCATTCTGTGCATGAACGCGTACGCCACCCCCGTGCTACTCGGCGGCACCGGCATCACGATGATGACGCCTTCGATCTACGACCAGATCGCCAAGGCAAACAACTGGCCGTTCGGCGCGGTGCTCTCCATCGTGTCGATGGTCGTGACGTTCGCACTCGCCATTGCCTCTCACTGGGTCATTCACCGCCGTTACGCGAAGACGATGATGACCTGACTTCGTTCGTGCGCGCGAGCTTCGCATTGCCCTACCCTGCGCGCATGTCTCTGACACTTCGCCTCTCGTTTGCAGACAAGGATTTCCCCATGCCGACTCTCTCCGATGCCACACGTCAGTACCGTCGCGGGCTGATGAACGATCTGATGGACCGTACGCGTGTCGATGCGCTCGTATTCACCGCCGCCGACTTCTTCCAGTGGGCCACCAACTTTCACGTCGACGTGCAGACGTGGGAGCGTCCCATCGCCATTTGCGTGCCGCGTAGCGGCGAGCCGTTCGCCGTGATGAACGAACTGTCCACGCACCATCTGATGATGGCGCGCGAGCGTCATCACCTGTGGCTCGATCTGGAACGCGTGACACTCTACGCCGAGCATCCGCGCGTCACGCAACGCCAGCCGCTGCTCGCCGAAGTGCCCGCGCTCATCGCGGACACGCTGCGCGCCGCCGGGTTGGCCGCATCGCGTATCGGGGTCGATGCCGCAGGTGGTCCGCTCGCGCGTGCGGGCGCCATGCTGCCCGACGCGAAGTTCGTGCCGATGCTCGCGGACATGCGTGGCCTGCGCTGGGTCAAGCACGAAGAAGAGATCGCCATCATGCGGGCGGCTGCCGAACTGGCGGACTGGGTGCAGGACCGGTATCGCGAGAACATTCGTCCCGGGCGCCTGGTGCAGGAACTCGACTACTCGATGGCCGCGTTGATGGTCACTGAGGGGGCAAAGCGCTTCCCCGGCGAGAACCTCGAAGTCATGCGCTGCTGGACGCTTTCCGGCCCGGCGTCGGCCTCGCCACATGGCGATGGTGCGTCGTGCGGCGCGCGCATCAGCGAAGGCGACGGCATGGTGAATATCGTGATCCCGCGTCTGAACGGTCTCGTCATCGAAAACGAACGGACGTGGTTCTGCGGCAAACCGTCGAGCGAACAGGCGCACTTCTACGAGGTCGCGCGCGCGGCGAACGAAGCCGCTGTCGGGGCCGCCATCACCGGCAAGCCCGTGTCCGGCATCGACGCCGCTGCGCAGGCCGTCATCGAGAAAGCCGGTTGCGGGGAGTACATCCGTCATCGCACCGGTCACGGCATGGGCATCATCGGTCACGAGTATCCGGACGACATGGCGTTCAACCATCGCCCGCTGCTGGCGAACGAAGTGTATTCGGCCGAGCCGGGCATCTATGTCTACGGGCTGGGCGGGTTCCGACTGGACGACTCGGTCGTCACCGGCGACACGCCGATCATGCTCACCCAGACCCCGCGAACGCTCGCGCACGCGACCATCGATTGAGAACGGAAAGCAGATGCCGACGTACGAGCGTCTGCGCAAAACAACATCCCGGAGGAGAAGTCATGGAGTCGATTCTGCTGTCGAACTGCGCGCTGCTGGACCCCATCAAGGGCGAGCTTCGCGAAGATCACGCTGTGCTGATTGAAAACGGACGCATCAAGGAAGTCTCGGACAAGCCGATTCGCGCGACGTCCGCACGCGAGATCGACGCGCACGGCCGCACCGTCATGCCGGGCCTCATCGATCTGCACGTGCACGTACACGCGACGCAGCTCAATCTCTCGGCGCAGGCGCATCTGCCGAACGTGCTCGTCACGCTCAAATCGGTACCGATTCTGCAAGGCATGTTGCGACGCGGCTTCACCACGGTCCGCGATGCGGGCGGCGCAGGTCACGCCATCAAGCACGCCGTCGAGAGCGGGCTGGCCGAAGGCCCGCGTCTGTTCGTGTCGGGCCGCGCGATCAGCCAGACCGGCGGCCACGGTGACGGACGCCCACGCACCGACTACATCGGCACCGACGGCCCGTGCCCGTGCTGTGTGCGCGTCGGCGCGCTCTCCCGCGTGGCCGACGGCGTGGACGAAGTGCGCCGCGCCGTACGCGAAGAACTGCAAATGGGTGCGGACCAGATCAAGATCATGGCGTCGGGCGGCGTGGCGTCGCCGACCGATCCCGTCGGCGCATGGGGTTATTCGGAAGACGAAATCCGCGCCATCGTCGCGGAGGCGCGCGGGCGTGGCACCTATGTGCTCGCGCATGCGTACACGGCGGCGGCCATCGAACGTGCCGTGCGTTGCGGTGTGCGTACCATCGAGCACGGCAACCTTGTCGATGCCCCGACCGCACGCTTCATGGCGGAGCAAGGCGCGTATGCGGTGCCAACGCTGGTGACTTACGACGCGCTTGCCAACGAAGGCAAGTCACTCGGCCTGCCCGACGACAGCGTCGCGAAGATTGCCGACGTGCACGCCGCCGGTCTGCGCTCGCTGGAGATCTTCCGCGAAGCCGGTGTGAAGATGGGTTACGGCTCGGACCTGCTCGGCGAGTCGCAGCGCCTGCAAAGCGACGAATTCCGTCTGCGTGCCGAAGTTCTGTCGCCCGCGGAGATTCTGCGCAGTGCGACGGTCGTCGGCGCGGAGGTGCTCGGACAGTCGGGGCAACTCGGTGAAATCGTGCCCGGCGCACATGCCGATGTGCTGATCGTCGACGGCAATCCGCTCGCGTCGCTCGACTGCCTGCTCGGGCAGGGGGAGCGAATTCCGATGGTGATGAAGGGCGGTAAAATCCACGCTTTCGCGCTGTAAGGCAGTGGCTGCACCGGATGGGGAGGGGGGCGACGCGCCTCGGTGGGTCGCGCGTCGTCGCTCACGCCTGAGTCTGCGGCCTGACACGTCTGCCCACACGCCAACCTTTCGTGGAGAATCGATGGATTTCCGGCACATCGACGCCTTTCGGGCGCTGATGCTCACGCGCACGACCACCAAAGCGGCACAGGTGCTCGGCACGTCGCAGTCTGCGGTGAGCCGTCTCGTCGCCGATCTCGAACGCTCGACGCGCCTCACGCTATTCGACCGTGCGCGGGGCCGTCTTGAGCCGACGGCGGAAGCGTTCGCGCTGTTCGAGGAAGTCGAGCGCCGTTATGCGGGTCTCGACAACATCCGCGAATTCGCGCTGAATCTGCGCAACCCCGACCGGGCCGTCATTCGTGTCGGGTCGGTCGTGTCGTTCGGGCTGGGATTCTCCGCGCGCGTGATGGCCGGGTACCGCGCGTTGTACCCGAGCGTGCAACTGGCGTTGACAACCGGCGCATCGGACCTGATTCGCGATCAGGTTGTCACACACCAGCTGGCGCTGGGGCTGGTGACCGACACCATCGACGTGGCGGCCACCGACGCTGTCTCCTTTGCCAAACTCGACGCCATCTGCGCGTTACCTGCGGGTCACGCGCTCGCGCGCAAGAAGGTGATTCGTCTGGCCGATCTGAAGGGACAGCCGATTCTCTCGTACGAGCCGACGGACATGATCCGCTGGGGCATGGATCAGTTGTTCGCCGACGGCCAGCTGCATGAGCAGGTCGTCGCCACGGCGCGCTATTCGATCAACATCGGCACGATGGTCAAGGAGAACGTCGGTATCGGCTTGCTGCACCCGGTGTCGGCCTACGACTTCCTCGATTCGGATCTCGTATTGCGACGCTTCGAGCCGTCGATGCCCTTTCACACCCTGCGCATTACGCCGCGCGCCGCCGCGCCCAGCGCGCAACTCGACGATCTCGTGCGAGTGATGGAAACGACACTGGACGATGTGATGGCGGCGGTGGAAGCACGGATGAAGCGGTGACCGGATGACAGCGCGCAACGCTCACAGCATCCGGTCGCACATGAAGTCGACGAACACGCGCAGCTTCGGCGAGAGATGCCGACTGGAAGGCCATAGCATCCAGAACTGTCCAGGGTTCTCCAGCACATCGTCCAGGAACGACTGAAGCTGCCCGGCCGCGAGCGCATCGTGCGCGAGAAAGTCGGGCATGTAGGCGACGCCCAGCCCGTGGGTCGTCGCGCTGAGCAACGCTTCCATGTTGTTGCATGTGAGGCTCGTGTTCAGCTTCGGCTCGTGTGTGATATCTGCTGCGAATACCCACGGCTGCAATTTCCCCGACGTCGGAAAGCGGAAGCGAAGGCAGGCGTGCGTTGCCAGATCGGCCGGTGTTTGCGGCACGCCATGCTTTGCGAGATATCTCGGTGACGCGCATAGCACGAACCGAAAAGGCCCTGCCTTTCGCGACATCAGCGTGGAGTCCGGCAAGTCGCCGCTGCGAATCGCAACATCCAGCCCGCTTTCGATTAGATCGACGATACGGTCGTCGAAGTTTAGATCAAGCTCGATGTCCGGATATTTCTCGGCGAATGCCGGTAGCAGCGGCATGACGAAGCGGTACGCCGTGACCGGCAGCCCGATGCGCAATTTGCCTCGCGGCGTTTGCGACACCTGCGAGAGCATGGCGCGCGCGTCGGCCAGCTCATCGAGTACGCGACGACAGCGTTCGTAGTACATCTGCCCGGCCTCCGTGAGATTCACGCGTCGCGTGCTGCGCTGAAAGAGCCGCACGCCGAGTGTCGTTTCGAGTCTCGCGATCTGCTTGCCGATGGCCGATGCCGACACGCCCGTCGCACGCCCCGCCGCCACGAAACTCAAGGTCTCGGCCGCCCGCACGAAAGCCGTAATTTCCGCCAGATTGTCCATCCTCGCTTATCTCTCCTTCGCGTTTCGGGGGCAGTGCATCGCCCGGCAGTGTCTCGCATCGCGCACCGCCAATTACGGAATTTTATTCCTGAATCTAAGAACCTATAGCCTGTTTATTCTCGATTGACGATTTCCTAGCATGTATGGCGTGACGTCAACCGACGTTTCGCATCTTCTCAGGATGTCTTCATGTCGCTCATGACCTCCCGGCCCGCCCCGCAGATGCAGGCGTCGCTGCGCCGCCGGTTGCTTGGCCTGTTTTCCGTGTGCATCGCAGCGTTGCTGCTGCCGATGAGTTTTTCCGGCGGGGCCGTCGCCACACCGGCCATCGGTGCGGCGCTACACGGCAGCGCGCTTGAAATGCGCTGGATCACCAGCGCGTTCATGCTGGCGTTCGGTGGCTGCCTGATGGCCGCAGGCGCGTGCGCCGATGCGTTCGGCCGCAAACGTGTCTTTCTGCTGGGCGTGGCCGCGTTGCTGCTGACGTCGCTCGGGCTGGTGCTGGCGCGCTCCGCGCTTGCCGTCGACTGGCTTCGTGCGCTGCAAGGCGTGGCGGCTGCGGCGACGCTCGCTGGTGGGGGCGCATCGCTCGCGCAGGACTTCGATGGTCACGCCCGCGCCCGCGCTTACGGACTCTTGGGGACGACCTTCGGTGTCGGCCTGGCGTTTGGACCGTTGCTTGCCGGCGCGTTGATTGCACGCTTCGGATGGCAAGGCGTGTTCGGTGCGACAGCTGCCGTCTCCGCGCTGGCGCTCGTCATCGGTGCACAGTGCGTGCGTGAGTCGCGTGATCCGGCGGCCACCGGCCTCGACTGGCCCGGCACACTGACGTTCACCAGCGCCCTCGCCTGCTTCACTTACGGTGTGATTCAGGCACCGGCGCTCGGGGCAGCGGCACCGGAGGTCATCGGTACGCTCGTGTTGGCGTTGTTGCTGGCGATCGCGTTCGTCATCGTCGAACGACGTGTCGCGCATCCGATGCTCGACCTGACATTGTTTCGTTACGTGCGCTTCATCGGCGTGCAAATGCTGCCGATTGCCACATGCCTTTGCTACATCGTGCTGCTCGTATTACTGCCACTACGCTTCATCGGCGTGCACGGCGACAGCGAGATCGTGGCGGGGCTGAAGATGATGGCGCTGTCGCTGCCGATGCTTGTCGTGCCGTTCATCGCAACGCAACTCGCAAGGCGCATGCCTGCGGGCGTGCTTTGCAGTGCAGGACTGGTGATCGCGGCGGCCGGTCTGGGGTGGCTCGCGCGCTGCATCGGTGCGCCGGAGACCGGCGTATTGAGCCCTTCGCTTTGGCCGATGCTCGTGATCGGCACTGGCAGCGCGATACCTTGGGGGCTGATGGACGGTTTGTCGGTCAGCGTGGTGCCGACGGAACGTGCGGGCATGGCGATGGGCATCTTCAACACGACGCGTGTGGCAAGCGAAGGCCTTGCGCTCGCGCTTGTGGGCGGGGTGCTGATCGCGCTGATTGGCTCCCATTTGCCCGACGTGCATGGCGAAGTGGCGCCCAACATCGCCCGCGAGACGGTCAACCGCATCGTGGCGGGCGATCTGCACGGTGCGGCAGCAAACGTGCCTGTGTGGAGCGAAGCGGTATTACGCGACTCCTACGAGCAAGCATTCTCGACTTTGCTCGACCGCCTCGCCATGGCGACGATGTTGTGCGCGATCATGGTGTTCTTCTGTCTCGGGGAAACACGCAAGCGCATAGCGGTGCAAGAGACGTCGTGCTGACAACGTTGAAGTGGCGATGGCGAACACCGTCCGAACGCAGCCGACGATAACCCGCCAACCCAAAAACAAAAAGCCCGCCGGATCTCCTGCGGGCTTTGTGCATTCCTGACGACGAATGGCTTACGACACGATCGTTTGTGCTTCGCCTTCCTTACGCTCGCGAATCGTGCCCAGACGGTAGACCGTCTCGCCCGACGCTTCGAGGTGCTTGAGCGCAGCGTCCGCGTCGGCAGCCGACACGATCACGGCCATGCCGATACCGCAGTTGAACACGCGATGCATTTCGGCGTCGGCCACCTTGCCGTGTTCCTGCAACCACTGGAACAGCGGCGGGAGCGTCCAGGCGTCCTGCTTGATGTCGGCCGTCAGATGATCCTGCAGCACGCGCGGGATGTTCTCGACAATGCCGCCACCCGTGATGTGAGCCATGCCCTTGACCGTCAGCGTTTCCATCAGCGCGAGCAGCGGCTTGACGTAAATACGCGTCGGGGCCATCAGCACGTCGCGCAGCGGCTGGCCGTGGAAGTCTGCGTCCAGATCCGGCTTGGCGACTTCAAGGATCTTGCGAACCAGCGAGTAACCGTTCGAATGCGCACCCGACGAGGCCAGACCCAGCACCACGTCGCCCGGGACGATCGACTTGCCGTCGATGATCTTGCTCTTTTCGACCGCACCGACCGCGAAACCGGCGAGATCGTATTCGCCGTCGGGGTACATGCTCGGCATCTCCGCCGTCTCGCCGCCGATCAGCGCGCAACCGGACAGCTCGCAACCCTGGGCGATGCCCTTGACGACCGTCGCGGCCGTGGCCACGTCCAGCTTGCCGCAGGCGAAGTAGTCGAGGAAGAACAGCGGCTCGGCGCCCTGCACCAGAATGTCGTTCACGCTCATGGCGACCAGATCCTGGCCCACCGTGTCGTGCTTGTTCAGCGTGAAGGCCAGCTTGAGCTTGGTGCCCACGCCGTCGGTCCCCGAAACGAGCACCGGCTCCTTGTAGCGCTTGGGCACTTCGAACAGTGCGCCGAAGCCGCCAATGCCGCCCAGCACGCCGTCGCGCAGGGTTTTCTTGGCAAACGGCTTGATCGCTTCGACCAATGCGTCGCCCGCTTCGATGTCGACGCCAGCGTCGCGATAGGAAAGGCCGGATGTTTCGTTAGGGTGTGACATGACGGGAATGCATCAAGGTTCGGTAAAATGCGATTTTACCCGATGCGCGTGTCCTTTCGGAACGCAAAGCGGATATCGGACGCCAGGAATGCCCGGCGTGCCCTGTAAACCGTACTCTGCCGGCCTTTAGCCGGCTTTCTTCGTTCGTGATTCAGCAACTGTATCTCGACCTCGGCACCCCGCCGCCCGCGACGTTCGACAATTTTATTGTCGGGCCCAACCGCGAGGCGGCGCAGACGCTTGCCGACCTTCCCGCCGAACTCTCGGCGGGCACGGCGCGCGACCGCGGCATCTACCTCTGGGGAGCTGCCGGGTCCGGCCGCACCCATCTGATGGAGGCCCTGTGCCACGCCGTGGGGCCGAGCGCGCGTTATTTGCGTCCCAACAGCCCGCTGGCCGCTTTCACGTTCGACGACGCCAGCACGGTCTACTGCGTGGACGACAGCGACAACCTCTCGCCTACGCAGCAAATCGCGGCCTTCAATCTGTTCAACGAGACCCGCGCCCGTCCGCATTGCGCGTTCGTAGCCGCCGGCTCACAGCCGCCGGTCGACATGCCGCTGCGCGAAGACCTGCGCACCCGCCTCGGCTGGGGTCTTGTATTCCACATTGTGGGATTGGACGATGACGGCAAGAAGCAGGCCCTGCAAAACGCCGCACGCGAGCGTGGGTTGCAACTGGCAGCCGACGTGCCAGCCTATCTGCTCACGCACTTCGAGCGCGATATGTCGAGCCTGATGGCTCTGCTCGACCGGCTCGACCGGTTTTCGATGGAGCAAAAGCGGGCGGTGACGCTGCCGTTGCTGCGCCAGATGCTCACCCATACCGACCCGGCCCCGCCGGACGGCAAACCCTGAGCGGTGGCCGATCGGACACATCACCGGACACATCTTATGGGGTACCTGTCGGTAACATTCGATACCCGTTCCGCGCAGGTGCCAGCCCCCTCAATCACCGAACGACATTAGACGGCCCTTCGCTTCAGGTAAAATTCGCGCAATGACCAATTTAGCTCTCTTCGATCTCGATCACACCCTGCTGCCGACCGACAGCGACAAGGAATGGGGCCGTTTCCTCGTGCGCCAGGGCGCGGTCGAGCGCGACTCGTACGCGCAGGCCAACGAGGCCTTCTATCAGGACTACCGTGCAGGCCGACTCGACATGCCGGCCTATCTGCGTTTCTGCCTCGCCCCGCTCGCGCGCTATCCGCGTGACCAGCTCGACGCCTGGCATGCGCAGTACATGGAGGAGTCGATCTTGCCGCACGTGCGTCCGGAAGCGCTCGAACTGCTCGACATGCACCGCAAGGCGGGCGATCTTTGCGCCATCGTGACGGCGACGAACACGTTCGTCACCCGCCCCATCGCCAAAGCCTTCGGCGTCGACCATCTGATCGGCACCGAACCGGCGACCGTCGGCGACGACCCGAACGCGCGTTATACCGGCGAGTACGTGGGCACACCGAGCTTCCGCGAAGGCAAGATCACCCGCACCGAAGCGTGGCTCGCCAGTCTCGGCAAGACCTGGGGCGACTTCAACCACGCCTTTTTCTATAGCGATTCCGCCAACGACGTCCCCCTGATGGAGAAGGTGAACCATCCGGTGGCAACGAACCCCGATGAGGCGCTGCGCGAAATCGCACTGGCGCGTCGCTGGCCCATTCTCGAGTTGTTCCAGTGATCCGCAAATTCATCAAGAAGCTGCTCGGCAAAGACGGCCAGACCGAAAGCGGCGCAAATAGTCTGCCGCCCGGCACGCCGGTCGTCATTCCCGTCTCCGTGCACGGCATCGATCCGACGCTGCTGTCGAAGAACGCCGTGCGCGTGACCGACACGTTGCAGCAAGCCGGGTTCAAGGCCTTCGTCGTCGGCGGCGCGGTGCGCGATCTGCTGCTCGGTATCGCCCCCAAAGACTTCGACGTCGCCACGAGCGCCACGCCCGAACAGGTCCAGCGCCTGTTCCGCCGCGCCCGCATCATCGGTCGCCGCTTCCAGATCGTTCACGTGCAATTCGGACAGGAGATCATCGAGACCTCTACGTTCCGCGCGTTGGTCGAGGCGGTCGATAGCGAGCAAATCGGTGCGCGTCGTCCGAAAAAGGGTGAACTCGACCGCAAGACGCACGTCACCGACGAATCGGGTCGCGTGCTGCGCGACAACGTGTGGGGCGAGCAGGACGAAGACGCCGCCCGGCGCGACTTCACCGTCAACGCCATGTATTACGACCCGGCGACGCAGACGGTGCACGACTATCACCGCGGCTTTGAAGACATTCAGAAGCGCGTGCTGCGCATGATCGGCGATCCGGCCACGCGTTATCGCGAAGACCCGGTGCGCATGCTGCGCGTGGTGCGCTTCGCGGCCAAGCTCGGTTTCAAGATCGACGCAGCGACGGCCGAGCCGATTCCGCAACTCGCACCGCTGATCGACAATGTGCCTGCGGCGCGTCTGTTCGACGAAATGCTCAAACTGCTGCTCTCGGGCCACGCGTGGGCGTGTGTGCAGCAACTGCGCTCGCAGGGCCTGCATCACGGTCTGCTGCCATTGCTCGACGTGGTGCTGGAACAGCCGCTCGGCGAGAAATTCGTCGCGCTCGCGCTCGCCAATACCGACGCACGCATTCGCGCAGGCAAGCCAGTGTCGCCGGGCTTCCTGTTCGCGGCGCTGCTGTGGCATCTGGTGCTTGAGAAGTGGCAGGCTTATCAGAGCGCTGGCGAATATCCGATTCCGGCGCTGCATCTCGCCATGGACGACGTGCTCGACGCACAAACCGGCAAGCTGGCCATCCAGCGCCGTTTCGTCGCCGACATGAAGGAAATCTGGGGCCTGCAGGTGCGTCTGGACAAGCGTGTCGGCCGTACGCCGTTGCGTCTGCTCGAACATCCGCGCCTGCGTGCCGGTTACGACTTTCTGTTGCTGCGTTGCGAGTCGGGCGAAGTCCCGGCCGAAGCCGGTCAATGGTGGACGGACTTCCTCGAAGGCGACTCGGTCAAGCGCGACGAACTGCTGTCGCAAGGCAGCGGATCGTCAGGGTCGACGCCTGCTGCGAAGCGTCGCCGTCGTCGTCGCAAGCCCTCGGGCGGACGTGGCGGTGAAGGTGGCGAAGGCGGTGGTAGCGAGAGTGGCGGCGGTAGTGAGAACGCTACCAGCGAGAATCATGGCAAGCGGGTATCATCGCGACAGCATGGTTCCGAAGGTGCTTAATGACTGTTGCCTATATCGGGCTCGGCGCGAATCTCGGCGACGCCCGCCAAGCGATTAAGGACGCCATCGTCTGCCTGGCGCAGCAGATCGGCGTCACGATCATCGGCAAATCCGACCTGTATCGCACCGCCCCCATCGAATCGAGCGGCGACGACTATCTCAACTGCGCTGTCGCCGTCGAGACGAGTCTGACCGCCCGCCAGCTACTCGCCCTGTGCCTGAAGATCGAGTTGCATTTCGGACGTGAGCGGCCGTACAAGAATGCGCCGCGCACGCTCGATCTCGATCTGCTTGTCTACGGCGACGAGCGCATTGACGAACCCGATCTGATCGTGCCGCATCCGCGTCTCGCGTTGCGTGCTTTCGTGCTGCATCCGCTTGCGGATATCGCCCCCGAACTCGACATTCCCGGCGTGGGACGCGTCAGCGCCCTGTTGCCCTACGTTGCCGACCAACGCATCGAACGTGTTGCTCAGGGCTGCTGCCCGACCAAGCGGGTGTGCACATCATGAGATCGCCGGTGCTCGGGCGATTTCGCTATCTCGCCGTCGAAGGTCCGATCGGCGTTGGCAAGACGTCGCTCGCGCAGCGTCTGGCTGACGCAGCCGGTGCCGACCTGATGCTCGAACAGCCTGCGCTCAATCCCTTTCTCGAACGTTTCTATCGCGACAGCGCGCGTTATGCGTTGCCCGCGCAGTTGTCGTTCTGTTTGCAACGTGTGGACGAGGCGACGGAGATTGCGCGTCGCGAGATCGACGGCAAGCCGATCTTTACCGACTTCCTGCCCGAGAAGGACGGCCTGTTCGCGCGTCTCACGCTGTCTGCCGACGAGCTTGAGTTGTACCGCAAGCTCGTTGCGCACATCGAGCGTACGCACCGTGCGCCGGACCTCGTGATTCATCTGCAAGCCAGTCCCGAAACGCTGTTCTCTCGCATCCAGAAGCGTGCTATTCCGATGGAACAGCAGATTCCGGACACGTATCTGCGCGCGCTGTGCGACATCTACGGCGAATTCTTCTATCATTACGCCGCTGCGCCGGTGTTGACAGTCGACACAGAACAATTCGACCCGGCGCACGACGACAGCGACTTCGCCCTGCTGGTCGAACGTATCGATCAGATGCGCGGGCGCAAGGAAGTCTTCGTCAAGGGCGCTCGCCTCTGACCTCCGACGCTCCGCCTGCTGCTGCGCCCATGCCGCACCCGTCGCATCTGTGCTGCCCGCGAACCCTCCTGAACCGAGGCTGACATGAGTTATCTGCAAGAATCCAACCGCAAGGCCGTGACCGTTCCCGGACTTGCCCAGATGCGCGCACGTGGCGAGAAGATCGCCATGCTCACCGCTTATGACGCAAGCTTTGCCGCGCTGCTGGACCGCGTGGGCGTCGACGCCATTCTCATCGGTGACTCGCTGGGCAACGTGATTCAGGGCCAGCGCACCACGCTGCCTGTGACGCTGCGCGACATCTGTTATCACACCGAATGTGTAGCGCGCAGTGTCGAGAAGGCGCTCGTGCTGGCCGACCTGCCCTTCGGCACGTTCGGTACCAAGGAGCAGGCGTATCAGAGCGCCGTAGCCGTCATGCAAGCGGGTGCGCAGATGGTGAAGATCGAAGGCGGTGCGTGGCTCGCGGAGACGGTGCGCTTTCTGGTCGAGCGCAGCATCCCCGTGTGCGCCCACCTGGGCCTGACGCCGCAGTCGGTGCACGCCTTCGGCGGCTTCAAGGTGCAAGGTCGTGAAGACGCGGCGCAGGTGCAATTGCTTGAAGACGCACGCGCGTTGCAAGCGGCCGGTGCTCAACTCGTGGTGCTCGAAGCGATTCCCGCCGCGCTCGCCGCGCGCGTGACGCCGGAACTGCCGACGATGCCGACCATCGGTATTGGCGCCGGTGTCGATTGTGACGGTCAGGTGCTCGTGCTTCAGGACATGCTCGGCGTGTTCCCCGGCAAGTCGCCGAAGTTCTCGAAGAACTTCATGGATGGCCAGCCGAGCATCGCAGCGGCCATCGAAGCTTACGTGCAGGCGGTGAAGCACAGCACGTTCCCGACGTTGGAACACAGCTTCTGAGATCGCACGCAGGCAACGTCCGCGAGGACAAGAAAAAAGCGGCTCAGCGATGAGCCGCTTTTTTTATGCCGTCAGCCGGACGCCTTCTGCTGCTCCCTTAGCATCCGCTCCATCCTCGCCTTGATGTCGGCACAGTTCTTTTCCAGCTTTCCGTCGAGCGGCAAATTCGCTGTCGTCATGCCTGAGGGCACGTTCGTCGCCACAGCCCCATCCCAATCGACGTGCACATACATCTGGTCGGGGCCGACCTCGCCCAACGATTGATTCGGCGGCGGCGCATGCCATCCCGCATCGTCTTTGACGAGCATGCCTAATCGCGCAGTCCGATGTCCGTGATCGGTACCGATCTGCCGAACGGCGCAATACAACGTGAAGCTCTGTGGCGTTCCCCACGCAGAAGGTCCTGTCTTTTCGTAGCGATAAAGGCGTTTGACCTGGAGCATCGAATCCGTCGCGGTACGCTGCGTTTCCGCGATGACCATGCCGTCGCCCATACCGAGGTCGCGCGACGTGACGGGCGTGTGAAGTGAAAGATCGCTGGCACATCCGGCGCTGGCGAATGCCGCCGTGACAACGAGCGACAGAATGCCGAAACGACGCATGCTTGCCTCCTCTCATGTTCCGGATCGTCGGAGTCTGGATGCGCCGGTCGAGCGCCCGGAGTACGAACCAATATCGGGGGGACGAAAGACGCGGTCAAGCGGCATCGGGCTAAAGATTGCGGAAGGAATACTCCAAACGAGGGTACCCGCCCCCCGTCATCAAACCGCGACCGGCAACGTCAGCACGACGGCAAAGCCCTCGCCTTCCACACGTTCGAAGCTCATATGCCCACCGTGGGCATGCACGACCTCCGCGACCATTGCCAGCCCCAGGCTTGCGCCTTCGCGTCCGTCGGCGCGCGATGAGAAGGGGGTGCGCACGCGTTGCCACTCCTGCTCGGGGATGCCCGGCCCATCGTCGAAAAATCGCAAGCGCCACTGATCGCCGACACGTGTCACGTCCACATGAAGACGATGCGGTGCGCCATAAGCCAACGCATTGACCAGCACGTTCTTGATCGCTTCACGCAAACTCAATTCGTCGCCTACGATCATGCACGGCTCTTCCGGCGCATGCAGCGCGACGTCGATGTCGCGCGTGGCGTACGACAGCGTCTCGCGCATCGCCGTCTGCAGCAGTTCGTTCAGATCGACGGGGGTCGGCGCAATGCTCTCCGCCCGGTGCTGCACCATCGCGTGATTGATCAGTTGATGGATCAGCCCACCCAGCCCGCGCGCCTGCTTCTGAATGCGTGCGATGTGTGTCTGACGTGCAGCCTCGTCCTGCGTCTGTGTCAGCATTTCCGCTTGCGCCGTGAGCGCGGTCACCGGCGTTCGCAGTTGATGCGCAGCGTCGCCGATCACGCGACGCATCAACGCACGCGACGTCGCCAGCCGCTGCATGAAATCGTTGATCGCGCCCACAAGCGCCAGCGTTTCCGCAGGCACGGTCACCGCCAGAGGCGCGAGGTCGTTCGGATCGCGCGCGCGTATCGCCCCTTCGATTTGCTTGAGCGGTGCAAGCGCCTGACGCAGCGTCCACAACGCGGCAAGCATCGTCAGCACAGCGGTCGCAATCGTGATGAGCAACGTGTTGTCCGCCAACCCGCGCGTGAAGCGTTCGCGCGCATTCTGCGTGTGTGCAAGCGCAACCACCGCCCACGGATGGGGCGACGTCACCGGCATGCGCCGTCCCACGATGGCGATGCGGATCGGCATCTCCTGATACGTGCCGTCGACCACGATGGGGCCGTCGGCCAGCTTGTCCCAAGGAATCGGCGGACGGAACTCGGAATCGCCCGCCACGGAGCGGCCGTTCGGATCGAGCACGGTGTAGAAAATCTGATCGCCGGGGGCGAGCGCAGAAAAGGCCGCAAGCGGTACATCGACGTTCACTTCGCCGTTCTGGTACCAGGTGTTCTCCGCGACCTGCAAGGCACTGCCGAGCAACCAGCGATCGTAGGCCCGGTCGACGGCAGAGCGCGTCGAAAACCAGATGCCCAACAACACCGCAACGACCGCGAACGCCAACACCGCGCCCATGCGAATCACCAGACGCAGGTAAAGAGAGCGGCCGGGGACGATCATGACAGCACGAGTTGGTAGCCCAGCCCGCGCAGCGTGCGAATCTGGAATTGCGCGCTGGCCAATTTCTTGCGCAGACGGGCGACGTATTGCTCGATGGCGTTCGCGTTCGGTGCGGGCTCGTCGCCGTACAGACGATCCATCAATTCGTCTTTGCCGAAGATGCGCCCCGGGCGTCCGGCAAGGATTTCCAGCAGCGTGACTTCACGGCGCGTGAGTTCGATGGGCTGGCCGTCCACTTCGACGCCGCGACTCTTGCGATCGAGCGTGAGATTGGCGCAGGTCAGACGATTGGTCGCGTCCTGCCCGGTGCGGCGCATCAACGCACGCACACGCGCTTCGAGCTCGCGGAAATCGAAAGGCTTGGTGAGGTAATCGTCCGCGCCGAGATCGAGCGCACGCACGCGCTCTTCGATCTCGGCACATGCGGTGAGCATCAGCACGCGCGTGGACAGGCCGCGCTCGCGCACGCGTCTGAGCAACTCGAATCCGTCGACGTGCGGCAGCATAACGTCGAGGATCAGCAGGTCGTAATCGTCGCCGATGCGACCGGCGGCAACCGCCCCGTCCGTCTCGCAATCGAGCGCGTGGCCAAGCCGACGCAATTGCGTGGCGATCGCTTCGGCGACATCGGCGGTGTCTTCCACCAGCATGATGCGCATGGTCTTCTCGTCTCCTAATCTTCCTGAGGCTTTCGTCTTCTGAGCGCGATTGTCTCGGAATTCCCTGTGAGCCACCTCAGTGTTTCCCCTGAATTCGGGCCGTAGCGCGGCGCGATGTCAGGTTCGCTACAGCTTCGCTACTTAGTATCGAGCCGACTACAAAAAAGCACTATCGCATTCTTCAGGAGACACGCAATGCACAACGCCCCCCATGCGGGCGCTGCGGGGACGACTTCGCCCGCAGTGCCGCCATTGCTCGAAATAGACGCCGTCACGCTGCAATACAAGACCGACGATTATCTCGTCACCGCCGCCCAACAGGTGAGCTTCAACGTCTACCCGGGCGACCGCTTTGTGCTGCTCGGCCCGTCCGGCTGCGGCAAATCGACGTTGCTCAAGGCCATCGGTGGTTATCTGCCACCGGTTCATGGCGAAATCCGCCTCAAAGGCCGCACGATCACCGAACCCGGCCCGGACCGCATGATGGTGTTCCAGGAGTTCGACCAACTCCTGCCGTGGAAGACCGTGCGTCAGAACGTGGAATTCGCGCTCACGGCCAGCGGACGCCTCAAGGGACGCGACGCCGCCGAGCGCGCCGCCCACTTCATCGAGAAAGTCGGTCTGGCGAAGTTTATCGACAGCTATCCGCACACGCTCTCCGGCGGCATGAAGCAGCGCGTGTCCATTGCACGCGGTATGGCAATGGAGCCCGACGTCCTGCTCATGGACGAGCCGTTTGCCGCGCTCGACGCCCTCACCCGTCGCAAGATGCAGGACGAATTGCTGCGCCTGTGGGACGACACGCGCTTCACCGTGCTGTTCGTCACGCACGGTATCGACGAAGCGATCCGCATCGGTACGCGCATTTTGCTGCTCTCGCCGCATCCGGGTCAGGTCAAGGCAGAACTCAACAGCATCGCCCCCGAACAACTCGGCACGGCGCATCAGAGCGAGCTTGAGACCCGCATCGATCAACTGCTGTTCGCGACCCACTGAGGATGACGGCCATGAATGCTATCCCTTCGCAAGCCACCACGTCGGCATCCCCTACCCCGATCGAACCCGTCTATCGTCCGGAGTTCGTGCTCGAACCGGTGCAGGCCGAGCTGTCGTCGATCCAGCGCCCGCTCTCCACCTTCGAGACCCTTTATCGTCTGAGCTGGCTGCGCAAGACCGTGATCCTGTGCGTGCTCGCCATCATCTGGGAAATCTACGGACGCTGGCTCGACAACGCCCTGCTGTTCCCGAGCTTCACCGACACGGTCGCCGCGTTCGCAAGCGGCCTGACGAGCGGCGTGCTGCTGCTGCGCGCCGTCGTCTCGCTCAAGACGCTGCTCATCGGCTACGGCATCGGGATCGCGCTCGCCGCGGTGCTCACCACCGTCGCCATCAGTTCGAAGATCGGCAACGATCTGCTGGAGACGCTCACCGCGATGTTCAATCCGCTGCCGGCCATCGCTTTGCTGCCGCTGGCGCTGATCTGGTTCGGACTGGGCAACGGCAGCGTGATCTTCGTACTCGTGCATTCGGTGCTGTGGGCCGTGGCGCTCAACACGCACAGCGGGTTCCGGGGCGTGTCGAAAACGCTGCGCATGGTGGGCCAGAACTACGGTCTGAAGCGCTTCGCGCTAGTGCAGCATGTGCTGATCCCGGCGGCGTTTCCGAGCATCCTCACGGGCCTGAAGGTAGGCTGGGCGTTCGCATGGCGCACGCTGATCGCCGCCGAGCTAGTGTTCGGCGTGTCGTCCGGCTCGGGCGGCCTCGGCTGGTACATCTTCGAGAACCGCAACTCGCTGGAGACGGCCAACGTCTTCGCCGGGCTGTTCTTCGTGATTCTGATCGGGCTGGCCGTCGAGAACCTGCTGTTCGCCCGCATCGAGAAACGCACGTTGCACCGTTGGGGGATGCAGCACTGACACTCGGAGCGGTCCGGAATTTCGGCCTGCTCCGATTGACGCCCTTTTTCATGGGCATGAATAATTCGAACAACACGGAGACAACATCATGAACCGACGCAATTTCGCCCGCTGGGCGAGCGCACTCACGCTCGCCGCGACGACCGCCCTGACAACGCTCGGCAACGTGGCGCACGCCGAAGCGAGCACCGTCCGCCTGTCGCACGGCTACGGCATTCTGTATCTGCCGCTCATGGTCATGCGCGATCAGCATCTCGTGGAGAAGCACGCGAAGGCGCTCGGGCTGGGCGATGTGAAGACGACCTGGACCATTCTCGACGGCGGCAACGTGATCAACGACGCGATGCTTGCTGGCAACCTTGACGTCGCAGGTACAGGCGCGCCGGGTTTCGTCACGCTCTGGTCGAAGGCCCACGGCATTCCGCGCTCGGAGGTGATCGGTCTGTCCGCGCTCTCGACCGGTCCGCTCTGGCTCAATACGAACAATCCGAACATCAAGTCGCTCAAGGACTTCACGGCGAAGGACAAGATCGCGATTCCGGGCATCAAGACGTCGCTGTCTGCCGTGCTGCTGCAAATGGCCGTGGCCAAGACATTCGGTATCGAGAACTATGCGAAGCTCGATCCGCAGACGGTCAGCCTGAGTCATCCGGAAGCCGTGAGCGCGCTGCTCTCTGGCAAGACGGAAATCACGGCGCACTTCACCTCGCCGCCGTTCTCATATCAGGAACTGAAGGATCCGCGCATCAAGCGCGTGCTGAATTCGACGGACGTGCTGGGTAACATCACCATCGACGTCGTGTTCGCGCCCAAGCAGTTCACGGTCCAGAATCCGAAGCTGGTGCAGGCCATTCTGGCGGCGCAGGAAGAGGCTGCCGCGTACATCGCTAAGGATCACGCGGGCGCGGCGCAGACGTTCCTTCGCGTGTCCAAGATCAACCTGCCGCAAGCGGAGATCGAGCAGATGCTGGCCGACCCCGGTCTGCAATTCACGACGACGCCGAACGGGCTGATGCAGTATGTCGAGTTCATGAGCCGCGCGGGCACGATCAAGACGCGTCCGGCAAAGTGGAGCGATCTATTCGTGCCGCAAATGGCAGCGCGTCAGGGAAGCTGAGGGGGCTGAGGTAGCGGCGCGTCACGGGCAATGACGCGCCGCTGCGTCAGGCGGCGGTCGTCGCGAGAATCGTCGCCGGTAGTGCGCCGCGCAAAGCGTTGCATACCACGATGGCCTGCGCCGTGAGTAAGTCCTCGCGCGTGACGACCGCCTCGACGGCGGCCCACGACGGGTCTTCCAGCAGCACGCTGCGCATCACGCCGGGCAGCACGCCGGAGGTCAACGGCGGCGTCATCCAGATGCCATTACGCTTGACGAACACCGTGCTGCGCCCGCCTTCCGTCAACTCGCCCCGGTCGTTGAAGAACAGCACGTCGAACGCGCCTTGCGCTTCGGCCGCTTTCCAGGCAGCGTCATAACGCGCGCGCACCGTGGTCTTGTGGCGCAGAAACAGATCGTCCGCGCGCGTCGTTTGAGAGGCATCGGCCAACAGCACTTTCACTGCGTCGCCGGGCAGCGGGGTGAGCACACCGTGCGTGATCGCCACCGTGCCGTTGTGAGACAACGCGAGGCGTACCCGATGGATGTCCTCTTCGCTCAGCGCTGCGACCTCCGCATCGAGTCGTTCGCGCAATGCCGCTTCGTCAAACGTGAAGCCGAAGTACTGCGCAGACTTCTGCAAGCGCGACAGATGCCGTGCGAGATGGGCGACGCCGGAGGCTCGGGTCGCCTGCATCGTCTCGAAGAGTTCAAAGCCGGGATCGAGCGCGCTCAGAAAGCGCGCCTTCAGTCGGCACTCGTCGCGCTCTTCATCCGCCTTGCTGTCCAGCACGATCCCCGCGCCGACGCCCAGACGTCCGCGACGCATGCCGCTCGCGCCCGGCGCATCGAGTTCGAGCGTGCGAATCGCGACCGACATGCAGAAGTCGCCGAGCGCCTGCGGGTCGTCACGGCGCGCGTCGAGCCAGCCGATGGCACCGGTGTAAAGACCGCGCGGCGACGTCTCCAGCTCACCGATAAGCTGCATCGTCCGATGTTTCGGTGCGCCCGTGATCGAACCGCAAGGGAACAAGGCGCGTAGCACGTCAGCCATCGAGGTCGTGTCCGGCAACGTTGCGGTGACGGTCGACGTCATTTGCAGGACGCTGGCGAAGCGCGTCACTTCAAAAAGCTTCGGCACTTTGACCGAGCCGGACGTCGCGAGACGCCCGAGATCGTTGCGCAGCAAGTCCACGATCATCAGGTTCTCGGCGCGATTCTTTTCGTCGGCGGCGAGCGCTGCACTGCGTTGTGTGTCGATGGCCACGTCGCCACACGCCGGTGCTGTGCCCTTCATCGGACGCGCCTCCACCTGGCCGCGCGAATGACGCAGGAACAACTCCGGCGACAACGAAAGAATCGCGCGACCGGCAACGCCTCGTGCGCCGGGCAGCATCACGAGTGCGCCGTACGGCACTGGTTGACGCGCGCGCAAGCGGCGATACAACGCGACCGGCGAGCCGAACGCGTCGAAATTCAGACGGTACGTGTAGTTGATCTGATAGCACTCGCCTTGTGCGAGCCATTCGTGGATGCGGGCGATGGCGTCGTCGAAGGCGGCGTCGCTCACATCGCTCTGCAATGCGCCGATGCCAGCAACGCCGGGGTTGGCGGTTACGCTTTGATCGTTGTCCTGCCAGGCGTCGGCATTGCCTCCGGCGTCCACCCACTCCTGACGTGCCAGCCACGCTTGCGTCTGCGCGGCATCGAGCCGCTGCATCCCGGAGAACAACAGTGCGCGGAACTGGCCCGGCGCACGACGCGTCGCGACCGTATGCACGCCACCGAGGCGCACGCCGAATTCGTAATCGGCCAGCAGCACGGCGTGCAGGCCGTCACGTGTGGCGTCTTCCACTTCGCGGAGCGCGTCGGAAAGCACACCGGGCTCGTCGCAAGTTACCTCGCGCACGAGCCCGGTGTACAGACGCGCCCCACCGGCCGGATCCGCACTGTCGTCCAACAGCGCGAACGCGGCCAAGGGCGCTTCACTTTGCATGGAATTACTCGAAGAACTGCTTGACGCGGTCGAACCACCCCTTCGACTGCGGGCTGTGGCGTGCACCGCCTTCCTTCAGCGAAGCATCGAAGTCGCGCAGCATCTGCTTTTGCGCATCGTTGAGCTTGACTGGCGTTTCCACCTGCACGTGCACGTACAGATCGCCCGGATAGCTCGCCCGCAGGCCCTTGATGCCCTTGCCACGCAGTCGGAACGTCTTGCCCGTCTGCGTGCCTTCGGGCACTTCGAAGGTGGCCTTGCCGTGCAGCGTCGGTGCGTCGATATCGCCGCCGAGCGCCGCCGTCGCGAACGAAATCGGCATCTGGCAGTGCAGATCGTCGCCGTCGCGCTCGAACACGTTGTGCGCCTTGATGTGGATTTCCACATACAGATCGCCCGCCGGCCCGCCATTCACACCCGGTTCGCCGTTGCCGGACGAACGAATGCGCATACCGTCTTCGATACCCGCCGGGATCTTGATCTCCAGCGTCTTGGTCTTCTTGATCTTGCCCGAGCCGTGGCAGTTGGTGCAGGGCTCAGGAATGTACGAGCCCGTGCCATGACACTTCGGGCAGGTCTGCTGAACGCTGAAGAAACCCTGCGACATACGGACCGACCCCGCCCCGTTACAGGTCGGGCAGGTTTCGGGCTTCGTGCCCGGCTTCGCGCCGTTGCCGTGGCAGATCTCGCATTCGTCCCAGCTCGGCACGCGAATCTGCGTGTCGAAGCCGTTCGCGGCCTGCTCCAGCGTGATCTCCATGTTGTAGCGCAGATCCGCGCCGCGATACACCTGCGGACCGCCGCGGCCACCACGGCCACCGGGGCCGCCCTGACCGAAGATGTCACCGAAGATGTCGCCGAACGCATCTGCGAAGCCGCCGAAGCCCTGACCGCCCGCACCGCCGAAGCCGCCCATGCTCGGGTCGACGCCCGCGTGACCGTACTGGTCGTACGCCGCGCGCTTCTCCGGCTCGGAGAGCATCTCGTAGGCCTCTTTGACCTCTTTGAACTTGTCTTCGGCGTCCTTGCTGTCCGGATTGCGGTCCGGGTGGTACTTCATCGCCAGCTTGCGATACGCCTTCTTGATCTCTTCGTCCGAGGCGTTCTTGGCGACGCCAAGGACTTCGTAGTAATCACGTTTGGCCATAACTCTTTCCAATGTTGGCGCATGTCGCCATCAGGCAAAAAGCCGGGTCGACATTCCCCTTGCGGAGAACCTCGATACCCGGCCCACACGCGGTGCACCTTTCGATGCCCCGCGCGCCATGCACGCTTTACTTCTTGTCGTTGACTTCCTTCACTTCGGCGTCGACGACGTTGTCGTCATGCGGCTTGCCCTGCTCGGCACCTGCGGCACCCGCGGCACCGGCTTGCGCCTGCATGTCGGCATACATCTTCTCGCCGAGCTTCTGGCTAGCCGTACCCAGCGCTTCGACCTTGGCATCGATGTCGGCCTTGTCCGAACCGCGCAGCGATTCTTCCAGGGCCGTGATCGCCGATTCGATGGCTTCCTTCTCCGACGCTTCGATCTTGTCGCCGTACTCGGTCAGCGCCTTGCGGGTGCTGTGCACCAGCGCGTCGCCCTGGTTACGGGAGTCGGCCAGCTCGCGTGCCTTCTTGTCTTCTTCGGCGTTGAGCTCGGCGTCCTTCACCATTTGCTCGATCTCAGCGTCCGACAGGCCCGAGTTCGCCTTGATGACGATCTTGTTTTCCTTGCCGGTTGCCTTGTCCTTCGCGCCGACGTGCAGAATGCCGTTGGCGTCGATGTCGAAGGTCACTTCGATCTGCGGCGTGCCGCGTGCTGCCGGCGGAATGCCTTCGAGGTTGAACTCGCCCAGCGACTTGTTGCCGGCGGCCATCTCACGTTCACCCTGATACACCTTGATCGTCACGGCCGGCTGGTTGTCGTCCGCCGTCGAGAACACTTGCGAGTGCTTCGTCGGGATCGTGGTGTTCTTCGTGATCATCTTCGTCATCACGCCGCCCAGCGTTTCGATACCGAGCGAGAGCGGGGTGACGTCGAGCAGCAGCACGTCCTTACGGTCGCCCGACAGCACCGAGCCCTGAATCGAGGCACCTGCGGCCACGGCTTCGTCCGGGTTCACGTCCTTGCGCGGTTCCTTGCCGAAGAACTCCTTCACCTTTTCCTGCACCTTCGGCATACGCGTCATACCGCCGACCAGAATCACGTCGTCGATGTCGCTGACCTTGACGCCGGCATCCTTGATCGCCGTGCGGCACGGTTCGATCGTGCGCGTGATCAGCTCTTCGACCAGCGCTTCAAGCTTGGCGCGCGTAATCTTCAGGTTCAAGTGCTTCGGACCCGAGGCGTCGGCCGTGATGTACGGCAGGTTGATTTCGGTCTGCTGGCTCGACGACAGTTCGATCTTGGCCTTTTCAGCGGCTTCCTTCAGGCGTTGCAGCGCGAGCACGTCCTTCGACAGATCGACGCCTTGTTCCTTCTTGAACTCGCCGATGATGTAGTCGATGATGCGCTGGTCGAAGTCTTCGCCGCCCAGGAACGTATCGCCGTTGGTCGACAGCACTTCGAACTGGTGTTCGCCGTCCACATCCGCGATTTCGATGATCGAGATGTCGAACGTGCCGCCACCCAGGTCATACACTGCGATCTTGCGGTCGCCGCCTTCCTTCTTGTCCAGACCGAAGGCCAGTGCGGCAGCGGTCGGCTCGTTGATGATGCGCTTGACTTCCAGACCGGCAATGCGGCCTGCGTCCTTCGTAGCCTGGCGCTGGCTGTCGTTGAAGTAGGCCGGCACCGTGATCACGGCTTCCGTGACCGGCTCGCCCAGGTAGTCCTCGGCGGTCTTCTTCATCTTGCGCAGCACTTCGGCGGAAATCTGCGGCGGGGCCAGCTTTTCGTTGCGTGCCTCAACCCAGGCGTCGCCGTTGTCGGCCTTGACGATCTTGTAGGGCATCAGCGCGATGTCCTTCTGCACTTCTTTTTCTTCGAAGCGGCGGCCGATCAGGCGCTTGACGGCGTACAGCGTGTTCTTCGGGTTGGTCACGGCCTGGCGCTTAGCCGGCGCACCGACCAGGATCTCGCCATCGTCCATGTAGGCGATGATCGACGGCGTGGTGCGAGCACCTTCCGCGTTTTCGATGATCTTGACCTGATTCCCTTCCATGACGGCCACGCACGAGTTCGTGGTGCCCAAGTCGATACCGATGATTTTGCCCATTTAAATTTCTCCTAGCGTCCTTTGCGTCTTTCCGTCGGGCGTGTCGCCCACTCAATTCATTGATCTGCACGGGATATGGGTGCAGCCGGGAACATTTCAAGACCCGTCTTGCGGCCCGGTTTTGCCCCCCGCCGCCGCGATTTTCTCGCGTGCGGCCGCCACCGCCAGCCGGAACTGGGGCAGGCCCTGCCAGCCGGTCGCCCGGCCCAGCTTCTTCCCTGCATGGAAGAAGAAAAACGTCGGCACCCCATGAAGCGCGAAACGGCGGCCCAGCGCCATATCGGCGTACACGTTGGCGTGAAACCAGCGCAGCCCGAGGGCTTCGATGGCCTCGCGCTGCGCGAGCATGGTCTTCTTGGCGACTTCGCAGTTGAAACAATCGACGCCCCAGAAGAACACCACGGCGAGATCGTCCCCCGCCGTGCGTAGCCCTTCGTCGAACGTCGCGGCCGTCAGCTCGTGCATCGAGAACGCCTCGAACGCCGTGCCGTCCACCCCTTTCATGCCCGGAAGATCGCCTGCCATGATGGTAAGCCTTTGAATCGGTGCATTGGCACCGGCAACGCCGCCACATTCGACGTCGTTGCCTGCGCCCGGTCATTCGGGGCGTCGGTCTGCGACGAACATTTCCATGATGGAAACGTTGTACGGCCCGCCGTCGCCGGATGACCTTGAATTACTTGCCTGCGGCGACCGTCACCAGCGCCGGACGCAGCACGCGGTCGGCGATCAGGTAACCCTTTTGCAGCACGGCCACGACCGTATTCGGCTCCTGTTCGGCCGGTACCATCGAGATGGCCTGGTGCTGATGCGGATCGAACTTCGCGCCGGCCGGGTCGATGACCGACACCTTGCTGCGCTCCAGCGCCGACACGAGTTGACGCAGCGTCAGGGCCACGCCCTCTTGCAGCTTGGCTACATCGCCGCTCTTGTCGGCCGCAGCCGCTTCCAGGCTGTCGATGACCGGCAAGAGGTTCTCGGCAAAGCTTTCGACGGCGAACTTACGCGCCTTCGACACTTCCTCTTCCGCACGACGGCGGATGTTTTCCATCTCGGCGCGTGCGCGCAGCGCCTCGTCGCGCAGCGCCGCCGCTTCTGCCTGAGCCGCCTGAAGTTGCGCCTCGACCGAGGGCAGCGCGTCGTTCGCGCCCGCCGCGTCGGTCGGGGCCGCTTCGGCCTGGGACGGAATCGGCTGGTCGGGGGTGTTTTGCTGTTCAGTCATGAGTTGAGTCGTCAAAAGGTTCTTGCAGCGCACCACGACGATGCGCCGCCGGTTCAAATCCCTTTGGATAGTAGGGGCGTTCACATCGATTTCAAGAGCGGGCGGGCATTCTGTGCGCCAGATCGGTGCGCGCGGCGTGCCGGTAAATATCCGGTTACACGCGTTACGAGTCCTCTATTGTATCGGCCGTTGCTGCGACCTAACATGAATTGCGGTCCGACGAATGGATGTGCCTATCCGATTGACCATTCGACGGACCCGGCCGCTCACCGGACACCCCCCGTCCGGTGAAGTGTTCTCAAGGAGCGCATCATGAAGCTGCCACTGGCTGTTGTCTTCATCCTTGCGTTGGTGACGACGGTAACGATTACGATCTGCCTGTCCGGCGCAGTCACCCGGCGCGACACCGAGTACGGTGGCGTGCGGGCGGTGCTGCATCACTATGTAGAAGTGCCGGGCCTGACAGGGCATTCGTCGAATTCGAGTACCGGAATTCCAACACGCTGATCGCCCCCGGGGTGCATGATCCTTTACGATTGTGCGCGGTGCCGTTCCCCGGACGGTTCCGTCAGAGTCGCCCGAATCGACCGAGACGGAACACCTGATTCACGCTCCACCCCTGCCCGCCGCTGTGCAATATGCCAGCGGCGGCGTTCATTCAGGCGTTGAAAAGGTTGAGAGACGGGGCGAACGCCACGGCCCGCCTGTCCTCCCGATCCGCTGGCGCTCCTACTCGCCAACGCCACCGAGACGGCGGCGGTCGCGCTTGGTTGGACGGCCGTGCATCTGCGCCGCCGGTTCCTGGAACAGACGTCGGCGCTCACTCTCGTCGGCACGCGCCTGGATGCTCGCCTCGGTCTCGTCGTACAGCGACTGCGCGACCGGCGCGGAGCCGCGCACCTCGGCAATCGCTTTGACCCTCACTTCCCAGCGCGTACTACCGTTGTCGACCGACACGACATCGCCGGGACGCACGTCGCGCGCCGGTTTCACACGGGCTTCGTTGCAAAGCACGCGACCACGGTCGACCGCCTGCGTGGCGAGTGAGCGCGTCTTGAAGAAACGCGCGGCCCACAGCCATTTGTCGATCCGCGTGGCGGCGTGCGGAGAATCGTCCACCTTGACCGTCACGACCGTGCTCCCGCTTCTCCGTGCGCGCCTTCAGACGGCGAGGATGTTTGCATCTGCGCCTGCGCAGCAGCAGCGGCGGCCGCACTGGCTTCCTCGAACGCGGCCACGGCCGCCACCTGACGCTGGCGCGTCGACGCCACCGCAGCCGCCGAGGCATCGGCCTCGCCCTGCGGCGAGAGCACCGGCCAGCCTTGCAAATGACGCGCCGCGATCTCGCCAAGCGCTGTAATCCAGGCGCTCGCGCCGTTCAGGCAGGGAATGAAGTGGAACGACTTGCCGCCCGCCGACAGGTAAGCGTGGCGTCCTTCCATATTGATTTCTTCGAGCGTCTCGAGACAGTCGGACGTGAAACCCGGGCAGAACACGTCGACACGCGGCGTGCCGCCACGGCCGAGTTCTTCGAGCGTCGGCGCGGTGTACGGCTGGAGCCATTCGGCCTTGCCGAAGCGCGACTGGAAAGTGAGACGGCACGTCGTCTCGTCCAGACCGAGGGCGGCCGCGAGCAGGCGCGCGGTCCTCACGCACTGATCGTGATACGGATCGCCGAGGTCTAGCGTGCGGCGCGGCACACCGTGGAAGCTAAGCAGCAGACGCTCACCGGCGGCAAAGTCGGGTCGGCCGTTTTGCAGCCAATAACCTTCGACCTGCTGACGCAGCGCCTCGATATACGCCGGATGATCGTGATAATCGCGCACCGTGCGCACGTCGGGCTGATTGCGCAGACGGCCGAGCACGCGGAACACGGCGTCGCTCGCAGTGGCGGTGGTGCTGCTCGAATACTGCGGATAGAGCGGCAGGACGAGAATCCGCTCGACGCCGTTCTGGCGCAACGCACGAACGCGCTCGGGAATCGACGGATTGCCGTAACGCATCGCGTAGTCGACGACGACGTCATAGTCGTTCGCGTGCAGCAGCGCGCGCAAGGCGTTCGTCTGATGCTCGGTATTGACCTTGAGCGGCGAGCCGTCACGGGTCCAGACCGTCGCATATTTTTGCGCCGACTGACGTGAGCGGAAGGGCAAAATCACCAGCCGCAGCAACGGTTGCCACACCAGCGACGGGATTTCCACGACGCGCGGGTCCGACAGGAACTCGCGCAGGTATCGGCGTACGGCCGCAGGACGCGGCTCGTCGGGCGTACCGAGGTTGATCAGCAGTACGGCGGTCTTGCCGGACTGGCCATGCGAAATAGGTTCGGGATCGAAGCGCATGGAACGTACTTTACCGCAAACGCGGGGCCCATCTGGCGTCTGTCATGCCTGTCGATACTGCCGCTATGCGCCCTCCGTCGGCCAGTCCACAGCCGGACGGAGGGGGATGACGCTCATCTGCGCAGGCGGGCAATCAGGTTACCCATCAGCCGTGCCGATGCTCGTCGTCGTGAGACGACCGATGGTCGGCACTCGGATGGTCCTCATGCGCGGGGGCGCGCGCCCCTTCCGGTTTGCCCTCACGCTGCGTGGGTTGCGGGTGCGGCTGCGCCTGAGGACGTTCCTGCTGAGGTTGCGGACGCGGCGCGGGCTGCGCATGCTCCACTGGCGGCTGCGGGCGCGGCGGCATGCGCTCGACTTGCGGCTGAGGCTGCGAACGTTGCTGCGGTTGCGCCTGTTGTTGAGGCTGCGGTTCGGGACGCGGCTGCACCCGTTCCACCTGCGGTTGCGGCCGCGGCTGCTGGAATTGCTGCGGCTCCGGGCGCGGCTGCGTCTGCCATTGCTGCGGACGTCGGGCCGGTTCGGCCGCCTCCGGTTGCTGTTGTTGCCGTTGCGGCGCGGGCGTCGCTTGTCCGCCCCGAGCTTCCGGCTGTGCGGCGGGCGCTTGCGGTGATTGGCGACGCATTTGCATCTCACGCTGCGCGGCGTCATGCCCCGGCTGCGGGACGGCTTGCGGCGCTTCGCCGCGTGCCGACGGCTGCCCCTGCCCCTGAAGAGCACCGTTCACACCCGGCGGATGCGGAACGCCCGAGGGAGCGGGCTGACGCTCGGCCGGTTGGGATTGCACCGCCGATTGCCCCGGACGATTCTGATAAACGCCGTGTCCAGGATAGCCGGGATTGCCAGGTTCACCCGGAACACCGGGCGTTCCCGGCACACCAGGCTGACCCGGTACGCCAGCATGACCCGGTGCCCCCGGGACGCCTGGCTGTCCGGGCACCCCCGGCGCGCCATGCATCGGCGGCACAGCGCCGGTCGCGGGCAAGCCGCCATGGCCTGCCGTCGCCCCGGCGGCACCGGTCGCGCCCAGCGCTGGCTGCGCAGGCATCGCACCGTTCGCCCCAATCGGTGCACCGACCGGCCCATGCGTGCTGACGACCGTCACTCGGGGCGCGATGCGTGCTTGGCCATTCGGACCATTCGTCCCATTCGCACCGCCCGCGCCAAGATTGCGCACCTGCTGCCCGTTCTGACCGAACACCAGCGGCGCACCGCCCGCGTTGGGCACAGCGTGCAGATTGCTCGTCAGTTCACGCGACGGCATGCCTCGAGCGACCGGCGCACGCGTGGCCAGCACCTGCCGGTTGAACACGCCCGCAGGCGGCGCACCGGCTGCCGGACGGCTGTTGCCGAACACGCTCTGCTGCACCGGGGCCACACCCGGCGTATTGCCGACGCGCCACGTCTGCGCACCGCGCGGTGCAGCCAGCGCCGTCGGCGCGCCCACGGGCCGTCCCTGCACGAAGGCCTGCGCGGGCATCGTCGACACAGCGCCCCGCACATTGCGGTTCACATAGACGTTGTTGACGTTGATGTTGTTGGTGATATTGGTCGTACGAACGATCGTCGAACGATTGATGTTCGTGATGTACGACGAACTGGCGTGATACGCAGGACGGTACGGGTCATGAGGCCCAAGCGCAAACCACGCGAGTCCCACGCCCCCGGCGGCAAACGACACACCCCATTGGTTTGCGCCACTGCTGCCGCTGACCCAGCCGACCAGCGCCGGTGCATACACCGGACGCACGGCCACCGGCCCCGGCACCCAGCACCAGCGGGCATCCACGTAAGCCCAGCGCCCGTAGTGATACGGCGCGAAGCCCCACGGCGCATCGTCCACCCACGTCCAGCCCCACGGGTCGACCCAGACCCAATGCCCCGTGCGGTAAGGTGCCCAGCCCGACGGCATGTTGGACGGCACCCACACCGCGCCGTAGCTCGGCGTTTCCTGCCACGAACCGTAGTCGTCCAGACTCTCGAAGCCGGTCATGTCGCGCGGCACGTAGCGTGCGGAGACGGAGGCATCTTCACGTGCGTCGCGCTCACGCATCCAATGATCGAAAGCGTCGGCCGTGAGCGGGCCAGTCTGCTGCTGCGTCAGATTCTGGCCGAGGAACGCGACCCGTTGCCCTTGCTGAAGCGGGACCGACGCTCCTTGTCCGTACGCCGTGCCCGCACCGCGCGAGACGCTCACGGTCGTGACACCGTTCGGATCGACGTCCACACGATATTCCCCCGCCTGTTGCGGGACGAACGCCAGATTAGGTGTATCGATCTCGTAAGGTTGATTCGGATCGAAGCTGCGCAGGCGCACACCGACGGTGCCCTGCGTTACGTTCAGTTGCACATTCTGGTCGGTGACGGCGGACAGCGTCAGACTGGTCGACGCGCCCATGCGCACCGCCGTGCCGCCCACATGCATCTCGGCTCGGCTGTTCCGGTCGACCCAGATGGCATCGCCCGTCGTGAGCGGACGGTTGCGGTCTGCATAGCGCCAGTCGCTCGTGCCTGCTGGGGCGTAAGTGACGGTGCCGTCGAACTCGGAGAGACGCGCCACGCGTCCCGGCGGATCGGCGCTCTGCGCCTGCGCCAGTGCAGGCGCACCCACGGCGCCCAGCAGACCCAGCGCCAGCCCGACGCCAAGGGAGCGGACCGTCGTCCGCCAGGAAATCAGGGATTTCATAAACACTCCGCGCCCTTTCGGTGGGCATGCCGTACGCGGCTTGCAGGCGTTAGCGATCAGCCACCTTGTAGTTCTGTCCGAATCCTCCGGAGAGCCCGACGACAACTTCAGACGACCTCGCCGCAAGTGACGCTTCAAGCCTAAGCCTGCCGTGTGTGACAGCGTGTAAAGGAATGCTACGGGGTTGTAACCGGGAATGGGCGAATGGGCCAATGCGCGGACGCGCCAGCGCACCGCTCAGTGATGACTGAGCGCGTTGGAGAGCAGCTTGGCGGTGATATCGACGATGGGGATGACGCGCTCGTACGCCATGCGCGTCGGCCCGATCACGCCGAGCGTACCGACCACCTCGCCGTCGACTTCGTACGGGGCCGTGACGACCGTCATCTCCTCGATGGGCACGAGGCTCGACTCGCCACCGATGAAGATCTGCACCCCTTGTGCGCGGCTCGACACATCGAGCAGTTGCAGCAGGCCAGTCTTGGACTCGAACACGTCGAACAGCTTGCGCAAACGCTCCATGTTCGAGGACAGATCCTCCACGCCCAGCAGATTGCGTTCGCCCGAGATCAGCACGCTCTCGCGCGTGGTGTCGGCCATGGCGTCGCTGCCCGCCTGCACGGCCGCCTGCATCAGCGCGCTCATGTCCGAGCGCAGCGCATCGAGCTCGCCACGCAAGTAAGTGCGCACGTCGTCGAAGCTGTGACCGCCGAAGTTGGCGTTCAGGTAGTTCGCCGCTTCGACCAGTTGCGCCGGGGAATAGTCCTTTTCCGTCAGGATGATGCGGTTCTGCACGTCGCCGTCGGGCGTGACGATGATCAGCAGCACACGCTTGTCGGACAGACGCAGGAATTCGATATGACGGAAGGTCTGGCTGCGGCGCGGGGTGAGCACCACGCCCGCGAACTGCGACAGATGCGAGAGCACCTGTGCCGCGGAGGCGACCAGTTGTTGCGGGCCCGCCGGTTGCAGACTCGTCTGCACCTGCGTCGAAAGCTGGAGGACCGCCTCTTCGAGCGGGCGCACGGCGAGCATCGTGTCGACGAACAGACGATACGCGCGCGGCGTCGGTACGCGTCCGGCCGACGTATGCGGGCTGGCCACGAAACCCATCGCCTCGAGATCGGACATCACGTTGCGGATGGTCGCGGGCGACAAGTCGAGGCCCGAGAATCGCGAGAGCGTGCGCGAGCCGACCGGCTGGCCATCTGCGATGTACCGTTCGATCAGGGTTTTGAGAAGCGTTTGCGCACGTTGATCTAGCATGGCAAAAATTGTAACGCGAAATGCGGGGCCTGGTTCCCCTAAATCCGGACTCGTGTTAGCTGGCCAAGGGAACCGTTGCAGGCCGTGCGTTGGCGATGGTTGCTGTCATCGACTTATGGTGTAATGGCGGCATGAAAACTGGGAGCCCCTTCAAGACCGTGGCGCTCGTCGGGAAGTACCATGCCGACGGCGTCGCCGAACCATTGCTCACGCTCGCGGCATGCATCGCCCAGCGTGGGCATCATGTTGTCTTCGAGCGCGACACGGCGCATAACATCGGCGCAGGCGCCGATCCGTACCGCACCCTCGACATCCAGGAAATCGGCACGCAGGCCGACGTGGCCGTCGTGGTCGGCGGCGACGGCACGATGCTCGGCGTCGGCCGTCAGCTGGCCGCCTCGAAGGTGCCGCTCATCGGCGTGAACCACGGCCGCGTCGGGTTCATCACCGACATTCCGCTCGACGAGATGCGTCAGGTCGTGCCAGCCATGCTCGAAGGGCATTTCGAAGCCGAACAACGCACCCTGCTGGCCGCACGCATCGAACGTGACGGTCAAACGCTCTTCGAGACGCTGGCATTCAACGACGTGGTCGTGAACCGCTCGGGGATTTCGGGGATGGTCGAGCTTCGCGTCGACGTCGACGGCCGCTTCATGTACAAGCAGCGCTCCGACGGCCTGATCGTCGCCACACCCACGGGCTCGACGGCCTACGCTTTGTCGGCGAGCGGCCCGATCCTGCATCCGCGCCTGGGCGGCGTGGTGCTCGTGCCGATCGCACCGCACGCGCTGTCGAATCGTCCGATCGTGCTGCCGGATTCGAGCGACATCGTCATCACGATTACCGGCGGTCGCGAAGTCGGTGCCAATTTCGATATGCAGTCGTTTGCCGAACTGCGTCAGGGCGACCAGATTCTGGTCGGCCGCTCCCAGCATCAGGTGACGTTTCTGCACCCGGTCGGTTACAACTACTACGCGACGCTGCGCCGCAAGCTGCACTGGAACGAGCATATCTCCGACGAAGATACGCCGCAGAACTGACTTCACGCCTCACCCGACATCCCATGCTACGCAGTCTCTCGATTCGCGATTTCGTGATCGTCGATCGTCTCGATCTGGAATTCTCCGCCGGCTTCACCGTGTTTTCGGGGGAGACCGGCGCGGGCAAATCGATTCTGATCGATGCGCTGGCGCTCGCGATGGGCGAGCGCGGCGACACCAGCATGGTGCGCAGCGGGCAAACGCGCGCCGACATCACCGCTGAATTCGCCGCCGATGCCGAAGCGCGCCCCGATCTTGAAGCGTGGCTGCAAGCGCAGGCGCTCACGCTCGAAGAACACGGCGGCGTGCTGCTGCGCCGTGTGCTCGACGCCGGCGGTCGCTCGCGCGCCTTCATCAACGGCACACCCGCCACGCTCACGCAAATGCGCGAACTCGGCGAAATGCTCGTCGACATTCACGGCCAACACGCCCACCAGCAGTTGCTGCGGCCCGACGCGCAACGCCGCCTGCTCGACTCGCACGCAGGCGCGACCACCCTCGCCGCCGATACCGCCGCCGCCCACAAAGAGTGGCAACGTCTCGTCAAGCGCTGCGAGGAGGCGCACGGGCGCGACCGCGAACTGCAACTGGAGCGCGAACGTCTCGAATGGCAGACGTCCGAACTCGACAAGCTGGGTCCGCAAGAAGGCGAATGGGACGACGTGAGCGCCGAGCATCGCCGACTCTCTCACGCGGCGAGTCTCATCAATGGCGTGCAAGGCGCGCTCGACGCGCTCGCGGAAGCCGACGGCGCGATCGTCCCGTCGCTCGGTCATGTCGTGCATCAGATCCGCGAACTCGCGGAGATCGACGCCGGGCTGGCCGACACGCTCGCCGCACTGGAACCTGCCGAGATTCAGCTTCGCGAAGCGGTCCATTCGCTCACGCATTACGCACAACGCGTCGATCTCGATCCGGAGCGTCTGGCGGTCGTCGAGCAACGACTCGACGCCCTGCATTCGGCGGCGCGCAAATTCCGTGTGACGCCCGAGCAATTACCCGCCGAGCTGGCGGAGCGTCGCGCGCAACTGGAGGAGTTGACGGCATCTGCCGACACGGCCGCTATGCAGGCCGCAGCCGACGCCGCCCAGGCCGAATTTCTCAAACTGGCGAAGGACCTGTCGAAGGCGCGCGCCAAAGCGGCGGCCTCGCTCTCGCGCGAAGTCACCCGGGCGATGCAGGACCTCTCGATGCCTGGCGGACGCTTCGAAGTCGCGCTCACGGCAACACCCGAGCCACAGTCGTTTGGGCTGGAGACGGTCGAATTTCTCGTCGCCGGACACCCGGGCGTGCCGACGCGTCCGCTCGCCAAAGTCGCTTCGGGCGGCGAACTCGCGCGCATCAGCCTTGCGTTGCAGGTGATCGCCAGCAGCGCGAGTCTCACGCCGACGCTGATCTTCGACGAAGTCGATTCCGGGATTGGCGGCGCGGTGGCCGAAGTGGTCGGTCGCTTGCTTCGCGAATTGGGTCAGGGACGTCAGGTGCTGTGCGTGACCCACCTGCCGCAGGTCGCCGCCCTCGGCCATCAGCATCTGCGGGTGAGCAAACGCAGCGACGGTGATACGACGATGAGCGAGATCGAGCCGCTGGGACGCACCGAACGCGTCGAGGAAATCGCGCGGATGCTGGGCGGTGTGGAGATTACGGCGACGACGCGCAAGCACGCGCGGGAGATGTTGGCGCTCTGAGCGTCGTCAACAACATCGACATTCCTCAATAAACAACGGGCGGCCCATCATCGGCCGCCCGTTGTTTTTCAAGCGAGTCGTTTCAAGCGACGCTCACGCGTCAGACCTTCAAACCGGCCCCGCGTCTGCGAACACCGAATCCCAGAGCGCCATCACGGCCTCACGCTCCCCCTCGACGTCCGCGCCCGGCACGCGCGCCGCCTCCACGCCGTCCAGCCGCAACTTGTGCTGACGCTTTCGGTACAACCGATACGCCGCCGCCGCGTCTTCCGCGAGCTTGGCATCGATCAGTCCCAGTTGCGCCGCCTCGCGCAGCAAGGCGATGTTGCCCGCGTTACGCAGCAGCGCCGGATGCGCGCCCGAGTGCAGCAGCACCAGATACTGCACGGTGAACTCAATATCCACCATGCCGCCCCGATCGTGCTTCAGATCGAACAGCTTCGTCCCGTTCGGATGCCCTTCGAGCACCTTGCGACGCATCGCCACGATCTCCTGCGCCAGCGCCGACGCCTCACGCGGCGTGGCCAGCACCTGCGCGCGGATGTCCTCGAACGTCGCGCCGATGGTCTCGTCGCCCGCACAGAAACGCGCACGCGTGAGCGCCTGATGCTCCCAGACCCACGCCGTATTGGCATTGCCCTCGCGGAACTGGTACTGACGGAAACTCTCGATGTTCGTGACCAGCAGGCCCGACAAGCCGTTCGGGCGCAGCCGCAGATCGACATCGAACAGCATGCCCGCGCCCGTATGCGTGGTCAGCCACGTCACGAAACGGCGGGCGAGCGCGGCGTAAGCGTCCGGCGCGCGGTCGTCGTCATCGTCGTAAAGGAAGATCAGATCGAGGTCCGATGCGTAGCCCAGTTCCTTGCCGCCCAGCTTGCCGTAAGCGATGACCGAGAAGCGCGGCACCTCGCGATGACGCGTCGCCACGTGCGGCCAGACCGTCGAGATCGTCACGTCGACGATGATGTCCGCCAGTTCCGAGAGACGGTCGCCGATGGCCTCCACCGACAACGTCCCCTGCAAATCGAGCAGCAGAATACGGAAGACTTCGGCATGGTGCGCGCGACGCAGAATGTCCATCTGCACTTCGACGTTGCCCGCCGCACCCGCCGCGTTCAGGCTCAGCAGCAGTTGTGTCTTGAACGAGGGCCAGTCGAACGGCGCGGCAAGCGCTTCGTCGTCGAGCAGTTCGTCGAGCAGTTGCGGATGGCTGATCAGATAACCCGCCGCCCAGCGTGACCCGGCGAGCACCTTGACCACGCGCTCCAGAGCGCGTGGATACTCCGTGAGCAGCGCGAGATACGAACTGCGACGGCTAATCGTCGAGAGGAGGTCGAGCATGCGGCCGAGTACAGCGTCCGGCTCGCCCGTGCCCGCCGCACCTTCCACGGCACGCTGCACGAGCTGGTCGAAGCGCCGTCGGCTGATTTCGCCCAGCGCCTTGTAGCGCGACGACGTCCACACGGCGCGCAACCGGTCGAGCGCGCCTTCGGCGTCATTGAAGCCCAGACGCGAGAGCTGATTGCCGAGATCGCCCGTCTGCGCTTCGTCAGCCAGACATTCGCTCCACAACTCCGGCGGGCATTCGCAGTCGCCCGTGCCCGATCCTGCGCCCTTCTGGCCGCCGCCGTTGGCCTTGTCCGCAAAAATCTCGTCGAACTGACCGGCGACGAATTCGCGATGCTCGTCGAGCACCGTCATGAACGTCGCTTCATCCGGGAAACCCATGGCGCGCGCCACCGCGAGGCGGTCGTCACCGGGCGACGGCAGGATATGGGTCTGCGCGTCGTCCAGATACTGGATGCGGTGTTCGAGCTTGCGCAGGAAGACGTACGCATTCGACAGTTCTTCCGCCACGTTCTGCGCCAGCCACCCACGCCGCGCGGCCACGCCCAGCACCGCGAGCGTCGGCCGCACGCGCAGCTCCGGCTCCTGTCCGCCGCGAATCAACTGGAAGACCTGCGCCGAGAATTCCACTTCGCGAATGCCGCCGCGTCCGAGCTTGATGTCGTTGATGCGCGCCGGTTTGGCCCGCGCGCGACGCTCAGCCTCATGGCGAATCTGCTCGTGCAACGCGCGAATCGCGCCGATCACGCCGTAATCGAGGTAGCGACGGAACACGAACGGCTGCACCAGCGACGTCAGCAGCCGCTCTATCCGGCGGCCGGGCTCGCTCGCGACTTCGGACACGAGGCGTCCCTTGATCCACGCATAGCGCTCCCACTCGCGGCCCTGCACGTAGAAATACTCTTCGAGCATCGGCAGACTGCACACCAGCGGACCGGAATCGCCGTTGGGGCGCAGGCGCATGTCCACCCGGAACACGTAGCCGTCCGGTGTGAGTTCCGAAATCAGTCCGATCAGCTTGCGGCCGAGTTTCGTGAAGAATTCATGATTGGACAGCAGACGCAGGCGGCCGGCGGCGGCCGCATCGGCACCGTCAGGCGCGGTTGTGTCGCCATCGTCTTCATAAAGGAAGATGAGATCGATGTCGGACGAGACGTTCAGTTCACGGCCGCCGAGCTTGCCCATGCCGACCACACCGAGCGTCTGACGCTCCCCTTCCGCGTTGCGTGGCACACCGTGAATGGCTTCGAGGTCGCGCGACAGCACCGCAATGCCCGCCTGCACGGCGAACTCGGCGAGCGCCGACATGGCTTCCGTCACTTCGGACAACTCAGCACGGCCGTCGAGATCGCGTTGCATGACGGCGCACAGCGCTTCGACGCGCAGGATGCGCAAGGCGCGTGCCAGCGCAGCCTCATCCACGCCGGAAACGCCGGACGGCTGGTCCGGCGGCGTCAGCAGCGTGCCGGTGATGGCTTCGAAGCGGCGGGCGAGCCAGCGCGCGTCGACGGGGTGCTCCGCGAGCGCCGGCAACGCCTCGGCCAGCGCGTGGCGGGACGCCAGCATGCGCGCGGCATATCGCGAGTAGGACTGAATATCGATAGGAATTTCGGATGAACTCACTGGCGAGGTTCCGGTCTGCAATGAGAATGAAGAGACTTTCGCATGCTTACCCGGGCGTGATGAAACGCGGGATCACACGTTTTTTCTCCTACGTCAGGGCCATCGGAGGGCCTTGGGCTTGTGTTACAGTCTTTGCCACAGAAACTACCACATTCCCTCGTAGACGCGCAGCATGACCGACCGTAAGCCGCCCGCCTCGCCCACCGCGACCCGGTCCTGGTTCTCGTCACTGCCGCGTGGCTTGCGACTGGGTCTGGAATGGCTGCTTGCGCTCGTCGTCATCGTCTATTTCGGTCTTGGCGCAGTCATCCTCGCGACCCGGTACATCATCCTTCCCCGTGTGTCCGACTATCGCCCTCAAATCGAGGCGGCGGCCACGCGCGCCATCGGTTTGCCGGTCACGATCGGGCGCATCGACGCCGTCTGGCGCGGCTGGCACCCCTACCTGACGCTGGAAGATGTGCGCATCACGCCCCCGGCGCAAGGCACCCCGCCCAAGGCATCGACGATTGCCCGCGTGGTCGCACCGTTGCATCGGAACAAGGCCGCCAGCGCCCCGGCAGCCTCGGCTGCTTCAGCCGCATCTGCCAGTTCCGTGCCCGCTACCGCCGCCTCCGCCGCTTCCACGGACAACCCGCCGGTGAGCTACGCCCCGCCCGGCGCGCCGCCGTCCGTGGAGCCGAGCCTCACGCTGCACCGCCTTGACGCCGTGCTCTCCTGGACCAGCCTGATCCATTTCGACCTGCGTCTGTCGAACCTCACGCTGCACGAGCCGGATGTGACCATCGAGCGCCGCGTCGACGGCTCCATCCTCGTCGCCGGGATGCCTGTGACGGGCGGCGGCAAGACGAGCGACACCCAGGGGGCCGACTGGATCATGCGTCAGGCGCGCGTCGTGATCCGCAATGGCACCGTGCGCTGGCGCGACGCCACCCGCGACGTGCCCGAGGTGGTCGTCACGCAGGTCAACGCCATGCTGCGCAATCGAGGCTTCGAACACCGCTTTGGGATGCAGGCGAACCCACCACAAGGGATCGTCGCACCGCTGGACGTGCGTGCGCGCTTCACCAATCCGCTGTTCGCCCGCCCCGGCGAAGTCAAACGCTGGCGCGGCCAGATATATAGCGAGGTCGGCACGCTCGACCTGTCCGAGCTGGCGCGTTACGTCGATTTGCCGGGCAAAGACTCGCGCGGCCGTGTCGCGGCACGGGCCTGGGTCGACTTCGACAATGGCGTCGTCACCGGCGCGACGCTGCGCGCGGCCGGGGCCAATACGTCGGTGCAACTGGCGGACAACCTTCCGCCGCTGACCTTCGACGCCACGCAAGGCCGTATCGACGTCACCCGTATCGGCGCGCAGGCCGACGCGGGCTGGAATCTGCGCGCACGTGAACTCACCTTGCAGGCGGCCGGACGTCCGACGCTAGACGTCCCGGATCTGAGCGCCAAATACGTACCTGCCAGCGACGATCAGGGCTTGCAAGTCGCGATCACCGGTCAGCGCTTCGACGTCGGTGCCGCGATGGCGCTCGTGCCATCGCTGCCCATCGATGCCCAAACGCGCGACACGCTCGCCAGCTTCCGTCCGCGCGGGCGCCTCTCCCGTTTCGACGTCAGCTATCAGGCACCTAAACCGCACGGGCCGCACAACTGGCGCGACCTGCCGGGCATCAAGCAACTTCCGCCCGAGCGCGACCGCTACCGTGTCGTCGCCGATTTCGAGAGTCTCGGCATCGACAGTGCGCCGAGCCAGCATCCCCCTGCACGGCCGAACTCGCCGAATGCAGGACGTCCCGGCTTCGCGAATCTGAGCGGTCATATCGACGCCGATCAGTCGCGCGGCAGACTCACGCTCAATTCGAAGAACGCCACGCTGGACTTCCCCGGCCGCTTCGACCAGCCGCGCCTCGACCTCGATACGCTCACGACGCGTACGTCATGGCGCGTGTCGCACTCGGCCACGAAGCGCGACGTTCCGGCAAACGTGCAGGTGCGTGTCGATGCCATGCATCTGCAAAATGCCGAACTTACGGGCGACGTGAGCGGTACGTGGCAGAACGGCGGCAAGGGCAACGGCATCGTCGATCTGAAGGGCAATATCGTGCGCGCGAACGCCAACGCCGTGCCGCGCTACCTGCCCACCGACATCGGCGCGGGCGTGCGCGACTATCTGCAACGCGCGCTGCTGGCCGGTACCGTGCAGAACGCGCCGTTCACGGTGCAGGGCGATCTCGAAGACTTCCCGTATGGTCGCGGCGGCGGCAAGTTCCGCATCGACATCCCGCTCGTGGATGTGACGTTCAATCCGTCGCCGCTGCGCCCGGGTCATACGGAATTCTGGCCCGCATTCGAGAAGGTACGCGGCAATCTTCGCTTTGATGCCGACCGCCTTCACATCGCCATCGACAGCGGCTCGGTGTACGGTGTAACGCTCACGCAGGTGCAGGGCGACATCAACGACATCGGGCAGGACGACTCCACCCTCACGCTCAAGGGCGATGCGCGCGGGCCAGCAGCGGACTTCGTCAAGTATCTGAACAGCAGCCCCGTGGGGCACTGGATCGGCGACTTCACCGACGAGACGCGCGCGAACGGCAATACGCAGCTCGCCATGCAGTTGTCGATGCCGCTCGATCACACCGACCGCTCGAAAGTCACCGGCCGTGCGCGCTTCCTGCGCAACGATGTGACGCTCATCAACGGACTGCCGATGTTCGGCGCGGTCGACGGCGAACTGGCATTCACCGAGCGCGGCATCTCGCTCGACAACCTGCGCGGCACGTTCCTGGGCGGCGACGTGCGCGCGTCGGGCGGCAGTCGCGACGACGGCACCATCGTGCTGAACGTCAACGGTCAGATGAGCGCGCAAGGCCTGCGAGAGAATCGCGAGAACGCTACGCTGGCGCAACTGGCCAAGCGCATGACGGGAAGCACGCCTTATACGGCGACGGTGACGGTGCGCCAGGGCATGACGGATCTGGCGGTGCAGTCCACGCTGGCCGGTCTCGCCGTGAACTTGCCCGCGCCGCTGGGCAAGAGCGCCGAGACGTCGCTTCCTGCGCGCTTCACGATGCGTCCGCAGATGAATCCGGGAGGACGCCGCACCGACACGCTCGACTTTGCCGTGGGCAGCGTGCAGGGCAACTACGTTCAGCAACGCAGCGCCACGAATGGTGGACGTGTGGAAGTGCTGCGCGGCGGCATCGGCATTAATCAGCCCGTGCCCGCACCGCGTGAAGGCGTGCAGGCGAGCGCTCAATTCGATACGCTCGACGTGGATGCGTGGCGCAGCGTGATCGCGTCGCTCAGCAGCACTGCAGTCACGCCGGGCACACAGGGCACGCCACCCGCCCCTGCCACGACGGCGGCCGCTGCGCGCGACGAATTCGGTGCGCTCACACCGTATCTGCCGACGCGTCTGGCCCTGCATGCGAAGCAGGTTCGCCTGTTATCGCGTCAGTGGCCCGAACTGGTGGTCGGCGCGCAACGCAATGACCGTGACTGGCAGGTAAGCCTCGCGTCGGAACTCGTCTCCGGCTTTGCCGAGTGGCACGCACCGGACGAGAAGAACCCGTCGGGCGCGATCCGTGCACGTCTCGCGAAACTCGTGATTCCGCGCGAAGACCATGGCAGCGACGTGCTCACTCAGGTGCTCGACGAGCCGAGTGACGAATTCCCCGCCATCGACGTCGTCGCCAACGATTTCGTGCTGCGCGACAAGTCGCTCGGCCGCCTGCAACTCAACGCGCACAACGACATCGAGGACGGTGTGCCCGTGTGGCAGCTCACCAAGCTGGCGCTGAGTAACAGCGCCGCCACGCTGGATGTGAAGGGCAACTGGCGCACGTCCCGCCGTCGCGCCGCCGTGGCGGCCGCAGCAGGCAAGGACGACGACGACGTGCCGCGCCGCACGGTCCTCGACTTCAATCTCGATGTGAAGGACGCCGGCGGTCTGCTCGACCGTCTGGGCCTGCCCAAGACGCTCAAGGACGGCTCAGGCACGGTCTCCGGTCGCTTCGGCTGGCGCGGCGGCCCCGACGCCATCGACTACCCGACGCTGGGCGGGCGCGTGGCCATCGAACTCAAGCGCGGACAGATCCTGAAGGCCGATCCGGGGCTGGCGAAGCTGCTGGGTATTCTGTCAGTCCAGACGCTCGCCAAGATCCTGACCTTCGACTTCAATAGCGTGATCGGCAGCGGTCTGCCGTTCGACAGCATCAACGGCAATGTCGCGATGCAGGGCGGCGTGGCGAACACCAGCGATCTGACGATCAACGCCAACGCAGCGACTATCAAGATCGACGGCCACACCGACCTCGCCCGCGAGACGCAGGACCTGAACGTGCTGGTGCTGCCGAAGATCAACGCGGCATCGGCGTCGCTGGCGTGGGCGATCATCAACCCGGCGCTGGGCATCGGCTCGTTCTTCGCGCAACTGGCGCTGGGCGATCAGCTCTCGCGCACTCTCTCGACGACGTATCACGTCACCGGCTCCTGGGACAATCCGGTCATCGGACAGGCCTCCGGCAATAAGAGTAAGATCGATGCAACCCCGGAAACCCGGCCGGAAGCGCTCAACAACGCCTCGGGCGTCGCCGCCCCGGCCGGTATGCGCGGCAACTGAGCCCCGGCAAGACCGACAGCAACCCTGCTACGACCCAGCTAAAATCATTACCGCCCCCGACATCAGCGATCCATGACAAGTCCCGATACGAAGTCAACCGCCCAGGCCGCCCCGACCGGCGCGTCCGTTCGCGTGGCCGCCGCGCAAATGGTGAGCGCGCCCGACGTCGACCGAAACCTGCGTGAAGCCGCCCGTCTGGTGGCCGAAGCAGCAGACGCCGGAGCCGAGTTGGTGCTGCTGCCGGAGTATTTCTGCTACATGGGACACCGCGACACCGACAAGCTCGCGCTGCGCGAAACACCGGGCAGTGGTCCGATTCAGGACTTTCTGGCGGAAACGGCTCGCCGCTACGGTGTCTGGCTCATCGGCGGCACGCTGCCGCTGGCCGCACCGGAGCCCGAGCGTGTGCTCAACACGACGCTGGTCTTCACGCCGGACGGTGCGCCCGCCGCGCGCTACGACAAGATCCACCTGTTCAACTTCGTCAAAGGTGAGGAAGCCTATGACGAAGCGCGCACCATTCGTCCCGGCGACGCCGTCCGCACGTTTGAAGCGCCGTTCGGGCGCGTGGGCCTGTCGGTGTGTTACGACCTGCGTTTTCCCGAGTTGTACCGGGCGATGGGCGACTGTACGCTCATGGTCGTACCCGCCGCCTTTACCTACACCACGGGCCGCGCGCACTGGGAATTGCTGCTGCGCGCGCGGGCCGTCGAGAACCAATGCTACGTGCTGGCGTCCGCGCAGGGCGGGCACCACGAGAACGGGCGGCGCACCTGGGGGCATTCCATGCTGATCGACCCTTGGGGTGAGATCGTCGCCCAGCGCGAAGCGGAAGGCGCTGGCGTGGTCGTGGGCGAGATCGATCCTGCCCGGCTGGTCGGCGTTCGCCAGAGTCTGCCCGCCTGGCGTCACCGCGTGCTGCAAGGCTGATCGATATGTCCGGCACCTGCGCCCCGCGCCGCGTTGACTTCGCCATGTTGACTTCGACGAATTCGCCCTCATCTACCGAATACATTTCCTTGGCCTGACACCGCATGAAAATCATCGACACCGGCATCCAGAACCTGGCCACGGCCCGCGAGCTGCTGCTCACGCCGTACGGCCTTGACGAAAGCCACCTTCAACGCGCGCTCGGCGACATCTTCACGCACCGCGTGGATTACGCCGATCTGTACTTCCAGTACACCCGCAGCGAGGCGTGGAGCCTGGAGGAAGGCATCGTCAAATCGGGTTCGTTCTCGATCGATCAGGGCGTGGGCGTGCGCGCCATCGTGGGCGATCGCACCGCTTTCGCCTATTCCGATGACATCTCCGAAATCGCCCTCAAGGACGCCGCAGCCGCCACGCGCAGCATCGCCACGGCCGGACGCGGGCGCGTGAAGGTCGGCAGCAAGCTGGCCAGCGCCACCGGCCACGGGCTGTACCTGCCGTCCGATCCGCTCGCCTCGCTCGACGCCAACGGCAAGGTCGCGCTGCTCGAACGCATCGAGAAGCTCGCCCGTGCGCGCGATCCGCGTGTGTCGCAGGTCATGGCCGGTCTGGCCGGTGAATACGACGTCGTGCTCGTGGCCCGCAGCGACGGCGTGATCGCCGCCGACGTGCGCCCGCTCGTGCGCGTGTCCGTCACCGTCATCGTCGAATCCAATGGCCGTCGCGAAATCGGCAACAGCGGCGGTGGCGCGCGTCTCGACTACGCCTACTTCACCGACGACCTGCTCGAAAAGTACGTCAAGGAAGCTGTGGACGGCGCCATCGTCAAGCTCGACGCCCGCCCCGCACCGGCCGGTGCGATGACCGTCGTGCTCGGCCCGGGCTGGCCCGGGGTGCTGCTGCACGAAGCCATCGGCCACGGCCTGGAAGGCGACTTCAACCGCAAGGGCTCGTCGGCGTTTTCAGGCCGTCTGGGCGAGCGCGTGGCGGCCAAGGGCGTCACGGTGGTCGACGACGGCACGCTGTCGAACCGCCGCGGCTCGCTGAACATCGACGACGAAGGCAACCCGACGCAGTGCACCACGCTCATCGAAGACGGCATTCTGAAGGGCTACATGCAGGACAGCCTGAATGCCCGCCTGATGAAGATGCCGGTCACAGGCAACGGCCGTCGCGAGTCGTACGCCGCGCTGCCGATGCCGCGCATGACCAACACGTACATGCTCGGTGGCGACAAGGACCCCGAGGAAATCATCAAGTCGGTCAAACATGGGCTGTACGCCGTGAACTTCGGCGGCGGTCAGGTCGACATCACCAACGGCAAGTTCGTGTTCTCGATGTCCGAGGCGTACATGATCGAGGACGGCAAGATCACGTACCCGGTCAAGGGCGCGACGCTCATCGGCAACGGCCCGGAATCGCTCAAGGACGTGACGATGATCGGCAACGACATGGCGCTGGACTCAGGGGTGGGCGTGTGCGGCAAGGAAGGCCAGAGCGTGCCGGTGGGCGTGGGCCAGCCGACGCTGCGCATCGAAAACATGACGGTCGGCGGTACGGCCTGATCGACACAGTTTGCGCACCGCAAAAAATGCGTAAAGCTTAGCAAAGCGCCCGGGTCAAACCGGGCGTTTTCGCATGTTTTTCGAAAAACACGATTTTTTGACGCAAAACAAGACACAAAAATGCGGTATTTCCGCGCGTTTTCCCACCGATCAGCGGCCCGACGCGGTTGCAGCGTCATTCGATTAGGCGTATAAAGTTGTTTCTGTGCACGGCAAACCGCCTGCAAAGCAATGTCCAAGACATCCTTCATGACCGCCAATAAGTTTTACTTTTACTTTTTTGCGTATCTCACACCGCTGGCGGATGGAGAGGGACAGTTGCAGCAGTAAGCACCGAACGAATCCTGAAAAACCGCCAGCGAGTCTGGCGGTTTTTTTTTGACCCGAATCTCGAGAAACGAACCGCAGTCCGAACTGCCCAGGAGAAAAAACATGCCTCCCCACAACACCGATGATGTCCGTATTCGCGAACTCAAGGAACTGACGCCCCCGGCGCACCTGATTCGCGAATACCCCTGCTCTGAAAAGAGCGCGGACCTCATCCATCGCTCGCGTGGCGCCATTCATCGCGTGCTGCACGGCATGGAGGACCGTCTGGTCGTCATCATCGGCCCGTGCTCGATTCACGACCCGAAGGCTGCGCTGGAATACGCGGCGCGTCTGGTCGAGCAACGCGAACGTCTGAAGGGCGAGCTGGAAATCGTGATGCGCGTGTACTTCGAGAAGCCGCGCACGACGGTGGGCTGGAAGGGTCTGATCAACGACCCGCACATGGACAACAGCTTCAAGATCAACGACGGTCTGCGTTTGGCGCGCGAACTGCTCGCCCAGATCAACGAGATGGGTCTGCCCGCCGGCACGGAATACCTCGACATGATCAGCCCGCAGTACATCGCCGATCTCGTGTCGTGGGGTGCCATCGGCGCACGCACCACGGAATCGCAGGTGCACCGCGAACTCGCATCGGGTCTGTCGTGCCCGGTCGGCTTCAAGAACGGCACCGACGGTAACGTGAAAATCGCCGTGGACGCCATCAAAGCCGCATCGCAACCGCACCATTTCCTGTCGGTGACGAAGGGCGGCCACTCGGCCATCGTGTCGACCGCAGGCAATGAAGACTGCCACCTGATCCTGCGCGGCGGCAAAGCGCCGAACTACGACGCCGCCAGCGTGCAGACCGCCTGCGACGACATCGCCAAGCAAGGGCTGGCCGCGCGCGTGATGATCGACGCATCGCACGCCAACAGCCAGAAGAAGCACGAGAACCAAATCCCGGTGTGCGACGACATCGCCCGCCAGATCGCCGGTGGCGACGACCGCATCATCGGCGTGATGGTCGAGTCGCACCTCGTGGCTGGCCGTCAGGACCATGTGCCGGGCAAGGAACTGACCTACGGTCAGAGCATTACCGACGCCTGCATCGACTGGGAAGACAGCCTGAAGGTACTCGACACGCTGGCCGACGCCGTGCGCGCCCGCCGCGTGGCACGCGGCGCTGGCAACTGATCGACATCCGTCAGCGAAGACGTCAACAAGTGAAGGGCGACCGATGAAGCATCGGTCGCTCTTTTTGCATACTGCGCGTGTCGGCGAAGGCGCGGGCGCCCGGCGCTCTTACTCTGCTTCGCCCGTCGTGCGCTCACGCTGCCAGAGCACGTCGCTGCCGCCCCCCGCACGGTTGAGCACACGAGCCAGCACGAACATCAGGTCCGACAAGCGGTTGATGTATTGACGCGGGGCGGGGGCGACGGTCTCGTCGGCCCCAAGCGCCACCATCGCCCGCTCGGCTCGGCGCGACACCGTGCGCACCACGTGCGCGAGTGCTGCGGCGCGCGTGCCGCCCGGCAGAATGAATTCCTTGAGCGGCGGCAGATCGGCGTTGTAGTGCGCCAGCCATTCGTCGAGCTTGGCCACCTGTGCGTCCGTCAGCAATGTGTGACGGGGCATGCTCAGCTCGCCACCGAGATCGAACAGGTCGTGCTGAATATCCAGCAGCATGGCCCGCACATCTTGCGGCAAGTCCTCGCACAGCAGCACGCCGATGTGCGAATTGGTCTCATCGATTTCGCCAATGGCGACGATGCGCAGGCTAAACTTGTCGACGCGTGCGCCGTCGCCCAGGCCGGTCTTGCCACCGTCGCCGGTACGCGTGACGATCTTGCTCAAACGATTCCCCATCTTCTGATACCTACCCCTTGCGGCACATCTTGCCCGCCGGCCCCTATCCGGGCACCGGACGACCTGCCTTTTTGATTGAAATTGACCGCACTGCCATGCCCTGCCTATTTTTCAGGCAATTCCGATGGCACTGAGATACGGCAAGTCCGTATGATATGACGCAAAGTGTGGGGAAAAACGCCGTCACAGCGTAAAATCCCCGCTCATGAGGTGTCAGGGCGTGCACCGCGCGCCCGAGACCCCGCCCGATATGGTGTCCGCCCACGCCCACCGGCCATGGCGGCCCGGAGACCCGAAGGAGAAAGCCGTGAATCATCCTCATCTGCCGTTCGCCGCCAAGCGTCCGTTCCCCGACGCCCTGCTCACCGAGTTGCAAGCCCTACTGGGCGAGCGCGTGAGCACCAAGGAAGCGCTGCGCGAACATCACGGCCGGGACGAGTCTCCGTTCGACCCCATGCTGCCTGACGCGGTCGCCTTCGCGCACAGCACGGAAGAGGTCTCGCAGATCGTCAAACTTTGTGCGAAACACAACGTCCCCATCATCCCCTACGGTGCGGGTTCGTCGCTCGAAGGTCATCTGCTCGCGGTCGAAGGCGGTTTGTCGCTCGATCTGTCGGAGATGAACCAGATCGTCTCGATCAACGCCGAGGACCTGACCGTCACCACGCAGCCCGGCATTTCGCGCAAGGCGCTGAACGAAGCGCTGCGCGACACGGGCTTGTTCTTCCCGATCGATCCGGGCGCGGACGCCAGCATCGGCGGCATGTGCGCCACGCGTGCCTCGGGCACCAACGCCGTGCGGTACGGCACGATGCGCGAGAACGTACTGGCCCTGACCGTGGTGCTCGCCGACGGCCGCATCATCCACACCGGCACACGCGCACGCAAGTCGTCGGCCGGCTACGACCTTACGCGCCTGTTCGTGGGCAGCGAAGGCACGTTGGGCATCATCACCGAAGCCACGGTGCGGCTGTATCCGCAGCCCGAAGCCGTCTCGGCGGCGATCTGCTCGTTCCCGAGCATGACGGACGCCGTGAACTGCACCATCCAGACGATCCAGTTGGGCGTGCCGGTCGCACGTGTCGAATTCGTCGACGCGCTGGCCGTGCGTGCCATCAACAAGCACTCCAAGCTGGAGCTACCGGAAACGCAGACGTTGTTCTTCGAATTCCACGGCAGCGAAGCTGGCGTGCAGGAACAGGCGCAGACGGTCGAGGAACTGGCCAAGGACAACGGCGGCACCGGTTTCGAGTGGGCCACGCGTACCGAAGACCGCAACCGTTTGTGGAGTGCGCGCCACAGCGCCTACTTCGCGATGCTCCAGCTTCAACCGGGCTGCCGCGCAGTGACGACGGACGTCTGCGTGCCGATCTCACGTCTGGCCGAGTGCGTCGGCGAGACGGAAGACGACCTGAAAGGCTCCTACCTGACGTGCCCGATCGTGGGCCACGTGGGCGATGGCAATTTCCACGTCGCGATTCTCATCGATCCGGACAAACCGGCAGACATCGAAGAAGCCGAGCGCCTGAATCAGCGCATTGTCGAACGCGCCATCCGCATGGGGGGCACCTGCACCGGCGAACATGGCGTCGGCCTGCACAAGATGGGCTTCCTCGTGACGGAACATGGCGAAGACGCCATCGACGTCATGCGCGCGATCAAGACATCGCTCGATCCGCACAATCTGCTCAATCCGGGCAAGATTTTCCGGTTGCGTGCTGCGGGCTGAGCGCCGCATGAACGCGCCCGTGACCCCGCAAAGCCAGCCCAACCCGTCCGGTGAAACGCCGGCGGGCATCACGCCTATCGACGCCGAAGCGCTGGCTACGCGACAGCGCCAGTTGCTCGACGCGCTCGCCAGAATCCTGCCGCCGCATTGCATCCTCCATCGTCGCGAGGACACCACGCCCTACGAATGCGACGGCCTCGCCGCGTATCGTCGCGTGCCGCTCGCGGTCGTGTTGCCGGAGTCCGAATCGCAGGTGCAGCGCATTTTGCAGGCGTGCCACCAGCTCGGTATTCCGGTGGTGCCGCGTGGTGCGGGCACGAGCCTGTCCGGCGGCGCGATGCCGATCTCGGACGGCCTGGTGCTCTCGCTCGCGAAGTTCAAGAAAATCGTCGAGGTCGATCCGTATGCTCGCACGGCAACCGTGCAGCCAGGCGTTCGCAATCTCGCGATCTCGGAAGCCGCTGCGCCCTACGGGCTGTATTACGCGCCCGATCCGTCGTCGCAGATCGCCTGCACCATCGGCGGCAATGTTGCGGAGAACTCCGGCGGCGTGCACTGCCTGAAGTACGGTCTGACGGTGCATAACGTGCTGCGGGTGCGCGCCATCACCATGTCGGGCGAAGCCATCGAATTCGGCTCGCTCGGGCCCGACGCGCCCGGACTCGATCTGCTCTCGGTCTTCATCGGCAGCGAGGGCATGTTCGGTGTCGTGACCGAAATCACCGTCAAGCTGATACCCAAAGCCCAGACGGCGCAGGTCATCATGGCGAGCTTCGACGACGTGGAGACCGGCGGCAACGCCGTCGCCGCGATCATCGCCGCGGGTATCATCCCTGCCGGGCTGGAGATGATGGACAAGCCGGCCACGCAGGCCGTCGAGGAGTTCGTCCACGCGGGGTACGATCTGGACGCTGCCGCCATCCTGCTTTGCGAATCGGACGGCACGCCGGAAGAAGTCGCCGAGGAGATCCTGCGCATCTCACATGTGCTGCGCACCTCGGGCGCGACGCGGCTGCAGATTTCACGCAGCGAGGAAGAGCGCCTGCGCTTCTGGTCCGGACGCAAGAACGCGTTCCCCGCCGCCGGGCGCATCTCGCCGGACTATTACTGCATGGACGGCACGATTCCACGCCGTGCGATTGGGACATTACTCAAACGCATCGAAGGTTTGGAACAACAATATGGGTTGCGCTGTATTAACGTCTTTCACGCGGGAGACGGCAATATGCATCCGCTCATTCTTTTCAACGGTAACGATCTGGACGAATGGCATCGCGCCGAGGCATTCGGTTGCGACATTCTCGAGGCGTGCGTCGAACTCGGCGGCACGATCACGGGCGAACACGGCGTGGGCATCGAGAAGATCAACTCAATGTGCGTGCAGTTCTCGGCGCAGGAACGCGATGCGTTCTTCGGCGTGAAGCGCGCATTCGATCCGGTCGGGCTGCTCAATCCGGACAAGGGCATTCCCACACGCGCGCGCTGTGCCGAGTACGGCAAGCAGCACGTGCGCGGGGGTCTGCTGCCGCACCCCGATCTGCCGAGGTTCTGACATGCGCCCGCTGTCGGAGTGGCTGCCGCACGATTGGCGGCAGCGTCTTTACATCATCATTTTCGAAGCCGACACGCGCGAAGGCCGGCTGTTCGACATCGCCCTGCTAATCGCCATCGTGCTGTCGGTCCTCACGGTGGTCGTGTCCAGCGTACCGGCGGTACAGGCCGCGATGCCGCTACCGATGGCCATTCTCGAATGGTTCTTCACGCTGCTCTTCACGGCAGAGTACATCGCCCGACTACTTAGCGCACACCGGCCGATGCGTTACGCGCTGTCGTTCTACGGTCTCATCGATCTGCTCGCCATCCTGCCGACCTATCTCGCGATTCTCGTGCCGGAGCTGCATGGGCTGATCGACGTGCGTCTACTGCGACTGATGCGCGCCTTCCGGATTCTGAAGCTCACCGCCTACGTGAACGAGGCCGGCGTGCTGAGCATTGCGTTGTATAACGCGCGTCGCAAGATCCTCGTGTTTCTCGGGTTCATCTCGATCATCGTGGTGATCTTCGGCACGCTCATGCACATCATCGAAGGCCCCGAACATGGCTTTACCAGCATTCCGGTCGGCATCTACTGGGCCATCGTGACGTTGACGACGACCGGCTACGGCGACGTCGTGCCCGTCACCGGGCTGGGCAAGGCGATCACCGGTTTCGTGATGTTGCTTGGCTATAGCGTGATCGCGATTCCCACGGGCATCATGGGCGCCGAGATTCATTCGGCCATGCGCCGCACGACCGTGACCACGCGCACCTGCCGCCAGTGCCAGACCGAAGGACACGACCCCGACGCGCGCTTCTGCAAGCATTGCGGCAGCGAACTCGGGCCTTACCAGACCGACTCCACCCCGCCGCCTGAACCGAGCTGATGACCGACACGACCGACACCATCGAGCAATTCCGCGCCGTCATCGAACACGCCACCGCGCGCCGCGCACCGCTCCAGCTTCGCGGCGGCGGCACCAAAGCCTGGTACGGCCAGCAACGTGTGGGGGAAGTCCTCGACACGCGTGCTTATAGCGGCATCGTCGCGTACGACCCGGCCGAGCTGGTCATCACCGCGCGTTGCGGCACCTCGCTCGCCGAGATCGAAGCCGCGCTTGCCGAACGTAATCAGTTGCTGCCGTTCGAGCCGCCCTACTTCGGCCCGGGCGCGACGATTGGCGGGGCCGTCGCCGCCGGACTTGCGGGCCCGCGTCGCAGCGCTGTCGGGTCGGTGCGCGATTTCGTGCTCGGCGCGAAGCTGATGGACGGCCGCGGACATGTGCTGAATTTCGGTGGACAGGTGATGAAGAACGTCGCCGGTTACGACGTCTCACGCATGCTCGCCGGCTCGCTCGGCACGCTGGGCCTGATTCTGGAAGTGTCGCTGAAGGTGTTGCCACAGCCGTTCGCGGAATTGACGCTGCAATTCGAAATGAACGCCATCGACGCGGTGCGCAAGCTCAACGAATGGGGCGGCCAGCCGCTGCCGATTACGGGCAGCGCGTGGCGCAGCGACCTGCTGGTGATTCGACTGGCAGGGGCATCGGCGGCGATCAAGGCGGCGCGCGTGAAGATGGGCGGTGAGCTGGTTGACGCCATTCACGCGGCCAAGTTCTGGCACGCCATTCGCGAGCAGACCGACAACTTCTTTGCCGATGCGGGGCCGGGACAGGCCTTGTGGCGTCTGGCGGTGCCGTCGACAGCGGAACCTCACCGTCTGCCGGGCAAGCAACTCATCGAGTGGGGCGGCGCGCAGCGCTGGTGGATTACAGACGCCGACGCGCAAATCGTGCGCTCGGCCGCGCGCCAGGACGGTGGACACGCCACGCTCTTCCGCTACGGCGAGCCGGGAGTGAGTGTCTTCACGCCGCTGCCCGCGCCGGTCATGCGCATCCATCGGAATCTGAAGGCCGTGTTCGATCCCGCCGGCATCTTCAATCCGGGACGGATGTACCCCGAGTTCTGATCGGTTCAGTGGTTCCGTGGCGTCAGCCGGTGGCGTCCAGCAGTCGAATGACTTCGGACGCCAGCGTGCGCACGGCGCGGTCGACGTCGCGCGTGAACGGTTGTCCGCCGTTAATGCGCAGGAAGTTGTCGTAGCGCGACGAGTTGGAAAAGAGGCTGCCTGGTGCGACGCGAATGCCTTTCGCCAGCGCCGCGTCGAACAACCTTTCGGAACTCACGCTCCCCGGCATTTCCACCCACAAACTCAGACCACCGGCGGGTTGCGTCAGCCGTGTGCCTGCCGGGAAATACGTGGCGATCGCTTCGGCCATCGCCCCACGGTGTTCGCGCAACTGCACGCGCAGGCGTCTCAAATGACGATCAAAACGCGGCGAATCCATGAACTCACCCATCGCGATCTGCGCCAGCGCTTCGTTCGGACGCGTCTGCGCGTACTTCAGCATCTCCACCCGCCACTGCCATTTGCCGCCCGCGATCCAGCCCAGGCGCATGCCGGGCGCGAGCGTCTTGTGCAGCGACGCGCAGTGAATCACGTTGCCCGTCGTGTCCCATGACCGAATCGCGGCGGGAACGTTGCCGTCGTCGCCGAGCGAAGAGTAGGTGTCGTCTTCGATGATGGCGATGCCGCGCGACTCGGCCCACTTCACCAATTGCGCCTTGTGCGCGTCCGGCATCACGGAACCGAGTGGATTCTGGAAATGCGGCACGACAATCACCGCCTTGATGTTGTCGTAGGTCTGACTGGCCAGCTCCAGTGCGTCGAGCGAAATTCCGGTTTGCGGACTCGTCGGAATCTCCAGCACCCGGATGCCCATGCTCTCCAGCGTCTGCAACAGCGCGTAGTAGGTGGGCGATTCGACCGCGACCACATCACCCGCACTCGCCACGGCGCGCAGCGCTAAGTTGATCGCCTCGATACAACCGTGCGTGACGACGATTTCGTCCGGATTGATGTTCATGCGCGCTTCGAGCGCCCGACGGGCAATCGCCGAACGAAAACGCGCTTCGCCGCCGCCGGGGGGCGGGGTGCCGTAGAGCAGCGGGTTATCGCGCAGCGCCCGCATGGTCGCCTGCCGCAGCTCGTTTACCGGATACAGCGACGGCGAGCCGTGCGCGACGGCGAGATTGACTTTGACGTCCGCCTGAAGCCCGCGCGCGAGGATCGACGACACGCGCTGATTGATCCCCACGTACTGCATCAGGTCAGGCACCCACGGACGCGGTTCGGCCACCGGCACGACACTCGCCCGCGCGGGCGTGCGCACGAAGTAGCCCGAACGCGGACGCGCTTCGAGCAAGCCCTGCGCTTCGAGGTGACGACACGTCTGCAACGCCGTCGACAGGCTGACCTGATGGCGCTCCATGAGCGCACGCACGCTGGGCATGCGCGCGCCCGGGGCGAGCGTGCCCGCTTCGATGGCGTGACGGTAGTGATCGGCCAGTTGGCGGTAGAGCGGCGTGCGCTCTTCGGCGGCGGCAGACGGGGCGGTCGATTCAGGTGTCGACGCGGGCATCGCGGCGGCTGACGTCAAAGACATGGCGGGTGTCTCGTCTGAGACAGAAAGGTCGGAGTTTGAAATGGCGGCGTCCATGCGCAGATGATCCGGCATCGGACACCACCAGAACAGATACAGATTTGCCGTTTCGGGATCGTAACAGATTGCGCAACGCCCATCTGTTACGGGCGAAACAGCGTGACTGTGTGCCTACCGGGGCCGCGGTGCGGCCGATACGCTGTAGTCGTCTGTTCACTGCACCGGAGTCCATCATGAGCAAGCCTTCTGCCACGCATCTGCCCCCCCAGCCCACCGACTTCTCGCTCGCGCCAGGCCAGTCGTTCCACGGATACGTGAGCCAGGGCACAGTGCTGCACGTCGGGCAAGGGCGGGTAGTGCTCACTCCGGCGTCGCGCTGGCTGGCCGACAGTGTCTGGCGCACCGACGTCTCACTGACAGCGGGCCACGTGTTTGTCACGGAGACCGGCGGCTGGATCACGCTCGCGAGCGATGTGGGCGCGCGAGTCTCATGTCGGGAAGAAGTGGCGGCGTCACCGTCCGGCGTTGCATCGGGACGGCAGTTGGCAGGACGTCTCGAACGCCTGTTCTGGCGGTTTGGACTCCATTTCCGGTAACTTCATGGCGCGCGACCGGCCATTCGCGAACAAACGCTGCGTCGACAGGTAAGTTCGGCCAAAGTCGGCTTGAGCTGTTGAACGACGGCTCAAGCCGGTAGCAACCTCTCGATGTCGGCACGAATCGCTTCGGGCTTGGCGGTCGGTGCATAGCGTGCGATCACATTGCCCGACGCGTCGACGAGAAACTTGGTGAAATTCCACTTGATAGCCTTCGTTCCAAGCACGCCGCGCTTTTCCTGCGTCAGATAGTCGTAGAGCGGAGCGGCCTGGGGGCCTTTGACGTCGACCTTGGCGAACATCGGAAAGCTCACATGAAAGCGCAGATCGCAGAAGCTGCGAATCGCCTGCGCGTCGCCGGGCTCCTGTTTGCCGAACTGATTGCACGGGAACGCCAGCACCTCAAAGCCGCGCGGGCCGAGTTGCTCGTAGAGCTTCTGGAGGCCCGCGTACTGCGGCGTAAAGCCGCATTCGCTGGCCGTGTTCACGATCAGTAGGACCTTGCCGCGATATTGCGACAGGCTCACGGACTCGCCGGCGAGCGTCTGGACGGAAAAATCGTACACGCGCTGCGGTTGGGCGCTCATCGGCGTCTCCCTTTCGATGTTGGCACCGCGCAGTCTGCCACAACGCCGGTCCGGCAGGCGCACAACCCGCCTCCGTTGAGCTTTTGTCGGACACCTGCCACGGGTAGCACCTAGTTATTTGCCCGGTAGCACCTCGGGTGCGTGCACGGCTATAATCGTTCGCTCAACACCGACCCCGCCGATCCTGCCGAAGAATCTGCCGAACCCGCCGAACCTGTCTTATGTCGACCATCGCTGCACATCTCGACGACGTCCTCTCCCGGATTTCCCGTGCGACCGCCAATGCCGGACGACCGGCAGGCAGCGTGCGCCTGCTCGCTGTTTCCAAGACGTTCGGCGCGGATGCCGTGCGCGAAGCGGTCATCGCTGGCCAGCGGGCGTTCGGTGAGAACTACGTGCAGGAAGCGCTCGACAAGATCGCAGCGCTCACCGACGCGCGCGTGGACGGCGAGCCGCTGGAATGGCATTTCATCGGGCCGCTGCAAAGCAACAAGACGCGTCCGGTGGCGGAGCATTTCGACTGGGTCCATTCCGTCGACCGGCTTAAGATTGCCGAACGCCTGAGTGCGCAACGCCCGGCGGATCTGCCGCCTTTGCAGATCTGTCTTCAGGTCAACATCAGCGGCGAAGCGAGCAAGAGCGGCGTGACGCCCGACGAGGTGCCCGCTGTCGCACGCGCCATCGCGGCGCTGCCGAATCTGACGCTGCGCGGCCTGATGGCGATCCCGGAACCGGAAGACGATCCATCGCGTCAGCGCGAGCCGTTCAAGGCGGTGCGCGAACTCTTCGACACCCTGCGCGCAGACGGTCTGGCGCTCGACACGCTCTCAATGGGCATGTCAGGGGACCTCGAAGCGGCCGTGGCCGAGGGTGCGACAATGGTGCGCATCGGCACCGCAATTTTCGGCGCACGCGATTACGGCTCACGGGTCTGATCGCGCAGTGCGAACACAGCAGCAACGTAATAAGCAACGTAGTACGCAACGACACACGCAACGCAAAGGATGGTTATGAGAATTGCATTCATCGGCGGCGGCAACATGGCCAACGCCCTGATCGGCGGACTCGTCAAGCGCGGCACGGCACCGCGCGACATTCTCGCGATCGACGTCAACGAATCGACCCGTGAGGGCCTGGTCAAGCAACACGGCATCGACACCGCCAGCGTGCCGAACGACCGTCTGCGCGACTTCGACACGCTCGTACTGGCCGTCAAACCGCAGGTGCTCAAGGACGTTGCGCAAGCGCTTCAACCGCATCTGAACGGCCAGTTGGTCATCAGCATCGCAGCGGGCATTCGCGCGTCCGATCTGGCCCGCTGGCTCGGCGGCCACAACCAGATCGTGCGCTGCATGCCGAACACGCCCGCGCTGATCGGCAAGGGCATCACCGGTCTGATCGCACTCTCCGGGGTGGATTCGGATCAGCGCAAGCGTGCGGAAAGCGTGCTGAGCGCCGCCGGTGAAATCGTGTGGGTCGACAAGGAAAGCCAGCTCGACGCCGTCACCGCCATCTCCGGCAGCGGCCCGGCCTACGTGTTCTATTTCATCGAAGCGCTGGAGCAGGCGGCGCACGAGCTCGGCTTCACTCCCGAGCAGGGCCGTCAGCTCGCTATCGCGACTTTCACGGGCGCGTCGCAACTCGCGGCCGACTCCACCGAACCGGCCAGCGTGCTGCGTGAGCGCGTGACGTCCAAGGGCGGCACCACCTTCGCAGCGCTCACCTCGTTCGAAAACGACGCGATCAAGGCCGCCATCGTGCGCGGCGTGAAGGCCGCCAACGCCCGCGCCAAGGAACTCGGCGACGAGCTGGGCGACGCCTGATGGCGTTCGGGCGATTCGTCAGCGATGCGCCACTGGCCCATCGCTGCGATGCCTAAGTAGGATCGGCACGCCGGGATCGCATCGCGCGATTCCGGCGTGAGCGTTTTCTAAAAGTCTTCGGCTTGCGGCGACAGCTACGCTGCCAGCATGACAACGCCATGCCGAAGATCGATGCCTCACTTTCGAGAGACGCCGGACGACCTGTTCGCCGCGTCCGCTGCGTCCAACGCCTCGCCACGCCGCAAGTTCCTCACCCGGGCGACCGCCATTTGCTCGGCGCTCGTCGCCACGCCATTGACGCTACACGCCAACGAGTCCGAAGCGTCGGCCTCGTCAGCCTCGTCAGCCTCGTCCGATTCGTCCGATTCGTCCGGCGCCTCCCCCGCTTCGATCTACGACATCGACACGTCGATCGCCTCGCCGAATCAGGCACCCCGCATTCGTACGCTGGTGCTGCACTACACCGCGGTGGATCTGTGCCGGTCGTTGCAAATCCTGACCGATCCCGATCGAACGCCTGCCGTGAGTTCGCATTACCTTATCCCGGACACAGCGGGCGACGACGGGCGCTTCACCGTCTACAGCCTCGCTCCGGAGTCGCGCCTTGCGCACCACGCGGGCGTAAGTTGGTGGTTAGGCGAGCGCCTGCTAAATGGTTCGTCCATCGGTTTGGAGATCGTCAATCTGGGGTTCCCGGCAAGCGACAACCGAGTGCCTCTCATGCAGCGGCAATGGTACGAATATCCGGAGGCGCAGGTTGCCGTCGTCGCGCAACTGGTCATGGATATCGTGCGACGTCATCAGATCGCACCGAACCGAATCGTCGGCCACGCTGACATTGCCCCGGGACGCAAGACCGACCCCGGTCCGCTTTTTCCGTGGAAAGAACTGCACGTGAAGTACGGCATCGGCGCGTGGCCGGATGCTGGCGCCGTGGACTGGTATGTGACACACCGACCGTACGACGGAGACATTGACGCATTACAGGCCAAGTTGCGAGACTATGGCTACGACACGCCGCGAACCGGCGAGCTGGACACGGCAACCCGCAATGTCATCGAATCGTTTCAGATGCATTTCTGCGCATCGGAACGTTACGATGGAGAGCCCGATCCGCCGACGGTCGCGGTTCTCGACGCCCTGCTGGAGAAGTACCTGAACCGGCCCAGGCCGTCCGATGCAGGGGGACCCAGAACCGCGTAAGCGCGAAAAAAGCACGAGAATTGAGCGAGACACGAAAACGGCGCATCACGCGCCGTCTTCGTTCATGTGCGACCTGACTGTCTTACGCCGTCAGCAGATAGTGCCCGGCGATACCGGCAAAGACCGCCGCACCGAGCCAGTTGTTGTGACGGAACGCCGCGAAGCACGGCATACGCTCGCGGCCCCGAATGAGGAAGTAGTGATAGATGGCGAAGCTGACGGCAACCGCCATGCCCAGCCAGAACGGCCAGCCAAAGCCGAGGTACACGCCCACGCCCGCCTGAATGCCCAGCGCTCCCACGTAGCAGAGCATGACGGCGACCACGTCGAAGCGTCCGAACGTGATGGCCGACGTCTTGATGCCGATCTTCAGGTCGTCGTCGCGATCGACCATCGCATATTCCGTGTCGTAGGCGAGCGACCAGAACACGTTCGAGAGCAGTAGCACCCACGCGAGCACCGGCACCTGATCCTGCACGGCGGCGAACGCCATCGGAATGCCGAAGCCGAACGCCACGCCGAGATAGGCCTGCGGCAAGGCGAAAAAGCGTTTGGTGTACGGGTATGTGCCAGCCACGAACAATGCCGGAATCGACATCCACTTGGTCAAGGCGTTGAGCGGCAGGATCAGCAGGAAGCTCACGAGGGCGAGTGTGGCGGCCACGGCCACCGCCTCCCAGGCGCGAATGCGTCCCGATGTGATGGGACGCTCTTTCGTGCGTTTGACGAACTTGTCGAAGTCGCGGTCGGCGTAATCGTTGATGGCGCAACCCGCCGAGCGCATCAGAAAGGTGCCGAGCGTGAAGATCACGATCAGCACCGGGTCAGGATGTCCGTTCGACGCGATCCACAGTGCGCAGAGCGTCGGCCACAACAGCAGCACGGTGCCGATCGGCTTGTCGAGGCGAACGAGTCGAAAATACAGCGGAAGACGTTGAGCGAGCAACATGGGCGGGCGTCACACAGGAAGACTTGTGGCGCTATTGTAGGCCACGGGCCGGAGGCTCGCCAATTGGCGTTCCGGCCCCTGCGATTCGTTCGGGTTACGCCCGTCGCTCCGGACCGTTACCAGATCCAGAACATCAGCAGCCAGAGCCAGTTGACGAGCGCGAGCGCCGCCACGATACCGGCCATGCCTGCCAGACGCCGCACCATCGACGTCGCATGACGGCCCGTCACGCGCCAGCCCAGCCACAGGCTCCACAACGTGGTCACGGCGAGGATGGTGGCGCGTACGTCGTTCGCCCAGTAGATCGGCAGGTGCTCGGCCCGCAGCAGGCTGACGGTCGTCGCCGACAAGCCGATGAACACGCCCGCACCGGCAATCGGAATCAGCGACTGCACCAGATGATTGAAGCGCGACGTCTGCCACGCGCCCATCGCCCGGTTGGCCAAAGCGAAAATCAGCGTGAACGCCAGCCCCAGCACGAGACCGTTGCCGAGAATGTAGGTCACGACCATGCCGCCATCGAGCCAACTGAAAACGTCGCTCTGTTCGGGATAATTGGTGAAGACGAACCACGGCGCATTCGTCTCGAACGGCCACATGATGCCGCGGTCGATCAGCCATGTCGCCAGTTCCGTCTTGGTCGCGACGAACCACGGGTTCACCGTCCAGTGGAATGCGCCGATGGCCACACCGAGCAGACCGAAGTTGACGAGCACGCTGTCCCAGACGCTGTTGTTCTCCGTCGCACCGTACTTCACGATTTCTTCGCTCGGCGAACGGCCCGTGAGTTCGATGGCGTCACGATGCCCGGCGCAGCGGCCGCACATATGGCACTGCGCGCCGCCCTTCATATTGCGCAGCGGCACGAGCGGCGCGCAATTGATCGGGATGATCTTGTGACCCTTGGTGTTGTACGACTGACGCCAGGCGTCTTCGTTGACCTTGAAGTGGAACGGCGCAAGACGCGCCAGCAGCGCGAACACGCCGTTGACCGGGCAAAGATACTTGCACCACACGCGCTTGTCGCGTCCGTAGAAATAACCGATCACCATCGCGCCGATGGTCGAGCCCCCCAGCACCAGCAGCACCGCCTTCGGATACTGGTAGACGCTGACCATCTGGCCGTAAAGCGTGGTCCCGGCGAAGGCGACGAACGGCCAGCCGCCCCAGCGCATCCAGCGCGGGATCGCGCGACCCCGGCCATGCCGGCTTGCGAATTCGGAGAGTGTGCCTTCCGGACACAGAACACCGCACCACACGCGCCCCATCAGCACCATGCTCAGCAGCACGAACGGCCACCAGATGCCCCAGAAGGTGAACTGCGCGAAAACGGTGAGGTTGTTGAGGATGTGCGCCGTCTCGTCAGGCAACGGCATCAGGACAGGTACGCAGATCAGGAACGCATAAACCAGCACGATGACCCACTGCACGCCACGTATCAACTTGCCGTGGCGTTGCATCAAGAGGCCCAGTCGGGCCAGTCGGTTCGGGACAGTGATGGCGATGCTCATGCGTAGCTCTTGCTCGGGTCTTGCGTCGGGGGATTACCTTTGCGGAATGACGGATCTCATGTGCGGCGCGTCCGTTCAGTCCGGTGCTGCTTCAATGTGCACTAACGTGCATCGCCGGGCGGAATCGCCACCCGGCGCGCACCACCCGCTTACGCGGGCTTCACCTGCTTGGCCGGCGGTGCGCCGGCCCGCTTGAGCAGCACCCACATGAACAGCCAGTACACCGCATACACCAACAGATTCATGCCGGACGGATGCGCGCGGTAGCCGGTCAGTGTAGCCACGAGGCTACCGAACGGGCTGGCGTCATCCAGAATCGCGGAAGTATCCCACAGTTGGTCGACCAACGTCGGCACAAGCTCCAGCGAGATCAGGCGATCAAGCCCCGACTCCAGCAAACCGGCCGCAAGGAACAGCAGCATGATTTCGGTAACGCGGAAGAACAGGCGCCACGAAAAGATCTTGCCGCCCAGTTGCAGCAACCAGAACGTGACGAGCGCCAGCGCGAAGCCGATGGCTACGGCAAGCCACATCGACATCGGCACGCTGCCGCCCTGACCGAAGCCCAGACCGTACAGGAAGATGGCGGTTTCGCTGCCTTCGCGGGCAATGGCCAGCGCGACCAGCACCAGCACGCCCCACCATGTGCCCTGATCGTGATTCTTCTGTAGCGACGATTCCATGTCGCGCTTGAGCGTTCGCCCGTTGCGCTTCATCCAGAAAACCATCTGCACGATCAGCACGCAGGCCACGAGCACCATGGCAGTCTGAAAGTAATCTTGCGCGTCGCCCGAGAGCACTTCGGTGAAGCCAACGAGCGCGGCGCCCAGACCGACCGCTGCAGCGATGCCGAGCGCGACCCCCGCCCACAGATAGGGCAGGCCGCGCTTCGCACCGTGATCCGGGTTGGCCAGCCAGGCATGCAGAATGCCGACCACCAACAATGCCTCGACGCTTTCGCGCCAGACGATGAACATGACCTGACCCATCGTGTGATTCCTTTTGTAATGCGTGTACTACCGTATGACTGAAACGACGACCTTCGGCTTGCCGGCTTACTTGGCGACGATCACGCCTTGCGCCTGCTGGTGGAAGTCATCGAAAAACTTGTACTCGCCCGGTTGCAACGGGGCGATCACGACGAACGACTGCGCGCCGGGTGCAAGCACCTTTTCCTTGCGCAGTTGCAGACTTTCAAACTCGACGGCATTCGTTCCGGTGTTGTGCACCTCGATCTTGATACGCTTGCCGGCCGGCACTTCGATACGTGCCGGATTGAGTTTCCCGTTGTTCATTTCCAGCTTGAAGGTGGGCAGGTCGTCGGCACGCGCGGTCTGCGCTGCGCCCAATCCGAACAAGGTCACCACCACGGCCGCCATCGTGGCCAACAGGCGCGCGATGCGCTGATTCATCCTTCTGCTCCAAATGAAAACAGCGCTGGTCGGCTGACCAACGCTGCATCAGGTATCCCGGCTTAGTAGCCGCCCTTCTTGCCAATGCCCGAGAACGTGAAATCGACCGTCTTCGTGATCGGCTTGAACCACGGACCCACGCCGGTTTCCTTGTCAACGTGACGGCCGAAGCACCACGGGCCCATGCCTCCATGCGCTGCGTGGGCGCCAGCTGCCGGCGTGGCGCCCATCTTGCAACCGAACTCTTGCAGCGTGCCCGGTGCGTTCACGACCATCGTCAGCTGATACTTGCCGATGCCCGTCAGCTTCACGTTGTCGCCATAGTGCGGACCGTCGCTCGCGACCATCGGCATCATCAGACCTTCGACCGCTGCGCCGTCCGGCGTCTTGCCGTCCGCCTTCATCTTCTGAAGCTTGTACGTGATTTCCAGACCCGGGATCCAGTCGCCTTCGGCGTAACCGTTCGGGTTGTTCTTGATCGCGTGAATATCGGCTTCCAGGTGGATGTCCGACTTCGCAGCGTCGCGCATCATGCCGGCCGGCTCCATCGTGATCGGCTGGAGGTACACGGTGTTAATTTCCATGCCCGCTGTATTGAGCGGTTTGCCGATCGGGAATTCGGCGGCCTGAGCCATGGTGGCCGCACCGGCAAGCAGCACCGCTGCCACGAGGGATTTCACGCGCATACACACTCCAATGTTTTGTCGAGAAGTTAATGCAAACAATTCTCAATAAGTTTAGCACTATCGCCACGGGCAGACAAACCGGCGATGTCAACGAAACTCGGGGAGAAGCGGGAAAAATGCGGGGATTTTGAGGGTTGCATGAGTCCCGGCGGGGGTGCCCGGCGATTCTTAGCATCCGGTTACGGAAAATTACCTAATGGCCGGTGACGCGCCATTACCACGTCGATCGGCCACGCGGCCGACACCTTAACCGTCGATTGTTAGTAAAGAATTAGGGACGGAGGCCTTTCAGGGCAGCACCCCACCCCGATCGATCTTGCGCGCGAGCACCACCGACGTCGTGGTCCGGGTCACGCCGTCGATCTCGCCAATGATGTCGAGCAAGGCGTCGAGCTGATCGGCCGACGCGGCATGCAGCCACGCCACGTAGTCGAACTCCCCGCTCACGGAACACAGCAGATGGATCTCGGGCATCTTGTTGAGGCGTCGCAGTACATCGCGCCCCGAGCGCGGTTGGACACTGATGCTCACGCAGGCTTGCAGACCGCCGCCAATGGCGTCCTGCCCCAGCCGCACTGTGTAACCGGCGATGACGCCCGCCTGCTCCAGCCGCCCCAGCCGGGCGACTACGGTGGTGCGCGCCACGCCAAGACGTCGCGCCAGATTCGCCGTGCTTTCACGGGCATTCACCCGCAGCAGCGCGAGCAGATTGCGGTCGAGTTCGTCGAGCGCCGTCGCGGAGAGCGTCATCGAGCCTCTCTAGAACGGGAGCCAGCGGGCAGCACGAGCGGCTTTCTCTCTGTCATGGTCGTGATATCGAGCGGGACGTGCGGGCAGTGAACCGTCAAACAAGGATTGGCGAACGCGCGTCGATGCCCCCTCAAGGACCATCGATCTGCGCTTGCGGCGATGCGAGATTATAGAGCGGTGCCGCTGTGCAATGCGGCAACCCTGCCCTCATGCCCGGCAATATCACCCTCCATGTGCGCCCCAAGAGATACGATGACAGGGGTTTCAGCGCGCCCGCCGTCAACCCGACGTTGAGGGCACTTCACGCAACCTGCGATGCCCCGCCACACCGTCGAAAACAGCCTTTAACCCTAGTCCTATCAAGGCAATAGCCAAGGGTATCCCCCCAAGGGATGGCTATTGACAACGCCGATGGGCGATGCGCAAAATCACATCACTTATATGACGACGTACAAGAAAGACCCACCAAGGCTGCTGCGAATGTCATAACCGCAACGATGGCTGCCTGGCGCGTCGGCCCCGAACGTCACCGGAGACAGGCGTTTGCCATGCATTTTTCGTTGAATTTCGCCCCGCTGGTTCCTTACTGGCCGGTTTTCCTTGAAGGCGCGTGGCTCACGCTGAAGATGACCGTCTTCTCGGTCGTTATCGGCACCGTGCTGGGCACGCTGGTCGCTTTCGCCAAACGCAGTCCCAACCGTCTGCTGTCGCGTGTGTGCGGCATCTACATCGAGTCGGTCCGCAACACGCCGTTCCTCGTTCAGATATTCCTGCTGTACTTCGGTCTCGCCAGCATCGGTGTGCATCTGCCGACATTCACGGCGTCGGTGCTCGCCATGGTGATCAACATCGGCGCCTATGCGGCCGAGATCATTCGCGCCGGTCTCGAATCGGTGCCGCGCGGTCAGATCGAAGCGGCCGAGTGTCTGGGACTTTCGAAGTGGCGCATTGCGTGGCACGTGATGCTTCAGCCGTCCATCGAGAAGGTGTACCCGTCGCTCACGACCCAGTTCATTCTGATGATGCAGGCGTCGGCCATTGCGTCGCAGATCTCGGCCGAAGAACTCACCGCCGTGGCCAACACGGTGCAATCGGACACGTTCCGCTCGCTCGAGACGTACATCGTCGTGGCTGCGCTCTATCTGGCGCTGTCGCTGCTCGTGAAGCTCGTGGCGTGGGCGGCTGGCGAGTACTTCTTCAAGCGCCGCCGCACCGTGCGACGCGCCGCCGCGCAAACCGCTCAGGCCGCCCGTCGCCGCGCTGCCGCCTCGCGTGCAGCGGGGGCTGCCAGCGCAGCGCAGAACGCCTCCGGTACATCGGCGGGCAACACCGCGCAACGGAGCGCTTCATGATCGGCAATTTCTCGTTCACCTATCTCGGGTACATGGTGCAGTCCATCGGCTGGACGCTGGTGCTCTCTGCCCTGGCCTTCGTGCTCGGCATGGCCGGTGGTTTTCTGGTGATGCTCGGACGCATCTCGCCGCGCCGCTGGCTGCGTTTGCCCACGCAAGTGTTCATCGAAGCGATTCAGGGCATTCCGCTGCTGATTCTGCTGTTCATCGTCTACTTCGGTCTGTCGGTGTACGGCTTCGAGCTGCCCTCGATCGTGGCCGCCGCCCTCGCGCTGATGGTCTACACGAGTGCTTATCTGGGCGACATCTGGCGCGGTTGCGTCGAAGCCATGCCGCGTGCGCAATGGGAAGCGGCGGAGTGCCTGTCGTTCACCCGCTGGCAGACGCTGCGCCTCGTGATTATTCCGCAGGCGGTGCGTCTGTCGCTGCCGCCGACCATCGGTTTTCTGGTGCAGATCATCAAGATGACGTCGCTCGCCTCGGTCATCGGTTTCGTCGAGCTGACCCGCGCCGGACAGATCATCAACAACTCGATTTTCCAGCCCTTCCTCGTGTTCTCGCTGGTGGGGGTGTTTTATTTCGTGCTGTGCTACCCACTCTCCCGCTGGAGCGCATCACTGGAGGACAGGCTCAATGTCGGCAATCGTTAAGGTCAATGAAATTCACAAGCGCTTCGGCGATAACCCGGTACTCAAGGGCGTGTCGTTCGAAGTGGAGCGCGGTCAGATGGTCGCCATCATCGGCGCCAGTGGCTCGGGAAAAAGTACGGCCTTGCGTTGTATCGATCGTCTGGAAACCATCGACGAAGGCTCCATCGAAGTGTGCGGCATTCGTGTGGAAGATCCGTCCATCGATTTGCATCAACTGCGTCGCGAAGTCGGCATCGTCTTCCAGAGCTACAACCTGTTTCCGCACCTGAGCGTACGCGAGAACATCATGCTGGCGCTGCGCCACGTGAAGCGCATGGCGCGCAGCGAAGCCGAGGAAGTCGCCAAGCGCGTGCTCGCGCAGGTCGGTCTTTCGGACAAGGCTGATAGCTATCCCGAGCAACTCTCGGGCGGACAGCAACAGCGCGTGGCGATTGCCCGCTCGCTCGCCATGTCGCCGAAGGTCATGCTATTCGATGAAGTGACGTCCGCACTCGATCCGCAGCTCACCGGCGAAGTGCTGCGCGTGATGGAAGACCTCGCGGCAGACGGCATGACGATGTTGCTCGTCACGCACGAAATGGCGTTTGCCAAGCGGGTGGCCGACCAGATCATCTACATGCATCAGGGCAAGGTCTGGGAGGTCGGCCCCGGCGAGATGCTCGACAACCCGAAGACCCCCGAACTGCGCGCGTTCCTCGCGAACGGTCTGTAAGCGGCCCACCGGAGCCCGTCAGTCCACATTGCAAGACAACAATCACCCGAAGGAGACCATTGCATGAAACTCAAGACGTTCTTCACCCAGGTCTGCGCCGCCGTTGCGCTCGGCGCGATGGCCCACGCAGCGCTTGCCGATCAGCTCGACGACATCAAGAAGGCGGGCAAGATTCGCGTGGCCATCGCCATGGGAACGCCGCTTTACTCGTACGCCGACGCCAACCTGAAGCCGGTCGGCTCGGACGTCGAGACGGCTGAGCTGCTCGCGAAGGACCTGGGCGTGAAGCTCGATATCGTGTCCGTGACGAACGCCGCACGCGTGCCGACGCTGCAAGCGAACCGCGCCGATCTCGTGGTGGCCGATCTGTCGATCACGCCGGAACGTGCGCAAGTCGTGGACTTCTCCGTGCCGTACGCCGTGATCTCGATCATCGTGGGTGGACCGAAGAGCATGAACATCAAAAGCTACGCCGATCTGGACGGCAAGCGCATCGGCCTCACGCGCGCGACCGTCAACGACACGCTGACCACGGCGAACGCCAAGGGCGCACAGATCGTGCGTTACGAAGACGACGCCACGCTGATCACGTCGATGGTGACGGGTCAGGTCGACATCTTCTCCAGTACGCCGTCGAACCTCGGCGAAATGCAGAAGCGTGCACCGGCGAAGAACCTCGAACTGAAGTTCGCGCAGAAGGAATTCGATCTGGGCATCGCGCTGAACAAGAACCAACCGGCGCTCAAGGACTGGGTCAACAACTGGGTCAAGACCAATCTGAAGAACGGCAAGCTCAACGAGATCTACAAGAAGTACCACGGCCGCGATCTGCCGGACAGCGTGACCAAGGGCGCGGCTTGAGGCTCACGGCACACGTCACACTCGCAGCACAGTCGGGCCGATAGCGCATTGCGACGGGCCGTCCTTGCCTCGGCAGGGACGGCCCTTTCATTTCCTGTACGGGCGCATCGCGCGTTCAGGAGGCCATCGATGGCGAGTCGGGCAGTCCGTCACCGCGCCCCCTGCGCACGGCGCGGCCGATGGCGAGCATGCGCCCGAGGAAGATGCCACTGAACGTGCCGTACATCAGACAGACCCACGCCGAGAAGCCGCCGTGCGTCATCAGCTCAGGGTGAATCGCCACCGCGACCGCCACCGTGAACTTCGCCGCAAAGATCGAGAGCATCCACACAAGCGGCAGCCAACTGCCCGGCAAGTGCACGCGACGCGTCTCCGGGTCCCAGCGAACGTTGCCCCACCATCCCAGCGCGGCACGCAGCGCGAAGGTGATCACCACGGCACTGCACCACGCGATCAGCGCGGGAACATTCGTCGCGAAGGTGCTGACGACGCCGAATATCGAGAACGCGGTCATGGCGAGTGGCATTGTCAGCGCTTGCCAGACCGTCTTTTGACGTGGCCGCGTTGCCAACACGCCCAGCGCGATAAGCGCGACAAGGAGTCCCCAGACCCAGACCGGAACATGCGAGAGGAAGGCGGATGACATCGGGAGACTCCACGAGACGAGAGCTGGCTGGCAGCGACGAGCGCAGCATCGCACTGTCCCGGCCAGACGGCGACGCCGCTGCGACAAGCAGCGGCCCGCTGTCGCGAACGGTTGGCTTCGCGGCGCGAATGATCGCCTGTCGCTCTCGACACGCGCGACACGATGCCGCACCGCGCCCCTTTTGATTTACTGGCAGCGGTTCACGGAAAGGGGTAAGTTAGCGGCTTGCATTCGTCACCACTTCGTCTCACTTCGCCTTACTCAACCCAATGACCGTGCACGCTTGCCGCCCTACCCTATCGCTCTCGTTCACCGCACGCCTGCGCGGCAGTCTCTTCGCGCTGACGCTGGCCGCCGGCACGACGCCCGCCATCGCGGCGGGAGATATCGAAGCGGGCAAGGCGCTGTTCGCTTCGCGTTGCGCGTCCTGTCATTCGGTCGGCCCGATGGCAGCCTCAGGCTTCGGCCCGCAACTCAACGGACTGGCGACCCGTCGCGCAGGCAGTCTCGCGGACTTCGATTACTCGAAGGAGATGAAGCAATCCGGCCTCGTGTGGAACGACAAGACCCTCGCCGCCTTCATCGCCAATCCCGGCAAAACCGTGCCGGGCACCAAGATGCGCTTCTGGGGCATCGGCAACGAACGCAAGGTCGCCGACCTGATCGCGTACCTTTACACGTTCAAATGACGCAGACGCTGAGCGGCGCGTCAGGCCTCGGCGAGACTCACGCCTGCTCGCTCAAGCATGTGTTGACTGCGTGAAGAAAGATTGACGAAACGCAGGTTCTTGCCAGCCTTCCTATAGCGCTCACGCAGCGTCTCGAATGCCACGATGGCCGAGTGATCGGCCACATGCAGATGGCGGCAATCGATCACGACGTCATGCGCATCCGACAGCGGCCGGAACAGATCTTTAAAGTTGGCCGTCGACGCGAAGAACAGCGTGCCGTGCAGGACATACGTGCGTGTACCGGCCGCTTTGCCATCGGCACCTTCAGGACCGTCCACCCCCTCCACCACTTCGGCGCGAATCTCGCGCGCATGCTGCCAGGCGAAGTTCAGCGCCGCGATCACGATGCCGCACATCACCGCCACCGCCAGATCGGTGAAGACGGTGATGACCGTCACCGCGAGGATCACCAGCGCGTCGTTACGCGGCACCTTGCCCAGCACGCGCAGCGATCCCCATGCGAAGGTCTGCTGCGCGACGACGAACATCACGCCAACGAGTGCCGCGAGTGGAATTCGCTCGATGAGCGGCGACAGGAACAACACGAACAGCAGGATCATGATGCCCGCCGTCGCCCCTGACACACGGGTGCGTCCACCCGAGCTGAGGTTGATCATCGTCTGCCCGATCATCGCGCAACCGCCCATGCCGCCAAACATCCCCGAGACGACGTTCGATACGCCGAGCGCGAGGCATTCGCGATTGGGGCGTCCGCGCGTTTGCGTGATGTCGTCGGTGAGGTTGAACGTCAGCAGCGTCTCCAGCAAGCCCACGATGGACATTAGTAATGCGTACGGGAAGACGATGCGAAGCGTCTCCAGCGTGAAGGGCACTTGCGGCAGATGCAGGGTAGGAAACGCGCCCGCGATGTGGGCCATGTCGCCGAGCGTGCGCGTCGGCAGGTTCAGCAGTTGGCTGAGCACCCCCACACCGACGATGGCCACGAGCGCGGGCGGCACGGCCTTCGTAAGGCGCGGAAGTCCGTAGACGATCAGCATCGTAAGCGCGACCAGCGCACACATGATCGCGAGCGGCGCGCCGTGCAACCACACGGTGCCCTGCGGCGTTGCCTGCTTGAAATGTTCGAGCTGCGCCATCGCGATGATGATTGCGAGCCCGTTCACGAAGCCGATCATCACCGGATGCGGCACCATGCGAATCAGCTTACCGAGCCGTAGCAGGCCGAACAGCATCATCAGCAACCCACCGAGCACCACGGTTGCAAGCAGGTACTGCACTCCGTGCTCGACGACGAGTGCGACGATCACCACGGCCATCGATCCGGCCGCACCGGAGATCATGCCGGGACGTCCACCGAAGATGGCAGTGAGTGCACAGATGATGAAAGCGCCGTAAAGGCCCATCAGCGGGTTGACTTGTGCGACCAGCGCGAAGGCGATGCACTCGGGCACCAGCGCAAAGGCGGTGGTGAGCCCGGCAAGCACGTTACCGGGGAGGTTCGGGAGCCACTGTTCCCGAAGCGTTTGAGACTTCATGAATGACGTTAAAGCGCGGATGCAGCGAATTGCAGCGGAGGCGCATTTTACCAGCCGGGCGATTCTCGCCTTGAGGGGCGTGTCGCGTGAAGCCTTTGAAGCGCACTTGTATTTATCTCAGTTTCGCCGTGAGGCCGTAACTCGGATACTTCATTCAACGGCTCACGCAACACCGCAACGAGCCCTACCCAAGGAGAAACACTATGCCGATCATCCCGCTGCTCATCGAAGGTTACAGCTATGTTTCCGGTCTGCTCTCGAACATCGGACCATTCTTCCACTGAGTTGCCCGCCGCAAATGGAGAAAGCCCTGACACGTCAGGGCTCTCTTTATTTGCGACGGATGAATCGCGCGCGGTTGAAAACCGGTCTCAGATCCGCGCGTAGTTGGCCGATGCGAAAGTCCAGTTCAACTTCTTCGCAATCGTCTCCGCCAGATAGTCGGGACGGCGATTCTGGTAGTCGAGGTAATACGCATGCTCCCAGACATCGACCGTCAGCAACGGCAGTTGTCCGCTGCGTGTGAACGGCGTCTCGGCGTTACCCGTCTTCACGACAGCCAGTTCGCCCTTGTCGACGACGAGCCATCCCCAGCCGCTACCGAACTGCGACGCGCTGACCGACAGCAATTGCTTCGACAGCGCCTCCAACGAACCGAACTTGCCGACGATGGCACGGGTGAGGCGCTCGTCCGGCGAGGTTTGCACGGGGCTGAGCGACTTCCAGTAGAAGTTGTGATTCCACGCTTGTGCGGCGTTGTTGAAGACGTCCTCCATATCCTCGCGGCCGTGCGACTTCAGGATGAGCTGTTCGAGCGTTGCGGTGGCGAGCGGCGTGTCGGCGAGTAACTTGTGCAGATTCGTGAAGTACGCCTGGTGATGCTTGCCGTAGTGAATGCCGACGGTGCGCGCCGAGATCACGGGCTCCAGCGCGTCCTGCGCGTAGGGCAGATTCGGCAGCGATTGCGGCGAGGCGCCCAGATAGGCGAGCAGCGCCGACTCGTCGAGCGTCTTGCTTTGCGGCTTGGTGGTCTTCTGCGAAGGCGTCTGGGCAAAACCAAGATTCGACATGACGAGTGCGGCGCCGCCGAGCGAACCGCTGGCGAGCATCTGACGGCGGGACAGGAGCGTGTTGGACATAGTCATTTCCAGTTCGTTTGGGGGGATCGAGAGCGGGGTTGCGAGCGCCGTCTCACTCACATAACGCCGAAGGACCGCGACTTATTCCATCCATTGGAAAAGAAACCCCGTGGCGACCCGCTACCGGCGCGGACTTCGCACAATCAAAATAAAGTGTGAGAACATCCGCGCCATCCGCATCATCGGCACCACTGGCACCACTGGCACCACTGGCACTACCCGCACCTGCAGCAGATCGATCCGATCCATCCACGGGAGTCAGAAATGCGAAAGTTGCTTTCATTTGTGTTGTTGCTTGCGTCCCTCCATGCCTTACCGGCGTTCGCCGACAAATTCTCGTTTCCCCCTGAATTCAAACAGCAGACCATCGCCACCAACGGCGCGAAGATCTACGTGCGCGTCGGCGGGCACGGACCGGCGGTCGTGCTGCTGCATGGTTTCGGAGAGACGGGCGACATGTGGGCACCGTTGGCTGCACGGCTGGCGAAGACCCACACCGTCGTCGTACCCGATCTCCGCGGCATGGGCTTGTCCGACCATCCGGCGAACGGTTACGACAAGAAGAACGAAGCGCGAGATATCGCAGGCGTTCTGGATACGCTCAAGATTGGCAAAGTGGATGTCGTCGCGCACGACATCGGCAATATGGTGGCGTATGCCTTTGCCGCCGAGCAGCCCGACCGCGTGACGAAGCTGGTGCTGATGGACGCGCCGATTCCCGGCGTCGGCCCGTGGGAAGACATCCTGAAGAATCCACTGCTTTGGCACTTCCGGTTTGGCGGCCCCGATATGGAGCGTCTCGTGAAAGGACGCGAACGCATTTACCTCGACCGCTTCTGGAATGAGTTTTCGGCAGATCCGAAGCATTTCGATGAAGCGTCGCGTCGGCATTACACGCGCTTCTATGCCCTGCCCGGTGCGATGCATTCCGGCTTCGAGCAATTTCACGCCTTCGATCAGGACGCCATCGACAACAAGGCCTACCTCGCCAAAGGACCGCTCCCCATGCCGGTGCTGGCCATCGGCGGCGAGAAGTCTTTTGCCACGATGATGGCGACAGTCGCGAGTGCTGCCGCGACCAACGTCAAAAGCGCAGTCATACCGAATGCCGGACATTGGCTGATGGAAGAGCAACCGGACGCGACGATGACGGCGATTACCGAGTTTCTTCAGTAAGCGTCTTTGGACTGCGTCACCGATGCTGGCACAACACGCATGAGTGACGCAGTCCCGAACGGCCATGTTGCACCCCCACAACGTATCCTCACAGCCAATCAGACTGTCATGGACAGCATGCTAGGATCGCGCCACAAAATCAGAACGTCACCTGAAACAGGGACGCAAGATCACGCCGGGGAAGTAGTGAAGTCTGTCCATCGATCATCGCAGGCACGTCAACGTGTTGCACCGTCGGACGACGGTCGCCGATAAACACCGCCTCCTCGACGTCCGTCTCACTCATTTTGAAAGTTAAGCAACATGAATTGCAAGGCAATGGCTTTTGCCGTGGCGATGCTCGCATGTGCATCGCACGCGCAAGCCATCGAGGCGTATGGCGCGGTAGGTACGGAAGGTCTCGGCATTGGCGTAGGTGTCGGGGTGACGAATCACCTTGGGGTGCGCGCCGATGTGAACGGTCTGGCGCTGTCGCATAGCTTCACGGCGGGTCAGGTTCGCTACGACGGCAAGGCGCGATTCGTTCACGGGGGCGTCTACGCCGACTTCTTCCCCGCACCCGCGACGGTTCCTTTCCGTCTGACGGCAGGGATGCTGGTCGGCAACGACCATGTCGATCTCGTCGGCCATGCGGTGCAAAGCACGTACGTCTATCGGGGCGTCGCGTATTCGACCGCAGGCCAATCGGTGAACGGGCGCATCAAGTTGCCGACCGTGCGACCGTATGTCGGTATCGGCTTCGGTCATAGCCCGCTGGCCACGCCGGGCTGGTCGATGTCGTTCGACGCCGGTGTCGCCTACGGCAAGCCGACCGTCGAACTCGACGTGCCGCCTCTGATCACGGCTATCGTCGGACAGGCTACTGTCGACGACCAGCGTCAGCAGCTTCAGGACAAGGCCAACAAGCTCAAGTTCTACCCGATCGTGAAAGTCGGTGTGACGTACAAGTGGTAACAGACGTCACGGAAAACGCTGGGGGCATTGCAGGTCCGCGCGCAGCGTAAAGCGCGCTCGGGTCGCTGCCCCGCATTGTTTCGATCAGTGCGAGTGGCCGTGATCCTCGTGGGAGGACTTGGCAGGCGATGGGGACGATGAGGACGAAGTGGCTGATGCACCGTCGCAATCCGCACCGCTGTGGCCATCGGCACATGCCGCGTCTTCGATCTGAATCGTGGCGTGCTCGACGTTGAAGCGTGTAGCGAGACGCTGCTGCACGGCGGCCATGGCGTCGCGCGCACTCACCCCGGGCGCGGGCACGGCGTGCAGCGTGATCATGTGGCGCTCGCCGGTGATCGACCACGCGTGAATGTGATGCACACCCTGCACTTCCACCACGGTCGTCTCCAGATCCGCTTTGATCTCCGTCGGGTTGAGCGAATCGGGTGTGCCTTCGAGCAGGATATGCGCGGAGGACTTTACGATGCCCCACGCGCTTTTCAGGATGATCACGGCGACAACGATCGACAGTATCGGATCGATGGATGTCCAGCCCGTGAGAAGAATCACCGCAGCCGCGACGATGGCCGCCGCCGAACCAAGCATGTCGCCCATCACGTGCAGCCACGCGCCGCGCATGTTGAGGTTTTCTCGATTGCCCCCGTGCAGGACCATGAAGGCGGCAATATTGGCGAGCAGTCCGGCGAACGCGACAATCAGCATGGTCATGCCGACGACCGGCACCGGCGCGGCGAAGCGTCGTATCGCTTCGATCACGATCCATGCCGCGATGACGAAAAGCGCGCAGCCGTTCACGAATGCAGCCAGGACTTCGAGACGTTTGTACCCGTAGGTCAGTTGCAACGTCGCGGGACGTTTTCCGTAGTGAATCGCGATCCAACTGAAGGCAAGCGCTGCGGCGTCGCTGACCATGTGCCCGGCGTCGGCCAGCAGCGCGAGCGAGCCGGACAACAAACCGCCGACGACCTCGACGACCATGAAGATCGCAATGATGACGAATGCGATTCCGATCCGCTTCTGATCGGTAACGCCACTGGTGTGGCTATGTCCGGCGTGACTGTGCGCGGCGTGGCTGTGTGAGTGAGCGTGCCCGTGGTGATGCCCATGATCATGAGCGTCGTTCGGTGAGTGCGGCATGGCAGACCTCGCGTCGAGATGAGAGGATTTTAATCCTGAGGCGGGGTGGGACGCTCATCGCCCGTTCGAGATCACGCCGGTCATGTATTGATGCAGATCGCGAAAATCCTGAACACGCCACGCGTACGGTGCCAGCTTCACCCCGTTTTCGCGCAGCGTTTTTGGTATCAGATCGCCATTCGGGCGAAGAATGACCGATGAGACGATCACGCCCGGATAGTCCCGGAGCCGCTTCTTGAATGCAGCGGTTGTCAGGTCAGGCGTGGGTGGATTGCTCTTGTTGGCTAACGGCCCGGATCCTTTGATATCGACGCCGTGGCACATGGCACATCGCTGGGTGTACAGATTTTTACCATTCGCAATATCGGCGAACGTCGGTGATGCTTGCAGCAGCGTTGGAATCGCAAACAAAGCGACGATTGTTTTCTTCATTTTTGTGGTGTGAATTTGATTGCTTAGAGCGCGGTTGATACCGGGACCAGACGCGCCTGGCGGAATACAGTCATCCGCGTGGCCAGCGCCACTTCGGCTCACTCAGATGCTCGGCAAAGTAGTCCGACAATGCGCTGACCTTCGCAGGCCGTGCGCGTGCCGACGGCGTAACGAAGTACAGCCCCCCTTTCGTCAACGACCAGCCGGTGAGAATCGCTTCGAGTCGCCCATCGCTCAGATATTCGGCGGCGATGAACTCCGGTAACTCGGAGATGGCGAGTCCTTCAAGCAGCATCGGCAGCAGCGCATCGGAATTGGTCACGCGCAGCGGCCCGACTGGCGTCACCATTTCTTCATCTCCCCGGTCGTTGGTAAAGCGCCAGACGTCGCTGCGCGCACGGTAGGCGTACGACATGCAAGGCCGATCCACCAACTCGCGTGGATGTGCCGGTCGGCCTTCGCGCTTCAGATACGTCGGCGATGCAACGACGAATTGCGTCACCGCGCACAAGCGCCGCGCGACCAGCGACGAATCCGGCAGCGCGGCAATACGCAGCGCCGCATCGAATCCATCCGCCACCAGATCGACGGTGGAATCGGCCAGATGCAGGTCAACCTGAACTTCCGGATACCGCCGAAAGAACCCCGGCATTAGCGGCGCGACCCAGCGCAACCCGAACGCCATCGGCACCGCAAGTCGCACCAGCCCGCGAGGCTGCACCGACATCTCACGTGCGGCGCCCTCCGCCGCCTCAGCCTGCCGGTAGATCTCGCCAGCTTTCTCGCACAACGTCCTGCCGAACTCGGTCAGCGCCAGTTGGCGTGACGTGCGGTTGAGCAACCGGGCGCCTAAACGGTCTTCCAGACGCGCAACGCCGCGCGACACGGTGGCGACAGACACCCCCATCTCGCGCGCCGCAGCCGCGAAAGACCCTTCCTCCGCGACCTTGGCAAACATCGCGAGTCCTTCGAAATCAGGCAGTTTCGACACGATCACTCATCATTTCAAATTTGCAACGTTGATTTGCAATTGATTCTATTTCGAAAACATCTGCGCGTCGATATTCTCATCACATCGCAGCCGACAACGCGCTGCGAATGCCGGACACCGGCCCAACCAACACACTGAATCGAACGAAGGAGCAACACCATGGCACGCAAACTCGACAACAAGATCGCACTCGTCACGGGTGCCACCAGCGGCATAGGCCTGGCTACGGCACAACGCTTTGCTGCGGAAGGTGCGCACGTTTATCTGACCGGACGTCGTCAGGCCGAACTCGATGCGGCCGTCGCATCGATCCGTGAAGTCGGCGGCAAGGCCACCGGTCTTCGCATCGACTCTACGAAGCTGGAAGAACTCGATTCGCTCTACGCGCAAATCGGCGAAGCGCACGGCCGTCTCGACGTGTTGTTTGCGAATGCGGGCGGCGGCTCGATGCTCGCGCTCGGCGACATCACCGAGGCACACTACGACGAGACGTTCGACCGCAACGTGAAGGCCGTGCTGTTCACGGTGCAGAAGGCGCTGCCGCTACTGGCGGACGGCGCGTCGGTGATCCTGACAGGCTCGACGGCTGGCAGCTCGGGGACCGCAGCGTTCAGTGTGTACTCAGCTTCGAAGGCGGCGGTGCGTGCGTTCGCCCGTAGCTGGATTCTCGACCTGAAGTCGCGCCGCATCCGCGTGAACACGATCAGCCCGGGCGCGACCCGCACCCCCGGCCTGCTCGATCTCGCAGGCGACGACGCCGCGCAACGTCAAGGGCTGGCCGACTACCTTGCCGCGCAGATCCCGCTGGCGCGCCTCGGCGAGGCGACGGAAATCGCCAGCGCCGCCCTGTTCCTTGCGTCGGACGACGCCAGCTTCGTGAACGGTACTGAGTTGTTCGTCGATGGTGGTCAGCAGCAGATCTGAAGAAAGCCGAAGCCCGGGCAGAATGCGCAGGTTGCGCGATGCCCGAGGCTTCGGGTGCGGCAACGCTATCGAAACCCGAATTTGACTTCGGTCGTGATGGCGTAGGGCCACGCGTAGCCACTATGATCCATCGCCGGTCGGGTGCAGCTTATGTCTATCACCGCAGTGAGCGCCGCCTCATCGAGGGCATCCGAACCGGACGATTGTTTGAGAACGACATCTCGCACACCGGCATGCTCGTCGACCACATAGCTGACGAGCGGGTTTGGCATTAACGGGGATCGGTGGAGTCTTGCCTTTGTGTAGACGGGACGAGGTTCGCTGCATTGTGGAGGACTCACCCATCCCGTTTCCAGCCGACTGACGCACCCGGTAATCGAAACCATCAGGCCGATAGAAATCGCTGCGCCTCGAAGCATTCACCCCCCAGCACAAGTGCAAGAACGGCGCAAAAAATTGAGGCTCGGCAGGAAGAATGCCAAACAGCCTAAGCCTCACGCGCGACCTGAGACCGCCCGTCAGTGGCAACCACAGCCCCAGGTTCGCTCCATGATCGATCGCCCAACAGCCGCGATGCTATCCAAATTGAAACGACGGCCACTGCAAGGCCACCAGCGACGTCGGTCAAGTAGTGGCCGCCACGCACTGGTGTAGAGGCCAGCATTAAAACGTTCAAGGGGAGAAACAAGAGAAAAAGATGCTTAACTCGTCGCATCGCATACGGAATAAGAACGGCTAAGACCGCATGGAATGAGGGAAACGAGACGAGACCTTGCATCGTGCCAAATGACAGTTCTCGCATCTTCCCCGAACGGAAATCGCTGAAATCGGAGACAGATGCGGTGGCGCTCACATCCGGGACATGGAAATGAGTAAAGGCGCTCTCGGCAGGAAACGGTGTTGCAATGACCACAACGATCAACGCGGCCGTCATGAACTGAACGACGAACTCTGCGTAATGTTCGACTTTCCCCGCGATGATTAGCGCAAACGGCATCAAAGCCATCTGCAAGAACAGCGAATCGTAAGCCGCTCCTAGCACGATATCCAGCCACTCTCTTGCATGGACAGCGGCGTAAATGCGAGGCCAGTGAATTCCGAATGTTTCGTCGACGGATACTAGTACGTCCGCAACATCCGAAGCGCCCCAGGAAACCGACAAATACTGCAGCACTGTCGCGCCGCACGTGAATACAGCCAGACTAGTGATCCAGAGAATCCCTAATGCTGCGTCACGATAAAATCGACCGCGTGCCGTCCCGCTTATTTTTAAATTCCCTGACGCGAAGAGTAGCCCCGACGCAATTAGCAGGCCGAGGCAGCCTCGAGAGACAACCCAACATACTTCAGTTAATCCGACAACCAAACCTATATGTCGCCCCCAAACAAAGTCCGCCACAACCAAAGCCCAATTTATGATCCACGTAGCCTTGAATGCTGCCCAATCTCCCCTCGGCATCGGCGCTCCATTTTTTTGGAATACGTAGGAATCTACCAGACACGAACCCGCTGAGGAATATTAGTCGAGATTTGATCCCGGGGGATAGCTTTTGAAAAGCCCCGACAAGTGCAGACTTAATATTTCGATAGAAAAATCAGGACAATGCAGACGTAAACCTCTTAGCGGGCCGGTGCCATTCGTTCATGGCGCGAATAGGTTGCAAAACCGGCACCGTGAGTCATGCAAATGGCGGCTTCCGACTACGTTTGGCAGAACGTTGGAAAGCAGGGACATCACGCAAACCCATACAAGAACAGGGTCTGCGTCAATAGTTTGAGTGGGCTCAAGGCCCTGTTGGTACCGGGGACCGGACTTGAACCGGCAAGCCCGAAGGCGGCGGATTTTAAGTCCGCTATGTTTACCAATTTCATCACCCCGGCAAGGGCACGCATTCTAACATCCCCCACCGAGATACGTCAGTTGGGTATCATGGGGGTATGCACGCAATGTGCGCGTCAACGGAGATCGCCCCATGCTGGAGAATCTCGACCGCATCGCCTTGTCGCTCGACGCCATCGAAACCGCCGCCCGCGACGTCGCCATGCATTCCCCCCAGAACGCGCAAGCCCTCTACACCGCGCTCATGGAAATCCGTAACGCCATCGCACTCGTCGCTCAGGAAGTCGTGCGCCTCGAACACGAATTCCACAGCCCGCTTCAAGGCCACAACCATCCCCCCGGCAACGGACAATCGTGACATCCCACGCCTCCCCGCCGTCCGACGCCTCACACCCGGCGCCGCCAGCCCCCGACTCCATCACCCCCAACCCCGCCGAACGCCCCACCTGCTGGGATCTTGCACTCGCCTTCGGCACCGTCGGCGCGACCGGCTTCGGCGGTGTCCTGCCGTGGGCACGTCGCATGCTCGTCGACCAGCGCCGCTGGCTCACCGACCGCGAATTCGCTGAATTGCTCCCGCTCGCGCAACTCCTGCCCGGCCCCAACGTCGCGAATATCGCCACCGTCCTCGGCCGTCGCTTTCAAGGCCCCCGAGGCGCGGCCGCTGCCGTCTCAGGTCTGTACTTCTGTCCGACCATCGTCATCATCCTGATCGGCTTCGCCTACGCCAAATGGGGACAAACGCCCCTCGTCCAGCATCTGCTCTCCGGCCTGATGCCTGCGGCGACAGGTCTGGTGATTGCGACGTCGGTGCGTCTGCTCGCCGGGTTGAAGCGCCACTGGACGACACTCGCGTTCGCCGCCGCGACCTTTCTAGGCAGTTTCGTTTTCGGACTGCCGCTGTTACTGGTCCTCGGCGTGCTCGGCCCATGCGCGATCCTGAGTGCCTATCGACTTGAGCGGCTCGACAAGCTCGACCGGCAACGTCATCAAGGCGACGCTACGCCCTGACCATCATGACCACGCTCATCGATCTGTTCCTGCATGGCTCGCTCTGGTCGCTGCTCGCCGTCGGTGGCACCAATGTCACGCTCGCCGACATCCATCGCTACGCCGTCGACACCCGGCACTGGATTACCGACGCCCAGTTCGTCACCTTCTTCTCGCTCGCGCAGGCCGCGCCCGGCCCCAACGGCATGGCCGTCACCCTGATCGGCCTGCAAGCCGCCGGGCTGCCCGGCGCATTCACCGCCACGCTCGCCAAATGTGCCCCGAGTTCGCTCCTCGCGTATCTGGTCGGCGGATGGGTGGACCGTCACGAGCACTCGCCCTGGGTCCGCGCCGTACGCGCTGGCCTCGCGCCGATCACCGTCGGTCTGCTCGCCGCCAGCAGCGCGCTGCTCGCCCGGGAAGTCGACATCAACGTGGCGCGCGCACTCGTGACACTCGTCGCGGTCGTCATCACCCTGCGTACCCGCTGGAATCCGCTGTGGCTCATCGCCGCAGGCAGCCTGCTCGGCCTCACCGGCTGGTTGATGTAGGCATCGTCTGACGCACCACCGAGGCTTATGGCACAAGGCGATGGAGGAAGTCGGCCGCCAGCGTCAACCGTCGTTACGAACCGTCACATACTGGCCCCAAACTGGGGGTACATGACGCCCCGGCAACGGGTCTACAATAGGCAGCACGTTTCACAACACGGTGTGTCCCCGGGTATTTCCTATGACCGTCCCCTGTTGTACGTCGCAAGCCGAGGCGCCCTCAGGCACCTCCCCCAACGTCGCCCCCTCGCGGACCGCACGCGATGGGCCGTCCGCCAATGCGCAGACGGCCTCGCCGAACACGTCGCCCGTCACGTCCCTGCACGCTCGCTTCGATGCCGTGCGAGCCGCGTCCGTCGCTTTCGCCCAAGGCCTCTCGGACGCCGACGCCACCGTGCAGTCGATGCCGGACGCGAGCCCCATCAAGTGGCATCTGGCCCACACCACCTGGTTTTTCGAGACGTTTCTGCTGAGCGAGGCGAGCGCCCCGTCCGGGCGACCCGGACCCCGTTACCGTCCTTACGATCCCCGCTTCGCCTACCTCTTCAACTCGTATTACGAAGCCGCAGGCCCGCGTCATCCGCGTCCGCAGCGCGGGCTGCTCACCCGCCCCACGCTCGACGAAGTGCTCGCCTATCGCCGCCATGTCGACGTTGCCATGCACACGCTATTGCAACAGCCCGATCTCGCGCCCGACACCGTCGCACTCATCACGCTCGGCCTGCATCACGAGGAGCAGCATCAGGAGTTGATGCACACCGACCTGCTGCATCTCTTCGCGCAGAATCCGTTGCGTCCCGCCCATCGTCCGCCATCGGCAGCACTTCACGCGAGTGCACCGCTGCAATGGATCGAGCACCGCGGCGGACAGCACAGCATCGGGCATCCGGGTGACGACAGCCGTTCGGGAGGCCACTTTGCTTTCGATTGCGAGACGCCCGCGCACGACGTGCTGGTGCGACCGTTCGCGATTGCGTCGCGCGTCGTGACGAACGGCGAATGGCGCGACTTCATCGAAGACGGCGGCTACCGCATGGCCGGACTCTGGCTCTCGGATGGCTGGGCGACGGTGCAGCGCGAAGGCTGGGCACATCCGCTTTACTGGGAGTTGCACGACGGCGAATGGCAGTCGATGACGCTCGCAGGCATGCAGCCCGTCGACGACGACGCGCCCGTGCAACACGTGAGCTATTTCGAAGCGGACGCCTTCGCGCGCTGGGCAGGCAAGCGTCTGCCGACAGAACAAGAATGGGAGGTGGCGGCGAGCGGCACTGGCAACATTGCGTCACCGATGCAACCCACGATGGAGCAACGCTTTGGCCCGGTATGGCAATGGACGGCCAGTCCATACGTCGCGTACCCGGGATTCCGGACGGCATCGGGAGCCGTCGGCGAGTACAACGGCAAGTTCATGTGCGGACAGTTCGTGCTGCGCGGCGGGTCGCTCGCCACGCCGCCGGGACACGCACGCGCCACGTACCGTAACTTCTTCTACCCGCATCAGCGCTGGCAGTTCTGCGGCCTGAGGCTCGCGGAGGACCGCTGATGTTGCAAGCTACGCAATCCCAACAAGCCACGGCGTTCGTTTGCCCGTCATTGCCGGAAAACGCCTTTGCCACCGACGTGCTCGCCGGTCTCGGCCACACGCCGAAAACGTTGCCCAGCGTCTGGCTGTACGACCAGCGCGGCAGCGAACTCTTCGAAGAGATCACAGGCCTCGACGAGTATTACCAGACGCGCACCGAAACCGCCCTGCTCGGCGAGTGCTCCGCCGCCATTGCCGATGTCGTCGGACCGAACGCCGTCGTCGTGGAGTTCGGCAGCGGGTCGAGCCGCAAGACACCGCTGCTGCTCGATGCCCTCGTGACCCCACGCGCGTACGTGCCCGTCGACATTGCCGACGACTTTCTGGACGACGCCGTCGCCACACTCGCGCGCCGCTGTCCCGGCATTCCGATGCTGCCGGTGCGCGCCGACTTCACCCGCCCGTTCCACCTACCGCCACAGCTGCACAACACGCAAGGGCCGCGCCTCGGCTTCTTCCCCGGCTCGACGATCGGCAACTTCGCGCCCGGACAAGCGGCCGCCTTCCTTGCCCATGTCGGCAAGATGCTCGGACCGCACCGGCGCATGGTCGTCGGCGTGGACGCGTGCAAGGATCCCGCCGTGCTGTTGCCCGCGTACGACGACGCGCGCGGGGTGACGGCGCAGTTCGATCTGAACGTGCTCGTGCGCATCAACCGCGAACTCGACGGCGATCTGCCACTGGATGCCTTCCGTCACGAAGCCCGCTTCAATGCGAAGGCCAGCCGTATCGAGATGCATCTGGTCGCACAGCGCGCATTCTCGGCCAACGTCCTCGGCCATCGCTTCGATTTCTTGGCAGGCGAGTCCATCCATACTGAGAACTCCTACAAATATGGACAGACGGAGTTCCGCGCACTGGCGAACTCCGCTGGCTGGGATATCGAGCGCGTCTGGCTCGACGCCCGCTCGCGCTTCGCCGTCTATCTGCTGCGTCCTGCCAACGGCGAGTGATCCGGGGACCGTCTCCACAAGGCGTTGAAAGAAAATGCGTCCGGAGGCTAAAGTTTTTGCGCCGTTGTGCCGTTGATGCATGCAGACTCATGCTGCCCGCCACGGACGTGACAAACGCCCGGCGGGACAGCCCATCTCACAGCGCACGGCCATGACCGCAGCGCACCGTTGATACGAATCGCTGCACATGACTTCACGCGCAATGGGGATGCACGTGGCACGGGCTCCGGCGGCACCGCCTGTGACTCGCCTCACTCACACGGGCACTCGCACCGACGCTCGGCCGGCCGACGCGACTTCGCTCGCGTGGGACGGACACGCTATCGCCTCGACCGGGAGCCGGTCACGATGAGCCGCATCGCCCTTACGCTCTCCGACAGCGCGCTGGCCGATCTGCAAAAGGATTTCGACGCCTTCGTGCGCATCTCCGCTGCCGTCGACCGTCATTTCACGCCGCCGCCCTTCGACGACTTCCTGCGCGCCCGCCTGCTCGACAGCACCGTGCCGCTCACCGAAGCCGCCGTCGCCCAACTGCTCGCGGGCGGCCACTACGCGTGGGCCAAGCGCACGTTCGACAAGCAGTTTCCGGACGTCGTCTCGATCATCCTGAATCAGGCGCGCCAGCACGGGTTCTATTTCGTCTCGCGCCCGGAATGGTCGCGCGAAGACATGGCGCGTCAGGCCAGTCGCTGGGCCGAAGGCATCGTGAGGGAAGCGAAGGGCGAGGAGCGCATCGTGGAATCGCTCGCCGGTCAGATCGTGACGTCGGCGCAGGACCTGCGAACGCTGGAGGCCACGTTGCAGACGCCCGCATGGCGCACCGCCTCGGTGCTGCGCGAACGTGTGTTCGAAGCAAAGCGCGCCGTCGAAACCGCCCGCTCGCTACAAGCCCGCGAAAAGCTCGGCGAACTGCGCGCGCTACTCGATCTCGCCGTCATTTACGGCTCGGTCGGTGCTCAGGAAGCGGATCAGATTCTGGAGTATCTGGGCGTGCTGCGTCCCGAATTGTTCAACGACGATCCGGGTGTCTTCGAGCGCATCGCCGCCTGGTTGCGACGCCTGCTCACGCCGAGCGTACCGCGCCCCGCGCCCTCTCAGGACGTTCAGGTACCGACGCTCGGCACCGAATCGTCGCATCAGAGCGCCGACGCACTACAAACGCCCGTCACACGCTAAGCCGTTTCAGGCGCTTCGGGCGCGCGCCATCAACCTCAGCGGTTAAATATCAGCGCCACCCCGGCGCTGGCGATCAGCGCGCCCCACCAGGCGCCCGCTGCCGGACGCTGCCGCGTGCGAATCCACAGCAGCGGCAACACCATCACCGGCGTGGTCGCCGAGAGCGTCGCGATGACGCCCGTGTTGCCATGCCCCATGCCATACAGCAGCAACGTCATGCCGACGGCCACGCCGACGAAGCCGGACGCCGCCGTGAGCGCCAGTGTGCCCGGCGTAAAGTCCGAGAAGATGCCTCTTCCGCGTCGTGCCGCGAGGATCGTCAGCCCGAGTGCCGACACGCCAACACGCACCGCCGACGCCCCCACGGGGTCCACGCCAGCCGCCATCACGGGCTTGGCGATAAGCGTCCCGATCGAGTGACACAGCGCCGCTGTCAACCCAATGGCGACACCCACGCGCACATCGCCTCGTACCGACTCCCAGTGATTCGCGTCTTCCCGACGGCCGCCGAAGGCGATGGCGAGTGCTACCCCGGCCGTTACCAGCGCAACGCCCACGACCGCCCGCCAGCCCAGCGCTTCGCCTAGCCAGAAGTAACCGAGCACGGCCGTCATCGGTGCATTGGTTGCGAAGACGATGGAGTTGCGTCGCGGCCCAAGACGTCCGAGCGACGTGTAGAGAATCGTGTCGCCCACGAGAATGCCGATCAGCCCCGACGCTGTGAGCCGCAACCACTGCTCAAGCGACAGCGACGGCCAGCCACGCAGCACCGCGAGTGCGAATAGCAGCATCGCGAAGACCAGCAGCATGCGAGCGTAGTTGAAGGGGAACGAACCGGCCTGACGGACAGGCGTGATGGCGATCATGCCGCTGCAAGCCCAGCAGAGGGCGGCACCGAGCGCGGCGAGGTAGGCGAGTTGGGTTGTCATGGTCAGGGGGCGGACGGCATGGAGCCGCAACCGCCCCCGCCGTTGGGACGCCATTATACGAGTGACATGCCCCAATCGGGGGCATGCGTTGCTCGCCGACCTCAGGACCGCGCAGTACTTCTCTCGTCAGAGTTCTTCGTCGAGCCGATGCAACGCATCGAACATCACCCGGTACGCCGACGCAACCCCATACGCGCCACGCAACATCCGCAGCCGCGACGGCACGTCCGGCTCACCCGCGTCTTCCACCCATTGCGCGAGCAGCGCCGTGCCGCCGCACACGCTCGCGTCATGCCGTGCATGCGCGCAGACAGCCGCAAAGCCGTCGGCCGCCGACGGATAGCGCTGCGCGAGCGCCTCGAACTGCGCTTCGATCTCGCTGGCCGCGCGCACCGTTGCGGGCGCCTGACACAGCGCACAACATCCGACGTAAGCGGGCATATCGCCCGCCGCGCCGATGATGAAGTCGATCAGTGCGTGCGTCGCGTCGAAGGCACCGCTGTCCAGAAAGGTGCGCGCCGCCGGGCCGCATCGCAACAGCCCTGCGGCCAGCATCGTCGACTGCCCGCGCTGCTCGCGGTACTGACGCAGCAGCAGCGGTCGCAGTGCCGCGTCGGTGCAGCGCTCCACCGCAATGCGATTGTGGACGTCAGCCCCTGCCGCGCGATGGTAGAGCTGCGCGAGAAACGCCAGCACCTGAATGTCGCTCGACTCGCCCGCGAGAAAACGTGTCCAGAACGGTGCCGCGAAAATGCCCCGCACCCATGCGTCGCAGATCTTCCCGAACGCGGGCACGATGTCACGACTGCCGTGAGGTGTTGCTGGCAACACGTGCACCAACGCTTCGTCGACAAGCGTTGCCAGCCACGTCCCGCGCACCGGCGCTTGCGCCAGCAACACGCCATGCTTCATGCGTTCGAGCCACAACGCCGTGTCGACGGGCGCCCCGTGCAGCGTGCACGACACTTCATAGGACGACACGGTCACGGCGTCCGGCGCACACGTCCATTGCGCGTGCGGCGAGGCGATCACCCATACCGCGCCACCCGCCGACACCGACGTCTCTCCGGCCGCATCGCCTTGCACGTGTGACACGGGGTGAGTCGCAACGGCGCTCATCGGACGATGGCTCCGAGCAATGTCAGACATTCGGGCGCGATGCCGCGCACCACCTCCACCCTCAGCGAGCAGCCTCCATCGCAGTCCATGCCCGGCGGCTGTGCGGCCTCGACCACCGCCGGGCGACGGCTTGTTCGCGGCTTGCTGCGTACCGCACTGGCACGACTCGCAGGCTCCGACACCTCGGGCGACGCCGCTGAGCCGTGCGACGTTGACGCCTTAGGCGACTCCAGGATTACGGGAAGAAACGGGAAAGGCATGGGCGACGCATTAGACGTACGGGACGGCATGTCGGCTCCTGTCGGCGGTGAATTGGGAATGGATCGGCATAACGCCTACCTTAGGAAATCCGGACGGCCTTGGGAAAGAACCGAATCTCTAGGACGCTTCACATTGCAGGGGATGTGAACTGTCCGAAATCGCCGGGCGGCCGCTCAAAGTCAGCCTTTCCGTGCTACGCGACGTCTCGCAAAACGATGGAATTTTTCAGCGTTCGCCCGAGTGATTTTGAGAGTTTTCCCAAGAACAATCGGCAATTTTGGAAAGACAACGCCCGTGAGAGGGACGCCGAAAGCGGTGCCGAACTGGCCAGATCCTCCGCGTCGGTGCGTCGCCATGCCGCATCGTCACGCGCGCAACCCGTACGCAATCGCCCTCGGGGCGCGAGTACAATCGCCCGCATGCGATACGTCGCCACACGAGGAGTGACAGCCATGCACCTTTACCAGCGTCTGCCGATGTTTGTTTTCGAAATTGAGGCCTGCGAAAACCTCAAATACATCACGATGGCGATTCGCTTCAATCTGGATCGTAACGGCCAGCATCTGTCGCTAGCGGACTGGCAGCGTCTGCCGCAAGAAGCCCGCGAGACGCTCGCGTCGTGCGTGCCGGGCGACGAGGATTTTGCTGCGCGTCTCGATGAGATCGCGCGCGATCATCTCGGGCAGGCGGTCGAGCGCAGTGTCGACGCCGCACCCACGGCCTGGCAGGACATGAATGCCCTGCCGCCCGGATTGCTCAAGCAGTGTGAGATGGCCGACCTGCTTGCGCCGGACGTCGGCGACTGGGGCACGCTCACGCCGTTTCGTCGCTATGTCCTCACGAAGCTGTCGCGGCGCGACACGCTCAATCACTGCTTCGTACCGGCCATGCTCGAATTCGGACTTGCGCAAACGCAAGCCGAACTCTGAGCCTCTCACTCGCAAATCGACGCGTCGGGCTCAGGTCACCGGCGCGGGGTTGAACAACGTCAGCGCGTTATGCAGGCCCCATCGCTCGGCCCACGTTTTTTCACCGCTGGCGACGGCCAGCATCAGGTGGAACAACTGCCAGCCCACGTCTTCGATGGTGGCCTCACCCGTGGCGATGCGTCCGGCGTCCACATCCATCAGGTCATGCCAGCGACGCGCCAGATCCGAGCGCGTCGCCACCTTGATGACGGGCACCTCGGCGAGTCCGTAAGGCGTCCCACGCCCGGTCGTGAACACATGCAAGTTGATGCCCGCCGCCAGTTGCAGCGTGCCGCAGATGAAATCGCTCGCAGGCGTCGCGGCGTAGATCAGCCCGCGCTGGCGTTCGCGATCAAGTTTCGCGCCCGGGGAAATCACGCCGTGAATTGGCCCGCTGCCCGACTTCACAATCGACCCCATCGCCTTCTCGACGATGTTGGACAACCCACCGCGCTTGTTGCCCGGCGTGGTGTTGGCACTGCGGTCGACGCGTCCGCGCTCCAGATACGCGTCGTACCACGCCATCTCGCGAATCATCGCCTCGGCCACTTCCGGCGTGGCCGCACGTGAGGTCAGTTGGTCGATGCCGTCGCGCACTTCGGTGACTTCGGAGAACATGACCGTCGCGCCCGCGCGCACAAGCAGATCGGTGGCGAAGCCCACGGCCGGGTTGGCCGTCACCCCCGAGAATGCGTCGCTGCCACCGCACTGCACGCCGACGATCAGTTCAGACGCAGGCACCGTCTCACGCTGACGCGCATTGAGCCGCTCAAGATGCGTGCGCGCCATCGTCAGGATCGAATCGATCATCGACAGAAAGCCGACATGTGCATCGTCCTGAAGACAGACGGTGTCGGGTTTCCCGTCTGCGTCGGTGCTCCCGATCGGAATGCTGCCTGCCGGGAGCAGACGCTCCGGCTGCAACTTCTCGCAGCCGAGACTCACGACCATCACTTCGCCGCCAAAGTTGGGATTGGTGGAGATGTTGCGCAGCGTGCGGATCGGGACGATGGCATCCGGTGCGTCGATGGCCACGCCGCAGCCATACGTGTGCTCCAGCGCGACGACGTCGTCGACATTCGGATACTGCGGCAGCAACGTCTCCTTAATGCGCTTGACGGCGAACTCCACCACGCCCGCAACGCACTGCACAGTGGTCGTAATGGCGAGGATGTTGCGCGTGCCGACCGAGCCGTCGGCATTGCGATAGCCCCGGAACGTGAAGCCGTCGAGCGGCGGTAATTCCGCAGGCACACGCGTGCTGATCGGCAGACGGTCAAGCGACGGCGCTTCGGGCATCGCAAGGTTTCGCTCGTTGACCCAACTGCCCGCGCTCAGATCGCGCGCCGCGTAGCCGATGACCACACCGTAGCGAACCACCGCAGCCCCTGCGGCCAGATCGATCAGCGCCACCTTGTGGCCCTGCGGCACGGCATCGATCAGCGCGAGTCCGTCCGCGAACCGGCTACCGGCGGGCAGACCGCCGTCGTTCACCACGATGGCGACGTTGTCCTCCGCCTGCATCCGAATGTAGCGCGGCGAGTCTTTCCCGCCGGCCGTCTCCTGCGTTGCTGCCATGTCCCTCCCCCCTCCCATCTCATCCCGCCAGCCCCGCGTTCCACAGCGTCCGCCATTCTCGATACCTGCGATCTGTCGTATCACACGGGCCATGACACAAATATCACGGGCGGTCGTTGATGTTCGCTCAACCACCCGTCACTTATGTGTCATCATACATCTAGATTCCCAGCAATGCGTGGCTTTACGGGCCTCTGCGCGAATCGGGAAAAACCCTTCCCACGCCTTTTGCGGGTTTATCCCACTGCCATTCGACAGGTCAGCCTCTTGTCCGACCTCATCACATGTTATACGATGACATATAACTCAGCGCCGAGCGCTGGTTGAGCGCCTTCTTTATTCATCGAATCCGGCCCATCAGCCGACAGGAACTCTTGAAATGACTGCACCTCAAGAACTCAAGCAAATCGTCTCGGACGGCTTGTTGTCTTTCCCCGTGACCGACTTCGACGCGAACGGCGACTTCAACGCGCGCGGCTACGCCGAGCGTCTGGAGTGGCTCGCGCCGTTCGGTGCGACGGCACTCTTCGCCGCCGGCGGCACGGGCGAATTCTTCTCGCTCACGCCGCAGGATTACAGTGCCGTGATCAAGACGGCCGTCGACACGTGTGCGGGCAAGGTGCCGATTCTCGCGGGCGCGGGCGGGCCGACCCGTCTGGCCATCGAGTACGCAAAGGAAGCCGAGCGCCTGGGCGCGAAGGGCGTGCTGCTCATGCCGCACTATCTGACGGAAGCGAGCCTCGACGGCATCGCAGCGCACGTCGAACAGGTCTGCAAGGCCGTGAGCATCGGCGTGATCGTCTACAACCGCGCGAACTCGAAGCTCGGTGCGGACCAGCTCGAGCGTCTGGCCGAGAACTGCCCGAACCTGATCGGCTTCAAGGACGGCGTGGGCGACATCGAGCGCATGGTGCAGATCCGCCGCCGCATGGGCGATCGCTTCTCGTATCTGGGTGGCCTGCCGACAGCTGAAGTCTATGCCGCGGCCTACCGCGCGTTGGGCGTGCCGGTGTATTCGTCGGCCGTGTTCAATTTCATTCCGAAGACGGCGATGAAGTTCTATCGCGCCGTGTGCAACAACGATCAGGAGACCATCGGCCACCTGCTCGACGTGTTCTTCCTGCCGTACCTGGAGATTCGCAACCGTCGCCCGGGGTATGCCGTGAGCATCGTCAAGGCCGGTGCCAAACTGGTCGGCCGTGACGCCGGTCCGGTGCGCGCCCCCCTGACCGACCTGCTGCCGGACGAACTCGCCGCGCTCGACGCGCTGATCAAAAAGGTCGAAGGCTAAGGGGCCCCGCATGCAGATCACCGGTGAAATGTTAATCGGCCGCGCCGACGTACGCGGCAGTGCGGGAACGCTCGAAGCGTTCGACCCGTCACGCGGCGAGCGCCTGACGCCGTCGTTCGGCGCGGGCACCGTGCAGGACGTCGAGCGTGCGTGCGAACTGGCGCGCGCGGCCTTCGATCCGTTCCGCGCGTTGCCGCTAGAGAAGCGCGCCGGGTTTCTGGAAGCCGTTGCGCAGGCCATTCTCGATCTGGGTGACGCCCTCATCGAACGCGGCCACGCCGAGACCGGCCTGCCCGTCGCCCGACTGCAAGGTGAGCGCGGACGCACCGTCGGTCAGTTGCGGATGTTCGCCCGCGTGGTGCGCGACGGACATTTCCTCGACGCCACCATCGACCCCGCGCAACCGGCACGCGAACCGTTGCCGCGCAGCGACCTGCGTCTGACGAAGATCGGACTCGGCCCCGTGGCGGTGTTCGGCGCAAGCAATTTCCCGTTGGCATTCTCCGTGGCGGGGGGCGATACGGCGTCAGCATTCGCGGCGGGTTGCCCGGTGATCGTGAAGGCGCACTCCGCGCATTTGGGGACGTCGGAACTCGTGGCACGCGCCGTACGCTCGGCTGTGCAGAAGCTCGATCTGCCGGAAGGTGTTTTCTCGCTGCTCGTCGGCGAGCGTGCCGTGGGCGAGGCGCTGGTGGCGCATCCCGCGATCGCAGCCGTCGGCTTCACCGGCTCGCGTAATGGCGGTCTCGCACTGCAACGTATCGCTCAGTCGCGCGCAGTGCCGATTCCGGTGTATGCCGAGATGAGCAGCATCAACCCGGTATACCTGTTGCCCGAAGCGCTGGCCGCACGCGGCGACGCCATCGCAAAGGGCTTCGTCGATTCGCTGACGATGGGCGTCGGTCAGTTCTGCACGAACCCCGGGCTGGTGCTGGGCCTCGCGGGCGACGCGCTCGAACGTTTCTGCCAGACGGCCTCCGATGCGCTGACGACCAAGGCGGCGGGCACCATGCTCACGCCGGGCATTCATCAGGCGTACGACAAGGGTGTCGCGCGTCTGGCCGACGAGCCGAACGTGACGCTCGTCGCGCGCGGTCAGGCGGGTGGCGCATATCAGGGTCAGGCGGCCCTCTTCCGCACGACGGCCGCCGAGTTTCTCGCCACCCCGGCGCTGCACGACGAAATGTTCGGACCTGCGTCGGTCGTGATCGCTTGCAACACCGTCGACGAGATGATCGCCATCACGGAACGCCTGGAAGGTCAGTTGACGGCCACGCTGCAACTCGACGCTGGCGACGCGGCTAACGCACGCCGTCTGCTGCCGAGTCTGGAGCGTCGCGCCGGACGCATTCTCGCCAATGGTTTCCCGACCGGCGTCGAGGTGTGTCACGCGATGGTGCACGGCGGCCCGTTCCCCGCAACGTCGAACGCGATGTTCACGTCGGTTGGCGCATCGGCGATCGATCGTTTCCTGCGTCCCGTCTGCTATCAGGATCTGCCGGATGCGTTGCTGCCCGAAGCCTTGCAGGAGAGCAACCCGCTCGGCCTGTGGCGACTTCGCGATGGCGCGCTCGCGCAAGCGTAATCGCAATCGCTGTCCCGCAATGACAAACGCCCTCGGATTCGAGGGCGTTTGCTTTGGTGCGACGTGCGAATAACGGACGACGGTCGTTATGAAGCCTTATGCGGCGACTGCGGCGAGGACAGGTCCGGCAGCATCAACATGCCGTAAAGCGGCGCGACCGGACCGTCGGCAAGTGCTTTCGCCACGGCCTTGAGATCGGTCGACCCCGGGGCGCCGATGAGCGCGTAGCCGATCTGTCCCTTGCGCCACGTCACCACGCCCATCTTGTCGATCTGCTGTTCCGCCACGCTCTGGTCGGGACGCGTATCACGCACCACACACAGCGCCACGGGATCGCCCGTCGCCGGGAGATACACCATCTGCACCAGCGCACGGTCCTGCCAGCGCAAACGCTGCACGCGCTTGAACGTCAGGCCCTGCGAGCGCAGATCGGGCACGCTGATGTCGAGCTTGTCGTTCTGATGGATCTCGCTGACGGTGCGCTCGGTGTCGCTGTCGTCGACGCGAATCGATGCCACCGTGTCACGCGCATACAACTGCTGATACTCGGCCGCTGCGCGCACCCACGTCCTGCCCTGTGCGGGCGCTGGCGCGACCGACGCGGTCATGAAGCCCCCCGCCCCTGAGCGATTCAGCACGCCCGACATCAACGGCAACGTAATCGCCGTCGCCGCGACACCAGCCGCGAAAGCCGCCGCGAGCCACCACGGGCGCACGCGTCGTCCGGCAGGCGCATCGTTGGCGGCGGGCACGTTGTGCGTCGTGTCGACACGCACGGGCTGCAACGGTAGCGGTGCCGTCGATTGAACGGCGTCGGGCGCGTGAGTGTCCGGTTGAACATCCTGAGTTGGCGGCGAGGCCTGGCGTTGCGCGTGCGTGCGCAGGAGTGCGTCGAGACCGGCGCTCAGGCTCTGCGGCACCGGCGGAATCACTTGTGCCGCGAACGTCTCACGATACGGCAGACGCGAGGCCCGCAACGACGCAACCGCGTCGGCCAGTTCGGGCGACGCGGCAATGGCCGCTTCCACTTCCGCACGCTCCACCGCAGGCAGCGCGTCGTCCACGTAAGCGAGCAGGCGGATATCGTCTTCGTTCATCACGCGTCCTCCTCACGTGCGCCAGCGGCCGCGCCACCACGAAGGGTGCGCTCTACCGTGCGGGGTTGCCCCTCGGGGTTACGAAACTGGTCGCCGATAGTGCGGCGCGCGCGCGACAGACGGCTCATCACCGTGCCGATGGGCACGTCGAGCACTTCTGCCGCTTCCTGATAACTCATACCCTCCACCGCCACGAGCAACAGCACGAGACGCTGCGCTTCGGGCAGACGATCGACCGCGCCGAAGACCTGATGACAACTGGCCAGTTCTTCGGGCGTGGACGCCTGAAAATCGGGAATCGCATCGACGTCGGCTTCGTCCCACGCCAGACTGCCGCGCGAACGAACGCGCCGCGCGCGGATCTCGTTGATCCACGTCGTATGCACGATGCTGAACATCCAGCTCAACGCCGAGGATCCCGGCTGCCACTGGTGCATGCGCTCCAGCGCGTGCACGCAAGCGCGTTGCACAAGATCCTCGGCATCGTGGCGATCGCCCGTAATGCGCAAGGCGAACGCCCAGAGGCGTGGCAGCAAGCCCGGAAGCAAGCTGGGTAAATCCTGACCGGTCATCGGCGAATTTCCTGGCGGAGGGTGCCTGACGGCCACCCAGTCCGAAGCATCGCCAGCGAGTACCGCTGGCACCTGCCGCGAAATTATACTGAGCCGCCGCGACTTTGCATGCGCGTTCCCAGCCCGCCGATATGCCAACACGCTCGCTCCCCGTCGGAATGCCGCCAGAATGCCGTCAGCGCCCGCTCAGGGCTTGACAACGTGCCACACGTCCTTGAAGCCGTCGCCCTTCTTGTCGCCTGCGGCCGCATCCTTCGCGAACAGGTACAGCGGCTTGCCCTTGTAGGCCCACTGCTTCATACCGTCGTCACGCGTGACGATGGAATAGTTACCTTCGGCCTTCGCACCGCCATCGGCCATGACCGGCGGCCAGGCCGTCGCACATCCGCCGTTGCAAGCGCTCTTGCCGCTGCCTGCCACATCGTTGTCAAACGTATAGACGGTGCGGTTCTGTGCGTCGACGAGCATGCCGTCGGCGGTCTTGAGCGGGACTTCCGCGTGGGCCGCGGCAGCAGCGAACAGACCGGCGGCAGCCACGAGGCTGGTGAGAACAGCGGACATCGATTGACGTTGGTTCATGACTTTGGCTCCTGAGTGAAATGTCGTTGTCGACACTCTCTGAACGCTTCGCGCCGACCCCTTATTCCACACCTTTCTTAAGATATTTTTTGCTGCGACGCAGCACACCGTATGGCGCACGCCGTGCCTGACGCCGTACGGGGTCCGCCCAGCGCAACGCAACGCAACGCATGCTCAAGCGCGTCGCCTCAACGGACCGTTGACCTCTATCGATGCGGATCAGACGGAATAATCGCCGTCCGTGCGATGGACGAAATCAGAACTCGAAGAAGTAAATCGCGCGATTGCGCTGATGGATCAGGTGACGTCGCACAACGCGGCGCTGGTGGAGGATGCGGGCAAGGCCGCGAAGATGTTGGAGCAACAGGCGCAGTTGCTCGCGCTGTCGGTCGGCCGCTTCCAGCTGGAAGCGGCCTATGCTAACGGTAGCGACAGTGAGAACGACGCCTACCCCGCACTCACTCGCCCTTCGGCGCTTCCTTGACGCGGCTGACCAACTGCGTCGGACTCACGAATTGCAGCGCGATGAGCACCCACAACAGCGTGATGGCCATGTAGATCATCGCCATCGCGTCGATAGACTGTGGGGCTCTCACACCGGTAGAGAACACCGCGTAGTAGAGCGCAACGACCAATGTCTGCGTGTCCGGACCGGCGGTGAAGAACGTCAGCTCGAACATGCCGATGGTGCGCACGAGCACGAGCAGACCCGCCGCCAGAATGCCCGGCACCAGCAGCGGCAGCAACACGTAACGGAAGTACTTCAGCGTGTTCGCACCGAAGATGCGCGCCGCAGCTTCGAGGTTCGGATCGATCTGCTCGATGAACGGCGTCATCACCAGAATCACGAACGGCAGCGACGGCACGAGATTCGCGAGAATCACGCCCGTGAGCGTGCCGCCCAGTCCGACCTTGTAGAGCACGGTCGCCATCGGAATGCCGTACGTCACCGGCGGCACCATCAGCGGCAACAGAAACACCAGCATCGCGAGCTTCTTGCCGGGGAACTGCGCCCGGGCCAACGCATACGCCGCAGGCACGCCCAGCGCAATCGACAACAGCACGACCGCGCCCACGACCTCCACCGTCACCCACAGCACATCGGCGAGTTGAAAGTCGCGCCAGGCCTGCGCGTACCAATGCAACGTAAAACCTTCGGGCAACGGTGTGCCGAACCAGCGCGTGGCGAACGAATTCATCGTGACGGTGGCGATCATCAGCGCCACATTCACGAGGAAGAAGATCATCGTGCCCCAGACCAGCACGCGCCACAGACGCGAGCCCGGCCCTTCACGGCGCATCTTGCGCCGGGCAATGGGTGCGGCTGCCGACTGGCTGACGGGCGCCTGCGTTGTCATGAAATCTCCGTTCTGCGCGGCCAGCGTACCGGCCGGATTCTTGTCTGCAACACTCATCCCTTGCCTCCCGTGGTCGGACCGCTATAGAACGCCCGGCGCGCGCCGAGCATGCCCGCCACGATCAGCAACTGCACGAACCCCATCACAATCGCCACGCACGAGGCGAGCGAGTAGTCATAGCTCTCGAACGCGGCTTCGTATGCGGCAATCGACACCACGCGCGTCGCCCCTGCGGGCACGCCGAGCAGCACCGCCGACGGGAACACAGAGAACGCCTGCACGAACGACAGACACGCCGCCATCGTCAGGCCCGGCACCAGCAGCGGCAGATAGATCAGACGGAATTGCTGCCACGGCCCGGCACCCAGCGTACCTGCCGCGCGAGCGAGTGTCGGGTCGATGCCGGTGACGTACGACAGAATCAGCAGGAACGCGAACGGGAAGCCCGAGATCACCAGCGAGATCAGCACACCCCAGTAGTTGTGTGTGAGACGCACTTCGTCGTGATACAGCCCCAACGCATGCAGCGCCTGCGGGAACCAGCCGTTCGGCCCGTAGTAGGTCAGCATGCCGTCGGCGATCAGTACGGTGCCGAGCGTCACGGGGACGACCAGTAGCATCGTCACGAACTTCGACGCCCGCGTGCTTTTGCGCAACGCGAACGCCGCCGGGATCGACGCCCCCACGTTGATCAGCGTGGCGGGCACGGCGAGCTTGAGCGTGATAAGCACCGTCGGCCACAGTGTCGGCTCGGTGAAGAACTTCAGATAGTTCGCGAAAACGCCGCCGCCCTCCATCGGCTGAAACGACAGGAAAAGACCGTACGCGAACGGATAGACGAACATCGCGATCAGGCACACGAGCGCGGGCGCGACGAGCCAGCCGCGCCCGTCGGCACGCGCTGCCGGTGTCATCGACACGGAAGCGGCGGCACTCATGCGCGATCCCCTGCGTAGACGAGCGTGCGGTCGGCCGGTACCCGCAGCGGCACGCGCTCGCCGACGGCGTAATCGCCCGGCAAACGCGCGTACAACTGACCGAACGGCGACGCCACGCGCAGCAGCGAATCGCGACCGCCGTACTCCACCGTTTCGACCACCACTTCGAAGGCGTTGTCGTTGGCGGCCGGTGCGCGTTCGAAATCGTCGGGACGAATCGCCACGGAAACTTTGCCCTCGACCTTGCCACCGCTGGCCGGCGGCTCCATGAGCACGCCGTCGAACGACGCGCCGCCACACGACACGCGGGCATGCTCGCCCTGTGCCGACGTGATCGACACGTCGAGCACATTGCGATAGCCCATGAAGCGCGCCACGTGCAGATTGCGCGGACGGCCATACACGTCGCGCGGTGCACCGATCTGCTGCACCACGCCCTCTTTCATCACGACGATGCGGTCGGCCATCGAGAGCGCTTCGTCCTGATCGTGCGTGACGTAAATCGTCGCGCGATCGAGCTTGCCGTGAATGCGACGGATTTCGGCGCGCATCTCGATGCGCAGCTTCGCGTCGAGGTTCGACAGCGGTTCGTCCATGAGCACAACCGGCGGCTCGATCACGATGGCACGAGCAATCGCGACACGTTGCTGCTGACCGCCCGACAACTGCCCCGGCAACTTGCGCTCGTGCCCGACGAGTTGCACGAGCTGCAAGGCTTCGCGGGCGCGCTTCTCGATCTCGGCGCGCGGCACGCCGCGCATCCGAAGACCGAAGCCCACGTTATCGAGCACGCTCATGTGCGGGAACAGCGCGTAGTTCTGGAACACCATGCCGAAGCCTCGCTTCTCGCTGGGCAGCACGTCGATGCGCTCGTCGTCGAGCCAGATCGCGCCGCCCGTGAGCGGCGTGAGTCCGGCAATGCAGTTGAGCGCCGTCGACTTGCCGCAGCCCGAAGGCCCCAGCAGCGCGATGAACTCCCCACGCTCGATGGTCAGATCGAGGCCGTTCAACGCGGCCACCGACTGCCCCTCTGCGTTGGTGAAGCTGCGCGCCACGTGGTCGAGGCGCAGTTGCTGAAAGTTGTGCTTCATGACGCAACCCTTATTTCGATTTCAGCGAACCGATTTCGGCATCCCACTTCTGGAATGCAGCCACCATCGCCGTCGCATCGAGCGGCACGGCGTGCGGGAAATCGGCGATGAGCTTCGCGTATTCCGGACGGCCGTACTTCGCGATCGTTTCCTGGCTCTTCGCCGGGGCGGCGGACAGCGGTACGTCCTTCACCGCCGGGCCCGGATAGAAGTAGCCGTCGTCATACGTGAGCGCCTGCTGGGCAGGTTCGAGCATGAAGTTGATCAGCTTGAAGATCACCTCCATCTTCTCTTTCGCCACACCCTTGGGCACGACCATGTAATGCGCGTCGTTGACCCACGTGAACTTGTCGAACGACTGAATCTTGAACGTCGCGGGCACGATACCCAACGCACGCGGATTGATGTCCCAGCCGGTGACGGTGAGCGTCATGTCGCGGCTGCCTTCGCCCAGTTCCTTCATCACCGCCGACGTGCCACCCGGGTAGTACGGAATGCACGAATCGAGTTCCTTGAGGAACGCCCACGTCTTGTCCCACCCCTTGATCGGGTCGTGCGGATCTTTGTCGCCGAGCAGATACGGCAAGCCCATCAGGAACGTGCGGCCCGGGCCGGAATTGGCCGGACGCGCGTAAATCAACTTGCCCGGATTCGCCTTGCACCAAGAGAGCAGTTCGGCGGGCGTCTTGGGCGGGTTCGTCACCTTGGCCGGGTTGTATTCGACGAGCGGGCCCGCTGGCATAAACGTGACCGCCAGGCCGTAGCCCTTCGACAACTCCTGCATCGCGCGCACGTTGGGTGCGTACTTGTCGAGCACGCCCGGCAGCTTCGCGCTGTAGTCGGGCAGCAGACGTTGCCAGAGGTTTTGCTGGATACCGGCAGCCAGCGCGTCGGTGCCCGTCAGCACGATATCGATATCCGAGCGGCCGGCGGCCTGCATGGCCTTGATCTTGCCCGGCAGTTGCGGCGCGGGCGCATTGGTGAAGGTGATCTTGGAGACGAGATCAGGGTACTTGTCGCGGAAAGCCTCGAAGCCCTTTTGCGTGAGCGCGAGATTGCCGGCCACGTCGACGATGTTCAGCGCAACCGGTGCAGCGGTTGCCGTGCTTGCGAAGCTTCCCAGTACTGCGGCACATGCCACGGCACCGAGCGTACGTTGCCAGAATCCCCTACGGCTGAAGCTCATGCTGTCTCCTTTGGTTAAATTTCTCGTAAGTCATCATATGACTGAGATTTCCAATTTGCAATTGGGAGACATGCCAAAACACCCCAGAGGTTTCCCTTATAAATCGAGAAAACCTTGTTTATACAGGCTTTAACCCCCGATTTCATCGGGATGCCGAGCATTTTGTCAGGGATTTCACCGATAGAGACACGGCCAGTACGTCACCTAAATTACGGCCAGTCATACGATGACGTAAAAGTTACACAAACCGCGAAATAGACGTCGCCACCGACACCCCGTTCCTGGTGGAGACCAAGGAAAAGTTGCCGTGAAAATTCAGCGCATCACGATCACCCCGATTGCCTTTCGCGACCCGCCGCTACTCAATGCTGCGGGAATTCACGAACCGTATGCCCTGCGCTCGATCATCCAAATCGAGACGGATAACGGGCATGTCGGACTGGGCGAAACCTATGGCGATGCGCCGGTACTCGCCCTTCTCGAAAACGCACGTCCGCTGCTGATCGGCATGGATCCGTTCGACACGAACGGGCTGCGTGAGCGGGTCGCCTCTGTCGTGCGTCAGGGCGTTCGTGGCGAGCGCGTGGAGTACGAACTCGCGCCGGGCACCGACCCGCGCAAGGACGCCGAAAAGCTTTACTCCGCGTTCGAAGTCCCGTTTCTGGATTTGCAGGCGCGGCATCTGGGGATACCGCTCGTCGAACTGCTCGGCGGTGCGGTGCGCCAGGAAGTGCAGTACAGCGCGTATCTGTTCTTCAAGTACGCGCAGCACATCGATTCGCCGTACGCGCCGGATAGCTGGGGCGAGACGTTGAACGCCGAGCAGCTCATAGCTCAAGCGCGCTTCATGATCGACACGTACGGCTTCGGCAGCATCAAGCTCAAGGCCGGGGTACTGGAACCGGCCGAAGAAGTGAAATGCCTGAAGGCCCTCAAGCGCGCATTCCCCGACAAGCCGCTGCGCATCGATCCGAACGGCAACTGGTCGCTCCCGACGGCAATCGCGATGGGACGCGAACTGGCCGGCGACCTTGAATATTACGAAGACCCCACGCCCACGCTCGAAGGCATGGCGGAGCTGCATCGTGCGACGGGCATGCCGCTCGCCACGAACATGGTCGTCACCGATCTGCGGCAGTTCCGCGAGAACGTGCGCCTGAACGGCGCGCAGATCATCCTCTCCGATCACCACTACTGGGGCGGACTGCGCGACACGCAGTTGCTCGCGCGCATGTGCGAGACGTTCGACATCGGTTTGTCGATGCACTCGAACTCGCACCTCGGCATCAGCCTGATGGCGATGACGCATCTGGCGGCGAGCGTGCCACGTCTGTCCTACGCCTGCGACACGCACTACCCCTGGCAGGAAGCCGACGAGGAAGTCGTGCACGGCGGCAAGATCGCGATTCGCAACGGCGCGGTCGCCGTCACCAAAGCCCCCGGACTCGGACTCGAAATCGATCAGGACCAACTGGCCAAGCTCCACGAACAATACCTGCGCTGCGGCCTGCGCACGCGCAACGACGCGGTGCAGATGCGCAAATACCGGCCCGACTGGAGCGGCAAGGCACCGCGTTTTTGAGCGCACTTTTGAGCGTTCGATCAGGCCCGCCCCCCCCCTCAGACAGAACACCACGGCAGCACCACAAAAGCAGCACCCGCTTCACACAAAAACGAAGTACGCGAAGTCCAAGAAAACACATCACAAGAGGAGAAGTCGTGAGACATTCGAAACTGTTTGCCGGGCTCGTATTGGCCGGTCTCGCCGCCGGTGCAATGCCGACGTATGCACAGTCGAACGTGACGCTGTACGGGATCGTCGACGATGCGCTGACCTACAGCAGCAACCAGAACGGCAAGTCGAACACCTATCTGCGCAACGGCAACCTCGCGGGCAGCCGCTGGGGCCTGCGCGGCACGGAAGATCTGGGCGGGGGCACCAGCGCACTCTTCCAGTTGGAAAACGGCTTTGACGTGAATAGCGGCGCATTCAGTTCGTCGGGCGTGATGTTCAACCGTCAGGCGTTCGTCGGCGTGAAGAACGCACAGGCGGGCACGGTCACCATCGGCCGTCAGTACTCGCCGTACTACCTGATGGTCGGCACGATCGGTCCCGTCGCGTATGTCACGGGCGCGACCGGCGCGCACCCCGGCGATATCGACGGCCTGGACACGACTATCCGCATCAACAACTCGGTGACGTACACGTCACCGGTGCTGTGGGGCGTGACGGCCAGCGTTCAGTACGGCTTCGGCGGTCAGGCCGGTGCGATGGGTAAGGGCAACACGTTCTCCGGTGCGTTGCGTTACGACGGCGGTCCGTTGTCGTTGGCGGCGGGCTACTTGCGTCTGAACAACATCGGCGGTGGCACGACCTGGAACGGCTCGTCTACCGGGGTGCCGGGGACGTCGGCCGTCAATCAGGGCTATGTCACCGCCGACTCGCTGCAACACATTGCGGTGGCCGGTATCTACACGCTCGGCAGCGTGACGCTGGGTGCGAGCTACAGCAACGTGCAGTACAAGCCGGGCGCAGCGTCGCTCTTCCACGACAGCGCGATCTTCAACACGGCGGGTGTGCACGCGTCGTGGATCGTGTCGCCGCAGTGGCGTCTGGCGGCGGCGTACAGCTACACGGCCGCGTCGAAGGCCAACGGCATCACCGACGCCGCGACTTATCATCAAGTGTCGCTCGCGCAGGTGTACTCGCTCTCGAAGCGCACATCGCTGTATGCGCTCGAAGCGTGGCAACACGCCAACGGCAAGTCGATCTCGGCGAACGGCGTGAGCATCATCAACGCCGGTCCGGTGGTCGGCGACTCGCAGAACAGCACGCCGTCGGCGACGAGTTCGCAGTTCGTCGGCATGCTCGGGATTCGCGTCGATTTCTGATGCCCGTCCCTAAGGGGTAACGCCGTCCGGACCGACGCTGTGCGCGTGCCGGTCTGGATGGCAGCAGGTGCGGAGAGTGGTCGCGAGAAGTCGCACAAAGCAGTCTTTTCGGCCGCCAGTGCCCGGTAGCGTCTGGGCTGTGGCGTTGGCGGTCGATTCTTATCGGTTGTCGTATGTATGCGACGGTCGATAAGGTAAACTGGGGGCGTTTTTGCCATTTATCGTCACCCACAATTTCAACCGACGCCATGTCCATGACCAGCCCGTTGCCCGCACGTCCTCGCCGCAAGTCTCGCAGCCTCACGGAGGAGGTGGTGAGCGCCTTGTCCGAGCAGATTCGTGCAGGCACGTTCCGTCCGGGCGACAAGCTGCCGACCGAGTCGGCCATCATGGAAAGTCTGGGCGTGAGCCGCACGGTGGTACGCGAAGCGATTTCGCGGTTGCAGGCGGCACAACTGGTGGAAACGCGTCACGGCATCGGCACCTTCGTGCTCGAAGCGCCGCGTGAAAACGCGTTGCAAGTCGACACGAACAGCATTCTGACGATGCTCGACGTGATGGCGATTCTGGAGCTGCGCATCTCGCTCGAAACGGAAGCGGCAGGTCTGGCGGCGAACCGTCGCACGGACGCGCAACTCAAGGCGATGCGTCAGGCGCTGGACGACTTCGAGATGCACGTGCGTCAGCGCACCGGCAACGCCGTGACAGCCGATGTCGCCTTCCACCTGCAAGTAGCGAGCGCGACCGGCAACCGCTATTTCCACGACATCCTCGAACAACTCGGCAACACGATCATTCCGCGTACGCGCGTGAACTCGGCAGCGCTGGCCGACGACGATCAGGTGTCGTATCTCAATCGCGTGAATCGCGAACACGAAGACATCTACAACGCGATTTCACGTCGCGACCCGGAGGCCGCACGCGCCGCCATGCGCACGCACCTCACGAATAGCCGCGAGCGTCTGCGCCGCGCGCAAGAGTCGGCCGGTACGCAAAACTGAGCGCTCCCGCGCAGGACCGGCTCGCCGGTCGTCAATAAAGGTCGCCGCGCACCGCGCGGTAGTACCCCGCATCGATCTCGCTGGCGCGGGCAGGGTCCATCCCTGTGAGCGCCGCCTTCATATCTCCCATCGACGGTACGGCCTTGCGGTCGAGTTGCGACTCGGCACGCCAGAGCTTCGCGCGATTGATCGCCTTGCCGCAGTGAAACAGCACTTCGTCGATGCTCACGACGATCGCCGTCTTCGGCGTGCGCTCACCTTCCTTCAAATGTTCCAGCAGCGCAGGGTCGACGGTAATGCGCGCATGACCGTTGATACGCATGAAGACTTCCAGCCCCGGGAACAGGAACAACATGCCGATGCGGTCGTCTTCGGTCAGATTACGCAGCGAGGCGATACGGTTGTTGCCGGGCCAGTCCGCGAACACGACCGTCTTCTCGTCGAGCACTTTGACGAAGCCCGGTGCGCCGCCGCGCGGTGAAGCGTCGAGACCTTGCGCATTGCCGGTGGCCACGCAGAAGAACGTCGCGACATCGAGGTAAGCCGTATGGAACGGCAACAGGCGCGACATCACGCCTTTGACGATCCCCTCGGATGGCGGATCGTACAGGGCATCGAGATCGACGTGAGCGGAATCGGCGGACGTAGCTGACGTAGCGGACGTTGTGGATGCCGACGACTGCGCGGCGTCACGCGAACCGGCGGGATAGATTGACAGCGACATGGCGGTGCTCCTTCAAAAACATGTGCCGAGCATATCGCGACACCAGATGGCGCTGATAGACTATCCAAGCCATTCAATAGCGAAATGACGCCATGGAATTACCCGACCACCTGAAGCCGAAGATGGCACGCGTGCAGATCATGGACGCGCAGGACCCGCCGCTGATTGCGCTCGTCGGTCGGGAAAGCGTGCCGCGCGTCTCGCAGACGCACCAACACGCATCCGGACAGTTGCTCGGGCTGTTCAGCGGCCTGATCTCGGTTCGCACCAATCTCGGCACATGGGTCGTGCCGACGTCGCGTGCTGTCTGGGTGCCTCCGCACTGCCCGCATGCTGCTTTCTCGCATGGGCCGTTCAATGGCTGGGCGGTGTATGTGCGTCCGGATCAATGCGCCGGGTTGCCGGATCAGCCGCGAGCGATCGAGGTGTCCGGACTTCTGCGCGAGGCGGTGGCGCGTGCCGCACAGTGGGCGCTGGGCGAGCCGGACCGGGCGCAATTGAGCATCATGCACGTGATTCTGGACGAGATCGCCGTCAGCCCCGCCGACGCCTTCCGTCTGCCCATGCCGAACCACCCTCGCCTGCGACGCATCGCCACCGCCCTCATCGACGATCCGGCCAACGACCGCTCGCTCGACGCGTGGGCCGACTGGGCCAGCACATCGACGCGCACGGTGAGTCGGCGCTTCGTCGAGGAAACGGGGCTGACGTTCACGGCGTGGCGTCAGCGCGCGCGTCTGTTGCGCGGGCTGGAACTGCTCGCTGCCGGACAACCGGTCGGGGCCGTCGCGCTGGACCTGGGGTACGACAACGCCAGCGCCTTCATCGCGGTGTTCAGACGCACCTTCCACACCACACCCGGGCGCTACTTTGCGACCGATTCGACGGAGATCGTCGACGTGGCGCATGCCGACGGCGACGGCATAGAAACCGACGACTGACGTTGCCGATATAGGCGGCATCCTCAGCCGTTCGAATGAGTGTCGCTGTCACACAGTGCGAAGTACGATAGCGTCGGCTTGCAAGTCCAACTGGCTCATCCCTCACGATCGTCCCTCATATGACACGCTTCGCCGCATGCGCGCTCAAGCGCGCCGGTTCGCTTTGCGCCACCGCGCTCACTGCACTCCTCGTTTCGATACCGACGTCGTTCGCGGCGACGGACGACACCTCGGCAACGCCTGCGAGCGCCGCACCGTCGCAGACGGACGTCAAGCCCGAAATCAAGCCCGAAATCGTCGGCATCGTCGTGCCCGGGGCGAGTACCTTCGGCGGTGACATCGCGATGCACACGGAAGTCTACAAACCGGCGGGCAACGGCCCGTTCCCCGTGCTGATCTTCGAGCACGGACGTGCGGGGGATCCGCTCGTTCGCGCGAAACTCGATGCCCCGATTCTCAAGGGTCACGTGCGGTTCTGGCTGGCGCGAGGGTTCGCCATCGTCGCGCCGATTCGCGTCGGGTACGGTCTGACGGGCGGGCCGGATCGGGAGAACTCCGGTTCGTCGTTCAAGAACGGGCAATGCGTGCGGCGTCCCGACTTCGAGAAGCTCGCGAAGGTCACAGCCGAAGCCAACCTCGCGGCGTTGAAGTGGGTACAGACGCAACCCTGGGCGGACAAGAATCGTGTGGTGCTGGAGGGGCGCTCGGTCGGCGGCTTCACGACCGTCTCCACGGCGGCCACGAATCCGCCGGGCGTCGTCGGTTACATCAACTTCTCCGGCGGCGCAGGCGGGTCGCCCGAGTTGTCGCCGCAACACAGCTGCGATCCCGAGCAGATGAAGACGGTCTACGGCGAATTCGGAAAGACGACGAAAATCCCGGGACTCTGGCTGTACGCGCACAATGACCAGTACTGGGGACCGGACGCACCGAAACAGTGGTTCGACGCCTTCGCTGCGTCGGGCAGTCCGGCGAAGTTCGTCCACACGGAGGATGTCGCTGGGCACGACGGTCACATGCTGCTCACCTACGGCGGCAAGATGTGGTCGGGTCCCGTGAACGAATTTCTTAAGCAGATCGGGTTCTGACCATCAGTCGCTGCGAAGCTCCTTCACGGTGCGCCCTAGTTTGCGTCTGAGCAGGCTGCGCAGGCTGGAGGCATCCGCATAGCCGACCTCCGTCGCAGCGGTGTCGAGATTGCAACCGTGCGACGCGAGCTCGGGGCTGGCCTGCCGCACGAACCACAGCGCGAGGTCGAGGTGCCCCATCGCCGCACCGGCCATCACCAGCCCGTTCGACTCCACGACCATTCGCGAATCGCTCAGTTTCACCGTCGGATATCGCTCACGAAACAGTGGCGCAAGCGACCATGGGGTCGTCGCCTCCTCCCCGTCGAGCAAGCCGCTGTCGGCCACCACGAATGTGCCGATACAGGCCTCCGCGATGCCGACGCCTTGCTCGCGCCACGTGCGCAGATACGACTTGGCCGGTGTCGAATGCGCCGTCCAGTGCAAAATTCGATGGCGGGCGAGCGCATGCGTCTGGACGGTTATGTGGAAATCAGCGCGGTCTGTGTGGATGAGCGTCATCGCGGCAAGTGGCTCGCGGGGCGCCTGACGAACGCCGCAAAGCGGCAATACGGCATCGGTATGCTTGCATCCGTAATCCAGATTGAACGCGTAATCGAAGTCAGCAGGATTATCGCCCTGCGTGGGTTGCAGCATGGTTTCGAGTTTATCCAGCGCTTTGACGACGCGTGCGGCCACGCAGAAACTGTGCTGCAGTGAGGAGCGCGAACGTCGCGACGTTGCCCTCTTAGACGGCGAGGTTCGCGCTGGCGCATTCCGTCACCACACGCTTTAGCTGCGCCAATGCGGGTGGCGTGTCCCGATGACCCGCATGCAGGCAAAGCGCCACCGACGGTAGCGGCGGCAGGCCCTCTTTTGCGCCAAGCCGCTTTAACGACGACGGCAGACCGGCTGCCGTTCTCAATGTGATGCCAAGTCCTGCGGCGACACCCGACCAGAGGCTCTGAAGACTCGCCGTCGTGTATGCCAGTCGCCACGAAATGCCTGCGGCATCGAGCGCTTCGATGCCCGCGCGACGAAAGAAACACGGCGGGTTGTACAGCGCGAGGTCCAACGCAATGCCTGGCGTCAGCGCTACGTCGACACCGACAGGTCCGATCCATGTCATCGGCAACATGGCGAGAGGCTCGGCATCGGACCGGCTTTCGTTCCCCATCACGAGAACGAGGTCGAGTTCCCCTCGGTCCAGCCGTTCAAGCAACACGCCGTTGCGTTCGACGGCAACTTCAACGCGCACCCCCGGATGCGTCTTCTTGAATTGCCCAAGCGCCGCCGGTAACCACGTTTCCGCGAAGTCGCCAGGCAGACCGAAGCGCACCACACCTTCGACCGACGCCCCGCGAACCGCGCGAACGGCTTCGTCATTGAGATCGAGAATGCGGTTCGCATAGGAGAGGATCAGTTCGCCCGCGTCGGTAAGCATCAAGCCTCGCCCTTGTCGACGAAACAGTGGCTGACCGACCTGCGCTTCGAGCTTGCGCATCTGTTGACTGACAGCCGATTGCGAACGTCCAACGCGATCGGCTGCACGATTCAGACTGCCCAATTGCTGAGTCGCGAGGAATGTCCGCAGGGCATCCATGTCGAGATTCGGGATCGTCATTATTCAGTTTCTCTGAAGCGTTGATGCCGAATTATCGCATTCACTGCATCGTTCATCTGGCTATCATCGGTGACTGTGGCGGGCTGATCCGCGTGCCTCGCACGATTTGCGCGTGTCCACCCCGGCCATCCCTCTCACCTCCTTCCGGTCTCGGAGATATCACGTTATGAATGGTCAGACGATGCTTAAGCGCGGCATGCTCGGCGCAGTCTTCTCGGTGTGCACGATATTGGCGGCGGGCTCACACGCCGCGACGCCGACGGTTGCGCCGTCACTCGCGGGCACATGGACATTGGTCGCGGCAGACGTCCAGCATCCGGACGGCTCTCTCGCACGCGACTATGGCGCGGCGCCCAAGGGCCTGCTGGTCATCGACGCGAAGGGAAACTACTCTCTGCAAATCTTCAAGGCGGAGCGGCCCAAATTCGCGTCGGGCGACAAGAGTGCGGGGACGCCCGCCGAGTACAAGGCAGCGGTCATGGGCTCCAGCACTCATACGGGCACGATCAGCATCGATCCGGCCGACGGCACGCTGACGTTCCACATCCATAACGCATCTTTCCCCAACTGGGAGGGAGAACAGCAGAAGCGCAATTACGAACTCAAGGGTGGTGAGCTGAGCTACCGCGTGACGCCGCGTCCGAACGGAGACGTGCCGATCTCTGTCTGGCAACGCGTGGACTGACGGAGGGTCTGAGCGGGGGAGACAACTGCGCTGTCAGTCGCGCAGTTCGTTTGCGGGCGTCTTCGTTACCTCTCTCGCACCATTCTGCGCACGGTGAAACCCGTCATCGCCAGAAAGAGCAACATGGGGAGCGTCTCCGACCAGTGCAACAGGCTTGGTGCTTGCGGCGCGTACTCACGAACATAGGCAGCGGCCATTACGCACTGCACCACCATGAAAATCGCGAGTGCGATCAGTGACAAACCTGCGGCTCTGCGTGCCGCACTTCTGTCGCCCCAAACGACGCCGCCAAACAGCATGATCAACAGCGCGACGACAACGACGCTGATAGCTGTCGTACTGGTCGTCGCCATCGTATTGGCTGTCGCGGATGTGCCGCTGAATAGTGCCATCAGGATCAGGAACATCAACGCGATGGAAAAACCATAGGCGCACAGTCCGAAGATGCGTCGAATCTGCTGCGTCATCGTCCTCGAACGCCATTCCCTGACGCGCTCAATCGGCACACGCAGAACGATCAATAACGGCAGGACCGCGACCAGAAGCGTCGACAGATGGGTCATCGGCCCGCTCTTCCCGATGAACCACGTCAACGCAGAACTGGAAATCACTTGAAGGATCAACAGCGTCTTCGCCCAGGCATAGCGTTGCATGAGCGCGATGGCACAGACGGCACTCCAACAGGCACCCAACGCGACGAGCGCCCACTGCCAGCTGACCGAAAGCGTCGAACCCGGGAACAGCCCGGCAGCTCGCCCCTGTTCGGATGCAAAAATCCAGTACAACGCCGGAAGCGTCGATATGGCACTGAACATGCACAGACAACCCGCCAATATGGCCCGATCGGAATGATTCATTATTTTTAGTATGACCGACGATTTTGACGACGCCAGACGACGTCGGTGATTTCAGTTGTTGGTGATTGGAATTCGCTGCGGCAACTTCCCCGACCGCAGACGATCCGGATCTTCGCATACCCCACGAAACTTTGGCTCAGACGAATGGCGCAGCCAGCCCCTCAGTTTTCAACACGCGTTGAACCGCAGGGCGTACGAGCATCCGCTGCAAATACTGACCGAGCAGCGCACGCTCGCGAGCCGGATTCTTGAAGCCTCTTGTCCACCGGCAGAGCATGAATGCGTAAGGATCGAGGATCGAGTATTGGTTGCCCAGTAGCCATGGGCCGCCGCTCGACTGAAGTTGCTGCTCCAACTGCTCAAGCAAAGTGCCGATCTTCGACTCAGCGTGCGCCCGCACTTGATCCACACCCGCCACGTTGCCAACGTCCACCCAGCGCTCCGGGTAGAAATAGACAATCAATGCCGACTGAAGCGTGTTCGTCAGCCACATGAGCCACTTGTAAAACTCGGCACGCTCCGGCGTTGCCAGCTTGGGTGCCAACTCGCTTTCAGGCGCCGTGTCCGCAAGATGCAGGCAGATAGCGGCCGTCTCATACAACACCATGCCACCATCGGCCAACACCGGAATCAATCCGTTGGGATTCAAGCGCAGATATTCGGCTGACTTGTGTTCATTGTGATTGCGATCTACCAACACCAATTCGAATGGCTGGCCGATTTCCTCCAGAACAATGTGAGGGGCCATGCTGGCGTTGCTCGGGTAATAAAACAGCCTTTTGTCGGTCATGTCTGTCGTCGATTTCCGAAGTCTGGATCAATTCTGACGATAGTAATACCGACTACCCCCGCCGTTATCGAATAACAGTGAATTCGTGACATCGCGGGGGCCCCAACCCCATCAGACAGACACCTGCCGACGGCGGCGAAGTCCGATGAACGTCAGTTCGGCGAACATCAACACGGTGGCGATCTGGATACCGATGAAGGCCATGCCTAGCCCGTTGGGTGCGATCCAGTCCGATGCCAGCAACAAGGCGCAATCGAGTGCCCAGATCACGTTGATGCCGATGACCGTCCACGCTGCCCCAGCGGGTAACGCGGTACGTCGCACCAGCCAGACGAGCGCCGCCCCGTAGACAAGCAGGACAAGGCCCGTGACGCGCAGTCCGACGGCGGGCAGGTCCAGCAGCCCCGCCAGCGGGACCGCAGCAAGTACCTGCAACAGCCCGACGGCACCGCTCACCAGCGCGTCGGCGAGCATGACGCGGGCAAGCATCGAAGCGCGGGAGGAGGAATGAAGCGAATGATGCGAGTTGTGACGCGAAGCCTCAGGCGAGGACTGACGGGATGACATCATGATGACCTCCATTGGAGTGGGTCCGATCCTGGCAACGTGCCCATGGCGGCGTTGCTCAGGATGACGAGACATCGTGTCTCGCTGGCTATAATCTTCTCGATTGCGCGACGCACCGTCGATTACCTGCGAGGTAATGGCTGCCCTTCCTCCAACCGCCCATACTGCGCGTCATGACGACACCTGCTATCGGAACCCTGTTGCGCGACTGGCGTCAGCGTCGACGCATGAGCCAGCTTGATCTCGCGCTGGAAGCCGAGATTTCCACCCGCCATTTGAGCTTTGTGGAGACGGGCCGCGCGCAACCCAGCCGCGAGATGCTCCTGCATCTCGCGCAAGCGCTGGACATTCCACTGCGTGAGCGCAACGCGCTGCTTGTCGCGGCGGGCTTTGCGCCCCGCTTCGAGGCGCGCGCGTTCGACGCCCCCGACATGAGCGTCGCCCGGGAAGCCGTCCAACGTGTGCTCGATGGTCATGAGCCGTATCCGGCACTGGCCGTCGACCGACATTGGACGCTGCTCGCGGCAAACCGCGCGGTGATGCCGCTGCTCGCGGGCGTCGACCCGTCGTTGCTGAGCGGTGCCGTGAATGTGCTGCGCCTGTCGCTGCACCCCGACGGTCTCGCGTCGCGCATCGCCAATCTGCCGGAATGGCGCGCGCATCTGCTGCATCGCCTGCGTCAGCAAATTCACGCGAGCGGCGACGCCACGCTAGGCGAGTTGTACGAGGAGTTGAAAGCGTATCCCGTGGCAGAGCGCAGGCCTGCACCGGCGGTACCGCCCACGGCGAACATTTTCGTGCCGATGCAGTTGCGCATGAACGAGGGTCTGCTGTCGTTCTTCAGCACGACCACGGTATTCGGCACCCCCGTGGATGTGACGCTCGCCGAGCTGGCGCTCGAAGCGTTCTACCCGGCCGACGAAGCGACCGGCCGGATCATGCGTGCGATGGTGTTGTGAAGTCGGACCGGGGCCTGCCGGTTGTATTGCGCCCGAGAGGATGTTTGAGGACGAGAAAACCGACGCAGAAAAAGAAAAAGCCCTGACAAGTCAGGGCTTTTGAATTTTGGAGGCGGGAGACGGAATCGAACCGACGTAAACGGCTTTGCAGGCCGCTGCATAACCATTTTGCTATCCCGCCATCGAGACATGCTGCCGCATTGTAACCACTCGCTGTTGCCATCGAGGGCGCCCGTCGGATCGATCGCCGTGGGCTTTTCGGCAAATAAAAAGGGAAGTCAGGCTTCCCTCTGGATTTGGAGCGGGAGACGAGTCTCGAACTCGCGACCTCAACCTTGGCAAGGTTGCGCTCTACCAACTGAGCTACTCCCGCATGACACCGAACACCAAGGATCACTCACTCAATGTCCAGTGTGAAAACTGGAGCGGGAGACGAGTCTCGAACTCGCGACCTCAACCTTGGCAAGGTTGCGCTCTACCAACTGAGCTACTCCCGCATTGTCATGCGTACTACCAATCCATCAACTTCTAAAAACTTCGCTGCCGGGCTAACGCCGTAGCAGCGAGAAGGAGATTATGTCTAAACGACGATTCAGTGTCAAGCACCCGCACTGAAAATTTGTGAAGTTTTTTCTCCTTCACCGCACAGATCCCGCGCACTTCCCGCATATTCAGAGACTTACGCTCACATCTGTGCGCCGCCACGCTCACGAATCTGCGGCCACGCGCGGCGCAAATAATACAGCATCGACCACAACGTGAGAACTGCTGCCACGTAAATCAGCCACGTACCCCAGAATCGCGAGTCGAAACGCAACCCATTCCACGCCACCGTGCCGTTGAACAGCAACAACGGAATCGCCACCATCTGCGCCGCCGTCTTGATCTTGCCCAACTGATGCACCGCCACGCTGCGCGACGCGCCAATCTGCGCCATCCACTCCCGCAGCGCCGAAATCGTGATTTCCCGTCCGATGATGATGAGCGCCACCAGCGCGTTGATCCGCCCCATCTGCAACAGCATCAGCAGCGCCGCCGCCACCATCAGCTTGTCCGCCACCGGGTCCAGAAACGCGCCGAATGCCGATGTCTGATTCCAGCGGCGTGCCAGAAACCCGTCAAACCAGTCGGTCAGCGCCGCCAGCACAAACACCGCGCACGCCACCCAGTTCATCTCGACGGACGACAACCACGTCGTCGGCAAATAGTAGACGCCGACGACCAGCGGGATCAGCACGATCCGAAGCCAGGTCAGGAATATGGGGACATTGAAAGGCATGGCAGCATGAGTTCGGCAAACGTCGACACACGGCGCACTCGGCAGCCGTACCAGACCCGCATTGTGCCGTGTCTGCCCCGTAGCGACAAGGCCGCGGCACCGCACGCCTGTTGACATGTGCGCCAGTGTGACACTATCTTGCTCGCAACATCCCGCCAATAGCGCCGATCTCGTGAAACTGCACTCGCCCCTGTCTGCCCTGCGTAGTGCCCTGCACCGGCCGCCTCTCGGGTCACTCGTTCCCCGGCACGTGCTGATTGCCGGACTCGTCGGCATCGACGGCCTGCTGCTCGTCGCCTCCGTATTGCTGCGCGTGCCCGGCTCGCTGCTCATCGACCTCTTCGTTCGCGGCGACCTCTCCGCCCTCGAACATATCGAAGCCACACACCTGCCCCGACTGCTGTTCGGACTGAACGCCATTGAGCGCATTGACTTCTCACATCTTCCCCGTGCGCTCGTCGGCACGGCGCTCGTCGCGCTGTCCTGCGGACTCGTGATTCGCGCACGCACCGCGTGGGCTTTCACGCTGGTCATGCTCGCGCTTGCCGCCGCCATCAACTTCCACCTCAACATCCGCTTCGACGTGACGTTCGTTCTCTCGCTCGTCTGCTTCGGATTGTTGCTCTGGTATTGGCGCGAATTCGACCGGGCCAGCTTCGCCGCCGCCACGCTCTACACGCTGGTGGCCGTGTTCGCCCTGGTGATCTACGCGACGTTCGGCACGATGTATCTGGGGCGCGAGTTCAAGCCGAATGTCGGCGATCTCGCCACGGCGTTCTACTTCGCCATCGTCACGATGACGACGGTCGGCTACGGCGATATCGTGCCGGTATCGACCGACGCGCGCCTGTTCACCGCGTCGGTCATCATCTTCGGGATCAGCGTGTTCGCGACGTCGCTCTCCGTCGTCATCGGCCCACTCGTCGGGGGCAACCTCAAGAAAATTCTCGCCGGGAGATTCACGCACGTGATACGAAAGAACCACTTCATCGTGGCCGGTGCCTCGCCGCTGGCCGTCAACGTCCACCATGAACTCACCAAGCGCGGCTGGCCGGTGACGGTCATCATCGCGAGCGGCGTGGACAATCCCTATCCTGAGGAAGCAGACGTCATGCACGGCGACGCCAGCGACAACACCGTGCTGACCCACGCCGGCATCGAACACGCCAAAGCCGTGCTCGCACTGCGGGCGGACGATTCCGAAAATGCGTTCATCGTGCTTGCCGCAAAGGAGATCGCGCCGACCGTGCGCACGATCGCCTCAGTGAACGACAGCAAGCACCTGAGCAAACTGAAGCGCGTGCAGCCGGACATGATTTTTGCGCCACCGGTCGTCGGCGGCGAGTTGCTCGCCCGCACGCTTTCCGGGGAAACCGTCGATAACGACACCGTCATGCGATTGCTGTTTCACGGCGATACGTGAGGCCGAGGTGACGAAGACCGCCGAGAAAAACCAAGCCTCGGCGGCCCGTATGAACCGGCCGGACTTAGTGAAGCTGGCGATAGATCTGCTCGGCGAGCGTTGTCGAAATGCCCTCGACGCTCGCCAGTTCGTCGACGCTCGCGGACGCCACGCCTTGCAAGCCCCCAAAGCGCATCAGCAGACGCTGACGACGCTTCGCGCCAATGCCCTCGATCTCCTCCAGCCGCGATGTCTGACGCGCCTTCGCACGCTTTGCCCGCATGCCGGTGATCGCGAAACGGTGCGCCTCGTCGCGGATCTGCGCGATCAGCATCAGCACCGCGCTTTCGCGACCGAGCTCGAGCGGCGCACGTCCATCCGCGAAGATCAGCGTCTCGAGACCCACCTTGCGGCCCTCGCCCTTCGCCACGCCGACCAAACGGCCAATATCGATCCCCAGCTCGACGAACACCTGACGCGCCACTTCCACCTGCCCCTTGCCGCCGTCGATCAGCACCAGTTGCGGGAGATTGGCTTCGACGTCGGCGATATCGGGGGCGGCCGATGCGCTCGATGCAGTTGATTCGGTCGCGTCACCTTCTGCCACGACGCAGGTGTCGGCCTCGGCACGTGCGACGTCTGCGGCCACGGACGATGGGTCCGCTGCGTCGCTCAACGTCGCAGCGGCAGCCTCCATCAAACGGCCGTACCGGCGCGTGAGCACCTGGCGCATGGCCGCATAATCGTCGCCCGGCGTAATACCCGTGATGTTGTAGCGCCGGTACTCGCTCGTCTGCATCTTGTGATGATGGAACACCACACACGACGCCTGCGTGGCTTCGCCCTGCGTATGGCTGATGTCGAAGCACTCCACGCGCAGCAGCGCGGGATCGTCGATGTCGAGTCCGATGGTCTGGATCAGCTCGCCGGTGCGCGCCTGCTGGCTGCCCTGCTCCGTCAGCAAACGCGTGAGCGCAAGCTGCGCGCCTTGCAACGCCATGTCGAGCCACGCGCGTCGCTGACCCTGCGGTTGGCGCACCATCGCGATACGGCGGCCCGCTTGCTCCGAGAGCGCCGTGAGCAACTCGTCGTTCGGCAACGCATGGCTCACCACCAGCACCGGCGGCACCGACTGGCCGAGATAGTGCTGAGCGACGAACGCTTCGAGCAGACGCGATTCGAGCGACGCTGACGGCGGTTGTGCAACTTGTGTGGACGGATCGTTGCCGCTCACTTCCGGCTTTGCCACAGCATCGTCCGAATCGCCCGAATCATCATCGGACGGCAACGCGGCCAGCACCTCGTCTTCCTCGAATTCGTCCGCGATCCCGCCTTCCACACCCCGCTCGACGTGCGCCGGGAAATAAGCCTTGTCTCCCAGGTGACGTCCGCCGCGCACCATCGCAAGGTTGACGCAAGCGCGACCGCCTGCGTAGGCCACGGCAAGAATGTCGGCATCGACATCGCCCGCCGTTTCGACGGACTGCTGCTGCAACACACCGGAGAGCGCCTGCATCTGATTACGCACGACCGCCGCCTGCTCGAACTTAAGCGCTTCAGCGTAGGCCATCATCTTGTCTTCGAGCGCGCCGAGCACTTCCTTTTGACGTCCGGAGAGAAACGCGGCGGCGTTGTTCACGTCGCGCGCGTAGTCCTCCTCCTGAATCGCGCCCACGCACGGCGCGCTGCATCGCTCGATCTGATTGAGCAGACACGGACGCGTGCGATTCGAAAAGACGGAGTCTTCGCAGGTGCGCAACTGGAAAACCTTTTGCAGAATCTGGATGCTCTCGCGCACCGCCCATGCACTCGGGAACGGTCCGAAATACTGACCACGACGATCCACCGAGCCACGGTAATACGCCATGCGCGGGTACTTGTGTTGCGTGAGCTTGAGGAACGGATACGACTTGTCGTCCCGAAACAGGATGTTGTAGCGCGGATGTAGCGCCTTGATCAGATTGTTTTCAAGGAGTAGCGCTTCCGTCTCGGAGCGCGTGACCGTCGTTTCCAGCTTCGCAATGCGCGCAACCATCAACGCAATACGCGGCGACAACTGTGTCTTGTTGAAGTAACTCGATACGCGCTTCTTCAAATTGCGCGCCTTGCCCACGTAAAGAACGTTGCCCGCCGCATCGTAGTAGCGATAGACGCCGGGCAGGTTCGGCAACTGCGAGAGCGCTTTGCGCGCGTCGAACAACGGCGCGTCGTTGGCGTCGCTGGCGTCATCCGCAGGCATCTGCGGCCCGTCGTTGCCGTTGCGGCGCTCGCGCTTCGGTGTTCCGGCTTTGGCGAGTCTGGCGGCTTTGCCGGATTTGGCCGTCTTGTCTGGCTTGGCGGACGGTGAAGCCGTTGTCTCGGCCGACGCCTCGCCAGACACGTCATCCGGTGCTGACGGAGCCGACGGCTGCGCGGCGTCACCCGCCGTTGCCGATGGCGTGGGCTCGGCAGCGTCGGTGGCTTTGGCTTTGCGGGACTTACGCGGCGGCGTGACGTCGTGGGCGTCTTCGGTCATGAACTCTGGCGATCTGAGCGTCCCTTGAGTGCCTCGATAGATACAAGGAGGGACTAAAATCAGAAGTTTAGACCAATCCGCGTTTCGGCTTCTCAATGCCCCTGTCTACCGATTCCCCACCGGTGCCCTCGCCGACCACTACGAACGTCGGCCACCTGCCTCTTGTGCCGCGCTGCGACCTTTTCTGCACCGTCGTCGACAATTTCGGCGACATCGGCGTGTGCTGGCGACTCGCCCGCCAACTCGTGCGCGAACATGGATGGTCCGTGCGGCTCTGGGTCGACGATCTCGCGAGCTTCCGCTATCTGCGCCCGGACATCGATCCGACGCAGGCACGGCAGCGCTGCGACGGCGTCGACGTGCGACGCTGGGACGCCGACTTCGGCCCGATTACGGACGACAACGCGCCGGGCGACATCGTTATCGAGGGGTTCGCCTGCCACATTCCGGACGCCTATCTCCATGCGATGCACGCCCGGAAACAGGCCGGCAACGCGCCGATGTGGGTCAATCTGGAGTATCTGAGCGCCGAGGGGTGGGTCGATGAATTCCATGCACAGAAGTCGGTTCACCCACAACTGGGCCTCGTCAAAACGATTTTCATGCCCGGATTCACCGAGCGCTCCGGTGGGCTAATCCGGGAGCGCGAGCTGTTTTCCCGGCGTGACGCCTTCCTCTCGTCCGCCGACCTGCGCGACGCCTGGTGGCAACGCACGCTCGGCCTGTCTGCGGCACCGCAAGATGCGCTGATTGTCTCGCTGTTCGCGTACGAGAACACCGCGTTACCAGCGTTGCTCACTCAATGGTCGGAAAGCGAGACGCCCATCGTCTGCCTCGTTCCCCAAGGCCGGATCGCCCCGGCCGTCGGCGAGTGGCTGGGACGTGAGGCACTCGCCCCGCGCGAATCGGCGGCGCGCGGCGCGCTCACCGTCTACGGTTTGCCGTTTGTCCCGCAACATGAGTTCGATCATCTGCTCTGGGCGTGCGATCTGAATTTTGTGCGGGGGGAAGACTCGTTCGTGCGCGCGCAATGGGCGGCGAAGCCGTTCGTCTGGCACATCTATCCGCAAGCGGAAAATGCCCATCATGTGAAGCTCGACGCCTTTCTCGAACGCTATCTGGCGGACTTGCCTACCGGCGACGCCTCGTTGGGACACGGGGGACGTGAAGCGCTGCGTACCTTCTGGCACCTTTGGAACGGGTACGCCAGCACCGCGCCGGACTGGGCGGCTCTGGCAGCGGCGCTGCCCGCCCTGACACGCCATGCGCAGGCGTGGGCAAACGCTCAGGCGCAGCTTCCGGACCTCGCGCGACAGTTGGCAAGCTTCGCGCAAAATCAGGTAAAATAGCTGGTTTTTCAACGCTTTGCTGCTGAACCTGCTGCTCCGAGTCGCCCTTGGCGGACACGGGAATCAAGCGGCGAATCGGCGTATGGAAGCGCTCAACAAGCGGCAAATCGCTTATTTCGTCACAGGATCTCGTTTTTTATGAAAATCGCTCAAGAACTCCGCGTCGGTAACGTCTTCATCCTGGAGGGTGAGCCGAACGTCGTGCTCCGCACCGAATTCGTCAAGTCGGGCCGTAACTCCAGCATGGTTAAGCTGAAGTACAAGAAGCTGCTGAAGGAAGGCCGCGGCGAATTCACCTATCGCGCCGACGACAAGTTCGAGACAGTCAACCTCGACAAGAAGGAAGTGAAGTACTCGTACTTCGCTGACCCGATGTATGTGTTCATGGACGATGAGTACAACCAGTACGAAGTCGAAGCCGAGAACATGGACAACGCCATCAAGTACCTCGAAGCCGACATGCCGTGCGAAGTCGTGTTCTACGAAGAGAAGGCTATCTCGGTGGAACTGCCGACGACGCTCGTGCGCGTGGTCGAGTACACGGAACCGGCTGTGAAGGGTGACACCTCGTCGGGCAAGGTCCTGAAGAACGCCAAGATCAACGACCTGCTGGAAGTTCAGGTTCCGCTGTTCGTGAACACTGGCGACAAGATCGAAATCGACACGCGTACCGACGAATACAAGAGCCGCGCCTAAGCGATGGCTTGCGACCGCAGCGCTCTCGGGCGGTGTGGTTCGTCAGGTAACAAAAAAGCGCTCGTCCCTTCGGGGTCGAGCGCTTTTTGTTTGGGGCGACCGGTTTGCACCGGCCTTGTGCAGCCTTAGCCGCCGAACGTCTGCGCGATCAGACGCTTCGCCGCCTGATACTCCGGCTGCGCGAGCATCTTCTCCCAGCCGTGCACCTTGCCACGTCCCAGCAAGTGCTTGATGCGGCGCTGCGAGACGGTGTCGGCCACCGGCTTCATTTCGTGCAGCAGCCGGTCCGCCTTCTCCGGACTGTTGCAGATGAGCACCATGTCGCAGCCAGCGTCCAGCGCTGCGTGAGCGGCCGTCACGACGTCGCCCGCCGCACTCGCGCCCTGCATCGACAGGTCGTCGCTGAAGATCACGCCGTCAAAACCATACTGGCCGCGCAGAATCTCCTTGAGCCACTTGGTCGAGAAGCCTGCCGGGTTCGGGTCGACCTGCGGATAGATCACGTGCGCCGGCATGACCGCCGCGAGCGACATGCCGAGCCAGTCATACGGTTGCGCATCGACGGACAGAATTTCGTCGAGCGAGCGCTCGTCCACGGGAATCTCGTGATGCGAGTCGGCCGCCACAAAACCGTGCCCCGGGAAGTGCTTGCCGCAGTTCGCCATGCCTGCGAGCAACAGCCCGTGGTTGAGGCTCTTGGCGAGCATCGCCACCACGCGCGGATCCGCATCGAACGCACGGTCGCCGATCACAGCAGACGTTCCATAGTCCAGATCCAGCACCGGCGTGAAGCTCAGGTCGATGTCGCAGGCACGCAGTTCCGACGCAAGCACGTAGCCAACGGCCGTCGTGACGCGCGTTGCCTTAAATACATCCTCATGCCAGAGCTTGCCCAGCTTGCCCATCGCGGGCAGATGCGTGAAGCCGTCGGTGCGAAAGCGTTGTACACGTCCGCCTTCATGATCGACAGCAATCAGAATGTCGTCGCGCACGTCGCGAATCTGCTTCGTGAGCGAGCACAATTGCGCGCGATCGTCGAAGTTGCGGGCGAACAGAATGACACCCCCGGTCAACGGGTGATCGATGCGACGGATGTCGTCTTCGCTGAGGGTCAGCCCGACGACGTCCAGCATCACCGGGCCCGGCCTGCGCTTCGTCATTGCGATTTCTCCGATGCAATATTGCCAATGTTGCCTAAATTACGTGACGCGATCGCAAAGGCGACCGCGTATTCCTTTTCGTCTGTGATCGAAATCTCGATCGACAATTGCCGCTCGGCGAGCCACTGTGCTAACTCACCCGACGCGACCACCACCGGCTTCCCGGAAGGCGCGTTCAGCGTCTGCACGGCACGCCATGTCATTGGCCAGCGCATCCCGAGACCGATGGCCTTCGAGACGGCTTCCTTCGCGGCAAATCGTGTGCATAGATAAGCCAGCCCGCGCACCTCGGAGCGTTTCTGACGAGCGTAATAAACCTTGAGTTCCTCAGGCCCGAGCACGCGCTCTGCGAATCGGCCTTTCGTACGCGCCATCACACCCACGACGCGACTGATTTGCAGGATGTCGGTGCCCACGCCGTAGATCGTCGTCGGCCCCTGCGGCGGGACGCCGGAGGCTGCCGTCGGGCTAATCGCCGAAGACGGCGACGACGGGGGATTCGGATCGCTCATGAGAAGAATCGTGTCACGGCTTGATGCAGCGATAAACGGACGGGACGCCGCCGCTCAGCCGCGCGCCGCGATGCGGCTGGCGACCATGATGGCCTTCATCTCACGAACCGCGTTCTCCCAGCCTGCGAAGAGAGCGTGAGCAACGATGGCGTGTCCGATGTTCAGCTCGGAAATGCCCTCGATGGCCGCGATGGGTTGCACGTTTTCATAGTGCAGGCCATGACCGGCGTTGACGCGCAGTCCCAGCGACACACCGAGCGCCACTGCACGCTCGATGCGGGCGAACTCGGCCTCGCGCGTGGCTTCGTCATGTGCCTCGGCGTAACGCCCCGTGTGCAACTCGACGACCGGTGCGCCCATGCGGGCGGCAGCGCGAATCGGTGCCTCGTCCGGGTCGATGAAGAGCGACACACGGCTGCCGGCTTCGCCAAGCTGTTGCGTCGCGGCGGCGATACGGTCGTACAGCCCGACAACGTCCAGCCCGCCTTCGGTGGTCAGCTCCTGACGGCTCTCCGGCACAAGACAGACATCGTGCGGCTTCACGCGACAGGCAATCGCCAGCATCTCTTCCGTCACCGCACACTCGAGGTTCATGCGCGTGATCAGCTTGTCGCGCAGAGTCGTGACGTCGTCGTCGCGAATATGGCGACGGTCTTCACGCAAGTGCAGCGTAATCACATCCGCGCCCGCTTCTTCGGCCAGCAGGGCTGCCCTGATCGGATCCGGATATTTCGTGCCGCGCGCGTTGCGCACCGTAGCGACGTGATCGATGTTGACCCCGAGGTCGATGGCGTTTCCTTGGAAGAAGAGGCTCATAGTTTTTGCAGGTCGAGCAAGATCTGCCGGGTATTGAGCGGCACACCGCCCAAATGGTGGTTGAGAAGAAAGCGCATGAGCAACTTGCTTTGCTGCACGGTCTGCGCCCGCGAGTAATCGTCTTGCTCCATATCGAGCAGCGTCTGCCCGGCGACAACCGGCCAGTCCGACGGTTCGTCGCCGCGCACCGGGCGCACACCCCAGTCGGGGTGGAACACGTAGCGGCGATCCGGCGCGACCTTGCCACGCGATTGCGTGCAACGGTCGAACGCCACGGCATATCCCGTCTCGCGCAACAACACGCGCTCGAACGCGCGCAGGATCACGCCCGCAGGTTCGCCGTGCGCGAGGTGATGCAGCGTCGTCAAATAGTGCTGGAACAGCTTGTCGTGCGGGTCGTCTCGCGCGCAGAACTTCACCAGCAATTCGTTGAGGTAAAAGCCCGAGAGCAACGCGTCGCCCTCCAGGGGACGCAAGCCACCTACCCACTCAGCCTTAGTCAACGTGCGCAACTCGCCTTTGCCGAGCCACGCGAGCGAGAGCGGTTGAAACGTCTGAAGCACGCCGCGCAGTGCGGAATGCGGACGCTTCGCCCCCTTGGCGACGAGCGCAATACGCCCGTGGTCGCGCGTGAGCACATCGATGATCAGACTGGTTTCGCGGTAGGGATAGCTGTGAAGCACAAAGCCGGGTTGTTCCGTCACCCGGCTTTGTTCGCGCTCGACCACCCGGGCGGGGGACGGCGCGCGTCGCGAGCGCTTGGCTTCGCGCTTGACGGTATCGGTGTTGGCCTGGGCTTGCTGGAAGGCTTCCGAGGCATCGTCGTCCACGGCACGCGTGCGCGTGCTCTTCGTACGCGCGGACCGTGCCCCCACCGCCTCCGAGGCGGCTCGCGGGGATCGTGCCGATCGCGTGGCTTGCGACGCACCGCCCGCCGACGTTACGGCATCCGGCGCGTCGACATCGTCACGTGACGTATCCAGCTCACTCGTAGCCATATGCCCGCAGGCCGGCTTCGTTATCGGCCCACCCGCCCTTCACCTTGATCCACACTTCCAGATACACGGGACCGTCGAAGAGTTTCGCCATATCGAGGCGTGCATCGGTGGAGATCTGCTTGAGCTTCGCGCCCTTGTTGCCGATGATCATCGCCTTGTGATTATCGCGATCGACCAGAATCGTCGCAAAAATGCGGCGTAGGTTCCCTTCGACTTCGAACTTGTCGATGATGACCGTGCTCGTGTACGGCAATTCGTCGCCCGTCCAGCGGAACACCTTTTCGCGCAGGATTTCGGCCGCCATGAAGCGCTCGCTGCGATCGGTCAGATCGTCCTCGCCGTAAATCGGGTCACCTTCGAGCAGGTACGGACGCAACACACCGAGCAAACGCTTGATGTCGTCCTCGCGCTTCGCCGACATTGGCACGATTTCGCGGAAATCACGCACTTCGCCCAGCTTGCGCAGGAACGGCAGCATCTCGGCTTTATCGTTGATACGGTCCAGCTTGTTGACGATCAGCAGCACCGGCGTGTTCTCCGGCAGGAGCTTGAGCACCTTCTCGTCGTCCGGGCCGAAATTACCTGCTTCGATCACGAACATCACAACATCCACGCTCGACAGCGTGGACGTCACCGCGCGATTGAGCGAGCGGTTGAGTGCGGTCGCATGACGTGTCTGAAAACCCGGGGTGTCGACGAAGATGTACTGCGCGTCTTCCGTGGTATTGATGCCGGTGATGCGATGTCGCGTGGTCTGCGCCTTGCGCGACGTAATGCTGATCTTCTGACCGACGAGGGCGTTGAGCAGCGTCGACTTGCCGACGTTCGGACGCCCGACGATCGCCACGGTACCGCAGCGAAAATCCGTCTTATCGTTCATGATTGGAAACTCTCTTGAAAGGGGGACAGCAGCGATTGCTCTCCCCCTGAATGGGACTCAGGCAGCTGCCGGAGGTTGCTTGGCGGCGTCGGCCTTGTCGGTCGGCTTTTCGGCGGACTTCTCGGTCGATGCGGCCGCATTGCGAGGCGCATTGTGGCTCGACGCGGTCATGGCTGGCGCCGTGGTCGCGCCGGCCGCGGCATCGCGCGCATCCTTCGGCTCGCGGGACTCCTTCACGTCCTTCGACTCGGTCTGCGACGCCACCGTCAGTTGCCCGCCCTGTCCAGCCTTCTTCGCTTCCGAGGCCGCAGCCTTGGCAGCACGCTTCTTCGCCGCCTTCGCGCTCTTCTCGGCCTTCGGCTTCGCCAGCGCGGGCATCTTCTGCACTTCCTCCAGCGCCTTCTTGGCCGCAGCCTGCTCGGCCGCGCGACGGCTGGCACCCGAACCACCTACCTTGATGTCGAGCTTCGGCACGGTGCACTCGACCTCGAACTGCTGATTGTGCGCCGCCCCGTGGGTGGCGATCACCGTGTACTGTGGCAGCGCGATTTTATGGCCTTGCAGGTATTCCTGAAGCAGCGTCTTGGCGTCTTTGCCGAGTGTCTTCGGATCGACATGTTCGAGCACGGGCGTGTACAGACGCTCGATCACCGCATAGGCCTTCTCGAATCCACCATCGAGGTACATCGCCCCGAACAGCGCTTCGAGGGTGTCGGCCAGAATCGAAGGACGACGGAAACCACCGCTCTTGAGCTCGCCTTCGCCCAGGCGAAGAAAATCGGAAACGCCAAGCGTCTGCGCGATCTCGTACAACGATTGTTGCTTCACGAGATTGGCGCGCACACGTGAGAGGTCGCCTTCGTCGAGCTTGCCGTAGCGACGGAACAGAATCGCTGCGACCGAACAGTTCAGAATGGAATCGCCGAGAAACTCCAGCCGCTCATTGTTGGCGGCACTGTGGCTACGGTGCGTCAGTGCTTGGCAAAGCAATTCCGCATCGTGGAAGCGATACTGGAGACGTTCTTCCAGTTGATTCAGTGATTGAGACATGGCGCAAGTATAGCGCGACGCTCCCGCCCCGGCGCGGGTCGTCGCCAAGAAACGACGGGCTTTACCGCCGTCCGACGGGCTTTTCGGACTGGCGCGAGATCGGTGGATCGGACAATTCCGAGGTCAGGACCGATCTGTCCCGCCGGCGGCCGCCTCCCGTCGCACCTTTTATTTCTTATTTACAAACAATAATGCGGAAATTGACGAAATAACGTCAATTTCCGCATTAATTCAGCCCTTAGCGGGGAAGCCAGATCTCCCCGTGAAGCAGCCGACTTACTGGAAACCGCCCAGACGCTTCAGGTTCGAGAAGTTCATCCAGATGAAGAACGCCCGACCCACGATGTTCTGCTCGGGCACAAAGCCCCAGTAGCGGCTGTCAGCGCTGTTATCGCGGTTATCGCCCATCATGAAGTAGTTGCCCGGCGGCACCTTGCAGATCACGCCCTGGCTGTTGTACTGGCAGTTCTGCTTGTTCGGGAAGTCGTCCGCGCCCATGATGTACGGCGGCACGTTCGGGTCGTTCAGAATCCGGTTCTTCACGCCGCCAACCGTCTCCTCGAACTGCTTGAAGTACGCGATGTGCTCGTCGTCGAAGTAATCCGGCAGCGCGGTTTCCGGCACCGGTTCGCCGTTGATCGTGAGCTTCTTGTTCTGGTAAGCGACCACGTCGCCCGGCACGCCGATCACTCGCTTGATGTAGTCCATCGACTCATCCTTCGGGTAACGGAACACCACGACGTCGCCACGCTTCGGCTCGCCCAGTTCGATGATCTTCTTGTTGACCACCGGCAGACGAATGCCGTAATCGAACTTGTTCACCAGAATGAAATCGCCGACGAGCAGCGTCGGGATCATCGAACCCGACGGAATCTTGAACGGCTCGACCACGAACGAGCGCAGCACGAACACCGCCAGAATCACCGGGAAGAAGCTCGCCGAGTACTCCAGCCACCACGGCTGGCGCAGCTTGTCGTCACGCAACTTCGCGCGCGCACTCGCCAGCGCATTGCCTTCCTGCGAACCAGAGCCCTGAATACCGGAGCCCTGCAACGCCAGTTGCTGCTGATCGAATTGCGCCACTGCGGTCTGTGCTGCCCGGCGGCGCGCCGGTTGAAACACCAACTTGTCGGCCACCCAGGCCACCCCGGTCACCAGCACCAGGATCAAAAGAATCAGGGCGAAATTCATGCGGGACCTGTCGCTACGTTATTTGTCTTCGACTTGCAAAATGGCAAGGAACGCTTCCTGGGGAATTTCAACGCTCCCCACCTGCTTCATGCGCTTCTTACCTTCCTTCTGTTTCTCGAGCAGCTTCTTCTTACGCGAGATGTCGCCACCATAGCACTTCGCCAGCACGTTCTTACGCAGTGCCTTGATGTTCTCACGCGCGATGATGTTCGCACCGATGGCTGCCTGAATCGCCACATCGTACATCTGACGCGGAATGATTTCCCGCATCTTCGACGCGACTTGCGCACCGCGACGACGGCTCTCCGAGCGGTGGACGATGATCGACAACGCGTCGACCTTGTCGTTGTTGATCAGCATGTCGACCTTGACCACGTCCGACGCGCGATATTCCTTGAACTCGTAATCCATCGACGCGTAACCGCGCGACACCGACTTCAGACGGTCGAAGAAGTCGAGCACGATTTCAGCCATCGGAATTTCATAAATCAGACGCACCTGACGGCCGTGATACTGCATATCGATCTGCACGCCGCGCTTTTGCTGGCACAGCGTGACGACCGAACCGACGTACTCCTGCGGCATGTACAGATTCACGGTGACGATCGGCTCGCGAACTTCCTCGATGCGGCCCGGATCCGGCATCTTCGCCGGGTTTTCCACCGAGACGACCGTGCCATCGCGCTCCGTCACCTCATAAATCACGGTCGGTGCCGTGGTGATGAGGTCCATGTCGAATTCGCGCTCCAGACGCTCCTGCACGATTTCCATGTGCAGCAGACCCAGGAAGCCGCAACGGAAACCGAAGCCCAGTGCTTGGGAAACTTCCGGTTCGTATTGCAACGAGGCGTCGTTGAGCTTGAGCTTTTCGAGCGAGTCGCGCAGGGCGTCGTACTGGTTGGCTTCGACCGGATAGAGGCCGGCGAACACCTGCGGCTTCACTTCCTTGAAGCCCGGCAGCGGTGCCTCGGCGGGCTTGGTCGTGGTCGTCACGGCGTGAGTGACGGTATCGCCCACTTTCGCCGCGTTCAGTTCCTTGATGCCCGAGATGATGAAGCCCACCTGACCGGCAGACAGCGACGCGAGTTGCTTGGACTTCGGCGTGAACACGCCGACTTGTTCGACCAGATAGCTGGAGCCCGTGGCCATCAGGTGAATCTTTTCCTTCGGCTTGAGCGTGCCATTGACCACGCGCACCAGCATGACCACACCGACGTAGCTATCGAACCACGAGTCGATGATCAGGGCTTGCAACGGCGCGTTGGCGTCGCCCTTGGGCGGCGGCACTTTGGCGATCAGCGCTTCGAGCACGTCTTCCACACCCAGACCGGTCTTGGCCGAACAGCGTACGGCGTCGGTCGCTTCGATGCCGATCACGTCTTCGATCTCCTGGATCGCGTTTTCCGGCTCGGCCGACGGCAGATCGATCTTGTTGAGCACCGGCACGACTTCCACGCCCAGCTCGATGGCGGTGTAGCAATTCGCGACGGTCTGCGCTTCCACGCCCTGCGAGGCGTCGACGACGAGCAGCGCGCCTTCGCAAGCGGACAGCGAACGGCTCACTTCGTACGAAAAGTCGACGTGTCCCGGCGTATCGATCAGGTTGAGGTTGTAGACCTTGCCGTCGCGTGCCTTGTATTGCAGCGCGGCGGTCTGCGCCTTGATAGTGATGCCCCGCTCGCGCTCGAGATCCATCGAGTCGAGGACGCGAGATTCCATTTCACGATCGGACAAACCGCCGCTCAACTGGATGATGCGATCGGCCAGGGTCGATTTCCCGTGGTCGATGTGGGCGATGATCGAAAAATTGCGAATATGGTCCATGAGGCGGGGCTATAGAAAAGTCGGTGCCATCGGATTCGGCTCGGCAGCGACTTTCGAGAGAATCGGCAAACATGACATTTTAGCCGAAAGCGCACCGATTCCGTCCGGAATCGAAGGCATCGCAGCCGCATAGCCGAAATAAGCGGGATTCAGTGGAAATGATGGGCAGGTGCTGGTTTCGTTCTGGGCATCCGGACCGAACGAAGCGTCAGCCCCGGGGAAAAACGGTTGCGACAGCGTCGACGTCGAAACGATACCGGCACAGCTCACGCTCACCCAGGGCAAGCACCGGCACGATCTCGTCGTACTTCGCTTCGAGCACCGGATCGCTGTCGACGTCGATCACCGTGACCGAGAAATCCCACGCCGGACGCATCGCTTCGAGCGCCGCAAGCATGTCATCGCACAGATGACACCACTTGCGGCCATAGAGCGTGAGCGCCGGCGCGGTCATGGGCTGGCTTACTTGCTGCCCGGCGCACGCGGGCGCAGCGGCACGAACTGCGTCGCATCGCCACGGCGCACCAGGATCGGCACCAGACGCTTCGGATCGAGCGCCTTCACCACATCTTCGAACTGCTTGGCGTTGACGATGTCGGCGTCGCCCACTCGCAGAATGATGTCACCCTGCTGGAGCCCCGCACGGCCCGCCGGACCTTCCGCCAGTTCGACCTGCACACCGCCACGCAGCTTCAAGTCCTTCTTCTGCGCGTCGGTCAGATCGGAGACGACCAGACCCAATGCGTTCGGATGCGGCGCTTCGGCGCTACCACCCTGGGCTTTCGACGCCTTGGGCGTATCGGTATCGGCCTCGGCAATCGTGATCTTCAGATCCTGATTCTTGCCCTTGCGCAGAACTTGCAGCGTTGCGCTCGAGCCCGGCTTGGTCTCGCCGACCATGCGCGGCAGGTCCGTGGCGTGATCGACAGGACGGCCTTCGAACCTCATGATGATGTCGCCCGGCTGCACGCCCGCCTTCTCGGCAGGGCTGCCCGGCTCGATGCTGCGCACCAGAGCGCCCTGAGCACGCGGCAAGCCCAGCGAATCGGCCACTTCCTTGCTCACTTCGCTGATCGCCACGCCGATACGGCCGCGAACGACCTTGCCCGTCTTTTTGAGCTGATCGACCACGCGCATCACTTCGTCGATCGGAATCGCGAACGAAATGCCCATGAAACCGCCGGTCTGGCTGTAGATCATCGAGTTGATACCCACGACCTCGCCACGCATATTGATAAGCGGGCCGCCGGAGTTGCCCGGGTTCACGGCCACGTCCGTCTGGATGAAGGGCAGATAATCGCCCGTGTCACGGCCCTTAGCCGACACGATGCCCGCCGTTACCGTATTTTCGAGACCGAACGGCGATCCGATCGCCACCACCCACTCGCCCACACGCAGCTTGTTCGAGTCTCCGACAGGCACCGTCGGCAGGTCCTTGGCTTCCACCTTGACCACCGCGACGTCGGTACGCTTGTCCGCGCCGACCAGCTTCGCCTTGAACTCGCGCTTGTCGGTCAGGGTGACATAGATGCTGTCCGCGCCGTCGACCACGTGCGCGTTCGTCAGAATGTAGCCGTCGTTCGAGACGATGAAGCCTGAACCCACGCCACTGTTCTGCTCTTCGTCAGGCTGGGGCTGGCCACGTCGCGGGGTGCCGCCCTTCGGGCCCGGCTGCTGAGGCATGGGCACGCCGAAGAAGCGGCGGAACAGCTCGGCCATGTCATCGTCCATACCGGGCGGCAAACCACGCTGATTGCGGCTAACGCGCTCGGTCGTCCGAATGTTCACGACGGCCGGGCCGACGCGATCGACGAGCTGAGTGAAATCGGGAAGATTGCTGACAAGCGGTGCGTTCGACGTCGTCGATCCGCCGCTCGTTGCCGAGGCCGGCGCAGCAAAGGCGGCGGGGACTCCCGCCAATTGGGCGGCAATGGCGCCGCCGAGGATGACACGAAGCAAGAGAGTCTTCTTCATTGGAAGATCGTGGTGCGCGAAAGTCTCGGAATCCCTGAGGGCAGTCCGGCACCCGACGCACTGTCGCGTCACGTCTGCCTCGCTGCCCGGACCGCACCGTTACCGGTTGCGGCCCACCCGACAGCCGGTCACTTCGCCGGCTGTTTGTACTCGATACTGGATGCGAACTGTTGCAGGGTGGCCTGCGGCACTTCGCCGAGCAAGGTCAGCCAGAAGTCGCCATAGCGCTTGATGAGGATGTTCGTCGCTCCGGCGCTACCGTGGCCTTCCTTGCGCTCACGCGTGGCCGGTTCGATAAACACCGAAAGTCCGGCCATGCCGTCGGAATATACCACCTGCTGGACTTCCAGCGGTTTGCCGTCCGCCGTCGAGCGCATCGTACGACGCACTTCCCGCACGGCCTTGAATCCCGGCACCTTCTTGTCGACGTCGATACTCCAGCCCGCGTCCGACAGACGCGTCGTCACAATCTGCGGCTTCACGACATGCCAGCCGTGCGTGGCCTGAATCGCATGGACGATTCGCGCCTTCTCGCTCGGCACACCGATAGAGATTTGCGAGAACGCCGCCTGCTCCAGCAGATGCCCCTCGGCATCGAGCGTCTGTGCACGCAGCAACAAGCCGGTATTGCGATCGGCCCACAAGCGATAACCGAAACGGTAATCGTCCTTCGGCGTGAGCTCGATCACCATGCAGTCGAAGCCCGCCATCCGTTCGTTCGGCAGCAGCTTCGGCGCGTAGTAGTCGAGCACGTCGCGATTGGGCGTCGCGAGCAAAGCGGGGAACGAATCCTTGCTCTCGCGCTTTTCCTGGAAGACGGTCTTTTGCTCGGGAATCAGCGTGTAGACGTCTTCGTTCTGACGAAGAATGCGGCGCTGACGTCCGTCGAGCGTCTCCAGTTCTTCGTACTCATTACCCTTCTCGGCGAAGTGACTGATCTTCGACGAACGCATGGTCGAGCCACGCTGATACACGAAGGTACCGATGTAGTTTTGCGTTTGCGCCGCACGGTGGATCTTGTTGAGCCACGCACTGACTTCGCGCTTCTCGACCAGCGGGTCGGTGGACGCGGAGGCCTGCGCCCACGCCTGCGTTTGCAGGGTGCTCGCCAGCAGGAATGCAAACAAGAAGAAAGTGCGCCCGAAGGGCGCACGCGGCAAGGATTCGATACTCAGGCGCTGCATTTATTCGTCCGCTTGCGCCGAGGCTCGCATGTAAGGGGAAACGCTCTGGCCGATCGGGGCCGGCGCATATTGCTGGTGAGCCGCAAGATACTGGTCGAGACGCGCATCGCGCAGCACGATCACATCGTTCGGCGCACCCGCACCATTGGCGGCCACAGCGGCTTGCGGCTGCTGCGAGAGCGCCACACGCGTGAGGCTGGAGCCGCTGGCGGCCGGCGCGGCGCTCTGAGCGAGCACCTGCGGTTGCGCGCCACCTGCCGGATGATCCTGCAGACGCGGCACCACGACCCACGACAGCGCAGCGACTGCGGCGGCGGCAGCAGCCGTCGGCAGGACGCGGCGAACGCGCAGGAAAGGGTTGATTCGCGTGACACGCGAGCCGGCGGCTTTTGCGCTCGCAGCTGTCGCTGCCTGAGCGTCGGCCAGTGCGGCCGGCGCGAGCAGGTGCGGCTCGGCTTCGAGGCGTGCAGCGAAGGAGGCCATAAAGGCAGACTCCGAACGCGGCAGCGTCAGTTCATCGGAACGCAATGCGTCCCCGATCAGATGGTAGTCGTCCCACAGAGGCCGGCCCGAGGTGTCAGCCTCGTCCAGCAGGGCGGCCAGTTCGTCCGGATCGAATTCCCCGTCCATCAACGCGGAAATCCGCTCGGCTTGCAGCCCCCGCTGCGTTTGCACCGTCGCTGATCCCATGATATCCCCCAACGAAAATAACTTCCCCGGCGGCGCGCTCACCAGCGCTTACCGTCAGGCGTGTCCAGCAGCGGCCTGAGCCGGCTGGCAATCGCTTCACGCGCCCGGAAAATTCGCGAACGGACCGTTCCGATCGGGCACCCCATGGCTTCGGCGATCTCTTCGTAGCTCAACCCTTCGATTTCTCGCAGGGTAATTGCCGTTCGAAGTTCATCGGGCAAAGCCTCCATCGCTGTGTTGACCGTTTGAGCAATCTGCTTGCTCATCAGCATCGACTCAGGCGTGTTGATATCCCTTAGTTGATCGGCCTCGGCAAAAGTTTCAGCTTCTTCAGCGTTCGCTTCAGTCGAAGTCGGTGCACGACGTCCCTGGGTCGCCAGGTGGTTTTTCGCCGTGTTGACAGCAATACGATACAACCAGGTATAGAACGCCGACTCGCCGCGAAACTGCGGCAAGGCGCGGTAGGCCTTGATAAAGGCCTCCTGCGTCACATCCTCGACCTCGGCGGCGTCGCGCACGAGCCGCGATACGAGGCGGATGATCTTGCGGTGATATTTCGCGACCAACAGCTCGAAGGCGGCTTTGTCGCCTTTCTGCACGCGCTCGACAAGCGCCTGGTCGATTTCTCGTTCACTCACCTGATATGGATCCGTATTTTCTCTGGCTGCCGGGCCCGAACGGGCCCAATTGCACCGTGGCAGCACTGACCACCACGGCTGGAAGTGTCTTTGACGCCGCACGCCCGGGCACACTCACCGGAGCGTGGGTCAGCGGGATGGGACGCCTGCGGGGCGTCCCGCGAACTTAAACTCGCTGGAAGACCAGCGTGCCGTTAGTCCCGCCAAATCCGAAAGAGTTCTTCAACGCGACATCAATTTTCATATCACGGGCCGTATTTGCGCAGTAGTCGAGGTCGCAAGCCGGATCCTGATTGAAGATGTTGATCGTCGGCGGCGACTTCTGATGGTGAACGGCCAACACGGTGAACACCGACTCCAGGCCGCCCGCGCCGCCCAGCAAGTGGCCGGTCATCGACTTGGTCGAATTCATCACGACGTTTTTGGCCGCATCGCCCATCAGGCGCTTGACCGCGACCGTCTCGGCGATATCGCCCAACGGCGTCGACGTGCCGTGCGCATTCACATAGTTCACCGTGTCGGCGTTCAGGCCGGCGTCGCGCAGCGCGTTCGTCATAGCGCGCAGTGCGCCGTCGCCGTCTTCGCACGGTGCGGTCATGTGATATGCATCAGCGCTCATGCCGAAGCCCGTGAGTTCGGCGTAGATCTTGGCGCCGCGCGCCTTGGCGTGCTCGTACTCTTCGACCATCATCACGCCAGCGCCTTCGCCCAGCACGAAGCCGTCACGATCCTTGTCCCACGGACGGCTGGCCGTCGCCGGGTCGTCGTTACGCGTGGACAGTGCGGTCATCGCGGCGAAACCGCCGATACCCAACGGCGACACCGTCGATTCGGCTCCGCCCGCGAGCACGGCATCCGCGTCGCCGTACTGAATCATGCGTGCGGCCTGACCGATACAGTGCAGACCGGTCGTGCAAGCCGTGACGATGGCAAGGTTCGGGCCCTTCAGGCCGTACTTGATCGACAGGTGACCGGAGATCATATTGATGATCGAGCCCGGCACAAAGAAGGGGGAGATCTTGCGCGGACCGCCCTTGATCAGATCGTCGTGCGTATCCTCGATCATCGGCAGACCACCGATCCCGGAGCCAACAAGGACACCGATGCGTTCTGCGTTCTCTGCAGTGATTTGCAGGCCGCTATCCTCAAACGCCTGAATGCCGGCTGCCAGACCGTAGTGGATAAACGTATCCATACGGCGAGCTTCCTTGGCCGACAGATACTTCTCTGTCTCGAAGTTTTTGACTTCGCCTGCGAAGCGAACTTTGAACTCGCTCGCATCGAACTTCGTGATGTTGGCGATGCCCGAACGGCCCGCGACCAGATTTTCCCAACCTTCGGCAACGGTGTTGCCGACCGGCGAGATCAGGCCCAGACCGGTAATGACGACGCGACGACGACTCACGATACTCCCCTTCTTCTGCTGGGTCATACAAAACAAAAGCCACAGAGGCGACAAGGTCCGACCCTGCGCTCCCTGCGGCTGACAGGCATGCCCGACGCCAGGAGCCGGTCGGCATCCCGGCCAGTCAGGCTATCCGTACGAATTACGCCTTCTTCTGCGACGAGGCGAAATCGATAGCTTGTTGCACGGTGGTGATCTTTTCTGCTTCTTCGTCCGGGATCTCGATCTCGAACTCTTCTTCCAGGGCCATCACCAGCTCAACCGTATCGAGCGAGTCAGCGCCGAGATCGTTCACGAAGCTGGATTCGTTCTTAATGTCGGCTTCCGCGACGCCAAGTTGTTCGGCGACGATCTTCTTGACGCGTTGCTCAATGTTATCCATTCAAACCCTCCGGGGTAGTTAGTTCAGACAAGTGCGCGCATTTTAACAGGTTTGCAAAGCAAAGTTAGCATGCGCCAAATAATGTTCAATGTCGCGCAAATCATGCAATTTCACCACAATCTGCACGCATCTTCCTTAATTCATGAACATGCCGCCGTTCACGTGAAGCGTAGTGCCGGTGATGTAACCGGCCTGCGGAGACGCGAGGAACGCCACCGCATTAGCGATATCTTCCGGCGCGCCCAGACGGCCCAGCGGAATGCGTGCCTTGAGCGCTTCGTGTTGTGCTTCGCCCAGTGCCTTGGTCATATCGGTGTCGATAAAACCGGGGGCCACGCAGTTGACCGTGATATTTCGGCTACCGATCTCGGCGGCCAGCGAACGCGACATGCCCGACACGCCCGCCTTTGCGGCGGCGTAATTGGCCTGCCCCGGGTTGCCAGCGGAGCCGACGACCGACGTCACATTGATGATCCGGCCGCTACGTGCCTTCATCATCGGCTTAATGACAGCACGCGACAGACGGAAGATCGCCTTGAGGTTCGTGTCGATCACATCGTCCCACTCGTCGTCCTTCATACGCATCGCGAGGTTATCGCGAGTAATACCGGCGTTATTGACGAGGATGTCGAGCTTGCCATGTTGCTTGAGGATGTCGTCCAGCGCTGCGGCCACGCCCTCGGCGTCGGTCACATTCAGGACAATGCCCTTGCCCGCGACGCCGGCTTCGGCGAAATACGCATCGATGCCTTGTGCACCGGCTTCGCTGGTGGCAGTGCCCACGACCGTCGCACCCTGGCGAGCCAGTTCGAGGGCGATGGCACGACCGATGCCGCGCGAGGCACCGGTCACCAGCGCCACGAGGTTTTCGAGTTGCTTGCTCATGAAAGAATTACCCTTGCCTATGGCTTACGAGAGTTGGGCACGAACGTCGGCCAGCGAGGCCGGATCGGTGATCGCCAAACCCGTGAGATTGCCGTCGATGCGCTTGGTCAGGCCGGTCAGCACCTTGCCCGGACCGCACTCGACCACTTGCGTCACGCCTTGCGCGGCGAGCCACTTCACCGACTCGACCCAGCGCACCGGGGCAGCCGCCTGACGCACCAGCGCGTCCTTGATGCGCGCCACGTCGTTTTCGACGAGCACATCCACGTTATTGACGAGCGGGACCTGCGGCGCGTTAAACGTCACGCTCGCCAGATACTCGCGCAGACGATCCGACGCCGGTTTGAGCAGCGACGAATGGAACGGCGCGGACACCGGCAGCACGAGCGCGCGCTTGGCCCCTGCGGCCTTGGCCAGTTCGCAGGCCTTTTCCACACCTGCCTTGGCACCGGCGATCACAACTTGTGCCGGCGCATTGAAGTTGACCGCTTCGACCACGCCCGCCGCCGACGCTTCGGCGCAGACGGAGCGAACGGCGTCGTCGTCCAGACCGAGAATCGCCGCCATACCGCCCTGACCGACCGGCACGGCTTCCTGCATGGCCTGCGCACGAAAACGCACGAGCGGCACGGCGTCCTTGAATGCGATGACGCCAGCGGCGACCAACGCCGTGTACTCACCCAGGCTGTGGCCAGCAACGAAAGCCGGCGTTGCGCCACCGTCAGCCAGCCACGCGCGGTACATCGCGTAGGCGGCGGTGAGCATCACCGGTTGCGTGTTGGTCGTGAGGTTGAGTTCTTCGGCGGGGCCAGCGGCGATCAGCTTGGCGATATCCTGCCCAAGGGCGTCCGAAGCTTCGGCAAGCGTTTCGCGCACGACGGCGTTGTCCGCGAATGCGTCGAGCATGCCCACCGATTGGGATCCTTGTCCCGGGAAAACGAAAGCGAATGTCATAGCGGCTGGTTTTACAGTCAGATTCAGAAACATGGCGGCGCATCTTAGCGCGCCGCAGCGACACGCAAGAGAGCGTTCCCACGCGTTTCGCTTACACCGCACTTCACAACCCGCGGCAGGTTCGCGTGGCGCTCCGACGCCGGGACGCTCACATGCGGAACAGCACCGCGCCCCACGTAAAGCCACCACCCACGCCTTCGATCATGACGTTCTGGCCAGCTTTGATACGTCCGTCGCGAACGGCGACGTCGAGTGCGAGCGGAATCGATGCAGCGGAAGTATTGCCGTGCTGGTCGACGGTTACGACCATTTTCGCTTCGGCGCCCAGCTTGCGGGCCGTACTCGTCATGATGCGCAGATTGGCCTGATGCGGAATCAGCCAGTCGATCGCCGACGCTTCCAGCCCAGCCTTTTCGAGGGCCTCGTGAGCTACCTTTTCGAGCACCTTGACGGCCAGCTTGAACACCGCCTGACCATCCATATAAAGGAATGCTTCACCTTGCACTGCGCCACCGCTCACATTGCCCGGCACGCAGAGGATGTTCGAGTGACTGCCGTCTGCGTGCAGCGCGCTCGAAAGAATGCCCGGCTCGCTGGACGCTTGCAGCACGACCGCACCCGCACCATCGCCAAACAGCACGCACGTCGTGCGGTCGTTGAAATCGAGAATGCGCGAGAACGTTTCTGCGCCGATCACGAGCACGTTGCGGTATGCGCCCGAACGGATGAAGTTGTCGGCCGTCGCCATCGCATAGGCGAAGCCCGAGCAAACGGCCTGGATGTCGAACGCGGCACAACCGTTGGTGATACCCAGCTTGTTCTGCACGAGGCAAGCCGTACTTGGGAACACGAAATCGGGCGTGGACGTGGCCACCATGATCAGGTCGATCTGATCGGCGCTCAGCCCCGCCATGTCGAGCGCGCGCTTGGCGGCTTCCACCGCCATATCGCTGCTCGTCTGGTCGGGCGCGGCGAAATGGCGCGCCTGAATGCCGGTACGGGCGACGATCCACTCGTCGCTCGTCTCGATGCCTCGGGTGGCAAGCTCATCTGCCAACTGCTGATTGGTCACGCGTCGTGCCGGCAGGTAGCTGCCGGTGCCGACGACACGGGAATAAATCGCGGACTGGGTCATCTTATAGTCGGTTAGCGCATCGGGGCGGGACCGGCTTCAGAGCGCCGGAATGGCGCTCGCCGGCTTGTTGTCCTGGAGCTGGGTCTGATTCTCCTGCATGGCGTGCGACAGACGGTCAAGCACACCGTTGCGAACTGCATCATAGCCGCGTTTGATGGCCCATTCAAACGAGTAGGCATCGGCGGAACCGTGGCTCTTGATGACGAGCGCACGCAACCCGAGCAACGCAGCACCGTTGTAACGGCGATGGTCGACGCGATTCTTGAAGCGAGTGAGAATCGGCAGTGCGATGACGGCAATCACCTTCGTCCACCATGTGCGGGTGAACTCTTCGCGGATCATGTCGCCGAGCATCTGTGCCAGGCCTTCGGAAGTTTTGAGCGCAACGTTGCCGACGAAACCATCGCAGACGACGATATCCGTCGTACCTCGATAAATGTCGTTGCCTTCCACGTTGCCGTAGAAATTCAGCGTGGAGCCGCGCAGCAGCTCGCCCGCCTGCTTGATGACGTCGTTGCCTTTGATGACTTCTTCGCCAATGTTGAGCAGGCCGATCGACGGACGTTCCTTCCCATCGACCGCCGCGACAAGCGCGTGGCCCATCTCGGCGAATTGCAGCAGGTGAGTCGGTTCGCAGTCGACGTTGGCGCCCAGATCGAGCATCGTCGTGTAGCCACCCTTCTCGTTCGGCAGCACCGTGGCAATCGCCGGGCGCTCGATTCCGGGTAGCGTCTTGAGGACGTAACGCGAGACGGCCATCAGCGCACCGGTATTCCCGGCGGACACGCAGGCCTGCGCGCGCGCTTCCTTGACCAGATTGAGCGCCACGCGCATCGAAGAGTCTTTCTTCTTGCGCAGCGCGGTCTCGACCGAGTCGTCCATGGCGACGACTTCACTCGCATTGACGACGGACAAGCGCGGGTGATCCGTCACACGCAGCTTCGCGAGCTGCGCGTTGATGATCTCCTGCTGCCCGACCAGCACAAGTTCGACATCGTCGGTGGATTGCACGAAGCGAACCGCAGCCGGCACCGTCACCGATGGGCCGTGGTCTCCGCCCATACAATCGATCGTCAGGGTGACTGTCATGTCGACGTGATTGGCTTGCGGTACAGGTAACAAAAAAAGCGGCAGGATGAGTGCCGCTTTTGCCACATCGGACGATCAAACAGCGCCATGATGGGCGCGTATCGCCTTGAGGGCCGAATTAGTCGTTCTTGGTCTTGATGACCTTGCGACCACGGTAGAAACCGTTCGGCGAGATGTGGTGACGCAGGTGCGTCTCACCCGACGTCGGTTCGACGGCGGTCGACGGTGCGGTCAGGAAATCGTGCGAACGGTGCATGCCGCGCTTCGACGGCGACTTCTTGTTCTGTTGAACGGCCATGATAACTCCTCAAAATATCGCGAAATTTTAACACAGTTCGAGCGCCGCCCTACGGTGTCGGCCTGTCGGCCCGACCTGTGCGACTAACGCAAACATGTACTTTGGTGAGCCGGAAATCCGGCCGCACATTACTTTCCGTCCTTGTCCGGCGAGCGCTTGAGCGCTGCCAGCGCCGCGAACGGAGACGGCTTATCCTCTTCTTCGGGCTCCGGAGCCGGCTCTGCCAACCCGTCGCTTCCGGTGGCCAGACTATCGTGAACACTCGGACAAACCTCATGTTTCGGAACGATAGGCAAAGCCAACAGCAATTCTTCTTCGATCAGCTCGCGCAAATCGAAATGTTTGGAGCCGACCAACGCCTCGAGTTCGTCCTCATCGAGAGGACGCGCTTCCGCAGCGGCTTCGTCAGGCACGATCTCGAACGTCGTTTCCGAGTCGAGCGACTCCTGGTAAGGCGTGAGGCAACGCTGGCATTCGAGCCACATCGGACCTTCGACCGTGAGCGTCAAAAACTGCTTCACGGTGGGCTTGCCATCCGCGCGCAGCACAGGCTTCTCTGCCCCTTGCGCACGCCAGTGAAACACGCCCTCAGCCCGTCCCGATGCCGAGACTTCGACTGGCACTTCGGTTACCATGCGCGGCAATGCCGCAAGCTGCACGTCACCTTCCGCCACCCGGCCGGTACGCGCGAATTCGAACAGATCGACGATATATTCGTTCATCACGCTCATCCTTGCCTTGGCGCATCTGACCGCATTTCATGTCCCCTGCCACCCGCAGCGCCCTGATTCGACGCCACTTTTAGGCGCTTGAACCGGTGCCGCGCAGGCTGGCGAGACCGAGCGCCAGATTGCAAAAGCCGTGAATTCTAAATAGTTTTTCGTTTCTCGTCAAACACTTAAACCCGATGACCGCACAGCCCCTGCCATCGCTGATCCTGGCCTCCGGATCGCGCTATCGCCGCGAACTGCTCGAGCGCCTGCACCTGCCTTTCTCTGTCGACGTCCCGGACATCGACGAGACGCCCGTCTCTGGCGAAACACCGCACGACACCTCGCTACGGCTGGCCCGCCAGAAGGCGCAGGCCGTCGCTGCCCGCCACCCGGGCGCCGTCATTATCGGCTCCGATCAGGTCGCGACCTTCGAAGGCCGTCAGATCGGCAAACCCGGCAACTTCGAGAACGCCATGGCGCAACTGCGCGACATGCGCGGCAAGGTGGTCGAGTTTCACTCCGCCCTGTGCGTCTACGACGCCCGCAACGCCGAGAGTCAAGCCAAAGACGTTGTAACGCGGGTGAAGTTCCGCGATCTGCCCGATAACGTGCTGGCGGCCTACCTTCACGCAGAAACGCCTTATGACTGCGCAGGCAGCGCCAAATCTGAAGGCCTCGGCATCATGCTGCTAGAAACCATCGAAAACGACGACCCGACCGCACTCATCGGCCTCCCGTTGATTGCGCTCACGACCATGCTGATGAATGCCGGTGTCGCCCTGCCCGGGCCCGGCGTGGCACAACAAGGGAGCACAGCATGAGCGGCACCCTGTATCTGATTCCCAACACGCTCGGCACGAGCACCCGAGGCGGGCTGCCGTCCGTGTTGCCCGAAGAGGTTCGCACAGTGACCGCCGGACTGAAATACTTCGTCGGCGAACAGGCCAAGAGCACGCGCGCCTTCCTGAAACTGGTGGGCGTCAGCACGCCGATTCAGGAAATCGACATCCGCGAACTGAACGTCAATACGCCAGAGGCTGCCATCGATGCCCTGCTCGCACCGATTCTGGCAGGCGCAGATGGCGGCCTCGTGTCGGAAGCTGGCTGCCCGGCCGTTGCCGATCCGGGGGCGCTGCTGGTACGTCGCGCGCATGAAAAAGGCGTGCGGGTAGTGCCGTTCGTCGGCCCTAGCTCGATTCTTCTCGCCCTGATGGCCAGCGGACTTAACGGCCAAAGCTTCTCTTTTCATGGCTATTTGTCGACGGATGCGGGCGAGCGCACCAAGCGCCTGCGCGAGCTGGAACAACGCTCACGCAAGGAAAAACAGACGCAAATCTTCATCGAGACGCCCTACCGAAACAAAGCGATGCTCGACGCCCTGCTGCAAAGCTGCGACGCCTCCACATTGCTTTGCGTGGCCGTCGATGTCACGCAGGATGCGGAGCAAATCGTGACGCACCGAGTCAAGGGATGGCCGCACGCCAGCGTCGACCTGCATAAACGGCCTGCGATTTTCCTGTTTTTGGCGCAATAACGGGACACAAATGAGAAAACCCCACGGAAGTTCGGCTTCCGTGGGGTTTTTTCGCTCTTACCATTGCGCCGTCTGTCGATGGACGACGCAGCGTAACGGTTACTTCATCGTCAGCGCGGTGCCCATGAGCATCGTCTTCATCGCCGCCGCGCCCACTGCCGCACCAAAGCGCCGCGCCATCCGTTCGGGCAGGTTTTCCTTGACGGTGTAGTCGACCAGATCGGGCGCCTTCAGAACGTCACGCGCCACAGTGTCGACCGTGCCGAGGCCGTCGGCCAGCCCCAGCTCGACGGAGCGCTGCCCAGTCCAGAACAGGCCACTGAACAGATCCGGATCATCCTTCAGACGGTCGCCACGGCCCTTTTTGACTGCCGTGATGAACTGCTGGTGAACTTGCTCGAGCATGTCCAGCGCGTACGTCTTCTGCTGATCGGTCTGCGGCGAGAACGGGTCGAGGAAGCCCTTGTTGCGGCCCGCAGTCAACAGACGGCGCTCCACGCCCAGTTTGTCCATCAACCCGGTGAAGCCGAAGCCGTCCATCAGCACGCCAATGGAGCCGACGATGCTCGCCTTATCGACGTATATCTTGTCGGCGGCGGCCGCCACGTAATAGCCGCCGGAGGCGCACATCTCCTCGACCACGACATAAATCGGCTTCTTCGGGTATTTCGCACGCAAACGGGCTATGTCGTCGTAGATCATGCCCGCCTGGACCGGGCTGCCGCCCGGGCTGTTGATGCGCAGGATCACGCCCGCAGCCGATTTGTCTTCGAACGCCGATTCCAGCGCCGCGTTGATCTTCTGCGCGCTCGCCTGACCGTCCGCTGAAATCTCGCCGTTCAGCGTGACCAGCGCAGTGTGCTTACCTGCGGTCGACCCGACAGATGTTGTGCTTCCACCGTCGAAATCGAAGATCGACCACACTGCAAAGGCGATGATCGCCAGGATCAGCAGACGGAAGAATATCTTCCAGCGTCGCGCGGCACGTTGCTCGCGAATGCCAGCCATCAAGACCTTTTCCAGCATTTCGCGCTCCCAGGGCTTGACCTCATGGGGGTCGCGACCCGCACCGGACGCCTGTGGCGAACGCCCGCCAGGTGGCGTGAAACCGGGTTCGGAGCGCGGCGAATCGGGCGGCAGGGAGTCGGCCATACGTTATCCAGAGACTTGAGTGAAAGACGAGACAGGCGAGACAGACATTGGACCGCTCAGCAATGTTTGAGGCAACTTAGCACCCGATGCGGAAGTTTTGTCAGGACGTTGACGTTTCAAGCGCCTCGATTCCGGCCTCCGGCCACCAGACGACGGTCGTCGGCGCGCCCGGCTCGCCCGACGCAGCAGGCTGTTCCTCAACGCGCACCGGCTGCAATGCCCCGCCACGGCACGGCCCGCCAACGCAAAGCCCGGTATCGGGCTCGTAAGTCGCACCATGCGTTGCGCACATCAAGTATAAGCCGCCCGTCTCGAAGAACTGCCCCTCGGACCAGTCCATCTCCATCGGCACATGGGCGCACTGATTGAGATAGCCGTAAACGCGGCCGTCGTAACGAATCACGAAAGCTGGCGTCGGCCGACCGCCGACGAGCACCTCGAAGCGAACCCCGAGTCCACCATCTTCCAGCGCATTGCCCGGACAAATCGGCAGCGGGAGTGCGGCGTCGCTCACACGCGCTCCAGCAACCAGTCGCGCAGCTCGGCGACGCTGCCTGCACAGTATGCGGGATCAAGCGCGACCAGTTGATCGCGCGGATGCGCGCCGCCGTAGGCCACGCCCACGCCCGCCGCACCGGCGCTGCGTGCCATCTGCAAATCGTGCGTGGTGTCGCCGATCATGACCGTACGACGCAGATCCTGACCGAGTTCGCGCGTCAGTTCTTGCAACATGGCCGGGTGCGGCTTCGAGAATGTCTCATCGGCGCAACGGGTCGCGTCAAACATCCGCATCAGACCGGCGGATTCGAGCGCCCGGTTTAGTCCAACCCGTGATTTTCCCGTCGCCACGGCGAGGAAACGGCCACGCGAGCGCAATTCGTCGAGCAGTTCGCGAACGCCAGGGAACAGAACCGTCTCCTTATCGCCTATCAAATAGTGAAAACGATAGCGTTCCGACAGGCGCGGATAGTGCGAAGGATCGAGCGATGGGACGGCCATTTGCAGCGCGTCACGCAAACCGAGGCCGATGACGTGACTGGCCAGCTCGTCCGTCGGCACCGGCAGACCGAGATCCCGGCAAGCCGCCTGAATGCAGCGGGTAATCGTGGGGGTCGAGTCCATCAACGTCCCATCCCAGTCGAACACGACCAGGTCAAATTCAGAGCTTGGCATCAGCGGTGGTGGTTCGAAGTTGATTCAGGAATTGCTCACATTCTGGCGGCAACGCCGCTTCCAACGCAATCGGCGTGTCCAGCACGGGGTGCGTGAACTTCAGCCGGTAAGCGTGCAGGAACATCCGCTTGATACCGGGGCGAACGCCGGGCCGCGCCAGATTCTTGTTCAGCGTGAAGTCCCCATATTTGTCGTCGCCAACGATGGGCGTACCGCAATGCGCCAGATGAACCCGGATCTGATGGGTGCGCCCTGTTTTCAGTTCCGCTTCGAGCAACGCATAAGGCGGATAAGATTCCACCATGCGAAATACGGTGTGCGACGCCTGCCCGTCTTCCTGCACCCGCACCCGGCGTTCGCCCTCAGCGGTGACATATTTATATAGCGGTGCCTTGACCGCACGTTTGGGGTCGCGCCATTCGCCCGTGACGCAGGCGAGATAGCGCTTGTCCATCCGGTTGTGACGGATCTGCTCGTGCATGCCGACCAGCGCCGCACGCTTTTTCGCGAGCAACAGAATGCCGGACGTCTCACGATCGAGTCGATGCACCAGCTCGAGGAACTTGAGTTGCGGCAGCGCCTGACGCAATTGCTCGATCACCCCGAAAGACACCCCGCTACCACCGTGCACGGCCACACCGGCCGGCTTATCGATGGCCATGAGGTAGTCGTCTTCGAACAAGATCGGGAAGGTGGCGGCCGGCACATGGGCCTTGGCCTCGGGGTCTGGCGTGGCCATCCGGACCGGCGGAATGCGGACGATATCGCCTATGACAAGTCGATAGGCTGCGTCTACTCGCCCTTTATTTACGCGGACTTCCCCGCTACGCAGAATGCGATAGACGTGGCTTTTCGGTACCCCTTTGCACTCACGCAACAGGAAATTATCGATACGCTGACCGGCCGAACCATCGTCAACCTCGACGAGACGAACCTGCGGCGCGGACGCCGGCGCAACCATTTTCTGCCGACTTTTGCCTAACTCATTCATTATGAATATAATTTGTCCGACAGAGATGGCGGTAGCGGGAATCATGCCAAATCCCCACCTCTGTCGGTGCATACCCCAAAACGGTATTTTACTTGCACCCCGGGCAGGCTGCTCGTCCGGTGACCCTGGAGCAGCGAGCGCACGCACGTCACGCAGCGACGGCAGGAAGTGGGCCCATAGGCCGCTTCGGTCGAGCGCGCGTGACGCGGATAGAGTTGGTGGTTATAGAATTTTTTGGCGATGAGCCCGGACTCCATTGTCCGAGCTGATCGCTTTGTGAATATCGTTCGCGCAAAAAGTCGAAGTGAGGCGCCGTCACAAGAAGAATAAGTGTCGGCAGGCGCCCCGAGAAAACGCTGATGAAGTTTCTCGTCCAGTTTCTATTGGTATGGACTGCAAGCCCGAAGTGATCCGCGCCGAGCCGGTGTTTTCCGGTGGCCCGGCGGATTCGGGTGAGCGCGAAAACGTATTCCTGGCGCCATAGCGTCCGTCGGCCTCATCGCCCGGACCCCCCGGCAATTCTTCCACTCCCGGCTCGAACCTCGCGTGTTGGATAACTCGAGTGATACGTGCCCGACGCACTGCGCATTGGCAACTGCGGCGGGTGGGAGTCGTTTTCATGAAACGCATGTTGTTTAACGCCACGCAGCAGGAAGAACTGCGCGTGGCAATCGTCGATGGGCAAAAACTCATCGACATCGATATCGAGACGGCCGGACGCGAACAGCGTAAAGGCAATATCTACAAGGGTGTCATCACCCGTATCGAACCCTCTCTCGAAGCCTGCTTCGTCAACTATGGCGAAGGCCGCCATGGCTTCCTGCCGTTCAAGGAAGTCGCCCGCGCGTACTTCCGCGAAGGTGCCGATGTGCGCAATGCGCGCATTCAGGACGCCCTCTCCGAAGGCCAGGAGCTCATCGTTCAGGTCGAAAAGGAAGAACGCGGCAACAAGGGCGCAGCCCTCACGACGTTCATTTCCCTGGCTGGCCGCTATCTGGTGCTGATGCCGAACAACCCGCGTGGCGGTGGTGTTTCGCGTCGTATCGAAGGCGAAGACCGTCAGGAACTGCGCGAGACGATGGGCCAGCTCGAACTGCCGGAAGGCATGAGCATCATCGCCCGCACCGCAGGCATCGGCCGCTCGGCCGAAGAACTGCAGTGGGATCTGAACTACCTGCTGCAACTCTGGCACGCCATCGAAGGCGCCTCCCACAACATTGAATTGCCGCGCGATTCGGCCTTGATCTATCTCGAATCGAGCCTGGTCATCCGCGCCATCCGCGACTACTTCCAGCCGGATATCGGTGAAATCCTCATCGATACGGAAGAAATCTCCGAACAAGCACGCAACTTCATGCAGGTGGTCATGCCCGACCACCTCAACCGCGTTAAGCAGTACCGCGACGACGTGCCGCTGTTCTCCCGTTTCCAGATCGAACACCAGATCGAGACGGCTTACTCGCGTCAGGTACCGCTGCCCTCGGGCGGCGCGATCGTGATCGATCACACCGAAGCGCTCGTTTCCATCGACGTGAACTCGGCGCGCGCTACCAAGGGCGCCGACATCGAAGAAACCGCCCTGCGCACCAACCTGGAAGCCGCCGACGAAGTCGCGCGCCAGTTGCGTCTGCGCGACCTCGGCGGTCTGATCGTGATCGACTTCATCGACATGGAGTCGGCCAAGAGCCAGCGCGAAGTCGAACAACGTGTGAAGGATGCGCTCAAGCACGACCGAGCACGCGTCCAGATGGGCAAGATCTCGCGTTTCGGCCTGATGGAGCTGTCGCGTCAGCGTCTGCGTCCGTCGCTGTCGGAAGGCACGCACGTGACCTGCCCGCGCTGCAACGGCACCGGCCACATTCGCGATGCCGAATCGTCGGCACTGCAAGTCCTGCGCATCATTCAGGAAGAGGCAATGAAGGAGCACACGGCAGCGATCCACTGCCAGGTGCCGGTCGAAGTCTCGGCATTCCTGCTCAACGAAAAGCGCCAGGAAATCAACAAGATCGAAGCCCGCTTCAAGGTTGGCGTGCTGCTGATCCCGAACAAGCATCTCGAAACGCCGCATTACAAGCTGGAGCGCCTGCGCTTCGACGATCCGCGTCTGGATACCCCGAAGGCCAGCTACGCGCTCGCCGAGGAGGCTGCACGCTCGCTGGAAGAAGATCCGGCCGGCTACAGCAAGAAGAAGGAAGATGCGCGCCCGCGTCAGGAAGCTGCCGTCAAGGGCATTACGCCCGAGCAGCCGGCACCGGCCGCGCAACCGCGTCCGGAACCTGTCGCCACGACCGCACCGGCCGCAGCCGCACCGGCAACCGGTGGTTTCTTCGGTTTCCTCAAGCGTCTGTTCGGCGTCGGCGCTGCTGCGCCCGCACCGGTCAAGGCCGAAGAGCCGGCCAAGCCGACGGGACGTCCGCCGCGCGAGCGCCATGAGCGTCCGCATCAGCAGAACCGCAATCGCCGTGGCAATACCCGCGACGAGAACAAGTCGGGCAAGGACAACGCCGGCCAGCCGGCACGCGAGGGCCGTGACGGTCGTGGCGCACGTCCGGAACGCGCAGAACGTGCGGACCGCAATGAGCGTAACGACCGTGGCGATCGTAATGACCGCAACGAGCGTGGTGACCGCAACGAACGCCAGGACCGTCAGGAAGGCCGCGACAAGCGCGAGCGCGACGACGCCCAGCGTCAACCGGCGCAAGAGGTGCGTGCCGAGGAAGGTCGTGAGCCGCGTGAAGGCCGCGAACGTGGCAGCCGTCGTGAACGTGGCGAGCGTCGTGACCGTCGTCAGGCCGAAGGCGCTGAAGGCCAGCAAGCCGTCACGCAACGCGCCGCACCGATTGCACCGCTGAACGCCGAGCAGGAAGAACTGGATCAGGATCGTCTGACGGCTCAGCTCGAGGGCGCACCGCAAACGGGCGAAGAAGGCGAACAAGGCGGTGAAGAACGTCGCCGCAGCCGTCGTCGCGGTCGTCGTGGTGGCCGTCGTGAGCGCGAAGCCGGTGAATCGCAACTGAACGCCGATGGCGAACAAGTCGAGGGCGATGCCCTGGAAGCAGTCGAAAGCACGCGTGCCCCGATGCCGAAGGACGAATCCGCCGAAATCGCTGCGACCGATGCCCTGGTCCATGCGACGACGCCGGCCATTCCGGCACCGGCAGCGACCGCACCGGTGACTCACGCAGAACCGACGCCGGCACGTGCCGCGCCGGTCGAAGCCCCGGCACCTGTCGCCATGGTGACGGAAGCCGCCCCGGCCGCAACGCCGGAAGTACCGTCGCAGTCGGTTTCGGAGCCGATTTCGGAACCTGTCACGCAGGCACCGACGATCGCACCGGTCGCACCAGTGAACGTCGCACCGCTGCCGACCGCTGAAGTCGCTGCCGCACCGGTCGTGCCGCCGGTCAGCGCCCCGCTGCCGGTCGCTACGCCTGCCCCGGCTCAGCCGACGGTTCCGGCCGAAGCCCTGACGGAGATTGCCGCCACGGCAGCTGCGTCGAGCGCCCCGGCAGAAGCCGCACCGGCAGCCCAACCGGCACCGGTCCAGATGGTCGAAACCACCAAGTCGGCGGAAGTCGCACCGGCAGCCCCTGCGGCACCGGTCGTGATGGAAGCCGCCGCTGCGGTGACGGAAGTCGTGACGCAGAAGGCTGCCCCGGTGGCGGTTGCCCCGACGCTGGAGCGCGGCGCGCTGGAATCGACGCTGGAAAGCGTGGGGCTGGTCTGGGTCCATACGGACGCCGACAAGCACCGTGCCGCTAAGGAAGCCGCTGCGCAGGTTGCACCGGCTCCGCATGTGCCACGTGAGCGCCGCCCGTCCACGCCGCTCAACAGCGGTCCGATGGAGCAGGTGGAAACGCGCTCATGACCGAGCAGTGCAGGACGTTGATCTCGTGTGACGTCCGGGCGGAGGCACCTCACGGGGCACTATCCGCCCGACGGACCTGAAATCCGCGTGATGCCAGAAAAAGGAGGCTTCGGCCTCCTTTTTTCATGGTTTTGCCCTTGGGACGCCCTCGCTTTGCAACCCCGCGTTGTCCCGACTTGTGCCCGTTTCGCCGTGCCCGTATCTTCTGCCTTAGTACGGGTTTGACGTCTCACAACGAAGGCCTCGGTACCGATATCCGATGCCCCGATCGCTAAGATCGGCTGAATTAGGCCGACTTCGGCGGCCATCAGGCCAATTCGTTAGAATGGAGACGCAAGCTAAGGCCCCACCATGACTGAAACGATCATCCGACTCACCGATCTGCGTAGCGACGCGCGTTATGCGACGCATGCCCCGCAGGTTCCCGCACAAGTGCGCGCTGCCACCGGCCATCTCGAAGATGCGCTGGCACGGCCGCTGCACGACCTGCGGATTTCGGTGACGGACCGTTGCAACTTCCGCTGCGTCTACTGCATGCCGAAGGACGTGTTCGACAAGGACTACGCCTTCCTGCCGCAATCCTCCCTGCTGTCTTTCGAAGAGATCGAGCGCGCTGCGCGCCTGTTCGTCGAACATGGCGTGGAGAAGTTGCGCCTGACGGGCGGCGAGCCGCTGCTGCGCAAGCACATCGAGCGCCTGATCGAGATGCTGGCGCGCCTGCGCACACCGTCGGGCAAACCGCTCGACATCACGCTCACGACCAATGGCTCGTTGCTGGCGCGTCGTGCGCAATCGCTCAAGGACGCCGGACTGACCCGTGTCACGGTCAGTCTCGACAGCCTCGACGACACGATATTCCGGCAGATGAACGACGTCGACTTTCCGGTCGCCAAGGTACTCGAAGGCATTGCGGAGGCGCAGCACGTTGGTCTCGGCCCGGTCAAAGTCAACATGGTCGTCAAACGCGGCACCAACGACTCCGAGATCGTGCCGATGGCGCGACATTTCCACGGCAGCGGTGTCGTGCTGCGCTTCATCGAATACATGGACGTGGGTACGTCGAACGGCTGGCGCATGGATGAAGTTATGCCGTCCGCCGACGTCATCGCCCGACTGAACGACGCCCTGCCGGTCGAGCCGCTCGAGGCCAACTATGCGGGAGAGACCGCGCAGCGCTGGCAATATCGCGACGGCGGCGGGGAAGTCGGTGTCATTTCCTCGGTCACCCGCGCATTTTGCGGCACTTGTTCGCGTGCCCGTCTGTCTACGGAAGGCAAGTTGTACCTGTGTCTGTTCGCCAGCTCGGGTTACGACTTGCGTACGCTGCTGCGTAACGGCGCAACTGACGCGCAGATTTCGACCGTCATCGGCGACATCTGGCACAAGCGCACCGACCGCTACTCAGCCTTGCGCACGGCGGCCACTGGCCTGCCTGAAGACGCACCACCGAAAGTGGAGATGTCCTACATCGGCGGATAGCTGCCCGGGCTTGCTTGCCCGACAGTCGCCTTACCGCCGTGCGGTTCGTCTGCACCGCTTTCGATTTACCGAATTCCTTCTCGACTCATGATTTCTGTTGCCCCGGACGCTAGTTGTGTCCGAGACTCCTCGCCTTCTCTTCCCAGTGTGGCTCGACGTGACGCCCTGCACACAGGCCGCACACGCACGCGCTTCCCGTCGCGACTCATTGCCATCGGCCTGAGTGCCCTGACGATGCTCGTCACTGCCCTCACACCGGCTGTCGCCCATGCCGATTGCGACCCGTCCGATCGCAACATTGCCAACCACGTCATGACGTACACCGGCCAACTCGGCGAGCGCAATCCGCTGCGACTGGTGCTTCGCTCGACCTCCGGCGGCAAGCTCGACGGCCGCTACGCCAATGCGTCCTCGCAAGGCGACACGGCACTCACGGGCAAGCTTGAGAACAAGTCGCACCTGCATCTGACCGAATTCGACGCCGGGGGCATGCCGCGCGCCACGTTCGAAGGCGAATTCGCCGCAGCGGACGACATCAATCGTCAACGCGGTGCTTCGTCTGCGTGCGAAGTGATTTCCGGCCAGTGGAAAGACCTGCGCAGCGGCCGCACGGTGCCGTTCGATCTTTCGCTGGCCAGTATCCAGAGCGGAAAGATCGACCACCTGTACGGCGTGGCCGGCGTAAACGACGACGAGACCATCAATCGCGCGGCGACGCAGTTTCGCAAGGGCGTACTCGACGACCGGCGTGATGTCGTCGCACAATCGATCCGTTATCCGTTGCATGTGTCGTTGCGTGGCAAGACGATCATCCTTCGGAACCCGAAGTCATTGCTTGCACGCTATAACGAGATTTTCACCGACGGTTACGTACGGACCATCGGCGCAGCCGTGCCTCGCCTGATGTTCGCTCGCGATCAAGGGGTGATGCTCGGCGACGGCGCCGTTTGGTTCGATGCGGCCGGACGTGTCATCGCCCTGAACCGCTCCTGACCCTGTCTTCCGCCGGCCATCCATGAAGACCCCGCCCATCCGCCGCAGCGACATCACAGGACTGATCCTGGCGGGCGGGCGTGGTCAGCGCATGGGCGGGCGTGACAAGGGCCTCCAGCCCTTCGCCGGACGACCGCTGGTCGAGCACGCGATTGCCCGTCTGGGCCCGCAGGTTGGTGCGTTGCTGATCAGTGCCAATCGGAATCGCGATGCCTATGCGGCCGCCCTCGGCACCGACGGCGCGGACGGTGTAGTGAGCGACGAAATTCAGGATTTCGCCGGCCCGCTTGCGGGCATGCTGGCGGGACTGCGCGCGGCATGTACGGACTATGTCCTCACCGTGCCGTGCGACTCCCCGTACCTTCCCGACGATCTGAGCGAGCGGCTTTGCGCTGCGCTGAACGCGCTGCCGGAGGCCGATCCCGATGCGCCCGACAGCGCACGCCCGCTGGCTGCCTATGCTGCAACGGCGCAGGGGCCGCATCCGGTATTCGCGCTTGTGCACCGGTCACTAGCCGACGATCTGGCGACGACGCTGGCGGCCGGGGAACACCGAGTGCGAGCGTGGCTGTCACGCCACAAGGCCGTACAAGTTCACTTCGGTGACGAGCGTCCGTTTTACAATGTCAACACGCTGGACGACCTCCTTACCGATTCGCCGCGCGCGCCCTGAAGTGCCGGGTGCCAACGCAGCCCGATCCGTCGCCACCGCTTTTACGGGATTCATGCCGGGTACGTGCCGGATGACGACGCCATACCGATGACAACACTTGACGAAGCCCTGGCCGGCTTGCCGGACTACGACCCTAATCACATGACGGTCGATACGGCGCGCGCCATCATTGCGCGCACCGCGAGTCCCGTATCCGCCATCGAGCAGATCGCTGTACGCAGCGCGCTGGGCCGCGTGCTCGGTCGCGACGTCGTATCACCGCTCGACGTCCCCGCTTTCGAAAATGCAGCGATGGACGGCTATGCATTTGCAGGCACCGCGCTGGCCGCCGGCGGCGAAGTCCGTCTGCGTGTTGCAGGTCGCTCGTTTGCAGGTCATCCCTTCGACGGTGTGACGGCCAACGGCGAATGCGTGCGCATCATGACCGGTGCGCTTTTGCCCGCCGGTTGCGACACCGTCATCCCCCAGGAACAGGTACAACGCGAAGGCGACACCGAAATCGTCACCTTCGACGCAGCGGCCGTCACGCCCGGGCGTCACGTACGTCATGTTGGGGAAGATCTGGCCGCAGGCCATACCGCCCTGCATGCAGGCAAGCGGCTGCGACCGGCAGCGCTCGGCTTGCTGGCGTCGCTGGGCATTGCGGAAGTCCCCGTGCGCCGACGCATTCGCGTCGCCTTCTTCTCGACCGGCGACGAACTCCGCTCGGTGGGCGAACCGCTCGCCCCGGGAAATCTGTACGACAGCAATCGCTACACGCTCTTCGGCATGTTGCAACGATTGGGCGTCGAAGTGCTGGATCTGGGCGTCGTGCGCGACGATCCGCAGGCCATCGAAGACACCCTGCGCACCGCGTGCCGCGAGGCCGACGCCGTCATTACCTCGGGCGGCGTATCCGTTGGCGAAGCCGATTTCACGCGCGAAATGATGACGCGTCTGGGCAACGTCGTGTTCTGGAAGATGGCGATGCGCCCGGGCCGCCCGTTTGCCTTCGGCGAACTGGAAAGCGAGGGCAAGCGCGCCCTTCTGTTTGGCTTGCCTGGCAACCCGGCCGCAGTGATGGCATCGTTCTACCATCTGGTGCGCGACGGCCTGTTCGCGCTCATGGGTGCAGAGCCGCAAGTCACGCCGTGCCTGCCTGTGCCGACAGCCACCGCCATCGCCAAGCGCCCGGGGCGTACAGAGTTTCTGCGCGGCATTCTCGCTGCGGACGCTCAGGGCCGCTGGCAAGTCACCGTTGCGGACGCACAAAGCGCGGGCATTTTGCGCACGATGAGTGAAGCCAACTGCTTCGTCACGCTGGGCGCCGAACGTGGCGATGTCGCCGCCGGGGAACTGGTCGACGTCATCGCATTCGATGGTCTGGTGTAACGACGATCCATGACGAAGCCGGAAGACGCCTGACGTTCAGCCCGGCATAACGCGATTAAAGCGGGATTAAGGCGGTTCAGAATTCCACCCAAAAAGCGAAGCAACGCAATAACGAAATATCGCTGGCGTCGGCGCTTCGACGGTGCCAGCACCACACAAACCGAAAGCACACGGCAATGACAACGAAAAAACAGATCACGTACATCAGTCCCGGCCAGACGGCCAAAGCGCTGGTGCTGGTCTACCTGACCTTCAGCATTCCGCTGGTTCTGCTCGCCTTCCTGGCGGCATTTATCCGTTACGGCGAGCTGCCGGGCCTCGCGATCATTTCCGCGCTGGTGCTCAACGCTATCGTCGGCTTCGTGCTGCTCTGGATTGCCTGCCACCTGTACAACTGGGTGGCAGTGAAGTTCGGCGGCATCGAAATCGCGCTGAGCGACGCCCCGGAAGAAGAGTATTAAGCGATGTCCCTGACACTGCGCGCTGCGACTGCCGACGACGTCGGCGCTATCCACGGCCTGATGCGAGAACTGGCTGTCTTCGAAAAGTTGCTGGATATCTTCGAAGCAACACCTGAGAGCGTGCATGAGGCGCTGTTCGGTGCGACACCCGCGGCCGAATGCCTGATGGCCGAGTGGGATGGCGTGCCGGTGGGCTACGCAATCTACTTCCACAACTTCTCGACGTTCCTCGCCCGCCGGGGGCTATATCTGGAAGACGTCTACGTGCAGCCGACGATGCGCGGCCGTGGCGTGGGACAAGCGGTGTTGCGTCAGCTCGCGCGCATCGCCATCGAGCGAAATTGCGGACGTTTCGAATGGACAGTGCTCGACTGGAACCAACCGGCCATCGACTTCTACGAGGCGCAGGGCGCAACGGTCCTGCCCGACTGGCGCGTGGTCCGCATGACGGGTGACGCGCTCACGCAATTTGCCGAGGGTGGGAAAGCAATCGGGGCCTGAAACGTGTTGAAGCGTCCCGAATAAAAAAAGCGCCCTGACATTCAGGGCGCTTTGCATTTGGCGAAGCGGTTCGGCAAATCCAATGGCGATACCGTCGAGCGCATCGACGTTCAGTCCTCTGCGTCCGGCTCCATCTCGACGCCCAACAGTTCGACAGCCTGCTCGCCGGGCAATGCTTCGACGGCCTTGAGCTGACGCGCCATCGCGCGGGTGCGGACTTCCGCCTTGTCGATGGAGCGCGTCACGGTCTCCAGTTGCGACTTCGTTCTGGCGAGTACGTCGCCGAACTTGGTGAATTCCGTCTTCACTGCCCCCAGCACCTGCCAGACTTCGCTGGAACGTCGTTCGATGGCCAGCGTGCGGAATCCCATCTGAAGGCTGTTGAGCAAGGCCGTCAGCGTCGTGGGCCCCGCCACCGTCACGCGATATTCGCGTTGCAGCAGATCCGATAATCCCGGACGTCGCAGCACTTCGGCATATAGACCTTCCGTCGGCAGGAACAGCAGCGCAAAATCGGTGGTGTGCGGCGGCGCCAGATACTTGTCTGCAATCGTCTTCGCTTCCAGTCGAATACGCGTTTCCAGCGCCTTCGAAGCCTCTTCGACCGCGACCGGGTCGGCGCGCTCCTGTGCATCGAGCAGGCGCTCATAATCCTCGCGCGGGAACTTGGCATCGATCGGCAGCCAGACCGGCTTGTTGCTGTCTCCGCTCTGCCCGGGCAAGGCAATCGCAAATTCCACACGTTCGGTGCTGCCCGGACGCGTCGCCACGTTCTTCGCATACTGCTCGGGCGTGAGCAATTGTTCGAGTAGCGCCTGCAACTGCACTTCGCCCCAGATGCCGCGCGTCTTCACGTTGGTCAGCACGCGCTTGAGATCGCCCACACCTGCAGCGAGCGTCTGCATTTCGCCGAGTCCGCGATGCACCTGCTCCAGACGATCCGACACCAGCTTGAAAGACTCGCCGAGCCGCTGTTCGAGCGTGGCGTGCAGCTTTTCGTCGACCGTGCGACGCATTTCTTCCAGCTTTGCCGCGTTGTTGACTTCGATGTCCTTGAGCTTCTGCTCAAGCGTGGCACGCACTTCCGCCAGACGCCGCTCGTTGCCTTCGGACAGTTGCGTGAGTTGCTGATGCTGCGCTTCGCCAAAGCGACGCAGCGTCGACGTCTGCTCTTCGCGCATCTGCTGGCCATTGAGCACCAGACTCTGACGAATCGCTTCGAGCTGTGCGGCGTTGGACTCGGTGAGCTTCGCGAGTTGTTGAGCAAAGCCGTCGATCTGATTGTTCTGCACCGTGGCGACGCTCGTCATCTGCGCCGCGAGCGTTTGCTGGAACTGCGCCATTTGCGCGCTCTGTTCACCGCGACCGGCGCGCGCCGTCTCGGCGAACTCCTGACGCAGCCCACGTTCGCTACGGTCCGCCGCGTGCAGCAGATCGTCACGCACCTTGGTGAGCGAGTCATTGAGCGTCGCGCGCAGCGGCGCGTCGCCGCCGCGCTGCCAGACCTTCACCGCAATCGCGATCATCACCAACAAATTCAGCGCCGCCAGCGCTACCAACACCATCTCAACCATCGCGTTGCGACTCCCGTTGATTCTTTCTCTATTCTTCCAACGTCCCTGCCGACGTCGCTTACGACTTGCGCGCTGCCGGATTGAGCAAGCAAGGCGGCTTGCCTGCGGCCGCCCCGAAGCCTAGCGCCGCGATCAGATTGTCGGCTGCCAGACTGGCCATACCCCGACGTGTCGCCGCCGACGCGCTCGCAATGTGCGGCGTCAGCACGACGTTCGGCACCTTCAGCAAATCGGGATGCACCTTCGGTTCGCCCTCGAACACGTCGAGGCCAGCCGCCGCGATCTGCTTATTCGCCAGCGCCGCCGCAAGCGCGGTATCGTCGACGATACCGCCGCGCGCCAAATTCACCAGCGTGGCCGTCGGCTTCATCAGCGCCAACTCTGCGGCGCCGATGGTGTGATGCGTTGCGCTCGAATACGGCAAGACGAGAATGACGTGATCGGCTGTGCGCAGCAGCGTGTCCTTGTCGACGTAGCTCGCCTTGCAGGCCGCTTCAGTCGCGGCATCGAGACGCGAGCGATTGTGATACACCACCCGCATGTTGAAGCCCATGGCGCGACGCGCGATCGCCTGACCGATGCGTCCCATGCCGACGATGCCCAGCGTGCTGCCATGCACGTCGGCGCCCAGGAACATGTCGTACGCCCACTTGTCCCAGTGCCCCTCGCGCAACCAACGCTCGGACTCGGTCACGCGACGCGCCGTCGCCATCAGCAACGCCCAGCCGAAATCGGCGGTCGTCTCGTTGAGCACATCGGGGGTGTTCGTCGCCATGACGCCCGCAGCCGTCATCGCTTCGATATCGAAGTTGTTGTAGCCCACAGCCATGTTGGCCACCACACGCAGATTCGGCGCACCAGCGAGCACCGGCGCATCGATGCGTTCGCTCGCCGTGGTGATCGCACCGGCCTTGTCGGCCAGACGCGCACGCAACTCGTCGCTCGAAAACACCGTGTCGGCATCATTACGCTCGACGTCGAAGTACTGCGCCAGACGCTCGATCACGTCCGGAAAAATGGCTCGGGCTACCAGGATCTTCGGTTTCACCAGTTGTCTCGTAAAGGTTTGCCGCGTGGCTGCTTGGCGCTCTTGCGGCTCAGAAGAATATCAGGGTCATCACAACGAACACCGGCAGCAGAATCGCGCCCGACCACAGCATATAGCCAAAGAAGCTCGGCATGCGAATGCCGCGTTGCTCCGCAATGGCCTTCACCATGAAGTTCGGGGCATTCCCGATGTAGGTATTCGCCCCCATGAACACAGCGCCTGCCGAGATTGCCGCCAGCGTGGCTGCACCGCTCGTCATCAGCGACGCCGCATCGCCGCCCGCCGTATTGAAGAACACGAGATACGTCGGCGCATTGTCGAGGAACGACGACAACAACCCCGTCGCCCAGAAGTACATGACGTTGTCCGGCGCACCGTCCGGCCCCGTCACGAGACGAATCACCCAGCCCAGCGCACCGGCTTCGCCCGCACGCAGAATCGCCACCACGGGAATGATCGTCAGGAAGATGCCTGCGAACAGTTTGGCAACCTCTTTCATCGGCTCCCAGTTGAAGCCATTGCCTTCGCGCGCCGTACGCGGGGTGATCGCCAGCGAGATCAGCGTCACCACCACCAGGCCGACATCACGCGCCAGATTCTGCACGGCGACCGGCGTGCCGAACACGTCGAACGAGACGCCCGGCTTCCAGATACCGCTCATCAGCACCAGACCGACGGCGGCTGCGAGCAGAATGAAGTTACGCTTGCCTTCGAGCCGCAGCGGCACGGCGTGCGGGGTCGGATCCAGCTCGTCGATCAGACGTTCGCTCTTCTGACGGAAATGGTAAGCATCGATGATGAAGAACAGCACCAGCAGCACGGCACAGATGAACAGCGTCTCCGGCCAGATATACGCCGTCGTCCAGAAGAAATCGACGCCTTGCAAGAAGCCGAGGAACAGCGGCGGGTCGCCCAGCGGGGTCAGTGAACCACCCGCGTTGGCCACGAGGAAGATGAAGAAGACGACGACATGTACGTTATGTTTGCGGTTGTCGTTTGCGCGAATCAGCGGACGAATCAGCAGCATGGCCGCGCCGGTCGTGCCCATGATGCTCGCCAGCACGGTGCCCAGCGTCAGCAGTCCGGTGTTGAGCCACGGCCCGCCGCGCAGGTTGCCATGCACGCAGATGCCACCGGCCGTCGTGAACAACGCGGTGAGCAGTACGACGAACGGAATGTACTCCCCGACGACAGCGTGAACAGCCCCGTACCAAGCCGCCCCGGCACCGAAGACCAGCGCGAACGGCAAAAGGAAGGCTGCGCCCCAGAACGCCGCGATCTTGCCGAAGTGGTGGTGCCAGAACGCGGGCGCCAATAACGGCCCAAGCGCAATCGACAATAGCAGTCCGGCAAATGGCACACCCCACCAGGCGACGAGTTGTGCGCCGTCCGGCCCGGCAGCGAAGGCCGCCGGGCTTGCCAATGCCAGCCCTGTCGCGCTCAGTGCTCCCCAAATCCCCTTATGCATTGTTTCTGGTTCCTAGTGATTGATGGTCGACTGCGTACGAGTCGCCGTCAGCGCCGGAGTGCCCAAAACGGCACGACCTTGGGATAAATCCCAAATTAATGATGTGTGTTTCCCGAAAGGACCGATGCCTTCGGCATTCGGTCGCTTTCCGCAAGCCTTGCGCCCCGCCGTCGCGAATCTACGCGGGCAAGTGAGAAAGTCGCAGTCGATGCGTCGCGAGCCGGATCGACCGTCCGCGCGACGCGGCGCTATTTAAGCGCCGTCGACAATGATGAGATGGACACGGTAGGGCCCATGCGCGCCCAGCACCAGCGTCTGTTCGATATCGGCGGTCCGCGAAGGACCCGCAATGAAGTTAGTCGCGCGCGAGAGCTGTCCTCGCTCGCTGCGCATCAGCGCAAAGCCGTCTTCGTGACCGGCGACGACGCGCGACGCAGGCACTACGGCGATGTGCGTCTCAGGCAGGAGCGTGGCCGAAGCAAACGTCTCCGGTCCCGACATCATCATCAGCGCGCCGGTCTCGGCAATCGCACAGAAGCAGCCGGTGATGCCGACGAGATCGTCGCCGTGCGGTTTGCGGAATTCCACTTCGCAGCCGGCGCTCGCCCAATCGAGCGAGCGCAGCGTCGGCCACGCCACCGCGCGGGTGGTCAGGCCGTTCGCCTGCAAATACGTGCTGGCCGCAGCCGGCACGTCGCTCATGGCGGGAACGCGGCTGATCGTCGTCGAAAGCGCTTCGGCCTTGGCGATGAACGTCGCCATGATGTCGCCGGACATCGCCGGACGCGGCCCCTGCGGATGCCGCGCCAGATAATCCTCGGCCGCCGCCTGCTCGTTCGCGCGGGCGGCATCGGGACGATGCTGGGCGTTGCGAATGCGGGCGAAGATGCGATTGCGGGCGTCGGAGGTATCCATGGGCTGTCCTGTGAAGCCGACGCGCCGGTCTGCGGCCGGCGTCGTCACTGTGTCGTCTCTCGAAGCCACCGGACCTAAGTCTGGCGGGCGATGCGCAATTATAGCGGCTGGGTCTGCCAGCGCGACGGGCGTTCGCGCACTATCGGAATCGTCTGCACGCGCCTTCGGATCACTTCGCCTTTTCCGGCAACGGTGCGATCTCGAACACCTGTCGCAGATACGCCAGATAAGCATCGTCATCGCACATATTCTTGCCCGGCGAATCCGACAGCTTGGCTACCGGCTGACCGTTGCAACGCACCATCTTGATGACGATTTGCAGCGGCTGATAACCGAGGTCGTTGGTCAGGTTTGTCCCAACGCCGAAAGCCAGTTTGCAGCGGTCGCGGAAGCGCTCGAAAAGCTGCAACACCTTCGGGATGTCCAGACCGTCCGAGAAGATCATGGTCTTCGTATGCGCGTCGACGCGGTTCTGCGCGTAGTGCTCCAGCAGACGCTCGCCCCACGCGAACGGATCGCCCGAGTCGTGGCGCGCACCGTCGAAAAGCTTGCAGAAGTACATGTCGAAATCGCGCAGGAAGGCGGACATGCCGTAGACGTCGGAGAGCGCGATCCCGAGGTCGCCGCGATACTCCTTCGCCCACGTCTCGAAACCGAAAATCTGCGAATCGCGCAGACGCGGACCCAGCGCCTGACACGCCTGAAGATACTCGTGCGCCATCGTGCCCAGCGGGGTGAGCCCAAGCTTCGACGCGTAGTACACATTGCTCGTGCCCGCGAACTGCTCGCCGAGTTCGTCGCGTAGCGTGTGAATCACTTCCTCGTGCCACTCTTTCGAGAAACGGCGGCGCGTGCCGTAATCGGCGATTTTGCAATCACGGTAATCGGCCGGCTCAGCCAGCATGCAAATCTTGTCCTTGAGACGCTGACGCCCTTCCTCATACGCAGGCGTGCGCTGCGTATTGCGAAAATACACCTCATTGACGATGGCGAGCACGGGAATCTCGAAGAGAATCGTGTGAAGCCAAGGGCCGCGAATTTCGATGTCGATTTCACCATTGCCCTTCGGCGACGGTGTGACCGTGATGTACTTCTCGTTCAGATGGAACAGGTCGAGGAAGTCGATGAAATCGCTCTTGATGAAGCGCATCGCGCCGAGATAGCGCAGCTCCGACTCCGTGAAGCGAAGCCCGCACAGCAGGCGAATCTCGTCGCGGATCTCATCGACGTAGGGCGTGAGGTCGACGCCTTCGGTGCGGCACTTGAAGCGGTATTCGACCTGGGCCGCAGGGAAATGATGCAGAACGACCTGCATCATCGTGAACTTGTAGAGATCGGTATCGAGCAGCGACGTGATGATCATGACGACAGGCTCCGCGCGGAGCACTCACGAGAAAACATCGAACGCTGCCAAACGCTCGCGCGTACTTTCATACGCGCGGAATACTCGTTGACGGGCAGCGCACAGGAACACCCGGCATCGTACCGCAAAGCGATGTCACGCATCACATCATCCCAAATGCGCTAAGGGATCACAGTGGGGGACGGCTCGCCTGGCGGCGGGGCGTGAGGAGGCTTGCGAGACGTGTCCGACGTCCGACGGCAACGCCCGTTCGGCTCTCGCACCCGCAATGGCGGGCTGCGTTACAATACGCGCTTTAACGGCCGATCGAAGCCGTTTTGCGCCCTACTCTGGAGTTGGCATGACGCACGTTGTCACCGAAAGCTGCATCAAATGTAAATTCACCGACTGTGTGGACGTTTGCCCCGTGGATTGCTTCCGCGAAGGCCCTAACTTCCTGTCCATCGATCCGGACGAGTGCATTGATTGCGCGGTCTGCGTGGCCGAGTGCCCGGTGAATGCCATTTATGCCGAAGAGGACGTGCCGGGCGACCAGCAGGAATTCATCAAGCTCAACGCCGACCTCTCGCCGGGCTGGCCGAGCATCACCAAGACTAAGCCGTCGCTCCCCGATGCGGACGACTGGAAGGACGTCAAGGAAAAGCTCCATCTGCTCGAACGCTGAGCCGCGAGCGCGACGGGCGGAATTCACACGGTGGGCGCATAAAAAATGCGTCCGGAGTGTTGACAGTGTGTAAAAACCGCCACTATAATCGCTTTCTCTTTTGATCCCCGATAGCTCAGTTGGTAGAGCGCCGGACTGTTAATCCGTAGGTCCCTGGTTCGAGCCCAGGTCGGGGAGCCAAGAATACCGAAGCGATGGCCTCGCTCCCGCGAGGCCTTTGTTTTAGTCGGCACATCGTTACAGCGTTGTGCGACTGCCAAGTTTGATCCTCGATAGCTCAGTCGGTAGAGCGCCGGACTGTTAATCCGTAGGTCCCTGGTTCGAGCCCAGGTCGAGGAGCCAAAACACAAAAAGCCCGTCAATGACGGGCTTTTTTGTTTTCTGGGTCCTGATCGTTCAACGACGACGTCGACAAGCCGACGACCCTCAAACAAAAAAACGGGGCACCGTTTCCGGCACCCCGCTCTCCTGTCTCTTCAATACCGCCAAGACCCGATACAGCAGCCTGCTGCGACCTTACTCGCTGGCAGGGGCGCCCATCGCGACCGACGGGCTCGTCGATGCCTTTGCGCTGTTGCTGTTTTCGGATTCGATCCAGCGACGGCGCATCGGGGCGAGTACGAACTTCGCACCGACTGCCGCCACGATGCTGATGCTCGCCGCAGCGATGAACACGCGATCCCAGTGACCGCCGACCGCCAGCACCGAAGCCAGCGGCACGAGCAATGCGGCCGTGCCCTTGGCGGTGTACAGCGTGCCTGCGTTCGAGGCGGCGTTCTTGCTGCCGAACGTGTCCGCACACAGCGCCGGGAAGATCGAGAAGATTTCGCCCCAGCACAAGAAGGTCATCGCCGCGAAGAACACGAACATGTACGGGTTCTGACCGAAGTGCATCAGACCGAGCATCGCCACGCCTTCCCCGAGGAAGATGATGAACATGGCATTCTCACGACCGATCTTGTCCGAGACGAAGCCGCACAGCGGACGCGTAAAACCGTTGCACAGATTGTCGATCGACAGCGTCATCGTCAGCAACGGCAGCGTTGCACCGAACAGCGTCATCGGCATCGAAGCAATGCCATAGTCCTTCGCGATCGGACCGATCTGCGCCGTGGCCATCAGTCCGCCAGCCGCCACCGCAACGAAGCAGATGTAGATCACCCAGAACACCGGCGTGCGAATCATCTGGCCCGACGTGTAGTCCTGCTTCGTCGCCAGATTGCGGCGCGACACCGTCACACCCTTCGGTGCACGCGGCTTGACCAGCAACAGCGCGAGGACGAAGATCGCCACGCCTTGCACGATGCCGAAGTTGAAGAACGCTGCTTCATAACCCGACGCTTTGATCATGTTCGCAATCGGAATCACGGTAATGGCAGCGCCCGCACCGAAACCGGCCGCCGTCAGACCCGCTGCCAGACCGCGCTTGTCCGGGAACCATTTCAAGGCATTACCCACGCAGGTGCCATACACGCAACCCGCACCGATACCGGCGATGACGGCCGCCGTATAGAGCACGGTCAGCGACTCGGCGTAGGAATACATGATCCACGATAGCCCGACGCACACCGCACCGCCAGCCACCACGGGACGCGGCCCGAAGCGATCCACCAGCCAGCCCTCAATCGGGACCAGCCACGTTTCCACCACGATGAAGATCGAGAACGCCACCTGAATCGCCGCGACGCCCCAGTTGTGCTTCGCTTGCATCGGCTCGACGAACAACGTCCACGAATACTGCAAATTGGCCACAAGGCCCATACAGATGATGCCGATCACCAGTTGTGACCAGCGCCCTCCCAGAAAAGAGGTCTTCTCCTCCGGTTGCGCAGCTGCTTGCATGACTTGCCTCCTGTTCCTGTCAGACGATTGACGACGGCCCGCGTTTTCGTTGTGCGGTGCCCGCCGTCATCGCGTGCGGTCGCGCGCCCCAACAGAGATCGGGGATGTCGCGCAGACGGCACGCCTCCTGGCGTTGCGTGCGGCTCATGCTTGGCCGCTTGATCGTGGAGCACTGCCTGGCGGCAGGCTCGCAGGGCTAAAGCCCCGGCTGACTAACTCTCGGAAGTGCCAAAGGACCCTTCCGGTCCCCTCTTCGGCGCGGCGACGCAGACTTTTCAGGGTCCGCGCCGGCAAGTTGCCGGCTGCCGAAGGGTGACTGGTGAAACAAATTCGAGTACGGACCGGCCTGCGCTGTCGGCGTGTCGCGATGGACCGCACGGATCGCATCGCAGACCAGGTCCCATCACTCAGGCGGGCGCGCCTCGCAGACGCGTGATCGCCAGATCGCCTGCCCGCAACAGGCGGCAGGGAGATGAGGAACGCCCCAGGGCACGAACGTCTTGCGTGGCCACTGACGGCGGATACGACAGGACAGCCGGTGCGCAAGAAACGTCGCACGAAGACTGCCCGAAAGGAAATGTGTGCTTACCCACTGATGTCTCCGATGAATCCCGTGCCGCACCGACACCCTCCCGGAAATTCCACAGGTCCTGCCAGGGCCGGTTCGACACTTTGAATCTGATATACAAGATTCAATATATCGAATTAAGTATTTTTTATGGTTCCAAAATTAGTCGATGGCCGAACCACTGTCAACCCGAAAGCGCTCGCATATCGGTGTCGCACGTGCGGCGAAGGCGACGGGTAGTGGCGGCAGACGTAAGCGCTCGATAACTCGGAAACTGAGGTAAACCGCGCCATTGCGGGGCGCACCGCATTTGGATGTCGGCGCAGCCGCCCTTGGGCGACGTGCGTCGCCGTGGGAGTGGGTCAGGGAAAACGATGAGGTTTTAGCGGCTAGGGTTTGCCCTCAGGCGAGGGCACCGCTGACGCGATAAATCGGGGTCAGACCGGCTCGACGTCGCCCGAATTGTTGCGGATGAACGTGAGATGTTCGTGCAGCGAACGTTGCGCGCTACCGGCATCGTGCGATGCCACGGCGTTAAAAATGCGCCGATGCTGATCGATCAGTTCCGCCAGATCGGCGCCGTGACCGACGATGGCCCGGTAATTGTCGACGACCGAGCCGCGCAGCAGTTCGAAGATCGCGTGCATCAGATGCACCAGCACGAGGTTATGGGTCGCCTCGGCCAGCGCCAGATGGAAATGCGCATCCAGCTCGGGCACGCGAGTGAGCAGCGACTGACCGCGTGCATCGCCCTCCCCGTCCAGACCGTCACGACCGGCAGCATAGGCGGCTTCCAGCGCTTCGAGTGCCTGCGCGAGACGAGCGATGTCTTCCGGCGTCGCACGCTCGGCCGCCAGTTCCACAGCCTTGGCTTCGAGCACTTCGCGCATCTCCAGCACATCGTCGACGGTCTTGCTGTGTCGCGACATCAATTGCGAGAGCGGCTCGGCGAGCAGCGGCTGACTGGCGTTGGCGACGAGATAACCGCCGCCGGCACGGCCGACGATCAGCCCGCGCGACTCCAGCCGCAAAAGCGCTTCACGCAACGACGGGCGCGACACGCCCATCTGCTGCGCCAGATCCCGCTCGGACGGCAGCGCCGAGCCCGGCGCGAGCCGACCTTCGACGACCATCGTCTCCAGTTGCTCGTAGACCATGTCGGACAGACGCAGGCGCGGCGGCGGCGTGACCGGCGCAAAGCTCGCAACGGTGCCCGAGGGCTCACTGGCGGAAAAAGTAGACATAGGCAAGGACGACTCGTTGGACGACATGTCGGCTTCGGCTCTCGACAGAAAAATCACAGACGCCACGATACAGGATGCGGCTTCGCTCAGGGCACACCTGCCGCCCGCCACCCGGCCGCGCTAGAGGATCGACGTTAAACCTGGGGTTAACCCGCTAGTCGAAATCAGATCATTCCCTTTACGATGACGTCATCCGACAACTGGTCGACCAGTCTACCAGTAGACCAAGGTCCTTCCATGTCATTACACGTCAACGATCGTCCGAGAGCAAGCCAGATGGCATCGAATGCGTCGCCCCTCCCTTCTCACGTGTCAGCGCCGCCAGAGACACCGGCACCATCGATGCTAGCGAGTTCCGCAGTGGCCTCCGCCGCCTTCGACACCGCCCGCGCGAACGAACCTTTCTTCGACACGCTGACCGACGCCACGCGGTCGGCCCGACTGACCGCATTGCGTACTGCCGTACCCGACGTCCAGTGGCTCACCGACCGCGAACAGATCACACCGTACGAATGCGACGGTCTGGCCGCCTATCGCAAGCTGCCGCTGGCCGTGGTGCTGCCCGCCGACGAAGATCAGGTTTGCCGCATTCTGCGGGCATGCCACGCGAACAACGTTCCCGTCGTGCCACGCGGGGCAGGTACAGGCCTGTCCGGCGGCGCCATGCCGATCACCGACGGCATCGTGCTTTCGCTGGCGAAGTTCAAGCGCATTCTCGAAGTCGACGCCTACGCCCGTACCGCCACCGTACAGCCCGGCGTACGCAACCTCGCCGTCTCCGAAGCCGCCGCGCCCTACGGGCTTTACTACGCGCCGGATCCGTCCTCGCAAATCGCCTGCACCATCGGCGGCAACGTCTCCGAGAACTCGGGCGGCGTGCACTGCCTGAAGTACGGCCTCACAGTGCATAACGTGCTGCGCGTGCGCGCGGTGACGATGGACGGCGAGGTCGTCGAATTCGGCTCGCACGCACTCGATTCGCCCGGCCTCGACCTGCTGTCCGTTTTCATCGGCAGCGAGGGAATGTTCTGCGTCGTGACGGAAATCACGGTCAAGCTCGTGCCCAAGCCGCAAGTCCAGCAAGTCATCATGGCGAGCTTCGACGACGTCGAAGCGGGCGGTAACGCGGTCGCCGCGATCATCGCCGCCGGCATCATCCCGGCCGGTCTGGAAATGATGGACAAACCCGCCACGCAAGCCGTCGAAGAGTTCGTGCACGCCGGTTACGATCTGAACGCTGCGGCCATCCTGCTGTGTGAATCCGACGGCACGCCGGAGGAAGTCGCCGAAGAAATCGCCCGCGTCTCGGCCGTCCTGCGCGCCTCGGGCGCGACCCGTATTCAAGTCTCGGCCTCGGAGGCGGAACGTCTGCGCTTCTGGTCCGGACGCAAGAACGCCTTCCCCGCCGCCGGGCGCATCTCGCCCGACTACTACTGCATGGACGGCACCATTCCGCGTCGCACGATCGGCACGCTGCTCAAGCGCATCGAGGCGATGGAGGTGCAATATGGGCTGCGCTGCATCAACGTCTTCCATGCGGGCGACGGCAACATGCACCCGCTGATCCTGTTCAACGGCAACGATCTGGACGAATGGCACCGCGCCGAAGCGTTCGGTAGCGACATTCTCGAAGCGTGCGTGGAACTGGGCGGGACGGTGACCGGCGAGCACGGCGTCGGTATCGAGAAGATCAACTCGATGTGCGTGCAGTTTTCCGAAGAAGAGCGCGACGCCTTCTTCGCCGTAAAGCGCGCCTTCGATCCCGCTAGCCTGCTCAACGCCGACAAAGGCATCCCCACGCGCGCGCGCTGCGCCGAGTACGGCAAGATGCATGTGCGCGGCGGCCTGCTCCCCCATCCCGATTTGCCGAGGTTCTGATGTCGCAAGCCCTTCATACGGCGTCGCCAGTGCCGCTTACGCCACCGCCTCCATCGTCATCCCCCGACAGCGAAGCGAGCCGCGCCGCCCAGGCGCTCGCGACGATCCGTGAGCGCGTGCTCGGCGCCGCCGCCAGCGGCACGCCCCTCGACATTCAGGGCGGCGGCACGAAACGCTGGTACGGCGAGACGCCGACGGGTGAGCCGCTCGATGTGCGCTCCTATCGAGGCATCGTCTCGTACGATCCGGCCGAGCTCGTCATCACCGCGCGTGCGGGCACCCCGCTCGCGGAGATCGAAGCCGCGCTCGCCGAGCGTGGCCAGATGCTGCCGTTCGAGCCTCCCCACTTCGGCCCCGGTGCGACGCTGGGCGGTTGCATCGCTGCCGGTCTCGCCGGGCCGCGCCGCCCGCACGTCGGTGCGCCGCGCGACTTCGTGCTCGGCGCGGTCGTCATGAACGGACACGGCCAGGTGCTGCATTTCGGCGGGCAGGTGATGAAGAACGTGGCGGGCTACGACGTCTCACGCGTCCTCGCAGGTTCACTCGGCACGCTGGGCATCCTGCTGGAACTCTCGATCAAGGTACTGCCCTGCCCGGTAGCGGAGGCGACGTTGTGCTTCGACCTGACGCAGGCGCAGGCCATCGACCAGCTCAATCGCTGGGGTGGTCAGCCGCTGCCGCTCATGGGCTCGGCGTGGCACGACGATGTGTTGAGCGTGCGCCTCGGTGGTGCTGCCGCCGCCATCGACGCCGCGCGCGTCACGATGGGCGGCCGTCATGTCGGTGCCCTCGAAGCGCATGCCTTCTGGACGTCGCTGCGCGAGCAAACGCACCCGTTCTTCGCCAACGCGCCGGTACAGGGCGACGGGCAGCCGCTGTGGCGTCTGTCGGTGCCGCCGACCACGCCGCCGCTGACAGGCGGCGACGAGCATCTCGTCGAATGGGGCGGTGCGCAACGGTGGTGGATCACGCCGCGCCCGGCCACTGAGATTCGCGCAATTGCCGCAGCGGTCGGCGGGCATGCTACGCTGTTTCGCCACGGCAGCAAGTCGACCGGCGCGGAGCGTGTATTTACGCCCCAGAGCGCCGCGCTGCAAGCTATCGGCGAGCGTCTGCAACAAGCATTCGATCCGAGCCGCATCTTCAACCGTCATCGGTTGTACCGGTAAATCGCTAAACAAAGAACGATGCAAACGAACCTCGCAGAATTCCTTCGTCAGACACCGGACGGCGACGAAGCCGAAGCCATTCTCCGCAAATGCGTGCATTGCGGATTCTGTACCGCGACCTGCCCGACCTATCAGTTGCTGGGCGACGAACTCGACGGCCCGCGCGGGCGTATCTATCTGATCAAGCAGATGGTCGAAGGCCAGAGCGTGACGCGCGAAACGCAGCGTCACCTCGATCGTTGCCTGACCTGCCGCAGTTGCGAATCGACCTGCCCCTCGGGTGTGCAATACGGGCGTCTGGTCGACATCGGCCGCCGCCATGTCGACGCCAAGGTCGGCCGTCCTGCTGGCGAGCGCGCCGTGCGCTGGACCCTCGCCCACGTGCTGCCCAATCGCACTCTGTTCTCGCCCGCCCTGCGCCTCGGACAGCAGTTCCGCACGCTGCTGCCGCGCTCGCTGCGCGAGAAAGTGCCGCACCGTCAGCGCTCCGGCAGTTGGCCGCAAGCGAAGCACGCGCGCCGCATGCTGATGCTCGAAGGCTGCGTGCAACCGGCCATGTTGCCGAACGTCAACAAGGCCACCGCCCGTGTGCTCGACGCCCTCGGCATCGAGATGGTGCGCCCCTCGTCCGCTGGCTGTTGCGGTGCGATTCGTCTGCACCTGAACTATCACGACGACGGTCTCGACGACGCCCGCCGCAACATCGACGCCTGGTGGCCGGAGATCGAAGCCGGTACGGAAGCCATCGTAATCAACGCGTCGGGATGCGGTGCGACGATCAAGGAATACGGCCACCTCCTGCGTCACGATCCGAAGTACGCGGGCAAGGCGCAGCGCGTCTCCGAACTCGCGCGCGATCTGTCGGAGGTGCTGCTCGACAATCTGGAAGCGTTGCAAAAGCGCGTGCCGAACCGTAAAGCGGGCAAGATCGCCTATCACCCGCCCTGCACGCTGCAACACGGCCAGCAACTCAAGGGCGTGGTGGAGAAGGTGCTCGCCGGTGTGGGCGTGAACGTCATGCTGCCGCAGGACAGTCACATCTGCTGCGGCTCGGCCGGGACATATTCCGTCACGCAACCGGACCTGTCGCATCAATTGCGCGACGCCAAGTGGAAGTCACTCGACGCCCTCGACCCGGAACTGGTCGTGTCGGCCAACGTCGGTTGCATCTGCCATTTGCAGGCGACGGCCAAGGGCGAACACGCCCGCGACCACGCGCCAGTGCAGCACTGGGTCGAATTGCTCGACCGGATGATCGCAACGGCCTGAACGGCCCAGGCAATCCTGCGCGATGCAAGCCACCCGGTGCGCCCCGGGCGGCTTGCATCGACAACCACCCCGCCTTTATTGTCCCTTTCATCGGGACAATCAATCCCCTCACCACTCATTTATCTGTACGATCGCGCTCCCTAGAATTGGGGCTAAGTCAGTCGTCGACACCACGTCACCGTTCAATCGACGTGAATGGCCATCGACGGCCGAGCCGACCTTTAGTCCGTATTCCGATTCCCTCACCGGAGCTTGTCATGATCGATACCAAAACTGCCCCGTACGCTGCCCTGCTGCTGCGCGTCTCGCTGGGTATCCTGTTCCTTTCGCATCTGTCGCTGAAAGTGTTCGTCTTCACCGTGCCCGGCTTCGTCGGCTTCATGGGCTCGCTTGGCCTGCCGCCGGTCGTCGCCTACGTCACGATGGCGCTTGAACTGATCGGTGGCCTCATGCTGATCACCGGCTTCTACGCCCGCTGGGCTGCCCTGCCGCTCGCCGCACTGATGCTCGGCACCATCGTCTCGGTGCACGGCCACAACGGCTGGTTGTTCACCAACAAGGGCGGCGGCTGGGAATTCCCGGCGTTCTGGCTCGTGGGCCTGCTGGCCGTGGCGTTGCTGGGCGACGGTGCCTTCGCGATTCGCCGTAACCGCACCGCATAATCGCCAAGGTCCATCCGCGAAGCTGCCCAGTCGTACGCCGCCTGATCCTGTCGTGATGTCGTTTAGCGTTGTTTTGCCGGAGTGAATGCCATGTCTGCCCTTCCCACCCTCTTCGTCTCCCACGGCTCGCCGTTGCTCGCGGTCGAACCGGGCCGCACCGGCCCGTTGCTGACGGCGCTGGGGCGTGCGGTGCCGCGTCCCAAGGAGATTCTCGTGATCTCGCCGCACTGGTCGACGCCGACACCGCGAGTGGGCAACCTCGCGCAGCAACGCACGATCCACGACTTCGGCGGCTTCCCGCGCGAACTCTATGAACTGAAGTACCCCGCGCCGGGCGCACCGGCACTCGCAGAGCGCACCGTGCAGATGTTGAAGGACGTCGGCCTGCCCGCCGTCACCGACGATCAGTGGGGTCTCGATCATGGCGCGTGGGTGCCGCTGAGCTATCTGTATCCCGATGCAGATGTGCCGGTCACGCAGTTGTCGCTGCAACGGCATATGCGTCCCGAATATCAGTACCAAGTCGGGCAGACGCTCGCACCGCTCGCTCGAGAGGGCGTGCTGATCGTGGCGTCGGGCAGCTTCACGCACAATCTGCACGAGGTATTCCGCGCCCCGGGCGGTGCACGTGAGACGGCTCCCGAAGCGCCTTACGTGGCCGAGTTTTCGACGTGGTTCACCGAACATCTGGCGGCGATGGACCTCGACGCCCTGTTCGACTATCGGGCCCGCGCACCGCACGCCGAGCGTGCGCACCCGACGGACGAACATCTGCTGCCGATCTACGTCGCGCTCGGCGCGGCCGACGATCCCGCCCATCAGACGCACTTCGACACCGGCTCGACCTACGGCGCACTGCGCATGGACGCCTTCGCGTTCGGCAGCGCCGCCCCGTCGCTCGCGGAAGTCGGCGTGCTGGCACAATAACGCCATCGATACCCTTGGACCCGGCATGAACAAACTTCGCGAGATCGAGTGCTTCATCGCCGTGGTCGAGTCGGGCAGCTTCGTCAAGGCGGCCGACGCGATGGGCATTTCGAAGACGGCCGTCTCGCGATACGTCGCGGACCTCGAAGCGCGTCTGGGCACCCGATTGATCCAGCGCACCACGCGCCGCCTGTCGCTGACCGAGCCCGGCCAGCGATACGTCGAGCGCTGCCGTCAGATCCTCGCGGAACTCGACGAAGCCGACGCCATGGCAGGCGAGCAGGACGGCGAACCCGCAGGGCCCTTGCGGATCAACGCCCCGCACACGTTTGGCGTGCTGCATCTCGCCCCGCTCTGGCCCGCCTTTCTCGCCCAATTCCCGCACGTCTCACTGGACATCACGCTAAGCGACCGGCTCGTCGATATCGTGGACGAAGGCTACGATCTGGCGATTCGCATCTCGCGGCTGCCCGATTCGTCGCTCGTCCACCGGCGGCTGGCGGGCACGCGTCTTGTGCTGTGTGCGTCGCCCGGCTATCTCGCGCAACACGGCACCCCGAAGCATCCGAGCGAGCTGCCCCATCACGAGACGGTCGGTTACAGCTACTTCCTGCACCGCCGCGAATGGCATTTCGACGGGCCGGACGGCCCCGTCTCTGTGCAGACGCACGCCCGCCTCATCGCCGATAACGGCGACACATGCATGGCTGCGGCGCTGGCCGGGGGCGGCATCATCCTGCAACCGGCCTTTCTCGTGCAAGACGCGCTGCGCGACGGTCGCCTCGTCGAATTCCTCCCCGAGTACACGCAGGGCGAGCGCGGCATTTATGTCGTCTATCCGTCACGCAAATACCTGAGCGCCAAGGTCCGCGCCATGATCGATTTCCTCGTGGAAGCCTTTGCCATGCCAGGCTGGCGCCTGCTAAATCGTCCCTAAGTGTTTGTCACTTATACTGTCGGGCCTGTCGTCCCATTCCCTATATTTTGGAAAACTTCTTACTGATCGTCGCTGCGATCCTGCTGGTGTTGCTCAACGGCTTCTTCGTGGCGGCGGAATTCGGCCTCGTCAAACTGCGCCAGACGCGCGTTCATGTCATTGCCCGCCAGCGAGGTTGGCGCGGCCGTATTCTGGCCAAGGTCCACGGCCAGCTCGATACTTACCTTTCTGCGTGCCAGCTCGGCATCACCCTCGCCTCGCTCGGCCTGGGCTGGATCGGCGAACCAGCATTTGCCCGAATTCTCACGCCACTGTTCGAACTGGCCGGCGTCAGCTCTCCCGAACTGATCCACGGGCTCGCGTTCTTCATTGCGTTCTTCACGATCTCGTATCTGCACATTGTCGTGGGCGAGCTCGCGCCGAAGTCGATGGCGCTGCGCATGCCCGAAGCGGTGTCCGTGTGGACGGCCGCGCCGCTGTACGGCTTCTACTGGCTGATGTACCCGGCCATCTGGGTGCTCAACCACAGTGCCAACCGCCTGCTGCGCTGGACGGGCCTCGATCCGTCGCATGGCACCGACGCCCATTACTCGGCCGACGAAATCAAGTTGATCGTGCGCCGGGGTGCATCGAGCGAAAAGCTCTCGCGCGACGACTGGAACGTGGTCGCCTACGCCATCGACTTCAGCGACCTGACGGTGTCCGATCTGATGCGCCCGATGAGCGAAGTCGCGGCCTTCCGTCGTAACGCCACGTTCGCGCAGAACATGGACACGGCCTACCGCCATCGCTACAGCCGCTATCCGTTCTTTGACAACGACGGCGAAACCGTCCTCGGTGTGGTCCACCTGAAAGATCTGTTCCTGGCCGAGCATCATGGCCAGCCCATCGAGGATCTGGGCAGCATGGCGCGTCCGGTCGAACGCGTGAAGCCCGATATGGCCGCGCGCGAGCTGTTCAGCCGCTTCCGCCGGGGTGCACCGCACTTTGCCATCGTGGGATGGCCAGACCAGAAGCCCATCGGCTTCCTCACGCTGGACAACCTGCTCTCTGCGCTGGTCGGCAAGATTCGCGACGAATTCCGTCAGACGGAAGACGACTGGACCCGCATGGAAGACGGCACGCTCATCGGGCGCGGCAGCTTACCGATCCTGACGCTGGAGCGCGCGCTCGGCCTGGATATTCCGAGCGAGCACGCCGAATCGGTGGGGGGACTCATCATGAACGCGCTCGGTTATCTGCCGCGCGAGGGCCAGAAGGTCGACTTCGAGGGCTTCTCGGTGGTCGTCAAGAAGATGCAGGGGCCGCGTATCGTGCTCGTGCGCATCTACCCGGACGGCGTACGCGAAGCGCGCGGTGAGCCGCCGGATGTGGCGATGCAACAACGCGAGCACTGACCCCGATTGATCCCCGTGATGTCGCTTGCCAGAATACGCACTATGCGTAACCAGCCCGTCTAGAGGCGACCACACAAGTTACGCGAGTTGGCGCGGGCAAAGCAGGACATAAGTTCGTCACGACAAAGCCAGGGGAGGCGACGATGGACGACACGGGGAAGTTGTCTCTCGACGCGCTGATCGGCACTTGCTACGACGGAGTGCTCGACGAAGCGCGTTGGGATCAGGCATTGCGCGAATTCAACCGGTGGGCCGGTGGCATCGGCTTCCATTCGGTCACGTGGGATCGCGCGCGTCACTGTGCGACGCGCGACTCCAACTCACTTGACGCTTCCCCCGACCTCATCCGCGAGTTCGTCGAGAAACTCGCCCCCACCGATCCGCGCGTGGCGCTGATGCTGCAACAGCCGGTTGGTCATGCCATGCGGTGTCACCATCACCTGAGCGATCGCTACGTGGCCCGTAGCGAGCTGTTCAACGACTTTCTGATTCCTCACGGCGTGCGTTACACATATGGCATGCATCTCGACGGGGCCGATGGCACCAGCGAGTTGCTGGCGGTGTTCCGTGCGCCCGATCATGTGCCGTTCGAAGACGCCGACGATGCGCCCGAGCTGGAAATTCTGACGAAACACATCGCGCGGGCGGCACGTCTGCGGGCGGGCACCCGTCACTTGCAGGCGCAGGCAGCCATCGGCATGGCGGTTCTCGACCATCTCGACATGGCCATCGTCATTACAGATGAGACCGGGCATGCGCACTATCTGAACGTCGCCGCGCATCAATGTCTCGGAGCTACGCGCAACATGTGTATTCGCGGCGGGAAGTTCACCGCCGTGCTGCCCAACGACGAGCAAGCCGTGCGGCGTCTCATTACCCATGCGACCGCGCCGATGCCGGTCGCGGGCAGCCATCGTCTGCAAGGTGACAATCAGCAACACTGGGTCGTCACGGTGCTACCGCTGCGTGAGTCACATGCCTGCGCCGCACCGTGGGAAAAGCCGATGGCGATGCTCACAATCGGTGAGCTCGACCGGCGCGTCACGCTCGGTCCCTACACGCTCAAGGTACTGTTCGGGTTGTCACCGACGCAAGCGCGCCTTGCACAGGCGCTGGCCGAGGGGCGCGAGCTCGCGCAATACGCGCAGGACGCCAACGTCGCCATCAATACGGCGCGCACACAGTTGCGACATATCTTCGACAAAACGGGATGCCGTCGTCAGACAGATTTGCTCCGCCTGCTGCACGCCATTCCAGCGCTGCGCATTCATGCGCCTGGTTGATATCGGGGCAAGGGCACTGAACGAGTGGCACGGGTGACAAGGATGCAAAAAGGGCGACCGAAAGGCCGCCCTTTTTTGTCGAGTGACGTCGCTATTTTCGCTGAAGACCTCAGGCCCGGGCGAACGCCTTGCGATTGAGTTCGAGTTGCGTGATCAGCTTTTGTAGACGCGACTCGGCCGTGCGCGACAGCGCGATAAAGCGGCAGCCGATGTGATACTCGATGTCCTTGGCAAGCGGCACGGCGCGCACCGCGCACACTTCCAGATCGACCTGCACGGTCCCATAGTCACGCAATTCGATCTCGACGTGCATCAACATCGATCCCTTCGGGATCTCGGCAGCGGCTTCGGCCTTCGTGCGCAGCCCCACGCCTCCCAGCGACAGATCGAACACCGCGAGGCGCAACGGCGTGTCTTCCGGGAATTTGACCGTGCACTGATACGGATCGAGGATCGGCGTCTTCACGCGGAAATAGTCGCGGCGCTGCAAGCGCACGAGGGTTTCCGGATACGACGAATAGAACGCGGGATAGCCTTCGTACTCGCGCTCCTCCACATCACCGATGGGGAAATGCACCTGAATGCCCTCGGGCACCCCGACGAACAATGCGCGCTTGTTGGCGAGCAGTGCCCGGTTTTCGGTCTCGATGCCGCCCCAGTCGAAATAGAAACCGCGCGCTTGCGGTTCGACCTTGAGCAGTCGCGTGACGAGTTGACGCTGGCCGTTTGCGAAGTACACCGTCATGAAGTCGCCGCGGGTCGCCAGATGACGCAGCACGCCGCCGATTTCCAGCGGGTTGCTGATGCGATACGAGTCATGCAGTTGAGACTCTTCGTCCGTGGGCGCCGGTGTCACCTGCGGTTCTGTCGTTTCCATACCTGATCTTCTATTTGTCCCCGTGACGGCGCGCGCAACCACGCCCACCGTACGTAATAAAGCCGTCTCATGCATCTGGTCATGAACGTTAACGGTCACTGGCCGGAAATATTGAGTGCCCCGGCGCACGAGCCTACCGCTCCCCGTGCCGTGCGCCACACTCGGGCCATTCCACGCCCTTTCCTTATCTTTCCTGTGCTGCGCAGCCGATCAGCGATGCACCGCGGCCATCAACGCACCGAAGCCCATGAACACGCCGCCGCTGATGCGATTGAACGCCTTGAGCACGCGCGCTTCACGCAGATACGGAGCAATGCGCAACCCGCCCGTGGCGTAGACCATGTACCAGCTCATCTCGATGACGGCGAACGTGCCGAGCAGGATCGAGAATTGCGGCAGCTTGGCGGCCGTCGGATCGATGAACTGCGGCAGGAATGCCGCCGCGAAAAGAATGGCTTTGGGGTTGCTGGCCGCGACGAGGAAGCCCGACTTGAACAGTTTGCCGAAATTCGAATCGGCGACCAGCGCCGGCGTCGCGAGTTTGGCAGCTTCGTCCTGAGCGTTCACCGGCGAGCGCCAGCTCTTGTAACCGAGGTAGACGAGATAGGCTGCGCCCACATACCGCAGCGTGTCGAACAGCATCGGCCAGGCTTTGAGCACAGCCCCCAGACCGGCGGCGGAAATCGACATCATCGCGATCAGCGCCGTCATGCACCCCGCCATCGTGCCGAGCGATGCGCGCAGCCCGTGGCGCGCGCCATGCGTCATGACGAGCAACATGTTCGGGCCCGGCGTGGCGGAGACGAAAAAAACGGTGACTACGTATAGCCACCACGTTTGCAGGCTCATGATTGCCCCGGAAAAATACTTACGCGAATTCGATCAGGCATTGTAGCGTCGAACTGTGACGGTGACATCGTTCGCGTGCACGTCTCATGCGAATCTGCGGGATCTCGTCAAACCGAACGACAGCGCGCCGAAAAACAAACAGGCCCGGTGACTTTCGTCACCGGGCCTGTCGGTCGCGGGACACAGCGCTGCCCGAAGGCTAGCGCGGCATCACGTGAAGCGAATCAGCCTTAAACCGGCTTGATGTTCGCAGCTTGCTTGCCCTTCGGGCCAGTCTTGACCTCGAACGACACTTTTTGGTTCTCTTGCAGCGACTTGAAGCCGTCCACCTTCACTTCGGAGAAGTGAGCGAACAGGTCTTCGCCACCGTTGTCCGGGGTAATAAAGCCGAAGCCCTTTGCGTCGTTGAACCACTTAACGGTACCGGTTTCCATGTTTTTTCCTAATAAAACAATAGCCTGAGGTCGGAATTGACCTCGTGAAGCGCTGACAATCAAGGGAAAATGAAGGACTAGAAACCAGCGAGAAGCAGGAAAACTACGTCTGACAACAACTTCGCGGCTTGACAATCTGCAAGCTGTTTTATACGCGGTGGCTCGACGCTTGTCAACCGGGAAAATGCCGCAAAAAGAGTAACAATTTCCGCAAATAGCGGGGAATTTGGGCACTGTTTGAATGTCCGATCGGCAATCGCAGCCCGTACAATAAGCGCTTTGTCCCGCGCCCATGCCGTTGTCGCCCGTTTGGCCCGTGTTTTGTGCTGTGTGAAACCGTTTTCCGACGTTTTTCCCCTACTGCGCACATTCCAGCGAAAGTTGGCCGGCCACCGCGTTTCGCGACCGTCAGCGGGCCTCCACCCCCAAGTTTTTTTCAACCTGCCCACGGATGGAGCCTATTCACCTCGCGCGATCCCTGCGATCGCAGCCTGAAATTCGTATGTCCGGCCAGCCGCGCTGGCTTGCCCGCTGCCGTACCCACCTGATCAGTCTGGCCGTTTGCGCTACACTCGCCGCCTGCGCTGGAACGCCTAACTATGGCCCCGTGCCAGCTGGCAGCTATCGTGTGCAATCCGGCGACACGCTGTACGGCATCGCCCGCGCCAACAACACCAGCACCGCCAATCTGGTGAGCTGGAACGGTCTGGCCGACGCTGACAAGATCGAAGTCGGCCAGGTGTTGCGCGTCGTGCCACCGCCCGGATCGTCGAGTGCCCCGGCGGCCGTGGCGTCCTCCGGCAGTGCGTCGTCGGGTGCGGCACGTCCTCGTCCTCAGGCAAAGCCTGCGCCGAAACCCGCGCCAGCCCCGGCCGCGCCGCGTACCGCGACGAACAAGATTCCGATGACGTGGCCCGCGACCGGCAGAATTCTCGCCAACTACAACGGCAGCAGCAATAAAGGCATCGATATCGGCGGCCAGGCCGGCGATCCGATTTACGCCGCTGCGGCGGGCAAGGTCGTGTATGCGGGCAACGGGCTGCGCGGCTACGGCAATCTCGTGATGGTTCAGCATGAAAACGGCTACCTCACCGCCTACGCCCACAACCGCGCGCTGCGCGTGAAGGAAGGCGCGTCGGTCAGCAAGGGGCAGCAGATCGCCGAGATGGGCGACACCGACTCGCATGGCGTTGTGAAGCTACACTTCGAGGTGCGTCAGAAAGGCACGCCGTTCAATCCGAACGACTTCCTGCCGCCGCGCTGATCCGGCATCCGGCATCGGCGGCACGCATGAAAAAACGGCAAGGCGCGATGCCTTGCCGTTTTTTTGCCCGTCGACCTCTGTGCAGCACTCAAGCGGACGCGAGGAAACCCTGTGACAACCCGTTGGCACGTGCGTCGCACCATTCGGGATGCGCGCGGGGATCGGTCCACACCAGCAGATGAAGCGCCGCCAGTGCGCGCGGATCGTTGAGCAACTCCCACTTCTGCGTGTTAGTGAGTTTGGTCGGGCCGCGCAGCAGCGCCGTCTCGACACGGCCGGCGCGCAAGGCGTCGCGCTTCGCATCGTCCAGTGTCGGTTTGACGCTCGACGCCACCAGCGCGTTGGCCATTGGATCGACCACGGCGTCCACGAAGTCGACGTGCTTACCCGCCTCGCTCGTGTACTTCTCCGTCATACGCAGTTCCTTGGGCGGCCACGACTCTTCCGGAATCAGGAACAGGCGCGCACGCTTGAGACTCCGCCCCAACGACACACGGCTGGAGAAAACCGACACCGGAATCGAAATCATCATCGAGCCGACAATCGGCATCAGCCACCAGATGAAGTCCGGGTTGAGCCAGTAGACGACCCCGCCCCACGCCATGCCGATCACCGTTTGCAGTCCGTGGCGGCGAATCGCCTCGCCCCAATGCGTCTCGGCATCTTCTCGCGGCGGCGACTTCCATTGAATCGCGATGCCCGTGAGCGCCGCCAGCACGAATTGCGTATGAAACAGCATGCGCACCGGTGCGAGCACCGCAGAAAACACCATCTCGATGAACACGCTGACGGTCACCGCGAAGGCACCGCCAAAGCGCTTCGCCCCTTTCACCCAAATCAGCAGCACCGCCAGGATCTTGGGCAGGAAGAGCAGCGTCGCCGTCGCGGAGAACAACGCCAGCGCGCGCTCGGGGTGCCATTCCGGCCACACCGGGAACAACTGACGCGGTGCTGTGAAGTACTCCGGCACCACCAGCGTGTGTTTGGCCAGCAGACACGTCGAGAGGATCAGGAAGATGAACCACAGCGGCGCGGACACATACGCCATCGCGCCCGTGACGAACACCGCACGGTGCACCGGATGCATGCCCTCCGCGAGGAACAATCGGAAGTTCATCAGATTGCCCTGACACCAGCGGCGATCGCGCTTGAGTTCGTCGAGCAGGTTCGGCGGCATTTCCTCGTAGCTGCCCGGCAGATCGTAGGCAATCCACACGCCCCAACCCGCGCGTCGCATGAGCGCTGCTTCCACGAAGTCGTGCGAGAGAATCGCGCCGGACATCGCGCCCTTGCCCGGTAGCGGCGCAAGCGCGCAATGCTCCATGAACGGCTTGAGGCGGATGATCGCGTTGTGTCCCCAGTAATGCGATTCACCGAGTTGCCAGTAGTGCAGCCCAGCGGTGAACAGCGGGCCATAGACGCGCCCTGCGAACTGTTGCAAACGCGCGTAGAACGTTTCGCGGCCTGCGGCGAGCGGTGCGGTCTGGATCAGGCCGGCGCTCGGATGCGCCTCCATCATGCGCACGAGCTTGGTCAGGCATTCGCCACTCATGACGCTATCCGCGTCGAGCACGATCATGTAACGATAGTCGCTGCCCCAGCGACGGCAGAAGTCATCGAGGTTGCCGCTCTTGCGCTTCACGCGCCGCTGACGTCGGCGATAGAAGATGCGTCCGAAGCCACCGACTTCACGGCACAGCGCCTGCCATGCGTCAACTTCGGCAGTGCAGTTATCGGCCTCGTTGGAGTCCGACAGAATGAAGAAGTCGAAGCGTTCGAGCGAGTCGGTCTTGGCCAGCGACTCGTAGGTTGCACGCAAACCGGCGAACACGCGGCCGACGTCTTCGTTACAGATCGGCATGACGATGGCGGTGCGCGCATCGGGCTCGATGGGCGCGTCGCCCGCCGCCATCTTCGAGATCATGTGACGTTCGCCACCGACCAGCAGGACAAAGAAGCCGAAGATAGCTGTCCAGAAACCGGCCGAGACCCAGCCGAAGAGCAGCACAAACAGCACGAGTACCGAGAACTCAAGGGGATCGGCGCCGTGATACGGCAGCACCGAGGCCATGAAGTGCGTGGCAAGCGCCGTCTGCGCGATCATCAATGCGAGCAGCATCCAGCGGCGACGGCGGCCCGCCTGCGACCAGCGTCCCTTGGGATCGGGTGCATCGCGCACGAGTGGATCGGGGTCTTTGCGGCCGATGAGCTTACGCCACAGCCGTGCGAGCGGATTGAGCGACCACGGACGCGGAATGAGCGACGTGCGGCGCACCGGCGGCGAGACACGCAGCGTCTGCACGCCACGCACTTCGTTCAAGCCCGCCGCGGCGGCCAGTGAGCCGCCTTCCGTGAGCGAGAGGCGCACGGGTTGCGATGCGAGCACCGCGTCGCTGTCGGACTCGATCTCGGCAAGATCGTGGGCGTGCCACGCCGCCGTCGCCACCGTTGTGGTGGCGGCGTCGGTCCGACCGCCGGCCTCGGTGGCCTGCGTGCCATCGGGAGCCGTCGCAGGCGTGTCGGTCGTATCGATTGCCTCGCCTGCAACGCTCGCACCACGCGCAGCCAGCAAGCGCTGCAAGCGGGTCAGAACGTCGAGCGAATCGCCACCGTCACGCTTCGCTTGCGCGAGCAGCGCACGACGTTGTTCGGCGGGCAGGGGCAACCGGTCGACGTAAACTTCGTCGACCGGAATGTCGGAGCGGTCGCTCACTCGGGGGGTAACAGGTAGCTCCACGTTTCGGATAGGGTGTTACTGCCGTTGCGCAGGTAAGCGCGCATTTCGACGGGTTTCTCGGAATCGAGGCGGCGCATGCGAAGCATGACGCGATAGCCTCCCGTGACGTCATTGCGCTGCGTCTGCACTTCGAGGATCTTGCCGTTGCCGTCGATGGACACATTGCCTTCGACCTTGGCATCGTCCGGCAGCTTCTTGAGCCCCGGGCCTTCGAAGTCGAGCGCGAAGAGCAGACTGTCGTCTGGTTTTCCCCGGTAGCCGTGTCCCCGGCGGCTTTGCGTCACCCACGCCAAAGGCGGGCGCTTATCGTTATCTTTTTGCCACGAGAGCCGGTATTCGAGCGACAGCGGCTGCTTGGGCTTGGGCGGCGTATCGGGCACCCAGTAGGCGACGATGTTGTCGTTGGTTTCGTCCGGCGTGGGAATCTGGACCAGTTCTACGCGGCCTTGCCCCCATTTGCCCTTCGGTTCGACCCAGGCACTCGGACGTAATTCATAGTGGTCTTCAAGGTCCTGATAGCTGTTGAAGTCGCGGTCACGTTGCACCAGCCCGAAACCGCCGGGGTTGGATAGCGAGAACGACGACACCAGCAGGCGCTTGGGATTGACGAGCGGACGCCAGATCCATTCGCCCGTACCGGACTGGATGGACAGGCCGTCGGAGTCATGCACTTCGGGGCGATAGTCGGGCACGGGGGCCTGCTGGTTTTCGCCGAAGAAGAACATGCTGGTCAGCGGTGCAATGCCGAGTTTGGTGACGTTTTCGCGCAGGAACAGTTCGGATTTGACGTCGACGGTCGTGTCGACGCCGGGGCGCAGCGTGAAGCGGTACGCACCGGTCGCGCGCGGCGAGTCGAGCAACGCGTAGATGATCAGCTCTTTCGCACCGGGCGCGGGACGCTGAATCCAGAACTCGGTGAAGCGCGGAAACTCTTCTCCGGAATTCAGCGCGGTATCGAGCGCGAGGCCGCGAGCCGACAAGCCATACGTCTGGTTCTTGCCCAGCGCACGGAAGTAACTCGCGCCGAGGAAGACCATGACTTCGTCTTTGTACTTGGGCGTGTTGACCGGGAAGTGAATACGGAAACCCGCGAAGCCGAGGCCGCGCAGTTGTTTGGGGTCGACCTTGAGTGCGCCGAAGTCGAACATGTCGGGGCTGTAGCGCACTTCGCGCGCGCTGTTGCCGATCAGTTCGTTGATTTTGACGGGACGGTCGTAGTACGAACCCTCGTGGAAGAACATCAGCTCGAACGGCAGCTTTTGCGCACGCCACAGCGCCTTTTCAGGCTTGAAGCGAATGTTGCGATAGCGGTCGTAGGTCAGATTCTGAAGCTCTTTGGGGAGGTTCGGATCCTTGGGCTTATAGCGATTGTTCGCCAGCGTATGCGCTTGTTTGGCGACGTCGTCGAACGAGAAGGCGTGCGCCGCGCCCGAGACGAGCGCACAGACGCTGAGTACGCCGGCAATCGCCAGGCGCAGGGCACGGTGGGAAATCTTGCGGGGAACCGCGTTGAGCAGGAATTCCATCGGCAGTGGGGAATGGCATGTAACGCGCGTGCTGGCCACAGCCAGCGTGCGCCGAACGCGCAATTTTACCCGTTCATTCACCGATTGACTAAAGATGCATCGGCAAAACCTTCGAAGCGGGTGCTCACATTACCCCAATCGTCTGCTGTGACGGTACTTCCAGCGCGTCACAAATTTGTGACTTTTTGTGACCGGACGGCGAAATGAAAGGATTTCACTCCATTCTCGCCCCCATTTTTGCCAGTTTTCCGTCATTTTTTGGTCATTCCTGCGCCATTTTCATGGCATTCGGGGCGGAATCGCCCGGAAACCGCTCCCGTTGCCCGCACCGACCTCAGCGACTCGCCATTGCCAGCAATCCGCCCAGCGTCATCAGCGCGCCGCCGATGGTGCGTCTCACGAGATGCTGCCGTCGCACCATCGCCTCGCGCATCCATCCCGCCGAGAATCCCAGCGCCACAAGGCTGAACCACACCCAATGCGCAAGGGACATGAACGCCCCGTACGCCAGGCCGAGCGCCCAGCCCGTGCCCGGATGAACGACCTGCGTGAAGGTGCTCACCACGAACAAAGTGGTCTTTGGATTCAATGCGTTAGTGAAAAAGCCTGTACGGAACGCCTGGAACGCCTCGCGCCAGCGGGTGGGGGCTGCGTTGCCCGCTTCAGGTGACGCGGATGCCCCGCCCTCCTGTGTGACGTCCACGACCGGCGACCGGTCCCGCAACGTGCGCCACCCGATGTACACGAGATACGCCGCACCAATCCACTTGATCACCGTGAACAACCACGGCACCTGCATGATCAGCAGCCCCACGCCTACCAACGTGTACGCCACGTGTACCTGCACGCCCGCAGCGATCCCCAACGCCGCCCATAACCCCGCGCGCCGCCCATGACGCCAGCTCGCACGCGTCACCATCGCGAAATCCGCACCGGGGCTGATCACCGCCAAGACCGTGATCGTCATTACCGCTATTAGCTCTTGCATGACTTCCTTTCACCCTTCTTGTTTGTGCCCGATCTTCCCGCTCCGTACTCGACCCCGCAGGGGACCAGGGCCCTATTCCGCCCCTCAGACATAGACCCAACTCGGTTCAGAACAGGGCCCTGATCCCCGGCTCATCGCACCTTTCCCGTTGGCGTTCTTGTCTTCCCCTACCCCGCGCCGTCGATTCTCCGAACGCATTTTCTTCGTTTTCCTTTCGCCCGAAAAACGATGAATTTGCCCCCTTATCCATGATAATTTCTCACGCATGACGCGATCCCCCTTCCGCCCCCTTCGCTCTCTTCCCCTGAACGCCCTTCAGGTTTTCGACGTCGCCGCCACCGAACTCAGCTTCGCCCGCGCCGCCGACCGACTCTTCGTCACCCACGGCGCCGTCAGCCGACAAATCCGGACCCTCGAACTCGCCCTCGGCCTCCCCCTCTTCGAACGCCGTAACCGCGCTGTTTTCCTGACCGCCGCCGGAGAAAAGCTCCACGTCACCACCCGCCAGATGTTCGAGCAACTCGCCACCACCGTCGCCACACTTCATCCGCGATCTCCCTCGGACACGCTCGTCGTCTCCTGCGAACCCACCCTCGCGATGCGATGGCTGATCCCCCGCCTCGCTTCCTTCTCGCAAGCCCACCCCGGCATCTCGCTCCACCTCCACTCTGCCGGTGGTCCCCTCGACTTCGAGAGCGCCGGTGTCGACGTCGCCATTCGACGCAACGACTTCTTCTGGGGACATTCGCTCATTGCCGAACCGCTCGCCGACGAATGGATCGGCCCCGTCGGCCTTCCTTCGGCCTTCGACTCGTTACCGATTTCGCTCCTCCACACGCGCACACGTCCGCACGCCTGGCAGGACTGGCAGCGCGCCATGCGCGCCGCGCCGTCGCCCGAACGTTTGGAGCACCTGGAATGCTTCGAGACGAGCGCCAACCCGGCAACGCCGCCGTTCGAACACTTCTATCTGAGTCTGCAAGCCGCCGGCGCAGGCCTCGGAGCCGCCATCGGATCGGTCTACATGGTGTGCGACGAACTGAACGCCGGACGCCTCATCGCCCCCGCCAACTTCATCCGCGATGGCTCAGGCTACGTCGCACTCTCGCGCGAACCGTTCGGCGACAATCCAGCGAAGGAAGCCCTGCTGAACTGGCTGCGCACAGCACTGGCGGAATCCGCATCGCGCTGGATCGCGAACGCGCAGTGACACGAGGAAAGGAAAAACGTAAGGAGATGGGTCAGGCACGCGGTTCGTTCTGCGCATCCTGAGTGTTGGGAGACGGAGACGGCCCGGCCGTCATCGAGGTAGGAGGAACGGGCACAGGGGCCGGTCCGGCAGCAGCACCCGCCACATCTTTGCTCTGCGCCACGGCCGACGGCCCCCTGGGCAACATGCGTACGCCGCGCCAATTGCCCCACTTGTAATACGCGAGCGCCATCACGAGCGAGACGGCGAAACCCAGCGGGAAGCTCCACCAGATTGCCTCCGCGCCCCACGTCTTCTGCATCTGCCACGCGAACGGCAGTCGGATCACCCACTGCGAAACGAACAGGATGACGAGCGGCGCTGCCACCGCGCCCGTCGCCCGTACCACGCCGAAGAGCACGATGGTCACACCGAACAGCACGAACGACCACGCCACCACCGCATTGATGTGCTGCGCGACGGAAATGGCGTAGCCGTCGTCCGGCAAGAACGCATTCATGAACTGACGATTGAACAACAGAATCGCGATCACCAGCGTCCCGGTCATGACGAAGTTCAGACCGACACCCACACGCCCGATCTTTGTCACACGATCCCACAAGCCCGCTCCCACGTTCTGTGCCGTCATGGACGACACCCCCGCACCGATCGCCAGCGCGGGCATCTGCACGTACGTCCACAACTGCGATGCGACGCCGTAGGCCGCCGTGGTCTGCGATCCGTATCCGTTGACGAACCCCATCATGACCATCGCGGACGACGAGATCACCAACATCTGCAACCCCATCGGCAATCCCTTGACGACGATCAGCCGCAGCAACCCCATGTCGATCCGAAGATACTTCCAATCCTTGCGCGAAAGCCACAGCGGATCGCGGCGCTTGTACAAGGTGTACATGAGCGCGGCAAGGCTCACGGTCTGCGCGATGAGCGTCGCGCCCGCCGACCCCGCAATGCCGAACGGCGGAATCGGACCCCAGCCAAAGATGAGCAACGGGTTGAGTGCGACGTCCAGCCCGGCGGACAACAGCATGAAACGGAACGGTGTGCGCGCATCGCCCGCCCCACGCAACGCCATCATCACGAAGTTGTAGAAGTACATCACCGGCAACGCCACGAAGATGATGCGTAGATACGCCACCGCAAACTCGCGCGCATCGCTCGGCGTGCCCAGCGCGCGCAGCAACTCCGGCGTGAAGATGTAGCCGAACACCGCCACAGCCGTCGAGAGCAGGATGAAGAACGTCGCGCTCGTGCCGACGATGCGCCGGGTCAGCTCAGGATTCTTCGCGCCGATGGACTGACCGATGAGGATAGTGTTGGCCATGCTGATGCCGAACACGACACCGAGCAGGAAGAACAGCAGGATGTTGGCGTTGGACGCCGCAGTGAGCGCCGACTCGCCAAGGTAATGGCCGATCCACATCGCATTGATCGACGCATTGAGCGATTGCAGCACGTTGCTGCCCAGCACCGGTAGCGAGAACCAGAACAAGGTCTTGCCGATGGGGCCGCGTGTGAGGTCCTGTTCCGCCATCGCTGTCTTACTTCGTGTCGAACTTCACGCCAGCTGCCGGCGTAGGCACGGCGCACCGATGGCCGCGCACATTGTCGAGAAACCGCTCCATCAGCGGCAGTATCTTCGCTTCGATATCGCCGTGTCCGTAACCGAAACCCGCGAAGTTGAAGTGCGTCGCGCCATCGACCACCGCCAGCCAGTGGCATCCCGGCGGCATGTCGGCGAACGGCTCGGTGCGCGTCTGCCATTTGCCTTCGAGCGGATCGTCGCGCGTACCCGTCACGAGGAGGGCAGGCTTGCGCACGTCATGCCACGCGCCCGCCGGAAAGATCGCACCCTTCCCCTGCGGCGACAGCGCGATGTAAGCGTCGAAGCGGTCGTCACTGTCGAGCCCGAGCTTGTTCTTCGCGCCCGCCTCGATCATGACGGTCACCGCGCCCATCGAATGTCCCGCCAGCACGGCAGGTCCCGCATGGCACTGCCCCCGCGCCCACCGCAACGCCGCCCCTGCATCTTCGAGACGGTCGTCATACGCTTCGGGATCCGTAGTGAGCGCGAGCAATCCGTCGCGTAGACCACCGTTGCGCACCCGGTCGCGCAACGAATCGCGTCCACTCTCCTGATGCGCCATCGTCACGGTCAGCCAGCCGTACTGCGAGAGCGCTCGCCCGAGCCACGACATCGCGTCGCGGTCGTCGCCCGCGCCGGGGCTCACGACGACGACACCATTACAGGCCACCTGAGGACGGAAGACGTGGAGGTTGGCATACGCGCCGTCGCTGCGCATGACGCGCTGATCGACACCGGTCGCGGCTGATGCCGGGGTAGCAGTCACGGGTTTCGCCGGTGCAGGGGATGACGCGGAGGATGAGGCGGACGGGGCAGGTGCGGCTTTCGCAGGCGCGGTCCCCGGAAGGACGGTGTCGGCAGCCAAAACGTGAGACGGAAACGCTGCGAACAGCGACGCGCCGACGCTGCAGGCACCGAGCGCGACGCGTAACGTCCCGAACGATCGTCCCACGGCCCTGCGCGACTTTCCGAGCATCCGTTCTCCCCTGGTTTCCGGCAGCACGCAGCCAACCTGGCCCAAGGGGCGCTTGTCCCTGATCTTGCTAAGCTCGAACCACCGAGGGAACGGTTTGGGCCGGGAGCGACGGTCTCGCGACGAAGCTCCGCTGCGACATCACACGATGAGCCATCTTAGCGCGGATTGCGTAGGTGCTCGCATGATTTTTGCATCGCACCCACCTGTCTCGCGTGCGCAACGCACGGGACGATTCCCGAACTCATCAATTACTCATCGACGCCACCGCCAGAGCACGACTGGCATAGGGCGTCAGGCGCGTTGATGCTGCCCGGTGTGCCCGTCGCGCGACAGACCCAGCGCCGACGCATAGCCCTGCGGATCGAAGCGCCAGGTCAGTGCGATCAGCGCCACGTTGAGAACGATGAGTCCGATCCACGACGGCATGAAGCTGCCTGTCATCGCCATCACCGCGCCAGACGCAAACGGTGCCACAGCGGCGATGCAAAAGCCCACGCCCTGCATGAACGCCGCGAGCGCGGCCGCATGACGCGGGTGCGCATGGTGATCGAGCGCCAGTACCAGTCCGAGCGAAAAGGTGCCGCCCAGTCCGAAGCCGATGCCACCGATCCACCACCACGGCGCGGCATCCGGTGCCACGACGAGACCGCCCAGACCCGCGAGTGTGGCGGCCAGCGCGAGCGTCAGCCACCGGCGACGGTCGACATTGCGCCGCGCCAGCCATGGCAACATCAGCGCCGCCACGACCTGACACGCCGTCAGTCCGGCGAGCAATGTGCCGCTTTGCGTCGCGCTCATGCCGCGCTGCTGATAAAACGGCGGCAGCCACGCAACCATCGTCGTGTAAGTGCAGTTGATGAGACCGAAGTAGACAGCCAGCGTCCACGCACGATGCCTGCGCAACAGGTCGAGCATCGACGGCGGCTTGCTGGAAGTGCCGGACGTTGTGGACGTTGTGGACGCTGAAACGTTTGAAGCCACCTGCTGCGTTGCGGCACGGCACGCCGCACGCAGATCCTCGGCCGTAGCGATCGGGTGCCCGGCCGGAGTGACGGCATGCGCCTTCAGCGGCGCGCGCCACCACGCCAGCGCCGCAGCGCCGACGACCGCAAGCCACATACCTAACCCTACGCGCCAGTCGCCCGCCTCGGACGCCGCCCACGGACTCGCCGCCGCCCCGAGGCCACCACCGCCCATGAGCGCAGCGGAGTACAGCCCCATCATCGACGTCATGCGCGCCGCACTGTAGTTCGCCTTCACCACCCCCGGCAGCAACGCCTGAATGATGGCGATGCCGATGCCCGACGCCAGCGCCGTCGCGATCATCATCACCGTATCGTCGGCGAAAAAGCGCACGCTACAGGCTAGCGCAAGGGCCGCCAATCCGAGCAAGACACCCCGACGCTCGCCGAAGCGACGCGACAGGCCGCTCGCCACGAATGCGCCCGCCCCCATCGCCAATACCGGCAGCGACGTAAGCAGCGCCGCCACGGGATAGGTCATGCCGGTCGCCTCGCGAATTTGCGGCAACAGCGGACTGATGGAGGTAAGCGTCGGTCGCAGCGTCAGCCCGACTGCGACAATGGCCAGCCAAAGCGTCATACCACCACGCCTTCGTTCACTACAACGTGGCCGTTCGCAACCACCCAGCGACGCGGCGCACGCGTCACGATGGCCTGCGCGGCGTTCAGCGCATCGACCAGCACCAGATCGGCGCGCGCGCCAACATGCAGACCGTAGCCGTCGAACCAGCACGCACGTGCCCCCTGATGCGTCACGCAATCGAGCGCGATGTCCAGTTCGTCGTCGCGACGCAGGTTGTAGCGCAGCCCGATCATCATGGCGCGCTCCAGCATGTCGGGCGAACCGTACGGCGTCCACGTGTCGCGAATACCGTCGTTGCCGCCCGCGAGCGTCACCCCCGCACGGCGGCATGCCATGAGCGGCGGCACGATGCGCGACGGCGGTGCCGTTGTGATGAGCGCCACACCAGCATCGGCCAGACGCGCGAGCAATGCATCGGCGCGCGCAGCGTCGAGTTCGCCCAGACAGAAGGCATGCGAAACCACGACCTTGCCCTGCATGCCCAGCGCCACAATGCGCTCAAGCATCAGCTCGAACGAGAACACGCCCATCTCGCCCGGCTCGTGCAGGTGGATGTCCACAGGACATCCATGCTTGTCGGCGAGCGCGAACATCGCGTCGAGCGACGCCTTCGGGTCGCGGTCGATGGCACACGGATCGAGCCAGCCGAGCACGTCGGCCCCGCGCGCGAGCGACGCATCGAGCAACTCCACGGTGCCCGCGCGATCGAGTACGCCCGATTGCGGGAACGCCACGATTTGCATGTCGAGCGTGTCCGCCAGCGCCTCGCGTGTGGCCAGCACCCCATCGAGATGACGCAGACCCGCGTCGGTATCGATATCGACGTGGGTGCGCAGCCGCGTGGTCCCTGCCGCGAGGAACGCACGGCCGAGCGCCAGCGACGCGGCCGCCGCATTGTGGCCGCTCGTGGCCCGCCACCGACGCTCGTTGTCGATGCGGTCGACGAGTCGCGAGCCGCATTCGTTCACGTACCAGGGCATGCCCCATGTCGTCTTGTCGAGGTGCGTGTGCGCCTCGACCAGTCCGGGCATCAGCAAAGCGCCGCGCGCATCGATCCTGCGAATGCTGCCGTCGACCGATCCAGGCAACGACGGCCCGATGGCCGCAATCTTGCCGTGCTCGACGCGCACATCCACCGACGTGCCGTCCAGCCCGCGCGCATTGCGAATTTCCAGTGTTGTCATACTTTCCTCAAGAGTCCTGCTTCGGCCTCGCCGTCAACATTCCGGGCGCGCGTCAGCATGCTCACCGTGACGAACGTCACCGCGTTCACTGCCAGCGCCACCAGCCCCATGTTGATCGACGCCACGGTATCCGACGCGCCGGGCAACATGCGCAGCGTGACGTCGAACCCGACGGCCGCCAGCAAGACGAGCGCGCCCGCGCCGATCCCTGCAAACGCGCCGTACTTGTTGCCGAACGGACGCGGCAGCAAACTCGCCACGAACGACGGGAACAACTGCGTGAGCAGGCTCGATGCAAACAGCGCCAATGCCACGAACGTCGCGCCGCCACGCAGCACGAAGAACACGGCCACCAGACCGAAGACCGGCAGCACGCGCTTGGCGAGCTTGCCGACCATCGCTTCGCTCGCCTGCGGCGCGAAACCGTCGCGATAAATGTTCTTGGCAATCAGCGTCGACGCATTGAGCAAGATCATCGAACCGGGCACCAGCGCGGTCAACACCCCCACCCCGCCGATCACGCCGACGAACCACGGCGAGAACGTCTGCTTGACGATGCGCAGCAACGCCAGATCCGAGTCCGCACCGGTCAGTCCCGGCACTTGCAGAATGGCCGCGAAGCCGACGAAGAACATGAACGCAATGACCATCTGATATAGCGGCATCAGAATCGTATTCTTGCGCACGGCGCTCTCTGTCTTCGCCGCATACACCGACGTGAAGACGTACGGATACAGGTAGTAGCCAAGCGACGTGAGCAAGATCGTCGAGTTGTACCAGGACAGCGTCAGCCCGCTCGTGGGCATCTGCAGGAAGCCCGGACGCGCGGCCTCGATGCGGTCGAACATCTCGCCAAAGCCGCCGAAGTAATGCAGCGGCAGATAGATGCCAAGGAAGATCGCGATCACGAGGATCAGGATGTCCTTATAAATCGCGATGCTCGCCGAGCCATGAATGCCCGACACGGTGATATAGACCACCATCGCAATAGCGCCGCACCAGATCGCCACGGCCGGGGGAATCGTGCCGTACGACGCTTCGGACACGATGATGCCCAGCCCGCGCAGTTGAATGATAAGCAACGCGCTCATGCCCAGCACGGCCACCAGCGACACCACCACGCCCAGCGCCCGTGACCGGTACGCCGTGGCGAAGAAGTCGGAGAACGACACGCAGTTGTGCTTTGTCGCATGACGCCACGCTGCGGGCAACATCCAGTAGCCGAGCAGGTACGCAAGCGCCCCGTAGGCGAGGATGTAAAACGCGGGCGGTCCCTTGCTGTACGCCCACCCGCTCGCGCCCAGAAACGTGAACGTCGAAAAGGCTTCACCGGCCATCAGCAGGAACACAAGCAGCGTGCCGAAGCCACGACCGCCCACCGCCCATTGTTCGAGGCTCATCGTGCGTCCGCGACGTGCGCGCAACCCCACGAAAAGCGCAAAAGCCAGAAACGCCGCGATGACGGCAAGCGCGGCGTTCATGATGCGGCTCCGTCGTGGTCGCGGCGCTCGCCCGAGGCCTGTTGCGCGGTGCGCTGGGCCGCATCGCGCGAACCGTCGAAGCGGAACATCACGAGCATGACCACCGACGTGAGCAACAGCCACACGATGTTCCACGTCATCAGAAAAGGCAGCCCGGCCAGCCGGGTACCCACGTGTTCGGCAAGCCAGCCGCCGCTGTAAAAGGCTGCGATGGGAAGCGCAGCCAGGCAATGTACGGGTTTCATGACGTCTCCAGACCCAAAGGATTCATAAGGCGGCCGCTCGTTTGCAATCTCGGCGGCCTGATGCGTTCGTTGGTTTTGCCCATGTCGTCGCCGTCAGGGTCAATGGCACAACATGGCGATTTGCCATATCATCAACCAAACAACAATAAATGGTTAACCATTTTTGTTGACCATTATCGGTAACGATTTTCCGAAATGCAAGGTCGCGCAGCCCCGACGGTCGAAACCTAGGGTTTTCCGGAGGATGGGCATCGTGGGAAGGTGGGTGTCGACAGGCGATGTCACGCCATATCGGATGGCCCGGGGCGGCAGGTACAATTCGCTCCACGCCCACGCACTTTCATGCGAAGCGTCAAATTTCAGGAGATCAGGCTTGAGCCGCACCGCAGCACCGCCCTCGTCCACCGCCGCGTCTGACGACGCACTCCGCGTACAGGCCGCCCCCATCACAGGGCCGGACCCGGCAGCGGTCGACGTCGAGGGAGACGGCGCGCCGGGCAGCGCAGGTCAGCAGATCGAGGCCCGCGTGTACGCCGCGATTTCGCAGGCGTTGCTCTCGGGCAAGCTCCGGCCGGGGATGCCGCTGCGCGAACGCAATCTGGCGCAGGCGCTCGATTGCACGCGCGGCGCAGTGCGCAAGGTGCTCGCGCGGCTTGGCTTCGAGGGCAAGCTGGTACTCGAACCCAATCGCGGCGCGTTCGTGCCGCAACCCTCGCTCGACGACATTCGTCAGACCTACCGGGCGCGACGCGTGCTGGAAACCGGTGTGATCGCAAGCATCTGCGGCCGATTGAGCGACGCGCAGCTCGCGGCACTCGATGCCCATGTCGAGACCGAAGCGCGCTCGCACGCCGAAGGCACGCATGAGCGCTCGATCCGACTCGCCGGTGAGTTTCATCTGAAGCTGATCGGCATGGCCGACAGCGTGGAACTCGACGCGTTCGCGCACCAGCTCGTCGCCAAGACGGAGCTATACAAGGCGCTGTACGACCCGGCGGAATTCATGCATTGCGCGCCCACCGAACACGCGCAGCTCGTGAGCCAGTTACGTGACGGCAAGACGCAGGCGGCCATCTCGCTGGCGGCCGCGCACCTCGACGAACTCGAAGCGCGGGTGCTCACGCGGGCTGCGGCCGCCGAGACGCCGGACTTCCGCGCGATCTTCGCCGAAGCGTTCGCGGGCGCGGTGTCCTGACCGGGCGTAAAACCGAGGCGTCCCCGACACCGACAACCTCGCCCGTCAAGGGACTCGGGGCAGCGCGGCAATCCCACCACGCCTTGGGGGTCGCGTGGCACACACGCGCGATTCGGGGGTATATTGCGCCTGATCGCGACGGGCCTGCGGCCCGCCTGCCAACTTCGCCCCCCGCTCGAACGTACTAAGGCACCAAGCCCGAAGGAAGCCCATGTCCCATCTGGTAGTCCACGGCGGCCAGCCGCTACGCGGCCGCATCACGCCCTCCGCCAACAAGAATGCCGTTCTCCCGGTGCTATGCGCCACGCTGCTGACCGACCAGCCTGTGCGCCTGATCGGGGTGCCCGAGATCACCGACGTCCGCAAGATTCTCGACATCTTCCGTCAGCTCGGCAGCGACGTGAGCGTCGATTTCGACGCCGGCATTCTCGACGTCCACCACCTCAATACGAAGTTCGATCCGCGCACCGACCATCTGCCCGAAGAGATGCGCTCGTCGATCATGCTGGTGCCGCCGCTGCTCGCGCGTTTCGGCGTCGCGCGCATCGAGGACAACATCAAGGGCTGCACGCTCGGCGTGCGCGAGATCGATCCGCACATCGAAGTGCTGCGTCATTTTGGCGGACGTGTCGAGCGCACCGCCGGCTCGCTGCTGATTCACGCGGACGATGCCCGCCCCGCGATCCATCACTGGCTCGACTACGCCTCGGTGACGACCACCGAGAACTTCGTGCTTTGCGCCGCCACCGCGAAGGGACGCTCCCAACTGAACAACGCCGCGTCCGAGCCGCACGTGCAGGAGTTCTGCCGCTTCATGCAGATGCTGGGCGTGCCCATCGAAGGCGTCGGCACTTCGCAGTTGGCGATTGAGGGCGTCGAGCGCTTCGGCGGCGGCGAATTCCGCTTCGCCGAGGACTTCCACGAAATCACCACGTTCCTCGCGCTCGGCGCGATCACCGGCGGTGAGATCACGGTCAAGAACACGGCCCCCGATCAATTCCCGCTGATCGACCGCACGTTTGCGAAGTTCGGCATTAAGGTCGAGCACCGCGACGGCTGGTCGACGGCCACGGCGCAGGGCAAGCTCAAGGTGCAGACCCCGTTCACGCAGAACATTCTGACGAAGGTAGAAGCGGCCCCGTGGCCGTACTTCCCGGTCGATCTGCTGCCGATCTTCATCGCACTGGGCGTGAAGGCCGAAGGCAGCGCGATGTTCTGGAACAAGGTGTATGACGGCGCGATGGGCTGGTCGACGGAGCTGTCGAAGTTCGGCGCGCACGTGTTCCAGTCCGACCCGCACCGGCTGATCACGTTTGGCGGCGTGCCGCTGTCGCCCGCCGTCGTGGAAAGCCCATACATCATTCGCGTGGCGATTGCCCTGCTGATGGTGGCGGCGAGCATCGACGGTCAGTCGACCATCAAGAACGCGCAGCCGATCCGCCGCGCCCACCCGCGCTTCGTCGAGAATCTGTGCTCGGTCGGCGCGAACGTGGTCTGGACGGCACCCGAGTAAGTCTCCGACCTGCACCGGCGCCCCCCCGGGGGGCCGGGCTCGCCCTGCGGCACACGCCAGCGGCAGACGACCCCCCGATCACCTACACGCCGGTCGTCCGCCGCTGCGAACCCGACGGTTGACCTTACCTGAGCCGGTACGGCGCGCCATGACTTCACCTTTGCCCGACGGCATCTCTCGTTTGCCCGACGGAAATTTATTTCCCGCGCGCCGATATTCGCCCCGGATCGGTGCGGCGCGTTCAGACGAATGTGAAAGAATGGCGACCATCATGAGCGATCGTCACCTGCCCCCGCAGTCGTCTGCCACGTCCGCCACGCCTGCTGCTGTGGCGACGGCAGCCCCGCGTCAGAGCGGCGCATGGCCTGCGTCGCCGCATGCCCGTCAGCTGTCGGGTGTGCGCGTACTAGTCGTCGACGACAATCAGGAAGACCGCATGCTGCTGATGGACTTCCTCAGCCAGCAAGGCTGCCGGGTCTACATCGCACAAGACGGACGCGACGGTTACACCAAAGCGCGCACCGTGCAGCCCGACCTGATCCTCATGGACATCCGCATGCCGGTTTGTGACGGTCTGGGCGCGTGTCGCCTGCTCAAGGCCGACCCTGGCACCCGGCACATCCCGCTCATCTTTCTGACGGCGGCCGCCTTGCCCGGCGAGCGTGTCGCAGGCCTGTCGGCCGGCGCGGTCGATTACGTCACCAAACCGTACGATTTCGAAGAAGTCCGGCTGCGGCTGTCGATCCATCTGAAGACGACGTCGTCTGCGCCCGTCCATGGCGCAGCGCCGACGGCCACCGTCACCACTGCGACCGACACCGACAAGCCCATGCCTTTGCCTGTGCAGGCCCACACGCTGGACGCCGTGCTGTTTCGCGCCACGCGTGCACTGCTGCTCGACCAGCTCGGCACGACGCCCGAACTGGCCGGTCTGGCGAGCGCCGTCGGCACGAACACGCGCCGTCTCAATCTCGCGTTCCGCCGCTGTGTCGGCGTGACGGTGTTCGACTTCCTGCGCGAAGAACGCATGAAGGAAGCCCGACGCCTGCTCTCAGAGACGTCGCTTGACGTGCAGGACATTGCGAGCGCCGTGGGTTTCGCCAGCGCCGCCAACTTCGCTACCGCGTTCCGCGAGCGCTTCGGCATGCCGCCCAGCGGGTTCCGCGAACAGGGCGCGCAGACGTATGTCGCCCCCGACAATTCGGGATCGACGCAGGCATGAGCACTGCGCCGTCGGACTTATCGGCGCACGTGACGCGCCGGTCCTCCTCGCTCCCTTGCGTCGGGTTGACGCGCATCGCGCTCACGTTCGTTGCACTCGTCTTGCTGGTCGTGGCATTCTGCCTGCCGGGCACGGCGGCCGCCGCTATAGCCGCCACTGCCACGAACGTCGCACCTGCCGCCGCTCAGACCATCCCGAAGTTCATCGATCTCGCCCACGCGCCGTCACCGCTCAAGCTCGACAGGCAGCTACGCCTGCTCGAAGACCCGACCCGACGCCTCGATGCCACGCAGGCACTCGCTGCACCCGGCTGGCGTGATGTCGTGCCAAGCATGCTCAATGCGGGCTACAGCCGCTCGGCGTTCTGGCTCACCGGCAACGTCTCGAATCCGAGTAACGAACCCGTCACGCGGTGGTTGAGCGTCGGCATCGTGCGACTGGAGGATGTGCGCTTCTACGCGATGCCGTTCGGTGCGAAACAGCCTGCCCACACGTGGCGTGCCGGGCACACCGTGCCGCTCGATCAACACCCTATCGTGTCCGAAACGTCGGTCTTCCCGATCACGCTCCTTCCGGGGGAACGGCTTACGTTTCTCGTGCGCGTGGAGACCCGCTCGTCGGTGAGCATCGTGCCGCAGTTCTGGCAACCGGACGACTTCCGTCAGTCCGAATCGCGCAACGCCATGATTGCCATGCTGCTCGCCGGTTCGATGATCTCCATCGCGCTCTATGCGTTCGTGCTGGGCATCGCCCGCCGCGATCCGGTGTTCGTGCTGCTCGCGCTCACGACCATCACGCAGGTAGCGCAGGACATGGCGTTCCAGGGCTTCCTGTATCGCTATTTCCTGCCGCAGGGCGGCGAGTTCATCGTGCGCGCGCCGAGCTTCTTCTCGACGCTGACCGCCGGCGTATTCACTGCGATGTTGATGATCTTCACGGGCCTTGAGCGAGTGGCACTGTGGCGCTGGGTCTATCGCGCAATGATCGGCGTCATGGGGTTCATGGCGCTGTGGGTGCTGTTCGGCGATCACCGTGTGGCCGCCTTCATGCATCTGCAACTGCTCACCGTCTTCAACGTGATCTGGGTCGCCTCGCTGGCCGACGGCTGGCGACGCGGGTCCAAGAACGCACGCCTGAGCCTGCTCTCGTTCTCGCCCGGCTGTCTCGTTCTGTTCTGGCGACTGGCGATCATCAACGGCCTGCTGCCGGAGGACTGGCTCGCCAACACCGCGATGGCGTGGAGCACCAATTTCTCCGTGCTGCTGATGCTCACCATCATCGTGGCCGGACGCTCGCGCGAACTCGTTCGCGAGCAGCGCGCCGCACAGCGCGAAGTGCTGCAAACGCGCCGCGAAGAACAGGCGCGGCTGGCCAATGCCGTCGACACGCGCACGCGCGAACTGCAAGCCGCCCTCATCGCCGCAGACGAAGCCAACAGCGCGAAGAGCGACTTCCTCGCGCGCATCAGCCATGATCTGCGCACGCCGCTCACGTCGATCATCGGTTTTGCCGATCTGGTGCAATCGGGCGGACGCGAAGATGCCGACCGGGGCCGCATCATCCGTCGCAGCGCGCATCACATGCTCGCGATGGTCAACGACCTGATCGAATACGCGGGCGGTGGCGCGGCCGACGCGCTGCACGTCGCTCCCGTCTACACGCACGCGTTCGTCGACGGCATGGCGCACGAAGGCATGAGCCTCGCGCGCAAGCACGACAACGCCTTCCTGCTCGACGTGCGTGCGCCGCTGCCGCCGCTGCTCGCCTTCGACGCCAAGCGGGTGCGCCAGGTGCTCGGCAATCTGCTCGACAACGCGGCGAAGTACACCTCGGACGGCACGATCACGTTGTCGCTGTCCGCCACCCCCGATGCAACACGTGCAGACATCGTGCATGTGAGCTTCGGCGTGGAGGACTCGGGCTGCGGCATCGCAAAGGACGACCTTCCGCGCGTGTTCGAGCCGTTCGCCCGACTCGACCGCGCGCGGCGTCTGCCCGGCGTGGGGCTGGGACTTGCCATCGTCAGGCAATGGATCGAGCGCATGGACGGCACTATCGTGATCGACAGCCAGCCCGACGTCGGCACGAAGGTGACGTTCACCTTACCGCTGCGCGTGGCGCGCGAAGCGGATCTCGTGCCGCAATCGTTCGCAGGGGCCACGCACGCCTTGCCGCCGCTCGACGGCACGGGGTATCACATCTGGCTCGCCGAAGACTCCCCGGAAATCCGTCAATTCCTGCATGACGAACTGGCCAGTCTGGGCTTCACCGTGAGCACCTTCGGCGACGGCGTGGCGCTCATCGCCGCGCTGGGCAATCCCGAAGCGCCGCAACCGGACCTCGTACTGACGGACCACATGATGCCCAACGCCGACGGACTGGCGGTGACACGCGCCGCACGCCGCCGTTGGCCCGATGTGCCGGTGCTGGCCGTCTCCGCGTCGCCGCAAGTAGTCGCGGGCGCTGGCAGCGAGAGGGAAGGCAGCGAGCACGGCTATGACGCGTGTCTGCTCAAGCCCGTCGAACTGGCAGACCTGCGCAACACGCTGGCGCGTCTGCTCGACCTGCAACGTGACGAGGCACCGGCCAGCGAATTGGAGCAGGAGCGCGCCATGGTGCGTCCGCCGCGCGAGCGGCTGGTGGAAGCCCGTCAGTTGATCGCGATGGGGGCGATTACCGATCTGATGGACTGGTCGCGAGATCTCAGCACACAGGCCCCGCAGTACGACGTCTTCGCCCGTCACGTCCATCAACTCGCGCAACGTGGCGATCTCGCCAGTCTCACGGAGTTGTGCGCGCCGACGCAGTGAGACAGTGCGCTGCCGATAACGACGCCCCAAACGACGACGGCACGCCCGAGAGCGTGTCGCCGATTATCTGACGTCGGTGTACGTCAGTCGCGAAGCGGCTTGTGGGCCGTCTCCTTCGCCGCGAACAACGCGATGGCCGTGATCGCGAGCGCCACCGTCACGTACAGAGACACCGACAGCGTCGTGCCGTACTCCTTGTACAGACTCACGATGATCAGCGGAGCGAAACCACCGCCGAGAATGCCCGCCAGCGTGTAAGCCAGCGACGAACCGGCATAGCGCACGCGCGTCGGGAACTGCTCTGTGACGAACGCCGCCTGCGGCCCGTACATGATCGCGTGGATCACGAGACCGATGACCACGGACAGCACGATCAGCGCCGGGCTCGACGTGTCGAGCAACACGAAGAAACCATAGGCCCAGATCACCGCACACAGCACGCCGAAGCCATACACGGGACGGCGGCCCAGCTTGTCGGAAAGCGCACCGAACAGCGGCACCGTCAGCGCATTGAACGCGGTGCCGACGAGCACCGCCGTGAGCGCCAGCGGACGCGACAGGTGCAGCGTGCCGGTCACATACGTCAGCGTGAAGACGACCATCAGCGCGTAGAGCACGTCCGAGCCGATACGCGAGCCGCCAGCGACCAGCAGGTTGCGCCAGTGCTTGCGGAAGACGTCCGCAATCGGCATTTCCGCCTGACGGTCCGAATGCTGCATCTCTTCGAACATCGGCGTTTCCTCCACGCCACGACGCACCCACAGACCGAACGCCACCAGCACGAGGCTCAGGAGGAACGGCACGCGCCAGCCCCAGGCGAGAAACTCGTCCGGCGATATCGACAGCGTGATGAGCGCAATCAGACCGGTCGCGAGCAACGTGCCGAACGACGGCCCGACCTGCGTCCACGATGCATTCAACCCACGCTTGCGCTGATCGCCGTGTTCGACCGAGAGAAGCACCGCGCCGGCCCATTCGCCACCCAGCGCCACACCCTGCACGAAACGCAACGCGACGAGCAGCACCGGGCTCCAGATGCCGATCGAGGCATAGGTCGGCAGCAGGCCCATCAGGCCCGTGGTCAGGCCCATGACGACGAGCGTGAGCACTAGGACCGCACGTCGTCCGATCTTGTCGCCGAGGTTGCCGAACACGAAGCCACCCAACGGGCGGGAGACGTAGCCGACGGCGTACGTCGACAACGCGAGGATGGTGCCCGCGAGCGGGTCCATCGAAGGGAAGAACAGATGGTTGAAGACAAGTGCGGCAAGCGTGTTGTAGACCGTGAAGTCGTACCACTCAAGCGTGGTGCCGACCATGCTGGCCGTGGCCAGCCGGCCCTTGTTCGCGCCTTGTTTGGCGGGCGCGGCAGCGGCATCTGATCCGGTGCCGGTGTCCCGTGCGTTCCGGGTGTTCGAATACGTTGTCATGGATGTCTCCGGGGGTGCGCGGGGTCAGCCGGGTAGACCGACCCCGTGAGAGGGGAGCAAAGCAAACGAAGGGCGCGAGGGGCGCGACGTCAGTCGTCGTTGGCACCGAGACGCCACAGCATGGCGAAGCGGGTCACTTCGCTTGCGGGCAGGCCGTAACTCGCCGCCAGCGTTTCGGCGGCGATACGTACGGCGTCCGGATCGGTGCCTTCGATGAGCACGACGGCGTCGGCCGGCGGCAGTGCGGCGTCCTTCGCCGTGAGCGAGACGGAAAGCGTGGGCACGGTGACCTGGAGCGTGGCGCGCACGATGCCATCGCCCTGCGCGATTTCGGTGAGTTGGGCGTCGAGGCGCGGCCGCGCCTGCGCCACGGCCGCTTCCGTCAACACGAAAGCAGCGAGCATGCCGCCCTGACCTTCACCGGCTTCTACATCGAGCGTACCGACGCGGCGTTGCGTGCCCTGCATGCGCGCGAAGTTGCGCAGCGACCATTCCGTCTGATGATTGAAGGCCTGCGCATACGGCTCGCTGGTGAACACACCGGCGTCCTGCGTGCAGTACAGCGCGAGGTACGGACGTGCGCTGTCATGCAGCGCCTTGAAGCGCCGGGCGAACTGGAAGCCCGGAATCGCGACGCGCTCCTGCATGTGTTCGCGGTCGTACCAGCGGTTGAAATCGGTTTCGAAGGCCGGATCGATATTCGTCCAGATACAGAGTTGGGCGCGCGGGGCAGTCACAGTCATGAGGCATCCATCGGTGTCGACAATCGGGGGCCGGCCGGTGTGCGCCGCTAAGCAGCGTCAGCACGCATGAGGCCGACCGTCCATTTGAGTGTGCAAAACGATGGAGGGAGCGTCCAACAAGAAATCAAATTCGCGGCAACAGCAAATTCTTATGACCGGCCCCAAATCCTTGCCGGGCGGGGCCTTCGTGCGCCGGGTGGCTCAGGCGTCGGTCGCGCCCCATGCCGGGGCGGTCATGGCAGCGGCGGGGGGAATCGCGATATCTGGCCCCATGTTCAGGGCGAACTCGCTGGCCGTGCGCTGCGCCAGACGCGCCACGTTCTCGGCGAGCAGCGCGCCCGTGCGGAACGAGCCGACCAACGGCAGATTGGGAAAATTGGCGTTCACGCGCAGCAGATGCAGGCTGTGCTCGCCCAGTTCGCGCTGGATGATGGCGGGCGGCAGCATCGCCACCCCGAATCCGTCGGCCACCAGCCGGATGATCGCCGCGACCGACGTCATGCAGTTCACTCGTACCGGCCGCTCGGCGGCGACCGAGAACATGCGCTCCAGCGTCTTGTGCGGCCCGGAATTGCGCGAAAAGCTCACCAACGGATACGCGGCCAGATCGGCCACGTCGAGCGTTTCGCCCTCCAGATTGAGCTTGGGGCTCGCGACCCAGCGCATCGGGAATTCGGCCAGCGGCAGGTTTTCCACGCCAGCACCGTGTTGCATATCCGTCTGCAATACGAGATCGAGTGTGCCCGCCTCCAGTTGCTTGCACAGATTGATGGTCGTCTCGCTCGTGACCTCGATTTCGAGTTGCGGGTATTCGCGGTGAATGCGCGCCGCCAGATCCGGAAACCAGCTGTGCACGATGGACTCGACGACGCCGATTTTGAGCACGCCCGGCGGCATGTCCGGATCGGTCAGTTCCCGCTTCATCTCCTGCCCCAGCATGACGATGCGCTCGGCATACGCCAACGCTTTCTGGCCTGCGGCCGTGAGCGTGACCTCGCGCGCGCTCCGGTCGAACAGGCGCACGCCGAAACTCTGTTCCAGCGACGCGATCCGGCTCGACACCCCCGCCTGCGTCGTGTGCAGACGCTCGGCCGTCAGCCGGAAATTGCGCAGCTTGGCGAGCCAGACGAAGGTTTCGAGAAAACGCAGATTCATGCGGGAAAGGAACGTAGACGTGATGGCTCGCCTACGCAGAAGTCTTGGGGAAATGCCCATTTTAACGGGAACACAAAAGACGTCGTCCAACGTGTTCTACGTATGAAACACGAATCACGTTCGGCATCCCTGGCCCACTGCCGCCTGTGCCGCGCTGGCAACTGTTACGGCAGCGCGTTCCTACCGTGTTTCGTTTCCGTAACGTTTTTTGATATCGGCGCGCGCCTCGTTCGCCCACACTCCTTACAAATCAAGCAGTTAATGGTTTCAAGAGAATTGGCACGGGATTTGCTGAGTCTTATGCAACGGCCCGTCGAGGCCGGAGGGCCAAATCTCTGGAGACTGTCATGTCAAGCGCCCATTTCCGCCGACCGCATCCGACAGTGGAACTCGCCCGGTGCGTGTTCCGGCAGCATTACATTCGCATCATGCAGGCCGAGCACCCCGGCAGCTATGCGGTGCTGGTCGACATCTGGCCGATGGACGGCCGGACGTATTCGAGCATCGATCAGGCCAAGCATGCGGCCATGCTGTTTATCCGCAATATGGAAAACGACTGAGTCCACGTAAGTGATTCCGCGCCAGCGGCCCTGGCGCGGCCAACGAGACGAGACCATGAAACATCACCACACACGTCACAGCGCCGCCAAGCGGCACGCCCTGGCTGCCATGCCGTCTTCGGCGCACCCAACGGCCCATTCGTCGGCCCGGGCACGCCAGCCGGTCGTCCTCGATCCGGCCGGCGACCCGTACGCCCGGGTTGCCGTCGAAGCCTACGCCGAGGCCTGCGCGCAGGACCAGCCGTGGCTGGCCGAAGCGCTGCAACGGCAATATCAGTTGGCAGGCGGCACGCCGTCGAGTGCCGCAGCGATCTGGCGCACGTTTCACGAAGCGCAACAACTGGCGCGCGATGGCGACAACTACGATGAGGCGGCCTGGACGCACGTGGCGTTGCATTTGTGCGGTGTTCTCGGCGCGATGAATCTGTAATTCTGAAATTTTAGGCAGATCGATGTTTTGGACGTTGCGTGGCGTCGACGGAAACCTTGGCGCTGCGGGCATTTCTGGCATACTTCGTGCAAAGTAAATTCCCGCAGTCTGCCTGGTAACCAATGAGCAAGTCCGCCGCGCCGGCACCGATTCCACGTCGGCACCTTTTTGCCAATATTTTCGGCACGCTGATTCTGCTGTTTCCCGCCGTATCCCTGGTCGTTCCACGCGGCGGGAACACGGCTATGTTCCTGACGGTGGCGCTCGGCGCCATTGTGCTTTTTTCGGGACGCGAACGAGGTGAAATCTGTTCGCTCGTACGTGAAAGACCCCACGTCCGTCTGTTGCTCATCTCGCTGGTGCTGCCGTTTTTCGCGATTCTGCTCGTCGAAATTCTGCACGGCCGGGTCGTCGCGAACACGCTCGACTCCCCGCTACGCTTCCTGCTCGCTACTTTCGTATTCCTCGGGCTGCGCCGGATCGTCGACGTCATGCCGAAGTGGACCGATCTGTCGTTCGCCGCCGGTGCGATCGCTGCGGCCTTCATGGCCTTGTATTCGACCGCAGACATTCTCGCCGCCCGCGCCGAAAGCTCCTTCCTGAATCCGATTCACTTCGGCGACATCGCCATCCTGCTGGGCGCGCTGTCCGTTGTGTCGATTCACTGGCTGTCACGCGATAAGGCGTGGACCGTTGCGTTCAAGCTGCTGGGCGCTGCTGCCGGGTGCTACGCGTCGTGGGCCAGCCAGTCCCGCGGGGGCTGGATCGTGCTGCCCGTGCTGCTGGTCGTCTGGCTGATGTGGCGCAATCAGCCGCTGAGCGCCGCACGGCGCGTCGCGATCGGCGTTGTCGTTACCGTACTACTGGCAGCCACGTTCAGTTCGCATGTCGTGCGCGAGCGCTTCGAAATGATCCGGTCGGATTTGGTCAATCTCTCCGCAGGCAACCCCAACACCTCGACCGGTATCCGAGTCGAACTGTGGAAAGTCGCCGGGAAACTCATCGGTGAGCACCCGTTGCTCGGCCTCGGCGCGCATGGGTATCGCGATGCGATGCCCGCCATGGCGGCATCCGGCGAGTTGACCCCGCTGGCCGCGGACCTTGGTAAGGGCGAAGTACACAACCAAATCCTCGCCTACTTCGTCGATTACGGATTGCTCGGCCTGCTGTGCATTCTCGGCGTCTACGTGGGTCCGGCCATCTTCTTCGTTCGCTCGGCGCAATTGGAACACGACCGCGTCAAGAATCGCGCGGCGTTGATGGGATTGATGACTGCGGTCGCCTTTGCTGTCTTCGGACTGACCGTGGAGACCTTCAATCTGAAAGTGACGGTCGCCTTCTATGCGACGATGCTGGCCCTGTTTGCCGCGTTCGCCTATCCTGTCGGCTCCTCAGACGACAGACCGCTCGTTGACAAGCGATAGCGCCGTGCCCTCATGTTAAGCATTCTGATCCCCACCTGGAACAACCTGCCGTTCCTCAAGCTGTGTATCGATAGCGTTCGCCGACACTCCGGCGAGGCGCACGAGATTCTCGTGCACGTCAACGACGGCAGCGACGGTACGCTCGAATGGGTGCGTGAGCAGGGCTTGCGTCACACACACAGCAGCGGCAACGTGGGCGTTTGCCTCGCGCTCAATCAGCTCGCACCGCTCGCGTCGCACGATCAGTTGCTGTTCCTGAACGACGACATGTTCGTCACGCCCGGCTGGGACACCGCGCTCATCGATGCCGCCCGCGCGCTCCAGGCACTCGGTACACCGATCTATTACCTCTCGTCGGTCATGGTCGAGCCCAACGCCGGAGTCAGCAAGCAAGTCGTTTCGAAGGATTTCGGCACGACGCCGGAGACGTTCGACGAAGCCGCAATGCTCGCGTTCGCCGCGTCGCTGGGACGCGACGACGTGAACGGCGTGCCGACGCAGCCCACGCTCGTGAGCCGCGCGCTATGGCACCTGGTCGGTGGCTACAGCATCGAGTTCGGCCCCGGCATGAGCAGCGACGATGACTTCCTGATGAAGCTCTGGCTGGTCGGCTGCCGGACGTTCCGTATCGTCGGCAAGAGCGTCGTCTATCACTTCGGCTGCCGCTCGACCGGACGCGTAGTGAAGAATCGCGGCAGTCGCGAATTCCTGATGAAGTGGGGGATGACGCAGGCCGAGTTCAAGCGCGACTATCTCGATCTCGCGGGCACACCCGCAGGCTCGGCACTACCTAACGTGCCGATGCCCAGCGGTAAGAGCCGCATCAAACGTGCGCTGCACGGCAGCAAGCCCTACCCGCTCGAAGACCTCGCGCGCTGGGACGCCAACGTCCCGCGCCATCTGAAGCTGGACTGAGACGTCCGGCCTCGCGCCAGTACCGTTGAAACCGTGAATCAGTGCCGTGGGTGACGGATGCGTGCCCACGCGTGCTCAAGACGCTTCACCGCAGGACTATCCGGGTGACGTGTCCACCAGACCCCCATCTCCCACACCATGCCCGCGAGTACAGCGATCACAACGAGTGCGCCGATGGTGTACCAGATCTCGCCGAATGAGCTCGACATAACGGCCTCCCGGAAACGCCGAAAATGCATTACGGACGACCGGCGGCCGTCCGTGATTGCATTCTAGGCCACAAAACCCGGCTTGCCCGCCGGGTCTGCCCTAAGGTCGAGGCTTCATCGTTCCCACCACCTCAGAGCTGCCCCATCGTCAGTTGCACCACGAGGCTGCTGACCGACACCGCCGCCCAGACACCCAGTCCGAGCAGGATCGGACGCACACCGGTCGATGCCATGCGACGCAGGTTCGACGACAGGCCGATGGCGGTGAGCGCCACGATGATCAGGAATTCGGCAGCATCGTGAATCCACGGTTGCAGCGCCGGGGGCACGAGGCCTGCCGTACGGATGCCCGAAGCGATCAGGAAGCCGAGGATGAACCACGGGAAAATGCGGGCGAGGCTGAAGTTGCCTGCACCGGCACGCTTGGCGCGGTAAGCCACGATGGCGGCCAGCGTCAGACAGATCGGGATGATCAGCGTGGCACGGGTCAGCTTGACGATCGTGGCGTAGTCGCCGGCCGCCTTGCTGTAGCTGTAACCGGCCGCCACCACCGACGACGTGTCGTTGATCGCCGTGCCAGCCCACATTCCGAAGCCCAGGTCCGAGAGGTGCAGCGCGTGACCGAGCACCGGGAACAGCAGCACGGCGGCGATATTGAACAGGAAGATGGTCGAGATGGCGAACGCCGTTTCGTGATCGTCCGGCTTCACGATGGGCGTGACGGCGGCAATCGCCGAACCGCCGCAAATGGCCGTGCCCACGCCGATGAGCAGCTTGAGCTTGTCGGGCACGCCCAGGAGTCGACCCAGCCCCCAGGCCGACAGACCGGCGGCGGTAATCGTGACCGCCGTGACAGCGAGCGATTCGAGTCCAGTGTGCGCCACCTGCGACAGGCTCAGACCGAAACCCAGCGCGATGATCGACCACTGAAGCACGTACTTCGATGCGAACTTGATGCCGGACTCGTAACGTGCGCCCGGGGCGAAGATATTACGCACGAGAATGCCAAGCAGAATGCCGAACACCGGACCGCCGACGAGCGGCATCTGACGCCCCAGCAACAGCGCCACGAAAGCAATCGCGGTCGAGAGAATGAGGCCCGCCCAGGGGTTGTGCTGATCCGGCACCAGCGTGTCGGGACGGCTGGCCGAAGCGGGCGTTGCAGCGTGGGTTTTTGTTGTCATGTCGGGCACTCCTTGCGAATGAGTGCCAGTCTAAAAACTCCACTTCAATAATAAAAATCGTTATATCAAATACAAAACATCCAAAATTCCGATAAATCTTCGAGGCAATGATAAGCCGCTGATTCCATGAGGGTTTTGGCGGCGTTCGCGCGGTCCCGGTACACTGTCCTGAGCGTCAAGTCGCACGCGCCGAGAAAAATTTTTATACAGGAGACCGCGCCCCATGTCGCAAACTGACGACACTCCCGCCCGTCACGCCCAGTGGTATTTCGACTTCGCCTCCCCGTTTGCATACCTGCAATTCGAGCGCTTCGATACGCTGCCGCCCACTCTAGACATCGAACTCAAACCCATCGTGCTGGGCGCTATCCTCGTGCACTTGCAGACGCAGGGACCGGCAGAGACCCCGTACAAGCGCATCTTTACCTATCGCATGGCGCAGTTCCGCGCCGAACAGGACGGCATTGCGTACCGGATGCCGCCTGTGCACCCGTTCCATCCGATTCGCGTGCTGCGCCTGGCGGTCGCCTTAGGCGCGACGCACGATATCGTGCGCACGATCTTCCGCTTCATCTGGGCGGAGGGGCGCGACGTGACCGACCCGCAGGGCTGGGCCGATCTGAGCGAGCGCCTCGGCCTGCACCCCGACGACGCGGCAGCGCGTGCGGAATCGCCTGAGGTCAAAGCGGCGCTTCGCGAGAACACCGAAGGGGCAATTGCCGCCGGGGTGTTCGGCGTGCCGACGTTTGCTTATGACGGGGAGTTGTATTGGGGGGACGACGCCACGGCGATGTTCCGTCACTGCCTCGCGCATCCGGAATGGCTGCGGTCTCCGGACGTCAGTCGTCTGCAACAGGTGACGGTCGGCGTGAAACGCGAGCGTTGATAGCGACGGTGGTCCGCTGACAGGCGTTAGCGCGCAGCGCCGGACGATTGCGTCTTCGCACCGATACCAAGAATCAGCGGCAGCGGCACGGCGTCCGCCATCGCGGAGTAACCGGCGTCGCTCGGGTGCGTGCCGTCGCCGCTATCCAGGCGCGGCAGCATACGTGTCGGTTGCGACGGATCGCGCAATGCCGCGTCGAAATCGATCACGCCATCGAAAGCGCCGCCGGTACGTACCCACTGATTGACGGCCTCACGCACGGCTTCGCGCTCAGGCGGCAGTTTTCCCGGCGGGATCGTGGTGCCGAGAATGCGCACGTTGCGGGTGTGCGCCGCGGCAATCAGCGACTGATAGCCCGCGATCATTTCCGGTGCGGTCACGATCACATGAGGTACGTCGCAATCGAGCCCGCCGTGCGGCGGCACGTAACCGAAATTGATGTCGTTGATGCCGATCTGCACGACGACCGTCTTCACGCCGGGTTGCTCCAGGGCATCGCGACGAAAACGCGCCACCAGCCGCTCGCCGTAGCAGGCCGAATCGTGCAGCAGGCGATTGCCGCTAATGCCAAGATTGAGCACTGCGATATCGCGTCGCCCGGCGGCGTCCAGACGACGCATCAACGCATCCGGCCAACGACGATTGGCGTTCAGCGTGCTGCGCATGCCGTCCGTAATCGAATCGCCGATCGCGACGATGGCGTGCGACGGTGCGTCGGGCACGACGCTCAGCCCGGCCAGCCACAACGTATTCGTGAAGCGCGTGGGGAACGACCCCGCCTGTGCGTTATCGACGAAATCCCCCGCCCCGCTCAGAAAGGCGGTTTGCTGCGCGATCTTGTGCCACGTGGTGGGTGTCTTCGATTCTTGCGTGAAGAGACTGACGGCCAGCGGCGTTCCGGCGCGCACAGTGAACGGCAACGGGTCGCTTTCGAGCGATGCGCCCGGCGCAATCCGTGTCGCCGGTTGCCCGCCAAACGTCAGGCCTCGCACCGTGCCCGCGTCGATGGCCGCACCGCGTGTGGACACAGCAAGGCTTGCACGTTCGATGATCAGAGGCTGCGTGCCGTAGGCGTTCGAGAACCGCACGCGGACATCGTTACCGGACAGCGTGGGATAAACGATCTGACGAACGGTGCGCCCGCCTGCGGCCGGCGCCCGGTTGAACGAAGGCGCAGCCGGATGCTGCGCGACGGCTTGCGGCGCCGTCGCCCATGTCCCGACGCGCGCGTTCGGACCATTCGATGCGCCCTGCCCCTGAGCAAACGCCGTCGAGGACACACCGGTGATGGTGACCGCGAACACGGTCAGCGCGACGCGCAAAGCGCGTTGCATTCGGGGCGAGCCCTCGGCAACGGGAAACCGATAGTTCGTAAGCGTAGACAACGTCGGGAGCATGAGAACGGCGTGGGCCAGCATGGGTGATTCGGGCAGCAGTCGCCATTGTGCCTGATTGCGGCCGTTGGCAAGGACTTACATTACCTTTCAGGCATGGGCCTGCCGCCCGGTTTGGCGTGTCGAAACCTGACAAGCTAAAACGCCAGGACTCAGTACGTCGAAGTCAGTACGTCGAAGTCAGCACGTCGAAGTCAGCGCGTCGAAATCACGATGGCGACGCGCCGGTTCTGCGCACGTCCTGCCGGTGTGCTGTTGTCGGCGACCGGATTGCGCTTGCCCGCCCCGATCGTCTGAATACCTGCACGCTTGACACCCGCATCGGCCAGCACGCCTGCCACTGCCTCGGCACGGCGCGCCGAAAGCTGCTCGTTGTACGTTTCGCTGCCGACCGAATCGGTGTATCCGTAGACGCGAACGGCGTCGAGTCCGACCTTCACCAGCGTGTGCCCGATGCGCGTAACCGTCTCGCGCGCGGGATCGCGCACCACGAACTTGTCAGTGTCGAAGAGGACCGTGTCCGACAGCCCGAACTCCCAGCCTTCGTCCGTCTGCGTGAAGCCTTCCGACTTGAGCGCTGCGATCTGCTCAGGCGTCAGGCCGTGCACCGGCGTTGTCTGGCAACCCGCGAGCGCACCGAAGCCGAGCAGGGCTAGCAGCCCGAGCGCGCGGCGCAGAAGCGTCCGGTAGTGCGAGAAAGTGCGATTCAGCGCGGCGGCGAAGTTGCCACCGAAGTTGCCCCGGCGGGCAGATGAATGTTGTGAGCTGCCCGTGCCGACAGCGTCGGCAGTATTAGCAGCGATAGCAGCGAAGTCCAAGGCCAATCCCCATTGCGGTGTGAAATCCGGTCGACATTTATCTTTATGTTTTTACAGCTTACGTGTTGCTCGCCGCCTTATCCCTTGGGGCTTTCCGCAACATGCCAGGTACCGTCTCCGGCACGCTTGGCCTGATACATCGCCGCATCCGCCGCGCGCAGCAGCGCTACCGCGTCGTTGGCGTGTGTCGGGTACAACGCCACACCGATACTCATCGATGTGGCCAGCTCGCTGCCGTCGGGCAGTGCAATCGGCCGCTCCATCGAGGCGAGCAGGTTCTGCGCGAGACGTACGGCGTTGGACGTCTGCCGCACGCCGGGCAGCATCACCGCGAACTCGTCGCCGCCCAGACGCGCCACCAAATCCCCCTCGCGCAGCGGCTGCCGCAGACGCTCGGCAATCGCTACGAGCACCGCGTCGCCAGCGTCGTGGCCGAGCTGATCGTTGATGTCTTTGAAGCGGTTGCTGTCGAGATACAACAGCGCGACGTGTGTGCCCAACTCACGCGCTTCGTCGAGCGCCTGCACCAGCCGCGACTCGAAATACGCACGATTGGGCAACCCCGTCAGCGGGTCGTGATTCGCCTGATGGGCGAGCGTCGCATTCTGGGCGCGCAAATGGTTCTGCCAGCCCTCGAACTCGTCGAGCAGCGCGTTAAAGTCGTCGCCCAGTTCCTTGAGTTCGGCAATCGGTGTGGCGGCCACGCGCTGGTGGAACGCCCGTTCGCGACGCACCGCGTGCGCCACTTCCGCCAGCGCACGCAGCGGCTTGACGATATCGCGATGCATCCGCTTGGCGAGCACATTCGCAACGCCGAACGTGACGGCCAGACACGCAAGCACACCGCCGATTCCGCTCATCAGAAACACGAAGAACTGCTTGCCCTGCCCCTGGACTTCGATCGTGCCGACAATTTTGTCTTCGTGACGGATCGGCAACGTCACCGGGCCGGGCATGGCGATGTCGGCGACGGTTCGCTCGATCCGCGCGAGCGTGCCGCCGTCGGGACGCCGCCACATCGCGAACTGCGCGTTGCGCGCATCGAGCACGCGCACCTGAACCACGTCTTCGTCTTTGGCAATGAGCGCAATCGCTTCCTGCGCCGCGACCTTGTCGCCGAACACAACCGCCGCTTCGGCGGTGTAGGCCAGCGAGCGGCCGATCAGCAGCAGATTGTTTTCGGCGTAGGCGCGCAACGCGATCCACGCGACGCCGGAGAGCAGAAGGGCGGCGAGGACCACGGCGGAGACCGCGAGACGCAGATGCGTGCGTCGAAGCACGCGCTGCAAGGAGGGTCGTCGCCGACGCACGGACGACGCAGCAGGCGGCGTCGAAGTCACGGCGGCGGCACCTGGCGGTGGCTCTTGTGTCGATTCGTGCGCCGCTGCACCGGCCGCCGCATCTGGCGCGGCCTGCGGTGACAGCAGTCCGGCCATGGGCGTCCCGGGTCCGGACGGCGGTGGATGGGCTGGGGGGAATTGGGTGGTCATGGCGTTGCCGGCTTTCGCGCCAGCTTCAGCACGTTCGGGTGGACACGCACGCCGCTGCGCGCGACCGTGTCGAGGTTAATATCGAAGGTCACCCGGTCCGCATCGATGTTCAGGCAGAACATCGTGCCGACGGTGCACGAGTCGTTGCGCTCGCTGATCGTCAACACGGGATGACCGGCGAGGTTGGCCAGCACCTGGCGACGCTCGGTGTCGCTCATCGCGCCGAGGTACAACACGTCGCACAACGAACCGATGGCCGGCTCCAGAGGGGAGATGCGTTGCGCTTCCACCGGTGGCGCGCTGCCTGACGGCTGAGCCGCCAGCAAGTCGCGCGCGTAGTCGGTGTTGCCCGCCACGCACAGACGCACTTTCGCAGGCGTCGTCGGCCAGCGGGTGAAACTGATGATGCCGAGCACGACTTGCCGGACATTGGCGTCACGCACACTGACGGAAGTGGTCCCGGCGGTACTGGCATTGCCCGCATTACCGGCGGCCGACGACTGCGCCGCTGCCTGCCCTGCCAGCCCGGTCACGAGGACACTCAGGCACATGAGGCACCGCCACGAACGCGCGCGCGCAGACCGGCCTCTGCCGCATGCCTGCCGCAGGCCCCGTGTCACACCGGTCGTCTTTGTCCGGATGCTATGCAACGTCGCCTTCCCTCAGTACCCAAATGTTCGCGGTCGTCCGCTTGCCCGTAAAAATGCACTGGCGGCACCACCGGCGAGATCGACGCCATTTCGGTGTCATCCCGACGGAAATAGGCCGCATGATACCGAACGGCTCCTCGCGAAGCCATACGGACTAGGTCCGGCGAGGCATTTCCACATCGGTGACGCCAGCCCACAGCATGCGCGTGCCGCCGCCTTTTCGGAACCCCTTCCGACCCCGCGTTTTCCCTTGCACGAAGACGCTTGCATCGTGGCAGAATGGCGTTCATAACCAATTGAAAAACAAGAGGAATCGGGCGACGAGATCGCTCGATTTTCGAGATAAAAATCGCGACGCCAGGGAGGTGTTGCATGACGTTCCTGAATCCCGGCCGGGTCGGCTTTCGGGAGGTACGGACGTGAACGATCCCGTACCTCGTCGGGTGCCCGACGTCCAGGGCGAGTTGAGCCGTGCCGCGCTCGACAGCGCGCCGTATGCGATGTTCGTCTGTACCGACGACGGCATGCTCGAACGCATGAACGCGGCGTTCACAGGCCTGACCGGCTATATGCCCGACGACCTCCTGGGCAAACGCAGCTTCCTCTCCCTGCTCGATCCCGCGGAACTGGCACGCCGCCGCCTGCCTGCACTGGCCAGTCTGTCGGCGCATGAAGCGGTGCCGTATGACGACGAGTGGCATCTGCTCACTCACATCCGGAGTTGGCTGCCGATCCGTCTCGCGCTCTCTTGCGTCGAACACGCACCGGGCGAGCGCCGCTGGGTCGGCATCGTGCTCGATCTGTCGCAGCAAGTGCAAGTGGCGTCGCGACTCTGGTATGTCACGCACCACGACCCGGTCACGAGCCTGCCCAATCAGACCTTGCTCAACGAACGTCTCGAACTGGCGATCCATCGCTGCGCGATTCAGCAGGTCGGGCTGACGGTGATGCTGGTCGAACTCGATCACCTGCGCAAACTGCGCAGCACCTTCGGTCCACCCGCCGCCGAGCTGGCGCTTCGCATCGCGGCCGAGCGGCTGCGCGAGGCAAGCGGCCCCGAGGACGCCCTCGCCTGTCTGGGCGGCAGTCAGTTCGTGATCGTCACCAACGAAACCGGAGACGACGCACGCCTGCTCGCTGCGCGCATTCAGGCGCGGCTCGCACAATGGGTGGACGTCGATCAGAACTCCGTTGCGCTGGATGCGAGCATCGGCGCGGTCAGCTACCCGGATCACGGAAATACCCCCGAGACACTGCTGCGGCGGGCCCATGTGGCGCTCGGCATTGCCAGCGCCGCCGGTGGTGGTCTGCGCTTTTTCAGCAGCGAGATGGATTCACAGGCACGCCGCCGCAACGAACTGGAAACGCTGCTGCGCGTGGCCGTGCATGAGGCGTCGCATTCGCAGTTGCATCTCGTCTACCAGCCGCAGGTCACGCTCTCGACGGGCGAAATCCGCAGCGCAGAGACACTGCTGCGCTGGCGTCACCCCTCGCTTGGCGCGGTCGGCCCGGCGGAATTCGTGCCGATTGCCGAGACTTCAGGGCTGATTCTGCCGCTGGGCGAGTGGGTGATGCAGACCGCCTGCCGGGAGGCGAGCCGGTTACTGCGACGCTGCGGCCATTTGCCGCGCATCTCCGTGAACGTCTCCGCACAGCAATTCGCGAGGCAGGACGTCGTAGGCATGATCGAGCGCGCGCTTAACGCCCATGCGCTGGAACCGCGTCATCTGGAAATCGAAATCACCGAGACGGTCTTGCTGGGCGACTCCAGCACCGCCGTCGGCTGTCTGCGCTCGCTGCACGACATGGGCGTAGAGATTGCCGTGGACGACTTCGGCACAGGCTACGCGAGTCTTGCCTATCTCACCCGCTTTCCGATTCATCGACTGAAGATCGATCAGAGCTTCGTGCGCGACATGCTCACGCATGCACCGAGCCACGCCATCGTGAGCGCCGTCGTCGCCATGGCGCACTCGCTGGGGCTGCGTGTGACGGCCGAAGGCGTCGAGACACAGGCGCAGGCGCAGCGGCTCACCGAACTGGGCTGCGACGAGGCGCAGGGCTACTGGTTCGCACGCCCGATCGACGCACAGGGCTTCTATCACATCGTGGCACCGCTGGGCAGCGGCGCACGGCGCTGAGCGATTCATGTATCCAGCGACGTCTTTTTTGTCGACATGGCGCGTCAAGACTCGCGCGTGACTTTAGAACGCGGTATGGTACGTCGCGAAGGGATTCCCCCGAACGACGTAGCAACGAGGAATAACGCCATGAAAACCAAAGCCGCCATTGCCTGGGAAGCGGGCAAACCCCTGACCATCGAGGAAGTCGATCTGGAAGGGCCGCGTGCCGGCGAGGTGCTGATCGAGGTCAAGGCCACCGGCATCTGCCATACGGACTACTACACACTCTCCGGCGCCGACCCGGAAGGTATCTTCCCCGCCATCCTCGGCCATGAGGGCGCGGGCGTGATCGTCGACGTCGGCCCCGGTGTGACCACGCTCAAGAAGGACGACCACGTCATTCCGCTGTACACGCCGGAATGCCGTCAGTGCAAATTCTGCCTGTCGCGCAAGACCAACCTGTGTCAGGCGATCCGCAGCACGCAGGGTCGCGGCCTGATGCCGGACGCCACGTCGCGCTTCTCGCTCGACGGCAAGCCCATCTTCCATTACATGGGCACGTCCACCTTCTCGAACTACATCGTCGTGCCGGAAATTGCCGTGGCGAAAGTCCGCTCCGACGCGCCGTTCGACAAGGTCTGCTACATCGGCTGCGGCGTGACGACCGGCGTCGGTGCCGTCGTCTATTCGGCGAAGGTCGAAGCGGGCGCGAATGTCGTCGTGTTCGGTCTGGGCGGCATCGGCCTGAACGTGATTCAGGGTGCGAAGATGGTCGGCGCGGACAAGATCATCGGCGTCGACATCAACCCGGGACGTGTGGAACTCGCCAAGAAGTTCGGCATGACGCACTTCATCAACCCGAACGAAGTGGAAAACGTCGTCGACACCATCGTGCAGCTGACCGACGGCGGCGCGGACTATTCGTTCGAGTGCATCGGCAACGTCACGACCATGCGTCAGGCGCTGGAATGCTGCCACAAGGGCTGGGGGCAATCGTTCATCATCGGCGTGGCCGCAGCGGGTCAGGAGATCAGCACGCGTCCGTTCCAGTTGGTGACGGGTCGCGAGTGGAAGGGTTCGGCGTTCGGCGGCGCGCGTGGCCGCACCGACGTGCCGAAGATCGTCGACTGGTACATGGAAGGCAAGATCAATATCGACGATCTGATCACGCACACGCTGCGTCTCGACCAGATCAACGAAGGCTTCGATCTGATGAAGCGCGGCGAGTCCATCCGTTCCGTCGTGCTGTACTGATCTCGCAGAGACCCCCATGCGCGGCGGCGTGCATGGGACGGTGGGCGAACATCGCCCCCGTAACACGCGACAATATTCCGGCAACGTTTCGTTACGCTTTACCGCAAACCATCGGGCAGGGCATCCGGTCGAACCGACATGGAGCACGTGAAGAAGCGTGAAGAGGTTCGGGACGGCCATCGTCGCGCATCGCCCGAATCAGGGAGATCAGGGAGGCGAACATGAACAAACAAACCTTGCCACTGGTCGTCGCGGCCGCGACCGTGCTGACGACGCTTGCCGCGGTGCCCGGCGTCGCGTCGGCACAGTCCGGGCAGGCGGTCATCAACGCATCGGCCAATGTGCGGGCAGGCCCGGCGTCTGACTACCCGGTCGTCGCTCAGGCGGGGCCTGGCATGCCGGTGACGGTCTACGGCTGTGTAGCGGGCTATTCGTGGTGCGATATCGGCTTGCCCGGTGCACGCGGATGGATCTACGGCGCATTGCTCAGCTATCCCTATCAGGGCAATCCGGTGCCTGTGCTGAACTACGGGACGATGATCGGCTTGCCGATCATCACCTTCTCTATCGGTTCGTACTGGGGCAACTATTACCGTAACCGTCCCTGGTACAACGATCAGCGTTACTGGCATCGTCCTCCGCCGGGACCGCGCCCGCCTCATTGGGGACCGGGGCCGGGGCCGCGACCGCCGGGACACGGTTACTACCCGGGCCACCCGCGTCCGCCGGGTCATGGGGCGGGACCGGGTCCAAGGCCGCCGGGACATGGCGCAGGCCCGGGGCCGCGCCCGCCCGGCCAGGGCGGTGGTCCGGGTCCGCGTCCGCCGGGAGGTGGAAATGGGGGCGGGCACGGTGGCGGAAACGGTGGCGGAAACGGGGGTGGACATGGCGGGGGTCATGGAGGCGGCCATGGTGGGGGCCGTCCGCCGGGCGGAGGTCCGGGCGGCCCGAACCGATAGCGCGTGCGGACCGACGGTTTGAAATTGGGCAGATGAGTGGCGGGGGTTGTCGGTGCCCTGACGGAGCGACTTTCAGGTGGAGCGCAGTCAGGGTATCGGCAGCCCCCGCGGCCCGGAGGCTGGCCAGGGCGAGGTGGTGTTGGCGGGATGTGGTGTTCAGTAGATCCCCGCCACTCCCCCATCCGCCCCTAATTAAGCAGTAACTACACGCACTTTGGGAAAAACGCTTAAAATGTGAGCAATTCCGGCCAGGCGGAGGTGCCGAACGGGCGCCGATGGCCGGACCGCAGGACAGCGAGCCCTTGCACACCGACGCCTTTCGGCGTCCCCGTGCACCAACATTGCAGACCCTTCAGCAGACCTATCTCCGGTGTGCCGCAGCGAAGAATCAAAGCATCGCGGCGGTCACAACAGTCCGGCAGGATCCTCAGTAAGTCTCGATTGTGTTCGTCCCGCCCCGGCGCGCCCTCTCCCTGGGCGGCGGCGTCGTGGCATGCCTATCGCCATGCCTCATCGTCGGCACGCGCTACCCGCGCCCGCCGGTGTCGGCCGTATTGCCCGTGCATTGTGTCCGGGCGGCGCTAGCGCAACGACGTGGTTCGTCAAACCCTGTGGCTTTCCGCCACGCATGGGAGCGAGCGGCCACAAGCCCGGGTGCCCTTTGCAGCCAGGTTGCGGGACACGTCTCCCGCAGATTCCCCGGATGGCGCTCGCCACGCGAACGCCAGGGGCATACGTTGCAGGAACCTTTTGCAGGCAATGAGTCTTTTTCGAACCAAAAACATCGAGAACATGCTGGTCGCGGGTCGCACCGGCGATCTCAAGAAAGTGCTGGGCCCGGTCGACCTCGTCCTCATGGGCATCGGCGCCATTATCGGCACCGGCATCTTCGTTCTCACCGGCACCGGCGCGCTGACCGCTGGCCCCGCGCTCACCGTCTCGTTCATGATCGCCGCGATGGCCTGCGGCTTCGCCGCGCTGTGCTACGCCGAGTTCGCCTCCACCATCCCCGTCTCCGGCTCCATCTACACGTACAGCTACGCCACGCTCGGTGAAATCGTCGCGTGGATCATCGGCTGGGATCTGATGCTCGAATACGGGCTGGCGTCCTCCGCCGTGTCCGTCGGCTGGTCCGGTTACTTCCAGTCGCTTGCCGCCGGATTCGGCCTTCATCTGCCCGCCGCGATTACCGCAGCGCCCGGCAGCGTGCCCGGCGTGACTACGTTCATCAACCTGCCCGCCGTCGTGATCATGCTGCTTATCACGTGGGTGCTGTCGTACGGCGTGCGCGAGTCCGCACGCATCAACAACCTGATGGTCGCGATCAAGATCGGCGTCGTGCTGCTGTTCATCGCCGTGGGTGTATGGCACGTAAAACCGGCCAACTGGACACCGTTCATGCCGTTCGGCACCAGCGGCATGTTCAACGCCGCCGCGCTCGTGTTCTTTGCCTTCATCGGCTTCGACGCCGTCACGTCCGCCGCCGAAGAAGTGCGTAACCCGGGACGCGACCTGCCCATCGGCATCATCGGCTCGCTGATCGTCTGCACCCTGTTGTATGTGGCGGTGGCTGCGATCATGACCGGCATTGTGCCGTTCGCGCAGTTCGCCGGGGTCGATCACCCGGTGTCGCTCGCGCTGCAATATGCCGGACAGAACTGGATCGCAGGCTTCGTCGATCTGGGCGCGATTCTCGGTATGACCACCGTCATTCTCGTGATGACGTACGGCCAGACGCGCATCACCTACGCCATGTCGCGCGACGGCCTGCTGCCGCCACTGCTCTCGCGCATTCACCCCACGCACAAAACGCCGTTCGCGGGCACGTGGATCATTGGCGTGGTGTTCGCCGTGATCGCAGGCTTCGTGCCGCTGGGTGTGCTCGCCGAGCTGATCAACATCGGCACCTTGTCGGCGTTCGCGCTGGTGTCGGTGGCCGTGCTCGTGCTGCGCCGCACGCGCCCCGACCTGCCGCGAGTGTTCCGCGTGCCGGGTGCACCGGTCGTGCCGCTCATTTCCGTGGGGCTGTGCCTGTTCCTGATGGCGCATCTGCAAACGACCACGTGGATCGCCTTCGTGGTGTGGCTCGCGATCGGTATGGTGATCTACTTCACCTACGCCCGCCGCAACGCACTGCTGCACAAGCAAGGCTAATACCCGCAACACCGACTTTCCCCATCTCGCGCGCTGTCGCGAGTGGGCGTATAGTCCGGCACAGGGCCTCGGGGGACACATCGGTGTGCCCCGAGGCCCTTTCGTATCTCTCGCATTCGTCCGTGCATTTCCCTAGCCGTCGTCACCACACGTCTTAGCCAAGGAATCCAAACATGCGCCGTTATGTCCTGCTTGCCGCTGTGCCTGCCGCGTTCGCTGCCGGCCTCCTGTCTTCCCATCTGATACCGAGCGCCGTAGCGCAAGCTGCGCCGCTCACGCCACAGATCATCGACGTCGGCGCGATGACCGACGAGCAGATCGGCAAGCTCGTCCCCAACGTGGGTACGCTGCGCTCGCGCACGCTGGTCGCCACGCAAAACGGCACCGTCGCCGTGCAAAGCGGGAACGTGCCGCGTCACACCCATCAGGATGCCGATGAAATTCAGTACGTGATTTCGGGCAGCGGCACCTTCTGGCTGGGCGACCAGCAGCGCGAAGTGCATCCGGGCGATCTGATCGTGATTCCGCGCGGCACCGTGCATGCCGGGTCGCAGAACACCAGCGGCGAGTTCAAGGTGCTGGCGATCAAGTTGCCGCCGCAAGCGCCTAACGATATTCAGTGGGTGAAGTGAAGGGATGACGGTCCGGCACGCAGACGCCTGACGGACCCGTGCCCCATCACCGACGCCGCGACGCAGCGACAGGTCAGCCGAAGTGGCGATTGAGCCAGACGGCGCCGTAGCCGAGCGCAAACATCGTGAGCAGCAAGGGCACCGAGATGCGGATGATCTGAATGACGAGCGGACGCGGCGGCAAATCCTCGTCCTGCGGCATACGGGCCGCCTCATGTAGCGCACCCGTGCAGAGCGCCGCCGCCACCGCGCTCGCGAACACCCAGAACGTCTGGTTGTAGAGCAAGGCGACGAGCAACAGCGTGAGCGCCACGTTGCGTCCGTGATAGATCAGATTGACGGTATTGCGAAAGGCTTGCGGCGACATGTCGGAAAAGCACTGACGTGTGCATGGCTGCACCGCCTGCGCGAAGTGTTTTGTTATTCGTTTTTTTGATCCGCGGCGCGCCCAAAACGCACCGCGGTCCCTTTATTCCTAACGGCTTTGCTTGCCGAGTCTTTAGCGGATCAGCGGCCGCTCACCGGCTCCCGGTGTCGGTGTGTCGTGCATCTTAACGTGCCGGTCGCAACACTTTGGTCCGATGCCGTGCGTCATACGAATGGAGTATCCTCCCCCGCATGACAGCCCCCGCCTCCTCCCGTCTCCAGCAAGCCGCACAGGACACCCACGACAGTGCCCCGCAGCGTGCCGTCTACGTCATCGTGGCGCATCCGCGCTGGCGCGACTCGCGCGTCAACCGACGCCTGCTCGAAGCCGCACGCGGCATCGACGGTGTCGACGTCAACGATCTCTACTCGACGTACCCCGACTTCAGCATCGACGTTGCCGCCGAGCAGGAACGCGTGGCGCGCGCCGACCTGATCGTGCTCGTGCATCCGATCTACTGGTACAGCATGCCGCCGTTGCAGAAACTCTGGTTCGACGAAGTGCTGTCGTGGGGCTGGGCTTACGGTCAGGACGGCCATGCACTCGCCAACAAGGACCTCTGGCTCGTGGCCAGCACCGGCGGGCCGCTCGAAAGTTACCGTCCCGAAGGGTACAACCAGCACGAGTTTTCTGCCTTCCTGCCCGCTTACGAGCAGACGTCGCAACTGTGCGGCATGCGTTTTTTGCCGCCGCATGTGCTCTTTGGCGCACGACGCTGCGACGCCGCTGCGCTCGACACCCACGTGAGCGAATTCGCCGGACGTCTCGCCACTTACCCGCACTGGCCGGAACTGATCTCGATGGCGGACGCCGCCGAATGTCAGGCGATCCCGTCGACGGATCGGCCACGCTGCGCCACGGGCGACAGCACGCAGAACACCACCGACACCGCTCCCGGGAGGGCCGCCTGATGGAACATGTGCCGTCCTGGTTGCTCGCCAGCCTCATCTATCTGGCGGCGGCCGTCATTGTCGTGCCGCTCTCCCGAGCGCTCGGTCTTGGCGCGATCATCGGCTACCTTGCCGCCGGGATCGCCATCGGCCCGTGGGGCCTCGGCCTGGTCTCGCGAGTGGAAGATGTCCTGCACTTTGCCGAATTCGGCGTGGTGCTGATGCTGTTCCTCGTGGGTCTCGAACTGGAACCGCGCCGCCTGTGGAGCTTACGACGGCCGATCTTCGGCTGGGGCTCGGCGCAGGTCATCGGGTGCGCCGTGTTGCTGTTTGGAGCGGGCGTCGCCCTCGGTGCGCCGTGGCGCATCGCCCTCGTCGCCGCGCTCGGTCTCGCACTGTCCTCCACCGCTATCGCCTTGCAGGTGATGGCCGAGCGCAACATGCTCGCCACCGCCAGCGGTCAGGCGGGTTTTTCGATTCTGCTGTTTCAGGATGTCGCCGCGATCCCCATTCTCGCATTGCTGCCACTGCTCGCCGATTCGGTAGACAGTCATGCACTGACGGGTACGGCGCGCGCGCTCGAAGCTCTGAAGATCGTCGGCGTGATTGCCGCCATCATTCTCGGCGGCCGTCTCGCACTGCGTCCGCTGCTGCGCTGGATTGCTAACAGCAAGACACCCGAGATCTTCACGGCGGCGGCGTTGTTGCTGGTCGTCGCGATCGCGACGCTGATGCAACTGGTCGGGTTGTCGATGGCGCTCGGTGCCTTCCTCGCAGGCGTGCTGCTCGCCGAAAGCGAATACCGTCGCGAACTCGAAACCGACATCGAGCCGTTCAAGGGATTGCTGCTGGGGTTGTTCTTCATCGCCGTGGGCATGAGCATCGACTTCGGTGTGCTGATGGCGCAACCGCTGCGCATGCTCGCTGTAGTGATCGGCTTCATGGCGCTCAAGGGACTCGCGATCTACAGTTTGTCGCGCCTGATGCAGTTGCCGTATCAGGAGCGTCCGATCTTCACGCTGCTGCTCGCGCAAGGCGGCGAATTCGCCTTCGTGGTGTTCCAGTCGGCCGGACCGCAAGTGCTGCCGCCGGCGGTGTCGTCGTTCCTGATCGGCGCTGTCGCGCTATCGATGCTGCTCTCTCCGCTGTTGCTCGTGGCCATCGACAAGTGGTTGCTGCCACGTTACAGCGTGAAGGGGTCGCCGCGCATGGAGGAGATCTCGGAGCCGCAGTCGGCCAACGTGGTGATCTGCGGCTTCGGACGTTACGGCCAGATCGTCGGCCGCACGCTGATTCCGCAGGGCGTGTCGGTTACCGTGCTGGATCACGATCCGGACACCATCGAGAGTCTGCGCCAGTTCGGCTTTCGCGTGTTCTACGGCGATGCGACGCGCCTCGATCTGCTGCGCATTGCGGGCGTCGCCAACGCGCGTGCGGTGGTCATCGCAGTGGACGATATCGATCAGTCGCTCGAAATCGCCGATCTGATGCGCGAGCATTTCCCCGACGTGCCCGTCATCGCCAGAGCGCGCAACGTTGGACACTTGTTCCAGTTGCGCGAGCGTGGCGTGAAGCACATCGAGCGGGAAGTCTTCGAGTCGTCGCTGCGCAGCGCGCGCTCGGTGCTCGAAACGTTGGGGTGGCCGGCGTCCGAAGCTCGTGAAGCGACGATGGCGTTCAGGCGCGCCAATTTGCAGTTGACGGACGAAATGTATCCCTCCTACCAGGATCGCAACAAGATGATCGCCACCGCGAAGGAAGGGCGTCGTCAGTTCGAAGAGCAGATGGCGCGCGAGCGGGCGACGCGTCGCGCACAGCGACAGGTCACGTTTGGCTGGGACGGTGACAGCGCCCCGGAAAAGACACCCGAGCCAGCCACCGCCGACACCTCAACGTCTCAGGATCACACCGGGACATCGCGCGCAGGCGACAAACCTCACGCCTGAGCGATCCCTCGCCGAGATCCTGCCATCGCTAACGCACGCTATCGCATCGATAGCGTGCATCCCCGTCCGGCCAATCATTCGACGATCAGTCGAACGGTTTGAAGTGGCCGTCGGCGGGCACACGGGCGTCGGCGCGCAGGCGCGTTTCCGCTTCCACACCGGCCAGCCCACGATAATAAAGATGCACGGCAATGGCGGCTGAGTAACGGCGGATTTCCACGAGCGTGAGATGCGCATGCTCGGCTGAAGTGAACATCAGATACGGCGATTCTTCTTCGATCAGTCCGGCGACCTGATGCAGGCCATGACGATGCAGCACTTCCGTGAGTTCATCGCGGCTGCGGTGCGTGTTCGCGTCGGTGGCCGGGTACATCATGCGCAGCAGCGCGAGCGGATGGTCGGCAACGGCGAGCGACAACGCCTGTACGACAGCGTGACTATCGAGAGCCGTAGCCACGGCTTCACCTTCGGGACGATGCTGCGGAAAGAGTTGCTCAAGGGTCAGCGACATGATGAGTCCATTGCAAGGTAGCTGCGAAAACTGCGACAGCGGCTCTACAGTCTAGACACGTCTGCGTGCGCGATATAGCGCGTCGCGCGAATACCTGCGTTGCACGCGCCGCAACAATTACCAAATATTTCACCCGTCGCGCTGTGCGGACTTTACACGAGACGGTCTGCACGGCGCGTGCATAGCGCTTGGTGATATGATTTTTGTCGACGCCGACAGACCTCATACCGAATGCGATATCCCGACCAGATGTCCGACACGTTAGCGGCCGCCGTAGCGCAGGCCGACCATGTCATGCGGCATTGGCAATACGATGTCGACGGCCCCGTGAAAATTGGTTCGGACTCCCACAAACGCATGTTCTGCCGCATGCTGCTGGAGTCTCACAACCCCTACAAGCCGTCCGTCATCGAGTGGCCCAGGCTGCCGCCCGACGCCCTCAAACGTCTGACCGCGCTGCCCATCTGGGACATCGCCGTGCAGACGGAAGGACGCGCATCGATTCGCGTCGCTACTTACGCGGCCACGATTCAGGACCCGCTGCTGCGTGAAGCCCTCGTCATGGACGGCGAGGAAGAAGCGCGTCACAAGGTCGTGCTCTCCAAACTCGTCGAAGCCTACGGCATCGAACTCGCCGCCGAGCCGCCTTACCCGCCGCCGAAAGACGCCGAATGGGCGTGGATGAAGACCGGCTTCAGCGAGTGCATCGACAGCTTCGTCGCTTTCGGTCTATTCCGCTCGGCGCAGCGCTCCGGCTATTTTCCCGAAGCACTCGTCGAGACGTTTGAACCGGTGATTCAGGAAGAAGCACGCCACATTCTCTTTTTCGCGAACTGGGTGGCCTGGTACCGGCGAACGCTGCCGTTCTGGAAGCGTCCGTGGTTTTACGCCCGTGTCGCAGCCGTCTGGGTCACGCTGATCTGGGATCGCATGGCGATCGCGCGCGGCATCGACACCGACGGCGTCGCACGCGACGCCAATTTTCCTGCGACGGGCACGGCCGACATCGGCGAATCGCTGAAGCCGCGCGATCTGATCCTGCTGTGCCTGGAAGAGGACGCCCGGCGCATGGACGGTTACGACAAGCGCCTGTTGCGTCCGACCTTCGTGCCGAAGCTCGCCCGCATCGCGCTGCGCTTCATGAAAGCCTGACGAACGTCGCGCTCGTCGACGAGTTGCGACAGATCGCAAATACAAAAAAGCCGTCCCGGGCATCACACCCGGGACGGCTTTTTAACTTTCGACTGCTGCGGCCGTATCAGCCTCGCGGCGATCAGCTGCCTTGGAACTCGTTCAGTTGGCCAGCAGCGCGGGCACGGGCCAGCTCTTGCTTGACGTCGGCGCGCGACACGCTCGAACCTTGGGCGACGGCGGCGACCGGGTAGTCCTGATCGTTTTGTGCCATCAGGCCTTCAGCGCGGGCTTGCGCCAGTTCCGTCTTCACTTCGGCGCGGGTCTTGCTCTCACCCGAAGCGACATACACCGGATAGTCGGCGTCGCCTTGCGGGATCAGGCCGTTGGCGCGAGCCTGAGCCAGATCGGCTTGCACGGCAGCACGCGTGAGCGGCTGACCTTGCGAAGCGATTTCGGGGTAGTTGTTGCCGTTTTCGGCGGCGTTGCTAGCAACGGCACCAAGGGAAGCCACAGCGGCGATAAGGGCGATTGCGATGTTCTTGCGGTTCATTTTCCTAACTCCTGTCATGTTGCGACGACTTTGTTTTGAATTGCGCCGTCGATGGAAAGAAGTCTAGAACTCTCGCTTGCAATGAAAAATGCGATATTTGTCGAGGAACTATTGCGTCTTTTGATGACAATCAATGCACCGCGTTGGTGCGAACAGAGAATAGAAACGCCGCTGCGCCCGGTAAGACCCGGCGAGCAGCGGCGTCGCAAGCGGTGAGAAAGGTCGAGGCGAAAGTTTAGTCGGTGAGCGATGCGCCGAGGGCGTCGAGCAGCGAATTGGTGCCGCGCTCACGGGACCCGGCGTCGTCGTAACCGTCCAGAAATGCGCCTTGCTCGGTCATGACGAGATGGGTACCGTCATCGCGCGCCTTGATGTCGATGGTCGCAAGCGACACCGAAATCTTGCGCGTATCCAGATGCATTTCGTACACGTAGACCAGACGCGTGTCGGGGACCACATCGTAGTAGAGCGCATCGAAAGTCGACACCATGCCGCTCGTCCACCGAGCCTTCGCCGTTTCACGGCCGCCCGGACGAACATCCATCGATCGCTCGATCAGCGTCAGGCCGTCGCTTCGCGCAAACCATCGATCCTTTGCCTCGCGCTCCGCCAGTGCGCGGAACACACGGGCGGGCGATGCAGGGTACTGGCGTTCGAGACGAAACGTCGAATGCACGACACTGCGTTGCGTCGGTGCTTCGGCTTCACGCATGACTTCGCGTCCCAGTTTGTCGAGCGTTTGCGTCCATCCCTGCCCTGCGCCTTCCGGCATCCACGCAAAGGCCGGATCGAGCACCGTATAGCGTTGCTCGACGTCGAGCTGCGTGCCTTGCGCCACATCCGTAAAGCGCGCCGTGGTGAGGGCGCTGAACAAAGCGTGCCCCTTCTCGTCGGTCACTTTCATGTCGATGACCAGACGCTTCGGCGCATCGACTTCGACGAAACGCCCGCGTATCCAGTGCGATTCGCCTTCGGGCGACTGCATGCGCAGGTCGAAAGCGCCGCCCTCGCGAGCGTCGATCTGCGCTTCAGGCACCGTGTAACCGGTCGGGCAGAACCAGCGCTTGACGGCGTCGGTCGAGGTCCATGCACGAAACACCACGTCGCGCGCTACGGCGTACGTCCGGCCAACGGTGAGCGGACGCGTTTGCGTGTTTGCTTTTGCTTCACTTGCTGTCGTCATGAAGGTCTCCTTCGGGTGGCAGGCTGGCCAGATACTCGCCCAATCGGTCAAGATGGCCCTCCCACTCGTGACGGCGCTGGTTGATCCATCGTTCTGCAAGGCTCAGCGCCTGAGGTTCGATCCGGCACGTGCGCACACGTCCCGCCTTTTCCGTTCGCACCAGCCCCGCACTCTCCAGCACGGACAGGTGCTGCATGACCGCCTGCAACGACATCGACAAGGGCTGCGCAAGCGCGCTCACCGACGCCGGCCCTTGCGCCAGCCGCACGAGCATCGCTCGGCGAGAGGCATCGGCCAGTGCCTGAAAAGTCAGATCGAGGGTGTTGTCATGGTCAAGCATGTACTTGAGTATAGTCGCACAAGAAACTAAAGCAAAGACTTTAGTATTAAATTTTTTGGAAGAGGTGTCGGCGGCCTCCCGGCCGCCGAGGACTCAGACGGCTCAGGTGATGATGTGGTGCTCGCGCGCCCGCACTTGCGCCGTGTGCTGGCGATGCAGGATTTCCCGCAGCGATTGCTCGATGGTCTCGGACATGGCGTCGAGCGCCAGATCGTTCGCTTCCAGACCGAACGGCTCTTCGATCTCGGCGCTCACCGCTTCGAGCGCGAAGAACGTGTACGAGATGAAGGCGACGATCACGGGCGTCATCGGCCCGATGGAGTCGACCAGCCCGAACGGCAGCAGCAGGCTATAGAGATACGTCACGCGGTGCAGGATCACGCCGTACGTGAAGGGAATCGGCGTGGTGGCAATGCGTTCGCAGCCGCCAATGGCTTCGCCGAGGCGGTCCAGATGCATCTCCATGACCTGTGCCAGCGGCGCTTCGATCTGCCCGCGCATGCGGCGCTCGCGCAGCCACTCGCCCGCCATCAGCAGGATGGCGATCGGCTTGAACTGCTTGCGTTTTAAGCACGCCACATCTTCCTTATCGAGCAGACGCTCGAAGTCGGCGCGCGGATCCGTGCCGCGCAGTTGGTGGCGCATACCATGCACGAAAGCGATGAGATAGGCGACGAAGCGCGGCGAATCGGAGGTGTCCGAGACGAGCGTCATCGACTGGCGGGACAGCGCCCGCGTCTCGTTGAGCACACTGCCCCAGAGCACACGGGCTTCCCAATAGCGGGCGTAGCTGGTGGTGTTGCGGAAACCGAGAAAGATCGCGAGCGTAATGCCGATCAGCGAGAACGGAATGAACGTAAGCGGGATCTTCCATTCGAAGATGCGCCCGTGCGCGAGCGTGACGACAATCGAAATGATCGTGGTGAAAATGAGCTGCGGGGCGATCTTGGGCAAGATCGAGCCACGCACGACGAATAGCATGCGCAGCCAATGCAGATTGGGACGGACGATCATGATGACGAAGTGGCGCTCGCAAGCGCTGAGAAACGACTGGTTGGCGACTGTGGGGGTAGCCGTTGGGGCCGGATGATACGCCGATATTCGCGGCATTGAAATGGTTGCAACCGATTGCAACATTGCTGTTCGGTCCGTCCCCGCTTCGTGAGAATGCTCATACGCCGTCTTGGCGTACCTCTGGGCCAATAACGATCATGAACGTCCCACACACTACTTCTCGCAAACCACTCGCCGGTCGCCTCGGCAAATCCCACGGACTGGCCACGATCGCGCTGCTCGCAGGACTGGCGGGCGTGGTCGGCAGCCTGTCGGGCTGCGTGGTCGAGCCGCCGCGCCCGGCTCCGGCCGCCCGTGTCGTCGTCGAGCAAGACCCGCACACCGTGGCCGTGCAGCGCCGTGAGCAGATCGACCGTCGCATCGGCAACGAGTCGCGCGACATCGACAATCACGTGAATCAGGGCTATTACCCGCCGCCGCGTGGGTACGACCTGCATCGGCGTCTGGACGCCATTGCGCAGGAAACCCGCGACATGGCCGCACAGCATGGTGGCGGATTGTCGGCGGACGAACAACGTGCGCTCAATCAGGAGCTTGACCAGTTGCATCGCATGATCGCCGGTTAATCGGAAGAACGCTCCCGTCAGATCCGCAACGACAAACCAAAACGCCCGTCAGGCACGATGCCGACGGGCGTTTTTGCTCTCGCGCATCTCGCTCGATGCGCGAACACGCTACTTCACATCCAGCGCCTGCGCCAGCGTGACCGGGTCCTGGAAGATGCTCGAAAAATCGAGCCCGCCATGACCGTTTGCGCGATGCACCTCGAAGATACGGCGCGCGAGATCGCCCAGCGGCGTCGCCACGTCGCTCGACTCGGCCGCACCGTGCGCGAGACGCAAGTCCTTCGCCATCAGGTCGGTCGCGAAACCGCCGGTGTAGCCGCGCGAGGACGCCGCATTCTCCATCACGCCCGGGCAGGGGTTATAAACCTCCAGTGTCCAGTTGCGTCCGGAGCTTTGCTGCATCACGGCCGAGAGCACCTTCGGGTCAAGGCCGTTCGCAATGCCCAGCCGCAGCGCCTCGCTCGTGCCCGCCATCAGAATGCCCAGCAACATGTTGTTGCACAGCTTGAGCGTCTGTCCCGCGCCGAGCGGGCCGCCGTGGTGAATCGCGCGGCCCATGTTGCCCAGCAACGGCCGCACACGCTCGACGAGCGCTGCATCGCCACCGACCATGAACGTCAGCGTGCCCGCCGCCGCACCTGCCGTGCCGCCCGAGACCGGCGCGTCGAGCAGCAACGTGCCGGGCCGTGCAAGCTTCGCCAGTTGACGGGGAATCTCCGGCGGCACCGTGCTGCTGTCGATCAGTACGGCGTCCGGTGCCGCGTTCGCCAGCACGCCTTCGGGACCGTCGTACGCCGCAAGCACATGCTCACCGGCAGGCAGCATCGTGATGACGACCTGCGCGTCGCGCACCGCGTCGGCAATCGATTTCGCCGCGCTGCCGCCCGCGGCCGCGAGACGCTCCACCGCCGCACCGGACAGGTCGAAGCCGCGCACCGCGTGTCCGGCATTCACGAGATTCGCCGCCATCGGACCACCCATGTTGCCCAGCCCGATGAACGCGACACGTAGCGTCCCTTGTTGAGTTTCCGTAGCCATCGTCTGTCTCCGAAATCCGTGGAAGGGCGCGTTACTTCAGCGTGATCGTGGTGTTCACCCCCGACGGGCCGGTGCCGCGCGCCTGCCAGCGTGCGGTGACGGTCTTCGTCTGAGTCCAGAACAGAATGGCCTGCTTGCCGTTCGGCCCGAGATCGCCCAGCTTCGATGCACGCGAACCCGTGAAGCTGAACCACGCCACCGGCACCGGAATCGGCAGGTTGATGCCGACCTGACCGACATCGATCTCATTCTGGAACTGACGCGCCGCACCGCCGTCCTGCGTGAACAGCGCCACGCCGTTACCGTTCGGATTCGCGTTGACGAAGGCAATGGCTTCATCGAGCGTCTCGGCTCCGGCCATGCACAGCACCGGCCCGAATATTTCCTCGCGGTAGATCGACATTTCGGCCGTCACACCATCGAAGATGGTCGGACCGACGAAGTTGCCGTCCGGTGCTTCCTTGACCGAGTGACCGCGCCCGTCGAGCAGCAGCTTTGCGCCCTCTTCCGCCCCTGCACCAATCAGTTTCTCCACGCGCGCGCGCGCCTGCTTCGAGACGAGCGGTCCAACGTCCGCCTTGCGATCCGTGCCCGGCCCGACCTTGAGCGCACGCGCGCGCTCGACCAGTTCCGGCACCCATTCGCGCGCTTCGCCCACCAGCACCGCGACCGACGTCGCCATGCAGCGCTGCCCCGCCGCCCCGAAGGCCGCGCCAAGCAAATGGTTGATGGCTTGCTCGCGATCCGCGTCCGGCAGGATCACGCAGTGATTCTTCGCGCCCATCATCGCCTGGCAGCGCTTGCCGGCTTCCGACGCGCGACGATAGATGTGCGTGCCGACATGCGTCGAGCCGATGAACGACACTGCCTTGATATCGGGGTGATCGCAGATCGCGTTCGCGATGTCCGGGCCACCATGCACGACGTTAAGCACACCCGGCGGCAGCCCGGCTTCGAGCGCGAGTTCGGCGAGACGCAGCGACGCGCTCGGGTCTTGTTCCGAAGGCTTCAGCACAAACGTATTCCCGGTGGCGACGGCCAGCGGGAACATGAAGCATGGCAGCATCACCGGGAAGTTGAACGCGGTAATGCCCGCGCACACGCCCAGCGGTTCGATGAGCGTGTAGACGTCGACGCCACCGGCCGCGTTCTGTGCATACTCGCCGAGTTGCAGCGACGCAATCGAGCAGGCGTGCTCCACGACTTCGAGACCGCGTCCGACTTCGCCTTCGGCGTCGGGCAGCGTCTTGCCGTGTTCGCGCGTAATCAGTTCGGCGAGTTCACCCGTGTGATCGCGCAGCAATTGCTGAAAGCGCAGCATCACACGCATGCGATTGGCCTGCGACGTGTTGCGCCAGCCCTTGTAGGCCGCTTTGGCGGAGGCCACGGCCGCATCGAGTTCTTCGGTCGTGGCGAACGGCACGCGCGCGACGACTTCCTGCGTGGCCGGGTTCACGACGTCGCGCCACTGCGACGTCTTCGATTCAACGCGCTTGCCATCGATGAGCAGCGGAATGGTGGGTAGGGACATGACACGCTCTCCAGATCGAAACGAATGCAGGGATTCGGGTAAGGGTTGAGGACCGTCGGGTGACGGCCCGATCTCGGTTACTTGGCTGCCGTGTTCGTCTTCACGAGCGAACAGGTCGACTTCGACAGCGGCTGAAAGGCTTCCGTCGCGGGGACGGTGGCCACTTTAGTGTAGTAATCCCACGGTCCTTTGGACTCGGCGGGCGACTTCACGCGGAACAGATACATGTCGTGAATCACGCGTCCGTCCGGACGAATCGACGCGTTATGCATGATCGGATCGCGAATCGGCAATTCACGCATCTTTTGCGCAACCACCTTCGCGTCCACACTCTTTGCCGCCGCGACCGAGCGCAGGTAATGCAGCACGCTCGAATACACACCGGCCTGCACCATCGTCGGCTTCAGATTCTTGTACTTCTTCTGGAAGCGGTCGGACCACGTGCGCGAGGCGTCGTCGAAGTCCCAATAGAAGCCGTCGGTAAACAGCAGCCCTTGTGCCGTATTCAGGCCCAGGGCGTGAACGTCCGACAGAAACACCAGCAGTGCGGCGAGCTTCTGACCGCGCTGCACGATGCCGAATTCGCGCGCCTGCTTGAGCACGTTGACGGTGTCCTGCCCGCCGTTGGCGAGCGCCACGACCTGCGCCTTCGAGCTTTGCGCCTGTAACAGGAACGATGCGTAATCGGACGCATTGAGCGGGTGTCGCGATTGGCCCACGACCGTGCCGCCGAGCGTCTTCACGATATCGGCGGCGTCTTTCTCCAGCGAGTGCCCGAAGGCGTAGTCGACGGTGATGAAGTACCACGACTTACCGCCGTCGCCGACCACGGCGCGGGCGGTGGCGGCCGACTGCGAGTAGGTGTCGAACATCCAGTGGAAGCCCGTGGGCGAGCAGTCTTCGTTGGTCAGGCGCGTGGTGGCGGGCCCGGAGAACAGCACGACACGCTGCTTGTCCATCGCGAGCTTCTGCACGGCGAGCGCTGCCGCCGAGTTCGTCAGATCGGCAATCGCGTCGACGTTGTCGCGATCGAACCATTCGCGCGCCTTGTTGGCGGCGACGTCGGCCTTATTCTGGTTGTCGGCCGACACCAGTTCGACCTTCATCCCTTTGCATTCGGCGGCCAGACAGTCGTCGATGGCCATTTGTGCGGCCACGACCGACCCCGCCCCGCCCATCGCGGAATACGTGCCCGACATATCGGTGAGCACGCCCACCTTGACGGGCCGGTCCGGCAACTGCGCAAACGTTCCGGCTGATGACAATCCCAAGCCCGCACCGAGTCCCAGCGCGAGCAGCCACGGCTTGATCTTCATCGCTTTTGTCTCCTTCAGGTCTTTTATGCTTTAGTCGCCAACGTCTATGCGTGGCGCTCATAAATTGTATTTGTGCGAATTTGCTTTACATAGCGAAAATCTGCATCTACTTTGTGCAGAAATGCACATAGCGACTTCACACAGGAGCGGGGGTATGGCGCACAGCAGCGCGACGAGAACGGCACGGTCAACCGGCATGGCCGGGGCGTCGGGTGCAGAACCGCGTCCCGACTGGGACGACCTTCGGTACTTTCTGGAAGTGGCGCGCACACAGCGGGTGAGCGCGGCGGCGCAGCGGCTGGGCGTGGACCACACGACCGTGTCGCGACGGGTGCGGGCGCTGGAGCAGGCGCTAGGCACGCTGCTGTTCGACAAGTCGCGCAACGCGGGCTTCGCGCTCACGCCAGAGGGGCAGCAACTGCTGGTACATGCCGAGCAAATGGAGACGGCGCTGCAATCGGCCTGCGAACAGGTCGCGGGGCTTGGGCAAACGCTCTCGGGTCACGTGCGCATCGGGTCGACGGAAGCGTTCGGCACGTACTTCGTCACCCCCGTTCTCTCACGCTTTCAGCGCGAATACCCCGCCATCGATTTCGACGTGTTGCCAGTGCCGCGCTTCGTCAGCCTCTCCAAGCGCGAAGCCGATCTGGCGATCACCATAGAGCGCCCGCAACGCGGACCGTATGTGTGCAGCAAGCTGTGCGACTACCGCTTGCAGTTGTACGCCACGCCTGGCTATCTCGCGCAATACGGCGACGTATCGACGTTCGCCGATCTCACCGGGCGTCGCTTCATCAGCTATGTGGACGAACTCTCGTTCAGCAACGAGTTGCGCTACCTGGAAGACATCGTGCCCGGGTGCAATGTCGTGCTGCGCAGCACCAGCGTCATCGCGCAATATCAGGCGGCGTTGCAGGGCGAAGCGCTGGCCGTTCTGCCGTGCTTCATGGCGGCGCTGGACCCGCGACTGGTGCCGCTACTGGTCGACGACGTGGTCGTCACTCGCAGCTTCTGGATCTACTGCCACGAAGAATTGCGCACGCTCAAACGCATTACGGTGCTGTGGGATTACCTGCGCGACGCCGCTCAGCGCAACGACGCCCTGTTGCAAGGCAAGGCCGGACAACTGCTGCTGACCTGACGCCGCGCGCTTAGCGAATCTTGCGCTGCTCTTCCTCGATCACGGTCGGAATCGCGATGCGCATCGCTTCGACGAAACGGCGCAGGCGCGCGGGGTAATACTTCGCGTACGGGTACAAGAGATACATCGGCAGCGGCGTCGAGCGCCATTTCGGCACGAGCTGAATCAGGCGTCCCTGCGCGATGTCTTCGGCCATCACCCAGGCCGACGCCACGCCCACCCCCAGACAGCGCAATGCGGCACTGCGCAACGCGAACAGATTGTCCGTACTCATGCGCGGGTCGAATGTGATGCGCTCGCTCTCGTGCGTCTCGCGATGCGTCAGCGTGATGTCGGTCCGGTAGAACGTCGTGAGCGCGAGCCACGGAAACGCCGTCAGTTCCGCGGGATGTTCGGGCATCGGACGTCCCCTAAGCAATTCGGGCGACGCCACGACGATGCGCGGCACATCGGTGAGCAGAATGGCGACGTTCGACGGGTCCTGCAATTCGCCCACATGAATCGCACAATCGATGCCTTCCGCAATGAAGTCCGGCTCGCGGTCTTGCAAGAACCAGTGCACCTTCATCCCGGTGTAGCGATCGAGAAAGTCGGCCAGCGGCCCGATCATCATGTCCTGCCCGAACGCGTGCGGCACAAGCACGCGCAGCGTCCCCTCCGGCTCAGCCCCCGTGCCGCGCAGATCGGCCTCGAACGCCTCCCAACTGGTCACAAGTTCCTTGGCACGCGCGAAACAGCGCTCGCCGTCTTCGGTGAGCTTCATGCGATGGGTCGAGCGCTGGAGCAGTCGCAGGCCCAGCGAGCGTTCCAGCATTTGTAGCCGTCGGCTGACGGTCGGCTGCGTGGTGCCAAGCTGTGCCGCCGCCGCCGACAGACTGCCGGATTCAACAATGCGCACGAACGTCTGCATCAGTTCGACGCGGTCGGCACCGCCGGGTCGGAGGGCCGAAGGCGATGCGGAGGACGAGGGATCGAGAGGCTCTGTCATACGTCACACGTATAAAGGTTGTACGGATTATAGGTCTACCGCTGCACCGCACCAAGCGAGACACTACGCCCCGTACCTTCCTACTGGAGCCTCAAGCAATGAGTTCCGCGCAAATTTCGAACGCCCCCGACGCAAGCCGTGCCACGCCCCGGCCGCAGCCGGAGCTGTCCGCACGACTGATTCTGTTGCTGGCAACGGGCACGGGCCTGACCGTCGCCTCGCTGTACTACGCACAACCGATGCTCGGCATCATGACCGACGATATCCACGCGGCCAACACGACCGTGGGGTGGGTGCCGACGCTCACCCAACTCGGTTACGCCCTTGGGATTCTGCTGCTCGTGCCGATGGGCGACATCATCGACCGCCGTCGCATCGTGCTCGTCAAAGGCGCGATTCTGACGCTCGCGTTGCTGCTGGCGGCCTTCGCCCCGGGCATCGGCACCTTGCTCGTCGCGAGTCTCGCCATCGGTCTGACGGCGACGATGGCGCAGGACATCGTGCCTGCGGCCGCCACCCTTGCCCCCGAATCGATCCGGGGACGCGTCGTCGGCACCGTCATGACCGGCCTGCTGCTCGGGATTTTGCTCTCCCGCGTGGTGTCGGGTTTCGTCGCACAGAATTTCGGGTGGCGGGCGATGTATGTGGTCGCGGCCATCAGCGTGGCGGGTTTCGGCGTCGTGGCGTGGCGCAGCCTGCCGTCGTTTCATCCGACGACGCAGATGTCCTATCGTCAGTTGATCGGCTCGGTCGCGAGTCTTTGGCGTCGTCACCCGGCGCTGCGCCGGGCAGCCTTTGCACAGGGCTTGCTCTCGGTCGGCTTCAGCGCGTTCTGGTCGACGCTGGCCGTGATGCTGCACGAAGCACCGTTCCATCTGGGTGCGGCAGCGGCCGGTGCATTCGGTCTGGCCGGTGCAGCCGGTGCGCTCGGCGCGCCGATTGCCGGTCGTATCGCGGACAAGAAGGGGCCGCAGATCGTGACACGTCTGGGCGCGGGCCTTGTGGCCGTCTCGTTCGCCGCGATGCTGTTCGCCCCGCTGCTGAGCCCGCATGCCCAGTTGTGGCTGATCGGTCTGGGCGCCATCGGCTTCGACCTCGGCGTGCAGGTCGCCCTGATCTCGCATCAGACCATCGTGTATGGGATCGAGCCTGCTGCCCGCAGCCGTCTGAACGCTGTGCTGTTCGTCTGTGTGTTCATCGGCATGTCGCTCGGTTCGGTGCTCGGCTCGCAGGCGCTGGCGCACTGGGGCTGGACGGGTGTCGCATCGCTGGCCATGCTGTCCGCACTCGGTGCGCTGGCCGTGCGGATGTGGCCGGGCACGGTGTCGGCACACTGATGCACACTCATTGAAGGACGTATGAAAGAAGGGCCTTGCGACGGTCGGTCTGCAAGGCCCTTCTGCTTTGTGCTTGCGCTGTTCAGCGCACGACCGGTTTGGCGGCGCCCGCGAGCGCTCGCGCGAACAACTCGTCGGTGTCGACGTCGGCCAGATTGAGGCCGAAGCGTCCGGCCAGCGCGTCGACCAGTTGTGACGCCGAATCGATTTTCGTCTCGGCGATCACGTCGCCCTTCGGACCGCGCTCGACAAGTTTGGTATCGAGCAACGCCAGACGCCCCTGCGGCAACACGCGGCACGCCATGAGGTGATTGGTGAAGATCGAGTCCGGCGCGCTCGACGTGTACCAGCTCCCGAGCTTGTAATCGATCCACTCGGCGGGGCGCGGCGTGAAGCGATACGTCGGCAGCCATGTCTGCGCCGATTTCACGCTCAGACGATATTCGCCGACGGTATGACCATCGCCCATCGGCACCGGCGTCAGACTGAAGATTTCGAGCGGGGTGGCCTGCTCGCCCGACGCATTCAGACGCAACGGCGCTGTCAGCGTGACCGAGCCGAAGCCCACATCCGCCAGCCACGATTCGCCGTCGAGTTCGATGCGCAGCAGCATGTGCGTGAGCGGCGCTTCCGCTTCGAAGGTGCGGCCCCAGCAGACACGTCCGATCAGCGGCGTGACGTCGAACCCGAGGTACTTGAGCGCACTCGCAAACAGCGCGTTCTGTTCGAAACAGTAACCGCCGCGTTCGCCGTCGACCAGCTTGGCGACGACCGACGACAGATCCACGTTCACCGCTTTGCCGCGCATCGGATCGATATTCTCGAAGGGAATCGCGAGCGGATGCAGCGAATGCACCGCGCGCAGCACATCGAGCGTGGCTTCGCGGGGGCCGGTATAACCGATGCGCCGGAAATAGCGCGCGGGATCGAAATCTTGGGACATACCGGCTTTCCTCTGTCAGTCGTTCGATTCGCAGAAGCGAATGCGGTTGTTGAACGGGTCCGTCACCGTCATCTGTTTGCCCCAGTCGAGTTCCTCGATGCCAGGGTTCATATTGGGATAACGCTTGCCCGACAGATCGCGCTGATAGGCTTCGACACCCCGCATGAAGACGAACGTCGTCGCCCCCGGGCTGGCATCGCCGAAGTGGCCGGACAGGTGCAGCGTCATGCCCGCACGCGAGACCTGGCAGTAGAGCGGCATACCGTCGGCAAAGCGATGTTCCCAATCGAGCTTGAAACCGAGGAAGTCGACGTAGAATTCGCGCGCTTTCGCTTCGTCGAAGATCCGGTGAATCGGGGCGACGGTGTCGAACACGATGCCGTCGCTGAGCGCTGCGGCGCTCACTTTTGCGGCGAGCACGTTCCAGTCCGCGAAGCCGAACTGTGCGGCAACGGATTCCAGTGCCTGTGCGTGGGAGATGTCGATGCCCTCGCGCGCGAGACGTTCGCGCAGGGACTTGGCCATGATTTTGGCGTCGAGATAGGTTCGCATGTTGGCCATCCTTGATAGCGTTCAATGGCGATGCATTCGATCAGTGCTCGCGTTGCTGATGCGCATCGCCCGGAGAACGGGACGGACATGCGATGCCTGCGATGCTTTCACCAATCCCGGATCGGGTGCGAGCGGCAGGCAGCATCGGCCGTGCGGCAATTCTAGCAGCAATCGCAGGCCGCCGAAGACCGCCGCCGCGATGCCGAAATGCGATGGCGGCGCACGGAATTCCGTATTGGCCCGCCATGCGGCGCGCCGGTATAGTGACGCTCGTCGGCCGACAGCATGATCCCCATGCATCGGCCTCAGCCTTCCGGAGTCCCGCGTCCATGATCGACGCCGCGCGTATCACGCGAGCGCTGGCCGAGCGCCACATTACCCCCGACCGTCGTCAACGCGACGCCATCGCCGTGCTTGCGAGCCTCTCGCCACCGGGCGCACCCCGAGGGGCTGCAACGCATGACGGCGTCTATTGCTACGGCCTGCCCGGACGCGGCAAGAGCCTTGTCGTGGATGCCGCCTTCGCCGTCGCCGATGGCGAGAAGCGCCGGGTGCACTTTCACGAGTTCCTGCGCGATATCCACCGTCAGCTCGTGCGTGAGCCGAAGTGCGACGACCGGCTCGCGGCCGTGGCCAATCGCTGGCTGGATGGCGTCGAACTGCTGTGCTTCGACGAATTCCATGTCCACGACATTGCCGACGCCTTCCTCATCGGACGCTTTCTCGACATTGCGCTTGCACGCGGCGTGCGGCTGGTGCTGACGTCGAACTATGCCCCCGCCCAGTTGTTGCCCGATCCCGAGTTTCACGAGCGTTTCGAGCCGACCATCGCCGTGATTCTTCAGCGCTTCGCCATCGTGCATTTCGACGGCGCGACCGATTACCGGATGGGAGGCGACGCGGCGTCGATGCCGCGCTGGCTTGCCCCGCTGAACGCTGCGCGTGAGGTCCTGTCTGCGTGTTACGAAGCGCTGGAGGGCGGCCCGGCAAGCGCCCCGTCAAATGTCACGGTGGCCGGACGCGCCCTGGCGGTGCGCAGCGCGGGCGAGCGCGTGGTGTGGGCCGACTTCGAGGCGCTGTGCGTGGCCCACCGCTCGCATCTGGACTACCTCGGTCTTGCCGAACAGTGGCGAGCGCTGATCGTCGACGAACTGCACGTCGAGCAGTTGCGCCGCCCAGACACGCTGCAACGCTTTCTCTGGCTCGTCGACATTTGCTACGACCGTCAGCGAACCCTGCTGATTGCGTCCGACGCGCCACTCATCCCCGCTCTTGATGCGCTAAGCGACTGGCGCGATCTGTCACGCACGATCAGTCGTCTGGCGGAGATGGGGTCGCGGGACTATGAACGACGCACGCTGACGCCCGATCGCTGAACATCACACCACACTGGCGATGGTTTCCCGCAGCCAGCGATGTGCCGGGTCGCGGTGCACGCGCTCATGCCAGTACATCGAGATTTCGAAGCCGGGCAGATCGATGGGCGGGGCCATGAGTTGCAGCGCGGGATCGTCGCGCACGAGGCGCTCCGGGGCCATCGCGACGAGATCGGTGCTCGCGAGTGCCGCGCGCAGGAACAGGAAGTGCGGCACGGAGAAGACAACACGTCGTGACAGGCCCATTGCGGCGAGCGCGTCGTCTGTGCTGGCATGAAAGCCGCCACCGTCCTGCGAAACGATGCTGTGATCGAGTTCGCAGAACTGCTTGAGTGTCGGGCGACGCTTGAGCTTCGGATGCCCCCGCCGTCCCACCAGCACATAACGCTCGGTGAAGAGCGCCTTGCGACGCAAGCCGTCCGGCGCATTCTCCGTCGTATGAAAAGCAACATCGATGTTGCCCTGCTCCGCCTGACGCGACAGCCGTGAAGGGACCAGATCGTAGACCGCCAGCCGCGTCTTCGGCGCTTCCTCCCGCAGCCGTTGCATGAGCGGCAGGACAATCGTCGATTCGGTGTAGTCGGTTGCCGTAATGCGCCACGTCAGATCGGCATTCGCCGGTTCGAACGGTGCCGCCGGGGCTACGGCGCGCGTGAGCGATTCGAGCGCTTCGCGCAAGGGTTCGCGCAGCGACTCTGCCCGCGCGGTCGGCCGCATGCCGCGCGGCCCCGGCAGCAGCAGCGGGTCTTCCAGCACATCGCGTAGCTTCGCGAGATGCACGCTCACCGCTGGCTGGGAGATGTGCAACCGTTCGGCCGCGCGTGTAACGTTCAGCTCGGCCAACAGTACGTCGAGCGTGACAAGCAGATTCAGGTCGAGCCGTCGCAAATTAACCATCGTTATACCTGCCATATCAGGAATTCATTTCCAATATACCGCGTGCGTCTCTAAGCTGCATTCATCCCCATCCGAATGAATCGATGGCATCGAATACGCTGCAAGGCTACGGAGTCTGAAAATGAATGTCCTGATCGTCTACGCCCATCCCCAACCGCGCTCGCTCAACGGCGCGCTGCGCGACTTCGCCGTGCAGCATCTGGAGGCGGCCGGTCATCACGTGCAGGTCTCGGATTTGTACGCGATGCAATGGAAGACCACTATCGACGAGCACGACGCGCCGCAACGCAATCCGGCTGAACCGTTTCACGCGTCGCTCGACTCGAAGCAGGCGTTCCTCGACGGCACGCAGCGCGACGACATCGCCCGCGAACAGGAGAAGCTTCGCTGGGCCGATACGGTGATCTTTCAGTTCCCGCTGTGGTGGTTCTCCATGCCCGCGATCATGAAGGGCTGGTTCGACCGCGTGTATGCGTATGGCTTTGCCTATGGCGTGGGCGAGCATTCGAACGCGCACTGGGGTGACCGCTACGGCGAAGGCTCGCTGTCGGGCAAACGCGCGATGCTCGTGGTGACAACCGGCGGCTGGGACTCGCATTACAGCGCGCGCGGCATCAACGGGCCCATCGACGACATCTTGTTCCCGATTCAGCACGGCATGCTGTTCTACCCCGGCTTCGACGTACTGCCGCCGTTCGTGACGTACCGCTCGTCGCGGGTCGATGCCGAAGCGTTCGCCAAGATTACGCGCGATTTGGGCAAGCGTCTGGACACGCTCGCGACGACAGCGCCGATCCCGTATCGTCACCAGAACCACGGCGACTACGAGATTCCTGCGCTGACGCTCAAGGACGAGATCGCCACCGGCCTGACGGGATATGCCGCACACGTCGCACACGTTGCACACGTTGCACACGTCGCATGAGGGCGGCGTCATAACCCGCTTGCCGCCCGATGCGCGATCTGCAAGACTGGCATCTCCGTTCCGTTACCGGTGCCGCCTCATGCATCTCTCCACGCTTGCGATATATGCCACAGCCGCGCTGATCGGCGGCCTGATCCCCGGCCCGACGACACTGCTCGCCCTTGCCAACGGCATCTCGGGCAACTGGCGTGTGGTACTCGTGGGGATGTGCGGTGCGGCGCTGTCCGACCTGCTGGTCGTGGCCGCCGTGGGTGCCGGGCTCGGTGCGGTGCTCATGGCGTCGGCGACGCTCTTCGCCACCGTCAAGTGGGTCGGCGTGGCGTATCTCGTGTGGCTCGCGATTCAACTCTGGCGCAGCCATCCGCAAGATTTGAGTCAGGTGCGAATCAAGTCCGATCTGAGTGCGGGGCGCGTCTTCCTGCGCAGCTTCGGCGTCGGGCTGACCAATCCCAAGATTCCGCTGTTCTTCTCGGCGTTTCTGCCGCAATTCGTGGACACGTCGATGCCGCTCGCGCCGCAGTATGCCGTGCTGGCGGTCGTCTCCGCCGGGGTCGATATTCTGGTGATGACGCTTTACGCGACTGGTGGCGTGCAAGCCGCGCGTCTGATGACGGCACGCGGCCTCAAGCGTCTGAACCGCGTTTGCGCCATTGTCATGTTCTCGCTCGCGGGCGGTCTGGCGTTGTATCGCAAAACCGGCAACTGATGGCCAAAACGTTCAGGTGAAGCGCGACACGCCCCCGCACCGCGCTTCACCTTCCCGCTTCCGGCCCTCCACTTCCCCATCAAACCGTTGCCGGATCCAGCTTCTCCGGATCGATACCGTACTTGCGAATCGCCTCGGCGACGCGCTCACGCGGCACACGCCCCTCGTCGGCCAGCGCACCGAGCGCCGCCAGCACGATGAAGTGACGGTCCACCTCGAAGTACGTGCGCAGCGACTCGCGCGTATCTGAGCAGCCAAAGCCATCCGTGCCGAGCGTGACGAAACGACGGTCACGCACGAACGGACGAATCTGGTCGCCGACGATCTTCATGTAATCCGTCGCGACCACCACCGGCCCCTTGCGATCCGCGAGACATTGCTGGACGTACGGCACACGCGGCGTCTGATCCGGATGCAGCAAATTCCAGCGCTCGACGGCCAGCCCTTCACGACGCACTTCCGTCAGGCTCGTCGCACTCCAGATATCGCTCTGCACGCCGAAGTCGTCGCGCAGCAATTCGCTCGCCGCCATGACCTCACGCAAAATCGCGCCGCTGCCCATGAGTTGTACGCGCGGCGCATCGGCCTTCGCCTCGTCCGCATCGCCTTTACGTAGCAAGTACAGCCCCTTGAGAATGCCCGCCTCCGCGCCTTCGGGCATGGCCGGGTGCGCGTAGTTCTCGTTGAGCAGCGTGACGTAGTAGTAGACGTCCTGATCGTCGACGTACATCCGCTTCATGCCGTCTTGCAGAATCACGGCGAGTTCGTACTGGAACGTGGGGTCGTACGCCACACAGTTCGGGATGACGGACGCGAGCACGTGGCTGTGACCGTCGTCGTGTTGCAAGCCTTCGCCCATGAGCGTGGTGCGACCGGACGTCGCCCCAAGCATGAAGCCGCGCGTGCGGGCGTCGCCCGCAGCCCATGCGAGGTCACCCACGCGTTGCAGGCCGAACATCGAATAGAAGATATAGAACGGGATCGTGGCGTAGTCGTGCGTGCTGTACGACGTGCCCGCCGCGATCCACGACGCCATTGCACCCGACTCGTTGATGCCCTCCTGCAGAATCTGACCGTCGAGCGCCTCCTTGTAGTAGCTGAGTTGTCCGGCGTCCTGCGGCGTGTAGCGCTGCCCCTGGAACGAGTGAATACCGATCTGGCGGAACAGCGGCTCCATGCCGAACGTGCGCGATTCGTCGGGCACGATGGGAATCACGCGCTTGCCGATTTCCTTGTCCTTGAGCAACGCCGTGAGAATGCGCACGAACGCCATCGTCGTCGACATCTCGCGCTCGCCCGAATCCTTGAGCTGTGCGGCGAAGGTGCTTAGCGGCGGGATGGCGAGCGGCGCGCGCAAGCCGAAGCGCGCAGGCTGATGACCGCCCATCGCGGCACGACGCGCCGCGAAGTAGCGTCCCTCGGGACTGTCGGGCTCGGGACGCAGGTACGGCATCTCGGCCAGTTGCTCGTCGCTCACCGGAAGATCGAAGCGGTCGCGGAATGCGCGCACCGCGTCGGCACTCATCTTCTTCAACTGGTGATTGACGTTCTGCCCCTCGCCCGCTTCGCCCATACCGAAGCCCTTCACGGTCTTGGCGAGGATGACGGTCGGACGCCCCTCCGTCTTCATCGCCTGCGCGTAGGCGGCGTGTACCTTCAATGCGTCGTGACCGCCGCGCGCGAGTTGCCAGATCTCGTCGTCGCTCAGATGCGCGACCATCGCCAGCAGCTCCGGCGACGTGCCGAAGAAGTGCTCGCGTACATAAGCACCATTTTGCGATTTGAATGTCTGATAATCGCCATCGACACACGCCATCATCCGCTCGCGCAGCAGGCCATGAACATCGTTTTCCAGCAGCGCGTCCCAGCCGCTGCCCCACACCACTTTGATAACGTTCCACCCCGCCGCCCGGAACGTGCCTTCCAGTTCCTGAATGACCTTGCCGTTGCCGCGCACAGGGCCATCGAGCCGTTGCAGATTGCAGTTCACGACGAAGACGAGATTATCGAGACGCTCACGTCCGCCCAGCGAGATCGCGGCGAGCGATTCCGGCTGATCCATTTCGCCGTCACCGAGGAACGCCCAGACCTTGCGGCCCTGATGCTGCTTCAGCCCACGGTATTCGAGATAGCGCATGAAGCGCGCCTGATACGCGGCGGTGATCGGGCCGAGGCCCATCGACACCGTCGGGAACTGCCAGAAGTCTGGCATCAGACGCGGATGCGGGTACGACGAGATGCCGCTGCGCCCCGCTTCACGCCGGTAGTTATCAAGCTGCGCCTGCGTGATGCGGCCTTCGACGTAAGCACGCGCGTAGATGCCCGGCGCGGAATGCCCCTGCACGTAGATCATGTCACCGTCGAACGTGTCCGTGCGACCACGGAAGAAGTGATCGAAACCGACGTCGTACAGGACCGCCGCCGACTGGTACGTCGCGATGTGGCCACCTACGTTCGAGTGCTTGCCCGCGCGCAGCACCATCACCATCGCATTCCAGCGGATGAAGGCGTTCAGACGGCGCTCGATGGCGAGATCGCCCGGATACGCAGGCTGGCGCGACGTGGGGATCGTGTTGACATAGTCGGTCGTCACCCGGGTATGAAAGTCGCCATGCTGCGCGAAGTCCCAGGCGGCAAGACGGTCGATCAGAAAGTGGGCGCGCGAGCGGCCTTCAACGGTGGTGACGCCTTCGAGCGCGTCGAGCCATTCGCGCGTTTCCTGGATATCGGTGTCGGCACCCGCCGCCACTGGCAATTGAGTCATGACATGTCTCCTTGAGATCACGAACCACAGTAGAGATCGCGACGGGGGTTCGCGATAGCGATTACGACAGCAGTAAGCGCAGAATGAATTGCATTTGCAATCGTTATGCCGGTCATTCTAGCCATGTACAATTGCATCTGCAACTCACATGTGACATCGACAAGGACATTCATGAGCACGCCTGACCCCGATCTTTGGTTCTCCTTCGTGCGCGCGCACCGCACGATGATTCGCGAGATCGAGCGCCGTCTGGCGCAGGCCGACCTGCCCGCCTACGCCTGGTACGACACGCTGTGGGGGTTGGAAAGCGGCCCGCAAGGCACACGGCGCATGCATGAACTGGCCGACGTGCTCGCCATCGAGCGCTACAACCTCACGCGCCTGATCGATCGCCTGGAGCAAGAGGGGCTCGTGACCCGCATGCGCGATCCGGACGACGGACGCGCGGCCTACGCGACCATCACCGACAAGGGACGTACCCTTCGCAAGAAGATGTGGAAGGTCTACCAGTCCACCGTGGCGGAGTTGTTCCTCAGCCAGTTTCGCGAGAAGGACGTCGCGCCGATGGCCGAGGCGCTGGATCGTGCGAGTACGGCAGCGAAGGCGTTTCTGTCTGAGACCAAGGCGCGATAAGGCCAATCGCGCCTTCAGACCACGCCGTAGCGACGCGTGGCGTCTGCGATCCGGGTGCGCGGCAATGTGCCCTCGTCCACCAGAAGACGCAGCGCGTTGAGTACGATCCATCGCACCCCGGGTGTGTCGCCGGTGCAGAGCCGTTCACCGCTTTCGTCCGCCGCTGTCCGGGTGTCAGCGTCGTCGCTGCCCAGCGCCGCAAAACGTGCGGGCACGAACGCACCGATCTGATTGGCGATATGGCGGGCGTAGCCGGTGACGGCAAGCACCGGTGCGTTGCCGTCGCCAAGGCATTGCACGAGATGCGGCACATTGGCAGCGGCAGTCGGACGCTGCAAGGCCACACGCTCAGCCTCGCCCGCCTCGCGCGCCAGACGCGTGTAGCTCGGGCAACTCCACACTTCGCACGCCACGCCCCAATCGAGTTGCAGCCAGCGCGCGGCTTCCAGCACGTTCGCCAACGCCCTGCCCGCCCCGCACAGTCGAACGACGTACGGCGGATTCGTGTCGGGTAACGGGCGCAGACGGTACATCCCCCTGAAAGCGTTGCGTGCATCGCTGCGAGTGAGTGCGCGTGATTGCGCGAGGGGCAGTTCATGCGCGCTCAGATAGCAAAATCCGGATTCACCGCGAACGTACAAAGCGTCGAGTGCCGCGCACAGCAACGCCTTCAACTCTTGTGCCGACGCCGGGTCGTACGGCAGCCATTGCGCCTGTGCCGCGAGCCACATCGGCAATTCCGGCCGAACGCGCTTGAACCTGTCCGGCGACCAGATGGTGGCGTCGTTGAGGAAAATGCCACGCCGTCCTGCTCCGGCGTCCTGAGCATCCTTCAATCCCGCCGCTTCGATACCGGCGCTCAGCACACCGCGCAACGTTGGTGAATGCAGCAGGTACAGCAGCGGACGTTCGCGCGCCGGGGCCGAGCGGAACCAAGTGACGATGGCGCTAGCGAGCGGCACGGGCTTGCTGTTTCGCTTTCGCTTCGACGCCGGATCACGCGGCGGGGGTGATGCGTGCTCTGCATCCGAGTCGACGATCCAAACTTTGTCCGACGTCTCGCCTTCCGACAGCGCATTCGTTAGCGCAGCGAGTGCACCCGACGGCGACACCGGCGTCTGCCCCGCACCGCGCACCGCGCGCAGCTTGCCGATGCAGGCGAGCGCCGCCTGCCGCGTGACCTCGTCCGGCGCGCTTCTTCCTTCCATCGCGGCACGACCCCGGCTCACCCATTCCCTCATGACATTCCTCACATCTTGTGATTCGTCGTGGAAACACATACGATTGCAATTGCAATCATTGTATTTGCAATCGAAAACCAAGGCAACATCCCGAGGAATGCCATGAACGCCAAGAATTCCATCCACCCGCCGCTCACCTTCTATACGGCCGACACGCCCAACGGGCTGAAGGTCAGTCTGTATCTGCACGAAGCCGGTCTTGAGCATCGACAGGTGAACGTCGATCTCTCTGCGGGCGAGCAGAAGCAACCCGCGTTTTTGTCGATGAATCCGAACGGCAAGATTCCGGTGGTCGTCGACCACGAGCGCGATCTGACGGTGTTCGAGTCGGGTGCCATCCTGACCTATCTCGCGACGAAGACCGGTGTGTTGCAACCGATGACACAGGCGAAGGCGATTGCCGTCAATCAATGGCTGCACTTTCAGATCGGCGGCATCGGCCCGATGCTGGGTCAGCTCTGGTGGTTCCTGCACGGCTCGAAGACACGCAACACTGAGGCCATCGAGCGCTATCGCAAGGAGTCTCTGCGGCTGATCGGGGTGGTGGACATGAAGCTGGCCAGATCGGCCTATCTCGCGACGGACGAGTATTCGATTGCCGACATTGCCGCCTTTGCGTGGCTACGCACCCACTACGAACTGGATCTCGACCTGACACCGTTCCCCGATGTGCGTCAATGGCTGACGGACATCGAAGCGCGTCCGGCCGTGCAAAAGGCAATTGCGGCCAATCGCGGTGCGTCCGAGGCAACCGAGGCGCAGGAGGCCTGACACGATGAACGCGATGGCCTGGATCTATCTGCTGCTCGCGGCGGCACTGGAAATCGCGATGGGGCTCGCGCTCAAGCTCAACGAGGGCTGGACGCGCGTGCTACCGAGTGCGGTCGCCATTGCCGCCGCGCTCGCGAGCATCTACCTGCTGGCGCTGGCGTTGCGCGCGCTGCCCGTCGGTATGGCCTATGCCATGTGGACCGGCATCGGGACGGTTGGACTGGTGATCGTCGGCGTCTTCTGGTTCGGAGAGTCACTGACGTGGAGCCGCGTCGGCTTTCTGACGCTGGCAATCGTGGGCATCGCGGGACTGCGGTTTTCGGGAGGTGACGCGGCCTGATGTGGGCCTGATGCGCCGATGTGCTTCATGTCTGCATTACGCTCGTCAACGTCACCCTCTATACTGCCCGCTGCAACGGACACCTGAAGTGATGAGGCAATGACATGAATCACGATGTGAGCAGCGTCGAACAACTCGAAGCGATCTATGGCGAGCCGGGCGAACGCGCGATCTGGAAGGAACTGACGTACCTCAACGAGGACTATCAGGCGTTCGTGAAAGCCTGTCCGTTCGTGGTGCTGGCGTCCGTCAGCGATGAAGGCACGGACTGCTCGCCCAAGGGCGACCCGGCCGGTTTCGTCCAGATTCTCGACGAACGCACGCTCGCCGTACCGGACCGTCCTGGCAACAATCGCATCGACAATCTGCGCAACATCATTGCCGATCCACGCGTGTCGCTGCTGTTCCTCATCCCCGGCATCGGCGAGACGTTGCGTGTGAACGGCCGGGCGCGCATTTCGGTCGACCCCGACCTGCTCGCGCGCTTCGATGTGAACGGCAAGCTCCCCAAAACGGTGATCCTCGTGTCGATCGATCGCGTGTACTTCCATTGCGCGAAAGCCATCGTCCGCTCCCATCTTTGGGATCAGTCGACGCAGCTCGCCCGCGAATGTCTTCCGAGCACCGGCGCGATGCATCGCCGTCTGAGCGGCGGACATTTCGACGCAGAGACTTACGACCGCGATCTTCAGAAGAACACGGTCGCCGGGTTGTATTGAAGCAGGCAACGCTCGGAACTTTCACTGCATTTCATCAGTTCGTCATGACTCCGATGAATACTCCGGGACTTCGACCAAGTTCCAAAGAGGACATCGGAGTCTATGAAACCCATCGCCATTCTGGCAGGCGTCATCGCGCTTTTCGCCGAGCAGCACGCTCTCGCCGCTAATTTCCAAATCATCAACGGGCAGACGATCACCGCAGGGCAGACGTTGTCGAGCGGCCAAACCGGCACGATCAACAGCGGCGGCACCTTGCTAGTCAGCGGCGGCACCGTGGGCATTACGGCCACCGGCAACGCCACTATCGTCAACAACGGCACGATCAACATGACGGGCACCGGCCGGGCCATTCGTGACAACACGGGTGTGTCGCTCACGGTCACGAACGGTGTCGGCGCAAGCATGACGACGTTCGACGCCGACGTGATCCAGATGAACAAGGCGAACGGCAGCATCGTCTTCAACAACTACGGCACGCTCACGTCAACCAACAATTCCGGTAGCGGCAATCAGGCCATCGACTTCAACGCCATCACGACCGGCACCAACGTTCTCAACAACTTTGCGGGCGGTGTCATTCAGGCGAACGAAGCCGACGCGGTACGCCCCGGCGTGAATGGCGTGGTCAACAACGCGGGCATCATTCGTTCGACGGTGAACCCTGGCAGCACGAGCAGCAGCGACGGCGTCGACGCGCAGGCCAACAGCGGCATCACCGTCAACAACACGGGCAGCGGCCTGATTCAGGGGGCGCGCCATGGCATTACGGGCGGCGTCGATACGACGACCGACGGCACGTTCACGCTGAGCGTCACCAACAGCGCCGGCGCCACGATTCAGGGCATGAACGGCTCCGGTATCAACATCGACGGCTTTAACGCAAAGGAAGTCGTCACCATCGTCAACGCGGGCACGATCGTCGGCAATGGTGTGACGGGCGATGGCGACGGCGTGGATGTCGACGGCATCGTCAACATCACCAACTCGGGCACGATTCGCGGCGCACGCGCCAACAACGACGTCAGCGAAGGCGTCACCGTGGGCGGCGGCACCATCGTCAACAGCGGCACCATCGTCGGCGAGAACACGCCAGGCGGCATCGGTCGCGGCATCACGCTCGCGGGGGTCGACAAGGATCCCATCACCAAAGCGCCCATCGCGCCGCAGGGCATCTACACGAACACGACCATCGTCAACAGCGGTCTCATTCGCGGCCAGAGCGACTCGGCGATTGCCGTGACGGGCGGCCGCAACGCCTTCACCGTCACCGTCATCAACCAGGCCAGCGGCGTGCTCGAAGGCGGCGGTGCCACGGCGGCGGTCGTGAATACCGGCGCGAACGATGCCACCGTGATCAACTACGGCACGATCACGGCCGACCAAAGCGGCCGCGCCGTGGATCTCGGCAGCGGCAACAGCAATCTCCAGATTCTGGGCGGCGCGGCGGTGGTGAATGGCGACGTGTCCGGCGGCACCGGCACCAGCACGCTGACGATCACGCCGGGTACAGGAAACGCATTCAACTACAACGGCGCGATTTCCAACTTCTCGGCAGTCTCGCTCGGTGCGGGCACGATAACGCTCAACGGTGCGAGCACTTACGCGGGCGCAACGTCGATTGCCAGCGGTGCGACAGTCCTTGTCGGCGACGCCTCGCATCGCAGCGCAACGCTGGGCAGCGGCATGACGAGCGTCGCCTCCGGTGCGACGCTCGGTGGTTACGGCGGCGTGCTCGGCAGCGTGACGAACGCGGGCATCATCGCGGTCGGCAGCGCGTCGCTGGGTGCTACGCCGGGTGCACTCGGCACGTTCACCATCGCGGGCGATTACGTCGGCAACAACGGCACGGCGCTGTTCGGTGCGACGGTCGCGCCGGATGGCTCCACCGCATCGGACAAGCTGGTCATCAACGGAAATGCGAGCGGCACGACGCTGCTCAAGCTCACGGTCTCGGGGACGGGCGTGCCCACATCTGGGGCGGGCATTCAACTGGTGCAGGTCAACGGGACGGCCTCTGACGGCGCCTTCAAGCTCGCGGCGCCCATTCAGGCAGGTGCGTATCAGTACCTGCTTCGCAAGGTCGGTCCGGTGGGCGGCGATCCAAGCTGGTACTTGTCGACGTCGTACGCTTCGGGCCAGACGGCCTATCGCGCCGCAGCCGTCGGCTACGCGATGACGCCGCAATTGAACAGCGACTTCGGTTACACGATGCTGGGCCGCTTGCAGGAGCGCATGGGCAGTGTGCGCGGTGTGAGCGTGCCGGGCGAGGATGCATCGAACGGTGTGTGGGGACGTTTATACGGCAAGACGATGGACGCCACGCTGTCGGGCCGCTTCGGTGCGGACGAACGCATGTTCGCGGCGCAGTTCGGCCGCGACTGGCGCCTGAACATGGATGCCTCGGGGATGGGCGGCAGCGCGCTCGTGGGGCTGACGGCGACGTTCGGGACGGCCTCGGCGTCGTTCTCCGACAGCGCGCGCACGCAGGACCCGACGCTCTCCGCCGCGACAGGCACTGTTTCGATGCAAGCGCAATCGGTCGGTGCTTACTGGACGCGCATTCTGCCGCAAGGCGCCTTCATCGACGTCACGACGCAGTTCTCGCACTATCGCAACAAGTACAGCGACGTCGCTGGCGTGGGCGCGACGCAGAACGGCTTCGGTGCGGCGTTGTCGGGCGAGGTCGGCCATCGCTTCTCGATTCTGGGGTCGGGCTTCACCGTCGAGCCGCAAGTGCAACTGGCGTATCAGTACCTGCATCTGAACGGCTTCAGCGACAGCGTGTCGTCGGTGTCGGGCAATACGACGAATGCCCTGCGCGGCCGCGTGGGCGTGAAGCTCAACACGCCGGATCTGGGCAATGCGGTGGGTGTCGGCTCGGCCTCGCCGTATCTGAGCGTCGACGTGGTCCACGACTTCTTGTCGCCGGGTGCGACCAACGTAGGCGGTGCGACGTTCGACAGCAGCCTGGCGAAGACGTGGTACGAACTCGGCGCAGGCGTCGAAGCGACGCTGGGCCGCACGTCTTCCTTGTACGCTGGTGTGAAGTACGCGCGCAACATGGGCGGCGACTATCGTCGTAACGTCTACGGGCAGGTGGGGTATCGGTATCGGTGGTAATGCCAATGCGACGCGCCTGGGGTGGAGAAGTCACGCTCGCGTGCGTGCCGAAGCGGATTTCGGGCTGAACTATCTCGGCGCGCAGGAAGACACGATCGAGTTCGAACCGATTCCGAAGGAGCCAACCGTCGGTCTGATTCGTCGGCGGGGGCTGGTGCTATCCAGCGCGGCTCAGCAGCTTTACGACACTGTTCTTGGGTTTGCGGGCGGAAAGCCGAGGTCGGGACTTTAAACGCACGTTACGTATACGCGTGCTAGGATTAGTCTCCAGTAGTCGGAGTTCGCCACATGCTAACGCAGTTGCATAAACAGTACCGCCAGCGAACGTACATGATTCGCGTAGCACCGAACGGGGTCTCGGGATGGAGAGCTGTCGCATCGATAGGTCACATGGAGAACGGCGTGTTCTTCACGGACTTCTCCAAAATCACCGGGCTATCGGGTCACTCACCGGATGACGCGTGGGTGCGCGCCGAAGCGCAGGTGCTGGCGTTCATCGATAAGATCGAGGGGTGAGGTTTGGGGTGAATTGGCCCGTTGGCCTATCGCCCCAATTCACAGCTCCGAATCGCAGCCGACTACTTGCTCGCTACGATACTGTCCGGCACGTTGAGTACTGCATGAACGTGATCGTCTCCACGGTGGTTCAGCAGATCCTGAAGGTTCTGCTGCCAGTTTCGATCCTGTCGTACGGTACTGCCATCTTGCTTCGCGAGCTCAACACCCACCCAGGCAGGCACGACTTGCTTATCCCGGACATACCACCGGAAAACTTCGCTCGCCCCGGTGACGCCGCCGTACGTCTTGTCGATTTGCGCGAGCGCGTCCTTCTCCTGCTGCTCAAATCGGGCACGTTCCTGCTGCACGCCGGACTGTCCGCCTCGCGCATCGTTGAGCGCTTGTTGGGCGCGATTGACCGCAGATTGTGCAGCCTCCATTGCGCTGTCGCGGTTGACAATGGATTGTTTGAGCGCCTCCGGCGTATTCGGCATCGGGCCTGAGCCATTGGCCTGCAATTCTGAGAGTTGACGCTGAGCGTCCGCGAGTTGCTTCTCCAAAGCCTCAGGATCACGCTGACGGAGGGACTCGGCGGATTGATCGAGGCCGTTGTAGTAGCCCTGGAAATCGCGCTGCGTATCGGTGATCTTCTGCTGACGGAATGCGGCAAGCAGCGGCGCACCGTTCTTCAACTCGCAACGGTATTCCACGACGGTTCGGTTCGCATCGTCCTTGAATGTGCTCCAGCTATCCTTATCGCACGAGGCGCGGCTCGACAGCGCGCTTTCGTAGGTATGTGTCGAATCCTGCGGCACGACAGCCGACTTAACCGTATCGATTTCCGAGTGACCGCAACCGGCCAACGCTGCGCTCAGGAATGCGGCCGACGCAAGCGTTGTGACTTTCATGTTCATCATCAGTGAAAAAACAAAAGAATGTTGGCGAGCGAAATTTATCGAGTCTCGCTTGTCGGATACGGACAGCGCTGCGGGCAAGATAACGCAGACTTGATCTACAAATAACGGCACAAAATCAGGAAATCTTGATATGTCCGGGTGGGAAGTCCGACGAAATATTTCACAGTGATCCGCGCCGAACGGCAATCGATGTCCGGCGCGCGTTAAGCTCAGTAGCCTGCAACCAATCCGTCGCCGCGCAGGTCGGCTGCGCCTTGCAGCTCGCCCGAGACCGGATCGATCAGGATTGCACCCGCGTGGCCCATCGTATCGGTGAAGGGTTCGACGACTTTGACGGGATGGCCTCGCTGCTTCAGTGCCTCCGAGACTGCCGTCGGTACACGCGCTTCGATCTTGAGATCGTTCGACGACACACCCCAGGTCCGGCCGTACAACCAGCGCGGCGCATTGATCGCGGCCTGCGGCGAGAGGCCGAAGTCGACGATGCGTGTGACGATGGCCGCCTGCGTCTGCGGTTGTCCCTCGCCGCCCATCGTTCCGTAGACCAGATACGGCTTGCCGTCCTTCATCAGCATGGCGGGGTTGAGCGTATGGAAGGTGCGCTTGTGGGGGGCGAGGTGGTTGATGTGGCTCGGGTCGAGCGAGAAGAACGAACCGCGATTCTGCAGGAGAATACCGGTTCCCTTTGGCACGATGCCGGAGCCGAAATCGTAATAGATGCTCTGGATCAGCGAGACGGCGTTTCCGTCGCCATCGACGACACCGAACCAGACGGTATCGCCCTTCGGGTCCATCGGCTTGACCTCATTGTTGGCGCGGCGCATGTCGATACGCGCGGCCTGCGCCGTGCCGTGCTTGACGGACAGCAGGTCGGCCAGCGGAATATCGACGAAGTCCGGATCGGCCAGATATTTGTCGCGGTCTGCGAAGGCCTGCTTGGTCGCCTCCACGAGGAGATGATAGTAATCGGCCGAGCCTTCGCCCAATGCCTTCACATCGAATCGATTCAGGATGTTCAGAATTTCCAGCGAGGCAAACCCTTGTGTATTCGGCGGGAAATTGTAGGCGTCGAAACCCCGGTACTTCACCGAGATCGGCTTCACCCAATCGGCACGATGACGGGCGAAATCCTCACGCGTGAGCAATCCGCCATTGGCCTGCAGGTCCTTGACGATCTTCTCGGCGACCTCGCCCTTGTAGAACACCTGTGCACCTTGCTCGGCAATCTGCGTGAGCGTGTTCGCCAGCTCCGGCTGATTGAGGCGCTCTCCTGATGGGTAGGGCGAGCCGTCGGGTTTCAGGAAGATTTGCCGGAAGCCATCGAACTGTTGAAGGTTGCGAAACACTTTATCGGTGGTATCGACGTTGATAGCCGACCACTTTGCCAGCGACGGCGTGACGATGAAGCCGTCTTTAGCGTAGTGGATGGCGTCTTGCAGCAGGTCGCGCCACGGGAGGCTTCGTCCCATGCTGGCGTGGGCGTATCGATATGCCTCGTCCCATCCGGAGACTGCGCCGGGCACGGTATTAACCGACAGATAACCGCGTGGCGGGATCGTGGTAAGGCCCTTGTCTTTGTAGAACTGAATGGTGGCGCGTTCGCCGGCTCGGCCGCTGGCGTTCAGTGCGCGAAGCTCGTGGGTTCTGGCGTTGTAGATGAGCCAGAAGTTGTCGCCGCCGATGGTGTTCATCTGAGGGTAGACGACGGCGATGGTGGACGCGACGGCAATCGCCGCATCGACGGCATTCCCGCCTTGCTGAAGCACCTTCAATCCGGCTTGTGTCGCCAGATAGTTCGACGATGTAACCATGCCGCCGGTGGCCATCGGGTTCGCGCATTGCGCGACGGTTTCGCAATACGGGCTATGCGCGCCTGTCGAATCCGCCGACATCGCTCCGAAGGACAGTGCCGCCAATCCGGTTGCGGCCACCCAATGTGTGTACCGAGAAATGCCTTTCATCTACGTCTCCCTTTATCTATTTCGTTTAACTGACCATCTCCTTTTGAATTACAAGTTAGATATATCCGATAAAAAACATCGGTGAATCCGCAATGCTACGTGCGATCGATACGCAAAAATACTGATCGCAAACGCACATGAGGAAAGGGAATGATTTGGGGGATTCAGGTACGTCCCTAGGTAGATTCGCTGCAAGCCTAGATCGGTAGATCCGCGTATTCAGTGGTGTTTTCTTCGGACCGACATCTCCGGGGTACGATTACTGCGGCATGTTGTCGCCCAGATTTCGTGTTGTCGCTTCGCAACCCTGAAACGAGAATAATGAGCACATCTCCCGATCCGACCTCGCGTCCATCGTCTATCGTCGACGTGGAGTGCCTGCGGTCTGAGCTTGAAGTAACTGAATCGTGCAGGACAAAATCAACAAGCGAATGGCGAACGATCGGTACCTCGATATCGCGGTCGACAAAAGCGTTTGGGACATGGGACAAGCTAGGTAGTCATCCACCAAATGGATGATGTAGTCGCGAAGATCAGAATTGTATGATCCCAAAAGTAGAAATTAGACGTCGGGGATTCGTGTGAGAAAAAATCTTTTGCGACGGCTTCAAATCACGGCGGCGACAAGCCTTGCCGCTATTTTGGCGGGCCGTGGCCTGCCCGGCCCCACGCACAAGAGCAACGCCCAGATCGCGTTGGATAACCGCCCCGATTGCAGCGTCTTTGGTGTTTGGGAACACTACACTTGGTCAGGCGAATGCCAAGGGGGGTTCGCCAACGGGCAGGGCACGCTGCTCGGTTACGCTGGCTCAACGTTGATGCTTCGCTACGATGGCGAGATGAAGGCGGGTCTTCGCGACGGCATGGGCGAAATGTGGATCAATGGAGACAAGATTCATGGCGGCCCGACCACACGCTCCGGACGCTTTTCCCGCGGGAATCTTTTAACCGGGGCGGAAACGAACAACTACAGCGTTCGAAATTATTCGAATGGCGAAAACGCCAGTACGACCTATATCTCCGATAAAAGCGAGTCCACATCAGGGGTCGGCTCGATGACGGCAAGCCTACTTGGTGCAGTTGCTCTGGGTGCAGCGGCCGGTAGCAGTAAGAATGCGGCGCAGCTTCAAGCAGTGGGCTCCGCGCTACAGGGCACGGCATCAGCAGGTACTCCTGGACGTTCGGCTTCGGCGGGGACGAACATGGGGGCAACCAGTGCCGATTCCAGCCCACCTGTCAATGGCTGTGCACGACTGGTGCCGGTATACAAGTCGGCATACAACGACGCCGATATGTTCATCGAGAACACCTGCTCGTATCCAATCGTCGTTGTCGTATGCGATGTGGCGGCGACATCGCAGTCCTGCACGCACCAGTATTCGCAAGTCAAACCCAATGCCAGGTATGGACTTGGAGGTGGGTTCCTCCCCAAGAGAACGTATGCATCCTTCAGTTGCCAAAAATCCGTTCTATCCCAACGTCCGGCTTAGCGGCGGAGCGCTGTCGGGTGGATGCACCAGTGTTCCAGCCTATTAGCCACCGCCCAAGCCCTTTTCCACTTGGTCGAGATAACGGCTATGAAATGCTTCTCTATCAAAGTTCTTATCTAAGCGACGAACGAAGCCCGAACACCGCCTGAAACCAGACCAAAGGGAACCCGGAAAAGCGCCTGCGATGGGAATCGGTCCCAAGGCTCTCACCCCAAAATCGTACCCACCTACGAAACACCCAGATTGCCAAACTCCCCCAACCCCGCTTAGAATGTCGGTCTTCGCGGGCGTCGTATAATGGTAATACCCTAGCTTCCCAAGCTAGAGCCGTGGGTTCGATTCCCATCGCCCGCTCCAGAGAATTTTCGAGAAAGCCGTCCTTGTGACGGCTTTTTTGTTTTCTGACGCCGCTCGCCGTCACCCACTCCCCACGTCGTTCATACAAACCCACAACCAACATCCGGTTATTTGAACGAACGGTAAAAAATCACCTATAGTCACGCATCGGACTGGTGCCTCGTGGCACCGGCTATTTCCATTCCTCCAGAACGACGAGGTCCATCATGAGCGGAAGACCCAGAGAATTCGATGACGCAGCCGTCATCGACGCCGCCATGGACGTCTTCTGGACGAACGGCTATGAAGGCACCTCCGCGCAGGCGCTCGTCGAATGCACCGGCCTCGGACGCGGTAGCCTCTACAACGCCTTCGGCAGCAAGCTCAATCTCTATCACGAAGCCCTTGAGCGCTATCAGACGCTCGGCCTTCAGAAGCAAGTCGACATTCTCAACGGCAACGGTCCCGTCAAGGATCGTCTGCGCACGCTCATGCAATGGGGCATCGACGACGATCTCGATCCCGAGAAGCAACGCGGCTGTATGTCCCTGTTCGCGGCCTTCGAGCGCGGTGCCAAGGACGAACGCGTCCGCCAGATCAGCCAGGCCTACTTCGTCCGCTTCGAACAAGTGCTCGTGCATCTGATCGCCGTCGGACAACACAACGGCGAACTGTCCACCGAGCGCTCCCCGGTCGTCGTTGCCCGCACGTTTCTGTCGAGCTACTACGGCCTGCGCGCGCTGGGACGCACCGTCTGCGACCGCGCGTTCCTCGAAGGCATCATGGAAGGCATACTGGCTCAGCTCTGACGGACAACCACGCTCAGTCCGCACACCCGACACTTTCTCGCGCAGCACGTCACCCACAACACCCAACAATTGCCCCCCCCTCGCGGGTCGTTATTCCGCCCACGAATATGGAATGAATGTTAAAGAATATGACGCAAAAATCCGCAATGCCCCCCGTCGTCTACTTGTTAGGACTGACCGTCTTCGCCATGACCACGGCCGAGTTCATGGTCGCAGGGATGATGCCCGCGCTGGCCGATGCGATGAACGTCGGTATCGGCAAGATCGGCAGCCTGATTTCGCTCTATGCCCTCGGCATGACCATCGGCGGCCCGGTGCTCACCGCCGTGTTGCTCGCACTGCGCACGCCGCATAAGCGCGCCCTCATCTGGCTGCTCGCGATCAACGTGGCAGGCGGCGTACTGGCCGCAATGTCGACCCGCTATGAAATGATGGCCGTCGCTCGCATCATCATGGGCGTGGCCAGCTCGGCAACGTTCGGGGTCGCGCTCACGCTCTGTGCCGATCTCGTCGCGCCGTCGGTGCGCGGACGCGCCGCCTCCTTCGTGCTCGGCGGCCTGATGTTCTCGCCAGTGATCGGTGTGCCGCTCACCGCCTTCATCGAACAACACTACGGCTGGCGCGCCAGCTTCTGGCTCGTCGCTGTGCTCGCTGCACTTTGCACCGTCGCGATTGCGCTGTGGGCACCGGCCGACCATAAACAGGACGGGGCAGACGCTGAAGTCGTCAGCCTGTCCGGCGAATTCCGTTCGTTGCTGAATCGTCCGCTGTGGGCCGCGTTTGCGACGAGCGGGTTGATCATCGGCGCGACGTTCGCTGCGTTCAGCTATTTCTCGCCGATCTTTTTGAATGTGGCCGGTGTGTCCGCCACCTCGATTCCGAATCTGCTCGCGATGTACGGCATCGCGAACATCATCGGCAACGCCGTCGTCGGACGCTTCGCCGACCGTCACACGCTCACGGTGCTGGTGGCCGGTTTGTCAGTGCTCGCACTCGCCCTGATCAGCTTTGCGCTTTGGGCCGAACTGACGCCGGTCGGTGTCGCCGCGTTCGCCGCCATCGGCCTGACGGGGGTCTCGCTCAATCCGGCAATGGTCGCGCGAGTGATGCGCACCGCAGCGCCGGGGCCGCTCGTCAATACGATGCATACGTCGGTGATTACTGCGGGCCTCGCCTTCGGGACGTGGGCCGGTGGTGCCGCGATCGATGCGGGCTACAGCATGCGCGCGCCTTTGTGGATTGGCGCAGCGATGGCCGCCGTCGGTCTCGCCAGTTTGTTGCCCTACCTTCGGACGGGTCTTGCACAAGCCTCCGAAACGGTCTGCTCGACGACCTGAACCGAATCAGAAGACGGTGGCAGCGAAGTCCGAGAAGAAGTTGTGTAGAGACTCGGAATCGCTGCCCCAGGCCACTGCGTTCATCACCAGATTAGTAATAACTCCCCATCCCATCTCACACCTCCGGACATTGCTCGATTCGGTGGCTCGACACGTGAGCGCTTAGGAAAAAAGCGCGATCACCTGAGAAATGAACTGCTTCACCGGTGCGGCCCGACTTGCCCAGGTACCCGCTGCCACCATTCCGTCACACATGAATGCGATTGCAGACATTTCACCCCTCCTGCCATTGATGACTTCCGTTGCGCCAATCGCGCATTACATGAAGATATTGACAGTCTCGGCCAGGAACTTGGCGACAGGTCCCACCGCACGTGCCCAGCTTCCCACCGTGACCAGACCATCGCAGAAGAGTCCAAGAGCAGCCATTTCACACCTCCAGTTTTGTTTCGATGTTTCGCGTTAATCGCGGGAAATTTCAGAACAGCGCCAGCACATCGTTGAAGAACTTCGCCACCGGGGCAGCCCGGCTTGCCCACGTGCCTACGGTCACCAGTGCGTCGCAGATCGGTCCGATTGCAGCCATTTCACACCTCCAGTCTTGTTTCGTTGTTTCGCGCTGGTCGCGGGAAATTTCAGAACAGCGCCAGCACGTCGTTGAAGAACTTGGCCACCGGGGCAGCCCGGCTTGCCCACGTGCCTACGGTCACCAGTGCGTCGCAGATCGGTCCGATTGCAGCCATGTCACACCTCCGGTTTCGTTTCGTTTGTTTCGCGTTTGTCGCGGGTTGAGTGAAAGATAAACCTCGGGTCGGCACCTGAAAACTGAGATAAATCACAGTCGGCGTCCGGCGGGGCTTTCAGAGGGGTTTCAGGGGGCATTCGGGCGCTTTGCTCGCCCGTCAATCCCCCGACCGGGCGGCCAGTGGGGGGCGCGGCGCGCGCGCAGTGTAAACTGCTGGGTTTTCGACCCCCCAGTGGAATGGTGCAAGTGTCCCGGCGTCCCGTTATCAGCGCCCCAACACTCATACGCTCGCTGGCCCGCCTGAGCTCGTTCGCGCCCCCGGAGGCCGCGCCGTCGCTCTCGGACCGACTGAGCCAGTGGTTGGGCTGGACCGACGCCATCGCTTTGTCGTCGGCCCTTAAAGCCAACCCAGCCAACCCGCCGGCGGCAACGCTCGGCGCGCGTGCGGCTGCGCAGAGCCCGGCAGGCGAACTGGCACGTGTGCGCGTCGACCTCGCCGCCGCCATCGCCCGCGATTGCGGACTGGCGGCCGCGCCCGGCGGGCAGATCCGCTCACTGAGCGCTGCCGAGCGTCAGCGGGCGGCCTCGTTTGCGGAGTTTCCGGCGTATCGCCAGCGCTACGCGACGTCGCAACAGACGATGGACACGGCGATCAGCGCCCTGCGCACCCGCCTTCGCGCCCAATTGGCCACGATGTCGCCTGACGCCGCGCGTCTCGCCAGCGTCGACGCCGTTATGGAGCGTGTGATGGGTGCACGTGAGCGCACACTGCTCGCGAGCGTGCCGAATCTGCTCGAAGGGCACTTCGTGCGTCTGCGAGACACCGAGCAGGCCGCGATGGCGGCCCCGCGCGTGCCCGGCGCACCGCCGCTCGCGCCCGCAGGCACCTGGCTAGACACCTTCCACCGGGACATGCAGAGCGTTTTGCTCGCAGAACTGGATATCCGCCTGGAACCGATCGAAGGGCTGATTGCCGCCCTCGCCTCGGTCACTCCCGGCGAAAACGTTAGTGAACCCGGACAACATGACCCGTTTGCCACGCTACCTCGTTGATCTCATTGCCTTTGTCGCAGGTCTTGCCGTCGTCGGCTGGATCGCCATCGGCTATGCCGGTACCAATACCCTCGCGCTCGCCGTCGCTCTGCTGATCGCGGCGGTCTATCTCTTCGGCGCGCTCGAACTCAAACGCTTTCATCAGTCGACGAACGCCCTCGCCAGTGCCGTCTCCGGACTGAGCGCACCGCCCGCATCCCTCCCGGCGTGGCTTGAGACGTTACCCGTCGGTCTGCGCACCGCTGTGCGTCTGCGCGTGGAAGGCGAACGCGTCGGCCTGCCCGGCCCGGCGCTCACGCCCTATCTCGTCGGCCTGCTCGTGCTGCTCGGCATGCTCGGCACCTTCCTCGGTATGGCCGCCACGCTGCGTGGCACCGGCATCGCGCTCGAAGGCGCGACCGATCTGCAAGCGATTCGCGCCTCGCTCGCCTCGCCGGTCAAGGGACTCGGCTTCGCGTTCGGAACGTCGGTCGCGGGTGTCGCTACGTCGGCCATGCTCGGCCTGCTCGCCGCACTCGCGCGCAAGGAACGCGCACAGGTCGTGCAATCGCTCGACGCGCGCATCGTCACGACGCTGCGCGGCTTCTCGCAGCAGCACCAACGCGAAACCACGCTGCAACTGCTTCAACAACAAGCGACGGTCATGCCCGCCCTCGTCGACCGTCTGCAAGACATGATCGCCGCGATGGAGCGCCAGAGTCAGGCGCTCGGCGAACGCCTCGTCGCCAATCAGGACGCCCTGCACGCCAAGACGGATGCGTCTTACGCACAACTCACCAGCGCGATGCAGCAGTATCTGAAGGATAGCGTCGCCACCACAGCAAGCGCCGCCGGTGCAGCGATTCGTCCGGAAGTCGAAGCGACGATGGCGAGCCTCGCGCGCGAAACTGCCACGTGGCATCAGACCGTTTCGAGCGCCGTGCAAGACCGTATGGATGGCCTGTCGGATCGCTTCGAAGCCACGACGGCGCGCGTCGCCGGCGTCTGGAAAGACTCCCTCGACGCTCAGTTGCGCACCAATGAATCGCTCGCGACCGATCTGCGCTCGGCACTTGGCGATTTCACGCAGACGTTCGAGACCCGCTCATCGCAACTGGTCGATGATGTGGCCGCACGCCTCGAAACCGTGACTGCCCAGGTCAGCAGCGCACAGACCGGTGTTGCGCAAACGTGGGAAACGTCGCTTGCCGCGCAACAGCGCAGCAACGATACGCTCTCCGAGAACCTCGGCATGGCGCTCGCGCACTTCTCCCAGACCTTCGAAGCGCGCTCGGCCAAGCTGGTCGAGGATGTCGCGGCTCGCCTGGAGGCCACGACGGGCCGCATCGACGCCGCCCACGCGAACGTCGCCCAGACATGGGAGACGTCGATCGCCACGCAACAACGCACCAACGACGCCCTCGCTGAAAACCTCGGCACGGCGCTCACGCAATTCGCACAGACCTTCGAGACGCGTTCGACAAAGCTCGTCGACGACGTCGCCGCTCGCCTCGACACCACGACAGGACAGGTCAACGCCGCACACACGAGCATCGCCCAGACGTGGCAAACGTCGCTCGCCACGCAGCAGCAAACCAACGACAAGCTCGCCAGAGAACTCGGCGCAACGCTTGCGCAATTCACCGAGTCGTTCGAAACGCGCTCCGCGAGTCTGCTTGGCGACGTCATCACGCGGCTCGACAGCGCAACGGGCAGCATCGCCACGGCACAGACGACCGTCGCGCAAGCGTGGGAGCGGGCGCTTGGCCAGCAACAGCAATCGCACGACACGCTCACGCAGTCGCTCGGCGCGGCACTGGAACGCTTCGCGCAAACGTTCGAAGCGCGCTCAAGCGCTCTGCTGGCGGATGTCGCCGCCAAGCTCGATGCTGCGAGCGGCAATGTCAGCGGCGCACATGAGCGCGTCGCCTCGGCATGGGAGCAATCGATCGGGCTGCAAAAGCAGGCCAACGACGCACTGAACACCGAACTCGCCGCCGCCCTTGCGCGCTTCACGGAAACCTTCGAGCAACGCGCCGCCCATCTGATCGACGGCGTAAGCCAGCGCACGGAAGGCGCAATGCACAGCGTGTCGGAGACGGCCGCGGTCGTGTCGGGCGAATGGAAGCAGGCCCTCGTCGCGCAACAATCGGCGAACGACGCGCTCGCCACCGAACTCGCCGCCGCCCTCGCGCGCTTCGCTGAAACGTTCGAATCGCGGGCGTCGCAATTGCTGCAAAACGTCTCGATGCAACTGGACTCGACGTCTTCCAACGTCGCTCAGACCTGGCGCGACGTCATCGCAGAACACACACGCACAAGCGAACGTCTGGCCGACGGCAATCAGCAACTCGTCGCGGCGACGACCAGCGCATTTACCGAACACAGTGCGTCGCTGCTGCAAGCCCTCAGCGCCGCCAACACCGCGCATCACGACGCCACCGCCGAGCGCGAAACGCAGCGCCTGTCCGTCTGGACGGAAACGCTCGAAGGCACGCTGTCCACGCTGCGCTCGGAATGGCAGCAGGTCGGCGCACAAACCGCCAACCAGCAACAGGCGATTTGCGACACGCTCGCCCGCACCGCGCTGGAGATGTCGGAACAGACGCGCGCCAGCGCCAGCGACACAATCGCGGAAATCTCGCGTCTGGTGCAGACGGCTTCGGAAGCCCCTAAGGCGGCCGCCGAAATCATCGGCGAACTGCGTCAGAAGCTCTCGGACAGCATGGTCCGCGACAACGCCATGCTCGAAGAGCGCTCGCGACTGCTCGACACGCTGGGCACGCTGCTCGACACCGTCAAACACGCGGGCAACGAACAACGTGCCGCCGTCGACGAACTCGTCACGACCTCCGCGCAACTGCTGGAACGCGCGAGTGCAAACCTCGGCGACGCCATCGCCGCGCAGACGGAGAAGCTCACGGAAGCGTCCGCACAGGTCACTGGCAGCGTGGTGGAAATCGCCAGCCTCGGCGACGCCTTCGGTGCCGCCGTCCAGTCGTTCGGCGAATCGAACACGCAACTGCTGGCGCATCTGCAACGCATCGAGGCTGCGCTCGACAAGTCGATGGCGCGCAGCGACGAACAACTCGGGTACTACGTCGCACAGGCACGCGAAGTGGTGGAGCTGAGCGTGATGTCGCAAAAGCAGATCCTCGAGAACCTTCAGGATCTCGCGCAGGTGCGCTCGCAAGCCGCACAAGCAGGTATGCAACCGGGTAGCGTGGCAGCATGAGAGACGAATTCGACGCGGATATCGCGGACGCGGGCGACGTAGGCGCCGCCGCGCCGACGTGGGCCGTCTTCGGCGATCTGATGTCGGTGATGCTCGGCGCTTTCGTGCTCATCATGCTCGGCGTGATCGGCGTGCAGATCGAGCTTTCGGCGAAGCTGGAACGCGAAGTGAAGGAGCGCCAGGTCGAAACGCAGCGCCGCGAGACGCTTGAGAAAGCGCTCGCCGGACCGCTCGCAGGTGGCCGCGTGACGCTCGTAAACGGTCGCATCGGTATCAGCGGCAACGTGCTCTTCGCCCTGAACTCAGACCAGTTACAGCCGCAAGGCCGTGAAGTGTTGCGCAGTCTGGCCGCGCCGCTGGCCGCCTATCTGCGCGCGAGCGACGAAATCCTCATGGTCAGCGGCTTCACCGACGACCAGCAAGTGCGCGAGACGAACCGTCGCTTTGCCGATAACTGGGAGTTGTCGGCACAACGGGCGCTGACCGTCACGCGCGAGCTGATCGCGGCCGGGGTGCCGCCGTCCTCCGTGTTCTCAGCCGCATTTGGTGCCGAACAACCGGTGACGTCCAACGCCGACGAAGCCGGGCGCGCAAAGAACCGCCGCGTGGAAATCGCGCCGATGCCGCGCAGCAGTGCCGGTAACGCTGGCAAACCGAAAGCGTGACGGTGCGGCAATGAGCACGCAGACACCCCCTCCTACGAACGACGACATCGCAGACGACACGCTTGTCGTGTCGTCTGTCGATCCAGTCGATCCGACCATCGCGCAAATCACCGCATGGCGTGAAGCCGGTGCCGACAACCGCGACCCGGCACGCTTTCATCGCATCGAAGCGCTTTGCACACGCATGCTCACCTATCAAGGCGACGTGCGGCGCGTGCTTGAAACGCGTCTTAAGGTGCTGATGGACGACTTCGCGAAGTCGGTTGCCGATGCAGAGACTTCCGCCGACGCTCCCACCGCATCGCGCGTGGCATCGCCGCTCGTCACGCTGACGGCTGACATCACGCGACGGATCGGCACCGGTGAGCGACCGACATCGTCTGCATCACCCGCGACATCGAGGCCGACGCGTGGCGCTCAGCCGACGGCACCGTCGCCCACAGCGAAGGCTCCCGACGCGTCCACGCAATCGGCCACACCGTCGACCACGCCAGCGAAGCGCACCGTCGCCCAACCCGCACCGATTCCCGTCGCCATCACGCCGACGGTCATCGCGACGGACGATGCCTTCGAAGACCTTGACGTCCTCGAATACTTCCGCGAAACGTGGTCGAAGCTGAGCACCGACGGCAATCTGCGCCAGTCGCTCGCACAGGTGCCCGAAAACGCGGGACCGCTCAATTCCAGCCATCTCGTGCATCGGGCACTCTCGCTGATGCACGACGTGTCGCCCGACTACCTGCGTCACTTCCTTCGCCACGCCGACGCCCTCTCCTGGCTCGAAGACATGGAAACGACGGGCGTCTTCGGCAACAAGAGCGCAGCGCGCGTGGCAGCCAGCGCCAAACCGTCGCGCGCCAAGGCTCGCTGACGGCGGCGCGCGATCGCGACGTCAGGCGGGATCACGCCAGGACGCGAAGCGGGCGCCAACTTGCCAGTGAAGGCGGTTCCGGTGGATAATCGATTCCGTTCCCGCCGCCAAGGCGCGGGAAAATCCTTTGAAAAATCATCGTGTTGGGCGCTGTACGCACCGCCCGCCGAAGTCTCCCTCGACAAGCCGTCGTTCCAGACGGCTTTTTGTTTCCATGACGAACCACGGACAACCGCCGGCCGACGACGCGCTCCCGGCCCACGACGACGCTGAACTCGACGCGTCGCAAACGACCCCTTCGGAAGACGACGACACGTACGTCGGCCCCGACGGCGTAGCGCACCCGCGCCGCATTCGCAGTTTCGTGCGCCGCGCAGGACGCAGCTCGGAAGCGCAGAAGCGCTACTTCGAAGAACTCGGCCCCAAGTTCGTGCTGCCGTACGCACCCGAAACGCTCGACTGGCCCGCCGCCTTCGATCGCGCCGGCGCACCGCGCATTCTGGAAATCGGCTTCGGCATGGGCGACGGCACCGCGCACATCGCGAAAGTGCGTCCGGCAGACGATTTCCTCGGCGTGGAAGTGCACGAGCCGGGCGTGGGCGCGCTGCTCAAGCTCATCGGCACGACGCCGCTCTCGAACGTGCGCATCATCCAGCACGACGCCGTGGAAGTCGTCCAGCACATGCTCCCGGAAGGCTCGCTTGACGGCGTGCACGTGTTCTTCCCCGATCCGTGGCACAAGAAGCGTCACCACAAGCGCCGTCTGCTGCAACCGCCGTTCGTCGCGTTGCTGGCCTCGCGTCTGAAGCCAGGTGGCTACCTACACTGCGCGACGGACTGGCAGGAATATGCCGAGCAGATGCTTGAAGTGCTCGGCGGCGAAGCGTCGCTCGAAAACACGGCGGCCGACTACGCGCCGCGTCCGGATTACCGTCCTGTGACGAAGTTCGAGAACCGCGGCCTACGCCTCGGTCACGGCGTGTGGGATCTCGTCTTCCGCAAGCGCGGCTGAGCGGCATCGACGTCATCGCGTCGGTACTGACGGACAGCAAAAAGGGCACCTTTCGGTGCCCTTTTTTCATGCTGCATTCAGGGGGTGGTGTTCAGTCCGCCCACACGACCAGCCCGCTGTATGCCGACACCAGCACTACGATACCGAACACGATGCGGTACCAGGCGAACGCCGTGAAATCGTGAGACGCGATGTAGCGCAGCAGCCAGCGCACGCAGATGAACGCGCTGATGAAGGCGAACACGAAGCCGATGCCGAACAGCCCGAAGTCCGCGACTTCCAGCATGGAACGCGACTTGTAGAGCTCGTAAATCGTCGCGCCGAACAGAATCGGGATCGCGAGGAAGAACGAAAACTCGGTCGCCACACGACGCTCCAGCCCGAACATCATGCCGCCGATGATGGTCGCGCCCGAGCGCGAGGTACCCGGCACCAGCGCGAGACATTGCGCGAAGCCGACTTTCAGGGCGTCCAGCGTCGACAGCTCGTCGATGGAATTCACGCGCGGCAGTTTGCCCGCTTCGACATTGCGACGGTTATGACGCTCGACCAGCAGAATGATCACGCCGCCGACGATGAACGCGGTGGCCACAACCAGCGGGTTGAACAGCACCGCCTTGATGTGCTTGCCGAACAGCAGCCCTAGCACGATGGCAGGCACGCACGCGACGATCACGTTCACCGCAAAGCGACGCGCCTTCGCATCGCTACCCAGCCCGAACACGACCTGCGCAATCTTCGCGCGAAACTCCCAGCACACCGCCAGAATCGCGCCGAACTGAATCACGATATCGAAGATCTTGCCCTTCTCGTCGTTGAAGTCGAGCAGGCTGCCGACCAGAATCAAATGCCCGGTCGACGAAATCGGCAGAAATTCGGTCAGACCTTCAACCACACCGAGAATGACGGCTTTGAGCGCCAGCAACAAGTCCATGCAATGAGTTCCTGAGGAGTCGAGGATTGAGAAGTTTTTGTAGGTTCAAGCGAATGCGTTGGCACGAAATCGATGCAACGTCAGCGCGTGTCGAATTTGACGTTCACGCCGTGCGATAGCACGGTGATCGCCCCTGGCTGACGTATCGCGCCGCCAATGTTGAGTTGCTCCGGCTTGAACGTGTAGATCGGCGCGCCTTGCAACAATTGCGTTGCGATCAATGCCCCGGCCGCGTTCAACTGACGCGACCAGCGCTCGGGCAGACCGTCGATGGTGAACGTCTCCACTTCGGGGTCGCGCAGCACGACCGACAGCGTGGCCGGATCGTACGCGAGGGCACTGTCGATGGCGAGCGTTCCGGTGAGCGGCGCGCCGCCCAGCGGATGCGTCACGGTGGCGTCGACGGATACTGCCAAACGGTTGCGCTCAGGCAGCAGCGTCAGACGCGGATGCGTGAGATTCACGTCGAGCACGGCCAGCACGCGACGGTCGAACGGAAACTTGCGCTCGAGCGCACGCTGCAACTGGCTCTCGGAAAAGGTGTATTCGTTGCCGAACGGCAAACCTGCGCATGCCGCGAGGCCCGCAGCCAACGCAGCCGCACCGGTCATCGTCAGCCAGCGACGGCGCGAGACAGTGAACGACGCGGTCGCATCGCACTGCTGAGGAATGGGATGATCTGGATGAGCGCTACCCGGCATTTCACGTTCCGCTTCAGGGCGCATCAGGCCCGACACGCGCGACTATAGCACTCAGATACGACAGGAATTGAGGTTTTCCCGGCGCTGCCCGCTGGCAGCTTCCCACTTCCCGCTGGCGATCCTCAGGCGGCCATCGGGGCGGTCATCGCTTCCAGTTCCGACAACCAGGCGATGGCCTGCGTGCGGTCGTCGCCGCACATCTCCACTGAGGGCTGTAACGATCCGCACACGGCCGGACGCTGCGGGCTGCCGAAGATACGGCATCGGTCGGCGTCGTCCAACTGCACGCAACGCGTGTTCGCCGGTTTGCCGTCAGGCATCCCGGGAATCGGCGTCGAAATGGAGGGGGCGATGCAGCAGGCAGCGCAATGGGGTCGGCAATTCATGGGGGCGGATTTTACCCGACCCGCTTTCCCTCGGCATTGACCACAGTCTTCACCACAGCATTCACCAGGGCAGTGTGCCCGAGAGATCGAAGAATCCACCGGTCACCGGGCCGCGTTCGCCCAGCGCGAGCATCACCACGCTGCGCGTGCCGTCGGCCAGCCCCTGGCGCCCACGCTTGCCGCTCGCGTCGACCGTGAGATCGCCCGGTGCGCCCGGGTCGACCGAGTTCACCGTGATCGACGTCTCGCGCAACGTGTGCGAGAGCTGCACCGTCAACATGTTCAGCGCGGCCTTCGACGCGTTGAACCCGATCTGCCGGAAAGCCGCATGCTCCCACGCCGGATCGTTGTTCTGCGTAAGCGAGCCTAGGCCGCTCGACACGTTGACGATACGCGCACCGTCCGAGCGCGACAGCCACGGCAGCATCGCCTGCGTGACGCGCAAGGTGCCGAAGAAGTTTGTCTGGAAGACTCGTTCGACAGCCTCGATGGACGCCTTCTCCGGCGTGTCGTCGCGCGGATCGGTCACGCCCGCGTTGTTGACCAGCACGTCGAGCCGACCGTGATAGCGCCCGATCCGGTAGGCTGCCGCGTGCAGCGTCTCCGGGCGAAGCAGATCGATCACCAGCGTCTCTGCCTGAAAGCCCGCCTTGCGCAACGGGGCGACGATTTCGTCCCCCTTCACTTCATCGCGCGCGCCAACCAGCACTGTCATGCCCGCTTCGGCCAGCTCACGCGCCACTTCCAATCCGATTCCCCGGGTCGCGCCGGTCACCAGCGCCACTTTTCCCAGATGGCGTTCGGCGTCCTCGCGTACCGCATTTTCGATAGCGTCCCGTTTCATCACTGCTCCCGTCGAATTCCCGTCGTTCTGCGCCCGGCCGCACGCAAATTTGTTAGCATCGAGTTTATGAAGAATCCTTCAGATTTTCTATTCGCATATGAAACCGGCCGGTCAACCACCCGCAACGCCCCGTAAATCGCCGCAGCAAGCGCGATCGCGGGTCACCATCGACGCCATTTTCGACGCCGCGCTTCAGGTTTTGCTGCTCGATGGCGGGCGTCAGCTGACCACCACCCGGGTGGCCGAGCGCGCCGGGGTGTCCGTCGGCACCCTCTATCAGTATTTCCAGAACAAGCAGGTGCTGCTCTACGCGGTGCTGGAGCGTCACATCGACCGTATCGTCGAATCGGTCGAGCAAACGTGTCAGGCGTCGCATGGCAAGCCGCTGGAAACGATGGCCCAGGAACTGGCGAAAGCTTACGTTGGCGCGAAGATGCGCGATATCGAAGAGGCGCAGGCGCTGTACCGGCTCTCGGAGGATCTGGACGGGCGGGAGGTGTTTGCGGGGGCGTCGGCGCGTATGCACGCGGCCGTCGTCGGCATGCTGAAGACCGCGCACAACGTGCGCTTCGAGGATCCGGAGACGGTGGCCTTCGTCTTCCTCAACTCCATGACAGGGCCGATCAAGGCCATTCTGGAGAACCGCGCGCCCGTGGGCGCTTGCTCGGAGACGCTCTCTCGCCAGATCGCCGACCAGATGGCCACGATGTGCGGCGCGTATTTGCAGTGCGTCGCCCGGTCCGGCGCGGAGGTCCGGATGGACTCGCCCGCGCTTTCGATCCCACCGGACAAGGCCGCCTGAGCCCGGGGTTGGTCACATTTGCCCGGCTGTCGTGCCGATTTGCGGCAAAAGTTCACACGTCATCATGGCTGCCGTCCGGAACTGGTAAAATGCCGGGTTGTGTTTGCCTACTACCCACGAGTAATCGAAATGAATTACGAACAGGCCCGCTTTAACATGATCGAGCAGCAAATTCGTCCCTGGGACGTGCTCGATCAGGACGTGCTCAAGCTGTTGGAAGTCGTCAAGCGCGAAGATTTCGTGCCGACGGCACTGCGCGACATCGCGTTCACCGACGTCGAACTGCCGCTCTCGGGCGCTGCTATCCCGAACAAGAGCCAGCACATGATGTTCCCGCGCGTCGAAGCGCGCATTCTGCAAGCGCTCGCGCCGAAGAAGAACGAGAACGTGCTCGAAATCGGCACGGGTTCGGGCTACATGGCCGCCCTGCTGGCATACAACGCGCATCACGTCACGACCGTCGAATTCGACGCGAACCTGGCACAGTCGGCCCAGCAGACGCTGCGCGCTAACGGCGTGACCAACGTCGAAGTCGTCAACGCCGACGGCGCGCAAGGCTGGAGCGCCGCCGCACCGTACGACGTGATCTGCATCTCGGGCGCGCTGGCCGAACTGCCGCAAGCATTCCAGAACCAACTGAAGGTCGGTGGCCGTCTGGCTGCGTTCGTGGGTGGTACCCCGGTCATGGAAGCCGTGCTCATCACGCGAATGTCCGAGACCGAGTTCCGTCGCGAAAACCTGTTCGAGACGCAGGTGGCCTATCTGGTCGCCCCGCAACCGTCGAGCTTCAAGTTCTAAAGCCCGGCTGCCGGGGACGCGCCTTTCGATGGCGAACGGCGCCCCCCTGAAGCCGTGAGCGGACCGGTTCCATGCACGTTCGTTTGGGGACGAACGCGTGGCCTGACGAGAACCGGACGCCATCGATTCGACACACGTAGAACATCATGCAAAACATTACACCGGCGCAATTGGCCCAGTGGCTCGCGGACGGGGACCGCAGCCAACCCACGCTCCTCGACGTGCGTGAGGACTGGGAAGTGCAGACCTGCCACATCGCCCAGAGCAAGAACGTGCCGCTCGGCGACGTGCCTGCGCGTCAGGGCGAACTCGACGCCGATGCGCCCATCGTGTGCATTTGTCACCACGGCATGCGCAGCGCCCGCGCCGCCATGTTCCTGGAACAACAAGGTTTTACCCAGATGTTCAATCTGGACGGCGGAATCGATGCCTGGGCACGCCAGGTCGATCCGTCGATGCCGACTTACTGAGTCAGGGCCATGCGCCCCCCGAGGTTTGCCGCGCGGCTGCGCGCGGATAGGCGTGCGTCCGCCCGCCATACCCGTAACACTCGTAGCATCCTCAATGCCCGCTCTGCGAGCGTCCTCGCCATCGCGACGACGCTCGCTGCGCTCATTGGGCACTCGGCCCCCGCGAGCGCGACCGACCTGCTCCAGCTCTACAGCGAAGCCCAGGGCCGCGACGCGCTCATCGCCAGCGCACGCTCGTCGTACCTCGCGAACATCGAGGCGTTGCCGCAAGCCCGCGCCGCACTTTTGCCGCAGGTCACAGCGCGCTACGGGGCCGTCAACACGCACTACGGCTCCGGGAACATCTCGAACACTTTCGGCAGCAGCGGCTACAGCCTTGCACTGACGCAGCCCATCTTCCATTGGGATAGCTGGCAGTCGTACCAGCAGGGCAAGCTGACGGTCGCGAGCGCCGAAGCCGCATTCGCGCAGGCGCAGCAGGATCTGATCCTGCGCGTGGCGACGACCTACTTCGATGTGCTCGCCGCACAGGACGATCTCGCCCTCGCAGGCACGCACAAGCAGGCCATCGCGGAACAGCTCGCGTCGGCCAAACGCAACTTCGAAGTCGGCAACGCGACCATCGTCGACGCCAACGAAGCCCAAGCCAGCTTCGATCAGGCCACCGCTCAGGAAATCGCTGCACAGAACACGCTCGACGTGCGCCGTGCCGCGTTCGCGCGCATCGTCGGCCATCCCGTCGGCTCGCTAGCTACGCTGCGCGCCGGCTCGACGCTGCCGTCGCCCGAGCCGAACAATGTCGCCGACTGGGTCACGCAAGCAGAGCAGGCCAACTACGGCGTGCAATTGCAATCGCTCACGCTGGAAATCGCGCGACGCGAAACGTCGAAGGCGAAGTCGGGTTATATGCCGTCCGTCGATCTGGTGGCGGCCGGTGCGCATTCGAACGTCGGCAACGCTAACAGCTTGTTGTCGTCCGCGATGTCCAGTCCGTCGAGTCAGGGCACGGGGCCGAGTTCGGCGGGGCAGATCGGCATTCAGATCAGCATTCCGATCTTCTCGGGGGGGTCGGTGCAGAGCAAGATGCGTCAGACGCTGGCGCTCGAAGACAAGGCGCAGAACGATCTGGACGATGCACGACGTCTGGCCGTGCTGAGCGCGCGCACGTCGTACCTTGGCGTGTCGAGCGGACTGGCGCAGGTCAAGGCGCTCGAAGCGGCCGAGCAATCGGCGCAGTCGTCGGTCGCGTCGAACAAGCTCGGCTATCAGGTCGGCATTCGTATCAACGCCGACGTGCTCAACGCCGAAGACAAGCTCTTCACCACGCGGCGCGATCTCGCCAAGGCACGCTACAGCACGCTGCTCTCCAGCCTCCAGCTGAAGGCCAGCGCCGCCACGCTCGTCGATACGGACTTGCAATTGCTCAACGCGTTGCTGACCGAGAATCCGGACGCCTCCGCCGCCATGGCCGGCGCCCGCGAAGCGACCCCGGCAAACGCAGGCACGGGTCTTCCGGCGCGCGGTGTGCGACCGGGGACGACAGCGCCCCTGCGTCGCTGACCTCGTCAGCATCAAAACAGAAAGCCTCGCATAACCGTTCTGGCATGCGAGGCTTTTTGCTTTCGGACGCCAGTGCTGTGACGTCTTATCGATTCACTCCTGCGGTGCAACGAACCCGGTATCGAGCCAGCGTCCCAACGCAGTGACGGTGCGGGCAGTCGCGCCCTGATGCTGCTTCGCGAACAGCAACGCCGCCGTGCGCATCGCCAGCCGCTTGTCGTTGTTGATCAGTAGGTCGGCCAGCGTCGACGCCAGCTCACCGGCATCGCTCACACGCCGCGCCGCGCCTGCTGCCAGCGCGTTTTCGCTGGCCTGCGTGAAGTTGAACATGTGGGGCCCGAACACCACGGGCGTACCCGCTGCACACGCTTCGATCAGATTCTGGCCGCCCAGCGGCAACAGACTGCCGCCGATAAACGCGACGTCGACTGCCGAGAAGTAAGCGGCCATCTCGCCCATCGAATCGCCGAGCACGACGTCGACGTCAGCGGGCAGCGGCGTGTCGTCGTCCGGCCATGCACTGCGACGCACATAATTCAGGCGGACCTTTTCGAGCATCGCCGCCACTTCGTCGAAACGTTGCGGGTGACGCGGCACCAGCACCAGCAGCGAGCGACGTCCCACGTCGGAGGCGGACGCGAGCATCGCACGCGCCTGAAGCACCTGTGCCTCCTCGCCGTCGCGCGTACTCGCCGCCAGCCACACCTTACGGTCGCCGAAGCGCTCGCGCCAGCGAGCGCCCAGCGCCAGCAGCGCAGGCGGTGGCGTCATGTCGAACTTGAGGTTGCCCATCACGTCGACATCGCTGGCCCCTAGCATGCGCAGACGCTCAGCGTCGGCATCGCTTTGCGCCAGCACATGACTGAATCCACCGTAGACGGGTTTGGCCGCATCGCCGAAGCGCGCCGCACGACGGAACGAGCGCGCCGACATGCGCGCGTTGGTCAGCACCAGCGGCACACCGTCTTCGCGGCAGGTGAAGATCAGGTTCGGCCAGACTTCCGTCTCCATCACCATGCCGACGCTCGGCCGCCAGTGCTTCAGGAAGCGCCGGATCGGACCGACCATGTCGTACGGCAGATAACACCGCACCACGCGATCGCCGAACAGGCTTTCGCCCGTGGCGCGCCCCGTCGGCGTCATGTGCGTGAGCAAGATGCCGTGCGACGCATAGCGCTCCAGCAGCGCATCGATAAGCGGCTGCGCGGCGCGCGTCTCCCCGACGGAGACCGCATGCACCCAGATCAGCGGACGGCCGGTGTACGGCGGCGTGCTGTAGAAGCCGAAACGCTCGCCGATATGGCGGCGATAGCCCGGCTCGAACCGGCCCCGCCACCAAAGGCGAACCACCGCCAGCGGTGCGACGATCCACCAGAGCGCGCGATAGACGAGACGCAGCAACATTCAGATCAGCGCGCGATGCGTAAGACGTTGCAATACCGCCAGCGGCGAGCACTCGGGGTGCACCATCGCGTCGGCGGGCAGGAAGAAGGTTTGTTCCATCATGAACTGGCCGGACATCACGGCGTGCGACGTCTGATCCGAGAAGCAGATCCAGACGCTGCCCGGCGGGAACGGCATGGTCTGCTGGTCCACGTCGTGCTGATACCCCATATCGGCCTTCATGCCATCGTGCAGATGCAACATGATGTGGTCATAGCCGCTGCGCGGGCGCTTGGTGATGCCCACGGCGTTTTGCAGCCACGCCGAGCCGGGCCACTGTGTCGGCACCTTCGGCAGGAAGCGCTTCGCCACGTCCTCAAATGGCTCGCCCACGCGCCACACACGCGGCTGACCGGCTGGGTTGATATTGGTGAACACGCGCAGAATTCGCTCGCCGTAGTTCGGGCGCGACGGGAAGGCGTCGACGTGCAGACGGCTGTCGTCCTTGCGCCATGAGGTTTGACGCGTCTCCACCTGATGCAGCCGCAGGCTCGTCGGTGCAGCGCGCAGCTTGCCGCGATACTCCGGCATCAGGCCGTCGATCAGGCTGCACGCCTGTGTGTAGTAGCGCTTGACCAGTGCATGAACGGCACGCTGCGTAGCGTCGTCGGCGGCGACGCCCACGAGCACGCCGGTCTTCGGGTCGAGGCTGATGTTCTTGCGCTTCGGGTCGGCGATCTTCGGATCGAGCAACGCTTGCTCGGCGGCATCGATGGCGAAGGCCAGATGCGGGAAGTACAGCACCTTGCCAGCTTCGACGTCGGCGACCAGCGTCTCTCGCGCGACCGGCAACTGACCGCCCTGCCAGTCGCCCGAGGCTACGGTGACGATCTGGCCGCTCTCGCCCGATTCGCCGGTGTCGTTAGCTTGGGTGTTTTGATTCATGCGATTCAGTCCTCCTCAGACGCGGCAGTGCCGCTCGGCACAGCCGCAGGCGACGAAGCCAGCGCCGGTGCCAGCGCATGCACGGCATCGCGCACCTGCGCGAGCGTCGGCTTGTGTTCGGCGTCGCCGAGATTGACGATGCGCGGCGACCAGAACCCGCCGGTGCGCCACGCGGTGCTGAAATTGTATAGCTCGATGGTCGGACGGTTCAGCGCTGCGGCGATATGTACCAACCCGGTGTCCACGCCCACGGTCATCGCTCCGCGATCGATCAGGCCGACGACCTGCGACAGGTTCATCTTCGGCGGCACCCAGGCGTCCTCGCCCAGCGCGGCGGCCAGACGCAACGACACCTCACGCTCGGCAGCGCTGCCCCACGGTAGGACGATGAGGAATCCCTGCGAAGCGAGATCGCGGCCCAGCGCGACCCAGTCGTCTTCCGGCCAGGTCTTGTCGTCTCGCGAGGTCGCATGCACGAACACTGCATACGGACGGTCCGGGCACAGGCTGTGATCGGCCCGCTCGGTGGCGATGCCGAAGTCGATCTCGCCCGGCACCTTGAAGCCCAACGCCTCGGCCACCAGCAGACGCGAACGCGTCACCACGTGCGTGTGCGGCTCGATGCGCACCATGTGCTGATACAGATAGCGCACCGGCCATTCGTAGCTGGCGCCTTCCGTGCGGTTGCCCAGCCCCCAGACCGCGCCGCGTGCGGTGCGCGAGATCCAGCCGGTCTTGACCAGACCCTGCGTGTCGATGACGTAGTCGTAGGGGGTTTCGCGCAACGCACGGCGAAACGCACCGATCTCCTGCCAGGTGCGTGCCGCGAGCGGCTTCTTGCGCCAGCGGCGCAAGGCAAACGGAATGACCCGGCGCACACCGCGCACGAGTTTGACGAGGTCGACGAATCCCTCTTCCACGACCCAGTCGATCTGGGCGTCGGGATACCGGCGCAGGATGTCCTGCACCACGGGCATGTTATGGACGACGTCGCCGAGCGACGAGACTTTGACGATCAGAACCTGCAACCGAACGCCCCGGCGGTTCGGCCGGGCCTCGTGAGCAAAACCGCGATTTTACCCCGTCCCGGCCCGCCAATCATGATTGACGCCCTCGCCCATCCATGAACTACGCGACGACCGCCTTACAAGGCCATTCCGGGCCATCGTCCATCGACGGCCCGGCGACGTTCAGGTAGCCATTCAGGCGGCCGAGCAGCTTCAGAACGGCAGCTTGGCGTCGGGCTTGACGGCCAGAATCGCGCGGCGGAAGTCGTCCTGAATACGCTGGATGGCGGCGTCGCTGTCGGCTTCGAAACGCAGCACCACGACCGGCGTGGTGTTCGAAGAACGCGCCAGACCGAAGCCGTCCGGGTACTCGACGCGCACACCGTCGATCTTGACGATGTCCTGTGCGCCGTCGAACCTGGCGGTCTCGCGCAGTTTGTCGATCAGCGCGAAGTTCTCGCCCTCGGCCAGCGGAATTTGCAGCTCCGGCGTCGAGATCGAGTTCGGCAGCGCGTTGAGCACAGCGCTCGGATCGGCCGACTTCGAGAGAATTTCGAGCAGGCGCGCACCGGTGTACAGACCGTCGTCGAAACCGTACCAGCGGTCCTTGAAGAACACGTGGCCGCTCATCTCGCCAGCGAGCGGTGCACCCGTTTCCTTCAACTTGGCCTTGACCAGCGAGTGGCCCGTCTTCCACATCAGCGGCTCGCCGCCGTGCTTGCGCACCCAGCTCGCGAGATTACGCGTGCACTTCACGTCGTAAATGATCTTCTCGCCCGGATTGCGGCTCAGCACTTCGGCGGCGAAGAGCATCAACTGACGGTCCGGATAAATGATCTGGCCGTCCTTGGTCACCACACCGAGACGGTCGCCGTCGCCATCGAACGCCAGACCGATTTCGGCATCGGTCGTTTGCAGCGTGTGGATCAGGTCCTGAAGGTTCTCAGGATGCGCCGGGTCCGGGTGATGGTTCGGGAACGTGCCGTCGACGTCGCAGAACAGTTCGATGACGTCGCAGCCGAGCGCCTGGAACAGCGCCGGGGCGTACGCGCCCGCCACACCGTTGCCGCAGTCCACGGCGATCTTCATCGGCCGCGCCAGATGCACATCGTTGACGATGCGCGCGCGATACGACTCGCCGATCTCGTCGGCGGTATAGGTGCCCTGCCCCGTTTCGAAGTCCTGCGCCTCGATCAGCTTGGCGAGACCCTGAATCGCGTCGCCGTAGATCGCGCGCCCGCGCAGCACCATCTTGAAACCGTTGTAGTCGGGCGGGTTGTGGCTGCCCGTGACCATGATGCCTGAGTCGACGACGCGGCCGTGCAGCGTCACGTTCGTGGCGAAGTACACCATCGGGGTGACGACGACGCCGATATCGACCACATCGACGCCAGCGGCGCGCAGGCCGTCGGACAGTGCGCCGACCAGTTCGGGGCCGGACAGGCGGCCGTCACGGCCGACGACGACCGCATTGCCACCTTCGCGACGCAGCGCCGTGCCGAAAGCGCGTCCGATCAGGTGCGCGACGTTGGCATCCAGCGTCTTGCCGACGATGCCGCGAATGTCGTAAGCCTTGAAAATCGCAGGCGAAACTTGCGTGGTTTGCGTCATGGGAAAGAGTCTCTCGGAAACGAGGGGGAGAAAGCTGAGCCGTTGGCGAAAATCGCCGTCAAGCGCCAAAAAAGAGCCATCGGGGCCGCCAGCATCACAAACGCAAATCCCGGCGGGAAGCCCGGCCGGGAGCGGCTGCATTACGCTAAAATTATACGGGACTTCGCCGCACTGCGGCATTTCCCAAAACCCTTGTCAGCCAGCGCCTACTTTCGCCCTACCGACTGTAGCCGTGCCGACCGGCAAGCGCCGACAGTCCCAGTTTCGGTTCACCGCACCGGCCTCACAAGGCCGGTTTTGCTTATCTCGAGAACGAGTGAGACGCGCGAGCGCCCCATGCCCTACCGAACCTATCGGACCATCTTTCGCAACATCCTCTGGATGCTCACCGAGCGCGGCGCACAGATCGCCGGCGGCATTGCCGTCTCCGGCCTGCTCGCCCGCAGTCTCGGCGCGGCCCAGTTCGGCCTGTTTCAGTACGCGCAATCGCTCGTGTTTCTCGCCGCGTCGCTGACGTTGCTGTGCGGCAGCGAGGTCGTGGTGCCCCGACTGGTCGGCAAGCCGGAAGACGAACAGCGTACAGTCATTGCGCATGCCTTCGTGCTGCGGCTGGCGGCAGCCGCCGTCGCCTACACGATCCTCACGATTTACGTCGTCGGCTTTGCGGAGTCGGATCTGGTCGTCGTGGCGCTCTGGCTCGGGGTGGCGCTGTGGTTCCGTGAGCCGTCGGGCATCGTGGTCGCCTGGCTGCAGGCCCGCACGTTCAACCGGCCCAGTGTGACGGCCAACCTCTGTGCGCTGTTCGTGAAGCTCGCGCTGGTCGCGGTGCTGTTCGTCACTCATGCGAACGTGGCGGCTTTCGCGGTCGTCTACGCCGTCGAAGCCGTCGTGGCGGCCGCGCTGCTCGCGCGCTACTACCTGCGGCATTCGCCGAAGACAGCGGTCGTCTGGAGCCGCCGTCTGCTGATCGACCTGCTGGCAAGCGGCTCGACCTTCTGGGGCGGGCTGATGCTGATGATGCTTTTCAAGCGCATCGACCAGCTCGTGCTGAAACCGATCATTCCTCTCTCCGAACTGGGGGCCTACGCGGCCGCCATGCAGGTCACGGAGAACTTCGTGCTGGTCGCACCGATCATTGCGAACTCGATCGCCCCCCAATTGATTTTTCAGACAATGGACAACCTGACGGCGCGACGTAACACAGTCCGCGCCGTCTGGCTCATGGTCGCCGCCGGGGCGAGTCTGGCCATTCCGATCGCAGTGCTCGCGCCGTGGATCGTGCATCTGATTTACGGCGCTGGGTTTGCGGAATCGGCGCAGATCCTGCGCGTCTCGGCGCTCATGGGGATTCTGGTGTTTGCAGACGCCGCCCTGAACCTCACACTCGTGCGTCGCGGCGCTGGTCGCTGGGTCATCGCGAAATGGCTGTGTGCGGCCGTTGTGGCATTCGTCGTCGTGCGAGGTCTGGCACCGCAGCTCGGCGCGCTCGCCGGGGCACTGGGTTATGGCGCGGGTTACGCTGCGGCGCTGGTGCTCGGCGTGTGGCTGCTTCGGCGGGATTGAGACGATGACGACTTCCGGCTCAAATGTCATGAAACTACCGCCCGGCGCGCGCACGATCTGTCTGTTCACCGGCACGCTCGCCGCGTTCGCCGGTGCCGAGCGCGCAACTGCCACGCTGGCCAACGCGCTGGCTGCACGCGGGCATCGCGTCCACGTGCTGTCTCTGTGCGGCCACACGCCCGTCTTCCCGCTCGCACCCGGTGTTGCGCATCACGCGCTGTTCGCCGCACGCCTGGCGTTCAAACGTCACTACCTGTCCATCGTGCGGCAGGTGCGGCGTTATGTTCGCGAGCATGGCATCGAGGTGATGATCGACGTCGATCCGATGCTCGCCCTCTACACCGTGCCTGCCACGCTCGGCTTGCCCGTGCGGCGCATCGCCTGGGAGCACAGCACCTATGCGAGCGATCTCGGCCGTCGAGCGCGTCGATGGGCGCGTGCGCTGGCTGCGCGTCGCTACGACGCGGTCGTGGTGCTCACGGATGCAGACCGCAGCGCCTGGCAGACGCATCATCCCGAGGCGCGCGCGCAATTCGTCACGCTGCCCAATCCGCTAGGCATTCCCATGCCCGGCTCGCCCTCTGCGCACGGCGACGAGCGGTGCATTCTTGCCGTCGGCCGTCTCGTCCCCGAAAAGGGTTTCGACCGGCTCATCGATGCGTGGGCACGTATCGCCGCCGACGCGCCGGGCTGGCAGGTGCATATCGTCGGCGACGGCGAATTGCGTGACGATCTGCTCGCTCACGCGCACAACACTGGCGTTGGCGACACCGTCCAGTTGCTGCCCGCCGTGTCCGACATCGCGCAGCACTATGCGCGCGCATCGATCTACTGCCTGCCATCGCGACGCGAGAGTTTCGGACTGGTACTGCTCGAAGCCAAGGCGTATGCGCTGCCGGTCGTCGCCTTCGCAGCCGACGCCGGACCGCGCGCCCTGCTGCATGACGGCGTCGACAGCCTCGTCGTGGACGACGGCGATATTCCGGCATTGGCCGATGCACTGCGTCGACTAATCGGCGACGCCGCGCTGCGCCGTCAGTTCGGGTTAGCCGGTTACGCGCACGCGCAGGACTTTCGCGCGGATGCCATTGCCGAGCGCTGGGAAGCGCTCTGGGCGGACGATGTGCCCAACGACATCCCCGCCACGGGGGCCTCGCGATGAAGATCGTTTTGTTCGTCACGGGGCTGCAACTCGGCGGCGCGGAAACGCAGGTGGCCGATCTCGCGCGGGGTTTTCTCGCACGTGGCCACGAAGTCACGCTCGTCTCGCTGACCGGTCCGTGCGCCATTGCGCTGCCGACATCGCCGCAGTTCACGCTCGTCGAACTGAAGGCAGGCAAATCGCCGGGGTCGCTGATCGGGGCGCTGGTCCGGTTTGCGGCGCATCTGCGGACGTGGCGACCGGACGTCGTGCACGCCCATATGGTCCACGCCAACCTGGTGGCACGTGTCGCACGATGGTTTGCGCCCGTGCCAGTGCTGGTGACGAGCGCCCACAGCCGCAACGAAGGCGGCCGCGCGCGCATGCTCGCCTATCGTCTGACCGATCGCTGGACGGATCTGACGACCAACGTGAGCGACGACGCTGTCGCCGCATTCGTCGCACAACGGGCCGCGCCTGCCGCGCGCATCGTCAGCATGCCCAATGGCATCGATACCGGGCGCTACCATTCGGACGCACAGGCACGCACCGTGTGGCGCGATGCATCCAACGTACTGCCGGATGCTGGCGCGCCCGTCGTTTTCGCCGCCGGACGGATGGTCGAAGCAAAGGACTATCCGACGCTGATTGACGCCTTCGCGCACGTCGCGAACGCCATGCCGCAAGCGCGACTGTTCATCGCGGGCGAAGGCCCATTGCGCACGTCTGTGCAGGCGCACGTAGACACCCGTGGCCTCGCGCACGCCGTGACGCTGCTCGGTCGTCGCAACGACATCGCACAATGGATGCAGGCCGCCGACGTGTACGCCATGTCGTCGGCGTGGGAGGGGTTGCCGCTCGTGGTCGGGGAAGCGATGGCAAGCGGCCTGCCCGTCGTGTCGACGGACTGCGGCGGGGTTCGCGAATTGCTGGGCGATACGGAACACAGCCACGCACACAACGCGCTCGTGCCCGTCGGCGATGCACAAGCCCTCGGCGACGCCCTGCTTCGCCAACTGCGCGCCAGCCCCGAGGCACGTCAGGCTCTCGGCGCGGCCAACCGCGAACGCATCGTCACGCACTTTTCTCTCGACGCCATCGTGACGCGATGGCTCGACACTTACGGTCGCCTGGCCGCGCAGCGCCACACCTCCCACTGAACGCTATGCAAGCACCTGTTCTCTTTTGCTCGAATTCCTTCTGGTCGATCCACAACTTCCGTGGTGGCCCCATTCGGGCCTTGCTCGCGGATGGGCACCCTGTCCATGTGGTTGCACCGGACGACGACTACGCACCGCTGCTGCGCGCGATGGGGTGCCACGTCCATGTCATGCCGATGGCGTCCAAGGGTCAGAACCCGTTGCAGGACATCGCGCTGACCCTACGTTTGTACCGACTCTATCGCCGCATCCGTCCCGCCGTTTGCTTCCACTACACCATCAAACCCAACATTTACGGTGCAGTGGCCGCGCATTGGGCCGGCATTGCCTCGGTGTCGATCACGACGGGCATGGGCACCGTCTTCATTAATAGGTCACTGCTTACGCACATTGTTCGACTGCTCTACAAGTACGCCTTCCGACATACCCACGAAAACTGGCTGCTCAATGACGAGGATTTCAAGGCGATGGTCGGCGGCGGACTCGTCGATATGCGCAAAGCGCGGCTGCTTCCGGGAGAAGGTGTCAATCTGGATCACTTCGCGCTCGCACGGTGGCACGACGATGACGGCACGTTCCGATTTTTGTTGATCGCACGACTATTGCGCGACAAGGGGGTGCTTGAATTCGTGGAGGCAGCGCGGGCGATCAGAGCGTCAATGCCGCACGTGCGCTTCCAGTTGCTGGGGCCGGCCGACGTCGAAAACCCAACGGCGATCTCGCGCGAACAGGTGGCCCGGTGGGAGCAAGAGGGACTCGTCGAATATTTGGGCGTCACGCAGGAAGTGCGCCCGTTCATCGCTCAGGCCCATTGCGTCGTGCTCCCGTCGTACCGGGAAGGCCTATCCCGGACGCTGCTCGAAGCCGGCGCCATGGGGCGGCCTGTTATCACAACGGACGTTCAAGGGTGCCGGGAGGTTGTGACCGAAGGCGTAAGCGGGTGGGTCGTGCCAGCACAGGATGCAACTGCGCTGACGACACAAATGTCGCACGTAGCCAACATGACCGCATGTGATCTTGCGGCTATCGGGAGGGCCGGGCGTGCTAAAGTAGCGCAAAATTTCGACGAGCGATTGGTGATCGCCGAGTATTTCCGAATACTTGGCGAAATCAGCGGGGGCCTCCACCAAATCCCACACTAGGCTTAAAGCCGGGTTTGGCATGAGAGCGCCAATCGCTCATAAAAACTAAGTAACGCGGTTAACTTGTCCGTACTATGCTGAACCTGACATTGGCATTGGTAGTTTCATTTGTCACCACGCTGCTGATTGTGCGGTATGCCCATGTGCACGCCCATTTTTCAAGCGACAGTGACACTCAAGGGGTTCAGAAGGTTCATGCGCACCCGGTGCCGCGAATCGGCGGCTTGGGCATTATGCTCGGCCTGATCGCAGCCGGAACATTCGCAACTTTTAAATATCCGGGTCGACTCGAAGAGATCCTCTTACTTGCAGTAAGCGCCGCGCCGGTATTCCTTGGCGGATTCATCGAAGACATCACGAAGCGCGTCTCGCCGCGTACTCGGCTAATTTGTGCAATGGCTTCGGCACTGATCGCCTATTGGTTGCTCGGGATTCACATCAACCGTATTGACATTGCTCCGCTCGATAGCTTGCTCGCGTTCCCGGTGATTTCGGTGATTCTCACGGTCATTTGCACCGCGGCGATGACCAATGCAGTCAATATCATCGACGGCTTTAACGGTCTTGCAGCGATGGTCAGTATCTTCATGTTCGTGTCGCTCGGCTATGTCGCGTTCCAGGTAGGCGATAACATCGTCCTTTCTGCGTCGTTGATAATGACGGGTGCTGTCTTCGGTTTTTTCATTCTCAACTATCCAAACGGATTGATTTTCCTTGGTGATGGCGGAGCCTATTTCATCGGCTTTATGCTCGCGGAACTCGCTATTTTGCTTGTGATGCGAAACCCGATGGTGTCGCCGTGGTACCCGGCGCTCATGCTGATTTACCCCATTTTCGAAGTTTGTTTCTCGATCTACCGACGTCGTTTCGTACGCGGGGTATCCCCCAGCATGCCGGACGGTGTTCACCTGCACATGCTCATATACAAGCGCGTGCTGCGTTGGGCAGTGGGTTCGAAAGTGGCAGCGCAATTGGCACGCCGTAACTCCATGACATCGCCTTATCTTTGGGTACTGTGTCTGTCTGCTGTGCTGCCCGCGACGATTTTCTGGCGCCATAGCGGTGTGCTTGCCATCTGCTGCCTGGTATTCATCGTTGGCTATGTCTGGCTTTATCAGCGGATTGTTCGGTTCCGCTCGCCTCGCTGGATGATCTTCAGAAAGAAGTAAGCTGTTTTCCGATTTCTTTTCTCGCTAGCCAGGCCTCCGGCTATCGCCCCGCATCATGCTGAGTCTTGCCATCGCCCTCGTCGTGTCGTTTGTCGCGACGCTGCTGATCGTTCGTTACGCGCACGTTCACTCCCGCTTCTCAGGCGATAGCGATGTCGCCGGAGTGCAGAAGTTTCACGTGCGCCCGGTGCCGCGCATCGGCGGTGTCGGCATTCTCGCGGGCCTGCTCGTCGCCGCCACGGCGCTTGGCTTTTCCTACCCCAAGGTGTCGCGCGACATTCTGTTGCTCGTCGCCTGCGGCCTGCCTGCGTTCCTGTCCGGCTTCATCGAAGATGTGACCAAGAAGGTCTCGCCGACGGTACGTCTCGTCTGCACGATGTTCGCTGCGTTGCTCGCGTGGCTCGTGCTCGACATTCACATCACCCGCATCGACATCGGCGTAGTCGACCGCGCCCTGATCGTGGCCGCCGTGTCGGTGCCGCTTACCGTGCTGTGCGTGGCGGGCATGGCTAATGCCGTGAACATCATCGACGGCTTCAACGGACTCGCCGCCATGGTCGCGATGATCATGTTCGCGTCGCTCGGCTATGTCGGGTTTCAGGTGCAGGACCCCATCGTACTCACCACGTCGATGATCATGGTCGGTGCCATCCTGGGTTTCTTCATCTTCAACTTCCCCGGCGGACTGATTTTTCTGGGGGATGGCGGCGCTTATTTCCTTGGCTTCATGCTGGCCGAGATCGCCGTGCTGCTTGTCATGCGCAACCCGCAGGTCTCGCCGTGGTATCCCGCGCTGATGGTGATTTACCCAGCGTTCGAGGTGTGCTTCTCGATCTATCGCAAGCGCTTCGTTCGCGGCATGTCGCCCGGCATCCCCGACGGTGTTCATCTGCACATGCTGGTCTACAAACGGCTGATGCGCTGGGCTGCCGGGGCGCGCACCGCGAGTGCGCTCACGCAGCGCAATTCCTTGACCTCTCCGTACCTTTGGCTGCTATGCTTGCTGGCAGTGATCCCGGCGACGGTCTTCTGGCGGCATAGCGTGGTGCTCGCACTGTGCTGCGTCGCCTTCATGGTGACGTATGTGTGGCTGTACCTGAGCATCGTCCGATTCAAAGTGCCGCGCTGGCTGATCTACAAGAAATGAATGACCACGGGGGGCGACGCACCTGATAAGGTGCGCGGCCGCGGCACACGGAAGCCCCCTGATCGGGACAACAAGACAAGACAGCGCCACCATTGCGATGCGTGACATCTATGCCATCGGCGACCTCCAGGGTTGCCAAACGTCGTTTGAACAACTGCTCGAGCGCCTCCCCCAGGACGCAGATCTCTGGCTTGCCGGCGATCTGATCAATCGTGGCCCGCGCTCGCTCGATACCTTGCGTCAGGTCATTGCATTGGGTGACCGTGTCACCGCTGTGCTCGGCAATCACGATCTGCATTTGCTAGCCGTGGCGGCTGGCGTGCGTCAGGCGCACGGCAGCGACACCCTCGACGACATTCTCAACGCACCCGACCGCGACACGCTCATCGACTGGGTACGCCGTCAACCGCTGGCCCATCTCGCCCACCGGCATCTGATGGTGCACGCCGGTGTGCTGCCGCAGTGGGACGCCGAGCAGGTCGTCTCGCTCGCGCGCGATGTCGAGACGCAACTGCGCGGCGACGACTGGAAGACATTCCTCTCGCGCATGTTCGGCAATCAGCCCGATCAGTGGCAGCCAGACCTGAGCGACGAAGACCGCCGGCGTCTCACGATCAACGCGCTCACGCGCATGCGTTTTTGCTCGGCCGACGGACGGATCGACTTCAAGATCAAGGAAGGTGCCGACGCCTCGACCGAGACGCTCAAGCCGTGGTTCGACGTCCCGGGCCGCCGCACGTCAGACGTCACGGTGGTCTTCGGGCACTGGTCGGCGCTTGGACTGGTGATGCGCGACAACATCCTCGGTCTGGACACAGGCTGCGTCTGGGGCGGCAAGCTCACGGCGGTGAAGCTCGCCGACTCGCCCGCCGGGCGCGAGCTGATTCAGATCGACTGCCCGCAGATTCGCGACCCGCTTGCCTTCGCCGACAAGAAGCGCAGCAAGATGAAAACGGCCGACAAGGCCGAGGACGCACTGAAGGCCGCGAAAGCCGAGAAGCTCGATAAGTTTGGTAAGGTCGAAAAGGCCGCGCGCAAGCTGGAAAAAGCGGCAAAGGCAGAGAAGTCGGAAAAGGCGGACAAAGGGACGAAACGCAAAGGTGAGTGATCGACGCAGCGAACGTCCGACACGTCCACCATCTCCCTCAAACGAAAACGGCGCCTGCGGGGCGCCGTTTTTCATTTCGTGCTGCCGAGTCAGGCCTGAACCGCCTGCACAGCATCGCTTTCGTCGTCACCCAGTCCCGACGCACGCGAACCGACCGAGCCGCTTTCCGGCAACACGGCTTCGGGCAGGAAGCCCTGCAATGCAGCGCCGACGGCCCGCTGCGCGCCCAACGTGAACTCGCGGCGATGCTCGCCGTCCTGCGGATACTGCGGTGCGCCGATCGACAGACGCACCGTCATCGGCGGCGCGCGCAAAATCATGTCGATGGATTCGATCAGGCTCGTCTCGCCGATGTAGGCCGGGGCCATTGTGTGGCGTCCGCTCGCCGCGTCCGTATAGAACAGGCACAGCGGCTGGACCGGCTTGCCCGTCGTGACCGGTGCTTGCAACAAATTCGCATGGAACGGCAGCAGACTGCGGCCGTCCGTCGTCGTGCCTTCAGGGAAGACGGTGATGACGTCGCCATCGCGCAGGCAATCGGCCAGGTAATGCATGATGCGGCGCGCATCGGCACGCCGCTCGCGTTGCAGGAAAATCGTGCGCGTCTGAACGCACAACCAGCCGACGAGCGGCCAGTGACGAATCTCTGCCTTGGCGACGAAGCGCACCGGTTGCCACGCATTGAGGGCAAAGATATCGATCCATGACACGTGATTGCACAACAGCATCACGCCCCCTTCCGGCACCGGCGCATGCTGCTCCACTTCCAGATGCATGCCGCACAGCTTCAGCAGCTTCTGCGACCACGCACGGATGCGACGATCCTTCTGCGGCTGCGACAGAAACGGAAACAGCGTCGCTGCCGTCAACATGCCGCGCGCGAGATGCAGGCCAAGACGAAGTTTTTTGATCAACAGCACGGCAATCGCATCCTAGACGCAAGGGGCTTCGTACGCCACGCGGCCACCGACCAGCGTGAGCCGTACCTGGCCCGGTAGTTCGTATCCCAGAAACGGGGTGTTATGACCGGCGCTGCGCAACTGCGGCGCGGACACGGTCCAGTACGTCGACGGCGCAAACACGCAGACATCCGCCGCGTGACCCGGCAACAAGCGGCCTGCTCCCGGTGCCACCGCCGCCAATCGCTGGCCGGGACCGTGTGTCACCCGGGCGAGCGCGTCGACGAGCGGCACACGCGACTCCTCGGCCCACTTCAACACCAGCGACAGGAGCAGTTCGAGGCCCGTTGCCCCTGGCTCGGCTTCGGCGAAGGGGACGAGACGGGCGTCGGGCGCTAGCGGCGTATGGTCAGAGCAAACGGCGTCAATCGTACCGTCTCGCGCGGCATCACGCACGGCTTCGCGATCGCGTTGCGAGCGCAGCGGCGGATCGAGCCGGTATTGCGCGTCAAAGTACCCGATGTCCATGTCCGTGAGATGGAGATGGTGCGCGGCGACGTCGCACGTGACCGGTAGTCCTTCGGCTTTCGCCGCACGCACGAGCGCGAGGCCAGCCGCCGACGACAGGCGGCACAGGTGCACGCGCGTGCCCGTTACGCGGACGAGTTCGAGAATGGTATGCAACGCGATCGTCTCGGCCGCGACCGGAATGCCAGCCAGTCCGAGACGCGACGCCACCGCGCCGCTCGCGGCCACGCCGCCCGCCGCGAGTGCCGCATCCTGCGGCCGCAGCCAGACCGTCAGCCCGAACGTGTCGGCGTATTGCAGCGCGCGCAGCAGCGTGCGGTTGTCGGCCATCGCAGCGTTCGCTTGCGACAGACCGATGCATCCGGCTTGCGTCAGTTGCGCCATTTCGGTGAGTTCGCGGCCAGCGAGACCGACCGTCAGCGCACCCAGCGGATGAACCTGCGCGAGATGCGTAGCGCGGGCGCGCAGTTGCAGCATCTCCACAAGGTCCGGTTCGTCGAGTACGGGATCGGTGTCGGGCGGACACACGACACGCGTCACGCCACCGGCGAGCGCCGCCGTCGCTTCGCTTGCCGCCGTCATCCGCCGTGCGGACAGATCGACGAGGCCCGGCACGACGACCAACCCCTTCGCGTCGACGGTGCGTTCGGCCGTGAAGTCGGCTGGCGATGCATCGAGCGTCAGCAGTTCGCCGTCGGCGATAAAGATGTCCTGCACACGGTCGAGACGCGTTGCAGGATCGATCACGCGGCCACCCTTCAGATGAAGTTTCATGGCGCGCTTACCCGTTGTTTCCGTTGTTCGAGGCGACGATACTCATCACCGCCATCCGCACGGCAATGCCGAACGAGACTTGTTCGAGGATGACCGACTGCGGGCCATCCGCCACCGCCGAGTCGATCTCCACGCCCCGGTTCATCGGTCCTGGGTGCATCACGATGGCATCGGGTTTCGCGAGCGCCAGACGCGCCGGCGTTAGTCCGTAGTACTTGAAGTACTCGGACGCCGAGGGCAACAACGCGCCGCTCATGCGTTCGTTCTGCAATCGCAGCATGATGACGACATCGACGTCTCGCAACCCTTCGTCCATGTCGTGAAACACGCGCACGCCGAGTTGCTCAAGGCCCGTCGGCAGTAGCGTGCGCGGGCCGATGGCACGCACTTCGGGTACGCCGAGCGTCGTCAGTGCGTGGATGTCGGAGCGGGCGACGCGCGAGTGCAGAATGTCGCCCACGATCGCCACCGTCAGATTCTGGAATTCGCCCTTGTGATGGCGAATCGTGTACATATCGAGCAAGCCCTGCGTCGGGTGCGCGTGGCGTCCGTCACCTGCGTTGATCACGTGGACGTGCGGCGCGCAATGCTCGGCAATCAGGTACGGCGCGCCCGATTGCGCGTGACGCACGACGAACAGATCCGCGTGCATCGCCGACAGGTTGCCGATGGTGTCGAGCAGCGTCTCGCCCTTGCTCGTCGACGACGCATTGATATTCAGATTCAGCACATCTGCGGACAATCGCGCTGCTGCGATTTCGAACGTCGTTCGCGTACGTGTCGAGTTTTCGAAGAACAGATTGAAAACGGATTTGCCGCTCAGCAGCGGCACCTTCTTGACGTCGGCATCGTTCACGCTCACGAACTGCGTGGCCGTGTCGAGAATGTGCATGAGCACGGCACGCGGCAACCCCTCAACCGTCAGCAGATGCTTCAACTCGCCATTGCGGGTGAGTTGGGGATGGCCGCGACGGCCGAGAATGCCGTTAGCCATGAGGGCGCTCCGTGCCACGGCCACGAATGGTCAACGCAGCCGCAGTGACCTGCGTCACGTAAGGCGTGGGGATGTCAGGCAGGCGCATGCTCGTCGAAGTACTGCTGGAGGATGATGCGGGCGGCTTCGGCGTCGAGCGACGTCTTTTGCGAGACCTTGATGCCCGCTTCGGCCAGCGCCGCCGCAGCGGCCACCGACGAATAGCGCTCGTCGACCCAGACGACAGGCACGTCGAACCGCCCGTTGAGTTGATTGCCGAAGCGCTTGGCCTGCTGGGTCATCTCGTGCGGCGTGCCGTCCGGATGGCACGGCAGGCCTACGACGATCAGCTCGGGCTGCCACTCGGCGATGAGTTTGCCCATTTCGGCGAAGCGAACATCGCGATTCAGATTGGCGACCACCGTGAGAGCGCGCGCCTCGCGCAGCATCAGATTACCGATCGCAACCCCGATACGGCGCTCGCCGTAATCGAAACCAAGCACCGTGGAACTGCCCGCCGACTTGCCAGCGGTCATGCGTGACCCGCGTCGGCGGAAAGCATCGACGACGTGACGCCAAGCAGCGCCAGCGCAGCGTCGAAACGCTCGGCCGGCGGCACATCGAACACGATGCCCGGATCGGCCGCCACCGTCAGCCAGCCGTTACGGCTGATTTCGTCTTCCAACTGGCCGGCACTCCAGCCCGAATGGCCCAGCGTGAGCAGGAAGCGGTTCGGCCCCTGGCCGTTAGCCACAGCTTCGAGCACGTCCTTGGAAGTGGTCATCTCCAGACCGCCCGGCACCGACAGCGATGAGCTGTACGGTGTGCCCGTGGCGTCGTGCAGCACAAAGCCACGCTCGGTCTGCACCGGACCGCCGAAGAAGACCGGTTGATGCGCAAGGGGATCGATTTCCAGCTTGAGATCGAGGCGCTCGAAAAGCGACGCGAGATCGATGTCGGTCGGACGGTTGATCACCAGCCCGATCGCGCCCTTCTCACTGTGCTCGCACAGATAGACGACGGTGCCGGAAAAGGTAGGATCGGCCATGCCCGGCATGGCGATAAGGAACTGATTCGTAAGGTTGATACGGTCGTTCGGCATAGGGCCAAAATTTATCGGAACCTGTTTGACGGACTGCCGCCCGATACCGCGAATTCGCGATGTCGCGGTTTCGCGCCCCGCAGCGCTGACACCGACGCCCCTTGGGCGCCCTGCGTCACTTGCCGCGGCCGGTCAGCGGACGAACTTTTTCCGCATCGTGATACGGCCATCGGCCGCCAGCGGCAGCCTTTGGGCCGACTGTATCACGGAACGTCACGCCCGGTGACTAGCCGCTGCCCGAACACGCTGGCATCAAGCGCACGCTCTCGCCACAGGGCCATCTCGGCGATCAGATCGGGACGCGACTCGGGATAGGTGTCCGCCGCAAACTGATGCAGCATTCCGCGCAGTGCCTTGACCGTCATGGCCAATGCCGCCGGCCCCCCCGGTTCCGCCGGGGGCGACGCCGCCAGCCGTTCGCCCGTGGCGGCCACTGCGGTCGCCAGCCGCGCCACCGGGGCGAGCCCGATGGCCGCAGAATACTGCGCCACTTGCGCGGCCACAGCAGGATCGTTCAGATTCGGAAGCGCCTCATCCGCCAGACTCAGGAACGTCTGGCAAACGTCTTGCCGAATCGCCAGCGGCCCGATGCGCAGCCAGTCACGCGAACTCGCGCCCGCACCCTGCTTCTGGCCAGCCTGCGCAGCATCGGCCAAAGGCTCGGGCAGATGGCCGGGACGGCGCAATACGCCGAAATCGGCCAGCAACGTGCCGAGCCAGCTATCCGGTGCCTGGGCATGCCATGTCGCCAGCGCTTCGAGCAGATCGTGTCCGGGGACGAATTCCGATGCCGTTTTGAACGCGCCCGCTGCCGATGTCAGTGCCACCGACGTGTCGGCTATACCGCCCTCAGCCGGTTCGGCCGGGCGCGTCAGCTGCTTGCGCAGCGCCATGTTCATACGGCCGATCTGCCGCTTGTCCGCCAGCGAGAGCGGCGCACGGGCAAAGCGTAGCCAGGCTGCCGCCAGACGCCAGTAGTCGAGCGGTGCGGTCGCCCCGGCCCGGTGCAGATCAGCAGCGAGATCCGCCAGTTGCCCCAGCGCTGCCGTGGTGTCGAGGGCCTCGGCATCCGGGCGCAGCAGACGCAGGAGCACCCGTTCGACGTCTGCGCGCAATGGGGCCGTGCCCGCGGGCAATCCATGCAGACGCGGCTGAGCAATCGCCCATCCCGCCATACGAAGCTCGCCCGGCGTAGGTGCGCCAGGCCAACTGTCGGGACTCTGGGGTGCAGAAGATGTCGACGACGCCGACGCGGCGGGTGACGTCGCAGCCCCCGCCTGCCAGATATCACGCTCGAACTGCCGCAGCGCATTGCGTTGCGCGTCCTGACTGCCCGGCTCGCCATAGGCGGCTTCCGCAATCGCCTTTACAAGACGCTCGCCGTGCAACGCCCAGTCGGCGTGACCGCTCGACTGAAGCAACCGGTTCGCGCGCCTTAGCGGGCCGAGCGCCGCTGCCGGGCCGTTGGACCAGGCATCGGACGCTTCGGTCAGCGCTTCCGCGACTTCGGGCAGACGCCACAACGGCGCGTCACGCGTCTCACGCGCGGCGTTCGTTGCAACAGGGGCGACGGGATCGGAAGACGATTGCGGTGCTTCGGACGATCCGGGCGATTCAGACATCACCATGGGCCATCTCCTGGCCGTGCGGCCTCAGATCTGCACCATCTCGAAGTCTTCCTTACGGGCGCCGCACTCCGGGCAGGTCCAATTGATCGGCACGTCTTCCCAGCGCGTACCGGGCGCAATGCCCTCATCGGGCAATCCTGCCTCTTCGTCGTAAATCCAGCCGCAAATGAGGCACATCCAGCTCTTGTATTCCATTCTTTCTTCAGCGACGAGCGTTCCGTTACAATGGCTTGTCAACCGCTTCGGGTCCCGTCGGCAGAGATGCCGGACGGTCTTGTGGGAACCCTGCCGGTGCAATGTCCGGCGGGCGCTGCCCACGGCGCTTTCGAGCGCTCCGAAACGGGCATTTAAGGCGTGATGGTACCAACGAACCCAAAGCCTGACCAGATCGCCGTCTATCCTGCCTCCATGCACACTGAATCCCCACCCATTCTCCTGACCTTCGGGCTTTCCGACCCCACTTCGGCCACCGGCGTGCAGGCCGACCTGCTCACCTTCGCCAGCATGGGCGGTTACGGCGTGTCGGTGCTCACCGGCTACTCCTCACAGGACTCGCGTTCGTGCGACGACGTGCAACCCATCGATCCCGACTGGATCGGCGATCAGGCCCGCATGTTGCTCGAAGACATGCCGGTCGCCGCCTTCAAGGTCGGCAGCGCGGTGAATGCCGATAACGTCGCCGCCATTGCCGAGATCGTGGCCGACTATGACGAAACACCTCTTGTCGTCGCGCCGGACTTCGGACTGGCGGGCGAGCATCTGCTCTCGACCGACGAATTGCGAGAAGCCACCGCCAGCCTGCTCGTGCCGCAGGCGAGCGTGCTGGTCGTGAGTCCGCAGAGCGCCGTCGCTTTGGCCCAGACGATCACGGAGAACGAGAATCTGGCGCTCGACGAAGCCGTTTCGATCCTGCTGGAAAACGGCTGCGAGTTCGTGCTGATCAGCGACGGCAATGCCCCGCAGTTCACCCATACGCTCTACAGCGATGGCGGTATCGTCCGCGAAGACGCCTGGGACCGTCCGGCCCACAACGTCGCGGGCGCGATCGACACGCTCGCTGCCGCCGTCACCGCCATGCTCGCCAACGGACTTGCCGTGCCCGAGGCCGTGCGCGAAGCGCAGGAGTATCTGCAACAGGTGCTTGAGAACGCTTTCCGCCCCGGCATGGGTCGTCACTTCCCCGATCGCTTCTTCTGGGCGCGCACCGAGGAAACCGAGCAGGACGATAGCGGCGCACAGGCTTAAGCCCGCTTAAGCTCCCCTTAGCGGGCTTAAGACTCGCCTTTCGAACCTGTGTCCGGATGAAAAACGCCCGCAAATCGCTGCGGGCGTTTTTTCGTTTGTGTCGGGGTTGAGGTGTCGCGTCACCACAATGCGTGGCGACGGGCAACGACGGCTTAAGACGAGAGGCTCGCCCGCGCACCCGGCACCACCATCGCATCCTGATCGGACTCCCCCTTCGGACGCCCCCACGCGTCGATGACACGTTTGACGAACGGCTTCAGGTCGTCGCCCTGCGCGCGCAACATGCGCACCAGCGAGGCGTACTGTCCCTCGAAGATCAGCGTGTTGTAGTTCTTCAAGCGCTGGATGTCCTGCAGCGCCTCGTCGTCGCGCCCGGCAAGCGCGAGCAACACGATGTAGCGCTTGATCATCGTCGGCCCGGCACCCAGCGCCAGCGCTTCGCGATGTGCCGCCAGCTTCTCGTCGAGCTGATCGCGACTGAGATACAACGCACCAGTCACGGCGTAATCGCCATAGGGCGCGAAGAACAGCGCCGGATCGGTGCGATACGTCTCGACCTTGCCAGCGCGATAGGCCACCTCGACGCGCTGGTAGTCGTGATACAGCCACGGAATCGCCACACATGCGAACAGAACGATCACGCCATTGATGGCCCCCGTCGCCGTCGGCGACAAGCTATCGATCGGCTTCGTCTCGCAGAATCCGAGCAGGAACAAACCGGGCAGCAGGAAGAATGCATAGTGCTGCGGATACTCCAGCATCGCATGCATCGCGAGCATGCCGAGCAGGATGAACGCAAACGCAATCGGCGCCGACTTAAGGCCACGCACCGCACGCGCAAACCAGAACGCCAGTGGCAGCAACACCGCCAGCGTGCCGACGATACCCGTCTTCGCGAGCAGATCGAGCAAGACGTTATGCGCGTTGTCTGCCATTTCAACCGGTCCGAGCTTGTCGACCAGCGCGAATTGCGCATCGATGTAATTTGACCAGCCCGCACCGAAGAACCAGTGCTCGCGGAAGATCGCCAGTCCGTACTCCCACAGATTCAGTCGCCCGGCCACCTGCCCCGCCTGCTGCATACGCTCAACGGCACTCCCGTCGAGTTGCAGCCCCCAGTTCACATTCGCCCAACCGACGGCCATCGTCATCAGCCCCAGTACCGGCAGGATGGCAGCGGGCACAAACCAGCGCATCGAACGACGCATATTGCGCGATTCTTCCATACGCTCCACCCACACGAGCCACAGCCCGAATGCACACAACAACGCCAGTTGCAGCCAAGGCGCACGCGAGCCCGTCAGACAGATGCCGATGTCCAAAATCGCGAGGACGAGCAGCAACGTCCAGGCGGGCAGCTTTCGCTGATACCAAAGATAGAACGCCCCCGCACTCGCCATCGACAGATACGTCGCCAGATGATTGGGCTGATACATGTTGCCGAACAGACGGCGTGCCGCTGTGACCGTGTACTTCGCCACCAGCCACGGCACATTCGCTTCGAGATGAAACGCCTGCACGACCTGTGCCCCCACGGCATACAACCCGCCCAGCGTGAGGGCCACCGCGCTCCAGCGCATGAGGACACCCCGCCACCCTAACTGCGCCAGCCAGTACCCGGTGTTGACCGCGACGATCATCGCGACCCCGTACAACAATGCCGTCATCATCAACTGCGGCAGCTCGGTCGGCATCATGGCGCGCTGCACGAGGATGACGGCGATGAACGCCAGTGGCATCCACGTGACGCGCGGCATGCGCAGCGCACGTCCGTCACGCTGCCAGACCGCCACCATCGACAACGCGCCGAGTAGTGCGAAAAGACAAAAGGTCAGCGCTTCCGAATAGAACGTCGAGATCGGATACGTATGTTTGACGAGGTTGTAGGGCAAGGCCCAGATCAGGGCCAGCGTAAGCCCGATCATCGAAAGAAGCAGAGGAGGAAACAAGGTCGCCGCCGTGCAATGCACCGGTTGAAAGATGCGCAAGCATAACGAAAAAATGGCCGCCCTAGGGCAGCCATTTCATGCCTGACGCGCGTGATGACGCCGTCTTCGATCCATCGTGGGCGCGCCGCCGGACGCCGCATTGTCTAATGCAACACTACGTCGTTCGGCAACACGCTACACAGACTCAGCTCGACTTGGCCGACGTTTCGCCACGGCACTCGGGCGGTGCCAGCTTGCCCGGCAACGTCGCGCCGCCCGGCGCGCCTTCACGGCCCTGTGCGTAGCACGTCCAGACGATCTGTCCCTCCGGCGCCTTGCCGACAGACAGCGCCGTCGGCGAGCCCGATGCGCCGGCGCTCGTTGGCACGAGAACGATCGCGCCGTCACCCGCGCGTTGCGTGTAGGCCACCGTGACGTTGCCGCTCACGGAATCGATGCTCACGCCGCTCACGTTGTCCGTCGGGCTCGGCGCTTGCCAGCCGCTGTTGAACGGCGCGCCGTGCATGGCGTTCTCGCTCACGAGCGCCTTGGCCGACGCCGCAGCGCCCAAGCCTTCGACGACACGTGCGCGCACGAGATAATTCTGCAGATACGGAACCCCTGCCGTAACCAGTACGCCGATGATCGCCAGCACGATCATCAGTTCGATCAGGGTGAAACCCCGGGATTTGGCGAGACCGGCAGTCCGGTGGCCGAAACGACGCATTGTGTAACTCCCTGCAAAAGCAATGAAATCAAAAGGGACATGGGGGGAAGTGGGCGGAGTATGACATAGCCCCCTCGGTGAATGCCCTGCCGCAGATCAAAATCGGCGCGTGCCTTATGGATCCCCGGAATCGTCCGATGCGAAGCCGGACGGTTCATCCGGCGAGACCTGCAGCCCCGGCAATGGACCCGATTATTTCGAAGAGGTTGCACGCACCTGACGTGCCTCGCTGCGTCGCTTGAGCACCAACCCCGCGATCAGAACGAACAGCGCGCCGATAGCCGACGCCACGTAATGCGTGTATTTCGCCGCGTCGCCCGGCAAGTGCAGCAGATGACCGACGCCCGGGTCCGAGACGATCAGACCGCCAGCAATCCATCCGAGCAACGCCGCCCCTGCCATCACGATGAACGGGAAACGATCAAGCGCCTTGAGCACCAGTTGCGAGCCCCAGACGATGAGCGGAATGCTCACGAGCAGACCGAAGATCACCAGCGGCAATTGATGATGGTCGGCCGCGCCTTCCGCAGCCCCGGCAATGGCGATCACGTTATCGATGCTCATCACCAGATCGGCCACGATGATGGTCTTGACCGCTGTCCACAGCTTGTCGGCGGGTTTGACGCTGTCGTGCGCATCATGGTCTGGCACCAGCAGCTTGGTACCGATCCAGAGCAGCAACAACCCGCCAACGGCCTTCAGATATGGCACGGCGAGCAGCGTCACGGCAAACGCAATCAGAATCACACGCAGGACGATTGCGCCGATCGTGCCCCAGACAATGCCTTGCAGGCGTTGCTTGGCCGGCAGATTGCGGCAGGCGAGCGCGATCACCACAGCGTTGTCGCCACCCAGCAGGATGTCGATCATGATGATCTGCAGCACGGCGGCCCAGTTCAGCTCGGCAAAAAACGCAAGCATGCGCGGAAATCCTCGGGGAACGTTTGAAACCAGTCAGACGGATGATGCCAATCACGGCACAAAGACAAAAGAGGGAGCCCGATGTTCTGAGCTCCCTCTTTCAAGACCCGACGCGCAGCTGCCGGTTCCGGCGACTGCAACGACTGGGTCGTCCGGCGGGAATTACAGCGCTGCCTTGAGCAGACGGCCCATTTCCGACGGGTTGCGGGTCACCTTGATGCCGCAGGCATCCATGATGGCCAGCTTGGCTTCGGCCGTATCGGCACCGCCCGAGATCAGCGCGCCGGCGTGGCCCATGCGCTTGCCCGGGGGCGCCGTGACGCCTGCGATGAAGCCGACGACCGGCTTCTTCATGTTGCCCTTGATCCACTCGGCGGCAGCGGCTTCGTCCGGACCACCGATTTCACCGATCATGATCACGGCGTCCGTTTCCGGATCGTCGTTGAACATTTGCATGACGTCGATGTGCTTCAGACCGTTGATCGGGTCGCCACCGATACCGACGGCGCTCGACTGGCCCAGACCCAGAGCGGTCAGCTGGCCCACGGCTTCGTACGTCAGGGTGCCCGAGCGCGAGACCACGCCGATGCGACCCTTCTTGTGGATGTGACCCGGCATGATGCCGATCTTCAGTTCGTCCGGCGTGATCACGCCCGGGCAGTTCGGTCCGAGCAGCAGGGTCTTGCGACCTTCGCGACGCATACGGTCCTTCACTTCGATCATGTCACGGACCGGAATGCCTTCCGTGATACAGATCGCCAGATCCAGGTCGGCTTCGACGGCTTCCCAGATGGCGGCAGCAGCGCCTGCGGGCGGCACGTAGATCACCGACACGGTTGCACCGGTCTGTTCCTTGGCGTCCTTCACCGAACCGTAGATCGGAATGCCTTCGAAGTCTTCGCCGGCCTTCTTCGGGTTCACGCCAGCGACGAACGCGTTCTTGCCGTTCGCGTATTCGCGGCACATGCGGGTGTGGAACTGGCCGGTCTTGCCAGTAATACCTTGGGTGATGACCTTGGTATCTTTGTTGATCAGAATCGACATTGCTTGATTTCCTTCGTCCTGTTGCCTGACGGTGTGCGCTCAGCCTTTCGGGAGCGGCACGCCGCAATGGCTTCGACTGTTCTGGTTACTTGCCTGCGGCAGCCGCGACAACCTTCTGGGCAGCTTCTTCCATGCTGTCCGCGGAGATGATCGGCAGACCGGATTCGGCGAGCATCTTCTTGCCCAGGTCTTCGTTCGTGCCCTTCATGCGCACGACGAGCGGCACCTTGAGCGACACAGCCTTCGACGCCGTGATCACGCCTTCGGCGATCACGTCGCAGCGCATGATGCCACCGAAGATGTTGACCAGAATGGCCGTCAGGTTCGGGTTCTTCAGCATGATCTTGAACGCTTCGGTCACCTTCTCTGCCGTGGCGCCACCGCCCACGTCCAGGAAGTTGGCCGGCTCGCCGCCGAACAGCTTGATGGTGTCCATCGTGGCCATGGCCAGACCGGCGCCGTTCACCAGGCAGCCGATGTTGCCGTCGAGCGAGATGTAGGCCAGATCGAACTTCGAGGCTTCGACTTCAGCCGGATCTTCTTCGTCCAGATCGCGGTACGCGACGATTTCCGGATGACGATACAGGGCGTTCGAGTCGAAGTTGAACTTGGCGTCCAGTGCCGTGACCGTGCCGTTCTTGCTCACGTTCAGCGGGTTGATTTCGGCCAGCGAAGCGTCCGTTTCCCAGAAGGCCTTGTACAGACCTTGCAGAATCGTGCGCGCTTGCGACACCGAACCTTCCGGCACGCTGATCTTCTTTGCGAAGTCGTCGGCTTGCGCGTCCGTCAGGCCAACCGACGGATCGATCACAACGTGGTGGATCAGTTCCGGGTGCTTTTCGGCGACTTCTTCGATGTCCATGCCGCCTTCGCTCGAACCCATCATCACGATCTTCTGCGTGACGCGGTCAACCACCAGGCTGACGTACAGTTCGTTGTTGATGTCGGCGCCTTCTTCGATCAGCAGGCGATTGACCTTCTGACCTTCCGGACCGGTCTGGTGCGTGACCAGTTGCATGCCGAGGATCTGGCTGGCGTATTCACGCACTTGCTCGATCGTCTTGGCAACCTTCACGCCGCCGCCCTTACCGCGACCGCCTGCGTGAATCTGGGCCTTGACCACCCAAACCGGACCGCCGAGTTCTTCGGCTGCCTTCACGGCCTCGTCCACGGAAAACGCCGGAATGCCGCGGGGCACCGCGACTCCGAATTTCCGGAGGATTTCCTTGCCTTGATACTCATGAATCTTCATGCGTGATTCCCTTCTTGCTGAGTTGGAAGTTTGGGTTCGAGCTTGCGAGTCGAGGCCGCATCGCGCACCGCTTCTGATGTGACGGGCGTCGTGGGCTCGTTCGCTCGATCGTTTGCGCGGCCGTTGAACCAGCGCGGGTAAAACCGGCGCACCGCCTCGCCATCAAACCGCAGGGCGTGACAATGTCCGAGTTGGAAAGGAGGTGTCGAATTATCGGCATCGTTGGCCGCTGCCGTGTCGGGGGTATGAATCACCACGCCGGCAAACGCCTGAATCGCTGCCGTCGGCAGGACACTGCAAAGTTCTGTGAGATGGGTACAGCCCGCCGCGCCGCCGAGGCGCTCGCGAACCCCGCGCCGGAAGCCGTGCCGCAGGTTAAGACCGATCAATTGACGATATTCGGGGCCGATCTGATCGCAAATGCCGGGATAAGGCACCCAGTCGGAGACGGCCTCGGCGTCATGCACTTCGAAATCTTCGTCGATCGTCAGCCGCAGCCATAGCTCGTGGATCGGCGTGCCCTCCTTGCGAAGGCCCGTTGCCAATGCAAAATCCCGATCCTTGTGATCGGTGAGTCGGGCTTCGATGTCCCATAGGCCATCCTCGCGCGAATACGCTTCAACAGCGATCGTGCGACGGTGACGCAAGGTACGAGGGGCAGGCGCGGAGAGCGGCATGCGGAAGTGTGCAATGCATGAACGCAGAAAGATCTTGATTCTAGCATAGGCGACAGCGCCGTCTGCCGCAGCGCAGCAGAAGCCCGTCGCATAAGGCGGAATTACCCGACCCATCGGTCGGATTATAAAAATTCCGAGTGACGGGCGCGCATGGTGCGACGCCATATCGCGATAAGCGAGACACCACGCGTCACACGAGGTTCATCGTCGTGTCACGCGAGCATTCACGCGGGTTGCGTGAAGCCGGACGCAACGAACGCTTCGTCGATGAATACGCACGCATCCATAACGAAAGTGAAGACATCTGCGTCAGACGTCGTCCAGAAACTCGTCCGTCCCTCGCACGATTTTGCTGATAACGGTACGCGAGAAACCACGTGCCGCCAGAAAGCGCATCTGCTTGGCACGCGCTTCGGGCGTTGTTGCGACCTCGCCGAACTTCTTTTGCCAGACGGCTCGGGCGCGCGCGAGTTCGGTCTCCCGCAACTGCTCGGAGATCGCAGCGACGGTTTGCGCGTCGACCTGATGCTGCTTGAGCTCGCCGACGATACGCGTCGTACCCATGCGCGAGGCGCGCCGGTTCACCACGCTTTCCGCGAACCGTTCGTTCGACAGCCATCGTTCCTGCTCAAGCGCGTCGAGTACGCGCTCGAGTGCTTCGGGATCCTCGGCATCCGCGTAAGGCGTGAGCTTGCGACGCAGTTCCGCCCGACTGTATTCGCGACGTGCCAGATAGGACAGCGCGCGCCCTTTCAGACTCAGCGTCGGTTTGCGAGACCGCTTGACCGCGACGGCCGCGTCGCCCGGCGGGGGCGGAGGCGCATTCGGATCACGGGGAGGACGTCGATTGATCATGAGTTCATCGTAGCGCTGCTATTTGCAGCAAGAATGCAAAACGGCAGCGCGACGCCGTAAGGCTTCGCGCTGCCGTTCCAAAAACTCAGGCGCCAATCAAACGATCAGGCCTCGTCTTCTGCTTCGATCTCACCGGTTTCGTTGATCGCCGTCACACCCAGCGATGCACGTACCTTGTTCTCGATCTCATGAGCGATTTCCGGATTTTCGCGCAAAAATTCACGCGCGTTGTCCTTGCCCTGACCGATCTTCTCGCCGTTGTAGCTGTACCAGGCACCGGCCTTCTCGACGATCTTCGCGTTGACACCCAGATCGATGATTTCGCCTTCGCGCGAGATACCCTGGCCGTAGAGGATGTCGAAAATCGCTTCGCGGAACGGCGGCGACACCTTGTTCTTGACGACCTTGACGCGGGTTTCGTTACCGACCACCTCGTCGCCCTTCTTGATCGAACCGATACGGCGGATGTCCAGACGCACCGACGAGTAGAACTTCAGTGCGTTGCCGCCCGTCGTCGTTTCCGGGTTGCCGAACATGACGCCGATCTTCATACGAATCTGATTGATGAAGATCACCGTGCAATTCGTGCGCTTGATCGTGCCGGTCAGCTTACGCAGCGCCTGCGACATCAGACGTGCCTGAAGACCCGGCAGAGAATCACCCATCTCGCCTTCGATTTCGGCCTTCGGCACCAGTGCCGCAACCGAGTCGATGATGATGAGGTCGATCGAGCCCGAGCGCACCAGCGCATCGGCGATTTCCAGGGCCTGTTCGCCCGTGTCCGGCTGCGAGATCAGCAGTTCCGGCACCGAGACGCCCAGCTTGTTGGCGTAACCGACGTCGAGGGCGTGTTCTGCGTCGATGAACGCGCAGGTGCCACCGATCTTCTGCATTTCCGCCACGACTTGCAACGTGAGCGTGGTCTTACCCGACGATTCCGGGCCGTAGATTTCGATCACACGGCCGCGCGGCAGGCCACCGACGCCCAGCGCGATGTCCAGACCCAGCGAGCCCGTGGAGACGACCTGGATGTCCGCTTCGACCTCGCCGTCGCCAAGACGCATGATCGAGCCCTTGCCGAATTGCTTCTCGATCTGCGCGAGGGCGGCGGCGAGCGCCTTGCCTTTCTCGGCCGACAGATTGGCAGACCCTTTCTTGCTTTCTTCCATGAATCGTCCTTTGATATGATGAGCGAGACGGCTCGAGTGAGGCGTGACTGCCGGTACTGTATAAAAAACCAGTGCTCTTTGCAAGTGCCTGTTGTCCGAAAGCGCCGAAACGACAAAAAAAGCCGCGAACCACGCGCCGCAACATCACAGGAGACACGCCCGTGCCGTCAGGCATTGGTGCCTACACAAGCCTATCACGCCCATGCGAATTCTCATCGCAGAGGATGACAGCATTCTGGCCGACGCCCTGACTCGCTCGCTGCGCCAGGGGGGCTACGCCGTCGATCACGTCAAAACGGGGCTCGAAGCCGACTCCGCGCTGTCCGCCCAGACGTTCGACCTGCTGATTCTCGACCTCGGTCTGCCCCGCCTTCCCGGCCACGAAGTCCTGCGCCGTCTGCGCGCCCGCAATTCCCACTTGCCCGTTCTGATCCTGACCGCGTCCGACAGCGTCGACGCCCGCGTGAAGGGCCTCGATCTCGGTGCCGACGACTATATGGCCAAGCCGTTCGCCCTCGCCGAACTCGAAGCGCGCGTGCGGGCGCTGACGCGGCGAGGCGCAGGTGGTGGCTCGACCGTCATCCGCCACGGGCCGCTGAGCTTCGATCAGGTCGGTCGCACGGCCTATATCAACGAGCAGATGCTCGATCTGTCCGCACGCGAACTCGAATTGCTCGAAGTGCTGCTGCTGCGCACCGGACGGCTCGTCTCCAAGGAACAGCTCGTCGACCATCTGTGCGGATGGGGCGAAGAGGTGAGCAACAACGCCATTGAGGTGTACATGCACCGGCTGCGCAAGAAGATCGAGCCGAGCGGTGTACGCATCGCCACGATCCGCGGGCTGGGATATTGTCTGGAGAAGCCGGCAGCGGCCCCCGCCAACGCGGCATGATCGGGCTCGTCCGATGCGTCTGAGCTTTCGTCCCCCCCATCGCGCGGCGCCTGCGTCGTCGGACAACGTGTCTCACGCCGATCAGGACGACCCACGGCACCCGCCCGCGGATGCCGCCGATCCCTTCGACCCTTACGCCGATCCGTTTGTACGTCCGGGCTTCGGCGCGCCATTAGAGCGCGAGGCCGAACCGCCGCCGCGCTCGCTCTTCGGCGAGATCCTCGACTGGATGCTCGCGCCGTTGCTGCTGCTCTGGCCGATGAGCATTGCCGTGACGTATCTCGTCGCAAAATCGATTGCCAACGGCCCGTTCGACCGTGCGCTGGAGACCAATACTTACGTACTCGCTCAGCAGGTCCACTCGGATCGAGGCCAGGTCACGCTCACGCTGCCCATGCCCGCGCGCGATTTGCTGCGCGCCGACGCGACCGACAACATCTACTATCAGGTGCTCGGTGCGAAGGGAGAACTCGTTGGCGGCACGGCGGAGCTGCCGCTGCCTCATGAAGACGACCGTCCGCAACCCGGTGTGGTCCAGTTTCGCGACGAAACCGTGGGCGGCAATGACATTCGCGTTGCGTTCACTTATGTCGATCTGCCGCGCATGCAGCCGCCGGGCAGCATGGCGCTCGTACAGGTAGCGGAGACGCTCGACAAGCGCAGCCAGTTGGCCAACGAAATCATCAAGGGCGTGATCCTGCCGCAGTTCGTGATTCTGCCGCTGGCCATCGTGCTCGTCTGGTTCGGTCTGTCGCGCGGTCTCGCGCCGCTGCATGCGTTGCAGGAGCACATTCGCGCGCGGCGCCCCGACGATCTTTCGCCACTTGAAGCGCGACAAGCGCCGCCGGAAATCGCGCCGCTCGTCAATTCGCTGAACGATCTGCTCGGCCGCCTTGAGCAGAACATGAAACTCCAGCAACGCTTCATTGCGGATGCTGCACATCAGCTCAAGACACCGCTTGCAGGCCTTCGCATGCAAGCCGAACTGGCATTGCGTCAGACGTCTCCCGACGAACTGCGCCGCTCGCTCTCGCAAATCGCGATGAGCTCCGAACAGGCAGCGCGTCTCGTCAACCAGTTGCTCGCACTCGCGCGCGCCGAGAACAGCGCCAACGACGCCGCCGCCTTCACCCCGCTCAACCTCAGCCTGCTCGCGCGCAGCGCCATGCAGGACTGGTTTCAGGCGGCCTTCGCCAAACGGATCGACCTCGGCTTCGAGGAGCCACCGTTTCCGGTGCATCTGTCCGGACAGCCGGTGATGTTGCGCGAGTTGCTCAACAACCTCATCGACAATGCGATCCGCTATACGCCGGCCGGCGGCAAGGTGACGGTGCGGCTGCGTCACGAGGCGTCCGACGGCTTCGTGCATCTTGAAGTCGAGGACACGGGGCCGGGCATTCCTGCGTCGGAGCGTCCACGCGTGTTCGAGCGCTTCTATCGCATTCTCGGCAGCGACAGCGACGGCAGCGGACTGGGTCTCGCGATCGTGCGCGAGATCGTGCAGATTCATCGCGGCGATGTGAGCGTGCTCGATCATGTCGATGCACAGCATCCCGAAGCAACCGGCACACTCATTCGGGTGACGTTACCGCTCGCCGAGGTGCCTATCGAAAACCCTCATGAATGACGTAAATCCGCTAAATACGGCCAATTTTCGACCAAAGTCGAGGGTAAGTCCCTAGCAACGTAAGGTTCGAGTCAGTTTGGCGTCAGACGGCGGTAAGGTTGTCCTCCAATAATCATTTGCAGCGGCCCGGGTGCGTCCCAGGGGCGTGCTTACATTACAGGAGACAACCGCATGGCTACTACAACGGCAGCCACCACCCACGCGCCGATGACCAAAGAAGAACGCAAGGTCATCTTCGCTTCGTCGCTGGGCACGGTGTTCGAGTGGTACGACTTTTATCTGGCCGGTTCGCTGGCCGCATTCATCAGCCGTCACTTCTTCTCCGGGATCAACCCGACGGCGGCCTTCATCTTCACACTGCTGTCGTTTGCTGCGGGCTTCGCGGTGCGTCCGTTCGGCGCCATCGTGTTCGGTCGCATCGGTGACCTCGTCGGTCGCAAATACACGTTCCTCGTCACCATCACGTTGATGGGTCTGTCGACGCTGGTCGTCGGTCTGCTGCCGGGCTATGCGTCCTGGGGCATCGCCGCGCCGGTGATCTTTATCGCCATGCGTCTGCTGCAGGGTCTTGCCCTCGGCGGCGAATACGGCGGTGCTGCCACGTACGTTGCCGAGCACGCGCCGCATGGCCGTCGCGGCTTCTACACGTCGTGGATTCAGACGACCGCGACGCTGGGCCTCTTCCTTTCGCTGCTCGTGATTCTCGGCACCCGCATGGTGATGGGTGAAGAGGCGTTCGGCGACTGGGGCTGGCGCATTCCGTTCATTCTGTCGATCGTGCTGCTGCTCGTGTCGCTGTGGATTCGTATGCAACTGAGCGAATCGCCGGCATTCCAGCGCATGAAGGCGGAAGGCAAGGGATCGAAGGCACCGCTCAAGGAATCGTTCGGTCAGTGGAAGAACCTGAAGATCGTGATTCTGGCGCTGGTCGGCTTGACCGCTGGTCAGGCAGTCGTGTGGTACACGGGCCAGTTCTATTCGCTGTTCTTCATGACACAGGTGCTGAAGGTCGACGGCAACACCGCGAACATCATGGTCGCGCTGGGTCTGCTGATCGGCAGCCCGTTCTTCGTGTTCTTCGGCGCGCTGTCGGACAAGATCGGTCGCAAGCCGATCATCATGGCGGGCTGCCTGCTGGCCGCACTGCTGTACTTCCCGATCTTCAAGGCGCTCACGCACTACGCCAACCCGGCGCTCGAAGCCGCCACTGCCCGTTCGCCGATCACGGTCATCGCCGATCCGAACGAGTGCTCGTTCCAGTTCAACCCGGTTGGCACGTCGAAGTTCACCAGCTCGTGCGATATCGCGAAGAGCTACCTGTCGCGCGCCGGTCTGAACTATCAGAACCAAGCCGCGCCGGCAGGCACGATGGCCACGGTGAAGATTGGCGACAAGGTGATCTCGTCGGTCGACGGCAAGGCAGCGGACGCGAAGGACAAGACCAAGGCGTTCGAGACGGATATGTCGGCCACGCTCAAGGCTGACGGCTATCCGCCGAAGGCCGACCCGGCGCAGATGAACAAGCCGATGGTCGTGATCCTGCTGGCGATTCTCGTGATCTTCGTAACGATGGTGTACGGCCCGATTGCAGCGATGCTGGTGGAAATGTTCCCGACGCGCATTCGCTACACCTCGATGTCGTTGCCGTATCACATCGGTAACGGCTGGTTCGGGGGCTTCCTCCCGGCAACGGCCTTCGCCATCGTGGCTGCCAAGGGCGACATCTACTCCGGCCTCTGGTACCCGATCGTGATCGCGCTCATCACCTTCGTGATCGGCATGCTCTTCATCAAGGAGACGAAGGACGTCGACATCTACGCCAACGACTGATGGGGTAACCCGTCGGACAGGTAGAAGGTACGTCTGACTTAGCAACGCCGGGGCTTTCGAGTCCCGGCGTTGTCGTTTGTGGGATGGGTCGGTACCCGGGCGAGGCACGGCCCACGAAAGCCATCCGAACTATTTTCATAGCTTTCGCAAAATACCTGTTGACAGGTTATAGCCTTCCCCATATAATCTTTTTCCTACGGCGAATTAGCTCAGTCGGTTAGAGCGACGGAATCATAATCCGCAGGTCCGGGGTTCGAGTCCCTGATTCGCCACCAAATTTAAAAAGGCCATGAGAAATCATGGCCTTTTTTCTTTTCTGCTCGCACTGCGTCACACGACGGTCGATCAGCTTCGTACCGCACCCCGAAAGGCCGCCCCAAGTGCTGCCAGCGTACCGCGCGCCCGGCTGTCCTTTACGCGGGTGTGCAGCACAATGGGCAAACGCGGCAACTCCGGCAGCGCCAGTCTGGGCCCGACGTCCACCGCACCAAACGGCACCATCCGCGGCGAAAGCGCCGCCACGCCCAGTCCGGCCATCACCGCAGCGGCAACCGCCATCACACCCCCACCAACGAAGACCTCAGTCCAGGGAATGCCCGCCTCGTCGAGCAGTTGCTCGGCGACTGCACGCACGCCGCAAGGCTCCGCCATCGTGGCGAGCGGCAACGGCTCCCCCGCGCGATGCTGCCAGCCGGGTGTCGCGAACCAGCCGAACTTCTCTTCGGTGACGACCTCCCCGTCGCTTCGGCCAACATGCATGCGAACCAGCACCGTATCGAGTTCTCTGCGGTCGAAACGCTGAAGCAAATCCGCCGACGTTGCGATCCTGATCTCGATCAGAAGCTGGGGATCCTGCGCATTCATTCGCGCAATCAACGCAGGAAGCTCCGGCCCCGCGACGTGCTCGCTGATGCCGATAGTGAGGCGCTGGCGCGCGCCCGCCACCGCAGCAACCGCCCGATCATGGGCGTCGATGAGCCTGCGTGCATGGTCGAGAAAGGTGGCGCCCTGCGCCGAAAGCTCGACGTAGCGGGGGGTGCGTTCGACCAGTCGGAAACCCAACCTGTCTTCAAGCCGTTTGAGCTTCAAGCTGACCGCCGCCTGCGTCGTCCGTAACGCCTCGGCAGCACGCGTGAAGCTGCCAAGCTCCGCAATACGGATAAAGGCACGGACGGCCTCCAGATCAAGTGAACGCTCAGTCATTTCAAATACTTATCATTGAAATAAGAATGCATAGCTTATCAGAATAGATACTATGAAGCGGGTCAACAACCGAGGAAACTCACGATGCCACTCGCTCATATTTCAATGCGTACAGGAAAGACCGAGGCCTACCGACAGGCCATATTCGATGGCGTTTATCGCGCGCTGCGGGAAACCTTCACCGTTCCCGAAGACGACCAATTCATGGCGCTGACCGAGCATGACGCGGCGAACTTCCGCTACGGGGCGACGTATCTTGACGTCGCGCGAAGCGACGACCTGGTGCTCATTCAGATCACCGCAAACAACACCCGCACGAAGGAACAAAAGAAGGCGTTGTTCCGGCGGATTGCCGAATTACTCAGCGATAACCCCGGCATTCGCCCCGAGGACGTGTTCGTGAATCTTGTCGAAGTCGAGAAGGAAAACTGGTCGCTGGGGCTGGGACTCTCGCAGTACGCGTGAGGCTGGCGGACGTAACGACATGAAAAACCGGCGGCCCACTTCGGGCCGCCGATATCATCACTGAGATCAACTTCGCTTTCGGCGCGCCCCGCACATCGATCAGTCGAAGTCGAACATCTCGAACAACGACTTTTTCTTGCGCGGACGGTCGTAGTGGCGACGGCGGTCGTCGTGACCATGGTGGGTGTTGCGGTGCCCGCCGTCGTCATCGCGCCGGTCATCGTCGTCGCGACACTCGCGCGACGCCCGATGCTCACGCGTGTCGTACCCGCCGCGTCCGAATCCACCCTGCCCGCCTTGCACGGCCTGAGCAGACATTGCAAGGGGCTCGTCCGTGCGCTCGATCAGCTTGTCCAGCTCGCCGCGATCGAGCCACACGCCGCGACACTTCGGACAGTAATCGATCTCCACCCCCTGACGCTCCGTCATCAGCAGATCCGGGGTACCGCATACAGGACACTTCATCGCTTCGCTCCGTTACGTAAAGGACAACGCTTTCAATGTACCGAGCGCTTCGCAACGAAAAAACCTGCATTTTCATTCATCCAAGTTCGAAAAAATCGAACGTTTAACCCACCCTCGCCAACGAAAAAGCGGTGCCGATTTTCACCGGCACCGCCTTTTTCACCTCTCGGTGACGTATCGATTAGTGCAGCACGCGCGCCTTCTCTGCGTCACGTCGCGCCTTGGCACGACGCGTCATCATGTTCAGCCCTTCGACGAAAGCCGAGAACGCCATGGCTGCGTAGATGTAGCCCTTCGGGATGTGCGACCCGAAGCCCTCGGCGATCAGCGTCATACCGATCACCAGCAGGAAGCCCAGCGCGAGCATGACCACCGTCGGATTCGCCGCGATGAAGCGCGAGAGCGGACCGGCCATGAACAGCATCGCCGTCACTGCTGCGATCACAGCAATGAACATGATCGGGATGTGCTCAGTCATGCCCACTGCCGTCACGATGCTGTCGATGGAGAACACGAGGTCCAGCACCAGAATCTGCATGACAGCCGCGCGTGCGGTGATCGTCGCCAGCGTGCCCGACGCGTCACCGTTCGCTTCGTCTTCCGTTCCCGTCGCCACGTGGTGATGCATCTCCTTCGTCGCCTTCCACACGAGGAAGAGGCCGCCAGCGATCAGGATCAGGTCACGCCAAGAGAAGCCGTGGTCGAACAGTTCGAAGAGCGGTGTCGTCAGTTTGGCGATCCAGGCCACCGTACCGAGCAACGCCAGCCGCATGACCAGCGCCAGTGCGATCCCCATGCGCTGCGTGCGCGCACGCATCGCCAACGGCAATTTGTTCGTCAGGATCGAGATGAAGATCAGGTTGTCGATGCCGAGCACGACTTCCATGACCACCAGCGTGACAAGCGCCGCCCACACCGCCGGGTCGGCCGCCAAAGCAAGTAGATAGTCCATATGTGCGCCAGAGTTTCCGTATGGTTATCGGGACAACCGTCGCCGTCCGGCACCGGTCATCCCCTTTAGTCTCCCGCACACAACGTAGGGTGCGGGCTCAGGACAGCATCATCGTCGAACTCACGCTTCGCAAAAACCAGTTATATACTGCACTTTAGTTCGGTTTTTCCGAAGTCTTATCTCTATGTTGAACTACCGTCATCTTTACTACTTCTGGGTGGTCGTCAAGGAAGGTGGCTTTGCCAGAGCCGCCGAACGCCTCGACATGGCCGTCCAGACCATCAGCGCGCAGGTCCGCGAGCTGGAAAAGTCGCTGGGTCACCAGTTACTCAAACCGGCCGGGCGCGGCGTCGCCATGACCGAGCCGGGACAGGCCGCTTTCCGACGTGCCGAGGAAATTTTCCGCCTCGGCCAGTCGATTCCCGACGAAGTCCGCGAAGCCGCCAGTGGTCGCGTCGCGCGCCTTGCGGTCGGTCTCGCCGACGGCATCTCGAAACTCGCCGCCCACGCCATTCTCGCACCGGTGCTCGACACGCCGTCGCTGCGACTCGTCTGCCACGAAGGCGAGCACGAGCAGTTGCTCGCCGAACTCGCCCTGCACAAGCTCGATCTGGTGCTCGCCAGCCAGCCCGCGCCGTACAACCCGACGTTGCGGCTCGCGAGCGAGCGTCTGGTGGAGTCGCCTGTCGACTGGTACGGACCAGCGTCGCTCGTGCGCAACGTCTCGCGCGACACGTTCCCGCAATGCCTCGCGACCTTGCCCGTATTATTGCCGACGGGACACTCAGCCCTGCGCGCCCGCCTCGACCAATGGTTCGAGACGCAGGGCATTCGTCCAAACATTGTGGGCGAGTTCGAGGACAGTGCACTGATGGCAGTGTTCGCCACGCGCGGCATGGGCGTGTTCCCACTGAGCGAAGCCGGGGCTGGCGACGTCTCGCTGCTGCGCGGACTGCGCTGGCTGGGTCGTCCGGACGATGTCCACGAGGACATTCACGCGATTCGCTCCCGACGCGGCGAAGGCCACCCGCTCGTCACCCGCATCATCGAGGGCATGCGTGACACCACGACCGGGGTGACGTCCGCTTCTGATATAAGAAGGGCTGACGCGCCATTCGAGCCGTCGCCATCTGCAAGGAAACCTCATGTCGAGTCGTAGCGACCAGCGCAAGTTCTTCCACCTCATGCTGTTCGTCGTGACGATCGTGTTCGGGTGGATTCTGTTCCCGCTGTTCGGCGCGGTATTCTGGGGAACGATTCTCGCCGTGTTGTTCCAGCCGGTGCAGCGCCGCATTCTGACCCGCATGCGCGGACGGCCCAATCTCGCCGCCCTCACCACGCTCGCGCTGATTCTGCTCATCGTGATTCTGCCGCTCACGCTCGTCGTGGGCATGCTGACGCAGGAAGTCAGCACGGCGCTCGTGCGCTTTCGCACCGATCTGCCGCAACTGACGGTGTCCTTCCAGCAATTGCTTGACCGCCTGCCCGCCAGCGTTCACCGGATCATGGATCTGGCCGGTGTGCAGGACGTCAACGCCATCCAGCAGAAGCTGGGCGACGGTGCCGCACAGATCGGGCGTCTGGTCGCGGTGTACCTCGTGAGCATCGGACAGAACACGGCGCAGTTGCTGGTGAGCTTCGGCGTGATGCTCTATTTGCTGTTCTTCCTGCTGCGTGACGGAACGGCGCTCGGCGCGATGGTGCGACGCGCCCTGCCGCTAGACGAGCGTCACAAGGGTCAACTGATCCGGCAATTCACCACCGTTGTCCGCGCGACCGTCAAAGGCAACATCGCGGTGGCGGTTGCGCAGGGCGCACTCGGCGGCTTCATCTTCGCTGTGCTCGGCATTCAGGGCTACGTGCTGGCGGCCGTGGTGATGGCCTTTCTGTCGCTGCTGCCCGCCGTGGGCGCTGCCGTGGTGTGGGTGCCCGTGGGCATCTGGCTGCTGCTCGCCGGGCACGTCTGGAAGGCGGTGATCCTGTTCGCGTTCTGCGGCACCATCGTCAGTCTGGTCGACAACGTGCTGCGCCCGATCCTCGTAGGCAAGGACACCAAGCTGCCCGACTGGGTGGTGCTGATCTCCACCCTCGGCGGCATGTCGCTCTTCGGCCTGACGGGCTTCGTGATCGGGCCGCTCATCGCTGCGCTGTTCATCGCGAGCTGGAATATATACACGCGTCTGCGCGACGACGATGAGGCGGCCGATGCAGGCTGATAGGGATAAGCGCTGAATTACTGCTGCAAGATGCCTTCGACGTCCGTAACGACTTGCGCCATCAGGCTGTCCCAATCCCCGCGCGCTGGCTGCCGATACAACGAAACCGACGGATACCAGTCGCTGTCGCGCCGTGTCAGTTGCCAGCGCCAGTCCGGCGTGTAGTTCAACAGCACCCACACCGGCTTGCCCAGCGCGCCGGCCAGATGCACCACCGCCGTATCGGCGGCAATCACAAGATCCATTTGCGCGATGACGGCCGCCGTCTCTGCGAAGTCGCTGAGCTTCGCGCCGATGTCGTGCACGTTGCCGTGTGCGCTTCGGTAGCTCGCGAGTTCGGCGTGCTCCTCGTCGGTCGCGTCGACCTGTAACGAGTAGAACTGGGCGTTCGTGGCAAACAACGGTGCCCAATGCTTCAGGGCGATGTCCCGATGCGGCGGGAACGGATGCGTGCGCCACACGAAACCGACACGAAACGCACCGTCCGGCTTCGCGCCGAGGGCGGAGCGCCAGACCATCTCGCGCCCGGCACTGGAGCGCAGATAGGGCGAGTGCACCGCCACGTCTCCCGCGACCTTGAGCAGATGCGGCAGGCTGAGCAGCGGCAATTGCCAGTCGAACGACGGTACCGGCATGTGCTCGCCGAGCACCGTCACGCCACGCGCGAAGCCGCCTAGCAGCGTAACCAGCGGCGCCTGCACCGAGAGCACCACCGTCGCGCCCATCGCTACGAGACGCGGCACGAAACGCACGAACTGCAACGTGCTGCCGAAGCCTTGTTCGCTGTAGACGAACACCGTCTTGCCCGCGAGCGGCGCTTTGCCGTCCCACAAACGATCGTTGAAACGCCGCTTCTGGCCACCGTCCTGCCAGCGCCATTCGTAGTCGTGCCAGCCGTGCTCGAAGTCGCCCAGCAGCAAATTGGTCTGCGCCCGGTTGGTGCGCGCGCCCGCGTGGTCCGGCGACAGCTTGACGGCGTCGCGCAGGCATTGGAGCGCATCGGCGAAGGCATGCTGCTCGCGCAGCGCCACACCCAGATTCACCAGCGGGTCCGGCTGCTGCGGCGCAATGGCATTGGCGAGCCGATAAGCGGCGATCTCTTCGTCGAAGCGGCCCAGCGCGCCGAGCGCGCGACCCCGGTTGAAATGGGCCTGCCACAGCGCGGGCGCTTTGGCCGAGGTCCGCTCGAACCAGGCGAGCGCACGCGCGTTATCGCCCGCCTTCGCCCACGTCAGACCGACCGTGTGCATCGTGCCGATGACGTCGGGCGATTGCTGCACCGTCGCCTCGAACAGCGCCTCCGCGCGCATCGGACGCCCGGCCTGCAGGCTGGCCATCGCGGCGTCGAACGTCGCCTGCGCTCCCGGACGCGGCACGAGCGCGAGCAAGCGGTCGAAGGCATCGGCCGCGCCCTCGAAAGCGCCTGTACGCAACGAGACATACGCGAGCCCTTCGAGCGCAGGAAGGAATTCAGGGGATTGTTTCAGAACTTGTCGTAACTCGGCGATCGCCTCGTCGAGCCGGCCGGCGGCACTGAGTTGTCGTGCACGCTCGCAACGCGCGTCTAATGGCGTCGTCATGCGGCGCATCCTTGCTTGTCTTGGAATGGGAGGGAGACGGGCCGGCAAGCCACACGAACACCGCAAGCGGTGAAACCGCCCGCAGCGACTGGCGCCGTGGCCCGAGCAAGCGGTGCACACTACACGACCGCACGGCGCGAAGCAAGCCGCGGGGATTGGTCTGCTCAACCTCTCATAAGTTCACAACTTAAACGTAACCAATTGTCGCGATCTCCCTTGTGCGAGCGGGGTTCGCGTCGGTGCATACGCCGGTGCGCCAAACGCCTTCGAAAGGGCATTTTTCGAAAGCATAAAGATGTCGCCTCAAATAGGTATCGACTGACGAAACCCAGACTTCCCGCAGTGCAGCATAAAAACCACAGTCGCCCATCGGCGACAGGATTTGCCAACGTATGACACCCGCTTTAACATCTTTTTACGGGGCAATCTGGTAGCATCCGCTGCCGTCCCTGCACACGCGCAACGTCGCTGCCGTGCTGCACTACGACGCTTCAGCCCTGTTGTTCGTCCGAACCCTCATCCAAACGAGGTCCTGATGACGCGCGTAGCCCGTCCGTTCATCCCCGCCACCGCGCGACGCCTGCTGCCCAACCGCTGGGATTTCATCGCTTTCCCGATCATCATCGGCTTTCTGATGGTCAGCTCGTCGGGCATTCGACAAACCTGGGCGCCGCTCGCCGATTTGCACACCGAAGTCATCTCGCTGGACCCGGCCAATCTGCCCGAGTACGCACTACGCACCACCTTGCGTATGCTCGCAGCGATGGTGGCGTCGCTAATCTTCACGCTGATTTACGGCACGCTCGCGGCCAAGAGCCGCCGCGCGGAGAAGCTGCTGGTACCGATGCTCGACATTCTTCAGTCGGTGCCGGTGCTGGGCTATATCTCGTTTACCGTCACCTTCTTCCTCGCCCTGTTTCCGGGACGCGTGCTCGGCGCGGAATGCGCCGCCATCTTCGCGATCTTCACGAGTCAGGCGTGGAACATGACGTTCTCGTTCTACCAGTCAATGCGCACCCAGCCGCGCGATCTGTCCGAAGTCGCAGTCAATCTGCGTCTTTCGCCGTGGCAGCGGTTCTGGAAGCTCGACGTCCCGTACTCCATGCCGGGCCTCATCTGGAACATGATGATGAGCATGTCGGGTGGATGGTTCTTCGTGGTGGCGTCCGAGGCGATCACCGTGGGCGACAAGACGGTCACGCTGCCGGGCATCGGCGCGTATCTCGCGACCGCCATCCTCCAGCGCGATCTGAGTGCCGTGGGCTGGGTGATTCTGGCGATGGTCGTCGTCATCGTCATTTACGACCAGTTCCTGTTCCGCCCGATGGTCGCGTGGTCGGACAAATTCCGCCTGGAGGACACGGTCTCGCAGGCCGCGCCCGAATCGTGGGTGCTGAACCTCATTCAACGCACGCGCGCCATTCAGTTGCTACTGCGTCCGCTGGGCAAGCTGCTGCGTACGATCGCCCTCATGCGTATGCCGATCTCGCTGCCGGCCGCGATCCACTCCGAGTCGAAGTCACCGCTCTCGCGCGTGATCGACTGGCTGTGGGCCGCACTGCTCGTGGTGCTCGGTGTGTTCGCCGCGTGGAAGATCGTCACGTTTGTGCTGAGCGAAGTCGGCGGACCGGAGATTTTGCGCGTGTTCGGCCTCGGCCTGATCACGCTGGTGCGGGTGATCGTGCTCATCGCGATTGCGTCGGTGGTCTGGGTGCCGCTGGGGGTGCTGATCGGCCTGCGTCCGAAGCTCGCCGAGCGCATTCAGCCGCTCGCCCAGTTCCTCGCGGCGTTCCCGGCCAACCTGCTGTTCCCGATCTTCGTGGTGCTGATCGTCCACTTCCATCTGAATGCGGACATCTGGCTCTCGCCGCTGATCGTGCTGGGCACGCAGTGGTACATCCTGTTCAACGTCATCGCCGGTGCGACCGCTTTCCCGAACGACTTCAAGGAAGCCGCCACCAACTTCCGCATTCGCGGCTGGCAGTGGTGGCGTCAGGTCATGCTGCCGGGCATCTTCCCCTATTACGTGACGGGGGCAATCACGGCGTCGGGTGGCGCGTGGAACGCGTCCATCGTCTCGGAGTACGTGCAGTGGGGTGACGACAAGGTCGCCGCGCACGGCCTGGGCGCCTACATCGCACAAACGACGGCCGCCGGCGACTATCCGCGCATTCTGCTTGGCATCGCGGTCATGGCGCTCTTCGTCGTGCTGTTCAACCGTTTGCTGTGGCGTCCGATGTACGCCATCGCTGAAAACAAGCTTCGTCTGAATTGAAGGGACCGTGATGCCGAACGATACTCAAACGATGACCGGAAAAGAGATCTTCTCGCTCGCCAACGTCAGTCGCGGCTTCCGCAAGGGCAGCGACGAGCGTCAGGTCCTCGACGGCGTGAACCTGCAACTGCATGAAGGCGAGATCGTCGGCCTGCTGGGCCGCTCAGGCTCGGGCAAATCGACGCTGCTGCGCATCATCGCCGGTCTGATTCAGCCGAGCTCGGGCGACATCCGCTACATGGGCGAGCCGCTCGAAGGCCCGCCTGAAGGCGTGGCGATGGTGTTCCAGACCTTCGCGCTGTTCCCGTGGCTCACCGTGCTGCAAAACGTGGAAGCCGGACTGGAAGCGCTCGGCGTCGAGCCGAAGGAGCGCCGCAAGCGCGCACTGGCGGCCATCGACCTGATCGGTCTGGACGGCTTCGAGAACGCCTATCCGCGTGAACTCTCCGGCGGCATGCGTCAGCGCGTGGGCTTCGCCCGGGCGCTGGTGGTCAACCCCACGCTCCTGCTCATGGACGAGCCATTCTCGGCACTCGACGTGCTGACGGCAGAAACGCTGCGTACCGATCTGCTCGATTTATGGAGCCAGCGTCAGTTGCCGATCAAGTCGATCCTGATCGTCACGCACAACATCGAGGAAGCCGTGTTCATGTGCGACCGCATTCTGGTGCTGTCGTCGAATCCGGGCCGCGTGGTCGCCGAGATCAAGGTGCCGTTCCCGCACCGCCGCAACCGCCTCGATCCCGCCTTCCGCAAGATGGTGGACGACATCTACGCGCTAATGACCTCGCGTCGTAACGCCCACACCACGCAGAAGATGCCGCTGGAACTGTCCAGCCCGCTGCACGAAGTGTCGACCAACCTGATGGCCGGTCTGCTCGAAGCGCTGGCGGTGCCGCCGTACAACGGACGCGCCGACTTGCCCGATATTGCGCAGACGCTGCTGCTGGAGGTCGACGACCTCTTCCCCGTCGCCGAAATTCTCGATCAGTTGGGCTTCGCCGAACTCAAGGAAGGTGACATTCTGCTGACGGCGGCAGGCAAGCGATTCGTGGACGTCAGCACGCAGGAGCGTAAGGTGCTGTTCGCCGAGCACCTGCTGCGCCACGTGCCACTCGCCGCAAAGATTCGTGCGGTGTTGCAGGAGCGTCGCGGACAGCGCGCACCGCGCGTGCGTTTCGAGCAGGAGCTGGAAGACTCGATGTCGGACGATCTCGCACAGGAAACGCTCGACACCGCGATCAACTGGGGCCGTTACGCCGAGATCTTCTCGTACAACGACCACACGGAAACGTTCAGTCTTGAGGACGTGGAAGGCGCGACCTGAGTACCGCTACCCCAGAAAACACAACGCCGCGCGAGTCCCTCGGACCGCGCGGCGTTGTTGTTTCCACTGTCGCTTTGGTGACCGCGCGTGCACTTCAGAAGGCGTAGCCTGCGCCAATCATCCACGTCTGGTTGATCGTCTTCGAGTCGGGCTCGTAAGCATTCACGCCGGGGCTGACTTGCGTGACGCTGGAACGTCCGTACTGGAAGCGCGACCACTCGTAGGTCGCATTCACGTGAAAGTTACGTGCCACCGCGTAATCCAGCCCGAAGCCCGCCACCACAACCGGCTTGTTGCCGAGATTGAAAGTGTTCTGCGAACCCGCGAGTGTCATCGACGAGCCGACCATCGCACCGGCGCGAATGTCGGCCGTCGCCACGAGCTTCGACGTCAGCTCCAGTTGCCCCATGAGGCCGCCGCCGCCTACGTGATGACGGTAGCGCTCGTAGAAACCGTAAGGATCGCGGCTGCTGTCGCGAATCCAGTCGCGATAGCTGTAGCTGACGTACGGAATCACCTGCGCATTCCACGTCCCGAGATGGAACGGAATGGCCTTACCGGCTTTGAGGGTGACATCCGTGGCCGTCGAGCGCGTGGTCATCCCGTAATTCGACTGGATCACGCGACCGGCGACGTCCTGTAAATAGCCGCCGTAGTTCACGTTGCCGTGCGCCACCCGTACCTGAGCGCTGAAGTACAGATTGGAGATGCCGAACAGCTGCCTTTGCGTGGACGCCGTCAACGCAAAGGCTGCGGTCGTGCCGCTCTCTGAGTCGCTCTTCCCGGGGGCGATGGTTTCCCAGTAGTTCAGGCTCTGGGCACCGACACCGAACCAAACCTGATTGTTGGCGCGCAGCATGGCTTCCTGCGCATGGACGTTAGCCGCGAAAAGACTGACCAGGCCAGCAGTGGCAACGACTAATGCGGTGCGTCCGAAGACAGTACCGCCAGGACCGCAAACGATGGTGCGGTGCGTGTTCGACGTCATGGCACGACCCTCCCCAGGCGTGATCGCAACGACGAGTTGGAAGTGGCCATCGGCGTGGCCACCGTTTTCAGGCATTGTTTCAGCGCGTCTCGCGGGGCGCAAGCGGGGAAATGTGGATTCTTTGCGTACCTCGATTTTCGAGAGGTACGTTCGTCGAGCCAATGCCTCGGCACCGGCAGGGGGAACACCGGTCAGCAGGCCGTGGCGATTGACGATCAAGGCAGGGAAAGGGACGAAACCGGCCCGGTCGGCCGCTTTCGAGGTCCTCGTCGAAACGAATCGGCCGACGGGAGACCGTGTCAAAAAGGCGACACCTATCGGTATAGATACTGATTAGCGGTCGTTTTTGTGCGGTCGCATAATCGACTCAGAACCTGCGTGTCGTGTGCCGGGGGGCGCATAGACAAAGGCTGGAGCAGGTTCTCTTTGCGGCGAAGACCGTGTACCAGATACGAGAAGGTGCAATATGAGCTACTACCATTCCAAAGAAGAAGGCCGCGCACGCGCCATCAGCCTCACCCCCGCCTACCGCTGGCGCCGTCGCGTGTTCGCCGTGACCTGTGCAGTGCTCGCCGCGCTCGCTTACTACGCGGTGCATCACCCGAAGTAAGCGTCGCAGCGTCACGGTCGGGCGCCGCCGTTTCTCGGACGCCCGTCCCGTCAGCCCTTCACTCGTTCAGGCCGCGTTTCCCAACGCGGGCGCGTGCCAATCGAGCGGCACGTTGGCGAGCATGTCGTCCACCATAGCGTCCAGATCGAAGGCAGGCTTCCAGCCCCAATCGTAGCGGGCATGTGTGTCGTCGAGCGTGTGCGGCCACGTCTCGGCGATCGCCTGACGGAAGTCCGGCGCGTACTTCACCGTGAACCCCGGCACGCGGCGTGCAATCGCAGCAGCGAGCGTCTTCGGGTCGAAACTCACCCCGGCCACGTTGTACGACGAACGCACGCGCAGGCGCGCGGCATCGGCATTCATCAACTCCAGCGTGGCGCGCACGGCATCCGGCATATGGATCATCGGCAGCGTGGCGTCTTCCTTCAGGAAGCACGTGTACGCCTCGCCACGGCGGGCCGCCTGGAAGATGTCGATGGCGTAATCCGTCGTGCCGCCGCCGGGCGGTGTCTTGAAGCTGATCACGCCCGGATAGCGCAGGCTGCGCACGTCCACCCCAAACTTCGTGAAGTAGTACTCGCACAGACGCTCGCCCGCCTGCTTGCTGATGCCATACATCGTGGTCGGATCCATGATGGCGAGCTGCGGGGTTTCCACGGCCGGTGTGTGCGGCCCGAACGCCGCAATCGACGACGGCCAGAACACGCGCAGGTTCTTCCCCTTGCTCTGATGCTCGCGCGCCAGTTCGAGCACGTTGAGCAAGCCGTTCATGTTGAGCGTCCAGGCTTGCAGCGGACGTGTTTCGCCCGTGGCCGAGAGCAGCGCGGCCAGGTGGAAGATCTGGGTGATGCCGAAGCGCTCGACCAGCGCGGCCAGACGCGCCGCGTCGAGTACGTCGAGCGTTTCGTAATGCACGGGATGACGCGACGGCCCCGGGGCGATGTCGGTGGCAACGACATTCTCGTTGCCGTACTGCGCAGCCAGCGCTTCGACGAGTTCGCTGCCGATCTGCCCGTTGGCGCCAATGATGAGAATTCGTTCCATGTTCAACCTTGCTTGAGAATGCCGAGCTCGTTACCGGCCTGAGCGAACGCCGCCAGCGCACGAGTGAGATGTTCGCGGGTATGCGCCGCCGAAAGCTGCACGCGCACACGCGCCTGACCTTGCGGCACCACCGGGTAGAAGAAGCCCGTGGCGATCACGCCCAGCTCATACAGACGCTGCGCGAAGTTCTGGGCAAGCGTGGCGTCGAACAGCATCACGGGGACGATCGGATGCGTGCCCGGTTTGATCGTGAAGCCCAGCGCCGCCACTTCCTGACGGAAAAACGCCGTGTTCGCATGCAGTTGTTCGCGGCGCGACGACGAGTGTTCGAGTTCGTCGAAAACCGCCAGCGACGTGCCGACGATGGCCGGTGCGAGACTGTTGGAGAAGAGATACGGGCGCGAGCGTTGACGCAGCGTCTCGATCACTTCGCGACGTCCCGCCGTGAAGCCCCCCATCGCACCGCCCAGCGCCTTGCCCAGCGTGCCAGTGATGATGTCGATCTTGCCCAGCACGCCGTGATGCTCGTGCGTGCCGCGTCCCGTCGGTCCCATGAAGCCGGACGCATGACACTCGTCGATCATGATGAGCGCGCCGTACTGCTCGGCCAGCGTCACGATACGGTCGAGTTGCGCAATCGTGCCGTCCATCGAAAACACACCGTCCGTGACGATGATGCGGTGACGCGCCGCGGCAGCCGCCTGCAACTGGCGCTCCAGGTCGTCCATGTCATTGTGCGCGTAGCGCAGACGCTGCGCCTTGCAAAGCCGCACGCCGTCGATGATCGAGGCGTGGTTCAGGGCGTCGGAGATGATGGCGTCCTGCTCGTCGAAGAGCGGTTCGAACACCCCGCCGTTGGCATCGAACGCCGCGGCGTAGAGGATCGCGTCTTCCGTGCCGAGGAACGCGGCGATGCGGGCTTCGAGTTCCTTATGCGGGCCTTGCGTGCCACAGATGAAGCGCACCGACGACAGACCGAAGCCGAAGTCTTCCAGCGCCTTCTGCCCTGCCTTGACGAGCGATTCGCTGCCGGAGAGCCCGAGATAGTTGTTTGCACACAGGTTGATACGCGTCTGCCCGTCGTCGCACATGACCTCCGGCCCCTGCCGCGACATCAGCACACGTTCCTGCTTGAAAAGGCCCTGCCGGCGCGTGTCTTCGAGTCGTTCGGTCAGTTGACGGTAGAAGCCCTCGCGGGCTTCCGGGGTTTGTGCGGTCATCGTGCGCATCTCCTATGCGTTCAGCGGTGCAGAGCGAACGCGCTCTGCTACCATGCAGCCATCACGGCATCCAACTTATCGGAAACTATACTTTATATTGAACTAGTTTCAATATATTGAAAAATTCTAATATCCCGGAATTCATATGGCAAGTACTCCCGCAGTCTCTGCGGCGCCTCCGATCGCCCCGCCGCCCGTCGGCGACATGATTCAGCAACTGCGCAAGGACCGTGGCATGACGCTGGAGACGCTCTCGCGCGCGTCCGGCGTCTCCAAGTCGATGCTCTCCCAGATCGAACGCGACAAGGCCAACCCGACCATCGCCGTGGCTTGGCGGCTCGCCAACGCGCTGGGCGTGCGTCTCGACCAGTTGCTGGGCGCGCCGTCCGGCGACCCGGAACCGGTGCGCATCTTCGGCAAACATGAGACGCCGACGCTCGCGGGTGCCGAACAGGCCTATCAGCTGAAAATCCTCGGACCGATGGAGCTGGCGGGCAAATTCGAGTGGTATGAACTGACGCTGCAACCCGGCGCGGCACTCGTCTCCGAGCCGCACGATCCGGGCACGCGCGAGCACTTCACCGTGTTCGACGGGCAGGTCGACATCGAAGTCGAACACGTCGCGCGCCGCGCCAAACCGGGCGAGACGGCCCGTTACCCCGCAGATCGCGCCCACGCGATTCGTAACGTCGGCAAGTCGGTCGCGCGTGGCCTGATGGTCGTAATTCACGGCTAACACGGTCAATCGCCGCCCGCCGCAAGGGTTCGCAAGTCTTTGCGCGCCCTCGCAAAGCTCAAGTCCTCCCCGGGACTGCCGTTAGCACACGTTCGGTCCGCACCTTTTTCCGAGGGTGCCGACAACCGATCAAAAATATCGATAGTCGGACTGCACGGATGGGGAAACCCCATCACGTACGGCCACCGCGTGTGCAACACCAAAGCGGAATCAGTGGGGATGACGAAGTAATGCAGCGATTGAGTCTGAAAGCGAAGTTGTGGTCTGCCGTCGCGTTGATGTGGGTCAGCCTGCTGGCGATGGCGATCTGGGGCGCATGGGCGCAGCGCGACACCATGCTGGCCGAGCGCCGGGCGGGCCTGACCCATGTGGTCGATGCCGGTCTGAGTCTGGCCAAGCACTACGCCGCACGGGCCGAGCACGGCGAAATGAGCGTGGCGGACGCGCAAAAGGCGGCCCGCGAGCAAATCGGCGCGATCCGCTACGACGGCGAAAACTATTTCGGTATCTTGAACTCGCAGCGCGTGATCGTGCTCAACTCGGTCAATCCGAAGCTCGAAGGCAAGGACATGAGCCAGTTCCGCGATCCGTCGGGCAAGCTCATGTTTTCGGATATCGTTGCTGCCGCACGCACCAACGACCCGTTCGTCTCGTATCTCTGGCCCAAGCCCGGCTCGGACAAGCCCGTCGAAAAGATCAGCCGCGTGGGCGTGTACCAGCCCTGGGACTGGTATCTGACGACCGGCGTCTACGTAGACGACATCAATGCCGCCTTCATCGGCGCGCTGCTGCGCTGGGGGGCCATGCTCGCCGTCATCGGACTGGCGGTGTCGGGCGTCATGCTGCTCATTATCCGTAACGTCCAGCAGAGTCTTGGCGGCGAGCCGGAGTACGCGGCGGATATCGCCACGCGCATTGCCGACGGCGATCTGCTCACGCAAGTCCGTCTGCGTCAGGGCGACGGCGCCAGCCTGCTCCATGCGATGCAACGCATGCAGGGCAATCTTCAACAGATGATCGGACGCATTCGCGGCGGCACCAGCGCCATCACGCTTGCCGCGCGCGAGATCGCCGAAGGCAACACCGACCTGTCGGCGCGCACCGAACAGCAGGCGGCCGCGCTGGAGGAAACGGCATCGTCGATGGAGCAACTGACGTCGACCGTGCGCCAGAACGCTGACAACGCGCGCCAGGCGAGTCAGCTCGCGGAAAACGCGTCCGCCATCGCGGTGCGCGGCGGACACGTCGTGGATCAGGTGGTGGCTACGATGGAAGGCATCTCGCAAAGCTCGGGCAAGGTGGTCGACATCATCAGTGTGATCGACGGCATTGCCTTCCAGACGAACATTCTCGCGCTGAACGCAGCGGTGGAAGCGGCGCGCGCTGGCGAGCAGGGACGTGGCTTCGCCGTCGTGGCCGGGGAAGTGCGCACGCTGGCCCAGCGCAGCGCCGCCGCAGCCAAGGAAATCAAGGAACTGATCGAGTCGTCGAACGGCCGCGTGCAGGACGGCTCGGTGCTCGTGGCGCAGGCGGGCCAGACGATGCACGACGTCGTGCAGGCGGTGCGACGTGTCACCGACATCATGGGAGAGATCTCAGCGGCGTCGGAAGAACAGAGTCACGGCATCGAGCAAGTCGGCCGTGCGGTGACGCAGATGGATGAAGTCACGCAGCAGAACGCTGCGCTCGTGGAGCAGGCGGCCGCAGCAGCGGCGTCCATGGAAGATCAGGCGCGTGCGCTCGATCAGGCGGTGGCCGCCTTCCGCATGAATGGTGCAGCGACGTCAGATGAGGTGAACGCGCCGATGACACGCGGCACCGCTGCGGTCGCGATGCAACGGCTGGCGGCCTGAGGTCTCCGGCATTGTGACGACGGCCGGCGCGCGTCGGCGACCGCCGTCGTTTCCATCGACATTAGCCAGCGTGGTTACGCAGCGGTCAGTGCCCCTGCCATGCCCGCATCGATAATCTGACGCGCCACCGTCGGCAGGATACGCAGCGGGGCAGAGCCCGGCCCAAAGGTCTGGCTCGCGGCATACGCGCCTTCGAGAATCAGCGACAGCGCGTCGACCAGCGGTGCCGGCTCCGCAAGACCGGCGGCCGTCACCAGCGCGGTGAAACGCCTCACCACTTCCGCCTTGTAGTTCACCACCGAATGACGCGCCGCGTGGTCCGGATCGGGGAATTCCGCCGCCACGTTGACGAACGGGCACCCGCGATAGCCGGGACGGCTCGCCCGCTGGGCCAGATCCACGAAGATCTGCAACATCTGCGCACGCGGCTCGCCCGGGCGCTTCGCGATGCTCTCGTCAATGCGCGCAAGACTCGCTGTCTGCATATGATCGAGATACGCCAGAATCAGATCGTCCTTCGACGCGAACTGGCGATACAGGCTCATCTTGTTGACGCCCGCGCGCTTGACGACGGCGTCCACGCCCACGGCGCGCACCCCTTCCGTATGGAACAACTCGACGGCCGCGTCGAGCAGGTGCTGCTGCGCAATCGGCGCGGGCGTGACGTGTCGCCCAGGCTTGACCGCACGAGACGCGGCACTGCGGCGACGGGCCGTCGCCGGGGCCGCATTGGACGTCGCGCTTACGCTTTCGCCTGCGACTTCGGCGCCCGCTTTCATCGCGTCTGCCCCACCGGTCGGCGAGACAACCTCGACGGGTACGGAAGATGTTGACGATTTGGCCATGATCCGGCGCTCCCTGAACTGTGGTTTGCCATTGACGCGAGCGTTGCAAAAGCCCTGCCGTCAAAAAGGAATACTTGACATGTTACCGATCGGTTCATAACATGGCAACCTCATGTTACCGCTCAGTCACAAGTCTATCGATGAACGTAGACCGTGCGGTTCCCGCAAACGTTCCCGGCTCGGCCTTTAAAACCGTCCAATACCCCTTAAAACGGCCAAGACCGAATCACGGCAAGGATCTCCGCCATGAAGGCTGCACTTGCAAGGCGCATCGACGGACGCTTCCACTATGGGTGGATCGTCGTCGGCGTAATTTTCCTGGTTCTGCTCGCTTCGGCCGGCATTCGCGCGACGCCCAGCGTCATGATGGTGCCGCTCGAACACGACTTTGGCTGGAGCCGCGCCACGATTTCGCTGGCGATCTCCGTCAACCTGGCGTTGTACGGCCTGACCGGCCCGTTCGCGGCGGCCGCCATGCAGCGCTTCGGCATCCGTCCCACGGTCATGGTCGCCCTGTTGTTGCTCGCGTCGGGCACGGCGCTCTCGTCGCTCATGACCGCACCGTGGCAGATGGTGCTGATCTGGGGCGTGATGGTGGGCGGTGGCACCGGCGTCGCGGCCGTGACGCTCGCCGCCACGGTCTCGAACCGCTGGTTCCACACACATCGTGGTCTGGCGATGGGCATTCTCACGGCAAGCTCCGCGACCGGACAGATGGTGTTTCTGCCGATCATGGCCGCGATCACGGAAAACTACGGGTGGCGGCCTGTGGTCCTGATCGTGGCAGCGGTGGCGGCTATCGTTCTGCCGCTGGTCGCGATCCTTGTGCCGGAACGTCCGGGGTCGGTCGGCCTGCGTCCGGTCGGCGCACCGGAAGACGCCCCCGATGTGCAGCTCACGCAAGGCAATCCGCTCACGGCGGCGCTCTCGGCCTTGCGCATGGCGGCTGGCAAGCGTGATTTCTGGCTGCTGTTCTTCAGCTTCTTCATCTGCGGTGCGAGCACGAACGGCTACATCGGCACGCACTTCATCGCGATGTGTGGCGACTATGGCATCTCCGAAGTCAAGGGTGCGGGCATTCTGGCGGCGATGGGCATTCTCGATCTTATCGGCACCACGGCGTCGGGATGGCTCTCGGACCGCTACAACAGCCGCGTGCTGCTGTTCTGGTACTACGGACTGCGCGGTCTGTCTCTGATCTATCTGCCTTACGCTTTCGGCTTCGACTTCTTCGGCATTCCGCTCTTCGCACTGTTCTACGGTCTGGACTGGATCGCGACGGTGCCGCCAACAGTGCGTCTGACGACCGATGTTTTCGGCAAGACGATGGCCCCGATCGTTTTCGGCTGGATCGTAGCGGGCCACCAGCTTGGCGCAGCAACGGCAGCACTGGTCGCCGGTTCGCTGCGTGCAACGCTTGGCAACTACACGATGGCCTCGATGCTCTCTGGCGGCGTGTGCATCATCGGCGCGTTCATGGTGTTGCGAATTGCCCCGCATGCGCCGAAGCGTCCGGTGGCGGCGAATGCCTGAGTAGATTGATTTCGGCACGTTTTCGGCCGATTAGTCGCGAAATTTACGGCGAATCTGTCGAAACCCCGCCGACATCGAAATACCACGACAACCCGCCGCGTCTCCCTGTTTTGGTGCAGGAAGTGTGGCGAGTTTTCCGACGGCAGCAAGTTGGCCGTTGCGTCGCTTGAGTCGTCAGCAAGGCCAAAAAAATTGCCGTAACCTATGCGGGTTTTGTGCAGCACAGCAACCCCCACTTTCATAGGACCTTCAGCAATGACGGACTCGCAACACACCTCACTCGCCGCGCTCGATACCGACCTGTTTTCGTCGTACAAGCTCGGCCCGCTCGAACTGAAAAACCGCATCGTCATGGCGCCGCTCACGCGTAGCCGCGCCAGCCAGGGCGACGTGCCAGGCCCGATGGTCGCCGAATACTACGCGCAGCGCGCATCGGCCGGGCTCATCATCAGCGAAGCCACCAACATCTCGCAGCAAGGCAAGGGCTACGCCTTTACGCCGGGCATTTACACCGACGAACAAGTCGCTGGCTGGAAGCAGGTCACGGACGCGCTGCACGCTAAGGGCGGCAAGATCTTCTGCCAGCTCTGGCACGTAGGCCGCATCTCGCACCCGTCGCTGCAACCTGAGGGCGCACTGCCGGTCGCACCATCGGCGATTCAACCGGCCGGTCAGGCGTTCACGGAGCATGGCTTCGAGCCGCATCCCGTTCCGCGTGCACTGGAGACGTCCGAGATCCCGGGCATCATCGAACAGTATCGTCATGCGGCCGAGTGCGCGAAGCGCGCTGGTTTCGATGGCGTGGAGATCCACGCAGCGAACGGTTATCTGCTCGACCAGTTCATGCGCGACAAGACGAACCATCGCACCGACCAGTACGGCGGCAGCATCGAGAACCGCGTGCGCATCGTGCTGGAAGTCACGCAGGCGGTTGTCGACGTCTGGGGTGCCGATCGCGTGGGCATTCGCCTCTCGCCGATCAGCCCGGCCAACGATTGCGGCGACAGCAATCCGGAACCGGTCTTCACGTACGCCGTCGAGCAGCTCAACCGTTTCGGCCTCGTGTATCTGCACGTCGTCGAAGGGGCGACGGGTGGCCCGCGCGAAGTGGAAGGCGGCTTCGATCTTCAGAAGCTCCGCCGCCTCTTCAAGGGTACGTTCATGGCGAACAACGGCTATGACCTCGCACTGGCGCTCAAGGCCCGCAAGGAAAACCTCGCGGATCTGATCGCCTTCGGCAAACCGTTCATCGCGAACCCGGATCTGGTCGAACGCCTCAAGCGCGGCGGCCCGTTCAACGCCCTGAATCGCGACACGCTTTATGGTGGCGATGCACGCGGTTACGTCGACTATCCGACGTTGGACGAGTCGACGGCTTAAGGTGTGATTTAGGGTACGTGAAGCAATCACGGCACCCGCAACATCATTGAGCGAAACGCTGAAAGAATGAGGGCTCCTTCGGGAGCCCTTTTCTAATGTTGCGACTTGCGTCACGGCGATGGATCAATCGCCAGCATCGCCAGTCTCCTCAGAGAAAACGTCTCGCAGGCGCGCCATGGCACGTCTCAACGCGTGCCGATCCAGTGTCCCCGTATGTCGAACCAATCGCTGTCTATCCACCGATCTAAGATGGCTTAACTGCATCGCGCCCTGGCGTCCGCCATATGTCGTGGAGACACTGAATCGAGAGGCGTCCGACGATGTCAGCGGTGCCACGATCACGGTCTGCGTGTGCTTATTCATCGGCGAAGGCGACAAAATGACACACGGACGCGTCTTCCCGATTTCGCATCCGACTACCGGATCGAAACTTGCGACCCAGACCTCACCTCGTTTCAGCACTTCCAATGCTCCGCGTCATCCGCGTTATCCGCGTCGTTGGGGAAACGCCACAGTTGAGTCAGTTCTTCCTCCGTGTCGCTGACACAAAAGTCCTCAGCCCGTGCGTCAGCGTTGGGATACCACACCACTTCGATCGTATAGTCGTCCATCTCTCACTCCGAATCATTGCCCCGTCATCCCTCTCGCGTGGATTCGTGGGTATCGTCGCAGCGCGACACATCGAAGTAAACAGATGCCAAAGCTTTCCGGAATTTTCCTGAAGCCCTCGGACAGCAATGCGGTTAAGCGGCGCGCTGGCCCCAGCGCATCAGATCTGCACCGGCGGGGTTCTGGTACATGCGCAGGCCGAACTCGGGGAGGATGGCCAGCAGATGGTCGAAGACGTCGCCCTGCACGCGCTCGTACTCCGCCCACACGATCGTGTTCGTGAAGCAGTACAGCTCGACTGGAATGCCCGTTGCCGATGGCTCGAGCGAGCGCACCATGCACGTCATGCCCTCATGGATGTTCGGATGCGCCTTCAGATACGCCAGCGCGTACGCGCGGAACGTGCCGATATTCGTCAGACGCCGCGTATTCGCCAGCACGTCCGCCGCGACACCGAGCGCGGCATTGGCATCCGCTATCGAACGCTGTTTCTCCGACAGATAGCCGCCCAGCAGATGCAGCCTGGATAGACGCGCGATCTCGTCGGCGTCCAGGAATCCGACACTGCCAGCATCGATGCACAGCGTGCGCTTGATGCGTCGCCCGCCCGACTGCTGCATGCCGCGCCAGTTGCGGAAGCTCTCCGAAATCAGACGCCACGTCGGAATCGTCGTGATCGTCTTGTCCCAGTTCTGCACCTTCACCGTATGCAACGCAATATCCACCACGTCGCCATCGGCCCCGACCTGCGGCATCTCGATCCAGTCACCCACGCGCAGCATGTCGTTCGACGTGAGTTGCACGCTTGCGACGAACGACATGATCGTGTCCTTGAATACCAGCAACAGCACCGCCGACATCGCCCCCAGGCCGGAGAGCAGCAACCACGGCGAACGGTCGATGATCGTCGCGACAATGCCAATCGACGCCACCACGTAGAGCGCGATCTTGCCGAGCTGGACGTACCCCTTGATGGAGCGCGTGCGCGCGTGCTCAGACATCGCGTAGACGGTCTGTGCAGCGTCGAGAATGCCCGCGATCGCGAGCGTGGCGTAAAGCAGCGTCGTGGCAAGAGCCACATTGCCGATGACGATCACCGCCTTCGCAGGTAGATCCGGCACCCACTCGATGCCGAACTGAATGACGAGGTACGGCAGAATGCGCGCCGCCCGGTGGAAGACGCGATGCGCGAGCAACGCATCGTCCCAACGATTCGCCGTTCTCTGCACCACGATGCGTACGATCCGCACGATCACGAACTGCGCCACCGCCTGCACCAGCGCGGCCGCCGCAATCAGCATCGCCAACGACCCGGCCATGCGCGCCCACGGCGCATTGTCGAACCACGCTATTACTGCTTCCCACGTCATCCTGCAACTCCTTGTCTTGCTGTTTTCTTTGCTTGCCCGATGGTGCTGTTTGCCGACATCGCCCTCGCCTTAAGCAAACCGCACAATCGGCAAACGCAAAAATGACGGCCGCTTGGGCCGTCATCCTTGGATGCGTCAGGCGGCGGTCGTTCCCTCCCGCCTCCGAAACTCATGCGACGTCACACTTATTCAGGGACATTCAGCGACATCGCGCCACGCGCAGCGCTTACATCGACGCGCCGAACGGCACGCTTGCCACTACATTGGGTGCGCCCGGCAGCGACGGCGCAATGATCGTACCGCCACCGTTGCCGCGCGACTTGCCCGAACTCAGATAGTCGGCGATGGAGTCTTGCGTGACCTCGCCGAGGTATTGATTGTCGTCGCCCAGCACCGGCAGGGATGCCAGATTGTGTTCGTACATACGCGAGAGCAGCACCCGCAGGTTGTCGCCAGCCACCGCCGACGCCTTGAAGTCCCGCACGCGCTCGCCACACGTGCCCTGTGCGTGCCGCGTGTCCCGACGAGCAATGTAACCCAATGCACGCGCGCTCTCATCGACCACCACCAGCGAACGCGTATCGAGTTCGTCCATCATGCCGTAGGCTTCGGCGAGCGTCGTCTGCGGCTTGACGGTCGGTTGCGGTGTGGCGGCATCTTCGGCGCGCACGAGCAACAGGCGCTTGAGAATTCGGTCATGTCCCACGAAGCTTGCGACGAATTCGTCGACCGGTCGCGCCAGCAGCGCATCCGGTTGCGCATACTGCACGAGACTCCCCTGACGGAAGATCGCGATGCGGTCCGCCAGCTTGATCGCCTCGTCGATATCGTGGCTGACCATGATGACGGTCTTGCCCAACTGACGCTGCATTTGCAAAAACTCGTTCTGAATCGATTCGCGGTTGATCGGATCGACGGCGCCGAACGGCTCGTCCATCAGCAGCACGGGCGGATCTGCCGCCAGCGCCCGGATCACACCGATACGTTGCTGCTGGCCACCCGAGAGTTCGCGCGGATAGCGCGACAGGTAACGCTTCGGATCGAGTGCGACCATGGCCATCAGTTCGGTGGCACGCTCGCGGCAGCGCTTCTTGTCCCAGCCGAGCAGACGCGGCACCACGGTAATGTTCTCCTCGATGGTCATGTTCGGGAACAGACCGATCTGCTGGATCACGTAGCCGATGTGGCGGCGCAATTCGATTTCGTTGATCTTGTCGGTGTCTTCGCCATTGAGCAGGATGTGCCCGGAGGTCGGCTTGATCAACCGGTTGATCATCTTGAGCGTGGTCGTCTTGCCGCAGCCCGACGGGCCGAGGAAGACGCAGATTTCGCCCGGCGGCACTTCAAGGCTGACCGAGTTCACGGCGGTCACACGTGTACCGTCCTTCTGGACGAAGCTTTTGGTGAGATTATCGAGTTTGATCATACGGTTCGGATTCCTTTCGGTGTCAGCACGCGCTGCAGGCGGTGCAACAGGGTGTCGGCGACGATGGCGAGCAAACTCACCATGACCGCACCCACGACAAGCTGCCGGGTATCGCTCTGGCTGATCCCCTGGGTGATCAACACCCCGAGACCACCGGCCCCGACGATGGCACCAATGGCCATCACGCCAACATTCATCACGACGGCAGTGCGCACGCCGCCCAGCACCACCGGCACGGCCAGCGGCAATTCAACCAGGCGCAGACGCTGCCAGAACGTCATGCCAATACCAATCCCCGCTTCGCGAATGCTCGGATCGATCTGACGCAGCGCGAGACTCGTGTTGCGCATGATCGGCAGCAGCGAATACAGGAAGACGGCGGCCACCGCCGGTGCGGGACCGATTCCCATGCCGTAGACGGACAGTGCGGGGATCATCAGGCCGAACAGGGCAATCGACGGGATCGTGAGCACGACCGTCGCCAGACCCAGCACGGCACCGGACAGCCAGCGAAAACGCGTGACCAGCACGCCCAGCGGCACGCCGACGACAATGGCCGCGCCAACCGAGGCGGCCACCAGCCACGCGTGCTGACCGGTGAGGGTCAGAATGCGGTGCCAGTTGTGCGTCAAAAATTCAATCATGGGACTCCTCAATCGGTAACTATCGGGAGCAGCAACACGCAATGCGCGCTTACTGCACCAATCCTTCCTGCTTGAGGAAGTCGCTCGCCACGCGCGACACGGCACGGTGGTCGATATCGACCTTGGCGTTCATGTCGCGCATGTTTTCGTCGTTGATCTTCGCGGAGAGCGCGTTAAGTTCGTCGGCGAGCTTCGGGTTCGCATCGAGCACTTCCTTGCGCACCACAGGCGTGGCCGCGTAAGCCGGGAAGAAGCCTTTGTCGTCGGTCAGCACCTTCAGATCGAAGCCCTTGTTACGGCCATCGCTGGTGTAGACGAGACCGGCGTCGATCTGTTCGTTCCTGAGCGCGGTGTAGACGAGGCCCGGGTCCATCTGCTTGATGTTGCGGCGCGCGAGATGGAAATCGTAGAGCTGCTCCATCGGTTCCAGACCGTCCGAACGACCGACGAACTCCATGTCGAACGCGAATTGCATCTCCGGATTCGCACGGAATTTTTCGATGAGCTGCGATACCGTCTCGATGCCTTCGTCACGCGCCATCTTGCCCGGCATGGCGAACGCATAGGTGTTGTTCAGCGCAGCGGGATTCAGCCAGACGAGACCGATCTTGCCGTCGAGTTCCTTGACCCGCTCGTAAGTCTGTTGCGGATCGAGCTTCTCGGTGACCCTGTTGTAGACGATGAGCGAGGTGCCGGTGTACTCCCAGACCACGTCGAGCTGATTGCTCTCCATGCCCTGACGCATCACCACACTGCCGAGGCCGTTCTTTAGCTCGACGTCATACCCTTTGCTGCGCAGGTACTGCGCCGTCATCTCCGAGAGAATCAGCTGTTCGGTGAAGTTCTTGCCGCCGATGGTGAGCGCAGCGGCCTGCGCGGTAGCGCTCGTCGCTATGACGCCCAGCGCGACAGCGACAACGCTCAGAAGACGAAGCGCGCGCGACGCGAGCGTACGAGAAAACGAAACTTGCATACGTAGGGGCCTCCTATGTTTCAGCGCGCCGGCGTGCCGTGTCGCGCGAACCAGAGCCCGCTGCCGAAGGCGACGATGCCGTCGAGCACCAGCGCGAGCAGCGCAGTGCCGGCCGCGCCGAGCAGCAACTTGGTCTGGTCGTTCAGATAAATGCCGGGGAAGATCAGTTGTCCAAGACTGTCCGCGCCGATCAGGAAAGCGAGCGGCGCAGTGCCCACGTTGATCGCGAGCGCGGTGCGAACGCCGCCGATGATGACCGGCATGGCGTTGGGCAGATCGACGCGAAACAGCACCTGCGCCGGCGTCATGCCCATGCCGCGCGCCGACTCCCGCAATGCGGGCGGCACCTGCCGAAGGCCTTCGTACGCGTTACGCACGATGGGCAGCAGCGAAGCCAGCCACAGCGCCAGAATGGCCGGGCGGTCGCCGATACCAAGCACCGCCATCGACAACGCCAGCACGGCGAGCGACGGCAGCGTGTTGCCGATATTGAAGATCTGCACCGCGCGCTCCGCGTGTTTCGCAAACATCGGACGCGAGATCAGCACGCCCGCAGGCACGCCGACCAGAATGGCCAATGTCATCGAAATCGCCACGAGCTTGAGATGCTGCTGGGTGTAATACACCAGGTCGCCCCGGTACTTGACGAGCGAATCCACGCCCAGCCAATACACCAGACCGGTGACTGCGGCGGCAACACCGAGCAGTCCGAAACCGGCCAGATAGAGAATGCGATACTGCTTCGCCACGTTCATGCTCCCTTTGAATGGGTTGGCAGCGCTGCGCGCGCGGCAATAGCTATCGCCCCACGTGACAACGCGGTCAATCAAGCATGACAACTGTTAGCTGCCTTGCGAATTGTGGTGTGTTCGATCCGAAGGTCTGTGAAAGACAACGGTGACGAACGAGGCGTCGCGAAATGCGACATGAGAGACGAGCTTTCGACGCCGTGGGCGCCTGGGCCTCTCGATACACGCTTATTGAAAGCGCGCGAAAGTTTTACTGCACAAACTCATTGCGTGATGTAACGGACGCCGGCGCAACGAGGAACACCGGCAACGCTTTTGTTTCTATGGGCCAACCGCAGCGATTGGCTTTTTTTATTCTAGTACAGATAGTGAGTCGATGCCAACCCGTAGCACGTTTTTAGTCATGAATCCGGTGTATTTACACGCAATTACACGGCACATTTCTCATATGAATCGTAGTCCTTACTAATTGCGTACGCTCGAATCCACCGTCATCATTGGCATTGCGGCGAATTGAAAAGTTGCGAAGAGAATGCAGTTTTACGACGTCCCGAAATCTGCAATTTCGATGTTTCGCATAGCGGTTCAATGTGTCGCAGCGATTTATTTTCCGGGACACGAAGCGAGCGACTTCGGGTGCGGAAAGCGACGTGCCGACCATCCGGAATCCGCATGTTATCTGGCCTCCGAAGGGAAATTAGAGTACCGCTCCGGAAACCAGTGCCAACCCGTAAAAACTCGTGTATTCTCCGAGGTTTATCTTAGTTTTCAATCATTTAGCGCAAAATCGGGGAAACGCAGCGGGAACGCAAGACAATGATCTTGCGACAGTTTGCGGGCGCGGTGATTGAACGGTAGGAAAGCGATCGTGCGCGGGCACGAGGTCGTTGAATGGCGAATAACAACTATGAAAAGTACCATCAGCCGTACCGAACAGGGCAATCGCGTCGCCGCGACCACCATTTTGGCCGCGTGCGCCGCACTCACGCTTGCCGGATTCCTCACGCGCACGCTCGAAGGCACAGTCAATCCTTTACTGACCTTCTTTCTCGTCTCGGCAGGCGGCATTCTTAATCTGTCGACGGCGTGTCTGCTGGGCGTTCAATATCTCTACAACGGCAAGCGCTATTTTGCGCAGTTCGGATGCGCGTTTCTGCTGCGCGGACTGTTCATGTTTACCGAAGGCGTGTTGCTCGCGAATCAGCTTGCAGGCATCTCGGCACACGTCACCCGTGCGCCCTTCTGGCTCTGGCTCGTTGCCGAAGCGAGCTTCGCCGCGTATGTGATGCTAAGCGTGCGCAGCTACTCGCGCACGCGCATGGATCCGCACACGCGTCCCGGCTACTCCGAGGCGGCGCGTTACGGCGCGACGGTCCTCATCATCTGGGTGACGGTTTCGTTGTCGATCGTGGGCGCGGGACGCACGCTCGTGACACCCCATCTGAGCGGTGGCGTCGACATCGAGACGATTGGGCTCGCCGCCCTCTTCGTGGCTTACATCGCATTGTGGTGGCGCATCGCGGCCGTCACGCGCCTGTCGCACAAGTTGTTCCTGCTCGTGTGGGTCGTGGTCTCGATCTCGCTGTGTCAGTTGCTGCTTTCGCTCACGGCACCGAGCGAAGCGTCGTATCAGTGGTATGCGGCGCGTTTGCTGGCATTGGCATCCCCGGGTGTTGCGACGCTCGCCCTTGTGTGGGAAATCACACGGCAGTATCAATCGCTCGCGCTCACCAATACGGATCTGGTGGAGAAGGTCTTCATCGATCCGCTCACGCACATCTATAACCGGCGCTACTTCGACAACCGTATCCGGCTCGTCGCAGAACGCGTGCAACAGCGTGCGATTCCGCTGTCCGTGCTGCTGATCGACATCGATTTCTTCAAGCAGGTCAACGACCGCTACGGACACCCGTTCGGCGACGCCGTCCTGCAACGTATCGCCACGACAATCCAGCATTGCATCCGGCTGCCGAGCGACTTTGCGGTCCGTCTGGGAGGCGAGGAGTTTGCGGTAGTCCTGCCCGAGATCGACCAGCATGCTGCATTACGTGTGGCCGACCGGATTCGCGAATCCGTCAAGCGCGCGAGTACGGATCTGCTGCCGCAAGCCGCGCGCGACGAAGGCGAGGCGATCACGATCAGCGTCGGCATTGCTTCGTGGCAACCGGGCGAGCCGCTCGTGATCAGCGCGATGCTCGATCAAGCGGACAAAGCGCTCTATCAGGCGAAACACAAGGGGCGGGATCAAAGCGTGATGGGTCAAATGGCGGCTTGATGGCGGCGCGATGCCGCCCACGGCCTTCGTGCGAAATCAGTGTCCGCCGACCGGCGGCGACGTCGCAGGTCCCTTGAGTTCCACAGTGTTGCCGTCGGGATCGCTGAGATAGCAGGACGGCCCTTCCCCATGCGCGCCGTAGCGTTGCACCACGTCACCCAGGGTCACGCCGTGCGACGCCAGTGCGTTGCGAATGGCTTTGTCATCAAACGGTTCGACGCGCAGACAGAAGTGATCGAGATTGTGTCCTTCGGGACCGGGCGCGACACCGCCCTGACGGCCGATCTTGCCGGCGACGTCAACCAGATCGATCAACGCGTCGCCAGCACGCAACTGCACCAGTCCGATGTCGTCCTGCACCTTCTCCAGCGTGCAGCCCAGCACCTCGATGTAAAAGTGCCGCAAGCGTGCCACATCGTTGGTCCGCAACACCACGTGATCGAGCGCGACGAACGGAATCTTCATCGCGCCCTCGTCAGGCGCTCAGCGCGTAGCGACGGCGCTTCTCGACCTTCGTCTCGTGCGTCATCTCGCTGCGGCCGTCTTCGAACACCGTCTCCAGCCGCACGGTAAATCCCCACAGACGCGCCACGTGCTTGAGCACTTCCTCGAAGCTGTCGTCGAGTGGCTTGCGTTCGCTTTGCACGTGCCGCAACGTCAGCGAACGGTCGCCATGCAAATCGACGTGCACCACCTGAATATTCGGTTCGAGCTGACTGAGGTTGTACTGCTGCGCCAGCATCTCGCGAATCTCGCGATAGCCCGAATCGTTGTGAATGGCCGTCACGCGCAAGCGGCTGTCACGATCGTCGTCGAGGACGGAGAACAACTTCAGATCGCGAATCACCTTGGGCGAGAGGAACTGCTGGATGAAGCTCTCGTCCTTGAAGTTGCGCATGGCGAAGTCGAGCGTCGTCAGCCAGTCGGAGCCAGCGATATCAGGGGCCCACAGACGATCTTCTTCGGTCGGGTCCTCGCACATGCGACGGATGTCCTGGAACATCGCGAAGCCCAGCGCATACGGATTCAAACCGCTGTAGTACGGACTGTCGAACGACGGCTGATAGACGACGTTCGTATGCGCGTGCAGGAACTCCATCATGAAGGCGTCGTTGACGAGCTTTTCCTTGTAGAGCTGCTGAAGAATCGTGTAATGCCAGAACGTCGCCCAGCCTTCGTTCATGACTTTGGTCTGACGCTGCGGATAGAAGTACTGCGCGAGCTTGCGCACGATGCGCACGATCTCGCGCTGCCACGGCGCCAGTTTCGGCGCATTCTTCTCGAAGAAATACAGCAGGTTTTCCTGCGGCTCGCCCGGGAAGGGCGGCTCGTCCGATTCGGTGGGATCGAGACCGTCGTCCTCATCGTCGTCATGCAGCGCGTGGCTGGGCAACGTGCGCCACAGATCGTTGATCTGCATTTGCAGATAGTTCTCGCGATCCTTCTGACGCGCCTGCTCCTGCGCCATCGACAGACGTTTCGGCCGCTTGTACCGGTCCACGCCGTAGTTCATCAAAGCGTGGCACGAGTCGAGCAGCAACTCCACGGACTGTTCGCCGTAACGCTGTTCGCACTCGGTGATGTAGTTGCGCGCGAACAGTAGGTAATCGACGATCGCGTCGGCGCTGGTCCACGTGCGAAAAAGGTAATTGCCCTTGAAGAACGAGTTGTGACCGTAGCTGGCGTGCGCGATGGTCAGCGCCTGCATGGTCATGCTGTTCTCCTCCATCAGATACGCGATGCAGGGGTTCGAATTGATGACGATCTCGTACGCCAGCCCCATCTGCCCGCGCTTGTAGCCGCGCTCGGACGACAGGAAGTGCTTGCCGTACGACCAGTGGTGATAGCCGATGGGCAGGCCGACGGTCGCATAGGCGTCGAGCATCTGCTCGGCGGTGATGATCTCGATCTGATTCGGGTACGTGTCGAGTTTGAAGCCGGCGGCGATACGCGCGATCTCATGCTCGTATCGTTGAATCAGCTCGAAGGTCCATTCCGACCCTGTGGATATGTACGCCATGACGCGCCCTCGTTACGGTACCGGCACAGACCGGTATCGGTACGCTAAGAGACGGCTTTCAGGCCGCCTTCTTCTTGAACAAGTCGTGCAGCACCGGATAGATTTCGGCGGCCTCCATGATGCGTTGCATCGCGAAGTTCGAGTGCTGCTGCTTGACCGACAGGTACTCGTTCCACAGGTTCTGCGGTTCGGCGCTCGCCACCTCCACGTACGCGAAGTACTGCACGGCCGGCATGATCGACTGCATCAGGATGTCGCGACAGATGGGCGAGTCGCCGTCCCAGTTGTCGCCGTCGGAGACCTGCGCACCGTAGATGTTCCAGTCGCTGGGCGAATACCGATCCGCGATGACCTCGTTCATCAGCTTAAGTGCGCTGGACACCACCGTCCCGCCCGACTCGCGCGCGTAGAAGAAATCGTCCTCGTTCACTTCCTTCGCCGTGGTGTGGTGACGGATGAGCACGAGATCGATGCGCTCGTAGTTATGCCGCAGGAACAGATACAGCAGCATGAAGAAGCGCTTGGCAAGGTCCTTGCGGCTCTGGTCCATCGAGCCGGACACGTCCATCAGACAGAACATGACGGCCTGCGCTTGCGGGCGCGGCTGCATGACGCGGTTCGAATACCGAAGATCGAGTTTTTCGATGTAAGGAATCGCCTCGACGCGCGTACGAAGATGCGTGATTTCGTGCGCGAGCGCCAAGGCTCTGGGCGATGTATCCCCCTCGCGCGAGACGACGTCCGCGTACTCGGCTTCGAGTTCACGGAGCTGCTTGCGATAGGGCGCGGTAAGTGCGATGCGCCGACCCAGCGAGCTGCGCATCGTGCGAATGACGTTGAGGTTCGACGGTGTACCGTCGATGGAATAACCCGCACGCACCTTGCGAAACTCCGGAATCTGGGCAAGCCGACGTTTCGCGAGGTCCGGCAGCGCCATGTCCTCGAAGAAGAATTTCAGGAACTCCTCTCGCGAGAGGTTGAAGACGAAATCGTCCTCGCCCTCTCCAGAGTCGCTGGCACGGCTGCCGCCGCCCCCTGCGCCCGATGGCGGACGCTCGAAGTTGTCGCCCACCACGAACTCGCGGTTGCCGGGATGAACCATCTCCCGCCGCCCGCCGGGTCCGTGGTGAAACAACGGCTCCGAAATGTCCTTGACCGGGATCGAGACCTGTCCGCTGCCATCGATATCGGTGATCTTGCGCCCAGACACCGCTTTCGCAACCGCACGACGAATCTGGTCGCGATAGCGTTTGATGAAACGCTGCTGATTGATGGCGCTTTTGTTCTTGCCGTTTTGCCGTCTGTCGATGATTGCTGACATAGTGGCCCCGATTGGTTACTACGAGGATTTGCGCACGCGCAGATACCATTCCACAAGCAGGCGAACCTGCTTCGGGGTATAGCCCTTTTCCACCATCCGGTTGACGAAGTTGGCGTGCTTTTCCTGATCCTCCTTGGACGACTTCGCGTTGAACGAGATCACCGGAAGCAAATCCTCGGTCGTCGAGAACATGCGTTTCTCAATCACCGCGCGCAGCTTTTCATAACTCGTCCAGAGCGGATTCTTGCCCGCGTTGTTGGCGCGCGCCCGGAGTACGAAGTTGACGATCTCGTTGCGGAAGTCCTTCGGATTGGTAATCCCGGCCGGCTTTTCGACTTTCTCCAGTTCGTCGTTGAGCGCGGTGCGGTCGAGAATTTCGCCGGTGTTCGGATCGCGATACTCCTGATCCTGGATCCACAGATCCGCAAAGTTCACGTAGCGATCGAAGATGTTCTGACCGTACTCCGAGTACGACTCCAGATACGCGGTCTGAATCTCTTTGCCGATGAACTCGACGAACGGCGCCGTCAGATATTCCTTGATGTAGGCGAGATAGCGCTTCTCCACTTCTCCCGCATACTGTTCGCGCTCGATCTGTTGCTCAAGCACGTACAGCATGTGCACCGGGTTTGCGGCGACTTCCGTGTTATCGAAGTTGAAGACCTTCGAGAGCACCTTGAAAGCGAAACGCGTAGACATGCCCGTCATCCCTTCGTCCACCCCGGCGTAGTCGCGGTACTCCTGATACGACTTGGCCTTCGGGTCGATGTCCTTGAGGTTCTCACCGTCGTAGACACGGACCTTGGAGAAGATGTTGGAATTCTCAGGCTCTTTCAGACGCGTGAGCACCGCGAACTGGGCAAGCATCTTGAGCACGTTCGGCGCGCGCGGGGCGTTCGCAAGCGAGCTGTTCTTTACGAGCTTCTCGTAAATCTTCACCTCATCGGTCACGCGCAGGCAGTACGGCACCTTCACGATATAGATACGGTCGAGGAAAGCTTCGTTGTTGCGATTGCCCTTGAAGCTCTGCCACTCCGCCTCGTTCGAGTGGGCAAGCACGATCCCGTCGAACGGAATCGCACCGAACCCTTCCGTGCCTTTGTAGTTGCCTTCCTGTGTAGCGGTCAGCAACGGGTGGAGCACCTTGATCGGCGCTTTGAACATTTCGACGAATTCGAGCAGACCGCGGTTGGCCAGGCAGAGACCACCGGAGTATGAGTAAGCGTCCGGATCATCCTGCGGAAATTCCTCGAGCTTGCGGATGTCGACCTTACCTACCAGTGACGAGATGTCCTGATTGTTTTCGTCGCCCGGCTCGGTCTTCGCAATCGCGATCTGCTGCAACACCGACGGACGCACCTTTACGACGCGGAACTTGGTGATGTCGCCGTTGAATTCGTTAAGACGCTTGGTGGCCCACGGCGACGGAATCGTATTGAGATACCGCACCGGGATGCCGAAGTCCTCTTCGAGAATCTTGCCGTCTTCCTCTGAGGAGAACAGGCCCAGAGGCGACTCGTGCACCGGCGATCCCTTCAGGCAGTAGATGGGGACGTCCTCCATCAACACCTTCAGTTTCTCGGCCAGCGACGACTTGCCGCCCCCCGGAGGCCCAAGCAGATACAGAATCTGTTTGCGCTCTTCGAGGCCCTGCGCCGCGTGCTTGAAGAACGAGACGATTTGCTCGATCGTGTCTTCCATGCCGTAGAAGTCACGGAAGGCAGGATAGATCTTGATGATCTTGTTGGAGAACAGCCGCGAGAGTCGCGGGTCATGATGCGTGTCGATAAGCTCCGGCTCACCGATGGCGCGCAACATCCGCTCGGCTGCCGTCGCATACGCAGTCGAGTCCTTCTTACAGATCTCCAGGTATTCCTGGATGCTGTATTCCTCTTCCCTGCGTGCTTCGAAACGTGTCGTGTAGTGGCTGAAAATATCCATATGCCTCACCCCCGCCTCATCGGAATACACCGCGGAAAACACCGCGATACGATGCCCGCTCTGTTGCTTAAGACCCGGATGACTGCACGATGGTTTCGACCTGGCTCACTGCATGCCGGAGCGACTGACGCGAAACCTTTCGCACTGTCCCCTCCCTCACATGAACGACTCAAAATCAGTTTAGGTTGACTTTAAACTTGTCAGTAAAAATTGCAACCGTTAACTCATCATATGCACAAACAAAAAAACTGTCGCTAGATATTTTCCGCAGCGCTAAGCATTCTCGATAACCCGCATGCCGCAAGGGTTTCCGCGTGTTACGCACACACTCTACGCAATGCGCATGTTGCGCGAGATAGGTCAAATTTCGAGCGACTTTTGCAGCCACCATCCACGCATTGCGCACTCGGGTTTGCCTGCATCAAGAATCGTTTGAGACATTTGTTTATTTATTCAGTAATCCTATTTATTTAGTCGAATTTCACAAACCGACGAGATACCTTGCGTGCAATGTTTTTGGGAAAAAAAGTGGGCGGCCCAACGACGTCGACGACAGCGAAGACGTGGGCGCGAAGGGGATGCTTTCCTGTCGAAGCGTCGCGGCTGCGCGAAGTCGCGAAGGTCGTGCGACTGGCTGGCTCTGGAGCACGCTTGTCGCAAGTGGAAAGTCGACTACGGACAGATGTCTTGACGGACTAACCTCCTCCTTGCAAATTGGCGATCTCTGGAATGAAGCGAACAACGTGCCAGACGACCGCGCATGAAATCCATGTTACGCCCGTTCGCCAAAATCTGCTGCGCGGATATGTAACGCCATGTGACCCTACGTCTACACGCCGCATCCTCACGCTGGCCCCACGGCACCGCAACCGGGAACGATTCGTGCAATAATGCAACTTTGTTGCATTTATTACACAGTTGCAAACTGTGTGCGGGCGTCGCCCCATCTGTCCATGATTCGCTTCTCCGTTTGGCTCTACCGTCTCGCAGGCTGGGAACGCACCGCGCTCACGCTGCTGGTGCTCGCCCCGCTTTGGGTGCTCGTTTACTGGGCGCTGAAAGGGGTCGCCCCGTGATCGGCTGCCAGAATCTCTCGGTCCGGTTCGGACCGAACGTCGCGCTGGAAGACGTGAGCGCCACGTTCGCGCCCGGCGTGCTGTCCGCAGTCGTCGGCCCCAATGGCGGCGGTAAAACCACCCTGCTGCGCGCGCTCGCCGGCTTGCAAAAGGCTACGACGGGCAAAATCGTCAGCGACGGCCCGGTGGCCTATCTGTCGCAACGCCCCGAGACCGACCATCGTTTTCCGATGTGCGTTGAAGAATACGTGCTGACCGGCACGTGGCGTCGCACGGGCGATGCCCGTCGCCTCGGCCGCGACGAGTTCGACCGTGCTCTCGACGCCCTCACCCGTGTGGGCCTTGCCGACAAGCGGACACAGGCGCTGGAAGCCTTGTCCGGCGGGCAATGGCAGCGCGCCCGCTTCGCGCGCCTGATCGTCGAAGACGCACCGATCGTTTTGCTGGACGAACCACTCACCGGCATCGACGTGCCCTCGGCGGAACTGTTGCTGGCGTTGCTGGATCAATGGCGCAACGAGGGACGCACCGTGGTGACCGTGCTCCACGATTTGCCGCTGGTGCTCCAACGCTTTGCACACGTGGCCGTGATGGCCGGACGTCTGGTGACGTCGGGCACGCCAGCGTCCTGCCTTCAGGGCGGGTTCCCGTCGGCGGACGGTGTGGGCGGTGGCGCCCATCCGGGCCTGTCGGCCGCGGGCGGATACACCGCGTTTGCCGCGACGCCGCCGTCGATCACCGCTGCGCCGGTCACCGTCCGCGGAGGCCGTCGATGAGCGCGCTGCTCGATCTCGTCATTGGCCCGTTCGCGGAATTCGACTTCATGCGCCACGCGCTGGTCGGCAGTCTGGCCCTATCGCTGGGTTGCACGCCCGTAGGTGTATTTTTGCTGCTGCGCCGCATGAGCCTGATGGGCGACTCGCTGTCGCACGCGGTGCTACCGGGTGCGGCGGTCGGCTATCTGATCGGTGGGCTGTCGCTGCCGTGGATGGCGGGCGGTGGCATGATCGCGGGCCTGCTCGTGGCGCTGCTCGCCGGTCTGTCGAGCCGCCGTACACGGCTCGACGAGGGCGCATCGTTCGCGGGCTTCTATTTGCTGGCGCTCGCGGGCGGTGTGGTCATCGTGTCGAAGTGGGGCAACAGTGTCGATCTGATGAACCTGCTGTTCGGCTCTGTACTGGCGGTGGACGACCCGTCGCTGATACTCGTGGCGGCCATCACGACCGTCACGCTGTTGTGGTTTGGCTGGCACTATCGCGGTCTGGTGCTCGACAGCGCGGATCCGACCTTTCTCGGCCAGGGCAAGAGCGTGATGCGCTACCACCTGGGCTTTACCGTGCTGACGGTCATGAACCTGGTGTCCGGTTTCCAGGCGATGGGCACGCTCATGGCCGTGGGGCTGATGATGCTGCCGGCGGCCACCGCCCGGCTCGTCTCCCGCACGCTGCCCGGCATGCTGCTCACCGCATGGCTCGTGGCCAGCGCGTCGAGCGTTATCGGGTTGCTGATTTCGTACTATCTGGCTTGCCCCTCGGGGCCGGCCATCGTTCTGACGGCAGGCGTCGCCTATCTGGGCGCGCTGCTGGTTTCGCCTGGCGGTGCCGGCACGGCCAAGGCGTCTGCGCTTTAAGAGAGGAAAACATGTTCGGATTGGGTCTTGGGGGCAGCAAAGCGTCGCGCGGCAAATCGTGGCTCGGCGCGGGGCCCTTTGCAGTTTTCGCTGCGATTTTTGCGCTTGTCCTCGCCTTCGCCAGCCCGGCGCGCGCGCAGGACACGCGCCTGCCCGTCAGTGCCAGCTTCAGCATTCTGTCCGACATCGTGAAGGCCGTCGGCGGCGACCGCGTCGACGTCACCACGCTCGTCGGTCCCGATCAGGATACGCACACCTATGAGCCGACCCCGGCGGACGTCGCCAAACTCTCGGGCACCAAGCTGTTCTTCGTGAACGGTCTGGGCTTCGAAGGCTGGCTGCCCCGCCTGATGAAGTCGAGCCACTACCCCGGCGAACTGGTTACGGTCACGAAGGGACTCAAGGCCCGCACGATGGTCGACGACGGCAAGACGGTGACCGATCCGCACATGTTTCAGGATCCCGAGCGCGTGAAGACGATGGTGGACAACATTGCCGCCGCCCTCTCGAAGGCCGACCCGGCCGGCGCGAGCTACTATGCGGATCGCGCCAAAAACTATCGCGGCGCGCTCGACGACCTCATCGTCTGGGCCAACAAGCAACTGGCCCCGATTCCGCAGTCGCGCCGCGTGGTGCTGACCTCGCACGACGCCTTCGGCTATCTCGGCCTGCGTTTCGGCATCAAGTTCCTCGCGCCGGAAGGCGTGTCGACGGAAAGCGAAGCCAGCGCCAAAGACGTCGCCAACCTGATCCGCGTGATCCGCCGCACGGGCATCAAGGCCGTCTTCATGGAAAACATCTCCAATCCGCGTCTGGTGCAACGCATTGCGCACGACGCGAAGGTGACCGTCGACGGCAAGCTGTACTCCGACGCCCTGTCGAAAAACCCGGAAGCGACGACCTACCTTCAGTTGTTCCAGTACAACATCCGGGCGCTCGCCGCCGCGATGAAGGACAACCGGTAATCCCCCGGCGCTCCCACGCCCCCCTCGGTGCACGCGGTATAATGCGTGCACCACACACCGGCCCCGCTACGGAGGTCCGGACAGGCCGGCCATGCCGGCTTTTGCGTTTAGGTCGTCACATTTCTCGCACGACCGAAGACTGACCTTTTGAACCCCTGAAACATCCGGCAACGGACAAATACGGACGCCCCCAGGTTAATCACTGCGAACGGCGCACACTCAATGGCAAAGAAGATTTACATCAAGACGTTCGGTTGTCAGATGAACGAGTACGACTCCGACAAGATGGCGGACGTGCTCGGCGCAGCCGAAGGTCTCGAGAAGACCGACACCCCCGAAGACGCCGACGTCATCCTCTTCAACACCTGCTCCGTGCGCGAAAAGGCACAGGAAAAAGTGTTCTCGGATCTGGGCCGCATGCGCGCCCTCAAGGAAATCAAGCCGGATCTGGTGATCGGTGTCGGCGGTTGCGTCGCCAGTCAGGAAGGCGCGGCCATCGTGCAACGCGCCCCTTACGTGGACGTGGTGTTCGGCCCGCAAACGCTGCACCGCCTGCCGCAGATGCTCGAAGCGCGCCGCTCGACCGGCCGTTCGCAAGTCGACATCTCATTCCCCGAAATCGAGAAATTCGATCACCTGCCGCCCGCCAAAGTCGAGGGCGCGACGGCGTTCGTCTCGATCATGGAAGGCTGCTCGAAGTATTGCAGCTACTGCGTGGTGCCATACACGCGCGGCGACGAAGTCTCGCGTCCGTTCGACGATGTGCTCACCGAAATTGCCGGACTGGCCGAACAAGGCGTGCGTGAAATCACGCTGCTGGGCCAGAACGTGAACGCCTACCGCGGTCTGATGGCCGACGGCGAGATCGCCGACTTTGCCCTGCTCATCGAATATGTGGCGGAAGTGCCAGGCATCGAACGTATTCGTTACACCACGAGCCATCCGAAGGAATTCACGCAGCGTCTGATCGACACCTACGCCAAGGTGCCGAAGCTCGTGAGCCACCTTCACCTGCCGGTGCAACATGGCGCCGACCGCGTGCTGTCGGCCATGAAGCGCGGCTACACGGTGCTGGAGTACAAATCGATCATTCGTCGCCTGCGTCAGGTACGCCCGGAGATGTCGATGTCGTCGGACTTCATCGTCGGCTTCCCCGGCGAGACGGAAGAGGATTTCGACAAGCTCATGGCGATGATTCACGAGATCGGCTACGACACCAGCTTCTCGTTCATCTACAGCCCGCGCCCCGGCACGCCCGCCGCGAACTTGCAGGACGACACGCCGCGCGAAGTGAAGCTGCGCCGTCTGCAACACTTGCAGGCCGTGATCGAGGAGAACGCCGCACGCATCAGCCAGAGCATGGTCGGCTCGCGTCAGCGTATTCTCGTCGAAGGCGTGTCGCGCAAGGACCCGAACGAGCTGCAAGGCCGCACCGAGAACAACCGCGTGGTCAACTTCCCGGCCCCCGAGGCACAGCGCGCCGCGCTGATCGGGCAGATGACCGACGTCGTGATCACCTTCGCTTACCCGCACTCGCTGCGCGGCGAACTGGTCACCACGCACTGAACGACGCAGCGAACATCGAACGACCTGAACAGGCAACCGACCGGATTATCTTGAAAGCACCCGTCCAAGAATTCACCGCCCCGCGCGACGACAATCGCCGTCTGGCCAATCTCTGCGGCCCGCTCGACGAGAACCTGCGTCAGATCGAGCAGGCGCTCGACGTCTCGATCACCCGCCGTGGCCATCGCTTCTCGATTCGCGGCAAGAGCGCCGCCGTCGCCACGCAAGCCCTCGAGAGTTTCTACAACCGCGCGACCGAAGCGCTGTCCGTCGACGATATCCAGTTGGGTCTCGTGGAAACGCGTCAGGGCCTCGCACCCATCGTGCGTCATGGCGACGACAATCCGTTTGCCGCTGGCGAGACGGAAGACGGCTCGCCGGTGCTGCACACGCGTCGCAGCGACCTGCACGGCCGCACGTCGGCGCAGCGCGACTATCTGAAGCAAATCCTCTCGCACGACGTGACGTTCGGCATCGGCCCGGCCGGTACCGGCAAGACGTATCTGGCGGTGGCCTGCGCCGTCGACGCGCTGGAGCGCGACGCCGTCAAACGCATCGTGCTCACGCGCCCTGCGGTGGAAGCTGGCGAGCGTCTGGGTTTCCTGCCCGGCGACCTCGCGCAGAAGGTCGATCCGTATCTGCGCCCGCTGTACGACGCGCTCTACGATCTGCTCGGCTTTGACAAGACGCAGAAGTACTTCGAGAAGCAGATGATCGAGATCGCGCCGCTCGCCTACATGCGCGGCCGCACGCTCAACCATGCGTTCATCATTCTGGACGAGGCGCAGAACACCACGCCCGAACAGATGAAGATGTTCCTCACGCGCATCGGCTTCGGCAGCAAGGCCGTCGTGACCGGCGACACCACGCAGGTCGACCTGCCGCGCGGCCAGAAGAGCGGTCTGATGGAAGCGCAGGTGATTCTGAAGAACGTGCGCGGTATCGCCATGACTCGCTTCACCAGCGTCGACGTCGTGCGTCACCCGCTGGTCGCGCGCATCGTCGAAGCGTACGACGAGCATGCGCAACACCTGGAAGCCGGGCTGGACCTGCCGGCGTCGGAACAAGGGCGCGAGCGCGGCTCCCGTGGGCCACGCACCGCCGGAGGCAAGGCATGAGCGAGCGGGCCGTGCGCCACGCGCTCACGCTGACGAGCCAGTTCGTCGCGGGTCCCGCGTTCGCGCTGCACAAGGCGCTGCTCACGCGCACTGCAGTACGTCGCTGGGTGCAAGCCGCGCTGCTGGCCGACGCCGAGCTGACGCTGCGCTTCGTCGACGCCGACGAAGGCCAGACGCTCAATCGCGGCTATCGCGGCAAGGACTACGCGACGAACGTGCTGACGTTCGCCTACGCCCAGGACGAAAGCGATCCCGTGACCGGCGACATCGTGCTGTGCTGCCCGGTGGTCGAGCGCGAAGCGAACGAGCAAGGCATTGCGCTCGAAGCCCATTACGCACACCTGATCGTGCACGGCGTGCTCCACGCGCAGGGCTACGATCACGAGGAAGATGACGAAGCGCAGGAGATGGAAGGCCTGGAGACGGAGATTCTCGCCGGGCTAGGCTACGCCGATCCCTACGCATCCGAGAAGTCGCCGAAGGTCGCCGAACCGGCCAAACCGGTGAAGGCTCCGAAAAGCCGTCAAGTCGCAAAGCCTGCAAAACCGGCCAAAGCGGCCAAGACGTCCACCTCCCGCCGCCCCTGAACCGAGACCCGACCGAACCGTATGGAACGCATCCCCGACCGACCGACAGCCCCTGAAGCGCCTGTAGCTCCCCAGGCCAGCACGTCGAGCGGGCCGGGATGCGACCGATACCCGCCTGACCTCGGCGTCTCCCGGCACCTGAGCCCGGAAGAAATGAGCGAATCGCTCGACGCCGCGCTCGTCGGCTGGGATGGCCGCGAAGACCTCTGGATCTTCGCCTACGGCTCGCTCATCTGGAACCCCGGCATGCCCGTCGAAGAATGCCTGCGCGCCCGCGTGCACGGCTATCACCGGGGGCTCTACCTGTGGTCGCGCGTCAATCGCGGCACGCCGGAGCAGCCGGGACTCGTGCTGGCGCTCGATCGCGGCGGCTCGTGCGCCGGCGTGGCGATGCGCCTCGCCGCAAAACACGTCCGCACTGAATTCGAAACGCTCTGGTATCGGGAAATGGCAATGGGCTCCTATCGTCCGATGTGGCTGAACTGCCAACTGGCCGACGGCCGCACCAAGCCGGGCCTCGCTTTCGTCATGCGACGCGAAGCGGCGAGCTACGCAGGCCGTCTGCCCGACGCCATCGTCCGCCAGGTGTTCGATCAGGCGCAGGGACGCTATGGCACCACGCACGACTACGTCGTCCGTACGGTCAAGGCGCTACGCGAAGCGGGCATGCCCGACCCGGCGCTCGAAGCGGTGCTGCGCCGCTGCGAGGCAAAGTAGGCGCACCACAATGCAGCATCCGGTGCGCTGAAATGTCCTGAAATATGCACGGCGCTGTGCGTGTCGCCCGAAGCGTTGCAATGCCGCCCGCCTGACGCGGTAATGCCGCACATCTGGTGTATCCTTTAGCTTCCTGTAACAGCTCGGCGTCCGCCCAACTTGGACGCGCCGTCATGAACGACCCTTATCCCAGTCGACCCGGTCCAAAAAAAACCGACAAACCTCGCTCTCTGCTCGAACGCCTCACCGATCTGATTTCCCCGGAGCCGGAGTCGCGTGCAGAGTTGCTCGAAATTCTGCAAGACGCTCACGCCCGCAACCTGATGGACGCCGATTCTCTGGCGATGATCGAGGGCGTATTCCAGGTGGCCGATCTATGTGCCCGCGACATCATGGTGCCGCGCGCGCAGATGGACGCCATCAACATCGAACAGACCCCTGAAGAATTCATGCCGTTCGTGCTGGAACAGGCGCACTCGCGCTATCCGGTCTACGAGGGCAATCGCGACAACATCATCGGCATTCTGCTCGCGAAGGATCTGCTGCGTTACTACGCCAATCACGACTTCGACGTGCGCGATATGCTCCGCCCGGCCGTGTTCATTCCGGAGTCGAAGCGTCTGAACGTATTGCTGCACGACTTCCGCGTCAATCGTAATCACATCGCCATCGTCGTGGACGAATACGGCGGTGTGGCCGGCCTCATCACGATTGAAGACGTGCTCGAGCAGATCGTCGGCGACATCGAAGACGAGTACGACTTCGACGAGGAAGAAGACAACATCATCGCCGCGCCCGACGGCTCGTATCGCATTCGTGCGCTCACGGAAATCGAGCAATTCAACGAAGCGTTCGGCACGCAGTTTCACGATGACGAAAACGACACGATCGGCGGTATGATCACGCACCAGTTCGGCCGTGTGCCGCGCCGTGGCGAACGTCTGCGCATCGGCAATCTCGTGTTCGAAGTGCTGCGCGCCGACGGCCGTCAGGTCCATATGCTGCTGTTGCGGCGCATGGAGCCGGCACCCGCCGTTCAGCCCGAGTAACTCACTCATCGATCCATGCAGGAAATGACAGTCCACGCGCCCGAGCGGCGCTCGTGGCCGGCCTGGCGTGCCCGAGCGCTCGCCGGTCTGGCCGGTATCGCGCAAACGCTGGCCTTCGCGCCACGCGACCTCTGGTGGCTGCAATTGCTCGCGATGGCGGGGCTGTTCGCGCTCGTCGAGCGCAGCGCCTCGCGACGCAACGCCCTCTGGCTAGGCGGCAGTTTCGGCCTCACCTCGTTTGTCTCCGGCATCTGGTGGCTCTACATCAGCATGCACACCTACGGGGGCATGCCCGGTGTGATGGCCGGTGCGGCAGTCGTCCTATTTTCGATCTATCTGGCGGTCTATCCGGCGCTCGCCGCGTTCTTCACGCGTGCCGTGTCTGCCAGCGGGCCGTGGCGCGTGTTCGCGTTCGCCGGTGCCTGGACGCTCGCCGAATGGTTGCGCGGCACCGTCTTCACCGGGTTCCCCTGGCTCTCGCCCGGCTACGCCCATGTCGACAGCCCGCTCGCGGGCTTCGCCCCCCTGCTCGGCGTGTATGGCATCACCGGTCTCGCCGCGCTGGCAGCAGCCATGCTCGCGCGGGCCCTGCTGCCCGTCGTCCCGACGACGGGTGCGGCACGTCGTCTCGCCGCTGTGGTCGGCGTACTGGCGCTGCTGGGCGTGGGTGTCGGTCTGTCGCGTCACGAATGGACCACACCATCGGGCAAACCGCTGACCGTTCGGCTGCTCCAGGGCAATATCCCGCAGGACATGAAGTTCGAGCGCGCGGGCATCGATCACGCAATGACGCTGTACCGCGATATGATCGTAGCGGCGCCCGCAGACCTCATCATCACGCCCGAAACGGGCTTTCCGGTGCTGCTGCAAGGCATCCCCCCCGACATCGCCACGTCGATCCGCGAGTTCTCGGATCGCACCGGCTCGCACGTGGTGCTCGGCGCGGTCGGCGCGAAGATCACCGATCGCGGCCCGACCGACTTCACCAACAGCCTGTTCGGCGTCACGCCGCGCGACCAGACGCTCTACCGCTACGACAAACACCATCTCGTGCCTTTCGGCGAGTTCGTGCCGTGGGGCTTTCGCTGGTTCGTCGACATGATGCACATCCCGCTGGGCGATTTCCTGCGTGGCAGCGCCACGCCGAGCGGCTTCCCGGTGCGCGACCAGCGTATTGCGATGAACATCTGCTACGAGGATCTGTTCGGCGAGGAAATCGCGCAGGCGCTGCGCAATATGCCTGAACCGGCCACGGTGCTCGTGAACTCGACCAACCTCGCGTGGTTCGGGGACACCATCGCGCTCGATCAGCACTTGCAGATCGCCCGCATGCGCACGCTTGAGACGGGACGCCCGATGCTGCGCGCGACGAACACGGGCGCGACGGCGATCATCGATGCGCACGGCCATGTGCAGGGGCGTCTGCCCGCGATGACGGTCGGCGCGCTCACGGGCAGCGTCCAGCCCTACACCGGCCTCACGCCTTACGTACGTTTCGGCAATGTGCCTGCGCTGGTGCTCGCGCTCGTCGCACTGGGCCTCGGTCTGGTCATGACGCGCCGCTCGCGCTGACGGGCAAAACAGCCGACGTTGCATCGTCAAAACGACACAGGGGGACGAGAAAATCCCTCTGCCGTGTCACCCCGGGGCCATCGGCGCCCCGTTCGGGTCGAATTCCCGCTAAAATTCAACGTTTTAGTCTTTTGGCCGCGCTCGCGGCCGGGCCGAAAGACTGCGCAAAATCCGCATTTTTTCCTGTTCGTCCGCGCGAATTCATCATGCTTACCTTTCAACAAGTCATCCTGACGTTGCAGGATTACTGGGACAAGCAAGGCTGTGCGTTGCTCCAGCCTTACGACATGGAGGTCGGCGCCGGTACCTCGCACACTGCCACGTTCCTGCGCGCGATCGGTCCGGAGCCGTGGCGCGCTGCCTATGTGCAGCCGTCGCGCCGTCCCAAGGATGGCCGTTACGGTGAGAACCCGAACCGCATGCAGCACTACTACCAGTATCAGGTGGTGCTCAAGCCGGCCCCGGAAAACATCCTCGACCTGTATCTGGGCTCGCTGCGCGCGCTCGGTCTCGATCTGACGCAAAACGACGTACGCTTCGTCGAAGACGACTGGGAAAACCCCACGCTCGGCGCCTGGGGTCTGGGCTGGGAAGTGTGGTTAAACGGCATGGAAGTCACGCAGTTCACCTATTTCCAGCAAGTGGGCGGTCTCGACTGCAAGCCGGTGCTCGGCGAAATCACGTACGGCATCGAGCGTCTGGCGATGTATCTGCAACAGGTCGAGAACGTCTACGACCTCGTGTGGACCGAGTGGGAAGAGCAAACGGTCGACGGCCCGGTCAAGCGTCGCCTGACCTACGGCGACGTGTTCCATCAGAACGAAGTGGAACAGTCGACGTACAACTTCGAGCACTCCAACCAGCCGATGCTGTTCAGCTTCTTCGACAACTACGAGAGCGAAGCCAAGCGCCTCATCGAAGCCGAACTGGCGCTGCCCGCCTACGAGATGATTCTCAAGGCCGCACACACCTTCAACCTGCTCGACGCGCGCGGTGCCATCTCGGTGACCGAGCGCGCGGCGTATATTGGCCGTATCCGCGCGTTGTCGCGCCTGATCGCACAGGCCTACTACGCTTCGCGCGAAAAGCTCGGCTTCCCGATGCTGAACGCCCCCGCCGCTAAAACTCAAACGCAAGCCGCATGATGAGCACCGCACAACGCACCCTGCTGGTCGAACTGCTGACCGAAGAACTGCCGCCGAAGGCGCTGGCGCGTCTGGGCGACGCGTTTGCCGATGGCATCGCCAACGGCCTGCGCACGCGCGGGCTCACGACGGACGCCAGCGTCGTCACGCCGTTCGCCACGCCGCGTCGTCTGGCCGTCTCGATCACGAACGTGGTCGACCGCGCCCCGGACGCCACCATCCGCGCCAAGGTGCTGCCGGTCTCCGTCGCACTCGACGCCAACGGCAACCCCACCCCGCCGCTCGCGAAGAAACTCGCGGCGATGGGATTCGCCGATCTGCCGATCGCGAGCCTGGAGCGCGCGATGGATGGCAAGGCCGAAGCCTTCTTCCACACCTACACCGCCGCCGGCGCCCAACTGGCCGACGCGCTGCAAGCCTCGCTCGACGAAACGCTCGGCAAGCTGCCGATTCCGAAGGTCATGAGCTATCAGCGTCCGGACGGCGAGACGGTGCAGTTCGTGCGCCCGGTGCACGGGCTGATTGCGCTGCACGGCGACACGCTTGTGCCCGCAACGGCCATCGGTCTCGCGTCGGGTAACAAGACGCAGGGGCATCGCTTCCTGTCGAAGGGTGAGGTCACTGTCGCCAATGCCGACGCCTACGCCGCCACGCTGGAAACCGAAGGCAAGGTTGTGGCGAGCTTCACCGGCCGTCGCGACGCCATCCGCACGCAACTGCTCGCCGCCGCCGGCAACGACCACGTGGTGATGCCGGACGCGCTGCTCGACGAAGTGACCGCACTCGTCGAATGGCCCGCGATCTACGCCTGCCACTTCGAGAAGGAATTCCTGGCGGTGCCGCAGGAATGTCTGATTCTCACGATGCAGACGAACCAGAAGTACTTCGCGCTCACCGACAAGCCGCTGGCCGACGGTGGCCGTCTGACGAACCGATTCCTGATCGTCTCCAACATCGAGACGGGCAACCCCGAACAGATCGTGACGGGTAACGAGCGCGTGGTGCGTCCGCGTCTGGCAGATGCGAAGTTCTTCTTCGAGCAGGACAAGAAGAAGCCGCTGGCCGATCGCGTGCCGCTGCTCGCAAACGTCGTGTATCACAACAAGCTGGGCTCGCAGTTCGAGCGCACGCAGCGTCTGGTGAAGCTCGCCGGTGCCATCGCTCACATGATCGGTGCGGATCAGGATGGCGTGAAACTCGCCGAGCGCGGCGCACTGCTGGCCAAAGCCGACCTGCTGACCGACATGGTCGGCGAGTTCCCCGAATTGCAAGGCACGATGGGCACGTACTACGCACGTCATGACGGCGAAGCTGCCGACGTCGCGCTGGCCTGCTCGGAACACTATCAGCCGCGTTTTGCCGGCGACGCCCTGCCCGCCAGCACCACCGGCACGGTGGTGGCACTTGCCGACAAGCTCGAAACGCTGGTCGGCATTTGGGGCATCGGCCTGCAACCGACAGGAGAGAAAGACCCGTTCGCGCTGCGCCGTCACGCGCTGGGCATCGTGCGTATGCTCATCGAAAAGCGTCTGCCGGTGATGTTGCCGGAACTGCTGAACGTCACGTACAAGCAGTTCACCACGGGCGTGGCCGATTCCGCTTACCTGAACGACGTCTACCAGTTCGTGCTCGACCGCCTGCGCGGCTACCTGCGAGAGCAGGGGTATGCCGCCAACGAGATCGAAGCGGTGCTGGCCGATCACCCGAAGTATCTCGGCGATCTGATCGAGCGTCTGGATGCCGTACGCGCCTTCTCGGCGCTGCCGCAAGCCGAAGCTCTCGCCGCGGCGAACAAGCGGATTGGCAACATCCTGAAGAAGACGGCCCCGCCGGCCGACGGCACGATTTCGCTGGACCTGCTGCTGGAATCGGCCGAGAAGGCGCTTCACGCCGCCCTCGAAAAGGTCACCCCGGTGGTCGAGCAGAAGTTCGAAGCACGCGAGTACGCGCAGGCGCTTTCCGCGCTGGCCGAGCTGCGCGATGCGGTCGACGCCTTCTTCAACGACGTGATGGTGATGGCCGAGGAAGACGCGTTGCGCAACAACCGCCTCGCGTTGCTCAAGAACCTGCACTTCCAGATGAACCGCGTGGCCGATCTCTCGAAGCTCGCCGCCTGATGTTCCAACGAATCAACTGAGCTACTCATGGATTCGCGCAAAGATCGCACCCTCGGCCCCGCCGCCCGAAAACTCGTGATTCTCGACCGGGACGGCGTCATCAACGCCGACTCGGATCAATTCATCAAGTCGACGGACGAGTGGGTGCCGCTGCCCGGCAGTCTCGAGGCTATCGGCCGGCTGAATCAGGCCGGGTACCGTGTGGTCGTCGCGACGAACCAGTCGGGCGTGGGGCGCGGTCTTTTCGACATGGCGACGCTCGGTGCGATGCACGCGAAGATGTCGAAGCTGGCGGCAGCCGTCGGCGGACGCATTGATGCCGTGTTCTTCTGTCCGCATACCTCGGTGGATGCCTGCGACTGCCGCAAGCCCAAGCCCGGTCTGTTCCAGGAAATCGCGCGACGCTACGAAGTCGACCTGACCGGCGTGCCGGCCGTGGGCGATTCGCTGCGCGATCTTCAGGCGGCGGCTGCCGTGGGTGCGCAGCCGCATCTGGTGCTCACCGGCAAGGGCAAGAAGACGCTCGCCGCAGGCAACCTGCCCGAAGGCACGCGCGTGCACGATAGTCTGGCGGCGTTCGTCAACGATCTGCTAGCCGACAAGGATGCGTAACTCCACGCTCGCTACCGAACAACGACCGCCCAGCCTTCGCTGAACTGCCGCCCCGCCGCGCGTACGATGACGCGGTCACGCGCAAACCTCGCGAAGACGATCGATCCCAGGCCCGAAACCCCATGCGTCAACTCCGCTCGATTCTCTTCTTCATCTTCCAGATCGTCTGGACGATTCCGTACGCCATCGCGTGCATCCTGTCGTTCCCGTTCCTGTCGCGCGTGCAGCGTTACTGGTTCGCGGTGGGCTGGTGCAAGGTCGTGACGCGTGTCGGCGACAAGCTGTGTGGTATGCGCTATCGCGTGATCGGCTGGGAGAACTTGCCGCAGACACCTGCGATCATCCTGTCAAAGCATCAGTCGGCGTGGGAGACGGTGGCATTGCCCGCGCTGATGCCACGCCCGCTGTGCTACGTGTTCAAACGCGAGTTGCTGTACGTGCCGTTCTTCGGCTGGGCACTGGGCCTGCTGAGCATGATTCACATCGATCGCCGCAAGGGCACGGATGCCTTCGCATCGGTCGTGAAGCAAGGGCGCGAGCGTCTGTCGGAAGGGTCATGGATCATCATGTTCCCGGAAGGTACGCGCACGAAAACCGGCTCGCGTAACAAATACAAGTCGGGCGGCGCGCGTCTGGCTACTGCGACCGGCGCGCCGGTCGTGCCGATTGCGCATAATGCCGGACGTGTCTGGCCGCGCAACTCGTTCATGAAATTTCCCGGGGAAGTGATCGTCTCGATCGGTCCGGTCATCGAGACGGCAGGCCGCACGGCCGAAGCCGTCAACGCCGATGTCGCCGAGTGGATCGAGCGCGAGATGATACGTATCGACCCCGCCGCTTATACGTCGAAACCGAGGGCGAGCGCGTCTGACACCTCCGACGCGACACCCCGGACCTGACTGCGCTTCACGCGAGACCGTCTCATGCCGAAAGCCCAACCCGCCACTCGCGACCAGCGCGATACACGCGATAGCCGCTCCCGGCACGAGACCCCTGCACCCCAGATGGAACTCGATCTGTTCGGCAGCCCTGCGGCCGAGGCCAACGGTGTCGCCACTGACGCGCCCTTAGCTTCGACCGCGCCTGCCACGACCGGCACACCCGCCCGCACCGCCGCATCCACCACTGCCACGAGCGATTCCGCATCGCTCGCCCCGGGCGCCGGACCGCGTCGCGCGCCGGCGCCGGGCGAGCGCGTCATCATGCTCGACGGCCACGCGCTCTACTACCGTTTCAAACGCTCCTCGCGTCGCACCATCGGCTTCATGATCGACGAGTCGGGGCTGGCCGTGACCGCCCCGCGATGGGTCACGATCGCCGATGTAGAAGCCGCCGTCGTCGAGAAGAAACGCTGGATCTTCAGCAAGATCGCCGAATTCCGCGAGCGCGCCGCGCGCCGGGTGATTCCGCGCGTAACGTGGGTCGACGGCGCGTCGCTGCCCTACCTCGGCCACACGCTGGCGGTCCGTCTTGGCGGACGCTCGGGTGCCGCGCAGTACGACATCCACACGCACACGCTATGGCTCGATCTGCCGCCGCAAGCCGCCCCCGAACAGATGCGCGACCGTGTGCAGGGCTGGTTGCAGCAGGAAGCACGCAAGCTCTTCACGTCGCGCCTCGACGTCTACGGTGAGCGGTTGGGCGTGAGTTACACCGCGCTCGGGCTGTCGTCGGCGACGACACGCTGGGGAAGTTGCAGCGCCGACGGACGCATTCGCCTGAACTGGCGGTTGATCCACTTCCCGCTGGGCGTGATCGATTACGTCGTGGCGCACGAACTGGCGCATTTGAAGGAGATGAACCACGGGCCGCGCTTCTGGCAGGCCGTGGCGTCGATCTTCCCGGAATTCGAAGCCGCTCGCGATACGCTCAAGTCACACGCGCCCGAGTGGTTGCCCGAGTTCTGAGCGAATGTCGCAATGTTCCACATCCAAAGCAAAGAATTTCTCAACGCAACATGAATGATGCTCATTTCTATGGTGGCGGGTACAATTGAGTTTTCGTTGTCCCCACACTGAAAACACCATGCGAATGCTCCATACCATGCTGCGCGTCGGCGACCTGCAGCGCTCGATCGATTTCTACACGCGCGTGCTCGGCATGCAACTGCTGCGCCAGAGCGAGAACCCCGAGTACAAGTACACGCTGGCCTTCGTCGGTTACGGCGCCGAGTCGGAAAACACCGTCCTCGAACTCACGTACAACTGGGGCGTGGAAAACTACGAGATCGGCACCGCGTTCGGCCATCTGGCGATTGAAGTCGACGACGCCTATCAGGCATGCGACACGATCCGTGCCGCGGGCGGCAAGGTCTCGCGCGAAGCCGGCCCGGTCAAGGGCGGCACCACGGTCATCGCCTTCGTGGAAGATCCGGACGGCTACAAGATCGAGCTGATCCAGAAGCATTCGAGCAAAGGCAGTCTGTAAGCGGAGCGCTTTCTCGATTGCGCTGACGGATACGACAACGGCCGCCCTGGGGCGGCCGTCGTTTTTTTCAGCACATGCGATGCGTCAGAACTCCACCATCGCGAAGTCTTCCTTACCCACGTCGCACAACGGGCAACGCCAGTCGTCCGGCACATCTTCCCAGCGCGTGCCCGGAGCAATGCCGTCTTCCGGATACCCCCCCGCTTCGTCGTAAATCCATCCGCAAATCACACAGACCCACTGGCGTGATGCTGCGTCCGGTGAGCGGGTCGTCTCGTCGGACGAGTGCGATGCGGCACCGTCGTCGCTGAGCGTGTCGGACGTCTTCGTCGCGCCCGGATCCAGCAACGTAAAGACCAGCGGGGATTCCGTGCCTGACGCATCCGTCGCCGGACGGCCCAGATGCGCTTGCAGTGCGTCGAGCAGTGCCTGCGCTTCGTCGCGCGTGAGATCGACCCAGTAGGGATCGCCAGCGCCGTCGTTGAGTCGCGACGGGGAAAACTGCAATTCAACGGAAGAGCCTTTCTTGTACATACGTGAGTGCTGAATCTGAAGCGGAATACGGTGAAAACGATGGATAGGCGAGGACTGCGGCTTTGCTCGACGAAGGACGAAAGCCGCCTCGCGGAGCATTGTATCGGTGCGAAAGTGCGCAATAAACGGGGGAGGCGGGGACATATTGTCCCGTGCAACGAGACAATCACACACGGACAGACGAACGAACGCCCGCAAAGATTACCCGCGTTGACGGCATCGGTTTGATGCGTTGAGTATCAGGATCGGTGACAATGACCACTTCTGCGCGTCGTGCCCACGATGCATCGTCATCCGAATTAATTCCATGAAATCCACTCCACGTCCGATCGATGCCGCAGCGCTCGCCATCATGCTGGGGTTGTGCATGGTCTGGGGAGGCCAGCAAGTCGCCGTCAAACTGGCCGTACCGGTCGTGCCCGCCGTCTTGCAAGCCGGACTGCGTTCCGTCGTGGCGACAGTGCTTGTCGGTGCATGGATGCTGTGGCGGCGTCAGCGCCTGATCACCGGCGACGGCACGCTGCCCGCCGGCATTCTCGCAGGCGCGCTGTTCTCGCTCGAATTTCTCTGCATCTTCGTCGGCCTCACGCACACGACCGCGTCGCGCATGGCAGTCTTTCTGTACTCGGCCCCTTGCTTTACCGCCATCGGACTGCACTGGACGGTGCCCAGCGAGCGGCTGCGGCCCATGCAATGGCTCGGCATGGCCATCGCATTTTGCGGTATCGCCGTGGCGTTCTCGGACGGCAGTGGTACAGATCTCGCCACCACGTGGCCCGGCGATCTGCTGGCCATTCTGGCCGGTATCTTCTGGGGGATGACGACGGTCGTCGTGCGGGCCTCGCGTCTGGCGAGCGCCGCGCCGTCGAAGACATTGCTGTACCAGTTGGCCGTCTCGGCGGTGCTGCTGTGCGCGCTGGCGCTCGCGACGGGTAATGTGCAAATCGGGCCAATGACGTCGACCATCTGGATCAGCCTCGTCTATCAATCCATCGGTGTGGCCTTCGCGAGCTACCTGATCTGGTTCTGGTTGCTAACGCGCTACAGCGCCGCCCGGCTTGCGTCCTTCTCGTTCCTCAGTCCGCTGTTCGGCGTGACGTTCGGCGTGCTGATTCTCGGCGAATCGGTCGGTTGGCGCTTTGGCTGCGCCGTCGTCCTCGTCTTCGCCGGGATCAGCCTTGTGAACCGACGCCGCTGATCGCGCGCGACAGGTTCACGTATTCGTCGACCGGCACATCTTCGGCACGACGCGTGAGGTCGAAGCCGAGCGCGTCGAAATCGACACGATCGCGGTAGCTGTGCAACGTGTTGCGCAGCATCTTGCGACGCTGCGAAAACGCCTGTGCCACCACCGCTTCGAACACGTCGAGATCGACCTGCGGCAGATCGGCCACGGCGCGCGGAATCATCCGGACGACAGCGGAATCGACTTTCGGCGGCGGATTGAAGGCGTCCGGCGGCACATGCAGCACCTTGTCCATCCAGTAGCGGTACTGAAGCATGACCGACAGGCGGCTGTAGTTGCTTGAACCCGCCGGAGCCACCATGCGCTCGACCACTTCGTCCTGCAACATGAAGTGCTGGTCGCGCACGAGCGCGGCGTAGCGCATCAGATGGAACAACAGTGGGCTGGAGATGTTGTACGGCAGGTTGCCGACAATGCGTAGCGGCGCTTCGTCGCGACGATCTTCCGGGACGAGCGAACCGAAATCGAAGTCGAGGGCGTCGCCAGCGTGAACGCTCACGCGCTCGCCGAACTTGCGCGTCAGACGCACGACCAGATCGCGGTCGAGTTCGACCACGTGCAAATGCGCCAGCCACTCGGTGAGCGGTGTCGTCAGTGCGCCAAGACCCGGACCGATTTCGACCATCAGATCGTCGGTACGCGGCGAAATGGCGCTGATGATCGAATCGATCACGCCCATGTCGACGAGAAAGTTCTGACCAAAACGTTTGCGCGCCACGTGGCCCTGTTGGACGCCCGTGCGCTTCGATGCGCTACTCATGTGAAATTCCTTAGGAACGCGGCGGCGTGGCGTGCGGATCGACGCTCGCGCCGGCGGTCAATTGTGCGGCTGTCGACGCATGTAACGCAGCGTTCGCCGCCATCGTCGCCGCGGTGCGCAGCGCTTCGAGCAGGCTGCCGCTCTCGGCTTGCCCCGTGCCCGCGAGGTCGAGCGCGGTACCGTGATCGACCGACGTCCGGACGATCGGTAGCCCCAGCGTGATGTTCACGCCCGCGCCGAAGCTCGCGTATTTGAGCACCGGCAAGCCCTGATCGTGGTACATCGCGAGCACCGCATCGGCGCCTTCGAGATGACGGGGCTGAAACAGCGTGTCGGCGGGATAGGGACCGCGTGCATCGATACCGGCAGCGCGCGCGTCGTCGAGTGCGGGCGTGATGACGTCGATCTCCTCGCGCCCGAGATAGCCGGATTCACCGGCGTGCGGGTTGAGCCCCGTCACGAGAATACGCGGGCGTGTCACCCCGAAGTGACGCATCAGATCCTGATTGAGGATGATGAGCGTTTGCAGCAGATCGTCGCGACGAATTGCGCCGGGCACCTGCGCGAGCGGCAAGTGCGTGGTGGCGAGCGCCACACGCAGCCCACCGCCAGCGAGCATCATCACGACACGCGGCGTGCCCGTGCGCTCGGCCAGATACTCGGTGTGTCCGGTGAACGCCACGCCGCAATCGTTGATCGTGCTCTTCTGCAACGGCGCGGTCACGATCGCGTCATACGCACCCGCCATGGCACCGTCGATGGCATCGTCCAGCAGCGCCAGCACGTAGCGGCCGTTGGCGGCATCGAGCTGTCCCGGCGTCACGGCGGCAGCGAGCGGATGGTGCGAAACGTGTACGCGTCCGCTACCGAGCAGCGCCTGCCAGGCGTCGCCCAGCCCGACGGCTTGCGCGCGTGCGGCAAGCAGCGACGCATCGCCGAGCACAGCGAAGCGGCAATTGGCTAGCGAGGGATCGGGGGAATATGCGGAGGAAGCGGTGATAGAAGCCACCGCCGGTGCGGCGAGGCACTTCACCAGTGCCTGCACCGTCAATTCCGGCCCGACCCCCGCCGGTTCACCGGTGGTGATGGCGAGGACGAAGGACCGGTCGGACATCATGCTCACTGCTGCGCGTTGCTCAGGCGGTAGTCGACGTAAGCACTGTCACGCAGTTGCTGCAACCAATCGCGGTACTGCTGTTCGGCCTTGCGGCCGCGCAGTTCCTGCATGGCGAGGTTACGTTCCTGATCGCCCGAGACCTGCGACTCGCGATGGCCCAGCACCTGAATCAGGTGATAGCCATATTCCGAACGCACCGGGTCGCTGATCTGACCGTCCTTGAGTTCGGACATCGCACGCTCGAATGCGGGAACCGTCTCGCCCGGCGAAATCCAGCCGAGATCGCCACCTTGCGAGGCGGAGCCGTCCACTGACACCTGACGCGCGAAGTCAGCAAAGTCGCCCTTGCCCGCTTCGATTTGCGCCTTGATGTCGAGCAGCTTCTGACGTGCCTGCGCTTCCGAGACACCATCGCCCACGCGAATCAGGATGTGACGTGCGTGGATCTGCGGCACGGTCATGCCCTGATCGCCGCCCTGCTTGCGCGTCTCGACCAGTTTGATGACATGAAAACCGTTGCTGCTGCGAAGCACTTGCGGCACAACGGTGCCCGCTTGCAGCTTCTGCACCTGATTGAGATACAGATCGGGAATACGTTCGGGAATGCGGAAGCCCATGTCGCCACCGCTGGCGGCATCGGAAGCATCCGAATACTGCTTTGCCAACGCTGCGAAATCACCACCGGCCTTCGCCTTGTCCAGCGCTTCGGTCGCCTTCTTCTGCGCTGCGCTGACCTGGTCCGGCGTCGCGCCGTCCGGCAATTTCACGAGAATCTCGCTCAGGCGGTATTCCGTCTCCGCCGGCGCGGCATTGGCGCCACGCTGCGCGGCGAGGTATGCGTTGATTTCCGAGTCGCTCACCTGAACCTGGCTGTCGACTTCGCGGTCGCGCAGGCGCGCCATGATGATCTGCTCGCGCACTTCCTTGCGGAAAGCGTCCCACGGCACGCCGGCCTGGGCCAGACGCGCTTTGTACTGATCGACGCTCAGCCTGTTGTCGGCGGCGATGCGCTGCAAGGCCTGTTCGACGTCGGCGTCCTTCACGACAATGCCGCCTTCTTTGGCGCGCTGAAGCTGCACCTGCGTGACGATCATCTGTTCGAGCACCTGGCGCTGCAACAGATCGGCGTCCGGAATCGGGCGTTTGGAGAGCGTCAGTTGATGCTTGGCCTCCTCGATACGCGTGTCGAGCTCCTTGCGGGTGATCACGCTGTCGTTGACCACGGCGACGATGGAATCGACGGCGCGTGCGGACGACGCGGGTGCACCTGCGGCTTTGGCGCTGACCGGCGCCGGCTGCGCAACCGCCACCCCGGCGGCAAGACACAGGCCCGCCAGCAGCGAGGCACGCTTCACAAACATGTCATTCATAGTTGCTGAATCGAGAAGGAATCTGGTTCGTCGGCGGCGGCTGGTAGCCCGGCACCCCGACCTTGAAGGCTTCTGTGGCGCTGTTGCTCGACTTGGTCAAGCCCTTCAGCTCCAACTGCGCGAAGACCCGCGAAGTTGTCGTGGTGGCGTTGGTCGCATAGCGCTGGAGCCCAATCCGGAAGGCCCAGCAGTCGGCATCATACTCGAAACCCGCCAGGGCATCGACGAACGTCTTGTCCGTAATGCTGTAGTTCAGACGCCCCACAATGCCGAGTCGCGGTGTGATCGGCCACTGACCCGAAAGTTCGATCTGGTTGATCGGCGTAACGGTCAACGCACTTTGTCCCACGACCGGCGGCGGATTGCGCAGGTAACGGTAGTACACGTTGAACACCCTGCGCTCGCCCGGGCGCCATGTCACACCGACGTCCGACCGGTTGAACTGCGACGTGCTCGGGCTGTACTGCACCGCGGTGCTGAACGTGATGCTCCGGTAGAGCAAGGCCGAACCACCCACGAGGAAATCGGAAACGCCCGCGTCCTCCGGCACCCCACCCGGCATCGTCACACGCGATTGCTGAATGTTATAGCGTTGGGCATACCAGACGCGCGCACGCTCTATGCCCGTCTCGGCGTCGATCAGGCGGGATGTGAGTGCGGCCGTGACGCGATTGGCATCCTGAATCCGGTCAACACCGATGAACGAATTCTCGCTGAAGATCTCTGCAAGGTTGAAGTCAGCCGTTGCGCTGTCGAAAATCGGAATCGAGCTTTGATCGCGGTACGGCGTATAGACGTAGAACAGACGGGGTTCCAGCGTCTGCTTCATCGCTGAACCGAACAGCGTCAACGGTCGTTCGAACGTCAGCCCGGTATCGAGACTGACCGTAGGCAACGTTCGTGTCGTCGATGAATGCAGCGTCGAGCCGCTCGGATAATCGACGTTATACGAAGCAGCGTTGAAAATGACCTTAGGGACAATGAAGTACCCCGGTGTCAAAATTGGGTAGCTCAACGTCGGCTGCGCGTATATGCGCTCGCCATTCGGCTGCCCCGTCCAGGAAGCGATCTGAAACCGGTTATACCGGATCGGCATCGAAAAATCGAAGCCGTGAAAATCCAGTTTGTTGTACGTCGCCGACAGTTCGGGCACAGATTCGTACTGCGGCGAACTGGGGGCGAGCGTTTGATATTTCAGCACACGCGCAAGGAACGACCAGTCCCCGCGACTCCAGGTCAGGCCTGCCTCGCGGTTGTACACACGCTGCACACCCGTCTGAAAGTTCGTGCCGGTGCCGAAGTCATCCGGATAGGTATCGTCCGAAACCTTCGAGAAATTCACGTAGCCGTTCACGCCATAGCCGAGCGCCTGACTGTGCTGCCAGGTGAACGTGTAACGTGCGTCGCCTGTGACACGATCCTTCGGCAAATACTCGATATGGAACAAGCCCGAGTAGGTCGGTTCCAGGTAGCGGAAGTCGGCAACGCCCATCACGCCGCGCTTGGTCATGAAGCGCGGTGTGATCGTCAGATCGCGGTTCGGGGCGATGTTGAAGTAGTACGGCGTGGCGAGTTCGAAGCCGGTACGGCTCGACTGCGTAAACGTCGGTGCCAGAAAGCCAGAGCGGCGTTCGTTGGACGTCGGGAACGACATGTACGGGCTGGCGAGAATCGGCACGCCCTGGAAGAACAGAATGCCGTTGTACGCCGTGCCTTCCTGCTGCTCCTGATCGAACTCGAATTCGGTCGCCTTGATGTACCACGCAGGCGTCTTGCCGTCTTCCGCGCAGGTCGCGCAGCCGGAATACGTGCCGCGTTGCAGCGTCACGACATTGTTGGCTTCGATGTCGGCGCGCTCCGACTTGCCGCCGCCGCCCGACACGAGCCGGTAGGTCGGCGTGAGCATGTAGCCATCGCCCGCCCCCGTATACATATGGGCTTCGGGGCCGATGAACATGTTGCCGCCCTGCGACAGACGCGCGTTACCGTGCGCCACCACTTCGTCCGTGTCCTGGTCGTACGTCAGGCGGTCGCCCTTCACAAACGAGCGGTACTTGCGCGCTTCGGCGTCGCCATCGACGGTTGCGTCCACGTTGGTCCGGCCGGTGAGGGCCATGCCGCGCACGTACATCGGCACGTCGTCGCCGCTGGAGAGCGGGTTGTCGACGAGCGCCGGCACCGTGCGCAACACGAGGCCGTCGCTCTTGGCGATATCGGGCGGGGGAATTTCCTGCGCACCGGCGAGCGAACACCACACACCCGGAAGGGAGAGCAGCAGCGCCAATGGCTTGCGTCGCGTGCGCATCATGCGCTGCAGCGACGAGACTTCATTCGTATGGACTTGTTTATCCGGCATGTACGCAAACAGCGAGACAATCGTGGCGCCGCTTGCGGGCAGCCAATCCCGCTTGTCCAGCCGGCTTCACCGGGACATTCGGGACGGTCGATCGAGGTCGAGAAACAGGGCGTCGGGAAAACATGATCGGGTATTATATGGCAAGACGTTTACGGCCCCCACCATGACCGCACAACCCAGCACATCCGCGAGTGTTTCCAACGCTTCCAGCGAACTCTTGAACACCTCCGATCCCCGCCTGCAAGCCCTTCACCACTGGCTCTCCGGTCTGTCCTCCGAGTTCTCGCTCGACACGGCGAACTGGGCACCTGCATCGGCTGACGCGAGTTTCCGGCGCTACTTCCGCATTGGCAGCCACGCCCCCGCACATCCGAGCCTGATCGTGATGGACGCGCCGCCCCCGCAAGAGGACTGCCGACCTTTCGTGCACGTTGCCCAGTTGCTGGAAGAAGCCGGCCTGCAAGCGCCGAAGGTGCTGGCCGAGGATCTCGCGCAAGGTTTCCTGCTGCTCACCGATCTCGGGCGCGAGACGTATCTCGACGTCCTGACCGAAGACAATGCCCGCCCGTTGATGCGCGCCGCGCTCGACGCGCTGATCGTCTGGCAGAAAAGCTCGCGCACCGACGTGCTGCCAGCCTACGACACCGCGCTGCTCAAGCGCGAACTCGATCTGTTCCCCGACTGGTACATCGGCAAGCATCTGAAGGTCGAACTGAGCGAGTCGCAACGCGCCACGCTCGATCGCATCAATCAGTTGCTCATCGACAGCGCGCTCGCACAGCCGAAAGTCTTCGTGCATCGCGACTACATGCCCCGCAATCTGATGCCGGGCCTGCCGGGTACCACTGGCCCGGGCATTCTCGATTTTCAGGATGCCGTCTACGGCCCGCTGACCTACGACGTCATCTCGCTCATGCGCGACGCGTTCCTTAGCTGGGACGAAGAGCGTCAGCTCGACTGGCTGGCCTATTACTGGGAACGGGCGCGCAAGGCCGGTCTGCCGGTCGACGCCGACTTCGGCGAGTTCTACCGTCAGGCCGAATGGATGGGACTGCAACGTCACCTCAAGGTGCTCGGCATCTTCGCGCGCATCAACTATCGCGACGGAAAGCCCCGCTATCTCGCCGACACCCCGCGCTTTCTCGACTACGCCCGCAAGGTTGCCGACCGCTATGCGCCGCTGCGTCCGCTGGCGAAGCTGCTCGACGAGCTGACCGGCCAGCAGGTCGACGTCGGCTACACGTTCTGAGGCATCGCCCATGAAAGCGATGATCTTCGCGGCCGGACGCGGCGAACGCATGCGTCCGCTCACCGACACTCGCCCCAAGCCGCTGCTCACCGTCGGCGGCAAGCCGATCATCGTGTGGCAGATCGAAGCGCTGGCCCGCGCCGGTTTCACGCAGATTGTGATCAATCACGCCTGGCTGGGCGCGCAGATCGAAGCCACCCTCGGCGACGGCAGCGCCTACGGCGTGCATCTGGCGTACTCGGCCGAAGCCGAAGCGCTGGAGACGGCGGGCGGTATCGCCCAGGCTCGCGCGCTGCTCGAAGGTGACGGGAACGTGTTTCTCGCCGTGTCGGGCGACATCTTCACCGACTTCGATTACGCCACGCTTCGCGCGCAGGCCAAACGTCTTGCCGCGCAACCGATACCGGGCATGCATCTGGTGATGGTGCCGAACCCGCTCTTCCATCCGACGGGCGACTTCGCGCTCGACGCGGCAGGCCGTCTGTTCCTGCGCGACGCCGCGACCCCGACGGCCGAAGCGCTCACGTTCGGCAACATCGCGCTGTATGACCTGCGCCTGTTCGACGGCATCGCTCCGGGCACGCGCATGGCGCTCACGCCGTTGTACCAGCGCGCGATTGCCGCAGGACACGCGAGCGGCGAGCGCTTCGACGGCATTTGGGAAAACGTCGGCACCCCGGCCCAGCTCGATGCCCTGGACGCCGAAGTGCGCGCCGGGCACGCGCGCTCGCCCGGCAGTAGAATCGCCTGAACGCAAGTCCATACGTCTGAACTCGAACCAATATCCCGAAATGGAGCCCGCGATGTCTGATTCCCCGTACCGTGCCCGCCGCGAGCGAGTCATCGAACAGCTGCGCAAGGCCGGTGGCGGTGTCGCCATCTTGCCCACGGCGCCGGAAGTGCCGCGCAACCGCGACAGCGACTATCCGTATCGTCACGACAGCTACTTCTATTACCTGTCGGGCTTCACGGAGCCGGAAGCGGTCGTCGTCCTCGACAGCCGAACGGGGCAATCGATTCTCTTCTGCCGCGCGAAGAACGAAGAGCGCGAGATCTGGGACGGCTATCGCTTCGGCCCGGACGCCGCGCGCGAGACCTTCGGCTTCGACGCCGCCTACCCCATCGACGAAATCGACACGCGCCTGCCGCAATTGCTGGCCGACGCGCCCGCCCTGTTCTACGCGCTGGGGGCATCGGCACAGCAGGACCGTCAGGTGCGTCACTGGCTGAACGCCGTACGTGCGCAGAGCCGCACCGGCGTGTCGGCACCGTCGGCCGCGCGCGACATTCGCGCGATTCTCGACGAGATGCGTCTGATCAAGGACAGCACCGAACTCGACATCATGGCCCGCGCGGGAAAGATTTCCGCCGACGCGCACGTGCGCGCCATGAAGGCGTCGCGGGTCGGCCTGCGCGAATACCATCTCGAAGCCGAGCTGCTGTATGAATTCCGCCGCAACGGTTCGCAATTCCCGGCGTACGGCTCGATCGTCGCGACCGGCGCGAACGCCACCGTGCTGCACTATCGCGCGGGCGACGCCGAGCTGCGCGACGGCGATCTCGTGCTGATCGATGCCGCCTGCGAACTCGACGGCTACGCTTCCGACATTACCCGCACGTTCCCGGCCAACGGCAAGTTCACGCCGGCGCAGCGCGAGCTTTACGACATCGTGCTGGCTTCGCAACAAGCCGCCATCGACGCCACGCGCGCAGGCGCGCGCTTCGATGCCCCGCACGACGCAGCCGTTCGCGTGCTTGCGCAGGGCATGCTCGACACCGGCTTGCTCAAGCGTGACACGGCAGGCAGTCTGGACGACGTCATCGCCAACAAGGCCTACAGCCGCTTCTACATGCACCGCACCGGCCACTGGATCGGCATGGACGTGCACGACTGCGGCGAATACCGCGAGGACGGCCCGAACGGCGAGCGTCCGTGGCGCACACTGGCCACCAACATGGTCACGACCATCGAGCCGGGCATCTACGTGCGCCCGGGGGCGGACGTCGACGAGCGTTACTGGAACATCGGCATTCGTATCGAAGACGACGCCGTGGTGACCGCCGACGGCTGCACGCTGCTCACGCGCGACGTGCCGGTCGATGCCGACGAAATCGAAGCGCTGATGCGCGGCTGACGCATCGCGGACTTACGGCTGATGACGAACGCACAGGCTTCCGGCACCTCCGACATTTCCAACGTTTCCGAGAAGCGCGCGGCGACCGAACGGCCTGCCGCGCGTTTCGACGTCGCCATCGTGGGTGCCGGTCCGGTCGGTACAGCGCTCGCCCTGTTGCTCGCGCAGCGCGCACCGCACTTGCGCGTGGCGCTGGTGGACGCGCGCGGCGCGCAAGCCAGCTACGACGACCCGCGCACGCTCGCCCTGTCGCACGGCAGCCGCGAGATTCTCGCGCGCGCGGGCGCGTGGCCGCGCGATCCAAGTGAGCGCACCGCGCTGCCGAGCACGCCGATCCGGCACATTCATGTCTCGCAGGCGCAACGCTTCGGCAGCACCGAGATCGACTATCTTGATCACGGCGTGCCGGCCCTCGGCTACGTCGTGCGTTACGGCGCGCTCATGCGCGCGCTCGATACTGCGATGGCACAGCTACCGACGCGCTTCGAGCATGCGTCGCAAGCGTCATCGCTCAGCGTGCTCGACAGCGACATACCGGGACTGCATCACTTCCGCCCGTATCGCGCCATCGCGCTGCGTCAGGACGCCCAGCAGGTCACGCTCACGCTCGAAGCCGTGGGCGACGATCACACACACACGCTGCACGCCACGCTCGCCGTCAACGCCGAAGGCGGATTGTTCGAAGGGCAGACGGCGCGGCCGCGCACGCGCGACTACGGTCAGACGGCCCTGGTGGGCTTCGTGACGTGCGAGCGCCCGCGCGTCGGCTGGGCGTGGGAGCGTTTCACGTCCGACGGTCCCGTGGCGCTCCTCCCGCAAGAGAACGGCTACGCGCTGGTGTGGTGCTGCTCGAACGCCGAGGCCAGTCGCCGCCGAGCGTTGGACGACGCCCAATTCCTCACTGAGCTGCACAAGGCGTTCGGCGACCGCATGGGCCGCTTTACCTCGATCACCGGACGCGCGGGCTTCCCGCTCGGTCTGAACGCCCTGGGTCAGGTGGTCGACGGGCGCGTCGCCGCCATCGGCAACGCGGCCCAGACGCTTCACCCCGTGGCCGGTCAGGGCCTGAACCTGGGATTGCGCGACGCCTTCGACCTTGCCGACAGCCTCGTTCGCCATGCCCGCTCCGGTGCGGCGCATCAGGGCGTGGCGGGTCCGGCTGCGCTGAGCGCGTTCGCCCGCCGCCGCCGCGCGGACCGAGGTCTTACGATCCGCATCACCGATCTGCTGCCCCGCCTCTTCGGCATCGACGCCACACCGGTCGCGCTCGCACGCGGCATGGCGCTGGCCAGCCTCGATCTCGTCCCCCCCCTCAAAACCGCCTTCGCCCGGCAGATGATGTTCGGCCAGCGCGGCTAATCCCGAGATATCAAGCCCTTCGCCGGGCATCGCCCGAGGTCTTTCCGGCGCGGCCCCGACAGGCCCGCCCGGAACTTTGCACATTTTTTAGGCGACGAGGGCGGGTTTTCGCAGTAAAATAGCGATCTTTTTTCCGGCTTTTCCCCTTCATCGTGCGTATCGGTCCCCACGAACTCCGCAATAACCTGTTCGTCGCCCCCATGGCGGGTGTGACGGATCGGCCGTTCCGCCAGTTGTGCAAACGACTGGGGGCGGGCTATGCCGTGTCGGAAATGGTGGCGTCCAACGCACAGCTGTGGAAGAGCGAGAAGACGATGCGTCGCGCGAATCACGCGGGCGAAGTGGCCCCGATTTCGGTGCAGATCGCCGGGGCCGACCCAGCAATGATGGCCGAAGCCGCACGCTACAACGTCGAGCGCGGTGCGCAGATCATCGACATCAACATGGGCTGCCCGGCCAAGAAGGTCTGTAACGTTGCCGCCGGATCGGCGCTGTTGCAGAACGAGCCGCTGGTCGCCCGTATCGTGTCCGCCGTCGTGGGTGCCGTGGGCGACGTCGTGCCCGTTACGCTGAAGATTCGCACGGGCTGGGACCGCGAACACAAGAACGCGCTGACGGTGGCACGCATCGCCGAAGAGTGCGGCATCAGCATGCTGACCGTGCACGGCCGTACGCGCGCCGACTTGTACCACGGCGACGCCGAGTACGAGACCATCGCCGCGGTGAAGGCGGCCGCACGCATCCCGGTGGTGGCCAACGGCGACATCGCGTCAGCGCAGAAGGCAAAGCACGTGCTCGAAGTCACGGGCGCAGACGCCATCATGATCGGCCGCGCGGCGCAGGGGCGTCCGTGGCTCTTTCGCGACATCGAACTCTTTCTCACGACGGGCGAAATCGCCTTGCCGCCGCGCGTCGACGAGATCCAGCAGATCATGAACGAACACCTCGTGGACCATTACGAGTTCTACGGGGAGTACACCGGTGTACGGACCGCGCGGAAGCACATCGCGTGGTATTCGCGTGGCCTGCCGGGGGCAGCCACGTTCCGCCAGCGTATGAATACGCTCGACACCACGCAGGAACAGTTGGCTGCGGTCAACGCGTTTTTCGAAGAGCAGAAGGTGCACTCGGACCGCCTCTGCTATGAACAAGAATCTCCGAGGGAGCTATTAGCCGCATGAGCAAAGCAAACATAGAACAATCTGTGCGCGACAGTCTGGATATGTATTTCCGGGATCTGGACGGCGCACGGCCACATGATGTCTACGATATGGTCGTTTCCGTCGTCGAAAAGCCCCTGCTCGAGTTCGTGCTCGGCAAGGCCGACGGCAACCAGTCGCTCGCCGCGGAATATCTGGGAATCAACCGCAATACGCTGCGCAAGAAGTTGCAGCAGCACGGCCTGCTGTAAGGACTGCGGCAGCAACTTCCGCTGCCACGGCCGACCCGGCCCATCCGCGCTACCTGTGTTTAACCGCCCGTTTTTGCCGCTTCACTACCGTCCGTCATGATCAAGCAAGCTCTCATTTCCGTCTCCGACAAGACTGGCATCGTCGACTTCGCCAAGTCGCTCGCCGCCCAAGGCGTGTCGATTCTCTCCACCGGCGGCACCGCCAAATTGCTGGCTGACGCCGGTCTGAAAGTGACCGAAGTGGCCGACTACACCGGCTTCCCGGAAATGCTCGACGGGCGCGTGAAGACGCTGCATCCGAAGGTTCACGGCGGCATTCTGGCGCGTCGCGACCTGCCCGAGCACATGGCCGCCCTCGACACGCACGGCATTCCGACGATCGACCTGCTCGTCGTGAACCTGTACCCGTTCGTTCAGACCGTTGCCAAAGACGACTGCTCGCTCGAAGACGCCATCGAGAACATCGACATCGGCGGCCCGACCATGCTGCGCTCGGCCGCGAAGAACCATCGCGACGTCACCGTCATCGTCGACCCGGCCGACTACGCCGTGGTGCTCGACGAAATGAAGGCGAACAACAACACCGTCGGTTACACCACGAACTTCCGTCTGGCGACCAAGGTGTTCGCTCACACCGCCCAGTACGATGGCGCGATCACGAACTATCTGACGAGCCTCGGCGAGTCGCTGCGTCACGACGAGCGCTCGGCCTACCCGGCTACGCTGAACCTGGCGTACACCAAGGTGCAGGACATGCGCTACGGCGAGAACCCGCACCAGAGCGCCGCGTTCTACCGTGACATCGTGACGCCGGAAGGCGCGCTGGCAAACTACCGTCAGTTGCAGGGCAAGGAACTGTCGTACAACAACATCGCCGACGCCGACGCCGCGTGGGAATGCGTGAAGACGTTCGAAGCCCCGGCTTGCGTCATCATCAAGCACGCGAACCCGTGCGGTGTGGCCGTGGCCGCGTCGCCCGCCGAAGCGTATGCCAAGGCTTTCCAGACGGATCCGACGTCGGCCTTCGGCGGCATCATCGCCTTCAACCGCGAGGTCGACGAAGCGGCTGCGCAAGCCGTCGCCAAGCAATTCGTGGAAGTGCTGCTCGCCCCGTCGTTCACCGACGCCGCCAAGCAAGTGTTCGCCGCCAAGCAGAACGTGCGTCTGCTGGAAGTACCGATGGGCAATGGCGTGAACCAGTACGACTTCAAGCGCGTGGGCGGCGGCCTGCTCGTCCAGTCGACCGACTCGAAGAATGTGGCACCGCATGAACTGCGTGTGGTCACGAAGCGTCACCCGACGCCGAAGGAAATGGAAGACCTGCTGTTCGCATGGCGCGTGGCGAAGTACGTCAAGTCGAACGCCATCGTGTTCTGCGCCGGCGGTATGACGCTGGGCGTGGGTGCCGGTCAGATGAGCCGAGTGGACTCGGCCCGTATCGCCAGCATCAAGGCGCAAAACGCCGGTCTGTCGCTGAACGGCTCGGCCGTGGCGTCGGATGCCTTCTTCCCGTTCCGTGACGGCCTCGACGTGGTGGTCGATGCAGGCGCGACCTGCGTGATCCACCCGGGCGGCTCGATGCGCGACGACGAAGTCATCGCCGCAGCCGACGAACGCAACGTCGCCATGCTGATGACGGGCACGCGCCACTTCCGTCACTAAGCACGGATCGCGATGCCCTCACCGGGCATCCGTCGATGCAAAAATGGACACCCTCGGGTGTCCATTTTTGTTTTACCCCGGAGGTACGGGATCAGAAGTAATGCGACAGCCCCACCGCCACGCCGAGCTGATTGCTGCCCGGCACGATGCTCATGCCGTAACCGGTCACGCCCAGATTCGAGCCATTCTGGTTGCGCGAGAAGCCGACTTCGGCAAACAGCTGCGTGCGCTTGGAAAGCAGATATGCTGCGTTCGCCGCCAGCAGATACGGGTGCTGATTCGTCGACGTGATGTTGTTGTAGAAGATCGCGCCCGAAAGAATCACCTCCGTCACCGGACGATACTGCAACCCGGCGAAGTACAACTCGTTACGTGCAGCCACGCCCGGCACATTGCTCAGATACCACTGATAACCGACGTAGGGTTTGAAGTTGCCGATCGCGTAACTCGCGCCGGCGGCCACGCGCTGTGTCGTGTTGCCCTGCGTGGCGATGGTCGTGCCCTGTTGCTGGTCGTACACGAGTGAGACATTCAGCGGCCCATTGGCGTAACCCACCGACACGCTGTACTCCTTGCCCACGCGCCACTCGCCCGGCACTTGTCCGCCGTTGGCGATGGTGGCGTCGTAACCCGTCGAGAACAACCCCGCGACCTTGAAGCCGTTGAAGTTGCCCGCGTACTTGATCGAGTTATCCGCCTTGCCCGCAAACTGCGCATCGAGTGCGGGCAACGCATAGCTGTAGTAGCCGAGCGGGTCGAGTTCGAGGAACGCGTCGTAAATCAGATTCTTCTGACGGCCAACGGTCAGCGCGCCCCATTCGTTCTGCAACCCCACGTAGGCCTGACGGCCGAACATCCGCCCGCCCTGCTGCAACACACCGTTGTTGAGGTTGAAGCCGGACTCCAGTTGCATGATGGCCTTGAGGCCGCCGCCGAGATCTTCCGATCCCTTGAAGCCGAAGCGGTTCTGCACCTGCGATCCGTTGCTCGCGCGCACGACCGACTGCTTGCTGCCGTTCGCGCCGACCCCGGCGTTACTGAGATATTCGACGCTGTTGTCGAGAATCCCGTAAATCTGCAACCCGTCCGCCCTGACGCCGCCCGCCGCGAGCGTCAGGGCCATTGCCATCCAAACCTTGCGTTTCATGACATTCCCTTATTTATATTGGACTACGAATTACACTTCAGCCATCTACTGCGGGTGCGGCACGCCCTCACGCCGCCATACCTGGCAAGCGCGCTTCGGGTCAATGCCATATCGGGGAGGATTGCGATGTCAGGCGGCGTGCATGGCCGGTGTCCTCCGTCTCGATGACACATGTCCGGATGACGATGACGACACGTCGACACCCGCCCTGACACCATTACGCAATGCCGTCATCTGCGCCAGAATCGCCAGCGCAATCTCGGGCGGTGTGCGCGATCCGAGCGGCAAGCCGACAGGCCCGTGCAGCCGCCCGATCTGCGTGGCGGTCAGATCGAACATCGCCAGCCGCTCGCGCCGCGACGCCTGATTGCGATGCGAGCCGATCGCACCGACATAGAACGCCTCGGACTTCAGCGCTTCGAGCAGCGCCATGTCGTCGAGTTTGGGATCGTGCGTCAGTGCCACGATGGCCGTATTGCCGTCGGGACGCAGGCGCACGATGAGATCGTCCGGCATCTCCTTCGTGCGCGTGACGTGACGGTGCGTCTCCTGTGCGTGATCGTGATCATCGTGAATGTCGCGCGGGTCGCAGATCACGATCTGGTAGCCGAGCGGCAACGCCATGTGCACGAGATGCTGCGTCAGTTGTCCGTCGCCGATCACGATGATTCGCCAGCGCGGCCCGAACGGGACCGACAGTCGCGTTGGCGTATAGCCGAACGCCGCCGGTTGACCGACGCCGCGCACGCGCGCCTGTCCGGTGCGCAGATCGAGTTCGCGAACCCCGAGACGTCCGGCCGCGATGACCGAGCGCATGGCGTCGAGTGCGCTGCGCGGCGTGACACATTCGATGACGAGCTCCAGCGTGCCACCGCACGGCAGACCGAATCGGTGCGCTTCGTCGGCGCTCAGGCCGTACGTCTTCACATGCGGACGCAATCCCGGGCGAAAGCCGCCCGCGACCTTCGCGAGCAGATCGTCCTCGATGCAACCACCCGAGACCGATCCGGCGACGCGTCCGCGCGGGGTGAGTGCCATCATGGCGCCGACCGGACGCGGTGCAGAACCCCACGTGCGGGCGACGGTCGCGAGCAACACGTCGTCGCCCTGCGACTGCCAGCGCGCGACGGCGTCCAGCACTTCGGCATCGACGCCGTCCATTACCCTTGCCCCCTGCGAACAGCGTCACCCGAGCCCGCTAAGTCTGCCAGGTCTGCCTGACGCAGCGCGCGCGCTTCGGTCACCGTTTGCGGCAACGGCATCGAACGCGGTCGTATACCTGTCGCGCGACGAATCGCCTGCGCGACCGCCGGTGCCATCGGCGGCAACGACACTTCGCCACAGCCCTGTGGCGGACGATCGCTCGGCAGAATCACCGTCTCGACTTTCGGCATTTCCGTGAGATACAGCAACGGGTAGTCGCCGAAGTTGCTCTGTTCGACGCCACCATTCGCGAACGTGATCTGACTCTTGAACGTATTCGTCAACGCAAAGCCGATGCCGCCTTCGATGTTCGCGCGGATGAGGTTCGGATTGATCGCGCGACCGCAGTCGACGCCGCACACCACACGTTCGACCTTGAAGCGATCCCCCACGACACGCAGCTCCACTGCGACGGCGACATACGTCGAGAACGCTGCACCGCGTCCCGTGTAGGTGCAGTAGCCGAAGCCACGATGCACGCCCGCTTTCGCCTTCGTTCGCCATCCGGCCGCCTTCTCCGTCTCTTCAACGACACGTGTGGCGAGCGGGTCGTGCTTCAGCAAACGCTTGCGATACTCAATCGACTCGATGCCCGCTGCGTCCGCCATCTCGTCAATGAAGCTCTCGAGAAAGAACACGCTCGACGTCGAGCCGACCGAGCGCATAAAGCTCACGGGAATGTTCGGTTGCGGCACGTCGATGCCTTCGACGCGCAGATTCGGCACGGCGTAGACCAGGTCGTAGAGTCCGTCGAGCATGGTCTCGTCGTAACCCGCCTTCTCGTAGTGATCCTTCTTGATGACGTTGTACATCGACTGCCCCGCCACGCGCAGGTGCATGGCTTTGGGCAACCCGTCGTCACCGAGCACGGCCTGGAAGCGTCCCGATGCGCAGGGCCGGTAGAAGCCGTGACGGATATCGTCCTCGCGCGAACGGATCACTTTGACGGGACGACCCACGGCCGCCGACGCGACGGCCGCGTGAATCACGAAGTCGGGCACGTACTTGCGTCCGAAGCTACCGCCGAGGAACGTCGTATGTACCGTGATCTTTTCGGGCGGCAGCTTGAAAATGCCGCCCAGCGCCCAGCGCACTTTGTCCTGTCCCTGAATCGGGCCCCACACCTCGATCTCGCCTTTGTCGTGGCGCACATGCACGGTGGCGTTCACCGGCTCCATCGTCGCGTGGACGATATACGGCGTGTGGTATTCGCCCGTCACCACCTTACCGCCTGCGTCGATCAGTGCGGGTGCGTCGCCGATGTTCGTGGCGACACCGCCCTTCGCTTTGACCAGTGCCTCGCGACGCTGCGCCATGATCGTCGTGCTGTCGGCGGCGGGACCGGCTTTCCATTCGACGTCGAGCGCGTCGCAGGCTTTCTTCGCGCACCAGTAATCGTCGGCCACGACGATGACGGCATCCTTGGCAAGCGCCACATCGTGCACGCCTTTGCGTGCCTTGATCTCATCGCGATTGCGCACGGACAGCGGCGTGCCGCCCGACGTCGGGGCCATCAGAATGGCGCCGATGAGCATGTCCGGCACCTTCACGTCGATGCCGAAGACGGCCGAGCCGTCGACCTTCGACGGCGTATCGAGACGAGCGACCGCGCGACCGATCAGCGAATGCGCGGCCTCGTTCTTCAGACGCGGATGCGGATTGAGGGGCAGCTTCGCCGCCTCAGCTACCAGTTCGCCATAGCCGAGCGAGCGACCCGACTGCGGATGCATCACGCGAGCGTCGCGCGTCACGCAGTTGGTCGTGCGAACGCCAAACCGGCGGGCGGCAACCGCGACGAGCGCCTCACGCGCCTGCGCTCCCGCAATCCGCAGTCGTTCGTAGAACAGTGTGGCCGACATCGATGCGCCCACGAACTGCTGCAACGCTTCGTTCGCGGCGGCCGTGCGGTAGGCGTCGCGCGCGGTTACGAACTCGACACGTACGCGTCGCCAGTCCGCGTCCAGTTCGTCCGCCAACACTTGCGGCAAGCCCGTGTACACGCCCTGCCCGACTTCGCACTGCGAGAGTCCGAGCACCGTCGTGCCGTCGGCGTCGATGCGAATCCAGTCGTTGATCTCGACAAGATGGCCGTCAGCTGCATCGGCAGCGCGGGCCTCGGGGCTTGTCAGCCATGACGCGGAAATCGGGATCAGCAGGCTGCCAGCGGCGAGCGACATGCCCTTGAGCCACTGGCGGCGCGACGACGAAGCGGGCGCAGTGAGGGATGTGTCGTTCACGGGAGATGCCGTGCGCTCAACGTTTTGCTGCGTCATGGATCGCCTCCCGGATACGGTGATAGGTCGCGCAACGGCAGAGGTTCGTCATCGCCTCATCGATCTGCGCGTCGGTCGGATGCGGATGCTTATCGAGCAGTGCTGCGGCCGCCATCACCATGCCGGACTGGCAGTAGCCACACTGCGGCACGTCTTTGGCGATCCACGCCTGCTGGATCGGATGCGAGCGCGCGGGCGACAACGCTTCGATGGTCGTGATGCGCTTGCCCGCGACGGCCGAGACCGGCAGCACGCACGTGCGCGTGGCCACGCCTTCGAGGTGCACGGTGCACGCGCCGCACGCCCCGATGCCGCATCCGTACTTCGTTCCGGTCAGCCCCGCAGCATCGCGGATGACCCACAGCATAGGCGTGTCGTCCTCGCCGTCGAAGACGAAGGGCCGCCCGTTGAGTTGGAATTCCATTGACTCTCCCGTTGTGACTGCCGTGTGCAGCGGTGAAGCGCGCTGCACCGGCAGATGGCGAATGAATTCTCACAACGAGGAAATTGCCGGACAACGGCCGCGCGGCCCGAAAAGGATGCCGTTCGTCCAGAGACGGGAAAACCCTCAGGCAGCCATCAGCCGCATGCAGACGTCACGCGTACCGCGCGCACGCCGCACGCCGCACGTGCGACGAGGCACATCAAAGAGGAAGGGACGAGTGTGGCTTAATGACCCAGCTCGCAGCTGCGAAGGTACTCGCGCGGCGGCAGGCCGTAGCAGCGGCGAAAGGCGCGGGTGAAGGCCTTTTCCGAGGCGTACCCGACGGCCTCCGCGACATCGGAGATCCGCGCGCTTGCACCCGACAGACGTTCGGCCGCCAGGTACATACGATGGGTGGTGAGGTAGGTCATCGGCGATTCGCCGACGAGATCGCGAAAGCGCAGACAGAACTTCGAGCGCGACATGCCCGCGATGGCGGCGAGTTGCTCGACGGTCCACGGGCGCTGAGGCATTTCGTGCATGGACGCAATGGCGCGGCCCAGTTGCGGATCGGTCATACCGCGCAACCAGTGGGTGCTGGCGCTGCCGCAGGCTTCGAGATACGCCCGCAGGATCTGCACGAACAAGACGTCGGCCAGACGTGCTACGACCACACGCCATCCCGCACCGCGCTGCATCGATGCTTCGATAAATCCCGCGATGGTGTTCGTAAGCAACGCGGGCACGGCCGGGTCGCCTGAGCGAATATGGATCAGGGGCGGCAGCGACGCCAGCAGCGGGTTGCGCACCCGGTCGCGGAACATCACCACGCCGGTGTAGAGATCGCTGACGGGACCATCCCCGCCCGCACGGAACGCCAGTGGCGTATCCAGACGCGGCTCGATGCCCTGCGCCGACATCATCTCCTCGAAGACCACCGGGGGTTCGTCCGGTGACGAACACATCACATGCTCGTGCCCGTGCGGCAACAGCACACAGTCGCCCGGTTCGACACGCACCGGTGTCATGCCCGCCACGATCAGGTAAAACGGTTCCCCCATCGCCATGCGAAACGGTGCGCCGTCGAGCGCCGGTTTGCGCAGCGACCACGGCGCACCGAACGTGAATCGGCCGGTGACGACCGCGTCCGCGCGTAAGTCGCTCAGCACGTCGCTTAGCGGATCCATCGCGCCCTGCCTCGCGCAGGAAGATCGTTTCGTTGTTTCATGGATGGAACTTCGATTTATATGTGAATTATTTCGAAGTATGCCGTTTTACTGCGCGGAAAAATATCGGGTTTGACCTGAGGACGGTCGAGATGGGTGAAATACGGGCAAGGGACACCGAAGCGGGGCCTGTGCGGTCCAGGCTTTAGACGCACAGGCCGCTGACGGTCAGCGCCGAGAAAGCGTCGTCAGGAAAACATCGGTCGAAGGTGCACCAGCGTGCAGTTCGCAAACGCGAGCCCCGTCGAAACCTTCGACAGCATCCGTCTCGTCGATTCGAAGGGCGTGGCCTGCGGAGACGGTCAACGTCCGGCCATCGTGGAACGTCACACGCACCAGACCTTGCGCGCAATAGAGGAATCCGGTGGCATCGGTCGCCGTCGGCACAGCCCACGTCAGCGCATCGCCTTCGAGACGATGTTGGCTCAGCGTGTGCTGCCAGCCATCACGTCGCGTCATGACGTTGAAGTCATCGATAGGCACGCCGTCCGCCTCAAGCGTCGGCGTGCTGCTCACCGCGAGTTCTCCCCCGAACGCATAGGGCGCCGTACGCGTCGTCAGCGTGACGTCCGGATGTCCTTCCACGTTGAGCGTGAGCGTGCCACCGCGAACGATGGCGAGCGACCGGTCGATGCCCGCGAACACGGAGAACGGGCCCGGCACGGCGACCGTCGCGGTGCTGATACGCCAGTCGAAGCCGTCTTCGCCAGGGCGACGTGCCACCGCCAGTTCCGTCGTCACGCCCTGACCGTTCTTCCACGGCATCTTGAGAAAATCGGTCGGGCCGAGTGCTTGCAGTTTCATGCGTCTACGCCTTCGTTGCCATTAGTGACGCACTTCGCCGTGCCCGAACACGACGTACTTCAGACTCGTCAGCCCTTCGAGACCGACCGGGCCGCGTGCGTGCAGCTTGTCATTCGAGATGCCGATCTCCGCCCCCAGACCGAATTCGAAACCGTCGGCAAAACGCGTACTGGCGTTGATCATCACGCTCGCCGAATCGACCTCGCGCAGGAACTGCATGGCGTCGGTGTAGTTCTCCGTCACGATGGCGTCGGTGTGGTGCGAGCCGTAACGGTTGATGTGGGCGATGGCGGGTGCCATGCCGTCGACGATCTTGATCGCCAACACCGGCGCGAGATATTCCGTCGACCAGTCTTCCTCGGTCGCAGCCATCGCGCCGCTCACACCGGCTGCAGTCAGTGCGGCGAGCGTACGCTCGCAACCGCGTAGCTCGACCTGCTTGCTCTGGAACATGCGAGCGATGGCAGGCAATTGATCGATGGCCTGCTGATCGACGAGCAACGTCTCCATCGTGTTGCACGTACCGTAGCGATGCGTCTTGGCGTTCTCGCAGATCGCCAGTGCCTTGACCGGATCGGCGCGGCCATCGACATAGACGTGGCAGATGCCGTCGAGGTGCTTGATCATCGGCACGCGCGCGTCCTGCATCAGGCGTGCGATCAGGCTCTTGCCACCGCGCGGCACGATCACGTCGACATACTCGGTCATGGTGATGAGTTCGCCCACGGCGGCGCGGTCCGGCGTGCTCACGACCTGCACGGCGTCGCCGGGCAGGCCCGTGGAAGCGAGCGCCTCCGCGATCAGCGCCGCCAGCGCCGTGTTGCTTTCAATGGCTTCCGAGCCACCTCGCAGAATGGTGGCGTTGCCCGACTTGAGGCAAAGCGCCGCAGCGTCGATGGTGACGTTCGGACGCGACTCGTAAATGATGCCGATCACACCCAGCGGCACACGCATCTGACCGACTTGAATGCCACTCGGCTGCACACGCACGTTACTGATCTCGCCGATGGGATCGGACAGCCCGGCAATCTGGCGCAGGCCTTCGATCATCGTGCGCAGTGCTTTGTCCGACAGCGTGAGACGGTCGATGAAGGCGGCGTCCTGACCATTAGCGCGCGCGCGTTCGAGGTCGCGACGATTCACGTCCTGCAATTTCGCGCCGTCGCGTTCGATGGCGTCGGCAATGGCGAGCAGGGCGCGGTTCTTGGCGGCAGTGTCGGCACGCGCCATGGCGCGCGATGCTTCGCGGGCGCGCTGACCCAGCGATTGCATGTAGGCTTTGATGTCCATATCGTGGTTCTGAGAATTCGGGATGTCGGGATGCCGGGCGCGGTGAGCGGCATTCCCGCCGTGACCGGACGCGTTGAGCGATTTTAGGCGTGTGCTGGGCGCGCGGCGCGAGTGGCGCGCGCCACCGGCGGTCGCTCGCCGACGAGCAGCAGGCCGAGTTGCAGCATGCCGTCCCACGGATCGCTCGGCAGACCTTCTGCGCGCAGGCCCTTGACCTGGCGATCCAGACGCGCCGCCAGTTGCAGGGCTTGCGCGAGTATCGGTGCTGTGACACGCCCCACGGCCTGCTCCATCAGCCGTTCGCGCGGGCCCCAGACACGGTATTCGCGCAGCAGCATGGCGAGCGGTTTGCCCGACGCCATGCCACGTGTGATCTTGGCGAGCGTGCGCACCTCTTCGGTAAGCGCCCACAGCACGAGTGGCGCGGCCTCGCCTTCTCCGCGCAGCCCGTCGAGCATGCGCGCCAGCCGCGCAACGTCGCCCGAGAGCACCGCTTCGCTCAACTTGAAGACGTCGTAGCGCGCCACATTGAGCACAGCGTCCTGCACCTGTTCGAACGCGAGCGCACCCGCCGGGTACAGCAAACCGAGCTTCTGAATTTCCTGATGCGCCGCGAGCAGATTGCCTTCGACGCGATCGGCGATGAATTGCAGGACACGTCGTCCCGGCTCACCGGCTTCGACCCGCTGCCCCTGTGCAGAAAGTCGCTGCGCAATCCAGTCAGGCAAACGTGCACGATCGACCGGATCGACCTTGACCGTCACACCGGCCCGGTCGAGGGACGTGAACCAATCGGATTTGCTTGCCGCGGCGTCGAGCCGGGGCAGCGTAATGATGGTCAGCACATCGCTGTTGGCCGCTTCGGCGTGCGCCTTGAGCGCAGCACCACCGTCCTTGCCCGGCTTGCCGCCGGGGATGCGCAATTCGATGAGCTTTTTGTCGCCGAACAGCGACATGGACTGTCCCGCGTTGGCGAGCGCGCCCCAATCGAAGCTTCGCTCGACACTGAGTACGTCGCGCTCGGTGTAGCCGCTGGCACGCGCCGCCGCACGCACGCGGTCCACCGCCTCCTGCACGAGCAAGCTCTCGTCGCCATAGATCGTGTAGATCGGCGAGAGCGTCTTGGCGAGGTGCGCGTCGAGCGCGTCGGGGCGCAATTGCATGGCGGCGGTGTGGCTTTCCTTATCGGACTTCTGTAGTGCTGCGGGTCCGGTTGTTACTCTTCCGGCTTCGCTTCCGGCATGGACTTCACAGCTTCCATACGACGGATGATCTGATCGACGGCATCCTTTTGCATGTCGCGATTGAGCAACGAAGCCTCCGTATCACGCGCGGTCGACTCGCTATCGCTATAGGGAAGATTGCGCACCAAGCGAATCGTCGTGAGCGGAATAATCGGTCTGCCGTCAGGCGTAACAAGCTGGAACGTGTACGCACTTCGCATCTCGTATTCACGTGCCTGGCCATTCGCATCCAGACTGACCGCTGTACGCGAGGCCGTCACGCTAACGATTTCCAGACGGGCATCCGCTTCCTTGGGCTCTGTCACCACCACCGTCCCCTTACTGCCGTAGCGGATATAGCGCGAAATATCGACGCCCATCGACCCGCCGCCCGAAATGTACAGACGATGGAAAGCGTACTCGCTCGCGCCGCGCAGCTGGAAGCCGCACGCCGACAACGTCAGTGCGCAACCCAGCAGCGCGATCCAGCCGAAAATCCTGCGCGTCACACCGACGCCTCGTTGCCCGGATGTCATTTGCACGTGATGTGCCCTCTTCTCACCAAACGTCATCAACCGACCCGGGACGGCAACTGCCGCCCCCGCATTCTCTGATCGCGCTCAGACCACCACGTTCACCAGACGACCCGGCACGACGATGACCTTCTTCACCGGCTTACCCTCGCCGAACTTGGCGGTCATCTCGTGCGCAAGTGCTGCCTGTTCGATGGCTTCGCGCGAAGCATCCTTCGCCACGCGCACCGAGCCACGCACCTTACCCGCCACTTGCAGCACGAGTTCGATTTCGTCCTGCACCAGTGCGGCCTCGTCAACTTCCGGCCACGACGCGTCGAGCAGGTCGCCCGATTGCGCGGCATAGCCCAGTTCGACCCACAGACCGTGCGTGACGTGCGGCACAACCGGGTACAGCACGCGCAGCAGAATGCCGTAGCACTCGCGCACCGCGCCGGCACCCGCCGCACCCTTGTCGCTCTCAATCGCGTTGAGCATCTTCATCGCAGCCGACACTACCGTGTTGTACTGCACGCGCTGGTAGTCGTAGTTGGCCTGCTTGAGCACGCTGTGGATCTCGAGACGCAGCGCCTGAGCGGCCGGATTGGCCGTATCGATGGCAGCATCCGTCTGACGCAGCAACGCCGCTTGCGACTGACCGAAGCCCCACAGACGACGCAGGAAGCGGCTCGCGCCTTCCACGCCCGCGCCCGACCATTCGAGTTGCTGCTCCGGCGGGGCTGCGAACATTACGAACAGACGTGCCGTATCGGCACCGTACTGGTCGATGAGCGACTGCGGATCCACACCGTTGTTCTTCGACTTCGACATCTTCTCGATACCGCCGAGCGTCACGTCTGCGCCGTCGGCCTTCGACGTGGCGCCCGCCGGGCGGCCCTTGTCGTCGAACTGCACCTGAACGTCGAGCGGGTTGAACCACGTCTTCTTGCCCGACTTGTCTTCGCGGTAGAACGTTTCGTTGAGCACCATGCCCTGCGTGAGCAGGTTCTGCGCCGGTTCCTTGAAGCTCACGAGGCCCAGATCGCGCATGACCTTGGTCCAGAAGCGCGAGTAGAGCAAGTGCAGAATCGCGTGCTCGATACCGCCGATGTACTGATCCATCGGCATCCAGTAATTGGTGCGCTCGTCGACCATGGTCTCGGCGTCCGGGCAGGCGTAGCGCGAGAAGTACCACGACGAATCCACGAACGTGTCCATCGTGTCCGTCTCGCGGCGTGCCGGCTTGCCGCACTTCGGGCAATCGCACTTGAGGAACGCTTCGGACTTGGCGAGCGGATTGCCGGTGCCGTCCGGCACGAGGTCTTCCGGCAGCACGACCGGCAGATCCTTTTCCGGGACCGGTACAGCGCCGCAGGTGTCGCAGTGGATGATCGGGATCGGCGTGCCCCAGTAGCGCTGGCGCGAGATGCCCCAGTCGCGCAGGCGGAACGTCACTTGCTTGTCGCCAGCGCCCTTCGCCTTGAGATCGGCGGCGATGGCATCGATGGCGGCCGCGAAGGCCAGACCGTCGTACTTGCCGCTGTTGATCAGCGTGCCTTCCTTCTCGCCGTACCAGGCTTGCCAGGCGTCGGTCGAATACGTCTCGCCTTCCACGGCAACGACCTGTTTGATCGGCAGGTTGTACTTGCGAGCGAACGCGAAGTCGCGCTCGTCATGCGCCGGCACGCCCATCACAGCACCTTCGCCGTAGCCCATCAGCACGTAGTTGCCGATCCAGACTTCGACCTTGTCGCCCGTGAGCGGATGCGTGACGAAGAAGCCCGTCGGCATGCCCTTCTTTTCCATCGTGGCGATGTCGGCCTCGGCCACGCCACCCTGCTTGCATTCGGCGATGAAGGCCTGCAAGTCGGGGCGATCGGCCGCCAGACGCGTCGCCAGCGGGTGTTCGGCCGCAATCGCGGCGAAGGTCACGCCCATGATCGTGTCGGCGCGCGTGGTGAACACGCGCAACAGCTTTTGCTCGCCGTCGAGTTCGTACGGGAAGCCGAAGTTCACGCCGAAGCTCTTGCCGATCCAGTTCTGTTGCATCACCTTCACGCGCTCGGGCCAGCCGAGGTCATCCAGGTCACCGAGCAGTTCGTCGGCGTACTCGGTGATGCGCATGTAATACATCGGGATTTCGCGCTTCTCGACGAGCGCGCCCGAACGCCATCCGCGGCCGTCGATCACCTGCTCGTTGGCGAGCACGGTCTGATCGATCGGATCCCAGTTCACGGTGCCCGTCTTCAGATAGACGATGCCCTTCTCCAGCATCTTGAGGAACAGCCACTGGTTCCAGCGGTAATACTCGGGCTTGCAGGTGGCGACTTCGCGCGACCAATCGATCGCGAGACCCATCGCCTGCATCTGCTTCTTCATGTAGTCGATGTTGTCGTACGTCCACTTGGCCGGCGGCACGCCGTTGGCCATGGCCGCGTTTTCCGCCGGCATGCCGAACGCATCCCAACCCATCGGCATCAGCACGTTATAGCCGCGCATGCGCATCTGACGGTACATCACGTCGTTGATGGTGTAGTTGCGCACGTGCCCCATATGCAGCTTGCCCGACGGATACGGCAGCATCGAGACGCAATAGAATTTCTGTTTGTCCGCGCGCTCGGTGGTCTTGTAGGCATCGATCGCCTGCCAGTGAGACTGGGCGGAGGCTTCGACGTCGGCGGGAACGTATTTTTCTTGCATGATGGGTCGGCGGATAGGATTCGGCTCGGTTTTGGCCCGGCTGGTACGCGTCATCGGGATGCGCGGTACGCAGGAAATACGGGGCAGATCCGGGGAAAACCATGATTATAACGCCGCCGGAAGTGGATTCGGCGTGACGTTGGCGAGGGGGTGTGACCTTTGTGTCACTTTCGCTTCCGATCCGGCGGGGCGGTCGTACGACCGCCGGTGGAGCGCGCCGCGATGGCGGCATCCGGGACGGGCCTGCGGTGCCTGATCTGCACAACCTGACGCCCTTGGAGCGCTCAGGCCAGCACCGCTGACCGCCCGGTGGAACCTATGCCGATCAGCGTAGACCGAGCACGTCCTGCATATCGAACAGACCGGTCTTGTGCTGCGCGAGGAAACGCGCCGCGCGCAGTGAACCTTGCGCATACGACAGGCGGCTCGACGACTTGTGCGTGATTTCGATACGCTCGCCGATCCCGGCGAACAGCACCGTGTGATCGCCGACGATGTCACCGCCGCGCACCGTCGCGAAACCGATCGTCGACGGATCGCGCTCGCCAGTCACGCCTTCACGGCCGTAAATCGCACATTCCTTCAGATCGCGACCCAGCGCTTCAGCCACGACTTCGCCCATGCGCAGCGCCGTGCCCGACGGGGCATCGACCTTGTGACGGTGATGGGCTTCGATGATTTCGATGTCGTAGCCGGTATTCAGGATCTTCGCGGCGATTTCGAGCAGCTTGAACGTGGCGTTCACGCCCACGCTCATGTTCGGCGCGAACACGACGGCGACCTGTTCTGCGCCCTTTGCGAGGAGCGCCTTGTCTTCTTCCGAGAAACCAGTCGTGCCGACGATCATCTTCACGCCGTGCTTTTGCGCGGCCGCCAGATGCGTCAGCGTGCCTTCCGGGCGCGTGAAGTCGATCAGGTATTCCGCATTGGCCAGAGCAGCGTCGAGATCGGCGGTGATCTTCACACCGGTGTCGCGGCCGAGGAACGCGCCGGCATCGATGCCAAGCGCCGGGCTGCCCTCACGGTCGAGTGCACCGACCAGCTCAGCGTCGTCTGCCGCGAGCACGGTTTCGATCAACATCCGGCCCATACGGCCGGAGGCCCCTGCAATCGCAATCTTCATCATGGTGAGTCTTTCGTCGTCTTTCTACCGGCTTTCAGCCGCTTACTGGGGCATCGAGAACAGACCGCCACCGGAGGTCACGCGAGGCGACGGAACCAGTCCCGTGCCGGCCGAGCTCGAAGTACTGGCGCGCGGTGCCGGGGCGCTCGGTTGCGCCGTCGGAGCGGGCTTGGCTGCGGCCGTGACGTTGGCGGCGGCGTCAGTCGAGACGGTCGCCACATCGGTCGGTGCCGCTGCTGCTGCGTCGGGCGACGGTGCGGCGGCTTCGGCAGCTGCGGCGCTCGCCGTCGACGGTGCAGGCGCATCCGTCTTCACGGTCTTGCCCTTCTGGCCGTCGATTTCCTGCACCAACTGATATTCGGTCGGCAGATTTTCGCCGCCTTCCCAACGTGCCAGCGTGTCGCCTTCGAAGTACACCTTCAGGTGACGTTCCTGAACGACGGACGCGTTGCCGCGCTTGAAGTAGAAGACGTAATCCCAGCGATTCGCATGGAAGATGTCGGTGAGCAGCGGCGTGCCGAGCAACTGGCGCACCTGATCCCGCGTCATGCCTGCCTTGAGTTGCTCATAGGCTTCCTTCGAGACGAAGTTGCCCTGAACGATGTTGATTCGATACGGCGTGACCACGCCGATGACCTTGTCGGTCACGCTGTCATACGTCGAGCAGCCAGCCAGGGCAAGGAATGCCGCGGCTGCGCAGACGGAGAACGGAAGGGAGAGATAACGACGCAAATCTGACTCGCTTTCAAAAAGATCGAACTTGAATCCGGCACGCCGGGCGCGCCGCCACATCGCCCCCGTTGACGGCACAACCGTCCCGTTTGCCCCGGTTTGCGCCCGGGCAAGGCAAAAAGGCATTATTATTGGGGCTGTATTGTACTCTAGGGACGTAGAGCGATGCCGAATCCCGCCGATTTGAAAAATATCGGACTGAAAGCCACGCTTCCGCGCCTCAAGATTCTGGAGATCTTCCAGAACAGTGAGGTGCGCCACTTGACCGCTGAAGACGTATATCGTCATCTGCTCGGCGAAAATCTCGACATCGGCCTGGCCACGGTTTACCGTGTCCTGACCCAGTTCGAGCAGGCCGGGCTATTGTCGCGCAGCAACTTTGAATCCGGCAAGGCCGTTTTCGAACTCAACGAAGGCCATCATCACGATCACCTCGTGTGCATGGACTGCGGACGCGTCGAGGAATTCTTCGATGCCGAGATCGAACGCCGCCAGAAGCTGATTGCGAAGGAGCGCGGCTTCGCACTCCAGGAGCACTCGCTGGCCATGTACGGCAGTTGCACGAAGGATCCGTGCCCCCACCGTCAAAAGAATTAAAACCTGTTGTGTCAGAATGCCTTCCACCGAAGGCATTCTGGGCTTTTTCCTCTCAATTGCCACCGATTGGAATCAAGCGTCGGTGCGCATCGTTTACAATACCTCTCCTCGTAGGTCACGTTGATACGCTGCTTGCGTTTTGACGAGCCTGTATTAATAGCAGCCCCTCCTATGAACCACAGAGAATTGCCCAACGACATGGCACAGAGCGACGCAGACGAACTCTCATTCCCGGACGTTGTCCGCTTTGTCCGCAACAATTTGAAGTTGATAGCCGGACTAGCAATCGTGGGAGCGGCGATCGGCATTGGCAGCACTTTCGTCATCCAAAAGCAATGGGAGGGGAAAGTTACCTTGCAGATCGGACGTGCTGCGGGATCACCCGTCGTTGGCCCTGACGGCCCACTGATTGAGGCTGTCCAGCAAACCGTCGGTCGGGTATTGCTCGGCACGTTTCGGGAGAGCGTTGCTGGCGAAATCCTTCCTGAGTTGAAGGGCAATTCGAGCGCATTGCATAAAACCGTCGCATGGAAAGAACTGAAAGCCAGACCGATCCAGGGTACGGTCTACGTCGAGGTATCGGCCCGGGGAACATCGGCAGAGCAAGCTGAACAGATTCTGCAAGTCGCTTCGAATAAGATCATCGCCGAACACGCCGAGATCCTCGAGCGTGCGCGGGCTTTGCCGAAGCAGCAACTCAGCGTCATTGATGCGGCGATCGATTCGAATACCAAGGCGCAGACGGATCTGAATGCCGCGCTGGCAAATTCGAAAAACACGGATTCCGTGATGGCACTGAGCGCTTTGCAAAGCAGCCGCACAGAGCGCGCAACGCTTAACGAAAGCCGCTATCGCGTGTCGCAGCTTCTCGCACCGGACCAGTCCTATAACACGCGAATTGTCAGCGCAATTCGCGTGGACGCGCAAGCAGCTTACCCTCGAAAACTGTACTTCGGCCTGGCCGGACTGATTCTGGGCGCTATTATTGGCACCATCGTCGGCATGGCGCGCAAGCGAAGCGCGTGAGCCGCTAACCCCGGACGATTGCAAATCCAATAAAAAAGCCGCTGTCTCACGACAGCGGCTTTTTTGACTTCTGATACCGGCGATTACTTCGCAGCCATCAGCGCAACGGTCGTGTCGAGCATGCGGTTCGAGAAGCCCCACTCGTTGTCGTACCACGAGCTGACCTTCACCAGACGACCCGACACCTTCGTCAGCGTGCCGTCGAAGTTCGACGACGCCGGGTTGTGGTTGAAGTCGACCGACACAAGCGGTGCCGTGTTGTACGTAGCGATGGCCTTCAGCGGGCCTTCGGCAGCTTCCTTCAGGATCGCGTTGACTTCGTCGACCGTCGTGTCGCGCTTGGCGATGAACGACAGATCAACGATCGACACGTTGATCGTCGGGACGCGAATGGCGTAGCCGTCGAGCTTGCCGTTGAGTTCCGGCAGCACCAGGCCGACGGCGGAAGCCGCACCCGTCTTCGTCGGGATCATGCTCATCGTGGCCGAACGGGCGCGACGCAGGTCTTCGTGATAGACGTCCGTCAGCACCTGATCGTTCGTGTAGGCGTGAACGGTCGTCATCAGGCCCGTTTCCAGACCGATCTTGTCGTGCAGCGGCTTGACCAGCGGTGCCAGGCAGTTCGTGGTGCACGAAGCGTTCGAGATGACCGTGTCGGTCGACTTGAGCACGCCTTCGTTCACGCCGAACACGACCGTCGCGTCCACATCCTTGCCGCCCGGGGCCGAGATGATGACCTTCTTCGCGCCGCCCTTCAGGTGAGCGCTGGCCTTTTCCTTCGTGGTGAAGAAGCCGGTGCACTCGAGCACGACGTCCACGTTCAACTCGCCCCACGGCAGTTCGGCCGGGTTGCGGTTGGCCAGCACGCGGATCTTGTCGCCGTTGACGATCATGAAGTCGCCATCGACCGACACCGTGCCCGGGAACTTGCCGTGCGCCGTGTCGTATTGCGTGAGGTGGGCGTTCGTCTGTGCATTGCCGAGATCGTTGATGGCAACGATTTCGATGTCGTGCTTCTTGCCACCTTCGTAGTGGGCACGCAGTACGTTGCGGCCGATACGGCCGTAGCCGTTAATAGCGACGCGAATGGTCATGGGGGTATCTCCGTAAGGTCTAACGAAATCAGCCAAGCACGGACTTTGCCGTCGCGACCACATGGTCGACGGTGAAGCCGAAGTGTTTGAACAGCACGCCGGCCGGAGCCGACTCGCCAAAGGTATCGATGCCGACCACGCCGCCTTCCAGGCCGACGTACTTATGCCAGAACGCCGTCACACCGGCTTCCACGGCCACACGCGGCACGCCGCGCGGCAGCACGCTCTCGCGGTAGGCCTTGTCCTGACGATCGAACACATTGGTCGACGGCATGGACACGACACGTGCGGCAATCCCTTCGGCCGCCAGCGCTTCGGCGCCCTTGAGCGCCAGATCCATTTCCGAGCCGGTCGCAATCAGGATGATCTGCGGATTGGCCACATCGCGCAGCACGTAGCCGCCACGACGGATATCGGCAATCTGCGCATCGCTGCGCGAGACGAACGGCAGGTTCTGACGGCTCAGCACCAGGCTCGACGGACCGTCGTGACGCTCCACCGCAGCCACCCAAGCCGCCGCCGTTTCCGTCGTATCGCACGGACGCCACAGATCCATTTGCGGAATCAGGCGCAGGCTCGAGACATGCTCGATCGACTGGTGCGTCGGGCCGTCTTCGCCCAGACCGATCGAATCGTGCGTGAACACGAAGATCGAACGCAGCTTCATGAGCGCAGCCATACGCAGCGCATTGCGGCTGTAGTCGGAGAACGTCAGGAACGTGCCGCCGAACGGAATGTAACCACCGTGCAGCGCAATGCCGTTCATGATGGCGCTCATGCCGAACTCGCGCACACCGTAATTGATGTGATTGCCGAACTGCACGCCGTCTGCATTGGCGCGCACGGCCTTGCTGGCCTTCCAGTTCGTGAGGTTCGAGCCGGTCAGGTCTGCCGAGCCGCCCAGGAATTCCGGCAGCACGGCGGCGAGTCCTTCGATGGCGAGTTGCGACGCCTTACGCGTTGCTACCGTCTCGGCCTTTTCGTTGGTCTTGGCGATGAGGGCGGCAGCGGCCGCCTTGAAGTCACCGGGCAGTTCGCCCTTCATGCGGCGCTCGAACTCGGCAGCTTCCGCCGGGAACTGGCCACGATAGGCGGCGAAACGTTCGTTCCACGCAGCTTCGGCCTGCTGACCGGCCGCCTTGGCGTCCCATGCGGCATAGACGTCGGCCGGCACTTCGAACGGCGGCAGATTCCAGCCGAGCGCGGCGCGCGTCGCGGCGATTTCGTCGGCGCCCAGCGGCGCACCGTGCACGTCGTGACCGCCTTCCTTGTTCGGTGCGCCCTTGCCGATCAGCGTCTTGCAGCAGATCAGCGTCGGACGATCGGACTTCTTGGCTTGCGCGATGGCCGCGTCGACCGCATCGGCGTTATGACCGTCGATACCGCGAATCACGTTCCAGCCATAGGCTTCGAAACGCTTCGGCGTATCGTCGGCAAACCAGTATTCGACGTCGCCATCGATCGAGATGCCGTTATCGTCGTACAGCGCGATGAGCTTGTTCAGACGCAGCGTGCCCGCGAGCGAGCAGGCTTCGTGCGAGATGCCTTCCATCAGGCAACCGTCGCCGAGGAACGCGTACGTGTAGTGGTCGACTATGTCGTTGCCCGGACGGTTGAATTCCTTGGCGAGCAGCGCTTCGGCGAGTGCGAAGCCGACAGCATTCGTGATGCCCTGACCCAGCGGGCCCGTGGTCGTCTCGACGCCCGGCGTGATGCCCACTTCCGGGTGCCCCGGTGTCTTGCTGTGCAGTTGGCGGAAGTGCTTGAGCTCTTCAATCGGCAGATCGTAACCCGTCAGATGCAACAACGAGTAGATCAGCATCGAGCCGTGGCCGTTCGACAGCACGAAGCGGTCGCGGTCGGCCCAATGCGGATTGGTGGGGTTGTGCTTGAGATGGCGGCCCCACAGAGCGACCGCGATATCGGCCATGCCCATGGGCGCGCCAGGGTGACCGGAGTTGGCCTGTTGGACCGCATCCATGGAAAGGACGCGAATAGCAGAGGCCATCAGCGCAGCTGTAGCAGGAGAGGAGTTCGTCATGGTGACCAGCCGGAAGAGCGGGCGTGCCCCGTTGCCGCGAGCTGCCGCGCGAAATTCAAATGCGGGAAAAGACCAAGATTTTACCAGAATCGCCCCCTGCCCGGGTCGTTCACGGCGAACTTCCTCAACCAGCGGGAACGTGGAATCATGCGAAGAAGTGATGCGATCGCCACAAATTAGAGGAAGTTGTCTTGCCAATGCCCGAAAAACACGACACCTCCACCAACCAACCGGACACCCCGGCGGCCGCGCCCGCCCAGCTGACAACGTCTTACGGGGCACCGCTCGGGCCGTGGGCGGGCTATACATTCGCTGCGACGCCGGTGTACGCCACAACGTCACCTCACCAGCACATCGAAATCTTGGATTTGCTGGCGTTCGGCGAACTCGGGCGCGCGTATCGGCTCGACGGCCGCTTCATGGCATCGCTGGCCGACGCCCACATCTGCCACGAGTGCATGGTGCATCCGCTGCTGCTCGCGCATGGCAACGCGCAACGCGTGCTGATCCTTGGCGGCGGGGACGGCGGTTCCGCGCGTGAAGCGCTGCGGCATGCAAGCGTACGGGAAGTTGTCGTCGCCGAACTCGACGCGCAAGTGCCCGACGCCATCCTTCGACACATGCCGGCGCTGGCCGACGGCGCATTCGACGATCCCCGCACCACGCTCGTCATCGGCGACGCACGGGATCTTGTCGACGCGGCACTGGCACGCGGTGAACACTTCGACGCCATCGTCTTCGATCTGACGGAAGCCGACGGCGATGCGGCGTCGCTGCACGATGCCGTATTCTTCGCGAAAGTTCGCGACTTGCTTAGCCCACGCGGGGGCATCGCCCTGCAACTGGGTGCGCCGTGGTTCGAGGGCGCGCAAGTGCGTCGCATGCTCGACGCGCTGCGCTCGGTGTTCGCCTGCGTCTTGCCGATGACCGCCTATGTGCCGCTCTACGGCACGCAATGGGCACTTGCGATTGCCAGCCATTCACTCTCAGCGAACGATTTCGACGCACCGACAACGAATCCGTCGTCAACGGCGCTCGAAGGCGTGCGCCACTATTCGCCTGCCCGTCACGCCGCGCTGTTCGATATCCCGCCGGAGCTGAGCGCCATCCTCGGCTCCATCGGCTCGTAATGCCCGGCGCTGTTCTCGTTACAGCACCGATCGGGCGTGATCCGTTGCGCCGTCGCGCGCAACGGATGAAGCGGATACGCGTTCCTTGTATATTGGGAACTTGCCAAGACCGTCGGCCCCCCATCGATTGCGCGCGCCGACGGCCCCAACGGAGCAAAACGATGTCCGATCCCCGCCCATCCCACGTGCCGTGGCTCACGCCGTATCTGACCGTTCGCGATGCGCGCGCGTCCGCCACGTTCTACGAGCAGGCATTCGGCTTTTCCGTGCATGACATGGTGGACGACGACGGCGCAGTGATGCACGTCGAAATGTTCTATCAGGGACAGTTGATCCTGATGTTCGCCCCCGAAGGCGCGTTCGCGACGACCGCGCGCACACCGCGCACCTCGGGCGTTGAAGCGCCGCAGAGCTTCTATGTCTACACGGAGGATGTCGACGCGCTTTACGCACGCGCGACCGCCGTCGGCGCCAAGGGACTGATGCCGCCGAGCGACCAGTTCTGGGGCGACCGCTTCTGCCAGTTGGAAGACCCGGACGGTTACCGGTGGGGCTTCGCCCGGCCCGTTGCTCCTCGCAGTTGAAGAGAGTCCTGCACGCCACAATGTCAGGTGCCGGGCTACGTTGGGGTATGCTTCTGTCCCCGACGCCAACACCGGCCGCCATTCTCAACATCCTCCTCACCCACGCCCTCACGCCCGAATGCCTCGCTTTTTCATCGATGCACCGCTGCATGCAGGTGCCCACGTCGACCTTCCAGACACCGTTGTTCGCCACGTCCAGGTCCTGCGCCTGAAGACAGGCGATACGCTCACGCTATTCAACGGCACGGGCGGCGAATATCCGGCGGTACTAACGACGCTGGAAAAGCGTTACGCGACGGCGCAACTCGGCGAGCACGACCGTCGTGAAGCTGAGGCTCCCTATCGCATTACGTTGGCGCAAGGCATCGCAGGCGGCGACAAAATGGACTGGCTCATCGAGAAAGCCATCGAACTCGGCGTGACGGAAATTCAACCGCTCGCGACGGAACGTTCGGTCATTCGCCTTGAAGGCGAACGTGCCGCCAAACGCGTCGCGCATTGGCAAGCGCTCGTGCAAGCCGCGTGCGAACAGTGCGGACGAAATCGGGTGCCGAAGGTGCTGCCGATTCGTCCAATTACGGCGTGGCTCGGTGACCGGGATGTCATAAAGAGTGACGGATGGCGTGTGCTATTGTCACCTAGAGCAGACAGCGGATTCGATTCGCTGCCGCTGGACGCGCCGTCCGCGCCTGGCGTTCTGCTCTTCGGCCCCGAAGGTGGGCTGGCACCTCAGGAGGAAGCGCTCGCACGGCAGGCCGGGTTTTCGGCCATCCGTCTTGGCGAGCGCATTCTTCGGACCGAAACGGCGGGCATGGCAGTCCTAGCTGCGTTAGCCGCTCGCTGGGGCGGATGGTAGGCATCGATGATTCGAGAAAACGGCCTCACAAGCCTTAAGGAGTAATCGTCATGGGTATCCTCGACAACATTCTCGGTGGTGGGTCCGGCAATCAGGCCGGTGGCGGTGGTTTCAGCACGAAGACCATGTTGCTGATGGGCTTGCTGGCGATGATTGCCAGCCGCTCGGGTGGCGCTCAGGGTCAAGGTGGTGAAGGCGGTGGTTTGCTCGGCGGCCTCGGCGGCGCCCTTGGCGGCATGCTTGGTGGCGGCGCAGCAGGCGGCGCCGGCGCGGCGGGCGGTCTGGGCGGTTTGCTCGGCGGACTACTCGGCGGCGCGCAGTCACCGGCGGCAGGTGCACCGGGGGCACCGGAAGGCGGTCTGCTGGGACAACTCGGCGGATTGGGCGGACTCGCGCAAGTTCTGAATCAGGGTGGCCTGGGCGAAGCCCTTAACTCTTGGGTCGGCACGGGTGCCAATCAGGCGGTCAGCGCCGATCAGGTCACGCAAGCGCTCGGCCCCGGCGGTCAGTTGCAGCAATTGGCAAGCTCGGCGGGCGTCTCGGAAAGCGAAGCGGCGCAGGAGTTGTCGGATCTGCTACCCAAGGTCGTCAATCAGTTGACGCCGAACGGCTCGCTGCCACAAGGCTCGCTGGATCTGGCGTCGCTGGCCCAGCAATTCCTCGGTGGCACCCACACCGGCTGATTTGCAACGAACGACTGGAAATGAAAAAAAGGTCCGCAGTGCGGACCTTTTTTCTTGCGCTTCGTCGTCTACAGAAACCACGAAAAACCGACGGTTATCCGCGGCAAAAGCGATGTTCCTGGACGTTTCGCGTCAGACGCTACGTGAACCTCAGGCAAACGAGTAAAAAACGCGGAAGCTCACGCGACGCTCGCTCCAGAACTCAGCGGTATCGCGGAACACCTCCAGCAATGTCTCGCGGCCATCCTTGTCGAACTTGGTGACGACAGGCAAGCCTTCCAGCACGACGACAAACCCGGGTTGCGGCCCACAATGGGCGACCAGATCGGTCAGACAATCATGCAACGCGTCGTAATTCTTTCCGAAATGCTTCGGGAACAGGAACGATGTGGCGATCGTCTCCAGCACTTCCGCCTTGCTTTGAGCATGCGCGCAATTGGCATAAAGGAAGTGCTGTCCGAGCCGCTCGGCCTCCGCCGCCAGTTCCGGCACGCGGAATGCACGGATCGACTGCACGATGTTCGGCCTCACGGCCTGGAAAAGACTCATATCTCCCTCTTCCGATAGGCTACGGCGATGGCCGGCCCGCGCGACAGCATGCAGGCCCAGCACCTGCTTGAACAAGTTGCCCTCGCCCGCACCGAATGGATCTGCCATAAGATCTTTCCCGCGTTCTTGTGCGAAAACCGGCTCACTCATACTGCTGTCATTCCCTTATTCGTCTAAAGCTGTTGTAGTGGTCTTGGGTGTAGTAACACGGCTCGACCGCACGTTGGTTACCGCCACAGATGATGCGCCTGGCACCTCTATTGCGGGCACCGGGAGTCGGCACCGTATATTCATGGTAATAGCCACGCGGCATTTTGGGCAGGCGCTTTTCGTAGTTCCCAAACGTGATGCCATCTTTGGCATAGGGAAACGGCCCGCCCTGGGCAATCAGCGTCAGCGTGCGCTGCGCTTCGCGAGGTAACTCGGCAACGGAGACCGTTGCTGTTTGATCCGTGACGTATGGCGCGGTTTCGCGCGCCACAGCGTTAGCCCCCAGAAAGACACTTCCCGCCGCAGTCAGTGCCACGATGCTCCGGTGAAGCCAACGTGCCATTGTCATAGCTAGCTGTCGCCCGGCGCGGCTTTGCGCTACCGGCCCGTTCTGGTGGGTGAAGCCGTAAGATTATCGCTATTGGTCATCAGAATCAATGTCGGCTTACATTTTGCAACCAAACTACTCAACAAATTCACGAAAATACAGGGATTTTCACGACAGTAAGCACACACATTGAAATATACGATGCCAAAAAATGCATCGCCCGAATAACAAAACGCCGCACCCGAAGGGGAGCGGCGTTTCTTCGTTACGTCGGCCAACCGGGATGAAACCACAGCGAACCACGGGGTGCTGACGTCAAATCAGCCGCCCCGGACAGCCCGACCGGCTCGATTCGTCGTTGGCTCAGCGCCCCTCTTGTTGCGCAGCCGCATCGGCGACAACCAGCGCCGCCATATTGATAATGCGACGCACCGTCGCCGATTCCGTCAGGATGTGCACCGGCTTCGCCGCGCCCAGCAGAATCGGCCCGATCGCCACGTTGTTACCGGCAGCGGTCTTTAGCAGGTTGTACGCAATGTTGGCGGCGTCGATATTCGGCATCACGAGCAGGTTGGCTGCACCGGTCAGCGTCGAATCCGGCATGATGCGCGCGCGCAGCTCCGGGTCCAATGCACAGTCACCGTGCATTTCACCATCAACCTCCAGTTCCGGCGCACGCTCCTGCAGAATTGCCAGCGTTTCACGCATCTTGCGCGCGCAATTCGCATCGCTCGTACCGAAGTTCGAATGTGACAGGAGTGCGACCTTCGGCTGGATACCGAAACGACGGATCTCGTCCGCCGCCATCAGCGTGATTTCGGCCAGTTGCTCCGCCGTCGGGTCCTGGTTGATGTGGGTGTCGACCAGGAAGAGTTGACGATTCGGCAGAACCAGCGCGTTCATCGCGCCATAGACGTTACCGCCTTCGCGTTTGCCGATGACACGGTCGATAAAGTGCAAGTGACGTCCCGGCGTCGACACTGTGCCGCAGATCATGCCATCCGCTTCGCCCTTGCTCACCAGCATGGCCGCGATCAGCGTCGTGCGACGACGCATTTCCACGCGCGCGTAGGACGCCGTGACGCCCTTGCGATTCGTCAGACGGTGATACGTCTCCCAGTAATCGCGATAGCGCTCATCGTGCTCCGGATTGACCACGGTGAAGTCGACGCCCGGCGTGAGGCGCAGACCGTACTGCTGAATGCGATGCTCGATCACGGCCGGGCGACCCACGAGTACCGGCGTTGCGACGCGCTCATCCACGAGCACTTGCACGGCGCGCAGCACGCGCTCCTCTTCGCCCTCGGCGAATGCAATGCGCTTTTTATCGGCCGGCACGCTGCGCGCCACCGAGAACAGCGGCTTCATCAGACCGCCGCTGTGATACACGAATTGTTGCAGCGACTGCGAATAGGCGTCGATATCCGCGAGCGGGCGCGTTGCCACGCCGGCCACCATGGCGGCTTCCGCCACTGCGGTGGCGACCTTCACCAGCAGACGCGGATCGAAAGGCTTCGGAATCAGGTATTCCGGGCCGAACGACAGGTTCTTGATGCCGTACGCCGAAGCGACGATATCGCTCTGCTCCTGACGCGCCAGCTCGGCAAGCGCGTTCACGGCCGCAATCTCCATCGAGCGCGTGATCGTCGTCGCACCGACGTCGATGGCGCCGCGGAAAATAAACGGGAAGCACAGCACGTTGTTGACCTGGTTCGGATAGTCCGTGCGGCCCGTTGCCATCACGCAATCCGGACGCACTTCCTTCGCCAGTTCCGGCGTGATTTCGGGATTCGGGTTGGCCAGCGCGAAGATCAACGGCTTATCGGCCATCGTCTTCACCATTTCCGGCTTCAGCACACCGGCGGCCGACAGCCCGAGGAACACGTCGGCACCGCCGATGACATCGGCCAGACCGCGTGCTTCCGTCTTCTGCGAGAAGCGAATCTTCTCGGGATCCATCAGTTCGGTACGCCCTTCGTACACGACCCCGGCCAGATCCGTCACCCAGATGTTCTCGATGGGCAGCCCCATGTCCACGAGCAAATCCAGACAGGCGAGTGCTGCCGCACCTGCGCCCGACGTCACGACCTTGATCGACGCAAGGTCCTTGTTGACGACCTTCAACCCGTTAATCAGCGCCGCCGCCACCACGATGGCCGTGCCGTGCTGATCGTCGTGGAAAACCGGAATCTTCATGCGCTCGCGCAACTTGCGCTCCACGATGAAGCACTCAGGTGCCTTGATGTCTTCGAGGTTGATCGCGCCAAACGTCGGTTCGAGCGCCGCGATGATGTCGACCAGCTTCTCCGGGTCCTTCTCCGCGATTTCGATGTCGAACACATCGATGTTGGCGAACTTCTTGAACAGCACCCCCTTGCCTTCCATCACCGGCTTCGAAGCCAGCGGCCCGATGTCGCCGAGGCCCAGCACAGCCGTACCGTTCGTGATCACGCCGACCAGATTGCCGCGCGCCGTGTAACGCGAAGCATTGAGCGGATCTACAACGATTTCCTCACACGCGGCAGCGACGCCCGGCGAGTACGCCAGCGCCAGATCGCGCTGGTTAAGCAACTGCTTGGTCGGCGCGATAGCGATTTTGCCGGGGGTGGGGAATTCGTGATACTCGAGCGCAGCTTCGCGCAGTTTCGGATCGATCGGCGTGGGCATGAGGGGAAGCTCTTGGCGAACAGGAGGGTCAAACTTTCAGTGCGAATTGTAGCCCTATTTATTCACGTCATTTATGCAAAAAACGGATAACGGCCACGCTCGCAATGAAGCAAGTCCAGGCTGATAGTGGCGAATATTCTGCGCAAACTCAACGTTGCATTGCACCATTGAGCGCATTTTCGGACAACGGATGAAAAACCAATAGGGTGTTGTCCGAGACGGGTATGAGAAGGCATCTGAAAACGAGACCCAAGCCTGTTTGCCCGCTTGGGAAAGCCGCCACGCCCTCTTAGAATAGGGGTTTGCGTCGTATCACTGCCTCGTTACCCATGACCTCACCTCCCGCCACCTCGTCGTCGCTGTCCGAGTTTTCTCTGATCGACCGCTTCTTTGCCGGAGCGACGCACCAGGGCGAGCACGTGACGCTCGGCATCGGCGACGATTGCGCCCTGCTGCGTCCGCCAGCGGGTGAACAACTGGCAATCTCGACCGACATGCTTGTGGAAGGCCGCCATTTTTTTGCGGACGTCGATCCCCGCGCGCTCGGCCACAAGACACTCGCCGTGAACCTTTCGGATCTGGCCGCAATGGGCGCACGACCGCTGGGTTTCACGCTCGCGCTTGCGTTGCCCGACAGCGATCCGGCGTGGCTCGGGCCGTTTGCACAAGGCCTCGCCGAACTGGCGGACCGTTACGCTTGCCCGCTCGTCGGCGGCGACACGACACGCGGCCCGCGCAATCTCTGCGCGACGGTCTTTGGCAGCGTGCCCGGCGCACAGGCGCTACGCCGGGACGCGGCGCAACCCGGTGACGACATCTGGGTCTCCGGCACGCTTGGCGATGCGCGCCTCGCGCTTGGGGCGCTGCGCGGCGAGTGGCCCTTGCAGGACAGTGAACTCGCGCTCGCGCGCCGGGCAATGGATTGGCCGGAACCGCAAGTGACGCTCGGGCTGGCGTTGCGCGGCGTTGCGCGCGCCGCACTGGACGTCTCGGACGGCCTGATCGGCGACCTCGGACATATTCTCGAACGATCCTCGATGAGCGCAAGAATCGACGTCGATGCGCTGCCACGCTCGGACTTGCTCGGCACGCAGTCCTCAGACATTCAGCGGCTCTGCACCCTCGCGGGAGGCGACGACTACCAGCTTTGTTTCTGCGCCGATGCCACACAGCGCGGGCGAATCGGGGCGATTGGCGACGAACTCGGGATACGTGTCACTCGTATCGGTACAATAGCGCTTCCCGACGCGCGCCGAACGATGCTGCATCTCCATGACAATACGGGCGCGAGCGTCGCTGCCGATTTCAAAAGTTTCGACCATTTCCAATGAGCACTGATCAAACGGCCGCCGTCAATCCGGGCAGCGGCCCGCGCCGGCCGAACTCGCGTTTCCTGCTGTCGCACCCCGCACATCTGTTTTCGCTCGGCTTCGGCACGGGTCTGTCGTCGTTTGCACCGGGCACGGTAGGAACGCTTTTCGGCTGGGCCTCATATCTGGTGCTGAACCTGTACCTGACGGTGACGGGCTGGGCGGTGCTGATCGCCGCCTCCATCATCGGCGGCATCTGGATCTGCGGCTTTACCGCACGCAAGCTTGGCGTGCAGGACCCGAGCGCTGTCGTCTGGGATGAGATCGTCGCGTTCTGGATCGTGTTGCTGCTCATTACCCCCTCGAGCTTCGTCGGTCAATTGGTCGCATTCGTGCTGTTCCGCTTCTTCGATGCAGTCAAGCCGCCGCCGATCAGCTACTTCGACCGGACCGTCAAGGGCGGTCTCGGTATCATGCTGGACGATCTGGTCGCCGCATTCTGCACGTTGCTCGTCATTGCGCTCTGGCGCTCGATCTGAATTTTTGAAGGCGTCACCCCGTGGTTTCCGAACAAAATCTTCTGGCCCAATTGTCGGTGAAAGTCGGCAACCGTCTGCGCGATGAGCGCCTGCTGCTGGCAACGGCCGAATCGTGCACCGGCGGTCTCGTCGCTGCGGCCATCACCGATATTTCCGGGAGCAGCATCTGGTTCGAGCGCGGCTTCGTGACGTACTCGAATCAGGCCAAGTCCGAGATGATCGGCGTGCCGCCCGAGTTGATCGACAAGCATGGTGCTGTGAGTGAACCGGTGGCCCGCGCCATGGCGGAAGGGGCGCTGCTTAATAGTCGCGCCCAAATTTCGCTGTCGATCACAGGCGTCGCCGGTCCCGGCGGCGGAACGGCCGACAAGCCGGTGGGGATGGTCTGCTTCGGCTGGAGCAATCGCGTCACCACCATCGTCGAGACGAAGCACTTCAAGGGCGACCGCACGCAGGTGCGCAGTCAGGCGGCGCAATACGCACTACGCGGCGTGATCGAGTTGCTCGACAAGGGCGAAGCGTAATCCAACGCAGCCAATAGAAAAACAGCGCCCGCGAATTCGCGAGGCGCTGTTTTTTTTTGGGTGCTCGAAGCTCGACGCGTCAGGCACCGATCTCGCGTTGTTCCGCGATGGTTCAGCGATAGGCGTTGATACTGTCGCGCGTCTTCTGTGCGGCGGCGGCGGCGGCGGCGGCGAAGTGCTCGTCGCTGCCCGCGTAAATGATGGCGCGCGACGAATTGATCATCATGCCTGCGCCATTGGCGGTGCGGCCGGCGGTCACCGTCGCCTCGACATCGCCACCTTGCGCACCAACGCCCGGAATCAGCAGCGGCATATCGCCGACGATGCTGCGCACGGTCGCGATCTCCGTCGGGAACGTAGCGCCAACCACCAGACCAATCTGACCACTGGTGTTCCATGGCCCTGCCGCCAGTCGTGCCACCGTTTGATACAGCGGCTTGCCGTCGACATCGAGGAATTGCAGATCGCTGCCGCCGGGGTTCGATGTCCGGCACAGGACAATCACGCCCTTGTCGGCATGCGCGAGATACGGCTCCAGCGAATCGAAGCCCATGTACGGGTTCACCGTGACGGCGTCCGCGCGATAACGTTCGAACGCTTCGCGGGCATATTGCTCGGCGGTACTGCCGATATCGCCCCGCTTGGCGTCGAGAATCACCGGCAGGCCCGGATGATCTGCATGAATATGCGCGATCAGTTGTTCGAGCTGGTCTTCGGCGCGATGCGCAGCGAAATAAGCGATCTGCGGCTTGAAGGCGCTGGCATAGGGGGCGGTCGCGTCCACGATCTGACGGCAGAACTCGAAAATCGCGTCCGGTTTGCCTTGCAAATGCGCAGGGAAACGCGACGGTTCGGGGTCAAGGCCGACACACAGCAGCGAGTTGTTGCGCGTCCAGGCGGCGTTGAGAGCTTCGGTGAATGTCATGACGGGTTCCGGCGGGGTTCCGGCGGTGGTAATCCGACGGAGAGTGATTCGAGTCTGGTTCGATCCAGCAAGGCCGCCATTTTACCTGCTCGGCGGCCGTCCCCTTGCGGACTTTCCGAAAGCCAGCGTTGCACTGGCCTTCGCACATCAATCCAGCCAGCCGCGATAGCGGAAATACAGGAACGGCGCGATGGCCGAAACGATCATCAGACCCAGGGCGAACGGGTATCCGACCTCCCATCTCAACTCCGGCATCATCTGGAAGTTCATGCCGTAGATACTGGCGATAAGCGTCGGCGGGAGGAAGGCAACGGCGGCCACCGAAAAGATCTTTATGATCTTGTTCTGGTTGATGTTGATGAAGCCGATCGTGGCATCCATCAGGAAGTTGATCTTGTCGAACAGGTAAGCGGTGTGATTATCGAGCGACTCGATATCGCGCATGATCTGCTTGCCTTCCTGATATTGCTCGTCCTTCAGCATGCGGGCGCGCATGAGGAACGACACCGCCCGTCGCGTATCCATGACGTTGCGGCGAATGCGCCCGTTCAAGTCTTCCTGCGCGGCAACGCTTTCGAGTGCCTTGGCGGCGTCCGCATCGGTGAGGTTCTTGCCCAGCACCCGCTTGCTGACCTCTTCGAGTGCGGCATACACCCCTTCGAGCGAATCGGCCGAATATTCGGCGTCGGTCGAGTAAAGGTCGAGCAGCACATCCATGGCATCGCGCACGGAACCGGGACGAATCCGCGCACGCATGCGCACCAGTCGAAACACCGGCAGATCTTCGTCGTGCACGGAAATTAGCAGATCCTTGACCACCACGAACGCAACAGGCACGTTGCGCGACTGCTCTTCGTCGTCAAGTAGAAAATCGGTGCGGATGTGCAAGACGCCGTCATCGTCTTCGTAATATCGCGCCGAAGCTTCGATATCCGTTACTTCGTCACGTGAGGGCAGCTTGACCTTGTAGGCCTCTTCGACCCAGCGGCGTTCCTCTTCGGACTCGCTGTGGAGATCGACCCAGACCGGCGAAACGCTGGCCAGATCGCTGGGATGGTCACAAGTCACCTGTTGCAGGCGGCCATGATGGATGACGAAGGCATTGATCAAACGGGGTTCTCCCTACTACGAGGCGACGCCAGTGTAGCAGCCGCGCCACAGTCACGCCAATGGCGGCACACCGGTCACCACAGCACGCTCGCCGCCCCCTGTCGGCCAGCACCGGAATCGTTCGTGGGAATATTCCGAAAGTCCGCTATTTCACACGTTTCGACGGCGTTCACTGGCAAGCTAGGAGAACCAATCTACGCACTTTGCGTCAACTTTAATATCGACGCATTTGTCGGCACACATTCATCGACGTTTCTTGCGACTTCTCGCGGAAACGTCACCGGACAGGGAGAAATCAAAAATGGCGGAAGTTACTACCCCGCTCACGTCTTTCGACGCCGTGACAGGTTTTCTGGCGGCCAACGCCCTGCACTACGGTTTGTCGTTCCTGCAGGCTGTGGTGATTCTGCTGGTCGGCTTCTGGGTCGCGAAGCGCTTGTCCCGCTTCGTTCACAAAACACTCAGCCGCTCGCCACATTTCGATGCCACGCTCAAACCGCTGATCGAGTCGGTGGTGCTGTGGTCCGTACGCATCATCACGATCATTGCGGTACTGGCACAGTTCGGCGTGCAGACGGCGAGCATCATTGCAGTTCTCGGCGCTGCGGGCCTGGCCATCGGACTGGCATTGCAAGGCACGTTGCAGAACATTGCCGCGGGCACGATGCTGCTGGTGCTGCGTCCGTTTCGCAATGGCGACTATGTGACGGCCGGGTCCACCGTGGCGGGCACCGTCGAAGAGATCGGTCTGTTCACGACGACGCTCACGAACGCCGACGGCATTTACGTCTGCGTGCCGAACAACCAGATCTGGGGACAGCCGATCACGAACTACAGCCGCAACGCGACCCGTCGAATGGAAATCACGGTGGGCATTGCATTGGACGACGACCTCGACGCCGCGATGAGCGCGCTGCGCCAACACGTGTCGGACGATCAGCGTGTGCTCGACACGCCCGCGCCCGAAATCATGGTCAAGCAGGTCAGCGACAGCGCCGTGATAGTGAACGTGCGCGTCTGGTCGTTGCTGGGTAACTACTGGGGTCTGTATTGGGATCTGCAACGTAACGTGAAGGAGACGGTCGAGGGCGTCGGATGCTCACTGCCGTATCCGACGCGCACAGTCATGCAGGTGCCCACGCAAACCATCCCGGACGCGGCACAGCCGCGACATTGATCCTCTCCCGGCCGATCGCGACGGGGCGGCCACCGCTGGCCACCGCTGGCCATCGCTGACAATCGCTACTGCGGCAACTCGGCCGCTCCCATCCGACGCGCAATCACCCCGGCGCGTTGCGCGAGATACGGCGAATTGCGATGCGTATCGAAGTAGCGCGGACGCGGCAACATGACCGCGAGCCGCGCGGCCTGCCACGGGGAAAGTTTCGATGCAGGAATCCCGTAGTAGTAACGCGCCGCCGCCTCCGCTCCGAACACGCCCTCGCCCCACTCGACCGAGTTCAGATAGATCTCGAAGATGCGCTGCTTGTCCATCCAGAACTCAAGCATCCAGGTGATGGTGAATTCCTCGGCTTTGCGCAGATAACTCTTCTCGCTCGACAGAAAAAGATTCTTCGCCAGTTGCTGCGAGATGGTCGAGCCACCTGCCACGATGCGTCCCTTCTTCTGATTCTTCTCCCACGCACCGAGCATCGCATCGATTTCGTAACCGTCGTGATTGACGAAGTTGGCGTCTTCGCTGGCGATGATCGCGCGTTTCAGATTTCGCGAAATCTGGTCGTACGACACCCATTCGTGTCGCAGAGTCGCTTTCGGATCCGTCTCATGAAGCCGCGCTTCAGCGGCACGCATGAACGCCGTCGATTGCGGATTGAAGCGCACCCACCAACCGATTTGCAGGAAGTAGTAAAGCTGCGTCGCCAGCACGCCCACGATCAGCAGGGTGATGAAATAGCCCGCCCATTGCCACGGCCCCCACGCGCGTTTGCGACGGGTGCCGTTCGCGTGAGAAGTCCGTGATGTACGTCGCTGGGCAGCCATCGGCACGATCAGCTTTTGGCGTTGAGTCGGGCACGCAGCGCTGCGCGCACAACGTCGGTCGACGGTCGCACACCGCGCCACACGGCAAACGCTTCGGCCGCCTGCTCGACGAGCATGCCCAGCCCATCCGACGCCTTGGCCGCACCGGAGGCCACCGCGTGCGTCATGAAGACCGTTGGCTGCGCCCCGTACATCATGTCGTACGCGAGCGAACCCGTGGCATAGGCGCCCGCAGGCAACGGCGGAACTTCGCCCTGGAGGCTGCCGGTCGTGGCGTTGATGACGACGTCGAATCCGGCGGGAACGGCTCCCCAGCCGCCGCCGCCCAACGCCACGTTGCAACGTGCGGCCGCATCGGCAAACCGGGCGACCAGTTCATCGGCGCGCGCCGCCGTGCGATTCGCGACGAAGAGCGCCGCCGGTCTCGCCTCGATCAGCGGCAGCATCGCGCCACGCGACGCGCCACCCGCGCCCAACAGCAATACGCGGCGTCCAGCGAGCGTCACACCGAGTGGGCCTTCGATGTCTCGCACCAGACCGACGCCATCCGTGTTGTCGCCGATGATGCCTTGCGCGTCGAATACCAGTGTGTTGACAGCCCCCGCCGCCTGCGCGCGCTCTGTGAGCCGATCCGCCAATGCATGGGCTTCCAGTTTGAACGGCACGGTGACGTTGGCTCCGCGCGCACCTTGTTCGATGAACGTGCGCAACGTGGCGGCAAACGCGTCAAGCGGTGCTAGCAAACGCTCGTAGACGAGTCGTTGCCCCGTCTCCCGCGCAAACTCGGCGTGAATGAAGGGCGACTGGCTATGTTCGACAGGATGACCGATCACGGCGTAGCGATCAGTTGGCAAATCCCCGGCAGGCGTTTGGTTTGTCATCGTTTTCAAAGACGCGGCGCCTGGCTTTCGCTCAGGCGCCGCTGATATTCATGCAGCAGGTCGTCGGCCGATACGGCTTCAGGCCGTCACCAGAGAATCCATAGCAGGATGCCTCCGAACAACGCCCATTTCACCGCATAGTACACGGTACGGTTCCACGCCTTCAGACGTTTGCCGACGATGCGGATCGAGTAAATATACTTGAACATCTTGTTCAAGCCACCGGTACGGTCGCCCGCATCGTTCGGCGACGCTGCTGCGCCCACCAGATGACGGCCGAACCAACGGTTGATGGCCTGCGTCCAGCGGTACTTCATCGGACGCTCAACGTCGCAAAACAGAATGATACGGTTCTGGCCGCTCTGGTTCTCGGCGTAGTGAATATACGTCTCATCGAACATCACGCCCTCGCCATCGCGCCAGCTATAACGCTGGCCGTCGACATCGATGTAACAACGGTCGTCGTTCGGCGTGACCAGCCCGAGGTGATAGCGCAACGAACCGGCGTACGGATCGCGGTGACGCACCAGTCGGCTGCCATGCGGCAATTCGGCGAACATCGCGGCTTTGATCGTCGGAATCTTGCGCACGAGGTCGGTTGTGACCGGGCACAGCGCGTTGGCGGACGGATGCGATTCGTCATACCACTTCAGGTAGAACCGCTTCCAACCGCTTTTGAAAAACGAATTGAAGCCGACATCGTTGTACTTGTCGGACGCTTTGATACGGCTCGCGTCGAGCAACGACATCGCTTCGGCACGAATCGCCTCCCAGTTCTGACGCAACGGCTCCAGTTCGGGGAAATTGTCGGACTTCAGATAAGGCGTCGTAGGTACACGCGAAAAGGCGTACATGAAGACGTTCAGCGGTGACAGGAACGTCGAATGGTCGGACAGTTGGCGGAAAAATTTATGGCGAACCTTACCGCGGAAATGCACATACACAGCACAAGCAGCAATGATCGCCAGAAAAATCCATTTCATAGCGGACGTTTCGAGATCGGGAAAACTCAGCGATTATAGAAATTTTCGGAAAGTTTCACCGACCACGATCCCAACGGGATCGCAGTCCGCTGCGGCCACTCTGACATGCTATTGCGGATTGTCCTGCGCCGGCGCAGTGAGCGTTTGCGCCTGCACGCCCTGACGGGTAAATGTCATTCGCGTGACGATTTCGAGGATGTCATAACGCTGCCTCATCTCGGACGAGAAGTCGCCGAACGGTGCGCTGGCCTGCACGATCGCGACCGCGCGTCGATCCAGATCCCGATTGCCGGAACTGCGTGTCACTTCCACGCCGACGACGTTCCAACCGTCCTTGTGGTACCCCAGCCCGCCCCGTTGATTCACATTGAGCGTGACGATCAGCTCACCGTACAGCCGATCGTTGCCGATTTGCGGAAAGTGCTCCGTACCGTAACGCTCGATACGATGACGCAAACCATCGAAGTATCTGGCGTACGCGACTTCTCGCGTGTTCGCCGTCACCTGGCCTCGCTTGGGGCGTGTCTGATAGGCGCGCAGTTGCTTGTCGATTTCCGCCTGCAAGCGCGCGATCTGCTGGTCGACCGTCTGGTCGTCGAGTCCATGACCGCGCTGCGGCGTATCCGCGCGATTGCGCTGCGCCTCAGGCGTGGTCGCGTACTGACTGCGTAGCTGCGAAAGCAGCTTCTCCTGCATCGCTTCCAGGTCGCTCACATTGCGCTGGACCTGTGCGACGGGGGCACCGTCGCGCTCGATGACCTGCGACGGCAGTGGCGATGTGGCACGCTCGCCGTCATGCTCCCCACCACCGACAAGGTTGGCTTGCGCGAGCGCCGTCGCCTTGTCCGGTGCGTTGGCCGACTTCGCATTGACGAGGACGACTTCGAGGGGCGTATCTGCGCTGTGCAAGCGGAAACTGTCGGGCGCAACGAAATGTACGGCCAGCGCGAGCAAATGCACCACCGCCGAAAAAATCAGGCCGGTGGCAAGCGGATGCTCGCGCATCAGCGACCAGCCGCGACGTCGCGCCGCAGCCAGATCGCCGGTGGGCAAAGCCGGTTTCAGCACGCAGGGCTGGCCGAAGCGTCGTGCGCCCCTGCCGCCATGAGCGCAACGGCCATCGGCGACCCGGCGTCGGACGCCGCGACCGAGTCATCGCGCCGGGCGGACGCGGTGTCGCCATCGTCAGCGGTACGTTCGGCAGCACCCGCCGCACCGATATCGCCTTCCGACGAGTCGGACGAGTCGGAGCCTTCGCCACCGTCGGCGCCACCGCTCTCGCCACCCTCGCCACCGTCTCCGGCACCGCCGTCACCTTCGTCGTCATCCGCGAGTTCGGTCTGGCTCGCGCCCAGCACCTGCGAAATGCGCACCGAAATACTGAGCGTGACGACGTCAAACGACAGCACGTCGAGCATGATCTGCGTGCCGCGCGCATGCAATCCGAGGCCCGGCACGATGAGCGTGAGCGGGATATCGTTCAGACGAACGGTATCGCCCTTGAGCACACTCGCCTGCACCTGCGACTTGTTCTCCTGAATCAGCCAGCGCATGCACCAGTAGCGCTCCATGCGGCTCTGATGTTCGCTATACGCCGCGTACGCCGCCTCAAAGCTCGACACCGTTGCATAGAGATCGGCATCTTTCGGCTTGAACGGAGCGGCCAGTTTGGCAGTCACGCCGTGGCGCACGCAGGCGATCAGTTGCCACTGGTTCACAAGGTCGACATAACGACGCAGCGGCGACGTGCTCCACGCGTACTGCTCGACACCCAGCCCTTCGTGCGGGGCGGGCGACGTCTGCATGCGCGTACGGTTCACGCCGTATGCGCGTTGCGCGCGGTAGATGCCCGGCACACCACATTCGGCCAGCAGGCGCCCCCAACGGCTGTTCGCGAGAATCGCCATTTCAGCGACGATCAGATCGAGCGGTGCGCCACGCAGACGCTGCTTGATCGTGACGTGCTCGCCATCGACGTAAAAATTGAAGTCGGTCTTGTTCTGCACTTCCGGGCGCAGACCGTAGCCCACGCGCGCAGCCTGACGCTTGTCATACAGCGATTGCGCAAACGGCCACAGCAGGCGCAGCTCTTCCTTGTGCGGATAGTCGCCGCTGCCATCGGCCAGCGTTTCTGCCGTGATGATGGCGTCGAGTTCGTTGTGACGCAGGTTGGCGGAGATCGGCACAAGTTCTGCGCGCGTCTCGGTCGTCACGATCTCATACGTGTCGGCCTTGACGACGACATACAGCGACAGCGCCGGACGCGCGCCCCCTTCGGCGAGCGTATAGGTCTGCACCACCGAATCGGGCAGCATCGTGATCTTCTCGCCGGGCGCGTAAACCGTCGACAGACGCACGCGGGCGATCTCGTCGATGGCGTCGCCGCGCGTGATGCCCAGCGCCGGTGCCGCAATGTGGATACCCACGCGCAGCAGACCGTCCGGCAGCAGTTGCACCGAGAGGGCGTCGTCGATTTCGGTCGTCGTCGAATCGTCGATCGAGAACGCCTGCACATCGGCAAGTGGCAGATCGTCGGGCGGCAGCGGCGTCGGCCCCAGATCGGGGAAGCCGGTACCGCGCGGGAAGTGTTCGTAGAGGAACGCGGCCTCGTGATAGGCGCGCGGCGACGCAATGCCGCCACACGCCAGCATTACCTCGGCGTGGGTCTTGCCCAACGCGATGGCAGCCGCATCGAGCGCCTTCCATTCGAGCGCGTTCTTGTCAGGACGGAACAGCAGTTGCAGTTCCTTGCCCTTGAGCGCGTCCGGCAGCGAACCGGCGATCAGCTGATCGGCGTACGACTGCTGCAACTCCGCTTGTTGTTGCTTACGCGCCAGTCCGGCCAATGCGGCCTCAAGCTGTTCCTGCGCGGCGCGCTGATACTGACCGCGGCCTTTGCGACGGAAATAGATCGGCGACGCCTGCAAGGCCAGCGCCAGCCCGGCCTGCTGCGCAACGCTCGCGCCCTCCCCGAAGTACTCGGACGCGAGCACGGGAAACGCGAATTCGTCGGCCGGCGCGCACTCCCACAGGAAACTCATATCGATATCCTGTGCGGCAGCCTGTGCCTGCGCGATCAGCTCGGCGGGCGTGGGCGACTCGAAACGTAGCAGAACGTCGCGTCCCTTAATCTTGCTGCGACGCCCGCCAGGCAACTCCACCTGATACGACTCGCCCTGCTGCGACAACACCGTGCCAGCCTTGAAGCCGCCGGATTCCTCAAAAAAAATGTTCATGAAACAGCCATCGATCGCAATAGGCGATATTGTAGCCCGCCAATGTACGGCGGTTTAGGACAGAACGGGGTAACGCGTCATTCGCCCGCGAACGGGCTTGCTGCGTCAGGCGAAGGCGGCACGTCGATGCCCGCGAAACGCAGCACATCGTCCATATAGTTGGCAAAATCGGAAATCCCGTGGTCGCCCCCCTCAATCAACGTGAGCTTTGCACCCGGAAATTTCGCCACCATGTCGCGATAATCCAGCGTTTGGTCGCCGGTCGCGGCCACCAGGTAATAGCGCTCGGGACGGGTGATCTGCGCCACGTCGATCATGCGGAGTTCGTCGAGATGGCGCGGCTCGACGACGATGGAACCCCCGCCGTGCCACATCGGCTGCTCGCCGAGCCATTTACCGAGATCGTCATACGGACGCGTCGCCGGATTAAGCACCACAGCGCGGCAACCCAGCTTTTCTGCGAGATACGTCGCGTAGTAGCCGCCCAAGGAGCTACCCACGATGGTCAGCTCCTCGGGGCTCACGCTGGTCAGCAGCCGCTGTGCATCGACGACGGCGGCGAGCGGCGACGGCGGCAACTGCGGGCACGCCCAGGCATGCCCCAGACCGAGCCGATGCATGCGGGCAGCCATCAACTGGGCCTTGAACGAACGCGGCGACGAACGGAAGCCGTGCAAATAGAGAATCATGGGAGCCCCGATAAAACCAAGTCAGTGTGCGCGAGCCACGTAATACCAGCTTAGGCGCGCTCAGGCGCGCGTCGCCAGCGCATCAAGCAATTTTTGATGAATGCCGCCAAAGCCGCCGTTGCTCATCACCACGATCTGGTCGCCTGGCTGCGCGGCTGCGCTCACCGCGCGCACCAGCCCGTCGATGTCACTGAACGCCTGCGCACGCGCGCCCAACGGCGCAAGCGCTTCAGTCAGATTCCAGCCGAGCGAATCCTTGCCGGACGGCGCGCCATAGCCGAACACCAGATCGGCATCGGCCAGACTCGCGGGCAGTTGCGCCTTCATCACGCCAAGCTTCATCGTGTTCGAGCGCGGTTCGAGCACCGCCAGAATGCGGGCCTTGCCCGCGCGGCGGCGCAGGCCGGCCAAAGTCGTCTGAATAGCGGTCGGATGATGGGCGAAGTCGTCGTAGACGGTCACGCCGGCGGCTTCACCACGCACTTCCATACGGCGCTTCACGTTCTGAAACTTGCCCAGCGACGCGGCCCCCTGCTCCGGCGGCACGCCCACATGACGTGCGGCAGCCAGTGCCGCGAGCGCATTCATCCGGTTGTGTTCGCCCTGAAGCGCCCATTTCACTTCCCCCGCAGCCTTTGGCCCCTGATGGACCCAGAACGCTTCTTGCCCCGCCGCCAGCGCTTCGTTGGCTTCGGCCACGTGCCAGCCGTCCGCCACACCGAAGCGTTCGACTTCGCTCCAGCAGCCGCGCGTCAGCACGCGCTCCAGCGCCGGTTCGCGGCCGTTCACGATCAGGCGGCCCTGCCCGGGGACGGTGCGCACAAGATGATGGAATTGCGTCTCGATTGCCGTCAGATCCGGGAAGATGTCGGCGTGATCGAACTCCAGATTGTTCAGGATGGCCGTGCGCGGGTGGTAATGAACGAACTTCGAGCGCTTGTCGAAGAACGCAGTGTCATACTCGTCCGCCTCGATGACGAAGAAGTCGCTGTCGGTCAGCCGCGCCGAAATGCCGAAGTTCATCGGCACCCCGCCGACAAGGAAGCCCGGGTTGTACCCGGCGTCTTCGAGAATCCACGTGAGCATCGATGTCGTGGTCGTCTTGCCGTGCGTACCGGCCACTGCCAGCACCCACTTCTTCGACAGCACGTGCTCGCCGAGCCATTGCGGGCCGGACGTGTATGGCAGATTCCGGTTCAGGATCTCTTCCATCAGCGGATTGCCGCGCGACACGACGTTGCCGATCACGAACAGGTCAGGCTCCAGCGAGACCTGGTCGGCATCGAACCCTTCGATCAGGCGAATGCCCTGAGCCTCGAGCTGAGTGCTCATCGGCGGATAGACGTTGGCGTCGCAACCCGTGACGGTATGACCGGCCTGACGCGCGAGGACTGCCAGTCCGCCCATGAACGTGCCGCAGATGCCAAGAATATGAATATGCATGGATGGGGAGCGTGGTGAGGACGGGTCGAACCCGTGCGGGAAATGGGAGTGCAGAGAAGCCAGGGGCTCCATTGTACCTGTCACGTGAACCGCAATGCCTTTCGGGTATCATCGTTCGCATGACACGCAAATCCTGGACCGACGCCCAACGCCTGCGCGAAGAAATCGCGCTCGCGGCCGCTCGCCTCATCGCCGAGGAGGGGGCCGACTACGCTTCCGCGAAGCGCAAGGCGGCCAAGCAGGTAACGGGTGAATCGCGAATTGCCGGTGAATTACTGCCCGATAACGACCAGATCGAAGCGGAAGTCCGGGAGTACGTGCAAACGTTCCTCTCCGACACACAACCCGCCGAGCTGGCGCACCTGCGTCAGGTCGCTCTGACGGTGATGACAGAGCTGGCGCGTTACCGCCCGTTCATCACCGGTGCGGTCTACAACGGCACGGCCACGGCGCTATCTGATATCTACTTGCAGGCTTTTTGCGACAACCCCAAGGAAGTGGCCATCGACTTGCTGAACCGGGGCATCGACTACGAAGTCTCCGAGAGCCGCCATTTCAATGGACGAGGGATGGTCGAGACGTTGAGTTTTCTCTGGCGCGAGCGTCGTCAGCAGGGCGAACCCGCGGGCGTCCATCTGTCGCTCTATTCGATGGACGATATGCGCGGCGCGCTCAAGGCCTCCGACGGCAATGGCCGTCCAGTCCGGGTCGACGCCGACGGGCTGCGGGCGCTGATCGCGCAAGCCGATGCCGCCAGCCATGCATCGAGTCACTGAGCTGACCGGCGGCTGACGCAAAATCACGGCACAATCACGACGCAATCGCCACTAATTCTTCGCAATTACGGTTCGTCTTTCGTTTACCGTCTTATCCCGGCACTTCCGCCTTCTATCCATCATGGCAAAACGCATCGTTATTCTGGTGATTCTGGCCCTCGTCGGGCTGGCTGGCGGATTCTGGCTCGGCCACCGCAACCAGCCGACACCGAGCGCCTCGGACGCCGCCGTCTCCCAACTGCTCGCCACCCGCCTGCCCGACCTGAAGGGCAACGATCAAGCCATCTCCCAATGGAAAGGGAAGACGCTGGTGGTGAACTTCTGGGCGCCGTGGTGCGGGCCGTGCGTCGAAGAAATGCCCGATTTGCAGGCGCTCTCCACCGAGTTCGGAACGAAAAACGTGCAATTCGTCGGTATCGGCATCGATACGGCGCAGAACATGATCGCGTTCGAGCAAAAGGTGAAAGTGGACTATCCGCTGCTCGTGGCAGGTTATGCCGGTACGGACCTGGCCCGCGCACTCGGCAACAAGGCGGGCGCGTTGCCCTTTACTGTCGTCGTCGACCCGCAGGGTCGTCTGCATTATGAGAAGCTGGGCCGCATTACATCGGACGAGGTCCGCGCCGCGCTCAAACCGCTCATCTGACCCTAACACGGTGGGAGAGGGATCCCGGGAAGCCCCGCCGGGCGTGACCGGTAGTCCCCTGAGGGGCAGTCCCTATTTCGCCCCACTGGACAAAATCCACCAACTGGCGTTTAATTGCGCCCAATTTCGTGAAATTTGATTCGCCGATGCCTCACCGCATTCTCGTGCTCCACGGCCCCAACCTGAACCTGCTCGGTACTCGCGAGCCGGAGGTGTACGGTCGCACGACGCTGGCCGACATCGACTCCGCCCTTGTGGCGCAGGCCCAGACGGCGGGTGCCGAGGTGGCGACATTCCAAAGCAATCACGAAGGCGCACTGGTTGACCGGATTCAGGCGGCGCGCGGTGAGTCGATCGACTTCATCGTCATCAACCCGGCGGCCTACACCCACACGAGCGTGGCGATTCGCGACGCGTTGGCCGGGGTAGGCATCCCGTTCGTCGAAGTTCACCTCTCGAACGTTCATGCGCGCGAAGCCTTCCGGCATCACTCGTACTTTTCCGACATTGCGCAAGGTGTGATCTGCGGCCTGGGCTGGCGCGGGTATACCTACGCACTCGATTTTGCCCTGCGGCGACTCGCCGGCGGGTAGTCCTTTCACACCCCATTTCCTCTCGCGGGACGTTGCGCCCGCGTCGATACAGAATCAAGGAGCTTCCTTCATGGATTTGCGCAAACTCAAGACGTTGATCGACCTCGTGGCCGAATCGGGTATTTCCGAACTCGAAGTCACCGAAGGCGAAGGCAAGGTCCGCATCGTCAAGGCACCGCCGCAAGTGATCGCCGCCCCGATGCAGATGGCCATGCCGGCCGCCATGCCCCAAGTCCCTGCGCAAGCTCCCGTTGGATCGCCCGCCGCCGTTGCCCCGGCCGCACCGGCTCTGCCGCAAGGTCACATCGTGACGTCGCCGATGGTCGGTACGTTCTACCGCGCCCCGTCGCCGGGCGCCGATCCGTTCGCGCAAGTCGGCGACTCGGTCAAGGAAGGCCAGACGCTGTGCATCATCGAAGCGATGAAGCTGCTCAACGAGATCGAGTCGGACAAGGCCGGCGTGATCAAGGAAATCCTCGTCGAGAACGGTCAGGCCGTGGAATACGGTCAACCGCTGTTCGTGATCGGCTAATGCCGGTTGTCGGACGCTCCGCCCGCAGCCTTCGGCCGCGTGGCGATATGAAGCGTCCGGCCCCGCTCCTCTCCCCTTACGGGCAGGACTGCACATAATGTTTGAAAAAATTCTCATCGCCAACCGCGGCGAAATCGCTCTGCGCGTTCAGCGCGCGTGCCGCGAGATGGGCATCAAGACCGTCGTGGTCTATTCCGAAGCCGACAAGGAAGCGAAGTACGTCAAGCTCGCCGACGAAGCGGTCTGTATCGGCCCGGCCCCCTCGCCGCTGAGCTATCTGAACATGCCTGCGCTGATCAGCGCGGCGGAAGTGACGGACGCCCAGGCGATTCACCCGGGTTACGGCTTCCTCTCCGAAAATGCCGACTTCGCCGAGCGCGTCGAGCAATCGGGCTTCACGTTCATCGGTCCGCGCCCCGAAACCATTCGCCTGATGGGCGACAAGGTGTCGGCCAAGCAGACGATGATCAAGACTGGCGTGCCGTGCGTGCCGGGTTCGGAAGGCGCGTTGCCCGACGATCCGAAGGAAATCGTGCGTATTGCACGTCAGGTCGGTTATCCGGTGATCATCAAGGCAGCAGGTGGCGGCGGTGGTCGAGGCATGCGCGTGGTGCACACCGAAGCGGCGCTCGTGAACGCGGTCAACATGACGCGCGAAGAAGCCGGCCGCGCCTTCGGCAACCCGGAAGTCTATATGGAGAAGTTCCTCGAGAACCCGCGCCATATCGAAATCCAGATTCTCGCCGACAAGCACAAGCAAGCGATCTGGCTGGGTGAGCGCGACTGCTCCATGCAGCGCCGTCACCAGAAGGTGATCGAAGAAGCCACGGCACCGCTGATTCCGCGTCGTCTGATCGAGCGCATTGGCGATCGTTGCGCCGACGCATGCAAGAAGATGGGCTACGTCGGTGCCGGTACGTTCGAATTCCTGTATGAGAACGGCGAGTTCTACTTCATCGAGATGAACACGCGCGTGCAGGTCGAACACCCGGTCACGGAAATGATCACGGGCGTCGACATCGTGCAGGAACAGATTCGTATCGCGGCTGGCGAAAAGCTCGCCTACCGTCAGCGCGACATCGAGTTCCGTGGCCACGCCATCGAATGCCGTATCAACGCCGAAGATCCGTTCAAGTTCACGCCGTCGCCGGGTCGCATCACCGCCTGGCATATGCCGGGCGGCCCCGGCATCCGCGTCGACACGCACGCTTACAACGGCTACTTCGTGCCGCCTAACTACGACTCGATGATCGGCAAGCTGATCGCTTACGGCGCAACGCGCGAGCAGGCGATCCGCCGCATGCGTGTGGCCCTGTCGGAAATCGTGGTCGAAGGTATCCAGACGAACATCCCGTTGCACCGGGAACTGATGCTCGACGCCAAGTTCGTCGAAGGCGGCACGAGCATTCACTATCTGGAACACAAGCTGGCGCAGAAGTCTGCAGTCGGCGGCAATTAAGTCGTTAATTCGTAGGAATCACTCGCTATGTATCGCGAACTCGTCGTAGAAGTTGCCCGCGCCCAGGCCGAGGCCCTGTCAGACGCCCTGCTCGATCTGGGCGTGCTGTCGGTCTCCGTGGAAGACGCAGATGCCGACACGCCCGACGAGCAACCGATGTTCGGCGAGCCGGGTCTGACCCCGCCGGACACTGCGTGGCAACGCTCGCGCGTGGTCGCGCTGGTGGGGGAAGATCAGGACGCCGCCGTGCTGCTCGCGGCGGCGGTCAATGAACTGGGACTCGCCGAGTCGCCTGCTTTCACATTGCGTGACGTGGAGGAGCAGGACTGGGTGCGTCTGACGCAATCGCAGTTCGAGCCGATGCAGATCGGCCAGCGGATCTGGGTCGTGCCGTCGTGGCACGACGCACCGGACACCGACGCCCTCATCCTCGAACTCGACCCGGGTCTGGCCTTCGGCACCGGTAGCCATCCGACGACGCGCCTTTGCATGGAGTGGCTCGAACAGCACGTGCAGCCGGGTCAGTCGTTGCTCGACTATGGCTGCGGCTCGGGCATTCTGGCGATTCTCGCGCGAAAGTGCGGCGCCGATCCGGTCATCGGTATCGACATCGATCCGCAAGCCGTCGAATCCGCCCGCTACAACAGCGAACGCAATCACGCGCCAGTCGAATACGGTTTGCCCGACGACTTGCGTGACGGTCAGTTCAATATCGTGGTCGCCAATATTCTGTCGAATCCGCTCAAGCTGCTCGCGTCGATGTTGACGTCGCGCGTGTCCCCGGGTGGACGGCTCGCGCTGTCGGGCGTGCTGGAACGACAGGCCGACGAGGTGATCGCGGCCTACGCGCCTTATATGAAGATGTCGGTCTGGCGCGCTCACGACGGCTGGGTCTGCCTGCACGGGCAGGCGGCCAGCTAAGCCCGCGCACGCCGCGCTGCCGCATCCGATGCGCCTGATGCGACGAGTCCAACGAGTCCCCCGAGCCTCATGACCCAGTCCTCGCGCGTTCTCGCTACCCGCTGCCCTCACTGCCACACAGTTTTTCGCGTCGTCGCGGATCAGCTCAAGCTGCGCGACGGCCTCGTACGCTGCGGCCATTGCCGTGAGGTGTTCGACGGACGCGCGTATCTCTGCGATCCACCCGCCGACGACACCTCGCCCGCCTCGCCCACCTCTTCATCACCCAGCGCGACGCCCGGCCAAAGCAGTGCTACAGAAAGTGCTTTTGCGACGCCGGGCGCTACGTCGGCAGCCCCAACGGCAACACGCCCATCCACGCATGTAGGTGCATCGTCACCTTCACCGTCCTCATCGTCCGCAGCTACCAGCGAAAAGCCAGTGCCGGAGATGCTGACGCCCACGGCCATCGCCGCCCTGCTCGGCTCGCCCGACGAAAGCCGCGCACAGATGCAGCACGGCCCGGGCCGCTATATGGATGACGACGACCCCACGGTGCTCACCGCGCCGACGGCCTCGCCTTCCTTGCCTGCGGAAACGCGCCCCCTTTCCGCCGACGCGGACAAGCGCCCCGGCGCGGCACGCGTGATCTGGCGCGTGCTCATGACGCTGGCCGTCATCGCGCTGCTCTGCCAATGGGCATGGATCGAGCGCGCGGCGCTCGTCGATCGGATACCGGCATTGCACGGCGTGTTCGCCGCGATCGGTCGCCCTCTGCATGTGGCGGTCGGACTACCGCGCCAGCCGGACATGATCCAGATTTCGAGCGTGACGTTGGTGACCGACGTCGTTGGCAGCAACAGCGACAGCGGCGTGGCGTCGGCAGCCACCGCGAGTCCGGCCACCGCCAGCGACGCTTCCGCCACATCTACCGATGTCCCAACCGACAGCGTACCGATGACGCTCACCGTCTTCGTACGCAACGAAGCCGACCATGCACTGGCCTGGCCGTCGCTCGAACTGACGCTCTCGGATATCGACGGAAAGCCGGTCGTGCGTCGCGTTTTTTCAGCGAACGACTACGTAACCGGGGCAACCCTGCGCGATGGCGGTCTGGCACCACGCAGCGAACGCACGATTCGGTTACGATTGTCGGCGCAGGCAGCGCTAGCCAGTAATTACCGGGTGCTCGCGTTCTATCCCTGATAGCGCTGTTGCACTCAACCTAGGAGATATAGATGTCCCAAGTCACGCTCGGGGGCAACCCCATCGAAGTCGACGGCCAGTTCCCGCAGAAGGGTCAGACCGCACCGGCGCTGAAGCTGGTCAACGCCAAACTGGCAGACGTCACGCTCGACGACTTCGCTGGCAAGCGCAAAGTCCTCAACATCGTGCCGAGCCTCGACACGCCGACCTGCGCCACGTCGACCCGCAAGTTCAACGAAGCTGCCGGCAAGCTCGACAACACCGTCGTGCTCGTGATCTCGGCTGACCTGCCGTTCGCCATGAGCCGCTTCTGCGCCACCGAAGGTCTGAACAACGTCGTCACGCTCTCGACCATGCGCGGTCGCGAGTTCCTCAAGGACTACGGTGTTGCCATCACAACCGGCCCGCTCGCCGGAGTGTCGGCGCGTGCCGTGGTCGTGCTCGATGCCGACAACCGTGTCGTGCACGCGGAGCTGGTGCCGGAAATCAAGAACGAACCGAATTACGACGCTGCGCTCGCCGCACTGTCGTAATTCAACTTTGTGATGGTGCCCCGCGCGGCCATACGGCCGCCGGGGTATCGTCACCTCAGTCGTCCCTCGCCGCGTGCTTTCCTCCGCTGGCGCTCCCCCGCTTATTTTTCGCAAGGAATTTCCCGTGACTACCGTGATCTGCGGCTCGCTGGCCTACGACAACATCATGACGTTCGAAGGCCGCTTCGGCGAGCACATCCTGCCTGATCAGGTGCACATCCTGAACGTCAGCTTCCTCGTGCCGACGATGCGCCGCAACTTCGGCGGCTGCGCCGGCAACATCGGCTACAGCCTGCATCTGCTGGGCGGCTCGCCAGTCGTCATGGCGACCGTCGGTGAAGATGGCGCCGCGTACCTTGAGCGTTTCCAGTCGCTCGGTATGACGACGGAGTTCGTGCGCACGGTCACGGACAGCATGACGGCCAATGCGATGATCACCACCGATCTGGACAACAACCAGATCACCGCCTTCCACCCTGGCGCGATGATGTTCTCGTCGCGTAACCGCGTGGCCGATGCGAAGGGCGCCACGCTCGGCATCGTCGCACCGGACGCCTCGGACGCCATGCTCACGCACGCCGAAGGTTTCGCCGCTGCGGGCGTGCCGTTCATGTTCGATCCGGGTCAGGGCCTGCCGATTCTGTCGCCTGAGGCACTGCGTCGCATGGTGGAACTTGCCACGTATCTCGCGGTCAACGACTACGAAGCCAAGCTCCTCTGCACGAAGACCGGATGGTCGATGGAAGATCTCCAGTCGCGTGTCGAGGCACTTGTCGTCACGCGCGGAGAACACGGGGCCCAGATCTTCGCCGGCGGCAAGCAACACGACATTCCTGCCGTGCCCGCCAAGCGTGTCGTCGACCCGACCGGATGCGGTGACGCGTTCCGTGGCGGTTTGCTGTATGGCATCGAAAAGGGCCTCGACTGGCCGACCACCGGCCGCCTGGCCAGCCTGATGGGTTCGCTCAAGATTGCCGAGCAGGGTCCGCAGACGTATGCACCGACGCGCTCGGAAATCGAAGCGCAATATGAAGAAGCGTTCGGCCACCGCTTCGAATGATTTCACGAAAGGCACAACGATGGCACGACTCACCACACCGCTAATCATCCTCGCCGCTGCGGCGTCGCTCACGCTGTCCGCCTGCACGGCCTTCGGCCCGAGCAACTCGGCAAGCGTCTACAACAGCCGTCAGGCGCAACGCGAACAGGTCGTGCGAATGGGCACGGTCGAATCGGTGCGTCCGGTCACGATCGATAGCAGCAACGGCGACCCGGGCATTCTGGGCATCGCCGGTGGCGGTGCGCTCGGCGCCATCGGCGGCAGCGCCATCGGTGGCGGTCGCGGTTCGATTGCGACTGGCATCGTCGGTGGCCTGCTGGGTGCTGTGGCCGGTCAGGCCATCGAAAGCCGCATGAGCAAGAAGGCCGGTCTCGAGATCACCGTGCGTCTGGACAACGGTGAGTTGCGCGCGATTACTCAGGATGCCGACGAGGCATTCCAGCCGGGTCAGCGCGTGCGTCTGCTCTCGAGCGGTGGCGTGACGCGTGTAACGCACTAAGGCGACACGTCACACCGAAAACATGGGCGACTTCAGGTCGCCCATTTTTATTTCGCCATGAAAAAACCCGCTGTGACGATCGCTCATCACAGCGGGTTTCGGATCGGGTAGGCCTACCCGATCAAAAGACACCTAAGTGCCTTGGTTCCTGCATCGGCACTCGGATTACGGACGGCTGCCGGTCGGGAACGGCCATGCCGCTGCCGGGTTCAGCGCCGTCTTCGGTGCAGCAGCGGGTGCTGCGGCCGGAGCAGCAGCAGCAGGCTTGGCGGCAACCTTCTTGACGGCCGGCTTCTTCGCAGCAGGCTTCTTCGCGGCGGGCTTCGCAGCGGCCTTCTTCGCAGCAGGCTTAGCAGCAGCCTTCTTTGCAGCAGGCTTCTTGGCAGCAGCCTTCTTCGCAGCCGGCTTCTTGGCAGCAACTGCCTTCTTCGCGGCCGGCTTCTTGGCAGCAACCTTCTTCACTGCTGCTTTCTTGGCGGCCGGCTTCTTCGCGGCAACCTTCTTCACTGCTGCTTTCTTGGCAACCGGCTTCTTGGCGGCAACCTTCTTCACCGCTGCCTTCTTGGCAACCGGCTTCTTAGCGGCAACCTTCTTCACCGCTGCCTTCTTGGCGACCGGCTTCTTGGCGGCAACCTTCTTTGCTGCCGGCTTCTTAGCGGCAACAGCCTTCTTTGCTACCGGCTTCTTGGCAGCAACTGCCTTCTTCGCTACCGGCTTCTTGGCGGCGACAGCCTTCTTTGCAACGGGCTTCTTGGCAGCAGCTTTCTTAGCCGCCGGCTTCTTGGCAACAGCCTTCTTAATCGTAGCCATGACAATACTCCTTAACGTGAGAGATCACTCAAACGAAACTACCTGAGAAGGAAACCCGACCACCGTGCGGGAGCCGCCGGCGAGCGGGCTATTCATCGGCGTACGCATCGGACTACGACCGCTTACGCTAATGAATTCGGCGCTGCGCGCATGACGCTGACCGTATGTGGTCACGCGCGCAAAAAAATTGCCAGCGACATTGCCGCCAGCAATTCGATTGTCTTGAGAAAGGGGGATCGCCAGATTCTTCGGGGGGTAGCTTGCCTGTCCCGTCATCGGGATGGAGGAGATTGCGATAGCGGATAAGCGATACAGCTTGCTATGCACCAAGGTTTTTACGCTCCGTAACTACCAGCTCTCTGTCGCGGGAGGAAAGCAGTGAGTGCTTTCGTGTGTTCATCGAGACTGCAATTTATTTGAGCGAATAATAATTCTTTTGTGATGCGATGTTAATACTTTGTGCATAAAAAAGCGCACATCAATCGTCACGAAGAAGTCAATCTGTTGTATTTGATGCACATCACACTCGCATGTCGATGCGTGCGATGCGTGTGTTCGATGTCTTCGACGTGCTCTGCTGTGTCTTCGACGTGCGCTTCACTGCAATCTCTGAAGCGATCTACGAAGCAAACTTCGAAGCAAGAACTTCAACGTGCGAGTGAGGATGATGTGTGTGACCGACGCCTCTTCTTCGTCTTCTCTTCCATCAGTCACGCGTGCCATGCACGCACACATCACCCTCTCAAAACCCGCATGGATGCTCGCTTTGCGCGACGCATCCATTTTTCACTCAATGCTTAGTCCCAGCTCAGTGCACCACCGGTCTGGTACTCGATCACTCGCGTTTCGAAGAAGTTGCGCTCCTTCTTCAGGTCGATCATCTCGCTCATCCACGGGAACGGATTCTCTTCGTTCGGGTAGAGCGCTTCGAGACCGATCTGTGCGCAACGACGATTCGCGATGAAGCGCAGGTAGCTCTTGAACATACCCGCGTTCAGACCGAGAACGCCGCGCGGCATCGTGTCTTCTGCGTAGCGATACTCGAGCTCGACCGCCTTCTTGAACAGCTCGCGAATCTCTTCACGGAATTCCGGTGTCCACAGATTCGGGTTTTCCAGCTTCACCTGGTTGATCAGGTCGATGCCGAAGTTGCAGTGCATCGACTCGTCGCGCAGGATGTACTGATACTGCTCTGCAGCACCGGTCATCTTGTTCTGACGGCCCAGCGCCAGAATCTGCGTGAAGCCCACGTAGAAGAACAGGCCTTCCATGATGCAGGCGAACACGATCAGCGAACGCAGCAGCTTCTGGTCGGCTTCCTGCGTCCCCGTCTTGAACGACGGATCGGCCACCACTTCAATGAACGGCAGCAGGAATTCGTCCTTGTCGCGGATCGACGCCACTTCGTGATACGCGTTGAAGATCTCGGCTTCGTCCAGCCCCAGACTTTCGACGATGTACTGATAGGCGTGCGTGTGGATCGCCTCTTCAAACGCCTGACGCAGCAGGAACTGACGGCACTCCGGCGCGGTGATGTGGCGATACGTGCCCAGCACGATGTTGTTCGCGGCGAGCGAGTCGGCCGTCACGAAGAAGCCGAGGTTGCGCTTGATGATGCGGCGCTCGTCTTCGGTCAGACCGTTCGGGTCCTTCCACAAGGCGATGTCGCGCGACATGTTGATTTCCTGCGGCATCCAGTGGTTCGCGCAACCGGCCAGGTACTTTTCCCAAGCCCACTTGTACTTGAACGGCACCAGTTGGTTCACGTCCGTCGTGCCGTTGATCACGCGCTTGTCCGAGGCGCTCACGCGGCGCGTCGACTGCGAGGCGATCGTGTGCGGCGTGTCGTCTTGCGTGCCCAGAATGTTCGATGCAGGCGCAGCCGGTGCTGCGGCAGGTGCCGGTTTGGCGGTAGAGGTCTCTTCTTCCCAGTTCAGCATAGGGTCTCGGTCCGTTCAGGTTGATGCGAAACACGTTTGGTACGCGTATCGCCGAAGTGACAGATCAGCCGTTCGCGCACGAAGGCCGACGAAAAAATTGCGATATTGCTGCCGTCAATCAGAAGACGACGACGAAAAATCCGCGAGTGGCAATGCTTGGTATTGGGGGTAAAGCAGATTCGCTTTCGCGCTAATTTGAATGACAACGCCGACGATGACTCCGGTCCCGAGGCTGCAATCTTTGTCTTGCAACATCATGATCTCCCGACGTCGATCGAATGACTCCAATTTAGCACAATACCGTCACGCATTCCAGTCCGTCGACACCATATATTGTGTCGGGTTACGCCACCACCACAATACCTAGTGTTTGCGAGCATACCGTCGTCACATCACGCGCGGCCTTGCGGGACCGGCATCTTGCCACGAAACGGCGCCGCACGACAGCGTTTGCAGTGCATCAAAATGACGCGCGGCCGCATTGGCGTATCCTGTGCAGCAAGCGCCACAGCGTCGCGGACCGGAACACAAGATTACGGCGCGCGCCACTGCCTCCACCTCCCCGGCGCCAACGAAGGAGATACTGACGATGACATCATCACGCGCCGACGGCGCTAGGGCCCCGGCCGCCCCGGCCAACGAACCGGGTCCGACACCGCTTACCCTCACCCCCGGCAAACCGATCCACCTCGCCAGGGGGGCGCTCATCGCCGAAGTACAGCCCGGTTGCGGCGCGCGCCTGTCGCGTCTGGCGCGTCGCGACACTCGCGGCGACCTGTTCGACTACCTCGTACCGCTCGGCAATGAGCCATTTTCCTCCGACGAATGGCCCAAGGCCGGTGCGTTCCCAATGCTGCCGTATACCAATATGTTGCGCGACGACACGCTGCACTGGCGCGGCAGCACCATCGCCGTTCACGAGACGCCCGCCACGTCGAGTTCATTGCACGGCTGGGGACTGCGACGCGCGTGGGAGGTCGTCGACGAAAGCGCGCATTGCTGCGTGCTTCAGCTCGACAGTCCCACGCAGCCCGAATGGCCCTGGCACTATCAGGCGTACCTTTCGGTGACGCTCGACGACCAAGGCGTCGACATGCAGCTCTCGCTCACCAACCTCTCGGCGCAGGAGATGCCCGCAGGACTCGGCCTGCACCCGTACTTCCGCTGGCCCGCAGGCGCGCGCGTGACGTTCGAGTCCGAGGCGCTCTGGCGATCGCCGTCGGAGGACATTCGCTGGCCGAGCGAGCAACGCGTGCACGTCGGGCCGATGGAAGTGGTGTCGGTCGGCGGCGGCCTCGATACGGGCGGACGTTCGACCTGGTTCGCCGAAGTCCCCACCGAGTCGGGGCGCTTCGACGCCCGCATCGACTACGCTGGCGGGCTGCGCAGTGCCACTGTGCGCAGCGACGATGCAACCTGGCTCGTCCTGCACTCGCCGGCTGGCCGCCCCTATCTGTGTCTGGAACCGTCGACGCATCGCGTGGGCGAGTTCGACACCGACCACGTGGTGCTCGCTCACGGCCAGACGCTCGATCTGTCGATGCGAATCGATCTGGCGTGACGCTTTAGCCGCAGCCAAAGAAAAACCCCGTCGCCCTTTCGGATCGACGGGGTTTTCCCGAAGACGCGAGCCGCATGTGACATGCGGCACCGCATCACAAACAACTTACTGGCAAGCCTCGCACTCTTCGAAGCCCGGGTCGCCCGGACGCATCGTGCAGACGGCGCCTTCGGCTTCCGGCATCGGCTGCGCCAGCGGCGAGGTCGGCTCAGCCGAGAAGCCACCCGACACACCACCCGAGCTCGGCACCGCGTTCAGCGCACCGTGGCTGACCGTCGACTTCTCAACGTGCGTTGCGGCCATCGTACGGAGGTAGTACGTGGTCTTCAGTGCACGCGTCCATGCCAGCTTGTACGTCTCGTCGAGCTTCTTGCCCGACGCGCCTGCCATATAGATGTTGAGCGACTGCGCCTGATCGATCCACTTCTGACGACGCGATGCCGCCTCGACCAGCCACTTCGGCTCGACTTCGAACGCCGTGGCGTAGATCTCGCGCAGGTCGGCCGGCACGCGGTCGATACGGGCAAGCGAACCGTCGAAGTACTTCAGGTCGGCGACCATCACTTCGTCCCACAGACCGCGGGCTTTCAGGTCACGCACCAGGTACTCGTTGACCACCGTGAATTCGCCCGACAGGTTCGACTTCACGTACAGGTTCTGGAACGTCGGCTCGATACAAGCCGACACGCCGATGATGTTCGAGATGGTGGCCGTCGGTGCGATGGCCACGCAGTTCGAGTTACGCATGCCGTGCGCGGCAATGTGCTTGCGCAGGCTGTCCCACTCGAGCGTGCTCGACAGATCGACGTCGACGTAACCGCCGCGCTCTTCCATCAGGAGCTTGAGCGAGTCCTGCGGCAGGATGCCGCGATCCCACAGCGAGCCCTTGTACGACGAGTACTGACCACGTTCCTTGGCCAGTTCGGTCGACGCCCAGTAAGCGTAGTAGCAAACCGCTTCCATCGAGCGGTCGGCGAACTCGACGGCGGCGTTCGACGCATACGGCGTACGCAGCAGGTGCAGGCAGTCCTGGAAGCCCATGATGCCCATGCCCACCGGACGGTGATGCAGGTTCGAGTTGCGCGCCTTCGCCACCGCGTAGTAGTTGATGTCGATGACGTTGTCGAGCATGCGCATCGCCACGCGAATGGTGCGTTGCAGCTTCTCGTGATCCAGCTCGTAACCGTTGGCCGTCTGTTTCAGGTGAGCCACGAGGTTCACCGAGCCGAGGTTACACACGGCGATTTCCGTCTCGCTCGTGTTGAGCGTGATTTCCGTGCACAGGTTCGACGAGTGCACCACGCCCACATGTTGCTGCGGCGAGCGGATGTTGCACGGATCCTTGAACGTGATCCACGGATGGCCGGTTTCGAACAACATGCCCAGCATCTTGCGCCACAGCGCTTGAGCGGGCACCTTCTTGAACAGCTTGATCTCGCCGCGCGCGGCCTTCTCTTCGTAAGCCGTGTAAGCCTGTTCGAAAGCGCGGCCGTACTTGTCGTGCAGATCCGGGCAGGTCGACGGCGAGAACAGCGTCCACTCCGCACCTTCCATCACGCGCTTCATGAACAGATCGGGAATCCAGTTCGCCGTGTTCATGTCGTGCGTACGGCGACGATCGTCCCCCGTGTTCTTGCGCAGTTCCAGGAATTCTTCGATGTCCAGGTGCCACGTTTCCAGGTAGGCGCAGACCGCGCCCTTGCGCTTGCCGCCCTGGTTCACGGCCACCGCCGTGTCGTTGACCACCTTGAGGAACGGCACCACGCCCTGGCTCTTGCCGTTCGTGCCCTTGATGTGCGAGCCGAGTGCGCGAACCTGCGTCCAGTCGTTGCCCAGACCGCCAGCGAACTTCGACAGCAGTGCGTTTTCCTTGAGCGCTTCGTAAATGCCTTCCAGATCGTCCGAGACGGTCGTCAGGTAGCACGACGAGAGCTGCGAGCGACGCGTGCCCGAGTTGAACAGCGTCGGCGTGGAGCTCATGAAGTCGAAGCTCGACAGGATCTGGTAGAACTCGATCGCACGCGCTTCGCGCTCGACTTCGTTCAGCGCAAGACCCATGGCCACGCGCATGTAGAACGCCTGCGGCATTTCGATGCGATGGCTATCGATATGCAGGAAGTAGCGGTCGTACAGCGTTTGCAGGCCGAGGTAGTTGAATTGCAGGTCGCGCGACGCGTCGAGCGCAGCGGCCAGCTTGCCCAGATCGAACGAGAGCAGTTGCTCGTCGAGCAGTTCGGCGTCAACGCCTTGCTTGATGAAACGCGGGAAGTATTCGATGTAACGCGCAGCCATCTCGCCCTGCGGCACTTCTTCGCCGAGGATTTCGCGGCGGATCGTATGCATCAGGATACGAGCGGTGACCTGGCTGTACGCCGGTTCCTTCTCGATGAGGGTACGCGAGGCGAGGATCGCCGAATCGTAGACCTGCGACAGCGGCACGCCGTCGTACAGGTTTTTGATGGTCTCGGCCAGAATCGGCTCGGCGGTGACTTCACTGCCGAGATTGCTGCAGGCTGCATTCACCACGCCGCGCAGTGCCGCCATGTCGAGCGGGCGCGACACACCGTTGTCGGTAACATTCAGCACCGGGGTGTCGGGCGTTGCCGCCTCTTGCGCGGTCTCACCGGCGTGAGCGCGCTCTTGCGAACGCTTCTCACGGTACAGCACATAGGCGCGGGCGACGTTGTGCTCGCCTTCGCGCATCAGCGCGAGTTCGACCTGATCCTGAATGTCTTCGATGTGGAACGTACCGCCGTTCGGGCGGCTGCGCACCAATGCGCGCACGACGTTTTCCGTCAACTGCTCCACGAGCTCGCGTACGCGCGCCGAAGCCGCACCCTGACCGCCATTCACTGCCAGGAATGCCTTGGTCACGGCGATGGCGATCTTCGACGGCTCGAAACCCACCACCGTGCCGTTGCGTCGGATCACTTTGAAGTCGGCGTTGGTCGCCGGCTCGAATGCGCCCGTCGTCTGGGGCGCCGACGCACCCGTGCCACTGCCAGCGTTCGCGGCGGGCGTCGGGTTCGGGCGGGTGAGGTTTTCGTTAGTCTGCATGTAAAAACTCCCGTTCCAATGAGATGGTGCTGTTAGCGCACTTCCACCAGCAATACTGAGTACTGAAGTCGGCAAAAATGCGCCCTGGGGGCGCCGATGGAGCGAAGTGCTGAACACCGCACGACCGACGGACGGCCAAGGGTTCGAGGTGTCCGCTGCACGGCTTTGCTGCTGTGCCGCCCCACAAAACGCCGCAGGACAAGCACGGTATTGATGGATATTGCTTCCCGGTCACTGACCACTATATGTAGTGGTTGGGGGCCGGATTGGCACTAAGTATAGTGGAGATGACGCACTCCGCAAAATCAAAAATTTCATTCCCGGGAAGGCCCGTCGGGTCTTCGTGTCAAGCAAAACCTGCCCCCCGGTGAGGGTTAATCTGCCTTCTGAAACGGCAGCGCCTCCGGTTCCAGCGCCGCCATCCGACGCAGCCGTTGCCACTCGAAATGCGGCCCCGGGTCCGTCTTCCGGCCAGGTGCTATATCGGCATGTCCGGCCACGGCTTGAATCGGATAATGCTCACGCAAAACACGCGTGAGCGCCGCCAATGTCGCGTACTGCGCCGCCGTGAAAGGCACGTCGTCCGTCCCTTCCAATTCGACGCCTATCGAGAAATCGTTGCAGCGCGTGCGTCCGTCGAACGACGACGCCCCCGCATGCCACGCGCGCGCATCGCATGAGACGAACTGCTGCAACGCACCATCGCGACGCACCAGAAAATGCGACGACACATGCACGCCGCGAATCTCGTCGAAGAACGGATGCGCGTCGTGATCGAGCCGGTTCTGAAAGAACGCCGGAATCTCATCGCCGCCGAATTGCCCCGGCGGCAGCGAGATGTTGTGGACCACGAGCAAGCCGATGGGCATTTGCGGCGGACGCACGTCGAAGTTCGGCGATGGCAGGCGCTCTGCCTCCCGCACCCATCCTTCGGCGTCGAGTGTGAGCGCGGGCAGTTTGTCCGGTGCGTTCATGCGTCACCTCGCGAACGCGCAGCCGCGACGTCGACACCGCCGCCCTCCCCGAATCGACGCGTCGATGGAGACGATCGAACAAGGAGCCGCAGGGCAAACGACCGGAGCGAAACGTTAGGGGACGCAGATGACTGGAGCATGACGGGCACAACGAACTCCCGTGGAGCGAGGGGTGGCATTGTAGCCCACTTGGCGTGACGTCGCCGGTGACCGGCCCGGTCGTGAAGTCCGCCGCGAGGCAGGCGAAGTCCCAGTGTCGTGTGGGACTTCGTCCGAAACAAGTCGAAAAATAAAAAGGAAATTCCCAAAGAAGAAGCCCCTCGCCTGACCTGGCCGAGAGGCTTCCGTGGGCGTGTCCACGCCCGGGGATGGCACCGCTCTCGTGTCATAGAACACGGACACCATCCCGCGCCGCTCACAGGTGCGACGCTAATGGCCGTTGCCGGCCGGTAAAACGCGTTTGCACTCTCAATACCGTCACTGTCCTTGGTCTCCCTCCGCACGGTTTCAGGGGAACGCCGGAATCGCGGCCTCGATGCCCTCCATATGGGCTTCGGGGTGATGCTCCTTGAGCATCTCGCGAATCTCCTCGACGCGGCTCTCGCGCACATCCACCATCAGCAGGATCATGCCGCGCTCCAGGGGTTCACGAAACGCCTTGAGTCGCGAGTTCGGCACCGAGACGCCGATCATGCTCGACACCCATGCGCCAAACAGCGCGCCGAGCGGTGCCGTCACGATCATCAACTCCCATTGGGGGCGTGTGCCCACGATGGGGAAAAACGCCGCGACTGCACCGACTGCCAGACCACAGAAGCCGCCGATCACGAGCCCGGCTTCGGCGCCGTGCACGATATCGGAAGTCTGTAGCAGGTTAGCCTCGTGCAGTCCCTCCAGGTCCATTTCGTCACGTGCCATAAAGTGGATGTGACGCTCCTCGATCCGGGCGAGCAACAGATCGCTCATCGTGCGCTGGGCACTGGCCAGATCGGGAAGAAGGAAATACATCCGTCTGCGCATTAGCATATTGCGCCCTCCTGTCGTCGCCCCGTCCGCCTGTCATACCGTTTCGACGCGGCTCAACGAATGGGGTCGGTTACTGTGTTTTAGTGCATGCGACACGCATGCGCAAGCCGACGCACGTCGCGAGCGACGATGCGCAGCGTTCACAGGAAAACAGGGGATCAGGCGAGACGAGCAGAGTTGCGCAGGGATGCGCGATCGCTGCGCGGACAGGCCGCGCAGCGGGACTCAAACGCGGTGTTCGCGCGCGAGGTAGGCGTCTCGATGCGCCGTGCTGCAAAAGTGTTTGCCGCTGGTACCCGACAGCGATTCGCTTTCCGGAAGATAGGTATCGCACTCGCTGCAACGCACCATGCGCTCGGCGGGCGGCAGCGATTGTTGGGTCGTGGTCTGGCCACCATTGCCCTGCGGCGTGCGCATGCGCTCGTTGCGCTGGGGGCCTTCGGAATTGCGCTTACGCTCGTTGTGACGCATCCACCACGTCCCGGCGATAAGGAGCAACAGTAACAGCAGGATATTGCGCATCGCGCTTCAAGTCTCCGTCATGCGATGCAGCACCACCTCAAGCACGAAGCGAGAACCGACATACGCCAGCAACAGCGCCACGAACGACGCCAGAACCCAACGCAGCGCGACCTTTCCGCGCCACCCGTAAAAATGCCGCCCCAGCAGCACCGCGCCGAACATCAGCCACGACACCACCGCGAACACTGTCTTGTGATCGATGCGCACCGCACGCCCGAAGAGCGCCTCGGAGAACATCACGCCGGAGATCAGCGTGAGCGTCAGCAGCACGAACCCCGCGCCGATCAGGCGGAACAGCAGCTTCTCCATCGTGAGTAGCGGCGGCAGCGTTTCAAGCCAGCGCGAGAGCCAGCCCGTCGCCTCGTTGCTGCGCGACGGATGCAGTTGCCGCTCGGCATAGATCATTAGCAATGCGTGCAGCGCCGCCAGCGCGAACAGCCCATAGGCCATGTTGGCGATGATGAAGTGCGCCTTGAACACCGGATTGGCGGCAAAGCCCAGAATGCGCACGTCGGGAAAGATCATCGGCAGCAGACATGCGACAGCTGCCACAGGTGTGACCATCAGTCGCAGGCTCTCGAGCGGGAAAAAGAAACTTTCGATCCAGTAGATGCCGACCGAGAGCCACAACATGGCCGAGAGCATGTATGCGAAACCGAAGTGCATGCTGTCGGCACGGAAGATCGTCTGATGCAGCAACACCCCGTGCAGCACGAGCACGGCGAACAGCGAAAGCTGCATCGGCCAGCGCGAGGGCGTACCCGTGACAGGCGCAGGCGCGACTTGTCCACCCGCGAGTGCGAGCGCGGCGTCGCGCCGGTATCCTTGCCACGAACAAACCGCCAACCCGGCGTAGAGGATGGCGGTCAGCGCATACAGTAAAATAGTCATGTTTGAAGTTTACACCAGCCCATGAGGGGCGCGCTGCCGTGCTTGCCACCGCCGTCTACGGCCCGGGGGGCGGGCAACCGAGGCCGCTGAAGGTCTTACAGGATACGTTTCATGCTCGACAATCTCACTACGCGCCTTGCCAAAGTCGTCAAGACCCTGCGCGGCGAAGCCCGGCTGACCGAAGCCAACACGCAGGAAATGCTGCGCGAAGTGCGCCTCGCCCTGCTTGAGGCCGACGTCGCCCTGCCGGTGGTGCGCGATTTCATCGCCAAGGTGAAGGAAAAGGCCCTCGGTGAGGAAGTCATTTCCAGCCTGTCGCCCGGCCAGGCACTCGTCGGTGTGGTGCAGCGCGAACTGACCGCGCTCATGGGCGGCGACTACGAAGGACGTGCAGCCGAACTCAATCTCGCCACCACTCCGCCCGCTATCATCCTGATGGCCGGTTTGCAGGGTGCGGGTAAGACGACGACCGTCGGTAAGCTCGCCAAGCTGCTGCGCGCCCAGAAGAAGAAAGTCCTCACGGTTTCCACCGACGTCTACCGCCCCGCCGCTATCGCTCAGTTGGAGACGGTGACGAAGCAGGTCGACGCCGACTTCTTCCCGTCGCAGCCCGACCAGAAGCCGGTCGATATCGCCCGCGCCGCCGTGGACTGGGCGCGTCGCCATCACCATGAAGTGCTGCTCGTCGATACGGCCGGCCGTCTGGGTATTGACGAAGCGATGATGCAGGAAATTAGTGCCCTGCACGCTGAGCTGAAACCGATCGAAACGCTGTTCGTCGTCGACGCCATGCTCGGTCAGGACGCCGTCAACACCGCCCGCGCCTTCAACGACGCGCTGCCGCTCACCGGCGTGGTGCTTACCAAGCTCGATGGCGACTCGCGCGGCGGTGCAGCGCTGTCGGTGCGTCACGTCACGGGCAAGCCGATCAAGTTCGTCGGTGTCGGCGAAAAGCTCGACGGCCTCGAAGTCTTCTACCCGGATCGCATGGCGAACCGGATTCTCGGCATGGGCGACATTCTTGCGCTCGTCGAGGAAGCCCAGCGCGGCGTTGACGTTCAGGCCGCGCAAAAGCTCGCCGACAAGGTCAAGAAGGGTGGCGACTTCGATCTGAACGACTTCAAGGCGCAGATCGGCCAGATGAAGAAGATGGGCGGCCTGTCGTCGCTCATGGACAAGCTGCCGGCCCAGTTCCAGGCCGCCGCCAGCCAGACCAATATGGATCAGGCCGAGAAACAGGTGCGACGCATGGAAGGCATCATCAACTCGATGACGCCTGCCGAGCGCGCCAAGCCGGAACTGATCAAGGCGAGTCGCAAGCGCCGTATCGCCGCCGGTGCGGGCGTTCAGGTGCAGGAAGTCAACCGCATGCTGAATCAATACGATCAGATGCGCACGATGATGAAGAAACTCAAAGGCGGTGGCATGATGAAGATGATGCGCAGCATGAAGGGCATGATGCCCGGCATGCGCTGATTGAGACTCATCCGGTCGCGGTCCGGTCTGAACTACGGGCTTTCCGTATATACTCCGGGCCGCACATAGCGAAACCCCCGCAACACCGTTCCACAGGGTCGCCCCATATGAACCGCGAAGAAGCGCTCGAAGTATTCCGTAATTCCGAAGAAATCGTCTCCTCAGACGAGGTCAACCGGTCCGTCGACACCATGGCCAAGGCCATCAAGGCCGCCGTCGGCGACGACTTCCCGATGGTGCTGTCGGTCATGGGCGGCGCGGCCGTCTTCACCGGCATGCTGTTGCCGCGTCTCGACTTCCCGCTCGAATTCGACTACATCCACCTCTCTCGCTACAACAACACCACCACCGGTGGTGCGATGCAGTGGCGTGTGGCGCCGCGCGACTCGGTGCGCGACCGCGTGGTGCTTGTGCTCGACGACATTCTCGACGAAGGTGCGACGATGGCCGCGATTCGCGACCGCATTCTCGAGATGGGCGCGTCGAAGTTCTACAGCGCAGTGCTGTGCGAGAAGATCCTGACGAAGGACAAGCCGTCGCATCCGGATTTCTGCGGATTCACCGTGCCGGATCGCTACGTCTTCGGCTGCGGCATGGACGCCAAGGGATACTGGCGCAATCTGCCCGCGATTCGCGCGCTGACGACGCCGCGCTGATAAGAGCGCAACACTGTCGCAGGGTTCGCCTCGCGACAAAAGAGAAAGGGGCCTCTGTTCACACAGGGCCCCTTTTCTTTTGTGTCCCCCGGTAGCACCGGTCGCTTGAATCCCTATCAGAACTGGTGGACGAAGACTTTCACGCCCTTCAGGATCATCTCGACCGAGATCGCCACCAGAATCAGCCCCATCAGCCGTTCGAACGCCGCCACGACGCGCGAGCCCAGCCATCGTTCAATACGGTCGGCGAGCAATAGCACCACCGCGCACACGGCCATCGTCACGCTGAGCGCCGTAATCCATTCGAGCATGCGTCCCGGTTGCTGGGAGACCAGCAGCATGACGGTCGCGAGCGCCGACGGCCCGGCCAGCGCCGGAATCGCAAGCGGAACAATCAGCGGCTCACCGGCATCCGGCAGCGAGCCGTGGTCCGGACGCGGAAAGATCATCCGCAACGCGATCAGGAACAGCACGATACCGCCAGCGAGCTGCAACGACAGGTCGGTGAGACTCATCATGCGCAGGAACCGCTCGCCCACCAGCATGAACAGCAGCAGGATCGCGAACGCGATCAGCACCTCGCGAACGATCACGCGCGGCCGTCGGTTCGCTGGCACGTTCTTCAGCGCATTCACGAAAATGGGGATGTTGCCGAACGGATCGGTAATGAGCAGCAACAGCACGGTGGCCGACGCGAACGTGTATTCCATACAGACGACGCCTTCAGATATGACAACGGCAGCCGCGGGGCGACTGCCGTCAGGTAATGCATTTGTGCCGATACGAGGCGCGAGAGCGCTGAGCGCAGTGCTGCGCGCCACCGGCAATCACCGGCAACGCTTCGCACGTTACTTGATCAGACCGCCTTGGCGGCGCGCACGCGACCAGTGACGACTTCCGCCACCGAAGCGGCGTCGAGCAACTGGGCTTCCGTGTCGCGACGGCCCTGATACTCGATCTTGCCTTCCTTCAAGCCACGGTCGCCGATCACCACACGATGCGGCACGCCGATCAGCTCCCAGTCCGCGAACATCACGCCCGGACGCTCGCCACGGTCGTCGAGAATCACGTCGACGCCAGCGGCCACCAGATCTTCGTACAGCTTGTCGGCGGCAGCCCGCACGGCGTCGCTGCGGTCGTAACCCATCGGGCACAGCACCACTTCGAACGGCGCAATCGATTCCGGCCAGATGATGCCGCGGTCATCGAAGTTCTGCTCGATGGCCGCGCCGAGAATACGCGTGACGCCAATGCCGTAGCAGCCCATCTCCATCGGTGCCGGCTTGCCATTCTCGTCGAGGAACGTGGCGTTCATCGCCTCCGAGTACTTCGTCCCCAACTGGAACACGTGACCGACTTCGATGCCACGGCACAGTGCGATCTCGCCCTTGCCGTCCGGCGACGCGTCGCCCGGCACGATGTTGCGCAGATCGGCGACGATCTCCGGTTCCGGCAGATCGCGGCCCCAGTTCACACCGGTGATGTGGAAGTCCTTCTCGTTCGCCCCCACCACGAAGTCGCTCATGTGCGCGACGCTGCGATCGACCACGAGCTTGACCGGCTTCTTCGTGCCGATCGGGCCCAGATAGCCCGGCGGCGTGCCGAACCACTCGACGATCTCGGCTTCGCTCGCGAAGCGCAGTTCGCTCAGACCCGGCACCTTGCTCGCCTTGATCTCGTTGAGCTCATGGTCGCCACGCAGCAACAGCAGCCAGACCTGAGTACCGGCATCTTCGCTGTCGGTGGCCAGCACGATCGACTTGACGGTGCGTGCCAGCGGGATCGAGAGCAGTTCAGCCACGGCTTCGCACTTGGCCTTGCCCGGCGTCGCGGTCTTGGTCATGGCTTCGGCAGCGGCCGGACGCTCACCTTGCGGCGGCAGCGCTTCGGCCATCTCGACGTTGGCTGCATAGTCCGACGTCGGGCAGTAGGCGATGGCGTCTTCACCGGTCTCGGCGATCACGTGGAATTCGTGCGAGCCCGAGCCGCCGATGGAACCGTTGTCGGCCACCACAGCGCGGAACTCCAGACCCAGGCGCGTGAAGATGCGCACGTAGGCGTCGAACATCTTCTGATACGACACTTGCAGGCCCGCGCGGTCCTTATCGAAGGAATAGGCGTCCTTCATGATGAATTCGCGGCCACGCATCACGCCGAAACGCGGACGAATCTCGTCGCGGAACTTCGTCTGCACCTGATAGAAGTTCACCGGCAGCTGACGATAGCTCTTGATCTCGCGGCGAGCGATGTCCGTCACCACTTCCTCGTGGGTCGGGCCGACGACGAAATCGCGGTCGTGACGATCTTTCAGACGGAGCAGTTCCGGGCCGTACTTCTCCCAGCGACCCGACTCCTGCCAGAGTTCGGCCGGTTGCACGGCTGGCATGAGCAGTTCCAGCGCACCGGCGCGGTTCATTTCTTCACGGACAATGGCTTCGACCTTGCGGATAGAGCGCAGGCCGATCGGCAGGTAATCGTAGATGCCGCCGGCAACGCGGCGAATCATGCCGGCGCGCATCATCAGCTTGTGGCTGACGATTTCGGCGTCGGCGGGAGCTTCCTTGAGGGTGCCGATGAAGAAACGAGAGGCTTTCATGCAGATTTCCGGGAAAAAATAGGGTCAACGGCGCACGCGACGGTTCGGTCTGATGCAGGGAAGCGGGGCCGGGAGGATGCGGATTGACGACGGATGGTCGCCGTGCGCCATCCTCGCATCCCCTGAGACACCCGCCGGCCGTACGCGCCGCCCCGGTTGCCCGAGCCGCCGCCGGCCGCCGCGCCGGTGATTATCTGTTTATAATCGAAGCAATTTTAAAGGATTCAAGGGTGGTTGTATGCTGGACCGTGAAGGCTTTCGCCCGAACGTCGGCATCATCCTCTTAAACGCACGCAATGAAGTGTTCTGGGGCAAGCGGCTGGGCGAGCACTCCTGGCAGTTCCCGCAAGGCGGCATCAAGTACGGCGAAACGCCAGAACAGGCCATGTTCCGAGAATTGCACGAGGAAACCGGGCTAAAGCCAGAACACGTCAAAATCATCGGTCGCACACGCGACTGGCTGCGTTACGAGGTGCCGGACAAGTTCATCAAACGCGAAGTGCGCGGACATTACCGGGGCCAGAAGCAGATCTGGTTCCTGCTGCGCATGGTCGGACGCGACTGCGATATTTGCTTGCGCGCAACCGATCATCCCGAGTTCGACGCCTGGCGTTGGAACGAATACTGGGTGCCGCTCGACGCTGTGATCGAATTCAAGCGCGATGTGTATCAGCTCGCCCTGAACGAACTCTCGCGTTATCTGCGACGCTCGGCCGCACGCGCCCAGCAGGACCGGCGACGGTTTCCGCGCGCCGGTGCTCGGGTCGGCGAGATGCCGCCCGGGGCGACGGATGCGTCGCACGAGCAGGAGGACAGCTACGGCGGCGGCGATTGTGGCGACAGTGACGGCAGCAACACCGCCGATCCTGCCGCCAACGCCGGCAATGCCGACAGTGCCGACTTTCAGCACCGCCGGGGGCACTGAACCGGGCGGCTGACGGCCTGTCTCAACACCGGACGCGGGCAGCGTTGCCCGCGTCGGCTTTTTTTGATCTCTCGACCACATTCCCATGCGTCCTTCGATTGCCCGCCGCGCCCCGCGCCTGGCCACGCTTGTCTCTCTGGCCGCTCTGGCGCTGATCGCCGCCTGCAGCAGCGTGTCCCAGCCCGTTCAGGACTTTGACGAATACATGGCGCAGCAGGAAGCTGCCAAGGGCAAGTGGAAGGAGGCGGAATACAAGATGCCGACCGCCGCGCCGCAAGACGCCGATCTGATCAGCTTCTCGACTCTGCCGAACGCCACGCTCGACTACGCCGTCGACGCGAAGTCCATCGAGGTCACCCGGGAAGACGGCGTGGTGCGCTACATCGCGGTGATCCGCAGCAAGAGCGGTGCGCGCAACGTGTCGTACGAGGGCATCCACTGCTCGTCGTTCGAATCGCGTCTATACGCGACCGGCCGTCCGGACGGCACGTGGGCACCGGCGCGCAACAGCGAATGGCGTCCGATCAAGCCATACGGTTCGACCGCGTATCAGGGCATTCTGTACCGCGACTTCCTCTGTCAGGACAAGACGCCTTACGGCTCTGCCAAGGACATCATCCAAAACCTGCGCTATCCGACGACACCCGCCGCCTATCGCTAAGTCTGTGCCGTACCGACGCCGCATCGACGGCGTCACGACGCAAAAACGCCGGTCACGTATCACGTGCCGGCGTTTTTTGTCTTTGACGGTCTGCGCGGATAAGGATCAGCGCAGGATCAGGTTGTCGCGATGAATCAGTTCAGGCTCGTTCGCAAAGCCCAGCACCTGCTCGATGTCGCTGCTCGGGTGACGACGAATGAGGCGCGTCTCCGAGGCACTATAGTTGGACAGGCCCCGCGCGACCTCATGGCCCGCCTCATCGACGCACGAAATGACTTCGCCACGCGCAAACGTCCCTTCAACGTCGATCACGCCGATCGGCAGCAAACTCTTGCCCTCTTCCATCAGCTTCTTGCACGCGCCCGCATCGATCACCACACGACCGCGCACCTGAAGGTGATCGGCCATCCATTGCTTGCGGGCGGTCAGCACCGCCGTGCGTGCCACCAGTTGCGTGCCGATGGCTTCACCACCGGCCAAACGCACCAGGACGTCCGCTTCACGACCGGACGCGATCACGGTATGTGCCCCGCTCGTCGCTGCCCGTTTAGCCGCCAGAATCTTCGTCAGCATGCCGCCGCGACCGATGTTCGTGCCCGCACCGCCCGCCATCGCTTCGAGACGTTCGTCCCCCGCTTCGGCTTCGTGCACAAACTCGGCATCGGGGTCCTTGCGGGGATCGGCCGTATAGAGGCCCGACTGGTCGGTCAGGATGACGAGCGCATCGCCGTCGATCAGGTTCGTGACCAACGCGCCGAGCGTGTCGTTGTCGCCGAACTTGATTTCGTCGGTCACGACCGTGTCGTTCTCGTTGATGATCGGCACCACACCCAGACGCAGCAGCGTGAGCAGCGTCGTTCGCGCATTCAGATAGCGTTCGCGGTCGGCCAGATCGGCGTGCGTGAGAAGAATCTGCGCCGTACGCACGCCGTGTTCGGCGAAACGCGTCTCGTAGACTTGCGCAAGCCCCATCTGACCGACGGCGGCCGCAGCCTGCAATTCGTCGATGGCCTTCGGGCGCTTGGCCCAACCCAGACGCTGCATCCCCTCCGCAATCGCGCCCGAACTCACGAGCACGACCTGCTTTGGCGGACGCCCATCGCCCCCGTGCCGCAACGCGGCGATCTGCTGCGCCCAACGCGCAATGGCGACATCATCCAGCCCGCGACCGTCGTTGGTCACGAGACTGGAGCCCACTTTCACCACGAGCCGCTTGGCATCGGCGATGACCGAACGCATGGACCTGGATTCTCCTGCGGATGTATTGGGAAGACGAGACCACCGCGCCCCGGGACGATGCCGCGCGCGGATCGTCTCTCATTGGGCCACAGCAGCCGAATCGCTGGCGTTGGCGCAAGGTCCGGGACCTGATGACGTTCGAGACCTTACGACGTCAGCGCCAGCGTTTGAGTGATGTGGAGTTTACGCCTTTGGCGTGTCGTCCGTTGGGATTTGTGGTGCAGCGTCGGCGGCCGATGCGGCGCCAGCGGTACTACTTGCACGGAAGCGCGGATCGGCGGCAGCGTCTTCGATCGCTTCTTCGACTGCGCCACGTTGCTGGTACAGGTATTCCTGCACCTCCAGACACAACTTCTCGCAGCCTTCACCCGTCAGCGCGGAGATCTCGAAGGTCGGGCCGTCCCAGCCGTAGCGCGCCTTGAAGTCGGCGACGCGCGCTTCACGCTCTGCCTCGGGGACCATGTCGACCTTGTTGAGCACCAGCCAACGCGGCTTCTGGAACAGCTCTTCGTCGTACTTCTGCAATTCGAGGACGATGGCCTTCGCATCCGCCACCGGATCGACGCCTTCGTCGAACGGTGCGATGTCCACGATGTGCAGCAACAGACCGGTGCGCTGCAAGTGACGCAGGAACTGGTGGCCGAGGCCCGCCCCCTCGGCGGCGCCTTCGATCAGCCCCGGAATATCGGCGATCACGAAGCTTCGGCCCGGTGCCGTACGCACGACACCCAGATTGGGGTGCAACGTCGTGAACGGATAGTCTGCGACCTTCGGACGCGCGTTCGACACCGACGAGATAAACGTCGACTTGCCCGCATTGGGCATGCCGAGCAAACCGACGTCCGCGAGCACTTTCAGCTCAAGCTGGAGCATGCGGCGCTCACCGGGCTTGCCGGGCGTCGTCTGGCGCGGTGCTCGGTTCGTACTCGATTTGAAATGGATGTTACCCAGACCGCCCGCACCGCCCTGCGCGAGGACCACTTCCTGACCGTGTTCGGTCAGATCGGCGATGGTCTCGCCCGTGTCCATGTCAGTGATGATGGTGCCCACCGGCATACGCAGCGTGATATCGTCGCCGCCCTTGCCGTAGCAGTCCGATCCGCGACCGCGCTCACCGTCCTTCGCCAGATGCTTCTTCGAATAACGGTAGTCGATCAGGGTGTTGATGTTGCGATCCGCCACGGCGAGCACGCTGCCGCCACGACCGCCGTCGCCGCCGTCAGGTCCGCCGAACGGCACGAATTTCTCACGGCGCATCGATGCCGAGCCGTTGCCGCCGTCTCCGGCGATCACCTCGATTCGCGCTGCGTCAATGAATTTCATGTGGGTCCGTCCCGCTTAACGACCGTCCGCAGACGATCCTGATACTGTTCAATGATCCACACCGCACGCGGCATTACGCTGCGCACTGGCGGGAGAAACAAAAAAGGCTCCGCATGAAAGCGGAGCCTTTTGGTGGCAAAAGGCTTAGCTTACGCTGCCGCTACCACGCTAACCACTTGCTTCTTCGCTGCGCCCTTGACGGCGAATTGCACGTGACCGTCGGCCAGTGCAAACAGCGTGTGGTCCTTACCGATACCAACGTTTTCGCCGGCATGCATACGCGTACCGCGTTGGCGAACGATAATGCCGCCAGCCAGGATTGCCTGACCGCCGTACACCTTCACGCCGAGGCGCTTCGACTCGGAATCGCGGCCGTTACGGGACGATCCGCCTGCTTTTTTGTGTGCCATGACTTAACTCCTTACCTAGCTCGATCGATTAGCCGTTGATGCTGTCGATGCGCAGCTCGGTGTAGTTTTGGCGATGGCCTTGACGCTTTTGGTAGTGCTTGCGACGGCGCATCTTGAAAATCTTCACCTTGGGGTGACGACCCTGGGCGACAACGGTAGCCTTGACGGAAGCCCCAGTGACCAACGGCGCACCGAACTTAATCGATTCGCCCTCGCCAACGGCGAGAACCTGGTCAATGGTGATTTCAGCGCCAATGTCAGCCGGTATCTGTTCTACTTTGAGCTTTTCGCCAGCAGCAACCTTATATTGCTTACCGCCGGTTTTTATGACCGCGTACATTGTTGAACCTCACTCATAAACAAGAGAATTTCCGCGCAGACCGAGGGTCCCAAAAGGACTCCACTTACCGGTCGAACGCCCCCGCCGCAGCCCGCTTTCCGAAGTATTTTCGGACGCGGCGCAACGAATGCGCGCACGAAAACCGGGAATTATACAGACTTTCCCCTTTTGCGTCAAAGACTTCCGTAACTCCAGTCATTCCGCGGCCCTGGTGCCCGAAAGTTGCCGCGCCCACTATATAATTTGGGGCGAATTTTTCCTCACCCGAGCCTTGTCTTGACTGCTTCGACTTCTGCCCAGAACGTACTGGCCGCCATCACCGACGACATGAAAGCCGTCGATACGCTTATCCGCCATCGGCTGGCCTCCGAGGTGGTCCTGATCAATCAGATCTCGGAATACATCATCAATTCGGGCGGCAAGCGGCTACGCCCGGCATTGCTGCTGCTGGTCTCCGGCGCACTGGGCGTGACATCGCCCGCCCGCTACGAGCTGGCTGCCGTCATCGAATTCATCCACACCTCGACGCTGCTGCACGACGATGTCGTCGACGAATCCGACCTGCGCCGCGGCAAGCAGACAGCCAATGCGCTGTTCGGCAATGCGGCGTCGGTGCTGGTCGGCGACTTCCTGTATTCGCGTTCGTTCGAGATGATGGTGAGCGTGGACAACATGCGCGTGATGCAGATCCTTGCGCGCGCGACCAACGTCATCGCCGAAGGGGAAGTGCTTCAGTTGCTGAACATGCACGACCCCGATGTGGACGAGGCGCGCTACCTTCAGGTCATCAAGTACAAGACAGCCACGCTGTTCGAAGCAGCGACGCAACTGGCGGCCGTACTCGCCAACGCCGATGCGCAGACCGAAGCCGCAGTCTGCGAATACGGCGGCCGTCTGGGCACCGCCTTCCAATTGATGGACGACTGGCTCGATTACGCCGGCGACACCGATGCGATGGGCAAGAATGCCGGCGACGACCTGCGCGAAGGCAAACCGACGCTTCCGCTAATTCACGTTCTGCAACATGGCACGGAAGAAGAGCGCGCGCTCGTACGCGAAGCCATCGAGAATGGCGGCACCGACAAGTTCGAACCGATCCTCGCCGCGATCAAGCGCACGGGTGCGCTCGACTACACGCTCGCACGCGCTCAGGAAGAGGCAGATGCTGCTGCACGAATTATTTCTGCACTCCCCTCTTCCCATTATAAAAATAGCCTGCTAGAATTATGTTCTTACTCGATAGCGCGACGCACTTAGCGAAGTAGCAGTATCGAAGCGGGGTGTAGCTTAGCCTGGTAGAGCGCTACGTTCGGGACGTAGAGGCCGGAGGTTCGAATCCTCTCACCCCGACCAGGATTTACTTTGCTCTCAAGCAAAGCAAAAAAACCGACGGACTTGTCCGTCGGTTTTTTTATTTCTACTGTCGGATACATTCACGACGCCCGCCACATCGAAAAGTCGGCAGTCCTTCGCATCCGTCCGATGAGCTGCCCCCGTTTGGGTACGCAGCAAACGTTCCAATCCCCTCTGATATAGTGGCGACTCATTGCCACCGCCCGCGCTTAGCCGCCCCCAAACGCTTGGACGCCTTGCCCTTATGGGCGCAGATCTGCGCCGTCGCCTTCCTGATCATCTGCTCGGGATTCTTTTCCATTTCCGAGACGAGCATGATGGCGCTCAACCGCCATCGACTGAAGCACCTGGTACGCATGAACGTGCACGGCGCGCGCGCGACACAGGGATTGCTCTCTCGCACGGAAGATCTGCTCTCGACCATTCTCGTCGGCAATAACGTCATCAACACGGTCGTACCAGTGCTCACCACGTCCATCGCGGTGCGCTACTTCGGCAATGACGCCATCACGCTGTCGATCGCGACGGCGATGATCGCACTGCTCATCATCATCTTCGCCGAGATCGGGCCGAAGATCGTCGGCGCGACGTACCCCGACCGCATCGCCCTTTCCGTCAGCACGCCGCTCAAACCGATCGTGGCCGTGGCAACGCCACTGGTGTGGGTGCTCAACACGTTCGTGCGCGGCATGCTGCGCGTGCTGCGCATCGATACGCGCACTGCGGCGAGCGAGACACGTCTGACCACCGAAGAACTGCGCACCATCGTGCTCGAAGCCGGCAACTACATGCCGACCAAGCCACGTAGCGTGCTGCTCAATCTGCTCGATCTCGAGAACATCGCCGTCGACGATGTGATGGTGCCGCGCGCGCGCATTGAAGCGCTCGATATCTCAGCGCCGCTCGACACGATCCTCTCGCAACTCGAAACCTGTTATCACAACAAGTTGCCCGTCTATGACGGCGACATCGATCGCATCGTCGGCATTCTGCCGGTGCGTCGTACGCTCTCCGCGTTGCGTCACCCGGACGACCTCACAGTCGATACGTTGCGCGCGTTGCTCGTCGAACCGTACTTCATTCCGAGCGATACCCCCGCGCTGCGACAGTTGCAGTACTTCCAGGAGAACCATCGACGCGTGGGACTCGTGGTCAACGAGTACGGCGAAGTCGAAGGGCTGGTGACGACCGAGGACATCATCGAGGAACTCATCGGCGAGTTCACGACGAGCGTACCGGGCACCGGCGGCAGCCGTTCGGGCTGGACGACGGATGACGATTGCCTGGTCGGCGGCGGCGTGGGCCTTCGCGATCTGAATCGACGGCTGGGACTGCATCTGCCGACCGACGGCCCGAAGACACTCAACGGCCTGATCCTTGAAGTGTTGCGAGAGATCCCCGAAGCTTCGGTTAGTCTCGAGATCGACGGTGTGCGTATGGAAATCGTGCAGATCGATAACCAGGCGATCAAAACGGTACGCCTGTTCAAACCGACGGCGCGGGCCGCGCATCACGACTGAAACTACGTTATCGGCGGGAGACGCTCACATCATATTCGTTCACTGCCCGTCACCTAACGCTATTTTTCAGGTTATTCCGATTGAGGCACCGCAGGGATTTGACGAGACTGAAGCTTCACCCACCTCTCGCCGAACCCTGTCATGCCGCGTCAAACCATCGCCTCCGACGACGCCCTGCCGTCCACTGGAAGTCCGGCGTCTTTATCTCGCTCCGGAGTACCGCAAACGCCTTCAGCGGCTACCACACCGCTGCAACGCCTTGAGCGAATACTGAGCGAAGCGATTCGTGCAGGCGCTTCCGATATCCATTTCGAACCGATGGCGCAGCGCTTTCGGGTCCGCCTGCGTATTGACGGGGGCTTGCAGGACCATGGTGACGTTCCGCTGACAGCGCGCGACATGTTGGTCTCCCGCCTAAAGGTGCTCGCCAATCTCGACATCGCACAAAAGCGCTTGCCTCAAGACGGACGCATGGTGTGGCGCGAAGCTGGCGAACCGGTCGAGTGTCGCGTGAGTGCGCTCCCCACCCTGCACGGCGAGAAACTCGTGGTGCGCCTGCTCGATGGCGCGAAAGTCCCCCTCTCGCTTGAAGGTCTCGGCTATTCGCCGATGCAATACCTCGCACTCACGCAAGCGATTGCCCGGCCGCACGGCCTGATCTTGCTGACGGGCCCGACGGGCAGCGGCAAGACCGTCTCGCTCTATAGTTGCCTGCGACGTCTGAACGATGTATCGCGCAACATCGTCACCATCGAAGATCCGGTTGAAATTCGCTTGGCCGGTATCACGCAAGTCAATCTCAACGAACGCGCTGGCCTCGACTTTGCAACGGCCTTACGTGCGTTTCTGCGCCAGGATCCAGATGTCCTCGTCGTGGGCGAAATCCGCGATGCGCAGACCGCTGAAATCGCCATACAGGCGGCGCAGACCGGTCACCTTGTGTTTGCCACCGTGCACGCCAACGACGCACCAAGCACGCTCGCGCGGCTCTTCGATCTCGGCGTCGCCCCGTTCAATCTGTCGTCGACGTTATTGCTTGTCAGCGCACAGCGCCTGCTCAGGCGGCGATGCCCGGCCGGGTGCGAGCCGTCCGGCGCAACGACGAATGCAGCGGATCGCGAGCACACCTGCATGCGCTGTCACGGCACCGGTTTTGCGGGACGCATCGGCGCGTTTCAGGTGATGCCGATCAGCCCCACGCAGGCCATCAACATTGCGCAGGCCCGCAGTCCGCACGAGCTGGCGGCGCAGGCGCGCAGCGAAGGCGTCATGACGCTGCGAGAGGCCGGGCTCTGGCATGTCGATGCAGGCGCTGTCGATCAGGAGGATGTCGATGCGACGCTGCCCGCTTGATATCACTGAGATGCAAACACACGACACAGCGGACACACCGTCGATGAATCGAGCAGAGGGTGTTCAACACGACGGTGCGGACAACGACGCAAGACACGCGCCACCGGCCCGCCAATGGCAACCGCCGATCACGTCGGGCGCAGGTGCCGCATGACGATGTCGACACATCTACAGCGATGGCGCTGGCACGGACGGGACGCCGACGGACAACGTCTTCACGGAGACGTGATCGCTCACGGCGAGGCGGCCGCCCGAGTGGCATTGAGGCATCGGCATCCGCAATTGACCGTCACGCAAATACGTCCGCAGCGCCGCCATTCGCCGGCAGCACGCACGCGTCCGACAGACGCCACCGACCTCGTGCGACGTCTTGCGACGTTGCTCGGCGCAGGCGTGCCTCTGAGCGCCGCCCTTGATGTGCTTGCCAGAGGCGCGCACACACGGGGCCTCAAGCGGCTGGCCGCCACCGTCGCCGAGAATATCGCCCTGGGGCACCCGCTCGCGCAAGCGATGGCGCATGCCAGCCGTCGCTTCAGCAGCGTCGATTGTCAGTTGATCGCGGCGGGAGAAATGAGCGGCCAACTCGGCCCGACGCTGGCACGGCTGAGCGCACAGTACGATCACGTGCAAAGCGTTCGCGACAAACTGCAACGCGCACTTGCCTATCCGCTGACCGTATTGGCGGTGGCCATCGCCGTCGTCATCGCGCTCCTGCAATGGGTGATCCCGGAGTTCGAGCGGCTATTCGCGAGCGCTGCCGGCGGTGGCGTGCCGTTGCCGCCGCTGACTCGCTGGCTCATCGACATCTCGCGTGCGTCGCTCGACAACGGCCACTGGGTGCTGACGAGCACAGGTGCCGCCGGGCTGGTCGTCGCTGTCGGTTTGCGGCGAAGTCGACAGTTGCGACGTCATCGCGACCGGCTATTGCTGCGCCTGCCCGGCGCAGGCAAGATTCTTCGGATGATGAGCGCCGCGCGATGGGCCAGAACCCTCGGCACACTCCTCGACGCCGGGGTCGCACTGCCCGACGCCATGGACGCGGCCGCGAGCGCTTGCGGCAATCTCGTGATGCAGCGATCGGCGCACGACGTACATCGCAAAGTGGCCCGAGGCGAGCGTCTGGCGACGGCGTTGGAAGGCGATGAACACTGGCCACTGGCCGTGGCGCAACTGGTCGTCATCGGAGAGGAATCGGGTACACTCGGGCGCATGCTCAATCAGGCCGCCGGCCTGCTCGACGAGGAAGCGTCGCATGCGCTGGTCAGTACCTGCGCAACGCTCGAACCCATGATGATTACGTTGCTCGGCCTGCTGATCGGCGGCATGGTCCTCGCCATGTACCTGCCGATGTTCCAACTCGGATACGGTGTCGCATGAACGCCATGAATGGCTATGGCGAGCTGCTTCTCGTCGACTGGCTCGCGCAACTCTCTCCTCACTGGCGTCTTGCCTTGTTTGCCGTTTCCGGCATGATTGCCGGACTGCTCCTCGATGTCGTCGTGCGACGGGTGCCTGCCGCCATCGAGCGCGCGTGGCTCGAAGAATTGCAGGCCACCGAAAGCTCGGGCACCCACGCCCTGCCTGCCGCATCACCTCAGGTCTCCCCCCTTGCGCTCGCCTCGACCAGCGAGATGTCGGGCGTCGGCGCGGTCAACCTGCCCGTCGCACTCTCCGACCCCGCACCGTCGCGCCGATGGCAACTCGCGCTGCTCAGCGGCGTGCTGAGTGTCGCCATCTCCTGGCGTTTTGGCCCGACGTGGCAGAGCGTCGGCGCGCTCGGACTCGTCTGGACGCTGATCGCCCTCGCCTACATCGATCACGACACGCAATTGCTGCCCGACATCCTCACGCTCCCGCTGCTTTGGGCCGGGCTGCTCTGTAACCTCGGTCACTGGTTTGCCAGCCTGCCGTCGGCCGTCATCGGCGCGGCGGCGGGATACATGAGTCTCTGGGCGATGTATTGGGTGTACTGGTGGATCCGGCGTCGCGAAGGCATGGGCTTCGGTGACTTCAAACTTTTTGCGGCGCTCGGCGCGTGGTTCGGCTGGACGGCGTTACCGCAAATTCTGCTTGTCGCCTGCGTGCTCGCCATTGTCATTGCGGGCAGCGCATGGCTGATAGGACGCTTGCGCGGCGATCAGATGTTTCCTTTCGGCGCGTTTCTTGCCGCCGCAGGCATTGTCACGCTCTTCGGTGGCGACAGCCTCATGCTCTGGATCGGAGGAAATCCATGACTTACGCCATCGGCCTGACCGGCGGCATCGGCAGCGGCAAGACGACCGTCGCCAATCTGTTTGCCACGCATGGCATCACCATCATCGATACCGACGCCATCGCGCACAGCATCACCGCTCCGGGGGGCGCGGCGATGCCCGCGATCCGCCGGGACTTCGGCGATGCCTTCGTCGCACCGGACGGCTCACTCGATCGTGCGCGCATGCGCGAAGCGGTGTTCTCGGACAACGCCGCAAAAGCGCGTTTGGAGGCAATCACCCATCCGCTCATACGTACGGAGTGCGAGCGTGCAGCGGCCGAAGCCGAAGGGCCCTATCTGATTTTCGTCGTGCCGCTGTTAGTGGAGTCCGGCACATGGCGTGAGCGGGTGCAGCGCATTCTCGTTGTCGATTGCACCGAGGAGACGCAGATTGCTCGCGTCATGTCGCGCAATCGGTTCACACGCGAGCAGGTGCAGGCCATCATGGCACGTCAGGCGTCACGGGCGCAGCGACTCGCCGTGGCGGATGACATCATCGACAACGACGCGCAGGAGGCACCGCTCGCGCCCCAAGTCGACCGTCTGCACGCGGCCTATCTTCAGTTCGCCAGGCAGACCGGCGGCGAGTGATTTCCGGTCACGGCACATCGGAATACCGATGTCTGGAGGTATGTCGGGAGGCATTTCGTGCAGGCGTCTTGCGTTCGGTGGCCAATTGAGCGCCCACTCGCGTTGCAACCCGACAGATTCCCGCATTAGAATGTCGCCATTACGCTGAAAAGCGCCAACTTTTGGGCCAACGCGCTTGATCCTGTACGAATATCCGCTCAACGAACGCATTCGCACGCTGCTTCGGCTAGAAGAGCTGTTCGGGCGCTTTGCCTTTTTCGTCGGACAGGATCAGCCGCTCGATCATCACGCGGCCCTGATCACGATGTTTGAGATTGCCGACATCGCCGGTCGCACCGATCTGAAAAACGAGTTGGTCAAGGAGCTCGACCGGCAACGTCAGACGCTGCAGACCTATCGCGGCAATCCCGATATCGCTTCCGACGCGCTCGAACAATTCATTGGCGAAGTCGAGCTGGCCATCGCGAACCTCAACCAGATTCCCGGCAAACCCGGTCAGCATCTGAACGACAACGAGTGGCTTGCCAGCATTCGGAGCCGTTCGGTCATTCCGGGCGGCACCTGCCGATTCGATCTGCCGTCGTATTACGCCTGGCGTCACAACGATGCCGAGCAGCGCCGTCACGACATCGATAAATGGATCGGCCCGCTGTTCCCAATTCGCGACGCCATCAGCATCGTGCTGGGGCTGGCGCGCGAGTCCGGCCATGCCAGCAAGGCGATGGCGCAGCAGGGCAGCTATCAGCAAATGCTCACCGGCCGTGTCTATCAGCTGATGCAGGTGCGTGTCGCCGCCGACCTTCGCGTCATTCCGGAAGCCAGCGCCAACAAGTACATGCTGTGGGTGCGCTTCACGACGCAGGACGGCGATCTGAAGCCGCGTCCGGTCGACAGCGACGTGCCGTTCCTGCTCACCCTCTGCAATTTGTAAGCCGATGACGAGCGTCGTGAACTGCCCGACCTGCGGCAAGAAAGTCATCTGGGGTCCGCAAGCCAAATTCCGCCCGTTCTGCTCGGAACGCTGCAAGCAGATCGATATGGGCGCGTGGGCCGCGGAGAAGTACACCATCCCGTCAGAATCGCCGGAAGATCCCTCACAGGAATCGCCGCTCGACCCGACACAACGCTAAGTGCTGACGAACTCGCACCGAGCGATATAGAAAAAAGCCGCTTCGACATCTATCGAAGCGGCTTTTTTCCTTTTCAGCAGACCCGACCGGCATTCGCCTCGCCAACGCCCTCGGAGGCGTCATGGGTGCGTCATGGGTGCGTCATGGGTGCGTCATGAACGCTGCGCCAACTCCTCGGCGAGCCACGTCAGCGGCGGCAACGCAGCGGGTAGCAGCGGCTCCACGCTCACCGGCGGATGCTCCCACGCGAGGGCCTGCCCTTCCTTGCCATGCGGCTCGCCCTGCCATGCCGTCACTTTGCAGAAGTGCAAACGCACATACGCATGCGGGTAGTCGTGCTCGAGGACACGCCAGGGCGCGCAACGCTCGACCGTGACGCCCAGTTCCTCGTGCAGCTCGCGCGCCAGCGCCGCCGCAACCGACTCGCCCACTTCGAGTTTGCCGCCCGGGAACTCCCAGTAACCGGCGTACGGCTTGCCCTCAGGACGCTGCCCAAGCAGCACCGCGCCATCCGGGCGCACCATGACGCCAACGGCCACTTCCGTGACCGGACGCCCGTCCGGCGCCGTTTGTTTCGAATCTGTCATATCGCTACGCATTGCTGAATTTCGGGATCGGGCAAACGGCGGGCCGGGTCATCCCCGGACGACGCCATCCGCCCAATCGTTACGATGCCTGTGCCGCGCCTCGCTGCTTGCCCGCCCAATCGCGCGCAAACTGGAATGCCACACGGCCCGAGCGCGAACCGCGCTCCAATGCCCAGATCAGCGCTTCCTGACGCGCGCTTTCCGTCTGATCCGCCGACACGCCGAAGTGTTGCAGCCAGTGGCCAACGATCGTCAGGTAGTCGTCCTGCTTGAACGGGTAGAAACTCACCCACAGGCCGAAACGTTCGGACAGCGAGATCTTCTCTTCGATCACTTCGCCCGGATGAATCTCGCCGTCGTCGGTGTGACGATAGCTCTCGTTGTCCTTCATGTACTCGGGCAACAGGTGACGACGGTTGGACGTCGCGTAAATCAGCACGTTGTCCGACTGCGCGGCCACGGAACCGTCGAGCGCCACCTTGAGCGCCTTGTAACCCGATTCACCATCTTCGAACGACAGGTCGTCGCAGAACACGACAAAGCGTTCCGGACGCTGCGAGATCAGGTCGACGATGTCGCCCAGATCGGTCAGGTCGTCCTTGTCGACTTCGATCAGACGCAGCCCTTCCGACGCGTACTGATTCAGACAAGCCTTGATCAGCGACGACTTGCCCGTGCCGCGTGCACCGGTCAGCAGCACGTTGTTGGCCGGCTCACCACGCACAAACTGACGCGTGTTCTGCTCGATCAGCGCCTTCTGGCGTTCGATGTTCTGCAGGTCGCTTAGCGTAATGGAGGAGACGTGCGCGACGGGCTGCAGAAACCCACGGCCCTGCTTCTTGCGCCAGCGAAACGCCGTGGCGACGCTCCAGTCGATCTCAGGGGTCGCCGGGGGCAGCATTGCCTCCAGCCGGGCCAGCACGCCTTCCGCGCGCGTCAGGAACTGTTCCAGTTTGTCCATGCTTCGATATCCCCGCGCCGCTCATGGGCGCTCATGTCGATGCTTCGAGGTGTTGTCGTTTCCCTTCGCTGTGCGCCGCGGTGCTTTTGCCACCCGTCCGGCAGTCCAAACGTTGATTCCGATGGACTTGCGCGTTTCGCTCATTCACTTCCACCGGCACATGGCCGACGCCGGTCAGACATCGGTGCCATGCGCCGACGGCCCTCGCCTCCTGTGGGAAGCCTAGACCTTCAGGGCCGTCGCGTCGGGTCTCAGGAGCGGTAATCCGCGTTTATGCTCACGTATTCGTGCGAGAGATCGCACGTCCACAGCGTAGCGGCCGCGTCGCCGCGACCCAGCACTACGCGTACCGTAATTTCGCTTTGCTTCATCACGCGCTGACCGTCTTCTTCGCGATAGTCGGCGTTGCGGCCACCTGCGCGCGCCACCAGCACATCGTCGAGATACAAGTCGATCTTGCTGACGTCGAGGTCGTTCACGCCCGCATAGCCAATGGCGGCCAGAATGCGACCCAGATTCGGATCGGACGCAAAGAAAGCCGTCTTCACCAGCGGCGAATGGCCGATGGCATAAGCGATCTGACGGCACTCGGCCACGTCACGGCCACCTTCGACCGTCACGGTGATGAACTTGGTCGCGCCTTCGCCGTCGCGCACGATCAGTTGCGCCAGCTCTTGGGAGATCGACAGCAGCGCGTCGCGAAAGGCAGCAAACGCCGGGGTGTCCGTGCTGGCGATTTCCGGCAACTCGGTCTGGCCCGTGGCGGCCACGATGAACGAATCGTTGGTGGACGTATCGCCGTCGATGGTGATGGCGTTGAACGAGCGGTCGGCCACGTATTTCACCAGCGCGTCGAGCACCGGTTGTGCCACGCGGGCGTTCGTGCCCACAAAGCCCAGCATGGTCGCCATGTTCGGCTTGATCATGCCCGCGCCCTTGCTCACGCCCGTCATCACGATCGTCTGGCCGTCGATCACGATCTGACGCGAGGCAGCCTTCGGCAGCGTGTCGGTCGTCATGATCGATTGTGCAGCTTCGAACCAGTGCGCCGGTGCCAGATTGGCGATGGCCTGCGGCAGACCGGCGACCAGACGGTCGACCGGCAGCGGCTCGAGAATCACCCCCGTCGAAAACGGCAGGATCTGGTTGCTCGAGACCGACAGCAGCTTGGCCAGCGCGTCGCAGGTGGCGCGCGTGGCCAGCATGCCCGGCTCGCCGGTGCCCGCATTGGCGTTACCCGTGTTGACGACGAGCGCGCGGATGCCCGCATGGGCGGCCAGATGTTCCTTGCACACCGTCACCGGGGCTGCGCAAAAGCGGTTGGTCGTGAAAACGCCCGATACCGTGCTGCCGGCAGCCAGTCGCATGACCAGCACGTCCTTGCGGTTCGGTTTGCGGATATTGGCTTCGGCCCAGCCCAGTTCGACGCCCGGAACGGCGTGCAGTTGGGAGGCTTCGATCGAGGGGAAATTGACGGCCATGGGGGTTCGCCCGCGAGAGGTAAGAGTTCAAGCACCCGCCCTGGCGATGTCGGCACGACAGCCCGCCCGGGCGGCGGTTGATCGGTGCGGCCGGTTTCGAAGCTTTGCAAATCCTCACAAACCGGCGCTACAAACGACGCGGCGCCGATAAAGTGTCGGCGCCGCGTCGATCGTTCACATCTTAAGACAGTTTGCCGTGGCAGTGCTTGAATTTCTTGCCACTGCCGCACGGGCACGGGTCGTTGCGTCCGACCTTCGGCAGCATGTCGCCGCCAGCGGCCGCACCGGCCACACCCACAGCACCGGCTGCCTGGGCGAGCGCCGCGACCACCGGACGACCGGCGTCTTCGTCCACTTCGCCGTCGCCGCCCACGGTTTCGAGTTCGTCATGCTTGAACTCGATGTTCACCAGACCGCCTGCGTTGTCGTCGAGCGACTCCGTGGCTTGCTCAAGCTCTTCCTGTGACTGAATGCGCACGTTCATGATGACGCGCGTGACTTCCAGCTTGATGGTCTCGAGCAACTGCGCGAACAATTCGAACGCTTCGCGCTTGTATTCCTGCTTCGGATTCTTCTGAGCGTAACCGCGCAGATGGATACCCTGACGCAGGTGATCCAGCGCGGCCAGATGCTCACGCCAGTTCGAATCCACGCTTTGCAGCATGACCGAACGCTCGAAGCCCGAGAACGACTCACGGCCCACCAGATCGACCTTCGCGGCATACGACGCTTCGGCCGCCTCCATGACTTCCTTGAGGATGTCTTCGTCGTCGATCTCTTCCGCGCCTTCGATACGCGATTGCAGCGGCAGATCGAGCTGCCACTCTTCGCGCAGCGTCGTCTCCAGACCCTTCAGGTCCCACTGCTCTTCCACGGTCCCGACCGGCACGTAGTTGCGCACCAGATCCTCGAACACGCTTTGACGCATGCCCGCAATCGTTTCCGACACATCCTGCGCTTCAAGCAGTTCGTTGCGCTGCTGATAGATCACCTTACGCTGATCGTTCGCAACGTCGTCATACTCCAGCAACTGCTTACGCACGTCGAAGTTACGTGCTTCGACCTTGCGCTGTGCCGACTCGATCGAACGCGTGACGATGCCCGCTTCGATGGCCTCGCCTTCCGGCATCTTCAGACGATCCATGATCGCGCGCACGCGGTCGCCCGCGAAAATGCGCAGCAGCGGATCTTCCAGCGACAGATAGAAGCGCGACGAACCCGGATCGCCCTGACGGCCCGAACGGCCGCGCAGCTGGTTGTCGATACGGCGCGATTCGTGACGCTCGGTGCCGATGATGTGCAGACCGCCAGCGGTCTTCACCTGCTCGTGCAACCCTTGCCACTCGTCCTGCAACTGCTGGATGCGGGCCGCCTTGTCGGCGTCCGACAGGCTTTCGTCCGCTTCGATGAAACCGGATTGCTTCTCGACGTTACCGCCCAGCACGATGTCGGTACCGCGCCCGGCCATGTTCGTCGCGATGGTGATCACGCCCGGACGGCCCGCCTGCGCCACGATCTCGGCTTCACGCTGGTGCTGCTTGGCGTTGAGCACCTGGTGCGGCAGCTTTTCGCGCGTGAGCAGTTGGGAGAGGTATTCGGACGTTTCGATCGACGTCGTGCCCACCAGCACAGGCTGGCCGCGCTCGACGCAGTCGCGAATGTCCTTGATGACGGCGTCGTACTTTTCCTTGGCCGTCTTGTAGATCTGATCCTGACGGTCGATCCGCTTCGGCTGACGGTTCGTCGGGATCACCACCGTCTCAAGCCGGTAGATCTCGTTGAATTCGAACGCTTCGGTATCCGCAGTACCCGTCATGCCCGAGAGCTTGGCGTACATGCGGAAGTAGTTCTGGAACGTGATAGAGGCGAGCGTCTGGTTCTCGTGCTGGATCTTGACGCGCTCCTTCGCTTCCACGGCCTGATGCAGACCTTCGGACCAGCGACGGCCTGCCATCAGACGGCCCGTGAACTCGTCGACGATCACGATCTCGTTGTCTTGCACCACGTAGTGCTGATCCTTGTGGAACAGCGTGTGCGCGCGCAGTGCGGCGTACACGTGGTGCATGAGCGTGATGTTCTGCGGCGCGTACAGGCTATCGCCCTCGGCGATCATGCCCCACTCGGCGAGCAGTTGCTCCGCCTTCTCGTGGCCGCGCTCGGTCAGGAACACCTGACGCCCCTTCTCGTCGAGCGTGTAGTCGCCCGGCACTTCGACGCCCGTACCGTCGGACTTCTCTTCGCCGATCTGACGTTCGAGCATCGCCGGCAGGCGATCCATCTTTACGTACAGTTCGGTGTGATCTTCAGCCTGACCGGAGATGATCAGCGGCGTACGGGCTTCGTCGATCAGGATCGAGTCCACTTCGTCGACGATCGCGTAGTTGAGCGTACGCTGCACCCGCTGCTCGGTCTCGTAGACCATGTTGTCGCGCAGGTAGTCGAAACCGAACTCGTTGTTCGTGCCGTACGTGATGTCGGCCGCGTAAGCGCCTTGCTTCTGGTCGTGCGGCATCTGCGACAGGTTGATACCCACCGACAGACCCAGGAAGTTGTACAGACGCGCCATCCACTCGGCGTCGCGCTGTGCCAGGTAGTCGTTGACGGTCACGACGTGCACGCCCTTGCCCGAGAGCGCATTCAGGTAAGCGGGCAGCGTGGCAACGAGCGTCTTGCCCTCGCCCGTGCGCATTTCGGCGATCTTGCCGTAGTGCAGCACCATGCCGCCGATCAGCTGAACGTCGAAGTGACGCATCTTGAGGACGCGCTTGCCCGCCTCACGGCACACGGCAAAGGCTTCGACGAGCAACGAATCCACGCTCGCCCCCTGGGCGATACGTTGCTTGAATTCCTCAGTCTTGCCGCGCAGTTGCTCATCGCTCAGTTGGGCGATCTGCGGCTCGAGGGCGTTAATCGCCGTGACGGTTTTCTGGTACTGCTTGATGAGCCGCTGGTTGCGGCTGCCAAATACTTTTTTAAGAAGACCGGGAATCATCGGATCACTGGTTAGGGCGGCAAATGTCGTTCGCAATCACGCAGTCTGTCGTCTGACGGAAAACCTCACCCCGGAGTTGTGCCCCATGAGTAACGATCCGCCCGAACGTCTGCGCGCTGCGGGTCACCGGTATTTGGCACGTTGGCCGCACGCCGGTTCGATACCTGTACTGAAAAATGGATTCTAGCATGCTGACGTGGCACCTCCCGACGGCACCCAACGTCAACAAACCGGGGCTTTCAGGGGACGAGACGAGGCGACGCCCGATGGCGGGGTAAAATATGCGGCGACTTCTGTCTCATCATATGAAACGACCCAAAGCGCCTCGCGTTGCCCGACCTCTGACCGACCTGTTATCCGCATCCGACGGTGCCGGATCGCTGCTGGTCGCCGCCGAACAACTCGGCCGTCTGGAGCGTGACGTTCACGCGCTGTTGCCCGCCGCACTCAGCGGCAGCGTGAGGCTCGCGCCGCCGCGTGAAGGGGCGCTCGTCTTCCTGGTGAGCAATAACGCGCTGGCGGCGCGTCTGCGTCAACAAACGCCGTCGCTGATCGACGGACTGGCGACGCGCGGATGGCTCATCCGTTCGATCAAGATCCGTGTGAGCATCGCCACGCCGGAGCCGCAGAAGCCCCCTAAAGAGGCCCGGCTGTCGCGTCAGGGGCTCGTGAGCCTGCGCGATCTGCGTGACGCTCTGGAGCCGTCTCCGCTGCGCGATGCGCTCGCGCGACTCGTTGCTCGTCACTCTTATGGCGGGACGCGCAAACCCTGAACGTCGCACGCAATTGCAGCCCCCGATTTTGCTCGCGCGTCAAATAAAAAAGCGCCGGATCACCGGCGCTTTCTTTTTGTTACATCCCCGTCATACAGGATGACGGTTTGCGTCACTTACGCGAACTGTGTCTGCGGTTCGAACTGGAAGCCGCGCGGGGCGTCTTCTGCGCGCTCGAACGTGACGATTTCGTAGGCCTCCTGTGCGAGAAGCTCGCGCAGCAGTTGGTTGTTCAGACCGTGACCCGACTTGTACGCCGTGTACGACGCCAGCAGCGGGTGGCCGATCACGTACAGGTCGCCAATCGCGTCGAGCATCTTGTGCTTCACGAACTCGTCGTCGTAGCGCAGACCGTCATTGTTCAGAATGCGGTACTCGTCGAGCACAATCGCGTTGTCCATACTACCGCCGCGCGCAAGCCCCAGCTCACGCAGCATTTCGACTTCATGCGCGAAACCGAACGTGCGCGCGCGCGCGATTTCCTTCGCGTAGGACGTATCGGCGAAATCGACCTCAAGCGCCTGGCCCGTGCGATCCACGGCCGGGTGACGGAAGTCGATGGTGAACTTGAGCTTGAAGCCGTCGTACGGATCGAGACGGGCAAGCTTGTCGCCTTCGCGAATCTCAACCGGCTTCGTCACACGGATGAATTTCTTGGCAGCGGGCTGCTCTTCGATGCCGGCCGACTGGATCAGGAAGACGAACGTCGCAGCGCTGCCGTCCATGATCGGAATTTCTTCGGCGGTGACGTCGACATACAGATTGTCGATGCCCAGCCCCGCGCATGCCGACATCAGGTGTTCCACGGTGGACACCCGCGCACCATCCTTTTGCAACACCGACGCAAGACGCGTGTCGCCAATCGCCATCGCCGACGCCGGAATCTCTACAGGCGGATTCAGATCGGTACGGCAGAAGACAATGCCCGTATCGGGCGGCGCCGGACGCAGCGACAACTCGACCTTGCGACCGGAGTGCAAGCCGATGCCGACTGTCTTGGCGATGGATTTGAGAGTGCGCTGCTTAAGCATGCTATTTATTAAAACTATTAGGCGCTAAGTATCATAGATCGAATTATATCAGATCGGCGCCTTCATCGCTGTGCCACAAACACAACGCTTCGTTACCAAACATTCCGGATGTTGCCTCATCGGATTGTCCCTTACCTATAGCGCGATACGAAATGACGTATTTGCGAAAATCGGCTTTTTCCATCTTAGACGTCAGGCCATAGACCTGCGCGTCCATTAATTTTCGGGGCACCCCGGCCACTGCGACGGAGGCAAGCCGCAGCGGTCGGGGGGACAGATCCGCGAGACCGGGTCAGGGATCACGAACGCTTACCCGTAACGTCCGTCATCTGTGACGCGTCGATACCTTTTGCGACTCTGGTCGTCGCAACCACAAGGCATCTCGGCGCATCACAACCTTGCCGTATCGTCCTTCGGACCCGTACCCAGGCGCGCCTCCCCCACGCCACAGGGCATGGTAGTTGGAGCGACGGCGAATCCTCACGACGACCTGCGTAGGTCTCGCGATTCCCAAGGTGCGGCGGCGCCAGGCACTGGCACCCAGCCCGCGCGCAACCTTGTCAGTCGGCTTGCTTGCGCAGGAAGGCCGGGATGTCGTACGTGTCGACACCCTTTTCCTGCAACGCAGCGACGTGCGAAGCTGCGGTCTCCCGCGTGCTGCGCCACACGGCCGGCGTATCCAGCGCGCCGTAGTCCGTACCGGCAGCCTGACCGACGTTCGGCACGTGGCCGGTCGCGATCGGCATGTTGTCGGTACCGGTCTTGAGCAGCGTCATCGGTGCAGCGGCCTTCTTCGCAATAGCACGGCCCAGGCCGGTTGCCACGACGGTCACGCGCAGTGCATCGCCCATCTTGTCGTCGTAGACGGTACCGAAAATCACGGTCGCGTCTTCAGCGGCGTAGCTCTTGATGGTGTTCATCACTTCACGCGTTTCCGACAGACGCAGCGAACGCGATGCCGTGATGTTCACCAGCACGCCACGCGCACCCGACAGATCCACGCCTTCGAGCAGCGGGCTTGCCACGGCTTGCTCGGCAGCCAGACGCGCACGATCGACACCGGCAACCGTCGCCGTACCCATCATCGCCTTGCCTTGCTCGCCCATCACCGTCTTCACGTCTTCAAAGTCGACGTTCACCAGACCGTCAACATTGATGATTTCGGCGATGCCGGCCACCGCGTTGTGCAGCACGTCGTCGGCGCACTGGAAGCACTTGTCCATCTCGGCATCATCGCCCATGACTTCGAACAGCTTGTCATTGAGCACGACGATCAGCGAGTCGACGTTGTCTTCCAGTTCCTGCGCGCCCGTCTCGGCCACACGCATACGCTTGCCGCCTTCGAACTCGAACGGCTTGGACACCACGCCGACGGTCAGAATGCCCATTTCCTTGGCGATCTGCGCCACCACCGGTGCTGCGCCCGTGCCCGTACCGCCGCCCATACCGGCGGTGATGAACACCATGTGCGCGCCACGCAAGGCGTCGGCCACGCGCTCGCGCGCTTCTTCAGCGGCGGAGCGGCCCATTTCCGGCTTCGCGCCAGCACCCAGACCGGTCTTGCCGAGCTGAATGTTCACGCTGGCCTGCGAGCGGCCCAGTGCCTGAGCGTCGGTGTTCATGGCGATGAATTCCACGCCTTGCACACCACGGTTGATCATGTGCTGGACGGCATTGCCGCCAGCTCCACCAACACCCACCACCTTGATGATGGTGCCGTTGGTTTCCGTTTCCAACATTTCGAAGTTCATAGCGCCTCCAGTGAATTAAAAGCAGATCCGGTACTACGGGTCACGTGCCGCTCGGGTAAGCCGCGCGTGTTTTCAACACCGAATCCACACCCCTCAAAAACTCTTTAAAAAGACAACTTAAAAATTGCTGAAGAACCAGTCGCGCATCCGCGTCCAGACCTGGTTCGCCTGCCCCGACTGCACCGCAACCTTGCGGCCGCGCATGCGCTGGGAACGCCCTTCGAGCAGCAGGCCCATCGCCGTGGCGTAGCGCGGGCTGCGCACCACGTCGGCCAGACCGCCTGCGTATTCCGGCACGCCAATGCGCACGGGCTTGAGGAAGATGTCCTCGCCCAGCTCGACCATGCCCGGCATCATTGCCGCGCCGCCGGTGAGCACGATGCCCGAGGAAAGCAGTTCTTCGTAACCCGACTCGCGCACCACCTGCTGCACCAGCGAGAACAGCTCTTCGACACGCGGCTCGATCACCGCGGCCAGCGCCTGACGCGAGAGCGTACGCGGACCGCGCTCGCCCAGCCCCGGCACTTCGATCATTTCGTCCGGATCGGCCAGCGACTGCTTGGCGATGCCGTGCTGAATCTTGATGTCTTCCGCATCCGGCGTCGGCGTGCGAACGGCCATCGCGATATCGCTCGTGATCTGGTCGCCAGCAATCGGAATCACAGCCGTGTGACGAATCGCCCCTTCGCTGAAGATTGCGATGTCGGTCGTGCCGCCGCCGATGTCGATCAGCACCACACCGAGTTCCTTCTCGTCTTCCGTGAGCACCGAGATGCTCGACGCCAGCGGTTGCAGAATCAGATCGTTCACTTCGAGGCCGCAACGTCGCACGCACTTCACGATGTTTTGTGCGGCCGACACCGCGCCGGTCACGATATGCACCTTCACTTCGAGACGGATGCCGCTCATGCCGATCGGCTCGCGCACATCTTCCTGACCGTCGATGATGAATTCCTGCGTGAGGATATGCAGCACCTGCTGATCGGTCGGGATATTGATCGCCTTGGCCGTTTCGATGACGCGCGCCACGTCGGCCTGCGTCACTTCCTTGTCCTTGATCGCCACCATGCCGCTCGAATTGAAGCTGCGGATGTGACTGCCGGCGATACCGGTGAACACGTTGGTGATCTTGCAGTCGGCCATCAGCTCCGCTTCTTCGAGCGCACGCTGAATGGACTGCACTGTGGCCTCGATGTTCACCACCACGCCCTTTTTGAGGCCGCGCGATTCACTCTGGCCGAGGCCGATGACTTCATAGCGGCCTTCAGGGCGCAGTTCGGCCACCACCGCCACGACTTTCGACGTGCCGATATCGAGGGCGACCAACAGATCCTTGTAATCTTTGCTCATAGCGTGTGTAAGTCCTGAAGTCTCACTGGCTTCGCTTTACCGGCGCGGCAGGTTTCGCTGCCGGCTTCTGCGAATCCCGCTTTTGCACGGGTGTCGCGGCAAGCTTCTTGGCCTGTTCTTCGCTCAAGAAACGCATGCCCGCGGCACGCACTGCAAAACCGTTCGGGTACCGCAGATCGGCATACTCGATCTGATTTCCCCAGCGTGCCGCTACCTGCGGATACGCCTGTACGAAACGTCGGCTGCGCGTGGCGAGGGTCTCGGGGGTTCGCTCCCGTCCCAGCGCCAGTTGCACGCCCCCTGCGAGCCGTACGCCCCAGGCGTAGCGATTCGACAGCGTGACGGCTTCGGGTTTCATATTCAGCGGCGCAAACCACTTCACGAAGTCGTAGTACCGCGCCGTCACATCCTTCTCGCTGCCCGGCGGCCCCGCGAACTCCGGCAATTTGCCGTCGTCCTCCGCTTCCGCCAGGTTGGCTGCGAACAACTCGCCGTCCACACTCACCAGACGGCCGTCGTTCCACGTTGCCAGCGGTTTGTACTCCTCGATCGACACCGCGAGCTGATTCGGCCAGACACGCCGCACGCTCGCATGACGCACCCAGGGCACCGCTTCGAACGCCGCTCGTGTGGCGTCCAGATCGATCGTGAAGAAGTTGCCCTTCAGCCTCGAGACCGCATTCGCCCGCAAGGTCGGTCCGTTGATGTGGGACACATCCCCATCGATCTGAATCGCCTTGAGCGTGAAAACCGGCCGCTGAATCAGCCAATGACCGCCCGCCGCGAGCGCCGCCAGCACGACGAGCGCGACGAGCACACTCGCAATGGCGTTGAGCAGGCGTACGTTGTGCCACATGGCGATTTGCTTTCCGTATCAGGGCGTTCTTCAACGCGTTCAATGTCTTACTCGGGTTTCCACTGCGCGTTCGGATGCAGATCGAGCGTCGCAGTTGCCAGAATTTCAACCACCAGGTCTTCGTACGACAGGCCCGCCGCGCGCGCCGAAATCGGCACCAGCGAGTGACCGGTCATGCCCGGCGACGTATTGATCTCCAACAGGTACGGCTTGTTATCGCGCTTGCGCAGCATCACGTCGGCACGGGCCCAGCCACGGCAGCCGAGCACGAGGTAGGCGCGCAACACGAGGCGCTGCACTTCCTCTTGCAAGGACACCGACAACGGCGGCGGGCACTCGTAGCGCGTGTCGTCCTTGAAGTACTTGTTCTGGTAGTCGTAGTTCGCGTCCGGCGCGACGATGCGGATGACCGGCAGCGAGCGCGCGGCATTCGCGCCCTTCGTGCCCACGCCAAGCACCGGCACGGTCAGCTCGTCGCCGTCGATGAACTCCTCGGCGAGCACGTCCGGGTCGAGTGCTACCGCCTTCTCGAACGCCGCCTTCAGTTGCGAGGCTTCCGTCACCTTCGTCAGACCGATGGTCGATCCTTCGCGCGACGGTTTGACGATGAGCGGCAACCCAAGATCGCGCGCGACGGCATCGAAGTCGGTGTCGGCATTCAGCATCGTGAAGCGCGGCGTCGGCAGCCCTTCGTTGATCCAGATGCGCTTGGTCATCTCCTTGTCCATCGCCAGCGCGGAAGCCAACACGCCACTGCCGGTGTACGGAATGCCCAGATGCTCCAGCGCGCCTTGCAGCGTGCCGTCTTCGCCATAGCGGCCATGCAATGCGATGAACACACGGTCGAACTTCTGCGCGGCGAGCGCGGCGAGATCGTGCATGCCCGTATCGAACGCATGCGCATCGACGCCGCGCGAGCGCAGCGCTTCGAGCACACCATTGCCCGAAATCAGCGAGATCTGACGCTCGGCCGAGCGCCCGCCCATCAGGACGCCAACCTTGCCGAAACGTTTCGGATCGAAAGCACTCACGTCAAACTCCTTGCTGAACTTGCAACTTGCCGGGCACCGCGCCGATGGAGCCGGCACCCATGGTGATCACGACGTCGCCCGCACGGGCGACTTGCAGAATGGCGTCGGGCAGTTGCGCAACGTCTTCCACGAAAACCGGTTCTACCTTGCCCGCGACACGCAAAGCGCGCGCCAGCGCACGACCGTCGGCAGCCACGATAGGCGCCTCACCAGCCGAATAGACTTCGCCGAGCACGACGGCATCCGCATCCGAGAGCACCTTTACGAAGTCCTCGAAACAGTCGCGCGTACGCGTGTACCGATGCGGCTGGAACGCCAGCACGATGCGACGACCGGGGAACGCACCGCGCGCCGCCGCCAGCGTTGCCGCCATCTCGACCGGGTGATGCCCATAGTCGTCGATGAGCGTGAACGAACCGGTGCCGCTGGACTTCGGCAGCGCGATTTCGCCATACCGCTGAAAACGTCGGCCCACGCCGTTAAATTCCGCCAGCGCCTGTTGAATCGCGGCGTCCGGCACTTCGAGTTCGGTCGCAATCGCAATCGCGGCCAGCGCGTTGCGCACGTTGTGCTCGCCCGGCAGATTGAGCGTGATGTCGAGCGGTGCCGCGCCCGCGCCGAACTTACGCAGCACGGTGAAGCGCATCTGCCCGCCGTCCGCCCGCACGTCGATGGCGCGCACCTGCGCGTCGTCCGACAGGCCATAACGCACGATCGGCTTCGAGACGAACGGCAGGATCTCGCGCACGTTCGAATCGTCGACGCACAGCACGGCGATGCCGTAGAACGGCAGGCGCTGCGTAAATGCGACGAAGGATTGCTTCAGACGAGCGAAGTCGTGCCCGTACGTATCCATGTGATCGGCATCGATGTTGGTGATGACTTCGATGACCGGATTCAGATTCAGGAACGACGCGTCCGATTCGTCGGCCTCGACCACGATAAAATCGCCCGTGCCGAGTTTCGCGTTCGCCCCGGCGCTGTTCAGACGGCCGCCGATCACGAACGTCGGATCGAGCCCGCCTTGCGCAAGCACGCTGGCCACGAGACTCGTCGTGGTCGTCTTGCCGTGCGTGCCTGCAATGGCGACGCCCTGCTTCAGACGCATGAGTTCCGCGAGCATCAGCGCACGCGGGACGATCGGAATCTGACGTGCACGGCCCGCCAGCACTTCCGGGTTATCCGCAGTGATGGCGGTGGAGACGACGATGGCGTCGGCCCCTTCGATATGTTCGGCAGCATGGCCGCGTGCAATACGCGCACCAAGACCGGCGAGACGCTGCGTGACCGCGTTGTCGCCGAGATCGGAGCCGCTCACCTGATAGCCCAGGTTAAGCAACACCTCGGCAATGCCGCTCATGCCCGAGCCGCCAATGCCGACAAAGTGAATATGTTTGACGATGTGTTTCATTTCAATCCTTGGCCAGAGCCGCGCACACGCGCGCCACTTGTTCGGTGGCGTCCGGCTTGGCGAGCGCCCTGGCTTTCTCTCCCATCGCGAGCAGCGATTCGCGCGTCTGACGGCGCAGCCACTCGGCCAGGGTCTCGACCGACAGCTCGCGCTGGTCGATCAGCGTTGCCGCGCCCTTGTCGGCGAGGAAACGCGCATTCGTTGTCTGGTGATCGTCGACCGCGTGCGGGAACGGCACGAACAGTGCCGCCACGCCTGCCGCCGCCACTTCGGCCACCGTCATCGCGCCCGCCCGGCAGATCACCAGATCCGCTCCGGCATAGGCCGCGACCATGTTGTCGATGAACGGCAGCGCTTCGACCGTCACCCCAGCTGCGGCGTAATTCGCCTGCAACGTCTGAATATGTTTGACGCCCGCCTGGTGCGTGACCTGCGGACGATCTTCGCGCGGCAGCTTCGCCAGCGCCTTCGGCACGATCTCGTTGAGCACCGTCGCGCCCAGACTCCCACCGACGACCAGAATGCGCAGTGGCCCGGTGCGTGCGTTGTAGCGCTCGGCGGGTTCGGCCATCTCGTCGAAGTCGGCGCGAATCGGGTTGCCAACCCACTCGCCACCCGGAATCGTGTCCGGGAACGCGAGCAACACCTTGTCCGCCACGCGCGCGAGCACCTTGTTCGCCATGCCCGCCACCGAGTTCTGCTCGTGCAACACCAGCGGACGCCCCAGCAGCGACGCCATCATTCCCGCCGGGAACGTGATGTAACCGCCCATGCCGAGCACGACGTTCGGCTTAGCGCGACGAATCGCGCCGATGCTCTGCCAGAACGCGCGCAGCAGATTGAGTGGCAGCAGGAACTTGGTCATCAAGCCTTTGCCGCGCAACCCGCCGAACTTCACGAACTCCATCGGGATGTCGTACTTCGGCACCAGCGTGGCTTCCATGCCGGTCGGGTTGCCGAGCCAGACCACGCGCCACCCCTGCACACGCAGGAAGTTGGCGACCGCGAGCCCCGGGAAGACGTGACCGCCCGTGCCGCCGGCCATGACCAGCAGCGTGCGTGTCTTCGTCTGCGGTGCCGGCATCGCGGTAGCGCGCTCGGTCATACCTTGCCTCCCCGCATCAGCACGCGGTTCTCGTAATCCACTCGCAGCAAAATCGCCACGGCTACACAGTTCAGCAAGATGCCCGAGCCGCCGTAACTGACCAGCGGCAACGTCAGCCCCTTGGTCGGCAGCAGGCCCAGATTCACGCCCATGTTGATGAAGGTCTGCGCCCCCAGCCACACGCCTACGCCCTTGGCGAGCAGCCCGGCGAACGTGCGCTCCAGCGCCAGCGCCTGACGCCCGATTTCGAACGCGCGGCGCACCAGCCAGTAAAAGAGCAGAATGACGACCAGCACGCCGACGAAGCCGAACTCCTCGCCGATCACTGCGAGGATGAAGTCGGTGTGCGCTTCAGGCAGGTAGTGCAGTTTTTCGATGCTGCCGCCCAGCCCCACGCCGGTCCATTCACCGCGTCCGAACGCGATGAGCGAGTGCGTCAGCTGATAAGCCTTGCCCAGGGCATAGTCTTCGCGCCACGGATCGAGATAAGCAAAGATCCGCTCGCGACGCCACGGCGACAACCAGATCAGCATCGCGAACGTGCCGACCGCCGTGAGCGCCAGACCACCGAACAAGCGTCCGTTCACTCCGCCGAGGAACAGAATGCCCATGGCGATGGCCGCGACCACCATGAACGCGCCCATGTCCGGTTCGAGCAGCAGCAGCATGCCGACGAACACGACGGCAATCCCCATCGGCAGGAAGCCCTTACCGAAGCTCTGCATGAACTCCTGCTTACGCACGGTGTAGTTCGCGGCGTACAGCGTGACGGCGAGCTTCATGATTTCGGACGGCTGAAGGTTCAGCACGCCAAACGGAATCCAGCGCTTCGACCCGTTCACGCCCTTGCCTACGTGCGGGATCAGCACGATCACCAGCAGCAGCAGCGCCAGCAGGAAGAGCTTCGGCGCGAGCTTGTCCATCGTCTTGACCGGAATCCGGAAGGTGATGACCGCCGCGACCAGCCCGATCGTGAGCGACACGATGTGACGACCGAGGAAGTGGAATGTCGAATAGCCGCTGTACTTCGGTGAGTCCGGCAATGCGACCGACGCCGAATAGACCATGATCAGACCGAGCGACAGCAACGAGATCACCACCCAAACGAGCGCGTGATCGTATTCGAGCATGCGCGAGCGCGTCGGCTTGATGCTGCCGAGCGTGCGGTTTGCCGCCGTGGTCGCCGCGCCCGGCGCGTTGGCCGTGCCCGCGCCGGCGAAACCGGCCTGACGCTTCTTGCTGAAGAACGACTTGATACGGTTCATAGCATTACCCCCGCGTCGGCGGCCAGATCAACCACGGTGTCGCGAAACACGTTTGCGCGATGCTCGTAGTTGCGGAACATGTCGAAGCTCGCGCAGGCCGGCGATAGCAGCACGGCATCGCCGGGCTGCGCCAGGCGGGCGGCTTCGCGTGTGGCGTCTTCCAGCGTTGCGACGTCGATCAGCTCGACGCCGGTGTCCGTGAGCGCTTCGCGCAGCAGCGGTGCATCGCGACCGATCAGCAGCACCGCGCGCGCGTGATGGGCGACCGGATTGGCCAGCGGCGAGAAGTCCTGCCCCTTGCCGTCACCGCCGAGGATCAGCAGCAGCTTCTTTTCGAGCCCCGTAATCGCCGCGACCGTCGCGCCGACGTTGGTGCCCTTGCTGTCGTCGTAGAACTCCACTTCGTTGATCGTGGCGATGAGCTGAACGCGATGCGGCTCGCCCGGATACTCTCGCAGGCCGTGCAGCAGCTTGGCCAGAGGCAGATCGATCGCGCGGGCGAGTGCGAGCGCCGCCAGGGCGTTCGCGGCGTTGTGCTGACCGCGGATTCGCAGCGCGTCGGCTGGCATCAGACGCTTGCCCAGCACCTCGACCGTAACTTCCGGTGTGCCCGCCTTTCGACGCTTGGGTGCAGGCGGAGCATCATCGCGCGTGAAGCCCTCGACCAACCACCACATGCCGCCTTCCATCTCCAGACCGAAGTCACCCACGGCGTCGGGCTTGCCCGTGCCGAAGGTCACCACGTTGGCTTCCGGCGACGCGAAGGCGATCACGCGGGCGTCGTCGCGATTGAGCACGCGCACGGTGTTCTCACCGAAGATGCGTGCTTTGGCTCTGGCGTAGGCGTCCATATCGCCGTGCCAGTCCAGATGGTCTTGCGTAATGTTGAGAATGGCCGCCGCATCGGGCGCGAGCGAATGCGTCGTCTCCAGCTGGAAGCTGGAGAGTTCGAGCACCCAGACGTCGGGCAGCGTGGCCTCGGCGATGCACTCGCTCAGACGGTCGAGCGCCGTGGGGCTGATGTTGCCCGCCACCGCCGTACGCTTGCCGGCCCGGCGGCACAGCAACCCGGTCAAGCTTGTCGTCGTGGTCTTGCCGTTCGTGCCGGTAATCGCGAGCACCTTCGGCGCGTAGCCACTCGTCGACTGCATGTGACGCAATGCCTGTGCGAAGAACTCGATCTCGCCCCACACAGGAATGCTGCGCTCGGCAGCTTCGGCCAGCAGCGCCGCCACGTCTTCGGCGAGCGGCGAAAGGCCCGGACTGATGCCGATGAGTTCGATGTCATCGAGCAGCGCGTCGATCTGACCGGCGAATGCGCCGCCCACGAATTCGGCTTGCGGTGCGTCGATGCGCAGGGTCGCCACGTTCGGCGGTGTCTCCGACGACGCAAAGCGCGTGTCGGCTGCACGCACTCGGCAGCCGTAACGCGCGCACCAACGCGCCATCGCCAGGCCGGACTCTCCCAGACCCAGGATCAGGACACGCGGTTGCCAGGATTCACCAAACTTCTCGCCGAACACGTCGCTCTTTCCTTTATCGATTCAAACAACCTACGAATGCATCGCTTCAACGACACCGATCTACTGCTATCGGCGCGAGCGGCCTTACCTTTAATTCCACTTGCACGAAAGCGACTTCACAAATTTGCGAAGTCGCTATCTTGTGACTTCCTGCCAGTCACGTCTCGTCTTGTTTCGTCTCGTTACGTCGAGACACGCCATCAGCAGCGTCAGCGCAGCTTCAACGTCGACAAGCCGATCAGCACCAGCATCAGCGTGATGATCCAGAAACGGACCACCACCTGCGTTTCTTTCCATCCCGACAATTCGAAGTGGTGATGCAGCGGGGCCATCTTGAAGATGCGACGCCCTTCGCCGAATCGCTTCTTGGTGTATTTGAACCAGGTGACCTGCAACATCACCGACAGCGTTTCCGCGACGAACACACCGCCCATCACGAACAGCACGACTTCCTGTCGCACGATCACGGCGACCGTGCCGAGCGCGCCGCCAAGCGCCAGTGCACCCACGTCGCCCATGAACACCTGTGCCGGATGGGTGTTGAACCATAGGAACGCCAACCCGGCCCCCGACATCGCGGAACAGAACACGAGCAACTCGCCTGCGCCCGGTATGTGAGGGAACAGCAAGTACTTCGAGTAGACGACGTTGCCCATCACGTAAGCGAACACACCGAGTGCCGCGCCGACCAGCACGACCGGCATGATGACCAGTCCGTCGAGGCCGTCCGTGAGGTTAACGGCGTTGGACGAGCCGACGATGACAAAGTAGGTCAGCGCGATGAAGCCAAACACGCCCAGCGGGTAGCTCATCGTCTTGAAGAACGGCACGATGAAGTCCGCTTTCGGCGGCAAATCGAGCGGGAAGCCGTTACGCACCCAACTGATGAACAGCTCGAAGACCTTCAGGTTGCTCGTCTCCGAGACGGAGAACGCCAGATAGATCGCAGCGAACAGACCGATGATCGATTGCCAGAAATACTTCTCGCGCGACGACATGCCGCGCGGGTCCTTGAAGACGACTTTCCGGTAATCGTCGATCCAGCCAATGATCCCGAAGCCTAGCGTGACCAGCAGCACGATCCAGATGAAACGATTGCTCAGATCCGCCCAGAGCAGCGTGGCGACGGTAATGCCGATGAGAATCAGCACGCCGCCCATCGTGGGCGTACCCGACTTCACAAGGTGCGTCTGCGGGCCGTCGGTACGCACGGCCTGACCCACCTTCATCTCGGCAAGCTTGCGAATGACCATCGGCCCGAACGAGAGCCCGATCACCAGCGCCGTGAGGCTTGCCATCACGGCCCGAAACGTCAGGTAGTTGAACACGCGCAAATAGCTCGCATCCGCTTGCAGCCATTGCGCCAACGTCAGCAACATTCCATCAATCCTTTATCACTTGGCCGGGGCGTTGCCGCCCCCGCTTTCATTCGTCGCGCGCAACTGTTCGAGCACGCGCTCCATCCGCATAAAGCGGCTTCCCTTCACCAGCACCGTTGCCGGCGCACTCAACGTGGCGTTCAGCGTCGCTACGAGCGGCGCCACGTCGTTCACATCTGAAAAATGTTCACCGCCGTCGCCGAACGCGACAACGCTGGCCTGCGTCTGTTCACCCATCGCGAGCAGGCGATCGATACCGCGCTGTGCGGCGTACTCGCCCACTTCGCGGTGGAATGCGGGGCCGTTGTCACCGACCTCACCCATGTCGCCGAGCACCAGAACACGCGGCGCCGGCGTCTGAGCAAGTACGTCGATTGCGGCCAATACGGAATCGGGGTTCGCATTATAGGTGTCGTCGATCAGCGTGACACCCGCGAGTGGTCCCTTCGACAGCGTGGACACCTGAAGTCGGCCTTTGACGGCAGAGAACGCTTCGAGTGCCCGCACGATCGAACCAATGTCCACGTGCGCACCCAGTGCGCAGGCGATCGCGGCCAGCGCGTTGCGTGCGTTGTGCTCGCCGAGCAGCGGCAGCGTGAGCGAAAACTCGCCAGCGGGCGACGCCACGCGTAACACACGCGTCGCGACGTCGTACCGCCCCGACACCGCTGCACGCGCGTCCAGCGCAAAGTCCAGCACGCGACGCTTGCCCGCCACCTCGCGCCACATCGGTGCGAATTCGCTCTCTGCCGGGAAGACGGCCACGCCGTCGCCGGGCAGCGCCGCCAGCACCGCCGAATGCTCCTCGGCCACGGCGGCCACGTTCACCATGAATTCCTGATGCTCGCGTTGCGCATTGTTAATGACAGCCACCGTCGGCTGCGCGATCTTCGCCAGATACGCGGTCTCGCCCGGGTGATTCATGCCGAGTTCGAGCACCGCGAGCTTGTCGCCGTCTTTCAGACGGAACAGCGTCAGCGGCAGGCCGATGTCGTTGTTGAAGTTCCCGGCGGTCGCCAGACGCGCGTCCGCGCCTGCCGCCTCGGCGAAAATCGCCGAGATCATTTCCTTGACGGTCGTCTTGCCATTGCTACCCGTGACCGCGACGACCGGAATCGCGAAGCGGCGACGCCATGCGGCGGCCAGTTCGCCCAGCGCGATGCGCGTGTCGGGCACGATCAGCGCAGGCGTCTCGAAACCGTCCGGCACGTGGGTCGCGACCACAGCGGCTGCGCCTGCGCGCGCCACGTCGGCCAGAAAATCGTGTGCATCGAAACGCTCGCCCTTGAGGGCCACGAACAGATCGCCCGGCTGCACCGAACGGCTATCCGTCACGATGCGGGCAAACGCCGTCGACGGCACGCCGGTGACGCGCGAATCCGTCACGGCCGCCTGTGCGTCGCTCAGTTGCCACATGATGGCGTGCTTCGTCGGCGTCATTCGCCACCTCCGCGCACCGTGGTCGCACGCGCAGCGAGTGCCAGACGCGCGTGTTCCTGATCGGAGAACGGCCGCTTCTTGCCCATGATTTCCTGTGTACTTTCGTGTCCCTTGCCCGCGATCAGCACGACGTCGGCGGCCTGCGCGCCGCGCACAGCCTGAAGAATCGCGCTTGCGCGGTCTTCGATGCGACGTGCGGCGTCCGGCTGCGCGAGACCGGCGGCGATCTGCGCCATGATCTCGGCGGGCACTTCGGTGCGCGGGTTGTCGCTCGTGAGCACGATCGCATCCGCCAGACGCTCGGCCACCGCCCCCATTTGCGGACGCTTGCCCGCATCGCGATCGCCACCGCAACCGAACACGCAGACGAGCTTGCCACCGCGCGCTTGCGTGACCGGCCGCAGGGCGGCCAGCGTTTTGTCGAGTGCGTCGGGCGTATGGGCGTAATCGATCACCACCAACGGCTGCCCCGGCTGTCCGATCTGCTCCATGCGGCCGGACACCGGCGCGAGCGTCGCGAGTCCGGCGATGGCGGCATCTTGCGCGACACCGGCGGCCAGTGCTGCGCCCAGCACGGCAAGGGCGTTGCTGATGTTGAACTCACCGATCAGCGGCACCGTCACTTGCTGGCTGTGATCGTCGATGTGCAGCGTGAAGCGCGTGCCCGCAGTCGTTGCGCGGATGTCTTCCGCCCGCAACACGCGGTTGCCTTGCGCCGACGTCGCGGCACCGTGAATGCCGTATTCGAAGACCGGTGTCTTGCCAGCCAGACGCGTCAGCAAACGCTGTCCCATCGCATCGTCGCGATTGATGACCACCGCCTTCAGTCCCGGCCAGTCGAACAGTCGCGTCTTGGCCGCTTCGTACTCGGCCATCGTGCCGTGATAGTCGAGGTGGTCCTGCGTCAGGTTCGTGAACACCGCCACGTCGAACGCCACACCGTTCACGCGTCCCTGATACAAACCGTGCGACGACACCTCCATCGCGACCGCTGCAGCGCCTTGCGCGCGCAGATCGTCGAGGCTGTGTTGCAACTGGACCGCGTCGGGCGTGGTGAAGCCCGTCACTGTGAGATGACCGGGGAAGCCGCTGCCCAACGTACCGATCACGGCGCTGCGCACGTTCGTCTTCGACAGCAATTGCGCCAGCCATTGACTGCACGACGTCTTGCCGTTGGTCCCCGTCACGCCGAACATCGTCATGCCGACGCTCGGCTCGCCGTACCACAGCGCCGCCAGCGGGCCCGCGAGCCAGTCGAGGCGCGCCACGCCAAACTGCGGCACGTTGGCTAGCGACGTGAGCGATGCCGGCCAAGTGAAATCATCGCTCTGCCAAAGCACTGCGGCGGCACCGCGCTCGACGGCGTCGGCAATGAAGCCACGGCTGTCTGCACCCTTCACCGCGTAGGCGACGAAAACGTCACCCGGCGTCACACGACGGCTGTCCGCATGCAACGTGGCACCCGCCGACACCGTGCGGCGCAGCCAGTCCCACGCCTGCGCGAGCGCGGCGCGATCGGTGGCGTCCGCAACCATGGCGAACGTGGCAGGATTTTGCGGCGTCGGGGTCACGGTGCCCATGGCTCGCTCTCCTCCACCTTGTCGCTCACGACGAGCTTCGTCACCGGCGAATCCGGCACTACGTTCAATGCCCGCAACGTCCCGCCCACAATCGACGCAAACGCCGGACCGGCAGCCACGCCGCCGTAGTGGGAACCGCGGCCCGGCTCGTCGAGCGTAACGGCCACGATGATGCGCGGCTCGGACATCGGCGCCATGCCGACGAACGATGCGCGGTACTTGCTCTTGTCGTATCCCTTGCCCGATTGCTTGTAGGCCGTGCCGGTCTTGCCACCCACGCGATATCCGATCACCTGAGCACGCGTGGCTGTGCCGCCGGGCGACGTCACCATCTCCAGCATCTTGCGCACTTCGCGTGCAGTCGCTGGCGAGATGACCTGCGTGCCCTTCACGACGCTGCCGTCCGTCTTATAGATAGAGATCGGCAGCAATTCGCCGTCGTGGGCGAAGACGGTGTATGCACGCGCCAGTTGGATCAGCGAAGCCGACAGCCCGTAGCCGTAGCCCATCGTCGCCTGCTCGATCGGTCGCCAGCTCTTGGCCGGGCGCAGGCGTCCCGCCACAGCTCCCGGAAAACCGAGCTTCGGTGCCTGACCGAGGCCGACGCTGGTGAACATGTCCCACATTTCCTGCGGCTTCATCTGCAGCGCGATCTTTGCCGTGCCGATGTTGCTCGACTTCTGAATGACGCCGGCCACCGTGAGCAGGCCGTAATCGTGGGTATCGGTAATGTTCGCGCCGAAGAAGTTGGCGCGGCCCGTGGTCATGACCGTCGACGTCGGCTTCACATAGCCGTTTTCCATCGCCGCAGCGATGGTGATCGGCTTCATGATGGAGCCGGGCTCGAAGGTGTCCGTGATGACGCGGTTGCGAAGCTGCGCGCCCGTCAGGTTCGTGCGGTTGTTGGGGTTATATGTTGGCAGGTTGGCCAGCGCGAGCACCTCGCCCGTGCGTACGTCGAGCACCACGGCGCTGGCAGCTTTCGCGCCGGTGCGCTCCATGGCGTCCTTGAGTTCGCTGTAGGCGAGGAACTGGATCTTGCTATCGATCGAGAGCGTAATGTCATGACCGTCGCGCGGCTGCGCGAGGATGTCGATATCCTCGACCACGCGTCCCAGGCGATCCTTGATCACCCGGCGGCTGCCCGGGGTTGCGGCCAGATCCTTCTGCATCGACAGTTCGACGCCTTCCTGGCCGATATCCTCGACGTTCGTAAAGCCGACCACGTGCGCCGCGATCTCGCCTTCCGGATAGAAGCGCTTGTACTCCTTGCGCTGATACACGCCGGGGATGTCGAGGTCTGCGACTTGCTTGGCCACGTCGGGCAGGACCTGACGCTTCACATAAACGAAGCTCTTTTCCTGATTGAATTTGCGACGCAGATCCGACTCGCTCATCTCGAGCAGTTTCGAGAGCTGACGCACCTGCTGCGTCGAGACATCGTCTGGCACATCTTCCGGAATCGCCCAGATGGCCTTCACGGGCAGACTGGTGGCAAGCACCTGTCCGTTACGGTCGAACACTTTGCCGCGCGTGGCGGACATCTCCAGTGTGCGTTCGTAACGGCTCTCGCCCTGACGTTGATAGAAGGCGTTGCCCGGCCCCTGAATCCAGAAGGCACGTGCGACGAGCGACGCGAACGCGCCGAAGATCACGAAGACGAGCATCTTCGAGCGCCACATCGGCAGACGCACGGACAGGACCGGGCTGGCAGAGAACTGCACATCCTTGGTCTTGGCCTTGGCGTCTTTGCGGCGAATCATCGTTTGCCTCCGCTCGCAGGGGCGGACGCGGCGCTTGCGGTCGGCACCGGCACATCCACCATCGCGCCCGTGCTGCCCGCCGGCGCGGACAGATATTGCGTGCGGCCGGGCGAGACGGCCTGCATCTTCAGGTCGCTGCGGGCAACGCTCTCGATACGGGCGCTCTTGCTCTGCGCGCTCTGTTCATACTGGAGACGGTCCCAGTCCTGCAGCAATTGATGCTCGAGCGCCTGCTCGCGATTGAGTTCGACGAACGTGCCGCGCGCACGGTATTGCGCATTGATCAGCGAAAGAGCGCAGCCGATCAGCACGGCGAGCAGGAGGATATTGAGCCGGCTCATGTCGACACCCGCTCCATGACGCGCATGATCGCCGAGCGCGAACGGGCGTTCGCCTCCACCTCGGCGGCGGACGGCTTGATCTTGCGGCTGGCTTTGAACGGCGGCTCGGGAATTTCGTGAGCGCGCAGCGGCACGCGGCGATCCACCGCCGGCGCGCTTGAGCGAGCCTGCATGAAGCGCTTCACGATCCGGTCTTCCAGTGAATGAAAGCTGATCGCCACGAGTCTGCCTCCCGTTTCGAGGACATCGGCCGCCACATCCAGTGCTATCTGCAAGTCCGCAAGCTCTTGATTGACGTGAATCCGTAGAGCCTGAAAGGTACGTGTTGCCGGGTCCTTGCCCTTCTCACGGGTTTTGACGGCGCCCGCCACGATCGCGGCAAGCTCGCGTGTACTGACGAGAGGCCCGAGGCGGTCGGCGTCTGCCCGGCGAGCAACAAGCGCCTTTGCAATCTGAAAAGCAAACCGTTCTTCCCCATAGTCCTTGATGACCTCCGTCATTTCTTCCAGCGTTGCCCGGGCCAGCCAATCGGCAGCCGACTCGCCGCGCGTGGGATCCATGCGCATATCGAGCGGACCGTCGGCCCGAAAACTGAATCCGCGCGCCGGGTCGTCGATTTGCGGCGACGACACGCCCAGGTCCAGCAAAACGCCCGACACCTTGTCAATACCGCGCCGGGCTAGCGCCTCGCGCAACGTCGCGAAGCTCTCGTGCTCAATCGAAAATCGCGGATCGGCAATCTTTGCCGCCTCCGCGATCGCTTGGGGATCCTTGTCGAATGCGATCAGCCTCCCCTGAGCACCCAGCCGCTCGAGCAGCCTGCGACTGTGCCCGCCGCGGCCGAACGTGCCGTCGACGTAGACGCCATCGTCGCGCCATAGCAAGGCATCCACGGCCTCCTCTAGCAGGACCGTGCGGTGCTGCATTACCGTTTCCACCGCGTGCGCCATGCTCGTCGGACCACCTGATCTGTCAAAAAGTGAAGTTCTTCAGCGCTTCCGGCATACCTTGCGCCATCGCCGCCTGTTCCTTGGCGGCATACGTCGCGGCATCCCAGAGTTCGAAATGACTGCCCATGCCCAGCAGCATGACTTCCTTGTCCATGCCCGCGGCGGCGCGCAATTCGGGCGCCACCAGGACACGGCCCGCCGAATCCATCTCGACATCGGCTGCGTTGCCCAGGAAGATGCGTCGCCACCAGTGCGCGTCCATCGGCAGTGCGGCGATCTTGCCGCGGAAGATCTCCCATTCGGGACGCGGGAACAGCAGCAGACATCCATCCGGGTGCTTGGTGATCGTCACCTTGCCTTCAGCGTCGCCCTGAAGCACGTCACGGTGCCGGGCCGGAATCGACATCCGTCCCTTTGCATCCAGTGAAAGTGCCGAGGCTCCCTGAAACACGTGCGCTCCCGTGAGGTTTCTTCCGCCTGCCCGTCATGCCGAAAGAGAAAGATTTTGTGCCCTACGCCACACAAAAATACACTTTCTCACACTATTTCCCACTTTAGAGGAGAGTGTAGGGGCGGTCAAGCGTTTCGCCCATTTTTCAGAGGGAATTTGGTAGTCAGAACAATGACTTAGCTCACTTTCCTAAAGTTGGAAAACGGAATTTTGTCAGGAAAATTAAAGACATAAGTGCGATAGTGAAAGTGGAACCTCATATTTTGAGCATCACTTCGTGCGAGGCCCGTCAGCACTGTCGATACGGCGTAGTGCGCGCTCACGCCGTGCCGACACCGTGGAAAACCGGCCAGCACGCGCTTACACAAGAGGGAATCGATGCAGTAGGCAGGGGGTCTTTCGGAGAGTTCTTGCGGACGCTCTATATATAGTAGGCCGTCGTCGTCATGACCTTTGCCGCTGCGCGCATGACACGCTGGACCGGCGCCGGCAGCTCAATGCCGCCAGCGTCACGCGCAGCCTGTCCGTGTTCGATCTCGTCCAGACGCATCTGATCGACGATGGCCCGCGAGCGCAGGTCGTGCGCCGGCAAGTCGTCGAGATGGCTGTCCAGATGACGCTCGACCTGACGCTCCGTCTCCGACATGAAGCCGAGACTTACCTTGTCGCCACACTTCCCGGCGACGAAGCCGATGGCAAAAGCGCCCACGTACCACAACGGATTGAGCAGACTGGGGCGCGAGCCGAGCTCCGAGAGACGGTGCGCCGTCCATGCGAGGTGATCCTCCTCTTCCTTGCCCGCGTGCTCGAATGCCGTGCGCAACTCCGGGCGCTTCGTTGCCAGCTTCTGCGCCTGATACAGCGCTTGGGCACAAACCTCACCGACGTGATTCACGCGCATGAGGCCAGCGACGTGGCGCCGCTCCTGCGACGTCAACGCGTCGTCGCCTATGGGGGCGTCGCTATTGTCGGATTGGACTGCGGCGGGAGTCGGACGGGACGCTTGCGTGACACCTGCGATGGCACGCAGACCACGGTCAAGCTCGGAGATCAGACTGTCGGAGAACATCGTACTTTCAACTCACTCAAATCTTTCACAATGCGGAACGCAGGACGATTCTTTCACGTCCGCGGCCAATGATACGCCCCTTTATCCGGCGCGCCTTGCGCGGGCGCAAACGCGCGAAATCCCCGCCAGATGCCGGTTTCCGCGATGTTGCGTAAACGAAACAAAACCCGCTCCGACCCCGCGTAAAACCGGCCTTTTCCTTTGCCGCCTAAAGTGAATTTGTTACATTACGTCCAACTTCTCGCGAAGTTGATTAGCAAGGACGTTATCACTAGTGACCTTGTTAAACAAATCTCACAATCCTTTGGAGATCACTCAATGAAAAAGTCGCTTCTCGCTCTGGGTGTGCTCGGCGCATTCGCTGGCGCTGCTCACGCTCAAAGCAGCGTGACCCTGTACGGTATCATCGACGCTGGCCTGCAGTACGTCAGCAAGACTGGTGGCAACCTGGCTGGCACGGGTAACACCTCGAAGAACTTCCAGTTCGCCAACGGCAACCTGCAAGGTTCGCGTTGGGGCCTGAAGGGTGCTGAGGACCTCGGTGGCGGCCTGAAGGCGATCTTCGTCTTGGAAAACGGCTTCAACCTGGGTACGGGCACGCTGGGCCAGAACAGCCGCATGTTCGGTCGTCAAGCCTACGTTGGTCTGAGCAGCGCAACGGCTGGTACGTTGACCATCGGTCGTCAGTACGACTCCGTGGTTGACTTCGTTGGTCCGTACGCTTCGGGTAGCCAATGGTCGACGTTCGCGGGCGCTCACCCGTTCGATAACGACAACTTGAACAACTCGTTCCGTCTGAACAACTCGGTCAAGTACACGTCGGTCAACTACAACGGCTTCAGCGCTGGCGGTCTGTACAGCTTCTCGAACTCGGCCAACAACGGCTCGACGGGTTCGGGTTTCGCTAACAACCGCGCTTACTCGTTCGGCCTGGGCTACGCTAACGGCCCGGTGTCGTTCGGCGCTGGCTACCTGTACCTGGGTTCGCCGTCGAGCAACGGTACGGGCTCGATCAACAACACGGGCGACGCTACGACGGCCATGACGGCTGGCGGTGCTAGCGACAAGGCATGGATCGCATCGGCAGGCGGTTCGTACGCCTTCGGCCCGGCAACGATCGGCCTGGTGTATGGTCACTCGGTGTACCAGTACGTGAACGGCGGCAGCTGGAAGTTCGACAACGCCGAACTGAACGCCAAGTACATGCTGACCCCGGCACTGCAACTGGGCGCATCGTACACGTACACGTGGTCGACGCTGAACGTGCTGGGTAGCAACGTGTCGCCGAAGTACCACCAAGTCAACCTGGGCGTCGACTACTTCCTGTCGAAGCGCACGGACACGTACCTGGTTGGTCTGTGGCAACACGCCAACAACGACGCTCCTGGCGGCGCATCGTTGAACGGCCTGGGCTTCTCGAACAGCACGAACCAATTCGCTGTTACGGCCGGTATCCGTCACAAGTTCTAAGCTGACAGTTTCTGTCACTTAGGCTTTGGCGAAAGGGCACCTTCGGGTGCCCTTTTTTTATGCATCAGGCGCACAGGGCAACGGCCCTCGGTGCAATCACTCAGGCCCAGTAACCGCCCTATCTTGACCCGGCGATTATTTCAAACCTAAAATTTCCATACTGTAAATTTTCCACCATCGACCATGAGCCTCGCCGACTCCGATTCTCTCGATCTCGAAACGCGAGCCCACGATCGCGAGCACGACGCGCTGCGGCTCTGGCTGCGGCTGCTCACCTGCGCCAACTTGATCGAGACGGACATCCGCTCACGCTTACGTCAGGAATTTGACTGCACGCTTCCACGCTTCGATTTGCTTGCACAGCTCGATCGTCACCCGGAAGGGCTGAAGATGGGGGAGCTCAGTAAGCGAATGATGGTGACTGGTGGAAACGTGACCGGCATCACCGATCAGTTGGAGAAAGAAGGCTGGGTGACGCGCGAGACCGTCGTCAACGACCGCCGAGCGTTCCTGATCAAACTGACGGCGCGCGGAAAAAAGGCGTTTTCCAATATGGCTCGTGCTCACGAGCAATGGATCGAGCAACGCCTGGGAGCGTTGCCGGAAGATCAGCGGCAGCAACTTTATCTGCTTCTCGGCGATTTGAAGTCGGTCATTTCGTAGCGATACCCAGTCCCGCGAACGCGCTTCGTGCACAGATCACCGCACAGCCTGCATCGGCGCATCCAGTAGCGCTCGGGCGGCGACTGCCGCCGGCGTACTGTCCAATGCCGTGAGCGTCGCATTGCGTTCTGCTTCCGGCCGTTTCGACATAGCTTTTACCGCCGCATAGAACTTCGGAAGGTCGTCGTGCTCTTGCGCGAGCAGCGCCATAAACGCCGGCACCCACTGGTTATAGGTCGCGAACGATCCGATCTTGGCGTTGTTCAGGTCCGTGGCAAACCACAGATCGAAGCCTTTGTAACCACCCCAGGACGTCTTCAGCGCGTCGTAATCCGCACGCATGCGGTCGAACAGGACGTCCTTGTGCGCCACCTTTTCCGCGTCCGTTTCCGAGCTGTCATACACGGCTTCGAGACGTTTGCGATACCCGTCGACCAATTTGCGGAACTGGCGACGATGCGCATCGTAACGGTCGTACTCCATTGCCGCGTCGGGGTGCGCGGCGAGCCAGCGCCGAACACCCACCGTCTCGACTGTCACGGCAAAGGACTCGTTAAACGCCGTATCTCCCCGAACGAAGAGAATCTGGTGCGCGAGCTCGTGGAAGATCATGCGCGCAACTTCCGCCCGCGGGAGGTAGATGAAGGTGTTGAGCAGCGGATCGTCGAAATAGCCTAGCGTCGAATAGGCAGGGATTCCCGCGACGAAGGTCTCCCATCCATCCCGGTGGAGTTCGGCCGCGTATGCTTCGGCAGACTCGCGTGAGTAATAGCCACGATACTCGACGCAACCGACGACCAATAGGCACGACTCATATAGCTTCAGGGACAGGGCCGGCGCAGCAAAAACGTTGTACACGACGAATGGCCGCTTCAGATCGGCATAGCTACGATAGCTGCCGTTATCCGGTTCGCCGAGTGCCGAGACAGCGTAGCTGCGAATTTGCTCTGCCTCGATGAGCCGTGTACGCAGACGCGGATCGATAGAAGGATCCGCCAGCAAATCACTTACCGGCTGCGCTTCATGCAAGACCGTGAAGTGGCCGTTGATCGACTGCGCGTAGTACCCGACCTGCGCGCAGCCGGGAAGCCCAATCGCGAGGGCTATCGCCACGGCGAGTCCCGCGCCTCGGGATGTCCACCGCAGGAGCATCGCAAGCAAGATCGGCATTGCTAGACTCCTGGGTATTGATTCGGAAGGGACTCGGAACCAGCTTGGTGCGTCGTCGCCCTCAGACCGGCGCGACGTCGACCAGGCAATCGTAAAACGTCGGCGCCCGGCCAAGATCGGTGAGTTGCTGGCTGGTGACTTCATTGGCGTTCTTTCCGTCCGGCGCGAGCTTCTTCCACCAGATCGAAAGTCCAACGACAACGCCCTCCCGCGCTTTCTCCGTGACCCGGGCCTTGGCATTCAGGGTGCCCCGGTCATTGAAAATACGCACGTTCGCACCATCCGAAATGCCGCGTGGTGCAGCGTCTTCCGGGTGAATGTCCAAGGTAGGCTCTCCGACCGAAGCCCGAAGACTGTCGACGTTAACAAAGCTGGAATTCAGGAAGTTGCGCGCAGGTGGCGAAATCATGGCCAGCGGATAGCGCTCGGCCAATTCCGGATTACTGGCAACCGATTCGTACGGGGGCACCCAATCCGGCAGCGGATCGAATCCTTCTTCACGCATACGCTCGGAGTAGAACTCGCATTTACCGGACGGTGTATAAAACTGACCGTTCGCAAAGGGTGCTTCAGGCAAATCGTAGCGAATCCACCCGTCACGTTTGAGCGTCTCCCAGTCACTGCCAGCCATGCGAGCATCGCTCCAGCGGATCGATTGCGCCGCCAGCTGGTCGTCGGTGTCAGAAAAACACGGGTCCTGCCACCCCATCCGCTTGGCCAGCAGACGAAAAATCTCCGAGTTCGGCTTCGACTCGCCGAGCGGCGCAATGGCCGGGTTATTCGCGAGCAGATACGTGTGACCGTAGGCCTTGTGAATGTCCAGATGCTCCAGTTGCGTCGTCGCAGGCAACACAAAGTCGGCGTAGTCTGCCGTGTCCGTCTGGAAGTGTTCGAGTACGACAGTGAAGAGATCTTCGCGTCCGAAGCCAGCCGCCACCTTGCTCGACTCAGGCGCAACGGCCACCGGGTTGCTGTTGTAAACCACCAGCGCCTCGATCTTCGGGCCAAAAACGTCGTCACCCGGATGACACAACGCGTCACCGATGGCGCTCATATTGACGATGCGCGCCGGTCTGTCCTGGCGCGCCCGCAGATCGGGACGCGCCTGCGCCGCCGCATCCACCGGCGCAAAGCCAGACGACGACATCAGCAGGCCACCCGCCGGGTCTCGCCATGCGCCGATCAGCGCCGGGAGACAGGCCACTGCACGGGTTGCCTGACCACCGCCCTTCGCGCGCTGCATACCGTAGTTAAGACGAATGGCGGCAGGCTTCGCGCTGGCGTACTCGCGAGCCAGCGTCGTCACCGTTTCTTCGGGAATACCGCAAATCTCGGCGACACGCGCCGGCGTGTAGCGACGAACGCGATCCTTGAGCTCGCTGTAACCGACCGTGTAACGTGCGATGTACTCGTGATCGACCAGATCTTCCGCGATCAGCACGTGCATCATGCCCAGCGCCAACGCCGCATCGGTGCCCGGCAGCAATGCGATGTGCTGATGGCACTTCTCGGCGGTGAGAGACCGGTAGGGATCAATGGCAATCAGCTTGGCACCCCGTCGCTTGGCTTCCTGCGCAATGGCCCAGAAGTGCACACTCGACGTGATGGGATTGCTCCCCCAGATGAGGATGAGTTTGCTGTCGACGAAGTGCTCGACATGCATGCCGACGCCAGCGCCATACGTATATCGCAGCCCTGCGGCCCCTGCGCTCGCGCAGATGGTGCGATCGAGATCGGACGCACCGATCTTGTTGAAGAATCGGGCAGCCATCGACTCGCCCTGCACGAAGCCCATCGTACCGGCATAGCTGTAGGGCAGAATCGCTTCAGGTTCTCTGGCTGCAATGGCGCCAAGGCGGGTGGCGATCTCGTCGAGCGCTTCGTCCCAGCTCACCCGGACGAACTCTCCGCTGCCCTTCGGCCCAACGCGCTTCAGCGGGTGCAGCAGACGATCCGGGTGATAAGTTCGTTCGGTGTAACGAGAGACTTTCGTGCACAGGACGCCCTTGGTCGTCGGATGGTCCGCATCTCCCTGGACCTTTGTCGCGACACCGTTCTCCACCGTCACATGCAGTGCGCACGTATCGGGGCAGTCATGCGGGCATGCGGCCCGAACGACGTGGGTATTGGTCGTCATCAAACTACTCCTCTCTCTACCAAATTTCTGCGCTCAGGGACTTTGGCGCGCTGGAGATATTGTATTACGTTCGCCCGCGGGCCGCCCCGCCACGCGGGCATTTCCGAGCTTTTGCGGGCGTGTCCGACGGCTCATTCGGACATTTCCGAGCGGAGTGCCAGACCTGCCCAATAGGGGTAAGATGAGCCATTGCGCTCCGCAGGAAACCCCGTCATGAAGCTCATTCCAGAAATCGACGCCGCTCGCGGCGAAATACAGACCATCCGACGTGACATCCACGCGCACCCCGAGCTGTGCTTCGAAGAGAAACGCACCTCAGACGTCGTCGCCGACACGTTGACCCAATGGGGCATCCCGATCCATCGTGGCCTCGGCAAGACCGGTCTCGTTGGCATCATCAAAAATGGCAGTAGCGACCGCGCGATCGGTCTGCGCGCCGACATGGACGCGCTCCCGATTCACGAAGCTAATACCTTCGAGCATGCCTCCCGACATGAAGGGAAGATGCATGCCTGCGGGCATGACGGGCACACCGCCATGTTGCTTGCTGCGGCGCAATATCTGCAAAAGCACCGAAATTTCGACGGCACGGTCTACCTGATTTTCCAGCCAGCGGAAGAAGGCGGTGGCGGTGCGCGGGAGATGATCAAGGACGGATTGTTCGAGCGTTTCCCGATGCAAGCGGTGTTCGGTATGCACAACTGGCCGGGCGTACCGACGGGCACCTTCGCCGTCACGCCTGGGCCGATGATGGCATCGAGCAACGAATTCAAAATTTCGATTCGCGGCAAGGGCACGCACGCCGGTATTCCGAATGCGGGGATCGATCCGGTGATTGCAGCCGTCCAGGTCGCTCAAGCGCTGCAAAGCATCATTACCCGCAATAAGCGTCCGATTGACGCAGCAGTGCTCTCGATTACGCAAATCCACGCTGGCGACGCAACGAACGTTGTCCCTGATCTGGCATGGCTTGGCGGTACGATTCGCACGTTCTCCATCGAGGTCCTCGATCTGATTGAGACACGGCTTCGCGAGATTTCCGAGTTTGTGGCCAAGGGGCTCGGTTGTACGGCCGAAATCGAGTTTCATCGTAACTATCCGCCGACCATCAATGAGCCGGGCATGGCCGCGCTGTGTGCCGATGTGATGCGGCAAGTGGTGGGTGACGAAAACGTCAATGACAAGGTCGAGCCCACGATGGGCGCGGAGGATTTCTCGTTCATGCTGCTCGAGAAACCGGGTGCCTACGTCTTCATCGGCAATGGGGACGGGACGCACCGGGACAGCGGTCACGGCCTCGGTCCTTGCAACCTTCACAATGCCAGCTATGATTTCAACGATGATCTGTTGCCGCTCGGTGGCACCTATTGGGTCAAGCTGGTCGAGACGTATTTCGAGCGCAATAAGTGAGTGAACGACGCTGACATCTCAGCGCCCAACAAAAAAGCCAGCAATGTGATTTGCTGGCTTTTTTTGCTCTTCATGGCGGCATCATCGGCTATTTTGCCGCCGTGGTCGTCGGAATCCCGTCTGTGTCCAAGTGGATGTCTCCGTACCATGCAGTGAACTTGGACTGCGTGTTATCGCCGTCACTCATGATGGCGATGCCGATTAAACGGCCCGGCGGTTCGCCAAACGCCTTTTCGTAATCCTTCGCGATATCCCGGGAATACGTCAGCCATTGACCGAGGTTGCTCGCGCCTCTCTCGACGACCACGGAACGGATTCGGGCGGTGTACGGATTGGGTACCACGTCATTCACGGCGAGTTTGTCGTCACCCCATGTGTACATCAGCGTCGCGAACGGCAACTCCCTGCCGCTGACCATTCGGGCCAGCTCACGATGCATGTGATCTTGCATAGAGAGTTTGCCAGCGTCGCCGTCAAAAGCGAGCGCAATGCGCAGCGGCGCATCGTCATATCGCTTCGTACGGATGTCCGCGTTGATCGGCATGGCGTCTGCTCGCCAACGCCACGTCAGCTTCGCACCGGGATATACGGGAATATCGAGCTTCTGCGCAATGCCGGAAGCCGATCCGTCAACGGTTGCGCGAATCACTGCGATTCCTTCGCTATCCGTGGCTTGCTCGTAGTGCGTCAGACGCTTGTTGCGGGTGACAAGATAGGTTTCCCAATGCGGAGGAAGGCCTTCAGCATCCACAGCCGCGGAGAGCGGTGTGATTTCCTCTCGATGTGACAACACCACCGAAGTTGAAGTGTGCGCCTGTGCCATCGACGCGTCTTGCGACGCACATCCACCTATGCCGCCAATCGTGATGGCAGCACCAAAGCTCACCACCCCGACCTGCCACCATGCGTAATGCCTATTTCTATTCCGATCGACCACCCGTTTTACTCCCCGAACTCCCAACCCGTGGCCGAATGCTAAGCGAGAAATGCACGACGATCTACCCGGAATTTCACTTCGTGCCGACGTTACAACAACGCAGTGATGCACAAAGTGTCCGGCACAAAGCAAAAACCCCTTGCTACTGTTGTAGCAAGGGGTTTTTAAGGGGAGCCTGACGATTACCTACTTTCACACGGGTATCCGCACTATCATCGGCGTGGAGTC
>NZ_CABPSP010000002.1 GCF_902459765.1 Pandoraea anapnoica | reverse complement strand
GGAAAACTTGCTCGATTTCTTGTTCATTGCTCCATTCTCTCAAGAGTTGGAGCCTCCTCAAAATCCGGGGCGATTCACTCCTCTATGACGGTTTCGAGCGTATTGATCGGGAGGAGGAGCGTTTCGTCCTTCTGGAAATGCATCGAAAATTGCTCCAGCGCGGACTTTGTGCCAGAGAATTAACCGATAAGGATGTTCTTCTTGTATTTCCTACCTATTACAAGAGAAATCGTCCTCCGTTGAGCGGACATCCTGCAGTTGTTGTTAGTTACGAGTTTGACGGAGTGGTCGACGAGATTTATTCGACTTTGGTTGTAAGGTTGGATCACACAAACTATTTCAGGCGCCGCGATCTTTGGCAAGATGCTGCGGAGTTCGTGACGGAAAGTCAGAACATGCTTGGGGTTAAGGTGTCCCGTCGAGGAGGTGGATCGTCTGCAATCATTGAGGTCTACAGTGAGCCCGCCACCTTGATTGGGGAGCAGATTATCTTCCTAAAATACGTTCACGATCACCTGCTGCAGCGTGCTTCCAGCGTCACACGGAGACGGCACTATGCGTGTGCTTCCTGTGGGCACCCATGTGCTGATTTTGCTGCGGCAGCGAAGAGACGGGAGCTTGGAAAGGAAGATATTTCATGTGCGATGTGCGAGGCGCGTATTCCTCTCGTTGATGAACTGGAACGCCTTTATAGTTCCGACGACACGGATATTAAAGTTCGCCGTTTGGAAGGTGTCGTAAGCGAAGAACTAAACAACGAGAGCAGAGAGCGTCTACTGGTCGGAGAGGTGATATCAAATGTTGCCCTGGCGAATCAACTCTCGCGCGAAAAAAATGTCAGTGACCATGGTATCGATATGGAGATCGAGTTCCGGTGGGACGACAAAAATGCATCCGGTCAAATGATTTATTTACAGCTCAAGTCCGGAGACTCGTATTTGTACAGAAAGGCTGATGGAAAAGAGATTTTTACTATAAAAAATCCTCGTCACGCTGATTACTGGGCAAATCAAATGGCTCCCGTAATGCTTGTTCATAGATCTTCCGACGGTGTTATTAGGTGGATGGAGATTCGAAATTATTTGCGGGATGAGCGTGAGAAAGGAAAGGTTGTTAGGCAGATTGTATTTAAAGGTGAGCGCTTCGATGTTGATAGTATCTTGCGTTTGAGAAAGAACATATTGAGCAATAAATCATCGCAAAATGGAGGGTGATTTTTATGGGGGTTGGTAGATTGAGAAGGATGGTTTCTTGTTTTTATTTTTGGTGTGCGCGACGTCAGATTTTTTGGATGAGCGTATGCGTGATTAATTTAAATTGGCGCGCTGAGGATTTGCTGTGATTTGTATGGATTTCGGCGGAATTACTTAGGTTATATCGATAGAGTGCTGTCCTGCTGGGGGGCTCCCTCGCTTAGTACATTAAGGTGGCCTGTGGTTGCGCACATCATTCGGGCTGTTCGAGGGGCAGAAAGAGAACTTGGTTGCTGTGATGATTTTCAAAAAAATTAAATTTCTTGATGTTTCTTTGTGATTTTGGTGCGTGATTTTATGGGGGTGGGTGATTTATGATTGTTGAAGAGGTTGTTGTAAATAATTTTTGCTCCTGCTCGCATCTGAAAATTTCCCTGTCCGCGTTTAATCCTATCATTGGATATAATAATTCTGGGAAGTCCAATGTTTTGCGCGCAATTAATTGGTTGCTTAGAAAGTCGGTTTTGACAGAGCACGCTTTCCATAATGCCGCATTGCCTGTCACTGTTGAAGGGCTCATATCAAATGTTGATCTGACGTTGCTTCCTGAAAATCAGCGAGCCAGTCTGGGTAGGTGCTTGGATAATGGGAGGTTGAGATTTAGGCGGCGTCAGGACACTCCCGCCACTACTGCAGCTCAGATCCGGGTAGACGTCTTCGATTGGGGGGCGGGCGAGTGGGTTGTAAATCCAACTGGCCTTGATAACGCAATCGGTGTTCTTTTTCCCGAACCTTTATACATCGAGGCAATGGACGACGCTGCTGTTGATGTTGGGCGTTTTGCGGCCAGGAATACAATAGGTTTACTACTTAAGTTTTGCGTCGATCAAATTCGTGCGAACAATGCTCAGGCTTTGCAGGCAGTGCTTTCTGATATCAACGCGCTGAGCGGGCATCTTTCCGGTGGTGGGCGAATTCACGAGCTAGACACGCTTGAAGCTGATGCAACGAGCGCAGTGGCTGATTTTTTTCCGGGACTTTCGTTGCACCTAAATATTGAGCCTCCATCGCTCGAGGATCTGGTCAAGTCAGCCACGATCTCGTTATCCGACGATGCTGGGGTGAGTCGTCCATTTGCGTCATTTGGTCACGGTGCACAGCGATCTGTTCAGATGGCACTTATTAAACTTCTTGCATCACAGATTCATCAGCAGCGAGCAAATGGAGCAACAACGGTTCTTCTTATTGATGAGCCGGAGTTGTATTTGCATCCACAGGCAATTGAAGTTCTTCGGGAATCGCTCAAGGCATTATCGGCTCAAAATTTTCAAGTGATATTTTCCACTCACTCGCCGTTATTGATTGGTAACGATGTTCTCGGTACAAGCGTGGTTTATAAGGCGCAGCCTGAGGGATCGGTCGTGCGAAACAAGCTAAGCACCGCTGCGCAGGCTATTGCCCAACATCCGCACCAAGCGCAAGTAATATTTGCGCTTCAACACGCCACCTACCTGATGTTCTCGGAGAAGGTGTTGATCGTTGAGGGAAAGACGGAAATGATGGTCGTCCCTCCTATGTACAAGGTGGTGTCTAGACGTACGTTGGGCCAGGGGAGAGTTTGCTTGATTGAAGCCAGCGGTAGCGGTTCTGTCGCGCCGATGATCCGCGTTCTCAGGGAGGTGGGGTTCGCTCCCAAAGCTGCGGTTGATCTGGACTACATGTTTAAGACGGCACCGCAAACGGGCTTCATTAGTGATCAGGATCCGGATTTCGTATCTTGCCGAGATTGGTTTGTGGCTAATGCGGTGGCCAACAACTTCACGTTGGGAACCGATAATTTCCCGGCAAAGAGGGATGTTCGAGGGAATTTCTGTGTGGTTACCCCCGAGCATGCGTTCGCAATGCTTGCCCAAGCCAAGTCAGTCGAGATTGCTCGACTTGCACAACAACTTCGGGGTCACAACGTATGGGTTTGGGAGATGGGCGCGATCGAGGCTCATCTCGGCCTCGTAGCGAAGAACGATGCAACGCGTTTGGCGTTTATTTCTACGATGGAGATGAATGCAAACCTCGATCACTCTGCCGACGCCCAGAACCTAACGAACTTCATAAACTGGATCTAGCGGCCTGATCCCGCGCGGACGGAGGGAGTTGGGAATATCCGCCCCGTCGGCGTGCAATGGTTGGGCTACCCGGTGCGAAAATCGCGCTTTTGCGGAGCGCCGCAGAAAAAGTTGCGGAGCATTGTCGGCGAAGGTCAGTAACTACTACCGTGAAAACCAAGAAATTCTGGCGGAGGCGGTGAGATTCGAACTCACGGAAGGGTTACCCCTTCGCCGGTTTTCAAGACCGGTCCATTAAACCACTCTGGCACGCCTCCGGGGCGTTGCGCACGATGCTCGATCGTGGCCTGGGATGTCGTCAGGGGACGACTTGAGATGCGTGCGGTCCGGTGGAATCGGCGTCGGAGTCGTTTGCGCTCCAACGCAGGCCAGTACCGCACGGCAGCGCGCATTATACCTGCTCATCCCGTCATGTGAAGCCTTCCTGCGACCAAAATTGCCTCACACCCCGCTAATTTCCTGGGGTGACCCCCGTCCCCCTTGTCTTGTCACCGCCCGGCATGCATCATGCTTGAAGACGTGCGGTGTACGCCCCCGGTGTTACCGTGCGAGGCCAGACATGACCCGGAGACACCGCATGGATGCCGACACCTCCCGTGCCCCCGCCCAAGAGACGTCAAATGACGCCAGTGGCGAGCGCGTGACCCACGCGCCAAACAAGACCGCGACGCACCCGGCAAGCGCCGACTCGGCTGCCGCGCCCTTCACCTGGCAGATCCCCACGCTCTATAACATCGGCGTCGACGTCTGCGACAAATGGGCCGACGGCTCCAACCGCCTCGCACTCATCCACGAAAGCGCAGACGGTGCGCACGTCCGCCTCACGTTCGACGTCCTAAAACAACTCTCCAATCAACTCGCCAACGAATGGCGCGCCAACGGCGTCAAGGCCGGCGACCGCATCGGCATCTTCCTGCCGCAGTCGCCCGCCACACTCGTCGCCCATGTCGCCGCGTATAAGCTCGGCGCGATCGCCGTCCCGCTGTTCACCCTGTTTGGCCCCGAAGCACTCGCCTATCGCCTGCAAAACTCCGGCGCAGCCGTGCTCGTTACCGACCTCGCGAGCATCGGCAAGATCGACGACATCCGCGCCGAGCTTCCCGACCTGCGGCTCGTGTACGTCGTCCATGACGATCTGCCCGAAGCGCACCATCACGTTGCCGACGACGAAGACTGGGGCGTCGCCGAAGACGGACTGCTCGCGCTGTGGCCAGCGATCGCCTCACGCGATACGCACTTCGAACCCGTCCAGACCCGCGCCGACGCACCGGCCGTGATCATTTACACCTCCGGCACCACGGGCAAACCCAAGGGCGCGCTGCACGCTCATCGGGTGCTGCTCGGGCACTTGCCGGGCGTGGAGACGTCGCACAACGGATTCCCGCAGGAGGGCGATCTGATCTGGACGCCCGCCGACTGGGCATGGATCGGCGGGCTACTCGACGTTCTGCTGCCCGCGCTCCATCACGGCGTGCCAGTTCTGTCACGACGCTTCGAAAAGTTCGACCCGGTGGCCGCCTTTGATCTGATGGCGCGTCACGGCGTACGAAATACCTTCCTGCCGCCGACCGCGCTCAAGATGCTGCGCACTGTCGCATCGCCGCGCGACCATTGGCCGCTTCAACTGCGCTCTGTCGCCAGCGGCGGCGAATCGCTCGGCCCGGAATTGCTGGCGTGGGGACGGGAACACCTCGGCGTCGACATCAATGAGTTTTACGGGCAGACGGAATGCAATATGGTCGTCTCGTCTTGCGCCGCCGAATTCCCGGCGCTGCCCGGCGCTATCGGACGCGCCGTACGCGGGCACGACGTCACCATCGTCGATGACGACGGCACGCCGTTACCCACAGGGTCCGTTGGCAACATCGCCATTGCACGGCCCAACCCGGTCATGTTCCTCGGCTACTGGCACAACCCGGACGCCACCATGGACAAATACCGTGGCGACTTTCTGCTCACGGGCGATTCGGGATTCGTCGACGAGAACGGATACATTACCTTCACCGGCCGGTCGGATGACGTCATTACCAGCGCCGGTTATCGAATCGGGCCGGGACCGATCGAGGATTGCCTGATCCGGCATCCGTCGGTGCAGTTCGCTGCCGTGGTCGGCGAACCCGACGACCTGCGCACCGAGATCGTGAAGGCGTTCGTCGTACTGCGCGAAGGACATGAACCGTCGGACGCGCTGGCCAAGGAGATTCAGGACTTCGTCAAGCACCGACTTGCCGCGCACGAATACCCTCGCAAAGTCGTTTTCCTGCCGGAACTGCCGATGACCGTGACAGGCAAGATCATCCGCAAGGCCTTGCGGGAAATGGGGGCGGCGCTCGGGTAGGGCGACTGCAAAAAAACGGCGGGACATCCCGATGATGTCCCGCCGTTGTCATTTGCATCGTCGCTGGGCAATTACTTCTTGTGACCTTCCAGAAACATTCCTTGCAGGTCGTTCAGGAAGCGTTGTCCTAACTCGGTCGGGGCGATCCGTTGCGGATCGTCGACCAGCAAGCCCCTTTCGACCCCGGCGGCGAGCGCCTTGGCGATCTTCGCCATCGGCAATCCCGTGCGGTCGGCAAACAGCTCGCTCTTCACGCCATCGGTCAGACGCAGCGCATTGAGCATGAATTCGAACGGCAAATCACGCGCATCGACTTCGCGCTCTTCCTGAATCGCGTTACCAGCGGCCGCCGCCTCCATAAACCGCTGCGGATGCTTATGACGCACCTGACGCAGCACACGATGCGGGAACGAAATCTTGCTGTGCGCGCCAGCGCCGATGCCAAGATAGTCGCCGAACTCCCAATAATTCAGATTGTGCTTGGCGCGTCGATGCGGCTGGGCGTATGCCGACACCTCGTAGCGTCCGTAGCCCGCGGCCGCCGTTCGTTCGGCAATCCAGTCCTGCATGTCGGCCGACGTGTCGTCGTCCGGCACCGTCGGTGGATATTTGTGGAACTGCGTGTTGGGTTCGAGCGTGAGGTGATACAGCGACAGATGCGGCGGGGCGAACGAGATCGCCGTCTCCACATCCTGCTGACATTGCGCGAGCGTCTGGTTCGGCAGCGCAAACATCAGGTCGAGGTTGAAGTTGTCGAAATTCGCTTGCGCGATCTCGATGGCGTGACGGGCTTCGTTGCCGTCGTGAATACGGCCGAGCGCTTTCAGATGCTCGCTGTTGAAGCTCTGGATGCCGATGGACAGTCGGTTGATCCCGCTCGCACGGAAGCTGCGGAATTTGTCCGCTTCGAACGTGCCAGGGTTGGCTTCCATCGTGATTTCGGCATCGGCGTCGAGCGGCAGCAGGGCGCGCAGATCGGAGAGCAGACGATCCAGACCGGCTGCCGACAACAGACTCGGTGTGCCGCCACCGATGAAGACCGTATGCACCGGGCGTCCCCAAACCAGCGGCAACGCCTGTTCGAGATCCTGACGCAATGCATCCAGATAAGCCTGCTCGGGAAACGCCTGCGCGCCACCTTCGCCGCGCCACTCGTGCGAGTTGAAATCGCAGTAGGGGCACTTGCGCACACACCACGGGAAATGCACGTACAGCGACATCGGCGGCAGGGCCGGCAAACTGATCTTGCCGGGCCGCAGAAAGTTCTGCACGGGCAACGTGGATTCACTCATACGACTTACGCCTCCCGCCCCAGCTTTTCCAGCAGCACGCGCAACGCGCGAGCGCGGTGGCTATGGGCGTTTTTCACGGCGGGATCGAGTTCGGCAGCCGTCTGATTCAACGAGCGGATGAGGAAGTGCGGATCGTAGCCGAAGCCATGCGCGCCACGTGCATCGTCCACGATCTCGCCGTCCCAGCGCCCTTCGGCGATGATCGGCTGAGGATCTTCTGCGTGACGCACGAGCACGAGCGCAGCGAAGTAATACGCATCGCGATATCCCGGCGTGTCGGCGTGCGGGGCCAGTTGCTCGATCAGATGGCGGTTGTTCGCGGCATCCGACTTCTCGCGGCCGGCGCGCGCGGCATAACGCGCGGAATACACGCCAGGGGCACCGCCGAGGATCGGCACGCACAGGCCCGAGTCGTCGGCGAGCGCGGGCAGGCCGGTCGCCGCGGCGGCGTGGCGCGCCTTCGTCAACGCGTTTTCGATGAAAGTGACGTGCGGCTCTTCGGCCTCGGACACGCCGAGCATGCCCTGCGGCACCAGCTCGATGCCGAGCGGCGCGAACAACGACGCGAATTCGCGCAGCTTGCCCGGGTTGTTCGACGCCAGCACGATCTTCTGCATGGCCATCGTCAGACTCCCAACGCGCGCTTTTGCGCGTCGATCAACTGACGGATACCGGCGTCAGCCAGATCGAGCAACACATTGCTTTGCGCGCGCGTGAACGGCGCGCCTTCAGCCGTGCCTTGAATTTCGACGAAACCGCCTTCGCTCGTCATGATGACGTTCATGTCGGTGTCGCAGGCCGAGTCTTCGACATAGTTCAGATCGAGCACCGGCTGCCCTTGGTAAAGCCCGACGGAGACGGCCGCCACGTGCGCGCGAATGGGCGACGCTTCGAGCTTTCCGTCGGCGATGAGCTTCGAGACGGCGTCATGTGCGGCGACGAACGCGCCGGTGATCGACGCGCAACGCGTGCCGCCGTCTGCCTGAATGACGTCGCAGTCGATCTGAATGGTGCGCGGGCCGAACTTCTCAAGGTCGAACACGGCGCGCAGCGAGCGGCCGATCAGACGCTGAATTTCCTGCGTGCGTCCGCTTTGTTTGCCGCGTGCGGCTTCGCGGTCGCCACGGGTGTGCGTGGCGCGTGGCAGCATGCCGTATTCGGCGGTGAGCCAACCCTGGCCCGAGTCGCGCAGGAAACCCGGCACTTTCTCTTCGACGCTGGCCGTGCAGATGACCTTGGTCTCGCCGCACTCGATCAGCACGGAGCCTTCGGCGTAGCGGGTGTATTGGCGGGTGATGCGCACGGGGCGCAATGCGTCTTGCGCACGGCCGTCCGGGCGGGTGATTTGCGTCATGGATGAATGTCCTGCGAGGTGAATTTATGCGGCAATACCCGAATGGTATCGCTAAACGCCAAAAGCTTGGCGGCGCGCGCCGGTGTCGTGCGCGGAATCAGGAGCCTTGGGCCGGAAAATGCGATAATCCCGTTTCATCCATTGCATGCGAAACCGGTTGCTGCATCGCCACGCTTAAAAAGTGTCACGGCGCTGCGGTAGCGGTCACCCCGATGAAAGACAACAATATCTACAGTATGACCGGTTACGCCAGCGTCACGCGCGACATTGCGCATGCCGATGGAGCCGCAGGCGCGAGCGTGTCGGTCGAATTGCGTACGGTCAATTCGCGCTTCCTCGATCTGGCATTCCGCATGCCCGAAGAAGCGCGTGCGTGCGAGCCGTCGTTGCGCGAATCGCTGACTGCCAAGCTCTCGCGCGGCAAGGTCGATATCCGCATCAACGTGCAACGTCCCGAGAGCGGCACCAACGGTGCGCTCAATCTCGATGCCGTCAAGCAACTCGCCGATCTCGAACAGCAAGTCCTCGTTCATTTCCCCGATGCCGAACGCATGCGCACCGGTGAAATCCTGCGCTGGCCGGGCGTGCTCGGCGAAGAGTCGGTGACCGCCGAAGCGCTGCGCGATGCCGTGATCGATGCCGGTCGTGCGGCGATCGGTGATCTCGTCGACGTGCGCCGTCGCGAAGGTGCCCAACTCAAGGCCAGCCTGATCGAACGCATCGAGAAAATGGAGACGATTCTCACGGGCCTGCAACCGCTCGTGCCGGATCTGATCGCGCGCCATCAGCAGAAGATCGTCGATCGTCTGCAAGAAGCGTTGGGCGTGGTCGTGCCGGAAGGCTCGGCGGCACCTAGCAAGGAAGAAGTCGCGGAACGCATTCGTCAGGAAGTGACGATATATGGCGTGCGCATCGACGTTGCAGAAGAACTCACGCGACTCGACGCCCACCTGAAGGAAACCCGCCACATCCTCGATAAGGGAGGATTGGTCGGCAAACGGCTCGACTTCATGATGCAGGAGCTCAATCGCGAAGCGAATACGCTCGGCTCGAAAGCAGCCTCGAAGGAACTCGCCGATGCGTCGATGGAGCTCAAGCTCTACATCGAGCAGATGCGCGAGCAAGTGCAGAATCTGGAGTAAGTCGTATGTCCCCGCAATCACACGCCCCGCAACCCGCCTTGCATGCCGAGTATCCCGGCAATCTGTTCATGGTGGTCGCCCCCTCGGGCGCGGGCAAGTCCACGCTCGTCAACGCGCTGCTCGCGCAGGATAGCGACGTTCGTCTGTCGATTTCCTGCACGACGCGAGCACCGCGTGCCAACGAAGAAGAAGGCGTGCACTACAACTTCATCTCGGTCGATCAGTTTCTCGAACGCCGCAAGCGTGGCGAGTTTCTGGAAAGCGCCGAGGTGCACGGCAACTATTACGGCACGTCGCGCGTGTGGATCGAAGAGCAGATGCGCGAAGGCCGTGATGTGCTGCTGGAAATCGACTGGCAGGGCGCGCAGCAGGTACGCAAGCGCTTTTCGAACGCGGTCGGTATCTTCATTCTGCCGCCGTCCATCGAAGCGCTGGAAGAGCGCCTGAAGAAGCGCGGGACCGACGAGCCGAAGGTCATTGCACGCCGCTTGCTGGCGGCCGGCGGCGAGATCGCCCACGCGCCGGAAGCGGACTTCATCATCATCAATGACGAATTCCAGCGCGCGCTGGATCAATTGCAATCGGTGTTCACTGCGGTGCGTCTGCGATTTGCTTCGCAGTATGCGCGGCACAAGACGTTGTTCACAGATCTGGATATCCACGCGCCGAACGATCACGAGTAACACCGTCGCTTTCGCTGGCAGCGCTCGTGTTTTGCGCGAGCGCGCGCCGGCTGCGATAGAATACGCCTTATATTGAGAAGGAACCTCCTTATGGCCCGAATTACCGTTGAAGATTGCCTGAAACAAATTCCGAATCGCTTCGAGCTCGCCCTCGCCGCGACCTACCGCGCCCGCCAACTGGCGCAAGGTCATACGCCGAAGCTCGAGAACAACAAGGACAAGCCGACCGTCGTCGCGCTGCGCGAAATCGCAGCTGGGCAGGTGGGCATCGAGATGCTCAAGAAAGTGCCGCTCTGATCGGGAGACTGCACTGATGCGATGTGACGTTGCGGGCCGCTCGACGAAGCAGGTACATGTATGAGTCATGCGAAATCACCGGCCACGTCCATCGCTGCGGATGAACCCAAAGCGGGGGAGCCCAAGCCCGAGCGCAAGAAGAAAAAGGGCGAGAGCGCCACGCGACAGTACATCGACGCGCTGCTGGAGCAGTCCTATCGGCACCTCTTCGGTCCGACGGCAACGCCCGAGCAGCCGCGCAAGCACGAGGTCGTCTCGATCGCCCGTCTCAAGGGCATGCTTGGGGAGTACCTCAAGGAAAGCGACCTCGCGCAAATCAAAGAAGCCTTCCAGTTCAGCGATGAGGCCCACCTGGGTCAGTATCGCCAGAGCGGACAGCCTTACATCACCCATCCCGTTGCTGTAGCCGAGATCTGTGCCGAGTGGAAACTCGACGCACAGTCGATCATGGCTGCGCTATTGCATGACGTGATGGAAGATCAGGGCGTGACCAAGGCCGAACTCGCCGAGCGATTCGGACCGAAGGTCGCCGAACTGGTCGACGGCCTGTCGAAACTCGACAAGATGGAGTTTCGCAGCCGCGAAGAAGCGCAAGCCGAGAGCTTCCGCAAGATGCTGCTGGCGATGGCGCGCGACGTGCGCGTCATTCTCGTCAAGCTGGCCGACCGCTTGCACAACATGCGCACGCTGGGCGTGACGTCGACGGAAAAGCAGCGCCGCGTGGCGCGCGAAACGCTCGACATCTATGCGCCGATTGCGCACCGCCTCGGCTTGAACAATACCTATCGCGAACTTCAGGATCTGAGCTTCGCGAATTACCATCCACGTCGTTACGCCGTGCTCGACAAGGCGGTGAAGGCCGCGCGCGGCAACCGGCGCGAGGTGGTCGGCAAGATTCTCGACGCCGTCGAGAAAGCCCTGAAAGACGGCGAAGTCAGTGCCGACGTTTTCGGCCGCGAGAAGACGCTCTTCAGCATCTATACGAAGATGCAGGAAAAGCAGTTGTCGTTCTCGCAGGTGCTGGACGTCTACGGCTTCCGTGTCGTCGTCGAGTCGAACGCGCAGTGTTATCTCGCGCTCGGCGTGCTGCACGCGCTCTACAAGCCCGTACCGGGCAAGTTCAAGGACTACATCGCGATTCCGAAGGTCAACGGCTATCAGTCGTTGCACACGACGCTTGTCGGCCCCTTCGGCACGCCCATCGAATTCCAGATTCGCACGCGCCGCATGCATGAGATTGCGGAAGCGGGCGTGGCCGCGCACTGGCTGTACAAGAACGGCGGCGCGGACATGAACGACGTGCAGAAGCATGCACACCAGTGGCTCCAGTCGCTGCTCGATATTCAGAGCGAGACGGGCGACTCCACGGAATTCCTCGAACACGTCAAGATCGACCTGTTCCCCGACGCCGTCTACGTCTTCACCCCGAAGGCGCGCATCATGGCGCTGCCGCGTGGTGCAACGGCACTCGATTTCGCTTATTCGGTCCACAGCGATCTGGGCAACCAGTGCGTGGCCGTCAAGATCAACAACGAGTTGCTGCCGCTTCGCACCGAACTGAAGAATGGCGACATCGTGGAAGTCATTACCGCGCCGTATTCGAAGCCGAACCCTGTGTGGCTCGGTTTCGTGCGTACCGGCAAGGCGCGCTCGGCCATTCGTCATTATCTGAAGACGATGCGCTTCGCCGAGTCGGTACAGCTTGGCGAGCGTCTGGTCGAGCAGGCGCTCAAGGGTTACGGCCTGACGATGAGCGAGATCTCGCCGGAGATCTGGGACAAGCTCGCGCAGTGGACGGGCAACAAGGATCGTCAGGACATCTTTGCCGACATCGGTCTGGGACGTCGTGTCGCGGCCGTGATGGCCAAACGTCTCGCGGTGCTCACCTCGGGCAAGGAAGGCGAGAACGACGACAGCCCGGACGATCCCGATTCGCCGCGTACGGGCGACGAGAACGTCGGCCCGCCGGTGCTCATCACGGGCACGGAAGGCATGTCGGTGCAATTCTCGGCGTGCTGCCGACCGATTCCGGGCGACGCCATCATGGGCTACATCGGCATCGGGCTGGGCATGGCGATCCACACCACGGACTGCCCGGTCGCGCGCCGCATCCATCGCAAGGATCCGACCCGCTGGATCGACGTGGCGTGGGCACCGCAGCCGGGGCGTCTGTTCGACGTCGGCATCAAGGTGTTGGTGCATCACAACCGCGGCGTGTTCTCGCGTGTGGCGGCCGATATCACGGCGTCCGACGCGAACATCGTGCACATCGGGATGGACGAAGTGGTGCCGGACGAATCCGCCACGCTACGCTTCCTCATTCAGGTGAGCGACCGCGTGCATCTGGCTAACGTGATGCGCCGCATCCGTGTGAATCCGGACGTCATGCGCGTGGCGCGAGAGCGTCCGAGCGAGCGGCATCAAGAAGATGTGCATGCCAATCACGCCATGCGCATTTCGCGCGAACGCGGCAACTACTGATTTGCGGTATCGACACTATGCAAAACGCCTCCCTCGGGAGGCGTTTTGCATAGTGTCGAATGGCGCGCGATGCGCTTACTCGGACGGCGGGTAGCGCACGTCGAGAATCTCGATCTGATCGAGCCCGGCCGGTGTGCGCAACGGCACAGTGTCGCCGATCTTCGATTTGGTGATGGCGCGGGCGATGGGCGAGATCCAGCTCACGTGCCCACGGTCGAGATCCACTTCGTCGATGCCGACGATCATGATCGTATGCTCGTCTCCCTTGCCGTCGGCATAAGTGACTTCCGCACCGAAAAACACCTGATCGACGTTCTCCTGACGACGCGTGTCCACCACCTCCGCATTATCCAGACGCTTCGTCAGAAAGCGAATCCGCCGGTCGATCTCACGCAGACGTCGTTTGCCGTAGATGTAATCGCCATTCTCCGAACGGTCGCCGTTGGACGCCGCCCAAGACACGATCTTCACCACCTCAGGGCGTTGATTATCGATGAGATCCAGCATCTCATCCTTCAGACGACGGTAGCCTGTGGGCGTGATGTAGTTCTTGGTGCCCGCAGGAATCTCCGGCGCGCCTGCGTCGAGATCGTCATCGTCGTCGCCGTTATCTTCCTTGACGAAGGCCTTGTTCATAAGTCGATGCCCGCGACGCGCGCGAGCCAAAAGCGTTAGACAATCCTTGCATTATAGGAGCGATATCGCAGGAACATGTGCGCCACCCCATTTTCGCGGTGGCAACCATCATGCCGAGGTGTCATGGAGCGCGCCCGCAATGTCCTCTACAATCGGGCGACAGCACCCCAGATGAACGCCACACTTCTTCAAAAGTGTCGAACGCAGGAGAACCGCGCCATGACCGATTCCACGAGTCCCTTCCTTGCCGTGCTCAAGCCGCATCTGAGCGATATCGGCGCTTTCACCGTGCAGCGTAGTCTGCCGAGCCTGCCGTTCAAGACCGTCGGGCCATTCATCTTCTTCGACCACATGGGGCCTGCAACGCTGCCGCCCGGTGTGGGGCTGGACGTGCGTCCGCACCCACACATCGGGTTGGCGACCGTCACGTATCTGTTCGACGGCGAAATCTGGCACCGCGACAGCCTTGGCAGCGATCAACGCATCACGCCGGGCGCGGTGAACTGGATGACGGCGGGACGGGGCATCGTGCATTCGGAGCGTTCGCCGGACGACGTACGCGCGCGTGGTGGTGACGTCCACGGCATTCAGACGTGGGTTGCGTTGCCACAGGCCGACGAGGAGACCGCGCCGTCGTTTGCGCATCACGAGGCGTCGTCGCTGCCGGACATCTTCCTGCCAGGCGTACATATGCGTCTGATCCTCGGTGAAGCGTTCGGCGAGAAGGCCCCGGTGAAAGTGTTCTCGCCAATCTTCTATCTCGCGGTCGAGATGGAACCGTGCGCGGCGTTCGTGCTGCCGCCGGAGTACGCCGAGCGCGCCGTCTACACGGTGCAGGGCGAGGTGACGGTGAACGACGATGCCTTGCCCGAGCATCGGATGGGCGTGCTCGCTCCGGGGGGCGACGTGCGCATCGTGGCCGGTGATCGACCCGCGCGGCTGATGCTGCTCGGTGGTGCGCCGCTCGACGGCGAGCGCTTCATCTTCTGGAACTTTGTGTCGTCGAGCCGTGAGCGCATCGAGCAGGCGAAGGCTGCCTGGACGGCGCAGGAAATGGGCAAGGTGCCCGGTGAGACGGAATGGATTCCATTGCCGGAGCGCAAGCCGTCGGCGAACTGAGTTTCATCGCAGTAAGCGCGAAGAACACCTGTTGACGGTCCGCCGCAACAGGTGTTCTTCATTGGAGTGCCCTGATGCGTCAAGCACTCAGCACGATCACGGAACAACGCCGTTCTTCCAGCAAACGATGGGAGACGGCACCGAAGTTGAGACGGTCGCCGAAGCGCGGTTGCACGCCGAGCACGAGCAGGTTGTGTTTGCCGTGGTGGATCTGATGCAGGATGGCGTCGTCGACCTTGCCGCCTGCGAGCAGACGTGTGCGCAGCTTCACGCCGTTGCGCTCGGCCAGCGAGTGTAGATTTTCCAGCATGGCGGCTTCGGCAGCGTCCGGACGCAACACACGCGGACGCCACCGGCGGTGCAGCATGCCCGGTGCCACGCGCGCCGAGACATGCAGCGCGGTGACCGGCGCGTTCGCTGCGCGCGCGAGAGTGATCGCCAGTTCGGCCGCATGCCGCGAATAGTCGGTGCCCGAGACCGGCACGAGGATGTTGAGCGGTGCATCCGGCTGGCGAGCGTGGTCGCCATGTGCGAGCACAATGGCGATGGCCCCGTCGAATGCCTTGGTCAGCGGCAGCACGCCTGTCGGCAGGGGGAGCGGGGGGACGTCCGAGTCCGACTCCTTGCCCGGCGCGTCGAACCCTGCAATGACGAAGCCGTAGCCCTTGGCGATTTCGTCGGAGATGCGAACCGCTTCGTCGCTGCTCTCCGGCTGCGCCGCTTCCTGTTCGCGTGCGGTGTCGGACGGATCGTCTGCGACGAATTCACCTTCCTCCTTCGCGTCGCTCACACGCTTATCGTCATGCGCTTCGCCGACGGGTTCATGCTTCGGGGCGGCTTTGGAAGACGTTTCGTCGGTCGGTGTTTCGTCTTCGCCTTCCTTGACAGGACCGTGCGGCAGTTCCGGCGTTTTCTGAGGCGCTTTGCCCGTGCGCTCGCGCAGCACCAGACGTGCGGCCTCGCGTTCCTTCTCGCCCGGCTTGACGGGTTTGTCTTCTTCCACGCCCGGCGTGCCCGGGGCGCGGCTCACCGTGTGCGTGGCGGCGGCAAGCGCGATCTCATAGGCATCGAGCCCAGCGCATTCGCCCGCGTCGACGGCGGCGCTGTTATCGGTCGAAGCAGGTGCAGGGGCGAGCACCGTAGTCAGTGTGCCGCGCACACCGGCCGTCAGCCCGGCGATCCACGCGGCGAAGCGTCCGTTGGCGCTGCCGTCGACCGCCGTCAGAATGCGCTCGACGTTCGGCAGGAAGTCCTTCTCCTCGGCGGCCTCCTTTTCAAGCCGTGCTTTTTCTTCGGCAGACAGCGGAATACGCACGAGCGCCCGGCGCAGCACCGGCGGCATGATGAGCGTGGTGATGAGCGCCATGATGACGATCATGGTGAACAGGTCCTTGCTCAGCACACCGAGCGACAACCCGATGCTCGCGACGATGATCTCGGTGGAGCCTCGCGCGTTCATGCCGGTGGCCAGCGCAAGCGCTTCCGCCGAGGACATCCCGCCCAGACGTCCACCGATAAAGCATCCCGTGAATTTCCCGATGCTCGCGATCAGGATCAGTCCGGCCACCAGCCCGAGCATTCGCCAGTCGAACAGAATCGTCAGGTCCACCGACAAGCCCGCCACGCCGAAGAACACGGGCGCAAAGAGCGCAACGATCAGCCCGCGCAACTGCGCTTCGATCTGTTCGCTCAGAATGGGCGACTGCCCGATCATCACCCCGGCCATGAACGCGCCCAGCGCTGTGTGCACGCCCAGTTTGTCGGTCGCGAGCGCCAGCACGAAGGTGATGACCAGAATCGCGCTGAGCACCGGCATCTCGACGGTGAAGCGGTCGTTCGTCCAGCGAATGGCCACGGCCACGGCGCGCTTGCCGACGGTAAAGCACAGCACGATGAACAGCAGCGTGCCGCCGAGGCTGAACGTCAGATGGCCGAGGTCGACCGAACCGCTGGCCCCCAGGCCTGCGATGGCGGCGATGATGATCCAGCCGGTGGTGTCGTCGAGAATGGCTGCGGCGAGGATGATCTGGCCGATGTTGCGGCGCAGATAATCGACTTCGCGAATGACCATCGCCACGACCTTGACAGACGAAATCGACAGGGCCGTGCCGAGAAAGAGCGACGTGACGAGCCGCGCTTCCGGATGCGGCAGCAGGTTGTCGGGCAGATGCCACCCGAGCGCGAAACCGCAGGCGAACGGAATCAGCATGCCGCCCGCCGACGCAAAGATGGCCATGCGCTTCATGCGTCGCACGAGCCCCAGATCCGTCTCCAGCCCGGTGGACAGCAGAAGCAGCAGCACGCCCAGCTCGGAGACGGCGTCGAGCATCTTTTTCTGCGTTTCGTTGTCGGGAAAGACGGCGTGTTGCCAGGCGGGCATCAGCGCGCCGAAGATGGACGGGCCGAGCAGCACCCCCGCGAGTAACTGGCCCATGACTGCTGGCTGACGCAGCCGTTGCATGACCTCGCCGAGCAGACGGCCGACGAGTACCAGCAAGAGAAGTTGGGTAAAGAAGATCGCCGTGCCGTGGCCTGCGTGCATGTGCCTCCCTGCCCGTCGTTGGACGTTAGGATTGTAGGACTGCCGGGGCAAACCGTGAAAACTACGAAATCCACGAGAGCGGCGGTCCGCAGGCGCGTGGCCGGGACGGGAACCCGGGGGCGCTTTGGCGCGTCCGTACCGATTTGCCCAGATTTGCGATTACCATGCTTCAAGCTGGCGGCTGTTTTCTATGAGTAACGGCCGCTATTCACGCAATTTACCACGCTCGATAGAACCCATGATCGATACCAATCTCGCCAGTTTCGACACCGACGTACTGGCCGTCTCGCATCAGGTCCCCGTGCTGGCCGACTTCTGGGCCCCGTGGTGCGGCCCCTGCAACACGCTCGGGCCGATGCTCGAAAAGCTGGAGGCCGAAGCGCAGGGGCGCATCCGCCTCGTCAAGATCAATGCCGACGAAAACGCGCAACTGTGCGCGGAGTATGGCGTGCGCAGTCTGCCCACGGTTGTCGCATTCGTCGACGGCGAGCCGGTCGATCAGTTCGTGGGCGCGCTGCCGGAAGGGCAACTGCGCGCGTTCATCGACCGCATCGTGCCGAATCCGGCAGATATGGCGCGCAACGTGGCGCGCAAGGCGCTCGCAGAAGGTCAGCCGACGGTGGCGCGCGATGCGCTGCAAGCCGCACTGGCGCTCGACCCGGCACATGACGAAGTCCGCCTCGATTTGGTGGACGTCCTGCTAGGCATGGGTGACATCGATGCGGCACGTACTGAGCTGACGCTGCTCTCGCCGCGCACCGCTGCGAGCGGCGACGCCCGCATCGCAGCGCTCAATACACGTATTGCTGCCGCCGAGCAGGCCAGCCATCTGCCGCCAGCCTCGGAACTGATCGCACGCGTGGATGCCGAACCGGCCAATCTTCAGGCGCGTCTGGATCTGGCCAATCGCTATCTCGCGGACCGGGCTTACGAACCGGCCTTGCAGACGTTGCTCGATATCGTGCAGCGCGACCGCTCGTTCGGCGATGATGCGGGACGCAGGTCGATGCTGGCGATCTTCGAAGCACTTGCCGAGACCGATCCGGCGACGGTGGCGACGTGGCGTCGCAAGCTGAGCGCGGCGCTGAACTAAGCGACGTCCTGACGTCCCATAGCTCTCTAAACTCTTCGACGCATATGACATCTCCCACATCTCCCGCGCTCATTACGTTCGCCCCCGATCAGGCGGGCGAAGCCGTCTTCGATCACCCCGCCGAGGCGCGCCGCGTGAGCGGCAATCCGCAGCGCATGACGCGCCCGTTCTACACCGACGCATTGGGTGAGTTCGATTGCGGTGAATGGACCTGCGAACCCGGCGCGTGGCGCATCGCCTTCGGTGCGCATCGTCAGGAATACTTCTCGGTGATCGAGGGACGTATCCGCATCAGCGATCTTGACGGCAACGCGTCAGAGTTCGGGCCGGGCGATGCCTGCGTGATTCCGGCCGGGTTCGAAGGCGTGTTCGAAGTCATCGAGCCGGTGCGCAAGCACTTCGTGATGTTCGAGCGCAAGGCGGCCGCATGACACGTCTGATCTTTTTCTGCGGCCACGCCGGGGCGGGGAAGACGACGCTGGCCAAGCGTCTGATACGTCCGCTGATCGAGCGCAGCGGCGAGGCCTTTTGTCTGCTCGACAAGGACACGCTGTATGGCGCGTACAGCGCGTCGGTGATGGGCGCGCTGACCGGCAACCCCAACGACCGCGACAGCCCGCTTTATTTGCAGACGTTGCGTGAGCCGGAGTACGCGGGATTGCTGGAGACGGCGCGCGAGAACCTGCGTCTCGGCGTGAACGTGCTGGTGGTCGGCCCGCTCTCGCGCGAGTTGCGCGAAGGCTTGCTGTTCGATCGGGCGTGGCTGGACGTCGACGACGACGTGGGCGTTCACGTGGTCTGGGTGGATCTTGACGAAGCGCACGCGCGCGAGCGCATCGAGAGCCGGGGTAATCCGAACGACGCCTACAAGCTGGAGCATTGGGACGAGTATCGCGTGCGTCGCTTCCTGCCGCCCGCAGCGGCATTCCCGGGACTCGTGCGCTTCGATAACACCGCGCCGACGCCCGACGACGACGAGCAGCTGTTGCAGACGTTGCTGGCCCATACGCGCTAGGGGGCGAAGGGCAAGCTAGCGCCTCGATCTACACACGCGTGAACGCTGCCGCAGAAGGGAAAATCGCCGCGAAGGGAATAATCCGAAATGGCTGGCGTCGCCGGACGTTTCCGCGGTGGCCGTCGCTAAGGTGTGGGCATTTTCCCTCTTGGTGTCGCGTCGATCATGTCCCTTCTATCCCTTCTGTCCGTTATCTCTGCGTGTATTCGCCGTCGGTCCGGCCGTTTCATCGGCATCTTCACGGCCACCATGCTCGCGTCACCCAATGCGACGCTCGCCGCTGAGCCGCCCATCGCGGGCATGCCGCGCCTGAGCACGCTGGCTGCGCCCGCGCAGGCTCCAGCATTCCCTTCCGACACATCGTTCGCGCCGACGCCAGCCGTCGCCGATACGCCGACGACGGCTCGCATTCGCGAGCGTGGACGCATTCTGCTCGGCTATCGGCAGACCGCTGTGCCGTTTTCCTATGTCGACGCCGACGATCAGCCGATGGGACTGGCGTGGGCACTGTGCCAACGGGTCGTGACGTCGCTGCAACAGGAGATGGCGATGCCGGAACTGCGCGTCACGCCGGTGCGGGTGATCGAACAGATGCGCGGGCCGCTGGTGAAAGGCGACGCCATCGATATCGACTGCGCGCCGTCGACGGTCACGGCATCGCGCGGGCAGCAGGTGGCCTTCAGCTTGCCGTATTACGCGGCGAACGTCCGGTTGATGGTCAGGAAGGGCACGGGCGTTGCGTCGATCGACGACTTGCGGGGACTGCGCCTGGCGGTGGTGCAGGGGACGACTGCGGAGCGTCTTGTGAGGGCGCAGCACGCCCGCGCAGGGTTTCAGCTTCTGATGGCGCGCGACTACGACGAGGCGTTTCGCATGCTGAGGGAGCGGCGCGCGCAGGCGCTGGCGCTGGACGATGTGCTTCTCGAAGGCTTGCGCGCCACCAGCAAGACACCGGATGCCTACCGGATTGTTGGTGCGCCGCTCGCCACGCAGTCCGAGTCTTACGCGCTTGTCCTGCCCAAGGACGACCCCGCATTCAAGGCGCGTGTGGATGCGGCCCTTTCGGCGATCTTTCGCAGCGGCGAAATGGCGCAGCTCCAACGGCAATGGTTTCAGGCCGCCGTGCCGCCGTACGGGCATCGCCTGGCGGTGGAGCCGTCGCCGGAAACCCTGGCTCTTTGGGAGACGGGTGGACGTCCCGGCAACGAGCAGGAGGCGTCTGCCACGTCACCGGCATCTCCGACATCTCCGACATCTCCGACGTCCGGCAGTTGATCGTCCGCGCATAAGCTAATGACAAAGGTTTCTTTGCGCTTCGCGACGCAAATCTGTAACTTCCTATCATGCTGTTAATCCGATAGGAATTTGCTGTGAACGGTTTCAAGAAAGTCGACTGGAAAATCGCTGCCGGACGCGTTGCGCTCGGTCTGTCCGTGTGGTTCGCCGCCCAAGCGGGTATTTCGACAGCAACGGCCGCGCCTGCCAAGGCTGACGCAGTCGTCGCGCTGCCGACGGTCAACGGTGACCTCACCGGTACCCTCAAGAAGATTCGCGAGACCGGCGTCATCACGCTGGGGTATCGCGAAGCGGCCATCCCGTTCGCGTACGTGAACGACAAGGGCAAGCCGGTCGGCTACACGATGGATCTCTGCTATGCGGTGGTAGATGCCGTCAAGACCGCGCTCAATCTGCCGAATCTGCGCGTGCGCGAAATGTCCATCACGCCGCAGAACCGTATTCCGCTGGTGAAGAACGGCACCATCGATCTCGATTGCGCGCCGAACACCATTACCCCGGAACGTGCCGAACAGGTCGGTTTCAGCAATCCGTACTACGTCTCGGAAGTGCGCCTTCTGGTCAACAAGAAGGACAACATTCAGGGGCTGGAAGACCTGAAGGGGCAGAACCTCGTGGCGTCGGCCGGTTCGACCGGTGAGCGTCTGGCGCGCATGCAGGCGGAGAAGATCGGCTACCGCGTGATTCCGGCGCGCGACCACGGTGAATCGATGGTGACGCTCGAAACCGGTCGCGCCAAGGCGTTTGCACTCGACGACGTGTTGCTTGCGGGCTTCCGTGCGAATGCTCGGGACCCGGAGTCGTTCGCCATCGTCGGCGCACCGCTGGAGACGGAACTCAATGCGCTGATGCTGCGCCGCGACGATCCGCAGTTCAAACGCTTCGTGGATACGACGCTGGCGCATGTGTACAGCTCGGGCGAGATCCGCCGTATTCAGCGCAAGTGGTTCCAGCAGCCCATTCCGCCGCGCAACGTCAACCTGAATCTCGAACCGAGCAAGGAAGTCGTGGAAGTCTGGCGCAAAGGCTCGCGCGTGACCGAGTGATGTGCCGCTGAGGCCGGAGCAGCGGAAAGTCCCGCCGCACCATAGCCAGCAAGGCTCTGAAGCCCGCCGATAGCGATATCGGCGGGCTTCGTCGTTTACACATTTCGGGCCCGTGTTTACACGTTGTTTACACCCCCTTTACCCCTTTTGTCCCCGTCTTTACGCGCCCCTACGTATCGTTCAGGGCACGGCTGGCATGCGCATGCGAGGGCGCGTCGCGCCCGTGGCGTGCCAGCCGCCACACGATAGGGAGTTGTCATGGACTGGTTATATCTCGGCGTGATCGTGGTGTTCGTTGCCACGACCGTCGGCTTTGTCGCGTTTTGCGCGTCGGTAGGGGGGCAGCAATGACAGCCATGTATTGGCTGAGCGGCGGACTCACGCTCGCGCTGCTCGCTTATCTCGTCTACGCGCTGTTCAAGCCGGAGGACCTAGCATGACACTCAATGCCTGGATCCAGCTCGGCGTTTTCCTCGTCGTGCTACTGGTGCTGGCGCGCCCGCTCGGTCGTTTCATGGCCGACGTGCTCGCCGGTGAATCCCGCGTGAACCGCTGGTTCGCGCCTCTCGAACGTGGTCTTTATCGTCTGTGCGGGATTCGTCCCGAGCAGGAGATGCACTGGCGCACCTACGCGTTCGCGCTGATCGGCTTCAACGCCTTGGGCGCTTTCGCCATCTACGCGCTGCAACGCTGGCAAGTCTGGCTGCCGCTGAACCCGCAAGCGTTCGGTAACGTCACGCCGGACTCGTCGATGAACACGGCGGTCAGCTTCGTGACGAACACGAACTGGCAAGGCTACACGGGCGAATCGACGATGAGCTATCTGACGCAGATGCTCGGTCTGGCCGTGCAGAACTTCCTGTCGGCCGCTACCGGTATCGCCGTCGTGGTCGCGCTCATCCGCGGTTTCGCCCGTCACACGGCGCAGACGATCGGCAACTTCTGGGTCGACATCACCCGCATCACGCTCTATGTTCTGGTGCCGCTGTCGGTGGTGATCGCCGCTGCGTTCATGAGTCAGGGCGTGATTCAGAACTTCGACGTCTACAAGGACGTGACGACGCTGCAAGTCACGCACTACGACAATCCGGTCCTCGGCCCGGACGGTCAGCCGAAGATGGACGCCGCTGGCAAGCCGGTCACGACGCCCGCGCAGACGCAGACGCAAACGCTCGCCATGGGCCCGGTTGCTTCGCAGGAAGCGATCAAGATGCTCGGCACGAACGGTGGCGGCTTCTTCAACGCGAACTCGGCTCATCCGTACGAGAACCCGACGCCGCTGTCGAACTTCCTGCAAATCCTGGCGATCTTCCTGATCCCGGCGGCGCTGTGCCACACGTTCGGACGCATGGTCGGAGACCGTCGTCAGGGCGTCGCGATTCTGGCGGCCATGACGATTGCATTCTCCATTGCGGCGATCGCCACGGTGTCCGCAGAACAGGCAGGCAACCCACTGCTCACCCAGCTCGGTGTGGATCAGCAGGTCAGTGCCACGCAGTCGGGCGGCAACATGGAAGGCAAGGAAACACGCTTCGGTATCGCCGCGTCTGGCATCTTCGCGACGGTCACGACGGCTGCGTCGTGCGGTGCCGTCAACGCGATGCATGACTCGCTTACGCCGCTTGGCGGCATGGTGCCGATGTTGCTGATGCAGTTGGGCGAAGTGATCTTCGGCGGCGTCGGCTCGGGCCTGTACGGCATGCTCGTCTTCGCCATGCTAGCGGTGTTCGTGGCGGGGCTGATGATCGGCCGCACACCCGAATATTTGGGCAAGAAGATCGAGGCGTACGAGATGAAGATGGTCGCTGTGGCCGTGCTCATGACGCCGCTGCTGGTACTGCTCGGCACTGCGCTTGCGGTGCTCGTCGCGGCCGGTCAGGCGGGCGTGCTGAACCCCGCGACACACGGCTTCTCGGAAATTCTCTACGCCTACAGCTCGGCAGCGAACAACAACGGCAGCGCATTTGCGGGGTTGTCGGCAAACACGCCGTTCTACAACACCACGCTGGGTATCGCGATGTGGTTCGGCCGCTTCTGGGTGATCGTGCCGGTGCTGGCGATTGCCGGTGCGCTGGCGCGCAAGAAGCGTATTGCCGCGACGTCGGGCACGTTGCCTACGCATGGTCCGCTGTTTGTCGTGCTGCTGCTCGGCACGGTGCTGTTGGTGGGCGCGCTCACCTACGTACCGGCGCTTGCACTCGGTCCGGTCGCCGAACATCTGGCGATGATCGGTGCGCATTGAACAATGAAATGAGGCATTCGAGGCTCTCATGAATCAACCCTCAAGTAATACCGCCACCCGGCAGATGAGCGAAGGGCATACATCGGCGACCAAGTCGATGTTCGACCCCGCCATCGTCAAACCGGCCATCGTGGACTCGTTCCGCAAGTTGCACCCGATCACGCAGGCGAAGAACCCGGTGATGTTCGTGGTGTACGTCGGCAGTCTGCTCACGACCGTGCTGTTCGGCATGGCCGTGGCAGGCCACGCCGAGGCGAGCGCGCCCTTCATCCTCGCGATCACGCTGTGGCTATGGTTCACAGTGCTCTTCGCGAACTTTGCCGAAGCGCTGGCCGAAGGCCGCAGCAAGGCGCAGGCCGCTTCGCTGCGTCAGGCCAAGAAGAATGTTCCCGCTAAGCAGTTGCGCTCGGCACGTCGCGACGCAGAGTGCCTGGTGATCGACAGTGCCAGCCTGCGTCGTGGCGACTTCGTTCTGGTCGAAGCGGGCGATGTCATTCCGGCCGACGGCGAAGTCGTGGAAGGCGTAGCGTCCGTCGACGAATCGGCCATCACGGGCGAATCTGCGCCGGTGATCCGCGAGTCGGGCGGCGACTTCTCGGCCGTGACCGGTGGCACGCGTGTGCTCTCGGACTGGGTCATCATGAAGGTGACGGTCAATCCGGGCGAAGCGTTTCTCGACCGCATGATCGCGATGGTGGAAGGCGCAAAGCGTCAGAAGACGCCGAACGAAATCGCGCTCACGATTCTGCTCGTTGCGCTCACACTGGTGCTGTTGCTCGCCACGGCCACGCTGCTGCCGTACTCGATCTATAGCGTGTTCGTCACGCACGCCGGAAATCCGGTCACGATCACGGTGCTCGTCGCGCTGCTGGTGTGTCTGATTCCCACGACCATTGGCGGCCTGCTCTCGGCCATCGGCGTGGCAGGCATGAGCCGTATGATGCAGGCGAACGTGATCGCAACGTCGGGCCGCGCGGTGGAAGCGGCTGGCGACGTGGACGTGCTGCTGCTCGATAAGACCGGCACGATCACGCTGGGCAATCGTCAGGCGTCGCAGTTCGTGCCCGCGCCGGGCGTGGACGAGCGTACGCTGGCTGACGCGGCGCAACTCGCGTCGCTGGCCGACGAAACGCCGGAAGGCCGCAGTATCGCGGTGCTCGCCAAGCAACGCTTCAATTTGCGCGAGCGCGAGATGAGTGGTCTGAATGCGCTCTTCATTCCGTTCACGGCCCAGACGCGCATGAGCGGTGTAGATCTGACCGACAAACAGATTCGCAAGGGCGCAGCCGATGCCGTCAAACGTTATGTGGAATCGGCCGGTGGCGTGTGGCCGGTGGCGCTCGCGACGTCGATCGACGAGATCGCACGTCGTGGCAGCACGCCGCTGGTGGTGGCCGAGCATGACGCGAACGGCGCGCGTGCGCTGGGCGTGATCGAGTTGAAGGACGTGGTCAAGGGCGGCATCAAGGAGCGATTCGCCGAACTGCGTCAGATGGGGATCACCACGCTGATGGTCACGGGCGACAACCGTCTGACGGCCGCCGCGATTGCCGCAGAAGCGGGTGTGGACGACTTCCTCGCAGAAGCCACGCCTGAGGAAAAGCTCGCGACGATTCGCAAGTATCAGGCCGAAGGCAAGCTCGTGGCGATGACGGGCGACGGCACCAACGACGCCCCGGCGCTTGCGCAGGCCGACGTCGCCGTCGCGATGAACTCGGGCACGCAAGCCGCGAAGGAAGCGGGCAACATGGTCGACCTCGATTCGAACCCGACCAAGTTGATCGAAATCGTCGAGATCGGCAAGCAGATGCTGATGACGCGCGGCAGCCTCACCACGTTCTCGATTGCGAACGACGTGGCGAAGTACTTCGCCATCATTCCGGCCGCCTTCGCCACCACGTATCCGCAACTCGATGCGCTGAACGTGATGCGTCTGGCAAGCCCGTCGTCGGCCATTCTGTCGGCGGTAATCTTCAATGCGCTGATTATCGTGGTGCTGATTCCGCTGGCATTGAAGGGCGTGAAATATCGCCCGCTCGGGGCCGCGACGCTGCTGCGTCGCAACCTCTTCGTCTACGGTCTGGGCGGGATTCTGGTGCCGTTTGTCGGTATCAAGGTCATCGACATGATCATCGCCGCGATGGGCTGGGCCTGATCGCGACGGCTTCCGGGCGCGGCGGCAGCGGTTGCCGCGCGCCCGGGCCACATTGCTGACACTCTAAGGAACAGACGTCATGAAAACCCTTTTGCGCCCGATGTTGAGCCTGTTTGTGGTGCTCTCGGTCATCACGGGGCTGGTGTATCCGCTGGTCGTGACCGGCATCGGCCGCGCGGCGTTCTCGCGCGAAGCGGCCGGAAGCCTGATTTACAAGGACGGCAAAGCCGTTGGCTCGACGCTGATCGGTCAGAACTTCGACGAACCGAAGTACTTCTGGGGCCGTCTGTCGGCCACGTCGCCGAACCCGAATAACGCGACGGCCTCGGGTGGCTCGAACCTCGGTCCGCTCAACCCGGCGCTAGCCGACGCTGTGAAGGGCCGTATTGCCGCGCTGCGCGAGGCCGACCCGAGCGCCCAACTGCCGGTGCCTGCCGATCTGGTGACGGCGTCGGGCAGCGGGCTCGACCCGGAAATCAGTCCGGCGGCGGCCGACTATCAGGTCGCGCGCGTGGCCAAGGCGCGCGGGCTGACGCCGGAGGTCGTGCGCGATCTGATCGCACGTAACACGCAAGGCCGTCAGTGGGGAATTTTCGGAGAGCCCCGGGTGAATGTTCTGAAGCTCAACCTGGCATTGGACGGGTTGGCACGCGGCGCTGTCTGAAAGGCGCAGCCGCAGGCGGGCCCATGACCGGGAATCTCTGGTTTTGCCCGTCGGCCTGCGGTAGATTGGCGGCACGCCCTGCGCGTGCCGCGTTTTTTTGCTTCATCGGGCAACCGATGACAGTTTGCCGCCCGAAGGTGACGCCGGGCGGCGTGGCTCGCGCTTTCACAGTGGACTGACCCGATGGCTGGCATGGAACGCCCCGATCCCGACGAATTGCTTGGCAAGCTGCAACGCGACGAAGCGCGCGAGCGGCGCGGCCGCCTGAAGATATTCTTCGGCGCTTCCGCAGGCGTGGGCAAAACATTTGCGATGCTTCAAGCCGCCCGCAAGTTGAGCGATGAGGGCACCGATGTGGTCGTCGGTGTGCTGGAGACGCATGGCCGGGAAGAAACGGCGCGCCTGCTCGAAGGGCTGGAAGTCCTGCCGCAGAAGACGGTCGAGTATCGCGGCCGTGTGCTGCGTGAGTTCGATCTCGATGGCATGCTCGCGCGCAAACCGGCTGTAGCACTCGTCGACGAACTCGCGCATGCGAACGTGGCGGGCGAGCGGCACCTCAAGCGCTGGCAAGACGTGCACGAACTGCTCGACGCAGGCATCGACGTCTACACCACGCTCAATGTGCAGCACCTCGAACGGCTTAACGACGTGGTCGGCCAGATTACCGGTATCCGCGTTTGGGAGACGATTCCCGACCGCGTGTTCGATCTGGCGGACGAAGTGAAGCTGGTCGATCTGCCGCCCGACGAGCTACTCGAACGCATGCGGGAGGGTAAGGTCTACATGGCCGCGCAGGCCGAGCGCGCCGTGCGTAACTTCTTCCGCAAAGGCAACCTGATTGCGCTGCGCGAGCTGGCTTTGCGCCGCACGGCCGACCGCGTGGACGCGCAGATGCGCGAATATCGTGCGGACCAGTCCATCAGTCAGGTCTGGCAGGCGCGCGAGCGCTTGCTCGTGGCAATCGGGCCGGGACCGGAGGGCGTGGCGCTGGTGCGCGCGGCCGCGCGACTGGCGGCGAGTCTGCGCGCCGACTGGCTGGCCGTGCACGTGGAAACGCCTGCGATTTTGCGACAGGCGACGGCCCGTCGCGAGAGCGTCTATGCCACGCTCAAACTGGCGCACGAACTGGGCGCAGAAACGCTCACCCTGGACGGGTCGGAAGCCGCGACGACGCTGCTGGCCTATGCACAGATGCGCAACGTCTCAAAGCTGGTGGTCGGGGCGAGCGGTGCGCGGCGCTGGTGGACGGCGCACACGCCGTTGCATGAACAATTGCTGCGTCACGCACGCGGTGTCGACGTGGTGCTGATCGGGCCGGCTGCGGGCGACCGGTCGGCCGAGAACCGGGTGGTGCGCGGCGACTGGCGCGACTGGTTCGAGACGGCCCCGGAACTGGGACTCGTCGGTGGCCCGTGGCGGGCATATGCGTGGGCCGTCGGCATTTGCGGCGCAGTGTCGCTGGCGGCGGCCGAACTGACATCGTTCCTCGATCTCGCCAACATCGCCATGCTGTATCTGCTGGGCGTGATCGTCGCCGCGATGCGGCTGGGGCGTGGGCCGGGGGTGCTTGCGTCGTTCCTCTCGGTGGTGGCGTTCGATTTCTTCTTCGTGCCGCCGAAGATGTCGCTGTCGGTCTCCGACACCCAGTATTTGCTGACGTTTGCCGTCATGCTGACCGTCGCGCTGGTTATCAGCCACCTCACGACGAGCTTGCGGTTTCAGGCGCGTCTTGCCACCTGGCGGGAGCGGCGCACTGGCGCGGTGTATGCGATGGCGCGCGAACTGGCAGCGGCGCTCACGACGCCGCAGATCGTCGAGATTGGCTCGCGTCACGTGCGCGAAGTGTTTCAGGCGCGCGTGGCGTTGTTGCTGCCGGATAGCCAGAGCAGTGTGCGGCAGCCGGTGGAGAATGCCCGGGAAGAGACGATGCCCGCCCATATCGATACGGATGTCGCACAGTGGGTGTACGACCGTCAGCAGGCGGCGGGGCGGGGGACGAATACGCTGCCCGGATCTAACGCCTACTATCTGCCGCTGCGCGCGCCGATGCGCACGCGCGGGGTGCTGGTCGTCGCCCCCGAGTCGGGCAGCGGTGCAATCGGCACGCCGGAACAGCAGCGTCTGCTCGATACGTTTGCGGCGCAAATTGCATTGGCGCTGGAGCGTGTGCACTACGTCGAAATCGCACAGGACGCGCTGGTGACGATGGAGTCGGAACGCCTGCGCAATTCGCTGCTCTCCGCCATCTCGCACGACTTGCGCACGCCGCTCACGTCCATCGTCGGCTTTGCGAGCATGCTCAGTCGCAACGCGCAGACGCCCGGGCCGCTGCGTATCGATCTCGTCGACGCCATTCATGAAGAAGCACAGCGCATGACGGGGCTCGTGACGAATCTGCTCGACATGGCGAAGTTGGAAGGCGGTGGCGTTCAGCTCAATCGTCAATGGCAGATGCTGGAGGAAGTGGTGGGCACGTCGCTGCGTGCTTGCCGTCGTGTGCTCGCCGATCACGAAGTGACGACGCGCTTGCCTGCCGATCTGCCGTTACTGCGTTTCGATGCGGTGCTGCTGGAGCGCCTCTTTACCAATTTGCTAGAGAACGCTGCGAAGTATTCGCCTGTGGGCTCACACATCGAAATCGCGGCACGTGTGCTCGGTGAGGAAGTCGAAGTGAGCGTGAGCGACGACGGTCCCGGTTTGCCCGCAGGCATGGAAGGCCGTATCTTCGAGAAATTCATGCGTGGCGAGAAGGAGTCGGCCAAGCCCGGCATCGGCCTGGGGCTGGCGATTTGCCGCGCCATTGTGGAAGCACACGGCGGTAAAATCCATGCCACCAATGTCCCGGACGGCCACGGGGCGCGTTTCATATTCACCTTGCCGATGGAAACGCCGCCTGTGGCGCCCGACGTCGTGGAAGGGATCGATGACGGCGTAGCCGAGTCCGGCGATTCGGCGTTATCCCTCGACCCGACCGGCGATGTGGGACCTGCGGCTGACGCACCTGACGCAAACGTGACGAAACAACATGAGTGAACCGACCATCAACATCGTGGTGATTGAGGACGAACGCCAGATCCGGCGGTTTCTGCGCACGTCGCTCGAAGCCGAAGGCATGGTCGTGCACGAGGCGGAAGCCGGACGGCAGGGCATGGTCGAGGCGGCCACGCGCAAGCCCGACTTGCTGATCGTCGATCTCGGCTTGCCGGATATCGACGGTGTGGAAGTCATTCGCGAAGTCCGCAGCTGGACCGACATGCCGATCATCGTGCTGTCGGCGCGCAACGAGGAAGCGGAGAAAGTCGTCGCACTCGATGTCGGCGCCGACGATTATCTGACGAAGCCGTTCGGGGTGTCGGAGCTGCTCGCGCGCATTCGGGCGCAACTGCGACGGCATCATCGGGGCGGCAATTCCGAGACGCTCGACGAAGCGTTCTCGTTCGGCGACATCAACATCGATCTTGCACGTCGCAAGGTGACGCGTGCGGGCGAACCGGTGCACCTGACGCCCATCGAGTATCGACTGCTGGTCACGCTCGTGCGCCATGCGGGGCGGGTGCTCACGCACCGTCAGTTGCTCAAGGAAGTGTGGGGGCCGTCGCACGTCGAGAGCAATCACTACCTGCGCATCTACATGGGGCACCTGCGGCAGAAGCTGGAAGCCGACCCCGCACAGCCGCAACACATCCTGACGGAGACGGGCGTGGGCTACCGGCTTGAGGTGGACGCCAACGGTTGAGGTCGTCGGCCGACGTCGGTCAGCCTGTTTTGCTAAAATCGCCCCTGTTCCGTCCGGGGTGTCAGGCGCTCAGCCGCAATTCGATTGACCTTCGATGGAATCCATTGCCGGGACGACCCGGCAAGCGGTTCTCTTTTCTCCGGGGACGACCCCGATCTTTCATCGAAGTCAGTCATGGCCTGGATTCTTCTGGTTTGTGCCGGTTTTCTTGAAGTGGCCTGGGCCGTCGGGCTCAAGTACACGCAAGGTTTTTCGCGTCTCGTCCCCTCCGTATTCACGATTGTGTCGATGGTTGGCAGCGTCTGGCTGCTGGCTCTCGCGGTGCGCACGTTGCCGCTTGGCACCGCCTATGCCATCTGGACGGGCATCGGCGCCGTCGGCGCGTTCGTCCTTGGGATCATGCTGTTCGGCGAGTCGGCGTCCGCCGCCCGTATCGCGAGCGTCACGCTCATTCTTGCCGGGCTGGTCGGACTGAAGCTGACGGCGGCGTGATGGTGGCGTGATAGCGACGTCAGGCCGCCGCTGTTCCAGGCCTGCCAACGGCGCTAATCCTGCGCCCGTACGCGCCGCAGGGGCCTTTCAAGTCACCGGTGGTGCGTTGCCGCAACGCGCGGCATAATGGCGCGGTAACAGTCGAGTTACTCATCGGTCACATTTGGGGCGGATGTCGGGCAGATGCCGGGTGGTTGGACGGCGTTAATGGATCGATATCCGGCGGGGGGGCGGGTGGGCTGTTACCGCGTCGGCAGTGCGCGACGCGTGATCGTGCGACGCCGTCATGTCGGCGGCAGCGAGGTCACCATGCTTGAATCGATTGCGCTCGGCGCAGGGCTGTCCTGGGGCAGCGGCCTGCGGTTGTACCTGACGGTGTTCTGCGCGGGTCTGGCAGCGCGTTTCGGGTGGTTGCACCTGCCACCAACGCTCGCCGTGCTGGCGTCGACATGGGTGATTGCCACAGCGGGCGTGCTGGCCGCCATCGAGTTCTTCGCGGACAAGATCCCCTTTGTCGACAGCGCGTGGGACGCCGTGCATACCTTCATCCGGATTCCGGCGGGGATCGTGCTTGGCGCGGCGGCGCTGGGTCAGACCGATCCGGCCGTGACCGTGCTGGCCGGACTGGCGGGCGGCGCGCTGGCAGGCACGGCGCATCTGGCCAAGGCGGGCAGTCGTGCGCTGATCAACACGTCGCCGGAACCTTTCTCGAATGTCGCGGCCTCAGCCGGCGAAGATGTCTCCACGGTGGGCGGACTGGCGCTGGCGTTTTTCCTTCCCGCCGTTTTTCTCCTGATGTTGTTGCTGTTCGTCGTGTTGGCTTGGTGGTGGTTGCCGCGCGTCTGGCGCGGTTGGCGCTCGTTACTGGCGCGGGTTAAAGGATTGAGGAACGATGGGGTTCACTGAAGTTGCCCGCCAGGCCTGGCGGATGTTTCTGCGCGATTGGCGCGCGGGCGAGTTGCATCTGCTTCTCGTAGCATTGTTGCTGGCGGTCGGTGCCCTTTCCAGCGTCGGTTTTCTCTCAGATCGGATGCAGGGCGGGCTTGAGCGCGACGCACGCCAGATGCTCGCTGCCGATCTCGTCGTTCGCAGCGACGCGCCTCTGGCACCCGAATTCACCCGTCAGGCGCAGGCCGACGGGCTATCGACAGCCGTCATCGCCAATTTCCCCAGCATGGCCAGTGCGACGGGCGGGGGAGGCGAGGGCGGTCAGATAGCCGCGAGCCGCCTCTCGTCGCTCAAGGCGGTGAGCGACGGTTATCCGTTGCGCGGCCGCGTGCGCGTTGCCCCCGATGCCGGGGCCAATACACCGGACGCACCAGCCGACGGCATTCCCGCGCCGGGTACAGTTTGGGTCGACACTGCGCTGCTTGATGCGCTGCACGTCAAACCCGGCGAGTCGATCCGCGTGGGCAACCGCACGCTGCGCATCGCTGCCGTCATTACTCGTGAGATGGATCGGGGCTACGGCTTCGGCTCGCTCGCACCGCGCGTGATGATGCGCTTCGACGAATTGCCGTCGACCGGCCTCGTGCAGTTCGGCAGTCGCATCACCTACCGTCTGCTGGTGGCGGGCACCGACTCGCAGGTCGGCAAGTTCACCGCATGGGCGCGTCCGGCGGCAGAGCAGACGCGCGGTGTTCACCTCGAATCGCTGGAAGACGGGCAGCCGCAAGTGCGGCAGACGCTCGATCGCGCCGAGCGCTTCCTCTCGCTCGTGGCACTGCTCGCCGCTGTGCTTGCGGCGGTGGCCGTGGGCATCGCGTCGCGCCGGTACAGCGAGCGCCATCTCGACGCGTGCGCCGTCATGCGCTGTCTGGGTCTGCCGCGCCGGGCCTTGCGCGGCATGGTGACACTCGAATTCATCGGTCTCGGTCTGATCGGCGGCGTGCTCGGCGTCGTGCTCGGTTACGCGGCGCACTGGGTGCTGCTGGCGCAGCTCGGCGACGTGATTCCGGCGGGGCTGCCTGCGCCGACGTGGCGACCCGCTGCGTTCGGTCTGGCAAGCGCGCTCGTGATGTTGCTGGGCTTTGCGTTGCCGCCGCTGTTGCCGCTCTCGGAAGTGGCCCCGCTGCACGTGCTGCGTCGCGACGTAGTGGGTGGAGCGCGCCGTCAGGGATGGCTTGCATACGGCGCAAGCGCGCTGGCGTTCGGCGCGTTATTGCTGTTCGCGGCGCGTGATCTGCGTCTGGGCGCGCTGGTGGCCGGTGGGTTCGTCGTCGGCGCAATCGTTTTCGGCGTGCTGGCCTGGTTGGCGATTCGCGGTCTTGCGGCTTGGGCGCGCAGTACGGGGGCCGCCGGTGGCGCGATAGGCGGCATCGGCTGGCGGTATGCGGTGGCGGGGTTGCGCCGCCGAGGTCTCGGCAGCGCCTTGCAGGTGGTGGCGTTGGGGCTGGGATTGATGGCGTTGCTGCTGTTGGCGGTGACGCGCAACGATCTGGTCGCAGGTTGGCAGCATTCGAGTCCGCCGGACGCGCCGAACCGTTTCGTCATCGACATTCAGCCGGGGCAGGACGCGCCGGTGCTCACACAACTTCACGCGGCCGGTCTGCCCGATGTTCAGCTCTCGCCGATGATCCGTGCGCGACTGACGGCCATCAACGACAAGCCGGTGACGGGAGAAAGCTACACCGAGGAGCGCGCGCGTCGCCTTGCCGAGCGCGAATTCAATTTGTCGTACACGTCGGCGTTGCCTGATGGGAACCGTGTGACGGCGGGCCAGTGGTACGGCGAAACCGACAAGCCGCAGATCTCGATGGAAGAGGGCATCGCGAAGACGCTCGGCCTGAAGCTCGGCGACACGCTGCGCTTCGAAGTGACGGGGCAGACCATCGACGCGCCGATCACGAGCTTGCGCAAGCTCGACTGGGGATCGATGCGTGTGAATTTCTTCGTGGTGATGCCGCCCGCCGCACTGCGCGATTTTCCGATGACGTGGATTACGTCGTTCCATCTGGCGCCGAATCAGCAGAGCGTGGCGGATGCGCTGGTGCGTCAGTTCCCCAACGTCACCGTGATCGACACAGGCGCATTGCTGGCGCAGATACAGCAGATTCTGTCGCAGGTCATCGACGCAGTGCAGGCGCTCTTCCTCTTCACGCTCGCTGCCGGGGTGCTGGTGCTGTACGCCGCGCTGGCCGGTACGCGTGACGAACGCATGCGCGAGAGTGGCATTTTGCGGGCGCTGGGGGCATCGTCGCGACAGTTGCGCGACGTGCATCTGGCGGAGCTGGTGACGGTCGGTGCATTGGCCGGGCTGCTCGCAGCGTTGGGGGCGGGCGCACTGGGTTGGGCATTGGCGCGCTACGTCTTCGAGTTCGCGCTGACGTTCAATCCGTGGCTACCTGTGCTCGGGATCGGCGCGGGTGTTCTGTGTGCGCTGATTGGTGGCTGGAGCGGTTTGCGCGCGGTATTGCGTCAGTCGGCGGTGCGCACGTTGCGCGACGTGTGATGGTGAGCTGTCGAGCGCGGCAAAGTGCCGCGCTCACCCGCTGTCTTTTTCGAGACGCCGTCCGTGGCAGACGCCTTGGGCCTCGGGCACAATATCGCCCATGACGACCGAAAACTCCTCCGAAAACACCCGTCAGGCTGCTGCGGCAGCTGACGAAACGCAAGACACGCCGGCACAGCCGACGGCCTTTTCCCTGCTCGGCGGCGAGGCGCGCGTGCGCGAACTCGTCGATCGTTTCTACGATCTGATGGACCTTGAGTCCGAATTTGCGGGCATTCGCGCGATGCATCCGGCGTCGCTCGACGGCTCGCGCGACAAACTCTTCTGGTTCCTGTGCGGCTGGCTTGGCGGGCCGAACCATTACATCGAACGGTTCGGCCACCCGATGTTGCGCGCGCGCCATCTGCCGTTCCCGATCGCATCGAGCGAGCGCGACCAGTGGTTACGCTGCATGGCGCTCGCCATGCAGGACATCCATGTGGAAGGCGCGTTGCAGGAACGCCTGATGCAGGCGTTCTACGGCACGGCCGACTGGATGCGGAATAAGGCGGGCTAAGCCGCGTTAACCCACGTTAAGCCGCGTCGGCATCTCGAAGCCTGAACTTCCCCTCGGTCCCGAACGGGTCTTCGTAGTTCAGCTGGCGCTCGACCACATCCATATTGCGTTTTGCTTCTCTCGCGCTCATCCAGTCGATGACCGCTGTCGTCGCAATATTCCCGAAGGCCCGATAAGCCGTGGCGGCAAAGCCGATGCAGCTTTGCAGCGCATCGATCTCCTGTGCGAGGGTCTGCGGTGCGGACGACAGCGCGGGCAAGCCCAGCGAGTTCGGCGTGACGGCGTCGTCGTGTTCGTGCTGCGCGTCGTGCTCGCCTGCGATCTGGCCCGCCCGATTGAAGAACAGCATCATCGACGCGCCCAGTAGCGCCGTCTGATATTTCCCGCCGTAGGTCTCGATATGCTTCGAACCGAGGAGTTTTCCGGCAGATGCAAACCATGCCGTATTCATGATCTGCGACGTGGTCGACTCGGGATTGCAGTACTTGCCGACCGCCACCGCAAGATCCATCACGCTCGACAACGATGCGACCGCAGCAGTACTCAACGAAATTTTGTGCGCGCTGGATAGCGTGCTGCACTCGTACGTTTCCTTCACCGTATTCAGGCTGGCGACACCCAGTGCACTGATGCTCAATGCAGCGTTACCGACGTGGTGCATCAACGCCGTAAAGCGCCCGACCGCAGGCGGCGAAGGTGCCATCTCACTTAATGAGTTCGAGATGTCGGAAAGTCGGGCGAGGGCGTTCGCCGCGTCTTTTCTCACGGCGGCGTTGTCCCCACCGGGTAAGGGCGTGCCGCTGGCGTGGGCACTCGAGGCGTTGGTGTGTGTGACGTAGGTGTTCGGTTGGGTACTTGGCATCGATTTGGAGGGATTGAACGTTGTTGAAAGAAGCGGGGATCACAGCGCGTCCAGCAGACGTGTCAGTCGCGTGCGCAGGTCTGTGTTGTCATGCGCGCAGCGGGCCATGTCCAGCGCGTCGGTTGCCATCTCGCGCGCGGTTTGCGGGTCGCCCGTGCGTTGCATGCAGATCGCGGCGAAGTAGAGCGGTTCCGGATTGCCGTATTCACGGGAGATCGCCACCATCAGTGGCGCGATCGCCTGTTCGAAATCGCCAAGCTGGCAAAGCACGTAGCCGAAGGCTTTGTATACGGCGGTGTGATCGGGGAGCGCGCGGCAAATCGCGGCGAACGCGCGGGCGGCCCCTTCCAGATCGTTCGAGGCGTACAGGGCATATGCATGCGCGAGCGCTTGCGAATCCACCGCGCAGCTGATGTGGGAGACGGGGGCCGAGGACGACAAGGCTTGAGCCCGATGATGAGCGGTCGCAGCAGGAGAGGGGGCCCGTGGACGGGCAAGAGGGGGTCTCGTCATGGCGTCGTTCCTTTCAAAGTGCGATCGCGTCATTGCGATCGTCCGTAATATGCGGCGAGCCAAAGCGGCGGGCTGTTGCCCCGGGACAATCGATGTCGAGAAGTCACAAACGCGGCGCCGGGTTGGGGCGCAGCCTATGAGGTCACATTGGTCACGGACCAAAGTGGGCCGCATTGGGATAAGCACGAGGAACTGCCTGATGGCGGTGGAGGGCGCTGAATCGCGCGCGGGCACGACCGTACCGGCGTCGGCGCACGGGATTGTGTCTTGCCAGCGGGGTGGGAGTCGCGCGAACATGTCCCGTTCCCAAAGGAGACCGTATGACAACCGAAGCGCTGTTCCGACAAGACGCCTATCTGCGCCAATGCGAGGCGCGCATCACGCATATCGACGACACGGGCATCATGCTCGATCGCACCGTCTTCTATCCGCTCGGTGGCGGGCAAGCCGGTGACGCCGGAGCATTTGTGCTTGCCGACGGTACGCGCCTGACCATCGCAGACACCCGCAAGTCGAAACACGAAGGCGCGACGCCCGACGATGCCGTGCACGTACCCGCCGAAGGGCAGGGCCACGTACTGGCCGGACTGTCGGTCGGCGATGTCGTTCAGGCGGAAATCGACTGGGAGCGACGCTTCCGTCATATGCGGTTTCATACCGCGTCGCACCTGATGTGCGCCGTGCTGCCGCACCCGGTCGACGGATGCAGCATCACCACGGAATACGCGCGGCTCGACTTCGTGACGAACGAACCGATTGAGCGTGAGACGGTAGAAGCCGGATTGGCGGCGCTCGTGGCGGCGGCACGTCCGGTCGCGATCGACAGCATCAGCGACGAAGAGATGGCAGAGCGCCCGGAACTCGTGCGGACGATGAGCGTGAAGCCGCCGGTCGGGCTGGGCCGCGTGCGACTCGTGCGCATCGAAGGCATCGACTTGCAGCCATGCGGCGGCACGCACGTGGGCAACACGGCGGAGATCGGCGCATTGCGCGTGTCGAAGATCGAGAAGAAGACGTCGCGCACCCGTCGGGTGGTGTTGGCATTCGCCTGAGTCTGGCATCATCGGGCGATCTCCCAACGCTCACCTCAGGATCCTCGATGGCACGCCCGGCAGCAGACATTCTTTCGCAAACCCAACCGTTGCAACCCTGGCAGGCGGTGCTCGACTTCTGGTTCGGCACGCCTGACGCTGAGGTCTATGGGATGGCACGTCCCGAGTGGTTCCGCAAATCGGATGCCTTCGACGAGGAGATTCGCACCCGCTTCGGTGAGATCCACGCGCAGGCGGTTGCCGGGGAATTGAGCGACTGGGCGCAAACACCGCTCGGCGCTTGTGCGCTGATCGTGGTGCTCGATCAGTTCTCGCGCAATTTGTTCCGGCATCGTGGCGAAGCATTCGCGGGCGATGCGCAGGCGCTAGCAGTGGCGCGTCGCCTCGTTGAGGCGGGTGACGATCAGCGGCTGCCGACTGCGCAGCATCGCGTGTTCGTCTATCTGCCGTTCGAACACGACGAGTCGCTCGAAAGCCAGCACATGTCGCTGGCACTCTACGAGCAACTGGCGCAGACGTCGGGCCTCGTCGATAACCTCGATTACGCGCGCAGACACGCCGTCATCATCGAGCGATTCGGTCGATATCCACATCGTAATGCGGCGTTGGGACGCGACTCGACGCCGGAGGAAATCGCTTTCCTCAAGGAGCCGGGCTCGTCGTTCTGATCTGCGGAGGTGGGGGCGTGCAGTCAGCCGCGCGGCGGGTTTCTCACCGCCGCCGTGGCTGCCGAGGTGCGCGAACCCACCGGCGTTGCCAGTTGACGTTGCTGATGCCACCGGATCGAAAAGAAGCCGATGACGTACGCCAGCACACCGCCCGCGACGGCAAAGGCAGCCAGACCGGTACCGAGATGCAACGTCGCGGTGCCGAAGTCGAAATTCAGTAATTGCGTCCAGAAGCTCTCACCGGCCTGCGTGGCCGCCGCGACAGTCGCTTCGATCTCGGCCTTGGGGGACCAGTCAAGCATCCAGCGTCCGACATGATGCGCCCCGAAATAGACGAACGGCACCGTGAGCGGATTGGTAATCAGCGTGCCCATCGTCGCCAGAAAGAGATTTCCGCGCAGAAAGGCTGCGACGAGAATCGCCACCGGCATTTGCGCCACCGGAATCAGAAACCCGAAAAAGACACCGCACGCCAGTCCGATGGCCACGCCACGCGGAGTGGCTTGCCACAGACTGCGGCGCAACAGCAGGCTGGCATGCGGACGCAGCCAGCGGGATCGCAGCAGCCGCATCGGGCGGAGCATCTTTAACATCATGGGTAGGTTGCTCGTCGGATGGTGTTGACCCAGGCGGGCAGAACGGCGGGCGTGCACGCAAAGGTCCGCATGCAACGGATGTCTGAGTGTCGGAGACGTGGAGAGTTCAATCGCGCCGTTTGGCGTGGGAGGAGATCGCCTGACAGCCAAAAGCACGACATCCAGGCACGTGGGTCCGGCCGATCTCTGCTTTGGGAGGGGGGAGGCTGCGGCAGGGAAGGGAGATAAAGAGAAGGTGCTGCGCGACGGTCGTGCCGCGCAGCGATGAAGCAAAAGGCAACGAAGCGACTGCTTAGATCTGCGTGCGTTGATGCGCCCAGCGATCGACCTGCGACGGCTTGAAGTGACGCATTGTCTCCAGCAACGATTCCGGCGATGCTGCGATCTGCAACTGATCGAGTTGCGGCGCCTTGAGGAACTGTTCGGTCACCATCGACTTGAGGAACACCAGCAACGGATCGTAGTAGTTCTCGACGTTGAGCAAGCCGATGGGCTTCGCGTGATAGCCGATTTGCAGCCAGGTGAAGACTTCGAACAGCTCTTCGCATGTACCGATGCCGCCGGGCATGGCGATGAAGGCGTCCGAAAGGTCGGCCATCATCTGCTTGCGCTGGTGCATGTTCTCGACGACGTGGAGTTCCGTCAGCCCGGTATGGCCGACTTCCTTCTCCATCAATGCCTTCGGAATGACGCCGATGGCCTCGCCGCCATGCGCGAGCACGGCGTCGGCAATGATGCCCATCAGGCCGACCTTGCCACCGCCGTACACGAGACGGATGCCAGCGTCGGCCATGCGACGACCCAGATCACGGGCCGCGTCTGCGTACTCGGGGCGAGCGCCGGTTGCGGCCCCGCAGTAGATGCAAATGGATTTGACTTCCGACGACATGCCTTACTGCACTCCCTTGGATGATGATTCCCGAGCCATCTTGTCATACAGCTCGCGCGACTTGCCCTTGAGGTAGGGCGCCATTTGCGAAAGGATGTTATAGCTCGATTGATGCAGCCCTGCGCCGATTTCTTCAGGATCGTTGTACTTGCGCGGGTTCATCACGAATTGATAGGACAACCAGTACGTGGACAACACCACCATATTGGTGGTCACGATCTCAATTTGCTCCGGCGTGATTTCCATTTCGCCATCGGCCACGAGCAGGTCGCACATCTCGCGTGCAAAACGCTTCTTGTGGCCGACGATCTGCTTGAAGTGCGTCTCCAGCGTGCGGTTGCGCGCGAGCAGGTCGTTGAGGTCGCGATAGAGGAAACGAAAACGCCACAGAAATTCGGACATGTATTGCAGATACGTCCAGACTTCGTCGAGCGTGGGTTTGTGATCATCGGGCAGCCGCAGGCGACGTTCGATTTCCTGCTCGAACTGCGCAAAGATGCTGTTGATGATGTCGTCTTTGTTGCGGAAGTGATAGTACAGATTGCCGGGGCTGATCTTCATCTCCTCGGCAATCGTGGTGGTGGTGACATTCGGTTCGCCGATTTCGTTGAAGAGTCGCAGGGACACTTCGAGAATTCGTTCGCGGGTTCGGCGTGGCGGCTTTGCTTCCATGTCTGTCGGCCCCGGTTAGCGGCAAGCTCGGCGAAGGAGGTTCTCCGCTTGCGTTTATGAGTTGAGTATTGGGTATACGGCGAACGATTATACCCGGCAGTCGGACGCTGCCAAGCCTGCAACCCGGGGTGACGAGCGATATCAGAAAAATGCCGTACGTACGAGCTCCACAATGACCGGACCGGCGAGCGAGGCCCAGGTGAGAAGGCACAGGCCGAGCGCGACCAGCACGGCGGCACTGCCGAAATCCTTCGCACGCTTGGACAGTTCGTGTCGTTCGAGCGAAATACGGTCGATGGCGGCCTCGATGCTCGAATTGACCAGCTCGATGATGAGCACGAGCAGGATCGAGCCGATCAGTAGTACGCGCTCGACGGCCGTAACCGGCAGGAAAATCGCGGCGGGCAGAAGAATGGCGGCGAGCGCGAGTTCCTGGCGGAAGGCGCTCTCCTCGAACACGGCAAACTTGAATCCGGACAGCGAGTACTTCAGGGCGCGCCAGGCGCGCATGACGCCCCGGTTGCCCTTGTATGGATTCGGTTGTTTGTCGCGTGGCGGCGGGTGATCGATGAACAAGCGTCAGGTTCCTCGCCGCAACGGGCTCTTGAGGTGGATCAGACCGCGGGCGCGAGCGACGGCTCGGGCTTGCGCGGATGCAGATGCGAGGCGAATTCTTCAGAGGCCGCCTGCCACGAAAAGCGCTCGGCCCAAGCACGCGCGCTGGCTCGCGAGACCTTGAGGGCGTCCAGACACGCCTCGCGTAAATCCTCACGCAATGCGCCGCCGTCGCCCTCGGGGCAGCCGGCGAATACATCGACCGGCCCGGTCACCGGATAGGCCGCCACCGGCAGGCCGCACGCCATCGCTTCGAGCAGCACCAGACCGAACGTATCGGTGCGGCTCGGGAAGACGAAGACGTCGGCCGATGCATAGACCTTCGCCAGTTCAGGCTGCGAGAGCATGCCGAGATAGTTCACATCGGGGTAGCGCGAGCGGAGTTCGGCCAGTTGCGGCCCTTCGCCCGCGACCCATTTCGAGCCGGGCAGATCCAGTTTCAGGAAGGCTTCGATGTTCTTCTCCACGGCAACGCGCCCTACGTAGAGGAAAATCGGATGTGCTGAATTTAGCACATGTGCTTCCTGCACACGGAAGATGTCGAGATCGACGCCACGCGTCCACAACACCACGTTATCGAAGCCGTTCGCTTCGAGATCGCGTTTGACGACTGGCGTGGGGGCCATGACCGCACGCGAGGGTTTGTGAAACCAACGCAGGAAGCGGTAGGTGGCAGAGAGCGGGAAGCCGAAGCGCGCCTGCACGTATTCTGGGAAGCGCGTGTGATAGGCGGTGGTGAACGGGAATCCGTTACGCACCGCCCACTTGCGCGCGGCCATGCCGAGCGGGCCTTCGGTGGCGATGTGCAGGGCATCGGGGGCGAAGTCTTCGATGCGGCGTCCGACGCGTCCGCCAGCGAAGAACGCCAGACGGATCTCAGGGTAAGTCGGGCACGGAATTGTGCGGAATTCCTGCGGCGTGAGCAGCTCGACACGATGGCCGGCCGCTTCCAATTGAGCGCGCGTGTTCTTCAACGTGCGGACCACGCCGTTGATCTGCGGATCCCAGGCGTCGGTGACGATCATGATTTTCATCGGGCGCTCCTTCGCGCGTATGGCGCGGGTGGAATGACGCGCGCAATCGCGCGTGAAGTGAAGCGCACGTCGGGCGGTGTGCGGCCGTCCGTGCGCAGGTTGAGTTCGGGGTGTCGCGGGCCGCTGTCGCCGTGTCAGGCGCTGACCGGTGTAGCCTTCACGCTCTCGCGCGTGTTGCGCTTCTGCGTCCAGTAGATGATCTTCAGCTCGCCTTCGGTCGTCTCGACGAGCGCCGACAGGCTTTCGACCCAGTCGCCGTCGTTGCAATACAGCAGCCCGTCGATCTCGCGGATTTCCGGCTTGTGGATGTGCCCGCACACCACACCGTCACAACCGCGGCGGCGCGCTTCGTCGGCCATCACGTTCTCGAACGCGGAAATGAAATTCACGGCGTTCTTCACTTGATGCTTCAGGTACTGCGAGAGCGACCAGTACGGGAAGCCGAAGCGCGTGCGCACGCGGTTGAACCAGCGGTTGAGCAGCAGCGTGAGCGTGTAAAGCGAGTCGCCCAGATAAGCGAGCCACTTGGCATGCTGAATCACGCCGTCGAACAGATCGCCGTGCGTGATCCACAGACGCTTGCCCGAGAGCGTGGTGTGAAACGCTTCGTCGCGCACTGCGATGTCGCCGAACGCCAGCCCGCAGAACTGACGCGCTGCTTCGTCGTGATTGCCCGGCACGTAGATGACCTGCGTGCCCTTGCGCGCGCGACGCAGCATTTTCTGCACGACATCGTTGTGCGCTTGCGGCCAGTGCCAGCCCTTGCGCAAATGCCAGCCGTCGATGATGTCGCCAACGAGATACAGATAATCCGACTCGTGATGCCGCAGGAAGTCGAGCAGATACTCCGCCTGGCAGCCTTGCGTGCCGAGGTGAATGTCCGAGAGCCAGATGGTGCGGTAGCGGGTGATGCCTTCGGGCGGCGGGTCGAGCGGATCGGGAGTGTCCGGCGGCAGGTCGATGATGGAGGGCGGTGTGGCGGGAGGGCTGGCGGGCGGGGAGGCGGAGCGGCCCGGTGGGGTATCTGCGAAGTGACCGGCGCGAGCCGAAGGCGTTGGGATCGGCAGATCGAAAGTAGGTGTCGTCGTCATAGCGGCTCGCACGTCGCGTTGAACATGCGAGCATTCCGCCATGTCTTCGTGAACGCACGATGACAGTCATGCGCGTGTCGCGAAAGTGTCTTTTAGCGTCGTGCCGATGCGACAGCATGCAGCGCATGCACCCATCGCGAGATGCCGGGCGTCATTGCCGTGCCCGCGTCAGTTGCCGTGCCGCAAACCTTGCGCCACGCGCTCAAGTGTTTCCAGCACCAGCGCCCGCGAGCGCGGATGCGTGCCCAGAGAGACGTGCCCCAGCCCGTCCACCGCAATGTTGTGTGCGCCCGGCAACACCGACGTGCGCACCGGATACACGACGTTGTCGTGCGTCGTGTAAATCGACGTGATCCGTGCGCGTTCGGAATCCTTTTCGCTGCTGGCCAGCGCCACCAGCCACTCGCTGCCGATGCTCATCTGACGAACGTTATGTCCGATGCCATGACGCGCATGCAGCGTGCCGAAATGCGGCGAACCCAGCGTGATGGTGTGCGCGACAGGCAGCGTCGGAAAGCGGCGCAGGCAGGCGCGTGCGGCGATCCCGCCCATGCTGTGCCCAACGACGACCACGGGCAGCCGCGTGCGCTCTGCAAGGCCCTGTGCGGCGTTGGCGATGGTCTCGGCGTAGTCGTCGATGTCGCCGAAGATCGGTGCGAGATTGATGGCGTCACAGTGATAGCCCGCGTCCGCCAGATGACGGGAGAAGCGCAGCCAGAAGGCGCGATTGCAGCCGTAACCATGCAGCAGGAGGACCGCCACGGGGCGTGCCGGTCCGCTGGGTGCCGACAGCGGGGCGGCGCTGAACCACGGTTGGTACAGATCGAGCAGGAGGATCGACGCTGCGCACTCATAAGCCCAGACGGCGATATTCGTGCCTGCGGTGGTGCGACGCTCAGGGCTCGGGTCGCCGTGCGCCGCCATGACGAATCCGGCGGCAAGGCCGAGCGCGTGGGAGGCAGGAAGCCAAAGGAGTGTCCAGAGCACGGTCGTCCACGGGCTGTGCCACGCCGACCACGTCGCGATGGCGACGACGATCGACAGGCCGATTTCGATCGCGCCGTAAATCAGATGTGGACGGGAGGGCCGCAGCACCGGGGTGGCGGCCAGCGGCGGCGTGCTCATCGTCCCCTCATTTGCCCAAAACGCTGACGAGCCGCGTACCGGCGAGCCGGTCGTGAACGAACTGATGATCGGGCATCACGCGCATAGCGAGCGCCCAGACGACAAGCCATCCGGCCAGCAGCGCGACGCTGTTCCAGCCGGTGAGTCCCAGCGCCCAGTCGAGCGCCATGGCCGGCAGCACCCAGAGCCACGCAAGGACATAGCGCAGGACGGCGCGGCCCGGGCGCACCGGCAAACCGTGCGCGTCGACGAGGCGGATTTTCCAGGTCTTCATGGCAAGCGTCTGACCGCCATGCGTCCAGAACCAGACGAAGTAAGCACCGAGCACGAGGAACAGCCACGTTTGCATGGCGTGGCGGTACATCAGGCCGCTGCGTTGCTGCGTCAGAGCGCTGAAGAGGTAGCCCGCGAGAAAAAGCACGCCGAAGAGCAGCAGCGACTCGTAGACCATCGAGAGCAGACGGCGGCGCAACGTCGGCACGGCATAGTCTTGCGACCCGGCGGAGTCGGGCGTGGCGGCAGCATGGGACGAATGAGACGAACGAGGCGGCTTGGCAGGCTGAGTCGTAGCGGAGTCGGTCATCGCGGCGTGGTCTGAGGTCTTGTTGTCGAAGGCGCGTGGCGGCCCGGTTTGCATCCGGCAGCATGCGTTCGCTGAGAAGGCGTCGCCCATTATGCGGAAGATTGGGCGGATGGGCCAGCCAGCCGGGGTAGCCTCGCGCGGGCGCCAAATGCAAACGGCCGCCCGAAGGCGGCCGTCGACTGTCACGTCGGCTGACGTTTGGCGTCAGTTATGGTGATACAGGTCCGAATTGAAGGTATCCGCATTCTTGTCGCTGTTGGCCGGGGCGGCGCTGGCTGCACCGTTGCTGGCGGCTGACGGATTGGACGCGGTGGGTGACGACGAGCCGGACACCGGTGCCGGAAGGGCGGCCGACGGGGTCGACGCGACCGGTGCGGGTACAGGCAACGCACCGTTCTTCGAGGCGGCAGCACCGTCCTTGCGATGAACCGCAGCGTACGGATTCTTCACGCCGGAACGGCCCGTGGGCGGTGCGCTGACCACGTTGGGACGGTTGGACTGCTTCTTGTCGTCCGCCGCAAGACGCTTTTTCTGTTCTTCCGTAAGCTGCTGGTACTGCTGCCAGACCTGCGCCTTGCGCTCCGGCGGCAGGGTCTTGGCGTTTTGATAGCTTTCGCGGGCCAGTTGGCGCTGCTCAGGCGTGAGGCGCACCCAGTCGGCCATGCGGTCGTGCAGACGCTTGCGGCTTTCGGGTGATAACGTCTGGAAACGCTTGGCAATCTCGACCCACTTCTCGCGCTGACGTTCGCTCATCCGGTTCCAGTCCTGGGCGAGCGGGGCAAGGGCTTCCTGCTGTGCAGCATTGAGTTTCGCCCACGCGCCGCCCGGCGAGGGCAGAGCGGCCAGCGGCGCACTGGTTGCAGCGGGCTGGCTGGCAGTGAGCGTACCGACGGGGCCGGAGGCCGCCGCCGCGCCGTTGCCGGACGCGGTGGTGCCGTCGATCACCGGCGGCACGTCGGACACCGGTTCGGGGGCTTGCGAGCGGCGCAGCGCTGCCGTGCCGGCAAGAGCGGCGACGACTAGCGCGGCGACCAGAAAAAGTACGTTGCGTCGCGTCACTGGCTGGTCTTGGATGGGGGGACTACTGGGCACGCTTCACGTAGGCGTTGAAACCATGATCGGCATAGGCCGACAGCGGCAGTTCGTCGCTCAATACGGCAGCGTCGATATCCGCCAGGTCCTGAATATGTTGCTGATGTTCCCAGTACGCAATGCCTGCCAGACCGATCACCAGTGCGGCGAGCGGCCAGAGCAGACCCAGACGGCCCAGTTTGTCGAACGCGCGACGCGGCCCGCCGATATCCGGCGATTGCATGGCGCCCACACCCGCGAGCACCAGCGCCGGTTGCACAACGGCTACCGGTTCGGGCTTTTTACGGGCGAGCGCCTCCTGGCGCGCGGCGGCCAGCCGGGCCGCGATGTTCGGCGACGGTGCCTCGGACGCTTCGTCCAATGCCAGTCGCACGCGATGTGCGAAGCGAATTTCCCTCGTTTCCAGATCGTGACTCATAACCTGATCCCTTTTGCCTTCAACGCCTGTGCCAACGCGTGAGTGGCACGCGAGCAGTGCGTCTTGACGCTGCCTTCCGAGCACCCCATCGTGGCTGCGGTCTCGGCAACGTCCATGTCTTCCCAGTAACGCATGAGGAAGGCTTCTCGTTGACGTGTCGGTAGTTTCTGTATTTCCGCTTCAATGAGCGTGAGGATTTCGGCACGCGAAACCGAGTCTTCGCTGCTCTCGGTTTGCACAGACCCGTCCTCGCCCAGTAAGGTTTCCAGCGGGTCGAAGTCGTCGCGTTCGTCGTCGCCAGGGCCGGCGAGGTTGGAGAACAGCGTGACCCACGTGTTGCGCACCTTCTGGCGGCGGAAATAGTCGTGAATGGTGTTCTGGAGGATGCGCGTGAACAGCAGGGGCAGGTCGGACGGCGGCTTGTCGCCGTACTTCTCGGCCAAACGGATCATCGCATCCTGAACGATATCGAGGGCGGCCTCGTCGTCGCGTACGGCATAGACGGCCTGCTTGAAAGCGCGCCGTTCGATGCCCGCGAGAAAATCCGCCAGTTCCTTGTCAGATGCCATCCGGTGGGGTACACGCAGCGTCGGCCGCTGCGCCTGTGAAATGCCGTGTAAGCGTAAAGATTACGTAAAGATCGCGTAGTCGGAGCGGATGCTACCAAAAACGCGCCTGCCTGTAACCGCTTTTGCTTCCGGTTGTGTCACGTTATGTCGAGTTAGGTCGGTCGGATCTGTGCCGGCTTCCTATCATGTGAAGATTGTGCACCAGCGTGGGGACGCGCGCCGCACGATGTGGGAATTTTGCGAACTGGACTTCGCGATCATGCTGCAAATGCATAAACTTGCTTGACCATTTTGCTGCAAACCGGTAACGTTGCCAGTTCGCAATATCTGTGATTGTCTCAATATCGGCACACCCATCAGGTGGGTCCATCATTCAGACGCGCAGCTTGAGCCCGGACCACAAGTTCGTGGGGAGAGCACCCAATCAAAATTTTTGCCGAAACTTTGAAAGGTCGACGATGAACATGCCAAGCGCGGAATTCTCCGAGGCGGAAGCTACACGCCACCAAAATACTTCTGAAGACATGATTGGCGCCGAGATCCTCGTGCGCTCGCTTCAAGAAGAGGGAGTCGAACATCTGTGGGGTTATCCCGGCGGTTCGGTTCTCTACATCTACGACGAACTCTACAAGCAGGACAAGATCCAGCACATTCTGGTGCGCCATGAGCAGGCAGCCGTGCATGCGGCCGACGCTTATTCGCGTTCCACCGACAAAGTCGGCGTGTGTCTCGTGACGTCTGGCCCGGGCGTGACCAATGCGGTCACCGGGATTGCCACGGCGTACATGGATTCGATCCCGCTCGTCATCATCACCGGGCAGGTGCCCACGGCCGCTATCGGTCAGGACGCCTTCCAGGAGTGCGACACGGTCGGTATCACCCGTCCCTGCGTCAAGCACAACTTCCTCGTGAAGGATGTGCGTGACCTCGCCGCCACGATCAAGAAAGCCTTCTATATCGCCAAGACGGGCCGTCCGGGTCCGGTGCTGGTCGACATTCCGAAGGACGTTTCCAAGGCACGCTGCCGCTTCGAATATCCGAAGACGGTGTCGCTGCGCTCCTACAACCCGGTGACGAAGGGGCATTCGGGCCAGATCCGCAAGGCCATGAGCCTGCTGCTCTCGGCCAAGCGTCCCTACATCTATACCGGCGGCGGCATCATTCTGGCCGACGCGTCGAAGGAGCTGAACCAGTTCTGCGACCTGCTCGGCTATCCGGTGACCAATACGCTCATGGGCCTGGGTGGGTATCGCGCGAGCGATCCCAAGTTCCTCGGCATGCTGGGCATGCATGGTACGTACGAAGCCAACATGGCCATGCAGCACTGCGACGTGCTCATCGCCATCGGCGCGCGCTTCGATGACCGTGTGATCGGCAACCCGGAACACTTCTCGTCGACCGCCCGCAAGATCATTCACATCGATATCGACCCGTCGTCGATTTCCAAGCGTGTGAAGGTCGACATTCCGATCGTCGGCGACGTGAAGGAAGTGCTGCGCGAGATGATCGAGAACCTGCAAACCGCCGAGCACGGCCCGGATACCGGGGCCCTTGCCGACTGGTGGAAGCAGATCGAGGAATGGCGTTCGCGCGATTGCCTCGCCTTCGATCGCAAGAGCGAGATCATCAAGCCGCAACACGTGGTCGAGACTTACTGGAAACTCACCGACGGTGAAGCCTTCGTGTGCTCGGACGTCGGTCAGCATCAGATGTGGGCCGCTCAGTACTATCGCTTCAACAAGCCGCGCCGCTGGATCAACTCGGGCGGTCTGGGGACGATGGGCTTCGGCCTGCCGGCGGCGATGGGCGTGAAGATGGCGCATCCGGACGCAGAAGTCGCCTGTATCACCGGCGAAGGCTCGATCCAGATGTGCATTCAGGAACTCTCGACGTGCCTGCAATACCGCACGCCGGTCAAGATCCTGTCGCTCAACAACCGCTATCTGGGCATGGTTCGTCAGTGGCAGCAGATCGAATACAGCAAGCGTTACTCCAGTTCGTACATGGACGCGCTGCCGGACTTCGTGAAGCTCGCCGAGGCGTACGGTCATGTGGGGATGCGCATCGAGAAGTCGTCGGACGTCGAGCCGGCACTGCGCGAGGCGCTGGCTCTGAAGGACCGCACGGTATTCATGGATTTCCAAACGGATCCCACCGAAAACGTCTGGCCGATGGTTCAGGCGGGCAAGGGCATCAGCGAGATGCTGCTAGGTTCGGAAGATCTGTAAGACGAAGCGGCACGTACGCGCTGCCAGTCGCTGCCGGCATTGCCGGAGCGTGGGCGCGGCGTCCCCAACAAGGACAATCCGGGATACACCATGAGGCACATTATTTCTGTTTTGCTCGAAAACGAGCCGGGCGCGCTGTCGCGCGTGGTGGGACTGTTTTCGGCACGTGGCTACAATATCGAGACCCTCACCGTTGCGCCGACCGAAGACCGGTCGCTCTCACGCATGACGGTGGTCACGACCGGCTCCGATGACGTCATCGAGCAGATCACGAAGCACCTGAACCGGCTCATCGAAGTGGTGAAGGTGGTCGATCTGACCGAGGGCGCGCATATCGAGCGCGAACTCATGCTGATCAAGGTTCGCGCGGTAGGCAAAGAGCGGGAAGAGATGAAGCGGATGTCGGATATTTTCCGCGGCCGCATCATTGACGTTACGGAAAAGACCTATACGATTGAGCTCACCGGAAATTCGTCGAAGCTTGACGCATTTATCGAAGGGCTCGACCAGACGGCGATTCTCGAGACGGTTCGTACCGGTGGCTCGGGCATCGGGCGCGGAGAGCGCATCCTGAAGGTCTGACCGGCAACGGCAACGCGGTAAGCGGATTTCAATCCATTCTGATTGCAGTTTATTTTTGGTAATACGGGACACTCCAAATGAAAGTTTTCTACGACAAAGACGCCGACCTCTCCCTCATCAAGGGCAAGCAAGTCACGATCATCGGTTACGGCTCGCAAGGCCACGCCCACGCACAGAACCTGAAAGACAGCGGCGTGAACGTGACGGTCGGTCTGCGCAAAGACGGCGCTTCGTGGAACAAGGCAGTCAACGCTGGCCTGAACACCAAGGAAGTGGCGGAAGCCGTGAAGTCGGCCGACATCGTCATGATGCTGCTGCCGGATGAGCAAATCGCCGACGTGTACAAGAACGAAGTGCATGCCAACATCAAAGAAGGCGCAGCGCTGGCCTTCGCGCACGGCTTCAACGTGCACTACGGCTGCGTTATCCCGCGCGCCGACCTCGACGTCATCATGATTGCCCCGAAGGCCCCGGGCCACACGGTGCGCTCGACGTACTCGCAAGGTGGCGGCGTGCCGCACCTGATCGCCGTGGCACAAGATAAGTCGGGCGCCGCTCGCGACATCGCGCTGTCGTACGCTGCCGCTAACGGCGGTGGCCGTGCCGGCATCATCGAAACGAACTTCCGCGAAGAAACGGAAACCGACCTGTTCGGCGAACAAGCCGTGCTGTGCGGCGGTACCGTCGAGCTGATCAAGGCCGGTTTCGAAACGCTGGTCGAAGCCGGTTACGCGCCGGAAATGGCCTACTTCGAGTGCCTGCACGAACTGAAGCTGATCGTCGACCTGATCTATGAAGGCGGCATCGCCAACATGAACTACTCGATCTCGAACAACGCCGAATACGGCGAGTACGTCACCGGCCCGCGCGTCGTGACGGAAGAGACGAAGAAGGCCATGAAGCAGTGCCTGACCGACATCCAGACCGGCGAATACGCCAAGTCGTTCATCCTGGAAAACAAGGCAGGCGCCCCGACCCTGATCTCGCGTCGTCGTATCACGGCCGAGCACCAGATCGAGCAAGTGGGTGGCAAGCTGCGCGCAATGATGCCGTGGATCGCCAAGAACAAGCTGGTCGACCAGTCGAAGAACTAAGTTCTCTGCACTGACGTCGCTGACCGCCTGTTTTGCCGTAGCTGTCGCTGCGGTAAAACGGGCGGTTTTTTTATGACATCCGCGTGTCGGTTGGGGAAAAAGTGTCGCCGCGCCGCGCGCATTGCTACAATGCCGCCACGCCACGGTTTGGTCCAAAGCAGGCCGACCCGCTCACTCAACCGTTTTACCAAGGACGCGAGTTCAATCGCATGAATTATCCTCACCCGATCATCGCCCGTGAGGGCTGGCCCTTCCTGGGTATCGCCGTCGCCGTCGCGCTCGTCGTGCATTTTATGGCTGGCGTGTTTTGGGCCGCGCCGTTCTGGGTGATCGCCCTGTTCGTTCTGCAGTTCTTCCGCGACCCGCCGCGTGAAGTGCCGCAGCAGGCCAATGCCGTGCTCTCCCCGGCAGACGGCCGTATCGTGGCCATCGAAACCACGCAGGACCCCTACGCAGGCCGTGAAGCGCTGAAAATCAGCGTTTTCATGAACGTCTTCAATGTTCACTCGAATCGTGCCCCGGTTGACGGCACGGTGACCAAGGTGGAATATTTCCCGGGACGTTTTTTCAATGCCGATCTCGACAAGGCGTCGCTCGAGAACGAGCGCAATGCGCTGGTGATCGACGTGGGTGGCCAGATCGTGACGAGCGTGCAGGTTGCGGGTCTGATCGCGCGCCGTATCCTGTGCTACGTGAATGCGGGCGACCGTCTCACGCGTGGTCAGCGTTACGGCTTCATTCGCTTCGGTTCGCGTGTCGACGTCTATCTGCCGCTGGGTTCGCGCCCGCGCGTGGCGATCGGCGACAAGGTGTCTGCCACCTCGACGATTCTTGCCGAGCTGTAAGCCACTCGTAACCGCATCAGGGCCAGTGGCGGCGGCGCGACCTCAGGGCTGCGCGTCGCTGTGGCCGCCGTGTCGTCAAGCTTTGCCACGGGGTGCCGGGGTTTGGCGATGCGGCCTGCAACTGCTTTCGCGTTTCACGTTCCAATAGCGGTGATCCGTCGCGGGTTCGCCCGCAGTCTTGGGGTCTGTCCATCGACCCTAGCATCGACAAGGAGTTATAGATGCCGGAAAACCATCGCGGCCGCTTGCGCAACAATGTCAGGCATCTCTCGCCGTTCGGCCGTCACAAGAATCCATCAGAGCCATCGATGAACGAAGACCACGACCAGGGTGTGGAGGACGATGTGCCGGTGCGTCCGCGCAATCGCGGCATCTATCTGCTGCCGAACGCTTTCACGACCGCAGCACTTTTCTGCGGGTTCTTCGCCATCGTGCAGGCGATGAACGACCGCTTCGAGCAAGCGGCCATTGCCATCTTTTTCGCGATGGTGCTCGACGGCATGGACGGGCGTGTGGCCCGCATGACCAATACGCAGAGCGCCTTCGGTGAGCAGTACGATTCGCTGTCCGATATGACGTCGTTTGGCGTCGCACCGGCGCTGGTGATGTACGAGTGGATCCTGCACGAAATCGGCAAGTGGGGCTGGCTGGCGGCGTTCGTCTATGTGGCGGGGGCGGCGTTACGTCTGGCGCGCTTTAACGCCAACATCGGCGTGGTCGACAAGCGCTTCTTCCAGGGACTCGCCAGTCCGGCGGCCGCGGCGCTGATCGCCGGGTTCGTCTGGATCACGATCGACAACAAGTTGCCGGTAAACGTGTTCTGGATGCCGTGGGTCGCATTCTTCCTCACGATCTACGCGGGGATGTCGATGGTGTCGAATGCGCCGTTCTACAGCGGCAAGGCGCTCGATGTGCGCCAGCGCGTCTCGTTCGGCGTAGTGCTGCTGTTCATGGTGGGCTTCATTCTGGTGTCGTCCGACCCGCCGCTGGCGCTGTTCGGCATGTTCTGTGTGTACAGCGTGTCGGGCTACGTGCTGTGGGCGTTCCGCTTCGTCAAAGGCCGCCGTCAGCGGATTTTCGGCGAAGTTGACGAATAACAGGGTAGGAAGCAGGGGGCGTCTCGGTACGCCCCCTGTCATATCTACCTGTCAGAGTTGTCAGGTATGACATCGTTGGGATGCGCTAATCTTGACGTTGGTAGGCGAAGTACCCTTGTGGCACGGGCCGTTTTTCGTCGATCTGGCAGGGCCCGGCGCTGTTTTCCATAGTTCGACGTGACGAAGGAGAAATCATGGGCATACTCGATTTCGTGAAGGAAGCCGGTCAGGCACTGCTCGGTAACGCTCACGCGGCAGATGCACCGCCACCCGCCCCGGGGCCCGATGCCGATGCGGCTAACCGCGCCGCCGGTGAGGCCATCGAAAACTACATCAAATCGCAGGGGTTGGATGCGACCGGTCTCGACGTGGAATTCGACGGCGCAACCCGAACCGTCAAGGTCTACGGCGTGGCTGCCGATCAGGCCACCAAGGAGAAGATCCTCCTGTGTTGCGGCAACGTGAAGGGGGTTGCCAAGGTGGACGATCAGATGTCGGTCTCGACGGCGTCGGTCGAAGCCACGTACTACACGGTGAAATCAGGCGACACGTTGTCGGCCATCTCCAAGTCGGTTTATGGCGATGCGAGCAAGTACAACGGCATCTTCGAAGCGAACAAGCCGATGCTCTCAAGCCCTGACAAGATTTATCCGGGGCAGGTACTGCGCATTCCGACGCTCTGATCGGGATTCGTCCCGTGATTGCCAGCCCGGCCTTGCGCCGGGCTGTTTCGTTTATGGGCCTGCAAGCAGCCTGGTCGATGGCCGCGAATGCCCGTGTGCACGGGGCTTGACGTCTGCCGCCCGCGTTGCGGAATCACCCGTTTGCGACTATATTGGCGCTCATGATTTCAGGCGCCAAATTGGCTCCGGGCCTTCCTCACGCACCGTTTGGCGTCGTTTCTGGCATCGCATACGGCGTCATCTGCGGTGCCACTGATGCCATGCTGTTTCTCCGCCCTCGGGCCGGCCATGCCGGCGCGCGCCGCGCGCTGATATCAAAAAAATACCGAACCCTACGAAATCCCCTCAGGAGCAAATCATGGCCGACAAGCTGATCATTTTCGATACGACCTTGCGCGACGGTGAGCAGTCGCCGGGTGCGTCGATGACCCGCGACGAGAAGATCCGCATCGCCCGTCAACTGGAGCGACTTCGCGTGGACGTCATCGAAGCCGGTTTCGCGGCCAGTTCGAACGGCGATTTCGAGGCGATTCGGGCGATCGCCGGGATCGTGAAGGAAAGCACGGTCTGCTCGCTCGCACGCGCTAACGACCGCGATATCGCGCGGGCCGCCGAAGCGCTCAAGGGGGCGAATTCGTCGCGTATTCACACGTTCATCGCCACGTCGCCGTTGCACATGGAGAAAAAGCTGCGCATGAGCCCGGACCAGGTGTTCGAGCAGGCGAAGCTTGCTGTGCGTTACGCACGTCAATTTACCGACAACATCGAGTTCTCGCCGGAAGACGGCAGCCGTTCGGATCTGGACTTCCTGTGCCGAGTGCTCGAGGCCGTGATCAACGAAGGTGCAACGACCATCAACGTGGCCGACACGGTCGGCTACGGCGTGCCGGAACTCTACGGCCAGCTCGTGCGCACGCTTCGAGAGCGCGTGCCGAATTCGGACAAGGCGGTCTGGTCGGTGCACTGCCACAACGACCTGGGCATGGCCGTGGCAAACTCGCTCGCGGGTGTGCAACTGGGCGGCGCGCGTCAGATCGAGTGCACGATCAACGGCTTGGGCGAGCGGGCAGGCAATACGTCGCTCGAGGAAGTGGTGATGGCGCTCAAGACGCGCAAGGATTATTTCGGTCTGGAACTCGGCATCGATACGACGCAGATCGTGCCGGCGTCGAAGCTCGTCTCGCAGATCACCGGCTTCAACGTGCAGCCGAACAAGGCCGTCGTGGGCGCCAATGCGTTCGCGCACGCGTCAGGCATCCACCAGGATGGCGTGCTCAAGGCGCGCGATACGTATGAAATCATGCGGGCGGAAGACGTGGGCTGGACGGCGAACAAGATCGTGCTGGGTAAGCTCTCGGGCCGTAATGCGTTTAAGCAGCGTCTGCAAGAACTGGGCATCGAGATGGAGTCGGAGCAGGACGTGAATGCCGCGTTCGCCCGTTTCAAGGAACTCGCCGATCAGAAGTCGGAAATCTTCGACGAAGACATTCTCGCAATCGTCTCGAACGAAGCGCAGGCCGAAGGCAACGAGCACTTCTACCTCGTGTCGATGGCGCAGCACTCCGAGACCGGTGAGCGTCCGAGCGCGCGCGTGGTGTTCACGGCGCAGGGCAAGGAGCTCGTGGGTGAGTCCGACGGCAACGGGCCGGTCGACGCCGTGCTCAACGCCATCGAATCGCAGGTGAAGAGCGGTGCGGAGCAGTTGCTGTACTCGGTCAACGCCATCACGACCGGCACGCAGTCGCAGGGCGAAGTGACGGTGCGTCTGTCGAAGGCCGGACGCATCGTGAACGGCGTCGGCACCGACCCGGACATCGTTGCGGCATCGGCCAAGGCCTATCTGTCGGCACTCAACAAGCTGTACTCGAAGGCTGAGAAGCTAAACCCGCAGCTCACGCCGTAATCGCCGGTAGGCCCGGTCGGTCGATGCTCCGGCCGGTGCATCGTCTGTCGACGCCGAAAATGCCCGCACCCTGTTCGTCAGGGGCGGGCATTTTTGCTATCTCAGCGCCGGATGGCAAGGGCCGTGGTCGGCGTGCTTGTGGCCTTGCGCGAATGTGCGCGCCGCGACCAGCAGGGCGACGCCCAACAGCGTCAGATCTTTGATCAGGAAGCCGAAGGTGCCGCCGCCGATGTCTGGTGTTGTCCCGAGGAACGAGACGGTCACGATCAGAGTGAGCGCCACGCCCAGACTACCCGCCAGACGCACGCGCCAGTCGCCGGTGTAGGCCATGGCCAGCGCCGAGGCGAGTTCGAATGTGCCGACGAGGTTGGACACCGTCTGCACGCTCAGACCCAGATAGAGCCAACCCAGTAGCGGATGGTGGTTGACCAGCGGGAAAATGGCGGCCGCTTCGTGTTCGGTGAACTTGAAGAGGCCGTAGCCGACGAAGATACCGACGACGCTGTACAGCGCGAATTGGTAAGCGAAGCGCTCTAGCCGAGCCGCGGTGCGGCATGTCACGTGAGAGTTATGCATGGGTGGACCGACTCCGAAATTAGTCCTGTGTCCCGGGGCATCCGCGCAGGCATCCCCGGCTCGCCGCCGACTCGGCGGCGAGTGGCTGCTGATCGACGTCTGATCGACGACTTACTGACCGCGATAGATTCGCTCGTGCAGCGATGTGCCGCCGTAAGCGGCGCGCTTCATGCCAGAACTCATGCCCGCCATGCCCGAGGTCGGCGCAGGCATGGCGTCGCCGGTGGCAACCCCGGTGGTGGCTTGCGTGGGGGCCATCGCCGGGTTCGACGCCTCACGTGCGGCGTCGGGCGCGTGCTCGCGTTTTGCTAGTTCTGCTTTTGCCGCCAGAAGGTTGGTCGGATAACGGGTGTGGTCGGTGGCCCCCTGATAGCCGACATCTTGCAGCGCCTTGAGTTCGGCGACGACTTTTTCGCGCGTCAGTTCGCTCTGCGGGGCGGCAAAGGCGACGGTCGAAACGTTGACGAGGGCAAACGCGGCAGCCGCGAGAATGGACGTCTTCATGGTAGGCATCTCCAAACGATAAGTGTGGGTGGGAAAGTTCGATCGCGCAGCATGTCGGCTGTTGATCGCACCGTTTAGTCGTAGGGAGATGCCGGATATGACAGCGTGAGGAAAAAAATTTTGCTAATCGTCTATCTGTGTTGCGGCGGCGTCGGCATGACCGGCAACGCGCCGCGATATGGCGCGCAGCGTGGCGATTTGCGAAGCGTAGGCGCGGCACCCCGTGCATGTCAGCAGATGCGCCTGCACACGAACGCTCGCTAGCGCGGTCAACGGCCGGTCGAGCTTGTCGGAGAGCGAGCGTGTGACATTGGCGCAGTTACCCAAGGGCATCGTTGGTTTCCAGTCCTTTGGCCGACAGGCAGGTGCGTAAGCGAGTGCGTGCGCGGTACAGCAATACGCTGCAATGATTGGCGTCGAGATCCAGTTCCCGGCAGATTTCGGCGATGTCCATATCGAGCAATTCGCGCATGGAAAACACGCGACCGGTGGATTCGGGCAGGGCGTTCAGGCACCAGTCGAACAATGCCCAGAACTGTTGACGGGCGACGAGTGTCTCGGGGCGAGGCCAAGGGCGCGGGCGTGCGTGATCGAGCCAATGACCGCGCTCGTCGAAAAGCTCGCGATCGAACACAGAGTTCTCATCGGCGTCGCCTTCGAGAGACGAGGCGTTGATCGTGCGGCGTCGAGCTCGCATGGTGTCGATCAGCTTGTTGCGTAGAATCGCGAACACCCACGTCTTGTGCTGGGAGCGCCCCGAGAATTCGTTCGATGGCGAGCAAGCCGCCGTCAGCGCTTCCTGAACGGCGTCTTCTGCCAGATGTTCGTCGCGCAATTGCAACCTGGCAAAGCGCAGCAGGTCGCGACGCAGTTCCGCGAGATACGCGTGGTCCAGATACGAATTCGCGGGAATAGGGCGCCCTCCTGACTTAGAACAGATTGTTTTCCCGTTTCTCGTGCAGCGGATCCGGGCTGATTTGGGTGGTCTTGACGATGCCGTCGGCATCGAAATAGAAGTTCATCATCGAGAACCACACGTCGTCCTGCTTGAAGCGATATGTCCAGACTTCGCGCTTCATCAGCGGGAAAGCCGAGGTCTCGACGGGCTCGCCAAAGTGATGCAGTACATCCGTCTTGGTCCATTTGTCGATTTCGACCTTGTTGAACTCCTGCGTCGACAGCACCTGCGTGACGTGCAGCAACCTGCCCTGAGCATCGAAGTCGGCGGCAATCGTTTCCTCGCCGAACGGCTTCGTCGGATAGAGCCAGCGTGTGACGCCTGGCGCGAGCGGATAGACCTCCTTGGGCTTGCCCAATTGCGCCTGCACTTCCGCCTGGGACGCCGATGCGGGCAATTGTTGCCACGGCGGCGTGATACAGGCCGTCAACGACAACGCGAGCACGCCCGCCACAGCCCAGCGGATGGCGCGAGTTGAAGAATGTCGGCCAAAGGCGCCGCCCGAGCCGGGAGCCGATGGCGTCGACGCAGTATCGGTGTCGACAATCACGGGGGAACGATACGTCATGGTTGGCCTCATTGGGGGTGGGGATTTGCCCAAAATATGGGCGATGGTGGCTTGCTGATAGCATACCGCCACCGTTCCCTATCGTGGGGTGCCTTGGCTTGCCCGGCCGGGCGGTGGAAGTTATGATTCGCGCCGGGACAGTTCTAGAGGCCTCGATGAAATCTCACGTCTTGCTGGCGCGCGTTTGTGCGGTGCTGTGCACTTTGGGCCTGCTGGCCGCCACCGGTGTGGTCAACGCGGCACCGCCGATTCGGCTCGCCCTCATCGAGGGGATGAGCGGGCCTTTCGGCAATGCGGGGGCGATGGTCGAGCGAAATCTGCGCTTCGCGATCGACCGCGTGAACGCGCGTGGCGGTGTGAGGTTGCGCGATGGCGCACATCCGCTCGAATTGACGGTGTTCGACAGCAAGGGGGCGGTCGAAGACAGTCTCGTGCAGCTCAAGGCGGCTGGGGATCTCGGTATTCCGTTCGTCCTGCAAGGCAACAGTTCTGCGGTGGCGTCGGCACTGATCGATGCCATCAACAAGCGCAATGCTCGTGAGCCGGGCCAGCGCATGCTGTTCTTCAATTACTCCGCAGTCGATACGGCGCTGACCAACGAGCAGTGCAGCTTCTGGCATTTCGCGTTCGACGCCAACGCCGCGATGCGCATGCAGGCGCTCACCGAAGCCATCAAGCAGGACGACAGCATTCAAAAGGTCTATCTGCTCAATCAGGACTACAGCTTCGGTCGTCAGGTCGCCACGCTGGCTCGCCAGATGATCGGCGCCAAGCGTCCGGACGTGCAGATCGTGGGCGAACAGTTCAGCCCCGTGGGCCGGGTCAAGGACTTCACGCCGTATCTGGCGCGTATCCGCGCGGCCGGGGCCGATACCGTGGTCACGGGCAGCTGGGGCAACGATCTGACGCTGCTCGTCAAGGCTGCGCGCGAGCAGGGCATGGAGCTCAAGTTCTATACGTTCTACGGCAACGCGCTCGGTGCGCCGGCGGCGCTGGGCGATGCCGGTGTCGGACGCGTGTTCGCGGTGGCCGAGTGGCATCCGAATGTCGGGGGCGAGGCGTCGGATGCTTACTACAAGGCGTTCCGCGCGCGCTATCCGGAGGCGCGCGACGACTACCCGTTGCTACGCATGAGCGTGATGGTCGACATGATCGCCGCCGCGCTCGAGCAGGCGGGCACCACGGATGTGACGACCGTCGCGCGTGCGCTCGAAAACCGTCGTGTGCGTGAGGCGCCGGCCGATGCATGGATGCGGGCGAACGACCATCAGATGATCGAGCCGCTGTACGTCTCCGTGATGCGCCGCGCGGGCGAGCCGGGCGTCAAGTTCGACAACGAGGGCTCGGGCTATGGATTCCGGACCGTGATGGAGCTACCGATGAACAAGGTGGCGCTGCCGAGTACGTGCCGGATGGCGCGTCAGCGCTGAGCTGTGATCGGCACCGGCGGTGGCCGGAACGGATGATTTGTCGTGATTTTTGGATAATTTAACGAATTTCTCCAGATTATTCGTCCGAATTTGGTGTTTTGAGCGGTTCAAGGGGGATTGCAAGCCCGCCTGCTGCGGCAAAGCGCGGAAAAAAGTGGCGTCGTGATGCCGGTTCCCGTATAATCGCGCACTTGCAGTTTTGTTTATGTACGGCAAACGTACATGTTTTTGTAAGTTCACGGCACGGCCATTCTTCCGTGACCGCGTGTATATCCAAAGGAAAGAAAATGTCGAACGCAGATATCAAGAAGTCGGACGTCGTGGCGCAATTCGCCCGCGCCGCCAATGACACTGGCTCCCCTGAAGTTCAGGTTGCGCTGCTGACCACGCGCATCAACGAACTGACCCCGCACTTCAAGGCACACATGAAGGATCACCACAGCCGCCGCGGTCTGCTGCGCATGGTGAGCCGTCGTCGTAAGCTGCTCGACTACCTCAAGGGCAAGGATGCAGACCGCTACCGCGCCCTGATCGAGAAGCTGGGCCTGCGTAAGTAAGCGATTACGATTACGACGAGATGCCTGTATCAGCGTGCTGATGCAGGCATTTTGTTTTTGGGCGGTACCCGATCGATGCTCTGAGAGCCTCTTTCGGGACGATTAATCCGGCAGTTGCGCCGGGTTTCCGGTCTCCGTTACCGATTTACGGGGCCTCGTCGGCAAGCAGGGCTTGTGTCATTCCAGGGTCGTCTCAGAGGCGCGCCGGCGGATTTTCGCAGCGGACTACGCTGGAATGGCATAACACTCCCCCCTGTAAGGCGTCGGGATCACCCCGGCAGCGATATCGCGCCGCTGCTGCATTCGCGCGATTCGATATAGGAGTGCAAATGTTCAATAAAGTCGTCAAGTCTTTCCAATGGGGACAAAACACGGTTCGCATGGAAACCGGTGAGATTGCTCGCCAGGCATCCGGCGCGGTGCTCGTCGACATGGACGATACCGTCGTGCTCGCCACGGTCGTGGGTGCGAAGAAGGCCAAGGCTGGCCAGGATTTCTTCCCGCTGACGGTTGACTACCTCGAAAAGACTTACGCCGCCGGCAAGATCCCGGGTGGCTTCTTCAAGCGTGAAGGCCGTCCGTCGGAAAACGAAACGCTGACGTCGCGCCTGATCGACCGTCCGATCCGCCCGCTGTTCCCGGAAGGCTTCTACAACGAAGTTCAGGTGGTGGTGCAGGTCGTCTCGCTGAACCCGGAAGTGCCGGCCGACATCCCGGCCCTGATCGGTGCTTCGGCCGCGCTGGCCATCTCGGGTCTGCCGTTCAACGGCCCGGTCGGTGCCGCACGCGTTGCCTACGTCGACAGCCAGTATGTCCTCAACCCGTCGCGTGAGCAGATCGCCAAGTCGAAGCTCGACCTGGTCGTCGCCGGTACGGAACAAGCCGTGCTGATGGTGGAATCGGAAGCGCAAGAGCTGCCGGAAGACGTGATGCTGGGCGCAGTCGTGTTTGGTCACGAGCAAATGCAAACGGCCATCAACGCGATTCACGAACTCGTGCGCGACGGTGGCAAGGCCGAGTGGGAATGGGCCCCGGCTGCCAAGAACGACGCACTGATCTCGCAAGTGGGCGAGCTGGCCGAAGGCCAACTGCGCGCGGCTTACCAGACGCGCGAAAAGCAAGCGCGTACGCAACAACTGCGCACTGTGAGCGCCGACGTGATCGCCAAGCTGGGCGAAGCCGCTGCTGCCAAGGGCGAACCTGCACCGGACGACATCGAAGTCGGCAACATCCTGTTCGATCTGGAAGCCAAGATCGTCCGTAGCCAGATCCTGGCAGGCGAGCCGCGTATCGACGGCCGCGACACGCGCACCGTGCGTCCGATCTCGATCCGCACCGGCGTGCTGCCGCGTGCCCACGGTTCGGCACTGTTCACGCGTGGCGAAACGCAGGCACTCGTGGTGGCCACGCTGGGCACCAAGAGCGATGAGCAGATCATCGACGCGCTGCAAGGCGAGTACCGTGATCGCTTCATGCTGCACTACAACTTCCCGCCGTTCTCGACGGGCGAAACGGGTCGCGTGGGTTCGCCCAAGCGTCGCGAAATCGGTCACGGCCGTCTGGCTAAGCGCGCGCTGGTCGCGTGCCTGCCGGGTGCCGATGATTTCGGTTACACCGTGCGTGTCGTGTCGGAAATCACCGAGTCGAACGGTTCGTCGTCGATGGCATCGGTCTGCGGCGGTAGCCTCGCCATGATGGACGCCGGTGTGCCGCTGACCTCGCCGGTCGCTGGTATCGCCATGGGCCTGATCCTCGAAGGCAACAAGTTTGCCGTGCTGACCGACATCCTCGGCGACGAAGATCACCTGGGCGACATGGACTTCAAGGTGGCCGGCACGTCGAATGGCGTGACCGCACTGCAGATGGACATCAAGATCCAGGGCATCACGAAGGAAATCATGCAGGTCGCGCTGGCGCAAGCCAAGGAAGGCCGTCTGCATATCCTCGGCAAGATGACGGAAGCCCAGTCGGGCGTGCGTACGGAGCTGTCGGAATTCGCACCGCGCATGGTCACCATCAAGATCAATCCGGAAAAGATCCGTGACGTGATCGGTAAGGGTGGTTCGGTGATCCGCGCGCTGACGGAAGAGACTGGCACGAGCATCGACATCTCGGACGACGGCGTGGTGACGATCGCCAGCCCGAGCGCCGAAGGCATTGCCGAAGCGAAGCGTCGTATCGAACTGATCACGGTGGAAGTCGAGGTCGGTCAGGTCTACGACGGTACCGTGCTCAAGCTGCTCGAGTTCGGCGCCATCGTCTCGGTGCTGCCGGGTAAGGACGGTCTGCTGCACATCTCGGAAATTGCCAACGAGCGCATCAAGGACATCAACGAGTACGTCAAGGAAGGTCAGGCCGTGCGCGTGAAGGTGATCCAGCAAGACGACAAGGGTCGTCTGCGTCTGTCGCACAAGGCACTGACCGAAGAAGAGAAGCAAGGCGGTGCACTGCTGGTCAAGCGCGAAGGCGACGCCCAGTAAATCGGGCCTTGGCATAAAGCAGGGCGGCGCGCTTGCGCGCCGCGACTACATGCCATGACCGCGATAAAGAAGACGGCGACTCTCATGAGTCGCCGTTTTTTTATCTTTCGCACGGATTCGCAAAATAATGCGGAAAAAATGCGACGAGGGTATTTACAGGAAATGGGTTTGTCATTAGAATCTCATTTCTCTGTTCGGGGGTATAGCTCAGCTGGGAGAGCGCTTGCATGGCATGCAAGAGGTCAGCGGTTCGATCCCGCTTACCTCCACCACGGATTCAGAAGCTTGATTTTCAGGCTGCGTCGAAAGAGCAAGATTCTTGCAAAAACGATGCAAAAAACTTGAAAATAAAGCTTCACAAGCGAAGAAATGTTGTTTAGAATGGCGTTCTTCGCGAAATGCAGTAAGCAGTAGCGAAACAGACAAAGTTTTGACGATTTTGTCCCCTTCGTCTAGAGGCCTAGGACATCACCCTTTCACGGTGAGTACAGGGGTTCGAATCCCCTAGGGGACGCCAGAATTGGTGCCGGTAGCGAGTCGGTATCAGTTTGAAAATGCCAGGCAGTTTGTGGCGTAAAGCCCGCTGAAAGTTAGGCGGGTTTTTTTGTCGGTTTTGGAGCGGTAGTTCAGTTGGTTAGAATACCGGCCTGTCACGCCGGGGGTCGCGGGTTCGAGCCCCGTCCGCTCCGCCAAAACCTACGAAGTTCGGTGATATGCGCGTGAAAACGCAGCAATGCCGGACAACTAGCAGGAAAGCAAAGTGAGTGACATCACGATGCTGCAGCAAGTTTGGAGCGGTAGTTCAGTTGGTTAGAATACCGGCCTGTCACGCCGGGGGTCGCGGGTTCGAGCCCCGTCCGCTCCGCCAAACGAAGAAAGCCCAGGCTTAACCGCCTGGGCTTTTTTTATGTCTGAAATCGTTCGGCTATCGAGCGTCATAGCGGTATCGTGTGGTCTCGCAACGAGACATTTCGAAGGTTCTGATACCGATTTTTCCTCTATTTATTCCCCCTTCAACGGCCTTGCGGATTTTTCGCGTCGTTTTTAAAAATTCCGCAATTCGTGCGCATCGCGACCGGACGGTGACAGAGCGTCGGGATTTCGACCCTCCGACGCTCCGAATGATGCGCTGACGCAAGCGGGAGATGCCGATGAATCAACGCATCAGGCAAGGGCGTTTTGGATCGAATTTCCAGTCCGGCACAAGATATTGCATGGCAACGCTGTCGTCGCGCGCGCCGAGGCCGTGTTCGAGGTACAGCGCGTGGGCTGCCTCGACGGCGTCCATGTCCAGCGTCACCCCGAGCCCCGGAACGCTCGGCACCTGCACGTTCCCGCCGACGATTTGCAGCGGGTTGCGCGTCAGGTATTGACCGTCCTGCCAGATCCAGTGGGTATCGATGGCGGTGATCTTGCCGGGCGCGGCGGCCGCCACGTGGGTGAACATCGCAAGCGACACATCGAAGTGGTTGTTCGAGTGCGAGCCCCACGTCAGTCCCCACTCGTGGCACATCTGCGCGACGCGCACCGAGCCCTGCATCGTCCAGAAATGCGGATCGGCGAGCGGAATGTCCACGGACTGCAACTGAATCGCGTGGCCCATCTGACGCCAATCCGTCGCGATCATGTTGGTTGCCGTCGGCAGCCCTGTGGCGCGTCGGAATTCCGCCATCACTTCACGACCCGAATAACCGTTTTCCGCACCGCACGGATCTTCTGCGTACGCCAGCACGTCGTGCTGATCGCGGCACAGACGGACAGCCTCGGCCAGCGACCATGCGCCGTTCGGATCGAGCGTCACGCGTGCCTGCGGGAAGCGTTTGGCAAGGGCGGTGACGGCTTCGATCTCCGCGTCACCCTCCAGCACACCGCCTTTGAGCTTGAAGTCCTGAAAGCCGTAACGCACATGCGCCGCCTCGGCCAGCTTGACGACGGCATCGGGTGTCATGGCGACTTCCGTGCGCACGCGCTCCCAGTCGTCGCGCGCGCCCCGATTGTCGGCATAGGCCAGATCGGTGGCATTGCGGTCGCCGATGAAAAACAGGTATCCGAGCATCGCGACTTCACTGCGCTGCTGTCCCTCGCCCAGGAGGGCGGCAACGGGGGCTTCCAGGTGCTGACCGAGTAAGTCCAGCAATGCGGCTTCGAGCGCTGTCACGGCGTGGATCGTCGTGCGCAGATCGAAGGTTTGCAGGCCGCGTCCACCTGCGTCGCGGTCGGCGAAGACGCGACGCGTCTGACCAAGAATCGCCTGAACGTTGGCGACCGATTGTCCGACGACGTAGGGACGTGCGTCCTCCAGCGTCTTGCGAATCGACTCACCGCCGGGCACTTCGCCAACACCAGTATGGCCGGCGCTGTCTGCCAGGATGACGATGTTGCGGGTGAAGAACGGCCCGTGTGCGCCGCTGAGATTCAGCAGCATACTGTCGCGGCCGGCGACGGGAACAACGCGCAATTCGGTGACAATGGGGGTTCGGCTCATGGCGGGGAACGTTGATCAGACCAAAGGGAACGAAGGGGATGATATATCGTTGTATGTCGTCAGACAACATTCTATGGAAAGTTCCTGATATTGCCTTTTCGGGTATACCCGTCTTCATGAAATCTCAGCCGATTCAAGCCATTGATCGACGAGGTCGGGAGGGGGGGGACGTGAGTATGTGTCGTTTTTGTTGTCGTACAACATCGCCCGAATTCAACTCGCCGTCACCTCAGTCGGTCATCGGCACGCGATCTCGCGCATCCACGCAGCCTTGCAGCCAATTGACGAACGTCGTGAGGTGCGACGCACCGTCGGTTTCCCGATAGAGCGCGTGATAGGGCGGACCTTCGAGAGAGACGCGGTCGTCGAACAGAGCGACGAGTTGGCCGCTCTCCAACGCGTCGCGCACAACCGAACGGGGTGCGAGGCAGACACCAAGTCCGTTCTCAGCGGCGCGCAGCGAAAGCAAAAACTCATCGAAGATCGTGCCCCGCAGTGTCTCGCTGACGCGCACCTCTGCGCTGTGAAACCAGTATTGCCAGGCCTGCGGCATGCCCGCGTAGTGCAGCAAGGGAGCGTCGAGCAGATCGGCGGGGTCGCGAAGCGTCTCGCGCATCGGGTGGGTGGCCGCGCAGACTGCGACGGCCTGACTGCGCATCAACGGATGATCGACGAACCCCTGGCGTCGCAACTCCGGCGTGTATCGACGAATGACGATATCGCTCGTGTCGTCGAGATGCGTAACGCTGCGGTCTGGCGTCGACACGATTTCGACGGGGATCTCCGGGTGTTGCTCGCGAAAGCGTCCGAGTCGGGGGAGCAGCCACATGTGCAAAAAGGACGTCGACGCGTTCACTCGCAACGGCATGCGCGTCGTGGTATTCAGCATGCGCTCAGTGGCCTCGGTGAGTCGGCCGAGACAGGTGGAGACGTCTGTCCAGTAGTGGCGTCCGCGTACGGTCAGTCGAATGTTCCGCCCGTCGCGCTCGAAGAGTTTCTGTCCGAGAAATTCCTCCAGCACACGAATCTGCTGAGCGACGGCGCTTTGCGTGACGTTCAGCGCTTCAGCGGCCTGCGTCAGGCTGTTCAGGCGGCCGGCGGCTTCGAAGCTGCGCAGAGCATTGAGCGGCGGCAATCGGCGCATGGCAGAACCTTGAAGAAACGCTAATAGGTTGATGGAAATAACTCATTTGTGACGCGCGATGCGGCTGCCTATTATAGGCGCGGACCTCGTTCCCCCACCCTCGCCGAACCGCTCGTGCACGCCCATCCGATACGCTCGTTTTCCTCTCTTGCCGCTACGTCCCATCTCTTGATGGACACCGCTTCGCGAATCGCTCGTCTCGCAATGCTCAGTGCCGCGCTTGCGCTGTCGGCGTGCGCGAGCAAGCCCCCGAATGAACGCGAGACGGGGAGTGGCGGCGATTTCATTCGCTACAGCTCGCGTCAGATCAGCGTGGATCTGACGGAGAAGCAACGCGAGATGCTACGCTCGTTGCGTGATCATTGGTTTGTCGCACCGACAGCGGGGAAGGTGCTCGATGCCGTTGCCGCGACGCTCAAACAGCAGGGGTTCGATCCGGTGTCCGTCGACCGCGAGATGGCCGTCGTCGAAGCGGATCGTCACTCCGTGCTCGTGCCGCAATGGCGTCAGATTTTGCGTGGTGTGCTGAAGTCCAAAATCGGCGGCTTGCCTGCCAAACCGGATCATGAACGTATGGCGGCGATCATCGCCGTGCGTGCGGGAAACGGTGATGGTGGCGGCGGATGGTTAGTGCGTGTGCGGTTTGATCGCACCGTGTGGGACAGCAATGGGGATGCGCGAACGGAGACGGTGTTGATGCGCGAGACGTATGACGACTTCTTTGCCGACGTCGAGAAGTCGCTCAAAGGCGAGCTTAAGCCGAAGGCGTCGCTATCAACGCCAGCCCCCACCGCCGCATCGGCGGCGACGTCAACGCAATAGCGGACGGATGTGAGCCGCTCAGGCCTGCGCGTTTGCCACGGATGTCGCCGTGCCTTTGACATGCACGACCCAACGCAGATACATCAGCAATCCGATGGCGGCGACCGCGACGCTCGCGCTGTTGGCGGCCCAGAAGCCGGTGGCCCCGTGAAGCCAGGCGGGCGAGAGACCGCCGACGTCGAAGCCGAGCACGTATCCGCCGCCCAATCCCACGCCCCATAGCGACAGGGCGTAGATGACGGTCGGCACGACCGCAACTTTCCATGCGCGCAAGACGAAGACGGCGTTCACCTGAAGGGCGTCGAAGATGTGATAGAAGGCGACGATGGTCAGCAGCGGCGCGGTCACAGCGGCGACCAGCGGGTCCGACGTGTAGGCCGCGAGCACCAGCGGGCGGCCGAGCCACATCAGCAGGGCCACGAGCAATCCCAAGGTCCCGGCCAGCTCGACGCCACGCCGTCCGACCAATTGCGCGGCTTTGTAGTCGCGTGAGCCGATCGCCTGTGCGGTGAGGGTTGCCGTTGCGATGCCGATCGACATCGGCAGCATGTACATGAGCGCGCCGAGGTTCGCGGCGATCTGATGGCCCGCAAGCGTCACGTCGCCGAGTCGGGCGATGAAGATCGCCATGAACGAGTAGGCCGTGACTTCGATGAGGTAACTCAAGCCCATCGGCACGCCGAGTTTGAGCAGTGCGCGAATCGCTTGCCAGTGCGGCCAGCAGAACTTCGTGAAGACGCCGAATTCGCGCAGCTTCGGATGTCGCGCCATTAGCAGCAGTCCGAGCCCGCAGGACACCCAGTTGATGGCGGTCGTGGCGATGGCGCACCCGGTGCTGCCCAGCGCCGGGATGCCCAGTCGATCCACGCCGTAAATCAGCGCGAGATTCAGCGGCACCTTCAGCACCAGCCCGGTCACCTGAATCATCATGACGATGCGCGGCTGCGCCACGGCCGTCGACAGCGACGAGTACACTCGGAACAGCATCGCGGCCGGCAAGCCGTACGCGAGGATATGCAGATAGGCGGTCGCGCGTGCTTCGAGTTCGGGCGTCGCTTCGGAGAGTCGCAGGATGAATTGCGGATGCGACAGTACGAGGAAGCCGGGCACAGCGAGGAATAGGGCGAGCCAGAACGTCTGACGTACTTCCTCGCCGATGGCGATGCGCTCACCCGCGCCGTAAAGCTGCGCGGCGATGGGCGAGAGGGCGACGAGAATGCCCATCAGGCCGACGTACACGGTGATGTAGATCGAGCCGCCGAGCGCGAGCGACGCGAGGTCGAAGGCCGAGGCGCGGCCGACCATGGCGGTGTCCATCACCCCGAAAGCGATGACCGCCAACTGGCCGATCAGCACTGGCCATGCCAGCGCGGCAATGCGTTTGATGTCTTGCCACATGGTGTCGGGCGTGTCGGGCGATCAGCGCGGACGCGCCGCGCGACGCCACGGGCGCTCTTGCAGAACGTAAAGACGGAAGCGTTCGTCACGGTCGGCCGCACGACGGCCTTCCCACAGTTGACGCCACTCATAGGGTGCGAGCGAGAGCGGTTCGCTGTAGTCCTGCGAATCCTGACGCAGCAGCACGTCGCAGTCGTCGTCGGCCGAACCGAAGCGCATCTTGCCGAAGTAGGCGAACGACGCGAGCTGGGCATCGCCCACCCGTGCTGTGCGAATGCAGGTGTAGTCCGCCGGCAGATGGGACGCAATCTGCGCTGCCACGTCGCGATACGTTCTGCCATAGTTGACGACCGGCAGCCAGAGCGTCATGAGCAACACCCACATCAGTGTCGTGCCGCCGGAGGACAGCACCACGCTGCGCCACAGCACCTTCGGACTGCGCGACACGCGCCATGCCACCAGCGCCACCCAGGCACCCGTGACAATCAGCGCACTGATCAGCGTGATCCAGCTGAATTCCGGGTTGAAACCGGGCACCAGGCGTCGCAGGTTGCGTGCCGTCGACGCCGGGAAGCCGGTAATACCTGCGAGCCAGACGATCCATACGAAGCCGGCCAGCACGGTAAACGACAACACGGCGAACCAGTCGATGGCGTTGACGGTGCCGCGTTTGAGCGTCGGCAGACCGAAGGCGGCGATGATCGAGAGTGCTGGCAGGGCCAGCATGAAGAGCTGGTTGCCCTGATGCGCTTGCAGCACGATCAGCACGAGGATCGTGATGGCGAAGACGAGAGAGATCGCAATGTGCGGGGCGCGTCGCATGCCGCGCCAGGAATACAGTGACCACGCAGCGAGCGGCCAGGCAGGCCACGCGAACAGCGCCAGGTTCTTGGCGATGTAGCTCAACGAGGCGATCGTGGGACCGCTGAAAGCGTCCGTCCCGATATCGGCCCACTCACCGAGCCAGCGGCGCGCACCGTCGGCGAATTTGAGGGCTGCGAGGGGCCACGTGCAGGCGATGAGCAGCGTAATCGGGGTGGAGACGAGCAACAGCATGCGCAGCGGAAGCGCACGACACGCCACGGCCGCGATCATGCCTGCGAGCCACAGCGAGAGTGTCATCAGCGGGGACGACGCCAGCGCCATCCCGCCAAGTGCCAGACCGAACCACACCGCACCCTGACGCGGCTTGTCCAGACTGCGCACGAGGCCGTAGATCGCCATCGAGATCAGCGTGAGCTGCCCGACGGTCGCGGTCGTTTCGTGACCGCGTTCGGCCAGACCGAAGCACGCCAGCAGAATCAGCAACGCGCCATCGGCGAGTGTGCGGCCGTAGTCGCGCGGTTCCGGCTCACCGCCGAAAGCGTATTTGAACGGTTGCACTTCCGGGCGGCGGCCCAGCAGATAGGTGCCGTACCAGATGAACGTGCAGGTGGCGTAGAAGCAAAGGCCCGTGACGATGCGAGCGGCGTCGGGCGCATCGAGCCACGAGAAGGCGCGAATGGAGAGTGCACCGAGCCACGAGACCAGCGGGCCGTTGTCGTAAATCGGTTTGCCGGCGATGTTCGGCAACAGCCAGTCGGACAGGTGACCGTGCGCCATCGTCCACATGATGCCGAAGCCGGCGGCGTCTTCGTTTTTCCACGGATCGCGACCGAACAACCCCGCCAGCACATAGATGACGCAAATGGCGATCAACAGCGAACGCGGTAGCGCGCTGGTGGCGGAGGCGGTGATGCGAACTCGTTTCATAGGCGATACGACAGGATCGGCAGGGCAGCCGGATCGGAAAGACAGAGGGGCTGAGCCGGAACTGGCTCGGGGGCGAAGCTCGGGGTAAAACCGTGACCAACGCTCAGGGCAGACTTAAGGGAAAACGTGCGGTTCCCTGGAAAGCCGACAGTATGACAGTAACCGACGACTTGGCGCAGCGCAGACCCAAGAAAAAAGGGCAGCCTGAGCTGCCCCTTTCCAATGCTTTTCACAACGTCGGGATCTTGTCCCTGATGCGTCGACCGGCAAACGTCTGTCCGGCCCCGCATCGCGTTGTACGGCGCGTTGTCGGTGAAACTTACGCTGCCTTGCCGCCGGCACGAGCGCCGAACTTCTTGCGGAACTTATCCACGCGACCTTCAGCATCCATGATGCGCGTTTCGCCGGTGTAGAAGTTGTGCGATGCCGACGACGTATCCAGCTTCACGAGCGGGTACTCTTTGCCGTTGAACTCGGCCGTTTCCTTCGTGTTGATCGTCGAACGCGAGACGAACTGGAAGTCGACGCCCGGCGTCATGTCGCGGAACAGGACTTCGCGGTAATTCGGGTGAATGCCTTCTTTCATGGTGCACCTTGAGTTAAGTCGGTAGCCAGTCTGCGCGAGCCCCTTGCCCGCTAACGCTATCGCCGTCGTTCAAACCCTGAGGTCTTGATGACGGGAAACGCGCCAACCACTTTCCGGATTTGGAAAACGCGCATTATGCCATGAAAACAACAACTTTCGCAAAGTTTTCATAGGGTTGCGGCGGGTTCGTCCGGCGGGGCGGCGGGATCTTGCAGAAAATAGCGCGAAAGGAGTGCGTACAGAGCCGGATACTCGCGCTTGAAGGCCTCGGGGGCGACGAAGAACGCCTCTGCGCAGACGGCGAAGAATTCCGACTCGTGTTCCGTCGCGTAGGGATCGAGCAGGGACGTCGAGGCGAAGGCGTCCCAATGCTCGTCGGGCACGTTCGCCACGTGGTGGCAGAACTCCTCGTACGCCGGGTCGAACACATCGCACCATGCCTCGCAGGTCAGGTCGCCATGAAGACGGCGCAGCATGGGCGGCACGCCGTCCGCTTCTCCGCTTTCCATATCGATCTTGTGGACGAACTCGTGAATCACGACGTTGTAAGCCAGCACGTCGCTTGCCTGGACGTCCTGCCACGACAGCACCACCGGGCCGCCTTCCCATGCTTCGCCGCTGGCTTCCTGTTCGACGTCGTGCACGACACCTGCTTCATCCTGAACCGTCTTGCGAATCAGGAATTCGCCGGGATAGAGCACAATGCCGGTCCATCCGCGATACAACGCTGGCGGTAGATGCAGAATCGGAAGGCAGGCCTGCGCGGCGACCGAGACGCACATCGCCTGGGTCAGCGGCAGGTCGTGTGCCGTCGAGAAATGCTTGCTGGCCAGAAAGTCGGCCGCCAGCGAGCGGAGCTTTTCAAGATCGGCGGCGCTGCGTCGGGAAAGAAACGGCAAGGCGCTGACGACCTCGTGCCAGACGTCGTCTTCAATGGACGCGGATTGCTGGGAAAGTCCGAGGCGGGCGAACAGGGTCTTGAGCATGACGGGCGTGGCCGGGCGTTGGTGCCGCTGCGACCGATTCATATGATGGATCGCAGTGTGCGACGCAGCCGCGCGAAGAGCAATGACGCAACGATTCTAATTTAGCTGCTTCTGAATTGCCGCAAAAATCGCACCGCACAACGCCACGATGGCAATGAAATGAAAGCCGTCGATGAACGAGAGAAACGAGGCCTGCCGCTCGATCATCCGGGCAATCTGTGCGAGCGCCGCACCCTGTGCCTGCGAAGCGGCAACGCCGGCATGCGTGAGCGCGTTCGCAAGCGATTCCAGGGTCTGCGTGAAGATCGGATTGTAAGGATTGGCCACTTCTGTGAGCCGGGTGCGATGCAGGGCTTCTCGGTGCTGCTCGAACGCGACGATGGTGGAGACGGCGAACGAGCCGGAGAGCTGCCGGAGAATGTTCTTGAGACGATATCCGTGAACGAAACTCTCGTGATCGAAGGTACGGAACGTGAGGTTTGCCACCGGCAGCACGGTGAAGATGCCGAACACGGCCTTGAGCGCGAGCACCCCGTAAAGCTGTGACTGCCCGGCGTCCGGTGGCATCGCGCCTAGCCACATGCTGGTGGCGATCGTCATCAGAAAGCCGCTCACGATCAGAAGCTTCTTGTTCGTGATGAACTTCGCCACGCGGAAGTAGGCGAGTAGCAGGATGACGGTGAGTAGCGCGGAGTAGCCAAGCAGTTGCCCGGTGCGCTCGACCGTGAAGCCGAACCCCTGCTCCAGCAACCGTGGCATCAGATAGCTCTGCGTGTTCGCCAGATAGTAGTAAGCCGCGTAGAGCAGGAGTCCGACCTGGAACTCACGTCGACGTAACGGCTGCAAGCGGATGAACGGCTCAGGATGCTGCCATTGGTGATAGCCGAACCACACCAGCGCGCCCACGCCCACGACGGTGAGCAACGGCAACACGGGCGTTTGCAGCCACAGCGTGTAACGCATCTCCTGGAGCACGACCTGAAATGCACCCATCGCAAGGGCAAAGGCCATGAACGGCGCGAACGGATAGCTGCCGCCACTGGCGCGGTCGCGCAGGCGGCCGACGTCCGGGATGGCGAACCATGCAAGACCGGCGAGCAGCACGGCTGGTGGCGCGGTGCACAGGAAGAGCGTGCGCCAGGTGTATTCGGAGACCAGCAGGCCGCCGATGAGTGGTGCCGCCGCCGAGCCGGTGAACAGCAACAGGGCGAAGGTCTGGACCGTTTTGCCGCGACGCTCGGCAGGCACGCTCACTTGCGCGAGGATCCGGCATGAGCTCATCCAACTGCCAGCGCAGAAGCCCTGACACGCTCGTGCGATCACGAGTTGCGTGACGCTTTCGCTGGTGCCAGCGAGCACGGCGCCGCACGCGTAGAGCAGAAGTGAGGCCGTCAGATAACGGCGGTAGCCGATGCGCTCGACGAACCACTGTTGTTTAAGAATGGCGAGCACCGAGGCAATGCCGTACGCCGTCGTCATCCAGACGAATTCTTTAGGGGACGCATCGACGCCGCCGGACACGTAGACGGCGAAATATACGAGGAGTGCGTTCTCGAAGAACTCCAGCCCAGGGATCAGGCCGAGGGCATAACGATAGGCCTCGACGCGTATGGGGCGCAGCGGGTCCGCGCCACCGGTGTTGCCCGGAGACGGGGGGCTTGGCGGTGCGGTGGACGAGGTCGGAGGCACGGCGGGAGGCATGATCGGACCTAGTTCGACGAGGACGTCTTGCGCACTTTTGCGGCGCGCTCGGCCAGTAAGTCGTCGGCCGGTACGCCCTGAAGGCGTTGTTCGATGTAGCGAAGGTCGTGACGAATCTGGGCTTCCAACGTCTCGGCATCGCGCAATTCGCGACGCACCTGCGCGGTGCGCTCGCGCAGCGTGTCGAGTTGCGACGTAAGTGCGTCTCGCACGACTTGCAGGTCTTCTTCGTTCATGCGCGATTTGCCTGCTTCGACCATTCGACGTGGCCGCTTGAGCATTTCGGTAATCGCGGCAATCGAGAAGCCAAGCGAGCGCATGCGCAGAATGCGGCCGAACGTTTCGAGATCGGCGGGCGTGTACATGCGATAGCGTCCGCCGCTGCGGGCGGGGACGACCAGGTTCAGCTCCTCGTAATACTTCAAGGTGCGCGCCGTGACGCCGAGCGTGGCAGCCGCCTGACCGACGGTCAGCAGCGATGCATCGTCCGGTGAGGTGCCGCCGGAAGGGGGGCTTGAGAGATCTGCGGGCATGAACGTGCCTCCGATCGAATGATGGGCGGAATCTTAGCACAACCTATACGTGAACGTACAGGTTTGAGTATGGCGCGTCGTTGAGGACGTCCGAGCGGAAATGGCAATCGGCCCGGAGAGCGTGGGCGTCTGAGACGTCGCTGCTCGCCGGGCCGATCGGAGGAGGGGAGGAGGGAAATTAGCGCGCTGCCAGATTGGGCGCCGTTTCCCAGCGAATCGCGCGGACGCCGGTGGTGTCGCCGAGCGTCGAGACAAGATGTACGAGCGCGGCGCGACCACTGCGGTCGCAGCGCAACACGTAGTCGAGCTCCAGCAGGTAGCCGCCCGAGCGGGCGATGCGGGTCGCCGTTTCCGGCGAGATGCGTTGCGCGCGAAGGGCGTTGCGCACCGTGGCGTCGATGGTGTCCGCCCGGGACGCCAGCGTCAGCACGACGAGGCGGTACTGAGGCGACGGGTGCGACGCGGTGGCATGAGGCGTCGGCGTGGCATTCGATGTGGCAGACGCCGGTGCGAGGCGAGTGCGAGCACGATCGAGCAGCGACGGGATAAGCATTTGCAGCGTCATGGTGTCCTCCTGATTCAAGGGCCTGAGACGGCGGATGCCGGGGCTTGGCGATGAATCGTGTACGGGCGACGGCCGCTTCCGAGCCATAGACAAGCGCGGGAGGCGGACGTATCACGTCACGCGATACATGAATTCGACGCAAGCGTCGGCAGGCTTGATTGCGCCTGGGTTGACCGACGATGTCATGTCGGTCGCGTGGCGGCGCTAAGAAGCGTGCCTTGTTCCGAATGACGCGACGTCATCCGTCAAACAAACGCTGAACTGCGGTGATAGGTGCGGGAAATCTGAATCGCTTGCCGAAGTCTCGGATGACGCTGACGTCATCGGGATTCGGTGCGATCGATGCACTACCGCTGCGGCATTGAGACCGGCAGCGGCAGTCGGGGACGACTGCGGGTTACCGGGCCAACGCCTCGCCGGTCATTGCCGACGCTTGCGCGCTACTAGAGCAACTGCCCACGGAAAACTCCGTCGTAATTGGAAAGCAGTCATTCTAGGGATTTGGCGCGCGCCTGTAAAGAAAATGGCGGGATTTCGCGGCGTTTTGTCGCGAAATTGACGACATTTCTTCAAAAAATGGCGATTTTTTAATGCGTGGCCGTTGAGTGCATCGAGTGCGTCGATGGCCTGCCGCGATGTCCTGATCGGGCTCAGTCGGGCAGCACTTTGCCGGGATTCATCAGCCCGAGCGGATCGAACGCCGACTTGAGCGCGCGCATCAGCGCGATTTCCACGGGCGATTTGTAATGGGCGGACGCGTCGCGCTTGAACTGCCCAAGGCCATGCTCGGCGCTGATCGTGCCGCGATGCGCATGCACGCTGTCGTGGACGGCGGCGGTGACGGGTGTTTGATATTGCTTGAGGAAGGAGGCCGGGTCGATGCCGTCCGGCGCCATTACGTTGTAGTGCAGATTCCCGTCGCCGAGGTGGCCGAACGTCACCATTCGCGCACCGGGCGCAATGCGCTGCACGATGGGATCGGTCGCCGCGATGAACGCGGGCACTTGCGAGACGGGCACAGCGATGTCGTGCTTGATGTTGAGGCCTGTAGCCGATTGCGCCAGGGGAATGCTCTCGCGCAGATGCCAGAGCGCGTTCGACTGAGCGAGGCTGCTGGCAACGATGGCGTCGCGCACGATGCCGCGCTCGATGGCGGCATTCAACACCCGTTCCAGCAGGTCGCGCGCGTGCGCCTCGCTCTCGTTGTCGGAGAGTTCAAGCAGTACCGACTGCGCATAGGGTTGGGCGAACGGATAACGTTGCGACGTGAAGACCTGCGCGACCAGTTGCAGGCAGAAATCGGACATCAGTTCGAAGCCTGTGAGTAACGGCCCAGCCATGCGCTGTGCAAGATTCAGCAAAGCGAGGGCCTCGGCGGGGCTGTCGAGCGCGGCGAGCGCCGTCATGCGCGCGGCGGGTTGCGCGAAGAGCTTGAGCGTCGCCGCCGTGATCAGGCCGAGCGTGCCTTCCGCGCCGATGAACAGATCGCGCAGATCGTATCCGGTGTTGTCCTTGCGCAGGCCGCGCAGGCCGTCCCACACCTCGCCCTGCGGCGTAACGACTTCAAGACCGAGACACAACTCGCGTGCGTTGCCGTATCGCAGCACCGCCGTGCCGCCCGCGTTCGTCGCCAGATTGCCACCGATAGTGCAACTACCTTCTGCCGCGAGGCTCAGCGGAAACAGGCGCTCGGCTGCGGCCGCAGCGGCCTGCACACTGGCGAGGAGGCACCCGGCTTCGGCGGTGATCGTCAGGTTATCGGCATCCACCTGACGGATGCGATCGAGGCGTCGCAGACTGATCACGACCTGACGCCCGCTGGTGTCGGGCGTCGCGCCACCGGCGAGGCCGGTGTTGCCCCCTTGCGGCACCATCGGCACGCCATGTGCGACACACAGACGCACAAGCGCGGCGGTCTGCGCGGCGTCGGCGGGACGCAGGACGGCGAGCGCGTTGCCGATGTACCGTTTGCGCTGGTCGGTGAGGTAGGTACCGGTGTCGGCGCGCTCGGTCAGCACTTGATCGCGACCCAGCAGGTCGCGGCAGGCAGTGAGGAATTCGGCTTGATTCATGGGGTGAAGGCGGGGCGAAGGCGAGAGGCGGGGGCGGGAAGGCGTGGAGGGCGTCGCCTCAAGGGGAAGTGCAGCGCGCTAGCGCGCTGCCGCCGCCCGGGCTTTCGCGGCGCGCTTGAAGGGGCGCAGATACAAGACGGTCGCGAAGAAAAAGACCAGCGATAGCACCGTCTCGATCCAGCCAAGCGTAGCGGAAGGGCCGGTATCGCTCATGCCACGCACCACGCCTTCTGCGAGGAATAGCAGGATGAACATGCTTGACCACTGAAGCGTATACAAATTGCCGCGCAATACGCCGCGCAGCGGCAGGAGCAAAAGCAACGCCTTGAGCACCAGCCACGAACCGCCCGGACGCAGCGGTGCCAGCCACAACTCCCAGGTCACCGACAACGCGATCAGCGCCAGCAAGCTGGCGATGCTGACCCGCCGTAACCCCTGAGCGTGTCCCGGCGTGGGCGCCCTACGTACATCGACATGTGGGGCATCGTCGCGCGGGAGGTCGTGCTGACGGTCGGGCGGTGTGGCAGTCATGGGCTTATCTCGTGGCCTGTACTACTGCGTGAAGTGTTCATTCTGCCAGCTTGCAGGCCGCGCGTGCGAGTCTTGCACCGAGTGCCGAGGCCAACTGACGTTCGTCCGTCGAGAGCGGGTTGCCGTCGTGTGCGAAGTGTGTCGCGCCGTAAGGGGAGCCGCCGGTGCGCGTGCTCGAAAGCGCAGGTTCGGTGTATGGGAGCCCCATGAGCAGCATGCCGTGGTGCAGCAACGGAATCATCATCGACAACAACGTGCTTTCCTGGCCGCCGTGGAGGCTGGCGCTGGAGGTGAATACGCATGCGGGTTTGCCAGCGAGCGCGCCTGACAACCACTGGGGCGTGGTGCCGTCGAGAAAGTACTTCAGCGCGCCGGCCATGTTGCCAAAGCGGGTCGGCGAGCCGAGCGCGAGACCCGCGCACTCTTCCAGATCGCGTAATTCGACGTACGGCGGGCCGCTGTCCGGGATGTCTGGAGCGCTAGCTTCGCATACCGTCGACACGGCGGGCACGGTGCGCACGCGGGCCTGGGCGCCGGGTACGCTGTCGATCCCGGCAGCAATGCATTGGGCGAGTTGTGCGGTCGTGCCGTGACGGCTGTAGTACAAGACGAGGATTTCAGTCATTGATGCGAGTGAGCGAAGGGTCGAATGCGAGCAGGTAGACCGGAATCGCGGGCTTTCCATCTTTCAGAGCAAGCTGGCGACGCCACCAAAGCCTCGCGTCCTGAGTGAAAAGCCTGCGAAAAGTGCGGGTATTATAGGGCGTTCCTGGTGGCGTGATCGCATGGTGGGGTGGGTGCGGCGGATGGCGTTCGACCTGCCGCCGTCGCCAGATTTTTGTCACGCTGCGGTACCTGCGTCGTGTGTGTAGTGGTTTCGTGGTGTCTGCGTATTACCTGGTAAGGAGCCCGATTTGTTCAAACTGTCCCGCATTAACTGGAATAACGTTCGCCAACTGCTGAGGTACGCGCTCGCACGAGCACAGGACGACCGGATTCCCCAAGTGGCGGGCAGTCTGACGTTCACCTCAATTCTGTCGATCGTGCCGTTGTTCGCCGTGACATTCGCCTTGTTCACGGCCTTCCCGATTTTCAATTCGTTTCGCGACGCGCTCCAGGGCTTTCTGCTCGAACACTTGATGCCGGAGAGCGTCAACGCACAGATATTCAATTACCTCAATCAGTTCGCCTCGAAAGCGAAGAGCCTGACGGCGTTCGGTCTGATCGGCTTGCTCTTCACCTCCGTGCTGACGTTGATGACGATCGAGTCCGCGTTCAACGTCATCTGGCGGGTGCCGCGTCCGCGTCCACTGGCCCAGCGTCTGCTCATTTACTGGAGCCTGCTGACGCTCGGGCCTTTGCTGTTCGGTGTGAGTCTGTCGATCAGTTCTTACGTCTTCACGCAATCGATGTCGCTGGTGAGCACCTTGCCACCCGCCGTGGCGTCGCTGCTCAGTCTGATTCCGCTGGCGCTCACGAGCGTGGCGTTCATGCTGATGTACGTCTATATGCCGAACTGCAAGGTCGACTGGCGCGACGCGCTGGTGGGCGGCGTGGTGGCGGCGCTGGCGTTCGATCTGACCAAGCGTGGCTTCGGCATGTACATCCGGCAGTTCCCGACCTACACGGCGGTGTACGGTGCCTTCGCTGCCGTGCCGATCTTCCTGCTCTGGATCTACCTGTCGTGGCTCGTCGCGCTGGTCGGGGCGACGATCACATCGGTCCTCCCCTCGCTGCGCCTTGGACATTTCCAGTATCCGCGCTTCCCCGGCAGCGATTTGCTCGACGGCCTGACACTCATCCATCTGCTCAATCAGGATCGTGAAGCCGGTGGCGGCGGTTACACGACGCAGCAACTGGCGCGCACCATGCGCACGGGCCTCGAACACGCTAACGAGCTGTTGTGCCGCCTCGAACGCATGGGCTGGGTCGGACGCATGACCATGCAACCCCCCGCCGAGCGCTGGCTGCTGCTTGCGAACCCACGGACGACGACCCTGTCGCCGCTCGTCGCCCAACTGGCGCTTAACGTCGACGAACTGGCCCGGCAGATGGAGCGTCATGCGCTGGACGGTGCGCACGTGGCCGACATCCTGCGCGAGGGGAAGTGGGACGTACCGCTTGCAGACGCGCTGCCGCGTGACCCGTCGTCGCCAGATGCGGACGCGCCGGACGAACAGGATGTATCTGACGAAGGCGAGGCGCGTGCCGGCACCCGCCATGGGACCGAAATGCCTTCGACGCCGGATGTCCGGCATTGGACCCCCGCGTCGGGCAAGCGCTAAAGCTTGATGCGGCCGACACAGATGTCGCGGAACATCACCCAGTCGCCCATCAGGCTGTAGACGGGATGCCGAAATGTGGCGGGCCGGTTCTTCTCGAAAAAGAAATGCCCGACCCACGCGAACGCATAACCGCAGACAACTGCCGCAAGCAGCCACCACGCGTTGCCCGTCACAGCGAACGTCACCAAAAAAGCGATCACACCCCACGAGCCGACGAAGTGAAGTCGGCGGCACGTGGCATTCCTGTGTTCACCGAGATAGAACGGGTAAAAGTCCGCGAACCGGTCGAACGTTCGTGATGCCGGTGCGGGGTCATGGCCCTCGGTCATGGCAAGCCTCCTTGTCCTGGTTGGCGAAAGTGACGCCTTCGCTTCATACATCCCGGATACACATTTCGATCGTGCTGTGTCGTCCTGCAAGCCTGCAGCCCGACCGGGTCAGTCTCGCAAGAATCGTCTGAGCGCATCGAGCAGTGCATCCGGCTGTTCTGTCATGATGGCGTGGCCGGCGTCGACGAGTTCCACCGTGACCGGCGCGCCGTTGTCTCGCAAGGCATCGAGCAGGGCGTGCGCGGCGCGCGGCGGTGTCATCTGGTCGCGCTGTCCGAGCACGGCCAGCACCGGACACTTAATTCGCGTGGCGGCGTCCATGCCCTGATCGTAGCCGTTGCAGGCCTCGAAATCCGTAAGAAACACTTTGGCCGGATTCCGTTGTGCGACGCGCTCCATCAACCGCTGATTGCCGCCCCATGTCCAGAACCCGGGGCCCGGCGCGGACGGTTTGGCCGCGAGCGTGCTATGCGACCACGCATTGACCAGTGCGATGGCCTCGGATTCGCGCTCGGCGGCGGCGCTGAGCAATGTATCGGCGACCTTCATCGGATAGGCTGTGCCCACCAGCGCGATGCGCGAGACGCGTGCTGGATGGCGTGCCGCCGCGTCCAGTGCGATCAGGGACCCCATGCTGTGGCCCACCCATGTTGCGCGCTCGACACCCGCCGCGTCGAGCACTGCGATCACGCAATCCGCCATCTCACCGATGGTCTTTAGCGGTGCACCGGTGCTGCGATGATGCCCCGGCAGATCGAGTGCGAGCACGTTCATGCCGTGATGCGCGAGATACCGACTCTGCAACCCCCAGACACTGTGATCGTGCTGTGCCCCGTGTAGGAAGACCACAGTCGGCTGTGTCGTTTGGATCGGCTTGCCCGCGGTGTAGGCGTAGACCCTATTGTCGGCAATGTCGAAATTCATCGTGCCTGCCCCTTCGAAGACGATTTCACCGCCGCCTTGAGGCCGCGCTTGAGGTCCTGGATCAGATCGTCGGCGTCTTCCAGGCCGATGGACAGGCGTACCGTGCCTTCCCTGATGCCGGCAGCGGCGAGGGCGGCGGCATCCATGCGGAAGTGCGTGGTGGACGCGGGATGAATCACCAGCGAGCGTGCGTCGCCCACGTTCGCGAGGTGAGAGAACAACTGCAACGCTTCAATGAATCGCCGACCCGCTTCTCGGTCTCCGTTCAGGTTGAAACTGAACACGGCACCGGCACCGCGCGGGAGTAACCGTTTCGCCAGTGCGTAATCGGGGTGCGACGGCAACTCGGGGTAGGCGACGCTCTCGATCGCTTCGTGACCCGCGAGGAATTCGACGACCTTGCGCGCATTTTCGACATGGCGCGCCATGCGTAACGGAAGCGTTTCGATCCCCTGAAGCAATTGCCAGGCGGCCTGAGGGTGAAGGCATGCGCCGAAATCGCGCAACCCTTCGCGTCGTGCGCGCAGCAGGAACGGTGCGACCGAGCTTTCCTCCGCGAAGACCATGCCATGGAAGCCGTCATAGGGCTCGGTGAACTCGGGAAATTTGCCGCTTTTCTCGAAATCGAACGTGCCGCCATCGATCAGCACGCCACCGATGGTCGTACCGTGGCCGCCGAGGAATTTGGTCGCCGAGTGATAAACGAGGTCCGCACCGTGCTCGAAGGGCTGGATGAGCCACGGCGTCGTGAATGTGCTGTCGACGAGCAGCGGTACACCCGCGTCGTGTGCGATGCCTGCGACCTGTGCGATGTCGAGCACATCGAGGCCGGGGTTCCCCAGCGTCTCGCCGAAAAACAGGCGCGTCTCGGGGCGAACGGCTGCCCGCCATCCCGCCAGATCACCGGGGCGAACGAACGTCGTTTCGATGCCGAACCGGCGCAACGTGTAATGCAGCAGATTGTGCGAACCGCCGTAGAGCGCGCTTGACGCCACGATATGCGAACCGGCCCCCATCAGTGTCGCGATGGCCAGATGCAGCGCGGCTTGTCCGCTCGCCGTTGCAATCGCGCCGACGCCGTTCTCCAGCGCTGCCATGCGTTCTTCGAAGACCGCGTTCGTCGGATTCGAAATCCGGGAGTACACATGCCCGGCACGCTCCATGTTGAATAGGGCGGCCGCCTGATCGGCATCGGAGAACACAAATGAAGTGGTCTGGTAGATCGGTGTAGCACGCGCCCCCGTGGCGGGATCGGGGGCCGCGCCGGCGTGCAGGGCAAGCGTATCGAAGTGCGGGACTGACATGTCGTGGATGGCCTCGCAGGTGATGTGACGTGAACTTTACGTATACGGCAATCCTAGCACCACCTTCGTGCGCTCCGGCGGGCATTCCGGCGGTGATCAGGGAAATTGCGGTGTTGTCTTATGTCAGGGGTAAGGTGTTGTCTGAGACGAGAGGTAGAATCGGCTGAAAACCCGCGCCATACGGCCATGTCGGCGTCCTGCGCCTTTCCTTTTGGGGCGCTTTCCGATAGCATCCATCGAACGGGTTCTAATCACTATTTGACACGGAGACAGCGGGCGTGCGCGCCGGCCATCCGTCTCGCAAGCCGAGTCCGGCAACGTCGGCGGCAGCGTTCTGCCACGATTGACGGAGCAACACAATGAGGAGTGTGTGCCATGCGTGTGTCTGACATCCTGAAAGTAAAGGGCAACACCCTTTTCACCGTGACCCCGGAGACGTCGCTGGCGGATGCCGTCGACACGATGGCGGAACATGACATCGGTTCGCTCGTCGTGATGGAGTACGGCGATCTCGTGGGCATGCTCACGTTCCGCGAGATCATCAACACGATCAGCAAGAACGGTGGCACGGTCGGCGGTTCCACGATTCGCAAGATCATGGATGACCATCCGCTGACCTGCACGCCCGAGACGGACGTCAATGAAGTGCGTCGCATGATGCTCGAGCGCCACGCGCGCTATCTGCCGGTCATGGAAAGCCGCACGCTAATGGGCGTAATTTCCTTCTACGATGTGGCCCGTGCGGTCGTCGAGGAGCAATCCTTCGAGAACCGAATGCTCAAGGCCTATATTCGCGACTGGCCGGCTGAGGAAGCGGAAAACGCAAAGTGAGTGAGGCCAGTCAGCGCGAGGCTCGCGGCGACGGCCACCAATCACGACTGCTGAAGGAACGCCGTTTCGCGCCGTTCTTCTGGACGCAGTTCCTCGGCGCGATGAACGATAACGTGTTCAAGATCGCGTTCACGTCGCTCGTCACGTATCACGCATCGCTTTTTCAGGACGTCGATGGCAAGACGGCGGCGTTCCTGATCTCGGCCATTTTCATCGCACCGTTTCTCCTGTTCTCCGCGACCAGCGGGCAGATTGCCGATAAGTGGGACAAGGCCCGGCTGATCCGCTTCGTCAAGACGCTGGAGATTGCCATCATGGTCGTGGGCGCTGGCGGGTTCGTCTGGACGAGCGCGCCGTTGCTGTACGTCTGCACATTCCTGATGGGCTTGCACTCGACACTGTTCGGGCCGGTGAAGTACGCGTATCTCCCGCAGCACCTTGCCAATCATGAGCTGGTAGGGGGGAACGGGCTCGTTGAAATGGGCACGTTCGTGGCGATTCTCGTCGGCACGATTATTGGCGGAGAGTTGGCGGGCGCGGGCGCAGGCGCGCTGCCGTGGATCGGCGGCGTGTGTATCGGTCTTGCGATGCTGGGGCGTCTGGTCTCCACCTGGGTGCCGCAAACACCTGCCGCACAACCGGACCTGCGAATCAACTGGAATCCGTTTACCGAGACTTGGCGAAATCTGCGCATCGCGCGCAAGGACCGCGCCGTGTTTCAGAGCCTGCTCGGCATTTCGTGGTTGTGGTTTCTTGGCGCCACGTTCCTCGCATCGTTTTTCAATTTCTCGCGCGACGTGCTGGGGGCGAACCCCGACGTCGTGACATTGCTGCTGGCCATGTTCTCCGTCGGCATCGGCATGGGGTCGCTGCTCTGTGAGCGGCTCTCGGGTGGCAAAGTGGAAATCGGGCTGGTGCCGTTCGGGTCGATCGGCATGACGGTATTCGCTGTCGATCTGTACTTCGCGAGCCGCGGCGGCGCGCCCGGCGTGGCGTTGCAGACGGTCGGTCAGTTCATTTCGCAACCCGCGCATTGGCGCATCCTGGCCGATCTGTTCCTGCTGGCGATGTTCGGTGGCTTCTACAGTGTCCCGTTGTATGCACTGATTCAGAGCCGGAGCGCGCCGTCGCATCGTGCGCGCATCATTGCGGCGAACAATATTCTGAACGCCCTGTTCATGGTCGTCTCTGCCCTGATGGCCATGATGCTCACGAAAGCCGGGCTGACCATCGATCAGTTGTATCTCGTTACCGGTATTCTCAACGCGCTCGTCGCCGTCTATCTCTATACCTTGCTCCCCGAGTTCCTGATTCGCTTCGTGATGTGGTTAATGCTTCACACCATTTATCGGATCGAGGTGAAAGGTGCAGATCAGATTCCGGACGAGGGACCTTGCGTGCTGGTGTGCAATCACGTGAGCTTTGCCGATGCCGTGGTGATCGGCGCGTCGATCCGTCGCCCGGTGCGTTTCGTGATGGATCATCGGATTTTCCAGATTCCCGTGCTGTCCTGGTTCTTCCGGACCGTGGGCGCCATTCCGATAGCGCCGGCGCACGAAGACGCGGCGGGTCTGGAGCGCGCTTACGCGCAGATTGCCAAGGCGCTCGACGCGGGGGATGTGGTTTGCATCTTCCCGGAGGGCAAGCTCACGGCGTCGGGCGACCTGCAAGTGTTTCGGCAGGGCGTGCAACGCATCATCGAGCGTTCTCCCGTGCCGGTGGTGCCGATGGCGCTGCGGGGACTGTGGGGAAGTTTCTTCTCGCGGCACGGCGGGGCAGCGATGACGCGTCCGTTCAAGCGAGGCATTCTGAATCGGCTGGAGCTGGTGATTGGCGAGCCAGTCGCGCCGACGCAGGCGACGCCCGAATCGTTGCGCGACAAGGTACTCAAGCTTCGCGGCCCCTGGCCGGTATAATAGACAATTCCCGTCACACCCCAATCTGATCCCCGTATGTCTGGCAATACGCTTGGAACCCTGTTTACCGTTACCACTTTCGGCGAATCGCATGGCCCGGCCATCGGCTGTGTGATCGATGGATGTCCGCCGGGAATGGCGCTGACGGAATCCGACATTCAGGTGGAACTGGATCGCCGCCGTCCGGGTACGTCGCGTCACGTGACGCAGCGTAACGAGCCGGATGCCGTCGAGATTCTCTCGGGTGTATTCGAAGGTGTGACGACGGGCACGCCCATCGCATTGCTCATCCGTAATACCGATCAGCGCAGCAAGGATTACGGCAACATCGTGCAGACGTTCCGTCCCGGGCACGCCGATTACACCTATTTGCAGAAATACGGCGTACGCGACTATCGCGGCGGTGGACGTTCGTCGGCGCGTCTGACGGCGCCGGTCGTGGCGGCGGGTGCGGTGGCGAAGAAGTGGCTGGCGGAGCGCTTCGGCGTGCAGGTGCGCGGCTGCATGACGCAGCTCGGCGATATCGAAATTCCGCAGACCGATTGGTCGCAAGTGCCCCAAAACGCGTTTTTCGCAGCAAACGCGGAGGTTGTCCCGCAGTTGGAAGCGTACATGGACGATCTGCGCAAGGCCGGCGATTCGGTCGGCGCGAAGTTGCGTGTGATCGCAACGGGCGTGCCGGTCGGTCTCGGGGAGCCGTTGTTCGATCGCCTCGATGCCGATATCGCTCACGCCATGATGGGGTTGAATGCCGTCAAGGGTGTTGAGATCGGTGCGGGGTTCCGCAGCGTGACGCAGAAGGGGTCCGAGCACGGCGACGAACTGACACCGGAAGGCTTTGTCGGCAACAATGCCGGTGGGATTCTGGGTGGCATTTCGACGGGCCAGGACATCGAAGTCTCGATTGCCATTAAGCCGACGTCGAGCATCCGTACACCGCGCCAGTCGATCGACGTCAACGGACAACCTGCGACGGTAGAGACGTTTGGCCGTCACGATCCGTGCGTTGGCATTCGCGCGACGCCGATTGCCGAAGCGTTGCTGGCGCTCGTGTTGATCGACCATGCGCTGCGCCATCGTGCGCAGTGCGGCGATGTTCACGTGAACACGCCGGTCATCCCGGCACGCGCACCGGAGTAAGCGGAGTAGGGGGAAGTCCGGTGGAGGAAAGCGGCGCGAGCCGACACGCTGAACCCATAAAAAAAACGCCAGGCGACGAGTCTGGCGTTTTTCACATCTGCGGCCTCGTCTTTGCGTTGGCACGATCACTCGCGACATTGCGTGATGGGCTGCTCGCCTTTGGCGGTGTACAGCGTGCCTTCGGGACCCTTGCTCCACCAGATAAGCGTGCGTCCGACGTGCTTTTCTCCACTCGCGGCGCGCGCCGGTTTGAGGACCTCGCGTTTGCCCATCCAGTACAGCGTGACGTCGCCACCGAGGTTGTGATCGTCATAGACGAGCACGGCGACGTGCTGGTTGTCGCACAGGTAGCTCATCGTCTTGGCGTGGACGGCGCCGCCGGTCAGAGCGAGGGCGCTTGCCAACGCCGCGCCCGACATCCATACGGAAATTCTCGACATCATGCCTCCTGTGTGTACAAATAAAAACCGCCGGGCGAACCGGCGGCAATACAACATCACATATTCGGGTAGTTCGGACCACCGCCGCCTTCCGGCGTGACCCACACGATGTTCTGCGTCGGGTCTTTGATGTCGCACGTTTTGCAGTGCACGCAGTTCTGGGCGTTGATCTGCAAACGATCGGAATCGTCGTCGTTCTTCACGAACTCATACACACCCGCCGGGCAGTAGCGTTGTTCCGGCCCAGCGTACTCGCTCAGATTGATACCGACAGGCACGCTCGCGTCCTTGAGCGTCAGGTGGGCAGGTTGGTTCTCTTCGTGATTGGTGTTCGAAATGAACACCGACGACAGGCGGTCGAACGTGAGCTTACCGTCTGGCTTCGGATAGACGATCGGCTGGCATTGCGCGGCCGGCAGCAGGCATTCGTGGTCGGCCTTCTTGCGATGAATCGTCCAGGGCATCTTGCCGCCGAGCAGCTTTTGCTCGATGCCGGTCATGAGCGTCGCGACCGTCAAACCCTTCTTGAACCACTGCTTGAAGTTGCGCGCCTTGTTCAGTTCCTCGTGCAACCAGGATTGCTCGAACGCTGCCGGGTAGCTCGTCAACTCGTCGCGCTGGCGATCTGCTGTGACGGCATCGAACGCGGCATCGGCGGCCATCATGCCGCTCTTGATCGCGGCGTGGCTGCCCTTGATGCGGCTGACGTTGAGGAAGCCGGCTTCGCAGCCGACCAGAGCACCGCCCTTGAACACTAGCTTCGGCAGCGCGAGCAAACCGCCTGCCGTGATGGCGCGGGCACCGTACGAGATGCGCTTGCCGCCTTCGAGGAAGTGGCGAATCGACGGATGCGTCTTGTAACGTTGGAACTCTTCGAACGGCGACAGATACGGATTGCTGTAGTCCAGACCGACGATGAAGCCGACGGCCACCTGGTTATTCGGCAGATGGTAGAGGAACGAGCCGCCGTAGGTGCTCGAATTGAGCGGCCAGCCCGCCGTGTGAATCACCAACCCTTCCTTATGCTTGGACGGATCGATTTCCCACAATTCCTTGATGCCCAGACCGTACGCCTGAGGATCGCGTCCCTCATCGAGGTTGAATTTACGCATCAACTGGCGGCCGAGACTACCGCGTGCACCTTCCGAGAAGATCGTGTACTTGGCATGCAGCTCCATGCCGAGCTGGAAGTTCTCGGTCGGCTCGCCGTCCTTGCCGACACCCATATTGCCGGTCGCCACGCCCATGACCGCGCCGTTTTCGTCATAAAGCACTTCGGCGGCAGGGAAGCCCGGGAAGATCTCGACGCCCAGCGCTTCGGCCTGCTGACCGAGCCAGCGCACGACATTACCCAGACTGATGACGTAGTTACCGTGATTCTGGAAGCAGGCAGGCAGCAGCCACGAGGGCGTGGAGGTTGCACCCGTTTCGCTCAGGAACAGGAAGCGGTCTTCGACGACGGGGGTGTCGAGCGGTGCGCCGAGTTCCTTCCAGTTGGGGATGAGTTCGGTCAGGGCTTGCGGATCCATGACCGCGCCGGACAGGATGTGGGCCCCGATTTCCGAGCCTTTTTCCAGGACGCAGACGGAAATCTCCTTGCCCGCTTCCTGTGCGCGTTGCTTCAAACGGATAGCCGTGGACAGGCCGGCCGGACCGCCGCCAACAATGACGACGTCATACTCCATCGACTCCCTCGGGCCGTACTGCTCAAGCAGCTTGGGATCCATTGATGCTCCTGTTATAAACGTTAGAATTCGTGGGTGCGGCCATTTTCCGGGAATGGGGAACACCTCGCAACCGCATATTAATAGTACGGTCGTTCGATTTGGTAGGTAGGAAGCTCTAGCGGCGAGCCGGGTGGCGACGCCGTTGCTCAACGGGTGTCGAAGCACGAGGGAGAAGACGATGGGGCGTTCGCTGAATCTGGAAGGCAAGGTCGCAATGGTCACGGGGGCGTCGAGCGGGCTTGGCATGCAGTTCGCCAAAGTACTCGCGCAGGCGGGGGCGAAGGTCGTGCTGGCCAGCCGTCGCGTGGAGCGACTCAAGGAATTGCGGGCGGAAATCGAGTCCCAGGGCGGCGCGGCGCACGTTGTGCCGCTCGATGTCACCGACTACGACAGCATTCGCGCCGGGGTGGCGCATGCCGAGACCGAGGCCGGTGCCATCGACATTCTGATTAACAACTCGGGGGTGTCCACCCAGCAAAAGCTGGTCGATGTGACACCGCAAGACTTCGATTACGTCGTCGATACCAACACGCGCGGTGCGTTTTTCGTGGCGCAGGAAGTGGCCAAGCGCATGATCCGGCGTAGCAAGGGCGACCCGCAACGGCAACACCGGATCATCAATGTGGCCTCGGTCGCCGGGCAACGGGCGATTTCCATGCTCGGCGTCTATTGCATAAGCAAGGCGGCCGTGATTCACATGACCCGTTCGATGGCGCTCGAATGGGGGCGCTACAACATCAACGTGAACGCGCTCTGTCCGGGGTACATCGATACCGAAATCAACCACGATCATTGGCAGACCGAAGCCGGGCGCAAGCTGATTCAGATGCTGCCGCGCCAGCGGGTCGGCGAACCCGGCGACCTTGATGGGTTGATTCTGCTACTGGCATCAGACGATTCCCGTTTCATTAACGGCTCGATCATGACCATCGACGATGGTCTGGCGGTAGGCTAGGCGCAACGGCCGTCCGAAGGTCGCCGGGCAAGGCTTTTTGCAGGCGGTCGGCCGATTGCGCAGGCTCGCTGCAATGCGGCAATCGGGGATTGTCCGAGGCAGTCAGCGCAATGACGACGAGCGCATAATTTCCCGGTGCTCCAGAACGCTTATTGACGTTCATGGAAGCTCAGCGGATCACGAAAGACGTCACGTTGACGTCGGATCCCGAATCATCTCGAGGACAACATGCGTAATCAAGGCTGGCGGGGGCTCGTCGGAGTCGCGCTTGCCCTCGCCGCAATCGTGCTGCCAGTGGGCGCGCAACCTTACAAGGCCGAATACACGCTGTCGATCGTGCCCGATGGCGGCACACCGTGGGGCAAAGGCACGCAGCTTTGGGCGGACATGGTGCGCGAACGCACGCAAGGGCGCATCAACATCCGGCTCCACCCCAACGCCACGCTCATGGGCGGCGATCAGACGCGTGAGTTCACGGCGCTGCGTCAGGGCGTCATCGACATGGCTGTCGGTTCGACGATCAATTGGTCGTCGGCGATTCCCGAATTCAACGTCTTCTCGCTGCCCTTTCTGCTGCGCGGGTATCGCTCGCTCGACGCGCTCACGCAGGGCGAAGTCGGCCGTGAACTCTTCCGTCGCGTGGAGGAGCAGGGGGTCGTGCCGTTGGCGTGGGGGGAGAACGGTTTTCGCCAGGTGACCAATTCGCGTCGCGCGATTCGCTCGCCGGAAGACATGAGAGGGCTGCGCTTTCGCGTCGTCGGCTCGCTTTTGTTCAACGATATCTTCACGGCGCTTGGCGCCGTGCCCACTCAGATGACATGGGGCGAGGCCATTCGCGCATTGCGTGCCCGCAAGATCGACGGTCAGGAAAATCCGATCACGATCTTCAACAATGCACGGCTCGATACCGTCGGGCAGCGCTATCTGACGGTATGGGATTACGTGGCCGATCCTATCGTCTTCGTCGTCAATCGTCAGGTATGGGATAGCTGGTCGCCGCAGGATCGCGATATCGTGCGCGATGCCGCAGTGGAGGCGGCGCGCTTTGAAGTCACGCTGGCCCGTGAGGATTTGCTCAGCAGCGGGCAGGGGATGTGGGAAAACCTGGAGGCCCGCGGGGTGAAGGTCACACGACTGACCCCTGAGCAGCGCCAGCGCTTTGTCGATGCGACGCGGCCGGTCTACGTGAAGTGGAAGGCGCTTGTCGGGCGCGATCTGGTCGAAAAGGCCGAAGCGGCCGTCAGGGATGAGTCGATCAGCAGCAAGTCGCCGTCCCTCGGGGCGCGCAGGTAAGACGCGGGACCGTCGCGTTGCCGGAGGTGGCGGGGCGCTTTGGGTGCTTGGGCGCTTCGGAAACTTCCGATACACGCCCCTCTCGCCACTCCTAAATGACGGCTCGTCGAGGCGAATCCCGGCAGTCTGACGCGCGCCACACCACCTGAAGCGCTACACTTTATCCCCATGACGCCCTGTCAGTTCAAGGCAGGGCATCGATTTTCATCATGGGGAATTGCAGTGTCGTCAGAGTACAAAGAAGTCTTTCGTATGAGCATGCCCATTCGCTGGGGCGATATGGACGCCTTCGGGCATGTCAATAACACCGTGTACTTTCGTTACATGGAGCAGGTGCGCATTTCGTGGCTGGAAACGCTGGACATCGCGTCGGAAGAGCGCGATACGGGCGAGGGCCCCGTCATCGTCAATGCCAACATGACGTTCCTGCGTCAACTGCGCTATCCCGGCGATATCGATTGCCGCATGTTTATCGGCGCACCGGGACGCAGCAGTATCGACACGCGCTTCGAATTGCGACGCGCCGATACGCCGGACATCCTCGTGGCCGAAGGCGGCGCGAAAATCGTCTGGGTGAATTATCAAGCTGAGAAGTCGGTGCCGTTGCCGGAGGCTGTGCGCACGCTGGTCGCCGGGGGCTGATGGCGTTCAGTTGCCGAGCAGACGTTGCACCAGTTCCGTTGCCGTGCCGGCACCGTATTTCTGCATGAGGCGGGCACGGTAGATATCGACGGTTCGCGGGCTGATCTCGAGAATCTTGCCGATCTGTTTGCTCGTTTTGCCTTGCACCAGTTGGGCGGCAATTTCGCGTTCGCGGGCGGTCAGCGCGACGGCGACGCGGCGTGTGGCGGAGATGTCTTCGAAGGTCCAGAGGCCAGCAGCGTGCGGATCCTTGACGTCAAGCGAACGGCCCGTAACGTGGCACCAGAACAATTCGCCGTTGGCGCGTCGCATGATGCGTTCGTCCGAATAGACGCCTTGCGTGCTCATGATGGGCGGAATGCGTTCGCCGATGCGCTCGAACTCTTTGGGGGACGGATACAGGACCTGGAAAGACTGGCCGATGAGCGTTTCGTGTGCGTAGCCGAAGATCTTGCCGAGCTGGCGATTACAGTCCTCGATGATGCGCTGGCGCGAAATGACCAGACCGACGGGGGCGATGTGAAAAGCTGTCTGGTAATCGAACGTCGGCATTGGGGGAGATACGGATCCGGTCGGGTCTCCCGCGTGGGCGCCGCGTGTGGCGGCCCGGTACGCGGGAAGATATGTAATTTCACGTATTGTGCCCCATTTGCGTGCCACCGTAAGCTCTGAGATTGCATGAGGTGCGTGGTCCGCGGTGTTGGCGGGCTGTCGCAAGCCTCGCAACGCGCTAGCGCGCGGCATAATTTCAATTCTCAACCGAGGGAAAGGGACAAACGATGAACAAGGTATACGCCAGCGCCAAGGAGGCGCTCGCCGGTGTCGTCGCAGACGGGCAAACGCTCGCCGTCGGTGGCTTCGGCCTGTGTGGCATTCCGGAGGCCCTGATCGCCGCATTGCGCGACTCGGGCGTCAAGGGGCTCACCTGCATCAGCAACAACGCCGGCGTCGACGGTTTCGGCCTCGGTCTGCTGCTTGAGACGCGTCAGATCAAGAAAATGATTTCGTCGTACGTGGGCGAGAACAAGGAATTCGAGCGTCAGTATCTGGCGGGCGAACTCGAACTTGAATTCACGCCGCAGGGCACGCTGGCCGAGAAGCTGCGCGCCGGCGGCGCCGGTATTCCGGCATTCTTTACGAAGACGGGCGTGGGCACTGTGGTTGCCGAAGGTAAGGACACGCGTGAGTTCGACGGTGAAACGTACGTCATGGAGCGCTCGCTGCGCGCCGATGTGGCGCTGGTCAAGGCCGCCAAGGCCGACCGTGCAGGTAACCTCGTGTTCAACCGCACCGCCCGTAACTTCAATCCGATGGCTGCTATGGCCGGCAAGATCACCATCGTCGAAGTCGAGGAACTGGTCGAAACCGGTTCGATCGATCCGGACGACGTGCATCTTCCGGGGATCTTCGTTCAGCGCATTGTGCTGAACGCACATCCGGAGAAACGCATCGAACAACGCACGGTACGTGCCAAGTAAGCGCCGAGATCAAGGAGATAACCATGGCATGGAATCGTGATGAAATGGCTGCGCGCGCGGCGCGAGAGCTCGAAGACGGCTTTTACGTGAACCTCGGCATCGGTTTGCCCACGCTGGTGGCGAACCATGTGCCGGACGGCATGGAAGTCTGGCTGCAATCGGAAAACGGCCTGCTCGGCATCGGTCCGTTCCCGACCGAAGACGAGGTCGATGCCGACATGATCAACGCAGGTAAGCAGACGGTGACGACGCTCCCGGGCTCGTCGATTTTCTCGTCGGCCGATTCGTTCGCCATGATTCGCGGCGGTCACATCAATCTGGCGATTCTCGGTGCGATGCAGGTCAGCGAAAAGGGCGACCTCGCGAACTGGATGATCCCGGGCAAGATGATCAAGGGCATGGGCGGTGCGATGGACCTCGTTGCGGGCGTCGGTCGCGTGGTGGTGCTCATGGAGCATGTGGCTAAGGGCGATGCGCACAAGATCCTCAAGGCCTGCGATCTGCCGCTCACCGGTGTGGGCGTGGTCAATCGCATCATTACCGATCTCGGTGTGATCGACATCACGCCGGATGGCCTGACGGTCATCGAGCTGGCACCGGGCGTGACGAAGGAAGAAATCTCGCAGAAGACCGGGGCACAGCTCGATACGAGCGCCGTCTGAGGTCGAAGCGATTGTCGCTGGATTGCCCGGCCGGTCGCCGGGCAACGCGCGGCACGGAATTGCTGAGGATGACCTGGGCCGTTGAACCCGGTCGTCGATGATGTAGGAAGTTGGACAGTGCAATGCAAAACGGGCGGAGAATTTCTCCGCCCGTTTTGTTTTGATGATTGGCATTGTTGGCTAGCGGGTGAAATGCCGCGTCACTGCCTTTGTCACTGCCTTTGTCGCTGCCTTCGTCGCTGCCTTCGTCGTTTTACTGCGCCGTCCAGCCACCGTCCATGTTCCATGCGGCACCGCGCACCTGCGCGGCGGCGTCGCTGCACAGGAAGACGGCGAGCGCTCCGAGCTGCTCGGGCGTGACGAATTCGCCCGACGGTTGTTTCTCGCCGAGCAGCGAACGCTTGGCTTCATCCCCCGACAGCTTGTCACGGGCGGCGCGGTCGTCCACCTGCTTTTGCACGAGCGGTGTGAGCACGAACCCCGGACAGATCGCGTTGGCCGTTACACCGGTCTGCGCGTTTTCCAGTGCCGTCACCTTCGTCAGGCCAACAATGCCGTGTTTGGCCGCTACATACGCTGACTTGCCTGCCGAGCCGACGAGTCCGTGAACCGACGCGATGTTGATGATGCGTCCCCAGTTGCGCGTGCGCATGCTGGGCAAGACAAGTCGCGTGGTATGGAAAGCGGACGTCAGATTGATGGCGATGATCGCGTCCCATTTGTCCGTCGGAAAATTCTGAATTTCCGCGACGTGCTGAATGCCTGCGTTGTTGACCAGAATGTCCACGCCGCCGAACTCCGATTCGGCGTATTGCATCATCGCCTCGATCTCGCTCGCGCGGCTCATGTCGGCACCGTGATAGCCGACTTGTGTGCCGGTATGGCCCGCCTTCGCTGCAGCATCGGCAATGGCCTTGCGCGCCGTATCTGCGTCGCCGAAGCCATTCGTGATGAGGGTGGCGCCTTGTGCCGCGAGCGCTTGTGCCATGCCCAGACCGATGCCGCTGGTCGAGCCGGTCACGAGGGCGATTTTTCCTTTCAGCATTGCATCGTCTCCGTGCGGGAGGAAGGTGGGGGAAGAATACGATGTCGACGAGCGTGGCCCGCGAACTGCGGTTTGATGCGGCTCATGAGTGACCTCATTCTAGCTTACGGTTTGCGGCAAGCGCGGTAGAATTCGACTCTGGAAACCGATCCGATGAGCCTGCCATGCCGAGTCACACGCCGCGTCTGTCGAACGTTCAGTGTCTGAGTCCATCCGGGTTGCATCGGATGGCGTATGCAGAGTGGGGTGATCCCGAGAACCCTCGTGTGCTGGTCTGCGTTCACGGGCTCACGCGCAGTGGTCGCGATTTTGACGCGCTGGCGAGTGCGTTCGCAAACGACTACCGTGTGGTGTGTCCCGATGTGGTGGGGCGTGGCCAGTCGTCCTGGTTGCTGAACCCCGCGGGTTACGTTGTGCCGCAGTACGTTGCGGACATGGTGACGCTTATCGCCCGCCTCGGCGTCGCGACCGTCGACTGGTTCGGTACGTCGATGGGTGGCCTCATCGGCATGGGACTCGCGGGTTTGCCGGATACGCCGATTCGTAGCTTGCTGCTCAACGACGTGGGGCCGCATATCGATGCGCCAGCCCTCGCGCGCATTGGGCAGTATGTTGGTATCCCGAAGCGTTTTGCATCGATCGACGAGGGCGCAGATTACATCTGGTCGATCTCGTCGGCGTTCGGGCCGCATACCCGGCAGGAGTGGCTTGCGTTGAGCGAGCCGCTGCTCAAGGCGGATGGCGATGGCTATGTGTTGCGTTACGATCCGTCGATCGGAGCGGCTTTCTCGGCGGTGACGCCTGAGGCCATTGCGGCAGGAGAGGCTATGCTCTGGGCGTCGCTTGCCGCGTTCCCGGGGCGGACATTGATCGTGCGAGGCGAGCAGTCGGACCTGCTTTCGCGCACGACGCTCGACCAGATGCTGGCGCACGCGCAACACGCGCGCGCCGTCGAAATTCCCGGCGTGGGGCACGCGCCGACCTTTGTGCATGCGGATCAGATCGAGATCGCACGCCGATTTTATGAGGGATATGCCGACTGAGACGCGTCCGTGCGACGTGGCGTGGCGGTAGGTCCAGAGTCAGAAGAATACGAGGAGTCTTACATCATGGCAGTACAACGTTTCTATGTCGAAAAGCGCTGGTCGGACATGGCTGTGCACAATGGCACCGTCTATCTGGCCGGTCAGACCCCCGACGACCGTTCACAGGATATGGCGGGTCAGACGCGTCAGGTGCTCGCGCACATCGACCGCCTGCTCGGCGAAGCGAACAGCGACAAGTCGCTCATTCTGTCCTGTCAGATCTTCATCTCGGACATGAAGTATTTCGGTGAAATGAATCAGGTGTGGGACGAGTGGGTGCCGGCTGGCAATGCGCCTCCGCGTGCTACGGTGCAGGCGTTGCTCGCCGACCCTGCCATGCTTGTTGAAATCGTGGTTGTGGCCGCTCAGCGCGAAAGCTGAGTGCACGACCCGCAACATCCGGGGCGCTGGTCGCCCCGTGTTCCGACATGAACCAACATCAAGCACCGACATCCACTGAGTCGCGTTCGACGCCGGGTGTGGGTGATGCATCATTGCCCGCTACTCTGGACGACGCACTCGCGTTCGCCGCGACGCTGTGCGGCGAACACGTTCTCTCATCCGGCGAACCGATCATGGCGCACGCGCGCGGCATGATCGCGATTCTCGACACGCTGCGCGTGGACGAGGCGACGCACCAGGCTGCGGCGCTCTTTTCGGCCGTCGAATTCCTCCCCGATCCGCAAGCAACGTTGACGCAGAAGTTCGGCGCCGAAGTCGCCGCGCTCGTGATCGACGTACGCAAGCTGCAACGGCTCTCGGGCGCTGGGGCGCGCGCCGCGCAGGCGATGCCGTCCGATGGGCGCGATCGTGATGCCATCGCTGAGCGAAAGTCGCAGGTCGAAGGGCTGCGCAAGATGCTGCTTGCATTTGCGCAGGACATTCGCGTCGTGATGATCCGGCTGGCCTCGCGTCTGCAATCGCTGCGTTGGTATGCTGCCGAGAAAAAGGCGCCACCCGAAGATATGCCGCACGAGGTGCTGGAAATCTATGCGCCGCTGGCCAATCGGCTCGGGATCTGGCAACTGAAGTGGGAGCTTGAAGACCTCGCGTTCCGTTTCCTGGAGCCGATCACGTACAAGCAGATCGCCAAGCTGCTGGAAGAAAAACGCGTCGAGCGTCAGACGTTCATTGAAGGGGCGATCGAGCGGCTTCAGGACGAGCTCTCGCGTGCGGGCGTCAAGGCCGAAGTGTCCGGACGCCCGAAGCACATCTATAGCATCTGGAAGAAGATGCGCGGCAAGGCGGTCGATTTTGCCGAGCTTTACGATGTGCGGGCATTTCGCGTGATCGTCGACGACATCAAGGATTGCTACACGGTGCTGGGCATTGTCCATAACCTGTGGCAACCGATTCCGAAAGAATTCGACGACTACATTTCGCGCCCGAAACCGAACGGCTACAAGTCGCTGCATACGGTCGTCATCGGCGACGACGGGCGCGCATTCGAAGTGCAGATTCGCACGAACGAAATGCACCACTTCGCCGAGTACGGCATTGCGGCGCACTGGCGCTACAAGGAAGCCGGACAGCGGGGTTACGGCGGTGCGTTTTCGGCGAATGACGCTTACGACGAGAAGATCGCGTGGCTGCGTCAGTTGCTCGCGTGGAAGGACGATGTCGCCGACACCGTGGGGGCCGAGGCTGCTGTGCAGCCGTGGGAACAACTCAAGCGCGCGACGATCGACGATCACATCTATGTGCTTACGCCGCAGGCGCGCGTGATTGCGCTGCCGCAAGGGGCGACGCCGGTCGACTTCGCTTATCACCTGCATTCGGAGCTGGGGCACCGGTGCCGTGGCGCGCGTGTCGATGGCGCGATGGTGCCGCTCAATACGCCGTTGCAGAACGGGCAGACGGTCGAGATCGTCACGGTGAAGCAGGGTGGTCCGTCGCGGGACTGGCTCAATTCGCAACTCGGGTATTTGCAGAGCCATCGGGCGCGTCAGAAGGTGCGTCAGTGGTTCAACACCATTGACCTCGAGGAGACGATTGCGCACGGCCGCACGATCATCGACAAGACGTTGCAACGCGAGGGCAAGACGTCCGTCAACCTTGAGGAGTTGGCGGCGCGTCTGGGTTTTCGCGCGCCGGACGATCTCTACGCGTCGATTGCCAAAGACGAATTTAGCCTGCGGCACGTCGAACAGGCGCTCTCGGGCAATGTGCCGGGGCCCGAGCCGAAGGACGACGACACGGTCGTCGCCAAGAAGAGTCTCGATACGAGTGTTGCGCAGGGGGCGAAGAGCGGTGTGCTGGTGGTGGGCGTCGGTGCTTTGCTCACGCAATTGGCCAAGTGCTGTCGGCCGGCGCCGCCAGATCCGATTGTGGGTTTCGTCACCCGCGGCAAGGGCGTGTCGATTCACCGTCAGGATTGCAGTAGTTTCCAGTCGATGAAGACGCGTGCGCCCGAGCGGGTGATTCAGACGGCGTGGTCGTCCGACGTGCTCGAAGGGCGTGGCGTTGCGGCTTATCCGGTCAATATCCAGATCGAGGCGACGGATCGTCAGGGTTTGCTGCGTGACATCTCCGAAGTGTTTTCGCGAGAGAAGCTCAACGTGACGGGCGTCAGCACGCAATCGCGCGGTGCGCAGGCGTTCATGCAGTTCACGGTCGAGGTGCGCGATGGTGGGCAGTTGCAGCGTGCGCTGGCGCAGTTGAATGGCGTGACGGGCGTGGTGTCGTCGCGCAGGCGTTGAAATGGCTGCCCGAGGCGAGCTCTTCCGGGTGAGTTGCCCGGAGCTCGCCGCGGGCGGCTCGACGCGTCAACCGGTGTCGCGACCCCGCGCGAAAGCCTTGGTTGATGCGGTTTTTCGTCGGCAGGCACAATAATCGCTTGGCGATGCGCTGAAACCTTGCTAGAATCTCGTTCTCTTGCAGTAGGCTCGTAGCTCAGCTGGTTAGAGCACCACCTTGACATGGTGGGGGTCGTTGGTTCGAGTCCAATCGAGCCTACCAACGAAATTTAATGCATTACAGTCCGCGAAACCCCGCAGACACAGGCGCTGGAAAACACTCATGTTGAAGACTGCCCGAACTTTCACAGTGGTGAAGGTGCGACGTTAAGTCGAGGGTGTTTTTCGTCTGGATGCAAGGAATGAAGAGACGGCCTCGACGACAGTCGAGGCCGTTTTTTTTCGTGGTTTGCCGCGTGGCGTGGGCCGCGCGTGACGTTTTTGCGCATGGGAGTGCGACATGATTTCGGTACGTTTGCCTGACGGTTCGCAACGCCAGTACGAAGCTCCGCTGACGGTGGCGCAAGTCGCCGGTTCGATCGGCACGGGTCTGGCTAAGGCTGCCCTGGCGGGCCGCGTCGACGGCAAGCTCGTCGATACGTCTTATCTGATCGATCATGATGTGAGTCTGGCTATCGTGACGGACAAGGACGCCGACGGCCTCGACGTCATTCGTCACTCGACGGCTCACTTGCTGGCCTACGCTGTCAAGGAGCTGTTCCCTGAGGCGCAGGTCACCATCGGTCCTGTGATCGAAAACGGCTTCTACTACGACTTCTCCTTCCATCGTGCTTTCACGCCGGAAGATCTCGAAGCCATTGAGAAGAAGATGCACGAGCTCGCCAAGAAGGACGAGCCGGTGACGCGCGAAGTGCTGTCGCGCGACGACGCCGTGCGTCTGTTCCTGTCGATGGGCGAGAAGTACAAGGCCGAAATCATCGAATCGATCCCGGCTACCGACGAAATCGGTCTGTACCGCGAAGGCAAGTTCGTCGATCTGTGTCGTGGTCCGCACGTCCCGTCGACGGGCAAGCTCAAGGTCTTCAAGCTGATGAAGGTGGCTGGCGCCTATTGGCGCGGTGACGCCAAGAACGAGCAGCTTCAGCGTATTTACGGCACGGCCTGGACGAAGAAGGAAGACCAGGACGCGTATCTGCACATGCTCGAAGAAGCCGAGAAGCGCGATCACCGCAAGCTCGGCCGCGCGCTCGACTTCTTCCATATGCAGGAGGAGGCGCCGGGCCTCATCTTCTGGCACCCGAAGGGCTGGACGCTCTGGCAGCAGGTCGAGCAATACATGCGCCGCGTGTACCGTAACAACGGCTACCAGGAAGTGAAGGGGCCGCAGATTCTCGACCGCTCGTTGTGGGAAAAGTCGGGGCACTGGGAGAACTACAAGGACAACATGTTCACGACGGAATCGGAGAACCGCGCCTACGCGCTCAAGCCGATGAACTGTCCGGGACACGTCCTGATTTTCAACTCGGCGCTGCACAGCTATCGCGATCTGCCGCTGCGTTACGGCGAGTTCGGTCAGTGCCATCGCAATGAGCCGTCGGGCGGCCTGCACGGCCTGATGCGCGTTCGCGGCTTCACGCAGGACGACGGTCACATCTTCTGTACGGAAGACCAGATCCTCGACGAGTGCGTGAACTACACGGCGCTGCTGCACGCGGTCTATAAGGATTTCGGTTTTACGGACATGATTTACAAGGTCGCAACGCGCCCTGAGCATCGTGTCGGTTCGGACGAAAATTGGGATAAAGCCGAATTCGCGCTGATGGAATCGCTGCGCCGTTCGGGCTGCGAATTCGAGATTGCCGAGGGCGATGGCGCATTCTACGGCCCGAAGATTGAGTACACGCTCAAGGATGCGCTCGGCCGTCAGTGGCAATGTGGCACGATGCAGGTCGATTTCTCGATGCCGGAGCGCCTGGACGCCGAGTATGTGGCCGAAGACAACAGCCGCAAGCGTCCGGTCATGCTTCACCGTGCAATCCTTGGTTCGCTCGAGCGTTTCATCGGGATTCTGATCGAGCACCATGCTGGTGCATTGCCCGTCTGGCTGGCGCCGGAGCAGGTGATCGTGATGAATGTCTCGGAAAAAACGGCCGATTACGCCCAAGAAGTGACGAAAAAGTTGAAAGAACAAGGGCTTAGGGCTCGGAGCGATTTGCGCAACGAGAAAATTAGCTATAAAATACGCGAGCACTCTCTGCAGAAAGTTCCCTATCTCGTGGTAGTGGGGGACAAAGAGCAGGAGGCGAATACGGTAGCCGTGCGTGCCCGTGGCGGCGTGGATCTGGGTGTGATGCCCGTTGACGCGCTCATCGAACGTCTTGTGCAAGAATGCGCATCGTTCAAATAACGCCTGTCGGACAGCGCGGCTAAATTTTTGACTTTTTTCGAGGATAAGCAACATCGCTACCGATAAGTCGCATCGCATCAACGGCGAGATTACTGCGCCCGAAGTGCGTCTAAATGGCGTCGACAACGAGCCGCTCGGCATTGTGAAACTGGCAGAAGCTTTCCGTCTGTCCGAAGAGGCTGATGTCGATCTGGTGGAAATTGCACCGACCGCGAATCCGCCGGTTTGCCGTCTGATGGACTACGGCAAATTCAAGTATTCGGAACAGAAGAAAGCGCACGAGAACAAGCTGAAGCAGAAGGTTGTTCAGATCAAGGAAGTCAAATTCCGACCTGGCACCGACGACGGTGACTACAACGTCAAGTTGCGCAATCTGAAGCGTTTCCTCGAAGACGGCGACAAGACCAAGATCACGCTGCGATTCCGCGGCCGTGAGATGGCTCACCAGGAAATCGGCGCTCGTATGCTGGAACGTCTGAAGTCCGATCTCGAAGAGGTCGGCCAGCCGGAACAGATGCCGAAGATGGAAGGCCGTCAGATGATCATGGTCATCGCGCCGAAGAAGAAATAATGCCGTGGCGGTGTCGAACGACGCCGCCGGGCAGCAAGGAATTGCCGCCGTCGTCCGTTAAGGGCACGGCAGCGATGCAGGGTGCAGTCCGGCCCTGAAAATAAGTGGTCTCAGGTTCTAAAAGGGGCGCGATTTTGGCGTCACACCTGTGATCATGTTAAAAACCCTGGAGTTTTTCATGCCTAAGATGAAAACCAAGAGCGGTGCCAAGAAGCGCTTTCGCGTGCGTCCTGGCGGTACCGTCAAGCGTGGTCAGGCCTTCAAGCGTCACATTCTGACGAAGAAGACCACCAAGAATAAGCGTCACCTGCGCGGTGCCGTCGGCGTTCATGAGTCTGATCTGAACTCCGTACGCGCAATGCTGCCCTTCGCTTAAACCCCGACTTAGATAGGAGAGAAACATGCCTCGAGTCAAACGTGGGGTCACCGCACGGGCCCGCCATAAGAAAGTCATCGCAGCAGCCAAGGGTTTCCGCGGCCGCCGCAATAACGTCTTCCGCATCGCCAAGCAAGCGGTCATGCGCGCTGGGCAATACGCCTACCGCGATCGCCGTAACAAGAAGCGCGTATTCCGCGCCTTGTGGATTGCGCGTATCAATGCAGGTGTGCGTCAGCACGGTATGACCTACAGCGTGTTCATCGCTGGTCTGAAGAAGGCCTCGATCGAACTCGACCGCAAGGTGCTGTCCGACATGGCCATCAACGACAAGCCGGCATTTGCCGCGATTGTCGCTCAGGTGAAAGCCGCCGTCGCAGCCTAAGCTGTAGTTAGCGTATAGCGCGTTTGATTGCGCGCCATTCGCCAAAAGGGGGCTCTCATCGGAGCCCCCTTTTGTTTTTCGCTTGCCTTTTCGCTTGTTTTCGCTGGTACACGCGGCCATTCCGACCGCCTAACTTGAGTCTGTAGCATATGGATCTGGAACTTATCGTCAGCGAAGCGCAGCGTGCGTTCGCCGCCGCTCCCGACGCCGCCGCGCTGGAAAACGAGAAAGCCCGCTTTCTCGGCAAGACCGGCCAACTGACCGAGTTGCTCAAGGGCCTCGGCAAGCTTGATCCTGAAACGCGCAAGACCGAAGGCGCACGGATCAACGCGGCCAAGCAACAGATCGAAGGCGCCCTGCAGGCGCGCCGCCAGGCCATGGCCGACGCGCTGCTCGATGCGCGCCTGTCCGCTGAGGCTATTGATGTCACGCTGCCCGGCCGAGGCCTGGGCGCTGGCAGTCTGCACCCCGTGCTCACCACCTGGGAGCGCGTTGAACAGATTTTCCGTTCCATCGGATTCGACGTGGCCGATGGCCCCGAGATCGAAACCGACTGGTTCAACTTCACTGCCCTGAACAGCCCCGAGAATCATCCGGCGCGTTCGATGCAGGACACCTTCTACGTCGAAGGCAATGATGATGCGGGCAAGCCGTTGCTGCTGCGCACGCACACGAGCCCGATGCAGGTGCGCTATGCGCGCATGAACAAGCCGCCGATCAAGGTGATCGCGCCGGGACGTACGTATCGTGTCGACTCCGATGCCACGCACTCGCCGATGTTCCATCAGGTCGAAGGTTTGTGGATCGCCGAAGACATCAGCTTCGCCGACCTGAAAGGCGTGTACACCGACTTCCTGCGCAAGTTCTTCGAGCGCGACGACATTCAGGTGCGTTTCCGCCCGTCGTACTTCCCGTTCACGGAGCCGTCCGCCGAAATCGATATGCAGTTCGAGACCGGTAAGAACGCCGGGAAGTGGTTAGAGATTTCGGGATCGGGGCAGGTGCACCCGTCAGTGGTCCGTAATATGGGTCTCGACCCCGAGCGCTACATCGGTTTCGCGTTTGGCTCGGGGCTGGAGCGTCTGACGATGCTGCGCTACGGCGTGCAGGATCTGCGTCTGTTCTACGAGAACGATCTGCGCTTCCTGCGCCAATTCATGTAATCGATGCCGGTAGCTCTGGCTGGCGCGCAAAGCCGCTGCCGCCGGGCTTTCGGAAGTGAAGACTTAACTGCGAGCGAACTGATCCATGCAATTCTCTGAATCGTGGCTGCGTACCCTGGTCGACCCGGATTTGTCGACGGACGCGTTGGCGCATGCCCTGACGATGTCCGGGCTCGAAGTCGAGGAAACCGATCCCGTCGCCCCGCCGTTTACCGGCGTGGTCGTGGCCAAGGTGCTCGAAGTCGCCCGTCACCCGGATGCTGACCGTCTGAACGTTTGCCAGGTCGATGCCGGCACCGGCGAAGCGCTCACCATCGTGTGCGGCGCGCCGAACGTGGCGCCGGGTATCAAGGTGCCGTGCGCTACCGTCGGTGCGGCTTTGCCCCCGGCCGAATCGGGCGGTGCACCGTTCCAGATCAAGATCGGCAAGCTGCGAGGCGTGCAAAGCTTCGGCATGCTGTGCTCGGCCCGTGAGCTGAAGCTCTCGGAAGATCACGCCGGACTGATGATCCTGCCGGAAGACGCACCGGTCGGCATGAACATCCGCGAGTATCTCGATCTCGACGACACGGTCTTCGTCGTCAAGCTCACCCCGAACAAGGCTGACTGCTTGTCGCTGCTCGGCGTTGCCCGCGAAGTCGCGGCGATTACCGGCGCACCGCTCAAGGATCTGCCGGGGCAGGGCGCACAGGCGTCGACCATCGCCGACACGCTGCCGGTGCGCATCAGCTCGCCGGACGGTTGCGGACGCTTCGGTGGCCGCATCATCCGTAACGTGAACGCTGCGGCACCGTCGCCGCGCTGGATGGTGGAGCGCCTGGAGCGCGCCGGACAGCGCAGCATCTCGGCGCTCGTCGACATCACTAACTATGTGATGCTCGAACTGGGTCAGCCGCTGCACGTCTACGATCTGAATCGTCTGCAAGGCGGGATCGACGTGCGCTTCGGCCGCGCGGGCGAGACGCTCAAGCTGCTCAACGAGCAGACGGTCACGCTCGACGAGACGACCCTCGTCATCACCGATGCCAGCGGCCCGATCGGCCTCGCCGGCATCATGGGTGGCGATTCGACGAAGGCAGGTCTTGAGACGCAGAACATCTTCCTGGAAGGTGCGTTCTTCTTCCCGCAAGCCATTCAGGGGCGTGCGCGCAAATACAACTTCACCAGCGATGCGTCGCACCGCTTTGAGCGTGGCGTCGATTTCGCCGGCAACGTGCGCGCGCTTGAGCGCGCCACGCAACTGGTCCTCGACATCTGCGGTGGTCAGGCCGGTCCGCTGGAAGACCAGGTCGCGAAGCTGCCGGAGCGTCAGCCGGTGAAGATGCGCGTGGCCCGTGCCGTCAAGATTCTCGGGGTGCCGGTCACTGAGCAAGAGATGAGCGCGATCTTCACGCGTCTCGGCCTACCGTTCACGCTGACTGACGGCGTGTTCGAAGTCACGCCGCCGTCGTACCGTTTCGATATCGAGATCGAAGAGGATCTGATCGAAGAGATCGCACGCATTTACGGTTTCGATCGTATTCCGGCCAATCCGCCGGTGGCCGCGAGCGAAATGCGTCCGACGCAGGAAAGCCGCCGTTCGCAGCACGCCGTGCGTCACGCCGTGGCCGCGCGCGACTATCACGAGACGGTCGGTTTCAGCTTCGTCGACGTGGAATGGGAAGCCGACTTTGCGGGCAACGACAATCCGATAAAGTTGCTGAACCCGATTGCGAGTCATCTCGCCGTGATGCGCTCGACGCTTATCGGCAGCCTGATCGCGACGGCGCGTTACAACCTGAATCGCAAGGCATCGCGCGTTCGCGTGTTCGAAATCGGTCGCACCTATCACCGTGACAATACGGTGGCGTCCGGCGAACTAAGCGTGGGTGGGTATCGTCAGCCGCTGACTGTGGCAGCGCTGGCTTACGGTCCCGTGCTCGAAGAGCAGTGGGGCGCAGCGGCGCGTCAGGTCGACTTCTTCGACGTGAAGGGCGACCTCGAAGCGCTGCTGGCACCGCGTGCGGCGCGTTTTGTGAAGGCAGAGCATCCGGCATTGCATCCGGGGCGCAGTGCTGCGATCGAAGTGGACGGCAAGCGTGTCGGTTTCATCGGTGAGTTGCATCCGCGCTGGCAGCAGAAGTACGACCTGCCGCAGGCGCCTGTGCTCTTCGAGATCGAGGCAGAGGCACTGTTCAGTCGTGACGTAGCGAGCTACGAGGACATCTCGAAGTTCCCGCCGGTCACGCGTGACCTCGCATTGGTAGTCGATCAGGCACAGCCGGTTCAGGTGCTGCTCGATGCGATGCTGGCTGCGCGTCATGACGATCCGGCATGCAGCGTGGTGCAGTCGGTGCGCCTGTTCGACGAGTTCCGGCCCAAGGCGGGCGCGGCTTCGGGCTCCCTGGGAGCCCAGGACAAAAGCGTGGCGTTTCGTGTTACTCTGCAAGACCCCTCGGGTACGTTGCAGGACGAGACGGTCCAGGGCGCCATCAACGCACTGGTACAACGGGTAGAAGGGTTCGGCGCACGTTTGCGCGCCTAAAACTCAGCAAAAAATCCGGGTGCGAGTGGGTTATCGCACTGTCATCGCCATCGCGTGGGACGTATGAACGAAATGAATCCTGGTGAATTTGAAGCCATGCTCGCGGCGCAGCGCATAGCGTTGGGTCGCGGCGAAGTGAACGAGGTCTCGACCGAGGCGCCGACGCTGACCAAGGCCGAACTGGCCGAGTTGCTGTTCGAGCATGTGGGTCTGAACAAGCGCGAAGCGAAGGATATGGTCGAGGCGTTCTTCGAGTCGATCCGCGACGCGCTTGAATCGGGCGACAGCGTCAAGCTCTCCGGCTTCGGTAACTTCCAGTTGCGCGACAAGCCGCAGCGCCCGGGTCGGAATCCGAAGACGGGCGAAGCGATTCCGATTGCCGCGCGCCGTGTCGTGACTTTCCACGCCAGCCAGAAGCTCAAGACGATGGTCGAGTCCGGCGTACTGAGCAAGTAATTCCCCCGGCCGCCGCATTCTGTGGCGGCCGTTGGTTTTTCGTCCGCAATTTAACCGTCGTCCCATTCCGCTAACGCCGCGATGGATCACGTTGCCTTGCCGCCGATTCCCGCCAAGCGTTACTTCACCATCGGTGAGGTGAGCGAGCTATGTGGTGTCAAACCGCATGTGCTGCGCTATTGGGAGCAAGAGTTTACGCAACTGCGTCCGGTCAAGCGCCGCGGCAACCGGCGGTACTACCAGCATCACGAAGTCCTGCTGATCCGGCGTATCCGGGAGTTGCTCTATGAGCAGGGCTTCACGATCAATGGTGCACGCAATCGTCTCGAAGCCGACACGCCGCGCGGCGCGCGCGCTTCGGGTGCTGCTGGCGCTCAGATGGATGCATCGGCCCCCGGCGAGCCGGGCGACGCTGCACTGGATGTGGGCGATCTGCGCCGCCGTCTCGAATCCGTCATCGATCTGCTGAAGTCCTGAGCGCTCCCCGCACTTCCGATCTCCTTCTTCACCGCCGCCCACCCGACTTCGGGATTCTCCTAATACGGCGGTGGCCGAAACTTCCGTAATCCGAGATATGGCACGCTGCAAGGCGGGGGCGCGCTCGTCCGGTCGGATGAACTCCGTACATTCCCGGATTGAGACGACGCGGAACGACTTCCGGGGGCGCTGGGATTGCCTTACACTTGCCGGAAACTATGACGCCCGTCAGCGGCGTCCCTGGATCCTCTTGAAAACCGGGCCAACACCGACCTTTTCGCGCGGGGGCGCGAAGGCTGAAAGGATCTCGACCTATGGCGGAACCGAGCATGACGGGAGCGCGACGCGGGCGTTGGGCGACTTCCTATCGCTCTATTGTCGCAATCCTGATTTTCGGTTTTCTGATCCTTGTCCTTCTGTGGACAGCGGTGCTCTGGCGCATCTCCATCGAGCACAAAGCCATCCTGCGCGACACGGCGGCTTCCGCTTCGACCGTCGCGACCGCCCTCGAACAGCAGACGCTGCGTGCGATTCGCCAGGTCGACCAGATCACTCGTTTCGTGAAATACGAGTACGAGCGCCGTCACGGCGACTTCGATCTGAAGCAGACGCTGACCGAGGGCATTGTCACCGAACGCTTCATGGTGCTCGTGAGCGTGACGGACGCAAGCGGTAACGTGGTTGCCGCCACAATGCCGGGCGGTGCGGGTGTGAGCATCGCTGACCGCGAGCATTTTCGTGTGCATCTCGACGACGAGAGCGACGGCCTCCACATCAGCCATCCGGTATTCGGACGTGTGTCTCGCAAGTGGGTGCTCCAGTTCAGCCGGCGTCTGAATCGTCCTGACGGCGCCTTCGCGGGCGTCGTGGTGGTCTCGCAGGAGCCGAGCTACTTTACTTCCGACTTCTATACGAATGCCGTGCTCGGGCAGTACGGCCAGATCGCCGTGATTGCCGACGACGGCGCACTGCTCGCGCGCAGTACTGGGGCAAGCGTTGCCATCACCGGTACCGGTGAGTTGCCTCCGTTCGCGGCAGAGCAACGGACTTCCGGTGTGCAGCGTGACCCGATCGACGGCGTCGAGCGCGTCGTCGCGTATCGGCATTTGCGCGACTATCCGCTGGCCGTGCAGGTCGGATTGTCGCTCGACGAGGAATTGTCCGAATATCGTCACGTGGAACGCGTCTATTTGACGATGGCGACGTTTATCTCGGTGGCGCTTGTCGTCTTCTTCGCGCTCATTGCGTATCTGATGCAGCGTCTGATCGGCCGTGACCAGCAGCTCACCCGCCTGATCTCATACGACGCGTTGACCGGTCTGCCGAATCGTTACGCCCTGATGGAGTCGCTGCGGCGGGCATTGTCCGAACCGGATCGGCTCGGCAAGGTGGCGCTGTTGCACATCGATCTCGATAACTTCAAGAGCGTGAACGACACGCTCGGTCACTCGCAGGGCGACGAAATCATCCGTCAGGTCTCGGAACGGTTCATTCCGCGCATGCCTGCCGGGGCGATGCTCGCGCGCTTCGCCGGCGACGAGTTCATGGTGTTACTCGAAGGCGAGGGCGCGCCCGATCAGGCTGAGCCGCTGGGTGAGACGCTGTTGGCTGCGCTCAAGTCGCCGATGGTGGCCGACGGCACGTCGTTCGCGCTGCACGCCAGCATCGGCGTGACGTTCTGGTCGAAGCCGGAAGAGACCGAGGCGGATCTGATCAAGAAGGCGGATCTGGCCATGTTTGCCGCGAAAGAGGCGGGCAAGAGCGTCGTGCGGGTCTATTCGCAGCAAATGACGCATCAGGCGCACCAGCTTGTCGTGTGGGAGCGTCAGATGGAGCAGGCGCTGGCCAATGGCGAGTTCTTTCTCGCCTATCAGCCGATCATCTCGCTAGGTAGCGATTGCATCTGCGGCATGGAGGCGCTGATTCGCTGGCGTCATCCGGAGCGCGGCATTCTCAGCGCGGGCGAGTTCATTCCGCTGGCGGAGACGACCGGGCAGATCGTGGCCATCGGTGAATTCGCGCTCACCCAAGCCTGTCGCCAACTCGTGGCATGGCGGGGCACGCCGATGGGGTCGCTGCGACTGGCAGTGAATGTCTCGTCCGTGCAGTTCTGGCGAGGCGACATCGGCGAACTCGTTGAGCGTCTCGTGAAGGAGTACGCGATTGAGCCCCATCGCCTCGAACTGGAAATCACCGAATCGGTGATGGTGAAGAACCCGGCGCTAGTGGAAATGAAGATCGAGCAGTTCAAACGCGCGGGTTTGCGCATTGCACTGGATGATTTCGGCACGGGTTACTCGTCGTTGTCCTATCTGACGCGCTTCCCTGTCGACACGCTCAAGGTCGACCGATCGTTTGTCGAATCGATTCCCGATTCGTCACGGTCGTGTCTCATGATTTCGAACATCGTCAACATTGCGCGCTCGCTGGGCATCGATCTGATTGTTGAAGGTGTGGAAAACGAACGCCAGCTCGATTGGCTTCGTCATTTTGTGCCGCTCAGTGCGCAGGGCTATTTATTTTCCCGGCCGGTGGAAATCGAACAGCTGGATTTGCTAATTGCCCGATTCGGTATTTGCCAATAAAGATGAAGTAAATGAGAAACACCAAAACGAGCTAGTTAATAGGTTAAATAGCTATACATAATAAATCGACGATCAGAAGGTTTTCGTACGGCAGGATCGTCGGAGTACTATAGAATCACCGGGTTCTCGCGGTGATTCCGAAACGCATGAACGGATGGCCGTACGCCCCGACCGGCAGTAGACCGGCGTAGGGAGCGCGGGCTGTCAACGGCCTGCCATTGTTGGGGTGGACAATGGCGTGGCAGCAGGGATCCGAAGGCGCGGGGCGCGACAAGCCGAGGGTCGGAAACGAGGGGAAGAGTTTGACGCGCAGACCAGAATTGGCGGGAATTCGCTGGCACAACGAATGCCGGTCGCGACCAGAAGTTCTGTCCGGGGAAGTGACAGAAGCGCGATTTCGAATGAAGCGAGTACTTTACCAACGTAACAAGTGAAAAATATTAGAACGAGCGTTTGATTTTCGGATGAGGATAAGGCATTGGCTTTATGCCGCCTGTGTCTCGGTCGGCGTGCTGGTCGCCTGCTGGGTTGCGGCGGATCGCACTGCCACGTCGCTGGTGGGCGATAAGCTTGCGCAAAGCGTCGACGCCGGGCAAATCGTTGCCGATCGCGTCGCCGACGGCATGGTGCACGCTATCAACACGGATTTGTCGATGGTGCGCGCGATTCCCTCGACGCTGGCCGATGTCGACTTGCTGCGCGATGTCGTGCCCACAGCGGGCGGCAAGTCGGCTGCGGCGGATGTCGTCGAGCGTGCGAACGAATTCCTGCGCGGCGCACAAAGCTACTTTGGCGTCGACCGCGTGTGGGTAATCGACGCGAGGGGCGTGTGTGTCGCCGCCAGCAACTACCGGGACGTCCCATCACCGCTTGGCGGATCTGTGGCCGACATGCCCTATTTCACGAACGCGCTGCTCGGCGATCGTTTCGAGCGCTACGCGTCGGGCTGGGAGCATCAGGCACCGGGTCTTTATTTCAGCGCGCCGATGTACCGCGACGGATTGCTGATTGGCGTGGTCATGACCAAAATCGGGCTGACCCGTCTGCGCCACTGGGTCGGCAGCGGCGAATCGTTCGTGACCGACGGCAACGGCGTCGTCATCATGGCCAACGACCCGCGTTTCGAAAACAGCTTCATGATCGACGGCAAGCTCGGCTCGCTCTCCGACACCGAGCGGCAGGCGCTTTATCAGCGCAACGATTTCGCACGTATGCCGATTTCGCAATTCAAACGTGCGCCGGGCCGCTCGAACGCCTGGGTGCCGCAGGAATTGCTGGACCGGATGTCGGAGTTCAACGATCTGCGCAAGCCGTTCGTGATTTCGTCGCGCCCGAGCGCGAGCAACGATCTGATCGTCTACGCGGTGGAAGGCGTCGAGGCGTGGGACGCCCTCACGCGTCAGCACGCCAAGGATCTGGCACTGTGCTTCCTGCTGTATCTGGGGGGCGCGATCATCGTGGCGCTTGTCGCTTGGACGTATTGGCGCGAGCGGACGCAGCACCATGAGATGCGTCAGTCGAACGAGGAGTTGCGCGCGGCGAACAACCAACTGGCGTTCGAAGCCAGCTACGACGAACTCACGGGCAGCCTGACCCGCCGTTACTTCTTCCATCGCTTCGAGCAACTGCTGGAGGCCGCACAACGCAAGAACGAGCCGATGAGCCTCATCGTCGCCGACCTCGACCACTTCAAGACGATCAACGACACCTATGGACATGCCATTGGCGACCAGGTGCTGTGCCGTTTCGTGCTGGTGTGCTCGTCAACGTTGCGTGGCGACGATCTGATCGGACGCATCGGGGGCGAGGAGTTCGCCATCCTGTTGCCGGGCGCGAGCGAACGCGATGCACTGCGTGTGGCCGATCGGATTCGCGAGCGTTGCAAGCGTGAATCGGTCGAAGGGAGCGAGCCGCCGCTGCAATTCTCCGCGAGCTTCGGTATTACCGAGTGGCAGGATTCGGATTCACCGATGAACATGGTCGAGCGCGCAGACATGGCGTTGTATCGTGCCAAGCGCGCCGGGCGCGATCGTTGCTGGGTGTTCTGATCCACGCAATGCGCTCTGTGCGTTGAAAATTCAATCGGGATGTCGCGACGACTGCATCCCGACACGCATCGCATCCACCGGATTTCGCCGTCGTTACCAATGTCACGTTTGGTAACCAAAGAGCGTGCACGTATTCCGCATTTCGCGGGAACTCCCCTGTCTAACGAATCAAGCAGGTGCGATCGGGATCGACCGGAATCGACGACATCGGTCGCCGTCGCACCGGATTCCATCGATTCGTGCGGGAGAGATCATCGTGAAACGCAGACTCATGTTGGCGGGCGGCGCTGCCGTCGCCATGTTGCTGGCCGGTTGCGTGGCGGTGCCGTATGGCGCGCCTGTATACGGTGACGCATATAACAACGGATACGCCTATGCTCCGGGCTATTACGCGCCGGGTTACGCGGTTGCACCGGCGCCGGTCGTGACGGTGGGCGTGGGTGGGTATTACGGCGGGGGCTACTACCGTGGCTGGCGTGGCCGCGGTTGGGGCCGTGGATGGGGATGGCACCACTAATGCCGTTGCAGTGTGCCGAAACGGCGGGTGTTGCACCGTCTCCCCAGTCGAACGACCCGGTTGCGGCCTAGCGCAGCGACCGGGCTTTCGGCTTCAGAACTCCGACAGCGCGAAGTCTTCTTTGGACACGTCACATTCCGGGCAACGCCAGTCGGCAGGCACATCGGCCCAGCGAGTGCCGGGGGCGAGGCCATCGTCCGGTGCGCCTTCGGCTTCGTTGTAGATCCAGCCGCAAATCAGGCAGATCCAGCTCTTGAATTCGGTCGGGGTGTCCAGCGTGGTGGTCATGATCTTGGGTCAACAGGGAAAACTTGCGCGACCCGCATTGTAAGGCACGCGCACGACAACGTCCTGCTCGGGCGCGCGCGTTTGCGCACGAACTTAATCCAGATCAATCGGAAAGCACCGGGATAGCCGACACATCGGCCGTCGACTGAGGGTGGGTGAGCAGATAAAGAAGGCACGTGCGCCGACCGGGGGTCGGCGCAGCAGGCATTACCAGTGAATCTGGTTGAGGAAGATGGGGGCCATCTGCGCCAGCGAGTTCAGTAGGGACATGGCGGTGTCACGGTGCGACACTTCCTTCCACAAGCGGCTTTCCTTGACCACGCGGTCACGGTCCTCGGATGTTTTGACGTCCGGCTCGCGCAGACGGTTAATCAGATCGATGACTGAGGCCCGGTCGACGGTTTCGGTGACCGAGTGGCGTGCCAGCAGCTCATCCAGATGCACGCGCTCGGCTTCGGTCACCGGACCCCCAGCGGGTTCGGATTGCCCCGCCTGGTGGGCGTTGGCATCGGCAGACGTAGCGTTCACAGACGGCTTGTCGGATTGGGTCATACGAGACGTTCTCCCCAAAAGTCACTGAAAAGAAGCATTGCGACGTGTCGCATGTCTCCATCATAGGCCGATTCACCCGGGCTGCGAACCCTCTGCGCTCTCTCCGGGGTCCCTTGTTGCCACCTCCGCGACCTCGGGGCCGACGGCGTCCGAGCGCATGTCAAACCCGTGACGTTTGCGCACAGAAGCGAGGCAAAACGTCAAGCTCAAAAAATTTATCCAATGCTGATGCTGAAACGGGCAATCCTCTTGACAGCGTGTAACGGCGGGCGTCTCAAGAGGGTGGTGTCAGGTTATCCAGTGGGTTATCCACAGAAGTTGTGGGTAACTTAAGGGGGACGATGCGGCTCTCGGCGAGTGTCATTGCCGTGACCCGCACGTGAACTGTCATCGCAGCAGGGGACGAAGCATGAGCAGCGCGAAGAACAGCGCGACGCCGACCGGCAGTAATCCCGTAAAGAAGGCAGGCCACGGCGCGCGTCCACGGCGGCGAGCGCCGAACGAGGAGATCAGTCCGGCGCAAAGGCAGAGTACGCCGACGCCCCAGGTGGGATTCGGGCTTTTTAGCACCCAGGCCGCGGCCGCCAGCAGGCCGACCCAGGCCAGCGGAATGGCACCCGGCGGGGGCGGCGACACGTCGGCTGCGAGTTTGTTGCGGGCGTTACCCGTGGCGTTGGCTGAGGTCTTCTGGGGCTCGGGAGTCTTGGCGGACATTGTGGTTCGGGAGAATCAGGAAGCGCGACGGCGACGTGCATAACCGGTGCGCGAAAGTCGCAGCATAACAAACGCGGCGTCGCGTCGCTCAGGACGTCACGCCGTGTAAGGTCAGTGCCCCCGGATGACGCGACGGTGCGTGCACACCGGCGGCGGGCGCGTCGACATACCAGACGGAGGTCGAGTCGACGTCGCGGGTCGGTGCGAACGCTGGCGGGGTCGCGCAGCGATCGTCCAGATCGACGTACTGTTTGTGCAGTGTGCTCACGCGCGAGGTGAGGACGAAGGCCCTCGCAGCGCCCGACACATCACGTGCTGACTCGTTAGGCACTGCCCGCACGGCGACGCAAGGCTGGTGAAACGCATCTGCGGGTTTCGCCGTGGATGGAGGCATCGATTGCGCTTGGACGTGTGGGGCGGCCATCGTGGCCAGCAGACCGATCGCCAGCAGAGTGAGCCATCGCAGGATGTCCGGGCGACGCCGTCTGTCGTGATTCAGCAGGCAAACACCAGGCGGGCAAACGCGCGTGCAGGGTGTGACGTGTCTCGGCGGCATGATGGGCTCCGTCGGGGCAATCGTGGGGGGGCGCTTTGCTAACGGTGGGGACGTTGCGCAGCGTTTCCTCTGCCGTAAGCCATTATCGTGCCGGAGTTGCTAAGTGGATGATTTTGCGCAAATTGTTGGCGCGCGTCGGCAGCACGGCGTCCGATGTCGAGCATCAAGTGTTGCAGTTCCGAAACGTGCACCCGAGAATTGACGTCAATGGTCCGGGATTGGGCCATTCTCAGACTTCCTGAATACTGTATATAATTACAGTATTCCACTCCACGGCGAGACACGACATCTCATGAAAGCCAACTATTCCATCGCCGACATTGAGCAAGCGATCAACTACTGGACCAGTCATCAGGCCGCAGACAGCAACCTGTCGTTGTGTCCGGCAGCGCGCGTGTTGGCGAACATCTACGGCGAGATGATCTACCGCCGTGAGATGAGTGTGGCGGCCGATGCCCTCGACGGCGAACAGAGCCAGGCCATCGAGACGGCCCTGCATCAGCTGGAATTGGGGTTGGCGCCTTGATTCAGGATTGAACAGGGTCGGGCGAACGTCGCTGCGCGGACCAGCGTTCGAGCCAGTGTTCCAGATCGTCGGCACTCAAAGCGGGGGAGAACAGATACCCCTGCGCCACGCGATAGCCTTGTGCGACCAGCAAGTCGCGCTGGGCTTCGTCTTCCACCCCTTCGGCCACCACGGTGAGATGCAGATTGCGACCGATGCTGATGATCGCATTGGTCAGCGCACGCACCGTTTCGTCGCGCGCAATGTCGTGCACGAAGCTGCGGTCGAGTTTCAGTTCCGAAACCGGCAGTCGGCGCAGATAGCCGAGACTCGAATACCCGGTGCCGAAGTCGTCCATCGACAGCCGCACGCCCAGGTTGTGGACTTCCTCGATGATGCGCAGCGTGCTGGGGTTGTGATCCATCAGCACGCTTTCCGTGATCTCAATGGCCAGGCACGACGGCGGTAGTTCGTGATCGGCTAGCGCTTCGGCAATCGTGTGCGGCAGATCGTGATCGTGGAAGTTGGTTGGCGACAGATTGACCGACACGTTGCCGATGCCGACACCGCGTCGTCGCCAGTCGGCCAGTTGACGGCACGATTCGCGTAGCGTCCACGTGCCCAGTTCGCCGATCAGGCCGCATTCCTCGGCCAGCGCGATGAAGCGTGACGGTGGCACCTCGCCGTACTGCGGGTGCGTCCAGCGCGAGAGGGCTTCTGCGCCGTACACCGACTCGTCGAGCAGATTGATCTGCGGCTGATAGAACAACTGCAGCTTGCCCAGACGCAGTGCGTCGCGCATGGCGGTCTCCAGCTCCAGCCGTTCCTGCGCGTGGACGTTCATGTCCTCGTGGTAAAAGCGCACGCTCCCCGGGCTCGTCATCTTCGCCTGATACATCGCCATGTCCGCGCGTTGCAGCAGGATGTCAAATTCCCGTCCATGGTTCGGATATAGGCTGATGCCGAAGCTGCCCGACGGCACGAGCGTTACGCCGTCGACCTGACACGGGGCGCTCAGCGCCGTGCGCATGCGCTCGATCGCGATGTCGAGCCGTTCGGGATCGCATTCGGTAAGTACGGCGACGAACTCGTCGCCTGAGAGCCTTGCAACGATATCCGCGCCGCGCAGTGAACGGCGCAGGCGCTGGGCAATCGTTCGCAGCAGTACGTCGCCCGCCTGATGGCCGAGCGAATCGTTGACCTGCTTGAAGCGATCCAGATCGATGAAGATCACCGCCATGCGCGTGTTCAGCTCGGACGCACTCGCGATGGCCTGTGCGGCGAGCACGCCGAGCATGCTGCGATTGGGCAACCCCGTCAGGCTGTCGGAGAACGCCAGTTGACGGATGCGCGTGCGCGATTCGTCGCGCTCGAAGGCGAGTTTGCACAGATGCACGCAGACGTCGACCAGCCGCTCATGCAGGGCGTCCGGGCCGCGCGCCGTGCGGTAGTAAAACGCGAGTACGCCGAGCACCCGGCCGTCGTTCGCGATGATCGGCATCGCCCACGACGCCGCCAGCCCATACTCGGTCGCCATCTCGCGATAATCGGCCCAGCGCGGATCGTTGGCGATGTCGGTCACGATCACCGGCCGCGCCAGAAATGCCGCTGTGCCGCACGTGCCCACGTTCGGGCCGATGGCGATGCCATCGACGGTCTGGTGATATTGCGCAGGCAGACTGGGCCCGGCTTGCGGACGCAACTTGCCTTCGGCATCCACCCGCACGACCGAGGCCATGACTTCCGGTGCGATCTGTTCCAGTTCGCGGCACACGAGTGTGAGCACTTCGACGAGCGGCGCATCGCGCACCATCGCAGCCAACGCCTTGTGTTGCAACACTTCCTGAATTTTCGATTGCGTGATGTCAGTGAACAGCACCACCGCGTTCACGAGCTTGCCCTGTGCGTCGAGAATCGGGTTCGTCACGACGGAGACCCACAGCGGTTGACGCTGCGCGGTGCGCACCAGCACTTCGCAATGGCAACTGCGGCCGTCGCGCGCGGATACGAGGCACCCGGAGAGGGCTTGTTTGACCTCGATCGCCGCTGCGCCGCTCGCGAATTCGTCCATCAGACTGTCGCCGGACGAGGCGTGCACCGACTGGCCGACGACCTCGCTCGCCGCGTAACCGAGCATGCGGGTGAAACCGGCGTTCACATAACAGACGCGGCTCTGGGCGTCGGTGATGAGGACAGCGTTGTCCGTTTCGTCGACGCCGAGCGACAGCAGATGCAGACGCGCGTCGTCGGCGGCCTGACGCGCCACGCGGTCCGTCACGTCCACGGCCAGCTTGATCACGAAGGCGAGTTTGCCGTCGTCGTCGAAGATGGGGTTGTAGGTGGCCTCGAGCCAAACGGTGCTGCCGTCGTGGCGAAGGCGGCGGACCTGATCGGTATGCGAGCGCCGCGTGGTGAGCACCTGCGCGAGGGCGTCGCCGCACGTCGGGTCGGCCGCGTCGCACAGCATGGCGTGCGGTTTGCCGATCAGTTGATCGCGTGTGTACCCGAAGACACCGAGGAACTTGTCGTTGACGTCGGCGATGAGACCGTCCGGCGTGAGCGTAAGCGTGCCCAGCGACCGGTCGAGAGCTTCGAGCAGCGCTTCGCGTCCCGGTGCCGGTGAGGCGCCTGTGACGGACGGTGATCCGGGCACGACCATCGCAAGGGCCTCCTCGGACGTCCTGCAATCATTGTCGGGGGTGACTGGGGCTGACACGCCAAAATCGCTTTCAAGTATAGCGACCTGCGGAGGCAGGCTCACGTGGGATAAACCGGGGGGAGGCGGTCCTTATGCGGGCTTTATGGGCCCTTCAGGCGGCCTTCACCCGGATACGCACGCCATCGACAGCGACTGTCTGGCCTGCACGGATCTTGCAGGTCTTGCGGGTCTCGATCTGGCCGTCGACACTGACCGCGCCGTTGGCCACCATGACTTTGCCCGCGCCGCCGGAATCGACGACGCCGGTGAGTTTGAGCAGGTCGTTCAGGGCGACGAATTCGCCCGTCAGTTCAAAAGTTACGTTTTGCATAGTGGTGCGGATACTACGGAAAAACCCGGTGCGCGTCGACTGCCACGGGGTACCGTGTCAAGAAGATCACTTCTCGATCACGTGTTCGATGCGGCGGTCCGGGATCAGCCACACGGCCGCCATGAGCGCATACAGCGCCAGCGAGACCGCCGGCACCACGAACGCCAGCCCGATGGCCACCGCGTAGACCACTACTGACAGCTTGCCCTTGTAGTCGCGCCCGAGGGCGTCGGCCAGCTTCTTGTTGCCACCGTCGTGCACGGCCAGCAGGGTTCGCGACAGCATGTAGTGGGCAATGGCTGCCATGCACAGCACCACGCCGTAGAGCGCCGTCGGCCACGCGGTGAAATGGTTCTCGCCGAGCCAATGCGTGACGAACGGGATCAGCGATAGCCAGAACAGCAGGTGCAGGTTGGCCCAAAGGACCCCGCCGGACACCTTCTGGACCACCTGGAAAAGATGATGGTGGTTGTTCCAGTAGAGGCCGACATAGACATAGCTGAGGATGTAAGTAAGGAACGTCGGCGCGACCGGCAGCAGGTCCGCCAGTTCGCTGCCGTGCGGCGCTTTCATCTCCAGCACCATGATCGTGATGATGATGGCGATTACGCCATCGCTAAATGCTTCGAGTCGGCTTTTGCCCATTGCGGTTGTGGCTTACGTCTTCAGTCGGAATCGGTCGACAGGGGAGGGGACATCACAACACGGCCACGCGATTGCGGCCGGTCTGCTTGGCCGAATAAAGCGCGCGGTCGGCGCGTTGCAGCAGGGTGCCGAAATCTGCGTCGTCCGGGCTGAGGCTGGCGACACCGATGCTGGCAGAAAAACGCACCGGCGCGTTCCCATTCGGGCCCGGTACGCTTGCGCCATTGATCGCGACGAGCATGCGCTCCGCCGCCTGCAGGGCACGCTGCGCATCGGCCTCGGGCAGCAGCACAGCGAACTCCTCGCCGCCCAGACGGCCGATCACAGTACTCTTGCGCAGCGCGGCTCGCAACACCAACGTCAATTCGACGATCACCCTGTCGCCAATGGCATGCCCCCAGGTGTCGTTGATACCTTTGAAGTGGTCGATGTCGAGCATCAGGACGGACAGGCGGCGCTGCTGCGCGCGGGCGACCGCGAACAGCCGGTCGGCCTGCATGAGGAAAGCCCGGCGGTTGAGCATGCCGGTCAAGCCGTCGCGCATCGCCATGTCGCCGAGCACCCGGTTCACGCGGCGCAGTTCGAGTTCATCCACCACAAGGGAGGACAGATCCGCCAGCAGGCCGCGTTTCTCGTCGTCGAGATCGCGGGGGCGGCGGTCGATCACGCACAGCGTGCCCAGCCGGTGCCCTTCGGGCGTGCGCAGCGGCGCCCCCGCGTAGAAACGGATGTTCGGGTCGCCAGTTACGAGCGGATTATCTGCGAAGCGCCGGTCGGCGCGCGCGTCGGGCACGACAAGCACGTCGTCGCTGAGAATGGCGTGAGCGCAGAAAGCCATCGAGCGCGGCGTTTGCGAGGCATCGATGCCCCGGCGCGCCTTGAACCACTGGCGCGATTCGTCGATCAGGGAGACGAGCGAGATCGGCGCGCCCAGCACGTGCGAAGCAAGCCGCACGATACGGTCGAAGGCAGGTTCGGGCGGTGTGTCGAGAATCTCATAACGACGCAGCGCGGCGAGGCGCTCTGCCTCGTCGAGGCCCACACCACTGGCCCGGCCAAGTGGCGAGCCGGCCGAGCGTAGGAGACGGGCGCGGGCGTCGTTAAGATCGTTGGCGTCAGAGGAATTGTGGCCGGATGCAGTCATGTCGCGACGGGTGGACAGGGCCCAGCGGGTGGACGACAGCAGTGCCATCGACGGAGATGGTTCGGGCCGCGAATTCGGCAACTGCACGAAAGGTTCGAACGACTCGTGATGCTCGAAGCGCATAGCAGATGCGAGCGACGCACCGGGTGCAAAAGCCATGAAAGGCGATGGACTCGACGCAGACTTCGCAGATGATTCAGGTGCTACGGCGGAACGGGCGTTGAGCCACGTGGACTCACGATCGAAGACATCCGTAACGCTCTCAATTCTGCCCCGCTCGGGGCTACTTGGCAAATAGGGCGACGCGATGGCACCCGCACCCGCATCCACGGCATCGCCCCTGTTCTCCCCGTGGCCCATACCGCCCGAGCCACCCGTACGCCACAAGGCGTGCGCGGTCTGCGCGGGACGATCGCTGCTGTAGAGGCTGTCGGTGCTGTCGGTCGCGCGGCGCGGCGGCAGGGTGTGGCTCATGGCGGGTTGTCGGAGAGAAGTGTCGGGTTAGTTGCCGGGTTTGACTTCGAAAGCTTCGCCGGTCTCGAAGAAGTTGCCTCCGGCGATGTAATGCAGACTGCGCGATGTGCCGGGTTCGAACTGCCAGTGTCCGTCGTGAAACGCACGCGGATCGGCCCACGCTGCCACGACTTCGCCGAGGAACAGGTCGTAGCGATCCTGGTTGTGCGGTTCGGGAATCACCCGGCATTCGAGCCATGCAAGGCAGCCATCGATGAGCGGCGCGGTGATGTGCGAGCCGTTGAAGGCCGTCACGCCAGTGCCTTCGGCGAACTTATCGGTGTCACGTCCGGACACCGAGCCGACCGCCAGCGTCTCACGCGCGATCATGCGCGCGGGCACATTCAGCGAGAACTCGCCCGAGGCTTCGACCAGCTCGCGCGTGAGTGTATTGCGGTCGATGACGACGGCGACCTTCGGCGGCGAGAAGTCGAGCGGCATCGACCACGCGGCCGCCATGACGTTGCGACGCCCGTCGTGCGCGCTTCCCACGAGGACGGTCGGGCCGTGGTTGAGCAGACGGTAGGCTTTGGGAAGTTCGACGGGCAGACGTTCGGTCATGGCAAGAGGTCCGTGCAGGCGGCGATCCGTTGTCGGGCCGCATGTTGATGGCGGACCATGATAGCGCGCGGCATGCCATCCGAAAAAGGCGGCCCGCAGGGTCAGCTGCGGGCCGTATAAACGGCACGCCGCGGGGAGCGCGTGCCGGATCAGATGTGCATGCAGTATTTCATGCGTTCGTCCCAGTCCAGTCCCCGTCCGCCGGGCGTTGTGTCACCGAGCAATTTACGTCGAACGCAGTGCCGCCGTGAGGCCTTGGCACGCGCCTATACTTGTGCGAAAGCTGCCGGAATATCGGGATGGCGACCCGGCCGACGCGCGGCCTGTGTCGCGCCAATGGGAGGCTCCGGGATGGGCAAGGTCTATGTCGGTACGGCGTCGTGGACGGACAAGTCGCTGATCGCCTGCAAGCGGTTTTATCCACCGGGACATACGTCTGCCGAAGCGCGTCTGCGCTTCTACGCCAGCCAGTTTTCGATGGTCGAAGTCGACAGCAGTTACTACGCGATGCCCTCGGGATCCAATGCGCGGCTTTGGGTCGAGCGCACCCCGGACGCGTTCGTCTTCAATATCAAGGCATTTCGTCTGCTCACGGGCCACCAGACCCCGCGCATCGCGCTCCCCAAGGATCTCCAGTCGGCGCTGCCGCCGGGGCCGCGAGCGAACGTCTACTACAAAGACCTGCCGACCGAGCTGATCGACGAGATCTGGCGGCGCTATCTGGAGGCCATCGAGCCGTTACGCGAGGCAGGAAAGCTCGGTCTGGTGCACTTCCAGTTTCCGCCGTGGCTGACGGGCGACAAGTCCAGCTGCGAGCACGTCGAAGCTTGCGCACAACGTATGACCGGTTACGGCATCGCCGCGGAGTTCCGGCATCGCGGATGGTTCGACGGCGAGCGTTGCGACAGGACGCTGGCGTGGCTGCGCGAGATGGGCTGGGTCAACACGACGGTGGACGAGCCGCAGGGCTTCACGAACAGCATCCCGCAAGTCTGGGAGACGACGTCGCCACTCGCGGCGGTCGTGCGTCTGCACGGACGCAATCAGCAGACGTGGAACGTGCGCGATAGCGCGGCGGCGTCCGATCGTTTCAATTACGACTATCGCGAAGCGGAACTGGCGGCGTTGGTCGATCCGATCCGTGTGATCGCGAAAGTCGTTGCGCGCGTGTATGTCGTATTCAACAACAACTACGAGGATCAGGGCCAGCGAAACGCCATGACCCTCATGGCGTTGCTGGACGAATGACCTCAGACCGCCGGGATCAGAGGCCGTTTTGCGTGAGGAAGTCCTCGATCACGGTCGCGAAATACGGCGGACATGCCTGCATAGGGTAGTGCCCGCAGTTCGGCATGACTTCCAGCATCGCGTTCGGATGCCATGCGAGAAAGGTCTGCGCCATTGCGGCCGCATCGAGTCCGGGATCCTTGTCACCGACGATCACCAGAAACGGGGTTTCCGTTCCTTCTGCCCCCTGAACTTCTGCGGCGAAATCCGTTGTCACCAGCATATCGAGGTACCGAGCGCGGCAGGCCGGTGAGACCGTGGTGCGGTTCTGCCTGACCTTGCGATCCACCCAAACGTCGGATAGTCCGCCGCTGACGAACTTGAGCAATCGCCGCAAGGCGGCGTCGTCGTTCGTCGTGCTTGAGAAGAAGGCGAGGGCTTCGGGATTCAGCCGATTTCCGGTCGCCGACACCGGGCACACGGCAACGGCGCTTGCGATGCGCGACGGTGCATCGACCGCCAGACGTTGCGTCACCATCCCTGTCATCGAATGACCGATCACGTGAAAGCGCTGCCAGCCGAGGTGATCGGCGAGCCTGAGGCAATCGGCGGCAATTTCGTTCACCGTGTAATCGCCCGTCAAATCGATGGAGAGCCCGTAGCCGCGTAGATCGACGAAGACGTAAGTGAATGCGCGGCCGTCGAGCCAGGGCATTGCGGCGTCGAAGCTGGTGTGATCGCCGAGCCAGTCGTGCATGACGAGCACGGGCGCAGGGCCGTCGCCATATCGTGCATGGCCGAGGAGGTAGCCAGCAGCGGCGAAGCATTCTGCGGAAATAGTCATGTCTTGATTCCAATGTTGTGAGTGGAACCAAAACGAAACGCCCTCCCGGCGAACCGGGAGGGCGTTTTCAAAGTGAGCCGATCATATCAAGCCGTCACGCACCGGTCAATCGATGCGTCAAACCTCGACCGTCTCGATGACCGCTTCGCATTCGATCGGGAAATTGACCGAATTGGCGATGTAGCACTTCTCGTGCGCGGCGTGATGCAACTGTTCGGCGAGCGCGACGTCGCCGCCCGCACGAATCGACACGTGCGGACGCAGGACGATGCGGGTGAAGCGTCCTTCGGTGGGTGTATCGAGCATCGTGCCGACGGCGTTGTCCTCATACCGTTCGACGACGATCCCGGCCTCGGCGCACAGATGCAGGTACCAGAGCTTGTGACAAGCGCTTGCCGACGCGACCAGCAAATCTTCCGGATTCCAGCGAGCGGCATCGCCGCGAAAGGCCGGGTCCGCCGAGCCGGGAATCGTGGGTTTGCCGTCAACGCGAATTTCGTGATTGCGCCCGTACGCGCGATAGCCCGAGGTGCCGCTGCCCTGATTGCCGATCCATTCCACATTGACGCGGTACTCGTGTTCGCCTGATGCCATATCTGCTCTCCACTGAAGGCCGCGGCCGAAGGGGATAAGAAAAAAGGAAAAGGGGGCCGGGCCCGCTCGCAATTCTCGCAGCCCCTTGCATGAAACGCTGGCCATTTTCGGCCATCAAAAGGACGGATTCCGTCGTCGGCGCCACTCCGTCCGCCAAATGTTAAGCAAGCGGCTCCGTCGTGAGCGCGCGCGTGAGACCGTGCATCGGGCGGCGCATGGCGACGTCGAATGGATTCGTCTGGGGGCCGATCAGTTCGGCCTGACGCCGCAACAGTTCCACCACCATCGGCAAGCGATCCTGCGACAGCCGCGCGGCCAGTGTGCCCACGCTCAGCGCGGCCACGGCATGCCCCATGCGGTCGAACACCGGCACGGCGACGCCGGCCATGCCGTCGAGCACACCGCTGTTGCTCCCGGCGTAGCCCAACTGACGTACCCGCTCGATCTCCGTGCGCAGATACACCTCGTCGAGCACGCCGTAGCCCCGCAGTCGCGGCACGTTGAAGCGGATGATCTCCTCGCGCTCGGCCTCCGGCAGGAACGCCAGAATCGCCAGACTGCCCTGACCCACGCCCAGTGCCACACGTCCGCCGATGTCGCCGGTGAACGAACGGATCGGGAAGGGGCCTTCGCACATGTCGAGGCACACGGCATCGAAGCTGCTGCGCACCAGCAGAAAAATCGTGTCACCCAGACTGGCGCACAACCGCAGCAGCGACGGGCGGCACAACGTGCGCATGCCGCTCGGGTTGCCCGCCTGAGCGGCCATCGCGAAGAAATCGATGCTCAGCCGGTAAAGCTTGGACGACTCGTCCTGTTCCACGACCTGCTCGGCGATGAGCGCATGAAGAATGCGGTGCACCGTCGCCTGACTCAGGCCGACGGCTTTTGCGATGTGGGTGACGCGCTCGCCTTCGGGCTTGGCTTCACCGAGGGCACGGATGACGGCAAACGTGCGTTGCAATATGCCCGCGCCGGCGGATTCCGCAGACGAGTTTGCCGTTGCGCGGGGTGAATCGGAGGTGGTCATCAGGGTCTCGAATATTCCGTCAAACGAAATACTAGCGTAAGCCGCTACGACTTGAAAACAGGCGCGATGCGTCAAAACCTGTAAAAACAATCAATATTCGGCATAAGTTAGGGATTATCCCGAGACGGTGGCGCGAAATGAAAGACTCTGTCCATCCGTGAAATATTCCGTCAAATGAAATAATTTGAAAATTTATCTCATTTCACGGAATCGTTATCTTGCGACATGCAATTTGGCTCGCTACTGTTCGATGCAATTGCATTTCATGCGACGCGCGAGCGTCCGAAGGTAGTGACCATGTCTTTTCTGACTTTGACGGATGTTTCCAAGACGTTTGGCGAGCTGAACGCCGTCTCGAACGTCAATCTCTCGGTGGAGAAGGGCGAGTTTGTCTCGCTGCTCGGCCCCTCGGGCTGCGGCAAGACCACCACGTTGCAGATGATCGCGGGCTTCGTCGAAGCCACGACCGGGCGCATTACGCTCGACGGGCGCGACATCACGAACATGCGGCCGAACAAGCGCGGTCTGGGCATCGTGTTCCAGAGCTACGCGCTGTTCCCGCACATGACCGTGGCGGACAACGTCGGCTTCGGTCTGGAGATGCGAGGCGTCGACAAGTCGGAACGCAAGGACCGCATTCGTGAAGCGCTCGCGCTTGTGCGGCTCGAAGCGCTGGGTCATCGCTTCCCGCGTGAGCTCTCGGGCGGCCAGCGTCAGCGCGTGGCCATCGCCCGCGCCGTGGTGATCGCGCCGCCGGTGCTGTTGCTCGACGAGCCGATGTCCAACCTCGACGCCAAGCTGCGCGAAGACATGCAGTTCGAACTGCGTTCGATCCAGCGCAAGATCGGCACGACCACCATCATGGTGACGCACGACCAATCCGAAGCGCTGTCGATCAGCGATCGCGTCGTGGTCATGGAAGCTGGGCGCATCACGCAGGTCGACACACCGTACCGCGCTTACGAGCGTCCGGAAACGCCGTTCGTCTCGCAGTTCATCGGCAAGGCGAACATGCTCGACGGGCGCGTTGCCGCGCGCGACGGTGAGCATCTGCATATCGAACTGGGCGCGCAACTGACTCAGCGTGCCGCGCTCGCCGACCTAGCGCCGCGCGACCGTGGCATGGCGGTGGGCGACGTCATCACCATGTGCCTGCGTCCGGAAAAGGTGCGCTTATGCGCCCCGTCGACCGGCCGTCTGTCGGCGACGGTGACAAGCCGCTTCTTCCTCGGCAGCCAGTGGCTGTACCGCGTCGACAGCCCGTTGGGCGAGGTGCTCGTGTGTTGCCAGAACGAAGGCGGCGAGCCGTTGAACGAAGGCGCGTCGGTCGGTCTGGACTGGCAGCCGGAAGCCGTGCGCTTCGTTTCCGCAGGAGCGTGCGCGAATGGCTGAGACGCTGCAAGTCCCGCGCGCGGACGCCGCGCCGGTCGCGCGCGCGCCGTGGAGCGCCTATCTGCCGATGTGGGTGATGAGTGCGCCCGCCATGCTGTTGTTCGTGGCGCTGGTGCTGATCCCGTTGCTCATGACGCTCGCGCTCACGTTTTATCAGTTCGATCCGGCAAGCGGCCCGATTGCCGCGTTCCAGTTCGAGAACTACAAGGAAGTGCTGTTCGACTCGTACTTTCACACGATCTTCCTGCGCACGTTCGGCATCTCGCTCACGGTCACCGCGATCTGCGCCGTGGTGGGGACGTTCGAAGCCTACGTGCTCTCGCGCATGGGCGACCCGTGGCGCTCGCTGTTCCTGCTCATCATTCTTTCGCCGCTGCTCGTGTCCATCGTGGTGCGCGCGTTCGGCTGGAGCATGTTGCTCAGTTCGGGCGGCCTGATCAATCAGGCGTTCGGGCTGGTCGGCATGGGGCCGTTCAAGATGGAATACACCAACTTCGCCATCGTCGTGGCGCTGGCGCACGTGATGCTGCCGTTCATGGTGATTCCGGTGTGGACGTCGCTGCAACGCCTAGATCCGCAGACGGAAAACGCAGCACTCTCGCTCATGGCGTCGCAAGCGACGACGCTGCGCCGCATCGTGCTGCCGCAACTGGTGCCGGGCATTCTTTCGGGCAGCCTGATGGTGTTCGGCTTGTCTGCAAGCGCTTTCGCGATTCCGAGCCTGCTGGGCGGACGCCGTCTCAAAGTGGCCGCGACCGCTGTCTACGACCAGTTCCTCAGCTCACTGAACTGGCCACTGGGCGCGACCATCGCTGTATTGCTCCTGGTGGCGAACCTGATCGTGATGCTGACGTACTACCGTCTGCTCGACCGCCGTTACTCGCGCAGCATGGGCTAAGGCCAACGCTATTGCCGAACTGAAGCAGAACAGAACTCACTCGCCATCATGCGTAAAAATAGTCCCCTGGCGCTCGCGTTCCACACGCTCGTCATCCTCTTCGTTCTCGCCCCGATGATCATCGTGGTGCTGGTCGCGTTCACGCCGGAGCAGACGCTCTCGCTGCCCACGCGCGGTATCTCGCTGCGCTGGTTCCGGGCGATTCTCGACTATCCCGACTTCATCGCGTCGTTCTTTACCAGCCTGAAGCTGGCGTTCATCTCGGCCACGCTCTCGCTCGCGATTGCATTGCCTGCGGCGCTCGCCATCGGTCGTTCGCGCTTCCCGGGCCGCAACTTCCTCAACGGTCTGCTGCTCTCGCCGCTGGTGATTCCGGGCCTCGTGCTCGGCATCGCGCTGCTGCGCTTCTTCGCCATGCTCGGTGTGACGGGCTCGTTCGGCGCGCTCATCTTCGCGCACATGATCGTCGTGACGCCGTTCATCATGCGTCTCGTGCTCGCCTCGATCAGCGGCCTGGACCGCAGCGTCGAGAACGCGGCGGCCTCGCTCGGAGCGGGGTCGTGGACGACGTTCCGTCGCGTGACCATGCCGATGATTTTGCCGGGCATTACCGGTGGCTGGTTGCTGGCGTTCATCAACAGTTTCGACGAACTGACGATGTCGGTCTTCCTCACCGCGCCACAAACCGTCACGTTGCCGGTGCGCATGTATATGTACGCCACCGAGTCGATCGATCCGATGATGGCGTCCGTCTCGGCGCTCGTCATTGCTGTCACGCTCGGCGCGATGCTGTTGCTCGACCGCATCTACGGTCTGAATCGCATTCTCATCGGCCAGCATTGACCGCACGCCCCACGACGACGCTTATGTCCAGCTCTTCCCAATTTCCTCAAGACGTGCGCGCGTCTGGCTCGTCCGCTTGCCGTCCGCAGTTGACGCGTCTGTCCGAGACCGCACGTGCGCCCGTGACGTTCTATATCGACGGCGAACCGGTGCAGGCGCTCGCCGGTGACACGTTGCTCACCGCTATCCTCACGCATCAGCGGCACGTGCGCATCAGCGAATTCAGCGGCACGCCGCGCGCCGGTTTCTGCATGATCGGTGCATGTCAGGACTGTTGGGTGCGTTGCGAAACGGTGAACGCCGGTGGTGGCGACGCCCAACTCACGCGCCTGCGCGCCTGCTCGACGACGATACAGGCGGGCATGCGCATCGTCACGCGCGCGCCTGATGCCAACGAAGTGCACGGAGGCTCGCATGGCTGAGCGCGCCGTGAATTCCCGGGACGCCAACGTCGCGAACATCGTTATTGTCGGCGCAGGGCCGGCGGGCATTCGTGCCGCGCAAACGCTGGTCGCCGCGGGCGTGCGTCCGATCGTGCTCGACGAGAACATTCGCTGGGGCGGCCAGATCTATCGTCAGCCGCCGCAAGGTGCAGGTTTCGTACGTAGCAAGCAGGCGCTGTACGGTTTCGAAGCCGCGAAAGCCGATGCCGTACACAAGGCGATGGCGGCGCTTCTGCCGCAGGTCGATTACCGGCCTGAGACGCTCGTGTGGGCGTGCGATCCGCAGCGTTTGCACACCATGCACGGCGGACGTGAAGCGCCGGTCCCGTTCACGCATCTGATCATTGCCAGCGGTGCGACCGACCGCGTGCTGCCCGTGCCGGGCTGGACGTTGCCGGGCGTGTACACGCTGGGCGGCGCACAGGTCGCGCTCAAGGCGCAGGGCTGTGCCATTGGCGAGCGCGTTGTGTTCGCGGGCACCGGGCCGCTGCTGTATCTCGTGGCGTATCAATATGCGAAAGCCGGTGCGAATGTCGTCGCCGTGCTCGATACCAGCCCGTTTGTGGAACAAGCGAAGGCCGCGCCGCGTCTGCTGAGTCAGCCTTCGACGTTTGCCAAAGGCGTCTATTACCTGGGATGGCTGCGTTCGCGTGGCGTGCGCGTCGAATACGGCGTGACGCTCGAAGGCATCGACGGCACGGCTGGTGTGCGCGCGATTCGCTGGCAGCACAACGGTCGCGAGTCGAGCGTCGAATGCAACGCCGTCGGTCTGGGTTTCGGCCTGCGACCGGAGACGCAACTGGCCGATCTCGCAGGCTGCCGTTTCGTGTTCGACGATCTCAACCGATGCTGGCTGCCCGAGCGCGACGCCGCCGGACGCAGCTCGCAACCCGGCATCTATCTCGCAGGCGACGGTGCGGGCATCGCGGGGGCAGACGCCGCCGAACTCGCAGGCCGTCGCGCAGCGCTGGCGTTACTCGAAGACCTTGGCGTTGCGGCCCCGTCCATGCCGGACGCCGCGACCATCGAGCGCAAGCTCGCGAGCATCCGTCGTTTTCGCGAAGGCATCGAGCAGGCTTTTGCGCTGCCGAAAGATCCTGCCGCGCAGTGGCCCGACGACATGCTCGTCTGCCGTTGCGAGGAGGTCAGTGCAGGCACGTTGCGCGAGTGCATTCGTCAGGACGGTGTCACCGAAATCAACCGCCTGAAGGCGCTCACCCGTGTGGGCATGGGTCGCTGTCAGGGGCGCATGTGCGGCGAAGCGGCGTGTCATGTGCTGGCCGATGCCAGCGGACAGACGTATGCGCAAGTGGGGCGGCTGCGTGCGCAGGCGCCCATCAAACCGATTCCGATTGCCCCGATGTTATTCGACGAAAATGTCGCCGCCATTCCCGAGGAGGCGCGCGATGAGTGAGACCCTGCATTACGACGTGGTCGTCGCTGGTGGCGGGCTGGTCGGTGCCTCGGCCGCACGGGCTTTGGCCGAGCGTGGTCTGAAAGTCGCGCTGTTCGAGCGGCGCTATTGCGGCGCCCAGGCCAGCGGCGTGAACTACGGCGGCGTGCGCTGTCAGGGCCGTCCGGAAGTGCAGTTGCCGCTCGCCATGCGGGCGCGCCGGATCTGGGATCGTCTGCCCGAGCTGATCGGCATCGACGGTGAATTCGTCCGCTCGGGGCACCTGAGGCTTGCACGTCGCGAGAGCGATCTCGAACCCCTCGACGCGTGGTCGGCGATGGCGCAGAACTACGGTTTGTCCACGACGGTGTTTCGCGGCGCGGAGTTTCGCGAGCGCTTCCCGTGGCTGGGGGATGGTGCCGTTGGCGGTTCGCTGTGCATGAGCGACGGTCACGCGAATCCGCGTCTGGTCTCGCCCGCCTTCGCGCGTGCGGCCCGCGCCCTCGGTGCAGACGTACGTGAGCGCACTCCGATTACGTCGGTGACGCACGATGGCGTGCGCTTCCAACTGACGGCGAAACCGGAAAACGGCGACGAACTGCACGTGAGTTGCGACTGGTTGCTCAATACCTCCGGCGCGTGGGCGAACCACATTGCAGGCACGTTCGGTGAGCGCGTGCCGATGCATGCCATCTACCCGAACATGTGGGTGACGGAGCCGTTGCCTAAATTTGTCGGACACAACCTCGGCGTGTACGGCGGCGGTGTGTATGCGCGGCAGGTGGAGCGCGGCAACTGCGTGATCGGCGGCGGACGCGGCACCGGCGACGGCGAGTACGCCCAGCCGTCGGCCGACACTACGCGCGCCGTCATGCGCGAAGCGTGCGCGTTGCTGCCTGCGCTGCGCAATGCGCTGCTGATTCGCACGTGGAGTGGTGTGGAAGGCGAAACGCCCGACGACAACCCGATCATCGGCATGAGCCGCACGACACCGCGTCTGGTGCATGCGTTCGGCTTCTCGGGTGGTGGCTTCCTGCTCGCACCGGGCGTTGGCGAAGTGCTGGCCGATCTGGTCACGCAAGGCGAGACGGCCACGCCGATCGATGCCTTTGCCGTCGACCGCTTTGCCATTGTCCCCGCCACGCGCGCCGAAGTCTGAGGAACCTGACACATCCCACACGTTCAGAGTCCGTCCCAAACAACATTCCTAACACCCTGGAAACGCAAGGAGAACCACGATGAAGCTGTCTAAGAAGGTCGTCATGTGCGCTGCGGCGCTGGCATTGGGCGCGAGCGGTGCAGCCTGGTCGCAGTCCAAAACGCTTTACATCGGCATGAATGGCGGCCCGATGGAAAAGGCTTACACGAGCCAGGTCTTTCCGGAGTTCGAGAAGGCCAATAACGTGAAGGTCGTGGTGGTGCCGGGCACGTCGTCGGACGTGCTGGCCAAGCTGCTTGCCAACCGTAACAGCCCGCAAATGCACGTCGTGTTCCTGGACGACGGCGTGATGGCGCGCGCCATCAGCATGGGCGTGTGCCAGAAGCTCGACGATTCGCCCGTGCTCAAGGAACTGATGCCGTCTGCACGCGTGAAGGACGACATGGGCGCCGGCGTGCAACTGGGCATGACCGGTATCGGCTACAACACCAAGCTGTTCAAGGAGAAGGGCTGGGCCACGCCGACCTCGTGGACCGATTTCGCCGATCCGAAGTTCAAGGGCAAGGTGGTGTTCCAGTCGGCATCAAGCAGCACGTTCGGCCTGCATGGCTTCCTCGCACTGAACCGCATCTGGGGTGGCAGCGAGACGAACGTCGAGCCGGGCTTCACGAAGTGGGCGTCGACAGTCGGCCCGAATGTGGTCGAGTACATCCCGAACTCGGCCAAGCTCTCGGAGATGATCCAGACGGGCGAAGCCGCGATCTTCCCGCTGACGCCGACGGCCGTGAGCGATCTCCAGGACAAGGGCATTCAGGTCGGCTACGTCGCGCCGAAGGAAGGTGCGGTGCAGTTGCTGGTCGACCTGTGTGTGGTGAAGAACAGCCCGGACAACGCGATGGCACAGAAGCTCGCGCAGTATCTGCTGTCGGCTAAGGGTCAATCGCTGGCCGCTGCGGCCGGTGCGTACATCCCGACGAACCCGAAGGCTACTGTGCCCGCGACGATGCAGACGCGTCTCGGCAAGCTCGACGACCTGACCAAGAACATCAAGACGGTCGATTGGGACGCCATCAACCAGCGTCGCGCGCAGTGGGATCAGCGCTGGAACCGCCAGATCGAGCAGTAATGATGCTGGCCGACGTCACATCACGTCGGCCTTTTCCGCCAGCACGTTGAAGGCCCCCACGAGTTGTGCGTGATCTGCGGGCATCACGAAGGCATGCAGCGCGTGCGCCGGCTCGTCGAGCATCAGGTAGCCGAGACTCCACGTCGAGAACGCGCCCGGCTGGCGGGGCGTGCCGTCGAGCAGCACCTGGATGGACGAATGGTGACGCGACGCTTCGATGCGCTGGCGGGCGTCTGCCAGTGCCTCGGCAGGCCCTTCGATGTATTGATAGAAGCTGGCACCGTCGTAAAGCAACACGCCTGTCAGGGCATAGGTTTCGTTGAAACCGCGGGAATGTACGATGATTTTCGAGAGCGCTACCGGATCAAGATCGGGCAGGGCTCGGCTGGTGTATGCGTAGCAGTCGATCATTATTGTTGATGTCCCCCAAGTCACTCGTCGACTTTGCGTCAACGCGCATTAGAATACTCCAAGTGCGAAGCCGGGGACTCCTGCGTCATGCCGATCAACTATCTTCGTGGCTTTACCCAACCGGTGCGCACGGACGCGGCGAACCGGCGTTTGGGCTGCTCGCTCGCTTTCGTTGCCGGGGCGGCCAACGCTGGCGGCTTCCTCGCCGTCGGGCAATATACGTCGCATATGTCGGGGATCGTGGCGTCGCTCTCAGATAATCTCGCGCTCGGCCAACTCGTGCTGGTGCTCGCGGGGCTAAGCGCTCTGCTGGCGTTTCTGCTGGGGGCGGCCACATCAAGCGTGCTGATCCATTGGGGACGCCGCCACCACACTCAAAGTGAGTACGCGGCACCGCTCATGTTCGAGGCGCTGCTCCTGCTAACGTTCGGCGTGATGGGCGCGAATCTGGAGAGTCACCGGGTGTTGTACGTGCCCGCCACGGTGGGGCTGCTGTGCTATGTGATGGGCTTGCAGAACGCCATCATCACCAAGATATCCCGGGCCGAAATTCGGACGACGCACGTGACCGGTCTTGTGACGGATATCGGTATCGAACTCGGCAAGATGGGCTACTGGAACCGGCCGGGTGTGGCGCAGGAGTTGCCTCGCGTGACTGGCGACCGGCAGAAGCTGTGGCTGCTCTGCGCGTTGCTGGGCATGTTCTTTCTGGGGGGGATGACGGGGGCGCTGGGCTTCAAGCATCTGGGTTTCGTCTCCACGATTCCACTCGCCGTGGTGCTCATCATGCTGGCCATTGTGCCGCTTCTCGACGACATCTCCCAGAATGTGCGTTAGTGGACGTTCGTGAGCATTAGTGCACGTTAGCGCACGGCATCCTCGCCGACCCTCACACCGGTATCGCTGTCAGGCCATTCGCTATGACTACAAGCTCAGGTGTACCCGGTTCGCGCAATCCGGCCGGAAACTGGATCCGCAAGCGCCTGCACGCGGTGTCCGGCAAGTTCGACGACTACCCGTGGATGATCGGTGTGTTTGGCACGATCATCGCGCTGGCGATCCTCGCTGGCGTGGCGCTGCTGCTGCGTGCCGACCGGCAGGCGCGCCACGAACACGCGCTGGAGCGGGCGCAAAGCGTGGCGTCGGTGGTCGCGGCGAGCCTGGGCGGCAACATCGCGGTCTACGATGCGCTGCTCATGGAAATGGTGCGCGAGGCGGAAGATCCGGCTACGCCGCTGTTTCCGGACCGGGTGCGCGACCGCGTGCGCTTCGGACAGGCGCTGAGCCGGGACTTTCTGGACGATGCTTATGTCGTCGACAAGAGCGGGCGCATTGCCGCGCCGCTCGACCGGACGCAGGGCGCCCCCGTCAGTGTGGCCGATCGCGACTACTTCCGCTCGCATGAGAGCAGCCCGTCGCTTGGCTTGTACATCTCGCAGCCCTACGCGTCACGTACGCACGGCGGCCGGTTGTCGGTGGCGCTCACGCGCCGCATCGCGGCCCCCGATCATTCGTTTGCCGGGGTCGCAGTGCTTGCGCTGCGGCTGAATCGTCTCGGCACACTGGTGAACGACGTGGATTCTGCCGATCTGAAATCCATCGACATCGTAGAAGAGAAGGGCACGGTGCTGGCCTGCGATCCTTGCTCGGGCGCGCAGCCGGGCCAACTCGTCGTTTTGCCGGGCAACGCGGCGCGTAACGGCGATCTCGCGGCAGCACTGGCATTTCCGCGTGGGACGCAGGAAAAAGAGTACCGATCCGTGCGGGTGCCGGGGGCGTCGATGTTCGTCGTGGTTACGCCGTCGACGGATGACCTTCTGCAAGAATGGCAGCGCCACGCCATGTTGTTCGGTGCGATTGCCCTCGTGTGTGCCGCCACGCTGATGGCGGGCTCATGGTTGCTCGCGGCCGCGATGCGCGCACGGGCTGCGGCTGCAGCACGGCTCATGAGCCTGTCGATGACCGACGGGCTCACCGGACTCGCCAATCGTCGCGCGCTCGACGCCAAAATCGGCAGCGAATGGCGGCGTGCGAAACGCTCAGGCAGCCCGTTGTCGATCCTGTTTGCCGATATCGACGACTTCAAACATTTCAACGACGCCTACGGCCACTCGATCGGCGACGATGTCTTGCGTGCCGTCGCGAAGAATATCGGTGGGCACGTGCGGCGCGACAGCGATATGGCAGCGCGTTACGGTGGCGAAGAGTTTGCCGTGGTGCTGCCCGACACCGACGCGTATGCGGCCAAGGTGATGGCCGAACAGTTGCGACGCGATATTGAGCGTCTGCATATCGATCACGAAGGGAGTGCCGCAGGCATGGTGACGGTGAGCGTGGGGGCGGCGACCGGGCGCGCGGCTGAGTGCGACAGCGCCGACGCCATCCTGAAGGCTGCCGACGCACAATTGCGTGTGGCCAAGCAAAATGGCCGCAATCGCATCAGCGTTACGACGCTGACTACTCTGACGAAGCCTACGGCGCTAAGCAGAACCACGGGGCAGGGGCGTCAACTGTGATTTATGCAGGCGACAACGGGAAAAGACGCTGAGACAATGCCTCCATGTCGAAAGCTAACGAATCACCAAACGGGGGCCTTATGAATCGCACCAAATGCTTCGCAGCCATCGTGTGCCTGACCGGCGTTCTGACGTTCGGGCACGCCAACGCGCAGTCATACCTCGGCACGGGCGATCTTGGCAGTATCCGTCAGTCGAATCAAACACCGGCGGTGAGCACTGCCGTGGCTGCCGTGGGCAAACCGACCGCGACAGTCACCGATGCCCATGCCGCCAGCGCGAGCATCAATCGCACGGCAAGCGAACGCAACGGGCCGTCCACGGGGCCAAGCGAACAGGAAATGGCCGCGACGAATAACGCGCTCGATACGCGCAATTTGCAACATCCGCGTCAGACCAAGCGGTTCGACAGCATTGCCCGCCCGTCGCGGCCGGATTGATCAGCCCATTCAGTCAGTTCAATCGGCCATCGCCGGAATGGCGCCTTCCTGGAACAATACGCGCGGGGCGTCCATCGTGCCGTCCTCTTCGTCGACGAGCACTTCGTAGGCGGCAATCCCCGCAAAGCCGGATGCCATCGACTGCGCAATGCGCACCGCGCCAAACTCCGTACTCGCCTGACGCAACTCGCCCGGCTGCAGTACGCCGTCCTTGTTCTTTCGATACGGCACGACGATGAACTTGATGGATTTGGCGTCGCTCATGGTGTCACTCACGATGAAATTGAATGATGGGAAATGTAGCATGACTACTGTATAAAAATACAGGTACCCACATCAATTTTTTGCCAAACAACATCTCGTAATGCCTACATAACTAGTCAATATTCGTATATTCCCGCGCCTCTTGATAGCCTGCGGTTCTAATCGCGAATTGTTTTCCCCCAACTCGCGGCCAAAACTACAAGCATCGAGAGCATCGAATGAACGCAGGCAATCTGATTTCGGCGAACCGGCTCAAAGACGGTCTGGTCGTCTGGCTGGATGAACAACACAACTGGGTAGACGATCTGACGCAGGCGCACGTGTTCGATGCCGACGGTCTCGATCAGGCGCAAGCCGCCGCGAAGGCGTCCGCTGCCGCCAATCTGATCGTCGATCCCGTGCCGCGTCCGGCTGAAGTGAGCGAAGTCGGCCCGGTGCCGGTGGACTTTCGCGAGCAACTGCGCTCGCGCGGCCCGTCGGTACGCGAAGACCTCGGCAAGCAGGCTGCCAACGCGGGTACGCAAGCCGCACTGGCGCATGCCCCGGCCCTGACCGTCGCCCCGGAACATGCCGGCATTTATCGGTATGACCCGTCGGAGCGCGAGTACCTCAAGGATCGCGCGAACGAGTTCGGTCAGCAGGTGGCGCGCCGTCTGAGCGGCGAGCTCAGCGAGGACGACTTCAAGGTTTATCGTTTGATGAACGGTCTGTACCTGCAACTGCACGGCTACATGCTGCGCGTGGCAATTCCGTACGGCACCCTGAGCGCGGTTCAACTGCGTCAGTTGGCCTACGTGGCGAATCGCTACGACAAGGGTTACGGTCACTTCACCACGCGTCAGAACCTGCAATTCAACTGGCCGACGCTGACCGATTCGCCGGACATTCTGTCGGCATTGGCGGACGTCGATCTGCATGCCATTCAGACGAGCGGCAACTGCATCCGCAACGTGACGACCGATCAGTTCGCCGGTGCAGCGAAGGACGAAGTCGTCGATCCGCGCGTGTACGCCGAGATTCTGCGTCAATGGTCGACCGACCACCCCGAATTCACGTACTTGCCGCGCAAGTTCAAGATCGCCATCACTGGCGGTCAGACGGACCGCGCCGCTGTGCGTTTCCACGACATCGGCATTCTGGCGCGCACGAACGAGCAGGGCGAAGTCGGCTTCCAGATTTATGCGGGCGGCGGTCTGGGTCGCACCCCGATCGTGGGCACACTCGTGCGCGAGTGGCTGCCTGAAGCCGATCTGCTGCGCTTCGTCGAGGCGATTCTGCGCGTGTACAACGCATTGGGCCGTCGCGACAACATCTACAAGGCGCGTATCAAGATTCTCATCAAGGAAATGCAGCCCGCGAAGTTCATCGAGATGATCGAGGAAGAATTCGCGCGCATTGCACAGACGCATCGTCCGCTCGCGGAGAACGTCATCGCGGCGATTGGCGAGCGTTTCATCCTTCCCGAATTCGAGACGCTGCCGGCCGAGTCGAGCGTGTTCGAACAAGCCTATGCGAACGACATCGATTTCAAGCACTGGGTCGACACCTGCACGCACGAACACAAAGCGCCGGGCTATATCAGCGCGGTCGTCTCGCTCAAGCCTGCCAGCGGTATTCCGGGGGACGCGAGTGCACAGGAAATGCTGGTGCTGGCGGATCTGGCCGATCAGTACTCGTTTAGCGAACTGCGCGTGACGCACGAGCAGAACCTTGTGCTGCCGCATGTGAAACGCGACGAATTGCATGCGCTGTGGAAGCAACTGAAGGCCAACGGTCTGGCGACGCCGAACATCGGTCTGATTTCGGATGCGATTGCGTGCCCGGGACTGGATTATTGCGCGCTGGCTAACGCACGTTCGGTGCCGGTGGCGCAGCGTATCGCGCTGCGCTTCACGGAGGAGCAACAGCGCGATATCGGCCCGGTGACGCTTAACGTGTCGGGCTGCATCAACGCTTGCGCGCATCACCACGTAGCGCACATCGGCATTCTCGGTGTGGACAAGGCGGGCAAGGAAAATTATCAGATCACGCTGGGCGGCTCGGCGGACGACAACGCGGCCGTCGGCAAGATTCTCGGCCCGGGGGTCTCCTACGAAGCGGTGCCGCAAGTGATCGAAAACATCCTCGGACGCTATCTGAAGCTGCGTAACGAGGGCGAGCGCTTCATCGATACGCTCGGACGCGTGGGTGCAGAAGAATTCAAGGGAGCTTTGCATGTTGATTGATCGTAACGGACTGCCTGCCGAGGACGTCTGGACTTATGTCGCGGCCGACGCCCCCAATGTCGCTAATGCGGCCAATGACGCCAGCGCGGCGTATCAGGTAAGCAGTGACACCGTGCTGCCGCTCGACGCATGGCTCGCGGCGGAAGCACAGGGCGTAGCACCTGCCGGTATTCGCGTGCAGGGTCACGATGACCCCGAACGCATCGCGGCGCTGTTGCCGAAGTTGGAACTCGTCGTGATCGAATTCCCGAAGACGCGCGACGGCCGTGGCTTCACGCTGGCGAAGTTCCTTCGCGACAAGTGGCAGTTCAAGGGGGCCATCCGTGCGGCGGGCCCGCTGTTGCCCGACCAGTTGGCGATGTTGTGGGCGTGTGGCTTCGACAGTCTGCTCTCGCCGTCGGAAGTGCCCACGGCACGCTGGCGCGAAGCGGCATTGGCCGCGCAAGTGCGTGCCGGACGTCCGCGCACGCTGCTCGCCCGTCTGACAGCCTGACGACCTAAACGCGTGGCACGGCCCGGCGCATTCCCGTGCGCCGCCGTGCACGCAGCCTTCAGAACGGAAATTCCAAAAGTAAAACGAAAGTAGAGCGAATTTCCCAGCATTTGCGGACGCGTTCGTGTTGATCGCGCGTTGAAGGGCAACGCAAGGTCGCCTGACGCATGCTGCGGCGACGGCAAATTTCCTACCGGTGCATAGGAGTAGTTCGGGGGCTTGCGCCGTTATCTCCCCATCACTGCCCGTCTCCGTTTGCACTGCGCGACATCGCAATTCCATCATGAAGACAACAGGTCGTCTGCCGCTGCGTGCAGCCCTTATGAGGGCGCGCCTGGCGATATTGGCGCTGGCTTTGCACGGCGCGGCCGCCGTGACGCAGGAGAAGCTGCGCGCGCTCAGATACGACTTTGCGCAAGGTTATTTCCTGAGCAAACCGCTGCCGGAAACTGAGCTTGTCGACTGGGCATAAGCATGGCAAAAGCCCGGGTGCGAGGCTGTATAAAAATTCAGTCTTTTGAAAGCGGAAAATCTGGCTTATCTTTCCATCGTCGCGCTCACACGGGGGGGGGGCGGTCGTGCGGATGCCGATGTATCGGCTCGATAAACTGACAAACCTTTAACGATTACCACGGCGCAACGATGCGAGGACATCATGAAAACAGTCGCGGTTCAGGCCAATCTGGACGAGACGGTAGATCTGGTTCGCAAATTCGCACACGATGAATTCGCCCGCGCTATCGGCGTAGAGGCACCCTCCGAGCAGGACGTTCGTGGCTTCTTGCTGGATCGACTGCGGTCGATGCGGGTTCGTGCAGTAGAGCCCGGCGACGAACCGACCGTGCAACGCGTGTTCGACTGCGTCTACGTGATGCCGGTCTGCGTTCGATACGAAGGCATGCGCGTGATCGAAGCCCGCTTAGTCGTCATGCCGGACGTGCGCTATACGATGAAGGCTTATATCCCGCTGTCGGATTAGGTCGCGGTGGGACCGATTGCGCCGAAGGCTTGACTTAAGCTGTCGCGGATTCTTGGGCCACAGGCAATCTCGCCGCAAGACGATTGCCCAAGCGATGGATCGGCGCATCAACGAGCATGTAGAAAACCATTGTGAGAATGACAATGGCTGCGCCGACAATCAGCGGATGCCACGCGAGTTCGACGTTGCTTGGCAGGTAATGCGTTCGCAGATCGATAGCCAAGTAATGGCAAAGGTACAGTGAGAAGGATACCTTTCCGAGGTTTTTTCCTAATCGCCATACGAAATTCGGTTCGCCCGGCCCTTGGACCATGTTGAGAACCATGAACGAGGAAAACAGCACGAGGGCGAAAAAACCCATCTGGAAAACGCCATATCCTTTTACAAAAAAGTAGGCGACCGTCACCATTCCTCCCGACAAGAAAAGCCATGAGGCAAGCGTCGCCGGCGAAATATCACGAACTCGCATAGCAACTTGGTCGAAGACGCGGTACCACCCCAATCCGAAAGCGAAAAGAAGGTTAATTGGATTTATCGCAATTGAAGCCACAACGTTGAGAAATGTGTGTCCGAAAAGACTCACTTGTTGCACCGCACCGGGATTGAACACAATGTGCCCTGTGAGCAGATACTGCATTGGCAGGCAGTTCAGCAGGATCAGGCCAACAGCGACTTCCGTGCGGTACCGCCACGAGATACGCATGGCAATCGCGTAGAGAAAGTAGAACGCGATTTCGTAGGTTAGCGTCCACGTAATGAAGTACGTACCGTAGCCGTAGTACGGGGCGAAGCCGCCGGACGGCAGGATTCTGAAGATTTCAACGAGACTTGCCGACTTTTGTGTGATGACGCAGTACAGTGCAACCGCGACCACAGTCGGGACGTAAACGCGGAAAACACGCTTCAGCAAGAAGGATGAGACGCGAGCATCGCGTTGGGTCGCCGCGCCCATCACGAATCCAGAAATTACGAAGAACACTGACACGCCGAGATAGCTTCCCCCGGCGAGCGCGGAAGTCGCTCCTGGAAACACGTATACCCAGAATGGGATCATGTGAAACAAAACCACAAGTGAGGCCGCGATTCCGCGGAGCGCATCGATTTGGTAGATGTTCTTCACAAGGAGTGCTTAGCGTAAATTTAGAAGTCAAGCTTTCGTAATGCGGTGAAAGTTTCGCGGGGGTCGACTTCATTCTACAGGCAGGCGGACACGCCAACGTAGCGCAATCCAAACGGAATATTTCGGGTTGGCCGCGTTTCGGAGGGGGAAATCGCAATAGTCCGGCGCAAACGAAAAAACCCGCACAGCCAAAGACTGTGCGGGTTTTTCAATTCTGGTCGGGGCGAGAGGATTTGAACCTCCGACCACCTGCACCCCATGCAGGTACGCTACCAGGCTGCGCTACGCCCCGTGAGAGATGCATCGCTAGGAAGCATCACTCGAAAGAACGCGATTATAGCAGAGCTTTTCGCGCGAAAGATAGGGGGCGTGCGCGTCGGACGCATCTTTTTTTGCTCCCGCCGATCGCTTGCCGCATCAACCCCTTGAATCGCTTCTGTTTTTCGCGCATGGCCTTGCTCGCGCATCGCGTCGTTGAGTATTCGCTCGGCGTCCCGCATGCATGATGGTTATTCCGGATGTCGTATTCGAAGGGCCTCACGATAATGGAAATCTGCCTATATCCATCGCCCATGAGGCTCGGAGACAAGCGATGCCGCACACCCAGGGATTCGGCGACGCACGCGACCTGCTGCTCGCGCAGCGCGCCCATTACGACGTGGCGTACCGTGATTTCCGTTGGCCTGTCCTCACCCATTTCAACTGGGCGCTGGACTTCTTCGATGCACAAGCGCAAGGCAACGACACCCCGGCCCTCTGGGTCGTAGAAGAAGACGGACGCGAAGCGCGTCTGTCCTTCGCCGAAATGTCGGCACGCTCCAATCGCGTTGCGAACTTCCTGCGCACACAGGGCGTGGCACGCGGTGACCGTGTGCTGCTCATGCTGCCCAATCAGGTCGAACTCTGGGACCTCATGCTCGCGTGCATGAAGCTCGGTGCCGTCATGATTCCCGCCACCACGCTGCTCGTTGCCGGCGACCTCGCCGACCGGCTGGAGCGCGGGCGCGTGCGGCACGTCGTCACCACAGCGCGCGATGCCGTCAAGTTCGACGACCTGCCCGGCGACTATCGACGCATCGCGGTCGGCGATCATCCGCCCGACGGCTGGACTTCGCTCACGCCCGCCTACGAGGCGCCCGAACAGTTCACGCCAGACGGTGTCACGCTCGCGACCGATCCGCTGTTGCTGTACTTCACCTCTGGCACGACATCGCGTCCCAAGCTCGTGCTCCACACGCATCAGAGTTACCCCGTCGGTCATCTCGCCACCATGTACTGGATCGGCCTTCATCCGGGCGACGTGCACTGGAACATCAGCTCGCCGGGGTGGGCGAAGCACGCGTGGAGTTGCTTCTTCGCGCCATGGAATGCGGGCGCGACGGTCTTCATCTACAACTTCTCGCGTTTCGACGCCCGCGCCGCGCTGGAGACGGCCGCCCGCTGCGAGGTGACGACGCTCTGTGCGCCGCCGACCGTCTGGCGCATGATGATTCAGGAAGATCTCACGCGTCACGCCGTGAAGTTCCGCGAACTGATCGGCGCGGGCGAGCCGTTGAATCCCGAAGTCATCGATCAGGTGAGGCGGGCCTGGAACATCACGATTCGCGACGGCTACGGACAGACGGAAACCTGCTGCCAGATCGGCAACTCGCCGGGACAGTCCGTCAAGGCGGGGGCGATGGGGCGTCCGATGCCGGGCTACCGTGTCGTGCTGCTCGACCCGGACGGGGCGGAAGCCGACGAAGGCGAAGTGGCGCTGGTGCTGTCGCCGCGTCCCACCGGATTGATGCAGGGATACGAAGACGACAGCGAGAAGACCGCCTACGCGATGCGCGACGGCTACTACCACACCGGCGATGTCGCCATGCGCGACGACCGCGGCTATTTCACTTACGTCGGCCGTGCCGACGATGTATTCAAAGCGTCCGACTACCGCATCAGCCCGTTCGAGCTGGAGAGCGAACTTATCAAGCATCCCGCCGTAGCGGAGGCCGGTGTCGTGCCCAGTCCCGATCCGTTACGTCTGGCCGTGCCGAAGGCGTTCATCACATTGCGTTCGGGCTTTCAGGCAGACGACAAACTCGCGCTCGATATCCTGCGTTTCTGCCGCGATCACCTCGCACCCTACAAGCGCATTCGCCGCATCGAATTCTGCGATTTACCAAAGACGATCTCGGGCAAGATCCGTCGCGTCGAACTCCGTCGCACGGAGGAGGGACGGAGTCTGGAGGCGCGGCGGGAAATGGAATTCTGGGACGTCGATTTCGCCGATCTGAAGTAAGGCGTGGACGTCGCAAACCCGGCTCAGCGCATGTGCTGGATCACCAGTTCGGCACCCAGCATGGCGAGGCCGACGAAGAAGCATCGGCGGAACACGGGAGCGCTGACGCGGCTTCGCACCCACTGCCCGATGAACATGCCGCCCAGAGCGGGCGCCAGCGCCAGCAAGGACACGCCGATCGCCGGGCCGTGGAAGATGCCGTCGCGGGCCAGTCCGGCCGCCAGCGCAATCGTCGAGACGGTGAACGACAGGCCCATCGCCTGCACCAGATCGTCCTTGTCGAGATCGAGCGCCTGAACGAACGGCACACCCGGGATCACGAAGACGCCGGTCGCCGCCGTCACCAGTCCTGTTGCCACGCCGACGACGCCGCCCACCGCGCCTTCGCGTCTGGCCGTCCAGTGTTTCGGCACATGCAGACGAACCGCTGCCAGTCCGAGCACGGAGTAAGCGAGTAACGCGACGCCCAGCGCCATCCCCGCGAGGTTGCCGCCATTCGCCAGCCATCCGCTGCCAGCCCATGTGCCGAGGCAGATCCCTACCAGCATCGGCCACAGCCGCTTCGCCAGCGCGGCAAAGCGCGGCCCAGCCAGCAATTGCCAGATGTTGGTAACAAGCGACGGGACGATGAGCATCGCCGCAGCTTCGGCCGTCGGCATGGCCAGTCCGAGCAGGCCGATGGCCACCGTCGGCAGGCCCAGCCCGATCACGCCTTTGACGAAACCCGCGAGCAGGAAAGTGACGAGACCCAGCGCCAGCAAGGGGAGGAGGTCAGTGAGGTGTTGAATATTCATCATGTCGCCAGTATCTGCGCGGTGCTGCGGGCCGCCAATGCGGCATTCGTGCAGGGGGTCTCAGGCTCACGCTGAGGCTGATGTCGACAGTCTCACTGAGGCTCACTCCAAAGCTCGCTCGGAAGCCGAAAAGCCCTACTGAAGTGGCGGCCGACGCGGTTTGGCGTTTTCAGTTATGCTCAGGCCAAATTCGCGCCGTGCCGCGCATTGGGCGCGTCCCCCGGAATCCAGATTCCGGCGGTCGTGCCGCCGCCGTCGGCACCCCGTAGACCTCCGTATGTCGTTCGACGTCGAACCCCACACCGATCATGACCCCTTGTCACGACGGACTTCGGCGTCGACAGCCATGCCAAAGCAGTCCGCTTGCCCAGAGGGATGGAAGTTGGAAAACCAGAATCGTCAACACGAACACACCGCCGATGCCGCATTGCTCGACCAGCGTCTGGCGCTCATCATGCAACCCGCCAACCGTGACTTGCTCGGCCAGGGCTTGTCGGGCATCGAACGTGAGACGCTACGCGTCGAAGGCGATGGCAAACTCGCGCTGACGCCGCACCCGCACGCGCTTGGCTCCGCCCTGACCAACGACGAAATCACCACTGATTATTCCGAAGCGCTGCTCGAATTCATCACGCCGCCGCAGCACGACGCTGCCGCCGTCATCGCCCGTCTCGATGAAATTCATCAGTTCGCCTATCGCAAGCTCGGCGCGGAATTGCTGTGGAGCGATTCGATGCCGCCCGCGCTGCCGCCGGAAGATGTGATTCCGATTGCTGACTACGGCACCTCTCACATCGGCATGCTCAAACATGTCTACCGTCGGGGCCTCGCGCTGCGCTACGGCAAGCCGATGCAATGCATCGCCGGTATTCACTACAACTTCTCGCTGGCCGAGTCGGTGTGGGAACTGCTGCGCGAAGCGGAAGGCTCGAAGGACAGCGAACGCGATTATCAGTCGGCGCGCTACGTCGCCCTCATCCGCAATTTCCGCCGATACAGCTGGTTGCTGATGTACCTGTTCGGTGCGTCGCCGGTACTGCATGCCGAGTTCCTGCGCGGACGCAATCACGGCCTCGATTCGTTCGACGAAGGCACGCTCGGCCTGCCGTACGCAACCAGCCTGCGCATGAGCGACCTCGGCTATCAGAACAGTGCGCAGTCAGAAGTGTCGCCTTGTTACGACTGCCTGCCGAGCTACATCGATGCGCTTACGCAAGCCGTCAGCCAGCCGCATCCGGCTTACGAGGCGCTGGGCACGAAGCGCGACGGCGAGTGGATTCAGCTCTCGACGAACCTGCTGCAAATTGAGAACGAGTTCTACGCGACGATTCGTCCGAAGCGGGTGACGTACAGCGGCGAGCGTCCGGTGCAGGCGTTGGCGCGCCGTGGCGTGCAATACGTCGAAGTCCGTTGTATCGACATCGATCCGTTCCAGCCCGTCGGCATCGACGTCGACACCGCGCGGTTCATCGATGCCTTCCTGCTGTTCTGCGCGTTTGAGAATAGCCCGTCGTGCTCGAACGCCGAGAACATGGAGAATCGCGACAACTTCGCGCACGTCGTCAAGGAAGGCCGCAAGCCCGGACTTGTCCTGCATCGCGGCGGCGAAGCGATCACCCTGTTCGATTGGGCCGAAGACCTGCTCGATCGCATCGACCGCACGGCCGCGGCTTTCGACGCGCAACGCGGCGGCGCGCACTACGCGCACTCGATGGCGCTGCAACGCGCGAAGGTACAGGACGTGACGCTCACGCCTTCCGCCCGCGTGATGGCGGCGCTTGAACCGCTGCGCGGCACGAAGGGCGGCGCGTTTCAGGCGTTCGCGCTGGATCAGAGCAAACGTCACGCTCAGACGCTGCGCGACATGCCGCTCGATCCGGCGGTCGTCGATCACTTCGAGACGCTGGCTCGTAAATCGCTCGACACGCAGGCGGAACTCGAACGCACGCAGGTCGGTGACTTCGACGCATTCGTCGCTGCTTATCGCGCTGGCACGTTGGGTACTGTGTCAGTCTGACGCCGCGCATTGCCGCATGAAAAAAAGCGCCTCTTGGGGCGCTTTTTTTCTGTCGGCTTCGTTGTTTCCCTAACTATCCCGCCACTAACCCAAGACGCCGAGTTGCCATGCGAAAAACACCGTCAGCCCCGCGCCGATGGTGAGCAATTGATGGCGTGTCGCCGCACAGACGGCGATGGCGACGAGAGCCGCTACGAGTTGTGGATTGCGCCACGTCAGTTCGAGCCCGTTGCCATGTGGGGCTAACGTCATCGGCACGATGATCGCTGTGAGCACCGTCACCGGTACGAACGACAACGCTTCGCGCAACCATTCCGGGAACCGCACGCGATCGCCCAGCACGAAGATGCCCGCCTTGACCGCGAACGTCACCGTCGCCATGCCGAGAATTGCCAGGACGTAGTTCATTGAGCACCTCGCGTCGACGTCGGTTGTGCCCCGTCGCGACGCTTCGCATGCAGCGCGAGCATACCCGCCGCGATGCCGAGCGCCACGGCGACCAGCAGGCCGAGCTTATAGGGCAGCGACTGACAAAGATAGGCCGCCGTGCCTGCGACGACCGTCGCCACGGCCCAGGGCATGCGCGCCATCTGCGGCACGATGATGGCAATAAAGGTCGCGACCATCGCGAAGTCGAGCCCAAGCGTTTGCAGACGCGGAAACGCAGCGCCGAACAACAGGCCCGCGAGCGTCCAGATTTGCCAGTTCACATACATCGACAGCGCGGAGCCGAGGAAGTACCAGTGGCCCATCGGATCGTTGGGATGACGATGGAAGTGGCTGCTCGTCACGGCGAACGTCTCGTCTGTCAGCAGGAATCCCAACAGCGCGCGCCAGCGCAGGTTCAGATGCTTCACATGCGGCAGCAGGTTCGCGGCATACAGCATGTGGCGCAGGTTGACGATGAACGTCGTCGCCCACAGCACGGCGTAGCCTACGCCCGTCGCAAAAAGCCCCGCGGCAATGAACTGGCTCGACCCCGCGAATACGGTGAGCGACATCAACTGACCGTGCCAGAGTGCTAGCGGCGTGGTGGCGACCAGTGCGCCGAAGATCAGGCCGAACGGGGCCGCGCCGACGATCATCGGCAACGTGTCGCGGGCACCTGCGGCAAAGCTTGCCGTGCGGGACAGAACCGGCATGGTGAGACGTTCCTGTGGGTTGAGGTGTGGGGTCAAAGGGGAAAAAGCAAAAGGGGCATTCAACGCCCTGAGCATAACGTTTTGCACTGCGTGTCGGCTTGTACGTTCTTGCGCTTACCGTCGCGTCAAGGGGTAGGACGGCCGACGCAAAAACGGCCACCGTTCGGTGGCCGTCATCGGCAAAGGCTAGCGGTGGCTAATGGAGACTTAAGGATGCTTGAACATGTCCAGAATCCGGGCCTTTTCGCTGGCATCCGTTCCGCCCGGCGAGGGCGGTTGCGCGGAGGCCGGCGGCGGGGCGGCAGGCGAGGGCGAGCCGTTGCCGAAGAACGGCAGCGAGAAGCCGCCGCTGTTGTCCTCGATGCCGATGCTCGCCACAAACCCGTTGCCCGGCATCTTGTCCGTCTCGTACAACTCGCCGTTCACCACGCTCACGCCCTCGGGCATCGCCATCTGCTGTTGCGGCACGCCGTTTAGCGCCACGCCCATGTATTTGGTCCACACGGGCAGCGCCAGCTGCGCACCGAACTCGCGGCTGCCCAGCGTCTTCGGCTGATCGAAACCGATCCACGCCACCGCCACGAGCGAGTGCTGATAGCCCGCGAACCAGCCATCCAGCGCGTCGTTGGTCGTGCCCGTCTTGCCGGCCAGATCGGAGCGCTTGAGCACGTTCGTGCCGGAGCCCGTTCCGCGCTGCGCAACCGTTTGCAGCAGGCTGTTCATGATGTACGCATTCGGCGCGGAAATCGCACGGGCAGCGTTCACGCCTGCCACGACCGGCGTCGCCTTGTTCAGGACGTTGCCGCGTGCATCGCGAATCTCGCTGATGAGATACGGCGCGACACGGTAGCCGCCATTCGCGAACACCGCATAGGCACCGGCGAGCTGCAACGGTGTCGTTTGTCCGGCACCCAGCGCCATCGGCAGATACGGCGGCACCTTGTCGGCGTCGAAGCCGAAACGCGTGGCGTAATCCTGCGTGTATTGCGTGCCCGCGAATTGCAGCAGACGAATTGCTACGAGGTTCTTGGAGCGTTGAAGGCCTTCGCGCACCGTCATCGGACCGCTGAAGGCGTCGTCGTCGTGCGGATCCCACGCCTGACCGCCGGTCTGCGCGGGCGGCAGGTTCAGCGGGCCGTCCATCACCATCGTGGCGGGGCTCACGCCCTTCTCGATAGCTGCCGAGTACACGACCGGCTTGAACGTCGAGCCCGGCTGACGCCATGCCTGCGTCGCACGGTTGAACTTGCTCTGGTTGAAGTCGAAGCCGCCGATCAGGGCGCGAATCGCGCCGTCGTCCGGAGAGAGCGAGACGAGCGAGCCTTGCACTTCGGGCAATTGCGAGATGCGCCACTTGCCGCGTGCGTCCTTCATCACGCGGATGATCGAACCGGGGCGGATGCGAACCTTCTCGCTGGCCTTGGACGAGAGTGCCGACGCCGCGAAGCCGATGCCGTCGCCGTTGATCACGGCGGCGTCGCCCGAGAGGGGAACCGCCGTGACTTGCGAGGTGCTTGCGGCCACGACCACGGCGGCCACGAGGTCGCCGTTATCCGGGTGTTCGAGCAGCGTGTCTTCGATCAGTTGCTGACGATCGGGCATGGCCGCTGGCAGTTCCACGAAACCTTCGGGGCCGCGATAGCTATGGCGGCGTTCGTAATCGAGCACGCCCGCGCGAACGGCTTCGTAGGCGGCCTGCTGTTTCTTGGAATCGAGCGTGGTGATGACGGTCAGGCCGCGCGTGTAGGCGTCGTCCTTGTATTCGTCGTACACCGCCTGACGCACCATTTCCGCCACATATTCGGCGTGGACGTTGTACTCATTGCCGGACGTGCGCGTGCGGATCGGCTCATGCAGGGCGTCTTCGTACTGATTGCGCGAGATGTAGCCCAGATCGAGCATGCGCTTGAGGATATATTCCTGACGAATCTTCGCGCGCTTCGGGTTGACGATCGGGTTGTAAGCGGACGGGGCCTTGGGCAGACCGGCAAGCATGGCGGCTTCGCCGAGCGTGATGTCCTTGAGGTCCTTGCCGAAATAGATGCGCGCGGCGCTGGCGAAGCCGTAGGCGCGCTGTCCCAGATAGATCTGGTTCATGTACAGCTCGAGAATCTTGTCCTTCGACAGCGCGGACTCGATCTTGTACGCGAGCAGCATTTCATAAATCTTGCGGGTCGCCGTCTTCTCTCGGGAGAGGAAGAAGTTGCGCGCGACCTGCATGGTGATCGTGCTGGCACCCTGTGCTGCACCGCCGTGCATCACGTCGGAAACACCCGCGCGCAGAATGCCGATGAAATCGACGCCACCGTGATCGTAAAAGCGGTAGTCCTCGATCGCGAGGACAGCCTTCTTCATCACATCCGGAATCTGGTCGATGGTCACCAGACTGCGTCGCTCTTCGCCGAATTCGCCGATCAGCACGTTATCTGACGTGTAGACCCGCAGCGGCACCTTGGGCCGGTAGTCGGTGATGACGTCGAGCGCGGGCAGGTTGGGGCGCATGACGATCAGCGCGTAGCCGACGATCAGGGCCGCGACGACGGCCAACCCTGCCAGCGTGGCAAGGACGACGGCAAGCGTGCCGAATCCACGCTGACCATGGGGGCGACGGTGGGGTGAAGGCGAGGCGGCGTGCGATGACTGCGCCTGAGGCGTGATGACGGGGGACTTACGGTGCGCGCGATGCGACGGCGCACGAGGCGGCAAACAATGCTTCAAGGACATACCCAACGAAGAATGCAGGATGGGAACAGGCCGGCCGGCCTAGCGCTGCGTGGATCCCCGCCGCGCGGCGAAATCGGTGCAGTATGCCACGCCCGGGGCGACACCCCCAAAAAAGTGGGAGGGGTGCGCTGCGCGGCAGACGGCGAAGGGTTAGAGCGACGTTCTTGTGTGGCGTTCGCCCGACGGCTGACTAAGCGGCATGAAGTCATGCATGTCGACGGGGCGAAGGCCGCACGAAGAGGACGTGACGTACGCTCAGCGACGCGCTTCGGTCGCCATGCGCAGCGCCAGTGCACCGAGCACGCCGCCCATGAGCCAGCGCTGGACGCGCAGCCAAGCAGGGCGTTGACCGAGAAAACGCGAGATGGAGCCAGCCGACAGGGCGACCGAGGCATTCACCGCAACGCTCACCACGATCTGCGTGAGGCCCAGCACCAGCGACTGCGTCAGCACGCTGCCATGCTCCGGATGCACGAACTGGGGCAGCAGCGCCAGATACAGCATCGCAATCTTCGGGTTGAGCACGGACGTGAACAGCCCCATCGTGAAGAGACGACGGTTGCTGTCTTTGGGCAGCGTCGTCACTTCGAACGGCGAGCGGCCGCCCGGCTTGAGCGCTTGCCAGCACAGCCACAGCAGGTAAAGCGCACCGCCGAAGCGCAGCACGTCGTACGCATACGGCACGGCGAAGAGCAACGCCGTGATACCGAAGGCAGCGCACAACATGTAGACGACGAAGCCAACCGCCACGCCGCCCAGCGACACGAGGCCAGCGGCCGGTCCCTGACACAGCGAGCGCGAGATCAGATACATCATGTTCGGCCCTGGCGTCAGGGCCATACCGATAGCGACCAGCGCGAAGGCCAGCCAGGTGGAGAGTGCGGGCATGGTTGTGGTGGCTGGAACGTCGATGCGTTCGCGCCATATCTGAAGAGCAAGTCGCAAGATACCACGCACTCGGCGCGCATGCCGGTTGCTTGAACCGTGCAGTCACATCGGGCCGAAATTTCCGTGAATTCCCCGAGAAATCAGCCCAGCCGTTTGAGAAAGACGGTCATTTCCTTCTCGGCCTGACGGTCGCCGTGGGCTTGCGCGGCGGTAATGCCTTGCGTCCACGCGTCGCGCGCGCCATCGATGTTCCCAGCGCCCTGACGCGCTTTACCCAGCAGTTTCCACGCCGCAGTGTACTTGGGGTCGAACGCGACGCAGTGGGTCAGATGATCGGCCGCGACCGCGAAGTTCTGCGCGTCGAGATAGGCCTTGCCAAGGCCGAAGCGCAGCAGGGCGTTGTCTTTGCCAGCCGCCAACAGTTTCTCAAGTCCTTCAATCATGATTAGAATATATCGTCGGTATATATAAAAAACGTAATAACATCGCGCTGACCCCCCCTGGTCACTCGCAGCATTCTGCCGTCCTTCCGTGCCTAACCGGTGTTCTTATCGGTATTCCTTCGTTTCGATCTGGATGCCGGTCATTTGATATCGATCAATCCGACGCCGACCGATACCTTGGCGCACGGCCACGTAAACCCGCAGGATGCTCAAGTCTGGCGTGAGGCACGCCGATGTGACAAGTATGACCGGCCCAAAAGAGGCCGGACAGGGGTGAGCTACCCATCACGTAAGACGGAGACGACAGCATGTTTCGGAGCTTTTCGATCAAGGCGCGCCTGGGCATCACCATGGCGCTGTTGGCTGTTTTGTTGATTCTGTTGGGCGCATTGGGCATTGCCGGCATGACACGCACCGGCGATGCGCTTCGCGAGACGTACGCCAATCACCTCGCCGCCACGGTGGCACTCGGTAAAGACAACGCCACACTTGCCCGCACCCGCGCGATTCTCGATCGCGTGGTCTTGCATCCCGAATCGCCCGACGCAGACAAGGTGGCGGCTCGTGCGCGCAACATGATCAAGGACGCGAATGCTGCGTGGGCTGCGTATCAGGCGCTGCCGCACGGAGCCGAGGAGCGGCGTCTGGCGGACGATGTAGCGACACGCCGCGCGACCTTCTTCGATAAGGGCATGGATCCGATGCTGGCCGCCATCGATGCGCGCGACCGCACCGCGATGGACGACATCACGATGAACGTGCTGCCCAAGCATTACGCGGCACTGACCGCTGCGAGCGACGCACTGGCGGCGTACAAAATGAAGCTCGGGCAAGACACGTACGAGGCCTCGATGGCGGAACTGACGGCATTCCGCTGGCTGAGCATCGGGGCGACGGTGTTGGGCGTGCTCATGGCCATCGCCTGCTACTTCTCGCTGCGAGGCGCGATCATGCGGCCGCTGGGCGAGGCGCTCACGCACTTCGAAAACATCTCGGCGGGGCAACTCGACAACCCGGTGCAGGTGCGCGGCAAGGACGAAATGTCGATGCTCATGCGGGGGCTGGAAACGATGCAGTCGCGACTGGCGGGCACGATTCGGGGTGTGCGTCACAGTTGCGATGCGATGGCGACGGCCACGGCCGAGATCTCGGCGGGCAATACCGATCTGTCGGCGCGCACCGAGCAGCAAGCGGCCTCGCTGGAGGAGACCGCATCGTCGATGGAGCAACTGACGGCGACCGTCAAACAGAACGCCGACAACGCGCGTCAGGCGAGCCAGTTGGCGGTGAACGCTTCGGACATCGCCGCGCGCGGCGGGCAGGTCGTCGCGCGCGTGGTCGATACGATGCAGGGCATCTCGGCGAGTTCGTCGCAGGTCGTGGACATCATCGGCGTAATCGACGGCATCGCGTTTCAGACCAACATCCTCGCGCTCAATGCGGCAGTGGAAGCGGCGCGCGCGGGTGAGCAGGGGCGCGGTTTCGCCGTGGTGGCTGGCGAGGTGCGCACGTTGGCCCAACGAAGTGCTACGGCTGCACGCGAGATCAAGGGGTTGATCGAGGCGTCGGTGCAGAAGGTGTCGGACGGCTCGACGCTGGTGACCGAGGCCGGCCGAACGATGGACGAGATCCTGCAAGCGGTGCAACGTGTGACCGACATCATGGGCGAGATTTCGGCGGCGTCGGACGAGCAGAGCGGCGGCATCGAGCAGGTGAATCAGGCCGTCACGCAGATGGACACCGTCACGCAGCAGAACGCGGCGTTGGTGGAGCAGGCGGCTGCGGCGGCCGCATCGCTGGAGGATCAGACGAACGCGCTGCGCGAGGAAATGGCGCGATTCCGTCTGGGCGACGAAGGCGTCGCACCGGCCGGGGCACGGCGTGTTGCGCTGCATGCTGTGGAGGATACGAGGCTCTCGCTGGCAGCGTGATCGCGACCTGACGAACGACTGCCGAGGCTGCGTGCGATGGGCGTGTTCATGGCGGTGATGCGCCGAACCGGGTAACATTGCCCATCTTTTGCTCAGTTGAGGGTGTCGAAGTATGAAGCGAGTGGCGCTGATGGGGACGGTGGCCGTGCTGGCTGGCCTGATGGCAGGCTGTGGCCCGATGAACCAGATGAGCCGGCCCGATCCGGCGACGGGTCGACTGATCGACCAGGGAACCAGTGCCGATCGTTTCATGGTGCTCAACTGCATTTATCACGGCTGGAGCGAGTTGTCGCAAAACGTCGATTCGACGTCGTATGCCCGTCAAGGGGCTGATCGGGTGCGCGTGTATCGCGGTCACGACAAGGACAACAACGCGATCTACAACCCGTACGTCGACATCCTGCAAGGCGGTTTCGGCGCACGCGTTCAGTACTTCGAAACACCTGACAGCAATCTGTCGCGCGATTTCGAAAACACCGTCAAGCGCTGCATGGTGCCGTACGCAGGCAGCAACGACTGACATCGGTCGCATCGGCAAGATAAAAAGCCCTGGCGCGAAAGCGCCGGGGCTTTTTTGTTGGCTTAGCGATGGGTTGAAAAGGCGGATCCTTAATTTGGGGATGATCGTCCCTAAATTTAGGATTCACGATTCGCTGCGTCCCTGACCGTGGAAATCTTCCCGGGCCTCGACGACTGCCGGGACGATGCCCTGACGCACAAGGAAATCGCCGAAGGGCTCGCTGGGGGAGCGGTCTTGCGCATATCGCTGGAAAAGCGGCGTCAGTTCGGCAACGATCTGGTCTTCGCTCACGGACTCCTTGTGCAACTTGTTCAGGCGTTGACCGTGAAAGCCCGCGCCGAGATACAGGTTGTACTTGCCTGCCGATTTGCCGACCAGACCGATCTCCGCAATGTACGGCCGCGCACATCCGTTCGGGCAGCCCGTCATGCGAAGGGTGATCGGCTCGCCCGCCAGTCCTGCGTCGTCCAGTGCTTTCTCCAGACGCGTCACCAGACCGGGCAGGGCGCGCTCGCTCTCGGCCAATGCCAGACCGCACGTCGGAAATCCGACGCATGCCATCGAATTGATACGCAATGCGCTCTGGTGCTTGCCGTCGAGCAGGCCATACTCGCGCACCAGCACGTCGATCTGCGGCTTCTTCGCTTCGCTCACCCGTCCCACGATCAGATTCTGATTGCCGGTGATGCGGATGTCGCCGTCATGCACTTTCGCGATTTCACGCAATCCCGTCATCAACTGGTAATCGTCCCAATCCTTCACGCGGCCGTTCTGGATGAATAGCGTGAGATGCCAACGGTCGTCCGCGCCTTTGCGCCAGCCGTACTGATCGCCGTTGGTCGTGAAGTGGAACGGCCGCGCGCTGTCCAGACGCCAGCCGAGATAACGGTTGAGCGTCTCCCTGAACCACTCCACACCCCGGTCGTCGATGGTGTATTTGAGACGCGCGTGCTTGCGGTTCGTCCGGTCGCCGAAATCGCGCTGCACAAGCAGCACCTTCTCGGCAACGTCGACGATGCGCTCAGCCGGAATGTAGCCGATCACCGTGCCCGTGCGCGGATAGGTGGCCGCATCGCCGTGCGTCATGCCCATGCCGCCGCCGACCGCGACGTTGAAGCCTTCGAGCTTGCCGTCGATACCCACGATAGCGATGAAGCCGAGATCGTTGGCGTAAAGGTCGACGTCGTTGTTCGGCGGGATCGCAATGGCGATCTTGAATTTGCGCGGCAGATAGTGCTTGCCGTAAATCGGTTCGTGATCCTCCTTGCCTGCGCCGAGGCGCTTGTCGCCCAGCCAGATCTCGCGATAGGCGCTCGTTTGCGGCAGCAAATGCCGGTCGATCTTCAGACACCAGTCCAACGCTTCGGCGTGTGCGGGCGAGAGGTGAGGGTTATTCGACACCAGCGTGTTGCGGTTGACGTCGCCGCACGCCGCGATGCTTGTCATCGCCACTTCGTCGATGCCCCGAATGAGCGGGCGCAACTGATGCTTGAGGACGTTGTGATACTGCACGGTCTGGCGCGTGGTGAGCCGGATCGTGTTACCGCCATACTTCTGTGCGAGCTCGTCGAGCCTGAGCCACTGCGCGGGCGTGCACACGCCGCCCGGCATGCGCAGACGGATCATGAACTGATACGCAGGCTCTAGTTTCTGCTTCTGCCGCTCCGTGCGCAGATCGCGGTCGTCCTGCATGTACGCGCCGTGGAATTTCAGCAACTGGGCGTCCTTCTCGAAGATCGCGCCCGTGAGCGGATCGGCCAGTCCCTGGGCAATCGTGCCGCGCAGATACTGGCTCACGTCCTTGATCTTCTCGACTTCCGAGCGGGTTGCCGATGATGCTGCCCCGGGTGGGTTTGCTTGTGTCATGTGAGGTGCCTGTCCTGCGTCAATAGACGTCGCGCTGATAGCGCTTCTCGCGTTGCAGCGTCTTCACGTATTCGGCGGCAGCTTCCTGCGACAGGCCGCCATGTTGTGCGATGACGTCGATGAGCGCCGTGTGGACGTCGCGTGCCATGTGCTCCGCGTCGCCGCAAACGTACAGATGCGCGCCTTCCTGGAGCCATTCGTACACTGCTTTGCCTTGCTCGCGGAGGCGGTGCTGCACGTACACCTTGTCTTCGGTGTCGCGCGAAAAGGCGAGATCGATTTTCGTCAGTGCGCCATCTTTCACATAGCGCTGCCACTCGCGCTGATAGAGGAAATCCGTGCGGAAATGGCGGTCGCCGAAGAAGAGCCAGTTTTTGCCCGGCGCATCGAGCGCCTGACGTTCTTCCATAAATGCCCGGAACGGCGCAATGCCGGTGCCCGGCCCGATCATGATGACCGGCGCATGCGCGTCCTGCGGCAGCTTGAAGTGGCGATTTGCTTCGATATAGACGGGCACCGACGCACCCGTGCGGGCGATATCGGCGAGATAGGTCGACGCCACCCCGCGACGCGCGCGTCCGTGGCTGTCATAGCGCACCGCGCCAACCGTGATGTGGACCGCCTCCGGGTTGGCCGCCAGACTCGATGCTATCGAGTACAAACGCGGCTGAAGCGTGCGCAGCGTGCCGACGAATTCGGCGGACTTGAGCTTGCGCGCCGGGAACTGCCGCACGACGTCGAGCACGTCGCGTCCATAGAGATAGTCGCGCAACGCCGCTTCGTTACCTGCCGAGAGTAGCGTCCTGAGTTCGGCGGACTCGGCGAGGGCGGCGTACTTTTCGAGGAATGCGCGCGAGAGCGTGGTGATGTCGTAAGCGTTGAGAAACGCGTCGCGCAGACTGAGGGTGCTGTTGTGCGTGGTGATCGTGGCCAGCGGGTCGAGCACGAGGGTGTCGATCAGGTCGTCGACCAGCGGCGCGTCATTTTTCACCACGACACCCAGCGCGTCACCAGGTTCGTAGGTCAGCCCCGAGCCTTCGAGCGAGAGTTCGAGGTGATGGACTTCCTTGGACGAGCCGCGCCCTGACAGGGTGATGTTCTCCAGGACGGGCGCAACGAATGGCGTTTTTCGGCTGTAGCGGGACTCGGCCGTTGCCGCCGCGCCCATGCCACCTGCCAGCGCGGCAAGCGTGAAACTGTCCATCAGGCTGGCAGCCGTGCCCGTGCCCGACGCTTGTGAGGTCGCCACTTGGTTGAGCGGCTTGAGTGCCTCGATGGCGTCATCGATCCAGCGCTCCGCCGACGTATCGTAGTCGACATCACTGTCCACCCGGGAGGTCAGACGCTCGGCACCGAGTGCAGCCAAGCGGGTATCGAAGTCCTTGCCCGCCTGGCAGAACTTCGCGTAACTGGAGTCACCCAGCCCCAGCACGGCAAAGCGTGTGGCATCGAGCCGGGGGGGCTTTGTCGCTGTGGAGGAAATCGTAGAAGTCGCGAGCGTCGTCGGGTGGTTCGCCTTCGCCTTGCGTCGACACCGCGACAAGCAGCAGTTTGTCGTGCTTCAGGCGCGACGCCTTGTAATCCCCCATCGCAAACAGATCGACCTTGAACCCGGCGGCCATCGCACGTGCCTTCGCCAGTTCGGCGACTTCCTGCGCGTGGCCTGTCTGGGAACCATAGAGAATAGTGAGTTGCCGTGCGCTGGCGTTCCCTGTTGCGGTGACCGCCGCCGGATGACCGACCTGACGTACGGAATGATTGATCCCGGCGAGAAATCCCCGTACCCAAGCCATCTGCTCGGCGGAAAGGCCATCGACCAGTTGGCTGAGCAACTGGACTTGCTGAACGTTAAGCGGCGAAGTCTCGTGCATGTCGGTCGGTCCTGGCTCCAGAAGCCGGACCGGCGGGGCGCTACGGCGGGGTAGTCCCGTCTAGCCGCCCCCCCAATGGACCGGCAAGGGATACACACCACCCTATCTCTCGGGCTTTAGAAATTAAAATAATAAAAATTAATTTTAATATATCCAATTTCCATATCGTCATATAGAGATGGGTGAATAGCCGGTCTCGGGTGCGTAATGCGTGCGTAATGGGTGCGTAATACGAATGCGCGCGATGACGGCATGTTCGCGGTCAAATCGGGGGGAGGTGCTGCGAAATCGGGGTCGGATGTGCGCAGGATCGTGGCAATACGAACGCGCGTTCGACAGGGAGGACAAGGATGAACCACAGGGGCAGGGACCCATGCGACGGGCACCCCGCAAGTCCCCGTACGACGGCTTTCCGGCGCGGTGAGCGGTGGGAAAACGTGCTATGCTCCTCGCCGTGATTGATCAGGTCCTTCCAAGCACCACTTGATTCTCGCAATCCGCTAATCGGTCAGGCCGTGTCGCGGAAGGTTTCGTAACCCGCTATTTCTCGAGACACTCGTAGAAAAGGTGAGCGCAAAATGAGTTTGATGGAACAATTCCAAGCGAACTCGTACCTCTTCGGCGGCAATGCCCCCTACGTCGAAGAACTGTACGAATCGTATCTTGATAATCCGGCTTCCGTGCCGGACAACTGGCGCCAGTATTTCGACGCGCTGCAAAACGTTCCCGCTGTTGATGGTTCCAACGCCAACGACGTGGCTCATGCCCCGATCGTGGAGTCGTTCGCCCAGCGCGCCAAGGCCAATGCCTTCGTGTCGCATGCCGGTGCCTCCGACCTGGCCGTTGCCCGCAAGCAGGTGCACGTGCAGTCGCTCGTCGCAGCTTACCGTTTCCTCGGCGCACGCTGGGCCAATCTGGACCCGCTCAAGCGTCAGGAACGTCCGGCTATTCCGGAACTGGAACCCGCTTTCTACGACCTGACCGAAGCCGACATGGACATCGTGTACTCGGCAGAGAACACGTACTTCGGTTTCGAACAAGCCAGCCTGCGCGATCTGCTCAAGGCGCTGCGCGACACGTACTGTGGCTCGATCGCCGCCGAGTACATGTACATCAGCGATCCGGTGCAAAAGCGCTGGTGGCAAGAGCGTCTGGAGAAGGTGCGTGCCACGCCCAACTTCACCGCTGAAAAGAAGAAGCACATCCTCGAACGCCTGACGGCCGCTGAAGGCCTCGAGCGTTATCTGCATACCAAGTTCGTCGGCCAGAAGCGCTTCTCGCTCGAAGGCGGCGAATCGTTCATCGTGGCGATGGATGAGCTGGTGCATCACGCCGGCGCCAAGGGCGTGCAGGAAATCGTGATCGGCATGGCCCACCGTGGCCGTCTGAACGTGCTGGTCAACACCCTCGGCAAGATGCCGTCGGATCTGTTTGCCGAATTCGAAGGCAAGCACGTCGACGACCTGCCGGCAGGTGACGTGAAGTACCACAAGGGTTTCTCGAGCGACGTTTCGACGACGGGCGGCCCGGTCCACCTGTCGCTGGCGTTCAACCCGTCGCACCTTGAAATCGTGAACCCGGTGGTCGAAGGCTCGGCCAAGGCCCGTATGGACCGTCGCGGTGAAGCCGACGCGGCCAGCGTGCTGCCGGTGCAAGTTCACGGCGACGCCGCCTTCGCAGGTCAGGGCGTTGTCATGGAAACGCTGAACCTCGCGCAAACGCGTGGTTACGGCACGCACGGCACGGTGCACATCGTCATCAATAACCAGATCGGCTTCACGACGTCGGACCCGCGCGATGCGCGCTCGACGACGTACTGCTCGGACGTGGTCAAGATGATCGAAGCGCCGGTACTGCACGTGAACGGCGACGATCCGGAAGCGGTCGTGCTGGCCATGCAACTGGCCCTCGAATTCCGTCAGGAATTTGCGAAGGATGCCGTCGTGGACATCGTTTGCTTCCGCAAACTGGGTCACAACGAGCAAGACACCCCGGCAGTGACGCAGCCGCTGATGTACAAGAAGATTGCCCAACACCCGGGCACGCGCGCTCTGTACGTCGAAAAGCTGGTCACGCAAGGCGTGATCACGGCCGAGGAAGGCGACGGTTTCGTCAAGGCCTACCGTTCGGCGATGGACGACGGTCACCACACCATCGACCCGGTGCTCTCGAACTACAAGAGCAAGTACGCGGTCGACTGGGTGCCGTTCCTGAACAAGAAGTACATCGACAAGGCCGATACGGCCGTGCCGCTCGCCGAAATCAAGCGTCTGGCCGAGCGCATCACGACCATTCCGGCGAACTTCAAGGTTCACCCGCTCGTCGAGAAGGTCATCAACGACCGTCGCAAGATGGGCGCAGGCGAGCAGCCGCTCGACTGGGGTATGGGCGAACACCTGGCATACGCCTCGCTGGTCGCTTCGGGCTTCGCCGTTCGTCTGACGGGGCAGGACGCCGGCCGTGGCACGTTCACGCACCGCCACGCCGTGCTGCACGATCAGAACCGTGAGCGCTGGAACGACGGTACGTATGTCCCGCTGCAACACGTGGCAGACGGTCAGGCCACCTTCACGGTGATCGACTCGGTGCTGTCCGAAGAAGCCGTGCTGGGCTTCGAATACGGTTACTCGACCGCTGAGCCGAACACGATGGTGCTGTGGGAAGGCCAGTTCGGCGACTTCGCCAACGGTGCACAGGTCGTGATCGACCAGTTCATCTCGAGCGGTGAAGTGAAGTGGGGCCGCGTCTCGGGCCTGACGATGTTGCTGCCGCATGGCTACGAAGGCCAGGGTCCGGAGCACTCGTCGGCACGTATGGAGCGCTACCTGCAACTGTGCGCCGATACGAATATGGAAGTCGTTCAGCCGACCACGCCGGCGCAGATCTTCCACGTGCTGCGTCGTCAGATGATCCGTCAGCAGCGCAAGCCGCTGATCGTGTTCACGCCGAAGTCGCTGCTGCGTCACAAGGAAGCTGTGAGCGACCTGTCGGAACTCGTCAAGGGCGGTTTCCAGACCGTCATCGGCGAAACCGACGCCACGATCGACCCGAACAAGGTCAAGCGCGTTGTGGCCTGCTCGGGCCGCCTGTACTACGACCTGATCGCTCGCCGTCGTGAAGAGAAGTCGAACGACGTCGCGATCGTTCGTGTGGAACAGCTCTACCCGTTCCCGCACAAGGCGTTCGAGAACGAGCTGAAGAAGTACGAAAACCTCGCCGAAGTGGTGTGGGCCCAGGACGAGCCGCAAAACCAGGGTCCGTGGTTCTACATCGAACACCACCTGCTCGAAGCCATGAGCGCCGGTCAGAAGCTGGCCTACGCTGGTCGTCCGGCTTCGGCCTCGCCTGCTGTGGGCTACTACGCCAAGCACTACGAACAGCTCAAGACGCTGCTCGATACGGCTTTCGGTCGCAGCCTCAAGGGCGCGACTGTGGTGCAGTAACCGGTTAGGTCTTACAGCGGTCGTCCTCCCCCAGGGACGGCCGCTGCCGTATTTCCGAATTGAACGTTTATCGAATCCAGGATCCAGAAATGGCCATTGTTGAAGTTAAAGTCCCCCAGTTTTCCGAGTCGGTTTCCGAAGGCACGCTGCTCGACTGGAAGAAGAAAGTCGGCGAAGCATTCGCTCAGGACGAAACCATCATTGAAGTCGAGACCGATAAGGTCGTGCTCGAAGTGCCGGCACCCGCTGCTGGCGTGCTCGTCGAAGTGACCGCCAACGCCGGCGACACCGTGACGTCCGAGCAGATCATTGCCAAGATCGACACCGAAGCCAAGGCCGGCGCTGCCGCCCCGGTTGCTGCCAAGCCGGCAGAAGCCGCCGCTCCGGCAGCCGCTGCTGCCCCGGCCGCTGCCCCCGCAGCCGGTGGTGCTTCGGGCAACATCGCCAGCCCGGCCGCTGCCAAGGTGCTGGCCGAGAAGAACCTGTCTGCTGGTGACGTCGCCGGTTCGGGCCGCGATGGCCGCGTGACCAAGGGTGACGCTCTGGCTGCTGGCGCCAAGCCGGCCGCTGCTGCCGCTTCGTCGATCCCGGCACCGGCACAACGTGCCGCACTGCCGTCGGTGTCCGCACCGGCTGGCCGCGACACGTCGCTGGAAGGCCGCCCGGAACAGCGCGTGCCGATGTCGCGTCTGCGCGCCCGTATCGCAGAGCGCCTGCTGCAATCGCAACAGACCAACGCCATTCTGACCACGTTCAACGAAGTGGACATGAAGCCGGTGATGGACCTGCGCAACAAGTACAAGGACAAGTTCGAGAAGGAACACGGCGTGAAGCTGGGTTTCATGTCGTTCTTCGTCAAGGCCGCTGTGCACGCGCTCAAGAAGTACCCGGCCGTGAACGCCTCGATCGACGGTAACGACATCGTCTACCACGGCTACTTCGACATCGGTATCGCTGTCGGCTCGCCGCGTGGTCTGGTGGTGCCGATTCTGCGCAATGCCGACCAGATGAGCCTGGCCGACATCGAGAAGAAGATCGCCGAGTACGGCAAGAAGGCTGCCGACGGCAAGCTGTCGATCGAAGAAATGACCGGCGGTACGTTCTCGATCTCGAACGGCGGTGTGTTCGGCTCGATGCTGTCGACCCCGATCATCAACCCGCCGCAGTCGGCCATTCTGGGCGTTCACGCCACGAAGGAGCGCGCTGTGGTGGTGAACGGCGAGATCGTCATCCGCCCGATGAACTACCTGGCCATGAGCTACGACCACCGTATCATCGACGGTCGCGAAGCCGTGCTGAGCCTCGTCGCCATGAAGGAAGCGCTGGAAGATCCGGCTCGCCTGCTGCTCGACCTGTAAGCGTTAGCGCGCACTGCGCGGTGTCGCCCGGCCATGTTCCCCATGGTCGGCGCGCCGCGCCTCCCCCTGCCGTCAACCTTCACTGAGTCTCAAAATGGCAAACAAAGAATTTGATGTAGTCGTTATCGGCGCCGGCCCCGGCGGTTATATCGCCGCGATCCGCGCTGCACAACTCGGCTTCTCCGTCGCTTGCGTCGAGAAGTGGACCAACCCGGCCGGCAAGATGGTGCTGGGCGGGACGTGCCTGAATGTCGGTTGCATTCCGTCGAAGGCACTGCTCGCGTCGTCGGAAGAATTCGAAAAGGTCGGTCATCACCTGGCCGATCACGGTATCACCACGTCGGATGTCAAGATCGACATCGCCAAGATGCTCACGCGCAAGCAAGGCATCGTCGACAAGATGACCGGCGGTATCGAGTACCTGTTCAAAAAGAACAAGATCACGTGGCTCAAGGGTCATGGCAAGCTCATCGCGAAGAACGACGGTGGCTACCAGATCGATGTGACGGGCGCCGAGAACGAATCGGTCACGGCCAAGAACGTCATTATCGCCACGGGTTCGAAGGCCCGCCATCTGCCGGGCATGCCGGTCGACAACAAGCTCATCTCGGATAACGAAGGTGCCCTCTCGTTCGATACCGTGCCGAAGAAGTTGGGCGTGATCGGCGCCGGCGTGATCGGTCTGGAACTGGGTTCGGTGTGGCGTCGTCTGGGCTCGGAAGTGACCGTGCTCGAAGCCATGCCGGAATTCCTGGCTGCCGCCGATGCCGGCGTGGCCAAGGAAGCTGCAAAGCAGTTCAAGAAGCAAGGTCTGGACATCAACGTCGGCGTGAAGGTCGGCGAAGTGAAGACCGGCAAGAACAACGTCACGGTCAACTACACGGACAAGGACGGCAAGGAGCACGCGCTCGAAGTCGACCGCCTGATCGTGTCGGTCGGTCGCGTGCCGAACACGGACGATCTGGGTCTGGGCAACATTGGTCTGGCGACCGACGAGCGCGGCTTCATTCCGGTGGATGACCACTGCCGTACCAAGCTGCCGAACGTGTACGCGATCGGCGACGTGGTGCGTGGCCCGATGCTCGCGCACAAGGCCGAAGACGAAGGCGTGCTGGTGGCCGAAGTCATCGCAGGCCAGAAGCCGCACATCGACTACAACTGCATTCCGTGGGTAATCTACACCTCGCCGGAAATCGCGTGGGTCGGCAAGACCGAGCAGCAACTCAAGGCCGAAGGCCGTGAGTTCAAGCCGGGTCAGTTCCCGTTCGCTGCCAACGGCCGCGCACTGGGCATGGGCTCGTCGGACGGTTTCGTGAAGGTGCTGGCCGATGCCAAGACCGACGAAATCCTCGGCGTGCACGTGATCGGTCTGAATGCTTCGGACCTGATCGCCGAAGCCGTGGTTGCGATGGAGTTCAAGGCTGCGTCTGAAGACATCGGCCGTATCTGCCATCCGCACCCGTCGCTGTCGGAAGTGATGCGTGAAGCCGCCCTCGATGTCGAGAAGCGTGCACTGAACAAGTAAGCCGCTTTACGCTTACCTGTACGAACAAAGGCGAGGCGACTCGCCTTTGTTTTTTCCCGATTTCCTTGGTTACTTTTGCCCCCCGGCGCCGGCTCGTCGCCGCACTGCATGAACGTTCGCGAATACTACCAACAAGAATTGGCCGAGCGCGGCTACAAGCCCGACGAGGCGCAGGAGCGCGCCGTCGAGCGTCTGCAGCAATGCTACGACGAATGGGCGGCGTACAAGTCCAAGCGTTCGAACACATTCAAGAAGTGGCTCGTGCATCCCGACCTGCCCAAGGGTGTCTATCTCTGGGGCGGAGTGGGACGCGGCAAGAGCTTCCTGATGGACAGCTTTTACTCGGTGGTGCCGTTGCAGCGCAAGACGCGTCTGCACTTCCACGAGTTCATGCGCGAAGTCCATCACCAGTTGCAGGCGCTCAAAGGGCTGCCCGATCCGCTGGACGAACTCGCCAGGCGCATCGCCAAGCGCTACCGGTTGATCTGCTTCGATGAGTTTCACGTCTCCGACGTCGCCGATGCCATGATCCTGCACCGCTTGCTGGCCGAACTCTTCAAGAACGGCGTGCAATTCGTGATGACGTCAAACTATCGTCCCGACACGTTGTACCCGGACGGCCTGCACCGCGACCGCGTGCTGCCCGCGATCCGTTTGCTCGAAGAGAAGCTCGATGTGCTTAACGTCGACGCCGGCATCGACTATCGCCGCCGCACGCTGGCGCAGGTGCAGGTGTATCACTATCCGCTGGGCAACGAAGCCAACCGTGCGCTGCGCGCGGCATTCAGCGAGATTGCCGGTGTGCCGGACGAGAGTCCGCTGCTGCACATCGAACAGCGCGAACTCAAGGCGCTGCGTCGCGCGGGCGGCGTTGTGTGGTTCGATTTCCATACGCTGTGCGGCGGTCCGCGTTCGCAAAACGACTATCTTGAACTGGCCAATCGCTTTCACACCGTGGTGCTCTCGGACGTGCCGAAGATGACGCCGCGTATGGCCTCGGAAGCGCGGCGCTTCACCTGGCTCGTCGACGTCTTCTACGACCACAAGGTCAAGCTGCTGATGTCGGCGGAAGTGCCTGCGGAAGATCTGTACACGGAAGGGACGCTTTCCAACGAGTTCACGCGCACCGTGTCGCGACTCGTGGAAATGCAGTCGCTGGAGTATCTGGAAGCGCCGCGTCGCGTGGTGGATACCTCGCTGACCTGACTTCGCTCACCTCGTCGGGGAGCCCCGACTCAGGAGAGCAGGAAGGCAGAGAGGGCGGGGCGCTTAGCGCCCCCGGTCCCCGCGGTTGCGCTGGCGCGAGTCCGGCGGGGGAGGCGGCGGCTGCCGCTGCTCGCGGATGTGGTTATAGATGTCGCCCCGCAGGTCGCCTTGCGGCCGAACTTCCTGCTGTTGCCCACGGGACGGTCCAGGCCGTGCCCCGCCATGATTATCGCCGCGCCCGTTCGGGCGATCGGCAGCCTGCGCGAACCAGCCCTGGAAGAATCTGCCGTCCGACGACGATTGGGCCGTGGCGCCCCACGACGCACCGGCCAGCATGACGAAACACAGTATTCGGACAAGTCGGTTGTGACGCATGGTGCCGCCTCCTTGTCGGTTGAACTGCCTTGATTGGCCGAAATCCCCGTTTGTCGTGCCGGTGCCATGCCAGTCGGGTAGGCTGGTCAGCACGCCACGGCAAATGCGGCTACGCTTCGAGAGTAAAAGGGCTGCGGCCGATGTGCTGTAAAGATTTGTAAAGCAATGTAAGCCGATGGGGGCCTGGCGTAATACGTCGCCTACCATGCGCTGTTTTAAATGTCGGAGTCTTGCAATGCGTAAGCTTTCTCTGGTGGTGGTGGCCCTGCTTGTCGTACTGGGGTTGCTGTTCGGCACGCCGTATTACACCTTGTGGCGCGCGCGCGATGCCGCCAATGCCCGCGACGCCGCCACGCTGTCGTCGTACGTCGACTATCCGGCGGTGCGTGAAAGTCTGAAGATGAGCCTTCACGACGAGCTATCCCGTCAGATGGACAAACAGCGCAGCAACGCCTTCGGTGCGCTAGCCCTGGCTTTGGGCGGTTGGGTGTCCGATCGCGTGGTGGAGGCGTTGCTGACGCCGGAAGCCGTTGCGGCGATGTTGCGCGGCGACAGTACAGGGCTGCCGCCCGCACCGGGTGCGCCCGCACCGCGTGATGTGGTGCCGCCGCAAGCAGAATCGAGCGCGCCGCAAGCTGCACCTGCCGCCCCCGTTGCACCGTCGGCGAATAGCGGAGCCAATACGCCGGAAGCGCCGACCACCGCAGATAACCAACCGCCGCGTACGACAACGCGTACCGAGTTTCAGGACTTCAATCATTTCCTCGTACACGTTTCGCGCAGCGACCGCCCGGAACGGGTCGTGACGTTCACGCTCACGCGCCGCAACGTCGTGCAGTGGCGATTGACGGCCATTGCGTTGCCGCCGCTCTAATTCCTCCAATCCCTCTCATCGACCCGCGCTTTCCGGCCAGTTGCGAACACGATCTTGAACGCGATTTTGAATGTGATGTCCTGGCGGCGCCTGTGCGTCGCCGCCATGCTGACGGGCAACGCGCTCGTGGTCGTGGCGTCCGCCGATCCGTCGACGCCGGTCGGCGTGTGGCGCATTGTCGACGAGACGGGCGACCCGAAAGCCCTCATCACCATTACCGAAAAAGACGGGGAGATCGTCGGTGCGCTGACCAGGAGCCTCGGTCGGCCAGACGGGCTGGAGCGCCGCTGCAACGAATGCACCGATGCGCGTCGCGGCAAGAAGCTTCAAGGCATGCAGATCATACGGGGGCTGCACAAGGACCCCGATGGCGACGAGTACGTTGGTGGGAAGATTCTTGATCCTGACAGCGGCAGCGAATACGGCTGCAAGATGCGGGTCGTCGAAGGTGGCAAGAAACTCGAAGTTCGAGGCTATTTCGGCATCTCTTTGCTGGGCCGCACGCAGACGTGGATTCGCGAGCAGTAGCGCCACATCCCCTCACATCCTTTTCATCACCCGGTAGATTGAGCGACGAAGATTCACGTCGGGCCATACGCGATGGCACGACGCAGACGCTGGTCGGCTAGAGGACTTCCTCAGCACGAGGTCACGCCTTTGGCGTAATCTTCAAAGCGACTCACGCGAGATATGCCGCATTCCCGGCGACGACGTCGAGTCCTACGACAATCAATTCCGTATCTGGGAGGATGACAATCATGAAGCAGATTTCGAACGCGACGTCGTGGCGACGTCTGGGTGCGCATGCGCTCGTCGCAGTAGCGTTGCTGGGCGGTGTCGCGAAGGCGGCGCTGGCCGCCGACGACACGTCGCCGGTCGGCGTGTGGAAGACGGTCGACGACAACACGGGCAAGCCGAAAGCGCTCGTCACGATCTCGGAGAAGGACGGCGAGTACGTCGGCGTGATCACGAAGGGTCTTGGCGAGAATGACGATCCCGCGCGCGTGTGCGATAAGTGCACCGACGAGCGCAAGGGCCAGAAGATGCTCGGCATGCAGATCATCCGCGGCATCAAGAAGGACGGTGACTCCTACGGTGGTGGTTACATCCTCGATCCGGAGAACGGCAAGGACTACAAGTGCAAGATGACCGTGACGGACGGTGGCAAGAAGCTCGACGTTCGCGGCTTCATCGGCATTTCGCTGATCGGCCGCACACAGACGTGGATTCGCGAGCAATAAGGCAGCGAACGTCGCAAGCGTCTTCGACAGACGACAAAAAGACCCGGACGAATTTTCGCCGGGTCTTTTTCGTTGAGGGCCCCGGGGCGAACCGGGGTAACGGAAATATCGGGGATTAACGTGCCGGTGAGAGCGCGCTCGTCGCGCGAGCTGCGCTGGGCAGGCCGTCGAACAACGAGTAGATCATCTGCAATGTCGAATGCCGGGCGATGGCACCCCGAATGCCCGAGGTGCTTGGCGCAGCGGGCGTTTCATGCGACGCATGACGGCCGCGATGACCCGTGGCGGGAGCCGTTGGCGGCGGGGCGGGCGGCAACGCGATGCGTGTACCGATGGGGCGGGGGACCATGATTTGCGCAAACCACGACACTGCGTTGCCGAAGATCGGAATGCGGGTCGCCATGTTCAGACCATGCTTCAACATATCCTGGATCACGGAAAGCATCTCGCCGTCGACGTAATACGATTTCACACGCGCCCCTGCGGGAACGGCGGCATGCCGCGCGACCGTGCGAGTATTCAGCCCAGCGGTGTCGAACGTCACAGCAGTCGATTGCCGCACGACGGATGTCTGCGCAGAGGCCAGCCCGCCCCCTAGCGAATGGCCCGTGAACACGAGCTGCCGCGGCGGGTAGTGAAGCGCCAGCGATTTGCCCCAGTTGATGGCCTCTTCGTACTGCTTGGAGCGCAACCCCAACGCCTGTCGCAAGTTGTGCATCCAGTCGACCAGGGCGCGTCCGGTAATGCCCATCTCCGTGCCGCGATCCGCCGCGAGATAGCGCTCGCAAAGCTTGTCTTCATAGAGCGCGCCGAAGAAGCCCGATTGCTTCGGTCCGTTGTCGTCGTGCACGCTGATGCGACGCACGCGTGTCGGCAAAATCTCTGGGACCGAGTGATCGAAATAGACGTCGTGATTCACAAGGGCGGCTGTGATGTCGTTGCGTTGTTCGATCATCGACGCGGGGAGACGTGACTTGCCTTTTGCTTCGATCAGCGTATCGAGTTCGTCGATGCGCTGCGCGACGGTGACGAGCTTCGCTGTCCGACAAGCGGAATCGTGAGCGGCGTCGTCGCCGATGAGCGGTTGCATTTGCGCGAATACATTGTCGTAGGCCACCGATCCCAGGCAGCCGCAAGCGCGCGATCCTGACGCGAGTGATTCCCGGGTCGCTTCGCGCCACGCCTGGATCAGCGCGCGCATGCGCTCCGTGAGTGGATCGTTCTGCGCGCTGCACGACTGAGTGCGACGCCGGGTCTCTGTGTTCGATAACGTACCGATCCGTTCAAGCGAGCGTCGCCGCTGCGCATCGAACGTGCGACGCTCTCTGGCGATATCCGCCCATTCGGCGGGTGTCTCGCAGGAGGTCACGCTGTTGTGGGACGGGGGCGGCGATGTATCGTCGACAGCGGTGTTGGGCGATTCGTTCGCGGTGCTTGGGGTGACGGCGCAGGGGCGATGCGAAGGATTGAATGCGCCGGATAAGATTTGCATAGGGGGTGAGTAAAGGACGTGAAAGGCGAGCGATTCTGCGCGACGCCTTTGCCCCCGGAAATCAAGAATGGCTCATTTGAAAGTCGCGGCAGCGGGTCTCATGAACATGCGAGCGATCAGTTGCCGACGACAGCGCGTTCGACGCCAGATACGACAACGCCCGGGCAGTGTCGCTTCACTGTCCGGGCGTTGCCGTCCTGCACCGTCGTCAGGGCCTGCATCCTGCGAACGGTTCCCCCTCGCGATCTTCCGGCGGGATCGATGTCCCGTCGATTTACTTGCCGCCCAGTCCCCCGAGCAAACCGGTTACCGGGGCAAGCAGACCGCCTGCGCCGCCGGTACTCCCCGATGCGCCACCGGCAACCGACGTCAACGGAGCGGTCACCGAACTGAGCAACGTTGTGACGGGGGCGAGCGGATTGCTTGCACTGCTGCCGCCCGTACCCGTCGCACTTGTCACGCTGCCGAGTAGACCTGTAACAGGACTCAGCGGATTGCTGCCGGATGCACCGCCACCGGCCACGCTGCCAAGCAGTCCCGTGAGCGACCCGAGCGGATTACCCGATGCACCCGAGGTGCCACCCAGCCCGCCCAGCAATCCGGTGAGCGCGCCGAGCGGATTGCTGCCGCCAGCGGTCGTCGGCGTCACCGTCGTATTACCGACGTTCGCCAGCACGTTCCCCAGCGCGTTCGCGCTGCTGCCGTTCGTACTGCCGGAGAGCAGACTGCCTGCGCTCGTGACCGTATTGCCCAAGGCCATCAGCGGATTGCCGAGACTCGCGACGACGGCGTTGGGTGCGGCCGCCTTGACCTGTACGCCCGTCGAATTCAATGCGCCGCCGAGCGTGCCGAGCAAACCTGCAACAGGTGTACCGAGGCCGCTGGCACCGCCGACGGTTTGCGTCGTCGTGACGAGCGTGTTTGTGATCGGTGTGATGGCGGACGAGAGCGCCGAGGTCGCCTGAACGACTTGCGGGCTCGTGAGCGTCTGCGAGAGGGCCTGGCCGCCGGTGACGACACCCTGACCGACGGTGGTGACCGCCTGACCCAGCACGCCCGTCAGCGAGCTGACAGGGGTATTGGCGAGCGGTCCGCTGTTGCCGATGCCGGTCACGCCGCTACCGAGCGACTTGGTGGCGTTGCCGAGATCGGACACGACGCCACCGGTACTCGCGAGCGTGGTGCCAACTGGATTCGCGCCGGACTTTCCGAGTTGACCGAGACCGTCGCCGACGCCTTTGCCGAGATCGGCGACGGCGGTGCCCGTCTGTGAGATCGCGCCGCCGACGCCTTGCGTGACCTGCGGTGAAACACCAGGAATGGTCGTGCCCGACACCTGATCGCCGACCGCGCTCACCACCGAGCCGACAGAACTCACGACACCATTGCTGCTCGTGGTGGGGTTCGTCGGATTGACGGGGTTGGTCGGATTCGTCGGGTTATTGGGGTTCGTGGGGTTGGTCGGCGTGTTGGCCGTCGCGCCGCTGCCGCCACCCGAGCTGGAGCATCCGGTAATACTGACTACACCCGCCACAATTGCCGCGAACAACGTGGGACGCAGAATCTTCGACATGACGTATCTCCTTTCGGCACGGCGCAGTCCGCTTCGACCTGCGTCGACGGGGGCGGTCGTAGCGTTCGTGCGAACGCCATCTGCCCGTCCGCTATTGGGCTTACGACTTCGATGTGTTGCCGCGTCCGTTCGACACCAGACCGGCGATGTCCTGATCGGCCTCGAAGCGCAGACGGAAGGTCTCGCTCTTGAGGGTGCGAATGCTCTGCACCAGGAAGTCGTGAATCGCAGCGAGTTCGCTGTGGTCATACGCTGCGCTCACCGCAGTGAGTTCACGAGAGACGGACGACAGGAATTGTTCGATCTGCGCGCACTTTTCTTCGATGGGGTGAATCATCACCATGCGACGGTCGTGCGGGTTCTTCTCGCGCTCGACGAAGCCTGCGCGCTCCAGCCGGTCGATGACGGTAGTGATGCCACCGGAGCTCACACCCATGAGTTCGGCGAGCTGTCCTGCGGTGATCGATTCGAGTTCGAGAATCAAATCGAGCGCGTTCAGATCGGTGACGTTCAGGCCGAGCTGCTCGGCAAGCGCTGCGTGATAGAGCGCCGTGTAGACTGCCAGCCGGCGTCCGAGCGAGCGGACGATACCGGCGACGAGATCGTTACGGTTCGTGTGTCGATCGCTCATGGTGCCGTTCGCTCCGTTCGTTGCGTTCGTTCCATTGGAGCCGTTAGGCGAAGCGGTGCCGGACTCGGTACCGTATGTGTTATGACTTTGCGGGCCGGCATAGTGACTGCCGGAGCTTCTGGTGTCGCGCATCGCCAGAGGTTCTGCGCCTTGCGGGGCGGATTCGCCATGACCGCGCATCAGAACGCCGGTATCGGAGAGAAAGCGGGCCATGGCATTTCCTTATCGTTTGTTGTTAGTTGTGACGTGGTCGGCGCTACGACGGCCCAACGGCTGTTTGCGCCGCGCCACGTCCTGAAACGATTGCTGTGATTACTTGCCGACGCTGGCGACGCTGCCCAAGAGGTTCGTCACCGGCTGGATCAGCACCAGCAAACCGCCCGCGCCACCCGTGCTGCCACCGGCGCTGCTCGTCACGCCCGAGAGCAGGTTCGTGACGGGGGCAAGCGGGTTGCTGCTACCGCTGCTGCCACCGGACGCCGCGCCGCTCAGACCGCCGAGCAGGCTCGTCACAGGCGCCAGCGGGCTGCTGCTGCCGCTGGTGCCACCCAGACCGCCGAGACCGCCCAGCAGACCGGTAACGGAGCCGAGCGGGTTACCCGAGCTGCCACCACCTGCGGCCGTATTGCCGAGACCGCCAAGCAGCGAGCCGAACGAATTCGTCGAGCCATTCGACGTGGGACCGTTGACTACGCCGCCGAGCGTCGAGACGGTTTTCCCGGTGGCGTCCACCGTGTTGCCGAGTGCGACCACCACACCGTTGTTCGACGTACCGCCGATGGTCGTGCCGACCTTGCTGACAACACCGCCGACGGTAGTGATCAGGTTGGACGCCGGACCGCCGAGGCCCGTCGTTGTGCCCACGGTGCGCGTGGTGTCGGAGACCATGTTGGTAATCTGATTGATCGGCTGCGACAGCGTAGAGGTCACTTGCCCGACCGGTCCGGTCGTTGCGAGCGCCTGACCGAGGATCGCGCCACCGGCAATGCCGCCCTGGCCTACCGACTGGACGACGCCACCGACGCCGCTCACCAGCGTGTCAACCGGGGTGCCTTGCAGCGGATTGCCCTTGGTGATGCCCTGAATGCCGCTGCCGAGCGAAACGCCGGCGTGGCCAAGATCTGTCACGGCAGGGGCGACACCGGCAAGCGTCACACCCACGGTATTCGCATTCGTGCCGGTCTGGCCGAGGCCGCTGCTGACGGCATTGCCGAGATCGGTGACGGCGTTCCCCGTGCTCTTGAGTGCGCCACCCATGCCTTGCGACGTTTGCGACGAGACAAGCGGCAGTTGCGTGCTGGCCACCTGATCGCCGAGGGCGCTCACCAAGTTGCCCGCCGAGCTGACCACGCCACCTGCACCGGCGGCCGTCGTGCCGACCGCGTTCGGGGTACCGGTCGTGCCGGCCGAGGTGGCGCCGCTGCCGCCGCCGCCGCTGGAGCAACCCGTGAGGGCGATGGCTGCGATGGCGGCCGAAGCCAGCAGAGTGCGTTGAATTGCGTTGCTCATGATGTCTATCTCCCTTGTTCGTTCTGAATATCGGCTGGCGGGGGACCGCTCAATGACGCCGTGTGATGTCGCGAATTGCCGCAGGGACTGCTATTTCCATTTGAGAAACCGTTGCCGCTCGCTGTGATGCCGTTGTGGGCGTGCAGCGGGTGGGGTGAGCCGGATCCGGCCCGGCCCGATCCGGTGCGTGAGCATCGGAGTGAGGGCCGGATCGCGGCGGTCACAAGCTGGCGGTGGATTCGCGCGGGTCATGATCGGTCTGCCTCTCGTGAAGTCTGTGCGCTGAGCGATGTGTCGACGTTGTCGATTCGGGCCGCTCGATTACTTCTTGCCGCCGAGCAGGCCGCCGAGCAAGCCGGTCACCGGGGCGAGCGGGCCGCCGCTGTTGCTGCCGCCCGACGTTGCGCCGCCGACCGCACCCGTCACCGAGCCGAGCAGCGTCGTCACCGGGGCGAGCACACCGCCCGAAGCCGAGCCGCCTGCGCTGGCCGAAGCACCGCCGGTTCCAATCGAGCCGCCTGCGCCAGCCGTGAGCGTGCCGCCGAGGCCGCCCGTCAAACCGGAGACAAGGTTGGTGACCGGGGCGAGCGGGTTGCTGCCCGAAGCACCGCCCGTTGCGCCGCCGAGTGCGCCGGTCAGACCGGAGACAAGGTTGGTGACCGGGGCGAGCGGGTTGCTGCCCGAAGCACCGCCCGTTGCGCCGCCGAGTGCGCCCGTCAGGCCGGAGACGAGGTTGGTGACCGGAGCGAGCGGGTTGCTGCCCGAGGCACCGCCGGTTGCACCGCCGAGCGCGCCCGTCAGGCCGGAGACGAGGTTGGTGACCGGGGCGAGCGGGTTGTTACCCGAAGCACCGCCCGTCGCGCCGCCGAGCGCGCCCGTGAGGCCCGAGAGCAAGCCCGTGACCGGAGCCAGCGGGCCGGAGCCCGTGCCTGAGCCGACACCGACTACACCCGACAGGCCACCGAGCGCAGCGCTCAGCGGAGCGAGCGGGTTGGTGCTCGTCGGCGTGCCGTGGACGAGGCCGCCAAGGCTGGCCACCGTGGTGCCCACACCGGCGACCACGCCGCCGAGGTCCTTCGCGACCGGGTTGTTGATCTGACCGCCGAGCTTGGTGCCCACACCGGCCAGACCGCCGCCGACCGTGGCGAGCAGACCGGCGACCGGCGTGCCGAGACCCGTGGCGTTACCGACCGTTTGCGTCGTGTTGGTCACCACCGTCGTGATCGGGGTGATGGTCTTCGACAGGCCCGACGTCAGTTGCTGTACCGGTGCGCTGTTGACCGTGGTCGTCAGCCCGTTGCCGAGTGCAACACCGGCGTCGCCGACCGAGGTCACCACGCCGCCGAGCAGCCCGGTGACACCGTTCACCAGCGCCACGTTCTTGAGCGGACCGGTTTGACCCAGGCCTGCCACAGCGCTACCCACTTGCTGACCGGCCTGACCGAGGTTGGTCACGGCGCCCGTGACGCCGGTGAGCGTCGGGTTCAGAGCGTCGTTGCTCGAACCGAGCTTGCCGAGGCCGTTCGTGAGGCCGTTTCCAATCGACTGCACGGCGTCGCCTGTCTTCACGACAGCGCCGGACAGTCCGCCTTGCGTTTGCGAACTGACGATCGGCAGGTTCGTGCTGCCGAGGGTCGTGCCCAGATCGCTGACCGTCTTGCCGACTTGCGTCACGACACCCGTGCTGGCGGTGGCAGCCACGACGCCGACCGGGTTGGTGGAGGCTCCCGTGCCGCCATTGCCATTCCCGTTGCCGTTGCCGTTTCCATTCCCGTTGCCATTGCCATTGCCGTTACCGCTGCCATTCCCGTTGCCCGAACCGTCCGGCACGGTGCCTGCGCCCGAGCCGCCGCCGCTGCCGGTGCCGGCCGAGGTGCCGCTGCCGCCACCGTCACCGAGCGAGCCACTGGTGCCGCCCGAACCGGAGCTGGCGCAGCCGGTCATCGTGACGACGGCGAGAAGAACGGCGGAAGCGAGAAGGTTGCGTTGGATGTTTTTCATGATGGTGTCCTCTGGTCTTTGTCGTATTCAGGCGAGCACGTTTTGCGCTGCCAGTCGGTTGTTCATGCGTTGTGCGATGAGTGCGAACAGGAGCGCGGTTACGGTTGCGCTATCGGGGCCCGTCATCGCATGGGCCGAATTCGTATTGCTGCTGCGAGCGTTCGCCACGTCGGTCGGTGTGGCGGTGGCGCGTACGCCACCGCCTTCTTCACCGCCCCTCCCTGGGCTTGCGCCTCTACGACCGGTGTCGGCCACAGCCTCGCGCTGCTTAGCCGCGATGCGTTGACGCTCTGCCGAGATGGCTGCTGCGCCGTGCATCGTTTGTTTGGTATTGCCAACGATCATGGTGTCCCTCGTGATCTTTAGCGTTGCGATGCAGGGATATCTGCAAGAGGTGTGCCAACCACAGATCCGAGGTTCGAATAAGCTTTCTAGTTTTTCCGGCAATCGGCTGAAAAGCCTGTATTTATTTGCGTTTCGGAAAACAAGAATCTTTTGGATCGAGATATCTCGACGGCGCGGGGGGAGTGGAAAGTCAGGGTTAACGCCATCGGGAAATGGTGAATAAGCGGCGAAACGACGTTCCCGTTACGGGGCTCGTTACGGGTAACGTAACGTAACGATTCGGATGTAACGGAACGAAAGGGTTACGAAAGGCGTGGGGAAAGGCGTAACGCAAACGAATGAAACTCAGGCGTGGAATTCAGGAGTAAAAGCAAATGCATCGGAACGCCCGAGGAAGATATTCAGGTGTTCCGGCGATTCGGGTAATGCCGGATCGAACGTAATAGCTAGAAAGCCTTACTAATAGCTAAAGACGCGGTGCGGTACGGCAAAAGGGAAGTGAAGGGCTGGCACCAAGTGTCGCGTGACGAAACGCGATATGAGCACTTTGGAAAAGATGAATAGTTATTTAAATGCGTGCTGAAACCGTAGATGGGCGGATTTCGCTAATGTGTGTGGCGTCGTACCAATCATGGTTTTCCCTCGCGCACGCTGTATTGCCTAGTTTTGGAGTATTGTTTGATCAACCTGCGTAACGTTTTCTTACATCCACGTGGGTGATTGGAAGCAAGACTCTAGTTTTTGTGATTTAGTTTAAATTAGCATCAGAAAAAAATAGCACGCATGTGCAAAGGCTGTGCCAACAGCCAAGGAAATATTGGCGTACAACGTAAAAGAGGTTCGCGAGCCTTACGGCGCAACGAACCCGAGGCCGAAGTCAAGAGTTGATCAGCGATATGGCGGGACGCCGACGTCGGACCTTAGGGTCGATGGGTGCCTTGCTGTGTGCCAACGGGCGCTTTGCGCCTTTTTGAGGGAGGGTGATATGAAACTCGGAAATCGTTTTCGTCTGTTTGCGCGCGACGAGCGTGGTGTAACGGCGCTTGAGTACGGCATCCTCGCCGCCATTGTCGCGGTGATCATCGGTGGCACCGTCTATACGAACCTGGGCACGGCGTTCTCCTCTGTGTTCTCGAAGATCCAGTCGGCGGTCACGGCAGCAGGCGCATAAGGTTCACGTAGTTCGTATCGGAACAACGGCGCTTTGGCGTTACAGAAGAAGTCGGCACAGGTTCCTCGCGTCTGCGTGCTATGGCGAGGGATCGTGCGGACCATAAGGGGAAGGGCGCAGGTTCACAGACAAGCGCCATCCGGGGTAGTGGGATGCTGTATTCGCGAGGAAGCGAATCATGCGAGCAAATCGAGTCGGGGCAAGCAGCCGACAGCACAGACTGTCGCGGCAAAAGGGTGTGACCGCGCTGGAATACGGCATTCTCGCGGCCATCGTGGCGGTCATCATCGGCGGCACGGTCTACACGAACATGAGTAGTGTGCTCTCGAGCGCGTTCAGCACGGTGACGTCGGCGGCCACCTCGGCGGCATCGCATTGAGACGGCATCGCCGCTGATTTGTATACGCGGTTTTGAGCGGAACCGGACGCGAGCTCCCTTGTGCTGACATTGCTGTGGCTGTTGTGTGTGCCGATCGTACTGACTGACCTGATCGCACGGCGTATCCCGAATATCTGGCTAATGTGCGTCGCTGCGCTCGCGCTGGTTTGGATTGCGTGGCAAGCGTGGCACACCGGACCTCGCGTGCTGTGGGTCCACGGACTGGGCGCATTTCTGGGATTGATCGTATTGCTACCTTTTTGGTGGCGCGGTGTGATGGCTGCAGGCGACGTCAAGCTGTTTGCAGTGATCGGATTGATAGCGGGTTACCCCGCGCTGTTGCCGGTGTGGTGTCTGGCCAGTGTGGCAACCGGATTGCACGCGCTGGTGGTGCTCAGCGGTCGCATGAAATGGCTCACACGATGGCGAGAACGTTGGATGGCGTCAGGCGTGTGGCAACGAATTCTGCAGTGGCGGGCGGGGCGTGTGGGTTTGCCTTACGGGGCGTATCTGGCTGCCGCAGCGCTCGTGGTGCGATGAAGGCAGTGAGCGGATAAGGGCGTGAGGGCGCCCTCCGTAGGCAGCAGCAAGATCGCTGACCATCGCAAAGTGGGAATGCATCGGAGGTGACGAGTGTTGGCGAAGCCAGCACCGTAATAACGGGAGGCGCGGGCGACGCCGCGCAAATTTGCAGGTTCATGCGTCGCCAGACACGGTCGAAAAGCGCCGTGCGCGACGGGGAGTATCGTCATGAAGCGGTCTGGGGCACGAGCAAATTCAGGGTTGCGATGCGTTCGGTCAACACGACCGCGCGGTGTCGCTGCTCTGGAATTCATGCTCATCCTCATGATCCTGCTGCCGGCCTTTTACGTCGCCGTCGCCTTCTCCATCAACATTCTTGCCCGACAAATGCTCACACAGGCCGCCTCCGAAGCGGGCCGTGCGATGTTGCGCGCCGGCACGATGGCACAGCGTCAGGGATACGCCACGACGGCGATCAATACCACGCTGACATGGCCTTCGGCGTCGGCCGTCAGCGCGACGTTTCCCGCGGATGCCACGTATCCCTGCCCGGCGTCGGGGACCGGCACGGTGTCGCAATGCATTGTCCACGTGACGCTGACGCTGAATCAGCCGATGACGGTCAACTGGCCGGGGCTGGGCGCGCTGGTGCCGCAAACCGTGATCGGTACGGCGGCCGTGACGCTGGACACGTCGACGCTCGGGGGAAGTTGAGCGACGGTCTGGACGGGCAGCACACGCATGAAACAAGTACGAAGCTGGCAACAGGTAGGACCACGAGTGAGGTAACAGCAAGTCGCATCGGATTGATATGCCGCCGACACACCGGCGTTCCGCAAGTTGTGACTGAACGGCCGACAGGCCCCAAGCCATGAACAAAGCCACCAAGATTCTTGCTGCTGTGCTGGTTATCGTCGGTGTCGCGCTGGCGCTCTTCGCATTGCGTCTGGGAACGACCAATGCGCCTGCGCCGAACGCCACGCCCTCGACGGTGACCCAAACGCTGACACAGCGCTTCCCGGCCGTGGTGGCGGCTAAGGCGCTTACCCCGGGCAAGCCGATTACGGCCGACGACATCAAGATTGCGCAGTTCGACAGCCAGACGCCCAATGCCTTCACCAACCCGGCCGACGTCGTGGGCCGAGTGCCCCTCGTCGCACTCGCAGCGGGTGTGCCGGTCACGCAAAACACGCTGGCACGGGGCCTCGCGATGCAGCTCGCCCCCGGCGAGCGCGCCGTCGCCCTTCCCGTGACCGAGACGGTCGGCGTGAGCAACCGCATTCGCCCTGGCGATTTCGTGGACGTCTTCTTCACGATGAAGACGAATCAACCCGCAGGCAGCCCGACGGTTGGCTTGGTGGACGACACGCAAGCGCGCCTGCTGGCATCGCGTGTGCGAGTGCTGACCTACGGCAATGCGTCGCTTGACGACATCACGCCGCCGCCCGCCGCGCCTAGCGTCGCGTCCACGGTCGCGGCAGCGACGGCCAGTGCGCCGCCGCCTCAGCAAGCGGCCGCGCCGCAACCGCCGCCGATGCCCGCGACCTCGGCGGTCGTGGCAGTCCCGATCGAAGACGTCAATCGACTCGTGCTTGGCGCGCAGCAGGGCAAGATCACGCTCGCACTGCGCAACCCTGCCGACGACACGAAGCCCGATACCTCGCTGTTTCCGCCGACACCGCCCGTACTCGTGAGCAAGGCCGGTCTCGCAGGAGAGAACAAGGCCGCACTGAACTCGCCGGAGAACCAGGCCTACGCCGGTATTGCCACGACGGGGCTGGCAGGGGAGCCGCCGCGACGCACGGCGGCAGCACCCGCAGCGCGTGCGCCGGGCGGCGGCGGCGGTGGCACGGTCGAAGTCGTGCGCGGCGCCGAGCGGTCCACCGCGTCCTTCTAACCCGAACGCGTCGAAACGATTTGAATTGAGTGAACTGAATTGAAGTGACGAGCAGAGCCGGTGATGTTCGGGCGCGGGGGGGCAACCAGTGCGACGAACGTTACTTAACCGACACAGTGACCGATAAAGCCACGCCATGATCAGAAGCCAGGTTCGCACTGCCAGACGAGAAACCAGACGTGTCACGGGAATGCTGTTTTGTTTTGCTGCGCTGCTCGCGTGTGGCGCGACGGTCGCGGTCCGGATGGCCGACGCCGCCGATACCGCACCTGGCGCAGGGGCTCGTTCGCTGACGCTTGCTGTGCACGAGCAGCGCGAATTACCGGTCTCGGGCACTTTGGAGCGCGTGGCCGTGGCTGATCCGGAGATCGCGGACATCGTCGTGCTTAAGGGCTCGGGCGGGCGTCGCGGCTCGGTGCTGGTCGTCGGTAAGAAGGCCGGTACGACACAGGTATCGACGTGGCCGCGCGGTGGTGAGGCCACCCGTTGGGAGGTTCACGTGCAGGGCAACCTGCAAAGTGCATTGGGTGACACCGGCACGGCCAGCGTCGACGCGCGCGGCAGTGCGGCCGTCATCAAGGGACATACGAATACGCTCATCGAACACAGTGGCCTGCAAGCGGCAGCGGTCGATGCGACAGGCAAGGGCGGGGTGGTGGTGGATCGTTCGACGGTCGGGGACACCGGCGTCGTTCAGGTCGACGTCAAGATCGTCGAAGTGAACCGCAACATTCTGAATCAGTTGGGGGTGGACTTCACGGCGCAGCACAACTCGCCTTCGGGCGGTTTCGGCGTGATTTCGACACTTGGGACGGCTGCTTTCGGCAGTGGCGGCACTTCGACGTCGAGCTTCGGATCGTTCTTCGGCTCGATTACGCGAGGCGCATTCAACCTGTCGGCGAAGATCAACTTGCTGCAGTCGAACGGGCTGGGGCGTGTACTCGCCGCGCCGTCGCTGGTCGCCTTGTCGGGCCAGAGCGCAAGCTTCCTCGCCGGTGGCGAGTTGCCTGTGCCGCAGTCGGGGGGATTGGGGACGACGACCATCGTCTACAAATCGTTCGGTGTGGGCCTGACGGTGACGCCGACGATTCTGTCGCCGAACCGGATTGCACTGAAGGTCGCGCCGGAGGCGTCCGATCTTGACTATACGAATGCCGTGGTGATCGCGTCGACGCAGATTCCCGCGATTACGACACGGCGCGCAGATACGACGGTCGAGCTGGGCGACGGCGAGAGTTTCATCATCGGCGGCCTGATTTCACGCACGACGACCGCCGCCGTCGACAAAGTACCGCTGCTGGGCGATCTGCCGCTCATCGGCTCGTTTTTCCGGAATCTGAAGTACAACAGTATCGAGAAGGAACTGGTCATCATCGTCACGCCTCACTTGGTCAAGCCGGTGTCCAGAGACGTGACGCTGCCGCTGCCGGGGGACACCCGGGAGAAGCGGCCGGGGCCGGTGTGGGGCGAGTATTTGATGGGCGTGGCAAGCGACAGCGAACTGCCGGGCTTCTCGAAGTGACTGACGTGGCATTAGCGCCGGAGCGAAGCAGGTTCGACGGCGGCGCGGCGGTCTCGGACGAAGCATCGGCGAGAGCCGGGTTGGGGTAGTAAGGAGTGCACAAATGAACGCACCGACGCGAATACTGGACACCATGACTGAGTTGCATCGCTTTCTTTTTTGCAGCGCACATGCCGGCCACGGACAGTGGCTCTCGGCGGCTTTGCGCGAAGAGGGCGTAGTGCTGCAGGAAGCCGGACGTCCGGCGCAGTTGCAGCAGCGCATCGGCGATCTCGATCCGCAGGTCGTGCTGCTCGACTTCTCGGGCGAGCCGACCGGTCATGCCGACGATCCGCCCGATGGCGGCATCGTGCAGGCCACGGAGCTGGCGCAGATGCTCAAACGCGTCGCGCCCAAACTGCCGTTGGTCGCCGTGGGGTCGGTGGTGCGCGCCGACGGCATGAAGGCCGCGTTGCGCGCTGGCGTCCACGATTTCATCGACATGCACTCGACGCATGAAGAGGCGCTCGATGTCGTGCGTCGCGTGATTGACCACACGCCCACGGCGAGCGTGACGACAGAGCCCCAGCGCCACGGCCGGTTCATCGTGCTGCTCGGTGCCCGGATCGGTGTCGGATGCAGCACGCTGGCTGCGCATCTGTCGCAACTGGGTCAGGAAATGTCCGTCGGCACCGACCCGGACCGTGCGGAGAAGACCGCGAAGGCGGCCAAGGCCAACGCGAACAAGGACGACAAGTTCGACGGCTCGTTGCTCGGCCACGTCGCGCTGCTCGATCTCGGACTGCCTTCCGGCGATGGTCTGCTGTATCTCAACACACAAAGCCAGTTCAGCTTCGCCGAGGCCGTGCAGAATCTGCGCCGTTTCGACGAAACGCTTGTGCACACGGCCGTGTCGCACGCGCCGAGCGGTCTGGCCGTGCTGCCGCTGCCGCTCGATCTGGGCGACATGCGCAGCGTGGCGGCGGCCGACGCGCTGGCGCTCACCGATCGCCTGCGCGCGTTCTTCGATCTGATCGTGGCCGACCTCGGCGGCTTCTCGAATCCGGCGTTCGTGGCCAGCCTCGTGCGCGCGGCCGACGAAGTCTGGCTCGTGGTCGACCAGAGCGTGGGCGCGATCGTCTCGCTCGCGTCGATGCTACGTGATCTGGAGGAGAAGAGCGTCGAGCGCAGCCATCTGCATCTCGTCCTCAATCGTTACGACCCGCGTTACGGCATGGCGGCCGATCAGATCGCCAAGCGCTTCGACCTGCCGCTGCTCGCCACGCTGCCCGACCGGCCGCTCGCCATGCTCTCGGCCACCAATCAGGGCAAGCTGATCATCGACACGGCGCGCAGCGACCCGTATGTGCGTGCGCTACAACCGTTGGTGGAACGACTGCTTTGCGCACAGCATGCGGGAACCGCATCGCATCGCCAGTCGTCGGGCTGGCTGGGCCGATTCATGGGAAAGCACTGATATGACCGACTCCATCGAATTTGCCGACGACAAGCGCGCGTTTGCCAATTCACAGCAGTTTCAGGACATCAAGACCGCTGCGCACGAACATCTGCTCGCGCGCATCGAAGAACTCGGCGCCGAATTCGGGCGCTGGAGCCGTAGCGCGATCCAGCAGTTCGTCGATCTGGAAATGGACGGCTTCGTGCGTTTGCGCCGCATCCCGATCAACGAGGCGGAGCTGCGTCAGATCTCCGACGCGCTGACCAAGGAGCTGGCCGGCTTCGGTCCGATAGAGGATTTGCTGGCCGACGCGGCGGTGGAAGACATTCTGATCAACGGCTACAACGACGTGTACGTCTCGCGTCGCGGCGTGCTGGCGCGCGAAGCACTGCGTTTCTCGGACAACCAGCACCTGCTGCGCATCGTGCGTCGCATTCTTGCGCCCATCGGGCGGCGTCTGGACGAATCGAATCCGATGGTCGACGCGCGTCTGCCCGATGGCGGACGCCTGAACGTGGTGATCGAGCCGCTGGCCGTCGATGGCCCGGTCGTCTCGATTCGTAAGTTCCGCAAAGACCCGCTCAAGCCGTCGGATCTATTGCAACTTGGCAGCTTCAACGAAGAGATTTACAACCTGCTCGAAGCGGCGGTGCGCTCGCGTTGCAACATCCTCGTCTCGGGCGGCACGAGCTCGGGCAAGACGTCGCTGCTCAACGCGCTGGCGAGTTTTATCCCGGCGACCGAGCGCGTGGTGACGGTGGAAGATACGGCCGAACTCTCGCTGAACCACCCGCACGTGGTGCGGCTGGAGTCGCGTCAGGGCGGCTTCGACGGCTCCGGGGAAGTGACGATTCGCGACTTGATCCGAAACAGTCTGCGGATGCGTCCCGACCGGATTATCGTGGGCGAAGTGCGCGGCTCCGAAGTGCTGGAAATGATGCAGGCGATGAACACGGGCCACGAGGGCTCGATGGCGACGATTCACGCCAACTCGCCGCGCGAATGTCTCTATCGTCTGGAGATGCTGGCGGGCTTCGCCGGGTTTCAGGGCAGCGAGAGCAGCCTGCGCCGTCAGATCACGAGCGCGCTGGACTTCATCGTGCAGATCGGCCGTCTGTCGAGCGGACGCCGGCGGATTCTGTCGATTACCGAAGTGACCGGCGTGTCCGATACCGTCATCTCCACGCAGGAACTGTTCCGCCACGAGTCGGTGGTCGGTCCGGACGGCGAGGAAAAGGACAAGTGGGTCTCGCTCGGGCTTCAGCCGCATTCGCCCAAGCTCCAGCGCTACAAGGAGCAGACGCGCAATGCGGTCGCCGCCGCGCAGGCGCAGCAAGGCAATGTGCCGCCCGATTCGGGCGGCGGTGGCTTCTTCGGACGCCGTCGATGAACGCCCTCGTGCTGTGGGCCGCATGCATCGCACTGCTGCTGGTGGCAGCGGGGCTGGAGCTGTGGCGTCGCACACATCAGCGCGCACGCGAACAGGCGACCAGCGCCTTCCTTGAGCGTCAGCTGGCACAGAATGCGCCGAAGTTCGGGGCTACAGAGACCGGCGAAGTGCGCGCGCCGCGCCGCAAGTCGTTGCCGTGGGAGTTCTTCTTCGAGCGTGCGGGCGTGCAGCCCGATACGCCGTTCTATCTCATGCTGATCGTGCCCGGTCTCATGCTGACGCTGGGGTTCTGGGTGTGGCAGGGGCCACTCTCGGCCATTGTGATTCTGATCGTGTACGCGGTCGTCACGGTGCTGCGCTATTGGCTCAAGGCCGCGCGCCGACATCGCGACATCGTGCGTCAGTTGCCGATCTTTCTCGATGGCATGGTGCGCATGCTGACCGTCGGTAACAGCCTGCCCTCGGCGTTTCAGTCGGCCGCAGGCAACGCCGATTTGCCGCTGCGCGAGTTGCTGGAGCGGGCGGTGCGTCAGGTGCAGGCGGGCGTGGAGCTGGACGTCGCGCTCAAGCAGATTGCACGCGTTTATCAGGTGGATGAGATTTATCTGTTCGCGTCGGTCGTCGATCTGTCGACGCGTTTCGGCGGACGTGCCGACCAGATTCTGGCGCGCATGTCGGGCTTCATGCGCGATCGCGAGCAGGCGCAGGCCGAGTTGTTCGCGTTGTCGTCCGAGACGCGCATGTCGGCGTGGGTCCTCGCGGCGCTGCCGATTGTCGTCAGTGCGCTGCTCATGTTGCTGAATCCGAAGTTCTTTGAGCCGATGTTCCAGGAGCCGGCCGGCCAGAAACTGCTGGCCATCGGGCTGGGACTGGAGGTGTTCGGCGGTTTCGTGCTGTACCGGTTGGCCAAGTCGCTCTGAGCGCGAAGGACCCGCAGCCATGAACTTCTCATCGCTCTCGACTGACTCGCACACGTGGATGATGCTTGGCCTGCTGATGGTCGCGGCCGGGCTGTTGCTCGCGGCGTCGGCGATCTTGTTGCGCGCCGTGCGGCAAGGGCGCAGCGAACGGATGATCGATCAGGTGCTGGCAAGCCGTCAGCAACAGGCGCTCGCGGCATTGCGTGCCGCGACGGCGTCGGTGGGGTTAGGTGCCAATGGGGATGTGGATGCGCAGGCGTTGGGCGAGGGCAAACAGCGTGGCTGGCGCTCGCTGCTCGACCGTGCGGCCGCGCTTGGCAAGCAATGGTCTGAAACGCGTCTCGGGCAGAACCTGATCGCGGCGGAAGACCGCCTGCTACTCGCGCAATGCGGCTATGACAGCGTGCGCGCCAAGTCGCTATTCCTGTTCACACGCGTGGCGCTGGCGGTGGTGCTGCCGCTGATTGTCTGGTTGTGGTTTCCGGGCGGCGGCGGGCTCGGCACGATCCTGCGGCTGATCGGCGCAGCGGGGGCTGGATTGCTGGCACCGAAGTTCTATGTGCAGCGCAAGGCGGGACAACGTCGCCGCGATCTGGTGGACGAACTGCCGTTGCTCATCGACTTGTTGCGACTGCTGCAAGGCGTGGGGCTTTCGATGGACCAGAGCTTGTACGTGGTGGTGTCCGACTTCCGCGAAGTGTTGCCGATCCTGTCGAAGGAATTCGAGAACGCGAACCGTCAATATGCGTCGGGGCGCGGTCGCGAGGCGTCGATGGGACGGCTGCGCGAGGTGTACGACAACGACGATTTGCGCGCGCTGGTGAGGCTCATCGTGCAGGTCGAACAGCATGGCGGCGCAGTGCAGGAGCCGCTGCAACAATTCAGCGATCGCTTGCGCGAACAGCGCCGTCAGACGATGAAGGAGCGCATCGGCAAGCTTACGGTGAAGATGACGCTGGCCATGATGCTCACGCTGCTGCCCGCGCTGATGCTCGTGGTCGCAGGACCGGCGCTACTGTCGCTGACCAAATCCATGGAGGCCATGAATTGACCATGCCAATCCAGACGCCATTCCTTGCACGTGAGCATACGCGCCATGCCGGTGCGATCGCTGCGTCAACTGTGGCCGTTGTGCTGAGTGCTGCACTGCTGGCCGGATGCAGCAGCGGGCCGACGATGGGGGCTTACGGTGCGCCGTCGGCCGCCGCCCTGATGCAGGCGCAGCAGAACGACGAAGAAAAGGCGAAGCTTGCGAAGCCCGACACGCGCGAGTTGTATCTGTCGATGATCCGTCAGGTGCAGGATCAGGGCTCGTACTTCGCCTCGCTCGCGCACATCGAACAATTCCGCATGCAGTTCGGCTCGGCGCCTGACGTCGACATTCTTCGTGCCGATGCCCTGCGCGAGACAGGGCAGCCCGACGCGGCGGAGCAGGCGTACCGCCAACTGCTGGGCAGCACCGAAGCCGCTGCCGCCTGGCACGGCCTGGGACTGGTGGCCGCACAGCGAAAGGATTACGCCGGAGCCACGCAGGCGCTGCGCGAGGCGGTGTCGCGTGCGCCGACGCAAGCGTTCTATCTCAGCGATCTTGGCTTCGCGCTGCTGCGTAACGGCGAGCCGTCTGCCGCGCGCGTGCCGCTGGCTCAAGCGGCCGAGTTGCAGCCCGACAGTAAAAAAGTGCTCAGCAATCTGGCGGTGTATCTGCTCGTGACCGGCGATCGCTCGCGCGCCGACGCGATGATGACGAACGCCAAGATGCCGCCGTCCACGCGTGAAGCCATCGACAAGCTGGCCGCCGATATTCGAGCGCAGACCAAGGCGCGCAAGCAGGCCGCAGACGCCGCTGCGGCACGAGTCGCAGCACAGGCGGCGGCAGCCATCGCACCGCAAGCCGCACCTGCCTTGGCAACGGCTTCGGCATCGACCGAATCTGCTGCATCGGCCCGCGCGAGCGCAAGCAGCGAGGGGCCGGTCGTGGTACGACTGCCGCAGGCGAATGCGCCGGAAGGTGTGCAGAACAAGGTGCAGTCGAAGCCATCTCAGGTCGCTTCGGCATCGGACGCCAAACTCGCGCGTGCCGGGGACGGACCGCGCAGCGACATGCCGACGTCGATGCTCGACCGGTTCGCGCATTCGCAGTAAGAACGAACGAAGCAACATCAGGGGAGACGTGAAGATGGCCATCCAGAAACTTCAGGGAACACCGGGCGTCCGTTCGCTTCGCGCGGCGCAGCTCGGGCTTGCCGTGTTCACGCTTTGGGCCGGTGCGGCCGCAGCGCAAAGCAATGCGCCTGTCACCGGCACGATGGGCGGCACAACTAGCGGGGCGGACTCGCGCGCCGTCGCTACGACGTCTGCCGCTCCGGTGGCTCAGTCAGCACCCGTAGCAACGAATGTGCAGCAGGCACCCGTTGCACAGAACGCGGCCGCGCCCTCGCAGCAGGCAGTGCGTATCCCGGCCGATGTCGTGCGCCGTACCTCACCGCCGGTCGTCGGTGCTCCGGCGCGCGACGGCATGCTCGGCGACGAGACCGAAGCGTTGCTCGCCGTGCAGTCGAACAACCTTGCTGCCGGTCCCGGTTTGCCGATGCTCGGGGCGACGGCCTCGCGCGCTTACCGTCGCTATCTGGAGAGCTTCAACTACGCAATTCCGGCGTTCTTCACCACGATGGTCCAGAGCGATAACGGCACGGGTGGTGGTGGCGGTAACGGCGGCGGCGCGGCACCGGCGGCAGCGGGGGCTGGCGCGAGCCAGTGATGTCTCATGACTCCGCGTGCGCGTGGGCACTCAACGAATGACACGACTCGTGCAAAGCGTACGGTGTGGTTTGCCGGACGCCAGCGCGGGTCGGTGCCGATCCTCGCCTTCATCTTCCTGACCGTCGTGCTGATTCTGGCGTTCTCCATCGACGCCGGTTTCGCCTTCATGAAGCGACGCGATTTGCAACGTGCCGCCGACATGGCGGCGCTCGCCGGAGCGCAAACGCTGCCCGGTTGCGCCAATACGACCTCTTACGACACCGTCGCGCGAGCGAACGTCGCGTCGAACCTCGGCAACAACGTCGCCAGTCTGACGATTGCCACGTCGTGCGGGATCTGGACGTCGCCAGCGGCGACGGCGACTACACCGGGGACGTTCGTCGCCGCGACGTCGGCCAATGCCGCGAGCGGCAACGCCGTCTCGGTGACGCTGACGCTCGGCGTGCCGTCGTTCTTCCAACTGGCTGGCACGCGTACGATCTCCGCCAACGCCATTGCACGCAAAGCACCTGCGGTGGTGACGTTCACGGTCGATTCGGGGCTGCTCGCGCTCAATGCGAATAATTCAGTCCTCGCGCCGTTGCTCAATTCCGTGGGGATCTCGCCGACGCTGTACGTGGGTGCGGCGCAGCAGCTCGTCGGCGTGAACATCACGCCCAAGGGACTGTTGCAGGCGCTCGGCGTGCCGGTGACAGGGGACGTGAGCGTGGCGTCGTTGTCCGGGGTGGCCGCAGTGAAGAACCTCACCGTCGGTACGCTGCTGAGTGCGACGAATACGGCACTCGCCACGCAGAACGGTGCGTTGTCGGCCTCCGTCACGGCGATGAACAACCTCATCAACGTGTTCGCCAACAGCCCGGTACTCAACCTGCCGATCAACCTGCTTGGCACTGCGACGACGCCGGGCATCATCGCCAACATCGATGCTGCGGGTGTCAGTGCGGCGAATGCGCTGAATGCCAATGTGGGTATTTCCGATCTGATTACGGCGGCCATCGTCGGCGGGACCGGGAACAATGCCGTCGCGATCCCGTCGCTCAATATCCTCGGCGGGACAGTGTCGGTGGTCGCGCGGGTGATCTCGCCGCCACAGATCGGCATCGGCGGTGTCGGCGCGACGGCGACGAACGCGCAGGTAAGGTTGTTTTTGACGGTCAATTCGGCCGCGTCCAGCGCCGGTCCGCTTGCCGGGATTCTCAGTGCAGTGGGCACGCAATTGAACCTGCCGCTTGTGCTGGAAGTCGCGCAGTCGACGGCGACCGTTACGGCGCTGCAATGCGGAGCGACGCCATCGACCACATTGCAGGTCAACTCGGGACTGGTGAACGTCTGCGTGGGTGCGGCGGCCAGCGGCGTGAACGTTCAGACCAACCCGGCGAGCTGCACCACGCTCATGACGCAACGCACGAACATCGCAACGTTGCTCGGAATCATCAACGTCGGGGCGAACGTCAACCTCTCGCTCGTGACCAATTCGCCCACGCCGATCACTTTCACGGGGCCGTTCCCACAAAAGGTCGGGCCGATCGGATCGAGCGTGAATCTGAGTCAAATCGTGACGGCGCTGCTCACGGGCTTGTCACTTGACGTGAGTGCGGGTGGTGGCACATCGTCATCCGGGACCGTTGCTGGCGGGCTGGTCAACAACGTGCCGTCGGCGCAGTCCGCCGTGGCGATCTCCACCGTCAATTCGTTTCTCAGCACGGCGGCCAACGGACTGAATCAAACAGCCAACGCACTGGGTACCACTCTCGGTGGCGTGGTCTCGCTCAATCTGCCGCAGGTGCTCGGGGGCGTAGGAGGTTTGGTGACCGGGTTGGTCAACACCCTCGGCGGGATTGTGACCGGACTGCTGGGTGGGGTCTCTGACTTGCTTTGCACCTTGGGTGGCACGCAGTGCCGTATCAACGCCGTATCGGCATCTCTCAGCACGTCCAACATTTCACCCGTCCTCGGCAGCGTGCTCTACACCTTGCTAAACCCGCTGCTCACGCCGCTCAGCAACGTGCTGAACACACTGCTGTCGTCGTTAGGTATCACGCTGGGCATGACGACGGTGACGGTCGACAGTATCAATTGTCAGAACGGGCTGGTACAGCTCGTGTATTAGCGAACCTATCGGAACATCCCGCGACGCCCGAACCGGAGCCGGGACGGCGCACTGAACTTCACCATGACGAACGCCGGGGGGCGTTCGCCAACGAGCGGACCAGCATGAAAAGCAAGCCAGTACGTGAAGATCTCGACGTCTACGTGTGGGAAGGCAAGTCGGACATTGCCGACCGCGTGTCGCATTGCCTCGCAAGCTTCGACATGGAAGTGATTCGTGCAGACGGCATTGACCTGTCGCGCGAACGCACGCGTGCGCGACCGTCCATCGCCGTGGTCAGCGTGTCGGTGATCGAAGGCGCGTCGACCAACGCGAACGAATGGCAACTCGGTCATGGCATGCCGGTGATCTGGGTGGCCACGACGCCGCGCGAGAACGACCGCAGCGTTTTCCCGCCCGAGTACAGCAACATCCTCACGCTCGACTTCTCCGGCGCGGAACTGCGCACGCTCATCTTCAAACTCTCCGGTGCGATTGCGGAGGCCGACCGCGCGCCCGTACCGTCCGACCCGCTCGTCGCCCAGTCGAGTGCGATGCTCGGCCTGCTTGCCGAAGTGGACGCCTTCGCCGACTGCGATTCGAACGTGCTGATTCATGGCGAGACCGGGGTCGGTAAAGAGCGGATTGCGCGTCTGCTGCACGACAAGCAGAGCCACTACGGACAGGGGCCGTTCGTTGCCGTGAACTGCGGTGCGATTCCGGATGGGCTGTTCGAGTCGCACTTCTTCGGACACGCCAAAGGGGCGTTCACCGGGGCGTTGTACTCGCACAAGGGGTACTTCGAGCAAGCTAACGACGGCACGCTGTTTCTCGACGAAATCGGCGATCTGCCGCTGTATCAGCAGGTCAAGCTGCTGCGGGTGCTGGAGGATAGTGCGGTGACGCGTCTGGGCTCGGCGCAGCCGGTGAAGCTCGACTTCCGGCTGGTGGCGGCGACGAACAAGAACCTGAAGTCGATGGTGCGCGACGAGTTGTTCCGCGCCGACTTGTTCTATCGTCTCGCCGTGATCGAGTTGCACATCCCCAGTCTCGAAGAGCGCGGACCGGTCGACAAGCTGGCTGTCTTCACGGCATATCTCGGCAAGGTGGTCGGCGACAGCGAAGTCGGCGCGCAGGTGCCGCCGTGGCTGCGCGAACTGGTCGAAGGCGGCGTGTTTCCCGGCAACGTCCGCGAAATGCGTAATATCGCCGAGCGTGTCGGCATCATCTACCGGCAACTCGGTGGCTGGGACGAGCGGCGGATCCGTCCGATCTTTGATGCACTGTCGATGGGTGCCACCGGGGCGGTGCCGCGCGCCGACGATCCTGCTCGCAGCGGGGCACTGGCCGACCGCGCACGTTGGGACGCCACCGAGCGCGCGCGTATCGTCGCGGCGCTCGACGCCAACGGATGGCGGCGTCAGGACACGGCAAACGCGCTGGGTATCAGCCGCAAGGTGTTGTGGGAGAAGATGCGCAAATATCAGATCGTCGGCAATGACTCGGAGCTGGCGAGCGAATATGAGGGATAGGCATGGCCCCGCGCGCTGCGTGAGGGAATGCCTCAATCGCACCTTGAATGACAGGATTTTTCTGACAAAAGGTTTCTTCCGACCGGAAGTCTCGCGCCCCTTCAGTTGCGCGGTATCAACAGATGAAATCGCGGGGGCACAATAACGCATTCCCTGCTTGGAAGAGCGCGCCTCAATGGATAGAATTGTCGGCTATTGCGGGCATGCGGTTATCATTCCACAAACACGCAGGTCTCAGATCCTCGGGACGGAGTCCGGGGTGGCGAATGAATGCGACGAATAAGGGCCGTAAAACGGTCCGGTCGATAACAGGAAAACAGATCAGATGAAAATCAGTGATTGCCGGGGGCGGTTGTGGTTGGGCGTGGGGGTGGCATGCCTGGCAGCCTGGGGAACGTCAGCGATGGCTGCCGATGCGGTGCGCGACGTAACGGGCGCAACGCCTGCACAACTGGCAGCTCCGGCAGTGCCTGCGCAATCGGCTACGGCACCCGGCGCAGCCTCGGGCACGATTCAGGAACTGCGCGATCGCATCCAGAACAAGGAAGTGACCGAACTGCGCACGACGTATAACGGTCGCTACGGCGCGAGCCTGTTGTTCTACCCGCAGACGCTGGGCTACTACGTCGCTCTGTTCCATGAAGGCCAGTTCTGGCGCGTGGTCAAGGTGAGCAACGAGAAGAAGGCCGAATCGCTGTACGCCGACTTCGTTCATCAGACGCAGGTGCTGGCCGACGTCGAAATCAACCGCATCAAGCTCGAAGCGCAGAAGGCGATGATCGAGCGTCAGCTGGCCGAGAGCGAAACCCGCCTGAACGCCGTGCAGAACGATCTCAGCATCCAGCGTCAGCAGGAACAGGCACTGGCGCAGAATCAGCAGGCCGTGCGTGAGCAGGCCGCCGCGCTGGAAACTGAACGTAGCGCCGCACGCATCCGCCTGACGGACGTTCAGGGCCAGATCCGCTCGCTTGAGGCGCAGCAGAACACGGTCGACTCGGAACTCGTGCGCTCGGTGAAGGGCTCGACCAAGAAGACTACGCGTCGTCGCTGATCGATGCCGCACCCGCGATTCTCTGGAGGATGTCTCCGGCGTTTCGGGATATGAGAAAGCCGCCTTCGGGCGGCTTTTTTCATGGGCGTGTCAAACGCCGGGTGCCATGCTGTCGGAGGCGGGGGGCGGGCGTCAAAGCGGATGCGCAGGCGGTTCGCTACACGCAATTGCCGGGGCTGTCGACACACGAATCGCGCATGTCTGGCATATGTCGCGCATTTGCAACTCGAAAAGCGGTGCCGCACCGGCGATCCTACGTGCGCTCATGTCGGGCAAAACCCTTGCTGCGCGGGACTGGTCACGGCGCGCGGCTCGTCATATCCTAGCGAAGCATGTCATGTAACAGGTCCGGCGCTCAGCATCTGCCCGGACTGGCGAGGGAACTGGCGCCCAGTTAGAATAGCGCCCATTTTGTGCAGCGCAATAAAGCGATTACCCAAACCTTATGACGCAAAACATTCGACACGGGCAGCGCCCTCAGGCCATGCCCGCGCTCATGGTGGCGGCCATCGGCGTGGTCTTCGGCGATATCGGCACCAGCCCGCTCTATGCGCTCAAGGAATGTTTCGATCCGCAGCACGGCATTCCGTTTAATCAGCAAGCCGTGTTCGGCATCATCTCGCTGCTGTTCTGGGCGCTGGTGATCGTCGTTTCCCTGAAGTATGTGTTGTTCGTGATGCGCGCCGACAACCGGGGCGAAGGTGGCGTGCTGGCGCTCATGGCGCTCAGCCTGCGCAGCGTGCGGGCAGGCAGCCGGTGGGCTTCCGTCCTGATGATGCTGGGGATGTTCGGTGCCTGTATGTTCTACGGCGACGCGGTGATTACACCGGCCATCTCCGTGATGTCGGCGGTGGAAGGGTTGGAGATCGCAGCACCCTCACTGACGCGCTTCGTGCTGCCGATTACCATCGTCATCCTGATCATTCTGTTCTCGATGCAGAAGTCCGGGACTGCGAAGGTCGGCCGTCTGTTCGGCCCTGTCATGGTGGTCTGGTTTGTGATTCTCGGCGTGCTCGGCGTGTACAACATGGTGCTCGCGCCCGAGATCATCAAAGCGATCAATCCCTACTACGGCATCCATTTCATCCGCACGCACGCGCTGCAAGCGTACATCGTGCTTGGCTCGGTGTTCCTGGTGCTGACCGGTGCAGAAGCGCTGTATGCGGATATGGGCCACTTCGGCATCCGTCCGATTCGCTTCGCATGGTCGTTCCTCGTCTTCCCGGCGCTCACGCTGAACTACTTCGGTCAGGGCGCGTTGTTGCTGTCGAACCCGAAGGCCATAGAGAACCCGTTCTTCCTGCTCGCGCCGGACTGGGCGCTGCTGCCGCTGGTGATCGTGGCGACGGCCGCGACGGTGATCGCGTCGCAGGCCGTAATCTCGGGGGCGTTCTCGCTCACCAGTCAGGCGATTCAGCTCGGCTACGTGCCGCGCATGAAGATTCTGCACACGTCGGATCGAGAGATCGGTCAGATCTACATGCCGGTCATCAATTGGTCGCTGTTGCTGGTCATCATCTGGATCGTGCTGGCGTTCAAGTCGTCGAGCAATCTGGCGGCGGCGTACGGGATTGCCGTGACGACGACGATGGTCATTACGACGATTCTCGCCTGCGTTGTCATGGTCAAGGTCTGGAATTGGAACAAGTTCCTCGTGGCGCTCATCATCACAGGCTTCCTTGTCGTCGACTTCGCGTTCTTCGGTGCGAACCTGATCAAGGTCGAAGAGGGGGGATGGCTGCCGCTGGCGCTCGGCGCGTTCCTGTTCTTTATGCTGATGACGTGGCACAAGGGCCGTCAGTTGCTGCGTGAGCGTACGGCCGCCGACGGGATTCCGCTGGGCCCGTTCCTGCAAGGTCTGCTGGCGCACCCGCCGCATCGCGTGGCCGGCACCGCGATTTATCTGACGGGCGGCAACACGCTGGTCCCGGTGAGCTTGCTGCACAATCTGAAGCACAACCGCATCCTGCATGAGCGCACGATCTTCCTGACGTTCCGCACGCTAGACGTGCCCTACGCGGAAGACAGCAGTCGCATCGAGGTCAAGGACCACACTGGGGGGCTGTACAGCGTAGTCGCGACGTTCGGCTTCAACGAAACGCCGGACGTCAAGGAAGTGCTGCATCTGCTCGAAGAGAAGACGGACATGCACTTCGAGTTGATGGATACGTCGTTCTTCCTGGCGCGCGAGACGGTCGTCCCGACGAAGCTGCCGGGGATGTCGATCTGGCGCGAACGCCTGTTTGCCTGGATGCACCAGAACGCCGCCAAGCCGACGGACTTCTTCAGTATTCCCGCCAACCGCGTGGTTGAACTGGGGACGAAGATCGAGATTTGACGGTTAATCGACAGATCGGACGTAAAAAAGCCCGCTCGAATTGAGCGGGCTTTTTCTTTATGACGCTGACGTTGCGATCAGCGCTTGAGCTTGGCGAATGCGGCTGCCATGGCGTTGACCGATTCCGGCTCGCGCTGACGGCCACCGCCGCCATTGCCACCACGATGACCACCACCGCTGGCACCACGTCCACCCGAGCTACCCCCGCCGCTGCCCGGGCGATCGCTCGCACCGGCCACCGGCAGATCGTCGTTCAGACGCATGGTGAGCGAAATGCGTTGACGGCGCGGATCGACTTCGAGCACCTTGACCTTCACGATATCGCCAGCCTTCACGACTTCGTGCGGGTCCTTGATGAACTTCGTCGACATGGCGGAGACGTGAACCAGACCGTCCTGATGCACGCCGATATCGATAAACGCGCCGAAGGCGGCCACGTTCGTCACCACGCCTTCGAGCTGCATGCCCGGCTTCAGGTCGGTCAGCTTCTCGACGCCGTCCTGGAACGTCGCGGTCTTGAACTCAGGGCGCGGGTCGCGACCCGGCTTTTCGAGTTCGGTCAGAATGTCCTTGACCGTCGGCAGGCCGAAACGCTCATCGACGAATTCCGTCGGCGACACACTGCGCACGACCGAACCGTTGCCCATCACATCGCCAATGCTTTTCTTGATCTTGGCGAGAATGCGTTCGACGACCGGGTACGCTTCCGGGTGAACCGACGAACGATCCAACGGATTGTCGCCGCCGTTCACGCGCAGGAAGCCTGCGGCCTGCTCGAACGTCTTGTCGCCGAGACGCGGCACTTTTTTGAGCGCCTCGCGGTTGGCGAACGGGCCGTTGCTGTCGCGGAAGTCCACGATGTTCTTCGCGAGCGTGCTGTTCAGACCCGACACGCGGGCGAGCAGCGGGGCCGATGCCGTGTTGACGTCCACCCCCACGGCGTTCACGCAATCCTCGACGACGGCGTCCAGCATACGTGCCAGTTCGCGCTGGTTCACGTCGTGCTGATACTGGCCCACGCCGATGGCCTTCGGCTCGATCTTCACAAGTTCCGCCAGCGGATCTTGCAGACGGCGGGCAATCGAGACGGCACCGCGCAAAGACACGTCCAGTTCCGGGAATTCCTTCGCCGCGAATTCGGAGGCCGAGTACACCGAAGCGCCGGCTTCCGACACCACGATCTTTTGCAGCTTCAGCTCGGGATGGCGCTTGATCAGTTCCTGCGCGAGCTTGTCCGTCTCACGCGAGGCCGTGCCGTTGCCGATGCTGACGAGTTGCGCACCGGTCGCGGCGGCAATCTTCGACAGGCGTGCGAGCGAGCCGTCCCAGTCGCGGCGCGGTTCGTGCGGATAGATCGTGTCGGTGCCGAGCAGCTTGCCGGTCGCATCGACCACGGCTACCTTCACGCCGGTACGCAGACCCGGGTCCAGACCGATCACGCCCTTCGGACCGGCGGGCGCGGCGAGCAGCAGCGCCTTGAGGTTGCGGGCGAACACGCGAATGGCTTCGCTCTCGGCGCTCTCACGAATCTGCGTGAGCAGTTCCGATTCGAGGTGCGGCTGCACCTTCACGCGCCAGCTCCAGCGGCAGACGTCGCCCAGCCATTTGTCGGCTGCGCGGTTCTGCTGGCGAATGCCGAAATGACCGGCGATCACGCCTTCGCACGGATGCGGGACCTGCGCGTCGAGTTCTTCGCCAAGGCCCAGCTTGACCATCAGAATGCCGAGGTTGCGACCGCGGAAGAGGGCGAGTGCGCGGTGCGACGGGACCGCAGCGAGCGGTTCGGCGTAGTCGTAGTAATCGCGGAATTTCTCGCCTTCCTCGCTTTCCTTGCCTTCGACGACCTTCGACGACACCACGCCCTGATTCCACAGGTAGTCGCGCAGCTTGCCGAGGAGTTCGGCGGTTTCGCCGAACTGTTCCGACAGGATGTCGCGCGCGCCATCGAGGGCTGCCTTTACGTCGGCCACACCCTTCTCGGCGTCGACGAACTTGGCGGCTTCGACTTGCGGGTCGAGCGTCGGATCGGCGAGCAGGGCCTGCGCGAGGGGCTCGAGGCCGGCTTCACGGGCGATCTGCGCGCGGGTGCGGCGCTTTTGCTTGTACGGGAGGTAAAGGTCTTCGAGCGTCTGCTTCGTTTCCGCCGCCACGATGGCGGTGCGCAGTTCGTCGGTCAGCTTGCCTTGCTCTTCGATGCTCGCGAGTATCGCGCCTCGGCGGTCTTCCAGTTCGCGCAGATACAGCAGGCGCTCTTCCAGATTACGCAGTTGCGTGTCGTCGAGGTTATCGGTCACTTCCTTACGATAGCGAGCGATGAAGGGCACGGTGGCGCCTTCGTCCAGCAGTTGCACGGCGGCGGCGACCTGACGCGGCTGCACGTTAAGTTCGTCGGCAATGCGTTGAACGATCTGAAGGGCTACGTTTTGCGTCATGAGTGTTGCGAGTTACCCAAGTGCCAGGAGCGGGGCATTTTGCCATAAACCGCGGGCGCGTCCGGGCAGGCAATGCTAAAATTTGGCATGACTCCGCTCAACCTCATGATTTCCTTCGAAAAATTGTTTTCGCGACTGAATCTGCGCCAGGTTTCGCGCCGTCCCGCACGTGTATCGATCTCCGCCGTCGGGCTGTTCGGCATTATGACGGCCGCTGCCGTCATGCCGTTTGCCGCATCGGCGCAGCAGGGACTCTCGGCAGTCGAGGCGGCCGGGCGCACGACCGAACAGCTCCGGGTGCCCGTCAAGCCGTTCGATGCGACCGCAGACCGTATCCCGTCGTCGGCCAGCAAAGCCAGCGCGGCCGCCGCTGCCGCTGAGGACGACAAGCCCGTTCCCTATGACGATCAGCTGGATTTGCATCCGGCCGCCGACGATTTTAGCGGTCGTCGCGCCGTGCTCGATCGTCAGCGTGCATGGATCGATTACCGTTTCGAAGAAGCCAAGTACGAGTGCGCGTCGAAGTTCTTCGTGAACTATTGCATCGACAATGCCCGCGACGAGCAGCGCGAAGCGCTCAAGGCCGTTCGCAGTCAGCGTCTGGTGCTGGAAGATCAGGAGCGCCGCGCGCGGGCGCAGGAGCGTGACGAGCGTCTGGCGGAAAAGCGGGCGCAAACGGCCGCCGAAGCGCCGCAGCGCGCAGCGGAGCGAGCACAGAATGTCTCCGATTACGAAGCCAAGCAGGCCGAGTATCAGCAGCGGGTGACGGAGCGCACGGGGCAGGCGCCTGAGCGTGCGGCGAATGCCGAGACGTACAATGCCAAGCAGGCTGCGCAGCAGCAAAAGCTCGACGAGGCGAAGGCTTCGGCGGCGCAGAAGGCGGCCGAGCGCGAAGAGAACGTCCGTAAGTACAACCAGAAGCAGCAGGAAGCCATCGAGCGTCAGCAGAAGTCCGATGCCCGTCGCAACGAATCGCAATCGGGCAGCTCGCCTGCGCAAAAGGCGATTCAGGGGCAGTGAGCGACGTCGCTCGGATTGAGCGGGTTGGGTCGGTTGAGTCGGTCGAGGCGCTTAAGTCGATTAAGTCCGGAACCGGAATCACTTGAGAGTTGCAGGAGAGTCGCCACGATGCAGCAAGATCTTCACTCCGTTGGACGCCGCATCATCGAGTTGCAGATCGAACACCGCGATCTGGACTACCTGATCGACAAGTTGCTGACGGAGCCGACGTACGACGAACTTCAGGTCTCCCGGCTCAAGAAGCGCCGTCTGAAGATCAAAGACACGATCACCCTGCTGCAAGTGCAACAAACGCCGGATCAGCCCGCCTGAGCGGGACAATCCGCAGATCCGCGAGACGTCGGCAAGCATCGTCCGAATTTGTCCGAATCGTTTGCGCGGGTTTTTTTTCATTGCGGCGCCGCGAATCTCCATCAAGGGAATCGCGGCGCCTTCGAGTTTTCTGAGCCGTTTTGACCGATTCCGCCGCATCTAGCGATTCCTCCGATCTCTCCCGAAGCCCCGATAGTCCGGACGCCCCGACGTTCCACGGACTCAAGCCGCTCGCGCCCAAGCGCGAACGCGAGCTGGAGGAAATCTTCGGCGACGGCGGCATGCTCGCCCGCGCCATCGACGGCTACCGCTCGCGCGAGCCGCAGACCGAGATGGCACGCGCCGTGGCAGCCGCCATGGACACACACGACTCGCTGATCGCCGAAGCAGGCACCGGCACGGGCAAGACTTACGCTTACCTTGTGCCCGCGATGCTGTGGGGCGGCAAGACGATCATCTCGACCGGCACCAAGCATTTGCAGGATCAGATCTTCGCGCGCGACATCCCTACGGTGCGCAAAGCGCTCGCCGTGCCCGTGACCGTGGCCATGCTCAAGGGGCGTGCGAACTACCTCTGTCACTACTATCTGGAGCGCGCGCAGCAGGAAGGGCGCTTCGCGTCGCGTCACGAGGCGGCGCAACTGCGTGAAATCACCACGTTCGCGCAGATCACGCATAGTGGCGACAAGGCGGAACTGGCGTCCGTCCCTGAGAACGCGCCGATCTGGGCGCAGGTGACCTCCACCCGCGATAACTGCCTGGGTCAGGATTGCCCGCGTTACAAAGACTGTTTCGTGATGCAGGCACGCAAGGAAGCCCAGCAGGCTGACCTCGTCGTCGTCAATCACCACCTGTTCTTCGCGGACGTCATGCTGCGCGACACGGGCATGGCCGAACTGCTGCCCAGCGCGAACACCGTCATCTTCGACGAAGCCCATCAGTTGCCCGAGACAGCCACGCTCTTTTTCGGCGAGACGGTCTCGACCACGCAGTTGCTCGAACTGGCGCGCGATTGCGTAGCGGAAGGGCTGATTCATGCGCGCGACGCGGCCGATTGGGTCAAGCTCGGCGCGAGTCTCGAGCGCGCAGCGCGCGATGTGCGTCTGACGTTCGGTCAGGACAATGCGCGCATGTCCGTCACGCAATTGCCGGACGATCACGAACTGTTCGGCGCGCTCGAAAGCGTGGACCTCGCGCTGCAAGACCTGATCGAGACGCTTGAGCATCAGTCCGAACGTGCGGAAGCGTTGGGCGCGTGCTTGCGCCGTGCGCTGGAGTTGCACGAGCAACTGGAGCGCTGGCAGACGGGAGTGACGCCGCCTACGCCGGGTGAACAGCCGCTGCCATTGCTCGATCCCGATGCGCCGCGTGTGACCGACGGCAAGCGCGAGAAGGCGGCCAAGGCGCGCGAGGCGGAAGCCGCGCGGCTTGTTGCTGAAGCGAAGGCTGCGGACGACGGCGACGGAAAATCGGATAAGTCTGAAAAGACATACACACCGCCGGAAACTGTCCGCTGGATCGAAGTGTTTTCGCAGGCGGTGCAGTTGCATCAGACGCCGCTCTCGATTGCGCCGATTTTCGCGAAGCAGCGCGCCGGTGCACCGCGCGCGTGGATCTTCACGTCGGCCACGCTGTCGGTGAAGGGCAACTTCATGCACTACGCCGCGCAGCTTGGGTTGGATGCTGGCAAGTCGCTCACGCTGGCCAGTCCGTTCGATTATCAGAACCAGAGCCTGCTGTATGTGCCGCGCGGCTTGCCGCAGCCTTCCGCGCCGAACTTTACCGATGCTGTGCTCGACGCCGCGTTGCCTGTGCTCGAAGTAAGTGGCGGCCGGGCGTTCGTGCTGTGTACCACGCTGCGTGCGGTGAATCGTGCGGCGGAGCGTCTGCGCGAGGAGTTCGAACGTCGCGGTTGGCCTTACCCGTTGCTGGTGCAAGGCGAAGCCAGCCGGACCGAACTGCTTGACCGTTTCCGCGCGCTGGGTAACGCGGTGCTCATTGGCAGCCAGAGTTTTTGGGAAGGTGTGGACGTGCGGGGCGAGGCGCTCTCGCTCGTCATCATCGATAAGTTGCCGTTCGCGCCGCCTGACGACCCGGTGCTTGCTGCGCGTCTGGACGCGCTGACGAAGAAGGGGCTGAGTCCGTTCGCCGTCCATCAGTTGCCACAGGCGGTGATCACGCTGAAGCAGGGCGCGGGACGATTGATTCGCTCGGAGGCGGATCGCGGTGTATTGATGATTTGCGATCCGCGTCTGGTGGACAAGCCTTATGGGCGTCGGATCTGGCAGAGTCTGCCGCCGTTCAAGCGCACGCGGGAGCTGCCGATTGTGCGCGGTTTCTTCGACGAGATGGCGGCGGAGGCGGGAGGCTGACGTTTATCCGCCGCGTGTGGGACATGAAAAAGCCAGACGGTGATGCGTCTGGCTTTTTTGTGGCGGGAGGCGGGCCGCGCTTGCGTTAGCCGGGAAGGGCATCCAGCCATCGCCCGATGACAGCCGGCGCGACTTCCGCGAGGCGTGCGTGATGCACGCGTGCATCGTTGCGCAACGTAGTCGGGTCGATTTTGGCCGTACCGAGTTCGCAGGCGTGGCCGACGAGCCAGGACTCGATGCTGGCGGCGTCGGCTTCCAGATGAAATTGCAGACCGAGTGCGTGATCGCCCATCGCAAAGGCCTGATTTTCGCCAATCGCAGTGCGGGCCAGATGCGTCGCACCCGGCGGTATGTCGAACTGATCGCCATGCCAGTGCAGCACGCTGGCGTTGCCAAGGGCTGCGAGGGGGGACGATTGCCCGACTTCGGTCAGCGTCAGCGGCGCGTAACCGATTTCCTTCACGCCCAGCGGATAGACTTTCGCGCCCAGTGCGCGTGCCATCAATTGCGCGCCGAGACAAATACCTAGAATCGGTTTGCGCGCGCTCAGGCGCGCTCTCACCAGCGCAAGCTCGTTCGCGATAAACGGATGGATGACGTCATCGAAGGCTCCGATAGGTCCGCCAAGCACGACCAACATGTCGGGCGCGAGAACGTCGATGGCGCGAAGGTCCGCGAGCGGTGCGTCGACATAGTCGATGCGATAACCGCGTTGGGTGAAGTACGGGGCCAGGGTGCCGAGATCTTCGAAGTGCACGTGACGCAAGGCCAGCAGCGTCTTGTCAGGGGCGGGGGTGGTGCTCACAAAACGAACTCCTGTCGAGGGATCGTCATGACGACGGGAAATAAAAAGCCCCCGCATAGGCGAGGGCTTTTCAATGCATTCCAACCGACAACTGGCTTAGCGCCAGATCTGCCACCAGGATTTCTTGTCGCCCGGGTTGTTGTCGATGCGACGGCCGACCGTGAGGTAGCCGCTGTTCGGGTAAGTCTTTTCCATGACGCGGCGGGCGTCGTCACGCAGCTCGGTCATGCCGAGTTTGTCGTACGACTTGATCATGATGCCGAGGGCATCTTCCAGCGCCGGTGCCTGATCGTAGTCCTGCAGGGCGGTCTGCGCGCGGTTCACCGCGGCGAGATACGCGCCACGGCGATAGTAGTACTCGGCGGCGTGCACTTCGTGGGCGGCCATCGCGTTCACGGCGTAACGCATGCGCAGGGCGGCGTCGTTCGCGTACTTGCTCGTCGGGTAATGTTCGACCAGGTACTTGAAGCTGTCATACGCGGCGCGCAGCGCCTTCGGATCGCGTTCGCTTAGATCCTGACCCGAGAAACGGCCGAACAGACCGAGGTCGTCGTTGAAGTTGATCAGGCCCTTGAGGTAATAGGCGTAATCGATCGACGGGCTGTCCGGATGCAGACGAATGAAGCGGTCGACGGCGGTGAGCGCCTGAGCCGGCTCGTTATCCTTGTAATAGGAGTAGGCCGTGTTGATCTGCGCCTGTTGAGCGTGCGGGCCGAACGGGTCGCGCCCTTCGAGCAACTCATAGTACTTCGCGGCTTTTGTATAGTCGCCGCTGTCGAAGCTGTCCTTGGCTTCCGAGTATAATTTGTTCGTCGACCAGCCGGCCGTTTCGTCGACCTTCTCCGGCAGAATGCCACAGGCGGCCATGCTGCCGACCACAATCGCGGCCAGCGTCAGATGTTTGACAAGTTTCAGGGCTTGCATGCTCGTTGGCTTCACTTCTCGATGACCCGTTCAATAGTGCCGGATTATAGCGTAACCGCCTCATTTGCCACGGAAAATGCGGAGGATTCGTCCGACGACGATTTCGACTCGCTTCCGGGGGCTTTCTCAGACTCCATCGATAGCGCCTCTACAGACGCTACTTCTTCAACTTCTGCTTCACCCGACACGGCGTCTTCCGCCGCCCCGCTCGTCGCGACATTGCCCGACGCACTCGCGGGCGAGCGCCTCGACAAGGCGTTGGCGCAATGTTTCCCGGAATACTCCCGCAGTCGTCTTCAGGCCTGGGTCGAAGACGGCCGCGTCATGCTTGATGGCGAACCCGCCAAAGTCCGCCAGAAAGTGGCGGGCGGCGAAGCGGTTGTCATTACCCCCGCAGCGCTTCCAGAACAACTGGCGTTCGCGCCGGAGCCGGTGCCGCTCGACGCCGTCTATGAGGACGCAACGCTCGCCGTTTTCAATAAGCCCGCTGGCCTCGTCGTCCATCCGGCGGCAGGCAATTGGTCCGGTACTTTGCTCAACGGTCTGCTGCATCGTTATGGGCGGGCGGCTGCCGATCTGCCGCGTGCGGGCATCGTCCACCGGCTGGACAAGGAGACGTCCGGCCTGATGGTGGTCGCGCGCACGCTGGTCGCCCAGACCGATCTGGTCCGCCAGTTGCAGGCGCGCTCGGTCAAGCGGCATTACGCCGCGCTGGTCTGGGGACGTCCGCCGCAGCGCACGGTCGTGGACGCGCCGATCGGCCGCGATCCGCGCGAACGTACGCGTATGGCGATTGTGCAGGGACAGGGCGGTAAACCGGCGCGCACCCGGGTGGTAACCGTCGCCAGCGCAGAATGGGACGGGTCCCCGATTTCGCTGGTGCTTTGCTCGCTGGACACGGGGCGTACACACCAGATTCGCGTCCATCTTTCCCATCTTGGGCACTCGCTGCTGGGCGATCCGCTCTATAAGCCGCGTCACAAGCGTCCGGCGCTGCCGGGCGGCTTTGCGCGCCAGGCGTTGCACGCGTGGCGGCTGGGGCTGATCCATCCCGAGGATGATGCCGCCATGCACTGGCAAGCGCCGCTGCCGGACGATATGCGTGAACTGATGCGCGCGCTCGGCCTCGAATTCGACTTCACAACGCTCCCCGATTCGCTCGATGACTTCTTCCCTGCCTGAGCAAGACAGCAAGTTGGATACCGCGCAAGACACGATGCCTGCAGACTGGATCGTTCCCGACTGGCCAGCTCCGTCGAACGTTCGTGCCGTGTTTACGACGCGCGCGGGCGGTGTTAGCCAAGGGCCGCAGGCCACGTTCAACCTCGGTTACAAGGCGGACGACGATCCCGACGCCGTGCGCACGAATCGCGCCTTGCTGGCGACGAGAACGGGCGTCCCGTCGGCGTGGGTCGCGCAGGTTCACGGTCCGCGTGTGGTCGATGCGCAGGCAGCGTTCGATGCCGTGAACGCGGGCGAGCCGCTTCAGGCGGACGCCAGCGCGACCAACGTCATCGGACTTGCGAGCACGATCATGGTCGCGGACTGTCTGCCGGTGCTGCTATGCGACGCGCAAGGGCGCGCAGTGGCGGCGGCACATGCGGGCTGGCGCGGGCTTTGCGCCGGCGTCATCGAACAGACGGTGCAGGCGCTGCGCGCGCGGTTGCCGAAATCCTCGGCGAACGACGACATGCAGGTCATCGCATGGCTCGGCCCGTGCATCGGACCGCGCGCGTTCGAAGTGGGACCGGAGGTGCGCGAAGTCTTCCTCGACGCGGCTACGCCACAGGAGCGGGACGCGACGGCTGCGGCCTTCGTCCCCCACGGCGACCCGGATGTTGGCAAATCACTGGCGGATCTTTGTGCGCTGGCACGCTTGCGGCTCGCGCGCGAGGGCGTGACGAGCGTTTCCGGCGGAACGTGGTGCACCGTCGGCGATCCGGCACGTTTCTATTCCTATCGTCGCGACCGGACGACGGGACGCATGGCAGCGCTGGTCTGGCGCGTTAGCTGAGACGGTTATTCTGCGTCATCGTGTCGCAGCGCGCGTGTACGCCGCGCGCGGCTTCCCGCGATGTACAGGATGAGGAGCGCCGGCCCGATACCGCCGAACAGGAAGATGGCGATGCCCAGCCACGCAGACGGCGCGGTGATAGCGACCATGCCAATGACGTAGAGCCAGCCGAGAAGAACAATGATCATCGGGACAAGTCGGGGCAAACGCGCATTCAAAAATGGGTGGGGCGACGGGACAATGCACTCAGGACGTTCGCCGCAAAGATTGACACGCCTGCGCGCGCACGCAAGAATGCTTCACAGGCGGGGCGCATTGCTCATAAAGTGAAGCACGCCGCCGCGTTTCGGGCGTCGGCCCTGAACGCAACGGACGTGACACTCAGGCTACCATGAATCGCGCCAGTGCCAACTTCGATCCGGCCTCGTTTGCCGCCTCGTTTGCCCAGCAGTTTCCCTCCGCTTCGCTCTCCGCTCAGGACATGTCGCAGTGGTTCAAGGCCGCCCAACAACTGTTCGGCGCGTTGCCGGGATCTGCTGGCCCGTCACCTTTTGCTGCGAATGGTGCAGCGGCTGCCGCGAACCCGTTCGCGGGGCTTTTCGAACTTTTCGGTAAGTCAGGCGCCATGCCGCAGCCGACGTCGCTGCACGTCGATCCTGCGCGACTGAACGAGCTTCAGTCGGAATACGCGCGCGAATTTGCCGAGCTCGTTGCCAGTTTCAATCAACCCGGTCTCGATATCGCCCCCGCACTCGGCGATCGTCGCTTTGCCGGAGAGGGCTGGCGCAATCCGTTCTACGCGTTGCCCGCCGCGCTCTATCTGCTCAACGGCCGCTTCCTGATGCGTATGGCTGAACTGGTCGACGCCGATGCAAAGACGCGCGAGCGGATTCGCTTCGCCGTCGAGCAATGGGTCGCCGCAAGCTCGCCCGCGAATTTCATCGCCACCAATCCCGATGCGCAGCAGCGCCTCGTGCAGACGCACGGCGACAGCCTGCTCGCGGGCATGCAGCATCTGCTGGTCGATATGGGCAAGGGCAAGGTGTCGCAGACCGACGAGGCGGCCTTCGAAGTCGGACGCAATGTCGCGACGACCGAAGGCGCTGTAGTCTTCGAGAACGACCTGATCCAGCTCATTCAGTACAAGGCGCTAACGCCGACGGTGCACCAACGCCCGTTGCTGATCGTGCCGCCTTGCATCAACAAGTTCTACATCCTCGATCTTCAGCCCGAGAATTCGCTGGTACGTTACGCCGTCGAGCAGGGGCACACGGTGTTCGTCGTGTCTTGGCGCAACCCGGATGCGTCGCTGGCCCACAAGACCTGGGACGACTACGTTGGCGAAGGCCCGATTGCCGCCATCGACGTGGTGCGCGACATCAGCGGTCAGTCGCAGATCAACGCGCTCGGCTTCTGCGTGGGCGGCACGTTGCTGGCCGCCGCACTCGCCGTGCTCGCGGCCAAGGGGCAGACGGGACGCAAATCGCCGGTCGCGAGCGTAACGTTGCTCACCACGCTGCTGGACTTTTCCGATACCGGCGTACTCGATGTCTTCGTCGACGAGCCGCATGTCCAGTTCCGCGAACAGACGATCGGTGGTGGTCTCGGCCAGCCGCCCGGACTGATGCGCGGCGTCGAACTTGCCAACACGTTTTCGTTCCTGCGTCCGAACGATCTGGTCTGGAATTACGTCGTCGACAGCTATCTGAAAGGCAATGCGCCGCAGCCGTTCGACCTGCTTTACTGGAATGGCGACGGCACGAACCTGCCGGGGCCGATGTTCTGCTGGTATCTGCGTCACCTTTATTTGCAGAACGAACTGAAACAACCCGGTGCGATCCAGACCTGCGGCGTGCCCGTCGATCTGGGTGCCATCGAGGCACCGGCGTACGTGTTCGGCTCGCGCGAAGATCACATCGTGCCGTGGACGTCGGCGTTCCGCTCGTTGCCGTTGCTCGGCGGTGAGCGCCGCTTCGTGCTGGGCGCATCGGGGCACATTGCGGGAGTGGTCAATCCGCCGGTGAAGAAGAAACGCAGCTATTGGCGCAACGACGATGTCGGTGTCGATGCGAGCGACTGGCTGGCCGGAGCCACCGAGCATCCGGGAAGCTGGTGGACCGACTGGAGCGATTGGCTCGCAGGCTACGCCGGCAAACGCGTCAAAGCGCAAAATGCGTATGGTAATGTTGCTTATGCACCCATTGAACCGGCGCCCGGGCGTTACGTGAAGGCGAAAGCCTGAGCGGACGGGCATCCCCCCTGGTTCGAACCCATTGAAAAAGAGGAATGAGACATGTCGGATATCGTGATTGTGTCGGCTGCCCGTACGGCGGTCGGTAAGTTTGGCGGCTCGCTGGCCAAGGTGGCTGCCCCGGATCTGGGGGCGATCGTGATCGACGAAGTCCTCAAGCGCGCGAAGCTCAAGGGCGAGGACATCAGCGAAGTCATCATGGGTCAGGTGCTGACCGCCGGCTCGGGCCAGAACGTGGCGCGTCAGGCGTCGATCAAAGCCGGCCTGCCGGCGATGGTGCCCGCCATGACCATCAACAAGGTGTGCGGCTCGGGCCTGAAGGCCGTGATGCTCGCCGCCAACGCGATCACCGCCGGTGAAGCAGATATCGTCGTGGCAGGCGGTCAGGAAAACATGAGCGCCGCACCGCACGTGCTGCCGGGTTCGCGCGACGGATTCCGCATGGGCGATGCGAAGCTGATCGACACGATGATCGTCGACGGCCTGTGGGACGTGTACAACCAGTACCACATGGGGATCACGGCCGAGAACGTGGCCAAGGAATACGGCATCACGCGGGAAATGCAGGACGCCTTCGCCGCCGCCTCGCAGAACAAGGCGGAAGCCGCGCAAAAGGCCGGCCGTTTCGACGCCGAAATCGTGCCGGTCTCGATTCCGCAGCGCAAGGGCGATCCGGTCGTCTTCAACACCGATGAGTTCGTGCGTCACGGCGTGACGGCGGAATCGCTGGCCGGTCTGAAGCCCGCCTTCTCGAAGGACGGCACGGTGACGGCCGCCAACGCGTCGGGTATCAACGACGGCGCAGCTGCGGTGGTCGTGATGTCGGCCAAGCGTGCCGAGCAACTGGGCCTCACGCCGCTCGCGCGCATCGTCGCGTACGCGAACGCGGGCGTCGATCCGTCGGTCATGGGCATTGGCCCGGTGCCGGCATCGCAGCGCTGCCTCGCCCGTGCGGGCTGGAAGGCGAGCGATCTGGATCTGATGGAAATCAACGAAGCCTTCGCTGCACAAGCGCTGGCGGTGAATAAGCAGATGGGCTGGGATACGTCGAAGATCAACGTGAACGGCGGCGCTATCGCCATCGGTCACCCGATCGGTGCGTCGGGCTGCCGTATTCTCGTCACGCTGCTGCACGAAATGGCGCGTCGCGATGCCCGTCGCGGTCTGGCCTCGCTGTGCATCGGCGGTGGCATGGGTGTGGCGCTGGCGGTGGAGCGCGTCTGACGTTCCAGGATTGACGCACGCAAGCGTGAGTCTTACGAGCCGCAGAAGAATCGGTGTCGCCCGTGTGTGCAACGCGCACGGGGTCGCACCGAAGTAGTCAGGAGACGAAAGGCACGCGTGGGAACGCGCGGCCTGCGCGTCGGTCAATTGGCAGTCGCAACAGGCGGCAGTTTGCCGTTATTTTGGGGGAAGCGTTCCATGACTCAACGCATTGCATATGTGACAGGCGGGATGGGCGGTATCGGTACGTCTATTTGCCAGCGGCTGTACAAAGATGGCTTCAAGGTGGTGGCCGGTTGCGGTCCGAACTCGCCGCGCCGCGTGAAGTGGCTGGAAGATCAGAAGGCGTTGGGTTTCGATTTTGTCGCCTCCGAAGGCAACGTCGGCGATTGGGAGTCCACGAAGGCGGCGTTCGACAAGGTCAAGTCGGAAGTCGGTGAAGTCGACGTGCTGGTGAACAATGCCGGCATCACGCGCGACACGGTGTTTCGCAAGATGACCCGTGAAGACTGGGACGCTGTGATCGACACCAACCTCACGAGCCTGTTCAACGTCACGAAGCAGGTGATCGAAGGGATGTGCGAGCGCGGCTGGGGCCGCATCATCAACATCTCGTCGGTGAACGGTCAGAAGGGGCAGTTCGGTCAGACGAATTACGCGACGGCTAAGGCGGGTATTCACGGCTTTACCATGTCGCTGGCGCAGGAAGTGGCGACCAAGGGCGTGACGGTCAATACCGTGTCGCCGGGCTACATCGGCACGGACATGGTGCGCTCGATCCGTCAGGACGTGCTCGACAAGATCGTGGCGACGATTCCGGTCAAGCGTCTGGGCGAGCCGGGTGAGATCGGTTCGATCGTCGCGTGGCTGGCCTCGGACGATTCGGGCTTTTCGACGGGCGCAGACTTCTCGCTCAACGGCGGCCTGCACATGGGCTAAGCGGTGACGGGGCGCATGGCCACTGCGGGCCGCAGCAGGTACAGCGCCTCGAATCGGGTTAGGGCTTTGCCGCATAGCAGCAAACGCCCTAGAATCGATAATATGTGATTAACCCCGACCGCCGGTCGGGGTAGTCCTTCAAAAAACGCAGGAAACCCACCGCATGACCGCGAGCAAGAAGACTGACGAACGCCTGATCAAAAAGTATCCGAACCGGCGTCTGTACGATACCCAAACCAGTACGTACATCACCCTTGCCGATGTGAAGCAACTGGTGCTCGAGACCGAGGAGTTCAAGGTTGTCGACGCCAAGACGGGCGAGGACCTGACCCGCAGCATCCTGCTGCAGATCATTCTGGAAGAAGAGACCGGCGGCGTGCCGATGTTCTCGAGCGCCATGCTGGCCCAGATCATCCGCTTCTACGGCCATGCGCTGCAGGGGATGATGGGCACGTACCTCGAGAAGAATATCCAGACGTTCATCGAGATTCAGAACAAGCTGGCCGATCAGTCGAAGGGCATCTACGAAGGTGCGGCCTTCAACCCTGACGTCTGGGCGCAATTCATGAACATGCAGGCGCCGATGATGCAGGGCATGATGACCAACTACATCGAACAGTCGAAGAACCTGTTTGTGCAGATGCAGGAGCAGATGCAGAGCCAGGCGAAGAACATGTTCAGCACGTTCCCCTTCCCGGGTGGTCCAGGTGCGCCGGGCGCGCCGGGCCGGGACCCGAACAAGAAGCCCTGAACGAGGCTTTCTGACGACGGACATCGGCTCGCATCGATAGATAGCGGCCGGTGCCCGCGAACGCGGTAGTGTGGCGTGGGGCGCACACTGCCGACGATTTGACCCGATCGGCTGCGCTGCGGCGCAATAGTTGGAACGAACCGCAGACGATCAGGGTAAAATGCGCGGTTATTCAGCCGGTTACGTCACAACACACGTAGAAGACGCGTGACGCCAGAGGCGTCGCGTACCGGTCGACCGTTACAAGCATCTACTACATCAGGATTTCGCCCCATGTCCCGCCCATCGCCCGCCGGCACCCCCAAGGTCGGCTTCGTTTCGCTCGGCTGCCCCAAGGCTTTGGTCGACTCCGAGCAGATCCTGACCCAACTTCGCGCCGAAGGCTACGACATCGCCGGCACCTATGACGGCGCCGATCTCGTCGTGGTCAATACCTGTGGCTTCATCGACGACGCCGTACAGGAGAGTCTCGACGCCATCGGCGAAGCGCTGGCCGAGAACGGCAAGGTGATCGTCACAGGCTGTCTGGGCGCGAAGAAGGACGCCGCCGGTCAGGACATCGTGAGTGCCGTGCACCCGAAGGTGCTCGCCGTCACCGGCCCGCACGCCGTGGGTGAAGTGATGAGCGCGGTGCACACGCACCTGCCCAAGCCACACGATCCGTTCACCGATCTCGTCCCGCCTGCTGGCATCAAGCTCACGCCGCGTCACTACGCGTATCTGAAGATTTCCGAAGGCTGCAACCATCGCTGCACGTTCTGCATCATCCCGTCGATGCGTGGCGATCTCGATTCGCGCCCGGTCGCGGAAGTGATGCTCGAAGCCGAGAATCTGTTCAAGGCAGGCGTCAAGGAACTGCTGGTGATCTCGCAGGACACCAGTGCGTACGGCGTCGACGTGAAGTACCGTACTGGCTTCTGGGCGGGTCGTCCGCTCAAGACGCGCATGACCGAACTGGTGACGGCGCTGGGCGAGCTGGCCAAGCAATACGGCGCATGGGTGCGTCTGCACTACGTCTACCCGTATCCGCATGTCGATGAGATCATTCCGCTGATGGCCGAAGGCCACATCCTCCCGTATCTCGACGTGCCGCTGCAACACGCACACCCGGACGTGCTCAAGCGCATGAAGCGTCCGGCCTCGGGCGAGAAGAATCTGGAGCGCATTCAGGCCTGGCGCAAAATGTGCCCGGATCTGACGATCCGCAGCACATTCATTGCGGGTTTCCCGGGCGAGACCGAAGCCGAATTCGAATACATGCTGGACTTCCTGCGCGAAGCCGAACTCGACCGCGTGGGCTGCTTCGCCTATTCGCCGGTCGAAGGTGCGCGCGCCAACGAACTGCCGGGCGCGTTGCCGGACGAAGTGCGCGAGGAGCGCCGTGCGCGCTTTATGGAGGTGGCCGAGGAGATTTCGGCCGAGCGTCAGCAGCGCAAGATCGGCAAGACGATTCAGGTGATCGTCGACGAAATCAATCAGGACGGCGGCGTCGCCCGCTCGGCTGCCGATGCACCGGAAATCGACGGCCTCGTGTACATCGAGCCGACGGCCAAGGCCGCGAAACGCCTCAAGGTCGGTGAGTTCGTGAACGTCGAAGTCACCGGAGCCGATGGCCACGATCTGTGGGGCGAGGTGGTCTGATGACGCAACAGGATTCGCAACCGATACAAACGAAGCAAACGCCGCAAGTGCTCGCGATGGGCGAAGCGATGGTCGAGTTCAACCAGTCGCCCGACGACGCCCGTCGCTATCTGCAAGGTTTCGGCGGCGACACGTCCAACTTCGCCATTGCCGCGCGCCGTCAGGGCGTGAGCACGGGTTTCGTGAGCGCCGTGGGCGACGACCTCTTTGGACGCATGCTGCTCGATCTGTGGCGCGACGAACAGGTGGATACGCGCTACGTCCGCGTGGACGGCCAGTCGCCGACCGGCGTCTATTTTGTATCGCACGACGAGAACGGTCACCACTTCGACTATCTGCGCGCGGGTTCCGCGGCGAGCCGCTATCGCGCGCAGGATCTGCCGGGCGAGGCACTGGCGGGCGCACAGTTTCTGCATCTGTCGGGCATCAGCCTGGCGATCAGCGTGAACGCCTGCGACGCCGCCTTCGACGCCATGTCGAAGATTCGCGCTGCGGGTGGCAAAGTGTCGTTCGACACGAATCTGCGTCTCAAGCTGTGGCCGCTCGCCCGCGCGCGCGCCACGATGCGTGAAGCGTTCAGCCTGACCGACGTCTGCCTGCCGAGCTGGGACGATGTCACGGCGGTGACCGGTCTGGAAGATCGCGACGCGATTCTCGACGAACTGCTCTCCCACGGTGTGAAGGTCGTGGCGCTCAAGCTTGGGCGTGAGGGTTGCTACGTTGCCACCCCGCAGGAGCGTCGCATCGTCGCACCGTACCCGGTGCAGGCCATCGACGCCACCGGCGCGGGCGATTGCTTCGGCGGCGCTTTCGTCGCGCGTCTGGCGTTGGGCGACGATCCGTTCGCCGCTGCGCGTTACGCTAATGTCTGCGCGGCACTCTCGACGACCGGTTACGGTGCGGTTGCGCCGGTGCCGAGCGCCGAGCAGGTGCTGAAGCAACTGGCGAGCTAAACGGCGCATCCGTTGAAGGACGGGGCAGCGCGGTGCATGCGCTGTCACCGAAGTTTCCCTCCAATGCGCCTGCCATCGCGGTAACCCCTACGGCGCTATACTCGTTGCAAACCTATATCCACCCGGAGAAGAGACATGCAACGAGAGGTCGTGATCGTCAGCGGCGTACGTACCGCGATTGGTGATTTTGGCGGCAGCCTGAAGGATTTCGCGCCGACGCAGCTCGGCGCCATCGTCGCACGCGAGGCCATGGCCCGAGCGCAGGTCGGCGGTGAAGACGTCGGACACGTCGTGTTCGGCAACGTCATCCACACAGAACCCAAAGACATGTATCTGGCACGCGTGGCTTCCATCGAAGCCGGCGTGAGCCAGCACGCGCCCGCGATGACCGTGAACCGTCTATGCGGCTCCGGCCTGCAAGCGGTGGTCTCGGCGGCACAATCGATCCTGCTGGGCGACACCGATGTGGCGATGGCTGGCGGCGCGGAGAGCATGAGCCGTGCGCCGTACGTGATGCCCGGCGCACGTTGGGGGACGCGCATGGGCGAGTCGCGTCTCGTCGACATGATGCTGGGCGCGTTGCACGATCCGTTCGCGAACATCCACATGGGGGTGACGGCGGAGAACATCGCGAAGAAATGGGGCATTACGCGCGACGATCAGGACCGTCTCGCAGTGGAATCGCATCAGCGCGCCGCACGTGCCATGGCGGCGGGCTACTTCAACGATCAGATCGTGCCGATCACGCTGAAGTCGAAGAAGGGCGATGTCGCATTCACGACCGACGAGCATGTGCGGGCGGACGTCACGATGGCCGATATGGCGAAGCTGCGTCCCGTGTTCGAGAAAGACGGCACCGTTACTGCTGGCAACGCGTCCGGTCTGAACGATGCGGCCGCCGCGCTCATTCTGATGGAGCGCGCCGAGGCCGAGCGACGCGGTGCGAAGCCGCTCGCGCGTCTGGTGAGCTACGCGCACGCGGGTGTCGATCCGAACTACATGGGTATCGGTCCGGTGCCCGCATCGCGCAAGGCGCTGGAGCGCGCCGGACTGAAGGTCGACGACATCGACGTGGTGGAAGCCAACGAGGCCTTCGCGGCGCAGGCTTGCGCGGTCACGCGCGATCTCGGCTTCGATCCGGCCAAAGTGAACCCGAACGGCTCGGGCATTTCGCTGGGCCACCCGATCGGCGCGACGGGGGCGCTCATCACCGTCAAGGCACTGCACGAGTTGCAGCGCATCGGCGGCCGGTACGCGCTGGTGACCATGTGTATCGGCGGCGGACAGGGCATTGCGGCCGTGTTCGAGCGCGTGTAAGTTACTCCCGGGGGCCGGCGGTGTTGCCGGCCCGAGTTTTTCCGGAGCCGTGATGACGCAAGACAACCGCAAGCCCCTCGACAAGCCGGAAGCCAACGGCTGGCACTGGCAAACCAATATTCTGCACACCGACACACAACTGCCCGCCGGTTTCTCGGCCATGCCGGTGCCGGTGGCACGTGCATCGACGGTGGTCTTTCCCGATCTCGCGGCCATGCGCTCGCTGGACTGGAAGAACGACAGCCAGTGGCGCTACGGTCTGCACGCCACGCCCACGTCGATGGAGTTGATGCGACGTCTGGCGGCGCTCGAAGGCGGTAAGCACTGCCTGCTGTTCCCTTCGGGGCTGTCCGCTATCTCCAATGTGTACTTCGGGCTCATCAAGAGCGGCGACGATGTGCTGATTCCCGACAACGCCTACGGTCCGAATCGCGATCACGGCGACTGGCTGGCGCAGGCGTGGGGGATCACGGTGCGCTACTACGATCCGATGATCGGCGACGGCATCGGTGCGCTGATTCAGCCGAACACGAAGCTGATCTGGCTGGAAGCGCCGGGTTCGGTGACGATGGAGGTGCCGGACATTCCCGCCATCGCACGCGTGGCGCGTGAGCGCGGAGTGCTCACTGCCATCGACAATACCTACTCGGCCGGGCTGGCATTCCGTCCGTTCGATCATGGTGTGGACATCTCGGTGCAGGCGCTGACCAAGTATCAGTCGGGCGGTAGCGACATTCTGATGGGCGGCGTCGTGACCATCGACGACGACATTCACCATCGTCTGAAGCAAGCGCGTATGCGCCTGGGCGTCGGGGTATCGGCCGACGATTGCAGTCTCGTACTGCGCAGTCTCGGTAACCTGCAATTGCGTTTCGAAGCGCACGACCGGTCCGCCATGACGCTGGCCACGTGGCTGGGCACGCGTCACGAGATCGCCGCCGTGCTGCATCCCGCATTCGAAGACTGTCCGGGCCATCAGAATTTCCGTCGCGACTTTACAGGCGCAGGTGGCTTGTTCTCGGTCGTGTTCGACGAGCGCTATTCGCAAGCGCAGATCGACGCCTTCATCGAAGGGCTGCGTCTGTTCAAGATCGGTTTCAGCTGGGGCGGGGCCCACAGTCTGGCGCTGCCGTATCGCGTGCCGTCCATGCGCACAGCCACGCCATGGCCGCATAAGGGCGGTCTGGTGCGCTTCTATGTGGGACTGGAAGACGTGCGCGATCTGCAAGCCGATATCGAGGCGAGTCTGAAGGCGCACCTCGTCGCTTGATTGCGGACAGCGATCGGATGCAAAGGGAGAGACGAGGGAGTGCGGTAGCACGTGGGCGGTGGGCGATGTTCGCAAGCCGCCCCTGCGCAAATGAGGGATGCTCATTGTCCCTTATCAACAGGCAAGCGGCGGGCGACACGGCACACACGCGTGTACCAATCCCGCTGCACCACGATGACGACTCCCTCGCTGCAATCCATTCACTATCCGGTCGTCTTCACAGAGTCGTCATGCGAGCCGGCGAAATCCCAAACGCCTTGCAGGTTCGAACTACCGGACGGCGTGCGCGAATCACGGACGCTCGATGACATCCTGGGTCCGACGTCTGAGCGCGGCTCTCATGGGGAGGGCGACGCTGGGGCGGTATTCGATGATCCTCAGAACCCCGGATTTGTCATCAAGGTCTCACATGCCGAGACGAACGACGTAGACGCCGAGTTTGCGGCTGTGCAATGGAGCGCGGAAAAGTGGATGCGGTTCTACGGCCACTGCAGCGCGGAACCGTTCGTCACTGCGGATCATCGTGTTTGCGTGCGGCTGAACAAGGTTCCGGGCCGTCCCATGCGCACAATCTGGCCATCCGAGTACGGCACGTCCAAGCACGACATCATGCTCTCCATCGACTTGCTGCAAGGGCGACTCGTCGATGTCGGCCTTCGGCACGAGGATATTTCCACCAGCAACGTGCATTTCGACCCGGAAACGAACTGCTTCTGGCCGACCGATTTCGACACTGCGTCGACGTTCACATCCTCTGCGATGACGCCGGAGGCGCCGTCGCCCGGTCCGCTGGCGTCTGACCATACGGTGTTTTCATCGCTACGCAAGCGCGTGTCCGCACTCATGGACAGCCACGCCCCGGAGGTTGTCGAAACGTATTCCGTGCTTTCCGAACTCGTTGGTCAGGACGCCGTCGTCGACCACGCCTGGCGATGCGGACAGATCTTTCCCGATTCGGAAGACGATACGCGCGTGTACAAGCCGCTTTTCAAGTTCGAGTTTGACGATTTCGCGCCGGGCGTCGAAACGGGGCCGAAGGAATTGTCGCGGGCCGTCAACGAGAAGCGCATGTTCGAGCGCTACTACGGCGAGGGCTCCGCAGATTTGATACGCACGAGAAACGGCTACTACCTGCTGCGCATGAAACGGGTGCCGGGCGTGACGTTCGAGGCATCGGCACTGGCGCCGCAGGGCTATCAAGCTGCCTATCGGGTGATGCGTAAAAAGATGCTCGCCGCAGGCATCGAGCATCCAGGCCTACGACCAGAGCACTTGTGCTTCGACGCTGTGACTCAGACGCTTCATCCCGTGAGCTTTGCGTCATGCCGTCTGATCGGCTGACGCGTTCGTTCGTGCGCTCAGTCTTTACGGAACAGTGACAGCAGGCCGTCGAGCCCTGCATGGTTGAAGGCCACCGAGGCCTTCTCCCGCACCACCGGCTTCGCCCGGAACGCCACCGACAGTCCGGCAATCGCCATCATCTGAAGATCGTTCGATCCGTCGCCCATGACGATGGCCTGTTCAGGCGTCGCGCCAAACTGTGCGGCCACTTCGGCGACGGTGCGCGCCTTGACCTCAGCATTGACGATTTCCCCAAGCACGCGGCCGGTGAGCTTGCCGTCGACGATTTCCAGCGTGTTGGCGCGGGTCACGTCGAGATTCAGACGTGGCTTCAGACGATCCGTGAAGAACGTAAAGCCGCCCGAGACCAGCAGCGTGCGAATGCCCAGTGCCTGAACGCCACGTAGCATCGATTCGGCCCCCGGGGAAAGCTGCAAACGCTCCTCGTAGACTTTTTCAAGCGCACTGGCGTCAAGTCCTTTCAACAGCGCCACGCGTCGTGTCAGGCTTTCGTTAAAGTCCTTGATCTCACCGCGCATGGCGGCTTCGGTGATGGCCGAGACTTCCGCCTTCAGCCCGCAGTAGTCCGCAATTTCGTCGATGCACTCAATGGTGATGAGTGTCGAATCCATATCCATCGCAACGAGCTTGAAGTCCGTCAGCCGACGCTGGCTGTCGACGATCGCGACGTCCACGCCGTATTGCTGTGCGAGCGCGTCGATCGCGCTTCTGAGAGCTGGCGTATCGGTGACGTCCCTCACACGTGCGACCCCTTGTGCCATATCGAGAGCGCTGTGTGGCGCCAACGCCTGAATCGCCGCTTGCGGCACGGACAGAGGTGCGTCTGCCGGTTGCGTTGCTGCGCCCGAGCCGGGGTTAGCGGCCGTGTGGGGTCCCAATATGACGAGGTCGTGAGCCATCTGAAAAGGAAAGTAATCGATTGCGCAAAGATCGCGTGGAAATCGCCCGGTCTTGAGGGCGTCGCGTGCGAATGGAACCGCATTTTACCGTGTTGCGGCACTGGGAGCCGCATTTCCCAATGCGTTGAAGTTGGGCGAAAAGTGAACGCAGCGGCGTTCCCCCCGGCAGGAGTATCTGAGCGCCGTTACCGATCACCCGCCGAAGGAGAGACTGTGCCGATACTTCCACCGCTATTGTGTTTCGCACCGACTGGCTACGCGGTCACCTCGTCCAATGTGTCGCCACCTGACGACCGATCCCTGCGGGCATCGTCCGATCCGACGCTCGCGCATGAGACATCGGCCGGGGCTACCGTCGACAGCTCGCCTCAGGCAACCCCCATCGAAGCGGTGCTTCCTGAGTCGCTGGCCGGGCAGGACTGGCGAGCCCGTGTTGTCTGCGGCCTGGTGTTGCGTGCCCCCTCGCACTGGGGGCCGGTGTCCTCCGACATTGCATTTGCGCTGCTGGATCGGCGCGATGACCTGCATGACGCTGCCCGGCAATACGGACTGGCCCGGTTAGCCGGGATGATGGGGGAAGCGGGTTTCGTGCTGCACGAGGGGGAAGGGGAAGAGGCGAGAGCGCTGCTGTATGAAGACGGTCGTTTTGGCATCCGTGTACGCCGAGAGAGGCGATGGGCTTCCGGCGATATGCCGTGCGATGGTCTCTGGCATGCCGTGCTGGCGGCGGCTGTCGCGACGGAGGTGGAGAACATCGATCCGTCGCTAATATCGAAACTCCCCGGGTTGTTGGCACGCCTGGTGGCAGAGGACCCCGGCTTCGCCGTATCGCTGTGGCAGTCGTACCTCGCCGACAACTTTCCAGCCTTCACGCCGGACGCCACTGCAGCGCTGGGCGACGTAGCGTTGCGGGGCGGTTCACGGCTGGCAGTGGCTGCAGTCGCTGCGATAGGTCTTACGTACGGCTTTGCGTCAGACGTATTGCATTCGTCTGCGCTCACAGCGGGCGACGACGCGCTGCAACCTTCCACCGGACTGATCGGGGCCGAGGCGCAGGGATGCCACGGAGGGACTGGAGTGTTGGCGACCGTCGTGCCACTGGTCGGCGCGTTCGCTTGTGGCGCGCTGGAACTGGCAGCGGCGGCTCAACTGTACGCCGCCGTTCCGTCCGACCGTGCGGCAGTGGCCTTGCATCGCGCTCAGCATCTGTCTGCCTATGCGCTTTTGCTGCCTTCGTTGACGGCGGACGAGTTGCGTCTCCTGATGTCGACACTCGGCGAGACGTTTGCCGAGGTGGATGTCTTCGATGTGGCCGCGACGGTGCAATTTCGTCTCAGGGAACGACCGACGCCGATGACACCGACCGGCGTGCTTTCCAGCATCAAGTGGCAAAAGCTGCGTCGCAAGGCGCGGCAACGCGAGCAAAGTCAATTTCACTTCGAAGCACCCGGTTGGGTCAAGGCGCTCGAGTCCGCGTTGCAATTGGCGCAAGGGGCGAACTTGCTGACGCCGTTCGGGAACGTGGTGCAGGAGGCGCACGCCCAGCACCGTCGGGCGCAATGGCATGCCGAATGTGAGGCATCGGATGCCGAAGCGCTTGCGAACGCGCCACGCCGCTTGCCAGCCTTTGCGGGCAAGCCGCCATCTGTTGCGACACGCCTTGGGGGCAATGTGTCGTCGCACGTTCCGGCGGCTCTGAACAACGGTGGCCCATACGAGTGGCAACGAGACCGTGCAGTGCGACGCTTCGGTCTTGCGTCGGGCGGGAATGCGCGCCCGGATGCGGCTCATTGGCTAGTGGGGGTAGCTTCGCAAGCCGCCATGGCTTCGGTGAGTCCGAGCGCGTGGCGTCGCCAGTGGCTGCCGGTCACCGGCGTGCTGAGCTTTGGTGCGATCGCAGGCACATTCATAGCGAGCCGCTTTCGCTCGGGGGGGAGCCATCCCGAGTCGACGGCCGTCGAGGCCGACGCGCCGCGCAGGTCGCCGCGCGACCTCCGGCCCTTCCACCACCTAGCCCCGCAGCGTGAGGGGATGGAGCTGGCCCAGACCGCGGAGCCGGATACGCTGGACGACATGCTGAATCTGGTCGACGCGACCAACGCTATCGAAGCGTCTGCGAACGTGATGGAAAAGCATCGCAGCCAGGCGCAGACGGTCATCGAAAAGCAAATGGAAGCGGTACTGCGCAAGCAAGGAAAGGGGGCGACCGCCCTGGGATATCGCACGGCATTGCCGTGGAGTGCAGAAGTCGAGGTGACCTACAGCAAGGCCGGACGCTCGCCGGACACCCGAGGATTCACCTTTTCGTTCAGTGAAGAATACGAGACCAAACGTGTCACGGTGCGCGACATTGCGATAGGCGCACACTATTCGGACGAGTACGAAATTACCGGCGGATACAAGCGCGTTGCATCGCTGCATGTTCTCGATAGCGCGGCTCATAGTTTGCTGATGGCCGTGAACCAGGACGACTTCCGAACCAAACTACAGGAACGGGACGAACGGCAACTCAGTGCACTGGAAGCGTCGGGCGAATTGATGAGCGAGTACGCACGATATGTGCAGGAGGTATTCACAGGCGTGCTGTTTAACGCGACATCGTTCGATTGGGAGCGCCAGATACCCCCTGGCAGCCGGGCCGGGAGCCCCATGCTGGCACCCCATCCGCAGACCGTCGGAACACGTACGCGAGTCAGGGTCGGTCAGGGACCTGTGCGCCTGATTTCGTTCGACGGCGAGATACTGGCGGACTTGCTCTCCGTGCAACAGCCGGACGGCAATGCGGTGCTGCTGATTTCGATCAAACACGCGACGTACTTCTGGTGGTGGCCCGGTGTCGAGGCGACGCTGGCGTTTCAGGAGTTCATCAGCCTGCACATGTCGCCCATCGACTTGCAGCGATTGGAGAGCCCATTACGTAGAAGTCGCGTGAGGTATCAGATCGACCCGGGATCCGTAAAAAGTCATTGGGCGTGTGCGCCTTCCAACCGGGAAGTCGGCGGGGCGGCGGCAACGCCATCGCCTCGGGGGCCGTTCGACGCACTGTATGACGAAGTCACGCTCAAGCCTTACTTCAAGTTCGAGACCTGTCCGTCTCTGCACCGCGCCCTTTGGACTGCAAAAGTGCGCCGGGCGCATAGTGACCGCGATCTGGTGATCATCACGCAAAAGGTGCGCGACGAACGCCGTCTGAGCAGCGTCCAGCATATTGTGCTCAATTATGTGAAGCTGTTGGGGCCCGCCATGATTGCGGCCTTTAAGAGCAAGGGGCGTATCGCGAGCGCCATCATGACGCTGGCGTTCGAAGTGGGGCCGTACTTTGGCACCTACGCGTTGCTCGCCGAGCGGGCGAAGTCGGCGGATCTCGAAGAACTCAAACGCATTCATCGTGAGATGTCGGTGTCGTACGCGGTGGCCATGATGCTTCGCGCGCTGAATTCTCGCACGCTCGATGCTATCGCCGACACGATCATCGGGGATCGGGAATCGACCCGGGTCGCATCGGCGCATCTCAGCAGCTTCATGGATGCGTGGCCGCTGGTGAGTGAACAGCGCAAACAATTTGCTGACGACGTGCGCGCCATCGTCAAGGGAGAGCGTCGTGAAGGCACCCTCAACCGGCAACCGGCGTGGACCATATTCAGTGGCATCAAGGCCTATCGGAATCTGCTGACCGACGGTGCGCAAACAGAACCGATGACAGCGGACGAGCAACACGTCGACAGGTTCCTTGGGGCCGGGCGAAAGCAGGTCATGACGCAGCGTGAGCTGATGCGATTGCCCGAAGGCTACTGCGTCGCGCTCACCTATCCCGACGGCACCATGTTTTTTGCGGCGGTGACGAGCGGATCGGGCAAGCTGTTGGGGGCCGCCACCGACGACAGTGAAGGCACCATCGTGCGACGCACGGAATTGCCGATCCATCGTATGGAACGCCTTTCGCAGGATGTCATCGTCTTCCTCGACGATGGTCGCGTCATGTGCGGATCCATCGAGGCGCGCTTGTACGTCGAGCCTTTGCGTGACCGCGTGCCGCCCTGGCGGCAACCGGAGCAAAGTGCGGGCGGCATGTGGCCGCGAGTGCCGACACTTCCTCCGCCCTCCACGTCGTCACCTGCGTTGCCCGAGAGCGCGTCGAACCGCGCCGCTGTGAGCAGCGCGGGGGCACGATCCCCTGCCGGTCGTTCGAAGCGCGCGCTCGACCAATGGGGGAAATTCGTGGATGTCTGGTATGCGCGAGCCGGACGTATCGTGCCCGGCGAGTTCTTGACGGGGATGCCTGCCAACGAGGCTTCATTGCTGCTTCCTGTCGCCTCGGTGAGCCCGACACCTTCGACGCCATCGACGCCATCGACACCGATGAGCCTCGTCTCACCGAGCGTCGGTGCGTCGACGCCGTCCCTTGCGGCGATGGCGGCCTATTGGAGTGCGCCGACCTTCAGGCTCGCGTTCGCGGAGGTCGTTTCTCGCGTCACACGAGGACTGCTGCTCTGGCATTTGCAAGCGTCGCCCGTTGCCCAATCTGCGCCGACGGTGCAACACCGATTGATACTGCGCGCGCTCCAGGACGACGTGACGTTCCGGCCGGTCACGGTGAACACCGTGCGGGTACCGGGGGTAGTCGGAACCCTCGGCGACGAGGGCTGTTTACTCCTCTCGTTGACGACTTGCGAAGCGATGACGGTGAGTGCAGACGGGGAAGGCGGGGGGGCATCGACGCCGCGCGTTCCGGCAGACGCGAGCGAACCGCTACGCAGATTCGTCGGGAAGCACGTGACTGACGACACCGCCGAGCGTCTGCGTGGTCAGGCGATGAGCGTCGCGCTCGATGACGTGCAGGCGAGCGATGCGCAGCAGGACAATCGCGACACCCACCCGATCATCGACGATCTTCGCGCTCGGGTCGAACGGGCGACGCAACGCGGACACACGGTGGACGACGGAATTCTCAGACTGATGACGCATGCCGTGCGCACATTGCCGAGTGTCGACGCTGAGGCATTCACCGCTGGCATTCGGGGCGTGACCCACGAGGTGCCCCACAGAGCGTCGGATGTCGTCTATCTCAACGAGCCGGTCGATGGACCACAGATCGCCCCGAGCGTTGAGTTGGCGTATGACATCGGTACGGCGATCAGAGAGTTTGCCGACGACGTGTTCCCGCGAGCGCCATCCGACTCAAGTCTTGCCGACGCGATAGCGTTTGCAACAAGGTTTGTCGATCCGGTGCAACAGTGCCGCATTCTGGCGCGGGTGAGCAACGACGTTGCGAGCCTGATCGAGTCGGGGATGGGAGATACGGAATTCGTGACGGCGATGCTAGCCGCCGGACGCGGTTTGGGAGATGGAAAGTTTGGCGCCGCACTCGCCAGCATGTGGGAACAGGTTCCCGGGCAAATCGGCGCTTGCGGGCGACAGACGACGGTGCCGCAACTCGTGAAACTGCGCGGTACGCGCTTGCTGCAACAGGTGCCCCGGGGTCACCGTATTCTCGCGCGACCGGCGTCTGCCGACGGCGACCCCGAAGGGGGCTACGACGATATGTTGAGTCTGGGCGAGGGGCGTGTCGCCGTGGTGAGTCAGGTGGGCACCGAGCTTGCACCGCGCTTCAATCTGACGTCAGTCGATCTGACGCGCGCCGATGGCGATATTGTCTGGTCCGAAGACGCCGGTGCCTGGCGTCGCGATGGCAGGCACTTCGACTTCTGGATACAGAGTGACACACCGGGCGTCTTCGCCGAGCCGATCCAGCAAGCACTGGAGACCGGGAGCCTGAACCCTGCCGCGTTGACGGGCGCGCTGCTCGCGCATTCGAGCTTGGTGGCGTCGCAGGCCGAGCGCGCCGAGGTGAGTGGGTGGGTGCTGAGCGATACGACGACAATGCTCGAAGCGTCGGCCGAAGTATTCGACGGGTACGGGTTCGCGGACATCCGATATCGCCTGATTGTAGCCTGGTCCGAACCCGATCAGTTTAAGCCCGCGCTGTCGTTTGCCGTGGTCGGCACCGGCGTAGGAGAAATGTTCAGATCGTGGGTGACGAGTGGCTATGTCGATCGCGTCGTGGCCGATCTCATGCCGAGGCGGACCTTGGGAAATGCGCCACGGCTGACCGGCGATATCTGCGTTGCGAGTGAGGTCGATTGGGCGTACTTCTATGAAGCGCATAGCGCGACGCGTTGTATCAAGTATGTCGATTTCGACACCGCTGATGCCGCACTCGCCGCAGCGCGTACCTACACCGCTGTGCCCGGCGCGTTGCCTGGCGACTTCATACCGTCGGGCATATTGCTTCGGGTGCCTGTCTGGTCGAGCGTTTGAGCGTGAGCGCCCCCAGGGCGGGGCGGTGCGTCGCAGCGGGTGAGACGTCAGTCGGCGATTCGTCGCGCCCGGCTCGGTGGCAGCGCGTCGAACTTGTGCCACACGCGTCGCAGGTGACGGCTCGATCCGAATCCAGCACGTTGTGCAATGTGTTCCAGATCGAGATGACTGTTGCCGAGCATCTCGCGGGCGAGCGCGATGCGCAGCCGATGCAGGTAGTCGATGGGCGCGACACCCGCGTGCTCGCGAAACAGACGCGTCACGTGTCGCTCGCTGGTGCAGGCGATGTCCGCCATTGCGGCAAGGGTCCAGTCGTGTGCAGGGTCTGCGGCGACGGCGTCCTGCACACGATGCAGGGCGGGGTGCAGATGGTTGCGGCCTTCGAGCCACGGCGACAACTGGGGATCGGCACCGGCGCGCCGTGCGTACACGACCATCTGACGGGCGACGGCTGCCGCGCAGAGCGGGCTGGTCGCGTCGGCGATGAGGGTGAGCATCAGATCGAGACCGGCGGTGACGCCCGCACTCGTCCAGACGTTGCCGTCACGCACATAGAGCCGGTTGTCGGCGACGCGCGCGCCCGGTGCCAGTGAGCGAAGTTCGTCGCAACTGCCGTGGTGCGTTGTGCAGGCGAGCGTGTCGAGCAAACCCGCGCGTGCCGCAAGCAGCGAGCCTGTGCAGATGCATGCCAATTGATGCGTCGGACGGACGACCTGACGAAGCCATGCGATGGCTTGCGCTTCGGCGTCCGGCGTCGGGGTTGAAGTGCCGTCCGGCGGCACCGGGAGCGGTTTCTCCACGGTGCCGGTGACAACCAACCACGCGTTGTCCGGCACCAAAGCGGGTAGCACGTCGAGCGGCGAGAGGCGCAGGCCGATCGACGTTGCCACTGTCGGTTGCGTGCCGACGTAATGCAGCTCGAACCGAATCTCGTCCTGTTGATGATTCGCGATGCGCAAGGCTTCGGCCGGCGCGGCGATATCGAGCAGCAGCGCATTCGGCATCGCGAGAAGGTACACGGGTTGAAGTCTTGGCATTGCAGCAACCGGTTAGGACGGATTCAGACGGAGATGCCCAAACCTTACACCGCCGCGAGCGCCTCCTCAACCGTCACGATCCGCGCGAAGCGGTCGACGAGCACCGTCTCCGTGCGCTCCTTGAGTTCCTCTACCGACAATTCGCGACCGGTGCGCGGGTGCTGCATCGGGAACGTGAGCGTGGCTTCTGTGACGAAGTCGACGGCGTAACCGGCGTCGGAGGCGGCACGCGTCGTCGTCTCGCAGCACTGCTCGGTGCGAATCCCGGAAACGATCAGGCGGGTGATGCCGTGTTCGACGAGCCATGCCCCGAGCGTGGAGCCAGCCAGCGCGCTGTGCTTGACCTTGTCCACCGTAAAGTCCGGCGCAATGCGCAATTCTTCGAGCGTACGCACGAAGCCCGAATCGCGGGAGAACGTGCCGGAGCCAATATGGAAGACCTGCACCACCGGCACGCCACGCGCCACGGCGCCGTCGACGAGTGCTTGCTGACGGGCGAAGTATTCGCAGAGGTCGTCTTCGCGCCAGTAGGGGCGCGTGCGGAACGACTCCTGGGCATCGATGACGAGCAGGGCAGTGCGAGACGTTTGCTGGGTTTGCGACATGATTGCGGCTCCATAGCGTGGGTGACGATGGTGCCATCTTACGTGTCTCCGATCCGTTTCAATAGACCACTCGAAGACCAGAATCGGACGGATTCAGACATTGGAGTTCGCCTCGTGCCGCGCCGCGAAATGGCGGTAGTTGGCTGGCCTGTCGAGCGTATTCCCAAACGCACGCCCATGCGTGGCCGCAAGCGATACGTGATGGTGACGGGGTGCGTTGCCGCGCGACGATGGCAGGCATCAATGACGTCAAGGAGCGCTGCATGAAGGTCAATCCACAAAGTCGGACGCAGTGCGAAGTGCGCGCGACAGACGCACCGCACGTAGCGGCGTCACGCGTGCACCGCCAATATTTGGCGCAAGGCGCATGCATGCCCGCGTGCCTCGACGGCCTGGATTGGCGGGTGCAGGTGGTGTACCGGAACATCATGACGTCCGGGCACTGGGGGGAAGTGGCTGCCGCACTGGTCTGCGAACTGCTGGGCATCGACACGATGGCGGCCGCAGGAGGTAGTGCCCCGCTTCAGACGCCGGTGGCCAGGATTTGCGACGCATTGGCGCCCGGCATGACGAGCGTGGCGGCCTCGATGGGGGACTGGGTCCGACAGTTCGACGACGCATGGCCGATCTGCTTCGACGGGCGGCGTTTTGGCGTGTGGTGCAACGGCGGACCGGTCTGGTCGCCCGAAGCACAGGGTTTCGGCGGGTTGTGTCACGCGCTGTGTGCGGCCGCCTGGAAGTGTGATGTGACGAGTATCGAGGACATCGAAATTGCCCCAATGCTGAATGCACTTCCGACGCTGATCTTGCGCAATCCGGAGGCAGCCGCTGCTGCGTTTGATGCAGTGCTCAATCACCGGCAGCCGTTGGCGCAGGGCGGGTTGAGTCCCGTGCGAGCCCTGACGCTTGGCGGTGCCTTGCTCGCGGGCGGCGCGTGCTTGGCGATGGCATGGCCGGCAGCGTTCCTGTTGGCGGGCGCAGCAGAAGCGGCGGCTGTAGGGGTGATGCTGTCGTCGTTGCCGCGTGGCCGCGATTCGACGGAACGTATCCGGTTGGCCGGGTGGTTTTCTATTGTGTTACCCGAATTGACGGTCGATCAAATCCATCGGCTTTGTGATCGTCTTGAGGGGCGCGACGTCCGGCTCGATGTGGTGCTCCTGGTCGCAGAGCTCAAACTTGCGCTCAAGGACGGCAGTGGACGCTCCCCGAAAGAGGTGATCGAACAACTGCCGGTCAGCGCGATGGAGCAGGAGGCGATAGCGCGCGATCTTGACGCCCGGTCGTTGGATCGTGTCACGCACGCTCAGGCGCTGGAAGCTGCGTTGTATTTCTTGAACGACATGGGCGTGCTGGCGCGTTCGTCGCAGGAAATCTCGACCCGACCGTACGCCTTGCGTGTGGGGGATTGGTACGAATGGCTTGGACAACTCGACCGCGATAGTCCCCGCGTCTTACGACTTTCCGATCGTGCCGCACCGCGAACGTGCATCGCCGAGAGCGAATGGCGAAAATTTCACACCGATCATCTTGCCGCTGGCGCGCAAGAGACGGCCCTGTCTACTGATCGGCGTACGGCGCACGTGATCCCCACGCCCACGAATCACCCGACTGCGCGTGCATGGATGGCGAGCGTACGAGCCCCGGTTGCGACGACGTTCCCTCCAACGCCAGTCGGATCTTGGGGGGCAGTGTCAGCGTCACCGTTCGAGTCGCATCCGATGTTGTCGCCCATGGAGGATCTGCAGGATGGCGTCAGTGACGCGTTCACGGATGCGGGACACGCGGTTGGGGCGATGACGACAGGCGCTGCGCTGCGTCGGTTGCGCGCGGGCACGGCGAATCACGGCACCTTGTTGATGACCGTCGGCGGTGCCGTCGTCACCACCTCGCTGCTACTTCTGGCCTACCTTCTGGACAGTCGCGCAACGGGGAGTGTGGACGGGCAAGGGCATGCGGTCAGTCCCGAGACCTCCGGCGACGATCCGTCGGCACCGCAGGTCCCGCTTGCCTTGCCCGTCGCACAGCATCGAACCGATGACGACGTGTCGGCCAACGGGCCGTCAGTTGTGCAGCAAGATCCCGTCGTAACGCAGGGTGAGATCGATCTTCGCGCGACGCTGACGCCGCAGCAGATACTCACGCTGTCCGAATGGGTCGGGTGGCATGGAACTGTGGGGGGGGCCGCTGAGTATCGTCGTTATCGCGAGCGCGCGGTGTTGCACACGAAAGAACTTGTACAGCACGCCTACGCCGCTTTTCACAAGGAGCGCAACGATCTCGGTGAGGTGGATTGGGATGCCAGAGTGGAGGTGCGATATCAGGAGCACGGCTTTTTTCCTGTCTCAGGCAATACCGGTGTGGGGTTCAAATCCCGACGCGAGTTTAGCCTTTTGCAGATTGCATTCGGACATCACTATTACGAGGAGAGTCTGTCGATCGGCGGGTCGCGCAAGGTGCTTGCCGTTAGCGCCGGTTCTGCAAACGGGGCTGACACGTTCGAGCGAACGCAGGAACTGCTCAAGACGGTCAATAGCGACGCATTTCGTATCTCGTTACACAAGCTCGACCTGGAACGCATCAACGCATTGAGTACTTCGGCGGAAGCGATTGCCGGTTTTTCGCAGTACGCCAAAGCCATCCTGGTGAACTTGCTCATCAAGGTGAGGGATGTCGATCGGCCTTCCGAGGCCTTCTGGATGGCTGCACCGGATCGGTTGCAGTCCTGGGAGATGCTCGAGCCACAACTTGAACTTCAACTGTTGACGTATCGAGGGACGATTACGCCGGGTCTGGTGGCATTGACGCACGCCCCCAGTCGTACGGCGTTGATCTTGTCCATCAAACAGCAGAAGTGGTTTTGGTGGCGAAAGGACGTCGAATTGCGCGATGACTGGCGAGAGTTCATGCGGGACCATCTTTCGATACGGGACATTGTCGAACAGGAGGGGGGGCTGTACTTGATGGCATCCCGTCAATTCTCCATTGGCTCGGTCTGTGATCTTGGCGAAGGATGTGTCCGACCGAGGCCAGGATTGCGAAAAGCATTTGCGGGTGTCGACAGGTTCAGTTCCCTCGTGCCTGGGTTTTGGGCATTCGCTGAATCTTCCGATATCGAGGGGGCGTTGTGGCGGGCCGAAGTCACTCGGATGCGTCAGAATCTCGATATGCAGGTTGTCACCCCCGAGATACGTGGTCGGCGCGACTGGGACGATTTTCGCGTGGCCGTTCTGCAAGGCTCAATGGTATTTTTTCCGATTGCGGGCGGCATGTTTCCGGCGGCTTCGGCAACCGTCGACTGGTCGTTCAGACTCACCTACGCGGGTGTGACGTCTGTGTATCTCTCAGTGCTTTCGAAGCGTGCCGAATACGCAACCCTTAGCGAATTGGAGTCGATTTATTCGAACATGCGTTTCGGCATGCTGATGTTGTTGGTGAATCAGATCCCGGCGGCGGAACCGCTTGCGAAATGTGTGCGCCTCAGCGCCGGCTTCGTTAGCAATGCGGGGCGCCAGATACTTCGGCAGGTGAAAAAACTGGCAGGAGCGGGCAAGCCGATTATCGCCAGGCGTCGTGAACTATTGGCGGATCTGGCGAAAGAGCTGCGAATCGCTCCGCTGCCACTCCGGCAGCTTGATGCGCCATGGATCCCATTAAAGGCGCTGAAGTCCAGCGTCCGTGTATCGGACGATGTGGTGATTGGATCGGCATCCCCGACGCCGACAGTGCCTACCGTTGTCTTGCACTTCATGGGCACGAGCGCAACGCTGGTCGATTCGGAAGATGTGCTTCTGCGCATGCCGCCCGGATATCTTGTTGCTTTCGTTTCAATCGCGGGGTCATCGTCAGGGCGCATCATTTATGCGGGCGTGACCTGCGGTAGCGGCACAATTCTCGGAAGCTGTACCGAGGCCGATGTGGAGCCGTTGCCCTACAGGCGATTCGATATGCTCGATCTTCGCGGTAAACATCGGGGAGCGTTGTCGTTTTGGGACACTGGCGTCGTGGAGTGCGACGCTGAGCTGTTCTCCGTCTGGGTGGAGTCGCCTGTCGACGCGCTGGCCGAAATCAAGGTGAGCGAGGGGGTTCTGGAGCGTGCACGCTCGGAGGTCGCGAGGCAACTCTCGGCGCCGGATGGATCGACCCCTGTGCGAGGCGTCGAGGTAGACGACATTGTTCGCAAACCGCGCGGCGACCTTGTTCCCGCAAGCGATCCGAGCTTGCCGAAATGGGACACGATGGTTTCGCAGTGGCGCGCCTGCCGGTATGGTGGCCCGATGGAGGCTTCGCCATCGAACGATGCGAGCGTTGCTGTGCAGGAGATGGCTTCCACTGCCGCTGTGCCTTCCGAAAGCCTCGGGGAAGCGAAGGGGGCGTCGATCTCCACGATGGCGTTGAACCACCACTGGACGCCCGCTTTCAAGACGGCACTGAACGACATCTTCGAACAGGTCGAGGCTGGGTTGCTCCTATGGCACTTCGGGCGTATGCCGCCAGCACAGCGGGCCATGATGAGCGCGCGCCTGCGAGGAACAATCGGCGTGCGAACTCTCTCGCTCGGCGGTATCGAGATACCGGGTGTTGTCGCAATGCAAAGGGGGCAGGACTATTTGCTGATGTCGTTGACGACCGGTGAAGTGTCCTGGGAAGGTGACGTCCAGGTGGCGACAAATGCGCCGTTGCGACGGTTCTTGCAACGACAGGTCAGCGACGCCGACGCCGCCCGGCTGGCACAACTGCTGACGGGGGACGCTCAGCCCACGCCGGGGCAACGTCCTTACGAAATCGTCTTTCAACCACCGGTCCGCGACTTTCTTGCGCTCGTGGATCGAGCGAACGCATGGCTGGCCAATCAGATTTCCTGCTTCGGCAATGTCGACCCGCCTTGCGAACCTGTCGCACGGGATCACGATTTTTCGTACCTGATCGCGGTGGCGGCAGCGCATTGCCCCGGCGGTGAGGGGCAGACAATCGTCAATCTGGTGAACGCGCTTGCACGGCCGGACGAGCGCGACTATTTGCCCCCCGAACACATCTTCCGTAGAGACACCGACAGTCCTTGGCGCGACACGCCGGGGCTGCCGTTCGCTCGCTATCTTGGCGAGTCGGTCGCGGGGGGCGCTGCCGATCTCTTCGTGTCGGATCGCTTGTCAGGCGGCTCCCCGTCGGTGGAGCAGCGCGTGTCCGATCACGTCGCGCGTAGCCGTGAGCGCTATGCCTTGCATGTGATGCGCAGCGAATTTGCGGATCTTGTCGGATTCGGCACCGGTGACGAAGCGTTCGGCGTCGCGATGTCCGTGGCTGCCAACGAGCTTCAGGAAGGTCGTTTCGGACCGGCACTTGCGACTGTAAGCAGTGACCTGTTGCCGGGATATTCCGGCTGGGCTCACATGCGGCAGGCCGACGAGCCGCGTCGCATTGCCGACGCATCCGACATGCGACGCATACCGCCGGGCTACCGGATTTTTCTGACGTCAGAGAACGCGCTCGACGAGCGCGTGACCGGTATCCGTCACGAAATGCTGAGCTTGGGCAATGGCACCGTCGCCGCATGGCGTACCCCGGGGGCAGGCTTCAGACCTTCGTTTGCGTATCGACGACTGGATCTGCTGTCGGAGAACGGCTGCCTGAATGTCGCGAGCACAGGGGTAACACTGGTCGATGGAACACCGGTCGAGCTATGGGCTGAACCGGGTACGCCGGGCGTGTTTGGCAAGATGCTTGACGACGCACCGACTGCGGGGCGCATAACGGATATCGGCATTCTGGCTTCGCTGCGTGCGAATCGCGTAATCGATGCGGAATGGCGGCGCAACGCCGGGGAGGCAGGCTGTCGTTTCGGCGATGACACGACGACGCTGATGGCCACTATGGCGCGGATTCTGGCCGACGGCGGCGTGGTCGATATCAGGTATCGTCTGGTTGCGAGTTGGTCCGGCCCGAATCAGGCCTTTCCGGCGGTATCGCTGGCGCTCACGGGTGAGGCGCCGCGGACGATGCTGGCTAACGGCGAATCGGGGCGTCTGGTCGTGGACCTTTTCATGTCTCGACCATTGGGGGCCGACGTCTCGTCGGTCGAAGCCATCCAGGGCGAGGGCGACTGGCTATCCACCTATCGGCAGCACGCGCGAGGCCGATGTATCCAGTTCCGGGAGTTCGCAGACGTGTCCGCCACCGTCACCGCACTTCGCGAGTACGAGACTGTGCCGGGGATACTCTCTCACGACTGGCGAGAGGGGACGGTGCTGGTCAGCCCGCCGCAGTGGGGCAGTCACCCCGCGCCGGGCTGGCACCCGAATCGTCGCGCGAGCGTTTGTCTACGGGCCTCGCGGGTCTGACTCGCGTCTTAGATCGTAGCGCGTACGCCGACGTTGCTCGATTGGGCCCGGTGATAAAGCGCAGCGGCCAGTGCAACGTCCTGCGCGCCCATGCCGAGCGACTTGAAGAGCGTAACGGATTCGGCGTCGGTGCGTCCCGCGTGCGTACGAATGACCAGTTCTCCGAGTTCGGCAAGCAGGTCGTCCGGCCCGATGCGGCCTTCGGCAGCGGCGGCCAGATAGTCGCCCGATTCGTTGATCGTCGATTCGCGACGGTCGACGAAGAGTTGCGCACGTGCCATGAGCGACGTGTCGGCCTCGCGATGGCGCGGCGTGCTACTGCCCACCAGATTGACGTGGGTACCCGGTGCGATCCATTCCGCTTGCAGCACCGGGTCGGTCGAGTTCGTCACCGTCACTACGATATCGGCGTCGCGCACGGCCGCCTCGACGCTTTGCGCCGCTTCAAGGCGGAAGCCGTAATTCGGTTGTTCCTTGTCGACGAACGCTTGCGCCGAGGCGAGCGAGCGGCTTGCCACACGCACATGTCGCAGCGGGCGAGCGGCGGCAAGCGCAGCAAGATGCCAGTGCGCCTGATGACCAGCGCCGATCAGGGCAAGACGGGACGCGTCATGTCGCGCGAGCAGACGCGTCGCCAGTCCCGTCACTGCGGCGGTACGAATGCCGGTGATCTCGGCGGCGTTCATGACGGCGAGCAGTTCGCCCGTCTCGCCGCTCATCAGCAGCACGCAGCCCTGGTGGGGATCCTTGCCATGCGCGCTGTTCCCAGGGAAAAAGGTGCCCACCTTCGCGCCGTAGACCGGTGTGCCGGACACCGTTGCGCTCAGGAACGCAGGCATCATCCCCAGCAAGCCCTTTGCACCCAGTGTCTCGGGCGGTCGGACGATCTGCCGTAACGGCAAGTGAATCTGCTCGCGAGCGAGCGCACCGAACATATCGGACATGACAGGGATTGCATCGGCCACCGGCATGAGCGCGGCAATTTGCGCAGCGTCGAGCAGGAGAACGGGCGGCGAGGAAACAGTGGCGGACATTGGGAATCCTTGTCAGCCGTTCGCTTCGGCGGCGAGGGCGGCTTCGATGTGGCGGTTGAACGTCGCGGTGTCGGTGTTCGTCCCGCACAGCAGGACGCCCACGCGCTTGCCCATGAGCTTGTCGCGCAGCGGGCCCATCAACGCAGCCGTCGCAGCCGCACACGCGGGTTCCACCGCCAGCTTCAACTGACGGAACAGCGTGAGCATGCCCGCGCGCATGTCGTCGTCGGTGACGGTCACCAGTTCGTCGACATGGCGACGGCACAGCGTGTAGCCGTACAACTCGGTGTGCGGCGCCATGAGACTGTCCGCGATCCCCGCCATCGGTCCCATCTTGATCGGGCTGCCTTGCGCGAAACTCTGGGCCATGGCGTCGGCACCGGCGGGCTCCACGCCGTAGACCTTCACGTGTGGCGCGAACAGCTTGATGGCAGTGGCAACACCCGAAATCAGACCGCCGCCGCCGATGGGGACGATCACGGCGTCGAGGTTCGGGGTCTGCTGCATCCATTCGTAGCCGAGCGTGGCGGTGCCGAGAATCGTGCGATAGCCGTTGAACGGATGCACGAAGTAGCGGCCTTCCTCCTGCTCCACGCGCTTGACGATCTCAAACGCCTCATGGACGTTCTCCGCGAGGATCAGGTCGGCGCCGTACTCGCGACACAGCGACGAGCGGGCCGGGCTGGCTGTCTTGAGCATGACCGTCTTGGCGGCCACGCCCATCGCCTGCGCCGCGTAAGCGACTGCCACGGCGTGGTTGCCAGCGGACACGCACGTCACGCCTGCCTTGCGTTGTGCATCGTCGAGTGAGAGCAGGTTCGAGAATGCGCCGCGTGCTTTGAAGGTCCCCGAGGCCTGCAACAGCTCGTACTTGAACGTCACTTCCGTGTTGCCGAGCGTCGGGAAATCGCGGCGCGTGAAGACCGGAGTCGTGCGCACGTAGGGCAACAGCTTCTCGTGCAGCGCGGCAATGGTGTCTTTCGTCGGGACGGGTTGGCCGTCGATGGTCTCGTCGTGCAGGGCGGGGGTCGATTGCGTCACTTGGACTGTGTCTCCGTAGTTAGGGAATCCGATGCGATGTCGGTGCAATCTCAGTGCGATATGGGGCAGGCAATATCGCCAGCCCCGTATCGCTGCACCGATGATCGGACTCAGCGCATGCCGATCTTGCGGCTGCGCAGCAGCGCGGTAATGCTGATGAGCGCTGCGAAAATCAAATAGAAGCTCGGCGCGAGCTTGTTGCCCGTTGCGCCGATCAGCCACGTGATGATAAACGGTGCGAAGCCGCCGAACACGGTCGCCGCGATGTTGTAGCCGAGCGAGAGGCCCGTGGTACGCACCTGCACCGGGAACAGTTCCGTGAGCAGGGCGGGCAGCGCGCCGAAATAGGTCGTCATCAGCAGACCGAGCACGATCTGGAACACCATCAGCGAGCCGAACGTCGGGTTCGCGTCGAGGAAGCGGAACATCGGGTAGACGAGCACCAGCAGCGCCACGGCGGCTGCGAGCATCGGCTTGATACGACCGTGCGTGTCCGACCAGTGACCCACGATCGGCGCGACGATCAACTGCACCACGCCGGTGAGCAGCACCGCGGAGAAGGCGGCCGACGACGGCAGACCCAGTTGCTTGACAGCGTACGTCGGCATGTACAGCACCAGATAGGTGGCGACCGTCGCCATCACGACTACGCCGATGGCGAGCAGCAGGCGCTCTTTCTGGCTGGCGAACGTGTCGCGCAGCGGGCTTTGCGTCGGTTCGATGTCGAGGAACTCGGGCGTTTCGTCCAGGCGGCGGCGAATGTAGTACGCGACCGGGCCGATCAGCAGGCCGAAGAAGAACGGCACGCGCCAGCCCCACGAGGCCATCGCCTCGGGCGACAAGTTGCCCGTCAGCAATGCGCCGAAGCCGGCGGCCAGCAGCGTCGTGAGACCTTGCGATGCGACCTGCCAGCTTGAGAAGAAGCCACGACGTTGCGGCGCGTGTTCGGCGAGAAACGCCGTCGCGCTGCCGAATTCGCCACCGGCCGAGAAGCCCTGCACCATACGGGCGATGACAATGCCGATGGGCGCGAGCACACCGATGGTGGTGTACGTCGGCATGATCGCGATGAGCAGCGTGCCGACCATCATCATCAGGATCGAAAGGGTGAGGGCGGCTTTACGTCCCGCGCGGTCGGCGTACGCGCCGATCACGATCGCGCCCAGCGGACGCATGAAGAACGACACCCCGAACGTGCCGAGCGTAAGCAGCAGCGACACGGTGTCGTTGCCGGTCGGGAAGAACAGTTTCGCGATGGTCACGGCGAAGAAGCCGTACACCACGAGATCGAACCATTCGAGCGCGTTACCGATCGAGGCCGATACGATCACACGCCAGGCGTGTGGGGAAGTGCGGCCGGCCTGTGCCGTCGCGTTGGGGGCTGCGCTTGCGCTCATGGGCGAGATCTCCAAAACCTGTCTGGCGTACGTACTTGTTATCTTGCGGATGGATGTCCTGTGCGCCCTTGTTTTAGGCGTCTGTCACTGCGTACTGCTTGGGTTCTGCGTGAAACCGGTGATGCACGTGCTGCGAAGGCAACGGGCCGCATCCGACGAACGGAATACGGCCCGCTTGGCCGGCGGTCGCGCTGACCACGTCCCTGAATCGGAATGTTGCATCGGCCCGAAGCGATCTGGGCCGGTATTCACGCTCAGGCGCCGACGGTGTTGCTGCGAAGCAGCTTTTGCAGGAACGACTCGCACTGCGCGATCTGTTCGAGCGACACGAACTCGTTCGGCTTGTGGGCCTGTTCGATGTTGCCCGGGCCGCACACGATCGACGGCACGCCTGCGAGCTGGAACTGACCCGCTTCGGTGCCGTAGGCGACCTTGCGCTTGTCGGTGTCCTTGGTGAGCGCACGCACGAGTTGGGTAATGGCGTCCTGCTCCGAGGCGTCGAGCGCCGGGGCGGCCGCAATCTTCTTGAACTCGATGCCTGCGTTCGGATGCTCCTTCTGCATCTTCGGCACCAGCTCGTTCACGGCGTATTCCTGAATGCGCGCGAAGATGCCTTCGGCATCGACACCCGGCAGGTTGCGATATTCGAAGACGAACTCGCACAGGGCCGGAATCGTGTTCAGGGCGATGCCGCCCGAGATCGTGCCCGTCTGCGCCGTGGTGAACGGCACGTCGAACAGTTCATCGAACGGACCGTTCTGCTTGAAGTGATCGGCCAGATCGCGGATGTAGCAGATCAGGCGCGCGGCGTACTCGATGGCGTTCGAGCCCTTCGGCGTGAGCGACGAATGCGCTGCATGACCGCGCACGCAGCACTGGTAAGCGTTGATGCCCTTGTGCGCGACGATCACGCGCATGCTCGTCGGCTCGCCCACGATGCAGCCGTCCGGGCGGATGCCGCGCTCGCGCAGTTCGGCGAGCATGACGGGCGCGCCCACGCAGCCGATTTCTTCGTCGTACGAAAAGGCGAAGTGGAAGGGCGTCTTGAGCTTGGCGTCGCGCATCTGAGGGAGCATCGTCATGACCGAGCCGATGAAGCCCTTCATGTCGCACGTGCCACGGCCGTACAGGTTGCCGTCGCGCACGACCGGCTTGAACGGATCGGTGTCCCATGCCTGGCCGTCGACCGGCACGACGTCGGTGTGACCCGAAAGGACGATGCCGCCTTGCGTGTTGCCGTCGGCAGCGGGCAGGGTGACGAACAGGTTGGCCTTACGCTTCGTGGCGTCGTACGACAGCCACGGTTCGACACCGGCGTGTTGGAGACTGTCGCGCACCGTCTCGATCAGGCCGAGGTTCGATTCGCGGCTCGTGGTGTCGATGCTGACCAGCTTCGAGATCCAGTCGACCGATGCCGGCTGAGCCTCGTTGGTGGCCTGCGGGGCGATAGCTTGGGAAGCGCTTGTCATTCGAATCTCCGGGAATCTTCCAGTCATACGATCAATACGTTCAATGCGTCGATCACGTTGAATACGTATTGCTACTGGGAAATGTTACTCAAAAATAATTTAGAGGTAAAAGGTTGTGTGAACAACCATTCTTGCCTCGCGGGAAAACGCACGCCGGGCGCGGGTTTGCCCGGACGCACGAAAAAGCGGTGAGATGGAAATTGCTGCGGTGCACACGAAGTTCGCTCGTTTTATTTGGCTTTCGCGGTGTTTCGGGCAAGCGTCGTGTGCAGCGGGGATGGCATGAGACTCAGGCCGCCCTAGTGCCGGATGAGCCGGGCGAGCCGAGCGCACGCAGCGTTTCCTTGATGGCCCGCACGCGGTCGGTGAGTTGCGCATGCTTCACTTCGATACGCAGCTTGTCCTGTCCGGCGAGCTTGATGTGGCGGTGCTTCTGCACCAGTTCGATGATGCGCATCGGGTCGACGGGGGGCGTCGGTTCGAATTGCAGTGCGATGGCTTCTTCGCTGGCGTCGATCTTGATGATGCCGAGCGGTTTGGCCAGCAGACGCAGCCGGTGCGTCTCGATAAGCGCCTGCGCCTGTTGCGGCAGCTTGCCGAAGCGGTCGACGAGTTCTTCCTGAATCGTGTCGATGGCGTCGGGTTGCGTGCCGTTAGCGAGACGTTTGTACAACGAGAGGCGCTCCTGAACGTCGCCGCAGTAGTCGCTCGGCAGAATCGCAGGCACGTGCAGGTTGATTTCCGTCGTGGCGGCGAGCGGGGCGGTGAGGTCCGGCTCGCGACCCGCTTTGAGGGCGCTCACGGCGTCTGCCAGCATGTCTGTGTACAGCTGGAAGCCGATCTCGTGAATTTCCCCGGACTGCTTGTCGCCCAGCACTTCGCCTGCGCCGCGAATTTCCAGATCGTGCATGGCAAGGTAAAAGCCCGCGCCGAGTTCTTCCATCTGCTGAATGGCTTCGAGACGGCGCTGTGCCTGCTTGGTGAGCGACTTCGGATCGTGCACGAGCAGATAGGCGTAAGCCTGATGGTGCGAACGGCCCACGCGGCCGCGCAACTGGTGCAACTGCGCCAGACCGAACTTGTCGGCGCGATGCATCAGGATCGTGTTGGCTGTCGGCACGTCGATGCCGGTCTCGATGATGGTCGTACACAGCAGCACGTTGGCGCGTTGTGTCACGAAGTCGCGCATCACCCGCTCGAGATCGCGCTCGTGCATCTGGCCGTGGGCGACGACGATGCGCGCTTCGGGCACGAGCGCTTCGAGTTGCGCCTTGCGATTCTCGATCGTCTCGACTTCGTTGTGCAGGAAGTACACTTGCCCGCCGCGCTTGAGTTCGCGCAGCATGGCTTCGCGGATGACGCCGTCTTCCTCGCGTCGCACGAAGGTCTTGATCGCCAGACGCTTCTGCGGCGCGGTGGCGATCACCGAGAAGTCACGCAAGCCTTCGAGCGCCATGCCCAGCGTACGCGGGATCGGCGTGGCGGTCAGCGTGAGCATGTCCACTTCGGCGCGCAGCGCCTTGAGCGCTTCCTTCTGACGGACACCGAAGCGGTGTTCTTCGTCGATGATCACAAGGCCGAGGCGCTGGAACTGGATATCGTTCGAGAGCAGCTTGTGCGTGCCGATCACGATGTCGACCTGGCCTTCGTTAATCGCTTTCACGCTCGCATTCACTTCCTTCGTAGTCTTGAAGCGCGAGAGCTCGGCAATGCGCACCGGCCAGTCGGCAAAGCGGTCGGAGAAGGTTTGCGCGTGCTGTTCGGCCAGCAGCGTCGTGGGGGCGAGAATGGCGACCTGCTTGCCGTCGAGTACGGCGATGAAGGCGGCGCGCAGGGCGACTTCGGTCTTGCCGAAGCCCACGTCCCCGCAGACCAGACGATCCATTGGGCGGCCGCTCGTCATATCGCTCATCACGGCGGCAATGGCGGCGGCCTGATCCGGCGTTTCTTCGAAGCCGAAGCTATCCGCAAACTTCTCGTAATCGCGCGGCGACAGTTCGAACGCATAGCCCGAGCGTGCAGCGCGACGCGCGTACAGATTGAGCAACTCAGCGGCGGTGTCGCGGATCTGCTGTGCGGCCTTGCGTTTGGCCTTCTCCCACTGGCCGGAGCCGAGCGAGTGCAACGGTGCGGTGTCCGGATCTGCGCCGCTGTAGCGCGAAATCAGATGCAGTTGCGAGACCGGCACGTACAGCTTGCTGTCGCCCGAGTATTCGAGATGCAGGAACTCGGTTTCGCCTTCGCCGAGATCCATGCTGACGAGGCCCTGATAGCGGCCGATGCCATGCTGACTGTGGACGACCGGGTCGCCGACCTTCAGCTCGGCCAGATCGCGCACCATCGAGTCGACCGAGGTCGCTTGTTCTTGGCGGCGCTTACCCGCACGGCGGGCGAGCCCTTCGTAAAGCTCGTTCTCGGTGACGAAGGCGAGGTCTTCCGCCGGCAGCAGGAATCCGGCGGCCAGCGGGGCGATGCCGATCGCGAAGCGCGTGTCCGACGTCAGAAAGTCTTCGAGCGATTCGACGCTTGCGGGGCGAAGATCGTTGTCGTGCAGCAATTGCAGCAGTGTCTCGCGACGGCCCGCCGAGTCGGCGCACAGCAGCACGCGCGCGGGCGTGCGCGCCAGATAGGCGCGCAGGGCGGTGAGCGGGTCGTCCGCACGACGGTTGATGGCCAGCGGTGGCAGCGCAATCGCCCAGCTGCCGTCACCGGGCGAGGGCAGCGTCAGTCGCGCGAAGGGTTTGGCGAGCGTAAAGAAGTCCTGATCGAGCAGGAACAGCTGCTCCGGCGGTAGCACCGGGCGCTCGCGGTCGTGCGACAGGAAGTTGTAGCGCTGGCGGGTGTCGTTCCAGAAACGGTTGATGGCCGTGTCGAGATCGCCGACGAAAACGAGTTGCGCGTCTGTCGGCAGATAGTGAAACAGCGTGGCCGTCTCTTCGAAGAACAGCGGAAGGTAGTACTCGATACCGGCCGACGGCACGCCGCTGCCGATGTCCTTATAGATCGGGCTGCGGCTCGGATCGCCTTCGAAGACCTCGCGCCAACGGCCCCGGAAGGCGGTGCGGGCGGGTTCGTCGAACGGGAATTCGCGGCCGGGCAGCAGACGCACTTCCTTTACCGGGTACAGGCTGCGCTGCGTGTCGGGATCGAACGCGCGAATGCTGTCGACGGTGTCGTCGAACAGATCGAGACGGTACGGCAGTGCCGAGCCCATCGGGTAGAGATCGATGAGGCCGCCACGCACGCAATATTCGCCGGGGCGCATGACCTGACTCACGTGCTCGTAGCCCGCGAGCGTCAGTTGCGACTTCAGACGCGCTTCGTCGAGCCGTTCGCCCTGTGTGAAGAAGAACGTGTAGGCCGCCATGTAGCTGGCGGGCGCCATGCGATAAAGCGCCGTGGTCGCGGGCACGAGCACGATGTCGCAGCGCTTCTCGCCGAGATCGTGCAGCGTGGCGAGACGCTCGGAGACCAGGTCCTGGTGCGGCGAGAACGTGTCGTAGGGCAGCGTCTCCCAATCGGGGAGCAGCCGCACCCGGGCCTCGGGCGCGCACCACTTGAGCTCCTGCTGAAGACGCAGAGCGTCGGTGGCTTGCGCGCATACGACGGCCAGCAACGGCAGGCGCTCGCGATTCTCTTCGAAATAGCGGGCGATGAGCAGAGCGTCGCTCGATGCGTGCGAGCCGGCGAAAGCGTAACGCTGTCCCGCTTTTACGAGCGGCACAGGCACGGTATGACGGGATAGGGCGTTGGCGGAGGACATAAGAAAACGTTGCAGAAATGGCAAAGCACGGGGCTCCATTCGCATGGGGCCCCGTGACAGTCAGTGTCTATTATAAAATCCCTGCTTTATCCTTACCTGCGTTTTATCGTGAGCGATCGACTTTTTGCCGTGATCCCGTGTGCCGGGGCCGGTGTACGCGCCGGGGCCGACGTGCCCAAGCAATACCGGAGCGTCGGCGGACGTCCCATGCTTCACTATGCGCTCGCCGCGTTCGACGCCTGTTCCGAATTCGCGCAGACCGTGCTGGTGCTGGCGCCGGACGACAATCATTTCGACGGACGACGCTTCGGCACGCTGCGTTTCGCCGTGCGCCGCTGCGGCGGGCCGTCGCGCCATGCGTCGGTGCTGGGCGGGCTTCAGGCGCTCACCGAGTTCGGCGCGCAGGACACCGACTGGGTGCTCGTGCACGATGCTGCGCGTCCCGGGATTACGCCTGAACTGATCCGTACGCTCGTGGGTGCCCTGCGCGACGACCCCGTCGGCGGTATTCTGGCGCTGCCGGTCGCCGATACGCTTAAACGCGAGCAGCCGCCGGTCGAGAAGGGCACGCTGGCGGCGATTCAGGCGACCGAGTCGCGCGACGGGCTCTGGCAGGCACAGACGCCGCAGATGTTCCGTCTCGGCATGCTCCGCCACGCGCTGGAAGACGCGCTCGCCGCCGGGGCTGAAGTCACCGACGAGGCTAGCGCCATCGAGCGCATCGGCCACGCGCCGAAGCTCGTGCGCGGCAGCCTGCGCAACTTCAAGGTGACGTATCCCGAAGATTTCGCGCTGGCCGAGGCATTCCTCGGCACGGCCAAACCGGCCTGAGCCTCGACCGTCCGACGTGAACTGACGCACCGTAATTCCGCCTCTGGCGATTTCAAGATTCCACATGACTGAACAAGCTGTTTCTCCTGTTTCGCTGGGCGCACTGTCCAAACTCCGTATCGGTCAGGGCTACGACGTGCATGCACTCGTGCCGGGCCGTCCGCTGATCATGGGGGGCGTGACCATTCCGTTCGAGCGCGGCCTGCTGGGCCACTCGGACGCCGACGTGCTGCTCCATGCGATCACCGATGCAGTGCTCGGTGCTGCCGCGCTCGGCGACATCGGTCGTCACTTCCCAGATACCGACCCGACGTTCAAGGGCGCGAACAGCGTCGTTTTGCTCAAGGAGGCGATGCGCCGCGTGCGTGAGCAAGGTTACGAGATCCTGAACGTCGACTGCACTGTAATCGCACAGGCTCCGAAACTCGCGCCGCATATCGCAGCGATGACGCAGTCGATTGCGGATGCATTGGGTGTGAGCGTCGCGCAGGTGAATGTCAAGGCGAAGACAAACGAAAAGCTGGGCTACCTCGGGCGTCAGGAGGGCATTGAAGCGCAAGCGGCGGCGTTGCTGATCGGACGCTAATGTTGCCGAAGTTCGTTTAAGTCTCTGGCCCTGTCGTCAGCTGGACAAAAGCAAAACGGCGCTACCGGAATCGTCCGGTAGCGCCGTTTTTATTGGGCGACGAAGTATCGAAGCTTATGCAGCTTCGGCAGCGATCACCTGAGCCGCGGCATTGATGACGGCGGCGATACGGCCGACGTCACGCAATTGCGCGGTGCTCATGCCGTGCTCGGCGGAGAGCAGATGCGCGTGCGACTTCACGCAGAAGTGGCACTTGCCGACGATGGACGCGGCTAGCGCGTACATCTCGAAGCGACGCTGATCGACACCGCCACGCGTGGCGTAGCCATTCATGCGCAGTTGGGCCTTCTCGTTCTTGAGCTCGGCGTTATCGGCCATCTCGAGATACGGATACCAGGTGTTGTTCATGCCCATGAGCGCGGCTGCGGTCAACGCGCCTTCAAGCTCTTCCGGGGCCAGCACGCCGGCTTCGCGAATTGCCTTGACGAGCGGCTGGCTCTTGGCCGCAAAGGCGGCGGCGAGGGCCACGCCGACGGCGTCGTTGCCTTCCAGCGAGGAGCGCACGATGGTGCCGTCGAGGTTCAGGCGGATGTCCTTGGCGTAGTCAGGGATCTGCGCCTTAATCGCGGTGATGAATTCCATAAATTTCTCCTATTGCTTTGGGCTGAAAAAGCCCGCTTGCGCGGGCTTCGGGAGACGCTTAGAGCGTTTCACCGCCGACTGCACGGTTGCACGGGCAGAGTTCGTCCGTTTGCAGACCGTCCAGAATACGCAGCACCTCTTCCGGGTTGCGGCCGACGTTCAGGTTGTTCACCGAAACGTGCTGGATGACGTTGTCCGGGTCAACGATGAACGTTGCACGCAGTGCCACGCCAGCTTGTTTGTCACGCACGCCCAGTTGGTCGATCAGAGCACCGGTCGTGTCGCCGAACGAGTAGTGGTTCAGCTTGTTCAGGTCCTTGTGCTCACGGCGCCATGCCAGCTTCACGAATTCGTTGTCGCCCGAGCCGCCGAGCAGCACTGCGTCACGATCCGAGAAGTCGTTGGCCAGCTTGCCGAATTCCACGATTTCGGTCGGGCACACGAAGGTGAAGTCCTTCGGGTAGAAGTAGATGATCTTCCACTTGCCCGGGAACGAGGCTTCGGTGATCGTTTCGAAAGCCGACACGCCGTTTTCTTCGTGGTTGTTGAAACCAGGCTTGGCCGCTTCGACCGAGAACGCTTCGAGTTTATCGCCGACAGTCTTCATCGATTACTCCTAAATTAGTGCGGTTTATGTCGTGATGTCGCAAGGACATCAAAACTGGCAACTGACCGAGTTCACGCGATCCCGGTCAACCAAACCAGTATACGCTATCAAATCAATGATAGCAATAGCTTATTTTTATGCGGGGGATAGTTAAAACAAATCCCGTCGATAGGATTTTGCAGCTTCGGGCGAGGCCAAGCCTTGAGCATAGCCAAATTTTCGCCCGATCACATCAAACACTTATTTAGCAAGCGGAAATGACACCGTGATTTCAAGTCCGGAGCCGGGGTGCACGTTACGCAGCGACGCATGGCCTTTGTAGCGCGTTGCGATGCGCTGCACGATGGCCATGCCCAGGCCCGTCCCGTCGGCCTTCGTGCGGGCTGTGTCCACACGATAGAAGGGACGGAACACCAGGTGCAATTGTTCCTCGGGGATGCCGGGGCCAGTATCGCGCACGCGCATCTCGACGCGTTCGCCGAGGACTCGCGTGGAGATGTGGACGTCGGCGACGTTGGTTTGCGCATCGCGGCCGTACTTGCGAGCGTTTTCGATCAGGTTCGTGAGCAGACGCTTGAGGTCGGTGCGCTCGGCCAGTATCAGCGCCGTATCGGCAAGTTCGACGCTGATCTTCACCTCGTCGCGCCCTTCGAAAGCGCTTGCCGTATCGCGCGCGATTTCGGACAGATCCACGGCCTGTGCCGCGCGCGAAGCGGGACGTGCGTAATCGAGGAAGCGCCCGATGATCTCGTCCATTTGCTCGATGTCGCTGATCATGTCGCGCTTGACCGTTTCGTCCGACGGGCTCATTTCCGTCTCGAGACGCAGGCGCGCGAGCGGTGTGCGCAGATCATGAGAGATGCCCGCGAGCATCAGCGCCCGGTCGGCTTCGAGCCGGTCGAGTTCCTGCACCATCTGATTGAAACTTCGGTTGGCCTCGGCCGCTTCGCCCATGCCGCGCTCGGGCAAGGCATCGGGGCGCTGACCTTCGCCGATGGCGCGGGCCGCGTGGGCAAGTCGCGCGAACGGTCGGTTCACGAGCGCCGTGATGAACGCCGCGCCGATGAGCGAGAGGGCGAGCGCGAACGTCCCCCAACTGAAGAGTTGAAGGCCTGTCGCCGTGTCGATCCGGTCTTGCTCGATGGCGACCCAGTAGTCGTCTTCATCGATCTTGAAGCTGATCCACATGGCGGGGATCTCATTGACCGAAGCGGCGATGATGGTGTCGGTGCCAAGGCGTCGCTGTACATCGCGCACGATGAGGTCCTGCACGACGCCACCGGGTTGCTTCTCGATCGAATCGGCCGGTTCGCGCGGATAGACGCGAATGCCTTCGTTACTTTCCAGATCCTGCAGCAACGCGCGGCGAAGGTCCGGCTCGGAATAAAGCAGGGCAGTGCGCGTGAGTTTGACGATGGAGACCAGTTGCTGCGCGACGCGCTGTGCACGCGGCTCGCGTTCGATCACGCGAAAGCTCTGATACCACGCGGCGAGGCTGACGCCGATGAGCAGTGCGATGAGGAAAAAGGTACGCCAGAACAGACCGCCGAACAGCCCGCGTACCATCCGAATCGGATGCATGGGGTTGCTCCGTCTAATGCGTGACGATGGCGGGTCGGAAGGTCCGAAGCGCGCAAGATTCGAAATGACGGAGGCTCATGGGAGCCATGGCGAACGACATGAATTGCAGGAATTGCGAGGTGAGGCAAGACAAGACGCCGGTGCGCGAATGGGGCGCGACCGGCGTCGTTTTGCAGCGCGAGACGTGATGCGCGATCACGCGCCGCCGTCCGGGATGAACACGTAGCCGAGGCCCCACACCGTCTGAATGAAGCGGGGGCTGCCCGGGTCCGGTTCGATGAGCTTGCGCAGGCGCGAGATCTGCACGTCGAGGCTTCGGTCGAAGACTTCGTATTCGCGGCCGCGCGCGAGCTCCATGAGCTTTTCGCGTGAGAGCGGCTGACGCGGATGACGTGCGAAGACCTTGAGGACCGAGAACTCGCCGGTGGTCAGGGCAATTTCCTGGCCGTTCTTGGTGAGCGTGCGCGTGGCGAGGTTCAGGGCGAAGTCGCCGAACTCGAACGTCTCCATGGTTTCGCTGGGCGCGCCCGGGAGTTCGGGCGGGGCCTGGCGACGTAGAACGGCGTGAATGCGCGCGACGAGTTCGCGCGGATTGAAGGGCTTGGGAAGATAGTCGTCGGCGCCCATCTCAAGGCCGACGATACGGTCGACATCCTCGCCTTTGGCCGTTAACATGATGATCGGCGTGCGGTCATTCGCACCACGCAGACGGCGACAAATAGAGAGACCGTCTTCACCGGGGAGCATCAAGTCCAGCACGAGCAGATCGAAGCGCTCGCGCACCCAAAGCTTGTTCATGGCCGTTGCATTTTCGGCCACAAAGACATTGAAACCCTGTTCCCCGAGGTAACGACGAAGCAGGTCGCGCAGGCGCGGATCGTCGTCGACAACCAGAATTTTGGGAGAGTTTTTGTTTTCCATGCCACGTATCTTAGCCCGAAATGTTGCGAACTGAGGAGGCCGCCAAAGCGGGTTACAAAGGGTTACACAATTTACCCTACGGCTTGTGCGCTGACCATAGGCAGTGGGTACACTTGCACCCCTGCCAGGGCAAAAACAGCCGCATGGCATGAAGGACATACGCACAAGATGAGATGGGCTGCTGAGTTTACGCTACTGTTCGGGGGAATCATGCTCTGGGGACACCTGGGCGTGACCTATGCCCGTCCCGTCGCGCATTTCAGTACGCAGCATCAGGGTGCGAGCGCCCCCCGGATTCAGCGCGCGGCTCCGGCGCCTTCGCCGCGCAACCCCGCCAAGAATGCCCCTGCGAGCGATCCCAACGCCGATCGGCGTAACGACGACCTCCCGAATACGCCCCCCGGGAGACGTCCCAATGGACATATGTCGCCGGAAGATCGGCGATTGCTGCGTCAACACATTCAAGACGCCGTGCGTGAACTGTATACTCACTGACACGACGCTCGTCTTTCCCCTTGTCCGATTCGTTCGGGCCAGATGGGAAACGCCGCGAAACGCTTCTTCCGAAAACGCCAGTGACGCCACTTTGACGAGAGCGTGACATGAAGCAAAACCAAACCCCGCCAGCCTCTGCCGACGCTGGCTTTTTTTGCGTCCGAAATACCGAGTCCGGGGATGGATTACCTATTTCGATGGCGTCGCCGGGGACGGACGGGGCATCGGCACCTTCGGTCGCGTCCCTATTGCCCCTATTGACTAGGGCGAAATTCCTTTCCGTGCGTGTGACGGTTCTCTCGGGGGCGGCAGCGGCGGTCTGCCTTGCGTCGCCCGTTGCCTATGCATCCGGTTCGCGTCACGCGGATGCGCAACACGCCGCCCAGTCGACGCGTGGCAAGACATCGAAGTCGGCGACGCCCGCCGTCGATGCATCCCGGCGCGAACTGACGGCCGACGACGCGCGCTACCTGCTTACGCGTACCGGCTACGCGCCGGACGCCCGCGAATTGGCTCCCTTCGTCGGCCTGACCCGTGCGCAGGCCGTCGACCGGCTGCTGGAGCAGACACGCCGGACAGCGGTTACGCCGCCTCCGGCGTGGGTCACGGAGCCGCCGTTGGCCAGTGTACCGGTCAAGGGCATGACCGACGCGCAGCGTCGTGAGCTGAACGAGCGTCGCAATCGCATGTCGGTGTCGCTCAAAGCGTGGTGGGCGCAGGAAATGGCGACGACGCCGTCGCCGCTGACTGAGCGCATGACGATGTTCTGGCATAACCACTTCGTATCGAGCGACGACAAAGTGCGTGAGCCGGCCGTGCTCTATCGCCAGAACGTGCTGCTTCGTGCCAACGCGCTGGGCAACTTCGGCGTGATGTTGCACGAGGTGTCGAAGGACCCCGCGATGCTCATCTATCTGGATGGCGCGAACAGCCGCAAGGGGCGTCCCAACGAGAACTTCGCGCGCGAGGTGATGGAACTGTTCACGCTGGGCGAAGGGCATTACACCGAACAGGACGTGCGCGAGGCGGCGCGTGCCTATACCGGCTGGAGCATCGACAGGCCGACGATGACCTACGTCTGGCGTCCCAATTTTCACGATACGGGCGTGAAGACGGTGCTGAACCAGACGGGTGACTTCGACGGCGATCAGATGCTCGACGTGCTGCTGGCGCGTCCTGAGACGGCGGTGTTCGTCACCGGAAAGCTTTGGCGCGAATTCGTGTCACCGACGCCCGACCCGGTGCAGGTTGAACGGATTGCCGCGACGTTCCGAGAGAGCGGCTACGACATTCGTGTCGCGTTGCGCGCCTTGCTGCTCACGCCGACGTTTTGGGATGCGCGTGCGCGTGGTGCGCTGGTGAAGTCACCTTCCGAGTTCGTGACGGATGCGGTGCGGCAGTTCGACATCGGCTACGACGATCCGCAGATGCTCGCGCAGCAGATGCGGGTGCTGGGGCAGGATCTGTTCCGTCCGCCGAACGTGAAGGGTTGGCCGGGCGGCGACGCGTGGATCGACAGCACCACGCTACTCGCGCGCAAGCAGTTCGTCGAGCGCATGTTCCGTGCAACGGAGAACGCCAACGCAGGTGGTCCGTCGATGACTGCACCGTCCATGTCGGCGACTCCGGGCGTGCAGCGCACGGCGCTACGCCCCGCGCAGCCAATGCCGCGAACCGTGGCGGGTGTTCGCTTCGATCTGTCTCGCTGGCTGCGGCCCTATACGCTCGGGCCGGTCGACGTCCCGGACGTGGAGGCGCGCGAGTCCTTGCAGCGTGCGGTGTTGCCGCTGGCGCCGGCGGCACCGCAAACGCCTGGCGTCAACAGTGCAGCGTTTCTGCAAGCGCTATTGATGGACCCTGCGTATCAGTTGAAGTGATCGAAACGATGGCGATCGCGAAAACCGCGGTGATGGGGGGGATGTGACGACTGGGACGTTCGCGGCAGTTCGGGCGACTGTGACGATTCAGGCGCTTGGGATGCAGGGCGATGGCAAGTTTTGTGACAGGTATGTTTGCGATTTGTGATCGGGCGGTGAGTCCGGGCGAGTCATGAGAGGTGTGAAATGCGTCGACGTGATTTTTTGACGTTCGCTGGTGGTCTTGGGGCAGCTTGGCTGGCGCCGACGCCGGTGTTGGCCGCTGCGCGAGATATGTCTGGGATATTGCCGGGCAGTGGCGGCAACTATGGCAATTTGCTGATCCTTATCGAGCTTAAGGGTGGCAACGATGGGTTGAACACGGTCATCCCTTATGCGGACGCAATGTATGCGAGCTTGCGTCCGACGATTGGCATTAAGCGCGAGCAGGTCGTGCAGTTGGACGAGCACAATGGCTTGCATCCGGAGATGCGCGCTTTGTTGCCGATGTGGCAGGCGAACGAGTTGGCGATTGTGCAGGGTGTGGGGTATCCGCAGCCGAATCTTTCGCACTTCCGGTCGATTGAGATCTGGAATACGGCGTCGCGCTCGGACGAGTATTTGCGTGACGGATGGTTGTCGCGGGCGTTCGCAGAGAAGGCCGTGCCGTCGGGTTTCGACGCGGATGGTGTGATTGTCGGCAGTGCGGAGTTGGGGCCCTTGAGCGGTGGCGCGCGGGCTGTGACGCTGACGAATCCGGCGCAGTTTTTACGCGATGCGAGTCTGGCGTCGACGAATGCTGCGCAGGTGAGCAATCCGGCGTTGGCGCACGTGCTGCGGGTAGAGAACGACATCGTGAAGGCAGCGGACGGTTTGCGTCCGCGCCAGGGGCAGTATGTCTTGCGCACGCCGATGCCGCAGGGGGCTTTCGGCAACGTGGTGAAGACGGCGTTGCAGGTGGTCGCCGCGGCGGATTCTCCGAGTGGTGTGCCGCAGCCGGGGCGTGGCGTGGCGGTGTTGCGACTGACGCTCAATGGTTTTGATACGCACCAGAACCAGATAGGGCAGCAGGCGAACCTGTTGCGTCAGTTGTCGCAGGGGATGATGGCGTTGCGGGCTGGGTTGACCGAGTTGAATCGATGGCAGTCGACGATGATCGTGACGTACGCCGAGTTCGGACGGCGTCCGCGTGAAAACCAGAGCGGCGGGACGGATCATGGTACGGTCGCACCGCACTTCATCGCAGGCGGACGTGTGCGTGGTGGCCTGTATGGCGAAGCACCGAGACTGGATCGGCTGGATGGCAACGGCAACTTACCGTTTGCCGTTGATTTCCGCGACGTCTACGCGACGGTGCTGCAGCGCTGGTGGGGCTTGAACCCGCAACCCGTGCTGGGCGGCGCGTTCAAGCCGTTGGATGTGATGCGGGTTTAAAGGGCGGACGTCCTGACTGCGTGGGCTGCGATTCGGGCCCACGGCCCGTGCCAGGGGTGCGTTTTAAGCTCAGCGTGCTCGCCACGCTCGCCAGAATTTGCGCAGCGGCGTCAGGTCGATGCGCTGGTGGAGCACTTGATAGCCGCTCGCGGCGACTTCGTCCATCAATGCCAGTTGCAGCGCCGCGAGGGCGAGCAGAGGACGTTGTTTGCGGCGATCCTGTTTAGGGATTGCGGCGGCTGCGTCGATGATGGCCTGACGCGCACGCGCGTGCTGGAACTGCATTAGCTCGACGAAGGCGGGCGAGTACTTGCCGTTCTGAATGTCGGCGGCGGTGACGCCGAAGCGCTGAAGTTCGTCGATGGGGAAATAGACGTAGCCGGAGCGCGCGTCGACACCGGCGTCGGTTACACGTCGACCGAGCGTGATGGCATGGCCGAGGGCGCGCGCGAGGGCGGGCGTTTTCGGGTCGTCGAAACCGTAGATCTGGGATGCGAGTTCTGCGGGGGCACCGCCGGCTGCGTCGCAATAGTGCGTGAGACCGGCGAAGTCGAGGTAGCGCATCTGCGAGAGATCCATCTCGGCGCCGTGCAGGACGGCTTCGAAAGTTTCGCGCGAGAGACTGCTGTTTTGCACGACGGGGGCGAGCGCTCGGGTCACCGGATGTGCGGGGGTGCCTGAGAAGAGGCGAGCCAGTTCCTGACGCCACCAGTCGAGCTTTGCGTGTGCGACGCCGGGGTCATGAACGGCCGAGTGAATATCGGCGATTTCCTGACAAAAGGCGTGGACGGCATAGGCGGCGTCGCGCTTGGACGGGGGGAGTTGGAGCAGTGCGTAGTAGAGCGCGGATCCGGGCGGGCCTGCTTTCTGACGGCAGTATGCGTTGGCCTGGGTGATGTTGTCGGAGGAGCCAGAGGGCTCGTCGGCGGTCTCGTGGGGTTGCATGCGAATGGGGTATCGGTTTGGTCAGGTGCCCGGAAATCGGTGCACAGGCGCTTAAGCGCGTAGCTGCGCAGTGGGGGCAGAAGCCATGAATTGGTGCGAATTCTAGCATTGCGAGCCGACCTGACGCGTGGGACGGTATGGGCTTGAGCGGAGATTGCCGGTCGAATTCGGTTCGTGTAGAATACGCGCCTGCTTTGACGCATGCAGCGGGGCGGCGACAAGTCGCCCTTTTTCATGTCCGACAGGACGCATGCATGTCGTCGACCCGATGCCGGGATGTCGCGCCTAAAAGGTAACGACGCCCACGGGCTGCGAGGATGGCGAAATTGGTAGACGCACCAGGTTTAGGTCCTGACGCCCGAAAGGGTGTAGGGGTTCGAGTCCCCTTCCTCGCACCAAAAAACCCTTAAAAATCATCGGGTTGAATTTTAACGCCGGCAAAAATCTAGCCGATTTTTGCCTGTTTTTCCTTTAGAAATGCCAGCATTTTTGGCGAACTTCTCAACGGTTTTATCCCCCGCCTTCAAATCCGCCGTTGGCGTCCATCGGCCATAGACGCGTACGTATGTCGGGTTTGGTATGGGTTTCTGTATCGCACGCCCGCTCGTTTCAGTGCCGAGTTCCAGAGCTTCCACACTTGATGAGAACCCGAGAATCGCTCGCCTCTTGGCAGCCTGAATATCGGGCCGTCGGCTTTGGTAAGAAATGTGAGGGCCTTCTGCGCTTTCGGCGCATCGAGGGCCGGGCCGAGTAATCGGATATCGCGGCGACTCGCTGTGGCCTTGTGAAACGCCGCCACGCCTTTTGCCTCTCGCGTGATCGCGCGCCTGATGCGAACGAACCCGCCCACAACATGCCATCGCTCAACTTCGTGTATCGCGGTTGCACCGTCGACACTCAGATCTGCCACGCAACCCTGTGAGACGTGACCATCTAGGTGACGCCCTTTGACAGGGTCGAGCTTTTTCGAGCCCTTCGGCGCTGGGAGGCTCAAACTGGCAAAGATCGAGGAACTGGACGTCATTCAGGCGGCGCTGACGGAGGATGTGCAGATCGCGATTGATCATCGGCTGATCGGCTGCGGAGCGCTCAAGTGCGGGCTGTGGGGCTGAATGCGCGGTCAAAAGACCGTTTTCCACTGGGCCGCACGGGTATTCCTTAGTCATGGCCATCAAGAAGGGGCGTAGCTTGAAATGACCGTTAGCCGAATGCCCCTGGCGACCGGATTTCAGCCCTCGCAATGCCGTGGGCTTCTTTTTGCCGTGGTCGGGTGGGGACATTCAGGTTCTCGCTTCGCCACACCGCCGTAGCGCTCGCATAATGATTTCGTTCTGTCTCATGCCACCTCCAAGAGCAGGCCAGAACGCGGAACCTTGGGCGGGATCCACAGCACCTCAGTTCGGGTTCCGGTACCGCAGCCCAGCCGCTATACCAGCACGTATGCGCGTTCCTCGACATGCTGGCGTGGTCTGAATTCACGTCGCGTAATGCCGGGTCGGACGACAGATACAACGTGATCGGCGGCGGCGGGCCGCTACCAACTGCTCTCGCGTTACTTCGACGTGTACAGGCAGCAGTTGGGGCTTCCGGACTTCTCGCCGGTCAGCCGGGCAAGTTCGCGATCCAGCAGATTTGCGAGCGCGGCGCGTTGGACGACATAAAGGTGGGCCAGATCGGAACATCTGGGCCAGTCTCTCCGGAGCCGGTTACGGCCAGGTGGAGTATGCCCTTGAACCGCTGCTTGAACAGTATGTGAAAGCCGAGGGTGCAATGTGACCTGGCTCGATTCTCGCGTGTGGGCGGACTTTTGCTTGCCGTGGTGCTTGCAGCCGGTGGTGGTTATTGGAAACGGCATCACGACGCCGATCAATCGGCCACCGTTTCCAAGCAAGCGAAGCAAATCAGCGATCTGACCGCTGCCAACAACCTCTATCGCAAGACGAACCAAACGTTGGCTGGGATATCGATCGATGCGAAAAAATCTGCTGATGCGGCAAATGCTGCTGCACGTGCTCCCGACTTCTTCGCTGGCGGGTTGCCGCAAGCAGCTCAGTCACTACGTCGCCGCCGCGAGACATTCCACCACTGCCAGCGGAAGCGCGGCAACCAACGGCGGAACAGGTCCCCTCGTGCCCGTCGATTGTCGCCGCCCAGAAAGCGGAGTATCACTTACTCCTCTCTTCGAAAAAGGCGCGAACGTGTTCAGCAGTCAGTTGCTCTCTTCTTATCTAGTTCCCCAATAAACCAGCAAGATGACAGCAACAGTAACTGCCGCAAAGAACCAGGATACGCTTCTCATCAGGTTTCCCTCCTCAGATATCGGCCGATAAAGTCCACACGATCAATGCTCTGAAGGGTCGACGTTGTTCGCGCCCGTAGGAATTTTCGTCAAGTAAAGTAATACTTGGTGAGTTTCGCCCACGGGGGCTCCCAGCAATTAAGAGAATGCGGGATCTTCCCCATCTAGTCCCACGACCTCATCGTAGATGTGGCCGCGTGTGCGTCCGTCGACGTTTTGCCAGAGGCGCGCCAACCAATACTTCATTTTGCGTTGAGAAATGACATTCGCACTGACGACGATCGCCGGGAACTGAATATTCTCCCCAATCACTTTTCCCTGTAGATACTCGTACGCGTTGGCTCTGACGTATTCCTTGGCCTTAAATAGGTCTGTGGCGCTCGAGGAAAACGACAAATCGAGGCAAGTGAGTGTCCAAGCCGCGTCCTGGCGTTCGCCATAGACGCGCAGTAGTATTCGCTCCATTTTCATGATCGACTCCTTATGGCACATGCCTAGCATATGCACTGATGCATCGTCACCGGGGGCAGGTGTAGCGTCAGATGTGGGCGGCGAAACCACGCTAAATCGGGCCGATCAAGAAAGTGAACGGTCTATACCCGGTAAAAAGATGACGCGAGTGCCAACGAAGAGTTTTGTCGAGCCGATACTCTCAAATGACTCCTGTTTTATTACCAAGCAGGGCGAATGGTATATGCGTGGCGGAAGTAGGCGCGGCCAAATTGCGTCGGCTCAAAGTGCTTGCCGACCCGATGTATCAACTCGCGTGCGAGCAACGCATTGATAACCGCATCTGATGGTTGCTTCGGGTTTTTTTCCGCAATGCGTTGAAGCGCCGCAGTTATGGTTTGTGCTGAAAGGGCGAGCATATTCGCTCCTGTAAAAGTTTTATGACCCTGTGCGCTGCGCTTCGATAGAGCCGCTCAGTTGGGGGATTTGCGTTCAGCGGCTCGCCGACGTAGCCACTTAGCGATGGGACCGTGCTGCGCATGCGCAGACGCGTCAGTCCGATTGCTCAGACAAATCGCACGGGCGATCGATCCGAAAGAAAGGAGCCGTGCCGCGTCAGCTGGCACGTAGCCGGAATACAAGAACCAGTTAGGAGATGCGCCCATGGGGTTATGCCTCCAGCGAAGCCTTGTTGATAAATCCGTCTATCAATGTGCGGCCGAACTCGTCGCCAGCGCGCCGTGCATTGCCGATTGAATCGAACAGGACCGTCTCAAGACGAAACACTCGCGATTCTGACGGCGGAACTGAACCGATGGACGTACTCGGGGTGATGCGCACGGATACAGCCAGCAATCTTTCGTGCTTACGGCTTGCTTGGGTTGCGTCCGGGTCTAAAAACACCAGAGTTTCCAAACTGAAGCCTCTGTACGAGGGGGATGTGTGCGACATATTTCCTCCGACATGACGAGCACCGCTGCATCGCCGTGTTGATACGGCGATGCTAGCGAGCGATATAGGGAAGAAGCTACGCGGGCTTGATGTTGGATGCCTGCAAGCCTTTCGGGCCGCGCGTGACATCGAAGGAAACGTGCTGGTTCTCTTGCAGGGTGCGAAACTCCGTGCGCCCTTGCGGTTGAATCTCTGAGAAGTGGGCGAACAAGTCATCCCCGCCATCATCCGGGGTGATGAAACCAAAGCCCTTGCTGCCGTTGAACCACTTTACAATTCCGGTGCTCATGTGAACCCCAGGTTTTCCCTGCGAATAGCCGTCGCGAAACGCGCGACTGGGCGCAAGTGGCGGACAACCAAGAAATTCAGAGATCGGAAGTGTCTCGCAATGACATCGACGCTTGATCGATAAACGTCAGACTTGATGTTCGATATATTTGTTATACGCCCATTGCATCAAGGACTCAATGCATATTGTGTAAGTGTTTCCCAGCCTGTCCTGCCCCGGCATTTCGCGTGATTCTCAAGTTGCGCCGTATCTTGACCGGCACAGATTCCTTGACTTGGTGCGGCATCCGTTTTCGGGTAGGTGCGTCAGAAACCCAGACGAACGACGATCGCATATCTCGCGATGTGGTCGGATGCTACGTAGATTAACCGCGATTGTCGATCCAGTCGCGTGCCCATGCACTGGCGTGCCCCAGCGCTTGCAGTTCGGTGTCGAAATAGTCCAGTGCATGGAATGTGTATGCGGCGGGCGCCGCATGGGCGGCATCGCCCCGCTCGAGCAGGAGGTTGGCCGCAAACCAGCCGTCCGGAAGCAGGTACGCGGAGGGGGAGACCAGATACCCGTTGTAATGGTGGTTATGGTTATTATTTTTCATAAATGGAATGCGAGTGACACCTGCATGGCATTCGGGCCATACAAGTCGAAAACTTCGAAAGTGGGAGCGAGACAGATCGTGTCGGAGAGACAAATGATGCACACCTCGAAATGGTGCGATCAAGTCGGGAGCGCAATGGCTCCGCGCGGATGCTATACAAGCGAAGGGCCGGTTGGCCGGCCCTTGAACGACGTTACTGCGGGGTGATATTCGATGCCTGCAGGCCCTTGGGGCCGCGCTTGGTCTCGTAGCTAACCTTTTGATTCTCTGCGAGCGACTTGAAGCCTTCGCCTCGCACTTCGGAGAAGTGGGCGAACAGATCGTCGCCGCCAGCATCCGGTGTAATGAAGCCAAAGCCCTTGCTATCGTTGAACCACTTAACGGTACCAGTTTCCATGATGAATCCTTGAAATAATCGAATTAGCTCCGTTGCGGAGCGAGAAAAACTTCAAGGAGGGAGAGAGGATAGCGAGTACCGCGCGGAAAACGCAGAAAATGATGATCAGCAATCGAACTTCTTGAATGTTTCTGTGGACACGGTACGTTGAAGGTCCGGTACTGTCAAGGTATTTCGTGAGGCCGGGACGCCTTCGGTCACATTGCGATAAAAAATGATCGGCTTTATTTATCTGCGGGGCATCGCTCGCTCGATCGACGAGGCGCGCTCGTTCGTGACCTCGAACAGCGACATTGCTGCGCGAACGCATCTTATCCGTACATTTCCGCGTCGGCTCAGCGTTGGCGGACTGTGGTTCGGTCATTCCTGGTCGCAGTGCACCTCGAAGTGTGTTAGGACGGCGGCCCCAAATGCATTGCTAATTGCGACATCGGCGGCATCACGTCCGTATGCCATCAAAACGCGCCCAATGCGCGGCGCGTTGTTTCGCGGATCGAAGGTCTGCCAGCTACCGCCAACATAGGCTTCGAACCACCCCGCGAAATCCATCGGCGCCGCGACGGGCGGCAAGCCCACATCGCTGATATAGCCAGTGCAGTAGCGCGCCGGAATATTCATCGCCCGGCATAGGGTGACACCCAGATGCGCAAAATCGCGGCAGACGCCTTTGCGTTCACGGTACGCGTCCCACGCGGTTTTGGTCGGCCGCGCATGCCCGTAATCAAATTCGATGTGTCGGTGCACGAAGTCGCAGATTGCCAGAGCAGTCTCGCGACCCGGCGTGCACTGGCCGAAAAGCTGCCACGCGACTTCGACCAGCAGATCGGTCTCGCAATAACGGCTGCCTAATAGGAAAATCAGCGTATCGTCGGGCAAGTGCTCAACCGGATGGCCCCACCCCTCGATGGGCCGCGTTTCCATGGCACTTGGCACATTCAGCAGTGCTGTCGTGCTCAATTCCAAACGGCCGACAGGCGCGACGATTCGACTGCACAGATTGCCGAACAAATCGCGGTACTGCCTTATTGGCACCGGTGGATCGGTAACGAGCAGATCCGCCACGGCAATATCCTTCGCATGCGAAAAATGCGTGTTCAACATCAGCATCATCGGCGTAGGATGTGAGCACTCGTACGACAGTTCGTATCCGACGCGAAGCTTCATGGATCCTCCCCGATTCGGCTGATTGCGGGTGACATTGAGCCTGGTATTCCAAAGGCGCATTGCCGGACATGGCAACAAGAGATGTTTCCCCGCCGGGCTCATCCTCGCATATAAAAAATAATCGCCTGCTGTCATTCCTGAGCGGAATGCTGGGGCCAGCGCTTACCTGCTGGTTTGATATTGGGGTCGACCAGAGCTCAATGCCGTAGACGGGTGTCGTCAACTCTTTAACCGTACCGCAGAACTGGCCGGGGACGTCCCCTTATGCGTCACGGAGTGCATTGGGTCGGGAAACAAACATGGAATCAGTTGCCGGGACCGAGTAACACGTCGATTGCAGCTTGACCCGCGATTTCGGCTACCAGATAGGCCCATCGCTCAGTAAAAGGGCCGTTGCGCAACGGGATGCGGCCTCCCCGAGCGCCGAGCACTTCGAGGTTTGTAGCGCCTGTTATCTGAAAGGTCACATCAAAAGTGCCCTCATCGGCAGCCGGAATCAGTTCGACCTGAATCTCGAAGCCGCGGTACGCAATCGTTCGGTGCATGAAAGCCTCCCTTTCGTCATTGGAACCTAACACGAGTCAGCATTGAACGGCTTACTCTACTATTGTGCTAGTGACGAATACGCCACCACGTGATCTTCAATAATCTGCTCATCCGCACGTTCAGGACCACAACTACCAATTCGGTGAATGTGCCCCATTGCGCCACCTGCCAGGAAGTGAACGTCGGCTCATGGCCGATTGCGGCCGATCACAAGTCTCTGCTTTCGACCCGTAGGAGACATTCAGTGGCGTCGTCCCGCTTTCATGCACGCGCACGCCGCTAACGCATACGAATCGGAGAGCTATGATCCGAGCGCTTGCGCACCGCCAGTCGTACCCAGCGGAACACACATTGCCACTGTCTCGACCCTGCCATCCATGTCCAGCACGGACGCCTTGAGGTTTTCGCGCAACCAACGCAGACCAGGATCCGCGCTTCGGTGCGAGTGCCACTGCATCGCCTGTTGCATCTTCGGGGTCGTGATAGGTAAGTCGCAGATCACAATCGGGAGGCTGCGCCTCGCATGGTCGGCAAGTCGGCGATGCATCGTGGCGACACGCTGCGTGCCGACGACCAGTTGCGCCGGTGCCGCAAAGCCGAAGGTGGTGACCTCGACCTTGCGCTGTACCCCGATGCGTTCTCCAAACCAATCGGCGATAGCCGTATCGACATGCCCGGGAGTGACGACGATATGTCCCGCCCCCAGATATTGTTCTCGCGTGATGGCAGTGCCCGCGAGCGCGGCCTCGTTCCACATCACGCAGCAATAGTCCTCCTCGAACAAAATATCGGTCGGATGCTCGCCCGTGCAGTAATCGATCGGGATGATCAGCATGTCGACATCTGCTCGCTCAAGCGAGCGTGCCGCCTGTGCGACCTGAGGACATAGTTCGATTCGTACGTTTGGTGCCTGCGCGTAGACCCGTTTCAGAAAATGCGGGATCAGCGTCGATAACGTGAAATCCGAGACCAGCAAGCGGAACACGCGCGTGGACTCGGTCGCCACAAACGTCGGCGGCGTGGAGATGCTCGCCTCGACCCGCACAAGAATGTCGCGCACTGCATCCGCCAAGCCCTCCGCACGCGGCGTGGGCTCCATCTTCCGGCCTACCTGTACGAGCAACTCGTCGTCGAAATACTCACGCAGCCGTGAGAGCGCATTACTCATCGCCGACTGACTCAGGTGCACCTTCTCCGCAGCACGACTGATGCTGCGCTCACTGAGCAGCGCATCGAGGGCGACGAGCAAATTGAGATCGAGCTTGTTGAAACGCATGGGGAATGTTCTTTTCGTCGGGCACTGCGCCGGGTGGCCATGCGTCGATCGCCTATTCGCCGACCCTCGGGTTTGCCCTTGATGTATTCGGCGAATCGATTCCGCGAATGGATCGAATCAATTTTTCACATGCAAGCGGGCATCTTAACCTGATCGGAACAAAAAAGAAGTACCACCAAAAACTCGATCCGCGAGATCGATCAGGAGACAAAATGGCCGTCAAGATCAGGAGCCTGTTGCCGGGCTGCGCGCTCGTTGCCACTTGTGCGACGCAGCAAGTGCATGCCTTCGAAAATTACGTGTCACCTTACCCGGCGGGAGCGACAGCCACCGGCATTGCCTCGTTGCCCCCGATCCCCGGGCTCTTCGTGTTGCAGCAGTTCAGCTACTCGTTTGCCAACGCGCTATACGGCAATGACGGCAACAAACTGCCCGTTCCGTTTCGTTCGAGCGCCCCTGTCGCAACGACCCGCCTCATCGCCGCGTATCCGGTCAAGTTCCTGGGTGCTGACGTCTACTCTCAACTCGTCCTGCCGGTGGTCTCGCTGCACATGAATATCGCCGGACAAAGCAGCACACAAAGCGGTCTGGCCAACGTCACGGTCTCGCCAGTCATTCTGCAATGGCGCGCGTCGCCCAACCTTACGTTTGCCACGGGCCTCGACTTCATGACGGCCTCGGGCTCTTACAGCCCCTCAAAAAACAGTGTTGCAGTGGGCTATTCGTCGCTGCAACCCGTCTTTGCGATTCGCTACAACATCCCCAATGGATTCGACGTGGGGCTGTCGAATCGGCTCATGATCAACCAAACCAATCGCGACACGAACTATCACTCGGGGAGTGCGTACGTTGGCGAATTCACCCTCGGATGGAACTTCGGGCCGTGGAAAGTCGGCGTCGTGGGTGCCTACCTGAACCAGTTCGCCGACGACGCGCAGTCGGGCGTAACCGTCGGCGCGGGGAATCGCGCACGCAGCTTCGCGATGGGTCCCTCGGTTTCCTATGACGGCCACTGGTTCAACGTCGCTCTGAACTACCAGCAAGGCCTGTACGCGGCCAATACCGCCAAATCGAGCAGCGTGTGGCTGAACATCGCCATCCCGCTGCTCTGACGCAGTACGCATGCACTGCAATTTCTTTTTTACGCTCATAAGGTTAGACAATGTTCCGCTATTTTCCGACCAACTACGTCTGGAATCTCTCCGTCAATCTGGCCATCGAGATGGGGGCACGCATGGGCGAGATCGAAACGATCTGCGCACCGCTGCAAGACGCCGCCAAACAACCCGATGCCCAAGGCACGCAAGCCTTTCGCGAAGCGTGGGTGGCAATGGCCGATCGGCTGCAAGCGCTTGCAGCCGAAGACGAGGCTCGCGGTCGCCAGTTCTCGGCCGGTCAGAAATACAAGCGGGCGAGCGCTTACATGATCACCTGCGAGCGCATGCTTGCGCACGATTCGCCGGGGCGTGTCGAGCTTTACCAGCGCGCGCTGAAGTCGTTTGCCATTGGTATCGAACTCACAGGCGAGAACTGCGAGCGTGTGGAGATCCCATACGGCGAAGGACATCTCTCGGCATTGCTCGTGCGCGCCCCGGGCGTCGCACGTGCGCCGGTGCTCGTGCAGGTCAACGGTCTGGATTCCATGAAGGAAATGAAGTACCTCGTCGGCTTGTCCGGCTGGCTGGCCGAGCGCGGCGTGTCGTCGCTCATCGTCGATCAGCCCGGCACCGGCGAGGCGCTTCGCCTGCATGGCATGCACGCGCGCTTCGATGCCGAACACTGGGCGAGCCGCGTGGTTGACTGGCTCGAGACGCGCGAGGACATCGACGCGAAGCGTATCGGCATGGAGGGCGTCTCGCTCGGTGGTTACTACTGCCCGCGTGCGGTGGCGTTCGAACCCCGCTTTGCGTGCGGCGTGGCGTGGGGAGCCAACCACGACTGGCGCGATGTGCAAAGGCAGCGCTTGAAGCGCGAGAGCGACTTCCCTGTGCCGCACTACTGGAATCACGTGTGCTGGGTGTGGGGAGCCAAAGACATCGACGATTTCATGCGCATCGCCGAGGACGTGCATCTCGATGGCGTGCTCGATCGAATTCGGGTGCCGTTTCTCGTCACGCACGGCGAGCGTGACTCGCAGATCCCGCTCTCGTGGGCGTATCGCACGTACGAGCAACTGGTCAATAGTCCCAAGCGCGAGCTGAAGATATTCACCGATCGTGAGGGGGGAGTGCAGCATGCGAGCTTCGATAACTCGATCAACGCGGGCCACTATATCGCCGACTGGGTCGCCGAAACGCTCGGCGGTCGCACCCGTCGCTGATGCCTGAGTCAATGCCTCACATTCTTCCCCAAGCTGGAATGCATTCATGAACATCCTCGGACTCGAATATCTCGTGTTTGGCGTTGACGATATCGTCAGTGCTGCCCAATACCTGGTTGACTACGGCCTCGTCGCACAGCAAGCCCCCGGCGAAGCCGGACGGTTCGCTGCGCTTGACGGCACCGCCATCGAAGTGTGGGCCGCCACTGACTCGCGCTTGCCCCCGCCGCTGGGCACCACGAGTCAATTGCGCAAAACCGTCTATGGCGTGGACAGCGCGCAAGATCTTGCGGAAATCGCCGGGGAGTTGATGCGCGATCGCGAGGTGCGCGTACTTGCCGACGGCTCGTTGGAGACTGTGGACGATATGGGCTTCGCCCTGGGTTTCGTCGTCACCCAAAGAAAAACGCTGAACATGCCGGCCGAGGCGATCAACGCGCCGGGGGCACCCGCACAACGCCAGCCCAACGTCGTGGCGGTGCGCGACGACATGGCGCTCACGCCGCGCACGCTCTCGCACGTGGTCTATTTCGTACCTGACGCTGCGCGAGCCGAAGCGTTCTATGTCGAGCGCCTGGGCTTCCGATGTACAGATCGCTTCGAAGGCGTGGGCGGGTTCCTGCGCCCCGCAGGCACGCTCGATCACCACACGCTCTTCTTTATCCAGACGCCACCGTTCATGAAGGGATGCGAGCACTTCACGTTCCATATGGGCGGGCCGACTGAACTGATGTATGCGGGCACGCGTCTCGTGGATAAGGGCTATCAGTCGTTCTGGGGGCCGGGCCGTCACCGCTTCGGTTCGAACTGGTTCTGGTACTTCAATAGTCCTCTGGGATGCCATGTTGAGTACGACGCCGACATGGACCAGCACGACGACCAGTGGCATGCACGCATTGCACCGATGAGTGCCGACGCTTCGCAACTGTTCTTGTTCCAGTCGCGCGAGAAATGGGTGCCGGGCGGCGCTCCGGCTGGTGGTGCACCGGCCAAGGGGGAGGCCACCTGATATGGCAGCAGGTCAGTCAGCAATATGCGCCGGAGTATGCCCATGAGTTCACCGATCTTTCTGGTGCATCTCGACGCCATGCCGGACCCCGGTGCGCGCGGGTTCGATCCGCATGGCGTGGGGCACGACACGATGTTCGTGGTGCGCAATGGGACCGGGGTGCGGGCATGGCGCAACGCGTGCCCTCACTACGGCGATACGCCCATGGCTTGGCGAAAGGACGCCTACCTGAATCACGACGGCTCGCGCATTGTCTGCCACGCCCACGCTGCACAGTTCGATCTGGTCAGCGGCGCTTGCCTGGCGGGGCCGTGTCTGGGCCAGTCGCTCACGCAACTTGCACTGAACGTCAACGCGCGGGGCGAAGTGTTCCTGCTGACTTGCGAGCGTGGCGTACCGTAACCGCGTCAACGCGTCACCAACGCATACACAAAAAAACGTAGAAAAAAGGAGACATCGAATGGATATGACAACCCAACGCCTGCTCGTGATCGGCGGCGGCTTCTCGGGTATGGCCACGGCTATCGAGTGCAGCAAGCGAGGCATGCAGGTCGATCTCGTGGAGGTCGATCTTGATTGGCGCTCTTATGGCGCGGGGATCAGCATCAGTGGCCCGACGTTGCGTGCGCTGCGCACACTCGGGGTACTTGACGCCTTTCTGGAGCGCGGTGCGGTAGCCGACGGGTTGAAGCTGTTTGCGCCGCACGGCGCGCCGATTGCGCAGATCCCTACGCCGCGTCTGGCCGGTGACGAAGTGCCCGGCAGCGGCGCGATCATGCGGCCGATACTGGCCGACATTCTCGCCAAGGCCACGCTGGCGGCGGGTGTGAATGTCAAACTCGGCACGACCTTTGCCAGTCTGTCTGTCAACAGCGAGCAGGTCGAGGTCGCATTCACCGACGGCACGCTCGGGAGCTATGATCTGGTCGTGGGCGCCGACGGTCTTTACTCAAACGTTCGCGAGACCATTTTTGTCGACGCCAAACCGCCGCGCTATACCGGTCAGGGCGTGTGGCGCGCTATCGTGCCGCGCCCGGAAGATGTGACGGGCACGGAGATGTGGCTCGGCGCACGAGTGAAAGCGGGCATCAACCCAGTCTCCAGCGAACTGATGTACCTGTTCGTGACCGAAGACTCTCAGACACGCAAGTTCGTCGACCCTAAACAAGCACCGGACATGCTCAAGGCGCTGCTTGCCGAGTTTTCGGCACCGCGCCTGCTAGCCGTTAGCAAAGCGATCGACGAACACGCTTCGGTGATCTACCGCCCTCTCGAGTGCATGTTGCTCCCTCGTCCGTGGCATCGGGGCCGTATCGTGCTCGTCGGCGATGCCGTTCACGCCACCACACCGCACATGGCTTCGGGCGCCGGCATTGGCATCGAGGATGCGATCGTATTGGCCGAGGAACTCGCGCGCGCAGCAACGATGATCGACGGGATCGAAGCGTTCGAGGCGCGTCGCTGGGAGCGTTGTCGGGTTGTCGTCGAGAACTCGGCTCGTCTGGGAGAGATCGAGATCGCCCACGGTGACCGTGCCGAACACGAGCGCATCATGCGCGAGACGCACCAATATCTGGCGCAAGCCATCTGAGTCGGGAGCGCGCGATGGAACCCCAAACGATGGTGCCCGCCACCTCGCCCGACGCGGCGTCAGGCGCGTCGGCTCGCTTGCGCAAATTCGGCGTGTTCTCGCTGATGATTGCGCACTGCGCCGGGATGATTGATCTCGTCGCATTGCCGCTGTGGATCTCGACGCTGGTGGGCCACTACGGGCTCGACCCACAACGCGCAGGCGCGCTGCCCACGCTGTTTCTCGCCAGCGTAGTGTTGAGCAGTATCGCTTGCTCTCCACTGCTCGCACGTTTGCCCGCGCGCTCGATCGTGCCTCTAGGCTTTGCAATTGCCGCCGCCGCGTTCTTCGTCGCACGTACGACGAACTTCTACCCGGCGATAGCGACCCTGCATGCCGTCGCCGGTCTGGCGGTGGGCGCAAGCCTGAGCCTCACGCACGGCATCATTGGTCGCAGTGAGCGTCCGCATCGCGTGTTTGCGCTGGCCGGCATGAGCCTGGGGCTAATTTCGATCTTGTTTCTCGGCATCTCCCAGCCGCTCATTCGGGCGCACGGGGGCAGCATGTTCTTCACAATCCTGTGCGTGGTCATGAGTTTGGCCGCGATGGTCAGCGCGATCGGTCTTCCGTTTACGGTGGCGTCGGCATCGTCCGCTGTCACCGGGGCCGACAACCGTATGTCTCACGCTTCCAAACCGGGGCTTGCTGCTCACGTCTGGTTCGGGATCGGCGGGGTGAGCGCCATGGCGCTGACTCAGGCGATGCTGATCAGTTTTGTCGTGCACATCGGCACGGTACGCGGCTTTGGCGAGACGGCCATTACCGCCGTGCTGATTACGCTCGGGATGATCAATCTCGTGCCCGCGCCAGCCGCTGCGTTGCTCGAGCGTCGTCTGAATGCCCGCGTCGTGTTGCTCATCGGCCCCGTCGCGCAGGCCGTGCTGGGCGTACTCATCACCGCTGACACCGGGTTTGCCGCGTGGGCAGTGGCGAGTGCGGTGCTCTCCGCGGTGATGATCTTTTGCCACACCTTCGCGTTTGGGATGCTCGCCCGTCTTGATCCTACCGGGCGAGCAGTGGCGGCTACACCTGCGATGGTGATGACCGGTGCGGCAATCGGGCCGCTGCTCGGCGGCACGCTTGTCAAGTTCGTTTCGCTCGCGAGCCTTGGTTACGCCGGCGTGCTCTTCGGTGCCGTCGCCCTGATGTGCTTCTCACGCATTCCTCATTATCACGGCCAGTCGGAGGCCTCAAAGTGAAAGTCAAACGCCGCTTCATCGATCTGTCGATCTATCTCGAAAACGACGTGCTGTCAGACCCGCCGCCCCTGGCGCCGAAATTCACATACCAGAAGCATGCCGATACGCTGCCTGAGTTCATGGCCATGCTGCCGGGAACACGGGCCGAAGACTACCCTGACGGCGAGGCAGCCGCCGCAGAATGGGTTACGCTGACCACGCATAGCGGCACGCACCTCGATGCGCCGTGGCACTTTCACTCGACCATGGACGCGCGTCTGGGACAGGCCAAACCGTCGATCACGATCGACCAGGTGCCTCTCGAATGGTGTTTCCAAAGTGGCGTGAAGCTCGATTTTCGTCATTTCCCCGATGGGTACGTCGTCACCGCCGCGGATGTGGCCGCCGAGCTAGAGCGTATCGGGCACACGCTCTCGCCGCTTGACATCGTGATGGTCAACACACGCGCCGGTAGCCGCTACGGGCACGCCGACTATGTGAACGCCGGTTGCGGCATGGGGCATGAAGCGACGATGTACCTGCTCGAACGGGGCGTCCGTCTAACGGGGACCGACGCGTGGAGCTGGGACGCGCCGTTCAGCTACACGGCAGAGCGCGTCGCGCAGACCGGTGACAAATCGCTCATCTGGGAGGGACATAAGGCTGGGCGCGAGATCGGATACTGCCATCTCGAAAAACTGCATAATCTTGAAGCGCTGCCTGCCTTCGGTTTTACCGTGAGCTGTTTCCCTCACAAGATCCGTGCCGCTTCGGCGGGCTGGACCCGCGCGGTAGCCATTCTGGACGAGGTAGCTCAATGAAATTCGCCACTCTCGCCAATGGCACCCGCGATGGTCAACTATTGATCGTCTCGCGCGACCTTACGCGAACCGTGCTGGCCGACGGCATTGCGTCGAGTCTGATCGATGCGATCGAGCGCTGGGCGGAGGTCGAGCCCGCACTTCAGCGACGCTACGACGCGCTGAACGACACCCGCGACGCTATGCACAGCCTGCAAGTGCAGACGTTCGATGTGCGCATGTGTGCCGCGCCACTACCGCGCTGCCCTCAATGGTGCGACGCATCGGCTTTCCTAAATCATGGACGTTTGATGGAGCGGGCATTCAACACTGCCCCGATCCCGGACTTCGACACGATTCCGGTCATGTACCAGGGAGCTAGCGACGATTTTCTGGGGCCTTACGCCGATGTGCCTCTCGCGAGCGAGGCCGACGGCATCGATTTTGAGGGAGAGTTCGGCGTGGTGGTCGATCGCGTGCCCATGGGCGTCAGTGCTTTGGATGCGCTCGGACATGTGCGGTTGCTTGTGCAGATTAATGACTGGAGCTTGCGGGCACTGGGGCCGCGCGAAATGCGCACAGGTTTTGGCTTCTTGCAAGCTAAGCCTTCCACGAGCTTTGCCCCGATCGCGCTCACCCCCGACGAACTAGGGGCCGACTGGCGCGACGGCCGAGTGCATCTTCGTTTGCACGTGCAGCGCAATGATGAGTGGATCGGGCAGCCCAGCGGCAGCGAGATGAACTTCGATTTTGGCAGGCTTATCGCCCATGCCGCGCGCACGCGCCAACTCAGTCCGGGGACGATCATCGGCTCTGGCACGGTCTCGAACGGAGCGCGCGAGGCTGGCTCGGCATGCTTAGCCGAGCGCCGCGGCATCGAGATACTTGAGCATGGTGAAGCCCGCACCCGCTATCTGGCGTTTGGCGAGCGCGTGAGGATGGTTGCGCTCGACGCCACCGGATGCGCCCCGTTTGGAAAAATCGACCAGCAGATCGTGCTGGGCTGTTGAAACGACATCCATCAGCCTCCCCAACAGGCAGTGGCGCAGGCTATGTATCGAGAGCGAGCGGCACTTCCTAGCCCATCGGCTCCCAAGGTGCCCTCCATACGTGCGTGTCGATTCGAGGCATGCTAACTACGTAGAGTCTGCACGCGTGCATGCAGGTCGTTCGTAGTCTTTGTCCTAGTTTTCATTGTCTTTATGCGACGGAGTGCATCCTCGTCGGGGTGGCGGAGCTCACTATTGGCGGTTGTTTTAGGAGAACCGGCAACGCTCAGGCCTCACGTTCGCGCCAGTCCCTTTCTCGCTACGCAACCCATCCGATCTCTCGCACCTTAGACTTTGTTCATGCATGGCAGTCCCCTGTCGTGTGTGTCGTGAGAGGAAGTGCTTGCCCCGGCATTGACGGATGCCGGGGTTTTTTTTATGTCCGGGGCGGTGTACGCGATTTGTCGGTCGCCTTTGGTCTTCTTCTTAGATTTCTTTCACGGGGCGACGCACGTTCTTGATCGTGCAAACCCGTCAAACCCGGGCGGGGCGGTGCTATCGACGGGATTCAATTTCATGATGTCGTCGTCAACACCGGTCCCCAAATTGCGTATATGACCCGCGAGTGATGTCGCTCACTACACTCGCTTTTGCATGGTCGCTCCTTCCCGTCCATGTAGTAGTCTTGGCCCCGGCGGTCTTGCCGTCGGGGCCATTTTTGCGTTATGTGTGGGCGTCAATCAGGTTCAATCACTCCCACTCAAACGCCTTCTTCTTCCATTCATAAGCGAAGCCGAGGACCAATACGCCGAGAAACGCGATCATCGCCATCAGGCTCACCATGCCTGCTTCGCGCAGTGAGACCGCCCAAGGGATGGTGAAGGCCAATTCAATGTCGAAGATGATGAAGAAGATTGCGACGCGATAAAAGCGGACGTCGAACTTCTTGCGGGCGTCGCCGAAGGCGTTGAATCCGCATTCGTAAGGAGAGTTCTTTGCGTCGTCAGGCCTGCTTGGCCGGATGGGTTTGCCTACGAAGAGTAAGCCCACCCCCATCAGCAATGCCACGACGAGAAAGAGAAGTGCCGGGTAGTATTCTGAGACGTCCATCAATCGATCCAATCAAAAGAAGCGCGCGCCGGTGGCAACGCAAACGTGCGAACGCATACCTTCGCACAAGCCAACCGGCGCATCGAAGCGCATCCCAAACCAAGTCGTAAGCACCACCAACACGAGACGCGCAAGCGCCGTGCCGGTTCGAAAGACTAAAAAAGAGGTTGTCGATTACGACGAGAGTTTCATGAGGATCAGGCCGCTGACGATCAACGTTGCTGCGGCGATGCGAGCGGTGCTGACGATTTCGCCAAGCGCGAAAATGCCGACGACAAATGCGCCAACGGCACCAATGCCAGTCCAGATCGTGTAAGCCGTACCTAGCGGAAGGGATTTCATGGAAACCGATAGCAAACCAAAGCTAGCGGCCATCGTCACGAGTGTGACTACAGACGGGATGAGCTTCGTGAAGCCGGCAGACTGCTTCATCGTGTAAGCCCAAAGGACTTCCAGAACACCTGCAAGCGTGAGATAGATCCAAGCCATACGGCTCTCCAAAAAAGAGCCGGGCCGTCCCGGAGTGTCTCGTCACAGGTGAGGTCGTCCTCACGGCCGTCACTATACGAGTTCAACCGATTCTGCGCAATGTCTCCACGGTTTATCCGAGATTGATGGGTAGGATCGCTGGCGACAGATGATCGGGATCGTCATTGGCATGTCGTCAGTGTGTCCTGAGTGGTCGGAGCAGCAATGGAGCACCCCGGAAGCCAGGATATGCGCGAGGCCATCGAACGCCTCGCCGCGGCAATGGACAAGTCCCGTAAGGAACTTGAAGGCCTTGCCAGACGCGACGTCGCACTGCGCGCACGGTATCGCACCTCAGTCGCACGCGTCGCAGAACGCGCCATTCCCGACCTTCGTCGCAGGACGCTGGAACAACTGCTCACCGACCATCGCCTCTTTGTCAACGAAGCGGTGCTCGACGTCTTCGCCCGAAATGGCGTCATGGCCCGAATACTCAACACGCGCCGGTATGCCGGGTCCGTAACCTCGCTGCGCGATAGTTTTTGCGACTACATCGGTCGCTCCGGTGCGTCCCCGTTTGCGTCAGCGCGTGCGGAAATCGCTGCGATCGAAGCCTTGATGGTGCGTGCCCGAACGGAAGAGGCCGATGCTGCCGGTGTGCTCGCCGGTATGCGCAGTGTCCTTGCCAACGACATTCAGATTCCCGACGAACTCGTTGCCGATATCCGGCTTGTCTGTCGTCCACGTTCCAGAAAGTCGGCCAGCGTAACGGCGTCCACTGACAGCGGCACAAGCGGTGTTGCCAGCGAGCTTTCGGGTATTCCGAATGCCGTCCGGCAGTTTGCGCTGTCTGCGGCTGTCGCCTAAAGAAAATGCCATCGGAGAAGCGACAGCGAAGACCGCGATGATCGGCGCCGGTAAGCGGACGTCAGTAACGTTCGACGCACCGAAGCTCTCGTGCGCTACCGCCGATACCTACTACTGTTCCCTCCCGGCCCACGCCGCGATGATGCGAGGCATGCTATCCATCGAATGACCGTGCCTCACCCAATCCGGAGCATCGGGATCTCCGTCGAAAGCGCGTCGATCGCACAGCGCGTTTTCGACGGCAGATAGGGTGACTTCGGCCACACCACGTGAATCGCTTGCGGACGCACTCCGCAACGGCTGCGCACCACCACCAGCCGTCCTGCCGAGGCATGCTTCTCCAGAAACCAGCACGGCAGATACACCAGCCCCAACCCGGCAATCCCCGCATCGGCAATCGCCTGAACATCGTCGAGACTGAGCTGACGGGTGATCTGCAACGCGTGCTCGATACCATCGTCGTCGCGCATGTGCCACTGCGCCATCGACCCGCTGCGCGAATACGAGATGCCGGTGTGGGCAGCGAAATCGTCCGGCTCGACGGGCATGCCGTGCTCCGCCAGATACGAAGGCGACGCACCGATGCTCATGTACTGTGTGCCGATGCGTCGGGCGTCAAGCGTGGCGTTATCGCGTAACTCGCCGATGCGCACCGCCAGATCGATGTTCTCCTCGATGAGATCGACGCTCCGGTCGGAAAACGAAATGTCGATTTGCAGCCTGGGATACTGACTCGCCAGCCCGAACAACACTGGCGCAACGCACTGATGACCGAACGCAATCGGCACGCTCACACGCAGTCGTCCGCGTGGCTCGCTCAGCCCGCTCTCGACCTCCGCCGCACCTGCATCGAGTTCGGCCAGTGCCCGCACGCAGCGCTCGTAATAGACACGTCCCGCTTCCGTGAGCGTATGACTGCGCGTCGTGCGATGAAGCAGACGCACCCCCAACCGCGCTTCCAGGCGGGAAATCACCTTGCCGATCGCCGAGCGCGTCAGATGCATGCGCTCCGCGGCGAGCGTAAAACTACCGGCTTCGATGACCTGAACGAAGACGGCCACGCCGTCGAGTTTATTCGTCATATTGGGTCTCTAGGGGCGCGTATTGTGGGAAGAAATGTCAGTAATCGGGAATCTTGTTCCCGATATATTACCTCTGACTTCATTCTCGTTCGCGAATCCCATGACACCCTCACGCGCGTCTCAAAACGCACTGGCGCTTGCCGCCGTCTGCCTGACATCGCTGATGTTCGGCCTTGAAATCTCCAGCGTGCCGACCATCCTGTCCACGCTGGAACGTGTACTGCCCGCGGATTTCCGGGAAATCCAATGGATCATGAATGCCTACACACTCGCCTGCACCACGGTTTTGATGGCGACAGGCTCGCTTGCCGACCGGTTCGGACGACGTCGCATCTACGTCATCAGCATCGTGGTGTTCGCGCTGACGTCGCTCGCCTGCGGGCTGGCGCAGAGCGCGCCGGTGCTCATCGTCAGCCGCTTCCTTCAGGGGATGGGCGGGGGCGCGATGCTGATCTGTCAGGTGGCGGTGCTCTCGCACCAGTTCCGCGAGGGACGCGAGCGCAGCAAGGCGTTCGGCGCATGGGGCATCATTTTCGGGATCGGTCTTGGCTTCGGCCCGATCATCGGCGGCATGATTGTTGCCGTGGCCGACTGGCAATGGGTCTTCCTCGTGCACGTGGTGCTGTCGATCGTCGCACTGGGGCTGGTGTTCGTCGGTGTGCAGGAATCTCGCGATCCGCACGCGAATTATCTCGACGTGCCGGGCATCGTCACGCTGTCGCTCGCCACGTTCGGTCTCGTGTACTTCATCACGCAAGGGCCGGATCTCGGCATGGGCAGTCCGCAGGCGCTCGGCATCGCAGCGGCGACGCTCGTCAGCTTCATCGCCTTTCTCTGGATCGAGAAGCGAAGCCCGCGGCCGATGTTCGACTTTTCCGTGTTCCGCATCCGCCGCTTCTCGGGCGCGATGTTCGGTTCGATGGGCATGAACTTCAGCTACTGGTCGTTCATGATCTATCTGCCGATCTACTTCCAGGGCGCGCTCGGTTACAGCAGCGTGAACGCGGGCCTGTCACTGCTGGCGTACACATTGCCGACGCTCGTGGTGCCGCCGTTCGCCGAGCGCCTGTCGCTGCGCATCGACGCCCGCCGCGTCATTCCCCTTGGTCTGTTCACCATCGGCCTTGGCTTCCTGCTGATGAAGATCGGCTCAGGCGTGGCCCACGCGAGCTGGCTCACGATGCTGCCCGGCAGTCTGCTTTGCGGCGTGGGCCTGGGCATGACGAATACGCCCGTCACCAACACCGCTACCGGCGCAGTGTCGGCCAATCGCGCGGGGATGGCGTCGGGGATCGACATGAGCGCGCGGCTGATCAGCCTCGCCATCAATATCGCGCTGATGGGATTCATCTTGCTCAAGGGCGTGAGTGCGTCGCTGGCAAACGCGTTGCCCGGCATCTTCGGCGGGGCGTCGCTGCGCACGCTTGCAGAGAAAGTGGCCGCAGGCAGTCTTGAACATCTCGCGCACAACAACGCGGCGCTCGCGGCGGCCGATCCACAAGGGCAGATCGTGCAAGCGGCGCTGGTGCACGGCTTCGGTTGGGTGATGGTGTACGGCGTGGTGGGAGCGTGGGTGCTCGCGCTGCTGAGCGTGTTGGCGTTCGGGGCGGGTGGTCGCGACGTCGAGCGTGGATGCGACGCGACGCAGGCCGCCACCGAGCGAGTGTGCGAGCCGACGCTATAACGTGCTTGGTCGCTACCCGCCACAGTGCTTATGCCTGCGTCCGGTAAGCCTTGAGCTGAGAAAAGGCCTCGTCGTCCAGCGAACCGAATTCGCCGCGCTGATAGGCCGACATCCGGTCGTTGAGCTGTTCGACGGTGTTCATGACGAAGGGGCCGTGTTTCGCCAACGGCTCGCCGAGCGCCGGTCCGGATAACACCACGAAATGGCAGTTCGGCCCGGCGTGCAAGGCGATACCGAGGACATCGGTCGTCGCGCGCTTGCTCAGGCCGACGGCAACCGCTTCGCCCGCGCCCAATGGCCGAGTCGTGCCGTCGGCATCGACCTGCAAATGCCCCGAGACCACGCAGACGGTGGCATTCCAGCCGCGCGGCAAATCGTGGTGGAAGCTGGTGCGATCTGTCAGGAAGCCGTCGAGCAACGTGAACGGTTGGGGAAGGTCGTCGTTCTTCTTCGCCGTCACCCCGTTGCTCGCCCCCAAAACCACCCGCACACGCACACCGGGCGACACGATTTCAGAAATCTGCGAGGGTTCGACGTCGAACGCATAGGGCGCGTCGTACTTCTGCGAAGCGGGCAAGTTGACGAAGATTTGCAGCGCATGCACGTCATGGCCTTCGCCTTCGGGCTGCTCGGTGTGCACTGCTCCGCGTCCGGCGGCGAACCAATGCAAAGCGCCGGGAACGATAGGGCCTTGGTTGCCGAGCGAGTCGTAGTTGACGTGCGCGCCGACGGCGTCCTCGAACATGTACGTCACCGCAGAAATTCCGGCATGCGGATGCGGCGCAAAGGTGGGGACCGTCATGTGGAAATGATCCAGCATGACGACCGGGTCCATCAGACCGTCGAACATCTGCTCGCCGAAATGCTTGGCGCGAAAGCCATCGCGAATGGTCATGTCGTGACCTCCCACGACTTCCGAAATCCGCACGAATTCGCTGCGATTGCCGACGTTGCTCATGTCATTTCCCCGCCTCTTGAATGGGGTCAATCATAGCGACGCGCGTTATCACGGAATATAGGCGGTTCGGTAACTCGAAGTTACGCAGACGGAACAATCGCGATGGCTAGTGTGGCTAATACCTCAGAACCGATAGCTCATCACCAGCTCCGCGCGACGGTCGTTGCCCAGCAGCCACTGCGTGTTGTTGTAGTAGGCCGTTTGTACATAGTGCCGGTTGAAGACGTTGTAGACGCGTCCGGTCAACGTGAGATCGCGTCGCGGCTTCCAAGCGAGCGCCAGATCGACGGTCGTGTAAGAAGGCAGTGTCAGCGTATTCGCGGTATCGGCGTAACGCTTTCCGACGTACTTCAGCCCGCCGCTGGCCGTCCACGCCTGTGCAAAGCGCCAGCTCAGCCACAGATTCGCCATCTGCTGAGGTACGTTCACCGGGATGTTGCCCGCCCGCGAGACTGACACACCGCCAACGCTTTCGTCGAACTGGTCGTACTTGGCGCGCAGCCATGTGCCGTTGGCGTCGATGCGCACGTCGCGCGTCAACTGCGCCCCCACGGTCAGTTCCACGCCACGCGACGACTGCTGGCCGACCTGGAGACTGAGCGACGGATTGAGCGGATCGACGGTGAGCAGATTGTTCTTTACGATGCGATAGACCGACAACGTGCCGTCCACACGGCCGTCGAGCCAATCCTGCTTCACCCCGAATTCGATCTGTTTGCCCGTTGCGAGATCGAACTTCGCTTTAGCCGGTGTGAGCGAGAGCAGTGAGGTGATGGGGTCGGCGGCCACCGAATACTGGCCGTAAACGCTTGTGTTGGCGGTCACGTCATAGACCGTGCCCACGCGCCAGCCGGTGTAGCTGAGGTCCTTGGAGATGGCGGTTCCGGCGATCAGATCGTCGCGGTTGATGCTGGCGTGGTCGTAGCGCACGCCGCCAATGACTGACCAGCGCGACGTGACCTTCAGACGGTTTTCGGCAAAGAACGCGTATTGGTTCGCCTGCGAACGATACTTGGGAAAGGTGCCAGCCACGTTGACGAAGTTGCCGGGATCGGGATTGTACAGGTCGACGAGCGACGTGCCCGAATAGGGCGAGTTGTTGGTGTGCTGGAACGTCGTGTGATTGAACTCGAAGCCCGCCGACACGGCGTTCTCCATGCCGAATAGGTGACCCTTGAGCGTCGCTGTCGTGACGTTGCCGATCTGTTCCTGATCGTGAAGGATCTCGGTGTAGCTGCTGCGCTGCACCAGGCCGATTGAGGGCACATAGTTGTAATACTCGGCGTCTTTCCAGTGGCGCTTGCTCTTCATGCGATACAGCGTACTGGTGATCGTGAGATTGTCGATGGGACGCCACGTGGCCCCCAGCGTGGCCCAACTGTCACGAAACGTGATGAGCGAATCGCCAACGTTGTAGTTCTTCTGATAAGTCGCCGGGTCGAGACGTCCGTTCACGAGCGGCACGCCGAAGTACTGCATCGGATGCTGATTGCCCTCGGCGAGCGTGGCCGTCACAGAAAAGCGCGGCGAGAAGTCGTACTTGATGGCGGCCGAAAACGACGCGTTGTGCGAGTTACCTCGGTCGACCCAGTTGTTCGAACTGTTCGCGCTCGCATCGAAGCGATAGGAGAGCTTGTCGGTGATCGCGCCGCCGCTGCCGAACGCCGCGCGGCCGGTCTTCTCGGTGCCGATGCCGAGCTGAATTTCGTTCTCGATGGGCATCTGCTCGGGCTTCTTCGGGACGATGTTGACCACACCGCCGATGGCGCCTTCGCCGTAGATGACCGAGGCCGGGCCGCGCAAGACCTCGATTCGCTCGACGGACCACGTGTCGAACGGGAACGTGACGCCAATCGCGCCGTACGGACGCACGCCGTCGTAAAGCTGTGTGACGGACGCGCTGCCGACGAAGCCGCGCGCGCCGAGTTCCGATCCGCCATTGCCCGGGTGGGGCGATGCGTTGATGCCGGTCGCGCGACTGACGGCGTCGACGATATTCGCATCGCCGCGTTCCACGAGTTGCTGCCGGTCGATGACCTCAACGCTCGCCGGTGTCTCCTTGATAGAGAGGCCGAGACGACTGCCGGTCTGCACCGGTTCGTCGAGCGGTTTCACGATGTCCGCTCGTACCTGCGTGGCGGGGAGTTCGACGTTTTGCGCGCCGTTGGCGTTTGCGTTGTTGCTGTTCTCGGCAGCGTGTGCGAGGGCGCACAGCGAGCCAATGGCCACCGCGATGGCGGTGCGCACTGGAATTGACGTTTTCATGACGCTGTCTGGTTATCGTTGTCGGGCACACGCGGGCCATACGTCGCCGGGGCCGTTGGGCGGCGATGGGTCGACGTGTGCAGGCCGCCGCCGGTCGGTGTGCGAAGGGCGTCAGCCGTGAAGATCGGAGTCGATGCAATGAGACGATCGAACGCGCCCGCCCGCGCATATACATCGCCATGGATACAGGCGACGCGGCGAGACGAACGAGTTGAGAGTGTCAGGCGTGCGGCGGGGCGCGCGACGGCGGGGTCAGACGTAGCGGCGTGCCGCTATCGGGCAGCGCTGGCGACGGAGTGAGGCGTGGTCCGCCGACACGTATGTCGGCCAGTGTCAGCGGGGAGGGCGGAAGGGACGGCGTGTGCGCGAGCAGCGAGCAATAGCCGCAGGCGGCGCTCGTCGCGTGCATGACTGGTGCGTGCCGACCCTGTGCCGCCGTTTCGTCGAGACTGGTACAGAACGCGCTGGACAGCGCGTCGTCGATGGACGACGGGTGCGCGCGCAGATACTGGCTGATCAGCGGTGCGCAAAGCAGCATCCACATGGCGGCGAGGCCGACCCATGCGATGCGTTTGCTGCGTGACCATACCGGCATGTTCAGGGCGCGCGGGGACAAGCCGCGTTCGTGACGACAAGCGGCGATGCTATCACGCAGCCAGATCCGACAATTCGTTGTCCAGGACAAATTCACGATGGACGCGACGCCTTGCGGCAATTTGTCGCGTGGTCACGGCCACGACCTCTGAGCGCGACTGGAATCGTTGAGTCTCGTTGAGCAAGGCAGTGAACCGTCCCCGTCAAAACGCTTGTCCGTTGGTTCAATCTGGGTGGCGACCACCATCGCACGGTCGAGGGGAGCGCAGGGGTTCGCCTGACACGGTGAGCCGGAGACGGATTTTGTGGCGCAGGCGAGACAATTCGGCGGCGGGCTGGTAATATACGTTTCGTAGCTATTTCGTATATAGGAACCCGCCCTATGGGTATCGTCAAGATATCGGAGCAGATGCATGAGGCGCTGCGCAATACCAGCGGCGCGCTCAGTCGCTCGATCAACGCGCAAGCCGAGCATTGGCTGCGCGTCGGCATGCTCGCCGAACTGAATCCCACGCTGAGTTACGGCGAGATCTGCCGTCGACTCATCGAATCCGATGGCGCGCCGGTCAGTGAGACCGGCGCTGCCGCTTCTCCAGCAACCGGTGCACCCGTCACCGTTATGAATAAGGTGGCCTAATGGTGCGCGAACGCGTTGTCATCCGCTCGAACGAAGAAATTGCCCTGTCGCGCCGCGCCGGGGAGATGGCCGCTCAAGTGCTTGCGATGATCGGTGAGCATGTGAGGCCCGGTGTCACGACCGATGAACTTGACCGTCTGTGTCACGACTTCATTGTCGGTGAACTGAAGGCAATCCCGGCCAACATCGGCTATCACGGGTATCCGAAGACGGTGTGCGCGTCGGTCAATCACGTGGTGTGCCACGGGATTCCGGGCGACAAGAAGCTGCACGACGGCGATATCGTGAACATCGACGTCGCCCTCATCAAGGACGGCTGGTTCGGCGACACGAGCCGCATGTATTACGCGGGCAAGCCGAGCATCATGGCCAAGCGTCTGGTCGACACGACCTACGAGGCGATGGTCGCAGGCATTCGCGCGGTGCGCCCCGGTGCGACGCTGGGCGATGTCGGCTACGCAATTCAGTCGGTCGCGCATCGCGAAGGCTTCAGCATCGTGCGCGATTACTGCGGGCATGGGATCGGCACGACGTATCACGATGATCCGCAGGTGCTGCATTACGGACGTCCGGGCACGGGCCTGACGTTGCGCCCGGGCATGATCTTCACCATCGAGCCGATGGTCAACGTCGGCAAGCCGGACACAAAGCAACTCGCGGACGGCTGGACCGTCGTCACGCGCGACCGCTCGCTCTCGGCACAGTGGGAGCACATGGTGGCCGTCACGGAGACGGGCTTTCAGGTGCTCACGCAATGGCCGGACGGGCTTGGCGAATATGCGCGCTACGGTGCGCTCGATGCTGGCGGTACGGCCGAGAAGGCGGCGAATGCGGCCTGATTGGCGGCGGCGTCGGCACGACGCAGGACGTCATTGAACTGAAAAACGGGGCGCAAAGTTTGCGCCCCGTTTCGTTATGCGTCGCGAGTTTACAAATCGTCCGGCGCGCCGTCCATCAGCAGCAATTGGTTGGCATAGCGGTGATATAGCCACCCGCCGACACCGCAAGCGACGGCGAGCCACGCGATCGAGAACACCGTTTTCAAGATCAAGGAGCCGAGTACCGCAATGGTGACTTCCGGCATGAATCTCAGCACCAGCGCCAGCAGCAGTGTGATCACGATGCCGGTGCCGAAGAGCGGCAGGAACGTTACGAATACGGTACCGAACATCGACCAGAAATGTCCACGCGAATCCTGCCACGCGGCGCCCCAGCGTTTGCTGCGTCCAACCGCAACCTGTGCATAAATGAGTGAGATGCGCGTGATGACGAAGACCGCCGCGCAAGCCATCAATGCGATGAACGTGGCGAGTAGGGGGTAGGAATGGCTGTTTCCGCTCATCCGCATGGCGAAGCCGATAATAAACGCGGGAATGAAAGCCGCGATCATCATGGCGATCACGAGTTGCAACGATAGCCAGATGTAACGCCACACATCGCGACCGAACCAGGGCGATTGCCGGGCGACGTCCGGGCCGAGGATGACATAGCGCAGGATGTGAACGGCAAGTACCGCGAGCGCGATCAGATTGACGAGTCCGACGCCAAGCGACAGAAGCGCGATGTTGAGGCGGTAAGTCGCATCGCCCCCTTGCGCGGCGGCGCTGGCGAGTTGCTTCAGCGAGATGCCGAGTGCGGACGACACGAGCACAACGAGAGCCACTATCAGAGTTAACAGTGGCCGATTGCGTAACGCATTAAAACCGTCGATCCATGCTCCTATGAAACACCGCTTGAGCGTTATCGGTTCCATGTTTCCCCCTGAGCGAATTTTTTGCTTCGGTCATCGAAGCTGTACGGCGTGACTGCGCTACTTCGACGCCATTCTTGCAGATCGGCCTACGGCTGACAATCTTGCAACGAGTCGTGCAATGGCGGGCGCTAGCGCCTGTTGTGGTGGGGCGACGGACGGGGTGCGCGACGTGCGCGGGGGGACGGGAGGATTCGGCCTGCGACGGCGGATCGACATCGCAGGCGACAGACGGCTGATGCTTCAGGCGTTCACGACCTTGCGCAGCACGTCGGCGTGCGTGACGACGCCCACGAGCCGGGCGGCGTCATCGAGCACAGGCAGTGTGCCGTGGCGTTGTGTCGAGAGGAGCGCGACCAGTTCGGAGAGCGGCATGCCTGCGGTGGCCGACTTGAGGTCGCCCTGCATCAGATCGCGAACGGCCGGGCGTTGGCCATTCCCCAACGACACGCCGAAGCGCGGCCAGTTCTGGCGGCGCGCACGCCGCGTGTGCAGATCGTGCCGCGTCAACAGTCCAATGACGCGTGCCTCCGAATCGACCACCGGCACGGCGTCCAGTCCATGACGTTGCAGCAGACGCCACGCGGCGGGCACCTCCTCATGCGCCTGTACCTTGGCAAGTGGCGGGGCCATCACGTCGGCCGCCGTCAGTTCCCGTGCGCGACGGGCGAAGGCTTCGCGTTGTGTGTCGCGCAGCAGGCTGGCCAGATCGTCGGCCGAGATGTCGAGCAGTTCGCTGCGGCGGGCGAGGGCCTTTTCTGCGTCTGCCGTCGTCACGGGAATCGCCTGCGCATTGACCGGACGCGCCGGTGCTTGCGCCTTCATCGCGTGCGGGTAACGGTGGCCGGTGATCGCGTGATAGCCGATGGCCGAGCCAAGCAGCATGACCGACTGAAGGGCAATCGGTTCAAGCACGAAGCCGTAGCCGAGCGCATGAACCGCCGGGCCGCCGAGCACTGCGGTTAGCGCCACCGCGCCTGACGGCGGGTGAACGCAGCGAAACGTGAACATCAGTGCGATGGACACACCGACCGCAGTCGCGGCGGCAATGACCGGCGTCGGAATAAACATGGCGCACGTCACGCCGACGACAGCCGCCACGAGATTGCCGCCGAGAATCGACCAGGGTTGCGCGAGAGGGCTGGCGGGCACGCCGAAGAGCAGAACGGCCGACGCGCCCATCGGGGCGACCAGCCAGGGGATGTAGGAGGCGGGACCTAGCAGCCACAGCATCAGACCACCGGTCACAGCGATACCGCATAGCGCGCCGATGCCTGCGCGCAGACGCTCGCGCCAGTGAACGGCCACCACGGCGGGCAGAAAACCCGCCATCCAATCCTTCACATCACGTCGTGTCATTGCCATGTCGTCCCGCTCCATCGAACGCACCTTTCTGGAGCGTCTTCTTGATATTTTGTGCATGATATATCGTATATCGATGAATTGGGGGCAGGAGCGCGTGATTTTAATGCTGCAACGCAGCGAAATCACCGTCCGGAGCCAGCGGGCATCAGGGCGGCGCGACAAATCGAGGAAAACGAGACGGAAAGGGCGTGAAGCTTGCTAAAGCAGGAGGGATTGGGCAAGGCGAATGACGGGAGCGGGCAGCGCACAAAAACGAAGTACCAACGAAATACGGCAGGGCGCGAGGCCCTGCCGTACGGCTGGCGAGTCAGCGGAAATTCACGACGCCGACGAGTGGCTAAGGCGTCGGTCGGCGATCAGCGCCCGCCTACGATCTGGACGATCACGCCCGAACCGTTGACCAGCAGGAAGTCGCCGCCCACACCAACCCAGTGGTGGCCGCGTTTCGGTGCGTCGAGATTGTACTGACGGTAGTCGTCGACGCGATATTGCGCATCGCGGTATTGCTGTGGCACGCGGTCGCCCTTGCGCCAGTCGGGATGCTGCCACGCGGAATCGTCGCCGGGGCCGCGTTGGGCCTGCGGGGGCGGTCCGCCGTGCGGACCCTTTTTCGGGCCGTGACCCGGAGGGCCACCGGGTTTGTCACCATGAGGGCCACCCGGCTGATGTACCGGCGGCGGGCCACCCATACCACCCTGAGGTGGCGGGCCGCCCTGTGCCAGGACGAGAGAAGAGGAAACCGCCAGACCGGCGGCGAGGCACAGCGACAGTGTCTTGCGCATCTTCATTATTTGCACTCCTTATCGTAGGGTCGAGGGACCGAACGCGGGGGAAGCATTCGAGATGACTTGCCAGCGACGGCCGACGCCTTTGCGCCGTTCGCATTGCGCACAAAACAGCGCAAATGGCGAAAACGAGGCCAAAAAGACGAAAGCCGTGCGTCCATCCTACCATCGCAGCGTAAAAAAAAGCCCGGACATGCCGGGTGTCGTTTGACATAGGGCATGCGCCGGGCAAGCAGGGACGCAGGGAAGAAACCTGTTGGATGGGACTCGACGGAGCGTGCGCACCGCACGAGGCGCATCGAGACCGGCGGCTCGCCAGGCACGCGTCGGGGGCAGGTCGGCGCGCCTCTCGTCTTGGGGGCACGAGCGCGGCCGCCGGTTCGATGCATCCATCAGGGCGCGACGCTCCCGGGGGGAAGAGCGCCGCGCCTGCTGCCGGGGCATGCCATCCAAAACGACATGCCCCGACCCTTCACGACGCGTTTCAGCGCGCCGCGATACCACTCAACTCACGAGGCCGCCACTCAGCGGGCCGCCACCGTTGCACCGGCCGCGTTCGCCGTGGGTACGGCCGCCGGTGCCCCATCGGCGGGCGTCTTGGGCAAATCGCCCCAGCCGCCGCCGAGCGCGCGGATCAGGTTGACGGTCGACACGGCTTGCGCACCGGCCAACTGAACAGCGCTGCGACGCGTTTGCAGCACCGTGCGCTCGGCGTCGATCACATCCAGATAGGCAATCGAGCCTTCCTGATACTGCGTGCGCGAGAGCTGCGCGGCGCGGCCTGAGGCCTTCACTGCATCGTCCTGTGCGCGCGTTTGCTGCGCGAGAAGACGCAGATTCGACAGGTTGTCTTCGACTTCCTGGAACGCCACGAGCACTTGCTGGCGGTAGTTCGCGACGTCTTCTTCGTACTGCGCACGGGCACGCGACAGATTGCCGCTACGTGCACCGCCATCGAAAATCGGCATCGAGAGCAGGCCGCCGACGACCGGACCCAGCAGGAACGTGCGGCTCGACCAGTTGAACAGATCGCCCAGCGTGGCGGCTTCGAATCCGCCCGAACCGGTCAGCGACAGCGACGGGAAGAACGCAGCCTTTGCGACACCGATGCGCGCATTCGCTGCGGCCATCGCACGCTCGGCGGCCGCGATGTCCGGGCGGCGCTCAAGCAATGCCGACGGCAGACCTGCGGGCACTTGCACTGTAACGGGGACGAGCGGCGAGGGTGCGAACGAGAACTCCGCCGGCGTCTTGCCGAGCAGAATCGCGAGGCTGTGCTCGGACGCGGCACGCAGACGGGCCACCGCCAACGCGTCAGACTGCGCCGTGGCCAGTTCGGCCTTGGCACGGGCGACGTCCAGCTCGCCGATGTCGCCTTCGGTGAAGCGCCGTTGCGCCAGCTTCAGCGCTTCTTCTCGCAACGTGACCGTCTGCGTGTACAGCGCCTGTTCGGCGTCGAGTTCGCGCAGATTGAAGTAGTTCTGCGCGACGTCGGCTTGCAGCGCGAGCTGCACCGATCGATACAACGCTTCGCTTTGTTCAGCGTCGGCGCGGGCGGCGGCGACGTTGTCCGACACACGACCGAACAGATCGACTTCGTAGCCGACGCTCGCTTGCGCGCGCCATAGCGTGTAGGGCGCGATGTTCGTGCCGTCCGGCTGCAACTGGGAGGCCGGAGAGATCTTCTGACGCGACGGGCCGAAGCCTGCATCGAGCGTTGGGAAGAGCGCCGCGCGGGCCTGACGCTGCACGCCACGTGCTTCCTGCACGCGGGCGGCGGCCGCCTTCAGGTTCTGGTTAGCGGACAACGCATCGGCTTCCAACTTGTCGAGCGTTGCGTCGCCGAACACCTTCCACCATTCGCCGCGCGCCAGTGCTTCCGACGGCTCAGCAGTCTTCCATGTGCCAGCTTCACCTGCTGGCAGTGCAGCTTCCTTGAAGGCCGTCGGCGTACCCTTGTCGGTCACCGTTGGCACTTCGTACGTGGGAGCCATCGAGCAGCCCGCGACCACCAGCAGGGTGGCGAGCAAACCCGAGACGCCCAGACTTCTTTTCATCCATTGCGCTTGCATGATTGGCATCCTTCAAACTTCGGATTTGACGTTGGCGGGCATGGTCGAGGCGTGTGCGCTATGCAGCGGCTTCTTGCCCGCCAGCGTACGCAGCAGCACGTAGAACACCGGCGTCAGGATCAGACCGAAACCGGTCACACCGATCATGCCGAAGAACACGGCCACACCCATGGCATGACGCATTTCCGAACCTGCGCCCGTCGACGTCACCAGCGGCACCACACCCATGATGAACGCGATGGACGTCATCAGAATCGGGCGCAGACGCAGACGGCTGGCTTCGATAGCGGCAGCGATGGCCGTACGACCTTGCATTTCCAGTTCCCGCGCAAACTCCACGATCAGAATCGCGTTCTTCGCGGATAGCCCCACCAGCACCATCAAACCGATCTGCGTGAAGATGTTGTTGTCCCCTCGCGTGAGCCACACACCGAACAGCGCGGACATGATGCTCATCGGCACGATCATGATCACGGCGAGCGGCAGCGTCAGGCTTTCGTACTGCGCGGCCAGCACCAGGAACACCAGCAGCACCGAGATCGGGAACACCCACAGTGCGGAGTCGCCAGCGAGGATCTGCTGATACGTCAGGTCCGTCCATTCGAACTTCACACCGCGCGGCAAGGTTTCAGCCGCAATTCGTTCCACGGCCGCCTGTGCCTGACCCGACGAGTAACCCGGGGCCGGGCCGCCGTTGATGTCGGCCGCGGTGTAGCCGTTGTAACGCACCACCATTTCCGGACCGTACGTCGGGGAGACTTTCACCAGCGACGAGAGCGGCACCATGTCGCCATTGACGTTACGCGTCTTGAGCAGGCCGATGTCGTCGGCGTGCGCACGATACGGTGCGTCGGCTTGCACACGGACCTGATACACGCGACCGAACTTGTTGAAGTCGTTCACGTACAGCGAGCCGAGGTAGATCTGCATGGTGTCGAACACGTCGGTGATCGGCACGCCCAACTGCTTGGCCTTCACACGGTCAAGGTCGACGTTCAGTTGCGGCACGTTGATCTGGTACGACGAGAACGTCGGGCCCAGTTCCTTCGTCTGCGAAGCCTTCTTGATGAACGCCTGCGTGGCGTCGTTCAGCGCTTCGTAGCCGAGTGCGCCACGGTCTTCCACTTGAAGCTTGAAGCCGCCGAGCGTACCCAGACCCAGCACCGGCGGGGGCGGGAACACGGCAATGAACGAATCCTTGTTCTTCGCATATTCGCCGTTGAGCTTCGCGGCGATGGCACCCGCCGACAGCGATTTGTCCTTACGTTCGCTGAATGGCTTGAGCGTGACGAACACGATACCGGCCGACGACGAGTTGGTGAAACCGTTCACCGACAGACCCGGGAATGCGACGGCGTTCTTCACGCCAGGGGTCTTCAGCGCGATTTCCGACATATCGCGAATCACCTTGTCGGTGCGGTCAAGCGATGCACCGTTAGGCAACTGGGCGAAGGCGATCAGGTATTCCTTGTCCTGCGCTGGGACGAAACCACCCGGCACGACCTTGCCCAACAACATGGTGACGCCAAGCAGCACCGCGAAGATCGCCATCATGACGGCCTTGCGACCGATCACGCGGGTCACGCCCTGACCGTACTTCTCCGAACCGCGATGGAACACACGGTTGAACGCGCCGAAGAAGCCACCCAGATAACGGTTCATCTGACGCGTGAGCCAGTCCGGCTTGGCGTGATGGTCCTTAAGCAGCAGGGCGGCCATGGCTGGCGAGAGCGTCAGCGAGTTGAAAGCCGAGATCACCGTCGAGATGGCGATGGTCATGGCGAACTGCTTGTAGAACTGACCCGTCAGACCAGACATGAAGGCGAGCGGCACGAACACGGCAACCAGCGTCAGCGCGATGGCGATAATCGGCCCGCTCACTTCACGCATGGCCTGATACGTCGCTTCCTTCGGCGAGAGACCGGCGGCGATGTTTCGCTCGACGTTTTCCACCACCACAATCGCATCGTCCACCACGATACCGATGGCGAGCACCATCCCGAACAACGACAGCGCGTTGATCGAGTAGCCGAAGCCGAGCAGCAGGGCGAACGTACCGACGATGGACACCGGAACGGCGAGCAGCGGGATGATCGACGCACGCCACGTTTGCAGGAACACGATCACCACCAGCACCACGAGGGCAATGGCTTCAAGCAGCGTGTGCACGACGGCTTCGATCGACGAGCGAACGAACTGGGTCGGGTCATACGCGATGCGGTATTCCACGCCCGGGGGCATGTCCTTTTGCAGGTCGGCCATCGCGGCACGGACGTCGTCCGAAATTTGCAGCGAGTTGGCGCCCGGCGACTGGTTGATACCGAGACCGATGGCGGGCTTGTTGTCGAGCAACGAGCGCAGGCTGTACGACGACGCGTCGAGCTGCACGCGGGCCACATCGCTCAGGTGCGTGACGGCACCGTCCGGCGAGGTCTTCAGAATGATGTCGCGGAACTCTTCTTCCGTGTTCAGACGACCACGCGTATTCACGTTCAACTGCAACGGCGTATTCGGACCGGCGGGCGTGGCGCCGATCACACCGGCGGCCACCTGCACGTTCTGTTCGCGAATGGAGCGGACCACGTCCGACGCCGTCAGGCCGCGCTGTGCGACCTTGGCCGGGTCGAGCCACACACGCATCGAGTAGTCACCCGCGCCCCACATCTGCACTTCACCCACGCCCTTGATTCGCGAGAGGCGATCCTTGACGTTGATGAGCGCGTAGTTGCGCAGGTAGGTCATGTCGTAACGGTCGTTCGGCGAGATCAGGTGCACGACCATCGTGAGCGTGGGCGACGACTTGATCGTCGTCACACCCAGGCGCTGCACGTCGTCAGGCAGGCGCGGCAGCGCTTGCGAGACACGGTTCTGCACGAGTTGCTGTGCCTTGTCCGGGTCGGTGCCCAGACGGAAGGTCACCGTCGTGGTGAGGTTGCCGTCGCTGTTCGCCTGCGACTGCATGTACAGCATGTTTTCCACACCGTTGATCTGCTCTTCGAGCGGGGACGCAACGGTTTCGGCGATCACCTTCGGGTTCGCGCCGGGGTATTGAGCGTGCACGACGACCGAGGGCGGAACCACTTCCGGGTATTCCGAAATCGGCAGCTGGAACACGGCGATCAGGCCGGCCAGCAGCGTGAGGACCGAAAGCACGCCCGCAAAAATGGGCCGGTCGATGAAAAATTTTGAGATGTTCATGACGAAACTCTGGGGTGTCGTTCAGCGTGCAATGTTGCTGTGTGCCTGCACGCGCATTTCTCGCATCGGATGCTCGACAGCCGATTGCAAACTTATGAACGCGAAGCCGTTTTCGCCACGGCTTTCGTGGCTGCAACCGATTGCGTCTTGCTGTCGTTTTGCGAAGTCTTCTGTGTCGTCGGCGCGTCGTTGGCTGCTGCGGCTGGCGTCGGGGCAGGGGCCTTGGTGGCGTCTGCCGTACCGGTCGTTGCGACGGCCGTCGGCGCGATGTCGTGCGCGTCGCCCGTGTCGCCCGCCATCTTCACCACCTTCGGCGTGACGGTGTCGCCCGGACGGATACGTTGGAGACCGTTGACCACGATGCGCTCGCCGTCCTTCAGACCGCCGGCGATTTCCACGAGACCACCGTGGCGTTCGCCCAACTGCACTTCGCGGTACTGCGCCTTGTTGGCCTGATCGACCACCATCACGTACTTCTTGCTCTGGTCGGTGCCGACAGCGGCTTCATCCACCAGCAGTGCCGGGTGCGGCTCGCCGCCGCCGACGCGAATCCGTGCATACAGGCCCGGGACAAGCGCGCCATCGGCGTTGTCGAAGCGCGCACGCACGCGGATCGTGCCGGACGTGGTGTCGAAGCGGTTATCCACCGAGTACACCGTGCCCTTGCGCGAATAGCCCGACTCGTTGGCGAGACCCAGATCGACCGGAACGCCGTTCGTTTTGGTGTCCTTCGAGAGATAGCGCAGGTACGTTTGCTCATCGACGTCGAAGGCTGCGTAGATCGGCGAAACGGATACCACCGTCGTCAGTGCGGGCGATTGCGCGCCTGCACTGACGGTGTTGCCCACGGTGATTTCGGCGCGCGACACGCGACCTGCCACCGGCGCCACGATCTGCGTGTAGCCGAGGTTGATGCGAGCCGTTTCCAGCGCCGCTTGCGCGGCCTTCACGTTGGCGACGGCTTCGCGTGCCGCGTTTTCCTTCTGGTCGAAGTCCTTCTTCGCGATGGCGTTATCCGCGATCAGGCGCTGCGCACGCGCGAGGTCCGTGCTGGTGAAGACGTCACGCGCCTGTGCCGACGCGAGTTGTGCCGCTGCGCGGTCGACTTCGGCGGCGTACGGGCGCGGGTCGATCGTGAAGAGGGCGTCGCCTTTCTTCACGAGCTGGCCGTCCTTGAAATGCACGGCGGTGATGGTGCCTGACACGAGCGGCTTGATATCGACGCGATCCACGGCGTCGAGACGGCCGGAGTAGCTCTGCCAGTCAGTGACGGTGCGCGAAAGGACGTTGGCAACGTCGACTTCGACGGTCGGCATGACTTGCGCGGCGGGCGTGCTGGCATCGACGCGCACGACAGTGAGCGTGCCGATGGCCAGGAGCGCGGCCGTAGCGGCAGCGGCGATAAGTACGGGTTTGCGAGCGAGGGTGGTCATTATTGAAATCTCCGGGATCGGATTGGACTCACTGGGTAGAGCCGGTGGCAGGCGGTGCCAGCCGACGTGTCAGGAAGGTGGCCACCTCCCGCAGCGCTGCGGGCAGGGCGGCCAGGCCGTAATGGGAAGCGCTGCGATGGCGCGTGACTTCTGTCGGCACGCCGGCCGCGATGAGTTCGGCAGCGTATTTTTCAGCTTCGACGTGCAACAGGTCGTGTTCGGCGGAGGCGATCAGCGTGGGCGGCAGGCCCGCGAGACGGCGCGATTCCAGCGGTGCCGCGTACGGATGCAGACGCTGCGTCGCGTGTGGCAAATAAGCGCGATAGCAACGGGCGCACTCGTTGGCTTCGATGTCGCTGGGCGTGCGGCCGTCAGCCAGACGCGTCATGCTGGGATCGAGCAGCGGTGCGAGCAGCGCTTGCGCCGACACGGTGATTTCACCCCGATCGCGGGCAATCATCGTGAGGGCGGCGGCAATGTTGCCGCCCGCGTCGTGCCCGGCGACGGCGAGACGGCGCGGGCTGGCGCCGTACCGGCGCGCGTGACGGTGCAACCAGAGGGCTGCGCACCAGGCGTCTTCGGGCGCAGCCGGGAACGGGTGTTCGGGGGCGAGGGAGTAGCCAACCGAGACGACCAGCGCCGGGACGCTCGACGCAAGGTAGCGTGCGGCGGCGTCGCCATCGTCCAGCGACCCTTTGCAAAAGCCACCGCCGTGGAAGTACAGCACGGCGGGCAGATGCGCTTCGAGCGGCACGACGACACCCGGCTGACCGGCATGCGCGTCTGCTGCTCCAGGCGCGGTGAGGCCCACCGGGCGGTAAAGGCGCAGCGTGACCGGGGCGGAATGCCCCGGAATGCTGACCTCTTCGATGCGCAGTCCGTCGTCGGTGCGGGACGGCGTACCGGTCTTACCGGCTTTGCCCGGTGGTGCCGATTTTCCCGAGGGCGACTTGGCGTTGGCTGACATATGGCTTCGGGTTCGCGCGAGCGATACCCCTCTGATGACATTCGATGGAGCGAAGTCTAGAGGCCACGGACATTAGGATAAACGCCTATAATTTGGCAACACTGTTCGGCCAGCTCGACTAATCGGTCTCGGCCTTATGGACATTGGCTTATGCCGTCGACCAATAAGCATATGCAGTTGCGACGGCGGTGAAATTTCGTAGATTTCACCTGTTCGGCCAATGCAACGGTGTCTTCAATGGGGAAATATCATGGATCGCTTGCAAGCGATGCAGGTCTTCACGCGGGTGGTCGAGGCGAACAGCTTCTCGCGTGCCGCCGACAACCTCGGGTTGCCGCGTACCTCGGTGACCACGATCATTCAGAATCTGGAGTCGCATCTGGGCACGCGTTTGCTCCAGCGTACGACCCGTCGACTCAATCTGACGCCCGACGGCGCTGCCTATTACGAGCGCTGCCTGCGCATCCTCGCGGATATCGAGGAGACGGAATCGTCTTTCCGCGAAAGCAGTCAGCGCGTGCGGGGCAAGCTGCGCATCGATATGCCGGGCTCGCTCGGCAAGCTCGTGGTGCTGCCGTCGCTATGCGAATTTCACGACCGCTACCCGGAAATCGAATTGATGGTCGGCATGGGCGATAAGCCCGTCGATCTGATTCAGGAAGGGGTGGATTGCGTGCTGCGTGTGGGTACGCTTCAGGATTCGAGCCTCGTCGCACGACGCGTGGGTATGTTCCAGAGTCTGACGTGCGCATCACCGGCTTACCTTGAGCGCATGGGCATGCCGCATACGCTGGACGATCTTCAGCGCCACACGGCCGTACATTATTTTTCGAGCCGCACGGGCCGGGTGATCGAAGAGCAGTTCGTCGTGGATGGCAAGGAAGTCGAAATCCACATGCAGGGATCGGTCGCGGTGAACGACGCCGAGGCGTATCTGCAACTCGGTCTTTCGGGCTTCGGCACCGTGCAACTGGCGCGCTTCATGGCGCTGCCGTACCTGCAATCGGGCCAACTGGTCGAGATCCTGCACCAATGGAAACCGCCCCCCATGCCGATTTCGGCGGTGTACCCGCATAACCGCCATCTGTCGCCAAAAGTACGCGTATTTGTCGACTTCATCGCCGAAATCTTCGAGCGCTGCCCATTGCTTCAGGGGCTCGATGAAACGGCCGGACAGTGCAAGCCGACCGTGGCCGCAGCCGACGATAGCGATATTCGGTGGGCGGCGTACGGCACGGAAATGTCGCCGCAAGAAGTGGTGGTTTGAGCGATTTCTGCGCGCGTGTGAAATGGCCTCAATGAAAAAATTGGGCCCTTTCATCGCAAACAGATGGGGGGCGTCCTATCCGCCTCCCCGCTCAATACATCCATGCCGTTCTCGACGAATGACTGTCCGCCGTTCAAACCCTCTCTCGATCTGCCCCCGCCGGTCCTTCCCGGCAGCTCCGATTTTCACCGTGCTACCTGCCCGCTGACCGCCCCGAATCCGCTGCCGCGCGAAGGGGTGCGATGATTTCCGAAACTATTCAGGTTCTCAGAAGTGCGCTCCAACCACGCCGGAGTCTCGAATCGCCGTCGGCTTATCTGACGAAGGCGATGAACACCTTGCAGGATCGCCTGCAAACCTGCTCTCCAGGCTCGGCTGAGCTCACCAAAGCGATTGAGCGGGTCGAAGCTGCGTTCACCGGGAACGAAGGCTGGCAATTCATCAAACACTGCTTTGAGCGCGACGTCGATCGCTCGGCGTTCGTCAAGCGCCTCGTGCGCAATCACGTCTCTACGACGCAAGTTGGCCTCGAACACGTTCGTCGCAAGATGTCGGAGGCGCAGCTCGATACCGTCGCCACGCAACTTAGTAGCGCGTTAAGACCGCACATTCGTGAGGAAATCGTCAACCGCTGGGCACATGCCGAAGACACCGGAGTGCACGTGACGGAAGGCGGTTTCATCGCGGTAGGCATTCCCGGCACGGATCTTCGTCTCTCGCTGATGGACGCCGGGCTTTCCCACCAAGGTCTGAATCTGACACAGGCCGAGGTCACCCGATTGTTGCTGGCGCGGCCCGACGGAGCGCCCCCTGGCACGACGTTGCTGGACTCGATGCCAGCGCTCGCGCAGGCGCATGCGTTGGCCAGCTTCCGCATGATCGGCGCGGCGGTCGGTGCCGATGGTAGCTTGCTGCCCGGACTGGACCCCGAGGCCTTACGCAGCGTCGCCGCCGCTGCACACGACGCACTCTCGCAGGTCACCGTTTCGCTGGCGGAAAGAGAGCCGCTGGCACGGTTCTTCCATTGGGTGGGTGACGACCTTCGGGCGGGGCAATCGAGGCAGGCGATCGCGACGATACGCGCGCAAACGTTGCCGCCGGAAAACCTGGGCTCGGACGCGATCGCACGGGGGCTGCTCGCGTCCGGCGAGGATGTTCGAAGGGCGAATGGCTTGCGCGTCGGCGTCGATCGTCACCGCGCGGCATTTCACTACGACCGGGCCGCGCAGCCGCGTCTGGCCGCAGAACAGTATCTGGCTGCGGCGAAAATTTTCGCTGCGGCCGGCGATCGCGTGATGGCCGCCGGACATTATGCGAGCGCTGCGGAAAAACTATCGGCTTGCGAGACATTCACCCCGATGGTGACGGCGCTTGCCCACGCCATCGAGATATATGGGGACGACTTCCGTGCCGTGAGCAAGTTGGGCTCGCGCTGCGCGGAGGTCTTCGCCGGGCGTGGATTTCACATCAGTGCCGCGATGGTCCATGAACTTGTCGTTAACCGTTTTGACGTTCTCGGGCGTAACGCCGGAGTGAATGCTGCGGCCCTTGACGCGCTGATTGCGGATCATGTGGCGAAGGCGGAGGCGGCGTTCGCCGCCGTTGGACTACCTGCGGACGACGAGAATGTTCCCTCCCTGATCCGGGCTGCCATCGATGCGAGACTGGACCGTTTTACGACGGCAGAGGGGCTTCAGGGCGACGGATACCGCATTCTGTTCGAAGACCATAGCGACATGGTCTCGGCAGAGGAATTCGACAGGAACGCACCGACCGAGTGGATATTGTTGCGCAGAGGCGCATCCACGGCACCTCATCAAGTCTATGAATTGATGACCAGCGCCACGCGGCATGCGTTGTTTTCGAGCGGGAGTCCTCACCCATATCTGCGACGGCCATTGACCGCATCGGATTTCATCGATGGCATCGACGCGCTCGACCTGTTGACGGCAGCGACGGTCGTGGCCGGTTCCTACATGCCTGAGGCCACGCGGAACTTGGAACCAAGCGTCACGTCCGAGTGGACGCGGCTGTGACCTGTTGACGTCGTCACCCGTGTGGTCATCCCTGTGCGATGCGAACGCGGGCTGAGACCACACGGAAATTTTGGAATTATGGGTCTTCAAGGCATTACAGCATCGACAAGTATCGCAGCCCAATCGTCATCCGAGGGATCGCGCGAATTGTCGAAAGCATTGATTCGCGCATTCGACGATGAGATCGCGCCCTGTGCGGCGAACTCGTACGCTCTGCACATTGCAATAGACCGTTTTGCATTGGGATTGAGCGCGCCGGATGTCTGGAACGAGCTGCGCAGGTGTTTTCAAGCCGACACCCAACGTTGTTCGATGGTGAACCTGCTCGTCATGCAACACTTGAGTACGTCCGTCAACGGCTTAGCTTACGTTCTCAACTTGTTGCGAAGCACCGAAAAGTTGGTGGCCGCTGCTGGCAAGGTGCTTCATTCACTCACTCCCGAGGTGAGATCCGAGATGGTGAGACGTTGGTCGGATCCGGAGCAGACGTCGGTCTACATGACGCCCAATCAGTTCATCGCAGTGGAAATACCCGGTACCGGATTGCGTTGCCCGGTGATGTGCGTTGGGCTATCGGGGCATGGGTTGTCTTTGACGCAGCACGAGGTGGCGCAACTGCTCACGGCGCGGCTTGAAGAGCGGAGCGACGGCGCGACCGCATTGAGCCTGCTGCCGGGGATTGCAGTGCATCAGCGATACCTGACAGGGCATTTGCTGGCAGGGTTGATCGGTGCAGGCGGGAATCCGTTGGGTGACGTGGATCAGGCGGCGGTACGCAGGCTTGCGATAAGTGTGTTGGATGCCTTCGAAGGCGTTCACGTAACGCCCGAGATTCACGAATCCCTTTGCGCGTTCTTCGATCGGGTGGGCGATGACGAAAGTGCTGCCCGGTCGTTCGGGCAATTGGCAGTGACGCATGAGCGAATGGCGCAAAGTGCCGTTCCTCGGAAGAGTGACGGCTTATATCTGCAGGCCGCCAATTTCCGGTCGATTGCGGCAAGTTACGGTGAGAAGGCGGCGTCCCTCAAGGAGGCGGCGATACAGTATCGCGAGGCCGGTGCCGGCTTTGCGAAAGCTCACGAGTCTTCCCGAGCGCTCGAAAACTACGAGCTTGCCGCGATGACAATGTCCCGTGCCGCCACTGTGTGTGACGTCGAATCGCTGCTCGCCAGCACGCGCGATCTCAGGCAAAGCGATCTGGCGAGCCTGTGCTCGCTTTACGAACGATGTGCTGCGGTTTTCGCCGCTCGGGAGAGGCTCGTCAGTGCGGCGCTGCTGCACATCCTTGCCGCCGATTACCTCGTGGAGCATCGTCCGAAACGTCTCGGCCGCGACGAGGTCACCGCGCTCGCTATGCACCATCGACGTCGTGCACGAGACTACTTCAACGTTGCCGAACTTCGTGGCGCACCACAAGATCTGCGCCAATTGGTCTGGTTCTCGATCGAACGGCGGCTGGACGAACTAACCTCCGAGAATGGGCTGCCGGGGGAAGGCTATGTTGTCAGATTCGTGGACGCGAGCGACATCATCTCGTTCCACGAATTCGAAGCGACGCCAGGCGATGCGTGGGTGCTGATGCTCTCGGGTGAGCGGCCGGACGGCGTTCGAATTTACGATCTCGTGACGGCACACACGATGCGACGACTGGCGCCAGTGCGCGGATTGATGGACGTCATTGTGTCCCGGGGAGAACGGAAGTGGCCGCACCCTATATTGCCTCGCGCGTTCAAGGCCGGGGACTTCATCGAAGGTGCCGGGGTCGTCGACATGATCCTGTCGGCACCTCGCGAGCCGGAAGCGGGCGCAATCCCGGCAAGCCTGTCAGCGTCCGGCACGGAGATTCCGCCGCCAGACGCTTCCCGATAACCGCTTAGCGCGCGCCAGCCTCTGTCACGCGTTGCGCGATGTGTGCCAGCGCTTCGTCCACCTGATCGATGAGGATCAGGCACAGGTCGCCGGGTTGCAGGCGGGCGAGGGCCGTGTCGATGGCGATGAACTCGCCGTTGATCTCGTCGACGTAGCTCGTGCGGCGGGCGTCGACTAGTCCTTCACGCAGCAAGCGGATCACTTCGCCGTCTTCACGGCCGCGCTGGCACTGGTCCTGATAGAGCAGCACGTCGTCGAACGCGCCGCCCAGGATTTCCGTCTGACGGCGAATGTCTTCGTCGCGACGGTCTCCAGCGCCCGAAATCACCACCGAGCGACGACGCGCGGGCATGGTTTCGATGGCCTGCGTGAGTGCGGCAATGGCGTCCGGGTTATGGCCGTAATCGGCAATGACCGTCGCGCCCTTGTAATCGAACACGTTGAAACGGCCCGGGGCCGTGCCAGCATCGTTCACGAAGGTCGCGAGACCGGCGCGAATCGTGGCCGCATCGATATGCAACGCCCATGCCGCACCGATGGCGGCCATCGCGTTCTCGACCTGGAAGCCGATTGCGCCGTTGCGCGTGAGCGGAATCGCCGCCAGCGCGTAGCGGGTTTCTTCGCTGCCGTGCGCCGTCACGATGTGAGCACCGTCGACATAGACCACGCGTTTGCCCTTGGCGCGATGCGTGGCGAGCACCGGATGCGTGGCGTCGGCCGTGAAGTAGGTCACGTCGCCCGGGCAGGCGTCGGCCATGCGCGCGACCATCGGGTCGGCCGCGTTGAGCACGGCCATGCCGCGCGGCGCGACGTTGCGCACGATCACGCTCTTGAGCACGGCAAGGTCTTCGACCGTGTTGATATACGACAGGCCGAGGTGATCGCCCATGCCGATATTGGTCACCACAGCGACGTCGCAACGGTCGTACGCGAGACCTTCACGCAGCAGGCCGCCACGCGCCGTTTCAAACACGGCGGCGTCGACGTCCGGGTGCATCAGCACATTGCGCGCGCTGCGCGGGCCGCTGCAATCGCCTGTATCGATACGCTGGCCGCTGATGTAGATGCCGTCTGTGCCGGTCATGCCAACACGCAGGCCTTGCTGACCGATGAGGTGAGCAATCAGGCGAACCGTGGTGGTCTTGCCGTTCGTGCCGGAGACTGCCACGAGGGGAATGCGGCCATCGTCACCATCTTCGAACATGGTCGAGACGATCGCTTCGCCGACTGCGCGTCCTTTGCCGTACGACGGCTGAAGGTGCATACGCAGGCCCGGCGCGGCGTTGACTTCGACAATGCCGCCTGCCTGATCTTCGAACGGCTTGATGACGGTTTCGCACACGGCGTCGACGCCGGCGATGTCCAGACCGACTTGCTGAGCGGCCGCAACGGCGCGTGCGGCGATTTCGGGGTGGACGTCGTCCGTCACGTCGGTGGCGGTGCCGCCCGTCGACAGGTTGGCGTTGTTGCGCAGAACGATGCGCGCACCGGCATCCGGCACGGAGTCGGCGTTCAAGCCTTGTTTGGCGAGCGTTGCCAGCGCGATGTCGTCGAAACGAATCTTGGTCAGCGACGTGGCGTGACCTTCGCCACGGCGCGGGTCGGCGTTCACCGTCTCGACCAACTGACGTACGGTATGCACACCGTCGCCGGTGACTTGCGGCGGATCGCGGCGGGCCGCGGCCACCAGCTTGTTGCCGATGACCAGCAGGCGGAAGTCGTGACCCGGAATGTAGCGCTCGATGATGACGTCGCGACTGATGTCCTGCGCGGCTTCGAACGCCTTCTCGATTTCTTCGCGCGTGCGCAAACGCACGGCCACGCCCTTGCCCTGGTTGCCGTCGCGCGGCTTGACCACTACCGGGGCGTCGATTTCCTGCACCAGCTTCCACGCGGCTTCGATATCGCGCACGGTGCCGCCCAGCGGCACCGGCACACCGGCGGCGTGCAGCAGCGTCTTGGTGAGATCCTTGTCCTGTGCAATCGATTCGGCCACCGCCGACGTGCGGTCGGTCTCGGCGGCCTGAATGCGGCGTTGCTTGCTGCCCCAGCCGAATTGCACCATCGACCCTTCGGTCAGGCGGCGGTACGGAATGCCACGGGCGACAGCGGCGTAGACGATCGAGCCGGTCGACGGGCCAAGGCGCACGTCTTCGTCCAGATCGCGCAAGCGGTAGAGGGCGTCGGCCAAATCGAACGGACCGTCTTCGAGGGCGGCGTGAATCAGCTGCTGCGCCAGCTCGAAGGCAAGACGTCCCACTGGCTCTTCACTGTACTGCACCACCACCTGGAACGTGCCCGGTTCGATGGTTTGCGTCGTCTGGCTGAAGGTTACCGGGCAGCCGGCGGCGGCTTGCAGATGCAGCGCCGTGGTCGCCAGCGCGTCGGCCAGCGAGACCGGGCGCTCTTCAGCGTCGGGCGTGAGCGCGGGCAGCTCGGGGAAGCGTGCGCGCAGTCGGGCCTCGAAACCGGCCAGATTGCCGATCGAGTATTCCAGATCGGTGCACGTCACGATTGCCTCGATGGCGGTGTGACGGCTCCAGAGGTTCGGCCCGCGCAATGCGCGGATGCGGGAGACTTCCATAAATTGCAATCCCTGTCTGTCCACTTCGCGTCCCTGTATATCTCAATATGGCAGATGCGTGGCGAGAAAAACGACTGTGGCTAGGTATCTGGTGACTATCTATATAGAGACGGCGGTGGCAGAAATGACTGCCGACCGCCGCTCGTCATTCAACTTTCAGTGCCTCAGTGACTCAGGCAGCCAATGCGCGCATCGGCTGACCCATCCACAAATGGACGAGGTCGAGCATCGCGGCTGCACCGCCTTCGTCGGCCTGCAACACGAGCAGATCGCCGCTCGTGAGCTGGGCAAGCGCGGTCTCGGCGGCGGCACGGCGCTCACCGGCGTCCGTTACCTGCACCTTGCGGCCTGCGGCATCGATGCCTGCGCGCAACTGAGCGCGTGACTCGGACGACGCGCGCTTGCGGGCAATGCTCAAGTCGTCGCACAGCACCACGCGCTCGAACGTCTGCGCCAGAAGCTTGCCTTCGGCCTGAAGGTCTTCGTCCATGCGATCTGCGCCCGGGCCGTAGACCACGGAGCGGCGCTCGGCGGGCAGGGTGGCGAGGGCGGCAGCCAGTGCGGTGAGGGCCGGGGCGTTATGCGCATCGTCGACGATCACCGTCGCGCCTTGCTTCTCGAACAGCGTGAAGCGGCCCGGGGCATCGACCTGACCGACATCGAACGTCGTCACACCGGTGCGCAGGATATCCAGCGCCACGCCCATCGACCATGCGGCGGCGACGGCGGCCAGCACGTTCTCGATCTGGAAGGCGACACGTCCGGCGTAGGTCAGTGGCATATTGGCCGTTGCACCGACGGCGGCTTCTTCAGTGCCGGTCGCGAGGATCACTTGACCATCACGCACGAAGACGGCGCGCTTACCGGCGGCGCGGTGCGCCACGATGGCCGGGAGTTGCTCGTCCAGACCGAAGAAGATCACGTCGCCGTCGCACAACTCGGCCATTTCCACGACCAGCGGGTCGCGGGCATTGAGGACCGCCACGCCGTCGGGCAGCACGACATCGACTTGCGTACGCAGCACGCTGAACATGCGGTCGACGTCCTCGACGAAGTTGTGGCCGAGGTGATCCGGACGGTCGATGTTCGTGACGATGCCAACCTGACAACGGTCGTAGGCAAGGCCCTCGGACAAAATGGCAGTGCTGTCGTTTTCGAAGACGGCGGCCGTCACGCTGGCATTCATCAGCACGCGGTTCGCGGCGTCCCAATTGGCGCGGTCGCCGCCTTGCACCAGACGCTTGTCGAGGAACAAGCCGTCGCTGCATGCGAGACCCGTATGTTCGCCCGCCAGTTGCAGCAGGTGCGTCAGCAATCGTGCGGTTACCGTCTTGCCGTTTGTGCCGGTAATACCGACGACCGGAATGCGGCCCGCGTCGCCATCGGGGAACAGATGGTCGACGATGGCGCGGCCGACCGGACGCGGTGCGCCGTCGGCCGGTTTCAAGTGCATGAGCAGGCCGGGACCGGCGTTGACTTCCACGATCGCGCCGCGCTGTTCGGCGAGCGGACGGGAAATGTCTTCGGCGACCAGATCCACGCCAGCGATGTCCAGACCCACGATGCGGGCGGCCAGCGATGCGTGCGCGGCCACGCTCGGGTGAACGCGGTCGGTCACGTCGAACGCGACGTTGCCGTTACGCTGGATCAGGACGTTCTTGCCTTCCAGCGGCACGGAGTCGGCGTCGAAACCCTGACGCTTCAGTTCGAGGCGGGCCGATGAATCGATGCGCACACGATTGAGTGGCTGGTCTTCGGCGCTGCCGCGACGCGGATCGCTGTTGATCTGGATCTCGATGAGTTCCGAGACGGTGTGCTTGCCGTCGCCGGTCACGGAGGCCATTTCGCCCATCGCGGCGGCCACAACGCGACCGCCCACGACCAGCAGACGGTGTTCCAGACCCGTGACGAAGCGCTCGACGATCACGCCGTTGCCTTCTTCGAGGGCCACGCCGAACGCGGTCGTGACTTCTTCTCGCGTGGTGAGATTGATGAACACGCCACGGCCGTGGTTGCCGTCGTACGGCTTGACGACCACGGGCAGGCCGATGTCCTCGGCGGCTTCCCAGGCGTCTTCCGCGCTGTCGACCAGACGGCCTTCCGGCACGGGCACGCCGCACGATTCGAGCAGTTGCTTGGTCAGGTCCTTGTCGCGCGAGATGCTCTCGGCGATGGCGGGGGTGCGGTCGGTCTCGGCCGTCCAGATGCGACGGGCGGCAGCGCCGTAACCCAGTTGCACCAGATTGCCGTCGGACAGACGCAGATGGGGGATGTCGCGGTCGTCGGCGGCGTCGACGATGCACGCCGTGCTCGGGCCGAGACAGTGTTTGTCGACCAGGCCGCGCAGTTCTTCGACGGCGGCTTCAACGTCGTAAGGCCGGTCTTCGATGGCGGCCATGACCAGATCGCGGGCCGCAAACAGGGCGGCGCGGGTCACGTCTTCATGCCAGGCGCGCACGATGACCTTGTAGACGCCCGAAATCGGGGTCTCGCGTGCCTTGCCGAAGCCGCCGGGCATGCCGGCGAGGTTCTGAAGTTCGAGCGTGACGTGCTCGAGAATGTGGCCGGGCCACGTGCCTTCGCGAAGACGCTGAAGGAAGCCGCCGCGCTCGCCGATGCTGCAGCGGTGTTCGATGAGCGTCGGCAGCCATTCGGACAGCCGCTCGGGGAACCCCGGGATCTTGTTGGACGGGAACTCTTCCAATTCCCCGATATCGACCCATGCCTCGAGCACCGGCCGATACGTCCACATATTCGGTCCGCGAAGCGACAGGACATCGAAAATCTCAATGTCTTTCTTTTTCATCTAAGGCTTTAATTCACGCGTCAGGGCTGGTACACAAAAGCCGGCAAGGCCGATTTCATGCGGCACAGCCGGTCGCGCTCTTTCAGTTAACTGGATGCTTAACGCAAAAAATCCGTAAACGGTTGACACCCGCAACAATATTTCGATGTTGCACCGTGTCATGCGGGAACTCCGTGCCGCAAAATGCATCGCTGTGGTTATACTTGCGGCAATTTTGCGGACCTGACAGGGAAAGTCCGCGTCGATTCTTCTCCGTTTGCCTCGATGTCCGCCCCTTGAGGACACGTCTGCCGCATCAATGACCGACACCTCCGCCGCAACCCCGCCCGACGCCTCTGCGGATTCGCCCGCGCAAGCCTCCCCTGTGTCTTCCGCTTCCGCCCGGAACGCCGCGGCTGAACCGTGGTATCCGGATCTCGCCGCGCAACTTGCCGACGGGGAGACGGTGCTCGCCTGGCTGCCCATCGATCTGGACGCGCAGTTGCACTTCGCCCGGGGCGTAGTGGTGGCGACGGAGCGTCGGGTGATGGCGCGTGACGCGCGGCGCGACGGCGGGTCGAATCAGTCGCCGTGGCAATCGTGGCCGTATCATGCGGGGCTGTCGCTCACGCATACGGACCACGCGGGCGTTGGCTCGCTGGAGTTGTGCGATACGCGTCAGAAGCTGGTGAACTGGCGTTACACGCTCGGTCACAATCCGGCGGCGCTCACGCTGATGGACACGATCGTGCGTCAGCGCGACATCCATGTGGCGGGTCACGCAGCGGTGCATGAGGCGGAAGAGGCGGGCGTCTGCCCGATCTGTCAGGCGGAACTGCCGCCCGGGGTGGACGAGTGCCCGCAGTGCAATCCCGAGGTAGAAGCCCCACCGTCGACATGGGCTTTACTCCGCTTGTGGCGTTTTGCCCGACCGTATCGCTTTCAGTTGTTGGCGGGTTTCCTGCTGACGCTTTGCGCTACGGGCGCGACGTTGATCCCGCCGTATCTGACGATGCCGCTTATGGACAACGTGCTGATCCCGTTCCAGAACGGCAAGCCCATCGATTACCACCTGGTGGGAATGTATCTGTCCGGCTTGCTGGGTGCCGGTCTGGTTGCGTGGGTACTCGGCTGGGCACGCACGTATCTGCTCGCGAAGGTCTCGGAGCGCATCGGCGCGGACCTGCGCACGGCGACGTATTCGCATCTGCTGCGGCTGTCGCTGGAATATTTCGGCGGCAAGCGCACGGGTGACCTGATGGCGCGTATCGGCTCGGAGAGCGATCGCATCTGCGTGTTCCTCTCGCTGCATTTGCTGGACTTTGCGACCGACGTGCTGATGATCGTCATGACGGCGGTCATTCTGGTGTCGATCAATCCGTGGCTGGCTGTCGTCACGCTCTTGCCGCTGCCATTCATCGCGTGGCTGATTCATCTAGTGCGCGATCGTCTGCGTCACGGCTTCGAGAAGGTCGACCGGATCTGGTCGGAAATCACCAACGTGCTCGCCGACACGATCCCGGGCATTCGCGTGGTCAAGGCGTTTGCGCAGGAAAACCGCGAGGTCGCACGCTTCAAGGAAGCCAACCGCCACAACCTGATGGTCAACGACCGGGTGAACAAGGTCTGGTCGCTGTTCACGCCGACGGTGACGTTCCTCACCGAAGTGGGCCTGCTGGTGGTCTGGATCTTCGGTATCTGGCAAGTCTCGAAACACGAAATCACGGTCGGTGTGCTGGCCGCGTTCCTCACGTACATCAGCCGTTTCTATACGCGCCTGGACTCGATGAGCCGCATCGTCTCGGTCACGCAAAAGGCGGCCGCCGGCGCGAAGCGCATTTTCGACATTCTCGATCACGTCTCGAACGTGCCGGAGCCGGTCAATCCGGTGCATCTCAAGGAAGTGCGGGGGGCGATCGACCTGCGCGACATCGGCTTCCGCTACGGCAACCGCGCGGTGATTCGCGGCATGGATTTGCGTATTGCGCCGGGCGAGATGATCGGTCTGGTCGGCCACAGCGGCTCGGGCAAGAGCACGCTGGTGAACCTGATCTGTCGCTTCTACGATGTGGCCGAAGGTTCGATCCAGATCGACGGCGTTGACATTCGCGCGCTGCCGGTGTCGGACTTCCGTCGCAACGTCGGTCTGGTGTTGCAGGAGCCGTTCCTGTTCTTCGGCACGATTGCCGAGAACATCGCTTACGGCAAACCTGACGCAACGCGCGCCGAGATCGTCGCAGCAGCCCGCGCAGCCCATGCGCATGAATTCATTCTGCGTTTGCCGCACGGCTACGACTCGCTCGTAGGCGAGCGTGGTCAGGCGCTGTCGGGCGGCGAACGTCAGCGTATCTCCATCGCCCGCGCGCTGCTGATCGATCCGAGAATTCTGATTCTCGACGAGGCGACGTCCTCGGTCGACACGGCCACGGAGAAGGAAATTCAGAAGGCGCTCGACAACCTCGTCAAGGGACGCACGACCATCGCGATTGCCCACCGGTTGTCGACGCTGCGCAAGGCCGACCGGCTCGTGGTGCTTGATCGCGGCAAGATCGTCGAAGTGGGCAACCACGACGAACTGATCGCCCGCGAAGGCGCGTACTACAAGCTCTATCAGGCGCAACAGCGTAATGTCGATTCGGATATCGACGAGGTCGTCGCCTCGGCCGAAGCGGCCGCCACGGTCGCGGCGGTGACCGCCGCGCCGGCACAGCCGCTGTCCATCAATTAATCGCCGACTGACCGTCAACAGAACCGTTCGCGAAGACTTTTATGCAGATCGATTTCACCCTGACGCGCAACGCCTTCGGCCGTTTGGTGCTGACCGACGCCGAGGGCGTCGCCCATGAGGGCGTGGTGCCCGTGCGGGCCTTTCCGATTGCTGCGCCGGACGAAGGGCTGGCGCTCGTGAGCACGGAAGGGCGCGAGCTGGTCTGGCTCGACTCGCTCGACGCGCTGCCAGCAGCCATGCGCGTGCTCGTCTCGGAGGAGCTCGCCGCGCGTGAGTTCATGCCCGAAGTGCTGCGCATCAAGGGCGTGTCGACGTATGCGACGCCCAGCACGTGGACCGTCGAGACGAACCGTGGCGAAGCGTCGTTCGTGCTGCGCGGCGAAGAAGACATTCGTCGTCTCGGCGGACAGACGTTGCTCATCACCGATAACCACGGCATTCACTTCCTGATTCGCGACACGGGCACGCTGGACAAGCCCAGCCGCAAGATTCTCGACCGCTTCCTGTAACGTCTGGTTGCACGATTCGGGTTAGCGCACTTCGCTGCACCTCGGCACACTGGTAAAATCCATGCTTTTGATTTTGCGGTGATGCCGATGTGGTTCAAGAATCTTCAGTTGCACCGAATTCCTGCCGGTTGGTCCATGAGCGTCGCGCAAATGGAAGAGGCGCTCGAAAAGCACGCCTTCCGTGAGGGTGGCAGCCTCGAAATGCAAGTGCAGGGTTGGGCGCCGCCGCGCGATGGCGGCGAGCTCGTGCACAGCATCAATCGTCAGTTCCTGCTGGCCTATCGGGCCGAAAAGAAGCTGCTGCCGACGACCGTCGTCAATCAGGTGACGCGCGCCAAGGCCGCTGAGCTTGAAGAGCAGCAAGGCTTCAAGCCGGGGCGCAAGCAGATGCGCGAACTCAAGGAGCAGGTCACGGACGAGTTGCTGCCGCGTGCGTTCGGCATTCGTCGCGACACGCGTGTGTGGATCGATCCGGTCAATCGCTGGCTGGTTATCGACGCTGCGTCGCCCGCCAAGGCCGACGAAGTGCGCAGCTTGCTGCTCAAGACGCTGGACATCGTCCTTGAGAACGTCGAACTCAATGAAGCGCCGGTGTCCGTGATGACGTCGTGGCTGGCTGGCAATGAAGCGCCGTCCGGTTTCACCGTCGATCAGGACGTGGAATTGCGCTCGAACACCGACGAGAAGGCGGCCGTGCGTTACGTCGCACACCCGCTCGACGGTGCGGACGTACGTCAGCACATCGAAGCCGGCAAGCGCTGCACGAAGCTGGCGATGACGTGGAACGACCGCATCTCGTTTGTACTGACCGACGCGTTCATCATCAAGCGCATTACGCCGCTCGACATCATCAAGGACGCTGCCGACCCGACCGCGGAAGGCGAAGCCGAGAAGTTCGATGCCGACGTCGCGCTCATGACCGGCGAACTCGCCCGCATGCTCGACGATCTGGTCGAAGCCGTGGGCGGTGAACGTCAGATGGACAAGGCGGCCTGAGCTGGCTAAACGGGAGCGCCGGTGAGCCTTGCGGCTCGCCGACGACTCACTCGAGACAAATCGCCGCGATACCTGAAAGGGTGTCGCGGCGTTTTTGTTGGCGAGCGCGTCATCTCGCGATGACTGTTTCAGGACTGCGCTTCGGCTTCCAGGTCGATCAGATAGACGCCCTGCGACAGTCCTTGTTTGACCTGGCGCGTGGCGTCGTCGACGCTCACTTCCAACGCGCCCGCCTCGATGGCCTCGTAAGCCTGACGCACGACGTCGGACGGCGCGCTCTTCTCCGCGTCGATGCCGCTTGTGAGATCGGTGTCGATGTAGCCCGCGTGCAGGCCGATCACCTGCGTGTTCTGGGCGCTCAGTTCACGGCGGACACCGTTCGTCAGCGACCACGCGGCCGATTTGGTAATCGCATATTCAGGAATGTAGCTCGACGTGATCCAGCTCACGATCGACAACACGTTAAGCAACGCGCCGCCGCCATTGCCGCCGAGGACGGGGGCGAATGCCTGCGTCATGGCCAGCACGCCGAACAGGTTGGTTTCGAGCGTTTCGCGCAATAGCTCGGCGGCGCCGGGCTTGGTCAAGCCTTGGGTCGGACGAGCCATCCCGGCGTTGTTGATGAGCAGGGTCACGTCGCCGGCGAGTCGCGCGGCGGCGGCCACGTCATCCGGGTTATTGACGTCGAGCTTGACGGGAATGACACCCGGCAGCGTCACCTTCGACGGATCGCGCGATCCTGCGTAGACCTTCTTCGCGCCGAGCGCCAGCGCCTGTTTGGCAAATTCGAGGCCGAGGCCACGGTTGGCGCCAGTCACGAACACAACCGCATCTTTGATCTTCATTTCACTGCTCCAGCAAGGTAATTGGGCCGCGCCAGTCCGGTGGACGGCGTACGGTTTCGGCTATACTTCATGACAATTGTGATCGCCATCGTCATTTGCGATGCATTGTGCCGACTCTGTTGGGTTAATGTCAATGGTGATCGACATTGTCTTTTTCGATGAGTCCGATAGCGGCGATTGCGGCGTCGTCGGACGAGGAGCGTTAAAAAATGGGTATTTCCAGAGAGCAGGCCGCAGAGAACCGCGAGGCGATCGTCAGCGCGGCCGACCGGTTGTTTCGCGAGCGTGGCGTCGATGCGGTCGGGCTGACGGCGTTGATGAAGGAGGCCGGTTTCACGCAGGGCGGCTTCTATAACCACTTCAAATCGAAGGACGCGCTTGTCTCGGCCGTGATGGCGCGCGCGATGGCCGCCAACGAAGTGCGAATGGCGCAAGGCATGGGGGAGGCGTCGGCGCTTGGAACGTCGGGCGATCCGGCCGCCCCGTCGAAGGTCGGCGTCGAGCAGTATTTGTCGACGGTGCATCGTGACGATGTGGCGTGCGGTTGCCCGGTTGCCGGATTCGCAGGCGACGTGCCGCGCATCGGCGAGGAGGCGCAGGCGTGTTATGCGAAGGGGCTGGCGACGTCGCTCGAACGGATGACGGCGGCAGGCGTTGCCCGGGGACTAACGCAGGAGCAGGCGACGCGCAATGCCATGGCGCGATTCTCGCAGATGGTCGGTTCATTGATCCTGTCGCGCGCGGTGGTCGGTGCCGACCCGGCGCTATCCGAGGCGCTGCTGGCGGCGGGACGTCAGGCGATTGAAGCGTCCGACGCGAGGCGCGCGAACGACTGAGTGCCGGCGCTGACGAAGCAGCGCGCTTCAATCCTGCGACCAGCGCCACGTCGCGCGCAACTGGTCGCGCAGGAAGTCGATGAACACCCGCGTGCGCGGCGCAACATGACGGCTATGCGGGTATACGGCGTGCAGTGGCGCGGCCGGAATCCGCAGCGACGGGAGCACGCGTGCCAGTCGTCCCGCCTGGATATCGTCGCCGACGTCAAAGATCGATTTCTGTGTGATGCCTGCGCCATGCAGGGCGAGTTCGTGGGCAGTGTCGCCGTCGTCCACGACGTACGTATCTGGCACTTGCACGCGCAATGTTTCGGATTGCGATACGAATCGCCAATCGCCGTGAGGTGAATTACCGAACAGAATGCAGTCGTGCTGCCGCAGATCGCCGACGTCCTTTGGCGTGCCGCGTCGTTTCAAATACTCGGGCGAGGCGACAAGCACCCGGTAATTGGGGGCCAGTTCCTGCGCGATAAGGCTCGAATCGGGCAGGGTGCCGACGCGAATCGCCACGTCGATGCCGTGCGCGACCAGATCGACCCACAGGTCGCTCAGCGATAGATGCACCTTCAGGTCCGGATGCCGTTCGCGAAACGCAACGAGGAGCGGCGTCAGATGGCGACGGCCAAATGCGCGCGGTGCGCTGATGCGCAGCACCCCGCCGACGGTGCCCGCCTGACGCGTCATCAGCCGTTCGGCCTCAGCGATTTCCGCCAGAATCCGCTGGCAGCACGCGTGAAATACCTGCCCGTCTTCGGTGAGCGCCTGTTTGCGCGTGGTGCGATTGAGCAGCCGCACGCCAAGGCGCTGCTCCAGCAGCCCGAGCCGTTTGCTCACGACAGCGAGTGACAAGCCCAGCTCGCGCGCGGCTGCCGACATGCTGCCGGTAGCGACAACCCGGTCGAAGAGCGTGAGATCCAGTGTTTGGTCGATCATCGCGGTGAGATTATCAATAATTTGGAGAGAGTGATTCAGTTGTGCGAGGGATTATCGTCTTGAGCGGTAAGGATCACAATAGCCTCACGACGTTGCTGCCGAGTTGCGACGTCACGGTTGTTTTCCTCTTCCGATTTCATCGATCTCATTCTGGAGTCACACCATGTTCGATTTTGCAGGCCAGCGCGTGCTGGTGATTGGCGGCAGTTCCGGCATTGGCCGTGCCGCTGCACAGGCGTTTGCCAAGGCAGGGGCGGCCGTCACGATCGCCTCGCGCAGTCAGGCGAAGCTCGACGAAGCGCTGGCGACGATCGGCAGTACGGCGCGCGCTGCCGTGCTCGACACCGGCGACGTCGCCGCCGTCGAACGATTCTTCGCCGACCACGCGCCGTGGCAACACGTCGTGATCTCGGCGGCGCAAACACCGACCGGTCAGGTGCGCAAGCTTTCGCTCGACGACGCGCACGCGGCGCTCGACAGCAAGTTCTGGGGGACTTACCACGTGGCGAAGTACGCGCGCATCGAGGACGGCGGGTCGCTCACGCTGACGTCGGGGTATCTGAGCGTGCGGCCGAACGTGTCGTCGGTGGTGCAGGGGGCGATCAACGCGGCGGTGGAAGCCTTGGGGCGTGGGCTGGCGCTGGAGTTGTCACCGGTTCGCGTCAACACCGTCTCGCCGGGGCTGACTGCGACGCCGCTGTGGAACAAGCTTGCCGAAGCGGACCGCGAAGCGATGTATCGCAACGCAGCGGAGCGTCTACCAGCACGCCGGGTCGTCGCGGCGGAAGACGTGGCAAATACCATCCTGTATCTCGCCGGTACGCCGAGCGCGACAGGCTCCACAGTGCTGATCGACGCGGGCGGCGCCATCGCCTGACGCACCTTGATCGGGCTTGATCGGATCTCAAAAATGCTGCGTCGCCGCATCTGCCCGGCACCGAACTCGCATCCATTTTGATGTCACGCAAACGCGGTATACCCGAATCACTTTCGGGTACCTATTTCGATAGGGATTGCCTAGAATGAAGTCGTGCCATCCCGTGACATCGAAGAAAGGAGGCCACTATGCTGACAGGGAGCTTGATTGGGACGTTGGTGATTGCGCTGGTCGTGGGCGCGGCAGTGGCCTGGCTGGCGAATCGCAACTGGTGCCGGGAGCATCCGACGGCGCGCCATACCTGGCGACGCCACCGTCGTGACGTCCGGCACGGTTGAGTCGTGTCGAGAGGTTCGGGCAATGACCCGGACAAATGAAAAGCCCGCCTTCCGGCGGGCTTTTTTGCGACTACAGACACCTCTACAACTGGCTGGGCGCTCAGGCAACGGCCTGAAGGAAGTACTTGCCCTGAACAGTCAGGCGGGGTGACTTCGCTCCCGTCTCCAACTCTTCCCACTCGATCAGTTTGCTCTCAAGCAACGATTCGAGGTCAGGGCGATCCAGCTCCACTTGCTCCGGAGCATCCTTCACCAGCATCAGGGTGGCAAATTCATGATGACTCAGCATCTTCGTCTCCCGGTTTGCGGTTCCACAGGGGGTCCCTCGTCAGGGACTTTAAGGATAGGTCACGAAAAAGACGCTTGCGCGACAAAATTCGTACTTTCGATGCTGCTTTGCAGCACTTCTCGTGTTGGACTTTCCCACGCAGAGAATAGGCTTTGCTGATGACATTGGCGTGTCAATCGTCTAGCATTTCGCAACGCAATAAACGTATTCAAAATGCATCGTGCTGCTGCGTTGCGGCAATGGTGTTTTTGGGGCAATTTGCGGGGGTGCCCGGGGGTTGCCCTGCTTATTAGCGGTTTGCTGGAGGTCAAGGGACGGTAGAATGGCCCAATTTGCCAGCAATCGCGCACAACAACCTGACATGCCGCAAAAGAAAACGCCGTACTTCGAGTTACGCAGTGGTGCCGTAGACACCCTGCATTTCGTAGTCAAGACGCCTCAACTGGACACCTTGCGCACCGAACTGGCGCAACGTTTCGAAGCGACCCCGGAGTTTTTTGCTGGTGACACCGTCGCCATCGACGTACGGCGTCTGACCGGCGACGAACGCGTCGCCGTGCCTGCGTTGGCCGCAATGCTGGCGGAATTCCGGATGAAGCCGATCGGGGTCGTCGCCAACACCGAACAAGCGGGTTGGGCGGTGGCCGACGGTCTGCCGCTTCTCGACAGTCATGAGCGCCACGAGCGCCGTGCGCCGCGCGCGGCACGCGATGACGAGGCAGCGCCGCAGACAAGCGCCGAGGCGGCGTCTGTGGTGTCGGCGCCGGCGGTGCCTGAGGCATCTTCCATCCCCTCGACCATCATCGACAAGCCGTTGCGTTCGGGCCAGCAGGTCTATGCGAAGGGCGACCTTATCATCCTCGATCTGGTCAGTTATGGGGCCGAGGTGATCGCGGAAGGTAATATTCACATTTACGCGCCGCTGCGGGGGCGGGCACTGGCAGGGGTGAAGGGCAAGCTCGATGCGCGCATCTTCTGTACCTGTCTTGAGCCGGAGCTGATTTCCATCGCCGGTATTTACCGGACTGGCGAATATGCGCTGCCGCCCGATGTTCAGGGGCGTTCGGTGCAGGTGCGGCTGGTAGACGACAAACTGATTTTCGAGCCCCTCGGGCTCAAGTAATTCGTAGCTAATTTCATCCTCAAGTTTGGGAAGGCATCGACAGATGGCAAAAGTGATTGTGGTGACCTCTGGCAAGGGTGGTGTCGGCAAGACGACGACCAGCGCCAGCTTTTCCGCCGGCCTCGCCTTGCAGGGGCACAAAACGGCAGTCATCGATTTCGACGTCGGTCTGCGCAATCTCGACCTCATCATGGGTTGCGAGCGCCGCGTGGTGTATGACCTGATCAATGTGATTCAGGGCGAAGCCAACCTCAATCAGGCGCTCATCAAGGACAAGTCCTGCGAGAACCTGTTTATCCTCCCCGCCTCGCAAACGCGTGACAAAGATGCACTCACGCAAGCGGGCGTCGAGAAGGTCATCAAGGACCTGACCGACATGGGTTTCGAATACATCGTGTGCGATTCGCCGGCTGGTATCGAATCGGGCGCGTTGCTCGCGATGCACTTCGCCGACGAAGCGCTTGTGGTGACGAACCCGGAAGTGTCGTCGGTCCGTGACTCGGACCGCATTCTGGGCATTCTGTCGTCGAAGACGAAGCGTGCCATCGATGGCAGCGAGCCGATCAAGGAGCATCTGCTCATCACCCGTTACAACCCGAAGCGTGTCAACGACGGACAGATGCTGTCGCTGGAAGACATTCAGGAAATTCTGCGAATCAAGCTCATCGGCGTGATTCCGGAATCGGAGTCGGTGCTCCATGCCTCGAACCAGGGCACGCCCGCCATCCATCTGGATGGCACGGACGTAGCCGATGCGTATCGCGACGTGGTAAGCCGATTCAAGGGCGAAGACAAGCCCATGCGCTTTACCGACTATCAAAAGCCGGGCCTGTTGCAGCGCATTTTCGGCTCGAAGTAAGGAGCGCCCATGTCCTTCCTGTCTTTCCTCCTGGGGGAGAAGAAAAAGACCGCCGCCGTTGCCAAAGAGCGCCTGCAGATCATTCTGGCGCACGAACGCACGGGCTCGTCGCCGCCGGCCGATTACCTGCCGGCTCTGCAACGCGAGCTGGTCGCCGTCATCTCCAAGTACGTGAAAATCGCGCAAGACGACATCAAGGTCAGCGTCGAGCATCAGGACAACCTGGAAGTGCTCGAAGTGAAGATCGAACTGCCGCAGACCTGAACGGTCGAGGTGGTCCGGCAGCTTCAGTGAAAGACGCCGGTGTTTGACGTGCGAATAAGCGAAAAGCCCGCCACCCTCGATGCAGGGTGGCGGGCTTTCGTCGTGATTGCGGCGTTTGTTTAACGGGGGTTCCGTCAGAACTTGTAGTCGGGGTTTTTCGGGTCGAACGTGGCGTCCGTCCACTGTTCCTTGCGCACCTTCTCGAAGCGCATTTCCTCGACCTTCTGCCCGGCGGCGTCCCATGCTTCGATACCTCGCGGTCTGCCCGTCTTCAGATCGAGCAACACGCGCGACTTGTTGGCGTAGTGCTGTGGCGGCCCGGACGGGGCCTCCCATTCCAGTGCCAGCACGCGAACGCCATACGATTCGGATACCGATATTTTTGTTGGCTTCTCGGAAAGTCCGGCAGCGCGAAAGCTCTTGCCGTCGTGTGCAATCTGATCGGCGATGAAGGCGAAACCGAGATCGCGCACCGTGTGGTTCGACTGTGAGCGGGCGAGCGAGCCGTCGATGCTGCTCCAGATCGACGTGAAGCCGAGAATGCCGCCCAGGTGTCCGTACATCTCCTTGGGGCGCTTCGTTTCGTCATAGATGATTTCCTGCCCGGCATGCGCGCCGTCAGGCTGCCATTTCGCGTAGATCTGCAACGGATTCTCGCGAATCTTCACGAGCATGCGGTCGGGCGTGGTCTGCCACTGATTGTTGATGCGTTCGTGACGCGTGAGCTCGTACTGATACTCCGGCAATGCCGAAGCCTCGGCCTTCAAAAAACGTACGAGCGCTTCCGGCTGGATGGCCTGCATGGTGGCGACGATCTGCTCGTCGGGCATCTTCGCAAGTTCGCCACTCTTGATCGTGCGCGCGAGCCATTGCGCTTGTGCTGCGACGGGCAGGGCGGCGAGCTTCGCCGTGTCGGCGTCCGGCGCGGTGGTGAATGTGGCAGTGGATGCGGCGGGGGCGCTCGCCTGAGCGAGCGCGCCGGAAGGGGCCAGCACGCCCGCGAGCGCACCGAGAGTCAGTGCAGCGGGCAGTATGGCCAGCGTCAATGTCATTCTCATATTGTTATCTCCCTTTATCTCCATGTGGTGCTGTGAGTCTCTCGCTACCTCCCTGAGACCGGATCGCGCAGCTCGCGCCGCAGGATCTTGCCGACCGTCGACTTGGGCAGTTCACCCTGACGGAATTCGATGATGCGCGGCACCTTATACGCGGTCAGATGCTTGCGGCAGTGCGCGGACATCGCTTCGATGGTGAGCGTCGGGTCCTTGGCGATGACCACGAGCTTCACGCGCTCGCCAGCCACCGGATCGGGCACGCCGACGACTGCCGCTTCGCGCACGCCGGGGTGGAGCATCACCACGTCCTCGACCTCGTTCGGATAGACGTTGAAGCCGGACACGAGAATCATGTCCTTCTTGCGGTCGATAAGCCTCACATAACCGCGCTCGTCCATGACGCCGATGTCGCCGGTCATCAGCCAGCCATCGGCGTCGAACGTCTTGGCTGTCTCTTCGGGACGATTCCAGTAGCCGCGCATGACCTGCGGGCCGCGCACGCACAACTCGCCCGGCTCGCCGATGGGGGCCCACGTGCCGTCGTCGCGCTTGAAACGCACATCGGTCGACGGTGCGGGCAGGCCGATGGAGCCGGAGAAATTGACCGCGTCCATGTGTGCGATGTCCACGGGGTTCATCGTGACGATGGGAGAGCATTCTGTGAGACCGTAGCCTTCGATGATCGGCTTGCCCGTGACCTGCTTCCACCGCTCGGCAATCGCGCGTTGCGTTGCCATGCCGCCAGCGAGCGACAGTTTCAGTTTGGAGAAGTCGCGTGCACGGAAGTCGGCGTTCTCGAGCAGACCGTTGAACAGCGTGTTGACGCCGGTCACCCCCGTGAACGTTTCGTTGCGAATGATGTAGACGACCTTTTTCACATCGCGCGGATTCGCAATCAGAATATTGCGTCCGCCCAGACTCATGAACACCAGACAGTTCAATGTCAGCGAGAGAATGTGATACATCGGCAGCAACGACAGATTGACTTCGATGTCGCCGTCGAGCTGATCGGCTGCCCACGCCTCCGTTTGCAGCAGATTGGCCAGCACGTTGCCGTGCGAGAGCATGGCGCCCTTGGCGACACCGGTTGTCCCGCCGGTGTACTGGAGAAAGGCGAGGTCTTCGCGAACGAGCGGCACCGGCGTGGCCTTCAGCCTTGCGCCGCTCGCGAGCGCCTGACGAAGCGCAACAGCCTGCGCCAAGCGATACGGCGGCACTTGCCTGGCGATGTGCCGCATGAGGAAGTTGACAGCATGTCCCTTGATGTTCGCTCCCGGCTGGAGCAGATCGCCGATCTGCGTCACGAGCACATTGCGCACTTCGGTGCCGGGTAGCGCTTCCTCCAGCGTTTTGGCGAAGTTCTCGAAGACGACGATGGTCTGCGCGCCGCTGTCTTGCAACTGGTGGTTCAGTTCGCGTGCGGTATACAGCGGGTTGACGTTGACGACCACTGCACCGGCAATGAGGGTGCCGAACAGGCAGATCGGATACTGAAAGCAGTTAGGCATCATGAGCGCGACGCGCTCGCCTTTCTTCACGCCTTGCGCTTGTAGCCACGCGGCGAAGGCATGGGCCTGACGCGACACTTCCGCATACGTGATCTCACTGCCAAGACTCACGAAAGCGATGCGGTCGCGGTACTTCTCGATCCATTCGTCGAACGCCTGCACGAGCGATGCATAGCGATTGACGTCGATGTCGGCAGGTACCCCGGGAGGGTAGGCACTGAGCCACACGCGTTCCTGCTGAACGGCTTGATCCATCGTTGTCTCCGTTGAAGTTTTCTGCATTTTTTATGCGCTGCCATGCGATGCGGCCGATCTGTCGTCGGCTCGCTGTCGTTCGCCCGGCGGCGTTTGCAACTTCCCCTGTGTAGCTTTGCTCGTTGTTGTGTCTATCGTTCCAGCATCGCAACGACACCCTGACCGCCGGCCGCGCAGATCGAGATGAGGCCCCGGCCGCCGCCGCGCTGGGACAACAGCTTGGCGAGGGTGGCGAGAATGCGCCCGCCGGTGGCGGCGAACGGATGGCCGCACGCGAGCGAGCTGCCGTTCACGTTCAGTCGCTGACGGTCGATACTGCCCAGCGGCGCGGCCAGTCCCAGCTTGTCGCGGCAGTACGCGGGGTCTTCCCATGCCTTCAGCGTGCAAAGCACCTGCGCGGCGAAGGCCTCGTGAATTTCGTAGAAATCGAAGTCCTGCAACGTGAGCCCCGCCTGCGCGAGCATGCGCGGCACCGCGTAGGCCGGGGCCATCAGCAAGCCCTCCCGCTGCGATTCGTCCGGATTGAAGAAGTCGACGGCCGCCGTTTGCGAGTACGTCAGATAGGCGAGCACCGGATGGTTGTGTGCCTTCGCCCAGTCTTCGCTCGCGAGCAGCACGCACGACGCACCGTCGGTCAACGGCGTGGAGTTGCCTGCCGTGAGCGTGCCTGTAGCGCTACGGTCGAACACCGGCTTGAGGCTGGCGAGCTTCTCCAGCGTGAGCTCGGGGCGCAGGTTGTTATCGCGTTGCAGACCGCGAAACGGTGTCATCAGATCGAGGAAGAAACCGCGCTCGTACGCTTGCGCCAGATGTTCGTGACTGGCGAGCGTGAGTGTGTCCTGCGCGGCGCGCTCGATTTCCCAGCGCTTTGCCATCAACTCGCAATGTTCGCCCATCGAGAGGCCGGTGCGCGGCTCGCCGTTGCGGGGCAGCGCCGGGTTGAACAACATGCCGGGGCGCACCTTTGCCAGCGCGCCAAGCTTGCCCCCGGTGCTGCGCTGACGGTTCGCCTCGAGAAGGATCTTGCGCAGCTTCTCGTTGACGCCGATTGGCGCGTCCGATGCCGTGTCGACGCCACCGGCAATCGCCACGTCGATTTGACCGAGTGCGATCTTGTTGCCGGTGAGGATCGCTGTCTCGAGACCCGTGCCACAGGCCTGCTGGACGTCGTAGGCGGGCGTTTGTGGGGCGAGCGTTGTCGACAGCACCGATTCGCGCGTCAGGTTGAAGTCGCGGGCGTGCTTGAGCACAGCGCCCGCCGCGACTTCGCCGAGCGTCTGGCCGTGCAGCTCGAAGCGGTCGATGAGGCCCTGGAATGCGGCCGTGAGCATGTCCTGATTCGACGCCGTGGCGTACGCGGTGTTCGAGCGCGCGAAGGGAATGCGATTGCCGCCGAGAATCGCGACGCGGCGCAAGGCTGGGGCAGGCGCAGTGGGTTTGAGGGCGCTCATGGCTGGTCCGGGAGGTGGGTCTGTGAGGATGAGGAATACGACGAGGGCTGCGCCGAAGACGCGCCGCCAATGGTCTGCCAGCGTCCGCGCAGATGCGGGACGGTGCCTGCGGCGTCGCGCAGTTCGAAATGCTGCATCGACGGTTGTACGGGCGCTCCGCGCCAGAAGGTGACGTCGCCCGGCAGCAGCACCGGCGTCTTGAATTCCACCAGCAGATCGGCCGGACCGGAGGCACTCACGTCGTCTGGCAGCACGGCCGCGAGCGTTCGCGCGAAGCTCCACATCCCGTGAATGATGGGACGCGCAAAGCCGAACAACTTCGCGGTGAGCGGCCAAAGATGGATCGGGTTGTAGTCGCCCGAGATGCGCGCGTATTGACGTCCAAGGTCTGCCGGGACTGGCCATGTCGCCGCTTTCGTCAGTGACGGATCGGCGCTCAACTGTGCCTGATAGGGTGTACCGAGTGCGTCGCGCACGCCGGTGCGCAGGTACAGACTCTCGCCGATCCACACAACGATGTCGTCGCGACGCGCCGTCGTGACCACCGTGAACACCTGTCCTTTGTCGTGGGCGGACAGCGGACCACACCGCACATCCAACGTTAGCCGATCGGCCACGTTCAGCGTCGCGAACTGGCGGATCCTGTTCGCCAGATGCACCATGCCGAGCATGGCGAACGGGAACGCGCGGTCGGTCATCAGCAGCATATGGAGCGGGAAGGCGAGCAGATGCGGCCACGTGGGCGGCACGCCCGTCGGCTGCGCGAAGCCGCAGACCCGGGCATAGCGGGCGATGTCGTCGCCATCGAGAGGCACGTTGCGTCGTTCGAAGGCCAGCGGCGGCATCGGTTGCGCGCGGGCCGGTTTGCGCGAGGTCATCAGTGCGCGCAAGTACAGATGCAATGGCGACGGCAGATACGTGACTTGCCTCACCTGTGTCGCGACGGCGATGTTCGGACCGTCGGATGGATCACGCGGTCGGTCGTTCGGCATCGTCATGCTCCGAGTAGGCTCTGGCCGCACACGCGCACGACCTGTCCGGTCAGCGCGCCCGAGGCGGGGTGCGCGAGCCACGCGATGGCTTCGGCCACGTCGACAGGTTGACCGCCTTGTCCGAGGGAGTTCATGCGGCGTCCGGCTTCGCGAATGGCGAACGGGACCGCTGCGGTCATCTGCGTCTCGATGAAGCCGGGGGCGACGGCATTGATGCTGATATGACGCCCGGCGAGCAATGGCGACCATGCTTCGACCATGCCGATGACGGCTGCTTTCGATGCGGCGTAATTGGTCTGCCCGCGATTGCCTGCGATGCCACTGATGGAGGCGACGCCGACGATCCTGCTGTTCGCGCGCAGCACACCGGCGTCGAGCAACGCGGCATTGAGGCGCTGCGGTGCGCCGACATTGATGTCGAGCACGCTTTGCCACTGCGCATCGCTCATGCGAACAATCGTTTTGTCGCGCGTGATGCCAGCGTTGTGTACGAGGATGTCCAGACCGTTCGGGGCGTGCGTCGCGAGATGCGCCATCAGTGTGGCTGCGGCCTCGGGCGACGCGATATCGCACGTGAGGGCGCTGCCGTCGAGGCGCGTGGCGACGGTGGTCAGCGCGTCTTGTGCTGAAGGGATGTCGACGCACACGACATGCGCACCGTCTCGTGCCAGAACGGTCGCGATGGACTCGCCGATGCCGCGCGCAGCACCTGTTACCAAGGCGACCTGTCCGGCGAGCGGACGGGTGTCGCGCATGGGCGGTGTTTCGAAGACAGGGGTTTGAAGTGTGATCGCCTGACCGCTCACATACGCGGCGCGAGGCGAGAGGAAGAACCGCAACGTGGAGTGCAGCGACTCGCGGGCAGCGGGGTCGACGTAGAGCAATTGCGCCGTTGCGCCGCGCTTGAGCTCCTTGGCCAGCGAGCGCACGAAGCCCTCCAGCGCGCGCTGCGCGATGCTCGCCTGCGGCGTGGTGGTCATCGACGGCGGCAGGCCCAGCACCAGCACGCGAGCGCATCGATCGAGCGTTGCCAGCGTGTCGTGGAAGAACGCGAAAAGCGATTCCAGTTCGGCGGTGTCGGCAATGCCACTTGCGTCGAACAGCAACGCTTTAGGACGCACGCCTTCGTTCGCGTTGAATCGTCCGCTCATCGTGCCCGCCTTGTTGGCGTACGCAATCCAGTCGAGCCGCTGCGCGTGAGCAAGGCTCGGGATGCCGAGCCAATGCAGTTCGCGAGCGAGACCGGGTAGCAATGGCGCGTCGCCTGCGCCGCCGACGACAGCCAGCGGTGGCGCAACGAGACGCGCTTCGGCGACGTCGTCACCATCGTCCGGCATGCGCTCGAGCGGCACAGGGCGCGGCAGGCCCAGCGCGTTGGCCAGGCGGCTGCCCAGGGCAGAATTGGCAAAGGCAAGGTATCGGTCGGACGTCGTCACGGCGCGGAAATCCTCAGAGGGTGCTGACAAAAATCGGCAGAGGTTGGCAGCGGTGGCGGACGGACTCACGACGTGAGTGCTTCGTCCGCCGAGGTCTGCTGCCGGGCGTGTTGCATGTCGCTGGCGCGCCCGAAGTCGGCCGGAAAGTCGTCGACCGCTACGGCCTTCGCCGCGTAATCAGCGTACTGCGTCAGCAGGCGGCGCTCGTCGTCGCTCACCAGTTGCAGCGTCGCTGCGTGGTCCACCCAGGCAGTGAACTCGGGCAGGCTCTGCGGCATGGCCGCCAGACGCCCCTCCTTGATCGCGGTGCGCAGACGTTGTTCGATCACGGTGACTTGCGGCGTCAGCTGAAAGACGATTTCGCCGTAAGCCAGATCGTCTACGTCAGGGCTCGGCGAGTAACTGCCAGCGATGAGGCGCTCGCGGGCGTCGCCCGGTGTCTGCATCACCTCGGCCACGCGTGCGGCCAGCGCATCCGACGGTTTGGCGTACGGCAGGCCGAGCGGCATCAGCTTCCAGCGCATCCACCATGCGACGCCTCGCGACGGATAGTTCGCCAGCACGCCCTCGAAGGCTTCGCGCGCCTGCCAGAGGGCATCCTGCGCGGCCCAATGCACCAGCGGCAGGTCGGCTTCGGGACGGCCTTCGTCCTCAAAACGTTTGAGCGTTGCTGTCAGCAGGAAGAGTTGGGAGAGGATGTCGCCGAGGCGTCCCGTGATGCTCTCGCGACGCTTGAGCGAGCCACCGAGCACCGCCATCGAAATGTCGGCCGCGATGGCGAGCAACGTCGACATGCGGTTCGCGGCGCGGTAGTAGACATGCAGTTCGGGCGCGGCCTTTGACGGCACGGCGGAGAAGCGCGCATGCGTGATGCCTTGCAGCGCGCCGCGCACGATGTTGCTCGTGACGAACGTCAGGTGGCCGAATAGGGCGTCGTCGAAGGCGCGCAGGGCGGCGGTATGGTCTGACGTCTGCGCGGCGGCCAGCTCCTTGAGCACGTACGGATGGCAGCGGATCGCGCCCTGACCGAAGATCATCAGGCAGCGCGTCATGATGTTTGCGCCTTCTACTGTGATCGACACGGGAATCTGCTGGTAGGCGCGGGCAAGGAAGTTGTTCGGGCCCATGCAGATGCCCTTGCCAGCGACGACGTCCATGCCATCGTTCACCACCTTGCGAGCGCGCTCGGTCACGTGATACTTCGCGATGGCCGAGATCACCGAGGGCTTTTCGCCGAGGTCGACGGCCAATGCCGCCATGCGACGCGCAGCGTCCATCGCGTAGAGGTTACCGGCCATGCGCGCGAGCGCTTCCTGTACCCCTTCGAATTTACCGATCGGTGTGCGGAACTGGCGACGCACGGACGCATACGCGCCGGTCGCGCGCACGGCGATCTTCGAGTAACCGACGTTCGACGACGGCAACGAAATCGCGCGGCCTGCGGCCAGACATTCCATCAGCATCCGCCAACCCTTGCCGACTTGTGCCTGTCCGCCGATCACCCAGTCGAGCGGGATGAAGACGTCCTTGCCCGAGTTCGGGCCGTTCTGGAAGACGGCATTCAGCGGCCAGTGACGACGACCGATCACGACGCCCGGGTGCTTCGTCGGAATCAGTGCGCAGGTGATGCCGGGCTCCTCGTCGTCGCCCAGCAGGTGGTCGGGGTCGAGGGCGCGGAACGCGAGGCCGAGCACCGTAGCGATGGGGCCGAGCGTGATGTAGCGCTTGTTCCAGGTGACGCGAAAGCCGAGAGTTTCGCGGCCCTCATACACGCCGCGGCAGACGATGCCGATGTCGGGAATGGCGGCGGCGTCCGAGCCCGCATAGGGGCTTGTCAGCGCGAAGCAGGGGATTTCTTCGCCCTTCGCGAGACGGGGGAGGTAGTAGTTCTTCTGGTCCTCGGTGCCGTAGTGCAACAGCAGTTCGGCCGGGCCGAGCGAGTTCGGCACCATCACCGAAACAGCCGCAGCGGAACAGCGGGACGCCAGCTTCATCACCACTTGCGAGTGCGCGTAGGCCGAGAATTCGAGACCGCCGTAACGCTTCGGAATGATCATGCCGAGAAACCCAGCATCCTTTGCGTATTGCCAGGCTTTGGGCGGCAGATCCTGCCAGACTTGCGTGCTTTCCCAGTCGTTCGACAGATCGCAAAGATGCTCGACCTGATTGTCCATGAACGCCTGCTCGTCGGCCGACAGGGCGGGGGCGGGCATGGCGCTGAATTTGTCCCAGTCGGGGCGGCCGGAGAACAGGTCGGCATCCCACCAGACGGTACCGGCTTCAATGGCATCTTTTTCGGTATCCGACATTTCCGGCATGATCGACCGGAACTTGGCGAGCATCGGCGCAGTGACCCACGCGCGGCGCAGCGGGCCGATGCTGAGAATCAAAGCGGGGAGGATGAGTACGACGGCGAGAATCGCTGTCGCGACCGTTCCCGTCAGTCCGAGCGAGATGCCTGCGCCCACCCACAGGACGGTGGCGATCAGCCATTGCCAGGCGTGCGCACGATAGAAAAGCAGGGCGGTGACGCCCACGACAAACGCGAGAATCCATAAGACCATCATTTTTCTCCTCCCTTCGGGTTCAGCTCCCCGGCCGGCGCCAGATGGCCTGCCTTCGCGCTGGCCGTGCGCCCCGAGAGGCGCACGCAGCGCCGGGGCTGTCGTCCTCGTGCCGTCTGTCGATCTTCGCTGGCGTTGTGCGCAGTAGGATTCGGTGACGGCGTTGTTGTTGGATCGTTCGGCGATGTAATGGTGCGCCGGGAATTCGAGTAAAGCGTCGAAACCTAAAACCATCACGCGATGGAAAGCCGACGGCCGTCCAGAGCGCGTTATGGGTTAGTCGATTGATACCGCAAGCGCAAGGTGCAACGGCCTGCGCGGCCCCTTGTGCGGCCGAGCAGTTGCCGAATACGTGCTACGTCAGGCGTTCGCGAGCGAGCGGTCGCTGGCGCTCGATTCCGGGCCGTCGTCGTGCGTCTGTGATCCCGTGTGTCCGGACGCCTGTCCGGCTTCGCGCGGCGGGGTGACGTCGGCGTCTTTCGCCAGCGCGAAAACGGCAGCGAAGCTCGCCAGTTGCTCGTCGCCGGGCATCGGGGCTTTGAGTGCGGCGACCATGAGTGCGGTCAGGCGCGCCACGACTTGCAGGTCGCCCATTGGCTGTCCCTGCGCGAACGTATCGATCAGGCGGGAGGTGTCGCTGCTGGCGAGCACGCCGGAGAGTGCCTGCAACGCGAAGTGCAGACGCCAGCCGAGTTCCTGACGCGGTAACTCCGGCAACGCGCGCGCGAAGGCTTCGAAGAAGCGCTCGAAGACCGGCGCGTAATGCTGTTGCAGATAGTCGCGGATGAAGGGCGAGGGGTCGGCGTAGACGCGTCCGAGCAACCGCAGGAATGCGGGGCCGCCGATGTCGCGATGATGGGAAATAGCGAGGGCCGGTATGAACATGGCGCCCAGCACGTGTTCGCACGTCAGCTTTGCGGCCGGCCATGTGGCCTCGGCGCGGGTGAGCAGGGCGAGGCGTTCGTCGTTTAGTCGGTCCAGCCGACGCGAGAGCATCGCCTGGAGCAGGGTTTCCTTGCTGCCGAAGTGATAGTTGACGGCCGCCAGATTGACCTCGGCACGCGAGGTGATCTGGCGCAGAGACATGGCTTCGTAGCCGAATTCGATGAACAGGTCTTCTGCCGCATCGAGAATGCGCAGTTTGGTGTCGCCGGCTTGACGGCCGACCGAGACGCGAGGACTCACGACGAACCTCCTGTGTTTTCCGGGGACGGACCCAAGGACGGCACAACGTCGCACCTTCGTCAGGAACCGATGTTTCATTCAAACGTTCGATTGAATCCTAGGCGGTAAGCCGACGTCCCCCAAGCGCTTTTTGTGGGTGCCGTCCTCTAATCTGCGTTTGGGCGGGGGTGGCGCATTTCGGGACGTAGAACTTCGGGAAAGGTAGAAAGGTCTGATTTCGGTGCTTTCCAGCCGGAAAGTCTGGAGGCGGGACAATAGTTTGCTAAAATGTTCCGCTTTGTGTGCAAGACCGTTTTGGCGCTAACCCGATTTGTCGGGTGCGGAGGGAAGCCGGCGTCGCATCGTCGGTTCCGGCCCAAGGTTGATTAACTGACAGGGTCCGCTTGCGGCATTCCCTCGCCGCAACACAGAACGACCCTCTGGATGGACGAATATCCTCATGACTATCGCTGTTGAAAACCTCGGCAAGCTCGAGCGTCGCTTTACCATCACCCTGCTCAAGCAGGACGTCGAAAAAGAAGTCGCGACGCGCATTCAGCGACTGTCGAAGACGGTTCGCATGCCGGGCTTCCGTCCGGGCAAGGTGCCCCTGAAGATGGTCACCCAGCAGTACGGTGGTCAGGTCGAAGCCGAAGTCGTCAGCGACAAGGTTGGCCAGCAATTCTTCGAAGTCAGCAAGGACCAGGACCTGCGTGTGGCCGGTCAGCCGCGTTTCGCGCCGAAGGCCGACGCCGCCGAGACCGAATACGCTTTCGACGCCACGTTCGAAGTCTATCCGGAAGTGAAAATCGGCGATCTGGCCACGGCTGAAGTCAGCCGCACCACGACCGATGTTTCGGAAGCCGAGATCGATCGCACCATCGACATTCTGCGCAAGCAGCGCGTGCACTACCACGTGCGCGGCGAAGCCGGCGCCCATGGCGACGGCGGCTCGGTCGAAGCCAAGGACGGCGACCGCGTGACGGTCGACTTCGTCGGCAAGATCGACGGTGAAGTGTTCGCAGGCGGCAGCGCCGAAGACTTCGTGTTCGTGCTGGGCGAAGGCCGCATGCTTCCGGAATTCGAAAAGGCAACGCTGGGCCTGAAGGTCGGCGAAGCGAAGGAATTCGAACTCAAGTTCCCTGACGAGTATCACGGCAAGGAAGTGGCCGGTAAGACCGCCACGTTCACCGTCACGCTCAAGAAGGTTGAGTGGGCGCACCTGCCGGAAGTCGACGCCGAATTCGCCAAGTCGCTCGGCATCGCCGACGGCAGCATCGAAAAGATGCGCGCCGACATCAAGGAAAACCTGTCGCGCGAAGTGAAGCGTCGCACGCAGGCGCTTCTCAAGGATCAGGTCATGAACGCTCTGATCTCGGTGTCGGAACTCGACGTGCCGAACGCGCTGATCGAACAGGATCAGGAGCGCCTCGTGGCGATGGCCCGTCAGGACCTCGCGCAGCGCGGTGTGCCGAACGCCGGCAACGTGCCGATCCCGGCTGAAATGTTCAAGGAACAAGCCGAACGTCGCGTGAAGCTGGGTCTGATCCTGGCCGAGCTGGTCAAGCAAAACGACCTGCAAGCGAAGCCGGACCAGATCAAAGCCGAAGTCGAAGAGTTCGCGAAGAGCTACGAAGACCCGCAAGAAGTCGTCCGCTGGTACTATGGCGATCAGCAGCGCATGGCGGAAATGGAAGGTTTCGTCGTCGAGAACAACGTGGTCGAGTTCGTCCTTGGCAAGGCCAAGGTGACCGACAAGCAAGTTAGCTTCGAAGAGCTGGCTGGCAACACGCAAGCCTAATCGGCGCGACACGACCGACTGAACCGCCGCGGCCGCAAGGCCGTGGCGGTTCTTTTCCAAATGGCCTTCGGGCTTCCTCCCTGCGGCGCGCAAAACCATCTCGATAGAAGGGTCGAACCGATATGATTACCCGTTCCGAATTGCTCGCCCAACTCGCCTCCCAGACGCACAACTCCGCTCTCGATACGCAAGGCCTTGGCCTCGTGCCGATGGTCGTCGAGCAAAGTGGTCGTGGTGAGCGCGCTTACGATATTTATTCGCGACTCCTCAAAGAGCGCATCATTTTCATGGTTGGCGAGGTCAACGACCAAAGCGCCAACCTCGTCGTCGCCCAATTGCTGTTCCTCGAGAGCGAAAATCCGGATAAGGAAATCTCGATGTACATCAACTCGCCGGGCGGTTCCGTCTCGGCAGGCCTGGCGATTTACGACACGATGCAGTTCGTCAAACCTGCGGTCTCGACGCTGTGCCTCGGCATGGCTGCGAGCATGGGGGCTTTCCTGCTGGCTGCCGGTGAGAAGGGCAAGCGTTTTGCTCTGCCGAACGCACGCATCATGATTCACCAGCCGCTGGGCGGCGCCCGTGGTCAGGCGTCGGACATCGAGATTCACGCCAAGGAAATCCTGCTGCTCAAGGACCGGTTGAATCGTCTGCTGGCGCAGAACACCGGGCAGGATCTCGAAGTGATCGCACGCGACACCGACCGCGACAACTTCAAGTCCGCCGCCGATGCCGTCGAGTACGGTTTGATCGATCGCGTGCTCCAAAAGCGTCCCTGATTCGGACTCGAAGACGGGGCGCCTGACGGCAAAATCGTTGGCGCGACACCAGGCATTTTCGATTCGGGAAGCTGGGTGATCGCGCCAAGTCTTTGTCGTTAAAGGGAATTTATGGCTGTCGCGAGTGGGCCACACGCTCGTACAGCATGGCGTTACAATGGAATTCACGTATGCCGCGTTTGCCGCCCCCGGCGGGGGACGACCGGGGCGCAAATTGCTAGCAGGCTGACACAGATATGGTGGATAAAAAAAGCACTTCCAACGGCGAAAAGCTGCTCTACTGCTCCTTCTGCGGAAAGAGCCAGCACGAGGTCAAGAAGCTCATCGCAGGTCCGTCCGTGTTCATTTGCGACGAGTGCATTGATCTGTGCAACGAGATTATTCGCGACGAGGCCGCAGCAGCTGACGACGAGAGCGGCAGCGGCGCCAAGTCCGATCTGCCGTCCCCGCAGGAAATTCGCGAGAGTCTCGATCAATATGTGATCGGTCAGGACCGGGCCAAGAAGATTTTGGCCGTTGCGGTCTACAACCATTACAAGCGATTGAAGCACCTCGGCGACAAGCGCGACGAGGTCGAACTTTCCAAGAGCAACATCCTGCTGATCGGGCCGACCGGCTCGGGCAAGACGCTGCTCGCGCAGACGCTCGCGCGTCTGCTCAATGTGCCTTTCGTGATTGCCGACGCCACCACGCTGACCGAAGCCGGTTATGTGGGTGAAGACGTCGAAAACATCATCCAGAAGCTCCTGCAGAACTGCAATTACGAGATCGAGCAGGCGCAGAAGGGCATTGTCTACATCGACGAAATCGACAAGATCAGCCGTAAGTCGGACAACCCGTCGATTACGCGCGACGTGTCGGGCGAAGGCGTGCAGCAGGCGCTGCTCAAGCTGGTCGAAGGCACGATGGCGTCGGTGCCGCCGCAGGGCGGTCGCAAGCATCCCAACCAGGATTTCATCCAGGTCGATACGACGAACATCCTCTTCATTTGCGGCGGCGCGTTCGATGGTCTCGAAAAGATCATCATGAACCGTACGGAAAAGACGGGGATCGGCTTCGGCGCAACGGTCAAAACGGGTGAAGAGCGCGACGCGGGCGAATTGTTGCGCGACGTCGAGCCTGAAGATCTGATCAAATTCGGTCTGATCCCGGAACTGATCGGTCGTCTGCCGGTGGTTGCCACGTTGGGTAAGCTTGACGAAGACGCGCTGGTCACGATCCTGATCGAGCCGAAGAACGCGCTGGTCAAACAGTATCAGCGCCTGTTCTTGATGGAAGGCGTCGAGCTGGAGATTCGCCCGGCCGCCATGCACGCCGTGGCGCGCAAGGCGATCAAGCGCAAGACGGGTGCGCGCGGCCTGCGTTCGATCATCGAGCAGGCCTTGCTGGAAGTCATGTACGAGTTGCCGTCGCTTAAGGGCGTGACCAAGGTCATCCTTGATGAAAACGCCATCAGCGGCGACGGAAAGCCGCTTTTGATCTATCAGGAGTCGCCCAAGGTTGCCGGCTCCAATTGAACGGTCAACTTAGCGCTGCCCCAAGCCGTTCGTGGAAACATGGACGGCTTTTTTTCCTTCATACTAGTGCCACGGGCAATGAAACCCCGAGTGGTGCAACTTGTTGGCGAAAGGGCTTTCCCAGCCTCTTGTAATTCTCGCCGGCGGCCTCAATTAGCTGGAACACAACGGTATCGTTAAATATGGGGAACGAGATGTCAGGCACCCAAATCCTCCCGCCCGAAGCGATTCAACTGCCCCTGTTGCCTCTGCGCGACGTGGTCGTGTTTCCGCACATGGTGATTCCCCTTTTCGTGGGGCGTCCGAAATCGATTAAAGCGCTTGAAACCGCGATGGAAGGCGGCAAGCACATCATGCTGGTCGCGCAGAAAGCTGCGGCCAAGGACGAGCCCACGTCCAAGGATCTCTACGAGATCGGCTGCGTGGCGAACATCCTGCAAATGCTCAAACTGCCCGATGGCACCGTCAAGGTGCTCGTCGAAGGGATTCAGCGCGCCCGCACCCTGAGTGTGGACGAAGAAGAAACCCAGTTCACGTCGGAAGTCATGCCGCTTGAGCCGGACGACGGCAATTCGCCGGAATCCGAGGCCCTGCGTCGTGCGATCGTGGCGCAGTTCGATCAGTACGTGAAGCTCAACAAGAAGATTCCGCCGGAGATCCTGACGTCGCTGTCGGGGATCGACGAAGCGGGTCGTCTGGCTGACACCATCGCTGCACACCTGCCCCTCAAGCTGGAGCAGAAGCAGAAGATTCTGGAGATGTTCCCGGTCATCGAGCGCCTTGAGCATTTGCTCGCGCAGCTCGAGAGCGAGATCGACATTCTCCAGGTGGAAAAGCGCATTCGTGGCCGCGTAAAGCGCCAGATGGAAAAGAGCCAGCGCGAGTACTACCTGAACGAGCAGGTCAAGGCGATCCAGAAGGAACTGGGCGAAGGCGAAGAGGGTGCGGATCTCGAAGAACTCGAGAAGCGCATCAAGGCCGCGCATCTGCCCAAGGAAGCTAAAAAGAAGGCCGACGCCGAACTCAAGAAGCTCAAGCTGATGTCTCCGATGTCGGCGGAAGCCACCGTCGTGCGTAACTACATCGACACGCTGGTTGGCCTGCCGTGGCGCAAGAAGAGCAAGGTGAACAACGACCTGACGAACGCCGAGAAGGTGCTCGACGAAGACCACTTCGGTCTCGAGAAGGTTAAGGAACGCATCCTTGAGTATCTTGCTGTGCAACAGCGCGTGGACAAGGTCAAGGCGCCGATCCTGTGCCTGGTCGGGCCCCCCGGTGTGGGTAAGACCTCGCTTGGTCAGTCGATCGCGCGTGCCACGAACCGAAAGTTCGTGCGTATGGCGCTGGGCGGCGTGCGTGACGAGGCCGAGATTCGCGGTCACCGTCGCACGTACATCGGTTCGATGCCCGGCAAGATTTTGCAGAGCCTGTCGAAGGTCGCCGTGCGCAACCCGCTGTTCCTGCTCGACGAAGTGGACAAGATGGGTATGGACTTCCGTGGCGACCCGAGCTCGGCACTGCTCGAAGTGCTCGATCCGGAACAGAACCACACGTTCTCGGACCACTACGTCGAAGTCGACTTCGATCTGTCGGATGTGATGTTCGTGGCGACGTCGAACTCGCTGAACATTCCGGCGCCGCTGCTCGACCGTATGGAAGTGATCCGTCTGTCGGGTTATACGGAAGACGAGAAGGTCAACATCGCCCAGCGTTATCTGCTGCCGAAGCAGAAGAAGAACAATGGGTTGAAGGAAGGCGAAATCGATCTGACGGAAGCCGCGATTCGCGACATCATTCGTTACTACACGCGTGAAGCGGGCGTGCGTTCGCTTGAGCGTGAAATCTCGAAGATCTGCCGCAAGGTCGTGAAGATGTTGCTGCTCAAGAAGGTCGATGGCTCGTCGATCAAGGTTGACGCAGGCAATCTCGACAACTTCCTCGGCGTGCGCAAGTTCGACTTCGGTCTGGCAATGAAGGAAAACCAGATCGGTCAGGTCACGGGCCTGGCGTGGACGGAAGTCGGTGGCGATCTGCTGACGATCGAAGCTGCACTGATGCCTGGCAAGGGCAACATCATCCGCACGGGTTCGCTCGGCGACGTGATGAAAGAGTCGGTCGAAGCTGCACGCTCGGTGGTGCGTTCGCGTGCACGTCGTCTCGGCGTGTCCGACGAGCAGTTCGAGAAGAAGGACATCCACATCCACGTGCCCGAAGGCGCGACGCCGAAGGACGGTCCGTCTGCCGGTATTGCGATGACAACGGCGCTCGTGTCGGTGCTCACCGGGATTCCGGTGCGTGCGGATGTCGCGATGACCGGTGAGATCACGCTGCGCGGCGAAGTGCTGCCGATCGGCGGGCTCAAGGAGAAGCTGCTCGCAGCACATCGCGGTGGCATCAAGCTCGTGTTGATTCCGGAAGAGAACGTGAAGGATCTCGCAGAGATTCCCGATACGGTCAAGAACGCGCTGGAGATCGTGCCGGTGCGCTGGATCGACAAGGTGCTTGAACTCGCACTGGAGCATGCACCGACGCCGCTGCCGGAAGAAGAAGCCAAGGCAGCGCCTGTGACGCCGAATGCAGACGCAAGCGGCAAGCAGGAAGTCATCAAGCACTAAAAGCGGGTTTCGTTGGGCGACTGATCGCAGTGCGGTCGTCGCCTGATAGAAAAACGTTCAAAAAGCTCGGGGTTTTCCCCGGGCTTTTTTTATTCACGCAAAGTGCTCGAAAATAACGTCCGGCAAGCACTGATTCAGGAGTGCTTCCGATGCAGTCAGAACGCCGCAAAACGGCTTGACATCAGGGTTTGCGGCTTGTCTAATGGCAAAGCCAGCGGACCTCTCAGATCAATGTCAAGGCGCGCAAAGAGCGCCTCCGCGGCTCAATCGCCTACTATCCTTGCAAGGGGGTTACAGTGAATAAGACGGAACTGATCGAGCACATCTCTGAACAGGCAGATATTTCGAAAGCTGCTGCAGGCCGATCGCTTGACGCATTGGTGGGTGCAGTAAAGAAAGCGCTGAAGAAGGGTGACGACGTGACGCTGGTCGGCTTTGGCACGTTCCATCTCGCCAAGCGCGCCGCTCGTACGGGACGCAATCCGCGCACAGGTGAACCCATCAAGATCAAGGCGGCGAAGGTTCCGAAATTTCGCCCTGGCAAAGATCTTAAAGATGCAGTAAACTAACGAGCTTTCCTGCTTCGGCAAGAAGCAGCAAGAACAAGACTAAAATCAGGAACGGGTGCTTAGCTCAGTTGGTAGAGCGGCGCCCTTACAAGGCGTAGGTCGGGGGTTCGAGCCCCTCAGCACCCACCAGTTCCAGATCTTGGGGAGCGGTAGTTCAGTTGGTTAGAATACCGGCCTGTCACGCCGGGGGTCGCGGGTTCGAGCCCCGTCCGCTCCGCCAAATTGTGAAAAGGCGAACTTCGGTTCGCCTTTTTTGCCATATAGCGTCATAAAACGCATCCAGACGACTCTTCCGATTTCGTATGTTCGACTTCATTCGCCGTCACCAACGCTTGGTCCTCATCTTCCTGACGGTGCTGATCGTCCCGTCGTTCGTGGTGTTTGGCGTTCATGGCTGGCAGGAATACGCCTCGGATGCCGGTACGATCGCCAAGGTCGGCGATCAGACCGTGACGCGCCAGGAGTACGACAGTGTGCTTCGCGCGCAAACGGAGCGCATGCAGCAGATGTTCGGCGGCGCCGTCGACGCGAGCCAGATCAACACGCCGGAAATGCGCAGTGCTGTGCTGGACAATTTGATCCAGCAAAAGCTGCTGCAACAAGAAACCCTCAAGAAGAATCTGTCGGTGCCCGATGCGCAAGTGCGCGAGGCGCTGCTCGCCATTCCGGCAATTGCGCAGCTGCGCCGTGCAGACGGTTCGATCGATCAGGCCGCTTACGAGCAATTGCTGTCCGCGCAGAACCTGACGCCGCAGCGTCTCGAAGCGCAGATTCGTTTCGAGCTGGCGTCGAATCAGTTGCCGTCGAGCGTGCAGGCGAGCGCCATGCTGCCGAAGACGGTGCTCGAACGTTTCGCACAATTGCGTTCGCAGCAGCGCGAAGTGTCGGCGCTGGACTTCCCGCTGACGGACTTTGCCGGCAAGATCGTGCCGACGCAGCAACAGATCCAGGCATATTACGACGCGCACAAAGCCGCATTCCAGACGCCTGAGTCGGCTGAGATCCAGTACGTGGTACTCGATCCGAAGGCCATGCCGACGTCGGCGCAAACCGCGCCGAGCGACGATGTGCTGCGCAAGATGTACAACGACAATCTGAAGCAATACACGACGCAGGAAGAGCGCCGTGCATCGCACATTCTGATTGCGTCGCCGGCAGATGCGTCGCCGGCCGACCACGCCAAGGCGAAGGCGAAGGCTGACGCGATCCTCGCGCAGATCAAGAAGAATCCGAACGACTTCGCCAAGCTGGCCAGCGAGAACTCGGAAGACCCGGGTTCTAAGGGCAACGGCGGCGACCTCGGCTTCTTCGCGCGCGACGCTATGGTCAAGCCGTTTGCCGATGCCGCATTCGCACTCAAGAGCGAAGGTGAAGTGAGCGATGTCGTAAAGAGTGACTTCGGTTATCACATCATCAAGCTCACGGGCATCAAGCCGGCGCAGACGAAATCGTTCGACGAAGTGAAGTCGCAACTGGCCGATCAGTATCGTCAGCAAGAAGCCGCGAAGGGCTACGCCAAGCTCGCGGACCAGTTCACGAACGCGGTGTACGAGCAGCCGGACAGCCTGCAACCGGTGGCTGACAAGCTGAACCTGAAGGTGCAGACCGCCAAGGTGACGCGTACGCCGGATGCTGCACTCGCCCAGAGCCCGCTCGGCAACGAAAAGCTGCTCAAGGCTGTGTTTGGCGACGAGTCGCTCAAAAACAAGCGTAATACCGAGGCTGTGGATGTGGGACAGGGCGTGCTGGTGTCGGCCCGCATCGTGACGTATCACCCGGCTGCCACGCCGCCGCTCGATCAGATCGAAGCACAGGTGAAGCAGAAGGCGATTGCCGATCTCGCCGAACAGGAAGCCAAGAAGGCTGGCGAAGCGAAACTGGAAGCGCTCAAGAAGGGTGGCGATGCGACATTCGGTGCTGCGCAAACCGTCTCGCGCGACAATCCGGGCAAGCTGGTGCCGACGGCACTCACCGCCATTTTTGGTGCGGACACGAGCAAGTTGCCCGCCTATGTGGGTGTGTCGCTGGGCGAAGGTCAGGGCTACGCCGTGTATCGCATCAGCAAGGTGTCGCAACCGGCAACGCAAGATCCGCAGCGTCTGGCGGCCGAAGCGCAACAGCTCAGCCAACTCGCTGCACAGGCCGAGTGGAACGCCTGGGTGGGTGATCTGCGGGCGCGCTCGAAGGTCAAGGTCGTGAACGACGTGACTAAGGCGGCGAGCAACTGATCGCCTGAGAATCGCATAGCGTGCGATCCATCAGCCAAAAGAAAACGGCCAACTGAGTTGGCCGTTTTTTTATGCGCCGGACTTTGGCGCCCGTGAGTCTGCGGCTTTCGCGGGTGGTTTGGCGGACGTTGCTGCGGCGGCGGGTTTGAGCAGCGGTTTCACCGTCGGCCAGACGTTTTGCAGAATCTGCGGATGCGCCTTGGCGAGCGGATGAATCTGGTCTTGCTGGAACCAGTCCTGATGTTCGATGACGCCCGCCAGCAGGAACGGCACGTAGCCGGTCTTTTCCTGTTTGGCGATGGTCGAGAACATGGTGAAGAATTGCTCGCTATAGTCGGGACCGTAGTTCGGCGGGATGCGCATGCCGACCACGATCACACGGCTGCCGACCTTACGCGACGCGGCGATCATCTCGCGTAGATTGTTGCGAGTGAGATCGAGCGGAATGCCGCGCAGCGCGTCGTTGCCCCCTAGTTCGATGATGGTCACGGCGGGGTGATAGCGTTCGAGCAACGGGGCGAGACGGGAGCGCCCGCCGCTCGTCGTGTCGCCACTGATACTGGCATTCACGACGTTATAATCGTAGCCACTCTGCGTGATTGTCTGCTGCATCAGATTGACCCAGCCGGCACCGCGCGCGATGCCATATTCCGCCGAAAGGCTGTCGCCCACGACGAGAATTGTCGGCGCGCCAGAACTTGCCGCGTTCGCCGCGGTCCCTGTCAGCATGCACCAGCCAACGGCGGCTGATGCGGCCAATTTCAAGAACTCTCTTCTTGCCATGTCGTTTTCCGAAAACGTTATTGAAGTGCGGGGCCTGGGCAAACGGTTGCGCGACGCCACCGGCGAGCTAGTCATTTTGCAGGATATCGACTTCTCCGTCGCGAAGGGCCAGAGCGTGGCCATCGTGGGAGCGTCGGGGTCCGGAAAGTCCACGCTGCTCGGTCTGATGGCCGGGCTCGATACTGCGACCGACGGCAGCATCACGCTGCTGGGCAAGTCGCTCGGTGAGCTTGACGAAGAGGGGCGCGCCGCGTTGCGACGGGGGGCCGTCGGCTTCGTCTTCCAGTCGTTTCAGCTGATGCCGCACCTGACTGCGCTCGAAAACGTAATGTTGCCGCTCGAGCTGTTGGGTGAGACACGGGAGATTCGCAATCGTGCCGTCAAATTGCTGGAACAGGTAGGTTTGGGGGCACGCCTGACCCACTATCCGAAGCAACTCTCGGGCGGTGAGCAGCAGCGTGTGGCGCTCGCACGCGCGTTCGTGACGGCGCCTGCCGTGCTGTTCGCCGACGAGCCGACAGGCAGTCTCGACACGGCCACGGGCGAGCGGGTCATCGAACTGATGTTTTCGCTCAACGAGGCCAGTGGCGCGACGTTGGTGCTGGTGACGCACGATCTGGCGATTGCGCAGCGTTGTGATGCCACGGTGCAGCTTGCGGGTGGACGCGTCGTGAATGGTGCGGCGATCTGACGCTGGGTTCTGATGACGTCCCGCCTGTCTGATGTCACCCGAAACAAAAAGGAGAAGCCGCAATGGCTTCTCCTTTCATTTGCATAAGGCAATGTCAGAGGATATTGCCGGAAGGTCTCCGGCATCGTGTTACCTCTTCTTCTTTAGGGCTTGCCCTGCAATACGGATCAGCGATGCCGTCGAGGCGTCGTGGGCATCCGGTTTGAGCGAATCCGGATCGACGAGCTCCGACTCAATCGCGCGGCACAGCGTCTTGCCCAGTTCCACGCCCCATTGATCGAACGGATTGATATTCCAGATCGAGGCCTGCACGAACACCTTGTGCTCGTAGAGTGCGATCAACGCGCCAAGGCGTTCTGGCGTCAGCTTATCGATTACCAGCGTATTGCTGGGACGATTACCTTCGAACGCGCGTTGTGCGCCCAGGGGGCCACCGGCTTGTTCGGGCGTCGCCATCGAGCCGCCCTGAAGCAATGCTTCGCTTTGCGCAAAGCAGTTGGCAAGCAGCTTGCGATGGTGGTCGAGGTAGGCTGGCTGGTCGTATTGCGGCTCCAGCACGGCGATGAAATCGATAGGCACAAGCGTCGTGCCCTGATGCAGCATCTGGAAGTAGGCGTGCTGGCCATTCGTGCCCGGCTCCCCCCAGATGATCGGCGCTGTCTGCCAGGCGACGGGTGAGCCGTCGATCTGCACGGACTTGCCGTTACTCTCCATGTCGAGCTGCTGGAGGTACGGCGGCAGCTTTTGCAGCGCGTCGGTGTACGGTGCGATGGAAAGCGTCTGTGCGTCGAAGAAATTGCGATACCAGATGCCCAGCAGGCCGAGTAGTACCGGCATGTTGGCTTCGAGCGGCGCATGACGGAAGTGTTCATCCATCGCATGCGCACCGGCGAGCAGCGCCTCGAAATGCTGAGCGCCCAGATACAGCATGACGATCAGGCCGACGGACGACCACAGCGAGTAACGTCCACCCACCCATTCGCCGAACTGGAACACGTTCTCGCGAAGAATCCCGAATCTCATCGCCTCGTCCACATTGGTCGAGACCGCGACGAAATGCTTGTCGAGATCGCCCTCAGGGATGCCGTTTTGAATGAGCCACGCGCGAATGGTGCGCGCGTTCGTCATGGTTTCGAGCGTTGTGAATGTCTTCGAGCAAACTACGACGAGCGTGGCTTCGGGGTCGAGCGTTGGCAATGTGCGCGCAAGTTCGGTCGGGTCGATATTGGCGATGAAGTGTGCCGAGAGATCCTCGCGTCCGTAGACGGCGAGGGCGTCGCATACCATGCGAGGGCCAAGGTCCGAGCCGCCGATGCCGACGTTGATCAGATGTTTGATGCGTTTGCCCGTCGCGCCGACCCAGCGGCCGTCACGCACGCGTTCGCTGAAGTCGTGCATGCGCGAGAGCGTCTCGCATACGCCGCTGCTGACCTCGCCCGAACTGTCGCGAAACGTTACCCCTTTGGGGGCGCGCAGTGCGATGTGAAGTGCTGCACGATCTTCCGTAACGTTGACATGTGCACCGGCCCACATGGCATCGCGCTTGGCCGGCACGTGGCACTCGCGCGCGAGATGCGTGAGGAGCGTGCGTGTCTTGTCTGTAATGCGGTTCTTCGAATAGTCGAGATACAGTCCCGCCGCGTGCAACGAAAAGCTCTCGACACGCGCATTGGCCCCGGCGCCGGCAAACCAGTCGCGCATGTGTTGTGCGGCGATTTCGTCACGATGTGCGATTAGGGTGCGCCAGGCAGGAAGTTGGTCCGGACGAGCGGATGTCTTGTACGGCATGTGCGATATGACCATTTCGATAAAGCGAAGTATAACGGGAGTCACCGCGAAATCGCGCTGAAATGCGCCCTGAGGGGCGAGACGGCGAAGTACTCGAATCAAACGCGTCTGACTCAGTCGTCTTTAACGGCAACGTATGCTGTTAGGCAGTGCAACCTCAATTGCCGCCACCTCGAATCCCGCGAGGTGATGCAACCCTCTGCGCCCCACGTGCGGAATCGTTCAACAGTTCAGCCAGTTCGGTGCGGATCGCCGGCAAGAGTTCCGATGCCGTCAGACCCGCTGGCCCCGCACCTTCTCGCACGCAACGCTCGGCTGCGCGCCCGTGAATCCATACGCCTGCCAGCGCGGCTTGCGTCGCAGGCATGCCTTGCGCAAGCAGCGCACCGATGACGCCGGTCAGCACGTCGCCGGTACCGGCCGTCGCCAGCCCGGCATTACCGGTCGTATTGATCCATGTCGTTGCACCATCGTCTACGACAGTGCCCGATCCTTTGAGCACGACCGTCGCGCCAAAATGCTGTGCCAGCGCGCGTGCTGAGGCAAGTCGGTCCGACTGAATCCGGGCGACGTCGCAGCCTGCGAGCCGGGCGGCCTCCAACGGATGCGGCGTGATCACCGTCGGCCCGGCGCGGCGACGCACGCGTTCCGCAAGCGCCGGTTCGGCGGCCAGCAGGTTGAGTGCGTCGGCATCGATCACCAGTGGCGTATCGTCCAGTGCCAATGCTCGGGAGAGGCAAGCGGCGGAGGCAGCCGACGTCCCCAGTCCGGGGCCGACGGACACCGCCTGCATGGTTGCAAGGTCGAGACTTTCGGCGTGCCGCAGCATCAGTTCGGGATGCACCGGATCCCACGCCGGGGCGTCGTGCGCGACGAACCCCACATACACGCGACCGGCGCCGGACATCAGGCCTGTGCGCGCAGAGAGCATGGGGGCGCCCACCATGCCATCAAAGCCGCCGAGGACGGTCAGCGAACCGTAGCTGCCCTTGTGCGACGCATGGTGACGATGTGGTAGATGCGTGCGAAACGCATCGGGCGCGATCGTGGCGATGGGCGATCGCGCCGGTACTTCCGCGAATGCGTCGTGGGCGCCCAGTGTGGCAACGAGCACGTCGCCCGCGACATCGCGCCCGATGCCGGTAAAGAGTCCCGGGCAGGCACCGATCATCGCGATCGTCGCATCGGCTTGGATGACCGGCCCACCCGCCATGCCGGTGGCGGCAAGCAGCCCGCTAGGAATGTCGATGGCTAGCACTGGCGTGCCTTCTGCGTGTGCGTAGGCAATGTTATCGACCAGTGCGGCGGCCGCGCCGTCGAGCGGGCGGGACAGGCCGATGCCGAACAGGCCGTCGACAATCCACGCGTAAGCCGTCGGCTGCGGCCAGGTGGTCGGCGCAGGCTGCACCGGCACGCCAGCGGCGAGGGCTTCGCCGAGCGCCCAGCGGGCGTCGTCTGCCGAGGGTGGCGAGAGTTGCCACACGTCGATCAGCACGCCTCGACGGTGCAATTCGCGAGCGGCAATGTAAGCGTCTCCGCCGTTGTTCCCGGGGCCGGCGAGCAGCAGTACGGGTTGACGACCTGCGCTTGCGAGGGCGGGGAGGCGACCGTAAAGCCAATGTGCAATAGCCGCCCCGGCGCGCGCCATCAGGGTGTGGGGGGGCAGTTTGGCGGCGGCGGCGCGCTCCACGTCGCGCAGCGTGTCGGGGAGAGACAGATCAAGCGACGCGGTGGCAGTAGCGGTCGTCGATACGGTGTCGGGAAGGGAGTGCGGGCTCGCGTTAGCCGCAGACGCAGCATCTGCCAAATCGGCGGGTGGGTCCGTGGGCAGATCGGCGGGTGAGTCGACGCGCGGGGAATCGGACATGGCAGGCGAAGCTCCCGGAAGCTAGGGCAATGGACGCGGCGTCGCAGCGCACGACGGGCCTCGTTCGATGCCTGTCTGGGGGCAGACGCGTCGGGGGATGTCGTCGCACTTGGCGTGCCTATCGGGCCATTATGCCGTCAACGCGCCGCTTCGACTGTCAGCATGAATCCCGACACTGTGTCGGCAATCTCCGACGCGGCGTCCCGGGCGGGAATGGGGAAGATCCCCAGTCGTTTCTGCCCGGTTACCGGTCGTATCGAGCGAGCGTCAGCCCGTTCAGATCGATATCTGGCGTTTGTCCGGAGATGATGTCGGCGAGTACGCGTCCCGAGCCGCAGGCCATCGCCCAGCCGGTCGAGCCGTGGCCGACATTGAGGAAAATGCCGGGCAGATGCGTCGCGCCGAGCAGCGGCGGGCCATCCGGCAGCATCGGACGCGCACCGACCCACGCCCGCGCCTCGCGGTATTTGCCTGCACCGGGGAACCAGTCGGTTGCTACCTTGTAAAGCGTGGCGATGGCGCGCTCGCGCAGCAAAAGTTGCGTGTCGCCCAGCTCTGCCGTGCCCGCAATGCGTAAGCGGTTGCCCTGCGGGGTGATGGCGGTCTTGTACGACTCGTCCATGACGGCGATTCGCGGGCTGAACAGTTCGGTCTTCACCGGCACCGTGATCGAGTAGCCCTTGATCGGCCACAGCGGCAGGTCGATACCGAGCGGGCGCAGCAGCGTCGTGCTCGCCACGCCTGCGGCGATCACGACGGCGTCCGCTTCGAGCGTCGAGGTTTGCCCCGTCTGGGCGGTACTGGCCGTCTCGACGCTGACACCGGCACGGCCAATGTTCGGCCGCACGGAGAGGACCGTCGTCTCGGCGGCGAGCGTGACGCCCATGTCGCGTGCGATCTGGGCAAGGCGCTTGGTGAACAGCGGGCAGTTCCCGGTCTCGTCGCGCGGCAGATGCAGGCCGCCGGCAAGCTGAGCATCGGTGGAAATGGCAGGTTCGAGCTTGCGGCACTCCTCGGCGCTCAGCAGTCGGTGCGGCACTTCATTCTCGGCGAGCATGGCGCGCGCCGGCTCGTTCATCTTGATTTCGCGTTCGGTGCGGAACAATTGCAGATAGCCCTGCGTATGTTCGTATTCGAAGATGTGAGATTCACGCAGTTCGTGGAGGCAGCGCTGGCTATAGAACGCAAGACGCTGCATGCGTTCGCGATTGGCGCGATAGCGGTCGATCTTGCACTCGCGCAGCCAGCGGGCAGCCCAGCGCCATGTGCCGGCCGACAGGCCGGGGCGGAAGATGAGTGGGCTGGCGGAGCTGAACATGTAGCCCAGCAGCTTGCGCGGCATGCCGGGCGCGGCCCAGGGCGTGACGTAGCCCGGGGCGATGACGCCTGCGTTGCCGAAGCTGCTCTCTTGCGCAACCGTGCTATTGCGCTCGACGAGCGTAACCGTGTGCCCCGCGGCGGCCAGATAGTAGGCAGTACACGTGCCAATGACCCCGCCGCCGATAACGATGACCTTCATTCCCAACCGTCTGGTGTGTGGCGAACGCCCGTTCGTTCGCTTGTTAGTGTCGTTTTTTGACGTGCCGCATGGCCGGCGAGCTGCATGAACCGGGTTTTGCGGCCCGCGTGGATACGGGGCGCATAGGTTACCAGAGAGACGCCCTCACAGGGCGGGACACAACGCAGATTGCCTGTCGCGCACTCGGGTATAACCCGGGGTAAGCAGGGTATAATCCCGGTTTGTCGTTCCCCCGCGTTCTGAACGCCTCGCCTTCCGTCCTTCCATGACTCACATTGCCTGCTTCGCCGGCGCCTTGGCGCTCTCCGAATTCCGCCAGCAACGTCTTCTGCAGACCCTGCAAGCCATCGACAGTTCGATCGTGCGCATCGATGCGCGCTACGTCCACCTGGTCGCCAGCGCCGAGCCGCTGTCGGGTGACGATGTCGCTCGCGTCGCCGGTCTGCTCACTTACGGTGAACCGATGCGCGAAGAGCCGGTGGGTGACCAACTGCTGGTGATTCCGCGTCTGGGTACGATTTCGCCGTGGGCAAGCAAGGCGACGGATATCGCCCGCAACTGCGGCATCGATCATGTGCGCCGTATCGAGCGCGCAGTGGAATACACGATTGGCGTGAAGTCGGGCCTGCTGGGCGGCAAGAAGTCGCTCGCCGCCGACGTGCTCGCCCGAGTGGCCTCCGTCCTGCACGACCGCATGACCGAAACCGTCGTCGCGACGCGCAAGGATGCCGAGGCGCTCTTCGTCGAACTGCCGGCCAAGCCGCTGCAGACGGTCGACGTGATCGGCGTGGGCCGCAGCGCGCTCGAAGCGGCGAACCGCGATCTGGGTCTGGCGCTGGCCGAAGACGAAATCGACTATCTGGTCGACGCGTTCACCACCCTGAAGCGCAATCCGACCGACGTCGAACTGATGATGTTCGCGCAGGCCAACAGCGAGCACTGCCGTCACAAGATTTTCAATGCCGACTGGACCATCGACGGCGAGCGTCAGGACCTGACGCTGTTCAAGATGATCAAGAACACGCACCAACTGCACCCGCAGGGCACGGTGGTGGCGTATTCGGACAACGCTTCGGTGATGGAAGGCGCCGAAGTCGAGCGCTGGTATCCGCGCGGTGCCGACGGCAAGTACGGCCGCAGCGTCGAACTGACGCACACGCTGATGAAGGTCGAGACGCACAACCACCCGACGGCGATTTCGCCGTTCCCTGGCGCGTCGACGGGCGCGGGCGGTGAGATTCGCGACGAAGGTGCGACGGGCCGTGGATCCACGCCGAAGTCCGGTCTGACGGGTTTCACCGTCTCGAATCTGGCGCTGCCGGATGCGCGTGAATCGTGGGAAAACGACCGCGACGTGGCCGTGCCGCCGTCGCTGCGCAAGCCCGACGACACCGGTGCCGAATACGGTCGCCCGGACCGAATCGCGTCGCCGCTGCAAATCATGATCGACGGCCCGCTCGGCGGTGCTGCGTTCAACAACGAGTTCGGCCGTCCGAATCTGGGCGGCTACTTCCGTACCTACGAGCAGAATGTGGGCGGTCGTGTGCGTGGCTATCACAAGCCGATCATGATCGCGGGCGGCATGGGCAACATCGCCGCGCAACATACGCACAAGCATGACCTGCCGGCCGGCACGCTGCTGATCCAGATCGGCGGCCCGGGCATGCGCATCGGGATGGGCGGCGGTGCGGCCAGCTCGATGGCGACGGGCACCAACACGGCCGAACTCGACTTCGACTCGGTGCAGCGTGGCAACCCGGAAATCGAGCGCCGTGCGCAGGAAGTCATCAACTGGTGCTGGCGTCAGGGCGAAGCCAACCCGATCCTGTCGATTCACGATGTGGGCGCAGGTGGCATCTCGAATGCATTCCCCGAACTGGTCGACGGCGCAGGCAAGGGCGCACGTTTCGATTTGCGTCAGGTGCAGTTGGAAGAGTCGGGCATGTCGCCCGCCGAAATCTGGAGTAACGAAGCGCAGGAGCGCTACGTGCTCGCCATCGCACCGGACAGCTTCCCGGCATTCCAGGAAATCTGCCAGCGCGAGCGTTGCCCGGTGGCGGTCGTGGGTGTCGCTACGGACGAGCGTCAACTGAAGCTGGTCGATCCGATGCATCCGGAATCGCCGGACCCGGTCGACATGCCGATGGACGTGCTGCTCGGCAAGCCGCCGCGCATGCACCGTAGCGTCACGCGTGTGAAGCAAGAACTCCCGCCGGTGGATGTCACCGGCCTGTCGCTGGACGAAGTGGCGCGTGCCGTGCTACGTCACCCGACGGTAGCGAGCAAGTCGTTCCTCATCACCATTGGCGATCGTACCGTGGGCGGCCTGACGGCACGCGACCAGATGGTCGGCCCGTGGCAGGTGCCGGTGGCCGACTGCGCCATCTCGCTGATGGACTTCGCGGGTTATCGCGGCGAAGCGATGACGATGGGCGAGCGCACGCCGCTGGCGGTGATCGATGCACCGGCATCGGGCCGCATGGCGGTCGGTGAAGCCATCACCAACATTGCCGCAGCACCGATTACGTCGCTGGACCAGATCAAGCTGTCGGCCAACTGGATGGCCGCGTGCGGCACCGAAGGCGAAGACGCTGCGCTGTTCGACACGGTGAAGGCCGTCGGCATGGAACTGTGCCCGGCGCTGGGTCTGTCGATTCCGGTCGGCAAGGATTCGCTGTCGATGCGTACGAAGTGGGACGACGCCGGTCGCAACAAGGATGTTGTCGCGCCTGTGTCGCTGATCGTGTCGGCATTCGCACCGGTCGAAGACGTTCGCGGCCATCTCACGCCGCAACTGCGCTCGGTCGCTGACGCAGGCGAGACGGTCCTGATCGCCATCGATCTGGGCCACAACAAGAACCGTCTGGGCGGCAGTATCCTCGCGCAGGTGACGCAGCAGATCGGCGATGTGACGCCCGATCTGGACGATCCGGCGGATCTCAAGCGTTTCTTCGACGCCATCCAGAAACTCAACAGCGACGGCAAGCTGCTCGCGTACCACGATCGTTCGGACGGCGGTCTGTTCGCCACAGTTGCTGAAATGGCATTCGCCGGTCACGTCGGCGTGTCGCTCAACGTCGACATGCTTACGCTCGACGAAGGCTTCGAGTCGGATTATGGCGACGCCAAGGATTGGGCGAAGCAGACCGTCGGCCGTCGCGAAGACAAGACGCTGCGCGCGCTGTTCTCGGAAGAGCTCGGTGGCGTGATTCAGGTGCGTGCTTCGGAGCGCGACGCTGTGTTGCAGACGCTGCGTGAAGCGGGTCTGTCGTCGTGCACGAACGTGATCGGCAAGCCGAACACGAGCGACGTCATCGAAATCTATCGCGATGCCAAGAAGGTCTTTGGTGCGTCGCGCGCCGAACTGCAACGCGTGTGGACGGAAGTGAGCTGGCGCATTGCGCGTCTGCGCGACAATCCGGCCGCAGCGGACGCCGAGTACGAAGCGCTGAACGATACGAGCGACCCGGGCCTCTCGCCGAAGGTGACGTTCGATCCGAGGGAAGACATCGCGGCACCGTTCATTTCGTCGGGCGCGCGTCCGAAGGTGGCCGTCCTGCGCGAGCAGGGTGTGAACTCCCATCTGGAAATGGCCTACGTGCTGGACAAGGCTGGTTTCGAGGCCTACGACGTGCACATGAGCGATCTGCTCGCGGGCCGTCACTCGCTCGAAGCATTCAAGGGCTTCATCGCTTGCGGCGGTTTCTCGTACGGCGATACGCTGGGTGCAGGTGAAGGCTGGGCGAAGACGATCCTGTTCAATCCGTCGCTGGCCGAGCAATTCGCGGGCTTCTTCAATCGCGCCGACACATTCGCGCTGGGCGTGTGCAACGGTTGCCAGATGATGAGCAACCTGTCGAACCTGATTCCGGGTGCGGCGGCATGGCCGAAGTTCACGTACAACCAATCGAAGTACGAAGCGCGTCTGACGCAAGTGGAAGTGCTCGATTCGCCGTCGCTGTTCTTTAAGGACATGGCCGGCTCGCAATTGCCGATCGTGATCGCACACGGTGAGGGCTTTGCCAACTTCGGTCAGCAGGGCAACATCGATCAGGCGATTGCTGCGATGCGTTTCGTCGACCATCGTGGCCAGCCGACCGAGCAATATCCGTTCAACCCGAACGGTTCGCCTCGCGGTCTCACTGCAGTCACGACCGGCGACGGCCGATTCACGGTGATGATGCCGCATCCGGAGCGCGTGTTCCGCACCGTGCAGATGAGCTGGGCGCCGGAGCATTGGGGCGAAGACAGCCCGTGGATGCGTATGTTCCGTAACGCGCGCCGCTGGGTGGCCTAAAGCGTTAAATGAGGCGTCACGCATGACCGAATGACGTCGCGCGTGATAGGCACGTCTGAAAGACCGCCTTTCCCGAGAAGGGGAAGGCGGTTTTTTTACGTCCGAAGCCTCCATCGCCTGACGTCATGACCTGTCAAGGTTGACAGTTGTTGGCCGTTCTCGCGGCGTGGCCCAATGAGCGCGGGCGGACTTCTCGCGAGACAGTGTCATGGCGACTATCATTTCCCGCTGTGTTGCGGGTTTGTGCGCTTGCGCCTTGCGGTGCTTGCTGACGCTGGCATCCATCGGCATCGCCATGCACTGCGCGCAGGCGTTTGCCGTCTCCGGTTCGGATGTCGCGAAACTGATCAACCAACGATACGACTCGCGCGTCGAAAGATGCGCAGTCGACCGCCCGATATGGATGTGTAGTGGCCTGATCGTGCGTCCGCTCACGGGCGGTGCTTCGCAGCAGTTTGCGGCATTGAGCGCAGCGGAAACGCAGACCCAGTCGGTCAATCTCGCGTTTGTGCGAGGCGACTTGCGCTCGACGTCGTTGGGGGCCACGGCGGGTTTCATTCTTGCCGATGGACTGACCGCGACGGGTTGGCATAAGCCCTTCGACGTGCGCTGCGTGTATCCATTTTCGGTGAGCCCGCCGGGGACTTCCGGGTCGCACGGTTGCGACCTGCTGGGGAGCGCGCCGCCGATCCCGCCGGACTGGAGCTCGTGCGCGGCGAACGCCGTGATCGATGCAACATCGTGGGTCGCACACTTCGTTGCGAATGGCCAGAACGTGCTGCGTCAGTGCTCGCTGAGTGCATACATCGCCTCACAGTTTAACGTAGCGATGCAGGCGCACGAACAGGTGTCCGATGCACTCGCGCAGACATCTCTGTCGCTGTTGAGCGCGGCATGGAATCCGGCTGCACCGTCAAGCATCCCCATTCAGGCGTTCTATTACGACGTCGGCACACCTGGCCAGCTATTGCAGGCACAGCGCTACCAAATTCAGTACTTCACGGCGACTGGCGAATGGATGCCGATCCTGCGTGTGGCGTTCGTGCCGGGGCAAGGCGCTACATTCGGCTTCGACGAGACCGAGCAGATGGATGAGGGTTTTCGTGTCGCGGAGCAACTGACGAAGCGATATGCCGACACGTCACCGGACTGCAATGGCGGGACAAAGGCGGCGTATTACTGCAACGGGGTTTTGATTCGTATCGTCGCTATCAAGGATATGCCGATCTGGAATCCGCGTGCGGACTATATCGTTCGGGACGGCGTGTCTTTCAGCTTCCTACGCATCGATGCCAAGGTGACGTCACTGATCAGCGGGCGTGGAGGGACAGGGTTCATCATGAAGGAATTCAATGCGCCAACGGCTCAGGCGCTGGTCATGAAATGCGCATTTCCTGCCGACGGTGGAACCGCTGGGCGTCCCGACAGCTGTCTTGCTGCGGGCCAGACGAGGTACTGCGATGCACTTGGTGTCACGACTTACGCGGCTTGGCTGAACGCACGTTGCCCATTTCAAGCGACGCCAGCGCAATTTCAACTGAGTGTTACGGTGCGGCGCGATTATGTCAGCCCGGGGGCTTGGAATGAGCAGACGTTCAAACCGTGGCCTCCCAATATTCCTGAAAAGCTTCCATTAGAGGCCTTCGTTAATGTCGGAGACGGCGGAGCCGATGCTCGCGTGGTGCAACAAGGCTACTTCAATGCCACGGGACGCTTCTTGCCGATCATTCGCGTCAATGTCGTCGCTGCACCGGCGAGCATTTTTACCTATGTTCCGGGCGACCAGATCGGGGCGAACTAAGGTGCGGGGGCGATACGCTGTGTTTCATCGGCATGTTCGCTGCCCGATCAGCCAACAGCCGAACAAACAAAAATCCCGCCGAAAGGCGGGATTTTCGTATTGAATTGCGGCGCTGCCTTACTGAATCTTAGCCTTCTTTTCCAGGCCTTCGATAAAGCTTTGCAGCTTCTCTTCCTGCATCTGCTGCACGAGCTGCGGCTTGACGTCTGCGAGCGGCGGAATCTGCGCGTCGCGCACGTCGTCCAGTTCAAGCACGTGGTAGCCGAACTGCGTCTTCACCGGCGATTGCGAATACTGGCCCTTTTGCAGCTTTTGCAACGCGTCGGCGAACTCAGGCACGTAGGCATTGGCCGGCGACCAGTCGAGGTCGCCACCGTTTTGTGCCGAACCCGGATCCTTCGAGTACTGCTTGGCGAGGTCGGCGAATTTCGCGCCGCCCTTGAGCTTGGCGATGATGTCCTTGGCCGTGTCTTCGCTCGGCACCAGAATGTGGCGTGCGTGATATTCCTTGTCGCCGAACTGCTTCTTCAACTGGTCGTAACGCGCTTGCAGGTCAGCGTCCGTCACCGGCGACGTCTTCTGGAAGTCGGTGATGAGCGCGCGGATCAGCACGCCTTGCTCGGCCAGCTTGAGCTGCTGCTTGACGCCCGGGTCCGTAGCAAGCCCCTTGCTGATGGCTGCCTGCGCGAGCACTTCGCGCTTGACCAGTTCTTCGCGCACCTGCTGTTGCAGTTGCGGCGAGTTCGGCTGACCCTGACGGACCATCTCGCGCAACATGGCGTCGGCGCGGGCCACAGGCACCGGCGTGCCATTCACGACGGCAACGTTCTGGGCGAGGGCGGGGAGGGTGACGGCGGTCAGCGACACGGCTGCGCCGAGCGCCAGTGCCGTGCGGGCGAGTTTCAATGCCATGCTGTTTTTCCTAACGAATGACGAAGGCAAGATTAATCGACGGGGGACGCGTCGCAGGCTAGTTACGCTTCGCCAGGGGCGAGCGCAACGATGGCGAGGGCGTGAATGCCGTTCTGCATCAAATCGGCTAGCGCATCATACACCAGGCGGTGACGCGCAACGCGGTTACGTCCGGTAAACGCGGCGGATACGATGCGCACGTTGTAATGCCCGCCCGAGGCGGCGCCAGCGTGTCCGGCGTGCCGTGCGCTATCGTTCTCAAGCACAAACTCGAGGGGGGAGAGCGCAGCAGTGAGCCGCGCTTCGATTTGCTGTTCCATGGTCATGGCGGAGGCTTCCTGACAGACGACGTTACTCGTCCTGTTTGATGTACTTCGCGAGCCACAGGCTCTGCACGACGATGAACACGACCATGAGGCCCATGCCGCCGAAGAGCTTGAAGTCGACCCACGTGTCGGTGGAGAAGTGATAGGCGATGACCAGATTGAGCACGCCCATCGCGAGGAAGAAGAGCGCCCAGCTGAAGTTCACGGCGCGCCACAGATGCTCGGGGAGCGCCATTTGCTTTTCCATCATCGCGCGAATCAGATTCTTGTCGAACATCAGTTCGGCGACGAACAGCGTGATGCCGAAGAGCCAGTAAAGCGCGGTGGGCTTCCACTTGATGAAGGTCTCGTCGTGCAGCAGCATGGTCGCGCCGCCGAACACCACGATAATCGCAAGACTCACCCATTGCATGGGTTCCACCTTGCGGTGGCGCAACCACATCCAGATAACCTGAGCAATCGTCGTGACGATCGCGATGCCGGTCGCAACGTAAATGCCGGCGAATTTGAAGGCGACAAAAAACAGGATGACCGGTAACAGGTCGAAGAGAAATTTCATGAAGTCTCGGCTTGGGGGCTTCGGAGGTTTCCGCCCCCGGCGCAATGGCCGGGGCGCAAACCCGCATTATATTTCAAAGGGCCAGCTTCAACTTCGCTTCAACCTCGATTTGCCCCGCTTACTTGACGATTTCGATGCGCTTCACGTCAATATCGTTCGGCTTCATGCGGTGGGTGTCCACCTCGCCGATGATGCGCACCAGCGTCTCCGGGGTGATCTGCTGACCCGTCGGCAGGTACTTGTCGTCGAGTTCGATTTCAATCGAGCCGGAAGGGTCCTGGAACGTGTAGTGCTCGTGCTTGATCCGGTTGACGATGTGCCCCTCGATGACGGCCTCCATATCCTTCGGGGCCTTGAGCGCCTGTTCGACCGTCACGGCGCGCGGCATGACGGTCGGTACTGCCACCGTGCCTCCGGCCGTCGCACCGGCTTGCGGCACGTTGATTTGCGCGTGTACCGGAGCGCTAAGCATGACGCCGCCGGCAATTAGCGAGGCGGCGACGGTGAGGCTAAGGCGGCGTTCGGATTTCTTGGACATGACATGGGCTCCCAGTAGAAAGTCAGGTGGACGCAAGACTAAGGCCAGAAGTTGCCAATTGCCGGAGAAAGGCGCGAAATTCACGCCGATTCACCGTGATTCAGCGGCGTGTGACCGCCTTTTGAAAGCGGACGCCGTGGCGTCCGCTAGGCAGAAGATTACCCTCAGTCGTCTTTCGGCTTGTCGGACGCTCCCGCTTTGTCCTCAAAGTTCAACGATGCCGAGTTGATGCAATAGCGCAGGCCGGTTGGCTGCGGGCCGTCTTCAAAAACGTGCCCGAGGTGGGCGTCGCAATTGTGGCAGCGCACTTCTACACGCACCATGCCATGACTGTAATCGGCGATTTCGTCGATCCCGGCGCCGTCAATCGGCTTGGAATAGCTCGGCCAGCCGCATCCGGCATCGAACTTCTCGGTCGACTCGAACAGCGGCGCGCCGCAGCACACGCAGCGGTAAGTGCCGTCCTTCCAGTGATCCCAGTAACGACCGGTAAAGGCGCGCTCGGTCGCCGCGTGACGGGTGATCTGGTACTCGACATCGTCGAGTTGGGCACGCCATTCGGCATCGGTCTTTTCCACTTTGCTCATAGAAGTCTCCTGTGGGGCGCCAGCGCGGCGTTGGTCACCGTGCGTCGCATACGTTCAGTTGGATTCAAAAGGGTACAAAGGGGTTCGGTGCGTCAGGTAGCGAATGTGGGGACGAAACCCGGCTTTGCAACGGGCGTCCACGGCCCCCGGCTGCCCTGCGCCGAACCGGAAAGTTCAGGACGAGCAGCTCACTTCCAACTGACCAGCCCAGTCCGGCGGCAACTCGGCGTAGCGCTCGAATTCGGGTTGTTCGTCATATGGATGCGAAAGCACCTTGAGCAGCGTGTCGACCTCAGAGAAGTCCTTCTCGTTCGCGCGACGAATGGCCACTTCCGCCAGATGGTTGCGCAGGATGTATTTCGGATTGACGAGCCGCATCGCGACGGCGCGTTTCGTGTCGGTGCTGGCCTCGTGGCGCAGACGCGCGCGGTAATCGACCGCCCACGCGTCGAAGCCCGGACGGTCGATGAACATGTCGCGCAGCGGGGCGTCCGCGTCGGGGTTGTCCAGTTGCAACGTCGCCAGCGTGCGGAACAGACGCGTGAAATCGACGCGCCCTTCGTGCATCAGCTTGAACAGCCGGTTGATGAGCGCCTCGTCGTCGGCATGCGACTCGCGCAGGCCCAGCTTGGCGCGCATGCGCAGATCGATTTCTTCGGCAAAGCGCGTCTTGAAAACGGGCAGCACCGATTTCGCCTGTTCGACGGCCGCTTCGCCTTCGCCGAACAGCGGGAGCAGCGACTGCGCCAGACAGAACAGGTTCCAGTACGCGACGTTCGGCTGCGCCTGATAGGCGTAACGTCCCTGCGTATCGGAGTGATTGCAGATGTGATGTGCGTTGAAGCCATCGAGAAAACCGAACGGGCCGTAATCGATCGTCAGACCGAGAATCGACATGTTGTCGGTGTTCATCACGCCGTGGCAGAAACCCACGGCCTGCCAGTGCGCCACGAGCTCGGCCGTCGCGTCGCACACGGCGCTTAGCAGGGCGAGATAAGGATTGGCTTCCTCGCGACAGTGCGGATAGTGGTGATTGATCGTGAAGTCGGCAAGCTGACGCAAGGCTTCGTACTGATCGCCCGCCCAGAAGTGTTCGAAGTGGCCGAAGCGGATGAAACTCGGCGACAGACGCGTGACGACCGCTGCGGTCTCGATCGTCTCGCGGCGCACCGGCGCGTCCGAGCCGATGACGCACAGCGCGCGCGTGGTCGGCACGCCGAGGTGAAACATGGCTTCCGAGCCGAGAAATTCGCGGATCGACGAGCGCAGCACGGCGCGTCCGTCGCCCATGCGCGAATACGGCGTGAGACCGGCGCCCTTGAGCTGAATCTCCCAGCGCCCGCCGGGGCCGTCCGATTCACCGAGCAATAGCGCACGGCCGTCGCCCAACTGACCGGCCCACACGCCGAACTGATGCCCGGAGTAGACGCTGGCGAGCGGATCGCCACCGGCAAGCGGCGTATTGCCTGCGAACGTGGCGAGGAATTCAGGATCGCGCGCGGCGTCCGGCGACCAGCCGAGCAGACGCGCGGCATCGGCGGAGAAACCGACGAGGTAGGGCGCGGGGAGCGGTTGGGGCGGCAGACGGGTAAAGAACTCGGGGCCGAGCGTCGCGAAACGGTTCGCCAACGGTAGCGGTCCGAACGGCTTGGGCGAGGCGGAAACAGTGGCGGAGCGGTCGGTAGCCAGCATTGGGGATGTTCCTGATGGTGAACAAACATTCTACTTGAGGTGTCCGTTGCTTGCTGCCAGGTTGCGTACACTGGCGGGGCGTTGCCCGTGTTGCGCCGCACAAGCGATGAGCGTTGACCGGGCGAGCGTGCACGTCAAGAATGATTTACGAACACCGCTTTCGTATCGCCGCTGTTCAATCGCTCGCCGTTCAATCCTTCAATCGTTGTTCCCCGACGTATCCCCGTAATTCCGGTTTTTCCGACTTTTCTGGAGATTCGACGTATGGCAACACCGCTCCTCGGCCAGATGATGGCCGCGCCGCTCCTGATTTCCTCGCTGCTCAAGCATGCCGCTCGCCACCATGGCGACACCGAGATCGTGTCGCGCCGTGTCGAAGGCGATATCCATCGCTATACCTGGCGCGACGCTGAGCAGCGCGCGCGCCAACTGGCTCAGGCCCTGCGCCGCCTGGGCGTGAGCGACGGCGAGCGCGTGGGCACGCTGGCATGGAACGGTTACCGGCACCTTGAGTTGTACTACGCCGTCTCCGGCATGGGCAGCGTGGTGCATACCGTCAATCCGCGGCTGTTCCCGGAGCAGATCGCCTACATCGTGGGGCATGCCGAAGACCGCTACGTCGCGTTCGACATCAACTTCCTGCCACTGGTCGAAGCGATTGCGCCGCTGTGCCCGGGCGTGCAGGGCTGGATCGCGATGACCGATGCGGCACACATACCTGCGTCGAATTTGCCGTTGCTTTGTTATGAAAACCTGATTGCCGCTGAGGATGGTGACTTCGTGTGGCCGTCGATGGACGAGAACACGGCGTCCGGGCTTTGCTACACGTCGGGCACGACGGGCAATCCGAAAGGCGTGCTGTATAGCCATCGCTCGACGGTGCTGCATGCGTTCGGGGCGTCGCTGCCCGATGCCATGTGCATGTCGGCGCGCGACGCCGTTCTGCCCGTCGTCCCGATGTTTCATGTGAATGCGTGGGGACTGCCGTACTCCAGCGCGCTCACCGGCGCAAAGCTGGTGTTCCCCGGCAAGGATCTCGACGGCAAATCGCTTTACGAACTCTTCGAAGCCGAGGGTGTGACGTTCTCGGCAGGCGTGCCTACCGTCTGGCTCGGCCTGCTGACGTATGTGAAATCGATTGGGGCCCGTTTTTCCACGCTGGAGCGAACGGTCATCGGCGGTTCGGCATGCCCGCCCGCCATGTTGCAATCGTTCGAAAAGGATTATGGCGTTCGCGTCATTCATGCGTGGGGCATGAGCGAAATGTCGCCGCTCGGTACGTTGTGCCACCTTCGCAAGCATCATCGCGAACTGCCTGAGTCGGAGCAGCAGCGCATTCTTGAGAAGCAGGGGACGGCCATTTACGGTGTCGATCTGAAGATCGTCGGGCCCGATGGCGAGGCGTTGCCGTGGGACGGCAAAGCGTTCGGCGATCTGCACGCGCGCGGCCCCTGGGTGCTAGACCGTTATTTCCGCGCCGAGGCGTCGCCCCTGATCGATGGCTGGTTCCCGACCGGCGATGTGGCGACCATCGACCCGGAAGGCTACGTGCAGATCACGGACCGCAGCAAGGACGTCATCAAATCTGGCGGTGAGTGGATCAGTTCCATCGACGTCGAGAACGTCGCAATGGCGCATCCGGAGATTCACGAAGCCGCGTGCATCGCGATTCGTCACCCCAAATGGGAGGAGCGCCCGTTGCTGGTGGTCGTGCGTAAGCCCGGCTCGACGCTCAGCCGTGAGGACGTGCTGGCGTTCTATCAGGGGCGCGTCGTGAAATGGTGGATTCCGGATGACGTGGTCTTCGTCGACGAGATTCCACATACGGCGACAGGCAAGATGCTCAAGCTCAAGTTGCGGGAGAAATTCCGCGATTACGAGGCGGGGACGTGACGTTTCCGGTTTGAGGGCGGCGGGCACCGAAGACCGGATCGGAAGCTTCCGACTCAGCGCTGCTCGTCGTCCGAAATCCAGCATTTACGCCGTTTTTCGGGCGATACCGGGCCATTCCGGCGGCACGCCCCCTCTATAATGTCACCCTGAATTTCCCCCGATGCGGCGCTTGCGCCGCGTCTTTCATTGGCTTTCCGAAGGAGACGCAGTGCATCTGCTGAGTGCGACCGCCGGCCTCGTACTGGTAAACGGTGTGAGCTACGGCTTGCTGCTGTTTATGCTGTCGAGCGGGCTCACGCTGATTTTCAGCATGCTCGGCGTGCTGAACTTCGCGCATGCCAGTTTCTACATGCTCGGCGCGTACTTTGCTTATGCATTAACGGGCGCGGTCGGTTTCTGGGCGGCGTTGATCGTCGCGCCGCTGCTGGTCGGCGTCGCGGGTGCATTGTTTGAGCGCGTCGTCCTGCGACGTCTGCGTGCGCGTGGCGCGCTGGCGGAACTGCTCGCCACGTTCGGGCTGGCCTATATCGTGGTGGAGTTGGTGCAACTCGTATGGGGGCGCGGGCCGGTCGACTATGGCGTGCCGATAGCCTTCGAAGGCGTTCTCGTTCATGTGGGCGGGATTGCGTTGCCAGCCTATCGTCTGTTCCTGATGGGCCTTGCCTGTGCGATTGCGCTGCTCGTCTGGGTAGCCTTTCGTGCGACACGCGCCGGGCTGATCCTGCAGGCGGCGTTGTCGCAGCCTGCTATGACGCAGGCGCTGGGATACGACGTGCCGTCTCTGTACACAGGGGTGTTTGCGTGCGGTGCGGCGCTGGCCGCCCTTGCCGGCGCCGCAGGCGGCAACGTGCTGGTGACGGAGCCGGGCATGGCAGCGACGGTCGGCAGCGTGGTGTTCGTCGTCGTAGTCGTCGGTGGGCTCGGTTCGCTGGGCGGCGCGTTCGTCGCATCGTTGCTGATCGGGTTGCTGCAAACCTGGGCGGTGACGAGCGACGCGACACTCGATCAATGGTGGTCGCGAGGCGGGGCCGGTGACGCTGTCTCTCCCCTGTCGTTCCTCGCTCCCTTGTTGCATCTGAGCGTTGCGCAACTGGCACCGGCCGTCCCTTATCTGCTCATGGTCGCGGTGCTGTTGTGGCGGCCGCGCGGGCTATTCGGCGTGAGGGAGGGGTGATGGACGAGGTGGTCGTCAACGCACCGCATGCGCCGCACGCGAGTCCTGCGTCGTGGCGTCGCCGCACCGCCGTGTGGGGTGCCTTTGCCGCCATCTTGTGTGCGGCCCCATGGTGTTTCCCGTCCGACGCGGCGCTGACCCTGATGACGCAAATGGGAACCGCCGCGATCCTTGCGCTCTCCTTCAATCTGCTGCTTGGCTCGACGGGCCTGCTCAGCTTTTGTCATGCAACTTACGCGGGCATCGGCGCGTATGCCGCTGTGTGGTGCATGAATCGCATCGGTATTCAGGGGTTGCCGGTGTCGATGGTGCTCGTGCCGTTCGCGGGGGCGCTGGCGGGGGGCGTAGCGGGCGCCACGCTCGGCTATGTCACGACACGTCGCGCCGGCATGACATTCGCCATGATCACACTCGGTGTGGCTGAGCTTGTCTGGGTCATGGCCGCGATGCTGCCCGAGTGGTTTGGCGGAGAGCGTGGCATTCCCACCGACCGCACGCTTGGCGCTGCATGGTTCGGCGTCACGTTCGCGACGCAGCGCGAAGTCTATGGGCTGGTCGCTTTCTGGTTGTTCATCTCTGCAGGCATGATGTTTGGCGTGACACGCACGCCGTTGGGATTTCTGGCGCGCGCCGTGCGCGACAACCCGGTACGGGTCGCATTCCTCGGGCAGTCACCGACCGCTGTGCGATACCGCATGCAGATCATCGCGGCAGCGTTCGCCGGCGTGGCCGGCGCATTGGGCGCGATGAATTTCGAACTGGTGAGTGCCGACACATTCAGTCTGGAACGCTCGGGTGTTGTGCTCGTCTTTACGGTGCTGGGCGGGGTGTCGTATTTCGCCGGGCCGATGCTCGGGGCTGTCGTTGGCGTGTTTGCGACCGTCGTGCTCGCCACGATAACGCGTGCGTGGCAACTCTATCTCGGTCTGGGATTTCTGGTCGTCGTCGTGTTCGCGCCGGGCGGCATGGCGGGCCTGCTGGCGGCGCATTGGCAGGCATGGCGTGACGGTGCGCTTCGCAAGCTTTGGAAGCCCTACGCAGCCGTGTGTGTGGGTGTTGCGCTGACACTGTTTGGTGGCGTCGCGATCATCGAAATGATCTATGCCGCGCGCCTTGCCGTCGATGGCGTATCGACCGACGGCCTGAGCCACCGTTTTGGCGCGGGTGCGTGGATGCTCGCCGTTGTGGCGGGTTTTGCGGGCGGGGCCATCCTGACGGTTGCAGGGCGTCGCTTGCGCCGCAAGGTCAGCAACGTCGCGGTGACGGCGGAGGCCCTGCGATGAGCCCATTCGTCATGCGCGCGGTTCCGGCGGCGACCCCGGCTCAGGCGTTGAGCGTTCGGGGAGTCGGTAAAGCGTTCGGACGCACGCAGGTTCTCAATGGCGTCGATCTCACGCTCTCGCCCGGCGAGCGGCTTGGCATCATCGGACCCAATGGCGCAGGGAAAAGCACGCTGTTCGATGTCATCACGGGACGAACGCGTCCCGATAGTGGGCGGGTGCTGATGCATGGTCGCGATGTGACGGGCCGCCCGCCCCATGTCATCAGCAGGCTCGGGTTATCGCGCAGCTTTCAGACGTCGCAATTGTTCGGGCAGATGAGTGTGATCGACCATTTGCGGTGTGCCGGTCTTTGGCCGAGCGGCCATCGTTATACGTTCTGGCGGCGTACGCGCGGTCTGGACGATGTGACCCGGCGCAGCGAAGCATGGCTCGAACGTCTTGGGCTGGAGGCCCGGCGCGACGTTCCTGCGGGTGCGTTGAGTTACGCGGAGCAGCGTGTGCTGGAAGTCGGTTTGTGCGCGGCATCGGCGGGCGACGTGATGTTGCTCGACGAACCGACCGCTGGCATGAGTCAGTCGGAGTCCGTGCGCATGGTGTCCCTGATCGCCGAATTGAGCCGTGGGCGCTCGCTGCTCATGATCGAGCACGACATGCATGTCGTGTTCTCGCTTGCCGACCGAATCGCGGTGCTGGCGCGTGGTGCCGTGATCGCGTGCGATACGCCGGACCGGGTTCGTACGCATCCCGACGTGCGGATGGCGTATCTCGGCGAATTCGCGGATAGATTCGACGTCGACGCAACGAGCGAGGGCCGCGATGCTTGAGTTGATCGACGTCAGAGCCGGTTATCGCGGCAGTCGCGTGTTGCAAGGCGTGACGATGCGGGTCGCACCGGGCGAGATCGTGGCGGTGCTTGGACGTAATGGGGCGGGGCGCTCTACGCTGGCTCGCGCCATCATGGGGCAGGTGGCCCGCGAGGGAGAAATACGCTGGCACGGGCAATCGCTGACCGCACTGGCGTCACATCGGATCGCCAGACTGGGCGTTGGTTACGTGCCGGAGACGCGCGATGTCTTCGGGCCGCTGACGGTGCTCCAGAATCTGCAGCTTGGCCAGCGTGCTGTAAAGCAACGCACAGGTGCGGGCGACTCCGGCCGAGGAATGACGGTCGCGCAGGCCTTTGAGCGCTTTGAAGAGCTGGCGCCGCGACGCGATGCACCGGCCGCTTCGCTATCGGGTGGTGAGCAGCAATTGCTTTCCCTGTGCCGGGCCATGATGGCCGGGCCGGATTTGTTGATCGTCGACGAACCGACCGAGGGGCTCGCGCCGCGTGTGGTGGCACGCATTGGACGCATTCTCACGGACTTGCGGGCGACGGGCGTCGCCATTCTGTTGATCGAACAGAAGCTTTCGCTCGCGCTGAGTTGTGCGCAGCGCGTTGCCGTCATGGGGCGCGGAGCGCTGGTTTTCGAGGGCACGCCGGAGGCCCTTGCGGCCGCGCACGAGATCCGTCGCGAATGGCTTGAGGTGTAGCGCTGCGCTAGAATCGGACGATCGTCTTGCCGCAGCTTGCGGGATCGCGGCACCCCCAACCGACGCCAACACTATAAGGAAAGAGACAAGGATGAGCACGGCTTATGAGGTTCGTGACGGCGTGGCCGTCATCACGCTGGAGAATCCCCCGGTCAACGGTCTGGGGCATGCAACGCGTGCAGGCATTGCGCAAGGTCTGACGCAAGCCCAGGCGGATGCGCAGGTGCGCGCGATTGTGCTGATCGGTAGCGGTAAGGCGTTCTCCGGCGGAGCCGATATCCGTGAGTTCAATACGCCAAAAGCCACGCAAAGTCCGCTGCTCGTCGACGTGATCAATGCGCTCGATGCGTGCACCAAACCGGTCGTCGCGGCGGTGCATGCGGTCGCCATGGGCGGTGGTCTGGAACTGGCGCTCGCTTGTCACTACCGCGTGGCGTTGCCGGGCGCGCAAATTGCCTTGCCGGAAGTGAAGCTGGGCTTGCTCCCGGGGGCGGGCGGCACGCAACGCCTGCCGCGTGCTATCGGCGTCGCGCGTGCGCTCGACATGGTCGTCACGGGGCGCGTCGTGAAGTCCGAAACGCTCGTCGGTACGCTTTTTGCTGATGTTTTCGAGGGCAATCACGACGATCTGCTGGCGGGCGCAATCGCGTTTGCCAGTGACGTCGCCGACGCCGGGAACGCACTGCCGCGACTGCGCGACGTCGCAATCGAAGACGCCGATGGCTCGGCTCAATTGGCCATCGACGCCGCACGAGACAAGGTGCAGCGCGAGCAACCGCATTTTCCGGCGCCGCATAAGTGTGTGGCGGCAGTCGAAGCGGCGTTGCAGCGTCCATTCGACGAAGGCGTCAAATTCGAGCGCGAGTGTTTCGTCGCACTGGTGAGTTCGCCGGAGTCGAAGGCGCTGCGCCATGCGTTTCTCGGTGAGCGAGCGGCCGCCAAGATTGCGGACGTGCCCGACGATACGCCGGTGCGCAGCATTGAACGCGTGGCCGTCATCGGCGCGGGAACGATGGGCGGCGGTATTGCGATGACGTTTGCCAATGCGGGCATTCCCGTCACGCTGGTGGATACGACTGAAGCCTCGCTGGCGCGCGGCGTCGAGGCCATGCGCAGCAACTACGCTCGGGCTGTCACGCGCGGCAAGCTGTCGGCCGACGAGGCGGAGAAGCGGCTGGCACGTATTCACGGCAGCACCGATTTCGCAACGGTGGCCAACGCCGATCTGATCGTCGAAGCAGTTTTCGAAGACATGTCGATCAAGCAGGTTGTTTTCCGTGAGCTGGACAAAGTCGCGAAGTCCGGCGCAATTCTGGCATCGAACACCTCCACGCTGAATCTCGACGTGCTGGCGGAAGCGACTTCGCGTGCGGCGGACGTCATCGGCATGCATTTCTTCAGCCCGGCGAATGTCATGCGTCTGCTCGAAGTCGTGCGCGGCGGGCAGACGGGCAAGGATGTGCTTGCGACGGTGATGAAGCTTGCGAAGCGTATCGGCAAGCTGGCCGTGGTGGCGCGCGTGTGCGACGGGTTCATCGGCAACCGCATGCTCGAACCGTATTTCAAGCAATCGCAGTGGATGGTCGAGCAAGGCGCGACGCCTGCGCAGGTGGACGCCGCCATCGAACGTTTCGGCTTCGCGATGGGACCGTTCCGGACGAGCGATCTGGCGGGCAACGATGTCAGTTGGGCGATTCGTAAACGCCGTCATGCTGAGCAACCGGGGATCGCGTATCCGAAGATTGCCGACGTGCTTTGCGAAGCGGGGCGTTATGGCCAGAAGACGCACGCCGGCTGGTATGACTATGCCGACGGTGATCGTACGCCGCGAGAGTCCGCCAAAGTTGCACAAATGCTCGACGACTATCGCAAGACGAATGGCATTACGCCACGCGTCTTCTCGGATGACGAGATTATCGATCGCCTCGTGTACGCACTGGTGAACGAAGGCGCCAGAGTGCTGGCCGACGGAACAGCGGCGCGCGCGTCAGACATCGACATGGTGTATCTGAATGGCTACGGCTTCCCGTTGTGGCGCGGTGGCCCGATGCTGTACGCCGATACGGTCGGACTCGACAAGGTGCTCGCGCGTGTGAAGACTTTCGAAAGTGGCGAGCACGGCGAGGACTGGGTACCCGCCGCGCGACTGGTCGAACTGGCCGAAGCCGGGAAGCGTTTCAACGGCTAAGGGGGAGAGGCGGGACATGAAGCCAATGGACGAAGTGCTGCTTGTGATCGACGTGCAGAACGATTTCATGCCGGGCGGCGCGCTGGCGGTTCCCCATGGGGACGAGGTGGTCCCGGCGATCAACGCGCTGGCGAGTCAGTTCTCTCATGTGGTGATCACGCAGGACTGGCATCCGGCGGCGCACGTGTCGTTTTCAGACAATCATCCAGGACGTCAACCGTTCGAAACGATCACGTTGCCGTACGGGGAGCAGGTGCTGTGGCCGGCGCATTGTGTGCAGAACACGCAGGGCGCAGCGTTACATGCGGATTTGCATATTCCGCATGCGCAGGCGGTGGTGCGTAAGGGCTATCAGACGAGCGTCGACAGCTACTCGGCGTTTCTGGAGGCCGACCGCAAGACACCAACGGGCCTCGCGGGCTATTTGCGCGAAAAGGGCGTCAGGCGCGTGCATTGCGTGGGACTCGCGACGGATTTTTGCGTCGCGTGGAGCGCGCTCGACGCCAAAGCCGCAGGCTTCGATGCGTGTGTGATCGAACACGCGTGCCGCGCCATCGACCTGAACGGTTCGTTGGCCACGGCATGGGCGGCATTGGCCGCTGCGGGCGTGTCACGCGAGTAGATGTGCGTAGACGCGCCTCGGCGTGATCGCAGGTTCACCGATGAAAATCAGACGTTGCGCCGAATGGGCGACGTCGTTAGTTGAAGACAGGACGATGGACAAGTTTTACCGTGAAGGCCAATGTGGCCGGAGTTCCCTATGAGTGGGCTGACGATTCGTTCGGGATTTATCGATCATCTGGGCATCGAGTTGTTGCGCGCCGAGAACGGCGAGTCGGAGTTGCGTCTGGACTTGTCGGCCAAGCATCTCAATAGCTGGGAGGTGATGCACGGCGGCGTCACGATGGCGCTGCTCGATGTCGCACTGAGCACCGCAAGCCGTAGCGTTGCAACGGAAGGCACGGGCGTCGTAACTATCGAAATGAAGACGAGCTTCATGCAGCCCGGTTCAGGTGAAATGCGTGCGTTCGGCCGATTGTTGCATCGCTCGACGACGATGGCGTACTGCGAAGGTGAAGTGCGCGATGCTAACGGTAAGCTGGTCGCCAAGGCGATGGGCACGTTCAAGTATCTGCGTCGTTTGGCGGTCGGGCGCGAAGTGCACGAGCAACGCCGACCTGGCGAGCCAAGCGGGGATTGAGGTTGGGCTAAGCGCGACGGACGCAACCTGATCGCGCGGCCGGGTTACTCGTTCACGTGTTTCAGCCACGGAGCGCGTTCACGAAATTCATGCATGTCAATCATGCGGAGGAGGTCTCATGACGATCAATCGCCAGATTTTGCTGGTCTCCCGCCCGACGGGAGAAGCCACCCTCGATAACTTTCACCTTGCCGCCCCTGAGCTTCCGGAGCTGGGCGACGGGCAGGTGCTGGTGCGCAATTTCTACCTTTCCCTCGATCCGTACATGCGTGGCCGGATGAGCGACGCGAAGTCGTACGCGCCTCCGCAGCCGCTCGATACGGTGATGATCGGTGCGACCGTGGGTGAGGTGATCGAGTCGCGAAATCCGGACTGGCAACCGGGGGATGCCGTGACGGCCATGTTCGGCTGGCAGGAATACGGCATTTCGGACGGCAGCAATCTGCGTCGTCTTCACGATGCGAGTGTGCCGATGAGCGCTTATCTGGGTGCGGCCGGTATGCCGGGGGTAACGGCCTGGTACGGTCTGAACCGGATCATTGCGCCAAAGGCGGGCGAGACGGTTGTGGTGAGCGCTGCGTCCGGCGCGGTGGGTAGTGTTGTAGGGCAGTTGGCCAAGCGCGCAGGATGCCGTGTGATTGGCATCGCCGGTGGCGAGCAGAAGTGTGCATACGTCGTGGAGACGCTCGGCTTCGACGCGTGTGTCGATTACAAGGCGGGCAACGTCTACGAAGCATTGCGTGACGCGGCGCCTGACGGCATCGACGGATACTTCGAGAACGTGGGAGGCGAGGTGTTCGACGCCGTGATGCGCAACCTCAATGCGCATTCGCGCATCGCGCTGTGCGGCATGATCGCGGGGTACAACGGCGAGCCGATTCCGATGAAGTACCCTTCGCTGCTGCTCACGCAACGTGTGAAGCTCGAAGGCTTCATCATCATGGAACACCTGGATATCTGGCCGCAGGCGCTCAAGGAGCTGACCGAAGCGATCTCCGCCGGTGAGCTGCGTTACCGCGAGTCGATGACGCAGGGCATTGAGAGCGCACCCGCCGCATTCCTCGGATTGCTCAAGGGCGAGAACTTCGGCAAGCAGATCGTGCGGTTGGTTTAAGCCTCCGGCCGGGTGGCCGGATGGCGAATGCCGGTGACCCGGTGACGCCGTTGGGTCACCGTCGGTCAGGCGTGGTTGACGTCGAACCGGTAGTGCTGCAGATCGCGCAATTCGCTCGCAGGTTGCGACGGCGAGACGGTCGACTCGGTCACTTCGATTACGCCGTCGCGGTGATAACGCAGCAACGTCGTGCAACGCGTTCCGTAAGCCGGCGATGCGATGAACGCCGCCGAGAGTTTTTTCTCCCAGTCTCGCGTCACGCCGGTTTCCGGAAGTGATTCGTCGTCGGCTTCGGCGGCGTCGCGCATAACTTGCATGAGCGCGATGTCGTCGGCACCGTTCTCCAGCGCGTCGCGCAGCGCATTACGTCGACTCACCAGCTTGGGCCACGGCGTGTCCAGAAGCGCGTTCGACAGTCCGTGAAAGCCCGGCACGATCGCGTGGGCCACAGGAAGTGACGTTTGGCCTCCTGTTCGTTTCGCGGTCTGCTCATCTCCCGTAAGCGTCTCCCGATTCCCCAGCGAATACAACTTACCCGCCGGCAAATCGCCGGCAAGCAGGTTGAAGCCCGCATATTCGTGGGCATGCTTCTCTACGCGCGCCAGATCGTCATCAAATGAGGTCGCGTCGAGCATGGCGGACACGAGCAGGCCCCGCGACGGCGAATCCTTCGGTGTCATCGGAGCCCGCCCATCGCGGAAGTTGGTCAAGGCGGCGAAGCGTCCCGCACGATTGACACCCATCCACGTTCCGCCGCCGCGCAAATCGCGCCCGGCAAGCACATCGGGACGATCCGTCCACCAATGCAGCGGCTCGGCGGCGCGTTCGAAGAATTCGTCGCGGTTGGCAAGAACGATCAGCGGCGTGGCGGCATCGGGCTGCCAGGAGAAGACGATCAGGCACATGGGGAGGAGGGCGTCGGGATATCGACGAAGCATTCGACGTGGCGTCCGCCTTCGAGCAACGACGCCAGACCGGACTCGACGGCCAGTTCCGGCAGCGCCTCGACGAAGGCGGCATCGATGTCGTCGTATCGCTCCATCCAGGTGGTGCCGCCCTTGGCGACGTCATTGACTGAGACGTCGGCGCGCCATTGAATGCGGCCGGAAACGCCGAAGCGCCCGGCCGTCAATGCAAAGAGGCGCACGACAGCCTCACGGGCGGCGTCGGTCTGCGTTGTCGAGACACGGTAGTAGACGTAACAGTCCATCGGCGCTGGCTGTGAGGCCGACTCAGGACGCTGCGGCCGACGATGCCGACGACGGCGGCGCTTCCGTCGGATCGATGATCTCGTAAGGCAGCTCACCGAACGCCAGTGCCGGGCCGTCGACCGTGCCAAGGCGGACATCGTCGGCTTCGCGCGCGGTGAGTTTCAGCTCGACGAGGACGTCATAACCGCCATTCGGTGCGGGTGCAGCCTGCACGACCATGCCGCAGGGCTGCTCGGAATCACTCGTTTCGACCAGTTCCTGTCCCGGTGCCGGCAGCACGCCGTCAACATGGGCCAGATGGAGCCGACGCTTGATCGTGCCGCGATACTGGCTGCGTGCGACGACTTCCTGCCCCGGGTAGCAACCCTTGCGGAAGTTCACGCCGCCAACGACCTCCCAGTTGATCATCTGCGGCACGAACTGCTCTTGTGTTGCCATAGTGACACGGGCCACGCCGCTTTGAACGTCGAGCCAAGCTGCGAGCGTCGGGTCGACAGCGAGGACGCCTTCCGTGGCAACAAGCGAGTTCCAGGCTTCGGCGGCTTGCGCAACTGGGACGCTCCAAAGGAAGCGCGAAAGCGAGCGGGCCGTACCGGCATCAGGCAGACGAATCAGGCTGGTGCCGTTGCCGGGGGCATCGCCCATGGTGGCATGCGCGGCTGCCAGCGCGGCGGCGGGCAGCGACGCGAACGTCCGCGACAGCACGGCCTCAACGGCCGGGCCACCGACGTGCAGCAGGACATGCGTAGCCGTGCCGTCCGTCAGTTTCGCTTTCGCGCGCAGCACGAACATCGACAGACGTTTCTGAACGGCGGCTTGCACGGTGGCGTCGCTGGCGAGATAGATGGTGGCGTCGGGGGATGTGTCGCGCCACATCAGGAAGGTCGCGAGCAGGCGTCCCTTGGCCGAGCAATAGCCTGCCAGACGCGCCTGCACGGGCGAGAGACGTTCGACGTCGCTGGTCAACTGACCGTGCAGGAACGCGGCCGCGTCGGCGCCGTTCACGGCAATGAGGCCGGTGTCGCTCGCCAGGGCGACGAAGCTGCCCGTGCGCAACGCATCGAACTGTGCGGCGCGCGCATCGGACGAAATATCGGAAAGAGAAGCGGCTGCCGCTTGCGGCAGAAGATCACGCCATGTGGAGGTCATAAACGAAAGTGCCTGTCAATCTGTGAGGGTTCGGCAAGTCAAAGTATTATATTGGGTCTTCCGCCAGGACGTGCGAGCCCGGTTCGACGCGCAAATGCGCCGCCCGACACCGTTGCCGCCACGCGCGCCCGGCAGACGAGTCCCCCGAACCCGCTGTCGTCATTGCGCGACTTATCCTGCAATTCATGTACTTCATCAAACGTCTGTTTGTCCTGTTGATCGTCGCGGCACTGGCGGCCGGCGGCGCTTTCTATTATTGGGCACAAGCGCCGCTGCAACTGGGCAAGCCGACGCTGGACGTCACGATCAAGCCTTACAGCTCGGTGCGCAGTGTCGCCACGCAGTTGCGCTCGGGCGGCGTGCCGGTGCATCCGCTGCTATTCAATCTGCTCGCCCGCGTGATGGACGTGGGTACCAAGCTCAAGTCGGGCAACTACGAGTTCGCGACCGGCGTTACGCCCATGGAGGTCATGGACAAGCTTGCCCGCGGCGACGTCAACCAATACGTGGTGACGATCATCGAGGGCTGGACCTTCAAGAAGATGCGTTCCGAGATCGATGCCAACCCGGCATTGCGTCACGACACGGCCGGGCTGCCCGACGCCGACCTGATGCAACTCGTGGGCGCAGATCGCGCGGAAGCCGAAGGCATGTTCTTCCCCGACACGTACCTTTTTCCGAAAGGCACCAGCGACGTCGATATTTACAAGCGCGCTTATCGGCTGATGCAGAAGCGTCTGGACGAAGCCTGGGCGTCGCGTGCACCGGGCTTGCCGTACGCCACGCCGTACGAGGCGCTTATCATGGCCTCTCTCGTCGAGAAGGAGACGGGGCAGGCCGTCGAGCGCGGGCAAGTGGCGGCGGTGTTCGTCAATCGGCTGCGCAAGCGCATGCTGCTGCAGACCGACCCGACGGTGATCTACGGCATGGGCGATCTGTACACGGGACGTCTGCGCAAGCGCGACCTGCAAACGGATACGCCGTACAACACTTACACGCGCGCCGGCCTGCCGCCGACGCCGATTGCGCTGCCGGGCGTGGCGTCGCTGGCGGCGTCGCTCAACCCCGCGCCGACCGACGCCCTGTATTTCGTGGCGCGCGGCGACGGTACGAGCCACTTCTCGACCAATCTTCAGGAGCACAATCGCGCCGTGGACAAATATCAGCGAGGTGAGCAATGACGCAATCCCCGGACGCACCGGCCGTGGTGCCGGGCAAGTTCGTGACTTTCGAGGGCATCGACGGCGCGGGCAAGAGTACGCACGTGAATGCTTTTGTCGACGCACTGCGTCGGGGCCTCGCCACCGTTGGCCGTGACGTGGTGGCGACGCGCGAGCCGGGGGGGACGCCGCTGGGCGAAGCGCTGCGCAAGCTCGTGCTCGACGAGCCGATGGATATCGAAACCGAGGCGCTCCTGATGTTTGCGGGTCGCCGCGAACATCTGGTGAAGGTGATCGAGCCCGCGCTCGCACGTGGCGACTGGGTCGTCTCCGATCGTTTTACCGATGCGACGTTTGCGTATCAGGGCGGCGGGCGTGGCCTGTCACGCGACAAGCTGTCGATTCTTGAGCGCTGGGTGCAGGGCACGCGCCAGCCCGATCTGACGATTCTGTTCGATCTCGATCCGGCGATCGCCGCCGCGCGACTCGCCGGCGCCCGCGCGCCCGACAAGTTCGAACGGGAATCGGCCGCATTTTTCACCCGGGTGCGCGAGGAGTATCTTCGTCGTGCCGAGGAATCGGGCGGGCGCATCGTGCTGATCGATGCCGCGCAAAGCATCGACGCCATCGCAGAACAACTCGCCGACGTATTCGCACGGCTGGGATTGCCGGGGCACTAGGCAACACCAGGCGCGCTTGCGGAAAGAGACGGACTTCATCCGGTTTTCCCCGACGCGCGCATAATTCGGATATCCACGTCGATGGCTGACGTTGGGCACGTAACGATTTCCCGCGATCTCCCTCAGACACGCGAGTCGGTCGGCGCGCCCATGCAGCATCCGAAACACCTGCAACATCCGGCCAAGGAGCCCACATGCTGTATCCGTGGCAGTCAGAGGACTGGACACGCCTTAACGACCTGCGCACTCAGATGCCGCACGCCCTGCTATTGCAGGCGGTGCCGGGCATTGGCGAGGTGGTGCTTGCGCGGACGTTCGCGCAGGGCCTGCTGTGCGAATCACCGCGTGCCGATCATCTTCCATGCGGTACTTGCGGCGCATGCCAGTGGTTCGCGAGCGGCAATCACCCGGACTTCCGCGTGATTTGCCCCGAAGCGCTGGCGGACACGCTGCCCGGCGCAGACGCGCGCTCAGAGGCCGACGGCGACAAGAAGACGAAAACGCCGAGTAAGGAAATCAAGATCGAGCAGGTGCGCGAGGTCATCGACTTCGCCAGTCTTGGCTCGCATCGTCAGGGGCGTCGTGTCGTGTTGCTGTATCCGGCCGAGTCGCTCAACGTGCACGCGGCGAACGCCTTGCTAAAAACGTTGGAAGAGCCGCCCGAAGGCGTTGTGTTCCTGCTGGTGACGACGCAACCCGACCGCCTGCTGCCGACGATTCTGTCGCGCTGCCGTCGACTGGTGCTCACGCGTCCCGACGACGCGCAAGCCACGCAATGGTTGATGGGCGAGGCTGGCCTCAATGCAACCACCGCTGCGGCCGTGCTTGCGGAAGCAGGCGGTGCCCCGCTTGCCGCGCGCGCGCTGGCCGAGCCCGACGAGCGTGGCTGGCGCGACTGGCTGCTGGGGCAGCTCGCGCAAGGCGGCGCGATCGACGCTTTCGCCTGCGCCGAACAACTGCACAAGGGCAGCCTGCCGGGCATTCTGGAGACGTTGCAACGCTGGTGTTTCGACGTACTTGCCGAGCGCATGGCCGGTGCCGTTCGTTTCTTCCCGACGCAGGCACAGGCGTTGCGCCGCTGCGGCGATTCGACCGACGACGTCCGTCTGCTTGGCTTCCTGCGCGAGCTGGCGCAACAGCGTCAGGTGCAGAATCACCCGCTCAATACGCGCGTGCTGCTCGAAGCGCTTTTCCTGCAATACAAACAGTTGTTCGGTGGACCCGCATCGCTTTGATGCAGGTCGTCGGCAACCGATCGCACATCATGTTCATCGATTCGCACTGTCATATCAATTTCCCGGAGCTCTCCGAGCAGATGCCGGACTTGCTCGCCCGTATGCGCGAGAACAAGGTCAGCCATGCGCTGTGTGTCTCCGTCGATCTGCCGACGTTGCCGCAGGTGCTGGAGATCGCGGCGCAGTACGAAAATGTCTACGCGTCCGTAGGCGTGCATCCCGACTATGAGGACACACCCGAGCCGAGCGTCGACGATCTCGTGCGTCTCGCGGCCACACCGAAAGTCGTCGCCATCGGAGAAACCGGTCTCGACTACTACCGGCTCGAAGGCCGCAGCATCGAAGATATGGAATGGCAGCGCGAGCGGTTTCGCACGCACATTCGTGCTGCTCGCGCGACTGGCAAGCCGCTGATCATTCACACCCGCTCGGCCGCAGACGACACGCTGCGCCTTATGCGTGAGGAGGAGGCCGGCGAGCCGGCAGGCGTGATGCATTGCTTCACCGAGAGCTGGGATGTCGCGAAAGGCGCGCTCGATCAGAACTTTTACATCTCGTTCTCGGGCATCGTCACGTTCAAGAGCGCGCGCGATTTGCAGGACGTTGCGCGTCGCGTGCCACTCGATCGCATGCTGATCGAAACAGATTCGCCCTATCTCGCGCCGGTGCCGTATCGCGGCAAGCTCAATCAGCCGGGCTATGTACGTCATGTGGCGGAATTCATCGCGGATTTGCGTGGCGAGCCGTTGCAGAAGATTGCTGAGGCGACAAGCGAGAACTTTTTCCGCCTCTTTGCCACGGCGAAGCATTGAACTCGCATCGCGCGTAGCTTTCGAACCGACGTTTTTGCCGACGCTTTTAACTGAACTTCCCGGACGACCGATAGGAGCCCCCGATGCGTAAATTTTCAGTGATCCACGTCTTCACGCTGCTGAGCGTGTTGTGGCTGACGGCGTGTGCTACGGCCGCGACCTCCAATACGTCGCTGGTTAAGGCGGTCGTGTTTGACGACACCAACGCTGTGCAACAGGCGCTTAAGGCCGGTGTCGATCCGAACACGCGCGACGAGAAGGGCGATCCGTTGCTGGTAATTGCGATGCGCGAGAAGTCCGTTGGCGTCGCCAAATTGCTCATTGAAGACAAGCGTACCGATCTGGATGCCACGAATCGCGCGGGCGAGAACGCCATGATGATCGCGTCGCTGCAAGGCCTCACGCCGATGGTGAAGCTCCTGATCGACAAGGACGCCGAAGTCAACAAGAAGGGCTGGGCGCCGCTGCACTACGCGGCGACGAACGGTCATGACGACATCGTGCAAATGCTGCTCGATGCGTCGGCTTATGTCGATGCGGAATCGCCGAACGGCACGACGCCGCTCATGATGGCCGCGCGCGGTGGCCATATCAGCACGTGCAAGGTATTGCTCGACGGTGGGGCAGACGTTCGTCTCGCGAACCAGTTGAAGATGACGGCCATCGACTTTGCGAAGCAGGCCAATCAGAAGGAAATCGCAGACGGCCTGAGCAAGCGTCTGGCGCAACTGCCGCCGCTCCCCGCGCCGGCCCGATAAGGCCCTAAGCGTCGGTTGCTTTACTTCCCAACGCTGGGGTTACAGGCGGCACGAGGGCAGGGCTAAGGCGTCTCGCGCGGCGCACCGTGCCGGCCTGCCCCGGCCAGAAATGCACGGGCGCCGGCGACGCCTTCCGAGAACACGACCTCGTGTCCGGCGGCTCCCTCCTGACGCAGCGCTGCGTCCAACGGCAGATCCCACTGTGCGTAGGCCGCCCGGCGGTCGGCGCGCAGTGCGCCTTGCGGTAACTCGGCGATCTGATGCGCCAACGCAAGCGCACCCTGACACGCCATGCCTTCCGGCACCAGCCGGTTCACCAGCCCGATCTCGAATGCCTCCTGAGCGCCCACGGCGCGTCCGGTCAGGATCATGTCGAGTGCCCGGCTCATGCCGATCAGACGCGGCAGGCGAACCGTTCCCCCATCGATCAGCGGCACCCCGAAGCGGCGGCAGAAGACGCCGAACGTAGCGGAGTCGTCCGCGACGCGCAGGTCGCACCATAACGCCAGCTCCAGTCCACCCGCCACGGCATGACCGGTGACGGCCGCAATGACGGGCTTGTCCAGATGACGTCGCGTAAGGCCCATCGGGCCGTCGCCACTGCCATCGGGCGTGACGTCGTTGCGACGTTCGGGATCGTCGAAGGCCGAAAGATCCGCACCAGCGCAGAATGACGCACCCTTGCCGCATAGCACTGCGACGCGCGCGTTTTCGTCCTGCTCGAAGCCGAGCAGCGCGTCGCGCAACGCCGTCGCCATGTGGCGGTCGACGGCATTACGACGGGTCGGACGCGCAAGCGTGACGAGCGTCACCGGCCCGTCGGTCTCGACTTCGATGCACGGGGTGTCGGCAGGGTCAGAGGTGTGGCTCCGTTGGCGCATGGCATGCCTCCTTAGGGCGTCGTCCACGGCCGTCCTGCGTTGTCGTCGGACCGAATGTATCGGACCGGCGCAGGACCGGCAGTCAGGCCGCGGTGGGTTGGGCGCAGCGCAACAAGGCCGGAGTCGCGGCCGCCGGCGCGCGCAGATCGGTAATGAAACGGTCGCGCCACGTCGACAGGTTGTGCTCGCGCAAGGTACTCATCATGCTCTCGTGCCGCGACTGGCGCTCCGACAGCGACATGTTCAGCGCCGAGCGCAGGGCTTCGGCCATGCCGTCGATGTCGTAGGGATTCACAATCAGTGCGCCGTCGAGTTCCTGCGCCGCCCCGGCAAAACACGACAGCACCAGCACGCCGGGGTCGGCCGGATCCTGCGAGGCGACGTATTCCTTGGCGACGAGGTTCATGCCGTCACGCAACGGTGTGACGTATCCCACCTGCGATGCGCGGAAGAACGACATCAGCACTTCGTGATCGTAGCGCTTGTTGATGTAGCGCAGCGGCGTCCACGCCAGGTCCGAGAATCGGCCGTTGATATGACCGGCCAGCGTTTCCAATTGACGCCTGATTTCGCCATAACCCGCCACGTCGGAGCGGCTTGGCGGTGCCACCTGAACGAAGCTCACCGTCCCTTGCTGGTTCGGCCACAGCTCCAGCAGTCGTTCGAAAGCGCGAAAGCGTTCGAGCATCCCCTTCGAATAATCCAGACGGTCAACGCTCATGATGAGCTTGCGTTCCTGCAATCCTTGCTTCAGATCGAGGATGTGCTTGACGGTCGCGCGGGCAGTCGCCTGTTTCTGGATCTCGTCCGGATACACGCCGATCGGATAGACGCCCGTGCGCAAAGTTCGGCCGTACGCGGTGATCGTGCCGTCGCTGTTGAGCGTGGCGCCGCCGAGCCGGACCAGATAGTCGGTGAACGCAGTGCGGTCCGTCTCGGTCTGGAAGCCGACCAGATCGTATTCGCACATCGCGCGTACGAGCGCTTCATGCGGCGGCACCGTCATCAGGACTTGCGGCGACGGGAACGGGATGTGAAGAAAGAAGCCCAGTCGCTGGCGCAGCCCGATCTGACGACACGCCTGGGCGAAGGGCAGCAGATGATAGTCGTGCACCCAGATGAGATCGTCGTCTTTGAGCAGCGGGGCGAGCAGCGCAGCGAAGCGTGCGTTGACGTGGCGATAGCCGTTGTAATCGTCGCGTTGATACCGCGTGAGGTCGTCGCGGTAGTGAAACGTCGGCCACAGGGTCGCATTGGAGAAGCCGCGGTAGTACGTGTTGTAGTCGCGGCGGGTGAGCGGCACGGTGGCGAAGGTGACGTTGTTGCGATGCGCGATCTCGGGGGCGGTGGCGGGCGCCGCGTCGATCTCGCCGTTCCAGCCGAACCACATGCCTCCGGTGTCCTTGAGCGCATCGAACACGCCGATGGCCAGGCCGCCGGCAGTGGGTTTGCCCTCGGTCATGGGCGCGACCCGGTTCGATACGATGACTAAGCGACTCATACGTCTGTCTCCTGTGAGGGTTGAGGCGGGGCCGGGGAGGTGTCGCCGTGCAGCGTGAGCAGCCAGGCGGTGAGCGCCTCCGGCGAAGGCAGCCGGTGGTGCGCACAGGTTTCTCCGTCCCCGATCTTGATCGTGATGCCACCCAGCGCATTCACGTCGGCAAAACCGGCCTCGTCGGTGAGGTCGTCACCGGCAAACAGCGGCGTTCGACTCGCAAACGGGGCCTCGTTCAGAAGTGTCGAAATGGCGCGGCCCTTGCTGACATTGCTCGGGCGTAGTTCGAATACCAGCTTGCCCGGCTGTAGCGAGAACCGGTCGGCGTGCAGATCGGCCAGCGCGCGCATGGTGTCGCGCGCCACGCCTGCCAGTTCGGGCGCGCCGCGATAGTGAAGCGCCAGCGCACAGCCCTTGTTCTCGAGCAACAGCCCCGGATGTTGCGCGACCAGCGCTTGCAGCGGGGCGGCCATGGCGGCGACGCGTTCGGTGTCGGCCGCGTGACCTTCGGCACGCGCCAGCTTGCCGTTTGCATGACGAATCTCTGCACCGTGCAGGCCGGCGGCCGGCACGCGCAGCGGGGCGAGCAGGCCGTCGATCTCGTCAATGGCGCGACCCGATACGACAGCGATTGCACCGTTCGCCCGCTCGAACAGCCGCGCCAGCACACGGGCGGTGTCGCGAGGCAGTTTGACTGCGTCCGGACGCGCCGCCAGCGGTGCCAGGGTGCCGTCCAGATCGAAGAAGAATGCCACCGTGGCAATGTTGACGGCGTGCTGCGCAGGCGGATGGGCCGCGAACGCAGTCGCAGACGTCGCTGACGAGGGGACCGTTGGCGTCACGCTGGTGACGGGCGGGGAAGACGTTGTGGGTTGCATGGCTCTCCGTCGCTGTCGTGCCGCAGGTCCACAGGTCGTTCCAGGGCCAGCAGGAGGGCTAGGTATTGGGCAGACGAGACGTCACGTGCGGCGGTATTGAAGGGCGGGAGCGCGGATATCCGCGCGGAATGTATTCATCCTAGCCGCTCAAAAAGCGACAAGACGTCGTCCGATGTATGAAATTCCTGTCAGATGACGCCTACAGGCGGCGCGGCAGACGTTTGACGACATCCTCAAGACGAAGAAATATAAGTAGGTATTGAATATGAGAATCGTTTGCAATAACATTCGATAATTGCCGCATAGTGCTCCATCCGGGGAATGCGGCACGGCACACCTGCCACGCACGCGCCACCACCGGCGCACGGACGTGCGTCGGACGACAACAATGATGAAAAGACTGTGGTTTCAACTGCACTGGTTCTTCGGCATTACGGCCGGTCTGGTGCTTGCGGTGGTTGGCCTGACCGGCGCACTGCTTTCCTATTACGAAGAACTCACCCGCGCATTCAGCCCGGGTGTCATGACTGTGGCTGCGCGCGACACGGCACCTTTGACGGTACCTGACTTAGTCGCGCGCGTGCATGAGGCCGTACCCGACCGACGCATCTTGTTGATGACGGTCACGCGCAATCCCGAGGACGCCGTCGGTGTGCGACTCTCTATCGGTGACGGCACGCGCGGCGAGACCTATTTCGTCGACCCGTACACCGGGCAGATGCTCGGCCGCTCGCAGGCCGACGTCGTTTTCCGCTTCATCATGGACATCCACCGTTTCTTGACGGTGGACGGCATCGGCAAGCAGATCACGGGCGCGGCAACGCTGCTTCTGTTTCTGCTCGCGGCGAGCGGTTTATATCTGCGCTGGCCACGCCGGATCGGTAACTGGCGCGCATGGTTTCACATCGATTTCAAGAAGCAGGGACGTCCGTTCCTGTGGAATCTTCACGCCGTGATCGGCACGGTCGTGCTGGTGCCATATCTTTTGTCGGCGACGACGGGGCTGTACTGGTCGTACGACTGGTGGCGCGGCATGCTGTTCTCAATGGCTGGCGTCCAGCAGCCTGTGCGGAACAAGCAGCCGGAGAAGCCGAAGATGGCAAAGCAGGGCGACGCGAATGCCAAGGGCGAGCGCAAGAAGGCGTTGCCCGATCTGGCGTCGACCTCCGCAGACGACATGAGCACGGTGTGGGACAGCTTCGTCACACGCGTGCCCGATTACACGAAGGTCTATCTGCGCCCGTCGCAGAAGGCAGGCGGCCCGCTGCAAATGACGTGGCTCGACAAGTCCGTGCCGCATGAGCGTGCGTTCAGCCGGATGGATATCGAACCGGCGTCGGGTTCGATTCGCAACGAGGAGCGTTACGCGCAGAAGATGACCGGTGGCCAGTTGATGACGAGCATCTACGCGCTGCACCGTGGCAGTTTCTTCGGGCCGGCGGGCATCGTCGTCATGATGCTGTCGAGCCTGATGATGCCGGTGTTCTTCGTCACGGGCTGGATGCTTTATCTCGACCGGCGCAAGAAGAAGCGTGCATTGGCGGCGTCGCGCCCGGCGCAGGGTGCCGATGGCGTGAATGGCGAGAGTGGCCCGAGGGGGGGGAATGCACCGTCGAGCGGCGGTTCGTTCGCCGACGAAGGCGTGCTGATCGGATACGCAAGCCAGAGCGGTGTGGCTGAAGGTCTCGCCTGGCAGACGGCCGGTATGTTGCAGGGGGCGGGCGTGCCCGCACAAATTCAGCCGCTGGCGCGTATCGGACAGGCGCAGCTCGGCGCGGCCAAACGCGCGTTGTTCATCGTGAGCACGTTCGGTGACGGCGAGCCGCCCGACAGCGCGCGTCGTTTCTCCCAGCAACTGATGAATCAGGCGATGGCGCTGCCCAAGCTGCGCTTTGCCATGCTTTCGCTCGGTGATAGTCATTACGACACCTTCTGCGGTTTCGGCCGCAAGCTCGACGGCTGGCTGCGGGCGCAGGGCGGTGTGGCGGCGTTCGAACCGATTGAAGTCGACCGTGGCGATCCGGGCGCCTGGGCAAGCTGGCAGGAACGTCTGGGCGAATGGCTCGGTCGTCCGCTGGTTGCCATGAAGGCCGAGGATGGTCCGCGCTTTGCGTCCTGGACGCTTACCGAGCGCGAAGTACTCAATCCGGGCAGCACCGGTTTGCCTGCCTACCATCTCGCGTTCACGCCGCCGCAAGGCGCGCAGTGGGTGGCGGGCGATCTGGTCGAGGTGCTGCCGCGCCATACGGCCGCGCGTATCGATGCGTTCCTTTCGGGCAGCGTCTGGGCGTCGGACGTGCGCGTGAGCGTGGCCGGGCGCGAGGCGTTGCTGGGCGAGGCGTTGCGCGAGCGCGTACTGCCCGACGCCGCACCGCCGGCCGGCGTCGACTTGCAGGATTGGCTCGAACGTCTGGCACCGTTGCCCGAGCGCGAGTATTCGATTGCATCGACGCAGGACGAGGGCAAGCTGATGTTGCTCGTGCGTCAGACGCGCAATCCCGATGGCTCGCTGGGGCTCGGCTCGGGCTGGCTGACGCACGGTGTGGCGCTGGGCGATAGCGTGACGATGCGTGTGCGTCCGAATCCGGGCTTCCACGGCCCGGCAGACGCACGGGGCATGATTCTGATCGGCAACGGCACCGGGCTGGCCGGGCTGCGCGCCCATCTCTCGGCGCGCATCGCGAAGGGACAGGTTCGCAACTGGCTGATCTTCGGCGAGCGCCAGGCGAGTCACGACGCTTTCCACGACGCGACGTTGCGCGAGTGGCAGGCGCAAGGCGGTATCGCCCGTCTGGACCGCGTCTATTCGCGCGATCAGGCGGAGCGAATCTACGTACAGGATCACGTCCGCCAGTCGGCGCAAGAGATTGCGAAATGGGTGGCCGACGGTGCTTCGATCTACGTCTGCGGCAGTCTTGCGGGCATGGCCCCTGCGGTCGACGCGGCACTGGCCGAGGCCATCGGCGCAGACGCTCTGCTGGACCTCTCGGCACAGGGGCGCTATCGCCGCGACATCTATTAGACGTGCACCGGTGGTGTGCTAACGTAGTGACAGGGCTCGATAGTTATCGGGCCCTTTTTCCATCAGACGCCATCGAAGTTCATCGAACGTTCCGGCGACGGCAGGAGGCGCAATGACGACAACGTGGCAAATCGTGGTGCACGGGCTGGTGCAGGGCGTGGGGTACCGCGCTGCGTGCGTGGTCGAAGCGCGCAGGCTCGGTCTGGCGGGATGGGTGCGAAATCGCCGCGATGGTACCGTGGAAGTCATCGCGCAAGGCGAGGCTGCGCAGTTGCTGGCGCTGTGCGAGTGGATGCGTGAGGGGCCGCGAGGGGCGCAGGTGTCGTCCTGCGACGTTGACAAGGCGTGGGTGGCAGAGTCGCCGCTCAAAGGCTTCGAGCAGCGCGCCAGCATCTGAAGTCTCAGCGCGCCTGCCGCATTTGCATCCCCGCCGCAAGCCCGCCGAAGCGACGGCGGGCAGAGCGGGGCGGTACAACAGGGCTATCAGGCGGCGAGCGCCAGCGCGCCCGGTGCGCCGGCCGGAGCCGTGCCGCCCGTGCTGTGCGTCTGCGCGTGGCTGGCTTCGTGCGACGACAGACGGAACAGCGCCACCGACTCGCGCAGGCGGGCAGCCTGCGTTTCGAGCGCGGCCGCTGCGGCCGAGGCTTCTTCGACGAGCGCAGCGTTCTGCTGCGTCATCTCGTCCATCTGCGTGACGGCCATGTTGACCTGTTCGATACCGCTTGACTGCTCCACGCTCGCGGCGGAGATCTCGCCCATGATGTCGGTCACACGTTTGACGGACTGCACGACCTCCGCCATAGTCGAACCGGCACGCTCGACCAGACGCGTCCCGACCTCCACACGATTGCCCGACGCTTCGATCAATCCCTTGATCTCCTTGGCGGCCGAGGCGCTGCGCTGCGCCAGCGTGCGCACTTCGCCTGCGACCACGGCAAAGCCGCGGCCCTGTTCGCCCGCGCGTGCCGCTTCGACGGCCGCGTTCAGCGCCAGGATGTTCGTCTGGAAGGCGATGCCGTCAATGACCGTGAGGATGTCAGAGACCTTTTGCGAGGCTTCGGCGATGTCGCGCATCGTCGTCACGACTTCCTGAACGACGTCGCCACCGCGCGAGGCGGTTTCCGAGGCCGTGACGGCCAGCTGGCTGGCGGCACGAGCGTTCTCGGCGTTCTGTTTCACGACGGCGGTAAGTTCTTCCATGCTCGCGGCCGTTTGCTCCAGCGACGATGCCTGCGATTCCGTGCGACGCGACAGGTCGGCATTGCCATCGGCGATCTCACGGGCGCTGCCGTGAATGGCTTCGGTGCTCTCGCGCACCGTGCCCACCGTGCTGGCCAACCCGTCGCGCATGCGGCCGAGCGCACCGAAAAGCTGGCCCATCTCGTTGCGCGTACGTTGCTCGATGCGCTGGCTCAGATCGCCGGCGGCCATCCGCTCGAAGTACGCAATGACCTCGCGAATCGGGCGCAGGACGGCGCGCGCAAGCATGGCGCGGCCCCACAGGGCAAGCAGGAGTGCGATGACGAGCGTGGCGCCCATCGCGATGCGCATCACGTTGTAGCGCTGCTGAGCGGCGTCGTAGCGCGCTTGCTGACGCGCAACCTGAATGTCCTGAAGCTCGCGCATGAGCGTATCGACACCGTTGTAAGCGGCTGGTGCGACGCGCGCCTGAATCTGATGGAACCCGGCGACATCGCCTTGCTTGAGCGCGTTGAGCGCGGGCGTGATCACCTTATCGAAAAAGGCCTTGCGCTTTTCGTCGGCGGCCTTGGCCAACTCCGCTTCGTGTACATCTTCTTTGGGACGTTTCAGATAATCGTTCCAGAGGGCGTCGGAAGTGGCGATGTATTGGGTGCCTCGTTTGAGGACTTTGTCGGATTCTTCGGGATTGGCTCCGAGGCTGACGTACGACGCATAGGTCGCCATCGACAGGCGGGTTCGGAGGATTTGCTCGCCAGTTCCCTTGAGTTCGGCCAGGGCGGGGGTATCTTCCGTGGCCATCTTGCTCAGGGAGTCGTTGCTGGAACCGAGCGCCCAGAGGCCCAGCACGCTGGCGAGGACGAGAAGTGCACCAAGCAAACCTAGGACCAGTGTCAGGCTGGCCCGAATCGTAATGTTCTTATACATATTGATCGATGGATTGAATGCCCAGGCCGCGCCAGGAGATTGCGGGCCTCCCCGTCCATCGGTGAGTGCAAGACAGGGCATAGGGATTATCGGCATATGAGAAGCAGAACTTGAGCCATTCGGGCTCGGGGGATTCCGAAAGTGCGCCTGCGCGGGAAAAAGTTCGGAATTTGCGCAGTCGCAAGCGTCACGCAAACGGCCAGACTTAAAGGCTGTTTCACTTTCTTCAGTACGCCGAAGCGCGTGAATCGTGATGCGGCGTCAATGACGCGATGAATCCCGACAAATTCAAGTTCCGAAACAGAAGTGATGGAAGTCATGCCAACACCGCAAGCCCCGATCCGAAGGCGTATGCCTCGGAGGGCGACAGCCTGCCGGAAGGATTCGTAAGGAATGCTGCCGAACACGGCCCGGCAGACGCCGGCACGTTTCGCATGGCGCTGGTGCACGAGTTACGTGCACCGCTCCAGGTGCTACAGGGGCATCTCGATGCGCTGTGGGACGACGCTGGGGAGGTCGCCGGGGCGAAGGGCGTATCCGCGCCGCGCGAGCGGCTGGGCAACATGCGAAGCATGCTCGATGTACTCGCCGGGGCCGTAGACGATGTCTTGGACCTAGGGCAGGACGACGTTGCGCAGTTGCCGCTGCGAGAGGCGGTGTTCGAGGTGCGCCAGAGCCTCGATGCCGAAGTCGATGCCTTTGCCGAATTGGCGCGTCGCAAAGGGCTCGATCTGACGTGTGAGATCGCGGACGCAGTGCCCGTCTTTTTGTGGGGGGACGGCGCGCGTTTGCGGCAGATATTGCGCACGCTGATCGATAACGCGTTGAAGTACACGGTGTTCGGTGGCGTCGCGGTGAGGGTCGCATGGGCCTGCGAGGCGATGGGTTCGGATGAGGCGGACTCTGCCGATCTGCCTGACGGCGATGACACTGCCCACGCTCCGCATCTGACCATTCGCGTCACGGACACGGGGCCGGGCATTCCGGCTGGGATGGAAAACGCGGTGTTTGCCGCGTTCGCCCGCGCGCAAACGTCGGTGAAGGGCACGGGGCTTGGGCTTTGGGTGGCGCGCCAGTGGACGTGGCGTCTGCGGGGCACGCTCTGTGCCGAGCCTTGCGCGTCCGGTGCGCGATTCCGATTGTCGGTGCCATTCGCTTTGCCGGGAGGCGGTGAAACGGCCAAGGCCATGGACGACGCGCCTGCCGAGGGAAGTGCAACGTTACCTGGGGCATCGGCACCCTGGCCCGAGAGAGAGGTCGTCGAAGTGGCTGTGCGCCCCGGGTTACAGGCGCTTGTCGTGGACGACCATGTGATGAATCGAAGGATTCTGGCCGATCAGTTGACGTCGCTCGGATGCCATGTCGCCAGTGCGGAGGATCTGACGGACGCGCTCGTGCAATGGATTGCACTCGACGTCGATGTCGTGCTGACCGACGTGCACCTCGACGGCGTGAGCGGTCTGGCGCTCGCGAAGACGCTGCATGCGCTCGCCCCGATGCTGGGCCGCCGGGAGCCGGTCGTGTACGCGGTGACAGGCTCGGTGGTGGAGGCACGCGCCGCCCGTGAGGCCGGGCTGGACGGTGTGCTGACGAAGCCGGTTTCGCGTCAGCGGTTATCGCAAACGCTGGCGGTACGCTGGCCGGCGTTGGAGGAGGACGATGACGACCTCGCCCCCGATGTGACGTGCAGTGTCGGCAGCGATGCAACGTCGGAGGTGACGCTATCGCTCTGCCACGAGAAAAGCTCACCGAAATCGCGGTCGGCGCTAAGGGATGACCCCTACGCGCGACGTATGATGCGAGATGAAATGGCGAAGGATCTGGCGCGCTTTCGTCGTCTTTTGGCGAGACGCCGTCGCGAAGACCTTGAAGCCGCCCAGGGTCTCATTCATCGCATGCGAGGCGCGTGCCGCATGTTCGGCGATCCGGCGTTGACCGAGCGGTGCGACCGGCTCGCCGAAAGGCTGGCGAACTGCCGGTGCACTGCGCAGGGCGGAGGGGACGACGGATGATCGGAAAGAATCCGAAAGCGTCAGATGTAGCGCCAGACGGCGAGGTAATGACAGACGGTGCCGCCGATGGCGAAGAGGTGCCAGACGAGATGCCCGAATTTGATGTGTCCGTCGAGCGAATAGAAGATCGCCCCGATGGTGTAGGCGGCGCCACCGGCATATAGCCATCCTGCGCCGGGGCCGGGAATGGCGGCCAGCACCGGCCCGGCGACCAGGACCGCCATCCAGCCCAGTCCGATGTAGAGCAGCGTCGAGACGAGCGGGCGATCGAGCAACCCGAGCGACTTGGCGACGAGCCCCGCGATCGCCATCGCCCAGACGCCGGTGAGCAGAGGCCAGCCCCACGGATCGTGCAGGATCTTGACGGTGAAGGGTGTGTAAGTGCCTGCAATGAAGAGAAAGATGGCGCAATGGTCGACGCGCATGAACACGCGCTTCGCTCGTCCGTCCGGCAGCCCGTGGTACAGCGCGGATGCCAGATAGACCACGACCATCGTGACGGCGAACACGCCGATGCCGATCTGCTGCACGGTGCTCGGCAGAGGTGGGCGTACGGCGGTGAAGAGAAACGGGATCGCTGCGAGCGCGGCCAGACAGGCGAGGCCGTGGCTGAGGCTGTTGGCGAGTTCTTCGCTGCGGGTCTGTGCGCGGGCGATGGTCCTCGCCGTCGGTGTAGCCGTGGTCATGCCATCCTCATCGGGGAGTCGTCAGTGATGTCTGTGCGATGCCTTCAGTGATGCATCTCATGCCACTTGCGAACTGCATCCATCGTGTTCTGGACGTGCTTGTCCGGATCCATGCTGACGTAGCTGTAGATCACCTTTCCATCGGGCGCGATGACGTAGGAGATGCGATTGGCGATGTTCGGTTTGAGGGCGAGGACGGCGTCGTACGCCTTCATGATCTTCTGATCGGTGTCGGCCGCCACGGCAAACTTGCTGCGGCACTCGGACACGGAGAACTTGTTGAGCGTGTCGATGTTGTCGTGCGAAACGCCGATCACCGTCGCGCCCATCTCCTTGAACTTGTCGGTCGCTTCGGCAAAGTCATGCGCTTCGATCGTGCATCCGGTGGTGAATGCAGCGGGGTAGAAGTACAGCACGACGGGGCCCTGTTTGAGCGCGTCCGCGAGCGAGAACGTGAAGACTTTGCCGCCGAGCGAGGCTTGCGCCTTGAAGTCCGGCGCCGATGCGCCGTTCTGCAATGCCGCATGGGCGGGGATCATGCACCAGGCCGTGACACCGACAATCGCTGCAGCGGCGGTCATTCCTAACCAACGTTTCATGCAAGGCTCCCGAAGTGGATGCTTAAGGATAGAGGCTTGCGGGGGCGCTGTCCAACGTACTCCGCGTCGTTGACGAGGGCTTTTGCACCCCGTGAGGTGGCGAACCGCGCGTTGTTTATCAGGACGATCAAAGGGTGCCTGATGTTTAACGAACAGCCGACAGTTTACGGTCGGTTCTGTGACATGACTCTGTCAGCACTGCGTCATGAATTGCCGGAGGGCGCGTTGCCATGCGCGCCGGGCTGGCCACTGCCGATGGGCAACACTGTGGTGGACTTGATCTGCGAGAGCGCAATCATCGAGTTCACTTCCTGCACCATCGGCAGTTGTGACAGCCGCTCGAAGAAGAAGCGCTCGTAGGCGTCGACATCTCGCGTGACGATGCGAAGCAGAAAGTCGACGTTGCCCATGAGTACGTGGCATTCCAGGACCTCGGGAAAGTCCTGAATCGCCCTGGAGAATTCGGGCAGCGCGTTGCGGTTGTGTCCCGCGAGTTTTACGTGGGCAAACAACATGACGTTCAGCCCGACCTTCTTGCGGTCGACCAGCGCCACGCGCCGCTCAATCACGCCCTCGGCATCGAGCCGGTCGATGCGTCGCCAGCATTGCGATTGCGAAAGACCGATGCGCTCGCCGATCTGTGCGGCGGAAAGCGAGGCGTCTTCCTGCAGAATTGCGAGGATTTTTTCATCGAATTCGTCAATTTGCATGATTTATTCCTATGTATTGGTAAATTTGAATGAATCATGTGAAATTGATGGATTTTTGTCAACGATACGCGAAGCATTTACCGCTCGAACCCCGTAAACTTCACACCTATTAGTGATATTCGCCGCAACAATCCCCTCCCGTTCGACTGAATCAGCAGGAAAACACGTACCCATGAAACTCGATTTGACTTTGCCCGCTGCCGAAACCGCGACCGGTGCCGTCGCCCAGCCTGTTGCTCCGCTGTCTGCCAAAGGCGCAGACCTGATTGCGCGCACGCTGGTCGACATCGGCATTGACACGGTGTTCTGCTACCCGGGCGGGGCCAACCTCGAAATGCTCGATGCGCTCTCGCGCGTATCGATCACGCTGGTGCGTACGGAGCATGAGCAGGGCTCTGTCTTTGGGGCGCAAGGCTATGCGCGCGCGACCGGCAAGTTGGGCGTCTGCCTGGCGACGTCCGGCCCGGGGGCGACCAACCTTGTGACGGGCATCGCCGATGCCGCCAGCGATTCGGTGCCGATCCTGGCCATCACCGGCAATGTCGCCACGCACTGGCTGGGCAAGAACGCCTTCCAGGAAGTCGATATCGTCGCCATCACCAAGCCCGTCACGAAGCTCGCGCGTCAGGTGCGCGAAGCGCGGGATATCCCGGCTGCCCTGCGCGAAGCGGCGGCGTGTGCGCTCGCCGGCCGTCCCGGCCCGGTCTTGCTCGACTTTCCGAAGGACATTCAGCAGGCACGTCCCGAACAGCCGACGGACAAGCGCTTTACGTCCGCCGTGCCTGCGGGCATGAGCGACGAGACGGCGCAACGCATCGCTGCATTGCTCGCGCAGAGCGAGCGGCCGGTGCTTTACGCCGGTGGCGGGGTGATCGCGTCGGGGACGAGCGCGCAACTGGTCGCGCTGGCCGAAGCGCTCGACTGCCCGGTCGCGCTCACGATGATGGGACTTGGTGCGGTGCCCGACGACCATCCTCTGTTGCTCGGTCCGCTGGGTATGCACGGCGCGTATGCAGCAAACGTCGCGGTCAACGAAGCCGATCTCGTGCTGGCACTCGGCGTGCGTTTCGACGACCGGGTGATCGGTGATCCCGCTTCGTTCGCACGTCACGCGAAGATTGTCCATATCGACGTGGATGCCGCCGAGATCGGCAAGAACAAGCCGGTCACGCTGGGGGTGCACGCGGATCTGCGCGACGCGTTCGCTGGTCTGCTGGCGCACGCCAAACGGCGCGACGTGCCCGCGTGGCATACGTATCTTCGCGAGCGTCGCAACGCGCATCCGCTGCGTGCGCCGCAGACGGCAGGCGTGGCGGATGCGGGCAAGGACGCCGGTGTGCTGACCGGTGTGGACGTGATCGCCGCGCTGGCGGCGATGCTGCCGCCGGAAGCGGTGGTCACGACGGGCGTGGGGCAGCACCAGATGTGGGCCATGCAGCACCTGCGTTTGCGCGAGCCGCGCACGTTCCTGTCGAGCGCCGGATTCGGCACGATGGGCTTCGGTTTGCCGGCGGCCATCGGCGCGAAGGTCGCATTGCCGAACGTGCCGGTGATCGATATCGATGGCGACGGCAGCCTGAACATGTCCGTCAACGAGCTGTCCACTTGCCGTCGTTACGGCCTCGGCGTCAAGGTGCTGGTCATCAACAACCAGTGGCTGGGCATGGTGCGGCAGTGGCAGGACATGATCTATGCGCGCAACCGGGTGGCGTCGTCGCTGGTCGACCCGAACGTGCCCGATGGCGCAGACGACGGCCGTCCGTACCCGGATTTCGTGACGATTGCCGCCGGATACGGCGTGTCAGGCGCGCGCGTCACCCGTGCCGAAGAGCTGCCTGCCGCACTGGCACGCATGCTCGCGGACCCGAGTGAGCCGTATTTGCTCGACGTGCTGGTCGCTCGCGAGGACGACGTCTACCCGATGATTCCGGCGGGCAAAACATACCGCGACGTCGTCTTCGGGCCGGGGCAGGCCGCCGGGCCGATTGCTGCGGGCGCATTCTGAGGTTCTCATTCGATGAGAAACTGACGTCACGTCGCGAGATCGCAACGAGAGAACCCGCTTTGGCGGGTTTTTTTCGTTTCAGGGGCGCCGAGGAGTATCATTGCGCTCTTTCAAGAATTCTCGCCAAGGAAATCAATATGTTGACGAAGCGCCTGGTGCTGGCCGCCGCCTGTATTCTGACGACCTTTGCCGCGCTGCCGGCAGCGCAGGCCGCCGATCCGACCTACACCGTGGGCGCAGGCGGCACGTATCGTCCGTTCGAGTTCGAAACGCCGCAAAAGGAACTGGTCGGCTTCGATATCGACATCATCAAGGCCATTGGCAAGGCTGGCGGTTTCAACACCAAGCTGGTCAGCACCCCGTGGGAAGGCATCTTCGCCACGCTCGATCAGGGCGACCGCGACATCATCATTTCCGGCATCACCATTACCGACAAGCGTCGTGAAATGGTCGACTTCTCGGCCCCGTACTTCCCGGCCGATCAGGTCATCATCACCTCGCCGGGCGCGAAGGTCGCCGGTCTGGCTGACCTGAAGAAGCTGCAAGTCGGTGTGGTCAATTCGAGCACAGGCGACATCGCCGTCTCGGAAGAGCTGGGCAAGGCCAGCACCGCCATCCGTCGCTTCGACAACACGCCGCTCATGCTCGAAGAGCTGTATCGCGGGGGCGTGGACGCCGCCGTGGGCGACGTCGGCGTGATCAAGTTCTACATCAAGAGCCATCCGGAAAAGCCGTTCAAGCTCGTCTACGACAACAAGTTCAAGCGCCAGTACTTCGGTATCGCCGTGAAGAAGGGCAACAAGGTCGCGCTCGACAAGATCAATACCGGTCTGAAAAAGATCGTGGCTGACGGCACCTACGCCAAGATCTACAAGCAGTGGTTCGACGCCGACGTACCGACCCTCCCGCAACAGTAATCAACGCGTGTAAGATTCGCGCCACGCGCGCCAGAGATTCTGGCCACTCGCGGCCCGTGAGCTGATCGTCAACTACCGACGTCAACCCCCGGGCCGCGAGCGTTTTTCCGCCGGTCGGACCGGTCCGTTTCATTTTGTGAGAAAGGTGCTTCATGGGTGGGTTCCAGTGGAACATCATCAGCGAATACATGCCTCTGTTCGTCGAGGGCACGCTGATGACGCTCAAGTGCACGGTGATCTGTGTGATCGCCGGCACGTTACTTGGGCTCGTGCTTGGCGTTGGCCGTCTGGCCGAAGCGCGTCACGGCTTCTATAAGTATTTCCTGCGCTACGCGGTGCAATTCCCCGTGCGCTTCTACGTCAGCTTCTTCCGCGGCACGCCGCTGTTCGTGCAGATCCTGCTGATCCACTTCGCGTTGATGCCGTTGCTGATCAACCCGTCGGGTGGCTTGCTCGTGAGCGGTGATTTCGCCCGCGAAATTCGTTCACAGTACGGTGCGTTCATGTCGGCCGTGCTGGCGATCTCGCTGAACGCCGGTGCCTACGTGTCGGAAATCTTCCGCGCCGGTATTCAGTCGATCGACCGCGGCCAAGCCGAAGCGGCCCGTTCGCTCGGCATGACGTACATGCAGACGCTGCGCCGCGTGGTGCTGCCGCAGGCGTTCCGCCGCATGCTGCCGCCGCTGGGCAACAACGCCATTGCCATCGTGAAGGACTCGTCGCTCGCGTCGGCCATTGGTCTGGCCGAACTGGCGTACGCCGCACGCACGGTGTCGGGTGCCTACGCGCGCTACTGGGAGCCGTATCTGACGATTTCGCTCATCTATTGGGTGATCACACTGGTGCTGTCGGCATTTGTTCAACATCTGGAAACGAGGTACGGCAAAAGTGATCGTCGTCAATAACCTGCAAAAGCAGTACGGCGAGGCGCACGTGCTGCGCGGCATTTCATGTCGCATCGAAGAAAAGGAAGTGGTGTGTGTGATCGGACCGTCGGGTTCGGGCAAGAGCACCTTCCTGCGCTGCCTGAATGGTCTGGAAGACGTGAGCGGCGGTGAAGTGCTGGTCAACGGCTTTCACGTGGAAGATCCGAAGACTGACATGAACGCCATGCGCGCCAGCGTCGGCATGGTGTTCCAGCGCTTCAACCTGTTCCCGCATATGTCGGTGCTGGAGAACTTGATTCTCGCGCCGATGCAGGTCAATGGCATCAGGCGTGACGAAGCGGTGATCATCGCCGAAAAGTTGCTCAAGAAGGTGGGCCTGATCGAGAAGATCGATGCCTTCCCGAATCAGCTCTCCGGCGGTCAGCAGCAGCGCGTGGCGATTGCCCGCGCACTCGCCATGCAACCGACGGTCATGCTGTTCGACGAGCCGACCTCGGCGCTCGACCCGGAGCTGGTGGGCGAAGTGCTGGAAGTCATGAAGTCGCTCGCCGAAGAAGGGATGACGATGGTCGTCGTGACCCACGAAATGGGTTTCGCCCGTGAAGTCGCCGATCGCGTGTTGTTCATCGATCAGGGCGTGATCATGGAAGAGGGGCCGCCCGAGCAGATCTTCACGGCGCCGAAGCACGAGCGCACGCGTGAATTCCTGCGCAAAGTCCTGTAATTCTCACGATTGCGGTGCGCGCAAAGGTATATCCGCGCGCCGCATCTGATTACAATGCGAGGGTACGCGCGCCTAGTGACTTAGCGCACCGGCGCGTCGCAGGCACCCTGAGCGCCCCGCCAGGTTTTTTTCACAGGGCAGTGACCTTTGTCCGGGCCTGCCCCGCAATCGCAGATTGCACTCCGATTTCACGAGGTAGTCATGAGCCAGCAAATCGCTGTGACCCGCCAGACGTTCGACGACGTGATGGTGCCCAATTACGCTCCTGCCCAGATGGTGCCCGTGCGCGGCGAAGGCTCGCGCATGTGGGATCAGGAGGGTCGCGAGTATGTCGACTTCACCGGCGGTATTGCGGTCAACGCGCTCGGCCATGCCAATCCGGAATTGGTGAAGGTGATCGAAGAGCAGGCCCGCAAGGTCTGGCACATCGGTAACGGCTACACCAACGAACCCGTGCTGCGTCTGGCCACGGCGCTCACGCAAGCGACGTTCGCCGACAAGGCGTTCTTCTGCAATTCGGGACTCGAAGCGAACGAAGCCGCACTCAAGCTGGCGCGCCGCTACGCCTACGACCACGCCGCCGAGCGTGGCGGCAAGGAAAAGAGCGAGATCATCTCGTTCTACAACTCGTTCCACGGCCGTTCGCTGTTCACTGTGAGCGTGGGCGGTCAGGCCAAGTACACCGAAGGTTTCGGTCCGATTCCGGCTGGCATCATGCATCTGCCGTACAACGATCTGGAAACCGTCCGCGCGACGATTTCGGACGCCACGGCCGCTGTCATCGTCGAGCCGGTGCAGGGCGAGGGCGGCGTGCTGCCGGCCGATCCGGAATTCCTGAAGGGGCTGCGCGAGCTGTGCGATCAGCACGGTGCGCTGCTGATTTTCGACGAAGTGCAGACGGGCGTCGGTCGCACCGGCACGCTGTATGCCTACGAACAATACGGCGTGACGCCGGACATCCTGACCACCGCCAAGGCGCTGGGCAACGGCTATCCGATCGGCGGCATTCTCACGACGAGCAAGATTGCTGCGAGCTTCTCGCCGGGCACGCACGGTTGCACGTACGGCGGCAACCCGCTCGCGACGGCCATCGCCGGCCGCGTGCTGGAGCTGATCAACACGGCCGAGACGCTGAACGGCGTGAAGGCGCGTCACGATCATTTCATCAAGGGCATCGAAGCGATCAACGCGCGTCATGGCGTGTTCGATCAGGTGCGCGGTATGGGGCTGTTGATCGGTGCTGTGCTCAAGTCGGCGTTCGCTGGTCGTGCCAAGGACATCGTCGTCGAATCCGAGAAGAACGGTCTGATGCTGCTGGTGGCGGGCGGTGACGTCGTGCGTTTCGCGCCGGCGCTGAACATTCCGTTCGCCGACATCGACGCCGGTCTCGCCTCACTGGAGAAGGCGGTCGCAACGGTGGCCGCCACGGCGAAGGCCGCTTAAGAAGGCCGCTTAAACGCGCGGCGAACTTAACAAGACCTGCGCCGGTGCACAGGACTTCGGGCCGGATCGACGGATGACGTCGCTCCGGCCCTTGTTTTATCCAACTCACGGGATGCTTCCATGACGCGTCAATCGAAAGCGACGACGACCTCCGACGTATCTGTTGCTGCCGCCTCTGACGATATCGCCGCGAATTCGTTGCGCGTGGTGCGTCTCGCGCGTCCCGGCGATCTGCCCGCGCTGCTGGCGCTGGCAGCGATGGCCGGACCGGGCATGACGTCGTTCAAGCCCGACCGGGCGGCGCTCGAAGCGCGTCTGGCGCGCGTGGCGGCGACCGTCGAAGGCCAAGCGCCCACCGCGGAGCAAGGCTATCTGTTCGTGATGGAGGACGTCGACACCGGCGAGATCGCGGGCGTTTGCGGACTGGAAGCCGCCGTCGGCCTCGACCAGCCGTTCTACACCTATCGCAAGGACACGATTGTCCACGCGAGCCGCGAGCTGAATGTCTGGTCGCGCATGCTGACGCTCTCGCTCTCGAACGACCTCACCGGCTACAGCGAACTCTGCTCGCTGCTGCTCGACCCGAAATGGCGTGGACATGGCAACGGTGCGCTGCTCTCAAAGGCACGCTTTCTGTTCATGGCGCAGTTCCCCGAGCGTTTCGGTCCGCACGTGTGCGCCGAGTTGCGTGGATTTTTCGACGACGAGGGCCAGAGCCCGTTCTGGCAGTCGCTCGGACAGCACTTCTTCAAGATCGATTTCGATCAGGCGGACTACCTGACGTCTATCGGCAAGAAGTCGTTCGTGGCGGAGCTGATGCCCAAGTACCCGATTTACGTCGACTTTCTGTCGCCGCAAGCGCAAGCCGCCATCGGCGTGACGCACCGAGACACGCTGCCCGCACGGCGTCTGCTGGAGCAGGAAGGCATGCGCTTCGGATCGCATGTGGATATCTTCGACAGCGGGCCGGTGCTCGAGGCGCGTGTCGCCGATCTGCGTGCGGCGCGCGACAGCCGCTATCTGACGGCGAACGTCGTGGCCCCCGCAAGCGAGGATGGCAGCCCCGTACCGGCTACGCCGAACGCGGAACCGTATCTCGTGGCATGCCTCGGTCTCGAAGGTTTTCGCGCGACGCTGGTGAACGGTCGCCCCGAGCGCCGTGCGTTTGCGCTCAGCCCTCTGGCCGCGCAGGCGTTGGGCGTGAAGACGGGCGATCGCCTTCAGGTCTTGCCGCTCAAGCCGCCGCGCGCCGAAGCGGTCTGATCGCGTTCATCACGACCTCGGAGCTGCATCAGAACTGAATCGTCGCCGTGACCGTATCGGTATAGACCCCCGGGGCGGGCGTCGATTGAGACGGCACACGCGCATAGATCGGAATGGACTGCACGAGCCCTGTGCCGGTGCCGGTCAGTTGCGATGTCCCCGACGTCCCGTCCCCCCAGATCGTGGCGTAGCCGCTATCGAGATACAACTGATAGTCGATGCTCGACGTGAGGCCCGTCATCGTGCGCGACGTGACCGTTCCCTGTAGTCCGCCCGACAGGCTCACACGATAGGCGTCGTTATTCGTGCATTGCACCGAGAGTTGCCCGCCGCCGGTGACGGGACTGGCGAGCGCCGATTGCGTGGCAAAGGTGATGTTGGCGGCGGCGATGGTGCAGTTGTTGATGACCGTGACGCTAGCGGTGAACGGTGAACCGGGTGCGGCCGTCATGGCAGTGCCGCAAGCGGGCGCGGGAGAAAGGGCTGCGTACGACGCGTATTGCAGCGAAGTATCCGTCGACGCGAACGTCCGTGTATAGACCGTGTTGCTGCTGCCGGACGTGGGCACCGTCGTTTGCGACGCCGCGATCCTGCCGTAGAAGTTCACATTCTGTGTGACCGTGCCACCGAGCAGCGGCCGCGCCATCGTCAACGAGATCACGCTGCTCGTGTCGCTGCCCCACGCGTTTGAGTACGCAGGATCTGTGAAGAGTCCGAAATTGATAGCGTTACCTGCATTCGTCAGCGCGAGCGGCTGGGTGGCATTCAGCGCCAGACAGAGTTTGACGTTCGGATTGCCGGTGAGCACGGGCCAGTTGCACGACACGGGGATCGTACCGGTCGCCGAGAGCGCAAAGCCCGAGATCGGACTGAACGCAGCAAAGGCAAGCGTTGGCGTGCCGATGGAGCACGTCTGTGCCAGCGCACTCATCGACATCGCGAGACAGCCCGCGGCAATGGCGCAATGCCGTCGCACGATGCGAAGCAGGGTCGTAAGCGTCATGACTGGTCCTCCCGCACAGATGATGTCGAGGGCGCGGCCGGTGCGAGCCAATCCGATGCCGACTTTGCCTCCGCCGATCCCGACGACCTCGCCGATGTATCCCTTGCGAGCGTGCCGAACGCCACGCATTCCAGCGGACCGACGCGGGCGATGCGTCCTTCGGACGGCGTCGTCCAGTCGAAGGACGCGCGGCAACGCTGATGTCCGGCGCGCGATTCGAGGGTGTTGCGTGGGCCGAGCGCGTCGATGAACACCTCACCGTCGTAGCCGACCACCGTCACCATGCCGCTCTGCAAATGACGCACCGAGGTACCCGGGCGCAACGGTTGCCCTGAAGTGTCGACCAGCGTGACGAGCGCCGCGCGATAGCGTCGCACAGGGAAGTGGACAAGTACGCCGCTGTGCGACTGCGGCGCCACGCGGCGTTCGGTTGTCGTCACTTCCAGATCGGCGGGCAAATGTATGGGGTCGATGCCGATGCGCGACGCTTCGAAGCCGTTCAGATCTGGCACGAGGAAGTAGCCGCGCGCGTCGGTGCGGCCGACCTGCACCGATTCTCGCATCACAGGGACGTTGGCTTGCGCGTCGGTGCTCACGAGCGCAAACGCATCGTAGGTGCGGCGCGCGGCATGCAAGCTGTTGTCCATGACGACGAGCGCGCCGGTCATGCCCACGCCGACGCCGGACTGCCGTCCCACTTGCTGTGCCAGCGCCGAGACCTGACCGTGACGCCCGAGATACTGCACTTCGCCCTGCATCGTGCGTTGCGAGAAGGCGCGTCCGCCGAGCACCTGCCAGCCCCAGCCGCCTGCGTAGTCGGGCGTGCGGTTCGCGCCCGCCCACGCCTGCGTTTGTCCGTCTTGTTGACTGAACGATGCGTTCCCGAGCACCGCACTTGCGCCCTCGCTGCCGCCGCCAAGCAAGACGCTGAGCATCGCGAAGATGCCGTGCGAGCGACGCCGCGCAAAGTCGCGAAAGCCACCCATCGAAAGCATGCCGCGCGTGCCTGCGGGTAGCGTCAGGCTGGCGGACAGCACGCGCGTTGCTGGCTGACGCGGCACGCGTTGCGCGAACCAGGCGAGCGACGCGGTGCTGCCACGCGCAAACGGCACGGAGACGCTCACGCGATCGCTCGCACGGGGCACAGGCACGCCGTCCAACGTGGCGATATCGCGGTAGCGGCCGCTCGTGCGGATCATTTGCGCGTCGATGCTCACGCGGCGCGACAGGTACTGATAACCCGCGCTCCATTGGCTGCCGCCGCCACCGCCACCAGATACGGCGGTGGACGCGCTGACGACGCCCGCCTGACCTAGCGCCATCAACGCGCCTGCGCCCGCAAGGGCGAGCCGTCTCCCGGCTTGCGCCTGCGCTTCGACGGTCAGGGTGTCCGTCGCGCCGTAGCGCGCGGCTACCGACGCGACGGGATGACGCCGGTACGAAAACGAGCGCACGCCGTAGTCGTCGCGCGGCAGGCCCGCCTCCACGGAAAAGCTCGACAGACCACGTGCGAGCAGACGGGGATCGATGTACAGCGGCACGGTAGTGATCTGTTCGCGCCCGAGCGCGTCGCGCGTCACGACGCTCGCCTGCAAATCGCCCGTCAGGCCGGGCGTCTCCTGAATGACGAACGGACCGGGCGGCACGCGTGCGCCCATGCGGCGCACGCCGTCGAGATACAGATCGACGGAGGAAGGCACCACAGCGCTTCCATGCAGCGCCGGGATGGGGAACGTCACCAGATCGGGACGCAGCGCGAAGTTGCGGCGCCACTGGAGTCCGCCAATGCGCAGCGACCGGCTCCACGAGAGCGAGCCGGTGACGAGGTCGCCCGCGACCCACGTGGTCAGGCGCGACGGGTCGTCGTGTTGCCACCGGGTGTCGTAGCGTCGATAGCCACGACGCCACTGCGAATGCTCTGCTAGACCGGTCTGTTGTAGCGTGCCGCCCGACCAGAAGCCACGCACCTCACTCCAGACGGAGGCGCGCGTGAAACGGTCGCGCTGCACGTAGCCGTCATAGTTCACGAGCAGACCGGGGTCGGCCGTCGCGCCGATCACGACCGGTGCCGGGCTGCCCAGACGATAGGGTGAGAGCCAAGCGTCACCGACCTGAAGCGAGAGCGTCTGGTGCGTGGCGTCGTAGGATGTGCGCACGCCGTTCAACGAATCGAGTGCGACGTCGGCCGCATCGTTCTCGGGCAGGCCGCCGGATGGGGACGTCAGCCCGAGCGCGCGCAGATCGCCTGCGCGGGCGAACCAGCGGCCTTGCCGTCGCGCGAATGGGGCGATGCGCCCGGTCGATTCGCCGTTGATGATGACCTCCAGTACGTAGGGCCCATCGAGCCGGGAAATACCGGCCGTACTCGCCGTTCGCGTGGGCACGGTAGTGGGCGACGACGCTGTCGTTGTACGGGCGGCGGCCAGCGACGCGTCGTCGAACAGGGCTGCGCCGACGGCGCGTGGCTCGGCCGATATTGAGCCGGGCGCAAGTGCACCAATCGTCGTCAACGTGGCAAATGCGACGCTCATCGGCGTGGCGACGGCCACGGATACGCCTAGCGACGTTCGTCCGGCGCGACGCCTGCGACAAAGCGCATGGGCACCGCGTCGACGCGTGACTCCACCGTGAACGGTGCTACGGGGGGCGCACCGGCGGGCCAACGCACCGCGAATCGACGCGTTTGTCCGGCGAGCACGTAGCCGAGCAAACCGCGCGTGAGTTCCACGCTGCGTCCGGAAGCGTCGAGTACCCGTGTTGCCCCCAACTGAGCGTGACGCTCGCCGTCATTGCGCACTTCTAGCTCGCCCTGCGTCATGCGGACGTCGAAATGCAGTGAAGGCGAGCGCGTCTGATTCGCCTGCACGAACACCGGCAGCGAGTAACGCAGACGGATGGAGACACCCTCCGACAGCGTGGCATCGACAGGCGGCAACTCGTCCACCAGCAGCCGGTAGCTCTGCTCGTTCCCTTCGACGTTTTGCGCCACGACCAGCCGCACGATCTGCCGGTCGCCCGGTTCGATACGCACGATGGGCGGGCTGGCGATGAGCGCGTCGGTGGGGGTGAGCACGTTGTCGCCATTGCGTTGCGTCCATGCATACAGACGCAACTGGCCGTGGATCGGCAGATCGCCGGAGTTGCCCAGCGTGAGCGTGGTCGCAGGCTGCATCGGCAGGATGTTGACGATGACCGGTGAGACTTGCAGCGTCGCACCGTTGCCGTCGGTCACGCAAAGGGTGACCAGTGCGACGAACGCGCCGCCGCAGGCATACGCCGTCGGTCGCCGGGCGACCGGTCTGGGAGGGCTCATGTTCGCCATGATTGAGCTGATCCCTTAGAAGTAGACGGTTGCCGTGACGGTCGACGAGTAGACGTCCGGAGCAGGCATGGTGGCCGAGAGCGTCGCCTGACCGTAGACCGTGTACGTCTTGATCACGCCCGTGCCTGAGTCGCTGAGCGTGTTCGAGCCCTGCGTGTTGCCCCATGGCGTGGCGTAGCCCGCGTCCTGAAAAAGCCCGAACGGGATGGTCGTGGTGTTGCCTGTGAGCGTGCCTGCCAGCAGACGGTTGGTCTCGGTGGAGTTCGGCACGGTGCCCGCATTCAGGCCGATGTTGTAACCCGTCGACGCGGTACAGATCACGGTGAGCGACGAGGTGCTCGCCACCGGTCCTGTCGCCGAGCCCTGTACCGCGTTGAATGTCATGGGCGTGGCGGCGATGGTGCACCCGGGCAGGATCGTCAACTGAACGCGCATCTGTGTGGTTGCCGACCCGTTGGAGTAAACGGCGGCATGGGTCGGTGCGCTCTGTCCAAGCGCGGCGACGATTCCCGTAAGGGCCAGACGAAGCAACGGTCGGTTCATGATGTTTCTCCTTTGGAGTCCTATTCGAAAGTGAAATGATTCACCTTGGGGGCTACGTAAATATCGTTCTCATAACGTCAGTGCATGCACCGCATTTCGGACGCTTTTTACGTAGTCTATGAAGGCATTTGCCCGAAATGCGCGCGCACAAAGGGCTTTCGGAAAGATCCCAATTGAGAGGCGAGGCAGCGCGTCGGGTGTCTCGGCGATATACGCGCAAAGCGCACGTTTTTGATGGACGCATTGCGCATGCGATGAATGATTGAGGGCAACGATGGCGGGGTAACGCGTGTGAATGCGACGCATTGCCGCAGCGATGGCGGGGCAATCGCGGGTGTCGGTGCGGAAATGCCGTTGGCGTGCGGGGCGGAGATTTGAGGTCGGATGACGTCTGTCAAAGCGAATGCGAATGACACAAGCATTCGCGTATATTTCACTTGATCTCACGTCGAAGCCGTCTCTAGAATGGGTTCTTGACGCCCATCTGACGCCCCCATTCACACCAAACGTATCGAAGGTGTGATAGGTGCCAGTCGTCCTGATTCGCTACCTGCGGATATTTCACGAGAGGGATGCCATGCTCAGACTTCTGTCGAAATACTGGTGGTTGCTTGTGTTGCGCGGTGTGTTGGCCGTGATCTTCGGTATCGCGGCTTTTGCGTTACCCGGCGTGACGATTGCGGTGCTGGTGCTGTGTTTCGGCGCGTTTTCGTTCGTGGACGGGGTCTTCTCGCTCAGCGGCGCATGGAGTGCGCGCCAGGAGCATGCCGATTGGTGGCTGCCGTTGCTGCAAGGCATTGCGGGCATAGTGATCGGAGTCCTGACTTATCTCAACCCGGCGTTGACCGCCGTCGCGTTGCTTATCTATATCGTGGCCTGGAGTTTCGTCACCGGCGTGTTGCAGGTGGCGGCCGGTATCGCGTTGCGTCGCGAGATCAAGGGCGAACTGTGGGTCATTCTCTCCGGTGTGTTCAGCATTCTGTTTGCCATCTTCATCATGTGGCAACCGGGCGCGGGCGCGTTAGCGCTGATCTGGGCCATCGGTTCGTGGGCCATCATCTGGGGCGTTTTGCTGGTGCTGGCGGGTGTCAAACTGCGAGGTGCCGCGCATGGCGTGCCGCATGCGCCGCCGGGACACCTCAGGTCGTAGTCGCATTGTCTCCGTTCGTCCGCATGGGCGCCGAGCGCCCGTTGCCGACGGCTTCCCCCGGCAACCTGCGGGTTGTCAGACATCAGGAGTGTCAAATGGCTTTGAACCATACGCGTAACACCCTCGGTGAGAAGATCCGTATCGAATCGGTGAACCAGCTCAATCGCGGGCTGATCAACGGCATCGATGTGCAGCGTCAGGCGAAGCAGGCGCACTGGAATGTGCACGGCCCGGGCTTCATCGAACTGCACTTGCTTTTCGACGAGGTTTATAACGCGGCCATCGAGTGGGCCGATCTGTGCGCTGAGCGTCTGGTTGCGCTGGGTGGCGTGGCCGACGGCCGCGTGCAGACCGTTGCACAGAAGACCGAATTGCCGACATACAAGAACGAATTCAAACGCGGTCTCGATCATGCTGCCGCGTTGGCCGAAGCCCTCGCGGCCTACGGCGAGATCATTCGCGGCCTGATCGATGCGTCCGCCGAGATTGGCGACGCCACTACGTCGGACGTCTTCACCGAAATCTCGCGCGGCGTCGACGACCACCTGTGGAAGGTCGAAGCGCACCTGCGCGGCGAGTGACGATATGCCCGGGCGCCTGTGCGGCCTCCCGGGCTACTTACCCATCTTTCGACGTCGACGGTTTCGCCGATAGCTCTGCATCACAGACGACGATGAACGCGCGCGCCGCTTGAGCCGGAGCGCGCGTTCTCACGTTCTCAGCTTCGCTGTTTTTCACGCTGTCTTACCCACCCCCGGAGTCGCTATGACCACCCGTAACCTGAGCCAGATGTTCCAGCCAAAGTCGGTCGCCGTGATCGGCGCGTCCCGTCGCGAGCGACGCGTGGGGACGACCGTGCTGCAAAACATCATCGACGGGGGCTTCAAGGGCGACATCTATCCGGTCAATCCGAAGTATTCGACGCTCGCGGATCTCAAGTGCTACCGAGACGTCGCCGATTTGCCGCAGGCACCCGACCTCGCGGTGATCTGCACGCCGGCGTCGACCGTGCCCGATCTGATTCGCGATCTGGGTGAGCGTGGCACGCGCGCAGTGGTCGTGCTGACCTCGGGCCTTGCCAGAGAAAAGGATCGTCAGGGTGTGACGTTGCAGGAACGCATGCTAAAAAACGCGAAGCCGCACGTGCTGCGCATCCTCGGACCGAACTGCATCGGGCTGCTGAGTCCCGGCATCGGCCTGAACGCCAGCTTCGCGCATATGGGTGCGCGCGCAGGAAAACTCGCGTTCGTCTCCCAGTCGGGGGCGCTCACGACAGCCGTGCTCGACTGGGCCGACGCGCGTGAAATCGGCTTCTCGCATTTCGTGTCGATGGGCGACAGTGCCGACGTGGATTTCGGCGACATGCTCGACTATCTGGCGAGCGATCCCGGCACCGACGCCATTCTGATGTACATGGAATCGATTCGCGACGCGCGCAAGTTTATGTCCGCCGCACGCGCCGCAGCACGCAACAAGCCGGTCGTCGTGATCAAGTCCGGACGCGTGCCTGAAGGCGCGCAGGCGGCGGCGTCGCACACCGGCGCGCTGGCGGGGTCGGACGACGTGTACGACGCCGCGATCCGTCGCGCGGGGATGTTGCGTGTGGACACCACCGATGAACTGTTTGCTGCCGTCGAGACGCTGGCGCGCCTGCGTCCGTTCGCAGGCGACAAGCTGTCGATCATGACCAACGGCGGCGGCGCGGGCGTGATGGCGACCGACGCGCTGGTGCTCGACGGTGGCAAGCTTGCCCATCTGACGGAAAAGACTCGTGCGGCGCTCGACGTCGCGTTGCCGAAAACGCTGGGCCGCGTGAACCCAGTGGACATCGGTGGCGATGCGGATCTCGAACGCTACACGGCCACGCTCGCGGCGCTGTGCGAAGACCCCGAGACGGCGGCCGTCCTCTTCATTCAGGCACCCACCGCCGTGATGCCGAGTCTCGACGTGGCGAACGCGCTTGCGGCGCTGCCGCGTCCGTCGAAGAACGTCTTCACCTGCTGGCTCGGTGGCGAGACGGCCGAGCGCGCCCGCCGCATCTGTCGCGAGGCCGGGCTGCCGACCTACGACACACCGGAGAACGCCGCGCGTGCCTTTCTCGAAGCCGTCAACTATCGACGTAACCAGGCGCTGCTGATGGAGACGCCGCCGTCGATCCCGCCGGGCTTTGCGCCGGATGTGGCGCGCGTACGCGCGATTGTCGACAGCGCCATGCGTGAGGGCAGGGCCTTGCTGACCGAACCGGAAGCGAAAGGTGTGCTGGCGGCTTACGGGATTCCGGTGGTCGAGACGCTCGTGGCCGAGACACCGGAGCTGGCGGGCGAGATCGCCAAAGGCATCGGCTTTCCCGTCGCAGTCAAACTGATTTCGCCGGACATCACGCATAAGTCCGATGTGGGAGGTGTGGTGCTCAACATCGAAACTGCGGAGCAGGCGAGCGACGCGGCACGCCAAATTCGCAAGCGCGCACTGGCTGCGAAACCCGATGCGCGTGTGACCGGCTATTCGGTCCAGCGCATGGCTAACGGTGCCGAAGCCTTCGAACTGATCGTGGGGGTGGCCACCGATAACGTCTTCGGTCCGGTGCTGCTATTCGGGCAGGGCGGCACAGCCGTCGAAGTCATCGCCGATCGCACCATCGGCCTGCCGCCGCTGAACCTGAACCTCGCGCGCGACATGGTGGCGCGCGCCCGTGTGTCGAAGTTGCTCGCGGGCTATCGCAGCCGTCCGGCCGCCGATCACGAGGCGATTTATCTGACGTTGGTGAAGCTCTCGCAGCTCGTGTGCGATGTGCCGGAGATCGCCGAGCTGGACATTAATCCGTTGTTTGCCGATGCGCGTGGTGTGCTGGCACTCGATGCGCGGATTGTGGCGCGAAAGCCGTCGCTCCCCGGGCACGGACGTCTGTCGATCGCGCCGTATCCGCAGGAGCTGGAAAGTACCGTCGATGCTGGCGGAAAGCCCGTGCGCGTGCGTCCCATCCGCCCGGAGGACGAACCGGCTTACAACGCGTTCTTCCACACGCTGACACCGCAGGACATCCAGTTCCGCTATTTCGGCCTGATCAAGGAGCTATCGCATTCGCAGATGGCGCGCGTCACGCAGATCGACTATGACCGCGCAATGACGTTCGTCGCTACGGAAAAGGACGAGGCGGGCAACACACGATTGCTAGGCGTGGTGCAGGCGATGGCCGACCCGGACAATACCGTCGCCGAGTTCGCGGTGACGGTGAGTCCCGCGGCGCAGGGGCGAGGGCTGGGGCGCGCGCTCATGGAGCATATCGTCGACTACAGCCGCAAGCGGGGCACCGGGGAACTCATCGGCTATGTGCTTACGGCAAATACGCGTATGCTGACACTCGCCCGTCATCTCGGCTTTGTCGAAGACAAGGAGATGGAGGCGGGCATCGTTCATATCCGGCTGCCGCTGCAACAGACGGCGCAGGCGCGGGAGACACGCAAGGGCTGACGCTCGCGAGGGTGGCGGCGGTAGCGTGCGCAGTGCCCGGCGCTCGCGCCACGCGCAGAGTGCAGGGCGGCCGCCTCGACCAGGAAGACGCATGCTAGTGAACTGTGTGGCCTATGAGGATGGCCGCAAGATTGCCGATCTGCACCCCGATGAAATCTCGGACTATCTCGAACGTCCCGACGGCTTTGTCTGGGTGGCGCTCAAGGATCCCGGTCCGGGCGAACTGGCGCAGATGCAGCACGAATTCGGGCTGCACGACCTTGCCGTCGAAGACGCCCAGCACGGACATCAGCGTCCGAAAATCGAGCAATACGGCGACTCGCTCTTTGCCGTGCTGCACGTGCTCAACAAGGACGCCGACGGCGATTTCACGATTGGCGAAGTCGCGATTTTCGCGGGGCACAACTATGTGCTCTCGGTGCGCTCGAACGCCACGCAGGGACTGGGCGCGGTGCGTGCGCGGGCGGAGAAGGAGCCGAATTTGCTGCGCCAGGGCTCGATCTTCGTCCTCTATGCTCTGATGGACGCCATCGTCGACAGTTACTTCCCCGTGTTCAACGACCTCGAAGCGCAGCTCGAAGCCATCGAAGAGCAGATCTTTACCCCGAACACGCCGAACAAGGGGCGCGCGATCATCGAGGATCTGTATCAGCTCAAGCGTCGGCTCATTACGCTGCAACACGCGTGCGTGCCGCTCATGGAAGCGGTCAGTAAGTTGTTCGGGGCCATGGCACCCAAGCTGTGCGGCGGCATGCAGGAGTACTTCCGCGACGTCTTCGATCATCTTCAACGCATTTCGAAAAACGTCGATCTGCTGCGTGAAATGGTCACGACGGCGCTTTCCGTCAATCTCGGCATGATTTCGCTCTCCGAGAACGAAACGACGAAGCGGCTCGGGTCGTTCGCGGCGCTCTTTGCCGTGCCGACGATGATTGCCGGGATCTACGGCATGAATTTCGCCGACATTCCCGAGCTGAAATTCCAATACGGGTATCCGGTCTGTATTGCCGCGATGGCTGTCATCGACGTCTTGCTATTCATGAAATTCCGCAAGGCCGGCTGGCTGTAGCGCCCCTTTAGAGGCTACGACGGCAAACGGGCGGGCGCGGTGTCTGTGTCAGGCGCGTGTCCCGGCGGGCGTTGCCACCCGGGCTGTTGCCCGGTGGCAACGTGCGGTGCGACCTCCATTTTTTCGCAGTGACCAGCGTTGAATAACTGTTCTAGAATGCGCTCAATGCCGCGTCAGACGGCTGCCAAGGGTTGAAAACAACAACAAACCGCCAGGCAAGCAAATAGGGGTCAGATATTGAATGCACCACTTACGGGGATCCGCGTCATTGAGTTCTGTCGTGGCGCGGCGGGTGCCTATTGCGGCATGCTGCTTGCCGACATGGGCGCGGACGTCATCATGGTCGACGATCCCGTCGACGATATTTCCAACGAATACCAAAGCACGATCGGCGAATCGGCACAGGTCGGATTGCGTCGCAACAAGCGCTCCGTCGCGCTGGATCTGCTGACGCTCGAAGGCCGCAGTCTCGCTCACACACTAGTGCGCGGCGCGGACGTCGTCATCGAGTGCCTGCCACCCGGCACGTTAGCGCGTGCCGGGCTTGGCTACGATGCGCTATTAGCTGTGCAACCGCATCTCGTCTACGTTTCCATTTCCGCATTCGGACAGGATGGCCCGCGCTCCGTGCCGCAGCCGGGGGTGCCCGCGCTCGAGGCGCTCAGGGGCATGCTGGGGGCGGTGCCAAGCGGTGCCGAGCCACCGCGCGATCTGCCCATTGCCGATCTGGCCGCAGGACTGTACGCCGCGTTTTCCGTCTCGGCGGCGCTCGTCGCAGCGAAGCAGCAGGGCGTGGGCGTGCACATCGATGTGCCTATGCTCGGCGCGACGCTGGCGATTGCCGCTTTGCGAGCGGGCGATGCCGGGGCCGAGGCGGCCCATCGCGCAGGACTCGTGCCGGCAGCGGCCATGGCAGGATCGGAAGCGGGCGACGCGGCGCAGGTCGACGCCGAGTTGTCGGCCGTGACGCGTCAGCGTCGGGCGCTGGCTGACGCAGCGGGCCATGGCAAGGTGTCGCCGCTGGCCGTGCCTCTGCCCGGTGAGGGCGAGCGTTTTGGCGGTCCGTCGGCCCCTTGGCCGACCTTCCGGGCGCGCGACGGCTACTTCGGCATGGATCTGGACGTCCAGACGCATTGGGAGGCGATTTGCGCCCTCGTGCACCGTGTGGATCTGCTCGACGACCCGCGCTTCAGCAGTGCGCGGGAGCGGGCGCGTCATCAGGCGGCGTTGCGCGACGTGCTCGAAGCGGTATTCGTGCTGGACGACCGTGATGTCTGGCTCGCGCGACTGGTGGCCGTCGGTGTCCCGTGCACGGAAATCAGCACCTATTCCCGTGTGCTATCCGATCCGCAGGTGGCCCACATGGGTTGGGTGCGCCCGATGGTGCTGCCCAGCGGCGAGACGACCCACACGATCGTCTCGCCCGTGCGTCTTAATGGACAAAGCCCCGTCACCCGTCTCGATCCACCCGCACCGGGCGCTCACACCGGAGACATCATTGCGGAACTCGACGCGGAACTCGATGCTGGGCCCGGTGCCAGCGAGGTGCCGGTCGACATCAGTGTCCGGACGTCCTCGTCATAGGCACTTTTGGTTGTTTCCCGCATTTCCGGACACGGCGGCGCTTAGTTAGCGCCGCTGTTCTTTTCTGTCGCCTGAGGCTTCTATATAATCCAGCGTCATAAGCTTATGACAAATAGTGATTTGGTTTTGCTGTCAAGTCACTCTCTGCTGGATATCGCCCATGTTCCCCGACCTCTCGAGTGTTTCGCCCACGGCCGCCCTGCTCGGTGCAGCGGTGGGGCTGGTGTTGGGTTTGACGGGCGCGGGTGGTGGCATCTTTGCGGTGCCGGCGCTGGTGTTCGGACTCGGTTGGGGCGTGCCGCAGGCGGGGCCCGTCGCCCTGCTTGCCGTCGGCGCGAGTGCCGCCGTGGGCAGTGCGCAAGGCTTGCGGGCCGGCATTGTGCGCTATCGTGCGGCGATGCTGATGGCGGGCATCGGGGTTTGTCTCGCGCCGCTGGGCTCATGGATGGCGCATCGGCTACCGGAGCGTTGGCTCGTCGGGCTGTTCGCCATGGCGATGCTGATCGTGGCCGCACGGATGTATCGGGCTTCCCGAAGTGGCGGGCGCAGTGCGGAGGCGGGTGGCACCGCGGGTGCTGGTACACCGTTGCCGCTATGCCGGATGGACCCGGCGACGGGGCGCTTGCATTGGACCCGGCAAGTGGCGAGCACGCTGGGTGCGATTGGTGGTATCTCGGGCTTTGCATCGGGGCTGCTCGGCGTTGGCGGCGGTTTCGTCATCGTGCCTGCATTGCGGCGCTTCACCGACATTTCGGTGCACGGCGTCGTGGCGACGTCACTTTTCGTCATTGCACTGATTTCCGCAGGCACCGTTGCCAATGCGTGGTGGCATGGCATGCATCCGGGAACGCAGGGATGGACGTTTGTCGTGGGTGCTGTGGTGGGCATGTTACTGGGGCGTGCGCTCGCGCCACGTCTGGCAGCATCACGCCTTCAGCAGATCTTCTCTGCGCTCATGGCCGTCGTGGCATTCGGCATGTTCGTCAAAGCGTTTGGCGCTTGAATCTATTTGTTCAAAGTCGCTAAGTCTCTGCGATTCTGGATTTCCTTCAGCTTATCTCCCGCTTTAATGGCATTTAAGCGCTGGCGGTGTCGACCGCGTTGACGCGCTTTACGTCTCACAGTCAAAAGACGAAAGGTATTTCGAAAGTCGCAACGTCTTTCGAGTGACTTTTTACCATTTCAGTACCGACGTACTACGCCGCGTGCAGCCAGTGGCTGACATGATTCGCCTCTTACAAATGAATCTTTTCCTCACTTGCGTGTCAATTGGAACGCTGCCTGAGCGTCCACGCTACGTCATCTGAGTTATTTCCGCACTGAATTCGATGGCGGCGCGCGAGCTGTGTAAGGCGCGAACGGTATTCCTCCTAATTTGGGCTAGGATGTTTCCTATAAAGAGATCCAAAACGGTAGGGATTTGTAGATTTATCCTATATTTCCGCTGGTCGTAAAAACGACGCGTAACGTTCCTTTGTCACGCGGCGAGACGATTGGTAATGGACCGATGACCCCAACATACGTTGACGATTTCCTGCCCAGCCAATGCTTTCGCTCAAGTGCCACACAAGCGATGGGACGGCGCGCTGTGACGACACTAATAAGCTTTGGCAGCGCGCTGGCGATGGCGCTGCTTGCGGGATGTAGCGAATACAAAGCGTCGACGGCGAATGTGACGGGACTCACGATGGAATCGGAGAGCGAGAGGGCTTCGCTGGCGCGGGTAGAGCCTCCAGTTGCGTCATCGCGAGAGGTCGAAACGCGGATGCGCCCGGTGGCAGCAGCGGTGAAGCTGAGCGACACGCCGAGGGTGGGCGCGGTCGTGAGCGGTTCGTACCGATGGATGGCGGATTGGCCCGAGACCGATAGCGTACATCTGTGGGAAGCGGCCGCCGGACCGACACGCATTCGCATCGTCGGACGGGCGCGCGAGATGATGCCCTCGGCAGGTTTGCACGGCGTTCGCATTCGTTACTGTGTCAAGCCGGTCATCGGCGCGGGCACAACTCGGTTGACAGGGCACAAGACGTGCTCGGCGTGGACCACTGTCGATGGACCCGGTGCGGTCGTCGCCGGGAGTGTCGGGAGCGCCGGATAAGGCAGGCAGCGGGCGAGGGGCCGTGAGCGCCCAGCGCGCCGGACTGCCGGTCCCGCAATCGTCGCCCAGCAGCAATGCGGTCACGCCTTCGTGACCAACGCGTGCGTCGGCAAGACGCACATTCCTCTTTTGGGAAGCCATGACGCGAAGACACGGCGAGGGATCGCGCGCGCCCACGGCTGACTTCTTTTAAAAGGATCCAGCAAATGATGGTAAAGATTCTGATTGCGGACGATCACCCGATTGTCGCCTCCACGTTACGTGAAATGCTGTCCCCGGACCCGGGTTTTCACGTGCTGCCTCCTGTCTCGAATTCGACCGAGTTGTTCAAGGCGCTCGAAACGAATTCCGTCGACGTCCTCATTACCGATTACTGCATGCCCGGTGGCGCATTCGGCGATGGCCTCGTCATGATCAACCGTGTCCGTCGCAAGTATCCCGACGTCAAGATCATCGTGTTCACGTCGATCGAACAGCCGGCCATCATTCACGCACTCGATAGCTGTGGCGTCTTGGGTGTGATGACCAAGTCCGACGATCTGCGTGAAATTACCGTGTGTGTGGAACGTTGCCGTCGCGGCATGAGCTATCGCGGCGGGCGCGCAGAGCAGATTCTCGAGGAGCAGATGCGCCGCAAGCCGACGGCACGACGCCCGCTCTCGCCCAAGGAAATGGAAGTGCTGCGCATGTATCTGGATGGTCAGAACGTGTCGCAAATTGCGGGCGCGCTCAAGCGTTCTGCCAAGACGATCAACAACCAGAAACGCATGGCCATGTGCAAGTTGGGTTGCCGCACCGACATGGAGTTGTTCAAGCTGCATGTGTCGAGCCCGGTTCAGTTTGCGCGTGACGGCGATGCCGAAGCGCCGAGTGCCGCCTGAGTCCGCCCCGACCACAGACGTTGGAGTCTATGCCTGCCAGAACGATGACGCGCGACATCGCGATCGCCGGCCGCCTGCTTCGCATTGGTGGCTTACTGGCCCTGCTATTCGGTTTGTCGGTGTGGGTCGCAGCGGTTTCCTATGCGCTCTTCGGCACACTCTGGCAAAGCGGACAAAAGACGGAGTCGTTCTTCGCGGCTGTCGGGCGAGAAATCCGGGACCTCGAAATCTTCAACGAACAGGCACGCGCGATGGCGCAGGCTACCCAGGCAAGCGCCGTGCGTCCCGGCGGCGCCACGCAGGCGCTGACCGACCGCATTCTCAAGCCGCTTGTCTCCATGCCGGTGGGCACTGCGCGACGCATCAGCGGGGTGGGTTGGGACAGCGAATTCGAAATCGTCAAACTGGCCGATATCACGCAAGAGCGTGCGGCGTTGCTCGCGCGTCTGACGTTGCGCCTCATGGTGCTCGACGCCAACTTCTGGAGTCCGCTCGACGCACAGGACGAGACTTTCATCATTTCGGCAGACGGCGCGTTTGCGACCTACCGTCCCGCCGTTGGCCGGGAAGCCTTCAGTCCGGCCGATCTGGCGCGCGACACGCAGGCGATGCTCGCAGAAATCAACAAGGTCGAACGCTATCACGCGCGTATCCGGGGCAACAGTGAAGGTCCGTTCTGGACTTACAACTACACGCATCCCGTCACGCATCTGAAGACCGTTTCGAGTTTCGTGCCGATCCGCGATCTCGATGGCCATCTGGTGCTTTATGTCGGCACCAGCATGTCGCCGGACATGATCGTGCCGCCGCGCATGCGCAACCTTGAACGTTCCGGCGAAGCACTTCAGTTGATATCAGAAGACGGCCTTGTCATCGCGAGCGCCGGGCTCCCGATGTCGTCACTGGGTCATTTGCGTACGCTGGTCACGCTGCCGCTCTTTGGCGGTGCGCAGATGACTTTGCGCTCCGACGGCCAGCGTCTGGTGTTCGAGCGGCGACTGGCGTCTACGCCGTGGTTCGTACGTTATGCCGTGCGCCCCGCGCAGTTGCTACGAGAGAATGCCACGTTGCTGCTCGGCGCGACGTTGCTGTTGCTTCTGTACGCTGGTGGCGTCTATGCGGGCATGCGCTATATGCGTCAACGGATCATCGAGCCGGCCCGTCAACGCACGACGGCGTTGCTGGAGCGCGATGCCTTCACCCAGACCCTCATCGAGACGGCGCCCGTCGGTATGGCGATCATCGATCCGTTCGAGCCGGCCGTTGTGATGAGTAATCCGGCCTATGCCGGCACGGTCGATTTGCTCAGACATCTTGGCGATGGCGAGTTGACGCGGATGTACCGTCAACTGCACAGCGGTGTGGTGGCGCGTCCTGTCCGGCGTCTGCTCAGTGCCCTCGACGACGCAGGTGAGCGCCACTATGCGGTGAGCTTCGTCGATACGGTGTTTCGTGAGCAACCAGTGTTGATCGGCACGCTGTCGGACGTCACCGAGCAGCGCCGCTTCGAGCTGGAGCAACGCAAGGCACGTCTTGCGGCGGAGAGCGCCAATCGTGCGAAGGACGTGTTCCTCACGACCGTCAGCCATGAAATGCGCACGCCACTGTATGGCACGCTGGCGTCGCTCGAATTGCTCAGCGCGCAGAACCTTGGCGACGACCATCGCTATTACGTGGATGTGATGGAGAGTTCGACGCGCAATCTGCTCGATCTCATCAACGATCTTCTCGACTATTCGCGCATTCAGGTGGGCCGCTTCGAACTGAATTCGCGCGATTGCTCACTGCTCAAGGAGCTTGAGGCGGTGGGGCTGTCGTTTACGGGCCGCGCGCGTTTGCAGGGTCTCACGCTGGACTGGATGATCGATCCGCTCCTCGCGCGTGCAGTGCACACGGATGCGCTGCGTCTCGGACAAGTCGTGACCAACCTTGTCGGCAACGCCATCAAGTTCACCGAAAAAGGGCACGTGGCGTTCAGTGCGATGGTGACACGCTCGGACATGCAGGGCTGCGACGTGGCTTTTACAGTGGGCGATAGCGGGGTAGGCATTGCGGCCGCGGATCTGGCCGATCTGTTCCGGCCATTCGGCAAGAGCACCACTGAGCCGGGCATGCAGCATGGCACGGGGTTGGGGCTAGCGATTTCGCATCAGTTCGTCGGCATGCTTGGCGGCGTTCTGGCCGTCGACAGCGAGGAGGGGCAAGGGACGACCATGCGCTTCACGCTGCATCTGCCGTGGGCGCACGATAGCGTGGCGCCGCCTGTCGTGGATTCGCAGGACACGTTCGCTTATGTGAGCGCATTGTCGCGTCGTCACTGGTACCTCGATGCGTTGGTCCGTCGTGCGGGTTTCGTCCCGGTTCGATATGACGACGCCGTGTCGTGGTCGATGGGGGCCGGTCGCGAGCAGGATTCCGGTCTTCTGATGTTCGCAGACGAGTGGCCGGTGCGGGGCATGGCAGGCGCGGAAGTCTACTTACTCCGTGCAACGCCCGTGGACCGTCCGGCTGGCAGCACACCGACCTGGCCGCGCGACATCGCCATGCTGCAACAGGCCGAACTTTGGGAGGCGCTGGGCTTGACGCCACGCCCGGGTCTGTCGGCTAACGGCGACCTGCCGGTGCCGGGCACGGCCAATGCGCAGACGCGGGTGAAGCCGCTGGCCGGTTGGTACGTGCTGGTCGCAGACGATCATCCGATCAGCGGCATGTTGCTGTCACGCCAGTTGGAAGGGCTCGGCGCGATGGTGGATTGCTATCACGACCCTCGCGAAGCGCTCGATGCATTCGATGCCGAGTCGCACATGCTTGTCGTCACCGACGCCAACATGCCACACATTTCAGGGCACGCGCTGGCGACCGAGATCAAAGCACGCGCACCGCACGTTCCGGTGGTGGTGGCCACGGCCGACGTAACGCTGCGCAATGATCGCGAGGCGAAATCGCCTTACGACGCGGTCGTCTACAAACCCGTGGACGCCCGTTCGTTGTTGCGTGTCATCGAACTGGTTCGCTCGCGCTACCCGTCGCTTTGCGTGGAGATCGCGCCGCTGCCTGCGTCGTCGCGACTGATCGAGAATGCGCCCAAGCCTGTGCCTGAGGCGGCGTCACCCAAGAACTGGCGCTTGCCCTTGTCGGAAATGCTCGACACCTTTGTCAAAATCGCGGATCAGGACATCGCGAATTGCCGGGCGGTGCTCGCCGAGTCCTCGCGCGAGACACTCCGTCACTCGGCGCACCGGCTGCGTGGGGGCTTCATGGCGTTTGGCCTGAGTTCGCTGGCGTCCCTGGCCGCACAGCTCGAGCATCTTGCGCCGCAGGCATCGGTCGGACAGATGGAGGCTGCTTTCGACGCACTCGATACCGCCTGGAACGATTGGCTGCGCTCGCAAGGGCACGCCATCGCCAGCGACGCGTGAGAGTGAGGTGGAAAGGGAAGGCGGCGGTTGGCAGTTGGCGGTGCCGGGAAAAGGTGCCCGCCGCGCTATTCCACGAAGTGCTCCGATATCAACTGACGTAGCCACTGATTGCCAGCGTCCTGATGGTAGCGACGGTGCCAGAACACATTGGTTTGCAGCGCCGGAAGACGCAGGGGTGGTTTGACAAAGTGCAGCCCGAACGGCGCGGCGGCGCGTTCGGCAAACTTCTGCGGCACCGTCACCACCAGATCGTTCGTGCTGACAATGTAGGGCACCGCGATGAAGTGGGGTACCCAGAAATTGGCGTCGCAACCGAAGCCAGCCTGTGCGAGAAGCTGATTGACGCGCGCGTAGGGGTTGTCGCCGGTGGCGACGAACAGATGGCGAGCCGCTTTGAATTCGGGCAGCCCTGCGTCCGGCGAATCAAGCGCGTGACCGATGCGGAACATGCTCACATATTGCTGCCGGAACAATCGTCGCTGGAAAAACGGCCCCGTCAGATCGTCGAAAGCTCCCACCGCAAGATCGATGCGTCCAGCGGCCATCGCCTCCTTCAGATCGGGCAACGACGCCCGAACCGTGCTGATACGCACCCCCGGTGCCAGTTGTGTGCACAGGTCGATCAGCGCGGGCATGAAGTACACCTCGCCGACGTCCGTCATCGCCAACGTAAATTCCCGTTGACTACTCACCGGGTCGAACGCCTCACGATGGTTGATGGCCCGCGAAATGCCTGCCAATGCAGCCGACACGGGTTCAGCCAGCGCTTCGGCGAACGGCGTGGGCTGCATGCCGGTGCCCGTGCGCGTGAACAACTCATCTTCGAACGTCTGCCGCAGTCGTGCGAGGCCGTTGCTTACGGCGGGCTGCGATAGTCCCAGCTCCCGTGCCGCCTGAGAGATGCTCCGGTGCGTGAGCACCGCATGGAACACCACCAGCAGGTTCAAATCGACGTCGCGTAAGGAAATCATAAAGAAAGCGTCAGCGACTCACTGGAGTGATATTCGCATTGTGAATATAGTAGATTTGTCTATTTATATCGCAAAATGTGGTCGCTTGGCGGACAATTGTTGCATTCGAAAACAGGAGACGAGGCACTCATGCGTCAAGCAGACCAAATTCAGGGGGAACTGGGCTATTTGTCCGGTTTCGCCAACGAGTTCGCGACCGAGGCATTGCCGGGCGCGCTGCCGATCGGGCAAAACTCGCCGCAACGTGCGCCTTACGGCCTCTATGCGGAGCAACTCTCCGGTACGGCGTTCACGGCACCTCGCGGTCACAATCGCCGCTCGTGGGTGTACCGCATTCGTCCTGCCGCCATGCACAAGCCGTTCACCGCGATCGAGAACACGCGCTGGTTGAGCCGCTTCGATGAGGTGCCCACGCCGCCGAATCAGATGCGCTGGGATCCGCTGCCGATGCCTGAAGCGCCGACCGATTTTGTCGACGGCATGGTCACGATGGCCGGTAACGGCGGTCCGGACGCCGGTCACGGCTGCGGCATTCACGTGTATGCGGCCAACAAGTCGATGGACGGCCGCTTCTTCTACAACGCCGACGGCGAATTGCTGGTCGTGCCGCAAGAAGGGCGTCTGCGTATCGCCACCGAATTCGGCGTGCTGGAAGTCGAGCCGTACGAAATTGCCGTGCTGCCGCGCGGCGTGCGTTTCCGCGTGACGCTGCCCGACGGCCGCGCCCGTGGCTACATCTGTGAGAACTACGGCGCATTGTTCCGTCTGCCGGATCTGGGCCCGATCGGCTCCAACGGTCTCGCGAATCCGCGCGACTTCCTGACGCCTGTGGCGGCTTACGAAGATGTCGAGGGCGACTTCGAGCTCGTGGCGAAGTTCGGTGGGGCGCTGTGGCGTGCCGATATCGGCCATTCGCCGCTGGACGTGGTGGCCTGGCACGGCAACTACGCGCCGTACAAATACGATCTTCGTCATTTCAACACGATCGGCTCGATCAGCTACGACCATCCGGATCCGTCGATCTTCCTGGTGCTGCAATCGCAAAGCAATGCCCCGGGCGTCGACGATATCGACTTCGTGATTTTCCCGCCGCGCTGGCTGGCGATGGAAAACTCGTTCCGCCCGCCCTGGTTCCACCGCAACATTGCGAGCGAGTTCATGGGCCTGATCCATGGCGTGTACGACGCCAAGGCCGAGGGCTTTGTGCCGGGGGGCGCGAGCCTGCACAACTGCATGTCGGGTCATGGCCCCGATGCGGGAACGTTTGAGAAGGCCTCCGCGGCCGACACCAGCAAGCCGCACAAGGTCGACGCCACGATGGCCTTCATGTTCGAAACGCCGGCGGTGATTCGTCCGACGCGTTTCGCACTGGAGACCAAGCAGTTGCAGGACAACTACTACACCTGCTGGCAGGACTTGAAGAAGCACTTCAACCCCAACCAGAAGTGAGGGACGTTGTTGGCGTGAAAGGCTCAGACGCCATCGCGCCACGACGCCTTTGATCATCCCGACGGCCGGCCCGGCGCTTGTCTCGCGCACGGTCGGCCGAAGCGTTATCTCGAACAAGGAATTCCACATGTCTGCTCTCCTGCAAAGCTGGGTCGCGTCCGCCAACACCGGTGTGACGGACTTTCCGCTGCAAAACCTGCCCTACGGTGTGTTCAGCACGCAAGCACAGCCCACGCCGCGCGTTGGCGTCGCGATTGGCGATCAGGTGCTCGATCTGGCGGCGCTCGAAGCCGCCGGCGTGCTCAAGGCAGGCGACACGCCCGTCTTCGCGCAAGCGTCGATCAATGCGTTCGTGGCGCTCGGTAGTGCCGCCTGGCGTGCAACGCGTGCTCGCCTGACGTCGCTACTGGCTATCGACGGCGACGCCGCACTGCGTGAGAACGCAGCGCTCAAGTCGCAAGCGCTCGTGCCGCTGTCGCAAGCCACGCTCCATCTTCCGGTGCAGGTGCCGGGCTATACCGACTTCTACTCGTCCAAAGAACACGCGACCAATGTTGGCAGCATGTTCCGTGATCCGGCGAACGCGTTGCTGCCGAACTGGCTCGAAATTCCGATCGGTTACAACGGCCGGGCCAGCTCGGTGGTCGTGAGCGGCACGCCGCTGCACCGTCCGAACGGCCAGATCAAGCTGCCGGATCAGCCGCGCCCGATTTTCGACGCCTGCCGCAAGCTCGACTTCGAACTGGAGACCGGCTTCATCGTCGGTCGCGAAACGGCCATTGGCGAAGCACTGAACGTGGAAGACGCCGAGGCCGCCATCTTTGGCATGGTGGTCCTCAACGACTGGTCCGCCCGCGATCTTCAGCAGTGGGAATACGTGCCGCTCGGCCCGTTCAACGCGAAGACGTTCGGTACGTCCATCTCTCCGTGGGTCGTGACGATGGAAGCCCTCGAACCGTTCCGCGTGGCCGGTCCGGCGCAATCGCCCGAGCCGCTGTCGTATCTGCAACAGCAAGGCAAGCACGCGTTCGATATCGAACTCGAAGTCCTGCTGCAAGCTGAAGGCGATGCCGAGGCGACGTCGATTTGCCGCACGAACTTCCGTCACATGTACTGGAGCATGGCACAGCAATTTGCCCATCACACGGTCTCGGGCTGCAACGTACGTGTGGGCGATCTGATGGGCTCGGGCACGATCAGTGGCCCGACGCCTGACTCGTTCGGTAGCCTGCTCGAACTCACGTGGAACGGCAAGAATCCGATCACGCTGGCCAGCGGCGCGAAGCGCTCGTTCATCGAAGACGGCGACACCGTCGTGATGAGCGGCTGGTGCCAGGGCAACGGCTATCGCATCGGCTTCGGCGACGTGTCCGGCAAGATCCTGCCTGCCAAGGCGCGCTGAACGCACGGGTCGGGCCCGATCCCGACCTGATCCCGCTATGCTTGCAAGCGTTGCCACCACGGATTGACGCGTCCCACGAGCAGACTCGCAGTGACACGGCAACGTGTCGGCGTGTAGGCCAGTTCATTGGCGACGCGTCGCAGTAGTGGCGGATCCCCCAGGCGGGCGCGACGCGGCACGCGTAGCGAGCGCCGGGTGCGCGGCGTGGTCTGGACGGTGGTCTTGGTGGATGGCATGGCGTGGCTCCCGAAGGCGTATGAGTGTGAGAGCCATTTAGCCACGTCGCGGTGATACGCGACAGGTGAAGGAATCCGAAAAATGGGTACGGGGCGCGTGACGTACGTGCCCCGCGTTCACCCCTCCGACTGGGCATTCAGCGAGGTTTCTTGACGTCCGGTGCGGCCGTCGAGAGTGCCTTAGGTGCCGCATCCGGCGTACCTTCCGGCAAGGCCTTCCCGTCTGCAGGCGACGCCAGCGGTGCACCGCTCGGTGCCGTCGCCGGACGATTCAGTCCCTCGTTGATCCACGCCATCAGCAGCGTGTACGTCACGGCGAGAATCACCGGACCGACAAACAGTCCGACGATGCCGAACGTCAGCATCCCCCCGAGTACCCCCGCAAGAATCAGCGTCATCGGCAGATCGGCACCCCGGCGAATGAGCATCGGTCGCATGACGTTATCGAGCATGCCGATGAAGATCGACAGCACCAGCAGCAACGTGGCGAGCGTCGGGCTGTCTTGCCAGTAGAGCCATGCCACGCTCGAGAGCAGGACCGGGAACGGCCCGATCTGCGCGATACACAGCACTAGCATCAGCGCCGTCAGGAAACCTGGCAACGGGACGCCGGTGAGCCACAGGCCGAGTCCGCCGAGCAACGACTGTGTGACGGCCGTCACGACGATCCCAAGCGCGACCGCGCGAATCGACATGCCCGCAAGTCGCACCGACTCCTCGCCGCGATCGCCACCAAGGCGACGCGCAATACGGATCAGTGCCCGTGCGGCACGTTCACCCTGCATGAAAAGAATGCCGGAGATGATCAGCGTCAGGCCGAGGTGGACCACCAGCAAGCCGATGGACCCCAGCTTGGAAAATCCCCATGACGCCGCCTTGACGGCATACGGCTGAACCTTGGAGACCAGGCCGCCGGGACCCGCGGCCGCGAGCGACTGCCATTCTTCGCTGGCGCGCTGGCCGACCACGGGAATGCGCGCGAGCCATTCGGGCGGCATGGGGAGTCCGTGCTGGCCGAAGGAATGTACCTGATCGCTGATGTCCGAAGCGTGGCCGATCAGGGTGCCGATCGCTGCCGAGAGCGGTGCCACCACGATGATCAGCATGCCGACGATCATGATGGTCGTGGCAAGCCACCGTTTGCCCCACAGGCGACGCTGGAGACCGATGAGCAACGGCCAGGTCGAGGCGACGATCGTTACGGCCCAGATGAATGCGGGCAGGAACGGCAGCAACACCCATAAAGTGCCGACGATCAGCAGTCCGAGGACCAGCACGATCAGCAGGTTACGAGCGAGTTCGCTCGGCGTGGAATTAAGCATAGGCGCTCCGGCAGGCAGGGGACGGCGCGTCTTGCGGTGCGTCCGTCAGAAGTGTCATGCGCAAAGAACGCGCTTGGAGAGCAAGATGCCACGCCGGGGCATTCACGGCAAGTGCGCGCAACACTTCGTCACAAAGCCGTCTGGATGTCCTCGCGTTCGCCGTCTTCGTCCGGGGCCGCGGCAGTCTGGTGTCTCACTGGCGGCAACACACCGGCGGGCGGGATCGACGTCCCCCGTTTGCGTGCCTGAAAACTCTGATGTCCGGGATGCGGGTCATGTGGAGCGGCCGATACAGGACTACTGACGTCGCTGTCCGACGACGTGCTGATGGCGTCGTTCATCGGCAGGAAGACGGCGTCGTCGCCGGATGTGTCACCGGCATCGGTGTGTTGCCCATTGGCGGCGGAAAAGGCGTTCGTACGGTTGCTAGTCGGGCTGGCCGGGGTGACCGGACTGTCAAGCAGATCGGAGTGAGAGCTTCCGGAGGAGTGCCCCGAATCAATCTGCGAGGTCAGTGTGACGGTGCTGATCTTCGGCCGTCCCCGCCGACGGGTATAGGCCGTGGCAATCGCCTCGTGCCGCGACGCCATGCCCTGCATCGACACGAAGGACGCAATCAGTCCGTAAAGCACGCTGAGCACCGCCTGTGTGTGCCAGTCGACGCCTTCGCCCTCAGCGCTGCCTGTGTCCGGGGGCGTGGTCGCGTTAGCGCGGAGCGCCAGCGCGTTTTCCCAGACGGTCTCGTCGGCGCCGGATGCGTCGAATGCATCGTCGATCTCCCGGGGCGCGGAAGCACCGCTGTGGAACGTCGACAGGAAATAGAAGCCGAGGGTCAGCGTGAGCCAGATCGCCTTCGGCGCGCCGGAGCGCAGTAACTCCCCGAAGGCGGCCTGAAACGCGGGCCAGAACGACTCGCCGCCCTCCGGCGGGACATCGTCGCTCATCTTGCAGATCAAATCGGCAAAGCGATCCTGCAACAGCGGTTCGAGCCGGGCATGGTCCGGATCCAGCGCGATGCGGTCGATGATCGGCCCGAGGAGCGCGCCTGGGATCGGACACAACAAGATCTCGAGCGCGGCGTGGATCGTGTTACCGAACCGATACGCCATGATGCCCGGCACGGCACTCGACAGCCCGGCTTCGACGGCGATTCGCGCCAGGTTGCGCACGACACCGTAGCAAAACACGAATCCGATCACGTGCGCGGCAACGTCTCGTACCGGATGTCGCAGCATGGCGCTAACGGCTTCGAGCGACTGTGTTGGTGTGATACGCGCCATCCGGCTCGCCAGTTCCGGATGCCCGGCGGTAAAGCGCGCCATGCCGATCAGGTTGATCAGCACAACCCCGGCCGCTTCGATGGGCGGCCACATGAGGGCGAGACGCCGCTGAGGATCGACGGTGTCCGCAAGTACGGAGAGTACGGTGGCGCCGAGGGCGAAGGGAAGCGCGTCGCGCTCCAGGCCGATTTGCATCGCCCGCCAGGAGACCCCGGGGTGCTCGTGACGAACGAGCGCATCGAGCCGATGCCTGACCTTGTCGACGCACAGACCGCGTTGCGCCAGCAGTTGCGATTCCGTGCGCAGATGGGGGAGCAGTTCGTCGAACCACGGCGGCGTGGCCGTCATTGCGTGCGGGCGAGCGCCATTGCGCGACGCGGGCGCTCCTGACCGGCTGCGCGATGCGTCGTTGCAGTGCAGGCGTTCAAAGCGGCGCAGGGCGGGCACGGCGACCTCGTCACGCAACATCGTGTAGATCTGATCGGCAGCGGCGGGGGCATCCCGTGCGATGGATAGGCCTGACGCAAGGGCGCGTCCCCGTTGTGCACCCCGCGACGATGCCAGGTTGGTAGTGCGTCGCAGCACTAGCGAGAGTTCGTCGCCATGTTCGCGGTGAATTGCCTGTGCGACAGCGGTGATCCGGGGGGCGCGATGGCCCAGCGTCAGCATAAGGGGCGTCTGTTGCGCGCGGGCGAAATCGTCTACGAGGTGACGCGCCGGTTCGGTCGATGGTGCGGCAGTCGTGTGGTTGACGCTCAACGCGTTGACGCGCGAAAAGTGAGAGGAGGCGAGCGAGAGTTCGTGAGGCATGTCGTCGGTGGACGGCCGGACAGGCGCGTTTTCCCGATTCCCTTTATCCGCGCCGCCCGCGGCCGTTTCGCAGGAGAAATGAAGTGGGCGATGCTACCCGTATCCCCGCGCGACGACGACGCCCGGACAGGCGTTTAAAAACGTTCATTCGCAATCCTGCGTAGGTGTCGTCGCGCATTGCCAGTGACACGTCACCGGCAATCACACAAAACGTCGTCGACGGTCGGCGTGTCCCGCGCCTCAATTTACTCGGGCACGACCATGACGCCTGCACGCAGACCGTTTGCCACATTCGGATTGGGAAACACGATGCGTTCTTCCGGATGCGAAACGGTGTAGGTGTTCTCACCGTCGCGCGCCAGTACGGTGCCTGCGGGATATGCCGTGAAGTTCGGCGTGTCGGCGGGCACGTCGAGGACGAACGCATCCGTATGGCGCACGATTTCGGCGGCCACTCGAAAGCGCTTCGTCTGCAGCACCTGTCCATCTTCGCGCGCCGCCATGTCACCCCCGGACAACCATCGGCGCAACGCCGCGTCGATGCCCGCGAAGTCCGCCAGCCGGTTCTCACCGAAGGGCGCGACCTTGCCCAGCTCCAGCGTGCAACTCTCGGCCCCGAAGCGGGCGCAAGTGTAGTAGGAGAACGTGACGGACGGCTGTTCGGTGCGCATCGTCGCTTCGATATCGGCGGCGGCGAGGGCGTCGAACCAGGCGGCCTGAGGGGGGCGTTCCGGGGTGCCCGGGACGACGGCAAAGCGAGGAAACAGCGAAGCGCGAATGGCAGTGTGCATGTCGACGTGACGTCGCTGACGGCGCACGCCGTCCACCCCCGCAAAGAACTGCGCCACGATGACTTCCAGCTCGCGTGCGCGCTGAACGGCCGGCGACTCGGCACGCTTGGCATGCGCGCCTTGAAACAGGCGATTGAGGTCGTACTCGAGATATCGCTTGCCTGCCCGAACGGCATCCGGGTTGCCGAGCACGACGAGCACACGCTCGCGCAGCGTCAATTTTCCGTCGGCGATGTCGCGCAAGATCCCGTCGACGATTTCGATGGGCGCCGTCTCGTCCCCGTGAATTCCGCAGGAGAGGACGGCGTCATAACGGTGGCCTGCTGCGGATGGGGATGTACCGTCGGACGCATCTGACGTCGTGGAGGCCGCAACCATCCCGTGCGGCGTCAATTCCAACACGCCCTCTGCGTGCCGCTGCCAGTGCACACCGCAAGGATCGATGCCTGCATCGTGCGGGTGATCTCGCGATTCGCGTACGTCACTGAGCCAATGACGAAGGGCCGAACGTTTGGCGTCGGTCATGATGAGCATTCTCCTAAAGCTGACTCGCATTCTATGCGTGTCCACGGCGTGAGTGTCATGTGACGTTGCGCATGCCCGGGGGACAAGCGTTTGCCGCCGCGTGCAACGGCCGCGCATTGTTCCGTCTGTCGAATCCGTGTCATCATGATCCGCATCGCACGCCGCACCATCGGGCGTGGCCTCCGGGACTGCGATTCATGACCGATCTGTATATCGAAGGTGTCTGGCGCGCTGGCAACGGTGCGCAATTTCGCTCTCTCGATCCGATGTCGGGCGACGTCGTCTGGCGCGGACATGGTGCCGATGCGGCGGACATCGACGCTGCGGTGCAGGCCGCGCGTCGCGTCCAACGCGACTGGGCGCGGCTCGGCGTCGATGCGCGTCTGGCCATATTGCAGCGCTTCGCGGCCATCGTGACCGCGAACACGGAAACATTGGCGGACGCCATCGGCCGCGAAACCGGAAAGCCACTCTGGGAAGCTCGCACTGAAGTCGCGACGATGTCCGCCAAAGTGGTCAACTCAGCCAGGGCCTATCAGGAGCGAACCGGCGAGCGACGCAGTCCGGTCGCCGACGGTGAGAGTGTCGTGCGGCACCGCGCTCACGGCGTAATGGCGGTCTTCGGGCCGTACAACTTCCCCGGGCATCTCCCTAATGGGCACATCGTGCCAGCGCTGCTCGCGGGTAATACGGTGGTGTTCAAACCCAGCGAACTGGCACCCGGCGTCGCACAGCGCACGCTGGCATGCTGGATTGAAGCCGGTTTGCCGCCGGGTGTTCTCAATCTTGTGCAAGGTGGGCGCGACACCGGCGTCGCACTGGCCGCGCACGATGCTATCGACGGCGTGTGTTTCACCGGCAGCTCCGCCACGGGGCGGGCGCTCCATCAGCAATTCGCTGGCAGGCCGGACAAGATGCTCGCGCTGGAGATGGGCGGCAATAATCCGTTGATCGTCGACACGCCAGCGGACGTCGACGCCGCAGTGCACGTCGCCGTCCAGTCGGCCTTTCTCTCTGCCGGACAGCGATGCACCTGCGCGCGGCGGCTGCTGGTGCCCAAAGGCGGGCAGGGTGATGCGTTTGTCGAACGGCTGGCCTACGTTACGCAACGCATCAGCGTCGGGCGCTACGACGCCGAACCGCAGCCGTTCATGGGCGCGGTGGTGTCGTTGCAGGCCGCACGTCGCATGACGGCTGCGCAAGCCGATTTGATGGGGTTGGGGGCGCGCGCCATTGTGCCGCTGTCTCAGCCCGATGGTCGCTCTGCGTTGCTGACACCGGGGCTGATCGATGCGACGACGCTCGCCGAGCGCGATGCCTTGCCCGACGAGGAATACTTTGGACCGTTGCTTCAGGTACTCCGCTACGACACGTTCGATGACGCTATCCAGCTCGCGAACCGCACCCGCTATGGACTTGCCGCCGGGTTACTGTCCGACGATCCCGCGCGGTACGAACAGTTTCTCGCCGAGATTCGGGCAGGCGTCGTCAACTGGAACCGTCCGACGACAGGGGCGGCCGGTGCTGCGCCGTTCGGTGGGGTGGGGGCGTCGGGTAATCATCGGCCGAGTGCGTGGTACGCCGCCGATTACTGCGCGTACCCAATAGCGTCAATGGAGGCCGACCGCCTGGCGATGCCGGAGCGCCTGAGTCCCGGGCTGGATTTTGGCGCGGCCTGATTCAGGCACAATGCCGCAGATTGCTGTACGCAATGCCGTAAGTTTTTCGTCTCAGGATTTGGGTTTTTCTCTCAGGATTTCACATGACGCGCTTTGCCATCGAAGCCAACTTCGACGGATTGGTCGGCCCCACGCACAACTACGCGGGTTTGTCGTTCGGCAATGTGGCGTCGGCCAACAACGCCAATCGCGTTTCGAACCCGCGCGAGGCCGCGTTACAGGGGCTTGCCAAGATGAAAGCGCTCGCCGACATGGGCTATGCGCAGGGCGTGTTACCGCCTCAGGAGCGCCCGTCGATCGCGTTGTTGCGCACGCTCGGGTTTTCGGGGGACGACGGCAACGTCATTCGCGAGGCCGCCCGCAGTGCACCGGGATTGCTGGGAGCCGCCTGCTCAGCGGCGAGCATGTGGACAGCCAATGCCGCCACCGTCAGTCCGTCGGCCGACACGTCCGACGGTCGCGTGCACTTCACTGCAGCAAACCTTTGCAGCAAGTTGCATCGCGCCATCGAACACGAAACCACGTCGCGCGTGCTGCGTGCTGCGTTTCCCGACGAAGCCCGCTTTGCGCATCACGACGCGTTGCCCGGCTGGCCGTCGCTCGGAGATGAGGGCGCCGCTAACCACACGCGGCTATGTGGCGCGTATGGCGAGCGCGGCGTCGAGTTCTTCGTCTACGGTCGCGACGACCTTGCCACCGCCGCAGCGCCGCGGCGCTTTCCCGCGCGTCAGACGCTGCAGGCGAGTCAGGCCATCGCCCGCCTGCATGGATTGAACGAGGCGGATGTCGTCTTCGCCCAGCAACATCCCGACGCCATCGACGCCGGTGTCTTCCATAACGACGTGATCGCGGTGGGCAACGGCAACGTGCTGTTCTGCCATGCACAGGCATTCCTCGATCAGGCAGCCGTGCTGGATACGCTGCGCGAGCGGCTGACTGCACAGGGCGCGACGCTCGAAGTCATCGAGGTGTCGGCGACCGATGTGTCGATGGAAGACACCGTGGGCAGTTACCTTTTCAACAGCCAGTTGTTGGCGCGCTCGCCGGAGGCCGGCGGCGGAATGCGGCTGGTCGTGCCACAGGAATGCCGCGAGCGGCCAGCAGTCTGGCGTTATCTGGAGGCGCTGGTTGCCGGTGGCGGTCCGATTCGCGAGCTGCACGTCTTCGATTTGCGCGAAAGCATGCGTAACGGCGGTGGACCGGCGTGTTTGCGGCTGCGTGTAGTGCTCACCGACGAAGAGCGCCAGGCGGCGCACGAGGGGCTATGGATCGACGACGCACGCTACGCCACGTTGACCGATTGGGTGAAACGTCACTACCGCGACCGGTTGGCGGTGGCCGATCTGGCCGATCCGGCCTTGCTGGACGAGTGCCGCACCGCACTCGACGAACTGACGCAATTGCTCGGTCTCGGCAGCCTGTACCCCTTCCAGCGCTTGACGTGAGCCGTGCCGAGCGTCGCGCCGCCGTCAACATATTCCGTTTTGCAACGAAAAAGGAGTCGATTCGATGACGACGATCATTGGTTTGTCCGGCAGCCTGCGCAAGGGCTCTTACAACACGGCATTGCTGATGGCCGCCAAGGCGGTGGCACCGGCGGGCGTCACCCTGGACGTCAGAACGCTTCATGGCATTCCGCTGTATGACGGCGATCTCGAAGCGAGCGAGGGGATCCCTGCGGCGGTCACGGCCCTGAAGGACGCCATCGCACAGGCCGACGGCCTGCTGCTCGCGACGCCCGAGTACAACAACGGCATGCCGGGCGTGTTCAAGAATGCGTTGGATTGGCTATCGCGTCCGCCAGCAGATAGTGCACGGGTGTTCCGCGACAAGCCGGTGGTGATCATGGGCGCATCGCCTGGCGGTTTCGGCACCATCCTGAGCCAGAACGCCTGGTTGCCGGTGCTGCGCACGTTGCAAACCACGCCCTGGTGGCAGGGCCGGTTGATGGTGTCGCATGCGAACAAGGCCGTCGACGCGGATGGCAATCTCGTGGACGACGCTGTGCGTCAGCAACTAAAGGATTTTGTCGCTGGCTTCGTCGAGTTTCTCGGTTAGTACAACCTTTTTTAGTAATTTGTCGTTATTAATCATGAAGTTGCGATGATTGATTAACGTTGAATGTCGAGAGTCGAATGATCCGGAACCTTCCCCAATCGATCGTGACGAACCGATAAGCGACGCAATTTTCCGATCGTCCAGCGATGCACTATGCTGGATGGAACGTGTCGGCCGACACGTCGATTGCGTCCTTTCGTCAACCGGGGGTGCCGCCATGCAGATCGAGTTTCCGGATCACCGTCCCATGTTCAATTACGAAGAGCTGACGATCGAGTTTGCTGTCGTCGTCAATGGTCGGCCGATCGATTGTGCCGTCTCCGCCGAAGCGCTGGAATCCCACTTCCACGCCCACTCGGCACGCGCCGACGACCTGCTTCACGCGTTCGAACACGGTCGCAGCCGCATCCATGCCCTCACGCGTGAATACCTCGCGATGGGACTTCCCGGTCCCGTCCTGCTGCGCAGCGGACATTTCCGCTGGGCGCAAAGTCAGAGCGCACGCCGTTAAGCGACAACTGAGCGACAGTAGAACGACATCCCGCCAGCCTGCCTTCTTCCCATGAGGTGAGGGCAGGACTCGGCGAGGTTTCGCCTGGCCACAAAGGGCCGAGATATTGACGCGCATCAAACCCCGGAAGGTTAGGCATACGACTCAATTGGCGCGCCATAGCGTTCGGCGTACACTGGTGTTGCCGCGAAAGAAGTTACTCAGCGATCTGATGTATCGAACGGATCAGCTTTGCGCGCGGCGCCATTGCCGATAACTATAAGGAGTCGCTATGGGCTCGGAATTTCGCGTCGTCATCGCCTCGATTGCGGCCTTCATGACGCTCGGCGGGGCATTCGCCACCATTCACGGACTGCTTTACGACAAGACGCACGTGATGCACGGCGGCGTAGTCACGGTGCTGTTCGGCATCTTGTTCGTCGTCGTGATGCTCACACCCTGGCCACGCGACAGCGAGGCCGAGACCAAGACAAAGTCCTGACTTCTGCTATTTTCGCCGCACGAAGGCCGGACCGGCGACTGACGGCTAACCGTTTGCGCAACGGCGTCCTACACTGAAATCGAGGGACGCCGTCGAAGCCATCCGAAGTTTGCGCGGCCCCGGCGTGCGCAGATGTGGCGACGCCGCCGGTCTCGTGAAGTCTCGCGATCGAAGCATTGGCTTCGCAACGGGCGTGGCCTCGTTGCGAGGTGACGTATGTGCTCCGATACCCGCGTCTGCATTGCCTCCATCGCCGCGTTCGTGATGCTGGGAGGCATTTTCGCCACAATCCACGGTTTGCTCTTCAACCTGCCCGAGGTGTCCCGCTACGGCGTGGCCGCCGTGCTGGCAGGGGCGACGTGCACCGCCACGATGCTGATTCCGTGGGGCGCGCGCGACGAATCGTGACGACGCGTCCGAACGTGGCCCGCGTCGGGCCTCCACGAAGCCCACGAATCTTATGGCGCGGGCTTCTGTAGCCGTGCCCGCAGACACATGAAGGCGGGGGCTTGCGATAGCTCGTCATAAAGCCGGGGGCTGACGGCTTTCATCTCCGGCAGCGGAAGCGGTTCGACCATCTGTTCGAGCTGCCAGCCAGCCGCCGCAGCGGCGTTGAGAATGCCCGCCAGCGGACGACGGTAAGACTCGACAAAGGGCTTCGGCTCGCCGAAGCCACTCCAGTACATTCCGAAGCGTGTGATCTCGAAATAGGTGCGGTTGCGTCGCGTGCGCTCGTCGAGCCAGTCGCGCATGGGGTGTCCCATCGACCAGACCAGCGTTGCGCCGGGTTTGGCGACGCGCGCAAATTCACGGAACGTCGGGCCGAGGTCCTCCACGTAATCGAGTGCGAGAGCGCTGACGATTGCGTCGAAGCGATCGTCGGCGAGTGTGGCGAATGGTGCGCCGAGGTCCTGTACGTCGAAGGCGGCGGCCATGCCCTGACAACGCTCGCGCGCCAGCGCGATCATTTCGGGCGTCACGTCGATGCCATGGACAGTGGCCCCTTGCTCGACAAGCCACGCGCTGTTGATGCCCGGTCCACATCCGGCATCGAGCACGTGCAGACCGGCGACGTCGCCAAGCAACCGGCGCGTGGCAGGGCGCTCATACAGCGCGTTGTGCGGCTTGGTGACGGCAATCTCAGCGTAACGTTCGGCGAAACTGGCGTAAGCGGTGCGTCCCATCGACGACGGTTCGGATGACGACATGCGCGACTCCACGTGTGACGTCCTTAGCGCGAACGGCGAGCGTGCACCGGCAGCGGCGGCCGGGCAGGCGTCTCGATGGCGACAGGACGGATGAAAAATGCGGGGGAGGGATTGTAACGCCAAAGCGTCGAATATTCCGTGAATACCGGCTCCCTTGCGTCACATCGACGGGGCGTTTGAGGGCTTCATACGTCACCGATGTGGGACAATGTCGGCCTTGCCGCGCGGGCTTCCCGCCGCCGGTCTTCTTCATATTCCAGCATGCCCCCATTGAACGCACCCCATTCCCCGTCCGACGATCAGAACACTGCACCGACCGACGCCATCGATGTTGTCGATGTGGCGGTGATCGGCGCGGGACCGGCCGGTCTGATGGCGGCTGAAGTGCTGTCGGCGGCGGGCTGGCGCGTGGACGTGTACGACGCCATGCCCTCGGTCGGACGCAAGTTCCTGATGGCGGGCAAGGGAGGCATGAACCTCACGCATAGCGAACCCGCCGAGCCGTTCGTGGCGCGCTACGGCAAGCGCGCCGGGGCCGTCGGTCAGTGGTTGCGCCGTTTCAGCGCGGACGACGTGCGCTCGTGGTCGCACCGCTTGGGCGTCGACACGTTCGTCGGCACGTCCGGCCGTGTGTTTCCCGTCGACATGAAAGCGGCACCGTTGTTGCGCGCGTGGCTATCGCGACTGCGCGCGGCGGGCGTGCGTCTGCATGTGCGACACCGTTGGCTTGGATGGGACGAGAACGCCGCCGCAGGGCCAAACCATCTGCGCTTTTCCACACCGAACGGCGAACGTCAGGTCCGTGCGAAAGCGGTGGTGCTGACGCTTGGCGGTGCCAGTTGGCCGCAACTGGGATCGGACGCCGCGTGGGTGCCGTCATTGCGCGAGCACGGCGTGAGTGTCGCGCCGCTGATTCCGGCGAATGCGGGCTTCGAGACGGACTGGACGCCGCACATGCGCGAGCGCTTCGCGGGCCATCCCATCAAGTCGGTCACGATGACCTTGCCCGACGGCACCACGCGCCAGGGCGAATTCGTGATTTCCGAACACGGCATCGAGGGCAGTCTCGTCTATGCGATGTGCGCGCCGATTCGCGACGCTATCCGGTCGAGCGGCAGTGCGCAGGTCTATCTGGATTTGCTGCCGGACTGGAGCGCAGAGCGCGTGGCGGGCGAAGTGGGGCGTCCGCGCGGGTCACGTTCGATGGCGAGCCACTTGCAGAGTCGTCTGGGCATCGCGGGCGTGAAGGCGGCGCTGCTGCGCGAATGTTTGTCTCGCGAGACGTTCAACGATCCCACAGCGCTGGCCGCAGGGATCAAACGCTTGCCGCTGACGTTGCTCAGGGTCCGGCCAATTGCCGAAGTCATCAGCAGTGCCGGGGGCGTGTCGCTGGAATCGCTGGATGCACAACTAATGGTGAAGGCGCTGCCCGGCGTGTTCTGCGCAGGCGAGATGCTGGACTGGGAAGCGCCGACTGGCGGCTACCTGCTGACGGCTTGCTTTGCGAGCGCCTGTGTGGCGGGAGATGGTGCGGCCGCTTATCTCGACGCGCACCGCTGATCCATCGTTGCCCGACGGCGTTCGCCGTCGGGTCTTCCTGAATCAAATACGACTCAGCCGTCTCCGAGCTTAGGCGGGACGCACACCCAGACGCCACAGCGACGTGACTTCGGCACGACGGGCGGCATGCAACGGATCGTTGGCGTCGGCCGCTTTCGGATGATTGGCACGCACGTCGTGACGTGCCAGTACCACGAGCCCCGCACCGTGAATCCACGACAGCAGCGCCTCACGCGTGCGCAAGCCCAGATGCTCGGCGAGATCGGACATCACCAGCCAGCCTTCGCCGCCCGGGCTCAGATGCGCAGCGAGCCCGTTCAGGAAACCCTTGAGCATCTGGCTGTCGGGGTCGTAAATGGCGTGCTCGATGGGCGCGTTGGCCTTCGCAGGCAACCACGGCGGATTACAAACGATCAGGGGCGCCTTGCCCTCCGGGAACAGGTCGGCGTCGACGATCTTCACGGTGCGGTCGTAGCCAAGACGCGCGATGTTTTCTCGCGCACAGGCCAGTGCACGGGCGTCGCGATCGGTGCCGATGACTTGCTGAACGCCGCGACGCGCCAGCAGTGCTGCGATCACCCCCGTACCCGTACCGACGTCGAAAGCAAGCGATGTGGCGGGCAGCGGTGCCTGATCGATCAGTTGCAGATACTCGCCGCGCACGGGTGAGAACACGCCGTACCACGGGTGGATGGAAGCACCCAAGGCCGGAATCGCGACACCCTTCTTGCGCCACTCGTGCGCACCGATCAGGCCGAGAATTTCACGCAGCGAGGCGACCGAGGCGTTAGCGTCCGGAGCGCCCCACGCTTCGGTGCAGGCTTCACGTACGTCCGGGGCGCGACGCAGCGGAATGCCGTAGTCGGCGTCCAGCGGGATCAGCACCATGCCGAGAATGCGCGCGCGTTGCGCCTGTGCCATGCGGTGCTTGTGGAAGCCCTCGGCGGGACTCGGCGCGGGGGCCTCCTTGGCGGCTGGTTTGCGGCGCGGGCGATGCTGCGGACGGTCGACGCGACGCGCCATCGCCTGCATCAGCTGACGTGCGTTCTGGTAATCGCCGCGATAGAGCAGGGCGGTGCCGCCGCAGGCGAGTTGATAGGCTTCGTCGGCCGTCACGGTGTCGTCGACGACTTCGACGCGACGCGGCGGCGTGACGCCGGCTTCTGAGCGCCAGCGGGCGGTGACGGGGCGACCGTCTTCGGTCCAGTCTAGCGTCGGGGTATTGTTCATGCGGGGTCTTCTGAAAGGCGTGGCGGCGCACCGGGGGCGCGCCGTAATCCGGCATTATGCCTGCGTTGGCACGTGTCCGGGCCGAAAGCCGGTCGCGAGCGGGCCGAAAACCGGTTTTTCAGTCGGATGCGTCCGGTGCGTTGAAGAGCATGCCGATGGCCTCGCGCAACACGCGGTCGAGTATCGGGTCGACGCCGTCGATGGGCCCGTCGGGCAGCACGGGCACGGGGCCGCTGTGACGCAATGCGGCGGCCATGTGCGTGAGAATCGCCGCGCCAGGATGCGCCGGCGCGTCGTGATCGTCCCCATGCGGGACGGTGTCGGTGATCGCATTTGCCACCCGCTCCAGCGACACCAGCGCGGGCCACCAGCGCGCGGCGCGCCGACTCACCAGAGGCGGTTCGGAGAGCGCACGCTGCAAGGCGATGCGCGTGTCGTCCAGCGCCTTGTAAGCCGCGCGTCGCGCCGCAAACGCAGCGTCCGCGTCATGCGTGTCCGCCAGTGCTGCGTAACGGCCAAGCGCGTCGAGAGCGTTTGCAACCCGTTCGTCCAGTTGACGGCGCTCCCACTTCGCCCATGGCAGATAGCCGACGAGCAACACGATGGCGCAGGCCGCAACGGCGTCGATGAAACGCGCCAGCGCAATGTCCTGACTTCCCGGCTGTAACGCCCCCATCACCAGCATCAGGATCGGCAAAAGCAACGCGCTGAACAGTCCATAGTTGCGCCGCAAGGCCCACGGCAGGCAGGCCGCCAACGGCACCAGCGTGACGAGATTGAACCAGCCGTTGCGGTCGATGGCGACGACGGCGGCCGACACCGCCACGCCGACGATACTGCCCACGCCGCTTTGCAGCGCACGCGCAAACACGGAGCCGTAGTTCGGCTTGAAGATCACCACGACGATCAGCGGCACCCAGTACGAGCGCGGGAGCGCCGTCACGGCGATGAAGATCTGTGCGACTAGCACGCACAAGCCAATACGCACGAGGTAACGCCATACGTCCGGCCACGGCCACTTGGGCATCCAGCGCGGGTGCACCGCGGCGCGTGCCTGATGGCGGGCCAGCGCCACGAGCGGGGCTTCGGACGCATGTACGACACCGGTGAGCAGCGGCTCGGCGCGATGCAGGGCGGCAGCCAGCGTAGGGGCGTCGTTTTCTTTAGCGGCCGCAACGGCGGTGTCGAGCGCCACCGGCCGGTCGCGCGCAATGTTGCGTGCCACGCCGTAGAGTGCCTTGCCCAGCGGCGCGGGCACCGGCTGTCCGCTTTGCACTAGCCCGATGACCGCCGACGTGATCGGCTCGGCGGCAAGGATCTGCGCGGCGCGGCGCTCCAGCACTTCCCAGCCGCTCGACGTGCTTGCCCGTGCGGTGAGCAACGTGTCGTAGGCAGCAGCAATGGCGTTTTCGAGCGAGCGCCGGGCCAGCCTCACGCGCGGTGTACCGCTCGCATCGAGCACGTTCGCCAACTGTTGATAGATGGCGGCGACGGCATCGCGCTCGGCCGCACCGGGGTGCCGTAACCAATGGATCGCCATGAGCAGCATGCTGAAGATGCCGCCTGCGGCGAGCAGCAACGGCGCGCGCCATTCGGGCGGCGGCAACGCGAGGCCCCAGCCGACGATCAGGTAGACCGCGCCCTGCAGCGTTGCCGCAGACGTCACGTTCCCGAACGTGCCGATGAAGCTGAAGAGCAGGATGGCGATTTGCAGCAGCACGTGGGCCAGCCACGGATGGGTCTCGCCCACGGTGTGGATCAGCATCCCGGCGTGAAAGCCGAGCACGCCGGTCACGATGGTGATCAGGATGGAGCGGGCGCGCGAGCGATAAGGGCCGGTGCGGTCGCCCGTGATGGCGGGCAGTGCGCCGAGGGCGATGAGCGAGGCGTCGGCACCGTAGCCGATGGATGCGCCGATGGCCGTGGGCACGGCGACGGACAGGGCGGCGTGCACGGCGTCCCAGCGCGAGAACGCCACCGGCTCCAGACGCGCCAGACGCGACATCCATGCAACGCGCCGACCCGGTGGCGGCAATTCAGGTGTTGGAGGTGTCGGAGGCGTGGGCGTCATCGGGATGGAAGCGCTCCCGGACTCACGAGGCGCGCGTCTGCGTGTCGGCATCCGTCAGAGGCATCAGCTTGCCCTGACCCCGGATCCACGCATGGTCGGCACGCTCGGCCATCTCCTTGTCGCCACGGCTGTCGCCGTAAGCGAAGAGCACGCGCGGCGGCGCATCGCCCCACCACGCTTCGAGGCGTCTCACCTTTTCGGGGCCCCAGCAGTTCGGTTGGGCGAAGGTCCCGGTGAAGCGATCCTGCGCATCGAAGGCCAGTTCGGTACTGAGCACGACCTCGAAACCGACGCTTGCCGCCCAGGGCCGCAGGTACAAGCCCGGCGACGCGCTCACGAGCACGATACGGTGGCCCAGCGCCCGGTGCTGGCGCACACGCGCGAGCATCTCGGGACGGAGCAGGCCGGGCAACTGATGTGCGATGAAGTCTTGCGCGTCGGCTTCGAGTTGCGCGCGGGCGCGTCCCGCAAAGACTGCGCGCAGGAAAGCCGCTTTAGCCGTGCCCCGGTCGGTGAGCTTCAGGGCGGCTCCGATCAGCCAGGGGGACGCGAGCACGGCGCCAGCCACGAAGCGCGGTGTGCCGACGGTGCGGCGCACGAACACGCGCAGGCTGTCGGTGCTGGAGATAGTCCCGTCGAAATCGAACGCGGCGACGATGGAAGCGTCTCGCATGCCGGGTCAGCGCTTCCCGGCCGAATATTTCGAAGATTGAGCGAGTGGCGAGACCGACGCTGCACCTGCACGGGCGTCCGCGACGGCCACCAGATGCGGCCAGCGCTCACTGGCCTGCTCGCTTGCAGCGATCGCCTGCTCGTCGCGGTAGTGAGGCAGCACGTCGGTGCCGACGACTTCGCGCAGGCGGTCGATATCCGACGGATAACGTCGCCCGATCATCGCATCGGCTGCGTGCTCGGCCGCGTGCTCATCCACAGGATCGACAGCAGGGTCGGCAACAGACCCTGCCGCATGTTCGACCATGCGCGCGTCGGACGCACCGGTAGCGGAGGAGGAGAGTTCGGTCTGGCTCATGCCGGGCATTCTATACGGTGCGTCGCACACCGGGCAATTCCCATGCCGACCGGCCGACCGATGTACCCGCCACACGACACTCGGAGGCAAACGTCTGCTTGCTCACCCGCACCGAGGCAAGCTAGCATGGCGCAACGTGCCATTTCCAAACACATGAACTGCGCTGTCCCGCCGGGCCTTGGCAAATCTTCGGATTGCCTGACAACGTGATGTGACGTCGGGTCAATGGGGCGTCGTTCGTGTGGATGTGGCGAACATGCAGCGCAAGAACAGACGAGGCATCACACATGCAGCTTCGAGCGTCTTGGTCGCGTTATACGAAGGTCTCAGCCATCTGTCTGCTGGTCGCCGCAGCGATGGACCCGGCGGGTGTCATGCTGGCGGGAGCAGCGCCCACCGGAGGCCGAACAGGAAAAGCCCCGGCGTCGGCCGGTACTAACGCAACACCGGAGGTCGCCTCTGGCGCGAGCGCGGCAGCAGATGCGTCCGGCGCAACGGCGGCGGTCATCGCGCCTGTGCCCGGCACGAGTCAGCGCACCGTCACGTTCGCCCAACTGGGGCAGACTAACGGGCTGCGTCTGCGCGGCACCGAAGGGGCGGGCGACGTCAACTTCGGGATCCGACTCGATCAGTCGGTCGCATCGGCGTTGCTCCGGTTGCGGTACACCTATTCCCCGGCACTGATTCCCGATCTCTCACAGCTCAAGGTCTATCTGAACGATGAGCTGATCGCGACGTTGCCGTTCAACAAGCAGGACGGCGGCAAGAATCTCGTGCGCGACATTCCGCTCGACGCGCGCATGCTCTCGGGCTTCAATCGTGTACGCCTCGTACTCATCGGGCATTACACGATGGAGTGCGAAGATCCGATGCATTCGAGTCTGTGGGCCGATATCAGCCCGCAGAGCGAGATCGTCACAAGCACGCAGCCGCTCGCGCTGCGCAACGATCTCTCGACGCTGCCCGCCCCGTTCTTCGACCGTCACGACAACCGCGATCAGGCCGTGCCGTTCGTGTTCGGTGCGCCGCCGTCGCTGGCGGTGGTCCACGCCGCCGGCGTGGTGGCGACGTGGGCCGGTGCGATTGGCGACTACCGTCGCACGCGCTTCCCGGTCAGCGTGAACGCGTTTCCGTCCAAGCATGGCATTGCATTCGTGACGAACGACACGATGCTGCCCGGTCTCGATCTGCCAAAGGTCGACGCGCCGACGTTGCGCATGGTCTCGAATCCTAGCGACACGTCGCTCAAACTGCTGGTAATTCAGGGGCGCGACGCGAAGGATCTGGAGACGGCGGCGCTTGCGCTGGTCTCGGGCCGGGCGGCGCTCTCGGGCGACGCGACCCGCATTGCAGAACTTCAGCAGTTGCCGCCGCGTCCGGCTTACGACGCGCCGCGCTGGGTGCGCACCGACCGTCCGGTGAAGCTGGGCGAACTGGTCGACAACCCGAGCGACTTGCAGGCGAACGGCTACATGCCGTGGCCGATCCGTATCCAGCTCAATCTCCCGGCTGACTTGCTGACGTGGCAAAACACCGGCGTGCCGATGGATCTGAAGTATCGCTACACGCCGCCGGTCAAGCCGGACGACTCGTCGATGAGCGTGTCGATCAACGACCAGTTCGTGCGCGCGTATCGTCTGCGCTCGGCGGGTGCGAGCAGCGACAAGAGCCATATGCTCGTCGAATTGCTGTCGGATGGCACGACGGCCGACCGCAAGGAAGTGCGCATTCCGGCGTTCCAGGTCGCTTCGCGCAACTCGCTGTCGTTCCAGTTCGCGATGGAGCCGCACAAGGATGGCATGTGCAGCCAGACCATCACCAACGCGGCACGCTCGGCCATCGACGCCGATTCGACCATCGACTTCAGCGGATTGCCGCATTACGCCGAGTTGCCGAATCTGAGCTTTTTCGCGGGCAGCGGCTTCCCGTTCACCAAATACGCCGACCTTGCGCAGACGGCTGTCGTCATGTCGAAGACGCCGGACAAGGCGGAGCTTGAAACGGTGTTTTCGGCGCTCGGTCAGTTCGGCCGCTCCACCGGCGTGTATGCCGATCGCTTCGAAGTGCTCGACACCACGCAGACGGACCGCTTCAAAGATCGCGACCTGCTGGTCGTCGGCGGGAAAGATGCCGCCGATCTGCTGACCAAGTGGGGCAAGAATCTGCCGCTCGTGATCGACCAGACGCGTCGCGTCATGCAAGCGGAGCCCCAGGGCTATCGTGGCGATGGCGCGACCGGCTCGGCGCTCGCGGCCAGCCGTATCGGCCCGCAACGTATGGACGCGGTCTCACAAGGTCCGCTCGCAGCGCTGGTCGGCTTCGAATCGCCGGTGAGCAGTTCGCGCTCGGTGGTCGCGATCAACGCGTCGAGCGACGACGGACTGCTGAGCGTGGTCGACGCGATCGACACGCAGGGCAATGCGATCCACGGCGATCTGGCGGTCGTCAACGGTGCCAGTACGGCGTCGTACCGATTGGGGAAGACGTACTTCGTGGGCGACGTGAGCTGGTGGACGCGCATTCGTTACCACCTCTCGAGTCACCCGATTCTGGTCGGTCTCGTCGCGTTGCTGGCGGCGTTCGCGATAGCGCTCAAGTGTTTCGGCTGGTTGCAGCGTCGCGCCGCACGTCGACTGGAGAAGTAAATGACACGCACCGATGCTGACAGGCGGCGCCGTCGGGCCGTGCTGCGGGCGCTGGCCGTCTGTAGCGCAGGACCGGCGCTCGCCGGTCTGACGCCCGCCGCGCAGGCTGCGGCCGCGAAGCCGTCGGGGGCGTCTGCGCCTGCCGCCGGTGGCAAAGCGTGCCCGCCGGTCGACTGGCCGTCGTGGACGCGCTTTAAGTCGAGCTTTCTGAGCGACGACGGCCGCGTGGTCGATCACAGCATGGCCGACCAGCGCACCGTTTCCGAGGGGCAAGCGTACGCACTGACGTTCGCCGTCATCGCCAACGACCGGGCCACCTTCGACAAGGTGCTCGACTGGACGGTCGACAATCTCGCGCAGGGTGACCTCACCGCACATCTGCCCGCCTGGCTGTGGGGCAAGAAGGACGACGGTCAGTGGGGCGTGCTCGACAGCAATCCCGCCAGCGACGCCGATATGTGGATCGCCTATGCGCTGGGCGAGGCGGGACGACTCTGGAGCGTGCGTCGCTACACGGCGCTCGGCGCGCTTGTCGCCCGTCGCATCGCGTCGGAAGAAACCGACTTCATCCCCGGACTCGGGCGCACGCTACTGCCCGCGCCTGTCGGCTTCCATCCCGCAAAGGATATCTGGCGTCTTAATCCCAGCTATGTGCCGATGCAAGTAGTGCGGCGTCTGGCGGGGCTCTTTCCCGAGAGCGGCTGGGGGCAATTGATTGCGTCCTCCCTCAAGCAGATTACATTGACTGCACCGCCGCTGGGCTTCGCACCCGAGTGGGCGATATACCGCGCGGGACGAGGTTTCGACATCGATCCCGAGACGCAGGGCGAGGGGAGCTACAACGCCATTCGTGTCTACCTATGGGCGGGCATGCTGGCCTCGGGCAGCGACGATTTTCGGGCACTGATGCACACGTTCCCCGGCATGCTCAAGTATGTGGCTGCGCACGGCGCGCCGCCCGAGCGGGTGAACACGCGCGACGGCACGGCGAAGCAGGACGGCGGTTCGGGCTTCTCGGCGGCGCTCGTGCCGCTGCTGCAAGCTGTCGGCGACACCGCGCTTGCACGCGCGCAGGCTGATCGGGCTCGCTCACTGGATGCCCAGTCGCCCCCCGGCTACTACAGTTCCGTGCTCTCGCTGTTCGGCCTGGGATGGCAAGAAGCGCGTTTCCGTTTTGCGGCTGACGGCACGTTGCAGGTGCCCTGGGAGGCGGTTTGCGCGACACGCTGATCTGCTCTGCTTGCATGACGTGCCTGCTGATGGCCGCAGGCGGTGGACATGTGCGTGCTGCGCCCGCGCCTGCGAACAATACGGCCACGCCCGCCGTCACCGCGAACCGTGACGTCAGCAACCTGCTCTCGAGCGCGACCCTGTGGCATTCGCGTCATCGCAACGACCTTGCGCGCGCCGCACTGGAAAAGGCGTTGCTCGTGCAGCCAGAACAGCCGGAAGTCCTGTCGTTGCTCGGACAGATCGACATCGAAGAGAACAAACCCGCGGAGGCAAACAAGGCATTGCAGACGCTGCGTGCCCGCTATCCGAACGCCCCGGCGACGAAGGCGCTGGCCGACGTGATTCGCATCAACACCGTCGACAAATCGCGCATCGCTCGTGCCCGGCTGCTGCAACGTAGTGGTCAGGCCGATGCCGCGTTCGCCGAATACAAGGCGCTGTTTCCCGACGGTCCGCCGACTGGCGATCTAGGTGTCGAGTACTACCGCGCGCAGGCCAACGCCACGAACGGCTGGCCTGCGGCGCAGCAGGGGCTGGCGAACTTGTCGAAGGCGTCGCCCGAGGATTCGCGTGCGTCGCAGTCGCTGGCCGAGCTGATGATCGACCGGCCGTCGAGCCGTCTCGCGGGCACGCGGATGGTCGCAGATCTCGCTGCGCGCCCGAATGCCGACCTGAACGCCTTGCTGCCGCTCTGGCAAAAGGGGCTTTCCAAAGCCGACGGCAATCTTGCATGGTTGCCACTCTATCAACGCTACCTCGCACTCGCGCCGAACGACGCCGACATCCGCGCGGCCTACGACAAGCTGAACGCCCAGCAGGCCGCACGCACGCGCATGCTCAACGACCCTGCATACAAGTCGCGTCAGGCGGGCATCAAGGCGCTTGATCAGGGGCGTCTTAACGACGCTGAGAAGTCGCTCGATGCCGCGCGCGTCAAGCGACCCAACGATGGGGAACTGCTCGGCTCGCTGGGTCTGGTGAAGATGCGTCAGGGCGATCACAAGGGTGCGCAGGAACTGTTCGCGCAGGCCGTGCGAAAGGACCCCGATAACGCGGGCAAGTGGCGCAGCCTGTTGAAGACGTCGCAGTTCTGGGGCGCGATGTCGCAGGCGCGCGACGCCCGCGATGCCGGACGTCTGGACGAAGCGGACCGCCTTGTGCGCGGCGCGCTCGCCAGCGACCCAAACAACCCCGACGGGCTGGCGCTGCTTGGCGACATCGCGCTCGACGACAAGCGCGACAAGGACGCCGAGCGCCTCTTCCAGCAGGCGCTGAAGGTCGAGCCGGACAACGACACGGCGTTGCGCGGCATGATCACGCTGTACTCGCGTCAGCAACGCCGCACGGAACTGGCGAACCTGCTGGGCGATCTGCGACGCCGGTTTCCGCGGGACTTGGCGCGCTTCGACAAGGCCGAAGCGGCGGCGCTGTCCGACGACGCCGATCGCGCCATCGCCGAAGGGCACAACGGTCCCGCACTCGCCGCGCTTGAGCGTGCCGTCGTGCTCGATCCGGGCAACGCGTGGACGCGCTATTCGCTCGCCAGCCTCTATCGCAAGCTCCGTCTGCCGCAGATCGGGCGCGAAGTCATGGCCGAAGGCATGCGTCAGCCGATGGAGCCCGACGACCGCGCGCAGATGCTCTACGCGCAGGCCATCTATCTCAATGTGATCGACGACGAAGCCGGTGCCCGCGAATCGCTCGCGCAGATTCCGGCGGCGAACGTCACGCCGTCGATCAAGCGCATGCAGACGACGCTGGCGATTCGCGATACGGCGCGTCTGGCGCGCGAGGCGCATGCGGCGGGTAACGACGACGAGAGCGAGCGCCGCTATGGCGAAGCCCTCACGATGGCGGGCGACGATCCCGAGCTGATCGGCGAGGTCGCACGGGCACGCGTATCGGCGGGGCAGCCCGATCAGGGGCTTGCGCTCATGCGCGACTGGCTCGCGGCGCACGCCGACAAGCCCCAGCCCGACGCACAACTGCGCTACGCCGAGTTGCTCAGCACCGCCGAGCGCGATGAGGAACTGGGCACCTTCCTCGCGAGCATGGACCCGTCCACGCTCGGTGCCGACCAGCGCGACGAATGGCAGGATCTTCAGGATCGGCTGGCACTCCGTCAGGCGGACCGTGCCCGCGCGTTGGGCGACTTCGACACGGCGCAGCGAAAGCTCGAACCGCTGCTCTCGCGTCAACCGCCTGACAAACGCGCGTTGTCGACCCTGGGCGACATTTATTTCGACGAACGCCGTTTCGACGACGCCCGCAAGATTGCGGAAGACCAGATCCGACAGGATCCAACGAATCAGGATGCGCGTCTGTCGCTCGTGCGCGTGCTCTACGAACAGCAGGACGACGAGGCCGCCAACCGCGAACTCGATCGTGCGCTCGCTGAAGCTTCGCCTGACGACGTCTGGACGCAACTCGCCGCCGTGCGGCGTCTGACTGCCATGGAGCGCTACGACGAAGCCATCGCGCTCAACGACCGGCTGCGCACACAGTTCCCCGACACCTCGGCTGTTACCGTTCAGCGCGGACGCATCGCGCAGTCGCAACGTCACTACAACGAAGCTAAGGGATGGTACGACCAGGCGCGCAAGGAGGAGATCGTGCAGGGCGCGCTGCCGGGTTACGACGGCATGACGTCGGCCGAGTCCGCCATCGATTCGCTGGAGTCGCGCCGCAATACCTACGTCGCGGCCGGGTACGAAATCGATCAGAAGAAGGGCGACGGCGGCATCTCGATGTTCAACGCCCGCGCCGTCCCGCTCTACGGTCAATACGCCGTGGGCTACGACGGCCATGTCTTCGCGCAGACGGATTACGTCAGCGCCGATTCGGGAGACTTGCCGCTCAATGGCACCTCGGAATTCGGCACGCTGCCGTTCCTGAACGTGCCGTCGTTTCGAGCGGCGAATCCCGGTGTGCAGAGCGACTACGGCACGAAGCGTCAGAAGGCGCACGGACAGGCGCTCATGCTCGGCTATGAGAACGACTGGATTCGCGCCGACATCGGCCACACGCCGGTCGGCTTCCCGATTTCCTACGTAACGGGCGGCGTGCGACTGTTCGGTAATCTCGGGCGTTACAACTATTGGGTCGACGCGTCACGTCGGCCGATGACCGGCAGCATGGTGTCCTACGCCGGGGCGTATCTGCCGCTGCCCGAAGTGTTCGGCGACGGCAAGTGGGGCGGTGTGCGTCGCGATGCGATCACGTTCCACGCGTCGCGCGACTTCCTGAAGTGGGGCATCTTCGGCGAGGCGAGCGTGGCGCGTCTCACGGGCGAGAACGTGCTGAACAACTCGGAAGTGTCGGCCCGCGCGGGTGTCGACCTGCCACTGATCTACAAGCGCGATATGCGCCTGAATACTGGCCTCACGCTGTTTTTCGACAGCTTCGCGCAGAACGAACGCTATTACACGTACGGTCACGGCGGGTACTACAGCCCGCAAACCTATGTGTCGCTCACGCTGCCGCTCGAATGGTATGGCCGCACGCAACGCTGGTCGTATTACCTGCGTGGTTCGGTGTCGTTCTCGCAGAGTCAGGAAAAAGCCATGCCGTACTTCCCGACGAACGGCGCGTTGCAGGCCGCGAGCGGCGATCTGACCTACGGTTCCGGCGGCGGCTTCGGTGTGGGCTTCTCCTTGACGGGACGCGCCGAGTACTGGGTCAATCGCCATTGGGTGATCGGCGGACAGGTGCAGTTCGAGCGTTCCGACTACTACGCGCCGAATCGTTTCCTTGTCTACATGCGCTATCACTTCGACGCCCGCCGTGGCGATGTGCCGATGCCGCCGTCGCCGGTCCGCCCGATCTGGAGTTACTGACACATGAGCGCTCGCGTCGATACCGAATTCATGATGACGAACGGCGTTGTTCGGCCTGAGATCCCGGCCGGGGAGGGCGCATGCTGACGCTTATCGCCATCGTTTCCACCGCGGGCGGCGCGGGACGAAGCACCGTGACGGCGCATCTCGCTGCGCAACTCGCCCATGCCGGACAGCCGGTCGCCGTGCTTGAACTCGACGCGCAGAACGCGATCGGTGCGCTGCTCGGGTTGCGTGAGACATGCGAGACGGGCGTGCTGTCGCCCGGCGTGGCACCGGATGGCTGGCGCGCGGTGTTGCGCGACACGCCCGCCGGGGTGCCTTTGCTTCCGGCGGGCCGGACACGCGTCTCCAATCTGGCTGCGATGGGGCAATGGTTGCAGGGCGATGTGGGTGGATTGCGTCGTCAGTTGACGGCCGTTGGCTTGCCCGAAGGCGCGCGGGTCCTGATCGACACGCAGCGTTTGCCCGATGCCATTGCCTTGGCTGCCGTTGCGGCGGCTGATCTGGTGCTGGGCGTGGTACCCGTTACGACGGCGGGCTACGTCACGCAACCGGATCTGATGACCGCGTGCGATGGTCGAGTGCAGATCGTGCCTAACGTGGCGGCTGCCAATTCGTCGCTCAACAACGATCTGCTGAATCTGATTCAGGGACGCGGTGGCGACGCCGTTGTCCCCGTGCGCATCCATCGCGACATCGCCGTCGGTATGGCAGCGGCGAACGGTGTGACGCTGGCCAAAGCGGGCAACGGCTCGCAGGCCGCACTCGACTTCATTCATCTCGAAGCGTGGTTGCAGCGCGCGACGGAAGTTGATGACGGAAGTGCCGGACCCGGCAAGGGAGGCATTCGCCGATGATCAGCGACGCGCTGCGCTCCCTCTATCGGCTCGGACGCGACATCCTTGCGGTGCGTCTGGTCGTGCCGCATCGTCCGGACGGGCGTCCCCCGGGCGTCATGCAGTGGATGCTGGCAGCGACGGTGCGATCGCCGCAGCACCGGCTGTGGCTCTCGCAGATGTCGGACCATGTCGCGGCGCGTCTGGCCATGCGACTCGACGTCCGTCAGTTGGACGAATGGCGCGACTGGTGGCTGCGCGTGGTGTTTCAACCGGCGCGCCCCGGTCGTCCCGACTACCCGGGCCGGGCCTTCGCATGGTTCAACGAACGTCTGACGCAACGGCTCGACGTGCCAGCCGACGCGGGCTTCTGGCACATCGTGGGGGCGATGATGTGGCGTCGCGCCGACCGGCGCCCGGCGTTCCCTCCCTATACCGCGTGGCTCGCGTTCCGACGGGCCAACGAACGGCTGCGTCTGTGGCTCGTGCAGTCGCTCTTCGGCATTCCGCCCGACACGCCCGCCGAACTCGCGCATCGCTTCGACCGGAAGCTGGAAAAGGTCATGCAATGGCGCGTGACGTCGACCATCGTCGCATTGCTGGGGTTGTTCGGCGTGTTCTGGATCGTCACCACGCCGTTCGATCCGTTCTCGCAGTTGCTGTTCTCGATTTGCACGCTCACGCTGGCACTGGTGTTCCGGCGGCTCGACAGCCAGTACTCGGTTTTGGTGCTGATCGGCCTGTCGCTCACGTCGACGGTGCGTTATGTGTGGTGGCGTCTCACGCAGTCGCTCGCGTTCGACACCGTGGCGGAAGCGACCGTCGGTTACACGCTGGTCGCGGCCGAGATGTACACGTGGATGATTCTGCTGTTCGGCTACATCCAGACGATCTGGCCGCTGCATCGTCGCATCACGCCGCTGCCGCCGGACACGCGCGAATGGCCGACCGTCGACGTCTACATCCCGACCTACAACGAGGGGCTGGATGTGGTGCGCCCGACCGTGTATGCCGCATGCGGCATCGACTGGCCGCCCGAGAAGCTCAACATCTATCTGCTCGACGACGGACGCCGCGAGGAGATGCGCGAGTTCGCTGCGCAAGCCGGGGTGCATTACATGACGCGCCCCGACAATCGTCACGCGAAGGCGGGCAACATCAACCATGCGCTCGGCAAGACGCACGGCGAGTTCATCGCGATCTTCGACTGCGATCACATTCCCGTGCGCTCTTTCCTGCAAACGACGATGGGGTCGTTCCTCAAGGATGAGCGATGCTCGCTCGTGCAGACGCCTCACCACTTCTTCTCCGACGACCCGTTCGAGCGCAACCTCGCCACACGCGGTGCGGTGCCGAACGAAGGGCGTCTGTTTTACGGGATCGTGCAGGACGGCAATGACTTCTGGAATGCCTCGTTCTTCTGCGGTTCGTGCGCGGTGTTGCGTCGCACGGCGCTCGACGAGGTCGGGGGCGTGGCGGTCGAGACGGTGACGGAGGACGCGCATACGGCGCTCAAGATGCACCGTCGCGGCTGGAACACGGTGTACCTCAAGGTCGTGCAGGCCGCAGGTCTGGCGACTGAATCGCTGTCGGGTCACGTCGGGCAGCGGATTCGCTGGGCGCGCGGCATGGCGCAGATCTTCCGCGTAGACAACCCGCTGTTCGGCCGAGGCCTGAAGCTCGGTCAGCGCATCTGCTACGCGAACGGCATGCTGCACTTCTTCTACGGCATTCCGCGCATCATTTTCCTGCTTGCACCGATCTGCTACCTGTTCTTCGGGCTGCATATCGTGCAGGCAGCGGCATTAAGCATCTGCGCTTACGTGCTGCCGCATATCGCGCACGCGAACATCGCCAACTCGCGCATTCAGGGCAAGTACCGGCACTCGTTCTGGTCGGATGTCTACGAAGCGGTGCTGGCCTGGTACGTCGCGCTGCCGACGACCGTCGCTTTTATCAACCCGCGTTACGGCAAATTCAACGTGACCGCGAAGGGCGGGCTGATCGAACAGAGCTTCTTCGACTGGAGCATTTCAAAGCCTTATCTGGTGCTGCTCGGCTTTAACGTCGCGGGTTTTCTCGCGGGCATTCTGCGCTACTTCTACGGTCCCGCACACGAGTCGGGCGCGTTGGTGTTCAACCTGCTCTGGGTGATGTTCAACCTCGCCGTGCTGGGGGCGGCGGTGGCCGTGGCGACGGAAGTGAAGCAGGTGCGACGCACGCATCGGGTGTCGATGCGCATGCCAGCCACGCTTTATCTGCCGGACGGCCGCACCGTAGCCTGTCACACCCGCGACTTCTCGGGCGGTGGGCTGGCGCTGGTGCTGCCGGTCGCGGTCGATCCTGCCGTGGGCACCGAAGCCCACGTAGCGCTCGCACGGGGCGCGACCGAGTACGGCTTCCCGGTGAGTGTCGTCGGTGCGCGCGGCAACCAGCTCTTCCTCGCGTTCATGCCGCTCACCGCCGAGCAGGACAAACATCTCGTGCAATTCACGTTCGGGCGCGCGGACGCGTGGCGCGACTGGGATGCCGAGCGAACGCGCGACGAACCGATTAAGGCGTTGTTCGACATGCTCGCGATGGGGCTGCGAGGGTATCAAGTGCTGGCCAATTACCTCCTGAGCAAGCTGGTAACGCGCTGGCAGAATAGTCTGCGTGGGGCACGGCAGGCGTGGCGCGATACGCGTGCGTGAGACCAAGGAAACCATACGATGGGTATCTGGAACCTCTATTTCATTCTGAAGCTGTTGCTGCTTTGGGCAGGCATCCTCGGCTTTCACGTGCTGCCGAACTTCGTCTTCGCACTGTTCCTCGTGGTAAGGCTGCGCCCGCGCTGGGCGCGTATTGCACGACAGGTCATCGCCATCCCAGTCGGCGCGGCGCTGCTTTACTACGACTCGAATTTGCCGCCGTTCGGACGCTTCATCGAACAGTTGCCTGCACTGATGCAGTTCCGCTTCTCGTACATCGTCGAACTGCTCGGCCGCTTCGTTTCGGCGCGCGACTGGTTGCTACTTGCGATCATGGTGCTGGTCTACTGGATCGTGAACCGCTGGGTGCGCGTGACGACCTTCGTCCTGCTGGCCTTGCTGATCGTGCCGGGGGTGCTGCGTGTCGGCACGCTCGTCTCCGTCTCACCGGTCGTGGCCGCGCAGGGCGATACCGCGGCGCTGGCGCCCGGTGCCGCGACGGGGGCACCCGCAGCAGGGGCGGCCGGCGGCAGCAGCGAGTTCCTGACAGGCGACGGCGAGGTGCCGCCGGGCGCGAACCCGAACGCAGCGCTTAACAGTTTCTATTCGCGCGAACTCACGCGCTCGGTCTCGTTGCCCGCGCAGGCGGGCGCAGGCCCCGATTACGACATCATCTTCCTGCACATCTGTTCGCTCGCGCAGGACGACCTCGACGTCGACAACCTTGACAACCTGCCATTGCTCTCGAAGTTCGATTTCATCTTCAAGAACTTCAACTCGGCCGCCAGCTACAGCGGCCCGGCGGCGATTCGCGTGCTGCGCGCCGGTTGCGGACAGCCGGAGCATAAGGCGCTGTACGACCCGGCCGGTCCGCAGTGTTACATCATGAGCAGTCTGAAGACCCTCGGTTTCACGCCGACGCTCGCGATGAACCACGACGGTCACTTCGACAACTTCATGCAGGAAGTGCAGCAGAATTTCAACGTGCAGGGCGTCACGCCCTTCGACAACACGCGCACCCGTGTGGCGATGCGCGCGTTCGACGAGACGCCGATCCGCTCGGACGGCGACGTGCTGCAATCGTGGTGGAAGCAGCGCACGGCCATGCCGGACAAGCGCGTGGCGCTTTACTACAACACGATCTCACTGCACGACGGCAACCGTTTCGAAGGCTCGAAGCTCAGCAGCGTGCAGAGTTATCCGTTGCGCGCGAAGACGATGTTCGACGACTTCGGTCAGTTTATCGACACTATTGCGAAGTCGGGACGCAAGGCGGTGGTCGTGTTCGTGCCGGAACACGGCGCGGCACTGCGCGGCAGCAAGCTGCAGATCTCAGGCATGCGCGAGATCCCGCTGCCGGAGATTACGCACGTGCCGGTGGCGGTGAAGCTCGTTGGCTTCGGCGACGGGGCGGGCGCGTCGCACGGCACGCCGGTGACCATCTCCACGCCCACGAGCTATCTGGCGATGATGACGCTCATCTCGCATCTGATCGCCAACAACCCGTTCGCGGGCACGCCGGATCTCGCGCAGTACGCCAACGATCTGCCGCAGACGGCCTTCGTGTCGGCCAACGAGCAGACGACCGTCATGAAGTACGGCGGCAAGATGATGATCCGCGGCGCGGATGGCGTCTGGCTCGATCTGAAGTCGCTGGAATAACACACGAAGCGCGTGTGCTGCGATAGCGTTGGGCGGCGCACGCGTTTTCCCGGAATCGCGCATACTGTGCACCTTGTCCGCGACGCCGGGCATCGCTATTCACCAGTACTTGCCTCCGGGAGTTACCGTGCAATACACGAAATTCGGCCGCACCGGCCTGACCGTTTCCCGCCTGTGCCTGGGCACCATGACGTTCGGTCTGCAAACCGAAGAAGCCGCCAGCCACGCCATTCTCGACCGCACGGCAGAGGCGGGCGTCAACTTCATCGATCTCGCCGACGTCTATCCGCTGGGGGCCGACAATTCGCTCGTCGGCCGTACCGAAGAAGTGGTGGGCCGCTGGCTCAAGGGCCGTCGCGACCAGTTCATCGTGGCGACGAAGGCCTGCGGTCAGATGGGGCCGTCGCCGTGGGACAAGGGCGCGTCGCGCAAGCACTTGCTGAGTGCCATCGACGCGTCGCTCAACCGCATCGGCACCGATTACGTCGACCTGTATCAACTGCACTCGGACGACACCGACACGCCCATCGACGAAACGCTTGAAGCGCTCGACACCATCGTGAAGTCGGGCAAGGCCCGTTACGTCGGCGTGTCGAACTATCTCGCGTATCGTCTCGCACGTGCGCTGGGCCGTGCCGACGTGCTGCGCGTCGCGCGTTTCGTGTCGGTCCAGCCGCGCTACAACCTCCTGTTCCGTCAGATCGAACGCGAACTGCTGCCGCTGGCGAGCGAAGAAGGGCTGGCGGTCATTCCCTACAACCCGCTCGCAGGCGGCCTGCTGACCGGCAAGTACCGCCACGACGCTGCGCCTACCGAGGGCCGCTTCACGTCGGCTACCGTGGGCAAGGCGGGGGCGATGTACCAGCAACGCTACTGGCATGAGCGTGAATTCGAGACCATCGAAGCGCTCAAGGGCATTGCGAAGGACGCAGGCGAGTCGCTCACGCGTCTGTCGCTCGCATGGGTGCTGGCGAACCCGAGCGTGACCTCGGCCATCATCGGCGCAAGCCGCGTCGAGCAACTGACCGAGACGCTGGGCACGATCGACTACGCGCTGCCGCCGGAACTCAAGGCAAAGCTCGACGACGCGTCGCACGCCTATCGCTGGGGCGACGCTGCACGCTGAGCGCTCGCCGCAAGCTTCGTCTCACTCTGACGCCACAGGCCCGCTTTGCCGGGCCTGTGGCGTTTTTGCGTTGCGTCAAAGGAAGCGAAGTCCAATGGCCATCCCGGTCGCACAGGGCGCGCGGAGGGTGGCCTTCGCGCCCTATCGAGCAGTATAGTGGGAGCGTCGTGCAAGGTTCGTCAGATGGAACATCGGGATGACCGGACACGCGCATGGCATTCCTTCGACTATCAACGCGAGGCTGCTCATGACAAAACGCATTCTGCTGGCGACCGACGGTAGCGAGTCGTCACGCCGCGCATTGCGCGAGGCCGCTGCCTTTGCGCGGCACGGTGACGCGATCCGCGTCATTCACACCGTGGAAGACCCCGTCAATCTGCTCACGGCCGCTTTCGGCAAACTCATCGATCTGGAACAGGTACGCCGTGACATGCAGCGCGAAGGCGAAGAACATCTCGCACGGGCGGTCCTGTACTTGCGCGAAGAAGGCTTCGACGCACAGGCGCATCTGCTCGACTTGCGCACCACCGGAGAAACCGTGCCCGAAGCGATGACCCGCGAGGCCATCGAATGGGGTGCCGACATCATCGTCGTCGGAACACACGGCCGCAGTGGCGTGCGCCGCGCGATGCTCGGCAGCGTCGCGGAACAGATCCTGCGCAGCGCGGAAGTGCCGGTGATGCTGGTGGCGGGCGAGGCGCGGCCGCATCAGCCGCTGCGCGCGGGCGGCCATTACGAACGCATTCTCGTCGCGCTGGACGACAGCGAGACCTCGCGGCTTGCCTTCGAGTATGCGTTGGCGTTGGCGCGCACGCATGGCGCGTCGATGCGGGTGGTGCACGTGCTGGACTTACCGGGACCGTTCCTCGCAGGTTTCGATCCTGAGCCATTGCTCGACGCGGTGCGCGCCGTGGCCGAACAGGTGCGAAGCTGGGCGCAGAAACGTTTGAAAGAGGCGGAAGTGCCCGGTGAGATCGAGATGCGGGAGATTGAGCCGGTGGGCGAGGGCGTCGCGGATCAGATCATCGCTGCGGGCCGCGATGCCGACGTCGACCTGATCGTGCTGGGCACGCACGGCCGACGTGGATTCCGGCGCTTCACGCTAGGCAGCGTGGCGGAAGATACGGCCCGTCATGCGGGCCGTCCGGTGCTGCTGCTGCCCGCCCATGCGCCGTCCGCCAAGTAAGGTCGACGGCGCGAGGCCGATGGCAAGTCGGCGTGATCAGCCGAGCTCGGTCAGCAGCGTCTTGAGCGGCGTGGCGGCATCGGCCAGACGCGCCGGATCGACCACCGCACGGCGGCCGACGAGTTCGCGTGCCGTCATGAATTCCTGCGCGCGGTTGATGCTTGCAGCGGCCACGATCGCGCCATCACGCAGATAGAAGAGCATGAAAACGGCGGCACCCTGTGCATCAGGCAGACGGCGTTCGATCACGGCGTCGTGGCCATCGGTCATACCGACCATCTGCAACTTCGCGTTGAACTGATCCGACCAGAACCACGGAGCGGTCGCGACGGCCTTCGGTGCGTCGCCATGCACGACGCTGGCGGCCACCTTCGCCATTTCGCTGGCGCTCGGTACCGATTCCAGACGGATGCGACGGCCGAGTGCCGGGTGTTCGTGATGCGCGCAATCGCCCACGGCAAGAATCGCCGGATCGCTGGTGCGGGCAAACTCGTCCACGACGATGCCGTTGTCGACGGCCAGACCGGCGGATTGCGCGAGTTCGGTGTTCGGGATCAGACCGATACCGACGACGACCACGTCCGCTTCCAGACGCTTCTCACCGGCCACCACGGCTACCACATTGCCTGCGGCATCCTGTTCGAGGGCGGTGACGCCCACACCCACTTGCACGTCCACACCGTTCTCGCGGTGCAGCGTCGCAAAGAAGCCTGCGAGATCCGCTTCGGCCACGCGGGCGAGCAGACGCGGCGCCGCTTCGAGTACCGTCACCGAAGCGCCTGCCTTGACGGCGCTAGCGGCCACTTCCAGACCGATGTAACCGCCGCCGACGACCACGACGCGCTTACCCGGAGCGAGCGCTTCACGCAGGCGCTGTGCATCGGCGATGTTGCGCAGGTAGTAGACGTTGGATGCATCGCCACCAGGAATCGGCAGGGGACGCACACGGCCGCCGAGCGCGAGCACGAGGTGGTCGTAACCGAGCGTCTGGCCGTCGTCGAACGCGACGGTGCGCGCCGTGCGGTCGATGGCGGTGGCCGTCACGCCGAGGCGCACGTCGATCTCGGCTTTCTCATAGGCGTCCGCCGGGCGGATCAGCAGACTGGCTTCGTCGGCCTGACCCGCGAGGAACGCTTTCGAGAGGGGGGGGCGGCGATACGGCAGATGGGTTTCGCTGCCAGCAAGCACAATGCGGCCGGTATAGCCGAGCTGACGCAGCGCGAGGGCGGTTTCGCCGCCGGCTTGACCGGCGCCGAGAATGACGGTGGTGGAGGTGGCTTCGGACATGGAATTGGAGACGTAGGAAGCTTGAACAAAGCGAGTGAATTTGGCCGCCAGTGTAATGCATCGGCGTCGTCAGAGCGTCTCGGATACCGTCAGATGGCGCTTGCGTCTCTCGATCTGGCGCATCCGGGCACGCAGCGCAGTGGGCGGACTTCGCACATTTCGCTCGCCTGGCACACGGGTTTGGACAGGCAAAACCCCCGTCATTGCGCGGTGTCCTAGCACCCATGCGGGCTGCGGGCCGGTTTTGGACTCGCTTGCATCATGGTCGGTTTTCAGGCGTAGAGTGATTTCGTCGCGCAACATTGCCGCCGATGGAGGGACACCATGGCCTGGACTAAAGAACAGAAGCATGTGGTAACGGCAAGCTATCTTGGGTGGACGCTCGACGCGTTCGATTTCTTCCTGATGGTGTTCGTGCTCAAGGACATCGCGAAGGAGTTCAATACCGAGCTGGGCAGTGTGGCGTTCGCGCTGTTGCTCACGCTGGCGATGCGTCCGGTCGGCGCGTTCGTCTTCGGTCGACTGGGCGACAAAGTCGGACGCCGCCCGGCCATGATGGCAAGCGTGCTGCTGTACGCATTGCTTGAGCTGGCCTCCGGCTTTGCGCCAAGTCTCACTGTACTGCTGATCCTACGCGCGCTCTTCGGTATCGCGATGGGCGGCGAATGGGGTGTGGGTGCGGCGCTCACGATGGAGAGTGTGCCGACGCACTCGCGCGGCATCGTCTCCGGGCTGCTTCAAGCGGGATATCCGAGCGGGTATCTGCTGGCGTCGGTCGTCTACGGGCTCTTCTACGACAGCATTGGCTGGCGCGGCATGTTCTTCGTCGGTGTACTCCCAGCGTTGCTCGTGCTCTACATCCGACGGCACGTGCCCGAGTCGCCCGCTTGGCGCAAGGGCGAGGCGGCCAGTGCTGCGCCGCGCGCCAACTTCGTGCAGGTGCTGTCACGCGACTGGAAACTGGCGTTGTACGCCATCGTGTTGATGACGGCCTTCAACTTCTTCTCGCACGGCACGCAGGATCTGTATCCGACCTTCCTGCAAGTGCAGCACAAGTTCGATACTCACACCGTGAGCTGGATCGCCATCACTTACAACATCGGCGCCATCATTGGCGGGCTGTTCTTCGGTGCGATTTCGGAGAAGATCGGACGCCGTCGCGCCATCATCATTGCGTCGCTGATCGCGTTACCGGTACTGCCGTTGTGGGCATTTTCCAGCGGCGCGGTGCTGTTGGCGCTCGGCGCGTTCCTGATGCAGATTTCGGTGCAAGGGGCGTGGGGCGTGATTCCTGCGCACCTTAACGAGCTGTCGCCCGACGAGATTCGCGCCACGTTCCCGGGGCTCGTCTATCAGTTGGGCAATTTGTTTGCGTCGATCAACGGGAATCTGCAGACGACCATCGCGAAGGCGCACGACGGCAACTTCGGTTTGGCGATGGCACTTGTGGCCGGGACGGTCGCAGTGGTAATCGCCGTCATGATCTATTTCGGACGCGAGCGGCGCGGCGTGGTGCTGGGTACTGGTGCCGATACGCCGCAGGCAGGGGCGATGCCGCCGGGCGCATCGATGTCGCACTAGCGCGATAGCGATCGGTGCGTGCCGGAGATGACGGCGCCGGCATGCACTGCCATGACATTCGAGCGTCGGTTTAATCGTCGGTTTGTGGCGGTGTGAAGAACACCATCTCGACTTGCTTGAGCAACGCCGGGCCGAACGCTTCGCCGCCGACTTCCGGTGCGATCACCTGCATGAGCACCGGCGAGCCGGGCGGCGGATGCAGTGCATGGGCGAGTACGCAGAAGTACATCGCCGGATGCTCGGCACGAATCACGCCCGCCGCCATCCCTTCCACGATGAGCTTTTCCATGCAGTTGTAGACCGGTTCGAGCAGATGGCGGTAAAGCACCGCGCCACGCTCGCCCGTCTCGGACGCATGCAGCGAAATGAAGCACTTGTGTTCGGGGTGCTGCACCGCGTAGGCCGCGATGAGCCCGATGGCGTCGCGAAGGCGGTCTCTAACCGGGCGCGTTTCATCGACCGAAATCGCGCGGAGCGTTTCGACGGGGGCCGCCAGCGCGGCTTCGAGCGTATCGACGCAGGCGCGCCAAAGCTGTTCCTTCGAGCCGAAGTGCACGCGCACGAGGCTCGCGTCGACCTTGGCGGCCGCGGCTATACCGCGCAGGTTCGCGCCGTCGTAGCCGAGGTGCGAGAAAGCGTCGATGGCCGCGTTGAGCAAGGCGGCGCGGCCATCGGGGAGGTGTTTGGGGCGTCGGCCCCGGGTCGTGGTTCGGGTGGTCATCGTCTGGCTACGTCTTGCGACGGGGCCGGTAGTGCCGCTGCCGGGGCCTGCGTCGGTGCAGCGTCGGCGGGCTCGGGCGGCACGCCCATCGCGTAAAACAGTAGCGCAGTATCCGACAAACGCGCGCCGGTTGCACGCACCGTCGTCAGGTAGGCGTTCCAGTACTGCTGCTCGCGGCCGCGTGCGGACGACACCGGCAAGGCCCCGAGACGCACCCGTGCCGCCGTATCGCGATAGATCTGCTCGGCGGCCGCACTGGCGCTATCGGCGTGCAATAGCGACGTATTGTCCGCTTCGAGCGACGCGAGCGTGTCCGCCACATTCTTGAACGCCGTCAGCACGGTTTGCTTGTACTGTTCGACGGCCGCCTCGTACGTTGCCTGCGCCGCGCGACGCTGCGCAAGCAACGCGCCGCCGTGGAAGATCGGCTGCGAGATCGACGCCGCGATGCTCCACAACGACCCGGCGTTGGACATCACCGTCGGCCAGTTGAAGCCGCCTTTGCCCATCGACGCGCTGAGCGACAAGCTCGGGAACATTTGCGCGGTCGCCACGCCGACCTCGGCCGAGGCAGCCTTGAGTGCCATCTCCGCCGCCTGAATATCGGGGCGCGATTGCAGCAGCGTCGATGGCACGACCACCGGCACGGCGCGCGGCACCTTCAACTCGCCTAGCGCCAGATCGTCCGGTGCCTGATCGGGCGTACGGCCGAGCAGGACGGCGAGCGCATGGCGCGTCGATTGCCACTGCGCACGCAACCCCGGCAGCGATGAGGCCAGCGATTCGGCATTCTGGGCCGACGCCAGCGCATCGGCGCGCGACACCGCCCCGAGGGCTTCGCGTCGGGCCATATCGGTGGCATCCGCCTGCGCCAGCTCCACGAGCCGCTCGGTCGCTTTGACCTGCGCACCGAGCACCGACGCGCCAATCGCACCGGAGACGATATTCGCCGCGAGTGCCTGACGCGCCGATGCAAGTTGGAACGCTTGCTGATCGACTTGCGCGGCGAGCGCCGCATTGGCGAAGCGCGACGCCCCGAAGAAGTCGAATGTGTAGCGCGCCTGAATCTGTCCGACGAACATGTTGTACAGCGCTGTCGGCGGCCGGATGTTCGGAATGCCGAGATTGCGCTCGCGGGCCACTTCCCCGCCAAGATCGATGGAAGGGAATAGCGACGAGCCGATCTGCGCCTTCAACTGCTCACGCGCTGCTTGCAGTGCGCGATCGGACGCCGCCAGATTCGGACTGTTGCGCAGGCCCTCGTCGACCAGTGCATTGAGTTTGTCCGACTCGTAGGCTTGCCACCAGGCTTTCACCGGCTGTGCGCCTACGTCGAAGCGTTGCGAAGCCCCCTGCGCCGTGACCGTGCGCTCGGGCAGGGCATTCGCGCCGTAGTGCGACGGCGACGGCATCGCCGGTGGCTTATCGCCCGGCGTGAACGAGCAGGCGCTCAGCCAGAACATGGGGGCGAGTGGGGCGCACCGCAGTGCGCGTGAAACGATGCGCGAAGTCATGAGCGGTCTCCTTGCGAACTGCCGGACGATGCATGCGAGGGATGATCGGCACGTTCGTCGTGACGAATACGGAACGCCGTCGCGTACAACGCGGGCAGGAAGAACACGGTCAGAATGGTGGCGCTGGTGATACCGCCCATCAGGGCTGTCGCCATCGGTCCGAAGAAGTTGCTGCGCAGCAGCGGGATCAGGGCGAGCACGGCGGCGGCCGCCGTGAGCGTAATCGGTCGGAAGCGTCGTACCGTCGCGCTGACGATGGCGTCAAAGCGCGGGCGTCCTGCCGAAATGTCCTGCTCGATCTGATCGACCAGAATCACCGAGTTACGCATGATGATCCCGAACATGGCGATCACGCCGAGCATCGCAACGAAGCCGAACGGTTTGCCAAACAGCAGCAGCGTGGCGACGACCCCGATCATGCCGAGCGGCGCGGTCAGCACCACCAGCATGGTGCGTGCGAAGCTCTGCAACTGAATCATCAGCAGCGTGAGCACCGCGATCACCATGATCGGCATTTGCGCGTTGATCGATGCCTGGCCCTTGCCGGATTCTTCGACCGATCCGCCGATCTCGATGCGATAGCCGACCGGTAGCGCCTTGCGAATATCGCCGAGCTTCTTGTAGACGGCTTCTGTGACGTCGATCCCTTGCTTTCCTGCGCGCACGTCGGAGCGCACGGTGATGGTCGGTTGACGGTCGCGCTCCCAGATCACACCGTATTCCAGTTCGTCCACCACACGGCCGAGCGTGGCGAGCGGCACCGGGCCGTTGGGTGTGGGCATGGCCAGCGTTGCGAGCTTCGCCGGGTCCACGCGTTCGGCCTTCGGCGAGCGCAGCGTGATCGAGATCAGCTTGTCGCGTTCGCGGTACTGACTGATGTCGTAGCCCGTCAGCGTCATGGCGATGAAGTTCGCGATGTCCGACGAACCGACGTTCAGCGCACGCGCCTTCTGCTGATCCACTTCGAAGCGCACCGAGCGTTGCGAAGGCTCGTCCCAGTCGAACTGGACGTCGACCGTGTCGCCGTTATTGCGCATCACGTCCGCCACTTGCTCGGAGATCTTGCGCACGGTGCCGATGTCGTCGCCGCTCACACGGAACTGCACCGGGAAGCCGACCGGCGGGCCGTTCTCGAGACGCGACAGGCGGGTGCGCACGCCCGGCATGGTCTCGCGCAGCTTCGGTTCGAGCCACTGCGCGAGTGCCTCGCGCTCTTCCACCGATTTGGCGGTGATCACGAGCTGCGCGAAGTTCGGCGTGGGCAGTTGCTGGTCGAGCGGCAGATAAAAGCGGGGCGCACCGGTGCCCACGAAGCTCACCGTGTGATCGATCTCCTTGCGGCCTTCGAGCAGCTTTTCGAGGCGTTCCGTCTCGCGCAGCGTGGCCTGATATGACGCGCCTTCCTGCAAGCGCAAGTCCACCATCAGTTCAGGCCGGTCGGAGCTTGGGAAGAACTGTTGCGGCACGAGCGAGAAGCCTGCCATCGCGATCAGGAACAGCACGACGGTGATGACGAGCACGATGAACTTGCGCTCGATGCACCACGTAAGCCAGCCGCGCAGACGGTTGTAGAACTTCGTGTCGTAGACCTCGTGCTCGTGATCGTCGCCGTGATGCGCTTCGCGTGGGCGCTCCGGCAGCATCTTATAGCCGAGCAGGGGAATGAGCACCACAGCGGCGAGCCATGAAGCGAGCAGGGCAATCGCTGAAACTTCGAAGATCGAGCGCGTGTATTCGCCGGTGCTCGACTTGGCGAGTGCGATCGGCAGGAAGCCGGAGACGGTCACGAGCGTGCCGGTGAGCATCGGGAACGCGGTGCTGGTGTACGCGAACGCTGCGGCCCGCTTGCGATCCCAGCCCTGTGCGAGCTTCACCGCCATCATTTCAACGGCGATGATCGCATCGTCCACCAACAGACCGAGCGCGAGAATCAGCGTGCCGAGCGAGACCTTGTGCAGCCCGATGTCGAAGATATACATGAACAGCGATGTGACGGCGAGCACGACCGGGATCGAAATCACCACCACCATGCCCGTGCGGAAGCCGAGCGAGACGAGGCTCACGACCAGCACGATAGCGACGGCTTCGGCCACGGCTTCGAGGAAGTCGTCGACCGAGTGCGACACGGACTGCGACATGCTCGCGACTTCCGTCAGCTTCAACCCGGCGGGCAACTGCGCGCGCAACTCGCCCATAGTGTTCGCGAGCGCTTTGCCGAGGTGGATGACGTCCTGCCCCTTTTGCATCGTGATGCCGATGCCGAGCACGGGCTTGCCGCCGAAGCGCATCTCCGAGACGGGCGGATCGACGTAGCCACGCTTGATCGTTGCAATGTCACCGAGGCGGAACGTGCGGTTGTTCACGCGGATGAGCGTGTCGGCGAGTTCGTCGACATTGCGGTACTGACCGCTCGGGCGCACGACCACGCGATCGTTCGGCGCTTCGATCGTGCCGGTCGGCGAGACCGCGTTCTGGCCGTTGACGGCCTGTGCAATCTGGTTCGGCGAGATGCCCAGACGGGTGAGTTGCGTGTTGCTGATTTCGACGTAGATGCGCTGATCCTGATCGCCGAAGTAATCGACCTTCGCCACGCCAGGCACGCGCAACAGCACGGTACGTAGCGCGTCGGCATAGTCACGCAGTTGGGCGGGGCCAAAGCCGTCGCCTTCGAGCGTGAAGATGTGCGTGTAGACGTCGCCGAATTCGTCGTTAAAGAACGGCCCCTGCACGCCCTGCGGCAGCGTGTAGGCAATATCGCCGACTTTTTTGCGAACCTGATACCACTCCTCGGGCACCTCGTTGGGCGGCGCGGAATCCTTCATCGAGAAGAACAACAAGGACTCACCGGGGCGCGAATAACTGCGCTGGAAGTCGATGTTGGGCATTTCCTGAAGCTTGCGTGCGATCCGGTCGGTGACTTGCTCCTGCACCTGCTTGGCCGTCGCACCCGGCCAGAACGTGCGAATCACCATCACGCGGAAGGTGAACGGCGGATCCTCCGATTGCGCGAGACGCGAGTAGGCCAGAATGCCGAAGATCGTCGCCATCGCGATCAGGAAGATCACGAGCGACCTGTGACGTAGCGCCCACGCCGAGAGGTTGAAATGCCCCTCCTCGTGACGATAGTCCTTCAGTGCATCGGTGGGGGCGGCTGGACCCGTTTGCGGATCCTGGGGTACGGGCGGCTTCCCGTCCTGCGTGCTCATGACGCAAAGTCCTCAGGATGCAGCGGCGCGACCACACGCACTTTCTGACCTGCGGTCACGGTGTGCACGCCTTGCCAGACGATGCGTTCGCCGGGCTCGATGCCCCCCGCGACCGTGACAGTGCGCTCGCCGTAGCGAACGATCGTCACACGGCGCAGGGCGAGCGTGTCGTCCTGCTTGACGACCCACACGGCAGGTTGATTGCCATCGTGGAAGAGTGCGGTGGAGGGCAGCGTGATGGGGTGCGTGTTGGCAGCAGCGGCGGTGGCCGTCGCGCCGGATGCCGCAACCGGTGCAGACGCATTCGCCACGGGAGCAGCGCCCGTCGGCAGCGGCTGGGCGAAGGCCACGTTGGCCGTCATGCCGAGTTTGACCTCGTTGCCGGGGGACAGCAGCGAAAGCTTCGCGCGATACGTGCGGCTCATCGGATCGGCCGCGGGCGAGATTTCGCGCACGCGCGCCTGCCACGTCTTGCCCGGAATCGCAGGGAGAGAAACGGTGGCCGTCTGCCCGATGCGGAACGCGCCGAGCGCGACTTCAGGGACGTCGGCAATCACGTCGACGTCACCCGTCCAGGCCAACTGATATACCGGCTGACCGGCACTGACGTTCTGTCCGGTGTCGGCTTGCTCGGCGGTGATGACGCCGTCGCGGTCCGCCTTGAGGTTGCCGTAGCTCAACTGATCACCCGCGAGTGCGGCTTGTTGCGTGGCCTGATTGCGCTGCGCGAGGGCACTGGCATACGCGTTCTCGGACTGTTCGAGCTGCGCGGGGGCGATCAGATTCTCGCGCGCCTGCGCGCGGTCACGGTTGACCGTCTGCGTCGCGTAATCGAGTTGATGCTGCGCGGCGTCGAGCTGTGCCCGCGCGCTGGCGGCATTCTTCGACAAGTCGGCGGGGTCGAGTCTGGCGACGACCTGACCTGCCTTGACGGCGTCGCCAAGGCGCACCGAGCGGTCGACGATCTTGCCTGCCACGCGGAACGACAGCGGCGTGGTGTAACGCGCTTCGATCTGCGCGGGCAGCGATGCAATCGGCGTTTGTTCGGTGAGTTTCGCAGCGACGGCGACGACTGGTCGCGGTGGCGGCTCCGGCGGTGCTTTGCGTGAGCAGGCGGCTAGTGCGGCGGTGGCAATGGCGGTGGTGGCGACGGCCAGCACGAGCCGGCGTCGGGGAGCGGTATCAGGTAGAAAGGACATCATGCGCTCGTGACCCACAAAATAGGAATTCGGGTTGGAAAAACAACGAGTTACGACGACTTCAACGACGTGATCGCAATTGTGGTGTCCGCCCCGAGGACGGCTGTCTCCGCGCGATCCGGAAAAAATCTACGGGCGATGATATATGGATTGCCGGTGCGCTGCAACGGCCACGAAACCGCTCGACGCGCACCCCTGTGACTATCGATAGGGGCGGGTCATTGGATTGTTGTTGATGAGGTGCGAATGACCAACCAACAAATTATTTTGGAGTACGATGTCTGACAGGCGTATCCGCAAGCGTGTACGCGAGTGTAGTGTCAGCAGATGTCACATTGCATGCAATCGACGTGGTGCTGACGCGCATGTCAGAAAGGCTACTCTCCGGGACAAATTGTCACAACCGAGGAACGTTGTCGTGCGCATCGAGTCGCACTCGGGCCAGTTGCAATGACTGGCGACATCGCAGCGCTGACACCCGGCAGTTCATAAAAAGAGCAGCACAGGAGGTCGATGCCGGCAGCGCGCTTTTCGATGCTGACGGTGCCGAGTGGCGCTGCGGCTTGACCAGGGTCAAGCGAAGTCTTTGCCGGGGTGTCGATTGCTACAGCAAGTCGGTCGTTCGCGACTATGCTGGATGTATCCGAAGTTTAACGACAGACGTTAACCAGAGACGGATAGCCATGACAACACGAACAGCATTGGTGACAGGTGGCATGGGCGGTTTGGGCGAGGCGATCAGCCTGCGTCTTGCCGATGTCGGCTACCGCGTTGCGGTCACTTGTTCACCCCAAAATCACGATTGCGAAGGATGGGTCGAGCGCATGCGCGCTACAGGCCACAATTTCGCCGCCTATCGTGTCGACGTTGCCGACTTCGCGTCCTGCGAGGCTTGTGCGAAAGCCGTCGAATCGGACTCCGGTCCGGTGGATATTCTCATCAACAATGCGGGGATTACGCGCGATGCCACCATGCGCAAGATGACAGTCGAAGACTGGCAGTCGGTATTGCGCACGGATCTGGATAGCGTTTTCAACATGACCCGGCCGCTTTTTGGCGGCATGGTCGCGCGTGGCTGGGGACGCATCGTCAACATCTCCTCAGTCAACGGCAGTCGCGGCGCTTTTGGGCAAGCAAACTATGCGGCCGCGAAGGCGGGTATGCACGGCTTCACCAAGGCGCTCGCACTGGAAGTCGCCAAATCGGGGGTGACGGTCAACACAATCTCGCCCGGCTATCTCGCGACGAAGATGGTCACGGTCGTGCCGCAAGACGTGCTCGAATCGCGCATTCTTCCGCAGATTCCGGTCGGCCGACTTGGCCGTCCCGACGAAGTGGCTGCGCTCGTCGCCTTTCTTGTGTCGGACGACGCAGGTTTCATCACCGGCAGCAACCTCGCCATCAATGGCGGCATGCATATGGAGTGACGTGCAGCGACGCATCAAAACTACTGACTTAGGAGATTGACGATGTCAAAGGAAACGAATCCGGCACTGGCGCTGGTCAAACTGGGTACGGCGAGCGCGCTGGATGCTTACGGGATTCTGCTTGAAGCCGCGCAACGCACGCATCAATTGCAAGTGGAGCGCGACGGCGGGTTGCTCAAAGCCCATTCGGAAGCCGCCAAATCGCTGGGCGGTGCGAAAGACTTCAATGGTCTGCTGACGGCCCATCTGCAACTGCTCAATGGCCAGATCGCTCAGCAGAACGAGTTCTGGCGCGAGTGGCTGGCCGTATGTGCGAACAACCAGTTGCTGTGGGCGGAGCATTGCCGCAAGACGGCTGAGGAGCTACAGCACGGCATGGCTGGCGCAATGACGTTGCCCGACCTGATCGGTGCGGGCACGGCCGCAGGTGCGGCGACGCAGGCGGGCGAAGCGCCGTTGCAGAAGTGGTTCCAGGCATTCAACGAGGCGACGCAGGGCACGATGGATGCGTGGCGTCGCATGTCGACGGAAGCCGCCCAGGCGACCGAAGCCGCGGTGTCGCAGCAGTCGCCGCTTAACGGTCGCGTGCCGCCCAAGCGCGGCGGCAGCCACGCTCAGCGTTCGAGCACGTAAGTACCAGGCGCGTCGCCGAGCGAAGTCGCCGGCGGCCAGGGGGCTGCGACGGGTTTGTCGCCGCCCCCGTGTTTGCCTTGCGCCAGCAGCCACGCCTGCCATGCGGGCCACCAGGAACTTTGCATAGCGGGTGTCGTATCGAACCATTCGTCCGGGTCGCGATAGGCCGAACCGGCCACGCGCGTGGCGACCCGGTGATGACTGCGAGCATGTCCCGGCTCGCACACCACCCCCACATTGTGCCCGCCCGAGACGAGCGCGAACGTCAGATCGCCGTGGTTCAGCAGGTGCATCTTGTAGACCGAGCGCCATGGAGAAATGTGATCGCGCTCGGTCGCCACGACGAACATCGGTACACGAATATCCGAGAGTGCCACCGGTTGCCCGCCGATTTTGAGCGTGCCCGTCGCCAGCGCGTTGTTCAGATACAGTTCGCGCAGACATTGACTGTGCAGGCGTGCGGGAATGCGCGTGGTGTCCGCGTTCCAGACGGTGAAGTCGGTCGTCTGTGCAGGTGCGCCGAGCAGGTAGTCGCGCATGAGGCGCGACCAGATCAGGTCGCGCGAATTGAGCAACTGGAAGGTGCCTGCAAGTTGTTCTCCACCGATGAATCCTTGCCGCCACATCATCGCTTCGAGATACGCGACCTGACTCGCGTCGATGAACAGGCCCAACTCTCCCGGTTCGCTGAAGTCCGTTTGCGCGGCTAGCAATGTGACGCTGGCGAGCATCCCGGCATCGTCTGCTTTGCGCTTCGTTTGCCCTGACTGACCGGCCGATCCCGATTGACGCGCCAGCGTCGCCGCAGCGATGGCGAGCAGGGTGCCGCCGAGACAGTAGCCGCAGGCGTGGACGGGAACATCGCCGGTCATGCGACGCACTTCGCGCAAGGCCGTCAACAGGCCCGACTCCAGATAGTCTTCGAGGCCTCGGTCACGATCTTCCGGTCCAGGGTTATGCCACGAGATCATGAAGACGCTATGGCCTTGCGACACCAGATAGGCCACCAGCGAATGTTGCGCTTCCAGATCGAGGATGTAGTACTTCAGCAGCCACGACGGCACGATCAGTATGGGTTCACGCCAGGTCTGCGCCTGCGAAGGCGCGTATTGGAGAAGCTCGAAGAACGCATTGCGATAGACAACCTTGCCCGGTGTGGCGGCGATTTCGTGTCCGACACGAAACGCCTGACACGCCGCGGGGCCTGCGCCGGGGGCGTTGCCTGCCGCCATATCCCGCAGATCCGACCACCAGCGTTGTACACCCTTGACGAGGTTCTGCCCCTGCGTCTCGCGAATCGACGAGAGCACTTCGGGGTTCACCCACCACTGATTGCTCGGTGAAAAGACGTCGAGCCACTGCCGCGCAATGAAGCGCACGACATCGCGATGGTGCGGGTCGACACCGGGGATCTCGCCGGTCATCTCGTCGACAAATGCCTGCGTGTGCAGGAATCGCTCGCGCCACCAGGAGAACGGCGGCTTGTCCCACGACGGATCGCGAAAGCGTCGGTCGACTTCGTGCGGACCGCTGGTGTTCGTCGCACCGGTGCTTGCTGGCTTGTCGATGGCGGCGAACGCCTTGAACACGTTCAACTGATGGCCGGGCGCTGTCACCGCGTGCATGGCCCAGTCGGCCCATGCGAGGGCGACGGCGGCGGGCGAGACGTTGCCGGTGAAACGCGCGGTCGTCGCCATTGCGGCACGGTCGAGATGGTCGGTGAACGAGGTGGGTGGTGTGGCAGAGGGGGATGAGGAGGACGAGGGCGCTTCCGATGGCCTCGACTCGGGCGTGGCTGGCGTTGCCTTGCGCGTCACTGAGGGATCGGCAGTTGCCCCATGCGGCACCGTCCGACGCGTGGGCGGGTTGGCCGTCTTGGGCGCGCCACGAGACCTTGAGGCTGTGGACGAAGTCGGTGGCGGCGGCACTTCCGCCGTGATGCGGGACTTGTTGGATCGGGAAGTCGTGGAGCGGGACGTCTTGTCACTGCGAGCAGGCATGGCGGACTCCGTTCGGTCGCACGACGTGGGGCGTGCGTTTCACTGAATATAACGCACGCCACGTATGTCTACTCTGATCTACGACAAGTTGCCCCCGTGCGCAGCGACCGCCTAGCGCACTGAGGCAGGGCTCGGCGTCGGAAGCGCAGGCGTCACCGGTATCGCCGGTGCGGGCGCGGGCTTGCGGGCCAGCCAGCTATAGCGTTTGAAGGGCTGTTCGCGGCCCGACATGATAAGCGCGATGTCGGTGATCCAGCGTTGCGTCGGCACACTCTCGCCGTGCAGCCACATCATGAGCACGAACAGACTCGCGGCCATCGGCAGCGTCTTCAGGTTAGGCGCATCGTCGCCGCGCGTGTACCACGCGAATGCTGCACAGACCGAGAATCCGACGATACAGCCCGCAATCGACTCCGAGACCGAATGCGCCGACAGCGCAACCCGGGAGACGCCCACGGCCACGCTCCCGGCAGCCGCGAGCACGGTGCCGAGCACCCGCCACGGCCATGGCAGCTTGCTCAGCAGCAACCACGCGATGACCGGATAGACGGTCGCGGCAAAAAACGTATGGCCGCTGACGCCCGTGAAGTCGATTTCGCGAACGCCGAGTCCCCAGCCGAGGAACATGACCTTGGAGGCCGCCACGACGAGCGAACCCGCGCCAAACAGCGCAATCCAGGCGAAGGCGGCGTGCCATGCGCGTGCGGAAAGCAACCAGAGGATGAGGGCGGCGGCCAGCGGCACCGTGACGGCGGCGCTACCGAAATCGGTAATGGTGATCCAGAAGTTAGACATGACTGCCGAATGACGGCCCGGGAGCAGGGCGCTCCGGGCGAAAGCGCTATCTTACGCGCGCCGCGGTGACGAAACCAAATTGTCATTTGGCGGTGCGATCTTGGGGGCTTAATGGCGTCGGACAGCGCCGATGGCGGTTCGTTCGACCAAAGGGGGCGGTTTGCGACGGCGTGGTATGCCCCCCCGGTAACCCCGTCGAATTCGATGGGGTGTCACTGGGGCAGCGGCATAGTACGATGTCTGCGGTGTGACCCCCCGCACACCTTCCGGAGTTTTCATGGATTTACCCTCGGCGCAAGCGCCTGCGCTGCGCACGCGCAACGACGGCATCGACCTGCTGCGCGGCTTGTCCATTCTGTTCGTGGTCGTTCACCACCTCGCCCTGAAGTTTCGTCTGCCGCTCGGCCCGAGTTTGTTGGGCGACGTATTGCCCGAGCGCATCGTCAAGGGCATCAGTTTCAACGGTTACGAAGCCGTGTTTGTCTTCTTCGTGATTTCCGGCTTTGTGATTACGCGTCGTTCGCTGGAGCGTTACGGCTCGCTCGACGCTATGCGCTGGCGTCACTTCTATGCGCTGCGCGCCGTTCGCATCTTCCCGTTGCTGCTTCTGCTGCTGGCCGTGCTGTCGGTGATGCACCTGCTCGGCGTGCCGACGTTCGTGATCAACAAGCCGGGGCAATCGCTCTCCGGTGCCGTGACGTCGGCGCTCACGATGACCCTCAACTGGTACGAGGGCCGCACAAACTGGCTGCCGGGCGGATGGGATGTGCTTTGGTCGCTCTCCATCGAAGAGTGCTTCTATCTGGCGTTCCCATTGCTCTGCCTGTTGCTGCGCGGGCCGTGGCGCGTGCTCGCGCTTGTGGCGCTTGCCATCTCGTTACCGTGGACGCGCGCGGCGCTGGCAGGCAACGAGATCTGGCAGGAGAAGGCTTATCTTCCGGGCATGGCGGCGATCGCCTGGGGCGTGCTCGCGGCATTGCTGACGCAACGTGTGACGCTCGCGCGCGGTGTTGCCCGAGGCCTCGGCGCGCTGGGCGTGGCAGGGTTGCTTGCCGTCGTGTTTTTCAACGACGTGTTGTGGCCGCCTCTGCATGACCACGTCATGTTGCTGCTGTGTCTGAGTGCGGCGCTGTGGCTCGTCGCCGCGCATGGCTCCACGCGTGCCATGCCGATCGGTTTCGGCTGGCTGACGCAAATGGGCCGCTGGAGTTACGAGATCTACCTCAGCCACATGTTCGTCGTGCTGGCCGTGACGCCAGCGTACCGTGCGCTTGCGGGCGACGACATGCGCTGGACGTTCCTCGTCTACGTGCCCGTGCTGATCGTCTGCACGCTGCTCGGTGGCGCGCTGCATCGGCATGTGAGCAGACCGGCTGCGCGGCGTCTGCTGCCGCGTCAGCCAGGTGTGATGCCAGCCGCAGCGTTGTGATTCGTTGGCGCTTGCGGTGCTGCAACGGGCGTTTTGAGGTGAGTTTCCAAACGCGCGATGGTACATTTCGGGTTCACGCTTTTTGAAGAACAGGATAGGTCGTGACCCAAAACGCCGTCGCCGTGATGCCCGAAAGCAATACGCTTTTGGAGATCGTCAAAACACAAACCGAAATTGCCAAACTCGGCCTGGATCTCGGCGGCGTGATGGCCTTCGTGGCGGAGCGGGTGCAACATCTGACGCAAGCCAATGGCGCGGTGGTGGAACTGGCCGAAGGCGACGACATGGTGTACCGGGCGGCGTCCGGTGTCGCGGCCAACCTGTTGGGCATGCGCCTGTCGCGCGACGGCTCGCTCTCGGGCCAGTGCGTGAAGACAGGCGAGATTCTTCGCTGCGACGATTCCGAGACCGATCCGCGCGTCGACCGCGAGGCCTGCCGCAAGGTCGGTCTGCGCTCGATGATCGTCACACCGCTCAAGCATCTGGACACGACCGTCGGTGTGCTCAAAGTCTTCGCGCCGGACCCGTCGGCGTTCCCCGATGCCGACGTCCGCACGCTTGAACTGATGAGCGAACTCATCGCGGCGGCGATGTTCCATGCGGCGCGCTTCGAGACGAGTCAGCTCTATTTGCAAGCCACGCACGATGCGCTCACCGGCCTGCCCAATCGCGCGTTGTTCTACGACCGTTTGCGTCAGGCCGTGCATCTGGCACTGCGTTCGTCGTCGCGGCTCGGCATTCTGAACATCGATATGGACGGGCTCAAGCCCATCAACGACCGCTACGGCCATCGTGCGGGCGACGCCGCCATTCGTGCCGCCGCGGAGCGCATGAACGCCACGGCGCGACGCTCGGACACGATCGCCCGCGTGGGCGGCGACGAGTTCGGCATGATTCTGTGCGGTATCCATTCGCGCGAAGACGCCGAGGCGCACAGCCAGCGACTGGCACAGGAAGTGGGCGCGCCGTTTGAGTTCGAAGGCAGGCCGCTCGAACTGGGGGTGAGTGTGGGCATTGCCATGCTGCCCGACGACGGCACCGATATGACGCAACTGATGGATCACGCCGACGAGGCGATGTACGCGATCAAACGCACGCGTCCCGGCACGCGACGCTGATCGGCGCGGCGGCGCAGCGCTCGGCACTCGTAAGTCCGCACATTGCGTTGTGCAAATTCCCAATTTCCCTAGTTTTGGCCGCGATCTGCGGTTAGGTTGGGCCATTTCCTACTAAGTTTCGCCCCTTCGCCCCGTAGACTGCGTCGTTTCCGATTCAGTCTGTCGAGCGATGTCTTTCTCTATTCCTTTCGCCAAGCGCACGCGCGCAGCGTTGGACAGCGGTTTGGCCGCGACCGTCTTCGGTCTCTGGATGGTCGCGCCGCTATCGGCGACGGCGGCCGCGGGAGCGCCGTTGCATCTGCATCCGCGTCTGACGGGGCCACTGTTTGCTCACAACGGTCCGTCTGCGGTGTTGCCTGCGGTGTCGGTCAATCAGTCAGTCTGCGGCAAGATCACGCCGTTGTCTCCGATTCCCGTGTCGGCGGCCAGCCGCTGGCATACGTCGGCGGTGCAGGGGCGCGCCAGCCTGTTTGTCCCGTCGACGGCTGCCCGTGCGGTGTCATCGGCCACGTCGTTCGTTACGCCGGTGGCAGGCGCGCGCGTGTCGTCGGAATTCGGCACACGGCGCCATCCCGTGCGCCGCGTGTCGCATACCCATACCGGCGTCGATTTTGCGGCACCGGCCGGCACCCCGGTGCTTGCGGCTGCTGACGGCCGTGTGAAGTTCATCGGTTTCGAGCGTCGCGGGTTCGGACACTACGTGGTGATCTCGCATCGCTATGGCAGCGAGACTGTCTACGCGCATTTGTCCGCCATGGAGCGTGGCCTGCGCGTCGGCGATGCCGTCGTGGCCGGCAAGCAGATCGGTGCAGTCGGTCAGACGGGCATGGCGACCGGCCCACATCTGCATTTCGAACTGCGTCGAAACGGCAATCCGGTCGACCCGCGTCCTTTGCTGAGCCCGCGCGGAGCGGATGCTGTCAAAGCCCAAACAATCGCTACAGCCGATAGTGGGTGCCAGAGCGTGCTCAACGTTGTGCCGTCGTGGCACACGCATGGCCGCACCGGCGCACTGCCTCGGTGGAACGACTCGCCGCTCTGATCCCGGCTTCGATGTTCGTCTCTTCGCAACGTCGCTCAGGCGTTCGGGAATAAATCGTCGGGTGCGCCGGTATTACAGATAACGGCGCGCTCGAAACTCTGTCATGGTGACGAACCGGGCGCCCTCATTCTGTGGAGGTGTGCCATGAGCGATCGTGATCCGAATGACGGTGGGAAAGACGTAGCCGACGCGCCAGCGATGTCGCGTCGTCGTGCGATGGCCTGTCTGGCGTGGGCCGGGGCGGGCATTTTATGGACGCTCGACGGCGGCGTGCCGCGCGGCCTCCCGCTCGCGACGATGCTGGGCGGTACGACGGCCTCGGCTGCCGAGAAGCCGTCGTCCGGCACGCTCTCGTTCGTCCAGATCAGTGACAGCCATATCGGCTTCAACAAGGCCCCGAATCCCGATCCGGCCGCCACGCTTCAATCCGCCATCGAGCGTATCCGCAGTGCCGCACAGCGGCCTGCGTTCATGCTGCACACCGGCGACGTCAGCCATCTTTCCCGGGCCGAAGAGTTCGACACGGCGCAGCAGATCGTGAACGGCGCGGGTCTCGAGACCCACTATGTGCCGGGCGAGCATGACGTTATCGGCGACGACGGTCGTGCCTTCTTCAGCCGCTTTTCCCCCCGCAGCGGGGGCAATGGCTGGTACAGCTTCGATCAGCAGGGCGTGCACTTCATTGCGCTCGTGAACGTCCTCAATCTCAAGGCGGGTGGCATGGGCTACCTCGGCGACACGCAACTCGACTGGCTCGCCGCCGATCTCAAGGGCCGCTCCCGCAGCACGCCGCTCGTCGTATTCACCCACATGCCGCTCTGGTCCGTCTATCCGGCGTGGGGATGGGGGACCGACGACGGCGACCGCGCGCTTGCGTTACTGCGTCCGTTCGGATCGGTGACGGTGCTCAATGGCCACATCCATCAGGTATTGCAAAAGGTCGAAGGCAACGTGCGATTGCAGACGGCGATGTCGACGGCGTTTCCGCAGCCTGCGCCGGGTGACGGTCCGGGGCCGGGACCGTTGAAGGTCGACGCATCGCAACTGCGGCAGACGTTGGGAATTCGCCGCGTCGATTTCACTTCGCTGGACGGTGCACCGCTGTTGGGCGACACCACGCTGGCGTCATGACCCGGAGGTGCCGCCATGAAATCGTCCTCTTTGTTCTCTTCGTCTCCTTCGTCACGCCTGAGCCCGCATGCCGCGCAACGTCGCACGCTGCTGGCAGGTCTCGCCGTCGCGGCGACCGGTATGCTCGTGGTCGCCGGGCGAGCCGAGGCCGCTGCCGCAGATCCGGGCGCAGTCCACATCGAGAACTTCACCTTTTCGCCCGCAACGCTCACGATCAAAGCTGGCACGCGTGTAACGTGGACCAATCGCGACGACGAGCCGCACACCGTCACGAGTTCGTCGAATCCACGCACGTTTGCGTCCGGCGCGCTCGATACCGACGGCACGTTCGCGTTCACCTTCGACAAGCCGGGAACGTACCCGTACTACTGTGCGATTCATCCCCATATGACAGGGGTGATCGTCGTGAAATGACCGTTCGCGCGTGCAGATGTGATTCAATGAGCCCACTGACGTTGTTTGCAGATGGCTGCGACGATCATCGAGATATCGTTCGCGATGTCACGTGTAGCGTCAGTCCGACTCACGCGGGCACAGTGTTGCCCGATCTCGGGAGATCCTGGTGACCGATGCGGACACCCCTGGCGCTCAGGCGTCAGGACGATTCGAAGCACTGGCCTTGCCGCATCTCGATGCGGCCTACAACCTTGCGCGCTGGCTCTCGGGCAGCGCAAGCGATGCGGATGACATCGTGCAGGAGGCCTATCTGCGTGCGCTGCGCTTTTTCGACGGTTTTCGTGGCGAGAATGCGGGGGCGTGGCTGCTGGCCATCGTGCGCAATACCTGGATGACCGAGTGGCGACGCCGCTCCGACGCTGCCGACGGCACGCCGTTCGACGAAGCGATGCACGGCTTGCACGAGGCGGATCGTCTGCCGGGGTGGGATGACGCGTCACCGGGAGATCCGGAAATGCTGGCCGTGCGCCGCGACGAATGTGCGCTGGTGCGCGAGGCGCTTGCTGGCTTGCCCGTCGTGTTCCGCGAAGTGCTGGTTTTGCGTGAGATGGAGGATATGAGCTACCGGGAAATCGAGACGATCGTCGGCGTGCCTGCGGGCACGGTCATGTCGCGGCTCGCGCGCGGCAGACAGATGCTCGCGGCGGCATTGCGCGCTGCGCAGGAGGGCGGGGCGGCAGCAGCTTCTTCGTCCTCATCTGCGCAAGTGACACGCCTGACGCGCTTGCCGCTCGACGGCACGACTCGGGGAGGACGCGATGAGTAAGCATGACGACATGCACGACGATCCCAAAGACCTGCCGACGACAAGCGAAACCACCACGCTGGGCAAGATGCTTCGGGACGGCTCGTTGCATCACAACGCGCCGCAAGCATTGCGTGAACGGCTTCGCGACGAGTTGGCGAATGCCGAGCGCCGTGCCGTCGCGCAGGAGGCGGTGAGCGCATCGTCGGCTTCCGACTTCCAGCGCGAAGTCAGGCAGGATGATAAGAAGGGAGCGAAGCCGGAAACCAGACCTGCGAAACCCGTCAAGTCCACTGGTGTGGAAACCGCGTGGGGGCCGAGTCTTGCGCCGTGGCTGTTCGGTGGCGCGGGCGGTGCGATCCTCGGCGGGCTGGCGGTGGCGATGGCGTTGCTGGTGGCGCGTCCGCCAGCACCCACGCAGGCGCCTGAACCGGCTGCTCAGAGCGGCTTGCAGCCGCAGGAGATCGTGTCGAGTCACGTGCGCGCGTTGTTGTCGCAGCATCCGATTGACGTGATTTCGACGGACCAGCATACCGTCAAGCCGTGGTTCAACGGACGCCTCGACTACGCACCGCCGGTCGTCGATCTGGCGGACAAGGGATTCCCGCTCGCGGGCGGACGTCTGGATTATGTCGGCGGTCGCACGGTGTCGGTACTCATCTATTACACCGACAAGCATCCGATCGACGTCTACGTATATCCGGCACGCGACAAGGCGTCTGCTGCGCCCATGATCACCGGCAGCGACGGCTATGCGATTGCCCGCTGGCGACGCAATGGCATGACGTACTGGGCGATCACTGACGCAGAGCCGTCGCATCTGCGTGTATTCGTGGAGGCGTTACAGGCGGCGACCTGATATCGTGACGGCTGTTGATCGATATTGATCGATAGCCGCCTGAAGGAGTGATTCATGTCGCAAAACCAGTCGTCGACGACTTCGCACGCCCCGACCAATCCCGCGTGGCAGGCGTCGCAGTACGTCAAGTTCGAAGACGAGCGCACGCGTCCCGTGCGCGATCTCGTCGCTGCGATCCCTGAGCTTCCCGGCCGCGATGCCGCACGCGTCGTGGATATCGGGTGCGGCCCCGGCAACTCGACCGAAGTGCTGGCGGCGCGCTATGCGCAGGCAGAAGTACTCGGGCTGGACAGTTCGCAGGATATGGTCGACGCGGCGCGCAAACGTCTTCCGCAGTTTCATTTCGACGTCGCGGATATCGGTGCGTGGAAAGACGGCCCGTTCGACGTGATTCTCGCGAACGCCGTGTTGCAATGGCTGCCCGATCACGAAACGCTGTATCCGCGTCTCGTCGCGTGTCTTGCGCCCGGTGGTTCATTGGCCGTGCAGACGCCCGACAATCTCGACGAACCCGCTCACCGGCTGATGCGTGAAGTTGCCGCGGACCCGCGCTGGGCGGAGACGCTCAAAGGCACGGAGCGCACTGCACGTCATGGCGCGGCGTTCTACTATCCGATGCTGCGTGCCGTGTGCTCGCGCGTCGATATCTGGCGCACAACTTACTACCATCCGCTCGCAGGCGGCGCACCGGCTGTCGTCGAATGGTTCAAGGGCAGCGCGCTGCGTCCGTTCCTGACGAAGCTGGACGACGCTTCGCGCGAGGCGTTCCTCGCGCGTTACACGGAAGAAATCGCGAAGGCTTATCCGGCACTGGCCGACGGCACGGTACTGCTGCCGTTCCCGCGGCTCTTCGTCGTGGCCACGCGCTGATCGAGCCAGCGTGCCGTGCAGGCGGCACCGGCGACAGCCAGCAACATCGGCGCGAGGAAATCCTGATTCACGTGCGTGAATTCCAGCGCCAGCACCACGGCCGTGATCGGCATGCGCATCGATACGGCGAGGAAGGCGGTCGCCCCGATGAGGGCTGCCGCGCCGAGTGCAACTTCCATCTCCTGCGGCAACGCGCCATTCCAAAATCCCGCCAGCACGACCGCGAGTAACGCGCCGTTCGCCAGTCCCGGTGTGAGCAGACCGCCTGCCGCCCCGGCGCGCAGACTACTCCACGTAAAGAGCACGCGCAGCACCAGCAGCACGAATGCCAGTGCCGTCACCAGTTCGCCGTTGAATGCGAGCGATGCCGGGCCCTTGCCGTTGCCCGGCAATTGCGGGTACCAGGCGATGACCAGGCCCAGCACCATGAAGTTGGCCAGTGCGAAGACCGGCGCACGCCAGTCGCGCGGCGCGGCGGCGCGGGCGCTTTCGGTCAGACGCGCGAATGCCCACGCGGCGACCCCGACGAGCGGGCCGCACACGAGCGCCCAGCCGACGAGCGGCGCGGTGACGTCGAACGCCGGGAGGGTGTATTGCTGTTCCGCCCCCATGCCGATCCAGGCGACAGCGGCCGCAATCGCCGAGGTCGCAAAGGCGGGCAGCACCGCGCGCCACGCGAACGTACCGAGCAGCACTTCCAGCACGAAGATCGCGCCACCGAGCGGCACGTTATAGACGGCAGCGAGTCCCGCGCCTGCTCCACACGCGACGAGCAGACGACATTGTTCGGCAGACAGCCCGGCGCGACGCGCCAGTTGGTCGCCGATCAGCGCACCGATTTCACGCGGTGCGACTTCGCGCCCGAGCGGCGAGCCCAGCGCGACCGTCACGATCTGCAACACCGCATGCGCGAGCGTGCTGCCGACGGGCATCGGGCGTGAGCGTCCGACCGCTTCTTTGATTGAGACGAGCTTTGCGCCGTGGCGATGCACGGCATACCAGCCGAGCCCGGCAACAACACCGCACGCTGTCAGCACGGCAAAGCGACGCTCGGGCGATGCGGCTGCAACGCCACTCAGAAAGCTCTGCGCACCGAAGACCTGATCCTCGGCATAGCCGAAGGCCAGATGCTGAACGATGTGGAGCAGGGCGGCGAGCACTGTGCCGCCGATGCCTGCGCCAATCCCCGTCAGCACAGTGACGACGGCGAGCGTCACGAGCGGGGTGGCTCGGACGCCCTCCGCCTGCGCGGTCTCACGGCCGGTCGGCGCGATGGCAGTGCGCGAGGTCGGTTGCTCGGTCTGTTGCGTTGGGATTTGCGTGGCTTGCGGGGTGTTCATCGTGCTACGCCTTAACTCCGGATACTCAGGACGTCCCTGCTAATCAGGGAATACCCGGAGTGTATGGCGCGATGCAACATAAGAGAAATGAATATTATGTTGATATTTATGATTATTTTGCATGGATGTCGAGTGCGATGTCCGGACCGGCGACCGGCTGGTGCCGTTCGGCGCGTCGCTCGACGGCTTCCAGTTGTACGGCGTGCCGGGCCCAGGAGAAAGCACAATGATGATCGAGATTCCCGCCGCAAAGGCCAAGGAAAACCGGCAGCTTTCGGAAGACGATCCGTGGAGGCGTCGTCTGGGCGACGAGATTCTGCGACGTCTGTCGCAGGACGCGGTGTTCATGTCGGCTGCGCTGCGGCTCAGTGTAAAGTAGCGGGCATGGATGCCTTGTTTCAGCCCGTTCAACCGTTTCAGCCGTTCCGCAATGCCCCTTTGTACTGGCGCTCGACGCTCGTGCCCGGAGGCGACATGCTCACGGCCGAATACAACGATCATACGTTCGCGCCGCACTGGCACGACACGTACACGTTCGCGTGCATCGTGGCCGGGGCGGAGCGCTACGCCTATCGTGGCGGCGAGCACGTGGCGGACGCCGGGTCGATCGCCATCATCCATCCCGGCGAAGTTCACACGGGCGCGCGGGAAACCGACTTTGGCTGGCGTTACCGTGTGTTTTACCTGCCCGTCGGTTTCGTGCAGGGCGTGCAACGTCAGTTGGAAAGTCCGCTGGATCCGCTGGAGACGCCGGGTGGGTCGACATCGGTGGACGAAGCGATGCCCTGGTTCGGCGAACACGTCATTTACGACGTGCAGGCCATGGAGCGGCTGCTCGAAGCGCATCGGTTGCTTCAGATCGGCGCAGATCCGCTGTTGGCCGAAAGCGTGCTGATCGATGCCGTATCGATGATGCTGGTCCGTCATGCGCAGGCGCACGTGCCGCTGTTGGAAATGCATCGCGACGCGGTGCGCGTCGAGACGATGAAAGCGCGTCTGTCGGCCGATCTCACCGAATCGCTTTCACTGACGGCAGTCGCCGAAGCCGTCGATCTTTCGCCGTTCCATGCGGCGCGCCTATTCTCCCGCGAGACTGGACTGGCACCACATGCGTGGCGCAATCAGTTGCGTCTCGTGCGCGCGTTGCCCGCACTGCGCGCCGGGGCCTCGGCGACGGACGTCGCGCTAGCACAGGGCTTCAACGATCTGTCGCACTTCACCCGGTACTTCCGTCGCGCGTTCGGCGTGTCGCCCGGGAAGTGGAGCGTCGGACCGGGGGCGTAACCTCTGCGGCAGGGGCGTGTGCTGCTTCATGTGCTGCTTCATGCACCCACGTCAGGAAATCCCGCAACGGTCTCGATTTGTCGGCGTCGCGCGGCACGAGCGTGACGTAGGTTGCGCCGTCGGCCTGAATGTCCGGAAACGGCATCACGAGACGACCGGCCGCCAGTTCTCGATCGAGCGTCGGCGTGCAGCCAATCCCTAACCCCAGTCCATCCACCACGGCCTGCAAGCTCACGTGATAGTGGTCGAAGCGATGGAATCGCACCGGCCGAAGCGCAGGCACACCCGCCACGCTCAACCAGTCTTCCCACGCACCGACGCGTGTTTGCGTGGCGACGAACGTGTGCTTTGCAAGATCCTTCAACCGCCGTAACGGCAGCGCTTCCAGCAGTGAAGGAGCGGCCACGACGCTTGCACTTTCGGTGAACAACAGCGTCCTTTCATAAGGCTGCCATTCGGGACGTGGAGGCGGATCGCGCCGGATGGCGACGTCGAACCCGCCGCGAAACGCCGGATCGGCCCCGCTCGACGTGGTGACGACTACCTGCACATCCGGGTGGGCCGCATGAAACGCGGGCAGCCGTGCGATGAGCCAGTGCATGGCAAGCGTGGTCTGGGCGTTGACGCGCACCACGCGCGTTTGCGGCGCCTTGCCGAAGCGCAGTGCCGCGTCGCCAATGAGGTCGAACGCTGCGCTGATCTCGGCCGCGAAGGCCCGTGCGTGGTCCGTCGCGACATTACGCTGCCCCTGACGGACGAACAACGTTTGCCCCAGCCACGCTTCGAGCAAGGCGATCTGACGGCTCACGGCACCATGCGTGATCGACAATTCCTGCGCGGCGGCGCTGAGGCTCTCGGCACGTGCGGCGGTTTCGAAAACACGTAGGGCATGCAACGGCGGTAATTGGCGCGACATGTTGGGACTCTGAAAGGCGACGTCGACAATGAACTGTGACTTTTTATCACAGAAGGGTAGCGAATTTGTCGATGGTGTGAGTGTGCATCATGCTTTATCGTCGCGGCTAAGGCTCACGCTGCATGAGATGGCTTGATAGCGTGAGGGAATCGGCAAATCGCGAGGCATGGATGTTGGCAGGATTCTTGGCGGGACACGCTTGGGGCATGGTCATGATCGCCATCGTCGGGACGGCGGCGGGGGCGGTCAGCGGGGTAGTCGGCACGGGATCGTCGATGATGCTGCTACCGGTGCTGGTGTACACATACGGCCCGAAGCAGGCGGTGCCGATCATGGCCGTCGCGGCCATCGTCGGCAATCTCTCGAAGGTCGTGGCGTGGTGGCGTGAGATCGACTGGCGCGCCGTGCTGGCCTACTCGGTGCCGGGTGCGCCTGCGGCAGCCCTCGGTGCGAAGACGCTCTGGAGCCTCCCGTCGACCGCCGTCGATATCGCGCTGGGATTGTTCTTCGTCGCCATGGTGCCGACCCGGCACTTCCTTCGACGCCATCAATTTCGTCTGTCGCTCTGGCAGTTGGCGGCGGTGGGCACAGTGATTGGTTTCCTGACCGGCATCGTGCTGTCGACGGGGCCGCTCAGCGTTCCCGCATTCGCCGCGTACGGCCTGTCGGGCGGTGCGTTCCTCGGCGCGGAGTCGGCCAGCTCCGTCTTCATCTACGTGGCCAAGGTGTTGATGTTCTCGGGACTGGGTGCGCTGCCACCCGCAGCCTGGGCCAATGGTCTCATCGTCGGCATGACGCTGATGCTGGGCACCATGCTCGGCAAGCGCTTTGTCCTCGGTATAACGCCGACCGTCTTTCAGCGCTTGCTCGATACGATGCTGGTCGTCTCCGGAGGCGTGATGCTGAGTGCGGCGTGGCGCTGAGTTGAGTGAGGGCGCATCTGTCGCCCACTTGACCGTGGGACTTCAGGCAGGCATTGCGCCTGCCTCATTGAGCAGCCAGTCCGAGAACGTGCGAATCGGTCCCTGGCGCAATTCGAGCGGTTCGGGCAGCACGAGGCAGAAGTTCTTCGCCACCTTGCTGTCCTGCGGCCACGGTGCAACCAAACGGCCTTGTTCAAGCTCGGTGCTGACGTAAAGGCGCGGCACCAGCGCCACACCCAGACCTGCCAATGCGGCTTCGATCAGCATCGAGTGAAGGTCGTAACGGGCGCCTACGGCAGAGTTCGTCAGTGTAATGCCAGTGCCCTGCGCGTAGTGTTGCCAGGCGTCCGGATTCTGGCGACGATGTAGACGCGGCAGATCGTCCAGCGACGCGCCTTCCCCCGCGCGGACCAACAGCGACGGACTGCACACCGGAATCAGCACTTCCTCCAGCAGACGATGCACGTGCATCCCGGCCCACGCCGGATGCTCGAAATGGATCGCCGCATCAAATCCGCTCCCCGCCAGCAGAAACGGCTCCATGCATTCCGAAAGGTGGACCGTGATATTCGGATGCTTGTCCTGAAAACGCGCCAACCGAGGGATCAGCCAGCGCGTGGCGAAGGTCGGTGTCGCCGCAATATCGAGACTCGCGCCCTCGGTCGGTTGTCCCATCAGATACAGGCTGTCCCGCTCCAGCCGGTCCAGCGTTTCGCGCACCTGTGCGGCATATCGCGCACCGTTCGGCAGCAACCGTACCCGATTGCCGATGCGCTCGAACAACGTCACTCCCAGAAATTCCTCCAACCGCCCGATCTGACGGCTGACGGCGCCTTCGGTGCGGGCCAGCTCGTCGGCCGCACGCGCGAAGCTCCCATGCCGGGCGGCGGCCTCGAAGGCGAGTAGTGCGGAATGGCTCGGGATCTTGCGTCGCATCTGGGTTCGGTCGGTGGGAAGGCAATGGTAGTCAGCTTGACTAAATATCAATGAAGACTGATCGGAAATCGTTATGGACGTCGAAAACGCCAGATTAGCATTACGTTCATGCAATGAAAACGCACAACCTCCCGGAACGACGACACATCATGATCTACACCGTCGAATGCACCTTCGCCGACCCTGCAAGCGAGGCCGAATGGAACGACTTTTATAGTCGCGAAAAACTGCCCGCTCTTATTTCGGTAACGGGCTTTCAATCGTCGCAACGATTCAGAGCGGTCACCGGGGGATGCCCGGTGTATCTCGCCATCCATACGGTCGACGGGCCGGAGGTGCTGATCAGCGACGAATACCGCCAGAAGGGCGGCGGCAACTTCGCGCGGTGGCAGCAGCACATCACGGACTGGCACCGAAATCTGTACGGCGACATCGGCTTGGCACCTGCCGTGCGGATGAACGAGCGTCTGGCGCTCTGCGCGAGCGGACCTGAGTCGCTGATCGACATGGGGCTTAAGCCGCTCGCCCTGCAAGCGGTGGCGTTGGAGCAGGTTCCGACGCACCGCTGGCTTGCCGTAGTGTCCGCCGACGATGCCGTGCGTCTCGCCGAGCCACCGCAAGGTGTGCATCTCTATGTGCCGATGGGCGAACAACTGACTCGCGGCGAGACGCGGCGCTGAGGCGCGCCGAATTCCGGCGTGCGCCACTATCCATTCAGGAGTCGCAAAATGTCTCTCCCTAACTTCCCGCGCCAGCAGATCGGCGATTTCACCGTGACCGCCATCAGCGACGGCTACCTCACGGCGAGTTTCGACGTCCTGTCGAATATCGACGCCGCCGACGCGGACAGTATCCAGCGTGCGGCCGGTGAGCCCAATCCCTCTGCCGTACACATCAACTGCTACGTGGTGCAAGGCGCTGGACGCACGGTCCTCATCGACAGCGGGGCGGGTGGCATCAAGCAGTGGGGGGGACATCTGAGCGCGAACCTTCGGCACGCGGGCATCGCACCGGAAGCCATCGATACGGTGCTGCTCACGCATGCGCATCCGGATCACGTCGGTGGGTTGAGGACGCTGGACGGTCAGCGGGCATTTCTGAACGCCGAGCTTGCCGTCAACGAGAGAGAGCTTGCTTTCTGGCAGGACGATGCCAATCTGGCACGCGCCAGCGAGAGGGCGCGGGGCAACTTTCAGATCGCGCGCGGCGTTTTCGATGGCTACCGCGAACAACTGCGCACCTTTGGCGCCGGTGAAGTGCTCCCCGGCATTCAGGCGATGTCGCTGCCCGGGCACACGGAGGGCCACACCGGTTTTCTCATCGAATCGCGCGACGCGGGGCTGCTCGTCTGGGGCGACATCGTGCACTTCCCGAACATCCAGATTCAGCGGCCCGAGGTCACGATTGCGTTCGATCAGGATGCCTCGCTTGCCGCGGCGACCCGCTCGCGGTTGCTCGACAGCGTCAGCGCTGACGGCGTGTTGATCGCAGGGATGCATCTGGGCGAGCTTGGCTTTGCGAGGATCCGCCGCTCGAAGGGCGAGTACGGTCTCGCGTACGAGACCGATGCGTAACGCGTGAGTAATCGGTGAATCGGGTGAGCGCGGCGTCAGGCCCGCGCCATTCTCGCCGCGATGAGGTTCACCGCCAATCCGAGCGTCATGGCGACACCGCCCACGACAAACAGCAGCGAGTAGTTGCCGGACGTCGCCGCGAAGAGGAACGACAGCCCGTAGGCAGCGCCTGCCTGAAAGGTGGCGAAGCTGGTCGTCGCGGTACTCCACGCCCCCTTCTGCGAGGCAGGATGATGAGCGAGGAGTTCGTTCACACGCCCCAGAACGAGCGGCACGATGCCCGGCGTGAAAGCCCCCATCACCATGCTGGAGACGATCAGGGCGGGCAGCCCCAGGCCAAGCACCGGCAGGATCACGGAAAACATCTGCGCGACGTACGCGACCCGCAATGCGCGCGCAAAGCCAATGCGATCGGCGAGGTGCCCCACGAAGAGCGGTCCGACGATGGCCCCCAGTCCGTACAGCACCCAGTAGTTCGCGCCTGCATCGAGCCCTTTGCCCAGACCGCGTGCGACGTAATCGACCAGGAAGATCATGTGCGGCACCAGCGCCACGGCGTTCAGTGCATATTCGATGTAGAGCGAGCGCAGCGTGATGGGGGCGGCAGGCCGGTGTTTCGGATGCGCGGCCGTCGCTGCTGTCGTGGGTGCACTCGTGGGCCAGCCGCGCCATGCCACGACCGTGAGGAGCAGCGACAACACGCCGAGCCCGATCCATGTTTGCGCGAGGCCCTGACGCAACAACAGCGGCACGAGCGTGCCCGACGCGGCGATCCCCAACCCGAGACCCGCGAAGATCGCGCCGCTCACAATGCCGCGTCGCGATGGTGTGACGTGTGCGAGCACCGAAGGTGCGGCAATGACCATCAACACGCCACCCGCAAAACCTGAGACGAAGCGCCACGCGAAGAACCACAGGAACGAAAGCGGCCACGCACAGGCAAAGAATGCCGCGACGACCAGCAGCATCATCACGCGCAAAATCGTCACATTCGACGCATGGCGCGACAGCACGCGAGCGCCCAGCGCACCGGCGAGGTAGCCGCCGAGGTTTGCGGCACCCAGATAGGCCGCCGTGGAGGGCGCGAACCAGTGTGCACCAATGATCGCGGGGAGAAGAGCGGTGTAGGCGAAGCGGGCAAAGCCGATACCGATGAGACTCGCGCAGGCGGCGCAAAGTGTGGCGCGCCAGGCGTTGAAAGGGGCGGTCGATGTGCCGCCGAGGACTGCATTGGACATGAGGACTCCGGGGATGCTGCGTCGCGTCGCGCATCGAACGGCGTGGCGCGCAAAGGCGATGGAGTCAGTGTAGGCGGTGGCAACGCGCTGGAGAACGGCTGTGCGTCGGAAGTCATTCTTCCGCGAGGCGTACGAATCGACGCCCGTTTTGCCCGTCCGGTGTGGCGGGTCGCCCCTTAGCGCTTGCCTGCCGCCAGCTTGTGCGCGTGCGAGAAGTGCTTGCGCAGACGCGGCACTGCGAAGTCCACGAACGCGCGCACTTTCGGCACGGCCAGCCGTCCCTGAGGCGTGATGACGTGCACCGGCATTGGCGGATGCTCAAAGTTCTGAAGAACGATTTTCAGTGCCCCGCGCTCCAGTTCGTCGACGATGTGATACGAGAGCATGCGCGCCACGCCGTGCCCAGCTACGACCGACGCAATGGCTGCCCGGATCGAGTTGACGATCAGACGCGGCGTGAACTGGACGATCTGCGGCACGGTGCTGCGCCCTGTGGGCGGGAAGCGCCACGCGTCGATGCCGAAATACGTCATGGAAACGATGCGATGTTTCGACAGATCGGCGGGCGTTTCGATGGGCGGGTGCGCGGCCAGATATTCGGGGGATGCAGCAATGATGCGTCGCACTTCGCCGACCTGCGTCGCAATCAGCGACGAGTCGGGCAGGTGTGCCACGCGTACCGCCACATCGACGCCTTCGTCGATCAGGTTCACCGGCAGGTCGCTCATCTGCAGACGTACTACAACGTCCGGGTAGCGCTCGATGAACGCCTCGGCGATCTCGCGCATGAACGTCTCACCAGCGGCGAGCGACATGGAGACGGTCAGTTGCCCACGTGGTGCTGAGCGCTCACCGGCAGCGATGACGTCGGCTTCATCGAGGTCGAGCAGAATGCGCCGACAGGCGGCCGCATAGCGCTCGCCAGCGGCGCTGAGCTTGAGCGTGCGCGTGGTGCGATGGAGCAGCGCGGTGCCGGTGTGCGTCTCCAGATAGGCGATGGCGCGGCTCACGGCGGCGGCCGAGCGTCCGAGACGCCTGGCTGCACCGGCGAGGCTGCCTTCGTCGACGGTGGCGACGAAGACCTTCATGGCGTCGATTCGGTCCATGAGCTAAAGATGATGGCGAAGACGGCCAAGCGTACCCGAAACCCCTGAAACCCGCCAATGCGGCGACAATGGCGTGCGGATTTCCCGCCGGAGCCAGACACCATGCTGACGGTTCATCATCTGAACAACTCCCGCTCGCAGCGCGTGCTGTGGATGCTCGAAGAACTTGGGGTGCCGTACGAGCTGCAACGCTACGAGCGCGATCCGAAGACGATGCTCGCGCCACCGGAATTGCGCTGCATTCATCCGCTCGGAAAATCCCCGGTCGTCACCGACGGCGACCTGACGCTGGCCGAATCGGGCGCGATCATCGAGTATCTGACCGACCGTTATGGACAGGGGCGTCTCACGCCGCCGCGCGACACACCCGAGCGTCTGCGCTGGACGTACTGGTTGCATTACGCCGAGGGCTCCGCGATGCCGCCGTTGCTGCTCAAGCTGGTCGCCCTGCGTATTGCCAGCGCGCCGATGCCGTTCTTTGTCCGGCCCATCGCACGCAAGATCAGCAGCACGCTGCAATCGAGTTTCGTCGATCCGCAACTGACGCTGCATTTCGGTTACGTCAACGACGCCCTGAGCAAGACCGGATGGTTCGTCGGCGACACCTTCAGTGCGGCCGATATTCAGATGAGTTTTCCGCTAGAGGCCGTTGCGGCACGTGGGGACGCGAAAGATCGCTGGCCCGCCATCGCGGATTTCCTTGAACGTATCCACGCACGCGACGCCTACCAGCGTGCCCTGACGCGCGGCGGTCCTTACGAACTGCTAAGCTGATCACTCGCCCGCGCCACACCACACATCCGCCAAACGCTATGAAAAATCCGATTGCTTCGTTGCTCGCCACCGCCGCTGTCTGCCTTGTCGCAACGGCATCCGTCCATGCCGCAGAAGGCATGGCGCCGTTGCCCGGTTCGGCGATTTCAGCGGCCGCCACCGAGGGATTGGGGACGTCCGGGAGTGCGACCCCCGCCGTGCCTGCGTCGCAGTTGGCCGCGAACAAACAGGCCGTGCTGGCCTTCTATGAAGCGGGTCTGAATCGCAAGGACTTCACCGCCGCGCGTCAGTATCTGGGGGACAAGTACGTTCAGCACAATCCGAATGCGCCCGACGGCGTCGAGGGTTTCGGCAAGTTCGTCGACTTCCTGCGCAAGAATCAGCCGGACTCGCATAGCGACATCGTGCGGGCGTTCGCCGACGGCGATTTCGTCATTCTGCATGTGCGCAAGGTGCCGCATCCCGGCGATCTGCCGATTGCCATCGTCGACATCTTCCGTCTGGAAAAGGGCAAGATTGTGGAGCATTGGGACGTCTCGCAGCAGACACCCGCGAAGACCGTCAGCGGTAACTCGATGTTCTGATTTTTCGGCTAACGACACGCGGCCGCGCGGCCGCGCGCCCGCATTAGCCGGGTGCGCCGCCGGAGAACAGGCGTTTGCAGTGTTCGAGGTAAGCGGCTTCGTGTTCGCTTGTGAGCTGGACCACGCTGTTCCAGAGCCAGACCGGCGAGTCGATGGTCTTCGAGCGGTTGCGTTGCAAGTCGGCGAGCCACGCGCGACAGGTGGCGTCGTCCATTTGCCTTGCGTGCGCGTGGCCGACGACACCCCCGAGGTACTGCGCCACTTCGGCGGCATCGTGCTGCGTGAGGGTGTCGATCTCAAGCTTCAGATCCTGCGGCAGCAATTCGCGAATCACGATGGAGCGATCCATCAGACGCGCCGCACGCATGCGTTCACCAAGCGACGGCGATAGATGCCGCGCGCCGGTGACGACACGTTCGGCGTTGTCGCGAGGCATGCGAACGCCCGCATAGCGAGGCGCTGCCGCCTTCACGCCTTCTTTCAAGTCCATGAGGCAGAGATCGTCGCCCTGCACGACGCCACCGTCCACGTCGAGCAACACGGCGTAACGCAGCCGCCCGAGCGAGCTGCATCCCTTCACCCAGTAGGCGGCGTCGAGCACTTCGACGGCACCGTCGTTGGGCCGTCCGCGCAATGACGTAGCAAGACTCGCGATGGTGTCGAGCTGAAACAACGCGTCGATCTGCTTTTGCTCGGTCGTGCTGAGGGGCCAGAAGCGTCTGCCCAATGGAATCTTCGGACGGATGTCCTCGATGCGCTCCAGCGCCAGATGCTTCCACGAACGTTTGACCGCGCGCCGCATGATCAGATCGACAATCTCGGGGCGCTCGTCTTGCGCCTTCGCGCTGCGCGATTTGCCATGCCGCTTGCCGATTTTCGTGCCGTGCGATTTTCCGCCTTTCGGATCGTCCTTGCCATCGCCGCGATCGAACGCCGCCATATAGCCGTGCGTGAGCGCTTCGAGCATGCGGATGATGGTCAGTCCGGAGAGCGCCGAGCCGCGTGCGGCGCTGGCCAGCGAGAGGGCGAGGCGGATGAGGTCGTGTACGGGGTTGCCGATGACGGTCTGGTCGAGATCGCGAATTAGCACGTCGACGTGCCCGTGAGCATCTGCGAGCGGGCCGAGATTGCCGGTGTGACAGTCCCCACAAATCCAGATCGCGGGGCCTTGCGGCAAATTGACGTCGGCTTTGGCCAGCCATTCGTAAAATCGCGCGGTGCTGCCCCGCACATAAGCATGGGGTGAACGCGCCATCTTGCGATCGCGTTCACTGGTAAGTCGCTCCAACCGGGCCTTGGGCGTGGCCCATTGCTTCTTCTTGCCAGCTTTGACGCGCTTGCCGTTCGCCATTCGACACTCCCTGAGGGCGCGCCGCGCCAGCCACGCATGTGGCTGGACGCGATGCAATGTCCCCAGTGTCCGGCAAACGTTGCGTCAATGGCAAGCGGCGAGTCGTTCAGCGCGGGGCGTTCCACAGATCGTCAATCGCGCGGATGGCGAGCAGATACCCGTTCGCCCCCGCGCCGCAGATCACCGCCGTCGCCGCGACGGAAATCGTCGAATGGCGATACTCCTCCGAGCGTCGATGAATGTTGGTGATGTGCAGCTCCACCACGGGCCGCACCAATAGCTTGACGGCGTCGAGTACGGGAATCCGTCCGAATGAAAAACCGGCGGGATTCAGGATCAGCGCCGCGTCCTGAAGAAACGCTTCCTGAATCCAGCCGACCAGTTCGCTCTCGCTGTTCGTTTGACGGAACACGCAATCGAGTTCGAGCGTCGTGGCCAGCTTCAGACAGTTCTGTTCGATGTCCGCCAGCGTGGTGGTGCCGTAGAGTTGCGGCTCTCGCAAACCCAGCATGTTCAGGTTCGCGCCGTTGAGGATGTAGAGTTTTCGGGTCATGACGTCAGTGAGTGGATGATCGGTCCAGGGGGGTGCCCTTCGTTTCGGGCGAAATGGCGATCATCAGGAAGGAAAGCAGATTCAGCGAGCCGCACACTGCGACGATGGCCCAGGGCGAACCGTGGAAGGCATTGAGTAGTGCCACGGCGACGATGGGCATCGGTCCGCCCGTCAGCAGATTGGCCCCGGAGTACGACAGGGCAGATCCGGTGTAGCGGGCTTCGGTCGGGAAGGACTCCGCGAACCACACGGGCTGAATGCCGCTCTGGAATTGTGTGAAGCCGAGGAACGCGCCCATCACGGCCATCGTCAGGGCCAGCGAGTTCTGACCCAGAATCGGGAAGTAGATCAGGCAGCAGACCAACGTACAGAACGAACCGAGCAGCAGCGCGCGCTTGCGTCCGATCCGGTCGCTCAGATAACCGCCTGCCAGCGCGCCTACGATGGCGCAGACGTTAGCCACCATCAACAGCATGAACCCCGTTTGCTTGGGCACGCCGAGCTGTTTAGTCAGGTAGCTGAGCGAGAACACCACGATCAGATAGAACAGCGCGGCGGGTCCACAGAAGAACAGCGTCAGACGCAGCGCCGTGCGCCAGTGATGTTTGAAGACGATGCCCAGCGGGTTCGATACGCGGGCGCGTTGCCCGTTTTTTTTGAGCGCTTCGAACGCGGGCGTCTCGCTGACTTTGCGGCGAATGTAGATCCCCAACAGCACGAGCACGAAGCTGGCGAGGAACGGCACGCGCCATCCCCACGATTCGAAGGCGTCCGGCGAGAGCAGACCGGCCAGCGCGAAGAGCGAGAAGTTGGCGAGGATCTGGCTCAGCGGCGAGCAGATGCCCAGCAGGCCGGAATACCACCCGCGCCGCTCCACGCTCGCGTGTTCCACGGCCATCAGTTGCGCACCGGTCGACTCGCCGCCAAGGGCGAAGCCCTGAATGATGCGCAGGGTCACCAGCAGCGTCGGCGCAATGATGCCGACTTGCGCATAGGTCGGCAGTAGCCCCATCAGAAACGACGAAGCGCCCATCACCGACACAGTAATCAGCATCAGCTTGCGACGTCCCCAGCGGTCGCCGAGCATGCCGCAGATCACTGCGCCAAGCGGGCGTGCGGCGAGTCCGGCCCAGAAGCTCGCGAGCGAGGCGAGCAGCGACGCCGTCGGATCGAGCGACGGGAAAAACAGCTTGGGAAAGATTGTGGCCGCGACCACACCATAGAGCGCGAAGTCGAACCATTCGAGCGCGGTGCCGACCGTCGCCCCCGCGACCGCCCGACGCGCCATCAATTGGGCCTGCGTGGATTGTGCATCCACGTTCAGGTCCGAATCCACCAAAGTTGACATGTTGTCTCCTGAGTTCTCGATATATTGAAACGTTCGTTTCTGGCGACGAACAAGTGCTATTGTTTGCGCGCACCGGAGAGGTCGTTCCAGACCGGAACTCCATTCCACATTATGGAAGATGACATCGGATGTCACTGAAAAACGGGCTGAGAATTCTCGATTTGCTGGCGTCGGAAGGTGAGGGCGCGGGCCTTGTCGCGATTGCCGAAGCACTGTCGTTGCCGCGAAGCACGTGTCACCGCGTGCTGACCGAACTGGTCGAGAGTGGGTACGTCAGGCAACTGGTCGATCACGGCCGCTACATCCTCACGATGCGCATGACGTCGAACGGACTCGAATTCCTGAGTCTGACGGGCATCGCGGACATCGCGCAGCCGATCATCGAACGTCTCGCTGCGCAGACGGCCGGGCTGGTGCGTCTGTCGCTGGTCGACTGCGACGCCATCATCTGGGTGGGCCGCGCCGACGGGCAGCGAACGGGCTTTCGCTACGACCCGGACATGGGGCATGCCGCGCAACTCTCCTGCACGTCGACGGGCCATGCGTGGCTCATGACGATGACCGACGAACAGGCGGCGTCGCTCGTCCTTAAGCAAGGCTTCGGGCAGCCGAACGAGTTCGGACCGAACGCGCCGACGACGCTCAAGGCATTGCTGGGTTTTCTGCATGCCGCGCGCGTGCGGGGTTACGCAATGATTGACGAAGTCTTCGCGCCACGCATGGCGGCGGTGGCGGTGCCTGTCGTGAGCGGCTCGCGTTGCGTGGGCGTCATCAGTCTCGCAGCGCCCCGGGTGCGGCTCACGGCGAAGAAGATCCACGAGTTCTCCGGACTGATGCTTGAAGCGGCCAACGAGCTGGCGCAACTGAGCAATATGGCGGGCTTTCCGAGCCGTCCGCCGTTGGGCAAGGGATAGGCGCTCACGCTGATGCGCCGTGAACGGCAATCGCGGCGATAATCGTGGGCTACCCAATGGAGCATCAGATGGACAAGCGTAATCAACGCGATGCGGCGCACGCGGAACCGGAGCCGGTGAGCGTGAACATTCCGAGCGATTTCAGCAGAATCGACGTGCCCGAGCGTCTTAAAGCACAGTTGTTGTTCATGCGTGAAGTGGATGCGCTTAAAGAGACCTGGCGCAACACGTTGCTGATCACCGGCAAGCGTTTCGAGAACGATGCCGAGCACAGCTGGGAAATGGCGTTGATGGCGACGGTGCTGGCCGAGTACGCGCCGCAGGGCACCCAGATTCCCCGCGTCATGCTCATGCTGCTGATCCACGACCTGGTCGAGATCGATGCGGGCGACACCTACGCTTACGACGCCGTGGCTGCGCAGGATCAGCACGAACGCGAGCAGGCGGCGGCCGAGCGCATCTTCAATCTGTTGCCCACGGATCAGGCGAAATCGTATCGTGCGCTGTGGGAGGAATTCGAAGCGCGCGAGACAGTCGATGCCAAGTTCGCGCGCGCGATGGACCGGCTCCAGCCGTTGCTGCACAGCTATCACACGCACGGTCGGGTCTGGGCCGAACGCTCGATCAAAGCGTCGCAGGTGCGCAAGCTGATGCATGTGATCGGCGACGCGTCCCCCGCGCTCGGGCAACTCGCCGATCGGATGATCGCCGACGCCATCGCCAGCGGCTTCCTCGAAGACAACTGACCTTAGCGGCAGATCTCTGCGATCTGCTCGCGCAGCCATCGATGCGCGGGGTCGACGTCGCGACGGGCGTGCCATGCGGCCTGAAACAGAAACGGCGGTATCGCAAACGGCGCGGCGAAGCGTCGTAACTGCCGGTCGTGACGCAGATGTGCGACGGCCGTTTGCGCGACCGTTAGAATCAGATCCGTCCCCGCAATCAACTCCGGCGCGATGCTCCAATGCGGCAGCGTGACGGCCACGCGCCGCGTGTGTCCCAGCTCCCCTAGTGCCTGATCGATTTCGTTGTCCGCCCCCGGACGCATCGCGACCAGCACGTGCGGGCGCGCCAGCCATGCCGCCATCGTCAGACCGCCGCGCGAAGGCAGCGTGGAGCGATCCGCCAGACAGACGAACGTTTCTTCGAACAGCGTCTGCGTCTCCAATTCCCCCGGAAATTCGTGAAACACGCCCAACGCCAGATCGATTTCGCCGTCGAGTAGCTGGGTGAGCATCGCTTCGCGGCTCGCTTGCGTTGCCGCAAGATCGATGCCCGGTGCTTGCTCTCGCACGCGACGCGTCAGTTGAGGCAGTGAGACGCGCGAGCCGTAATCGGACAGCGCAATACGGAAAGTCCGCTTCGCCCGGCGCGGATCGAACGCCGGTGCGTGCAACAACCCTTGTAACTGATCGAGCGCGTCTTCAAGCGGCCGTTGCAGTTCCACCGCCCGCGAAGTCAGGGCGAGGCCGCCGTCGCGTCGCACCAGCAACGGGTCATCGAAGATGCCGCGCAACTGCGCGAGCGCATGGCTCACCGCAGGCTGACTGCGATGCAGACGTAGCGCTGCGCGCGACACATGGCGCTCCGCCAGCAAGGCGTGCAGCGTCAGCAATAGATTGAGGTCGATTCGACGCAAATCATCCATGTGACGAATAGTTTGTGTGATGGATTCGAATTTCCATTATTGGAATGGATGACTCATGCTGAGGGCAAGCGATATTTACGAATAGAGAGATCACCTCATGAATGCGTCAATGACACCCCAAATCCCCGCGACAGTCCTGTTGCCGCTCGTCATCGCGATGCTCGCCGGTGCTGTTGTCCCGTTCCAGGCTGGCAGCAACGCGGCGCTCGGGCGCGTGCTGGGTCATCCGCTGTGGGCGACGGTGGCGTCATTGCTCGTGAGTCTTATCGTTGTGCTGCCCGTGCTGATCGGCATGCGCGCCGGATTGCCGGACATCGGTAGCGCCGCGCGCGGGCCGTGGTGGCTGTGGATCGGCGGCATTGCGGGCGTGGCCTACATCACAGCGGCGCTGGTGCTCACGCCGCGTCTGGGGGCGGCGAACTTCATCGTATGTGTGGTGGCGGGTCAGGTCGTCGCGTCGCTGATCATTGACCACTTCGGGCTGATGGGACTTGCCGCCAGGCCCGTCAATCTCGCGCGCATTGGCGGTGTAGCGCTCATTGTCCTGGGCATGCTAGTTGTGCAATGGGGAACACGTGCCGTCTCGACAGGGGCAGTTGCGGCGAAGTCCATCGTTTCCTGAGAGGAACGCAACTCGCATCGTCGTCACCCGTTCGGCATTGCGCTCAACGTCGATGTAATCAGGTGGCTTGATATATTTGATGGATACGCAATTAGCGTTGCTCGTCCCCCAATTCGGTGCGCGTTTCCACCGGTGGAACGCCTTGCCTGGCGGGCGTTTGCGGGGTATCGCGCGAAATTGTTGCAGCAAGGCTCAAGTTTCGTCAAAAGCACTCGTTAAGTCTCGTCAGAGGTACCGAAAGCGGTACGGAGAGAGACAGTGACCTGCCGCACGTGCTGGCGGCAGGGCGAAACCAAGACCCCCAGGACGAATCGCGCACCCACCGATGTTCAAGAATCTGAGTATCAGCAAACGGCTCGCCGCCGCCTTTTCCCTCAACGTTCTCATGCTGTTGGTCGTGGCGGTCGTCGCCGTGACGAAGATGGCGACGATGGACACGAACACGCAGCTCATCGTGTCAGACCTGAACAACAAGATTCTCGAATTCCATAACCTGAAGGATCGCGCGTCCCATGTGGCCGTGCTGCTGCGCGACATCGCGATGTCTGAAGACGCGTCGCAGCTCGACACGCGTCTGAAGAAGATCGACGAGTTGCGTCAGGCGAACCTGAAGAGCATCGACGGCATGGCGACGATGTTCTACACGGAGAAGGGCAAGGCGCTCTATCAAACGCTCACGCAGGCCAGCGCGGAGTACGGCAAGCAACTCGACGCGTTCAAAACGCTTGTGCACAACGGCGACTACGTTGGTGCCAAGGCGCAACTGCTGGGCAGTCTCCAGAAGACCCAACTGGCGTTCTTCTCGCCGCTCGACGACCTGATGGGCGTCGGCAAGGCAGTGAGCGCGAAGGAAGCGGCCGACGCTAACGACGCCTATCTGTCCGCCCGCGTTTGGTTGTTCGCCACGTTGTTGTTGTCGGTGACGTTGTCCGTAGTGGCCGGTGTGGCGATTGCGCGTTCGGTGACGCGTCCGGTGCGCGCCGTCTCGGAAGGGGCTTCGGCGCTCGCCAACGGCGACCTGACGCATCGCGTGCAAGTGGAAAGCCGCGACGAAATTGGCGAGATGGCCAGCGCGCTGGACACGGCCATCGCACAACTGAGCCATCTGGTGCGCAACATTCAGGGCGCATCGGGCGCCATCGACACCGCCGCGCGTGAGATCGCACAGGGCAACACCGATTTGTCGCAGCGCACGGAGGAGCAAGCCGCATCGCTAGAGGAGACGGCAGCGTCGATGGAAGAACTGACGTCGACCGTGCGTCAGAACGTGGAGCATGCGGTCGAGGCGAAGCGTCTGTCGCAAGAGGCGTCGGGCGTGGCCGATGCCGGAGCGCACAGTGTGCGTGCAGTCGTAGAGACGATGCAGGCGATGGCCAGCGCCTCGGCTCGCATGAGCGAGATGATCACCGCTATCGAAGGCATTGCGTTCCAGACCAATATTCTCGCGCTCAATGCGGCGGTGGAAGCCGCGCGTGCGGGCGAGCAAGGCCGCGGGTTCGCTGTCGTAGCGGGCGAGGTGCGCACGCTGGCGCAGCGCTCGGCGGGCACGGCCAAGGACATTCGCGAGCTGATCGCGGCGTCTGTTCAGCAAGTGCAGGACGGCTCGTCGCGCGTGGAAGTCGCCGGTCGCACGATGGATCAGATTGTGGTGTCCGTGCGTCGTGTGAGCGAACTCATCACCGAAATCGCGGCGGCGAGCGACGAGCAGGCGCGCGGTATCGAACAGGTCAATCAGGCCGTCGCGCAGATGGATCAGGTGACGCAACAGAATGGCGCGCTCGTCGAAGAGGCTGCGGCGGCGGCCGAGCATATGCGTCAGCAGGCCGCAGACCTCGTGAGCGAGACGTCGAAGTTCCGCGTGAATGGTAGCGTCGGCGTGCACGGTGACTTTGCGCATCATCCTGCGTCCATGACGCCCAAGCTTGCAGCCCCCGACGACAGGCATTTGCGCGTCGTCGCCTGACGACACGCGCTCTGCCGTCTGTCCGTCAAGCGGCCTCTGCGACGGTGGCCCCTTGCGCTACGTTCGCACCGAATGCAGTGTCGATGGCGGCGACTGCATCCACCAACTGCTGCGCAAGCGCCGGTGACGCACTCGTCATCGGTGCACGCAGCACGTCTTCCAGCCAGCCTTCACGTGCGAGCCACGCCTTCACCGGGCCGGGGTTCGCTTCGGCAAACAGCAGCTTCACGACCGGCATGAGCGCATGAAAGAGCACGCGCGCGACGTCGAGCTGCTGCGCGCGTACGGCACGATAGAGGGCCGCGAAATGGGCCGGGCGGCAATGCGACGACGCAATGATCGCGCCATGGCCGCCCATCGTTAGCGTCGACAGCAGTTGATGATCTTCACCGGCGAGGACAGACAGACGCCCATCGGCAATTAGCGCCTGCGTCGTGTGCGCGTTGCCGCCACAATCCTTGATACCGCGAATATTGGCGTGACCGGCCAGCGTGAGCAGTGTCTCTAACGTCAGCGTGGCCCCTGTGCGATACGGAATGTCGTAGAGCACCAGCGGCGCGGCCGAGCGGTCGGCCAGCGCATTGAACCAGCCGACGAGCCCCGCCTGCGACGGGCGGATGTAATACGGCGCGGGTGTCAGCACACCGGCGAGCGGCAGTGCGTTCAGGGCGTCCATGCGCGTAAGCGTATGCCCGAGATGATTCCCAGCGAGACCGGCGATGACAGGTAGGTCACCGGCTTCCGCCAACACGGTCTCAAGCACGGCGATTTGTTCGACATCTTCCAGCGCGGCCGCTTCACCGGTCGTGCCACAGATCACGAAGCCCGCAATCCCCGAGTGACGATAGTGCGCAACGATCCCCCGCAGTGCCGTGTGATCGACCGGCGTGTGAGCGCCGTCGCGCTTGAAGGGCGTGATGAGCGGCAGCCAGATACCGCGAAAGCTGGACGATGCGTGAAGCGAGGTCGACTGGGCGGCGGCGATAGGCGATTGCGTGTCTTGCATGGTGTCTCCCTGATACGAATGCGATGAACGTGTGGTGACCTTGTACGGAAACCGTTCAGCAGGGCGACGCAAGATTTGACGCGTGGCGTTCGGGGCAGATTGGCCGGTGATGCGAGGCGGTGCAGGTATTACAGGCGCGCACTGGGCGCTGGGCGGGACTGCCGGTCCACGTGGCTATTCCGTCGCTCAACTGACGGAACAGCACGCTCCGGTCAGTTGAGCGACTGTTTTTTGCTTTTGACGAACACGCCCCGTTGTCCCGAAAGGACAACGCGCAGAGTCTGCGAACGGAGGAGGGCGGAATTCATCATGCGGTGACTCTATACGCAATGCGCGGGTAACGTCAAGCGTGTCAACGCAAAACGTCAAGGCGAGGCCCGCACGGTCCCAGACAGGACGAACTTGCCACGAATGGAAAAAAAGCCTCGGCGGCCGTCCACCCGACCGGGATTTGCGAACGTCGTGTCTATGTCCGACGCATGGCATGCGACTTGCACAAGGATTTGTCCGGTGCCGGATTGGTTGAACAGGAGCCGTTGCTTCTGGACCGCTGGTGCTGCTCATCTGGAGAATCATCATGCAACGACGATACGCAACGCGCGATAACGAACGGCAAATGCAAGGTGGCGGACAGCGCAGCCAATACCGTCGCGATTTCGACGAGGAGGCCATGCAGCGGGACTTCTCCGCGTACGACCAGGAAGACGAGTACGGCACGCAGTCTTCGCGCGAGCGTGGCGATCGAGGAGGACAAGGGGAATGGCGAGGCGATTGGAGCGAAGCGGGCCGTGCGCGTATCGACGATCCGCGCAATGAGCGTAACGAACGCTACGGCAATAGCGGCGATCCGCGCTACGGCTATTCCCGCGACACGTATGGCCGTTCGAACGGCGGGCAAAACCGCGATACCTACGGGGCACGCAGCGGTTCAGGTGGCGCGGGCGGCTATGGACGCAGCTACGGTCGAGATTATGAGGACGCCTTCATGGGCGAATACGGCGGCGACTACAGTGGCGACTTCAGCTCCAACTATAGTCGTGACTATGGTCGAGATTACGGGCGCGACTATGACCGCGATTACGGTAGCCGGATGTCGCAAGGCGGAGGTCGCCAGGGCTTCGGCGGGCAGTCGATGCAGCGCGGGCCGCAAGGCTGGGAATCGCAGGCGCAGCAGCGGGGTTACGGCAACTATGGCAGCTACGGAAGTCAAAGCAGTCACGGTGGCCTGGGCGGTCCAGGCAGCGCGCCGATGGATATGCGTCATCGTCAGGGGCCAAAGGGCTACAGCCGCTCGGACGAACGCATTCGTGAGGACGTCTGCGAACGCCTCTGCATGGCGCACGAGCTTGAGGTCCACGACGTCAGCGTGCAGGTGAACGACGGTCGCGTCGACTTGCAGGGCAGCGTGCCGGAGCGCTGGATGAAGCACGCCATCGAAGACTGCGCCGAGCAGTGCTTCGGCGTGCAGGACGTCGAGAACCGCATTCGTACGCAGTCGTCGCACGCCGACCACCCACACGGTGGCACTGGTGCGGGCACGTCGGCGTCGCAACGTTCGGCGGGGCAGACGGGTACGGTCGGCACGGCCGGGGCGCACACAGCGTCAGGCGCAGCAGGTTCGAGCGGCACGTCGTCGGGGACGTCCAGCACGGGCAACGACGCAGGCAAGCACCACTAAGCAGGATCGCGGCCGCCACGCAGCACGTTCACAGGGGCGGCGGCCGCGACTCCTCAACAATGCCGGGACATTCGCAGACTCAATGTCCGGTAGACGTCGCCAGCCGGTTGTATAGCGTTTTCAGACTGACACCGAGTGAGCGCGCGGTGCTTGGCTTGTCATTCTCGTGATGGACCAGCGATGCCGCGATGAAGTGATGTTGTGCGTCGGCAAGCGTGATGACGCGCGGCAATTCGAGCGTGCCGTGATGAACGACGGGGCCGGCGGGGGGCACGGTATCGGTCGTCACGTGCAGCACGTCGTCCGAGAGAATGAACGCGCGCTCGATCACGTGATGCAGTTCGCGCACGTTACCCGGCCACGCATGCGCGCCGAGCGCACGCACCGATGTGGCCGACAGGCGCTTCGACGTTCTCGCCCGCGCATTGAGCACGTCGACGTGAGCATGCGCGAGCGTCGCGATATCCCCATCGCGATGGCGTAGCGCGGGCACGTGCAACACGAACGCGGCGAGCCGGTAGAGCAGGTCGTCGCGCAACGCACCGCTACGCAGCGCCTCGGCAACGTCGTGACGCGTCGCCGCAATCACACGTACATCTACAGGGACCGCCTGACTGCCGCCAACGCGGCACAGCGTGCCCGATTCGAGCGCCCGCAGGAGCTTCACCTGCATAGCTGGTGGCATATCGCCGATTTCGTCGAGGAACAACGTGCCGCCATGTGCCGCTTCGAAGTACCCACGCCGCTGATCGACAGCCCCCGTGAAGCTGCCACGCTCATGCCCGAACCACTGGGATTCGGCGAGGTCCGCGGGCATTGCACCGCAGGGTACGGCAACGAACGCCCCGTTTCGACGATCGCTCGCAGCATGCAACGCGCGCGCAGCAAGCTCCTTTCCACTGCCACTTTCGCCGAGTATGAGGACACTGACCGACGTTCGCGCAACACGCTCGATCTGCGCGCGCAACGTACGAATCGCTGTCGAGTTGCCGAGCAGCGAAGTGTCGGGTGTGTCAGGAATGCCGTGCTGACGTGTCATGCCGTTGTGACGCGAAGTGCGCCGTGAATATCCCGTCCGATCCGAAATTCCACATTGAAATTCTGTAGCCGATGCGCGTATCGCATAGGAAGTTTCGATGACATCGCGCCGAACGGCATCGCAGATTACGTAGTCGAACAGAGCATCTGCAGTACCCCGGAGGAGTTCATGTCAGTCTTTTCTGACGCGTCACGCCGTGCTGCCGACCGGTCGCCCATCTTGTTGGTCGGCGCAGATACGGCGACACGCGATGCGCTGTCCGATCTGTGTCGCGCTGTCTGCCCGCCGACGTTTCCGCCGCCCGCATGGGCCGGTACGCTGGCCGAGGCCGATGCGTGTCTCTCGCACCTCTCAGATGCACCGCCTTCGCTCGTGATGACCGACGTCGACATGCCGGACGGTTCCGGTTTCGACGTGCTCGACGGCTGGGCGAATCATCGCAACCTAGATGTGGTGATGTGCACGGCGCGTCCCGGCTGGGAAAGCGCCGTGCAGGCGTTGCGCCGGGGAGCAAGCGACTATCTCGTGCTGCCAGGGGACCGACAGCGCGCGGGCGAGTGGATCGCGAAGGCGTCGGTGAGCTTGGTGGGCAACGAGGCTTTCAGGAGGGCGGCGGCTTCGGTCGTCGGCGCGTCGACCACCGAAGCATTCGCCGGATTGCTCGGCAAGTCTGTGGCCATGCAGCGTGTCTTCAATGCACTCTCACGCGTTGCGCCCACCGATGCCGCCGTGCTGCTCACCGGGGAATCAGGCACCGGCAAGGAACTGGCGGCACGCGCAGTGCACGATCTCAGCGAGCGCCGGGAGGGGCCTTTCCTTGCCGTGAACTGTGGTGCCATCGCGCCGAACCTCGTCGAGAGTGAAGTGTTCGGTCACGACCGTGGCAGCTTCACCGGGGCCGAACGCCGTCATCGCGGCTTCTTCGAACGCGCCCACGGCGGCACGCTGTTTCTGGACGAAGTGGCTGAAATGCCTCTCGCGTCGCAAGTCAATCTGTTGCGCGTACTGGAGACCGGCAGGCTCATGCGGCTCGGGGGCTCGGAGGAAATTGCGGTGGACGTGCGCATCGTCGCGGCCACCAACGTGTCGCCCGATGCCGCCATGCGTGCGGGCAAGCTGCGCCCCGATCTCTACCATCGGCTGAACGTCTTTCCGGTCACCATGCCGCCGTTGCGCGAGCGTGAGGACGATGTGACGCTGCTCGCACAAACGATGCTGAGCGAGGCCAATGCCCGCGATGGTCGCGCGATGCGATTCGCGCCGCATGTGTTGACGGCGTTGCGCCGTCACGAATGGCCGGGCAATGTGCGCGAGCTTCGCAACTTCATTCAGCGCGTTCGCATTCTGAGCGCGACATCCGTTATCGATTCTCTACCGCCGCCGATTTTCGACGAACTCGCGGGCTTTCCGGTGCGCGACGACCGCACGACCATCGCACTCGACGCGCCGCTGGCCGACCTCGACCGTCAGGTCATTCTCGGTGCGCTTTCGCAATGCGGTGGTGTCAAGGCACAGGCCGCGAGACAGCTCGGCATCAGTCTGAAAACGCTGTACGCGCGGCTGGCGCAGATGCAGGCATAGAGATCTCATAACAATGCCGGGAGGGCATATGTATCCACGAATCGCGAAAGCGCAGAAAGTACGTATGACGTGTGTGCTGAGCGCTGCGCTCATGGCGAGTCCGTTCGTCATCGCGCAGGAACTGCCGAAGGGAGAACCGGGGCAGGGAGGTGGCACCGATCAGGCGTCCCCGACGGCGGGCGTCGAAGTAACGCAACCGGCCCCGAAGGCCATGCGAGCGGCACAGTCCAGCGCGGGCATCGACGTCGAATTCGTCGACAAGGCGCAAAAGGCGGGCAAGGCAGAAGTGCAGGCGAGTCAGGTGGCTGTGCAACGCTCCAGCAACCCTGCCGTCAAGCGCTTCGCCCGGCAAATGGTGACGGATCACAGCAAGGCGAACGAAGCCCTGCGTCAGTTGGGTGCCAAGAAGGGCGTGAGTGTGCCGAACGACGCCGCCGTCGATCCGGATATCGAAGCGCTCAAGCGCAAGAAGGGCCGCGAGTTCGACGTGGCCTACATGGCGCTCGCCGGTCCCGAGGCGCATGAACAGGCCGTCGCGCTCTTTCAGACGGAGTCAGAGAAGGGGCAAGACCCCGATCTGAAGGCCTTCGCCACGAAGACGCTGCCGACACTTCGTCATCACCTGAGCGAAGCCCGGGAGGTGTCCGCGAAGGTCGAAATGGGGAAGTAAGTGCCCGGCGCGACTAGGCACGAACGTCGCTCGGCGCGGTGGCCGGGTATGGCGTCGGCCGAACGCTGGGACGCGTCCCAGCGAGAGCGACGCAAGCCGTAGCCGCTGTCGCGGGGTGGACGCTGACTCGACCCGCTTCAGCCCGTTGCTGCTCGATCGAGCGTGGCGATATCGATCTTGTGCATGGTCATCATGGCTTCCATCGCACGTCGCGCTTTGGCGACATCGGGATCGGCCATGAGATCGAGCAGCCGCTTCGGGGTGATCTGCCACGAGAATCCCCAGCGGTCCTTGCACCAGCCGCAGGCCGATTCGGCGCCGCCGTTGCCGATGATGGCGTTCCAGTACCGGTCGGTTTCTTCCTGATCCTTCGTGACGACCATGAAGCTGATCGCCTCGTTCGGCTTGAACTCCGGGCCGCCATTCAGGCCGACAAACGGCTGACCCAGCACGGTGAACTCGACCGTCAGTTCCTGCCCGGCGCCAATGCCCGGAATGGGCGAGACGTGGCGCGCCTGAACGTGACTGTCGGGAAAGGTGGCTGCGTAGAATTCGGCGGCCTGGCGGGCTTCACCATTGAACCAAGCACATGTGACGAGCTTCGTCATGAATGCCTCCTGTCGTGAATCGCCGACGCGAAGAAGAGGGCGAAGGCGAGTCAGGTTACTACACCGGTTCGCTGGGGAAATCGGGCGTCCCACGGCTGATGTAAAGCGGCATCGCGACGCGTGAGTATGCCGCCGCGACGCACAACAATCATCGGCGATGAATTTTCGATCTTTTCAGGATATTTAATTCGTATTCCGATGTAGTTGAAAGGGTAAAAATAACGAATGAATTCCTGTGACGCCTGCCTCGACGTCGCATGGCGAGCGGTCCGTCCGAGCATCGGCAGTTTGCCCGGAAAGCCCCGTCGCGCGGGCGCCACGGTCTGTTTTGCCGGTTGCTTATTTGAAAAGTCCAAGTGACAATCACCGAAACCCGGGCAGTCAAAAATATCGGGGGGAAGAAGGGCGGGCAATAACGAATAAGAATCGGGACAAGATGGCAGCCAAAGTGATGAAGTATTCGCGCGACGGGGTAATTTTTTACGAAATTCGAGGCGCTTTACCGGACGGCACGCGATATGTCGACCGGGTGGGCTTCAGCGAACGGGAGTTGAGATTTCGTCACCTGGTGGCGGCGAGAATCAGGCTGCTGCGCGCCGAGTACGCGACGGCGTGCAGCAAGGTGCGGGCGGAATGCGCGGTCGATGTCGTTACGCCGCGTTGGGTCAAGCAATTGATTTTTTAAGCGAAATCGGTCGATACGGCTGGTCGGTCCTGGCAGCGGCCGTCGCAGGAAGGCAATCGCAGGTCGTGCGTTGTCATGGTGATGAAATAGTCACATGTTGAGATTGCCATATAGAGGCCGGGTGCTTCATGGCCGTTCGAAATAAATGGAATTCGTAACAAAAGACGTCCTGGCAAGTTGCATGGAGTTGCTGCTGGACGCAGTGTTTCTCGTTAATCGGTCCGGAACTCTCGTGTACGTGAGTCCGGCCTGCGAAGCTATTCTCGGCTATAGCGCGCAAGAGTTGATGGGGCGCTCGATGATCGATTTCGTGGCGAAGGAAGACCGCGACAGGACCATCGAAGAATCGAAGCTGGTCATGGCGGGACGACCTAGGATCGGGTTCGAAAACCGTTACATCCACAAAGACGGTCATTACGTCCATATCATGTGGTCGGCGCGCTGGTCTGAAGAGCACGGCATGCGTATCGGCGTCGCCCGCGACGTCTCGGCCCGCAAACGAGCCGAAGCGTTGCAGCGCGCCACCTACTCGATTTCCGAAGCAGCTCACGACGCCGCCGACATCCGCTTCCTCTGCAAGGCCGTCCACGACACGCTGGGCACGCTCTTTCCCATCGACGCCATTGTCGTTGCGACCTGCGACGCGGACCTGCGCGTGTGGGACAAGGCCTATCAGTACCGCGACAGCACGGACGTCCCGCTGCTCGATTGGACGCAGGCGGAGGCGCTCTCGACGCACGCCACCAATGCGCAGGAACCGCTCTGGCAACTGATCGAAGCGGTGCACGATGCCGATCCCGGGACGGATGCGGTGCAAGTGCGCACTGAGCCATTCTCGCTGGACGATAACGTCGATTCCGCGCGGCACGCACTGGCCGTGTTACCCATGCATACCGCGCGCCGTGCCGTCGGCACGCTCATGATCTATGGACCCGTGAGGGCTTTGCAGGCGGAAGCGGCACAACGGCTGCTGGCGTTCGTTTGCGATCAGACGGCGCTCGCCATCGAGCGCAAGCAACTCATCGACGATCTCTACAAGGCCGCGCGGTTCGACGAACTGACCGGACTGCCGAATCGCCGCACGTTCGGCGAATTCGCCAGCGAAGCGGTACGCTGCGCGCAGCGCACCAACGGCAAGCTGGCGCTGCTCTTCGCCGATATCGATGGATTCAAGGGCGTGAACGACAGCCTCGGGCACGCGACCGGCGATCTGCTGCTCAAGGAGATCGGACGCCGCATGAAGGTCGGGGTGTCGGACTGCGGATTCGTGGCGCGGCATTCGGGCGACGAGTTTGTCGCCATCGTGCAGGACGCCGAGATCGTCGAGCGCATCGACTTCGCCGTGAACCGGCTGCGCGCGGAGATCGAACAGGCGATCTCGGTAAACGATGCGAGCCTGACGGTGCGGGTGAGCGTGGGCGTCGCCGTGTTCCCTGACGATGGCGAGTCGATGAGCGAACTGATCCGCGTGGCCGATCAGCGCATGTACGCCAACAAGGCTGCGCGCAAGTCGGGTGGTGCGAGTTTTCTCGAACAGTTGATGTGACGCGGCGCTGAACATCGCCGTATCGCCCTCGTCACCGTAGCGTTACCCCAGCGTCTGCGTCGGCCAGACCATTTCGATTTCGACGGCAATCGAGCGCGCGAGTCCGTCGAGATCCGGGAACAGCGACGCGTTCGTGACGTTCATCCGGTAGAGCCACTTCATGGCATCGGCGCGCAGCGCGACCGGCAGCACGATCTTGCGCAGCAGCGGTTCGTCGCTCTCGTAGCCGTCCAGAATGCGATGCATCGGCCGGTCGATCACACCGGGAACGACGAAGGTGCCGGACTGCGCAATCAGACGACCATCCATTTCCTCCGGCTCGCCGAACCAGACCACCTCGTTGTCGTTGCCGAGGAAGTACTTCTCCATATTCCCTTTGACGCGTGGGTCGATCGTATCGCGTGTGAGCCACGGCGCATGACGCGGGCGTGCGCGGTCGTCGTACAGCGCGGGGGTGTTCAGCGCAAAGATGGCGGAGTCGGACGTGGCGCGTTCCAGTGCGAAGAACGCCGCCACGAACGGTGACTTGGTGAAATCGAGCAGACGGGTTGGCGCGCCATGGTGTTGCATCAGCCCGAGGCAGCGCAGGTCGTCGTGCAGCAGTTCGGGCCAGGGCACGTGGTTGTGCGCCTTGCGACGGAAGATGCGAATCGCGCGGGCCTCACGGCTGCGCCACTGCTCCTTGTCCGACACGTAGGCGTGCAGGTAGCGAGACAGCGAACTTTGCAGATGCCAGCGGGCGTCTTGCTGCCCGCGAAACGCCCAGCCTTCGAAGCGGGAGGACAGCTCCATGAAATCCTTCCAGCTCTCGACGACAGTGGTGTCCATAGTGGGCGAAATCCTTGAGTCGGCGTGCCACGGTGCTCTGTGCCGCCATGCAATTTTGTGAGGACGCCACGGCGCAACGAGTGCGACATGGCGTCGGCCACTATAGTACGGCGTCCGTGACAGCTCAAGCGCGAAGGGCTCGTTCGCGCGGACATGTGCTCAGCCCATTGCGGCCATTGCGGCGCTCACCACGCACGCACCGGCATACAAGCCCAGACCGAATACAGCGTGCGTCATCAGACTGCGCAGTCGCGCCTGCGCCGGTTTGGGTGTTTTGCTAGCGGCAACGCCGGCCCCGAACGCGGGTTGCATAACGAAGAAGGGCATTACGACGGTGGCCACGCCGAACGCGAGCGCCGGGGGCCACGTTGGCGCGTCCAGCCACACGGAACCCGCGAGCATGACGAGGGTGGCCGCGAAGCCGACACCGATGGCGTAGTGTGCGAACCACCCGAGCGCCCTCTCGCCGGGGACGGGCGTCGCACGGGCGATGCCAGCGTGGGCGAAACGACCGGCAGGCATATGCCCGAGCCAGCGCCCGACCATCGAAAACTCGAGCGATGGGATGCCGAAGACGCGGCGAAGCAACAGCGCCCAGAGGTCCGTCATAACTGTGGCGAATACGCCGATCGCAAGGATCTGCGCGGCGAGCGTGAGCGTTGTCATTGTCATCTCCTGAATCGGCAGTGCGTGCACGCCGTGACGGCGAGTCCGCGATTAGGGCACTATACGAATTCAAGTCAACTTGAAGTCAAGCGGGAGTCTCGACATGACACTGGACATTGGCGACGTTGTTGCGCGCGCGGGTGTGCCGCCGTCCACGCTGCGGTTCTACGAAGCGAAGGGGCTGATTGCTGCGACAGGTCGACGCGGTTTGCGTCGCCAATACGATGAGTCGGTCTTGCAGACGCTGTCCCTTATCGCACTGGGCCGCACGGCCGGATTCTCGCTGGATGACATCGCCGGTATGTTGTTGCCGCAAGGCAAGGCGAACATCGACCGCGAGCGATTGCAGGCGAAGGCGGAGGACATCGACAAGACGATCCGGCAACTGAGCGCGTTGCGTGACGGCTTGCGACACGCGGCGGAGTGTCCGGCGACGGAGCATCTGGCATGCCCGCAGTTTCAGCGTCTGATGCGGCTTGCCAGCGCGAAGGGGGCGAGGGGCGTGAACGCGTCCTCGCTGGAGACGCGTGCACCCCGGCCCGGCAAGCCCGCAAAGTTGCGCTGACGCTAGTGCTGTTCGGCACCGTTCCCGAGCGACGGCATCGAGCACACGGCAGCCAGACTTCCCGGCGCGGCCGGACGTGCTAGCAAGGCTTGTTGCGTTTCCGGAGTGCCGATGAGCGCCATCAATCCACACGCCAGTGAGCCGCGCCAGTGCAGGTAGTCGTGCCCGGTGGCGGTCGATGTGTACGTCACGAGGTAGCCCTTCGCGCGCAACACATCGCGCATGTGACGGCCGGACGTGCCGATACCCGTCGGCCCGCGCCGGTCTTCGAACAACCCCGATTCAAGGTAGAACCTCACCGGCAGACGCGGGCCTTCGGCGTACTGACGGATCAACCAGCCGGATTCGCGCGCGTCGGCATCGCCCGTCGACGGTGCCCACCAATACGACCCCGACTGCGAGAGCGCGTTGCCGAACCACTGCGGCGCTTCATGGGCCACCCATGCCGACGCCAGTCCCCCATAACTCGATCCGGCCACCACCGTGTGATCGGCGGACGCGGACACACCCTGTGCTTTGGCCCACGGCATCAATTCGTCGGACAGGAAGCGCGCGAACGCCGGATTCGGCGGCAGTTCCTTGCCCCGGGTGCTGCCATCGATCACGCCGACGATGAGCGCAGCCGTTCGCGGGATCCGTCCCTCGGCGATCAGGTTGTCGAGAATGACCGGTGTGGGCACAGTGTTCACGTAGGCGTGCGCGTCGAACACCACGAGCAGGCCCCGCGAAGCATCATCCGCACGATATCCCGCAGGACGATAGACGTAGACATCGCGCGTATTGCCGAGCACTTTGCTGGTGAAGCGTGTGGCTTGCAGGGTACCCGTCGGCACATCGGCGCGGCGTTCGATCCACGGTTGCGCCGGTGCGTCGGGCAGGACGACCGACGACTTCACGCTGCGCTTGCCGTCGAAGCCTTCCACCGTGAACGGATGGCGGTTGAGCGGGTCGGCCTGCAGCGTCTTCAGGACTGCCCGGCGACGGGCCATTGGCGTGCCTTCGATGTCGGGGACGTTCGGCGCGAGCTGGTAGGACAGCCGAGTGCTGTCGGGTACGACATAGCTGCGGTACCAGACGTCGCTGTTGCCCAACTGACGCATGTCGTCGTGATCGCCGGACGGCGCGCCCAGAATGCGCACGTTGTGCGGATGGCCGCGCCAGAGGAAGGTCATCAGCGACACCTTGCCGGGCGGTGGTGCGAGCGGCGAGGCCATCTCGTCGCCGGTAATGGTACCCGGCGCAACCGCTTCGATCATCGGCGTGCCAGTCGCGCTGACTTCTTGCCAGAAGGCGTCTGTATTGCCACCAGCGCATAGCGTCGCATTCAATGCGAGCAGGCGCGGGCTGACGAGTCCAAGTCGGTATTGCGGTGCGTGAGGATCGCTTGCGCAAGCGGCGCGCGCGGTGTCGGAGTGTACGGGGGCTGCCAGTGCGAGGTTCGTCATGCCACCGGAACCCGCGAGCGCAACGGCGACCGCCGTGGCCCGAATCATAGGAAATGTCATGGCGAACCTCAGAAGTCGACGCTGGCGGAGAGCTTGAACGTGCGCGGGGCGTTCTGGATCACATAACCGTCGTTGAACGTGCCCGACCATGCAATGCGGTTGGTGACGTTTTCGACCGCCGCGCGGACCACCACGCCCTTACCGTAGACACGTGTGGCATAGCGCGCGCCGACGTCATAACGCGTCCACCCGCCGATCTTCTGTGTGTTGGACGAGTTCACATACTGCGAACTGGTCGTGATCATGCGGCCCGTGAGCGTCACACCCGGTACCCACGGCAAGTCCCACTCCGTGCCCAGATTGGCCGTCCACTTCGGCACACCGTACGGCGTATTGCCGTTGTAGAGATTGCCGGCGGTCTTGGTCAGTTCACCGCGCGTGTAGGCCACACCGCCCAGCACGCGCCAGCGCGGCGTGAATTCGCCGAAGACGTTCCATTCCACGCCACGGTTGCGCTGCTCGCCGTCCGGGTTGTACGTGTTGGTCGCGACGTCCTTGATCATGCCCGGCTTGGTGATCTGGAAGAACGAGAGCGTGTTCGTGAAGCTGCCAGCGTCCCACTTCACGCCGAACTCGGCCTGCTTGCTGCGATACGGGGCGAAGACCTGTCCATAGTTGGCGGCACTCACATCGGTGACCATACCGCCTTGCGTGAGGCCTTCGATGTAATTGCCGTACAGCGAAACGTTCGGCCCGAACGGCTTGAGCACGAGACCGAAGGCCGGGGTAATGGCGTTCTCGTCGTAGTTGGACGTGCGCGCGCCGGTCGTCGCCGAGAAGGCGGCTGCGCGAACGCGCTGGCTGCGCAAACCGGCGATCAGCGTCACGCGGTCCTGGAGCATCGAGACGGTGTCGGCCATTGCAAAGCTGGAGAGCGTGGACTCGGCGGTTTTCGGGGCCGATCCCGAGTCCTTCGCCAGCGTCGGATTGACCGGGGCGTAGATGTTCGAGTTGTAGTTCGCGCTCGTGGTGAAGACGTTGCCGCTGGTCGTGTCGAGCGAGGTGGCCGAGAGCGTCAGCTCATGCTTGAGCGGGCCGGTGCGAAAACGCGTACGAACGCCTGCGTCGAGCGAGAGGGTATCGGTCCAGCCGCGCTGGAAGTAGGTCGCGCCGGTGTAGCTGCCGTCCGCCTTGATCGGGCCGGTGCGCGTGCCGGTGATAAAGCCGGAGTAGCGATAGCTCAGCGCGCCGATGCCTGCGTAGGCCGTGACGGCGTCGGTCACGTCGACCTCGCCGCGCAGTTGTACGCCGGTGCTTTCCAGATTGCCGAACTCTCCGCGCAGCACGTTGGTGCCCGAGGCGGGCGGCGCGACGACTTTCGTTGCGAAGGTCGCCATCCACGGACTGCCGCCGGTGTACTTCTCCGAGTCGGTGTAGGCGTCGAGGCCGATACGGACGCGATCCGTCTTCAGATCCAGTGCGACGGAGCCGAACTCGCGGCGCTTGTTCTGACCTTCGAGCGTGGTGCGCCCGTCGCGCAGTGCGCCGTTAAAGCGAATGCCGATCTGTTCGTTGTCGCCGAAGCGGCGGCCGACGTCAGCCTGCACGCCGAATTGCGAGTCCGACAGGTAGTCTGCCGTCACGCGCGTGAGCGGCGTGCTTTCCGCCTTCTTCGTCACCACATTGATCGCGCCGCCGACCGCCCCCGAAGGCGACATGCCGTTGAGTAGCGCGTTCGGTCCCTTGAGCACTTCGACGCGCTCGATGAACTCGGTTGGCACGTGGCCGTATGGCGACAGGCCGAACATGCCGTTGAGCGAGACCTCGTCGGCCGTCAGCGGAAAGCCGCGCACGCTGAAGTTCTCGTACATGTGGCCGCTCGACGTCGTGAAGCGGACCGACGGGTCGTTGTCGAGCACGTCGGCCAGCGTGGTCGATTGCTGGTCCTGAATCGTCTTGGCCGTATAGGACGTGACGTTGAACGGCACATCCATGAAGTCCTTGTTGCCGAGCAGGCCGAGACGTCCGCCGCGTGCCACCTGTCCGCCGTCGTACGCTTCCGGCAGGCCGACGGCCTGCGCGACGACGTGCGTGGTCGGCAGCAGCACGCCGTCGCCTGCGACCGCAGCGCCGGTGTCTTGCGAGGTGGCGCGCAGGGTGTAGACGCCCTGACTGCTGCGCATCGCCTGCAACTGATGCGGCGAAAGCAGTTGGTACAACGCCTGCGTCAACGTGTAATCGCCGTGCAGGCCGGTGCTCTGACGCCCTTGCGTGAGCGACGCGTCGACGACCAGCTCGATGCCTGCCGCGTTGGCAAAACGGTTGAGCACGGCGTCGAGCGTGCCCGGGGCGATCTGCCACGCGCGGTGCGCATCGGCGGCGCTTTGCGCGACGGGGGAGGATGTGGACGCGGGTGCAGCGCTGGCCCGGTCGGCAACGCTTGCGGCCGCGAGGGCGATCAGCAGCGCGACAGCGGGACGAAGGGCTGCGGAAGAGGGCTTCAGGCGGGGCTTCAGGCGCTGCGTCGGACGCAGCAAGGCGGCTTCGGGAGTCAACACGTTCGTGAACACGGTGGTCAGGTCTGGAGAGCCAGAAGATTCGGAAAGGGATGCCGGTGCGGTCATGCCGCACCGGCGCATACAGGTATTCCGAACGAGATCGGCAAACCCTCAACCGATTTGGAAAAAATCTGAAAAAAGTTGGCGGGACGTTGCGAGGTGGGGTGATGCCCGAGGCGGCAAGCGTGTCGTCCCTCGCGGGTATTGCGCTATCGCGCCTTGACCGTCACCCAGTACCGCGTGCGATAGACCGTCTCGACAGGCAGGCCGACGGCAAGACTCGCCAGCGCCCGGTCGGTGTCGGCGAGCGAGAACACGCCGCTCACCGGCAGATCGGCCACGGCGGCATCGCAACGGACGACGCCGCGCCGATAGTGCGAAAGCGTCTCGACGAGATCGCCGAGGCGAACGCGTTCGACGATGAGTTGAGCACGCGTCCATGCTGCGGCGTTTTCGTCGAACGGTGTCGACTCGGCCAACGGCTCGATGGCGCTAGACGAGAAGCTCGCCGCCTGCCCGGCGTCGAGCCGTTGCGTTTGCGCGCCGTGTGTGGGGCGCACGAGCACTATGCCGTCGAAGACAGCGACCTGCGTGTGTGCGCCGTCGTCGCGCACAGCAAAGCGTGTGCCGATATCGCGAATCTCGCCCTGGCGGGTGGCGACGACCAGCGGTGCGCTGTGAGTGCTATTGGACCGACCGGTCTCGATGCAGATACGACCGCGTCGCAACGAGATGCGACGCTCGTCCGGCGAGAAACGCACGTCAACCGACGAGGCCGTGTCGAGCCACAGCTGTGTGCCGTCGGCCAGCGTGACCCGCCGCACTTCTCCCACGCCGGTCGAATAGTCTGCTGTCACGGTGTCCCACATCGGCGAGCGACGCAGCGTGTAACCCGCTCCGGCTAGCGTGACGACACCGCCGAACACGCGCAGCGCGCGGCGGCGTCCGGCATCGCTCACGCGCGGGGCCGGGCGGGCGGTCAGCGTGTCGAAGGCCACACGTGGCGGTAGCTTGTCGAGCGCTTCGAACTTCTGTCCGATGATACCCAGACGTTGCCACGCACGCTCGTGATCGGGATGTGCGGCGCGCCAGCGCTCGCACGCGGCAATGTCTTCAGCGGTCGCGGCGTCGGACCAGAGCCGGGCGAGCCAGAGGCTTGCACGCTCGACGACTTCCGGTGCGAGGGGCGCAACGGGGGCGCTCGGCAAGCTCATACGTCGCTCCCGAACTGCACGGCATAGCACTCGCGCAACGCTTGCGCGATGTACTTTTCCACTGACGACACCGAAACCTGCAACTGCTCGGCTATCTCCCGATAGCCCAACCCTTCGAGCTTGCAAAGCAGGAACGCAGTGCGCGCTTTGGCGGGCAGACGCGAGAGAAGGGTATCGATTTCGATGAGCGCTTCAAGCACGAGGGCGCGTGTTTCAGGCGACGAGGCGACAGGCTCGGGCAGAGCGGCCAGCGTTTCGAGATAGGCCGTCTCGATGTGACGCCGCCGGAACAGATCGATCACCAGACAGTTGGCGATGCGCGCCAGATAGCGACGGGAATCTTCGATATGCGGCGCGCGTCCGGTGGAAAGCACGCGCAGGTAGGTGTCGTGCGCAAGGTCGGCGGCGTCGAACGCATTGCCGAGCTTTTTGCGTAACCAGCCGCGCAGCCAGCCGTGATGATCGCGGTAAAGCGCGCCCACCTCGCGCTGAAAATGACTTTCCATGATTCCCCGTGTTTGCATGACGCGTATTCCACGGGCGATGCCGCTCAAGAAAAGACGCTGATCCGCAAATGATAATGATTCTTATTAATTCTAAGCGTGAATCGTGGGGCGACGCAATAGGCGTGACACGGGGCTGGGAATCGTGGGCTGAATTCAGGCTGCGAGGGAAGGGGACAAGCGGGCCTGGAGGTCGGCAAGCGCTGCCTCCGGTGTGATGTCCGACGTGTCGAGCGTGATGTCGGCCAGCCGGTATAGCGACTCGCGGGCGTCGAGCATACGGTGAATGTGATCGAGCGCCTCGTTGCGCAGGGCTTCGGTTGCGATGCGCGCGTCGTTCTGCTGCATCACTCGCTGGAAGTGGACCTCCGGGCGCGCGCGCAGCCACACCGTACGGAACGCGCGCAGCACGCGCTCGAAGGTCGGGGCTTCCGAGACGATGCCGCCGCCGGTGGCCAGCACGACGTGCTCATGCTCGCCGATGATCCGCTCGATGCACTGCCGCTCGATGCGACGCATCGCGGCCTGGCCGTATAGGGTGATGACTTCGCCGATGGCAATGCCAGCTTCGCGTTCGACTTCCTTGTCGAGTTCGATGAAAGGCGCGCCGATGGCTTGCGCCAGTTGAGGGCCGAGCGTCGACTTCCCCGCTCCGCGCAGCCCGATGAGCGCGATGCGTTGGCCCATCCGCGCGGCGTCGGCCGCGACAGGCACAACGAGCTGGCGGCGCAGCCGCGAGAGCACCTCAGGCGATTGCTGACGCAGGTACTCGATCAGGATGAGCAGATCGCCGTCGTGAATGGAACGTTCGGCGACCAGCGTTTCGACGCCCACGTTCAGGGCCTCGGCCAGTTTGTGCAGCACCGCCAGAGACACGTTGCCGGTACCGGCCTCCACTCGGGCGAGATACGGCAGCGAGACGCCCGACTGCGCGGCGAGCTGCTTGCGCGTCATGCCGCGCTGAGCGCGCAGCATGCGCACCTGACGTGCGAGCGACGCCAGACGCGACGTCACCCCGGCGTCGACGTCTTCGGCCGGATCGGGCTGTGGCGTGGCGGTGGGCGGTGTTTTCATGGGCTAACGGGGCATGGTGCGGTTGCTGGCAAATATACTATGAGATAGCACGTACGGAAGTGCCTCGCTGTGCGCTTCCTGCGGTGAAAGGGTATTATATGCATTAAATTGCCTTTATTGGCAAAATATCCCTGTTAACCCTGAACTGCATTGCACAAGCTGCGCAACGGCGAAAATATCTTATAAGATACTTTTCACGATTTGGAGCGATGCAGACCATGACCTATCCCCACCTGCGTGTGCGCGTCGAAGACGCTATCGCGTTCGTCACCCTCGACCGCGCCGAGAAGCGCAATGCGCTTTGCGATGCGGCCATCGATTCGCTCGAAGCCGCCTTCCGTGATTTCGACGACAGCGTCAGAGCCGTAGTCCTGAGCGGTGCTGGCGAGCACTTTTGCGCCGGGCTCGATCTCTCGGAGAACAGCACGCGCGATCCCATCGACGTGCTGCGCGTCTCGCAGCGCTGGCACAAGGTCTTCCACGAGATCCAGTTTGGCGGACGTCCGGTGGTCGCTGTTCTGCAAGGCGCTGTCATTGGTGGCGGGCTGGAACTGGCGCTGGCTGCCCACGTACGCGTCATCGAGCGCAACGCGTTCTTCCAACTGCCCGAGGGCAAGCGCGGAATCTTTGTCGGCGGCGGTGCCTCGGTACGTGTGGCGCGCATTCTCGGCCCGGACCGCATGACGGAAATGATGCTGACGGGGCGCCGTTACGACGCTGTCGACGGTGAACGTTTGGGCCTCGGCCACTATCTGGCGGAGGTCGGCGACGGACTCGCGCTGGCGACACAACTGGCGCGCGACACGGCGGCGAACAGCCCGCTGTCGAATTGGGCGACGATACATGCGCTGTCGCGCATTCACGATATGTCGATGGCCGACGGCCTCTTCACCGAATCGGTGACGAGCGCACTCATGCTCGCCACGCCCGAAGCGCGCGAGCGTATGGAACGCTTTCTGGGTCGCGCGGCGCGCTAGCCGTCCGGCCATCCCCACGGAGACGAATGTGAAATACGACAACATCGAGCAGGTCGCCGTTATCGGCACCGGTGTCATCGGCGCGAGCTGGGCCGCGTACTTTCTGGCGCGCGGTCTGCGCGTGAGTGCCTGGGACCCCGCACCGGGCGCACGCGAGCGCCTGCGTGACGCCGTCGATGCGCACTGGCCCACGCTCATCCGCATCGGGCTGACGGCGGGCGCGACACGTGACAGCCTCACGTTCCACGACACGCTCGACGCCGCGCTCGAAGGGGCTGACTTCGTCCAGGAGAGCGGCCCCGAGCGCGAAGACCTCAAGCAGGATCTTTTCCGCAAGATGGACGATGCGTTGCCGCCGTCGGTCGTGATTGCGTCGAGTTCGTCGGGGTTGTTGATGAGCCGGGTGCAGTCGGTGTGCGCGCATCCCGAGCGTGTGGTGCTCGGGCACCCGTTCAATCCACCGCACCTGATTCCGCTCGTCGAGGTGATCGGTGGTGAACAGTCGTCGCAAGCGGCAATCGACACCGCCATGCAGTTCTACCGCGCCATCGGAAAGCGTGCGATCCACGTCCGCAAGGAAGTGAAAGGCCATATCGCGAACCGTCTGCAAGCGGCGCTGTGGCGCGAAGCGATTCATCTGGTGGATACCGGCGTGGCATCGGTTGCAGACATCGACGACGCCATCGCTTACGGCCCGGGTCTGCGCTGGGCGGCGCTGGGGCCGTTTCTGAATCTGCATTTGTCCGGCGGCGCGGGCGGCATTGCCCATCTGCTCGAACACCTCGGCCCGCCCATCGAATCGTGGTGGGCGGACCTTGGCGAGCCGGTGCTGACGGACGACCTCAAGGCGCGCATCACCGCGGGTGTTGAAGCCGAGTTGGCCGGGCGGGGCAATGCGCGTCTCGAAGCACAGCGAGACGCCGTCATCCTCGGCATTCTCGCGAGCAAGCCCTGAACACTCCCCCCTCTGAAAGCATCCGATCCAACGAACGACCGATTCGAAGAAGGAGACACGCATGAGCAAACCCAAAGTCATCGTCACCATCGCGCCCACCGGCGGCATGGCGTACAAGTCGCAGAACCCCCATCTGCCCACGCAGCCGGACGAAATCGCGCGCGATGTCTACGACTGCTACAACGCTGGCGCGAGCGTCGTGGCGGTTCACGCGCGGCGTCCGGGCGACGACGGTGCGACGTGCGATCCGGCGATTTATCGCGACATCAACCACCGCATTCGCGACAAGTGCGACATCGTCATCAATAACTCGACGGGCGGCGGCGTCCACGGCGACATGATCGGGCAGGCCGACAACGGCTATTGGGAAATCCTCTGGGAAGAACGCCTGAAAGGCATGGATGCGGGTGCCGAGATGTGCACGCTCGATGCCACGACCATCATCGCGAGCTTCGGCGGCAAGGAGCTGCTGATGCACACGTCGCCCGAGCGCTCGAAGCATCTCGCCATCGAGATGAAGAAGCGCGGCATCAAGCCGGAGTGGGAAGTGTTCAGCCCCACGCACATTGTGCAGGACCTCGCCACGCTGACCGCCGCCGGATTCGACGACGAGCCGTTCTTCGTCAACCTGGTGCTGGGCGTGCATCGCGGCTTCCAGAACGCTATGCCGTACACGCCTCGCGTGTTGCAGTCGATGGTCGATCTGTTGCCCAAGGGCAGCATCTTCTGCGTGAGCGGCATCGGCCCGGCGCAACTCCCGTCGGCGATGAATTCGCTGCTGCTCGGCGGCCACGTGCGGGTCGGACTGGAAGACAACCTGTACTACGAGCACGGCGTGCCTGCGACGAACCAGCAACTCACCGAGCGCGTCGTGCGGCTTGTGCGCGAGATGGGTTACGAGCCTGCCACGCCGACGGAAGCCCGCGAAATCATGGGCCTGCCGCGCAACCGTGAAGTACTGCCGGAGTTCGCCGTGCGGTAAGGCGAAGGTGTGCGTCGCAAGCTGTCCGGCCCCTAGAACGAAAACATCCCAGGAGACAAGTCACATGGCGGCAAACAGGTTCACACGCGGTTTCGCGCTATCTCGCGTTCTTTCGTTGTCGACGCTCGCCGGTGTGGCGATGCTCTGCGCGACCTCGCAGGCGAACGCCCAACCGGCGGGCGTCACCGTTGGCGTCACGCTCTCGACGACGGGCCCGGGCGCGTCGCTCGGCATTCCGGAGAAGCAGGCCATCGGCATGCTGCCGCAGACACTTGGCGGGCTGCCTGCGCGCTACATCGTGCTCGACGACGCCACCGACCCGACGACGGCGACGAAGAACGCGCGCCGTCTTGCGACGGAAGACAAGGTCGACGCGATCATCGGGTCGTCGACCACGCCCGCGTGTCTGGCCGTCGCCGCCGTGGCAGCCGATACCCGCACCCCGCAGCTCGGCCTGTGTCCGTTCGTGCCGAGCGCCACACAGATGCGTTACGTCTTCTCGCTGCCGCAATCGGTCGCCGTCATGGCCGATGCCGTACTCGACGACATGAAGGCGCACAAGGTGAAGACGCTGGGCTTCATTGGCTTCAACGACTCCTACGGCGAAGCGTGGCTCAAGGACATTCAGGCGCGAGCCGTCGCCCGTCAGATTCAGGTCGCACCGGTCGAACGGTACGCGCGCAACGATCAGTCCGTGACGGCGCAGGTACTCAAGGTCATGTCGTCGAACGCGGACGCTGTCATCATCGCGGCGAGCGGCACCCCGGGTGCGCTGCCCATGAGCACGTTGCGCGAGCGCGGCTACAAGGGGCGTATCTATCAGACGCACGGTGTCGCCAACAACGACTTCCTGCGCGTCGCAGGCAAGAGTGCAGAGGGGGCGATTCTGCCGGTGGGCAACATCCTCGTCGCCGAGCAATTGTCGGCGAACCATCCGGGCAAGGCCGTCGCCACCGACTTCGCGAAGCGTTACGAAGCACAGTACGGTGCGGGCTCGCGCAACCTGTTCGCCGGTTACGCATACGACGCTTATCTTGTCCTCGATCGTGCCGTCGCGGTGGCGGCAAAGCAGGCGCAACCGGGCACGCAGGCGTTTCGCGACGCACTCGTCACCGCCGTCGAACAGACGCGCGGCCTGGCGGCCACGCACGGCATGATCAATGTCAACGCACAGGACCACTCGGCTTATGGCGAAGACGGTCGCGTGCTCGTCACGGTGAAGGGCGGAAAGTGGACCATCGAGTGAACCTCGCGACGGGCGCGCGCCGTCTCGCCCGGCCCGACATCGAACGCGAGGTGCGCGCAGACGGCAGCTTCGTGATTCGCTCGCGCACTGTGCTCGGCGAGTTCGCGCGCAGCCCGGCCGACTGGCTCGTGCAATGGGCATCGAGGACGCCGGAGGCTGTGTTCGTGGCCGAACGGCGGCAGCCCGGCGATGCCACGTCCGGTGCAGGCCTCTGGCGTGAGGTCACCTATGGCGAAGGGCTCGCGACGGCACGCGGCATCGGGCAGGCGTTGCTCGACCTCGACGTGCCGCGTGAGCGTCCCGTGGTGATTCTGTCGGACAACAGCGTCAATCACGCGCTGCTCGTGCTCGGCGCGATGATGGCGGGGCGCCAGACGGCCATTGTGTCGTCTGCATACTCGCGCATCGCCAAGGACATGAGCAAGCTGCACGGCATTCTCGCGCGACTCGATCCGGCGCTCGTGTATGTCGAAGATGGGGATGCCTATGCGCGCGCGCTGGACGGTGCGCCGATCCGATGCCCCGTCGTCGCCACGCGCAATGGGCGTGCGGAGTGGTTGCGCTTTGACACGCTTGCATCGACGTCGGCATCCGCGGCACTGGATGCCGCCTTCGCACAAGTGCGCCCCGAGGACACGGCCAAGCTACTACTGACCTCCGGATCGACCGGTAAGCCGAAGATCGTCGTCAACACGCATCGCATGCTGGCAGCTAATCAGCAGATGATTGCGCAGTGCTGGCATTTCCTCGACGAGACGCCGCCGGTCGTGGTCGACTGGCTGCCGTGGAGCCATACGTTCGGCGCGAACCACAACTTCCACATGGCGTTGCGCAATGGCGGAGCGTTCTACGTGGACGACGGTCGTCCTGTGCCCGAACTCGTGGGCCGCTCCGTCGAAGCGCTGCGCGACGTGTCGCCCACGCTGCACTTCAATGTCCCGAAGGGGTTCGAAGCGCTCGCGCCTTTTCTCGAAGAGGACGAGGCATTCGCAGCACGCTTCTTCGGCCGTCTGCAAGTGTTGTTCTACGCGGCGGCGAGTTTGCCCCCGACGGTGTGGCAGCGCTTCGAGCGACTGGCGTCGCGCTATTGCGAAACGCTGCCGTTCTTCACGTCGGCGTGGGGGGCGACCGAGACGTCACCGCTGATCACCAGCGTTCACTTTCCGATTCCGGGCGCGGGCAATATCGGTCTGCCCGCGCCGGGTAACGAGCTGAAGTTCGTGCCCAACGGCGACAAGCTGGAGATGCGCGTGCGGGGGCCGTCGGTATTTCGCAGTTATGCAGGCGATCCGGAGGCGACGGCGCAGGCGTTCGACGAAGAGGGCTTCTATCGCACCGGCGATGCGGGCCGTCTGTCGGACGTGAATGATCCCGGCGCGGGTGTGATATTCGACGGCCGTGTGTCGGAAGATTTCAAGCTGACGAGCGGTACCTGGGTTTCCGTGGGCTCGTTGCGGCTGCGGGCCGTGACCGCGTTGGCCCCTTATGCGTCGGACGTAGTGATCGCCGGACACGATCGCGACGAAATCGGGTTGCTGATTTTCCCGAGCCCGGCCATGCGAGCCAAGGTGGCATCTGTCGAGGGATCCCCGCATCATCACGCAGGCAAGACGCTCGCGATGCACGACGAGGTCCGCTCGCTCATCGCACAGGCGCTCGCGCAACTGGCGCACGACGCCGGGAGTTCGCAGCGCGCGGCGCGCGCGGCCATCCTCGCATCGCCGCCGTCGCTGGAACAAGGGGAGATCACAGATAAGGGATACGTGAATCAGCGCGCGGTGCTGACGCTGCGCGCCGACGACGTCACACGTCTTTACTCGGACTGCCCGTCGGTCATTCGCTTACCCTCGTTCTGAGGTGACTGCGACAACTTGAGATGTGGGGGAAGTGAGAGCGACGGCGCGCCGGTGGCGGGGAATGCCACCGGCGCGTCAGATCGCCGGAACTGCGGGCCTGCGTTCTGCGATCAGGCGAGCGCTTCGCCGTGACTTTCCGGCAGGAAGAAGTAGACGATGATGGCGGCGAGGAGGAAAAAGCCTGCCGTGGCACCCAGTGCGACGCTTACGTTCTCCCCGCGCGACAGCAGGCCGACGGCTGCCGGGGCGAGGGCGCTCGCGGCGCGTCCCGTGTTGTAGATGAAGCCTTGTGCCGTGGCGCGCACTTGCGTCGGAAACATCTCGGCGAACGTCGGGGCGAAGCCGCTATAGAAGCCCGTGCCGAAGAACGCCACGACCGGACCGAATACGAGCAACAGCATCGGCTCGCGAATCGCGACATAAAGCGGCACAGTAATCGCCGACACGATGAAGAACAGCAGGAACGACTTACGGCAACCGATGCGATCTGCGATGTAGCCGAAGCACACGAACCCTGCCGCTGCGCCGATCTGCATGATGACGATCCACGTCGTCGAGCGCATCAGATCGAAGCCCGGGCCACCCTGATCGACCGGCGTCGAGAGATATGCCGGAATCCACGTGAACAATCCCCAGTAACCGCACATCGCCGCCGCCGTGAAGGCGAGGCCGACGATCGTGCTGCGCGCATACGGCCCGAACAGCATGCCGAGCGTCTGGCCGAGCGTGAGACGCACGCGCTGCTCGCGCCAGATCGCAGGCTCTTCCACGTGACGACGCACCCAGAACGCCAGCACCGTGGGCACCAGGCCGAAGGCGAACACCCAGCGCCAGCCGAAGTGCGGCAGGATGACGGCCGCCACGATGGCGGCGACCGCATAACCCACAGCAAACGCGCTTTGCACCCAAGCCATCACCTTGGCGCGATGCTCGGCCGGCCACGTTTCGGTAATCAGTGCCGCGCCCGCCGACCACTCACCGCCGATGCCCAGACCCAGCAGGAAACGGAAGATGAGGAGCGACGTCACCGAATCGGCGAAGCCGCACAGCGCGGTGCCGATGGAGTAACACAGGATCGAGAGAATCATCGACTTCGTACGGCCGATGCGGTCGGCGAGGAAACCGAAGAACAACCCACCGAAGGCCGTCGCCAGCAGCGTGAGCGAAGCGATGATGCCCGCCACGCCCTTGTCGAAATGCAGGTCGACGCTGATGTAGCGAATCACCATCGCAAACAGCATCAGATCCATGATGTCGAGCATCCAGCCGATATAGGCCGAACCAAATGCTCGCCATTGCGCAGGGCTCGCGCCGCGATACCACGGTCGACGAGCCGCGCCCGCCGCTTTCAGGGCGGTCGTGCCAGTGTCCATTCTTGTCTCCTTCATGGAACTATCCTAATGTCAGTCCTCGTGTATCGACTATCGATACTCATGGGAATGATTTCGTTCGAATAGTATCAGCACATTCCTCAGTCGGGTCTCGTGGTAAACCATAAATGGTGCTTTGTGTATCGATGATCGATACTCTTTGTCAGTGTTGTCTCGATGGTCGGGGCAATCGACTGGTCACAGGAGATCGAAGTGAAGCCGTTTCAATTGCGTCTGTACGAGGATGTCATCGCACCGAACCATCCGCCCGTGTATCTGCCGTCTGCGCGTCGCGCGATTTATGTCGTACGTGGCGACATCGCTATCGAGTTCGACACGGGCGCGCAGCATCATCCGGCTGAGAGTGCCTGGCTGGGGGAGGACAGCGTTGCGCTGATCGCCGGAAGTGAAGGGGCGACGCTATGGCGTTGGGAACTGATGTCGGGCAACGAGCCGACGCCGGGTGAGATAGCGTCGGCACCGGGCGCATCGTCGACACTCAAGCTCGACGCGCCTGTCGAGCTGGACCCGCGTCAACAGTGGCTCATGCGTTGCGACAAGGTACAATTCCCTCCCGGCGGCGTGGCGCATACGCACGTGCATCAGGGGCCCGGCGTGCGTTGCACGCTCGAAGGCGAGATCACGATCGAGACGTTGGGCGCGTCGCACACTCATGCGGCAGGGCAAGCCTGGCTCGAACTCGGACATGCGCCGGTGCTCGCACCGACGACCGAGGCACGCGATACGACGTTCATCCGCTGCTTCATCCTGCCGCGGGCGTGCCGTAACCGCAGCTCGATCCGTTACGTGCGCCCCGAGGACGCAAACAAGAACAAGCCGCAGCGCTATCACGTGTTCGGCGAGCGTTTCATCTCGCTCGACGCACAGTAATCGGCGTGCGACGACAGTGACAAAGGACACGCAGTGAAAGGATCGAAGGACACCCCGAACGACGTCATCCGCCGCCCGCGCGCGGCCGCTGTGCCGAGTGCCGCCAGCGACGAACAGGGCGGCGACGAAATCAACACGTCGTCGACTTCGGTCATTTCGTTGCGCATTCTGGAGTTGCTGGCCGAGCGCAATGCCGAGTGCGGCGTCACGCACCTGGCAGAAGCGCTCGGCGTCCCCAAAGCACGGGTTCACCGACATCTCACGGCACTGCGTCAGGAAGGCTATGTGGTGCAGAACCCACGCACGAGCCGTTACCGGATCGGTTGGCGTCTCTTTTTACTCGGACAAAAGCTCGTCAAACAGTTCGACGTGGTGGGGCTGGCACGTCCGGTCATGGAAGAATTGCGCGACGCCGTGGGACAGACCATCGTCATCAGTTCGTTCACCGAGACCGATGTGGTGGTGCTCGACGTGATGCGTGGCCGCAGTCCGCTGGAGATCCTGCTGCACCCCGGCACGCAGTTCAAACTGCACAGCGTGGCGCAGGGCAAGATTGCGCTGGCATTCGGCGCAGAGGAGCGGCGCGACGCGGTACTCGAAGGTCCGCTCGATGCCTGTACGCCGCACACCATCACCGATGCGATGCGCCTGTCGCACGAACTCGCGCTGGTGCGCGAGCGTGGCTGGGCGGATGCGCCGGAAGAGGTGTTTCTCGGCGTGAATGCGCTGGCGGCACCGATTATGCAGGACGACGGAACGCTCTTCGGCACACTCGCCATCGTCGGCTCGATTCACTATTTGCCTGCGCACCCGAACCCGCAGACGGTCGCAGCGCTCACCGATGCGGCACGGCGCATCTCGCTTCTGCTCGGGAGCGGGCGCGGCAACTGAGCGCCACGTTCACGGCCCTCACATCCGCAAGACGGCGGCCGTGGCAATCTTCAGCGTTCGTTCGATGGGCCACGACGACGCGCCGAACGTCACCACGTTGTTCAACGCGGCAATGGCCGACCATAACGTAAGGCCGGTCACGAGCACCAGCTCGAATATCACGAACGCATCGAAGGCAATCAGGGGTATGCGAAACCTTTGGCGGACGGCTTTCCCGGCAGGCATCCGAGGCCTTCGAGGGTCGTGTGGACGGCGACGTCGAGCGGCGTGTGTGGCTCCTCGCCGAGCGCATCGACCAGACGCGCGTTGTCCATGCGAACGGGCTGCTTCCAGAGATAGCGCATCTCCTGCAACTCGCGCAGCGTCGTGACGAAGGGCGACGCCAGCGTCATCAGCCACCACGGGAAACGGCGCGTCTTGACGTCAACGCCGTGACGCGCCATCACACGCGTAATCGCTGCGGCCATTTCCGTGCCGTCAGCATCCCAATGCCCGGCCATGTGGAAGTTTGCGAACGCGTCGAGCGTGTGGCGGCGTTCGATCAGCATGACCATCGCGCGGGCCACGTCGGGCAGATACGACCATTGATGGCCGACGCCGGGGGCGTTGGGGATTTGCACTACGCGTGTCGTCTGTCCCGGCTTCACCAGTCCCTGAGCGAACCAGCTATTGCGGGTCAGCGGGCCGAAGAAGTCACCCGCACGCACGATGATGGTTTGCACACCGTTGCGACTCGCATCACGCAGACGGCCTTCCATCGTCGCGCGGATACGGCCCTTGCGGGTCAGCGGCCGTTGGGGCGCGTCTTCATACAGCATGGGGAACGTCTCCGGACCGTAGTTGTAGACGGTGCCTGGCAGGACGACGGTTGCACCATAGCGTGTGGCAGCGGCAATCGTATTGTCGAGCATGGGCAGCACCTGCGTGCTCCAGTTGCGATAGCCCGGTGGGTTGACGGCGTGCACGATCACGGCGCAATCGCGGGCAGCGGCGAGAACGTCGTCGGCGCGCATTGCATCGCCGTCGATCCATTCGATGGCGGTTTCCGTCGTCGAATCGGGGGCGCCGCCCCGGCGCAGGGCACGCACTTGCCAGCCCGCCGCGAGCAACTGCCGCGCGACTTCGCCGCCGATGCCGCCCGTCGCGCCAAGCACCAGTGCGCGGGATGTTGTCTGTTGATTGGAATGGCTCATGGGGAGGCTCCTCGTTCGTTGTCGGTGATGCCATTCTCCGCGCGAGGTGATTAAAATAAAATTGCCTAAAACAATCTATCGGCTATACATTTTTGTATGACATCGAATCTCAGTTGGGATCTCTACCGAACGTTTCTCGCCGTGCTGACGGAGGGCTCGCTCTCGGGCGCGGCACGTGCGCTGGGTATCACACAACCAACGGCGGGACGACACATCGCAGCGCTGGAGCAAGCGCTGGGTCAGACGCTCTTCACGCGCTCGCAAACGGGCTTGCTGCCGACGGACGCGGCGCAGTCGCTACGCTCGCATGCGCAGGCGATGCAGCACACGGCGCTGGCCTTCGAGCGGGCGGCGGCGAGTCATGGCGCCGGGGTGAACGGGGTGGTGCGCATCTCGGCGAGCGAGGTCGTCGGGGTGGAAGTCTTGCCGCCGATCCTGACGGCGTTACGTCGCGCGCACCCGGATCTGACCATCGAGCTGGTGCCGACGAACCGCATTCAGGATTTGTTGCATCGTGAAGTGGACATTGCGGTGCGCATGGCGCCGCCCCAGCAGGACGCGTTGATTGCCCGCCGTATTGGCGTCATCGACGTCGGCCTGCACGCGCGCGACGACTATGTCGCCCGCTACGGCGCACCGGCATCGCTTGCGGACCTCGCGCATCACACGGTGATCGGGTTCGATAAATTGACGCCGTTCCTGCGCGAGGCGACGCGCGGCGTGCCGATGTGGGCGCGGGAGACGTTCGCGTTCCGGGCCGACAGCGATCTGGCGCAACTGGCGATGATTCGCGCCGGATACGGAATAGGCGGGTGTCAGGTGCCGCTGGCCAGACGTGACCCGCGACTAGTGCGTCTGCTGCCGAGCGCCTTCCGATTCCGGCTACAGACGTGGGTCACGATGCACGAAGACCTGCGCGCCAATCCGCGCTGCAAAGTCGCGTTCGATGCGCTCGTGGCCGGATTAACCGCCTACATGGCCGGATAAGACGCAGAGAAGTCGCGAGCGCGACAAATAACGAACGTCATCGATGATGTGTGTGATATACAATATATCAATAACATCAACGATTACGGGACAATCACCGCGCCATGTTCGACCCTTCCTTGTTCGGACGCATGCCACCGGACGTCATCGCGTCCGCCGCCCCGAGCGCGCCAGCGTCGGCCTGCGCTTCGTCGCCATCTTCCGACCTTCCGCCTGAACCGTTCGCACCCGGCCGCCATTCACTGGGCTTGAGCGAAACACGCGACGCAGTCCTATACGTTCCCGCCGATCTGCCCACCGACAAACCGGTGCCGCTGTTCGTAATGTTTCACGGCGCAGGCGGTTTCCCGGAGAAGGTGTTGCCGTTCATCGAGCCGCACGCGGATCAGCACAAGTTTCTCGTGCTCGCGCCGCATTCGACCTTCCCAACGTGGGACATCGTGATCGGTGGCAACGGCCCCGATCTGGAGCGTCTGCAAGCGGCATTGCGCGCGGTCGCTGCGCGCTATTGCATCGATGCTCAGCATGTGGCCTTCGCGGGATTCTCCGACGGCGCGAGTTACGCGCTGTCGATTGGCGTGACGAACGGCGACATTGCGAGCCACGTCATCGCGTTCTCCGGCGGTTTCATGTCGATCTTCGTGCAGGAAGGGCTGCCGAAAGTGTTCATCGCCCACGGGCTGATCGACGAACAACTACCGATCGCCACGAGCGGCCGTCAAAACGCAAACAAACTCAAAGCGGCGGGCTACGACGTGCAGTACGTCGAATTCGACGGGCTGCACATCATCGAGCCGGGCGTCGTGGCGCGTGCCATCGACTTCTTCCTCGCCTGAACCGACACGCCATACGGGGAGTGCCGTCCATGGATTTCGAAATTCCCGAATCACTGATTCATCCGCTGATGCAACTGATCGGCACCGACTCGCCACTGGGCAAGCAACTGACGGCTTACGGCGTGTGTCGCGGCAATATGCTGGTCTCCAGCGAATGGTTCGACGCAAAGTCGCTCAACACGCTTTACGTACTGAGCAAGTCGCAGAACGAGCGCGCATTGATGTTCCAGATGCTCGCACTCGATAACGTCTACAACGCGCCGCAAGCGCGCGTGATTCCCAGTCTGGACAAACTCGTGCCTGGGCTGGTCGCCTACCTCGCACGCGACGTGATCGACGGCTGGCTGTATCAGCGTCATCGCGACGGTGCGTTGTTGCCGTGGCTGGTGCGACGGTTGCGCTACGTCGAGCCGGATCAGGGCTCGCCGTACGTCGTCGTCGACATGCTGGCGAACACCATGCAGTCGGCGAACCTGAGTCCGACGGAGCATCGCCCGCGTCGCTCGGGCATGACCACGTCGCTCGTCTTCACACGCGACGACATTGCGAATCGCACCATTCCCGAACTGCTCGCGGAGTTCGGTTTCTACAAGGAATGCGCGGAGTTCAAGACCGAATACGAACAGCATGCGCAGCGCTTCCTGCGCGTGCAGCGCGCGTTCGGTGCGCAGTTCGTGCTGAGCCGCGCCGCGTTCTCCGTCGATCCGAAGGGAGTGACGGAACTGATTCGTGTGGGCGACGGCGTAACGGCCAAGTGCGTCAACGACGAAGAGCGGCTGGAGCGCAACTTCGAGATGGCTTGCGATGCCGACTTCTGGCGCAACGCCGAGATCGGGCAGGCGTTCGAGACGATTCCGCTGCACTGCTACGTGCATGTGTTCCATCTCGACTGGCACCGCAATCTCTGGGTCCACGTACAGAACATGACCGAGTACGAATATCAGCCGAGTCTGCGCGACAAGCTGGTGTTGCCTGCGCACCATCACGATCTCATCGACATCCTGACGTCGAATATGGACGTGATGATGCCGGACTTCGTCCCGGGCAAATCGGGGGGCGCGACGATCCTGTGTCAGGGTGCACCGGGCCTCGGCAAGACGCTGACGGCGGAGATCTATTCGGAAGTGGTCGGCAAGCCACTGTATCGCGTGCACTCGGGGCAGTTGGGCACGACGGCGGCGTCCGTGGGCGCAACGCTCATGAGCATCTTGCGACGCGCCATGCGCTGGAACGCGATCCTGTTGCTCGACGAGGCCGACGTGTACATCCGGCGTCGCGACAACGATCTGGAGCACAACGCCATCGTCGCGGAGTTCCTTCGCTCGCTGGAGTACTTCCATGGGTTGTTGTTCATGACGACGAACCGCATTGGCGACGTGGACGACGCGATCCTCTCGCGCTGCATCGCCACGATTCACTATGAAGTGCCGTCGGCGGCGGATGCGCGCAGGCTCTGGCGCATGCAGGCGGATCAGGTGGGCGCGCATCTCGACGATGGGCTAATCGAGACGCTGGCAGCGCGATATCCGAAAGCGAGCGGGCGCGACATCAAGGAGTTGATGAAACTCGCGAGCCGCTATTGCAAGGTCAAGCAACTACCTTACACGGAAGACGTGTTCCGCTTGTGCGGCCTGTTCCGTGGCTATGACGCGTGACGTTTCCAGCACCTGTTAGTCGTTCCAGTCACGCAGCGGCATCCATCAGAAAAACTCATGAAGCAACGCAGCATGACGATATGCGGGAAAACTAGAGGCGCGCCCGCGCGCCGGTCTGGCTATATTGGGGGCGGACCGGTGTCGACGTCATGGCGGACCTCTGGTAAGGCGCACGCCTTGTTTGCCAGCCGCTGACTGTGCTGCACCGCGCCATTTCATCGGTACGGCAAGGAGACGCAGTGGAGACGCATGGCGAACTGCACCGGGCGATTCTGAACAACATCCCGGATCAGGCGTGGCTCAAAGACACCGAGTCGCGCTACATCCTCGTCAACGACGCCTTCATGGCCGCATGCGGGCGCACCGAGGCTGACATCATTGGCAGCACGCCGGACAAGGTCTGGTCCTCCGAGTGGGGACGTGTGTACCTTGCCACCGACCGTGCCGTCGTCGCGAGCGGCGTGCGTCGTCGCTACGAAGAGAGCCGTCCGGGGGCGGACGGGGCACCGCGCTGGTTCGACACCGTCAAGATGCCCGTGCGCGATGCCCACGGACGCATCGTCGGCACCGTCGGCATCTCTCGCGATATCACCGACCGCAAGCGCTCCGAAATGGCGCTGCTCGATTCGCGCGCACAACTACGTCAACTCTCGGCGTATCTGCAAACCGTACGTGAAGCCGAACGCACGCGACTGTCGCGCGAATTGCATGACGAACTCGGCCAGTGGCTGGGCGGCCTGCGTCTCGGTCTGAATTATCTGGAAACGCAACCGGATCTGCCTGCCGCAGATCAGTCCGCCCAGATCCAGATGCTCAAGGAGCTGGTCGACGAGACCATCGACGCCGTGCATCGCATTGCGGCGGACTTGCGCCCGGCGGTACTCGACGAACTCGGCCTGCACGCCGCGCTGGAATGGCTCACGGAATCGTTTGCACAGCGTCACGGCTTGCCTTGCGAACTGATGATGCCCGAGTCGGTGACGGCGTGTCTCGATAGCGAGTGCAGCACGGCCATCTTCCGCATCGTGCAGGAGTCGCTCACGAACGCAAGCCGTCACGGACAGCCGACGCAGGTTCGCGTGACGCTCGAATTGCGCGACGGTCACTGCCACGTGTGCATCAGCGACGACGGGCGGGGCATGGACCCGTTGCGCGCTGGACACGGGCAGCGGCTCGGTCTCATGGGCATGCGCGAGCGGGCGCTGATGCTGGGCGGTGCCTTCGATATCGAAAGTGCGCCAGGGCAGGGCACGCGGATCGTCGTTCGGATTCCGGCACGGCCTGCCACGCACGCCGCGACGATTCCGGCAACTCACGATGCGGGGTGGCCATGCGTGTGATGATTGCCGACGACCACGCGATCATTCGCGACGGTCTGAAAAAGATCATTTCGATGGCCCCCGACATGGCCGTCGTGTCCGAGGCAGTGGACGGCGAAGACGTCCTGAAGCGCCTGCGCCTGACTACCATCGACGTGCTGTTGCTCGATATGTCGATGCCCGGCAAGAGCGGCATTGCGCTCATCGCCCAGATCAAGGCGAGCTATCCGTCGCTGCCGATTCTGGTGCTCAGCATGTATCGCGAGTCGCAATATGCGGTGCAGGCCATTCGCGCTGGCGCATCGGGCTATCTGACGAAGAACGCCGAATCCGAGCAACTGATGAGCGCCATCCGGCGCGTGGCGCGTGGCGGTACCGTCGTGTCGCCGCTGGTGGCCGACAAGCTAGTGCGCCAGTTGCAACAACCGGCCGAGGCGCTACCACACACGCATCTGACCGCGCGCGAGTTCCAGATTTTCCAAATGCTGGTCGAAGGCAACGGCATCAACGACATCGCCCGTTGCCTGTCGTTGTCGGCCAAGACCGTCAGCACGCACAAGGCCAACATCCTGACCAAGATGGACATTCCGTCGACGGCGGGGCTGGTGCATTACGCCATCGAACATGGCCTGATCGTCGCCGGTACCGACGCCTGATTCGGCATCTGCTTCCCAGCGCCGGACGTTCTGTCCGGCCGCCCCTTTCCCCCATGTTTTGAATGCTGCACTGCGTCTAGGGAAATTCTTAGACGAAAACCAGCAAATCCCGATGCCCCGTATCCGGGCGCTCCTCTAATCTTGGTTCAAGCCTTTCAGAACTTTTGCCACCCCGGCCGCCGATGCACTCCGGCCAAACTCATCAACCTCACTCTGCGACGCTATTCGCAAGTGCTTCTCGTGACGTAAGGAGACCCGCACCATGCATGTGGACCTGCTGATCAACAACGTGTGCGTACGCGACGACGCGCCGCTCGTGGACATCGCCATCAAGGGCGGACGCATTGCCGCGATAGAGCCGGGCATCGACGCCACCGCCGACGAGCAGATCGACGCGCAGGGCAGGGCCGCGATTCCCGGCCTCGTCGAAGCGCATCTGCATCTCGACAAGGCGCTGCTGCACCGCCGTCTGCCCGCGCGCTTCGGCACGCTCGACGAGGCGATTCGCGTGACCGGCATTCTCAAGAGCAAGCAGGAGCGCGAAGACGTGCTCGACCGCTCGCGTCAGGTACTCGACATGGCGGTCAAGAACGGTACGGTCGCAGTGCGCGCACACCCCGACGTCGACCTGATTCAGGGCCTCATCGGTGTGGAAACGCTGCTCACGCTCAAGGACGAATACGACAGCCTGCTCGACCTGCAAATCGTGGCGTTCCCGCAGGAGGGCATTCTCAAGTCGAAAGGTACCTATGAGCTGATGATCGACGCGCTGCGCATGGGCGCGGACGTCGTGGGCGGCTGCCCGTACAACGAGCTGAACTGGGAAGACACGAAGCGCCACATCGATATCGTGTTCGAGCTGGCGCAGCGCTTCGATGCGCCTATCGATATGCATGCGGACTTCGCGGACGACACCAGCGATCAGCGCTTCGCTGCGATCTCCTACATCGCGCAACGGACCATCGACACGGGCTATCAGGGACGGGTGTCGCTCGGCCACGTGACGAGTCTGGGCGCGCTCGACAACGACGAACTCGCACCGGTGATCGAACAGATCCGGCTGGCGGGCATCAGCATCGTCACGTTGCCAGCGACGGATCTGTATCTCGGCGGACGCAAGGATGTGCAGAACCAGCGGCGTGGACTGACCCCTGTGAAGGCGTTGCATAGTGCGGGCGTGAACGTCGCTTACTCGTCGAACAACGTGCGCAACGCGTTCACCCCGTTCGGCAAGGCCGACATGTTGCAGATCGGCAACCTGCTCGCGCACGTGGCGCAGTTCGGCGTGCCCGAGCATCAACAGGCGATTCTGGACATGGGCACGCATAACGCCGCGCGCGCCATCGGACTGTCGCACGACTATGGCATCGCCGTGGGCAAGCAGGCCGATCTGATCATTCTCGATACGTTCCGGGTGGCCGACGCGCTGCTCGATATCCCGCCACGTCTGTGGGTCATCAAACGCGGCCGCATTACGGTCGTGACGCAGCACAGCTGCGAGATTCACCGGCATTCATGTTGTTGTGCGCAATGAAGTTCTTATAAAACTCAAGGAGACAATCATGAAGAAGCTGCCTGCGGAAGTCGTTGCCTCACTACTTGCTGTCACCACCATCCCGATTGCGATGCTGCCGTTGCATCTGCCGCCATGGGCGATCTTTATTAGCTGGGCAGCCACGTTCGCGATGGGCGGCCCGACGCTGGTGAACCTCAAACGCATCTGGGCGACGCTACCGATCGGATCGTTCTTCGCGTTCCTGATCGTGCTGGGCTTCAAACAGGCCGCGACGCAGTTCAGCGGCAACACGCTGGTGGTCGCGGAGATGGTGATTCTCTTCGCAGGCAACGGCTCGATGATGGCGCTGGCTCGCTTCTTCCCCGGCCTGAACTTCATCCCGGGCATGTTCTTCGGCTTCGCGACTTACTTCGCCACGCTGTTCGGCGGCTTCGGTCCCGTTGCTCAGGATCCGTTGGCCGCACTGGCCGCGGCCGTGGCGATGAACGCTCTCGGTCCGGTGTACGCCTGGGTCAAGGAGCGCTACTCCGCCCCGGAAGTCTCGCATCAGCGCAACTGGAAGGGCTGGAAGGCGGAAGTCTGACCACCAACCCTTTGACGATTTAACGATGTAAGGGCGAAGCGCTGCCAGTGTCGGGTGCGCTTCGCTTTCCAATGACATCCCCAAGGGAGACGGCATGACGTTCGCACCAAAACCGGCCGATGGCCTCAATCCGACACCACCACAATCGCCGCCGCAACCAACTGCTGCTGGCGATGCGACCAGCCTCAACGCACGTCGTAGTTTTCTGATGGGGACGGCGGCGCTGGCGGGCAGCGCCGTCCTACCGCTCTCGGCTGCTGAGGCCGTGGCGACCAAAGCCGAGACGAACGCAAAGCCGGACGGACGGCTGGCGCAATCGACGCGCGGTATGGTGACAAGTCCGCATGAGCTGGCGAGCGAAGCGGGGCTGGAAGTGCTGCGCGCGGGCGGGAACGCCATCGAAGCGGCGATTGCTATCGGCGCGGTGCTGAGCGTGACGTATCCGCACTTCACCGGTCTGGGCGGCGACGCCTTCATGGTCATCAGCGATCGTGACGGCAACGTGCGCACGCTCTCAGGCATCGGTCAGGCCGCGGCACAAACGCCCGAGTACGGCAGCACGATTCCTGTGCGCGGCCCCGGCGCGACGCTGACCACTGCCGCGACCGTCGCCATCTGGGACAAGGCATTTGAATTGAGTCGCACGCAGTGGGGTGGTCAGCAGTCGTGGCCATCGCTCTTTTCGCGTGCGACTGAGTACGCCGCGAACGGCTTTCCGGTCACGCCGTCGCAGCATTTCTGGCAGACGTTCCGCGCCAACGAGTTGTCCGGCTGGGAGGGTTTTTCGTCCACCTTCATGCCGAACGGGCGCATCCCGCAGGCGGGCGAGCGCTTCCATCAGCCTGCGCTGGCCCGAAGTCTCGACAGCATCGCGACCCACGGCGGACGCGAATTCTATGAAGGGGATCTGGCCGGACGCATCGCCGCCGGTCTGAAGAAGGTCGGTTCGCCCTTGCGCGCGAGCGATCTGTCGCGCGCGCAGGCACGTGAGGAAGTGCCGTTGCGCGTGGCGTATCGGGACGGCGAGTTGCTTGGGCTGCGTCCGCCGACACAGGGCGTAACGACGCTTGAGATCATGGGGATCCTCAATCGTTTCGATCTGAAGTCGATGCCGGAGGGCAGCGCCGACTACTATCACGTGCTGGTCGAAGCGGTGAAGCTCGCGTTTCTCGACCGCAACCGCTACGTGGCCGATCCCGATTTCGTCGACGTGCCGGTGGATCGTCTGCTGTCCAGTGCGAATCTCGACGCCCATGCGCGCAGCATCCGCATGGACCGCGCGATGCCGTGGCCGCACGTCTTCAAGACGGGCGACACGGTGTACATCGGGGCGGCGGACGGTCAGGGCAACTGCGTGAGCATGCTGCAAACCGTCTACTTCGACTGGGGCAGCGGTGTGGTGCTGGGGGACACCGGCGTGCTGTGGCACAACCGGGGTGCGTCTTTCAGCATGGACCCGGCGAGTCCCAACGTGCTGCGCGGCGGCAAGCGTCCGTTCCATACGCTCAATCCCGGCATGTACCTGAAGGGCGGACGTCCGCAATTGCTTTACGGCACGCAAGGCGCAGACGGGCAGCCGCAGACGCTCGCGGCCGTGCTCACCCGTCTCATCGACTACGACATGGATCCGTTGACGGCATTGAAGCGCCCGCGCTTCCTGCTGGGCAAGACGTTCTCGGATTCGCGCGACAGCCTCAAGCTGGAGCAGGACGCCGGGGCGGGGGTGTTCACCGCGCTGGCGGCGCGCGGGCACGAGATGAGCCCGCTGCCGCCGCAAAGCCAACTGGCGGGGCATCCCGGCGCGATTCGTATCGGCCCGCAAGGGCAGATGAGCGGCGCGCACGATCCGCGCAGCGACGGACGAGCGTTGGGCGTCTAGCCAAGCGCTACATGCACAACGCGGTGCCAGTAGCCATCATGGCGCTGGCACCGCCGAAAACCCCAGTTGCCGGGCGTTCGTCGCGCGTGATACAAGTTCAGCCATTCATCTAATAAATATGAAACATGGCTGGTAGTGTGAAATCGAATCGACCGCTGTTCGATCTGGACCTCTTGCGCTCGATCATCATGGTGGCCGATTGCGGCAGCTTCACGACGGCGGCCGCCCGTCTGCACTCGACGCAGTCCACCGTCAGTCAGAAGGTGAAGCGTCTGGAGGACATGGTCGGCCACAAGTTGCTCGACCGTGGCAATCGCGAGGTGCACGCGACCGATGCGGGCGAGTTGTTGCTCGGTTACGCGCGTCAGATGCTCGCGCTCAACGATCAGATGTTCGAAGCGCTCTCGGGGGCGGTGGTGGCGGTGACGGTGCGCCTCGGGGTGCCGGAGGATTTCGCCACGGGCGCGACGACGCAGGTGCTCGCCCGTTTCAACCGTCAGTATCCGCAGGTCAAGCTCGAAGTCACGAGCGGCCTGAGTCGCGATTTGCTGGGCAGTTACGATCACGGCGAACTGGATCTCGTGCTGGTCAAGCAGCGCCGCAATAGTCGCGAGTCGGTGGCGAGCAGTCCGGAAAAGCTGGCGTGGATCGACAGTGCGAAGCATCCGTCGTTCGGTCTCGATCCCGTACCACTCGTGACGTTCCCGACGCGAGGGCTGTACCGCGACGACATGATCAATGCGCTCGAAGCGATGGGGCGCAACTGGCGCATCAGCTTCACGAGTTCGAGTCTGAGCGGCATTCAGGGCGCTGTGGCCGATGGCATGGGGATCAGTCTGGTGCCGCCGCGCGCGGTGCTGCCGGGGCATGTGGTGCTCGGTCGTGGGCAGGGGTTGCCTGTTGTCGACACGTTCGAGCTGGCGATCTTTCACCGGCCGACGGCCGACCCGATGGTGGGCGCGCTCGCCAAGGTACTTGTGGGGATGCTGGCATCGAAACCGCGTGCGTCGAAGTGATCAGGATGCACGCGGCTTATTTACTATTTAGCTACGGCTGAATGCCGCTTACTTCGGCTGAGCGCCCAGCGTCAGATTCATGTGACGGTTGACGTCTTTGTACAGCAGGTAGCGGAACGGACCGGGGCCACCGGCATAGCAGGCCTGCGGGCAGAACGCACGCAACCACATGAAGTCACCGGCTTCGACTTCCACCCAATCCTGATTCAGACGGTAGACGGCCTTGCCTTCGAGCACATACAGGCCGTGCTCCATCACGTGCGTTTCCGCGAACGGGATGACGCCGCCCGGCTGGAACGTCACGATGTTGACGTGCATGTCGTGGCGCATGTCCTGAATGTCGACGAAGCGCGTGGTCACCCAGCGACCGTCGGTGCCCGGCATGGCGATCGGCTCGACGTCCTGCTCGTTCTTCACGAACGGTTCCGGATACGGCAGACCTTCCACGGCCTGATAGTGCTTGCGGATCCAGTGGAAGCGCGCGGTGTTCTGGCTGTTGTTGCGCAGTTGCCAGTCGGTCGCGGGCGGAATGAACGCGTAGCCGCCCGGGGTGAGCGTGTTCGCCTTGCCCTGAATCGTCACGGTGATTTCGCCTTCCACGACAAACAGCACGCCTTCGGCCTTGTCGTCCTGCTCGGGCTTGTCGCTACCGCCACCTGCGCCGACTTCCATGATGTATTGCGCGAACGTCTCGGCGAAACCCGAGAGCGGACGTGCCAGCACCCACAAACGCGTGTTGTCCCAGAACGGGAGGTGGCTGGTCACGATGTCGCGCATCACGCCCTTCGGGATGACGGCGTACGCTTCGGTGAACATGGCGCGGTCGGTGAGCAGTTCCGTTTGGCCCGGGTGCCCGCCGTGCGGCGCGTAATACGTAGTCTTCGACATGCTTGTTAGCTCCTGATGATTCCGATGCGTCGTTCTGTTTTTTCTCCCCATCGTCCGCCGCCGGGTTCCTGGGTTTCGATCTGCGCTTAGGGGCGCGCACGGATCGCTTCACCTCGGTGCGACGAACGTGAGCGACGCCGTCGCCTTGCGCAGGCGGCAGCGTCGCGCATGACAGTCAGGTCGGGGTGGCCCCTGCTGTGTCCTTGAGCAGGGCGGGGTCCAGCGCGAGTTGCGCCGGGCCGCCCCAGTAACGTCCGTGACGAATCACCGCGCGCGCCGCCGGTGCTGCTGCCACAGCGGCGGCCGCGTTCGGTGCGTCGAAGACGACGAAGCTGGCTTCGTTGCCCGCGTGCAGACCGTAGTCCGCTTTGCCGATCACGGCAGCCGCCGCAGTCGTCGCCATTTCGAGTGCGACGTGCAAGTCTTCGTCTGTATAGAAACCCGAGCGATAGCCGATGAGCATCGCGCGTTGCAGCATGTCGCCGTTGCCGTACGGCCACCAGCTGTCCTGAATGTTGTCGTTGCCCGTGAAGACACGCACACCTGCTTCGCGCAAGCGCAGAATCGGCGGGAAGGCGCGGTCGCCCGGGGCGTTGGTCATGATCGAGATGTCGGCGTCGGCCAGTGCACGGGCGATGGTGTCGAGTTCTTCCGGGCCGATGTCGCCCAGTCCGTAGGCATGGCTGACGGACACACGTCCCTGCAACCCGGCCGCCTGCGTGCGTGCCGCAATGCGATGCAGCTGTGCAAGACCGATGTCGCCGGGCTCATGCAGGTGGATGTCGATCTTCGTGCCGTGCTTCTCCGCGATGCCGAAGATCACGCTCAGTTGGCCGTGCGGGTCGCCGTCGAGCGTAGTCGGGTCGATGCCGCCCACGACCTGCACACCGGCGCGAACGGCGTCTTCCAGGACCTCGGCCGTGCCGGGGCACGTCATCACACCCGCTTGCGGGAACGCGACGAGTTCGATATCCAGCCATTCGCGCCACTTTTCACGCATGGCCAGGACTTCGTTCAGGTGCGTGAGGCCGGTGCTGGCGTCGACGTCCACATGACAGCGCATGGCCACGGTGCCGAACGACACTGTTTGACGCATGAGGGCGTCGGCACGTTGTGCCATCGGCGCGGCGGCGGCGATTTCCTGTTTCTCGGCAGCAAGACGCTCGCGCAGGGTCGCGGCGGGACGGTGCGCACGCCAGCGATCGCCGACGAAGCTTTTGTCCAGATGGATGTGGCCATCGACGAAACCGGGCAGCACGAGCTTGCCTCGCAGATCGATAATCTGAGCGCCGGTGGTGTCGGACGTGTACGACTCGTGCGCGCCGACGTAGGTGAAGCGTCCGTCGCGCATAGCAAGGGTAATGGGGTTGCCGTCGGCACCGACGGCGCCGACGAAAACGCGGTGAGTCATTGGGAACGCCTCTATGCTGCCCGGGGCCTCGCTGGCGCTGCCTCACAACATTGTCGTATGAACATGTCGTGTGGCGGGACACAGCCGCGCTGCGGGGTCTCGTGGGGGGTGAAACTGCGGGGTAAGACTTACAAGATAGCGAACCGATCCGGCATCGACAAATTAAATATCACAATGCATGCCATTCGATTTCTAAATAGTTGGCGGTGAGTGAATCCATCAGCCCGCAACGATGGACAGCGGCCATCGAAATGTGCCGATGACCTCCGCATTTCGATCCGTCACGATCGCCTCGATCTGCATGTCGACGCTTCCCTCCGCAACAACGTCGACCTCCCAACATGCGTCAAGCGTGGTGCGCGTTTCGAGTTTGGTGGGGTCATCCATTTGCGGAACGAAGAGCGTCACGTCGGGGTTCGTCGTCAGGACCAGATTGGAGAGCACGTCGTCATTGGGCAAATGCAGGTCAAGCAGGATCGCCTGCTCACCGCGCACCGATGTGGGGGACCAGCGGATGCTGACACGCTCGCCAGGTATCGCATTCAGGTGAAGTTGCCCGCCGTTGCTGGTCAGCAGAGAATCCAGCCCGGTGCATAGCGCGTAGCAGCAATCGGAGGCGGACGCTCCCGCAAGCAATGCTGCGGCGTCGATAATCAACAGAACATCCGCGCTGGTTTGGGATTCGGGCATAGCGGATTCCTTGCCTTGGGCAGTGGATTTGCGATCCACCGGCCGGTGGATCGCTGCCGTCAGTGATTTAGTCGTTGCGAATGCTGATGAACGGATCCCATTGGTAGCAGCCGCAAAGATTGCCGCTGCGATCCAGAATCTGGAACTGGAAGTGATAGGTCACGCGTCCGGTCTTGAGCGTTTCGCACGACCAGAAGTAGTTGGACACCTGCTGCTTCTTCGGATGCGTGGGGTCCTGCGGATTCGGCACCGGGATCTTGACTTCCGATTCGCGCGGTGAGGGCTCGGAGATGAGATTGACCTGGCCGCTGACGAACTTGTAGAAGATGCATGACTCCTCGAAGCCCAACGAGAGGGAATTTTCACGCCAGCGGATCACGTCGCCAATCCGAGCGGCAACATCGAGTTCGCCACCGGCCTGACCGCTGACCACGTTCTTCTGCGTCACGATCATGAAAACGTGCTTGGCGTCGATGAGCGGAGGATTCGACAGACTGCTGTTCTTGCCATACCGGTCGAGAATCGCCCTGGTGTCAATGGCAACGAGTACGTCAGTGACTTCAGACATGTGAGTCTCCCAAGAGGTGGAGTGATATGCCGTCGCAGAAGAGCGACGTCGTGGCGCGTAGCGATAGCGGTGCTTCGCGACCCACTCGTGCAGGCTAGAAGCCGGTGCGGAAGACAGCAACCTTCTTGGGGCGCAGAAAAATGCGCTATCCGAGTGACGAACACGCGGAATACGTGATGAGCGTTGGGCCGGTGCCGTGAGAGGTCTTATCGGTCGAGTATCACCAAACGATGAATTGAATCGCCCGGCAATGTCTTTTCGCATGGTGCGAAGTCCGAAAGGTGGCTTCGGAGACGGTGCAATGGCGGGGGAGAGAGAGCGTCACCCGGCCGCAGGCGGGCCGGGTGTACGTAAAGTGAACGTGAGGATTACGCGTCCTTGCGGCTATGTTGCAGACGTTCGAGTACGTGAATGCTCAGACGCGCCGTGTGGCTGCGCATCGCGTTATAGGCGGCTTCGGCATCGGCGGCCAACACGGCTTCCACGACGCGGTCGTGTTCGTCGAACGACACAGTGAAGCGTTCTTCGACGTCGGACTGCGCCGCCCGGAACGGCGCGAGCCGTTCGCGATGGCTATCGATCAGGGCCATGAGCGTCTTGTTCTGCGTACCTGCGCTCAGCAACTGATGGAACTCACGGTTGAGCGCGAGATAACCGGCTTCGTCGCCCGCGTCCATGCACTGCTTGCTCTGGACGTGAATCATCTCGAGCTGCTTCTTCTGCATGGCGCTCATGCGCTGTGCACTCAGGCGGCAGCAAAGCGCGTCGAGTTCGCACATCGCTTCGAGCATGTCGGACAGGTCATCGACGCTGATGCTCGCGACGACACCGCCCTTGTGCGGCGTGAGTTCGATGAGGCCACGGGCGTTCAGCTCGCGCAGCGCTTCGCGAATGGGCGTGCGTGACGCCTTGAAGCGCTCGGCCAGCACGACCTCTTCAAGCTTCTGGCCGGGGGGCAGGCGGCCGTCGATGATTTCGCCCGTCAATACGCGGCAGATCCGTGCGGCAATGGTTTCGGCCATGCTGGTTTATCTCGCTCCGTAGATGCGTCGTTTTAGTCGGATTGTATACATGCGGATTATACGAGTATTTTTCCTTATGTTCTCGTGTAAAAAGGGCGCAACGCCATAAGAGACGGGGCTTGATTGATTTCCGGAGCGGTGGGAGGCTCAATATGCATTCAAAAATACGTTTTTGAATGCAATGTGCTGAGATAGTATACATAAGCCATTCGCCGGAGGTGCCGGCGAGGCCTATCACCTCAATCCGAAGGAGACATTCATCATGGCCAAACTGCGTCACATTGCGCTTTCCGTGCCGGACCCCTGGAAGGCAGCCGAGTTCTATATGCAGGCGTTCGATTTCAAGAAGGTCGGGGAGACAGATTCCTCGCTCGCCCGGGGTGTCTATCTCTCGGACGGTGTCATCAACCTCGCGCTGCTCAACTATAAGAACGACGAAGCGGCGGGCGACCGCGGGCGCGAGTTTGTCGGTCTGCATCACATCGGCATCTGGGTGGAGGACGTGGCCGCCACGCGCGCGAAGATCGAAGCGGCTGGCGGACGCTATTACATGGGCGAAGTGCCCGTGAAGAGCAACATCTTCTACGAAGTTAAATTCTTCGACCCGAACGGTGTGATCTTCGACGTCACCGCGCACGGCTGGGGCGGCGCTTCGAAAGACGGTACGGGTAACGACAACGCGCCGAAGCTGCGCCACGAAGGCCTCCAGGCCGACCGCAGCGGACTTTGATCCGCGCGCGACGCATCTCGACATTCCCTACGGTAGTGCCTCAAATCGCCGCCGGCCACCTCGCGTGCATCGCGCCGGGTGTGTCGGTGGCGATTCATCATCCAAAGTCCTAAGGGGTAACCCGCTATAAAAAAATAGCCCGTTTGTATAAGTAAATAGCAGTAGAAATTCAATTTCTTTGATATGTATAATCCATCGAAAGATTGTATACATACAACGGGCGAGCGACAGACATCCCGGCAGTTCGACAGGGGAGGCGTCGCAAATAAAACGAGAAACATCAGGAGACAGCATGAAGAAGCGAGTGTTGTGTGCATTGCTGCTGGGTGCAATGCAGGGCGGTGCGTACGCGCAGTCTTCCGGGGGTGTCACGCTCTCGGGGTTCATCGACCTGAACATGGAACAACTGTGGGGGTCGGGCGCGAATGGCGGCAAGGTCACGAGAATGTCCAGTGGTGGGCTGAACAACTCTCGTTTCAACCTGAGCGGCTATGAAGAACTTGGCGGCGGGAACCGCGCGTTCTTCACGTACGAGCCGATGTTCTCAGCCAACAACGGCACACAATCGACGCAGGCGCGTCAGTCGTTCGTGGGGATCAAGGGGCCGTGGGGCGATCTGTCGCTGGGCCGTCAGTTCACGCCGTCGTACTGGATCGCGGGTTACGCCGATCCGAGCTGGGCGGCTGACTTCAGTATGGTCAACAACATGGAGTTCTTCTACGCGTCGTATCGTGTGGACAACTCCATCCAGTACAAGACGCCGACCTGGTACGGCCTGAACGCACGCTTCATGGCGACGACCGGTGTGGGGGACGGCACGCGCTCCGGCCGCTTCTACTCCGCTGCGCTGGAATATCGCCAGGGCGGCATTTTCCTGGGCGCAGTCAGCGAGTTGCAATACACCCGCGACATCTATTCGGCAAGCCAGATCCGTTCGTCGCGCGACAACTACTTCGCTGCGACGTACAAGTTCGGCAGCATCGAGCCGACGTTCATCTACCACACGTACAACGGCTACTACGCTTATCCCCCGTACGTCGCGTTCAACGTGCGCGGCTGGGACATTCAGGCGGGCGTGCGTTATGCGCTGACCGACCGCCATCGTTTCTACGCGAGCTTTGTCCACCGTCAGGACGACAACAACAAGGCGCTCTCCAACGCCAACGGCTTCGTGGTCGGCTACATGTACGGCTTGTCCAAGCGCACCACGCTGTATGCGACCTACGCTCGCGTGCAGCACAGCAACGACACGACCGTCCATTACCCGGTGACGTTCCAGGTCACGCCGACCGGCACGCAGAACCCGTCGGGCGTGCAGTTCGGTATTCGTCACGCGTTCTGACGCGGAACGCCGTTCGCCATCCGCATTCCCGCTTTTCAGTAATACGCCGCCGGAGAAGGTTGTTCACAGCGCCGGCGAGAAGACTTTTGAGACGAAGGAGGAAGACATGTTTCGCATGCAGACACGCGGTGCAGCCCCCGCCATGTTGACGGCCACGGCAGTGCTCGCGGCGCTCACGATGACGCTTGCCGCGCACGCCTCGGCCCCTGAGAGCGCGCCGGTCGCGCAGCCGGCGCCCGCCGAGAATCCGTCGGGTACGCCTGGCACGCCGAACGTCAAGGACCCGTATCTGGCCGGATGGCTACGCCTCACGCCGGACCGCGAACCGAAGCCGCTCAAGGCCGGTGTCGACTACGGCATGGACCCGGCCACGGGCAAGTTCATCTGGCCGAAGGCGTCGCCCGAAATTCACACGGGCCAGCGCTTCCCCGGGGAATTGACCACGTGGGACAAGAAGAGCTATTCGAAGAACGTGAAGGTGCTGGCGTTCTATCCGGGCGTCGATTCGCCGTTCCACGCGTGGAACAACATCGCCGACTTCAACGGCAAGCGCTATCTGTACATCCATGACCGCGACTATCTGCGCATCATGGACGTGACCGATCCGGCCAACGGCAAGGTCGTCTATTCCAAGGGCGGCGTGTGGGGACCGAAGGGATCGAGCGAGAAGTTCGACGCCAACAACGTGCAGGACTACCTTGGCGGCGCCACCATCGTGTGGAACAAGAAGCTGGGCAAGCCGATCCTCGTCGCGTCGTTCGAAATCGGCCGCTACGGTCTGATGCAGGACAAGTCGAAGCAGCCGGACAAGGTGGCAGCGCAACGCAATTACAACTCGCTCAAGGGCTTCAAGGTCTTCGTGATGGACGGCCCGTTGCCGTCCGACTGGAAGCTGATCGCCACGCGCACGACCGACTACAAGCATCCGAACGCGCCTGTCGGCCAGCAGCAAGGCTCGGGTTCGCTCGACTCGCCCGAGTTCTACGGCGGCAAGTACATGATTCTCTCGTCGGCGCCGGACGACAGCTACGCGCTCACCGAATACCCGAACTATCTCTACTCGCCGGGCTATCAGGTGTGGGATATGTCGGACCCCGCGAATCCGAAGTTCATCTCGCAGATTTCGGTGCCGGGCCAGATTCTCGGCAACGAAGAGCATGAGCAGGCATACCTGCAAAACCCGCGTGCGGGCAACCGTACGTCGTGGATGGGTTCGCGTATGCCGATCTTCCTGCCCAAGCCGCTGGAGCAGGGCGGCAAGGTGGGGTTCGGTGCGATGGGTGGCCTCGGACTGTGGTCGTTCGATCTGTCGGATCCGGCCCATCCGAAGGTGGTGGGCAACGTGAACACGGCACCGAGCTTCGCAGGCACGGAGTATGACAACGCCGACGTCAGCCAGTACGAGCGCACCGGTTATGTGCTCACCAGCGGCTACCCGATGAACCGCGACTGCTACGAGCCGTACAAGGACATCTTCGTCGTCGACGCGCGCAATCCCGCGAAGATGAAAGTGGCCGGCAAGCTGCCTGAGCCGGAAGTGCCCGAAGGCGCGCCGTTCACCAGCTTCTGTCAGCGTGGCGGCAACTACGGTCCGAAGCGTTCGAACTCTATCGGTCAGCCGGGGACGTGGCGCCAGGGCATCGTGCCGTACTCGTTCTACAACGCAGGCGTGCAGATTTTTGACGTGAAGGATCCGACCAAGCCGCGTATCGCCGGTTATTTCGTACCGGGGCTGGCCGACGAAACGGAACTGCCGGTCTACACGCTGGGTAAGGGCGTGTTCGCGATGTACACCGAGTACGACCGCAACATCATGTGGGCCTTCACCGAGAACGGCGCCTATGCATTGTCGAGCCCGCTGCTGGGTGAGCCGGTGATGGGCGCACCGGCCAAGCCGTACCCGGCACGCTAACGAACGATTCGACGTCAAGGGCGGCGCGACCGGATGTATCGGTTCGCGTCGTCACCGCCGACTTCACAGGGCCTCCAAAGCGTGAAGTTTTGAAGCGGGCAACCTCCGATGGTCTCCCGGTTGCCCGCTTCTTTTTTATTTCGACGCGTTGCGATGTTCGACGGCGTTGACGGCAGCCGGCAGCGACGTGCCAGCGAGATGGGCGCGCACGTTGGCCAGCAGCAAGTCGATCTGTGCTTGCAGTGCGGCGGGAGAGCGGCCCGAGATGTGCGGCGTCAGCACCACGTTCTCAAGCATGCGCAATGAGGATGGCACCTCGGGTTCGGTCTCGAAGACGTCGAGCGCGGCACCGGCGATCACGCCGTCACAAAGCGCTTCGATCAGCGCCACCGTATCGACCACGCTGCCTCGGGCCACATTGACGAGGAAGCCGTGTGCGCCCAGACGTGCCAGCACGTCGGTGTTCACGAGGTGATGCGTGGCCGGGCCGCCGGGACAGGCGAGCACGAGGAAGTCGCTCGCGTCGGCCAGTGCGCCGATGTCGTCGAAATGCTGCCAGCGACAGTTCGTGCGGGCTGTACGCGTGTGATAGCCGATGGACATGCCGAAGGCTTCCGCGCGCGTCGCGATGGCCTGACCGATGTTGCCGAGGCCGACAATGCCGAGTCGTGCACCGTTCAACGTGGGGCGCGGTGCGCGATGTTTCGCCCAGCCGCCAGCTTTCACGGCGCGGTCGAGCGTGACGAGTCCGCGTGCGCTGGCAAGCATCAGTGCGAGCGCGTGATCGGCGACGGTCTCGCCGTTTGTGTTCGGCGCATGGGCCACGGCGATGCCGCGCTGCGTGGCGGCGTCGACGTCGATGTTTTCAAAGCCCGCGCCGAAGGCGCAGATGAGTTCGAGCTGAGGGAGCGCGTTCATTTGTGCAGCCGTGAGGCCGGTGGTGCCGTTGGTCAGCACGAGGCGCACATGCGGCGTAACGGGGTCACCGTCGACGCAAAGCAGGGTTGCGTCGACGTCATGCAGACGCAGTCCGGCAGCAAGCAATTGCGCGCGGGCGAGCGGTTCGAGCGGGATGAGATTGAGCAGCAGCGGCATGTCGTTCATGGGCCCTAATCGTCTTGAAGAAATGGATTGAAAAATAAAATACAAATCAGTTGCTATGTATACATATGCTATGTATTGTGTTTCAACATAGCAATCAAAAAGACAGCCGATACGTGAAAACGAGATCGGTTACCGATGGAAGACAAGGAGGAAGGTGTGACCTGGTTTGGATTGGCAACTTATGAATCGCTGGCGCCGGGCGCCGTGGCCGCTCGTCGTACGGCACTGGTGCAGCACGGCCGTCTGTATGACCTCGAAGCGGTGCTGCGTCACATGGGCGCGAGTGCGGAAGACGGGCTCGCGTCGGCACAAGACCTGACGGCGCTTCTCTCGGATTGGTATGTGCATGGCGAGGCCGTGTCGGCCGCCGTGCGTCGCGCGCTGGACGCAGGTGTTCCGGCCAAGGTGGGGGCGCTGGCGACCGACAGCTATCGTCTGTGCGTGCCGTATCAGCCGGGCCGCATCTTTGCCACGGCGTCCAACTTCTACGAACACGCGGCGGAAATGGGCACCAAGCTCGCGCCGCGCAGCGAAAGCTCGCCGTACATGTTCATGAAGGCCGAGACGAGCGTGACGGCGACCGGTACCGATGTGGTGCTGCCGCCGCATGCCGAGCGCGTCGACTGGGAGGTCGAGCTGGCCGTGGTGATCGGCCGTCCGGGCCGTCATGTGCCGGTCGAACAGGCCCATGAATGGATCGCCGGTTACACCGTCATCAACGACGTGAGCGCACGGGATTTGAACCGTCGCACCGACTATCCGTTCACGCACGACTGGTTTCGCGGCAAGAGTTTCGATACCTTCGCTCCTCTGGGACCGTGGTTTGTGCCGCGCGACGTCATTCGCGATCCCCAGAACCTGCGTATGACGCTGTCGGTGAACGGCGAGTCGATGCAGGACGACACGACGGCAGGGATGATCTTCAACATTGCGGAGCAGATCGCTTACCTGTCGGAAATCCTCACGCTCAAGCCTGGCGATCTGATCGCCACGGGTACGCCGACCGGCGTGGGCATGGGGCGTGGCGTGTATCTCAAGGCGGGTGACGTGATGGTGGCGGGTATCGAGGGCATCGGCGCCATCGAGAACCGCGTCGTGGCACAACGCAAATAAGAAAGACCGCTCATGTGGCGGTCAGGAGGAGGCAGCAATGCAGCAGTGGCAGTGGACCCGGCGCTGGTGGACGGCGCTCGCATGTGCCGGCACGATCGGCACGGCAGGGATTGTCGGCGCAGGCGCGTTGTGGGCGACGCCGGTCGCCGCACAGGACAAGGTCAAGTTCAACCTCTCATGGCTGCCACAGGGCAGTACCGGCGGCGTGCTCGTCGCGATCAACAAGGGCTATTACCGCGAGGCGGGGCTGGAGGTGTCGGCCATCGTCGGTCACGGCGGGCAACGCACCGTCAATGAAGTCGATCAGGGTCTGTTCGAGTTCGGCTACGGCGACCCGATCAGCGTCATGCTCAATCGCGCACAGGGCGGCAAGACCCGCATGGTCGGTTCGATCAACGCGGTCTGGCCCGGCGCGATCTGCTATCTCGCAAAGCCCGGACGCACCATCACCAAGCCCGCCGATCTTAAAGGCATGTCGATGGGCGGTGGCGGCGCGTCGCCGTTGCAGAACATCGTGCCAGCGTGGCTCAAGGCGAATGGCCTGCCGCCGACGGCCGTCAAGCTGCTCCGCCTTGATCCGTCCACCATCAATCCTTCGTTTCTTCAAGGGCGCGTGGATCTGACCGAATGCTGGGAAGGCGCGAATCTGCCGGTGCTCAGGTCGCTGGCGTCGAAGCAGGGACGCGAGATCGGCTCGCTACGCTATCGCGATTTCGGGCTGGACATGGTTGGTAACGGGATCGTCACGACCGAAACGATGATCGCGCAGAAGCCGGACGTGGTGCGTCGCTTCGTGCAGGCGACCTACCGGGGCTATGCCTGGATGCGCGAGCACCCGGAGGAGTCCGCCGGTGTGATCGTCTCGCAGTACCCGATGCTCGACAAGCAGGTCATGATCGAACAGATTCGACAGATTGGCGCGCTGGAGACCGACAGCGAAACGAAGGGCCACAAGCCGGGCTGGCTGCCGGTGCCGCGTATGGAGTCCACTGCGAAGTTCGTGCGCGATGCCTTCAATCTCGCGCCGACGCTCAAAGCCACCGACATCTATACCAATCAGTTCGTCGAGTGATTCCCGGTGTTCGGGAATTCGTTCGATAGCCGATGAGAACTGTTGCAATGCAAGGAGTAGAGATGACAAGCCCCAAACCCAAACTCAATCCGAAGCGTCTCGGCCATCTGGTGCTGGTCGTGCGCGATATTCAGAAGTCGGTGAAGTTCTATACCGAAGTGCTCGGCCTCACGGTCTCCGACTGGATCGACGACCAGATGGTGTTCCTGCGTGCGGGCAGCGATCACCACGATTTGGCGCTTTCGCAGATTCCGAAAAACTCGCCCGACATCGACGATCTGCCGCGCTATAGCCGTCCCGGCATGGAGCATTTCTCGTATCTGGTCGACAGCGTCGAGGAGATGGAGAAGGCCGTGGAAGTGCTGCGGGCGCATGAGGTCGAGATCGTACGAGGCATCGGCCGCCACGGCCCGGGTGCGAATTACTTCCTCGTGTTCAAGGATCCGGACGGCAACAACGTCGAGCTGTATTGCGAGATGACGCAGATCGACGCCGAGCATCCGTACGAGGCGAAGGTGTGGGAGCGCAACATCGAGAGCTTCGACCGGTTCCGGTTCGAGCGTTTCGTCGTGCCGCCCCCGCCGGGGATGGTCAAGGAGAAGTCGGGCGGCAACGCTTAAGGCCCCGTCCATCCGGAGGAGACATTCGAATGAAACGCATCGCACAGACGATCGTATTCTGGGGCGTGTTGCTTGCCCTGTGGGAAATGGCCGTGACGTACTTCAAGGTGCAGTCGTACCTGATGCCGCCGCCGTCGGCCATCTTTCGTGCCGCGTGGGAAGTGCACCCGCAGATGCTGGCGGACACGTGGGTGACGACCGTCGAAGTGCTGACGGGGTTCGTCGCCGCCGTCGCCGGCGGGCTGGTGATCGGTGTGGTCATCCGCTACAGCGCGTTCGCGCGCCGTACGCTGTACCCGCTCGTCACTGCTTTGCAAAGCATGCCGAAGATCGCGCTCGCGCCGCTCATGATCGTGTGGTTCGGCTACGGCTTTGCCTCGAAGCTGGCGTCGACGTTCCTGTTCGCCTTCTTCCCGGTCGTGGTGGCGACGATGGGCGGTCTCGCGTCCGTGGCCCGCAATCTCGACGAGCACTTCCGTGCGCTGGGTGCAAGCCCGTGGGACACCTTCTGGCGGTTGTACCTCCCGGCGGCGCTGCCTGCGTTTGCCGACGGTCTCAAGATCGCTATGCCGCTCGCGGTCATCGGCGCCATCGTCGGTGAGTTCATCGGGTCGGAAGAAGGGCTGGGGCATCTGATCGTGTTCGCCTCGGCGGCGGCACGCACCGACGTGATGTTCGCGGCGATTCTGATGGTGACGTTGCTGGCGGTGGTGCTCTATTGGGCCATCGAGCGGCTGGCGCGGTTTGTCTGGTGGCGGGGGATCAACGTATGAGCGGTCTGACCAATTCGAAAGCGAACATCGTGACGCCTCTGCATTCGACGCGCGCAGCTGTTGTACCGTCCGCGGCCTCCCATACGTCGGAAGCCATGATCGAAGTGCGCCACATCGACAAGACCTTTCCGGCGAAGAACCGCAAGACTGCGCCGGTGAAGATTCTCGACGACGTGTCGCTCTCCATCGCGGACCAGGAGTTCGTGTCGATTCTCGGCACCAGCGGCTGCGGCAAGAGCACGCTGTTGCGCATCGTGGCGGGCTTGGTGACGCACGACGGCGGTGAAGTGCGCGTGGCGGGTCAGCGCGTGTCGCGTCCGGTGCCCGAGATCGGCGTCGTCTTCCAGACGAGCAACATGCTGCCGTGGCTCACGGTGCGACAGAACCTGCTGCTCGGCACCAGTCTGCGCAAGATTCCGAAAGAGAAGAGCGAGCCGCGCGTAGCGGCGCTGCTGGAGATGCTGGGACTCGCGCAGTTCGCAGACCATCATCCGCACGAGCTGTCCGGCGGCATGCGTCAGCGCGCGTCCATCGGCCAGATTCTGGCGCTCGAACCTAAAGTGCTGCTCATGGACGAGCCGTTCGGCGCGCTCGACGCGCTCACCCGCGACAACCTGAACGTCGAGCTGCTGCGCATCTGGCAGGAGCATCGGCAGACGGTGTTGCTCGTCACGCACAGCATCGAGGAAGCGGTGTTCCTGTCGGATCGCGTGATCGTGATGTCGGCGCGTCCGGGCAAGGTCGAGCAGGAGGTGGTGATCGATCTGCCGCGGCCGCGCTCGCCGCAGACGATCAAGCAGCATCCGCGCTACGCCGGGTACATCGCGCAGCTGTCGCAGTTGATGGGAGTCTATTGATGGACGGACAGACGTCTGCTGCCGCCGAATGGGAAGTCGCGCGCGCGCTCATGCGGGTGCTCGGCCCCTCGTGGACCGACGACATCGCCGCTGGACGCCGTGCTGTGCTCGACACCTATACGCCGTTGCTGGCGAAGGCGTCGACGGAAGGCTTCGCCATCGAGCGGGACCTGGCCTATGGTCCGCATGCGCGGCATCGGCTCGACGTCTACCGTCCGACAGCGCCGGTCGGACCGGCGAGCGCACCCGCACCCGCACCCGTTGTGGTCTTCGTTCATGGCGGCGGGTTTGTGCGCGGGGATATGAACGCCAACGCGCAGATCTACGGCAACGTGCCGCGCTACTTCGCGCGTCACGGCTGCGTGGCCGCCAACGTGGAGTATCGGCTCGCGCCGGAGGCCGCGTTCCCGGGCGGCGCAGAGGATGTCGGGCTGGCGATGCGGTGGATCCGCAAGCACATCGCGCAATATGCGGGTGAGGGCGGGGCCGACTTGTCCCGCATCCTGCTGATCGGGCATTCGGCGGGCGGTTCGCACGTCGCCAGCTATCTGTGCGATCCACGTGTGCGTCCGGCGGCACCTGAAGTGGCAGGGGCCGTGCTGATCAGTGCGCGGCTGCGTGCCGACGTTCTGCCGGACAATCCGAACGCCCCGGGTGTCATCGCTTACTACGGCGACGACGCAGCGCGTCACGAGGCGGACGCCCCGATGGCGCACGTCGATGCCATGCCGGTGCCGGTGATGACGGTCGTTGCCGAGTTCGAGAATCCCCATCTCGATACTTACGCGCTCGAATTCTGTCATCGGCTGTCCCGACGCGATGCGCACGCGCCGCGCTTCGTTCAGGTACACGACCACAACCACACGTCGGTCGTCGCGCATCTCGACACGGGCGACGATTCGCTCGGCCGCGAAATTCTGCAATTCCTGCACGAAATCAACCCATCTCCCTGATGCGGTCCGCGCCTGCCTGAATCGCTGAACGGGGACGTTCGGCGACGGCAGCGCCGCAGCTCTCTCCCTCTCTCTTAGGAACTGTCATGGTCGATCACGAATTGACCGGGGCGTTTGCGCCCGTCGTCACGCCGTTTCACGCGGATCTGACGCCGGATGCCCCCCGTTTTCTCGCACATTGCGAATGGTTGCTCTCGCAAGGTGTCGGTCTCGCGCCGTTCGGCACGAACAGCGAAGCGAACTCGCTCGGACTTGGTGAGCGCATGGCGTTGCTCGACCTGCTCGTCGACAACGGTCTCGACACGCGTCGCATGCTGCCCGGCACGGGTTGCTGCTCGTTGCCGGAAACGGTGGCGCTCACGCGTCATGCCGTCGAGCGCGGCTGCGCCGGTGTGCTGATGTTGCCGCCGTTCTTCTACAAGGGCATCTCGGACGACGGTCTCTACGACTACTACGCCCGCGTGATCGAGCAAGTGGCCGATGCGCGTCTGCGGCTGTACCTGTATCACATCCCCGCGTTGTCGGGCGTGCCGATCACACTGTCGGTAATCGAGCGGCTGATTCGCGACTTCCCGCAGACGGTCGTCGGTATCAAAGACAGCTCGGGCGACTGGAACAACCTGAACGCCATGCTCGACGCGTTCCCCGGCTTCGGCATCTTCCCGGCGTCCGAGTCGCTCGTGTCGCGCGCGTCGGCCAAAGGCGCGAAGGGATGCATCTCGGCGACGGTCAACGTCAACCCGCAAGTCATCGGACGGTTGTGTCGCGAGTGGGCGGGCGATGCGGGCGCTGCGCTTCAGGCGCAAGCGGACGCCGTGCGCAGCATCGTGCAGTCGTACCCCATGATTCCGGCGCTCAAGGCTGTGCTGGCGTCGCATCGCGACGACCCTGCGTGGTCGCGCGTGCGTCCGCCGCTCACGCAGTTGTCGGATGAGCAACACGAGCGGCTGCTTGCGCAGTTGGCCGCTTGCGGTTTCACGTTGCCGGGTTAAGCGACGATGCGCGGCGCGTTGCGGCATCGGTTCTCACGCCGACGGGACACTCGTCGTGCAGCACGTTCGGGGTCTGCGCGCGTTGGCGCGCGCATGCCAGGTGCGATGCTGGCGATGGCCGTCGGACTCGGCGCTTGCGAGATGTCGCAGGCGCAGGTGCAGATCTACGGACATCTCACGCCGATGACGGACTGGGTCAGCGTGAGCGGACGTCAGGCGCCGGCCTCCGCGCCGCGTCCGACGCAAGCGCCCGCAGGCGCGATCAACGTGCCGGAGATGAGCGGCACACGCATGCTCTCGAGCATTTCGTACTTCGGCATGCGAGGCAAGGAAGATCTCGGCGACGGTTATACCGCCATCTGGCAGATCGAAACGCCGGTCTCCATCGACGGCAAGGCCGCCGGTTCCATCGGCAATCGCAACTCGAACGTTGGGCTGAAGGGGCCGTTCGGCACGGCATTTCTGGGCAACTGGGACACGCCGTATCAGTGGTCGACGCTGTCCGTCGGCTCGCCGGTGCGCAATCCCTACACGGGCGACCTCAGCACCATCCTGAGCAATCCGGGCTTCAACGTGCCGAATACGACGACGCAATCCGGGCGCGTCAACAACGCGTCGGATGCGACGTTCAACCGACGTCAGGGCAACAGCCTTCAGTACTGGACACCCGAGTGGTACGGGTTGCAAATGCGCTTCTCGTACTCGCTGTCGAACGGCAGCGTGACGACACCGGCCGGCAGCATTTCTCCACAAGTGTTCGGCGCGGGGCTGGAGTACGTAAACGGTCCGCTGCGCGTGCGTTACGCGTACGAGATGCACAAGGACTACTTCGGTCTCGCGTGGCTCGGCGCACCGGCGAGCGCGAATCCGTCGAATGTCGGTTCACGTGCCAAAGGGTCTCGCGACGACGGCCACAAGGTGCTGGTCGTCTTCACGTACGCCAACACGAAGTGGGTGGCGGGCTGGGACCGGCTGACTTATCGCACGGACGACGGGACCAGCGGCAACCTTAACCACTACCGCCGCGACGCCGTCTACGCGATGGTCCAGCACTTCTTCGGCGGGGGACGCCACTCCGTCTGGCTCGGCGGCGGCTATGCGATGAACGGCTCTTGCTCGCGTGTGGGCGGTGCGGTGTGTAGCACCGCTGACCTCGGCGCGACGCAGATGAACCTCGGCTATCGCTACGACTTCTCGAAACGCACCGACGTGTACCTCGCCTATTACCAGGTCATTAACCGGGCCTGGGGAAGCTATGGCTTTTCGCCACGTCCGAACTTCAGCGCCACCAATGGCGGTGCGGCACCGCCCGGTGCGCACTACCGGGGCATCGGCTTCGGCATCGAACACACTTTTTAGTCATTTCAATACCGCAATAGCGAAGTAACGCAAGGAATAAGGAGACGATCTTGAGTACGACACAACCGGGCTTCGACAGCATTGTCGAGCGAGAAAAGGGGCTGCACCGCGGCCTGACCAGCGGGCAGTTATCGATGATTGCGATTGGCGGTGCGATCGGCACCGGCCTCTTTCTGGGCAGCGCGTTCGCCATCGGCTTTGCCGGGCCGAGCGTCCTGCTGAGCTATGCCATTGGCGGTGCGATTGCGCTGCTGCTCATGGGCTGCCTCGCGGAGATGACCGTGGCGCATCCGACGTCCGGCTCGTTCGGCGCGTACGCCGAGCACTACATCGGGCCGTTGGCCGGGTTTCTGGTGCGCTACGGCTACTGGTCGTCGATTGTCTTCGCCGTGGGTACGGAAGTCACGGCCATTGCCGTCTACATGAAGTACTGGTTTCCGGCCGTGCCGGGCTGGTACTGGATCGTCGGCTTCTCGGTCGGCCTCATCGCGATCAATGCGGCGAGCGTCAAGGTGTTCGGCGCGGTCGAGTACGCGTTTTCGATGCTCAAGATCGTTGCCATCGTCGCGTTCCTGATCCTCGGCGCGTACATCGTGTTCCGCGCCCCGGCGGAGAGTGGCATCGGGCTGGCGAATTACACGTCGCACGGCGGCTTCTTCCCGAAGGGGGCGTGGGGCATGTGGGTGGCGGTGATCGTGTCGATCTTCAGCTATCTGAGCATCGAGATGATTGCCGTGGCGGCGGGGGAGGCACAGGACCCGCAGCGCGCGATCACGCGGGCCTTCCGCGCGACGATGTTCCGTCTCGTGTTCTTCTATCTGCTCACGCTCGCGCTGACGCTCGCTATCGTGCCGTGGAACGCAGCAGGTGAGGACGGCAGTCCGTTCGTGAAGGTGATGGCCGCGACGCATATTCCGGGCGCAGCGGGCGTGATCAATCTGGTGATTCTGGTCGCGGCGCTGTCCGCGATGAACAGCCAGCTCTACATCACCACACGCATGATGTTCTCGCTCTCACGTGCAGGGTATGCGCCACGCCGCTTCGGCGAAGTCAGCCGCAACGGCGTGCCGGTCGCCGCGCTCATGCTCTCGACCATCGGGATTGCATTGGCCGTGGCGCTCAACGTGCTCGCACCGCAGGCGTCGTTCACGCTGATGATGTCGGTGTCGATGTTCGGTGCGATGTTTACGTGGCTGATGATCTTCGTCACGCATCTGTTCTTCCGTCGTGCGCACGACGCGAAATCGCTGAGCTTCCGCATGTGGGGGTATCCGTACGCCAGTCTGGCGGGCGCGTTGCTGATGCTGGCTACGCTCGTCACGACGTACTTCACCGACGAGTTCCGCATGACCTTGGTCTACGGTGTGCCGTTCGTCATCGCGTTGTCGGTGGTGTATGCGGTCTGGTACCGCCAGCGTGGCAACGCCGCCGCGGTTTCTGCTCAAGGGCAGGGTAACTGACGTTGCCAGGCGTCAACTGGTATTAGGGGGGAACGCACCGCGCCGAGAGCAATGGCGCGGTGCGAATGTCGTGCTTACGACTTGCGCTTGCCGTCCAGACGAAGGGGATCGATCTCCAGCGTAGTGCGCTTGCGCACGGCGTCGGTCGCTGTGTCGTCGCCGGTGCCCGCTGCATCGTTCTGCATGATGGACTGAAGCAACGTCATCAGATCGGACGTGCTCGACGCCGACAGCGGCGTGGTGACGTCGCTCACCAGCTTGGCCATTTCATAGCGCTGCACTTGCGTCTTCTGGCTGGCCGAGCGGCTGACGTGAGCATGGGCAAGCAGACCGTCGCGATAGCTCACGTCGACATTGCTCGATGCCGAATCCTGCACCTTCACGTATTCGTAGTTCTGCGACTTCGGATCGCTCGTCAATTGCAACGGCACCCCAGCCCAGAGCGAGCGGTGATAGCTCGCGCTCAGCGTGGCCTGCGTTTGCTGCTGAATCTTGCGGTTAAGCGTATCGGTGCCGCCGATCTGAGTGCTCTGCGAGATCTGGTAATCGAAGCCGTCGACTTCCGACGGACGCATCGGATTCGGCGACGTCTTCGTCTGCGACAGCGAAGCGCTGAAGTCTGCAAGACCGCTCAGCGTAGCCTTGTCCGCGTTGCTAAGCGTGATGCGCGGCAGGTTGGACGCGCTCGGGTAATGGCTGTTCAGACCCGTGAACGCGGCCTTGAACATATTCATGAGCGACGCATCGCCGTTGCCTCGCGCCTGCGCGGTGTCGAAGCGGGTGAGCCAGGCGTTCAGTGCGGCAGCTTGCGCCTTCGGGCTACCAATGGTTTGCAAGTTCTTCAGGTCGACGTCGACGTCGAACTTGCCGCTCGCGCCGTCGACGTGCATCGAACGTTGCGTGGCGTCCGCGTGGAACACGAAGGGCTGCGGCGTGGTGCCGTTGGCATTCAGCGTAGCGTTCAGATCTACCGACGTGAGCACGGACGTGTCGAAGCCCGTCAGTGCGCTGAAGTCCACAACCGGCGGTTGCTTGGCGAGACCGTTCACGGCCGTCTGGAAGGCGTCTCCCAGCTTGCCGAGCTGGTCTCGTTCGGCGTCGGTCAACGTGCCTTTCGTGACGGAGAACTCGACGGACAGGCCGTCGTCGCTGCTGCCCAGCTTGACGTTGATCTGCGCGCCGCTGGCGGTCGTGACCGTCAGCGCGAACTGATGATCGGCGCTCGTTTGCTGCTTGAATTGCTGTAGCGCCAGATCGGCTTCGGTGGCGGGCGTGGCAGATGTCGAGCGCACCACGCTTTGCGAGAAGGACGTAGCGCCCGTCGCGATGGTCGACATCAGCTTCGATCCAAGCTGATCGAGGCGATTGCCCAGCGATGTCGTCGACAGGTTGCCCGACATCAGTAGCGAGATGGCATCCGAGGGCAACTGCCGCCAGTTCAGCGCGGCGCCGTTGGCGACAGGCTGGGTGTACGTCGGCCAGTTGGCGACGGGCGGGGTCTGCGTGAGTGTGACGCGGGTGGATTCCGCGACTGCCGAAGCACCGGAGCCAGTGGGGACCGTGCCGGACACTGCGCTCGGACTTGTGGCACGCGACGCAATGTCGCTCGTCGTCAGAGGAATCAGATTCGCTGCTGTGTTGATAGACGTCATCGGGGGGACGTGTCGTCGAGAGGGTTCTGGTAAGGCCCGGTAAGGAAAGCGGGCCAATCCTATGCATTAACGACCCGAAGTCGCCAATATTTAGCGGTACCCATCAAATTGCATGGGCCTCGATGGCGCTCCCGGTGCAGCCTTGTCGAGCAAGGCACTTGCATCCATCGCATCTCCCATGGCATGATGAAACATCAAAAGTTACGTGAATGTGGAGCCAGCCATGCAGCAAGACACCATCGCGATGTTTGACCAGCACGCAGCCACGTACGACCAAACCTGGAGCGCCATGACGCCGTTGCGCGATGCGCTGCAACTGGTGCTGGACAACGTTTTCGCGTCGCTGCCGCCTGAGGCGAGGGTCTTGTGTGTCGGTGCCGGAACGGGCGCGGAGATTCTGTATCTTGCTGAGCGCCATCCGGCGTGGCGTTTCACCGCCGTCGAACCGTCGGGGCCGATGCTGGACGTGTTTCGCGGCAAAGCCGAAGCGCAAGGCATTGCGTCGCGCTGTGTCTTTCATCAGGGCTTTCTCGACTCGCTGCCCGAGAGCGAACCGTTCGACGGCGCGACGTCGATTCTCGTCTCCCAGTTCGTGACGGACCCGGTCGAGCGGCGGGCGTTCTTCCGCGGGATTGCAGACCGGCTGAAACCGGGTGGCTACCTTGCGAGCGCGGATCTGGCGTGCGACATGACGTCGGAAGCGGGGCGACGGCTGCTGGAAGTCTGGTTCGGAATGATGTCGGTGTCGCCCGAGGCGCGTGAGCGGGCGAAGGCCATCTATGGGACGCAGGTGGCTGTTGTGCCGCCGGAGGCGATGGACGACATCATCTGGGAAGGCGGCTTCGACGAGCCGGTGCGCTTCTTCCAGAGCGGGCTGATTCACGCGTGGTTCGCGCGTCAGGCGCTGTGAGCGAGGGGCGACGATGAGAAGCGACAGTCGACTCTCGCGCATGCTCCACGTGCTGCTCCATATGGCGCGGCATGACGCACCGTTCACGTCCGAACAGCTCGCGCAGATGCTGCGCACCAATCCCGTTGTGGTCCGGCGCACGATGGCGGGGTTGCGCGAGGCCGGGTATGTTCGCTCGGACAAAGGGCATGGGGGCGGCTGGAGCATCGCCTGTGATTTGCACAAGGTGACGCTGCTCGACATTCATCGCGCTGTCGGTGGTCCGAACATCTTCGCCATCGGCGTGGAAAGCGACAACCCCGAATGCGCCGTCGAGCGCGCGGTGAACGCGGCGCTCGACGGGGCGTTGCGCGAGGCGGAAGCGATCCTTATCGCAAGGCTCGGTGCCGTGTCGCTCGCCGATCTGGCGCAGAACTTCGATGCGTTGTGCTCGCAGCACGAGGCATTGGTGCGTTAAGCCCTCGATTGGCTGTCCGAGACCGTAACCGGGACATATTCGTCGATCTTCAGAAGCGGCGAGAGCCGTTCACCGTCCCGCCACTGAAGGGTTCACGCTTACGAAATTGACACTCTTGCGACCTGATTACGACGGTTGGGCCGCCAACTGCGCCTTGATAGCCGCTTCCGTCTTGTCGTAATCGCCCTCGCCGAAGTGGGTGTAGACGATCTTGCCCGACTTGTCGACGAGATAGAACGCGGGCCAGTAGAGGTTGTCGTAGGCCTTCCACGTGGCGTAGCGATTGTCCTGCGCGACCGGGTATGTAATGCCTGCGCGGCGCACGGCATCCCGCACGTTTTTGGTATCGCGCTCATAAGCGTATTCCGGCGTGTGCACCCCGACCACGACCAGCCCCTGGTCCTTGTACTTCTCGTACCACTGCTTCACGTAAGGCGTGGTGTGGATGCAGTTAATGCAGGAGTACGTCCAGAAATCGACCAGCACGACCTTGCCGCGCAACTGCGACAGAGTGAGCGGCTGGCTGTTGATCCAGTTGTCGATGCCGGTGAACTCGGGCGCGGTGCCGCCGGAGATCGGACGAGCCTGCGACGGCGCGCAAGCGGTAAGGCCGGTGAGGGCGAGGGCGACGAAGGCACTTCTGAGTAGCGTCAACATGGCAGTTCTTCTCCTGTGAACAGTGCAACGGGTTTGGTGAGTCGGTAGCCGTATTTCACTGTCCGCGCGTATCTGCCATGTGTGCAAAAAGCCTCATTTCGGCAATGTCGTGTATCGGAGCGCCATCCAGATACATTGAGATACAAACGGGGATAACAGGCGCGACCGATTGCGCTATAAAGCTCCCAACGACCGTGCCGTCGGCGCGGGCTTATCCGGGAGTCGATCCATGTCCGAAACGTTGCAAGGTTCCTGCCACTGTGGCGCTGTCCGATTTGAAGTAGTCACGCCGGTCGAACCGGCCGCGCGTTGTAATTGCAGTCTGTGCCGTCGCAAGGGGGCGTTGATGACGCCCGCATTCCCGGAAGCCAATCTGCGCATTCTCTCCGGTGCGGACGACCTGACCTGCTATCAGTTCAATACGCGCGTGGCAAAGCACTACTTCTGCAAGCACTGCGGCATTTACCCGTTCCACGCGTCGCGCACCATGCCCGGCATGTGGCGCGCGAATATCGGATGTCTCGACGGCATCGACCCTTACGCTCTGGAAGCCTCTGTGGCCGACGGCCAAAAGCTCTCCGTGGTGGGGGACGCATGAAACGTCTGCTGAGCGTGCTTGCATTTCTGGCGGGTGGCCTGACGACGGAAGCCGTCCATCCGCTGCAATGCGATCTGGCCCCGGCGAGCCGCCGCGTGTTGCCGGAGATGGAGCGTTCACGGCGTCGTAAAACCCCCGATCTGGCGGGTGCCGGTGACGACCGTGGACGTAGGGACTCGTCGCTATAATCGTTCACATGGAAAAAATCGATCATGTGCTGATCGTCGACGACGATCGCGGGATTCGGGAGTTGCTCGCCGACTACCTCGAAAAAAACGGCATGCGTGTGAGCGTGGCTGCCAATGGGCGTGAGATGCGCGCCGTGCTTGCCGATGGTGCCCCCGATCTCATCGTGCTCGACCTGATGCTGCCCGGCGACGACGGCCTTGTGCTGTGCCGCGAGCTTCGCGCGGGCAAGTTCAGGGCGGTGCCGGTGCTCATGCTCACCGCGCGCAGCGAAGAGACCGACCGCATCGTCGGCCTCGAAATGGGCGCGGACGATTACCTGGCCAAACCGTTCGCCGTGCGTGAGTTGCTGGCGCGCATCAAGTCGGTGCTGCGTCGCACGCGCATGTTGCCGCCGGGGATGCAGGTCACGGAGACGGCCGAGATTCTCGGCTTCGGGGAATGGCAGCTCGACACGACGGCGCGTCACCTGCTCGATACCGACGGCACGCAGGTCGCGCTCAGCGGCGCGGAGTATCGCCTGCTGCGCGTACTGCTCGATCATCCGCAACGCGTGCTCACGCGCGACCAGTTGCTCAATCTCACGCAGGGCAGACAGGCCGACGCCTTCGACCGGTCCATCGATCTGCTCATCAGCCGGTTGCGCCAGCGCTTGCGCGACGGCGCGCGTGAGCCTCGCTACATCAAGACGCTGCGCAACGAAGGCTATGTGTTCTGCTCGGCTGTCACCATCGTCGCCGCGCCCGAATGACTCCAACCCTGACACAAGACCCCGCTCCCGCGGCGTTCCAATGGCGCTGGCCGCGCTCGCTGTTCGCGCGGCTCGCGCTTATCCTCTTCGTGGGGCTGGCGCTCGCGCAGGCGCTCTCGTTCTGGCTCACCATGACCGAGCGCAATCGCGTGACGTCGAACATGATGAGCGTGTACATCGAGAGCGAAGTCGCCAGTTCCGTCGCGTTGCTCGATCATTTGCCAGCCGCCGAGCGGGCGCAGTGGTTGCCACGTCTGGCGCGTCGCAGCTATCGCTTCGAACTCGGCACCGGTGCGGCAGGTGGCAAGCCCGATGCGGGCGCGGCCGCGCAGGTCGCACGCGTCATCGAAGATTCCATCGGTGTGTCGTATCCCGTGACGGTCAATAGCGTGCCCGGCGACCCGGATCGGCTTCAGGCGCACGTGCGTCTGAGCGATGGCTCGCCGTTGACCATCGACGTCTTCCCCACGCCGACCTTGCCGCTTTCCGGATGGCTGCCTGCGATGCTGGTCCTGCAACTGGTGCTGATTGCCGGGTGCTGCTGGCTGGCGGTGCGTGTCGCGACGCGTCCGCTGAATGCGCTGGCGAAGGCTGCCGATACGTTGGGGCCGGATTTGCGGGCGGAGCGTCTGAGCGAAGACGGTCCGTCGGAAGTGGCGCGTGCCGCGCGGGCTTTCAATGCGATGCAGGATCGCATCGGCGGCTACATGACCGAGCGCATGCAGATTCTCGCGGCCATCTCGCACGACTTGCAGACGCCGATCACGCGCATGCGCCTGCGTGTCGACACGATGGAGGACGAAACCTCGGCGGTGCGTCTGCAACAGGATCTGAAGGAGATGGAGTCGCTGGTCAAGGAAGGGGTGACGTACGCCCGAACGCTGCACGGGGCGTCCGAAGCACCTTGCAAGGTGGATCTCGATTCGCTGCTGGATAGTCTTGTCTGCGACTACGTGGACGCGGGGTCGCCCGTCACGCTCACCGGGCAGGTGGGGCAGCCGATCGTGACGCGTCCGCAGGCGTTGCGGCGCATTGTGGGCAACCTCGTGGACAACGCGCTCAAGTACGGCAACGAGGCGCATCTCGACGTGACGCGCCGCGCCGGAGGGATCGACGTGATCGTGACTGACAGCGGTCCGGGCATTCCGGAGAACATGCTGGAAGCGGTGTTCGCGCCGTTCGTGAGGGTGGAGACGTCGCGCAACCGTCACACCGGCGGTACGGGGCTGGGGCTGGCGATTGCACGTCAGCTTGCGCAGGCGATGGACGCGACGCTCACCCTGCGCAACCGCGAGGGCGGCGGGTTAGAGGCACGATTGTCACTCAAGGCCTGAGCCGGAACTACGGATTCGACGGTCGTTTTGTATCGCAGTTTGTCTGGCAGCGTTGCAGGTACTTACGATTGCACTGGACGCTGCATCGGACAAATGCCAGATACCTCCGAGAGGTCTAATGGTTTCAACGGCGGAGGAACAGAAACACACCGCGCGTTACCTAACCTTTACATCCTCTGGAGTTACACCATGAAAGCCCTTCTGATCGCAGTTTCGCTCGCTACCCTCGGCACCGCTGGCGTCGCTTACGCCGCAGGCACCGATGAAATCCTGACGAGTACCGGTAATTCGCTGTCGGCCGCTCACTGGACGCCGGACAACGGTTCGACGCTCAGCGCGGCGCAAGTGCAGGCGCAACTGAAGAGCGCCGAAGCCTCGGGCCAGATCGACCACCTGAACATGACGCTGTACAAGGGTGCATGAACTGCATCGATAGGCGATGCCGAGCGCACATGCCCGGCATTGCCGAACGGCTTGCTGGCTCGAAACGGGCTGGGTTCTGTCCTGCGCAGATCTCAGCCCGTTTTCCTTTGGTGGCGTCGCCACAACGTCAATGAGACGACACATAGATCCCATCCGCGAACGCCTCTGGAATCGCGAAACTCTCACGCATGCGCCTCGTTTCGGCGGCTGGCGTCAGACCGAATAGGCGCTTGAACTCCCGGCTGAATTGAGACGGGCTCGTGTAACCGACGGCGTGGCTTGCCGCCTCAACCGTCAGATCCTGACGTACCATCAACAGCCGTGCCTGATGCAGGCGCGTCGACTTGACGTATTGCATCGGTGAGACCTGCGTAATCGTCTTGAAATGACTGTGGAAGCTCGGCACGCTCATGCCTGCCTCGTCTGCAAGCTGCGTCACGTCGAGCGGCTGGGCGTAACCGGTATGAATCAAACGCAGCGACCGACCGATCCGGCCGAACTGTCCGCGCATCGAAAGCGCTTCGCGCATCGCGCCGCCTTGCGCCCCGGTGAGTACCCGGAAGTAGAGTTCACGCAGCAGACCATGTCCGAGGACGGCGGCTTCAAGCGGATCGCTCATTGCTTCCAGAAAGCGGAGTACGGACGTTTGCATCCGTGCGTCCATCGGCGTGGACATCATGCTTTGCGGTGCGGCTTCATGCGTGGCAATGCCTTCCCGATCGATCTGCGCCGCGAGTTCTGCGGCCAGCGTGAAATCCAAATGCAGATAGAGCGCCAGCAGCGGCCGCTCGCGCGTCGCGTCCGTCTCCATGCTGAAAGGGACGGGGACGGAGACGGCCAGATAGTGGTCTTCGTCGTACTCGTACAACTGCTCACCGAAATATCCCCGCTTGCGCCCCTGACACACGATCACGATGCCCGGGTCGTACAGGACCGGCGTGCGCGACAGCGCCCGGTCGGAACGCAGAATGCGGACGCTGGGCAACGCCGTCAGGTTGTAGCCCTCCGCCGGCGCGAGGTCGCGCAACAAGGCGATGGTGCGTGAGCGAGTGTCGGTGCCTGTGCCTGTGCCTGATGGTTTGCGTAGCGACGTCTTTCCGTTCATAGTTTTAGGCAAGAAAATTAGCGAATCACGGCTTAAATGGCACTATCGATGAGACTAGTATGCACTCTCTGGTTATCTATTGGGAGCAGCGGTGATGTCATCCGGGAAAATCTTGCTTATTACGGGCGTGAGTAGCGGTTTCGGTCGTGCGCTGGCGCAAGAAGCGCTAGCGGCAGGACACAAAGTCGTTGGGACGGTGCGCAATGAGCAGGCGAAGCGAGACTTCGAATCGCTTTCGCCGACATCGGCGTTTGGTCGCCTGCTCGATGTCACCGACTTCGACGCCATCGATGGTGTGGTGGCGGAGATCGAGGCCAACGTCGGCCCCGTCGATGCGCTGATCAACAATGCCGGATACGGGCACGAAGGCATCATGGAAGAATCGCCGCTGTCCGAGATGCGCCGACAGTTCGACGTCAACGTCTTCGGCGCTGTAGCGATGATGAAGGCAGTGCTGCCGTTCATGCGCGAGCGTCGGCGCGGTCACATTCTGAACATTACGTCGATGGGCGGGCATATCACGATGCCGGGCATCGCGTATTACTGCGGCAGTAAGTTCGCGCTGGAGGGGATTTCGTCGAGTCTCGCCAAAGAGGTCAAGCCTTTCGGGGTCGCGGTCACTGCCGTCGCACCGGGCTCGTTCCGAACGGACTGGGCGGGACGTTCGATGGCGCGCACCCCGCGCTCAATTCCGGACTACGACGCCAGCTTCGATCCGGTGCGTCGCGCCCGCGAGGAGAAGAGCGGAAAGCAGCTTGGCGACCCGGTGAAGGCTGCGCGCGCCATGCTCGCCGCGATCGACTCGGCCCATCCGCCTGCGCACCTCTTGCTCGGTAGCGATGCGCTCAAACTTGTCCGGGAGAATCTGAAGGCGTTGGAATGCGAGTTCAGCCAATGGGAGACGGTCACGCTCTCGACGGACGGTTGAAGCAAGAGCCCAAGGCGCTAACGAATCGGCCCGCGCGACGCGAGAACACCTTGGGGTGTCGCGAACACGCGGGCCGGTAGTCGATGCCGCTCAGAGCAGATCGGCGATCTGCGGATGGAACTTGACCGGATCGAAGACGGTGACGCGATAGTCGGCGAGACCATGAATTCGGAACGGGTCTTGCTCGATAAGCGCGTCGAGTTCGTCACGCGAAACCTTACCGGAGACGATAAAGATGCCACCGTTACGCGGCTCCTTCGGTCCGGAGGCGATGAAGATCCCGCGCTCGTACTGCGTGGAGAGAAACGCGCGATGCGCCTGCAACTGCGCATCGATAGCGCTCAACGGTTGAATGTAGGTCAGTTCGACGATGTACATCAGGGTGGCCCCAACAGGAAAATATACGGCGATTGCCGCTTGACGGCCAGTGTAGCAATTCACCTATGGACGCGTGCAGCACATCGATCAATTGGCGATAACCGGTGTTTCGTGCAGGTGACGCCAAACGATGTGTCCGTCTGTCTCGCGCTCGAACACCGCCGTGGAGCGACGCACCGACGTATGGCCTTCGCCGTCGGTTTGCGTTTCCCGGTACACCACGACACCGCCCGTCGGAGACTCCGCGAGTGTGTCGACCTCGTCAACGACGATTTGCAATCCGGGACGCTTGCCGTGTCCCTGACCGAACAAGGTGTCGAGCGCGGCGCGATTAACCCGAGTGCCCGGTAGCGCGATCATCGAAAACGCCGGTGAGAATCGCGCCAGCAGCGATTCGAGCGCCGTGGGTTCGGCGCGGCCGCTCAGCCACTGTTCGATGGCAATGTGAGCGTCGATGACCTCCTGAGCCAATGCGGACGAGCACTGAGGGCGATGGTTTGACATGACGTGGCAGGCGCAAATGTGAAGCCGGACATTCTAGCGAGGCCGCATCCGACCTGCACGGTGCGTTACAGCCCTCGCGTGCGCGTAGATGTCCTGAGGATGTATTGAGCACGTCCGTCGCCGTCTCGAAAAGCGTTATCACGGACGCCGAATGTTCGTCATAGGGCTGGATCCGCTTCACATGCCGCGTCGTTTCCCCTACACTCGCAACGCCGTATTTGTTTCGTACGGCGCAACCGCGTTTCACGCGAACCGTTCCCAAATTGCCCAGGCCGGACCCGACGGGGTCCTGTTGCGCCTTGCCGCGCCGGGCATTTGGCACAGCAATCGTTATATAAATAAATATATAACGATGCCGGACGGCGACGAACAACAAGAACGAGAGGGGACAAAAGCAGTGCGCTTTACGATGAGAAAACTGTCGAAGCGAAAGCTTCCGTGGATGGTGGCGGCCGCGATGTCGTCAACGGTGGGGTATGCGGCCGAAGACCCGGTCTTCGAGCTGGGCCGGGTGGATGTGACGGCAAAGAGCGAACGGGTTCCTGTCGGCACCGAGACGCTCGATGCCGAACAGATCGAGCAGGCAAGCCGCCTGACGGTCGGAGCGGCGCTCGACATGCTGCCGGGCGTTAACATCTCCAAGGTCGGGCCGCGTAATGAAGAGATGGTCTACGTTCGCGGCTTCGACATGCGTCAGGTGCCGTTGCTGATCGACGGCATTCCCGTCTACGTGTCCTACGACGGCTATGTCGACCTCGGACGTTTCACGACATTCGACATCGGCGCGATCGATGTGCAGAAGGGTTACAGCACCGTGCTCGCTGGTCCGAACACGCTGGGCGGCGTGATCAATCTGGTCAGCAAGCGTCCGCAGAGCAAATTCGAAGGCAACATCGGCGGCGGGCTGATGTTCGACCGCCAGATGGCCAATAGCGGTTATCAAGGCAACTTCAATCTCGGCAGCAACCAGGGCATGTGGTACTTCCAGGTGAGCGGTTCCTACCTGGAACGTGACTTCTACACGCTCTCGGACGCCTTCAAAGGCGTGCCGACACAAGGCCCGGGACGGCGCAACAACTCAGACAATCGCGACAAGAAGATCAACGTCAAGATCGGTCTGACACCGAACGCCACCGACGAATACTCGCTCAACTACATCAACCAGCAGGGCTCCAAGGGCAATCCGCCGTACGCGGGCACCGACCCTGCGCAGACCCCGCGCTACTGGCGCTGGCCCTACTGGGACAAGGAGAGCGTGTATTACATCTCGCGCACCCAGATCGGGGACGATAGCTACGTGAAACTGCGCGCGTACTACGACCGTTACAAGAACGGCCTGAGCATCTATGACGATGCCACTTACTCGACGCAACTCAAGAAGTCGTCTTCGAATTCGTCCTACGATGACCACACCTGGGGCGCGAGCGCCGAAGTCGGCACGAAGCTGTTCACAGCGAACGCGCTCAAGTTCGCCGCGCACATCAAGAACGACTACCACCACGAAACCAACGCGGGCAAGCCGGACCAGCATTTCGAGGACGCGACGCTGTCTTTCGGCATCGAAGACACCCACGAATTCACCGACCGGTTCTCGGCGCAGGTGGGGCTGAGTTACGACAAGCGCATTACGCGCAAGGCAGAAGACGTCAACTCGGCGAACCAGATCGTGGGCTTCCCGAAGGACAACGTCGACGCCTGGAATCCGCAGGTCGGGTTCGTCTACAAGACGTCGTCGACGGGCAAGGTGCACTTTGGTGTCGCGGAGAAGAGTCGCTTTCCGACGATCAAGGATCGCTACTCGTATCGCATGGGGACGGCGATTCCCAACGCAGGTCTCAAGCCCGAGCGCGCGACCAACGTCGAGCTGGGTTACAGCGAGCGCATCGCGCCGGGCACGATGGGCGCAGTGAATCTGTTCTATAGCGACATCCGGAATCTGATTCAGGGCGCGTCCATTCCGGCCAGCGCTTGCAGCAGCCCGCCGTGTACGCAGATGCAGAACGTCGGCCACGTGGTTGCGCAGGGTATCGAGCTGTCCGTCAACAGTCAGATCGGCGATGCCGTCGAAGTCGGAGGCAATTACACGTATCTGAATCGACAGAATCGTAGCGATCCGTCCATCGTGCTGACCGACGTGCCGCGTCACAAGCTGTTCCTGTACGGCAAGTGGAACATCACGTCGAAGGTGGCGTTGAGTGGCGATACGGAGTTCACGTCGTCGCGCGTGAGTTCGAGTGACGGCCGACGCGTGGCGGCAGGTTTCGGTATCGCGAACGCCAAGCTGGCCTGGAAGGTCGTGCACAACGTCACAGCAGAGCTGGGTGTGCGCAACATCTTCGATCGTAATTACGCTTACACCGAAGGGTATCCCGAGGCGGGGCGCAACTATTACGTCAACCTGAACTACGCGTTCTGACGGAGACGGCCATGCGCGAACGAGAGAATGGGTTCTGGGTGAAGCGGCTGCGCGCGTCGGCGGCGCTTGTGCTGGCGGTGGTGGCGGGCGGCGCGGTTGGTGCGGTTGGTGCGCCGCGAGAGACGATCACCGTCCTGACGAGTTATCCGGAAGAAGTGGTGGCGACGTTCGAGCGCGCGTTCGAGCGTCGGCATCCTGAGATCGGCTTGCAGATTCTTTGGCGGCAGCATCGCGACGCCTACGACTACCTGCAAGGACCGGCGCAGGGGGGCGTCGATGTGTACTGGTCGCCCGCCGTGCGCAACTTTGCCGACCTGGGCGAAGAGGGTTCGCTGCGAAAGCTCGACGTCGACCTGAACGGGTTGCCGTCTCACGTCGGCAAATTCCGCATCTCGGATCCGGGCGGGCGCTTCGTGGCGTCCGAGATCGCAGGCTTCGGTTTCATGATCGACCCGGCCGCGCTTGCCCGACAGGGGTTGCCTGCGCCGAAAACGTGGCAAGACCTGACGGACCCTCGTTATCGTGGACGCATTCTGTTCCCGGTGCCGAGCCGCGTCGGTTTCTCGCCGACGTTACTCGATGTGCTGCTTCAGTCGCAAGGCTGGAACGACGGATGGGCCTTACTATCGGAGGCCGCGCCGAACTTCGTCTTCGCAGAAACCGGCGGCGCTTTCGCCAGCTTGTCGCAAGGTATGCGTGCACCGATTTCGGTGGCCGTGACGATCGACTTCTTCGCCAGTTCGGCGATCGCCAACGGTGCGCCGCTGGCATTCGTCTATCCACCGGGCACGGGATTCTCGCCAGCGCACATCGGCATCCTGCGTGACACGAAGCATCTCGATGCGGCACGGACGTTCGTCACCTTTGTCCTGTCGGACGAGGGGCAGCGTCTGCTGTTCGCGCCGGACGTGCGCAAGCTGCCCGTGCGTCCGGGCGTGTACCGCGACGCGCCCAAAGGAACCTACGATCCGTTCGCGGCCAACGCTGCCACGGCCAACGTGACGTATGAGGAGACGTTGGGGCTGTCGCGGTACGCGCTGGATAACGCACTGTTCGACGTCTTCGTCACGCGCCGCAAGGCCGACCTGACCTCACTGTGGACCCGTTGGCAGACGATGTCCTCGGCGTCTGGCGATACGGTGCGCGTCACGAGTCCAGTCGATGCACGGTGCGTCGCGAAGGCACGCCAGCTGTTGGCACAAGCGCCGGTCGATGCGGCGACGGCCGCGGATCCGGCACTTCAAAAAACGTTCGACCGTCGACGTAGCGATCCGCAGGCCAAGGCGCAAGCCGAAGCATTGGAAGACCGCTGGTCACAGGTGCTCGACGGACGTACGACGCAAGTTCGACAGTGGCTCGCGGACGGCGCGCAATGTCAGGATTGAAGCGATATGCACGCTTGGCGTCGCGCGTATGCCTGACGACGGCCGTCATCGCCTGGACGCTTGCCAGCGACGCCATCGCGCAAACGCCAGCGCCGCTGACACGCGAGGCGTTCGGTCAGCCGATGGCACTGATGGATGAAAGCGACGCATCCCTCGCGATGTTCGCCGAGGGGCGCTCGTTGTTCCGGCAGAGCTGGGTCGTGTATCCGTCGGCGGACCGCCGCAACGCGGGCCTTGGTCCGGTCTACAACCAGATTTCGTGCGTTGCCTGTCACGTCAAATTCGGTCGCGGCAACGCCCCGGCTGGTCCGGACGAGGCGCCGCGAGGTCTGCTGGTTCGCTTGAGCGTGCCGGGCAAGAGTGCGACGGGTGCGCCTCGCGAGCATCCGAATTACGGCGACCAACTGGGCGACAAGGCGATTCCGGGCGTTCCTGCCGAAGCGCGGGTGCGCATCCGATACACCGAGCGAAAGGAAACGCTGGCGGGCGGCGAGACCGTAGCATTGCGCGTGCCGCATCTGCGCATCGACGCGTTGGCGTTCGGTTCGCTGGGGCAAGGCACGATGACGTCGGTACGTGTCGGTTCTCCTGTCTACGGATTGGGATGGCTCGAAGCCGTGGACGACGACACGCTTCGTGCGCTGGCGGCGCGTCGCTTGCCGGACGGCGTGCGTGGTCGCGTCAATCGCGTCTGGGATGCGAGTGCGAAGCGGCAGGTCGTCGGGCGTTTTGGATGGAAGGCGAACCAGCCGTCGATTCGTCAGCAGATCGCCAGCGCCTTCGTGGGCGATCTGGGCATCACGTCACCGATCTTTCCCACGAAGTCGTGCCCGGCGGTACAGACTGAGTGCCGGGCTGCGCCGACCGACGGCCAGCCGGATCTGACCGTGGTGCAGCTCGACGCCATCGAGTACTTCCAGCGCACGCTCGACGTGCCGCCGCGACGCGACGTCGACGATGCGCAGGTCCGGCGAGGCGAGCGCCACTTCGGTCAGGCCGGGTGTGCCGCGTGTCATGTGCCGTCGATGCGCACGGGCGCCTTCGCGCCGCTACGCGCGATGGCCAACCGCGACATCGCGCCATACACGGACATGCTTTTGCACGACATGGGGGGCGGGCTGGCGGACGGGCGTCCGGATTTTCTCGCGGGTCCGAGAGACTGGCGCACGCCGCCGCTGTGGGGATTGGGGTTGAGCGCGATGGTCAACCCCGACGCCACGTTCCTGCATGACGGCCGCGCCCGCACCGTGCAAGAAGCGATTCTCTGGCATGGCGGCGAAGCGCAGGCGTCCCGCGAGCGTTTCCGTGCGATGACGCCGCAGGCGCGCGCGGATCTCCTGCGCTTCCTCATGTCGCTGTGATGGTGTGGGGCAGGGCGTGTCGGTCTATCGCTCCAGCCCCGCGCGATGCTTCTGATATTGGATCGCGGAGACGATGGCCACGCGCCGGATCGGTTCGGGCGGCAACCACGTCGGGCGCTCGAAGCCCAGCGCGTCCGCCAGCTCCGGCGATTGTTGGCCGCAGGCCATCTCGCCGAGCAGCTTGCCGAACATGCTGCCCTTGAGCACACCCGCGCCGTTACATCCGAGCGAGGCGAACAGGCCTTGCCGGACCTCACCGAAGTACAGCGCGCCGTTGCGGGTGAGCGCAGTCACGCCGCCCCACACATGCTCGAACTTGTGCGAAGCCATCTGCGCATAGCGGCGCCGATAGGCGTCGGTGAGCATGGCGTTGACGTCGCCCAGTGGACGCTCCTTCTCGTACGAGTACGCGCTACGCACGACGAAACGGCCGCCGAGCGTCTTGCGCAGCGTCGTCCCCAAACGGTTCGCCGGGATCACGCCCCATTCGGGGGCTGGCCCCAGCTTGGCGAGTTCGTCGGCGGACAGCGCGGGGGTCATCGCCGCGTACGTGTAGATCGTGAAGACACGATCGCGCGCGAGCCCCAGCTTGCTGGCAAAGCCGTTGTTGGCGACGATCACTTGCCCGGCGCGCAGTTGCGTCGTCGCTGTCGTCACCGTGAAGGGGCCACTGCCGTCGAGCGTCACGACCGGTTCGTTTTCCCAGAGCCGGACATTCGCAGGCAGGCTGTCGGCGAGTCCGCGCACGAGGGCGGCCGGTTGGACGAAGACGTTGTTGTCCGAGTGGTAGCCGTAGCCGTAGTAACCGGTGCCGATCTCGTTGCGCAGGGCGTCGCGCGACAACTCACGGTAGGTCACCCCCCATTCGCGGTACTGCGCGAGCGTGTCGCGCAGACGTCGCTCGCCGTCAGGCGTGGCGGCCGCATGGTACTTGCCGACCGGGTTCCATCCGCAATCGATGCCATACGTCGTCACGAGTTCGTGCAGCCATTTCAGACCGAGGTCGTACAGGCGGATCTGTTTGCGGGCGACCTCGACCGGGCTGCCGTGTCCGCCCATGCCGGTGTTATGCGGCAGGTTGATGAGAAAGCCCGAGTTGCGTCCTGCCGATCCGTTACCGACGGTGGTGGCGTCGATCACGAGCACCGTGGCGTCCGGGCGGAGTTCCGCCACACGACGGGCCGCCGCCAGCCCGGTGAAGCCCGCACCGATGACGATGACGTCGAAGCTACGTGCGACCGGCGCTTGCGTGTGAGGCACGCGAGACGGCAGCAGCGCGTTCCAGCCTGCACCCGCCTGATAGGCGGGGAAAGTGCCCCGCGAAGCGCGGGAGAGAGTGACTTGATTGGACATGACGATTGAAGTGCGGGGGCTTGCGAAACGTTGCTGAGGTAGTGAAGCCTTATGCCGCCTGACTCTCCAGACTGCGCATGACTTCGGTTTGCACCGTGTTCCAGATTTGCGATTTGAGTTCGTTGTACCGCGGTGAGAGCTGCACCTGCGCGTCGCGCGGCATCGGGAGATCGTTTGTCAGATCGCAGGCCACACGACCCGGGCGGGCGCTCATGATCACCATACGCGTCGAGAGCATCAGTGCTTCGTCGATGGAGTGCGTGATGAAGACGATGGTCTTGCCGCTCTTCTGATAGATCTGGAGCAATTCCTCCTGCAACACCTGACGCGTCATGGCGTCGAGCGCGGCAAACGGCTCGTCGAGCAGAATCACGTCCGGATCGTTCGCGAGCACGCGTGCAATCGACACGCGCTGACGCATACCGCCTGAGAGCGCCTTCGGGTAGCGATCTTCGAAGCCTTTGAGGCCGACCATATCGATGTAGCGCCGGGCCGTGGCGTAACGCGTAGCCTTGTCGATGCCTTTCATCTTCAGACCGAACGCCACGTTATCGAGCACGCTCAGCCAGGGAAACAGCGCGTACTGCTGGAAGACCATGCCGCAATGCGGGTCGATGCCTTTCACTTCGCGGCCGTTCACACGGATTCGGCCTGTGGTCGGCTCGTCGAAACCGGTGATCAGATTGAGCAGCGTCGACTTGCCGCAGCCCGATGCGCCGAGCAGCACCACGAACTCGCCACGAGCGATGTCCATGTCGACGCGCTCGAGCGCCTGAAAGTCGCCATACCGCTTCGATACGCCTTCGATAGCGATCATCGTGTCGGACGAGCCGTTGCCGCGATGCGCCGCTTGTGCGCCTGCGTGGGAATTGATGCGATCGTTCATGCTTGCCACCTCAACACCTTGCGCTCGATGGCGCGAAATACGATATCCGTCACGAGCACCGTGACGCTGATCATCACCATGCCGAGTACGACGACTTCCGTCTGGAAGAACTCCTTGCCGTTCATGATGAGAAAGCCCAGACCTTCGCGCGCGGCGACCAGCTCGGCGGAAATCACGCACGTCCACGAAAGACCGAGAATGATCTTCATCCCCGAGAGGATCTGCGGCAGGCTGGCGGGCAGAATGACCTCGCGCATGACTTGCCAGTTGCTCGCGCCGAGGTTTTTGGCGGCGCGCACCAGCAACGGATCGACGTTGCGCGTGGCCTCGATCACATAGACCAGCGCCGGGGCGAACGTCCCCATGAACACGATGCTGTACTTCTGCGTCTCCGAGATCCCGAACCACAGCAGCGAGAGCGGAATCCAGCTCATCGACGGTAGCGGACGCAGGAACGACAGAATCGGGTCGAAGGCGGCGCGTGCGTAGCTCGACGTACCCAGCACGATGCCCAGCGGAATCGCCACGACCGTTGCGGCGATGAAGCCGGTCATCACGCGACGCGTGGAGGCGAGCACGTTCGAGAGCAGCGTGCCGTCGCTCAGCATGGCGACGATGCGCTCGCCGACCGCGGAGGGCGGCGGCAGGAACAGGGGATCGATGACCCCGGTGCGGCAGGCCGCTTCCCACGCCAGCAGGAAGACGACCACGGACGCAAATCCCACACTCAGCAGCGTGGCGCGGGACGGTTGACGATGATTCACAATCAGACTCCTCAGGCGGATGCCGGTACGTGTCGGTGGTGTAGAGGGGGACGTACCGGCGCGCGGATGCTTACTTACAGATACGACGTGTTGATCCACTGGCGCACGGCGGGCGCCTTGTCGATCTGCTTGTACGTCACGAGCATTTCGGCCAGACGCTGGAGGCCGTCGACATAGCTGCCCGGCGACTTCAGCAACTGTGTCTGTTGCGCGTGGCTGTACCACTCCGCGCCCTTGATCGTCTCGATCTGGTCGAGCGCCGACATGCTGGTGAGGCCAACCAGCGTGCGTGCGGCTTCGTCCGGTTTGTCGCGCAGGGTCTGGCAGGCGTCGAAATAGACCTTCAGGTACTTACGCACCACGTCCGCGTTCTTCTCTGCCCACGCATTGCGAACGATCAGGACGTCCGGCCCCGGCGTCACGTTGTACTTCTTGTAGAGCGAGAATTGCGTGTCGTCGGCGAGCAGTTTCATGCCCGTCATCGCGCGGATGCGGTTGAACTGCGGCGTCCAGGCGGCTGCGGCGTCGATCTGGCCCGACTGAATGGCACCGGGAATTTCCGGCGCGGGAACGTTCAGCACAGTGACGTCGTTCGACAGACCGGCGCTGCCCAGCAGATCCAGCACCAGCAAATGCGCGCTCGACGCGAACGTCACGCCCAGCTTTTTGCCCTTGAGGTCCTGGAGCGAGTTCACACCGTCACGCACGAACAGGCCTTCGACGCGACCGAAGCTCTCCGGCACGGCTACGATCGAGAAATGCTTCGAGCCGCGCGCCATCAGCGCGAGTGCCGAGACGATCCCCGTGCAAGCGATGTCGATGCCCCCGGAGAGCACCGCGCTCATGCGAGCCGACGACGTGCCGAACGATTGCCACTGCTGATCGATGCCAGCGGCGCTCAGTGCGCCCGACTTCATGGCGAGATACGCCGGATAGTGGCCCAGCCAGGCCGAGCCGCCGTACTGGAGCGTCGTGGCGTCTGCAGCGCGGGCGATGCCCGACAGCGACAGACCACCGACGGCGGCAGCGGCGGGCAGGGCCGAGAGTGCAGCGCTCGTGTGGAGGAATTTGCGTCGTGAAAGGTTCATGCGTGTCTCCTTTGTAGGCTATGTGTTATTCGCGTTGAACGGTGGGCGCACTTCAGGTGAGGTTCGGTGTGAAATTCATCTGGCCCGGCGCCCTGGGCTGTGGATCAGCAGAGCGCCAGTCGCTCGCCCAGCCAGGGCATGATGCGGCGCAGTTCCGGGAACGCTTCCTGTGCGAGTGCGAGACGCCCGGCAAGAAAGCATTGCGAAGCCATCTCTGAGACCTCGCCTTCGCGCGAGACCTGATAGATCGTTCGCGAGAGTGCGGGGCCGGGCAGCGGCAGGGCGGCGACTTGCGAGAGCGACGCGCGGCCTTGCAGCAGACAAAGCGGTGTCGCAATCGTGAAACCGACCTCGGCGGCGACCATCGACATCACCACGTCGGACGTATCGATTTCGAGGTGCATGCGTGGCGAGTGTCCGGTGCGGCGCAGGTGGCGCTCGATCACCGCGCCGAAGTGGGAACGTCCGGAAAAACGAATCAGCGGCATCGAACGAATCAATTCGCTGAGATCGGCGTTCGCAAGCTCGGCTTCGCGCGCCTTCGGCACCACGACGATGAACGGCTCGGTAAAAATCGGACGGCGCACGAGACGTTCCATGTCGTGCATCGGATCGCTGGTGACGATCAGATCGAGTTGACGGGCGAGAAGCGCTTGCGCATGACCGTTAGCGAGGCCGGACCAAAGAAGCAACTCGCTGGTGCTCCCCGACATCTGCTTGACGATGGAGGGGCCGACCGTGGCGGCGAAGGAGTCGATCATGCCGACGCGCACGGCGGCGCGGCTGGCGACGTCGGCGTCCTGCACCTGAGCGATGAGCCGGTCCATATCGTCGACGATCTGGCGGGCGTGACGCGAGAGTGCGAGGCCAGCGGGCGTGAGTTTCAGCGGGCGGCGTGACCGGTCGAGCACACGGGTGCCGACGGTTTGCTCGATCTGTGCGATGGCTTGAGAGATGGCGGACTGGGTGACGCCGAGGGATTCGGCGGCGCCGGAGAGGCTACCGGCGCTGGCGACGGCTTCGAAGATCCGGAGTGATCGGACGTCGAGGTCTGCGCGCTTTTTCATCGGCGTGTCTCCATTCGGGGCGGCGAGTATCAGGCGGCGATAACGACTTTCCTGAGGCGCTGCGGTGAATCGGTATAAGAATTTCTGGCGATTGTAGGGATATGATGGGTCAAAACAAAACTAAGTTAAGTAAAACTAATACTTTGTATTAGGCGGTGGGAATTCGAAGCATGCGGAGGGAGAAGAGCGGCGGTGTCGGTCTCAGTGGATGAAATCGGTGAGACAAGGGAAGGAAAGGGGGAGGTTTCGGTTGAGGGACTGATAGAGATGAGAGGGACGGACCGGCGCCCCCTTCTGAATCGAGTTGGGTTTATGTCTGAGAGGCGGAAGGGGGCGGCGGTCCGTCGGACTGCGGGCGGTTGAAGTGGGTCAGTCTAAAGAGAAGTGCCGAGGCATAAGACAATGCCTCGGCGGGGTGACATCAAAAAACCAAGTCAGAACAACCGATAAGCCAACCGCGCTGCCACACGTGCCCCGGTTCCTTGTGCATCGAAGCGCGGGTTGTACTCGGCGAGATCGGCCACGCGCAGCTTGCCGGAGCGGCGAACGTAGGTGACGATGGCTTCGATGACGGAGATCGGCACGCCATAGGCCGCCGGGGCGGAGACACCGGGCATGACGGGGGCGGGAAGCACGTCGAGATCGATGGTGAGGTAGACGTGGCTAACGTCGGCAATCAGTGCGTCGATCTGTGCAAGACGCTCGTCGAGATGGCGGTCCTGCATTTCCGTATCTTCGACGTACGTCACCTTTAACGCATCGGCGCGCTCGAACAGCGACGCTGTATTGCTCAACCGGCTGACCCCAAGACATGCATAGTCGAACGCAAGCCCAGCGGTCTCGCACGCCTGCGCGATCTGATCGAACGGCGTGCCCGACGTACCGGGTCGTGCTGTACGCAAGTCGAAATGCGCGTCGAGGTTCAGGATGAGCACCCGCGAGCGATCACCCCGGGCGTCGAGGTGGGCGCGCAGGCCCTGCCAAGTTCCCCACGCAATCTCGTGTCCACCGCCAAGCACCACCGGCTGTGCCCCGGCGTCGAGTTGTCGGCGCACAGTGTCGGCGAGGGCCTGTTGAGCGGCTTCGAGGGCGTCGCCGTCGCAGACCACGTCGCCTGCGTCATACAGACAGGCGATGTCGTGCGTGGGCAGGTTCGCCAATGCACGGCGAATCGCAAGCGGCCCTTCGGCGGCGCCGATGCGTCCCTGATTGCGTTTGACGCCGGCGTCGCTTGCAAACCCGAGCAACACGGGGGCGCCGCTCGCCGGGGCGTCCGTCAGCGCATCGATCTCGCGCACGACATTAAAGAGACGGCGCGTGTCGCCGTGCTCGCCGACGTCCGTACGGCCGTGCCAGATCGGCGTGTCGCCGGACACCGGTTTCAATTGCGTTGCCATGAAAATGTCTCCAGTTCGCGGAGGCTCAGCGTGTCGAGAGATCGCGCCACTCACCGTTGCGCACCGTGCGCGAGGGCAGTTCACCGCCCAGCCAGTAAGCCAGCTCCGCCGGACGCTCGATTTCCCATGCCACGAAGTCCGCCGCCTTGCCCGCTTCGATCGTGCCGTGCGTATCGAGCATGCCGAGCGCCTTGGCTGCGTTGCGTGTCACGCCTGCCAGGGCTTCTTCCGGCGTCAGCCCGAAAAGCGTGCAGGCCATGTTCAGCATCAGACGCAGCGACAGCGCAGGCGAGGTGCCCGGATTCAGATCCGAGGCCACCGCAATGTCCACGTTGTGACGCCGCAGCAAGTCCACCGGCGGACGACGCGTCTCCTGCAACATATGGAACGCGCCAGGCAGCAGCACGGCTACCGTGCCCGCGCGGCCCATCGCGGCAGCGTCCTCGGGCGTCATGTACTCCAGATGGTCCGCCGACAATGCGCCTAGCTCTGCGGCCATGCTCGATCCGCCGAGCGGGGACAACTGCTCCGCATGCAGCTTCACCGGCAGCTTCAGCTTTTGTGCGCGAAGCAGCACACGCATGACCTGCGCCGGTGAGAACGCAATCGTTTCGCAGAAGGCATCGACCGCGTCAACCAGACGTTCTTCCGCGAGCGTTGGCAGAATTTCGGAGCAAACATAATTCACATACTCGTCCGCCTTGCCTGCGAACTCCGACGGCACCGTGTGTGCGGCCAGACACGTCGTCTTCACCGTGACCGGTAGCGTCTCACCGAGACGACGTGCCACGCGCAACATCTTGCGTTCGCTGTTCAGATCCAGCCCGTACCCGGACTTGATCTCGACGGTGGTCACGCCGTCGCGCATCAGCGCGAGCAAACGCTTGCGGGCGGATTCGTAGAGGGCGTCCTCCGTGGCGTCGCGGGTGTGACGCACTGTGTGCCTGATGCCGCCCCCGGCCGCCGAAATCTCCGCGTAACTCACGCCTTGCAACCGCTGCTCGAACTCGAGACTGCGATTGCCGCCGAACACCAGATGCGTGTGGCAATCGATCAGACCGGGCGTGACCCACGCCCCCTGAAGATCGATGCACTCATCCGCGCCAGAAGCCGAGCGCTCGCCGCGCGGACCAACCCATTCGATCTGCTTGCCGCGCGTGACGATCACGGCGTCTTCGATAGTGTTGTAGCGGCCGTCGCACATCGTCGCGACATGGCAGTGCTTCCAGTAGGTACGTTTCATGTGAGGCTTATTCCAGACTCATATGGTTGCGCAATTGCGCTTCCTTGGGTTTGACACCGAATTGATACGCCACCGACATCAGCACGATCCAGCCTGCACCGACGTAGAGCGCGACGCGCGTGTCTTCCATATACCCGAGCACACCGATCACGAAGAGCATGAAAGCGATGGCGAGCGCCGGGCCGACCGGCCACAGCGGCACCTTGAACTTCAGCGCAGCCACTTCCTCTACCGACAGACGACGGCGCATCGCCACTTGCGAGAGCAGAATCATCAGCCACACCCAGACCGTCGCAAACGTAGCGATGGACGCGATGATCAGGAACACGCCCTCCGGAATCAGGTAGTTCAGCACCACGCCGCCGAGCAGCGCGAACGTCATCACCAGCACCGTGACCCAGGGCACGCCGTGGCGCGACGTCGCTGAGAAGGCAGCCGGGGCCTGACCATGCTCGGCCATGCCGAACATCATGCGCCCGGCGCCGAAGATGTTGCTGTTGATGGCCGAGATCGCCGCCGAAATCACGATCACGTTGAGAATCGCCGCCGCCGACTTGATGCCGAGGCCTGAGAAGATCTGCACGAACGGGCTACCCTGACTGCCGATGCCGGTCCACGGGAAGATCGTCATGAGCACGCACATCGTGAGCACGTAGAACAGCAGAATACGGGCCGGCACTGCGTTGATCGCACGCGGAATCACCTTCTCCGGATTCTTCGCTTCGCCGCCCGTAATGCCGATGATCTCGATGCCGCCGTAAGCGAACATCACCACCGCCAGCGAGGCCACCAGCCCACCCCAGCCATTCGGCAGGAAACCACCGTGCGACCACAGATTGCTCACTGCCGGAGCATGCTCGCTGTGCAGTTGCACACCGGCAAAGAGAATGACACCTCCGCCCACAATCATCGCGACGATGGCGAGAATCTTCACCAGCGCCAGCCAGAACTCCATCTCGCCGTAGACCTTGACGTTGCAGAGGTTCAGCCCGCAGATCAGCATCACGATGCCGAGTACCCAGATCCATTGGGGGACGTCCGGAAACCAGAAGCCCATGTAAATCCCGAAGGCGGTCACGTCCGCAAGACAGACGATCACCATCTCCAGAATGTAAGTCCAGCCGGTGAGGAAGCCCGCCAGCGGGCCGAGGTTGTCGCGTGCGTAGCGACCGAACGAGCCGGACACCGGCTGACGAACAACCATTTCGCCGAGGGCACGCATCACCATATAGACGGCGGCGCCGCCCACGATGTACGCAAGAATGACCGCCGGGCCTGCGAGTTGGATGGCCGACGCCGAGCCGTAGAACAGACCGGTGCCAATGGCTGAGCCGAGCGCCAGAAAGCGGATATGCCGCGCGCTCAGATTGCGTTGCAGGTTTTTCAAGCTGTCTCCTGAATGCCTAATGAGCCGGCCCGCGTGTGCGGGCGGCAGATGAACTGGGGTTGTGCGTGGACCGGTCCGAGGGGCGAACCCGAAGACCGGCGAACGAGGGGGCAACCCGGTACGCCACTATGCCGGTGCGCGAATCACTGTTCGTTTCGCCCCGGCAAGGGGCCAATTCAAACGCGAATCAACGGTGAATCAGACGCTCGGCAACGTACCGGCGGGCACAAGTGCGCTCAGTTGTCGTTGCGCAATCAGTTCGCTAGCGCCCTCGATGTCCGGGGCGAAGTAGCGATCCTTATCGTAGAACGGAACCGACTGGCGCAGCAGTGCGCGTGCCTTTTCAAGGGCCGGCGTGGTCTTCACGCCTTCGCGGAAGTCCAGTCCCTGCGTGGCGCTGAGCCATTCGATCGCAATGATGCCCTTGACGTTATCGGCCATCTCCCAAAGCCGCTTACCGGCATTCGGGGCCATCGAGACGTGGTCTTCCTGGTTGGCCGAGGTCGGGAGACTATCAACGCTGGCCGGATGTGCCAAGGCTTTGTTGTCGGATGCGAGCGCGGCGGCCGTCACTTGCGCGATCATGAAGCCGGAGTTCACGCCGCCGTTGGCCACGAGAAACGCGGGCAATTGCGACATGTGCTTGTCCATCATCAGCGAGATGCGGCGCTCGCTCAGCGCGCCGATTTCGGCCAGCGCCAGCGCGAGATTGTCGGCCGCCATCGCTACCGGCTCGGCGTGGAAGTTGCCACCGGAGATCACGTCGCCCTGTTCCCAGAAGACGAGCGGGTTGTCCGACACCGCGTTCGCTTCGACGGCAAGGACTTCCGCTGCCTGACGGATCTGCGTCAGACACGCGCCCATCACCTGCGGCTGGCAGCGCAGCGAGTACGGATCCTGCACCTTCTCGCAATTGGCGTGCGACTGACCGACTTCGCTCGTCTCGCCCAGCAGATGACGGAACACCGCAGCCGCGTCGATCTGGCCGCGCTGACCGCGTGCCGAGTGAATACGGGCGTCGAACGGTGCACGCGAACCGAGCATCGCTTCGACCGTCATCGCGCCGCAGACGCTGGCGGCGGCGTACATGTCTTCCGCTTCGAACAGGCCGCGCAGTGCGTATGCCGTCGAGACCTGCGTGCCGTTGAGCAATGCGAGGCCTTCCTTAGCGGCGAGCGTCAGCGGTTCCAGACCGGCGATGGTGAGCGCCTCACGGGCGTTCATCCACTGGCCGCGATAGCGCGCCTGACCTTCACCGAGCAATAGCAGCGACATATGGGCGAGCGGGGCGAGGTCGCCCGACGCGCCGACCGAGCCCTTGAGCGGAATACGCGGATAGACTTCGGCGTTCACCAGCGTGACGAGCGCGTCGATCACCTTGCGGCGAATGCCCGAGAAGCCGCGCGCCAGGCTATTGATCTTGAGGACCATGATGAGACGCACGAGGGCGTCGTCGAGCGGTGCGCCCACGCCCGCAGCGTGCGAGAGCACGAGCGAGCGTTGCAGGTTCTCGAGGTCGTCGTGTGCGATGCGCGTGGAGGCGAGCAGACCGAAGCCGGTGTTGATGCCGTAAGCGGTGCGGCCTTCGGCCACGATGGCTTCCACACAGGCCACGCTCTTGTCGATGGCGGCGTATGCCTTCTCATCGAGCGTAACGGTGGTCGGGTGCTGATAGACGTCGCGCAGTTGCGCCAGTGTGAGGGTGCCGGGCGTCACGAACAGTTGTGCCATGGACGGATTTCCTTGATTCGACATATCGGGGGGCTTGTCTTGATGTTTACTTTGCGGTGTTCAGCATCGGCAGATTGAGGCCGTGTTCGCGGGCGCAATCGATGGCGATGTCGTACCCGGCGTCGGCGTGACGCATGACGCCGGTCGCCGGATCGTTATTCAGCACGCGGGCGATGCGCGCGGCTGCGGCATCGGTGCCGTCGCACACGATCACCACGCCGGAGTGTTGCGAGAAGCCCATGCCGACGCCGCCGCCGTGGTGCAACGAGACCCACGTTGCGCCGCTGGCCGTGTTGAGCAGCGCGTTGAGCAGCGGCCAGTCGGACACGGCGTCCGAGCCGTCGCGCATGGCTTCCGTTTCACGGTTGGGGCTGGCGACCGAGCCGGAATCCAGATGGTCGCGGCCGATCACCACGGGTGCCGAGAGTTCTCCCGAGCGTACCATTTCGTTGAACGCCAGGCCGAGCTTCGCGCGCAAGCCCAGTCCAACCCAGCAGATACGCGCAGGCAGGCCCTGGAAGGCGATGCGCTCGCGCGCCATGTCGAGCCAGCGGTGCAGGTGGGCGTCGTCAGGGATCAGTTCCTTGACCTTGGCGTCCGTTTTGTAGATGTCTTGCGGATCGCCCGAGAGCGCAGCCCAACGGAACGGGCCGACACCACGGCAGAACAGCGGACGGATATACGCGGGCACAAAGCCGGGGAAATCGAACGCGTTCTGCACGCCTTCTTCCTTGGCCATCTGACGGATGTTGTTGCCGTAGTCGAACGTCGGCACGCCCATGGCCTTGAAGTCCAGCATGGCCTTCACATGAACGGCCATCGATTGCTTGGCGGCCTTCACGACCTCGGCGGGCTTCGAGCGGGCGCGTTCGCGGTATTCGTCCCATGTCCAGCCGATCGGCAGATAGCCGTTGAGCGGATCGTGCGCGCTGGTCTGGTCGGTAACCATGTCCGGACGTACGCCGCGACGCACCAGTTCCGGCAGAATCTCGGCCGCGTTACCGCATAGCGCGATGGAGACGGCCTGACCTTCGGCCGTGTACTTGGCGATGCGGGCGAGGGCGTCGTCGAGATCCTTGGCTTGCTCGTCGACGTAGCGCGTGCGCAGGCGGAAGTCGATGCTCGTCTGCTGGCACTCGATGTTCAGCGAGCAAGCACCGGCCAGCGTAGCGGCCAGTGGTTGGGCGCCGCCCATGCCGCCCAGACCGGCGGTCAGCACCCAGCGGCCCTTTAGGTTGCCGCCGTAGTGCTGACGTCCCGCTTCCACGAACGTCTCATAGGTGCCTTGCACGATGCCCTGGCTGCCGATGTAGATCCACGAGCCGGCGGTCATCTGGCCGTACATGGCCAGCCCCTTGGCGTCGAGTTCGTTGAAGTGCTCCCAGGTGGCCCAGTGCGGCACCAGATTCGAATTGGCGATGAGCACGCGCGGTGCGTCGGCATGCGTCTTGAACACGCCGACCGGCTTGCCCGACTGGACGAGCAGCGTTTCGTCGTCGCCCAGCGTCTTGAGGGTCTCGACGATCTTGTCGAAGCACTCCCAGTTGCGTGCAGCGCGGCCGATGCCACCGTAGACCACGAGCGCGTTCGGATTCTCGGCGACGTCCGGGTCGAGGTTGTTCATCAGCATGCGCAGCGGGGCTTCGGTCAGCCAGCTTTTGGCATTGAGCTGCGTGCCGCGCGGGGCGCGGATCGTGACGTCGCGATATCGGGTGAATTGGCTCACGGTAAGTCCTCTAGTTCTGAGCAGATGATGGCTTGTACAGTATTGTATATACAACCAATGGTGAACTAGGGTTTTCACGAACGCCGAACCCGAGTAGGGCGCTCGTCCGAGGCGACTTGTTGATGGGCTTATTCGTGAGGGCGCGTGATCACGCGTGATGACTCGCGATGATTCGCGATGATTCGCAATTACTCGGCGTCGCCGAAACGCCCTTCGAGACGATGGCGCGAACCCGGATGCAGCAGCCGGGCGACGGAGACGACGCGCTTACCCGACCACGTCCGCCGGCGAATCAGCAGGCAGGGCTCGGTGCGGTGGATTTGCAGCATGTGCGCTTCGTCCGGCGTCGCTGTGACGGCTTCGACCACATGCTCGCCCGACGTCAGCGGCGAGGTGCGCTGCAGGTACGCGTTGGGCGTGAGCTTGGTGAAGTCCTGTTCGAGGTAGTTCGGTGCGAGCGCGGGATTGACGAAGCGGTCTTCGATCTGCACCGGGATGTTGTCCTGATAGTGGACGATGACCGAATGGAACAGCTTCTCGCGTTCCTGTAATCCCATCGACAGTGCGCGCTCAGGCCCGGCCAGTTCCTCGCGCAGTAACTTCACTTCGGCGCGGTGACGGTGTCCATGCTCGGAGATTTCGTCGGCAATATTGTTGACGGCGAGCAGCGGCGAGTGCGACTTCGGTTCAGCGACGAACGTGCCTACGCCCTGCATGCGCACGAGCCGACCTTCGGCGGTCAGCTCACGCAGCGCGCGATTGACCGTCATACGGCTCACGCCCGACTGTTCGACGAGTTCGTTTTCCGACGGCACGCGGTGGTGCGGCGGCCAGGCGCCCGTGTCGATCTGACGGCAGATAAACTGCTTGAGCTGCAAATAGCGCGGCGCAGGCCCCTGTTCGTTGAGCGTTGCGGCAGTGGGCTGAGCAGTTTGGCGTGGCACCTTGTTGGCCTCTCCGGTCACGAGTGTGCAGGTGGGAAAGCCTGAAGGATAAGCCAATCGCCTTCCGGAGACGAGCAAAAAGGTTCGTTCGATGTGGGGATTGCGCAAGTGTCTTCATCACGACACTGCCGACGCGACCATCCGGCGCTTCTTGAATGCAGCGAGCGCACGTCCCTGCGGCGAGGACGCCGACACGGCCGATCCGGGAGTGTCGTAGCGTAGGTAGGCGCTCAGAACGGCCTTTTGATCCGGTGTCAACATGCCTCCTCCTGCCGCCAGGCCCCACGTGACCACGCCTCCGCCTGCCGGGATAGCCGCAAACGCCTGACTGTTGGCGTATATCGCCCGAATGTCGACCAACTCCGACTGCACCAGCGATGAGTCGCCACCGCGATCACCCTTGCCCCACGTCACTACCGTGCCATCTGCCCTGAGCGCAGCGAATGCCACCGCCGTTCCCGTCACTTGAACGAACTTTTCCTGCGCGTACTCAGGCGGACGCACGCCACCATAGTCTGCGAGTCCCCAGCACACGATCTGGCCCCCTTCACGGCGCGCGCAGAAGGCATAATCTATCCCCACGACCTCGACAATGTCGTTGTATTGCTTGATGAAGTCCGGTACCAATCCGCCATAATCGTGACGCCCCCAGGCCAGAACTTTGCGCTCGGACGTCAGCACCGCAAACGCACCGTACGTCGAAGCAGCGATCTCGACAATGTTGCTCGCGTTCTCCACTTCCGTCGAGAGCTTGCCCCCGTTGTTTTGGTCCCCCCAGGCCTTGACAACACCGGTGGTGCGCAACGCACAAAAGGCGCTACTGTTGCCGCGCACACTCATGTGGGGGTATGGCTTTAGTTCTGTGGGTATTTCGCCGCCGTAATTCTTCGGCCCCCATGACAGCAGATGGCCGTTTGTTCGCATCGCACAAAATCCCCAGGCGTTGGCGAAGACGCTTTTCGCATCGCTCACCGCACTCGCCTCCTGTGTCAACGTGCCGCCGGAGGTGGGTTCGCCCCAAGCCTGAAGTCTCCCATCGCGCTTGACGCACGCGAACGCCATGTGACTACCTGTCAGTTGCGCGACATTGGTCGGCAATGGCGTCGTTCCACCGCCAAGGTCCCGATCACCCCACAGCACAACATCGCCGTTGCTTCGGAGAGCCCCAAACGCAAAGGTGGTGAGGTGGAGCTCCTCAATATCCAGTTCCATGAGGCTCGGCGGAATATACCCGCCATGATCGAAGTGGCCCCATGCATATGGCTTACCGGTACTGAGCCGCGCGGCGAAGGCGGCAGCGCCGTTGGCCGAGGAGTTATTGAGTCCATTGCCGACCAGATGTAAGGGAAGCACGGACAGGGACGCGTTTTCAGTTCTCACGTGAAGCAGTCGCCCTGGTTCCTTGTCGAGGAATGACACCCCGGACTCGGACGTCACATCCCCCTCGTATCGCCACTCGGCCACGATGTCGTCGCGCGTCGTGGCGCTCACAGCGCGCAGATATCGGCCCGATCCCGACATGCGTAGGTCCAACTCGCCATTGCGGGTACCAAGGACGATCAGGTCTGCGCCGCCCGACTCGCGATACACCTCATAAACCGAGAGAGGCGATTCTTCGGTGTCTCCTGTCAGCTCTCGCCAGATGGTGTAATACACAGTGACGACCGTATCGTTACTCTCTACCACCTGGGCTTTCGGCACCTTCATCACAAGGCTGCTCCCGACATCGGCGGCCGTGATTGTATGAGACGTCGAGTACTCGGTCGTACCTCTCCAGATGAGCGTCACGACATCGTCGAGCGCGAATAGCGCGGTCGA
>NZ_CABPSP010000001.1 GCF_902459765.1 Pandoraea anapnoica | reverse complement strand
TCGCCTCGCGGCAAAGGGGGTTTTTCAACCGGCTCGCCACGCCGGGACACAGGTCTCGGCAGTAGCTTGCGGATGCGACGCGTCGGCTTACGCCTTCGGCGCTTCCGGCTGACGCAGACGGATGTGCAGTTCGCGCAGCTGACGCTCGTCGACCGGCGACGGCGCTTGCGTGAGCAGATCCTGTGCACGTTGCGTCTTCGGGAAAGCGATCACGTCGCGAATCGAATCGGCACCGGCCATCATCGTGATGACGCGGTCCAGACCGAACGCGATACCGCCGTGCGGGGGTGCGCCGTATTGCAGGGCGTCGAGCAGGAAGCCGAACTTCGCACGCGCCTCTTCTTCACCCAGCTTGAGCGCGCGGAACACCTTGCTCTGCACGTCTTCCTGGAAGATACGGACCGAACCGCCGCCGATTTCCCAGCCGTTGAGCACCATGTCGTAGGCCTTCGCCAGGCACTTGCCCGGGTCGGTCTCGAGGTAATCGATGTGCTCGTCCTTCGGGCTCGTGAACGGGTGGTGGCAAGCGACCCAGCGGGCGTCTTCCTCGTCGTACTCGAACATCGGGAAGTCGACGACCCACAGCGGACGCCAGCCGGCTTCGAACAGGCCGTGCGACTTGCCGAATTCCGAATGACCGATCTTCAGACGCAGTGCGCCGATACCGTCGTTGACGACCTTTTCCTTGTCCGCGCCGAAGAAGATGATGTCGCCGTCTTGCGCGCCAGTGCGCTCAAGGATCGAAGCGACTGCGGCGTCGTGCAGGTTCTTCACGATCGGGCTTTGCAGACCGTCGCGGCCCTTGGCCACTTCGTTGACCTTGATCCAGGCCAGACCTTTCGCGCCGTAGATCTTCACGAAGTCGGTGTACGCATCGATTTCGCTACGCGAGATTTCTGCACCACCCGGCACGCGCAGGGCGACCACACGGCCGCCTTCGGTCGTGGCCGGCACCGAGAACACCTTGAAGTCCACGTCGCCCATCACGTCGGTCAGCTCGGTGAATTCGAGCTTCACACGCAGGTCCGGCTTGTCCGAACCGAAGCGGCGCATCGCTTCCGAGTACTTCATGACCGGCACCTTCGCGTCGAGTTCGACGTCGATGGCTTCCTTGAACACGTGACGGATCATGTTCTCGAACAGATCGCGGATTTCCTGCTCCGAGAGGAACGAGGTTTCGCAGTCGATCTGCGTGAATTCCGGCTGACGGTCAGCGCGCAGGTCTTCGTCGCGGAAACACTTGGTGATCTGGTAGTAGCGGTCGAAGCCAGCCACCATCAGCAGCTGCTTGAACAGCTGCGGCGACTGCGGCAGCGCGAAGAACTGACCAGCGTTCACACGCGACGGCACGAGGTAGTCGCGCGCGCCTTCCGGCGTGCTCTTCGTGAGCATCGGCGTTTCGATGTCGATAAAGCCTTGCGCGTCGAGATACTTGCGCACTTCCATCGCCACCTTGTAACGCAGGCGCAGGTTGTATTGCATCTGCGGACGACGCAGATCCAGCACGCGATGCGTGAGGCGCGTGGTTTCCGACAGGTTTTCGTCGTCGAGCTGGAACGGGGGCGTGACCGACGGATTGAGCACCTGGAGCTCGTGGCACAGCACTTCGATCTTGCCGCTCGTCAGGTTGGCGTTCTCGGTGCCAGCCGGACGGCTGCGCACGAGACCCGTGATCTGCACGCAGAACTCATTGCGCAGGCCTTCGGCGGCCTTAAACATCTCAGCGCGGTCCGGATCGCACACGACCTGCACCAGACCTTCGCGATCGCGCAGGTCGATGAAGATGACCCCGCCGTGATCACGACGGCGATTGACCCAGCCACAAAGCTTGACCGTCTGGCCCAGTTGTTGCTCGGTCACCAGACCGCAGTAGGAGGTACGCATGGACATTTTGCTGTTCCGATTTTCAAAAAATGGCGTCGACAGACCCCGGTGACTCACAGGAGCGGACCGGGACGTTGTTGGCGCGGGTTGTGGGCGGGCGCCACCACGCCCATCGATACGATGTACTTCAATGCAGCGTCGACCGTCATGTCGAGTTCGATCACGTCGCTCGCCTTCATCATCAGGAAGAAGCCCGAGGTCGGATTCGGCGTCGTCGGGACATAGACGCTCACATACTCGCCCTGCAAGTGATTAACCACGTCGCCACCCGGCGCGCCGGTCAGGAAAGCGATGGTCCAGGACTCGCCGTGCGGATAACGCACGAGCAACGCCTTGCGAAACGCGTTGCCGCTGCTCGAGAGCAGTGTGTCGGAGACCTGCTTGACGCTGCCGTACAAGGGTCCAACGATGGGAATGCGCGTCAGAATGGCTTCCCACCAGCCGACCAGCTTCTGGCCAATGAAATTATGCGTCAGAAGGCCGACGACGAACACGAAGGCGAGCGTGACGATCACCCCGAAGCCCGGAATGCGCAAGCCAAGCAGACGCGACGGCTGCCACTCATCGGGCAGCAGCAGCAGCGTCTGATCCATCGTGCCGATGATCAGGCCGAGCACCCAAAGCGTGATGGCGAGGGGCACCAGCACCAGCAGGCCGGTGAGGAAAATCGTCTTCAACGCGGGTTTTTTGACGCTCATGGCAGGACTCGCGAATGTGGTCGGCTACTGGGGGTCAGGGAATATTCGGCTCAATGGCAGGCGCAACCGCCACCGCAGCTCGCTGCCGGGGCGCTCGACGACTCGCCACCAGCCGAAGCTGCACTCGACGATGCGGAGGCGCTCTCGCCCGACGAAGCGGCTGCCGGGGCGGCCGATGCTGCTGCGCCCGCTGCCGGTGCGCTCGTGCCGCCGGAGCCACCGCGGAAATCGGTCACATACCATCCCGAGCCCTTGAGCTGGAACCCGGCAGCAGTCACCTGCTTGCGGAACGAGTCCTTGCCGCATTCGGGGCACTGGGTGAGCGGGTCATCGCTCATTTTTTGCAGCACATCCTTGGCGAAACCGCATGTTTCGCAACGATAGGCATAGATAGGCATGATTCTTTTCGACGGAAAAAGGCGCGCAAAGCCTTGAATTATAACCGCTTAACAAGGCTTTCGGGATTTGTACGGAGATAAATGGGGGCGTCGTGGGGCAAGATCAATACCGGGCGTCGCCGCGATCCGCGTGGCAAGCCGCGCCATCAATGGAAAAGGGCGACTGCCGCCGCCCTCTTGCCCTGCCCCAGCGAGCACTCACATGCACCGCAGCGGCAGACTCAGTCCGCCAGGGTCAGATCGTCGAGACCTGCTGCTCCGGCGGCTGACCGCGTTCCGAGGCCGGTTGCAGCAGCGAGCCGACGACCATCCCCGCGATCGACGCCAGCAGACCGGCCAGTTGCGGCGGCACCAGCGCTTCCGGTGCGAGGGCTTCGCAGGCAATCCACACGATCAGCCCGAAGAACACGGCCAGCGTACCGCCCAGCGAGCTGGAGCGCTTCCAGTACAGACCGAACGCCAGCGGCACGAAGCAGCACACGAGCGTGACCTTATACGCGCTCTCGACCATCTGGAAGATCGACGCCTTCGAGTTCATGGCGTACACCAGCACCAGCGCCGTAAAGCAGAGCACGACGATACGCATCAGACGCAGCAGATGCTTGTCGTCGATCCGGCCCTTGAGCATCGGACGAATGATGTTCTCCGCAAACGTCACCGACGGTGCCAGCAGCGTCGCCGACGCACAGCTCTTGATGGCCGAGAGCAGCGCCCCGAAGAACATGACCTGGGCGACGATCGGCACGCTGGTGAGTACCAACTGCGGCAGGATCTGTTGCGGGTCCGTGCCGATGTACTTCTGCACCATAGACGGGGCGATCAGCAGCGCCGAGTAGGCGAGGAAAATCGGAATGAACGTGAAGAAGAAGTACAGCACGCCGCCCGTCACGGAACCGGAGACGGCAATGTTCTCCGACTTGGACGACATCACACGCTGGAACACATCCTGCTGCGGGATCGAGCCGAACATCATGGTGACGCCGGCCGCTATGAACGCTAAGACATCCGCCGGATTCATCTCCGGCAGGAACACGAACTTGCCCGCTTCGGAGGCGTGCGCAATCACTGCGCTCGCCCCGCCCGGCACCATGCCCGACACGACCACGGCGATGTAGACCAGCCCCACGACGATGATGATCATCTGGATAAAGTCGGTCACGGCCACCGAAATCATGCCGCCCAGCAGCGTGTAAGCCAGCACCGAGACCGCGCCGATGATCATGCCCGTCGGCTCCGACATCGCGCCGCCGGACACCGTATGGAACACGAGGCCCAGCGCCTTGATCTGTGCACCGACCCAGCCGAGGTACGAGATGACGATGGCGACCGATGTCACCACTTCGACCGTCCGGTTGTACTTGAGCTTGTAGAAGTCGCCGATCGTCATGAGGTTCATGCGATACAGCTTGCGGGCGAAGAACATGCCCACGAGGACCAGACACATCGACGAGCCGAACGGATCGGCGACCACGCCGCGCAGGCCCTCGCCGATAAACGTCGCAGGAATGCCGAGCACTGCTTCCGAGCCGAACCAGGTCGCGAACACGACAGCCACGACCATGCCATAAGGCAGACGACGGCCAGCGACGGTGAAATCCTTGGTATTGCGGACCTTGAGGGCGGCCAACAGCCCGATAGCCACCGAAATGACCCAATACAGAATGACAAACCAGATCAGCATAACGCGGCCCCAGCCAAGCCCCAGAGCGACGGTTGCGGCAGGGAAACGTCAAAGGCGGGCGTGATCCGGCCGACAGAAGCCGCCGCGCAAGCCAACGAAACCGAGCCTTGGGCCGCAGCCTTCCGGGCAACAGAAAATCAGGTCGTGCATGACGGGGCTGATGCGATTCAGCGCTCGGGAGCGCCCGTTTTTGCCACCTGGGGAAAAAATTTTGGGCCGATTATAGCGGCGCGCGGGATGCGCGGGGAAAAAAGTCACAAATCCCCGGATGGATCGTAGCAAGTATCGGGAAATACCGAGTGACTGTCGGCGGTTAGGCGCAGTTGACGTCAGCGACGTGTTGCGCAAATGCGTCGCCAAGAGGCCTCGACGACCCAGTCGCCCGGCGCGAGACATCAGCGCCGCCGCCAGACCATCCAGTGTTCAGCCCCGGCAAAGACGGGCACCGAGTCGTCGACGAGACGGTCGGCTTCGCAAATGAAATCCTGCGACAACAATGCGTCGAGGGCTTCCGGCGCGATGCCGAACGGCGGCCCCTTCGGCGTTTCCTTGAGGAAGAAGAATCCGGCGAGACGTCCGCCCGACGGCAGCAGTTGCGCCATACGACGGGCGTAGCCTGCCCAGAGATCACGCGGCAACGCACAGAGGAATGCGCGCTCATAGATCAGGTCGAGCGCGAACGGTGGCGTGTAGGCGAAAAAGTCGGCTTGCTCGACGAGCGACGCCCGCGCGCCCAATTGCGCCTTGGCCGCATCGACGGCCCCTGGCGCAAAGTCGATGGCCCGCACCGGCCAGCCTTGCGCATCGAGCCACGCGGCTTCGTACGCAGCGCCACAGCCGGGGATCAGCGTGGCGCGTGCCGCCCCCTCGCCTGCCACGAACTCGCGCAGCGCCTGTGGAACACCGGCGGCGTCCCACGGCATGAAGGCGCTGGCGAAACGTTCGTCCCAGAATTCCGCGCGCGACGGATCGCGATGAGCAAACGAGGGAACAAGCGTCGCCCCGCTCTTCTCTGGCGAATCTCCTTCGCGCGAGGCGTGGAGCACTATCGAATGTCTACGATTCACGACCACGTCCGTCCCCTGCTCAACGCTCAGCTATACAACCACACAAACGCCGTCAGCACACCGATGGCGATCCCGCCGACCAGACAGAATGCGCCCGTCAGCAGGCGGTTGGTGCGGCGTTGCTCCTGAAGGAGCGCGAGCAGCAGCGTGTCGTCCTGCGGACGTGCATGCGCCGCCAGCGCCTGATGAATGAGCCGCGGCAGTTGCGGCATCGTCTTGCTCCACTGCGGCACTTCCGCCTTCAAACGCTCCAGCCAGCCGCGCGGCCCGATCTGTTCGGCCATCCAACGCTCCAGGAACGGCTTGGCGGTCTTCCAGAGATCCAGATCGGGATCGAGCTGACGTCCCAGCCCTTCGATGTTGAGCAGCGTCTTTTGCAGCAACACGAGTTGCGGCTGAATTTCGACGTTAAAGCGACGCGACGTCTGGAACAGACGCATCAGCACCAGCCCCAGCGAAATCTCCTTGAGCGGACGATCGAAGTACGGCTCGCACACCGCGCGAATGGCACCTTCGAGTTCTTCCACACGCGTGTCCGGCGGCACCCAGCCCGACTCCAGATGCAGCGACGCCACCCGGTGATAGTCGCGACGGAAGAACGCGAGGAAGTTCTGCGCGAGATAGTTCTTGTCGAATTCGGACAGCGCTCCGACGATGCCGCAATCGAGCGCGATGTAGCGTCCGAACGTTGCGGGATCCAGGCTCACGAGAATGTTGCCCGGGTGCATGTCGGCGTGGAAGAAGCCATCGCGCAGGAACTGCGTAAAGAATATCTCGACGCCTTCGCGCGCCAGCTTCTTCAGATCGACGCCCGCTTCGCGCAGCACGTCGATCTGGCTGATCGGCACGCCGTGCATGCGCTCCATCACGAGCACGGAACTGGAACTGAATTCCCAATAGATCTCCGGCACCATCAACATGCCGGAATCGATGAAGTTACGACGCAGTTGCGCCGCGTTGGCGGCTTCGCGCATCAGGTCGAGTTCGTCGTGCAGATATTTGTCGAACTCGGCCACGACCTCACGCGGCTTCAGGCGCTTGCCGTCCGGCCACAGACGCTCCACCCAACCGGCCAGATCACGCATCAGCGCCAGATCGCTATCGATCACGCTGAGCATGTTCGGACGCAGCACCTTGACCGCAACCTCCTTGCCTGCGTGCTCGCCATCGCGAACCCGCGCAAAGTGGACCTGCGCAATCGATGCGCTCGCCACCGGCGTGCGCTCGAACTCGACGAACACTTCGTCGAGCGGACGACCCAGCGACTTTTCGATGCTCGCATGTGCGACCTGCGGATCGAACGGCGGCACCTGATCCTGCAAGCGCGCCAGTTCCTGTGCGATGTCCGGCGGCATCAGATCGCGACGCGTCGAGAGCACCTGCCCAAACTTTACGAAGATCGGACCCAGCGATTCGAGCGCCAGACGCAAGCGTTCGCCGCGCGGCGCCTTCAGCCCGCTACGTCCGATCGTGAGCACGCGCAGCAACCCGCGCGTAAAGGGATGCGGAATGCTCGAGAGCACCAGCTCGTCGAGTCCATAGCGATAGCAGACGAAGAAAATCTTGATGAGACGCAGGAGACGCATCACTCAACGGCCTCCGGTAGTGCGGGACGCCGCATCGGGCGAGCCCTTCAGACGTTCCAGCTTCTCGATACGCTTTTCCAGCCGCGCGAGGTCGTCGCGCAGTGTGCCGATGTCGGTGCGCATCGCATCCAGACGCGGACGCGCCACCAGCAGCGGGTTCTCTTCCACGAGGTAATCAGCCAGCGAGCGCATCAGCGTGCCGCCCGTGCGGCGAGCGCCGGCGACGGCCGCGCGGCCGGTCTCCGTCACGCGATGGGCTGCGGCGTCGCCGATGACCTTGCTGAGGTCTTCGGCCACTTCCCAGCGCAGATGTTGCGCCAGATAGGACACCGTATTGGCGAACTCGGCGTCGCCTTCGATCTTGACGTGACGCATCACGGCGGCCTGTCCGCCGCCCGCGAAGTCGGCCAGCGCTGCCGGGGGCACCGAGATGCTGACGTCGCAGGGGAAGTCCGCCTCAGTGGCGGCCAGATAGCCGTCGTCGCCCACTCGCAGGCGCACGTCGATTGCCGACATGGCCAGCCGGGCGGACGCGCCCACATGATGGCGCAGACGGTCGCGTGCCCACGGTTCGCGGGCAAGCAAATGGTTCACGGTGGCGGCAAAGGCTTTGGCGGCTACGGTCATGGGCTTGGCGGCCGGCCGGCGCTGAACACCGGTCGCACCGATAGACGCCGTCCGCAGACAACCTTCGGACGGCAAAAACAAAAGAGCCCGCGCTTTGACGCGCGGGCTCTCATTGTAAGGCAGGTTACGCCAAAAACGTCGCCAGCTTAAGCGAGCTGCTGAATCCCGGCGAGCACCCAGCCACCGTTGCCGGTCACCGGCTTGGTCAGGTTCCACACCTCGTTGAACGGCTCGGCGGCGGCACCTTCCGCTTCACGGATCAGGCCCGAGAAGCGAACGCTGGCCATGTACTCGCTGGTCGATTGCTCGATGCCGAGGAGTTCGGCGTCCAGTTGCACGACGTCCGTACGGTTGGTCGACTTACCGCGCTCTTCGAGATCCATCTTGATTTCCGCGAACATCTGCGGCGTGGTGAACTCGTTGATATCGGCCTGATCGCCCTTGTCCCAGGCGGCTTGCAGACGGTTGAAGTACACCTTCGCGCTGCGCAGGAAACCTTCCGCGTCGAAACCGGCCGGCACACCGAACGACTCGGCTGCAGCGGCACCGGCTGCGGCACCTGCGGCGACCGGGGCAGCCGTCTGGAAGGCGGTCTGCTGCGGTTGCTGCGGCTGCTGCTGGTTATCCCATTGCTGACGCAGCGAATTGTTCGACGATGCGTCGTTGCCCGCGCCTGCATAAGCCGGCGTCTGGGACTGCGACTTATTGCCACGGAAGCGGCGGATCAGCCACATCACGGCGAACGCGATCAACGCGATGATGATGACGTTGGCCATCATGCTGGCGAACGCGCCACCCATGCCGAAGTGCGACAACAGAGCGGCAATACCGAGGCCTGCGGCCAGACCGGCGATCGGTCCGAGCCAGCGGTTGGCCGGTTTGGCGGCTGCGGCCGCGCCTGCGGCACCCGCGCCAGCGGCCGCCGGAGCGGCCTGAGTCGGGGCTGCGCCCGGGGCGGCTTGCGCCGGCTGCTGCGGCGTTGCCTGGCGTTGCGTCACGGTGTTGGACTGCTTGCCGATGCTCCGGCCGCCGCCAACGCGCTTGGCGTCAGCGTCCGCGATCGTCATGCCGACCGCCACTACGCCGGCCACAACGCCCAACAACAGCTTGTTTTTCAGGAACTGGAACATCGTTCTGGTCTCTCCGTGGAGTTATAGGTTGCTGTGTACTGACAGACGTCAACCCAAATGGTTCAGACGTTTTTTACGTACTGAAACCAGATAAGGCGATGGGCGATTCTGCCACAGCAAAATTAGCTTGTACTTAGGGGATGGCAAACAAAACGCCCCGGCGAGGCGTTTCACCGCAATCCGGGGCGCTGCATGTCGTCTGGACGATCAGGTAAGTAAGTATGTACTCAGAACTTACGCCCGATGTGCAGGGCGACGACACCGGCGGTCAGGTTGTGATACTCGACGCGCTCCAGCCCGACGTCTTCCATCATCGTCTTGAGTGTTTCCTGATCCGGGTGCATACGAATCGACTCGGCCAGATAGCGATAGCTGTCGGCGTCGCCCGCGATGCGCGAGCCCAGCCACGGCAGCACCTTGAACGAATACGCGTCGTATGCCTTTTCCAGCGGCTGCCAGACCTTCGAAAACTCCAGCACCATGACCTTGCCGCCCGGCTTGATCACGCGCCGCATTTCCGCGAGCGCAGCGTCCTTGTGGGTCATGTTGCGCAGGCCGAACGCCACGGTCACCACGTCGAAATAGTTCGACGGGAACGGCAGCTTCTCGGCGTCGCACAGCAGCGACGGCGTGACGATCCCCTCGTCGAGCAGGCGATCGCGGCCCACACGCAGCATCGATTCGTTGATGTCGGTGTGCCAGACTTCGCCTGTCGGGCCCGCCGCACGTGCGAACGCTTTCGACAAGTCGCCCGTACCGCCAGCGATGTCGAGCACCTTGAAGCCGGGGCGCACGGCGGCGCGTCCGATGGTGAACGCCTTCCAGATGCGGTGCAGGCCTCCCGACATCAGGTCGTTCATGATGTCGTACTTGCTCGCGACGGAATGGAACACCTCGGCAACCTTGCCAGCCTTTTCCTTTTCGTCGACGGTCGTATAACCGAAGTGGGTCTGATCACCCATTGCACATCTCCAAAATCAGGTAAGCGGGCACACACTCGGGTGTGTGCGGCGCCGGGGCCTCAATGGTGGTGACAGCCACCGGCCGCGGGCGACACCATCGGCGTGTCGCGATCGACACCCGCTGCCGCGAGCTTGTCCAGATATTCCTGCCACAGCGCGTCCTGACGCACGCACAGTTCGTAGAGGTAATCCCACGAATAGATGCCGGTGTCGTGACCGTCCGAGAAGACGGGACGCACGGCGTAATTGCCGATCGGCTCCAGACCGTTCAGCGTGACGTCACGCTTACCGGTTTGCAGCGTCTCCTGCCCCGGCCCGTGACCACGCACTTCCGCCGACGGCGAGAGCACGCGCAGCATTTCGAACGGCAGGCGGTAGGTCTTGCCGTCTTCGTAACCGAGTTCCAGCACCTTGGATGCGCGATGCAGCGTCAGGGAAACGGGAATCGGCGTGTCTTTCTCCAGCCCAGCCATGATCTTGCTCCAGAAAATTCGGTCGCCGCGCGCACATGCTGCGCGAGTGCCACATACGGCACATCGGCGGGCAGTATAGCCGCTCAGGCGTGCTCAGTCAGGTCGCTGAATCAGGCAGGCCAGCCCGGCATGCGTTCCAATTCTGCCACGATGGCCTCGCGCAACGCCGGCAGCCATGCCGATCGCTCTGCGATCACCGTGTCCGGCAGCTCGCGCTGCGGCGCGCTCCATACCGAACCCGGGAAGTGGATGTCGTCGCGATAGCGCGGAATCACGTGCCAATGTACGTGCGGCACCATATTGCCCAGACTCGCTACGTTGACCTTGTGCGGCGACATCACTGTGCGCTGTGCGGTCTCGACGGCGAACACGGCGCGCATCACATGCTCGCGCGCCGCTTGCGGCAGATCGCTCATCTCCGCGACGTGCTCGCTCCAGATCACGCGGGCGAAGCCCGGATAACCCTGCTCGCTCGCCAGCACCACGCGCAACACCGGGTCGCGCCACACCACTTCGCCGCCGTCACCGGCGCAAAACGGACATTCCATGATGATTCTCCCTCCCGTTGGCCTGTCGTGGCGCCGTCCCAAACGCGATGAAAGCAATAAAAGGACAGCACACGTCAGTGCTTCTTTCCTTTGCGACGCTTGCCAGTGGCCGGATCGACCGGCCCCAGCGCGAGTTCGGCGAAGTCGATCTCGCTGAGCAGCTCGCGCAGTGTTTCGTCGTTGATGCGGTGGGTAATGCGCAGACGCGACAACTCCACGCGCTCCGCCTGCAACGCGGCGGCCCGCAGGCGCCGCTCCACCTCGACCTCACGCACCGCGCGCTCACGCATTTCTTCGGTCGCCGTCGCAGCATTGAGCGTGCGGCGATACCGCCCCATCACCCGCGCCGCCGCTTCCGCGCACACGGCCGTATCCAATTCGTCGCCCGACTTGGCAATCATCTTCTGCAGCGACTCCACCGCTCGGATCGCCGCTTCGGACGCTGCCAGCCGCGCCTCGCCCATCTCGCGATTGCGCGGGTCTTCGACCGGCCAGCGCACACCGCGCAGCAGGATCGGCAACCCGAGGCTGCCACCGATGAGCGAAAGCAGAATCACACCGGCCGCGAGAAAGATCAACAGATCGCGCCCCGGGAACGGCGCGCCGCCCGGCAGCGCCAGCGGCACGGAAAGCGCACCGGCCAGCGTCACTGCGCCGCGCACACCGGAGAGCGCCGTCACGCCGGTGAAGCGCATGCCCGGCTTCATCGTGATCTCGCCGCGACGCATGCCGAGGAAATACATCACGCGCCACGCCACCCAGACCCAGCAGAAGCGCAGGACGATAAGCACGGCTGAAATCGCGCCGACGTAGAACATCAGCTCGCCGAGATTCGACAGCGTTCCCCACAGATGCTCACTCGGACGGAGCGCCGCGCGCACGATGTCCGGCAGTTGCAGGCCGAGCAGCACGAACACCGAGCCGTTGAAGACGAATTCGAGCATCGACCACACCCCGTTGCCGAGAATGCGCGTCGCAGTACGGGAATTCAGCAGATCGGTCGAACTCACCGTCATGCCCGCCGCCACGGCCGCCAGAATCCCCGAGAAACCGAAGTGCTCCGCGAGCAGATAGGCGGCGAACGGCATCAGCAGCAGAAGCAGCACCACGGTCGCCGGCTCTTCCGTGGAGGCGTCCAGCACACGGCGGTGGAATTGCGTGAAAAGCCACGTCACCGCCCAACCCGCAAGCAGGCCGCCCAGCGCGATGACGAAAAAGGAGAACGTGGCGTTGCCAATGGAGAAGATGCCCGTGGTCGCGGCCACCAGCGCAAACTTGAACGCGACGAGGCCCGACGCGTCGTTCATCATCGCCTCGCCTTCAAGCACGTGCATGAGCCGAGTGGGCATGCGCATGCGCCCGGTGAGCGCGGAGACGGCGACGGCGTCGGTCGGCGAGAGCACGCCACCGAGCGCGAACGCCACGGCCAGCGGAATCGACGGGATCATCCAGTGGATGAAGTAGCCCACGCCTAGCACCGTAAAGATCACGAGACCGAGCGCCATGGCGACGATCGGCACGCGCAGGTGCCAGAACTCGCGTTTGGGCATGCGCCAGCCGTCGGCAAACAGCAAGGGCGGGATGAACAGCAGGAAGAAGATCTCGGGATCGAGATCGATGTGCAGGCCCGCGCCCGGATAGGCGAGCGCGGCGCCCACGGCGATCTGCACGAGCGGGACCGGCAGGAATCTGACGAAGCTGACCAGCACGCCGGTCAGCGCCACCACAAACAGCAGGATCAGTGCTGTGTAGACTACCTCCATGCCACCTCCGTGGTCCGTCGAGTCCAATGCTCAGGCATCGGCCGCGTCCCCCAGAGGCGCACGAGGGGTGAGAGGTGCATCAGACCAGCACGCGTTCGATGCCGCCGTTGTTTGCATCCTTGACGTAGTCCACCAGCCACTGATCGCCCAGAATATGCTTCGCGATCTCGACGACGATGTAGTCGGCGGTAACATCGGCGTCGTCGTTGTAGCGCGACAGACCTTGCAGGCACGACGGGCAACTCGTCAGGATCTTGACGTCTTCCACCTTGCCGTCCGCCCGCAGCTTCGCCGCACCCTTGCGCATCTCCTCTTCCTTGCGGAAGCGGATCTGCGTCGAGATATCCGGACGCGTGACCGCCAGCGTACCCGATTCGCCGCAGCACCGATCGTTCTTCTCGATCTTGTAGCCGTCGTTCTCGCTGCCCATCAACTGGTTGACGAGCTTGACCGGGTCCATCGTCTTGATCGGCGTGTGGCACGGATCGTGATACATGTAGCGCGTACCGTTCACACCTTCGAGCTTCACGTTCTTCTCAAGCAGGTACTCGTGGATGTCCACGATTCGGCAGCCCGGGAAAATCTTCTCGAATTCGTAGCCCGCGAGCTGATCGTAGCAAGTGCCGCACGACACCACGACCGTCTTGATATCGAGGTAGTTCAGCGTGTTGGCCATGCGATGGAAGAGCACGCGGTTGTCCGTCACGATCTTCTCGGCCTTCTCGCCCTGCCCCGATCCGCGTTGCGGATAGCCGCAGCAAAGATAGCCCGGCGGCAACACCGTCTGCACGCCCACGTGCCAGAGCATCGCCTGCGTGGCGAGACCGACCTGCGAGAACAGACGCTCCGAGCCGCAGCCCGGGAAGTAGAACACCGCTTCCGAGTCCACCGTGGTGGCCTTCGGATTGCGAATGATCGGCACCACCTTGTTGTCTTCGATGTCGAGCAGCGCGCGTGCCGTCTTCTTCGGCAGGTTGCCCGGCATCTTCTTGTTGACGAAGTGGATCACCTCTTCGCGCAGCGGCGGCTTGCCGACCGTTGCAGGCGGATGGGCCGTCTGCTTCTTGGCGATCTTCTTGAAGATGTCCGCACCGAAGCGTTGCGCCTTATAGCCCCAGTCGATCATCACCTTGCGGGTGATGTTGATCGTCTCGGGATTGGTCGCGTTCAGGAAGAACATACCGGCGGCGGCGCCCGGATTGAACTTCTTCTTGCCCATCTTGCGCAGCAGGTTGCGCATATTCATCGTCACGTCGCCGAAGTCGATCTTGACGGGGCACGGCGTGACGCACTTGTGGCAGACCGTGCAGTGATCGGCCACGTCGTTGAACTCGTCCCAATGCTTGATCGACACGCCACGGCGCGTCTGCTCTTCGTACAGGAACGCCTCGATGAGCAACGACGTTGCGAGAATCTTGTTACGCGGGCTGTAGAGCAGATTTGCGCGCGGCACGTGCGTGGCGCATACCGGCTTGCACTTGCCGCAGCGCAGGCAGTCCTTCACGCTGTCGGCAATCGCGCCGATGTCCGACTGCTGCATGATCAGCGACTCGTAACCCATCAGCCCGAAGCTGGGCGTATAGGCGTTGCGCAAATCGGCGGGCAGTTCGGGCAGATTGAGCAGCTTGCCCTTGTTGAAGCGCCCTTCCGGGTCCACGCGCATCTTGTACGCGCGGAATTCGCCGATTTCCGCTTCCGTCAGGAACTCCAGCTTGGTGATACCGATGCCGTGTTCGCCCGAGATCACGCCGTCGAGCGAGCGCGCGATGTCCATGATGCGGGCCACGGCCTTGTGCGCATCCTGGAGCATCTCGTAGTTGTCCGAGTTCACCGGGATGTTCGTGTGCACGTTGCCGTCGCCAGCGTGCATGTGGAGTGCTACGAACACACGACCGTGCAGCACGCGCTTGTGGATCGCCTGCGCTTCGTCGAGGATCGGCTTGAACTCGCCGCCGGTGAAGATCTGACGCAGTTCGGCGCGAATCTCCTGCTTCCACGAAATGCGCACCGTGCGGTCTTGCAGCAGATCGATGAGGCGCGTTTCCGGATGCTTGTTCAGACGGTCGTTCAGCGCGACGTTGATATCGCGAATGCCGTGACGGTTGAGCAGCGGAATGGCGTCGGCGAGCGACATCTCGAAGTTGTCGCGCAGATACTCCCAACGAGCGCGCACCTCGCGCAGCATCGTGAGCGCGGTCTGCACGCGATCTTCGAGAATTTCGGCCGACGGAATTTCATTCGCGTCGTCCGTCTTGCCGAGCGGCAGATTGCCCGCTTCGAAGAACGTTTCGAGCGCGTCGACCAGTTGCAGCTTGTTCTTGAGCGAAAGCTCGATGTTGATGCGCTCGATGTGATCCGTGTACTCGCCCATGCGATGCAGCGGAATCACCACGTCTTCGTTGATCTTGAAGGCGTTCGTGTGGCGGGCGATGGCCGCCGTGCGCGAGCGGTCGAGCCAGAACTTCTTGCGCGCCTCGGCCGACACGGCGACGAACCCTTCGCCGCTCTTGCCGTTGGCCATGCGAATGACTTCCGACGTCGCTTGTGCGACCGCGTTGTCGTCGTCGCCGACGATATCGCCGATCAGCACCATCTTCGGGAACGCGTTGCGCTTCGACTTCGTGGCATAGCCCACGGCGCGCAGATAGCGTTCGTCCAGATGCTCCAGACCGGCCAGAATCGCGCCGCCCGCAGCCGTCTGCGCGAACATGTAGTCCTTGATTTCGACGATGCTCGGAATCGCTTCCTTCGCCTGGCCGAAGAATTCCAGACAGACCGTACGCGTGTGCGCGGGCATCTTGTGCAGAATCCAGCGCGCGCTCGTGATCAGGCCGTCGCAGCCTTCCTTCTGAATGCCCGGCAGACCGGCGAGGAACTTGTCCGTCACGTCCTTACCCAGGCCTTCCTTGCGGAAACGCTTGCCCTCGATCTCAAGCATCTCGGTCTTGAGCAGCACTTCACCCGGTGCCTGATTGCCGTCGAACCATTTCAGTTCGAAGCGGGCGACCGGAATGTCGTGAATCTTGCCGAGATTGTGATCGTGACGCGTGACTTCCAGCCAGTTGCCCTGCGGATCGACCATGCGCCACCAGGCGAGGTTATCCAGCGCGGTGCCCCACAGCACGGCCTTCTTGCCACCGGCGTTCATGGCGACGTTGCCGCCGATGCACGAAGCGTCGATCGACGTCGGGTCCACTGCAAACACCAACCCGGCGCGCTCGGCGGCTTCGGCCACACGTCGCGTGACCACGCCAGCACCCGAGAAGATCGTGCCGACCGGCTTGTCGACGCCCGGCAGTTGCAAGTATTCGACCTCGTCGAGCTGTTCCAGCTTTTCCGTATTGATGACGGCCGAGAACGGCGTGAGCGGAATCGCGCCGCCCGTGTAGCCAGTGCCACCGCCACGCGGGATCACTGTCAGCCCCAGTTCGAAGCAGCCCTTCACCAGCGACGCCATTTCGGCTTCGCTATCCGGGGTCAGCACCACGAACGGATATTCCACGCGCCAGTCGGTCGCGTCCGTCACATGCGAGACGCGCGACAGACCGTCGAACTTGATGTTGTCGCTGGCGGTCGTGCGGCCGAGCACCTTCTTCGCGCGACGGCGCAATTCCGCCATCTTCTCGAACTCGGCGGCGAAGTCCGCCACGGCGCGGCGCGCGGCCACTTCCAGTTGTTCGACGCGGGCTGCGCGCTCGCGGCCATGCGCATCGGCGTGTTCTGCCACGTCGGCACGGCGACGCTTGTCGATCTCGTTCAGACGGTGGTCGAGCGCGTCGATCAGCAGCTTGCGACGCTTCGGATTGTCGAGCAGGTCGTCTTGCAGATATGGGTTACGGCGCACCACCCAGATGTCGCCGAGCACTTCGTACAGCATGCGTGCCGAGCGGCCGGTACGGCGTTCGGCACGGAGTTCGTCGAGGATCGCCCAGGCGTCCGCGCCGAGCAGGCGCATGACGATTTCGCGGTCCGAAAACGACGTGTAGTTGTAGGGAATTTCACGCAGACGCGGAGGTTGAGCGGCTACGGCATGCTTAGCGTCGTGCGGCTCGAAGGCAGGCAAGGGTGCGTTCATCTTGTCGGGCTCGTCATTGCGGCGGTGCATCCGCCGTCGGCGTTCGTCTCGCGGGACGCGCCGAAAGTCAAAATAGGGTATGCGCTGGGCGTGCCGACCGCAGGCGCAAGGGGTGCGCGCGGGCCGGCAACGGTCAATCTGCGGTCAACGAGATCGACGACTGCCGTGCAAGGACGCCGATGACGAATCGTGCTCGGTCATCGGGCAGAAGCACAGAGGGGTGAGGCAGTTAGTGCGCATGCCCAGATCTTTCTTCCGGCTTGGGAAAGTGTTGGTAGGGGAATGTAGGTCGAATTGTACTTCATTGCACCGCAACACGTCGGCGCCGCGCCGAAAACCCCTGCGTGACGCGTGGATCCACTCTTTTCCACCGCGGGTGAACCTGCGGCGCGCTTCATCGCTACGTTGACGACGGCTTCACAACGACGCCAATGCTAGCCCCACCCCTAACTTTCACCATAAAAGCAGATCGCTATATTCCTTTGGATACAACGACTTGCGTCGCACTTCTGAACTGAAATTTCCATGGAATGGGAGTATGTTCTAGCCGTCCCCCGACTTATCCACCCATCAAGAGGTGCTTTCATGGCTTCGTTCCAACTGAACGGCAAAACGGTGAAGGTCGACGTCGACCCCGCCACTCCCCTGCTCTGGACCTTGCGCGACGCGCTCAACATGACCGGCACCAAGTTCGGCTGCGGCATGGCGTTGTGCGGTGCCTGCACCGTCCACCTCGACGGCCAGCCTATCCGTAGCTGTGTCACCCCTGTGTCTGCCGTCGAAGGCAAGAAGATCACCACCATCGAGAACGTCGGTGCCGATCCGGTCGGCGCAGCCGTGCAGGCCGCGTGGGTCAAGCACGACGTGCCGCAGTGCGGCTACTGCCAGAGCGGCCAGATCATGTCGGCTACCGCCCTGCTGCGCGATAACAAGACGCCGAACGACGAGCAGATCGATACCGCAATGGCGGGCAACATCTGCCGTTGCGGCACGTACGCCCGCATTCGCGCGGCCATCAAAGACGCCGCATCGTCGCTGGCCTGAGGCGAGGAGACACCAACATGCGTGAACTTCGTTTCTCCCAACGTCCCGGCGTGCCCGTGGGCGACTTCACCGGCGTGAGCCGCCGTGGCTTCCTCAAGACGTCCGCCATTGCAGCGGGCGGCCTGATGCTGGAAATGTCGCTGCCCGGCATGATGCGCACGGCCAGTGCGCAGGGTGCGGCCCCGGCAGCGGTCGTGCCGTCCGCCTTCCTGCACATCGCCCCGGACGACACCGTCACCATTCAGGTCAACCGACTCGATTTCGGACAAGGCGTGCAAACGGCGCTGCCGATGCTCGTCGCCGAAGAGCTCGATTGCGACTGGTCGAAGGTCCGTGGCGAGTTGGCCCCGGCCGCCGACGTCTACAAAGACCCGATGTTCGGCATCCAGATGACGGGCGGCTCCGGCTCCATTGCGCACTCGTGGATGCAGTACCGGCGCATTGGCGCGTCGGCGCGCGCGATGCTGATTGCAGCGGCGGCCGAGCAATGGAAAGTCCCGGCCGACCAGTTGCGCACCGAAAAGGGTGTCGTGCTCGGCCCGAACGGCAAGCGCGCTACATACGGCAGCCTCGCCGCTAAGGCGCAGGCCATGCCGGTACCGGCCAATGTTGCGCTCAAGGATCCGTCCGCCTTCCGCCTGCTCGGCAAGCCGACGGGTCGTCTGGATGCCAAAGCCAAGTCGACCGGCACGCCGATGTACGGCATGGACTTCAAGCTGCCGAACCTCAAGGTAGCGGTCGTGGCGCGTCCACCGGTGTTCGGCGCAAAGGTGAAGACGTTCGACGCCAAGGCGGCAAAGGCCGTCAAGGGCGTGCGTGACGTCCTTGAAATTCCTGACGACCGTGGCGGCACCGCCGTCGCCGTCATCGCCGATGGCTACTGGCAGGCGAAGACCGGCCGCGATGCGCTCAAGGCCGAATGGGACACCAGCGGCGTCGAGCATGTCGACACCACGGCGCAGTTGGCCAAGTACAAGGAAATGGCGAAGACGCCGGGCACCGTCGCCATTGACACCGACGTCTCCAAGCTCAAGGGCGCACCCAAGACGCTGGTGGCCGAGTACAGCTTCCCTTACCTTGCCCATGCCCCGATGGAACCGCTGAACTGCACCGTGCAGATGTCGGACAAGGGCGCGGAAGTATGGACCGGCACGCAGTTCCAGACCGTCGATCAGGCAGCGATTGCTCGCACGCTCGACCTCAAGCCTGAGCAGGTCAAGCTGCATACGCTGATGGCGGGCGGCGGATTTGGCCGTCGTGCGGTGCCGACGTCCGATTACGGTGTCGAGGCGGCACAAGTCGCGAAGGCGTGGCGTCGTGCGGGCCATCGCGAGCCGGTCAAGGTCATCTGGAGCCGGGAAGACGACATTCACGGTGGCTACTACCGTCCGATGTACGTGCACCGTGCCGAGATCGGTCTGGACGCCAAGGGCAACGTGCTTGCGTGGAATCACACCATCGTCGGCCAGTCGATTCTGGCGGGCACGCCGTTCGAGAAGATGATGGTGAAGAACGGCATCGACGGCACGAGTGTCGAGGGTGTCTCGGGCACCCCGTACGCGGTGCCGTTGCGCCTGACGCTACACAGCCCGAAGGTCAACGTGCCGGTGTTGTGGTGGCGTTCGGTGGGCAACACCCACACGGCGTTCGTGATGGAGACGTTGATCGACGAGTTGGCGAAGAATGCGGGCCAGGACCCGGTCGCGTACCGCTATGCGTTGTTGGGCGACAAGCATCCGCGTCACCGTGAGGCGTTGGCGTTGGCTGTGGAGCGTTCGGGATACGGCAAGACCAAACTGCCTGAGGGACAGGCGTGGGGTGTGGCCGTGCATGAGTCGTTCGACTCGGTGGTCGCTTACGTGGTGGTGGCGGAGATGCGCAACGGTGCACCGCGTCTGGTGAGTGCCACGGCGGGCGTGCATTGCAACTTCGCCGTCAATCCGTTGACGGTTGCAGCGCAGGTCGAAGGTGCGGCATTGATGGGACTCGGCACGACACTGCCGGGTGCGGCGATCACGCTCAAGGATGGCGAAGTCGAGCAGAGCAACTTCCACCAGTACACGGTGGCGCGTCTGACCGACATGCCCGCGATCAATGTGCACGTGGTCAGCTCGGGCGACGCACCGACCGGGATGGGAGAGCCGGGTCTGCCGCCGTTGGCACCGGCGTATGCGAACGCCGTCTTTGCATTGACTGGCAAGCGTCAGCGCGCCCTGCCGTTCGAAGTCACGACCGCGTAAGCAGCCTTTTTCGACGAAAACCCGGTTCGGCAAATCACTTGCCGAACCGGGGCAATGTCACCCGACGAGCAGATGCTTGAACGGCGCGAAGATGCCTTGCCAGAACGATTCGGGCACACGCAGCATCAGGTAGGTGATGGCGATGTAGCGGAGTGTCTTGCCAATCGCTATGTAGACGAGGCATGAACGCCACGAGAGTCGCAGCCATCCGGCAAGGGTACACAGCGGATCGCCGACAACGGGCAGCCATGAGAGCAGGAGCAGTGGCGGGCCGAAGCGGCGCATCCAGCGCGTGTAGCGTTCGCTCATCGGCGGGTTGCCGTCTCCCGCAGCCGCCGCATCGCTTACCTTTCCTTTCCCAACCGAAGCTTCCACCGCGAGCGTCACACCACCGACAGCCGCGGCCCGCGCATGCGCCCGTCGGCGCGCCTTGAGCCGCACGAACGCGCGACGCGCCGCGAACCCCATCCACCAGTCCAGCATGCCGCCGAGCGTATTGCCCACGCTCGCCACGACAATAGCCGTCCAGAACATATGCGGATTGAGCGCTACGTAGCCGAAGAGCGCGGGTTCCGAGCCCATCGGCAGCAGCGTGGCGGAGAGAAACGACACGAGAAAAATGGCGGGCAGGCCCACGCCGGGCAACGCCAACACGCCCAGTAGCCAGGTGATGAACGACTCCATGCAGCTCCGCAGAAAGCAAGATCCGACCGAAAAACACCGCAACGCCACCGTCCCCAACCGACCAGACGGTCGGCCAACGACACGGCGAATGCGGACACACGCGTTTGGCAGAAACAAAAAGTCTGGCGCATAATGCATGCCCATGACCCGACCCTCGACGCCGCCCGTGGCCATTCTACTGGCAGGCGGACTCGGTACCCGCTTCGACGCGGCGGGGCGCCGGAACAAGCTGCTCGCGCCGCTGCCCGGAGATCCCCTGAACCGACCCGTTGCCCTCGCCAGCGCCCACGCGCTGCTGGCCGCATTGCCGCGCGTGATCGCGGTCGTGCGCCCGGACTCGGCCGAGCTGGAGAACGTGCTGTTGCAGGCGGGTTGTGAGGTCGTCATGAGCCACGCCACCAAGCGCGGCATGGGCGCGACGCTCGCGGCTGGCATTAATGCCGCCTCCGACGAAGAACCGCCCCCGGGCCTCGAACATCTCGACGGCTGGCTCGTCGCGCTGGCCGACATGCCCTACATCCACCCGAATACCCTGCGCGCGATTGCGAACGGCCTCACGTCGCCCGAAGCCATCGTCGCCCCGAGTTATCGGGGACAGCGCGGCCATCCCGTCGCGTTCGGTTCCGCCTATACCTCACGTCTTGCCGCCCTCGATGGCGACATCGGCGCGCGCGACCTGTTGATTAGCGAGCACATTACGATCGTCGATGTCGACGACGCCGGAATCGTGCGCGACATCGACACCCCAGACGACCTACGCTAGGGCGCGCACTCCCCTTTCCAGTTTTCCCCCGAAAGACCAAGCGCGACCGCCCCGGCGGAAGTGCTGGTCTATCATTGTCCTTTTGTTCCTTGATGTGCCTAACCTGAAGAAGCCCTAAATCATGTCTGACGCAGCTCCCGACTATCTGAAGAAGATCCTGACCGCCAAAGTCTACGACGTCGCCTTTGAGAGCGAACTCGAACCGGCTCGCACGCTTTCCATGCGGCTGCACAATCGAATTTATCTCAAGCGCGAAGACAACCAGACGGTGTTCTCCTTCAAGATTCGGGGCGCGTACAACAAGATGGCCAACCTCAGCGAGGCCGAGCGCGAGCGCGGCGTGCTGACCGCGTCCGCCGGGAACCACGCGCAGGGCGTGGCCTACTCGGCGGCGCGTCTGGGCTGCAAGGCCGTCATCGTCATGCCGGTCACCACGCCGCAGGTCAAGATCGACGCCGTGAAAACCCACGGCGGACGCGCCGTCGAAGTCGTGCTCGCGGGCGACTCCTACAGCGACGCCTACGCGCACGCCATGACGCTGCAAGCCGAGCGCGGCCTGACCTTCGTGCCGCCGTTCGACGACCCCGATGTCATCGCCGGTCAGGGCACTATCGGCATGGAGATCCTGCGCCAACATCAGGGCCCGCTGCATGCCATCTTCGTGCCCATCGGTGGCGGTGGACTGGCGGCCGGTGTCGCGGCCTACGTCAAAGCCGTGCGTCCTGAAATCAAAGTCATCGGCGTGCAATCGGTCGACTCCGACGCGATGGCGCAATCCATCCACGCTGGCGAGCGCATCCTGCTGAACGACGTCGGTCTGTTCGCTGACGGCACCGCCGTCAAATACGTCGGCGAAGAAACCTTCCGCCTGTGCAGCGAGTATCTCGACGAAGTCGTGCGTGTCGACACCGACCAGCTCTGCGCCGCCATCAAGGATGTCTTCCAGGACACGCGCAGCGTGCTGGAGCCGTCCGGCGCACTGTCCGTGGCGGGCGCGAAGCTGTATGCCGAGCGCGAAAAGCTCAAGGGCGAAACGCTCGTCGCGATCACCTCGGGCGCCAACATGAACTTCGACCGCCTGCGCTTCGTCGCCGAACGCGCCGAGGTCGGTGAAGCGCGCGAAGCCGTGTTCGCCGTTACCATTCCCGAAGCGCGCGGCAGCTTCAAGCGCTTCACCGAAGTGGTGGGCAGCCGCAATGTGACCGAGTTCAACTACCGAATTAGTGAAGCGTCCAGCGCCCACATCTTCGTGGGTATCCAGATGCACAACCGCGACGAAGGCGAGCGTATCAAGGCCGGTTTCGAGCGTCACGGCTTCCCGACGCTCGATCTGTCGAACGACGAACTCTCCAAGCAGCACATCCGCTACATGGTGGGCGGCCGCTCGGCGCTGGCCAGTCACGAAGTGCTGTACCGCTTCGAGTTTCCGGAGCGTCCGGGCGCGCTGATGAAGTTCCTCTCGGCCATGAGCCCGAACTGGAACATCAGCCTGTTCCATTACCGGAATCAGGGCGCGGACTACAGCAACATCCTCGTGGGGATTCAAGTCCCGAACGACGAGAAGGCCGCGTTCCGCGACTTCCTCGCAACGCTCGGCTATCCTTACTGGGACGAAAGCGATAACCCCGTGTACAAGCTGTTTCTCGGGTAAGTCGCGACGCACTCAGCCACCGACACACGACAGGAAATCGCCGCCGCCATGCCCATCACGCTCGAGAACAAACTCGTTGTCGCGATCTCGTCGCGCGCGCTGTTCGACTTCGAAGAAGAGAATCGCGTGTTCGACGCTGGCGTGGCGAGCGGCGACGATCAGTCGTACATGCAGTATCAGCTCGACCGCCTCGACACGCCCGCGCCGGCGGGCGTCGCTTTCCCGCTCGTACAGAAGCTGCTCGCGTTCAATCAGGGCGGTGATACCAGCGGTGCCAATGGGGCCAATGGAGCCGGTGGTGCCGGTGACACGAAAGACAAACATCGTGTGGAAGTCGTGGTGCTCTCGCGCAACGATCCCGTGAGCGGCATGCGCGTGTTCCGCTCGGCGCGACAGCTCGATCTCAAGATCGAGCGCGGTGTGTTCACGCGCGGACGCGACCCGTTCGGCTATCTCAACGCACTGGGGGCGCATCTGTTCCTGTCGGCGAACGAGCGCGATGTGCGCGGTGCGCTTGCCGCCGGCTTCCCGGCCGCACGCGTGTATCCGGACTCTGCGAAAAAAGCCGAATTGCATCCCGACGAAATCCGCATCGCTTTCGACGGCGACGCGGTGCTCTTCTCCGACGAGGCCGAGCAGGTCTTCCAGCGCAATGGCCTCGACGCCTTCCAGCAGCACGAAATCGAGCGCGCCGCCACGCCATTGCCTCCCGGCCCGTTCAAGCCGCTGTTGCTCGCGCTGCACCGTTTGCAAACCCTCGCAGGCCATGAAGTGCCGGTCAAAATCCGCACCGCGCTGGTCACAGCGCGCTCGGCCCCGGCGCACGAGCGTGCCATTCGCACGCTGATGGACTGGAAAATCGACATCGACGAGGCGATGTTCCTGGGCGGGCTGGACAAAGGCGCATTTCTGCGCGAGTTCGAGCCCGATTTCTTCTTCGACGATCAGACACGCCACTGCGAATCGGCGGCCCGCGTCTCCCCGACCGGTCACGTCATCAGTGGCATCGCCAATCATGACCACGCCTGAACAATCCTCGCTGGGCAAGGAAGTTGCCTACACCGAGCAGTACGACCCGTCCCAACTTTTTCCGATCGCCCGTGCGCCCGCACGTGCGGAAATCGGCGTACCCGACGCCCTGCCGTTCTTCGGCGCGGACATCTGGAACGGCTACGAACTCTCGTGGCTCAACGAAAAGGGCAAGCCGCAAATCGCCCTGCTGACCGCCATGGTGCCCGCCGATTCGCCGTTCATCATCGAGTCGAAGTCGTTCAAGCTCTACCTCGGCTCGTTCGCGCAGACGAAGCTGGCGAATGTCGACGCCGCGCGCGCCCTGATCCAGCAAGACCTGTCGGAAGCCGCAGGCGCGCCGGTCCAGGTGCGACTCGTGGAGCCGAGCGGATTTGGCAAGCTCGAACTCGACGAACTCGACGGCTTGCTCGTCGACCGACTCGACATCGATACCGACATCTACGTGCCGGATGCATCGCTGCTCACCGCCGCGTTCGACGAAGCGCCCGTGGACGAAACGCTTGTGTCTAACCTGCTCAAATCGAACTGCCCGGTCACCGGCCAGCCCGACTGGGGTAGCTTGCAGATCCGTTACGTCGGCCCGCCGATCAATCAGGAAGGCTTGCTCAAGTACGTGATTTCGTACCGGCGCCACACCGGCTTTCACGAGCAATGCGTGGAAGGGATCTTCATGGACATCATGCGTCAGTGCAAGCCGACCCAGTTGGCGGTCTACGCCCGCTACACGCGACGCGGTGGACTCGATATCAATCCGTTCCGTACCAACTTCACGTTGCCGATGCCGGACAACGCACGTACGGCGCGTCAGTAAGCGATACCAGAGCCGTCAGCCGAGATAGCCCAACTTGGCCATCAGTCTCGACGCGGCGTTTCTGACGTTGGCGTATTTCGGCTCGCCGCCGCAACGCGCCAGCGTCTGCTTCATCGCCTGGCATGCGCCGTCGAACTGCCGCAGCTCGATCAGACACTCCCCCACGCGATACATGGGCCCGGGGGCGTCTTCGTCCAGGAGTGCCGCCGCCATGAACAGCGGCAGCGCGGCTTCAGGCTCGCCCTGACGTTGCATCGATAGCGCCAGCGCCACCGCGTAGTCCGCTTCCAGTGGACACGCGGACAGCAGCGGCGCAAAGCACTCGATGGCCTGAGCAAAGTCGCCGCGCTCAAACGCCCCGTAGCCACAGCGATAGACGGCGTCGCACTGCGCGGCGTCCCACGCACCGGGACGCGGCAGATCCATCGCCTCACGTTGCGCCTCGGCATCGCGCACCGCCGCGAGCGCTGCCTCGATCTTTCCGGCCACGAACGCAGACGAGGGCGGGCGTCCCGACGGATCGTCAAGCATAGTCACGAAGCTCCACCTCCCGCGCGGCTTCGAATTGCACGCGCGTGCTGAGCGTCGTCATCTCCCGTCCGGCTTCACGCTGCTTCTTCATGCACCGGCAGACCTGTGCGAGACCGAACGTCACGGCAATCGACGACAGCAGCGCCATTCCGCCGCCAACACCCACCGCGCTCCACCGGTCCTGCCGTGCGGCGGACGACGCGTCGTCCGCAAGGGCGGCTTCAAAGCAATAGTAGACGCCGCACGCAAGCCCCAGCGTGCCGAGCACCGTAATGGCCACGCCGGTCAGTCCACCCGACATTCCACCGCGCTGCAACCGGCTCATGGTCTGAGAGCGTAAGCGGACGTCATCCGGCGTCACGGGGAATTCGATCGTAATGCGAGCGTCTTCTGCGGACTCGATGGCAGCCCGGTACGTAGACACAGTCGGTGCACTGGGCCCCGTCCCGCCAATGGCTCCTGATCTCACGGTGACCTCCTTTCAGGTTAGGAGGCTGAAGATTGCGCGCTTCCGGGACAACGGACCATCGAAGGCATACCGCAGACTTTGCGAAACGGTAACGTCCGTCTCGGTCAACCGGAAGGCACAGCGTCGAAATAAAAAAGCCGACGATGATCGTCGGCTTTCTCCGTACACGGGGGTAGTTCAGCAGCGGTGACTTACGCAGCAGGCTTCTTGTACGCCACGCAGTCCACTTCCACCTTGCAGTCGATGACCATGCTCGACACGACACAGGCGCGTGCGGGCGGATGGTCGCCGAAGTACTCCTTGAACACCTTGTTGAACGACGCGAAGTCACGCGGGTCGTCCAGCCACACGCCAATACGCATGACGTGCTCAGTGCCATAACCGGCTTCAGTCAGAATCGCGATCATATTCCGGATCGCCTGATGCGACTGGGCGACGATGCCCCCGTCGATCACTTCGCCGTCTTTCATCGGGGTCTGACCCGAGACGAACAGGAAGCCATCGGCTTCGGTCGCACGTGCAAAGGGCATGCGTTGGCCACCGGTGCCCTGCCCGCCTTCCACGCCATATCGTTTGATGCTCATCATCGCTCCTTTCAACAAATCGTTTTCAACAACACCGGCTCATGACAACAGTTCAAAGCACCGGCTGAGGCGTGCCGCGACGCACGAAGCGTCCGGCGCGCGCGTTCTGCGTCGGTGCGCGGTCCTGCCACGAGAGCACACCGTTGACCCACACCGCCGAAATGCCATACGCGGGTTGCATCGGATCGGTAAACGTCGCGGCATCGGCCACGGTCGCCGGATCGAACAACACCAGGTCGGCCCAATAGCCTTCGCGCACGAATCCGCGCTCGCTCAGGCCGAAACGTTCCGCAGAAAGCCCCGTCATCTTGTGGACGGCTTCCGCCAACGGGAACAGTGCCTGCTCGCGACTGTAACGTCCCAGCACGCGCGGGAACGCGCCCCACAGACGCGGGTGCGGCAACGGGTCGTTGGGCAGCCCGTCCGAGCCGACCACCGTCGCCGGGTGACGCAGAATGCGGCGCACGTCGTCTTCTTCCATGCAGTGATACACAGCACCGGCCGGTTGCAGGCGCTTCGCCGCTTCCATCAGATCGACGCCCCAGTCGGCGGCAATCGTCGCGAGCAGTTTGCCGCCCTGATCCGGATGCGACTGGGACCACGTGACGAGAATGTCGAAGTCGTCGGTGACTTGCTTGAGATCGAGCGTCGACGAACTGGCCGTGTACGGATAGCAGTCGCAGCCGACCGGCTGAAAACGCTGCGCGCGGTCGAGCGCTTCGAGGATTTCGGTGCTGCGCCCCCAGTTGTCGACGCCCGCACACTTCAGGTGCGAGACAACCACCGGCACGCGCGCATGACGTCCGATGCGGAAGGCTTCGTCGAGCGCTTCGAGAATCTCGGCGAATTCGGTACGCAGGTGCGTGGCGTAAAGACCGCCCGCTTCAGCCAGCGGTTCGGCCAGCGCGAGAACTTCTTCGGTCGGTGCGGCATTCGCGTTCGCATAAGCCAGTCCTGTCGACAAGCCCAGCGCGCCATTGGCGAGCGCTTCGCGAAGCTGTGCGCGCATGCCTTCGATTTCGCCCTCGGTCGCCGGGCGGTCGAGATGATCCATATGGTTGTTGCGCAGCGCGGTGTGACCGATCAGCGCCGCCACATTGATTGACGGTTGCGCCTTCTCCAGCGCTTCGACGTACGCGGCGAATGTCGGGTACTGGAAGGCGTTCGCCTCGCCCAGCAAGTTCATCGGATCGGGTGGATCGCCCTTGAGGGTGACCGGCGACGCGCTGATGCCGCAGTTGCCGACGACGACCGTTGTCACGCCCTGCGACAGCTTCGGCGTCATTTCGGGCGCGCGCACGACGTTCGTGTCGTCGTGCGTATGGACATCGATGAAGCCGGGGCTCAGCACGTTGCCGTTGCCTGCGACGACTTGCGTCGCCTGCCAGCCTGAGCGCTCGCCCGCAGGCGTAATCGCGTGAATGCGGCCGCCGCGCAACGCCACATCGAAGCGGTCGTCCGTCATGGGCGCGCCGGAGCCGTCCGCCAGACGAACGTCGGTGATCAGCGTGTCGACCGTGCGATCGGCAAGATTTTCGGTGCGGTCAGTCATGGTCAGTCTCCCAGAGGCTGGCGATCGCCGCCGCCCCGATGTGTGTCGAGCACATATTTGATTCGTCGCAGCAGCGCCTGACTCTGCGGCTTGGCGAGCAACGCCAGTTCCGTAGCCAGCACGTCCATGGCAAGCAGCATCGCGTAACGCGACGACGACGGTTTGAAAATGAAATCGGTTTCCAGCGCGCGGATCGGCAACACCTCGTCGGCGAGCGCTGCCAGCGGCGACCCCGTCGCGGTGACGGCCACAACCTGCGCCCCGTATTCGCGCGCAATTTCGCAGGCAGATAACAGCTCCGGCGTGTGACCGCTCACCGAGAAGGCGAGTACGACGTCGTCGCGTCCGAGCGTACCCGCGACCATGCGGGCCAGCACGGCGTCCTGATAGCTGGCGACCGGTCGGCCCAGACGCACAAGGCGGTAGCGCGCCTCGTCGGCCAGCAGCGACGACCCGCCGCCCATCCCGAACGCGTACACCATGCGTGCAGAGAGCAGTCGCGTAGCGGCACGTCGCACGGTATCGGGCTTGATGAGTCCACGATGCACCTGCAACGTCGTCTGAATATCGTCGGCAATCCGGTCGATGGTTTCGCCGCCGTCTTGCCCGTTGGCCGCGCTCGCGCCCAGAAAGCGCTGGCCGACGACCGCCGCCTGCGCCAGTCGCAGCTTGAGGTCGCGCACGTCGCGGCAGCCCATCGCCTTGGCAAAGCGGGTCACGCTCGCCTCGCTCACGCCAGCGCGCTCTGCAAGCACGTTGATCGACGCCGCTGCGGCGCCCGCCACGTCTTCCAGCACGACCTGCGCGACTTTGCGTTCAGCCTGACTCAGGGCGTCGCTGCGTTCGGCAACGCGGGTCACGATATCGAAGGTTTCGGCCATATATCCGGTCTGTGCGGCGTCTCAACAGTCGGACGCCCAATATTTGTTACTTTATAACAAAACTGTCAAACGCTGGTAATTAAACGCTATTATGGGAGCTATCCGGCGGCCTTCGGCGCACAGAAATGAGGAGAGATGGGAATGAATGATACAAACTATCAGCACGGCATGATCGATACCCTCAACAAGGGGCTGGGTGCGCTGGACGCGCCGCTCGCGCCGTCGGCCACCACCGGTCTTGGCTGGAATCTGCTGAACGAAGACCTGAGCCTGCCGACGGCGGTGCTCTACGAGGACAAGATCCGTCACAACCTCGCCTGGATGCAGCGTTTCGTGCACGAATATGGCGTGAAGCTCGCTCCGCACGGGAAGACGACGATGGCCCCGAAGCTGTTCCGTCGCCAGTTGGACGGTGGCGCGTGGGGCATCACGCTCGCCACGGCACAGCAGACGTACGCGGCGTATCACCACGGCGTGCGCCGCGTGCTCATGGCGAACCAGCTCGTCGGCAAACGCAACATGACGATGATTGCCGACCTGCTGAAGGACGCCGACTTCGAATTCTTCTGTCTGGTGGACTCGGCTGCTGCGGTGGCGCATCTGGGCGAGTTCTTCCGTACGCGTGGTCAGACGATTCAGGTGCTGATCGAACTCGGTGTGACAGGTGGTCGTACGGGCGTGCGCGACGCTGCGCAGCAGCAAGCCGTGCTCGATGCACTCACGCAGTATCACGACGCCGTCAAACTCGCAGGCGTGGAAGTGTACGAAGGCGTGCTGAGCACGGAAGCCGACATCCGCGCCTTCCTGCAACGCGCGGTGAGCATCACGCGCGAGCTGGTCGAAGCCGGTCGCGTTGAACGCAACCCGGCAGTGCTCTCGGGTGCGGGTTCGGCGTGGTACGACGTAGTCGCGGACGAATTCGCGCACAAGGACGTGGGCGCGCCGCTGGACGTGGCGCTACGTCCCGGCTGCTATCTCACGCATGACGTGGGTATCTACAAGGCGGCGCAGGCACAGATCGCGACGCGCAATCCCATCGCAAAGCAGATGCGCTCGCAACTGCAACCGGCGTTGCAACTGTGGGCGTACGTGCAATCGATTCCCGAACCCGAGCGCGCCATCATTGCGCTGGGCAAGCGCGACGCCGCGTTCGATGCGGGCATGCCAGAACCGGCACAGCAGTTCCGTCCGGGCGAAAGCAAGTCGCCCAAGGCAACGCCCGAGCATTGGGAAGTCACCGGCATGATGGACCAGCACGCCTATCTGCGCATCGCGCCGGGCGACGACATCCGCGTGGGCGACATGATTGCGTTCGACATCTCGCACCCGTGTCTGACGTTCGACAAGTGGCGTCATCTGCCGGTCGTCGACGGTGACTACAACGTCGTCGAGATCGTGCAGACGTTCTTCTGATCGCCGTCACACCGCTCCTCTTCACCGTCTCAAAGAAAAAGCCGCTTCGAATCCGAAGCGGCTTTTTCGTGGCCGACGTCCGCAGGGTCGAGCGACCTATGACGCGTTTTTGGAGGCTCGCTTTCGTGCGGGCGTGGTATCCGTAGCGTTCGGTGTATCAGGTGCAGCAGCGCCCGACTTCGCTCTGGACGCCACCGACTTGAACTGCGCCTCCAGGTGCACGAGCGCGCTCTCCAGCGTGGCGATCTCATCCGGCGTCATGCCTGCCAGCGTGTCGTCGAAGAAAGCCTGACGGCGCGGCGTCGCCTCGTCGTGCACAGCCATTCCCGCATCCGTCAGCGTGACATTCGTCAGACGATTATCGTCCGGGTCGGTCGCGCGCGACAGCCAGCCGAGCGCTTCCATCGACTGAAGCTGACGCGTCAACGACGCCGGATCGAGACGGCAATGTTCGGCAAGAAACTTCTGCGAGCAGGTGCCGCGTTCGGCCAGCGCGAGAATGATGCGCCAGCGCGGCAGCGGATGTCCGACCTGCGCGTCGAAGGCGAGCATCATCGCGCGGTAGGTCAGACTCAGTTGCTGAATGACGTTACGTTTCAAAGCGGTCGGCATCGCGTCACTCCCCCGCTGGCGGCTGCGGCTTTGCGCCGCGCGTCAGACGAATGAGCGGCACGCGTCGCACGAACCACAACCCGGCAAGCGCCGCCGCGAGTGACACCATCTGCCCGTTGTGAATGGCGGCGACGAGCGACGTGCGTGCCGATTCGATAAACAGCGCGCCGTTCTGGCCCATGTGTGCGAGCGTCGTCAGAAAATCGCTCTGCGCCGTGGCGTTCACAAGGATCTGCGGATCGGACAGCTGCGACGTGAAACGCGTGCCTTCGTTGGCTACCAGCGCATCGGAGACACGTGCCGTATAGCTGTGATTCACCAGCGTGCCGACGATAGCCGTGCCGAGCATCCCGCCGATCATCCGCAGCGATTGCATCAGCGCAGTGGCGATCCCGAGGTGCGCACGCCCGGCGACTTCCTGCGCAAAGACCGTCAGGTTCGGCATTACGAAGCCAAGGCCCAGACCCGCAAGGAACATGTACGCAGCGATCAGCAGATGCGAGGTGCCGCGATGCGTTGTGATGATGCCTGCGCAGGCCAACGCGAGCAGCAGGAAGCCACCGTACAACATCACGTTCGGATTCCGCAGACGGGTAATCAGGCGCCCGTTCACAATGCTTCCCACGGTGATACACACGACCAGCGGTGTGATGAGCAAACCGGTTTCACGCGGTGAGAGTCCGAAGCCGCCTTGCAGCAGCAGCGGCGCGTAGAACAGCAGCCCGAACATCGAGAATCCGGCGAAAACGGACAGCACGAACAGCGGCGCGAGCGATTTGTCGCGGAACATCTCGAACGGCACGATCGGATGCGAGGTTCGCTGTTCCCACCGATAGAGCGCGAACGACGAGACGACCAGCACGACAGCCAGTGTCACCACACCGCGTGAGAGACCGTCGGCAGGCAGCCATTCGACGAGCATCTGCAAGCTACCGAGCGCTGCGGTGATGAGCACAGCGCCGAGCCAGTCGATGCTGGCCTTGCTGTGTTCTTCCGCGCGCATTTGCGGCAGGTGGCGTCCGATGAACCAGATGCCGAGCAAGCCGACGGGCAGATTGACGTAGAAGACCGAGCGCCAGCCGTAGGCTTCGGTGAGGAAGCCCCCGAGCGAGGGCCCGATGGCGTTCGCGATGCCGAAGGCCGAGCTGAGCATGACCTGCCAGCGCAGACGCACGTGAGGATCGGGGAACAGTTCCGGCACGCACGCGAACGCGGTCCCGACGAGCATACCGCCGCCGATGCCCTGCAGGGCGCGGGCGAAGACGAGGAACGGCATGCTGTTCGCCGCCCCGCAGAGAACCGACGCTGCCGTAAAGACGATGATCGCCGCCATGACGAAGCGCTTGCGGCCGTAGAAATCGCCGAGGCGTCCGAAGATGGGGACGGTGATAACGGAAGTGAGGAGATACGACGTTGCGACCCACGCGTAGTACTCGAACCCTTTGAGTTCCGCGACGATGGTCGGCAGCGCGGTCCCGACCACGGTCTGGTCGAGCGCCACCATCATCGTGCAGAAACAAAGGCCGAGCATCGCCACGAGCGACTGCCGGAAGGGCAACACCTGCCCCGCCGAGTGCGGGGTGCTAGGACTGGGAGCCATTTTTTGGATGGATCAATGTTTGATCAGTCAACGATTCTAGCACGTTTGTTGCGTAGCGGATTCGGGCGGGTGTTAATAGTAATAAAAACGGTAATTGGGAATAAAAACGGTAACGGCGTGGCGGGGTCAGGGTGACCCGTAGGCCACACTGCCGGGCACGGGTCATATAGCGGCAAAGTGTTACGACCGCTTTCGGCCAAGTTCGGTCATCCAGAGGGACCAAGGGAATGGCGGTAGATGACCGCATCGACGCCTGCCTTGACTTTGCATTGCTCAGAAATCGGTAAGAAAGTGTTCAAGTCTCTGCTGTGTGGGACACTGTTGGCATTCTGTCGTTCGGGGGTAAGAGCAAAATGAGTATTGAGTCGCAGCTGACCGAAATTCTGAAATCACGTAACGCTGGAGCCTTTCTCTTCATCGGCTCTGGTTTTTCCCGACGATACTTAGGATTAGAAGATTGGGGCGGGTTTGCGACGCAAGCTTCCGCCAAAATCCGCTGCTTCGCTAACAGAATCCCTGGCGCGCTACACCAATAGCATGCGTAAGAAGTAGCCCTAACTCGGATTCATCTTGTGAGACGACAAAGAAAAGGCTGCGCTTTCCTCGCAGCTTGAGGACTCATGTCGTACGATCTAGCGTGGAATAAGGTGCCTCACACTCAGACAAAGATTTTCGGTCTCAAGCAAGCACTTGCGTGAGCACAACAGGTCTGATCGATTTGTTTTTTGGGAAATATGATCATCTTATGGGTCTCATCGCCGTCACAGTTATTTTCGGGGGCATGCTCATTGCAGTTGGCGTCGCGCTTATAAAGAATAAATCCCGCAACAGCCGCACCGACTGACGCTTTGCTCGACGAGAGGGACCCAATGATAGTGGGGCATGAAATCGAAACTGCTGACGTCAAAAAATGATGAGAAAATTTTCAAACTGATTCACCGTATCTCTTTCGTGCGGCTCAAGTCCCATCAAATGTATTCGCGTACCAATGACTGTATCCAAGCAGGTAACGTGTGGAACCCCTCGCGGAGGTCCTCGATGATGGCCTGCCCATGATGCTGCTCTTTCAAGATTCGGTCCAATTGCCGGTAAAACTTTTCCGACTCGAACGCGTCTGTACCGCGCAACCAATAGATAGCTTGGATCAATCGCATGGCAGGCCTTCCAGCCCAGAACAACCGACTTGGCGCCGTTAATTTGAACACGATTGTCAGATTTCCCAACTGAATGTCGCGTCGTCGAGTCTCCGAATGCACTATGACGCGAGCAGGAACTGCGTTAGTGAATTGACCTGCCCCCGGTTTTAGTCCGAAACGCTTTTAGAGTCCGAGGTTAAAAACTTCTGTTCTTCATGCGCCCGAGCAAACTGCTCGGGCGTCAGGTAGCCGAGAGAGCTGTGAGGCCGGTCTGTGTTGTACTCGATACGCCACGATTCAATCAAGTGCTTGGCGTGACGCAGCGAGACGAACCAGTGTTCGTTCAGACATTCGTCACGGAACCGCCCGTTGAAGCTCTCGATGTAGGCGTTCTCCACAGGTTTGCCGGGTCGGATGAACGACAGCGTGATGCCGACCTCGTACGCCCAGGCATCCAATACCTTGCCAGCGAACTCCGGCCCGTTGTCCAAGGTGATGGATAACGGCAATCCGCGCATCTCCCGCAAACGCTCCAGCACTTGCCTCACGCGCTGCCCTGGCAGTGAAGTGTCGACCTCGATGACAAGGCATTCACGCGTGTAATCGTCGACTACATTCAGGCACCGAAACCGCCGACCGTACGCCAAGCCGTCAGAGACGAAGTCCATTGACCAGCTTTGATTCGGTCCTGTTGGTAGCGGTCGAGGGGTCCGTTCGACTGCGGCAATGCGCTTGCGCCTTCGTTTGCGCACGCTCAGTCCCGCCTGGCTGTACAGCCGCCAAACCCGCTTGTGGTTCGCCAGCCAACCCTCCCGACGCAACAGCACGTGAATGCGGCGATAGCCATACCGGCGCTTCTGCGCCGCAATGGCCACCATTCTGCTCGTCAACTCCACGTCGTCGGTTCGGCTCGACTCATAACGGAACAACGACCGCGAAATTCCCACCAGCCCGCAAGCCCGGGTGACACCCATCGCGCGCTCGGTCATCAACGTTCGGACCGCTTCGCGTTTGGCTTGCGGGCTTGCTACTTTCGGGCAAGCAGGTTCTTCAGCGCTGCGTTGTCCAGCATCGAATCGGCCAGCAATCGCTTCAGCCGGCCATTCTCCTGCTCAAGCTCCTTAAGACGCTGCGCATCCGACACGGTCATCCCGCCGAATTTGGCTTTCCAGTTGTAGTAGGTCGCTTCCGAGATTCCGTACTTACGGCACAACTCGGCCGGCTTGAGACCTGCCTCGCCTTCCTTCAACACGCCAATGATTTGCTCTTCACTGAATCGCTTCTTCACTTCCGTTCCCCTTCGTTGGAACGGACTCTACACCGTCTGCGGACTATTCAGGGGGAGCAGGTCAGCTTGTTAGCAGCCCCCTTCCCGCTCCCGCGGCGCCAACGGGTGTGATCACCAAGATGTGACCGCGGCGCTCCCTTGGCTCGAGAAAAACGGCTGTTGGGGGGCTTGCTAGTCCATGTTTGCGAAAGTCGAAAATCGCCATCCGCCTTTGGGCTCATACTCGCGTGGGTTCTCGAAGTACCTCGATAGCTCAAGATGGTCTGTGATCTTCAGCTCCTCGTAGCGCAGGTCCCACATGACGCGACCGATGAGGCGGCTCAACTGGGGATATCGATGCCACCAGTTGGCCGCGATCTCGCCGCGAGAGAACTTCAGCACATCGTCGACATTCGCCTCCACCCCGACCGTCGCTCCGAGTTGTACGAGGTTGTCGGCGAGGTCAAGCAATTGCTCGACGAGACGGGCAGTCTTGGACGCGATGTGCTCCTCTGCGTGGTCCACTGCCTCGACTCGCCAAGGTGCCACTGCATGCTGGTGGGCGTGCAGGATTTCCCAGCCGGGCGTGGGTTTGTAGAGCTCGCGGATGGGAATTCGAATCAGGTCGCATCCGATGCACTCGCACCAAGAGAATGCCCACTGGCCACCGTAGGACGGGTTGCACGAGCCTCGCCGCCCCGGCATGGAGTCGAAGTGCTCGTTCTGCTCGTATCTCTCAAGGAACCGGTCGTCCAGGTAGACGATGCTTCCATGCAGCTGAGCGTTCGCCCAAGCATGCGTCACTGGATTTTCGATTCCGGGCTAGGCGAGCCCGTCAGCCCCTCGCTCGGGAGTTTGCGCACAGCTTAGGGCGACAATTGTCGCCCAGACCTGGAGGAGGAGACGCCCCTCGTTCTCACGCAGATCAATCTGATACCAACCGCCTTCTGGCTCCGTGAGGAAGTGGTCCTGGCCGTTCATGAGCTCTCGCAGCTCCAGGCCGTCGGCAAGGCTCGCCTGATAGTAGAACGCGCGCGCGCCTACGGCACCGCGTATCCAGAGGTACCTTCTGAGGTACTCGTTGCGCATGCTCCAGCTGACGTTTCTCGATGACTCGAAGTGGTACTGGGCCGAGATCTCACCCTGCGCGACTTCGAAAACCGGCAGGCTGAGATCGTCGCAGACAAGGGGGCATCGCCAAACTGCGAGTTCAATGACCGATGGTGAACCCGACAGTGTCGCTCGCTCGATCGCTCATAAGGGCGAAAAATCCGATGCCCGGGAGACACCGGTAACGCGACCTTACGATCGCGTTCCCACTGCTACTGGCGGTCCAACTCGGCGAAGAAGATGAAACTAGAGAAACGGTCGCGGGCCCGCCGAGCACGACCGATTCGTTTCGCACATGGCGTTAGTGCATCTGCGGGAGTCAGGCGCCAAGGAAAGCCAGCAGGTCGGCATTGACCTGGTCTGCGTTGACCACACACATGCCGTGCGAGGCACCCGGGTAGACCTTCAGCGTGGCGTTCTTGACGATCTTGGCGGACAGCTTGCCCGCGTTGTCGATCGGCACGATCTGGTCGTCGTCGCCATGCAGGATCAGCGTGGGCACGTCGATCTTCATCAGGTCCTCGGTGTAGTCCACTTCCGAGAACTCCTTGATGCACAGGTACTGGCCTAAGATACCGCCGGCCATGCCCTGCGCCCAGAACGCGTCGATGGTGCCCTGCGAGACCTTGGCGTTGGGACGGTTGAAGCCGAAGAACGGTGTGGCCAAGTCCTTGTAGAACTGCGAGCGGTTCTGGGCAACGCCCTTGCGGATGTTGTCGAACACTTCCAGCGGCAGGCCGTTCGGGTAAGCGGCGCTCTTGGCCATGGTCGGCGGCACAGCACCGATCAGCACGGCCTTGGCCACGCGCTTCGTGCCATGGCGGCCGATGTAGCGGGCCACTTCGCCGCCGCCAGTGGAATGGCCGACCAGCGTGGCGCCCTTTATGTCCAGCGCGTCGAGCACGGCGGCCAGGTCATCGGCGTAGGTGTTCATGTCGTTGCCATGGGCCGGTTGATCCGAGCGGCCATGGCCGCGGCGGTCGTGGGCGATCACGCGGAAGCCCTTCTGCACAAGGAACAGCATCTGGGCGTCCCAGGCGTCGGCATCGAGCGGCCAGCCGTGCGAGAACACCACTGGACGGCCCGAACCCCAGTCCTTGTAGAAGATGCGCGTGCCGTCCTTGGTGGTCACGAAGTGGCCCTGCTTCGACGGGCGGCCGGCGGCCGGCGCTGCTTCTGCGGCGGCCGGCGTCAGCGCGGCGATCGAAGCCACCGATGCAGCGGCGGCACCCACCGTGCTGCCGACCAGCAGCTTGCGGCGCGCGGCGCCCGGTTGGTCCAGTTGTTCAGCGTTTTGTTGGGGGATGATGTTTGACATGAGCTTTTCCTTCAAAATTTGATTCAAGTTATTTGATTACGCCGTCACCGGCCCTTACTTTTGTGTTTTGCGTGAACCGTCGGTGTACGGGGCAGGCTTGCCAACCTTGGCCGGATTGCCGGCGCACAACGCCAGTTCATACAACGATCACGGGTCATCCAGGGATGATTACTTCGATTCGATCTTCTCGATAGCGGCCGCGACACCGGCGCCGTAGGCCGGCTCGGCCTGCGTGCAGTGGTTGACGTGCCGTTGCTGCACAGCTTTGGACACGCCCTTGATGGCGCGGGCCGTGTTGTCGAACAGCGCCTGCTGCTGGGCCGGCGACATCAGGCGGAATAGGTCACCGGCCTGCGAGAAATAGTCATCGTCGACGCGGTGGTTCCAGTGGTCGGCCGCGCCTTCCACCGAAAGCGGCGGCTCGCGGAAGTCGGGCTGCTCGGCCCACTCGCCGCGCGTGTTCGGCTCGTAGCCGATGGTGCCGCCCGCGTTGCCATCGGTGCGGCCACGGCCATCGCGGTGATAGCTGTTGACGTACTTCGCTGCCTTCGGCGCGTTCACCGGAATCAGGTGATGGTTCACGCCCAGGCGATAGCGCTCGGCATCACCATACGAGAACAGGCGGCCTTGCAGCATCTTGTCCGGCGAGAAGCCGACGCCCGGAACGATCGTCGACGGCGCGAACGCGGCCTGTTCCACCTCGGCGAAATGGTTCTCCGGATTGCGGTTCAGCTCCATCACGCCCACTTCGATCAGCGGGTAGTCCTTCTTCGACCAGACTTTGGTCAGGTCGAACGGGTTGTAGCGATACTTGCCGGCGTCGGCCTCGGGCATGATCTGCACGAACAGCTTCCAGCGCGGGAATTCCTTGCGCTCGATGGCTTCGTAAAGGTCGCGCTGATGGTACTCGCGGTCCTGCCCGGTCACCTCGGCCGCCTCGGCGTCGGTCAGGTTCTGGATGCCCTGCTGGGTGACGAAATGGAACTTCACCCAGTAGCGCTGCATGTCCTGGCTGATGAAGCTGTAGGTATGGCTGCCGAAGCCGTGCATATGGCGCCAGCTACGCGGAATGCCGCGGTCGCTCATCACGATGGTGACCTGGTGGAAGGCCTCGGGAAGGCTGGTCCAGAAGTCCCAGTTGGTCTCGGCGCTGCGCATGCCAGTGCGCGGGTCGCGCTTCACGGCGTGGTTCAGGTCGGGGAACTTGAGCGGGTCGCGCAGGAAGAACACCGGCGTGTTGTTGCCCACCAGGTCCCAGTTGCCTTCCTCGGTATAGAACTTGATGGCGAAGCCACGGATGTCGCGCTCGGCATCGGCGGCGCCGCGCTCGCCGGCCACCGACGAGAAGCGCACGAACAACTCGGTTTTCTTGCCGATTTCGGAGAACAAGTTGGCGCGCGTGTATTGGGTGATGTCGTGCGTGACGGTGAACGTGCCATAGGCGCCCGACCCCTTGGCGTGCATGCGACGCTCGGGGATGACTTCGCGGTCGAAGTGGGCAAGCTTTTCCAGGAACCAGACATCCTGGAGCAGCGCCGGGCCGTGCCGGCCGGCCGTCTGGATGTTGTTGTTGTCGACGACGGGTGCGCCGAAAGATGTCGTGAGCTTTTTCATAAGAGTTTTTTGATGCGCGGCGCTGCCTCTGGAGCATTGCGCGCGCATTTTTTCGGTTCTGCCAACAAGCTTCCTTCCAATGTCCTTCATAGGAATGGAAAGGAATGCCATCTTTTACACACGAACAGGCACGTGGAACGGGTGATCGTGCAGCGTGTCGCACCTACACAATTTCTACCGTCTCAGCGGTGCCCATCCCTTCTTCACATCGGTCAACCAGCTCGAGGAAACAGGCGTCCTCTCAACAGCAGCCCCAGCGTCAACAAGACCAACGAGCCGATTGCCACATTGACAAAGATAAACACCGGCAATGCAATGCTCGCGAACAGGGAATCCGGCGCAAAGGTTGCTGCACGCATGCACGAAATCCCCAACGCTGTGATTCCAAAGCTGAACGCCCAGAACCCTGGCGTCGCGCCAGATACCAGAAGCCAACGTGAGAGCCGGATCAGGAACAGCAGTTGCAGCAATCCGTAGCCGACCATCGCATAGAAAGGCCAGTCAAGCCTGCCGCCCGTCACCGCAAGATATGCCGTCGCGCCGACCACTGGTGGCGCAAGCTGGATACCCAGCGTCGGCCGAACCGCAGGTGCCAGTTCGTCGCCCAGATAAAGGCGATAAGTGACAATCGACTCAAGGGTGAACCATGAAAACAGTCCAGCCCCGAAGAACAGTTTGGCCAGATCCATCCAACCAAGCGAGGCCATGGCCATCGCGGAGACAAAGTTGCCCGCCACCGTCGGCAGATACATGACCGCAGTAGTGTCTCCAAGCTTGCGGCCGCCCCGCATCATGCCGCCGCTGCGAAACGTGGAGAAGGCAAGCTGGGCAATCACACCGATGACGATCAATGTCGTCCCAATCGCCGGAGCGAAGCCGTGCAGCCAGACCGCGACCAGCAGCGTCGCCACCGGTATCAGACCGATAAAGCAGCAAGCTACCGGATGCCGGGCTTCGGCGAGGGCCTCATCGCGGTGCGCGAGCCATTTGGCGACGAATGAGAGCACGAGCACCGCCCAGATCAACGTGGTAACTGCAAACAGCACATCGGATACCGTTGCCCTGACGCCCCACAACGTGTGGGCAACTCGCCAACAGTTCGACAGACCGGCCATGCCGAGCACAATGCCCATAGCGGAAGCCGGAATCGAGAACCCTTTCGTCGTCGGCGAAGTCATCGTGCCTCCTGGCTGGCCAATGCGCTGAAGATCGCCCGCAGCTTTTCATCGAGGAACTTGCCAACGGTGCCGACGGCATCACCGAACTGACTGAAGAGCGATGAGGGCAGGTCGTACTCGACCTGCGTGAGATGGTCACCATTGCCAAAGACGAGCAAGGTCAGCGGCGCGTACAACGCGGCGCGCACATCATGCCGCGTCATGCGCCACGCCACGAGGGGATTGCCGATGTGATAGCGGATGGAAACGCGTGGCTCGCCGCCCAGTGCGAACAGCACGCCGTGATCCAGCTTGTCGAACAGCATCAGTCCGTGCGGACCTTCCATCTCCGCCATCCACGCTTCAGCGGCGGCCGGATCTTGGTACATCAACTCCAACGCGCCATGATCCAGCTTTCCAAGTTGTTGTTCGAACAGCCAACAGAACTTATCCGGCGCAATTTCGAAGACCTCGCTGACGTGTGTCACCGAAAGGTTTGTCTGTACCATCGTCGAAGTCATATTGCCAATTCATGGTTCGTAAGTGGCGGGCCCTGCCGCCCTGCACAAGTCATCTGCGGACATGTCCCGCGCGGAGGGCCGATCAGTCTGCAAGATCGCCTCCATGGTCTACCAAGGGTCTCGAACGTCGCGTGCCCAGTGCCGCCGCCGGTCCCTGAAGGACTGCGTGCCAGGCCCGGCGGACGGGCCCAGATCGCTTGGTTCAGCTACGTGCAAGGACAATTTTCCCTACGGCCTTGCTGCTCTCCAGTACTGCATGCGCGCGACGCAGGTTGTCGACCGTGATGTCGCCAAAGTGTTCGCCGACCGTAGTCTTGAGGACTCCCTCATCGAGCAATGCAGCCACACGGTCGAGCAGTTTGTGCTGTTCGACCATGTCGGCCGCACGGTACATCGAACGCGTGAACATGAACTCCCAGTGCAACGATATCGACTTGCGCTTGAGAGGCATCGCATCCAGGGTGGCGGGATCGTCGATCAGTGCCAACTGACCTTGAGGCTTGAGCAGTTCCACGATCTGCACGTAGTAGCTGTCCGTATGCGTCAGGCTGATGACGTGGTCCACCTGGTGGATGCCCATCGCCGTAAGTTGCGGCTGCAAGGGCTGGCTATGGTCGACTACGAGGTGCGCACCCAGATCCGTCACCCACTTCTGGGTTTCGGGGCGCGACGCCGTGCCGATCACAGTCAGGCCAGTGAGCTTGCGTGCCAACTGGACAAGGATGGAGCCCACGCCGCCACTGGCGCCGATCACCAGCAGGCTTTGTCCGTGCGCGCCGCCCTCCGCAATGCGCAGACGATCGAACAGCAGTTCCCAGGCGGTAATGCTCGTCAACGGTAGGGCCGCCGCATCGGCAGTCTTCAACGACTTGGGGGAATGGCCGGCAATGCGTTCGTCCACTAGTCCGTACTCCGCGTAGCTACCCTGTCGCGTAATATCGCCCGCGTACCAGACCTTGTCGCCCACATTGAATAGCTCCACCGCTTCGCCGACCGCTTCCACGGTGCCTACCGCATCCCAACCCAGAACGCGAGGACCATTCGGTTGCACGCCGAGACGCAGCTTGCTGTCCACCGGATTCACGGCAATTGCCTCGATCCTGACCAGTAGGTCACGCGCTTGCGGTTCCGGTCGGGGCAGTTCCATTTCGTACAGGGCGCGCGGATCATCGATCGGCAGGCCGGCCTTGTCGTAAACAATCGCTTTCATTCTGCTTGACTCCTCGATAGGGAAATGCAGCGCGCTCAGGCGCCACGCAGGAACTCGCTCACGTGTGCGACGTACGTGGACGCATACTGGAACAGCGCGCCGTGACCAGCGTTCGGATAGATGATCAACGTGGCATTCGGCAAACCCTCCGCGAGCACGAAGCTGTTTCGCGTGGGAATCATGGTGTCGTTGTCACCATTGGTAACCAGCACTGGATGCGGGATCGTTGCCAGCTTGCGTGCCACATCACCCGGCCAGTTCGCCCAGGCGATCATTGCGCCAAGCTGTGCCGGCGCGACTTCGGCATTGGCCGGTAGATCGGCTTCGCCGGTTCGCGATGCCAGGCGATTCACGAAGGCTTCTGCGGCTTGCTTGCCCTCGGGCGTCTCCGGGAAGAAAAGCCGCTTGAGTTTCTCCTGCATCGGCATCTCAGCATCCGTATAGATGGCGATCAGTTCCGGTCGATCCATGCCGGCTCCTTTCCCGCCTTCGGGTGCGCTACCGGAAAGCACCATGCGCTCTACCAGACCAGGCTTTGTGATGGCAATCTCCTGCGCCAGAAATCCGCCGAGCGAATAGCCCAGGATATGGAACTTCGACAGTGCGATCGCAGTAACGAACTGCAGGACATGCTCCGCCATCGCTGTGATCGATGCCGGTACGGCGCCACCGGATCTACCGACCCCGGCGTTTTCGAACAGGATGATTTCGCGATCCGCCGACAGCGCATCGACGATGGCCGGGTCCCAGTTGTCGAGGGTACCCGTGAAATGCTGCAGGCAAAGCAGCGGCAGTCCGCCATTGGCGTTGCCAAAGCGGCGATACGCATAGCGCACGCCACCCGCTTCGACATACTGGGTCGTGGCATTCGAGGAAGTCATGAGTGTCATCGTCGCCTCCTTCAAGCCGCAGAGGGGCCGTCGTAGGCCGGCATGACCAGCACCGCGCGGAACCGCACATCGGCACGCATCATTCGGTCGTACGCCACCTGGGCCTGTTCCAGCGGGAACGTTTCGATCATGGGACGAATGTCCTGCAGATTGGCAAAGGCCAACGTCTGCTCGTTGTCGAAGACCGTACCGGTCAGTGCACCCACGACGGCGCGCGCACCGAACACGAGGTCCGTAGCGGTCAACGAGAGAGGATCTCCCGCCACGGCCACGACGATTAACTGGCCACGAGCCGCCAATCCCGGAACGAGAGAGGACATGCCGGCGCCGGTCGGTGCCGTCGCCAATACCACCTTCGCACCTCCCAGGCTGCGCAGTACCTCCACCGCATCTTCACTTTCGGAATCGATGTAGCGATGCGCGCCGAGTTGAGCCGCGAGTTCCGCCTTGTCTGCGCCCCGCGCAATCGCCACCGTATGGAAACCCATCTTGCGCGCGAACTGCACGGCGAGGTGACCCAGGCCGCCAAGGCCATGCACCGCCACCACATCGCCAGCCCGTGCATTCGCATTGCGCAAGGCGTTGAACGTAGTCAGGCCAGCGCACAGCAGCGGCGCCGCTTCAGCGGCATCGAGTTCATCCGGCACACGCACGAGGCCGCGTGCTTCTGCCAGCATGCTTTCGGCATAGCCGCCGTTGGTCGTCATGCCCGTGATCACCGGACTCTGGCAATTCACCACGTCGCCCTGGCGGCACGACGGACAAGTCCGGTCTTCGCCAGCCAGGAAGCCCACGCCTACGCGCTGGCCTACATGCCAGCCCTCGACGCCGTTGCCGAGCGCTTCGATGCGGCCGACGACTTCATGACCGGGAGTCAGACCGTGCTCCGGATTGGCCGGAACCCGCGCAACCGTCGCACTGTCCGAGTGGCAGACACCACAGGCCTCCACGCGAATGCGCACTTGTCCGAAGCCGGGCTCCTCGATCGGCCGATCGATCATCGACAACTTGCCAGGTGCCACGACTACGGCAGCGCGATAGGTTTGATTTGCAGTCATCGTCATGGCCTCACTCGAAGTGGAAGTCGGAAAGGTCCACGCCTACAATCAGCGGCTCAGGCATCGCGAGATTCTCTGGCGTGCGCGGATAGATACGCATGCGAGTCGGCATGCGAATGCCTTGCACCTCGACATAATCACTGAGGTAGCGAGCGGCTGCATTGCGGCCCTGGATGTCCACTTCGTAGTCGTGACGGCGCAGCAGTCCGTCCGCGTCGAAGTAGTAGGTTTGCTCCGCGCTATGCGTCGCCACCGAATCCGGGAACGTCACACGCAGACGACGCCAGGACAGACCATCGACCACCCACGGCTCGATTTCGGTTGCCACCACACCGGGATGGCGCAGCACGAACGGCGACGTCAGATACGTCCACATCGTGTAGCCCGCGAAATACGCCAGTTGCGGATTCGACCACGGTGTTTCGAGTTCAAAACCAGCGAACGATGCTCGGGGACGATCGAGCGATTCGACGAGCGTGCCGTCTGCTTGCCGGATTTCAACACGATCCGGCGTGAAAACGGAATGATCGGTGGTCGGTGCGAACGGCTCGTGCGAGACCCGTTGCGCGTGCAGGTCCACCGTGACGCGCGAATCCGTCAGTACACCTACCCGCTGTTTCAGGTTCCACAGGATGCCGGTGTGGTGCAGACGCGCGGAGACGCGCTTGAAGCTCTGGAAGCGTTCGAGACCGCCTGCGGCATCGATGACGAAATGGATCAGGTCAGACATGATTTACCTTCTGCTTGGTTTGCTAACTGGAGGGCGAGACAATCCCCTTCGAGGCTGGGCTCTCGAAGTACTTGAGTGGCGCGTTGACGCGCCGAAATCAACTGGATTCCGCTATACGTGGGCGGCGACGAACGCGGCGATATGTCGCGCGGATGCCTGGGGATACTGAAGTTGTGGCCCGTGTCCAGCGCGCGGAAAGGTCACAAGATGCAAGGTCGGTAGCTGGTTGTTGAGCGCATACCAGTTCTCCACCGGGAAAACGATGTCGTGATCGCCACCGATATGCAGGACAGGGATGCGCGTGGACTTAAGCGCCTCAAGCACGGCATCCACTGGAAAGACCGGATTCTTTGGACCATCGCCAAGCTGGGTTCCGGCCCACTGCCACGGCACTTCCGGGCTGAGGTCGGGCTTGCGTGCAGCAAGCCGATCGGCGGACCGCCTGGCAGCATCCGTGCTCTCCGCCGAGGATGGCTCGAAGAACAGACTGACAAAGTCATCGAAGTCGTTCTCGCGCTTCGCCAGCGTGTAGAACAGCGCTTCGCCGTCCTTGACCAGATTGCCCGGCGGCGTGGTGCCGATCAACACCGTGTGGCTGACGAGCTGCGGCGCCACCGTCATCACAAGCTGTGCGGCAATGCCACCCACCGACCATCCGCCAATGATGACGCTGCTCAGGTCGAGCGCAGTGATGAGATCGATCGCATCGCGGGCCAGTGCCGCGGGCTGATAGGTCGGGTTACCTGTTGATTGTCCCAACCCGCTGTAGTCAAACACAGTCACCTGGAAGCCCTGGTCTGCCAGGTTATCTAGGAACAGCGGGTCCCAAGCGTCCATGGTGCCGCGGAATCGTACGCAAAGGACAATCGGCTTACCGCTGCCGATCGTGCGATAGGCAAGACGCCGTCCCGGCACGTCGACGAACTGGGTTCTCGCGTTAAGGCTTGCCGAGGCTTCGGCCATTGACGTATTCATTTTGTCCAACCTTGCATTGACCATCGATGCGACGTGAGCACGTATTCCAGCCCCCATCATTGCCCTTTTCCGATCCATCGGAAACGACATTTATCGTGAGGTTTTCGGACATCGAAACGCATACAGGAGCGTCGTGCTCACCCATCGGCAGCATCATTTCCGAGCGCTGCTTCGATATGAAAGTTAGCCGCAAAGCCAGAGCTGATAAAGCGAGGACACCTGAACAGTATTTCCATCCAAGCCGAACAATCGTTCAGGGGAGACGTTGCGTGATCCGCTTCGACAGGTGTTTTTGACGCCGTTTTCGGTCAACCTGCGCGTGACGGTTATGCGACAATCGCCGCGACCGTGACGCTTGCAATCACGTCTTTGCCAACGCGATTCGACAGTCTTACCAAACCCGTGAATTGAAGAATGTCTAGTAATGCCCAAAGCCAGGATGTGACTTCAGTCGTCTACATCATCGACGACGAGGAATCCACCCGCTCGTCATTGCATAACCTTCTGCGCTCCGTCGGATTCACGGTCCGTAGCTTCGACAGTACGGCGGCATTCAAGGCGTCGGAGAAGAATGCTGGACCCAACTGCATGCTGCTCGACGTTCGCCTGCGCGGAGAAAGCGGCTTGTTCTTCCAGCAGCAGGAGAAGGCCAACCAGCAGATGCCCATCATCTTCATGACGGGATTTGCAGACGTGAGCATCTGTATCAAGGCGATGAAAGCGGGCGCCGCTGATTTCCTGCTCAAGCCGCTGGCCGAGCAGGACGTTATCGATGCCGTCACGGCCGCTCTGGCGCAAGACAAGAAGCGGCTTGAGGCCGATTACCAGCGCAGCACCCTCATCGATCTCTACGAATCCCTGACCTCGCGCGAGCGCGAAGTGCTGGCCTACGTGGTTGGCGGCGCATTGAACAAGCAGATCGCCGCCGGCATCGGCATCAGCGAGATTACCGTCAAGGTCCATCGCGGCGCCGCCATGAAGAAGATGAAATCGAACTCCGTTGCCGATCTGGTGCGCAAGGCGCAGGTGCTCGGCATCGAGCCGATGTCCCGCTAGCACAGCGCCGTGCCCGTGACAAAGACATTGAATCCACGCGCGCTGGCGACGGTAGTCCTTGCCAATGCACTGGAGTTCTTCGAGTACTTCGCGTATGCCACGTTTGCCCGCTTCATCGGCGCGGCATTCTTCCCCCATGGCGACGCCGGTGTCGCATCGCTGGCCGCGTTCGGCACCTTTGCCACGGGGTTTCTGATGCGTCCGATCGGTGCGCTGGTGTTGGGCGCCTATGCCGATCGCGTGGGACGCAAGCCCGCGCTGTTGCTCAACATCACACTGGTCGCCGCGGGCACGCTTGGCATGGCTTTACTGCCAGGCTACGACGTGCTGGGCGTTGCAGCACCGCTTCTGCTGCTGGCTTGCCGGATGCTTCAGGGATTTGCCATTGGCGGAGAAATTGGCGCGGCAGGTGCGTACCTGATCGAACAATGTGCGCCTGCGCGCCGCGGCCTATACTGCGGTTGGCTGCTTGCTGGTCAGGGACTCGCGTTGCTGGCTATCGGCGCTTGTGGCTTGCTGATGAATGACCTGCTCACCGCTGCGCAGCTCGGCGCTTGGGGATGGCGAATCCCTTTTCTTCTGGCGGTCATGATGATTCCGGTCCAGGTGCTGTTGCGTCGGCGCCTGTTGGCTCACGACATACCACAGCCAGTTGCTGCTGAGGTTGATGACGGGCACCTGCAAGGCTGGAAAGTCCTTGCACTCGGGACACTTCTGATCGCCGGCGGCACCGTGCCAACTTATGTCGCTACCTTCACTGCCCCGTTCGAAATGGCGGGCACCATGCCAACGCTGCGGCAATCGTTTCTCGTAACGATCGCCCTGGGCGCGATCACGGCCGCGGCATCCATCGTGGGTGGAAGGCTTGCCGATCGTCTCGGATATCCCACCGTCGTCATCTTGGCGCGGCTGGCTTCGATCATCGCCGTGGTGCCTACCTACCTCGCTGCAATGTATGGCTTGGGCAACGGCTTCTTTGTCGCAGGCATTATCGCGGTGACGGCAGCGAGTTGTCTGGCCGCCGGGCCGACTGTCGCCCTGCTGCTGTCGACAGTGCGCAGCAGGTCGCGCGCCACATCGCTTTCCTTTATCTATGCAGTCGGTGTCGCGGTGTTCGGCGGCACGGCCCCGGCACTGGTTGCCACATGGAACGCATGGGCGGGAAGTCGGATGGCTGCAGCCTGGACGATTTCGGCCGCGGCCCTGGGCGCTATCGTGGCGGTGAGGGCGCTACAGCATCATCAGACGCGCGTCCGCGACTGACTATGCGCCGGGTAGGGTGAAGCACAACGTCGCGCCTTTTCCCTCGACCGATTCGGCCCATATGCGTCCACCGTGCGCTTCGATGATGGATCTGGAAATGGAGAGTCCCACGCCCATGCCTTCTGACTTCGATGTGGAGAACGGCTGGAACAGTGTTTCGTGCGACGCGGCATCGATGCCATGGCCGGTGTCCGCCACCTTGAACAGCAGGCTGGCATCACCCTCCGGTTCGACGTGCACGGTCAGTTTGCGTGCCCGCGCGTCCGACGTGGCGGCGATGGCATGTATGCCGTTCAACAGCAGGTTGCCCAGTACCTGCTGTAGTTGCACACGATCCACCATCACGCGCAGGCCCTCGTCCACCGACGTCTCGACCTCGATGGCCCTGGCTCGCGCTTCTGGCAAGATCAGGTAGATCGCCGATGCCACCACTTCGGCTGCGGACTGCAACCGCGCCTGCACGGGCGTGTGCGTCATGAATCCGCGCAGCCTGTGGCAGATGTCGGTAGCATCCCGCGCCCAGCGCCGCGCGTCACGTACGGACGCCATGGCTTCCGCGATATCGGGCCCATCACGATCGAGCCACCGCGCAGCGGCTTCGATCGATGTCCTCGTGGCAGACAGCGGCTGGCTGATCTCGTGCGTGATCGATGCGGCCAGTTGCCCCACCAGTGCGATGCGTCCCGCGCGCGCCATCTCCGCACGCATGACCTGCAGGCGGTTAATGTTCTCCTGATACTCGGAGATATCGAATGCGTAGAAGTGCAGCCGCGTATAGCTGGCGGGGTCCGTAGGCAACGAACAACGCCACACGATTGGAACCGTCCGGCCCGTCAGCGATGTGAGGGTACGTTCCCCCTGGCAGGCGGCCTCACCGGCGAACATGGCCTTGAGCACTTTTGAATTGCTGGGGCGGCTGGCCGGTAGCAGTGCCTTTGCCGCGGCGAAGAACGTTTCGCGCGATGCGGCATCGAACAACTTCAATGCTGCGTCGTTTGCATCCACGAAGCGGTGATGGCAGTCGCGCAACTGTTGGATCGCCGTGGGATTTTCGTCCAGATAGCCGTCGAGATCTTGCACCCCCTCGGCCTTGCGTTCATCGACCCACTGCCGTATGCCGGACCAATCTTCCACAAGGATGGGAATCGGCGCGAAGCGAAAGGTCTCGTCCACGATCTGGCTGGTGGAGTCCACACGTTCACTTCCCTCCGATTCAATTTTGCAGCGACGCTCGGAAAAGTCGGTATCGGGATGGCGCATAGAGAGGAATATTGTTGCGGCGGGTCTGCGTCCGCCATGGTAGCAGCGATTGTGTCGGCAACTACACGTATGTGTAGCCTCAAGCGCCGGCGGCTGTGGCGCTCACTCCGTTGGCAAGCGCGGCATCGCGACACCCTTCGGTGCAAACCCGATGTGCGATGGCGTATGCAACGCGATACTCCCGTATAAGTGTCCTCGTACCGAGATTGCGCTAATGTCCCGTCAAGCGCCCTCACCGATGCAGGGCGCTTTCCGCATGTTTTTCCCCTTCTGACGCCGATGCCCGTGCCTGCCAAGATTGTTTGTGTCATAGATGACGAACCATCCGTTCGTAGATCCACCGGCGCGCTGATTCGTTCACTTGGCTGGGGCGCAGCCTTCTTCTCCTCTGCGGAAGGCTTCATGGCCCATCCGAGTAACAGTGACTACGACTGCCTGATCTGCGATATCGCGCTGGAAGCCATTTCCGGCGTCGAACTGCTGCGCCGACTACGCGCCGCAGGCCTTCAAACGCCGTGCATCTTTGTTACCGCCCATGCCACGCCGCATTGCCGAGAACAGGCCAGGCAGCATGGCGCAGTCTGCATGCTCGACAAACCGGTGGACCCCGACGACCTGATCGGCTGGCTGTCTCGCGTTTTGAACGCTGTCCCCTGACACAACTGCCTCGCCGAAGTAGGTGAACTATACGAATGTGTCGCGCACCATGCGCCAATTGCGACTGTTGCATCGATACGGCTGCCCATACACTCGAACAATCGTCAAAGGGTGACACACGAGGTAAGTTCCATGGAACGCATGCTACAAGCGATGGAAGTCTTTGCGCGGATCGTCGAATGCGAAAATTTCACGCGAGCATCCAATCTTCTGGGGATTCCAAAGGCGTCCGCAAGCTTGCTGATCCAGCAGCTTGAACTCCATCTGCAAGTAAAACTGCTTCACCGTACGACACGCCAGGTTCGGCCGACGGCCGCCGGCATGACCTTCTACGAGCATTGCCACAAGATTCTGCTCGACATCACCGACCTCAAATCCAAGATCGGATCGGCTGCGGAACAGGCGAGTGGCAGGTTACGCGTGGAGCTGCCGGGCGACATTGCGCGCCACTTGATGCCCGACATAACCCTATTCCGCCTCCAGTATCCGGATGTCAGCCTGCAGATTTCCACACCACGGCATTCCTCGAACCTGATCCGCGATGGCATCGATTGCGCGGTTCGGCTGGGCGATCTGGAGGATTCGTACCATTTCAGCCGTCAGGTTGGCAGTTACCATCTGATCACGGTGGCGAGCCGCCTTTATGTTTCGCGGCATGGATGCCCCGATACGTTGCAGAGCTTGTCGGGACATCGCACGGCACACGCTTCCCATCAGAGCGATGGCCGACCGTGGGAATTCAGCTTTGCACTGGACGGCCGCAGCACCCGGCACCCCTTGCCCGAATCCATCGCCTTCGACGACATGGATCTGCTTCTTCAATATGGTTTGCAGAATGGCGGGGTCATTCAGGTTTGGGATACCGTGGCAACGCCGTATCTTGCCAGCGGACGGCTCAAGGAAGTACTCGCGCATTGCCGCCCGCGAGCCAGACCGATCCATGCCGTCTATGCATGCCGGACGCGTGAATCGATGGCGCTACGCGTCTTTGTCGACTGGCTGTCCTCGGCGCTGGAAAGCTGCCAGACACCCTGCCCCCAACCAAGGTCTGAAGACGAACGGCGCACAGAGTTGGACTCCAACTGCACCGCAGCCTGAAGAGGCCGAGGCTTCTAATACGGCGAACGCCACAATGGTCCCATGCCGATTTTTTCCGGCCGGCATATATTTCGCACCCCCTCTATAATCCGACTTCTCGGACAGCAGTGCGGTGGAGCGAATGCATCGAATCGGGTATTTTCTGACGGACGGATTTCAGGTCATGGCAATCGGGACACAATCCGTGTTCGAGTTCGCCAACGTCGTGGCCCGCGAGCGCGTCTACGCCGTGACCAACTACTCGCTTTCGGGGGGGGACGTGCAGGCGTCGCTGGGTGTCTCTGTCAGGACTGAACCCATTCACAAGAGCACCGAAGCCGACACCTGGATGATTAGTGGCATCGTCGATCCGACCCAGCGCTCCAGCACCGCTGCGGAACTGGCTTTTGTCCGCGCGGCGTCGGAACGTTCGCGCCGGACTGCCGGGCTTTGTACCGGCGCATTCGTACTGGCAGACGCCGGCCTGCTAGACGGCAAGCGCGCGACAACCCATTGGGCCTACGCCGATGCGCTGCAGGCACGCTGCCCCAGCGCACAGATCGAACCCGACCACATCTTCGTCACGGACGGATCCATCTGGACGTCAGCAGGCTTGACCGCTGCCATGGACCTTGCGCTTGGTCTGGTCGAGAAAGACCTGGGCAATGAAGTGGCAACCAAAGTCGCGCGCGTCATGGTAATGAACCAGCGCCGCACCGGAGGCCAGTCCCAGCAGTCCGAGATGCTGAAGCTCGCGCCGAAATCGGACCGTATCCAGACTGCGCTCGAATACGCGCGCCAAAATCTGGCGCGACCATTGCGGGTAGAAGAACTGGCACGCGCCGCGCATCTCAGTACACGGCAGTTCCTGCGCATATTTCAGTCTGAAACGGGCCAATCCCCTGCAAAGGCGGTGAAACAGCTACGCATCGAAACGGCACGCACCATGATCGAGCGCGGCCGCCACCCCCTAGAAGTCATTGCGCGAGAAACCGGATTTCGTGATCGCAGCCATCTCCGCGAGGTCTTCGTCAGCACCTATGGCGTAAGCCCTCAGGAATTGCGCAGAGATGCCAGGACCCCCGTTGCCGCCTAACAAGCTGGAGCGGGACGGTCGCTCCGCTCCCCTTGTGGGCCCTCTTCGCTTCCTTCTTGAGCACTATCGCAGCAGACCTTTCACAGGGCCAGTGGCGACAGGCAGAAGTATCTGCTCCGGCCGGGACAACAGGCTCGCCCCGTTTGCAGAACGATTGAATTTTCCAACGTCGCATTGACGGCTTTTATCGAAGATGCTCGATCCAGTCCATTTGCTTTCGTTGGATATTGTTTTTCGGATTGGGTCTCTATACATTCCCGTCATTTGGGATCGATCTATATCTCTCCCAAACCACGCGAGGATTCCGTGAAAACACGTCCCATTACCCGCGGATGATCCTCGGCATCGCCGTGACGACTGCCCTGATCGCCATCGATCAGACCGAAAAGGAGTCGATCCCGGTCACGCGCTAGCAACTGCAAAAGGGGCTCGTGCAGATCGAGGCTGCGGGCTATGACCGTCATCGTGATAGCAGCGCGTATCCCGCCGATTTGCAGGACGCTGAATCCCGTGCTGCTGCACCGACGAACCCTGCCAGGCCCTCTACGCCCGCCACACGCAGGCGATAACGGAATTCAAGCCGTTGAGAACTGTCATTTTTCATCGGAATTGTTGACGATTGACGGTTTTTGTTCGACTTCATGCGTCGCACCGCTCCGAATCGTTAAACACAAGACAGAAGTGACTCGACGTCATAAGGCACCGCCGAGGTTCGCCTGAGACTCTTTATCGTGCGAGGTCACGGGACCAGCCATGGTGATGCCGCCGCGGCCAGCATGAACGTCATCAGTATCCATCCCATCGCGACAAAGAATCCTGTACTCCGGCTCGCGTCCCTCCCCTCTCTGGCTTCCTCGCGATAGTCGTGTCACAGCCTCCAATGAAAAGTTCTATCAACGAGCAAGCTGATACGCCCGGATGGATTGTCACGCCTGACCGAAAGCTATGTTTGCCGAAGACTCTCCCAACGACAGCTTGCTTCCATTAGGGTTGTAGCAGTTGCATTTGAGCGGCGGCGTTTCTTCAATCTGACTGATTTTTCCGACGCAACTCAGATGAACAGTGAAACTCTTTTTAGAAAAGGACCAAAAGATGACTCGCATGTCCACGATCGATGTTGCATCCGCTACCGGCCTGACCGCGGAGCTTTTCACCAGCATCAAGCGCGGCCTTGGCAAAGTGCCGAATGCGTACGCGACCCTCGGCTCGCAATCGCCCGTCGCGCTCCAATCGTTGCTGACCGCCAACGCGGCCCTGAAATCAAGCGGTGCGCTGTCGGCGAAGGAACTGGAAGCGATCAACCTTGCCATTAGCGAAAACAGCGGCTGCGACTATTGCCTCGCCGCACATACGCTGGCGGGAAAAATGGCAGGCTATACCGCCGAGCAGATGCGGGAACTACGCGCCGGTGGTCTGAGCGCCGATGCAAAGATCGACGCCCTCGTCAAGTTTGCGCTGACGCTGGTACGCACATCGGGAACGGTGCCGCAGATCACGTTGGATAGCGTCCGCCAGGCGGGATATAGCGACGTGCAGGTGACGGAAGCCATCTTCGCAGTCACCGCAATCCTGACGACCAATATCTTCAATCGTGTCAACGACACAACTCTTGACTTCCCACCGGTGAAGTAACGCTGCAACCTGCATTGCCCAATCCATCGAACACTCAGTTGGCAGGCGGGCGCACGTTGGCACAGTGAGTCCGCCCTTGAGGCCCAGCCAAGTCCCCAGCTTTCACGCAACTGGCGAAAGCCGTTTCCGGCATCGCAAAGCTGGGGGTCAGCAGGCTCACGCCTGTGATGTGATCTCGGCGACAAGCATCGTCGCCATCCTTGATATGACATCGTGAAGCGCCACTGCTTCGCACGTTCTCAATAAGGACCCCCTAGAATGAATTTCCGGAATTTGCTTGTCGTTGTGAGTCGGCTCGACTGCATCGGCATTCCGATGATGCGCATCGGTGTGGCAATCGTCTTCTGGTGGGTCGGCGCACTGAAATCAATCCATTCGCATTCCCAGTCAACGGCCCCTGATCGTTGAAGCCGGTCTACGACTCCGTAACGCTGCATCGAGGCATTAGCCGGCATGCCCCCCATTCATTCCATGTTGGAGAACAATGTGCTGCACCTCTTCAAGAAGCGCCCCCTGATCTTGATTGCCGTTGCAATACTCAGTGCCATGTCATTAATCGCCAGTACAGCATCTACCTCTACCGCCGCATCTGCGGTGCAAACCGATGAACTCGTAGCCGTGCGGAAGAATACCCAAATGCCTTGGAACGCCGTCGTGGTCGACCCACGCGGCCGGTTCATCGTCAGCTCACCGCTATGGACCGGAAACACCGGCCCCGCGGTGGCAATCGCCAAGGAGAACGGCTCACTGACACCGTATCCAGACGTTGGCTGGAACAGATGGAAGGCTGGCGATGATGCGACACGAGCATTCGTCAGCGTGAACGCTATTCACGCTGATACGCGCGGCGACTTGTGGATCGTGGATACCGGCTCGCCGGACTTTGGCGGCACACCGGTCGCAGGCGGCCCGAAGATCGTACACGTTGATCCCCGCACCGACACTGTGGTGCGTGTGTATGCATTTCCCAAAGATGTGATCCGCGCCCACACCTATATCGACGATATTCGAATCAACGGACGTCACGCCTACATAACCGATGCAGGAGAAGGTGCGGTTCTCGTGCTTAACCTGGAGAATGGCAACGTGCGGCGCCGCTTTGACGGCATGCCATTCGCACGCGCACGTGCGCATGACTTGATCGTCGTAAATGGCAAGGTCCTGACCGGCTCGGATGACGGTCCGTTGAAAGTCAATGCCGACCCTCTCGAACTGAGCCCGGACGGTCGTACCTTCTACTTCGGCCCTCTGTCGGGCCCACTGTCGCAGATCGAAACACGCTACCTGGACGACGAAACGCTCGACGACAAGACGCTGGCAAAGCACGTCAGCACGTGGTTCGACAACCCGCCTGTAGGCGGCACAGCCATGGGTGCGGATGGAAGCCTGTATTACCCCCCCTTGGCCGACAACTCCCTGATGCGGCGCGCACCGGATGGGACTGTTTCCATGCTCCTACGCGACCATCGTCTGCGCTGGGTTGACGCGCCGTTCCTCGACGGCAAAGGACATATTTTCTTGCCCGTACCGCAGATCGATGGCGCAGCGCCCTTCAATCATGGTCAGTCGACAATTCGCTTTCCGGTAGAACTTTTCAAATTCAGCCTTCCTTCCGGCCTGAAGTGAAACGCTAGCACCGCATGCCCTCCCCCTGATAAACGGGGGGCAATTTTCAGTTCCCCGCCCCCCCTGCGGTCGCAATCTCCGCGGGCAACCACCCACGGTAGCATCTCCGCATCGATGAGCTCCTCCGGGGTACCAGCGGATAAAGTCCATTACCCGCTAACTTTGGCGCGTCAGTTCGCACCCCACCTCAAAGCTGGCAGAAGCCAAGCGTTGGAGACTCGATGGGTTGCAAGAGGCTGCCTTAGCACAATTGGGCTAACCAAATGGTTCAGAAAAGCGAGGCATGGCAGACTTCAAGATACCTTACCGGACTATGGCGACGAGCGTCTGCCGTGCGGTCGTTTTCTGCCGTTGACGACGGGGCAACCCAGTGACGCAGAAGGGTCGAAAACCGCCGTTCGTTATCATCGGCGTAACCGACTTTATTCCTCAGCACTACGCAGATCGCTCGCCGCGGCGTGACCGTAACCGTTTGAACGAGGAATGGCGATCCAATTGTTTTCAAGTAGTTACTACTCGTCGTGGTAACCGTTTTTATTACTAATATCAGGCGCTCACCCCCCGCTGTGATCGGCGATGTTGCGATACTGCCCTTTGAAGTACAGCAACGGCTGATTCGCCGCAGCATCCTGTGCGTCTAACGCCTTGACTTCACCGATCACAATCACGTGATCGCCTGCCGCGTGTTCCGCGTAGATTTCGCAATCCAGCCAGTGAAGACTTCCCGGAATGATCGGATTGCCCAGCGGCGAGGCCTGCCAGTCGACGCCGCGCCATTTGTCCGTGCCTCGTCGGGCGAACTGGTTGGAAATTTCCGCTTGCTCTCCCGACAGGATGTTGACGGCGAAGCGTCCCGCCTGACGGATCTTGGGGTAGCTGGCCGACGTGGCCATCACGCTGAACGAGACCAGCGGCGGATTCGTCGACACGCTATAGAACGACTGACAGGTGAAACCTAGCGGCTCGTCGTCGATGTGCGACGTAATGATCGTGATACCGGAGGCGTAGTGCCCGAGCGCTTCGCGAAAGCGCAATGGCTCGATGGCCGGACTGGGAAGTGACATAGCTGGAGGAGGGAAATACCGGGGGCACTTCGATTGACGCAAGCCAACCCGTCCGTCGTACCACCCGATCTATTCGGATCGGTCACAACGTATTCCGGGCTGGCTTGTGCCTGACGGCTCAGAACTTAGTTCGACAGTTCGCGACGCACGATTTCCGCACCGGCACTCAGTGCAGCCAGCTTACCGCGTGCCACCGCACGGGGCAGCGGCGCCATGCCGCAGTTGGTGCACGGAAAAAGCTTGTCGGCATCGACAAACTTCAGTGCCTTACGCAGCGTGCTGGCGACTTCTTCCGGCGTTTCAATGGTTTCGGATGCCACGTCAATCGCCCCGACCATCACCTTCTTGCCGCGAATGAGTTCGATCAGATCGATGGGCACATGCGAATTGTGGCATTCCAGCGAGATCATATCGATGCTGGATTTTTGCAGCTTCGGGAAGGCTTCTTCGTATTGACGCCATTCCGAGCCCAGCGACTTCTTCCAGTCCGTATTGGCCCTGATGCCATAGCCGTAGCAAATGTGAACGGCGGTTTCGCACTTGAGCCCTTCAATGGCACGCTCCAGCGTCGCCACGCCCCATTCGTTGACTTCGTCGAAGAAGACGTTGAATGCCGGTTCGTCGAATTGAATGATGTCGACGCCTGCCGCTTCCAGTTCCTTTGCTTCCTCATTGAGAATCTTGGCGAATTCCCAGGCCAGTTTTTCGCGGCTCTTGTAGTGATCGTCGTATAGCGTGTCGATCATCGTCATCGGGCCGGGCAGCGCCCACTTGATCGGTTGCTTGGTCTGCGCGCGCAGGAACTTCGCGTCTTCGACGAACACCGGCTTTTGGCGCGCGACAGCGCCCACGACCGTCGGCACGCTCGCGTCGTAGCGGTCGCGAATTCGCACGGTCTGACGGTTATTGAAGTCGACGCCGCTCAAGTGTTCGATAAACGTCGTCACGAAATGCTGACGCGTTTGCTCGCCGTCGCTGACGATATCGATGCCCGCGTGCTGCTGCTCTTGCAGAGACAAACGCAATGCATCTTGCTTGCCCTGCACCAATTCTTCGCCTTCCAGCCTCCACGGCGACCAGAGTTTCTCGGGTTCTGCAAGCCAGGACGGTTTGGGCAAGCTACCAGCAGTCGAAGTCGGCAACAATTTTTTCACGATGAATAACCTTGCGTTTAAGTGAGTCAATGAGCGTAGTTAGCGGACCACTGATCAAGCGTGGCGCGGTACGGTTTGACGAAGTGCTCCTCGACAAACTTTCCTTGCTCGATAGCCAGACGGCTACGTTCTTCTCGATCGTAGACAATGCGAGTCAGCGAATAATCCTGATGCTTCAGACTCGGCTGATAGGATTCCCCTGCGGCGGAATTCGCGTTGTAAATCTCAGGGCGATAGATCTTCTGGAACGTGTCCATCGTGCTGATGGTGCTGATCAGTTCGAGATCCGTGTAATCGCCCAGCAAGTCGCCGGAGAAATAGAAAGCCAAAGGCGCGACGCTATTGCGGGGCATGAAATAGCGAACTCTCAAGCCCATCTTCGCGAAGTATTCGTCGGTCAGTGAATATTCGTCCTGCAAGTATTCGGCGCCCAGCACAGGGTGCACGTTGGCCGTTCTACGGTAGGTGCGCGTGCTCGATACGCTCAGGCAGATAACAGGCTGCTTGTTGAAATTGGCCTTGTACGTGTCCGAATTCACGAACGACTTGAACAGCTTGCCATGCAGGTCGCCGAAATTCTCCGGTGTGCCGAACTTCGGCTGATCCTTGTTGTACGCCAGCAATAGCACGCTGAAGTCGTAATCGCGTACATAGGAGGAGAAGTTATTCCCCGCGATGCCGTCGATATGCACGTTGTTCTTCTTGTCGAAAATACTGGTTTTCAATATTTCGATCAGCGGCAACGCGCTTCCATTGGTTTCACCGCCAATGCTCATTTCGACGGAAATGATGTCGAGCTTGACGCTGTAACGGTCGCCCTTCGGATTGTCCCAATCCGCCAGCGCATTGAAACGGTTGTCGATCATCCGGAGGGTGTTGCGCAGGTTTTCCTGGCGGCTGCTGCCACGGGCCAAATTAGCAAAGTTGGTCGTGATGCGCGTGTTGTCCGACGGGCGATAGTCCTCGTCGAAACTAATGCGCTTGATGGCGAATGTGAAATCTTGACTCATGATGATCTGACGCTCTGATTCTGAAGTTGAAACTTACTCGCCCTGTTCTGCGGTGTCGTCACCGTAGAACATCACGCCGAGCTGAATGCGCTCACGACCGCTTTCCACACGATGCTTGTTCGTGTCGCGCAGCGAATAGACGCAGCCGCAATACTCCTGCTGATAGAAGTTCTCGCGCTTGCTGATCTCGATCATGCGAGCGGACCCTCCGCCTTTGCGCCAGTTGTAATCCCAGTACAGCATGTCGGGGTAGTGAGACGCTGTGCGCACGCCGCAATCGTTGATCTGCTGCATGTTTTTCCAGCGCGAGATCCCAAGCGAACTCGTGATGACCGGGAAGCCATGCTCGTGGGCGTACAGGGCGGTGCGCTCGAAGCGCATGTCGAAGCACATCGTGCAACGCACGCCACGCTCCGGTTCGTGCTCCATGCCTTTGGCACGTTCGAACCAGTTGTCGCGGTCGTAATCGGCGTCGACGAACGGAATTCCGAACTTCTCGGCAAAACGGATGTTCTCGTTTTTGCGAAGCTCGTATTCCTTGAGCGGGTGGATGTTCGGGTTGTAGAAGAAGATCGTGAAGTCGATACCGGACGCCTGAATGGCCTCCATGACTTCACCCGAGCACGGTGCGCAGCATGAGTGCAACAACACCTTCTTGTGCCCGCCGGGTAATGCCAATGGCTTGCGTTCGGTTGCGGACACCACGAGAAGCTCCATGAATAACGCCCGCGTACACCGGACTATGAGCTTCGGATTATGGTGTCCGACCCACCATTATGAAAATCGATAAATTCTCATATTTCCATGAATACCATTCATGTGGATCGCTGCAACGAAACGTCAGACTTTCGCGGGCTTCTTCGCCAGCTCGATAAAGGCGCGCAGATAATCGGTCCCCATATCGGCTTCGCGAGCGCCCAGATAGATGTGCTTGGCGATACCGTTCTTGCCCAGCCGGACGGGCACCACATCCATCTTGTCCGCATACTCCAGCACGAGCCAGCGAGGTAGCGCCGCCACGCCCCGGCCGCTCGCGACCATCTGCATCATGATGTCGGTGGTTTCGATAGGCTTATGGCGCTTCGGCGTAATACCCGCCGGTGTGAGAAACATGTTGTAGATATCCAGACGGTCCACCGGCACCGGATAGACCACCAGTACCTCGTTGGTCAAGTGCTTAGGCTTGATGTATGCCTCATTGGCCAGCTTGTGGTTGCTGGCAACGACCAGCACCTGTTCGTAATCGAACACCGGCTCAAAAACGAGCCCGGGTTTGTCCAACGGATCGGGCGTGACCAGCAGATCGATCTCGTAACCGAACAGCGCACCGATGCCACCGAACTGGAATTTCTGTTTGACGTCGACATCGACGTCCGGCCATGCGGCCAGATAGGGCGACACGACTTTGAGCAACCACTGGTAGCAAGGGTGGCATTCCATGCCAATGCGCAGCGAGCCTCGCTCACCTTGCGCGAACTGCTGCAAGCGCTCCTCGGCCAGATCCAGCTGCGGTAGCACTCGGTTGGCCACCGCCAGCAAATATTGACCGGCCTGCGTCAGACGCAGACTCCGGCCTTCGCGCAACCAGATGTTGGTGCCCAGCTGCTGCTCCAACTTCTTCATGCTGTGGCTGAGCGCCGATTGCGTCACATGCAGGACGCCTGCGGCGGCGGTCAGCGAACCTTGCTTCTCCACCTCCTGAACGATGGACAAATGGATACGGTCAAGCATGATGGATGAGCAAAATTCATATGTCGTTACGATGCCGGGATTTTACGTCATCAAGCCGGGTGGAGCGCCCCTGTCGCGATGACCGGGCCGGTGGGTTGCCCGGTGGGGGATCCCCCCGGCGGTTCGAGGGAGACAGCGAGAATGGCAGCAGCACCGCGCAACGCGGCGGCATTCGTGCGAGAAAGCGGGATCGTTACCGGTTGCGCGGGATCGAAAACGCCGAGCGGGACGGGTTTGGCATCGCCCTGTACCAGCCACAGCTCGGTTACTTTGTTCTCGGCAATCGTTGGCCGTGTCGCGGGGACGATAAGAAGTTGATCCTGCTGCGACGCGAGGGTCGCAGTCCAGTGGGCAACGCCATCCTGCCGGGCGATGGTCGCCACGCGGTAGTTGAGCGAGGCGGATTGCGTCGGTGCGCCCCCCGGCAACGCGAACCTAAGCGCCACGGCGAGCAACGCCAGTGCGGCAACGCTCGCGCCGATGCCCAGCCATCGCCACAGTGGCAGAGAGTCCCAAAGCCCACCCGGCGGTGCATGGGGCGTTGCACGGGTCGTAGCACTCGGTTGCGTCGGCCGGATCGCCTCCTCGACTCGCTGCCATACCCAATCCGGTGGCGCTTCGTGCGGCAAGTCTTCGGTCAGCGGTGTCAGACGGTTCTGCCAGAACGCCAGTCGCGCCTGCACCCCCGGATTCGCCAGGGCATCCCGCTCCAGCGCGCGACGTTCGTCCGCCTCCATCACACCGAGCACATACTCGGCGCAACGCAGATCGTCGTCGGAGTGCGCGGGCGTGTTCATGGTTCAAGACACCCTTTTAGCTGCAACAGACTGCGACGTATCCAGCTCTTCACAGTGCCCAGCGGGACGGCAAGACGCTCCGCGAGCTCGCTGTAAGCCAGCCCGCCGAAAAATGCCTCGCACACGGCGTTACGTTGTTGTGGTGGAAGAAGTTGCAGACAGTGTTCCAGTCGACGCCGTGCTTCGCTGGCCTCCGCCATCCGCAGCGGTGAGGGTGTGTCGGCGGGAATACTGAGGGCATGGTCCTCGTCGAGCGACGCTTCGCGAGACTGCCTCAGGCGGTCGATCACGCGGTTGCGAGCCAGCGTAATCAGCCAGGTCATCGCCGTGCCACGTGTGGCGTCGAATGCAGAAGCGCGCCGCCACACGTTGACATAGACGTCCTGCAGCAGATCCTCGGCTTCCGCACGGTCGGACACCATGCGCACGATCACACCGAAGATCCGTGCCGACGTCTTTCGATAGAGCGCAGCAAACGCCTGGCGATCTTCGTTCGCGACGGCGCTCAGCATCGCACCAAGCTCCTCGCGCGCAGCCATGCTTGCCTCGTCCGCAGGCGGGCGTGCAGACGCTGGGCTTGGCCTATCTTCGCTTTCCCGGGACTCGTTCATGCGCGTGAAGCAGTCGCGAAAATCACTGCGGTGGGGTTCAGCGGAATATAGCACCTTCGCCTCCAGTCGGGAGATGCTTCGACAATCCAGCCGTTCGCGCGACGAGCAAGGAACGGCATACCTGTCCACACATACGTACGGGGAGCCCGCACGGATGCACGGTACCCGCCATTCGCCCGTCCTCCCCACGACAAGAACATCTTTTTGCTCCTTCGCATCCGCAGGCGAAATTGACTCGTATTTGTCGTTGCTTCCACTTCGCGAAGCGCCATAGAACGGGTGAAGACATGAGAACGCAACGATTTGGTGGATTTCTGCTGGTTCTTCTCGCAGCCGGTTGCTTCCCGGGCATGCACGCCACGGCGGCGTCGATGGACGGCAGCGAAAAGACGGTCATGGTGGGCGGGGCGGCGATGTACCCATCGAAGAACATCGTCGAAAACGCCGTGAACTCGAAGGACCACACCACGCTGGTCGCCGCCGTGAAGGCTGGCGGCCTGGTCGACACACTGTCCGGGCCGGGACCGTTCACCGTCTTCGCGCCGACCAACGAGGCCTTTGCCGCGCTTCCCGCTGGCACCGTCGACACACTACTCAAGCCGGAGAACAAGCCCACGCTGGTCAAGGTGCTGACTTATCACGTCGTCCCCGGCAAGCTGGGTGCACAAGACCTGATGAGCATGGTGAAAAGCGGCGGCGGCAAGGCGATGCTCAAGACCGTGGAAGGCGACTCGCTGACCGTCAGGCAAAGCGGTAATGGGCTGACCGTCACCGACGACAAGGGCAATGTCGCCAACGTCGCCATCGGCGATGTGTTCCAGTCCAATGGCGTGATTCACGTCGTGGATAAGGTGCTGCTGCCCTGAGCGCGCGTCAGGCGTAAAGGGAAGTGAGGCCGCTGGCATCGCGCATTTTTATTTTGCGCGGTGCCGCGTTCGACTTGGGGCGGTGATGTTGGTTCGGATGACGAGATGAATGCACGAGCAACGCCGATAATGGCTCAACTCACGCCCCCTGCCCCCTGCCACCCCCACCGCACCATTCCGTCGCGCCCCACGCCCCAGAGGGCGATTTGTTGCGTCAAAGCGGCACACAGTAGCGAAAAGTAGTCCCGCACCGGTCTCCCGCAGTACAATCCCCCCACTCCGCATTCCCCTCCGTTGGCCGGTTCGGCGATTCCGAGCCGGGCACGCCACTCCCCCGGGACTTCCACAAGACGTCTGATGTCCATACGCCGGGGATTGGCGCAACCTCGTCAGGCGCGCAAACGCCCGACGACCCGGGCCGGAGGGACGCTTATTCGCACTTGAGGAACACCACTTTGGCTTCATCGGAACACGACCCGTCCCGCGCTGGCGGCGAGCCGGGCGCATCGGCCCAGTCCGCACCGTCCGAACTGCGCCGCTCCCTGTCGGCGCGCCACCTGACGATGATCGCCGTCGGCGGGTCCATCGGCACCGGCCTGTTCGTCGCCTCTGGCGCGACCATCGCGCAGGCAGGCCCCGGCGGGGCGCTGCTCGGTTACGTGCTGATCGGCCTCATGGTCTACTTCCTGATGACGAGTCTGGGCGAACTGGCCGCCGCCATGCCGGTGTCAGGTTCCTTCTCGACCTACGGCGCGCGCTACGTCGACGAAGGCTTCGGCTTCGCGCTGGGCTGGAACTACTGGTACAACTGGGCCGTCACTGTGGCGGTCGACCTCGTGGCTGCGCAACTCGTCATGGCGTACTGGTTCCCCGATATTCCCGGGGTCTACTGGAGCGCTCTCTTCCTCGCGATTACCTTCGGACTGAACGCCTTATCGGCACGCGGTTTCGGCGAGGCCGAATTCTGGTTCGCGCTCATCAAAGTGATTGCCGTACTGGCCTTCGTGGCGATGGGCGTGATGATGCTGCTGGGCATTATTCGCGGCGGCGAAACCGGTGGCGCGGCCAACTGGACGGTGGGCGACGCGCCTTTCGCTGGCGGCTTTGCAGCGCTAATCGGTGTAGCGATGGTCGTGGGCTTCTCGTTCCAGGGTACCGAACTCATCGGCATCGCAGCGGGCGAGTCCAAGGATCCGGCGCGCAATCTGCCGCGCGCCGTGCGTCAGGTCTTCTGGCGCATTCTGCTGTTCTATGTGGCGGCGATTCTCGTGATCGGCCTGCTGATTCCGTACACCGACCCGCATTTACTGCGCAATGACGTGACCGATATCAGCGTCAGCCCGTTCGCGCTGATCTTCGAGCGCGCGGGACTGCTGGGCGCAGCGTCTGTCATGAATGCCGTGGTGTTGACCTCCGTGCTCTCGGCGGGCAACTCGGGGATGTACGCCGCAACGCGCATGCTCTACAGCCTCGCGCGCGACGGCAAAGCGCCGAAGATCTTCGGCAAGATCTCGCGCAACGGGGTGCCGATGTCTGCGCTGCTGGCGACGGCCGCCGTCGCCGCCCTGTGCTTCTTCACGTTCGTATTCAGCCCCAACGCCGTCTACATCTGGCTGCTCAACACCTCAGGCATGACGGGCTTCATCGCGTGGCTGGGCATTGCGATCAGCCATTATCGCTTCCGTCGCGGCTACGTCCGGCAGGGCCACGATCTGGCCAATCTGCCTTACGTCTCGCCGTTCTTCCCGTTCGGTCCGATCTTCGCGTTCATGCTGTGCCTGATCATCACGCTGGGCCAGAACTACGAGGCATTCCTTCAGGACAGGATCGATTGGGGCGGCGTGGTGGCAACGTACATCGGCATCCCCCTGTTCTTGTTGATCTGGGCGGGCTACCGGCTGGTGCGCGGGTCGCATTTCGTGAAGTATCGCGACATGCATTTCCCGCACGGACAAATGCGCGTCCGCACGTACTCGACGGATGGGCAATCGGTTGGGGAGACGGCCTGAAAGGCTGGCACTTCAGACGTACATTCGGACGTTCCGCAAGGGCGAAGCTGTTGATGTTCAGCCCGCCCTTGCGGTGATTCGCTACTTCACAAATTACTTAAGCACGCTGTCCAGCGCCTTCGCGAACCGGTTCACGGCGGCGTCGACATCGTTGAGCTTGTCGAGGCCGAACAGGCCGATGCGGAACGTCTTGAAGTCTTCCGGCTCGTCGCAGCGCAGCGGTACACCGGCGGCGGTCTGCACGCCCACCTCGGCGAACTTCTTCCCCGAGCGGATGCCGTCGTCGTCGGTGTAGCAAACGACGACGCCCGGCGCTTCGAACCCTTCCGCCGCCACGCTCTTAAAGCCCTTCTCCGCCAGCAGCGCACGAATGCGTCGGCCGAGTTCGAGCTGTTCGTCGCGCACCTTTTCGAGACCGTCGGCCTCGGTTTCCTTGATGACGTCGCGCAGCACGGCGAGACTGTCGGTCGGCATCGTGGCGTGATAGGCGAAGCCGCCCTTCTCGTAGGCTTCCATGATCTGAAGCCACTGACGAAGATCGCACGCGAAGCTGGTGCTGGTGGTGCTGTCGATGCGCTCACGCGCGAGTGCGCCAAGCATCACCAGCGCGCAGCACGGCGATGCACTCCAGCCTTTCTGCGGGGCGCTGATCAGCACGTCTACGCCGCACGCCTGCATATCGACCCACACCGTGCCCGATGCAATGCAATCGAGTACGAACATGCCGCCGACCGAATGCACCGCGTCGGCCACGGCGCGAAGGTAAGCGTCGGGCAGCATCATGCCGGAGGCCGTCTCGACATGCGGTGCAAACACCAGATCCGGCTTCTCTGCCTTGATAGCAGCGACCACTTCGTGGATAGGCGCGGGCGCAAATGGCGCTTGCCGTCCCTCCTGAATGGGACGCGCCTTGAGCACCACCGTCTCCGACGGAATGTTGCCCATGTCGAAAATCTGCGACCAGCGGAAGCTGAACCAGCCGTTGCGAATGACCAGACACTTCTTATTGGTCGCAAACTGGCGCGCCACGGCTTCCATGCCGAAGGTGCCGCTGCCGGGCACGACAACGACCGACGTCGCGTTGTAGACCTTCTTCAGGCCATCGGAAATATCGCGCATCACGCCCTGAAAGCGCTGCGACATGTGATTGACGGAGCGGTCAGTGTAGACGACCGAGTATTCGAGCAAGCCGTCGCGATCGACGTCGGGGAGTAAACCTGGCATGTCTGCCTCCGATAATAGTTATGTGAATCGGTCTGGAACAGATTCTAACGAAATCCCATGGCCAGCGCCCTGATGGAAAGCCCCGGCCCGACCAGGGTTCTCCACGACACCCGCCCGACGCCTGCCTCCGACCTACATGCTGCGCATACCCGCGTCCTCGTCCACGAGCACCGACTTGTCGAGATAGTCGTGGAAGTGCACCGTCACCTGATCGGCGGCGAGCAACACCACCGCGTACGCGGGCGGCTCGTGGCTCTGACGGACCAGGTCGACCGTGTGCATATCGAACGGCACCTGATGGTTCAGGCCGCGCATCGTCGAGTAAGGAATGCCATGCCAACTTCCGCACACCGGGCGATGGACGTGACCGAAGAACAGATGTCGGATGTTCTTGTGTCCGCTCACGCACTTCAGGAACGCCTCTGGATTCGCGAGCCCGATGTGATCGAGGCTCGGAATACCGATGTCGAACGGCGGGTGATGCATGAACAGATAAACCGGACGATCTCTCGCCTCATCCAGCTCACGCGCAAACCACGCCAGTCGAGATTCGCAGTACAGCCCGCCATGTTGGCCTTCGTCCAGCGTATCGAGCATCAGCAGCGTGCCGTCGCCCAGATCGAAGCGGCCCTGCACGAAACCGTCTGCGTCGCGCAAACGATCCGGGAACGATCCGGTGAACGCCGAGCGCAGATCATGGTTGCCCATCAGCGGGAAGACGGGGAACGGCAGGCGCTCGAGTTGCTCGCGCAACGCGGCATAGCCCGACGCTTCGCCGCGATGCGTCAGATCACCAGTGATGACACAGCACTGCGCGTCCGTGTGATTCTCGATAATGTCGTCGATGCACGCGACCAGCCGTGCGTAGGGATCGAGCCCGTACAACGGTTCGCCCGGCGTGACGAGATGGGTGTCGGTGATGTGAATGAACTTTGCCATGCGGATACGCTTTCCCGGGGGAGGAACAGGTGTCGTAGGAATGGGCCAACAATGCCCGTCGCGCAAGAATAGCGTGTGACAGACGGCTGCCATCGTACCCGCGCGCTCAACACCGGGATGAGCTTCCCGCGTCGCGAAACGCTCGTGAGACCGCTCCCCTCGTCTTACCGTTCGAGATAACGGCTCAGATCCCGTTCGCAGTCGAGCATCGCCTGCTCGGCCTGCGGCGGCATGACCATGCCCTGCATGGGGAAGAACGTCACATCCTTGATGCCGATGCAGCCCAGCGCGTGCCGGAGGTACGGCGTGAGAAAGTCCGGCTGACGCGCATTCTCGCCGGTGTGAAAGCCGCCGGACCCGATGATGACAATGGTCGGCCGGTCCTTCAACAATCCCACTTTGCCTTCGGGCGTGTTCGCAAACGTGCGCCCGATGCGCAACACGTAGTCGATCCACAACTTGAGCGCCGCCGGCACCGTGAAGTTATGCATCGGTGTGGCAATCGCGAGAAACGACGTGGTCTCAATCTCTTCGATCAGTTGCTCTGACAAGACGAAATGGGTCGGATCCGGCTCCCTCGACGTGATGGCCATCGCGTAGTCGACCGAGATCGGCGGCAAGGGCGACGCGACCAGATCGCGAACGATCACCGGGCCATCGCCATAGCGCCGGGCGTTGTTTTCCAAAAATGTCTGGGCCATGCCGAATGAGCGGCTGGCCGGGCCGTGAGGACTCGCGTTGAGCAGAAGGCTTCTCATCGACCCACCTGCCCCGACGTCGTCAATGTTTCCGTGAAATGCATGCCCTTCGCGAGCAGACCATTGCGGAAGTAGAAACGTTGCGCAAGCGCCATGTGCAGCCCGGTATCCAGCACGAAATTGGCACACCCAGCCTCGCGCGCAATCGCCTTCACCTCGCTTAGCAGTTGCGATCCCACGCCGCCGCGCTTGTTGTCGGCCGCCACGACGAGATCGTCGACATAGACGAACCGGCCGTATAGCAGGTTCGTCACGTGACGGTAGCCTGCCAGTCCGAGCAAACGCTCGCCGTCGAACGCTCCCAACAAGCGGTACGACTCGTTGCGCTGAGCCTCCACCTGATCTGCGAACGCCTCGGCGCTCGCAAGATGCGGGCGAAGTTCTTTCATGATGGGAAAGGCTGCGCACACCGCGCCCCGGGTCTCAAGGTGATAGAAAGTAAGCAACGTGTTCATGGTCTCTCCGATAGTCGTTCACTCAGGACTCTATCTATCGGGTTTGCGCCGAACCAGAGACAAGAACTGTCGAAACATCCGGGACAAGACACGTCCTTGGCGCACAGCGGTGCCGCAGTGACATCCCCCACATCACTGCACACTGATTCACTGCGCCACCCATCCTTTCGCTTGCCCCGACGCCATCTGCGCGCGAAGCTCCGCCACCAGATAATCGACGAACGACGCGATGCGCGCCGAGATCGCGGTGTTGCGGTAGTACACGGCGTGAATCGGCTGACGCACGTCCTGCGCCTGACGCGCCAGCACTGGCGCGAGACGGCCCGCCTCACAGTCACGCGCCGTCATGAAATCGGACAGGCACACGATGCCTGCCCCCTCCAGCGCGAGTTGCCGAAGCGTCTCGCCGCTCGACGACATCACATCCGGCTCGATCCGATAGGGCTCGCCATCTGCGCCAAGAATCGGCCACACGTTCAGCGATTCCGGTTGCGAGAAACCAAGCAGCGTGTGCTTCGCCAGATCCTCCACGCGGCGCGGATGTCCGTGCTTTTCCAGATAAGCCGGACTCGCGAACATGCGTGTGCGGCTGTTACCGATGAGTCGGCTATGCAGCGTCGAATCCTTCAGGCGGCCGATGCGGATGGCCACATCCGTGCGGCGCTCCAGCAAATCGATGAAGCCTTCGTTGCTGTTGAGCTCAAGCTCCACCTCGGGATAACGCTCACGATAGCCCGGCACCAGCGGCACGATCACGTGCAACATGAACGGTGTCGCGGCATCGACACGCAGTCGGCCGGACGGTTTTTCGCGTCGCGTGACCATCTGCTCTTCCGCGCTCTCGACCGAATCGATGATGGCGCGCGCGTTCAGCAAGAACGCGTTGCCCTCCTCCGTCAGCTCCAGCCGACGGGTCGTGCGGCGCAGCAGCGTCGTCTTCAATTTCTCTTCGAGCCGCCCCAATGTCCGGCTGGTGGCCGACACCGTCAGGTCCAGTTGCTGGGCCGCCGCCGTGATCGACCCCGTATCCACTACGGCCACAAAGGCTTGCAGTTCGTCGAGCGTGATCTTCATTGTTGATTTGAAATCAAAATAATTTCGTTTATAGGCTACTTTTTCTGCAAAAGTAAAGCGCGCAGACTGCCGTTCAACTTCACCGACCCGGGAATTCCCGTCATGAACCAGTCCTCCCCCCAAACCTCGACATCGTCGGCGCACGCCACGCTGTCGCTTCTGGCCCTGGCCATCGGCGCGTTCAGCATCGGCACGACGGAGTTTTCGCCGATGGGCCTGCTCCCCGTGATTGCCGAGGGCGTCCACGTCTCGATCCCGACGGCGGGCATGCTGATTACGACTTACGCCCTCGGCGTGATGATCGGCGCGCCCATCATGACGCTCATCATGTCGCGCTGGTCGCGCCGCACGGCACTGATCGCGCTGATGGCCATCTTCACCATCGGCAACCTGCTCTCGGCAGTCTCGGCGAACTACACGACGCTGCTGCTTGCCCGTCTCGTGACGAGCCTGAACCACGGCGCGTTCTTCGGGCTGGGCTCGATCGTCGCCGCCAGCGTGGTGCCGCGAGAGAAGCAGGCCAGCGCGGTCGCCACCATGTTCATGGGGCTGACGATTGCGAATATCGGCGGGGTACCTGCCGCTACGTGGCTAGGCCAAACCATCGGCTGGCGCATGTCGTTCGCCGCGACGGCCGGACTCGGCCTGATCACCATGCTCACGCTGCGCTTCGCGCTGCCCAAGGGCGAAGCCGGACGCATGCCGGATATCCGCCGCGAGTTGTCGGTGCTCACCCGCCCGGTCGTGCTGATGGCGATGGCGACGACCGTGCTCGGTGCGGGCGCGATGTTCACCCTGTACACGTACATCGCACCGACGCTGCAAACCATCACTGGCGCATCGCCCGGCTTCGTCACCGCGATGCTCGTGCTGGTGGGCGTCGGCTTCTCAGTCGGCAACATCGCGGGCGGCAAACTCGCCGACCGATCGATCAACACCAGTCTGATCGTCTTTCTGGTGCTGCTCGTCGCGATCATGCTCGCCTTCCCCATCCTGGCCCGCACGCATATCGGCACCGCCCTCGCGGTCGTGGTCTGGGGTATCGCAACGTTCGCCCTCGTGCCTCCGCTGCAAATGCGGGTGATGCGCGCCGCCTCCGAAGCGCCGGGACTCGCGTCGTCGGTCAACGTCGGGGCCTTCAACCTCGGTAACGCCGTGGGGGCTGCCGCCGGTGGCGCCGTGATTTCCGCCGGCTATGGCTACACAGCGGTGCCTATCGTCGGGGCGTTGATTGCCGGATCGGGCCTCTTGCTGGTGCTGCTGCAAATGGCGATGCACCGCACGCCGATGCAGACCGTCGGGAACTGAGCGCCGGTTTCGCGCCCTCGATTCGAATTCAAAAATGATTGACCTCTGACGGCGTTTATTTCATCAGTCAGCGCCGCCAGAATGGTCGTCATTCGCAACACGTCACAACACACAGCAGCACGTTTTTCGTCACCCAATAGATTAAGGAGCTCACGATGAGCCACATTCCCGCTTTCGGTCTCGGTACGTTCCGCCTCAAGGACCAGGTTGTCATCGATTCAGTGCGTACCGGCCTTGAACTTGGCTATCGCGCTGTGGACACCGCGCAGATCTATGGCAACGAAGCCGAAGTCGGTCAGGCGATTGCCGAGTCCGGCGTCGCTCGCGACGATCTGTTCCTCACCACGAAAATCTGGGTCGAGAACTATGCCAAGGGCAAGCTCGCCGCGAGCCTCGAAGACAGCCTCACGAAGCTGCGCACCGACTACGTCGACCTCACGCTGATCCACTGGCCCGCGCCGGACAATGGCGTGTCGCTCGACGAGTTCATGACTGCGCTGGCGGACGCGAAGGCCAAAGGTCTGACGCGTCAGATCGGCATCTCGAACTTCAACATCGAGTTGACGAAGCAGGCGATGGCCGCCGTGGGCAAAGACGCCATCGCGACGAACCAGATCGAACTGAGCCCGTATCTGCAAAACCCGAAACTCGTGGGTTTCCTTGAGGAACAGGGCATTCACGTCACGTCGTACATGACGCTCGCTTACGGCAAGGTGCTGGGCGACGCCGTGATTGGCAAGATCGCACAACGGCATCAGGCCACGCCCGCGCAAGTGGTGCTCGCCTGGGCGCTGCAACGCGGCTTCTCGGTGATTCCGTCGTCGACCAAGCGTGAAAATCTGGCGAGCAATCTGCTGGCACAAACACTGCGTCTGACGGACAACGACATGGCGCAGATCGCCGCGCTCGACCGCAACGGCCGCGAAGTCAGCCCGGACGGACTCGCCGCCAAGTGGGACGATTGATCGCGCCGGTCATCCCCACGATCCAACCCTCACGTCGCGTCCTAAGCGCCGCGACGACAACACCGCACTCATCATGACTCAGGATCCTCTGTTTCAACCGCTGCAACTCGGCGCGATCACGCTGCCGAACCGTATCGTGATGCCGCCCATGACCCGCTCGCGTGCGAGCCAGCCCGGCGATATCCCCAACGCCCTGATGGCCGAGTACTACGCGCAACGCGCCGGTGCCGGTCTGATCGTCAGCGAAGGCACGTACATCGCGCCGCTCGGCAAAGGCTATGCGTGGACGCCCGGCATTCATTCGCCAGCACAGGTCGACGGCTGGCGCACCGTGACAGAAGCCGTGCATGCCGCTGGCGGTCATATGTTCGCGCAATTGTGGCACGTGGGCCGACTGAGCCACACGAGCCTGCTCGGTGGCCGTCAGCCCGTGTCGTCGTCGCCGATTCAGGCCGAAGGGGTGAACGTCTTCATCGCTGGCGAAGACGGCACGACGCCCGGCTTCGTGCAGGCATCGGCACCGCGCGCGCTGAGCATCAAGGAAATCGGTGAGATCGTCGATCAGTACCGCGCGGCGGCCCGCAACGCCATCGAAGCGGGTTTCGACGGCGTGGAATTGCACGGCGCCAATGGCTATCTCGTGAACCAGTTCATTGACTCGAATGCCAACGCGCGGACTGACGCCTACGGCGGCTCGCTGGAAAACCGTCTGCGCTTCCTGCGCGAAGTGACCGAAGCACTGACCGAGGGCGTGGGCGATGCGAAGCGCGTCGGCATCCGTCTCGCCCCGCTGACCACGCTCAACGGCTGCGTCGACGCCGATCCGGAAACGACCTACCTCGCAGCGGCGAAGTTGCTGGGTGAGTTGGGCGTCGGCTACGTCCACATTGCAGAAGCAGACTGGGACGATGCGCCGGTGATGCCGGTGGAATTCAAGCTGAAGTTACGTGCGGTGTACCCGGGCTTGCTGATTTACGCAGGCGGCTACACGGCGGAGCGCGCGCGTGAAGCCGTCTCGGAGGGATGGGCCGATCTCATCGGCTTCGGCCGTCCGTTCGTGGCCAATCCGGACCTGACGGAGCGCCTGCGCGTCGGTGCACCGCTGGCCTTGCATCATCGCGACACGTTGTTCGGTGGCGGTGCGCGCGGCCTGACGGACTATCCAGTGATGGTCAAAGAAGCGGCCTGAGCTGACTGGCGGACGTCATGATGACGTAGCGACGCGCGCCTTCCCCGCGCGTGTCGCCCGCCAGCAGAGGATCGACCCGCCGCAGACCATGCACGCGCCCTGCCAGAAGGGCGCGGACAGCGGCGTGTGCAACAGCAATGCGGCGAGCGCCGCAGACAGTACGGGGATGAAATACGACGCGCCGACGAGGATCGTCACATTGCCGCGCAGGATACCCACGTTCCACGCCGCGTAACCGAAGCCCATCGCGGCGGCGGCCAGCACGAGATAAACGCCCGAGTGCAGGTCCAGCGACATCGCACCACCGCCACCGGCGAAATACTTGATCCAGAGCGCGACGGCCACGAGCATGAAGAACGGCGTCACGCCATTCTTGCCCTCGGCGATGCGCGCCGTCACCGTGCAATACGCCGCCCAGATAATCGCGCCGACAAACGCCAGTCCATAGCTCAACGGGTTATCGGCAATGTTGACGAGCATGCCGGGCAGATCGAGCCCCTGATCGCCGCCAAGCACCCAGCAGATGCCAAGCATAGACAACACAAAACCGGGCACGACCAGCCAGTTCGCGCGCTGCTTGTTGAAGAGAATGGCGCAAACGAGTGTGAACGTCGGCCACAGGTAATTCACCATACCGACCTCAATCGCCTGACGCGCCGTATTCGCGTAGCCGATGGACAGCGACAGACACAGTTCATACGCGACGAACAGCAAACCGCCCCACACCAGATAGCGACGCGGGAACGTGCTGAGTTTCGGGAAGCCGACCGTCAGAACGAGGAACAGCGACGCCACCGAGTAGATCGCCGCAGCGCCACCCGTCGCACCCAAGCTTTCGCTCACGCCGCGAATCAGCGCCACAATCGACGCCCAGAGCACCACCGCGCTCAGTCCAATGAGTGTCGCCTTGTTCCTGCTGTTCATGCGGTTGCCTGCGTCGATGGAAGGTAAGTGGCCAGCGCAGGATTATACGAAACGCATGGCGTCGTGCGACGCTCACCCCACCAACCGACGTACCGCGCTCTCGCACTCCTCCACCAGCCGCGCCAAGACATCCGCCGCTGCAGGCAGATCGCCGATCAGCCCGGCCGACTGACCGAGTTCGACCTTGCCCCACTCAACGTCGCCATCGAGCGCCGCCTGTTTGAGCGAACTGGACTTGAACAGCGCATCGTACGCAGCCGCGTCCGGCTCTTCCTTGTCGGCCAGCAACACGCGCTCTGCGAATTGATTGCGCGTCATGCGAACGGGAAGGCCACGCACGCCGACGAGTGTCGTACCGTCGATATCGGTATCGAGCACCACGCGCTTGTAGTTCTCATGCACGCCCGCCTCGCGCGTCGCAAGAAACCGCGTGCCGAGTTGCACGGCATCCGCACCGAGTGCCAGCAACGCCGCCACACCATAGCCATCCGCCACGCCACCGCCAGCCACGATCGGCAGATCGAATTCGACGATCGCCCGACGTACGGCCACAAGCGTGCTCACACCGTTCACCGGCGGATGCCCACCTGCCTCTGCGCCCACGACGACGAGGGCGTCCACGCCCGCATCCGCTGCTTTGCGCGCGTGGGGCATGGTCGAGACCACGTGAATCCAGCGAACGCCGCGCGACTGAAAGCGTTCGAGATGCGCTTTCGGGCCGCCCTGCGACGCAATCACCACCGGCACGCCTTCCTCTTCGATGACGTCGAGAAACTGCTCGGCCTGCGGGCGGTACAAGGGAATGTTGACGGCGAACGCACCGTCGGTGGCGGACTTTACTTCGCGCACGGTGTCGCGAAAGGCATCGAGATACATCGGACCTGCGGCGATCACGCCGAGCCCGCCCGCATTCGAGACGGCAATCGGCAGCGCCGCGTTGGACGACGCCCAGCTCATCCCGGCCTGGATGATGGGATATTTGATATTCAACAGCCGAGTGAGGCGGGTCTGAAGCATGAAAAGTCCCTCGAAATACCGCGCGGACGCGCATTGACGATGCTCGTCAATCTAAGGGACATATGATGCATTGTCAAACAATTTACCGCAAAACCAACAACTCGATCAAAGCCCTTCTCCAGCCTCTTCACGCTCCTGGTCTAGCATGATCCTCGCCTGATACGTGAGCTTGTCAAGTATTTTAGGCAACGCATCGCGCTCTGCGCGCGTGAGCACAGACAACAGACGGTCGTTGAGTTCTTCGGCGACAGGAAACACCTGCTTCACGAGATCGCGGCCGTGGGCCGTGAGCGAGATGACGACACCGCGTGCGTCCGCGCTGTCGGTGCTGCGCTGGAGAATGCCACGCGCTTCGAGCGCCGTCACCGTACGGCTCATCAGCCCGCGGTCGAACTGCGCCTGCTCGGCAAGCCGATTGAGCGACATACCGTCGCTGCTGTGCAGCAACGCGATAGAGCGCCATTCGTTGAGCGTCAGACCGAAGTTGCGTTCGTACACGCTCGACGAACCCTTCGTGTAGATGTTCGTCAGTTGACGCAGTTGAAACGACGTGAGCTGCCGCAAGTCGGACGGTGCTGCGCTCACCGGTTCGGCCGAGCGCGAAGAGTTGGGCTTGGGCATGTGACGAGTCAGCCGGTAGGCGGGGAAAGGAATGGCGTCATGCTATCGCCTCGCCCGTGCCCGGTCAAACCCGCACATGCCTTGACTCCACACGGATTGCGCACCGCCTTCGGAACGCAATCGCCGGCGCAATCACGGGCGAGAAACACCCTTGGGCAACAGCCGCGCAGGAATACCCACGAGCAACAGAATGCTGCCGAACAACACGAAGCATCCGGCGACCTGCAAGCCGAGCGCGAGACTGCCTGTCGTCGTCTTCACGTAGCCGATCACGCTCGGCCCGACCAACCCGCCCAACGCACCGATGCTGCTCACCACCGCGATCCCGGCTGCCGCACTGGCGGGCGCGAGATAGGTCGACGGAATCGTCCAGAAGACGGACAAACTTGACAGGTGCCCCGCCGTCGCCACCGCCAGCAAGACCACGGCCAGCTCGACGTTGTGCGACAGATACGGCATGACCATGAGGCTCGCCGCCGCAAACATCAGCGGCACCGAAGCATGCCAGCGACGCTCGCGCTGACGGTCCGAATGGCGACTCACGATCAGCATCGACACGATGCCGACCACCGGCGGAATCGCCGAGAGCAGACCGACGTGGAACGGATCTTTCACACCGGTGGACTGAATCACCAGTGGTGCGAAGAACGCGATGGTGCTCGCCAGCACATACGCACAGAACGACACCAGTCCCGCCACGTACACGCGCCAGTCGCCCAGCGCCGCCAGCGTACCGCCGTGACCGTGACCACCTCCACCGCCCTTGCCCGCCTTTTGACGACGCTCCTCATTGAGCACGTGCGTCAGCCGCGCCTTCTCGTCGTCGCTCAGCCATTTGGCCTGCTCCGGCCGATCCTCCAGCGCGAAGAACACCACGATACCGAGCACGATGGCAGGAATGCCTTCGAGCAGGAACATCCACTGCCAGCCCGCGAGACCATGAATCTGATGGAAGCTGCGCATGATCCAGCCCGACGTCGGCGCACCGATCATCGTCGCAATCGGAATCGCGACGAACGACAACGCCGTCACACGTGCACGCCGCTCCGCCGGAAACCAGTAGCTGAGATACAGGATCAGCCCGGGAAAGAAGCCTGCCTCCGCCGCACCGAGCAGCATGCGTGCGACGTAGAACTCCGTGGGCGTGCGCACGAACATCATGGCGCAGGAGACCGCGCCCCAGAGCGTCATGATGCGCAACAGCGTCTTGCGTGCACCCATGCGGGCGAGCATGAGGTTGCTCGGCACCTCGAACAGCAGAAAGCCGACGAAGAACAAACCCGCACCGATGCCGTAGACAAGATCGCTGAAATGCAGATCCGCCTTGAACTGAATCTGCGCGATGCCGATGTTCGCCCGGTCGATGTAGTTGATGATGTAGCAAACGAACAGCAACGGCAGCGTGCGCCAGGCGATCTTGCGGTAGGTCGATTCCTCGACTACCTGACCGGCCGCACTTGCAACGGGCGTGTCTGTCCCGCCGAACGGCTGTGACGCCGTCGTCGTATGTGAAGTCATGTCTCCTCCAATCTTGATTTTTTGATGAGGTTCGGTCGTGGGGCGGACGTCGTGTCCATCGACGTCCCGCCGTCAGGTGTCAGGACAAACCGAACTCCCGAATCGCGTAATCGCGCAGCTTGTTCTTCTGCACTTTCGAGCTACCCGTCATGCCGATGCCGTCGAACGAATCGACGAATCGCAGGTATCTCGGCACCTTGAAATTCGCCGCACGCGCGCGACACCAGTCGATCAGCGCCTCGCTCGTGACGTCCGCTCCGGGGCGCAGCACCACGAACGCCGCAGGCACTTCGCCCAGACGGGCATCCGGCACCCCCACGACCTGCGCCAGTTGCACCGCCGGATGCGTGAACAGGGTCTCTTCCACTTCGGCGGGCGCCACGTTCTCGCCACCGACGCGGAACACATCCTTCAGACGGCCGAGCATGCGCATGCGCCCTTCGCCGTCAATCACACCGAGATCGCCCGTGCGCAGCCAGCCATCGTCGCTGAAGGCCTGCGCCGTCTCCTTCGGCTTGTTGTAATAGCCTTTCATCACGCTCCAGCCGCGCACCTGAATCTCGCCGGGTTCGTCCGCACCGAGCACGTCGCCCGTCTCCGGGGACACCGTGCGAATCTCGATACCGGGATGCGGGCTCGCCCATCCGCCCACGCGCAATTCGAGCGGATCGCGCCAATCGTTGAGCACCACGTTGGGCGACGCTTCCGATTGCCCATACGCGCCGACCATGTAAGGCACGCCCATCACGTCGTGAATCTTCTGCATGATTTCCGGCCCCGCCGCCGCCCAACCGCCACGCAGGTGAATGCGCTCGCGACGGAATTCGGGGTGGCCCATCATCATCAGGAAAATCGTGTCGTTGCCGGACGTCAGCGTGCAGCGCTCTTCATCGAGAATGGTCAGCACACGCGCCACATCGAACGATGGCACCGACAACAGACATGCCCCCGTCACCAGCGAGACGAGCAGCGACATCGTCGTGCCCGCCACATGGAAGAACGGACGCACGCTGAAGTAGCGGTCATCGGCACGCACACCGATGCGCTGCGCCGACGCGGCGGCATTCATCAGCATGTTGCGATGACGTAGCAACACGCCCTTCGGGAACGACGTCGTGCCAGAGGTGTACTGAATCAGCAGCACGTCGTCGGGCGAGACTGCCGCCGAGCGGCGCGCGACTTCGTCACGCAACGCAGGCGTGTCCAGCAATGCGTCGAAATGCTCGACACCTTCCGGCAAACCTCGCGCGCTATCGCCCACCATCACGGCGCGACGCAGCAGCGGCAGAGAGTCGCCCGGCAATTGCGCATCGAAGGCGGGCTCAACACCGCGCAGCAGGCTCGTGTAGTCGATGTTGAGGAACGTGTCGACATAGAACAGCACGCGCACGTCACCCTGACTCAGGCAGTAGTTCAGCTCGTCGGACTTGAATCGGGTGTTGACGGGTACGGCGACCGCACCGATCGATGCCGCCGCGTAAAACAGCACCACCCAATCCACCGAGTTGCCCATCAGAATGCCGACATGCTCGCCGTGCCGAACGCCGAGATGCACCATGCGCGCGGCCGCCTGCGCGACGCGCTCACTCAAGGTGCGATAGTCGACACGCTCGCCTTCGATCACCAGCGCTTCGGCTCCCGGCGTTGCACGCGCACGCGCCTCAAGAACGGCGGGCAGCGTGACCGGCCCTTGGAGCCCGAACTGGCTGGCGTAGCTTTCGTGGCCCACATCATGAACTTCAGGCATGACCGCCTCCCTGCTTCGTATCCTGGTTTGCCGCATGATCGACGTCGTTGCTCGTGCCACTGCCGAAGCGCGCGATCTTGCTGCCCCAATCGGGACTTTGCAGCAACGTGTCGATGGCGAGCAGCTCGATGGCGAGCGCACCGGCGGGGTCCGTCTCAACGCCACGGTCGATGCAATCCTTCGTGAGACGCATCGCCAGCGGCGGCGCAGCGGCAATCGTCTGCGCCATCACACGCACGGCGTCCAGCGCGCCGTCCGCTGGCACGATGCGCGACACCAACCCGGCCTCGCGCGCTTCCTGCGCCGACAACGTGCGACCGGTGAAGGCCATGTCTTTGGCAAGACGCTTTCCCACAGCGCGCGGCATGCGCTGCGTGGCGCCGACCGTCCCCCAAAGCGCTTCGGGAGTGCGGAATGCGGCGGCATCGGTCGCGACGATGAAGTCGCATGCCATGGCGATCTCGCCGCCCGACCCGATAGCCGGACCTTCCACAAGCGCGATGCACGGCTTGCCGATCTGCTCGATGGCGTCGTAAGCGGCAAACGCCTTGATACGGCGCGCGCGCACATCGTCAAGACTCATGCCCTGACGCTCCTTCAGATCCGCCCCCGCGCAGAACACCGGCCCGTTGGCGCGAACGATCACGCAGCGTACCGAGTCGTCGCCGCGCAATGCCTGAACGGTGGCGCGCAGTTCGTCGCACATCGCGGCGTTCAGCGCGTTGCGCTGCTGCGGCCGGTTCAGCACGACTTCGACGACCGCGTCCTGACGCACGATCTCTAATGTCTCCCAACTTTTCATGCTTGTCTTTCCTAACGTCGAATCGAATTCAGATGGCGCCTTCGCGACGCAAATCCGCGATTTGCGCCGGGTCATAACCGAGCGTCGCCAGCACCTGCTCAGTGTGCTCACCCAGCAACGGCGGACGTCCCACTTCGGGATCGGCAAAGCCGTCGAACTTGAACGGCACCGGCAGCGCGCCGAACTTGCCGATGGACGGATGTTCGAACTCGCCCACCATGCCGCGCGCCAGCACGTGCGGATCGGCGAGCACTTCGTCAACATGCTGGATCGGGCCTGCGGGGACACCGGCGGCGTCGCACGCATCGCACAACTCGCGACGCGTTCTGCCAGCGATGGCAGCCGTCAGCACCGCCATCAGGCGGTCGCGATGCTCGACACGGCCCGCATTGGTCGACAGCGTGGTGTCGGCCGCCAGCTCGTCGAGGCCGAGCAACTCGCACAACGGCAGCCAGTGTTGATCGCTGCACGTGATGTGGACGTAGGCCCCGTCGCTGCACTCAAACGTGGCTGACGGCACACGTCCCGGATGCTCCGTTCCCAGACGCGGCGGCACCTCACCCAACGCGAAGTAACGGCCAGCGGCCAGAGTTAGCAGACTGACCTGACCGTCGAGCATCGAGAAATCGACGTGGCAGCCTGCGCCCGTTTGCGTGCGCCCCTGCAAGGCACTGAGAATCGCAATCGCGATCCACAGGCCCGACGACAGATCGGCGATCGGCAGCCCCGGCTTGACCGGACCGCCGCCTCGCTCGCCCGTCAGACTCATCAGCCCGCCCATCGCCTGAAAGACGGTGTCATAGCCCTTGCGTTTCGCGTACGGGCCGGACTGACCGAATCCCGTGCACGAGACGTAGATGAGTTTCGGATTGGCCTCGCGCATCGCCGCCTGATCGAGGCCGTAGCGCTTGAGGGTACCGACGGGGAAGTTCTCCAGCAGCACATCGGCACGCGACGCCAGCTCGCGAATGATCGCGCGCCCCGCTTCCGTCTTCATGTTCGCCGTCACGGACTGCTTGCTGCGGTTGCAGGCGAAGTAGTACGCCGACTCGTCGCCGACTTTCGGCTCGAACGTACGTGTCTCGTCCCCGCTGCCCGGTTGCTCGATCTTGATGACCGTCGCGCCCAGTTCCGCCAGGATCATGTCGGCGAACGGGCACGCCAGCACGCGCGCCAGTTCGAGGATGGTCACGCCCGCCAGCGGCTTCATCGGTGCGCTCACGGCTTCGGGGCGCGCTTGGGGAAGCTGCGCATCATCAGGTTCGTATCGAGCGAGACGTCGAACGCCTGCGTAAGCGGCAAATCCGCCACGCGATGGAACAGACGCTTGGTCGCCGTCATCGACACCGGATCGTAGTCTGCCAGACGCGCGGCAAGCGCCACGGCGTCGTCGACCAGCGCGCTGTCGGGGCTGACACGATTGGCAAGGCCCAGCGCCAGCGCGCGCGACGCGTCGACGGTATCGCCTGTCGACACCAGCTCGAACGCCGTCTTGCGGCCCACCTGACGCACCAGATTCGCCATCACGATGGCCGCCACGATGCCGTGCTTCAGTTCCGGATAGCCGAGCTTGAGGCTCTCGCCCACCACGAGCAGATCGCACGCCAGCGCCAGTCCCGCGCCGCCCCCCATTGCATAGCCCTGCGCCGCACCGACGACCGGCGTGCCGATCTCGACGAACGCCCGATGCAGCGACGTGGTGAGGTGCGCACGCTTGAGCGCGGCCTGCGCGGCGTCGGCATCGCTGCCGCCCGCCACGAAGCCGCCGAATTCCTTGACGTCGGCCCCGGCACAGAAGCTCTGTCCTGCACCGGCGAGCACGATGGCGTTCACTTCGGGATCGGCATCGGCCTCACGCAACGCCGCCAGCAGCGCCTGCGTCAGTTCGTTGTTCAGCGCGTTGCGCTTGTCGGGGCGATTCATCGTGATCACGCGTACAGCGCCGCGATCTTCGATCAACAGGGAGTCGGGATACGGCATGTTTCGGGAGGTTCGGGACATCGGATTCATCAGCCAGAGGTGAGACAAGGTATCGCGGCTAGCCTAATCCACAAAATGTGACGTCGTCAAACAAAATAATCCAATATTCGTTCGGAACCTTCGAATACACCGCAATTATTCGAATAATTTACGGGAAACCCCTTGTGCGTCGATTTATAAATTATTTGACATTGCATCACATTAAATGATTTCATGCGCTCCATCCGAACTCACTTCTGGCGCGCAGCGCCGCATGTCATGTCCGATCTGATCCTGTGCGAATGCTTCGCCCGCGACGGCCTGCAGCACGAGACCGCGTTCCTCTCCACCGACACCAAACGCGACCTGATCGATCAGTTCGCGCGCGCCGGATTTCGTCGCGTGGAAGCCACGTCCTACTCCAATCCGACCGTGGTGCCGCAGTTTGCCGACGCGAGCGAGTTGCTCGCCGTGCTGCCGCGCGTCGATGGCGTTCACTACAAGGCGACGTGTGCCAACACGCGCGCCGTCGAGCGCGCGCTGACCGATCTCGACGCCGGGATCGGCGTCAACGAAATCAGCCTGCTGGTCTCGGCGAGCGATTCTCACTCGGAGCGCAACCTCAAGCAGTCGCGTGCGGGTCAGTGGCTTCGCGTCGAAGCGATGGCGAAAGCGGCGCAAGGCCGTTTCCGTCTGGTCGGTACGATTTCCGTGGCGTTCGGCTGTCCCTTTGAAGGCGTGATCGATCCGGCCAGCGTCATGGAAGATGTGGCGCGCTTCGCATCGCTCGGTGTGAAATACATCACGCTCGGCGACACCATCGGCGTGGCGACGCAGGCGTCGACGAAGGCGCTGTTCGCGCAGATGCTGTCGTCGTTCCCGGACGTCCACGCCATCGCGCACTTTCACGACACCCGCGGCACCGGCATCGTCAACTACCTCGCCGCGCTCGAAGCAGGCGTGACTCACTTCGACGTCGCCTTTGGCGGCACGGGCGGCCATCCCGCGAAGGTGCAATACGGCGGTGGAGTGACCGGCAACGTCTGCACGGAGGACTTCGTCAACGTGCTTGAAACGATGGGCGTCGACACCGGCATCGATCTGACGGCCATGATGGCGGCCTCGCAAGCCTGTGAGACGGCGCTCGGTCGCCAGTTGGCGAGCCGCGTGGCCCGCACCGGTCTCAATCCGATGTTGCGTCCGAAGCTAAGCGCCAGTCCGGCGACGACGAAATGAGCCGGGACGCCGCCGACCTCGACCGCGAACTGCGCATCGAATCGCAGTTCTGTCTCGATAACGGATTCGCACTCGTCGACGCCGGAGACGGCACGGCCGTACTCGCCTGCGATGTGCTCGACCGGCATACGAATCGTCACGGCAACGCGCACGGCGGCCTGATTGCGGCGCTGCTGGACACGGCGATGGGCGTGGCCACGCGTGCGAGCGGTGCGTTCGACAACCTCGGCACCGCCAGCCTCACGATCAACTACCTGCGCCCCGCACGCGGGCGAATCACCGCACACGCACGGGTGCGCCGCAGCGGCCGCACGCTCGCGTTCTGCGAGGCCGAAGTGCTCGACGCGCAAGGCCGCCCGCTCGCTACCGCCAGCGCCGTGTTTGCCGTCGCAACGCGGACTGCCGCACCACCCGCCTGATCCACCACCGCAACACCACAAAAACCACATCGGAGACACGTTTCATGCCTTTCGCAACACGACGCCGCCTCGGGTACGCCGCGGCCTGCCTGTCCTTTGCCTCGCCGCTGCTACTTGCCTCCGCGAGTGCGCACGCCGAAGTCACTCTTTATGGTTTGATCGACACGGCCATCCGCTACGAGACCAATGCCAACGCGAGCGATGGCAAGCTGTTCAGTGCCTCGCAAGGCTCGTTTACCGGGTCGCGCTGGGGCATCAAGGGCACGGAGAAACTTGCACCGGATCTGGAGACGTTCTTCGTGCTGGAGAGCGGTTTCAGTCTCGACGACGGCACGTCGTTGCAAGGCACGAAGAGCGCGGGCTTCGGACAGGCGTCGTCCAACGGCGCGGGACGGCTGTTCGGCCGCCAGGCGTTCGTCGGCGTGCGCGGCAGCTACGGCGCGTTATCGGTCGGCCGTCAGTACAGCGTGGGCTATACGGCGATGGGCGCAGCACAGATCTTCAACAATCCGAACCTCGATACTCTGATCGTCGCGAGCAACTATGTCGGCAGCCGACTCGACAACACCGTTAAGTACACGCTCGACGCCGGTGGCTTCTCGCTGGGCACGGCCTACACGTTCGGCAACGCCGCGAGCGATACGCATGCGAACTCGGGGGTGGGGGTGACGGCCGGTTATACGGCGGGTGGAGTCAACGGCACGCTGCTTTACCAGCGCCTGACATCGGCGGACGGCACGCAGTCGCGCAACACGTTCGGCTTCTCAACGGGCGCGGCGTTCGGCGCATGGCGGGCGACGGCAGGCTACCTGCACAGCCAACTGACCGAAGTCGAGACGCGCAACAATGTCATGCTGCTCGGCCTGAGCTACAACCCGCTGCCTGCGCTGACGCTTGGGGTCGGCGGATTCGTCGACTGGCAGGCGCAACCGGGCGGCAAACGTACCGCCGTCTACGGTATGGCCGATTACCAGTTGAGCAAGCGCACGGACGTCTATCTGGAAGTCGATCACAACAACATCAGCGGCAAATACACGCTGATCGCCTCGCAAGGCACCTACGGTAGCAAGGTCGGGGTCTCGCTGGGGCTGCGTCATACCTTCTGACAGGACGCCGAACTGTTCTGGCCGGGAAGTGGCGAATCTGTATCTGTTATTGAGGTGGCGGCGTGACTAGAATCTGGTCACTCCTCCCACCGATGAAGGATTTCCGTGCTCCGCATTCTCGGCAGACCCGCTTCCATCAACGTACGCAAGGTGTTGTGGCTCGCTCATGAGCTTGGCATTCCATTCACCAACGAACCGTGGGGCAACGGCGACAACTCGCGCAAGCTCGATAGCCCGGAGTTTGCGGCGCTCAATCCGAATCTGATGGTGCCGGTGATCGAAGACGGGGGCTTCGTTCTCTGGGAGTCGAACAGCATCCTGCGTTATCTCGCCGCGTCGCGTGAACGCACGGACCTTTATCCCGTCGACCCCCGCAAACGTGCCCGCGTCGATCAGTGGATCGACTGGCAGTCGTCCGACCTGAACCCGGCGTGGAAGTACTCTTTCCTGTCGCTGATTCGTCGCTCACCCGGCTACGACGATCCGCAGGCGCTCGCCACCAACACTGCGCGCTGGAACGACTTCATGCGCGTGCTCGACCGTCAGTTGCAAACGACGCAGGCCTTCGTGAGCGGCGACAACTTCACGCTCGCCGACATCCCCGTCGGCCTGTCGGTGCATCGCTGGTTCAGCGTGCCGATCGAGCGTCCGCAATTGGAGGCCGTGTCGGTCTACTACGAAACCTTGTCCGAACGTGAAGGCTTCCGCCTTTACGGACGCAATGGCACGCCGTGACGTTTTAATTGACGAAACATGAGGGAATGGATACCGTCACATCCACATAGTGCTGAATCTGTGAAATTCTCACCGTTAGGATGACTGACATTCCCCCATGAAGATCGATAACGGAATCACACAGGCGCTCACCGGACGCGCGTCGTCGGGCATAGCTTCAGGGCATGGCCGCACCGACATCGATTCGTTTCGTGCCGTACTCGCCGAAAAGACGCAACAGCCTGTCAAAGCGAACGCCGACGCGCAACAGACCACTCGTCAGATCGACTTCGGCAACATGACACGTCAGCAGATGCGCGACTGGGCTAACGATCAGATTCGCAGCGGCCAGATGTCGCTCGACGATAGCTCGCCGTTCATGGCGATGACGATGAAGGTGCCGGTCGATGGCAGCGCCGAGATTCCGGCAGAGCTCGACCCGGAGCGCATCGACTTTGCGCAGCGTGCACGTGAGGGCATCGCGGGCGCTCTCTCGCTGAACGATCCGGCCAACGCGAAGCGCTTGCAACAGGCGCTGGACATCATGTCGCGCCATCAAGGTCAGACGGTCGGCATTTCGACGTCCGCCTGACATCGTCGCCCGCTCCGGCGAACTAGCGCGAGGTTGACGTCGCCTCGGCCATCGTCTCGCGCATGACCTCGGCCAGGGCGATGACACCCGCTTCGATGTGCTCCAGCCGGATCGACGAAAAGCCGAGCCGGAACATGTTGCGCGGCGGGTTATCCCCCATGAAAAACACATCGCCCGGCTCGATCAGAATGCCGCGCGACTTTGCCCGCGCCGCCAGCACGTTCGCGTTCAACTGCGGTGGCCCCTGCACCCAACACGACGCCCCACCCTTCACGCGCACGAACGACGCTTCCGGCATGTGCGTCGTGAGCGCAGCGCTCAGCACTTCGGCACGCTTGGCGTAGGTGTCGGCCAGACGTCGCAACAGCGCATCGTGATGACCCAGCGCGAGAAACATGGAGAACGAACGCTGGATGAACGCCGACGGGTGACGAATCATCAACCGGCGCAACGCACGCAGCTCATTGACCAGCGCCGCCGGCGCGACGATATACCCCAGCCGCAAGCCGGGCGCGAACGACTTCGACAGACTGCCGATGTAGATCACCCGGTCGCTGCGGTCGAGACTCTTGAGCGCCGGAATCGGAATGTCCGAATAGCTGTTCTCGCTCTCGTAGTCGTCTTCGATCACCACAAAGTCGTCGGCCTCTGCGCGACGCAGCAGCGCCTCGCGATGCGCCAGCGGCATGGTGGTGGTCGTGGGGCATTGGTGCGACGGCGTCACGTACACGTAATCGCAGTGCGACAACCGCTCGTCCACCGGCACCCCGTGCTCGTCGACCGGCAGTCCGACCAGCTTCGGCGTGCGCATCGCGAAGATGTTTCTGGCATCGGGATAACCGGGGTCTTCGACGCCCACCGTCGTACGCGCGCCCACCAGCAAATCGGCGAGAAGATACAGCGCCTGCTGCGCACCATTGGTGAGCACGATCTGATCGGCATCGGCCCACACGCCTCGACGCGGCAATACGCGCGTGCGAATCTGCTGGATCAGCGTTTCATCGTCGCGCGCGATCATGTCCGGCGCCCAGTCTCGAATCTCCATGACGGTGAGCGCCTTGTGGCAGCACTCGCGCCAGTCGGCGGTCGGGAACATGGTCGGATCGAACTGTCCGTAAATGAACGGGTACTGGTACTGCTGCCAGTCGATGGGTTTCACGATGTTGCGCTGCGCTGAAGGCCGCACGACATAGCGTCCCTCCCAGTCGGGCGTGGACGGATCCAGCGGCGCGATGGTGCCAGCGAATTCCGTCTCCGCCCGCCCTTCCGGCGCGTGCTTCCCGTCACGGCTATCGCGTCCGTCCCGCGCACTTGCGGGCTGCGACCCGACGCGCGGCGCGAGGATATCGCCATTGACGAAGTAGCCGCGCCGCTCCCGCGCGATCAGATAGCCCTCGTCGACCAGTTGCTGGTAGGCCAGCACCACCGTGTTGCGCGCTACGCCCAGCCCTTCGGCCAGCTCGCGCGACGACGGCACGGCCGCGCCGCGCATCAGTCGCTCGTCCAGAATCGCCGACACGAGCATCTGGCGAATCTGGCTCTGCAAACTCATGCCCGCTCGCGCCGACACCAAAAACAACTGGTTCCACATCGCCGCAGAAATCCGGCTCGACATCGCGTCCCCTTTTTGTCTGTCACTTCTAGAACGTCAATTATTACTCATGAGACGGTGACGTTTATTCCGAATTGGGGTTTATCCGCAGACGAGCGAAAACAGGCGAGATTCGAGCATTCATGCGGCTTACGGGCCGATCACGGGGCAACTGGACCAGTTGGCATCATCAAATGCGGCCAACTGGCTCTAACGAACAAAAATGCGCGCGGCAATGATGCACTCACTTGACGCCGATTTGTCATGCCAGATGCGTCAACCCGAGAGTTCCACCGAAAACCTTTCGAACTGAGGTGAACCATGACTGGACTTCCGAACCGGCTGCGACGGGTATTCGCGGCAACGGCACTGGCGGCTGCGGCCTTGCCCGCAACCCTGATGCTCGGATTGGCGGCGCCCGCAACGGCGCAGGCGCAGGAGAAAGAGGTGACGATCGCGTATCAGCAGATCGTCGATCCGTGGCTGGTTGCCATTTCGAGCGGTGAGTTCGAGAAGGCGACGGGTTACAAGATCCACTGGCGCCAGTTCGAATCGGGGGCCAAGGTCGCTACGGCGCTCGCCTCGGGCGACATCAAGATCGGCGTGCTTGGCTCCAGCCCCATGGCGGCGGCCGTCTCGCAAGGACTGGACCTGCAACTGTTCTGGATCCTGGACGACATCAACCAGGCCGAAGCGATGGTCGTGCGCAATGCGTCGAACATCAAGACGCCCGCCGACCTGAAGGGCAAGAAGATCGGCGTGCCGTTCGTCTCGACGACCCACTACCACACGATGTTTGCGCTGCAGCAATGGGGCATCAAGCCGACCGAAGTACAGGTCCTCAATATGCAGCCGAACCAAATCGTGGCCGCATGGGAGCGCGGCGACATCGATGCGGCTTACGTGTGGGATCCGGCACTCGCGCAGATCAAGCAAAGCGGTCATGTGCTGATCACGTCGGGCGAATTGTCGAAGCAGGGCAAACCGACGTTCGATGGCATCGCCGTGGACCGCAAGTGGGGTGAAGCGAATGCCGAGTTCATGGCGAAGTTCGTCAAAGTGATCGCCAGCGCCGATGCGGCTTACCGTCAGAATCAGGCGGCCTGGACGCCGGGCTCTGCGCAGGTGAAGTCCATCGTCAAGATGATCGGCGGCAAGCCGGAAGACGTGCCGGGCGCACTGTCGCTCTACGCCTATCCATCGGCCGAGCAACAGGCATCTGCGGAATGGCTCGGCGGCGGCAAGGACAGCCGCGCTGCGAAGGCACTGAAAGATACCGCCGACTTCCTGAAGGGCCAGCAGAAGATCAATGCCGTCAAGGCGGACTACACGCCGTTCGTCACGTCGCGTTACGTCGACGCCGCGCTCAAACTGAAGTAAGCCGCACCGGGGCCGACGCGCCGGCCGGTTGTGCGGCGCGCCATCCCCTCCCCCGATCGCTGGATTAGCTGGATCGACTGGAGAAGGGCTTCATGGAACAACTTATCGTCAACGACGTCAGCGTCGTATATCCCGGCCGGCGTCCCGGTGAGCAGGTGCAGGCGCTCGCCCACGTCGATCTGACCATCGCACCCGGCGATTTTGTTGTGGCGCTCGGCGCTTCGGGCTGCGGCAAGACCACGCTGCTCAGTCTGATGGCCGGCTTCATCGCCCCTACGTCCGGAGAATTGCTACTCGGCGACGCCCCCATCGAAGGCCCCGGCGCCGACCGTGGCGTCGTCTTCCAGAAGCACGCACTGCTGCCGTGGCTGAGCGTGATGGAAAACACCGAATTCGGTTTGAAGCTGCAAGGCATTCCCAAGACGGAGCGACGCGCCCGCGCCGCACGCAATCTGGCGCTCGTGGGCTTGCAGGACTTCCACAATCACATGATCTACCAGCTCTCGGGCGGCATGCAGCAGCGCGTGGGGATTGCACGGGCGCTGACCTGCAATCCGTCGATGTTGCTGATGGACGAACCGATGGCAGCGCTCGACGCGCTCACCCGCGAGACCATTCAGGAACTGTTGCTCGACGTCTGGCGCGAGACGCAGAAGATGATTTTCTTCATCACGCACAGCGTGGAAGAAGCGTTGTTTCTCGCCAGCCGCCTCATCGTGATGTCGCCGCGGCCTGGGCGCATCACCCACACCTACGAACTCGACTTCAACAAGCGCTATCTCGAAAACCGCGATGCGCGCGCCATCAAGTCGAGCCCCGATTTCATCGCCATGCGCGAGACGGTGCTCAGCATCATCTACGGTGACGAGCGTGCCGGGCAGACTGCGTCTGCCGGTGCGGTCGCGGCCTGACGTGCCTGATCGAAGCCGGAGACGAGCCATCATGATGACCAAACCCGTCACTACCCCGCAGGCACCGTCCGCCACGAATGGCAGCGGCATGCAGCGTCCGTCCTCCCCCCTTAACACGCCGCGTGCACCGCGCCGCAAGGGGTTCTTCGCCCGCATGTTCGCCCCGCGTCCCGTGAAGGCCGGTGAATCGTTCGGCGCACCCGGTCAGGGGCCGAGCCTGGCGATCAGCGTCGTGACTGTGTGCGCGCTACTGGCGATCTGGGTCGCCATTACGTCGTCGGGAATGATCAAGCCGCTGTTCCTGCCGGGACCGCGCGCCATCGTCGAGAAATTCATTCAGGTATCGACCGAGGGCTTTGCAGGCTCGACGCTGTGGCAACACACGCTCGCCAGTCTGTATCGCGTGTTCGGCGCATTTGCGCTCGCATGTGTGACGGCGATTCCCGTCGGCATTCTGATGGGCGTCTCACGCATCGGACGTGGCGTGTTCGACCCGCCCATCGAGTTCTATCGCCCTCTGCCGCCACTGGCCTATCTGCCGCTTGTGATCATCTGGTTCGGCATCGGCGAGTTCTCGAAAGTATTCCTGATTTATCTGGCCATCTTCGCGCCGCTGGCGATTGCAGCACGGGCGGGCGTTCGTTCCGTCTCGATGGAGCAGATTCACGCGGCGTATTCGATGGGCGCGTCGCCGCGCCAGATCGTGATGCACGTGATCGTGAAGTCGGCACTGCCGGAAATCTTCACCGGCATGCGCATCGGTATCGGTGTGGGCTGGACCACGCTGGTGGCCGCCGAAATGGTGGCTGCATCGAGCGGTCTCGGTTTCATGGTGCTCAACGCGGCGGAATTCCTCGCGTCGGACATCGTGATCATGGGGATCATCGTGATCGGCTTCTTCGCCTTCGGGTTCGATCTCATCATGCGCTATCTCGAGCGCGTACTCGTGCCCTGGAAAGGCAAGGTCTGACCGGGCAGAAGCGGTTTTCGTTGGTCATCACAAAAAGACGCAGGGCGGCGCGCCCCCCAGTACCTACCGCGCCGCACCTGACGTCAGACAAGGTGTTAAGGAGGTTGTGTGGCAGTTGAGACATTCATCGGCAGTTCCCCCCTCGTTGCAGTCCTCGCAGTGATTCCCCGCTTCGCGCACCCGCTCACAGGAGGTCGTCATGGCCAATCGTGATACCGGAACGCATCTGCAATCGAGCCTCAAGCAACGTCACATGAGCATGATCGCGCTGGGCGGCGTGATCGGTGCCGGTCTGTTTGTCGGCAGCGGCGTGGTCGTCCACGCGGCAGGCCCCGCAGCGGTGCTGTCGTTTCTGATCACCGGCGCGCTGGTGGTGCTGGTCATGCGTATGCTCGGCGAAATGGCGTGCGCGATGCCCGCTGTGGGATCGTTCTACGAATACGCACGGCTGGCATGGAACGACAAGCCGGTCGGCGGTGAGCTGGCCGGTTTTCTGACGGGTTGGATGTATTGGTACTTCTGGGTGATCGTGGTCGCCGTCGAGGCTGTGGCCGGTGCGAACCTGATCCAGTTCTGGTTGCCGGACATTCCCGCATGGGCCATCAGCCTCGTGCTGCTCGTGGTGCTCACGCTGACGAATCTGGTGTCGGTCGCGTCGTACGGCGAATTCGAATTCTGGTTTGCATCGATCAAGGTCGCGGCGATTGTGGTGTTCCTGTTCCTCGGCGGGCTATTCGTGTTCGGCATGTGGCCGGGCGCAGTGGCCAGCACCGGACATCTGCTCTCGCATGGCGGCTTCATGCCGAATGGCATCGGTCCGGTGATGTCGGGGGCGGTAGCGGCCACAGGGTTCTACTTCGGTGCCGAGATCGTGACGATTGCCGCCGCCGAAGCCGCCGAGCCGCAGCAGGCGGTGGCACGTGCCACAAACTCGGTCATCGGCCGCGTGCTGTTCTTCTATATCGGCTCGATCCTGCTGGTTGTGATGCTCGTGCCCTGGAATTCGGCTGGCATGGCAACGCCGTATGTGAGCGCGCTCGAAGCGATGCGTATCCCGGCAGCCGCGCACATCATGAATGCGGTAGTGCTGACGGCCGTGCTGTCGGCGTTGAATTCTGGGCTCTACGCGTCCTCGCGCATGCTCTTTGCGCTGACGCGTCGTGGCGACGCGCCGCGCTCACTCGCCAAGTTGAATTCACGTGGCGTGCCGGTGCGGGCGATTCTCGTCGGCACACTGTTCGGCTACGCGGCGGTGGTGATGTCGTACGTTTCGCCGGATACCGTGTTCGCGTTCCTCGTGAACTCGTACGGCACCGTGGCGATCTTCGTGTACGTGCTGATCGCGTTCTCGCAGTTGAAGCTGCGAAAGCGGCTCGAACGTGAAGCACCGGCCCGGCTCAAGATTCGCATGTGGGGATTTCCGTACCTCACGTGGGTCGCGATCATCGGCATGATGTCGATTGTCGGCGCGATGGCTTTCATCCCGGACCAACGCACGCCCCTCGCACTTGGTGTCGTGAGTCTGACGGTGCTGCTGGTCGCCTTCACGGTGCGCTCGATCTGGCGCAAACTGCGATCCTCGGATCCGGAGTTCGATCTCTGATCCTGCTTCGCGAAATGGACGGTAACGACTCGCTGCCGTCCGCTCACCACCTACCTCAGCGATTCGACGGCACTACTGCGTCGGTCCGCGCTTCGTCGGGTTCAAGAGTGCCAGATCATCCTCCACCGATTTCAACATCCGCATGTCCATCGGACGCATCGTGGACTCGTACACGCTAAAAGTGGAATCATTGGCGCCGTATTGTTCTAGAAGATCGATTGGTGCTACTTGCCTCGCGGCCCGATTCCGCCAGTGCGTCGCGCTACGCTGATCGCCGGATTCGTCCGATATTTTCGCCATTTCGGTGCCAACGGCACGCGCCTCCGGAGCGTCCCCGATCATCCAGTCGATCGTAAAGAGTCTCTCCCCTGCGTACGCCGTCAACGCCTTATCTCCTGCTGCTTTTGCCGACTCAAATCCAAGCTGCAAAAGTTGACGGAGATACCGTTTCTCGTTTCGCGCCGCGCGCTTGCGGTACAGCTCGAGAAACAGGACGCTGGCTTCCCGATATGCGGTCCTGGCACCTGCCTCGTCCCTCGTCAACGCAAGATGGGCGGCAAAATCCCGCCACACAAACGCCTCGTTAGCAGACACGTCACCAACGCCGAAACATGCGGCGCTGGAAATCAACAGAGGCATCCGCCGCAACACCCGATGACCCTCTTGCATCGACACCCATTCGCCCAGCGCGCGATAGGCACTTCCTATATCGTTGATGTCCGGCGGCGTCACCTTGAAATCGCCAGATAGGACGCCGTCTGTCGCCTGACGTAGCAGTGTCGCCCAGGCGAGTACGACATCCAGCCCGTCGGCGCCGTTGTCGCACAGATTGTGCCCATCGACGAAGCGGCTCAACAACGTTCGGCCCTCCTCATCGCGACGCAGCACCAGCTCGCCCGCCTCGGCAACACTCAACGCGCCGCTAAGCGTCTCGAAGCAACTCAGGCCCAATGGCATACGTAGTTCGCTACCGGGCAACGCAACCACAATCCGAGCGTCGTCACTCAGCATCGCACTTCCCAGCAGTTCCGCGCGGTGATCGCAGTCAAATTCGCACAACAGCGTCAATGCGTCTTGATCGACACGGTCGAGCAGTTGTCGGGCGAGCAAGAACCTGGCACCGCCCCTGGAGGCTGCGATGTGGCACCGGGCGGCCCGGTGCAGCATCTGCGCTTTCTCCGAATTGCCGAGGCAACTGCCGCCCAATATGCCCAGACGCCCTGTACGCGTGAATCCGCTCAGAAAATCCTCGAATATCCGATCCGCCGGGATCGTCGTCGCGCTAATCTGCTCGTCGAAGCGCTTGAGGACATCCAGTCGACGATCGGTGAGGTGGAGTTCAGGGGGCGTGCACAACAACGGATTCGCGCCGGAAACGGGAGGTACTGGCGGCATGTCGGCCTCGTAGATTGGATGGAAGGTCGGTTTCGCTTAAGCTGCTTTCTGGAACGTCGGCGGTCGCAACACTCACAGCGACTCCGGCGCGACTCCGGATTCGAATGGCGGCGTCGAAGTCGTTGCGCCGAGCACGCCGTCGTTCACTGGCAACCCTTGCGTTGCCAGTGCGTTCCATCGACGGAATCCCGCGCTGTCTCCCATACGACGCGCCGTATTCGCGACAACGGCGGCAACAGCACGCGCTTCCGATTGAAAATTGCTGCCGATATGACGCTCGTACAACGCCATTCCCGTGCGAATCGTTTGCGCCAAGTTGCCGGATTCTCGGTAGACATCGAATGCCATTTCCAGACATTCTTTGGCCTTTCCCTCCTGCGTTAGCGTGAGAAACAAATCGGCCGCGAGAGATAATTTGGCACCGGCACGGTTGAGGGCATCGATTTTCCACGATGTCTCGCCCGCCTCGTGGTGGTGCTTGGCAATGTCCCGCCAGACAAGTCCGCTCGCCTTGGGCTTATCGGCGGCATCAAACAGTTTGGCGCTGATGCGCAGGGCTGAGACCAACGGTATGCCGGCGTGGTTTGCCTGCGTGGCAGCGCCTCGCGCAACGGCCCGATAGGCAAGCGCCAACGCCTCAAACGTATCTCGGCCGCCAAACGATTCGATTGGCATTTGACCGCGACAGCGCTCAAGAAAGGAACTCCAGGCACGCAGCACACCCGAGTCGTAATACCCTGCATGCGATCGCTTCTGCTCCCTTGCGAAATTACCGATCAGCGTTCGGTCAGTGTCGTCGCGTTTCATCATCAATTGCCTGGATTCGGCTTCCGAGAGCGCGCCATCGCCGTCACCGAAGCAGTCGCTCTCCAACGGCATGCGCAATTCGTAGTCCGGGAAGGTCAGGACGATCAGGTCACGCGCGCCCAACGTGGCGCCTTTGAGCATCGTTTCTCTGGCGGCAGGTGTCAGCCCGCGCAATAGCTCCCATGCGTCCTGATTCACCTGTCGAAGCATATCCCTGCAGACCAGGAAATCGCGACCGGCGCTCGATGTCGCGACATGACAACGCGCCAGCCTGGATAGGACTTCGGACTTCTTTCCACCACTCGAAAAGCAGTCACGGATGATGTCGACCGGCCCCATGTGCGTGAAGTTGTTCAGGAATGCGAGAAACACCGAGTCCGGTGGGCGAGCATTCTCCGCGATCGTGCTATTGAACCGGCTCAGCTCACCCAGTCGTCGGTCGCTGAAATGATGACCGGGAAGCGACGCGATCGGCAGATTCGGGCCGTTGAGCAACGAATTCGGTGGAATTGTCATGGAGTCTCCAGAGACACGTATTGAATTCAGTCTGCGCGCGCCCTTCCTGACTCACTTTCAAGTATCGCCGTCCTCGCTGTGGGATATCTGACTGCTACCGGTTCGCGGGAAGTGACGGCATCCACCTCGTCACTGGATGGCCTTCTACCGGACCGATGCACGCCCCCTCTTGCGCAACGTGTCCCCCGAAGGCGCAGCTCGCTTAGTTCGACGGGTCATGGACAAACTTTTGGGCCCTCAATTTCCCGAGCCTTCTCGTCATTCCCTCCATTGTTAGGTCCCACATAAGTTGCGAACCCATTTCCACGGTCTCTACCCGTCGATTTTCCCACGCGACCTTAAAATCAGACTGGCTGATGTGTTCGACAAGCTTGGGGAGCGGCACGATTTCATCGTCCGCCCCAGTTGTTGGCCCCGGGGACATGCTGCTGGCACCTCCTAACTTGATTCTCCTCAGGTACCCGTTCATTGCTAAATCCTGGATGACGACGGCTTCCCCCAAGTACGCGCTCACTGCCATTTGCTGGTTGACGACGGCTTCGGCATATCGACCGCCTTCCCAAAGTGCAAGCGCATTTCTGGCGAACACGCTTGCCGCAAGTTTGATGGCGCCTACGGCCGCGTCGCATTCCAATTTGCGCACATGAGAAGTCGCGAGATCCAATAGGGCTGTGCCACAGGACCTATGATTCCGGGCAAGAAAATACGCTTCGGCACTATTGGTGAGCATCCGAACCATTGGAAATTCTTCGCCGCACCCCCGTGCGTCAGCACAGTCCGTCAGCTTCTTCAGGGTAGACGCCAGCGCTCCCAGCACCCCCCGCTCTTCACTGAATTCCGCAATCGGTTTGCGATCGATGAATTGATCGATCAGATCATTCCAGACATGACACGTCTCGGTATCCGGGATGTGTGCGTCAAGACCCTTGATCCTGGCGGGGAATATTTCCAACAGCCAGTGACACTGCCCCTCATGCTCCATGAGCAGTTGCCGTATCTCAGGCATCGTCAATGCACCCTCCCCGGTCCCTAGCGAGGTGCGTCCAAGAGGGATACGCAACTCGATATCCGGGAAGGGAAAGACAATCTGCCCGTGATCACCCACCCATGCGTCGGCAATCATCGCCGCTCTGGACTCGGCGGGCAACGCGCCAAACAGCGCTGCGGAATCCTCGTCAGCGAGATGAAGCTGGTTGCATTTCGCAAGAAATTCGCGGCCCCGACCAAACGAGGCCACGTGGCAGCGCGCTGCGGCGCGCAAAACCTTCTCCTTTTTTTCTTCGGACAGGCCGCGAAGCTCAGGTCCCAACAGTTCCGTGAAATCGAAGTTCCGCATGAAGTCGTCGATCACATGGTCCGCAGGACAGTTGTCATCGTCGAACCGACGAGTGAAGTCTTTCAGTTGATCGATGGCGCTATCGCGAAGACTTTCGTGCGAAGCGGCCGATACCGGGGGGTTATGACCGGGCGTTGCAGAAACATTTGGCATACAGGTCGTCTCATCGAAATCTCGGAACCACCAGTCTGCGTTGGAGCACCGGGCGCGCACTTTCAGATTTCACCACGCTCGCCATCATCGATTTCCTATCCCGTCGCGGCGATTCAATCCGAAGCTGGATCCGGATTCGGTTCTGAAGCTGGACCTCGCGTCGGAGAAAGACGCGCCCGAATTCGCGTCTTCGCCCTCCGGTACGATTGATGATCATGTTGGTGACGGCGGAACGCTCGATCGCATTGGCTGAGAACTACGCGCGGCCCACAACGCGTCGAATTCGGATTGAGGGATATTTTTACCGAGCATGAGAGGCGGCGGAGATCCTTCCCCCTCAGGCGGGGCAATGGCCCTCGCTTGACCGGTGGCCGCCGCAAACGCCGTTTCGGTCACATAGGCCGCGTATGCCAATTCTCGGAACACCTCTGCCTCGGCATATCGCCCGACGTTCCAGAGGTCGAGCGCAGCACCCGCACGGACATTTGCCGCAATCTTGTTCGCCCATGCCGCGTTGCAAAAATCGCTTCTTTGTTGGTGAAAATGCCCCATTTGGATCAAGCTTTCCGCACAGGATTTGGGATCGTCGGCATGAAAATACGCTATCGCACTATCGGTGAGCATGCGTAGTATTGGAAATTCGTCATGAAGCCCGCGCGCCGATACCCGACCCGCCAGTTCCCTCAGTGCAAATGCCAACACGCCCAGCATCGTCCGGTCATTGCTGAACTGTTCGATCGGCTTGCCGTCGATGCATCGCGCAATCAAGTCGTTCCAGACATGGCACGCCTCGTTGTCCGGGTACTCCGCATCGACACGCCCGAGTCCGGCAGAGAATTGCTCCAGCAGCGATTCCAATTGCCCTTCCTGATACATCAGCAGTTGGCCGACTTCGTACATCGTCAATGCGCCCTCTCCCGTACCTAACAGGGTACGCCCGAGGGGAATACGTAACCCGTTGCCGGGGAACGTAAAGACGATCTGCCCGTGATCACCGATAAGTGCGCTGGTGATCATGGCCTCTTTGATTGATGCGGGAAGCGCTCCGAACAGGTCCGCAGCATCCTGATCAACGTGGTGGAGCAGCCTCCGGCGCTCAAGGAAATCGCGGCCCGGGCCGAACGTCCCCACGTGACAACGCGCCGCAAGACACAATATTCGCTTCTTCTCTCCGTCGGACAGACAGCCAAGCACCATGTCCCGCAGTCCCATGTGCGCGAAATGACTCATGAAAGCGTCGATGGCGCTGTCCGAGGGCACGTCGCGATCGAACATACGGGTGAAGCCCGACAACCGATCGATTCGGCGCTCACTGAGACTTTGGCTCGGATATTTCGGGACCGGAAAGTTCGGGCTGGAGGTGGCAGAGATTTCTGGCATGAACGTCGTCTCGAAGGAGGCTTGGAGCCACCAAGTCTGCGCCCGAGCGTCAGACGTTCTCTTTCAGTATTCGCCGCGCCGGGGATCATCGCATTCCCATCTTCGGCGCAGCGAATCCGTCATGAAGGCGAGTGCGATCTTGAACGGTCGCTTAGGTTATCGTTATTGATTTCCGAGACATTTACAAGTTCGGTCGAGGACATTACGGGCGCTGTAATGCCGGAGACGTCCTGCGGCCTTGCCCGGCCATCGGGCGCGTCTGTTCCGTTCAGGGCGGCGTGCACCTGCGCGACGGTCGAGCCGGAAGCGCCGCCGTTCACCGCCGCATTCGCGCGATAAACCGCCGCCTTCTCATAGGCATCATGCGCTAGCACCATGCATTGATTCCCCTCGGCCGACTTCCTCTCCGCCATCAATAGTTCGGCTGCCTGCGTGAACCTTCCCCCGGCATGCGTGTACGCGCGGCTCGCGAGTTGTTCATCTCCGGCCTGCAGATGGTAGCCCGCGATATTGCTCCACCCTAATGCGACGTTCTTCCCATCCTGCGCGTGATCGAATGCCTCCAGGCTGTTGGCAAGCATCCGGAGAAGCGGAAGGTCGCTCGCGTTCGAACATTCGGATACCCGGCTTGCCAACGCTCGCAAGGCGAATCCGAGTGTTCTGAATTCGGTGGGATCTGCGCTGAATTCTCTGATCGGTTTGCCGCCAATGCAGCGCTCGATGCAGGCGTACCATGCCGCCCAGACGTCCATGTCGGAATACGGCGTACGGGTCCGGTCCATCTCACTGGAAAATCGCTCCAGAAGCGATGGCGTCCCCCCGTCGCGACCAAGAAGCAGTGCTCTGGCCTCGTCGTACGACAGCGCTCCCGGCTCAGTCCCGAAGCAAGAACGCCCCAGCGGAAGGTTCAGCGCAACTTCAGGAAATGACAGAACGATCTGGAAACGAGGGCCAATCCGCGCGCTCCGCAGCATGTGGTCCCGGGCATCGGACTGCAGCGCATCGAGCAACTTTTGGGAGGCATCGGTGGCGTGGTCCAACATTTGATCTCGCACCAGAAAATCCCGTCCGGCGCCATACGACGACACGTGACATTGCGCGGCCCAGATCAGAATGTCTGCCTTGTCCCCGCCGGTGAAGCAATTGCGTAGGGTATCGATCGGTCCAAGATTCGAGAACCGCGCCAGGAAGCCCCGAAACTCGACGTCATCGGGACAATTACGTCCTTCCAGACGGCGGTTGAAGTTGTCGAGCAACGCCATCCGTCGCTCGCTAAGATTGGATTCCGGGTAGCGCCGTACGGGGAAGTTGCCGCCGATGAGGCATGAGGTCGAATTCATGAATGTCGGGTAGACCGAGTGGGAAGACTATCAGTCTGCGTCCGAACGCACGATGCCACCTTTCACTTTTCGCCGTAGCGGCACCGTCTGCCTTCTACCACGGATCCGGTAAGCACAGATCCGCAGCACATCCTTCGACAAGCCCGGCTAGGTCAAACAGGGCAACGATTCCAGGCGCGTCGATTGCAACGCACCTTTGAATTGCAAGATTTCTTCGTCCGACAACACGCCGATGAAAACCATCGACGACGGCTGCACAGGCAGCTCCGGGCGCGCTCTGAATGTCACCCGTGACCCCACGACATGCATCTCGCTCATGCCCCCAGTCGAAGACACGACAAACCCCTTCGCTCGCAACAGCTTGCCCCGAAACATCAGCAGTGCCGCCCGCAATCGATTGCGATCCAACGCGCCGTCCATCGTCCAGACGAAGCTGCGCAGACCACTCGGCAACGTGTGACCCGACGCGCGCAGCGGCCTCGGGCTTAGCAAGCCGGGCAGTGCAAGCGCTTCGTCGGGAAACAGAATCGCCGGTGGCACCACGCCGTTATCCGCCGTCACGACGATCTGCGTCGCACCGAGTTCGGTCAGCCGTTGCCGCACCGCCCGCAACGCGTGGGGCGTGACGAGATCCGTCTTCGTCATCACGAGCGTGCTCGCCGCCATGATCTGCTTGTGGGCGATGTCGCCGACGTAGCGGTCGGCGAGTGTTTCCTCGATGCCGCACGCGTCAACCGCGACCACAATGCCGTGTAATCGAAACGCTTTGTCCAGCAGCCCTACCTGCGCGATGCGCATGGGATCGGACACCCCGCTCGCTTCGATCACAAGCAGGTCCGGGCGCTGTGCCCGCTCACCGATGGCGATGAGCGTCTCCACAAGACGCCCACCGATGGTGCAGCACACGCAACCGTTTTCCAATCCGATCACGTCGTCGCTACGCTCCCGGATGAGCGATGCATCGACGTTGACCGAGCCGAAGTCGTTCACCAGCACCGTCACGCGCAAGCCATCCGCATTGCGCAGCAACGCGTTGACGAGGGTCGTTTTTCCTGCGCCGAGATAGCCACCGAGAACGATCATCGGCACCGGTTGCCGTGCGACTTCGGCCTGTACTCGTGCGTCGGGCGGCTGGACGGTCATCATGTCGGCGCGCGGAAGATATCCCCGCCAAGGACGGTGCCCCACACCGGCATCTGACGCAATTCGTCTACCGGCACTTCGTAAGGATCGGCGTCTAGCACCGCAAAGTCCGCGTACTTGCCGACTTCGACGCTGCCGATCAGATGATCCATCCCCAGCGAGAATGCTGCGCCCAGCGTGATGGCACGCAAGGCGTCGTCAACCGGCAAGCGCAACGACTCGCCGAGGACACGGCCCGACGACGTCTCGCGTTTGATGGCGCACCACGCGGTGAACAGCGGATTGAGTTGTGTGATCGGCGCGTCGGAGTGCAGCGCAAACGGCAAGCCGATCCGACGCGCGATCTCAGCCGCATCCATGCGATTGGCGCGATCCGGCCCCATCGTCTGCGTGTAGTGCGCGTCGCCCCAGTAGTAGACGTGATTCGCGAAGAAATTCACGCACATGCCGAGACGCAGCGCGCGTGTGAGTTGTGCGACGTCGGCCATCTGGCAGTGCTGCAACGTGTGACGATGGTCGGTACGCGGATGCACTTCGAGCAGTTTCTCAATGGCATCGAGCACCACTTCCGTGGCTTCGTCGCCATTCGTATGAATGTGCATTTGCAGCCCGGCTGCGTGGAACGGCAGGAATGTCTCAACGAGTTGCGACGGCGCGATCAGCCACAGTCCGTTAGGCTTGCCGTTGTGATAGCCCGGCCAGCGCAGACGTGCCGTGAACCCCTGAATCGACCCGTCGACGATGAATTTCACCGGTCCGTAATGCAGCTTGTCCGTGTTGCCTTCGCGCGCATCGAGCACGCGTTGCGGCCCGCCCTCAGGGCATCGTTGCGGTGCGAAGGCGGGCACGATGCGAATCGGATACTTCGCATCGGCCGTCGCATCATGAAGATTCGCGTTGCCGGTCGGCGTCAGGTCGTTGACGAGATCGGTCGCCGTGGTCACGCCCGCGAGTTGCGCGACACGACCGAAATTCCAGATCGCGCGCGGACTCTCGCTCGCCGCGATCGACAGCCCCTCGCCGATGACGCGATACACCGGAAACATCGCCGCGAACTCCTGCAACTCGCCGGTCGGTTCGCCGTCTTCACCGAGGACGATGCCGTCAACGTCGGCGTCGCCATCGATGCCCGCGAGTTCGAGCATCGGCGTGTTCACGTTCATCAAATGGACGCTGGCATGCAGGATCGCGATGGGGCGCGTCATCGACACCGCATCGATATCGCGCGCAACCAGCGGCGCGTCTTCGAAGAAGATCGGGTCGTATCCCCAGGCGAGCAACGGCTTGTGGTCGTCCGTCATGCGTTGCTCGGCGTCGCGCAGGCGAGCCAGTACGTCGGACGGCGTCTTCAATCCTTCCCACAGATGACCGTCGGGGCCGCGCCGGTCGTAATAACCGACATAGACGGCGTCCCACATCGCGCCTTCCATCAGGTGGCAATGCCCCTCGACCAGACCGGGCATGAGCACTTTGTCGCGCAACGTGTCGATGGGCGCAGCATCCGTCCAGCGGCGCATGTCGTCGGCGCCGCCGACGGCGAGAATCCGGCCATCGCACACCGCAACGTGTGTGGCCACAGGCTGCGCCGGATTCATCGTCACGATCTTGCGGGCGACGTACACGCGAATGTCGTCACGGCTGGCGGTGGTGCTGTCCTGGTTGCTGGCTTTGCTGCTGTCTGTGCTGCTGTCTCTGTCTGTCATCTTCACTTCTTGTAGGGGGAAAGCGTGCCGACACCTGCGTCCATCGAACGTGCGGCGCGATGGCCGCCGAGGAGCAGGTTGAGCACCGACATCACCACGACGTTGACGACCAGGCAAATCAGCCCGAGGTTGACCCCGCCGAGGTCCGGATTCTTGAAGTAGAGCACGAGCGCGAGGCCCTGCCCTGCCAGCACGCCGGCGGCGACGGCCGTGGCACGCACGCGCATGCGGAACACCACGGCGATCACGCCCGGCAGGAACTGCGTCACGCCGTAATACGCCATGTTGATGAGCGTAAGCATGAGGTTCGGCGTGAGCAACGTCAGCACGATGGAGCCCAGCAGATAGAGCACGATCACCACCTTCGAGCTGGCCTTCTGACGATGCTCAGGCATGCCCGAGAGGATGTTGCGCGTGACGATGGGGCCGAGCGCAAGGCAGATGCCTGCGAGAACGAGCAATCCCGAGAGCGCCGCTCCTGCCGCCACGAGGCCGACGAGCCACGACGGCAGCAATTGCGTCACGGCGGCGAAGAATGCTTCGTTGGGCGAGGCGAGCTGGATGTTCTGGCTGATCGCGTAGTACGACGCCAGCACCAGGAACGGGTACATCAGCATGTACAGCGGCATGGCGACCTGCGTGCGCCGGATCGTGGACGCGCTCTTCGCCGTGAAGAAGTTCTGCACGCCAAAGGGCATCACGTACATGCCGAGCGACTGGAACACGATGGTCGTCATCGCGAAGGTGAGTTGCTGCGTGCTCATCGCATTGCTCACGTGCTGGCTCGCGGCCTGAAACACGGGCGTCACGCCGGACTCCCACGCCACCGCGACACCGGTGATCACGATAGCGGCGACCATCAGCACGTCTTTGAGCACCGCGATGTAGGCGGACGCCCGTACCCCGGCAATCGCGATGTAGACGAACGCCAGCAACGCGGAGAAGCTGATGAGCCACAGCGGCTGGAAATTCCATCCCAGTCCCTTGAGCGCCGCCACCAGCCCGGTGAACTGCAACTGCCCCCAAGGCAGCAGAAAGACGATGGCCGTGATCGCGACCACCAGTTCGAGAAAGCGATTCTGGAAGTGACCCTTGAACAGGTCCGGCAGCGTGATCGCGTTGTAGCGCTTCCCGGCGTCCCAGATCTTCGGGCCGAGGAAGTAACCGACGGGATAGGCCAGCAGAATGTAGCCGAGGAACCACACGCCGTAGGTCGGCCCCTTGGCGTAGATGCCGCCGGGAAAGCCGACCATCGTGCCGATGCTGTAGATCTCACCGGCGGCGAGGAAGAATACGAGCCACGCGCCGAACTGGCGCGATGCGACGAAGAAGTCGTGCATGCTCTGCGGGCCGCGTCCGCCGCGCGCTCGCAACGCAAGATAGACCGATAACAGAATGAAGCCGGCAAAGATGAGGGTTGCCATCGACGCAATCTCCGGAATTCGGAACGTAATTCGGCACGTACGCGGGATCGGGGTGCCGTGGGCGCTGGCTCGGGTGAGCGCAGCACCGATTCAATGCGCGCAAAAACGCGCCTGAGGCGAAGTTGCTAAGGAAGGACGTTGGATGCGCGCGTGGCGTGGCTCGCGGCGCATCGCATCACGCGGGGTCCTCGACGATATGGCGGTCGAAGAGCGTCCAGCACAGCCACAGGCACACGGACGTGAGCACGAACCACAGGAAGATCCAGCCGTAGATAAACGGCACACCGAGCACATAGCGCTCGACGGAAGCTGCCCAGGGCAGCAGTCCTACAACCCCGAGATACGGCAACCCGAGGCCAATCAGCAATCTGAGCATGTCCCATCTCCATTGCGCACGGCACATGGCAATGTGCCGTTACGGTCGCGCGGCGCGGACCTTTTGTCGGATTCAGTATCCCCAGCCAAAAATCGCGCCGTTTAGAGCCACATGCCAGAAAAGTTTGGTGCCAGTGAGGCGTGATGCGCGATGCGCCCCATATATCCGCAACTTGGTGCCAGCTTACAATCTATAGCACTCAGTGCTACAGTTTTCGACCATAATGCACACATGAAATCCACATGCCTTTAGGAAGGAAGGGAGTAAGCGAAAGCTGTCAGAGGAGAGTGCGGGTCTTCAAAACCCGAAGGTTTTCAAGCGATGCCCGGACTGCCGAAATATCCAACGACGAGTTGTACCGTGTGGCGATGAGGTGGGCCAGCGAAGGGGTTTGCGGTAATGCGCTGGGCGCTGGTGTCGTCAAGGCGCGACTACGCAATGGCGATTTCCGAGCGCTCCTCGTCGAGAAGGAAGAGGTATGGATCATCTTTGCATATCTGTTTGATAAGCAAGATGAAAAGAACGTCGGGCCGAAAGCGCTGAAGGGCTTCAAGAAGCTGGCCAAAGACCTCAAGAGTTTGCCGAGAAAGGCATTTGAAGCGATGTTGCAGACGGGCGCCTTAGTGGAGATTTGCGGAAAATGACCAAACCAGTTGTGGAATCCAAAGCTGCGGCAAAACCCGGCCGGAAGGCCGCCGTCAAGACGACCGATGCCGCGTCCCGAACACGCGTTGCGAGAGTACGAAACAGGTCTTCCGTCAATGAGTCCGACGCGCTGACGACTATCCACGAGATTGCGAAAGACATGCACGCCGCTGGGGGCATCAGCAAACGGACGATGCGCGAATATGACGAATTGTGCGTTCCCGCCGTTCCCAAATACACAAAGACCGCGATCATCAGGATTCGCAAGGGCGTTCATGTGAGTCAGGGCGTTCTCGCGGCATATCTCAACACCAGTGCGTCGACGGTTCAAAAGTGGGAGGCGGGCACAAAGAAGCCCAGTGGTGCCGCAGCAAAACTGCTTCAAGTCATCGAAAAACACGGACTGGCTGTGCTGGCGTAATCACTTCACTACGCTGGCGCCACGTCCACGAAAAATGTGGAGCCAGTCAGGGACTTCCCTGACGAAGTCCAAGCCGCAGCGGTGCGGCGATGCGCTGGCACCATCACAAGTCTCCGGTGGTACTAATCCCACGAAATTGTTCTTGGCAGTATTGGCTCATTCTCTTCAGGAGCCAAACGTGGGTACGATTGAATCCTTCGCGCTGGATCGTCGCTCCGCAGCGCCATACGATCCGCTTTACGATCCGCTCGTCTCGTCCAACCCCGGGCTGGGCATGGACTATGCGCCGACCTATTGGGTTGCCACCGCCGGCGAGCCGCCGGAAGACGACGGCCCGCTCGCAGGCGATGCCGATGTCGACGTGGTCATCGTCGGCGCCGGCTTCACCGGCCTGTCCACCGCCCTGTTCCTTGCTCGCGAACACGGCATCCGGGCCACCGTGCTCGAAGCGAACCAGACGTGCTGGGGTTGCACCAGCCGTAACGGCGGTCAGGGTCAGAACGCCAGCGGACGTCTCTATCGCTCGCAATGGATCGATCGCTGGGGTAAGGACACCGCGCTGCGTCTGGACGCCGAAATCCGCGAAGGCTTCAACACGTTCAAATCGCTCATCGCCGAAGTGCCCGAGTGCGACCCGCAACCGGGCGGCCATCTCTACATCGCCCACCGCGATCGCAAGATGGATTTCCTGCGCAACGAAGCCAAAGTCATGCGCGATGTCTTCGGCTACGACACACGCATCCTCTCGCGCGACGAAGTCCGCGAACAATACGTCGACGACCAGGAAAACTGCGGCGCACTGCACGAACCCGACGGTATCGGCGTGCACCCGCTCAAACTCGCCTTCGGTTATCTGCGCATGGCGCGTGCGCTCGGCGCGCGCGTGCATCCGTCGACACCGGTACTGGGCGTGGAGACGATCAACGGCGTGCATCACGTGCGCACGCCGCGCGGTGTCGTGCGTGCCAAGGCCGTCGCCTTTGCCACCGGCGGCTACACACGTAACGACGTCACGAAAGCGCTGCGCTCGAAGATCATGCCGATCCTGTCGAACTCGCTCGTCACGCGCGTACTCACACCGGACGAGATCGCCGCGACGAACTTCCGCACGCACGAAGTCATCACCGATACGCGCACGCTGCGCTATTACTACCGTCTGCTGCCCGATAACCGGTTGCAGATCGGCAGCCGCAGTTCGATCACCGGGGCCGATGCGCAAAATCCGAAACATATGGCCGTGCTGGTCGAAGGCCTGCATCGCAAATTCCCCGCACTCAAGGGCATTCAGATCGACTACTCGTGGTGGGGCTGGGTGGACGTGAGTCACGACATGATGCCGCGCGTCACGCAACCCGATCCACGTCAGAACCTGTTCTATGCCGTGGGCTACGGCGGCAATGGTGTGTCGTTCTCCGCGCACGCCGGACGCCGCCTCGCCCAACGCATTGCCGGGCAGCGCGACCCGTCATGGGATCTGCCGATCTACGACTCCGCGCTGCAATACCCGAATGTGTTCGGCACGGTGCAATGGCAAGGCTTCGCGCCATTCCGCCGCATCGGCCAGCGCTTTCTCTATCAGCGATATCACGCGCAGGACGAAGCCCGCTGATCCCGCTTGTATCGCTTACCTCTCGAATTTTGGAATCTGCAATGACGACTCAGAACGACACCGCCGCCATCCAGTTACTCACCACGTTCAACGACGCCTGGAACCGCCACGACATCGATGCACTCATGGCCTGCATGACTGACACGTGCGTGTTCCATGCCGTCGCGGGCCCCGACATGCTCGGGCGCACCTTCGAAGGCCGTGAAGCCGTGCGCGCCGCGTTTCAGTCCGCGTGGGAAAACTTCCCCGACGCGTCGTGGACCGAGGGCGTGCACTTCGTGGACGGCGATCGCGCCGTATCGGAATCGACGTTCCGAGGCACGAAGGCGGATGGCTCGCGCGTCGAAGCGCGCATGGTCGACGTGTTCACCCTGCGCGACGGCAAGATCGAAGTGAAAAATGCGTTCCGCAAGGACCGCCCGGCGTTCTGATCACGCCCTGAAGAATGCCCGGATTGCCCGCCCCGCCTGACGGGGCGTTTTTTTCTGAACGACAGCGACAGGTCACCTTCGTCACTCGACATACGCTTAATTTTCATTTTTCAATACAAAACGTACCAAATAATAAAAATACCAATTGACGACGGCGGTTTGATCCCCTAGATTTCGAAACAAGCAACTAAATCGGAATTATTTGTTCCGTTTATTTTTCACTGGAGACACCCCATGAACGCCAAAGATCCGGCTACGGCCACCCAGCAACTGACGGCTTCAGACGCCGGTCCGCAAACGATGACGCCCTCGGAAGCGTTCGTCGAAACGATGGTCGCCAATGGCGTGAGCGAGATGTTCGGCATCATGGGCTCGGCCTTCATGGACGCGATGGACATCTTCGCGCCCGCCGGTATCCGTCTGATTCCGGTGGTGCACGAGCAAGGCGCTGGCCACATGGCTGACGGTTACGCTCGCGTGTCGGGCCGTCACGGTGTCGTGATCGGCCAGAACGGCCCCGGTATCAGCAACTGTGTAACGGCCATTGCCGCCGCTTACTGGGCACACAGCCCGGTCGTGATCGTCACGCCCGAAGCGGGCACGATGGGTATCGGCCTCGGCGGTTTCCAGGAAGCAAAGCAACTGCCGATGTTCCAGGAATTCACGAAGTACCAGGGTCATGTAACGCACCCGGCGCGTATGGCCGAATTCACCGGCCGCTGCTTCGACCGCGCCATGGCCGAAATGGGCCCGACGCAACTCAACATCCCGCGCGACTACTTCTACGGCCAGATCAAGGCCGAGATTCCGCGTCCGCAACGTCTCGATCGCGGTGCTGGCGGCGACGAGCGTCTGAACGAAGCGGCCGAGCTGCTCGCGCAAGCCAAGTTCCCGGTCATCATCTCGGGCGGTGGTGTGGTCATGGCCGACGCCGTCGAAGAGTGCAAGGCACTGGCTGAGCGCCTCGGCGCGCCGGTCGTCAACAGCTACCTGCACAACGACTCGTTCCCGGCCAACCATCCGCTGTGGTGCGGCCCGCTCGGCTATCAGGGTTCGAAGGCTGCCATGAAGCTGCTCGCACAAGCCGACGTCGTCGTCGCGCTCGGCTCGCGACTCGGACCGTTCGGCACGCTGCCGCAGCACGGTCTGGACTACTGGCCAAAGAACGCCAAGATCATTCAGATCGATGCCGACCACAAGATGCTCGGCCTCGTGAAGAAGATTTCGGTGGGCATCTGCGGCGATGCGAAGGCGGCGGCCGTCGCCCTGTCGCAACGTCTCGCAGAGCGCACGCTCGCCTGCGACGCTACGCGCGCCGCCCGTGCCGACCAGATCGCTACGGAAAAGGCCGCCTGGGAGAAGGAACTCGACGACTGGACCCACGAGCGCGATCAGTACAGCCTCGACATGATCGAAGAGCAGAAGAACGAAAAGACGTTCAACGGCGGCGAGTATCTGCACCCGCGTCAGGTGCTGCGCGAACTCGAAAAGGCGATGCCGGAAGACGTCATGGTCTCGACCGACATCGGTAACATCAACTCGGTGGCCAACAGCTACCTGCGCTTTAACAAGCCGCGCAGCTTCTTCGCGGCCATGAGCTGGGGCAACTGCGGCTACGCCTTCCCGACGATCATCGGCGCGAAGGTGGCCGCACCGCACCGCCCGGCCGTGTCGTACGCCGGCGACGGCGCGTGGGGCATGAGCCTGATGGAAACGCTCACGTGCGTGCGTCACAACATTCCGGTCACGGCCGTGGTCTTCCACAACCGTCAATGGGGTGCCGAGAAAAAGAATCAGGTCGACTTCTACAACCGCCGTTTCGTCGCCGGTGAACTGGACAGCCCGAGCTTCGCCAACATCGCGCGGGCGATGGGCGCGGAAGGCATCGTGGTCGATCGTCTGGAAGACGTCGGCCCGGCGCTCAAGAAGGCCATCGACATGCAGATGAATCAAGGAAAGACGACCATCATCGAAATCATGTGCACACGCGAACTGGGAGATCCGTTCCGTCGCGACGCGCTCTCAAAGCCGGTGCGCATGCTCGACAAGTACAAGGACTACGTCTGACGCGGTAGCGGTTCTTCGTGTGACAGCGCTCCCGGCTCTGTGGGTGCCGGGGGCGCTTTTTTTATTTCTTCGACATCATGAAAGCCATCAACCGCATTATCGATACCGCGCGCCGTGCCCCGATGCGCATCGTGCTGTGCGAGTCGGACGACGCGCGCGTGCTCGCGGCTGCCGCGCGCGCGACGCGTGAGGGCATTGCCCGCATCGTGCTCATCGGCGATATCGCCCGAACGCAGCGCGCCGCCAGTGAGGCGCGCATCGATCTCGCCGGGATGGAACTGATCGATCCGGCGACGTCGGACATGACCGAAGCCTTCTCGCACATCTGGTACGGCATCCGCTCGAAGAAAGGTATGACGCGCGAGCAGGCGCTTGCGGAAATGCGCACGCCGCTGGGCTTCGCCAACATGATGGTGCGCCTTGGCCACGCAGACGGTTCCGTCGCGGGTGCGGTGAACACCACGGCCGACGTGGTACGCATGGCGATTCAGATCATCGGTGTGCAGCCATCGTTCAAACTCGTGTCGAGCTTCTTCCTGATGATGCTCTGCGAGCCGTTCCACACGATGAAGGGCGGGCTGATCTTCTCGGACTGTGCCCTCGTCGTCGACCCCGACGCTGAGCAACTGGCGCAGATCGCACTCGCTGCGGCCGATAGCGCCGCTGCGTTACTCATGGAGCCACCGCGTGTCGCCATGCTGTCGTTCTCCACCAGCGGCAGCGCCAAGCATGCGGCCGTCGACAAGGTGGTGGAAGCGACACGTCGCGTCAAAGAAGCTCGGCCGCAACTGGCCATCGACGGCGACGTTCAGCTCGACGCCGCCATCGTCTCCGAAATCGCCCAGCGCAAAGTCGTGCACTCGCAGATCGAAGGGCACGCCAACACGCTGATCTTCCCAAGTCTGGACGCGGGCAACATCGGCTACAAGCTGGCGGAACGCATCGGCGGTGCGAAGGCCATCGGCCCACTGTTGCAAGGGTTGAATCGCCCGGCAAACGACTTGTCGCGCGGGTGCAGCGCCGACGACATCTACTACGTGATCGGCGTGACCTGCGTGCAAGCGCAGGCCGCTCGGGCCAAGCTGACCGGCGTGTCGCCGCTCGCCATTCGCGTATGAGCGGGCATGCGCGGGTATGACCTGGCAAGTCATGCTGACCGGGCTGCTGGCCCATCTGCCGTTGATGTTGTTGTTGGGCTTCGCCACGTACTTCCAGACGGTGACCGGGTTCGGGCTGGGGATGATCGTGCTGGGCGGGGCCAGTGGCTTCGGCCTCGCGCCCGTGGCCGACGTCGCCATCCTCGTGAGTCTGGTCACGCTTGTGAACAGCGCGCTCGCGTTGCCTGGCACGCTGCATCTCATCGACTGGCGGGCTGTGCGGGCGGCAACGCTCGGCATCATCCCGTCGGTCGTGGTCGGCGTGCTGCTGTTCGATTATCTGAATGGCACGGCGTCAAACGTGCTGCATCTGCTGCTGGGCGCGGTCGTGCTGTATGGCGGCATCGGCTCAGCCCTGCGTCCCGCACCGAAGACCGAGCGCTCCGCCGATACGGGCTTCTTTTTGAGCGGCATCTTCGGCGGTTTGCTGAGCGGGATGTTCGGTATCTCCGGGCCGCCGCTGATTTTCCACTTCTATCGTCAGCCGCTCACGCTGGTCCAGATTCGCTGCGCGTTGATTCTACTGTTCGCCGTCACCGCGACGATCCGCACCACCTATAGCGCCTTCGCAGGGCAGCTACCGGCATCGATGTGGTGGCAAGCAGCGTTCGCGTTTCCCGTCGTCACGTTCGCCACGCTGTTCGCACGACGCCATCCCCCGCCGCTTTCAGGTGTCACCACACGCCGTCTCGCGTTCATGACGCTGATCCTGCTCGGCGTTCATCTGATGGTCAGCGCCGTGATGGAGATGGTCTGACGCCGATGTCGTCCGGCGTCGGAGGTGCCGCGTCAGTCACCGGATCGACGTCCGCCGCTGCCGATCCAGTCGACCAGCTTCGCCAGCATCGTCATGTCGGGCGACGACGTGAGATCGAGCGCAAGCGAATTCCGGTAATACGGGCTGAGATCGAGGCCGACGCCAAGGCCCAACACTTCTACATCGCCGCGCGCCTGCTGCTGCGCCACGACTTCCCGAAGGTGATGGTCGAGATAGTGCTCGTCGTTGACCTGATTGGTGGCGGCGTCCATCGGGCTACCGTCGGAAATCACGATCAGCAGGCGTCGATTAGCGCTGCGCGAACGCAGACGTTCACACGCCCACTCGAGCGCCTCGCCGTCCACGCCCTCGCGGAACAGGTCCGCCTTGTACAGCGATGCGATGTCGGTCCGCGCGCGGCGCCAACTGGTGACAGCATCCTTGAAGATGAGATGCGAGACCTCGTTGAGACGACCGGGAAAACGCGGTTTGCCACGAGCGAGCCAGTCGGTGCGGGCGCGTCCGCCGTTCCACGCACCGGTGGTAAAGCCCAGAATTTCGTTGGTGACGCCCGCGGCGTCGAGCGCGCGGGAGAGGACGTCCACAATCATCGCGACGGCGTCGATCTGCGCCTTCATCGACCCGGAGCAATCGATGAGAAAGGTCACCATCGATTCGGCGATGAGTGTGTGCTTCTCCAGCCGAAACAGACGCCGCTCGGCAGGCGAACTGACGAGTTGCGCGAGCCGTCGTCCGTCGATGCGCCCCTGCTCTTCGCCGAACGACCAGCCGTCGCGCTGCGGCACGGCGAGCGCCGCCTTGAGCGCGCGCGCAAGCCTCGGCACGTTGATCGCCTGAGCGACGATGCGCTCGTCGAGCCGTTCGCGGAACTCGGTCAGCAATGCGCGGCGCACAAGCGTGCCCGCGTACAGTTCTCGGTCATAGCGATTGGTGAACACGCGATAGCCTTGCTCCGACGCCGTCAGCACCCGGCTGTCGCCCGAGTGCGCGAGCGTGATGCCTTCGTCTTCCTGCTCGTCGAAGTCGAGAAATAGCGAGAAGGCGTTGCGCACGCCCTTCTCGTCTTCGTCGTCCTTGGCGCTGTCTTCCGGCTGCTCACCACCCGCCGCACGGATCAGGCCCGCGATGTCGGCGGCCAGTTCCAGCGCGTAAGCCGCGAACGCCGCCTGATCGGTACGCGTTCGACGCATACCCGCGAGCGCGCCGCCAATGCGCGGGGCGATGGCCATGCGCGTGGCTTCGATCAGTCCTTCCGTCTCTTCGATGACCGGGTAGCCGGTTAGTCGAGACCAGCTCATCTGCGCTACCGCGTACAGCAACAACCCCACGTGACTGTCCGCAACGCCCGAGGCGTGCATCGCGCGCGACCATGCTTCGAAGCGCTCGCGCAGATTGCTCGCCACGCCGGGCATACCGGCGGGAATGAACGTCTCGCAGCGCAATTGCTCCAGCAGCTCGAAGAGCAGGCGCTCCAACGGCGCCTCCGGTTGCAGACGTCGATGCAATGCCGGGTCGCTGTGACGCAGCCGCAACGCCGCGCCGTCCGCTGCACCGCGCAACGTTGCCAAAGGGTCGGCGGGCGGCGGCAGCGATTGCAGATGGGGCGCATGCAACGGCAACGGCCGCATATTCCGGCACAGGCGCGCCCCGCTGTAATGCAGTGCGGCGTCGCCGGTCAGCGCGCGCACGGTGGCGGCGCACAACGCCTCGCCGCGTGCGGCGCGTCGGGCCGCCTCGCGCTCCGAGAGGGTCATGATGCATCGGCCAGCAGCGAGCGGCCGCCATCGGTCGACGGCAATTCGCAGCCGAACGCGCGCTGATAGTACTCGGCCACCAAGGCGCGCTCCGCTTCGTCGCACTTGTTCAGGAACGTGAGACGGAACGCGAGACCGGCGTCGCGGAAGATGCCCACGTTCTCCGCCCAGCTGATGACCGTGCGCGGCGACATGAGCGTAGACAGATCGCCCGTTGCAAAACCCTTGCGCGTGAGTTCCGCCACGCTGACCATCGACTCGATCAGCGTGCGGCCCGCGTCGTTATCCAGTTCCGGCACGCGTGCGAGAACGATGCCCGCTTCGTCTTCACGCGAGAGATAGTTGAGCGTCGCGACCACATTCCAGCGGTCGATCTGCGCGTGATTCAGTACCTGCGTGCCGTGGTAGAGCCCATTGAGATTGCCCAGACCGACGGTGTTGGTCGTCGCGAACATGCGAAAGCCGGGATGCGGATGGATCACACGGTTCTGGTCGAGCAGCGTGAATTTGCCATCGCGCTCCAGAATGCGCTGAATGACGAACATGACATCGGGACGTCCGGCGTCGTACTCGTCGAAGATCAGCGCGACGGGGCGTTGCAACGCCCACGGCACGATACCCTCCTGAAATTCGGTGATCTGATGACCGTCACGCACGACGATGGCGTCCTTGCCGACAAGGTCGAGGCGACTGATGTGGCCGTCGAGGTTCACGCGCACGCACGGCCAGTTCAGCCGCGCTGCCACCTGTTCGATGTGGGTGGACTTGCCCGTGCCGTGCATGCCCTGCACCATCACGCGCCGGTTGTTCGTGAACCCGGCCAGAATCGCCAGCGTGACGTCCGGATTGAAGCGGTACGCCGTGTCGATCTCGGGCACGTGATCGTCGCGCTCGCTGAATGCCGGCACCTGAAGATCGGTATCGATGCCGAATACGGTGCGGGCATCGACCATGCGATCCGGCTGTTGAGTTGCGATCTCCATCACGACGTCTCCAAAGGGCAAGGCCATACCAAGGCAATAGGCCCCGTCGAGATGCAGGGCCGTTTCAGCGCATCATAGCGTTAACAATTTTTAGATACAATTCGTTCCGAATAACTAAAACACTGATTGACGGTGCCCTATGGCGTCGACTAGATTTGAATGAACTGAAACCGAACCTAACCGAACTTTAAGTATCTGGACCCTGCCAATGCCGGTCGATAACCTGTTTGGGTACAATACCGCTGATCCATTTTCCGGAACGGCGCATATGAACGACGTAGCGATTGCCCACGACTCCCCCTCAGACAACAAGGCGGACACCCCGACCCTGCGGGCATTCGCACTGCTGGAGTACCTCGTGGCCGCCGACGCGCCCGTCTCGCTCGCCGACATGGCGCACGATATCCAGATGCCCAAGGCGTCGCTGCATCGCATGCTCGGCTCGCTTGAAGCCGGTGGTCTCGTGATTCGCGAACCGGGGCAGAAGAACGCTTATGTGATCGGCCCGCGCCTTGCGCAGCTGAGCCTTGGAGTGATGATGCAAGCGGGCGCGCGCCGAATGCGTCACGCGATTCTCGGCCGTCTCGTGGCCGATCTCGGCGAGACGTGCAACCTCACGATGCTGCATGAGACCGAGGTGCTGTATCTCGACCGCATGGAAGCGCCGTGGCCGCTACGTCTCGATCTCAAGCCCGGCTCGCACGTGCCCGCGCACAGCAGCGCAAGCGGCAAGCTGCTGCTGGCTATGATGCCCCGCGAGCAACGCGCAGCACTACTGCGTGCGATGAAGCTGCAACGCTTCACGCCCAACACGCTCACCGATCCCGAACTGCTGGAAAGCGAACTCGACCGCATTGCGCACAAAGGCATTGCCGTCGATAACGAGGAGTTCGTGCTGGGGATTGCCTGCGTGGCCGCGCCTGTCCTCAAGGAAGACGGCGCATGTATCGCCGCCGTGGCCGTGCACGCGCCGGTGTCGCGCACGTCACTCTCCAAGGCGATGGAGTTCGTGCCGCGCCTGCAAGAAGCGGCCAAGGAACTGGCGAAGACGTTCTGACGCGTTAGCTTTCTGTCTTCTCGGTCGCCTGAACGGCCTTCCCGTCTTCCGCTTCCGCCCGCTTCGCCAACGCCTCTACCTTGCTTGCCCGCTGCCAGTCGAGCAGCGGCGCGAGCGCCGTCGCCGTTTCACGCAGCGTCGGCACCAATCCCATCAGTTGTTCCGGCGTGACGCGCGCCGTCGGGCCATGCACGGCGAGTACCGCGCGCACATGTCCGTCCTCCGGCGCGCGCACGGGCACGCCCACGGCCACCATGCCGCGCACGAACTCTTCGTTGTCGATGCCGATGCCGCGCGCCGCTAGCCGGTCGAGTTCCGCTTCAAGCAGGCTCGCGTCGGTGATCGTGCGCGGCGTCATGCGTTTGAGCGACAGTCGCGAAATCACCGCGCGACGCTCCACCACCGGCATTTGCGACAGGAACAATTTGCCGCTCGCTGTGCAGTGCAGCGGCACGCGCATGCCGGGATGCATCTGCATGCGTAGCGGCTCGTTCGTTTCCACACGCTCGATGTAGAGCACCTCGTCGCCGTCGAGCGCCGTGAGGTTGACGGTTTCGCCGACTCGATCGACGAGCGCACGCAGCAGCGAGCGCGCCGCGCGCGTGAAGTTGTTGTTCGCCAGCGTGACGAGGGCGAGCCGCGCCGCACGCGGGCCTAGCGACAGCCCGCGCTCCGAGCCGCGCGAATCGGGCACATGCGAGACGTAGCCACAGACTTCCAGCGCTTCGATCAGGCGCATCAGCGTGGCCTTCGGAATCGACAGACGCGTGGCAAGCTGTGACAAGGTGTAGGGTTGTCCGGCCATGGCGAGCCGTTCGATGACGGCCAGCGCGCGCAGATTTCTCGCTTCGTCGCTCGCGCGCAACTCGGCGTCGTCGAGCGCGCCCGCCTCCCGAGCCCCCTCACGTACGCCCTCGCGCGCCCCTTGCGTTCCGTGCATTCCGCCTCCTGCTCTCATCGCGTCGAATCGACTCCCGGAGTCTGACGATTCACGTCGTCCGAAATTCTCCACGATCAATAAAAGAAACAAAATATACCAATTAATTGACGTCGATCAGCCTCGGGATTACCCGTGAGATTCTTCGACGTCATGAAATCGGTGTCCCTCTTATCCCGCACCTCGCCTTCGCTCCGACTCAGTGAAACCCCGCAGATGCGCCGCAACAATCGCCTCGTTCTGAGACGCCAAGCGCGAATTCCGTTTCAGTTTCCGTTTCCCGGCTTTTTTTCGCTTGGCATTTGCCGATTGCTCGCCGACATTGAATCGAAACAAACCGAAACGAATCGTTTCATCCCTCGGGAGAAACGTCGTGAATTGCTTAGCAGGAGACAGGCGGTATGGAACACGAGGTGGACTATCTGATCGTCGGTGCGGGCTCTGCCGGATGCGTGCTCGCCAATCGTCTGAGCGCAGATCCCGCGAACCGGGTGCTGCTGCTCGAAGCCGGCGGCCCCGATAGCAATCCCTGGATTCACGTGCCGGTCGGTTACTTCAAGACCATGCACAACCCGGCGCTGGACTGGTGCTATCGCACCGAAGCCGACGCCAACGTGGCGGATCGCCAGATCGACTGGCCGCGCGGCAAGGTACTCGGTGGCTCCAGTTCGCTCAACGGCCTGCTGTACGTGCGCGGTCAGCGTGAGGACTACGATCATTGGGCGGATCTCGGCAATCGCGGTTGGGGTTACGCGGACGTGCTGCCCTACTTCCGCAAGTCGGAAGATCAGGAACACGGCGCGAGCGAGTACCACGGTGTCGGCGGACCGCTGAAGGTCTCGGACCTGCGGCTGCGCCGCCCCATCGCGGAGCACTTCATCGCCGCCGCGAAGGACATCGGCATTCCCTTCAACGAGGACTACAACGGCGCGACGCAGGAAGGCGTCGGATACTTTCAGCAGACGGCCTTCAAGGGCTTTCGCTGGAGCACGGCCAAGGGCTTTCTCAAGCCGGTACGCGAGCGTCGCAATCTGATCGTGGAGACGCGCGCACAAACTTGCCGTGTGTTGTTTGAAGGCAAGCGCGCGGTGGGCGTCGAGTACCTGCAGGGCGGCCAGCGCAAGAAGGCACGGGCCAGAGTGGAAGTAATTCTCGCCGCAGGGGCCATCGGTTCGCCGCAGTTGTTGCAGAACTCCGGCGTCGGGCCGACGACGGTTCTCGCGAAGGCCGGTGTCGCGTTACGGCATGTGTTGCCAGGCGTCGGCCAGAATCTTCAGGACCATCTGCAAGTGCGGCTCGTCTTCAAGACCCGCGAGCGCACGCTCAACGACGAGGTAAACAACCCGCTGCGCAAAGCGCTCATCGGCTTGCAATACGCGCTGTTCCGCACAGGTCCGCTCACACTGGCCGCCAGTCAGGTGACGATCTTCACGCGCTCGCGGCCTGACGTCACGCGCCCCGACATTCAGTTCCACATGCAACCGTTGTCGGCGGACAAACCCGGACAGGGCGCGCATCGCTTCTCCGCCTTTACGTCGTCCGTCTGCCAGTTGCGGCCGTTCAGCCGGGGCAGCGTCGAGATCCGCTCCAACGATCCGCTGCAATACCCAGTGATTCACGCGAACTATCTGTCCGACGAGCGCGACCATCGTGTTGTGATCGACGGCATCAAGGTGGCGCGTCGCATCGCGGCCGCTCCGTCGCTCTCGCCGCACATCATCAGCGAATTCATTCCTGGCGCGCAGTACCAGAGTGACGACGAATTGCTTCAGGCCGCGCGCCAGTTCAGCCAATCGATCTATCACCCGGCGGGCACTTGCAAGATGGGCGACGACAGCATGGCCGTCGTCGACGATCGTCTGCGCGTGCATGGACTCGCGGGGTTGCGCGTCGTGGACGCGTCGATCATGCCCGAGCTGGTGTCGGGCAACACGAATGCACCGACCATCATGATTGCCGAGAAGGCGGCCGACATGATTCTCGAAGACAGGAAGCGCGCGTCGGGCATGCAGGAAGACTTCCGCGGTTGCGAGGAGGCACCGGCGGAAGTCGCCCTGACGGTTTAGTCAGTCGCGTAAGGCGCATCAGTCACGTTAGCCCCTAACCAATACAAGATTCGGAGACAACCATGAATGCATCGACCAGGACCGACGCGCGGCAGATGCGCCGTGTCGTCGTCGCCAGCCTCATCGGCGCCACCATCGAGTGGTACGACTTCTTTCTGTACGGCGTCGTCGCCGGCATAGTGTTCAATAAGCTGTACTTCCCCGGCAGCGACCCGCTCATCTCGACAATGCTCGCCTACGGCACGTTCGCGGTGGGCTTCCTGAGCCGTCCGCTCGGCGGTGTGATCTTCGGTCACTTCGGCGACAAGCTCGGACGCAAGAGCATGCTCGTGATGACGCTCACCATCATGGGTATCGCCACCATGCTGATCGGGCTGGTGCCCACCTATGCGCAGATCGGATTGTGGGCGCCGATTCTGCTGCTGTTGCTGCGCGTGATGCAAGGCATTGGTCTCGGCGGCGAATGGGGTGGGGCGGTGCTCATGGCGTTCGAATACGCGCCGAAGGAAAAGCGTGGCTATTACGCGAGCATTCCGCAGGTCGGTCTCGCGCTCGGTCTGTGTCTCGCCTCGGGCGTAGTGGCCGTGCTGTCGTACACGCTGACGAACGCGCAGTTTCTCGCGTGGGGCTGGCGTGTGGCGTTTTTCCTGTCAGTCGGGCTCGTCGCCATCGGCATGTACATTCGCCTGAACGTGATGGAAACGCCGGAGTTCGCGAAGATCAAGAAGGCGGGCGCCGAGATCAAGATTCCGATTGCGGAAGTGCTCACGAAGAGCCCGGGCAACGTGCTGGCCGGTATGGGTGCGCGCTTCATCGACGGCGTATTCTTCAACATCTTCGGTGTGTTCTCGATTGCCTACCTGACGCAGACGCTCAAGCTCTCGCAGACCGAGGCACTGACCGGCGTGATGGCGGCCGCGTTCGTGATGATCTTCACCATTCCGTTCTTCGGCAAGCTCTCCGACCGCATCGGGCGCACGCGCATCTACTTCTGGGGTTCGCTCGCGACCGGCCTGTCGTCGTTCGGCGGGTTCTGGCTGATGAAGGCGAGCGGTGGCAACGTGATGCTCGTGTGGCTGTCCATCGTCATTCCGCTGGGTGTGATCTACGCGTCGGTCTACGGCCCCGAAGCCGCGCTCTTCTCCGAACTGTTCGACGCCAAGGTTCGCTACACCGGCATCTCGTTCGTCTATCAGTTCTCGGGCATCTTCGCGAGCGGCCTGAGCCCGATCATCGCCACGTACCTGTTGCAGAAGAACGGTGGCGAGCCGTGGATGATCTGCATCTACGTGCTGGTGGCGGGACTCATCAGTGCGCTGTCCGCCGCGTGGATCGGCAGTCGCAAGCGTCGACAGCAAGTGTGGCACGGCGCTGGGGTGACGGAGCACTGATTGCTGTCTGACGCATGACGCCACTTACGAGGGAGCGGCGTTGAAGGAAGACGTGAAAGGCGTGTCCTGCATCGGGACACGCCTTTGTTTTTTGGGTTCGACGGTACACGCGTCACCGTGATCAGTTCGCCTAAGTGTCTTCATCGTGCGATGATGAACGCTCGTGCAAGCCTTTGCCCCCAATTCTCTGGCCCGCGAGCCCTCGAAATCGAATGCAACGCGATCCGTCGCTAGATCCTGCCATTGCCGAAGACGAGCCCGATCGTCCCGGCCCGCTGTCCGAAGCCTCGCTGCTGGGTGCGCCGTCGACGCCACCCGGCCCTGCCCCGGCCGACACCGTTCCCCTGCCCATCAGCATCTATCCCGCGCTCATGGGCATTCTGCTGGGCTACGGCGTGCTGGTCGTGGGCAACGGACTGTTCGTCACTGCCGTGCCTTTCCATGCCCTGAAGTTCGGCGCATCGACGTTCACCATCGGGGTGATCCAGTCGTGCTACTACGCGGGCTTCCTGCTCGGAGCGTTCTACAACCGGTCGCTGATCGAGCGCATCGGGCAGCATCGCGCGTTCGTGGCGTTCACGGCGCTGGGCGCCCTCTTCGTGATGGGCTTCGCGGTCTCCGAGTCGATGCTGTTGCTTTGTCTGCTTCGCGTGGGCACCGGCCTCGCGCTGATGGGCATGTACACCACGGTGGAAAGCTGGCTCAACGGGTCGGTGCCGAACACCATGCGCGGGCGCGTGTTCGGCTCGTACCTCACGATCAACTACCTCGCGGTGAGCACCGGCCAGTTCCTGCTCAATATCGGCGAGGCCGGTAGCGAAGGGCAGTTGCTGCTCGTCGCCGGATTGTTCGTCGCTGCCATTCTGCCGATCACGCTGATGCAGGGCTGGCCCACGCGCGTGGCCGACGAGCGTCTCGTCAAACAACCGGCGATGAGTTTGTTCGACAGCGTCACGGAAATGGCGCGCGCCACGCCGATTGCCATTCCGGGCTGCGTTCTCGCGGGGTTCCTGTACAGCGCGTTCTACGCGATGATGCCGGTCTATCTCACGCGCATCGGCTTTTCCATCGGCAGTCTGTCGACGCTAATGGGCGTGGCGCTCTTCGGCGCACTGCTCATGCAATGGCCGGTGGGACGTCTGTCCGACCGCATGGACCGGCGCACGGTGTCGCGGCGTCTGGCGCTGGCGTCGGTCGCGTTCTGCGCACCGCTCATCTTCATTCAGGCGCACTGGCTGGTCTTCGTGCTGATGTTCCTGTTCTCGGCCGTGAACTTCACGCAGTACGGGCTGATCGTGTCCCATGTGAACGACCGCACCGAGCCGGAGCGACGTATCGGCGTGAGCGCTACGCTGCTCATCCTCTTTTCGGTCGGCGGCCTGCTCGGGCCGATGATCGCCTCGCTAGCCGTGACGCTGCTCGGCCCAGGCGGCCTGCACGTGTTCAACGCGGTCTGTGCGCTGGCGCTCGCACGCGTGGCCCGGCGGGCGCAGGTGCTGGCACCCTAGTTCAGCTACGCAGCCCGCGGGAAGGCAATGCCGCGCGCGCGAGTGTCGCCATCCCCAGCATCCACGCCCCACTTTGGGGCGCGGGCGGCATTCTCTGGTGCGTCGCGTCACAAGACGCACGAAAAACGCCCTGAAAATCGGGGACAATAGCGCGCGCCTTTGAGCACGCTTCTTGCTCTCCTATTCTGTACATATCCTTAGAGTCTGCACCTGTCACGACCATGACCATCGATCTCGACGCCCCCGGACTCCTGCCGCCACGAATGACGGCGGCCGACGACAGTCGGCGCATCGTCATATACGGGGATTTCACGATCTCCAGCGTCTTCCAGCCGGTGTTCTCGGTCTCGCACCGGCGCGCCATCGGCTATCACGCTTCGCTGCGCGCGCACGACGCGCAGGGCCGTCACGCGCCGTCGCACGAAGTGTTCACGATGGCCGCGCGTCATGGCGACATGCTGGAGCTGGGGCGACTCGCGGAGTCGCTGCACCTGGGCAACTTCCATGAATTCGACAGCCGCGATGCGTGGCTCTTTCTGAATCTGCACCCCGCCGCGCTGATGGATACGGTTTACGGCGACGCGCTGATCGCCACGCTCAAGGCAACCGGTCTGTCGCCGCAACGCGTTGTGCTTGAGGTGCCCGAACAGGCCGGCGGCGACACACCGCGCTTTGGCGCAATCGTCGGCAGCCTGCGCAAGGCGGGTTTCCTGATCGCTTTGGGCGGCTTCGGCGCAAAGCACTCGAACATCGACCGTGTGTGGGATCTGCGTCCGGATATCGTGGTGCTGGATCGCGGCATTCTGGCGCAGGCGGCGGAGCAATCGCATCTGGCGCGCGTACTGCCCGGTCTCGTGTCGTTGCTGCACGAATCGGGACAGTTAGTGATGATGGGCGGCCTCACAACAGATCGCGAGGCGCTGATCGCGCTGGAATGTAATGTCGATTTCGTGCAAGGCCAGTATTTCGCCGCGCCGGATTTCGACCCCGTGCCGCCGAAGGTAGCGGCCGAGCGCATGGACGCGCTCTCATCCGCGCTGCGCACCCAGATCGTCGAGCGCGAGCGGGCACAGCATGCGCGACTCGCGCCGTACGTCGCCGGGATCGAATCGGCGGCCGCGCGCATCGCTCAGGGACAGGACATTCGTCAGGCGACGCACGACCTGCTCGCCCTGCCCGACGCCGCACGCTGCTTCCTGCTCGACGCGGTCGGCCGCCAGATCGGCGACAACGTGCTGCCGCACAGCCATTCGTCGCAACGCGCCAAACGTTTTCGTCCGCTCCTGCATTCGGAAGGCGCGAACTGGGCACGGCGTCCGTACTTCATCGAAGCCATGCGCGCGCCTGGCGAAGTGCATTTCACGCCGCCTTATCTCTCGATCAACGAAGCGCATTTGTGCGTGACGGCCTCTATCGCGTCGCCCGCGAAGCAAGGGCTTCATGTGCTTTGCGTCGATATCAACTGGTAAGCGGCAAGGCCCTACAACGACTTCGATTTACGTGAACGCTGTGCGACCCGCTCGGCTTTGACGATGTCTTCGATGCAGCGCACGAAGTATTCTGCCGGGGCCGTAAGAATCGCGCTGTCGCGAAACAGCAGGAACAGATTGCGCGCGGGCGGCTGTTCGAGGAGGTCGAGGGTCTTCAGCTCTTCGGCAGCGCCTTCGGTCCGCAAAGCCAGATGCGTCCATGACGTCACGACGTTGCTGTTGACCGCCAGACTATAGAAGAGCGTTTGCGAGGCGCATCGCGTGATGCGGCGCGGCGGCGCAAGCCCCTGACGCGCGAACAGTTCGGTCAGGAACGCCTGAAATTCGCTGGATGGCCCCGTATGCAGCCATTCGCCGTTCTGCAAATCCGCCAGCGACGTCGCGTTCGCCAATTGCCCACGCCGGGCAACGGCAAACCACATGGGAAACGTCGCCAGATGGACCGCGCGCACCGTGCCGAACTCGCGTCCGTCAACCCCCGATCCCAGCGCAAAATCGATCGCGCCGCTCTTGAGTTGCTCCACCAGTTGCGGCGCGCTGAACTCCGAGAATTCCAATGCGACGTCGGGCATCGTCTGCCGAAAGCGGTTGTACGCCTTGGGCAGCACGGTAATCGCCGAGAGCGGTGTCACGCCAATCGACACGCGCCCCTGACGCGTATCTCGCAACCGCATCATCTCCGCTTCGGTGCGCGCCATCTCGTTGACGATCAGCTCGGCACGCTGGCGCAACGCCCGCCCCTCCTCCGTCAGCGACACCCCCGACGAGCTTCTCAGAATCAGCATCAAGCCGATGTCTGTCTCAAGGTCGCGCAAGGCGCGGGTGACGGCCGGCTGCGTGACGTGCAGGGTGCGCGCTGCTTCGTGAATGCTCCCGGTGTCGGCGACGGCCAGTAACGCGCGCAATTGATGCAGTTTCATCGCAGCAAACTAAGGGTTATGACGGATAAATAAAGGTTATCAGGATAAGAATTTATGCGTATCGGGATTATTACGGCTTGATTAAGATCGGCCCGAATCGTTGCATGCGCGCGAACGTCCCTCCTTTTATCGTCGCGCGCATAGACAGAACGACACCCCCTTCGCATGGAGACATCCTGTATGACGCACGACGCCGCCCCGCCCCTGTCTGGCGCTCTCGCCACGCCTGCCGGTTCTGCCCGACCTGCTGCCAGTCAGGCAAGTCCCGCAGAGACCGTCGCTGCGCGTCGCGCGCGACGCCGCACGATTGTCGCCACCTCTGTCGGCAACGGGCTGGAGATGTTCGACTTCACCGTCTTCAGCTTCTTCGCCGCGATCATCGGCAAGAACTTCTTCCCCGTCGATTCGGGTGCCGGTCCGTTGCTGCTGGCGATGGCGACATTCGGCGTGGGCTTCGTCATGCGTCCGCTCGGCGGGATTCTGATCGGCAACTATGCGGACCGCGCAGGACGTCGCGCAGCGCTTACGCTCACCATCGCGCTGATGATGGTCGGCACCGCGCTAATTGCACTCACGCCGGGCTACGCCACGCTTGGTATCGCCGCCCCCGTGCTCATCGTCGTGGGACGCCTGCTTCAAGGACTGTCCGCCGGGGGTGAAATCGGCGCGGCCACGACGTTCCTGATGGAATCCGGGCCGATGTCGCGCCGTGGCTTCATGGTGAGCTGGCAGATGATCAGTCAGGGCGCGGCGGCCCTGTGCGGCGCGCTGTGCGGGGCACTGCTGTCCGCAACGCTCACACCCACCGCGCTGGAAAGCTGGGGCTGGCGTATTCCGTTCCTGCTGGGCTTGCTCGTCGGTCCTGTCGGCATGTACATCCGACGCCATCTCGACGAAACGTTCGAAGCGCCCGAGCGTGAGCAAAGCGCGCTGGCCGAAATCATGCAGCACTATTTCGGTCGCGTCGTACTCGGCACGCTGATGCTTGTGGGCGGCACGACCATGCTCTACATCATCGTCTTCTTCATGCCGGCTTACGGCGTGCGCACGCTGCATCTGCCGGTCGCAACGTCGTTCCTTGCGGGCTGCGCATCGGGCGGCATCATCATGGTGTCGTCGCTGATCTCGGGTCTGTGGATCACCGACCGTCTCTCGCGTCGCAAGCCGATCGTCATCGTGACGTCGCTCGCCACGCTGTTGTGCGTCTATCCCGCGTTCAAATGGCTGACGACGGCCCCGTCGGTGCCGCTGATGATCGGCATCGTGACCCTGGTGATGGGCATCGCGACGCTGGGCACCGGTTCGTATTTTCTGCTGATTATGGAAGCGTTTCCGAAGCGTGTGCGCGCCACGGCGCTGGCCATGATCTACAGCTTCGGCGTGACGATCTTCGGCGGCTTTGCCCAGTTCAACGTCACGTGGCTGTTGCATCGCACGGGCGACGCCATGTCCCCTGCCTGGTACCTCCTCGCCTGCGGCATCGTCAGCCAGATCGCGCTTTGGTCGTTCCCTGAACGCCCCTCCGATGCTGCGCCGAAATCCTGAGCGCAAGTCTTTCCCCGTGATGACGACCCGCTAGCCGCCCCGTCTCGCTCACGGAGCTTCTCGCAAACGACAGACAGACACAGGCCGACACTTCGGTGAAGCGGCCGGGGATGACGCGTACCTGCGATCTGCGCATGCCCATTGCCCGCCATACCAAAAAGAACATCCGGAGACACATGAAATCACGCAATTCCCTCGCGCTGGCCGTCGCGCTGACCACCCTGACGGCCGCCAGCACCGCCGGTGCTTCCGTTCAGATCTACGGTGCCGTCGACAGCTTTCTCATGTACTCGCGCAACAGCGGGCAGCAGAACCTGCAACTGCTCTCGGGCGGTGCCTCGACATCACGCTGGGGGTTCACCGGCACGGAAGATCTCGGCGGCGGCACACGTGCGTCGTTCCGCCTGGAGAGCGGCTTCGACCTCATGAGCGGACGCGCACAAAGCAGCACGTCGTTTTACAACCGTGAAGCAAACGTATCGCTGTCGTCTGCACGCTGGGGGACGATCAAGCTTGGCAAACAGTACCCGGCCATCGGCCCGGAAGGTATCGATCCGTTTTATTCCGTCGGGCAACTCTCGCCCTATGCCACCAGCGCACTCGTCGTCTCCGACCTCGGTCCCGGCGCGGCGGCGATTCAGGCGCGCGTGGACAACGCAGTGAGCTATGAAACACCCGACATCGCCGGACTCAGCGCCACGGTGCTGTACGCCACACGAAACGTGGCGGGTTCGAGTCCGAACGCCAGCAACATCGGCACGGTCGTGAACTACGGACGCGGCCCGCTGATGCTGTCCGGCTCGTACAACGCGGTGTGGTCCGGTACGAGCACCGTGCCCGGCGGCGCACCTGACGGCCCGCGCACCGACGCCTACATGCTCAGCGCGACGTATCAGTTCGGCGAAACGATGGGATCGCTCAGCTATGTGCTGAACCGTCCGAACGGCCCGGGCACCTTCAACGCTCAGGTGTATTCGCTCGGGCTGGTCTGGCAGCGCGGTCCACACGTGATTCGTGCGGGCGCTGTCTACCGCAACGTCTCCGGCAAGTTCGATCACGCCTTCGGTGCGCTGCTCGGCTACGACTACCAGTTCTCGAAGCTCACCGGCGTGTACGCCCGCGTGGGCGGTTTCCGCAATTACGGCCAATCGGCTATTTCGTTTGGCGCCGATCCGCTCAGCGCGCCCGGCATCAATCCGGTTGTGTTCGCACTCGGTTTTCGTCAGAAGTTCTGACGTCGCCATCGCCCCACTCTCTCCTGGAGGACACCATGTCTGAAATCGCATCTCCGAACGCTTCTGTCGCCGACTTCATCGATGCGCGCAGTCCGCAGTTCACCGAACTCGCCGACAAGATCTGGAATCTGGCGGAACTTCGCTATGAGGAATTCGCGTCGAGCGACCTGCATATCGAAGCACTCGAAGCGGCGGGCTTCCGCGTGACGCGCGGTGTCGCCGATATCCCCACGGCGTTTATCGCCGAAGCCGGTCACGGCGGTCCGATCATCGGCATTCTCGGCGAGTACGACGCCTTGTCCGGCCTCAGTCAGGAAGCCGATGTCATGACGTGCCAGCCGTCCACGGAAATCGGCAATGGCAACGGTCACGGATGCGGTCACCATCTGCTCGGTACTGCCGCGCATCTGGCAGCCGCCGCCGTGAAATCGCATCTCGAAGCCACCGGACAGCCGGGCACAGTGCGCTTCTACGGCTGCCCCGCAGAGGAAGGCGGTTCAGGTAAGACGTTCATGGCGCGGGCAGGCCTCTTCGACGATCTGGACGCGGCGATCTCGTGGCACCCCGCCGTGCACAACGGCGTGTTTTCCGGGCAGTCGCTTGCCAACGTGCAGGCGTACTTCCGCTTCCACGGCAAGGCATCGCACGCCGCCAGCTCGCCGCACCTCGGACGCAGTGCGCTCGACGCCGTCGAACTGATGAGCGTCGGCGTGAACTACATGCGCGAACACATGCTCCCCGACGCGCGCGTGCACAGCGCCATCACGCAGACCGGCGGAACGTCACCGAACGTGGTGCAGGCCAATGCCGAAGTGCTTTACCTCGTGCGCGCGCCGCGCAACGATCAGGCCTCGGACCTGTTCGAGCGAGTGACGAACATCGCACGAGGCGCGGCCCTCATGACCGAGTGCCGCATGGAAGTCGTGTTCGACAAGGCTTGCTCTAACCTCGTGCAGAACACCGTGCTGAACGAGGTGGTCTATCGCAATCTGGAAGCCTTCGGTGCGCCCGAGTACGACGACGCCGAGATGGCATACGCGAAGCATGTGCAGGACACGTCGCTCTCGACGGAGGACATTGAGGGCGCGACCCGCACGCTCGGTCAGGCATGGCGCAATCCGAAGCCGTTGTTCGATCACGTCGCCTTGTTCCAGGCTGGCAAGGAACCTACGCTGTACGGATCGACCGACGTGGGCGACGTCAGCTGGATTACGCCGACCGCGCAGTGCTTTACCGCATGCTATGCCTTCGGCACGCCGTTCCACTCGTGGCAACTGGTCGCGCAGGGCAAGAGTTCGCTCGCGCACAAGGGCATGGTGCTGGCCGCCAAGACAATGGCCGCGTCCGCCATCGACCTGTTCCGTTCGCCTGAAACGCTTGAGAAGGCGAAGGCCGAGCTGCATGAACGCCGTCATGGCAAACCGTATGTCTGCCCGATTCCGCCGGAAGTCGAATTGCCGTTCAAGCGCGCCTGATCGTCTCGAATGACAACGCCCCCGGCGTCTTGTGACGTCCGGGGGCGTTGCGTTTCAGGCGACGCTTACGACTGAGTTTGTCCGACTTAAGCAGCGCGCGGTGCGCGATAGCGCTCAAGCCAATGAGCGTACGGCGCGGGCAGCACCCACGTCGGACGCTTCTCGTCGAGTTCGCGCGCAGCGAAGTAAGGCCAGTGCGGGTTCGCCAGATGGGCGCGGCCCACCATCACGAGATCCAGTTGGCCGTCTGCCACGATGCGGTTCGCAACGACCGGATCGTCGATGCCCCAGGCCGATGCCACCGGAATACCCGCTTCCTTTTTCACGCGCTCCGAAATCGGTGCGAGGAACGGCGTACCCCATGGGATGTTGGCGTTCGGCGTCGAGAAACCGACGCTCACGCTCAGCAGATCCAGACCGCCTTCGCGCATCTGACGCACGAGCGTGATCGATTCCGTCAGCGTTTCTTCGTCGCGGCCGTCGTATTCGATGACGCCGAAACGCGCGGTGAGCGGCAGATGCTCAGGCCACACTTCGCGCACGGCAGCCAGCGTCTCCAGCAGGAATCGGCTACGGCCAGCGAGGTCGCCACCGTAATTGTCTTCGCGATGGTTGGCGTGCAGCGAGAAGAAGCTCTGCGCCAGATAGCCGTGGGCAAAGTGCAGTTCGAGCCATTCGAAGCCTGCAGCAAGCGCACGACGTGCGGCGGCCACAAAGTCCGCCTTCACGCGGGCGATGTCGTCGAGCGTCATGGCCTTCGGCACCTTGCCGAGATCACCGCCGAAGGCGACGGCGGACGGCGAGATCGTCGGCCAGCCGCGCGGGTCGTCTTCACCGATATGATCGTCGCCTTCCCACGGGCGGTTGGCACTGGCCTTGCGGCCCGCGTGAGCAATCTGAATGCCCGGCACCGCGCCGTGCGACTTGATGGCCGCGGCAATACGCGCCATGCCAGCCGTTTGCTCGTCGTTCCACAGACCGGTGCATCCCGGCGAAATACGGCCTTCGGGCGACACGGCGGTCGCTTCGACGATCACCAGACCCGCGCCACCGCGCGCCAGGCTGGCGTAGTGGGCAAGGTGCCAGTCGTTGGTCACGCCGTCGACGGCGCTGTATTGGCACATCGGCGGGATCGCAATGCGGTTGCGCAACTTGGCGCTCTTCAGTTCGAACGGGGAAAACAGGGCAGACATGAGGTTTCTCTAATGGGGGGGCATTGTCAGGGCACAGCATTGCCGGCCGGCGGAGCCTGCGGCTCAGGGCGGTCTTCATGGCATCTCGACCGGCTCGGTCGACGCAAGCAATGGTAGCCCTACATCGCTATAATGGAAACTATCTGCAAATTATCGATTCGATAACACTTCATTATGGTCAATCCCCAGTGGCTCAAATCCTTCGCCACGCTCGCCGAGCTGGGTAATTTCACCCGCACAGCCGACCAGCTGGGGCTGACGCAGGCAGCGGTCAGCCAGCACATCAAGCATCTCGAAGAGGAATTCGGACCCTTGCTCGTGCGACGCCCGCGTGCCGTGGAACTCACACCCGCCGGTCAGGCGCTGCTCGTTTATTGCGAACAGGTCGAGTGCGCGGGGCGGCACTTGCGCTCCAGTCTGGAAGATGCGAACGAGGAGTGCGGCAACATCAACCTCATCACGCCTGGAAGCATCGGGCTGTATCTATGTCCGATCCTGCTCGACATGCAGCAGGCGAATCCCGCGATGGCCGTGCGTCATCGTTTCGCGCCCGATCGCGAAGTGCTCGAAGGCATTCTTCAGAATCACTTCGAACTCGGCCTCGTAACACTGCGCCCCGACGATCCCCGTCTCACGGCGACGCCTTTCACGCAAGAGCCGCTCGAACTCGTGGTGCCCGCCGGCGAGGACGTGCACAAGTGGGAGGATCTCAAGCGCATCGGCTTCATCGATCACCCCGATGGCGAGGCGATGTCGACGCGCTTGCTGAGTCGCCGTTTTCCGGGCAATCCGGGCGTGCAGAGTCTGCCGTGCAAGGGATGCACGAATCAGATCAGCCTGATTCTCGAATACGTCGCGCGTGGGCTTGGGTTCACCGTCATCCCGCAGTACGCACGGCAGGCCTTCGCGTCACAGGACGCCATTCGTGTCGTCGATTGCGGCCCGCCGGTCGTGGACACGCTGTGGCTGATCCATCGCGCAGAGTGGCCACTGTCGGCGCGCGCGCAACGGGCGGTCGAGTTGCTGCGCGAGCGCGTCGATGCGCCGCGCCCGCGTGCGTTCGGTGGCGAGAAGGTGTTGCAGCGCGCGAGCGCCTGACGTTAGCGCGCCGCCTGAGTGAACTTGTTGAACGACGTATCGAAGAGACCGCGCACGTCGAAGCCCTTCGTCAGCGTGCCGGTTTTGACAAAGTCGTCGACACTCTTCTGCGCTTCGGCAATGGCGGCATCTGTCAGCGGTTCATAGCGAATGCGCGACGTGCTGAACCATTGATGCGCCAGCTTCGGATCGACGCGCGACTTCGCGGCCCATACGTCTGCGTACCGCTCGATGTGCTTCGCGTCCGCCAGAGACCATTCGCGCGCACGTTGATAGCGCTGCACGAAGTCGCCCAGCAATTCACGCTTGCTGTCGATCACCTTCTGCGTCGTGGATAGATAGCTCTGCGCCGCAATCAGGCCACGCGCCGTCACGACGGTGCGCGCGCCCGCCTGACGCAATCGCGTGACATACGGCTCCCACGTCGCCGTCGCGTCGACCTTGCCCGCCTGTAACGCGGCGGCCGAATCGACCGACGCCAGATACGAATACTTCACCGAATCGAGCGGCAGCCCGGCAGACACCAGCGCCGCCTGCACCAACTGCTGCGACCAGCCGCCACGCGTGATCGCCACGGTCTTACCCTTCAGATCGGCAACGGTTTTGATTTGCGTGTGCGGTCCCGCGAGCAGTACCACGCTGTCCGGACTATCGCGATAGATGCCGATGACCTTGACCGGCGCCCCCTGCGCGGCGAGGAACAGCACCGGGCCATCGCCCTGTAACCCGATGTCGAGTGCACCAGCGTTCACCGCTTCGACGACGGGTGTGCCAGCGGGAAACTGCTTCCATGAGACGGTGTAGGGTGCATCCTGCAACGCGCCCGACGCTTCGAAAAGACTCTGCGCGTTATAGGCCTGATCACCGACTACGAGCACGGGCTTATCCGCTGCGCTACTGGCGAACGGAAGGATCGCCGCGACGCTCAGTGCCACCGCCACCCCACGACGCAAGCGTGCACGCCACGTCGGCCAGCTCTCTTGTGCACGCGCTTGCAGGTCGCGCTTCGCCGAGCGTGCCAGCGTGGCACGCACTATCGCGGCACGCGATGGCGCGGAAACATAAAGCCCGAAGGCAATCGCCGACGCCGCGATGAATGCGTCGAGCACGGGACTGACAGGCTGGGCCGTAGGGGCGGCATGAGAGGCAGTGTTCGTCATGGCATGTCGCCGCGCGTCGGCGCAGCTTTGAGAGTGGGAGGATGTGCCAGTCTAGGCACGCCCCATCGCATTCCCAACCATCGATTGATGCGATCCATAGCCCGCGCGACGCGAGTTTGCTTATGGCGGTTTGCTTATCTGATTTCGTTGTTTGTCGTGACGTGTGTCGTGCGCCTATCGTGGTCGTCTACCGAAATCGAACGAGAGCAAGCCCATGACGCAACCTGCCCGCAAACTCCGGCTGGGCGCCTACATGTCGGGTTCCGGCGTGCAAGGCGATAGCTGGCGCCACCCCGACACCGACACGCACGCCTATTCACATTTCGCGTGCTACCGGCACTACGCGCAGGAACTGGAACGCGGCCTGTTCGACGCGCTATTCTTCTTCGACAACCTCTTCGTGTCGACGGACCCGGTTGCGCTCGCTCACAGCCCTGGCGCACCGCGCTGGGACCCGGTCGTACTGCTCGCAGGACTGGCCGGGGCGACCAAGCACATCGGCCTCGTCGCCTCCGTCAGTACCACCTACAGCGAGCCGTACAACGTGGCGCGAGCGTTCGCGTCGCTCGACCATCTGTCGGGCGGGCGTGCCGGATGGAATCTCGTGACGTCCACCGGGGGTGGCGAGAACTTCAACCGCGACGATCACGTCGACCATGCCGAGCGCTACGAGCGTGCGAACGAGTTTTACGACGTCGTCACCGGCCTCTGGGACAGCCACGCCGACGACGCCTTCCCCCGCAACAAGGCAACCGGCCAGTGGGCCGATCCGTCGCGCATCCGAACACTCGATCATCGGGGCAAGCACTTCCGCGTGCGCGGACCGCTCAGTGCGCCGCGTCCGGTGCAAGGATGGCCGGTAATCGCTCAGGCTGGGTCGAGCGAGGCGGGACGTGAGCTGGCCGCACGTGCGGGCGAACTGCTCTACACGGCGGCGCAGGATATCGAGGACGCCCGCGCGTTTTATGCCGACGTGAAGACACGCGCGTTGAAGTACGGACGTAGGCCGGAACACATCTTCATCCTGCCGGGCGTCTCACCCATCGTGGGACGCACGCAAGCGGAAGCCGAAGACCTCTACGACAGCCTGCTGTCGCACCGCGATCCGGCGGTCGTGCTGAATGCGCTGACGAACTACGCGAGCCTCGGCATCGATCTCGGCAGCCTGCCATTCGACGCGAAGGTGCCGCTGCCCGAACACGTGCCGGAGACGAACTCGCACAAGAGCCGTCAGAAACTGCTGGTGGACTGGATACGACGCGAACAGCCGACCGTGCGCGAGCTATACACACGCTTTACCGGTGGCGGACACCGCGTGCTGGTCGGCACACCGGCATCGATTGCCGACGACTTTCAGCACTGGTTCGAGACGGGCGCGGCCGATGGCTTCAACATCATGTTCCCGAGCGCGCCCGCAGGCATTACGTCGTTCGTGGATCTGGTGGTGCCGGAGTTGCAGCGGCGCGGCCTGTTTCACACGCAGTACGAAGGCCGCACCTTCCGCGAGAATCTCGGCGTTCCGGCCGTACCCAACCGGTACTTTGCGCCGCGCGACGTTGCTTCGGCAGCGCAAACCGACGCAACGGATCAACCCGCCGAGACGACGGCCGCAATCGCCTGACCCACTTCGGTCGTGTTCGCGCACCCGCCCATGTCGCCGGTGCGCGGACCGTCTTTGATGATCTGCGTGATGGCGGCGAGGATCGCGTCGTGGGCGGCACGCGTGCGCGTGTCGCCGCGGCCGATGAAGTCGAGCATCATCGCGGCGGTCCAGATCATGCCGATGGGGTTGGCAATGTTCTTACCCGCGATATCCGGTGCCGAGCCGTGCACCGGTTCGAACAGCGACGGGAACTTGCCTTCGGGGTTCAGGTTGCCTGATGGCGCAATGCCGATGGTGCCGGTACACGCCGGGCCGAGGTCCGACAGAATGTCGCCGAACAGATTCGAGGCCACGACCACGTCGAAGCGATCCGGATTCAGCACGAAGCGCGCGCACAGAATGTCGATGTGCTGCTTGTCCCATGTGATGTCGGGATACTTCGCCGCCGTCTCGGCCGCGCGCTTGTCCCACCACGGCATGGAGATCGAAATGCCGTTGCTCTTCGTTGCGACCGTCACATGCTTGCGCTCGCGTTGCTGCGCGAGATCGAACGCGAACTTCAGCACGCGCTCCGTGCCCTGACGCGTGAACACCGACTCCTGCACGACGAACTCACGCTCCGTGCCTTCGAACATCACGCCGCCAATCGACGAATACTCACCTTCGGTGTTCTCGCGCACGATCATGAAATCGATGTCACCCGCTTTGCGATTCGCGAGCGGCGACGGCACCCCGTCGAACAGGCGCGCCGGGCGCAGGTTGATGTACTGATCGAATTCGCGACGGAACTTCAGCAACGAGCCCCACAGCGAAATGTGATCGGGCACCGTCTCGGGCCAGCCCACCGCACCGAACAGAATCGCGTCCACACCGTCGAGCTGCTGCTTCCAGTCATCCGGCATCATCTGACCGTGCTGGATGTAGTAGTCACAACTCGCCCACTCGATGTGCCGATACTCGACGGGGATGCCGAAGCGCTTGCTGGCGGCGTCGAGCACGCGCAGGCCTTCGGGCATCACCTCTTTACCAATGCCATCGCCCGGGATCACGGCGATCTTGAACGGACGCTGGGGGCGTTGGGATGTTTCGGTCATGGTCTGTCTCCTGAACGTTTGACGAATGGCACTAGGTTATTCCATTCCATCGCGGATAAAATCCCCCAATCGGTTAATCCACTATCCACGAATCGTGAACAAACCCTTACCCGTCAGCCCCAATCTCGACGATCTGCGCGTGTTCTGTCAGGTCGCGCGCCGCGCGAGCTTCTCGGCGGCGGCCGAGGCGCTGGGCGTCTCGCCAGCCTACGTGAGTAAGCGTGTGGGCATGCTGGAGGCCGATCTCGGGACACGCTTACTGCACCGCTCGACGCGCCGCGTAGCGATCACCGACGCCGGCGAGCGAGTCTACGCGTGGGCGGAGGAGATTCTCGACGACGTGAGCCATCTGATGGAGGACGTGTCGAGTACGCGGCAGGTACCGCGCGGCACGCTGCGGGTGTCGAGCAGTTTTGGCTTTGGGCGGCACGTCGTGGCCCCGGCGATGTCGCGGCTCCGTGCGCTGCACCCGCAACTCAATGTCCGGCTGGACCTGTTCGACCGCATCGTCGACGTTGCGGCAGAGGGTTACGACCTCGACGTGCGCATCGGCGACGAGATTGCACCGCATCTCATTGCGCGCAAGCTCGCGGATAACCATCGCGTGTTGTGCGCGTCGGCGGCGTATCTGGAAGCGCACGGCACGCCGCGCCAGTTAAGCGATCTCGCGGGGCATGCGTGCATCGTCATCAAGGAACGCGATCACCCGTTCGGCATGTGGCGGTTGCAGCAGCGCGGCGAGTCCGTCTCGCTCAAGGTGACGGGGCCGCTCTCGACGAATCACGGCGAAGTCGCGGTGCAGTGGGCGCTCGACGGTCAGGGCATCGTGCTGCGGTCGATGTGGGATGTGGGTGCGCTGATCGCGCGCGGAGAACTGGTGCAGGTGCTGCCGGACGTCACGCAACCGGCCAATGTCTGGGCCGTATATCCGTCGCGCGTGGCGTCGTCGGCCAAAGTGCGCGCCTGCGTGGAATTCCTTGCAGGGGAATTCCAGACGCAGACGTGAAACTTAGCGTTATTGAAGCGTGAACGTCGCTTGCTGGACGTTCTGCGAATCGAGTCCGATCTGCACATTGAAGTCGCCCGGCTCCGCCACGTACTGCAGCTTCGCGTTGTAGAACTTCAGCAGACTCTCGTCGATAGCGAACTGCACGGTGCGCGACTCGCCCGGCTTCAGGCTCACCTTCTGGAAGCCTTTCAGTTCCTTGATCGGACGCACGATCGACGCCGCCACGTCCTGCAAATACAACTGCACGACCGTCTCGCCTTCTCGTTTGCCGGTGTTGCGCACCGTCACGCTCGCCTCCACCTTGCCGCCGCTCGTCATCGTCTTCGCCGAGAGCTTGACCTTCGAGACGTCGAACGTCGTGTAGCTCAGACCGTATCCGAACGCGTACAGCGGTCCGGAATCTTCCTCGAAGTATTGCGACGTGTAGTTCGCAGGCTTGCCCGGCGTGAACGGACGGCCGATGCGCAACTGGTTGTAGTACGTCGGGATCTGACCGATGGAGCGCGGGAACGAGATCGGCAGCTTGCCCGACGGGTTGTAGTCGCCGAACAGCACGTCGGCAATCGCATGACCGCCCTCGGTGCCCGCGTACCACGTCTCCAGCATCGCGTCGGCATTGACCTTCGCCCAGTTCAGATCGAGCGGGCGGCCGTTCATCAGCACCACGACAAGCGGCTTGCCTGTCGCCTTGAGCGCCTGCAACAACGCCAGCTGGCTGCCCGGCAACATCAGGCTCGTGCGGCTGGACGCTTCATGTGACATACCGCGCGATTCGCCCACGGCCACAATCAGCGTGTCGGCGTTGCGTGCGACCTGCACGGCTTCGTCGATCATCTGCTGCGGCGTGCGCTTGTCCTGCACGACTTCCGGATTGTCCCAGTCGAGGAAGTTCAGGTACTCGACCACACGCGGATCGTCGGTGATGTTCGCACCGCGCGCGTACGTCACCTGTGCCTTGTCGCCAAGCGTGTCGCGCACGCCTTGCAACAGCGAGACGGCCTGCGCCGGCTTGCCCGCTGCCGACCAGCTGCCCATCATGTCGAGCTTCGAATCGGCGAGCGGCCCGATCACAGCGACTTTGCCTGCCTTCTTCAGCGGCAGTGCGTCGTGCTGGTTTTCGAGCATTACGATGGACTTGCGAGCGATATCGCGTGCGGCGTCGCGATGCAGACGGTCGTCGGCGTACACATCCTTCGGGTCCTGCGCGGCGTTGCCGATACGACGATAGGGATCGGCGAAGAGGCCCATGTCGTACTTCGCGCCGAGCACTTCGCGCACGGCATCGTCGATGAAGCGAATCGGCACGTCGCCCGACTTCACGAGATCCGGCAACTGCTTGAGGTATTGCTGATCCGCCATGCTCATGTCGACGCCCGCTTCGATGGCGAGTTTAGCGGCTTCACGGCCATCCTTCGCCACGCCGTGACGCATCAGCTCCTCAATCGCGCCGTGATCGCTCACCGTCACGCCCTTGAAGCCCCATTCGTCGCGCAGCAGGTCGCGCAACAGCCACTTGTTCGACGTTGCAGGCGTGCCGTTCACGGAGTTCAGCGCGATCATCACCCCGCCTGCACCGGCATCGATACCGGCGCGATACGGCGGCAGATAGTCCTGATACATGCGCATCGGGCTCATGTCGACGACGTTGTAATCGCGTCCGCCTTCCACTGCGCCATACAGCGCGAAGTGTTTCACGAACGCCATCAGGCTGTCCGGATTGGCGGGCGAGGTGCCCTGAAAGCCCTGCACGCTGGCGCGCGCGCTCTGCGACACCAGATAGGGGTCTTCGCCGAAGCCTTCCGAGGTGCGGCCCCAGCGCGGGTCGCGGGAGATGTCGACCATCGGTGCGAACGTGGCGTCAAGACCGTCCGCGCTCGCTTCCTGCGCGGCCACGCGTGCCGCCTGCTTGACTGCCGCCATGTCCCAGCTCGACGCGAGGCCGAGGCTGATCGGGAACACGGTGCGATGGCCGTGCACGATGTCGTAGGCGAAGAAGATCGGAATCTTCAGACGGCTTTGCTTGACGGCAGCCTCTTGCAGCGGACGATTCTCGCTGCGCGTGACCGAGTTGAACGTGCCGCCGACGCGACCGGCGGCGATTTCCTTGATGAGTTTCGGCTGCGGCATGTCCGCGCCGATGCTGATCAGGCGCAGTTGACCGATCTTCTCTTCGAGCGTCATGCGCGCGATGAGATCGTCGATAAAGCGTTGCTTGGCGGACGCCGAGGGCATGGCGACGGGAACACCGCCGTTGCTCACGTTGTCGGAGGCTTGAGCGGCGCTGGCAAAGGCCGGCGCGACTGCGAAACTGGCGGCAAGCGCCAGTACGGAGAGCATTCGCATCTGATGGCGATCCAATTGAAGGCGACATGTGGCGCGCACAGCAGCGTCGTGCGCCAAAACGTCTGGGTCGTCGTATCGGCGGGCGTTGCGAGGGCCGCAAAACGTCGAACTCGCAACACGAAGTGCGATACTTTGCCACAATTGGCGTTTTTTGAAAGATTTCTGTGCCTCAATGCGGTACGGCGCCGCCCCGAAGTCGGCGCTGAGGCAACCTGCCCCTTCACTTCAGGAGCGACTTTTGGTTTTGTTTTCTCAGATTGTGTCGTGGCGCCGATGCGCATCATGGGTCGTCATGGGCGCCGCCCTGCTGGGTGCCGCGCATGCCAACGCGTTCTCCCTCGACGACGTGACCGCCCGCGCGAAGGCGCTCGCCGACAAGCCTTACGCGGCTCCAGCGAGCAACCTCACACCGGTCTTCGCGAAGATGCAGTTCGGCGACTACATCAAGATTCAGCCGCGCCGCGAAGCGTTCGAATGGAACGATCAGCCAACTGCGTTCAAGCTCGGCTTCTATCATCAGGGCATGCAGTTCAGCACGCCGGTGAAGATCAACGAGATCGTCGGCACCGGCAGCAACGCGAAGATCGATGAGATCAAGTACGACAGCAAACGCTTCGACTTTGGCGATCTCAAGCTCGATCGCAGCGCGACGCACGACCTCGGCTATGCGGGCTTTCGGGTGCTCTATCCGATCAACGAACCCGGCAAGCTCGACGAAGTCATGAGCGTGCTCGGCGCGAGCTATTTCCGCGTGATCGGCAAAGGCCAGATCTACGGTCTGTCCGCGCGCGGTCTTGCCATCGACACCGGCCTGCCCATCGCCGAAGAATTCCCCGCGTTTCGCGAGTTCTGGATCGAACGCCCGAACGCGGGCGACAAGCATCTCGTCTTCTACGCATTGCTCGATTCGAAGCGCGCGACGGGCGCTTATCGCTTCGATCTGACGCCGGGCGAAGATTCGCTACTGAAGGTGCAGGCGCGCGTGTTCATGCGCGACAAGGTGACGAAGCTCGGCATCGCGCCGCTCACCAGCATGTTCCTGTTCGGACCGAACCAGCAGCGCGACCCGTACAACTTCCGTCCGGCGCTGCACGATTCGAACGGTCTCGCGATTCACGCGGGCAATGGCGAATGGATCTGGCGTCCGTTGAACAATCCGCGCAACGTCGCCATCAGCCAGTTCCAGGTGACCAATCCGCGCGGCTTCGGCCTGCTTCAGCGGGGGCGCGACTTCTCACAGTACGAAGACCTGAAGGACCGCTACGATCTGCGCCCGAGTGCGTGGGTCGAGCCGCAGGGCGACTGGGGCAAGGGACATGTCGAACTGGTCGAGCTTCCGTCGCCGGACGAAACCAACGACAACATCGGCGCGTTCTGGACGCCTGACCAGTTGCCGCCCAAGGGCACGCCGTTGCAGGCCGACTACAACATCCGCTGGACGATGAACGAGCGCGGCATCGTCGAGCGCAATCTGGCATGGGTGAAGCAGACGCTGCGCACCGCAGGCGAGATCACGCAGGCCAATCTGATTCGTCACTTCGACGGCAGCACGGGCCTGATCGTGGACTTCGACGGCGGTCCGCTCGCCACGCTGCCGCCCGGCTCGGTCACGCCGCAGATTAGCGTGAGCGATAACGCCACGATCATCGAGCAGACGCTGCAACCGAACCCGGTCACGCACGGCATGCGCCTGAACCTGCGCGTGATGGTCAAGGACCCGGCCAAGGTCGTCGAACTTCGCGCCGCGCTCGTCGCCGGCGGGAAGGCCATCAGCGAGACCTGGAGCTATCAGCTCCCGCCCTTCTCGGTCGCCAAGCAATAAGTTGCATTGATTCAGTCCGTGCGGTGGTGTTCTGCCGCCGCACACCTCACCTCTCCCAACACGCCCCTCGTCGCAATTAAACAGACACTTACGAGTGGCGTTTTCTCATGTAAAACCCTAGAAACGTCAAATTCGCCTTGCAGTCGACGTCCGTTTCGCGTTTACTGCATGCACGATATTGCATGAACAGCCACCCATCGCAGGACACAGAGGTGGTCTGCTTCGTCGGTGACGGCCTCAGGCAGCGCCGCTGGAGCCCGGCCTCAATGCCGCGTGCGTCGGTCATAAAGGAATACCCAAAGACTCTCCGCGATCCGACGGAGGGCGGATTCGTTTATGGAGACACCCGCATGCGACACATCGATGTACATCATCTGGCCGACGAAGCGCGCTTCAACGGCTATCACGGACGCATCCTGCTCTGGTGCGCACTCATCATCATCTTCGACGGCTACGACCTCGCGGTCGCGGGCATTGCGCTGCCGTCGATCATGAAGGCGATGAACGTCGACGCGACCAGCGCCGGTTTCATGGTCAGCTCCGCACTCTTCGGCATGATGTTCGGTGCCATCGTGATGGGCATGGTCGCGGACAGCATCGGCCGTCGCAAAGCCATCGCCATCTGCGTGCTGATGTTCTCGCTGTTCACCGCAGCCGCCGGCCTCACCCATGAGCCGATCAGTTTTTCCGTCACCCGTTTTCTGGCTGGCGTCGGCATCGGCGGCGTGATGCCGATTGTCGTGGCGCAAATGACGGAATACTCACCGCGACGTCTGCGCGGCACACTCGTCACGCTTATGTTCTCAGGCTATTCGGTCGGCGGCATGCTCGCTGCGCTGCTCGGCAAGGGGCTGATCGAGTCGTACGGCTGGCAGTCCGTGTTTCTCGCGGCCAGCGTGCCCGCGCTGCTCGTGCCGTTCGCGATGAAGGCGCTCCCCGAATCGATGCCGTTCCTCATTCGTAACGGACGTCTCGACACGCTCAAACAGGTCCTCGGCCGCCTCTCGCCGGACTATGTTGCGCAACCGAGTGATCAATTTGCTCTGCCGGGCACGGACCGCAAGCAAGCCGCGCCGCTCTCGCGTCTGTTCCAGGACGGTCGTGGCTTTAGCACCGTCATGCTGTGGGTCGCGTTCTTCATGTGTCTGTTCATGGTGTACGCACTCAGCTCGTGGCTCGCGAAGCTCATGGCCAGCGCCGGTTACAGCCTCGGCTCGGCGCTCACGTTCGTGCTCGTGCTGAACTTCGGCGCGATGCTCGGCGCGATCGGCGGCGGCTGGCTCGCAGATCGCTTCAACATCAAATACGTGCTCGTAGGGATGTACGCACTCGCCGCCGTGTCGATCACGTTGCTCGGCGTAAAGGTGCCGACGCCGGCGCTCTTCGTGCTCGTCGGACTGGCTGGCGCATCGACCATCGGCACGCAGATCGTGACGTACGCCTACGCGGGTCAGTTTTATCCGATGGCGGCACGTGGCACGGGGATCGGCTGGGCTTCCGGCGTGGGACGCAGCGGTGCGATTCTCGCGCCCATCGTGATCGGTGTGCTCGTGAGCATGTCGCTGCCGTTGCAGCAAAACTTTACGGCAATCGCGATTCCTGCCGTCATTGCGGTGATCGCCGTGTTGCTCATCGACCACAAGAAATCGGCGTCGGTACAGCAGCAGGCCGCGATGCAGTCGCAGGGGCATTCGACGGGATTGGCGAACGGCGCGGGAGAACCTGCGTAATCTCGCGCGTCAAGAGCGGTTCGGGTGAATTTTCACGCACAGGCATGACGGTACGGCGACGTGTCGTCATGCGAAAATGCGCGCCGCAGCGGTCACGGGAACGACTGCGGCTTTCGATGAAGCGGCACGCCGGAGCGGGGCACATTAACAACAGCCAAGCGCGCACGCGACATACGAAAAAACATTCAACCCGAGCGCCTCAGGCGCCGTTATCCAGATATCCGTCCCAACGGACGATCTGGGGAAGACCAATATGCCGCGTCTCGCTTCGCTGAGTGCTGTCGTGCTGGCCGTTGCCAGTGCTTCCGTCACCCTGTCCGCCTCCGCTGCCACGCCCGACGGCGCCAACGTCGTCCAGCTCTCCACTCGGCAGTCCATTGCCACCGACGCCGTGTTCAACGGCCATCCGACAGTCGTCGCTACGCTCGGCGCTGATGCGCTGCGCGACGCCCACGGCAGCTTCGGGGTGAACATCGCCGCCGGCGCGCTCAACGCGCAGTCGAATCAGATCGTGGTGGCGCAAGCGAGCCACGTGTCGATCGACACGACCCAGACGATCCGCAATGCGGCGACGGTGACGGGCGCAATGAATGCGTCGCTCGGCGACCGTGCGCTGATGGGTGCCGCAGGCAACATCGGCGTGAACGTGGCAGCAGGTATCGCGAACGCGCAGTCGAACGCGCTGGCGATTCACTGACACCCTAAGCGCGCGTCAGCCTTCTGCCGGGAACTGCTTTTGCAGATTCCCGAGCCAGCGCGCTACGACGCGCAGCTCGGCCTCGGTGAAATCGTCGTGTAACAGGTCGTTGAGTTCGGCCAGCACATCGCGCGCACGTGCGATGGCTTTGTGCCCGGCGGCCGTGATGCGCAAACGCGTGGCACGGCCATCGCTGGCATCGGCCCAGCGCGTGAGCAGACCGGCGACGACCATACGGTTTGCCAGCCCTGTCATGGATGACGGGGAGAGTTGCAGCGCCGCCCCGACTTCGCCGACGAGCGCGTCTTCATGATGCAGCAGGTAAAAGAGCACGCCCGCCTGCGCGGCGCTCACGCCCGCGTTTTCCGATGAGCGTGCGTCGATCCACTGCTGCACACGACGTTGTCCGACATTGAGCAGGAAGAACAGGCGTCGGTCGGCCGCTTCGGTCGTCGACTTGCTTTGTTTGACAGATTTTTCAGTCGCAGGGGACGCCTGGCGTTTGGGCATGCCGTTTCGTCAGTCTGAGGGATTCGGGATCAAGGGATCGCGGGCGGTCATGCCGTCGTGCGTCGACACACCCGCTCCTGTGCGACGCTCCCCGGCATTCACTGCGCCCGTCGACAACAACCAGTCGATGGTTTCCGGCCACGCGAACGCGCCGGAACGCTGGCGGAAGTATCCCATATGCCCGATCGATCCGGTGTCCGAAAGACTTGCCGAAATCTCCCGACGTGTCACGTTCGCGTGACGAAACCGTGATACGAGGATGTCGAGCCCCACGGGCGTCGCCCAGAGGTCGTCGTCGAAACCGAGCGAGAGGATCGGCGTGCGCACGCGAGCGAACCGGGCGTCGGCGTCCAGCGTCGGATCGTCGAAGAAGTAATTCGGCAAGCGCGTCCAGCCACTCCATTCGAGCAGAACGTCTTTTGGCAGGTCCTCGCCGATGCCGAGGTGGCTGCCCGGCATGTAGCCCACGAGACGCGCGAGCGGCGGTGCGAGCCAGTGCATCAGCAATGTGACGCGTGTGCGTTCGCGACGGTTCGTGACAACGCGCATCGCCCCCGCATGCGACGCCACCTGAACGGCCGCGCGCAGCAGGTTCGAGCTTTCGCACAGTCCGATGGCGTGCCCGCCGAAGCTATGGCCGACGGCATAAAGCGGCAACGACGGGTAATGGGTGCAAGCCCAGCGCGTTACACCCTCGACATCCAGATCCGCCCAGTCGCGCATACGCGCCTGAAATCCTCTGAGCGATGAGGGGCGCGACCCGTCGATGCCCCGATAACTGTAAGTAACGGCAATCAATCCGCGCTCGGCAACGTATTTCGCAAACGCGAAGTAAAGCCGCTCCGGCACGGCCGTCGCCGGATGCACCAGCACAAGCCCCTTCGCAGGCAACTCCTCGGGATACCAGACATGCGCGCCGAGCGGATAACCGTCGACGGCAGGAATCTCAGCTGCAAGTGACGTCACGACACGACTCCCCGGCACTCGCATGCCCGGGGGGGAATGTGCAGCGCCTCTCAGTAACTTATTTCGAAGACACACATAGTTCGCACACGAAGTATATTTTAATTTTTATTTCGTGCACGAAATAAATTAGAGAAAGACGTCCGCGCGGCGCACCGTCACGGAATCTGCGCAATAAAAAACGGGAACCGAAGTTCCCGTGATTTATTCAGGTTCGCGCCAGTGGCGCGCTCGTCACCGCACCCGTCACTGAACGCCCGCCAGACACGCTGGCGACAGCGCCGACTTCACGCGCTGCGAGAACGCGGGCCAGCGACAGGCTTTGGCGTCCGGTCCGTCGTTGCAATCGGGCAGTGCGAGGGCGACGCGTTTGGCGGGCTCGTCCAGCGACAGCGACGTCAGTTGACGCAGTTGCTGCATCGACTGATACACAAGCTCCACGCGAACGAACGGCTCGCCCGCCGGATTGCGCCACAACGAGAAGACAAGCGCGCCGTCGGGCGGCGTGTTGTCCGGCTGGTCCGGTAGTTGCCAGTCGAGCTTCAACATGCCTGCGAGGTTGGCAAGGTTTGTGTCGTGACCCGTCAGCACGAAGACGCGGTTGCCGCTCGGCAGCGCCGGGCCGCGCGCGGCTGACGTAGAAGGTGCACTCGTTGCCTCGGCACGCGTGAGCGCATCGAGCACCGTCGCGAGTAGCGGCGTGCCGTTCGTCGTGGCGAGATACGGGGTCTTGTTCAGCAGATCGCGCTGTGCGTTATGCGCTTCGAGCAGCAGCGCCCAATCCTTGTCGTCACGAATGCGTCCCCACGCGACCTGATTGTCGGGCAAGCCCTCGCCCGCTTGCAGCAGGAAAACCTCCGACGCCTTCGCCGCGCTGCCCAGTGCGCCACGCAGCGTTACCCCGCTGCCATCGCCTTCGACCCGCAGACGCGTCGGCACCTCCTCCAGCTTGCATCCGCCCGGCGCGCCGCAGGCAGGACTGTGCGCGTAGTCGAGCACCTCGCCCATACGCGCGAGTGTCGCGGAGTAGCGCTTGTTCAGACCAGCGACGCCCTCCGGCGCCAGACGCGACTCGATGGCGCCACGCGCCGCGCCCGGATCGAGCGGGCAATCGCCTGCTGCGACCGGCTGAAAGACAGCGTCGTACGTCGTGAGATCAGCCTGGTGCGACGTACGCATGTCGCATCCCGGCGCGATACCTTGCAGCAACGCGTTGCCGGATTCGCGCGTGCGCTGATCGATGTCGGCCCATCCGTAGACAGCACCGGGTGCCGGGCAGGCATTCTCCGGCAATACGCGCCGCGCGCGCAGCCAGTCGCCGTAGTAGCGGCCCATGCGCTCGGACAGCGACCCGCCGCGGGCCGTCAGATAACCGGCGGGCACCGGCCAGCCGGGCCAGGCGTCCGGGCTGAGTTTGTCCAGTGGAGGATGGGCGTGGGTCGGGGATCGCACACCGTGGCGGCTCACGATCACGGTGGAGACGAGTGTCCAGTCGGCAGGCATGCCGTCAATGCGAGCGGCAGACTCGGGCGGCTTCGCGGGGCCCGGCTGCTGCGGGGCGGGCGTCGTGCAGGCGCTCAGTGCACCCACGACGGTCAGCGCGGCAATACATGTCTGCCACCGCGCGCCGTTATGCCTGAGCCACCGGCGGACCGGAACACTTTCATTGAAAACTTCGGGAGATCGAACGGGTTCACGGGTCATCACGCGGGTCATGGCAGCAGTCATGGCAACAGGTCGGGGTGACAGGGAAACGAGGGGCACGCGGGTGGCGCCGACGTTCATCTTACCGTGCGTGCGTGTCCCGTCGTCGACCATCTACCCGGCGTGGCGGAAATACGTCGCCGTGTGGCGCAACGACTATGCCGCCGCCTCGTCCACGCGGCCCACCGCGCCGAATCGCCATGACAACCGATGCGCTGCGGCGCGCAACGCTTGCGAGGGTGCGGCGTCGAGCGCGGTTTCGAAACTGCCCGTCGATCCCATCAGCGCGAGCACCAATGTCACCTCGCCGGTGTGATCGAACACCGGCACCGCAATCGTATCGATGCCGGGTACAGGATTGCTCAGCGCCGTATCGAATTGCTGCTCGCGAATCGCGCTCAGACGCGCCTTGTAGTCGGCGGGCGGCTTCGTCGCACACCCTTCCGCGCCGAGTCCCGCCATGCGCACCGGCTCCTGCGCCAGGAGACCGTCGAGCACGGCCTCAGGCAGAAAAGCTGCAAACGTGCGTCCAATGGCCGTGTTCACCAACGAGAGCACAGTGCCGATGCGCAAGCTCACGTGCTGCGGACGCATCGCCTCTTCAAGCCGCACGACCGTCGGTCCCACCGGCCCCAGGACCGCCATTGCGGCCGACAGCCCTGTCGCCTGCGCGAGCGCCAGAATTTCCGGCTCGGCTTCGCCGGTCGGCGACAGACGCTGCAACGCCATCAGCCCCAGCTCCAGACTCAGTGCGCCCGCTTCGAAGTTGCCGTTCGCGTCGCGCGAAAGCAGGCCTGCCCGCTGCAGGCTGACGAGATGCGGATGCGCCTTCGCGGCCGCCATTCCGGCTTCGCGCGCGAGCACGTTGAGCGGCAGCGGACGTCCCGCCGCCACCAGCGCCTCTAGCAACATGCCCGTGCTCTCCAGCGCCTGAATGCCGCGTTGCGGCTTTGCGGCACCACTTCCCATCTCGTCCTTTTCCATCTTGGGTTCGCTACGGTTCCGGGTCGCACTCATGCCGCCACCTCGCCATCACTCCCCGACGTCCCGATCTGCGCTGCGATAGCGGCGGCCGTCGCCCGCAACGCGCTCGCGGCGGCACCTTCCCACGCGACGTCGAGCGCCGCCGTCGGACCGATGGCCGTTAGCGCGAGGCGCAAACGCCCGCTCGCATCGAACACCGGTGCACACAGACTGCTCACCGACGGGCTGGGCGTATTCACGCTACGCGACATGCCATGCTCACGCGTCTCGCCGAGCAAGGTGTCGAAGCGCGTCCGCTCTTCTGTATCGCCCGCCATCTGTTCGTGCCACGCCTGCGGCCATTGCGTCTGCGGTGTAAAGGCGCAGAACGCGCGGCCGGTCGACGTCGTCGTCAGGGACATGACCGAGCCCACGTGCAAATTCACATGCAACGGAAACGCCGCCCGTTCGAAATGCACGACGACCGGCCCTTGCGGCGCCCGGGTGCAGATCGCCACGCAGAAGCCCGTCTCGCGCGCCAGCGCCACCACACGCGGCACGGCGGCGCGATACGCCGGATCGTTTTCGAGATGCAGGAGCGCGAGACGCAGCGTCATCGGTCCCGGAGCGTAATCGCCGGACATGGGATCGCGCTTGAGCAAACCCAGTCGCGTGAGACTCACGAGATACGGATGCGCCTGTGCAGGCGGCAGCCCCGCCAGGGTGGCGATATCGCCGGGGCTCAGCGGGCGGCGTGCCTGCGCCAGCGCCTGAAGCACGCGTGCCGCGACATCCACGCTTTGCACACCACGCGACGCACGGCCGGACTGGCCTGCCGCCTCTGTGCCGTCAGTCGCGTCGGTCGTGCCGTCCATCGGAATTCGATTCATGCAGTTCTGGGAGCCGCGCTCCCTCGGGAAAATGGCCTAGATTTTAAACGGGTCGGACGCGAGACTCCCGGACAACCATCCAATGCCGCAGGGTTAACCCGCACCAAAAACTCGCTTCGATCACTCACGTTACAACATTAGCAAATAACAATCAGATTTGTCATTGACAAATAATCTGAGCGTTTCGTAAGATGCCCTCATCTAGCAGCACCATCCCCGCAGACGAGATAAGAGAGAGACAAGCATGGCCAAAGCATTCGCCTCGCAAGCCGACCTGGAAGCCAAGAAGGTCACGTTCACCCAACTGTCTGAAAACACCTGGGCCTACACTGCCGAGGGCGACCCGAACTCGGGCGTCATCATCGGCGACGACGGCGTGATGATCGTCGACACGACGGCCACGCCCGCCATGGCGCAGGACCTGATCGCCAAGATCCGCACCATCACCGACAAGCCGATCAAGTACGTTGTGCTCTCGCACTACCACGCCGTGCGCGTGCTCGGCGCGTCGGCCTACTTCGCCGAAGGTGCACAACAGGTCATCGCCAGCCGCGGCACGTACGAGATGATCGTCGAGCGCGGCGAAGCCGACATGAAGTCGGAGATCGAGCGCTTCCCGCGTCTGTTCGCCGGTGTCGAGACGGTGCCCGGCCTCACGTGGCCGACGCTCGTCTTCGAAAAGGAAATGACGCTGTTCCTCGGCAAGCTCGAAGTGAAGATCGCGCACCTCGGTTCGGGTCACACGAAGGGCGACACGGTGGTGTGGCTGCCGTCGCAGAAGGTGCTGTTCTCGGGCGACCTCGTCGAGTACGACGCCGCCTGCTACACCGGCGACGCACAACTCGCCGAATGGCCGGCCACGCTCGACGCCCTCGCCGCGCTGGGCGCAGAGAAGCTCGTGCCGGGTCGCGGCCCCGCGCTGACCACGCCCGATGAAGTGGCCAAGGGCCTCGCCTACACCAAGGATTTCGTGACGACGCTGTTCGAAGCGGGCAAGCAAGCCGTCGAACAGAAGCTCGACCTGAAGGGCGCGATGGCGCTTACGCGTAGCCAGATGGATCCGAAGTTCGGCCACGTCTTCATCTACGAACACTGCCTGCCGTTCGACGTGACGCGCGCGTTCGACGAAGCGTCCGGCATCACGCATCCGCGTATCTGGACGGCGCAGCGCGACAAGGAAATGTGGGCCGCGCTGCAGAACTGAGTTCGCAGTGTTGGTTCCGGGCGCAGCCAAGGACGCTGCGTCCGCAATAGATAGCAATCAGCAGTCAAAGCAAAAGTAGAAAAACGTCACCCTCCGGTGCTCGCGTGCCGGTGCGGTGCCGACGATGGAGACTTTGCATGAGCAGCATCGATTACCAGCGCCTGACGTTTGAATACCGGTCGTGCGCAGAACAGGCCACGCACGCCGCCCCCGTCACGCATCCCGTCATCGTGGTCGGCGCAGGTCCGATCGGCCTCGCCACCGCCATCGACCTCGCGCAGCAGGGCGTGTCCGTGATCGTGCTCGACGACGATTGCACGCTCTCGACCGGTTCGCGCGCCATCTGCTTCGCCAAGCGCACGCTCGATATCTTCGACCGTCTGGGTTGCGGCGAGCGCATGGTGGAAAAAGGCGTGCGCTGGAATGTAGGCCGCGTGTTCCTGCGAGATCAGGAGGTCTATAACTTCGATCTGCTGCCCGAAGCAGGTCATCATCGCCCGGCGTTCATCAACCTCCAGCAGTATTACGTCGAAGGCTATCTGTTCGATCGCGCACGCGAGCTACCGAACATCGAGATCCGCTGGAAGAACAAAGTCGTCGGTCTCACGCAGCAGGGCACGCCCGGCTCGGCCGATGCGAGCGTCACGCTCACGGTCGAGACGCCGGATGGCGAGTATCAGACGAGCGCGCGCTACGTCGTTGCGGCCGACGGCTCACGCAGCCCGGTGCGCAAGCTGATCGGCGTCGACAGCCATGGACGCACGTTCAAGGACCGCTTCCTGATTGCCGACGTGAAGATGACGGCGGACTTCCCCGCCGAGCGCTGGTTCTGGTTCGATCCGCCGTTCCACCCCAATCAGTCGGTGTTGCTGCATCGTCAGCCGGACGACGTCTGGCGCATCGATTTCCAATTGGGATGGGACGCCGACCCGGTCGCCGAGAAAGCCCCCGAGCGCGTCATCCCGCGCGTGCAGGCGTTGCTCGGCCCCGACGCGAAGTTCACGCTGGAATGGGTCAGTGTCTATACGTTCTCATGTCTGCGCATGGACGACTTCCGACACGGTCACGTGCTGTTCGCCGGTGACTCCGCGCATGGCGTTTCGCCGTTCGGTGCACGCGGGGCAAACAGCGGTGTGCAGGACGCCGAGAACCTCGCGTGGAAGCTCGCGCTGGTGCTGGCCGGTCAGGCCCCCGACACGCTGCTCGACACGTACGCTCGCGAGCGTGAGTACGCCGCCGACGAGAACATCCGCAACTCCACCCGTTCCACCGATTTCATTACGCCGAAGAGCCCCGTGTCGCGCGTGTTCCGCGACGCTGTGCTGACGCTCGCCCGCGATCATGCGTTTGCGCGTCAACTGGTCAATAGCGGACGTCTGTCCGTGCCCGCGGTGTTGCACGAGTCGACGCTGAACACTGCGGAAACCGACACGTTCGCCGGTCGCATGACGCCGGGTGCCGCCTGTGTCGATGCGCCGCTCGCGCGTCACGGTCAAGAGGGTTGGCTGCTGCCGCGTCTGGGCGGACGCTTCGTCGCGCTCGTGTTCGGTGCGCCGTCGTCGCTCGATGCGTCATCGCTCGCCTCGCTCGAAGCCTTGTCAGGCGACAGCGTGCCGGTGATTCCGGTGTTCGTCACGCCGGATGTCGAAGCGGCATGCGATACCCACGACACGCACAGCGTCTGGCACGACACACAGGGACTTGCCGCGCAGCGTTACGACGCCGCGCCCGGCACCGTGTATCTGATTCGTCCCGATCAGCACGTGTGCGCCCGCTGGCGGTCGGTCGACGCGAAGGCCATCGCTGCCGCACGCGAACGCGCGCTGGGACGCACTGCACCGGAAGTCGCGCCGCTGCAATGCGCAGCGTGAGTGCTTGACAGCAATCCGACGACACAAGTAAAGCAGGAAGGAGACATTTCATGGCACTCGATACTCAACCGCGACTCACACGTCCCGACGACTTCTACGAGGCGCTCATCGACATGCATCGCGATCTCGACGAAGCGCAGAGTCAGGCGGCGAACGCGCAATTGATTCTGTTGCTCGCCAATCAGGTCGGCGATCACGACACGCTGCTCTCGGCGATTCGTCTTGCGCGCGCCGGGGCGCTCGGCAACGCGGCGCACTGATCGTTAGCCGTTCAGCTTCGTCAAAGCAAAAAGGGGCATCCGTGATCGGGTGCCCCTTTTTGCTTGCGACGACGTTCGCCGTGCGTAATCGTTACACCACCACCATCTGCGAGATCTTCTGCGCGGCCTGTTGCAGCGGCGCGAGGAACTTCGTTTCCATCTCGGCGGCCGACGTCCGGTTCGCCTGACCGCTGACGTTCATGGCGGCGATCACTTGCCCACCGCGATTGCGAATCGGCGCAGCAATCGAAATCAGCCCCTCTTCCAGTTCCTGATCGACAAGCGCCCAGCCCTTCGCGCGCACGTCGAGAATTCGCGCGCGCAGCGTGTCGATGTCGGTGACAGTGCGGCCGGTGTGCTGACGCAGATCGGCGCGGCGCAGGATGGCGTCGAGTTCGTCGTCCGGCAATGCGGAGAGCATCACGCGGCCCATGGACGTGCACCACGCTGGCAGGCGGCTGCCGATGGAAAGGTTGATCGACATGACTTTGCGCACGGGCACCCGCAGCACGTAGACGATGTCGTCGCCGTCGAGCACCGACGCCGAGCTACTTTCCTGCACCTCCTGGACCAGCGCCTCCATGAACGGCTCGGCCAGATTCCATAGCGGCATCGACGTCAGATAGGAAAAGCCGAGGTCGAGAATGCGCGGCGTCAGACGAAATAAACGCCCTTCGCTGCGCACATAACCCAGTGCTTCGAGCGTGAGCAGAATGCGGCGCGCCCCGGCGCGAGTGAGACCGGACGCTTGCGCCACTTCGGAGAGCGTCTGCGCCGGACGCGTTGCGTTGAACGCCTTGACCACGGCCAGCCCGCGCGCAAACGACTGCACATAGGAGTCGCCCGGCTTCTTGTCGGTCGCTTCGGGGGTGTCGTTCGTCGCTGGGGTCATGTAATCGGTGAAAGTCGGTGAAAGTTGAGCTTTGCGTGAACGGCAAGCGTAATGGATTTGCGCCGCCGGTTCTACCGCGCGAGTTCGTCCCGCTCACATCCGTCTCTGGGCCTTCTCACGCCGTGCGCATCGCAAAGACTCCGGGCAGTCCCTCGCTTGACGCCCGACAACGGAAGGCTTACGCTGTTCTTATAGCGAATATTTGTTCGCTATAAGAACATTGTGAACCAAACGATGCCGCCGCACAAGACGTCATCGCTTGGAGACAGCCACCGGAAACGCGATTGCCACGCGTGTTCATCCGGTTGGAATGTGGATTTGCGAATTGACGGAAATGCCCAGGAGGCACGTGTGATCAACAAGATTTACGACTCGCTCGCCAGCGCGGTCGCAGACGTCCACGACGGCGCGACTATCATGATTGGCGGCTTCGGCAACGCCGGGATGCCTTCGGCGCTCATCGACGCCCTGATCGAACAAGGCGCTCGCGATCTGACCATCGTCAACAACAATGCCGGTAACGGCGAAACGGGCCTCGCCGCCCTGCTCAAGGCCGGACGCGTACGCAAAATCATTTGCTCGTTCCCGCGTCAGACCGACTCGCAGGTGTTCGACGGTCTGTATCGTGCTGGCAAGATCGAACTGGAACTGGTGCCGCAGGGCAACCTCGCCGAGCGCATTCGTGCCGCAGGCGCGGGCATCGGCGGATTTTTCACACCGACCGGCTACGGCACGTTGCTCGCCGAAGGTAAGGAAACGCGCGTGATCGACGGCAAGTCGTACGTGCTGGAATCGCCCATCCACGCCGATTTCGCGCTCATCAAGGCGCTCAAGGGCGACCGCTGGGGCAACCTCGTGTATCGCAAGACCGCCCGCAACTTCGGCCCGATCATGGCCACCGCGGCAAAGTGCGCCATCGTTCAGGTGAGCGAAGTCGTCGAACTCGGCGAACTCGATCCGGAAGCCGTGGTCACGCCCGGCATCTTCGTGCAGCGTGTGGTCGCCGTGCCGCCCACCGCCGCCTGATCCCCATCTGAACCGGAGCAAGACATGAACCGACTGACCCGCGACCAGATGGCCGCCCGCGTCGCCCAGGATATTCCCGACGGCGCTTATGTGAACCTCGGCATCGGCCTGCCCACGGCAGTGGCCAATCATCTGCCCGCCGAGAAGGAAATCATTCTCCAGAGCGAGAACGGCGTGATCGGCATGGGCCCGGCCCCTGCCAAGGGCGAAGAGGACGAAGACCTCATCAACGCCGGTAAGCAACCCGTCACGCTCAAGCCGGGGGGGGCGTACTTCCATCACGCCGACTCGTTCGCGATGATGCGCGGCGGCCACCTCGACTTCTGCGTGCTGGGCGCGTTCCAGGTCTCGAAGACCGGCGACCTCGCCAACTGGCACACGGGCGCACCCGATGCGATTCCGGCCGTCGGCGGTGCGATGGACCTCGCGAGCGGCGCGAAGCAGGTGTTCGTGATGATGGAACATCAGACCAAGCAGGGTGAGAGCAAGATCGTCGATCAGTGCACGTACCCGCTCACCGGCGTGGGCTGCGTCACGCGCATCTACACCGACCTCGCGGTCATCGACGTGACCCCCGACGGGCTGCGCGTCGTCGATATGGTCGAGGGCCTCGCGTTCGACGAACTACAACGCCTGACCGGTGTGACGCTGCTGCCGTCCCCCTCCATTGCCTGAGGTAAAAAATGAGTGAAGTCTTCATCTGCGACGCAATTCGCACCCCTATCGGCCGCTACGGCGGCGCGCTGTCGTCGGTGCGCGCCGACGATCTCGGTGCGATCCCCCTCAAGGCGCTCATGGCGCGCAACGCAAACGTCGACTGGACGCAAGTCGTCGACGTGATCTATGGCTGCGCCAATCAGGCGGGCGAAGACAACCGCAATGTGGCGCGCATGTCGTCGCTGCTCGCCGGTCTGCCGCAGGACGTGCCGGGTGCGACGATCAACCGTCTGTGCGGCTCGGGCATGGACGCCATCGGCACCGCCGCTCGCGCCATCAAAGCGGGCGAAGCAGGCCTGATGATTGCAGGTGGCGTGGAAAGCATGAGCCGCGCACCGTTCGTGATGGGCAAGGCAGCCAGCGCGTTTTCGCGTCAGGCGGAGATGTACGACACGACCATCGGCTGGCGTTTCGTCAATCCGCTGATGAAGGCGCAGTACGGCGTGGATTCGATGCCCGAGACGGGCGAGAACGTGGCGACCGATTTCGGCATCAGCCGCGAAGATCAGGATCGCTTTGCCGTGCGCTCGCAGGAGAAGGCGGCGCGTGCTCAGGCAAACGGCACGCTGGCCGAGGAAATCACGCCGGTGTCCATCACCCAGAAGAAAGGCGAAGCGATCATTGTGGATCGCGACGAACACCCGCGTGCGACGAGCATGGAAGCGCTCGCCAGACTCAAGGGCGTGGTACGCCCTGATGGCACCGTGACCGCCGGTAACGCTTCTGGCGTCAACGACGGCGCCTGCGCTCTGCTGCTGGCAGACGAGGCGAGTGCGGCGCGCTATGGCCTGACGCCGCGTGCCCGTGTGTTGGGCATGGCGACGGCAGGGGTGGCACCGCGCATCATGGGCATCGGTCCGGCTCCCGCAACGCAAAAACTGCTCGCGCGGCTCGGAATGTCGCTCGATCAGTTCGACGTCATCGAACTCAACGAAGCGTTTGCGAGCCAGGGCCTGGCCGTGTTGCGACAACTCGGCGTAGCCGACGACGATCTGCGCGTCAATCCGAACGGTGGCGCCATTGCATTGGGCCATCCGCTCGGCATGAGCGGCGCGCGTCTGGTCACGACGGCGATGTATCAGCTGGGGCGTACGGGTGGTCGCTTTGCGCTGTGTACGATGTGCATTGGGGTCGGCCAAGGCATCGCTATCGCCATCGAAGCGGTGTAATACAACTTCACCGCCGATGTTTTCGGGCCGGGAGTGCGTGCGGTCACCGGTAAGTTCCGCCACGCCGCTCCCGATGTCCCGCCCGCACGATCAGTGCGGGGCGGGACGCTTCTGCCCAATGTCTCCTTCAGTCCTTCCTGTCATTCCTTAGCGCTCGCGTCGCTCAGACAGCCTTCGCCACGTCGCGCATCACGGCGTCGAAGAACTTGCCTTGCGCGTCGGCATCGCTGCGTGCGTAGGCACGGTTGATACCACTGATGACCGCACGGATCGACGCCGTCGTCAGATTGGCGTCGATACCCACACCGAACGCGCTACCCACAATCGTTTCGCCCGCCATTTCCGCGATGGCGATGGCACGCGCGTCTGCGCCTTGCGTCAGTGCTCGCTCTTCGTAGTGCTGCACGCGAACCGGCGTACGCATGGCGTTCATCAGCGCGTCGAGCGGACCGTTACCGGCCCCCGACACCGTCGTGCGCTGGCCATGCACGTCGATGGTCACGGCGATGTGCTGACGGCCGTCGCGCTCGGAGAGCGTGTGGGCGACGTACGCCACCGGGTCCGTCGACGCCACGTACTCCTTCTGGAACAGTTGCCAGATCTGCGAGGCGGTGACTTCCGCACCCGTCTCATCGGTGTAGCGCTGCACGGCCGAGCTGAAGTCGACTTGCAGGCGACGCGGCATCTGCACGCCGTACGTCTGCTCCAGCAAGTAAGCGATGCCGCCCTTGCCCGACTGGCTGTTCACGCGAATGATCGAGTCGTACGTGCGGCCGAGATCGCTCGGGTCGATGGGGAGATACGGCACTTCCCAGACGGCATCCGACTTCTGCGCGGCGAGGCCCTTCTTGATGGCATCCTGGTGCGAGCCGGAGAACGCGGTGAACACGAGATCGCCGACATACGGGTGACGCGGGTGCACCGGCAATTGCGTGCATTCTTCCGACGTGCGTGCAATTTCGTTGATGTTCGAGAAGTCGAGGCCGGGATCGACGCCCTGCGTGTACAGGTTCAGGCCGAGCGTGACGAGATCGACGTTACCCGTGCGCTCGCCGTTGCCGAAGAGGCAGCCTTCGATGCGATCGGCACCGGCCATCACGGCCAGCTCGGCGGCGGCGACGGCCGTGCCACGGTCGTTGTGCGGGTGAACGGAAAGGATCAGCGAGTCGCGACGCGCGAGGTTACGGTGCATCCACTCGATCTGGTCGGCGTAGTAGTTCGGCGTGCCGATTTCGACGGTCGCGGGCAAGTTGACGATGCACTTGCGCTCAGGCGTCGGCTGCCATACGTCGAAGACTGCGTCGCACACTTCCTTGGCGAAATCGAGTTCGGTGCCCGTGAACGTCTCCGGGCTGTATTGCAACGTCCATTGCGTTTCCGGCGCGGCATCGGCACAGCGCTTGATCGTCTTGGCGGCGGACACGGCGAGCGCCTTTACGCCGGGCTGGTCGAGATTGAAGACGATGCGGCGGAATTCGGGGGCCGTGGCGTTGTAGAGGTGAACGATGGCGCGCGGCGCACCCTTGAGCGAGGCGAAGGTGCGTTCGATGAGGTCGTCGCGGGCTTGCGTAAGCACTTCGATGGTGACGTCGTCGGGAATGTGACCGCCTTCGATCAACTCGCGCACGAAGTTGAAATCGGTGTCGGAGGCCGACGGGAACGCCACTTCGATTTCCTTGAAGCCGATGGCGACGAGCGTCTTGAACATGCGCATCTTGCGCTGGGCGTCCATCGGCTCGAAGAGCGCCTGATTGCCGTCGCGCAGGTCGGTGCTCATCCAGATCGGGGCACGCGTAATGGTGCGGCTCGGCCACTGTCGGTCGGGGATGTTGACCGGGGTGAACGGGCGGTACTTCGTAGCAGGGTTCTTCAACATGGCGGGTCTCGATTGTCAGCAAAAGTGTCAACCGGACGACGCACAGACGCAGATAAGCTACGACCTCCGGTTGGATGAACCGGGGCTCAGGTCGGCGTAACTGGGGAAAATCAGCGGTGCTTCAGTGAGGAATTCAGACGATGCACGCGCGCAGCAACGGACCAAGCCCGGTGGAGCGGGCTAGTAGTCGTAGCGAGAGGGAGAATTGCGCGGTGATCATGTGGCACATGAAATCACAGATTTTCGGACGCTGTCAACCATGATGTGTCGCCTCGCGAGTTTCCCACGATGTGGGATGGGCATCGTCACACCATCAAAGCGGCACGGCCGACGTGCATTTGATCTCGTCGAGACAAACACTCGACTTCACGGCACTCACACCCGGAATGCGCATCAGCGTATCGAGCAGAAACTCGGACAGCGCCTTCAGATCGCGCGCCACGACCTTAAGCACGTAGTCGATGTCGCCCGTCACGGAAAAGCATTCCTGAATCTGCGCGAGTTCCGCGACCAGTCCCTTGAAGTTCGACAGGTCGCGGATATGGCCGCGCTCCATCGTCACATGGACGAACGCGACCACGCTGAAGCCGAGCCGTTGCGCGTCGAGCCGCGTGTCGTAGCCCTTGATCACGCCCATTTCTTCGAGACGACGGTGACGCCGCAGCGTCTGCGCGGGCGAAAGCTTGATCGCTTCGGCCAGTTCGAGATTCGAAATCCGTCCGTGGCTCTGCAATATCCCCAACAAGCGTACGTCAATCCGATCAATCTCAATGTCATGCATTTTTATTTCCCATCTCAGACGATTTTAGAAATATTAGTGCATAACATAGGGTTTCCCTAGCGCAGTTACGAAATCCTATTTTGTGCCGACGCACTTACACTGCCCCTCATGAAATGACGCAAATGTGCGCGAAACACTTGCAATAGCAAGGATTTCGACGAACGGAACGAGCGGATTGTGATACCCCGACCCATCGGTCGATAAAGCACAATTTTGTTGCACGATCCGAAGCCGTCTGTACTTGCCGGGACATAACCTCCGGCCGGTGCACGCGCCCAATGAATCTGTCATCCCTGCAAATCACCTCACCAAGCCGAGACGATCATGGCCGACCTGTTTGAAAATCCGATGCAATTGATGGGCTTCGAATTCGTGGAATTCGCTTCGCCTACGCCGAACGTCCTCGAACCCATTTTCGAACAGATGGGCTTCACGCTCGTGGCGCGTCACCGCTCGAAAGACGTGGTGCTGTACCGTCAGGGCGAGGTCAACTTCATCGTGAACCGCGAGCCGAACAGCGAAGCGGCCTACTTCGCCGCCGAGCACGGCCCGAGCGCCTGCGGCATGGCCTTCCGCGTGAAAGACTCGCACAAGGCCTACGCCCGCGCGCTGGAACTCGGCGCACAGCCCGTCGAGATCGAAACCGGCCCGATGGAACTGCGTCTTCCGGCGATCAAGGGCATTGGCGGCGCGCCGCTGTATCTGATCGACCGCTTCGAAGAAGGCAAGTCGATCTATGACATCGACTTCGAATACATCGAAGGTGTCGACCGTCACCCGGTCGGTCACGGCCTGCGCCTGATCGATCACCTGACGCACAACGTCTATCGTGGCCGCATGGCTTACTGGGCCAACTTCTACGAGAAGTTGTTCAACTTCCGCGAGATTCGCTACTTCGACATTTCCGGCGAGTACACGGGCCTGACCTCCAAGGCGATGACCGCCCCCGATGGTAAAATCCGCATTCCCCTGAACGAGGAATCGGCAAAGGGCAGCGGCCAGATCGAGGAATTCCTGATGGCCTTCAACGGTGAAGGCATTCAGCACATTGCCTTCCTCACCGACAACCTGCTTCAGGTCGTCGACAACCTGCAAATGGCAGGCGTCGATCTCATGACCGCGCCGAACGACTTCTACTACGATGCGCTCGAGACCCGTTTGCCGGGTCACGGTCAGCCGGTGGGCGAACTGAAGGCGCGCGGCATTCTGCTCGACGGTACGACCGAGAACGGCAAGCCGCGTCTGCTGTTGCAGATCTTCTCGAAGACGTTGCTTGGCCCGGTGTTCTTCGAGTTCATTCAGCGCGAAGGCGACGACGGCTTCGGCGAAGGCAACTTCAAGGCGCTGTTCGAATCGCTTGAGCGCGACCAGATCGAGCGCGGCACGCTCAAGGTCTGAGTTCCGGGGAGACATGATCGTCCGCTCGCACGGACGATCCCAAAGGACACGGCGACGGTGCCATAAGCACCGCGCCGTGGCGGCTCAACGCTTCCGGTTCGTGCTCACCGCATGAAAACAGAGAAGCGCGTCGCGTGAATACGAAGGTAGGGTAAGGAACAGACATGTCCGCCAACGCAGCAAAAGATGGCTCGCTCCACCGCGGCCTGAAGAATCGTCACATCCAATTGATCGCGCTCGGTGGCGCGATCGGCACCGGCCTCTTTCTCGGCATCGCCCAAACCATCAAAACCGCTGGCCCCTCAGTCTTGCTGGGCTACGCTATTGCGGGCGTCGTCGCGTTTTTCATCATGCGCCAACTCGGTGAAATGGTCGTGGACGAACCCGTCGCAGGGTCGTTCAGCTACTTCGCCAACAAGTATTGCGGTCAGTTCGCGGGCTTCGTCTCCGGCTGGAATTACTGGGTGCTTTACGTCCTCGTCTCGATGGCCGAACTCTCCGCCGTCGGGATCTACGTTCAGTACTGGTGGCCCGGCATTCCCACGTGGGTCTCGGCACTCGTTTGCTTCGGCGTCATCAACGCCATCAATCTCTCCAGCGTGAAGTCGTATGGCGAGATGGAATTCTGGTTCTCCATCGTCAAAGTCGCCGCCATCGTCGGCATGATCGGCTTCGGCGGCTATCTGCTCTTCTCCGGCAATGCAGGCCCTGAAGCGAGCGTGGCCAACCTATGGCGGCACGGCGGCTTCTTCCCGAACGGCGTGTCCGGCCTCGTCATGGCAATGGCGGTCATCATGTTCTCATTCGGCGGGCTTGAGCTGGTCGGCATTACGGCGGCGGAAGCGGACGACCCGTCGCGCACCATTCCGCGTGCGACCAATCAGGTCATCTACCGCATTCTGATTTTCTACGTCGGCGCACTCGGCGTGCTGCTCTCGCTGTATCCGTGGGAAAAGGTCGTGTCAGGCGGCAGCCCATTCGTGCTGATTTTCCATGAACTGAACAGCAACTTCGTCGCTCACGTGCTCAACGCCGTGGTGCTGACTGCCGCGCTGTCCGTCTACAACAGCTGCGTGTATTGCAACAGCCGCATGCTGTACGGTCTGGCCGGTCAGGGCAACGCGCCGCGCGCGCTGCTCAAGGTGAACTCGCGTGGTATTCCGCTGGCCGCCCTCGGCGTCTCGGCAGCCGCGACGGCCGTGTGCGTGGTGATTAACTACTTCATGCCGGGCAAGGCGTTCGAACTGCTGATGGGACTGGTCGTGTCGGCCCTGATCATCAACTGGGCGATGATCAGCGTGATCCATCTGGCCTTCCGTCGTGCCAAGGCACGCGCCGGTGAGACCACGCTCTTCAAGAGCCTCGGCTACCCGCTCACGAACTACCTGTGTCTGGCGTTCCTTGCAGGCATTCTGGTGGTGATGTATCTGATCCCGGATCTGCGCATCTCCGTGTATCTGATCCCCGTGTGGCTGGTCGTGCTGGCCGTCGGCTACCGTCTGCGTCAGAAAAACGCGGCCGCGCCAGTCCCGGCCAGCGCAACGCGCTAAATAAGTCAACGCCGCACGCCGGGCTTTCGACGCCCGGCGTACACCCGGCAGTGCCGCACTAGCGGTATCATCAGACGTTACCCCATCGTTATTCCATCGCTATTCCAGGAACTGCCATGTTCGAACACATCGATGCCTATCCCGGTGACCCGATCCTCTCGCTCAACGAGAATTTCGCGAAAGATCCGCGTACCAACAAGGTCAACCTGAGCATCGGCATCTATTACGACGACGCTGGCCGTCTTCCGGTCATGAACGCGGTTCGTCAGGCCGAAGCGCTGCTGCTGGCCGAAGTCGGTCCGAAGCCGTATTTGCCGATGGCGGGCTTTGCCAACTACCGCGACGCCGTGCAAGGTCTCGTGTTCGGCGAAGACTCGCCCGCGCGCAAGAACGGCAGCATCGCCACCGTGCAGACGCTCGGCGGCTCGGGTGCCCTGAAGGTCGGCGCAGATTTCATCAAGCGTTACTTCCCAGGCTCGCAAGTGTGGGTGAGCGATCCGACATGGGATAACCATCGCTTCATCTTCGAGCGCGCCGGCTTCACCGTGAATACGTACCCGTATTACGACGAAGCGACCGGTGGCCTGCAATTCGAAGCGATGGTCGACGCCATCGACAAGCTGCCCGCACGAAGCGTCGTGCTGCTGCACGCTTGCTGCCATAACCCGACCGGCGTCGATCTGAACGACGCGCAATGGGTGCAACTGATCGAAGTGCTCAAGAAGCGCGAACTGCTGCCCTTCGTCGACATGGCGTATCAGGGTTTCGGCTCGGGCATCGAGGCCGACGCCTTCGTGATTCGCGAACTGGCGCGTCAGGGCCTGCCCGCGTTCGTCGCCAACTCGTTCTCGAAGAACTTCTCGCTGTACGGCGAGCGTTGCGGCGGCCTGTCGGTCATCTGCGAATCGTCGGAAGCTGCGGATCGCGTGCTGGGCCAGCTGACGAGCGCCGTGCGCTCGAACTACAGCAACCCGCCGACGCACGGCGCGAAAATCGTCGCCAAGGTGCTGAGCACGCCGGAACTGCGCAAGTCGTGGGAAGAAGAACTCTCGGCCATGTGCCAGCGCATCACGCGCATGCGCGGCGCGATTCACGACGGTCTGCGCGGCCATGTGCCGGACACCATGCTCTCGCGTTATCTGGAGCAGCGCGGCATGTTCACGTACACGGGTCTGACGGCCGCACAGGTCGACGTGCTGCGTGAAGCCCACGGCGTCTATCTGATCCGCTCGGGCCGCATGTGCGTGGCCGGACTGAACGAGGGCAACGTTGCCGTGGTGGCCGATAGCATCGCCAAGGTGCTGAACGGCTGAAACGGCTGAGTTTGCGCTCGCTGAGATAGAAAAGGGACGGCAATTGCCGTCCCTTTTTCGTTGACGCGACGAAAGGCTTACGACGCCTGCTTCAGGAATTCCAGAAGATCGGCGTTCACCTTGTCCGCCTCGACGGTGCACATGCCGTGCGCGCCGCCCGGATAAATCTTCAGCGTTGCGTTCTTGACGATCTGCGCGGTGAGCTTGCCCGAATCGTCGATCGGCACGATCTGATCGTCGTCGCCATGCAGCACGAGCGTCGGGACATCGATCTTCTTCAGGTCTTCGGTGTAATCCACCTCAGAGAACTCCTTCACGCACAGGTACTGGCCGAGGTGCGAACCCCACATGCCCTGTGCCCAGAAGGCGTCGATCACGCCTTGCGACTTCTTGGCGTTCGGACGGTTGTAGCCGTAGAAGGGCACCGCCAGATCCTGATAGAACTGCGAACGATTCGCGGCAACATTCGCGCGAATGTCGTCGAAAACGCCAATGGGCAGACCGCCCGGGTTTTTGTCCGACTTGAGCATGACGGGCGGCACGGCACCGATGAGCACGGCCTGCGCCGCGCGCTTCGTGCCGTGACGGCCCAGGTAATGCGCGACTTCGCCACCACCGGTCGAATGGCCGACGAACGTGGCGTTGTGCAGATCGAGATGCTCGACGAGGGCGGCGAGGTCGTCGGCGTAGGTGTCCATGTCGTTACCGGTGCCGGGCTGGTCCGAGCGGCCGTGGCCGCGACGGTCGTGCGCAATCACGCGATAGCCGTGCTGCACCAGAAACAGCATTTGTGGGTCCCACGCGTCGGCGCTCAGCGGCCAGCCGTGGGAGAACACGACCGGGCGGCCTTTGCCCCAGTCTTTGTAAAAAATCGCAGTGCCATCCTTCGTCTTGAACGTGCTCATGGTGTCATCCTTAGGTGAGGAAAGTTAGTGCACCAACAAAAGGGCCGATGTGAGCGAAGGCTTTTAATTTAAGGCCCCGATGAGCGCCATTACAAGGTGAGATTTTTTGACGCGCGCGTGAATCACATTCACGAAACAAGTCTCACGGCTGTCATGAAGGACAGCGTGTCACGTGCCACGCACACCGATGGTGCAGCCGCCAGCACGTCCGGACACTTGGCGTTATATTGGGCGTCCCGCGGCGCTGTTGGCCGCTCATCCCGAATGCGTCGATCCCCATGTCCGATCAATCCGCCGAGTTGTCCCAGTTCCCCATCACCCGCAAGTGGCCTGCCGCGCACCCGGAACGCCTGCAACTGTATTCGCTGCCAACGCCTAACGGGGTGAAGGTGTCGATCATGCTCGAAGAAATCGGGCTGCCGTACGAAGTGCATCTGGTGAATTTTCAGACCAACGACCAGCTAACGCCGGAATTCCTCTCGCTCAACCCGAACAACAAGATTCCCGCGATCCTCGATCCGAACGGTCCCGGCGGCAAGCCGCTGCCGCTGTTCGAGTCGGGCGCGATCCTCTGGTACCTCGCCGAGAAAACCGGCAAGCTGCTGCCCGTCGATCCGGCCGCGCGTTACGAGACGCTGCAATGGGTGATGTTCCAGATGGGCGGCATCGGTCCGATGTTCGGCCAGTTGGGCTTCTTCAACAAGTTCGCGGGTAAGGAGTATGAGGACAAGCGTCCGCGCGACCGTTACGTCGCCGAGTCGAAGCGCCTGCTCGCGGTGCTCGATGCGCGTCTGGCCGACCATCAGTGGCTGATGGGCGACGAATACACCATCGCCGATATCGCCACATTCCCGTGGGTTCGCAACCTCGTCGGCTTCTACGAGGCGGGCGATCTCGTCGGCTTCGATCAGTTCAAGAGCGTGCAGCGCGCGCTGGGGGCATTTGTGGCGCGTCCGGCGGTGATTCGCGGACTGGAGATTCCGAAGCGCCCTGCCTGAGCGTGGTGTGACGTGCATTTCGCGACGTCAAAAAGCGCGACGTCAAAAAAGACCGGTGCATCCCGAAGACGCACCGGTTTGAGATCGCGATGTTGCACGAGGAGGTACTACCCCGCCGGGCGTCGAACCGACGACCCGGCGGGTACAGCCAGGAACTGCAAAAGAACTACCGGAACCGTACTACTGCGGTGAATCAGCAAGACTGATGCTCACGCATGAAGAGCATCAGGCCGACTTCTTGAAGCGAGCGGCTTCTTCCGAACCGCCCGTGGCGTTGCCTGCGCTGTACGAGTGCGCGCCCACGCCGGCGAGCTTGCCGTTCTGCACGATCAGGTACTCGTTGCGGATCGGACGGTTCTCGAAGTAGCACTCCAGAATTTCGCGCGTGCCAGCGGCGTAGCGCGTCTGTGCCGACAGGCTCGTGCCCGAGATGTGCGGGGTCATGCCGTGGTGCGGCATGCTGCGCCACGGGTGATCGGCCGGTGCCGGTTGCGGGAACCAGACATCGCCGCCGTAGCCCGCGAGCTGGCCGCTTTCGAGCGCCGCCGCGACTGCATCGCGATCGCACAGCTTGCCGCGCGCCGTGTTGATCAGGTACGCGCCGCGCTTGAAGTGCTTCAGGCTGTCGGCGTTGATCATGTGCTCCGTTTCCGGGTGCAGCGGGCAGTTCAGCGTGACCACGTCGCACACCTTGGCGAGGCTCTCGAGACTCGTGTGGTGCGTGAGGTTGAGTTCCTTCTCGACCGATTCCGGCAGACGGTGACGATCGAGGTAGTGCAGATGCGTGCCGAACGGTTTCATCAGACGCAGCACGCGCAGGCCAATACGCCCCGCTGCCACCGTGCCCACGTGCATGCCTTCCAGATCGTACGAACGCTCGACGCAATCAGCGATGTTCCAGCCGCCCTTGAGCACCCACTGATACGACGGCAGGTAGTTACGCACCAGCGCCAGCGTCGTCATCATCACGTGTTCGGCCACGCTGTTGCTGTTGCAGTACGTCACTTCCGCGACGGTGATGCCGTGTTCCATCGCGGCTTGCAGATCGGTGTGATCCGAGCCGATGCCGGCGGTCACGATCATTTTCAGCTTCTTCGCACGCTTGATGCGCTCGGCCGTCATGTAGGCGGGCCAGAACGGCTGCGAGATTACGATTTCGGCGTCGGCCAGTTCGCGGTCGAGCACGCTATTGTCGCCGTCCTTGCTCGACGTCACGACGAGTTCATGGCCGTTCGATTCGAGGTACTTGCGCAGGCCCAGCTCACCCGACACGCTACCGAGCAATGCGCCCGGCTGGAAGTCGATGGCACGCGGCGTGGGCAGCGTCTGGCCATCGGGGTAGCACTCGATCTTCGGCAGATCGTCGCGGGCGTAGGTCTTCGGGTAGCCGGTAACGGGGTCGTCGTACAGTACACAAACAATCTTGGCCATGGTGTCTCGCTCCTGAATGGTTATCTGCAAGATGTCTGCTTGGCGACGCTTGTCGTCGCTGCATTGAGGCCAATGATCGGTGTATGCGTTTCGTCTGGAAAATCGTTCCGGTCGATCGGTTGATCGGCGAGACCTATCAAAGCGATGTGGATGACGCGCGATGGCGTCAGACGTCGCCAGACGGTGCACGTGCCGCAAGGTGCCAGCACGCCGAGGTGAAGCGCACTTCGCCCTGTTCGACGAAGGGCGCGTAGGCGTCGACGATGGCGTCTACGACAGGCTCTCGCTTTGCCGGATCGAGACCGGCGAGCGCCAGTCCCACCGGCCCGAGACGCGACGCGTAGTCGCGCAAATCGACCTGCGCGAACGTGCAATCGAAGTGCACGGGCTCAAGCCGGACATCCGCCCAGCCAGCCGACGACAGAATGGACGCGACGCGCTCACGATCCGCGAAGCCGAACTGCCCCGGCGCCCCCGGCTGTCGGGGCGGCACGCCGGGGAGTAACGGTGCGGCGGCACGCTCGGCCACAGTCATGAAAGGATTCTCCGACGGCCCTCGCCAAACGAGCGTGTGGAGTGTCGCGCCAGGGCGGGCCGACACGCGCAGATTTGCGAAGGCGGATATGGGATCGTCGAAGAACATGACGCCAAGCCGCGAAACGATGAGATCGAAGTGGGCTTGCGGAAACACGTGGGTCTGCACGTCGGCGCAAACAAATTCGACCGGTGCACGGGCGTTCGCCGCGCGTGTACGCGCCGTCTCGATCATTGGTGCGGAGATGTCGGCCCCCGTGAGTTGCCAGGAATGACCCAGCGTGGTGGACATCGCGAGCGTAGCGCCGCCGGTGCCGCATCCGACGTCGAGCAAGCGCCCCGACGGCGTGCGCCGCGCGACGTCGCGAGCGCGGTCGATAAGAAACCTCGCGAGCGGCACGAACATCTGGTCGAGCGCGGCACGGTTGTCCACCCATGCACTGCCCGAACGGCCGTTCCATAGTTCGGACTGATCCTGATTGGCGTTTTCGGTCATTGGCATTCCTCACGTCGATACGATGGTGGCGCATGCCAATGCGGACGTCGGTCGATCCCCACGATGTCCCGAACGTCACCCGGCGTAGCGCATGTCACGCAGTGTGGCAATTCAAGCCGACTTGAGGTCAAGGGATTTTTGCCGGGTCACTTGCCATGTGAGCAATGCTATGCAGGCAGCAAAGCATCCAGCCGAGTTTGCAGATCCACCGAACGGAAGGCGGCGATGGCGGCGTCCAGCAGGGGGGGACGGGGCAGCCGCTCGCGCAGAATGAGACCGATCTCGCGATGCAGCGCCGGTTGCAACGGCACGGCGTGCAACTCGTCGCGCATCTCCGCCAGACACAGCACGCTGTGCGGCACGATGCTGAACAGGCCCGCGCAGCGCACGTGCGCGTACAGCGCCATGAGCGAATCCGTCTCCACGCGCGGCGACGCCGACGTGCCCGCGCGCGCCAGCGCTGCATCGATCCCCTGACGACACTGCATGTTGCCGGTGAGCAGACATAGCGGCAGCTTCGCCGCTTCGTGCCACGACAGCGACGTGCTGCCCGACAACGCCGACTCGTCACGCGCGATCAGTACGTAGCGCTCGCGGAACAGGGAGATGGTTTCGAATTCGCGCAGGCGCGGATCATCGAGATAACTCAGGCCGACGTCGAGATCGAGTTCGGAGAGTTGACGCAGTGCTTGTGTCGCAGAGAGCGTGTAGACCTCATGACGCATGCCGGGAAACTCGCGCAGGCAAGCGTCGGTGAGCAGAGGGACGAGCGGCAACGCGGTGGGGATCGCGCCGATGCGCAGGCATCCGGAGACCTCGCGGCGACTCGCACTGGCCTCCTGACGCAACCCTTCGCAGTCGGCCAGCACCTGACGCGCCCACGCCAGCACCCGTTCGCCCTCCGGCGTGAAGCCCTCGAAACGGCGTCCGCGTCGCACGATCGGCAGGCCGAACTCTTCCTCGATGCTTCGGATCGCGCCGGAGAGCGTTGGTTGCGATACGTTGCATAGCTCCGCTGCACGACGAAAGTGCCGCGCCTGCGACAGCGCCACGAGATAGCTCAATTGCCGGATGAACATAGCTTGCGCCCCCCCTCCTCTTGTCATCAGCCCTCAAAGTGACGCCGATGCTGCGGGCGACAGTTGCCGCCATCGCTATATCGTGATGAATATAGCGCAAGCCATGACACACCAGTCATGAGAAAGGCGCATAACTGTTATGGAAAATCCGCCCGGTGAGCAGCGGTTACTGTGTGGAGGCCGGGCTTTGCGGTGCGGGCGACGGGGACAGCATGATCCCGCCGGGCGATGTTGACGGTGCAGCAGGCACCGACGGCGTGACCGGTATCGATGCCCCGCCCGCCCCCGTCCCGGACGAACCGCCCGGTCCGTTCCACTCGCCGGGCACACCCGGGATGGTCGTGCCTTGCGGAGTACTCGCGGGTTGCATGTACTGCGGCTGAGCGAGCACAGCGGATGCGACCGGCACCGGCAACGGGCCGCTGTCGCTGGCCGCATCCGGCGTCGAGACCGACGGCGTGGGGGCCGGAGCGGGTGACGGTTGGCGCTTCACCGGCGCTTGGGGCTTGGGCTCCGGCTTCTTGGCGAAGAGGCCCGTCACCCAGTCCGAGGCGCGCGTCCACCAGTCGCTGTACCAGTGGTGATTGTCAGGGGCTTCGAACTTCGCGCTGCCGTCTATGACCTTCGCGCGCAACGCACGCGAGAAGACATCCCCGACAATCGGCAACGCACTGTGTGCGCCCTGTCCCCAGTAATCGCTGCGCAACGTGATGCGGCTGTCGTTGAAGCCGACCCATGCGCCCGCCACCAACTGCGGCTGCATCAGAATGAACCAGCCGTCGGCGTTGTCTTGCGTGGTACCGGTCTTGCCCGCGACGTCGGCCCGAATGCCGAAGCGCGTGCGAATCGCATTGCCGGTCCCGCGATTGATGACACCGCGCATGGTGTCGAGCAGCGTGTAATCGTCGCTCTCCGAGAGCGCGCGCTCAGGTCGCGCCGGTGAAAACGTCGCCAGCACTTCGCCTTCGCTGTTCGTGATCTCCGTGACCATCGTCGGCTCGCGATACTCGCCGCCATCGGCGATCGTGCCGTAGGCCGCGACCATCTCCTTGAGCGAGACGGGACTCGTGCCCAGCGCGAGCGACGGCACCGGATCGAGCTTGCTCTCGCGCACGCCCATCGCGCGAGCGAGGCCGACCACGCGCGACGGCCCGACATCCTGCATCAACTGCGCCGTGACGGTGTTGCGCGATTGCGCCAGCGCATCGCTCAGTTTCATCGGCTTGTTCGTTGGTGTGGTGTCGTCGCTGGGTCGCCAGATTTCGCCGCCTGCGAGCGGAATCTCCACCACCTGATCGACGATGGTGTCGTCCGGCTTGCGCCCCTTGACGAAAGCTGCACCATACACGAACGGCTTGAACGTCGAGCCCGGCTGACGACGCGCCTGCTGCACGTGATCGAACGGGTCGGTCGTGAAGTCACGGCTGCCGACCCACGCGCGAATTTCGCCAGTACGCGGATCGATGGCCAGGAAACCGGCCTGCACGCGCGTCTTCGTCGTGCGCAGGTTCTGCATGAACGTTTTGTCGGCGAACAGACGCTTCATCGCCGCTTCGGGCGCTTCGCCCCCGGCCACGGCATTGCGGTATTCCGCCGTCTCGCGCACGAACGACTGGACCAGCGCCGTACTGTCGCGCCAACCGCCGCGTGCCGACCAGTTCGCGTCGGCAATGCCTTGCAATTGATTCGCCTGACGCGTGAGCGCCTGCGTCGCCATCGACTGCAAGCGTGCGTCGATGGTGGTGTGCACCACCAGACCGTCCGAGTAGATGTTGTAGTCGTTCCGATCCGCCCAGCCGATGAGCCACTTGCGCAATTGCTGTGCGAAGTGCGGTGCAGGCCCCGGCTCTTCCGTCTGACGTTCGAAGTCGACACGCAACGGCCGCTTTTGCAGCGCCGCGAGCTTCGATGCATCGAGGTCACCGAACTTCACCATCTGCGCGAGCACCGTGTTACGGCGTTGCAGCGCGCGCTCGGGATTGATCACCGGGTTGTAATAGCTGTTGCCCTTGAGCATGCCGACGAGCGTGGCGGCTTCGACGACATCCAACTGATCGGCAGACTTGTCGAAGTACGTGCGCGCGGCCATTTCAATGCCGTACGCGTTGTACAGGAAAGGCACCGTGTTCAGGTACGTCTCGAGAATCTCGGGCTTCGTGTACAGCGCCTCGATCTTGAGCGCGGTGATCGCTTCCTTGAGTTTGCGAGTGAGCGTCGGAGCGCGGCCGATGTCGTCTGGGTACAAATTGCGGGCGAGCTGTTGCGTAATCGTCGAGCCGCCCTGACGGTCGCCGGAGAACGTTCGCAGCGCCGCCCCCGCGGTACGCTTCAGATCGATGCCGTGGTGTTCGTAAAAGCGATGATCTTCCGTCGACACGAGCGCCTTGACGACATTGGGCGAGATGTCCTTCAACGCCACCCACTCGCGATTCGACGGACGGAACTCGGCCAGCAGTTTCCCGTCGGCGGACAGGACCTGCGCAGGCTGGTCGACTTTTGCCCGACGGATGTCACGAATGCTCGGCGTGAACGGAATCAGAATCAGCGTGTAAGCGACGAGCAGACAAGGCAGCGCCGCCATGGCGATCAGCACGCCGCGACGCGTGGGATGGCGCAGGTGATGCCAGGCGCGCGCCGCATACGGGGACAGCGGTTGCAAAAGGCGAAGACCCCGCCGGCCCGCTTGGCCGACGGCTTGCAGCAGCGAAGAAAACAGCGACGAAATCGGGCGCTTCACGATGGGGGAATGCGTGGCAAAGTCCGCATCCTACCAAAACCTCGGCGCGCGACAGTTTGTCGCATCTGGCGTGCGCGCTGTCTCTCGCTTGACGCGCATCAAGTTCCGCAGCGCATCGTGCTTCTACCATCGGTCGTGCTCACACACGACTTTGGACAACATCATGAAGCACTCCCTCGGCGCCACGGTTCTCGCCGCCGCACTGGCTACCGGTGCCGCCCTCTTCAGCGCATCTGCATTCGCACAAAGCGCCACACCGGCCACCGACAATGCGGCCTCCGCAAAGACGCTCGGCTTTATCAAGGACAGCTCGCAGGGCATTTACGCTGGCGACATCCTTGCGCGCGTGCGAGCCATCGGCATCCTGCCGGACTCGCATGCGAGCGGCAGCGTCCTGCCGACGCTCGGCGTCACCGTCAACAACGCCATCGTGCCTGAACTCGACTTCACGTACATGATTCTCGACAACGTCGGCGTCGAACTCATTCTTGGCATGTCCCGGCATCAACTCACGTCGAGCCTCGGACATCTCGGGGGCGTGAACGTGCTGCCGCCGACACTCCTGCTGCAATACCACTTCAATCACGCAGGGAAGGTACGTCCCTACGTTGGCGCGGGCATCAACTACACGCGCTTCTGGAACAGCAGCCTGAATGCAGGCGGCACACCGATCTCGATCAAGAACCACAGCGTCGGACCTGCACTACAAGCTGGCGTGGACATTCAGATGACGAAAAACCTCTTCTTCAACATCGACATCAAGAAGATCTGGATGAAAACCGACACGTCGCTCGCGGGCACCGACCTCGGCACGTTGCACATCGATCCGCTGATCGTCGGCGTCGGCGTTGGCATGAAGTTCTGATTCCAGTGTGGAGCGCCGCGTGCCGGGGGGCCGTGGCGCTCCTTTTTTTGGTTCCATCAAATGATGCGGCAAATTGTCGCGTCATCCCTACATGCGAACGCAAAACATTTACGCCCCTCGACAAGACCCCCTACAATGCCTGCTTTCCCGAGAGCCGCCTGATCCGCGTCTTTGCCTTCGCGGCGACCCGCGCGGTTAGCTGATTACGTGATGAGCTTATGACGTAATCACAGGACGCTCTCGCGGGCTGATCCACTCGACAGCCCGGCGATTCCCGTATTTTTCGTCCGTCCGCTTAATCCGACTTAATCCGTTTAATCCGGCCCAGCATGCGCAAGCTTCGTCAGCATCGCGTCGCAATCGGGATCGCCCTGCTGGCGATCCTGCTGGCTGCGCTCATGCCTGCGATTGCGCAATGGCGTGCCGCGATGCAGACGGATCCGTTCGCGGTCTACTGCACGGTGCAGGGCACGCAGGCCTCACTGGGCACGAACACCACCCCGCGCGCCGACGCCCAACGCGACCCGTCGCATGACGGCCACAGCGGCCATGACGACGCGCAGGCACCTCCCGCGCCCGCTCACGTCCAGCCCACCGGTCTGCACAGCGAGCATGGCAACGCCGGCCACTCGCTCGACTCCGCAGATCACTGGGAGAAGTGCGGTTATTGCGCCTTGTGGACGCATCAGCCGCTCGTCACCACTGCCTTCCATCTCCCCCCGCCTGCCGCGCCGGCTGGCATCGTTGCCGCCCCCCGGGCTCCGGTGCCGCATTTCCCGCGCGCCCGTTTCTCCGACGCCTTAGCGCGCGCTCCGCCGTCCCTCGCCGTCTGATCCTCCCGACTTCCGGCCATTGCTTGTCAATGCCGGTGGCTCCTGTCGAACCCGTTTTGCGCTGCCTATCTCCCGGCTTGCCCTGACGTTCGCGCTCGTCTCGCGGACGCGTGGCGCGTCGTGCGTGCCTGGCCGACAACGGACACGTTCGGCACTCACGATCATCAGGCGGCCGTCATCCGGTCGCGAGAGAGACATTCATGTCACGTTTCATGACGCAGAAGCCGTTGCAAGCGGCCATCGCGCTCGCCTTCGCCTCGCTGGGCAGCGCAGCACACGCCCTCACCTCGAACCCCGCAGCATCGATGCCCTCAGCGGGCACCGCTGCCGTGAATCCTGTGGCTCCCGTGGCCCCCATGGTCCTTGCTGCAGACACCTCCCCGGTCGCCACGACGACCGCACCGACCGCTACGTTGCCCGTCACCAACGTGACCGCCCCTGCAGAGTCGCTTACGTCCCCCAGCGTGGAGGAGCAGAGGGCCAACCTTTTCCAGACCGCCGGCTCCGTGGGCTTCGTCGACGCCGACAGCTACCAGAACACCTACGCGTTCAACCTTCGCGACGTGCTCAAAGACAGTCCCGGCGTCTATGCCCAGAACCGCTATGGGCAAGAGCTGCGCGTGTCGATTCGCGGCTCCGGTATCGCACGCGGTTATCACGTACGCGGCCTCGAGATCCTGCAGGACGGGATCCCCACCAACTCGGCCGACGGCAGTGGTGACTACTATCAGATCGACCCGATGGGTCTGCGCTCCACCGAGGTCTACAAGGGTGGCAACGGTCTGACCTACGGTTCGACCACACTGGGCGGTGCGCTGAACTTCGTCACACCCACGGCCTACACGGCAGAGGCCCCCAACCAGTTCCGGCTCGAAGGCGGCAGCTTCGGCACCGTTCGCGCGAGCGGACAGATGTCGCGCATCTTCGGGCCGCTCGATGCGCTCGCGACCGTGACGCTCAACCGGTCCGACGGTTATCGCGATCACGCGAAGGGCAACTATGCTCAGATCAACGCGAACATCGGCTACAAATTCTCGCCGCGCGTGGAAACGCGTTTCTTCTTCGGCGCTTACATCGTCGACCAGAAGCTGCCGGGAACGTTGTCGCTGTTCGACGCGCTGAACAATCCCACCAAGGCGGCGGCCTCCGCAGTCTCAGGCGATCAAGCGCGCAACACCCGCACCGAGCGACTGGGCAACCTGACCACGATTCGCTTCGACGTCGGCCAGCTCGATATCGCGTCGTGGGTCATTCACAAGAGTCTGTATCACCCGATCTTCCAGGTCATCGATCAGGATGGCTGGACCTACGGCATAGCCCCCCGCTACACGGCGAACCTGACGCTCGCGGGCATGCGTAACGACCTGATCGTGGGCGCGCGCTTCTTCGGTGGCAATACGAAGGCCGATCAATACGTCAACGTGAACGGTAATCGCGGCGCGCAGACGCTCGACTCGCGTCAGAGCGCTTACAACTACGAGGCATATTTCGAGAACCGGCTGTTCTTCCTGCCGACGCTCGGCCTCATGGTCGGTGCGAAAGCTTACCGCGACGTTCGTCAGTACATCGATTACGGCGGTGTGCCGGGCGACGCCAACTATCGCTCCACCAGCGCCGCTTACTCTGGCGTGAATCCCAAGATCGGACTGCTCTGGGAACCGCGCAAGGACGTTCAGGCGTTTATCGACATCACGCGCAGCGCAGACGTGCCCGACTTCACAGATCTGTCGCAGACGTTCGGGGCGACGTCGCGATTCGTGCCGCTGGCATCGCAACATGCGTGGACGATCGAGGTCGGCACACGCGGCAAGCTCGATCGCGTGGCGTGGGACGTCACCGCCTACCGTTCGATGGTGCGCGACCAACTGCTCCAGTACACGACGTCTCCCGACGTTCCGGCATCGACCTTCAATGCGAACAAGACCGTGCTTCAGGGTCTTGAAGTCGGCGCGTCCGTCGACCTGTTCAGGAATGTGGCGGCCACCGGCGACCGCGTGACACTGACGCAAATCTGGAACTACAGCGACTTCCGCTTCCGTGACGATCCGCAATACGGCAACAACCGCATTGCAGGCGTGCCGACCAATGTGCTGCGTACAACGCTCGGCTATGCGCTATCGAATCGATTCCAGATCGCGGCGTCGCTCGACTGGGTGCCCACTGGCGCGTGGGTCGACTACGCCAACACGATGCGCGTGCCCAGCTACACACTGATCGGCTTGCAGGCGTCGTATCTGATACAGCGAGGCGTGACGTTCTACGTCGATGCGCGCAATCTGACCGACAAGCGTTATGTGTCGGATTTCAGCACCGTCACCGACGCCCGCACGGCCAACACCGCCGTGTTCTACCCGGGTGACGGCCGCAGCGTGTTTGCCGGTGTTCGCTTCGCGTTCTGATCGAACCTGACCAGACCTCACGCGCGCTCGGAAAATCTTCGGGCGCGCGATCCTCTCGCGTCGAAGGCATAAACTCGGATCGAACCCTCACAGCATGCGACGCAGCGTGTCGTCACGACGGAAATAGTGATGCCACAACGCCGCCAGCGCATGCAAACCGATCACCCAGTAGAACGCGCTTCCCAGCGTTTCGTGAATATCCTTGATGGAGTGGAGCATCTCGTCGTCTTTGCCGATGAACTGCGGCAGCGCAATATCCAGCCCCGGAATCGTCAGCGCGTGCCCACCTGCGTTCAGCGTCAGATAGCCCAGCACCGGCTGCACGAAGATGAACAGATACAGCAACAGATGCATGAGTGACGACCCCATGCGTACCAGCCATCCCTGACCGGGTAGCGGCCCCGGAGATCCCTTGATCAGACGCCAGAGCAAACGCGGCACGGCGACGACCAGGACGGCGATTCCGGCCCACTCGTGGATCGTCATACTCAGCGCTCGCGGCCCACTACCTTTCGGCAGATATCCCTTCGTGATCACGGCGGCATACGCAATCACGATCAGCAGCACCACCAGCCAGTGAAAAAAGATCGCAGGCGGTGCGTAGCGCTGAACGGGAGAAAGCGGTGAACCGAGTGAGCGGAACTTGATCGCTTTGGCCATCTCGGGGGGACTCCTCTGCTGTTTTAGGCGAGCCCCCATTATCGCGCTCGCCTCCCGACGCGAACAGGCTGCAAATCGTCACATTTTGTTACGCAAAAATTCTCCTCGACATTCGGATTCCTCCTTCCCATCGATCGTCCGACTGTGCCGACAATACCCCCTCGGCGCACAAACTCGCTGCGGTTCCACATCGATGAACCTCCTTGGCCGGCGCACGCCCGGCCGGCCTTTAAAGCCCCGTTCGCGGGGCTTTCTTTTTCTCTCCTTCCCATCTTTCATTTGATTCGTCCGCTTCGCTTAACGGGACCCGACACACATCGCAGGAGCCATCACCGAGCCGTCTCGCTGCGGAGCAACATTCGCGATGTGCATCGGTGAGATCAGCCTATCGCGACACTGCCATGAAAGGTTTGTGAACTATCCGAGAGAATGGGCGCACGAATGCAGAAGCGGCAACGTCTGCACCGTGTCTAGGACGAATCCGATCGAAAAGATAGGACGACACCTTGAAGTGTTGCGTGAAGCCCTCACAGCACTGGTCACGGCTCGACTTGCAGGCAGATAATGTTTATCAAAATCCAGGAGGACAGATCATGCGAAACATCACTTTCCCCCAAGGCGACACCGTGCCGGTGCTCGGGCAGGGCACATGGATGATGGGTGAGAAGCCCGAGCGCCGTCGCGACGAGATTGCCGCGTTGCGTCTGGGTGTTTCGCTTGGCATGACGCTGATCGATACCGCCGAGATGTATGGCGAAGGCGCAACGGAGAGCCTCGTTGGCGAAGCGCTCGATGGCTTGCGCGACGAGGTTTTTCTCGTGAGCAAGGTGTATCCGCATAACGCCTCGCAACGTGGCGTAATCGCGGCGTGCGAACGAAGCCTCAAGCGCCTGCGTACCGACCGCATCGATTTGTACCTCTTGCATTGGCGCGGCGATGTTCCGCTCGAAGACACGATCGCCGGTTTCGACGCGCTGATCGACGCGGGCAAGATCCGCCAATGGGGAGTGAGCAATTTCGATGCGGACGACATGGACGAGTTGTTCGACGCACCGGGCGGCACCGCGTGCGCGACGGATCAGGTGCTATTCAATCTTTCGCGACGCGGACCCGAGTACGACCTGATGCCGTGGCTGGCGACGAATCGACTGCCGATGATGGCCTACTCGCCTATCGAACAAGGGCGCTTGCCGACGAACGGCGTCCTTAGCGAGATCGCCCGAAAGCGTCACGTCGAGCCGCTTCAGATTGCGCTGGCCTGGGTGCTGAGCCGTCCCGGCGTCATCGCCATCCCGAAGGCCGGGTCCGAGGCCCACGTGCGTGCGAACCGTGCGGCGCACGACATCAAGCTGAGCGACGAAGAACTGAATCTGCTCGATCACCACTTCGAAGCGCCGTCACGCAAACGTCCGCTGGAAATGATCTGATGCCGGATCTGAGCGTGGGCTGGGGGAACGGAAGGGAATTTTGAGGGCCGTCGGTCGCGCAGGCTCGACGCAGTACACTAGGTGTTTTCGAATTTTCGCAGGACGGCTTCATGAGCGATTCACGTCCCGTCGTCGTTATCGGGGGCGGTTTGGTCGGCGTGTGTACCGCCGCATATCTTCAGCGCGCAGGGCACGCCGTGACTCTCGTCGACCGGCAGTCGGCGCGTCAGGCGGCGTCGCTGGGCAATGCCGGTTGTATCAACGGTTCGTCGGTCGTCCCTATCGCCATGCCGGGTGTGCTCTGGCAAGTGCCGGGATGGCTGATGCAACCGGATGGCCCGCTGGTGCTTCGCTGGGGCTATTTGCCTCGCATGGTGCCGTGGTTGATGCGCTTTATCGCAGCGAGTCAGCCCGCGCGGGTGGCACAACAGGCACGCGCGTTGCGCGCCCTGCTCGGCCCGGCACTCGACGCCTATCAACCTTTGCTTGACGATGCCAACGCCAACGACCTCGTGACCCGTCGCGGGTATCTCATTGCCTACTCCAGTCAGAGCGGCATGGCAGGCGATGAAGGCGGCATGGCCTTGCGGCGTGACAACGGCGTGCAGATTGAAACGCTGGACGCCGGAGCGCTTCGCGAGTTCGAACCCACGCTCTCGAACGATTTCATCGGCGCGCGTTATATCAGCGAGACAGGGCACACGTCGGACCCGGGCGCGTTGCTGGCGCGTCTGACCGCTCAGGTGGTGGCGCGGGGCGGACGCCTCGTCGATGCCGCTGCGACAGCCATCGAGACCAACGGCGCACAGGCCGTGGCAGTGCATACCGACAAGGGGCGCGAAGCCGCAAGCGCCGTCGTCGTCGCGGCCGGCGCGTGGTCGGCGCCCTTCGTGCAGCAGTTGGGCGACAGCATCGTCTTCGACACCGAGCGCGGCTATCACGTGGAGATTCCCACGCCGCACGAGATGCCGTCGCGTCCCGTAATGTGGGCGGAGGGAAAGTTGTTTGCGACGCCGATGAACGGCCGCCTTCGCGGGGCAGGCACGGTCGAGCTGGCAGGGCTGCAAGCGCCGCCGAATTGGCGACGTGCCGATCTGCTGCTGGGCCAGCTTCACAAGATGTTCCCTGGCGCGGTGCAGGGCGTGAAGTCGACGCAATCGGTCGACGGTGCACGCTGGCAGGGTTTTCGCCCGAGCACGCCGGATTCGCTACCGGTGCTGGGGGCGGCGTCGAAAGTGCCGAATGCCTTCTACGCCTTCGGACATGGCCATGTAGGGCTCACGGCGGCAGCCTCCACAGGATGCACGATCGCCGGGCTGGTGAGCGGCGAGCGGCCGTCCATCGACCTCTCACCGTTCTCCATCGGGCGATTCCGCTAGCGCATCGGTCGCCCCCGTCCCATCCGGCACCGTCTGCGGCACAGCCTTTGCGCTGGATGAGCGCTTAGCCCTTGCAGACGGATGCGACGATGTCGCACGAACGCAGGCGAAGCGCCGGATCGTAGATGTCGGTCACGAGCATCAGTTCGTCGGCTTGCGTGCGCTCGACGAGAGCGGACAGGCCTGATTTGATGCGCTCCGGCCCGCCGACGACGGCCACGCCGAGGAACGCCTCCACCGAGTGCTGCTCCGCCGGATCCCAGCGCTCGTCCATATCGCTTACCGGCGGCTGCAACTTCAGGCTCTGCCCACGCATCAGTGCCAGGATCTTTTGCTGCGACGAGGTCGCGAGGAATTTCGCCTCCTCGTCCGTCGGCGCGGCGACGACAGGTGCGCCAACCATCACGTACGGCTTATCGAGCACGGCTGACGGGCGGAACATCTCGCGATAGATGCGGATCGCATCGAACAGGAAACGCGGCGCGAAGTGCGATGCGAAGGCGTACGGCAGCCCGAGATGCGCCGCGAGCTGCGCCGAGTACAGCGATGACCCCAGCAGCCACACAGGAATGTCGCTGCCCGCGCCCGGCGTGGCGACCAGTCTTTGCCCCGGTTGCGACGGTGCGAGCAGCGCGCGCAACTCGGCCACCTGTTCCGGGAAGTCATCGCCATTGCCGAGACGGTCGCGTCGCAGTGCGCGCATCGTCGCCTGATCGGCACCCGGCGCGCGTCCGAGGCCCAGGTCGATGCGTCCCGGGTATAACGCGGCGAGCGTGCCGAAGTTCTCGGCGACGACCAGCGGCGGGTGATTCGGCAGCATCACGCCACCTGAACCGACGCGAATACGCGACGTCTTGTCGGCAATGTGCCCGATCAGCAACGCGGTGGCGGAACTGGCGATGCCATCCATGTTGTGGTGTTCCGCAAGCCAGAAACGCGTAAAGCCCAGACGCTCGACATGCTGGGCCAGTTCCGTGGACTGCTTCAGGGCTTCAGCCACCGTGCCGCCAGCGCGCACCGGCACCAGATCCAGCATCGAGATAGCCGTTTTCGACAAACTGCTCATGGGGTTCTCCGTTAGCTTGCGCGCGTCGCCCGCCGGTTGGTCGGTGCCAGATCGCGTTTGATCGACGCACTCCAGGTGACGCGCACTATGGTGCCAAAGTATAGTGACGAAGGGTCAAAATCCCCAGTAGGCACCTTTTAGTTGAATAGTCACCATTTGGTTACCATGAGCAAACCCGAACCCTTCGTTTTCGAGGAAACCTGCGTGCCGCGCCGCGTGCTGGAGCTCTTCAGCGTGAAGTGGACGAGCATGGTGCTCTACGCGTTGCAGTGCGGTACGACACGCACAGGCGAACTCCAGCGCCGTCTGCCGGGCATTTCGAAGAAGATGCTCACGCAAACGCTGCGCGAGCTTGAGCGCGATGGCCTGATTCATCGCGAGGTGTATCCCGTGGTGCCGCCCAAGGTCGAATACTCGCTGACGCCGCTCGGCGAGCTTTTCATCGAGCCGATCGAGATGCTGTACCGCTGGGGCAACCAGCATGCAGACGTGCTCGCGCAGTTGAGTCTGCGTCGCGGCAAACCGTCGCAGGACCTCGCCGACGTTGGCACCGATGGCGAGGTTGCCCATTTCACGGTTATCTGAGACAGTGGTTATGTTGCAGCGCAAACTGCGTACCTTCTGCAACCGTACTCTCGTAACGACTCCCGCGGCTGACGCCCACCGGCGCGACGCCGCATCGCCGAGGGATCATGCCACGCTCCGAATCCACCTCGCGGGTGCAGCCACCGCTCCCCGCCGCACGATCTGGCCGGACCGCTAGCGCCACACGCGCACCGTCCGGCGCACGCGCCACCTCCCGCGGCCCGCTCCCCGTCGATCTCGCCCTGCAAGGCGGCGGCGCACATGGCGCATTCACCTGGGGCGTGCTGGACCGGCTGCTCGAAGCCGTTTCTCACGACACCGACAACGCCCCCTTCCGCATCGAGGGCATTTCCGGCACCTCCGCTGGTGCGATGAATGCCGCAGTGCTTGCGACCGGTTACGCACGCGGCGGCCCCGATGCGGCACGCGGTGCGCTGGAACAGTTCTGGCGAGATGTCGCGCATGCTGGACGCTTCAGCCCGTTGCGTCGCACGCCGCTCGACATCGTGCTCGGGCGCTGGTCGCTCGATAACTCGCCGTTCTTCATGTTCTTCGATCTCGCCGCCCGCGTCGTGTCCCCCTACGACCTCGCGCCGCTCGAATTCAACCCGCTGCGCCGCCTGCTGGCCGATCACATCGACTTCGACGGCATCTCCGGAACCGCCGACGCCAACGCGATTCAACTCTTCATCACAGCGACCAACGTGCATACCGGACGAGGTCGCGTCTTCCGCAACGCCGAGATCACTCCTGACGTCCTGCTCGCCTCAGCCTGCCTGCCCATGTTGTATCGCGCCGTCGAGATCGATGGCGAGCCCTACTGGGACGGCGGTTACGCGGGCAATCCGTCGATCACGCCGCTGGTGCGCGAGACCGTGTCGTGCGACACCATCCTTGTGCAGGTCAATCCGGTCGAACGCAATGAGGTACCGCGTTCGGCCCGCGAGATTCTTAATCGCGTCAACGAAGTCTCCTTCAACGCCACGCTGCTCAAAGAGTTGCGCATGATCGCGGTGCTGCGTCAGGTCGTGGATGCCGGGAGTGACGAAGGCAAGCGATGGGCGCAGATGCGCATGCACCGGATCGCGAGCGACATGATGACGACACTCGGCTACTCGTCCAAGCTCTCGGCGGAATGGGACTTCCTCGTGATGTTGCGCGACGAGGGCCGTCGCTGCGCCGACGCCTTCCTGCACGAACACGGCGCCGATCTGGGCAAACGCTCCTCGCTCGATCTCGATGCGCTGCAGGAGACCCTCTGAATGGAGCTTGCTGGCATTCTTATCGGCCTGGCGCTGCTCGTCTGGCTGGCCTATCGCGGTTGGAGCGTCCTGCTGCTCGCCCCGGCCGCCGCCATGCTCGCTGCGGCGCTGTCGGGCGAACCCGTCCTTGCACACTGGACGCAGACGTTCATGCAGAACGCCGCGCGCTTCATTGCGCAGTTCTTCCCGCTGTTCCTGCTCGGGGCCTTGTTCGGTAAGTTGATGGAGGACAGCGGGGCCGTACGCGCCATCGCCGCGTTTCTCACGGACAAGCTGGGTTCACGTCGCGCGATGTTCGCGGTGGTGCTCGGCGGCGCGCTCGTCACGTACGGCGGCGTGAGTCTCTTCGTGGCGTTCTTCGTCCTCGCACCGATGGCGCACGCGCTGTTCCGTGAAGCCAACATTCCCGTGCGACTGATGCCCGCTGCGATTGCCTTGGGGACGTCCACCTTCACGATGTCCGCAATGCCCGGCACGCCTGCCATCCAGAACGCCATTCCGATGCCCTTCTTCGGCACCACGCCCTTTGCCGCACCGGGGCTGGGGCTGATGGCCTCGGCCATCATGCTCGGCGTGGGCCTCTGGTGGCTGTCGTGGCGAGAGGGACAGGCGCGTCGCGCAGGCCACGGTTACGCGGAAAACGAAGTGTGGGATAAGAAAGCGGACCCGACGGTCGTGCGTGAACGCGCCAGCGTGGCGCGCGAATTCGATCCTGCGGAAATCGAAGCCGGTCATCGCAACGATGCGCTGCCGGGCATCCTGACGGCCGCCTTGCCGCTGCTCGTCGTGATCGGCGGCAACTTCGTGATGAACGTGATCGTCTTCCCGCGTCTGAACGCGAGCTTTCTCGCCGAGCCGAGATGGGGCGGCATCACGCTGCAAAGCGTGGCGGGGGTGTGGGGAGTATGCGTCGCACTCGCGAGCGCGATCCTCGTGCTCGTGATCCTGCAATGGAGACGCCTGCCCGCGTTACGCAAGACGATGGACGCAGGTGCAAACGCGTCCGTCCTGCCGATCATGTGTACGGCGAGTCTGGTGGGCTATGGCGGCGTGATTGCCGCGCTACCCGGCTTCGAGCTGGTACGCGACTGGGTGCTGTCCATCGACGGCGGTCCGCTCGTTTCGCTGGCGCTTTCCGCCAACCTGCTCGCTGCCATCACCGGCTCCGCCTCGGGCGGCCTCACGATTGCCCTCGACGCGCTCGGTCCCGCCTATGTCAGCCTCGCGGCACAGCACGGCATCGATCCCGCGCTGATGCACCGTGTGGCCGTGATGGCGTCCGGCACGCTCGACAGCCTGCCGCACAACGGCGCGGTCGTCACGTTGCTGGCGGTGTGCGGCAGCACGCACCGCGAGAGCTACTTCGACATCGTCATGACGAGCATCGTCAGTGCGCTGATCGCGCTCGTCGCCGTCATCGCCGTCGGCTCGCTCGTCGGGACGTTCTGAACGTTCCGATACCCACGAAAAAGGGCCGAGGGAATCCTCGGCCCTTGCGGAATTGCTCAGCAACTAACGTCCGTCTTACCGATCCAGCAAACGTCCCAGACGCATCATCGTGACGTTCACCCCGAGGTGACGCATCGACGGCTGCACGATCACACAGTTGTCGTACGGCGTGACGATCACTTCGTCGCCATCGCGGGCGATTTCGGTGCCTGCCTTCTCGATCACTTCCAGTCCCGTGAACGGCTGCGAGAAGCGGAAGTTCATCGAACGCGCCACGACCGGCTGCGTGATTTCCACAAACTTCTGACGCGCGGGCGTTTGCGTGAGGAACGGGGCGACGTCGGCCTCAGCCACAACACCCGCATGCAACAGGAAGCGAGCCGCGCTGTCGAGCGCCACATCGCGCGCGCTCTTGGCGAAGTGCTGGCCCGTCTCGATGAGCAGCGCGTTCTTCGGGCTGGCGGGATCGCCAAAGCCACCGTAATCGCGCATGCGCGTGCCATTGGCGTGGCCCTTGTCGATGATGACGTGCTCGGGTGTGCCGAGTTCAGCCGCCAGCGCAATCGCCTTTTCCAGCGGACCGGTCATCATCAGCGGGGCCGACGCTTCGTGCATCGAATGGATGTCGAGCAGCAAATCCACCGTATCGATGAACGGACGCATCGCACGGGCGCGCGTCAGTTCACGGCTCTGACGTTCGCCGTCGAGCGTCGACGCCGTCCACACACGGTTCATGTCTTCGTCGAGAAAGCGCGTGGCGTCCGCATTCTCTGCGCTGAACTGTTCGTACGCACCGATGTTGCCAAAGCCCAGCGACAAGCGGCCCGACGACGGACGCAGTCCCGATGCGAGCAGCGCGTCGACGGCGATGGCGCCGCTCACTTCGTTGCCGTGCGTGAGTGCGAGAATCATCACGTGCTTGCCGGGCTTGCCGCTATCGAACGTGTGCAGATAGTCGATGCCGGTGTTGCCTTCGCGCCAGCGGGCGATATCGGGGAACGAGACTTCGATGGGGTACGCCGGCAGGGCGGCGCGAATCGCTTCGAGCGTGGTCATGAGTAAAGCTCCGCAAGGGATGCCGCAAAAAAAGAGACGACGTTGCCTAGGGGATTGGCGGACGTCGTCGTTGCGGCTCAAATCAGTACATCGAATATCGGGACTACGTAATCGAACCTTAGGCCTTGGTCGCACGCGGCGAGGCGTGCGGCTGGCTCGTCAGCCCGGCGATCTTGCCAGCACGCACACGTCGGGCCAGCGCCGTCACGGCCGTCACGCTGAGTACTGCCGTTGCCATCACGTAGAAGCTCGGTGCGAGCTTGTTCTGCGTGGCGTCGATCAGCCAGGTCACGATCAGCGGGGCAAAGCCGCCGAACAGCGTGACCGAGAAGTTGTACGACAGCGCCAGACCGGTGCCACGCGTGCTCGTCGGGAAGATGTCCGCCAGCAGGGCGGGCAGCGGGGCGAGGCTCACGGCGATCAGCAGACCGACCAGTGCCTGCACCAGCAGCAGCGTCTGGAACGTCGGATAACGGTTGAGCAGCACGAACAACGGATAGGTCGTCACGCCCACGGCGATCAGCGCGTAGAGCATCACGCGAATACGGCCGAAGCGGTCCGAAAGATGGCCGACAACGGGCGCAGCAATCATGAGCATCACGCCGGTCACGACCGCACCGATGAACGACGACGTCGCCGGAATGTGCAGTTGCTTGACGGCATACGTCGGCATGTAGAGCTTGTGGACGTAATTGAACGCGGTGGCCGCTGCCACAACGCCTGCGCCGAGCAGCATGTTGGCGCGGTCACGCCCGAACACTTCGCGCAGCGGCGACTTCTCGCGTTGCTTTTCGCCGAGCTTCTTGAAGTCGGCGGTTTCGTCGATGTTGCGACGAATGTACAGACCAACCGGGCCGATGAGCAGACCGACTGCGAAGGCGATACGCCAGCCCCATGCGCTCAGTTGGTCGGCGGTGAGCAGCAGGCTCAGCAGTGCGGAAACACCGGCGGCGAGCACCGTTGCGAGACCTTGCGTGGACATCTGCCAGCTGGCGAAGAAGCCGCGACGCTTGGCGTCGGCATGTTCGACCATGAAGGCTGTGGCAGCGCCGAATTCACCGCCCGTCGAGAAGCCTTGCAGCATACGTGCGACGATGATCATGAGCGGCGAGAAAATGCCGATCTGCGCATACGTGGGCGCGAACGCGATCATGGCGGTGCCGACCATCATGAGGCCGATGGACACCGTGAGCGACGCCTTGCGACCGGCACGGTCGGCGTAGCTGCCAAGGATGATCGAGCCCAGAGGGCGCGTGACGAACGAAATGCCGAAGGTGCCCACGGAGAGCAGCAGAGAGGTCGTGGCGTCGTGAGCGGGGAAGAACAGCTGGCCGATCACGATGGCGAAGTAGCCATAGATCAGCAGATCGTAGAACTCTAGTGCGTTGCCGATACTCGCCGCGCAGATTTCGCGCCACGGGTTGTGGGGTTTGGTGTTGCCGGTCATTCCTGCTCCTCGGGATCGCTGGCGTTGGAAGTCGATGTTTGGACGCCCCGCAAACGCCCGTTGCACAGCATGCAACGAGGGCGAGCCGGGACCATCTGCCAGTCTCAGGAAGCGGAGTGTAGGTGGCGAAAAATATAACTCCGTGCCGATTCGGCACGCAAAGGTGCTGATTGAGGGCGAGGACCGCCGGTCGTGATGCAAAGCAATGAACTCCGTACCAGGGCGGAGCGCTCATTGCGGCGCATCAATTTTCATAACGTATCGTTAATGGCACGAAAAAATCCGTCATATCACCCCTTGACGCGGATAGATTCCAACCAATTCTTCTCTCGCTGAAATCATAGTCACAGTCACGCAAACTCCGATGCTCAGGTAATTAAAATTACTCACTCCTCACACCTGATATTCCTCGGATTTAGGCTCATCTTTTAAATCGAAAATTATTAATAAAAATTACCATCAGAAGATACCGCATGAAAAATTATTGCAATCCATTTGCCCTAATGATTGAATCCTCTGGCAGCAGCAAGAATTTATTGTTGGCGCGAGTTCCCCTCGGCCATCTCTAATGAGTGGGGCATTTAACGGCCTCCCATTTTCGTGAGGCGTAGAGGTCAGTGGAGGCCGCTTGTGGAGGATGTTGGACGCGTCGCTCAATTCGGCAGTCGGTCTCTTCGGAGATGGCTATTCGCCCTTTTCGCTGCAATCGATCTGGCGCTTCTAGCACCCCATGCGTTAGCCACAGAAGGCGCGTTGGGGCGCCCCGTAGCCGGCACGAGCGTGCTCTCGAGCGTTGGTATCGTGCCGCCAGAGCCAATGACTCTGTTCAGCCTCCAGCAGATTTATCTCGATGGAAGTGTCAGTGGGGGACGTCAAGTTCCGATTGCAGGAACGACATCGTTGGGAATTGATGCGAAAGTTGCCTTTACATTAGCCTCGGTGTTGCGGGTATGGGGAAGTAAGGGCGGCTGGAGCTTCGCCAGCGGGATGACACTTCCGTACGTCTGGACTGAGGCGAAGGCAAGTTTCTCTGCCGGCGGTCTGAATCGCTCGAACAGCGACCGTGCTTCCAATCTGTTCGATATGTACTTCACGCCAGTCGTTGCCGGATATCATTTTTCCCAAACAGACCATATCGCTCTGAGCTTCAATTTTTGGGCGCCCACGGGCACCTATGACTCCAATTCGTTGGCAAACCCCAGCCTGAACAATTGGACATTTGTCCCGTAAATTGCCTACACCAAGCTCTTTCCTCAGCATGGGTGGGAGTTCGATGCCGTGCTGGGATTTCAGTTTTATACCCGAAACACCGCGACGAACTATCAAAATGCGCCACTCATGACGCTCGACCTGATGGGTCTCAAGAAATTCTCAAATGGTCTTGGTCTCGGTCTCGTGATGGGAACTGTTCAGCAGCTCGGTAACGACAGCGGCCCGGTTGCCGACCGTTTAAACGGGTTTGTTGGTCGAGATTTCACGTTGGGTCCCATCATCACGTTCGACACAAAGATTGCGGGCAAACATCCGCTCTCCGCGAGTCTGCGATGGGTTCCCAGCATATCGAGCACCAATCGCTTGAAGAGCACAAACACCGTACAGGCGACTGCGACGTTAGCTTTCTAAGATCCATTGCCTCTTTGCAATACGGCGAGGTTCCGGTTAATTCGCGGGAACAATCGACGAAGGGGGGTCAATGGTTCGCTTTGCATTCCGTGACTTCTCGGTACGTCTTCATATGTCTGCTGTCACATATTCGAGGGTGAGCATGTCTTACACGACGAAGGTTGTCCGCTGGCTGATGGTCTCCACAATCTTGACTGGCGCTGCCGGCGCGCAAGCGCAGTCCTCACGTTTTGACGCGTTGGCTCGTATTCCTCTCACGGAGGGTTACCTATCGCAAGCCGACTCGCGCACACTCAAAGACGAACTTCTTTTTCAGCGTGCCGTGCAGTCTTATCTCTGGGCGCAGCCGGCCTTGAATATTTTTGCGATGAAGGAAGGATCGGAAAAGATATTCGGCAAGGGCTACAACATATTGCCGGTCTGGAAAGAACGTCTGAATGCCAAGACGCAGGTCACCACGCCAAACTCCGATGTGATCTATGCGATGGGTTATCTGGATCTGAAGCAGGATGGTCCGATGGTACTTGAGGTGCCGCCTGGATTGCAGGGCATTCTGGACGATTTTTTCCAACGCCCGATTTGCAATCCCGCCCCCGTCAAGGAAAAAACCTGGTATCCCGCCCCCTATGCAAAGGACATCTGGTGTGGTGACGTTGGCTTGCCGGGACCTGACAAAGGAAAAGGGGCGAACTACCTTATCATCCCGCCGGACTATCAAGGCGAAATTCCGAAGGGTTACATCGTCTATAAGTCCAGAACCTACAACGTTTTCGTGTTCTGGCGAGCGTTCTTCAAAGACCCGGCGAATTTGTCGGAGCCGGTCGATCTGATCATGCGAACCAAAATTTATCCGCTTGGCAAGAAGAGTACCGCCAAGCCGATGCAATTCCCGGATGGATCGACGGCAGCACCGTACATGCTCTATCCCACCGATGGCACGGCGTTCGATATGCTCTCGCGCTTTATCGACAGCGAATACGTCGATCCGGCCGATGCGGACATGCGAGGCATGCTGGCCAGTCTCGGGATCATCAAGGGACAGCCGTTCAAACCTGATGACCATACACGCGAGATTCTGGATCAGGCCGGTAAGACGGCATTCCGAATCGGTCGTGCAATCGCCTACGATCCGCCGCCGATCGTGCCGAACACACGTTGGTATCCCGATCGCAAATGGGTGAACCCCTTCCCCGCGAATACCGACTTTGTCGGCCCGTCGTTCAAGTATCTCGACCTGCGCACGGGCTTCTTTGCGCTGGCGTATTCGGCGAGTCCGGCAATGGCAGTGAACATGGCGGGCATGGGCGCGAAGTATCCGGTGGCATTTACCGACTCGGACGGTGATCCGCTCTCCGGCGGCAAATCGTACAAGCTTCACCTGCCCAAGGATATTCCGGCGGGCATCTTCTGGTCGGTCACCGTCTACAAACCGGACACGGCCTCCGGACTGGCTAACGGTCAGCCCTTCCCGTCCATCAACACGATGGACAAGCCCGACATGAACGCCGACGGTTCGTTGGATATGTACTTCGGGCCGACGCCGCCCTCCAACCAAAGCAAGAATTGGCTGAAGACGGTGCCAGGCGAGGGCTTCTTCGTGATCTTGCGACTGTACGGGCCGAAGCAAGCATTCTTCGACCAGACATGGAAGCCCAGCGACGTAGAGAAGGTTCGATAAATGGCCACACTCCCCTCACCGGAAACTCACGCTATGCGTCATATTCTCGCTTCCATTAGCACAGTCGGTCTGGCACTGTCGTTGGTGTCAAACCCCGGCGTTGCCGCCGCAGGCGGTGGCACCCCCTATCCTTTCGAGAAAGGCTTCCCTACCGCGAAATCGGCGAAGCAAGCCAGCGATGACGCGGACTTTCAACGTGCATTGATCGCTTACCGGTTCTGGTACCCGACGGTGTCGGTAGAGGGCATCTTCAATGGCAATCGGGTCGCGGGCATCGCAGACGGCAAGCAATGGGGCATCGCATCGACCGGCCCGCGACAAGTCGGGTTCACGCTGAATTCGGACACCCCCTACGGTTCAGGCGTGCTGGATCTGTCCAACGGGCCAATGGTGGTCGAATTGCCGCCGGGCCAGTTCATCGGCCTGATCGACGATCACAACCAGGGCTGGGTGCAGGATATGGGGTTGCCCGGCCCGGACGCCGGCAAGGGCGGCAAGCATCTGGTGCTGCCCCCGGGATATACGGGCAATGTGCCCGATGGCTATTACGTCGGCCGCTCCCCGTCTTTGAAGAATCTCTTGGCGGTGCGCGCATTGCCGGTGGGCGGCGATGTCCAGAAGGCCCTTGATGGTCTTCGCTCGATCAAGATCTATCCACTCTCTCAGGCGAGCGATCCGACACCGCTGCCCGCCGTCGAGACGACGCAAAGGGCGATGGACAGCACATCCCTCAAGTGGGAAGACAATTTGCAGTTTTGGGAGGTGCTCAACAAGGTGATTCAGGAAGAGCCTCCTGTGCCGTCGTTCCTGCCGATGTATGGCGTGCTGGCGGAACTTGGCATCGAGAAGGGTAAGCCTTTTGCCCCGGATGCTCGGATGAAGTCCATCCTGACGCGCGCCGCGCAGGACGGTCGCGCACAGATGTTGGTTTCCGCCTTTGCCAGCGCTCGCCCCGATCGCAAGAATTGGCCTGATCGCCAATGGGAGTGGGCCAGTCTGGTTTCTACCAATGCCCAGTTCTCCACGCCAGGCGGCATGGATCTGGATGCTCGGGACCGATGGTTCGCCCAGGCTATCGTGGCATCCCCGGCGATGTTTCGCCGTGATGCTGGCGCAGGATCCCTCTACTGGTTGGGGGCACGAGACAAGGACGGCAAATACCTCGAAGGCGGCCGCACTTACAAGTTGACGATTCCTCAACCCGTGCCGGGCAAGCTGTTTTGGTCGGTCACGGTGTATGACGCCGCGACGCGCTCGCAAGTGCAAACCGATCAGGACAAGGCGGCCTTGCGTTCGTTGTTTGAATTGAAAGATGTGGACACCTCGAAACCGGTCGATCTCTACTTCGGTCCGACCGCCCCCAAGGGCAACGAGGGACGCTGGATAAAGACGACGCCGGGCAAAGGCTGGTTCGCCTACATCCGAATCTATGGCCCTGAAGCCGCCGCTTTCGACAAGCGCTGGAAGCCGGGAGACTTTGAGCCCGTGAAATAAGTCATAACCGGCCGCTCAATCACCTGGGCACAAGTTCTCCGGGGCATCAGTGGGCAACCTGCCCCGGCAAATGCCATGAGAGTTCATCGTGAGCACGACGGACGTTTTTCAAGGTGCGGCAATGCTGAACAGATGCATCATGGCGGTCCTCGTCAGTAGCCTTTGCCAATCTGCGTTTTCGCAGTCGGCTGACGATGCGAACAAGAGCAACAATCCGCTCAACCTTGCTACCTCGCTTAATTTTCAGAATTACTACACGCCCAGGCTGTTCGACACTCGGGCGCACACCAATGATTTTCTTGTGCGCCCGACGCTGCCAATTGCTCCCGGAGGTCTCATCGGGTATCCGCAGATTCTGCGAATGACCGTGCCTATCAGCACAAGACCTGCGGGCGATGGCGGCTACACAACAGGCCTGGGTGACATCAACCTATTCGACATCCTCCTGCTAAAGCAGGGCGAGCTCGATATCGGCGTAGGGCCGCTGATCACTTTGCCAACGGCCACCAGTCGCGAACTGGGCACAGGCAAGTGGTCGGGCGGACTGGCCGCTGTTGCCGTGCACGCCAGCAAGGAGGGACTGCTGGGAGGTCTTGTTCAGTGGCAACATTCATTCGCGGGTCAAAGCCAGCGTGAGACGGTTCACACCGCGACGTTGCAGCCCTTTATCATTCGAAACCTTCCTCAGGGCTGGTACTTGCGCTCGACGGGAATATGGACCTTTGACTTGCAGAAAAACAACTATTACATCCCACTTGGCCTGGGCGTCGGCAAAGCGTGGCGAGTCGGGAAAGATATCTTCAACGCCTTTGTCGAACCACAGTGGACGGTGGCGCACAAAGGCGGGGGAGTCCCTCAGTTCGTAGTCTTCGCCGGCCTCAATATCACGTTCGGGAAGTGAAGCCTGCGTCAATGCGGCGCGCCACCGCCGGTCCGCCCGGGTGCCGCAGCAGAAATTTGTCGACTCATCTCGCATCGGTATCTTTTTCATCCATTCCCACCTATCGTGTCATGAGCATTAACTCATCGACAGGATGCCTACGATGCGAGATCTTCCCGCAACCGCTGCGCTGCGTACTTTCGAAGTCGCCACCCGTCACGCCACCTTTACTTCCGCCGCAGCGGAACTTTCTATTACCCAAAGCGCCGTCAGCCATCAGTTGAAGAACCTGGAGGAACGCTGGGGCTTACCGCTTTTCGAGCGCGGCAAAACGCTCAGGCTGACGCCCGCCGGTGCTGCGCTCGCCCCCTTGGTTCGCGAGTTCCTGGGCAAGCTGGAAGCAACGCTTGCGGAACTCCGTGAGCAAAAAGGGCGGGTGAGATTGCGCGTCAACACCACCTATTCCTTCGCGTTGAAGTGGCTACTCCCACGCCTGCCCGATCTGGCGCGTTTGCATCCGGAGATTCTCGTAACACTCGAGAGCTCGGACAAAGCCATCACCTTCGCCAATGGGGACTCCGATGTGGCGATCCGATTCGGCCACGGCAACTATCCCGCACTGCACACCGAGTTCATGTTCCGTGAACAGCTTTTTCCCGTCGCCAGTCCGGCGCTGCTAGGGCGCTTCGGAACACCATCCGAACCGGCTGAACTGCTGCGCTATGCGTTACTGACGCGAGACGGCGCCGACCTCGTACCGAAATGGGATGTCTGGTTCAAGTTGATTGGCGTCCATGCGGATGTGCTGCACGAAAGCGTACGCTTTGCCGACACAAATATGACGATCGAGGCCGCGCTACTCGGGCAGGGAATTGCATTGGCGCGCAGCGGACACGTGGAAAAGGAGATCGGCGACGGCAGTCTGGTGCGACTTTTCAACATCCCGTTTCCTTCCCCGGCGGCCTATTACTTCGTGTGCCCGAAAGGCATCGAAACACAGCCACACATCATGACGTTCCGTAACTGGCTATTGGCCGAGTCACAGCGAGCGCAAGACAGCTATGACAAGCCATGAGCTTTTGCTCATACCATGATGACGACACTTCACTTTTCATCCGGGCAGGTGACACCTAGTATTGGCGCATGCCCAGATATGTCATTTTCCTCACGTTGTTTGCCGCGCTACTGCATGCCGGCTGGAATACGTTGTTGCGTGGTGGCAGCGACCGATTGTGGTCGATGACCGTCATGTGTCTGACGATTGCCGTCACCTGCGCGGCAATCGCGCTGTTTTTCCCGACGCCAGCAAGCGCCAGTTGGCCATACGCGCTTCTCTCCGCTTTGCTTCATGTCGGCTACAACTTGTGTCTCGTCCGCAGTTATCAGCATGGGGATCTCGGGCAGACTTACCCGATTGCAAGGGGTTCTTCGCCGTTGATGGTGACCTGCGCAGCGGCACTCTTTGCCGGAGAAAACATCGGCGCCACTACCGTTGGCGGCATCGCACTGGTCTCATGCGGCATTCTGATGCTTGCGACGAAAGGGGGAAAGCTGGCGACGTCGGGCCTGCGATATACCCTCGCGACGGGCGCATTTATTGCTGCTTATAGCGTGGTGGATGGAATGGGCGTACGCATCGCCGGCAACGCGCTTGCCTACATCGTATGGATGAGCGCACTCTGGGGCGCTCTGATGCCCGCACTCTATGTCGTGTTGCGCGATAGCGGGAGTTTGCTGCGCTGGCGCCCGGGTATGGTCCATGCGGCGCTCGGCGGTCTGATTTCGTTACTCGCGTACGGCATCGTGATCTATGCGATGACCGAGGCCCCCATGGGCGCCGTTTCTGCACTGCGGGAAACCAGCGTTTTGTTCGCTGCCGCGTTGGGCTATTTGTTTCTGGGCGAGACGCTGACGCGCAGAAAAATCCTGGCCTGCGCGCTGATCGCTACCGGCACGCTGATCATCGGTTAATCAAATTCGGGGAACACCAATGCTTGAACATGCCACCGTTGCACTTATTGGTCCGGGCGCAATCGGCACCACCATCGCTGCGGCACTTCATGAGGTCGGCCGGACTCCCGTGCTTTGCGGACGCACTGCGCACTCGCAATTAACACTGCGTCACGACGACGGTCAAATCGTGGTGCCCGGTCCTGTGTTGGTCGACCCGAGGGTGATACGTCGCCCGTTCGGTCTGGTGTTTATCGCAGTGAAAGCCACTCAGATATCCGACTGCGCCGACTGGTTGAAGGCGCTATGCGACGAAAACACCGTAGTGTGCGCACTGCAAAACGGCATCGAGCAGGAAGCCCTCTTGGCCCCCTACGTCAGCGCCACAGTGTTGCCATCGGTCGTATGGTTCCCCGCGCAGCGTGAGCCGGATGCTTCAGTGCGCCTACGCGCCAGGCCGCGCCTCACCCTGCCGGATCTGCCCCAGGCAAGGCGGGTGGCCGACGTTCTCGACGGGACACGCTGCGCAGTAGAGTTGTCCAACGACTTTGCGTCCGTCGCGTGGCGCAAACTGATGCAAAATGCGGCAGCGGGATTGATGGTCCTCGCCAATCGCCGCGCCGGGATGTTCTCGCGTCAGGACATAGCCGAACTTGCCCTGAGTTATCTTGACGAGTGCCTGTCCGTAGCGCGCGCGAGCGGTGCATCACTAAGCGATAGTGTTCCGAAAGAGATCGTCGATGGCTTTCAACACGCCCCTGCGGACTTGGGCACTTCGATACTCGCGGACAGACAGGCCAACCGCCCTCTGGAGTGGGATATCCGTAACGGCGTGATACAGCGTTATGGTCGCCTTAGCGGCATTGCTACACCTATTAGCAACGTGCTGGTGCCGCTGCTCGCGGCAGGCAGCGAAGGACCGGGTTGACGCCGTCGAGCAGATCGGGACGTCGCCGGGCAAAGCGGTTCAACTGTTGCCCCAAAAGCTCGCCTATCTCCGTGTCTGAAAACGTGGGGGCCCCGTCCGACGCACGACGCGCCCACGCGCTACGCTCCTGCAATGGGTCACTACGCCCGGTCATCGTGCCCCTTGCAAGGGGGCGTCTTAGGATCATTCAGGGCAAATCACGAGCGAGCAGCGCAACATGAAACGCGTCACAGCCTTTGCCTCACCTTCCTCGTCCACATTCCCGGACAACAACCGTCGTCGCACCTTCTTGCTGGGGCTTGGCGCCGCAGCAGCCAGCGCCTGCGTACCCGTCGTCGTCGCTGCGTCCGAGTCGCCCGGCACGCCCGCCCATAGAGATGCACCGCCGCCGAATCGCCTTGGCGTCAAAGCGCTGGTCTTCGACGTTTATGGCACATGCACCGATTACTGGTCGACGATTCTGGACAAGGGCAAGGCACTCAATCGTTTGAACGGTGTGGATGTCGATTGGGCGTCAGTCGCCAAAGCGTGGTACGGCCTGTACCCCGACACGTTCCGCGAGGTGGTTTCCGGGGCGCGTCCGTGGCAAAGTCCGTCGCTGCTGCGCGAAGAGGCGCTTGCGCGCGTATTGCAGCGTCAGGGCTATTCGCTCGAACCACGTCAGATCGCCGAATTCAATACCCTCTGGAACGAACTGCGCCTGTGGGACGACGTGCTGCCCGGCCTTGAGCGTCTGCATCCCCGTTACCCGCTCGCCAGCCTGTCGAACGCCGATATGGCCAGCATGGTGGCGTTGTCGCGCTATCGCAAACTGCCGTGGGATCTGGTGCTCACCGGTGAAATCGTCGAGAAGTTCAAACCGGCCGCTGACGTGTACAAGCTGGCGCCGCGCTTCCTGAACCTGAAACCCGAAGAGATCCTGATGGTCGCCTGTCACAAGAACGACCTGACCGGTGCACAGGCCATCGGCATGCGGACCGCGTTCCTGCGTCGCCCGAAGGAGCTGGGACCGGACGGGAAGCCGGACGCCACGCCCGATAGCCGCTTCGACCTCAACGTCGACAGCATGCTCGAACTCGACAAGGTACTGCACAACGTCTGATCCAGCGACAACGGGCCTGCGCCCTCACGGCGCGGGCGATCTGGAAGGCATGCCCGCGCAAGGCGGGGGTTTACCCATCAAACCTTCCGCGTCCGCGCGTCGTGGCCAAACTTCTCCCGATAGGCGGCCGGACTCGTATGGGCGATGCGTCGGAAGTGTCTGCGCATCGATTCTTCCGACCCGAAACCTGCCAGCTCGGCGATGCGCAGCATCGGCATGGACGGCTGCGCTTCGAGCAACTCTCGCGCCACCGCCACACGCTCGTGCGTCAGCCATTCGTAGGGCGCCATGCCGGTAGCGTCCTGAAAATGCCGCTGTAAGGTGCGTGGACTCATTGCCGCCCGCTCGGCAAGCGAGCGCAGAGTGTGCGGTAAGGCCGGGTGTTGGCGTGCCCAGTCGATCAACTTCGCCAGGCGTCCGCTTTCGTCGCGTGGCATTGGCCGCGGCACAAACTGTGCCTGACCGCCCTCGCGGTGCGGGGGCACCACAAGCCGCTGGGCAACACGATTGGCCACTGCACTGCCGTAATCCCGTCGTACCAGATGGAGGAGCATGTCGAGCCCCGCCGCCGATCCGGCGGACGTAATGATCTGACCTTCGTCGACATACAACGCGTCCGACTGCACGCGCACATTCGGGTAGCGCTGCCGAAGCTTCTCGGCGTAGCGCCAGTGCGTCGTCACCGTCTTGCCGTCGAGCACGCCAGCCGCCGCCAATACAAATACGCCCGAACAGATCGAGCAAAGACGTGCGCCGCGCCGATGAGCTGCTCGAATCTTTTTCAACAGTGCCTCAGGCGGCACTTCATCCGGGTCGCGCCAACCGGGCACCACGATCGTGTCAGCACTGTCGAGTCGCCTGAGCGCGTAGGGCGCGGTGACGGTGATGCCGCCGGCCGCACGCAATGGTCCGGGCTCGATAGCGCAAACGCTGAAACGGTACCAGTCGACGCCGAGTTCGGGGCGCTCCAGAGCGAACAATTCGGTGACGCAGCCAAATTCGAACGTACAGAGCCGGTCATAAGCCAGCGCAACGACAAGACGATTTTCCATGGCGTAATGTTACCGGTTATTGTCATTTGCGACACTTATCGGCTTAGCGGTGAAACGGCAAAATGAGGGCTCCCGAATCGCGCCCCCCGGGCACCACGCGTACCGCATCCTCTTTCGACCAAACCTATGTCTACCCTCATCGAGAATAACGCCGTTACCGCCATCCCCGCCGCCGAGAGCACTGCGGCACTCACCCACTTTCGCGCGTCGCTGCAATTCGAAACCGATTGCTCCGATGTTGCCAGTGCGCTGGCAAGCGGATCGCCCGGCTTCGTGTTGCTCGATGTTCGCAGTCCGGCGCTGTTTGCTTCCGGCCACCTTCCTGGCGCCGTGAACTTGATGCACGGCAAGATCATCGCGTCGAAGCTCGCCGACTATTCGCACGACACGCTCTTCGTCACCTACTGCGCGGGACCGCACTGCAATGGTGCAACGCGAGGCGCCATTCGGCTGGCCCAGTTGGGACGGCCAGTGAAGGTGATGATCGGCGGTGTTACCGGATGGCTCGACGAAGGTTTCGACCTTGCAGTAAGCGAACTTGACTGATCGATCCGAGTACGCGTTGACGGGGAAGCTTGCCTTGGAAAACAGTTACGGAGTTCATCGCTCCGTATCAGTAGAATTGATGCATCTTCCCTTCTTCGTTTCTCCAACTGCCCCTATGGCCCTGACTTCACCCACGCTGGCGCGCCGTGCCCTGGCCGCCGCCCTGTTCTGCCTGCCACTGCTTGCCCATGCCGACTGCAAGGATCGTCTGAACGAATGGGCAAAGAGGCTGCAACCGGGACGCACCGTCGACGCTGACTTCGCGACTTGCAAGGTCTGGCCCGCGAACCCGGCACAGACGCTCGCCGTCCTGCCGATGGCGCAGCCGGGCGGCACAGACGACGACAAGGTCTATGACGTGGAAGTCGTCGTCGCCGACAGCCAGAGCGGCAAGATCCTGGCGCACCGCTTCGAGAAGGCCGCGATTACGTCGGACGCCATCATGTTGCGCGGCATTGCCCTCGACACCGCGCCTTGGCGTCTGACGCCGCAGACGGTGGCGTTCGGTGTGCGCACGAACTTCGAAGGGTCGTCGCGCGTGAATCCGTTCTCGCAGACGTCGCTCAGCCTTTACGTCATCGATGGCGCGACGCTGCGCAAGGTCGTCGATAACCTCGCCACGCAAAAGAGCGGCGGCGAATGGGACGGCAACTGTGCTGGCAGCTTCGACGACACATCGCGTGCGGTGTCTGTCGGCCCTGAAGGCAAAAACGGCTATGCGAAACTTGTCGTGAGCGAGAAGACCACCACCACGACCAACAAGCCGACGCGCAACGATTGCGCCAGCAAAGAACGCACCGCCAAGGGCGCAAACGTCACGCTCGAATACGACGGTTCGCGCTACGTCGTGCCAAAGGCGCTCACCGGCGCATGAGGTAACGCCATCGGCATGATTGCCGATATTCTCGAACCGTCACCTTTCACGTTTCCTTTCCTCTTCCGAGTCCATCATGACGCCTGACCGTACTTTGCTCGAAGCGTTTGCACCGACTGGCGTGCTGCGTGCCTGCATCAATCTCGGCAATCCGATTCTCGCGGGTGTCGATGCACAATCGCGTCCCGCTGGCATCTCGGTCGATCTCGCGGGCGCACTGGCAAAGCGGCTCGGTGTCGAACTGAAACTGGTGGTGGTCGACGCCGCAGCCAAATCCGTGGAGACGATCACGAACGAGCAGGCCGACGTGGGCTTCTTCGCCATCGATCCGCGCCGGGCTGCGACGATCGGCTTCACTTCGCCGTACGTCCTCATCGAGGGCTATTACCTTGTGCGCGACGCGTCCCCCTTCAAAACGAATGCGGACGTCGATCATGCAGGCACTCGGGTGGTCGTCGGAAAAGGCAGCGCCTACGACCTGTTCCTGACACGCGAACTCAAGCACGCCGAAATCGTGCGTGCGCCGACGTCGCCGAGCGTGATCAAGACGTTCATCGACACCGGCTGCGAAGTGGCCGCCGGCGTCAAGCAGCAATTGGAACAGGATGTGGCAGACCTCACCGGCTATCGCCTGCTGGACGAACGCTTCATGGTCATTCGTCAGGCGATGGGCGTGCCGATCACGCGCGGCGAAGCGGCGTTGGCTTACCTCAAAACGTTCGTGGAAGACATGAAGCGCGAAGGCTTCGTGGCCAACGCCATGAAGCGACATAGCATCACGGGCGTGAGCGTCGCACCGGCTGAATAAGCGGCATTAAGCGAAATTCAGCGGCCTCATCGCGAGGCCCTCGGCCTCAAGCGCTCGCTGCACGGCGGGACGCGCCAGCACGCGGCGGTACCAGCGCTGCAAATGGGGCAGATCGTCGAAGTGGATGTTCGCCTTGTAGACGGACTGAAGCCATGACGCCTGCCCCCATTGCGTGAGCGTGAACAGGTAAGCATCGGCAACGGTGAAGTCGTCGCCCATCAGATATTCCCGTTCCGCCAACTGCTCGTCGATCCATTTGAAGCGAGCCTCCAGCTTCGGCTTTGCCGACTCGGTGCCGTACTTCCCCGCGAGCACAGCATAGAGCAGCGGAATGAAGCCCTTGTGGATTTCCGTGCTGAGGAAGTTCAGCCACTCCTGAAGTCGGTAGCGATCGAGCGATCCGTTCGCGGGTGCCAGTGCCCGCTCAGGCTTGCGGTCCGCCAGGTACTGCACGATCGCCGGACCTTCGCGAAGCCGGGTGCCGTCAGCCAACTCCAGCAGCGGGACATAGCCGAAGGGACTGAGTGCGTAAAAGTCCCGGCCGTCTTCTGTCGTATGCGTTTTGTAGTCGACCTTCACCAGAGAAAAATCCGCCTCCAGTTCATTGAGCACGATATGAGGCGAAAGCGAGCAAGCGCCCGGCACGTAATAAAGCTTCATGAGGATTCCCGAAGTAGTGGTTCGGGGGGTCATTCTAGGCAAATGGTATAAAAAATAAAGAAGGCACTAAAATGTCATATAAGTACAAAAAATATACCGACTTTTAGAAATGTGAGTGCCTGATGAAAGAGAATCTGTCCGGCTGTTCGGTGGAAGAATCCATGCGTGTTCTCGGCGGGAGATGGCGACTGCTCCTCGTGTCGTATCTGCTCGACGGCCCCAAACGGTTCAACGATCTGCGGCGCGATGTCCCCGGCATTTCGCAGCGCATGCTCACGCTCGACCTTCGTGCGCTGGAGGACGCCGGACTGATCACTCGCACCGTGTATCCGACCTCGCCCGTCAAAGTCGAATATGCGTTGTCGACCGACGGCGAGCGACTGCGTCCCGTGGTCGAAGTGATGAAGGAATTCGGGCTTTGGCTGAAGGCGCGTGACGAGAAGGTCTGAAGCCGAAAAATGTCGGGATATACCCGAAGCCATTCTGACAGTTCATACATCGGGGTCTTGACTGGCGGGCCTGAGCGACGGCGTTATCCGCAATGCAGCATGAACCCCGTACAAATTGGGGTAGCGCGATGCAAATGACTGACTACACTTCCTAAGTGCATACGGCGCGCGGCAAACAGCGCAAGACGGTTCGTAATACAAAGTTTGTGAAGTGAAAAAAGCACGCCGTCCGAAGGTAAAAATGGGGCCAGCGAACTAGCGTTTCCATTCCTTCACGGGAGGCATGTCCATGACGTGCCTAAATAAATGGATGATCGGCGCCTGTGTCGCCACGCTCAGCAGCGTGGCGATTGCTGATGGTGCCAGCACGGGCTCATCCGAACAGATGATGATGGCCAATCTTGGCCCGTCTCCCCTGCCCGTTCGTGTCGAGCCGCCACCGCCCCCTGTGTCTGTCGCAGCGGTCCCGGCCGTTCCCGTCACGCTCTATCCCTTCGGACGCGAAGGGCCTGAAACCCCAGACCGTATCGATGCGATGGCGCGTGCCGACGCCACTGCTCTGCTCTACACGCGCATCGAGGCCATCAACAGCGCGACACCTGTCAACGACAGCCGGCGTGTGGACTGGATCGAGACGTCGCCCGCCCCGTCCGCCGGAAAGGCGCAACAAAGTTATCTAACCATCGGCCCGAACCGATCGCCGCGTCTGTCGATGGTCGAATGGAACAATGTTGACGACAAGCTTGGCTCTGACCCGAAGCGTGGAATATCGCTGAAGACCGACGACTGGACAGTTTCCGCCAGCGCTAAAGTGCCACTCCTCGGACAACACGACATCGGCGCGACCGTGTACGTCAAACGGCGCTTCTAGCCCGCCCGTCTGACCCCGCAAAGCAAAGCGGCCGACGCACACGCGTCGGCCGCTTTTCATTCATACGTCCCCTGCAACTCAAGCGGACGCTTTCACCGCCGTCACATCGATCTCCACCAACCACTCAGGACGCGCCAGCGCCTGCACCACGATGCCCGTCGACACCGGGAACACGCCCTTGAGCCAGCGTCCCATGACGTTGTAGACGGCCTCGCGATAGCGCGGATCGACGATATACACCGTCACCTTGCAGATATCCGCGAGCTGGCTGCCGCATTCGTCCAGCAGCATCTTCACGTTAGCCATGGCGCGTTCGGTCTGTGCCGTCACGTCGCCAATGCCGACGGACTCGCGCGTATCGAGATCCTGTCCGATCTGCCCGCGCAGATAGATCGTGTCCCCGGCGATCACCGCCTGACATAGATCGTTGTCGAGCTTCTGTTCCGGATAGGTCTCGCGGGTGTTGAACTTGCGGATGCGGGTGTGCGTCATGTTGTCTCGTCTTTCTGTTTGAAGTCGACGGCGCAGTCAGTGCGCCAGAATCTTGGAGAGGAAGCGCTTTGCGGCAGGACTGGCGGCTTCGTTGAAAAACACGTCGGTCGGACTGTCCTCGATGATCGCGCCGTCCTCCATGAACACCACGCGATGCGCCACGCGTCGCGCGAAGCCCATCTCGTGCGTGACGACCATCATCGTCATGCCCTCGCGGGCGAGTTCGACCATCACGTCGAGCACTTCGTTGACCATTTCCGGATCGAGCGCCGACGTCGGTTCATCGAACAGCATGGCCATCGGGTCCATCGACAACGCCCGCGCGATGGCGACGCGTTGCTGCTGACCGCCCGATAATTGCCCCGGATACTTGTGCGCGTGCGCCGACAGCCCCACGCGATCGAGCAACGCCCGCGCCTTGGTGCGCGCAGAATCGGCGTCGCGCCCGAGCACGATCTGTTGCGCGAGCGTGAGATTGCGCGTCAGATCCAGATGCGGGAATAGCTCGAAATGCTGGAAGACCATGCCGACCTTGCTGCGCAGCTTCGGCAGATTGGTCGACTTCGCGGTGAGCGACGTGCCCGCCACCACAACGTCGCCCTTCTGGAACGGCTCCAGCGCGTTGACGGTCTTGATCAGCGTCGACTTGCCCGAGCCGGATGGCCCGCACACCACCACGATCTCGCCTTTCCCGACATGCGTCGAGCATTGCTTGAGCACGTGGTGCGCGCCGTACCACTTGTCGACGTCGCGAATCTCGATGATGGGTTGTGCGGTGCTCATTTGTCGTAGTGCCCTGCGCGAATCGACGCGCCGATCAGGTTGAGGATCAGACGGCCGGCCGTCACGCACGAAATCAGGTTCGCGTCATCCTTCTCCGGCTGAATCTCGACGATGTCCATGCCGACCACGCGCCCCTTGCGCACCAGACCGTGAATCAGCTTGCGCGCCTGCACGAAGGTCACGCCGCCCGGGGCCGGACCGGCCACCGCGGGCATGGTCGACGGATCGAGTCCGTCGGCGTCGATGGTGAGGTAGTAGTTGCCGCCGTCGGGAATGCGATCGAGTACGGCGTCCATGCCGATGTCGTGCAATTCGTACGCCGTCACCAGCTCTGCACCGTACTCGCGGGCCGCCGCCAGGTCCGCCGGACGGCCGCTGCCCTGTGCACGCAATCCGATCTGGATGATGCGATCCACGTGCGCCATTTCCGACGCCCGGCGAATGGGGCTCGACAAGCCTTCGCGCACACCGTTCACTTCGTCGCGCCAGTCCAGATGCGCATCGATGTGCACCAGCGTGATCGGCCCTTTCTGATCGAGACCGCGCAGTACGGGCGTGGTGATGCCGTGGTCGCCGCCGAGCACAATGGGCATCGCACCACCCGCTGCGATACGACGTACCGCCGCTTCGGCGCGTGCATAGTGTTCGCCCGGCTTCGACAGGTCGGGCACGATGTCGCCGCAGTCGACGAAACGAATGTCCTTGCGTCCTTGCAGCAGCGGGCCGTCGATATCGAAGTCGTAGTGTTCGGGACGGCGCACCACACGGTCCGTCGCCTGACGAATTGCGGACGGCGCATTCGTCTGATCGTTGCTGAAGTCGGACGCAGCATACGGCGCGCCGTACGGCATACCGAGCACAGCGATATCGGCCTTCAGGTTGTCGATGTCGAGATCAAGCTCCGAGTACAGCAGCGTCGGATGGCCTGTGCGTGGGGCAACGGTGTAAGTCGTCATGAGAGTTGTCCTTTTCCTTTGGCGGGGAGTGTCGAGAAAGCGACGGCGTCGGGTGTGCGGGTACGTCGCCCGACCACGGTTTCCAGACGCCGCCCCACACCGGCCAGCAAGACGCTGCTGAGCCAGTAGATCAATGCCGTCGTGCCGAGCACTTCGACGTAAGCGAACGTGTTTGCGGTGAGCAGATTGCTCTGATAGGTCATCTCCGGCAGGCTCATCACCGAGAAGATGGCCGAGTCCTTGAACATCATGATCACGAGGCTTGTCGTCGGCGGAATCAGAAAGCCGAACAACTGCGGCGCGATGATGTGACGCTGCGTCTGCCAGTAAGTCATGCCCAGCGAGAGCGCCGCATGCGTCTGACCGCGCGCCACGCTGCGCAAGGCCGCACGCAGGATTTCGCAGAAATAGCCGCCGGTATAGAACGCCGTGCATCCCACCGCGACCGTCATGGCCGACGCGCTCACGCCAAGCTTGGGCAAACCGAAGAACGACAGATAGACGAGGATCAGATACGGGATGTTGCGCACCAGCTCGACGTAACCGAGCGCTATCGGACGCAGCAACGTGCGCGACTGAGCGGCGTAGGCGGCCGCAATGCCGATCACGATGCCGAGGGGGATACCGGCGAGGCTCACGAGCGCAGTGACGCGCAGGCCTTCGAGCAGAACGGGAATCGCTTCTCGGACGATGGAGAAATCAATGGCCATGGGGCAACATCCTCGATACGCGGCGCTCGCACACACGAGACGCGGCCGAAATGCAGAACAGCAACACGAAGTACACGGCGGCCGTGATCGCGAAGACCTGCAACGGCAGATCCGTCTGCAAGGTGGCATTGCGTGCGACCGTCGCGAGTTCCGGCACGGCGATGATCGACATCAGCGACGACGCCTTGAGCAGAATCGTGAACTCGCTGGTCAGCGGCGGAATGGAGCGGTAGATGACCTGCGGCAGCAGCACATGTCGCCACACCTGCGTCGCGCGCATGCCCATCGCGTAACCCGCGGCGCGTTGTCCATAAGAGATCGTGCCGAGGGCACCGCGCAGAATTTCGACGATGTAAGCGCTCGTGTTGCAGGCGAGCGCCGCCACGCCGGCGGTGACGGGCGAGATCGAAAGATCGAATATCGCGGGCACCATGTAGTACGCAATGAGCATGTGGATGAGCGCCGGTGTGCCGCGAATCAGACTCACCCACAGCACCACCAGCGAGCGCAACGGCGCAAACGGCGAGATGCGCATGAGAAGCAGCACGATCCCGAGCGCCAGCCCGATCGCGAAGGCACCGGCCGACGCGGCCAGCGTGATCGCCGTTCCCGAAACTACGCCTTCGAGAAACGGTTGAATCACTCCGGCCATGCCGCCAAAGCCGTCGACGATGACGGCGGAGGTCAAATCGCCCCCTGCGGCAGGTAGTTCTCGCGCGGCGTATCCATCGGGCCGCCGAACCACTTTTTCTGCAGCGCGGCGAGCTTGCCGTTTGCGCGGAATTCGTCGAGCGAGTCGTTGATGAACTTGCGAATCTCGAGATCGTTCGGATTCGCCACCCATGCCAGCAGCTTCGGCTGACCGATGGTGCCCGCGATGCGGAACGCATTCGGCTGCTTGCGCATCTGCACAGCGGCGATGTTCGACGGCATCAGCGCCACGTCGATGGTCTTGTTGGCGAGCGCATTGGAGACGTCCGGATAGGCCTGGAACAGACGCGTGCCCGCGTAGCCCTTGCCCGTCTTCTCCTTGAGTTCCTTCTCGAACTCGTCCGCCACCGGCTGGGACGACGAGCCCATCTGTGTGCCGATGGTCTTGCCCGCGATATCCATGCCGCTCTTGATCCCGGTCTCGTCGACGCGCACCATCAGCACCGAGCGCACGACGCCGACCGGCTGGCTGAACGCGAAGCGCTTGGCGCGCTCCGGCGTGATGCCGACGCTCGTCGCTACGAAGTCGAACTTGTGCGACATCAGGCCCGGCAGCAAGCCCTGGAACGGCAGGTTCATCTGTTCGAGCTTGACGCCGAGCTTCGCGGCCATCGGTTCGAGGACATCGTGCCCATACCCGACCACTTGTCCGTTTTCGACATATTCGAACGGCTCGTAAGCCGCCTCGGTGCCGACCGTCAACTTGCCGCGCTTCTTGATGTCGGCGAGCGTGCCACCTTCGGCGAACGCCAGCGTCGGCACGACTGGGAGCGCCAATGCGGCGCTCGATGCAAGCGTCGCCTTTACAAAGGATCGTCTGGACCAGGTCTTCATAGCTTGCCTCGCGTCATGTGGGTAGGGTCTTGATCCGGCGCGTCCGGTCTGTCGGTGTCGTTGCGTCTGTGTCCGGGGAAAGTCGCGCCTCTGCAATTCAATGTATGCGGGCAAAAAGATCATGAAAAATGATTTTTTTATTGGTATGGTTTCGAAAAACGAAACCTTTTGAAACCGACCGCCCGGCGCGGGTTGTGCGGGTTTTCATGGGCCAGCCAGAGCCGACCGACAGGGCAAATGGGAGCAGACAGTGGCGAATAGGGACTTCAGCGAGCGCGATCTGCGCTCGTTGCGCATCTTCTGTGCCGTGGCGCAGGCGAGCGGCTTTGCTGCGGCGGAGAAGCAGTTGAACATGTCAAAGGCATCGATCAGTCGACATATCCGCGAAGTCGAGGAGACGCTGGGCACGCGGCTATGCGAGCGCGGGCCGTCAGGCTTCGTACTGACGCACGCGGGCAAGGTCGCACTGGAGTTGGCGCGCGATGCGCTGAAGTCGCTGGAGCGCATCCGCCCGGAGATCGATGCCGTGCGCGGCGTGCTCTCGGGCACGCTCTCAATCGGCATGGTCGAACACATTCTGTCGGACGTCGGTTGCCACATCGCCGAGGCGCTCGACGCACTCAAGACGCAAGCGCCCGACGTGAAAGTCGAGTTGACGGTGATGACCTTCAACGAACTCGACCTCGCCCTGCGCGAGCGTCGCGTGCAGATCGCGATACGCGGGATGTACCGGCGCGAAGCCGGTTTTCACTACCAGCCGTTGTTTATCGAGCGTCACCAGTTGTACGTTGCGCGGCACCGCATGAAGGACGCCCCGACGTTGCCCCTCGTCTACCGGACACAGCCGTTCGTGCACGAAGCGCTCAATACGCTGGGACTGACGCGCGGACCGACGGCGTCAGGGCTGGAAGCCGTCGCGATGCTGGTGCTGTCGGGTCACTACGTGGGGCTGTTGCCGCAGTACTACGCAGCGTCGTTTTCGAAGCGGCATGCGCTGGCGCGCGTGCCCTCAGGACCGGAGTACGAGAACGCGATCAGCGCGATCACGGAAGCGTCTCGGCCGCGCACGCGAGCACTGGATCTCTTTCTCGATCTGCTCGCGCAATTTCATCCGGGGGAGTGAGTCATTGCGGCTGATCGAATTGCGCGTACGACGTCACAGCGGCGGTCTGCGTGATCTGTGCGATGAGTTTCGAGACGGCCAGCGATGGCTCGAAGCTGCGGAACACCGCCGAGATTTCCGAATGGATCGGGGGCCCCGCCAGCGGCTTGAAGACGACGCCTGGAATCGCTGTCGCACCGACGAGGACGTCCGGCACGATGGCCACGCCCTCGCCCAGCGCCACGGCCGTTAGCACGGCGACCAGCGAGCCCGGCGCGGACCCGATCACCGGCGTGAAGCCCCCGCGACGCGCCACCTCGAACGTTCCCAGCGCTTGTTCGGGATTGATGAAACGCTCGCCGTCGAGCGACTCCGCATCGATCGCGCCGGACTGCTTCACCAATGGATTTCCTGCCGGAAGCGCCACGCAGAAGCTGTCCCGAAACAACACGTGCGCGCGATGCCGGTTATGAAGATTGATCGGCATCCGAACCAGTGCAATATCGATACGATTGTCCACGAGCATGGCGGGCGATTCGTGTTGCGAGACCTCGCGCGCGGTGACGATTACGCCCGGCCATGCCTGACGGAACGCGGCCAATTGCGATTGCAGAACGCCCGAGTACACCGCCGAGCCGACGTAGCTGATTTCGACGCGCCCCGTCTCGCCACGTCCGGCACGCTGTCCTGCCAGCACGGCCCGTTCGGCCTGCGCAAGCACCTGCTTCGCTTCGAGCAGAAACATCTCCCCGGCGGGTGTCAGGCGCACATCGCGACGGCTGCGCGCGAACAACTGCACACCCAGCATGCGTTCGATGTCCTGAATCTGCACGGTGAGCGTCGGGGCCGCGATATCCAGCGCTTGCGCGGCGCGTCCGAAGTGCAGCGTCTGCGCCAGCGTCACAAAGTAGCGAAAGTGCCGAAGTTCCACGAAATCCTCTCGGTTTGTTAAGCGTGCCTGGCCATGCTACCGCGCGGCCATGCGGGCGTCATTGTCGATTTCATTAGGTTTTACCTAACAACTTCGCCGATGCCCGGCAATGACTCGGCAGCCCCCTGCGTGGTCGAATACTCCCACTCGAATCGCAGTCGTCCGACGTGGAATTTATGTCAACGCAAAACCCCGATAACGCTTCGAACGCGAGCGCCGCCTCGTCGTCGACGGGCAGCCTCGCGCTGCTACTCACCGCATCCACTGGCTGCGCGATGACGGTGCTCGACACCAACGTCGTTGGTGTCGTTTTGCCGACGATCTCGACGCAATTGCATGCGAGCTTTGCGCAAGTGCAGTGGGTAATCGGCGCTTACGTGCTGTGTTTCGCTGCGCTGCTACTGCCCGCTGGCTCTATCGCTGATCGCTTCGGGCGCCGTCGCGTGTTTCTCTGCGGCATCACCGGCTTCGCGGCGGCATCGCTCGCGTGCGGTCTGTCGCCCACGGCACAGTGGCTCTACATCGCGCGTGCTGCGCAGGGCGTCGGTGCAGCGTTTTTGCTGGCCCCGGCGCTCGCCATCATCGGCCACGGTTTCCACGAAAAAGAGGCGCGTGCCCGGGCGTGGGGGCTGTGGGGCATGGTGATGGGCCTGACGATGGTGCTCTCGCCACTCATCGGCGGCGTGATTGGCGACACGCTCGGCTGGCGCTGGGCGTTCCACGTCAATGTGCCGATCTGCGCTGCGCTCGCACTCGCCGTGGTTCGTATCGTTCCCGAGTCGAAAGCGGAGGGCCAGCGGCGTGTCGACATTCCCGGCATCGCTCTGTTCGCGAGCGCAATGTTCTGCGTGACGTGGGCACTGATCGCAGCGCCTGCCGCTGGCTGGACCAGCCCGGGAATTCTGACGCGCTTCGCCGCCGGTGCCGTGCTCTTCGCGATCTTCGCGGGCGTGGAGCGTTCGCGTGCGCAGCCGATGCTCGATCTGTCGCTGTTCCGCTCGTGGCCGTTCGCCGGAGCAACGCTCGCCATGTTCTCGTACGCTGCCTGTGCGCAAGTAATGGCCTCGCTGCTGCCGCAGTTTCTCCAGAACGCGCGAGGGGAATCGGTGCTCGGTGCAGGCATCGCCATGCTGCCTTTCGCGATTGCCATGTTGCTGCTTCCGCAGATCGGAAGGCGGTTGTCCGCACGTCTGCCGTCGCACCGGATTCTCGTGCTGGGACTCGCCCTGACGGGGCTGGGCAATGCCGCCATGGCGTACGTGTCGGTACAGGGACTTTCCCATTCGGCGCTGTCGCTGACCGGCGCGATGTTCGTGCTCGGCAGCGGCGGCGGGTTGCTCAACGGTGAGACGCAGAAAGCCATCATGGGGACCATTGCCCGGGATCGCGCGGGGATGGCGTCGGGCATCAGCACGACGTTCCGCTTCTCCGGCATTCTGCTCGGCTACACGGCGCTTGGTGCAGTGCTGAGTGCCGGGGTGCATCGCAGCGTCGCAGCGCACGTTCCTGCGCTGGTCGGCAGCGCGCAAAGCGATCTGGCCACACGGCTCGACTTCGCGGATGCGATCTCCGCCGGAGACTTCTCGCAGGCGTTGCATCTCTATCCCGACTCGCTCGGCCATGCGCTGCTCGACGCAGGTCGCAGCGCGTACGCCAGCGGCTTCAGCGGCGCGTTCCTCGCCGCCGGTGTATTCGCCGTGCTGTGCGCGTTGGCGGTGCATCTGAGCATGGGTCGTGCGGAGGTCGAGGAAACCAGCGTTGCACCGAGTCCCGCGCTTCGTAAGTCTTGGCGTACTACGCCGTCGCGACACCCAGCGTCTCGCCGACAGTCACCGCGAGAAAGTCGGCAAGCGCCCGACGCGATGCCGACGCCGGGCCGCCGCCATCCACCAACGCAATCTCCGAAGGTGGCGGTGGCGGCAAGGTGTCGCAAACCGCGTGGTCCGGTAACAGCACCATCTCCGGCAGGACCGACACCCCAAGCCCTGACGACACCGCCGCCTGAATACCCGTCAGGCTGTGGCTGCCGAACGCCATGCGCCACGGACGTCGCGCGGCGTCTAGGCTGCGAATCGCGCGCTGACGGTATATGCAACCCTGCGGGAACAGCGCCAGCGGCACCGGCGCGTGGGCCAGGCTGTCTGCATCTCGCGCCGCCGACTGCGCCGCCATCGCCCATACCAGCGTCTCCGGCCACGCCATCAGACAGTCACCCTGCCCGGGTTCGCGTTTGACGAGCGCCAGGTCCAGATCGCCCGCGCTCAACCGCTCCCGCAAGTCGGCACTCATGCCCGCCACGATCTCCAGACGGATGTCGCCGTGCGCCTGAACGAAGCGCGAGAGCATGTCAGCCATGCGACGCGCGTCGATGTCCTCGGGCAGTCCCACGCGTACCGTCGAGACACGGCTGTCATTCTCCATCGCGTCGACGGCTTCCATCGACAGCGCAAGCAGCTTGCGTGCGTACTGTGCGAGGAGTTCGCCATGAAGCGTGGGCGTGACGTTCACCCCGGAGCGGTCGCGCATGAGCAATTGCCGCCCAAGCTCGTCTTCCAGACGCCGGATCTGCTGACTCACGGTCGACTGCGTGCGATGCACACGCTCCGCCGCACGCGTGAAACTACCTTCGTCGACGACCGCAACGAGTGTCTTGAGTAAGCCGAGATCCAGCATGGCGGCACCATATTTATAATTTCGATAAGTATCGAATTTTAATTTAATTTCAGAATATGAGTCGAAACGACTACGCTGACGTCATCCCGTTATCGTCATGGAGACTCGTTATGTCCCAACCGTCCGCGTCGTTGAGCCACAGCCCACGTCCGCAATGGCTCACCTTCGATTGCTATGGCACGCTCATTCAATGGGACGAAGGGCTACGCGATGCGGTCACGCGCATCCTGCAAAGTAAGCCCGGCCACAACATCGGCACGTCCGATCTGATCGCCACGTTCGACCATCACGAGCACGCACTCGAGCAGACGCCACCGCATCGCGCGTTTCGCGAGGTCGCAGGCGAGGGACTTCGTCTCGCGTTGCAGGATCTCGGCTTGCGAGCATCGCCGCAGGACATCGGCGTGCTGACGGACAACATCTCGGCCATGCCGCCGTTCCCGGAAGTCGTGCCGACGCTGGCGACCCTCAAGGCGCGCGGCTATCGACTGTGCATCGTCTCCAACACGGACGACGACATCATCGCGGGCAATGTCGCGCAACTCGGCGGGCACATCGATCGTGTCATCACTGCGCAGCAAGCCGGTGCGTACAAGCCCAATCGCCGCCTGTTCGATTACGCGCACGAACAACTCGGCGTGACGAAGGAAGACGTCGTCCACATCTGCGCCAGTCCGCATCTGGACCACGCGGCGGCGCGCGACATCGGCTTCCGGTGCGTGTGGGTGGATCGCGGCACGGGACGTCGGCCGCTGCCCGATTACACCCCGGACGCGACCATTGCCACGCTCGACACCGTGATACCGTTGTTCGACGGATTCGGCTGGTAAGCGCTCAACGCCACCGAACGCTGCCCAACGCTGACAATCACGAGGAGACCGACATGGCGCACACCCTCTCGCTGAACGCCGACGACGCGTCGCTGCGCGTCGACGACGTGGATCTCGACACGCCCGCCGTGCGCACCGCGCGCGAAGAACTCGCGGCCTGCTTCCGGCTAGCCGCAATGCATGGCTTCGAGGAAGGCATCTGCAATCACTTCTCGGCGATGTTGCCCGGCAGCGACCGATGGTTTCTGGTGAACCCGTTCGGGCTGGCCTTCGAGGAGATCACGGCGTCGAGCCTGCTCGTCTGCGATCTCGACGGTCACGTCGTGGCGGGCGACGGGGTGCCGGAAGCCACCGCGTTCTACATCCACGCGCGCCTGCACAAGGCGAACCCGCGCGTGCGGGCGGCCTTCCACACGCACATGCCCTGGGCGACGGCGCTGGCGATGAGCGAAGGCGAGCCGCTCGTCTGGGCGGGACAAACGGCGCTCAAGTTCTACGGACGAACGGTGCTCGACACCGACTACAACGGTCTCGCGCTCGGCAACGAGGAAGGTGACCGCATCGCGGCGGCGATGGGCGACGCCGACATCGTCTTCATGAAGCATCACGGCGTCATGGTCGCGGGACCGAACATTGCCGAAGCATGGGACGACCTCTACTATCTGGAGCGCGCCTGCGAAGTGCAGTGCAAGGCGATGAGCACGGGGCGCGAGCTTCGCCCGGTGCCCGAGGCCATTGCGCGACGCACTGCAGCGGAGATGCGCGCGGGCGACCCGCAAAGCGCTCGCGCGCATCTGGACAGCGCGATGCGACGTCTGCGTGCCGCCGGGGTGCCGTTCGACCGGTAAGGCGTCATTGCGCCCCCTGTGCTCAGAGGCCGACGATCTCCTGCCGGAACGTCTCGCACACCTCCCGCACGGCCTGCGGGTCGTGCGGCACGGGCAGCGCCGCCATGGCGCGGAAGAACGCATCGTGACGCGCCGGTGTCGACACCAGCAGCATGCGCGCCAACATGACCTGCTCGTTGACGAAGCCATGTACGTCGCCCTTTGCCACGTTCACGGTGTCGCCCGCAACAACGTCGCGCGTCGTGTCGCCCACGGTGAAACGCAAACGCCCGTGCGTCATCACAAATGTCTTCTCCTCGTCGAGCGAACGGTGCATCGGCGCGCCGCCTTGCGGGTTCACGGTCATGTCCATGAGCGTGAGATCCCGCTCATCGTGATCGCGCACACCGGCAATGAGCCGCACATCCATGTTGGCAAATGACACGACATCGGCGGACGGGTTGAATTCGGACTTCATGGGACGTGGAACTCCTTCGTACGGTTGAAATAAGGGGGAATGCCGTCATTCTGGCGACCGCTCACCTGAGAGAAAAGACGTCTAAAATTGGCAAGACTTGCCAATGGAATGGACAATGGATCTCAATGGAACGCTGGCTTTCGTGACCGTCGTCGAGTGCGGCTCGTTCTCGGCAGCCGCGCGTGCGCTGGAAATTCCTCGCTCGACGGTCAGTGCGCGCGTCGCATCGCTCGAAGCGCATCTGGGCGTGATATTGCTTCGACGCACCACGCGGCGCATTGCGCTCACGGACGACGGCCGAGACTACTTCGAGCGTGCGGCCCCCGCGATCAGGACGCTTCGCGAGGCCGAACAATTTGATGAAACCGATGCCACCGGACGCCGTCCCCTGAGCGGATCGATACGCATCGGCGTGCCGTTCGACTTTCCGTTCGATGCGCTTGGTCAGGCCATCGCGACATTCCGCGAAGCGCATCCGCGCGTTCGCTTCGACGTGCTGGTGGACGACAGCGTGAGCGATTTCGTCGACGACAATCTGGACATGGCGATTCGCGGCGGTCAGCCCGGCGGCGATCACATCGTTGCGCGTCGCATCGCCACGTTCGGCTTCGCGCGCTTTGCCAGCCCCGTCTTCGGTCCCGGACGAGGCAAACGCGTGCCAGAGAATATTCCGGCGCTCGTCTTCAAACCGCGCGGCGCCCCAACAATGTCCCCCCGTTCGGCCGCGCTCATCGCGACGCAAGCGGACTACGCGGTCGCCACCAACAGCTTCGCCCTGCTCAAGCAGTTGGCGCTGCACGGCGCCGGGGTAGCGGTCCTCCCCGCGCACCTCTGCGACGCCGACGTCGCGAGCGGCAAGCTCGTCGACCTGCCGTTCGCAGACGTCGATACGCAGGTGGGCCTTTATCTGGTCTATCCTTCACGGCGCGCCCTGACGCAAAAGGTCAAGGCCTTCTCGGATCACCTTCTGAATGTGATTGAAACTTCCGCCGATCCGGTCCAAACTGCCACGTCTCAGAGGATGAGAACGACCGTCAGGAAAGGCTGAGCAGCCCATCAATGCGACGCCAGCCTCGTGAGGCCCCCACGAGCGCACGTCACGCACTAAGCAAAGCAAAAAGCATCAGTTGGGCTAAGACCGGCGCGCTTCTAGAATGGGCAGGTCGTCCATTTTCTGTCGGGAGCTGTCGTGTCCAGTCGTTATGTCCCGGGGGGCCGTTTGTCCGCCTTCGTCCCCACCGCCTCCCTCGCCCCGTTCTCTCATCAACGCATCGGAGGTCAGGCATGAGTCAGATTCCCGCACCGGTTCTCGATCACGTCGTCATCAACGTCAAGGGCGAGCTCGAAGCCTCTGTCGACACTTATCGCCGTCTGGGCTTCGCCCTGACCGAGCGTGGCCATCACTCGCTCGGCACCAGCAACCACCTGGCGATCTTCGGCGAAAACTATCTTGAGCTGCTCGGCTTCGAAGCTGGCAAATCGACCGCACGCCCCGACGTGACGCAAGCCCCGCTCGGGCTGACCGGTCTCGTCTTCAAGACGCAGGACTCGCACGCTCTCTTCACCGCATTGCAGGAGCGCGGTATTGGCGTAGAGACACCGGCCGAGTTCTTCCGCCCGGTGCGTCTGCCCGACGGCACTACGCAAGACGCCCGCTTTCGCACCGTGCGACTCGCCAGCGAACTGGTTCGCAACGGCCGCACGTTCTTCTGCCATCACTTCACGCCGGAGCATGTCTGGCGCGACGAATGGCGCGATCACCCGAATGGCGTGACGGACATCGTCGGCTATGTCGTTTCGACGCCGAATCCGGCAGTCACCGCCGCCCTTTACGACCGTGTCTTCGGCCCGGGCATCCTGAGCGTAACCGGTGACAAGGGCTATACCTTCACCGCTGGCCGCGCCCGCGTCCACTTCGTCACCCCCGCAGAAGCGGCGCAACGCTTCGGCAAAGTCGAGACGACGGACGACGGCAGCGAGCGCAGCGTCGCACTGATCCTGCGCACCCGCTCCCTTGCCCAGACCCAGGCCACCCTGCGCGAAAACGGCGTGCCCTGGACGACGCTCGACGACGGCGCAGTGCTCGTGGCCGCCGCCGACGGCTTCCACGTCGCGCTTCAGTTCGTCGAAGGGGACGCAGCATGAGCCGTCAGCCCACCTGGTGGCAGGCGTTCGGCGTCGACTATGCAGACGCCCGTCAACGCTTTCGCACCGCTGCCGACCACGCCGGCGCGAGCCTGACCTCATATGTCCACCCCAATGCCAAAGCCCCGGACGGCAGCGAACTGACCGTCGACGTCGCGCGACTTGGTCCGGCGCACGCACCGCATCAGTTGCTTGCCATCAGCGGCACTCACGGCCTGGAAGGCGGGGCGGGATCGGCCGTTCAGACGGCCTGGCTGACCCATGCGGCGCAAACGTTGCCGCCCGACGTCGCCGTGACCTTCGTGCACGCCATCAATCCCTACGGCTTCGCACACGCCACACGCACGACCGAACACAACGTCGATCTGAATCGCAACTTCATCGACCACGACAAGCCACATCCGGTTAACGCGCACTATGCGTCGCTGCACGATCATCTGATTCCGGCTGAGTGGACGTCCGACGCACTGGCGCAAAGTGCGCGCGCCATCGACGCCTTTCGCACCGAGCACGGTGCCGACGCGCTATTCAACACGCTCGCCAGCGGTCAGCACACGCACGCCGACGGCCTCATCTACGGCGGACGCTCGCGCGAATGGTCGAACGTCACCTTGCAGACCATCGTCGAGCGCGAACTGTCGCAAGCGCAGCGCATCGGCCTGATCGACTGGCACACGGGCATCGGCGAGTACGGCGAGCCGTTCTTCCTGTGCTTCAACGCGGAGGGTAGTGACGAACAACGCGAGGCCGCCCGCTGGTGGAATGCCGAGCGTGTGCTGAATCAACGCCCGCATGGCTTGCAGCGTCCCGACTACCAGGGGCTCGTGTTCCGTGGCGTCGAACAATTCGCCAAGGGACGCCCGGTGATCGGCGCTGTCGTCGAATTCGGTACGCGCGGCTCGAATGCAAGCGTCGCCAACCGCCTCGACCAGTGGCTGCGCTCACGCGCACCGGCCCATCCGGACGCGGCACGTGACCGCCTGCTGCGCGCTGACGTGCTGGACGCTTTCGTTCCCGTCTCGTCAGTGTGGCGTACCAGCGTGCTCACGCATGGGCTGCATATCACGGCGCAGGCGCTGCAAGGCCTCGCGACGTCCGGTTAGGCCAACGGGCGCTGAGCGTATGAACGCGTAAGCACCCGAAGCCACTCACCTCTTTCCATTCATCAACAAGGATCGGCGCGGCCCGAGGGGCTCGTTCATCCTGAAATCGACCGAAGACCCAGCATGAAAGCCATCGTATTGCGCGAGCACGGCGACAACAGTGCACTCAAACTCGAAACCGACTTCCCGGATCCCGTCGCGGGCGAAGGCGAAGTCGTGCTGCGCGTGCGCGCGTCGTCGCTGAACTACCACGACGTGTTCACCCGCCGCGGCATGCCCGGTATCAAGCTGCCGTTCCCCGTCATCATCGGTCTGGACGTCGCGGGCGAGATCGCCAGCATCGGCCCCGGTGTGCAGGGCTGGTCCGTCGGCGATCGCGTGCTCGTCGATCCCATCAACCGGGTGACGGGAGGCCTCGTCGGTGAGACAACGCACGGCGGTCTGGCCGAACTTTGCCGTGTACCCGAACACCAGCTCGTGCGGCTGCCCGACGAGGTGTCGTTCGACGACGCCGCCGCGTTGCCGGTCGCCTATGGCACGGCGCTGCGCATGATGCAGCGCATCGGTCAGGTCAAGGCCGGTGAACGGGTGCTGATTCTCGGCGCGAGTGGCGGCGTGGGCGTGTGTGCCGTGCAACTGGCCAAGCTCGCTGGCGCCGAAGTCATCGCCTGTGCCGGGTCGCGTGAAAAGGGCGAACGCCTGCGCGAACTGGGCGCGGACGACATCATCTATTACACCGAGGAAGACTTCGTCGAAGTTGTGCGTGCGCGCTACGGCAAGGCAGCTCGTCGTCGCGGCGCCGCCAACAACGGCGGCGTCGATGTCGTCGTGAACTTCACCGGCGGCGACACGTGGACACGCTCGCTGCGCACCCTGCGTCAGGGCGGGCGCGTGCTGACGTGTGGCGCTACGGCTGGCTTCGATCCGAAGGAAGACCTGCGCTTCATCTGGACCTTCGAGTTGCAGATTCGCGGCTCGAACGGCTGGGATCGCGAAGACCTCCACGAACTGCTCGAACTGGTCGCCAGCGGCAAGCTGCGCGTGCTGGTCGACAAGAAGTGGCCGCTGGAAGACGGCGCACAGGCGCTCGCGTCGCTCGAAAACCGCCAGATCGTCGGCAAGGTACTGGTGGGCGCATGAGCACGACGACCCTCACCCTGTCTGTCGAACAGGTCCAGCAAGCCTTCGATAACTCGACGTTCATCGCATGGCTCGGGATGCGCGTCACGTCGCTCGACCACGATGCGCAGACCATCGAAGTCGACATTCCCTTTCAGAACGCGTTCGAGCGTGGCGCGGGTACGCGTCAGTGGCACGGTGGCCCGCTTGCCGCCGTGATCGACACGGTCGGTGACTTCGCCGTCGGCATGCTCGTCGGCCGTGGCCTGCCGACCGTCAACTTCCGCGTCGACTACCTTCGCCCGGCCATCGACACCGATCTGCGCGCCATCGCCCGCGTGCGACGGCTCGGCAAGAGCATCGGCGTGGCGGACGTCGATCTGGTCAATGCGCAAGGCGCGCTCGTCGCCATCGGTCGCGCGAGTTATGCCACGTTGCCGCCCGCGTAAAAAATGTCAGGCGTCGGCTTTACGCCGGTCACAGGTCATTACCGCTTAGCAGGTTGAAGACATCAGATTGAAGACGTCGGCGAGATCGCACCGGCGTCGCGTTTTTCGGAGTTCATCATGCGCAAGTTCCGGGGTTCGTCCCATTCCCGTTCACGTCGTCAGTTCCTGTATCGCAGCGCTGGCAGCGCCCTGGCCGCCACCTCCGCCGCCCTCGCGGGGACGACCGGCTGGCTCGTCTCTCCGACGCGCGCTTTCGCGGCAGATGCGTCCAGTGCCGCCACGCCTCGTCGCGGCGGCACGCTCGTGGCCAGTTGGGGCGGACTGGAACCGCAGGCGCTGTTCGTGCCGGGCGGCGGCGGCTCCAGCCCGTTCATGACGTCGACCAAGATTCTCGAACGTCTGCTCAAGATCGACGAAAAGCTCGCCTTTCAGCCCGTGCTTGCGACCGACGTCAAAGCGTCGGCCGACTTCAGAACATACACCGTCGCCCTGCGCAAGAACGTGCTCTGGCACGACGGCAAACCGTTCACCGCGGACGATGTCGTCTACAACGTGCAAGAGCACTGGAAGCCCATCTCGGCGGGTGTCGCGCTCAAGGCACTCAAGCGCGTGAGCGCGCCCGATGCACACACCGTCAAACTCGAATTCTCCACGCCGGTGCCGGAGTTCTTCTTCAAGTCGATTCTTGCGGGGCAGTATCAGGTGGTCGTGCCGAAGCATCTATACGCAGGCAAGGACATCATCACCAACCCGCTCAACAACGCGCCGGTGGGCACCGGCCCGTGGAAGTATGGTCAGTGGGTGCGCGGCAGCCACGTCTCGTACACGCGCAACGAGCAATACTGGAACGTCGCACAACCGTACCCCGATAAGCTCATCGTTCGCTGGTGGGGCGACCCCGCTTCGCGTTCGGCCGCACTCGAGACGGGTGAGCTCGGCGTCGCCTTCTCGAACCCGGTGCCAGCGCGCGATATCGACCGCCTCGTAAAGACGGGCAAGATCGCCGTCGACACGCGCGGTTACGAAAATGCCGCCTGGACCGTGACCGTCGAATTCAACCAGCGACGCGATCACGTCAAACGCCGGGAAGTGCGTCAGGCGATCCTGCATGCCATCGATCGCAAGTTCATCATCGACACGGTCTACTTCGGTCGCGGCAAGCCTGCCGTCTCTCCGATCTTCCGCACCAACGCGCTGTTCTTCACGGACGACGTCCCGAAGTACCCGTTCGATCCCGCCAAGGCCAACGCGTTGCTCGACGCCGCCGGTCTGCCGCGTAAGAACGGCACGCGTTTCTCCGTCAATCTCGTGGCTGCCGCGTGGTTCGAGGAGAACGCCAAGCTCGGGCAGTACCTCAAGCAGGCGCTTCAGGATGTGGGTATCGCCGTAAAGCTCGACTCTCTCGACCGCGCGACATCGCTCAAGCGCATTTACAGCGATTACGACTACGACATCGCCATCTCGAACTTCACCGCGCCGCTGGAGCTCGTCCCCGTGGTCACGCAGTTTTTCACGACGGACGGCATCGTCAAGGGTGCGGCCTTCCGCAACGCGACCGGCTATTCGAATCCAGCCATGGACGCGCTCGTGGACCGCCTGACTGTGGAAACCGACAACGCGAAGCGTCAGAAACTCGCGCACGACTTCGCCCGACTAGCCGCGACCGAAGTGCCTCTCGTGCCGCTCGTCGAGATGGAATCGTTCACGCTCTCGCGCACTAACGTGCGCAATGCGACGACAAGCGCCAACGTGCAGGGCGACGCATTGGCCGACGTCTGGCTGGCCTCGTGATCGGATGAGGAGACGGCTGTCATGGTGATGCGTCTATTGTTACGCCGGGTCCTTCAGGCCATTCCATTGCTGCTCGGGGTGATCGTCATGAATTTCTGCCTGATTCAGTCGGTGCCCGGTACGTTGCTCGACGTGATGACGGCCGAACAGCAGGTCACCGACCCCGCGCTCATCGAACGTCTGCGGGTGACATATGGGATGGATAAGCCGCTGTGGCAGCAGTTGCTTCACTACATCAACGCTGTGGCGCACCTCGATCTCGGCTATTCGTATCGGCACAACCTGCCAGTGTTCGACGTCATCATGGCGCACCTTCCCGCAACGCTCGTGCTGATGCTCGCGAGTCTGCTCGTCGCTGTGATCGTGGGCGTGGCCGCTGGCGTTGTGGCGGCCGTGAACGTGAACACATGGCGCGACACGTTCGTCTCGGTCGCAGCCGTCGTGTGCTTCGCTGCGCCGAGCTTCTGGCTCGGGATCATGCTCATCATCCTGTTCTCCGTGAAGCTGGGGTGGTTCCCGGTGGGTGGCATGACCACCATCGGGATGGACTACGGCACCGGCATTGTCGGCGCGTGGCATGCCTCGCTGGACGTGCTTCACCACCTCACGCTACCGGCGCTTACCCTCGGACTGTTTTACGCGGCGACGTATGCGCGCGTCATGCGAGCGTCGATGCTTGAGGTGGCGCGTCAGGATCACGTGCGCACCGCGCAGGCGAAAGGGCTCACGCGTCGCGCGGTCATCACCCGTCACATGGTGCGCAACGCGATGTTGCCGGTCGTCACGCTACTCGGACTGCAAATCGGCACCGTCCTCGGCGGGAGCATCGTCGTAGAAGCGGTCTTCAGCTGGCCGGGCATCGGCGGGGTGCTTTTCGACAGCGTGATGAGTCGCAACTACCCGGTCGTGCTGGGACTGCTCGTGCTCAGCTCGGCGCTGGTCATCGTCGCGAATATTGCCGTCGATCTCATCTACACGCGCCTCGATCCTCGTATCCGCACACACGCCTCGTGAGCCTTCGTCTCGCCTTACCGCAATGAACTGGTCTGCAACATGACGTCTTCCGCCGAACCCGCTCTTCCGACTCCTGACGCGCTTGATGCCAGCGCACCCTCCGCCTTTGCACGCCCGGCACGCCGTGGCTCGCGCACGTGGCAGCAATTCGCCCGACATGGCGGGGCCGCCGCCGGTGCGGTGGTGCTCACGCTGGTCGTGATCGTCGCCTTGTGCGCTGGTTGGTGGTATCCCGGCGACCCGCTGCGCATCGTGGCCACACCGGAAATCTGGCCGTTCGAGCAGTGGCAATACCCCCTCGGCACCGATGCATTGGGACGTGACATCGCCGCCATGCTCGCGCACGGCGCGCGCGCAACGCTGGCCATCGGACTGGTCGCGAGTGTGGCCGCGACGGTCATCGGTGTGTCGATAGGCGCCATCGCCGCGTGGTGGGGCGGATGGATCGACGAGGTGCTCATGCGCTTCACCGAACTGTTCCAGATCGTGCCGAACGTCGTATTTGTGCTGACAGTCGTCGCCATCCTCGGGCCGCGCATCGAGAACACGGTGATCGCCGTGGCGCTCGTGTCGTGGCCTGCAATTGCCCGACTCACGCGCGCCGAATGCCTCTCGTTCAAGTCGCGGGAATTCGTACAGGCGTGTCGAACGGTGGGACTGTCGTCGTGGCGCATCGCCCTGCGGGAGGTGCTGCCGAACGCGTTGCCACCGGTGCTCGTGATGGGCACGCTGGTCGTCGCAGGCGCCATCCTCTACGAGTCGGTCGTGTCCTTCCTCGGGCTTGGCGATCCGAACGTCGCCAGCTGGGGACGCCAGATCGGCGAAGGCCGCACGTTGATCCGCTCGTCCTGGTACCTGTGCGCCGAACCCGGCATCGCCATCATGCTTGCCGTGCTCGCGCTCAACCTCGTGGGCGATGGCCTGAACGACGCGCTGAATCCGGTGCTTCGCAAGCGCTGATCGCCAGCGCCGTCGATCGACCACTCAAGAACACTTTTTGCTTCACTAAACGCTATGACGCACCGTTGGCATAACCTCGGCGACCTCGTCGACCGATCCCTCAGTCTCGACGCAGCGGCTATCGTCGACTTGCGCGACGGCGACCACCCGCGCACCTACACGCACACCGACATCGATCGCCTGGCGAACGGCGTGGCGACGGCCCTGCGTGCGCGCGGTCTGCCGCAAGGCGCGCATGTCGCGATCGCGTCGCTTAATCGCGCGGAATATCTGATCGCCTACTTCGGCATTATGCGAGGGGGATATGTCGCGGTGCCCATCAACATCAAGCAATCGCGCGAGATCCTCGATTACGTTATCGACGATGCGGGCATCTCGCTGGCGTTCGTCGACGGTCCGCGTCGAGACGCCCTGAGCGCACGCGTGCCGGTCATCGACTTCGATGACGAAGGTGCAGATGGCTTCGCTGCGCAGATTCAGCTTGCGGATTTCGATGCCGTGCGTCCTGCTCACGACGATGTCGCACAAATGCTCTATACATCGGGCTCGACGGGCAAACCGAAAGGCGTGCCGCTCACCCACGCCGGGCAGCTATGGGCGCTGGGCGCGACGTACGTCCAACCGACACATCCGTCGACGGAGCGTTTCCTACTTGCGCAGCCGCTGTTTCACATGAACGGGCTGTTCATGGCCAAGCGCGCATTCTCCGTGAACGGCACGCTGGTGATCCTGCCGTCCTTCGATGTGTCGACGTACGTCGACGCGCTGGAGCGCTACCGCATCACCGTGCTGGCCGCCGTACCGACCATGTTCGCGCGCATCGTGAAAGATCCGCATACGCTCGCGGGTCGCGACGTCTCGTCGCTCGCCCGCCTGATGCTCGGCTCCGCACCGATGAGCGCCGCCCTGCTTGCCCGCATTCAGGCCGCGTTTCCCAACACGCATATTCATCACGGCTACGGCACGACGGAAGCGGGACCGAGCATCTTTGGCCCGCATCCGGATGGCATTCCTCTGCCACCGCTGGCGCTGGGCTATCCACTCTTTCCCGATACGGTGAAGCTCGTTGAGGGTCCCGACGCCAACGAGGGCGTGCTGTGCATGCGCAACCCGGCGGTCATGCACGGATATCACCGTCTGCCGGAGAAATCGGCGCAAGTACTGAGTGATGGGTGGTACTACAGCGGCGACGTGATGCGACGCGATGCCAACGGCTTCTTCTATTTCGTGGGACGCGCCGATGACATGTTCGTCTGCGCGGGCGAGAACATCTATCCGGTGGAAGTGGAGAAAGTGCTCGAAGCGCATCCGGAAGTCCGCCAGGCCAGCGTGGTGCCGCTCCCCGACGAGGAGCGCGCCGCCGTGCCGGTCGCCTTCGTGGTGCGTCAGCCCGGCAGCACGCTGAGCGTCGAGGCGCTCAGACAGCATGCGCTCGCGAACGGCCCCGCGTATCAGCATCCGCGTCGTGTAGCGTTCGTCACCGAGCTGCCGTGGGCGGGGACCAACAAGGTCGACCGTCATTCCCTGCTCCAACAGGCGCGATCCCTCGAAGCGACGCAAGGATGGAGCGATCAACGTCAGAACTCAGCCTCACTTACCGGAACCATCGCATCATGACTCAACTGTCCGACCTTCAGGATCCGATTCGCCTCGACGGCAAAGTCGCCCTTGTCACCGGGGCGAGCCGTGGCATTGGCCGCGCCATTGCAACAGCGCTGGCCGCGCGTGGCGCGACCGTTGCAGTGCACTACAACGCCGCGTCCGCCGATGCCGACACACTCGTCTCGCAACTGCGTGCGAGCGGTGCCCGGGCGTTTGCGGTGCAGGCCGACCTGTCATCGCAGGACGGCGCAGGTGCACTGGTCGAACGCTTCATCGGCGCCCTGGCGGCACACGACCTACCGCCGCAATTGGATATTCTCGTGAACAACGCTGGCGTGGGTCTCCGGGCACGCATCGACGCAGTAACACCGGAGGACTTCGACCGGGTACTGCAAGTCAACCTCAAGTCGCCGTTCTTCCTGATCCAGCACGCGTTGAAGCATCTGGGGGACGGCGCACGCATCGTCAACGTCTCGTCCATCGGGACACGTGCGGCCTATCCGGAGATGAGCGTCTACGCCCCCGCCAAGGCCGCCCTCGAAGCACTGACGCTTTCGCTGGCGGCCGATCTCGGGGCGCGAGGCATCACCGTCAACGCCGTGTTACCCGGCGCGACGGCAACGGATCTGAACCAGCGCGCGAGCGATCCCGTCGCCAGTCAGGCCATCGCCCGGACAGTCGCCCTGGGACGCGTCGGACAACCCCGAGACATCGCGGACATCGTCGCCTTTCTTGCCAGCGACGCCGCCCGCTGGGTCACGGGACAAGCCATCGATGCCAGCGGCGGTCAGCGTCTTTGATCCCCATCGCCACCACAAGCCCACTGCACTCCCAAACTGACGCCTACTGCCCGGACACGTCCAATGACTCCCTTGCTCGACGTCGAACACCTTACGCTCGATCTGCCGCCCAATGCCGATCGCGCGCACGCGCTTCATGACATCTCGTTCTCGCTCGCGCGTGGCGAGATCCTGTGTATGGTCGGGGAAAGCGGCTCGGGCAAATCGATGACCGCCAGCGCACTGCTCGGCCTGTTGCCGCCCGGTGTGCAAGTGAGCTCGGGACGCATCGCTTGGGAAGGCGCAGGCAACCTGCTGGCGCTGCCCGACGCCGAGCGCCGCCGCTGGCGCGGTTCGCGCATCGGCATGATCTTTCAGGAACCGATGACAGCACTCAATCCGCTGCGCACCATCGGCGACCAGATCGGCGAGGTGTATCGCACGCATACGCGATTGACCGGTAGCGCCATTCGTGCACGCACGCTGGAATGGCTCGACGCTGTGCAGATTCCGTCGCCGAACGAAACGGCAAAACGCTATCCTCACGAGTTGTCCGGCGGGCAGCGACAGCGCGCCATGATCGCCATGGCGCTCGCGCTGGAGCCCGAATTGCTGATTGCCGACGAACCGACAACGGCGCTCGACGTGACGACACAGGCGCAGATCCTCACGCTCATTCGCGACTTGCAACAGCGCAAAGGGACCGGCGTACTGTTCATCACGCACGACTTCGGTGTTGTGGCGGAAATCGCAGACCGCGTGGCCGTCATGCGTCATGGGGAGATCGTTGAACAGGGCGAGGCGCAAACGATTCTGCGGCGGCCATCGCACGAGTACACGCGCGCGCTGATCGCGGCGGTGCCGTCATTGCCATCGGCAGCATCGATCTCGTCGCGCGAGAGTGTGACGTTGCCCATACCGAAAGACACCGCACCGCCCGTGTTACGGATCGAGCAGGTCCAAAAGACCTACGCGAAACGTAGCTGGCTCAGCAAGAAGACGCACGCCTGCACGGCTGCGTTGCGCGACGTTAGTCTCGACGTCGGCAACGGCAAGACGCTGGGGATCGTGGGAGAAAGTGGCTCCGGCAAGTCGACGCTCGCGCGCTCGATCCTTCGGCTGATGACACCCGATGCCGGACGCATTCTCTATCGCGACATCGACCTCGCCAACGGAACACTCGATGCGCAGTCGCGTCGCGACGCGCAAGACATTCAGATGGTATTTCAGGACCCGTTCAGCTCGCTCAACCCGCGTCGGCGCGTCGGAGACATCGTCACGCAGGGGCCGATAGCCCGCGGCGAGCCACCGGGTCAGGCGTATGCGCATGCGCTCGAACTGTTCAAACTCGTCGGCCTGAGCGCAGACTCGCTCGACCGCTTCCCTCACGAGTTCTCTGGCGGTCAACGTCAGCGCATCGGACTGGCGCGAGCGCTCGCGATGCGTCCGAAGGTACTGGTCGCGGACGAACCCGTCTCTGCGCTAGACGTCTCCGTACAGGCGCAAGTGCTGCGACTGCTCGCCAGGTTGAAGGCCGAATTGGGTCTGTCGATGATTTTCATTACGCACGATCTGCGCATCGCCGCGCAACTGTGCGACACGCTCGCCGTCATGAAATCGGGCAGCGTGGTCGAATATGGCGATACGGCGGCGATCTTCCGTGCGCCTTCGCACCCGTACACGCGTGCGCTGCTCGACGCGATTCCCGGCCGCAATCGCGAGCTTCGCAATGACACACAGGCCCTGTCTGCCGCCTGACTTCCGACCACTCGCTACTTACGCAGATCGGCAATGGACAGATAGGGCAACCATGTGCCCGACGCCGACAGGCTCGCGAACACGTGCTCTTTCGTCTGTTGGAGGAAGGTTTCGATGTGCTGACGTGCGAGCGCTTCGGCGCGCGGCGCGTTGCCCGTCACGAGCGCGGAGATGATGCTCTCGTGATCGTGTTCGATGCGCGGCCGGATGCCCTGCACCCCGAAACCCAGTGAGACGAGACGGGCCATGTCGTCCATGAGACCGGCCAGCGTGCGGTACAGACGTGCGTTGCCACTTGCCGCAGCAATCGTCAGATGGAATTTGCGGTTCGTGTGCAGAAACCACTCGATCTGATGGTCGATGGGTTCATGCGCAAATGGCACCTCGCACGCTTCGTTAAGTCGTTGCAAGAGCTCGGTGTCGACGTTGCCGCACGCCAGACGCGCGGCCATCGGTTCAAGTTGCCCTCGCAAGTTGAAAATCTCCTCGACGTCCGCCAGCGTGACCGGCGAGATCCGATACCCCTGTCGCGGGATGGCGCGCGCGAATCCCTCGTGGACCAGCCGCACCAGCGCCACGCGGCAACTCGTGCGCGCAATGTCGTAGCGACGCATCAGCTCCGCCTCGGTGATGATGGCGCCCGGCATGATGACGCAAGTCAGCACATCGTGCCGGATGCGTTCGTAGGCATCGTCGCCGCGTGCAATCGCAACGGTGTCCTCGGTGTCGCGGGAGGCGGGAACCATGATGTTCAGTACCCTCTTTCGGCGTCGTAGACGAATGGCAACGGTGCGCCGCGCAGATGTGCGCCGAGCACGTCGGCCACCTGACGTGCTCTCGCCGCATACGACACCGTCGACGCGATGTGCGGCGTAACGAGGACCTTCGGGTGACGGCGCAGCGCGTCGTCCGATGGTAACGGTTCGACGTCGAAGACATCGACGACCGCTGAGCGCAGACGGCCGCTATCGAGCGCATCGAGCAGCGCCTGCCGGTCGAGATGCACGCCGCGTCCGACCTGTATCAGACTGGCCCCGGCCGGAAGTTGCGCAAACAGCTTACGCCCGAGAATGCCTCGCGTTGCATGGGTATCGGGCAGCAGATTCACGAGAATGTCGGTCTCGGCGAGCAACGCGTCGAGCTGCGCTTCGCCCGCAAAGACTTTGACGCCTGCCAGCGATCGCGGCGTCCTCGCCCAGCCGTTCACCTGAAAGCCGTTCGCGCGCAGACGCGTGGCGACGGCACTTCCCAACTCGCCGAGTCCGAGCACACTCACGCGTGTGTCGCGTGCGAGGCGTCCGGTGAGGTCGTTAGCCCAGCGTCCGTCGCGCTGCGCAGTGATCAGCGCCGGTATATCCCGAACGATGGCCAGTGCAGCGAACGCGACGAAGTCGCTCATGCGCTCGCGCGTTTCGTCCGTCACCATGCGCACGATGGGCACCCCTGTGGGCAAGGCAGGATCGGCCAGAATGTGATCGACGCCCGCCGCCGCGCTAAGGATCAGTCTCAAGCGCGGGTAGTGGGCGAGACGTCCATGATCGGGCTGATAGACGAGCGCGTACTTGACGTTGCGCGCATCGACGAACGGATCGTCCCAGCCGTACACGCGCAGGCCCGGCATCAGCCGCGCGAAATGGTGTTGCCATTCGGTCAGGGCGGCAGCGCCGCCCGACTTGATCAATAACGTGTCGCCTTGCATGACTTCGGGGGAGGGTGCCTCGCGTCGGTACGTCGGACGCCAGGGCTTCAGGAGAGAGCGGCAGCCCATCCTACCGGGCGTGTCGCGCGCCACTAAGCATTTGTTATCGAATAGCTTATGACGACACGACGGGAATGCACGTCGGCGGCGAAGCATAAGGTCGTGCGGATGACACCGCCCGGGCGCGATCTCACCGGACGGGAACCGCCGATACATCGGGTCACTTCCCGTGCGTAAAAATATTTTGGGGATTTTCAGGGCTTCGTCCCATCTGCCGAAACGCTCAAAACGTTGCGCAAACGACCGCCCGGCGGGCGTCATCACCATGCTGCGACGCAACAATTCACCCGATTGTTTCTATATTCACAATAATCAATCCGGCGTCCGGGCATTGTCTGTTCCCGCTGTGACCCGCTATAGTTGGCCCGCCCCCGCGACGCGATAAGCTTATTCCTTCGTATATGAAGTGTTATCGAGGCGAACGAGCGGATCTGCGTCATGTTGTAAACGTAGTTATCAATGCGATGCCCCCATCGTCAGTAGAAATGAGAGACACAGCTACATCCAACGCCGGAATCGACAACAAGCCACCCACCCCCGAAGAAGTCCGCAAACGCGTGTTCGCAATTGTCGCGGCGTCGTCCGGGAATCTGGTCGAGTGGTTCGACTTTTACATCTATGCCTTCTGCGCGATCTACTTCGCGCCTGCGTTCTTCCCCAGCTCGGACCCGACCGCACAGTTGCTCAACACGGCTGGCGTGTTCGCGGCCGGCTTCCTGATGCGCCCCATCGGCGGCTGGATCTTTGGCCGTATTGCCGACCGTAATGGCCGGAAGAACTCGATGGTCATCTCCGTGATGATGATGTGCCTGGGCTCGCTGCTGATCGCTGCGCTGCCGACGTACGCCAGCATCGGCAACTGGGCGCCCGCGCTGCTGCTGTTCGCGCGTTTGCTGCAAGGTCTGTCGGTTGGTGGCGAATACGGCACGACGGCAACGTACATGAGTGAAGTGGCGCTCAAGGGCCGTCGCGGCTTCTTCTCGTCGTTCCAGTACGTCACGCTCATCGGCGGTCAGTTGCTCGCGGTGCTCGTGGTTGTGATTCTTCAGCAGTTGCTCAGCGAAGCCGAACTCAAGGCGTGGGGCTGGCGTATTCCGTTCGTGGTCGGCGCGATCACGGCGGTGGTGGCACTGATGCTGCGTCGTACGCTGCACGAGACGTCGACGAGCGCGAGCCGAAACAACCGCGATGCAGGTTCCATCGCCGGTCTGTTCCGTCATCACAAGGCCGCGTTCTTCACCGTGCTGGGCTATACGGCTGGCGGTTCGCTGATCTTCTACACGTTCACCACTTATATGCAGAAGTATCTGGTGAACACCGCGGGCATGCCGATCAAGACGGCGAGCTACATCATGACCGTCTGCCTGTTCGTGTACATGTGCATGCAGCCGATCTTCGGCATGCTCTCGGACAAGATTGGCCGTCGCAACAACATGCTGCTGTTCGGTGCACTCGGCGCCATCGCCACGGTACCGATCCTGACGGCGCTCAAGACGGTGCAAAGCCCGATCGCTGCGGGCGTGCTGATCTGTCTGGCGCTTGCCATTGTGAGCTTCTATACGTCGATCAGCGGCATCGTGAAGGCCGAGATGTTCCCGATCGAGGTGCGCGCACTGGGCGTGGGGCTGGCCTACGCGGTCGCCAACGCGATCTTCGGTGGCTCGGCAGAGTATGTGGCGCTGGGTCTGAAGAAGGCGGGCATGGAGCCGACGTTCTACTGGTACGTCACCGGCATGATGGTGCTGGCATTCGTTGTGAGCTTGCGCCTGCCGCGTCAGGCGAAGTATCTGCATCACGAGCATTGATCGTGTGCTGATACAGCGGTAATACGAGGGAGGCGCAATATTGCGCCTCCTTTGCTTTCAGGCCTGCGCTTTGCGCAAGACGCGCAACGTCTTGAATTCCACCACGTCCGGTGAGAGCCACACATCCCCCCGTCCCGCTTAAAATCGCTTGACCCTCACGTTGCGTGAGGCTTCAGCCTTGTCACACGCCAGAAGATCACGGGAGTTTCCATGCGGCTCAAAGTCGGTGAATTAGCCAAACGTAGCGGCCTGACGGTGCGCGCGCTTCACCACTACGACACGCTCGGCCTGCTCCCGCCTTCGGCGCGCTCCGATGCCGGTTATCGACTCTATGACCTGAGCGACATCGCCCGTCTGCATGAGATTCAGGCGCTGCGTCGCTTCGGTATGTCGCTCGCCGACATCGGCCAATGGCTGGCAAGCCGGGATGCATCGAACGGCAGCAGCGACAGGCAAAGCGCCTATGACGGGCTTGATGCGCTTATCGCGCGACAGATCGACATGCTCACGCATCAGATCGACGATGCGAGCCGCCTGCGCGAACGCCTCGTCCGACTGCAATCGCAGTTGGCGTCGGGCGAAGCCCCGGAACTTGCCGAATGGTTGTCGACGCTGGAGCTGATGAACATGTACGACAAATACTTCTCGCAAGACGAACTCGCCCGCTTCCCGCTGTATCAGAACAAGCAGGCGCACGAATCCGACTGGCCAGCCATCGTGGCCGAGGTGAGGGATCTGATAGCACGGGGTGAGCCCTCGACGGGAGAGACGGCGCAGGCGGTCGCTCGCCGGTGGATGGCGATGATCAAGCGCGATACGGGCGGAGATGCGCGTCTGCTCGCCAAGCTCAATCTGATGCACCTCAGCGAGCCGTCGATGCAATCGCAGACGGGCATCACAAACGATGTGATGCAGTACGTCAAGGAAGCTTTCGGACAGAGCAAGCTGCGGATCTACCGAAAGTATCTCGACGACGCCGAATACCGCTTCCTCGCGGCCAATTACCTCAACCATACCAACGACTGGCCAATCCTCATCGGGGCGATGCGCGACCAAATGGAAGCTGGCACGCCGCCCGAGGCGCCGGAAGTGCAGGCGCTCATCCGTCAATGGCTGACGTACTTCCGCTCCTACGCCGGAGACAACCCCGCCACGCATATGAAGATCCGCGAAGCACATCGTCTCGAACCCGAACTGATGGAAGGGTCGTTCATCGACATGCCCCTGCTGGAATACGTGAAGCAGGGCGTGGCGGCGGCGATGAGCGTGAGGTAAGCCGCACGATCAGGCGTCTTCGCCAGCGGCAAGGCGCGCGCTCTGCCAGATGGCGTCGAGCACGTGGTGCGGCTGATGGCGACGCCGGTAGAGCGCGATGTCGAAGCCGATCTGCCAGTCCTTTCCGCCGACGATGGCGAGCGTGCCACGTGAGACGTCGTCGGCCACCAGACGCTGCGGCAGCCAGGCGATGCCCGCACCGCGCCGCGCCATAGCGAGAATCGCTTCGTATGAATCGGCCTGATAAACCGGCTTGAGCGTCGGACGGTTCGGCATCTCCGCGAGATGCCGCGCGAGCACGGCGCGCAGCGTCAGCGTACGGGTGAATGCCAACCACGGAATGGGTGACGGTCCGGCCGCGAGCCGATACTTCGCCCGCCCCTTGGCATCGAGCGCACTGACCGGCACCAGCACCTCGCGCGCCACGCTCAGCCAGTCGAAACGGTCCTGATCGATCAGCAGCCGCGTGTGGGCGCTGGAATAGACGATCAGCAGATCGACCTCGCCCGCAGCCAGCCGAAGGATGGCCTCCTCTGCCCCGCCAGTGGACAGCGTAGCCGTGAAGAAGCCGATGCGCGAAACGGTCTCGTCGTACCAATCCGGGAAGAACGTCGCGGCCAAGGTGCGACCGGTGGCGATCTTCAGGTTGTTTTCAAGCGTAGGCGCGGCGTCCTGCAATTGCGTGCGAGCGCTGTGAAGAATGTCGAGCGCGTTGGTGGCCGCGTCGAGAAATACGGTACCAGCGGCCGTGAGTTCGAGCGGTTTGCTCCGCTCGACGAGACGCGTGCCCACCCACTCTTCGAGCGCGCGAATGCGTCGACCGAATGCCGGATGCGTGACGAATCGGTTCTCCGCCGCCCGCGTGAAGCTGCGCGTGCGTGCCAGTTCGACGAAGTCTTCAAGCCATCGCAGTTGCATGCCGCCTCCTCACTCTCTGTTCACTCCCTTGCCGCTCCCGTGCTTGCGTCAGACGAATCGTGTCCGGCCCGTGCGCGCTCGCCCAGGCGAACCGCTCAGGCCTTCGACAGCGACTTGAGCGCGTGCTTGATGCCGTCCGACACGCTCGTGCCGTCGGGCACTGTCTTGACCGCTGCGAGCGCTTCCTTGTCGGAATAGCCCAGCGCGAGCAGCGCGTTGACGACATCGCTCTTGTGATCGTGCGGTGCTGCGGCCCCGGCGACGGTGCCGAGTTGCGCGCCGAGCTTGCCCTTGAGTTCGAGCAGCAGACGCTCGGCCGTCTTCTTGCCGATGCCCGGGATCTTGGTCAGACGTCCGGACTCCTGCAACGTGACGGCCTGCGCGATGTCAGCCACGCTCATGCCCGAGAGGATCGCGAGTGCGGTGCGTGCACCGACGCCCGAAATCTTGAGCAATTCACGGAACGTGTTACGCTCGTCCGGTGAGCCGAAACCGAAGAGCAGTTGCGCGTCTTCGCGCACGATGAACTGCGTGAGCAACGCCACGCGCTCACCGACGTTCGGCAGGTTGAAGAAAGTGCTCATCGGCACCGAGATTTCATAACCCACACCCTGGCAATCGACCAGGATGTGCGGCGGATTCTTTTCCAGCAATGTGCCGGAGATGCGGCCAATCATTGACGCCCCGAGAGAGTGACTTCGACAGGCGGCAAGTTTAGCAAACCGCTCGGGCCGCTTTGGGGTTTGGGGTGCAGGTTTTCCGACGTGACGCGGCGGGTATGGGGAAGTTCGGATAAGTGCCCGCTAAACTTGGCGCCGCCAAAATGCGGCGGCCCTCCTGAACTTTCACCCTTCCCCCCCAACCCCCTCCACCAAATCCCCCGTCGAACGCTTCGCTGCCGAACGCAGGCATTCAAGCGCCTCGACCACGGCGGCGCGGTTCGCGCCGTCGTCGCGCCAGTACATCGAAACGCCACCGAATCCAGCGAGACGTAACGGCACAATGCGCAGCGCCCCAAGCGCCTGCAGGCGGCTTGCGGTACGGTGCGACGCCAGACCGATCATGTCGCTGTTGTTGAGCAGTGTGAGATTGAGAATCGTCGAGTTCGATTCGACGGTGTCGTTCGGTAGCGGATACCCCGCTTCGGCCAGCGCCGACTCCAGCGCATTGCGAATCGGCGTGCCTCGCGGCCAGACGACCCAGCGGTAGCGCTGGATATCCGCCCAATCCACCGTCGGTAACGAAAACACCGGATGCCGCGTACGTGCGACAAAGTGCAACGGCTCCAGATACAGCGCCTCCGTGCGCACGTTACGGTCCTGTAGCTCGGGGGCCGAGCGTCCGACAACGATGTCGATCTCACTGTGTGCCAACTGATTCATCAGCCGGTCCATCGTGTTTTCGACAACGCGCGCCTGCACCCGCGGCATGCGTTGCAGGAGCAGCAATACGGCGAGCGGCACCGTGTCCGCCGACGACGCCCCGGACGTCCCAATCGCCACCAGTCCGCTCCCGCCTTCTCGCATGGCGTCGAGATCGTCGCGGGCCGTGTCGAGCTGCGCTTCGATGCGCCGCGCGTGCTGAATCAGCGCCTCGCCGTACGACGTCGGCCGCAGTCCGCGCGCCTGACGTTCGAAAAGCGGCAGACCAATGTCGTCCTCCAGATCCTTGAGCCACTTGGACAAACCGGGCTGCGTCGTGTTGAGCAGCGCGGCGGACTGGCTCATGTTGCCCGTCTCCGCAAGGGTCAGCAGCATCTGCAAGTTGCGCAGCCGTAGTCGTTGCGTCCAATCCATACGCTGTCTCCGGGTACCTCGGCGGGTACCGCTCAAATCCCTCTACCCATACGTTTTTTCGTATGGATCCGATGATTTTTTCATTTCAAATAATATGTCTCGCCGAGTATAACGCTATTCATAGACCCGAAAAGCACCACGCAACGCCGTCTGCGACAGTCGCCAGACGAGCCAACCGGGCTCCCTTCCTACATGGAGACAAGCATGTCCGATCGCGCCCCCAGCGCCGAACGCGCTGCCTATTACGAACACATCGGTCACAACCACATGGCCCCGCTGTGGGAATCACTGCACAGCCTGGTGCCACCGCAGCCGCGCCCGCGCGTTGTTCCCGCCATCTGGAAATACAACGAAGTGCGCCCGCTCGTGATGGAAGCAGGTCGCGTCATCAGCGCCGAAGAAGCCGTACGTCGCGTGCTGATTCTGCAGAACCCCGGCACGCCGGGGTCGTCGAGCATCACCGGTTCGCTCTATGCCGGTCTGCAACTGATCCTGCCGGGCGAAATCGCCCCGAGCCATCGTCACACGCAATCGGCACTGCGCTTCATCGTGGAAGGCAGCGGCGCATGGACGGCCGTCAACGGTGAGCGCACGACGATGCACCCGGGTGACTTCATCATCACGCCGTCGTGGACCTGGCACGATCACGGCAATCCGTCCGACGGCGAGCCGGTCGTCTGGCTCGACGGCCTCGACATCCCGCTCGTGCAGTACTTCGACGCAGGTTTCGCCGAGAACTACCCCGAATCGCAACAACCCGTACAGCGTCCCGAGGGCGACAGCTTCGCACGCTACGGCTTCAACATGCTGCCGGTGCATCACAAGGTCAGCGATCCGACGTCGCCGATCTTCAGCTACCCGTACGCCCGCTCGCGCGAAGCGCTCGACACGCTGTATCGCAACGGTGAACTCGATCCGTGGGACGGCATCAAGCTGCGCTACGTCAATCCGGCGACCGGTGGCTGGCCGATGCCGACGATGGCGACGTTCATGCAATACCTGCCGGCCGGCTTCCAGGGCAAGACCTATCGCAGCACCGATGCAACGGTGTTCTCGGTCGTCGAAGGTCGCGGCACGGTGCGCATCGGCGACGACGTGTTTCAGTTCGAACCGCGCGATCACTTTGTGGTGCCGTCGTGGGCGCCGGTGCAACTCGCCGCGCTCGACGACGCCGTGCTGTTCAGCTACTCCGACCGCCCCGTGCTCGCAGCGCTGAACCTGCTGCGCGAGTCCCGCACCTGAGCGAGATCCCACTATCTGACGACCTCACGTCGCCAGCCACGCCTGCGTGGCACGCGCGAGGTCATCGCCCTTCCACTTAATTCGCTGAGTCAATCACCATGTCCTACGTCTTCACCCCGCCCGCCGTCGTCGGCATTCCCGTTGTCGGCAGCAACGACCAGTTCGCCGTACGTCGCGTGTACTGCGTGGGCCGCAACTACGCTGCCCATGCCCGTGAAATGGGCTTCGATCCGGACCGCGAACCGCCGTTCTTCTTCTGCAAGCCCGCCGACGCCGTGCTGCCGGTCGCCTACGGCGACACGCTGGAACTGAAGTACCCGGCGCAGACGAGCAACTATCACTACGAAGCCGAACTGGTCGCCGTGATCGGTAAGGCCGGTTCCGACATTCCGCTTGATCAGGCACTGGAACACGTCTGGGGTTACGCCGTCGGTCTGGACATGACACGTCGCGATCTGCAAATGAAGATGCGCGAGATGGGCCGTCCGTGGGAAATCGGCAAGGCCTTCGATGCGTCGGCACCGATCGGCCCGATCCATCCGGTCTCCAGCGTCGGTCACGTCGAAAAGGCCGCGATCTCGCTGACCGTGGACGGCGTGCAGAAGCAAAAGAGCGACGTCACGCATCTGATCTGGTCGGTGGCCGAAACGGTCTCGTACCTGTCGCAATTCTTCCGTCTGGAACCGGGCGACCTGATCTACACGGGCACCCCTGAAGGCGTTGGCCCGGTCAAGGCAGGCGAGACGATGGTCACGGCCGTCGAAGGTCTCGGCGAGATCACGGTGCGCGTGGTCTGAGGCAACGGCCATGCAGCTCTACAGCTTTTTCAACAGTTCGACGTCGTACCGCGTGCGCATCGCCCTCGCGCTCAAGGGACTCGCGTTCGACACCATTGCGGTGAACATCCGTGTCGGTGAGCATCGCGCGCAGCCGTATGTCGACGAAGTGAACGCGTCGGCCACCGTGCCCGCGCTGGTCGACGGCGACGTCTCGCTCGGCCAGTCGCTCGCCATCATCGACTATCTCGACGCGAAGTATCCGCAGACGCGCCTGGTGCCGCAGGACATCGAGGCGCGCGCCCGCGTGCTCGAACTATCGATGCTCATCAGTTGCGACATCCACCCGGTGAACAACCTGCGCATCCTGAAGTATCTGCAAGGACCGCTCGGGTTGTCGGCCGAGCAGAAGGACGCGTGGTATCGCCACTGGGTCGCAGAAGGTATGGCGGGTGTCGAGCGTCTGCTGGTGAAGTACGGGCACGGCGCATGGTGCTTCGGCGACACACCCACGCTGGCAGACGTCTGCCTGATCCCGCAGATCGCCAACGCACAGCGCATGGGTTGCGATCTGTCGGCGTATCCGCGCGCGATGGCGGTGTTCGCGCTGGCGGAAACGCATCCGGCGTTTCTCGCTGCGGCCCCCAGCCGTCAACCGGATTACTCGGCGTGAACGATGTAACGCCAGCGTCCTCACACGACGCTGGCCGCGTGCGCCGGAAGTGAAAGAAAAAGCAGGAGGGCAGGCACTGCCCGAGGAGACAAGCATGACGCAACCCCATCAACCCAAAGCGCTGGTCGTCGGCGGCGGCATCGGCGGCCTCGCCGCTGCGCTCGCGCTCGCCAATCAGGGCGTGCAGATCGAGCTGCTGGAGCAGGCCGAGACCATTGGCGAAATCGGTGCGGGCATCCAGTTGGCAGCCAACGCCTTCGCCGCACTCGATGCGCTCGGCGTCGGCGAGGCCGCGCGCGGACGCTCGGTCTTCACCGACCACATCACGCTACGTGACGCCATCGACCGCAGCATCATCGCGGAAGTCGACGTTGGCGCGCCGTATCGCGAACGCTTCGGCAACCCATACGCCGTGATCCATCGCGCAGACATTCATCTGTCGATCCTCGAAGCCGTGCAACGCAATCCGCGAATCCAGTTCCGCACGGCCACCCGTGTCGTGTCGCTGGAACAGGATGCGCTTGGCGTCACGGTCATCGACCAGCACGGCGAGCGTCACACCGCCGACGCCGTGATCGGCTGCGATGGCGTGAAATCCGCCGTGCGCGCCGCCCTGATCGGCGACGAGCCGCGTGTGACGGGTCATGTGGTCTACCGGGCAGTGGTTGACGTCGAGAACATGCCGAAGGACTTGCAGGTCAACGCGCCGGTCGTGTGGGCCGGTCCAAACTGCCACCTCGTGCACTACCCGCTGCGCGGCGGCAAGCAATATAACCTCGTCGTGACCTTCCATAGCCGCGAGAAGGAAGTGTGGGGCGTGCGCGACGGCAGCAAGGAAGAAGTGCTGTCGTACTTCCAAGGCATCGACGCGTTGCCGCATCAGATGCTCGACCGTCCGACGTCGTGGCGTCGCTGGGCCACCGCCGACCGTGACCCGGTCGAGCAGTGGAGTTTTGGCCGCGCGACGATCCTCGGCGACGCGGCGCACCCGATGACGCAGTACATCGCGCAAGGCGCGTGTCAGGCACTCGAAGACGCCGTCACGCTCGGGGCCGCCTACACGGCAGCGAACGGCGACTTCACCGAGGCCTTCCGTCGCTACGAGCACGCTCGCATTCCGCGCACCGCGCGTGTGCTTTACGGCGCACGCGACATGGGCCGCGTCTATCACGCCAAAGGCGTGGATCGCTGGGTGCGCAACTCGCTGTGGAAGGGCCGCACGCAAGCACAGTTCTACGACGCCCTGCAATGGCTGCACGGTTGGCGCGCCGAGTACTGCCTGTCGCAAACCCCGTGGCTGGCCGACGCATGAACGGCTGAGCGCAATACACCACGCGGAACAAAAATATTCCACCGCGTGGACCCGTCGCGCGACCGCTATCCTGCTGTCGCGCGATTTCTGGCACCTTCGAGGAGACACCCCATGCCAGTGAGTCCCATCAACGTGACGGCGTTCATCGATCGGCATCGCATCTCGCCGTTTCAGATGATGATCGTCGTTCTGTGCTTCCTGATCGTCGCCATCGACGGTTTCGATACCGCCGCCATCGGCTTCATCGCCCCCGCGATTCGTGCCGAATGGTCGCTCACGCCCGCACATCTCGCCCCGCTGTTCGGTGCGGGACTCGCCGGTCTTATGGCCGGTGCGTTCCTGTTCGGCCCGCTCGCCGACAAGCTCGGACGCAAGACCATCCTCATCTTCTCGGTCCTGTTCTTCGGTGTCGCAAGTCTCGCGTCGGCCTGGTCGATGGATCTGTGGCACCTGATCGCGTTGCGTTTCCTGACGGGCCTTGGTCTCGGCGGTGCGATGCCGAACGCGATCACGCTGACGTCGGAATACTGCCCCGACTCGCGCCGTTCGTTTCTTGTGACGACGATGTTCTGCGGTTTCACGCTCGGCTCGGCCTTGGGTGGCCTCGCTTCGGCAGGCCTGATCGAAGCGTTCGGCTGGCGTTCGGTGCTGATCGTCGGTGGCGTGATGCCCATCGTGCTCGGCGTCGTTCTGATCCGGGCTCTGCCTGAATCCGTGCGCTATCTGGTGATGGCGGGCAAGTCGCCGGAGCGGGTGGCCGCGTCGCTGCAACGCATTGCGCCGCATGAGGATCTGCGCGGCGCAACATTCAATGTGGCGATGAAGCCGTCGACCACGTCGCCGGTGCGCCATCTGTTCAAGCCGGAATTGCTGCGTGGCACGTTGCTTTTCTGGGTGACGTTCTTCATGAGCCTGCTGGTGATCTATCTGCTTTCGAGCTGGCTTCCGACGCTGCTGCGCACGAACGGTCTGACGCTGCGTAACGCGGCCATCGTCACTGCGATGTTCCAGGTCGGCGGCACGCTCGGGGCCATTGTGCTCGGCTGGTTGATGGACCGTTTCAATCCGCATTACGTGCTCGCAACAGCCTACGTACTGGCAGGCGTGTGCGTAGCCGCCGTCGGCCCGTTGGCCAGTTCGCCGGTGCTCGCTTCGGTCGCCGTGTTCTGGGCCGGGTTCTGCGTCTCGGGCGGACAGGTCGGCGCGAACGCGCTCTCCGCCGAGTTCTATCCGACGGATTGCCGCGCGACGGGCGTGAGCTGGGCAAACGGTGTCGGGCGCATGGGCTCGGTGGTTGGGTCGGTTGGCGGTGCATCGATGCTCGCGATGGGCTGGTCGATGCCCGCGCTGTTCGCCGCCATCGGCGTACCTGCTGTGCTGGCCGGTTTCACGATGCTGACGCTCGGTCGCATTCGCCACCGGCAAGCCTTGCTCGCCGTCGAGGCGGCGGCCTGACCCGGCGTTGACGCAGCGCGCAATCCGTCGCGGATAGGGATAGAGTGTGGACTGACGGCGAATCGAGGTGCCTGCACACCTGCCGCCGTCGGTCCAAATTCCTCTGACGGAGATTGAAGGTGTCGCTGCCCCCCTTGCTGGTCATCATCCCGATGCATCCCGAGCAGTTGTCCGAACTGCAAACCCGTTTCGAAGTGATTTACCGCCCGAGCCATCATCCGACGCCGGAAGGCTGGGGACCCGATGGCGAGCGCGTGCGTTTCGTGCTCACCAACGGTTCGCGCGGCATGAACGCCGCCGAGCTGGTGCATCTGCCGAACGCCGAGCTTGTCAGCGCACTCGGTGCCGGTTATGAGAATCTGGACATTCCGGCGATGCACGCACGCAACATCGTGGTGGTGCATGGCGCGGGCGCCAATGCCCCGACCGTGGCGGATCAGGGCTTTGCCCTACTGCTCGCCGCAATTCGTCGCCTTCCGGAGTATGACGCGGCGTGCCGCAAGGGCATCTGGCGCGACGCGCTGCCGATGCAGCCGGGTGTGGCCGGAAAGAAGCTCGGGATCGTCGGTCTTGGCGCGGTCGGCCGTCAGTTCGCCAAACGCGGCGAAGGCTTCGATATGCAGATTGGCTACCGAAACCGGAACCGTCGCGACGACCTCCCGTCGCACTATCAATACTTCGACAACGTGACGGCTCTGGCCGAATGGGCCGACATTCTGGTCGTCACGGCACCGGGCGGTGCCGAGTCACATCACATGATCAATGCCGACGTGCTGCGCGCGCTTGGCAAAGACGGCTTTCTCGTCAATCTGGGACGCGGCAGCGTCGTCGACACCGCAGCACTTGCCGATGCATTGCGCAACGGCGTGATCGCTGGCGCGGGGCTGGACGTCTACGAAGGCGAGCCGTCGCCGCCCGCCGCACTCATCGACTTGCAGAACATCGTGCTGAGTCCGCACGTGGCAGGTCGTTCGCCAGAAGCGGAAGCCGCTACCCTTTCGATGTTCATGGAGAATACCCGCCGCTATCAGGCGGGCGAGCCGGTGATGACGCCGCTGTGAGCCGCTGACCTTCGCGACGCTCACGCATAGATTCAGTGATTGTCGAGCCCGTCGATGCTTCGCTCGGGAGACGATGACAGCGTCTCGCCGTCGTTGACGGGCTCGAACTCGATGCTGCTGTTAGCGCTGCCCGTTGCGAAAACGGTATCGCAGGTCGGGCACTTCACTTCGGCATCCGAATGGAGATAGTCGTGGAGCGCCTGAACGGTCGGCTCACTGGCCGCCACGGCGAATCGCGACTTGCAGGTCGGGCAAACGACGAAACCGGTATGGATCGACAGCATTGTCAGCCTCCTGGACGGTCATCAAGCGACTCAGTCGATTCTACAGCCAGTCGGTACGCCGGGGGCGCACACGAGTCTCGTCGCGTCCCTCGCAGCTCTCACGCGTATCGCGCTCATTGGCCGCCACGCCAATGGTCGGCTCGGTATGGGGTTCGGCGTCGCGCGCGGACGGCACATCCTGTGCATGACGTGCGTGCCGCACCGGATCGAAGTCGCGCCATTCCCCGCCCTCCCATACACCATTCGCCTGCTCGATTTCCGCTGCGCCCGCATCGCGCAGCACGGCAATTGCCGCGTCCGCCGTCGATTCGCTGACGTGCGTGGCCAGCATCACCCCAGCGTCTCGCATGCCTGCCTGCTTTGCCGACACGCGCTCGCGGCTTTGCATGCGTCGCAAAGCACCGAGAAACGCGCCCAGATAGGCCCCTGCCATCATGCCGACGACAGGTACAAGCCAGAAGCGCCAGATCGCCACGTATAGCAATGCCCCCAGCGCAAGCCCGAAGGCGCCGCCCGCGATGACACCCTGCGCCGCCCCTCGGCTCGCCGGACGGGCAGCAGCATCGGCATCCACATCGCCGCCCATCGGAAACGTAGCGTGCTGGCCGGTGGGATTCAGAAAAAACACCGACACGTCGGACGGTCGAAACGACCGGTCGTACAACCGGCTCGCCACCAGATTCGCCTGATCGAACGTCGTGAATCGCCCTGCCACGATCATCGCCATCGCCTATCTCCCTTTGCTGATGTCATGCATCGATTCCAGTGGGATAAGCGTCCGGCAGCTTTGTTTCATCAAGGAATTCTTATGGCATGGTCATCGGCATTGAGAAAATCAATGCACGGGAACCCGACCTGTCCTGCAAGAATCGCAACATTACCCCCCCATTGGGAGCATCTATGGCTCGCGCAATCTGGAAGGGTGCCATCAGCTTCGGACTGGTCAACGTACCCGTCACCCTGTTTCCTGCCTCGACGACACACAAGCTCGATCTGGACTGGCTCGACAAGCGCACCATGTCGCCGGTCGGCTACAAGCGCGTGAACAAGGAAAACGGCAAGGAGGTGCCGCGCGACCAGATCGTGCACGGCTACGAGTACGAAAAGGGTAACTACGTCGTGCTTAGCGACGACGAGATTCGCTCGGCAAATCCGACAGCGACGCAGACCGTCGACATTCTGGCGTTCGTCGATGCCACGGACGTCTCCTTCATGTATCTCGATACGCCTTACTACCTTGTGCCCGAGCGAGGCGGCGCGAAGGCCTACGCGCTGCTGCACGCAGCGCTCGTCAATGCGGGCAAGCTCGGCATCGCGCGCGTGGTGATGCACACGCGCGCGCATCTTGCCGTGCTCGCTCCGGCAGGCGACGCACTCGTACTTGACACGCTGCGATGGCAGGACGAAATGCGCGATCCGGCCGAGGTCGGGTTGACGAAGGAGAAGTTACAGAAACTCGCGGCGCCCGGCGAGCGCGAACTGGACATGGCGATCCGGCTGATCGACGAGATGTCGGGACCGTGGCGTCCCGGCGATTACCACGACACGTTTCAGGACGATCTCAAGGCGCTCATCGACCGTAAGATCGCGTCCGGTCAGACACGCGAGGTCGCGCAGATCGAAGCGAGCGCACCGAAGCTGGCGAGCAGCGCAAACGTCACCGATCTGATGGCACTGCTCAAGCGCAGTCTTGGGACGAAGGGCAAGCGCGACGCAGTGACCGTGGACGCGCAAGACGTCGACGAGAAGCCTGCGAAGGCGCGTAAGTCCGCAAAAGCGTCGGATGGCAAGACGGTTAAGAAGACTGCGGCAAAGAAGGCTTCGGCCAAGCGCACCAAGTCGACCAGGTCCGACAAGTCCAAGTGAGCGCGACGATGCCTGGACGCGCCTCAGATAAGCCGACCAAAGCGACGAGCGCGAAGCCGGATCGCCGCCGCAGATCCGCCGATCCACTCGCGGCGTACGACGCGAAACGCGACTTCTCCGCCACGCCCGAACCGCGTGGTCAACGTTCAGCCCGCAAGCATGCGCTGCGGTATGTCATCCAACGGCATGACGCCAGCCATCTCCACTACGACTTCCGTCTGGAACTCGACGGCACCCTGCGTTCATGGGCGCTGCCGAAGCAACCGAGTCCGGATGTCAGCGGTGCGAGACTAGCCGTTCAGGTCGAAGACCATCCGCTCGCCTACGCCGACTTCGAAGGCGACATTCCCGCTGGTAACTACGGTGCGGGACACGTCGACATCTGGGATCGAGGCATCTGGATACCCGACGGCAACGCGTCACGCGATTACGCACACGGCAAGTTGTCGTTCACATTACAAGGCGAACGACTCAGCGGTCACTGGACGTTGGTGCGCACCGACAAACCCGCGCGTCAGCCGCAATGGTTGTTGATTCACCGGCATGACAACGGGCATGCATCACCGCGCGCCAAAGCGCCGACGTCGAAGTCTGCGACGTCACGCAAGTCTTCGGCGAAACCGCCCGACGAGATGCGTCCGATGCTCGCGACGCTCGTCGATCAAGCACCGTCGTCGGAGGGCTGGCACGCCGAGTTGAAGCTCGATGGATATCGCGTCCTCATCCGCATCGCAGGCAGCGACATTCGCGTCTTTACGCGCTCGGGGCAAGATTGGACGCACCATTTCCAACCCGCGGTCACCGCCTTGCGTGAGCGCGGTCTCCCGAACGCGTGGCTCGATGGGGAGGCAGTCGTCACAAACGAGCACGGGTTGCCAGACTTTCAGGCGTTGCAACGAGCATTCGACGATGACACGCAGAGCGCCATCGTCATCTACGTCTTCGACCTGCCGTGGTGTAACGGACAGGATCTGCGCGAGACGCCATTACACGAGCGACAAGCGAGGCTCGCGAGCGTGTTTCAAGGCAAGGAGATGGATGCCGTGCGGGTGCTCCAGCCAGTCGCGGGCGATCTCGAATCGCTTTGGCACGGTGCATGCGAAGCGGGCCTCGAAGGCATCATGGCCAAGCGCGACGACTCGACCTACGTCGACGGTCGCAGCGACGCGTGGCGCAAGCTGAAGTGTTCGCAGCGTCAGGAGTTCGTCGTGATGGGGTTCACCGAGCCATCCGCTTCGAGGCAAGGGTTCGGCGCACTGCTGCTCGGCTATTACGACGACGATGGCAAGACTCTACGCTACGCGGGCAAGGTCGGCACCGGCTTCGACACCGGGGCGCTGCTTCGCATGCGCAAGCAACTCGACGCCATCGAAACTCGCCGCCCTGCGCTGTCTCCTGCGCCGCGTCCGGCAGGGCAATCGCGCGTGCATTGGGTGCGCCCGACGTTGGTCGCCGAAGTCCGCTTCGCCGAGTGGACGCGTGACGGTCATGTGCGTCAGGCCTCGTTCCACGCAATGCGCACCGACAAACCGGCGAAGGAGATTCGCCGCGAGACGCGCCGCAGCGGCACCGTCAACGCATCGAAGGAGATGCCATCCATGCCGAAATCGTCCGCACTTCCGGTGAAGATCACACACGGCGAACGCGTGATGGACACGCACTCCGGCGTGACGAAAGTCGAGCTTGCCGAGTATTACGACGCCGTCAGCCGATGGATGCTCCCGCAACTCGCCGACCGGCCGGTCGCTGTTTTACGCGCGCCGGAAGGTATCGGCGGCGAGATGTTCTTCCAGAAGCATGCAGCGAAGACGATCACCGGCGTGCATATGCTCGACCCGTCGCTTGACCCGGAGCACGAGCCGCTGATGCAGATCGATGATCCACGCGGGCTCGTCGGAGCCGTGCAGATGGGTTCGGTGGAGTTCCACACGTGGAACGCACGCAGCGATCTGATCGAGCGTCCCGATCGCGTGATCTTCGATCTGGACCCCGGTAAGGGGGTGACGTTTGCGCAGATTGTGGAAGGCGCGCAACTCATTCGGGGACTATTGGACGAACTGGGGCTGAAAGCCTTCGTGAAGACGAGCGGCGGCAAAGGACTGCACGTGGTGACACCATTAGCGAGGCGTCACGAATGGGACTTCGCGAAGGGGTTCGCGGAAGCCGTCGCGAAGCATATGGCGCGCGTGTTTCCCGACCGATTTACGGCGACGATGGGACCGAAGCATCGCGTGGGGAAGTGTTTTATCGACTATCTGCGCAACTACCGTGGCGCGACGACCGTGTGCGCATACTCGGCCCGGGCGAGAGAAGGCATGGCGGTATCGATGCCGATCCATTGGGATGAATTGTCCGATTTGCCCGGTGCCGACGCCTGGACCGTGCGCAATGCCCTCGACCGTCTCACTGCGTTGAAACAAGACCCGTGGGCGGAGTATGAGAAGGCATCTCAGCAGCGGGTGACGAAGGCGATGCTGGATCGGCTTCAAGATTAGGCGGTTCAGCATTGGTATGATCCGACCGCCACATTCAGACACTCTTGATCGTCACGATGAAACCGACCGATTCGGACGCTCACCATGCATGGGCCGTTTCCAAGATACGTGAAGCACTTCTCGATCCGCGCCCAACAATACCGAGCGAAATCGTCGAACGCCGTTTCGCTATCCATCGTGAAGCGACTCGGACACGTTTAGCTCCTCGGCGCACCCACATCCCCATCCTGTAACCACCGGCGCTTATCCCGTAGCGGCGCTTCGCCGAACACGCGAGCGTATTCGCGGCTGAACTGCGACGCGCTTTCGTAGCCCACCGCCTGCGCCGCAGACGACACGGCAACGTCCGCCACGAAGATCAAACGACGCGCTTCCTGCAAGCGCAATTGCTTCTGGTACTGCAACGGGCTCATCGCCGTCACCAGTTTGAAGTGGTGATGCAACGACGACACGCTCATATGCACCGCCTGCGCCAACGATTCCACGCGCAACGGCTCTGCATAGTGATCGCGCAACCACCGCACCGCATTCGCGATCCGGTTCATCTGGCTGTCCTGCATCACCATCTGACGCAACAACACCCCCTGCCCGTTCATCAGCAGTCGGTAGATGATCTCGCGCTTGATCATCGGCGCAAGAATCGGGATGTCGCGCGGAGCATCGAGCAGACGCAGCAGACGCAGCACCGCGTCCAGCAACGCGGCATCGAGCCGATTGACGTACAACCCGCGCCCACACGGCGATGGGGCCGGTGGCGGCAGATGCTCGTCGCCGATCAGCGACGTGACGTCGTCCGCCACCAAGTTCAGACGCATGCCAAGATAAGGCGACTGCTCGCTCGCCCCGGACACCTGCGCCACCACCGGCAAATGCACCGACGACACCATGTAGTGCATCGGGTCGTACGCGTAATGCGCTTCGCCGATCTGCAAACGCTTCTCTCCCTGGGCGATCACAGCGAAGGCCGGTTGCTGCAACGCAGGCTTCGGACCACCCGGATGCAAGATGCGATGCACCATCAAACCGTCCACCGCCGTGGGTGCCGTGCCTTCCAATCCATGCGTCGCGCGTTCGAGCAGATGTACCAGCTCCGTGCGAGCGGCGTGCGACGGATCGTTGGCGTGACCGTCCTGCGACGGTACCGTGGGAAGCGACGCAAGTGGCGATGTTTTGACGAGATGCATGGCAAGTCCTCGAATCAGGCTGGCCGTCTTCGACATCCCCGGCCGCAATGAACCGAAGCATACGCCTGTCATAAAAAATTGCCTGATCCTCCGGAACCACATCCACACGATCAGGCATAAATCCCGGAGAATCCGGCAAGATTCAACCTGCACCGGCGATCATCCGACGACAGGCCAAGACAGTCGCCTGTCACCTTACCGCCATGTTCGACAACGCTTTCCCGTCGCATGACGGACCGAACGACACCCGTCATCGCATCCGATTGCAGAATCAGGCAGGAAATGTGCAGGAACAGGTACTGCTTGCCTGATGCCCCGCGACGCATAATGCATCCCATCCCGTGCACACCGTCTCCCTCACCGACGGCCACCTGCGACGGGCAGCTACTCAACGGAGCGATGCAATGCGACAACGGAAACTCGGCAACACCGGCCTGTTCGTCTCGGAACTGTGCCTCGGCACGATGACCTTCGGCGGACAGGGCGACATGTGGAGCAAGATCGGCCAATTGCAGCAGAACGACGTCGATGCACTCGTCGGTCGTGCGCTCGATGCGGGCATCAACTTCATCGACACTGCCGACGTCTATTCGGAAGGCCAGTCGGAAATGCTCACCGGACAAGCCCTGCGCAACCTCAACGTGCCGCGTGACAGCGTGGTCGTCGCCACGAAGGTCTTCGGCGTCACCGGCGCACAGGGCAGCAACTCGCGCGGTTTGTCGCGCTATCACATCATGGACGGCGTCAAGGCCAGCCTCAAGCGCCTGCAACTCGATCACATCGATCTGTATCAGGTGCACGGTTTCGACCCCGTCACGCCCATCGAAGAAACGCTCAGCGCCCTCGACACGCTGGTGCGTCAGGGCCACGTGCGCTACATCGGCGTCTCGAACTGGGCCGCGTGGCAGATCGCCAAGGCGCAAGGCATCTCGGCCCGCCTGAACCTCGCGAGCTTCGCGTCGCTGCAGGCGTATTACACCGTCGCCGGACGCGATCTCGAACGCGAAATCGTCCCGATGCTGCGCAGCGAGAACGTCGGTCTGATGGTGTGGAGTCCGCTGGCGGGCGGCCTGCTCTCGGGCAAATACACGCGTGACGGCAAGACGGAGGACGGCGCGCGCCGCCAGAGCTTCGACTTCCCGCCGGTGAATGTCGAGCGTGCTTACGACGTGATCGACGTGATGCGCGGCATCGCCACTGAAAAGGGCGTATCGGTTGCGCAGATCGCACTCGCCTGGTTGCTCGCGCAACCGGTCGTCTCGACGGTCATCATCGGGGCCAAGCGCGCCGATCAGCTCGACGACAACATCGCCGCCACGCGTGTCACTTTGAGCGAACGCGAACTGTCGGCGATCAACGCCGCGAGCGCGCTGCCCAGCGAGTACCCGGGCTGGATGCTCTCGCGTCAGGGCGACCCGCGTCGCGCGCAACTTGCCGAAGCTGGTTTGCTGTAAGAGATCGACGCCGAACGTCTTCGGCGTTCGGAATGAGAAACGGCGCACTGTGAACACAGTGCGCCGTTTCCTTTTCATGCGATCAGAAGATCAGAACGTGTGCCGCATGCCGACGTTCACACCCAACTGACTTGTCCCCGCCGAAGGCGATCCCCCCGCCCCGCCTGAACTGACCGAGTAAGCCGCATGCTCGCTGTTACCCAGCCAGGCAACTTGCGTGTACACCGCCGTGCGCTTCGACAGGAAATACGTACCGCGCAACGTCGCCATCGTCGCTCGCGCGTTCTGACGAGCGTTCAACATGCGGAAGACTTCGCCGTCGACGGCAAATGCCGGTGAGAACTGATACAGCGCCCCGATGTAGAACATGTCGGAATTCACATCGGCAACGGCGGCCGACGCGGTCTGCACGCGACGTCCGAGCCACCCCGCGCCCGCCTTCCAGTTGCCGCCCTTCACATAGCCGTTCAATTGCCAGCGGGTGTCCTTGTCCGACGAGCTGGTCAGCGGCACCGCCGCCGCGCCGTTGAAGAAGCTCGCAGCAGCGCCCGCACCGCCGCGTTGCTCGTCCCACGCCCCGGCCACGCCGAACCACGCCGTGTCGTACTTCAGCATCGCGGAGACCTGACGGCAGGCCGTCATCTGTCCCGGCGTCTGACCGGCACAGGTGCCTTGTCCGGGCGAGTTGCCGGTGCCGCCGCTGTCGCGTCCGAACGAGTAGGTCGCGCCGACGGTAAGCCCGCTGAACACCCCCTTGTAAGCGACGGTGTTGTCGCTGCGCGCATTGGGGATGTAGTTATCGAGCGAGCCGCTGCCGTACAGGTCCGGGCCGAGAATGTCGGCATCGCTCATCACCCAGAACGTCATCGAATACTGACGGCCGAACGACAGCGTGCCGTACTGATTCGACAACCCGACCCACGCCTGACGCCCGAACAAGCGTCCGCCCTGATTCAGATCGCCCGCGCGCACATTGAAGCCGTTCTCCAGCATGAAGAGCGCGTGCAGACCGCCGCCGAGGTCTTCGTCACCGCGCAGGCCCCAGCGCGACGGCAGCGAACCGGTATTGGCTAGCATGCGTACGAGCGAACTGTTGTTGGGCCCGGCGTGCGAGATGTATTCGATGCCGGTGTCGAGAATGCCGTAGAGCGTCACGCTCTGGGCCGAAGCGGAAGTGGTGGCCAATGCGAGGCCGGCAGCCAGCGCGAGCGCAGGCAGTCCCTTGTGGATCACGGTGATGTCTCCATGGATACGTGTGGTGGCCTGACCTGTGCCGGTCAGTTGCAGCGCCGCCGCATCGCCGTCGGGGGACGCGCAGTTGCGGCGGGTACTTCGCAGACGCACGCCGGAGGTTTGGCGTGCCTCTATAAGGGAATCAATCAGCGCTCAGGCAACGGTCAGACGGTGCCCGGTGCAGGCTGCGTCGCGGCTGCGGCGAGCGAGCCACCGCGTCCCACGCGACGACGCATCACCAGCATGAGCGCCGCCGCAAGAAACGCCGGAATCGCGACGATCTGGAACGCCTGAGCGGTGCTCGATGCCGAAGCGATCAGCACACCGCCCAGGCTCGATCCGAGGATCGAGCCGAGACGGCCGACGCCAAGTGCCCAAGCCACGCCCGTCGCACGAGAAGCGGTCGGGTAGTACGCCGCCGTCAGCGCATTCGCGCCGGTCTGCGATCCCGCAATGCCGAAGCCCGCGAGGAACACGACGAACATGAGCCAGCCCGACTGGTGCGTCACCGCACCCAGCACGCACAGCGCGATACCGGCCATCACGTAAGACGCCGCCAACACGCGATACGGACTCGTGCGGTCCATCGCAAAGCCGATCATCACCGCGCCCACTGTGCCGCCAAGCGGCAGCATTGCACCGATACGCGCCGCTTCCGCGAGCGTGTAGCCGGAATCCTTCACGACCAGGGGCAGCCAGCTCGTGAGCAGGTAGAACGCGCACAGCGTGCAGAAGTACGTCGCCCAGAGCAGCAGCGTGCCCATGATGTAGCGACGCGTGAACAAGCCGCCCACCGCCGAATTCGTCTGCCCGGCAGGCGTCACCTCCGGATCGATGCGCGTGACCTGCGGATCGATGTGACGGGCGATTTCCAGCAGTTGATCGGCACGGTCACCGCGCGCCGCGAGGTAGCGCATCGACTCCGGCAACCAGCGCATAAGCACCGGCACAAAGGCAATCGGTACCACGCCGCCCGCGATCAACACACCGCGCCAGCCGATGTGCGGTAGCGTCTGCGCCACGATTTCGCCACCGATGGCGAAGCCCAGCGTGAACCCACAGAAGGTGGCCGTCACGAGCAGCGAGCGCATACGCTCGGCGCAATACTCGGAACTGAGCGTGATGGCGTTGGGCATCGCACCGCCCAGACCAATGCCGGTGATGAAGCGCAGCACAGCAAGTTCCGTCGGGCTATTCACATAGGCCGAGGCGATGCTGCCAAGCGAGAACAGAATGACGGAGAGGATCAGCACGCGCTTGCGGCCGATGCGGTCGGCGAGCGGCCCGAACACGAAGCAGCCGAGCATCAGGCCGCCGAGGCCCGCGCCGAACACCGTACCGAGGCTGGTCGTCGCCATCGCCCATTCGCTGCGGATGGCCGGTGCGAGATAACCGATGGCCGCCGTGTCGAAGCCGTCCAGTGTGACGATCAGAAAGCACAGAGCAATCACGCGCCATTGAAATGGCGTGATGCCTCTGCGGTTCATCAAAGCGGATATTTCCATGTCTGTCTCCTGTGCGGCGATTACCGCGAGAGCAGCGGGCCGTGGCGTCTGTCGACGACGCTCTGTGCAAGGGCTCGCAGCCGGTTGGGGGCGATTACATCAATAACGGCGGTGTGAAGAAGATGACGACGGGAGCGCAGTCTCGCCGGGCAACTCCGGGTCACCCGCCGACAGGTACTCCCACATGCGCTCGATAATCCGGCCCGAGCGTGTGGCGCGCGCACGGCATTCGTCGTCGCTCAGCACGGCGGCGGGCAGCGATGCTTCGAGAGCGAGCACGTCGAGATCCACGCGCGCGGCGTCTTCGAGGTACCACGTGAGCGCGACCATCGCTTCGAGCGTGTCCGCCGCGACGACGGCCCCGTTGCCGCGCATCACGACGGCAGCATTCGTGCCCATCGTGGCGATCACGGCGGCGGCCTGTTCATCGGAACGAATCAGTTGCGGGTCGTCCCACAGCGGCACACCGGGTGCAAAGTACGTGCCCGGCCCGTGCAGCGCGCGCGGCGTGCGGCGAAGCGTCGAGAGCGACATGGTCTTGGGCGGCATGGTGCGCGCAACGGCACCGATGTCGGGACGCGAACGATAGATCTTCTGATGCAGACGGACTTCGCCGAGCACGCCGTCGGGCAACGGGCCGTCGATCGGCACCACGGTGCCTGTCTCACCAATGCCGATGAGTCCCATCGGGCGTGCGGCGCAGACGACGAAGCGATCCGCATCGAGACGCGCACTGCAATGCCCGTATGCATGCGCCAATCCGGCACGTGCCAGAGTGCGGGCAGCCACGCGCACCGCGCGGTCGAGGTCGGCAATGCCGCCGTGACGGGCGGCATCGAACGTAACTTGTGTCATGGGGATACCGGCCAGCAGGTCAGGACGAAAACTCAGGGATCTCGGGCTTCGCGCCCCACATGCAGAACCCGGTTGGATCGAACGGGAACTGACGCGGCACGTAGGTGGCTTCGTCCTCCGGCGCGATCTTGCGCACGCCGGTGGAGTACTCGTAGACCATGCCGTCCGGCCCCGCGAAGTACAGGAACATCGCGTGCGACGTCGGGTGACGCCCCGGACCGAAGCGAATCGGCACGCCCTGCTCGCGCAGGAAGTACCACGAGCGCATCAGGTCGTCGATGCCGTTGACCTGAAAGTTGACGTGCTGAATGCCCGCACGCTTGGCCGGGAACAGCGCGATCTTGTGATGGACGTCGTCGATACGCAGCAACGGTGCGTCGCCGATACGATCCGACACACGGGCGTTGCACACGCTCGTCCAGAAGGCTTCGTCGCGACGCGCATCGGTCGTGCACAAGCCCACATGGCTGAACGAATCGATGCCCGCGTCGCGCTCGCCGTGATAACCGCGCCCGGTCTGCGCCGCGCGCAGCACCAGTTCGATCCGGTTGCCGGTGGGATCGCGGAACGTGAGGAAATCGGCCACGCGGCGCAGGTCGGCCTCGTCGCGCGTGCCGCGCCGAAACTCAATGTGCATGGCATCGAGTTGTGCGGCGGCCGCGTCGAAATGCGTATCGCTGGCAACGTCGAACGCTACCGTGTGATCGGCGGGGTCGCCCTCGAAGTAGCACACCGAATGATCGCGGCTGTCGCTGCGAAGGAATACGAAACCGGCTTCCCGACGTACTTCCTGCAACCCGAGAATGGTGCGCGCATAGCGTGTCGCACCTTCGAGGTCGCGCGTCCCCAGCCGCACGTAACGAATGTCGTGCAGATTGATCACCGCTTGTCTCCTGCGGATATTGTTCGTGTCCCGGACATGCGTCCGGTGACTTCAATGTCGTGAGGGATACGATAAGGACCGGCGTCGCATGACGCCAACAAATTGCGTAAATGCGCGGTATTTACGTCGTGAATTGGGGGTGCAGCATGCGGGCGTGACGGAGCCGCGCGCGCGAGCGCAACGAACGTGTGCCGTCAGACAGGAGGACGATCAGTCTTCGCCGTGGAATAGGCGGAAGATCGTGCTGCGCAGCCAGCGATGGCCTGCATCGGTGTGAAAGCGCTCGTGCCAGAGTTGCGAGATGTCGAACTCGGGGCCGTCGAACGGCAGCGCGTAAGTGCGCAGGTCGGCGGCCGCCTTTAGCGCACGTCCCAGACGCGTCGGCACGCACACCACCAGATCGCTAGCGGCGATCAGCGCAGAGAGTCCCATCGAGTGCGCCATGCGCAGTGCTACGTGACGCTGCTGCCCAGACTGCGCAAACCAGTGCTCGACGGCGGTCTCGAACACATCGTGATGCCCTGCCGTCGGACGGTAGACGGCGTGCGCCGCGTGAAGGAACGTCTCGGCCGTCAATTCGCCGCGAATCGTCGGATGCCCTTCGCGCACGAGCGCCACGTAGTGCTCGCGGAACAGGCGCTGCTGATGGAAGCCCGACGAGAAACGCGTGAACAGGCCGAGCGTGAGATCGATGTCGCCCATCGCCATCGCGTTCTGCGCTTCGCGAGGTGTCGTGTCGACCGTGACGATGCGAACGCCGGGGGCTTCGATGGCAAGCGTCGCCATGAGTTTCGGCATGAAGATCAGCTGGCCGATGTCGCTCAGGTAAAGGCGGAACGTGCGCTGCGCGTTTGCCGGAACGAAGTCCTGCGGCGCTTCGACGGCACCGCGAATCAGGCCAAGTCCCTCAGTGACCGGTGGCGCCAGCGATGCGGCGAGATCGGTCGGCAGCATGCCTTGCGGTGTCTTGACGAACAACGGGTCACCGAAGGCGAGCCGCAGACGCTTGAGCGCGTTGCTCACCGCCGATTGCGTGAGGTTCAGTTCCTCGGCCGTGACCGTCGTGCTGCGCGTGCGCAACAGCGACTCGAACACGAGCAACAGATTCAGATCGAGCGAGCGTAAGTTCATCTCTGCCAGGCAGTCCTGCAAGAAGCGTCCCGCATTTTAGGCAACCCGCAGCAGCACGCGCAGTGCGGGAAACCCCTGCGCTGCGCGTCGTCTCGTTCATGGTATTTACGTGCGCGCATCCTCGCGCGCCAGCGCGTGCAGACGCGCGATCACTTCCAGCACTTCCGGGCGCTTCTCGCGCTTGGCCGTTACCACGTGGTACTGCAACGGGCAGGCGACTTCGGCGTCCGACAGTCGCACAAGACGGCTGCGCGCTATCGACTCACTCGCCAGCGGTGCACGGGCAAGCGCAATGCCCAGCCCCGCTTCGGCCGCCGCGAGCACCACGGTGTAATCCTCGAATCGACGGTCACGCGCACGCGGTCGCAGCGACACGCCATGCGCACCGCACCACGCGCGCCAGCCCGTGAGATCGGAGTCGTGCAGCAAGGGCATTGCCAGCATCTCCGCCACACTCGCGCCTTTCAGACGCTGCGCCATCTCGGGCGAGGCCACCGGGTACAGCGTCTCGCCCATCAGCGGTTCCGAATCGACGCTCGCCCAACCGCCACGGCCGTAGCGTAACGCGATGTCCACCTCGCCCGCGCCCACGTCGGCGTTGCGGTGCTCTGTCGTCACATGAATGTCGATGAACGGCTTGCCCGCTTCGAGCGATTGCAGACGCTCCAGCAGCCACAGCTTGGCGAACGACGGCACCACGCTCAAGCGCACCGCCGGGGCCTTGCGCGCCTGGTGCCACTGATCGGCAGCTGCGTCGATCACGTCGAAAGCGTGTTCGATGCGACCGAGAAAGCGCTGACCGTCGCACGTCAGGCTGACCCCTCGCCCGTGACGCTCGAACAACGCACAGCCGAGCCAGTTTTCAACGGCACCGACCCGGCGGCTGATCGCGCCGTGCGTGAGGCCGCTCGCTTCGGCGGCCGCCGTGAACGAGCCGTGTCGGGCGACGAGACAGACGGTTTCCAGATTCGCCAGCGGCGGACGGGCGCGAGGTTCGGCGTTCATAGTCCAGGGGATATCGAGTTGGAGTGCAGGCGAATATTGGGGACAGATCGCTGCGCGAAAGCGCGCGGCAAGCTGTGAATCTGACTCACAGCTTGCCATCGATTTGTGCAGTAGCTTATCACCACGAACGTACGGCAACATAGGCAGCTGCGGGCAATTTCGCCCTTCGCACGTTCCCTTCAGGAGCCCATCGTGTCAGCTGCTGCCCCCGCCTCCTTCACGCTCTACGTCGACGCCCAGTTCACCAGCCCTTACGCGCTGTCGGTTTTCGTCACGCTGCGCGAGAAAGGTATTCCGTTCGATCTGCGTACCGTCGATCTCGATCAGGGCGCGCATCACGAAAGCGGCTTTGCCGACCTGTCGATCACGCGTCGCGTACCGACGCTCGTGCATGGCGATTTCACGTTGTCCGAATCGTCCGCCATCGTCGAATATCTGGAGACGATCTCGCCCGACGTGCCGGTGTATCCGGCCGACGTTTGCGATCGCGCGCGTGCCCGGCAGGTACAGGCATGGCTGCGCAGCGATCTCGGTGCGCTGCGCGAGGATCGTTCGACGCAGGTGATTTTTTACGGCCCGTCCGATGCGCCGCTGACCGACGCGGGCTACGCCGCAGCGAGCAAGCTGATCGCCATCGCCGGGAGCCTGCTGCCCGACGGGCGCATGTCGCTGTTCGACAAGTGGTGCATTGCCGACGTCGACCTCGCGGTCATGCTCAACCGTCTGGTCTATAACGACGACGTCGTCCCGCCTGCACTGGCCGAATACGCGCGCCGTCAGTTCCTGCGCCCGGCGGTGCAGGAGTGGATTGCGATGACGCGTCCGCCGCGCGAATGCGATCTGGTGGACGGGAAAGCCGCTTGATTTGGACTAACGTGCTTTGACGGCGACGAAAGCAGCGTCACCGTCACGCCGCCACCATCGCCAGTTGCTGGCGGTGGATACGGATATGCAGCAGCACCAGCAGACGGTGCGGGCAGTCGTCGCGCAAGGCGACGCTGCCTGTGCCGCGCGGACCGTTGGCACGTTCAACGCCGTCGAACATGGCGTGCCGACTGGCTAGCGCCGCCCGAAAAGCTGCCGACGCCAGCGAGCGTGCCGCCAGCAACAGCAGCAGCAAAGACGCCGCCATCGCGATACGAAAGTCGGCCGAGGTGAAGACGCGCTCGGGCACATCGAAGACGAGCATGGCAATGACCACGCAAACGTCGATGCACATAGCGCCCAGCGAGGCCACGATCAGATACGCGCGCAACATTTGAATCGTTGTCGATTTCATCTGTCTCCTCTCCCATTCTTGATCTACGGGCGGAACGTCTGCGAATGCTGCAACCCGGTCTTGCTTGGGGGGCGCATCGCCTGTGGGGACGTTCCCGACATCATGCGCCTTCGATATTAAATGTCGAGTGTCAGCCGCCCTGTGACCTGAAATGTTTTTTTACACACTGTTACCCTGCGACGCAGCGGTTTTGTGGCAGACGTGCGCCCACGCAACTTTCGGCAAATCACGCACTTTTCTTGCGAAAATCGTCCAAATTCCGATTTTTTTCGGCGCAATATCACCCGAAAGCCCGTTGTGACGGGAGAAGCGGTGAATTCAGTCGACAGGCAGGGCCCGAAAGGAGGAAAATAGCCACCTTGCCGTTTACGTTAACGGCACTGTCGACCAAAGCCACCTCTGCCGAGACATTTGAAGAAACATGAGCGCCGATAACCAACTGCGTTTTGTCGTGGAGCCGCACGCCAACCCCACCCCCGCCGACCAGATCACCGCCGCACTGGCGAACCCGGTATTCGGCCGCGTATTCACGGATCACATGGTCACGATCCGCTGGACCGAAGGCCGCGGCTGGCATGACGCGAAGGTGGAAGCCCGTCGCCCGTTCCAGATCGATCCGGCGTGCGCCGTGCTGCACTACGCGCAGGAAATCTTCGAAGGCATGAAGGCCTATCGTGGCGAAGACGGCAAGATTTCGCTGTTCCGCCCGCAAGCCAACGCTAAGCGTTTCCGCGAGTCGGCCCAGCGCATGTCGATGGCCGATCTGCCGGAATCCGTCTTCCTCGAAGCCGTGGAAAAGCTGGTCGACATCGACCGTGCATGGATCCCGGGCTCGGAAGGCAGCAGCCTTTACATCCGTCCGTTCATGTTTGCCTCGGAAAGCTTCCTGGGCGTGCGCGCCGCGCATGAATACATCTTCTGCGTGATCGCCTGCCCGGTCGGCCCGTACTTCAAGCCCGGCAAATCGGCCGTGACGGTATGGGTCTCGGACCAGTACACCCGTGCTGCACCCGGCGGTACCGGTGCAGCAAAGTGTGGCGGCAACTACGCCGCCAGCCTGATTGCGCAAACGGAAGCGAGCGCCAAGGGCTGCGATCAGGTCGTGTTCCTCGACGCCGCACAACATCGCTGGATCGAAGAGCTCGGTGGCATGAACGTCTTCTTCGTGATGGACGACGGCTCGCTCCAGACGCCACCGCTCTCGGGCACGATCCTGCCGGGTATCACCCGCGCGTCGATCATCGAACTGGCACGCCGCGAAGGCATGACCGTCAACGAAACACCGTATGAATTCGCACAGTGGCAAGCCGATGCGGCCAGCGGCCGTGTGAAGGAAACGTTTGCGTGCGGCACGGCTGCGGTCGTGACGGCCATCGGTCAGGTGCGTCACGCCAACGGTGAATTCAACATCGCCGATGGCGGCGAAGGCCCGGTCACCAAACGTATCCGCGATCAGCTCACGGGTATTCAACGTGGCAAGGTCGCCGATCCGTTCAAGTGGGTCCACCACGTCGCGTAATCGCGCGTTAAGACAGTCACTACATAACAAGCTGTGAAGCTGCGCGTCGCCCGAGACAGCGACGCGGGAAATCTTCGGCGGCGCGTTTCGGCATGAGGAGAGCCGGGCGCGCCGTCTTGTCGTTCCTGACTTACTGATCATGAAACACGATACGGGCGCTGTATCCGGCGCTATTGCGGCAACCGACACAATCGGTGTACCGCACTCCGTCGTCGAAGACATCTATGCGATGGTCATCGGCATGGCATTTGTGGTGGTCGGTCTGGTGCTGCTCAAGGCTGCCGGGTTGGTCACCGGCGGCGTGGCTGGCATCGCACTGCTCGCCTCTTACATCTTTCCGCTACCGGTGGGCACCATCTTCACGCTGGTGAACATCCCTTTCTTCCTGTTCGCGTACTTCACGATGGGCGCGCGCTTTGCGCTCAAATCAACGGTCGCGAGCTTCGGGATTACCTTCGCCCTCGCGGCCATGCCGCAAACGTTCGACATCGCCTTCGTAAATCCGCTGTTCGCCGCGTTCGTCGGCGGCACGCTGTGCGGCATGGGCATTCTGGCGTTAGCGCGTCACGGGGCGGGCGTCGGTGGCACCGGCATCGTCACGCTGTGGCTGCAACGCCAGCGCGGCATCAATGCCGGTATCACCCAGGTGTGCATCGACACGACGATTCTGATCGCGTCGCTCGCCACGATTCCGGCAGGACGCGTCGCCTGGTCCGCCATCTCGGCCATCGCCATGAGCGCGATGGTCGTCGCGTGGCATAAGCCAGGGCGTTACACGGGACGCTGATCGATCCCGTCGCCCACCATCAGGCGGGGCGATAGTCCGGACGGTACGTCGGCCGATACGCCTTCGCCTGATCGAGCAGCCACTCGCGGAAGACGCTGAGTGGCTGCCCGTGTGTCAGTTCCGTCGGATAGACGAGGTAGTAAGCCGACTCGGCCACGCTCTTCACGTCGAACGGAATCGTGAGACCGAGCGTCGCCAACTGTCCCTCGACGAAGAACTTCGGCACCAGCGCAATTCCCAACCCCGCTGCCGCGCCCGCAATGAGCATGGTGTGAAGCTCGTAGCGCACGCCCTGCAACGCCCGATGGTCCTCAACGCGCTGCTCCGCAAACCACTGCGACCAGGCACTCGGACGCGTTGTCGAGTGCAACAACGGATACGTCAGCAAATCCGCCGCCGTGCGCACCGGTCCCTTCAGGATCGACGGACGGCATACCGGCACGACTTCTTCCCCGAACAAATAATCCGACGACGTGCCCGGCCACGTCGGCTGACCGAAGTGAATCGCCGCCTCGAAGTGCGTCTCGTCGAACGTAAATAGGTCGGTGTGCACGCCCATGTTCACGCGAACGTCCGGATGCCGGTCGTCGAAGTCTTTCATTCTTGGAATCAACCACTCTGACGCGAACGTTGGCAGCACCGCCAGTTCCAGCGAGCCGCCGCCGCTGCCGTGCGCCATGATGGACAGGGTGTCGCGATCCAGTTGTTCGAGCGTACGTCGCACCTGGGTGCCATAAAGCCGCCCAGCGCGGGTGAGCACCACGCGCTGCTTCGCGCGTACGAACAACCGCACGCCCAATTGCGTCTCCAGCGTGGCGATCTGGCGCGACACCGCGCTCTCGGTCAGAAACAGCTCGCGGGCCGCATGGGTGAAGCTTTCGTGCCGGGCCGCCGCCTCGAACGCCAGTAGCGCCGCCGTGCCGGGAGTCTTGAATTTGCGCATGTTGATTCCAAAAACGCATCAAGTGGCAATTTTATCTCGCTTTACGCGCGACGCATCCGTTCCAATAATGCAGTCACTGCAAGAAGGCATGACGGTGCGCCGCATGCCATGCCCTGACACCCTCACCTTGTGATGCCGCACGAGACGGCATCCCCCCTGCGAGACAACCTGATGCGCAACGCCAACGTGCAGTCCTTGCTGGTTTCCCTGATCGGGGAGGCGCGTACCGACGCGCTTTTTGCCACGCTCAATTCGCCGTCGATCCTGGCCGACTTCGAACCGGGGCGCGTCACGCGCGCCGAACTGGCGCAAGCCATGAACATGGCGCTGTTCGAAGGGTTGCTCGCGCGCTCGCAAAACGGCCGCACCTACACCGAGGAAGCGATTGCCGCCGGGGGTGGCGTCTACTTCGATCACGGCGCGCTGCGCACCGTGCGCTGGGACCAGAACGGCGCCCTGCCCCCGGGCGAAGCGGCGTTCACGCGCATCCTGCGTCCGCTCGGTTTCAAGCTGAACGGCCGCTATCCGCTGGACCGCCTCGGCATGACGGGCCGCGCCTATGCGCATGAAGACGCCCCCGAAGAGATTTCGCAATTCTTCGTGAGCGAGCTGCATCCAGAGCGTTTCTCGGAGACGTTCCAGCAAGCCGTGTCGCGCGTCGTCGGCACTTCGAAGGACCCGCTCACACCGGCGGCCGTCGGACAGCTGTGGGAACTGGAGCGCGACGGCACGCTGCCGCTGGCGTCCGCGCAGGCGCTGCTGCCGGTGATCGTGGGCGCGTTTGCGCGTCAGCACGATGTGCCGAGCGAGGCGGACTACGAACTGTTGCTGGCAGAATCGGCCGAAATGGCGTGGATCTCCACTGAAGGCAATGCGTTCAACCACGCCACCGACCGCGTGGACGACGTCTTCGCGCTGTCGGACGCCGAGAAGGCCAAGGGCCGCCCGATGAAGCCCGAAGTCGAGCGCTCGCGCTCGGGTCGCGTGTTCCAGACGGCCTATCGCGCCGACACCGTACGTCGCGAGTTCCGTGGCAAGAACGGCGAGACGGTCACCCGCGACGTGCCGGGTTCGTTCTACGAATTCATCACGCGTCACCGCGAGTACGACACCGCCAATCGCTGCTGGAAAATCGATCTTCGCTTCGATGCCGGTAACGCGCAGGGCATTTTCAAGATGACGGCCAACGCCAAGTAATCAACGAATCAACGCTGAATTCCATAAGGGTATTAACGTGAACGCGACCTCCATCCTCAACGAACTGGGTATTGCCAAACTGGCCGAAGCGGGCGACATCGCCGTGCACTCGCCGATCAACGGCGAACTGATCGGCCGTGTGGCCAGCGCGTCGGTCGTCGACGCACAAGCCGCCCTCGCACGCGCACACAAGGCGTTCACTGCATGGCGCAATGTGCCCGCCCCGCGTCGCGGCGAGCTGGTGCGTCTGCTCGGCGAAAAGCTGCGCGAGCGCAAGCAGGCACTGGGCGCGCTCGTCACGCTCGAAGCAGGCAAGATCCTGCAAGAAGGTCTGGGTGAAGTGCAGGAAATGATCGACATTTGCGACTTCGCCGTCGGCCTGTCGCGTCAACTGTACGGCCTGACGATCGCCTCGGAGCGCCCCGGCCACCGCATGGCCGAGACGTGGCATCCGATGGGCGTCTGCACCGTCATCTCCGCCTTCAACTTCCCGGTCGCCGTGTGGTCGTGGAACGCTGCGCTGGCGCTGGTGTGTGGCAATGCCGTCGTGTGGAAGCCGTCGGAAAAGACGCCGCTGACCGCGCTGGCCGTCAACAAGCTGATGGAAGAAGTGATCGCCGAATTCGGCGACGCGCCGGAAGGCCTGACCGCGCTGATCATCGGCGGTCGCGACGTGGGTGAGGCGCTCGTCGCCGATCCGCGCTCGGCCATCGTGAGCGCCACGGGCAGCACCGAAATGGGTCGCAAGGTCGGTGTGGAAGTCGCTCGCCGCTTCGGTCGTTCGATTCTCGAGCTCGGCGGCAATAACGCCGGTATCGTGACCGAAAGCGCCAACCCGGAACTGGCCCTGCGCGGCATTCTGTTCTCGGCTGTGGGCACCGCCGGTCAGCGTTGCACCACACTGCGTCGCCTGTTCGTGCATGAGAGTGTGTACGACAAGACCGTCGATCGTCTGAAGACGCTGTACGGCAAGGTCGCTATCGGCAACCCGCTGGAGCGCGGCACGCTGATGGGCCCGCTGATCGACGAAGGCGCGTTCAAGCGCATGCAAGGCGCGCTCGATCAGGCACGTGCACAAGGCGGCAAGGTCACGGGCGGTGAGCGTCACGCGGTGGCGGGCAACGAAGGCGGCTTCTACGTGAAACCGGCCATCGTCGAAATGCCGTCGCAAACGGAAGTCGTGCTGACGGAAACGTTCGCGCCGATTCTCTACGTGCTCAAGTACAGCGACTTCAACGAAGCCATCGACGCCAACAACGCGTCGTCGCACGGCCTGTCGTCGTGCGTGTTCACGAACGACCTGCGCGAGGCCGAGCGCTTTACGTCGTCGGCCGGTAGCGACTGCGGCATCGCCAACGTCAACATCGGACCGAGCGGCGCAGAAATCGGCGGCGCGTTCGGCGGCGAGAAGGAAACCGGCGGTGGCCGCGAGTCGGGTTCGGATGCATGGAAGGGCTACATGCGCCGCGCAACGAACACGGTGAACTACTCGTCCGCCCTGCCGCTCGCGCAAGGCATTGACTTCTCGATCGAGTGAAGTCGCGATAGCCGACAGACATGTACGACTTTACGACTCCTTTCGCGAATCCGGCTGGCTCGCCGATTCGCGAGTTGTTCAAATACCTGTCCGAGCCGGGCATGATCTCGTTCGCCGGCGGTTATCCGGCGAGCGATCTGTTCGATGTCGACGGTCTGGCCGCCGCGCAGGCGCGTGCGTTCGCTCAGCCGACGCGCTGCCTGCAATACGGCCCGACCGACGGCCTCGCTGAACTCAAGGCGCAGATCATCGCGCTCATGGCGCAACGCGGCGCACCGTGTGCGTCCGAGGAATTGCTGGTGACGACCGGCTCGCAGCAAGGGCTCGACCTGATGCTGCGCGTGATGGTCGGACCGGGCGATGTCGTCGTGACGGAACAGCCCGCCTATCCGGCAACGTTGCAGGCGCTGCGTCTGCAACAGGCGAAGATCGTCACAGTGCCGGTCGATGCAGACGGTCTCGACGTCGCACAGTTGAGCGCGCTGTTGCGCGACGGCAAGATCGCCGTGCCGAAGCTGCTCTACACGGTGCCGACGTTTGCCAATCCGACCGGGGCCACGCTCTCGCGCGAACGCCGTATTGCGTTGCTGAAGCTGGCAGTGGAATACCGCTTCGTGATCGTCGAAGACGATCCGTACGGCGATCTGCGCTTTTCCGGTGAGGCCGTGCCGACGATGCTCGGTCTGACGGCCGAGGTGCCGGGATCGCGCGACTGGGTGGTGCATTTCTCCAGCCTGTCGAAGATCGTCGCGCCCGGCTTGCGGGTGGGCTGGACGGTCGCGCCACCGGAAATTGCGCGACGTTGCGTCGTCGCCAAGCAGACGGTCGATCTGTGCAGCGTGCCGTGGACGCAGGCCGTCGCCGCCGAGTATCTCGCGGAAGGGTCGCTCACGCGGCATCTGCCGAAGATCACCGAGGCCTACCGTCTCAAGTGCGAAGCGATGTGCAACGCATTGCGCGACAAGCTCGGCGACGCGATTCAGTTCCACGCACCGCAGGGCGGCATGTTCGTGTGGGCGCGTCTGGCGGCAGTGAAGACGAGTGCGCTGTTGCCAAATGCGATTGCCGAGAAGGTGCTGTTCGTTCCGGGCACGGCATTCTTTGCCGACAACGCGGACGAAGCGTCGTTGCGTCTGTCGTTCGCGGCCCCGGCCGTGACGGCGATTGAAGAAGGTGTGGCACGTCTCGCACGTGCAATGGACGCGACGGACAGGTAAGTCGCGTCATCATGACAAGGGCCTCGCGGGCCGTCTCGAAAGCGACGGTTGGCGAGGCCCTTGGCGTTTATGGTGCGCCAGCGTCAGCGCTTACAGCTTCACGCAGACGTTACGCAGCTCCGTGTAGAACTCCAGCGAGTGCACGCCGCCTTCGCGTCCGATGCCCGACTGCTTCGCGCCGCCGAACGCCGTTCGCAGGTCACGCAGGAACCAAGCGTTGATCCAGCACACGCCCACTTCCAGCGCCGCCCCCATGCGGTGTGCGCGGCTGACGTCCGACGTCCACACCGTGGCGGCCAGCCCGTAAGGCGTGGCATTCGCCATCGCAATCACTTCCTCTTCCGTATCGAACGGCGCGATGTGGCAGCACGGCCCGAAGATCTCTTCTCGGATGACCGACGCCGTCTCCGGCAGGCCCGTCCAGATCGTCGGCTGCACCCACGCACCGTCCTTCATCGACGCAGGCATGTCGGGAACGCCGCCACCGGTCACGACCGTCGCGCCTTCTTCACGCGCCTTCGCGTAATACGACAACACCTTCTCGCGATGCACCTGCGACACGAGCGGGCCAAAGGTTGTGCCTTCCGCGTACGGATCGCCGATCTTCAGCGATTCGGCACGCCCCTTGAGCGCCGCCACGAAGCGCTCGAAGATCGGACGCTGCACGTACACGCGCTCCGTGCCGAGACACACCTGACCGCTGTTATCGAACGCCGAGCGCGTGATGCCCGCGACGGCTTTGTCGAAATCGGCGTCCGCAAACACGATGCCCGGGTTCTTCCCGCCCAGCTCGAACGACACCGGACGCACGCCATTCGCGGCGGCTTTCATGATCGCTTCGCCGGTGCGCGTCTCGCCCGTGAAGGTGATGCCGTTCACGCCCGGATGCTCCGTCAGGAACGCACCCGCCGAGTCCGGCCCGAAGCCGTGCACCACGTTGTAGACCCCCGGCGGCACACCGACTTCGTTCATGACCTCACCGAGCAGCGTAGCGGTCGCGGGCGTTTCTTCCGACGGCTTCACGACCACGGTGTTACCGAACGCCAGCGCAGGGCCGACCTTCCACGTCATGAGCAGCAACGGCAGATTCCACGGGCAGACGACGGCGATCACACCGCGCGGCGTGCGCACGCCGTAGTTGAGCGCGTTGCCGCCGTCGGGCGTCGTCATCGCGAACGACTCGGTCGGCACGTTCTTGATCATGTCGGCGAACACCTTGAAGTTTGCCGCACCGCGCGGGATGTCCAGATGGCTGGCCAGTCCGTGCGGCTTGCCGGTGTCCGCAATCTCGGCGGCCAGGAAGTCGTCGAAGCGCCGGTTGATGCCGTCGGCCACCGCATGCAACAACTCCACGCGCTGCGCGACGGTCATCTTGCCCCACGGGCCGTGAAGCGCGGCGCGGGCGGCACGCACGGCGGCATCGACCTCGCTGCGCCCGGCTTCGTGGACGAGGCCTATCACGCTGTTGTCCACCGGATTACGGTTCTCGAAGGTGCGCGGGCTGGACACCCACTCACCGTTGATGAAGTTCTGGAAATCCTTCATGTCTCACGCTCTCTGTCTGGTTGGATGCGGATGGGCGTCAGCACCCGATAACGGGCAAAGGGCTGACGTCGGCATGGAGCACACGATAAATCCGTCGCCCGATTCCCGTCAACATTTTCTCGAGAATTTTTATTTATCTCGATTATTCGTCGATTTTGCGACAATCCGAGGGAAGCCGCTTATACTCTCGGCACCCGTCCCCACAGGTCCTGACCGCCTGACACATGCATAGCCCGACCGCCCCTTCCGCCCCGGCCGCAGACGCCACGCTGGCGCAAAGCGCCTACATGCGCTTGCGCAGCGACATCGTCGAGGGGCATCTCGCGCCCGGCGAGAAGCTGCGCGTCGAGCATCTGAAGGATCGGTACGAAGTGGGCGCGGGGACGCTGCGCGAGGCGCTGGCGCTGCTCGTGGCGGACGCACTCGTCGTCCAGCACGGCCATCGCGGCTTTCGCGTGACGCCGATCTCGCTGGCCGATTTCATCGATATCACCGAGACGCGCGTGCAGTTGGAGACCGAGGCGCTACGCCAGTCGGTCGCGTTGGGGGACGATGCGTGGGAAGCCGATCTGACGAGCGCCTTCCACTTGCTCACGCTCGCCGAAGAGCGGCTTGGGAAAGATGGCGAGCAGGATGTCGGGCAGTTTGCCCAATGGGAAGCGCGAAACCGCGCGTTTCATGAGGTGTTGATTCGTGCTTGCCCGTCGCGCTGGCTGCACCACTTTTTGGCGATTCTCTATCGTCAGTCCGAGCGCTATCGACGGCTGTCGATCACGCACCGCCCAGTGCCGCGCGACGTCCATGAAGAACATCAGGCGATTTTCGACGCATGCCTTGCGCGCGACGCCGACCGCGCGGCAACGTTGCTCGCCGCGCACATTCGCAAGACGCTCGAAGCCGTTCGCGAACTGCCCGACGCCGTGATCAACGCCGGGACGGTGCCACTCGCAGCCGTCCGCTAAACCGACAAGCCCGGACGCTCAGCGCGGCAAGCTGTCGCGCACGATCTGCGCGAAGTAACGCGCGCCGAGCGGCAGGATCGCGTCGTTGAAGTCGTAGCAGGCGTTGTGCAGCGGAATCGCGCCGGGTTCGTCTCCACTGCCGTTGCCGATGAACGCGAAGTTGCCCGGCACATGCTGCAAAAACACGCCGAAGTCCTCCGACGCCATTACCGGCGCGATCTCCGCGTCCACCATCCCCTCACCCGCCACGGTTTGCGCTGCGCGCACGGCCAGCGCCGTGTTGTCCGCCCAGTTCGTCGTCGGCGCAAACTCGTGCGTATATTCGAACTCGCAGTGCGCGCCGTGCATCGCGCACGCGCCCATGCAGATGTCGCGCATGCGCGCTTCGAGCAGTTGCTGCACGTCCGGTGTGTAGCTACGCGTATCGCCCCGGATCTCGACGTTCGTCGGAATCGCGTTACGAATGCCGTCCGTGATGAACTCCGTGCACGACACCACTGCCGACAGTCCCGGGTCGACGCTGCGCGACACCACCGTTTGCAATGCCACGACAATCTGTGCGCCGATCACTAGCGGATCGATACCCATGTGCGGCCGCGCCGCGTGCGTGCCCTTGCCACGAACCCGGATGACGAAGTTGTCCTCGCTGGCCATGATGCCGCCCACGCGCGTGGCAATGCGTCCCGTCGGAATACCCGGCATGTTGTGAATGCCGTAAATCGCATCGATAGGAAAGCGCTCAAGCAGCCCGTCGGCAATCATCGCCTTTGCACCGCGACCGTGTTCCTCGGCCGGTTGGAAGATGAAGCGCACCGTGCCGTTGAAGTCGCGGGACTCGGCAAGCAGCTTCGCCGCTCCCAGCACCATCGACATATGCCCATCGTGTCCGCATGCGTGCATCTTGCCGGGGACTTGCGACGCGTAGTCGCGGCCCGGCGCCTTCTCGTCGATCATCAACGCATCCATGTCGGCACGAATGCCAATCGCGCCCTTGCCGTCTCCGACACGCAGATTCGCCACGATGCCCGTGCCGCCGATGTTGCGATGCACGTCGAGTCCGAGGCTCTCCAGAATCGTCGCTACCGTGTGCGAGGTGCCGACTTCCTCGAACCCCGTTTCCGGCTGACGATGGAACGCGTGCCGCCATCCGGTCAGCGCCGTGGCGAAATACGTCTCTTGTGCAGTGTCGTGACTCATATGTGGCTCCGGCAACAGGCTTGATGGATGACGAGGTTAGCGTGCGAGCCACGCCTGCTGGCGCGCCTCGACCGACGTAGCTGGCTCGCCGACCAGTTCGGCGTAGACGGACGGGGCCGTCGCGCCCTCGGTGCTGATGAGCAACACGCGCGAGTCCGACGTGAGGCCGAGCGCCGACGCCATCCCGGGCGTGGCTGCCGCCAGCATCAACCCCGCCAGCCCGGCCACACCGGACTCCCCGGCGACGAACGGCACATCGTTGTCGGTGCCGCGTGCGAGCCGCTGCATGGCCTGCACTGCCTGCGCGTCCGTGACGGTCATGAATGCGTCGACCGACGGTTGGAGGAAACGCCACGCGAGCGGCGACGTCTCGCCGCACGCCAGCCCGGCCATCACCGAATCGACCGATCCGGACGCCGACGCGGCCCTCCCCGCGACGGCGCTCTGATACAGACAGTCCGCCTGCTCGGGCTCGACGACCACGAACGTCGGACGCCACACGCCCCAGCGCTCCCACAGATAGCTCACGATACCCGCTGCCAGCCCGCCCACACCGCCTTGCAGAAAGACATGCGTGACGGGGCTGGCCGAATCCTTTTGCGACGCATCGTCGCGCAGTGCTTCCGAGACTTCCGCCGCCACCGTGCCGTAGCCTTGCATGACGTCGCGCGGGATGGCTTCATATCCGTCGTAAGACGTATCCGAAACGACATACCAGCCGTGACGCGATGCCAGCGCCGCCGCTTCTTCGACCGAATCGTCGTAATTGCCCGCGATGCGCACGATCTCCGCGCTATACGCCGCAATCGCCTGCTCTCGCTCCTCGCTCACATGCGCATGCAGAACGATCACACAGCGGCAGCCGATACTTTGCGCAGCAGCCGCCAGCGCGCGACCGTGGTTACCATCCGTCGCGCTAATCGCCGTGAAACCGGCCAGCGCGTCGCGATGCTCGCCGTTCAGCAACGATTTCGCGGTGAACCCCTTCCCGTCGAACTGACGCAACAACAAGCGCACGAGGGCAATCGGCGCGCCCAGCGCTTTGAAACTGCCGAGTGCGGAGCGTAGCGCTTCGTCCTTGACCAGCACGCTGCGCACACCGAGCGACGCCGCCAGATCCGGCAGCGAACGCAACGGCGTAGCGCCGGGCGCCAGTCCGTCCCAGTGCGCAAGCCACTCGCGGCTCTGCTGTGCGCGAGCGATGCTCATGATGTCCTGAAGTTCGGCCGGGTACGGCACGCGTGCAGCCCGCGGGTTGACGTAAAGCATGGGGGGCATGGGGGGCTCCGGTATTGCGGGATGTGACTGGATGTTCGTGAAAGCAGCCGCTGATTTACTGCGACACGCCCAAACGTTGTGCGACGACGTCGAGCAACACCTCGGCACCGCGCACGAGTTGGTCGTCATCGGTATGTTCACGCGGGTTGTGGCTGATGCCACCCCGGCTCGGCACGAAGATCATCGCGGCCGGGGCGATGCGCGCGATCATCTGCGCGTCGTGTCCTGCGCCCGACGTCATGCGCCTGTACGACAGACCGCGACGCTTAACACAGGCTTCGATGACATCGGCCAGCTCGGCGTTGAAGACTACCGGCGTGAAGCGCGCCAAACGCTGCGTCGAAATGCGCACGCCTTCGGCCTGTGCAATCTTCGTCAGGAATTCGGCCAGACGCGCTTCGCTCTCGGCAAGACGCTGTTCGCTCGGATCGCGCATGTCGACGGTGAACACCGCACGGCGCGCAATCACGTTGATGACGCCCGGCTCGAACTTCATCGTGCCGACGGTCGCGAGCGTCGTGCCGGATTCGACGGCAATCCGGCGCAGCTCGGTCACCGTCGCCGAAGCGACGTAGCCCGCATCGTGACGCAGACGCGTCGGGGTCGTGCCCGCATGGTTGGCGTTGCCCTGCACGGTGATCTGCTGCCACGAGATGCCCTGCAAGCTCTCGACGACGCCGATCTCCAACCCCTCGGCTTCGAGAATCGGACCCTGCTCGATGTGCAGTTCGAGGTATTCGTGAGGGACGAGCGTGCCCGGTTCCATATCACCGGCGTAGCCGATGCGCACGAGTTCGTCGCCCAGACGCGCGCCATCCGTGCCGATAGCGTCGAGCGCTTCGTCCACCGACAGCCCGCCCGCGTGCACAAGTGACCCCATCATGTCGGGGTGAAAGCGCGCGCCCTCCTCGTTGGTGAACGCCGCCACCGTGATCGGACGCGACGGCGCGATGCCAGCGTCGCGAAACGCGCGCACGACAGCCAGACCGCCGAGCACGCCATAGCACCCGTCGAGTGCACCGGCGTTGACGACGGTATCGATGTGCGAGCCCATCATCAGCGGGCGGGGCATTTCATCCGACGCATCCTTCGTCTCCGAGGGCAGCGTACCGAAGATGTTGCCGATACGGTCGATCTGCACGTCGAGCTCGAGCGCGCGCATCCACGCGACGACCTGATCGCGGCCAGCCTTCTCGTCGTCGGTCAGCGCAACGCGCGTGCGACCACCTGCGACGGGATCGGTACCGATCTCGCCGAGTTCACGGAGTTGTTGGAGCAGCAAGGAGCCGTTCAGGCGAAGCGCGGGGATTTTCGTGTCGGACATGAGGCGGTCGGTTGTTCTTGTAGAGGACGAAAGCACGCTGCGGCAAAGACTTCGGAAGGTCGCCGCTAGCGGAGTATCATCGGGCAGCCTGAATAATATTCCGGAGCGCGCGTACGATTTGCGCGTTTTAGGCGTCTCCATCGAATTTTTATTGCGCAAATGAGCCTCGACAGTTACGACATCGCCCTCCTTGCGGCGATTCAGCAGGATGCGACAACGCCTCAGCATGCGCTGGGGGCGCAGGTCAATCTGTCGTCTGCAGCAGTGAACCGGCGTCTGAAGAAGCTCGCGGAGGAAGGCGTGACGCGCAAGACCGTCTCGCTGGTCGACCCGGAGCAGGTCGGCTATCCGCTCACGATCATCACGGAAGTCGAAGTCGAGAACGAGCGTCTCGATCTGCTCGATGCCATGAAGCGCAGTTTTCTCGCGTGTCCGCAGGTGCAGCAATGCTATTACGTCGCGGGGGAATGCGACTTCGTGGTGATCATGGTCGTGCAGAACATGGCGCAGTACACCGCGCTCACGCGGGCGCTCTTCTTCGAGAGCAACAACGTCAAACGCTTCAAGACGCTCGTCTCGATGAGCAACGTAAAGGTCGGGCTGGAGGTGCCTCTGGACGCCGTCGCAGGCTGAATCCGGCGACGGCACAGAAATGATGGCGTGACGGCTCAGAACTTATGCCGTACGCCTGCGGTGACGTACATCTGCGAATTCACACCCGCGTCGACGTAGACGGTGGCAATTGCCGCCTGTGCCGGGCCGATGCCGTTGTAGCCCGTGGCGTGCGCGTACGTCACCACACAGAAGAGGTCCGTACGCTTGCTGAGGCTGTAATCCACCGCAGCACTGACCTGGTGGTAGTGCGCCGACGAATCCCCCGATGCGTTCAGGTAGTCGTAGCCCGTCTGTGCGGCAAGCGCGGGCGAAATCTGCCACACGGCGTAGACGCCATAGCTGTCGTAGCGCTGCGTCGCCCTGAAAGTCGAGGCGGCGTCCGCGTTGTAATACGACTGGCTGTAGTAGCCGCCGAGCGTGACGTTGCCGAGCGTGTAACGTCCCCCTGCGCGGTAGATGTCGATGGACTTCGCACTGGCGTACGCCCGGTTCACGGCGCTCACGAAGAAGAAGTCGGTCGTACTCGACGGACGCGTCGTCGCACGGGCGTTGCCGTTATCGATGTGCAGATACCCCGCCGCCACCCGCGCCGGACCGAACGTATAGGAGCCTGCGGCACTGTAAGTCTGACCCGAAGCCTGCGCGCCCGCCACGCCGCCGAGCGCGTACATGCCTTCGATCTGCACGCCGCGCCACACCGGGCTCGTCCACTTCACGGAATTGCTCACACGCGCAGTGTTCTGCGAGTTGTCGACGTCGCCCGGCGCGGTCCAATAGCCCGCCACGAAGAAGTTGCCCTGCGTCGGCAGCACCTGATCGATCAGTGGGTCGTACTGCCGTCCGATCAGCACCGAGCCCCACTCACGACTCGTCAGCCCCACATAGGCCTGACGCCCGAACTCTCGGGAGCCTTGCAGTAACTTGCCGTTGGTCGAATCGAAACCGTTTTCCAGCTTGAAGACGGATTGCAGCCCGCCGCCGAGATCCTCGGTGCCGGTAATACCCCAGCGCGTGCCGAGGCCGTTGCCGGTGACCATCGATATCTGGCTTTGCTTGCCGCCTGCGTGATTCACATATTGCAGGCTGGTATCGATGATGCCGTACAGCGTCACCGAACTCTGCGCCAGCACCGCGGACGGCATCGCACAGACGGCACCCAGCAGCAGACCTGCCGCGACGGGCACCTTCATCATGTTATTTCGCATAACTAATTAACTTGTCAACAGTTGACGAATTCTCATTCGCCAGCGTTATGGGATCAGGAAGGGTTCAGAAAGGATCAGGACGTTGGGCGTGTCGTTGAAATCTCGTCGCGCAGCAGCTCGACATAGGCGCGCATGGTGGCGATGCGGTGTTCTCCAATACGCCGCGCGGTGGCGGTCGTCAACCCGTCGGCGAGGTGCAACAGCTTGGTCTCGAAGTGATCGAGTGCAAAGCGCCGGTCGTCCAGTTCGCGATGCATGGCGAAAGGATCGAGCGGATCGTAAAGCCGTGAGCCATTGCGACCTGCGACGTAGAACGTGCGGGCGATGCCGATGGCGCCGATGGCGTCGAGCCGGTCGGCGTCGCGCAGCACGCGAGCCTCGTTCGTCAGGGGTTCGATCCCCGCCGAGAAGCTATGCGCTTCGATGACGTGCGCGGTGGCGTCGATGCGTACGGCATCCCAACCCAACGTTCGCAGCACCTCACTGGCCTTCTCCGCCGCCAACCGCGACGCCTGTGCGCGGCGCGGGTCCGTCTTCTCCACTTGCACGCAATCGTGCAGCAGCACCGAGACCGCCAGCATCTCGAGATCGAGCGTCGGGTCGTCGGTGGCGATTTCGGTCACCAGTTTCCATACCCGAATCAAATGCGACCAGTCGTGCGAGCCGTCGTCGCTGTCCTGCTGATCGGCGGAAATGCCCATGATGCGAAGCACCGCGGCAATCACGTCGCCGTAGGGGAAGAAGGCTTGCAGCAACGGATAAGTCGTAGCGTTCATGACGTTCAGATTTCCTGTGCGCCGGTCTTGCCGTTCTCGACGACGAAGCGTTTGCTCGTCCGGACGGTGCCACCGGGCTTGTCGGTAAAGTCGATCGTGCGCAAATCGGTGAGTAGCGAGTCGCGCGTGACCGTGCATCGCATGTAGCCGCGCTGTTGACTCTCGTAGTAGTTGACGTGCGGGTTCAGCGGCAGTCCCTGCGCCATCGGCTTGTCGAGCGGCTCGGGCCACAGCGCGCTGATCGACGTGCCCACCAGCTCTGTCATCGGCGCGGTACGCGGGTCGTCGCCCACATTGCGCACCACGGACGAAATCATGTACGAGTGAATGTCGCCCGAGAGCGAGACCGGGTTGGGCACACGCGCCGCTGTGATCTGATCGAGGATGCGATTGCGCTCGGCGGGATAGCCGTCCCACGATTGCAGGTAGCGGTAAAGGGCGTCATTGTGCCGCATGTCGAACGGCGTCATCTTGACCGTCGAGGCGATCACGTTCCATTGCGCGGGCGTGTTCTGCAAACGATCCGCGAGCCACAGTTCCTGTCCTGCACCAAGCATCGAACGCTCGGTCGCATCGTTGGCCTTGCATGCCTGCTCGTAGACGCCGAACGCGAACTTGCTATCCGACACCGAAGCGCACGGCGTCTCCGAATCGCGGAACTGACGTGTGTCGGGAATCGTGAGACGCATCAAATTGCCGATATCGTAGCCCCGCTGAATTTGCATGGCGGGCGACGCAGGCAGCGGCGCGTAGCGCACCGGCTGAAACTCGTACCACGCCTGATACGCGGCCGCGCGGCGCTTGAGTTGTGCGACGTCGGTGGTGTTGTCTTCGAGGCCGTCGTGGTTGTCGAGCGTGAGAATGAACGGGAAGGTTTCATGCGCACGTCGCAATGCTGCGTCAGTCTTGTAAAGCGCGTGACGGCGGCGATAGTCGTTGAGCGTCATCGGCAGTGCGCGGCGCTCGTGGGCGCGCACTCCGCCGCCACGGCTCACGTCGTAGATGTAATCGCCGACGTGCATCACAAACGACGGATCGTCAGCGGCCATGCCGTCATATGCATCGAAATACCCTTGCTCCCAGTTTTGACACGACACGACATTGAACCGGAAGCGCGAGATATCGGCGCGCCTGGACGGCAACGTGCGAGTGCGCCCGACCGGGCTCAGCTCGTTGCCGCAGCGAAAGGCGTACCAGTACTCGCGATCCGGTGCGAGCCCAGCGACATCGACGTGCACGGAATGCCCGTACATCGGCTGTGCGAGGGCGACGCCGCGCCGCACGACCTTCGTCATCCGGCGGTCGGTCGCGACCATCCACTCGACGTTCACCGGCGTGCTGGCCACAGGGCTCGTGTCGACGGTATCGCGTGCGAGACGCGTCCAGAGTACGACCGCGTTCGCGGTCGGATCGCCGCTGGCGACCGAGAACGGAAAGCGGGTGCCGTGCGACACGCTGCCCGCGCTCGACTGCCGGATGATCACCGCCGGAGCACCCACCAGAAGACCGGAACCGGCGAGAAAGGTACGACGCTTCATTACTGTTTCCCATTACACTGCGAATGCGCCGAAGTATGCATTTCGAATCATGTCATACGTATGACTGACGGATTTTAACCACTAAACTCGAATTTCCAAAAATTCAACGCGTGAATGAACGCAATGAGCGATAAGAAGAAAAGTCCTGCGGCTGCGCGTCCGACGAGCCGCGATGTCGCCCGTCTGGCCGGGGTTTCCCAATCCACGGTATCGCTGGTGTTCGGTGGCAAGGCCGAGGGACGCGTCACGCCCGAGCGGCGCGAACAGATCCTTCAGGCGGCCCAAACGCTGGGCTACCGGCCGAACTCCTCGGCGCGCGGCCTGAAGCTCGGCACGCAGAAGCTGCTCGCGCTGGGCGTGCCGAACGTCTCGAACCCCTACTTCGCGTCGGTACTGAAGTCCGTCATCGGGAGCGCTGCGGCCAACGGTTACGCCACCGTGCTTATTAACACCGGCGAATACGGAAACGACCCGGAGCGTCTGCTCCTCAGCCTCGATGCGCACGCCTTCGACGGCATGATCTTCTGGGAGGCGTCGTGGACAGCGCGGGCGCTGGAAATCATGCCGACGTCCGTGGTCGTGGTCGACGGCGATTCGTCTGCCGATGCCGACGTCTTCATCGCATCGGACGTGATCGTGCGGGAGATGGTCGATCACCTCGCTTCGCTTGGGCATACGCGCATCGCACGGGTCGGCTTCGATCTGGAAGCCAATACGTTTCGCGTGCGCTCACGGGCGTATCGGGAAGGCTTGCAGGCGCATGGACTAACGTACGACGCCCGCCGGGAGATCGAAGTGCCGTTCGGCGAAACCTCGTCGTCACGCGTCGAAGCGTTGCTCTCGCAGGCCGACCGTCCGACGGCGTTCGTGTGCGACGACGACCTGCTAGCACCGCTTGTCTATCGGGCCGCCACGCGTTGCGGGCTGAAGATCGGGGAATCGGTGTCGGTCGTGGGCGTCGGCGATATCGAACTCGCGTCGCTGCTGGAGCCGCCGCTGACCACCATTGCCATTCCCACGCAATCGCTCGGCGAGTCAGCCGTCGACACTTTTCTGCGCAAACGCGCCGGACAACCGACGACTGTCAGCACAGTGCAAACACGGCTGATATTGCGGGATTCGACGGGGCCCTGCATCGCCTGATCGACGCGCGCAGAAAATGACGCGATAAAGAAAAACCCCCTCGAACCGAGAGGCGCGAGGGGGTGTCTGTTACAGACGCTTGGCTTGCCGGATGCTTCGCAGGAAAGCCCGCGTGCGCTCCTGCTGCGGGTCGCCGAAGATCTGCTCCGGCGGTCCCTCCTCGCATACGGCACCGTCGCACAGGAAGCAGACCTTCGACGCCACTTCGCGTGCGAAGCCCATCTCGTGCGTGGCGAGCAGCATCGTCATGCCCTCGTGCGCGAGATCGCGCACGATGTTGAGCACTTCGGACACCAGCTCGGGATCGAGCGCCGACGTGATTTCGTCGAGCAACAACACCATCGGGTCCATCGCCAGCGCACGCACGATGGCCACGCGTTGTTGCTGACCGCCCGACATCCGGTCCGGATACTCGTTCGCCTTATGCGCCAGACTGAAGCGCTCCAACAACGCCATCGCGCGTGCCTCCGCTTCGCGCCTGGGCTGCTTGAGCACACGAATCGGCGCGAGCGTGACGTTCTCCAGCACGGTCATATGCGGGAACAGGTTGTAGCCCTGGAACACGATGCCGATGTCCCGGCGTAGCGAATTGACGTCCACGCCCGGGCCGGTAATGCGGTCGCCGTGCACGAGGATCTCGCCCGCGTCGATGGACTCCAGCCCGTTGATACAGCGCAGCAACGTCGACTTGCCGGAGCCGGACGGACCGATCAGGCACACCACCTGATGCTCCTCCACCGTCATCGCCAGACCGTTGATGACCGACACGTCGCCGTACGACTTGGCAATGTCGCGAATCTCGATGAATGACATGGTCGTTCGCTCCTCAGGCACCGCCGGCACGCATGCGGGCGCGGTCGCGTTTGGCCATCCGTTCCACGAAGCGCACCTGCGGAACCGAGATGATGATGAACAGGATGGCGACGGTCGTCGCCGCCGACAGGTTGTAATGGTTCGACGCGATCACCATCGACTGATTGAACGCATCGATCACGCCGACGACGTTCACGAGCGCCGTGTCCTTCTGCAATGCGATGAAAGCGTTGAGCAACGGCGGGATGATCTGGCGGATGCCCTGCGGCAGCACCACGAAGCGCAGCGTCTGGGTGTATGACAGGCCGAGCGAGCGCGCCGCCGCCACCTGTGACCAGTGCACGCCTTGAATACCGGCGCGATAGATCTCCGCCACGTACGCGCCGACGGTCAGCGTCAACGCGATCACAACGTAGGTAGTGAGCGACAGGTCCTTCAGGATCGGCACGCCGGTGAGCGGCAGACCGAAGCCGACCAGATAGATCACCAGCACGGCAGGCATCGCGCGGAAGATGTCGACGTAAGCCGTAGCGATGAACCGCAGCGGCTTACCAGCATTCCCCGGTGCGAACATCGCGAGTGCGACGACCAGGCCCCAGATCAGCACGAAGACTTCCGCAATCAGGAATATCTTCACGTTCACCCAGAAGGCTTCGAGCACGAGCGGGAACGTCTTGACGATGAGCGGAACGAGGAAGAATGTCTTCGCCACTGCCAGATCGTTCGCCAGCACGAACTGCAACGCGAGCACGACGATCAGTTGCGCGAGCGTGTAGCCCAGCGTGATCCAGCTTTGCACCCCGGCTTCGGCCTTCGCCACGCGCGCCGCGACAATGTCACGGCGCAATGTGGCGCTTCGGAAGTCCCGGTAACGCGCAAACGCGCGCACCAGCGGAATGAGCACGAGCAACGAGGCCAGCCCGAGCAGAACCGTACCGACGGGCACCCACCAGCCACCCAGTTGGTTGGCCATCAGTCCTTCACGCAGGGCGCCGATCGTGTAGACGCTGCTGGCGACGGCAATCGCCGCCCCCAGCAATGCGCACAAGCACAGCACCGTCGGTGCGGACGGCGTACCGCCCACGTTCAGACGGCGCTCCCGGCCCATGCCACCGAGGGTAGACCCCGGGGCCTTTTGAGTGGATTCGCTCATATGGATTGACTCGGGTCTCGTCGACCTTACGGCGTCAGGACCGGCACCTTGGCGGGATCGGCACCGAGGCTCGGCACGAGGTATTGCGTGGCCAGACGGTCGAACGTGCCGTCCTTCTTCATCTCGGCGATCAGCTTGTTGAAGGCGGCCAGATTCGGCGAATCCTTGTTGACGAGGCCGCCCCATTGTTCGCTCGTGTCATAGCGGCCGACGACTTCGAAACGGCCTTCGGACTTCTTCGCGATGGACAGCACGTTCGGCGTGTCGTAGAGCACGGCGTCGACCTGACCGGCGGCCAGTGCGGCGTACATGGCAGCGGCGTCGGTGTAGACCTTCGGGTGTTCGGCGACCTTCACCTTGTCCGTCAGATACGGCAGGATCGTGGTGCCCTGCTTCACGCCCAGACGCATCTTCTTGATGCTGTCCTTGTCGACCTTGGTGCCCGTCTTCACGAGAATGCCCTGATCCGAGCTGAAGTACGGATCGGTGAAGTTGACGACCTTCTTGCGCTCGTCGGTAATCGTGATTTCGCTCAGCGCGATATCAAAGCCCTTGGCCTGCCCCGTCACCACTTGCGCGAACGAGCGGTTGACGACGATCACGCGATCCAGACCGGCGCGATAAGCCATGTTGGCGGCCATGCAGTATTCGAAGCCGTCCTTGATGGTGTCAGGGGAATCGCCGTTCCACCAGCCCGGTGCGGGCAGCACAGGACGCACCGACAATGCGCCCGGCGTGACCGTTTCGAGTTTGACCGAGCCGCGCGTGCCGGTGACCTGGCAATTGCCGAAGTCTGGCGCTGCGGAGGCGGCCGTCGACAAAACGGAGAGGCCGCCCAGCACGAGCGGAATGAGCAGCGAGCGCAGATGAGTCGATTTGCGGGTTGCGCGGTTCTTGTCCTGCTGTTCGATCGGTTTCATGAGGGAGTCTCTCCTTGCGTCTTTAGTATGTGATTCGGGGCGCGAGCGCGGGGGCTTCAGTGGTCCAGGGTGTCAAGCAGGCAATGCTGCAGCCGGTTGAGCGATGCCACCATGCGGTTTGCCCGAGGCAACGTCGCCCCAGAGGACGGCGTGATCGTCGGGCAAGGCACGGGAGTTGGGCATCGACAGCCACAGGCGCATGAGCATGCGGTCCTGACCGGTCTGCACATCGTCCACGAAGGCCGTACGCCCGTGGTACACGATGTGGTTGTTCAGCAACTGAATGTCGCCCGGTGCGAACCGCATCTGAAAGCACTCTTCTTCGGCCAGCGCCATGAGCATCTGGATGGCTTCGTGCTCGGCGTAGCTGAGCTTGCGTACGCCCGGCAGCATCTGGGCGTTCTCAATATAGGTGAGCGAGAAGTGGCTCGTCAGCTTACCGTCTCGCACGCCGAAAATCGGCAGGTCGTAAGCGATGTGTTCGCCGCCGGCCTCTTCGCCGAAACGGCTGCGCGGAATCGGTTTGCACAGCAGCGCGTGCAGATCCGGACGACGCTTGAGCATCTCGTTGTAGACGGTAGCACTGCTCGCCAGCTTGCTCACACCGCCTTCCGATGCCTGACGCACGCACAGCAAACCGACCACGTCGCAGCGGTCCGTGTGGAAGCGCAGCTGCCCCGGCGAGAGCGTACGTGCGCCGGAGGAGAGGAATTGCTTGCCTGAGCTGTCGACGGTCGCGCCGTAGAGCTTCGCGCCGACGCCCATGCCTTCGTCCTTGATCTCGCGCATGACTTCGCCACGGCAGTTCTGGAACATCGGCGTGCCGAGGTGTGCACCGAGCGCGTACCAGATGCGACGCAGTTGTTCGGCGTCATAGCGGCTGACGTCCAGACCGCGAATCTTGACCATGCCGGAGCCGTTTTCGAGTTCTTCACGCACGTCGTCGAAGAACGCGCCCGCATCGGGCAGCGGGAAGTTCTGACGATTGATGTCACGCCAATCGACGTTGCGCGTTTGCGCCAGCGCGGCATCGATCTGATCGAGCACGTGTGCCGGGAACGTCTTGACCCAACGGTCGTTGTTCACCATTTCGGCACCGCGCCAGACGGCAGCGCCCTGAAGACTCTTCGACTCGGACATGAAACCTCCTGATAGATGTGTTTAGTAGTTCGCTCTGTGTTGTATATACATGCAAAGACATTGCACCAAGCTTTTCGATTCCGGCAATCAGGGGTTGCGTCGGATCAGGGAAAGTCCTGGCGCTGGAAAACAACACAACGGCCAGGTGTCCTGGGTGCGCTCTACATCGCGGTGCGAGCGCGCGCAGCGCCTCTCTGGCAGGCGACAGACGAGACAAGCTTCGGGTTCATAGCCCCGCGCGGGACTGCCCGAACAGCGGGTACGCAAAACCCCGGTCACATGGACTATACGCGAACAGAATTGCGTCCGTATATCATTTATTATTTTCGTATACGATTTTGAACGTGCGAAGGCGACAGACATGACGCGGCAAGGCCACTGTGGCGCATGACCGGTCGTTCGACACGCCTGCTGAAATCGTCAACAATCCATTCTCGAAACCTTCCTTCACGGCTTGCCAAATCGAAAATGCGAGGGGCGAATGAACCGAAGTGAACAGTCTCTCGAGCGTTGGCTTAAGCGCGAAATGGCCGACCGTGACGTGATTGGCGCGTCAGTGGCATGCGTGCATGAAAACGGCATCGACGCCGCTGCCAGCGGCCTGAAAGGCAAAGAGACTGGCGATGCCGTTCGCGTCGACACAGTCTTTCCGGTAGCGTCTCTGACGAAGCCTGTCGTGTCGTACGCCGTGCTTCAGCTTGCGGATGCCGGGGTACTGGATCTCGATGCGCCGCTTGCCCGCTCGATTGCGCCAGTAGTGCCCGACGATCCGAGATCCGCGCTTATCACCCTGCGCCACGTCCTCACACATACCTGTGGTTTGCAAAACATTCGAGGGAAGGAGCCGGTTCGGGTGCATTTCACGCCTGGCGCGTGGTTCAGCTATTCCAGCATGGGATTCACGTTGATGCAGTCGGCGGTCGAAGCGCAGACGGGTGAACGACTGGAAGCGACGATGCGTCGGCTTGTGTTCGAGCCGCTGGGAATGCGCTTGTCAAGCCTTGAATGGCAGGATCGGTTTCTCAACAATCTGGCGCGTCCGCATGAGGAGAACCGGGAGGTCGAGATTCACCGCCCTTCGGCCGCGAACGCGTCTTACTCTCTCCTCACAACCGCCTCCGACTACGGGGCATTCGTTGCAGCGGTACTCCGTGGCGCGCGACTCAAGCCTTCAACCTGGAAGGCATGGCTGAGCGCAAGCATTATGGTGCCCAAGGACGCAATCGTTCATCTACATGGCGAACCGCCGGAAACTGAGCGTGACATCGGTTGGGGTCTGGGCTGGGGTATAGAACCGAGTCATCGAACCTTCTTCCAGTGGGGGAAGATGACGGGGGTCAGAGCCTTCGTGCTCGGAAGCCTCGAACGACAGGCAGGCGTCGTTTTGCTGACGAACGGCAATCGCGGGTTAAGGCTGATGGAAGGCGTGACGCGCGACGTTTTACCGGGGCATCATGACGCAATTCGTTGGCTAGCTGAGAACGTCAGCGAATGAGCCACCAATGAGACCGAAACATCGCGACGCCCAAGGCGTCAATGTGTGCACATGCTCGCGATAATCCAGATAGAAGACCTTCCCCCACAGTTGACCGACCTTGAGCGTGAAGCCGCAGCGCAAGGGTTCAGGTTTCTCGGCCGTCTGATCGAAGAATGGGAGACGGGCAAGAACAGGTTTGACAAGCCAGGGGAGCGCCTTCTTGTGGCGACACACAGCGGGTGCCTCGTCGGCATCGGCGGTCTGAACGTAGACCCGTACGATTCAACTGGCGACACGGCGCGGCTGCGTCGTCTGTATGTGGCAAATGACTTTCGGCGTCGCGGGATCGGCGAAGCGTTGGTGTACGAGCTTCTTTTAGACGCACACCACAGGTTCCGCGTAGTTCGGCTCTCGACGGATACCGATGCCGGTGATGCGTTCTATTCGCGGCTTGGCTTTGTTCGCATCAAGGATGCGAACGCGACGCACATGTTATTCACGAATGCGGTAGGCGAGTCGCACTAGCGCGGGTTCCCTACGCCTTCCCGTTCAACCGGAAATACGCCATCACTTCGCGCTGCGTTTGTTCTAAATGTTTGCGCAGCAGACGCACGGCGGTTTTTGTGTCGCCCGCAGCGCAGGCCTGATGGATGGCGATGTGCTCGTCGGTCGAGCGCTGGTGGTCGTTGACGGCCGAGAGGTGAGCGCGCAGAAAACGTCCCATGCGTTCTTGTGCGGCCTGCGCCGTGGCGACGAGGCGCGGGCGATTCGCCGGTGCGTAGAGCGCCTGATGGAATGCGAGATTCAGATCGCTCCACGATTGCGGTGTGTCGGCCTTGGCGTAGCGTTTCAGCAATTGTTCAGCCAGCGCGAGATCGCTCGGCGCCATGTTTGGCACCGCAATCTCCAGCGCGCGACATTCCAGTGCGATTCGCATGTCGAGCATCTCAACGCAATCGTTCACCGTGAGCGGCGAAACAATCGCCCCCGAATGACGCTTGAGCGACACCCATCCCTCGGATTGCAAACGCATCAGCGCCTCACGCACCGGAATCTTGCTTACGCCGAGTTGCGCCGCGATCTCGTCCTGACGAATCGGCGCACCTTCCGGCAGTTCGCCCGACACAATCTGACGGCGAATGGCGTCGTAAGCCCGGTCCGCCGTCGAGAGCGAAGCTTCATCGAGCGTGGCAGTGGCGGCGAGATTGCCGGTCGCGTCGTCGCGTGGGGATTTGGTCACAGCGCAGAACCCGTCGAGGCCGAAGTGGATAACGCGACGATTATACAAATTCCAATTTCCGTATACGTTTCCACATCAGCGGCCGGTTGAGAATTTCTCGGACATCCGGCTATCGCATGTCCACGCAAAGGTTTCATGTCAATTGTTCCGTCCATGCAACTTTAAGTTACCCGGGCATGTATTTCGTGCCGCGTATCGCATCGATATGATGACCGCCAACTGCGACAGCACATCACGCTGGAACGCATCAATGCCGACGTTTTGTCGAATAAAACTCGCTTTTGGATGAGAACAATCACCATGCATCGTTTCAATATTCAGTGGTTTGCACGGGTGCTGATGTCGGCCCTGTTCCTGATTGCCGGGGTTCGCAAAATCTTCGCCTTCAAAGCGACCGCCGGTTATTTCGCCGCCATCGGTCTGCCCTTTGCCGAAGTCGTGACCGCGCTGGTCATCCTGATCGAAGCCGGTGGCGCCATCGCACTGATTCTTGGCTGGCGTCTCAAGCCGCTGGCGCTTCTGCTCGCGATCTACACCGTGGCAACGGCCCTCATCGGCCATAAGTTCTGGGCCGCCGATCCCGCGCAGTTCAGCGGTCAACTTAACAACTTCTTCAAGAACATTGCGATTGCCGGTGGGTTCCTTCTGCTGGTCGCACAGGCGCACACGTCTTCGTCGAAAGCGTAAACCAGCGAACCCGTCGGTTAGCCCGGCGTGATCGGGCACGTCGTCCGGACAACACCCCGAGAGGCTTACGGTCCTCGGGGTGTTCGTTTTAAGCAGATGCCGAAAACACAACGCATCGACGTTGGAGAATTGTCGAGTTTTGTCGCCAGGCAATACCGGCGCAACGGAACTCGTTACACTCGCGCAATCTCCCTTCAGCATCCACATGTCCGCCCGCATCCTTCTCGTTGAAGACGACGCCCGTCTGTCCGCCCTGGTTTGCGGCTACCTTCAGAAGCACGGCTATCAGGTCGAATGCGTGCTCGATGGCGCACGTGCCGTGCAAACCATCCTGCGCCGTCGCCCCGATCTGGTGATTCTCGACGTCAATCTGCCGGGCAAGGACGGCTTCGAGATCTGTCGTGAGGCGCGCGCGCAGTATCGCGGCATCGTCATCATGGTGACGGCACGCGACGAGGAATTCGACGAAGTGCTGGGGCTGGAGCTGGGCGCGGACGATTACGTTCACAAACCGGTGGAGCCACGTGTGCTGCTTGCCCGCATCAAGGCTCAGTTGCGTCGCAACGAACACCTGATTCCCGTCAGCAACTCCCCCGAGAGCATCTCGCTCGGCCGGTGCCGCATTGACCGGGGCACCCGGTCCGTCACGCTGCCGAACGGCAAGCAGCCCGATCTGACCTCCGCCGAATTCGATCTGCTCTGGGCACTCGCGTGCTCGGCGGGCGAAGTAGTGACGCGCGACGCGCTGGTGCGCCACTTGCGGGGCGTCGAATTCGACGGCATCGACCGCTCGGTGGACGGCGGCATCTACAAGCTGCGACGCAAGCTCAACGACGATCCCACCGCCCCGCAGTGCATTCTGACGGTGCGCGGCAAGGGGTATCAACTCAACAAATCCTGCTGGGACTGACCCAGCACGACCTCACGACCGGCCCGCCCAGCGCACATCATGCCCGCCAACCCCTTCCAGCCCTATCGATACTGCCGGCTGCGGTGGCAGCGATTTCGTCGTTCATGGACGGACACCCGCGCCGACCGTCGTCCCAGTTGGTCGCGGCTCTTCGTGCGCACGTACACGAACCTGCTGGGGCTTTGTCTGCTGGTGCTCGCCGTCCCGGCGCTCTTCATCGTGTTTAATGCACCGGACAGCGCATGGCGCACGAGTCTGGGGACCGCTCACTTTCTGGCGCCCGTGATATTGAGCACGCTGCTGTTACCTGCCATCGTCGCGTATCGGTGGATGCGTCCGGTCTGGGTCGATCTCGTGATGGTGCGCGAGCGTGCCATCGACTTCAGTGGCGGCCGCTTCCACACTCGCGCAAAGGAGTCGTACAGCGTCATCATCGGCCCGCTGGCACGCACGCTCAATGCGCTGGCCGAGCGAATGGAGAAACTGATCGCCACGCAGCGCGACCTGACCAACGGCATCTCGCACGAACTGCGCACACCGCTCGCGCGCCTGCGTTTTGCGCTGGAGATACTTCGCGACCCGACGTCGTCTGCCGACGCGTATCAGCAAGCACTGGCGAGCATCGATCTGGACGTGACCGAGCTCGACGAACTCATCGACATGAGTCTGACCTTCGCGCGGCTGGAGTACAGCTCGCTTCAGTCGAATCTTGAGGCCACGTCCGTTGCACACTGGTTCGCGAATCAGGTACGCGACGCTTCCCTGCTCTACGCCGAGCGCGACATCACGCTGGAGTGCAATCTTGCGCCGTCGTATCAGGTCGTCATGGACAAGCGGCTGATGGCGTATGCCATGCGCAATCTGCTGCGCAACGCGAGCCGGTATGCGCGCTCGCGCATCGTCGTGGGGATGCAGTTGCGCCATGGGAACATCGGTATCTACGTGGAAGACGACGGCCCCGGCATTCCGCCAGACGACCGCAAACGGATCTTCGACGCCTTCGTGCGACTCGACCGCCACACCGGCGGTTACGGGCTCGGCCTCGCCATCACGGAGCAAGTCATGCGGGCGCACAACGGCAACGTTGCCGCCACGGATCCCGTCACGCTCGGCGGGGCGCGCTTCGAAATCAGCTGGCCCGCTGTGTCGCCCGCCGGTTCGGCCTCGGTGCCCCCTTGAGCCGACTCAGTACGTACGTCCCAACTGGAAGTAGATGTTGTTGCGTCCGCCCGGCGCGAACGCCACGCCGAAGTAGATCGGACCGAACGACGTAGTGAGCGCGGAGAAGACCGTGACGCTGCGCTTGAGCGTACCGCTCCCGAACGAATCGTCCACGGACCAGACGTTGCCCGCTTCCACGCTCACCCCGACGAACAGACGCCGGATCGGCGATGCGCTGAACGACGCAATCCGGTTCATGTACGTGATGTTCCCGTACATCATGGAATTGCCCGCCAACTGATCGGCGGCGTATGCGGACAAGTGCTGGAAGCCGCCGAGCGTGAAGCCGAGCGGGTTCGTCACGTTGGTGCCGCCGAAGTTGTTGCCCGCCTCCACCGTAGCGCTCACGCTATGCCGCCCGTAGCTCATCGCCACCATGCCCTTGCCGTACACCTCGGTATAGCTGTTGCTTCCCGCGAACAACGACCGCTCTGCGCGCAACTCCGTGAAGTAACCGCGACGGGCAAATTGCGGATCGTCGAGCTGGTCGATTACCAGCTTTGCGCGGGCGCTCAGCTGACGTCCGTAAATGTCGGGGAAGAGCAGTTGATTCGTCGGGGTCGCATCGTCGTCATCGTCATTGCCAATGGGCAGGTTGTACTGCGGCACGGCCGTGCCGTGCGAATACACCAGACCGACACGGAAGTCGCCAAGTGTCGATATCGGGAAGCCGATATCGACACCGGCGCGCTCCGTGGTGAGTCGATACCGCGTGAGTCTGATATCGCCCGACTCGTCGTACACGTTGGCGTGACGGCGCTGAATCTCCACGTACGGCGCGATGTAAGCACCCCACGGGTTGGCGAACGGCTGACGCAACTCACCATGAAACGCGAGGACGTCGCTGCCGAGCGTGGCGTCGGCACGGGCTTCGAGCCCGCTGCTCGTCAGCCACGGGCGACGGTATCCGAGGTGCAGACGGAAGCTGCCCTCCTCCTTCGACGTCGCCGACAAGCCGAGGCCGAACAGCAGGAAGTTCGGTCCCCAACGCTTTTCCTGCGCGGTGATGACGAGCTTGTGCTCGCCGTTCTCTTCCACCATTTGCTGCGTGACGCTCTCGAAATCGTCTTCGTTGACGAGTGCGAGCAGGTCCTTGTTGACTGCGGCCGGGTCGTAGACGTCCCCCTCCTTCACATGCAGCGCCGCCCGGATGCGCTTGGCAGGCACCACACCGCGCGAGTTAATCTCGACCTTCGTGATGCGTACCGCTTGCGCCGGGGCTGTCCCGTGCGCAGTTCGCCAAGCAGCATATTGTTCCGGACTCAGCGCGAGCCGTTGAAGTTGCGGCAACGCCGCCCGAGCGGCCGCTTCACCCGAGGCAATGGCCTGTGTAGCGTTCTCGAAGTCGGTAAACGTCAGGCCTCCCAGATCCGGCTGAATCAGCACGTCGGTTGCGCGAAGCTGCTCGCGCTGACGCGCGACGTTCTGGCGAATCAGAATGCCGACCATTTGCTGGAACACGTCCGCTGGCGACGACAGCGCGTTCAGCGGACGCAGCGGCGAGCCGATGTCCACGGCAATTACGACATCCGCGCCCATCGAGCGTGCCGTCTCGATCGGCAGATTGCTGACGATGCCGCCGTCGACCAGCGTGCGGCCATTGACGTCCACCGGGGAGAACAGACCGGGCAGCGCCATGCTCGCGCGAATGGCCTGCGGCAACGAGCCGTGATCGAGCACGACCATCTGGCCGGTCTGCAAGTCGGCGGCAATCGCGCGGAACGGCACGGGAAGTTTGTCGAACGACACCGAACCGCCGATGTTCGGCGTCCACTCCTGAAGCAGGGCCTGAAGCCGGTTGCCATGCACCAGCCCTGAAGGCAGTTGGAAGCCGTTACGACCGAAGCCGAGGGAGAAGCTGTCGACGTAGTAGCGTTCGTCTTCGCGCTGCGACTGCGGAAGATCGCTGCGATCGGTGACGTCGAACGCAACGTCCGCGAGGTTCACGTGTTCAAGCCTGGCGCGCATGTCGGACGCGCTCAGGCCGCTCGCGTACAAGCCGCCGACGACTGCACCCATGCTCGTCGCTGCGACGCAGTCCACCGGAATGCGATTGTCTTCGAGTACTTTGAGCACGCCGAGGTGCGCGTAGCCTCGCGCACCTCCGCCGGAAAGCACCAGCCCGACCGACGGACGCCCGGAATCGCCGCCTTCAACGCGACAGATCGTCCCGGGTGTTGCGGACGCAGTACCCGCAGTGGATGCTGCAGCCCTTGCCGCCGGGCAGAGCAAGGCGAACAACCCACCGAGCAGCAGGCACGCGCCGAGCCAGCGAAAACCGTCCCCGTCGCGCAGATGAAGTTGGGGGAAACGGCTCATGGCTTACGGAGAGATTTGGGAAAAACGCAAGAATACCCGCTTTCCGTTTCACCTAATGGACCTGCTCCCACGAATTACGTGCGGAGGATCTTTCAGACGGGAGAGGTACAGAAAGGCGGCCTCTCGGCCGATTCGATGCGGGGCGAACTAGCTCGCCAGACACTTGAACAAAAGGCGGAAGGGCCCGACATCCGGCGCGACGGCCAGACGGGGCAGAAGAAAGGGGTCGTCGTCACGGTCGGCCCGAGCGCGTCGCGTGGTCGTGGCGTTGCGATACCCGGCGCGCTCGACGATATCGCGCACGTGTCGGGTGACGTTGCCGTACGGGTAGCAGAACGCTTCGATGTTCGTCCCGCAAATCGATTCGAGTTGGTGCTTGGCGCCGACGATTTCTGCGGCCGCATCGTCCAGCGTCAGGTCCGGCAACGACACGTGATTGAGCGTGTGCGCGCCGACCTCGTGCCCGCGACGCATCCATGTCAGGAGCCGGTCGCGGTCCATGAGCGGTGCGGGGGACGGGGCAAGGTGGGCGTCCCAGTGATTGGTGCCGCCCAGATGATCCGCCACGAAATAGCAGGTCGCAGTGAAGCCCACCGAATCGAGCACGGGCATCGCGTGATCGAATACGTTCTGAAAGCCGTCGTCGAACGTGATGCCGAGCACTTTGGCGCGTCCCGGTGCACGAAGATACAACTGAAGCTCGCACATGCTCAGGCCCTGATAGCCGAAGCGACGAAGCCAGGCCATCTGTGACGCAAACGTATCGGGGTCGACGCACAGCCCCCGCAGCGGATTGTCGTGCGGTGGCACTGCGCAAATCTGGTGATACATCAGGATCGGAACCGACATGGCGGGGGCCTCAGGCGGCTCGCTTCTGATTGCGTCGATGGCGACGCAATGCCTTATGCAAGCACTTATGCAGCCACTGACGCATCGGGAGATTCGCGCGAGTCGGGGGGTGCGGCCTGATGCTGGCGGCAACGGCGTCCAGATACACGCCGTAGGTCGCCTCGACGAAATCGTCGAAATCGAACTCGGTCCGCCCCTTCATCCGTGCCATGTGCCCCATGTGTCGCACGCGCTCCGGTTTGTCGGCGATGTGCATCAGCACGTTGGCAATCGCTTGCGGATCGCGCGGCGGCACAATCCAGCCGTCAACCCACGGGGTGACGTTTTCCGGCAATCCGCCGACCTTCGTCACAAGACTGGCGCAGCCAGCGGCCATTGCTTCGCGGCACGCGTACGACAGGCTCTCGTGATAGGAGAGGACGAATGCGACATCGGTGGCCGCGAGCAGATGGTGGACGTGGTTGATCGGCCCGGTGAAGAGGATCTGCGCGTCGAGACCGCACTCCTCGACCATTGCACGTTGCTCGATGCTCGGCTCGGTGCCCGCGAGCCAGACGCGAAAGCGCCGACGTGTCGCTTCGGGCAGCAGCGTGAGCGCCAGGACGAGGTCGGCCCATCCCTTCGCTGCGCCGGTACCCGCCGCGCTGCCGAGCACGATGCTGTCGTCGGTGCTTGCACCGAGCAGTGCCGAGCGACGGCGCAGGCGTTCCTCCTCGTTGAGCCGTTCGGCAGCCGGCGAACGCACGCCGTGTTTGATCACCACGATGTTCGGATAGGACGACTCACGTCTGAGCATCGTGCGTACGTAATCGCTCACGGCGATGGTCCGGCTCGTGCCGAAGCTTGCGCGCAACCAGTTGCCGAACGAGTTGGCGGGATAGGTGTTGTGCTTGGTGAAGACGATTTCGGGGCGCACCGACAATCCGGCGACGGCGAGCATGACCTGGCGATGATCGGGAGAGCCGTTGACGTGCACGACGTCGAAGCGGTGCTCGCGGATCAGACGGCGCAAACGCAGCGTCTCGCGCCAGAAGCGGTACCAGCGTGGTTTGAAGTCGATGTCGACCGATGTGATGCGCGGCAGCCGTTTGACCTGTTCACCGAGCCAGCTACCGGGAGGGGTAGCGACGGTGACCTCATGGTCGCGGCTCATGGCGAGCGCGAGCTCGCGGACGTAGGTGTCCTGCCCGCCGCCGCAGCCGACGTGAAAGTTGGTGTAAAGAATCTTCATGCGTTCCGGCCCGATGGTGTCTCCACGAATGGTAGAGAGACCCGGGGCGGCACGGTGTCGAGACTCAATGAGTTTTGTTTCGTTTTGTCGCCGGGTGTGCGGGCGTGTGGACGTATGGACGTAAAAAAACCCGGCAGCGTAACGCTTGCCGGGTTTTGTCGACGGGCGAGATGTCGCCCGGTCGTCTCTTCTTAGAACGGAATATCGTCGTCCATGTCGTCGAAGCCGCCGCCGGACTGCTTGGCCGGGGCTTGCTGACGGGCACCGCCGCCGCCACCACCGCCGCCACGCGAGTAACCGCCGCCACCGCCTTCTTCGCCACCACCGCCACCGCCGCGCGAGTAGCCGCCACCGCCGCCGCCTTCACCGCCGCCGCTACGGCCACCCAGCATTTGCATCTGGTCAGCCACGATTTCCGTGCTGTAGCGCTCCGTGCCGTCCTGCGCCTGGTACTTGCGCGTACGGATGCGGCCTTCGATATACACCGACGAGCCCTTCTTCAGGTACTCGTTGACGATCTCCGCCAGACGGCCGAAGAACGACACGCGGTGCCATTCCGTCATTTCCTTGAATTCGCCGGACTGCTTGTCCTTGTAACGGTCGGTCGTCGCCAGACGAATGTTCGCAACCGCATCGCCGCTCGGCATGTAGCGGACTTCGGGGTCGGCACCCAGATTGCCGACCAGAATCACTTTGTTGACTGATGCCATAAATCTTTCTCCGGTATTGCTGAAATCCGATCAGGATTGACGAGGCGCAGGCGTCCTCATCGGTGCGGCGATTATAAGCCACACGAAAGCCCCGGCTGCGCAAGTCAGGAAGATTGCGTTTTGACCGTAGTGGGTCATCAGAAAACCCCCGAGCGCCCCACCGCAGAAAAGTCCGAGTGCTTGCGTCGTGTTGTACACTCCGACGGCCGCGCCCTTGCGCTGTCCCGGCGCCAGCTTCGACACCAGCGACGGTTGCGACGCTTCGAGCACATTGAAACCCAGGAAGTACACGAACAGCACCACGGCAATCACACCGACCGTCGGCGGCAATCCGCCCAGCGCCACCTGCGCCACGGCCACCAGTGCAATCGCCGAGAGCAGCACGGCCTTCATCTTGCCGCGCTTTTCGGCAGCGATGATCGCGGGCACCATCGCTATGAACGACAACCCCATCACCGGCAGATAGATCTCCCAGTGCTGCGCCACCGGCAATCCGGCTGCGACCAGCATCCGCGGCATCGCAACGAAAAGCGCCGTTTGCGTGGCGTGCAGCACGAACACGCCGAAGTTCAGACGCAGCAGTTCCGGGTTATGCAGGACTTCGGAGAACGGCGCGGGCCCGGCCTTGGCATGCACGGGCGGCGTGGGCACCACCCACAGCACCACGAAAATCGCCAGCACCGCGAGAATGCCGATGGCCGAGAACAAGCCGCTCATGCCCAGCCAGTGATACAGGAACGGCGCACACACGATGGCCACGGCAAACGACACGCCGATGCTGCCGCCGATCATGGCCATCGCCTTGGTACGGTTCGCGTCGCTCGTCAGATCCGCCACGCAAGCCATGACGGCCGACGAGATCGCCCCGGCGCCCTGAATCGCCCGGCCGACAATGATCCACGTCAGATCGTGCGCCATGGCCGCCACCAGCGAACCGATCGCGAACACGATCAGGCCGAAGATGATCACAGGCTTGCGTCCGAGGCGATCGGACGCCCACCCGTACGGGATATAGAGCAGGGATTGCGTCAGACCGTAGATACCGATGGCCAGGCCGACAAGGAAGGTGTCGTTGCCGCCCGGAATCGTCTGCGCGAAGACCGAGAACACCGGCATGATCAGGAACAACCCGAGCATGCGCAAAGCAAAAATCCCCGCGAGCGACGCGCTGGCGCGCACTTCTAGCGGGGTCATGCGGCCCCCTCGGCCGCGTGTCGAGGCAGGAGATGCGGAAGTCACGGAATCAGTCGACATTACGTCCTGAGAGATGAAAAAAGCGCTTGCGGCCTCGGAATTGTCTGATGTTTGCGTTCGGACGACCGGGTGTGTCGCCCCGCCTGGCGGGTTCGCACATGAGACCCGGTAGGGTCCGGAATGCCCGGTAGGCCTGGCACAACGGCCGGACGCCAGCCTCTGGAAATCGGGCGGTTCGTCCCCATCTCCCTCCAATGCCGCATCGGCGCCCGAGGCAGCCCGTCAGCAGGGATCAGCCCCGGCAATCAAACTTAGGTATATTAGCAGGTTTAGCCGCCCTGATTTCCCCCCAGCGGCCCGCCCGACCGCTCCCGCCGCCTGCTGCGTCGATGCCCGGCCAACGCCGTGCCGGCGCGGTCCGACGTCCCGGGAAACTCAGGCTCTTGGGGGCCGGAAGCCGCCCCGCGACAATTCGCCGCGCGGATTCCTCGGCGACGACCCGGAACCGTCAATGGAAACCATCCGTATTCGTGGGGCTCGTACCCACAACCTCAAGAACGTCAATCTCGACCTGCCGCGTCACCAGCTTGTGGTGATCACCGGCCTGTCGGGCTCCGGCAAGTCGTCGCTCGCCTTCGATACGCTCTACGCGGAAGGTCAGCGCCGCTACGTCGAAAGCCTGTCGGCGTATGCCCGTCAGTTCCTGCAACTGATGGAAAAGCCCGACGTCGACCTCATCGAAGGCCTTTCGCCAGCAATCTCGATTGAGCAGAAGGCAACGTCGCACAACCCGCGCTCGACCGTCGGCACGGTCACCGAAATTCACGACTACCTGCGTCTGCTCTATGCACGCGTGGGTACGCCGTACTGCCCCGATCACGGACTGCCGCTCGAATCGCAAAGCGTTTCGCAAATGGTCGACGCCGTACTCGCGCTGCCCGAAGACACCAAGCTCATGATCCTCGCGCCGATCGTCGTGGATCGTAAAGGCGAGCATGCGGACCTCTTCGAATCGATGCAGGCACAGGGCTTCGTGCGCTTTCGCATCCGCTCGGGCGGCGGCGCGGCCAACGAAGGCACCGCGCGCGTGTACGACATCGAAGCGCTGCCCAAACTCAAGAAGACGGAAAAGCATTCCGTCGACGTGGTCATCGACCGCGTGAAGGTGCGCGCCGATCTGAAGCAACGTCTGGCCGAGTCGTTCGAGACAGCGCTGCGTCTGGCCGACGGCCGCGCGATTGCGCTGGAAATGGACACCAATAAGGAACACGTCTTCAGCTCGAAGTTCGCGTGTCCGGTGTGCTCGTATTCGTTGCAGGAACTCGAACCGCGTCTGTTCTCGTTCAACAACCCGATGGGCGCTTGCCCGACCTGCGATGGTCTGGGACAGATGACGTTCTTCGATCCGAAGCGCGTCGTCGCCTTCCCTGCACTGTCGCTCGCATCCGGCGCGATCAAGGGCTGGGACCGGCGCAATCAGTTCTACTTCCAGATGTTGCAAAGCCTCGCGGCGTTCTACGACTTCGACGTCGATACGCCCTTCGAGGAAATGCCGGAAGAGACTCAGAAGATCGTGCTGTACGGCTCCGGCGAGCAGGAGATTCCGTTCACCTATGTGAACGAAAAGGGTCGCACGTCGGTGCGCTCGCATGCCTTCGAAGGCATCATCCCGAACCTTGAGCGGCGCTATCGCGAAACCGATTCGGTCGCCGTGCGCGAAGAACTCGCCAAGTATCAGAACAATCGCGCCTGCCCCGATTGCGAAGGCAGTCGCCTGCGTCGCGAGGCGCGCTTCGTCAAAGTCGGCGAAGACAAGCAGGCACGCGCCATCTACGAGATCGGCAATCTGCCGCTGCGCGAAACGCTCGGCTACTTCCACGAACTCGTACTGCACGGCGCGAAGCGCGAGATTGCGGACAAGATCGTCAAGGAAATCGTGGCGCGTCTCACGTTCCTGAACAACGTCGGTCTCGACTACCTCTCGCTGGAACGTAGCGCCGATACGCTCTCGGGCGGCGAAGCACAGCGGATTCGTCTCGCGTCGCAGATCGGCTCGGGTCTGACGGGCGTGATGTATGTGCTCGACGAGCCGTCCATCGGCCTGCATCAGCGCGATAACGACCGTCTTATCGGCACGCTCAAGCACCTGCGCGATCTCGGCAACTCAGTGATCGTGGTCGAGCACGACGAGGACATGATTCTCGCGAGCGACTACGTCGTCGACATGGGACTCGGCGCGGGCATTCACGGCGGCACCGTCATCGCACAGGGCAGCCCCGAGCAGATCGAGAATGCCGCAGAATCGCTGACGGGTCAGTACCTCTCTGGCGCACGGCGCATCGAAGTGCCGGCAGAGCGTCGCGCACCGGGTGAGGACTATCTGCGCATCGTCGACGCCACGGGTAACAATCTGAAGAACGTCAATCTGGACCTGCCTGTCGGTCTGCTGACGTGCGTGACGGGCGTCTCAGGCTCGGGCAAGTCCACGCTCATCAACGACACGCTGTATCACGCCGTCGCACGCCATCTGTATGGCTCGTCGGCCGAGCCTGCACCGTATGAGCAGATCGACGGGCTGGAGCACTTCGACAAGGTCATCAACGTCGACCAGTCGCCTATCGGACGCACGCCGCGCTCGAACCCCGCCACCTACACGGGGCTGTTCACGCCGATTCGAGAACTGTTTGCGGGCGTACCGCAGGCCAAGGAACGCGGCTACGACCCGGGCCGTTTCTCGTTCAACGTGAAGGGCGGACGCTGCGAAGCCTGTCAGGGCGACGGCGTCATCAAGGTCGAGATGCACTTCCTGCCGGACGTGTACGTGCCGTGCGACGTCTGCCACGGCAAGCGCTACAACCGCGAAACGCTCGAAGTCCAGTACAAGGGACGCAACATTTCGGAAGTGCTCGACATGACGGTCGAGCAAGCGCATGAGTTCTTCAAGCCGGTGCCGGTCGTCGCGCGCAAGTTGAAGACGCTGCTCGACGTCGGTCTCGGCTACATCCGTCTCGGTCAGTCGGCCACCACGCTCTCGGGCGGCGAAGCGCAGCGCGTGAAGCTCTCGCTCGAACTGTCCAAGCGTGACACGGGCCGCACGTTGTATATCCTTGACGAACCGACCACGGGTCTGCACTTCCACGATATCGAACTGCTGTTGACGGTGATTCACCGGTTGCGCGATCAGGGCAACACGGTCGTCATCATCGAACACAATCTCGACGTGATCAAAACGGCGGATTGGGTGATCGACCTCGGGCCGGAAGGTGGCGCGGGTGGCGGGCAGATCATTGCCCAAGGCACGCCCGAGCAGGTGGCGGCGAGCAAGGCCAGCTTCACGGGCAAATATCTGGCGCCGTTGCTCAAGCGCGGCAAGTAAAGCTTCATCGGAAAAGGACTCATCTCATGGAACCGCGCTCTGGCTGGACCCCGGACCGGAACTTCTGGGTCGAAGCCGCAAGCTACGTCTTCGCGGCAGTGGCCCTCTGGCTGATCCTCAGCATCCACCTGCTGTCGGCGGTACTGGCGGGCATGGTGGTGTATCAGCTTGTCCATGTGCTGGGGCCGCGCCTGCAATTGCGCATCTCCAGCGAGCGGGCACGGCTGGTCGCCGTGGCGTTGCTCTCCGCACTCATCGTCGCCCTCATGACGGCGCTGGTGTTCGGCATCATCACCTTCTTCCGCAGCGACGCGGGGCACCTCGAACACATCAACGGCCGCATGATGGACGCGATCGAGCAGGCGCGCTCGCAACTACCGATGTGGGTAACGGATCGGCTTCCGGCAGATACCGAAGACATCCATTCGGCCGTGACCGAATTCCTGAAGGATCACACGCAGGAGATGTCGCTTGTCGGCAAGGAAGCACTGAACGCGATGGTGCACATCATCGTCGGGCTGGTGCTCGGCGCGCTCGTGGCGCTGTCGACGGTGCGTCCGGTGCAGCACATGCGCCCGCTGGCCGCCGCGCTCACCCGCCGGGTGACGCTCTTCGGCGACGCCTTCCGCCGCATCGTCTTCGCCCAGGTGAAGATCTCGCTCATCAACACGGTTTTCACGGCCATCTTCCTGATCGGTATCCTGCCGTTGTTTGGCATCCATCTGCCGCTGCGCAAGACGATGATCGTGGTGACGTTCGTGGTCGGCCTGCTGCCGGTCGTCGGCAACCTGATCTCCAACACGTTCATCGTGGTGCTCGGTCTGTCGGTGTCGCTGTACGTGGCGATCTCGGCGCTGGTCTTCCTGATCGTCATCCACAAGCTCGAATACTTCCTGAACGCGCGCATCGTCGGCACACAGATTCAGTCGCGTGCCTGGGAATTGCTGCTGGCCATGATCGTGATGGAGGCCGCATTCGGACTACCGGGGTTGATCGCCGCGCCCATCTATTACGGTTACCTCAAGAGCGAACTGGCGGAAAAGAAGCTCGTCTGAGCGTCTGACTGAACACAGCGACGCCCGCTGTCCGACGTCTCACCGGAGACAAACGGGCACCGGGCGTGCTTTTTGTCGCAAATTTGACATTTCGTCACCCAGTGACATAATGTCAAATCATGAAATCCGCCAAATCTCCCGCCACGGGCAAGCTCGACGAGAACACGCTGCTGTTGCGTGAGGGACGCAAGATCGTCGAAGCGCTCGGCCAGACCTTCGCACCACTCGTGGAAGTGGTGCTGCACGACCTGACCGATCCCGACCATGCCATCGTGGCCATCGCCAACAACTTGTCAGGCCGCGAGCCGGGCGACGCCGTCACGGAGATGGGGCTTGCCCGTATCGCCGACCCGGCATTCCCCGAGGTCATTGCGAACTACGCGAACCGGTTTCCGGATGGGCGTCCGGCCAAGAGCACGTCCATCGGACTGAAGAACAGCGAGGGCGAGTATGTCGCCGCCATCTGCCTGAACATGGACATTTCGATGCTGGCGGCAGCAGCGGCGAGCGTTCAGCAATTGGTGAGCGTGCCGAATCAGGCACCGTCCACCGTTAGCGAAACACTTGCCAGCCGACGTCTCGACGACATCCGCCCGCTCATCGCCGACTTCGCGGCGCAGCGTAACACCACGCCGCAGGGTCTGACGCTTGCACAACGCCGCGAAGCGATCCGTCTGATCGAGGCGCGCGGCCTGCTGGACCTGCGTCACGCGCATGCCGAAGTGGCGCGCACGCTGGGCGTCGCCCGTTCGACCGTCTACACCTATCTCTCCGACCCGAAAGGTTCCTCATGACTTCCCCCACGTTGGCGATTACGTATGGCGACGTCGTCGCCGCTCACGACCGGATTCGCGAAGCCGCGCACCGCACGCCGGTGCTCACGTCCCGCACAGCCGACGCCATGACGGGTGCCCGCCTGTTCTTCAAGGCCGAGAACTTCCAGCGCATGGGCGCGTTCAAGTTTCGCGGCGCTTACAACGCGATTTCTCAGTTCACTGCGGAGCAGAAGCGCGGCGGCGTGCTGGCGTTCTCGTCGGGCAATCACGCGCAGGCCATCGCATTGTCGGCGCGCGAGTTGGGCGTGCCTGCCGTCATCCTGATGCCGCAGGACGCCCCGCAAATGAAGATCGACGCCACGCGTGGGTACGGTGCGGAAGTGATCTTGTTCGATCGCTACAAGGAAGATCGTGAGGCGCTGTCGAAGCGTCTCGCCGAGGAACGCGGCATGACGCTGATCCCGCCGTACGATCATCCGCACGTGATGGCCGGTCAGGGCACAGCCGTCAAGGAACTGATCGAAGACGCCGGTGAACTCGACATGCTGCTGGTCTGTCTTGGCGGTGGCGGTTTGCTTTCGGGCAGCGCCGTCGCGGCGCGCGCGCTCAATCCGAATATCGAAATCTACGGCGTGGAGCCGGAAGCTGGCAATGACGGGCAGCAGAGCTTCCGCACGGGCGAAATCGTTCACATCGAGACGCCCCGCACCATCGCCGATGGCGCACAGACGCAGCATCTCGGTCAGTACACATTCCCGGTGATTCGCTCGCTGGTGGACGACATCCTGACCGTGACCGACGATGAACTCGTGCAGACGATGAAGTTCTTCGCGAGCCGCATGAAGATTGTGGTCGAGCCGACGGGGTGTCTCGCAGCCGCCGCCGCGATGCAGGGCAAGGTCGACGTTCGCGGCAAGCGCGTGGGCGTCATCCTGTCCGGCGGCAACGTCGATCTCGCACGTTTTGCAAAACTTACGCTCGGGGAGGCCGTATGAGCACGCAGGAACGAGGTATCGAATCGGTGAACGTACCGACATTGCAACCGCCGCGAGGCCACTATTCGCACGGGGTTTGCGCGAACGGTTTCGTCTTCGTCTCGGGACAGTTGCCGGTCACACCGGAGGGCGAGCGCCTGGTCGGCGCGCCGTTCGCCGTGCAGGCAAAGCAGGCGCTGGACAATGTGGCCGCCATCCTTGCCGCCTGCGGCACGAGTGTCAGCCGTCTGGTGCAGGTGCGCGTGTACATCACGAACGTCGACGACTGGGGTCCGTTCAACGAGGTCTACGCCGAGTGGGCGGGCGACGCGAAACCCGCACGCTGCGTGGTGCCAGTGCCCGCCCTCAGTCATGGCGTCGCCGTTGAGATCGAGGCGACGGCGCTGGCGGGGTGAAACTTGCGATGAATCCCGGGAATTCGAGGCGAGTCGAGCGATCAGACCGTTACACTTCGCTCTACGAATCCCAAAGTTCATCGAAACATGACGACACCCGATTTCCAGACACCGACACGCGCGCCTTCCGATGCCCCCTTCGCTCCTCCATCTTCACCGCTGACTCAGCAACGGGTCGATGACGAACCGTTGCGGCTGGTCACGAGCTTTAACGACATCTTCGTCGTCATCGCTTCATGGCTGCTCTCGTTCGGCACGGTGTGGCTCACGGCATCGCTGCCTTCGTGGCTGCAGATGCTCATCGCCGCCGCCATCACGTGGGGACTCTCGGAGATCTTCGTGCGACGTCGCCGCATGGCCCTGCCCGCGCTCTGCTTTTCGTTCAGCTTCGTGAGCACGGCTGCAATGCTCGGTTTCGGGAACGCTTCGCTGCTGCATCAGGGTGGAGAAAGCGTACGTGCATCGATGAGCTGGTGGACGCTCGTCGGCACCTGCGTCTGCACGGCGCTCGGCGCCGCCCTCTTCTGGTGGCGCTTCCGCGTTCCTGCAGTCATTGCCATGGGCGTCGCGGGCGTTGTCGCCGTCGTGTGGGCGCACGTGCTGGTACTCACCGAGAACGATGGCTGGTTGCTGGTGGCCAACGTCGTCGTCGGGTTGGCGATCTTCATCTGGGCACTGCGCTGGGATGCGCAGGATCCGCAACGCACGACCATCCGCTCCGACGTCGCGTTCTGGCTTCACCTGCTCGCCGCCTGCATGGTCACGCATCCGATCTTCTGGATGCTCGCACCGAATCACCCTGGCGCGGTCATCGCCGTGTTCGTGCTGCTCACGGCCGTGTCGCTCGCCATCGACCGTCGCGCGCTGATGCTGTCGTCGCTGCTGTACGTCATGAGCGCCATCTTGCGGATGTTCATGACGCCTGCCGCGAACGGCGACGAACTTTACACGCACTCCAGCATGTCGCTGCCAGCCACGTCCGTGATCGTCGGCGGCGTGCTTCTGTTGCTTTCGGTGTTCTGGCAACCGTCGCGTCGAGCCGTGCTTCGCCTGCTGCCATCGGCATGGCGCGCAAAATTGCCACATTGAAACGCATCTGACGTCAAAAGCTAAAAGGCCACACCGGATTCGACCCGGCGCGGCCTTTTTTCATCTCACGCTCATCTCACCCGTATCACTGAACCGTCACGCGCTCCAGCACCTTCATGTAGTGGTCGAGCGGCGGCGTCTGCATCCCTGCGACCTTCGCGCGGTCGTCCCAGCGACGCAGGCGAAGTGCCGCATCGGCGTGCTCGCGCGCGAGAAACGTCTTCGCTTCGTCGTCACTGAACACCCCCCCTTGCAGGGCGAGACTGCGCACCGAATCTACCGACAGCTTGCCGTAGTACTCGGGATCGATCGCGCAAAGGCAACGCTTGGCGTCCACATGCAAACGGATCGGATCGAGGACCGCGTCGCTGAAGAGCGGTCTGAGGAACGGCAACGCGAAGTACTGGTGCAGATCGTCGATGCCACGCTCGGTGGGCGTTTCGCCCTGAAGATTGAGCAGATGACCGAGATCGTGAAGGAAGCTGGCGGCGACGAGCGCCTCGTCGGCGCCCTCGCTCTCGGCAAGCGCGCCGCTTTGCAGCGCGTGCTCGAGTTGGGTGACAGGTTCGCCGCTGTATGCGATCGAACCGAATTTATCGAACAGGGTGCGGATGTCCGGCAGGCTCAGGGCCATCGTGAGAACTCTCGTTGTCGTCGCGAGAATCGGGGGCAGCCCTGGCAGCGGCCGTCGCGACATCGGCAAACGCCGCCAGTTTCGACGCCTTCGTTTCCTTCGGCGTCTTCATATCCTTATTGTCTTTGCCGTCCTTGGCTTCCTTCGGTTTGTCGCGCATGCGGCTCTTGCGCAGCGCGCCCGCATCGTCGAGCACCGGATACGCCGTCGAGCAGAACAGTGAGTTCAGGCGCTTCATGTCGCTGATGATGTCCAGATGCAGCGAGGACGTCTCGATACTCTGCACCGACTGGCCCGCCAGACGATTCAGGTGGGTGTACGAATACGCACGCTCCAGATCGCGGAAGCTTTCCTTCTCGGCCATCAGCCGCTGGGCGCTTCGCAGATCGGTATTCAGGAACACCGACAAGCCGAGTTGCAGGTTCGTCACCAGCCGCGCGTGCATGTCGCAAATTTCCTGCAAACCGGCCTCCGAGAACGACAGCTTGTGCGAGATCTTCTTCTCCTCGACCTCCACTACCATGCGCTCGATGATGTCGCCCGCATGCTCCAGATTGATCGTGAGCGAGATGATGTCCGTCCAGCGGCGGCTGTCCTGCTCGCTGAGGTTCTCGCGCGACACGCGCGTCAGGTACATCTTCACGGCGGTGTAGAGATGATCGACGTCGTCGTCCAGACGGCGTGTCTCTCTGGCGCGCGCCACGTCGTTACTCTTGATGACGTAAAGCAACCCGTTGAGCATCTGTTCGATGAGGTCGCCCATGCGCAACGTTTCGCGCGTGGCATTGGCCAGCGCCACCGAAGGCATTTCCAGCGCGCTCTCGTCGAGATGTCGGGCACGCGTCACACCGTCCGCCTCCGGCTTTTCTGCCAGCAGCCGCACGCACAGACGCGCCATCGGCTCGGTGAACGCGAGGCAGACGAGACAGCGAACGAGGTTGTACAGCACGTGGAAGTTGACGACAGCTTGTGCGGGGGCGTCCGAGAGCCAGTTCACCAGCATCGGTGCGTAATCGACGAACGGCAGCACGATCAGGCAGCCGATCAGCTTGAAGATGAGGCTGCCGAACACCACACGACGGCCCGCTGCGTTCTGACCGGCCGACGTCAGCATCGCCAGCATGCCGCTGCCGAGGTTCGCACCGATTACGAGACACAGCGCCACTTTGAGCGAGATGACGCCGGAAGACGCCAGCGTCGCCGTCAGCAGCACGGCGGCGAGGCTCGAATACGACACCATCGCGAAGAGCGCACCGATCAGCGTGTCGAGCATCACATCGCCCGTCAGCGAACCGAACAGCACCTTCACCCCGGCGGCTTCGGTCATCGGCGTGGTCGCGCCCACGATCAGCTGCAACGCCAGGATGATCAGCCCGAGGCCGATAGACACGCGTCCCAACTGGCCTGCACGCGTTTGTTTTCGTGAGAGGAAGAAGATGACGCCGAAGAAGATCAGCAGCGGCGAGAGCCAGTGCAGATCGAACGTCAGAATCCGCGCCATGAGGGCGGTACCGACGTCGGCCCCCAGCATGATCGACAGGGCGGGTGCCAGCGCGATCAGCCCTTGCGCGCCGAACGATGACACGATGAGCGCCGTCGCGTTACTGCTCTGCACCAGGCCCGTGACGAGCACGCCAGCCGCAAAGGCGAGGAAGCGGTTCGAGATGCTGTGCGACAGAATGCGTCGCAGGTCGGCACCGTAGACGCGCAGGACCCCGGTACGCACAATGTGCGTCCCCCAGATCAGCATCGCCACGCCGGAAAGTAAGTTGAGCAGAGTCAGCATGCCAGTGTTCCGTGATCTTATTGTCGACGGGACAGGCAGCGCTTCGCGCCGCCAACATGACGCGTACACCGGTTTGCCAAACCGGCATCCCGCGTCAGTCCAACACTGGCGTCGGGATGCGTATGAAGTTCACGCGTCATGCGAATCCCCAATCGACACACCGTACACCAATTTGACCAGCGCAACAATCCTGTCATCAAATTGTCACAATTTTTGCGCTGGTTCTGCTACGCCTCGCTCACACGCCCCACGGCAAGGTGAAAGTCTTGGTGTTCGTGAAGCTTTTCATCGCCTCCTGAACCCCTTCCTTATAGCCAAGTCCGGAGTCCTTGATACCACCGAACGGCGTCAGTTCGATGCGATACCCTGGCACTTCCCACACGTTGACCGTCCCGACCTGCAATTCGTTGGTAAAGCGCGTCACATAATCAAGCCGGTTCGTGCAAACGCCGGAGGACAGGCCGAACGCGGTGCCGTTGGAGATGGCGATGGCTTCGTCGATGCTGCCGAACGTGATGATCGGCGACACCGGCCCGAAGGTCTCTTCGCGCACCACCGTCATCTTCGGGTCAACGCGGTCGATCACCGTCGGCGAATACAGCGCACCCTCGCGCTTGTTGCCGACCAGCAGACGCGCGCCCTGCGACACCGCTTCGTTCACGCGCGACTCGAACAGGCGCGCGGCCGCTTCGTCGATCACCGTGCCCATGTCGTTGTCGCCATCGGCCGGATCGCCGTACTTCCACGCACGGGTCTTCTCGACCACGAGTTCGGTGAACTGCGCGGCGATGTCCTTGTGCACCAGCATCCGCTTGACCGCAGTGCAGCGCTGACCCGAGTTCTTGTACGACCCTTGCACCGCGAGATCGGTGGCGCGTTCCAGATCGGCGTCCTCCATCACGATCAGCGGGTCGTTGCCGCCCAGCTCCAGCACGATGCGGCGATAACCCGCCTTGGACGCAATGTACTTGCCGATCGACACGCCGCCCGTGAACGTGATCATGTCGATGTTCTCGTTCGTGATCAGCTCGTCGGCAATCTCCATCGGATCGCCCGTGATCACTTGCAGCATCTCCGGCGGCAGACCGGCTTCGTACAGTGTGTCGGCCAGATAGAAAGCCGAGAGCGGCACCTTCTCGGACGGCTTGAGCACCATCCGGTTATTCGTCGCAATCGACGGCGCGACCTTGTGGGCCACCTGATTCATGGGGTGATTGAACGGCGTGATAGCCGCAATCGCGCCCAGCAGCGGCTCGCGCTGCGTGACCACACGACGCTTCTTGCCGTGCGGTGTGAGATCGCATGAGAACGCCTGTCCGTCGTCCTTGAGCGCTTCACCTGCGGCGAAACCCAGCACGTCGGCGACGCGGCCGATTTCGTAGACGGCGTCTTTCTTGCAGAGCCCCGATTCCATCGTAATGATGGCCGCCGCCTCCGCAGTGCGTGCGCGCAACAGTGCGGCCGCCTTCTCCAGAATGTTGGCGCGCTCGAAACGCGTGAGCGTGGAGCGGTACTGCTTGGCGATCGAGAACGCGCGACGCACATCGTCGAGCGAGGCTTTCGGCACGGTGCCGACCAGATCGCCCGAATACGGATTGAAAACTTCGATGATCCGTTCGCGGGTCACTTTTTCGCCACCGATGCGAAGCGCTTCGGCGCGGAACTCGGGGTGCAGCTTGTGCGGCGCGTTCATGGGGTTCTCCACTGCGTCTCTAACTGGACAGGGGCCGGGTCGTTCGAACGTTCTGAGGTTCGCTCGACCCTGGCGCTAATGCTCTGCTCTTGGGTCAGACGTCAATCCAACGTGGCTCAAACGTGATTGAGTGCCACATCGAGAATGTCGAAGTTGCGAAGTCGCGCCTTGCCCGGAATCCCTTCGGTCTTGCGATTGAAGAGCAACGGCACCGTCTGCTCCGAGATACCACCGTGCGAGCGCAGCGGCACCGTCAGTCCCGACAGATCGTGGCGGCTCGCGCTGGTGCCCAGCACCACCGACTGGTCGCTTACGACCACAAGATCGCCCACGCGATCGGGCGGCAACTCGAAACGTGCGCAGGCCTCGGCATTGGTCAGCACAACTTCAATGCCCGGCAGCGCGGCGATGCGTGCGCGAATGGCGTCGCGATCCGCGTCTTTCGGTAGATAGATCGTGGCGTAGGAGCCGAGCGCACCGTGGTGCACCACGTACGGATCGGTAATCGGCAGGATCACGCGCGCACCGCCCGCTTCCACGCCCTTGCCGAACCAGTCGTCGAGCAGGTCTTGCAGATAGATGACGTTGGGCTGACCGGTCTTCGGATCGTGCTTGGCGTTCATGCCGTGATCGGCCGTCAGCCCGATGACCGCGCCCAGTTCGTCCATCCGCGCGAGGTACTTGTCCATCATCGCGTAGAAGGCGTTCGCGCCGTCCGTGCCCGGGGCCCACTTGTGCTGGATGTAGTCCGTCGTCGAGAGATACATCAGGTCGATGTGACGCGTCTCCAGCAGGCGCACGCCCGCCGCGAACACGAACTCCGAGAGTTCTGCGCTGTAGACGTCCGGCACCGGCATGCCGACGAGGTCGACCACGTCTTCGATGCCGTTCTCTTCGAGCGTGACCTGATCGGCCTTCTCCGACGAGAAGCAGATGCCCTTCATGCGATAGCCGAGCAACTTACGCAGCTTGTCCTTGGCGGTCACGACGGCGAGGCTCGCGCCCGCATCGGCAGCCGCTGCAAACACGGTGCCCGCACGCAGGTAGGCAGGGTCATTCATCATGACTTCCGCGCCACGACCGCCGTTGGCGGCCGGATCGAAGAAGTAGTTGCCGCAGATACCGTGCACGGCGGGGGGCGCGCCGGTCACGATCGACAGGTTGTTCGGGTTGGTGAACGACGGCACGACACAGTCGCCCTGGAAGACGGCGCCCTCAGCGAGCAAGCGCTTCAGATAGGGCGCAACGCCTGCGGCGGCAGCGGCTTCGATGTATTCGAACTGGCAACCGTCGACGCATACGATGACGGTCGGTTGCTTCGGCAGGCGGTACTGACGGCCGTTCACTTGAATCTGTGCGGGCTGGTTCACGTCGGTTCTCCTCAATAACCACTCGGTTGACCGTAATGGGCATCGCGCTTCGTGCGATGGCCTGCATGCGGCCCAAATATCAACAAGACAAATCCTTGGCCCTCAAGGGCTTTGCGCCGGTCGCGCTTAGCCCGCCTTCGCCTGCGGCGCAGCCCCCGAGGCACCGGGCGTACGCGCGAGCATTTCGCGAATACGCGTACGGCCTCGCACCAGGTGATCGCGCGTAACTTGCGCGGCACGCTCGGGATCGCGCGACGCAATCGCGCTCACGATATCCCGGTGTTCACGCTCCGACTTCGGCGGCGCGGACGAGTCGCCCGTCAGCGCTTCGTGACGGAACAGGCTCAGTTCCTTGACCAGACGGCGATACGTTTCCAGCAACTTGCGGTTGCCGACCATCTCGACGAGCGCGTCGTGAAACGCCAGGTTCAGTTGGTAGTAGCCCTCGCTGTCGCCTGTTTCCACTGCGTGATGCATCGCTTCAACGGATTCACGCAAGCGCGTGAGTTGCGCGGATGTGATCACCTCGGCCAGCGTGCGGGCGACGTACTCGTCGAGCACCCCACGCAGCGCGTAAATCTCTTCGGCCTCTTCAATCGAGATAACCCGCACGAAGACGCCGCGATTCTTTTCGGTACGCAGCAGTCCTGCCTCTTCGAGTGCCCGGAACGCCTCGCGCACCGGACCGCGCGACACGCCAAGGCTGCCGGCGACCTCGATCTCGTTGAGCTTGGTCCCGGGTGTGAGCGTGCCCGCCATGATCTGACGCTCGATTTCGTGCTGGACGAGCGTGGTGAGCGACTGGCTCTGCAACAACTCGATTGCGGTTGGCGACGTGGGCTTCGGGGTCATACCGGCCTTCCCTTTTTCAAAACTGTGCTCTGGACATTGATGCCATCGCGCGACGTCGGCGCCTTCGCACCGGACCACAAACCGCCGCTCCATCGGGACTTGGCAATTTGTGGCATCACGTGATTATTTTTGTTGTTGACATTCAAGCACAGCAATTTGTAGATTGTCAACAAAACACATCCGACATTGCAGACAGATTTTGCAACACCGTCGGGTCGAGTCGATTGCGGCAACGACAAAACCCTATCTGAATCAATGATTTCCATACTATTGGAGGTATTTGACGAGCAGATGACAAAAGCCAAGGGTTTCAAGAAAACGACATAATTTGCCAATATTATGCAACAAATCGCCTCACAGAAGGCTGTCGAGTGTACTTACAACGCGACCCTGATCGCGACCCACAGGAGCCATCCATGAATTCATCATTGCGCCGTGCCATGCGCGCTGCCGCCGTCCTCGCCGCAGGACTCGTCTGCGCTGCACAGGCCGGTCACGCGCTCGCGAAGACCACGTTGACCGTCTATACCGCGTGGGAAGTCGAGGTCATGCGTCCGTACGCCGAAGCGTTCCAGAAGGCGAATCCGGACATCGAGATCAAGTACGTGCGCGACTCCACTGGCGTAGTCACCGCCAAGGTGCTCGCGGAAAAGGCCAACCCGCAGGCAGATGTGATCGCGGGGCTTGCCGCGTCGAGTCTCGAACTCATCAAGCAGGAAGGCCTGCTCACGCCGTACGCCCCCAAGGGTTTCGATCAGCTCACGCGCGCCTATAGCGACAAGGCGAATCCGCCATCGTGGGTCGGCCTCGACGTGTGGGGCGCGACCGTCTGCTTCAACACGGTGGAAGCGGCCAAGCGCAATCTGCCAAAGCCCACGTCGTGGGAGGACCTCGCCAAGCCCATCTATAAGGGGATGATCGTGATGCCCAACCCGGCCACGTCCGGCACAGGCTTTCTCGACGTCACAGCCTGGTTGCAGATGTTCGGCAAGGACGGCGGCTGGAAGTACATGGACGCGCTGGACAAGAACATCGTCAAGTACACGCACTCGGGCTCGAAGCCGTGTCGTGACGCCGGCGCAGGCGAGTACCCGATCGGCATCTCGTTCGAATTCAATGCGCATCGCACCAAGGCTGCGGGCGCGCCCATCGATCTCGTGTTCCCCAAGGAAGGGCTGGGCTACGACATCGAAGCCGCGGGCATCGTGAAGACGACCAAGAAGCTCGACGCCGCCAAGCGTTACATGGACTGGCTCGCGAGCAAGGAAGCCAACGAGATGTACGCGAAGGACTGGGCCATCGTGGCTTACCCGGGCGTGGCGAAGAAGTTCGAGACCATTCCAGCCAACTACCCCGACATGCTCGTGAAAAATGACTTCACGGACATTGCGAAGAGCCGCGAGTCGGTGCTTGCCGAGTGGCAGAAACGCTACGGCGCGAAGTCGGAGAAGAAGTGACGACGTGATGACGCAGCGTGCGGCCCGAAACAAGCGCGCCGCACGCGCACTCACGCACACCGGCACAACCATGCAGGAGGTCTCCCGAATGAGCGACGACACGTATCTCCACCTAGCAGGCATCCACAAGCGCTTCGACAGCACCGTTGTGCTGCATGACATTCATCTCACCGTGCGGCGCGGCGAAATGCTCTGCTTCCTCGGTCCGTCGGGCTGCGGCAAGACCACGCTGTTGCGCATCATCGCCGGGCTGGAGGCGCAGACGCAGGGCACGCTGTCGCAAAACGGACGGGACATCTCGTCGTTGCCGCCGATGCAGCGCGATTACGGCATCGTCTTCCAGTCGTACGCACTCTTTCCGAATCTGAGCGTCGCGCAAAACGTGGCGTACGGACTGACGAACCGTCGCGTGCCGCGCGCCGAGCGCGGCGCGCGCGTGGCCGAACTGCTGGCGATGGTCGGGTTACCCGATGCAGGCGCCAAGTTTCCCGGTCAGCTCTCCGGCGGTCAGCAACAACGCATTGCGATTGCACGGGCACTCGCAACCTCGCCCGGCCTGTTGCTGCTCGACGAACCGCTATCCGCGCTCGACGCCCGCGTGCGCGTGCGCCTGCGCAGCGAGATCCGTGCGCTGCAACAACGGCTGGGCATCACCACGATTCTCGTCACTCACGATCAGGAAGAAGCGTTGTCGATGGCCGACCGCATCGTCGTGATGAACAACGGCGTCATCGAACAGGTTGGCACGCCCGGCGAGATCTATCAGCATCCGGCCACGCCGTTCGTCGCGGACTTCGTGGGCAAGACGAACATCCTCCCCGCGCGTCTGGGCGACGCAGGACGCGTTCACGTCGGTCAGTACGAGCTGACGTGCGGCACGCTCAACGGCTGCCACTCGGGCGAAGACATTCGCGTCTTCTTCCGGCCGGAGGACGTGCGCGTGCGCGATCTGGACGACCTCGACGACACCGCCAACGTGTTCGACGGCAACGTCGAGAAGATCGAGTTTCTCGGCGCCTTCTCGCGCGTGACGCTGCGCATGCACGCCTGTGACCACGCGCTCTACGCCGACCTTTCGCCTGCGGACATGCAGGCCCTGCAACCGGCGACTGGCGGCGCGTTGCGCTTCTCGGTCCCGAGCGCCGCCGTGCGCGTCTTCCGTCAGGGGTAGCCACGATGAGTTCCCTAAGTTCAGCAGGCTCGACACTGACGGCCAACCCGCAAGGTCACAGCGCGTCAGCATCGCCCACGACGGCGGATCGTCCGCCGCCGTCAGCGGTGCGTCCGGTGAGGCTCGCCTCGCACTGGACGGATCGCCTCGCGCAAGCGTTGCTGCTGGTGGCTGCAGCGGCCGGTGTGCTTTTTCTGCTCGCGCCCATGGCCGCGATTCTCGTCAAGAGCGTGCAGGACAACGACGGACACTTCGTCGGTCTTCGACACTTTCGCGAGTACTTCCACTCCCCTGCGCTCTTCGGCTCGATCTGGAACAGCGTATGGATCTCGATGGTGACGACCTGCATTACTGTTCCGCTCGCTTTCATCTTTGCGTACGCGCTCACGCGCAGCTGCATCCGTCACAAGACGCTGCTGCGCAACATTGCGCTGATTCCGATTCTCGGCCCGACGTTGCTGCCCGCCATCTCGTTCATCTTCTGGTTCGGCAATCAGGGACTGCTCCGTCCGTTCATGGGCGACGTGGACATCTACGGCCCGCTGGGCATCGTGATGTCGCTCGTGAACGCCACGTTCCCGCATGCGCTGATGATTCTGATCACGGCGCTCTCGCTCACCGACGCGCGGCTGTATGAGGCGGCCGACGCGCTCGGCACCCCTGCATTGCGACGCTTTCTCACGATTACGCTGCCCGGCGCGAAGTATGGGGTCATCAGCGCTGCGATGATCGTCTTCACTTACGCGATATCGGACTTCGGTATTCCCAAGGTGATTGGCGGTGACTTCAATGTGCTGGCCACCGACATCTACAAGCTGGTGATTGGACAGCAGGACTTCTCCAAGGGTGCGGTCGTCGGGCTGGTGCTGCTGGTACCCGTCGGCATAACGTATCTGGTGGACTCGGTCGTACAGCGCAAGCAGCAGGCGCTGCTCTCCGCGCGCGCGGTGCCCTATGTGCCGAAGCCCTCACGCGGATTCGACTGGCTCATGGCGACGATGTGCTGGGGGATGGCCGCGATCATGCTCGCAATTCTGGGCATGGCGGTGTACGCGTCGTTCGTGAAGTTCTGGCCGTACAACTTCAGTCTGTCGCTCGGCCACTATCGCTTCGGGCTGATCGAAAGCGGTGCAGTGGACTCGTACGTCAACAGCTTGCAGATGGCGTTCTGGTGCGCCGTGTGGGGAACAGCGGCGATCTTCGTCATCGCCTACCTGCTTGAGAAGACGCGTGGCATGGCGTGGGTGCGCGGCTTCATCCGCATGATGGCGGTGCTGCCGATGGGCGTGCCGGGGCTGGTGCTGGGTCTGGGCTATATCTTTTTCTTCGTCTCCGAGGCAAACCCGCTGCACAACCTGTACGGCACGCTTGCCATTCTGGTGATCGTCAACGTCGTGCATTACTACTCGTCGAGTCACCTCACGGCCGTCACCGCGCTCAAACAGATCGACCCCGAGTTCGAATATGTGTCGGCGTCGCTCAAGGTGCCCTTCTATCGCACATTCTGGCGCGTGTCCGCGCCGATCTGCCTGCCGTCGATCATCGACATCAGCCGCTATCTCTTCGTCAACGCCATGACGACGGTCTCCGCCGTCGTCTTCCTTTACTCCGCAGATACGTCGCTCGCGTCGGTCGCCATCGTCAACATGGATGAGACCGGGTCCATCGGACCCGCCGCCGCGATGGCCACGCTCGTGGTGCTCACGTCGATGCTGGTCTGCCTGCTCTATCACGGCGTGCAGATCGTGGTGGAACGCTACACGCAGGCGTGGCGTCGGCCGTCCGGGAAGGTGCCGGGTACGCGGAACGGACATTGAAGTTGGTTTTGGTCGCTCATTTTGCTGACTCATTTCGGTAGTTTCCCCGCTTAATAGGAGGCGGTCATGATTCTCGGTCAGGAACCGATTCTGCTCACCCCCGGCCCGCTCACCACGTCGCCGGCCACCCGACAGGCCATGCTGCGCGACTGGGGTTCGTGGGACGCCCAGTTCAACCGCATCACCGCGTCGCTGTGCCGCGATCTGGTGGACATCGTGCACGGTGGCGACGAATACGTCTGCGTCCCGCTGCAAGGTTCCGGAACGTTCTCCGTCGAAGCGGCCATCGGTACGCTCACGCCGCGCAACGCCCGCATTCTCGTGCCGGATAACGGTGCGTACTGCCAGCGCATTCTGAAGATCTGCCGCTATCTGGGCCGCGACGCCGTCGCCCTGCCCATCCCCGAAGATCAGGCAGCCAGCGCGGCGGCTATCGACGAAGCGCTCTCGCGCGATCCGTCGATTACGCACGTCGCACAGGTCCATCTCGAAACCGGCGCGGGCGTGCTGAACCCGCTGGCCGACATCGCACGGGTCTGCCAGAAGCACGGCAAGGGGCTGATCGTCGACGCGATGAGTTCGTTCGGCGCGGTGGAAATCGATGTGCGTTCGATGCCGTTCGACGCGTTGATCGCCGCGAGCGGCAAGTGTCTCGAAGGCGTGCCGGGCATGGGCTTCGTCATTGCGAAGAAGACGGTGCTCGAAGCGAGCGGCGGCAACAGTCACTCGCTGGCGATGGACTTGCACGACCAGTACACGTACATGCAGAAGACTACGCAATGGCGCTTCACACCGCCGACGCACGTGGTCGCCGCGCTGCGTGCCGCCGTCGATCAGTTCCTCGCCGAGGGCGGACAGCCGGTTCGCGGCGGGCGCTACCAGAAGAACTGCCGTGCATTGGTGGACGGCATGGCGTCGCTGGGCTTCCGTCCATTCCTCGAAGCAGAGGTACAAGCGCCAGTCATCGTGACGTTCCATGCGCCAACCGACAGCAAGTACGACTTCAAGGCGTTCTACGCGGCCGTGCGCGAGCGCGGTTACATCCTCTACCCCGGCAAGCTCACCCAGATCGAGACGTTCCGCGTCGGCTGCATCGGTGCCATCGACGACAACGAGATGCGTAACGTCGTCACGGCGATCTCGCAGTCGCTGGCGTCGCTGGGCATTCGTCAGGTCGCGCCGCTCACGCGCGCTGCGTAGGTAGCAACACGTCGTTGTTCGTCGTCTTCCATCGTGTGTCGGCGAGTGACCCAAGCGGTCGCTCGCCGTCGATGATTCAGGGAATCGTCCGACACTTTGCTTTTCTTGCGGCGCTGCAATGGCGTCGCCTAATGCTTTACAAGGCCGCGCATGGTCTTGATTCCCCTGCCAAATCCCGCGTCCCGCAATGTCATTCGGCGGGCCTCGTCAGCGCCATGTCGCCCTTTCTGCACTCCATGCCATGGGGAACCGGAGCACGATGAACAAGCACCTCTATCGATTGGTCTGGCGGCATTGCCGGGCTTCATGCCGACGAACAGTCACACGGTGTCACGTTCTCCACCGCCGGCCTGCGCGGTGAGATCCCCTTTGCCACCGGAGCCGGGTTGGTGGCGGCAGGACGCCTGCGGTCTTCACCGTGGGGGGCGTGCCGATTGCCCGTGACGCAGCGGTCGTCAGCGCGGGTATCGATGCTTTCGTCGGCGATGCCATCACGCTCGGCGTGAGCTATTCGGGTCAGTTTGGCGGCAAGGTCAGCGACAACTCGGTGTACGGCAACGTCAATTGGCGCTTCTGATGCGTCCTGTCGTGGGGACTCGCCTGTAACGAGCGCGTCCGGTAAGCTCCGAAGTATTGCGCGCCCGCTCAGCGCGAGCGGCGCGCGCTCACTCGATCACTACCGGAGGCCGTCCCCCATGCCGTCCTACAACATTCGCTTCAAGCGCGTCTACGACGCCCCCGACGCTGCCGACGGCCAGCGTGTTCTCGCCGACCGCCTCTGGCCGCGCGGGTTAGCCAAGGTCAAAGCGCACATCGACTTCTGGGCAAAGGACGTCACGCCGAGTACACCGCTTCGCAAGTGGTTTCACGAGCATCCCGAGGCGTTCGCGGCGTTCCGTACTCGCTTCCTCGAAGAGCTTTCGACATTGGAAGCCGACCACAACGCGATGCTTACCGAGTTGCGCACGCGTCTGACCGAAGGCCCGGTCACGTTACTCACGGCCGCACATCGACTGGAAGACGACGAAGCACATACGCACCTTCACGTCCTCCGTGACTTTCTTGAGTCGCGTTGAGGACTTACAAAGTTCGACAGATAAAACACCATATCGCGGTGTAGCACAGCATTCCGCTGCTTAAAACGACGCGTCGCGCCATCACCTCGTCCGAAACCCGCATCACGCCTCGCGTCAACCATCAACGGGACGAGCCGCACCGGAATTTGCTATAAACGCAGAAAGCGTCATCTGCTACATCGTCTGCGCTTTACCCCGGCACCCCCGTGCTGCACCTCTTGCCGTACCTCGTTCGCTTACTCTCGTTGCCGCGACGGCAGCGTCATGCCTCATGCTCGTTCCACTGATAGTTGCCTGCGCGCTGTTCATGGAGAACATGGATTCCACCGTGTTGTCCACCTCCTTGCCGTTGATCGCGAAAGATCTCGGCGAGAGCCCGATCACGCTCAAGCTCGCCCTCACGACGTACCTCATCAGCCTCGCGGTCTTCATTCCGGTCAGTGGATGGATCGCCGATCGCTTCGGCACGCGTAACGTCTTTCGCACCGCCATCGGCGTGTTCGTCGTCAGTTCCATCTGCTGTGGCATCTCGACCAACTTGTCGGAGCTGGTGATTGCACGCTTCGTGCAGGGCATGGGGGGCGCCATGATGGTGCCCGTGGGGCGACTCGCACTGCTGAAGTCGGTGGAGAAGCGCGACATGGTGCGCGCGCTCAACTACCTCACGATCCCGGCGCTGGTCGGTCCGGTGCTCGGTCCGCCGCTCGGCGGCTTCATCACGACGTACTGGCACTGGCGCTGGATCTTCTTCATCAACATCCCCATCGGCGTGCTCGGTTTCATCCTCGCGACGAAATTCATCCCCGATCTTTATGAAGACGAAGTGCCGCCGCTCGACGTCAAGGGCTTCCTGCTCTCGGGCTCCGGGTTGTCGATCCTGATGCTCGGCCTGTCGACCATCGGTCGTCACCTGATTCCGACGCCGCTCGCCCTCGGACTGGTCGCCATTGGCGCTGCGCTGATCGTCGCGTATCTGCGTCACGCGAAAGGGATTGCGCATCCATTGTTGCGGCTCGATCTCTTTCGCATCCCCACGTTCCGCGCCGGTGTCGGTGGCGGCACGCTGTTTCGCATCGGCGTGGGCGCGACACCGTTTCTCCTGCCGCTGATGCTGCAACTCGGCTTCGGCATGACACCGCTGGAGTCGGGCGCACTGACCTTCATCTCCGCGGCCGGTGCGATGTTCATGAAGACGCTCTCCCTGCGCATTCTTCAGCGCTGGGGGTTCCGCCGTGTACTGATGACGAATGCGGTCATTGCCGCGGCGACCATCGGGGGGTATGGACTCTTCACCGACCAGACGTCGCACCTGGTGATTCTCGGCACGCTGCTGGTCGGCGGTTGTTTCCGCTCGCTGCAATTCACGAGTCTGAATGCGATTTCCTACGCCGACGTGCCGGGGCATCGCATGAGTCAGGCGACGAGCCTTGCCAGCGTCGCACAACAAGTGTCGCTCACGCTCGGGATTACGATTGGCGCGGCGGTGTTGCAGACGTCGTCGTGGCTGCATGGGCGCGACCATGTGACGAACGTCGACTTCCCGTGGGCGTTCCTCGTCGTCGGCCTGATCGCCGTCAGCTCGACCATTTCGATTGCGCGGCTTTCGCGCGATGCGGGCAGTGAGCTGGCGCAGCGCACCTGATACGCTTCACGAACGCATAAAAAAAGCCCGAGACTTCACGTCCCGGGCTTTTTTTTGCGCGATGTGCCGCATCGGGCGACACAAACGTCAGCGCATCGCTTAGCGGAAGATCACCGTCTTGTGGCCGTTGAGCAGAATGCGGTGCTCGGCATGAAAGCGCACGGCGCGCGCGAGGGCCACACATTCCACGTCGCGACCGATGGCGGTCAGTTGCTCGGGGTCCATCGTGTGGTCGACGCGCTCGACTTCCTGCTCGATGATCGGACCTTCGTCGAGGTCGGACGTCACGTAATGCGCCGTCGCCCCGATCAGCTTCACGCCGCGGTCGAACGCCTGATAGTACGGCTTCGCGCCCTTGAAGCTCGGCAGGAACGAATGGTGGATGTTGATAGCGCGGCCCGCAAGCTTCTTGCACAGGTCGCTGGAGAGCACCTGCATGTAACGGGCCAGCACCACCAGATCGATGTTGTTGTCTTCGACCAGCTCGAACACCTTGGCTTCCTGCGCAGCCTTCGACTCGGGCGTCGCGTTCATGAGCGGCAGATAATGGAACGGGATGTTGTAGCTCGCCGCCAGTTGGTAGAAATCCTTGTGGTTTGAGACGATCACCGGGATTTCGACGTTGAGCTGGCCGGTCTTGTAGCGGAACAGCAGGTCGTTCAGGCAATGGCCGATCTTCGACACCATCAGCATGACGCGCGGCTTGATCGACGCGTCGACCAACTCCCATTCCATCTCAAACTGCTCAGCCAGCGGTGCAAAGTCACGCTGGAGCGACGCCAGATCGGTCTGGCCCGGCAGTTGCTGAAAATGCACGCGCATGAAGAAGCCGCCCGTGAAGCGATCGTTGAACTGCGCCGAGTCGAGAATGTTGCCGCCGCGCTCGACCAGGAAACCGGCCACCGTGTGGACGATGCCGGGACGGTCCGGGCAGGACAACTTCAGAATGTAGCTATTTTCGATCGGTGCCATGATTGCTCCTGGGCAAAGGCTTGCAATGAGCGTTGCAGTGTTGAAATTCGGTGCTTCGATGTCGGCCAGACGCACACTCGGCATTCGGCGCAGTCCGGCGCGGGCTCACTCGTCCGCTGGCTTGAACAACGCCTCGATACCGGCGCAGTCCTTCACGCGAATCGCGCCTTCGCGCAGCAGAAAATCGAGGCTCGCGAGGCTTGCATCGACCGTCATCTTGCCGCGCGCGATCACATCGCGTACGTCGCCCGCCGAGCACAGCCAGTGGGCGCTGGCCTCGCCGTCCTGATTCTCGGGAACGAACCCGCGCGGCAGCGCAAGATCGTAGACGAAAATCTGCTCGGACTGCACGCCCTCGGGAATTTCCGCGAGGATGTGCAGCGTGCGGCCCGGACGCGCCTCGTTTGCCAGATGCGCCGGAATACCGGCTTCTTCCCAGCATTCCTTGACCAGCGTGTCGCCCACACCAATGCCGTTACCGATGCCCCCGGCCGCCGCATTGTCGAGACAACCGGGATCGGTGGCCTTGAGCACGCTGCGACGCGCGATCCACATCTTCGGCGCTTCGCCGACGAAGCGAGCGGGCACGTAGCCGTTCACATGCACAGCGAAGGTGCGCGTGCCGAAAAAACGGGAGGCGGCGCGTTCGATCCATGCGAGCGGCGTGTCGTAAAGACGCTGACGGATCGCGTAATGCTCGTTGCGCCAGCCGGTGATGCGTCCCTCGGCGGCGAGGGCTTCGATCACGGGTGCCAGCGCCGCCGTGCGGGCTTCGCACGTATCGTGACGCGGATGAATGCGCACGGCGAGCGAGCTGACCTCGAACACGTCGGGCCAGCGGCACAGCGACCCGACGTCGCTACGGCGAATCCATCCAAAACGCTGCGAGCCGATCACGAGCGGCAGATGCGCTCGGTCGTCGAAGCGGCGCGCCGCCGCAATACAAGCAAAAGACATACGTCAGAGACCGGACGCGCGCCAGGCGTTGGCGCACGAAATCGAGGCAAAAGCGGCATTTTACAGAAGCGGCGAAGAGTTCGCCCGAAGCGCGAGGAATGACCGCCCCGCGCCCGCACACATCGGCCGTCGGCCAAGGCTTACCGATTTCGGCCCCGGCGTACGGTGCAACCACACAGACGTTCGCCGCTCAGCCCTTCACCCGCTCGCCTTTCGGGTCGTACAGCGCGCGCAGCTGCACCCGCGCGTCGAGTAGTTCGCCCGCGAGATCGACCTGATAACGACCGGCCTCGATGTACTCGGCGGACACCGGCCCGTCCGGGTTCGTCAGATAGGCGAGGCCCACGGGAGCGTCGATGGTGTGACCGAAGGCCGCCGAGGAGATGAACCCAACAGGCTGACCGTCACGCAACACCGCTTCACCGCCCCACAGCATCTTGTCGCTCGCCCCGTCGAGCGCGACGCTGACGAGCCGACGGCGCACGCCTTTCGACTTCGCAAGTTCGACGGCGGTGCGTCCCGTGAAGGCGATGTCGCTCGCCAGCTTGCAGGCAAACGTCAAACCCGCCTCGACCGGGTTCGCATCCGGCGTCAGTTCGCGTCCCCATGCGCGATAGCCCTTCTCGATGCGCAACGAATCGATGGCGTAGTAGCCCGCGTCCTTCAACCCGAACGCAACACCCGCCGCATGCAACGTCTCGTAGACGCCAACCGCGAATTCGACCGGCACGTACAGCTCCCAGCCAAGTTCGCCCACGTAGGTCAGGCGCGTCGCGCGCACCGTCGCGTAGCCGAGATCGATCTCGCGGCTCGTGCCGAACGGGAAGGCCTCGTTGGAGAAATCCGCTTTGGATACCTGCTGCAACAGCGCGCGCGAGTTCGGTCCCATCAGCGCGAGCACGGCGTACTGGCCGGTGACGTCAACCACCGTGCAGCGCGGATCGTCGGGCAGGCTCGCGATGCGCCGCTCCAGATAGTCCATGTCGCGTGTCGTCTGCGCCGAGCCCGTGACCATCAAATATTGGTCCGGCGCGAGGCGCGTGAGCGTGAAGTCCGATTCGTAGCCGCCGCGCTCGTTGAGCATGGCGGTGTACACGGTGCGACCCGGCGCGACGGCGACATCGTTACTGCACAAGGTCTGCAACACGCGTTCGGCGTCGCGTCCCTTGATCAGCAGCTTCGAGAACGAACTCATGTCGAAAAGCGCTACGGCGTCGCGGCACGCATGATGCTCCGCCGCACTCCACGCGTGCCAGTTCTGCTGACCGAAGCTGTAATCGATGCTCGCCTGTTCGGGCGACGGTGCAAAGAAATTCGGCCGCTCCCAGCCCATCTTGCTGCCGAAGCACGCGCCCTTCGCGAGCAACGTCGCGTACAGCGGCGAGCGTCGGAACGGACGCGCCGTATCGAGTTCGCGATTCGGCCACGGCATGGCGTAATGCAGACCCAGCGTTTCCTTCACGCGATCGTGCAGCCATGCGTCGTTGCCGTTAAAACCCGCGAAGCGCCGGATGTCGACCGGCCAGAGATCCATTGTCGGCTCGCCCGCCACGATCCACTCGGCAAGCGCCATCCCCGCGCCGCCTGCCGACGCGATGCCCATCGAATTGAAGCCCGCGCCGACGTAAAAATTCCGGAGCTCGGGTGCTTCGCCGAGGATGAAGTTGTTGTCCGGCGTGAAGGATTCCGGCCCATTGTAGAACTGGCGGATCTGCGCCGTCTCCAGCGCGGGCACGCGAATGAGCGCGTTCTCCATGAGGATCTCGAACTGATCCCAGTCGTCGGGCAACAACTGGAATTCGAAATTCTCGGGAATGCCGTTCATGCCCCACGGCTTGGCGTTCGGCTCGAAACCGCCCATCACGAGACCGCCGACTTCTTCCTTGAAGTAGATATAGCCGTCGGGATCGCGCATGACCGGCAGATCGGTATGCACGCCCGGGATACGGTCGGTGACGATGTAGTAGTGCTCGGCGGAATGCAACGGCACGGTCACGCCGCACATGCGCCCCACGGCCTTGGCCCACTGACCGGCACAGTTGACGACGATCTCGGCGTCGATGCGTCCGTGCTCGCCGTCCTTGTTCTGCCACGACACACCCGTCGCTGTGCGAATGCCATTGGGCGACGCCGTGTGAATCTGCGTGATACGCGTGTTCTCCGCGATGCGCACGCCCCGGCTGCGCGCACCGCGTGCGAGCGCCTGCGTCAGGTCGGTCGGGTTGGCCTTGCCGTCGCCGGGCAGCCACACGGCCCCCACGAGATCGTCGGTGCGCATGACCGGCCAGAGTTCGCCCGCTTCGCGCGGCGAGATCACGTCGCACTGCACGCCGTAAGCGCGCGCCACGGCTGCCGTGCGCTTGAGCTGCGTCATACGCTCGGCGCTACGTGCCACCGACAGCGACCCGCACTGCTTCCATCCCGTGCCAAGCCCCGTTTCCGCTTCCAGTTCGCTGTAGAGCTTCGTGGAATAGCGGATGAGCTTCGTCATGCTTTCCTGCGAACGCAATTGCCCCACCAGCCCGGCGGCATGCCACGTGGTGCCGCACGACAACTGTCCTTGTTCCAGCAACACGACATCGGTCCAGCCGAGCTTGGCCAGGTGATAGGCGACGGAACAGCCGACGATCCCGCCGCCGACGATGACGACACGGGCATGAGTGGGCAAGGCTGAAGGCATGGATGGACTCCGGAAAGGCTTGCACCGACCGACGCCGGGCAATGACATGAGCGATGACGCGAGACTACTCAAACTTCAAAATCATTGCAATAATTTGCAACATTACAACACACAATGCAACACAAAATTGACGGACACATTGGCGACATCAATGCCGCGGTCACACGTGCGCCATGCCTGCGCCGACATGCCCTCGCCCGTATGCCTTGTGTTTGGTGGTCGTTTACGCAAAAATATACGTCGTATAAATAATGACGAGCAACGCCATGACGACAGCGCACGCTTTCATCGCCACCAGCCTTGACGGCTTCATCGCCCGTACCGATGGCGACATCGACTGGTTGTTGCAACGCGACGATCCCACCGAGGATCACGGCTACGCCGCCTTCATCGCCGACAAGGACGCGATCGTGATGGGGCGCGGTACGTACGAGAAGGTACTAACGATGGGCCCCTGGGCCTACGATCTGCCGGTGACGGTGTTGTCGACGCAACTGGCGAACACGCCGGTACCCGATGCGCTCGATGGAAAAGTGCGCTTCTCCAACCTGGCACCCGGTGCGCTGATGCAGGCGTTGGCGCGGGAGAACGTGGACCGGATCTATGTGGACGGTGGAAAAGTGGTGCAATCGTTTTTGCGCGAAGGACTGATCGCGGACATCGTGGTCACGACGGTGCCGGTGCTGATCGGTGTGGGGAGACCGCTATTCGGCGCATTGTCGGATGACGTGAACTTACAGTTGATCGACAGCCAGCGCTTTGCGTCGGGATTGGTGCAGTCGGCCTATCGGGTTGTGGCATGAGGCGGCCACGCGGAAGGCCTGCACAAGGCACCGGGGTCACGCGAGACGCCATTCTGACGACGGCGCTCGCGCTGCTCGATGAGACGGAAAGTAACGGTGGAAAGGGACTGAGCATGCGCGCGCTGGCCAGTCGGCTCGGCGTCACGCCCATGAGTCTTTACCATCACGTCGAGGATTACGCCGGGTTGCTGCGCGCGTTGTCGGACGCGGTGTATGCCGACGTACTCAAAGACATCGAAGCGGGCCTCGCATGCCATGAGGAAGTGCGCGAGATTCTGATCCGGTATCACGCGGCCGTGCGTCGCCATCCGCAACTAACGCTCGCGATCTTCGCCACACCCGAGGCGTTTGCCGGTGTGACGCGCGAGATCACCGACCGTCTGACCCGGCTGCTGCAAGCCATGACGACGGAACCGCTCCTGTGGCGGGACATCCTTATCGATCATGCGCACGGCAGTGGCCTGCCCGTTGCGCACAACGTCGCGCCCGCCGCGACGCCACCGGACGATGGCGACTATCGGCGGGCGCTCGACGCTCTGTTGTCAGCGCTCGGGCCGCGACGTCAATAAGGCGAGCAGCGTATCGCCCGCCGCTTCGAGTGCGCCGTCGTTATCGACCACCGAAAGCGGAATCCCTTCAGGCGGCGTCCATGCCACGCTGTGCGCGACACGCTTGTCGAGTGCGTCGCCGGATTCTCGGCCACGCTTTGCGAGACGCTGCGCCCGCACTTCCGGGTCGACGCGAATCTCCACCAGATGCAGACGTTCGGCATAGCGCGCGACGACCTGTGCGAGAAACGCGCGCGAGCCATTCACCACGACATTCGCGCCCGCATGCATCCATGCATCGATTTCGATGCCGATGCCGTAACGGTAATCGTGGCTTTCCCAATCGAGCGCGAAGCAACCGAGCGAATGCCGCACCGCGAATTCAGCATGCGACAACGCGATGTGGTTCTCTCCCTCCGAGGGCGGACGCGTGATGTAACGATGCGCGAAGCACACCGGCGCGCGGGGGGGCGACGCGTGATCGAGCTTCGCTCGTGCGTACGCCAGCAACGAGTCCTTGCCCGCACCGGACGGCCCCATCACGTAAAACAGACGTGCGTGATTCATGCAGCTTCCCTGAAGGCAAAACGTTCGAACATGAGGAAGGGCTCGCCCGGCGTCGGTTGCACAAATATGGCGAGACTGTCGACGCGCATCGGCCCGAGCGCCTGCACGCGCGGCTGCCACCAGTCGGTGATGACCGTGGCGTCACCCGCCGTCACACGGTCGGAGAGCGTGACGTGAAAACGATATTCGTCGAACACGTACGGATATCCCCACTGCGCCAGCCACTCGCGCTGACGCGACGTTAGCAGATGCGGATTTCGTTTGGCCAGTTCGGTGTCGTTCATCGGTGCACGCAGCGTGTCGAACGCCTGCACGCAATCGGCCGCCAGCGCGTTCACCGCCTTATCGTCGGCGGCGCCTGCCTTCGGACGCAACGCGACGAAGCCGGGCGACTTGCCGTTATCGGTCCCGATCACGTCGGTATGGACCGTCAGATCGAACGGCACGTGACGCGCCGCCACCGCCGCCGCAATGCCCGACAGATCGCTCAGTCGCGCCTGCGGGGCGAGCCGCATCGGGGCTTTGAGCGTGGCATGCAATCCATAGCGTCGAGGATCGACGGTCAGGTCGTGCAACGAACGCGACAAACCTTCCACCGTCGGCGCATGAAGCGCGCGCGCCGTGATCGCGTCACGCCCGAGCCAGCGGCTGCCCTCGTTCCACCAGCACGAGCCAGACGGCGGTGCGTAGTAGATCGCAAAACGCGCCACCGAGAAGTCGAGTTGCTGTTGTTGCAGTTGCTGTACTTCGTTCATTCTGTCGCCCCCTGCACCACAAGCTGCATACGGTCTGCCGGGAAGTAGGCAATGCCGTATTTGATCGGCTTACCTGCTTCGTCCACATCCGTACTTTCTACGCTCAGCACCGGCTGCTGACGGTTGATCCCAAGGTGACGGGCGATGTCGGCGTCCGGCATGCGTGCACCGATCCGACTCTCGAGACGCGTGTAGTCCTTCACCCCAAAGATAGCGAGCGTGGCGCTGATCGACTCGTGCTCTGCGAACACATCCGGAAAGTCGGGAAAGCGCGACGCAGGAAACCAGTTCTCGCTGTACGCCAGCGGCAATTCGATGCCTTGCGTGTCAAGACTGCGACGGGCCAGCTCCAGCCGATAGACCGCTGCGCCCGCGCGCAGGCCGAGCGCGTGCGCAACACTGCCTTCGGCCTTGAGCTTGTGCGCGGAAATGATCTGCTGCGCGGTCTTCAGATTGTTCTGCGACAAGTTCTCGGTGAAGCGCGTACGGCGTCCGATCACATAACCGATGGCGGCCGCCTGCACGAAGGTGCCCCGTCCGTGTTCGACGTTCACGAGCCCTTGCTCGGCCAGACCGAGAATCGCGCGGCGTACCGTGTGACGATTCACCCCGAAGCGCTGCGCAAGGTCAGTCTCGCTCGGCAGACGGTCGTCCGGCGAGCCGTCGCCATAACGACGCTCGCCGATTTCCGTGGCCAGAATCTGCGCGATCTGCCGCCAGACCGCAACACCGCCGCCACGTTCGAGTTGTGCTGTCATCAAATTGACACCCCGCAAAGTTGTAATGAGGCCGCGAGCAGTACCCCATCTGAAGTTATTGCGATCATACACACGTCTATACGACTAGACAATTATGCCAATCACATCTCCCGACACCCCCCGTGACGAGGACGGCGCCGCCCCGCAGGAAAGGGCAGACCGCGCCCGATGGCTTGCGTTGTTTGCCCGCGCCACGCGCGACGAACTCGACGACGCTATCACCCATTGCCCCGACGCCCCGCAGTTCATTTGGCTGCGCGCCCCGCAGACCGGCCTCGTGCTGGTGCAGGGCCGCGTGGGTGGCAGCGGCGATCGCTTCAACCTCGGCGAGACGACCGTCACGCGTTGCACGCTGCGCCAGCAGGACGGCGTAGTCGGCACCGGCTATGTGTTGGGCCGCGACGCCGAGCGCGCCGTTCGTGTGGCGCGTCTGGACGCCCTGATGCAAATGCCGCAGCACCGCGGCGTGCTTGCCGCCGGTCCGCTCACGGCGATCTCTCAACGTCTGGCTGCCACCGCAGCACAGAGCGACGCCGACGTGGCCGCCAGCCGCGTCGAGTTCTTCACTATGGTCCGGGAGGCCTGAATGTTGACGGCAACCATGCCCGACTGGTCGGCACTGCAACCCGGTTTCGACGATCCGGTCCACGACGCTCAAGGCGTCTTCCGCGCTGTTCTCGACGCGCTCGCCCGCCCCGGCCAGTTGCGCCAGGTCGGTCAACGTCTCGCCCATAGCGAGGAAGCCAGCGTTGCCGCGCGCGCCACGCTGCTCGCACTGGCCGACGCCACAACGCCCGTCTGGCTGCAAGCCTCGCTGGGCGAAGTCGCCAGCGCCCTACGCTTTCACACCGGGGCTCCGCTGCTCAGCGGCGAAGCCAGTCTTGCGCAAGCGCAATTCGCGCTGCTCACCGATCCCGCCAGGTGCCCTGCCCTTGAGCGCTTCGCCTTCGGCACGGCCGAATCGCCTGAACACAGCGCCACGCTGGTCGTCGATGTTCCGACGTTGAGCGTCGGCCACACCAGCGACGGACTGCATCTGCGGCTGCGCGGCCCGGGCATTCAGACCCATGCAGACGTCACCGTCGGTGGTCTCGACACCGCCTTCTGGCAGGCGCGCGCCGCACTCGCACCGCGCTTTCCCGCCGGTCTCGATCTGTTGATCGCCGCTGGCGACACGGTGCTCGGGCTGCCGCGCACCACGCATGTGGAGGTTTGCTGATGTACGTCGCAGTCAAAGGTGGCGAGCGCGCCATCGAACAATCCTGGGACCTGCTCGCCAAAGCGCGACGCGGCAATCCCGACGTCCCCGCGCTCACCGTCACGCAAATTCGCGAGCAGATGCGTCTCGCGGTCTCGCGCGTGATGAGCGAAGGCGCGCTGTACGACGAAACACTCGCAGCGCTGGCCATCAAGCAGGCATCGGGCGATCTGGTCGAAGCGATCTTCTTGCTGCGTGCGTATCGCACGACGTTGCCGCGTCTGGGTACTACGAAGCCGATCGATACGGCGTCGATGCGTCTGTCGCGCCGCATCTCGGCCACGTTCAAGGACGTGCCCGGCGGTCAGGTACTGGGGGCAACGTACGACTACACGCAGCGTCTGCTGGACTTCGCGTTGCTCGCCGAAGGCGCAACGTCCGACGCACCGCTCGCTGGCGAACTGCGCACGAACGCCGCACCGGCCGCAGCGCCACAACCGTGCGCCGCCGCTGAGATCCCGGACGTGCCGCCCATCGCGGCCACCACGCGCGTCACCGACATCATGAAGCGCGACGGTCTGCTCGAACCGCTGAACACCGACGGCGCCGACCCCGAGCCGCACGACCTCGTGCACTCGCCACTCTTCACGCCAGCGTCGCGCACGGCTCGGTTGCAGAACCTCGCGCGCGGCGACGAAGGCTTTTTGCTCGCGCTCGGCTATTCCACACAGCGCGGTTACGGCAACGATCACCCGTTCGCGGGCGAAATCCGCCTGGGTCAGGTGTCCATCGAGATCGAACCGGAAGAACTCGGCTTCGCCATCGACATCGGCGAGATCGCGGTGACGGAGTGCCAGATGGTCACGCAGTTCGGTGGCAATCAGGACACCCCGCCGCAGTTCACGCAGGGCTACGGACTGACGTTCGGCCACAACGAGCGCAAGGCGATGGCCATGTCGCTCGTCGACCGCGCACTGCGGACGAACGAACTTGGCGACGAAGCCACCTCGCCCGCGCAGCAGCAGGAATTCGTGCTTTATCACAGCGACAACGTCGAAGCGTCGGGCTTCGTGCAGCACTTGAAGCTGCCGCACTACGTCGACTTCCAGGCCGAGCTGGAACTGGTGCGCCGTCTGCGCGCCGAGCACGCCACGAAATACGGCACGAACGGCACGCAAGCAAGCGACGACGCCACTGCCCTTGCCGCCCAGAACACTCAGGAGGCCGCATGAACGACGCCGCCACGTTGCAAGACACCGCCCAACCGTCTGCGGCCAGCGCCGCCACAGCCGACGGCTACAACTTCGCGTTCCTCGACGAACACACCAAGCGCATGATCCGCCGCAGCCTGCTCAAGGCGGTGGCCATTCCCGGCTATCAGGTGCCGTTCGGCAGCCGTGAAATGCCGCTGCCGTACGGCTGGGGCACGGGCGGAATTCAGGTCAGCGCCGCCGTAATCGGGGCCGACGACACGCTCAAGGTCATCGATCAGGGCGCTGACGACACGACCAACGCCGTGAACATCCGTCGCTTCTTTGCGCGCACGGCCGGTGTCGCCACCACGACGAAGACGTCGGAGGCGACCGTCATCCAGACACGTCACCGCATTCCCGAAGTCTCGCTGCACGACGGCCAGATCCTCGTGTTTCAGGTGCCGATGCCCGAACCGATGTTCCGTCTGGAGCCGCGCATCGTTGAATCGCGCAAGCTGCATGCGCTCGGCGAATACGGCCTGATGCGCGTGCGTCTGTACGAAGACATCGTGCGTCACGGCGCAATCGCGACGACTTACGACTACCCGGTCATCGTCAACGGGCGCTATCTGATGTCGCCCTCCCCGATTCCGAAATTCGACAACCCCAAGCTGCATATGAATCCGGCGCTGCAACTCTTCGGTGCGGGACGCGAACGACGTCTGTACGCGATTCCGCCGTACACGTCGGTCGAGAGTCTCGACTTCGACGACTACCCGTTCGAAATCCAGAAGTGGGACGCGCATTGCGCCCTGTGCGGCGCAACCGACAGCTTCCTCGACGAAGTCATCACCGACGACGAAGGCACGCGCATGTACGTGTGCTCGGACAGCGATTACTGCGGTGACCGTACGTCCGCGAACATGGCAGATGTGGCGCACGCCGCGAAGGAGCGCGCATGAACGCCGTGATGGATGCCGCGCAACCGGTCGAACGTCATGCGGCACAACTGGACGAACCGCTGCTGCGCGTGGCGGGACTGGGCAAACACTACGGCGATCGCATCGGCTGCGCCGACGTGAGCTTCGATCTGTGGCCGGGCGAAGTGGTCTGCGTGGTCGGCGAGTCCGGCTCGGGCAAGTCGACGCTGCTTAACGCGCTGGCTCTCCGGCACGAGATCGACGCCGGATCGCTCCACTATCGCGGCACCGACGGCCTGTTGCACGACCTGCAGGCGCTTGACGAAGCGCACAAGCGTCGTCTGCTGCGCACCGAGTGGGGGTTCGTCGAGCAAAACCCGCGCGACGGGCTGCGCATGAACGTGTCGGCCGGCGGCAACATCGGCGACCGTCTGATGGCCGTCGGTGCGCGTCACTTTGGGGACATCCGCGAGAAGGCGCGTCACTGGATGGCGCAGGTCGAACTCGATCCGGCGCGCGTGGACGAGATGCCCGGTGCGTTCTCGGGGGGCATGCAGCAGCGTCTGCAAATCGCCCGCAACCTCGTGACCGAGCCGCGTCTCGTGTTCATGGACGAGCCGACCGCCGGACTCGACGTGTCGGTGCAGGCACGTCTTCTGGACCTGCTGCGCTCGCTCGTGGAGCGCCTTCATCTTGCCGCCATCATCGTCACGCACGATATCGGGGTGGCGCGACTCATCGCGCATCGCCTGATCGTCATGCAGGCGGGGCGCGTGGTCGAAGCCGGGTTGACCGATCAGGTCCTCGACGACCCGCAACATCCCTACACGCAATTGCTGGTTTCCTCGGTACTGCCCGTATGAACTCCGGAACGAACCTTACTACGTCTGCAACGTCGCTCGGTGGCGCGGCACTCTCGCTCGGCACACGCGAAGACGACGTCATGCTGCGCGCACAAGGACTGCACAAGACCTTCCGACTGCACGCACAGGGCGGCGCGGCGATTCCGGCACTCGAAGGTGTCGATCTCACGGTGCGACGCGGCGAGTGCGTAGCGCTCGTTGGCCCTTCGGGCTCGGGCAAGAGCACGCTGCTGCGTTGTCTGTACGGCAACTATCTCGCGGGCGAAGGCCGTATCGAGATTCGTCACGACGCGGGTCAGGGCGAACACTGGGTCGATCTGACGACCGCTACCGCCCGCGAAGTGCTCTCCGTGCGACGCACGACACTCGGCTATGTCAGCCAGTTTCTGCGTGTGATTCCGCGCGTCACCACGCTCGACATCGTGGCGGAGCCGCTGCGACGTCTGGGTCATGGCGACGCCGACGCGGCCGGTCGTGCGCGCGATCTGCTCGCGCGCCTGAACATCCCCGAGCGCCTCTGGTCGCTTGCCCCGGCGACGTTCTCCGGCGGCGAACAACAACGCATCAACATCGCGCGCGGGCTGATCGCCGCAGCACCGGTGCTACTGCTCGACGAGCCGACGGCGTCGCTCGACGCGCAGAACCGCGCCGTGGTCTCGCAACTGATTACCGAAGCCCGTGCAGCGGGGAGCGCCATTGTGGGCATCTTCCACGACGAGGCGACCCGCGACGAAGTGGCGACGCGAACGCTCGCCATGCGTCCGGTGCTTCGTCCCGCACATTGATCCCCCGGAGTCTGTCCATGCTTATCAAGAACGCTCGCATCGTCACACCCGACACGACCTTCACCGGCGTGGTCGAGGTCCGCGAGGGTCTCATCCACGCGGTGGAGGAAGGGACGACGCAGTCCACTGAAGCCGTCGACTGGGAAGGCGACTATCTGGTGCCGGGGCTTGTCGAGTTGCACACCGACAATCTGGAGAAGCACCTCGCGCCGCGCCCCGGCGTGTACTGGAACACGCACGCCGCGTTTGCGATTCACGACGCACAGGTCGCCGCTGCAGGTATCACGACGGTGTTCGACTCGCTGGTCATCGGCGAGCGCGACGCGTCGGGTCTGCGCAGCCGCAAGCTGCAGGCCGAGTGCGGTCAGGCACTGCTCGACACCATCGATGCGGGGCTGTTCCGTGCGGACCACTTCCTGCATTTGCGCTGCGAAATCGCGACGCAGGACGCGGCCGACACGTTCGCCGACATGTGCGATCACCCGCTGCTGCGTCTCGTATCGGTGATGGATCACACGCCGGGTCAGCGTCAGTGGCACGACCCTGTGCTGCACCGTCAGTACCACGAGCGCAACGGCAAGGTGCCGGACGCGCAGTGGGACGCGATGCTGGCCGATCTGCGTGCGCAGCAGGAAATGTATGCGATTCCGCATCGCCGCACGATTGTCGAGATGAGCCGTGCACGCGGCTTGCCGCTCGCAAGCCACGACGACACGTCGCTCGAACACGTGGAAGAAGCGGAGCGTGACGGTGTGGCGTTGTCGGAATTTCCGACGACGCTGGTCGCAGCACGTGCAGCGCACGACAAGTCGATTGGCGTGATCATGGGGGCACCGAACGTGGTGCGTGGCGGTTCGCACTCGGGCAATGTGGCGGCTGCGGAACTAGCACGTGAAGACGTGCTCGACATTCTGTCGTCGGACTATGTCCCGGCGAGTTTGCTGCAAGCGGCGTTCCAGTTGCACAACGACCACGCCGACTGCGGCTGGACACTCTCCAAGGCCATGCGCACGGTGTCGTGGAATCCGGCGCAGTCGGCAGGTCTCACGGATCGTGGCGGCATCAAGCCGGGCCTGCGCGCCGACATGGTGCGCGTGGCCGTGCGCCCCGGCATGCCACCGATTCCGCGTGAGACGTATATGGTGGGGCAGCGGATCGCCTGATGTGACGGTATCGCGACGGAAGACTGTCGCGGTGGCAGGCAAGCCGTAAAAATGAAAGGGCGCTTCGGCGCCCTTTTTTCGTTTCGTCGACTCCGATGCGCTGCGGTCGGAAGTCCCGCTAGGAAATTTCGTCGCGATTGTCAATGCAAAGGTTGACAGCTAGACCCGCAATGCACGGCGTCTCTACACTTTGATGACCGGCGCATCCTGATGCCGTACAGCGCCGCGCAGCGCACTCATGACGAGCGTCGGCTCATGACTCGCACCCTCAATGGATCGACAGGAGTATCGCGATGACATCGAACAGAATCAGGGGATCGTTTCAGGCCGGAACGTTCATGAATGCGGCAAGGCGCCCGGAAAGAACACTCGATCAGATACGTCTGCTTTCCAACCCTTACCCGGCAGAACGTCCCTTCGCCATTCAATCCGTAGCGCCATGGGGATTTGTCTTGCCCGGCGAGTTTGTCGATTCTTTCTTTCCGATCTATGTTGAGATGGACGCCCACCGCGTTCCCTTCGGATCTACGTTCATTCTGCATTTCGTGTCGGAAGACGGGACGGGTGCCCAAGAGGCGCGTCAGCTTTACCTTGGCCCCGAGCCCATCGCCACAATGACGCTACCCAATGCCTGGCTCACTCCCTTCATCGGAAAGCACGCAACGATCCACTACGAAGTCGAGTGGCCCGACGGGCAACGCTATCCCGGGCCCGGAATTGACTTCCTCATCACGCCGTTTCTGAACCCGCAGCAGGTCCATTTCGAAGGATTGGCTGATGGTGAGGCGCTGGACCCGGAGAAATTTCCGGACGGCATTCTGTCCACGGTTCGCCGAATTCCCACGCTCGAGCCCTACCACTTGCCGATTCTTCGCTTCGGCGTGGTCGGCTGGAAACCGCCGTCCTACACGACGATCCAGGCTCGCGAGTACCGACTCGACGGACTGGCGAACGGACCGGTCAGCGTGAAGATCGACCCGGGTGCCTATAGCGGACTCTACGAACAGGGCTACACGGAGATTTTCACGACCTCGTTGCTGGACGTGCAGATGGTTCCATCCCCGAACCCAAGCATGAGGGAGTTCTTCGTAGTAGGGAGTTTTGACGTCCTTCCGCCCAGCCGCTGAACGCAAAAACAGCGCCGAAGCGGCGGGCAACCCCTGGCGGGCACGCGGCAGATTTGCGACGGCCTGCGTAATGGCCACTATCGACAGGGGCATCGCCATGACATCTCACACGTTCCAGAGCAGGCTTATTCCGGGTCGGTCCATCGGCCGGTCGGCACCCGCCATCCGGGCCCCGGCATCTCGTACTAACTGTGTTTCCATGGCCGAATCGGCCCACCGCACTGCATATGAATCTCGGCAGGCGCGAGATCGTCGGCCCCAGCAAGTAAGAAACGGAATAGGGCGCCGAAGCGCCCTATTCCCCATTCATCACATCATTCGTGCTAAATCCGTCAGATCACCATCTTGCGCACGCGGGCCGAGAAGACGTCGATACACGTCACCACGATCACCATGATCACCATCACCGCGCACGTCTGGGCATACTGGAAGCTGCGAATCACTTCGTAGAGCACCACACCGATGCCGCCTGCGCCCACCATCCCCACCACCGACGCCGAACGCACGTTCGACTCGAAGCGGTACAGCGTGTACGAGATCCACAGCGGCATGACCTGCGGCAGCACGCCGTACAGGATTTCGTCGATGGCGCGAGCGCCCGTCGCGCGCACGCCTTCCACCGGACGCGGATCGATTGCTTCGACCGCCTCGGCGAACAGCTTCGAGAGCGTGCCCGTCGTGTGCACCCACAGCGCGAGCACACCGGCGAAGGGCCCGAGGCCCACCGCCACGATGAAGAGCATCGCGAAAACCATTTCGTTAATCGCGCGGCATGCGTCCAGCACGCGACGCACCGGCTGATACACCCATGCCGGCACCATGTTCGACGCCGAGAGCAAACCCATCGGAATCGAGCAGACAACAGCGAGCGCCGTTCCCCACACCGCGATGTGAATCGTCACGAGCATCTCGTTGACGTACACGCGCCAGTCGCGGAAGTCGGGCGGGAAGAAATCGTGCGCGAACTGGCTCATGTTGCCGGAATCGCGAATCAGATCGAGCGGACGCATGTCGGCGCCGCTCCACGACCACACCAGGACCAGAAAGAAGATGCCCCAACTGATCAGGGACAGCCACGAACGCTTGGGCGGCTCGCCCGGCAGGCGGCCATTGGCAGTGATTGATGCGCTGGTGTTCATGTCGAGTACCACATGTCATACCGGCGCTGCTGCCACCGGCGAAATTTCGGACCACTGAGGAGACGGCGGCCCCGGGGGTACCGGGTCCGCCGAATGGCTTACTTCGTCTTGTTCAGCTCTTTGTCGAGTGCTGCCAGCTTGCTGTCGAGGTCGGCCAGTTGCGTCTTCTTCTTGGCGGCGTCGATGTTGGCGTCCGACTCAAGCTGCACCTTCTGCTTGAACAGTTCGAGCTGACGGATCGGCAGCAGTTGAGCATCCGACGACGCGCGGAAACCGCCGTAGTTGTAGATGTTCTTCAGCACTTCCTTCTCGTGCGCGTCCTTGCCGTAGGAGAGGAAGAAGTCGCGGATCTTCTTCTTCGTGCCGTCCGGCAGGTCCTTGCGCCACAGCAGCGGGTCCGACGGAATCAGCGGCGACTTCCAGATCACGTGCACCAGCTTGGCCTTCTCCGGCTGCGTGGCTTCGAGCTTGTTGAGCTCTTCGGTGTTGTTCGTCGCGACGTCGACCTGATTGTTGATCACCGCCATCAGGTTCGCGCCGTGGTTCGAGCTACGTGCCGTCTTGAAGTACGTGCGCGGATCGATGTTGTTCTTCGCGAACACGTAGTAGCCCGGCACCAGCGTGCCCGACGTCGACGTCGGATCGCCCAGACCGAAGTTGATCTTCTTGCCGTTCTTGATCACGTCGTCAAGCGTCTTGTACGGGCTCGATGCGTTCGAGATCAGCAGCGAGTAATAACCCTCGGTGCCGTCGGCGTACATGATCTTCGCGAAGACTTCGCCTTGCGAACGGTCAACGGCTTCCATCGCGCCCTTGTTGCCCATCCATGCGAGCTGCACCTTGTTGAAGCGCATGCCTTCGATCACGCCAGCGTAGTCGGTGGCGAAGAACGGGGTCACCTTGATGCCCGTTTGCTTCTCCATATCGTCGATCAGCGGCTGCCAGCGTTGACGCAGGGCTGCGCTGGAATCCGTCGAGATGATGCCGAAGTTGATTTCCTGCGCGTGTGCCGCCGCTACCGAGGCGAACATGGCCGCGCCGGCCAGCAGGGTTTTCCACAGTTTCATGAGAGCAAGCTCCTGGTCAGATAGGACTTAAGTGAGGCTTAGGGACATCGAGGTGAGGAATGGGGCTTCCGCATCGGCCGGCTTCGCTTCGCCAATCGCCGAGGCTTCGGAATCTTCCGAGTTTTCGTTCAACAGTTCGCCCGCTTGCACGCCATACAAACGGCGCAGCAGGTCCGGCGTGAGCGCCGAGGACGGGCCGTCGTACACCACGCGGCCCTGATGCAGCGCCACGGTGCGCACGCAGTAGCGCATGGCAACGTCCACCTGGTGCAGTGAGACGACCACCGTCAGTTTGTGATCGCGGTTCATGCGCGCGAGCATGTCCATCACCTTGCGCGCCGATTCCGGATCGAGCGACGCAATCGGCTCGTCCGCGAGAATGATCTTCGCGCCCTGCACGAGCGTGCGTGCGAGTGCTGCGCGCTGTTGCTGACCGCCCGAGAGCGTGCTGGCGCGCTGGTAGGCAAAGTCGGCGATGCCGACTTCGGCCAGTGCCTTGAGGGCGGCCTGACGCTCAGCCGTCGTGAAGCGGAACATCAGGCTGCGCCACAGCGGCACGCGGGCCAGCAGCCCCGTGAGCACGTTGGTGATGACCGGCAGGCGGCCCACCAGATTGAATTGCTGGAAGACGAAACCGATGTCGCGACGAATCTGACGCACCTCGCGCACGATGCGGCCGTCGCGCTGGATCGGACGACCCAGAATTTCGATGCTGCCCGGCTGCTGGTCTGCAGGCACGAAGCCCGCGATGTGACGCATCAGCGTCGACTTGCCCGAGCCGGAGGCCCCGATCAGGGCGATCATTTCGCCTGGCATGACTTTGAGCGCCACTTCGTCGAGCGCACGGCGGCTCCCGAAGGTCTTGGTCAGTCGCTCGATTCGAATCGCTTCGTCCACGGTTCACCTGTGAGTCAGTTCGCCGGTCGGCCCGGATGCTCTGTGAGTTGCGACGTCCTCGTTGAGGCGTTGTCGCTCGCATCGCTCGACTAGCTGTTTTGTGGCAATTTGTGCCAAAAGTGAACGCAGTCTAAAAAGCCCGGATGACAAGACAGTGACAATCGACCAGCTTTTTTCCGCACGGCCAAAACCCTCATGTGTTCAATGGCTTGGCAACGTTTTCGGGGCGACGCAACGTGTCGAAGAAAAGCTGACGACGTCAGGATCGGTGACATGATGCGGAGGCGTCGTCGCTGCCATGCCCCAACTTTGTCTACATATTTTTGGCATCCTGACGAACACGTATCGACAGGAAAAACCACCGCATAAGGCCGTGCGACAAGCCCCTTGCGGCGCGTTTGGCGGGAAAGATTTTCAGGGAGCGAAGCGCGTCTTGGCGACGTGTGGCGTGCTGTGGCGACCTAAGGCACACGTGTGCAAGCAGGTGCGGCGACGTGCCACTGAGTGACGGGACGAGAGGGAAAGACGACCGGTCCCGGGCGGACCGGTCGTTGTCAGGCGATAAGCAATTCCGGGCCGCGCGCGCGAAGCTGGGCCAGCATGCTCTTGTGCGGGGCGGCGTCGCTGATGAGATAGCGGGCCGCCTCGAAGTGACGGATACGCACGGGCGTCACGCGACCGAACTTGGTGTGGTCCGCGACGACGGCCGACACGTTCGCGCACAGCAGCATGCGTGCGCGAAGCTCAGCAGCGGCACGGTTGAAATCGGTGATGCCTCCATCTTCCGTCACGCCGCCCACCCCGATGAACGCGAAGTCGGCGTGATATTGCGAAATCTGGTTAATGGCGTCCCAGCCCTGCACGGCGTCTTCGTTGTCCTGCAACTCGCCGCCGAGCAGCGTCACGCGATTGTCGTGATGGCGTCCGAGCAGGCGCGCGATCTGCCAGTCGTTGGTGTAGATGCGAAGACGGTGCTTGGAGAGCAGCGCCTGTGCTACAGCGCGCGTGGTCGTACCGTAGTCGATGATCACCGACGCGCCGTCGGGCACCAGCTCTGCGGCGCGCACGCCGATGGCGCGCTTGCCCACGGCATTGACGTTCTCACGCAGCGTCCAGTCAGGCTCGCTCCGGTCGGCGGCCAGCGCACCGCCGTGGGTCATGAGCAACAGACCGCGCGCCGCGAGCGTGTTGAGGTCGCGTCGCACGGTCTCGCGCGACACACCCAGTTCCCGCACCAGATCGCTGATCGCCAGCGCCCCGGTCTTGGCAAGTTGTTCGAGCACGTATTGTTGGCGTTGTTCGGCAAGCATGATCGAGCAATATCAGTTGGACTACGAATGACGGGACGACGTCCACGAAACCGGGAACGTCACGTGTCGTGCATTACCCCTGTAACGCGACACGCAATCCCAGACCGATGAAGATTGCGCCGGCCACGCGATCGAGCCAGCGCCCCGCCCCGGGACGGCGCTTGAGCCACGTTCCCAGCACGCCCGCAAACCAGCCGTAGGCGCTAAACACGACGATGGTCTGCGCCATGAACACGAGGCCGAGCAGCACCATCTGCCAGCCCGGATGGGCGGCGTCGGCGCTCACGAATTGCGGCAGGAATACGAGGAAGAACAGCGTGACCTTCGGGTTGAGCATGTTCGCGAACACGCTCTGGCGGAAGACGGCACCGAGCGACTGCGGTTCGGTGTCGTTTGCCAGCGTCAGCGCACCACGCGCACGCAGCGCCTTGATGCCGATCCAGATGAGATAGGCCGCACCGAGCAGCTTGATCGCCTCGAAAGCCCACGGCGACGAGCGCAGCACGGCCGCGAGGCCCACTGCGGCAATCGTCGTGTGGAAGAGGCAGCCGAAGGTGAAACCGGCCGCAGCGGCCAGTCCCGCGCGGCGTCCCTGCGCAATACCGCGTGCGATGACCTGCATGTTGTCGGGCCCGGGCGCAAGCGTGATAGCCACCGAGGTCAGCAGGAACAGCCAGAGATTGGGCATCGGTGCGTCCGGGTCGGAAAGTCAGAAATCGGTCGGTGTGCGCAGTGCGCTCAGTGCCCTTCGAACGAGCACAGCAGGAAGAGGTCCAGGCCAGCATCGCGAATCAGCTTCGACCCGCCCAGCTCCGGCAGGTCGACGATGGCCGCCCCCTCGATGACCGTCGCGCCGAGGCGCTCCAGCAGCTTCTTACCGGCGAGCATCGTGCCGCCCGTGGCGACCAGATCGTCGATCAGCAGCACGCGGTCGCCGGGACCGCAGGCGTCGGCGTGAATCTCGACCGTCGCACTGCCGTATTCCAGTTCGTACTCTTCGGCCACCGTCTGATAGGGCAGCTTGCCCTTCTTGCGAATGGGGATGAATCCGATGTTCAGCTCGTACGCGAGGATCGAGCCGAGAATGAAGCCGCGCGCATCGAGGCCCGCAATATAGTCGGGACGTTGCGCCATGTAGCGATGCACGAACACATCGATGAGCACCCGCAAGGTGCGCGGGTTCTTGAGCAACGGGGTGATGTCGCGGAACTGCACGCCGGGAGCGGGCCAGTCCGGCACGGTGCGGATCTGGCTTTTGATATAGGCGGCAGGGGACTCGTCGATCTGCAAGGGGATCCTTCTTTCGGCACGGATAGGGAACACGCCACATTATGCCAAAAAGGCCCGGCCTCCCTGTGACCGTCCGACTTTCCGCGCAGTTTGTCGTCCTACTCGTGCCCCAGCAGCCGCGTTTCCGCTGCGACCAGCTTGTCGGGCAGGCCGCGCAGCACCACGATGTCTTCGGCCATCAGACGCGTCTCCGCCACCGGCTCCACGCCACGAATGCCGTGGCGGCGGATCGCCGTCACCGTCACCCCGAGTTTGTCCAGCCGAAGCTCGCCGAGCGTACGGCCCACCGCCGCCGCATTGAGCGTGAGCGGCACCGATTGCAGGCGCACCTGCTCGCGCTCGCCGCCTTCGTCTTCGTCGTCGAGCCCGTGGAAGTAGCCGCGCAACAGGCTGTAGCGCTCGTTACGCGCCTGCGCCACCCGGCGCAACACGCGGCGCATCGGCACGCCCATGAGCACCAGCGCGTGCGAGGCGAGCATCAGGCTGCCCTCCACGATTTCCGGCACGACTTCGGTGGCCCCGGCGGCGATGAGGTCGTCGATATGCGTGTCGTCGACCGTGCGAACGACCACGGGCAGCGTCGGCTCCAGCGCCTGCACCTGTGCGAGGACCTTGAGCGCCGCCGGCGTGCTGTCGTACGTCACCACAATGCCCGCCGCCCGGTGAATCCCTGCCGCGACGAGCGCTTCGCGCCGGGCCGCGTCACCGAACACCACGGTCTCGCCGGAGCTGGCGGCCTCCATCACGCGGTCGGGGTCGAGGTCGAGCGCCACGTAGCCGATGCCCTCCTGCTCCAGCATGCGCGCCAGATTCTGACCGCATCGCCCGTAGCCGCAGATAATCACGTGCCCCGATGTCTTGATGCTCTGCGTCGCGATCTTGGTCATCTGCAACGACTGCATCATCCATTCGTTGGCGACGAAGCGCAGCGCAATGCGGTCGGCGTTGATGATGAGGAACGGCGCGCACAGCATCGAGAGCAACATGCCTGCGAGCACCGCCTGCGACAGCGACGGGTCGAGCAGACTCCGGTCGATGACAAGATTGAGCAGCACGAAGCCGAATTCGCCCGCCTGCGCCAGTCCCAGCCCGGTGCGGATTGCCGTGCCCGGCGGACTGCCGAACAGACGCGCCAGCCCCGCGATGAGCGTGAATTTGACGATCAGCGGACCGACGAAGAACAACAGCACGAGCAACGGCTGCTTGAGCACGATGCCCGGATTGAGCAGCATGCCGGTCGTGATGAAGAACAGGCCGAGCAGCACGTCGCGAAACGGCTTGATGTCGTCTTCCACCTGATGGCGAAACGGCGTCTCGGCAATCAGCATGCCCGCGATGAACGCGCCCAGCGCCATTGACAGGCCCAAATGCTCGGTGATGTAGGCCAGGCCCAGCGTGAGCAACAGCAGGTTGAGCATGAAGAGCTCTTGCGAGCGGCGCGCAGCCACGATGTGGAACCAGCGCCCGACCAGTTTCTGCCCGATCCACAGCAGCAATGCGAGTGCACCGGTGATCTTGAGTGCCGCCAGCGAGAGCGCCAGCACCAGCGCCTTCGAGTTGCCGCCGAGCGCGGAGATCACGATCAGCAACGGCACCACGGCCAGATCCTGGAACAGCAGAACGCCCATGATGTTGCGGCCGTGCTCCGTCTCCAGTTCGAGTCGCTCGGCAAGCATCTTGGTGACGATGGCCGTCGAGGACATGGCCAGCGCGCCCCCCAGTGCCACCGAAGCCTGCCATGAGAAAGACCAGAACAGGTTGACGAGTGCGCCCAGCCCGACCGCGACGAGCAACGTCCCCATCACTTGTGAAACGCCGAGTCCGAGCACCACCCGTCTCATGCTTTTTAGCTTGGGCAACGAGAATTCGATGCCGATGGAGAACATCAGGAAGACGACGCCGAACTCCGCGAGGTACTGCACGCGCTGCGAATCGGCCGCCAGCCCCAGCGCATGCGGACCGATGACGATGCCCACGCTGAGATAGCCCAGCATCGGCGGCAGATGAAGCATGCGAAACAACACCACCCCGACGCAGGCGGCAAACAACAATACGAGAGTGAGTTCGAGCGGCGATGCCATCAGCTAGGGTCGGTTTCCTGAGTGATTCCGGGTGAGCGGGGTGCATTGTCTTGCCAATGTCACGCAAGGGCCGTGCCAGCGTACGTCCGGACGGCGGCCCCGAGAGAGGAAACCGGACCGGTTCGGGCGATGTCCCGAACGGCGCTGGGCGGGGCGCGGGGCCATACGTGGCGCGGCTGTCCTTCGACGCCACGTCCGTTTTGATATACTCCGCGCATGATAGCGAAAATCAATCCAGGCCGGGCACTAGAGGTCGCCCGGGAGGTGTTGCGCACTGAAGCCGACGCCATCGAACGCGTGTCCGCGCACCTCGACGACAGCTTCTTCGAAGCGGTCTCGCTGCTGCTTGCCTGCCGCGGGCGCGTGGTCGTCACCGGGATGGGCAAGTCCGGCCACATCGGCCGCAAACTCGCTGCCACATTCGCCAGCACCGGCACCCCCGCATTCTTCGTTCACCCCGCAGAAGCCAGCCACGGCGATTTGGGCATGATCACGGCCGACGACGTCGTTGTCGCCCTGTCCAACTCCGGCGAAACGGGTGAGCTCGTCAGCATCCTGCCGATGATCAAGCGCATCGGTGCGAAGCTCATCGCCATGACCGGCAACGCCGCATCGAGCCTTGGCCGTCTGTCCGACGTGCATCTCGACGCGCACGTCGAGAAGGAAGCCTGCCCGCTGGGCCTCGCGCCCACCGCCAGCACCACGGCCGCCCTCGCTCTCGGTGACGCGCTCGCCGTCACGCTCCTCGACGCACGCGGCTTCGGCGCGGAAGACTTCGCCCGCTCGCATCCAGGCGGTGCACTGGGCCGCCGACTGCTGACCTTCGTGCGCGATGTCATGCGCACCGGCGACGCCGTGCCGCGCGTGCGCTCCGACGCCAATCTCTCCGACGCCCTGATCGAGATGACCGCCAAGGGTCTCGGCATGACCGCTATCGTGGATGCCGACGATCGCGTCGTCGGCATCTTTACGGACGGCGACTTGCGTCGTTTGTTCAAGCGTACACTCGATTTCACCTCGCTGAAGCTGGCCGACGTCATGAAGGCCGATCCGCGCACCATCGATCCGGACAAGCTCGCCGCAGAAGCCGCCGAGCTGATGGAACGCTTCGGCATCATGCAGTTGCTCGTGACGGAAAACGGCCGCCTTGTCGGCGCGCTGAACGTCCACGACCTGTTCGCCGCCAAGGTCGTGTGAGTTGTCTGCCCAGAGCCGTCTGCCAATGAGTCATCCGAGTCCAACGAATCCCCCCAACGCCTCCGACATCGTCTCCTTCGACGCAGCGGCCGCCACGCTTCGCGCGGCGCGTCTGCGCGTCATGGTGTTCGACGTCGATGGCGTGCTGACCGACGGCGGCCTGCGCTACGGCCCGGCCGGCGAAGTCATCAAGACCTTCGATTCGCTCGACGGCCACGGCCTGAAGCTGCTGGGTGAAGCCGGCATCGTCACCGCCATCATCACGGGACGCCAGTCGGATATCGTCGCCAAACGCGCGGCGGATCTGCGCGTCGCGCACGTCTATCAGGGCGTGCACGACAAGCGCACCGCGTTTGAAGACTTATGCGCCAAAGTGGGCGTGACGGCCGACGTCTGCGGACATATCGGCGACGACTGGCCCGACCTGCCCGTGCTCACGCGCGTGGGCTTTGCCGCCTGCCCGGCCAATGCGCATGTCGAAGTGAAGACACGCTGTCACTGGATCGCGAGCACACGCGGTGGTGAAGGGGCTGCACGCGAGTTGTGCGACTTCATCTTGCGCGCGCAGGGGCGTTACGACGCCCTGCTCGCCGAAGCCATCGCCTGACGCGCCGGGAGAGTCGATCCACTCATGGCCATCCAACGCGTCTCGCCCGCTTCGCTGATCGCGATCACCGTCCTGGCATGCCTTGCAGCCGGCACGTACTGGCTCGTGCAGCGCACGCTGCCGTCCGACGCCGACCGCGCGCCGTACGTGAAGCAGCACATCCCCGATTACTACGCCGACGACATGGTGATCTCCATGCTCGCGCCCAACGGCGTGACGCAGTACCGCGTCAACGCCGTCCATATGACGCACTTCGAAGACGATCAGACCACGGCCATGACGATGCCTGCCGTGCGCGCCTTCACGCCGGATCAGCCCGAAGTGACCGCCACGAGCAAGCGCGGCACGCTCAACGCCGATATGTCGATCGTCGATTTGTACGACGACGCGGTCGTGGTGCGTCAGCCGGGGCCGCGCGATCCCGAAATGCGAGCGCTGTCCGAGCACTTCCAGGTGCTCGTGAACGAAGACATCGTGCGCACCGAGAAGCCGGTGCAGCTGTTCCGCGGGTCATCCGTGATGTATGGCGACGGCATGATTTTCAATAACATCTCGCGCGCCGTACAATTGCTCGGCAATGTTCACGGCACGATCCAACCGGCGGAACTGGGCGCCAAGGGCCCGCCGCCGACCGGCCAGTCCGCTGCGCCCACCGCTCCACGCGCGCCATCTCAGACTCCACAGGGCCCCAAGACCCCATGACCGATCGCCTTTCACTGCGACCCGCTTCTATATCGCTGCGTGCGCTTCGCGCGCTGGCCGCCGCCTTTGCCATTCTTGGCGCACTGGCCGCACCACTGGCTCACGCCGAACGCGCCGACCGCGACAAGCCGCTCAATATCGAGTCGGACCACATGAGCTACGACGACCTCAAGCAGGTCAACATCTTCACCGGCAACGTGACGATGACCAAGGGGACGATTCTCCTGAAGGCCGATCGCGTCGAAGTGACTCAGGATCCGGAGGGCTACCAGTACGCCACCGCTTACTACAAGCCGGGCGGCCCGCTCGCCTACATGCGTCAGAAGCGCGACGGCATGGACGAGTACATCGACGGCTGGGGCCAGACCATCTATTACAACGGCAAGACCGAAGTCGCGACGCTTACCACGCAGGCCACGCTCAAGCGTCTGGCCGGTGGCACGAAGGTACTCGACGAGATTCACGGCAGCGTGATCACGTACGACACCTACAATGAGGTCTACACAGCCAACAGCGGTGCCGATCAGGTCAACCCCAACAATCCGAACGGTCGCGTGCGCGCCACGCTCGCGCCGCGCAACGCCACGGGCGCACAGGCGCAGGCGCCGGGCGGTGCCAGCAAGCCCGCTGCCGCGCCCAAGGGTGACCTGCCGCCGCTGTCGCCTTCCAAGAACATCGGGAATCCGCGTGAGTAATTCTGCCAATAGCAACGCCTCGACCATCAACCCGGGCACCGCCCCGGTGGGCAAGCCCAGCGCGCTCGTCGTGCGCTCGCTCAAGAAGCAGTACGGCGCGCGGACCGTCGTCAAGGACGTGTCGCTCGACGTAAAGAGCGGCGAGGTCGTGGGTCTGCTTGGCCCGAACGGCGCGGGCAAGACAACGTCGTTCTACATGATCGTGGGGCTGGTGCCTGCCGACGACGGCGAAATCCAGCTCGACGGCAACCTCATCAGCGAACTGCCGATCCACGAGCGCGCCCGCATGGGCGTCTCGTATCTGCCGCAGGAAGCGTCGGTGTTCCGCAAGCTCACGGTCGAAGACAACATTCGCGCCGTGCTCGAATTGCAGGTCGATGCGCAGGGCAAGCCCCTCAAGCGCGACGAAATCGAACGCCGCATTGAAGCCCTGCTCGACGAGCTTCAGGTGGGCCATCTACGCGAGAACCCGGCGATGTCGCTCTCCGGCGGCGAGCGTCGTCGCGTGGAAATCGCGCGCGCCCTGGCCACGCAGCCGCGCTTTATTTTGCTCGACGAACCGTTTGCGGGCGTCGACCCGATCGCCGTGCTGGAAATTCAGCGGATCGTGCGCTTTCTCAAGGACCGAGGTATCGGTGTCCTGATTACCGACCACAACGTGCGCGAGACGCTGGGTATCTGCGATCACGCGTACATCATCAGCGAAGGCTCGGTGCTCGCCGCCGGCACGCCTGACCAGATCGTTGCCGACGAAAGCGTCCGCCGCGTTTATCTGGGCGAAAATTTCCGGATGTAAAGCAGATTTTTCGCATGTAAACCCTGCCTCCGATAGGAGGCAGGGACGGTTCCGTTGGCGTGACAAAGCCTCTACAATGAAGGCGAGACCGCTATGAAACCGACTCTTCAACTCCGCACCTCGCAGCACCTGACCCTCACGCCCCAGTTGCAGCAATCGATCCGGTTGTTGCAACTGTCGACGCTCGAACTTCAGCAGGAAGTCGAGCACGCCCTCACCCAGAACCCGATGCTCGAACGCGAGGACGATTGGCTCGCTGGCTCGGTACGTGTGGGCACAGACGGGTCGCTGCGCAACGAGCGTGGTTCGTCGTCCAGCAGTTCGAACGACAACGGCCCCGAGGCCACCAACGGTCACGACGAAGCGCGCGAATTCGATGGCGAGGCCCGCTTCGACGACAACGCGTCGGACAACGGCAGCGACTGGAGCCTGAACGACTTCGCCCGCTCCGGCAGCGCATCGGACGACGACGACAATGCGCGTCCACAACTGCACGTCGACCATCCCAATCTCCGCGAACATCTGCTGGCTCAACTGCGCCTGACCAAGGCCGCGCCGCGCGACCGCGCGCTGGTGGAATTCCTGATCGAATCGCTGGACGAAGACGGCTACCTCGGTGGCCTGCTCGACGAGATTCAGGCCGAAATGCCCGAAGAGCTGGCGCTCGAAACGGAAGAGATCAACGCGGCGCTGGCGCTGCTGCAAAGCTTCGACCCGGCGGGCGTGGGTGCCCGCAGCCCGGCCGAGTGCCTGCGTCTACAGCTCCAGCGACTGCCCGCAAGCGGTGTGCGTACCCTGTCGCTGCGCATCGTCACCGATCACCTGGAACTGCTGGCCGCGCGCGATTACACGCGTCTGCGCCGCCTGCTGGGTGTCGGCGAAGACGGCCTGCGCGCCGCGCATCAGTTGATTCGCTCGCTGGACCCCTTCCCGGGTGCGGCGTACGGCGCGCCTCAGGCCGACTACGTCGTGCCCGATGTGCTGGTACGCAAGCAAGGAAGCGGTTGGACGGCGGAGCTGAATCCGGAAGTGATGCCGCGTCTACGCATCAACGAGATGTATGCGCGCATTCTCCGAAATAACCGGAACGATCCGGGAACCGGCAACCTCCAACAGCAGTTGCAGGAAGCGCGCTGGCTGATCAAGAACATCCAGCAACGCTTCGACACGATCCTGCGGGTGGCGCAGGCCATTGTCGAGCGTCAAAAGAACTTCTTCACGCATGGCGAAATCGGCATGCGGCCCTTGGTTTTACGCGAGATTGCTGATACGCTGGGTTTACATGAATCCACGATTTCACGGGTGACGACGAGTAAGTACATGCTCACTCCATTTGGAACCTTCGAGCTCAAGTACTTCTTTGGATCGCACGTGGCAACGGAAGCCGGAGGCGCTGCGTCATCGACCGCTATCCGCGCACTCATCAAGCAACTCATAGGAGCAGAAGACCCGCAGAGCCCCCTTTCCGATAGCCGTATCGCGGAACTGCTGGCAGAGCAAGGTTTTGTGGTGGCGCGGCGCACTGTCGCGAAGTACCGCGAGGCCATGCGAATCCCCGCAGTGAACTTGCGCAAATCTTTGTAGGACAGTCCTGGTGCGCCATGTTGGCCGCTGGGGCATAACGCCGCAGTGCGACATTGCGTCACGTCAATGGCTCGCACCCTCGCTAGCCAGCGTCAACGTCGACGCGGCCTGCACTTCGGCATTTCAGCAAGGAGAGCAGCTATGAATCTGAAGATCAGTGGACACCATCTCGAACTCACGCCTTCGCTGCGCGAATTTGTCGTCAACAAGCTTAACCGCGTGTTGAATCATTTCGACCAGCTAATTGGCGCCGAGGTGATCCTCTCTGTCGACAAGACCAAGGAGAAGAGCGGACGCCAGATCGCGAGCGTCACGGTGTTTCTCAAGGGCAAGGAAATTTTCGTCGAGAAGTGTGACGAGAATATGTATGCCGCCATCGACAAGCTGATCGACATGCTCGACCGCAAGGTAATGCAGTACAAGGACAAGGTTCAGGATCACGGTCGCGAGGCCATCAAGCACCACGAACTTCCTCCTGAGGCGGAACCGCTGCAATAGCGCGTTCAGGCGTGGTAATCGCATTGGCTGATACCGACGAAAATCCGCAAGGAACCACCCGAGCGCATATCCGTCTGTCGTAAGTCTGGCATCACCCACCGCGGGGCCGTTGAACGGCCCCTTTTGTATGGTTCGCCCCACTTCCGTGACTTGCCGCGAGCGCGGCGGCGAGTGGTCTATAATGCGAGGTCAATCGGGGGTTGGAGGGCGACTAAGCGTTCGCCCGCATTACAAGATGAACCGTTTAGCCAAACTCATACTCGAGTCCAACATCCTGCTTGGACTGTCCGTTACCAGCAAGAAGCGCCTGTTTGAACAGGTCGGCCTCCTCTTCGAGAACAACGCCGGGCTTTCTCGCGCTGTGGTGACCGACAATCTGTTCGCCCGTGAGCGTCTCGGCTCGACGGGGCTTGGCGAAGGCGTGGCGATTCCGCATGGACGCATCAAGGGCCTGAAGTTTCCGGCCGCCGCGTTCATCCGCCTGGAAGAGGCCATTCCGTTCGAAGCGCCCGACGGTCAGCCGGTCTCCCTCCTGTTCGTGTTGCTCGTGCCCGAGCAGGCGACGCAGCAGCACCTCGAAATCCTGTCCGAAATTGCCCAATTGCTCTCGGACCCGGAGATGCGCAGTATCCTGATCAACGCGCCCAGCGCCAAAGACGTCCACACCGCGCTGACGAACTGGAAGCCCTGAGTCGTTCCGAGTCGTCTGCGCACCGGTACGAATCGCCGCGAACACACACGAATTCCGTAGCTCCCACACCCAACCGAACGAGGCGACGCGGTGGAACTGACCGGCATCAACGCGCAAAGCATTTTCGATGACAACGCCGCGACATTGCGTCTGTCGTGGCTTACGGGCCATGAGGGCTGGGAGCGCGGCTTCACGCCGGAAAGCGTGGCCACGGCCACCTCCAGCGCCGACCTCGTGGGCCACCTGAACCTCATCCACCCGAACCGGATTCAGGTGCTAGGCGAAGCCGAGCTGCGCTACTACCAGCGTCTCACGGACGAGAATCGCAAGCGTCACATGGGCGAAGTCATCGCGCTGGAACCGCCGTTCCTCGTGGTGGCAGACGGCCTCGAAGCGCCGCCCGATCTGGTGCTGCGCTGTACACGCTCCTCCACCCCGCTGTTCACCACGCCGCTGTCGACGGCCTCCGTCATCGACAGCCTGCGTCTGTACATTTCTCGCGTTTTCGCGCCGCGTTGCACGATGCACGGCGTTTTCATCGACATTCTGGGCATGGGCGTGCTGCTCACCGGCGACTCCGGTCTCGGCAAGAGCGAACTCGGTCTGGAACTGATCAGCCGTGGACACGGCCTGGTGGCCGACGATGCAGTCGATTTCGTGCGTCTCGGGCCGGATTTCGTCGAAGGCCGCTGCCCGCCGCTGTTGCAAAACCTGCTGGAAGTGCGCGGTCTCGGTCTGCTCGACATCAAGACCATCTTCGGTGAGACGGCGGTGCGCCGGAAGATGAAGCTCAAGCTGATCGTGCAACTGGTGCGCCGTCCCGATGGCGAATTCCAGCGCCTGCCACTCGAAGCGCAGACGGTGGACGTGCTGGGCCTGCCGATCAACAAGGTGATTCTGCAAGTGGCCGCCGGGCGAAACCTCGCCGTGCTGGTCGAAGCCGCCGTGCGAAACACGATTCTGCAACTGCGCGGCATCGATACGCTCAAGGACTTCATGGAGCGTCAGCGCCAGGCCATGCAGGACCCGGATGGCATGCAGGGCAAATTGCTCTGAGCGTCGGCTATCGGTGAATCGACGGCCCCAAACCGTCGAAAGCGTCGGGGTATACCGTTAGTTTTGCCCCACTTTTGCGTTTTTCTGTCAACGCCGCGCGATTGCGGCGCGTTTTCTAACATGTTGTAATCGCAACGCGGTTCATCCCCGTGCCCGTGCGTCACGACCTTTTGGAGAGACGATCATGAAAAAAGCACTCGCTGCACTGCTTCTGGTATCCCCGCTGCTCGCATCGCCCGTGTTCGCTCAAACGGCCGCCGCCCCGGCATCTGCCCCCAAGGCGACCAACTCCCAACAAGACAAGATGAAGGCTTGCAACTCGCAAGCGACCGGCAAGAAGGGTGACGACCGCAAGGCCTTCATGAAGCAATGCCTGTCCGCCGGCGGCGCCGCACCCGCCGCCAAGCAAACGCAGCAGGAAAAGATGAAGACCTGCAACACGCAAGCGACCGGCAAGAAGGGCGACGATCGCAAGGCATTCATGAAGCAGTGCCTGTCGAACGCTCCGGCAGCCTGACTTTGACGCCGGGCGCTTACGCCTGACGAGCCTGACGGCGCCCCATGCGGGCGCCGTTTTCGCTTGCAGATCGGGATTCTCGAAAACGCAGCGAAAGCAGCAGGAATGCCCTTGTTTTTGCCCTCGCGACACCCGTTCGACACAATCGCTTACCATGATGGTTGTATTCGGGAAATGTCATGAAGATCGTACTGATTACCGGCGTATCCGGCTCGGGCAAATCGCTCGCCCTGAACGTCCTTGAGGATGCGGGTTACTACTGCGTCGACAATCTGCCGTCGCGCTTTTTGCCTGAACTCGCCGTCTACCTCGGAACACAGCATCACACGCGCCTCGCGGTCGCCATCGACGCGCGCAGCGGCGGCTCGCTCGCCGAACTGCCGCCGATCATTGGCGGCCTGCGCCGTTTCGGCCATGACGTCCGTGTGCTGTTCCTCAATGCGACCACACAAACGCTGGTGCAACGCTTCTCGGAGACGCGTCGCCGTCACCCGCTCTCCGCAACTGGCGACGACACGCTCTCGGCCACCGGCTCGCTCGTCGAAGCCATCGAGAAAGAACGTGAGATGCTCAGCAGCGTCACCGAGCTGGGTCACCAGATCGACACCAGTAATCTGCGCGCGAGTGCACTGCGCCGCTGGATTCGTGAATTCGTGCAACACGATCAGACCGGCCTCACGCTGATGTTCGAATCGTTCGGATTCAAACATGGCGTGCCGCTCGACGCCGACCTCGTCTTCGATGTCCGCTCGCTGCCCAATCCGTATTACGACGTGCAATTGCGCCCGCTGACCGGACGCGATCAGCCCGTGATCGATTTCCTGTCCGCCATTCCCGAAGTGGATGAGATGATCAACGACATCGGAGCGTATCTGGAAAAGTGGTTACCGAGCTTCATGCGCGACAACCGCAGCTATCTGACGGTCGCCATCGGATGTACCGGCGGGCAACATCGCTCCGTGTTCATCTCCGAGACGCTCGGCGCGCGCTTTCGCGACGAAGCGAGCGTGCTCGTGCGTCACCGCGAACTCGCTCCCGTCGACACGAAGTGAAAGGTCGTCGGCGCGCTCAGGCCGGAAGCGACAACTGAGCGCCGTTCATACCGTGCAGCGACAGCGCGTCGGCAATCTTGCGAATCGGTGACGGCAACCCGGCGGCCGCGACACCCTCCCCATCCAGCCATGCACGGTTTGCATCGTTGATCGATGTTGCCGACGACGCGGACAGCGTCACCATCCACGGTCGCAAATGCAATTTGAAGTGCGTGAAGACGTGCGTGAGGCCGTGCAGCGGCATAAGCGACTGCACTGCGCCAACCTTCGCACCAAGTGCCGCCGCATGCCCCGTCAGACGCTCGCGCAATAACGCGTCGTCGGCGTCGCGTGCGTCGGTCGGCGGCGTGAGTTCCGGCAAGCTCCACAGACCACCCCAGATACCGCTGTCGGGACGTCGCTCGAACAACACGCGATCGCCTGCGCGGATGACCAGCACGTCGACGTAGCGCTCCGGCTGCGCCTTTTTCGGCTTGGAAGTCGGTAACGTCCGCTCGCGCCCGGTCGCATGCGCGACGCAATCGCTGTCGAACGGGCACTCGCCGCAGCGTGGCTTGCCGCGGGCGCACAGCGTGGCCCCGAGGTCCATCATCCCTTGCGTGTAGGCTGGCAAGTCGCTTTGCGGCAACAGCGATTCCGCCAGCGTCCACATCTCCCGCTCGATCTTCGGCGTGCCCGGGAAGCCTTCGATACCGAACACGCGCGCGAGCACCCGTTTGACGTTGCCGTCGAGGATGGCGGCGTGCGCGTCGTACGCAAATGCGGCAATCGCCGCCGCAGTGGATCGGCCAATGCCCGGCAGCGTCGCGAGCGTTTCGGGGTCTGATGGGAAACGTCCGCCATGGGTCTCGACGACGACCTGCGCGCAGCGATGCAGGTTGCGCGCGCGCGAGTAATAGCCAAGGCCGCTCCACAGCGCCATCACATCGTCTTGCGGAGCGCTGGCGAGCGCGGCAACGTCGGGGAAGCGTTCGAGAAAGCGGCCGTAATACGGAATCACCGTGGCGACCTGCGTCTGCTGAAGCATGATTTCGGACAGCCAGATGCGGTAGGCGTCGCGCGTGTTCTGCCACGGCAGATCGTGACGGCCGTGTTCGGCCTGCCAGGCGATCAGACGCTGCGCGAAAGTGTCCGCGAGCGTGCCTGCAGTGATGTCGTTGGGGGCGTCTTTCATAGCGTTTTTGGGGAAGCTTTTTGTGCTGCGTTCTAGCGTAGATAAGGCCGCGCTTCGTCAAACCAACGTCGACTCAATCTGCGGTAAACGTCTGCGTTATTTCTGACATTTTGGGCAGAAGAACGTGGAACGTTGTCCCTGCACGATCTGCCGGATCGTCGTGCCACACACGCGACACGGCTGGCCCGCACGATCGTAGACGAAATACTCCTGCTGGAAATAGCCGCTCTGGCCGTCGCTGCCGACGAAGTCTCGCAACGTGCTGCCGCCCTTCTCGATCGCTGCGGCGAGTACCGTCTTGACGGCTTGCGCAAGCTTCTCGGCGCGGGGTCGCGACAGCTTGCCCGCCGCCATGCGGGGATGGATGCCTGCACGGAACAGGCTCTCCGAGGCGTAAATGTTGCCCACCCCCACGACGATGCTGCCCGCGAGCAGCGCCTGTTTGATGGAGACAGTGCGTCCGCGCGTGCCCGCGTAAAGCCACGCGCCGTCGAAGTCGTCGGTCAGCGGCTCGACGCCGAGGCTGGCGAGCAGCGGATGCAGCAGCACGTCGCCCGACGCACGCGAATGGAAGAGGACTGCCCCGAAGCGACGCGGGTCGCGATAGCGCAGCGCGCAACGTTCGAAGACGAGGTCGATGTGATCGTGAACGCCCGCGCTCGGCAGCGACTGCGGTTCCGGCATGACGCGCAACGTCCCGGTCATGCCCAGATGCACGAGCAACCAGCCGGGCGCGTATTCGAGCAGCAGGTACTTGCCGCGACGGGTGACGCCAATGAGCGTTTCTCCGCGCAGGAGGGCGTCGAGCCCGTCGGGCACCGGCCAGCGCAACGCCCCGTTGCGCACGTCGATGCGCTCGATACGCGTTCCGGCTACGTGCGGCGCAATACCGCGGCGGGTGACTTCGACTTCTGGGAGTTCAGGCATGCCTGCGAACGTTTGCTGAGGATTTAGACTCTATTGTATCGGGCGCGCTACAATCGCTCGAAACCTGCCGTGGATCCCTATGCCGAACACCCGATTCCAGTCCATTCCCGCCGCTGACCGTACTGCGGAAACCGTGGCACCCGTGGTTTTGCGCCTGCGCGGCGCCCTGGCTCGCGGGGCCTGGGCCGGAGCCACGGCGCTTGGCGTGACATGCGCCAGCGCAATCATGGCATTCCTGCCATCTTCGAACGCCTTCGCCCAATCCGGACCGGCGGCGCAGACCGCGCCCAAGGCGCCTTCCGCGCCCGCCAAGGCCAGCGCACCGGGTGCCGCGAGCGGTGCGGACGCCGATGTCGACAGCGAAGACGTCGCACCGAATGCGAACGTCCCGCGTGAGAAGCTGCCGAATGTTGCGCTCAGCAGCGAGATCGTCTTCGAAGTGATGGCCGCCGAATTGAGTCTGCAGCAAGGCAATCTGGCCCCGGCTTTCAATACCTACGTCGCCCTCGCCAACCGCACGAAGGATCCGCGCATGGCGCGCCGCGCGGTTGAGATCGCACTCGGCGCACGCCAGCTCGGCGACGCCCTGATTGCCGCCAAGCTGTGGCATCAGCTCGACCCGTCGTGGCGTCCGGCGACCCAACTGCTGGCGAGCCTCGAAGTCGGCACCGGCCATCTGGCAGAGGCCGAACCGCTGCTGGTCGACGAACTGAACAAGGTGCCCGAAGCGCGTCGCGGTCAGGCCATCCTCGAATTGCAGCAGATGATCGCCCGCAGTCCGGAGCGCGCCACGGGCATCGACTCGCTCAAGCGCATGCTGGCGAACGATATGCAGCGTCCGGAAGCGCAACTGGCCATCGCCCGTTCGCAGCTCGACGCAGGCGACACCGTCGGCGCGCGCTCATCGCTCGAAACCGCGCTCAAGCTCAAACCCGATTACGAGGCCGCAGCGCTGCTCTACGGGCAGATGGGCCCGGCGGAGCGCACCGGCGCGATCGCCAGCCTGAAGTCGTTCCTCGACCGGAATCCGAACGCCAAGGAAGCTCGCTTCGCCTACGCCAAGCTGCTGCTCGCCGACAATCAGCTCGACGCGGCGCAAAAGCAATTCGAAACGCTCGAAAAGCGTTACCCGCACGAACTGTCGACGCTGATGGCGCTCGCGCTGCTGAACCTGCACGCCAACCATCCGGAACAGGCCGAACAGTATCTGCAGAAGTACGCGACGGAAGCCGAGCAGCAGAACACCGACGGCGCACAGGCATACGTCTACCTTGCGCAGATTGCGCAGGACCGCAAGGACTATCCGGCGGCCGACAAGTGGCTCTCGAAAATTCGCGAAGACAGCAACGCCTATTTGCCGGCGCAAATCGGCCGCGCGCAGTTGCTGGCCGATCAGGGCAAGCTCGACGAGGGCCGTGCGCTGTTGCATGGCATCAAGTCGAGCGAGCCGCGTGAGCAACTTGCGCTCAAGCGTGCCGAATCGGATCTTCTGGTCAAATCGAAGCGTTACGACGATGCGGAGAAGTTGCTCGCCGTCGAAGTCAAAAACAATCCGGACGATGCCGACCTGCTCTATCAGTACGGCATGGTGGCCGAACTGAACAAGCATTACGAGGTCATGGAAAAGGCAATGCGTCGCGTGATGGCATCGCAGCCGGATAACGCGCAGGCGTACAACGCGCTGGGCTACTCGCTCACGGAGCGCAATACGCGCTTGCCGGAAGCACTCAAGCTGCTGCAAAAGGCATCGTCGCTCTCGCCGGAAGATCCGTACATCATGGACAGCCTCGGCTGGGTGAAGTACCGCCTTGGCGACAAGTCGCAGGCGCTCGAACTGCTGCGTCGTGCTTACGGCATTCAGGCGCAGGCGGAAATCGGCGCGCATCTGGGCGAAGTGCTGTGGGAGTCGGGTCAGCAAGACGAAGCGCGCAAGACCTGGCGCGAAGCGCTCAAGCTCGATGGCGACGACGACACGCTGCGCTCGACGATGAAGCGTTACAACGTAGCGCCGTAATGACGGTAACGCGCATGGTCGAGAAGTCTCAAATTGCGTCGCGCCCGGCGATACGCCGCGCCGACGCATCGAAATTCATTCGTGCGGCCGCCCTCGTGGTGGCCTGCACGGCGAGCGTCATCGCGACAGGATGTGCCAGCCTCACGCCGCCGACACCTGTTGAGCCGAGCGCGGGCGCAACCGTCGAACACTATCGCGGCCGTTTCTCGGTGCGCTACGAGCAGAACGGCGAAGCACGCAACACGTACGGCAATTTCGACTGGCAGCAGAACGGCGAGAACGCCACCGTCCAACTGCTCGACCCGCTGGGTCAGACGCAAGCGATTGTGCGCGAAAATCCGCGAAGTGCCTCGCTGGAACTGCCGGGCAAGGCACCGCTCACCGGGCCTCGTCTTGAAGATGTGATGCACGATGCGCTCGGCTTCGCGCTGCCTGTCGGCGGTCTGCGTTACTGGCTTCGTATGCAGGGTGCGCCGGGGTCGCAGGCGAGCATCGAACGCGATCCGCAGACGCAGCGCCCCACCCACCTGAAGCAGGACGGCTGGACTATCGACTATCAGGCATATTTCGACGGCACACCGTTGCGCGTCAAACGTGTCGATCTGTCACGCGATCTCGACGGCTCGCCGCTCGCCGTGCGACTCGTAATCGACGAATAAGCCCGCGCCCGATGCCCCCTCCCCTTCACAGTCTTCCGTTTTTGCCCCGCCATGTACGAAATTCTGCGTGACTGCCCGGCCCCGGCCAAGTTGAACCTGTTCCTGCACATCGTCGGACAACGGCCTAATGGGTATCACGAACTGCAAACCGTCTTTCAACTGATCGACTGGGCCGACACGCTGCATTTCGAGCGCCGCGACGACGGACAGATCGTTCATACGAATCCGCTGCCCGGCGTGCCGCCGGAGACCGATCTGACGGTGCGCGCCGCGCGCCTGCTGCAAGAACACTGCGGCGTGCGCTTCGGCGTGGATATCGGCATCGAGAAGCGTCTGCCGGCCGGTGGCGGCATTGGCGGCGGCAGCTCGGACGCGGCGACAACACTGCTCGCGCTCAACCGCATGTGGCAACTCGATCTGCCGCGCGAGACTCTCCAGACACTGGCCCTCAAACTGGGTGCGGACGTGCCGTTCTTCGTTTTCGGCCGCAATGCCTTCGCAGAAGGACTCGGCGAAGAGCTGCACGCCGTGGATCTGCCGCAGCGCCACTTCCTCGTGGTGAACCCGCGCGTGCACGTCGCGACCAACAAAATATTTACGGATCCCCTGTTGACAAGGGATACGAAGATCGTCACAATGGCGTTCTTTCTTGAGCACGCCAACAAAAACGTGTTCGAAACGGATGAAATCTTCCGTAACGACATGCAGGCGGTTGTCACTCGAGAATACGCGGAAGTCGCTGCTGTGATTGACTGGTTCAGAACCTTCACCACAGCACGCATGACGGGATCCGGCGCTAGCGTGTTTGGTGTATTCGACACAAAAGCAGATGCGGAAGCGGCATGCAAGCGATTGCCAGAGCGCTGGATGGGTCAAGTGACCACTAGCCTGGCCGAACATCCAATGTTCGCGTTCGCGTAAAAGAGTTTTTACTTTGTTGCGTTTCCTACAACGCAGCGAAGGTATCGGTTAGTGTAGGGGAGTCGCCAAGTTGGTTAAGGCACCGGATTTTGATTCCGGCATACGAGGGTTCGAGTCCTTCCTCCCCTGCCAATTTCTTCTGTCGTAAAGTCTCAGCATCCAATCGTCCCGCAGGTAGCCAGATGAGTAGTGATAACCTGATGGTATTCACCGGGAACGCCAATCCCGCCCTGGCCCAAGCGGTCGTCGACACCCTCGGTATCCCGCTTGGCAAAGCCATGGCCAGCCGGTTCTCGGATGGTGAGATTCAAGTCGAAATTCAGGAAAACGTGCGCGGCAAGGACGTCTTTGTCCTCCAGTCGACGTGCGCTCCGACCAACGACAATCTGATGGAACTGATGATCATGGTCGACGCGCTCAAGCGCGCTTCTGCCGGCCGGATCACCGCTGCCATCCCGTATTTCGGCTATGCCCGTCAGGATCGTCGCCCCCGCTCGGCGCGCGTGGCGATCTCGGCGAAGGTCGTAGCTAACATGCTGCAAATCGCAGGCGTCGAACGCATCATCACGATGGACCTGCACGCCGACCAGATTCAGGGCTTCTTCGATATCCCGGTCGACAACATCTACGCTTCGCCGCTGCTGCTGCAAGACGTGCGTGCGCAGAACCACGAAAACCTGCTGGTGGTGTCGCCCGACGTCGGCGGCGTGGTCCGTGCCCGTGCCCTCGCCAAGCAACTGCATTGCGATCTGGCCATCATCGACAAGCGTCGTCCGAAGGCCAACGTCGCTGAAGTGATGAACATCATCGGTGAAGTCGAAGGCCGTACCTGCGTCATCATGGACGACATGGTCGACACCGCCGGTACGCTGTGCAAGGCCGCACAAGTGCTGAAGGAACGTGGCGCGAAGAAGGTGTATGCCTACTGTACGCACCCGGTGCTTTCGGGCGGTGCCGCAGCGCGCATCAACGCCTCGGAGCTGGATGAAGTGGTCGTCACCGACACGATCCCGCTGCGCGACGACTCGAAGGGCGGCAAGATTCGCCAACTGAGCTGCGCGAACCTGCTGGCCGAGACGTTCTCGCGTATCCGTCGCGGCGACTCGGTGATGTCGCTGTTCGCGGAATAAGCGTTCGGTATAATTTTGCGACGGCGCCTGTGTGGCGCCGTTGTTATGTCGGCGGGGAGCCTATCCCCGCCTTTGTCGTTCCTGAAACCCGTGTTTTTCGACGGAAAAATCAGGAAGAAATCGCTGCCTGGTCGCGGGCAGTTCAAGGAGTTGTTATGAAAGTCGTCGCTTTTGAGCGTAATCTGCAAGGTACGGGTGCGAGCCGCCGCCTGCGCAATGCCGGCAAGACCGCGGGCATCGTGTACGGTGGTAACGTTGATCCGCAACTGATCGAGCTGGATCACAATGCCCTGTGGCACGCCCTCCGCAAGGAAGCTTTCCACTCGTCGATTCTCGAGCTGGAAGTGGCTGGCAAGACCGAACAAGTGCTGCTGCGCGATGTGCAGTACCACCCGTTCAAGCAACTGGTTCTGCACGTTGACTTCCAACGTGTCGACGCGAACAAGCCGATCCACGTCAAGGTGCCCCTGCACTTCCTGGGCGCAGAAAACGCCCCGGCCGTGAAGCTGGCTTCGAACGTGATCAGCCACACCCTGAACGATCTGGACGTTAGCTGCCTGCCGGGCAAGCTGCCGGAATTCCTGGAAGTCGACCTGTCGACGCTGGAAGCTGGCAAGACGGTTCACGCCAAGGACGTCAAGCTGCCCGCCGGCGTGACGCTGACGCTGCACGTCGAGCAAGAAAACCCGGTGGTGGCACAAGCCGTTCAACCGGCTGGCGCTGCTGCTGACGAAGCGGCTGCTTCGGCTGAAGGCGAAACGCCGGCTGCCTAAGCCTCGTTCGCTAGCTTTCAGCGGCGACGCTGGACGCAAGACCCGCCGCGACATCATGTCCGGCGGGTTTTTTTATGGCGGTGCGCATGCCACGATGGTGCGTGCCAAGATCCTGATACCGAAATGATCAAGCTGATCGTAGGGCTCGGCAATCCGGGCGCCGAATACACAGCGACGCGTCACAACGCGGGCTTCTGGTTCGTCGACGCGCTGGCGCAGCAATGCGGCGCATCGCTCACCAACCAGAAGAACTTTCACGGCTTCGCCGCGCGTGCACGCGTGGCTGGACAGGAAGTGTGGCTGCTGGAGCCACAGACGTTCATGAACCGCTCGGGGCAGTCGGTCGTGGCACTCGCTCGCTTCTACAAGATTCTGCCGGACGAAATCCTCGTCGTGCATGACGAACTCGATCTGTTGCCCGGCACCGTCAAGCTCAAGCGTGGCGGTGGCAGCGGTGGGCACAACGGCCTCAAGGATATTGCCGCGCATCTGACGACGCCCGAATTCTGGCGCCTGCGTCTGGGCATCGGACACCCGCGTACGCTGCAACCGGCCGGCAGCCAGCAGCAAGTCGTGGACTTCGTGCTCAAGCCACCGCGCAAGGAAGAGCAGGAACAGATCGACGACGCCATGTCGCGATCGCTCGACATCGTCGACCTGGTCGTCAAGGGTGAGATGGAAAAAGCGATGATGCGTCTGCACGCGACGCCGGGGAAGTGAACCGGCCGGTGAGATCTGGAATCGCTGGCGAAGCAGGATGAGCGGTCAGGTGCCGCTCATGCCGCGCCTGGCGCTCAGGCCATTCAGGCTGACTTGGCCGCTTGCAGATGGGTGTACTTTTCCAGCAGTTGCGTGGGCGTCTCGACATGCTCCGGATTGATGGGAATGCACTCCACCGGACACACCTGCACACACTGCGGTTCGTCGAAGTGTCCGACACACTCCGTGCATTTGTTCGGATCGATCTCATAGATCTCGACCCCCATCGAAATTGCGTCGTTCGGGCACTCAGGCTCGCACACGTCGCAATTGATGCATTCGTCGGTAATCATCAGTGCCACTGTTGACTCGCTTTCCTCTGGCCGTTCATTGACTTGCATGAACCCCGGCGAACGGCAGCCGTGACGGTTCCTGGAACAATCCCTCGATTATACGAAAGTTAGCGGGTGTCCACCTGGCGTCGCCGCGCCGGACGCCGTGATGCACCTCGTTTCGCACCCCGCGTCATGCACCGGTTCGTCCACGGACCGTCCCACTTTGGTGCACAACGCACCGCTGGGCGGAGTGCATGTACATGCACGAGCGCGCGTCAGTCCTGCGCACCGCCCCGTTTCGACTTCCAGGCTATCGCCGTCAACGCTCCCAACCGGCTGGCACGGTTAGTGCTTTATCACTGAACACTACTGGTCGTACCAGTTCGACCGCTGTGAGCTGCGTGCGTTATCGCGTATGCAACCCCGTTTTCACGTCATCGTCGTTGATAAAGCCAAGGAGTTCGAGTCATGTCTGCGTTCCTTCATCAAGCCGGTCGTCGCCGGATGCTGCAAGCGGTTGTCGTTGCATCGCTGGGAGGTCTCGCAGGCCTCGCCCATGCCGATGCCCTCCAGACCATCGCCAAGACCGGTGTCATCCGCATTGCCATCCCGCAAGACTTCCCGCCGTTCGGCTCGATCGGCACCGACCTCAAGGTGCACGGCTACGACATCGACATGGCAGAGCTGATCGGCAAGGAGATCGGCGCAAAAGTCGAACTGGTGCCGGTCATCAGCACGAACCGTATCGCTTATCTGACGACGGGCAAAGTCGACGTCGTCATTTCGTCGCTCGGCAAGAATGCGGAGCGCGAGAAGGCGATCGATTTCACGAAGGCGTACGCGCCGTTCCCGAAGAGTGTTTATGGTCCGCAAGACATTGCGATCAAGGTGCCCGCCGACCTCGCCAACAAAACCATTGCGGTGACGCGCGGCTCGACGGAGGATCTCGCACTGACCGCCGTCGCACCACCGAGCGCGAACATCAAGCGATATGAGGACAACAACGCCACGGCGGCGTCGTATCTCGCCGGTCAGGTTCAGCTCGTGACGCTGGGCAACATCGTGGCGAACGCCGTACGCGAGAAGAGCAAACAGCGCGCCTTCGATCTGAAATTCCCGGTTGAAGAAACGCCGTGCTACATCGGTGTTGGCAAAGGTGAAACGGCGATGGTGGCAAAGCTGAACGCTATCATCGACAAGGCAAAGGCCGATGGTCGGCTGAACGCGATGTCCGTCAAGTGGATGCAGGCACCGTTGCCGCAGGGATTCTGATGCACAGCGCGGACGAATGCACGGCCAGACCGTCGCTTCGATTCGCGGCCTGAATCGCAACGCGATGCGCCGCTTAAGTAATCGGACTTAAGTAATTGCGCTTAAACATGTCCGCAACAAAAAACCCCGCAGTGTCGAAACACGCTGCGGGGTTTTTGCTGACGTCACGCGAAACAACCGGTAACGACGTACGCCTGCTCAGCTCTTCGGCGTCATTTCGCCGACTTTCGTAACCAGCCACTTTTCAACGGACGGGAACACGAACTTGCTGACGTCGCCACCCAGTTGGGCGATCTCGCGCACGATGGTGCCCGAGATGAACTGGTATTGGTCGGACGGCGTCATGAACATCGTCTCGACGTCGGGCAGCAGGTAGCGGTTCATACCCGCCATCTGGAACTCGTACTCGAAGTCGGACACAGCGCGCAGCCCGCGCACGATCACGCGCGCCTGATGCTTGCGCACGAAGTCTTTGAGCAGGCCGGAAAAGCCTTCGACGCTCACGTTCGGATAGTGACCGAGCACTTCGCGCGCGATGTCGATCCGCTCTTCGAGCGAAAAGAACGGCTTCTTGTTTCGGCTGTCGGCCACTCCGACCACGAGCTTGTCGAAGATGCCCGCCGCACGGCGGACCAGATCCTCATGGCCTCGGGTCAACGGGTCGAACGTCCCCGGATAGATCGCCACTACCATGCCAACGTCTCCTCGCGGCTGGGGACCGCTGCTGCGTACTTATTCATTGTGGTCTCTAGGTTTTCGGAATCGATTCAAGCAAATGATAATGCACCGCTCCGGCTTTCGCCCGGCGCAAGCACACGAGGCCCAGCTCGGCGAGCGCATCGTCCTCCAGGGGGACGTCCGACTCGGCATAGATCACGCCGTTCGGCGCGAGCAGACGGGCGGCGGGCGCCAGCAGATCGTTCAGCCAGCCACTCGCGAACGGCGGATCGAGGAAAATGACATCGAAAACCCCGGGCGAGAGTGTGGTTATCAGGCGTCTGGCGTCCGCCTGCACGATCTCGATCTGATTGGCGTCGAGTTTGGCCTGATTCGCGCGCAACTGACGAATGGCCGGCGCGGCGGACTCGACCAGCAATACCCGCTGCGCGCCGCGCGAAGCGGCTTCGAAACCAAGCGCACCGCTGCCCGCGAAGGCGTCGAGGCACTGCATGCCCGTCAGGTCCTGCCCGAGCCAGTTGAACAGCGTCTCTCGCACACGATCGGGGGTCGGGCGCAGACCGTCTCCCGGCGGCACCGGCAGCGGCGTGCGCTTCCACTGACCGCCGATGATACGGACCTGCTGCGGCGCGCCGCGCGCCACGTTACCTGCACCGGACTTCATGGTGTCCTCCGCAATACGGTTTGACTGGGGGCACCGCTGACGGTGGAAAAATGGGGGCGCGCGCGTCGTTGCGCACGCAGAGAATCCAAAATCATGACAATTCACGCTACATTGTTGAGGCGAAACATACCACATCGCCCGAGCCTTATGCCCCATAGGCCATGCCCCATAAGGGATGGCGGCGCGCGGCGATGCACAAATCCCGGCAGGTGAACGCCCACTTTTGCGACGCAGTCCCAACGTTGGTTCATCGCTTAACCACCGTTGTTGCCCGGCCACGCGACAGGAGACCGCAGATCCGCCATGACCGATGCAGCCATCGAGGTAACCGAGCTATGCAAGGCCTATGATGGCCGCCCCGTGGTCGATCACCTGTCGCTGCGCGTCGCGCCGGGCGAGTGCTTCGGCCTGCTGGGGCCCAACGGCGCGGGCAAGACGACCACGTTACGCATGCTGCTGGGCCTCGTCACGCCCGACGCCGGAGAGATCCGGCTCGGCGGCTTGCCCGTCCCGAAACTCGCTCCGGAAGCGCGACGCCGCGTCGGCGTCGTGCCGCAGTTCGACAATCTGGACCCCGACTTCACGGTGCGCGAGAACCTGGCGGTCTTCGGACGTTATTTCGGACTCGCCTCGGCCGATATCAAGGAACGCGTTCCCGCGCTGCTGGCGTTCGCCCGTCTCGAATCGAAGGCGAATGCTCGCGTCGCCCAGCTCTCGGGCGGCATGAAGCGACGCCTCACGCTCGCCCGCGCCCTCATCAACAATCCCGACGTGCTCGTGCTCGACGAGCCGACGACCGGACTCGATCCCCAGGCCCGGCATCTGATCTGGGAACGGCTGAAATCGCTGATGAACGAGGGCAAGACGATTCTGCTCACCACGCACTTCATGGAGGAAGCCGAGCGACTGTGCCATCGGCTTTGCGTGATCGACGCCGGACGCAAGATCGCCGAAGGTACTCCGCCGGAACTCGTGGCGCGCGAAATCGGGTGCGATGTCGTGGAAGTCTTCGGCGACGTTCCGCACGCCCTGCTCGCCAGCCTCGCGCCGTTCGCCGAGCGCATCGAAACCAGCGGCGAAACCCACTTCTGTTACGTTCGCGACGCCGCGCCGGTCGTGAATGCCTTGCAGGACCAGCCGGGGGTGCGGTATCTGCATCGTCGGGCCAATCTGGAGGATGTCTTTCTCAAGCTAACGGGACGGGAGATGCGCGATGACTGAGCACCACATGTCGGCAGATGCGCCTCGCTACCTGCCGGGCGTCACGCCGTGGATGGGTGTCTGGCGACGCAACTTTCTGGTCTGGCGCAAGCTCGCGATTGCCTCGATGTTCGGCAATCTCGCAGACCCGATGATCTACCTCTTCGGGCTGGGCTTCGGTCTCGGCATGATGGTCGGCAATGTCGACGGCACTTCGTACATCGCGTTTCTCGCAGCGGGCACCGTCGGCTCCAGCGTGATGTTCTCGGCGAGCTTCGAATCGATGTATTCGGGCTTCTCTCGCATGCATGTGCAACGCACCTGGGAGGCGCTGATGCATACCCCGCTGACGCTGGGCGACATCGTACTCGGCGAGGTCGTCTGGGCCGCCAGCAAAGCCGTGCTCTCGGGCGTTGCGATTCTGCTGGTCGCGAGCGTGCTCGGATACGCGCGCATCGACAGTCTCGCTGTGGTCCTGCCTGCCGTTTTGCTCGCGGGGCTGGCGTTCGCCAGTCTTGCCATGGTGATGACGGCGCTCGCACCGAGCTACGACTTCTTCATGTTCTACCAGACGCTCGTGATGACGCCGATGTTGCTGCTCTCCGGCGTGTTCTTCCCGTTGTCGCAACTACCGGCGGCGGCACGTCACGTGACGGAATGGTTACCGCTCGCGCATGCGGTCGCGCTGATTCGTCCTGCCATGCTGGGGCGCGCCATCGACCTGCCGTGGCTGCATGTGAGCGCACTTGTGGTCTACACCGTCGTCGGCTTCTGTGTCGCGCTGGCGCTGTTGCGTCGCCGGATACTTCGCTAGCATTCGCGAGCGAATCCGACACGTCGGCCGCAAAGCAAAACGGCACCGGAAATCCCGGTGCCGTTTTTTCAGACGTGATCAGACGTGCGAACTACACGCTGTCGTCACTTCACAGGCTTGCTCGCTGTCGGCGTAGCGCTCGGTGCGGTCGCGCCTGCGCTCGCCCCACCGAACACATCGCTCGGCCCGACGACGACAGTCACGAGGCGATCCGGCTGCACGTGACGCGCAAACGCGTCCTTCACCTGCGCCGCCGTCACGGCCTCGACCTTGGCGGTCCATGTGTCGAGGTAGTCGAGCGGGAGGTTGTAGAAGCCGATGGCCGCCACGTTCGCCAGCAGTTTGCGGTTGCTGTCCAGACGCAGCGGGAAACCGTTGGTCAGGTTGTCCTTCGCTGCCTGCATTTCCTCGGCAGTGGGGCCGTCCTCAACGAATCGGGCCAGCGTTTCACGCACGACCTTGAGCGCTTCGGGCGCTTGCTCGCGACGCGTCTGCAAGTTGATCTCGAACGGACCCTCCTGCAACTGCGGCACGAAGCCACTCGATACGCCGTACGTCAGACCGCGCTTCTCACGCACTTCCGCAGTCAGACGCGACACGAAGCCGCCGCCGCCCAGCACGTAGTTCCCCACGAGCAACGGGAAGTAGTCGGGATCGCTGCGCGCCATCGACGCCTGCCCGGTCGCGATGTGTGCCTGCTCGGCGGGATGCGGCAGATCGATCTGCACCGCGCTGCGCAGCGCCGCCACCGGCGGCATCGTGGGCGGCGTAACGCCGACAGGCATCGCGTCCGTCAACTGGGCGACAAGCTTCTCGGCCTGCGCGCGGTCGATGTCGCCAACGATGGAAACGACCGCCCGCTTCGGGCTGTACATATCACGATAGAAGCGCATCAGATCGTCGCGCTTCACGGCGTTGACGCTCGCCACGGTCGGCGTTACGCCATACGGATGGCTGCCGTATATCGCGCTTCGAAAGGCCTTCTCGGCAATCGCCTCAGGCTTCGTATCCGATTCGGCTATCGCGGACGACAGACGCGCCGTTTCGCGCTTGAGCACAACATCGGGGAACGTCGGATGTTGCAGGAATTGCGCCAGCGTACTCACGGCCGCATCACGCTCGGCCGCCGACGACAGCGTGCGGATGGTGACGGTCGCCGCGTCGCGTCCGGCGCTCGTCGCTTCCATCGCGCCCACGTCAGCGAAACGGTCGGCAATCTGCGCCTCGCTCAGCGCGGGACGCCCGTCTGCGGCCGCCGCGCCAGCGTCGAGCAACCCGGCCGTCAGCAACGCCAGCCCCGACTTGCCCTTCGGGTCGTAGCGGCTGCCTGCATCGAAATCGATGTTCACGTCGATCATCGGGATCGAACGGCTCTCCACCAGCATCACCTTGGCACCAGACGGCGCGACCCAGGTCTGGATCGGCAGCGCGGCGCCGGCCGTGAGCGGCAGACAGGCCGCCAGCGCGCCAGCGGCTGCGCAAGCCATGACACCCGTTCGCGCGGGCACGGAGAACGCACGCAACAGTGCGGATATTTTCATCATCGTGTGTGGCCCTCTCAGCGCATGTTCTTCAGGTCTTGCGCCCCTTGGGCGCGGCGCTTGCGTGTCGCCTCGTCGATCGGCTGAGGCACGAGCGTGGCAACCGTCAGCGATTCGTCGCCGAAGTATTTACCCGCCACCGCCTGCACCTGCGCGGGCGTGACTGCCTTCACCTTTTCAAGCATGCGATCGATCTGACGCCACGAAATGCCCGACATCTCGTTCAGCCCGATTTCCATCGCCTGACCGAACACCGAGTCGCGCTTGTAGATCTGCGACGCCACCACCTGCGCCTTCACGCGCTTAAGCTCGGCCTCCGTCACACCGTGTGCTGCGATGTCGGCGATCTGCGCACGCAAGGCCTTTTCGATCTGCTCCGGCGTCTTCCCCTGCGCAGGGGTCGCGTCCATGATGAAGAACTGCGGGCCGCGGCCCACACCGTCGTAGCTCGCGCCGACGTCGTTCGCAATGCGCTGCTCGCGCACCAGACGGCTGGTCAGACGCGCGTTGCCGTACCCGTCGAGCACGGCGGAGAGCACCTGCAACGCGTAGACGTCGTCGTCCTTCTCGACATCGTTCAGACGCGGCGCACGCCACGCAAGCATCACGTTCGGGTTCTCGGCCGGTGCTTTCACGAACACGCGGCGCACGCCCATCTGCGCCGGTTCGTTCTGCGGGCGACGTTCCGGCAGCGTGTGCGACTTGATCGGGCCGTAGTACTTCTCGGCAAGCGCCTTGACCTGTGCGGGGTCGACATCACCGCTCACCACGACCACGGCGTTGTTCGGCGCATACCAGCGCTCGTACCAGTCGCGCGTATCCTGCACGGTCATGTGCTGGAGATCGTCCATCCAGCCGACGATCGGGCGACGATACGGATTCGCCACGAGCGCGGTAGCCATCAATTGCTCATAGAGCAGCGCGCGCGGCTGGTCGTCCGTGCGCAGACGACGCTCCTCCATCACCACCTGAATCTCTTTCGCGAACTCGTCGGCGGAGAGCGTCAGATTCGCCATGCGATCGGCTTCGAGACGCATCATTTCCGGCAGACGCGACTTCTCCGTCTGCTCGAAGTAACCGGTGTAGTCCTTGCTCGTGAAAGCGTTCTCGCGCCCGCCGAGGGCGGCGACCTGACGGGAGAACTGTCCCGCGCCAACGGTCTTGGTGCCCTTGAACATCATGTGCTCAAGCGCGTGGGCGACGCCGGTGGTGCCGTTGAACTCGTCGAGCGACCCAGCGCGGTACCAGACCACGTGGGCGACCGTCGGTGCCCGGTGGTCTTCGCGCACGATCAGCCGCAGACCGTTCGAGAGCGTGAATTCCGAAGTGTTATCCGTTGTCTTGCTGCCGCCGGTGTCAGCGGCGTGGCCCAGGCTCATTACACCCGCCAGTGCCAGTCCGGCCAAGGCGTGTCGCCAGCGCATGGTTCCCGTCATGGATCCCCTTTCGCCCATCATGGACGTCGATTCGCGTCTGATAAAATACGTCGCATTTCCCGCGTCGGAAATAACGACCTGCCCATTGTAGGGCGTTTTGTGCGACGCGAATGGCAGGACAAATCATAGTCGCACGCCGATAGCGCGCCCCACGTCGAGTTCCTCACCCCATGTTCAGTTTCTTCAAGCGCTTCAAGTCGGGCGGCAGCAAAGCCGCCGAAACGAGCCCCGCACCGACCGAATCGCCCGAATCGCCCGAATCGCCCGAACCCGAAGCGTCTTCCGCAGACGTTTCGCAGACACAAGATCCGCTGCCGTCCACAAGCCAGCCAACGACGTCGGCTCAGTCTGGTGCGCCCGCACCGGTTACGTCGTCCGCCCCCGCGGTTGCGCCGACGCAAGCCGTCCAGCCCGCACAACCGGCCGTCAGCCCTGCCGAAAATTCGGCACAGTCCGAGCCAGCGCGGGGCAATATCCCAACGGCACCCACACCGGCGTCAGCTGCGCCGGCGCCTGCCCCGCAGCCGACACCGATCCCCCCTGTCGTTCAAAGTGCGTCCGTTGAACCTGCCGAACCCGTCGAACCCATTGAACCTGTCGCCCCGGTCGTCGTGAAGGACGCGCAAGGCGAAGCCATCGGCGAGATCGTCTCAGCCCCGGCCCCCGAACCGGCGGCCAAGCGTTCGTGGCTCACTAGGCTGAAGGCCGGGCTGTCGAAGACGAGCTCGGGCATCACGAGCATCTTCGTCGGCGTGAAGGTCGACGAGAACCTGTTCGAAGAGCTCGAAGGCGCGCTTCTGATGAGCGACGCGGGCGTGGAAGCCACGACCTATCTGATCGACGCCCTGCGCAAGAAGGTCAAGGCCGAGCGTCTGACCGAAGGCGAACAGGTCAAGCGCGCGCTGCACGACCTGCTCGTCGACCTGCTGCAACCGCTCGAACAGAGTCTCGTGCTGGGCCGCGAAGCGCCGATGGTCGTGATGATCGCGGGCGTGAACGGTGCAGGCAAGACGACCAGCATCGGCAAGCTCGCCAAGCACTTCCAGCACTACGGCCAGTCAGTGCTGCTCGCGGCAGGCGATACGTTCCGCGCGGCAGCCCGTGAACAACTGGCGATCTGGGGCGAACGCAACAACGTCGCCGTCGTCGCTCAGGAAAGCGGCGACCCGGCAGCCGTCGTGTTCGACGCCGTGAGCGCCGCCCGTGCGCGCAAGATCGACATCGTGATGGCGGACACGGCAGGCCGTCTGCCCACGCAGTTGCATCTGATGGAAGAGCTCAAGAAGATCAAGCGCGTGCTGGGCAAGGCGGCCGACGGCGCGCCGCACGAGGTGCTGCTCGTCATCGACGCCAACACCGGCCAGAACGCGCTTACGCAGGTCAAGGCATTCGACGACGCCCTCCAGCTCACCGGTCTCATCGTGACCAAGCTCGACGGCACGGCCAAAGGCGGTATTCTGGCGGCCATCGCCCGTCAGCGTCCGGTGCCGGTGTACTTCATCGGCGTGGGCGAGAAGGTGGAAGACCTGCAGCCGTTCTCGGCCCGCGAGTTCGCCGACGCCCTGCTGGGCTAAGCCGCGAACAACACCGCGAAGCCAACGCATCAAGACAAACGGCCCGCACACTTAGGTGGCGGGCCGTTTGCTTTTCTTTGCTTTTCGTCTGCGTGACGACGTTACATCTGCTGCGCGACGAGTCCTGCGCAAAGCCCCCACATCATGAGGCCGACCACGCCGTCGAGAATCTGCCACGCGCGGGCACGCGAAAAGAGCGGTGCGAGCAGACGTGCGCCGTAACCGAGCGCCGTGAACCACAGGATGGACGCGATCATCGCGCCGCCCGCGAACCACATGTTCCCCGGCGACGGCTCGCGTGCGCCGATGCCACCGAGCAGGATCACCGTGTCGAGATAAACGTGCGGGTTGAGCAGCGAGAGCATCAGCACAAGGCCGATGGCGCGTTGCCACGACATTTCTTGCGTCGCCGCGCGACTGCCGTCCGCCTGCAACGCCCCCGCACCGCGAAATGCCGCGCGCCACGCCCGCAAGCCGTAGAGGAACAGGAACGCCGCGCCCCCCCATGTCACGATCGTGATGAAACGCGGATAGGCGGCAATCAGGCCGCCCATACCCGCCACACCCGCCGCGATCAGCGCCATGTCGCAAATCGCGCAGACCGTCACGACGATGCCCACGTGACGTCGCAAAATCCCCTGACGCAAGACGAACGCATTCTGCGCGCCAATTGCCATGATGAGACTGGCGCCAAGCGCCATGCCCCGCCAGAAAGCCGGATCGATCATCTAGGGACTTACTCGGCGTCGGGTTGCGCTTCGGGTGCAGCGCGCTGGAAGGCTTCGAGCGTCTGGCAATGCGCGTGGATGGCGGAGATGCGCGGGAATGGCGTCATGTCGACCTTGAAGCGATTGGCGTTGTAGATCTGCGGCACGAGGCAGCAATCCGCCAGCGTCGGCGTATCGCCAACGATGAACTTGCCCGGCGACGTCTGTGCCGCGAGACGCGCTTCAAGTGCCTTGAACCCTTCCACGATCCAGTGCACGTACCACGCGTTCTTCTGCTCTTCCGTCACGCCCATGTCGTGCTTGAGGAAACGCAGCACGCGCAGGTTGTCGATCGGGTGAATGTCGGCCGCAATGTCCAGCGCCAGTGCTCGGACCTGCGCGCGCGCAGCCGGGTCGGACGGCAGCAGCGCGGGCGTGGGATGCACGTCTTCCAGATACTCGATGATGGCAAGCGACTGATGAATGTTGACGTCGCCGTCGACGAACGTCGGCACCAGAGCATTGACATTGAGCGCACGGTAGGCTGGTTTGAGATGTTCGCCACCGTCGCGCACCAGATGTACCGGCACGATGTCGTAGTCGAGTCCCTTGAGGTTCAGGGCGATACGCACCCGATAGGCCGCGGAACTGCGGAAATAGCTGTACAGCGTGAGCGTGGACATGGGGCTGACCTCGAAAGCGGAAATTGGGGGGCGACGCGGCGACCAGGGATCGTGAGGATCCAAGGGGCCCGCAAGCGCGCCCGAACACGAGATGGTACTGCAAGCGCTGGCCCCGATGACACCTGATTGCGTATGATGGATAACGACTCGCCCACGAACCAGAAGCCGCATTCCACAGATCACTGCGTCATGACCTCTGCCGCCCCCTTTGCCTGCGCCCCGCTGCTCAAGATCATCGCCCGTGGTGCGAAAGGTGCACGCGCGCTGAGCGCGGACGAAACCCGCACGCTGTTCGACGCCATCCTCGCCGAACGGGTCTCGCCCGCCGAGCTGGGCGGTGTGCTGATCGCGTACCGCATCAAGGGCGAGACGCCCGTCGAACTGCGCGCCATGCTCGACGCCGCGCATGCCACATTCACCCCGCTCGTCGCACCGGCCGACGCCCCGCCACCGGTGCTGCTACCGAGTTACAACGGCGCGCGCAAACAGCCGAACCTCACACCGTTGCTGGCGCTGCTGCTCGCGCGCGACGGCATCCCGGTGCTGGTGCACGGACAACATCACAGCGGCGCGAATCGCGTCGGCACGCAGGCGATCTTCGCGGAACTCGGTCATCCCGCGAGCCGATCGGCCGCCGAGGCGGAGGAGGCCCTGCGCACTCGCCGCGTCGCCTATCTGCCGATTGCGGCGCTGTCGCCTGCGCTGGAACGACTCCTGGAGATGCGTGCGGCGCTCGGCGTGCGAAATTCCGGGCACACCATCGTCAAGCTTTTGCAGCCGTTTGCCGGACCAGCGCTGCGGCTCGTGAACTACACGCATCCGGAGTATCGGGAGACGCTGAGCGAAATGTTTGCCGACGCGACCAATAGCGCCGCCCCGGGCGTGCTGCTCGCACGCGGCACGGAAGGCGAACCGGTTGCGGACGCCCGCCGTCAGGCGGCGATCGATGGATTTTCGGATGGGACATACCGGTCGTGGCAGGAGGCGGAAGACGGTGCCACCGGCGCTCCGCCATCGCTACCTGCCGCCGACGCCCCCGCCACCGCACGATGGACTGCAGCGGTACTCGCCGGAGAGATTCCGGTGCCAGCCCCCATCGCCCGTCAGGTCGAAGTGATCCGTCAGGCCATCGGGCTAAACGCGTCATCGACGCATTGAAACGAAATACGCGCGCAACGTCGGATAACTCGCGCGAATTTCGTCACAAAGTCGAAAAGCCATCGAAAAATACGATATTTTCGGAACATTTCGTCCCGAAACACATCCAATCTTCTGTTTTGGAGAGGACGCCCGGAGAGTACCGGGCGGGTCAGTCGGCCGACGCCATGCGGGTTGCCTGCCAGGAGATGACAAGCCAGGCTTCGGCCAGCAGCTTGTGCACTGCCGTGTAGGTCATTTGCGACGCGAGCGAACCGGTCGCGGTTTCCAGTTCGACCTTGAGCTTGCCGGTGACGACCACCGTGTCGCCGAACTGGCGGAGTTCCTGCGCTTTCGGGTCGACGTCGATGTCGAGGTAACGGCGGCGGCCGGAGCTGATCGCGTCGAGAAATTCGCGCTTGGTCTCGCGTTTGCCATTCGAATGCACGTAGAACAGATCGTCCGCGAGGAGCTTTTCCAGCTCATCGACATCACCTTCGATCATCGCTTCGAAGCGGGCCGATTCGAGTTGTCGTACCGCGTCAATGTGCTTTCCCGCCATGCTGACCTCCCATCCTTCGCCATCACTTTACGCTCGTGGCTTGGGTTGCAATTTACACCATCCGAGTCACGTTTGCGCCAGTGACTTCTCCCGTTTGACGGGGGGTGCTGGAAAACCCCAAGAAGCCGGAAACTTCCCGTCCGGTAAGGGTTCTAACGTCTTTAGCACTCATCGAAAGAGAGTGCTAAAATGCTTTCCCAGAGGCTAACCAGGAGTCCACCACTTGAGTACTGCCGCCACCAAGCATCCGACGACGCCGGCCACCGGCACGGCGCCGAATTCGCGTGCCCTTGCACTTGCCCCGTCGGCGCTGATGCTGCCGGGCAGTCTGGGCAATATCGACAGCTACATTCAGGCTGTCCATCGCATTCCCCTGCTCACCGCCGAGGAAGAGCAGTCGCTCGCCAAGCGTCTGCGTGAAAACGACGATCTCGAAGCCGCCCGCCAGCTCGTGCTTTCGCACCTGCGTCTGGTGGTCTCGATCGCGCGCAATTACCTCGGTTACGGTCTGCCGCACGCCGACCTGATTCAGGAAGGCAATATCGGCCTGATGAAGGCCGTCAAACGGTTCGATCCCACGCAGGGTGTCCGGCTCGTCTCGTACGCCATGCACTGGATCAAGGCCGAGATTCACGAATACGTGCTGAAGAACTGGCGCACGGTCAAGGTCGCCACGACCAAGGCCCAGCGCAAGCTGTTCTTCAATCTGCGTAGCCAGAAGCAAGGCTTGCAGGCCTTCACGCCGGAAGAGATCGATCAGGTCGCACGCGATCTGAACGTCAAGCGTGAAGACGTCATCGAGATGGAAACCCGCATGTCGGGCGGCGATATCGCCCTCGAAGGTCACAGCGACGACGGCGAAAGCGCGAGCTTCGCCCCCATCGCCTATCTGGCCGACTCCCACCAGGAGCCGACCGCCGTGATCGCCGCACGCGAGCGTGACCATCTGCAGAGCGACGGTCTGCAAACGGCGCTTGGTCGTCTCGACCCGCGTAGCCGCCGCATCATCGAAGCGCGCTGGCTGTCGGTCGCCGACGACGGCAGCGGTGGTGCCACGCTGCACGAACTGGCAGACGAATTCGGCGTCTCCGCCGAGCGTATCCGTCAGATCGAAGTGGCCGCGATGAAGAAGATGAAAGGCGCGTTGCAGGCCTACGCGTAATACTGGGATCGAGTGTCGAAGGCAGCGACAAATTGCCACACGACACTGCCATCCAAGTCGACGGAACATCGTCGGCAGCCAAGCCCCGTGAAGCCCCGAGAGGTTCGCGGGGCTTTTTTATTGGACTTCGAAAGTTCATCCGCCATCTGATCGCGACTTGATGCATCGCAAGGTCTGCTACTGATCCAGTCGATAGAATCGGCTCGTACGTAGCCATGCTGCGTGCGAAGGACGGCCCGGGGGCCGTTCGCCGCGCCGGACCCTTGTGTCGAATCTGCTTCTCATCCGCCGTTGCTCGCAATGGCAGATCCGCATCGAGCCAGCGTCACCTGCGTGTCATCCGCCCCCGTGCGCTGCGGTTTGACATTTTCAAGCGATAAGGCAAAATGCGCCGAAAGTCGACGCTGTTCCCAACAACACGACTTTCGACGCCAGGAGCCGTCACGGATGGACACCCACTCTCCTAGCAGTCTGAAGCCTCACGCCACGGCCTCACCGGCAGCCACGGGTATCGTCGCCTGGACGATCCGGCGCTGGCGCACCCGCCCTTCCCGTTTTGCCCTCGAAATCCTGATCGTTCTCGCGATCAAGGTAGTACTCCTGTTCATCCTGAAGCACGCGTTCTTCGACGCTCCAATGGCCAAGCACATGCAATTGCCGCCGGACGTCGTGGCCCGCGCCCTGATCGGGCCGCAGGCCGTCGAAGCGCAGTCCCCCACCAAAAATCAAGGTGTCCGCCATGATCAGTAGCGAAGTCGTCGACCTCTCGCGCTTGCAGTTCGCCATAACGGCGCTGTATCACTTTCTGTTCGTCCCGCTCACACTGGGCCTGTCGTGGCTGCTCGTCATCATGGAATCGGTCTATGTGATGACCGGCAAGCAGATCTACAAGGACATGACCCAGTTCTGGGGCAAGCTCTTCCTGATCAACTTCGCGATGGGTGTGACCACGGGTCTCACGCTCGAATTCCAGTTCGGCACCAACTGGGCCTACTACTCGCATTACGTCGGCGACATCTTCGGTGTGCCGCTCGCAATCGAGGGGTTGATGGCCTTCTTCCTCGAAGCCACGTTCGTGGGCCTGTTCTTCTTCGGATGGAACAAGCTCTCGCGCATCGGCCACCTCGCCACCACCTTCGCGGTGGCACTCGGCTCGAACCTCTCGGCGTTGTGGATTCTCGTGGCCAACGGCTGGATGAACAATCCGATCGGAGCGCACTTCAACTACGAAACCATGCGCATGGAGCTGAGCAGCATCTGGGAAGTGGTGTTCAACCCGGTCGCTCAGGTGAAGTTCGTGCACACGCTCTCGGCCGGTTACGTGACCGCCGCCATGTTCGTGCTCGGCATCTCCGCGTGGTACCTTCTCAAGCGTCGCGACGTGCCGTTCGCGCTGCGCTCGTTCGCGGTCGCCGCGGGCTTCGGTCTGGCATCCACGCTGTCCGTCATCGTGCTGGGCGACGAATCGGGCTACACCACGGGTGAAGTGCAGAAGGTGAAGCTCGCGGCCATCGAAGCGGAATGGGAGACGGCCAAGCCGCCCGCATCGTTCACGCTGTTCGGCTTCCCGAATCAGAAGGAACAACGCACCGACTATGCGGTGAAGATTCCCTGGGCGATGGGTCTGATCGCTACGCGCTCCGTCGACACGCCGGTCATCGGCCTCACGCAATTGCGCGACGAGCATAAGGACAACATCAAGCGCGGCATGATCGCCTTCGCAGCGCTCGAAAAGCTGCGTGGCGGCGATACGTCGCCAGCGGTGCGCGCCGAGTTCGACAAGTACAAGGACGACCTCGGCTACGGCCTGTTGCTCAAGAAGTACACGCCGAACGTCGTCGACGCCACGCCGGAGCAGATTCTGATGGCGGCCAACGACACGATCCCGCCAGTGGCGCCCGTGTTCTGGTCGTTCCGCATCATGGTCGGCCTCGGCTTCCTGTTCCTCTTCACGTTCCTGTGGGCGTTCTGGCTGTGCGCACGACGCCGTCTGCTCAAGCCGCGCTCGGCGTGGTTCCTGCGCTGGTGCGTGTGGGCGATTCCGCTGCCGTGGCTCGCCGCCGAGTTCGGCTGGATCGTCGCCGAAATGGGACGTCAGCCGTGGACCATCGCCGGCATTCTGCCGACGCACCTCTCCACGTCGTCGCTGTCTGCCACCGATCTGTACATGAGCCTCGCGGGCTTCATCATCTTCTACACCGCGCTGCTCATCATTGAGATGTTCCTGATGGTGAAGTACGTCAAGCTCGGCCCGTCGTCGCTGCACACTGGCCGCTATCACTTCGAGACGGAAGGGTCGAGCGGGGCCGCGATTGCGAGCGACCGTCCGGCAACTTCGGTCTGATCGTCAGGGGGACACACATCATGATGATCGATTACACCGTACTCAAGCTGATCTGGTGGGTGCTCGTCGGCGTTCTGCTGATCGGCTTCGCCTTCTTCGACGGCTTCGACATGGGCACCGGCACGCTGCTGCCCTTCCTCGGCAAGACCGACGCGGAACGACGCGTCATCATCAACACCGTCGCCCCCACCTGGGAAGGCAATCAAGTCTGGTTCGTGACGGCAGGCGGTGCGATGTTCGCTGCGTGGCCGCTCGTCTATGCCGCCGCTTTCTCGGGCCTGTACTGGGCGCTGCTGCTCGTGCTCTTCGCGCTGTTCCTGCGACCGGTCGGCTTCGACTACCGCAACAAGCTGCCGAGTGCACGCTGGCGTAACTCTTGGGACTGGGCACTGTTCGTGGGCAGCACCGTGCCGTCGCTGGTGTTCGGCGTGGCCTTCGGCAACCTGCTGCTCGGCCTGCCGTTCTCGTTCGACAACACGCTGCGCTCGACCTACACCGGGTCGTTCTGGGCCCTGCTCAACCCGTTCGCGCTGCTGTGCGGACTGGTGAGCCTGCTGATGCTGGTCACGCACGGTGCGGCGCACCTTCGCATGAAGGCCGATCCGCTCGTGGCCGAGCGCGCCGGACGCATCATGCGTCTAACCGCACTGGGTACGCTGCTGCTGTTCCTCGTGGCCGGAGTGCTGGTCGCCACGCACGTCGACGGCTTCGCCATCACGCAGATGGGCGCGACCGACTCCCCGGCCAATCCGCTGATGAAGCAGGTCACCACCGGCCCGGGCTTGTGGCTCACGAACTATCACACCTACCCGTGGATGATTGCGGCGCCGGTCGTCGCCTGTCTGTGCGCGTTGCTGGCTGCCCTGCTCGCCACGAGCCGCGCGTATGCGTGGACGTTCGTCGTCACAGGCCTGATGATCGCAGGCATCATCCTCACCGCCGGTTTCTCGATGTTCCCGTTCGTCATGCCGTCGGCCACTGCGCCGGGCAGCAGCCTCACGGTGTGGGACGCTACGTCGAGCCAGCTCACGCTGCAAATCATGCTGATCGCCGTGATCGTCTTCCTGCCCATCATTTTGCTCTACACCGGATGGGTGTACCGCGTGATCCGTGGCCGCGTGACGATCGACGCGGTCAACGACAACCCGCACACGATGTACTGATCAAGGAGTCGCGACATGTGGTACTTCTCTTGGATTCTCGGCCTTGGCCTCGCGCTCGCGTTCGGCATCATCAACGTGATGTGGTTCGAAGCGCACGACGACCTCGAACGTCGCAGTCAGGAAGGCAGTTGAGCCTGACGACGCTGAGCCCTCACAGGTCGGCGTCGTAGTGAACGTAGAAACGAAAATCGCGCCTCCAGGGGCGCGATTTTTTTATGCGATGAGATCCTGCGACGGATCGGCGTCTTAGCTCAGCAACGTCTTCAGGTCCTTGGCCATCGCATCGACCGGCTCGTCCGGACGCATGAACAGACGCAGTTGCCCGTTCGGATCGAAGACGTAAATCCCGGCCGTGTGATCGATGGTGTAGTTGTTGGGCGTCGACCCTTCCACCTTGTTGACCACGACGCGGAACGACTTGGTCACTTCCTTGAGCGCGGCGTCATCCGCAGGCCGCAGCCCCACGAAAGCGGGATTGAACGCCGGTACGTACTGGCCCATCAGTTCGGCCGAATCGCGCTGCGGATCGACCGTCACGAACAGCACCTGAACGCGCTGAGCGTCGTCCGCACCGAGCTTCTGCATCACCTGATTGAGTTCCGCCATCGTGGTCGGGCAGACGTCCGGGCAATGCGTGTAGCCGAAGAACATCACCACGGCCTTACCTTTGTAATCGGCGAGCGTGCGCGTCTTGCCCTGCGGATCCTGCAACGAGAAGTCCTTGGCGAATTCCTTGTTGCCGGTGATATCGAGGCTCGTGAACGTCGGCCCTTCCTTACCGCAGGCGGCGAGAAGCACCGTCAGCCCCATCAGCAACATCGCACGGCGCAACCAGATGACAGCAAGATTCATGAACGAATGACCCCAGAACGTATGGAAAAAACGCCTTCGGAAAACACAACAGGCGCGCCGGCGAAGAATACCGTAACGCGCCTGTCGTCGTGACTCAGCCTGTGATGGGCAAATGCCCCGGAAGTTCAGCCCAGCAGGTAGATCTGCACGTAATGATCGACCAGCAACGCCGCGAACAGCAGCGAGAGGTAGACGATCGAATAGCGGAACATCGAGCGCGAGAGCTCATCGGAATACTTGCGCCATAGCTTGACCGCGTAACCGAGGAAGATGCCCGAGAGCACGACCGCCGAGACGAGATACAGATAGCCGCTCATGCGATGCGCGAACGGCAGCAGCGACACCGCAAACAGCACGACGCTGTACAACAGAATCTGCAAACGCGTGTACTTCTCGCCATGCGTGATCGGCAGCATCGGCAGCCCCGAATTCACGTAGTCCTGACGGCGGTAAAGCGCGAGCGCCCAGAAGTGCGGCGGCGTCCAGACGAAGATGATCAGCACCAGAATCCACGCATCGGCTGGCACCGCGCCGGTCGCAGCGGCCCAGCCGAGTGCCGGGGGCATCGCACCTGCCGCGCCGCCGATCACGATGTTCTGCGGCGTCGAGGGCTTGAGGATAATGGTGTAAATAAGCGCGTAGCCGACGAACGTGCCGAGCGTCAGCCACATCGTCAGGGGATTCGTGAACGTGTAGAGCACCACCATGCCAGCGGCACCCAGAATCGTCGAGAAGACGATGATCTGCCACGGTGCGATCTCGCCGCGTGCCGACGGACGCCACGCGGTGCGACGCATGAGGGCGTCGACGCGTTGCTCAATCAGGCAGTTCACGGCAAAGGCCGATCCGGCGAGCAGCCAGATGCCGATGGTGCCGCCGATCAGCACCTGCCACGGCACCATGCCGCGCGTGGACAGGAACATGCCGATCACGGCACAGAAGACGGCGAGCTGCGTCACGCGGGGCTTGGTCAGCGCCCAATATTGCGCGATACGGCTAGCCGGCGGATGGGGAAGGGTCGTGCTTTTCATACACTCTGAAGGCAATGCGCTACGCCGGGCCAGACGGGGCGCCGAGCGGTGCGGCAGCCGGCTCCGCTGCGGAGAAAGGCTTCTGGCGGGCCGGGACGTCTGCCTGATCTATCAGGCTGGCCGCAATGGGCGCCGCTGCGACTAAGCGGGCGGCGCGAATGCGGTAGTTTAACATGACAAGCAAAAGCAGCAGGACCGCCGCGCCGCCGTTGTGGGCAATGGCATTGAGCAGCGGCCATTGGAAAACGATGTTCGACAATCCGGTCGCAAATTGCACGAGCACCAGTAGAAATACCAGAATCGAGAGCTTTCTGAGCGCGGCATGACGTCGCAGCCGACTCGCCAGCCACGCCAGATACAGCACCACGACCACGGCAAACGTCCGGTGCACCCAATGGATCGCCACGAGCGCATCCATCGGAATCACCTCGCCACCCGCCGTCTTGCCCAGTTCTCGCCATAGCTTGAATCCGTTATGCAAGTCCATCGACGGAATCCACTGCCCCTGGCACGTCGGGAAGTCAGTGCATGCCAATACAGCGTAGTTGGTGCTTACCCATCCGCCAAGGGCAATCTGGAAGACGAGCAACGCCAGCCCGATCAGCGCCGCCCACCGCCAGCGCAAGGCCCCGGCATCGGCCGCAACGCTAGCCAACGGCATCTGCCGACATGCCAGCCATGCCAGCGACCCTAGCAAAGTGAGCGCCAACATCAAATGAATGGAGACGATCACCGGCTGCAGCTTCATCGTGACGGTCCACGCCCCGAACGCCCCCTGCACGCACACGAGCACCAGCAGCCACGTGGCCAGCCACGGCGATTGCTTCAGCTCGCGGCGCTTGACCCACGCCATCACCATCAGGGTGATGATGAGCACGCCCACGGCCATCGCGAAATACCGGTGGATCATCTCGATCCACGCCTTGACGAAGGTCACCGGGCCGCTGGGCAGCATCAACTGCGCCGCATGGATGTCGGCATGGGCGGCGAACGGCGACGACGTGCCGTAGCACCCCGGCCAGTCGGGGCATCCGAGACCCGAATCCGTCAGACGCGTGAAGCCGCCGAACATGATCAGGTCGAGCGTGAGAAAGGTCGTCACCCAGGCCAGTTTGCGGTACTTGTTCGCGTCGCGGCGCAGCAGTACCCAGCCGAGCGGCAGCACCGCGATACACAGGCCGATGAAGCCCAGTTCCAGAAGGTAAAGCATCGGTTTTACGTCAGTTCTTCAACAAGTCGGGGGCGCACGTGCGCCCCGGGGCCATTCGTTTCATTCATCGTGAGAGGGACGTTCCCTCGTCCCATCAACCCGTCCCCGACCACTTCAGCAGTCGCGACAGATCGCTTTTGATCTTGCCCGGATCGGCGTTCTTCGGGAACGCCATCATCAGGTTGCCCAGCGGGTCGACCAGATAGATATGATCGCGCAGGCCGGTGCCCTCCTGCGTCGGCAGCCACGAGGCGAGCGCGACCGGATCGGCACGCAGGCGGCGCGTATCAGGGTAAGCGTCGTCGATCTGTTGCGACACCTTCGAGGCGTCTGTCACCAGCCACAGCGTTTCCACTCTCGTGCGCTCGTTGCCCTGCAGGACGCGGATCTGCCGCATATAGAAGAGCTTGCTGACGCAATTCTCGTCGCATGTGGCCGTGTCGGCGCTGATCATGAGCCATTTGCCCTTGAGCGACGACAACGGCAGGTCCTCGCCCGTCTCGTCGTCGTGCACAACGAGCGTCGGCAACGGACGCTGCGGCTCGATCAGCTTGCCGTAGGCGGATGTGCCGCCCTGCGGCTTGAAAACGAAATACATCAGATACGCCGCCACCGCTGGCGCGGCGCACACCACGAAGAGCAGCACGAGCATACGCCTCGCGCGGCGTCGTTGCACCGGGTCGACGGCAGGACTTCCACTCCGATCCGTACTCACATTTGCACTCATGTTGGCCTTATGCGCGTCTTATGCCCGCGTGAATTTGTTGGTCGCTGTCGCCATGCGACGGCCGCGTCGATACGCCAGGCGCAGTCCCAGCAGCGCCAGAATCAGCGACATGCCGAACCACTGCGCCATATAACCATAGTTGCGATCCGCGCCGCTCGCCGGTTGCGGCCAGTCGCGCAGCAGGTGATCACCCGTGTCGTTTGTCTGCATGATGACGAACGGTTGCAGCGGCAGCGACGCCTCACGCGCATATTCCGTCACGTCGAGGTTCTGACGAATCGACAGCCCCGCCGCCGAGCCCCCGTGCCCCAGTTCGAAGGCGCGCGACGGGTCGGGCATGGCAAGGCCTTCCACCGTGATATCGCCCGCCGGTGTGGCATACGGCATGATCGACGCGCGGTCGCGCAGGTCGCGCGGCAGCCATCCGCGATTGACGAGCACCACGTGATCGGGCGCCACTTGCAGCGCCATCACCACATAGAAGCCGGGCAGTTCGTTACGCGGACGGTTATCGAGATACACCACGCGATTACGCAGGAATCGACCCGTGACGCGCACGCGCCGATGGCTCACGTCGTCCAGCGAATAGGCCCGCGCACCGAGCGCGATGACCGGCGCGCGCTCGGCCTGCTCGATCTGCGCCTGACGCGCCAGACGCATCTGCGCACGCTGGTACTGCCACACGCCGAGTGCGGCGGTGAGCATCACGCCCAGCAGTATCAGCACGGCGGGCACAGGCCGCATGCCGCGCAAGAGAGTTTTCAACACGTACGTTCCTTGTCCGGCTGCCGCCTGATGTTGCACAGCGTTGGCTGTCCACACTGCATTGCAGCGTGCCAGCGCGTGTGCGTTGCCCGATAATGACGAATTCCCGTCATCGGACAGATCATGCGCATCATCGTTGCCATCGCCTTCGTCCTGATTCTCGGCAGTCTGGCGTCCGCATTGTTTTTCATGATGCGGGACAAGGGCCGATCGAACCGCACCGTGCAATCGCTGATGGTGCGCGTCGGCCTGTCGGTGACGCTGTTCCTGCTCATCCTGTTCGCCAACTGGATGGGCTGGATTCACAGCACGGGCATACGATACTGAGTCCCGCGCCAGTCTCCTGCGGCAAATCGCCGCACCCCCTCTCTGCCACGCTGCTTTACGCCGAATAACGTCTGCCGACATTCACGGCGGTGGCGCAATGCCGTCACCACCGGTATCCCGCCAACTGTGCGACATAAGGCCGCATCAAATGGAAACGCCGCCGGAATCCGGCGGCGCCCCTGAAGTGTGTTTCGATGCCGACGTCAGAGCCAGTAGACCACGACGTACAGCCCCAGCCACACCACGTCCACAAAGTGCCAGTACCACGCGGCGCCTTCGAAACCGAAGTGATGATCCGGCGTGAAGTGGCCCTTCATCAGGCGCACCAGCATGACGGAGAGCATGATCGCGCCCAGCATCACGTGGAAACCGTGGAAGCCCGTGAGCAGGAAGAAGGTCGAACCGTACACGCCCGAGGTCAGCTTGAGGTTCAGTTCGGTGTAAGCGTGGTGGTATTCGTACGCCTGGAAGCCGAGGAACACGAAACCGAGCACGACGGTGGCGAACAACCAGAAGATCGCGCTGCCACGGTGGTTTGCACGCAGCGCGTGGTGCGAGATCGTGAGCGTGACGCCGGAGGTCAACAGCAGTGCGGTGTTGAGCGTCGGGATCGGCCACGGGCCCATCGTCTCGAACGCATCGACCACGCCTGCCGGGCCGGTGTTCGGCCACACGGCGCTGAAGTCGGGCCACAGCAGCTTGTTATCGAGGTCGCCGAGCCACGGCATGGCCAGCGTACGTGCGTAGAACAGCGCGCCGAAGAATGCCGCGAAGAACATCACTTCGGAGAAGATGAACCAGCTCATGCCCCAGCGATAGGACACGTCGATGCGCTTGCTGTACAGACCGCCCTCGGACTCGGCGATCGAGTCGCCGAACCAGCTGCGTAGCACCCACAGCACCCACAGCAGGCCAGCCAGCGCCGTCCACGGGGCCCACGATAGTCCGTTGACCCACGCAGCGGCCGAGCCGAGCACCACCAGCAGGCCGACACTGCAGCTCACCGGGTGACGCGAGGGGGCCGGCACGAAGTAGTACGGCGCCGTTTGGTGTTGACCACTCATTCTTATCTCTCCAGGCTTGGTTCTCTTTGTCTGTACCAATCACGTCGCGAGCCGGATGGCGAGCTTCGCCAGAAACACCAGCGCCACAACGAACAGAATGCCCCCGATCAACCCCGCCGCGATCAGATGCACAGGGTTAAGCTGTGCCATGTCGCGGTCGTGATCACGCCCCTTGCGCACACCGAAAAACGACCAGAACACCGCACCGATGGTCTGGAAGAAAGACAGCTTGCGCCGGGTCGCCTCCTTCAGGTCATCCATTGCCGTCCTTGCCTCCCCCTATCGAATCTGCAGCCCTTGTTCCTGCGTTCACCACTCCAACATGGGAACCCGTCGGGGCGTCCGCACGTTGATTGGCGTCGTTCTTGCCGAGATCGAAAAAAGTATAGGACAGCGTGATCGTATTCACATCTTTAGGCAGCTTCGTGTCGACCACGAATACCACCGGAAACTCTTTGGCCTCTCCGGCCCTGAGCGTTTGCTGCGTAAAGCAGAAACACTCGATCTTCTTGAAGTAGCTCGCCGCCTGGGCGGGCGCGTAGCTCGGAATCGCCTGCGCGCGGACTTCATGCGGTTGCTGATTCGCCACTTCATATTCGATGGTCGCGATCTCCCCCGGATGCACCGTCAAGCTGCTCTTCGCCGGTTTGAAGCGCAGCGGTCCCTGCGCATTGGCGTCGAACTCAACGGTGATCGTGCGGCTCTCGTCGACCTGCGAATTGCGCGCGCTGATCTCGGTGGTGCGATCTCCCAACTGGTTGATGCCCACGAGATCGCAGAACGCGCGGTAAAACGGCACCATCGCGTACCCGAATCCGAACATCACCGCGACCAGCAGCAAGAGCTTGCTGAAGGTGCGCACGTTGAGGCGTCGCATGCCAGCCATCAGATACCGCCTAACAATTTGGTCTTGATCATCACGCCGATGAAGAACACCAGCACCACCGAGCCTAGAATCAGCCCGGTGCGTAGGTTTCTCGCCCGCTGTTCAGGACTGAGTGCCATGTTCAATGCACCTTCGGCGGCGTCTCGAACGTGTGGAACGGCGCCGGGCTCGGCACGGTCCACTCCAGCCCTTGCGCACCGTCCCACGGCTTGGCTTCGGCCGCTTTACCGCCACGCCACGTCGGAATCGCAACCCAGAACAGGAAGTACACCTGCATCAGGCCGAAGCCGAACGCGCCGATGGTGGCGATCTGGTTGAAGTCCGTGAACTGCGCCGGGTAATCGGCATAACGTCGCGGCATGCCCGCCAGACCCAGGAAGTGCATCGGGAAGAACGTCACGTTGAACGTGATGAGCGAGCCCCAGAAGTGGAACTTGCCGCGCCACTCGTTGTACATATGGCCCGTCCACTTCGGCACCCAGTAATAGAACCCGGCGAATAGCGCGAAGAGCGAGCCGGCCACTAACACGTAGTGGAAGTGCGCCACCACGTAATAAGTACCGTGCATCTGAATGTCGAGCGGGGCCAGCGAGAGAATCAGGCCCGTGAAGCCGCCCATCGTGAACACGAAGAGGAAGCCGACGGAGAACAGCATCGGCGTCTCGAACGTGAGCGAGCCCTTCCACATCGTGGCGACCCAGTTGAAGACCTTCACGCCCGTGGGCACGGAGATCAGCATCGTCGCGTACATGAAGAACAGCTGGCCGGTGACCGGCATGCCCGTCACGAACATGTGGTGCGCCCACACCATGAACGACAGAATCGCGATCGACGCCGTGGCGTACACCATCGAGCTATAGCCGAACAGCGGCTTGCGCGAGAACGCCGGAATCACCTGCGACACGATCCCGAACGCCGGCAAGATCATGATGTACACCTCCGGGTGTCCGAAGAACCAGAAGATGTGCTGATACATGACCGGGTCGCCGCCGCCCGCTGCGTTGAAGAAAGACGTACCGAAGTGACGGTCCGTGAGCAGCATCGTGATCGCGCCGGCGAGCACCGGCATCACGGCGATGAGCAGGTAGGCGGTGATGAGCCACGTCCACACGAACATCGGCATCTTCATCAGCGTCATGCCCGGTGCGCGCATGTTCAGAATGGTGACGATGATGTTGATCGCGCCCATGATCGACGACGCGCCCAGAATGTGCGCCCCGAAGATCGCCAGATCCTGGCCCGGCCCCATCTGCACCGACAGCGGTGCGTACATCGTCCAGCCTGCTGCGGTCGCACCGCCCGGCACGAGGAACGACGAAATCAGGAGCAGACCGCCCACCGGCAGCAGCCAGAAGCTGAAGTTGTTCATGCGTGCGAACGCCATGTCCGACGCACCGATTTGCAGCGGGATCATCCAGTTCGCGAATCCCACGAACGCCGGCATGATCGCGCCGAAAATCATCACCAGCCCGTGCATGGTGGTGAGCTGATTGAAGAACTCCGGACGAATGAACTGCAGGCCCGGTTCGAACAATTCCGCACGGATCATCAACGCCATCACGCCGCCTGAGAGCAGCATGACGAACGAGAAGATCATGTACAACGTGCCGATGTCCTTGTGATTCGTCGCGAATAGCCAGCGACGCCATCCGTGCGGATGGTCGTGCGCGTGATCGTCGTGACCCGCCACGTGATCGTGAGCGATGGAACTCATACCCAATCTCCTTGCTTCGAACTGGTCGAACGACTTAACTGTTCTTCGCTGCGTCGGCGGCGGCACCGGCGGCATTCGCCGACTTGTTACCGCGTGCTTCGCGCACCTGTGCCGGCTGAATCACGTCGCCGGTCTTGTTGCTCCACGAGTTGCGCTCGAACGTGATGACGGCCGCAAGCTCCACATCGTTCAGATGCGACCAGTTCGGCATCGCATTCTTGCCATGCAGCACGATGCTGATGTGATCGGCCACCGGGCCCGTCACGATCTTGCCGCCATCAAGCGCCGGGAATGCACCGCCGCCCTTGCCGTTCGGCTGGTGGCACACCGCGCAATTCGAGGCGTAGACCTTCTGGCCGCGCTCCATCAGTTCCTGCACGGTGTAGGTCTTGTTCGGATCGTCCGCCGAGGCCGCCATCTGCTTCTTCTGCGTGTCGACCCACTTGTTGTAATCGTCTTCCGAGACCACCTTCACCACGACCGGCATGAACGCGTGCTCCTTACCGCACAGCTCGGTACAGAAGCCACGGTACTCGCCAACCTTCTCCGCCTTGAACCACGTGTCGCGCACGAAGCCCGGAATGGCGTCCTGCTTGATACCGAACGCAGGCACGTAGAACGAGTGGATGACATCGTTGGCCGTGGTGATCAGACGCACCTTCTTATTGACCGGCACGACCATCGGGTTGTCGACTTCCTGCAAGTACGTGTTGCTCTTCGGCGCCGTGCCGTCGATCTGGCTGCGCGGCGTGGTGAGCGTCGAGAGGAACTTGATGCCCTCGCCTTCGCCTTTCAGGTAGTCGTAGCCCCACTTCCACTGATAGCCGGTCACCTTGATGGTGATATCGGCGTTGGTGGTGTCCTTCATGGCCACGACGGTCTTTGTCGCGGGCAACGCCATCAGAATCACAATGATGAACGGCACGACCGTCCAGATCACCTCGACCGTGGTGCTTTCATGGAAATTCGCAGGCTGATGGCCCTTGGATTTGCGGTGCTTGATGATCGAGTAGAACATCACGCCGAACACAGCGATGAAGATCACCAGACAGATGATCAGCATCATGGTGTGCAGGCTGTGAAGCTCTTGCGCGAGTTTCGTGACCGGCGGCTGGAAGTTGAGCTCGTTGACGGCCGGCCCCCCCGGCATGTCTGTGACGCCCGCCGCGATAGCCGGAGCACCGGCGAGCAGTGAGGCGCCCGCAAGGAAAGCCGCCAAGGCGTGTTTCGTTTTTTTCATAGCTTCCTTACCCAAAATTACCATCCAAATCCTCCCTGGCGGTCGCCCGAGATCGTCTCCATCTCTCTCAGGCCTGTTGGGCAAGACAACGGCGCAGCTCGCGCGCAAACGTTTCGCGGCGATGCGGCGCAAGATAGGCACCGACAGTGACCGAGCGACTACCCGAGCGCAAGACGATGCGCATTCGCGGCGGCTTCTCGATGTCGATGCGTACCCAGCGGGGATTGAACTCGAACTGCGTCAACCTCTGTGCTGAACGTTGCTCGACCACAAGGCTCACGGGCGACAACCGAATGACCTCGTAATCTGTGGCATGCCGGGCATGAATGACGAACGCAACGCCCACCACGAGCAAGTCCAGGCCTGTGAACGGCAAGACCAACCACCCACCGCGCCACGCCGCAATCAAGGCAACACCCAGTGAGACGGCGGCCAACGACAGGTAGAACAGGACAAACTGGCGCGGCGATATCGCGCAGTTGCGCTTATGCGTCCATTCCTTCATCGCCGAACCGTTTCCGGTCTCGGAAGAAGAGGCTGCGAGCATCGCCGTCACCCGTGGGGCATTTTGGGTCTTTCATGTCCGACGGCCGGGAACTAGTTGCGTCCGGGCCGCGACAAACTGCCGCATTATAGAACGCGCATTCTCGAAGCGACAACATTGATACCGAGTATTTGGCGCGCCATAGCATCCTCCTGAACTCATTGATGCAAAAGGGAAATCCGGTTATTCCCCTAGCCGAAAATCCCAACGGCCGAGCGACTACGGGATACTCCCTATGCGTCGCACGTTTGACACATTGCAACACACGGCGACTCGTTGCGGTGTCCTGAATACCCTGCCAACCGACACATTCGAACGACACGTCAGCGACTCGTCACCACCTCGTCTTCGCATCGAGGGCTTCGTTGCGATGCGGGATTCGTCCGATATCCATCAACAGTAGGCGCTGTGCCGGATTTCGCGTGCGACGTTATGTCGCGCCCTCGTCCGAGGCCTCGATACTGTGGCGACACCGCGTCATCAAGGGACTTTGCCCCGAGCTTTCACCCGGTGTCGCTTTGGCATCGCGACTCACGGACCACGCACGTTGCAGCGAAGCGCGATGCGCACTGCCATCAGACGCATGCTACAAGCGAAACATGTTCCCTACATCGCTTTGCCATGCGAGCCACGCGCCTTCTCTCTCCTCGCTCGTTTGCCGACGGTCTGAGCGCCCTGCAGGACGCCACCGGCTTCGACGCCCTCCACACGCTGCTCCCCTCGCTTTGCAGCGCGCTCGGCCAGCGCTACTTCAGCTATCGCGGCCACTTCGCATTGCCCGATGGCCGTTTCGCAACACCGCGCCTCGGCAATCTGCCCCGTGTGTGGCAGCAACGTTATGACGCGCAACGCTACGACGCCGTCGACCCTGTCCTCTCGCTCGCTGCCCGGCAGCTCACACCGGTGGAATGGACGGCCGGGTTGTACGCGTCCGCCGAGGCCCGACAATTGCTCGACGAACAGCGCGCCGCCGGGTTGCGCTTCGGCATCACGTATCCGGTCTTCACGCCATCGGGGGCATCTGGCACATTGAGTCTGTCGTCACCGAGACGCCCCGCGCATTGCGCTCGCCCGTCGGCACAGCATCACGCACAGCCTCAGGGTCGCCACGATGCACGCTACTACGCGCGGCCAACGCATGACGTCGGCGATTCGAGCGCACATGTGTGGGCGTCGCATGCCGGCGTCGTGCTCGCGGCCCATGTGCACGAAGCCGTGTGGCGTATCGTGCAGTGCGATGCGGCCCGTCTCTATGCGCCAGCACTGACGCCGCGCGAGCGCGAGTGCTTGAGATGGGTGGCGTGCGGCAAGACGTCGTGGGAAATTGGTCGCATCCTCACGCTCTCCGAACATGGCGTCGTCTTCCATCTGCGTAGCGCCATGCGCAAGTTCGACGTATCGAGCCGCCATCGCGCCGCGAAGATGGCAAGCGACTACGGACTACTCGACGATGTCGCGTTGCCGCAGCACGCGAAGGTCAGGGAGATCACTTTCGCGACGCAAGATCGGCAAGCGTCTTGTAGCGTGTCAACGTGAACGTATCGGTAGCGGCATTCACGAACGAGCCACCGCCAAGACGCCCCACCGGGCTGAGGGCATGCAGGTCGACATGACAGGTGACGGGATCGAGCAGCGCGTCGTCTACGTGCGCGGCGAGTACCGTGCCGAGCACAACCCATCCGCCGCCGGGGGCAGCGCTGATCTCGATGATGTCGCGCACCTCGCACTCGAAGGCGACGGACGCCTCCCGAACGCGCGGGGGCCGCACACGCGCAGACGGCACCGGCGTCATGCCCGTGAGGTCGAATTCCGACTCCCCGGGTGGCAAAGGCGCGGCCGAGAGATTCACGGCATCGATGCAAGAGGTGCTCGCCACATTCACGACGAACTCCGGCACCGCCTCGACGTTGTGCAGCGTATCTTTCTTTCGTCTCGGCTGCGGCGGCACCACAGGACAGAACAGCACCGTCATCGGCACACAGCACACGCCCATGAAGTACGCGTACGGCGCGAGGTTCGATCGCCCCAGCGCATCGACCGTACTCACCCACGCAATCGGACGCGGGAGAATCGTGCTCATCATGAAGTTGTAGATGCGCGCCTCGTCCAGCGTCGCCGGATCCAGTTCCATCGGGTCTCCTTACACGGTTGCATTGAATCGTGCGTGACAAGCACGGTGCGAGAGTGCTCACGCTTCGCTCGGCACCTCGCCCGCGAGTCGAACGATGTCGTTCGCGCATCCCCATGACAAGGTGAAGCCTCCACCTCCGTGTCCATAGTTGTGCAGTAAGCGCGCGTTACGCTCGTCCCTGACAACTCGTGGAGAATGACGCATCGGTCGAAACCCGACGCGCGCATCGATGACACGCAGGGCCGCAACGCCCTCGCAAAGTCGTGTGCAGCGATGAACGACGTCATCGATCTGGTGTTGCCCGATGACCGTGGATGTCAGGTCGGGTTCTGCCGTACCGCCGAGTACGATGTCGTCGTCGCGCTCGACGATGTACGTCGGCGCGAAAGGATCCGAGTCATCGATGAAACATCCTTGCACAGCGTCGTCACGCGCGGCACGCAACACAACGGCCCGCGACAGCGACAGGGCGTTGTCGCCGAATTGGCGGCTGCCGAAGCCGCAGCAATTCACTACGATCTCTACCTCGTCGAGCAACGCAGCAGGATCCTCGATGCGGCGCAGCACGAACCGGCCACCAAGTTCAAGGAACATGTTCATCAGATAACGCAGGTAAGTCGTGGCGACGGCGACCGGCACGTCCATGCGGTACGCGCAGGCGAAGCGCGATGGCACACGCGCCTGGGGTACCCGACACAGACCGCTGGCGCATTCTGCCCACCAGGGCACGCCAGCGTCGCGTCGAAAATATTCGGTCAATGGCCTCATGCTCACCCCGGACGATGCATCCGACGACAATCGATGCATCGCTGCATACGTGTGCCGCGCGCGAGAGAGATAGACGAGATCCGGGGCCTGATAGAACGGATGCCAGATCGCCGCCGCCAACGCCGACGTCGTTTGCGATGGCCCCTCAGCCGCGAAAATGGCGACGCGACGACCTGCGAGTGACATCGCCACTGCCGTCGTCAGGCCGCTCACACCCGCGCCTACGACGATGACGTCCATGCCCGGCATCGCGCTCATGGGCATGCCCCACGATGCAACGGACCGTGGTCGCCCGGCGCATGTCCCTCCGGCAGCACCGCCAACGTGCAAGCCGGTGGCCGGGTCACGTCATCGAAGCATTGCGGTGATTTCAGTCCGCTGCCGGTGCCAAGCAACACCACTTCCGCCCCCTTATGGATACGCCCACTGGTGAGACTCGCTTGCAACGCGGCGTAGCCTGCCGCCGTCGACGGTTCATACCAAAGACCGAAACGCTGTGCGAGCGTACGCGACGCGGCAGCGATGCACTCATCGTTCACCACCACACAGGTGCCGCGCGTGGCTCTGAGGGCGTGCAGCGCAGCAAAGTGGTCCCGCGGTCGGCTGACCGAAAGACTGTCGGCCACCGTGTTCGGCGTAACGGCAGTGGGCGACACCGGCAACGCCGCGGTCTCGTCGTGCGTCGTCCAGTCGCGCGAGATGCTGTCGGCGCTGTTGGCCTGTGCGGCCATCAGGCGCGGAATTGCCGAGGTGATACCCAGCGCAAACAAGTCGAGAAATCCCGCCGCGATGCCCGACAGAATATTGCCGTCGCCCGTCGGTACGATGACCCAGTCGGGGACACGCCAGGCCATCGCTTCGGCGATCTCGTAGGCACATGTCTTCTTGCCCTCACGCGTGAACGGATTCACGCCAGTGTTCCGACAACACACGAGTGCGTCGTCGGCCATGCGTTCGGCAATCTCAAAGGCGTCGTCATAAGTGCCCCCGATCTCGCAGACGTTCGCGCCGTACGCTCGAATCTGCGCAAGCTTCGCGAAGGGCGTACTGGCGGGCACCACGACCGTTGCCGCCATTGCCTGCGCGGCGGCGATGCACGCAAGCGACGCCCCGGCGTTGCCGGTCGAGGCCGTCACCGCCCCCTCGCACCCGGCGCGTTTTGCGACAGCCAGCACCAGCTCGGTGGCCCGGTCCTTGAGCGAGCCGCTGGGATTGCGCGCTTCGTCCTTGATCCGAAGCAGGACGCCGCCGTCGTCCCCGCAATCGATCAAGGGGGTTCCGCCGACACGTAGGCGGCTGCCCCAATGCGCTTCGACGGGTAACAAGGCGACGTACCGCCACATGCCTTCCGTTTCACTTTCCCGGAACATCGTCACGATATCCATCGCCGACGGCGAGTCTGCATCCGCCTTGCGCTGGATTCGCAAGTTCTGACCACACACGTGGCATCGATAGCGAATCGCCCCCCATGCCTGCGGGGTCGCGCAGCGCACGCAGGTATAGCGATAAGAGAACGACGGCGTCAAGTTAGACTCCCCGGATTCAACAGATGCGCCATTACGGCGTTTTGCGCATGCAGCCGGTTGGCTGCTTGTTGGAACACCCACGACGCCGGGCTTTCCACGACGTCATCCGACACCTCCTGTCCCCGGTCCACCGGCAAGCAGTGGAGATAGCCAGCATTCGGCTCGGCCAGCCGCATGATGTCTGTGTCCACGCACCAATCTCGATGCCGTTCGAAGGCCGCCCGCATGCCCGTTTCGTCGACGCCCTCTCCCGAGTGTTTCGGCAAGTGATTGAGGCTGCACCACGACTTGGCGTAGACGGCGTGCGCGTCGGTCACGCCATCGCGCAAATCATGCGTCACGCGAACTCGCGCCCCCGTCTGCCCGGCAAACTGCGCGGCGGCCGCCATGACCTGAGAGTCGAGTGCGAACGGCGGTGGATAGGCGAGCGTCACGTCCATCCCTGTCTTGACGGCGGCGAGCAACAGACTTTGCGGCACCGCCACAGGTTTATGCCAACTTCCCGAATAAGCCCAGCTGATACACAGCTTGCGCCCGGTGAGTCCGTCCAGTTGTTCACGTAGCGTCATGACATCCGCGAGCGCCTGACACGGATGAAACCGGTCGCACTCCATGTTGATGACCGGCACCTTGCTCCACTCGGCGAACGCTTCGAGATGCCGGTGCGCCGCGCCGTACACCCAGCCAGCGGGGGCGCCGTACATGCGAATCGCTATCGCGTCGCCGTAAGACGACAGCACCCGCGCGACGTCGGCCACACGCTCCGTCGTGTAGGGGATCTCCGCGTCAGGAAGCGCCGGCGTATAAATCCCCGTGTGTGGATCCAGGACGATGGCGTTCCCCCCCAATCTCGCCAGTCCCGTCTGGAAGCTGCTACGCGTGCGCAGCGACGCGTTGTAGAAGAGAAAGTAGATCGTCCTGTCACGAAGCGCCCCCTCGGTGTGCAGGGGATATCGACGCTTGAACGACAGCGCCGCACTCAGCAACGCCCGGTAGTCCGGGGCACTCATCGTCAAATCGGGCGCAAGCCAATGACACGTCACATGTCCCTCCTGATCGCCGTCCTTCAATCGAGATTTAGCCGTGATTCAACCCTGCTTCCACCTTCGCATTCGCACTGCGCAGACTTCGCGCTTACGACCCCTGGTTCCACACCGTCAAGGTGGCCGCCACCGGCTCGCCTGTTGTGCAAACCGTTCTGCGCATGACAGTCCCAGGCGCTCGAAAAGACGACGTGGTACCCGCGCGGCCTCCATCATCTGCACGCCAACCGCCAACGGATCGACGCTATCGAGCAGCACCTGATCGGCCTCAATTTCGCCGAGCCCAATGACACAGAGGTGTTCGCGCCACGTCTCGATCTCGGGCGCGAGAAATGCCATCATCAGCTCCGGCAACAGTTGATCGAGGCATTCGCGCTCGTCGATCGAAAGCCCAGGCACCCACTCGCTCGCAAAACGAACGAACGCTGCCTGATGCCGCATCTCATCCGCACCATGCTCCGACAGCAACGTGCGCACCGGCGGGTAGATCTCGTCGCCCGCGCCCGCCTGACGCAACGTTCCGGTGATCAGCGTCTCCGTCACGGTCGCAGCGGCAATGCTTGCGATGCCCGCATACGCGGGCGAAACCGATTCGCATAAAGCCAGTACTCGCCCGACGCCCCGAGAGCTCCCCTTCTCCATGACATGCCCCGCCACGCGTAGCATCTGCAAACGGAAGCGCTCCATCATCCAGGTGTGAAAGCCTTCGTCCGTGTAGATCGCCAGCAAATCGTCGCGACTCACCGCCGTGATGTCATCCCTATCGAGCATCTGCTCAATGGCCCGGTTGACGATGAACAACTCGACACGCTCCGTTTTGTTCAGATAGTCTTCGAGACGCAGTGCACTCAACCGCTGCCGCGCCGCCTGACCTTGCGCGCAGACCAACGGATGCGTCGCATATGGCATGAGCGACACATTGAAAAACAGATGTCCGGGGAGCAACGGCGGAAACGGCAACTCCGTAGCACAGCGAGTGACTGCCGCAACGTCTCGCCAGGGTTTGCGCTCGAATGCGACTGCACCGTGTCCGCCCGAGACACCATATGCGCCGATGCCGGCCTGCTTAGGCGTCATGTGGCATCGATGACGCGACGGGTGCTATTGGATGCGGCGCCAGCGGCACGAGACTGGCGCGCTCAGGCCCGAGCCCGAGCCCGGCCAAAGGTGCCCCGATGTGACGCTCGACGAAGTCGACAAAGCCGTGCATCGTGGCATCCAGCGTCCCTTTCCGTGCCTGATCGAGCGATTGCTCCGTCAGCCCGGGATAGATCAGTACATCCGGCATGGCATCCACTGTCAGGACATCGCGATGCACCCGCATCGGCACGCCTTGATACGTCGACTTTGCGAAGTGCGCGAGACAGTCCACCTTATTGAGATACACGCAGTCCACGGCGTGTGTTCGGATGACGTCTCTCAACTGAGCGAGATCGAGCATGCCGATACGCCGCGGCCGCCCCGTGCCTGTTCCGTACTCTGCTGTGAGCATGCGAAGCGCCGTGCCCACGTCGAATGGATCGCTGGAGCGAAGCAACGTGTCGGCGGAGAAACATGACTGCTCCTCTGCTTTTCCGATGCGGGACTGCGACGCATCGTGACAGTACTTTGCGGAGCGCTCTCCGCCAAGCTCCGAAGGAAATGGCCCACGCCCTACGCGCGACATGATGGCTTTGGCCACGCCGATTGTCTGCCGGTGGTACTTCGGCGAAAGATCGCCCCCCACATACGCGTAGGCTGGCACCGTGTGGCTCGATGTGACATAGGGCTGACTTCCCTCGACCACGTCGAGCAGCACCGACTGCGCGCCTTCAAACAACACGCTCGCGCCCGCCCTGACACGATTCGTAAGCCATCCACGATCCACCTGGATGTAAGGCCGCAAAGACGCTGCCACCCGAGGCAGGTCCCTTAACAGATCGGACATTTCGGCCATCCACGGCGAGGTGCCGCCCTCCGCGTTGACCATGTGCGTGAAAATGTTTCGCATCGAACCCACAGCCTCGGACTCGTTCGCGATCAGGTCGCCGAGCATCAGATTGACGCGCATATCGTTACGAACCCGCAAGGCGCGGTCTGCGTAGCACGGGCCAATACCGTTGCCGGTCGTGCCAATCGTGTCGCCATTGCGGCGATCCATCGCAATGTGATGCGGCTGCACCAATGCCGCGCGTGCGCTGATATGAAGCCGCCCTTCGAGGGCGATACCCATCTCGCGCAGTAGCCCAATCTCATCCGCCAACTTCCACGGATTGATGGCACAACCCGACCCGATATACAGCGTGGTATGAGGATGAAATACACCGGACGGCAACTGCTTCAGCGCGATGCGTCCTTGCGGTGTGTCGATGGTGTGGCCCGCGTTGGCTCCACCGTTGAAGCGGGCAACGACGTCGTACCCCGGTGCGAGGGCGTCGATGATTTTCGCCTTACCCTCGTCGCCATATTGCAGTCCGACGAGGACGTCCGCGAACCCTTCGGCAGCGAGCGAAGCGTGTTGATCCGGTGATGACGAGGAACTAAAGGAGGCGGTGGAAGCTATGGTCATGCGCGGTGCAAGTCAAAGAAGAAACGGGGGACGGGGGCCTGCTCGGCAGCCAGGCACTCGTAGACCCAGCGACCGACGGCGATGTCGAGAATGCCAAGTCCGAAAGGAGAAAACACGATGGGCCGATTACGCATCGGCGGCTCACCGCCGCACAGCAGGTGCGGCAGTGATGTCGTGACGAAGCGCCGATGGCCGGTCGCGATTTCGGTGAGATGAAGCGACGTCGAGGCGCGCAAGCAATGGTCGATGTCGTCGACCACGTTGTGCGACGCCATGACAATCGATGGCGCGAGATCCCGCAACGACAGATGCAACACGATCGGACAGTGTGCAAACCATCCGGGGTCTTCAATATGCGGAGACGCCGCCGTGGTCGTTAAAACGATCACGTCCGAATCGCGTATCGCAATTTCCAGCGACACTTCGGCGCGAGCGTTCAACCCGATTTGCTTTTCGATTCGGCGGGAAAGCGCCTCGGCATATCCGATGTTCAGGTCATGGACCGTGACGTCTCCGATGCTCAGTTCCGCCAATGGCAAACACTCGGCGACATGACGCGCAATCACCCCTGCCCCGATGAGCGCCACTCGCCGCGGACGAGAGAAGTCATCGCGCGCGAGACATCGAAGCGCGCTGATGGCGCTCGCCGCCGTGCGTGCCGCGCTGATGATGCTCGCCTCCATGCAGGCCATCGGGTATCCCGTCGCTGCATCGTTGAGGATCAGCACCGCAGACGCCCTCGGCATGCCGCGCTCGATGTTTTCCGGGAAACTCGAAATCCATTTGATACCGGTCACGCTCTCGCGGTCTTCGCCACGCCCGCGAATGTGCGCCGGCAGCGCGATGATGCGATTGCGCTGCGCGTCGGGAAACCGGAGAAACTGGCTTTCCGGGTTCACGGTATGGCCCTCGTGATGCGCGCGATACGCAGCTTCGACGGTGTCGAGAATGGCGCGCCTTCCGTGGCGAACGGCCGTGTCGATCTGCTCGCCCGTGAACACGCGGAATTGCGGAATGGGGCGTGCGTTCATGACAGCGACGGTGCAACGGTTTCGATGGAAGCGGCGGTAGTGCCGGATACGCCGGATACGCCCGGCATGTCGCCGAAACACGCCGCAGCCCAGTCACCGTCGTAAAGCGTGTCGAGATACTTCTCCCCCATGTCGGGCGCGATGGCGACGACGGTATCGCTCGCAGCGATGTCTGCGATCGAAGCCTGAACGGCATGGAGCACGCTCCCCGTCGACCCGCCAGCCAGCAGCCCTCGTCGCGCCAGCGTGTGGCACATGCGCAAGGCGTCGGATTCGCGAACATGGACGATGGCGTCCGGCGGTCCCGAGTCCGAAAGCTCGCTGAGCGGTGGCCTGCAACTGGTGCCAAGCCCCGGAATAAAGCGCGGCCCAGGGGGGCCACCAAACGTGACGGACCCCACTGCATCGACGGCGACCACGCGCGTTCGTAACCGACGTGCGCGGACATAGTGAAGACAGCCCATCAACGTGCCGGTCGTCCCGGCGCCGATGAACAGGTGATCGACGTCCGGGTAGGCCGAGAAAATTTCCGGCGCTGTCCACCGGAAGTGCGCGCGCCAGTTGGCTGGATTCGCATACTGATTGACCCAGATGCACTGCGGATCGCGCGCGACTTGCTCCCGAATCCACGCGATGCGCGTTGCGAGATAGCCACCCTGTGCGTCGCGGAGGTCGACGCGCACGACTCGCGCACCGACCGCCTGCATCGCCCGGATGGCCTGCCGCGACGTGTTGGGGTCTGTCACGCACGTGAATCGGTAGCCGCGATTGGCACAGACCATCGCCAGCGCCACGCCGAGATTGCCCGATGAAGACTCCACGATCTGAGTGCCGGGCCGAATCCGATGGGTAGTTTCAAGGTCGTCGATAAGTTGCAGCGCCGTCTTGAGCTTGACGGAACCTGCGGCGTTCAACCCCTCCAGCTTCAGGTGAACAGTGGCCGCGCACAAGCCATCGATGGCCGTGAAGACGGGGACGGTCGGGCGAAGGAACTCGCCATCGATACGAAGCGCCTTGGACGCGGCTGCATGACGCGACCCGTCGCATTGCGTACGTTCGACGTCTTGCCGTACCGATAACGTTTCGTGTTGAAAGCCCACCGCCCACCTCCCGAGTATTCGCCCGCAAGCAACGCTTGTGCGTGAAGAGGCGCAGGGAGGGATGCCTTCTATGCCCTGCGCTCAATCACGCCGTGAAGCGTCATTTAAGCGAACCGGACGAGCGCAGAACACCTGCAAAGTCGTGTAGGACGCAAGCTGCGGCGGTGCATCACGCGACATATCACGTGGCGTGATGCAAGGGCGTGGGAGAGACTTCGGCATCGGCGGAACGCCGCCGATGCGGTGCTGACGAGAGGAACGAAAAGGCGCTTAGCGAGGACGGCCGCCGCGACCGATATCCTGAAGACGCACGACAGCATTGCCTGCGGCGTCGGTCTTCTCGGGGATCTTCCAGGCGTGACCGTAAACGAGTTCGAACGTCAGTGCGATCGTGCCGTCGGGGCCACGCTGGCGCTCCAGCGCCGCTCGCAATGCCGCAAGTCGCGCCCGCCCCGTCAATCCCTGACGACGCTCGGGCTGCGGATTCACCCCAAGCAGGCGAACGTCGCGCAGCAACGTCTCCGGCGATTCGAACGTCAGCGTCAGACGCTCCATGTCGGTCACGGGCGTATCGAATCCGCTCGCCACCATCATGTCGCCCAGATCGTGCATATCCGTCGGTTCCAGCGCGTGCGGAAGGCCATCGACTTCCGCCCATGCGGCACGCAACTCGCGCAGCGTGTCGGGACCGTAAGCCGAGAACATCAGCAATCCGTCCGTCGTCAGCACGCGGTGCCACTCGGGGATCACGCGATGCGGTTCACGGTACCAATGGAGCGCAAGGTTCGACCACACGAGATCGAAGGTACGCGACGCAAACGGCAGCGCAGCAAAATCGGCCTGAACGACCCCGTAGGGGGGAGCGCTACGCAGCAGACGTCGCCAGCCGGTTGTCGCGCCAGCCGCCGAAGCAGCCTTCGCCATGCCGAACGAGGCGTCTAGGCCCACACGGTATGCATCGGGATATCGTTCGCCGAAGCTTTGCAGATCACCGCCGGTGCCACACCCCACGTCCAGGACACGCTTGGGTTTGAGCTTGATGTAATCGAGCCGGCTCGCGAGTCGCGACGCCACCTCCCGCATCAGGAAATCGGCGTCCTGCCAGTTCGGCGCGCGACGGTCGAACGCAGTGCGCAAAAAGCGTGCGGAGAACGCAGAGGACGGGTTTTGGGGGGCGTCGGAAGGCTTCATGGAACAGGCGAAAAGGCGAGTCGGCAGTATACTCGCTGCTGTCGGAACGCATCGGACACGGTCGTTTGGCCACGGTGGGTGCCAGGTGGATGCTGCGGAACGTTGTTCTCATCCACGCTGTGCCGCGAGCGTCGTCGACGCCATCGCCCGCACCACATCCACTCCACGCGCCTGTTAAATCAGCTATATCGGTCCATCGCCCTCTGCTTTTCATCTCGGATATTCGCCGTGCCCATCCTCTCTTCGCTCCTCCTGACGCCGGCTCGGCTAGCGAGCGGGTTGCTGCGCATTGCGTTGCCCGATCATTGCGCGATTTGTCGGCGACGAGCGCCGAGGCAGATCTGCGACGCTTGCGCGACGGCATTCGACGCGAGCCAACCCGACGCCAGACCACGCTGCGCACGATGTGCTGTCGCTTTGTTGCCCCCAGTGCTGGCATTGGACGGAACGGTTGCACCAACGGCGGATGATGCGACAATTTGTCGCACCCCAACATCCGCCCTCTGCGGACAATGCGTGCACGACCGGCCCGCGTTCGACGCCACGCTGACGCTCGCAGACTACGTTCCGCCGCTCGATATGCTGATGATTCGTCTGAAATACCGCGGAGCCCTGCCGCTTGCACGGGAATTCGGCGAACGCCTCGGCGATGCTTTGAAAGACGTCGTCCCGGCAAACCGTCATCGGGACGCCAAGCCACTTGTTGTGCCCGTACCCCTGGCACCCTCGCGGCTGGCCTCGCGCGGCTTCAATCAGGCATGGGAGTTGGCGCGCGTTGCGGCGCGGCGGGCACGTCTGCCAGCCTGCGTCGGGATGCTTCACCGGGAGCGAACAACACTGGCGCAGCGTCGGTTGTCGCGTGACGCACGCCAGCGCAATCTGCGTGACGTCTTTGTCGCCAGCGAGCGCATTGAGGGCCGCCACGTCGTGCTGATCGACGACGTGATGACCACCGGTGCCACCTGCCACGCCGCGGCCGCAGCGCTCAAGCGTGCGGGTGCCGCACACGTCCTCGCAGCGGTTGTGTTGCGCACGCCGCCTTCAGCTCACTCAATAAATTAGTCCCCAAGCTCATGTTCAACGTCGTTCTCGTCTCGCCTGAAATCCCGCCGAACACCGGCAACGTCATCCGTCTGTGCGCCAATACGGGTGCCCGGCTGCATCTGATCGAGCCGCTCGGATTTCCGCTCGACGACGCACGCATGCGACGCGCCGGGCTCGACTATCACGAGTACGCAGAGATGAAAGTGCATCGGGATTGGGCCGCTTTTCTCGCCGCCGAAGCGCCCGACCCGGCGCGCATGTTCGCACTGACCACACGCGGATCGCGTCCCTTCGGCGAGTTGTCGTTTGCGCCGGGCGACTGGTTCGTCTTCGGTTCCGAAACACGGGGACTGGACCCGGCCCTGCTCGACACGTTTGCCATGACGCAACGTGTGCGTCTGCCGATGCGTCCCGGCAACCGGAGTCTCAATCTCTCGAATACCGTCGCTGTCGTCGTTTTCGAAGCGTGGCGTCAGCAGGATTACGCTGGCGGGTCCTGATTCTCGAGTTCGCGCCGATACAGCGCGAACATCGCCGCGTCGAAGCACACGAATTCAACGTGTTCGATGCCGGGGAAATGGGGCAACGCGTCGCTCACAGTGAAGACCGCGAGCGGCACCGCAAGCTCCGGCGGGTAGCCGTAGACGCCACAACTGATCGCGGGGAACGCCACGCTTCGGCACCCTTGCTCGGCCGCCAGACGCAAGCTTTCACGGTAGCAACTCGCGAGTTGTGCGGGTTCGTCGTCCGCGCCGCCATGCCACACCGGGCCCACGGTGTGAATCACGAACTTTGCCTTGAGACGAAAACCCGGCGTGAGCTTCGCTTGACCGGTCAGGCAACCGTGAAGCATGCGGCAAGCGTCCAGAAGTTCCGGACCTGCGGCGCGGTGAATTGCACCGTCGACGCCACCGCCGCCCAGCAGCGATTCGTTCGCGGCATTGACGATGGCATCGAGCGTGGATTGCGTGATGTCGCCCTGCGAAGCGTGCAGGTGACGATGAGGGCGGGCAACTTGCGACATGGGTATCTCTCCCTTGTAGCGAGGGCCGACGGCCAAAGGCCGTGGCAGGGGAACGACCTTCCGGCGGTTCGCGCTCAGACGAACGACCGGAAAGTCCGGCAAAACTTCGATGTGCTGCGAATGCTGCGCTCAGTCCTGCGAGGCGTCGTCTTCGCGCTCTGCGCGGGCGTCGCGACGTAGCAACGCTTCCACCGCAGCACGCGCGGGAAGCCCATCGAACAGCGTCGCACAAACGGCGTCCGTAATCGGCATTTCGACGCCATGCGCACGGGCAAGATCGCGCACCGCACGCGCACATCGTACGCCTTCGGCAACATGGCCCAACGCGGCCAACACCTCATCCAGCGACTTGCCCGACGCGAGCTGCAAACCCACAGTGCGGTTACGTGACAGATCGCCGGTAGCGGTCAGAATCAGGTCGCCCATGCCGGTCAGCCCCATGAACGTCTCGGGCTTGCCACCCAGCGCAACGCCCAGCCGGGTCATTTCAGCCAGACCGCGTGTAATCAGCGCCGCGCGGGCGTTAAGACCCAGACCGAGCCCATCGCTCACGCCCGTCGCAATCGCGAGTACGTTTTTTACGGCTCCACCGACTTCGACGCCGACAAGATCGTCACTCGAATAAATACGCAACGCACCGAAGTGGCACGCCGCGATCGTCAATTCGCAAAGGGACGGGACGGTGCTCGCAATCGTCAGCGCGGCGGGCAAGCCCTTGGCGACTTCACGCGCGAAACTCGGCCCGGAGAGCGAACCGCCAGCAACGGCAGGAAAAACGTCTGACACAATCTGGTGCGGCAGCAGGCCGGTGTCCGCTTCAAAACCCTTGCACAGCCAGATGAGGTTTTTCGGCGCATCGATGGCCTTGGCCATATGGCCGGCCAGTGCGCGCAACCCGGCGACCGGGACGGCGGCCACGCACAACGCATGCTCGCCGCAGCCATGCGCCATCGCCGTCTCGAAATCGCTTTCGAAACGCAGACGGGGAGTCAACGGGGAACCGGGAAGGTAAGCGGAATTCTCGTGCGTGGCGGCCAGTTGCGTCACGAGCGCGGCGTCGCGCGCCCACAGGACGACGTCATGGCGTGTTGCCATATGACTCGCCATCGCGGTGCCCCAGGCACCTGCACCGAATACTGCAATTTTCATGTGGAAATCTCGACGCAGCGGCCGGTCAGCGTGTACCGGCCACGGCGTCGAAGCAGCGCAAACGCTTAGTGGGTCTGGGCGGACGAGCCGTCAGGCATCACAATGCCCGGGGCCGGCGTCTCGCCGTTGGCCGCTTGCTGCTCGGCCAGTTGTGCCAGACGTTGCTCGTACAGCGCCTGGAAGTTCACTTCGGCCAGATGGATCGGCTGGAAGCCAGCGCGGCTGATGGTGTCGGCCACATTGGCGCGCAGGTACGGGTAGACGATCGTCGGGCAGGCGATGCCGATGAGCGGATCGAGCTGCTCGACCGGCACGTTGCGGATTTCGAAAATCCCGGCTTGCTTACCTTCGACCAGGAAGGCCACCTTGTCCTTGATCTTGGCCGTCACCGTGGCGATCACGGCGACTTCGAAGATTTCCTCGGCCAGGCGCTCGGCGGCGACGTCCAACTGCACTTCAACGGTCGGCATCTCCTGCTCGAGGAAGATCGCGGGCGAATTCGGCTGCTCGAGCGACAGATCTTTCAGGTAGGCGCGCTGGATGCTGAAAAACGGCTGATTCTGGTCGGACATTTCATTTCCTTGGAATTGAGACAGCCGCGCAATCACGCGGCTGGGCGACTATTTTGCAGGCGGTATCAGGCAGCTTGCAAGAGCGGAGCGAGACCACCGGCACGATCGAGTGCCGACAGATCGTCGTAACCGCCAATATGACGCTCGTCGATGTAAATTTGCGGCACGGTGCGACGCCCCGTACGCGACATCATTTCTTCGCGGCGAGCCGGCTCTTTGTCGATCAGGATCTTCTCGATCTCCTGAACACCGCGCTGACGCAGCAGGCGCTCGGCCATCTGGCAATACGGGCACACTTGCGTGCTGTACATCACGATCTTCGGCATGACTGCAACTCCTTGATTACTTGATCACCGGCAAACCGGCTTCCTGCCAGGCGGCGACACCGCCCTGAAGGCTGAACGCCTCAGCATAACCAAGATTGCGAAGGAGCGTCTGAGCGCGCGCCGAGCGTTGGCCGCTCTTGCATACGATCAGAACCGGAGCCGCCTTGTTCTTGATGACGCCCGCGACCTTTTGCTCCACGTCGTCGAGCGGCACGTTACGTGCAGACGGCAGGTGGCCAGCGGCAAATTCCTCAGCCGTGCGCACGTCGAGCACCACTGCGCCCTTACGGTTAATGAGCTGGGTTGCTTCCACGGTCGACAGACCGCGACCGCCGCGCTTGAATACCGGCCAGGCCAGCATGCCGCCCGAAACGAGGGCGATGGCGATCAGCGCGAGGTTGGTGTAATCGGCAAAGAACTTCACAAACCACCTGAAAAATATCAAAAGAATCCGATCATTATAAAATATTCCGTGATTGCGCCGACGGGTCTCGTTGCCAATCGTTGCGCCGGGCGTCGTCAGCTCCCTTTGCGGAGCCCCGAATGTCACCGCGAAGTGACGCCAAACCCTTACTGGGCCTGGCTCCACCCGATGCGACGAACTGCCCCGCCCCCTTCGGCTGCCCCCGCTTTCCTACTCTGACTGAAGTTTGCTCATGTACAAGCTCGTTCTCATCCGCCACGGCGAATCGACGTGGAACAAAGAAAACCGCTTCACGGGATGGGTCGACGTCGACCTGACCGAAAAGGGCGTCGCCGAAGCCAGCCAGGCCGGCAATCTGCTCGCCGAAGCCGGTTTCAAATTCGATCTCGCCTACACGTCTGTGCTCAAGCGCGCGATCCGCACGCTCTGGCACGTGCAGGACGCAATGGACCAGATGTGGATTCCAGTGGTGCACAGCTGGCGTCTGAATGAACGTCACTACGGTGCGCTCGCTGGCCTGAACAAAGCTGAGACGGCCGCGAAGTACGGCGACGATCAGGTACACGTGTGGCGTCGCAGCTACGACACGCCGCCGCCGCCGCTGGCAGCAGATGACGAACGCAGCTCGTACAACGATCCGCGTTACGCCAAGCTCAAGCGTGAAGAGATTCCGCTCACCGAGTGCCTGAAGGACACCGTGGCGCGCGTGCTGCCGCTGTGGAACGAGTCGATCGCTCCGGCCGTGCGCGCAGGCAAGCAAGTGCTGGTTGCCGCGCATGGCAACTCGCTGCGTGCCCTCATCAAGCACCTCGACAATATTTCGGACGACGACATCGCGGGCCTGAACATCCCGAACGGCACGCCGCTCGTGTATGAACTGGACGCCGATCTCAAGCCGATCCGTCATTACTATCTGGGCGATCAGGACAAGATCGCCGGCGCACTGGCTGCCGTCGCGGCGCAGGGCAAGTCGAAGTAAGTCCCGGCTAACGTGCTGACGGCTGCGACGCACGCTTTCGGGCGGGCGTCGCAGCCCACTCCCTGGCATTCTCGCCATCTTCCTGCCATCTCGCCGCACGCCCGCTCGCTTCACACGCATCACTCCGCACGCGCCACGCAGACGGTCTCCGCGCTCACTGCAATCTCCGCTTTCTGCGGGCACACGTTCCGACATCGCCAATCGCTTGGGAGAATCCCCGCGCGTTGCCGCCGGTTTTCCCCCGCGTTCGTCGGCTTCCGTAATACGCGGTAACACGATTTCCGCACGCTTCCTGCGTCTGCACGCGGTCAGGCGATCCTTGGCTCGGGCACGTCCCACCGGCGAAAGCGACACACTATCGGGCGACGTTCGACGAAATTCGCCGTACAACATCGCCCGGAACGGAACTTTTCGTAGAACCACTCCGGAAAAGTCCCTGTCGAATGGGCAATGTCCCGCCCGCGGGCAAACGGTTATACTTCGCCAAAGTGCGCGCGCCCATTGGCGTGCGCCCCAAAATTCCGGGAATTCCACGCCTATATGCGCCAAACCCTCAAACACATCGGCCTGATCGTGCTGGGCCTCGCGACCGGTGCGGCTGCCACCCTCGCGTTCTCGCAGGCATCCGCCCAAAGCGCTACCACGCCGTTGCCGCTCGAACAGCTTCGTCTGCTGGCTGAAGTGTTCGGCCAGATCAAGCGCGAATATGTGCAGCCGGTCGACGACAAGAAGTTGCTGACCGCTGCCATCAAGGGGATGGTGTCGAGCCTCGATCCGCATTCGTCGTATCTCGACAAGGAAGAGTACAAAGAACTCCAGGAACAGACGCGTGGCCGTTTCGCGGGTCTCGGTATCGAGATCTCGCAGGAAGACGGCCTCGTGAAGGTGATTTCCCCGATCGAAGACAGCCCCGCGTTCAAGGCTGGCCTTAAGCCGGGCGACCTGATCACCCGTATCGACGACAAGCCCGTGCGCGGCATGACGCTCGATCAGGCGGTCAAACGCATGCGCGGCGCCCCGGGCAGCAAGGTCACGCTGACGATCTTCCGCAAGTCGGAAGAGCGCACGTTCCCGGTCTCGATCGTGCGCGCCGAGATTCGTGTCCAGAGCATCAAGGGCAAGCTGCTCGAACCGGGTATCGGTTACGTGCGCATCACCAGCTTCCAGGAACGCACCGTGCCGGATCTGGCCAAGAAGCTCCAGGAACTGGCCAAGGACCAGCCGCTCAAGGGCCTGATCCTCGACCTGCGTAACAACGGCGGCGGCATTCTCCAGTCGGCTGTCGGCGTGTCCGCTGCGTTCCTGAAGGAAGGCGCGGTGGTCGTGTCCACCAACGGTCAGATCGAAGACGCCAAGCAGACGTACAAGGCGACCTTCGACAACTACCGTCTGTCGGCCAGCCCGGAAGATCCGCTCAAGGGCGAAGCTCCGATCTGGAAGACGGTGCCGATGGTCGTGCTGGTGAACGCTTACTCGGCATCCGCGTCGGAAATCGTGGCCGGCGCACTGCAAGATTCGAAGCGCGCCATCATCATGGGCAAGACGACGTTCGGCAAGGGCTCAGTCCAGACCGTGCGCCAGATGGGCCCGGACACGGCTCTGCGTCTGACCACGGCGTACTACTACACGCCGAGCGGCCGCTCGATCCAGTCCATCGGCATCAAGCCGGACGTGCCGGTCGACCAGAATCCGAAGGGCGATCCGGACGACGTGCTGGTCACGCGCGAAATCGATTACCAGAACCACCTGCACAATACGCAAACGCCTGACGAGCAGAAGGAAATCGACGCACGCGAAGCTCGCCGTCTGGAAGAACTGCGCCGCCTCGAAGAAGAGAACGCGAAGAAGACGCCGGACGAGCGCAAGAAGGAGCGCGAAGAACGTCTGCCGGATCTGGGTAGCGCCGACGACTTCATGCTCCAGCAGGCCGTTCACCAGATCAAGGGCGAGCCGGTCCAGCGCACGAAGTCACGTCTCGAAGCCAACGCCGGCCCGCTGCCGAAGGACGCCTCGAAGGCCGCAGCACCGGCTGCCGGTGCCAAGACGGATGCGAAGACGGACACCGTCGTGCCGGCCAAGCCTGCGGACAAGAAATAAGCAACGGCTTTACACTACAAACCGTGCCCGCGAAAGCCGGCACGGTTTTTTTATCCCTTTCCGTTTTGCGATGAACGACGATCAGCTGCTGCGTTACTCCCGCCATATCCTGCTCGACGAACTCGGTATCGAGGGTCAGGAGCGTCTGCTTGCCGCGCACGCGGTCATCGTCGGCGCGGGCGGTCTCGGCTCGCCTGCGGCGCTCTATCTCGCAGCGTCAGGCGTCGGACACATCACGCTGATCGACGACGACACCGTCGATCTCACCAACCTGCAACGCCAGATTCTTCACGATACGCAGAGCGTCGGACAGCCGAAGGTTGAATCCGGTCGCGAGCGCATCGCGCGCATCAACCCGGGCGTGGTCGTCGACGTCGTCAACGAACGCGTGGACGAAGCCCGCCTGACGACACTCGCGCGCGGTGCCACCGTCGTGCTCGACGGCTCGGACAACTTCGCTACGCGTCACGCCGTCAACCGCGCCTGCGTCGCTGCCGGTGTGCCGTTGGTCTCGGGAGCCGCGCTGCGCTTCGATGGGCAGATCAGCGTATTCGACGTGCGCAACGACGCGTCGCCCTGCTATGAGTGCATCTTCCCTGCGGACGAACCGTTCCCCGAGCAAGCCTGCGCCACGATGGGCGTGCTCGCACCGCTCGTCGGCATCATCGGCAGCATGCAGGCCGCCGAGGCTATCAAGCTGATCACCGGCATCGGCACGCCGCTGGTGGGCCGTCTTCAGATGCTCGACGGCCGCAAGATGAGTTGGCACACCATGCATTGCGCCCGCAATCCGGAATGTAAAGTCTGCGGACAGCGGCACTAATTGCTTGGGGAATGGCTGAGGACGCGTCCGGCGTCGTCCTAAATTTCGGCCTCGCGCCTCACCATCGATCAGCGAAAAAGCAAAAGCGGACGCTTCCTCACGGGAGCGTCCGCTTTTGCGTTGTGCGACGCACGTCGGCCGATCAGGCCACCGCAAGTCTCGCCAGCGCGGCCTGCATTTCCTCAGGCTCGGTCGCCGCGAGCAGTTCCTGCACCGGCCGCTCCAGATCCGGCAGATGCGCGCGCAGAATCTCCTGCTTGACCTGAAGCAACTGACTCGGGTGCATCGAAAACTCGCGCAACCCCATGCCGAGCAGCAGACGCGTCGCCGTCGGATCTCCCGCCATTTCACCGCAGACGGCGACCGGCACACCGAACGCGTGCGCCTCGCGAATCGTCATGGCGATGAGGCGCAAGACCGCCGGGTGCAACGGGTCGTACAAATGCGCGACGGCATTGTCGGCGCGGTCGATCGCCAGCGTGTACTGAATCAGGTCGTTCGTGCCGATGGACAGGAAGTCGAGCCGCTTCAGGAACATGGGCACGGTGAGGGCGGCGGCCGGCACCTCGATCATCGCGCCGAGCTTCACGTTCGGGTCGTAGAGCAGACCGGCGGCGTCGAGCTGCGCTTTCGCTTCGCGCACGAGTTCGAGCGTCTGATCGATTTCCTGCGCGTGGGCCAGCATCGGGAACAGAATCTGCACCTTGCCGAACGCCGATGCTCGCAGAATCGCGCGCAATTGCGTGAGGAACATGCGCGGCTCCGACAGACTCCAGCGAATCGCGCGCAGTCCCAACGCTGGGTTCGGCGCGGTTTCGTACGTCTCGTGGCTGTCGAGCGGCTTGTCGGCCCCCACGTCGATGGTCCGGATCGTGAGCGGCAGACCGTGCATCGCCTCCACCGCGCGCTTGTACGCCTCGAACTGAGCCTCTTCCTCCGGCGCTTCCTCCTCATTCATGAAGAGGAACTCGGTGCGAAACAGGCCCACGCCGACCGCGCCCGCGTCGACGGCCGTCTTGGCGTCTTCCGGCAATTCGATGTTGGCGAACAGCTCGATGGGCGTGCCGTCAATGGTTTGCGCCGGGGAGTGCTTCAGGCGCTGCAAGCGACGCTCTTCCAGCGCGCGCTCGCTTTGTCGGTAGCTGTACTCTTCGAGCACGATCGGCGCCGGGTCGACGATGACGATGCCGTGATCGCCGTCGATGATGATGACGTCGTCTTGCTTGACGAGCAGACTCGCCTGCGCCACGCCGACCGCAGCCGGAATGCCGAGACTTCGGGCAACGATGGCGGTATGCGACGTCTTGCCGCCGAGGTCCGTGACGAACCCCTTGAACGTCTGCGATTTGAATTGCAGCATGTCCGCCGGGGCGATGTCGCGGGCCACGACGATCATGTCGTCGCGCGGCGTCTCGGCCACGACGTGGCGAATGCCGGGCGCGCCGGCCAGTGCCTTGAGCACACGCTCCGTGACTTGTTCGATGTCGGCGCGACGCTCGCGCAGATACTCGTCTTCGATGTCCTCAAAGCGCGCGACGAGCACTTCGAGTTGCGTCGTCAGCGCCCACTCCGCGTTGTAGCGACGCTCGCGAATGAGTTTGACGACGGCGTCGACCAGCAGCGTGTCGTTCAGAATCAGGGAGTGAACATCGAGAAACGCGCCCATCTCGCCGGGCGCGTCATCGGGCAGTTCTTCCTTGAGTGTGTCGAGTTCCTGCTGGACAGTCGCCTGAGCGCTTTGGAAGCGCGCGACTTCGTCATCGATCTGGCTGGGATCGAGCAGGTAGTGCGGGACATCGAGCGTAGCGGGCGCGAGCAAATAAGCGCGTCCGATCGCGATGCCGCGGGAAACGGGAATGCCGTGTAGGGTGAAAGACAAGGAAGTCTCCCCAGTTCAGAGGCGGTGATTCGACCGAATTCTGTGTGTGTTGCTGTCGTTCGAGACGCCTTATTCCCCTTCGCCGAACTTGTTCGCGATGAGGTCGAGGATTTCCTTCATGGCCTGAGCCTCATCCGAGCCTTCGGTCTCGACTTCCACCGTCGAGCCGATGCCGGCCGCCAGCATCATGACGCCCATGATGCTCTTCGCGTTGATACGCCGACCGTTCCGGGTCAGCCAGACCTCACTCTGAAATTTCGCCGCCAGTTGCGTCAGCTTTGCGGATGCCCGGGCATGTAAGCCCAATTTATTTACGATCGTCGTTTCTTGTCGAAGCATGTTTCAGTGTGACGTAGTGTGTGTGGCCGGCGCACCCGCGCCGACTTCCAGAATACCTTTAGATCCGCCCGAAAGCACCTTCTCCGCCAGCGTATCGAGCGGCACCGAGCGGTAGCACACCGCTTTGATGAGCATCGACAGGTTGACCCCCGCGAGCACGCGCACTTTCGGCCCCACCAGTTGTGCCGCCACATTCGACGGCGTTGCGCCAAACAAGTCGGTGAGGACCAGCACGCCGTTCTCTTCGCGCAATTGCGCGAGGCGTTCCTTTGCGACGTCTACGAGCGCCGCCGTGTCCTGGTCGGGGACTACGTCGATCGCGCCGATGCGCGACGGACAACCGCCGTAGATGTGCGAAACGCACTCGCGAAGCGCCGAAGCGAGCGGTGCGTGGGCAATGATCAGAATTCCAGCCATGATGCTAGGCACGCCGGGCGCCGTGGATGTTCGGGATACAAACACAACGACGAACGCGAACCTGTCGATTTTGGGATTCTTATTTTAGCAGGCGCGCCAAAATCCCGAATTAACCCTGAAATTTCATCGGGTTAGGGACCGTCCCAAGCGGGTTCTCCGCAGGGCCGGTCCAAATAACGCAAGTTCTGTGCGGCAATTCCGCGCGTCGCCGCGCGTTGCCACGATCCAGACGTCTCAGACCGCCAGTTCCAGCGCGTCGATGAACATCTTCGGCACGTCGAAGCCGGTCTGATCGGTGATTTCCTGGAAGCACGTCGGACTCGTGACGTTCACTTCCGTCAGGTAGTCGCCAATGACGTCGAGCCCCACGAGCAGCAGACCGCGTTGCCACAGGATCGGCGCCAGCGTCTCGGCGATCTCGCGATCGCGTGGCGTCAGTTCCCGCGCCTCACCCACGCCACCGGCTGCGAGGTTGCCTCGCACTTCGGTGCCTTGCGGAATACGGGCGAGCGAATACGGCACCACCTTTCCACCGATCACCAGCACGCGCTTGTCACCCAGCTTGATGTCGGGAATGAAACGCTGCGCCATCACCGAACGTGCACCGTTCTCGCCAAGCATTTCGATAACGGAGCCGAGGTTGCGCTCGTCCGAACCGATACGGAATACGCCCGTGCCACCCATACCGTCGAGCGGCTTATAGATGACGTCGCCATGTTCGGCGTGAAACGCGCGCAGACGTGCGGCGTCGCGTGTGACCAGCGTGGGCGCTACGAACTGCCCGAATTCGGCGATCGCCAGCTTTTCGGAATGATCGCGAATCGCGCTCGGCTTGTTGAACACGCGAGCGCCAGCGCGCTCGGCAATCTCAAGCAGCCACGTGGAGTTGATGTACTCCATGTCGAACGGCGGATCCTTGCGCATGATCACCGCGTCGAACTCGGTGAGCGCCGCCACGCGCTTATCGACGACTTCGTACCAGGCGTCGGCGTCGCCCGTCAGACGAATCTCTTTCACGCGCGCATCGACCGTAGCGCCTTGCCATGCCAACTCGTGCGGCTCGCACGCAAAAATGCGGTGCCCGCGACGTGCGCCCTCGCGCATCATCGAGAACGTGGTGTCTTTGTAAATCTTGAACTGGTCGAGCGGGTCGGCGATAAAGAGAATCTGCATCGATCGGCGGGAGTCTTGGGGGTTCGGATGCACACACCGCAAGCTGCGGCGACAGGCGTCTATTCTAGCCGAGGCGTCGTTTTGCCGCTGCGCAGTCCGAGGAGCAGCGACGCGTCGCGCACCGGATCCAGCCGGGCCCGCATGAGCGACAGATGCGTCTTGAGCGTCTGCACGCCAATCGCGCACGCTTCGCGCGTCTGCGTACGCGACTGCCCCGCCAGCAAGCGCATCACGATCTCCCGCTGCACGGGTGTCAGCGCCGTGTCCCACAACCGCGCCAACAGGCGGATGGCGGGCGGCACGGCGAGATGCAGGGAGATGCGCACGCGCTCTGTGGCGCGCCCGCCCATGCCGCAAAGATGGGTGGCATGCAGATGCAACGTGCCGCCCGGCACCGGTAATGTGGTACCGATTTGCGCCCCCGAGACGGCCGTGCCGGACATACCGCAGGGATACAGCGTCAACTCGTCGGCCAGCCGCTGGCATGCCTGCACGACCACGTAAGCGTCAGGCCATGCACGCCCCGGCACCAGTTGCCAGACGCGGCGCATAAGTGCCAACGCGCCCGGATCGGCCCACTCGGGCTGACGCCGGTGCCACACGAGCGTGCCCGATACGTCGGCACAGACAGTCCCCGCCCCGTCCTGCATCGCCTGCCCCTCGGCGGCAGGCAGCATCGCGCTCGCGAGAGAGGGGAGCGGCGGGAAATGTGGACGTGCCGGTGCTTTGGCAAACTCGGCGGCCACCGTCTCGAACGCTGCGACTTCTCGCGCGCTGAACGCCAGTCGCGTCCGGCTGCGCGACACGAGTAGCCGCAACGCGCCGAGGGGAGGCGTCTGCCCCGCCGGACTGGCCTCTTCGGCCCCGTGAGAAGGCGTCGGTTGCAGGCGTTCGTCGGCCACGCGACTCGCAGGCAGCAGGTAAGCATCGAGCACATCGCCATCGGCCAAACACGCATCAAGCTCCGGCGGACGGTCAAGATGGCTCGGCAACGACGACCGTCGCGTCACGTCGGAACGCTTGCGCGCGTGCCCGAACAGCACGCCACCGTGGTGCAGCGACTGAATCGGCGACAGTCGCAACTCTGCTGCAGACGGCATCGCCCAACCGGTTGACGCCAACCGCTCACACGCCGATAACGGTGCTTGCGGGGCGTACCCACACGTAACGTTTGCCACACCTGACGGATCGCTCACCGGACTCACACCGTCTTGCGCATGACACCAGAGCGCGGCAACGCTGTCGGCCGAGAGCCACACGCGCAACGTCTCCAGCCACAGCGGCAGGTAGCCGAGTGTGGAGACCGGTAATTGATGCATTTGGCGAAGGCACGCGCGCAAGTCCCCCTGCACTTCCATGCGTCTCCCAATCAAAGTTGATTCCGGGGAAATTTCCTATTCCACATGAACACCGACGAACATCCCCCATTCGGGGGATGTTTGTTGCGTCAAACGGTCGCATCATCGCTCCATTGCTGACGCGAACCGGGACGGATCGGCACAGTACACCGATCCAGCACGTGAAGGGGATGCGCAGGAAGCCAGTTTGCGGGGTGAACCGCCCAGGGAAGCCCCGATTTCCGGTCGTTGCATGAGGCGACCGGTAAATGTGACGCCCGGCTAGTCGGGGGGCCAGCCGGGCGTCTTTTTCTTTTCGCCTCTCGGGACGGGAGGCGTCCAAGACCGTCGCCGAGCGAACGTCGTCTCACGTCAAATTCAGAAACTTCTCAAAGCGATGCCGAACCCCGCCGAAACCGATAGCGCGCAGCGAGTTGTCACTCGCCGCGCAACGTGTCGCCTTGCGCGACACCGGTCGGGGTCGATCAATATGTTTCGGGATCCGGATCAGTGCGTTCCAGTTCGACCGACGCCGCCAGCAGCGCCAGACGCGCCACCACACCGTACATATAGAAGCGATTCGGCGGTGCAGCACCCGGCTTCGCGTGGACATCCGGCAGCGCCGTATGCTCGAACGCAAGCGGCACGAAGTGCATGCCGGGGGCGTTGAGGTTTTCGTCGGTGCCGCGCCCGGTATGGACACGGTAGAAGCCGCCCACCACGTAGCGATCGATCATGTAGACGACCGGCTCCGCGACCGCTTCGTTGATACGCTCGAACGTGTAGACGCCTTCCTGCACGATGAAGTCGTGCACTTCGAGCCCCTCCTTCACCACGCTCATCTTGGTGCGATCACGGCGATTCAGGTTTTTGAGCTCGGCAGCGTCGTGCACCATCATCACTCCCATGCCATACGTCCCGGCATCGGCCTTGATGACGACGAACGGCTTCTCGGTGATCCCGTACTCGCGATACTTCTTGTTGATCTTCTTAAGCACTGCGTCGACGGTATCGGCAAGCTTCTCCACACCGACGCCCTCGTCGAAATCGACGCCCTCGCACTTCGCGAAGTACGGATTGAGCATCCATTGATCGACGTCGATCATTTTGGCGAATTTCTTGACGATATCGTCGTAGGCCGAAAAGTGCTGGCTCTTGCGACGCACCGCCCAGCCGGCGTGCAGCGGCGGCAGCAGATATTGCTCATGCAGATTTTCGAGAATCGGCGGGATGCCGGCCGACAAATCGTTATTGAGCAGAATCGAGCAGGGATCGAAGTTCTTGAGACCCAGACGGCGCGGCGTGCGCTCCAGCGGCTCGATCACGACGTGCTGCCCGTCCGGCAACTCGATGGTCGTCGGCTCGGTAATGTCATCCGAAACGCTGCCCAGGCGCACATTCAGCCCGGCGTGACGCATGATCGTCGACAGCCGCGCAATGTTCTGCAAATAGAACGAGTTCCGCGTATGGCGTTCGGGGATCAGCAGCAGGTTCTTCGCATCGGGGCAAATCTTCTCGATGGCGGCCATCGCGGCCTGCACGGCGAGCGGCAACACTTCGGGTGCCAGATTATTGAAGCCACCGGGGAAGAGATTGGTGTCGACGGGAGCGAGCTTGAAGCCGGCATTTCGCAGGTCGACCGAACAGTAGAACGGCGGCGTATGTTCCTGCCACTCAAGCCGGAACCAGCGCTCGATGGCGGGCGTCGCATCGAGAATCTTCTTTTCCAGGTCGAGCAAGGGGCCTTTCAGGGCCGTGACGAGATGCGGAACCATGCTTCTCTCATATCCAGATGGAATATCGATTGTAGAGCATACGCTCAGCGCCCCCCGCGTTCGCCATGCCCGGGGAAGGGGCACCGGGACGCGAGGCCAGCCGCGCAGTAAAACCGTCGATAAGACGACGATTTCCGGCGTACGAGCATGCGTCGGCAACGTTTATGGGGAGCGCGGCGCGATGCCGCGGTGAGAAGACATGGGGGCAAAACCGAAAATCACAAGCACGGGCGCGATTTCCGGCCACGCCGAAAAAAACGGGCACCGCCTGGGTGCCCGCGCAATGCCGGCGCCGGCTGTCCGACCGGCTTCCGGCAACTCCTCTCGCGTCGCCCGGGACGGGCCGTCTGGCCTTTGTCGGCGAGTCCTTGCCGACCCGCTGACGTTCCCGGGGTTTCCCCGGACGGAAGCCGGGGCTAAACGGTGCGATGAGACAGATGTAATTCAGGCGAAATCAATTGCCTGAGTTGTTGCTTCAGTTGTGATACGCCGATTCGCCGTGCGAGGTGATGTCCAGACCTTCGCGCTCTTCGTCTTCCGGCACACGCAGACCCAGCACGATGTCGGCGATCTTGAAGGCGATGAAGGCGACGACCCCCGACCACACGAGCGTGGTCAGCACGCCCTGGAACTGAATCCAGACCTGCCCCGCAATCGAGTAATCCGGTGCCACCTTGTTGGCAACGTAGTCGTAGATCCCCGTGCCGCCGAGCGACGGCGAAGCGAACACGCCCGTCAGAATCGCGCCGAGCATACCGCCCACGCCGTGCACGCCGAACACGTCGAGCGCATCGTCGGCCTTGAGCAGGCGCTTCAGCCCGTTCACACCCCACAGGCAGATCACACCGGCGAGCAAGCCGAGCACGATCGATCCCATCGGGCCGATGAAGCCCGCTGCCGGCGTCACCGCCACCAGACCGGCCACGGCACCCGATGCGCCACCCAGCATCGACGGCTTGCCCTTGCCAATCCACTCACCGGCCGTCCACGAAAGCGTGGCAGCAGCGGTAGCGAGCAACGTGTTGACGAAGGCAAGTGCAGCACCGCCGTTCGCTTCCAGACCCGAACCGGCGTTAAAGCCGAACCAGCCGAACCAGAGCAGCGACGCGCCGATCATCGTCATCGTGAGCGAGTGCGGCTTGAAGGCTTCCTTACCGAAACCGACGCGCTTGCCAACCATGTACGAACCCACAAGCCCTGCGATAGCCGCATTGATGTGCACCACGGTGCCGCCAGCGTAGTCGAGCGCGCCCTTCTGGAACAGCCAGCCGGCGTGTGCGTTGGCTGCGTCAGCCGCCGCCGCGTCGATGTACGCGTCCGGACCGGCCCAGAACCAGACCATGTGCGCCATCGGCAGGTACGAGAACGTGAACCAGATGACGGTGAACAGCAGCACGGCCGAGAACTTGGCCCGTTCCGCGAAAGCACCGACGATCAGTGCGCAGGTAATCGCGGCAAACGCAGCCTGGAACGCCATGTACGCGTACTCCGGCACATTCACGCCCTTACTGAACGTGGCCGCCACCGAGTCCGGCGTCATTCCCTTGAGGAACAAGCGATCGAAGCCGCCGAAGAACGCCCCGCCTTCGGTGAACGCGATGCTATAGCCATAGATCGCCCAGAGCACGACCACCAGCGAGAAGATGATGAAACATTGCATCAGCACGGAGAGCATGTTCTTCGAGCGGACCAGACCGCCGTAGAACAGGCCCAGACCGGGCAGCGTCATGAGAATCACGAACGCGGTGCAGGTCAGCAACCAGGCCGTGTCGCCCTTGTTCGGCGGCACGGGCGCGGCCGCAGGGGCGGCCGGCGCAGCGGCTTGTGCCGCAGGTGCCGGTGCGGCCGCAGGCGTTGCGGCGGCCGCTGCGGGAGCGGGTGCTGCGGATTCCGAAGCGGCGACAGGCGCCGAGGCGTCCTGAGCCAGCGCGGCGCTGGCGCCGAGGCCCACGACACCCGTGAAGGCGGCGGCGAGCAGGAGTTTGGCAAGTAGTTTTTTCATGATTGTTGTCTCTTATGTGGGACCTTTACAGCGCGTCTTCGCCGGTCTCCCCAGTACGGATACGGACCACGTGCTCGACGTTGGACACGAAAATCTTGCCGTCGCCGATCTTGCCGGTGCGGGCCGCCTGCTCGATGGCGTCGATCGCCTGATCGAGCAAGGCGTCGCCGATTACCGCCTCGATCTTCACCTTCGGCAGAAAGTCGACGACGTACTCTGCGCCCCGATACAGTTCGGTATGGCCCTTCTGGCGGCCGAAGCCTTTGACTTCGGTCACCGTAATCCCTGCCACGCCGATGTTCGAGAGGGCTTCACGCACCTCGTCGAGCTTGAAGGGTTTCACAATTGCGGTAATCAGTTTCATGATGAGTCGCTCCTTAGAATGTCTTCGACAACCCTACGACGACCGTCGCCTTGGAAAGCACTTTGCCGGAATTCGCGGCGGTGTAGTACTTTTCGTCAGCGTTCGTATCGACGTAGGAGACCGACACGCTGAAGTTCTTGCCCAGATCCTTCGACAGGCCGATCTTCCAGTCGGTGTAACTTGCGGCGCTGAAGTTGTGCACCCACTGGTGACCCACGTGTCCCACGGCCGAGAGACCCCAGAAGCCGATGTCGTAGGTGCCCGTCAGATCGAGATAGCCGCTGTTGGTCGTGTCCTGACCGTCAGGGCTCGTAAGACCGAACAGACGGGTCAGCGAGTGCGAATACTTCAGCGTTACGGTTTTCCAGCCCACTGCGGCATACAACTCGAACGTATGCGGACGTGCGTAAAACTGGCCGGACGGATAAGTGCCCGGGTAGTAGTACTGCAAACCACCGAAATCGATGGTCCAGTCGGGAATGATTTCCTTCTTCCATCCACCATAGAAATCCATCTCGATGGGTGCGCTGACGGCGGAATTACCGTCCGAAATCCAGCTGATGTTCGACGCCCACACGCCGGCATACAGACCCGACTCGTGCGCAATATCGAAGCCACCCTGAATCGCCGGACGCTTGGCCGTTTGCGAGATGCCGCGGAAGCGGTAATCCGAGAACAGACCGACGTTGGCGGTAATCGTCAGCGGTTCGGCAGCAGCTGCGGCTGCGTCGGCCGGTGGTGCTGCGGGTGCTGCTGCCGGTGCGGCGCCCTCAGCGGCCGCTTGCGCAAATGCGCCGGCAGACGCCGCCATTGCACCAAAGAACACAAAGCCAGCCATCGCAGTTGACACTTTTCTCATCACTTTCCCCTTAAGTTGACGTTCTACGTCTTGGTACAGCGTGCGGCAGGTTCCGAACTGGGTGTAGCAACTCCCGTGCCAGGTCCTTCGACCGCATATGCTGCGACGCGCAAGATACGAATTTCGGGATAAAAAATTGGCAAAATTCCGGGGGCGTGAGGTGCGCAAACGACAGGCCAGGAACAACAAAGCGCGGTAAATCATGTCAAAGGCGCACGCGGCCACCGCCGGCCGGGTCGCCTGAGTGGCTGGGCGCAAAAAACGGTGTTAGAGTTGCGCCAACATTGAGGGGCCGCGCCGGAATGCACCACGTTGCACCGGTCTGGCCGGCACGACGAAGCACGTTGACGGTGCAGGCACCACATCGGTGCACAGAAACGACGAGAGGAAGGCTTATGAAACCGAACGAGATCCTGCAAGACATGCAAGCCAAGGTGAGCGAGATGCTCAAGCAATCGCCCGCCAAGGATATCGAGCGCAACGTCAAAAGCCTGCTGGGCCAGGGCTTCACCAAACTCGATCTGGTGACGCGCGAGGAATTCGACGTGCAGGCGCAAGTGCTCGCTCGCACACGCGAAAAGCTCGAAGCGCTGGAAAAGCGCGTGGCAGAGCTCGAAAGCCAGCGCAGCGAAGCGCAAGACTGACGATCTAAAGGGGCGCGAAAGCGCTCCTTGTTACATGGGAACGCGCTCGCCCGTGCGCGTGCCAGGCGGTTTGTGTTCCGCAATTTTCCGCGCCCCCTGCTTCTAACATCTCCGCCTTCCGTCTCCTCCCCCTCCGGCTTCAAACGTCAGTTGCCTTCTCCCGGCTTGCGCGCTCGCACCTAGTGGATTCGCGAACGCTTATCGGAATTTTCTTAGCCGACTGACGGCCGATTCCGGACACGCGTCACCTCCCATCCCAAATCGCTTCGCGGCCACGCATTTGCGCGGATATGGCATTGCGCATGGCCGTGCTCAAGGGCGACCATCGACGACATCGAGGCAACACGTCTGGCGCGTTGCGATTTGAAATCGGCGCGATCTGCGCCGTCGGAGGGGATGTCATGTCATTGGCAGTGGTGAGCAGCCGCGCGATCACGGGGATGTCGGCGCGTCCGGTGACGGTCGAAGTCCATCTGGCGAATGGGTTGCCGGGACTGTCGCTGGTGGGGCTGCCCGATACCGAAGTGAAGGAAAGCCGGGAGCGGGTGCGCTCAGCGTTGCAGAACAGTCGGTTTGAATTCCCCGCGCGACGCATCACTATCAATCTGGCCCCGGCCGATCTGCCGAAGGCGTCGGGCTGTTTCGATCTACCGATTGCACTCGGCATTCTGGCGGCGAGCGGTCAGTTGCCGGAGGCCGGGCTGCGCAAGCACGAGTTCGCGGGAGAGCTGTCGCTGACCGGCGAGTTGCGCCCGATTCGCGGCGGGCTGGCGATGGCGAGCGCGATCGCGTCGGAGCCATCGTCACGCGCGCTGGTACTTCCTGCCGGAAGTGCGCAGGAAGCGGCGCTGGTGGAGGAAGCCACGGTGTATGGCGCGCGCGCGTTGCTCGACGTCTGCGCCCACCTCGCGGAACCGGATGTCGCGATACCGCTCGCACGTGCCGTCGTGCCGGGGTCGCCTGGCGGCAAGACAGCCGACAACGCGGGATTCGACAGCGACGTCGCGCGTGTCAGCGCGCAGGACGCAGCGCCCTCTGGCAGCGACATCGCCGACATGATCGACATCAAAGGACAGGAGCACGCCAAACGGGCGCTGGAAGTGGCGGCGGCGGGCGGCCATCATCTTTTGCTTTACGGGCCACCCGGCACCGGCAAATCGATGCTGGCGACACGGCTGGTCGGCCTGTTGCCGTCGCTGTCCAAATCGCAGGCCGTGGAAGCAGCAACGCTCGCGAGCCTGAGCGCGCAGGGCTTTGACATGCGGCATTGGGGACGCCGTCCTTTTCGCGCGCCTCATCACACGGCTTCGGCAGCGGCCCTTGTGGGGGGCGGGAGTACGCCGCGTCCGGGTGAAATCAGTTTGGCGCATCGCGGCGTGTTGTTCCTGGACGAATTGCCCGAGTTTCAGCGTCGCGTCCTGGAAGTGTTGCGTGAACCGCTGGAACTGGGGCACGTCACGATTTCACGCGCAGGGGGTCACGCGACTTTTCCCGCCGCATTCCAATTGGTAGCGGCGATGAACCCGTGCCCGTGCGGCGATCTGGGGCATCCGTCACGCACCTGCCGGTGCACGAGCGACGCGGTGGCACGTTACCGCAATCGTCTATCGGGACCATTGCTAGATCGCATCGACCTGCATGTGGAAGTGCCCGCACTCAGTGCGGAAACGTTCGCCGCCCCCGCCACCGGCGAGCGCAGCGAAGTCGTGGCCATGCGCGTGAGACAAGCGCAGACACGCCAGCTATCGCGTCAGGGGCAGTTGAACTGCGGTCTGTCGAATCGCGCGCTTGAAGCGCAATGTCCATTGCAACCTGCGGCGCAGGAGGTGCTGCACCGTGCGGTGACGCAACACCATTGGTCGGCACGCACCTATCACCGTGTGTTGCGCGTGGCACGCACCGTCGCGGACCTCGCCGGGTGCGACGCAATCGATGCGTCTCACATTGCCGAGGCGGTGCAGTATCGCGAGGCACCGGGGTGAGTACCGATACCCACTCGCAGCCAAGCGCAGACGGAAGACTTGAAGGAGGTGCCCCCAGCGTAAGCGTGAACGAGTCAGGAAACGGGGCGACCTGTTCCTCGCCCGTAACTCGGGGCGCCGTGACCAGGACTCGGGGGCGTCACTTCACTCAAGCGTGAACGAGTCCAGAAACTGGTCGACTTGTTCCTTGCCGGGGGCCTTCGTCCCCATGACGACAACCTGATAGACGTGGTTGCCACGTCCGACAAAACGGGCGGAGACGTAGCGTTCGGCTTTGTCGCTCGCCATGCCCTGCGCGGAGACCGCCATGCCGGGAAGCGAGGGTGCATCGCCCGCCTGACGCACCATCACTTGCGAGGGCGTCACCTGGCGCTCGTTCACATTGGCAAGCAAGCCATGTTGCAGTTCGTCAACGACGGTCTGGCGCAGCGTCGCGTCATCGCTGGGAAGCGTGACCACGCCCACCGCGAAGAGTGCAGCGTCGACGCGCGCGGCCTGCATGCGCATCGGCAGCGGCCCGGAGGCGAACTTTACCTCGCGCTCGTCTTGCGTGGGCTTGGCGGGATAGGTCACGGCGTACGCGCCATCCTTGTCGTGGACCTCACGCCAATCGTAGCGAGGGGAGCACGCGGCCATCACGATGGTCGTGACAGACGCAGCAAGCAGGACGCAGACACGGACAACGCGGTTCATAGACGTCGGAGGAGTCGGAGAAAGGGAAGCCGCCATTATCCGCCATGCGGTGCGGCAGGAAAAACGGCAGGGCGTGGTTCCCGGTATCATCGGCGGCATGACACACGCCTGCGCTCCCACGTCCCTTACCTCGTCCGCCCCAACGGCCCCGGCTGCTTCGCCGCGGGCGATGGGACTCGCACGGCTGCTGAAATCTCTGATCGCCAGCACTGTGATCACACTACCGATCATCGCGCCGGTCGCATGTTTCGCATCACCGGGCACGCAAAGCGCTGACGACGGTTTCGACCAGTCTGTGGGACACCCGACGTCCTCCGCCTCGACGTTGGTTCTCGCGCAAGCAACCGGCGTCACCTATCCGCATGAGGGTGCGGCGGCAAAACCGCTCGACAGCAAGACAGCGGCCAAACAGCAGGCGGCAGTACCGATGGCGACGGACTTCGCGGCGCACGCGCGTCGCGCGGCCTCGCTCGACGCGCCGCTGATCGTCCTCGTGTCGCTGCGGGACTGCGTCTATTGCGGCCCGATCCGTCAACGCGAGTTGGCCCCGCTCGTGCGCAGCGGCAAGTACGAAGTGCGCGAAATCGGCATGGACAGCACGACGCCCGTACGCGATTTCGATGGCACGACGACCACCGGCATTGCGTGGGCGCGTGCCCATGGCGTCAAGGTGTCACCGACGGTTTTGTTCCTCGATACCAGCGGACGCCCTGTCGCAGACCCGTTGATCGGCGCAGGTCTGCCGGACTTCTACGGTGCGTATCTGGACGACGCCATTGCACGCGGACGCACACGTCTGCACCCTGGCAGCGGCACCACGACGCGCTGAGATTCAGAGTAGAATCGTTGGCAAATCGAGGGCGGATCGACGTCAAAATGGCGGATCTCTGCCCCCACCCGAACTCCATTACCCACACGGCTGTGTCATGAGCGCTACGACCTCCCGCAAGTCTCCTCTCGGCAAGATCCTCGCCGTCGTGGTTATCGCCGCCGTGGCGATTGCCGCATACTTCACGTTCGCCGGTCAGAAGCGTGCGCCTGAAGCGACGTTCACCCTGCTCTCGGGTCAGAAGCTCGACACCGAACAACTCAAGGGCAAGGTTTATCTGGTCAACTTCTGGGCGACGAGCTGCGTCACGTGCATGAAGGAAATGCCGACGATGGTGAAGACGTATGAGAAGTACAAAGGCCAGGGACTGGAGTTTGTCGCAGTGGCCATGAGCTACGACCCGCCGATGTACGTGATGAACTACGCGCAGTCACGTCAGTTGCCGTTCAAGGTCGCCATGGACTCCGACGGCAGCGTGGCCAAGCAATACGGCAACGTTCAGCTCACGCCGACGACGTTCGTCGTGGATCGCAACGGCAAGGTGCTCAAGCAATACGTCGGCGAGCCGGAATACGCCGAACTCAACAAGCTGATCGAGACGGCACTGGCAAAGCAAGCCTGACGCTCGACATAAGCTGCCAACAAGAAAGCGCCCCGCAGGGCGCTTTTTGTTTTCCCAATCACATTAGCGCTCGAATGCCCGAACCATTGCGTACTCGCCTCGTTACCATCGCACGACGCACGACGCACGAGGCACAACGCGCAACCGTCAGCGCCCGTCGCCACCCTCGCCATGTCCGCGCGTATGCAGGCCATAGCGTTTGAGCTTTTCGTAAAGCGTCGCCTTCGGCACATGTAACGCTTCGGCCGTTGCCGCCACATTGCCCTTGCTGTGTTCCAGCGCCTCCTGAAGCACAGCCCGCTCGAACCGTTCCACCTGCTCCTTGAGCGGCAGCGGTGCAAGCGACTCTCCTTCTGGCGCGCTCGCCACACCCAGCACGAGACGGTCGGCCGCGTTGCGCAACTCGCGCACGTTGCCCGGCCAGTCCGACTGCAGCAACTCCTGACGCATCCGGTCCGACACCACCGGCGCGGGGCGTCCGTAACGCACGGCCGAATCGAGCATGAAATGTTCGAACAGCGGCAGAATGTCTTCACGACGCTCACGCAGCGGCGGCAGCGCCAGCGTTACCACATTCAAACGGTAGTAGAGGTCGCGACGGAACGTCCCCTCGCGCACGAGCGCCTCCATATCACCCTTGGCGGCTGCCACCACGCGGCAATCCACGCGAATCGACTGGTTCGATCCGAGTCGCTCCAGCACGCCGTCCTGCAGAACGCGCAGCAACTTCACCTGCAACGCGGGGGGCATGCTCTCGATCTCGTCGAGAAACAACGTGCCGCCCGACGCATGCTCCAGCTTACCGATACGACGTTTCGCCGCCCCGGTAAATGCACCGACCTCATGGCCGAACATCTCACTCTCGAAGATCGCTTCGGGCAGTGCCCCGCAGTTCAGCGCGACGAAGGGTGCATCGCGGCGACGCGACAACTCGTGCAGACTGCGGGCGACCAGCTCCTTGCCGGTGCCAGTGTCGCCGTTGATGAGCACCGGGGCATCCGTCATGGCGACGTTGGCGATGAGCGTGCGCAGCGTCTCCATCGACGGGCTGCGCCCGATGATGCGCGAGACGCGTCCGCCCTGCTCCGCCAGCTCACGGCGCAGCGCCTGATTCTCCAGCATGAGCTTGCGCGTTTCCAGCGCGCGCTTGGCCGACTCGATCAGACGGTCCGGTGCGAAGGGCTTCTCGATGAAGTCATAAGCGCCGTCGCGAATGGCTTGCACCGCCATCGAGATATCGCCGTGACCGGTGACAAGAATGACCGGCACTTCCGGCGCGTGCTGACGCAAATGCGCGAGCAATTCGAGCCCGCTCATGCCGATCAGACGAATGTCCGACACGACAATGCCGGCGAAGTCCGGCGTGATGCGCTCACGCGCTGCTTCAGCCGAAGCAAGCCCGAAGGCATCGAGCCCGGCGAGTTGCAGACTTTGCAGCGTGGCACGCCGCACGAGTTCGTCGTCTTCGACAAATAGGATCTGGAGGTTCTTGTACATCATGCGATTGTCGCGCCGGTGCGTTGCACGCGGCGCAGCGTCACGAGAAATTCAGCCCCACCGCCCGGAACGTTGCGGGCGACCAACTGGCCGCCGTTCTCTTGTGCGATGGATGACGAAATTGCGAGTCCGAGCCCCATGCCCTGACCGCCCTCCTTGGTACTGAAAAACGGCTCGAACAGACGCGGCATATGTGCCTCCGAAATGCCCGGCCCGTTGTCGCGCACGTAAATGCGCGCCCACAGGTCGTCCGCGTCCACATCGATCCATATCGACGGCGAGGCTTGCGGGTTAGCAGCCCCCACCACGGCGTCGATGGCGTTACCTACCAGATTGATCAACACCTGCTCAAGGCGCAAGCCCTCGCAAGCGACCTGCACATCTTCAAGGCCGCGCGCGAAGGTGGTCGTCACATGAATGCCTGCCAGACGTACCCGCAGCAGCATCAGCGTATTGTCCAGCGCTCTCTGCACCGAAGCCTCCATGTCACCACGCCGCGCGCGCCCCGCAAAGAGACGCAGTTGCCCGGTGATCTTGCCCATGCGGTCGGTGAGCGACGCGATGGCTTCGAGGTTCTCCTGCGCGGCGTCGTACTCCCGGCGCTCGATCAGCACGCGCGTATTGTCCGAGAAACTGCGCAGCGCCGAGAGCGGCTGGTTGAGCTCATGCGTGATACCGGCGGCCATCTGCCCCAGCGCCACGAGTTTCGATGCCTGCACGAGTTCGCTCTGCGCCTCGCGCAATTCGTGTTCGGTGCGCGAGCGCTCCTGCACTTCCGTTTGCAGACGCTCGTTGGCGGATTGCAGATCGGCCGTGCGCTCGGCGACCCGCTCGCCCAGTTCGGCATACGCGGACTGCAACAGCTCGCGGCTCTTGAGCATGTCGCGCACACGCTGACGCCGCTGATTCCACGCCACGCCCAGCAAACAAGTGAACGCCGCCAGACACGCCGCGGCCACGGCCGCGATCCGTGCATTGGCGATCACCTGATCGAGTGGCGCGAAGTACATGAGCGTCCAGTCCGGCTCGCCCAGCTTGCGTTGCACGGCGAGAAAGCGCCGGTTCTTTCCCGCGCCTCTGCCATCATGCACCGTCACGACCTCGCCGTCGGCGTCGAGACGTTCGTCCTCGCTCCAGGCGAGCGGCGTGACGTTCTGGTTGTAATACTGGCGCGTGCTATCGAGCGCCGCCTTCACGGCAGGGGCAAGCGGCGAGAGCGAACGATACTGCCAGCGCGGCTCGGACGACAGAAAGATCACGCCGTGGTCATCCGCCACGACAACGGGCTCGGAGGCGTCCGCCCCCGCGCGCTGGAACCACTCCAGGTTTAGCTTCACCACGACCACGCCTTGGATCTGTCCGTCGACGAGAATCGGCTGGGAGACGAAATACCCCGGCTCGCCGGAGGTGGTCCCCACGCCGTAAAAGCGGCCGAAAGCGCCTTTGATGGCGTCGATGAAATACGGACGGAAGCGATACTCCTGTCCGACGAACGTGGCCTTCTCGCGCCAGTTGCTTGCGGCGAGTGCCAGACCGTTCGCGTTGATCACATACGCTGCCGATGCCTTGGCGCGTTGATTGACGTCGAACAGATAATCGTTGGCACGCTGCACGACGGCCTTGTCTTTCGGATTGAGCAACAGGTCGTGCACGTACGGATGCAGCGAGAGCAGATACGGAAGAAATTCGTAGCGGTCGACAGTGCTGCGCAGGCTGCCTGCGTAACGTTCGACGCGCGCGCCGGCGTTCACGCGCAGGTCGGCCACACCCCGCTGCCAGCTCAGGGCGTACGTCAACCAGCAAAACAGGACACTCGCCAGCAACATGGCGACGATCCATGACCAACGGCGCATCGGGACAGCCCTCTCGAGATCGATGGGGACTTCGTCGCGCCGATTGCCCACTGCGTCCTCACGGCTCACGGGCGCAGCGGCACCTTGGGGTGCGTGACTGCCGCGGGCGTGGCGGGCGCGGATCGTGTTGTCGTGCGGGGTGGCCATTGGGGCACAGGGTGTTGCGTGAGATGCTCAAAGGACCACCGGGCGGCGAAGCTCAGGCGCTATTGTGCCTGTGCCGCGCCGCCCGGTGGCGAACGTACGGTCGATACAGGTTGGCAGGGACCCGGCGAACCGGTTGGCAATGTCGCGCGAGACACATCACGCGCAGCACCGCCCGCCCCTGCCGCTGGCCGTCAGGCCAGCTCCGGACCTTGCTTGCCCGACATGGCTTCGGCCAGCTTCTTGCGGTCCAGTTCCTTCTCCCAGGCCGACACGACGATGGTCGCAACGCCGTTGCCGACGATGTTCGTCAGCGCACGGCATTCGCTCATGAAACGGTCGATACCGAGAATCAGCACCATCCCGGCGACCGGAATCGTCGGGATCACGGCCAGCGTTGCAGCCAGCGTGATGAAGCCTGCGCCGGTCACGCCCGAAGCACCCTTCGAGGTCAGCATCGCCACGGCGAGCAGCGTAAGCTGTTGGCCCCAGGTCAGGTCGATGTTCGTCGCTTGTGCGATGAACAGCACGGCCATCGTCATGTAGATGTTCGTGCCGTCAAGGTTGAACGAGTAACCGGTCGGGATCACGAGACCCACCACCGACTTCGAGCAACCGGCCTTTTCCATCTTCTCCATCAGGTGCGGCAGCGCAGCTTCCGACGAGCTCGTACCCAGCACGATCAGCAGCTCTTCCTTGATGTACGCGAGGAAGCGGAAAATCGAGAAGCCGGTGAACTTGGCGATCAGACCCAGCACGACGATCACGAACAGGAACGACGTCAGGTAGAACGTGCCCATCAGCTTGGCGAGCGGCACCAGCGAAGCGATACCGTACTTGCCGATGGTGAACGCCATGGCGCCGAACGCGCCCAGCGGAGCGACCTTGGTGATGATGTGCACAACGCGGAAGAGCACACCCGACACGCTGTCGATCCAGCTCGTCACCACGCGGCCACGCTCACCGATGGCGCCAAGCGCTGCGCCGAACAGGATAGCGATCACGAGGATCTGAAGGATTTCACCCTTGGCGAACGCGTCGGTGATCGTGTTCGGAATCAGGTGCAGCAGGAAGTCGGTGAACGTGTCGCCGTGCGCGGCTTTCGCGGCGTAGCCGGCGATAGCCTTCGGATCGAGCGAGTTGATGTCGACGTTGAAGCCAGCGCCCGGCTTGAGCACGTGCGTGGCGATCAGGCCGATCACGAGTGCGAGCGTCGAGACGACTTCGAAGTAGATCAGCGCCTTGCCGCCAACGCGGCCGACCTTCTTCATGTCTTCCATACCGGCGATACCGGTCACGACCGTACAGAAGATCACCGGACCGATGATCATCTTGATGAGCTTGATGAACGCGTCGCCAAGCGGTTTCATCTCGACGGCGAGTTCGGGCCGGAAGTGCCCAAGCAGAATGCCGACGACAATGGCAAACAGCACCTGCACGTACAGGATGCGGTAAAAGGGTTTTTTGGTCTGGGTTTGCATGTTGTTTCCTCTTCAGGCGGCGGGGCAAGCCACCGCCCTTCTTATTAATCCGCGGTGACGCCGCGAATCTCGCTTTGCGCAAAGCGCATTTGCTCCTCCATCACCATCTGGGCCAGCTCCTTCTTCAATTCATTGAATTCGCTGCCTGCCGTGTCGCGCGGACGGGGTAGTTCGATGACCACGTCCCGCTTGACCGTGCCCGGCCGGTACGTCATGACGACGACCCGGTCGGCCAGATAGATCGACTCCTCGATGCTGTGAGTGACGAAAATGATCGTCTTCCTGAATTCCTCCCAAATGCGCAGCAGCTCGTCCTGCAACGTGCGGCGCGTGAGGGCGTCGAGCGCACCGAACGGCTCGTCCATGAGCATGATCGGGCTGTCGAGCGCGAGCACGCGGGCAATCGCCACGCGTTGACGCATGCCACCCGAGAGATCGCGCGGATAGCGGTCGCGAAACTCGCGCAGGTTGAGCTTGCCGAGCAGCAAGTTCACGCGCTCGTTGATCTCAGCGCGCTTCATACCCTTGATTTCGAGACCGAACGCGACGTTCTGCGCCACGGTCATCCACGGGAACAGTGCGTACTCCTGGAACACCATGCCGCGATCCGGGCCCGGCTCGGCGGCGGCGTCGGCACGACCGTCAATGCGAATCGCCCCCGAAGTCGGTTGCACGAAGCCTGCGAGCGCGTTGAGCAGCGTCGACTTGCCGCAACCCGACGGGCCGAGCAGGCAGACGAACTCGCCCGCGTTGATGTTCAGGTCGATGTCCTTGAGCGCGTCGACGACGCCGCCGGGAATCGGGAACTGTTTGTTGACGTGATCGATTTGAATCAGCATGTCAGTCGCCTCACTTGGTTTCCAGACCACGGTGCCACTTGAGCAGGTGGTTGTTGAGACGATCCATGCCGAGGTCGATCACCAGGCCGAGCAGACCGATGGTCAGCATCCCGGCGATGATCTTGTCCGACCACATGTACTCGCGCGCTTCCAGAATGCGATAACCCAGCCCGTTGTTCACGGCGATCATCTCGGCCACGATCACGACGATGAACGCCGTGCCGATACCGATACGCACGCCCGACAGGATGTAGGGCGTAGCCGCCGGCAGAATCACGCGACGGAAGATCGTGAGCTGACCCGCGCCGAGATTTCGCGCGGCACGCAGATAGATGCCGTCGACGTGACGCACACCGGCAATCGTGTTCATCAGCACCGGGAAGAACGCGCCCAGGGCGATCAGGAAGAACGCGGGGGGATTGCCCAGACCGAACCAGAGAATGGCCAGCGGAATGTACGCGATCGGGGGAATCGGACGCACCACTTGCACCAGCGGATTGAACAGGCCGTAGACACGCGTGCTCGTGCCCATGAGCAGACCGAGCGGCAGCGCAATGCCTGCACCCACGATGAAGCCCATGATCACGCGGTAAAGGCTATGCGTGGCGTCCATGAGCAATTCGCTCGATTCGAGCCACGCACCGAAGCCTTCGGCCATCGCCACGGTCGGTTTGAGGTATTGCCACCACTTGGTCACGACAGCGAGCGGCGACGGGAGAATGATGGGGTTGATCCAGCCGATGCCGGTGACGATCTGCCAGATCACCACGACCGCGACCGGAATCAGCACGCCGCGCAGCATACGCGCGGCGCGTGAAGCACCCGAATGGGAGAGCACTGCAGACATCCGTTCGCCTCGCCTTACTTGATGTTCAGCTTGGCTTTCGCCTTGGCGAGCAGGTCGAGCTTGACCCAGTCTTCAGCCTTCGGCACCGGATCCTGCAACTTGCCCACGCCGTACTTCTTCATCAGGTCGGTCGTGAGTTGCACGTGCGACAGCGTCAGGTCGTAGCTATACGGCGAGTTGCCGATAGCGTCCGTGAAGTCCTGTTCGGTGATCTGATTCTTGAACATGTCTTCGCGAACGAACTTCTCGGCCGCTTTCGGGTTCTTGATGAAGTAGTCGGTCGCTTCGACGAAGGCGTACATCAGACGTTGGGCCACGTCCGGCTTTTCCTTGTAGAGCTTCTCGGTGATCACGAGCGCACGCACCGGCTCGCCGATCGGCGTGTCGTACGGTTTGAGCACTTCAACACCAAAGCCCTTGTTGATGGCTTGCGACGCTTGCGGCTCCGACTGGCACATTGCGTCGATGCTACCTGCAGCGACCGCCTGATTCAGGTCGGCGTAAGCCATGAAGAGGATCTGCACGTCTTTGCCCGGCTGATCCGACCACGTCAGACCGGCCTTGGCCAGTTCCGCGTACAGAATCAGTTCCTGCGCACCGCCACGGGCCACGCCCACTTTGCGGCCCTTGAGATCGGCGATCTTAGTGATCGGCAAACCCTTCTTGGCCACGATACGCACGCCCCCCTTGGCGAAACCGGCCACCGCGTAAATCGGTGCGCCCTGAGCGCGACCTGCGATAGCGGCGTCAAGCGCGCTTGCCGACACGTCGATCTGACCGGCCACGATGGCCGGCATGATGTCCACACCCTTGGCGAACATCCGTTCCTCGATCTTCAGGCCGTACTTCGGTCCAATCACTTTCATATACGACACAGCGCCGTAGTGGGCGAACTTCAGGTTCCCCAGACGCACGAGGTCGTCGGCAAAAGCGTGTAGCGAAGCTGCACACAGCGCAGCGGCGGCAAGGCAATGCTTGAACATAAGGTCTCCTCTCTTTATTAGAACGGCTTGCTCTGGGTTTCCGGATTTCCAACAGGAATTCGGAAACGGCGGCAGCACGTGCGTTAGAAAGCAATACTTATGCCAGCGTTACAAGTGATTGATTTTATTGTGGGAAGCTGTGGAAAACCCGATGGTCGCTTATACGGAAAACCGGAAAGCAAGCACAGATAGTTTCTGGATTTCCAGAAAATACGGTGAAATTGGGAGATTTCACGCGATCAGGCCGGATGAGCCTGAGGTTCGATGCATCACAACGGACCATTGAAAGAAACAAACCCTCCCTTGAAAGCCCCTGCCTGTGGCGGCAGGGCCTTCGATGGGAGGTTCGGATTCCGGCGGAGTCGGGCAATGTCAATGGCTCCCGCTTGCCGCCGGGTGCGCTCAGCGCACTAGGCGGATAGCGCTTCCGGGACCGGCGTGTGATAACCCAGTGCGGCCGAAATCTCTGCGGCACAGGCCGACAGGCGCGACGAGATATCGGGCAGCAATGCACGCGTCATGCGCGACGATGGGCCCGAGGCCGACAGCGAGGCAATCACTTCGCCCGACGCATCGCGCACCGGCACCGCGACCGAGACGGCTTCCGGCGCGAGTTCGCCAAAGCTCACCGCGCAATCCTGACGGCGCACGTTCAGCAGTTCGGCCGCCAGTTCGTCGCGCTCGATCAGCGTGCCCGCCGTGAAGCGCTTGCGGGGACGACCCAGCACCTGCGCACGGACGTCGTCCGACGCGAAGGCCAGCAGCACGCGGCCCGACGCACCGACGTACAACGGGCGACGATTGCCGACCACGCCATGTACGCGCAACTCATGCGTCGATTCCACGCGCGCGACGCACAGCGATTCGAGACCGTCGCGCACGCGCAACTGGATGTTCTCGTTGAGCGCACGGTTGAGCGCCTGCAGGTGACGATGGGCGACCTTCACGAGGTTGACCTGTTCATGACCTGCCACGCCGAGCACCAATGCCTGCGCACCCAGCACATAGGTCACCGGACTGCCCTCGCGAACCACCCACCGGTGCTGTTCCAGCGTCGCCAGCAGACGAAACGCCCGCGACTTGTTCAGGCCGGCGCGCTGCGCCAGTTCCGTCACACCCAGGCCGGGGCACTCCCCAACCAGCGACAGCAGCGAAAGCGCTGTGTCGACCGAAGCGACTGTGTAGTCCATCTCAAACTTCCTCGCTATGTTGTTCGGCATAGGCGGCAAGCGCCGCCGCAAATTGGCCAAGTTGAGATTGCAGCGTCGAAAAGCCGTCATGCTTTTCTCCGCTAGATTCATTCAGATAAAGCGCCTGATTCAGTTCGATCTGCACGCTGTGACGCCGCTCGGCGGGGCATCCAAAATGACGCACCAGATCGCCTCCCCGATACGGCACGTTGTAGGCCGTACGAAATCCGAGACGCGTGAATTCGGCGATCACCCAACGCGAAAACGCAGGGTCTGCGGTAGTGCCGTCGCCGTCGCTCACGAGTACGTCGGGGCGCGCCATGCCAGCATCGGGATCGAGCGCCCCGCCGCGCGAACGCATCGAATGACAGTCGAGATGCCAGACCACGCCGTGACGCTGCCATGCGGAATCGAGCGCATCGCGCAACGCATGGCGGTACGGCAGGTAGTAGTCGTGAATCCGTCGCTCGACTTCGGCCACCGTCAGACGTCGGTCGTAGAGCGGTACGTTAGGGGCGGCAAACCTGTGCAACAAACCGACGCCACGCTCGCTATAGCCTTGCGGACGCGCATCGTGCGGCCACAGGCTCGCCAACAGTTCGGGGTCGATGTCGTGCTCGGCGCGATTCGGGTCGATATAGGCGCGCGGGAAAAGCGCGGCCACGAGCGTCGCGCCGTGATGCGTCGCGACGGACCAGAGTTCGTCGACGTGGGCGTCGCCGCAGGCGAGGATCGCGGCTGTCGGGGCAATCGTGTCGAAGTCCGGCGGGAACACATGGCCGCTGTGAGGCGCGTCGATCACCAGAGGCAAGTGCCCCCCGTGGCGCAATGCGCCACCTTGCGGTGCTTCAACGAAAAATCGGCCCTCAGTGACCTGACGGGACATGCTGCCTCCTGGCGTGCATCCGGAACATCCGCTCGCCCAATAACCATGATGAGCGCAGTGTTTTGCCAAGCAAAACAAAGTTTCAATATTCTGGAACAACGCACCCAGCGCCACAAGGTGACGGTTGTTACAACATATTTCGAGGGAGATGAAGCTGTCGGATTGGAGTAACGCAGGCCGTTCGGCGACGATCGTTGCAAATGGCGGCGCGTATCGTAGGCATTCGGACGCGTTAGTCGGCATCCGGGGATGCCAGTGGTGCGTATCGGCTACTGAACCGAGCGCGACTTGTGACGTGCCGTAATCGAGTATTGGTGTCCAGCTAACGGTCGACGGCAGCGGTGCGTTCGTTAAATGCCCGAACGCAGAGATGGTAAGGACGAAAAAAAACGGACCGCCTTTCGACGATCCGTTTTCGTGATGCTTCCGTCCGGACGGGTGCCGGAAGGAATCCGCTCAGATAGCGTCGGCCACGCCTGCTTCGTGCGCCTGCACATCGGCGTGATAGCTCGAACGCACCATTGCGCCAACGGCCGCATGGGTGAAGCCCATCTTGTACGCTTCTTCCTCGAACATCTTGAACGTGTCGGGCGTCACGTAACGACGCACCGGCAGGTGGTGTTCCGACGGTTGCAGGTACTGACCGATCGTCAGCATGTCGACATTGTGCGCACGCATGTCGCGCATCACCTGAAGAATTTCTTCATCCGTCTCACCCAGACCGACCATCAGGCCCGACTTCGTCGACACGTCCGGATGCTGCGCCTTGAACTCCTTGAGGAGCGTGAGCGAGTGCTGGTAGTCCGAGCCGGGACGCGCTTCCTTATACAGACGCGGCACCGTTTCGAGGTTGTGGTTCATCACGTCGGGTGGTGCGGCATTGAGAATGCCCAGTGCGCGGTCGAGACGCGCGCGGAAGTCCGGCGTCAGGATTTCGATGCGGGTCGACGGCGACAGCTCACGCACATGGCGGATGCAATCGACGAAGTGCTGAGCACCGCCGTCGCGCAGGTCGTCACGGTCCACGCTGGTAATCACGACGTACTTCAGACGCATCGCGGCGATCGTCTTCGCGAGGTTCAGCGGCTCATCGACGTCCAGCGGATCCGGGCGGCCGTGGCCGACGTCGCAGAACGGGCAACGGCGCGTGCACTTGTCGCCCATGATCATGAACGTGGCCGTGCCCTTGCCGAAGCACTCGCCGATGTTCGGGCAGCTCGCTTCTTCACAGACCGTGTGCAGATTGTGTTCGCGCAGGATCTGCTTGATCTCGTAGAAACGGGAAGTATGAGTGGCCGCCTTCACGCGAATCCAGTCCGGCTTCTTCAGGCGCTCGATCGGCACGATCTTGATCGGAATGCGCGCCGTCTTGGCTTGCGACTTCTGCTTCGCGGTGGCGTCGTAATCGCCGTCGATCGTGCGAACTTCTTTGTTCGTGCTGTCGTTCTGAGTCACGGTGGTCATGATGGGGGCTTTCCAGGCGTCCAATCAGGCGGCGGCGTCTGCGCTGGCGGCCGAATTCGTATCGGCCTGCGGCGCGGCAACTGTCGTCGCGGGGTGCTGTTCGAGGTGATGACCGAGTTGCTGCGCCAGTCGCGCGGCCACTTCATCCCAGCGGGGAGCCACGCCAAGCGTGGCCATGTCTACGGTTTGCAAACCGGCGTAACCGCACGGATTGATCCAGTCGAACGGGTGCAGATCCATCGCGACATTGAGCGAAACGCCGTGATAACTGCATCCGTTGCGGATTTTCAACCCGAGCGCAGCGATCTTCGCGCCGGCATGCGCCACAGTGCCATCGCCCGGGCTCACATAGATACCTGGCGCGCCGGCATGGCGCTCAACGTCGAGATTATACGCTGCAAGGGTGTCGATCACCGCCTGCTCGATCAGACGCACCATTTCGCGCACACCGAGCTTGCGGCGTCGCAGGTCCACGAGCAGATAGATCACCACCTGACCGGGGCCGTGATACGTGATCTGGCCACCGCGGTCGACTTTGACGAGCGGGATACCGGTGTTGGCAACGAGCAGGTGAGCGGGATCGCCAGCGAGTCCGAGCGTGTAGACGGGCGGATGCTGGACGATCCAGAGCTGGTCGGGGCCGTGCGAGCCACGCGCATCGGTGTACGCGCGCATGGCGTCGAACGAGGTGGCGTAGTCTTCTATGCCGCGCCAGCAAACTTCGATCGGGGAGGTCATGGACGCAATTTTAGCGAAACCACGCCAGTCTTGCTCGAAGCCACGCCCGGCAAGGCGCTGCGCCCGGTGTTGCCCGGCCGCAACGGTCACCGGCGTCAGATCCGCAGGCTCAGGCCGCCTTTCGGACAGGTGCTGCGCCCAGACCCCGGGCATACCACCCGGCCGCGAGCAAAATCATCACGCCGCCCAGCCACTGCGTCGGGTGCAGCACGATGCCGAACGCCAGAAAGTCCACCGCCACGGCCACCACGGGGTAGACGAAGCCGAACACCGCCAGACTCGACGTCGATGCTTTCTGAAACGCCCCGTAGAGCAACAAATACATGAACGTCGTGTGGAAAAGGCCCAGCGTGACGATGGCGCCGACCTCGCGCGGTGCCGACGGCAAATGGTGGAAGTCCGCCATCCAGACAAAAACGACCGCGCCGATGACCATGTGCAGCGCGGCAATGATCTCGGGACGAATCGTCCCGGCCAGCTTCTTGGTGAAAAGCGTGGTCGCGGCGTAAAGCGACGCAGCGGCCAGCGCACTCGCCACACCGATCAGGTAACCCGCGCCATGCACGCCCCCCGGCTCGGCCAGGATCACCAGCCCGGCGAACGCCACACCCAGACAGCCGAGCGTGGCCAGCGACGGCCGCTCGCGCGTGACGATCACGCTGGCGAGCACCAGCAGAAACGGCTGGACGTTATAGACGACGGTCGTAATACCGACCGAGGTCAACCGGTAAGCCGTAAACAGGAAGTACCAGTTCGAGACGAGCGTGATGGCCCCAAGCGTCACGTTCACCACCTGCCAGCGCGTCATGCGCAATCCGCGCCAGTAACCGCGAAGCGCACACCAGCCGCACAGGCTGAGCGCACCGATCAGGCAGCGGAAAAACACCACATTGAGCGCGGGCTGGCCCGACATCAGCACGAAGTAGCCGATCGTGCCGGAGATCACCATCGCCGCGATCATCAGCAAACGCCCAAGGCGTTCATCGGCTTGCGGGTTCGGTGTAACGGAGGATGGCATCGGGGCAGGGGGCGAAGCTTGGCTCATCGGGGGACGACTTCTCTTGTTTCGACGCGTTATCGCTGTAATTTTGATTCGATTATTGCGCGTCTTGTTGTGAATTCAATTAACAGAACCGAGGTTCGAACTTCCTCGGCCCAAACGAAACACGCGCTCGTCCGGCGACTGTCGCCATTGAGCGCGTGGATTTCACGGGCCGGGGCCCGGCATATCGATCGGATTGCCAGTGATATCAGGCGGCGCAGGTGCAGGAATTCGCTTCACGCGCTGCCCGACGGCCAGCCAGCCACTTGCGAAGCAGGCGCATCACCGGAAAGCGACGGGAGACTTCGCGCTCCAGTTCGGCCTCGGCCGTCTCGTCGGCAGATACCCAGTAACGGCGTCCCGGCTCGACGGCCAGACGCTGCCCCGGCGTGAGCCAGTAATCGCGCGGATCGCCAGCACGTGTCACCCAGACCGACGAGCCACGTGCGACGAGCGTATGCTCATGGTGCAGATCGAGCGTGATCACTTCGCCCGGGCGAAGACCGTAGAAGTACTGAACCTTTGTCAAATTGTTTTGCATTTTACGACCCCCACTCAGTGCGAGACAATGACTGAATCATAGGGACTGGCGGGCGCCGTACCAAACGACATATTTTCACGGCCTTGCGAATAGAGCTCACATGGACCTTCGGAGACTTCCCAACCTGAGCGCCTTGCGCGCCTTCGAGGCGGCTGCCCGCCTGGAGAGCTTTTCCCGTGCGGCGGAAGAGTTGTTCGTCACGCACGGCGCGATCAGCCATCAGATTCGCGCGCTGGAGCAGGAGCTGGGCACCACGCTGTTCGCCCGCAACGGCAAGCGCATCAGCATCACACCGGCGGGACGTCAGTACGCCGCGTCGATCCGCGCCGCCCTCACCGACATTGCGCAGGCCACGCGCAAGCTGCAAGCGGGCACGCGCAGCGAGCGGCGTCTGGTGCTCACCACCATGCCGTCGTTCGCCAGTCGCTGGCTGACGCCGCGCATCGGCCGCTTCATCGATCGACATCCGGAACTGGAAGTGGAGTTGCGATGCAGCGCACAACTGACCGATTTCGAGCGCGACGATGTCGACGTCGCCCTGCGCATGGGTAAGGGCAACTGGCCGGGGCTGCATATCGAGAAGGTGCTCGACGACGTCTTCTTCCCCGCGTGCAGTCCGTCCTATAACGACGGCAAGCTGCCGCAGAGCGCCGACGAATTTCGCCACAGCACGCTGCTGCGCTCGCAAGATGAGCCGTGGGCCCCGTGGTTCGCGTGCGCAGGCTTCGATATCCCCGAGCCGATGCAAGGAATGATGTACGAGGATTCCGGCATGCTCTCGCAGGCCGCCATTGTCGGTCAGGGGGTGGCGCTGGTGCGTCGTTCGCTCGCGGTCGGCGACATCATGGCGGGACGCCTCGTGCGGCTGTCCGACGTCGATACACCTTGCGAATGGGATTACTTCTTCGTGTGTCCGCTGGGTGCGCTGGAGACGAAACGCGTACAGGCGTTCAGAACGTGGTTTCTGGAGGAAGTCGCGGCGTTCGAGCTGGTGAAGGACACACGGCGGCGTCCGACGCAGCCGAGTCGCGCTGCGCTGGCGGCCGGGATGGCCGCGACGGCTGGCGAAATGGGAGAAATGGCGACCGATGCCCAACTGGGTCTCGATCCGGCGAAGCTGCCCGACGACGGTGCGCCGACGCATGCCTGATCATTCAGGTTCAGGCCGGAAATGCCGGAGAGTTTGATCGGTGGACGCGCGCCCGAGGCACCCTCAGGCGCGCATCGATACTGCGTCGCTTACAGCACCACCTTCACCATCGGATGCGCCGTCAGCTTGCGGTAGATGTCGTCGAGGTGCGCCTGCGAATGCGCGCGCACCGTGACGGTCAGACCGAGATACTTGCCCGTGCTGGACGGACGCATTTCCACGGTCGCCGCGTCGAACTGCGCATCGAACTCGCGCAGCAACTCCACGATGGCCTGCGCAAAGCCGTCCTGCGCATGCCCCATCACCTTGATGGGGAAGTCGCACGGAAACTCGATCAGGCTCTTCTTCTCTTCCGTCATAGTGCCTCCTTGGCGCGTTGATACGCCGCATAAAGCGCGCGGAAGACGGGACCCGGCTTGCCGTCGCCCACCGGCTTGCCGTCGAGCGAGACAACGGCCAGCACTTCCTTCGTGGCAGACGTAATCAGCAGTTCGTCGGCGTCGCGCACTTCCGCTTCGCTCACCGCACGCTCCTCGAACGCGATACCGCATTCCTGCGCGAACGATTCGAGCGCGCCGTAGCGAATGCCTTCGAGAATCCGATTATCACGCTGCGGCGCGGCCATTGCACCGTGCTTGATCACCCACACGTTGCTCGACGACGCTTCGGTCAGCAGCCCGTCGCGGAACTGGATCGTCTCCTGCACCTCGTGATCGGCCGCGTATTGCGCCATCAGCACGTTGCCCAGCAGCGACGTCGACTTGATGTGGCAGTTCAGCCAGCGACGGTCTTCATGCGTGACCGCGCCGACGCCCTGCTCCACCTTCTCGCGGCTCGGCAGCGTAAGCGGCGTGGCGATGCCGAACACGGTCGGCGTGATGTCCTTCGGGAACGTGTGCTGACGCGGCGCGACACCGCGCGTGACCTGCACGTAGACGCTGTGCGGATCGGCCGAACACGTGGCCGACAGACGCGCGAAGAGCGCCTCCCATTCGGCACGCGTGTACGGGTTTGCGATGCGGATTTCCGCGAGACTGCGCTCAAGGCGGTCGAGATGCTGCGCAAGACGGAACGGCTTGCCATGGTAGACCGGCACGACTTCGTAGATCCCGTCCCCGAAGAGGAAACCTCGGTCGAGGACGGAAATCTTCGCGTCGGCAAGCGCAATCAGTTCGCCATTGAGCCAGACGGTGGGGTTGTTCATGATGCGGATGGCTTCCCGGTTACTTCTTCACGAACATCAGACGCAGGGCGTCCCATGCACGGCCGATGAAGCTGGCCTGCGCCACGTCGGCCAGCGCCACGACCGGGAATTCGGCCAGTTGCTTGCCATCGGCCATGACCTTGACGGTGCCGACCTGCGCGCCGTTGGCGATCGGTGCAATCAGCGGCTCGCGCAGTTCGAGCTGCGGCTTGATCTTGTCGGCCATGCCCTTGGGCACGGTGATGAAGGTGTCCTTCTTCACGCCGATCTTCAGCTCACTGTCCTTGCCCTTCCAGACCTTGGGCGTGGCCACGACCTGATTCGCACCGTACACGCGCAGCGTGTCGAAGTTCTGATAGCCGTAGTTCAGCGCCGAGAGGCTGTCCTGCACGCGCGCGCGTTCGGTCGGCTCGCCCACAACCACCGACAACACACGACGGTTCACGCCCGCTGCGCCCGGCAACGGACGCGACGCCGTCGACACGAGGCAGTAGCCCGCTTCCTTGGTGTGGCCGGTCTTCAGGCCATCGACCGTCGGGTCGAGCGACAGCAGACGGTTACGGTTCGGCTGGCGGATGTTGTTGTACGTGAAGCTCTTCTCCGAGTAAATCTTGTAGTACTCGGGGAAGTCCTGAATCATGTGCGTCGACAGCGTGGCGATGTCGGCGACCGTCGTGTAGTGCTGCGGGTCGGTCAGACCGTCGACGTTCGTGTAATGGGTGTTCTTCAGACCCATGCGCTGCGCAGCGCGGTTCATCAGCTCGACGAAGCCCGGCTGCGAGCCGCCGACGAGTTCGGCCAGCGCGATGGAGGCGTCGTTACCTGACTGGATGATCATGCCCGAGACCAGATCGCGCACCGAGACCGGCTTGCCGGCTTCAATGAACATACGCGATTCGTCACGACCCACCTTGCGAACCGACTCGCCCGGAATGACGGTCTGGTCCATCGAGATGCGCTTGTCGCGAAGGGCTTCGAAGACCAGATACGTCGTCATGATCTTCGTGAGCGAAGCCGGCTCCACGCGGGCATCCGGGTCACCGGCGGCGAGCACCTGACCGCTGGTGACGTCGACAATCGTCCACGCCTTGGCCGACATCGGCGGCGGCGGAATCTGTTGAGCACGAGCGGGAAGCGTAGCAAGCGAGCCACAAGCGACAATCGCCGCGGCGGCGGCGGCACGGGACAGCGAAGCGTTGAATTTCATTGGCGATGAGAAAAACGAAGTGAGCGAAGCAAAACTCAGAGGCATCTGCGCTTGAAGGCGCCGTGCAACCCACGCTTTGGCGAGCGCGGCACGGCGAAGAAGACGGCGGCACCGGAGCGCCGGAGCCATGCCGTCCGGAGAAATAGACCCGACACGGCACGACAAGGTTCAGAGGCGAATTATACCCGTCGCCATCCGACGTCCCCAGCGAAGCAGGTCGCTGTCAGACGAAACGGCCCGAAATTCGGGCCAGATGTATCAATGACGCCACGCATCGACCACGATCTGTTTCAGCAGCGGTAACAGGCCGTGGAAAAAGTGTTCGCCACCGGGGATTACCACGACGGGCAAGGTTTGCGGACGCGCCCAGTCCAGCACCGATTGCAGCGGAACCGTGTCGTCCTTCTCGCCGTGGATGACGAGCGTGTCGGCAGGCACCGTGGCCACGTCCCAGTTGCTTGCAGCCGTGCCGACGAACACCAGACGTTGGGCAGGCGTGCCTGCGGCTTCGAGCGCCTTGGCCACGTGCGAAAGCACGAACGTGCCGAAAGAGAAGCCCGCGAGTGCGAGCGGTTGGGTTTCCCATCCCGGCTGCTGACGCATCCAGGCGATGACGGCCATCAGGTCGTCGCGCTCGCCGATGCCTTTGTCGTGTTCGCCTTCGCTCTTACCCACGCCACGGAAGTTCGGACGCACCACGGCGTAACCGAGCTGGACGAAAGCACGCGCGAGCGTTTGCGCCACCTTGTTGTCGAGCGAGCCGCCGAACAGCGGATGCGGATGCGCGACGAGGGTGATGCCGCGCAGATTTTCCGACCCACCGGCCGGGCGGTCGATAGCGATTTCGATGGCGCCGACCGGGCCGTCGATGGTGAAGCGTTCAGTCTGAGCGTTCATGAGCGAAGTAGGTCTGGAGTGCGAAGCCGCATGCATGCGTCGACAATGCGGCCGGTCAGTCGATCAGTCGATCAGCAGGCGCTCGACGATCTCGCCTTTCGCCAGGTGCTTCTCGACGATTTCGTCGATATCGGTCTCGTCGATATACGTGTACCAGGTCCCTTCGGGATAGATCACGACGACCGGCCCCAGCTCGCAGCGGTCCAGGCATCCGGCCTTGTTCACACGCACCTGACCGGGACCGGCCAGACCGAGTTGCTTGACCTTCTTCTTGGCGTATTCCTGCATCGACTGCGCGTTGCAGTTCGCGCACGACGGACGGTCGGCGCCCGCTTCGCGCTGGTTGAGACAGAAGAACACGTGATGCTTGTAGTACTGCGACTGGGTGGTGGCCATGTCGGTGCTTTTATGTGGGGGAATGGGCAACGTAACGACGTGTTGCGGGCATTCTAACCGACCTGCTCAGGCATTGCGGACGGCCCCGGCGGGCGCACTCAGCGCCCGGCACCGAAGAGATGAGGAAATGAAGATTCCGGGACAGCCGGACACCGATCAGCGAAGACGCCGCTGCACCGCCATGAACAAGGCACAGAAGGCAGCCAGACATGCGAAGCCGAAGAATACGTTCACACACGAGAGCACCAGTGCCTGTTGCGACGCGAGATTGCCCACCCACGCCGACGCCATGTGCGCCGCCGTCGTCGCATCGACACTTGCGCCGAACGTCTGCTGCGCCTGCGAGACGGCCGCGTTGTAGGCCGGGTTCAGCGGCGTCATCGCGGGCGTCAGTTGATGCATGAAGACGGCCTGACGGTCCTGCATGAGTACGGCCATGACGGACACCGACATCGAACTCACCAACTGACGCACGATGTTCTTCGTCTGATAGCCATGCTGGAAGACGTACTCGTCCATGCCGCGAAACGTCATCTCGGCAATCGGAATCATCGCGAACACGCCGCCAAGACCGCTCAGCACCATCGGCAGAATCAGCCACTGACTCGACACGCCTTGATAGCTCTGCGACAGCAAGAACGCGTAGCCGAGCAGGCACAGATAGCCGAGCAGCACGAACGGTTTGAGCTTCACGAACTTCGGGCGCGCCATCGTGTAAATCACGGCCACGACGAGACTCGTCACCGACGCCACCGCTTGCAAATATCCCGTGTGCTCGACGCTCCAGTTCAGCCCCTGCTGCATATAGATCGGGAACAGGTAAGACGTCGAATACGAGAAGAAGTAGTACACCGCGTACCCGCCCAGCCCGAGTACATACACGGGGTTGCGCACGAGCACGCGGAAGTCGATCAGCGGCTTGTGATGCGAGTACTGATGCCACATATAGCCGATGGCGCAGATCGCCCCGACCAGACAGAGTTCGAGCAGATGCAGCGGGCTGGAGAAGAAGTCGAAGCGCGAGCGCTGCATCATGACTTCGACAAACAGCACGCCCGCCGCGAAGAACACGATGCCGCGCATTTCGAATTCACCTTCGTCGCGCAGACGTTCGCGAAAATCCGGAATGACGAGCCACGACGCCAGTGCCCCGGCGAGCGCAATCGGCACGACGGCGAAGAACACCGACGACCACAGGAAATGATCGACGAGATAGCTCGCCAGCAAGGGCGCGGAGATCTGCGCACCGAAGAAGCCATAGGTGAAGAACAGCAGCGCACGCAGCCGCAGTTCGGGCGCGAAACACAGGTTGATCAGAATGCGGCTCGCCGTGAACAGCGACCCCGCCCCGAGTCCGAGCACAAAGCGCGCCACAGCAAGCTCCACCGGGTTGTGTGCCATGCCACACAGCCATGCGCCGAAAGCCATGAGCGTGAGCGCACCGGTCAGAAACGCGCGATAGCCCAGACGCGACGCGAGCCAGCGTTGCTTGAGAATGACGAGAATGCCGGCGACGGCGTAGAGCGTAGAAACGAAGGCGTACTCTTCCGGGGCTGCGCCGACGCCGCCCGCGATATGCGACGACGCGAACACGAACATGCCGTTCTCCAGCATCTCGATGCCGGTGGCCGCCGCGATCACAGCCATCAGCACGCGCTGCCGTGTCTTGTGCGCAAACATCAATCCCCAGGTACTCATCTTCGCTCCCCAATGAAAACCGCCCGGGATCTGCCTGTAGATGCCGGGCGGTCGTGGCGCACCCAGTGTCAGTACGCCTTACATGAGAGTTTAGGAGTCGAGGGTGGCCTCACCAATGGGCAGACGGCCAATACGCTATTTCCAATTTGGAAACAATGGCGCGGGGAAATCAACCGAAAACGCTTACCGGACGGGCCTTGACGGACATTTCGCCGTTCCGGCGGGTGCATCGACGCGCCTGCAAAAAATGCCGAATTTCCGGGCGCGCGTCGGCGTCAGTCCGGCTTGCCTCCGCGACGCGCCGGACCGCGATGGCTCGGGTCGAACATCGCGAGTAGGTAGATCAGCACGAGATACGGCCAAGTCCATGCGAGCCAGCGAGCCAGCACGTTGAAGTGCACGTACTGCCCCTGACGCCATGACTGAAGCGCCGCCTCGTAGTAGGGATTCGCAGGCAGAAGATTGACGAAGACGAGCAGGACGACCAGCGCCGCGAGCGCAACGGCGCCCCGCAGAAAACGCGGCCCGCGCCCGGCGACGATCAGCACGAGCGCGCCGACGACCAATCCGTAAATTGCGCCTGCGGTCACCCAGTCGAACGCCTGCGAAGGCGAGAACTGCCATGCGGCCGCAATCGCCTTGATCGCGAAAGCGCTGATGAACATCGCGCACAGCAGCGGCACACGCGGTGCCGTGCGACGCATGGCCAGCGTCGCGAGCAACCCCGCGAGAATCGTGCCGCTCGCCGTCACGACCGTCTCCCACAGGGCGTGGCTCGCAACGGCATCCAGCGCCGACAGATAGTCCTGCAATTCCCCGAGCTTCGGCACCCAGTCGAGGACCAGATCGGTGATATCCGGGTCCTGCCAGAGCCAGATTTGCCGGACAAGGTCGCCGTCGCCAAAGAGAAACTGCTGCGGGTACGCCTGCGCCCACGGCCACAGCGCCAGCAACACGAGCAGCAGGCTCGCATGACGCTCGAACCACGCGAAGCGCAAATGACGGAGCCATCCGCGATCGAGCAACGGGCTGGTGAGCGGTACGGCAATCGCACCGCCAATGAGCGCGCCCAGCGCATTCGTCGCGAGATCGACATTCGACGCCACGCGCGTGGGTAGATACGTCTGCAACGCCTCCATGCCGCATGAGAGCAGCGTGCCCAGCACGAACGCCGCGAACACCGCGCGCGTGCCGCGCCATGCCGGATGCAACGCCCATACGGTCAGCACACCCAGTGGGATGTAGCCCAGCACGTTGGTGACGACATCGAACATCGTCATCCAACGGGGCAGCGGCGCGAACAGGTAGTCGAACGGCCCGACCGCCGCCCGCTGAAACTCAAACGGATAAAGGCTGGCGTAGGCCATCAGCAGAATCAGGCACAGCAGCGCCTGACGCGTAAGCGGAGAAGCGCGTCGTTGCCAGGGTTTGACTTCTTGCTCGGGCATCGGCGAGACGACCCGCTATCGCGACGGCGCCGAAGCGCTCACCGGCGACGAACCTGCCGAAGACGTGGCGGGCAACGCACGCGACTGCGCAGGCGCACGCGTTGTTGCCGAAGGGGTCGGCACACGTCCGGCGAGCCACTGGATCAACTGCTTCTGCACCGCATCGCTCGCAGTGGCCAGCGCACGCGCGCCACCGGCAGCATCCGCCGTGGCGGCGGGGGCTTGGGAGCGCAACGTCGTCTGCGCAAGCAGCTTCGGCCCGTCGAACAGCGTCGCACGGACCTGCACCACGCCATGACTGGCCGACGTGCTGTCGAAGTACTGCGCGAACTCTTCAAGCTCGACGCGCAGCGCGGGGGCCGCCGCCGGGTCGCCCGCGGCGAGCACCGCACGGTCGACGGACAGTGCCGCACGCAGACGATCGCCAAAGAGCCTCGCGGGCGACGCAAGCCAGCGGCTGTTCGCATACACGCGCGCCTGATCGCCCTCGCTGGCGGGCAAGCGGTAATAGATCATGTCCGAGTCGAGCCAGCTCGGTGCGCTAACCACGACCTTGAGCGGCGACAGTTGCTGCGCACCGGTGGCCGCGACATCCGCGGCGGGGGCGTTGGCACCGGCAGCACCATTCGCACCGGCCACAGCCGACGCAGGAATCGTCGGCGGACCAAGATCGAAGCGCGCCAATGCACCCGACGGTGTCGGTGCGGCGCATCCGGCGACCAGCGCCGCGGTCCCGAGCGCGGCCCCAATACCGAACAGCCACGTGACGAAACCGCTCTTACCGTTATTCATCTCGATATCCCCTTGCGTGACGGTGTCGCGCATCATTGACCTGCCCCGGCCCCACTCGGCCACGCGAAACCGGCTTCACCCGGCCCCGGCGGCGGCGGCGACGTGCCGAAGAGCAATGCGCGCGGATTGCGGTTGATCGTCTCTGCGGCTTGCCCCACCGCCTGCGACGTGAAGCGCAGATCGTCCGACAGACGATTCAGACGCGGCAGCGCTTCCTGTTGCAGCGAACCTTCGAACGTCTGCATCGTGCCCTGGAACGCCGCAAGGCTCGATGCCGCCTGATCCGCCGCCCGTCCCACGCTATCCAGATTACGCACCAGCGGTCCCTGCGGATCCGTCAGTTGATTCGTCAGACGATGCGCCCCAGCGAGCGTTCCATTCAGTTCGCGCACGGTTTCCGGCAGTTGTTTGGTAACCGGTTCGAGTTGCGTCGCCACACGGTTCACGCTCTGGGCGGCGGTCTTCACACTATTGATCGAATCGACGATCGCCTGCCGATTCTCGGGATCGAGCAACTTGTTGACCGACGACGTCGCTTCCTCTAGCTGGTGCACGAGATTGTTGCCACGCCGCTGAAGCTCGTCGACGAAGCTCGGACGCAAACGCAATTGCGCGACCTGTGTCTCGGACGAAGACAGCAACGTGCGGTCATGCCCATCGTCATCGAGTTGCACGAAGGCCAGCCCCGTCACGCCCTGATAACTGAGCGTGGCGAACGTCGACTTGGTCATCGGCGTGCCTTCGTTCACGAGGATGCGAATCAGGATCTGACCCGGCGTGCGGGGATCAAACTTGATCGACTCGACCTTGCCGACGCCCAGACCGCGATAACGCACGGCCGACTCCGGATTGAGGCCCGTCACGTTGGTGCGCGAGACCAGGTCGTAAGGCACACGAACGCGGTTGTCGCGATTGAACCAGTACACCGAAGCGGCGACGGCAGCGAGCAATGCCAGTGTGAAGAGGCCCGCCATGAAAGCGTGCGATTTATTTTCCATCGTCGAGTAACTCCGAAATCTTGGCGCGCCGTGCCGCAGGCAAAGCCAGCAACGCGCGTCTACCGCGCTCACCGAGGAAGAAGCTGTGAATGAACGGGTGATCGACACGCACCACATCTTCGACCGGCGCGTTCACGAGCACCTTGCGATCGGCCAGCACCGCCACACGGGTCGCCAGCATCATCACCGTGTCGAGATCGTGGGTGACCATTACGACCGTCAGGCCGAGCGAGCGGTGAAGGCCACGCACCATGTCCACGAACTCGTCCGACGCCTGCGGATCGAGCCCGGCCGTCGGTTCGTCGAGGAACAGCAGCTCCGGCTCCAGTGCGATGGCGCGCGCAATGCCGACACGTTTGATCATGCCGCCCGACAATTCCGACGGCATGCGATTGGCCATGCGCCCCGACAACCCGACCATCTCCAGCTTGTACATCACCACATCGCGAATCAAATCTTCCGAGAGTGTATGCAGCTCGCGCAGCGGTTGCGCGATGTTGTCGAACACCGTCATCGCGGAAAACAGCGCGCCGCGCTGAAACAACATGCCCGAGCGACGGCGCAGCAGATGCGCCGTGCGCCGGTCGATCATCGTGATGTCGTGTCCGAAGATGCTGATATGGCCGCTGGTTGGCCCTTCGAGACCGATGATCTGCCGAATCAGCGTGGTCTTGCCCGACCCCGACCCGCCGACCAGCGCAATGATCTCGCTTTGACGCACGGTGAGGTCCAGATGTTCGTGAATCGTGTGTGTGCCGTAGCGCTTCGTGAGATCGCGAACTTCGATGACCGGCTCGGCTTCGCCCGGTAACGTCGACGACACCGGCGGGCACCCGGCCGACGCGCCGAACAGCACATCGCTCTGGGCCAGCGGCGACGAGACCGCAGCGGTGTTGGCAGTATCGCGCACGATAGGTTCGCTCATCAGCCGATCCCCACGTTGCGAAAGAGGATGGCGAAGACGGCATCCGCCAGAATCACCACGGTGATCGACGTGACGACTGATTGTGTCGTGCCCTCGCCAAGGCTTTGTGTGTTGGGTTTAACGCGCATGCCGAAGTGACATGCCACCAACGCAATCAGCATGCCGAAGACGACGCCCTTCCCCAGACCGATCCACAAGTTCGCAATACGAACGGCATTGGGCAGCGTCGTGAAGAAATAATGCAGTCCGATGCCGAGTTCGTACTTCGCGGCGATGGCGCCGCCGAGCAGCGCGACAATGTTCGTCCACATCACGAGCAACGGCATGGCGATGGCCAGCGCGATGACCTTCGGCAACACGAGTCGCAAACCGTGCGGGATGTCCATCACGCGCATGGCATCCAGTTCTTCGGTCACGCGCATCACACCCAGTTGCGCCGTGATCGCCGACCCTGAGCGCCCCGCGACGAGAATCGCGGAAAGCACTGGCCCCAATTCCCGGATCACCGACAGGCCGAGAATATTGACGATAAACGTACTTGCCCCATACAACTTCAGTTGTTGAGCTGACAGATAGGACAGAACGATGCCGATCAGGAACGCGACCATCGCTGTAATGCCGAGTGCCTTCGCCCCGGCACTGTAGATGTTCGCTGACATCTCCAGCCATGGCGCGCGCGACGGATGGCGAACGACACGGCCGAGGTCGATCACGAATCGACCGAACATCGAGACGCCGTCGCGCAGATGCTCTCCAAGGGTGAAGAGCGAATAGCCCAGTTGGCTCACGGGATCGACGCGGCGCTTCGGTACAGGACTCTGACGCGTGCGGTCGAATTCGGCCAGGTGATCGAACAGCGCGCGCTGTGTGGCGGTCAGCGCGATACGCTGAGGGTACTTGCGTTGCCAGTAACGCCAAAGGGCTTGCGCGCCAACGTGATCGAGGCGCTCCACACAAGTGAGGTCCCACGCCAGCTCGCCGTGAGGCAACGCACGCACCAGCCCGATGAGCGTCTTCTTGCGCTGAGAAAGCGCCAACGCCGTCCACAGACCGCGCAGCATGACCACCGGGCCTTGCGCCGAGGTGGTCAGCTCGAGAGTGGGTACGGCATCGAGGTTCAAAACTGGGGATCTCCTGACAACAAACTCGCCGAAATCCGGCATGGATCCGGCAAAATGCGCGGCAAAACGCGGTCATTGTACGGTACAGGCGCGGCCATACGATGGCAACCCGGCAGCGGCTGAAAACCTGCCGGAATTGTCCGACGCGCGCCTCGGATAATGCCGAAATACGGCCTTCGACGCAGGACAGACCGGCGCGGCGCCAACCTCGCCGCTACAATAGCAGCCATGAATAACGCCGCACCTTCTTCGCCCACCGCTCCGCTCGACGCCATGGCGTCCGGTTCGCCGGAAAGCCGCGCCAGCGCGGGCGCAACGTCCGTCCACGACACCGCCGCGCGTCAGCTCGACGGTGAGCGCATTCGCTCGCGTCTGGCGGCGGTGTGCCGCGACTGGCGGATCGAAGTCGTGGACACCACGGGCTCCACCAATCTCGACCTGCTCGCGCGCCTTCGTGAAGACCCTTCGTCTGCGCCGATGGTTCGCGCCGCCATACATCAGACCGCCGGTCGCGGCCAACGCGGGCGCGCATGGCAGAGCTTGCCGGGCGACAGCCTGACGTTCTCTCTGGCTTATGTAATGTCCGGTGGTCCGGCACAACTGGCCGGATTGTCGCTGGCAACAGGCGTCGCGGTCGTAGAGGGATTGTCGGATCTGCCGGTATCCGCCCCGCAGGCGCTCGGCCTCAAATGGCCCAACGACGTCCTGCTGCGCGGCGGCAAGCTCGCGGGCATTCTGATCGAGACGGTCCCGGCAGGGCCGGGGCGCATCGGCGTCGTCATCGGCATTGGCGTCAATCTTCGTCATGCGGGCGATGTGGCGACGCGCATCGACAGCGCGGCGGTTCAGAGCGCAACGGCAGCCGCGCCCAGCACCGCCACGCAAGCGGTCCCTGCCACGCCGCCCGCTGCGCTCGAATCGGTCCTCGTGGATCCGGATATGTCGTCGGTCCTCGTCGCCTTGGTTCAGCGACTTGCGGCTATGCTGGCGCGTTTCGACGCGCAGCGCTTCGACGCGTTCCGCGAAGACTGGGAAGCGATGCACGCCTACGGCGGATCGTCGATTCGTGTGATCGAACACGGACGCGACGTGTTGCACGGTGTAGCACTCGGCGTCGATTCGCAGGGCTGTCTGCGTGTCGCGACGACCGAAGGCGAGCGCACAATCGCCAGCGGCGAAGTCTCGGTGCGGTTGCTCGATCCGTCTACCGCAGCGACGCTTCCCGGAACGCAGGGAGGCCGCTGATGTCCGCGCCCCGTAAAGCGTCGTCAGCATCACCGAGATCTGCAAGTATGCAGGGCACGGACGGCATGCCTGCCGCATCGAGCGGCAGCGTCAATGGCAGTGCTGCCCCATGGCTGTTGGTCGACGCAGGGAACAGCCGCATCAAGTGGGCATTGGCACCGGCTGTACGACCGGCAAATTGGCGCGCCGCATCGCCGTCTTTCCTCGCCAGCGGCGCGGTAGATCACGCCGAGTGGCGCACGCTAGCCACACAAATTCGCGCAGGCTGGTCGGCACTGGAGGCGGATGCTTCTTCAACACCAGATGCTGATGGCAACGGGAGCCAGACCGAAGGTCGGCACTTCGCTCCCAACGCTGCGCCGCTCGCCATCGGGCAGGGCGGGCAGCACGACGGATTCATCTGCCCGGCACCCGCTGGCGTCTGGCTCACCAATGTCGCGGGCGATGCCGCCGAACAGGCCGTCCGTATGACGTTGCAGACGTTGTGGGGCATGGCGTCGTCCGACTGGCTTCAGGTACTGCGCGCGAGCGACGCGCGGGCGGGCGTGCGCAACGGCTATCACACGCCTTCGCAGCTCGGCAGCGACCGCTGGGCCAGCCTGATCGGTGCGCATGCCGCATGGCCGGGCGAACACCTCCTGATCGTGACACTGGGTACTGCCACGACCATCGAAGCGTTGCGCGGCGATGGCGACTATCTCGGTGGGCTGATTGCCCCGGGCCCAGCCCTGATGCTGCAATCGCTCGCGCAGGGCACCGCGCAGTTGCCAACGCTCGACGCCACGATGCCTTCGGGTGGCCAGGCATTCGCACGCAGCACGGCCGAGGCCATTCTTCGCGGATGCGCTGCCGCTCAGGCCGGTCTCGTCGAACGCAGCTACGCACAGCTCGAAGCACAGCTCGGCGCACCCGTGCGCTGCGTGCTTTCCGGCGGGGCGCGTCATGCGCTCGCACAAACGCTCGTACTGCCCTTTACCGAGCACGATCAGCTCGTGCCGACAGGACTCTATGAAGTCGCGTTACACGCGGCTAAATCGTCGGCGGCAATCGCCCCCGAGCCCCATACCCCGGCAGAGGTTTCACGCGATGCCGGACAAGCACGAGGAGGCGTTTGAGATGTTGCGCGCGTTGTTGCTCGTCATGTTTCTCGCGGCAAACGCAGCATTTGCGGCCGTGCAGTTGGGCTGGCTGAAATGGCGTGACGTGCTGCCGGAAACCGGCCGCGAACCGGCTCGCGTCAAGACGCAACTCGACCCCACGCACATCCGGCTGACGGGCGCGGACATCAGTGGCGGGGCACCGGCACGTGCTTCGGCGGTGGTGGCAGAAGCGCCGGACAACGCAAGCGGAAATGCCGCGTCTCCTGACGCCGCCGCATCATCCGCAGCCGCAACGGCTGCGACTCAGGCGGTGGCTGCGGCTACGCCAAGCGTCGTCGCGAGCGATGCCAGCACGGCTCAGGCGGCCGCAGTCGCCGCAACGTCTTCTTGCCTCGATATCGGCCCGTTTGCCGCAAACGACGCACAACAGGCGCGCGGCCTGCTGCTCGCCGCGCTGCCCGCCGGTCAGGGCGACATCCAGTCGGTCGCTGTCGACAAGCGTTACTGGGTGCATCTCGATCCGGCGCCGAACAAGGCCGCTGCGGACAAACAGGTGGCGCAATTGCGCTCGGCAGGCGTGACCGAATACTTCCTGCTCAACGACGAAGGTTCGAATATCGTTGTCTCGCTCGGGCTGTTCAACGACAAGGATCGCGCGACGCGTCTGATGGCGACCGCACAAAAGAAAGGCCTGACGCCGCAATTGAGCGAAAGGCCGAATGCCAAGAGCCGGATCATCTACCGCATTGCCGGTATCAATGCGAACGCGGCAACGCAGGTGCGTGGCGTCGTCACGCAGCAATGGTCGGCACAACTGGTGAAAGCATGTCCGGCACCGGCGGGAAGTCCACCCGCCGGAGTGCATTAGCAGGCCTCCGCTCGCCGTTCGTCAGCTCGTCAGCCCGTCAACTCACCCGCTTCAAGTCAACGACAGCCCGCACAACGCCGGTTTGCGTACCACGTGCGTTCTTGACGACGGGCGACACCCACGGGGCCAGCCCCGTAGCTTCCGGTGCATCGACGAGACCCAGCGCTTTGAGGACGGCTACCGCTGCGGTGTAAAGCGCACGCATGTTGCCGTCGACCACCTTGATGGCGATGCCCAGGCCAGCGGAGCGAACACCGATGGTCTGCACACCGTCAGCGCCGATCTTCGCCACCCAGTCGCCGGGCGCCATGCGCATGAACGCAAGGTCGTTGCGTGCAGTCCCCGACACCATCTCCGGCTGCTGCGTCATCGCGTCGAACAGCGTCGAGAGCGCCGCGTCGTCACTCGCCGCGAGACGCGCGTAGGCCGCTGCCAGCTTGTCGAGCGGCAACGCGTAGTTCGGTGCGGAGCAACCGTCGATGCCCAGCGGCAGCGCATCGCCCGCAACGCCGACAACGTCGCCCACACGTGCGCGAATGCGCTGCTGCAACGGGTGTGAGGGATCGAGATAGGTGTCGAGAGGCAAGCCGTGTTGCGCGCAGTACGCGAGGAAGCCCGCGTGTTTGCCCGAGCAGTTATGGTGCAGCGGTGTCGGTTTCAGATCGGCGGGTGCACGTTTGCCTGTGGCGGAATAAAACGTCGGCACGTGACATCCGCACTGCAAGTGATGTTCGTCGCACCCGGCTTTGCTCAACAGGCTTTTCACCCCGTCGACGTGAAATGACTCGCCGGAATGGCTCGCGCACAGCAACGCTAGCTCGGGTTGTGTCAGACCGAAGTGCGCCACGCCGTCGCCTTCCACGAAAGGCAGTGCCTGAAACGGCTTTAGCGTAGAGCGCGAGAACGTGAGGAACGACGGATCGCCTGCGGCATAGCGCAAGCGCCCTTGCGCGTCGACGACAGCGACCGAACCATAATGGATGCACTCGACGGTATCGACACCGTTGGCGCCGCGCGTGACTTCAACGAGAGGGGCGAGACTCATGATTGGGCCCGCACTTTCTTGAGCAGCGACGTCGTCGAGCGCTGATGTTCGAACGGAATGGCCACTGCCTTGCCGCCCCAGCCGCGCACCAGCGCAGACTCGGGCAGCTTGTCCATGTCGTAATCGCCCCCCTTCACCAGAATGTCGGGGCGCACCGCTGCGATCAGCGCTTCGGGCGTCGTTTCACCGAACGTCACCACATAGTCGACGCTTTGCAACGCCGCGAGCAAGGCCGCACGATCATTCTCGTTGTTGATGGGGCGATCGTCGCCCTTACCCAGGGTGCGCACCGAAGCGTCCGTATTCACGCCGACGATCAGACATTCGCCGAGCGCGCGCGCTTGCGCCAGATAGGTCACATGACCACGATGCAGAATGTCGAAGACGCCATTGGTGAACACCAGCGGGTGCGGCAGCGTCGGCGCCAGCGCGGCCAGCGCTTCGCGCGAGAGGATCTTGGCCTCGAAATCGGCCGGAGGAATGACTTGGGGAGTTGACATGACGCTCGATCGAAGTGGACGCGCTATTCGCGAAGATGGCCACTATTGTCCCACGAGCCCTACCGCCCCAAACAAAAAAGGGGCCGAAGCCCCTTTCTTGCTGATACCGCAAAGTCTACCTGCGTTTTCGATTACGCAGACGCCGCGACGGCCGGTGCTGGTGCGGTCACGGCCGCGAGGCGGACCGTGATTTCCTTGCGGTAACGGTTCAGGTCCTGCGCCGTCGCGAACGTGCGCTCGAACAGCAGCGACATGTTGTGCAGAATGCGCTCGACCACCTTCTTTTCCCAGCTGTCGTCGAACTTGATTTGCTCGTCGAGCCAGTGTTCGAGCCATTCCGGCTCCGGCAGACGCGACTGCACCGTATCGTTCGGGAACAGTTCCTTGTTCACGTGCAGATTGGTCGGGTGCAGCGGCTTTTCCGTGCGACGCGCTGCAGCCATCAACACGCCGATCTTCGCGAACGCAGCACGCGCGTTGTCGCCGAAGGTCGTCATGGCCTTCTTCATGTAGCGCAGGTAGGCGCCGCCATGACGCGCTTCGTCGCGCGAAATGACTTCATAGATGTGCTTGATGACCGGCTCGGTGTGCCATTCGGCAGCACGGCGATACCAATGGTTCAGGCGGATTTCGCCGCAGAAGTGCAGCATCAGCGTCTCAAGCGGCGGTGCCGGGTCGAACGGGAAACGCACAGCGTGCAGCTCGGCTTCGGTCGGCACGAGTTCCGGGCGGAAGCGGCGCAGGTACTCCATGAGCACCAGCGAATGCTTCTGCTCTTCGAAGAACCACACGCTCATGAAGGCGGAGAAATCGCTGTCGTCACGGTTGTCGCGCAGGAACATCTCGGTAGCCGGCAGCGCCGCCCATTCCGTGATGGCATTCATCTTGATGGTGCGCGCCTGATCGTCGGTGAGTTGGCTTGCGTCGAATTTGTCCCACGGAATGTCCTTCTCCATGTTCCAACGCACTGCCTCCAGCGACTTGTACAGTTCGGGATACAGCATTTCGGTCATTTCAATTACCCCCAAGGTCGCGAGACCTTACACCAGGACTCAAGATAGTATTGTGAAAGTTTACGCCGAATTTCGACAGACAAAACGGTGAGCGGGTCTCGGTCGGCCCCCGCCGTCCGGTTCCACGTCTTGAACCCTGCCGTCGCATAAGGACGGCGATTTCACGCCTGTTCACGCCTGTTAACTGGCCGCATCCTGGCAAAATGGCTTAGAGCGACCCCACTAAAATATGGGCAAACTCTTGAATCATAACATAATTCCCTTTTATTACCGTGACGTTTGACACTCACGTGACGGTAATGCGTCGTAATTTTGACGCCTGTCAAATTGTCACGCAAACCTCCTAAGCTGAGGAGGCAATAGACTTCCCAACACGCACCTACTGAAAGACTGTTGCACGCGGTCGATGATTACCCTGCCCCGGTCGTCCGGCGGTCGACTTCGGGCGAGGTGTCAGGGTATGTCCTTGTGCCACGGGCCTGCGCAGGTGGCGTCCCATGGTCTACGCTGAAAACAATCGTTCCGAATTTGCGACGATATCGCCTCAGGGCGGCCCGGCAACCGCCGCTCGCCACGCGTCACTTTGAGGATAGTTCTCAGTCGCAATTACGCAACATGTATCACGGGCAGACGCACCGGCAGAACGAGCCGGGCGCCGCCAATGGGCCGACCGACTCGACTTAATCCTTGATCCCTTCAACGATAGGGAGCCGAGCATGGCACTTCGAGCACATCGGGCAAACCGGGCGCACGCAGTTCATCGTCCCCACTTTGCCGCTTGGTTGCGCACCGCCTGTTTTTTGATGGCAGTGGCGGCAGCGCCTGGCGCTCTGGCGTTCGACGCCGGACAACTCGCCTCGCAGGAAATCCCGTCCGCGCATCTCGTCGGGCAGGGATCGTTCTCGCGAATGGGCTTCCATCTATACGACGCAGCCCTCTTCTCCGGCGCCAACCACCTCAGCGCCAACTGGAGCACGCATCCGCTCGTGCTCGACGTGCGCTACGCGCGAAGTTTCAAGTCCCACACGCTTGTACAACGCAGCCTCATCGAGATGAGCAAGCTGCAATTGGGGACCGACGACGAGCGCCAGCACTGGGCCGAAGAACTTGCGCGCATCTTGCCCGACGTCTCGGCAGGGCAGCACCTCACCGGCGTCTTCCGGCCGGGTGACGGCACACGCTTCTTCTCGGACGGCAAGCTCATCGGTCAGATCGCAGGCGACGCCTTCGGACGCGCATTCTTCGCCATCTGGCTGGACCCGCGCACCAGCGCGCCCGACCTTCGCGCGGAACTGATCAGCGACGTCCGCTGAGCCCGCGCCCGGACACGCGTGCCTATGGACATCGATCACGCCGCCGCGCTCACGCGCCTGACCCACTACTTCGAGACGTTGACGCGCCAGAGCGTCGGGAATCTGGGGGAGTTCTACACCCCCAACGTCTACGTTAAGACACCGCTGCACGAAGTCCGCAGCGCGGCCGAAGTCGCGTCGCTGCTCATGCATCTGTTCGAGCGCCTCGACGTGCCGCGCTTCGAAGTCACGGCGCAACTGCTCCAGCACAACCAGGCGGTACTCGTCTGGAACCTCCACTTTCACGCCAAACGCTGGCTCGACGACGAACAAATCATCCATGGCGCGTCGCATCTTCGGCTCGCGGTCGATGGTCGTGTCGCCTATCAGCGGGACTATTGGGATGCGACTGAAGACGTCTATCTCAAACTCCCGTTTCTGGGACGTTTGATACGTTGGCTGCGTGAGCGCATGTTTCTTTGAGCCGCCACCGCCCTGCATAGAGCAGTTTTCTTCAATACACCGCGCAAGCCTCCACCTACAGTCGGAACCTCACACACGCCGTCATCTGGCGGACGTGGATTTGTGAACTTGTTCGCAATAAGGATTCCGATGACCGTTTTCTATTCAATGGCCGCGTTCGCGCTGGCAGCCTCCATCACGCCCGGCCCCGTGAACGTCGTAGCGCTCGGCGCGGGCGCGCGCTATGGGCTCATGCCGAGTTTGCGTCACGTGACGGGCGCGACCGTCGGCTTCGTCGCGCTGCTCGTCGCAGTGGGTTTCGGCGTGTACGAACTACTGCAACGCGTACCGGGACTCCTGCATGCGATTCAATGGTTCGGCGTGGCCTTCCTGCTATACATGGCGTACAAGCTCGCCGTCGACAACGGTGAACTCGGCGACGCCAGCACGCAACGCGGCCCGACCCTGTCGCACGGTGCCGTCATGCAGTGGCTCAACCCGAAAGCGTGGCTCGCGGCGCTCGCGGGCATGGGCGCTTACACAGGCGGAGAGCCCACACGCATCTGGCAATTCGCCGCGATCTACTTCGTCATTTGCTGGTTGTCGGTCGGATGTTGGGCGGCGGCGGGCGCGATGCTGCGGCATCACATGCGCGATCCGAAGCGCGTGCGACGACTCAATCGCGTGATGGCCGTGCTGCTGGCGGGAAGTGCCGTGTATCTGGTCGCGGCGGGATGAGGCAGTGGGATGTAGCGGTGGGATGACCCTCAGGCCACACGCGACTCGCGATAATGCCCTGGCGTCGCGGCGAGAAACTGCTTGAACGTGCGCTGGAAATGCGCCTGATCGGCAAAGCCCGCATCGAGCGCGACTTCGGCGATGGCATGTCCGCGCCGCAGACGCGCCCGCGCGTACTGAATGCGCTGATTCATGAGAAACGCGTGCGGCGTGAGGCCGAACTGCGCGCGAAATGCCCGCGTGAGATACGACGCCGACAAGCCTGCCGCCGCACTGATCTGTGCGAGCGTCAACGCTTCGCAGCAATGCGCGCGAATGAAGTCGGCGGCGTCGCGCAGTTTGTGCGAGTCGTCGTGCATCGGCTTCGGGGCGGGATTCAACCGCTCGTGCACATCGATGAAAAACTGTTGCACGACGCTCTCGCGCTCCAGCCGATCGCGCGACGCGTCGGTGCAAACGTCGTAAAGCCGGTTCAGCCCGTCATACAGCGCGGGGTCGGTCGACGACATCGGGTCGAAAAGCTGCAGATCCTGCCCGTGCGCAAACCCCAGTTCGCGTTGAAGATCGCCCAACCACGTCGTGTCGACGAATAGCATGCGATAGGCCCATGCCTCGTCGCCGATGGGATTGCACGCGTGTACCGCGTCGGGGTTCATCACGACGACGCTGCCGCGCCCCACCGTCTCACGCGCGTGTCCATTCAGATAGGTACTGCGACCGCCCGTCACCGCGCCGATGGAAAACGTCTCGTGACTGTGCAGCGCGTAGCACACGCGTCGCCCGTCGAGCACTTCGCGGGCTTCGATGAACGGTAATGCCGGGTCGCGCCAGAACGTCGACGGATAGGGGCATGCGACAGCGGAACGGGACGATTTCGACATACGCGCGACTCAGTGAAGACCGCAATGATAGCGGGACGTGGGAGACGTGGCGTCCATGCGCCTCATGCCGCCGGTTTTCCGGTACCCGCCACGGTATCGGTATCGATCGACAGCGGTGAGTTGGCCGGTGGCGCGGCGCCGCCGACCGCGCCGGCTTCGACGTCGTCGAGCGGGCTCGTGCCATCGGCTTCGGCCACCAGCCACGCGGCAATCGCGTCGCGCTGCGCGTACGCATCCGCTTCGCCGAGCGCGATCAGCTCCTGCGTGTAGGACGCCTCGAAAAGCAAGTAACTCGCAAACGCCGCACCCCGCTCGGCATCCGCGCCGATCGCGCCCAGCATTGTGCGAACGGCGCGCGGCAGTTGCTTCAGATGTCGTGCCGCAATCGGCTCCAGACGCTGGCTCGGGGAAATCAGCAGCGTCTCGATGGGACGCCATCCGCTTGACTCGCGCTGTGCCTCCGGCACGTATCGCAGCACATTGTTGATGTGTTGCAGACGCTCCAGATCCGCCGACAACCCGTCGATGAACACGCTCGCCAGCGCCTGCCCGCCGATCTGCGCGAGGCTCGGATAACCGCCGATGCGCTCGCCGCTGCTATCGAGTCCGTACTGTCCGTGCGACGCCCCGATGATCAGCACACGCGAAGCCCCCAGATGAATCGGCGGACTGAGCGGCGCGATCTGACGCATCGAGCCGTCGCCGAAATACTCGGGCTGTCCGTCGAGATCGAGTTCGATGGCCGGAAAGAGGAACGGGATCGCGCTCGATGCCAGCAGGTGCTCGATGGTCAGCGGCACAGCGCGTGCGAGCCGTAACGAGCGCTTCCACGCCTGAATCGGCTCGGCGCTTTGGTAGAAGGTGACGTGCTTGCCCGAGGAGTACGACAACGCGGTCACCGACAACGCTTCGAGCGCACCGGAGGCGAAAACGTCCGGTAACCGGTCCAGACGAATCGCTTGGCGCAGCATATCCGCCAGCGGGGACCAGTCGAACAACGAGCGCGGCGAGCGACGCAAGGCCCAGCCGAGAGAGAGGGCAGCGAGCCAGCGAGCACCGGTGCCCGCCATGCCCAGCGAATCGGCGCGAAACACCTGACCGGCGTGGAACTGACGCCAGACGGCGTCGAGCTTCATGACGCAGTGCTGGAAATCGTCTGCATGCGAAGCAAGTGCAGCGGCATTGATCGCGCCCGCCGACGTCCCGCAGACAATCGGAAACGGGATCGCCCGCCGCGACGGCAAGACCTCGCGTTGTATCGCGGCAATCGCCGCGAGCACGCCGACCTGATACGCGGCGCGTGCGCCTCCGCCCATCAGGACGAGACCGGTACGTTCGCCTGAGATCATGGGGGCCCTCCTCTGCCTTCGCTGTCGTTATTCTTCCCCCGCCGTCAGCCGTCCGGACATGCGACCGAAGTCGCGCGCCCTACCACTTCCAGGCGGATTGCTTCCCTGTGCTGCCCGACGCACGCCCCTTGGCCGATGCCTGCGCCGGGGTGTCGCCCTCGGTTGCTGCCGACGAGGTGCGTCCCGGCGTTTTAGCGGATGTCTTAGCCGACGTCTTGGCCGCAGCGGATTTAGTCGCCGATTTAGCGGGCGTCTTCTTGCTGGCCGGTGCGCGTTTAGCCGCCGTCTTGGATGCCGTCTTCGTTCCCGCTGCGGAGCGCTTTGCGGGAGCTGCCGTCTTGTCCGATGCCTTCGCTGAGGACGGTGCCGCGGCCTTCGTCGCCTTCGTTGCCTTGGCCGCTGCGTCGGACATTTGCGCTGCCGCGGCTTCGGTCATCTGTGCGGCCGAGACGCCTGCCGCCTGCGCAGCAGCGGCAATCTGGTCGAACTGCGCGCGCATGGCGTTGAACCACATCGACGGGTCGAGCGCGCCGTAAGCGCTGCTCGCCTGCCCGAATGGCGATGCCGACCCACCGGCTTCATTCTCTGCACCGGCGTCCGCCACCGCTTCCGGCTCGGCCTGCGGTTCAGGTTCGGGCGCACTCGCCAGCGGCTCCGGCTCGACGTCCTGCGCTGGCTCGGCGGCGGCAAACGGCGAACGCCAGAGGTTGGCAGCGGCCGCCTGTCCGAACGGGGACGCGCCGGTGTCGGTCGTGCCCGAAGCGTCCGTCGCACCGAAGTTGCCAGTGCCGAACGCGCGCAGCGTCGCGTACGTGGCGCGCTGCACTTCGAAGGCCTGAATCGTCGAGCGCAACACGTTCAGGTTGAGCGTGAGCCACTGTTCCACCGCACGCATCTCGGCAATGCGATTTTCGATTTCGTCGGGATCGAGCAACGGCGCGGCGCTTTGCATCAACTGCGTTAGCGGCGAGGTGAATGTCGCGGGCGGACTGAACGCCTCCCACATCTTCTTGAGAATGTCGAAGCCGTTAGGCATGGCACTCGTCGAATCGCTCATTACAGTCTCCAGTCGGGCACGGACGGCAGGTGAAGCACACAGGGCGTATCGCTATCGATCATACGCCGAGCTTGCGCCAGAGGTGTGTCAAAACGGGGCGTCGCCACCGAAGTCCGGCGCGCGGCGATCCCGCAGCGACGCCAGCCCCTCGCGCACGTCCGGCCCTGAAAAACCCATGAATTCGAGCGCCAGCGACGCGTCGAACGCCGGTCCGGCGCTGCGCAGCCAGTTGTTCAGTGCGTATTTCGTCCAGCGAATCGCCGTGCTGGAGCCGCGCGCGAGCTTGTCCGCCACTTCGAACGCCTTCGGCAACAAGTCCGCCTCGTCCACGGTGAGCGACACGAGTCCGATGCGTTCGGCCTCCTCGCCCGTCACCGGTTCGCACAGCAGCAGGTAGTACTTCGCTTTCGCCATGCCGCAAAGCAGCGGCCAGACGATGGCGGCATGGTCGCCCGCTGCCACACCCAGACGCGTATGTCCGTCGATGATGCGCGCCGTTTTCGCGGCAATCGAGATGTCGGCGAGCAAGCCCGCCACCAGCCCCGCGCCGACCGCCGGACCGTGCATCGCGGAGACGATGGGCTTGCTGCAATTGATCACGTTGTAGACGAGATCGCGCGCCTCGCGCCACACCCGCGCACGCACGGCGAAGTCGTCGGCCATGTCTTCGACGAGCGACAGATCGCCGCCACCGGAAAAGCCCTTGCCCTCACCGCGAATCACGACGGCGCGCGTCTCGGCGTCGCGGTCGATGTCGCGCCACACGTCGGCCAGTTCCTGATGCATGCGATGGTCGGCCGTAGACAGACCGCTCTTGTTCGCCCCGGCGCCCATGATGAGTTCGAGCACGCCGTTCGGATGCCGCTTGAATTGCAGCGACTGGTAGTGTTGATACGGGTCTTGCGACATGGCTTACCGCTCCAAAAAAATATCCCCGCACAGGCGGGGATGGGAAACAGCGGCACCGGACATGCCAGCGCCGCCGACGGTCAACAGGTCAAATACGAGGTCGATGCAGGACGGACATGACGCCCCGCATTCGGAAGTTTCGGCGATTAGGGGGCGATCACCCACTTGCCGTTTTCGATCTTGACCATCACGCGGGCGCGCTGGTCGAGGCCGAGGTGATCGGTCGGGCTCATATTGGTGATGCCGTTCGTGACGTGCACGTCCTTGGTCGTTTCCAGCGCGTCGCGCAACGCCTTGCGGAATTCCGGCGTGCCCGGCTTGGCCGTCTTCAACGCAATCGGAATCGCGCGCTCAAGCAGGATACCTGCGTCCCAGGCGTACGAACCGAAGGCCGCCACCTTGCCCGCACCGTACTTGGCGTCGAACTTCTTGATGTAGTCGAGCGCGACCGCCTTGGCCGGATGATCGTTCGGCAGTTGCGCCGCCACGAGCACCGGGCTGGCCGGTAGGTACGTGTTGTTGCAGTCCTTGCCGCACACGCGCAGGAAGTCGTTATTGCCCACGCCATGGTTGTGATACACGAGGCCCTTGTAGCCGCGCTCGGCGAGTGCCTTCGGCGGCAGCGCTGCCGGGGTGCCTGCGGCGCCCACGACGACGGCGTCAGGGTTGGTCGCCATGATCTTCAGGATCTGACCGGTGACGCTCGGGTCGGTGCGTGCGAAGCGCTCGCTCGCGACCATCTCGATGTGGTTCACCTTGGCGAACTTGGCGACTTCGTCATAGAAAGCCTCGCCGAGCGCGTCACCCTGGCCGATGAAGGCCATCTTCTTCACCCCGTGACGGGAAGCGTGGGCCACGATAGCGGAGGCCATCTGCGCGTCGGTCTGCGGGGTCTTGAACATCCAGTAGCGCTTGGCGTCGACCGGCTCGATGATGCGGGCGGACGAGGCGAGCGAGATCGTCGGCGTGGTGCCAGCAGCGATCACATCGAGCATCGCCAGCGTGTTCGGCGTGATCGACGAGCCGATGATGGCGTCGACGTGATTTTCGGAGATGAGCTTCTTGGTGTTCTGAACGGCGGTCGTGGTGTCCGACGCGTCGTCCAGCACGATCCAGTCGACCTTCTGTCCGCCGATTTCCTTCGGCAGCATAGCGACAGTGTCGCGCGCGGGCAGGCCGAGGGAGGCCGCCGGACCGGTGAGCGAGATGTTCACACCAATCTTGACCTGAGCGGCAGCGCCGCCGGCCAACGCCAGCAACATCGCACCCAGCAGGGCAGTGCGCACGGGGTTTCGCATGGAATTCTCCTGGTTAGGGCCTGTTCACCCGAATACCGGGCTCGTGAACGTGTTCCACCGGTCGGCTGGCAAGGTTCGCAGCTTGCTTGGTCACTCCAAGCAAGCTGCGGACAACGCCGCCAGACGGCCGGTAGGACACGTTCCCTTCGGGTTGCCAAACCAAAGGGGCGATCGCCGCGTCATGACCCTCACGAATATTCCCGATATTCGCTTCGGCTCATTCCTTGCGCTCGCCCCTTTGGCCGGGCAATACGAGCCCGATATTCGGGTGAACAGGCCCACGCCAGCGCTTGATTTTTGGAACGCGGATGCCCCGGGACGGACACCTCGCGCCGCGCCGGCGAAAGTAACGGCCGGTGCGCGAACCTGCCAGGCATGCGCACCGACTCAAGGAGACAAAGAATAGCGGAGGCAGAATTCCCCGCCATATCCGGGTTCACCCTATGGACGTATCGTCCGACACCCCGCGAAGTCACACCGGATATGGCTTGCAGCCATCTTTACTTTTCCCGTCCGCGCGGTCAGCCGTACCCGTTGCCTGTACCGTTCGGACTACGATTACTCGTCCAGCGGTGCCACAGACTGATCGATCGCCCCGAAGATCGTCTTGCCCTGCGCGTCGAACATCTCGATGCGCACACGGTCGCCGTAACGCATGAATGCGGTCTCGGGCGCGCCCTTCTCGATGGTCTCGAGCATGCGCTTCTCAGCGATGCACGCGCTGCCACGGCTACGATCCTTGTTCGAGATCGTGCCCGAACCGACGATCGTCCCGGCGCGCGCGTTACGCGTCTTGCACACGTGCGCAACCAACTGGCCGAAGTCGAACACCATGTCTTCGCCGCACTCCGGTGCGCCGAACTTCTTGTCGTTCCACTTCACCGTCAGCGGACGATGCACACGACCATCGCGCCAGGCATCCCCCAACTCGTCAGGCGTAATGGCGACCGGCGAGAACGCGCTGGCCGGTTTGCTCTGGAAGAACCCGAAGCCCTTGGCGAGTTCGGCCGGGATCAGGTTACGCAGGCTCACGTCGTTGACCAGCATGAGCAGACGCACGCCTTCGAGCGCACGCGCCGGGCTCGCGCCCATCGGCACGTCCGACGTCACTACGGCAACCTCGGCTTCGAAGTCGATGCCGAAGTCTTCCGAAGCACAGACGATGTCGTCCGTCGGCCCGATGAAGTCGTCGCTGCCGCCCTGATACATGAGCGGATCGGTCCAGAATTCCGGCGGCATTTCTGCGCCGCGTGCCTTTCGCACCAGCTCGACGTGATTCACATAGGCCGAACCGTCGGCCCATTGATACGCACGCGGCAACGGCGCCATGCAGTCGGCCGGATCGAACGCGAAGGTGTTGCGCGCGCGGCCGTGATTGAGTTCGGTATAGAGCGAGTGCAGTTGCGGCGCGTAGAACGTCCAGTCGTCGAGCACGCGTTGCAGCGTGGGGGCGATGGCGTCGGCGATGCAGGCGGTCGACAGGTCGCGTGAGACGACGATCAGTTGACCGTCACGCGTGCCGTCCTTACGGGTTGCGAGTTTCATGTGGTGGCGTCTGCAGGCAGTTTCAGCGGATTCGGATCAAGCGGATTCCATTTTGAGGCCCGGCGATTTTGGCCCGATAGAATGTCGCTTGACGCCGACGATTCTACCTGAGGGCATCGACCGGGCACGGGTCGAGCCGTGCCCCGGCAAGCGGCCATGACAACTATTCAAGAGACACATGACAGCGCCTGAACATCACAACGAGAGCGAGAAGGACGGCGGCAGCGCAGCCCCCGACGAGGAGAAGACCCGCTCGGGCATCCAGTCCATCGAGGTGGGCTTCCGTCTGATTGAGGTCCTCACCGAAGCGTCGAACGCCATGATGTTGCGCGACCTCGCGCACGCGGCTGGCATGAACCCCGCCAAAGCGCACCGCTACCTCGTGAGCTTTCAACGGCTCGGACTCATTGTTCAGGACCCGGTCAGCGGACGTTACGACCTCGGCCCCTTCACGTTGCGCATGGGACTCGCGCACCTCGCACGCATCGACGCCTTCAAGGCCGCGCGCTTCGCCATGTCGGAACTGCGCGACGCCATCGATCAGACCGTGGGACTGGCCGTCTGGGGCAATCAGGGGCCGACCGTGGTGCACTGGCTCGAATCGACGTTCCCGATGCGTGTGCCATTGCGTCTGGGCGACGTGATGCCCATGCTCGAATCGGCTGCCGGTCGGCTCTTCGCCGCCTATCTCCCCGAGCGTCAGACCGCCCCGCTCATCGACGCCGCACTCACCGCCTTGCAACATGCGTCGCGTCATCATCTGCCCGCAACGCGCGCGGAGTACGAAGCGGTGCTCGACGATGTGCGCGCGCATCGGGCGGCGCGCGTCGAAGGCACAGTCCTGCCGTCCGTCAATGCGTTCTGCATGCCGGTGTTCGACGCGACGGGACAACTCGTGATGGGTCTCATGGCGCTCGGCCCCGAAAGTCGCTTCGACGCACGCTGGGGTGGCCCCATCGACACGGCCTTGCGCACGCTCGCCCAGAATCTCTCCGCCGACCTCGGACACGCGCAGGCCCCCGGGGGAAAGCGCTGAAAGTTGAAGGATGAACGGCAGGCAGCGGGGACTGTCGAACTCAGTTCATCGCAATATGAGATCCTGAGCCTCCGACGTTCCGATCAATTCCATCTCGTGTCTTTGCCGCCCCCTGGTACGCCTCCTCAAGCGACAACCGACATGCCTGCGGTCCCCGATTCGTCGGCGGCCCCGGGCATGACTGACGCCTTTGGGCAAACGCCCGGCGGGCCGTCAGGCACCGGTCGAAAGGGCAGACGCTGGGGGCTATGGGTCGGCGTGCTGGCGGCAGTGTTCGTCGTACACGTGCTCATCGCGCTTTGGGTCGCCGTCCATCGCACGACGCTCGACGACACGCCGATCCCCAGCATTCCAATCACGCTGATTCCGCTCAAGCCGGTCACGCCGCCTGAACCGCCAGCACCGCCGCCGCCCAAACCCAAACCGGTCGTCAAAAAGCATCCGCCTGCCCCTGCGCCGCCGGACACGCTCGCCGCCCCGGTCGCGACGGATACGCCGGGCCCTCTGGCCGCGTCGGAGACGGTGGCGGGCGAGGGCGATACGCCCGGCGCGAAGACGTCGGACGCCGCAGCCGCACCCGGCGTGCCGCTCACGGCCGCCGCGGCGAATGGCGACAAGTTCGATCCGCCGCCCTCCGTCACGCTGACCTACGACGCGCTCATGAACGGCGTGCGCAACCAGACAGGGCAGCTCCACTGGGTCAACGAGAACGGGCATTACACGCTACGCGTAGCCGTGCCGATCATCTTCTTCGGCACGTTCGAGTTCATCAGCGAAGGTGGCTACGACGCGAACGGCATCGCGCCGTCCCGTTATGTGGAAAAACGCGGGCGTCGCGCGGAATACATCACCGATTTCCACCGTGACGCCACACCCACACTCCACTTCTCCCGCTCCGGCCAGTCGGTGCCCCTTGCCCCCGGCGCACAGGACCGGTTCAGCGTGATGATGCAGCTGGCGAGCTACGCGCGAGGCAATCCCGAGCGCTATACCCAGGTCGGCGTGATGCACGAGTTCACCGTGGTCGACACCGACAGCAGCGAGGTGTGGCCGGTGCAGTACGTCGGCAGCGAGACGATGGCCACGCGCAACGGATACGTCGAGACGCGCCACTTCACGCGTCTGCCGCGCAAGGCGGGCGACGAGCGGCGTGTGGATATCTGGCTCGCGCCATCGCTCGACTGGCTGCCGGTGCGGGTAAAACAGACGGAGCCGTCCGGCAACGAGTTCGAGCTGATATTCACGGAGAAATCGGCCCCGTGAGAAAGGGCTGAGACGAAATCGACCAGACACCGCGAATGCTGTCAGCGCGCCGTATCCCACCGTATTGCCCCCCTCGTGACAGGGTTTTCCGTCTCGAAAATCGACGCAAAATTCCTTAGAATTTCGAGTGATTCAGGCTGCATGCGGGTGTGCAGCGAAGTGTTGCCCAACTACGACGAAACGGTCTGCACGATTGCGGTGTTCCTGACATAATCGGAAACATCCCAGTGCATCGACACCGCCTCGCAACGCATCGACGAACCCAGGGGGCCGCCCATGAAAGTCAGCGCCAACGGAGCATCGATCCATTACGCGGTGGACGGCCACGGTCCGTGGCTCACGCTGGCACACCCTTTGGGTGCAGATCTCACCGTCTGGGACGAGCTCGTCCCCGATCTGACGGCCCACTTCCGGGTACTCCGATACGACAGCCGTGGCCACGGCCGCAGCGATATCACGCACGGCCCGTACTCCATCGAACAACTGGCCGCCGATGCGACCGCTCTGCTCAATTCGCTGGAGATCCCCTCGACGCATTTCGTCGGCATCTCGATGGGGGGCGCGGTGGCTCAGCAAGTGGCGCTGGACGCCCCCGAGCGCATCGCCAGCCTGACGCTGATCGATACCACGGCCGGTTACGACGCCGCCGATGCCAGGACGTTTCTGGAGCGCGCGGCGACGGCGCGCGCGCACGGCATGAAGGATTTGGCGGCCGGTACCCTGGAACGCTGGCTGGGCGCGCGCTTTCGCAAGCATCACCCCGCGCAAGCCGAGCGTATCCGCGCCCTCGTCGCGCATGCCTCCCCGGAGGGGTTCGCGGCGTCCTGTGAGGCGCTCGCGGCGTTCGACGTGCGAGCACGCCTGTCCGAGATCGACGTGCCGACGCTGGTGCTGGTCGGGGAAAACGACCCGTCGACGCCGCCCGCCGTGGCGCGCCGGATCGCCAACGGTATTGCAGGCGCGCAGTTGGAGATCGTGCCGGATGCGGCCCATCTGTCGATCGTCGAGCAGAAACAGTTCGTAACGAACGCCCTTGCAACGTTTTTGCTCGGGGCCGCCTCTAACGTCTGAACCCTGCAAAATGAACGACTTGCAGGGGGTACTTGCAGGACTTGTCGCGTGACCTTTACAAAAGGAGGGCCAAAACCATTGAATTCGTCAGCCGGTGTGCCGATAAGCGAATCATGGGGCGTTGCCTCTTGAAATCGCGCCGCGTCGCCCCTATGTGGGTTACTCAGGACCATGCAGGAACACCAGGAGAGTTGCCATGCTCATGATTTACAACAGCCCGAACTACTGTGTCGTTGAGTTTGCCGCGGATAACGGCAATCACTCGCTGTCCGCCGGCGGCTATGAAATCGTGGACAAATCCGCCGGCCGCGAGATTTTCCTCGACGGCTCGCTTGCCCGGCAATTCCGTGAAGAAGTGCAGAAGTTGATCGCCAGCGAACCCTCAGAGGACGAAGTCGATGAATTCCTCGGACAGTTCGACACCTTCATGACAAACCCGGTTGTGCTCCACTGATACCGACTCCGTTCGGTAGTGCCCACGAAAAACCCTCGCCAAGGCGAGGGTTTTTTCATAGCCCGAGAAACTGACGCGATGTCAGGGTTTGGCGGTCCGGCAGGTCTAGGGCCACAACCTCATCGCGACGTTCCGCTCAACACTGCTGCCACGGCAGACCGTCGAACCGCCAGCCGTTCACGGCGTTTCGGTGATGCGAGGCGTCCAGATCGCCCTCGAAGCCGTGCAACACCCCGTAGACGTTCAGGAAACCGGCCGCCTCCAGCGCTTCGCCAGCCGCCGTGCTGCGGTTGCCGCTGCGGCAGATCAGCATCACAGGGCGCTCACCGCCCGCCCCCGCCAGCTTGCGCACGCTCTGTACGAAGTGCGGGTTGACTTCCCAGTCCGGGCCGTCGTTCCAGGCCACGTGAATCGCCCCCACCGGGTGCCCCACGAACAGATGCTCGATTTCGCTGCGGCAATCGACGAACAGCGCGTTGGCGTTGGCTTGCAGGAACTTGTGTGCGGCGCTCGGGAGCAGGAATTCCATGTCGTTGGGCAAACACTGGCAAGAAGTTGGCGGAAAAATCGCGAATCGTCCGACAGGCCCCGCTCATCCGGCGGCGGCGCAAGGCGATACGCACGAAAACCATTACAATTATAGGTTTTCCGGCCACCCCAGGACGACGTCCGTCATGACCACCGCAACCCCACCCGCCTCGATCGCACGATCAGCACTGCAATACACGCGCGCTCAGGCGCTGCCCGCACTGCTTGAGAAGCGCATTCTGATTCTGGACGGCGCGATGGGGACGATGATTCAGCAGTACAAGCTGAACGAAGCGCAGTACCGTGGCGAACGTTTTGCCGACTTCGCGCACGACGTGAAGGGCAACAACGAGTTGCTCTCGCTCACACGCCCGGACGTCATCAGCGAAATCCACGGCAAGTATCTGGCCGCCGGCGCCGACATCATCGAGACGAACACCTTCGGGGCGACGACGATCGCGCAGGGCGACTACCACATGGAAGACCTGGCCGACGAGATGAACCGCGAGTCGGCGCGTCTCGCGCGCGAAGCCTGCGCGGCTTACAGCACGCCGGACAAGCCGCGCTTCGCCGCCGGCGCCGTCGGCCCGACGCCCAAGACCGCGAGCATCAGCCCGGATGTGAACGACCCCGGCGCACGCAATGTCGACTTCGATCAGTTGCGCGACGCGTACTACGCACAGGCGAAATCGCTGATGGAAGGCGGCGTGGATCTGTTCCTCGTCGAAACCATCTTTGACACGCTCAATGCCAAGGCCGCGCTCTTCGCCATCGACGAACTGTTCGAGGACACCGGCGAGATTCTGCCGATCATGATCTCCGGCACAGTGACGGACGCCTCCGGGCGCATTCTGTCCGGCCAGACGGTCGAGGCGTTCTGGAATTCGCTGCGTCACGCCCGGCCCCTCACGTTCGGCCTGAACTGTGCGCTCGGCGCGACGCTCATGCGTCCGTACATCGCCGAGTTGGCCAAGCTGTGCAACACATATGTGTCGGTCTATCCGAACGCCGGTCTGCCCAACCCGATGAGCGACACGGGCTTCGATGAGACACCCGACGTCACGTCCGGCCTGCTGCGGGAGTTCGCGCAGGCGGGTCTGGTGAATCTGGCGGGCGGCTGCTGCGGCACGACGCCGGAGCATATCGCCGAGATCGCCCGCGCATTGTCGGACGTCAAGCCGCGCCGCTGGCCCTCGCAGTACCGCAATGACGCCGACGCGAACATCTAATACAGAACGGATTGCCCCATGAGCCAAACGTCTTTCGCCGCGCCGGTCCCGCCGATGCGCCTGTCCGGCCTTGAGCCTTTCAACATCGGCGAGGGCACGCTTTTCGTAAACGTCGGTGAGCGGACCAACGTCACCGGTTCGAAAGCGTTCGCGCGCATGATCCTGAACGGCCAGTTCGACGAAGCGCTCGCGGTCGCCCGCCAGCAGGTCGAGAACGGTGCGCAGGTCATCGACATCAACATGGACGAGGCCATGCTCGACTCCAAGGCCGCGATGGTTCGCTTCATGAACCTGATCGCGTCCGAGCCGGATATCGCGCGCGTGCCGATCATGATCGACTCGTCGAAGTGGGAAGTGATCGAAGCGGGTCTGAAGTGCGTGCAGGGCAAGGCCATCGTCAACTCGATCTCGCTCAAGGAAGGCCACGAAGCGTTCGTGCACCACGCGAAGCGCATCCGCCGCTACGGCGCTGCCGCCGTCGTGATGGCGTTCGACGAGCAGGGGCAAGCCGACACTTACGCTCGCAAGACGGAAATCTGCCAGCGCAGCTATCGTGTGCTGGTCGACGAAGTGGGCTTCCCGCCCGAAGACATCATCTTCGACCCGAACATCTTCGCGGTGGCCACCGGCATCGAGGAACACAACAACTACGCGGTCGACTTCATCAACGCCACGCGCTGGATCAAGGAGCACCTGCCCGGCGCGAAGATCAGCGGCGGCGTGTCGAACGTCTCGTTCTCGTTCCGCGGCAACGACCTCGTGCGCGAAGCGATTCACACCGTGTTCCTGTACCACGCGATTCAGGCGGGCATGGACATGGGCATCGTCAACGCCGGTCAGCTCGGCGTGTACGAGAACCTCGATCCCGAGCTGCGCGAACGCGTGGAAGACGTAGTGCTCAATCGTCGCGAAGACAGCACCGAGCGTCTGCTGGAAATCGCCGACCGCTTCAAGGGCGGCGCGGCCAAGCGCGAAGAGAATCTGGAGTGGCGCAATCAGCCGGTCGAGGCACGCCTCGCCCACGCGCTGGTGCACGGCATTACGACCTTCATCGTCGAAGACACCGAGGAAGTGCGTCAGAAGATCGCCGACGCGGGCGGCCGCCCGATTCAGGTGATCGAAGGCCCGCTCATGGACGGCATGAACGTCGTGGGCGATCTGTTCGGCGCGGGCAAGATGTTCCTGCCGCAGGTCGTGAAGAGCGCCCGCGTGATGAAGCAGGCCGTGGCGCATCTGGTGCCGTTCATCGAAGAAGAGAAGGCGCGCATGGCCGCCGCCGGTGAAGACGTCCGCTCCAAGGGCAAGATCGTGATCGCCACGGTCAAGGGCGACGTGCACGATATCGGCAAGAACATCGTCACCGTGGTACTTCAGTGCAATAACTTCGAAGTCGTCAACATGGGTGTGATGGTGCCGTGCGCCGAAATCCTCGCCAAGGCGAAGGAAGAAGGCGCGGACATCATCGGTCTGTCGGGCCTGATCACGCCGAGTCTCGAAGAGATGGCTTACGTCGCCGCAGAAATGCAGCGCGACGATTACTTCCGTTTGCGCAACATTCCGCTGCTCATCGGCGGTGCCACGACCTCGCGCGTGCACACGGCCGTGAAGATCGCACCGAACTACGAAGGTCCGGTGATCTACGTGCCGGACGCGTCGCGCTCCGTGTCCGTGGCGTCGAATCTGCTCTCCGACGAAGCGGCCGAGCGCTATCTCGCAGACGTGAAGACGGATTACGAACGCGTGCGTCAGCAGCACGCGAACCGCAAGGCCACGCCGATGGTCTCGCTCGCGACCGCGCGCGAGAACAAGTACAAGATCGACTGGTCGAGCTACGTGCCGCCCAAGCCGAAGTTCATCGGTCGGCGCGTGTTCAAGAATTACGATCTGGCCGAGCTTGCCGAATTCATCGACTGGGGTCCGTTCTTCCAGACGTGGGACCTCGCCGGTCCGTATCCGGCGATTCTCAAGGACGAGATCGTCGGCGAGTCGGCGCAACGCGTGTTCGCCGACGGTCGTGAGATGCTCGATCGCCTGATCAAGGGCCGCTGGCTGACCGCCAACGGTGTGATCGCGATGCTGCCCGCGAACGTCGTGAACGACGACGACATCGAGATCTACACGGACGAGTCGCGCTCGGAAGTGGCGTTCACGTGGCACAACCTGCGTCAGCAGACCGAGCGCCCGGTGGTGGACGGCGTGCGTCGCCCGAACCGCTCGCTGGCGGACTTCGTCGCCCCCAAGGACAGCGGTGTGGCCGACTACATCGGTGTGTTTGCCGTGACGGCAGGGCTGGGTGTCGACGCCAAGGAAGCCGGATTCCTCGCCACGCACGACGACTACAGCGCGATCATGCTCAAGGCGCTGGCCGACCGTCTTGCCGAGGCGTTCGCCGAATGTATGCACGCGCGCGTGCGCCGCGACTTCTGGGGCTACGTGAGCGACGAACAGCTCGACAACGATGCGCTCATCAAGGAAGAGTACGTCGGCATCCGCCCCGCACCCGGCTACCCGGCCTGCCCCGAGCACTCGGTCAAGGGGCCGATGTTCCACTATCTGCAAGCGCATGAAATCGGCATGAGCGTGACGGAATCGCTCGCCATGCTGCCGGCGGCGAGCGTCTCGGGCTTCTATCTGTCGCATCCGGACAGCACGTACTTCAGCGTCGGCAAGATCGGCGCCGATCAGGTCGAAGACTTCATGGAACGAACCGGCGTGGACGAAGCGACGGCGCGGCGTCTGCTGGCACCGCAACTGTCGTAACGCGATTGTCATCACGGTCGGTCATCGTCGTGCGCGACGCCCGATGACCGACCGGATTCACCGCATCCCCCCTGCTTCCATAGCGCTTCCGTTAGGCTTCCCCCGCGTCGTCCCCAGTGCCGCAGCCCACCTGCTGAACACCCGCTCGGTGGGGTGACTTCCGTCCGTCAGATCCGGATGCCATAATGCGGCGGCGCAACATGCCCGCCGACCACCGTCGGCAGGCGGTTTGACGCGTTGCTCTTCGCCCATGTCAGCCGCCTCAAGTCGAGACGTTCCATGCAAGCACTCCACAGCATCCAGAATTTCCATCTCCTCCCGCTGCTCAACACGCTCATCTCGCTCGCCGTCGCGTTCGTGCTCGGCACCATCATTGGCGTGGAACGGCAAGTGCGTCAGCGTACGGCAGGTTTGCGTACCAACGTCCTTGTAGCCGTCGGTGCGGCGGCCTTCGTCGACCTGTCGATGCGACTCATGCCGGGCGATACGCGCGTGATTGCGTACGTGGTGTCGGGCGTCGGCTTCCTCGGCGCGGGCGCGATCATGAAAGACGGCGCGTCGGTGCGCGGTCTGAACACCGCCGCCACGCTGTGGGGCTCGGCCGCCGTGGGGGCCGCTGCCGGGGCGAGTCTGATCGTCGAAGCGGTTGTCGTGGCGTTCTTCGTGCTGGCCGCCAACACGCTGCTGCGTCCCGTCGTGAATCGCATCAACCGCGCGCCGATTAACGAGGCGACATCGGAAGCCACCTATGCGTTGTCCGTCATCTGCGCTCGCACTACGCAGCGCGAAGTGCTCGACAAGGTGGAAGCGTGGCTCGAAGCGTCAAACTATCCGGTGCGTGCGCTCGACATCCATCCGTTCGGTGAAGCGGAAGTCGAGATCGAAGCGCTGCTGTTGCCGACGGCCGTCAAGGCGGGCGAACTCGACGCCCTCACCGACCATCTCGAAACGCTGCCCGGCGTGAATCAGGTGTTCTGGTCGAGTCGTTCGGATGACTAACTAATAGGCGAATTTGATGGGACGTCTCCCGCGCATGTGCGCGGGAAATGGCCTAGGAAAAAGCCGAATTACATTCAATTACAAACCCTTACAGCACCGCACGTCGCAGCTTCTTAGACTGGAATCTCACTAACGCAAGTGATGCCTGCACGAAAGACGTTCCTACCCAGTGCAACGCAAAGCAAAGGAGTCCATCTGATGAAGAAGCTGATTATTTCGGTTGCTGCCCTGACCCTCGCCGGTGCTTCGGCACTGAGTTTCGCTCAAGGCTCTGCGGGCGGTGGCGCTGCCGGTCCTGGCGGCGGCACGACAACGGACCCGTCGGCCCCGATGCCTAGCCAGGCGAACCCGAATGCGCGTCAGGCAGCCCCGACGCCGGGCGCTCAAACGATGACGCCGTCGGACCCGCACCCGAACTCGAAGGCCCAGAAGCCGCGTCACAGCACCAAGAAGACGCCGAACAACGGCAACACCGGCAACGGTGCGACCAACGCGCCGGATAACGCACCGGGCAAGGCCCAATAACCGGCAATTTCGCGGGATCCACGTCGAGCGCTGACGTCGTAGTCTCAGGCGTCGCGTCGCACGGACCGGCACCCGCGCCGCCGCTGCTCAGGCCCTTGCGGCCTGATTCAAACCCCTCGCCCGGGGGCGGCCTGGTCCGATCGTTTCCCGCAGCAAAAAAAAGCAGGCTCGCGATTCGCGGCCTGCTTTTTTCGTACCTGGTCCAGGCGATGCTGCCTGCGACACCAGACGACTATCTAGCGCTCACTTCCCACATCACCGCACTGCCTTCGGCGTGCGCTTCCTTGAGCATGTTCAGCAGCGGGTAGGCGCGTTGCGAGAGGCGCAGACGATTGTCTTCGTCGCGGTCCTCGGACTTCTTGCCTTCGCTTTCCTTGTCGGCGACGGCTTTGTCCGCCGCAATCGCGGCTTCTAGCTTGGCGATGGCGTCGCCTGTTTCGTCCGCTCCGATCGCGCCGCGCTCGCCGAGCTTCTTACCGACGATACCCAGCAGCAATTGCGCGAGATTCTCGAGCATGTTGATCGTGGGCGATGCGTGCGCCTTAAACGTTACCAGCATGTTTGGCTCCCTTTTCGAGTTATCACCACCGCCGCCCCGAACCTTCACGGCCTGTCGTCTGCCTGATGGCCATGTGTCGCTTGCGTGGCACCCGAGTGTGACCTGAGTGAGCCTGTTACGCAATGAGGGGTATCGGCGGGCACCGTGACTTCATCATACACCTGTTAAAATCCGTTGCTGACGATTCAATTGCCTGTCCGGACGCGTCCGGACGCACCCGAAACACCCGCCAATGCTACCCGCACAAAAGAATGCTCTCGTCGCGCTGATCGGCGACGTCGTCGCCGGTTTGATGCCCGCAGACGGCACCGCGCCTGCCGCGCCCGTCATCCTGCTCGAACGCCCCAAAGTGGCCGCCCACGGCGATCTGGCCTGTAACGTGGCCATGCAGCTCGCCAAGCCGTTGCGCGCCAATCCGCGCGAACTGGCCCAAAAGATTGCCGACGCAATCCTCGCCGACGCCCGCGCCAAGGGCCTCGTCGACGCCGTCGAAATCGCCGGTCCCGGCTTCATCAACCTGCGTCTTGCCAATGCCGCCAAGCAATCGGTCGCGCGCGCGATCCTGACCGAAGGCGCTGCCTTCGGCCGTCGCGCCGCCAGCAACGAAGCCGACCCGGTACTCGTCGAGTTCGTCTCGGCCAACCCGACCGGCCCGCTGCACGTGGGTCACGGTCGTCAGGCCGCGCTCGGCGACACGATCTCGGCACTGCTCGGCACGCAAGGCCGCCCGGTGCATCGCGAGTTCTACTACAACGACGCCGGCGTGCAGATTCAGACGCTCGCCACCTCCGTGCAAGCACGCGCCCGTGGCTTCAAGCCGGGCGACTCCGAATGGCCGGAATCGGCCTACAACGGCGACTACATCGGCGACATTGCGCAGGACTTCCTCGCTGGCAAGACGGTGCAGGCCTCCGACGGCGCGCCCGTCACCGGCAGCGGCAGTGTCGAAGACATCGACTCGATCCGCGCCTTCGCCGTGGCCTATCTGCGTCGCGAGCAGGACATCGATCTGCAAACGTTCGGCGTCATCTTCGATCAGTACTACCTCGAATCGTCCCTGTATGCCGACGGCAGCGTCGAGCGCACGGTGCAGGCGCTCATCGATGCTGGTGTCACGTACGAACAGGAAGGCGCGCTGTGGCTGCGCACGACCGATTACGGCGACGACAAGGACCGCGTGATGCGCAAGTCCGATGGCACCTACACGTACTTCGTGCCGGATGTCGCTTATCACACCCGCAAGTGGGACCGTGGCTTCCATCAGGTCATCAACGTGCAGGGCTCGGACCATCACGGCACCATCGCGCGTGTGCGCGCCGGTCTGCAAGCACTGGGCATCGGTATTCCGAAGGGTTACCCCGACTACGTGCTGCACAAGATGGTCACCGTCATGCGCAATGGCGAGGAGGTGAAGATCTCCAAGCGAGCAGGCAGCTACGTGACGGTGCGCGATCTGATCGAATGGTCGGGCGGCATTACTGCAGAAACGCCGGTGACGGACCCCGTCGAGCGTGAAGACGCGCTGCGCCGTGGTCGCGACGCCGTGCGATTTTTCCTAATTTCGCGCAAAGCGGACACGGAATTCGTGTTCGACGTGGATCTCGCGCTCAAGCAGAACGACGAAAATCCGGTGTACTACGTGCAGTACGCCCACGCGCGCATCTGCTCGATCCTCACGCAGTGGGCCGGTGACGAAGCGTCGCTGGCAAACACCGACCTCGCGCCGCTCGACAGCGAACGCGCGCTCGCGCTGCTGCAACTGCTCGCCGAGTACCCGGACATGCTCACGCGTGCCGCCGAGGAACTTGCGCCGCACGCCGTGGCCTTCTATCTGCGGGATCTGGCCGGCGCGTTCCACTCCTTCTACAACTCGGATCGCGTGCTGGTCGACGACGAGACCGTGAAGCATGCGCGTCTGGCGCTGCTCGCGGCGACGCGCCAGGTGCTGCGCAACGGGCTTGCCGTGCTGGGCGTGTCGGCCCCGGCCAAGATGTAAGTTATCCAACCACTCCGAACGGCAAACGCATCGGAACTCTGTAAGGACGGAATCGACTCGATGGCAAACACACGTCGACCACCCCGCCAGCGGGGCGGTACTTTTCTGGGCATCGTGCTCGGCCTGATCGTTGGGCTGGCCGTTGCCGTCGTCGTCGCGCTCTACATTACGAAGACGCCAACCCCGTTCGTCGAAAAGACGCCGCCGCGTCCGGCCGACAATTCGCCGGCTGCACAGGCGCCGGACCCGAACAAGTCGCTCCAGCCGCGCACGCCGCTGCCGGGCGCCGCGTCGGGTCCGACCGCGCCGGAGACGCCCTCGGCTGCCGAAACATCGCCGCTCGTGCCGGGTAACCCGGTCACGCCGCCGACCGCCTCCGCACCGACGGCCCCGACCGCGCCTGCGCCGACGAAGCCCTCGCCAGCCGACATTCTCAACGGTAAGTCGACGGTGCCGGTCGCGCCGCCGACCACGCCGCCCGCGAGCGCCACGGATAACGCCAGCACGGGTTACTACCTGCAAGTCGGCGCGTTCAAGTCGCAAACGGACGCCGAGCAACTGCGCGCCAAGCTGGCCCTCTCGGGCTTCGAAGCAAAGGTCACGCAGCGCGACGCCAACGGTCTCACGCTCTACCGCGTGCGCCTCGGCCCGTACGGCAAGCTCGACGAAATGAATCACGTGCGTCAACGCCTGCAGGATGGCGGGTACGACACGGCAGTGATCCGCTTCACGAAGCAATGAACGCGAAAGGCGTTGCCCGACAAAGGCAACGCCTTTTGTTTCTGCCGCACCGCATGGGCACTCCCCGAACGCCGGCGCAGCGCCGCCCGGCAGGGATTCGCAAAAGCCCGCATCATGATGGACCGACGCAGCCGTCGCTCACGGCGCGTTGAACCCGGCAGCACATCGCCGGTCATACGCACTAGCTAATTTGGCTGAATCCGGGATATGGTTTTGCTGGCGCGCCGCTCACCGATGATGGACAAACCGGCGTGTTGGACTCACTCCTATACAAAGATCATGAAAAAACTTCTTGGTGCCGTTCTGATTTCTTTCGGTTTCCTCTCGGGTGTCGCCTCGGCGTCGCCTGAAGCACCGGTCGCGGGGACCGACTATCTGACGATTTCGCAGCAACCGCTGACGGCGGGTCCGGGCAAGATCGAAGTGACCGAGTTCTTCTGGTATGGCTGCCCGCATTGCAATGCGCTGGAGCCGTCGCTGGAGAAGTGGGTCAAGGCGCAGGGCAAGGACGTCGTGTTCAAGCGCGTGCCGGTCGCCTTCCAGAGCCGTTTCGAGCCGCATACGCGCATGTATCTCGCGCTCGTGGCCATGGGTAAGGACGCCGAACTCACGCCGAAGGTCTTCAACGAAATCCACGTCAAGCACAACTACCTGCTGACGGCCGACCAGCAAGCGGATTTCCTGGCAACGCTGGGCGTCGACAAGCAAAAGTACCTCGACACGTACAAGAGCTTCGGCGTCGATAACGGTGTGAAGACGGCCAACAAGACCTGGCAAGACTACAAGATCGACGGCGTGCCGACGATCGCGATCCAGGGCAAGTACCTCGTCTCCCCGGCCACGTCGGGCGACGCGCTGCAAAAGCAGGGCAAACCGGCGACGACCGAGCAGCAAACGTTCGATGCGGCGCTCAAGACGGCCGACTCGATCATCAATCAGATCCGCGCGAAGAAGATGTAAGCTTCGCGGCTCCTGAAGCCCGGCCCCGGCCGGGCTTTTGCGTTCTATGGCGACAATGGCAGCACATACGACATCACCGAAGGTATTCATCACCGGCGCGTCCAGCGGGCTGGGGCAGGCGCTCGCCCGTTACTACGCGGCGCAGGGCGCGATTCTCGGGCTCGTCGGACGCCGTGGCGACAAGCTCACCGATCTCGCCGCCACGTTGCCGCACCCGCATGCCGTGCATTGCTACGCGCTCGACGTGCGCGACGCCCTCGCACTGCGCGCTGCGGCGGGCGACTTCATGGCACGTCACGGCGTGCCGGACATCGTGATCGCCAACGCCGGCATCAGCCACGGCGTGAACACGGAAGACCCCGAGGATCTGCCGCACTTCGCCTCCGTCATGGACACCAACTGGACGGCGATGGTCGCGACATTCAGCCCCTTCGTGGGTCCGATGCGTCAGCGCAAGCGCGGCACGCTCGTGGGCATCGGTAGCGTGGCCGGTGTGCGCGGTCTGCCGGGGCACGGCGCGTACAGCGCTTCCAAGGCGGCGGCGATGACATATCTCGAAAGCCTGCGCGTCGAACTGCGCGCGGACAAGGTGGCTGTCGTGACGATTGCGCCGGGCTACATCCGCACGCCAATGACCGAGGGCAATCCGTTCCCGATGCCGTTCCTGATGGACTCGGACAAGTTCGCGCGCAAGGCGGCGGCGGCCATTGCACGTCGCAAGCGCTTCGCTGTGCTGCCTTGGCAGATGGGCGTTGTGGCCTTTGTAATGCGATGCCTGCCGCGCTGGCTTTACGACATGTTGTTTGCCCGCGCTCCGCGCAAGCCGACGATGGCGCAACGACAAGCACGCGAGGCGGCTAAAGACCGGGAAAGCTGACTCGGACATCCCCCAAAATGCAGGACGAAGCGGGGAATTGCACGACCCCGCGCGTTAGAGTGCCCCGCATTCCTAACGCGCGGTGCCCCCATGAATGTCGTCCTCTCTCGCGTCACATTGCTTCTCGCCGGATTCACGGCCGCAGCGATCCTGACTGGCTGCGCTGCGATGGATCCGGGCAACTGGCAGGTCTTCGGACCGCCATCGTCATACGTCCGGCCTGCGCCCGTCATCGTCGGCCCGGCACTGGCCATCGTTCAACCTGCGCCTGTCATCGTGACGCCGGCCCCCGCAGTGGTTCACCCCGCCCCCGTCATCGTGGCGCCTGCCCCTGCCATCGTTCGACCCGCGCCCGTCATCGTGCAGCCTGCACCGATCGTCATCGTTCCGGCGCAACCCCGTTCGTCGCGTGACGCCGCGCACTTCCTGCGCGAACGCTGCTATCTCGAGAAGGGCGGCTGTTACACGACCGAGTATCGGGAAGGCTACGAATTCGATCCGTCCACCGGCACCTGGGGCTGGATCGGTCAGCGCGACTATCGATGGAAAGGCAGCCGGGGGAATCGCTGACGTTATCGCATTCCATGCGTGAAACACGTCGTCTCACGCAAGATTCGGTCGTAATTTTGACCCGTTGTGGTGCATTCCAAACCTGCGTTAGAGTGTTCGTGTAACTTGAACAGAGGTATACACGACGTTAAACCGGATTCGCCGCCATAGAGCGGACGCGTGTGCAGACGGCGATGCGCCGGTCCATACCGATCCGACTGCGGCACTCCCAACCAAGCAGGAGAGGCACATGCAGACAACCCCCGCCGGCACGCCGGTCATCGATCCGGCGCTGCGACGCAAAGCGGTGATCGGCTCTACGCTGGGCAACGCGTTCGAGTGGTTCGACTTCACGGTTTACGGTCTCTTCGCGGTGGTCATCGCGAAACTCTTCTTCCCTGCGGATAACGATACGACGTCGCTGCTCGCGAGCGTGGCGTCGCTTGGCGTGGCGTTCTTCTTCCGCCCCATCGGTGGGCTGGCCTTCGGTCTGTACGCCGACCGCGCGGGCCGCAAGTCGGCGCTATCGGTCATGGTGCTGCTCATGGCGCTCGGCACGGGTCTGATCGGTATTGCGCCGACCTACGCGACCATCGGCTTCGCGGCGCCGTTGCTGATCTTGCTGGCCCGCGTGATTCAGGGCTTCTCGGCGGGCGGTGAATTCGGTGGCTCGACGGCCATGCTCATCGAGTTCTCGCCGCCGAATCTGCGCGGCTTCTACGGCAGTTTCCAGATGTGCTCACAGGCGCTGGCCGTAGCGCTCGCCGGGTTGTGCGCGTACGTACTCACGACGGGGCTTTCGAAAGAAGCGCTCGAATCGTGGGGCTGGCGTCTGCCGTTCCTGTTCGGGATTCTGATCGGGCCGGTGGGCTTCTACATTCGGCGCCGCATGACGGAATCGCCTGAGTTTCTGGCCTACGCCGCGACGCGCGAACCGACCCGTCGCACGCCGCTCGCCGACGTCTTTTCGAAGCACTATCGTTCGCTGATCGCCGGTTTCGGTCTGACGGTGGCGGCCACGACGTCGTTCTACGTCACACTCATCTACACACCGATTTACGCCGTCAAGCAACTCGGTCTGACGCAAGGTTCCGCCAGTCTGTCGACGTTCATCGCCGCAATGCTGATCGCCGCGCTCTGCCCGCTCACAGGATGGATTTCGGATCGTGTCGGCCGCAAGCCGCTGATCCTGTTGTTCGTGCTGCTCTATGGTCTGACGTCGTTCTGGATGTTCACGCGTTTGCACGGCTCACCGTCGATGGGCAATCTGCTGCTCGCGCAGATTCTGCCGGCGGTGTGCATGGGCTTTGTGTGGGGTGCGTTCCCGACGGCCGTCACGGAAGTGTTCCCGGTCGGCGTGCGCTCGACGGGCGTCTCGATTCTTTACAACGTTTCGGTGATGCTCTTCGGCGGCCTCGCGCCGTTCTGGATCACGTACCTCATCAAGGTGACGCAGAATCCGCTCGCCCCGGCGTACTACATTCTGATGACCGTCGCGATCAGTCTCGTGACGTACGGTCTGCTCGGTCGCGAGGGACGCGACATGCAAGCCTCGACGCAGCACGCCTGAGTGCTTTGGCGACACGCTCGCCATACGATGCAAAACGCCCCGGAGGCTGCCGTCTCCGGGGCGTTTTTGTCTTCTTAGCGACGTGCCTAAGTCATCCACTTAGGGCGACGTGCCCCCTACACAGGCGAGAAACGCCATACGCCGTGGACATCGCGCTCACGCTTAAGCTCACCCGAGCGCCAGAGCATATGCAAGTGCGCCAGTGCTTCGCCCATTGCGAAGGTGGTCTGATGCGCATCGAGCTTGCGATGAAACATGATGGGCACGATATCGCCCGCGCTTTGCGGTGACTTCGCACACGCATCGCGCACTTCCTGCAAGCGCGCCGCATGATGGTCGCGAAGCTGGCGAATGCGCGTGTGCAAACCTGTAAAGGGTCGGCCGTGCGACGGCAGCACGAGGCAGTCGGCGGGCAGATCCAGATAGACGCCCAGTGAGTCGAGGAACAGTTGTAGCGAGTTGGCTTCCGGCTCGATATCGAAGACGCTGACGTTGGTAGAGATGCGTGGCAGCACCATGTCGCCGGAGATCAGCACGTTGTGCTGCTCGGAGTATAGCGCCATATGCTCGGGCGAGTGACCATAGCCCGCGATCAGACGCCAGTCGCTGCCGCCGATGCGCAGCGCGTCGCCATCCTTGAGACGGAAGTAGCGCGACGGCACTTCGGGCACGAGGTCGCTGAAGTACGACTTGCGATTGCGAATCTGGTCGATCATGGCCTCGTCAGCGAGACCATGTGCGATGAAGTGCGCGACGGCAAACTCGCCGCCAGCGTTGGCGGCATTGTTGTTATCGCCCTCGGACATGAGACGTCCCCACGCATAGTCGCCGAGCGACATGGCGAGCCGCGCTTGCCAGCGCTGTTTGTCGCCGCCCTTGCAGATCCAGTGCGCAAGGCCGAGGTGATCCGGGTGGCAGTGCGTGACGACCACACGCAGCACCGGCTCGCCGCCGAGCGCGCTGTCGAACACCTGCTCCCAGTACGCTTTGATCTGCGGATGCGTGATCCCGCAATCGACGACCGTCCAGCCCTTCACCCCATCGACTTCATCGCGCAGCAGCCACAGGTTGATGTGATCGAGCACGAACGGCAGCGGCATGCGCACCCAGAAGACGCCCGGCACGACTTCGTGCACAGTGCCGCCGTCGGGCAGGAAATCGCCAAGGGGATAGTTCAGTTGCTGTTCAAGGGCATTCACGGGGGCCACGCTCCAGATGGGCTTGTTCTCTTGTTGTCAGGTTGACGCCATCACCGATTGCATACGATGCAAGTTGACGCTAACGTAAACGGCAATTCTATCTGCAATGGTAAGCACCCGCTTAAACTTGCCAATCCGATCCCCTGCCGATCCGATGCTCACATACACGATCACCGACCTCGCCCGCGAGTTCGACATCACGCCCCGCGCGATCCGCTTTTATGAGGATCAGGGTCTGCTCACGCCCGCCCGTGAAGGCCCCGGCGGACGTCACCGCGTCTACACCGGACAGGACCGCACGCGCCTGAAGCTCACGCTGCGCGGCAAACGCCTCGGCCTCACGCTCTCCGAGATCAAGACGATTCTCGATCTCTACGAGTCGCCCAAGGATACTGTGCCGCAGCTGAAGGTGTTTCTCGACACGCTCGCTCAACACCGTCAGGTGCTGGAGCAGCAACTCGAAGACCTCCACGCCACGCTCGACGAAGTCTCCCAGCACGAAGCGCAATGCCTCGCTTTGCTTGAGGCTGCAGGGGAAACCGCGCCGCCCTCCGCTCGACGGGTTAAGGCGGCAGCGGCTTCTCACTAACTCTTAACACCGCATCCCACTCCAACCTCCCCCAGCCCTGCCTCACCCCCAGGGCCGCGGGAATCGGCACTCCCCTGACTCCGTTCCACCTGAAAGTCACTGCGTCAGGGCAGCACCAATCCCCGCGCATCTATTTCCCCACACACCACCCGTTTGGCTGCGCTCCCAGTGCTTTTCCCCGACTCAGGAAAGCCCTTACTTTACGTTTACGTAAACGTTAAGTAGTATCTGCGAATCTGGCTTTCCAGCCGCTCGCGCCCTGACGATCATGCACAACGTCCCCTCGTCTCATGCTGTTCATGCCGCCCCCATCGACCCCGCCGTCGACGCGAAAATCCGCGCCAGCTTCGACAAACAAGGCGTCATGACCCACTGGGGCGCACAACTCACGCATATCGCCGACGGTTTTTGCGAGATTTCGCTGCCATTCTCCGACAAAGTGAATCAGCAGCTCGGCTATTTCCACGGCGGTGTCATCGGCGCCATCGCCGATTCGGCAGGCGGTTACGCGGGCTACACACGCATCTCGCCCGATCAGGAACTGGTCACCGCCGAATACAAACTGAACATTCTCGCGCCCGGCAAGGGCGATACACTGGTCGGACGCGGTCAGGTCGTCAAATCCGGACGCACACTCATCGTCGCCACCGCCGAACTGTTCGCCGTCGATAACGGGAAATGGACGCTCTGCGCCCTCATGCAACAAACGCTGTTCGTGCTGGCCGCGAGTCCGTCACACTGACGTCCGCCAGACGAACGACAGCCGCAGTACCGCTTCACCACCGCTTACCCAGCACCTGCAAGCACCTGCAAGCACCATCGAACATACGCGCGGGCCAACCGCCACGCGCCACCACTGGAGACTGTGTCATGACGACGTTGCCCGGCCTCAATTTCATGCTCGGCGAAGACCTGGACATGCTGCGCGAATCGGTCGCGAACTTCGCATCGAAGGAGATCGCCCCGCGCGCCGCCGAAGTGGATCGCACCGACCAGTTCCCGATGGACCTCTGGCGCAAGATGGGCGACCTCGGCGTGCTCGGCATGACGGTCTCCGAAGAGTACGGCGGCGCGAACATGGGCTATCTGGCCCACATGATCGCGATGGAAGAAATCTCGCGTGCTTCCGCCTCGATCGGTCTGTCGTACGGCGCGCACTCGAACCTGTGCGTGAACCAGATTCACCGCAACGGCACGGCCGCCCAAAAGGCGAAGTATCTGCCGAAGCTGGTGTCGGGCGAGCACGTGGGCGCCCTCGCGATGAGCGAGCCGAACGCCGGATCGGATGTCGTCAGCATGAAGCTGCGCGCCGAGAAGCGCGGCGACCGCTACGTGCTCAACGGCACGAAGATGTGGATCACGAACGGCCCGGACTGCGACACGCTGGTGGTCTACGGTAAGACGGACATCGAAGCCGGCGCACGCGGCATGACCGCGTTCATCGTCGAGAAAGGCATGAAGGGCTTCTCGGTCGCGCAAAAACTCGACAAGCTCGGCATGCGTGGCTCGCACACGGGCGAACTGGTGTTCGAGAACGTGGAAGTGCCGGAAGAAAACGTGCTGGGTCAGGTCGGCGGCGGCGTGAAGGTGCTGATGAGCGGTCTGGACTATGAGCGCGCCGTGCTCGCAGGTGGTCCTATCGGCATCATGCAAGCCGCCATGGACGTGGTCGTGCCGTACATCCACGACCGCAAGCAGTTCGGTCAGTCCATCGGCGAATTCCAGTTGATTCAAGGCAAGGTCGCCGACATGTACACGATCCTTCAGGCAAGCCGCGCGTATCTGTACGCCGTGGGCCGTCAGCTGGAATCGCTGGGCAGCGATCACGTGCGTCAGGTGCGCAAGGATTGCGCGGGCGTGATTCTCTACACGGCCGAAAAGGCGACGTGGATGGCTGGTGAAGCGATCCAGATTCTCGGCGGCAACGGCTATATCAACGAGTATCCGGTCGGTCGTCTGTGGCGCGACGCCAAGCTGTATGAGATCGGCGCAGGCACGTCGGAGATCCGCCGCATGCTGATCGGCCGCGAACTGTTCTCGGAAACGATGTAATAACAAGGAAAGCCCACGAAACTGACGGACATGCAGGCGCAGGCAGCGGCGCTACAATCTTCACAAGCATCGCCCTGCGCCTGTCCTGACCGGTATGAATCACTTCCCGAAACTCCTGTCGTCGCAGTTTGCTTTCGACGTCGCCCGCACGCTGCTGGACGGCTTCGACAAGCATTACCGCATCTTCCGCGAGGTGTGTGTCGCGGCGCAGGCATGTTTCGAAGCCGGTGACTTCATGGGCATCCAGAAGCTTCAGCGCGACCGCATCGCCTATTACGACGAACGCGTGCGCGAATGCATCGTGACGTTGGAAGACGAGTTCGACGCGCAGTCGCTCGACGACGATGTCTGGCAGCAAGTGAAGCTGCACTACATCGGCTTGCTCACAGAACACCGCCAGCCGGAACTCGCCGAAACGTTTTTCAACTCGGTGTGCTGCAAGATCCTGCACCGTTCGTACTTCAATAACCGCTTCATCTTCGTGCGCCCCGCCGTGGCGACGGAGTACATCGAGAACGACGCGCCCGCCGCGAAGCCGACGTATCGCGTCTACTATCCCGCGCAGGACGGCATGGCCGCCACGCTCGCGCGCATCGTCACGAATTTCCAGCTTAGGCGCCCGTTCGCCGATCTATCGCGCGACGTGGGCTATGTGATGCGCGCCATCGAAGAAGCGTTCGGCACGTTCACCGAGTTCCAGGCTGCGCCGAATTTCCAGATTCACGTGCTGGCGTCGCTGTTCTTCCGCAACAAGGCGGCGTATATCGTGGGACGCATCGTGAACGGCGACACAACGACGCCGTTCGCCGTCCCGATCATCCACGACGCCCACGGCAAGCTGACGCTCGACACCGCCCTGCTGCGCGGCGAGCAACTGCGCGTGATGTTCAGCTTCTCGCATGCGTATTTCATGGTCGACATGGAGGTGCCGTCGGCCTACGTGCAGTTTTTGCGCACGATCATGCCGGGAAAGCCGAAGGCCGAGATCTATACGTCGGTCGGCTTGCAGAAACACGGCAAGAATCTGTTCTATCGCGATTTCCTGCATCACCTGAAGCATTCGAGCGACAAGTTCGTGAGCGCACCGGGCATTCCCGGACTGGTGATGCTTGTGTTTACGCTGCCCTCGTATCCATACGTCTTCAAGCTGATTCGCGAGCGCTTCGCGCCACCCAAGGAGACGACACGCGAGCAGGTGAAAGCGAAGTATCTGATGGTCAAGCAGCATGATCGCGTGGGCAGGATGGCCGACACGCTGGAGTTCTCCAGCGTTGCCTTCCCGCTCTCGCGCTTCGACGACGCCCTGCTCGCCCAGCTCCGTACCGAAGTGCCCTCGCTGCTCGAATTCGACGGCGACGCGCTGGTGATCCGCCACTGCTACATCGAGCGGCGCATGACGCCGCTCAATCTGTGGCTGCAATCTGCCTCGGACGCCCAGGTGGACCACGCGATGCTCGAATACGGCAATGCGATCAAGGAGCTGATGGCGGCGAACGTGTTTCCGGGCGACATGCTGTACAAGAATTTCGGTGTGACGCGTCACGGCCGGGTGGTTTTCTACGATTACGACGAACTGGAATACCTGACGGATTGCCACATCCGTCGAGTGCCGGAACCGCGTAACGAAGAGGAGGCGATGTCGGGGGAAGTCTGGTACCGTGTAGGCCCGCACGACGTGTTTCCGCAGACGTTTGAGACGTTTCTGACGGGAGATGCACGCGTGCGGCGCTATCTGAGCCAGCATCATCCGGATTTCTTCGATCCCGACCTGTGGCAAGGCTTTCAGGATCGGGTGCGAGCCGGACAGATGCACGACTTCTATCCGTACGATGTCTCGCTGCGTTTCGTCAATCGCTACGGTGCCGCTCGCGGCACCACGGATTCGGGTGCTTCAGACGCTCCGCCTCGCGCGGCAGTCGCCTGAGCGCCGAACCTCCTCGCCATTGACGCTTCCCAGCTCACGACATGCCCGCCGGATGACACGATCATGACCGAAGACAAAGACCAACCTCTCATCCATCTGCTCGATAACAACCGCGCCTGGGTTGCCAGCGTGAACGCGGAAGATCCCGCGTTTTTCGAGCGTCTGGCCAAGCTTCAGACCCCGGAATACCTCTGGATCGGCTGCTCGGATTCGCGCGTGCCCGCGAACCAGATCACCGGACTGGCGCCGGGCGAAGTGTTCGTCCACCGCAATATTGCGAACGTGGTGGTGCACAGCGACCTGAACTGCCTGTCGGTTTTGCAGTTCGCCGTCGAAGTGCTGAAAGTGCGTCACATCATGGTCGTCGGCCACTACGGCTGCGGCGGCGTGGGCGCAGCGCTCGACGGTGCAAAGATGGGCCTCGTCGATAACTGGCTGCGCCACGTGCGCGACGTCTACGAGCGCCACGTCGACCAGATCGACGCGCTGCCCTCGCGTGACGCCCGTCACGATCGCCTGTGCGAGTTGAACGCCATCGAACAGGTCGTGAATATTTGTCACACCACCGTCCTGCGCGACGCCTGGGCCCGCAACCAACCGGTCACGGTGCACGGCTGGGTGTACGGCCTGCGCGACGGTCTGGTGCGCGACCTGCGCATGTCGGTGAACAGCCTCGAATCCCTGCCGCGTATCTATGATCGCTGCGTGGAAGCGATGGCCGAATTACGTCATCCACGCACCTGATCGCTTAGGCGAACCCAGGCCACTCAGGCGCGCAAGCGGGCGCGTGGACGACGGAAGATTGAAGCATTGGATATTCGTGGCTGACGCACCGGTCTGTCAGGACGCAGCGTCAGCCACGCAACCCCTTTTATGGAGATTGCCATGCAACAAGACCCGATCGTCATCGTTTCCGCTGCCCGCACACCGATGGGCGGCCTGCAAGGGGTATTCGGCGATGTCGCCGCGCCCCAACTCGGTGCCGCCGCTATTCGCGCGGCTGTCGAACGCGCCGGCCTGAAACCGGAGCAGGTCGACGAAGTCGTCATGGGCTGCGTGCTACCCGCCGGTCAGGGGCAGGCACCTGCGCGTCAGGCCTCGCTCGGTGCCGGTCTGCCGCTCGCAGCCGGCGCCACCACCGTCAACAAGATGTGCGGCTCCGGCATGCGTGCCGCGATGTTCGCGCACGACATGCTCGTTGCCGGTAGTGCCGACGTGATCGTCGCTGGCGGCATGGAAAGCATGAGCAACGCGCCTTATCTCCTGCCCAAGGCGCGCGCCGGTATGCGCATGGGTCACGGTCAGGTCATCGACCACATGTTCTTCGACGGTCTGGAAGACGCTTACGACAAAGGTCGCCTGATGGGCACCTTCGCCGAGGAGTGCGCCGACCGTTACGCATTCACCCGCGAAGCGCAGGACGCCTTCGCCATTGCCTCTCTCGAACGCGCGCAGAACGCCACGAAAGACGGCTCTTTCGCGTGGGAAATCACCGCTGTGACGGTGCCCGGCCGCAAGGGCGACACCGTCGTCGAGCAGGACGAGCAACCGTTCAAGGCCAATCCCGAAAAGATCCCGACGCTCAAGGCCGCCTTCCGCAAGGACGGCACGGTCACGGCCGCCAACTCGTCGTCGATCTCCGACGGCGCTGCCGCGCTCGTACTCATGCGCGAATCGACGGCCAAACGCCTCGGTCTCACGCCTCTCGCCCGCATCGCCGGTCACAGCACCTTCGCGCAACAACCGGGCCTGTTCACGACCGCCCCGGTCGGCGCGATGCGCAAGCTGTTCGAGAAGACCGGCTGGTCGACGGCCGACGTCGATCTGTTCGAGATCAACGAAGCGTTCGCCGTCGTCGCGATGGCCGCGATGCACGAATTCGATCTGCCGCACGGCAAGGTCAACATTCACGGCGGCGCGTGTGCGCTCGGCCATCCGATCGGCGCGTCCGGCGCACGCATTCTCGTCACGCTGATCGGCGCACTGCGCAAGACCGGCGGCAAGCGTGGCGTGGCGAGCCTGTGTATCGGTGGCGGCGAAGCGACGGCGATGGCCATCGAACTCGTCTGACTGACTCGTTCGACCGGCCCACGCGTCTGAACTCACGCCGGCGTCCAACGCCGGTTCACCGTTACTACGGAGACACATCGACGTCATGAAAACAGCGCTCATCATCGGTGCCTCACGCGGCATCGGCATGGAATTCGTACGGCAGTATCGCGAAGATGGCTGGCGCGTGTTCGCCACCGCACGCAACGAAGACGGACTGGCCGCCCTGCGCGCGCTGGATGCCGAAGCCCTGAAGCTTGACGTCACGCGCGTGGAATCGTTGTCCGGCCTGTCGTGGCAACTCGACGGCGTGGAGCTCGACGTTGCCGTCTACAACGCCGGTGTGAACTCCGAACGCACGACCGGTCTCGCGCCGATCACGAAGGACGAATTCGACCGCGTGTTCCACACCAACGTACTTGGTGCGATGCAAGTCGCACCGCTCGTCTTGCCTTTTGTGGAAGCGGCGGGCGGCAGCTTCGGTTTCCTGTCGAGCCGCATGGGCAGCGTCGAATTGATGGAGTCGAACGGCAGTTGGTTATATCGCGCGAGTAAAGCCGCCGTGAATTCGGTCGTCAAGGCGGTGTCGCTCGAAGCTCAGCGCGCTACGTGCGTCGCCATGCACCCGGGCTGGGTGCGCACCGACATGGGCGGCGAGAACGCCGACATCGACGTAGAGACGAGCGTGGCCGGGATGCGCCGCGTGCTGGCCCGCGCCCCGGGCGAGCGCGCGACGCACAACGGCGGCTTTTACAACTACGACGGCACACCGTTCCCCTGGTAAATCACGCAGTACCGTAGCACCTGTAACACCTATAAGACGCTGTTGCCACACCGCCGTATCTTTTGATTCGCGGGCCAGAAACGTCACTCGGAAACGGAGCCAACATGACGTCCGCCATCGATTTTTATTTCGACTTCGCATCCCCGTATGGGTATTTTGCGAGCACCTGCATCGACGACATCGCTTCGCGCAATGGGCGTGGCGTCGCGTGGCATCCGATCCTGCTCGACATCGTCTACAAGGTGAACGGCACGGGCGCACCGGTGCAGCATCCGATCAAAACGGAGTATCTGAAGAACGACGTGGCGCGCACGGCGCGATTTCACGGCATCGACTACAAGCGGCCGACGCATTTCCCGATCCCCACACAAGCCGCCGAGCGCGCCGTGTTGTGGGTGCAGGACCATCGCGGTGGCGACTTGTCGGCAGAGTTCGCGAAGTCGATCTTCCGCGCGCTCTACGTCGACGACGTGAACATCGGCGACCCGGCAGAACTGGTGCGGCTCGGCGAAGCGCTCGGCATCGACGGTGCGGCCCTCGACATCGGCATGCACTCGCCCGCCGCCAAGGACCATCTCAAAGCCGAGATCGATCTGGCGATGGCGCGCGGCGTGTTCGGCTCGCCGTTCGTGATCGTGGACGGCGAACCGTTCTGGGGTTTCGACCGTTTCGCGCAGGTCGAGGCCTGTCTGAAACACGGCAAGATCTGACACTGAAACACCACAAGGCACGACATACGATGGCAAGCCCCCAATCGCCGCAAGACAAGGACCGTGAAGGCTGCCCGTGCGGCGGCCTCGCGTTCGAGGATTGCTGCGCGCGTTACCTCGAACACGGCGAGATTCCGCCCACGGCGGAAGCGCTGATGCGCTCGCGCTACACGGCGTTCGTGCGCCAGAACGCGCCGTATCTGCTCGACACGTGGGCGGCACGCACGCGTCCCGCGACGCTCGATTTCGGCGACGCCCCGCAGTGGCTCGGCCTTCAGGTCAAAGCGCATCTGCAACGCGACGAACACCATGCCGAAGTCGAATTTGTCGCCCGGTACAAGGTAGGCGGACGCGCCCACCGACTGCACGAACGCAGTCGCTTCGAGCGCACCGACGACGGCCGCTGGCGCTACATCGACGGCGACCTGTTCGACTGATCTCGCGACGACATTCAGTACATCGCTCGCCACGTCGCCAAGCACAAGCACTCAACTAAAACTCACACTCCACCGGATTTCGTCACATGCCGATTCTCGAAAGCAAACTCAACCCGCGCGGCGAAGACTTTGCACGCAACGCGTCCGCCATGCAGACCGTAGTCGACGAACTGCGCGCCCGTATCGCGCAACTGGCCGGTGGCGGCGGTGAGGCTGCACGCAAGAAGCACACAGGCCGTGGCAAGCTGCTGCCGCGCGATCGCGTGCAACAACTGCTCGATCCGGGTTCGCCGTTTCTCGAACTCTCGCAACTCGCCGCGACCGGCATGTATCACGATGACGCACCGGGCGCGGGCATCATCACGGGCATCGGCCGCGTGTCCGGTCAGGAATGCGTGATCGTCTGTAACGACGCCACAGTCAAGGGCGGCACGTACTACCCGATGACGGTCAAGAAGCACCTGCGCGCGCAGGAGATCGCCGAGCAGAACCATCTGCCGTGCATCTATCTGGTCGACTCGGGCGGCGCGAACCTGCCCAATCAGGACGACGTCTTCCCCGATCGCGATCACTTCGGCCGCATCTTCTATAACCAGGCTCAGATGTCGGCGCAGGGCATTCCGCAGATCGCCGTGGTGATGGGCTCGTGCACCGCCGGCGGCGCGTATGTGCCCGCCATGAGCGACGAGTCGATCATCGTCAAGGAACAAGGCACGATTTTCCTCGGCGGCCCACCGCTGGTGAAGGCTGCCACGGGCGAAGAAGTCAGCGCCGAGGATCTCGGCGGTGCGGACGTCCACACGCGCCTGTCGGGTGTCGCCGACCACTTCGCGCAGAACGACGCACACGCGCTATCCATCGCGCGCAGCATCGCCGCGAACCTCAATCGTCGCAAGCCAGCGACCGTCGCCACGAAGACACCCGTCGAACCGAAGTACGACGCGCGTGAACTGTACGGCGTGATCCCCGCCGACACGAAGAAACCGTTCGACGTGCGCGAAGTGATCGCGCGTCTGGTCGACGGCTCCGAGTTCGACGAATTCAAGGCGCGCTACGGCACCACGCTGGTGTGCGGCTTCGCGCATCTCTGGGGCTATCCGGTCGGCATCGTGGCGAACAACGGCATTCTGTTCTCCGAGTCCGCGCAAAAGGGCGCGCACTTCATCGAACTGTGCTGCCAGCGCAAGATCCCGCTGATCTTCTTGCAGAACATCACGGGCTTCATGGTCGGGCGCAAGTACGAAAACGAAGGCATCGCCAAGCACGGCGCGAAGATGGTGACGGCCGTCGCCACCGCGAACGTGCCGAAGTTTACCGTCATCATCGGCGGCTCGTTCGGCGCCGGTAACTACGGCATGTGCGGTCGCGCTTACTCGCCGCGTTTCCTGTGGATGTGGCCGAACGCGCGCATCTCGGTGATGGGCGGTGAGCAGGCCGCGTCGGTGCTGGCCACGGTCAAACGCGATGGCATCGAAGGCAAGGGTGGGCAGTGGAGCGCGGAAGAAGAAGACGCCTTCAAGCAGCCGATCCGCGATCAGTATGAACGTCAGGGACATCCGTTCTACGCGAGCGCGCGCCTGTGGGACGACGGCGTGATCGATCCGGCAGACACGCGCACAGTGCTCGGTCTCGGCCTGTCGGCCGCGCTCAATGCGCCGATTCCGGAAACGCGCTTCGGCCTTTTCCGCATGTAATCGCCCACACCGGTCCATCGAGGAATTCCGTCATGCAACTCGCTACGCTCAAGCTCAGTGTCGACGCCCACGTCGCCACCGTCACGCTCAACCGTCCGGACGTGCGCAACGCGTTCAACGAAACCGTCATCGAAGAACTGACCGGCACGTTTCGCGCGCTGGCGACGAACGACGACGTGCGCGCCATCGTGCTCGCCGCTGAAGGCGTCGCGTTCTGCGCAGGCGCCGATCTGAACTGGATGAAGAAGATGGCCGGTTACTCGGACACCGAGAACCGCGCCGACGCCATGACGCTCGCCGTCATGCTCAGCACGATCTATCGCTGCCCGAAGCCGGTGATCGCGCGCGTGCAGGGCGACACGTACGCAGGCGGTGTCGGCCTCGCGGCCGTGGCGGACATCGTGGTCGCCGTCGACACGGCGCACTTCTGCCTGTCCGAAGCCAAGCTCGGTCTGATTCCCGCCACCATCGGCCCATATGTGATTCGCGCGCTGGGCGAGCAGGCGTCGCGCCGCTACTTCGTGACGGCGGAACGCTTCACTGCCACCACGGCGCAGCGTCTCGGCCTGGTACATGAAGTCGTTACCGCCGATACGCTCGACAGCACCATCGGCGCACTGGCGAAGGCACTCGTTGACAACAGCCCGAACGCGGTGAAAGAGTGCAAGCGCCTTGTGCAGGACTTCGCCGTGCGCGCCATCGACGAGACGGCCATCGCCGACACGGCCGAGCGCATCGCGAAGATCCGGGCCTCCGACGAGGGTCGTGAAGGGGTGCGTTCGTTCCTGGAGAAGCGCTCGCCGTCGTGGCGCGACGCGTCCTGAGCGAACGCACGGAAATCCTCCATTTCGACGGTTACAAAATTTTTTTGGAAGGGGTGACGGCGGAGATGCCGGAACGTTATCGGCGGGTTTTACGAAATTGTCGATAACGTCTCTTTACGGCTCACAAAACAGCGAGTTTTCGCACCAAATCCGCCTATTGCCCTGCCAAATCGCTTTGCCTACCATGCGCCCATCCCCCACCTCCGGCCACGTGCAGCAGCGCAGCGCGCAATGCCCCGCACCGGCCAGCCAGACGGACGACGAGCGTCGGGCATCTCGCCCGGCTCATCGCCCGTCACGGCCCTCCAAGGAGTCAAAGATGGACGCCTCCCCGCGCCCCCCCAATGGTCCCGGCGATCTCGCCGCGCGCAGTCTGCGACAGGTCTGGCACCCCTGCACGCAGATGAAGCAACAGGCAAAGCTGCCCCTCGTCGCGCTGTCTCACGGCGAAGGGCCATGGCTCGTCGATACCGGCGGCGAACGCTACCTCGATGCGATCAGTTCGTGGTGGGTCAATCTGTTCGGCCACGCGAACCCGCGCATCAATGCGGCGCTGATCGATCAGTTGGGCCGCCTCGAACACGCGATGCTCGCAGGCTTCACGCATGAGCCCGTCGTGTCCTTGTCCGAACGCCTGTCGGCATTGACCGGCGGCGTGCTCGGCCACGCGTTCTTCGCGTCCGACGGTGCGTCGGCCGTCGAGATCGCGCTGAAGATGAGCTTTCACGCATGGCGCAATCAGGGCCACAGCGACAAATGCGAATTCGTCTGCGTGCGCAACGGCTACCACGGCGAAACGCTCGGTGCGCTGGCCGTTACCGACGTTGCCCTGTTCCGTGACGCCTACGATCCGCTGTTGCGACATGCGCACGTCGTAGCGTCGCCCGATGCCCGTCATGCGCGCGATGGCGAGACGGCCGTGGATGTCGCGCGTCGTGCCGCAGACGAACTCGACACGCTGCTCACGCAACGCGAAGGACGCATCGCCGCCGTCATCGTCGAGCCGCTCGTGCAATGCGCCGCGGGCATGGCGATGCACGATCCCGAATACCTGCGCCTCGTACGCGCGCTCTGCGACAAGCACGGCGCACACATGATCGCGGACGAAATCGCCGTCGGTTGTGGCCGCACCGGCACGTTCTTCGCCAGCGAGCAGGCCGGTATCTGGCCCGATCTGCTGACGCTCTCCAAGGGCATCAGCGGCGGCTATCTGCCGCTCTCGCTCGTGCTCTCGCGCGACGCGATCTACGACGCCTTCTACGACGACGACACCGCGCGTGGCTTCCTGCACTCGCACTCGTACACCGGCAATCCGCTGGCGTGCCGTGCCGCGCTGGCCACGCTCGACATCTTTGCGGACGACGACGTCCTCGCGAGAAATACCGTGCGCGCGGCGCGTCTGACGCAAGCCCTCGCACCGCTGGCCGACGATCCGCGCGCGAAGCATTTCCGTCATCGCGGCATGATCTGGGCGTTCGACGCCGTGTTGCCGGACACCCCCGGCGCGGCGGGTGTCTTCGCGAAGCGCTTCTACACCGAAGCACGCGCGCGTGGCGTGCTGCTGCGCCCTATCGGCTCGACGGTGTACTTGATGCCCCCTTACGTACTCGACGACGGCACAATCGACTGGCTGGCCACGCAAACGCTCGCCGCCTTCGATGCATCGATGCAAGAGGAGGTGTCGGCATGACGACCCATCCCCTGCTTGACCGCCTCGACGCCGGGCTCGCCGAGATCGACCGTCAGCACCTGCGTCGCCGTCATCGCGTGGTAAGCACGCCGTGCCAGCCGCATCTAAGCGCCGACGGCCGCGACGTCCTCGCCTTCGCGAGCAACGACTATCTCGGGCTGGCGGCACACCCGAAGGTCGTCGAAGCGCTCATCGAAGGTGCGCAGCGCTACGGCGCAGGCAGCGGCGCCTCGCACCTCATCAGCGGCCATTCGCAGGCGCACGCGGAACTCGAAGACGCGCTCGCCGAGTTCATGTCGCCGCATCTGATCGACGGGCGCGCGCTGTACTTCTGCACCGGCTACATGGCCAATCTGGCGACGATCTCCGCGCTCGCCAACAAGGACTCGGAGATCTTCTCCGAAGCGCTCAACCACGCCTCGCTGATCGACGGTGCGCGGCTCTCGCGCGCGAAGACTCACGTCTATCCGCACGGCGACGTTGACGCCCTCGCCGCCCTGCTCGAAGCCAGCACTGCCGAGACGAAGCTGATCGTCACCGACGGCGTGTTCTCGATGGATGGCGATATCGCGCCGCTGCCGCAGTTGCTCGCGCTCGCCGAGCGCCATAACGCGTGGCTCATCGTGGACGACGCACATGGCTTCGGCGTGATCGGCGAGAACGGACGCGGCGTGTTCGAACACTTCGACATGCGCTCGCCGAACCTCGTGATCATCGGCACGCTCGGAAAGGCTGCCGGTGTCGGTGGCGCGTTCGTCGCGGCCAATCGCAGCGTGATCGAGTGGCTGATCAATCGCGCCCGTCCGTACATCTTCACGACGGCGGCCGCGCCCTCGCAGGCGCATGCGTTGCTCACCAGTCTCTCGATCATCGCGGGCGACGAAGGCCGCGAACGTCGCGCGACGTTGCAGGCGCGCATTGCGCAACTGCGCGACTCGCTGACGCTCAAGCACTGGCATCACATGGTCTCGCCCACGGGCGTGCAGCCGATCATCCTCGGCGAGAACGCGGCCGCACTGCATGCGCAGGCCGGGCTGGCCGAGGCCGGATTGTGGGTGCCCGCGATTCGTCCGCCGACGGTCGCACCGGGCACGTCGCGCCTGCGCCTCACGCTCAGCACCGCGCATACGGCCGACGACGTCGCGCGCCTGACCCGCGCCATCAATCAACTCGACAACGACTGGACGGAGCAAGCGCATGGCTGAACGCAACCTCATCACCGCCGCCAATGCCCCGACCGAGCGTGCGACGCCCGCGCGTCACGCCTTCTTCGTCACGGGCACCGACACCGAGATCGGCAAGACGCTAGTCTCGTCGGCGTTGCTGCATGCCGCTGCGCGTCGCGGGCTGGTGTGCGCCGGGTTGAAGTCAGTGGCCGCAGGCGCGTCGGAACACAACGGTCGTTTCGTCAATGAAGACGTGGAGCAGTTGCACGACGCGAGCAATCTGAAGCTGCCCGACGACTGGTACTGCCCGTATGTGCTCAAGGACGCGACCGCGCCACACATCGCCGCCGCCGCCGAGGGTATCGACCTCGATTGCAGCGTAATCCGGGCAGGCTATGCGCGGGTCGCCGCGCGCGCAGACCTCGTTATCGTCGAAGGCGTCGGCGGCTTTCGCGTGCCGCTCGGCCCCGACGCCAGCGCGCCCGACACCGCCGATCTGGCGCGTCAGCTCGGCCTGCCGGTGATCCTCGTCGTCGGCCTGCGCCTGGGCTGCATCAGCCATGCGCTGCTGACGGCCGAGGCGATTACGTCGCGCGGTCTCACGATTGCGGGATGGATTGCTAACCACGTCGATCCGGACATGCGTCATGTGGATGCCAACGTCGATGCGATTGCTGCGCGACTGGGCGCACCGCTACTGGGACGCGTGCCGCATCTGCCGCACCCCGACGCGGCGACCGCATCCGGCTACCTCGACATTGCGCCGCTGGTCGACACCGCACTGCATCGCACTGCGCAGACGTCGTCCGGCCCTCGCCCACACACCGCCCCCTGAGCGCGATCCACGCACCGACATCGCACCGATACCGCGCCAACACCGAACACACAGAATTCAAGGAATCTCACCATGCAAGTTCACGCCCACACTGCCGCTCACGGCCACGACGAAGCCCTGCGCCGTAACGACACGCCCTGGACCGTCGCCGACATCGAAGCGCTGTTCGCCCTGCCGTTCAACGACCTGATCTTCCGCGCGCAACAAGTGCACCGCGAGCATTTCGACGCCAACGCCGTCCAGCTCTCGACGCTGCTCTCGATCAAGACCGGCGGTTGCCCGGAAGACTGCTCGTACTGCCCGCAGTCGGCGCGCTACGACACCGGCGTGGAAGCCGAGAAGCTGATGCCCGTTGAGGAAGTGGTCGCGGCGGCGCAACGCGCCAAGGAAGCGGGTGCCACGCGCTTCTGTATGGGTGCCGCATGGCGCAGCCCGAAGCCGCATCAGGTCGATGCCGTGGGCGAGATGGTACGCAGCGTGAAGGCGCTGGGTCTTGAGACGTGCGTGACGCTCGGCATGCTGCGCGACGGGCAGGCGCAGCAATTGCGCGACGCGGGTCTCGATTACTACAACCACAACCTCGACACGTCCCCCGAGTTCTACGGTCAGATCATCACCACGCGCACGTATCAGGACCGTCTCGACACGCTCGCCCGCGTGCGCGATGCCGGTCTCAAAGTGTGCTGCGGCGGCATCGTCGGTCTGGGCGAGACGCGCCGTGAACGCGCCGGTCTGATCGCGCAGCTCGCGAACATGTCGCCGTATCCGGAATCGGTGCCCATCAACAACCTGATGAAGGTCGAGGGCACGCCGCTGGAGAACAACGAGAGCGTCGATCCGTTCGACTTCGTGCGCATGATCGCCGTGGCACGTATCACGATGCCGCGCGCGATGGTGCGTCTGTCGGCCGGGCGCGAAATGATGGACGACTCGCTGCAATCGCTGTGCTTCCTCGCCGGGGCGAACTCGATGTTCTACGGCGAGAAGCTGCTTGTGACGCAGAACCCGCAGGCCGAAGCCGACCGCGCGCTGCTCGCGCGCCTCGGCATGCGTACGTCGACCGAAGAGAAGCTCGGTGCGGAGAATGCTGGCGACGCGAGCGATTGCGACGCCTTGAAGCCCTGCGCGACCCACTAAGCGGAGCAACGCGGTCGCCGCGCAGGCGTGGATGATGTTTAAGGATGAAAGCCGCCACATCGATCAGATCGCACAAGACGATCCGGTGTGGCGGCAAAGCTGAATAGCAAAGAGAATGGTGTCAGTGCGCTGACGCTCCGTCACAAGCGGGGACGTTGGCCATCGATGCCGCCCAAATCGATCATTTTCCGGAGGCAACATGTTCGACAAAATCCTTATCGCCAACCGCGGCGAAATCGCCTGCCGCGTGGCGGCCACAGCCGCACGGCTGGGCATCCGCACGGTCGCCGTCTATTCCGACGCCGATGCGCACGCCAGGCATGTGGCCGTGTGCGACGAAGCGGTGCACGTAGGCGGTGCGGCCGCGCGCGAAAGCTACCTGCGCATCGACGCCATCATCGCGGCCGCCAAGGCCACGGGCGCGCAGGCGATCCATCCGGGCTACGGCTTCCTGTCAGAAAACGAAGCGTTCGCGGCCGCCTGCCATGAGGCGGGCATCGTCTTCATTGGCCCGCCGGTCGGTGCAATTCACGCAATGGGCAGCAAGAGCGCCGCCAAGACGCTGATGGAAGGCGCGGCCGTGCCGCTCGTGCCGGGCTATCACGGCGACAATCAGGACGCCGCCTTCCTCCACGCGCGCGCCGACGAGATCGGCTATCCGGTGCTGCTCAAGGCCAGCGCCGGTGGGGGTGGCAAGGGCATGCGTGTGGTCGAGCGCAGCGAGGAATTCCGCGCCGCGCTCGCCTCGTGCCAGCGCGAAGCCGCGAGCAGCTTCGGCGACGAGCGCGTGCTCGTGGAGAAGTATTTGACGCGTCCGCGTCACATCGAAATTCAGGTGTTCGCCGACACGCACGGCAACTGCGTCTATCTGTTCGAGCGCGATTGCTCGGTGCAGCGTCGCCACCAGAAAGTGCTGGAAGAAGCGCCTGCGCCGGGCATGACCGAAGCGCGTCGCCGTGCGATGGGCGAAGCGGCGTGCAATGCTGCACGCGCCGTGGGCTACGTCGGTGCGGGCACCGTCGAGTTCATCGCCAACCAGGACGGCTCGTTCTACTTCATGGAGATGAATACGCGTCTTCAGGTCGAACACCCCGTCACCGAAATGATCACCGGCCTCGATCTGGTCGAATGGCAACTGCGCGTGGCCGCTGGCGAGGTGCTGCCGCGCAAGCAGGACGAGCTGCGCATTCACGGCCACGCACTCGAAGCGCGTATCTACGCCGAGAATCCGGACAACAACTTCCTGCCTTCTACAGGCACGCTTACGACGCTGCGTCCGCCCGCAGCGGTGCAGTTCGAGATCGGCGGTACGACGTCCCCGGCGGGCGTGCGGATCGACTCGGGCGTGCGCGAGGGCGACGCCATCTCCCCGTTCTACGACCCGATGATCGCCAAGCTGATCGTGTGGGGGCAGGACCGTGACGAAGCGCTCGCGCGCATGCGTCGTGCGCTGGGCCAGTACCGCGTGGTCGGCGTGCAGACGAACATCGCGTTCCTGGGACGTCTCGTGGCAAGCGAACCGTTCGCCGGGGCCGATCTCGACACAGGCCTCATCGAACGCCATCGCGACACGCTGTTCCCGGCCGCCGCGCCGGTGCCCGCCTCGACGCTCGCACTGGCCGTCGCCGCACAACTCGCGCGCGAGACGGTCGTCGGCTTCCGTAAGTATCAGGACAGCATCGACCGTCACTCGCCGTGGCAACTCGCGACGGGCTGGCGGCTGAACGGCGACTATCAGCGCACGCTCTCGTTCGATCATGGCGAAACGCGCCTTGACGTCGTGCTCACGAGCGGCGCGCAGGCCAGCACGCTGACCGTCGACGGGCAAACGTTCCCTTACCGGTATGCCCACGACGCGGGCGTGTACCGCGTGACGCTCGGCGAGCGCCGCGTGCAAGGCCACGTCGACTTCGAACACGAGACGGCCCACGTCTTCGCCGACGGCCAGTCGTGGACGCTGCGCTGGCACGATCCGCTCGCACAGGCAGGCGCGCAGGAAGGCGGCGAAGGCCGTCTGACCGCACCGATGCCGGGCAAGGTCATCGCGGTACTCGCGGTGCCGGGTACCAAGGTCGAGAAAGGCGCACCGCTGCTCGTGATGGAAGCGATGAAGATGGAACACACCATCAGCGCACCGGCCGATGGCGAGATCGAAGAAGTCCTGTACGCCGTAGGCGATCAGGTGCCGGAAGGGGCGCAGTTGCTGGCGTTCAAGCGGTGAGTTTTATCGCGACGTAAGTCCTGCGTCGCGCACGAAGGCCCGGTATTACGCCGAAATCACGCTGAATCGTGCGCGCACGCGCTGAGGATCGTCTGACGCCGGAACTGCTCCGGCGTCAGTCCCGACTGGCGCGTAAACATTTCGATGAACGCCGACGGTGTGGCGTAGCCCAGATCGAACGCGATCGACTTCACCGTCCGTCCCGCCTCCAGTCCCTCGATGGCTCGCAGAAAGCGCATGCGCTGTCGCCATTGCCCCAGCGTCATCCCCAGCTCCGTCAGACAGTGACGCGCCAGCGTGCGCTCCGTCATCGACATCGTTTTCGCCCACGCGGCGAGTGTGCGGTTGTCGGCTGGTTCGCTCTGTAACGCATCCAGCACGCGCACCAGCGACGGCGATCTCGCCTGCGGCAAGAAGCGCGGCTCCGCCGGGGCCAGCGCGATCTGGTCGATGAGCACCTGCGCAAGCCGACGGTCGGCGTCGGTCTGCGGGCACGCGACGCCGCGCTCCGCGAAGTCCAGCAGGATCGCGCGCAGCAAGCCGCTGATGCGCAATGTCGCCGCTTTCGCCGGGAGGCCGCTGGCGAGCGAGGCATCGATGTACACGGATCGGTAGATGACGGCGTCCGCGTTGAAGCTCGCGTGCGTCGCCTTCGGCGGCACCCACACGGCGTATTGCGGCGGCGAGAGAAAGCGCGTGCCCTCGATCTCGATCTGCATGACGCCGTTCGCCACGTAGCTGAACGTGCCCCAGTCGTGACGATGCGGCACCCAGGCGGTCTGCGCGTCGAACTCGTCGTAGCGGAAGTAGACCGGGTACGGCAGCGTCTTGAAGGTCGGCCAGTTGTAGCGAACGGTCATGGTGAGGGCGTAGACGTTGAGGGGCAGCCTGCCCGTGCGGGTCGATGGCGTCCATCTTACCGTTCGCCGGTCTCATCTGCGAAAACTCGCTTCCGGTGTCATGCTGCTGGCTGACGCGCGTCGCCCCGGTGGGCACTCGATGGACTCGTTCGGCCGGGAGGCCGTTGGCATCACGCGCTGCAACGCATTCCTTTGCATCAGGAGAACGTATGAATATCGGATTTCTCGGACTCGGCACAATGGGCGCCCCGATGGCGCGCAATCTGTTGAAGGCAGGCTACTCGCTGCGTGTGTGGAACCGTTCGCGCGGCCCCGTGGACGCCCTCGCGGTTGAGGGTGCCACGCCGACGGCGAGCCCCGCACAGGCAGCGCTGGGTGTCGACGTGCTGATCGCCATGTTGGCCGACGACGACACCTCGCGCACGGTGCTATGCGACGGTGGCGCGCTCCACGCGCTCACGCGCGGTGCCATTGTGGTGAACATGGCCACCGTCTCGCTCGACTTCGCCCGAGAGATGCGCGCGCAGTGCGAAACGCTGGGCCTGCGATATCTGGCAGCACCGGTGTTGGGACGCGTGAATGTGGCCGAGGCCGGGAAGCTCAACGTGCTGGTAGCGGGCGAAGCGTGCGTCATCGATACGGTCCAGCCGCTGTTCGACGTGCTCGGTCAGCGCACCTGGCGGTTCGGCGACACGCCCGAACAGGCGAACGTCGTGAAGCTCGCGTCGAACTTCATGATCGCCAGCGCCATCGAGTCGATGAGCGAGGCGGCCGCGCTCGCGCAAGGTCACGGGGTCGCAGGCAGCGACTTCCTCGAGATGGTCACGTCGACGGTTTTCAATACGCCCGCCTACACCGGATACGGCGGGGCGATTTCGAAGCAAGTGTTCGAACCGGCTGGCTTCAAGCTCGCGCTCGGCGCGAAGGACGTGCGCCTGGCGTTGCTCGCCAGTGAAGCCGCGAACGTTCCCATGCCGTTCGCCAGCGTGCTGCGCGACAGCCACCTCGACAGCCTCGCGCACGATGAGGGGCAGCTCGACTGGGCCGCGCTTTCGCGCGTCGCCTTGCGCCGCGCGGGTTTGCCGCGAGGTCAGGGCGAAGACCGCGACGAATCGTGACGTTAGCTACGCGTCCAGCGGGAACTTCGTCAGCACGCTTATCGCGGTGTTTGCACAAGGTTCCTAAGGAGGGTTCCTAGAAAATCGGGCAGCGGCCTCGGACGCCGGTCGCTGCCATGCGGATCTCCGGGGATTCGGAATTTTCATAAGGAATCCGAATAGGTGTTCGCCAATATTCTCGATGTCGATTTCAACCATGCGCGCCAACGCGCTCGACATCATGAACCAACGTCCACACCTGAACACCGGCTTGCGCACCGTCGCGCTCGCCGCGACGCTCGCGTTGCTCGCACTGCCGTCCGGCGTCAGCGCACAAAGCGACGTCACGCTCTACGGCACGATCGACTCCGGTATCGTGCACGCCAATCACACAGCGGTCGCCAATGGCCCCGAGTCGTTCACCGGCATCACGAGCAACATCATCGGCGGCAGCCGCTGGGGCCTGCGCGGCACAGAGTCGCTGGGGAACGGCCTCTCGGCGCTGTTCCAGATCGAAAGCGGTTTCAATGCCGTCAACGGATCGATGGGCAACGGCGGCCTCGCATTCGGGCGCAAGGCCATCGTCGGCCTGCGCAGCAGCGAATGGGGCGAAGTGACGATCGGCCGTCAGTACGATCCGGTCGTCAATCTCGTGCAGGGTCTGACCGCAGACGGCTACTTCGGCGGCTTCTTCGCCACGCCCGGCGACGTCGACAACTACGACAACGGCGCACGCATCAACAACTCGATCCGTTACGCCACGCCGAATTTCGGTGGTCTGCAATTCGAAGGGATGTATGCGACCGGCAACGTCGCAGGGAAGACGGGCGCGGGCCGCGCATACGGCCTCGCGGGGGCCTACAGCAATGGGCCGGTGGCTCTCGCGGCCGGTTACTTCTTCGCAGATGGCGGCAGCAATCGCGGGAACCCCTTCACCAACGGTGACTGGCCGTATCGCGAATGGACGAGCAGCGCAGGTTCGCTGTTCAACTCGCCGATCAACGCCGGTTTCCGCACAGCAAGCAAGGTGAGCATTGCGCGGGTGGGCGGTAAGTACGCGATCGGTCCGGCGATTCTCGGCGTGACGTTCTCGAACGCTCAGTACGCGAGCGATGCCATGTCGATGTTCACCGGCACGGCGAAATTCGACAGCGTGAATGCGTTCGCCACCTATGCGCTTACGCCAGCTATCAATACCGGTATCGGCTACAGCTACACGCGCATGCGTGCCGACGGTACCCTCGGTGCGCATTACAACCAGTTCAATGCGGGCGTCACCTATGCATTGTCCAAGCGCACGTCCACTTATGTGATTGGCGGCTATCAGCAAGCGGTCGGCAAAACCCTGAATCAGGGACAAGCCGTGGAAGCGACGGCCTCGGTAGGCTCCTATGGCATCGACGCCGGTGCCCGCACCCAGTTGTTGCTGGGCATGGGGCTGAAGCACAGCTTCTGATCGTCCGCCTCCGGCCCATCGGCATTCGCCCCGAACCCGTGAAGGCATGCGGGTTTGGGTCGATTTTCCCTTGGAATCAATGGCACTCAAATTAAAACGAGCGTTTGGAATTTCGTATTGATTCGTCTAAAAAAATACACTATTTACGATTTTAAGGGTTTACCCTATTCGGGAATCTATTTAGAATTCACTCCATTGAAGTTTCATGCAGTTGCGACCGGCGCTCACCACGCTTTTTGATTTCCCTCCGAATTCGATGCGTACCGGTTCATCCCGGATCGTCTCGGCGCTGCACTCAACGGGGAGAAGTGTTGTGGTTTTCGTCAGTTGGTTGGTTGTCGCGGCATTGGCCGTTTCGGTGTCGGCAGCGCGAGTGAAGCAGTTGCACCGCCGTGCGATGCGCACCGCCTCGGCAGCGCACATGGACCGCGTGTTGCGCTATCGCCGTAGCCACCGTGTCACGCCGTGCCCCCGCATTCAGTTTAAGGACGCCGCGTAATTCAGCGTCGTCTTGCAGCAGGTGGTAGCAGTCGCAGTTCGGAAGTCTTGTAGTTCTCGTCGTTCCGCTTTATCCGCAGTAGCCGTTCAGCAAGTCGCAGTATCGGTAGTTAGAAGTCTGCATCGCTGTACACGCATCAATCGCAGTCCTGTAGTTCAGAAGGTCTCGCATCACCGCAGTACCCTGCAATATTCAAGCAATACCTAAGCAATACCCGTAGTTGCAATTCGCAGTCCCGCAGTACTCATGCTGTATTCCGGCGCTTGTGCGATGGCCGGATGGAGAGTCATCCCTCCCTGCTGTTACGAGGCATCGCTCCCACGCGTTAGTGCCGTACCGCCGCCCGCGCAGCACTCAGGCGGCGGATTGCGCGCCCACAGCCTCGTATTGCCCACGCGTTACTAAAACAGCCCGACGCCACGATCAGACATCGCGCGCATCGGCGGACCGAAATCGTCTTTACCCTGAAGACGTTTCGTTCGCTCGACGTGTCCGCCATGTGCGCCCCACAGGCCCGATCCCACGCAGTCGGATCCGGCTCGCCCGCGTTATCGCGCGGGCGCTTGGCATGCGCCTACCCGCGCGTCATGCCCGATGTATCGAAAAAGAGAAAATTGAAAGTCATGAACACCGACCCAGAGCGCATTACCCTCACCATCAGCCTGCATCCGAACGACCTCAAGCAACTCGATCACGCGTGTCAGCGTGTGGGCATGCGCCGTGAAGATTTCTGCGTGCTGGCCACGCATCTGGAGGGCGCTCGCGTGCTCAATGGCGAGGGTCTGGCCGCACTTGCCCGTCCGTTCAATTTCGCCGCCGGTCTGCCTGCGGCGCTGCGCGGTGCGCTCGCACGCCTGTGCACGCGCTGAGTCGCCGAGCCCGAGTCGCTAAGGGCTAGGCGCCTTTGGTATCTTGGGCGCGTGTACCGCCGGGAGCATCTTCGCGATCCGGCGCAGCCCCTGCGCCAGACATGCCGAAGGCACCGGCGTCAAGCACCACCATACCGTCGCGCCCCTGACGTTTGGCCCGATACAACGCGCGATCGGCTTGCTGAAGCCACGCCTGCGGGGTATCGAAAGCGCTCGAAAACGGCACCAGCCCGATACTCACCGTGCAATCCGTGAGCGACACTCGCAGCGCTTCGTCTTGCCGCATTTGCGCTTCTGCCTGCGCCACGCGGGCGCGCAAATCGGCGAGCAGCCGATGCATCAGATCGCGTCCCGCGACTTCGCCGGTGTTCACCAGCACGGCACCGAACTCTTCCCCGCCATACCGCCCGACCGCGTCGATCTCCCGCAGACGTTGACGCAGTAGTCCGGCAAAGCGCCGTAGCGCCGAGTCACCAGCGGCGTGACCAAGCGTGTCGTTGATGCGCTTGAAGTGATCCAGATCCATCAGCACCAGACACGCCGGTTGCCCCGTGTGTGCGCAATGCTCGTGAATGTCGGCCAGCCTCTGCTCCCACGCGCGTCGATTGAGCAGGCCCGTCAGGCCATCGTGTCGCGACAGATACTCCATTTCCCGCGAGCGCTGCGACAACTTCTGCGCGAGGTCATACGTCACCTTGCCGAGCGCGACAGGATACAGAATCACCATCGGCAAACTCGTGATGACGTTGAAGGTATCGGACGCGGGTGCCCAGACGAATCCAAGCAAGGCGATCCCGATCAGTCCGCCAACGACATTGGCCAGCAGCCCCTGAAGGAAAAGGCGTACGCCGCCCGCGCCAATGTTATCCATCGACATCATCGCGAGGACGACGACGCTCGGCAGCAGATTGAACTGCATCGCGGCGACCCAGAAACCACCGAATGCCGCATCGATCATCAGATTCGCGCGCTCGGCGCGGTATGGGACCGGGCGCGACAGCGCAAGGACGCAGGCCAGATGCGGCCAGACGAAACCGTGGAAGAACACCAGCGCCCACAGCCACAGCGGCGTGGGCGGATCGAGTCGATAGAAGACGCCTGCGACGCAGACGAATCCGATGCCCAGACCGATGGTCCGCAGGCGATAGATGCGCCGTACGAAACGCTTGCCCTTGCCCGCGACGGCGGGATCGATACCGGCAGCGGAAGATGCCGAAGCGACGGCCCGCGTCCCTCGGCGTTGTGGCGAGCCGTCGGCGCGCGCGTTGCTGTCTTGCTGACTCACTGACACCATGCTGCTCCGATCGACCCTCACGAACCACGGACCACGAATCAAGAACGACGGACTACGAAATGGACGCACGATGCCATCGCACCGTGGGGGCGGGCGTTGTGCTTCGTGTGTGCGAACACATCGGCATACGGTCGCCGCGAGAGCCCGGAGGCGCCATTCTACCTTCGTGCAACGTCGGCGCGCGACTCCGAAGCGCATGACGTTGAGGATTGTCAATGTGGCCCCGGACGCCGCGTCCGAAATACCTTATCGTTTGTCTGAAATTCGCTATGCGACGGACACCGTTAGGGCGGACAATTTGCCTCAGTTCGCAAGTCACCCGCCGGTCGGACTTTCCGACAGTTTCACCGTCAGACCGGTACATCGCATACATCATGGCTAATTTCATTCTGCCGCTGACCGCAGTGCTTATCTGGTCGGCCAACGTGATCGTCAACAAGCTCGCCGTCGGTCACATCTTCCCTGCCGAAATCGCCTTCCTGCGCTGGTTCGCCGCCGGGTTGCTACTGACGCCGTTGGCGTTGCCCGCGTTGTGGCGCGCCCGGCGTCAATTTGTGCCGCATATGGCGCAGTACGCCACCCTCGGCGTGCTGGGCATGGCGATCTATCAGGGGCTCGCCTATTCGGCGGCGCATTACACGAGTGCCACCAATATGGGGATCATTCTGGCGCTGCTGCCTCTCACGACACTCGCGCTGGCGGTCATGCTGCTGGGCGACGCCCTCACGGCCGGGGCGCTGGCCGGCGGTTTGCTGTCGATCGGTGGCGTGCTGTTGGTCGTCGGGCACGGCTCGCTGCTGCATCTTGCCGATCAGGGCATCGGTGTGGGCGACGCCATGATGGTCGCCGCCATGCTCGCGTACGCCGTGTACTGCGTATTGCTGCGCAAATGGCATCTGCCACTCGCGCCACTGCCGTCGCTGTATGCACAAATCATGTTTGCCGTGGTCGCGCTGCTGCCGTTCTATCTGATCTCGGAAAAGGCTGGGGTTTCGATGGACAACCTGCCGGAGCTGGCCTTCGCGACGATCCCGGTGTCCATCGCCGCCCCGTTCATCTGGATGATCGGCGTTGCGCGCATCGGCCCGCGTCGCGCGACCGTCGTCATCAATCTGGTGCCGATCTTCACAGCGCTGATCGCAGCCTTAGGTCTCGGGGAGCACCTCGCCGGTTATCACCTCCTGGGCGGCGCGCTGATTCTCGCGGGCGTGGCGCTTGGCGAAAACTGGCATCTGCCGATTCGCAAAGCGCGTGAACCCATGCCCGTTGTGGCGGATGAATTGGGAAGCGTCCGATAAATTTTGCGCTATTAACGTCACCGACTCTTTATAGAGGCCCGCCCGTCACGCATGGGGAGGAGAGCGATATAACGTCGCAGGGCGCGGGGGGATTGATTACGCTGTGTGACTCGTCAACGGAGTTCGCCATGCAAACCAATCCACTCGCCCTGTTCGGAGACCATCTGGCCCGCTTGCGTAAGGCGCGCGGCTGGTCGCAGGAGAAGCTTGCCCTCGAGAGCGGTCTGGCACGCTCGTACGTCAGCGGTATCGAACGGGGCAGACGCAATGTCGCCCTCGTCAACATTTGCGTGTTGGCAGACACGCTGGGCGTGCCAACGTCCGAAATGCTGCGTTTCGCTCAGGCGGCAGGCAACGCAGAAGACGCGGCGGTGGCGTCCGAGCGCACCCCGCTGCCACAGATCAGCCGGTCACTGTGCAAGCTGGAGAACCGCGATCAGGTCTGGCTCGCGGAGATCATTCGCAGTCTCAGCTCACGCCTGAGTCATGCAGCCCCACCGTCAGCCACGAGCGCCTACGCACAGTCTTCCCACGGCGCGGCGTCCGTCGGCGCGCATGAGGACGCATTCGACGGCGACACGCCCGACCGCAGTGGGGACCTGGACGCCGGATCTCCCGTCCGACATCAGACCTCCTCCGCCTCGCCAACCCGCTACCCCGCAATCTCGGACGCATCTTCTGAAGCCAACGTGACGCATGCTGACGCGCAGGCGAGCGAAGTCTCTCGCCGCATCGCCGATCCGGACCGTCGGCAGGACGGCGAAATGGATCGATCGCCCGGCCCGGCCGCAGCGCCGGGCACGAACGTCGTGGCGCAAGAGAACCCACTGCGCTGGCCTGCCAGAAGGGAAGAGCACGAGTGAGGGCGCAAGCGAGGGATGGTCGAAAGCGTGCGCCATCTCCACGCCATTAGTGCTTAGGACATCGCGCAAAGTCCCCCGGCCACGCGGGGGGCGTCGCGCACTGATTCGTCTCGTAAAAGTAACTTGTTAACCTATTAAAAATAGCCGCTCTTGCGCGGACCGCGTCGTCACCGAACGGAGAGAACGTGGCGACGTGCGCGTCAACGACGACAGGAGCGACAGCGCGTCGACGCCTACTGCAATTCCACGAGGCTGGACACAATATCCGGCTCAGCTCGTCATCATCGAGTGACATCCCAACGCGGAACCTTTCAGAATCCCCGCTCTACTTCTACCGGTCAGACCAGTGTCACACTGCGCGGCGCTGGTTGACGGGGAGGCGGCAACGCGTCTCACAGCGCGTCGCTGCGGTGGGCCGTACGCGAAATAGCGCCGCCACCACCGTCGGGACGTCTGCACTCGTTGTGCCTTCTCCGAAAGTCCGCAAAAAATCTGCGCGACGCTCCCGGTAGTTCGTGCCTCACAAACGATGGACACCCGAGGCACCGTCCCCGATGCCGGATTTTTGTTCCAATCTTCTCGTCCCGAACAAGGAAACTTTTTTATGGACACCAATTTATTTCGATTCGGCAGACATCTCGCCGGTTTGCGCAAGAAGTACAACTGGGCGCAGGACAAGCTTGCGCTGGAGAGCGGTCTCGCACGTTCCTATCTGAGTGGTGTCGAGCGCGGCAAACGCAATATCTCGCTGCGCAACATCTGCATTCTCGCCGACACGTTGGGGCTACCCCCACATGAGTTGCTGGCGTTCGACGCGTCGAACGGCATGACGGCGGACATCGGCGCGAGCGTGTCGGTCCCCTGCGATCCGTATCCGTCGCTCAATCGTGCCATGCAGAAGTTGTCCGATCGCGATCAGGCATGGATGGCCGACCTGGTCCGCACTCTGAGCCTGCGGCTGGGCCACGGTTTGTTGCGTGACGAATGAGATCGAAGGACGCGCCCGGCAGCGAGCGCACATGACAGGCGAGGCGCGGGCGGCAGCGCCAGGGAACGACGCCGGACCCGACGCTGCGCTCGCGCGATCAGTCGGTGCCGAGGAAGGCGTCGACCGCGCGGTGAAAGGCGATCGGATTGGCGAGGTTCATGCCGTGCGACGCATCTTGAATCACCATGCGACGGGCTTCGGGCATCGCGTACGCCAGCGCGTTGAGCACGTCCGGATACGGCGCGGGACTCTCGGCACCGCCCATCAGCAGCACCGGCGCGTGGAGTGCGCCGAGGGCATCGATCGGCAACGGCGTGCGCGGCTCGGCGACTTGTCCGATCAGCGTGCGCGCATTGTCGCGCACCATCTGTTTGAACCACGGCACCATGCGACGCCACGTGTCCGGACCGCTCACCGTATCGATAAACAGTGCGAGACCGCCGTCGATATCGCCCGCTTCGATGGCTTTCAATGCCGCTTCACGGAAATTGCCGCGCTCGCTGTCGAGCGGAATCTGCACCGGGCCGCCGCTGATTTCCACGCCCGGGTCGGCGAGGATCAGCGAGCGGACGGTGTCGGGTGCGAGCAACGCGGTGCGCAGCGCGACATAGCCGCCGCGCGAATGGCCCAGCACATGAACGGGGCCGACACCGAGCGCCGTAATAAAGGCCGCAAGGTCCTCGGCGTGTTGCTCACCGGAGAACTCACCGTCGTGGCCATTCCAGGCTTCCGGGAAATAGTGACGCAGGCTGACCGAGATGACGCGCCGACGTTGCCCCAGCGGGGCCATGTTCGGCTTGAAGTATCGGTAGTCGCAGAGCGATCCGTGAACCAGCACTAGCGGCGCGCCGACAGCATCGGCGGGGGCGGGAGTTTCGACGTAGGCCATCGGGTAGCCGTTGACGTCGATCGTTTGCGGTGCAGGAACCGGCATGGCGATACATCAGGTAAGACGAAGGCGCCAGTATACCGAGCTTGCGGCCCCTTTGCTGCGGCGCGCCACGGGCTAAGGGGCCGGTCGGAGGCGTGCCACCGGACCTCGATGGCGACGCGCCCAAACGCGACGAAACGCGCCCTGGCTACGTTCAACGGCCCCGCGAAGGCCCTCTCGCGCCTGACACAGCGCGCCGCACCGCCTGGTGTATGCTTGCGACTTTCTTCAATCCTGCGGTTTCCCGGCATGGCGCTCAAAGCCACTATCTATAAGGCCGAGGTGCAAATCACCGACCTCGACCGTCACTACTACGCATCCCACAACCTCACGATTGCCCGTCATCCGTCGGAAACCGACGAGCGCATGATGGTGCGCGTGCTCGCGTTCATGTTGTATGCGGGCGAACGTCTCTCGTTCGGCAAGGGCATTTCAACGGCCGACGAGCCAGACCTGTGGGAGCACGATTTCGGTGGCGATATCGTTCGCTGGATCGATGTCGGCCAGCCGGACGCCCGTCGTCTGGTCAAAGCAGCAGGCCGTGCCGAGCACGTTGACGTGATTGCCTACGGCGGCAAGCCCGCCGCCGTGTGGTGGCAAACTACCGAGAAGGAGGTCAACCGGCTGTCGAACCTCACCGTGCGGATGCTCGACGACGAATCCGCCGAAGCCCTGACGGCGCTGGCCTCGCGCACGATGCGCCTGCAATGCACGATTCAGGACGGCGAAGTCTGGGTCGCAGACGACAGCCACAATTTCGCGGTGAAGCTCGAAACCCTGCGCGCGGCCGCCCGCAACTGAGCCTCCGGCTCAGGCCTCGCCCCAATACATGGGCGAGCCGAAGCTGCGTTACACTTGACGTTAACGTAAATCGAGTGAACGCAGCTGTTGCGACGGCACGCGTCCACCCACGCCTGCCGCGCACCTCATGGACATCCTGATCTTCTCTCCGGACGGCAAGACCGCCGCCTATGAAACCGGCCTCGCCGAGCATCTGCCGCAGGCCAACATCCGCGGCTGGCAGCCGGGCGACACTGCCCCCGCCGACTACATCGTCTTGTGGAAGCCGAACGCCGAAGTCCTGCAAGCCCGTGAGCGTCTGAAAGCGATCTTCAACATGGGGGCGGGCGTCGACGGCGTGCTCGGTGCGCGCGGCGAGAGTGCGCACCGTCTGCCGCCGGGCGTTCCGCTCGTGCGCCTCGAAGATGCGGGCATGGCCGACCAGATGGCGCAATACGTCAGCGCCGCCGCATTGCGATACTTCCGCCGCCTCGACGACTTCCAGACGCAGCAAACCGAGGGCCAGTGGAAATTCCAGAAACCGAACCGACTCGCCGACTTCCCCGTCGCGGTATTGGGTTACGGCACCCTCGGCGCACACGTGGCCAAAGCGCTGAAGACGTTCGGGTTTCCCGTGCGCGCGTGGAGCCGCAGCGAACGTCACGACGACACGGGCATCACCCTCTATCACGGCGATGCAGGCTTCGACGCCTGCGTGTCGGGCGCACGCATTCTTGTCAACCTGCTGCCGCTCACGCCGCAAACGGTGGATGTGCTGAACGCCGACCTGTTCGCGAAACTCGCGCAGGGTGCCTACCTGATCAACGTGGCGCGCGGCGCGCATCTGGTCGACGACGACCTGCTGGCCGCCCTCGACAGCGGCCAGATCGCCGGTGCTACGCTCGACGTCTTCCGCACCGAGCCGTTGCCAGCCGAACATCCGTTCTGGCGCGCCCCGAAGGTCACCGTCACGCCGCACATCTCGGCGCTGACGCTACGTGACGAGACCGTCGCGCAGATCGCAGGAAAGATTGCCGCGATGTCACGCGGCGAAGCCATTACCGGCATCGTCGACCTGACGCGCGGCTATTGAGCAAACGAACAAGCGAACCAACAAACGACTGAGCCGCCGCCCGGCGCGTCGCGGCCGATCCCCACCAGACGAATTAGAGGAGACCGATCCCCATGTCCGCATCTCATCTGCCGCAACGTGTGAAAGTGGTTGAAGTCGGCCCGCGCGACGGCCTGCAAAACGAAAAGCAGCCCGTCGCCACGGACATCAAGATCGCGCTGATCGACCGTCTCTCAGCCGCGGGCTTCGCCAACATCGAGGCGACGTCGTTCGTCTCGCCGAAATGGGTGCCGCAGATGGCCGACGGGGCCGAAGTCATGGCGGGCATCACGCGTCGCCCGGGCACGATCTATTCGGTGCTCACACCGAACATGCGCGGCTTCGAAGGCGCTGTCGCCGCGAAGGCGAACGAAGTGGTGATCTTCGCCGCCGCGAGCGAAGCCTTCTCGCAACGCAACATCAACTGCTCCATCGAAGAAAGCATCGCGCGATTCGAGCCGGTCGCTCGCGCGGCCAAAGACGCGGGGCTGCGTCTGCGCGGCAGCATCTCGTGCGCACTCGGCTGCCCGTATCAGGGTGAAGTGCCGGTCGCGAGCGTGGTCGACGTCGTCAAGCGACTCGCGGCGCTCGGTTGCGACGAGATCGACATTGCCGACACCATCGGCGTCGGCACGCCTACCCGCACGCGCGAAGTCATGGACGCCTGCGCGAAGGTGTTCCCCATTGAGCGTCTGTCGGGTCACTTCCACGACACTTACGGTCAGGCCACGGCGAACATCTACGCCGCGCTGCTCTCGGGCATCTCGATCTTCCATTCGTCCGTCGCCGGTCTCGGTGGCTGTCCGTACGCCAAGGGCGCGACCGGCAACGTCGCGACGGAAGACGTGCTGTATTTGCTGCAAGGACTGGACATCGAGACGGGCATCGATCTCGAAGCAGTCGTGCATACGGGCGACTTCATTTCGCAAGCCATCGGCCGCCCGAACGCCTCGCGCGTGGGCCGCGCCATGCTCGCGAAACTGAAAGACGCCGCTGCCTCGACTAATTAACGCTGCCCCCTGAAGCCCCCCACGGCCCCGACCGCCCCGACCATGAGCGACACGCCACAGATCCCTGAATCCGCCGACGAACATCAACTGCCCGAAGGTGCGCGCCACGTCGCGCGGCTGCTCGCGGGCATGGGCCACGACCAGCCGATCGTGCTGCTGCCCGCCACCGGCAAGACGTCGGCAGAAGCGGCCGCAGGCCTCGGCTGCGAAGTCGCACAGATCGCCAAGTCGATCATCTTCCGTCGCGCGGCCGACGACACCCCGGTGCTCGTCATTGCCAGCGGCATCAACCGCGTGGACGAGAAGAAGGTTGCCGCGCAAGTGGGCGAACTCGCCCGCGCCGACGCACGCTTCGTCAAGGAGAAGACCGGTTACTCGATTGGCGGCGTGAGCCCTATCGGGCATGTCGTCTCGCCCGTCACGCTGATCGACGAAGACCTGCTGAAGCTCGCGAGCCTGTGGGCCGCCGCTGGCCACCCGCACGCGGTGTTTAACCTCACGCCGCAGCAGTTGGTGGCGATGACGGGCGCACCGGTCGTCGACGTCGCGCTGCGAAGCTGACCGTAGCGGTCGACGCACCGTCACCGCTCACAAGAACAAGGAGACCTGCCATGCCGAGCCCCGAACTTGTGCCGGGCCTGACATTCGAGTGGACGTATCGCGTGCCGAAGAAGGCCGTGGTCCCCGAACTCTACGACGATGTCGAACTCTGCCGCGACATGCCTGCGGTGCTGGCCACGGGCTATCTCGCGGGCATTCTGGAATGTGCGTGTCTTCAGGCGATCCGTCCCTATCTGGACTGGCCGCGCGAGCAGTCGCTCGGCACGCTCGTCTCCTTCACGCATCTGGCGGCAACACCGGCAGGCGACATGTTGCGCATCCGGGGCAAGCTGATCGACGTCGACGGGCGCACGCTGCGCTTCGAAGTCGCGGCCTGGGACGGTCTCGACAAGATCAGTTCGGGCACGCATGAGCGCGTGATCGTCGATCAGGAGCGCTTTCACGGCAAATTGCGCGAGAAAGCGGCCAAGCTCGGCCTGCCCATCTGAAGCCGTCTCCCCACGCGCTCGCCCCCCACGCTTATGACCTCGTTCGACTCCCCTGTCCCGTCGCCCTGCACCAACATCTGCCGCATGAATCCTGCGACGGGCTGGTGCTCGGGCTGCTGGCGCACCCTCGACGAGATCGCCGCGTGGTCGACAATGGCGGACGACGCCAAACGCCTCGTCTGGTCGCTACTACCCGCGCGCCGTGCGGAGCATGAAGCGCCGCCCGAGATGCATCGTCGCGTGGTCGTGAACAAACCGGGCGTCGGCGACGCGTAGCCCTTATCGCGATACGCGCCACCACTCACGCAATTTCTGCCCAACTATCGTCATTACTCATGGGAAAAATCGTTGCCGTCGGCGAGACGTTCTCCGCCAGCCATCACTTCTCGCCGGATTCGATTCGCGAATTCTCCGCGCTCGCGCACGATTTCAATCCGCTGCATCTCGACGCCGAGTACGCCGCAGCCGATCCGCGTTTCGGGGGACTGATCTCGTCGGGCACGCAGCAGATGTCGTATCTCGCAGCACTCCTCGCCACGCACTACTCGAAGACGGCGCAACCGCTCGGCCTGGAGTTCGACATGAAGCTGCGCCGCGCCGTGCACGCGGGCGACGACATCACCGTGCGCTGGACGGTCACCGACAGTTTGTGGAAGGAGAAGCTGGCAGGCGACATCGTGTCGCTCGACGGCGAGGCCGTGAATCAGCACGGCGAGACGGTGATCGCGGCCACGGCAAAGATTCTCGTCTGCGCCAAACCGACCTGATCGCTGACGCAAGCGAAAGAACATCCCCATCGCCTAACGAGATACGCCCAATGACCTCGCTTACCCTGCCCGCCGGGTTGCGCGTGTTCGAGCGCGGCTGGCTCTCATCGAACAATGTGCTGTTCCTCGGCGACGAGCCCGCGCTCGTCGATAGCGGCTACGTCAGTCATTCGGAACAAACGCTGGCCCTCGTGGCGCACGCGCTGCCCGAAGGCCGGACGCTCGCCCGCCTCATCAACACGCATCTGCACTCGGACCACTGCGGCGGCAACGCGGCCTTGCAGGCCCGCTATGGCTGCCGCACATGGGTGCCCGCCGCCGAGGCCGATCCCGTGCGTCACTGGGACGAGCGCCGCCTGTCGTTCGACGCGACCGGCCAGCAATGCGCGCGCTTTACGTTCGACGACACGCTCTCGCCGGGCGACACCGTGCCGCTCGGCGAGCACGAATGGCTGGTGCTCGGCGCGCCGGGACACGATCCGCACGCGCTGATGCTCTACAACGCCGCCGACGGCATTCTCATCTCCGGCGACGCGCTCTGGGAGCGCGGCTTCGGCGTGATCTTCCCGGAACTCGACGGCGAGTCGGGATTCACCGAGCAGGCCGCCGTGCTCGACCTCATCGAGCAGTTCGACGTCTCGCTGGTGATTCCCGGACACGGCAAGCCGTTCGACGACATCGACGGTGCACTCGCTGCCGCGCGCGGACGTCTCGACTATCTGCAAAGCGATCCCGCCCGCAACGCCCGCAACGCGCTGAAGGTACTCATCGTGTTCAAGTTGATGGCGGAAGGCCGGATGACGGGTGCAACGCTCAAGGCGACGCTCGACACCGCGCGCGCCTGGCGCAATGCGGCGGCGATGCTCGCCCCGCCTTCCGGATGGCCTGCGTTACTCGACACGCTCGTCGCGGAACTGGCCAAGGCCGGTGCGCTGCGCTACGACACCGAGACGGACACGTTGCACGCTGTGTAAGCGGGTGCGCGTCTGCGTGTGACGGCATTGCAGGTCCCTTTCCGGCGGCAAAAAAATAACGCCACTCGCCAGTGACGGCAAGCGGCGTTTGAGGACGTGACGTGCCGGACGAACGCTGCGGTCGCTAACGCGGCGCTCGTCCTGCGACACCGGCTACCGGTGTCCCCTGGCACGCGTCTTTATCGTAGTCAGCACAAGGCGTCGACCCAAGAGGACTTTCCCTGATAGGGCAGCAATGAGCGTATCGGAACCGAAGCTTTCTTCGAGTGACCGCTCACCGGGCGACGTCCGAATCCCCCTATAATCGAACGATCGTTCGCGAAATTGCCGTGACGGCCATGCCACGTCCCGAGTATCACGTCCCGGCGAGCGCGCACCGAACGTCCTGCCTCAGGAGACTTCATGGCCCTTCCCAAGATTCTGCAAAACCTGGCGTTGCCTGTCGTGGCGTCGCCGATGTTCATCGTGAGCTACCCGGAACTGGTGCTCGCGCAATGCAAGGCCGGTATCGTCGGCTCGTTCCCGGCGCTCAACGCGCGCGAGCCGCAGATTCTCGAAGACTGGTTGTCGCGCATCACCGAAGAGCTCGCGTCGTACAAGGCCGCGAACCCCGATGCCGTCGTCGGCCCGCTCGCCGTCAACCAGATCGTGCATCAGTCGAATCAACGGCTTGAGCACGATGTGCGGGTGTGCGTCGAACATCGGGTGCCGATCTTCATCACGAGCCTGCGTGCGCCGCCCAAGGAAGTGCTCGACGCCGTGCACAGCTACGGCGGCATCGTGCTGCACGACGTCATCAATCTGCGTCACGCCAACAAGGCGCTCGAAGCCGGTGTGGATGGCCTGATTCTGGTGGCTGCCGGGGCGGGCGGACATGCGGGCATGCTCTCGCCGTTCGCGCTCGTGGGCGAAGTGCGCAAGATCTTCGACGGCCCCATCGTGCTCTCCGGCTCGATTGCCAACGGCGGTTCGATTCTCGCCGCGCAAGCGATGGGCGCAGACCTCGCCTACATCGGCACGCGCTTCATCGCGTCCACCGAGGCGAACGCGAGCGACACCTACAAGCAGGCCATCGTCGACGCCAGCGCCAACGACATCGTCTACACGAACCTCTTCACCGGCGTGTCTGGCAACTACATCCGCCAGAGCATTCTGAATGCAGGTCTCGATCCCGAAAACCTTCCCACGGCCGACAAGACCGCGATGAACTTCTCCAAGGCAAAAGCGTGGAAGGACATCTGGGGTGCGGGTCAGGGGGTGGGATTGATGGACGACGTGCGTCCGGCGGCCGACATCGTTGCGCGCCTGAAGCAGGAGTACGACGACACGCGCAAGCGTCTGGCGGGCTGATGTGTCACGGCGCGAGGCGGCTTTCGTCTCGCGTCGTATAACAGCCTCGACATCCCCTCGCAATTTCGCAGAACCGACAGCGCGACCCAACGAAACGCAAGCATTCGCACGCATGCCAGTGGCAATCTCCTCCCCCAGGGCTGGCGCATGACACTGTCGTCGAGAACACATGCACGGCCCGCCTTATATGCTCTACGGAGGCCTTCCCATGTCGCATGTGCCACACCATCGCGCGATCGGTTCCGCGCCCTGCTACAGACTCTCCCCTACCGCAAACCGTCGCCAGAGCAGCCGCTTCGGCGCGCATGAGTTTCCGCATCATTTTCGCGGGACGCGCGCCTCGCCGCGTGCGCACGTCACCCCGGCGAATGGTCCGTGCCGAAACACGCCGGGCAGCGCATCCTCCGCTGCGCGCTGGCAGACAGTGTTCGCGCTGACGGTCGTCGCCAATCTCGCGCAGCACACGCTGGCGGGACCGGGGCTTCCTCTTTCAAAAGACAAGCATCGCCCAGTCGACGTCCATTCCGATGACACCGCACTCCATGCCTCCGATATCGCCACAGGCGCGTTGGAAGACATGCAACGCGTTCCCGCACCTCGTGCCGCCATCAAGTCCGACTACTCATTGCCTCAAGTGATGCGCGCCTTCGGCGCATCGAGCGCGCCGTTCCAGAATCTTGGGCGGGTGATCAACGAGATGCATGTCCTCGTCGCTGGCGAAGAGCTCGACCGGGAAACGCTGGAAACCGTGAAGGACGTCGGCAGCTTCATCGACATGGTGACGGCGTTGATTCCATCGGTACAAAGCGCGCGTCTCGGCGGCTATATGGCGGAAGCGGCAGCCGATGCGGCCGAGGGCAAACCTACGAATGCCGAACGCATCGGTGCCTTGATCCAGATGAGCCACCCACGCGCATTAGGCGTGTCAATGCCGACGCGCACGAATGATCCCTCGGCAGGTCTCGTGGCTTCGGAAGTGATGGTCGTTGAGCGCTCCGCGTCGGTTCACGAGGTCCTCGACGTCGAAGCCGGAGCCGAAGACGACGTCGTTGCGGCCGCGCCCGCTGACGCAAGTGTCGGGGAGGGCCTCGACGAACCTCGCATCGAAGGCGAACGCGACCATCTCCGCGGATACGAGCAGGTGCTCCCGACCGGGGCACACCCCGACGCATCACATCCCCAGTTGTTCGTCGTCGGTGCTCGCCACTATCTCGGCGGAGAGGCCGGGTTCTATCGTCTGACCAAGTCGCCGCATGCGAATCACTGGCTGGTCGACGCTCCGCGCGGCACCCGCGCGCAGGTGCCCGTGACGTACGACCCGCAGACCGGCAGATGGCAGACACAAGCGCCGCTGCGGCTATGCGGTGGCGGGTGCGGTCCAAGCCGGGAGTCGACGCCCGACAGCGTTGCGATGAGTCAGAACCAGATCGCCGATGCGATTCGCCACATTCCCGACCGCGACGTGCGGGACTCCATTCAGCTCGCCTATCGCGATCTCAGCCATCTGCATCTGATGCGCACGAATCGAGAAGATCTGCGTCCGTTTCGCGACAACTCCATCGTCGGCCACCGGAAGATTCTGGTCCCGCAGCTCATGCGTCTCGATCCGTACGCGACGCTTTTCGAGCAACAACGCGAAGCGGCCGAGATCACGGCGATTCACTACGACGCCTATGTCGACACCGGCACCTACGACCTCAGCCCGGAAGCGTTCTGTCAGGAGAACGCCGAGATTCTGTTTCACTACCTGCTTGCGCGTGGTGTACCCAGTCATCACATCCGCATCTTGACGGTGCAACCCAGGAGTCAGCCCGCGCACGTCATGGTGCTCTATACCGAGTCGGATCATTTCATCGATCTTCTCGATCTGTCGACGCCGCAACCACCGGTCGCGGGCTACGTCGACGGCATCAGTGGAGAGCGCTTCACTGCGGCGCTGTTCCTGACGCGCGACTCCACCGTTCTTCTCGACCCATGGAGCCGGGTCAAAGCCTCCTCGTTCGTCGATACGGACTGCATCGAGGAACTGATGAGCGAGCTGGATATAGCGTTGTCCGACACTGGACACCGGCCCGGGAGGCCTTTCCGGGTCTCGCTGACGCGCCCATACCCGGCACCTCGCGATCGTGCACTCGCACAGCGGCCGAACCCGAGCGGATCCCGTGGCTCGCATGGCTCACAGGGGTCAAGCGGATCTCAAGGATCTCAGGGATCGAAAGACTCCGGCGGTTCGGGAAGCGGGGGAAGTCTGACCGCCCGTACAACGTGACGCGAGCGTTTAGGCGGGATGAAACGCTTCGCGCGTAACCCGCATTTACATCGCTATCCGAAATAATGATCATCCAAAAACGATAACCGTTCCGACCGATGCGCAAGCCCGGCACATCGGTGCGATGGCAGTCTTGTTCTCCCGGGCCACCGGAATGACGCGGCGCAGCGCGTTTGCCGAAACCGGTGGCCCACCACTTCGAGAGAGGACGCCATGCCGCACGCCTTGCATCACAGTCCCCGGCACTTCACACCCCACTACGTCAGCATCGTGATTCGTCGTCCGGCCCCGGCAGATGTGCATGCGCCGGATGTCGACGGTCTCAGACACGAAGCGGACACGCCATCGTCACCGGACGAGCTGTCGGCGGCAGGCGTGCCGGAACGCTAAAAAGTGAATGCCTGCGTCGTCACGCGACGCGAACCGTTCGATTTCCCCATTCGTACTCGTCGCGCGTCGTGACAGGACGCACCTTCGGAGACGCTGCTATGCCTTATGCCTCCTATCGTCGCGCCACCGCCGTGGCTCCCGCTTATTCGCTCTCGCACGCCGTGCAGCATCGCAAGGCGTCGACGCGCGCAGACACCCGTGTGCATGTGCAAACGGAACAACCCTTCAGCACTGCTTTCGCTCTGGCGCGCCTCACGACGCAATCGCATACGTTGCGCACATCGCAAACTCATTCGCCTCTGATGCAGGACCGCCCGCGACGCAAAACCGCAGCCTCGTCCACGCCGACCGTCTGGCCTGCCGCTTTCGCGCTCATGCTCGTCGCCAACCTGATCGCGCCTGTCGCCTCGGCAGGCCCCGTCGCAGCCTTCGTACCGAAAACCGTGCGTCGGTGCCACGGCAATGACAACGCGGAGGGTGATGCGTCCGGCTGCGCGCCGCCAGCGCTACTCAATCAGGCGCTGCCGATGCCGGGCGACGTCGACACCGCCGTTCGCGCCGAACCGATCAATCGACCGATGACGCTCAAAGATCAGTATTCCCCGCATGAGGTGCTCAGATCGATCGGCACCGGCAGCGCCCCGTTCCGGTACTTCGGCGACTCGGTCGCAGACCTGTATACCTTGCTGACAGGCAACACCGTCAGTCAGCCGATGCGCGAGGAAATTCAGCAGCGCGCTCATCTCATAGACGTAGGTACGGGTCTGATCCCTGAAGTTGCGCTATTGCGCCTCCCCTCGGAGGTGGCAAATGCCGTGGCCGACGGCATCGACGGCAACCCCATCACGGCAGATCGCATCATTTCCATTGTGCAGAGTGCCGACCCTCGGGCGCTGGCACGTCCGCTCGGCAGTGCCCTGAGACCGGCCCGGCTGAGTACGGTGGGCAAGAAGGCCGCACCAGCGACGGTGGAAAAGTCCGGCGGGCCGTCGGACGCCGTCCACATCGAATCACCCGAGAAGTCAGTGAAGGATGCCGGAAAAAAGGTGGCTGCAACCGATCTGGAGCGCATGATCGCCCCTGCAGACGTCGATGTTCCCGAGCCGGACGTTGCGCTTGGCAACGTGTCCGATGAAATGCCCGAATTGTTCATCGCTGGTGAGCAAACATATTTGCAGGGATATGCGCAACAGATCCCGGCACACCGCTTGCCGTCCGATGACGCAACGCGATTGGTGATCGTCGACGGTCAGCAATACCTGCGCGGCGCGAACGGCTTCTACCTCGCGAGTCAGGCGTCCAACGCCGATCACTGGCTCGTGGACTCGCCGCGCCGCACGAAGGCGCAGGTGCCCGTCACGTACGACCCACATCTGGATCTTTGGGTCGCGCATGAGGCGCTGCGAATGTGCGGTGGCGGTTGCGGAAACAGTCGTGTCACGACGCCCGACAGCATCGCCCTGAATCGCCACGAGGTCGACGCGGTGCTCAGTCATCTGCGAGATGCCGACGCGCAGAACGCGATTCTCTCGGCCTACAACGACGTATCGCGACTGAAGCTTCTGCGATCCAACCGGCCGGACCTCCAGCGCTTTCGCGACTACTCGATCATCCCGAATCGCGAGGCCATCCGCGTCGCTCTCGAGCGCATTCCGCCCGCCTCGCCCCTCTACGAACAGCAACGACTCGCCGCGATCGTCACAGCGAGTCATTACCGTATGAATCTGGGCACGGAAGCATTTTGTCAGGAGAACGCCGAAATTCTCTTTCACTTTCTGATCGAAAACGGCGTTCACGGCGACTGCATCCGCATGATTACCGTTCATCCGAAAGGACGCTCGCCTCATGCGCTCGTTCTTTATACGGAATCCGAATCGTTAATAGATGCTCTCGAACTTGCAACGCCAGTCGAATACGAAGGCCCTGGCATCGACGGCATCTCCGGCAACAATTTCGCCGAACTCATCATGAAGGCCCACGACACGACGCTTTTGCTCGACCCCTGGAGCCAGGTGAAAGCGGTCGGTTTTGCGCGCTCCAACGACCTGCAGGAGACTCAGCGCGTGCTCGACGCAGCGTTCGCCGACGTCGGCCATCGGTCGGGCGACGCGTACCGCGTCTCGCTCACGCGCCCGCTCGGGCCGCGCCGCACCGGGACAAGCCGCCGGGGGAGTCTGGCGAGTCAGGGAAGTGCCGGTACGGTGTCGGGAACGTCGAGTTCGGGCGGTACGTCGGTGGCACGAGGTTCGTCAAGTTCGCTGAGGTCTCTCGATGTGCCCCAATCGCCGCTGGCGAACGATGACGACGGCGCGGACGGCGTTTGAGCGCCGCCCTTCGGTCACATCGGTCACAACCTCCGGCGCGCGTTGCACGCGCCGGCTTCCCACCACTCAGTACGTATAGACGCCGCGCCCGGTCTTGCGCCCCAGATAGCCAGCCGCGACCATCTCCTTGAGCAGCGGGCACGGACGATACTTCGAGTCCGCGAACTCCTCGAAGTAGACGTTCATCACCGAGAGGCAGACGTCCAGACCGATCATGTCGGCCAGCGCCAGCGGACCGATCGGATGATTGCAACCCAGCTTCATGCCTTCGTCGATTTCTTCCGGCGACGCGAGATTCTCCGCGAGCACGAAGAACGCTTCGTTGATCATCGGCACCAGAATCCGGTTGACGACGAAGCCCGGCGCGTTCTTCACCGTGATCGGGGACTTGCCCAACTGACGCGCCAGCGCGTCAACGCGCGCATGCGTCTCGTCGCTCGTTTGCAGTCCGCGAATAAGCTCCACGAGGGCCATGAGCGGCACCGGATTGAAAAAGTGCATACCGATGAACCGGTCGGGATTGGCGACCACGGCAGCCAGCTTCGTGATCGAGATCGACGACGTATTCGACGCGAGGATCGCCCCCTCCTTCACCGCCCCTTCGAGCTGCTTGAGAATCTTCACCTTCAGGTCGAAATTCTCGGTAGCCGCTTCGATCACGATATCGGCAGTGCCCAGCGCGGCGTAATCGGTGGACGTCGTAATGCGCGCGAGAGCAGCGTCCTTGTCGGCTGCGGTGAGCTTATCTTTCTTGATGAGGCGGTCGAGGCTGCCGGCAATCGTCGCCACGCCCTTTTGCACAGCCGCGTCGCTGATGTCGACCATCGTCACCGGCAGTCCGGCCACCGCACAGGCCTGTGCGATACCGTTACCCATCGTGCCAGCGCCAATGATGCCTACGTGTTGAATCGTCATGTCGTCTCTGCTCCGTTTGTGCTTGAAAGGTGGCGGGAATACCGTCTTGCGCGGTGCACAAATCATAGCGCGGACACGTCGGATCGGTGACACATGAAACCGCTGTGCGGAATGGCCGATGCGATTGACGGGGCGCTTCCCGCACGTCGCCGTCGCCGAAAGAAAAAGGGGCAGACCCCACGGTCTGCCCCTTCGTCGATTCCACCGTCACGCGCATCGGATGCGCGCGCGCCGTGGCATCAGAACTTCATGCGAACGCCACCACCGAACGTGTCGCCGCCCGACATTGTGCTGACCTTGTCGTTCATGTACGCGGCGTAGATATCGGTACGCTTGGACAGGTTGTAGTCGTAGCCGAGCGCCCACGTCTTGCGGTTGACGTTGCTCGCGCCCGAGCTCTTCGTGTACGCGTACGACGCGAGCACCTTACCGTTGCCCAGCGGCACCGACACGCCGAGCTGGCCGCCGTTCTCCGACACACCGCCGCCGGTGATGTTGTTGCGGATGTACTGGTACTGGCCGAAGAACTTCACGACTTGCAGGTCGTACGTCGCGCCCAGTTGAAGTGCTTGCTGGCTGCGGAAGCCCGTGATGCCGGCCATGTCGTCCGGCACGGAGTCGAACTTGACCTGCTGGTAAGCGACGGTCGCGGCGAACGGGCCGTTGAAATACAGCGCGGAGGCGCTCCACTTGTTCTGCCCGGTTTCGCCCGCTTTGTTGCCGAAGGCGTACGAGACAGCGCCTGTCAGCCCCTTGAAGTTCGGGGTGGTGTACATCACGGCGTTGCTCCAGCCGGAGTCGCCCACGATGCCCTGACCGGCCTGACCGATGAAGGTGTGGAACACCATCGGACTGAAGGTGTACGAATCGACGAACGGGTTGAACAGAATCGTCGAGACGAAGTACGACGTGGTCAGGCGACCGATCGTAACGGTACCGGCCGTGTCCGACTGCAAACCGACGTAGGCGTTACGCGAGAACATCGAGTCGCCCTGGAAGCGGCCGTATTGACCGTTCTGCGGACGGAAGAAATCTTCCAGCACGAAGACAGCCTTCAGGCCGCCGCCGAGGTCTTCGTTACCCTTCATGCCCCAGTACGACGTCGACATACCGCCGCCGCCCTGCGTCCATGCCCGGTCGCCGCCGGGGTTCTTGACCGCGCCCACCCAGGCGTCGACCTGACCGTAAAGCGTGACGTTCGATTGTGCGAGTGCCGGTGCGCTCACCGCCCCCATGCACGCGCCCAGAACGAGTGCCCCACCCATGCCCTTGGCCATACTGCGCTTCATTGACTTCTCCTTGGTTTATGTATTTTGTGTGCCTGCTCCCGCCCTGCACGGGACCCTGCTGGCGCCCTTTCGAGAAGCGCCTCCCTGATAAACGGCCGTGATTCTCGCACAGCCCCGCCGTGCGCAGAAAGACCGGAACGGCAAGGAAAAATGCACCACACGAAGTGGCTGGGAAATGGTGGAGAGACAAAATTCGGACGACCATCCGCGCCACAATTAATCCCGGTATAACGGGATCGATATAAGGCGTATATTTCGGGGTTAGCAACCGCTCACATTCGCCGTGTGATGCGCGAATCATGGACATCGCTCAAGTGCGACTAACGGATGTCTTTGGGGAGGGAGGAACGCATCCGATGTTGCACATGTGCAACATTCGGTGCAGATCGGGGAAGGCTATGGAGGGGTGCTGCAGGATTGAGCGGTGGAACTGGCGAGGCGTTGGGGTGCCTCATCGGGTGCGCGGGTGCGCGGGTGCACCTCATGGCGTCGCCTTAGAAGCCACGCCCCCGGCGTCCGCCGCCTTCATTGCCGCGCTGGCCGCGCGGCTCACCCTGCGGTGTGTACTGACGCTCACGGGGTTCTGCGGGCGACGCCCAGTTCGGATAAGCCGCCTGTCCACGACCCCGGTCGGCGTTGAAACGGCTGATGTCTTCACGCAACGACGCCTTGTTCACGTCCAGCATTTCGCGCCCACGCCCGCCATCGGCCCAGGCAGGGTAGACACATACCAGCAGTAACAGGAAACAACAGCGAAGTCGCGCACTCATTTGGGTTCAGCCACATCTCCCGGCCGCTACGGTGGGGCCGGTTTCACGAGGTGCGTCCCGCATCGGCGGGTTGCCAATGCGCCATACACCTCACGAATGACTTTACCGGGACAGTCGAATGAGCGTCGACTGAAAAGATGTTAATACGCGATGCGGTCTGCAACCGTTTGTAACCGGGCGACGAATGCGATTCGGGCTTGCCGGATGAATCGGCGAAAACCCAAGCCCAGCGGGGCTGAACGGGCGACAGCGCCTCGAATCACTTGTCGCCGATCTGCTTTTCCACCGACAACGAAATCTCACGCATGCGGTCGCCGCGCGGCGTGACGAGATCCTGCGCCGTGATGGTGAAATTGACCGGACGCGCGTACTTCCGGCTCGCGCTCTGCCATTCGGCGGGCAGCCCGGCCGGGTTCGTCGTGGTCGTGCGCATCGTCGTCACGCCGCGCGTGCAGCGCGCCATGTCTGTCGCGAACTTCTGCGCCTGATTGCGCAAATCCATCGGCGTGATCTTCTGGTAATCCCAGATGCACTCGTAGGTCGGGGCGAGTCCGGTCGCGCGGAACACCTTGCAATCGCCGCCGGGCACCGAATACGTCGCCTGATAGCTCTCGCCGCGCTCATTCTTGGCCACCAGCGGCCCGGAGATGTCCTCAAAACCGGTTTGTGCGCTCTTGGCCAGCATCAGAATGCCTTCGCACTGGTCGGCGGCAAAGGCCGACTGTGCAGTACACATGCATGCCAGCAAAGCCCATCGTTGAAAAGATTTCGTTGCCATTATTGGAATGTTTGACTGGGGTACGGCGCATTAGCGGTGACCGGGTCGTGCGGGCGCGGACCACTTCGATATCGCCTGGAATGGTGACATTAGAACGCAAAGTGCGCGCCGACGAAACCACGGTCACAAGGGAAAACTTGCGCCATTTCGAGTCCGGAAGTGCCTGATAGTTCGCATCGTGGGTTGACGGCGCGCTCATCCAAAAAGCCGATTGGCGTGCGGCGCACGCGACCTATACTCAAAGCGCAGTCAAACTGCATAGGCACGGCCGGGGACCGATGGTGGTCCGATGCATGACGGCAATGCCCTTCGGTGCCAAGTCTCCTTGGCCCATACCATGCCGCGCCGGTACACGCGGCTGGCGATGCCCCGATGGGGCCTCAACCGGCGGCTTAGCCCGCCGGTTTCCATTTGCACCGACACCTCTGCTCTGACACTCATGCCGACGGACTAAGCGAAAGTGCGGATTTCGCCGCGCGTGCCGGTCTGCAACTATCGAATCACAAGACCAATATTTACCGGGCACTCACCTTCGGGAAGTCAACGGAGCGTTTGTGTACACCAATGGTTACGGCACGCCGCACCTGATCGACTTCGTTCGCGGTCATGGTGGCACGCTTGCGCACGTGCTGGGTGCGCTCGGTAAATTTCGCCATCGTCACGGCCATTGGCCGTCGCGTCTGTTTCTCTATCCCGAAACGCTTGCTGCGCTGGTGCAGGAACTCACGCCGCTTGGCTTCTACCGTGTTCAGCAGCGGCTCGACGTCATCGCCGATCTGGAGCGCGATCTGTTTTGCGGGGACGATTGCGGCAACGTCGCGATCTACCGCGTACAGGTAGCGTCGGATCCGGCCGAAGTCGACGCCGCGGCCATCTGGCTGGGTCTAATGCTCCCCGAGGCGCTGCAAACGGACGGTCGACCTCGCCCCTGCGCCACGCCGACACCGCCACGCTGACGACGGCACTCGCGTTGTCGGCCGCTGTCACAGGAATATCGTGATTCGCGGCTAGTCTGGCCTGCCGCCGGTGACCGATTCATGACACCGGCAGGATATCGGCCCGCTTTTTCAGCGCTTTTTCAGATGACTCAGACGATTTGACTGCGCCGGGCGCTAAGCCTGCGCACCTCTGTACCGCTGCACCTCCGCACTCTTTTACGCCGGAGAGATGTCATGAACCGACTCGCGATCGTTCTGGATGGACTGATGCTGCTCTACCTGGCGGCGGCAACCGTTGTGGGCGTGCAATCGAGCGCCGCCGACGGGCACGAACGGCTGACCAGCGTGCTGGGCGTACTGCTCGCACTCTGCGTGCTCGCCGTCATTGCCGCCCCGTTTTACGTCTCGCTGGTCGTGCTCGTCGCACAGTCCGAGCGGCACTTGAAGCTCGCGGCGTGGCTGCACCGTGTGCTGCTGACGCTCATGGTAGCGCTCACGCTCATCTCGCTGCTCGCGCGCGACACCATCGAGGTCTCCGCACCGTTGTTCGTGCTCGTCGCGCTGGTGTGCGTCGTCAACCTCGTCGCGCTGTCGAGACGGCGCACGCACTTCGAGACGTTCCATCTTTTCGAGCATTGAGACGAACGGCGTGGCCGTTGGTGTGGCGTTAATGGACGCCTGCGGCGGCGGTCGACGAACGTCGATGCGCACGATGGTGCGCCGCATGTCGATTTGCGAGCGACGCGCGGGCGATGCTAGACTGCGCAGCATGAATCGCTGGCGCAAACTCCTCGTGCTGTTGCTGTTGTGCGTGACCATGCCGTTACAGGCCATGGCCGCGCTGCGCACGCATTGCGCGCCGGGATCGCCTGCGGCTTCGATGCAGCGCACGTCCGTTGCGACGGTCGACGACACGCCAACCATGGCGATGGATCACGCAACGATGTCCGGTGACGCCATGTCCGGCATGCATCATCACAGCGACAAAAACGCGGCGACAGTCACGGCCAGCGATACGAGCGACGCCACGCACGCGTCATCGCACACACCGCAGACATCGCACAATCAACACGCCAGTTGCTCGGCCTGCGCGGCGTGCGTCGTCTGCACCGCCCTGCCGCAAAGCGTCGTGCTGCGCGTGCCTGACGCACAGCCTTCCGCCGCCATTCCGTTCCTTCGCACGTCGGCCACTAGCGCCATCGTCGCCGTCCTCGAACGTCCTCCCAAAGCCCTCGCCGTCTGACGGCTTCGCATTGCGACACGCATCGCGGCAGCGTTACCTGACGCCCGCGCGCTCCGGTCGGATGCCGCCGTCTCCGTTCCCCCGTCAGACTGATTTACGAACCGCCTCGTGACTGACACGGCTACCCCTGAACTGCGTGTTGAGGTCGCGGCTGTTGTGATTGCCGCCACGTCACGTGCGTCGTAAGTCGGTCTGCCCGATGAACGTGCGGTGCCATGCCGTGCGCGCAGTCTTCCAGTGCTCGCGTCACGTCGCCCGGCATCGCCAGATCGACGAGTTTTTCGATGCCTTTTTTTTCCTTACGACAGCACGCCTGGCGGTTCCCCGTCGCGCTATCGCTGTGGGGCGTGAGTTCGCTACCCGCAGTCGCCGCTGAACCGACGACAACAATAGTCGTCTCCGACGATCCCGCGTCTGCCGACGCCTCTGCCGGACCGCCCCCCGTCGCCGTTCTGAGTGACTTCATCCGGCCCGCGCTGTCCGTCGCGACAAGCGACTGGCGCATGGTGAACGCCAGCGTCTCGGGCATGCCCGGGATGTCCGGTTCGGGTCATGACATGACGAGCCACAGTGGACATGCCATGAGTCCACCCGCCAAGCCAGGCCACAAAGCGATGGGACACACCATGCCGATAACGTCGCTTCCCGACGTGCCCGTCGATCCGCATGCCGGTCATGGCGGACAGGGAGGGCTGCAATGACGAGCGCTCATTTGTCTCCCATGACAGCGACGGTTTCCACGCCGCTCACACGCGACGCCAAAGCATCCCCGCCGCATCGTCGCGTTGCCCATACGGCTCGTCGCAGACGTCGGATGCCGCTGATCATCGCCGCGATTGCCGCACTGGCGCTGTCCGGTTGCGCAACGTTCAGCGACGACGGCGGCTTTGCCCCGGTCGCCGACGCTACGCAGCAGCGCCTCGGAAAATCGGCCGTCTGGGCACGCGACGATGCCGCTGCACAAGCGCTCGCCAAACAACGCGACGCGCTGCTGGCACGCTCGCTCGATATCGACACCGCCGTCCAGCTCACGCTGCTGAACCATCGCGGCTTGCATGCGACGTACGCTGAACTCGGCATTGCCGAAGCCTCGCTCGTTCAGGCGGGACGTCTGCCCAATCCCCGCTTCTCCTTTCAGCGCGTGCAAGGCGGTGGCGACGTCGGCATCGAGCGCACGTGGGGCATCGACTTCGTCCGTGTCCTGACGATGCCGCTCGCTTCGCGTGTCGAAGCGCGTCGGTTCGCGCAGGTGCAGGCACAGGTGACGCAAGCGATCGTCGAGCAGGCGACGCTCACGCGCCGCGCATGGATCGACGCCGTTGCCGCACAGGAACGCGTGCAGATCCTTGAGCAGACGAGCCTCGCCACACAAGCTGCCAGCGAACTCGCCGACGGCATGGCGCGTGCAGGCAACTTCAGCGCCATGCGGCGCACGCAGGAGAACCTTGTCTACGCCGATACGGCCGCGCGTCTCGCACGCGCCCGCGAGCAGGCGAACGCGGCACGCGAACAGCTCGCACGGCAAATGGGCCTCTGGGGTCAGCAACTGAGCTTCACGTTGCCGCAACGTCTGCCCTCCTTACCCGCGACCCGCCCCGCATGGTCCGACGCCGAAGCGCAGGCGATCCGCGAACGTGCCGACGTGCGTGCCGCACGCGCTGCGCTCGATGCGACCGCGAGCGACCTCGGCCTGACCCGCGTTACGCGCTTCGTCAACGTGCTGGACACGGCGTATCGCAACAACAGCGCCACGGGATCTCCCAGCGAGCGCGGCTATGAGATCTCACTGGAAGTGCCGCTGTTCGACTGGGGCTCGACACGCGTCGCCGGCGCCGAAGCGCGCTATCGCCAGAGCGTCGACCATCTGGCCGACACGGCCGTTGCCGCACGCGCGGACGTTCGCACACGTCGCGCGCAGACGCTCGCTGCGTGGGACATCGCAGAGCACTACCGCACGACCATTCTGCCGATGCGTCAGCGCGTGTCAGACGAGTGGCTGCTGCGCTACAACGGCATGCTCGCCAGTGTCTTCGACTTGCTGACAGACGCGCGCGAGCAACGCGACACGGTCCTTGGCTACATCGACGCGACGTCCGGTTACTGGCTGGCCGACGCAGCATTTCGCGAGAGTCTCGGCGGCGCGATGCCCGAATCGTCGCCATCGCACTCGCAGACGGAGCCTTCTACGCCGGGCGCATCGCCCTCGTCCGCTGCGCCATCAGCACCCGCCACACCGCCTGCCCCCGTGCAGCCGGCTCCATCACATCAAGCTCATCAACACGGAGATAGCGCATGACTTCGCGCCGACGATTCCTGCGTGACGCCAGCCTCGCCGTCGTGGGCGCGGCGGCCGTCGAACGCACCAGCCTCGCAGCGCTGCCGGACGCCGCCACCCGCAGCGACGCCAGCACCGCCAAACCCTTCGCCCCGCCCAACGGACGCCCCTATCGCCCGGTCGTCACGCTCAACGGCTGGACGCTCCCGTGGCGCATGCGCAACGGCGTCAAGGAATTCCACCTGGTCGCCGAACCCGTGGTGCGCGAAATTGCACCCGGCATGCAGGCCAATCTCTGGGGTTACAACGGTCAGAGTCCGGGGCCGACCATCGAGGTTGTCGAGGGTGACCGCGTTCGTCTCTACGTGACGAACCGGTTGCCTGAGGCCACGAGCGTGCACTGGCACGGCCAGCGCCTGCCCAACGGCATGGATGGTGTTGCCGGTCTCAACCAGCGTGCCATCGCGCCGGGCCAGACCTACGTCTACGAGTTCGAAGCAAAGCGCCCCGGCACGTTCATGTACCACCCGCACGCCGACGAGATGATGCAGATGGCCATGGGCCTCATGGGCTTCTGGGTCACGCATCCGAAAGACCCGTCGTTCCTGCCAGTCGATCGCGACTACGTGTTCCTCATCAACGCCTACGCCATCGACCCGGGCACGCGCACGCCGCGCGTGAACGAGATGACGGACTTCAATCTCTGGACGTGGAATAGCCGTGCGTTTCCGGGCATCGATCCGCTGGTGGCGCGTCAGGGGGACAGGGTGCGTATTCGGATCGGCAACCTCACGATGACGAATCACCCGATTCATTTGCACGGACACGAGTTCAAGGTCACAGGCACCGACGGCGGCTGGGTGCCGCCCACCGCGCAATGGCCGGAAGTCACCACCGACGTGGCCGTCGGACAGATGCGCGCTATCGAGTTCGACGCCACCGAACCCGGCGACTGGGCCTTCCACTGTCACAAGTCGCACCACACGATGAATCCGATGGGTCACGACGTGCCGACCATGCTCGGCGTGAATCAGCGCGAGATCGCGAAAAAGATCGCCCGCATCATTCCCGACTACATGGCGATGGGCGAAACCGGCGCATCGATGAGCGGCATGGAAATGCCAATTCCCGAAAACACGCTGCCGATGATGACGGGTACCGGTCCCTATGGTCCCATCGAAATGGGTGGCATGTTCACCACCCTCAAAGTGCGGCAAGACCTGCCGCGCGACAGCTATCGCGATCCTGGCTGGTATCGCGCGCCACGCGGCACCGTCGCAAGTCCGTGGCAAGGCAGCACTTCAGCGTTACCCTCTACCCATCGCCCGCCCGCAAGCGCAGGCAAAACCGGAGTCAAATCATGATTCGTCCGCACTTCACTTCGCGCGTCGCCGCGCGCTTCAACGGCTCGGTCGCCGCCCCTCTGGTCCTTGGTGCCGCTACGCTCTTGCTCAGTCTGAGCGCGATAGCCGACGACCCGCACGCCATGCACATGCAGCACGGGCACAGCAGCGAAGCGGCCGCGATCGGTGAGCCCGGTAACGACGCGCAGGCCACCCGCACGGTCGACGTCGACATGCGCGACACCATGCGCTTCTCACCGGCCACGCTGACCGTGAAGCGTGGCGACACGGTGCGCTTCGTCGTCACCAACAACGGCAAGATCCGTCACGAACTGACGCTGGGCACGGCGGCGTCGCTCACTGAGCACGCAAAGATGATGCAGCAGATGCCGGGCATGACCCACACCGAGCCGAACGCGGTGACGGTCGAGCCCGGTCAGCGCAAGACGCTCGTGTGGCACTTCACGCAAGCCGGTACGGTGGATTTCGCCTGCCTTGAGCCGGGGCACTTCGAAGCAGGCATGCGAGGGGTTGTGAACGTTCGCTAATGCACGATGGGAAGCGACGGTGAGCGAAAGCCAGTGATGGCGAGCCACCTCATCAGTCGTCGCTTCGCACGAGGCCACCGCTGAGCGCTTCGGTGGCGTCAGCTTCGAACGCTTCGACATCGCGCACCTTGAGCCGCAGGCGCAGGGTGACGGCGTCGTCGTAAGCGACGTCGAGCACCTCGGCGGCGTGACGCTCCGCCAACCGGCGCAGCGTCGCCTCGTGGGCGAACGAACAACGGTAACGGGGTTCGACCGTCGGTTCGACGGCGGTGAGCGTTGCGAGCTTTAGCGCTTCGCTCACCGCTTGTCCGTACGCACGCGTCAGCCCGCCCGCGCCCAGCTTGATCCCGCCGTAGTAGCGCACCACGACCGCGAACACATTCGCCAGTCCCTTGTGCATGAGGACGTTGTACATCGGCTTGGCGGCGGTGCCTCCCGGCTCGCCGTCGTCGTCGAAACCCGACGCCCCCTCGCACAACAGCACCCAGCAGTAATGCGTGGCGTTCGGATAACGCACCCGCAGTGCGTCCAGTTCGCGCATGGCCGCTTCGCGCGACGCCACAGGCATAACGATGCCGATAAACCGGCTCTTTCTGATCTCCAGCTCGGTCTCCACCGGTGCTGCCAAAGCGTACATACGACGATCTTCCCCTTACAGCGTGACCTCGCCACGCGCGATTTCGATGACGTTGCCGCCCACACGAATCTCGCGATCCGCCGTGACTTCGAGCGTCAGACGGCACGCACGCTCGATGGCGTCGCCCTGCGACACGCGCGCGCGCACAGGCAACGGATAGCCCTGCCCGATCAGCCAGCCACCCAGATTGGCGCATGCCGAACCCGTGCCCGGATCCTCGCTGACACCGCCTCCCTGCGTGGTGAAGAAGTAACGTGCCGTAACCTGCAACTCGTTGCCTTGGCGGTCGTCGATGGAGAACACGTAGCCCGTCTTGCGCTCAAGGCTCGAGAGCGGCCAGCGCTCCAGTTTGGCGCTGTCAGGCTGGGCGCGTGCAACCGCGTCGGCATCGCGCACCGGAATCAGCAACTGATCTGCCCCGGTATCGACCCACTGTGGCGATTGCGCCAGATCGTCACGGCTCAGGCGCACGAGCGCTGCGATATCCGAATCCGCTTCGGCGGCTTTTTGGATCTTCGGCTCGCCCGACGACGGCGCGGTCAGCGTCCAGTGGTCACCTTGCGCCTGCACGGGCACCAGACCGGCGGCGAACTGCAGCGTGACGTTATCGCCCAGGCCGCGCAGGGAACGCAGCACGTGCGCGGTACCTAGCGTCGGATGGCCCGCGAAACGCATTTCGTAGCCGGGGGTGAAGATGCGCACATGAGCGTCAGCCGTCTCCGAGGGAAGAATGAACGTCGTCTCGGACAGGTTGAACTGACGCGCCAGCAATCGCATCTCGTCGTCGCTCATGCCGCGGGCGTCTTCGAACACGCACAGCGGATTGCCGCCGAACGTGGATTCGGCGAAGACATTGACGATACGGAATGCGTAACTGCGACTCATGGCGATGCTCCAGTAAGAGGTGGATCGTGACGGAATCGAACATTTGCACGGCCGCCCATGCTTCGTGAGCGCGGGCCGCCGCCGGTTGGCCGGTCGTCTGGCCTTTCGAAAGAAGGCTCGTAGTCTCGCACATCGCGCCACAGCACGGGCGGCCCGCACTGCGCTCACGCCCACTTTCGGTGTTTTGTACCCCCTGCGTTCGGAATCGTCTGATGTCCGGGCGGAAAATACGTCGGATCGGCCGCCCTCAATTGACAACCAAAAAGAGACAATAATTCTCAAATCAGACGGATTGTGGTTCTCAACGGGGACTCTAAAATGTCATTCATCGAGGCCAACACAGCCTCCTAACCTAACGAAGAAGTGACAGGAGCCCATCATGCTGGACATCAGAAAAGCTGCAGACCGAGGCGTTGCCAACCATGGCTGGCTGAACTCGCACCACACGTTCTCGTTCGCGAACTACTACGATCCGAAGCAAGTCGGCTTCTCCGACCTGCTGGTGATCAACGACGACCGCGTGGCGCCGGCACAGGGCTTCGGCAAGCACCCACACCGCGACATGGAGATCTTTTCGTACGTGCTCGAAGGCGCGCTCGAACACAAGGACACCATGGGCACGGGTTCCGTGATCGAGCCGGGTGACGTGCAATTGATGAGCGCAGGACGCGGCGTGGCGCACAGCGAGTTCAACCACTCGAAGACCGATTCGGTGCACTTCCTGCAAATCTGGATCGTGCCGAACCAGACGGGCATCGCGCCGGAGTATCAGCAACAACGCTTCACGGCGGAAGAAAAGCGCGGCCAGTTGCGCAAGATCATCTCGCCGGACGGCAGCGACAACTCGCTGCACATCCATCAGGATGCGCGCGTGTATGCCGGGCTGTTCGACGGTGACGAATCGGCCACGCTGACGCTCGCGCCGAACCGCTACGCCTACGTGCACGTTGCACGCGGCAGCGTGAGCGTAAACGGTGTGGCGCTGGGTGAAGGGGATGGTGTGCGAGTGCGCGATGAGACGGCACTCACGCTATCCGGCGGCAACAACGCCGAAGTGCTTGTGTTCGACCTGCGTCCGGTGGAAACGCCTGACTTTTAAGGTGCAGTCCGGCCTGGTCGGCAACAGTGGTCGTAGCGTACGGGCAGCTTCCCGCCGTGCGCCACACCCTGGGCACCGCCTTCCCTCGGTGCCCACGCGGCCGGTACCTCACGGTGCCGGTCGCATCTTTTTCTAATGTCGACGAATGCGGACGCGCGTCGACAAGCACGCGTGCTTCACGCCTCGCGCATGGAGAGCGAGCAGGCGTCGCCGCGCGCATCGCGACTGACGGTGACGCGCGACAGCCCCACGAGATGCGGCGCGAGTGCGCGCCAGATAAATGCGCAGAGATTTTCCAACGTCGCGGGCCCGAGCCCGGCGACATCGTCCAGCAGACGGTGGTCGAGGCGCTCGCTCACGCGCGTGAGGGCAGCGTCGAGTTGCGCCAGATCGAGCACCATGCCCGACTCGCCCATCGGCGCGCCGGTCACTTCCACCGTCGCGCGATAGCTGTGCCCGTGGATGCGACGACTTGCATCCATGCTCGGCGGATCAATGTCGCGGCGGTTCAGTGTGTGCGCCGCCTCGAACACAAAGCTGCGCGACAACGTGAACTGGGCTCGCGTCTCGGGGGTGGTATGCGTGCGCGCACTCCGTTCTGACGATTCAGGCGTTCGCTTCAGCGCGCGCTCGCGTGCCGCTACGGGCTTCTCTGCATGGGTACGACTCATGCGCTCACGCCTCGTCGGCCATTTCCAGCGGCAAGGCGTGTTCGTCGTCACGCCACGCCTTGTCGCCCTGCGCGAGTTCAACGGCGCTCAGGCGGCAATCACGGAATGCTTTCTCGATGGCGTCGCGGTCCAGATCGCGCCCAATGAACACCACTTCGTTGATGCGGTCGCCCCACGGTGCTTCCCAGTTCGATTCGATAGCCGTGCGTTGCGGATCGCCGACAGGCGGCCACAAGTCCGGATCGGCCGCAGCCCACCATTGGCCGACCGACTCCAGCGTCGCCGTATTGCCCGCACGCGAATACGCGAGCGCCCATGCCGGACGGTTCGCCGCCCAGACATAGCCCTTTGCGCGAATCAGCCCGTCGAACGGCATCGACATGAACGCCGCGAAACGCGCCGGATGCATCGGTTCGCGCTGACGCAGCACGAAGCTCGTCACGCCGTACGTATCTGCTTCGGAAGCGTGTTCGCCCACGAGCGCTTGCGCCCAACCCGCCATTTGTTCCGCGCGCACGGGGTCGAACAAGCCAGTGCCCAGCACTTCGTTCAGCGGCACCTGACCGCGTTCGCCCAGCACGATTTTGGCCGACGGGTTGAGGCCGGTGATGAGTGCCTTGACAGCATCGAGTTGCAACGCGTCGACGCAATCCACCTTACTCACCACGACCACGTCGGCGAACTCGATCTGCTCGGTCAGCAGCTCCGCGAGACGGCGCTCGTCCTCATCGCCTGCAACTTCACCGCGTTGCGCCAGCGTGTCCAGTCCGTTGAAGTCCTTCAGCACGTGCAAGGCATCGACGACGGTCACCATCGTGTCCAGACGCGCGATGTCGGCAAGCGACTGCCCCGCTTCGTCGCGGAATTCGAACGTGGCGGCCACCGGCATCGGCTCGGCAATGCCCGTCGATTCGATCAGCAGATAGTCGAAGCGACCGTCCTGCGCGAGTTCACGTACGGCGATCAGCAAGTCCTCGCGCAAGGTGCAGCAGATGCAGCCGTTGCTCATCTCGACGAGGCGTTCTTCCGTGCGCGAGAGGGCCGCTCCGGCGTTGCTCGCGCCACGCTCGACGAACGACGCGTCGATGTTGACTTCGCTCATGTCGTTGACGAGGACCGCCACGCGCAAGCCCTCGCGATTGCGCAGCACATGGTTGAGCAGCGTGGTTTTACCGGCGCCGAGAAATCCGGAAAGGACGGTGACGGGCAGACGCCGATCAGCATCGACGACAGCGGTAACAGCGCCGGTTTGGGAGAGAGGGTGAGTCATGACAACAAAGTCCTGTGGTCTTGTGGGGCAGGTGTTCGCCCGAAGGATGCGCGCCGACGTCGCCCCACTGGAGGCGGGTGCCGCCGCACCGGTGCCTGGGTTGACCGGTACGGCGAAGCGTGACGCCGCTGGCGCACGCCGTCGGGGGGACCGGCGCAGCGTCACGCTGTTCGCAGGCGCGTCAGCGCGCATTCTTGGCGATGCCAGCCATTCACCGGACATCGCGTGGCCAACTCGGCAGCCGATTAAATGCAACCAAGTTGCAATATGGCGCGATGATACGGCGAGTCTTCCAGTTTTGCAACTCAGTTGCACGTAACTCACAGTTTCTTTCCGGACATTCGCCCGCACACCCCACACGAGATGGACTCGACACTGACTCGGCATCGACTCGGGAAAGGCGCGACACGATGCCGTGCAAGGCGTCCGGCGCTGGAACCGACGGGCCGCTGCGCCTGTCTGCAAGGTCTGCGATACTGCGCGAGCGGCGCGCTTCACGCGCCATTGCCCCTGACGGTCGGCTCGCGCAGTTCGGTAATTCTCGCGCGCCACTGCAGCCGGGTGACCGCATTGTTTCCGTCTCTTTAGCCAAATTCGATATGCGCACTTCCAAAATCGCTTCCTCCGCTGTTCAGGCCCGTCGCGCAACCGGCGCGCTGCGTCGCACGACGCAGGGTCTCACCGTTGCGGCCGTCATCGGGCTGGCCAGCCTGTCGCAAGGGGTCTGGGCGCACGCGCACATCGCGTCGAGCGAACCTGCCGCACAGGCCACCGTCCAGGCGCCGAAGTCGGTGCGCGTGACGTTCGACTCGGCCCTCGAAGGCGCGCTCTCGAAGCTCACCGTCGTCGACGCCAAGGGCAACGCTGTCACGCAGGCGAAGCCCGAACTCGATGCCGCCCGCAAGACCCTCACGCTTGCCGTCCCGACACTCGCCGCCGGGGAATATCAGGCGAACTGGGTGGCCGTGGCGAGCGACGGCCACCGCACCCAAGGCAGCTTCAAGTTCACCGTGAAGTGATGCCGGCAGATCTGGCCGCCGGCACTTGGCAGCCCGCCACGGCGGGCTTGCTGAATCTCGCGCTGGCGCTGGCTCTCGGTGTGTTGCTGCTGCGCAGCCCGCACGCGGTGCGTAGTGGCCTCACGCGGCGCGTGCTACCGGCGTTCGCAGCCGGATTGGCCGTGCTCGCCTGGATCGCCTATGTGCTGGCAAGCACCGAAGCGATGACGGGCGGCGACTGGGAAGATTCGTCGGCGATGTTCAGCGACGTGTGGGTCGTGCTTACGCAGACGCATTTCGGGCGCGCACAGTGGGTCGCCGGGTTCGGTGCAGCACTGCTGTGCGCGGGCGCGTGGGCATGGTACGAAGCCCGGCGGCGTCTGCGCGCCGTCATGCCGATTGCCGACGATCCGCGCGATCGGCATCATCGTCGCGAACATCTTCAGGAACGTTATGGCCGGTGGGTGTATGCCGCCGGTGCCGCGATTCTTGCGCTGGCGCGCGCGAGCACGGGGCACGCAGCAGACGCGTCAATGCCCTGGCTCGCCATCGGCGTGCATACGCTGCACGTGGCGGCAGCAGCATCGTGGACGGGCGTGGTGCTGGTCGCCGGATGTGTGATCCCGGGCTGGCGTCACTGGCCCGTCGGCGCGCGGGCCGCCTATGGCGAACGGTTGTCGTCGGTCGCCACGCTGGCGATGCTCGTCGCTCTCGTCACCGGCACGTTCAACGCGTGGCGCACGCTCGGTGAGAATGCGTCGCTCTGGTTCAGCGAGCAGAATGCCCCTTATCTGGCCTGGTTGATCACAAAACTGGTCCTCGTCGCGTGTGCGGCGTTGCTGGGCGCGTGGAACCGCTGGCACTTCCTGCCGCGTCTGGCGCTCGACACCGGCGACACGACGCTCGATACGAGCGCGTTCGCACGCGTGGTCGCGATCGAAGCCCTCGTGCTGGTGATGGTGATGAGTTTCGCCGCGAAGCTGGGCACGACCATGCCGCCGGGCGTCTGACGAAGGACTTCGAATTCGATAGCAAGAAACGGAGCGCAGCATCGCGACCGTCTCCCTAGACTGAAAGCCAGTTATCAGCCCTCGGGAGATCCTTGTGATGCACTTCTACCCTATGACCGCCAAACGCCCGTCCCCCAAGCACCGCGACCCGCACGACAACGACGCCTCGCACGGCGGGCCGTCGGATATGCGCACGAGTCCGGAGACGTCCCGCTATGCGACCGACGAGGCGAAGTGGGCCGCCGTCGTGGCGCGCGACAAACAGGCGGACGGCGAGTTCTTCTACTCCGTGCGTACGACCGGCGTGTTTTGCCGTCCGTCGTGCGGTGCGCGACTGGCTCGCCGCGAGAACGTCGCTTTTCACACCGATATGGCGGCGGCTGAGCGTGCAGGCTTTCGTCCCTGCAAACGCTGCAAGCCCGACCAGGGCGCGCTCGACGCGCGTCATGCCGCGCTGGTAACGGCCGCCTGCCGCCGCATCGAAGCAGCCGAGGTGCCCCCGTCGCTCGAAACGCTCGCCACTGAGGCCGGACTCAGCCAGCACTACTTTCACCGGCTCTTTCGCTCGGTGACGGGGGTCACGCCACGTGGCTACGCGAACGCCCGCCGCGCGGAACGGGTGCGCGACGCGTTACCCGAGGCGGACAGCGTTACGTCGGCCTTCTACGACGCTGGCTTCAACTCCAACGGCCGCTTCTACGCAAGTGCCGACGCCTTGCTCGGCATGAAACCTGCGGCCTTCCGCGCGGGCGGCAAGGCCGAGTCGATCCGCTTTGCCGTGGCCCAATGCTCGCTCGGTGCACTGCTGGTGGCAGCAACTTCGCGCGGTCTTTGCGCGATCTCGCTGGGGGACGATCCCGACGCGCTCGTGCGTGAATTGCAGGATCGTTTCCCGAAGGCGGAACTCGTCGGCGCAGATGCCGAGTTCGAGCGCTGGGTCGCGCAGGTGGTCGGCTTCGTCGAATCGCCGCACATCGGCTTGTCGTTGCCGCTCGATGTTCGGGGCACCGCGTTCCAGCAGCGCGTGTGGCAAGCGTTGCGCGATGTGCCCGCTGGCGAGACCGCGAGCTACGCACAGATCGCCGAGCGCATCGGCTCACCGCGTGCAGTCCGTGCCGTGGCGCAGGCGTGTGCGTCCAACACGCTCGCAGTGGCGATTCCGTGTCACCGGATCGTGCGCAACGACGGCGCGCTATCGGGCTACCGCTGGGGCGTGGAGCGCAAACGCGCGTTGCTCGTGCACGAGCATGAGGAACGTGGCGACCGACACGACAGCGACAATCGTTCTGCCAAGGTGAAGCTGTGAGCGCTCGCTTGGCGTCGCTCGACTGGGCCGCGCTGGAAGACGAACTGAACGCCTTCGGCGCGGCGCTCATTCCGAATCTGCTGAATGTCGACGAGTGCGCGAACCTGTGCGCCATGTACGGAGAGACGAACGGACGCACCGGAACCACACCCACATCCGAACGCTTTCGCAGCAGGATCGTGATGGCGCGTCACGGATTCGGACAAGGCGAATACCAGTACTTCGCCTACCCACTGCCGTCGCTTGTTGCCGAATTACGCGAAGCGTTCTACGCGCCGCTGCGTGACATTGCGCACCGCTGGTACAAGGTCATGGGGATTGACACACGCTATCCGCCGACGCATCGCGCCTATCTCGCGCAATGCCACGACGCAGGTCAGCGCCGCCCGACACCGTTGCTTTTGCGTTACCAAGCAGGCGACTACAATTGCCTGCATCAGGATCTCTATGGGGAGCATGTCTTCCCGTTACAGGTGGCGATTCTGCTGTCGCAACCCGGCGAGGACTTCACCGGTGGCGAGTTCGTGCTGACGGAGCAACGCCCGCGCATGCAGTCGCGTGCCGAAGTGGTACCGCTTACGCGCGGCGACGCGGTCGTCTTCGCCGTACATCACCGGCCGGTGAACGGCACACGCGGCGTATATCGCGTGAACATGCGGCACGGCGTGAGCCGTGTGCGCAGCGGCCATCGCCACACGCTCGGCGTGATCCTGCACGACGCCACCTGACATCCTCCGGCACCCATGACATCACCATGACGCTCGACCTCTTCGGCAACGATGCCGACGACGGCACCACCAACGCCCGCCACGCCGACGAACTCGGCCCGGGCGCGTTTGTATTGCGCGGCTTTGCACGCGCGCGTCTGGCGACGCTGCAAACGGATATCGATGCGGTGATTGCGCAGGCTCCGTTGCGTCACTGGTTGACGCCGGGCGGCAAGCGGATGTCGGTCGCCATGACCAATTGCGGCGACGTAGGGTGGATCAGCGACAAGATGGGCTATCGGTACGGCACGCACGATCCGCTCTCGAAGCAGCCGTGGCCTGCGATGCCTGCTTCGTTCGTCTCGCTCGCAAGCGATGCGGCCCAAGCCGCCGGATATCGTAACTTCTCGCCCGACGCATGCCTTATCAACCGCTATACGCTCGACGCGCGACTGACGTTGCATCAGGATCGCGACGAACGCGAGTTGGGCGCACCTATCGTGTCCGTCTCACTAGGCTTGCCCGCGGTCTTTCTGTGGGGCGGCCTGCAACGGGGAGACCGCACGCGGCGCGTGCGGCTGGAGCCGGGCGACGTCGTCGTCTGGGGAGGGCCCTCGCGACTCGTCTATCACGGCATTGCAAGCGTCGAAGGCAGCTTCGACGCGCAGGCCGTGCGTTTCAACCTCACGTTCCGGCAGGCGCGCTGATCTGGTTAATCCCCTTGATCGTCAGCGCAGCCCGCCAGCCGTCGCTCAATAACCGACGGTGAAACGCGCGCGCGGGTGCTGGTTCTTCTCAAGCTCGTCGACCAGCGCAATCGCGTAGTCTTCCATCGAGATCCAGCTCTTGCCGTTCGCGTCGACGAGCAGTCCGTCGCCACCAATGCGGAACTTGCCCGTGCGCTCGCCCGGCTCGAACAGTGCCGACGGCGACAGGAACGTCCAGTTCAGCGACGAATCTTTCGGCTCGGAGCGCAGCACTTCCAGGAACACGCGACCGGCGCTCGCTTCGGGTTTGTAGGCGTCCGGGAATTCCGGCGTATCGATGAGCGCCTTGCCCGGTGCGATCTCGAGACTGCCCGCACCGCCGACCACCAGCAGACGCGGCACACCTGCACGCTTCACGGCGTCGACGAGTTTGGCGGCGTCCATCGAGACGAAGCGACCGGCACTGATCACGGCGTCGTGACCGGCGAGCAGCGGCGCGAGCGACGACGGATCGGATGCATCGCCCTTGACCACGGTGAGACCGTTCTCGGCTTCGACACGCTCCGGATTCCGGGCGATGCCCGTGACCGTGTGACCACGTTGCAGCAGTTCTTCGGCAACGCGCGTTCCAACGCGGCCAGTAATACCAATCAGTGCGACTTTCATCAGGATGCTCCTGCGGATGAGGGGGGTGACTTGCGGGTGAAATTCAGGCGATTCGGAAAGCTTAGATCGCGCAGCCGTCGGGGCCGCACTGGGGCAATGCGCCAGCATCGCCAACGGCGGTGGGCTGTGCCGCCAGCAAGCGCTCGCGAAGCGCATCGCGCCACGCGTCGGGCTGACCGAGATAGCGGCCGGGTTCGAGCCGTTCCAACTGGCCGTCGATCTCCAGCGCGAACGTCGGGAAGCCACTGCCCCCCATGCGCGTGAGCCACGCGCGACTATCTCGGAAGTGCTGCATGAGCGCGTTGGCGTCCTGTGCGTCGAGCGCTTTGCCGAAGGCGTCGCGGTCCAGCCCAAGGTTCGCCGCGAGATCGATCAGCACGGCGCGATCGGCGATGCGTTTGCCGTCGACGTAATGCGCGCGCTGCACGGCGGCGAACATGTCGAGGCCGCGTCCTGCGAGTGCTTCGGCTGCCAGCACGGCTGCCGTAGGCGGTGCGGAATCGAACACGGCGGTGCCGTCGCGCAAAAGGCCCTCGAAGTAGGCATCGCCAAACGGCTGGCCAGTGAGCGCCGCGATCCGGTGATCGTGCGGCATGACGTAGTTACGCAACTGCGGCGTGACGGGCTGGGCGTTCGGACCGGCCATCATGCCGCCGCCGTGAAAGGCGACGTCAAGACCGGCCACGTCGCGCGCGGCACGCACGAGGGGCGCGGCGGCGTAGCACCAGCCGCACAGCGGGTCGGCGATGTAATGCAACGTGGCTTGATGGGCGGTTTGCGGTGTGGCTGAGGTCATGGCGGGATTCCTGTGTGTTGCAGCGCGGACGTTCATGACAATTCCACGCTTTCCATGATTGCCATCGTAGTCGCGTCACTCGCGCAAAAAAAGCCCATAATGACGATCACTTTGTTGCATCGATCGAGCAAATCATGGACCGTCTGACGGCGATGCGGGTCTTTACCGAAGTGGCCGAGCGCGGCTCGCTGACTGCGGCGGCGCAGCGGCTCGATATGTCGCGTGCGATGGTCTCGCGCTATCTCGCAGAACTCGAAGCGTGGCTCGGCACGCGCCTGCTGCATCGGACGACGCGCGCCGTGAGCCTCACCGACGCGGGTAACGATGCCCTGCCGCGTTGTCGCGAAATGCTCGGTATCGCCGACGATCTGGCGTGCGCATCGAACGCCGACAGCACGCCGCGCGGCTTGTTGCGCGTCGCGTGCAGCACGTCGCTCGGGCAGGCGTTTCTGGCCGCGGCGGTCACGCGCTTCATCGTGAAGCATCCGGGTGTGGCGATCGATCTCGTGGTCGCGGACCGCACCGTCGATCTGGTGGATGAGCGCATCGACCTCGCCATTCGCGTGACGACCGAGCCCTCTCCCGGCCTCATTGCCCGCAAGCTGGCGACGTGCCATTCCGTCGTCTGCGCCGCGCCGTCCTATCTGCAACGTCATGGCACGCCGACGCGCGCCGAAGACCTCGCGCTTCATAACTGTCTGACGTACACCTACTTCGGCAAGAGCCTCTGGCAATTCACGCACGATGGCGTGCCCCTCGGCGTACCCGTGGGCGGCAATCTGTCGGCCAATGAAGTGAACGTGGTGTTCGCTGCGACGCTCGCAGGCGCAGGCATTTCGATGCAGCCGGTCTACTCGGCGCTGCCACATCTGCGCGATGGCTCGCTCGTCGCGCTGCTGCCCGACTACGTGCCGCGCGAAATGACCGTCTATGGCGTGTACATCTCGCGCAAGCAGATGCCCAGCGCCCTGCGCGCGCTGCTTGACGATCTGGTCGAGCAATTCCAGACCGGGCTTTTTCAAGACACGGGCTATCCGGGACGTCTGGTCGCCTAGTCGGTGTCACCGAAATGTCACATTCCCCGCGTAAAACCGTCGCTTGCCTCGCCCGCCCGGGCAAGCCGACACGTTAAGGTTCCGTAGTTACCTGCGGCCCCTGCCCGTCAGTCTTTGCCGACCGGTCGCGGGCGCTCACGCGCGCCCCACTGCCCGACACGTCAAACAAGGACATCATGACGCACGACACCACGCCCCAGCCGCACGATCCGGCGCTCGACGCCAACCTCTCGCACGACGACGATCCGACGAATCCGCAGCGTCGCCGCATTCTGCAAGGCCTGGCCGCCATCGGCGCCGCCGGTGCCGCTGGCGCTTCGCTGAGTGGCTGCGCGACCGAAGGCGGTGCCGGTGCGCCGACCGCCGTCGCCGCGGGCGGCACGTTCGACGCCCAGCTCAAGGCCAATGTGAAGACGGTCGTCGTGATCTATCTCGAGAACCGCAGCTTCAACAACTTGTTCGCCGACTTCCCCGGTATCGAGAAGCCGCTCTCGAAGGTGGCCGCATCAAGCTACACGCAGCTCGATCGTGACGGCAAGACGCCGATGGCGCTGCTCCCGCCGGTGTTCGACGGTCTGGTGCCGCGTTCGCAGATGATCGGCGGCAAGAAGTACCACATCACCGAGAAGGACATTGCGCGTCAGCCGAACGCACCGTTCATGCTCAAGGATACCGAGGGCAAGCTGCTGCCGGAGTCGGTCATCACGCGCGACCTGTGGCACCTGTTCTGGCAGAACCAGATGCAGATCAACGACGGCGCGAACAACCAGTTCGCCGCCTGGGCGGACTCGGGCGGTCTGGTGATGGGCTACTACGGCGACACGGCCAAGACGCTCGACCTGTACAAGATCGCGCAGCAGTACACGATGTGCGACAACTTCTTCATGGCGGCCTTCGGCGGCTCGTTCCTGAACCACCAGTTCCTCGTGACGGCGCGCCCGCCGATGTACCCGAACGCCGCGCAGAGCCCGGCCAAGGACAAGATTGCCGTGCTGGCCGACGGCCCGCAGGGGGTACGTCTCGCCGTGGCGGCCGACTCGCCCGCATCGGCCGCCGATGGCAAGCCGAAGTTCGTGCGCGATGGTGCGATCACGCCGGACAACTTCGCTGTGAACACCATGATGCCCGCGTATCAGCCGTCGCCGATCAACCCGTCTGCCTCGGGCGACAAGCGGCTGGCCGATCCGTCGAACCCGGCGACGCTGCCGCCGCAAAACTACGCCACCATCGGCGACCTGCTCTCGACGAAGGGTGTGTCGTGGGCGTGGTATGCGGGCGCATGGCAATCGGCGCTCGACCACAAGGGCGGCGCGGACAAGCCGAACTTCCAGTACCACCATCAGCCGTTCAACTACTTCGCCCAGTTCGCACCGGGCACGGCAGCACGCGAGGAACACCTGCGCGATGGCGGCGAGGGCGACAGCCCGATCTCGAACAAATTCATCGCCGACGCGATTGCAGGCAAGTTGCCCGCCGTCACGTTCTACAAGCCGCAGGGCAACCTGAATCAGCACGCCGGTTATTCGGACGTGGAGTCCGGCGACCAGCACGTGGCGAACGTGCTTGCGCACCTGATGAAGTCGCCTCAGTGGAACAACATGGTGGTCGTGATCACGTATGACGAGAACGGCGGCTGGTGGGATCACGTAGCCCCCCCGAAGGGCGACCGCTGGGGTCCGGGCTCACGCATTCCGGCTATCGTGGTGTCGCCGTTCGCCAAGCGCGGCAACGTCGATCACACGTTCTACGACACCACGTCGGTCCTGCGATTCGTCACGCGCCTGCACGATCTGCCGACACTCGAAGGCATCGCCTATCGCAACGCCGCCTTCGCGGCACGCGGCACGAACCCGCCGGGCGATCTGACGAAGACGCTGAACTTCGCGTAATCGGCTCAGACGTCAGCGATAAAGAAAAGGGCACCTTCGGGTGCCCTTTTTCATGGTGTCGACGCACGCGGCGCGATGGTGACGCCTACTCCCCCTACTCACTCCTGCTCATCAAGCTCGTCCGAGCGCAACAGCAGTTTGTCCAGCAGACGTTCATACACACGCATCTCATCGTCGCTCAGCGCTTCGAACAGCCGTTCGTAATGCGTGCGTGCGGCATCGATCACCACGCGCCAGACACGCTCGCCCTCCGGCGTGAGCGTCACTTTGACAGCGCGGCCGTCGTGTTCGTCCGGGGCACGGCGCACCAGCCCGCGCGTGACCAGCCCGTCCGCCCCACGGCTCGCCTGGCTCTTGTCCAGATTCGCCCGGCGCGCCAGCTCAGAGTTCGACAACGCCCCGGCCGTGCCCACCGCCGCCAGCACGCGCGATTCCGCCAGACTCAACTGCGCACCATCCGCATACGACTGCGCGATGCGCCTGTCGTGCTGCTTCATCAGGCGGTGCATCTTGTACGTCAGGAACTGGTCCAGCGATTTGTGGGATGGCCGCATTTCAGTGTTTTCCCCTAGACGAAATGGGTCGATATTTGGTTGCGAACGCAACCTTAGCACACTAGAATTGTTGCGTTAGCAACTAAATGCTCGATGACGTTCCTCGTCATTTGCGCGCTGTGCCTGCGCCGCCTCCCCCGCTGACACGAGGCCTCGCTCCACACGCGCCGAGCGGCTTTTCGGGTGCCGCATCACCATGCATAAACCAGAGACCACCCCGCGCGCGTCGCTGTATCACACGTATCGGGTCTATCCCCATTTTGCGCCGCAGGGCGACGCCCCGGCCGTGCCCGTCGCCATCGTGGGCGGCGGTCCGATCGGCATGGTCACGGCGTTGGCGCTGGCGCGTCACGGTGTGCGCTGCGTCGTACTGCAAGCGGAACAGCAAGTCTCCGAAGGCAGCCGGGCGATTGTCTTCACGCGCCGCTCGCAGGAGATTCTGCAAGCGGTCGGCGTGGCCGACGCCGTCGTCGCCAACGGGCTGCCGTGGACGAGCGGCAATTCTTACTATCGCGGTCAGCGCGTGTTCCGCATGGAATCGCCGGTCGACGACGACGACCGCTTCGCGCCGCTCATCAACCTCCAGCAAAACGTACTCGAGAGCTATCTCGTCGACGCCATCGAGCGCGAGCCGCTCGTCGAGATGCGCTGGGGCAACAAGTTGATCGGGTTGACGCAGGACGACGACGGTGTCGCGCTGCAAATCGACACGCCCGAGGGCGAATACACGCAGCGCACGTGCTGGCTCGTAGCCGCCGACGGCGCGCGCTCGACGGTGCGCACCACGCTCGGTCTGCGCTTCGAAGGCGCGAGCTACGAGGGCCGCTTCGTCATCGCCGACATTCGCATCGATCTCGATCTGCCGACCGAACGTCTCGCCTTCTTCGCCCCCGACTGGAATCCAGGCAACACCGTGCTGATGCATCGTGAGCCGGGCGAGATCTGGCGGGTGGACTATCAGTTGCCGGTCGACGAGACGTCCGAACACGCATTGCAACCGGAAACGATCCGCGAGCGCATCAACGCCCAACTCGACATGATGGGCCTCGGCGGCAAGCCGTGGGAACTCGACTGGTGCTCGGTGTACTCGGCGCGCGCGCTGACGTTGCCCGACTACGTGCACGGACGCGTGCTCTTCGCCGGTGATGCTGCACACCTGCTGCCGATCTTCGGCGTGCGCGGGGCCAACACCGGTTTTCAGGACGCTATCGATCTGTCGTGGAAACTCGCGGCCGTCGTCAAAGGCGCAGCCCCGACGCCTTTGCTCGCGTCGTACACGCACGACCGAGTGGGCGCTGCACGCGAGATCATTTCGGAAGCGGGCAAAAGCACGCGCTTCATGACGCCGCCGTCGCACGGATTCCGCGTGCTGCGCGACGCCGTGCTCGACCTCTCGCTCGATCATGAGTTCGTGCGCCCGCTGTTCCACTGGCGCACGTCGCGCGCGCACGACTATCGTCATTCGCCGCTCAACAGCCCCAACGACGACAACGCGACGATGACGGCAGGACCGACCGTCGGCGCGCCGACACCGAACGTGAAACTCGCCGAGAACGACTATCTCTACGACCATCTCGGCGCGGCATTCCATCTCGTGACGTTCGGCGATGCGCCGCTCGACGATGCGCTGCGTCAGGCCATCGTGACGTGGCGCGAGCGTGGCGTGCCCGTCAAGGTCATCGCCTTCGCGCTGTCCGAACACACTGTGGCGGGCGCCGACCTCACGTTGCCCGACCCGACAGGCCACGCCGCCGCCAAGTACGGCGCGGCCAATGGCACGGCGTACCTCGTACGCCCCGATCACCATATCTGCGCCCGTTGGTTGCAGCTCGACGCCTCGCGTCTGGCCAGCGCCCTTGCGCAGGCGACGGCGCTCGCCTGAACGCCCCGCTCTCCAAGGAAGCTCGTCATGACCGCTCAACAAACCGCCATCGCAGGCCTCGAAGACATCTACGACACGCTTGCGCTGGCCATCGACGCCACCCCGGCCGACAAGCGTGAGCTGCTGCTCGCCAAAGTCGCGCTGCTGCTCGCCAACGAGATTCGCGATCCGCAACGCGTGATCGATCTCGTCGCGCAGGCAGCAGGCAGCACGCAGTTGCAAGCCGCCTGACGGCGGTACGCGACGCCGCATCGTTCCTTTCGGCGTCCGCCCTCGATGGCGGACCCCATCTCAAAACACCGCCACATCAAACAAGGCGGGGAGCGCTGGAGAAGACACCCATCATGAGTCGCATCACGCCCGCCGCCGGTCTTGCCGGCGGTATTGCTGCATCCGTACCCGACGCCCGCGTTCCCCCAGACGCCCCGGTCCACCGTGTCGCCAGCGAGGCGATGGAGCGCGCCGTCGTGCGCAAGGTCTCGCGGCGTTTGCTCGGCTTTCTGTTCGTCCTGTTCCTGTTCTCGTTCCTCGACCGCATCAACGTCGGCTTCGCCGCACTCACAATGAGTCAGGACCTCGGCCTCACGAGCACGATGTTCGGCATGGCCTCGACGGTTTTCTATCTGACCTACGTGCTGTGCGGCGTGCCGAGCAACCTCATGCTGGTGAAGTTCGGCGCGCGTCGCTGGATCGGCGCGATTCTGATCGCGTGGGGCCTGGCATCGAGCGCGACGATGTTCGCGCATGACGCGACGAGCCTGTACCTGATTCGCGCCATCGTCGGCATTACCGAAGCAGGTTTCCTGCCGGGCATGCTGCTGTACATGGGCGACTGGTTCCCGTCTGCCGCGCGCGCACGCGCCAACGCGTGGTTCATGATCGCGATGCCGGTGACGTCGGCGCTCGGTGCTGCGGCATCGGGCTATCTGCTGCGTCTCGACGGTGTGGCGGGACTCGCAGGCTGGCAATGGCTGTTCGTGCTCGAAGGCTTGCCGACGGTGCTGCTCGGCCTCGTCACCTGGTGGTATCTCGACGACAAGCCGTCCGACGCGCGCTGGCTGAGCGCCGCCGAGAAGCAGACACTCGGTGCGATGATCGAACGTGATCGCGCCGAAGCGATGGCGCGACACGCGGGCGCGAAGTCGAGCGCTGGCGCCAGCATGTGGCGCGCGATCTGCACGCCGAGCGTGGCGAAATTCGCGCTCGGGTACTTCTGTCTCGTCAACACGCTCTCGCTGGCGTCGCTGTGGATTCCGCAGATCGTGAAGAGCTTCGGCACGACGAGCAGCAACGTCACCATCGGTCTGCTTGCCGCCATCCCGTCCGTCTGCACCATTGCGGGCATGATCTGGTGGGGACGCCGCTCCGACCGTCTGCAAGAGCGACGCTGGCACCTCGTGCTACCGATGCTGTTCTCCGCAGCGGGCTGGGTCGTCACCTGCTTCGCACCGGAACCGTCGCTGCGTCTCGCGGGGGTGGCGATGGCATCGACTGGCGCGTACACGGCGATGGCGATCTTCTGGACGGTGCCGGATCGCAGCCTCGCGCCGCACACCCGTGCGCTGGGGCTGGCCGTCATCAATGCGGTGGGCAACCTCGGTTCCGCATTGAGTCCCATCGTGGTCGGCGTGCTCAAGGACTGGACGCACTCGTTCACCTCGGGGCTGATGTTCGCGGCCGTAAGCCTGCTCGTCGGCATCGGCGTGTTGTGGTTCGCGCCGCTCGGGCAGCGAGGCACGCGTTAGCTTCTCCCACGCAGATAAGGCATGGCGGTCGCAGTTCCGGGTCATAATGCAAAGCGTCCGACCGATCCGAAGGATCCGACACATCTTTGCGTCCAAGGAACCCCGCCATGCCCGTGACAACACCGGTGGCCGCTCAGGGCCCCACGCTCGTCGTACTCATCGACGCCGATAACGCCGCACCCGCCATCGTCGAAGGCCTGCTCACCGAAGTCGCCAAGTACGGCGTCGCCAGCGTGAAGCGCATCTACGGCGACTGGACCAAACCGAATCTCGACGGCTGGAAGAAGTGCCTGCTCGAATACTCGATCCAGCCCATCCAGCAATTCCGTTACACCGTCGGCAAGAACGCCACCGACAGCGCCATGATCATCGACGCGATGGATCTGCTCTACACCGGGCGCTTCGACGGCTTCTGCCTCGTCTCCAGCGACAGCGACTTCACGCGGCTCGCGTCGCGCATTCGCGAACAGGGCTTGATCGTGTACGGCTTCGGCGAGCGCAAGACACCGCAGCCCTTCGTCACCGCATGCGACAAGTTCATCTACACCGAACTGCTGCGCCAGGACGATGAGCCGGACGACGACGAAGCGCCTACGCCGCGCAAGCGACGCAGCGCCGCCGAACTCAAGCGCGACACACGGCTCGTTCGGCTGTTGCGCAACGCCGTCACCGGTGTGTCGGACGAAGACGGCTGGGCCGGCCTCGGCGCGATGGGCAGTTACATCGCGAAGCAAGCGCCCGACTTCGACGCGCGTAACTATGGTTTCGGCAAACTGAGCGATCTCGTTGCGACCATCGGGCTGTTCGACGTGGAGCAACGCTCTGGCAGCGGCGGCAACAAGGGCATCTGGGTGCGCATCAAGCCGAAGCGCGGTGCTTCGGGTGCCGCCGCCAAGCGAGGAGAATGAGCACGCGGCGGTGCATCCACGCGCGTTTCGTTAAGATTTTTTCGAAAAACGCTTGCCAGCTTCAAAAATACCCCATATACTCGCGGTCTTTCTAGGCTCGTAGCTCAGTTGGTTAGAGCACCACCTTGACATGGTGGGGGTCGTTGGTTCGAATCCAATCGAGCCTACCAACGATTAAATGCAAAAGGCGTCACGCGAATTTCGTGTGACGCCTTTTGTGTTTTCTGCGTCCGATTTTTTCGTCGACCGCCTCTCGTCAACTGCTCTGCTCGTCGCGTTCCGCGCGCCTCGCCGCTCCGTCCACCGGCGTTACAAAACGACACATCCCCAACACACTCGTTGCACCTGCTACGCGAGGCCGTCGCTAGACTGGCATCAACGGTTTCAACAACGTGGCCAACGCCACTACCGAATCAACAAAGCAGGACTCATGGAGGACACCATGAAACGCATTCTGATCATCGCTGCCCTTGGCGCTGCTGCCGCCGTCGCTTCCACCGCCGCATCGGCGCACGTGGATGTCGGCCTCTATCTCGGCGTGCCTGCACCGGTCGTCGTGGCGCCGCAGCCGGTCTACGTTGCACCGCGTCCGGTGTATGTCGCCCCGCGCCCCGTGTACGTCGCACCGCAACCGGTCGTCTACTACGGTCGTGACCGTTATGACGACTGGCGCGAGCGCCGCTGGGAACACCGTCGCTGGGAAGAGCGCCACGATCGCGGCTGGCATCGCGGCTGGTAATCGACACGTTTGACCGCCCGGCGCTTGCGTGCCGGGCAAAAGAACGAAGCGGCCCGCCGGTTGGCGTCGGCGGGCTTTTTTAGCGGGAAGCGGCGCTGTCGCTTTCCGCGTTCTTTTATCTGACGTTCGCTCGTCGACCGGTTCGACGCAATGTCACTTCAGCGCCACCGCGTCGCCACCTCGGGCAACTCCCGCTTCATCCACTCCACGAACGCACGCGTGCGCGACGGCAACAGACGCGCATGCGGATAGACGATATTTACCGGTCTCGCCGGTCCTTCGTAGTCCTTCAATACGCGCACGAGCCGCCCCTCGTCCATCGCCTGCGCCACCTGATACGACAGAAAGCAACCGTAGCCCATGCCGTCGGCACACGCCTCGACGGCCGTCATGCCGTGACTGATTTCAAGATTGCCGTCGACGGGCACGACGAACTCCCGCCCCCCTTCCCAGAAACGCCATTGGCCGTAACCGCCGCCGTGCGAGAGGATGCAGTTCTTGCCCAGCAAATCGCGCGGATGCGTCACCTCGCCCTGCTCGGCAATGCACGCCGGACTCGCGACCACCACGCGGCGAATCGCCCCGATGCCCTGCGCGACAAGCGTGGAGTCGTCGAGCGGCGAAATCCGGATGCCGACGTCAACGCCCTCCTCCCATAGATTCACCACGCGGTCGTTGAGCAGGAGTCGGCATTTGACGTTCGGGTACGCGCGCAGGAACCGGAACATCGCCGGGGCGACGTGCATCTGTCCGAACAACACCGGCGCGGTGACGACCAGCGTGCCGCTCGGCGCTTCGTGACGCGCCGCCAGCCGAGCCTCCGCCTCGTGTAACTCGCTGAGGATCTGACGGCAGGTGTCGAGGTAGGTACGCCCTTCTTCGGTGAGGGCGATGCGACGCGTCGTGCGATTGAGCAACCGCACTTCGAGCGAGGTTTCAAGCGCCGCCAGCGTCCGCACCACAGCGGGCAGCGACGAATCGAGCGCGCGTGCCGCCGCACTCAGGCTGCCCTGATCGACGATGGCCACGAACGTCTGCATTGCGCGAAGTTTGTCCATGCGGCGCATGATTACTCCGATTTTCGGAGTAGTCAAATCAGGTTCACGCCATTTATCCGAAAATCGACTGGGTGGAGAATTCGGATATTGCGTGACGGTTCCGAGTCCGGGGCTGCCGCATCCACTGCTCCACGGAGATGCCCGATGACCCGCCCTACAGATATTCACGCCTACGCTCCCGCCCGCCCTGCACGTCCGATCAAGCTCTACCGTTTCGCGCTCTCGGGCCACTGTCATCGCATCGAGCTGATGCTCAATCTGCTCGACTTGCCGTATGAAGCCATCGACGTCGATCTGGCGACCGGTGAGAACAAGCAGCCCGCGTACCTCGCCATCAACCCGTTCGGTCAGGTGCCCGCCATCGATGACGACGGTGTGATCCTCGCCGATTCGAACGCGATCCTCGTCTACCTCGCGACCCGTTACGACGCTCAGCGCGCCTGGCTGCCGCACGACGCTGTGGCGGCTGCCCATGTGCAACGCTGGCTGTCGGTGGCCGCTGGCGATCTGGCGTTCGGCGCCGCGGCGGCGCGCGTGGCTGTCGTCTTCAACCGTGGCGTCGACACCAGCGCGATGGTCGAGCGTGGCGTGTTGCTGCTCACGCGTCTCGAAGCACATCTCACCGCACCGAACGCCACACCGTTCGTCACGGCCGCAACGCCGACGATTGCCGACGTCGCGCTGTACTCGTACCTGGCGCACGCGCCCGAAGGCAACGTGTCGCTGCAACCGTATCCGGCCGTGCGCGCGTGGCTGGCGCGCATCGAAGCGCTGCCGCGCTTCGTGCCGATGCCGTCGACGGCGTGCGGTCTGAACGCCGTTGCCGCATGAAGTTTTCATGAAGGCCGGTCGCGTCATTCGTGCATCGCGTGATGCATTGCCCGAGCGCCGCCTGAACAAAAGGAGAGCATGATGAACGCCCCCGCCCCGTCACCGCTTCAACTGGAGTCGCCCTTTCACGCGGGCGAAATGTACGTGCAGACGCTCGCTGGCTCCCGCGAGGCGATGGCGGAAGTCGGGTCGCGCGTGATCCGTCTCGCAATGCCGGATCAGCATCGCCAGTTCTTTGCGCAACTGCCGTTTCTCGTCGTGGGCGGGCTGGATGCCGACGATCAGCCGTGGGCGACGCTGCTCAGTGGCCCACCCGGCTTCGCGCACTCACCCGATCCGACACTGCTGCGTGTGAACGCCCTTCCGCCGCCGACCGATCCGCTCTACGGCGCAGTAACGTCGGGCGCGCCGATCGGCCTGCTTGGCATCGAGCCTTCGACGCGGCGTCGCAATCGCGTCAACGGCCCCATCGGTGAAGTCGATGCGCAAGGGTTCACGCTGCAGGTCGCCCAGAGTTTCGGCAACTGCCCGCAGTACATCCGCAAACGCGAAGCGACATCGCAAGCACACGACGTACCGCCCGTGGCCGAACCGTCACAACCCTCACTCGACGACGACGCGCAGTGGCAAATTGCGAGTGCCGACACGTTCTTCGTCGCCACGCATTACGCGGGCGATGGGGCCACGGCGCGCAGCGCGGGTACCGACGTCTCACATCGCGGCGGCAAGCCGGGGTTCGTGCGCGTGGAAGACGCCAACACGCTGGTGTGGCCCGACTTCCGCGGCAATTCGTTCTACAACACGCTCGGCAATCTGCACGCCAACCCGCGCGCCGGGCTGGTGTTCGTCGACTTCGCGTCGGGTGACTTCTTGCATGTGGCGGGCGACGCCGAAGTCCTTTGGCACGACGAAACACAAAGCGGCTTCGAAGGTGCGCTGCGGTTAGTACGTCTGCATGTGCGCGAAGTACGACGCGTGCGAGGCGCGCTCCCGGCCGCCTGGCGTGACGGCGAGGTATCGCCCAGCGTCGAGCGCACGGGCGCGTGGCCGACCGCCTGACGTACGTGACGTTGGGCGCTTGCCCGCGTCAATACCTCCGTGTAAAGTGTGTTCACGCTCGTCGAGTGACGGGCGTGACTTAACATCCACTCGATCCCTCCATCGATCCATGACTGCTCACGCATCCGTCCGTCTCGCCGTATCGCCGCCGCAACGCGGTGTCGGTGCTCGACTGCGCGGACGCTTTGCAGCCGTCGCACCTCCCCCGCCGTCCGGCGTGGCACCGCCCGTCGTGGTGGTCGCCGTTGTCGTTGTGGCCTGACGCCACGCACGGCTCGCTGGGTGTGCATCACCCGGCACAACACTTTTTCATTCGAATACCAGCAGGTTCGGTGGTCTGCGCGCAAGGCGCCAGCCGCGATGACCTTGTGTCGATGTCTCGATGACGTTGCCCGGGTTGTGTGCCACTTCAGGCATGTGACATGCGCGATCTCTTGATGACGTCGCGACGCAAACATCGCACGACACACCGGACACGCTGCTCAGGGGAAGATCGATGCAACTCGATGGTCTTGCATTGCGCCGACATGGCGCGACGCTCTTGTTTGTTCTGTTGTGGAGCGGCGGCGCACTGGCCGCCAAATGGGGGCTAGCGCACGCGTCGGCGTTTGCCTTTCTCGTCATCCGCCTGGGGGTCGCGTTTGCAGCGCTCACGCTGATCGCACTGATACGTCGCCAATGGTGGCCCGCGGTGGGCACCGGCTGGCAGGTGGCGGGCACCGGTGTGCTGCTCATCGGCGGCTATCAGGCGTCGTATTTGCTGGCGCTCGCCAGCGGCATCACACCAGGAGCGCTGGCGACAGTGCTCGGCGTCCAGCCGATTCTCACGCTCGTGGCGCTGGAGCGGCGTCACAGTGCGCGGCGTCTGCTGGGGCTGGCGGTTGCGCTGGTCGGGCTGGCACTCGTCGTTGCGCAAAGTCTGATGTCGGCACGGCTGTCGGCGGCGGGGTCCGTGTGGGCACTCACCGCGCTCGCCTGCATGACGCTCGGCACGCTCGCGCAAAAAGGGTCGCGACAAACGCCCCTCGACGTGCTGCCACTGCAATATGCCGTCGGGTTGGCGCTGGCCTTGCTCGTCGCCCCGACGCAGCCGTGGCATTTCGACGGCACCTTGGGTTTCTGGCTGCCGTTGCTCTACATGGGCCTCGCAATTTCGGTCGGCGCGACGTTGCTGCTCTACCGAATGATCGCGTCCGGCAATCTGGTGACAGTGACGAGCCTGTTCTATCTGGTGCCCGTGGTGACCGCACTGCTCGACTGGGGCATCTTCGGGCATCGGCCCACGGCGCTGGCCGTCGCAGGCACTGCCGCGATTCTGATGGGTTTACGACTGGCGCTCAGGTAGCTTCAGACGCGAACGCCGTCGGCATCTCGGCTAAGATTGTCTTTCTCAGGGTGACAATGCGCTTAGAAGTACGCTCGTTGTCACCCGTCATTTATTGAAGACGGGAATCTTGCCGATGGACCTGCTCGACGACATGCGCATCTTCGTCAGCGCCGTGGACGCCATGAGCTTTACGGGCGCGGCGGCGAAACTCGGACTCTCGAAGCAGTTCGTGAGCCGCCGCATCTCCTCGCTGGAGCAATCGCTCGGCGTACGACTGCTGCTGCGTACGACCCGGCGACTGGCCGTGACCGACCTTGGCCGGATTTATTACGAGCGCGCCCGGCGCATCCTTGACGATGTGGAAGCCGCGAATCTGGCGGTGAGCAGTCAGGGGGAGCGTCCGCGCGGCAACTTGCGGGTATCCGCCCCGATGTCGTTCGGCACGATGTTCCTCAGCTCGGCGATTCCGTCGTTCCTCACGACGTATCCCGACGTCACTATCGAGCTCGAACTGAACGACCGCACGGTGGACATCATCGGCGAAGGCTATGACGTGGCGGTGCGCATCGGCGCGCTGGCCGACTCGTCTCTGATCGCCCGCACAGTCGCGCCCATGCGCATGGTCACGTGCGTCAGTCCCCGCTACCTCGAAGCCCACGGTGTGCCGCAGACGCCCGAAGATCTGATTGATCACACGTTGCTGCCCTACGGTCACAGTCAGCGCGTGAGCTGGCATTACGCGCGGGACGGGCAGCCGCTGGAAATTCCCGTGTCCGGCCGGCTACGCGTGAACAACGGCGAGCTGGCGCGCGATGCGGCGGTCGCCGGACTGGGCGTGACGTGGCTCCCGGTGTTTATCGTCGCCCCCGCCTTGCTGGGCGGTCGTCTCGTGACGGTACTCGACGACTTCGAGCCGCCGCCGTCGTCGATTTATGTCGTCTACCCGCAGCATCGTCAGGCATCGCTCGTGATCCGGGCGTTTTCGGACTTTCTGGCGGCGGCGTGCGGCGTCGCGGGCACACAGTGGTGAACGGCGAAGGATGACAGCGTGGGAATGTCATCCCGACCTACGGGAATCCGACCCGAATGGCGCATGAATGGCGGACAAAGCATGATCGGATCGCGCCCAAAAGGCCATCAGACTTGACCATCCATAGCCCGGACGGGGATACTTGACAGGTTAAAAACCCAGCTTTTTCACGCCGATGACCACGATTCTGCAACACATCCCCACGGGACAACGGGTCGGCATCGCCTTTTCGGGCGGTCTCGACACCAGCGCTGCGCTGCTTTGGATGCGCCAAAAGGGCGCGATTCCCTACGCTTACACAGCCAATCTGGGTCAGCCGGACGAACCCGACTACGAAGAAATCCCGCGTCGCGCGATGGGTTACGGTGCCGAGAACGCCCGCCTGGTCGACTGCCGTGCGCAACTCGTGGCCGAAGGCATCGCCGCCCTGCAATCGGGCGCGTTCCACATCTCGACGGCCGGCGTCACGTACTTCAACACCACGCCGATCGGCCGCGCCGTCACGGGCACGATGCTCGTGGCTGCCATGAAGGAAGATGGCGTCAATATCTGGGGCGATGGCAGCACGTACAAGGGCAATGACATCGAGCGCTTCTATCGCTACGGTCTCTTGACCAACCCGGGCCTGCAAATCTACAAGCCGTGGCTGGACCAGACGTTCATCGACGAACTCGGCGGCCGTAAGGAAATGTCGGAATTTCTGATCGCCAACGGCTTCGATTACAAGATGTCGGTCGAGAAGGCCTATTCGACGGACTCGAACATGCTTGGCGCGACGCACGAAGCCAAGGATCTGGAACACCTGAACTCGGGCATCAAGATCGTTCAGCCGATCATGGGTGTGCCGTTCTGGCGTGACGATTGCGCAATCAAGGCCGAAGAAGTCACCGTGCGCTTCGAAGAAGGCCAGCCGGTCGCGCTCAACGGCAAGACGTTTGCCAACGCCGTCGAACTGTTCGAAGAAGCCAACCGCATCGGCGGTCGTCACGGCCTGGGCATGAGCGACCAGATCGAGAACCGCATCATCGAAGCCAAGAGCCGCGGCATCTACGAAGCCCCGGGCCTCGCGCTGCTGTTCATCGCTTACGAGCGCCTCGTGACCGGCATCCATAACGAAGACACCATCGAGCAATACCGCGAGAACGGCCGCCGTCTGGGCCGTCTGCTGTATCAGGGCCGCTGGTTCGACCCGCAGGCGATCATGCTGCGCGAGACGGCCCAACGCTGGGTGGCCCGCGCCGTGACCGGCGAAGTGACCATCGAACTGCGTCGCGGTAACGACTACTCGCTGCTGAACACGACGTCGCCGAACCTGACGTACAAGCCTGAGCGCCTGACGATGGAAAAGGGCGACTCGGTCTTCACGCCGCTCGACCGTATCGGTCAGCTCACGATGCGTACGCTCGACATCGTCGACACGCGCGAGAAGCTGATGACGTACGCCAAGGCCGGTCTGCTGACGTCGACCAGCGACGACGCACTGCCGCAGCTCGAAGGCAAGAAGGACTAAGCGGTCATCCGGCGTATCGCTCGCGAGAGCGGTGCAGCACGTGTCACCTGCTGCAACAGGCGGCGCGCCCCGAAAGGAGCGCGCCGCCTTTGTTTTTGGCCTGTCACGAGTGACGCGCTAATATACGGGCGAAAATGCGAACAAAAATAGGCTGCATCCCAAATTAATTGAAACCCTCCCCGCAATCGGGGTGCGCGTCGGCCCCGGACACCGGGAAACGCGCATGCGTCGGAGACCCTGCATTGGTACGTCTGATTCTGTTATTGCTTGGCGTGAATTATTTGCGTCGCCGGGCCCGGGCGCTGATCTGGATCGGCGCGATCTTCTTCGCCTTCGGCATGGCGTTGATTGTCGACGCGCTCGATGGCGTCGTACACTTTCCGCTCAAGGTCTTCGCGTGGCTGCTGCTGCTCGAAGGGCTGGCGACGCTTGCCATCGCCACCATCGGGGTGGGCGGTCAGCGGCTCGTACGGGGGCTGAAGGGCGGCACCTTTACCGTCGCGGCACTGCTGGTCCTGCTGTTCGATCAACATAACGGCAACTTCTGGTTGTCGATGCTCTTCGGCACGCTGTTCCTCGCCGACGGCCTGCTGCAATGCGTGGCGGCGTACGTGGTGCGCTACCCGCGCTGGGCCTGGGCCATTGCAGGCGGTGCGCTGGAAATCGCCGTCGCCATTTTCTTCTATCAACCGTACCCGACGCACTACAAGGGCACCCTGCCGTACGCCATCGGGCTCGGACTTGTCTTCACCGGGTGGAACGTGCTCGTGCTGGCCATGCGGGCGCGTCGCATGCGCGGCGATTTCCGCGTCGAACAGATTCTCGGCAGCCCGGAGGACAAGCGCCGCCTGTGGAGCGAGCGTCCCCGTGCGCCGCGCTGGGACGGTCCGCCCACCGACTCCGAGCCAGCGCTCACGGTGCATGTGTGGACGCCCTCGGGGTCGTCCAAGGCACCGGCGCGCCGTCATCCGGTGATTGATCGCTACATTGCGGCCGTCGACAAGAACGGCGTGATTTCGACGGGACACGCCGCGCTGGAGAGTCACGAAGGCGTGTACGTCAGTCTGTACCCCGCCAAGGAAATCGACCGCTCACCGGATCAGTTCGGACAGTTGCTGCGCGCGACGCGCGAGAACGACGTGCCCGGCACCTTTCAGCCGGACTACGCCACGGAGTCGAAGGCGTGGTGCCCATCGACGGTCAAGGTGCGTATCCGCAACTACAGCCCGCAGCAATTGAGCGCTTTCTGGCAGACCTATCAGCAGAACGCCACCTATAACCTCACACACCGTAACTGCTCAAGCAGTGTGGCCAAGGCGCTCGAAGCCGCGATCGAAGGCCGTGTGGGGCAGTTGCACGACGGCGGCGACGCTGGCTGGTGGACGTTCGTCCGCCTGTGGCTCACGCCCGAATTGTGGGTGGCCGCACAACTGCGCAAGCGCGCGAAGACGATGGCCTGGACCCCGGGTCTGGTGCTCGATTACGCGCGTGCGGTAAGCATGCTGGTGGATCCGCGTCCGTTCGGCTGGATTACGATGACGTCGCTGGCGTTGCGCCGCATGCGTCGCTCGCGCCGCGCATGGCGCGAGGCCGAGCAGGCCGCCGCATCGCAAGCGCAGAACGCAACGCACGCATCGCACGTCTGACGCCGGATCGAGACTTTCCCAGGGGGACGGTGTAACGTCACCCGTATTGGCACACGCAACAGCAGCAGGCCCCCGGGCAACGCGCAAGCGCTGCCCGCCCGAGCTTCAGACGCATCACCCAATACGAGGACAGTTCAACATGTTCAACCGCCTGTGGCGCTATGTCAGTGCCGCCCTGTTCGCCAGTCTGGTCATCGGCCGCGCCGCACACGCGATCACGGCCGAGGCCGCACCCGTCACCATTCCGCACGGCGCAATTGTCGAGCGGCAACCGCTGAAAGCCGACTACGGGCTCCCGGAAGCCGGTGAGCAATTCAGCATCCGTTACAGCTCCATCGACGGCGTCGGCGGCATCGAGGCCCGCGAGGACACCGGTGCGGTGTTCCTGCCCAAAGGACCGACACCGCCGGGCGGCTGGCCGGTCGTAGTCTGGGCACATGGCACGGTCGGCATTGCCAGCACGTGCGCACCGTCGCTCAACGTGCGCAGCACGCGCGACATTCAGTATCTCGGCACCTGGCTGTCGCTCGGCTTTGCCGTCGTCGCGCCCGACTACGCGGGTCTTGGCTCGCAAGGGCTGCATCACTATCTGAACGCCCGCGCCGAAGCGTATAGCGTGCTGGACAGCCTGCTTGCCGCCCGCAGCGTCTTTCCGTTGCAGAACCGTGTGATCTTCGTCGGGCAATCCCAGGGGGCGCACGCAGCGTTCGCCGCAGCGGGCTTTCAGCCGATGTACGCCCCGGACGTGAAGGTGATCGCTACCGTCCTCACCGGTACGCCGTATTTCAACGCACAGACGTCCGCGGCCACCCTCTTTGCGGGGCAACCCGATCCGGGCGCGCCGGACCCGAAAATTCCGTACGCGATGTACATCTTCCTGTCGGCAGCCGACCGCGATCCGTCGTTGAATCCCGCGAAGTACTTCTCTCCGCAGGCGCTACCGGTGCTTGATGAGGCCCGCACACTGTGCATCGATACGCTGACCGATCACTCGACGGCCGCCGGTCTGAACGCCGGGAACAGCATGCAGCCGGGTATTCAAAAGCTGCTGGACAGCCAAACGCCGTCGCTGCGCTATCCGACGCTCAGCATCAAACATCCGGTGTTCATCGGCATGGGAACGGAGGACATCGACGTGCCGGTCATCATGCAAAAGGCATTCGCGCGAGATGTCGCCAAGGCGGGCACGAAGACAACCGTACGCATGTACGACGGACTCGATCACGATGCGACGGTCAACCCTTCCCTGCGCGACTCGGTGCCGTTCGTTCTGCAACTGATGTCGACGAAAGGCGTGCGCCCGCACAATAACTAGAGGAATGACTCGGAAGGCTACGACGAACTACGACGGCTCATCGTTGGAAGAAATCGACATAAACCATTGATTTAATAATGTTTTCTGTTGCGTTGCACCTACGCAACATGGAGGCACTTACGTAAAAATACATATGGTGCGATGCAACACGTCGTCCTATACTGAACTCGTCTCCTCCATGTCTCCTCCTGATATGGATTAAGCCCGCAACGCGCGGGCTTTCTTTTTTTCTGCGGCCGCTTTCTACCGACCCGTTTCTGCGATCAGTCGATGGCTGCCGCGCACGCATCCGTCGGCGTCGCCAGCGCGCCCCCGACCCCCGGAATGATCTTCAGCCCCGCCGAGGCCACACGGCAGGGTGCCGCCAACAATCCACATCCCGCCACCGACGTCACGAACGGCAGAATCGCGAATAGTGCCCACCAACGACGCAAATTGCGCGGTGCGGGCGTCGATGCCCGTCGGCCACCAAGGTCCAAATCGTCCGAACCCACCGAACGGCGGGGCTCGCGGGGGGCGGATGCATCGCTCGGCTCAATCGTTCGGTCTGTATGGGCGTGGGGGGGCGCGATGGCCTTTCGGCTCATCGTATGAAGCATCGTCATGGGGGGCGTCCTGAGAAGGGCTAGGTGCCGGAAATACCGGCGGTTCGGGTGAGTTCTGTCAGTTCGAAGGTCGGGCAATCGCCATACGGTCTCTGACTGAGCGCAGCGAGGGAATACCTCACGCAGCCGGCGTCGTATGACCGATGTACGTGAAACGCGGCACCGGGCCGTTCTCGGTCATCACCGGTTCGTTCCAGATGCGCAGCAGCCGCGTACTCATCGGCAAGCCTTCACGGGGGTAGAGCCGTGTGTAGACGACCACAGGTTCGTCCGTCTCGTCGGCACGGGCAATGCCGAGCGCGAGATAGCAATTCCCTTTGTAGTGACGGTAGACACCTGGGCGAAACGCCTCGATTTCGGGCGTCGATTCCGCCGACGCCGCTGGCACATTCGAAAACATCGTTCTGTTCTCCTGCATTCCTGCATACGACTGCCGCGCGCAGCCGCGCATGAGACACCCTGCGCGAGCGTCGAGTTCCGACGCCCCAGGGTCTCAGCGCCTCAGCGCGGCACCACGATTCCCACCGACTTCGCTAATGGCGCGGGCGAAATACCCGAGGCGCCACGAAACGGCTCATCCAGATTCACGATGAGTGCTACCACCATACCGATCGCGCCCATGTGAATGGCGATGATGAGATTGCTTTTCCACGACCCCGGATAACGGCCGTTCATCGCCATTGCCGCAAGCATGAACAACGAGATGACCCACCAGAACACGCCGGGCACCGTCTTCGTCGCGTTTTCAAACCGCCCCTGTCTCGCCTCTTCGAGACGATCCAGCAACGTACGTATCGAACTCGCGCTGTCTTCGTGCCGCGCAATGACGCGCCGCGTGGCACCGACAAACGCCGTCAGCGCAGATTCGGTGTCCGGTGAAAGATCGGGATCGGCGGTCCCCAGCGTTCTCCATTCGTCCGTGACGGCGGATGTCACGTAGCTGCGCAGCAGCACACGTGCCGACTGCGCGTCGGCGTCGCCCACCGCTTTCAACTCACGATCAAGGCGTCGCACCACCGACGCTTCGTGCAACGCCTGATCGTCGGCATGGCCGAGGTTGGCCCGCACATCGGTCAGCACATGGGCGAGCACAAAGACGATGAACGCCAGCAGGCTCCCGTGGACCACGTCCGCCACCGTTCCGCGCACCTCCGTCGGGTCCGCGAGACGGTCGAACAGGACGATGCGCGCGAGCCAGGCCACGGCAACGGCAAGCACCGCCGTGCCGAGCGCCAGGCCGACGAGCAATAGCCCCGTCGGCAGCAACGTCATCTGATCCACCATCCACTGTCTCCCTGTCTCCCTGTCTCCGGCATCAGCATTGCCGCGACGACAATCCCGCGACAACCCATTTCTTCGGTATTCCGGGCAGCGTAAGCACAATGCTCCGCCGCCGATGCGGCGACTATACCTGATGCACGGAAGACGGCAACTTTAGAAAATTTCCGCGCCTGACAGCGGAAACGTGACGAAAGATTTCACAACGCCGCACGACGCAGAAGACCGCAACTAAAGCGCTTTCGTCAGCAGTACCGTGGTGAAGCCGCTGTCCCACTCTTCGTCGGGATAGGTGGCCACTTCCCGATACCCGTTGCGGAGATAAAAAGCGCGGCTCTGCACGTTGAACGTGTCGGTCTCGAGTCGTGCGAGCGGATGGCCAAGCGACCGCATCTTCGCTTCCGCATGCACGAGCAGCAACGCACCGACACCGCGTCGCTGCTGAGACGGCGTCACGTGCAGCGCATCGATGAAATCGCCGACAACGTGCACCATGCCGACGACATCGTCATCCGACGCGCGCGGGACAGCCACCGTAAATTCGCACCAATGTCCCTGCACATACGCTCGCGTGCGTTCACCGGAAGCGAGCGTCGCCGCAACCTCGGGCCGCAACATCGGCTCCCACGTCGAGCGATACGTCTGCATGAGTAGCTGTGTGAGCGCCTCGACGTCAGACGCTCGCGCCTCACGCAGCACAATTTCAGGACCAGGCATTGCGAAGCTTCCTTGCGACGTCGATGTGCACCGTGACGTCGCCGACCGGCCCGCGCGGCACATCGTCCTCGCGCGGCTTGGGGAAAATGTCGTACAGCGGCAGCATCTTGTCGGACACGAAACGGCTGCGCGTGCCATACACATGGCGATCGCCCAGCCCGGTTTGCTGATGGACGTAAAACCGCTGCGGCACAACGAGTTGCAGCGACTCCTTTGCACGCGTCATCGCCACATAGAGCAGGCGTCGCTCTTCCTCGATGTCTTCGTCGTCACCGGTACTCATATCGGAGGGGATACAGCCATCGACCACGTTTAGTACGTACACCGAATGCCACTCCTGCCCCTTGGCACTGTGAATCGTCGACAGGATCAGGTAATCCTCGTCGAGGAGCGGCGGACCGGATTGTGCGCTCGTGGCATCGGGTGGATCGAGCGTCAGCTCGGTCAGGAACTGCTCGCGCGAGCCGTACGTGTTGGCGATGCGCGCGAGTTGTTCGAGATCGGCCTGACGCACGGCGGCATCGTCGAAACGCTGGGTGAGCAGCGGTGCGTACCAGCGCAGCGCCAAGTCCACGTCTGCCGGCCACGCCAGACGTGTGTCGTGCAACGTCATGAAGACTTCGACGAACACTCGCCACTCCGTCGCGGCACCCGACGGTGGCTTGAACTCGGCAAGCACCTGCGCGGGGGTCGCGGACTGCGCCATGGCGTCGAGCAACCGCGTGGCGCTTACAGGCCCGATGCCGGGGATCAACTGCGCAACGCGAAAACCCGACAAGCGGCTCGCCGGGTTATGCGCCCATCGCAAGATCGACAGCATGTCCTTCACGTGCGCCGCTTCGAGAAACTTCAATCCGCCGAACTTCACGAAGGGAATATTGCGACGCGTGAGTTCCAGCTCCAGCGCCGCGCTGTGACTGCCCGTGCGAAACAGCACCGCCTGCTGCGTGAGTCGCGTGCCGGTCTCGCGCTGCGCCAGCACCTGATCGGCGACCCAGCGCGCCTGCCCCGATTCGTCGCTTACGTTGACGAGTTGCGGCAACCGGTCCGATGGCCGGTCCGTCCACAACGCCTTCGCGTAGCGCTCGTTCGACTCGGCGATCACGGCGTTGGACGCATCGAGAATCGGCTGCGTCGACCGGTAGTTGCGCTCCAGCGTCACCACGTGCGCCGGCGCGGCGAACTGGCCCTGGAAATCGAGAATGTTGCGGATCGTCGCCGCACGAAACGCGTAGATCGATTGCGCATCGTCGCCCACGACCGTCAGGCCGCGCCCGTCCGGTTTCATCGAGAGAAGAATCTGCGCCTGCAAGCGATTGGTGTCCTGATACTCGTCGACGAGTACATGATCGAAACGGGCATCAAGCTCGCGAGCCAGTTCCGGTGCGCCCATCGTCTCCGCCCAGTACAGCAGCAGGTCATCGTAATCGAGCACGTGCTGCGCTTGCTTGGCGTCGACGTAGCCGCCGAAAAGCTGCTTGAGTTGCGCTTCCCATTGTGCACACCATGGGAAATGCTTCGCGAGCACTTCAGCCAGCGGCGCCTGACTGTTCACCACGCGCGAGTAGATCGACAGACACGTGCCTTTTAGCGGGAAACGCGACTGCGTCGCAGAAAACCCCAGATCGTGCCGCACCAGCCCGAGCAAGTCCTCGGCGTCGCTGCGGTCATGGATGGTGAACGCTTCCGACAGCCCGATACGGGGCGCGAAATCACGCAGCAACCGTGCGCCGATGGCGTGAAACGTCCCCGCCCAGGGCAGCGACGGCGGTTGTGTCGACGACAGCCCCAGTACCTTCTGCAACACGGCCCCCACGCGACGCTCCATTTCGCCAGCGGCACGACGCGAGAACGTGAGCAGCAGAATGCGATTGGGGTCTGCCCCACGTACGATAAGATTCGCGACCCGGTGCGCGAGCGTGCTCGTCTTGCCGGACCCCGCTCCCGCAATCACAAGCAAAGGACCGCCGGGCGCGCCATCGTCGCCCACACCGAAGTCGACGGCTTCACGCTGGCGGTCGTTGAGTTCGCCCCACGGATCGCGGGCGGCGGCGGACGGCTGTTCTGACATACGAATTGACGGATGAACGGCAGAAATAGGCGCAAAAGCGAGCGCAAAAGCAAGCACACAAGCGAGGCCGCGCAGTGCCTCGCTTGCATCGATCGGGTTTAAGTACGCTCAAAGAGTACTGTATATTTATACATTATAACGATGGGTTTTGCGTCCATCGAGCCCCTTGCGAAATTCGGATGAATCCTCGCTGTCACCCGCGTCGACAGCCCATCACCCGCCTAGGCCCTTATGACAATCCGCACCGGCACGTCGTCCTGGACCGACCCCACGCTCATCGCATGCGGCCGGTTCTACCCGCCGAGCGTCGATACACCGGCCGCGCGCCTGCGCCACTACGCGTCCAAGTTTGAGCTCGTCGAGGTCGACAGCAGTTATTACCGGTTGCCCGACGCCGACGTTGCCTGGCGATGGACGCAACGCACTCCCAGCGCCTTTCGCTTTCACATCAAGGCGTTCCGCGCCTTCACCGGGCATAACATGCCCCTCGCCGCGTTGCCGCCCGATATCGCGCAGGCGTTACCGTCACATGAAGCTCAGCACCACCGCGCATCGCCGGACAGCGCACATATTGCCGCCACCGACATTCCTGCCGAGTTGCGCGACGAGTTGTGGCGACGTTATCTCGAAGCCGTCGAGCCGTTGCGCCAAAGCGGGCAACTGACGGCGATCCACTTCCAGTTCTCGCCAAGGGTGCAGAACGACCGCGCCGGACGTGCCCTCGTCTTCGAGACGGCGCGACGCCTGGACGGGGAGCGCCACGCCATCGAATTTCGCCACCGTAGCTGGTTCGATACGCCATCGCGCGAGGCGGCCACGCTCGCCATGCTGCGCGAGACGGGCGCGGCGCACACCATCGTCGACAGTCCGTCCGGGTTCGACAACACCGTGCCCGCCGTGTGGGCCACGACGCGCGACGACCTGTGCGTCGTGCGTCTGCACGGGCGCAATGCAGCCGCGTGGAACCGTCGCGGCATCACGGCGTCGTCGGGCCGCTTCGTCTACGAGTACAGCGCGAGTGAACTGATCGATATTTCGGCGCGCGTCGAACGGATCGCCGCGCTCGCCGACGACACCCATGTGCTCTTCAACACAAATCACGAAGATCAAGGGATGAAAAACGCGTCCGCATTTCAACGTGCCCTCGCCGATCTGGCCCGTCTGCGCGCTTAAGGACGACGGGCGTTGTCGGACGACGGTGGGTTCGGCCTGAGTGTCTTGCGCCACGCCGGGAGATCCGCAAGCCTCGTGCCTTCGGGCACTTCACCATGTTTGCTGTGGCCCACACGCTGTGCACGATAGATGCCCGTGTGCCCGGAACACAGATATGCAAGCACGCAAGCGATAGCTGCGTAGCCTCCGATCTGCGGACCGAAAATCTCGATCGCCATCAACGTCGACGCAATGGGCGTATTCGCCGCCCCAGCGAATACCGCGACGAAGCCGATGCCTGCGAGCACTGCCGCTGGCAGCATCAGCACATGGGACAACGCATTGCCCATCGTCGCGCCGATGTAGAACAGCGGCGTCACCTCCCCCCCCTTGAATCCAGTTCCGAGCGTGATCACCGTGAAGATCGTCTTGCCGAGAAAGTCATACCACGGCAGCGACGTATGAAAGGCGTCGACGATGGTCGGAATACCGAGGCCGAGGTACTGCGGCGTCCCGAGCATCGTGGCCGCCACGGCCACCAGCACACCGCCCGCGAAGGGACGCAGCGGCGCGTAAGCAATACGCCGCTTCATGAAAGCAGACGTGGCATGCGTCGTCTGTGCAAACACCATACCGACCAGTCCGCAAAGCACACCGGCCGCAGCGGCACTGAAGGCACCTGCGAGCGTGATCGACGGCGCGAACGCCGTCGGCGCAATCGTGTAGACGGTGTGGTGCACGCCCCACGCGCGGGTCACCGCGTCGCCCACGAGGGCAGCCACGAGGCACGGGAGCAAGGCGTCGTAACGCAATCGGCCGATGGCGAGCACTTCGAGACCGAACACCGCTCCCGCGAGAGGTGTACCGAACACCGACGCGAACCCTGCGGCAATCCCCGACATCAGCAGTACACGGCGTTGCTCTCCCGACAAACGGAAGACGTGCGTCAACTGATCGGCAAGCGCGCCGCCCATTTGCACGGCCGTGCCTTCGCGTCCAGCGGAACCACCGAAGAGGTGCGTCACAACCGTGCCGAACAGCACGAGGGGGGCCATGCGCAACGGCACGACCCGCTGCGGATCGTGAATCTCGTCGATCAGCAGGTTGTTGCCTGCTTCGACGCTCGCGCCGAGCCGCAGATACAGCCAGCCGACCGCGCAACCGGCGACCGGCAGCAGCCAGAGCAGCCAGGGGTGGGCGAGACGCGTATTCGTCGCGAGATCCAGCACGACAAGGAACAGCGCCGATGCGCTGCCCGCCATCACGCCGACGAGTGCTGCAAGCGCACTCGCATGCGCGGCGCGCGGCAATACACCCAACAGATCGCGCAGGGAGGACCACAAAGGGGAGTCGCGGAACATCTTCACAGGTTCAATCAGGGACGAACAACGTCGTCGACACATGGCCTGAACGCGAAGGGGAACAGTCTGCGGGATGTGACTTGAGTAAAACGAGAGAATCGAAAGAAACGCCCGTTTGCATAGCCCGCAACCTCCCGGCACGCCAGGATCTTGCAGGCATCATCAGCCCCGTTGCAGGGCGGTTTGCGAAACGAACGCCGGAGGAATGCCATCTCCGTGCAGCAGTGGTGATGCTATCAGGAACCGGGCGCACTCACAATAAGTGACATTTTTTGGGACGAAATGCCGAACGCGATCGGCGGATTCCGATAAATCGACCGCTTGCCGCTTTTCCCCGGCCCTCACCTCTAGAATCGGCTTCAGATTCACGGAGGACAGCATGGTGGCGGACAGGGAATATGTGGAACGAGTCAAGGATTATGGGTGGGAGGAAGTCGGCGAATTGTGGCGGGACGTCCAGCAGTGTTCAACGCCCGGATGGGATCCGGGAAAAGCGCTGGAGTATCTGGTGATCAAGGGATTCGAGTTGAGTGGGGCGAAGGTCAGATGGCCTTACAGGGTGGTCCATCAAGATAAGAACGTCATCGAGCAGGTTGACGGAATGATCTATTCCGGAGGTGTGGCGGCCATTGTGGAGTGCAAGGATTACTCAAAGCAGGCATCACGAGCGAAAAGACCCGTCTGCAAAGGCCCCATCGCGACCCTCCTGGCACATCTGATGCGTCGCCCGTCCCCGCTGATCGGTTGCTTGTTCGCCAGCGGGAGTTATACGGACACGGCCCAGGCACTCGTCAACTCCATCAAACCGGCAACAATTCTCTGCTGGACCGGTGACGATATCGAATATTGCATAAGCCAGCGGGATTTCGCGCAGGGATTCAAACGCAAATACCGCGCATGCATGGAAGAAGGCGCGCATTGCGTGAGCTGTGCAGACTAAGGAGACGCACATGGAAACTCGTAGCATCATCTGCCCGACCAACGACGCGATTGCCTTTCTTCAGGCGTGGATGCCCGAAGCGCTTGTCGAATCGTCACGCTTTTACTGCCCAAGTTCGTTGAGCGACGTCCCTTCGACGGCACGGGACATCATTTATCGACGACAGCTTCAAACGCTCGTGATTCACAATGTTCATTCGACGCACCCGAACGTGTTTGACGATCAGGAGGATCGCGTTCGAGACGTGCTGACACTTAACGCGGCGGAGGAACAATTTGAGGTCGTCATCGCCGCCCCGACCGTCTTCATCATGCTCTTCGAAACGCAGGAGATATTTGGAGCGGTCTTTGGCAACCGGGCCACCGAGTATCTGAGTCTGATGGGAAGTTATGACCCGGAACGAGCCATGCGAGAAAGCGGCACCTGTGCGGCAGAGATTATCGGCAACCTCGACGACACGATGCGCGAACGACTGCGAGATACGCCGACCGCACGCCGAATTCTGGCGGGCATCACGACGCTGGACGCCAAACCTTTCACGAATGAAAACGGCGGGCACTTTGCCGAGCATCGTCGCCCGCCGCAAATGCGTCGTTGGGATTAGTGCGCCGACGTCGCGCGCTAATCCACTCGCTTACTCGCTCTTACTTCTTCCCAGCCTTCACCGCCTTCTCGATGCGCGCACCGACATCCGCGTCGACCTGCTTCCAGTAGTCGAACGCGCGCTCCAGTACCGGGCTACGAACACCGCCGAGCAGGGCGCCGGAGACGGTTTCGACAAGACGCGTGCGGGCCGCTTCGTCGAACACGTTACGCACGAGGTCGCCCGGCTGCGAGAAGTCGTCATCGTCTTTGTGCAGCGTGTAGGCACTGCGGACCATGGCACCGTCGGATTCCCAGCCGTCTTCGGCCGCACCGGTCTGATCGGCATACGGACGTCCACCGCTGTTGGGCACATACACCGGGGCATTGCCGCTATGTTCGTAAGCCATGTGACCGTCGAACATATACGTCTGCACCGGCACCTTCGGGCGGTTCACCGGCAGTTGGTGGAAGTTGGTGCCGATGCGATTGCGCTGCGCATCGTTATAGGCGAATGCACGACCGAGCAGCATCTTGTCCGGCGAAAGACCGATGCCCGGCACGGTATTGCCCGGCGAGAATGCCGCTTGCTCGATTTGCGCGAAGAAGTTCTCCGGATTGCGGTTGAGCGTCATCTTGCCCACCTTGATCAGCGGATAGTCCTTGTGCGACCACGTCTTCGTCAGATCGAACGGATTGAAGCGGTACTGCTTCGCGTCCGCGTACGGCATGACCTGCACCGACAGGATCCAGCTCGGGTTGTCGCCACGCGCAATGGCCTCGAACAGATCGCGCCGGTGGAAGTCGGCGTCCTGACCGGACATGGTCGCGGCTTCCGCGTTGGAGAAGAACGCCATGCCCTGCTGCGTGTGGAAGTGGTACTTGACCCAGAATTTCTCGCCGCTGGCGTTGACCCACATGTAGGTATGCGAACCATATCCGTTCATGTGACGCCAGGTGCGCGGCAGACCACGGTCGCCCATCAGATAGGTCACCTGATGTGCGGACTCCGGATTGTTCGTCCAGAAATCCCACTGCATGTGGTTGTCGCGCAGGCCCGAGTCGGGCAGACGCTTCTGGCTGCGAATGAAGTGCGGGAACTTCATCGGGTCGCGGACAAAGAAGACCGGGGTGTTGTTACCAACGAGGTCGTAATTGCCTTCGTCGGTATAGAACTTGAGGGAGAAACCGCGTACGTCGCGCCAGGTATCGGGACTACCGGCTTCGCCCGCGACGGTGGAGAAGCGCGCCAGCATGTCGACCTTCGCGCCCTTCTTGAACAGCGACGCCTTGGTGTAACGACTCACGTCTTCTGTCGTTTCGAAAATACCGAAGGCACCTGCGCCCTTGGCGTGCGGCTGGCGCTCGGGGACCTTCTCCCGATTGAAGTGCGCCATCTGCTCAAGGAAATGAACGTCGTGCAACAGAAGCGGTCCATCCGCTCCGACCGAAAGCGTGTTTCGGTCGCTTGCCGCCGGTGCACCGGCGCCGGTCGTCGAGCCGGTGTCCAGACGGTCTTTCTCTTTGCTCATACATACCTCCGACATGAAGGTGGGTGGGGAGAGGGAGAGAATAGGAGTCAGCAATATCGCAAGTGGTTCAAAGCATAATACAAGACTGCGAAATGCACTCCCGACGACCGGAGTATCGGCTACGTGACGTGGCCCACTGGCTCGAATGGGCGGGATTCTACTCGCTCGAGACGCGCGCAGGGCACGGACGGCGCTGACCGCAATGCCCCCAGAGGTATTACGCCGCCAGCGCGCGGCACTGGCAAACCACGCGCTCGAAGCACGCGATCGCAAAATCGACGGACGCCTCAGAAGTAAACCGCCCGAGACTCAGACGCACGGTTCGGCTCGCCGCTTCGCTGTCCAGCCCGATAGCGCTCAGCACGTGCGATGGTTGCCCCGAGGCCGAATTGCACGCCGAGGTCGACGACACCGCGAGATTGCCGTTGAGCATGAACGTGAAGAAACCGGAGTGACGGATCGTCAGGCTGAGCGTATGGGGAATGCGACGGGCGTTCGCAGCGTTGTGCACCACGCCATCGAGCACCCGCACTCCGTCGAGCAAACGACGGCTCAGCGCTTCGATACGATTGGTGTCGACCGTCATGTTCTGCATCGCCAACTCGCACGCCGTGCCCATGCCAACGATCTGATGCGTGGCCAGCGTGCCCGAGCGCAGGCCGCGCTCGTGGCCACCACCGTGCATCTGCGGCGCGATGCGCGACATCGCGTCTTTGCTCACATACAGGGCACCGATGCCCTTCGGGCCATAAACCTTGTGAGCCGACATCGACAGCATGTCGATGCCCATGGCCTTCACGTCGATGGGGGTCTTGCCGAGCGCCTGCGCGGCGTCCACGTGCAGCAGCGCGCCTGCGGCATGCACGACCTTCGCGATGGCCGCGACGTCGGTCAGCGTCCCCAGTTCGTTGTTCACGAGCATGACCGACACCAGCCCCGTATCCGGACGCAGCGCCGCCGCCACAATGTCGGCCGTGATCTCGCCGGTCGCCGAGGGCTTCACATAGGTGACGGGCACACCGCGCTTTTCCAGATACGCCATCGTATCGAGAATCGCCTTGTGCTCCAGCACGCTGGTGATCAGATGCGGACGCGCCTGCCCCAACTCGGCATAGCCCTTGAGCGCGAGATTGTTCGATTCGGTCGCGCCGGACGTCCAGATGATCTCGGCCGCATCCGCGCCGATCAGCGACGCGACCTGCGAACGCGAGCGTTCCACGAGACGGCGAGCGCTCACACCCGCGGAATGCGAACTGGACGCCGGATTACCGAAAACGCCGTCGATGCTCAGACAGTCGGCCATCGCCGCGATGACAGCGACGTCCGCCGGCGTTGTCGCAGCGTAATCGAAGTAGTGAAGTGTTTCGTTCTCGCGCATGATCGGCCCCCGCCAAAAAAGAGTGCATCGATCGTACGCGCGGGAACGAGGAAAAGGCTTGCAGAATTACCCTTCGTTATGCAGTTACATGGAATATCCTTCCCATTAAATGACATATCGGGGAAATTTCATCCACCACCGGTTAGGCAACCTCATTTGCAGGGAACCGGACGGTGACTTCCAGACCGCCCCCCGGGGCTTCTCCAAGCGTCACGACGGCGTGATGTTTACGCGCGATTTCCTTGACGATGGCCAGCCCGAGACCGGAGCCGTCGGCGGTGGATTGGGTGAGCGCTGCGGACTCGCGTCGATAGAAGCGTTCGAACACGGCGTCGCGCTCGTGCGCAGGGATCCCGGGCCCGTTGTCGACGACTTGAAGCATCGGCCCGTCGCGCCGCGTGCGCACGGTGATCATCGCGCCGTCCCCCGCATAGCGAATGGCGTTGTCGATCAGGTTGCCGCACATCTCAGCAAGCAACTCACGTTGCGCCAGTACCGTCACGGCGCCGTCGTTCTCGAAGCCGAGATCGATCCCGCGCGAGCGAGCCACCGGCGACCAGTCGAGCGTCACGCTGCGCGCCGCCTCATCGAGCCGGGTCGGCACCATCGCCACCGGCGGGCCGTCCTCCGCCTCCAGACGCGACAGCGAGAGCAACTGCCGCACACTCTTCGCCGCCTGCTTCACTGCCTGATTGAGGCGCTCGACGCGCTCACGCGCCTGTGCGCTCAACGATTCGCGCAGCGTCAGCTCGGACTCCGCCTGGATGATCGCCAGCGGCGTCTTCAACTGATGGGCGGCGTCCGCAAAGAAGCGCTGACGCGACGCCTGCATGCGCCCCACCCGTCCCACGTACTGGTTGATGGACTCGACGAGCGGCTTGACCTCGGTCGGCAGATCGACGTTCTCGAGCGGCGTCGTGTCGTCCTCCCCACGCGCGGCGACCTTGGCCGAGAGCCGGTTGAGTGGACGCAGGCCGCGCGTCACACCGAGCCACACGATCGCGAGCGCCAGCACCACCAGCAGCACTTCCTGCTGAAGCGCCCCGGTCAGAATCTGGCGGGCAAGCTCGTGGCGCGCCTCGGTCGTCTCGCCGACGACGATCCACACGACGCGCGTCTTCGCGTTCGGCACGTCGTGGACCGGCAACTGAAGGGCCCCCATGCGCAGCGTCTCACCGCGATACGTCGCGTCGTAGAAGGCCGTGTGATAGGGCTCCGGCGCGAGACGTGCGGGCGGTAACGGCAGGTCGTGATAGCCGGTCACAGCGCGGCCGTCGTTGTCGCCGCCCTGCACGCCGTCGCCGCCCTCACGAATCACGTAGTAGATCTTGCCGCCACGATCCGATTCGAACATCTCCAGCGCGAGATACGGCAGATTGACCTGTACCTCGCCGTCGATCAGTTGCGTGCCTTCGCGAATCGACTTGATCGAGAACTCCAGCGAGCGATCGAACGCGGAGTTGGCCGCACTCATCGCGCGCTGATACGTCAGCCAGGTGTCGAGCGCGAGCAGTCCCAGCAACGGGAACAGCAGCCAGAGCGCCAGTTGACGGCGAAGATTCGGTTGCGGCATGAGGTGACGAAACGTCCGATGTCAGTCGACGGAAGGTGCGGGCGGCGCGAGATCCGCCTTCTCTTCAAGCAGATACCCCAGCCCGCGCAACGTGACGATCGCCACGCGGCTGCCTTCGAGTTTCTTGCGCAGGCGGTAGACGTAGATCTCGATGGCGTCCGGATTCACGGACTCGTCGATACCGAAAAGCTTCTCCGACAGCGCTTCTTTGTTGATGGCACGTCCGCCGCGCAAGATCAGCACTTCCAGTACGGCGCGCTCACGCTTGGTCAGCGCAAGCAGCTCGCCATCCAGACGGAAACTGCGCTCCACACCGTCGAACACGAGCGGCCCACACGTCACATCCGCACTTTCGTGATGTTGAGATCGACGGATCAGCGCGCGCGCACGCGCTTCCAGCTCATCGAGTTCGAACGGTTTTGAAAGATAATCGTCGGCCCCGAGATTGAGGCCCTTCACGCGGTCTTCGAGCGAGCCGTGTGCGGTGAGGATCAGCACAGGCACCCGGTTACGGCGCGCGCGCAGTCGGCGCAGGATCTCAAGCCCGTCCAGTCGCGGCAGCCCGAGATCGAGAATCACGAGCGAATATTCCTGCGTGCGCAGCACGTGATCGGCTGCTTCGCCGTCGTGCATGCAATCGACGGCGAAGTTCGCCTGCGTCAGCGCTTCGGAGAGCGATTTGGCCAGACTCGGATTGTCTTCGACAAGCAGGATGCGCATGAGAACTAGGGAAATCCATGACCCGAAAATCGGGGCTCGGGCCGGATTCGACACGAAATCGAAAGCGAATTGAAAGTTTCGGCAACTTAACATGCGCCACGCGAAAACGACAAACCCCTTGCAAGGGGTCTTCCGGAGGATGACATGAAGCAAACGACAATGCCCCGCGCCCTGCTCGCGACGACGACGCTCGGTGCAGCGCTCTTCACGGCAGCGCTCCCGGCCGCCCACGCTCAGGTGCCGTCCGGCTATCCGGCGAGCTATCAGGCCACCATCGACGCCGCAAAAAAGGAAGGCAAGCTGATCGTCTATTCGGTGACGGACACCGCGCTGGTGCGCCCGCTCATCAAGGACTTCGAGTCGATGTACGGCATCAAGGTCGAGTACAACGACATGAACAGCACGGAGTTGTACAACCGCTACATCAGCGAATACGCCGCGCACAGCACCAGCGCCGACGTGCTCTGGAGCTCCGCGATGGACCTCCAGGTCAAGCTCGTGAACGATGGCACGATGGCGAGCTATGAATCGCCCGAAGCCGCCCACATTCCGCAATGGGCGCAGTACCAAAAGCAGGCCTACGGCACGACGTATGAGCCGCTCGCCATCGTCTACAACAAGCGCCTGTTGCCTGCAGGCGAAGTGCCGCAAACGCGTATGGAGCTGATCAAGCTGCTGCAGACGAATGCGGCCAAGTTCAAGGGCAAGGTCACGACCTACGACATCGAAAAGTCGGGCGTGGGCTTCAACTATCTGACGCAGGATGCGCGCGTGAACCCGGAAGTGACGTGGGAACTCGTTGGCGCAATGGGCGCGCTAAACCCCAAGTTGCAATCGAGCACGGGCGCGATGATGGAGCGCATCTCGTCGGGTGAAAACCTGATCGGCTACAACATTCTCGGCTCATACGCGTTCGCCAAGGCGAAGAAGGATCCGTCCATCGGCTACGTCTATCCGCGCGACTACACGCAGGTCGTAAGCCGTCTCGTGACGATCTCGAAGCAATCGAAGAACCCGAACGCCGCCAAGCTGTGGGTCGACTATCTGCTCTCCAAGCGTGGTCAGACGCTGCTCGCCAACCAGGCCAACCTGTTCTCGATCCGTGCGGACGTCGACGGCGAAACCTCGATGGCGAACCTCACGCAGCAGCTCGGTGCGGCGCTCAAACCGATCCCCATCGGCGCGGGTCTGCTCGTCTATCTGGATCAGTCGAAGCGTCTTGAATTCCTCAAGCGCTGGCAGCAGTCGATCAAGCGTTGATGCGCACCGACCGAAGCCGCCGCATCCGCCCTCAGTTTTTCTAAGCCCCAGGCCTCAAGTCCGGCGGCCGCGCCCTCACTTCGTCTCCTGACGACGTAACGCGCGGCCCGCCTCTCCCCAAGCCTTTCTCGATATGCGCCCTGCGGGGTGCAGGGAGACCCTCATGCTGTCGTCCTCTACTGCCAACCGCGCAGCGGCCCCTGTCGGCCGTCCGCCAGCGGGTGCCGCCCCTCACGTAGCGCCCCCCTGGCGCGCGCTTGCGGCCACTTCGCGCTGGCTCGTCATTGCCGTGCTCACGATTGCGGTGTTGCTGCCCCTATCGTTTATCGTATTGCAGAGCCTGCTCTCCGCACCGTTCTTCGACGCCAGCCGCACATTCGGCATCGACGGCTACCGCTTCATCTTCACCGATCCCGACTTCTGGTCGGCCGTGAAGAACTCTTTCATCATTGCGTTCGGGATGCTGTTCATCTCGATCCCGTTCGGCGGCATTCTCGCCTTCCTGATGGTGCGCACCGATCTGCCCGGTCGCCGCTGGCTCGAACCGCTGCTGCTCACGCCGGTGTTCGTCTCGCCGATGGTGCTCGCGTTCGGTTACGTGGTGGCGGCCGGTCCCGTCGGTTTCTACTCGGTCTGGTTCCGCGAACTGACGGGCCTCGACGCCCCCTGGTCGGTCTACTCGATCTTCGCGATCACCGTGATCGTGGGCCTCACGCATGTGCCACACGTCTACCTGTACTCGTCGGCCGCGCTGCGTAATCTCGGCTCCGACGTCGAAGAAGCCGCCCGCGTGGCCGGTGCCCGCCCGTTCCGTGTGGCGCTCGACGTGAGCCTGCCGATGACCATGCCTGCGCTGCTGTTTGCGGGCGTGCTCGTGTTCTTCCTCGGTTTCGAAGTCTTCGGTCTACCGCTGGTGCTCGGCGATCCCGAGGGCCATCTGGTGCTCGCCACCTACCTCTACAAGCTGACCAACAAGCTCGGCGTGCCGTCGTATCACCTGATGGCAGCCGTGGCGATGTGCATCGTGGCGATCACCTTCCCGCTGGTGCTGTTGCAACGTCACCTGCTCAAGCGCGCGAACAGGTTCGTGACGGTCAAGGGCAAGGCGGGGCGTCAGACCGTGTTGCCGCTGGGCATCTGGCGCTGGGTCGCGCTGGCGATCGTAGCGGTGTGGCTGATCGTGACGGTGTTCGTGCCGATCTCCGGCATCGTGCTGCGCTCGTTCGTCACACACTGGGGCGAAGGCGTCGCGCTCGGCGAGGTGCTCACGCTCGCGAACTTCACCGAGCTGTTCGAGCAGGACAACCTCGTGCGCGCCATCGTCAACACGCTGGGTATCGGCGTGATCGGCGGCGCGCTGGCCGTGGGCTTCTACTCGCTCGTCGCCTTTGCCGGTCATCGCCGCAACGACTGGGCCGCGAAGCTGCTCGACTACCTCGTGCTGCTGCCACGTGCCGTGCCTGGCCTGCTCGCGGGTCTTGCATTCCTCTGGATCTTCCTGTTCGTACCGGGACTGCGCGAACTGAAGAACTCGATGTGGAGCATCTGGGTGGCTTACACGGTGGTGTGGCTCGCCTACGGCATGCGCCTCATCCAGAGCGCGCTACTGCAAGTCGGCCCCGAGCTGGAAGAAGCCGGGCGCAGTGTCGGCGGCACGCGCAGCCGCGTGAGCCTCGACGTCACGCTGCCGCTGGTGCGCTTCGGTCTGCTCGCCGCGTGGCTGCTCATTTTCATGATCTTCGAGCGCGAATACTCGACGGCCGTCTACCTGCTCTCGCCGGGCACGGAAGTCATCGGCTCGCTGCTCGTGTCGCTGTGGGCGACCGGCGCGGTCGATCAGGTCGCCGCGCTCTCTGTCATCAACATCGCGATGGTCGGCGCCGGTCTGGGCGTGGCGTTGCGCTTCGGAGTCAAATTGCATGGATAAGCTCATCGTCGACAATCTCTTTCTGAGCTACGGCGCCAACCCCATCCTCAAAGGTGTGTCGTTCGAACTCAAGGCCGGTGAAGTCGTGTGTCTGCTGGGCGCTTCGGGCAGCGGCAAGACCACCTTGCTGCGCGCCGTGGCCGGTCTCGAACAACCGTCGCAAGGCCGCATCGCGCTCGACGATCAGGTCTTCTTCGACGGCGCCAAAGGCGTCGATTGTCCGGTCGAGCAACGCTCGCTCGGTCTGGTGTTTCAGTCGTACGCACTGTGGCCGCACCGCACCGTGGCGGACAACGTCGGCTACGGGCTGAAGCTGCGCAAAGTGGGGGCGGCGCAGCGTCGCGAGCGAGTGCAGAACGCCCTCGATCAGTTGGGGCTCGGTCATCTCGCCGAACGCTTTCCGTTCCAGCTCTCGGGCGGTCAGCAGCAACGTGTCGCCATTGCGCGTGCGCTCGTCTACAACCCACCCGTCATTCTGCTCGACGAACCGCTCTCGAACCTCGACGCCAAGCTGCGCGAGGAAGCTCGTGCGTGGCTGCGCGAGCTGATCGTGTCGCTGGGATTGTCGGCTCTGTGCGTCACGCACGATCAGACCGAAGCCATGGCGATGTCGGATCGCATTTTGCTGCTGCGCAACGGTCGCATCGAGCAGGAAGGCACACCGGCGGAACTCTACGGTTCGCCGCGCTCGCTCTACACGGCGGAATTCATGGGGAGCAATAACCGCATCGACGCGACGGTCAGCGCCGTCGACGGCGATCTCGTCACGCTCGCGGGCGACGGCTTCGCACTGCAAGCGCGCGCACGCGACACGCTCGCCCCGGGACAGGACGCACAGGCCGTCATCCGTCTGGAGCGCGTGCAGGTTGCCGACGGCCCGGGCCACAACCGCGTGAACGCCCAGCTCGTCACGTCAATGTATCTCGGCGACCGCTGGGAGTACCTGTTCCACTGCGGTGCGTTGCGCTTCCGCGCATTCGGCCACGTCCCGCGCGAACCCGGCAATCACTGGGTGGAATTCCCCGCGAACGACTGCTGGGCGTTTGCGCAATCGAACGGCTAAGGGAGAGGTAGCCACGCTGACACGCTTTTCATGCGACGCGCGGGCGCTCTCCCGCGCAACACCACGAGAAAGAGAAGAGAGGAGACAACAATGAAACGAAGCAGTATGGCGCGCGCTGCGCTGATCGCTGTGGGCGCACTGGCCGCTCAGGCGCACGCCCAATCGAACGTGACGATTTACGGGATCGTCGACGCCGGTGTCGAGTATGTGAATCACGCCGCCGATAACGGCGGTGCAATGCGTGCAGTCTCAGGCGGCAAGAACACGTCGCGCTTCGGCTTCAAGGGCACGGAAGATCTCGGCGGCGATCTCAAGGCCGTGTTCAACCTCGAGAGCGGCATCAACGTCGTGAACGGCCAGTTCGACGATGGCCCCGGCGCGATCTTCGACCGCCGCGCCACCGTCGGACTGTCGCACAAGAAGTGGGGCCAGTTCACGCTAGGCCGCACCTTCACCACGACGTACGACTACATGCTCCAGTTCGACCCGATGGGCTATGCGCCGAACTACTCGTGGGCGACCAGCGCGACGGCCACCGGCGGACGCAAAGACGGTCTGTTCTCCCGCTCGGCTAACGCCGTGCGCTACGACGGCGAGTTCAACGGTCTGAAACTCGGCGCGATGTATGGCTTCGGCAACGTGGCCGACAGCATGAAGACGTCGTCGAAGTACGACTTCGCCATCGGCTACGAGAACGGCCCGTTCGCCGTCGTCGCAACATACGACCGTCAAAACGGCGCGGGCAACAGCGTAACGCCTGCCGACACGACGGACTACATTCAGGGGATTCACGCCGGCGCAAGCTATCGCTTTGGCGGAGCCAAGGTGATGGCCGGGTATCGCAACTACAAGAAGACGTTCGTGACTGCAGGCACCGCGTCGCTGCGCAGCGACATGTACTGGCTGGGCGCGTCGTACGACTTCACGCCGGCGTTCACGCTGTACGGCGCGATCTACCATCAGGACATCAAGGACGCGAGCGACGCCGATCCGACGCTCATCTCCCTGCGCGCGCAATATGCAATGTCCAAGCGCACGGCGCTGTATCTGTCCGGCGGCTATGCCTTCGCGAAGCACGGCCAGAAGGTCAGTCTTTCGCGCGACCTGACGGGCGCAGCCGATACACAGGTCGGCGTGACGGCGGGCATTCAGCATCGCTTCTAAAACGTCGTAACGACGTTTCACATCGCTTCAAACCGCTTTAAACCTCTTCGCATTCGCGTCAGCCAATGCGTTTCCTCAACGACGGCCCGCCGATAGCGGGGCGCACCGCTTGCCGGGCCGTCGTGTTTTTTCGTCGCTTGGCGACATCGGCAACATTAGCGACGTCAGGAAAGCGATTCGATGCGAGTGGAATGCGCGTAGACCTGACCGAAGCGATTCGCCAGAAAATCCGGCAACGCAATCTGTTCCTGACGCACGAAACCGTGCTGCGGGAGTTGCTTCGCGAAGAACATGTCGACGGCGGCGCAAATGGCCGACGCCGTCGTGATCTGGATGGCGCTCGCGCTGTGACCGTTGTTGCGTTCCGCGAAGATCTTGCGCGCGAACACTTCCTGCGTGAGTACGCTGCGACGCAGTCCGTTCACTACGACAAAGATGAGCACCACATCCTGCAAAGTGCTCGGAATTGCGCGCTTGAGAATCGTCTTGATCGTTTCCTGATCGTCCTTCAGACGAAGCTCGTTCAGCAGCACCTTCATCAACGCACCGTGCCCCGGATAGCGCACCGACTTGTAGTCGAGATCGCGCACGCGCCCCGCCAGCGTTTCGCATAACGTGCCGAGACCGCCCGAGGTATTGAAGGCCTCGTATTCCACACCATCGAGCGAGAAGTGTTCGAGGTCTTCCAGCGGCTGCACACTCAGGCGCGCGCCATCACGAATCGCCTCGCACGGCTGGCAGTACTCGTTGATCAGCCCGTCGACGCTCCACGTCAGGTTGTACTTCAGTGAGTTGGTCGGAAAGGCTGGCAGCGCACCCACGCGCATCTTCACCGAGTCGACGCGGTCGAACGCCGCCGCGAGGTGATGGGCCGCAATCGCGATGAAGCCCGGTGCGAGTCCGCATTGCGGCATCAGCGCTGTCGATGCGCCTTCGGCCAGTTGCGCAATTGCGTGCGTGGCCGCCACGTCCTCAGTCAGATCGAAGTAGTGACAGCCCGCTGCTACGGCGGCGGTTGCCGCGCTCGTGGCCATCGTGTATGGCAAGGCGTTGACCACGGCATCGAAGCCGGAAACGGCCCGTTGCAACGAGCCGGTGTCGTTGCCGGTGAGTTCGACAAACGCGTGTGCGTACTCGCGCACAGCTTCATAGGACTGCGCGTTCCGGTCGAATACCGTCACCCGGTAATCGCCGCTGTCATGCAATAACCGCGCGATGGTCTGGCCGATGTGTCCCGCACCCAGCAAGGCGATCTTCTTCATGTTTTCCCCCAATTCAGGAACGTCGGTCGACGCGTCGTCACGGTTTTCTGCGCGACGCGGTATGCCTCAATTCTAGGGAGAGCCTCGGATGAAATGTAGCGTTAATTCGTCAATAAATACATTGTTGGTGACGATATGTCGTGCATTTCAACTCATATCGTCATCGCAAGAGCGCCACGCCACAACTGACACGTTGAGCCAACAGCCGCACCGTGAGTCTGCAAATCGGCGCACGACTCGCACACGTATGAGCACGTTCTGAAAGCCGAGGCGGCAAGCACTTATCGATAATCTCGGCCACCCGCGCGATCGTGGCACTGTCAGGAGTCTAGATTTGTCATCCACTCGGATCTCCCCTCTCCTTCGCCCCCTTCGTCTTCTTCGTCTTCTTCGTACCTGCGCCGCAGCCGCTGTCCTCGTTGCGCTCGTGTCGACACCGGCGCGGGCCGACTGTTGGGACCTCGCCGCCGATCGCTATCGTCTCGATCCGCTGCTGTTGTACGCCATCGCACAAGTCGAATCGAATCTCGACGTGAACGCCAGCAACGTCAACCGTAACGGCACGCACGATATCGGGCTGATGCAGATCAACAGCACCCACCTGCCGACACTCTCCCGCTACGGTATGACCGAGCGTCGATTGCGTGAAGACGCCTGTGCGTCGATCGTGACTGGCGCGTGGATTCTCGCAGGCTTCGTGCGTCAGTATGGGTATGGATGGGAAGCCGTGGGCGCGTATAACGCCGGCGGCGGTGAGGCACGTGCCACGCTGCGCCAGCGCTACGCCGACAAGGTTCGCAAGCGCTATGCGGTGCTGGTGGCCGAGCGTGAAAGGCGGATGACGCTGCGGTGACGTTCAGCGCAAGCGGTCTGCACGTTGGACCTCTCGCGGATTCCTTTTTACGGCATTCATGTGTCATGAAAATGAATTTGAGGTCATTCGCAGGGATATGCCGCGATGCGTTGCATCGAGCAGACATCGGGTTCGTCATTTCGTTAATACACCTATGTAATTGCGGCGTCGTTCGATATAGTTCGGCCCGAACCCACGGGGCGCCCGTCCACAGGCGAAGGGTTCGAATTGATTAATAAGTTTTCGATAGAGGATTCGACCGATGAAAAAGACGCAACTGGCCGCCGCACTGGCTGGCGTGATCGCAGCCGCTGCAGCAGGTGCTGCACATGCGCAAAGCAACGTTTCGCTGTATGGCGTTCTCGATGGCGGTCTGGCCTACGTGAGCAACGTTGGCGGCAGCAAGAACTTCACCACGGCCGACGGCCTGCAATCGGGTAACCGCTGGGGCCTGAAGGGTTCGGAAGATCTGGGCGGCGGCACGTCGGCCATCTTCACCCTGGAGAACGGCTTCAACATCACGAACGGTGCACTGGGTCAGGGCAGCCGTGAATTCGGCCGTCAGGCATTCGTCGGTCTGTCGAACAAGACGTTCGGTAGCGTGACCATCGGTCGTCAGTACGACTCCGTGGTGGACTTCGTAAGCGGCCTGACGTCGGCCAAACAGTTTGCAACGAAGCTCGGCGCTCACGTCGGCGACGTTGACAACCTGTACAACTCGTTCCGTATCAACAACTCGATCAAGTACACGAGCGCCAACTACGCCGGGTTCTCGTTCGGCGGCTTGTATGGCTTCTCGAACCAGGCGAGCAGCAGCACGGCTGGCAGCGGCTTCGCGAACAACCGCGCATGGAGCCTGGGTGCGAGCTACGCCAACGGTCCGTTCAAGTTCGGTATCGGTTACCTGGAAGTCGGCACGCCGAACGGCGCGAACACCGGCGGTGCGGTGGCTGGCGACTACAGCGGCGACTTCTACTCGGCCAAGGTCGGCACGGCAACGGTCGGTGTGGACAAGCAGCGCGTGTTCGCCACGGGCGGCAGCTACAAGTTCGGTCCGGCTAACGTTGGCTTCGTCTACAGCAACACGCAACTGAAGTACGTTGGCGGCACGGGCGCACGCGTGTCGAACTACGAACTGAACGGCACGTACAACCTGACGCCGTCGCTGCTGCTGGGCCTGTCGTACACGTACACGGACGCAAGCACGCGTAGCGCCACGCTCGCCAACCTGAGCCCGAAGTACCACCAGGTCAACGCCGCAGTGGACTATCTGCTCTCGAAGCGTACTGACGTGTACCTGGTCGGTATCTATCAAAAGGCAGCTGGCGACGCCTCGGCCGCATCGATCAGCGGTGCTGGCGGTGCGTCGAGCACGAAGACCCAAACGGCTGTGATCTCGGGCCTGCGCCACAAGTTCTAAGCTAAACGCTTCGCGAGATGTTTAGTCGTTGATTTGAGTGCTCCAGTAGTTGAGGGAGTCCCGAAAGGGACTCCCTTTTTTGTTTGTGTCAGGGGACGAACACGATTCCAGCTTGCATCTTGCGCAAGTTTGAGTACACTCAATACTGTACAAAAACACAGTACCCATATTCCACCGGAGGAGTACAAAAGTGAATCAAACAGCCAAAGGGCTTTTCGATGTTCAGCTCGGGCCGGAAGCGTTGAGTGCCGTTGCGCAGGACACAGGGCTTAGCCGTCTCTCGCTGGACAAGACGTATCACGGGGATCTGAGGGCAACCGGTCAGGGAGAGATGCTGGCGTTTCGCAGCAGCACACCCGGCTCAGCCGGTTACGTCGCCATGGAAACCGTGCGCGGTGCGCTTCATGGACGCAACGGAACGTTTGTGTTGCAACACAGCTCGACAATGACGCGCGGTGTGCCCACGCAGTCCATTACCGTCGTGCCCGATTCCGGGACCGATGCACTGACGGGCCTGACCGGCAGCCTCGTCATCGAGATCGCCGAGGGGAAGCACGCTTACGACTTCCGCTATGCCCTTCCCGACGAACCGTCTGCCGCAGGAGAACCGACATGAGTCACCAAGGCCGCGATCGTCAGATCGACAACATCGAATTCAACGTCTCCGATATCGCACGCAGCAAAGCGTTCTACGGCAGCGTGTTCGGCTGGACCTTCACCGACTACGGTCCGACCTACACGGAATTCAGCGACGGTCGCCTCACAGGTGGCCTCACGACGGGAGAGGCCGTTCGTCCCGGTGGCCCGCTGGTGATCCTCTACGCCGACGACCTCGCCGACGCCCAACAGCGTGTCGAAGCGGCCGGTGCAACGATCAGCCGTCCTGTGTTCTCGTTTCCCGGCGGTCGCCGCTTCCACTTCGTCGATCCCGATGGTTACGAACTCGCGGTCTGGTCGGCAGCGACTTAAGCCACCGATGTCCGGGAACGACTCACGTCGACATCGCTGAGCGTACAAAGCAAAAGAGGCCCCCGTAGGTGCCTCTCTCCGAACTAGCCGACAGGGCCGGTGAACGCCAGCCCCTTCGTCATCTCACTCCACCGTGACCGACTTCGCGAGATTGCGCGGCTTGTCGACGTCGGTGCCGCGAGCGCAGGCGGTGTGATACGCGAGCAGTTGCAGCGGCACGACGTGCAAAATCGGCGACAGCTGGCCGTAGTGCTCCGGCATACGGATTACATGGAGACCTTCGGCATTCGCAATCTCCGTGTCCGCATCGGCGAACACATACAGCTGGCCGCCACGGGCGCGCACTTCCTGCATGTTCGACTTCAGCTTCTCCACCAGCGCGTCGCGCGGGGCCACCGTCACAACAGGCATCTGATCCGTCACCAGCGCCAGCGGACCATGCTTGAGTTCGCCCGCCGGATATGCCTCAGCGTGGATGTACGAGATTTCTTTGAGCTTGAGTGCGCCTTCCAGGGCAATCGGGTAGTGCAGACCGCGCCCCAGGAACAGCGCATTTTCGCGACGAGCAAACTCTTCGGCCCACGCAATGATCTGCGGCTCCAGCGCCAGCACGCTGTGCAGTGCCGACGGCAGGTGACGCAACTGCGTCAGATAGTCCGCCTCTTGCGCCGCGCTCAGACGACCACGCAACTTCGCAATCGTCAGCGTGAGCAGGAACAGTGCCGTGAGCTGCGTCGTGAACGCCTTCGTCGACGCCACGCCGATTTCCGTGCCCGCGCGCGTGAGGTAATGCAACGCGGTCTGACGCACCATCGCGCTCGTCCCCACATTGCAGATCGCGAGCGTATTCGTCATGCCCAGCGATTGCGCGTGTTGGAGCGCCGCCATCGTGTCGGCCGTCTCGCCCGATTGCGAGATCGTCACGACCAGCGTTTTCGGATTCGGCACGCTGTCGCGGTAACGATACTCACTCGCCACTTCGACCTGCGTCGGAATCTGCGCCAGCGACTCCAACCAGTACTTCGCCGTCATGCCCGAGTAGTAGCTCGTGCCGCACGCCAGAATCAGAATCGAATCGACGTTGCTGAGCACCGCTTCGGCCTTCTCGCCGAAAAGCGTCGGCGAAATACCTTCGACGCCTTCCATCGTGTCGCCGATCGCGCGCGGTTGCTCGAAGATTTCCTTCTGCATGTAGTGACGATACGGTCCCAGCTCCACGGCGCCCGTATAAGCCTGAACGGTGCGCACTTCGCGCTCGACAGCCGCATCGTTGCGATCCACGATCTTCACGCCGTCCAGCGTGAGTTCGACGACATCGCCCTCTTCCAGATAGATGAACTGATCGGTTGTGCCAGCCAGCGCCAGCGCGTCCGACGCGAGGAAGTTTTCGCCCTCGCCCACTCCGACCACGAGCGGCGAGCCCGCACGTGCACCGATGACGCGATGCGGCTCCTGCTTACGGAACACGGCAATGGCATAAGCGCCATGCAGACGACGCGTCGCCAGACGGACCGCCTGATACAGATCGCCAGCCGCGCCGTTGGACAGAATGTGGTGAATCAGATGGGCGATGACTTCGGTGTCGGTTTGCGACACGAACTCGTAGCCAAGACCGCGCAATTCGTCACGCAGGCTCTCGTGGTTCTCGATGATGCCGTTATGAACCAGCGCCACTTCGTCGCGCGAGAAAATCGGGTGCGCGTTGTTCGTGACCGGTGCGCCGTGCGTTGCCCAGCGCGTGTGGGCAATGCCCGTCTCGCCCGTCAATTGCGTTTGGGCAAGCTGCTCGTCGAGGTCAGCCACGCGCGAGACGCTGCGTGCGCGTTGCGGCACGCCGTCCTTAAGCACTGCCACGCCACAGGAGTCGTAGCCACGATATTCGAGACGACGCAAACCTTCAACCAACACCGGTACAATATTTCGCCGCGCCACCGCGCCGACAATGCCGCACATATTCGCCTTCCTCAGTGCCAGAAACTCTGACTCGTTCTATCGGATGAGATCCGTGTTCACTCACCAGCGCACGCCAATGGAACATGCGCCAGCACATAACCGCCGATTTTACTGCTTCTGCTTGCGCGGGCGGACATAACCCGTCTTCGCTTCCTGCGTCTTGCCGTTGAGCACCAGTGCATCTTCCGGCGTGTCCTTCCAGACGGTCGTGCCCGCAGCAATCGTCGTACCGCGTCGGACCGTGACGGGCGCGACGAGCTGCGTGTCCGAACCGATGAAGACATCGTCCTCGATAATCGTGCGGTGCTTGTTCGCGCCGTCGTAGTTGCACGTAATCGTACCCGCACCGATATTCACGCGCGCACCCACGGTCGAATCGCCGACGTACGCCAGATGGTTCGCCTTCGAACCCTTGGCCATCGACGCATTCTTCACTTCCACGAAGTTGCCGATGTGCACGTCGTCCGCCAGCTCGGCACCCGGACGCAGACGCGCGTACGGTCCGATGACGGCATCCGACCCGACCACTGCGCCGTCCAGATGGCTGAACGCCTCGATACAGGTGCCCGCACCGATCGTGGTGTTGCGAATGATGCAGTTCGCCCCGATGGTCGCACCGTCGCCGATCGTGACCTTGCCTTCGAAGATGCAGTTCACATCGATGGAAACGTCGGTGCCGCAGACGATCTCCCCGCGAACATCGAAGCGCGCCGGATCGATCAGCGTGACGCCAGCCGCGAGCAGCGCGCCCGCCGCATTGCGCTGATAATCGCGCTCCAGTTCGGCCAGTTGCGCCTTGTCGTTCACGCCGTTCGGCTCCCACGCAAACGCCGGCTGCGTGGTGACGACGGACACGCCGTCCGCCACCGCACAGGCGATCACGTCGGTCAGGTAGTACTCACCCTGCGCATTCTGGTTCTTCAGGCCGCCGAGCCATCCCTTGAGCGCGCGCGTCGGGGCGACGACGATACCCGTATTGATCTCGCGAATCGCCAGCTCGGCCTCATTGGCGTCTTTCTGTTCGACGATACGCTGCACGTTGCCTGCGGCGTCACGCACAATGCGGCCGTAGCCTGTCGGGTTGTCGAGATCGACGGTGAGCACACCCAGCTTGTCGTTGCCCGCCGCATCGAGCAGCCCTTGCAACGTTTCAACGCGCGTGAGCGGCACGTCACCGTACAGCACGAGCGTGGGCACCGATTCGTCGAGCTGCGACGCCGCTTGCTGCACGGCGTGCCCAGTCCCCAACTGCTGCGCCTGCTCTGCGAACAGGATGTCGTCACCGGACACGGCTTCGCGCACGGCATCGCCACCGTGGCCGATCACTACGATGAGCTTGCCCGGCGCGAGTTGACGCGCCGTCGCAATCACGTGCGAGAGCAGCGGGCGGCCGGCCAGCGGCTGCAACACCTTGGGCAACTTCGAGCGCATGCGCTTACCCATGCCGGCGGCGAGAATCACAATATTCATGGCGTCGTGACGATTCGAAAGTGGAAGGCTTGTGTCTGTGTGTCTGGATCTCGCGTCCCCGGCCGATGACGGCGCGGGGATCACTGAGAACGCCGTCTGGCGTACGATTCGGTTCGCAAAGTGCTCGCCGGTCGTGCGTCAGCCGTCGATGTCGATCAGTCGTCGAATTGCGTCAATTGATTGATGCGGATGATGCCCGCATCGTCCTCATCGCCGCAGGGCGCTTCGTCGAACGCAATGTCGCCGAGCGGGTCGGGTTGCCCCGTCGCACGCAAATTCCGGAAGTCGTGAAGGTTCGTGTCCATCAGATGCGACGGCACCACGTTCGACAACGCGCTGAAAATCGACTTGATGCGCCCCGGGTGCTGCTTTTCCCACAGGCGGATGAGCGACTTCATCTCGGCGCGCTTCAGGTTCGGCTGGCTGCCGCACAACGTGCACGGAATGATCGGGAACTGCTTGTACTCGGCATAACGTTCGAGATCCGGCTCGCGCACATACGCTAGCGGTCGGATCACCACGTTCTTGCCGTCGTCCGATTGCAGCTTCGGCGGCATGCCCTTGAGCTTGCCACCGTAGAAGATGTTCAGGAACAGCGTCTCGATGATGTCGTCGCGATGGTGGCCCAGCGCGATCTTCGTCGCACCGAGTTCGCCGGCCACGCGATAAAGAATGCCGCGACGCAGACGCGAGCACAGCGAGCATGTGGTCTTGCCTTCGGGCACCACGCGCTTGACGATGGAATACGTGTCCTGATTCTCGATGTGGAAGTCCACGCCGATGGAACGGAAGTAATCCGGCAGCACGTGTTCGGGAAAACCGGGCTGCTTCTGATCGAGGTTGACGGCGACGATGGAGAAGTCGATCGGGGCCCGCTCGCGCAGCTTGAGCAAGATGTCGAGCATGGCGTAGCTGTCCTTACCGCCGGACATACACACCATTACGCGATCGCCCTGCTCGATCATGTTGTAGTCGCCGATGGCCTGCCCCGTCAGACGGAACAGGCGCTTTTCGAGCTTATTGTTCTCGAACGCGAGCTTCTGCGCTTTCTTCACGCTGTCGGCGGCGACGGCATTGCCGGTCGCGGCCAGTGGCGCGCCGGTCTCGGGCATGACGGCACTCATGTCAGGCATCCTTCATCTGAAACACTTCGATGCCGACCGAGTGGCAATCGGGGTAGACGTCGGGCTTCTCGGTCGACACACCCACAGCACGAACGCGCGGATGCGCCAGCAGCGCACGCGCGACGTCGTCGCAAAGGGTTTCCTGCAAATGGATGTGGCCCTGCCCCACGCGCTTGGCGATGGTCTCGCGCATGAAGTCGTAATCCACGACTTCGTCGAGCTTGTCTTCCCTGGGCGTGCTCTCGGCGAGCGGGACGAACAGTTGCACGTTGATCAGCACGCGCTGCTCGCCACGCTTTTCGTGATCGTGCACGCCGATGTTGATGAACACCTCGTAGTCGCGCAGGAACATGCGACGGCAGTCCATCAGGCGGGGGTGGGAAAGAGCGCTATGCATTTTGAAGACTCGTAATGACAATCAACGAGACCGGTCGGCATCGGCCGGCTCGGTCAGAAATTTCACGTCGCGCGACGAACTCGCGAGATGTTGGCCACCGTCCACATACAACACAGTGCCGGTGACGGCGGGCGCCTGCGCCAGATAGGCGACGGCTTCGGCAATGTCGTCCGGCGTGGACGACGCGCCCAGCGGCGTCGACGCATGCGCGGCGGCAAAGCCCGCTGGCGTCTGGTCGACGGACAGGAGCGTGACACCCGGGGCTACGCCGACAACCCGCAGGCGCGGTGCAAAGGCTTGTGCCAGCAAGGTCGTCGCCACGTCGAGCGCCGCCTTCGACAGCGTGTACGACAGGTAATCGGGGTTCGGATTCGCCAGCTTCTGATCGAGCAGATTGACGATGACGCCACGCCCGGCCTCACCGAGCGCCGCGTGCATCTCGCGCGCCAGCACCAGCGGCGCGCCTGCATTGACGCGCATGTGGCGCTCCAGCGCCTGGTAGCCGAAATCGTCGGCGCAGTCGTACTCGAAGCGCGACGCATTGTTCACCAGACACGTCGGTACGCCCAGCGCCTCACGGCAACGCCCGATCAGCGCGACGGTGGCGGCTTCGTCGGCGAGCGACGCCTGCAATGCGACCGCGCGGCGGCCCATCGCCTCGATGGCGGCGACCGTTTCAAGCGCCTCGTCATGCGAGCGCTCGTAGTGCACGGCGACGTCCCAGCCCAGGCTCGCGAGCTTCAGCGCGATGGCGCGTCCGATGCGGCGTGCGCCGCCGGTCACCAGCGCAACACGCGACACGCGCAGCACGTCGGACGTGCGAGCGGCGTCGTTTGCGTCGGGGACAGGGCGTGGCGTCGATGCAACGGTCATGCGGCGAATTCCTGTATCTGAGCGGGCGGATGAACGAACTTCGGGCGGCCTGAGGCTTCAGCGGCAGCGGGACACGACAGCCTGCGAGCCTTCGGCAGGGCTCCTGACGGAAGCCGCGCGTTGCGCAAACTGGTGAAAAACACGCAAAAACAATCGAAAACCGGCAAAAATCGGCGTAAAAAACGTCGAATTCGCCCACAGACGCACTATCTCAACCATAGCAGCCAGTCTGCACCGTCTCCGTTACAATGCCCGCATGAATCAGGCCGCACCGAAACCCCATAGTTTACCCGTTCCGGAGACGGACGCGCTCGAACACTCGCGCCGTCTCACGGCATATCTTGCCGACGCCATCGACGCGGACGGCGGCTGGTTGCCGTTCGACCGCTTCATGGAGTTGGCGCTGTACGCACCCGGCCTCGGCTATTACGCCGCCGGCGCCGCCAAGTTCGGACGCCTCGCCGCCGACGGCAGCGACTTCGTCACCGCGCCGGAACTCACACCGTTCTTCGCGCGCACGCTCGCGCGCCAGATCGGCGAAGTCTTCGAACAGACGGGCGACGCGCAGGTACTGGAATTCGGTGCAGGCTCGGGACGCCTCGCCGCCGATCTGCTGCTCGCGCTCGAAGCCGAAGGCACGCCGTGCGAGCAGTACTCGATCATGGAACTCTCGGGTGAGCTTCGCGCCCGCCAGCGTGACACCATCGAAAAAGCCGCACCTCATCTGCTCGATCGCGTGACGTGGCTCGACCAGTTGCCCGACGCCTTCCACGGCACGATGATCGGCAACGAAGTCCTCGACGCCATGCCCGTGCGCCTGTGGGCGCGCCGCCCGGACGCCAGCGGTCAGCCGGTCTGGTTCGAGCGCGGTGTCGTGCGCACGCCGGAAGGCTTCGCGTGGGAGGAGCGGCTTTACACCGGCCCGCTGCCGGGGGCGCTCCACGCATTGGCCGATCTGCCCCCGACGCAGGAATATCTGACGGAGACGCACGAAGCCGCCTCGGCCTTCGTACGCAGCGTCGCCCCCTTGCTCGCGCGCGGCTTGCTGCTGCTGATCGATTACGGCTTCCCCGCACGCGAGTACTACCATCCGCAACGCGCAGGCGGCACGCTCATGTGCCACTACCGTCACCACGCGCACGACGACCCCTTCTATTACCCCGGCTTGCAGGACATCACCGCGCACGTGGAATTCTCGGGCATCGCCGACGCCGGTGTGGAAGCCGGTCTCGACCTGCTGGGCTTCACGTCGCAGGCGCGTTTCCTGATGAATGCGGGTATCGTCGATCTGATGAGCGCGCTCGATCCGCTTGATCCGAAGACGTTCCTGCCTGCGGCTGCCGCCGCTCAGAAACTGCTCTCCGAGGCCGAGATGGGCGAACTCTTCAAGGTCATCGCCTTCGGACGCGCGATGGACGAATGGGCCGGTCTGGTCGGCTTCGTCAACGGCGACCGCAGTCACGCGCTCTGATCCGCTACGCCGGACATCACATCCAACACGCGTCCAAATCACACCCAACCGAGAGGCCGCCCCGATGTTTCGCTGGATGTTCACCATCTTCTTCGCGATCTGCGTCCTCTCGGCAGCCGCCCCCTGGCTGACCAAACTCGGTATCGGCCGCTTGCCCGGTGACGTGCGTCTGCGCTGGCGCGGGAAGGAAATGGTCTTCCCGTTCGCCTCGACCGTGCTGCTCTCGCTCGTCTTCAACCTGCTGATTCGTTTGCTGTAACAGTCGCCGCACTCCGCAACCGCCGCAACACCCGTTGCAACGCCGCGCGTCAGCGGCGCCTCGCTCGTTCTCGCCACACCGCCCGTCTTCCCCGTAAGTCCCCGCCATCGGTTCTCCGCACCGTCGCGTCTCACGCCGTGAGGCATGCCCTTGTCGTTTTTCCGGGTTAACTATGATTTGATCATTTGTTGCAAAAAAATTAACATGAAACAAATGATTCAATGATGAATCACGGGAAGACCATTTCAGGAGCAGGACATGATCAAGACGCGATTGACCGGGGTGATGCGCGGGGTGCTGGCCGTAGCGATGACGTTGGCGGCCGGTGCGACGCTGGCGCAGGGCGCATCGGAGACGCTGCAAAAGATCGAAAGCAGCGGCGTGATTTCCATCGGCCATCGCGAATCGTCGATTCCGTTCTCGTACTACGACAACGGTCACAACGTCATCGGTTACTCGCAAGACCTGTGCAACAAGGTCGTCGACGCCGTCAAAACGCGTCTGAAGAAGCCCGATCTGCAAGTCCGCTTCATTCCCGTCACGTCGCAGAACCGCATCGCACTCGTGCAGAACGGCACGGTCGACATCGAGTGCGGCGTGACGACGAACCTCACGGCGCGTCAGTCGCAGGTCAATTTCTCGAACACGTTCTTCGTCGCGGGCACGCGCCTCCTGACGAACAAGAATTCCGGCATCAAGGACTTCCCGGATCTGGCGGGTAAGCCCGTGGTGACCAATGCTGGCACGACCTCGGAGCGCATCCTGAACAAGATGAACAACGAGAAGAAGATGGGCATGAACGTCATTTCCGGCAAGGATTACGGCGAGTCGTTCACCATGCTTCAGGGCGGACGCGTTCAGGCGTTCATGATGGATGACGTGTTGCTCGCCGGTGCGCGCACGATGGGCCGCAATCCCGATGAGTGGGTCGTGACGGGCAAGCCGCAGTCGTTCGAAGCGTACGGCTTCATGATGAAGCACGGCGACACCGAGTTCAAAAAGCTGGTGGACGACACGCTCGCCGGCGTGATGAAGAGCGGCGAGATCAACGCCATGTACAAGAAGTGGTTCGAGACGCCGGTGCCGCCGAAGAACATCAACTTCAATTTCCCGATGAGCGAGCAGCTCAAGCAGCTCTACGCGAACCCGAACGACAAGGCGTTCGAGTAAGCAAGACAAGGGCGGTGGGGAAAGCGACGCGATAGCGAAGCAAACAACGAGGGGCATGCGAGATTCGGAAGTCTCGCATGCCCCTCTGTCGTTCGGGCCAACGAATGGCTTAGTTGTCTTCGCCGACGAACCCTGCCGCCTCGACGGCATCGATGCGCGCGGCCTGAACCGCTTCGCGAATCTTCCCCGGGTTGTCTGCGTATTGCCCCGCCACCGCTCCGGCATCGATGCTTCGTGCCGCGTCCAGCGCCGCGAGCAAACGCTCGCGTTGCGGATACGGCGCCGTCGCGAAATCACCGCCACGTCCACGTGCATCGGCCTCGCACGCTTGCAGCACTTCGAGGAACCGCTCCGGTTTTCGCAGTGCGTCGCACCGCTCCAGCAGGCGCACCAGCGCACCCGCGCCAAACTTCTGACTTGCATGGATGTTGCCATGCTCGCGCGCCACGACCTGCGCCAGTTCACGGCACTCGACCGGCACGCGCAACCGCGCGCACAACGGGCCAAGCAAACCGACGCTGCGTCCCTCGTGTCCGATGTGACGCGGCAGGACGTCTTCCGGCGTGGTGCCCTTGCCGAGATCGTGCGTGAGCGCGGCGAAACGAACCGGCAGCGAATAGCCCTGCCGCGCGGCGTAGTCGAGCACCATCATCACATGCACGCCGGTGTCCACCTCGGGATGGAAGTCGGCACGTTGCGGCACGCCCCACAACTGGGAGACTTCCGGCAGAATGCGCGCGAGCGCCCCTGACTCACGGAGAACATCGAACATTCGCGACGGGCGATGCTCCATCAACCCGCGCGAAATTTCCTGCCAGACCCGCTCGGCTACCAGCGCATCGACCTCGCCGTTGGCCGTCATCGTCTGCATCAGCGCCATCGTCTCGTCGGCAACGGTGAAGTCGGTGAAGCGCGCGGCGAAACGTGCGCAGCGCAGAATGCGCACCGGATCTTCTGCAAACGCTTCGCCGACATGACGAAACACACGGGCGTCCAGGTCGCGCTTGCCACCGTAGGGATCGACCAGCACGTCGGACAGACTGTCGTCCGGCAGCACTTCACGCGCCATGGCGTTGATGGTGAAGTCGCGCCGGATCAGATCCTCTTCCAGCGTGACTTCCGGCGCGAAGTAGAACGAGAAGCCGTGATAGCCGCGCGCCGTTTTGCGCTCGGTGCGCGCCAGCGCGTACTCGGCTTGTGTCTTGGGATGCAGAAACACCGGGAAGTCGCGCCCCACCGGACGGAAGCCCTGTCGCACCATCTCTTCCGGCGTCGCACCGACCACGACATAGTCGCGGTCCTTCACAGGCAGTCCCAACATGGCGTCGCGAATCGCGCCGCCGACGGCGTAAATCTTCATGGGCGCACGTCGTAGAAAGCGACGCTCTGCGTCTCCGCGCGCCCGGCCGCCACCCACGCCTGCACGGCAGGCACTTCGCGGATGCGCTCGGCATACGCCTGTGCGTGCGGCGACAATGCGGGCTCGAACGTCGCGAAGCGCATGACGATGGGCGCATAGAACGCGTCGGCAATCGAGAAGTCGCCAAAGAGGAACGGACCTTCGTAGCGCGCGAGGCAGTCTTCCCAGATCGCTTCGACGCGACGGACGTCGGCGAGCGCCTCGGGTGTCGCACCGGCACCGGGCCAGTGGGCCGCAACGTTCATCCACATATTCGTGCGCAAAGCGGTGAAACCGCTGTGCATCTCGGCGCAGATGCTACGGGCATGTGCGCGAGTGCCCAGCGACTTCGGCCACAGCGGCAGATGCGGATAGGCGTCGGCCAGATATTCGCAGATGGCGAGCGAATCCCAGACGGTGATGCCGTTGTCAATCAGACAGGGCACCTTGCCCGTGGGCGAATAGCGCAGGATCTGCTCGCGCGAATCGGGCTGCGCGAGCCACACGTTCTTCTCTTCGAATGCGATGCCAAAGTGCTTGAGCAGCACCCAGGGACGCATTGACCACGAGGAGTATTTTTTGTTGGCGATGATGAGTTGCATGAGGACCTTCTTTGCCCGCGCAGCCCCTAGCGTCCGGCGAAGCGGCGATAGTCCGCCATCCGCTTTTCCCAGTTGCCACCGTTGAGATAGTCGACGGCGATTTCCAGGCCGTTCGGCGTCAGATCGAGTTCCGGGGCCAGCGGGCCGGTCAGTACGTTGTCGACCGTCATCGAATCGAGATTGTCGCGCGTGATGATCGGCTCGCCCGGCAGCTTCTCGAAGATCGCGGCCTGAAGCCGTGCGGTGCTGTCGGGCAGCGGCAGGATAGGACGCTCACACCCGCAGGCGGCGCCCGCGAAACGCACCAGCGCTTCGAGCGTGTACACCTCAGGCCCACCGAGTTCGTACGTCTTACCGATGGTGGCGTCGCATTCCAGCGCCCGCGCAAACGCTTGCGCAACGTCCGTCACATAGATCGGCTGGAAGCGCGCGTTCGCACTGGCCAACGGCACGACCGGCAGACGCCGTTGCAGCTTCGCAAACGTATTCAGGAAATGGTCACCGGGGCCGAAGACCACCGACGGACGAAAGATCGTCGCCGCAGTGCCCGACTCGCGAATGACCGCCTCGCCGTCGCCCTTCGAGCGCTGGTACATGCTCGGGCCGTTCGAATCCGCGCCGAGCGCGCTCATATGAATCAGCCTGGTAACGCCACGGTCATTGCAGGCCTGCGCGATCTTGCGCGGCAGTTCTACATGCGCCCGTGCAAACGCACGGCCGTAGGGCGTGCCGCGGTCGCTATGCAGAATACCGACGAGATTGATGACGGCGTCGCTGCCCGCGATCACGCGCTCAAGGGCGCGCGGGTCGTGCACGTCGCACTCGACGAGTTCCACGCCGGGCAGCACACCGAGCGCCTTGGCGGCTTCGACACGCCGCGTCGGCAAACGCACGGCGTGTCCCAACGTAACCAGCCGGGCCACCAGATGGCTGCCGATGAAGCCAGTGCCACCGACGACACAAACGTTATAGCGCATGCGTCACCTCCGCGTTATGACTGTGGGTTCGCGGCCCCGGCCACACCCCGAGGACAGCCATTGGCCGTCACTGGGGCAAGATAACGCCGAGCCGCTCCTTGAGCGATTGCGGACGGCCCGTGATGATGGCCGAGTAATACATCGTATTCGACAACACGTTCTCGACATACTGACGCGTCTCGTTGAACGGAATCGTCTCAGCAAAGATCGCGCCTTCGACCGGGCGGTCCAGGGTGGAGCGCCACGTGCGCGGCCGTCCCGGGCCGGCGTTGTAACCGGCCGACGCGAGCACGGCCGAGCCGTCGAACTTATTGTAGATATCCGACAGGTAGCTCGTACCCAGACGGATATTGGTATCGATGTCGTGCATCATGCCCGGGCTGTAGTCGATGCCGATCTGCTTGGCGACCATCTTCGCCGTGGCAGGCATCACCTGCATCAGGCCGCCGGCGCCGGCGGACGAACGGGCATTGATGATGAAACGCGATTCCTGACGGATCAGCCCGTACGCCCACGCTTCGTCGAGATCGACGATCTTGGAGAAGCGATCGACCTTGTCGCGGAACGGCATCAGATAGCGCAGCGAGAAGTCGTGCTCCACCTTCGTGCGATCCGCCGTATTCACCGCACGGTCGAACAGTTCGATACCGTTGGCGTACTGCGCGGCGGCGATCAACTGACGGTCGGTCATGTTGCGCAATTCCCAGTTCCACTCGCGGTTGCCTTCGAAGCGCAGCCCCATGTCGTAGAACTTGGCGGCTCGCAGGAAACCGGCGTTCGAGCGGTTGGCGTCGATCTCGGCACGGGTGACGACCGTGCGCGGCGGCAGCATCGTCTTGTTGCCCAGTTCCTCGTTCGCCAACTGACCGTAGAAGTTCGGCTGCGACGCGATCTTCTGGAACTGCGCACGCGCGGCATCGCCCTGCCCGGCCTCGCGCAGCGCGCGACCGTACCAGTAAGTCCAGACACCGTCGTCGCGCAACGCAGCCGGCATCGCTTCGATGCCCGTGCGCACGAGATTCCAGTCACCCGCGCGCAACGCCGCGCGAATCTTCCATTCCTGCGCCGTGTTCGACAGCTTGGCGGTGCCCGCCTGACGGTACCAGTTGATCGCCATCGGATTTTGCGAGAGCGCGCCGCGCATGCCGATCGCACCCCAGCCGATGGCGCGTTCGTCTTGCGACAGGCTGCCCGCGATACCGCTGAAGCTACTCGCGGCGAGCATGGCGTCCGAGCGGGCCATGCGCACGGTGGCGAGCAGCGCCAGTTGACGCGACGCCTCCGAGCCATCCACGCCGCGCGCCAGAATCTGCGCCGGACGCGTCGCCGCCATGTCGAGCAACGTGTCGTCCGGACGCGCCGCACCCAGCGCATCGGCAATCTGCTTGCCCAGCGAGGTGTAGTTCTCCTCGTACGCCAGACGAATCTGATGCCAGACTTCCTGACGCGGCAACTGACCGCTCGCGGCGAGCGTATTGATCATGTCGATGCAACCCTCGCCGTAGTTCTTCGGCGTGGTCAGCAGATCCGTGGCAGCCTGCGTAACGTTCTCCCCGCGCGAGGCACGCGACATCAGCGCATAGCATTTGACCTGGGTGTCGTCGTCGAGGGCGAACTTCGGATATTCGGCGTCGAACGTGCGCCAGTCGTGACGCTTGCCCAGCACGAGCAGCCAGTCGTTGCGCATGCGATCGGCAATGGCCTGACCGTCATACGTGCGCAAGAAGGCGCGGATATCGTCGTCGGGTGCGTCGAGCAGCGCCTTGCCCGAACGGTCGAACATGCGCGGCTTGATCTGGAAATACTGGACGTACGACGGCACGTCGTAGTCGGTGAGCATGGCGGCGAGCGCGGCGGCGCGCGGTGCGTCGTTGCTGCGGGCCGCTTCGCGCAGTTGGACGAAGATGTCGTCCGGCGAGCGCTGCGACAGCGCGTCGGCCGATGGCGCCGAGCGGCTTGCCGCCGACTGCGCCTTGGGACGCCCTGTCGCCTGGGTCGTGCTGCAGGCCACCAGCGCGGCAGCGGTCAGGACGAGCGCGGCGGCGCGATATACTCGGGTCAAACGTTCGGACATCTTCGTGGAGCGTCGGGTAAAAAGTGAATTCAAGCATAGCACGGGACCCCGCCCAATCGGCGGCTCAGACGTCTGGAAATGGGGCGGACGCAACGTCTGTGAACGCACGCCCGAAGGCCTTACTGCGCCGTACGCTGCTCAACGCCCGCAGCACCCTCGACGCACGCGCCGAGCGTGACGCCGCACTCGCCACCCGGCTGGCCGAAGAACTTTCGCGCCGCGCCCCGCGCTGCATCGGCTTCTACTGGCCCATTCAGGATGAATTCGACGCTCGCGACGTCGTCGCTTCATGGCTGGCCGCTGCGTCACCTGATACCCCCAGATTCGCCGCCCTGCCGGTCGTCACCGCACCGGCCACCCCGCTGGTCTTCCATCGCTGGACGCCCGACACCCCAATGATGGAAGGCCGCTACCGCATTCCCGTCCCGCGCGACACGGAAGTGCGGGTTCCTGACCTGCTGCTGGTGCCCTGTGTCGGCTTTACGCGGGACGGCCTGCGCCTCGGCTACGGCGGCGGCTTCTACGACCGCACCCTGCATGCGATGAAGCCCGCTCCGCAAACGCTCGGCATCGCCTACGACCTTCTCGAAGTTCAGGACCTCAGCGCCGAAGCGCACGACCTGGCGCTCGACGCCATCGTGACGGAATCGGCCACCTACGCTCGCCCTCTCGGCAACCCACGCTAATTCATGACAACGCTCAAGATCCTGCCGCTCGGCGACAGCGCGCTCGTGTGTGAAGCGGGCACCAGCCCGACGTCGGCCAATCTCGCCACGCAGCGCCGAGTCTGGCATGTGGCGACGCTGGCCCGCGACTGGCCCGACGTGCGTGAAGTCGTGCCCGGCATGAACAACCTCACGCTGCTCTTCGATCCGCTCGCGACCGATATCGACGTGCTGAGCGATCGGTTGCGCGATGCCTGGCAGACGCAGCCGTGTGCAGGGGAAGTCGGACGCGACATCGAGATTCCCGTCCACTACGGCGGCCAACACGGCCCCGATCTCGCGGAAGTCGCCAAACACGCGCGCCTGCAACCGAAGACGGTCGTGCAACGCCACACCGCACCGGAGTACATCGTCTACTTCCTCGGCTTCCAACCGGGCTTCGCCTATCTGGGCGGATTGGACGATTCGATTGCCGCACCGCGCCGCGCAGAGCCGCGGTTGTCCGTGCCCGCTGGTTCGGTCGGCATCGGCGGCAATCAGACCGGTATCTATCCGCTCAACTCGCCGGGCGGCTGGCAGATCATCGGCCACGCCACCAGCGCCCTGTTCGACCCCGCTGCGACACCCCCCGCCCTGCTGGCGCCGGGCGACCGTGTGCACTTCACTATCGCGAGTCTCGACCTGTGATCGACATCCAGCGTGCCGGCCTGCTCACTACCGTTCAGGACCTGGGCCGAACCCGCCAGCGTGCGTTCGGCGTCGCCAGCGGCGGCGCCCTCGACCCGCTCGCCTGCGCCGTCGCCAACCGGCTCGTGGGCAACGACCAGAACACCGCCACCCTCGAAATCACGATGGGGACGTGTGTGATGCGATTCACGTCGGCCACCCTCGTCGCGCTGACCGGCGCGGACTGCCACGCCGATCTCGACGGCGCCCCCGTGTGGTCGTGGTGGCGTTTCCCCGTTGCCAAAGGCCAGACGCTGACGTTGCGCCCCTCGCGCTTCGGCATGCGAACCTATCTGGCCGTGGCCGGTGGCATCGACGTGCCGGAAACACTCGGCTCGCGCAGCACCGATCTGAACGGTGGCTTCGGCGGCTTCGAGGGTCGCGCCCTGCACGACGGCGATCGCATCGCCATCGGACATCCGAGCCCCGCCGCACGCAAAGCTGAGCCGCTGGGCGTGCGCCCGCCGCTGTGGCTGTCCGACCCGCTCGCGCATCGCGTGCGCGTGTTGCCCGGTCCGGAGTACGACGACTTCACGTCCGTCACGCACAAAAGCTTCTGGGAGAACCCGTGGCAGGTCACGCCGAACAGCAACCGCATGGGTTATCGCCTGTCCGGGCCGGAGGCGCTCGCGCGCAAGAAGAACCGCATGCACGACCTGCTCTCACACGGCGTGTTGCCCGGCGTGATTCAGGTGCCTCCGTCGGGACAGCCGATCATTCTGCTGGCCGACGCGCAAACGACTGGCGGCTACCCGAAGATCGGCACGGTGATCACGGCCGATCTCTGGCGGCTCGGGCAGGCACGGCTCGGCAGCACGCTGTACTTTTCGGAATGCACTGCCGCAGAGGCGCGTGAAGCGCTGCGCGAGCAACTGCGCTATCTTGATCAGATCGAACGCGCACTCGCGTGGCACGACCGAGGCATTCTGAGTACGCCGAAGGTGGCCGCCATTACGCGCAAACGCACTTGAATACGCAGACTTGAACACGCAGGACAGGCTGTCCCCGCAGGAGAACGCATGATGAAGATCGACCTGAACGTCGACCTCGGAGAAGGTTGCGATTACGACGAAGCGCTGCTCGCGTTAGTCAGCTCGGCCAATGTGGCGTGCGGCTGGCATGCGGGCGACGCCGGCACGATGCAGCAAGTGGTGCGCTGGGCGCTGGAGAACGGTGTGGCCATCGGCGCACACCCCAGCTTCCCCGACCGCGAGAATTTCGGACGCACCGAAATGCAGCTCCCGCTCGACGAAATCCGCGCGGGCATGCTCTATCAGATCGGCGCGCTCGCGGCGATGGTGCGCGCGCAGGGCGGCTGGCTCACGCACGTCAAGCCGCACGGGGCGCTCTACAATCAGGCGGCGCGCGACCCCGCGCTGGCCGAAACGCTGGTCGAAGCGATTCGCGCTTTCGATACCGATCTCGCCATCTACGGTCTGGCGGGTGGCGAACTCGTGAAGGCGGCGCGCGCGGCCGGCATGCATGCCGTCGAGGAAGTGTTTGCCGACCGTGGCTACAACCCGGATGGCTCGCTGGTCAAACGCGGCACCCCCGGCGCACTGATCGAGCGCGAAGAGGACGCTCTCGCACAAACGCTGATGATGGTGCAGGCGCAGCGCGTGCGCGCCATCGACGGCACGCTCGTCCCGATCCATGCGCAGACCGTCTGTCTGCATGGCGACGGCGAACACGCGCTCGAATTCGCACAGCGCATCCGCAGTTTCCTGCTAGACGAAGGCATCGAAATTGCGCCGGTGCGCTGACACCTCACACGATCATCGTCGACGAAAAAAACGCCGTCGCCGGGCATCCCGGGACGGCGTTTTTGCATGGCGCTAAAGTTGACAGCTTACTGACCGAGCGTCGGCATGACGAGCGACGACGTGGCATTCGCCGGACGCCCTTCCGACCAGCGGCGCGTGACCACCTTCGAGCGCGTGTAGAAGCGCACCGACTCCGGCCCGTAGATATGCTGATCGCCGAACAGCGAATTGCGCCAGCCACCGAACGAGAAGTACGAGACCGGCACCGGGATCGGCACGTTCACGCCGACCATGCCGACTTCGATTTCGTCTTCGAAGCGACGCGCAGCACCGCCCGATGTCGTAAACACCGCCGTGCCGTTCGCATACGGATTGCGGTTGATGAGCGCAATCGCCTCTTCCAGCGTGTTCACACGCACGACCGACAGCACCGGACCGAAGATCTCGTTGCGATAGATCGACATTTCCGGCGTGACGTTATCGAACAGGCACGGACCGATGAAGAAGCCGTCGTCGCGCTGAGCGACCTTCAGGCCACGACCGTCCACCACGAGCTTCGCGCCTTCGTCCACACCGGCATCGACGAAGCCCTTCACCTTATCGCAATGCACACGCGTGATGAGCGGTCCCATTTGCGCGACGGGGTCGGTGCCATCGCCGACCGGCAGCGCCTTCGCGGCTTGCGCGAGACGGGCCACCAGTTGGTCGGCCACGTCGCCCACTGCGACGGCCACCGAGATCGCCATGCAACGCTCACCGGCCGAACCGTAAGCGGCGCCGATCAGTGCGTCGACGGTGAAATCGAGATCGGCATCCGGCATCACCACGCCGTGGTTCTTCGCGCCGCCGAGCGCCTGCACGCGCTTGCCGTGCGCCGACGCCGTGCTGTAGATGTACTGCGCAATCGGCGTGGAGCCGACGAACGACACCGCGTTCACGTCCGGGTGCGTGAGCAGCGCATCGACGGCTGCCTTATCGCCGTTCACTACGTTCAGCACGCCATCGGGCAGACCGGCGTCCTTAGCCAGACGCACCAGCAGCAGCGCCGCCGACGGTACCTTCTCCGACGGCTTGAGCACGAACGTGTTGCCGCACGCTACGGCCATCGGGAACATCCACAGCGGCACCATGGCCGGGAAGTTGAACGGGGTGATGCCCGCGCAGACACCCACCGGCTGATGGATCGAGTACGTGTCGACGCCGGTGCCGACCTGCGGCGCGATCTCGCCCTTGAGCAGATGCGGGATACCGATGGCGAACTCGACCACTTCGATGCCGCGCGTGACCTCGCCACGGGCGTCGTCGAGCGTCTTGCCGTGTTCCTGCGTGATCAGTTGCACGAGGGCTTCGCGGTTCGTCTCAAGCAGTTCGCGGTACTTCATCATCACGCGAGCGCGCTTCATCGGCGGCGTGGCGCGCCAGCCCGGCAGCGCGGCACGCGCGGCGGCGACTGCCGCAGCGACATCCTTCGCACCGCCCAGCGCCACCTGGCGAATCACTTCGCCGGTGGCCGGGTTCGTCACTTCGCCAAAGCGCAGTTCGGCTTCGCCCGACGCGACGCTTGCGCCGCCAATCCAATGCTCGATACGTTCGGTGCTGACTCGTTGGTTCATGTCGATTTCCGTAAATCCTGCGTGAATTCGTTTGTGCTGACGGGTGTCGCGCGGGTGTTGCCTTACGCCGTCTCGCGGATCGCTTCCGCGACGATGCCGAACAACTCGTCGATCTGCGCTTCGCTGATGATGAGCGGCGGCGAGAACGCGAGAATGTCGCCGGTGTAACGGATCAGCGCGCCCTTCTCGAAGCACTTGACGAAGATCTCGTGCGCACGTGCGCCGGGCTTGCCGTCGCGCGTCGACAGCTCGATGCCGCCGACCATGCCGAGGTTGCGAATGTCGACGACGTTCGGCAGGTCGCGCAAACCGTGGATCGACTTTTCGAAGTGCGGGGCGAGCTTGGCGGCACGCTCGAACAGGCCGTCGTTTTTGTAGACGTCGAGCGCAGCGCAGGCAGCGGCGGCCGCCAGCGGGTGCCCCGAGTACGTGTAGCCGTGGAAGAACTCGATGGCACCCGTGTTACCGGCGTCGACGATGGTGTCGTGCACGGACGTCTTCACAGCGACGGCCCCCATCGGCACGGCGGCATTGTTCACGCCCTTGGCCATCGTGATGATGTCCGGCGTCACACCGAAGTACTGCGCTGCGAACGGCTTGCCGAGGCGACCAAGGCCGGTGATGACTTCGTCGAAAATCAGCAGGATGCCGTGTTTGTCGCAGATCTCGCGCAGCTTTTGCAGATAGCCTTGCGGCGGCACCAGCACGCCGGTGGACCCCGCCAGCGGCTCGACGATCACGGCGGCGATGGTTGACGCGTCGTGCAGCGTGACGATGCGCTCCAGTTCGTCGGCCAGATGCGCACCCCACGTGGGCTGTCCCTTGGTGAAGGCAGCTTCCTTGATGTTGAGCGTGTGCGGGAGATGGTCGACGGCAGGCAGCAACTGGCCGGAATACGCCTTGCGGTTCGGCGAAATGCCGCCGACCGAGATGCCGCCGAAGCCCACGCCGTGATAGCCGCGCTCACGACCGATGAGGCGCGTACGCTGGCCTTCGCCGCGCGCGCGATGATAGGCGAGCGCGATCTTGAGTGCGGTGTCGACCGACTCCGACCCCGAGTTCGTGAAGAACACGCGGTCGAGGCCCTGCGGGGTGATCTCGGCGATCTTGGCGGCCGCTTCGAACGCTTTCGGATGCCCCATCTGGAACGTCGGTGCGAAGTCCATCTCACCGGCCTGCTGACGGATCGCTTCGACGATCTCGGTGCGGCAGTGCCCGGCGTTCACGCACCAGAGACCGGCGGTGCCGTCGAGAATCTGACGATTGTCCGACGACGTGTAGTGCATGCCTTCGGCCTTGACCAACAGGCGCGGCGAGCTTTTGAACTGACGGTTGTTGGTGAACGGCATCCAGAACGCCGTCATATCGAGATTCAGGTCTTTCATGTTCATCGCGAGGTCTCCCCAGGGGCATGTCACGGTCAGGAGGTCCCGGGTTGGCGACGCGAAGCCGCTCCACGGGTGGATGGGATGGATGCTACGAGAGGTGAACCGGTACAGACATGTACAGTCACCCGTAAAATGGTTATTCTGTATCGGTCAATTGCCTCAACTGTATTGGCAACAGCCGATGGAGCAGACACCCGCCCGCCCCGTGCCACGTGGGCCGGGGCCGGATGTCATGCCGCTCGGGATTTACCCGTACACCGCAGGTTGAGTGTTCGATCGCGTGACTATTTCGCGCACTTGCCCGCCATCCTTATCAGCACTTTCGTCCCACCATGGTCCAGCCGCTCGCCTTTACCCTGAACCGCGCGCAACCCGAAGCCCTCGTCGACCAGATCGTGCGGGAGGTCGAGCGAGCGTTGCAGCGTCAGACGTTGCACGCGGGCATGCGCATGCCGTCGATCCGGTCACTGGCGAAGGCGCACGGCATCAGCACATTCACGGTGGTGGAGGCGTATGACCGTCTCGTCGCGCACGGCACGCTCGTGGCCCGGCGCGGTGCGGGGTTCTTCGTGGCGGGGGCAGCGGACGCGCGCGAGGCCGGTTCGGCCAACCCCGGCGGGAGTCTGTCGATGGGGGCCGCCGCGAGCGAAGTCACCAACGCCTGGTTGCTCTCGGAGATCTTTGCGGACGATTCCATTGCGGTGAAAAGCGGCTGCGGTTGGCTCCCCGACAGTTGGCTCGACGAGGACGGTCTGCATGGCGCGCTGCGTTCGCTGTCGAAGGGACCGGGCGCGCATTTTGCGCACTATGGGCATCCGCACGGTTATGGACCGTTGCGTCAGTGGCTCGCGCGCCGCCTTGGGGAGTTGTCCATCGACGCGCCGCCCGAGCAGATCGTGCTCACGCACGGTGCCACGCAGGCACTGGATCTTGTGGTGCGCACGTTGCTCAAGCCGGGCGACACAGTGCTGGTCGAAGCCCCGGCGTATTGCAATCTGCTGGCGGTGTTGCGTCTGGCGGGACTGAACGTCGTGGGCATCCCCCGCACCGAAGCCGGGCTGGACCTCGCGGCGCTGGAGCAGGCGGCGCAGACGCATCGTCCGCGCGCGCTGTTCGTGAATCCGGCGTTGCAAAACCCGTTGGGCACGTCGCTCACACCGGCATCGGCGCATCGCATCTTGCAGTACGCCGAGCAGCATGGCTTCTGGATCGTCGAAGACGACATCTATCGCGAGCTTGCCCCGGCGGGCACACCGTCGTTGGCGGCGATGGACGGCTTGTCGCGTGTGATCTACGTCTCCAGCTTTTCGAAGACGATCTCGCCGTCGGTGCGGGTGGGGTATCTGGCGTGTTCGCGCGATCTGGCGCACGAGATCGCGCGCAGCAAGATGGTAGCGGGCCTTACGTCGTCGGAGATCAACGAACGTATCGTGCACGCGATTCTCACCGAGGGACGCCACCGCAAGCACATCGAACGTCTGTCGGATCGACTGACGCGCTCACGTGCCCGTCTCATCACCCAGTTGCAATCGCACGGCGTGACGCTGCTCGCGCAGCCGGAAGGCGGCATGTTCGTGTGCGGCAGCTTGCCGGATGCGACGCAACCCGCCCGCGAACTGGCAGAAGCGGCACTCCTGGAGAGCATCATGCTCGCCCCGGGTGAGTTCTTCCTCGCCCACAACGAACCCTGCCACTGGTTCCGCTTCAACGTCGCGTACTCGGACGATGCGCGTCTGTTCCGATTTCTGGATAAGGCTGCAGCGGGGAAGTTGGCGGCTTGATTTACTAACGCTCTGTGTCCGCTTTCGCCCACGGAACCAGCAAGGCAAATCGATGACGCTCGTTGTCGTAAAACACGATGCGGTTCTTTAGGACAGCCATGCCAATGGCGCCAAGGCTGGCTACGCCACCTTGTCGCGGAACATCTTGCGATGCAACCGGATGCCGCGAGATCAGTTGCCCATTAATCGTCAGGTCAACGAGTCGCAGGCGACCGTCGCTTTCGATCTCGCGCCCCAACAAATCGACAGATCTGCGTCGAGCCTCGCCGACCGCTTCGCCGCTGATCATCGATAGCGGTAGCGTTGTCGCGTATGCGCCCGAATCGACAAGCATGGGGATGCGCGCGGCCTTAAATCCCACAGGAATCGCCATCACGTGATGGATATTGGGTAAAGCGCTTCCGTCGTCAACTCGAATCTTCCCAAGGACCTCCGGCTCGAAGCGTCTGCCAACAAAAAAGCAATCGTCCTTGAAGTTCATTACCGACACGTGGCCACCGGCCAGGTACTGTGGACTGATAATCCCCGAGAAGCCCTCTGCCATCAAAGGCGTCTCATCAATTTCGTAGATCGTCTGGACCGTGCTGCGCCGCTCATCATCCTCCAACTCGATAACGCGTTGACGTGCAGGCGCAGAGGACGCGATTGCGTTCAGGACATGGCTACCAGTGTTAGGCGCGGCTCCTTTGGAGACGAAGCGTGGATCCCAAATGACATGACGATTCGACCCCGAATCGAGTAGCATCCGAGCTGGCTGATTATTGATCGATACCGTAATGAACGGATCGCTCTTTCGCTCCGCGTTGCCGTACTGAATCGTTGACGCAAACACGGGCCTAACGATCGGCCACATATCACTGCACCGCGCTGAACTAGCGTAAGCGAATTGCGGCAGCGAGCATATCAGCGAAAGAAGTGAAGAGAAAACGAATTGTGCGAGTTGCTTGGCAGGCATGAAAGCGGCGAATCCGGCGAGGTGATATTCACGATCTGTGAAGTATCAACGAGCCTTCGGCATTCCGAAATCGGATGATTCCGAAATTGCTCCTGCAATTGGCGACTGAAGCGCCAACGGTCACATTCGGCCGATGATCCTCGAGTCCCTAGGCCTCACACCCCACCCCAAACCGTTCCCGATACGCCACCGGCGTCACGCCGTACTGACGTTGAAACGCGCGGCGCAAGTTCTGCTCGTCGCCGAAACCGACGCGCGCGGCGATGCGTTTGAGCGACGCGTCCGAATCGAGCAATGCGAAGCGCGCCGCCTCCAGACGCATACGTTCCACCGCCTTTGCCGGTGTCGACCCCGTACGCGCGAGATAGCTGCGCGCGAACGTTCTCGGACTCATGTTCGCCTGCTCCGCCAGCCGCATCACCGACAGATCGCCGTCCAGCCGCTCGGACATCCACGCATGCAGATCGCCGAACGGTGCACCCGCCGCGACCTGCTCCTGCAACGGCGGACTGAACTGCGACTGTCCGCCTGCGCGCTTGAGAAACACCACCAGCCGACGCGCCGCCTGTAACGCGACATCCACGCCGCAATCGTCTTCGATCAACGCCAGCCCAAGATCGATGCCCGCTGTGATCCCGGCCGACGTCCACACCGGATCCTCACGCACATAAATCGGATCGGACTCGACCAGCACCTCCGGATAGCACGCCTGCAACATCGCCGTATCCAGCCAATGCGTCGTCGCGCGACGCCCATTGAGCAACCCTGCCGAAGCGAGCACGAATGCGCCCACGCACACCGAACACACGCGCCTCACGCGCGGTGCGTAATCGCGCAACCAGTCACCCACCGGCCCCGGCACCGCCGGACGATGCGCGACCGCGCCGCCCACTGCGATCAGCGTGTCGACTTGCATCGTATCCAGCGCCCGCATCGGCTCCGTGTGCAGCGTAATGCCCGACCCCGTCTCCACCGGACCGCCATGCTCCGACACGACCACGGTCTTGTAGGGCGCGTCCTGCCCCTGCTCCGTTAAGTTGCGGATGACGGCGTGAAACGCATCGAGCGGCCCCGCCAGATCCAGCAGAACGAACGGCGGCACGAGAAGAAACGCGACGAGACGAGGTTGGTTCATGGTGAACGTATCAATATCAAGCCGTCGCGTGCGCCGGACGGCGCTTCGCATCGACGGCGTACCACACGGTCGCCAGCGCCGCGATCGTCAGCAACGGGAACGTCGCCTGATTGATCGTGGCCCAGCCGAAACGCGCCAGCAATTGCCCGGCGAACAGACTCGCCAGCGCAGTGCCCGCAAAGGTGATGAATTCGTTCGCGGCTTGCGCACGCGCGCGCTCGGCCGGACGGTACGACATCGTGAGCAACGTCGTGCCGCCCACGAACATGAAGTTCCAGCCGACGCCGAGAAACGCCAGCGCCGCATAGAAGTACGCGAGACTCGTCGACATCAGCGCGAGGACACCACATAGCGCCGACATACCGATGCCGAGCAGCAGCACCGGCACCACCCCCCAGCGCTTCACCAGATGACCGGAGAAAAACGACGGCGCGTACATGCCGACCAGATGCCACTCGATGATGTGTGCGCCGTCGTCGATGCTGTGGCCGCACGCGACTGCGGCAATCGGCGTCGCCGTCATCACGAACATCATCACCATGAAGCCGATCAGATTGTTCGCAAGCGCTGCGACGTAGATCGGCTGGCGCATGATCTCGCCCAGCGGACGCGCGGGGAGTTCCGCCGCACTGCCCGCCGTCCCGCCCGCTGCGTGCACCGGTAAGTCGCGCAGGAAGCCGACGAGCAACAGCAACGAGATGCCCGAGAGGATCGTCACCACGAGATACGATCCGGCGAACGTCACCGGTGCGAGCCAGTCCTTGCTGCCCGCCGCGAGCGCCGGTCCGATCATGGCCGCCAGCACGCCGCCCGTGAGCACGACCGAGATGGCGCGCGGCTTGTCTTCGACAGGCACGACGTCCGCCGCCGCGAGCCGGTAGTACCGCGCAAACGCCTGAAACACGCCCACGCAAGCCGTCCCCGCGCAGAACATCGCGAAGTGCTTCTCGTAGATCGCCATCACCGACACCAGACCACCCACGGTGCCGAACAGCGCGCCTAGCGCGAAGCCGAGCCGCTGGCCGAAGCGCTGAATCAGCATCGACGCGAAGATTGTCGTAATCGCCGACGCGACGGTAATGAGCGAGAACGGCAGCGTCGCATAGCCCTTGTCGGACGCCAGCATGTAGCCGACGAGGCCGGTCAGCGTGAGGTCGACGGACAACGCCGCCGTATAGAGCGCCTGACAGGCAGCGAGTACGGCGGCATAGCGTCGGCCCAGTCGACGACGCTGGTGTTCGGCAGGCTCGGAAGGTGGCGCGGTGCGCCCGGCAACGGTATCGGTCATGGTGTGATGTCGAGTGAGTGAGAAGTCTTCAGTCGCCGTCATCTTGCCGTCAGCCAATTTGGCACGAATGCCAATCATGCATCAAAAAATGCCATAGCAGCATGTCGGACGCCCTCCGGCGGGGCATTCCCGCACGTCGAGCTGTCGTGCGCATCCGACGCGGCACCGCCCAGGGAAAACCGTTCTCGTTACCGTCATCTCATCCCCTGCGGCCTATACTTTTTGAACCACTTCGCGTGGCGTTCATCGCTCGCTGTGGTTCGTGCATGCGTCATCAGTCCCTTTGTGCGAGGAGAGCATCATGGCTCGCAAATTCATCGATTGCCGGGAATTCCCCAGCGAAATGAACTGTTCGGTAGCGCTTTGCGCAGACTCCGAAGGCGAATTGCTGGAGGCGGCCGTGCAGCATGCGGTCACGGTCCACAAGCACGCTGATTCGGCGGAACTTCGATCGCTTCTGACATCCCTTTTTCACGACGGCACACCCCCCGTAGAATCGCCACGCAAAGCCTAACGCCCTCGCGAGCGAACGGACACGCGCCAAGTCGGTGCGCACCAATACGGCGCGCCGCCGCACCACTGTGTCTCGCGCTCACAGCGGGCTTCCTACAAATCCAACTTCCGCCCCCGTCCCCACGCCATCCGCACGCCGCAGCACGTGCTGGCACGTAGCGGCAGGACGCTGGCACGACCCTTGCGTTAATTCCCCGATACCGGATCGACCGGTCTAACCAGGAAAGGGGAAGACGTACCATGAAACGACGCACGCTACTCCAGATGGCGGCCCTCTCGGGCGCCGCATCGCTCACCGGCATGGCGCCCAACTTGTTCGCGCAGAGCAAGCAGCCCATCAAGATCGGTATCCTGCATTCGCTCTCGGGCACCATGGCCATCTCGGAGACGTCGCTCAAGGACGTCGCGCTCATGACCATTGCCGACATCAACGCCAAAGGCGGCGTGATGGGACGCCCGCTCGAAGCCGTGGTCGTCGACCCGGCCTCGAACTGGCCGCTCTTCGCCGAGAAAGCCCGTCAGTTGCTCACCAAAGACAAAGTCGCCGCCGTATTCGGCTGCTGGACGTCGGTGTCGCGCAAGTCGGTGCTGCCTGTTTTCGAAGAACTCAACGGCCTGCTCTACTACCCGGTGCAGTACGAAGGCGAAGAGATGTCGAAGAACGTCTTCTATACGGGCGCTGCACCGAATCAGCAGGCTATCCCGGCCGTCGAGTATCTGATGGGCAAGGAAGGCGGCAGCGCCAAGCGCTTCTTCCTGCTCGGCACCGATTACGTCTATCCGCGCACGACCAACAAGATCCTGCGTGCCTTCCTGCACTCGAAGGGTGTCGCCGACAAGGACATTCAGGAGGTCTACACGCCGTTCGGCCACAGCGATTACCAGACCATCGTCGCCAACATCAAACAGTTCGCGCAGGGCGGCAAGACCACCGTCATCTCGACGATCAACGGCGATTCGAACGTGCCGTTCTACAAGGAACTCGGCAATCAGGGCATCAAGGCGACGGACGTGCCGGTCGTCGCGTTCTCCGTTGGCGAAGAGGAACTGCGCGGCATCGACACCAAGCCGCTCGTGGGGCATCTGGCCGCGTGGAACTACTTCATGTCGGTCAAGAACCCGACCAACGAAGCGTTCAAGAAGGAATGGTTCGCCTACGTGAAGGCCAAGGGGCTGCCCGGTGGCGACAAGCGCGTGACGAACGACCCGATGGAAGCCACCTACGTTGGCATGCATATGTGGAAGCAGGCCGTCGAGAAGGCGGGCAGCGTGGACGTCGACAAGGTGCGCACCGCCATGATCGGCCAATCGTTCAAGTCGCCGGACGGCTTCGACATGGTCATGGACGGCAATCACCACCTGCACAAGCCGGTGATGATCGGCGAAATCCGCCCGGACGGTCAGTTCAACGTGGTGTGGAAGACGAAGGCGCCGGTGCGCGCCCAGCCGTGGAGCCCGTTCATCGCGGGTAACGAAGGCAAGCCCGACAAGGTCTGATCTTCCTTCCATTCCTTGCGCCGGAGCCGCACACGGCCCTCCGGCGCATGCAGAGGTTTCGCATGATAACGATAAGACGCTGGACCGCTGCCGCCCTTGTCCTGCTTTCGCTGGGCGCTGCGCTGACCCTCTCCCACCCCGCACGTGCCGCCGTCACCGACGCCGACCTCACTGCCCTCGCGGGCGACGACTTCGACGCCAAGGCACAAGCCATCGATCACCTCGCCGCCGACGGTTCGCCGCAGGCGGCCGCACTCCTCAAGGCACTGGCCGACGACTCGGCCGTGACCGTGGGCGAGCGTCTCGCCATTCAGAAGGACGACAAGTACATCGATCCGATCACGGGTGCGCCGGTCAAAGCCGACGACGCCGGGTCGCTCACACTGAACAACGTACTGCGTGCGAAGGTTGCGACGGCCGCCGCCGCCGGTGCGCTGCTGTCGCCCGATCGCGACGCGCGCGCGCAAGCGATCGACACGATGTTGCAGAACCCGTCGCCCGCGTTCAAGACGCTGATCGAACAAGCGCGTCAGAAGGAAACCGATCCCGCATTGCGCAAACGTCTCGATCAGCTCTGGGCGCAGTCGGCGCTGCACGATACCGATCCGAAGAAGCGCCGTGAAGCCATCGATCTGATTGCCACCGCTGGCGATCCACAAATGCGCGACCTGCTGCTGCCCATCGTCGCGAAGCAGGCGGACGGCACCTACGCCGAGCCCGACGCCACCGTGCGCAGCGCCGCCGACATCGCGCTCACGCAACTGGCGGCCGCACAACGCCGCAGCGAGTTCTTCGGCACGGTGTTCGCCGGACTGTCGCTCGGCAGTGTGCTGCTGCTCGCAGCACTCGGGCTGGCGATTACGTATGGACTGATCGGCGTCATCAACATGGCGCACGGCGAGTTTCTGATGGTCGGAGCGTACGCCACCTATGTCGTGCAGACGCTGTTCCAACGCTTCCTGCCGGGGGCGTTCGACTTCTATCTCGTCGCCGCCGTGCCCGCCGCGTTCGTCGTCGCGGCCGCGCTCGGCTTCGTGCTGGAGCGCACCGTCATCAAGCATTTGTACGGGCGCCCGCTGGAGACGCTGCTCACCACGTTCGGCATCAGCCTGTTGCTGATTCAGGCGGTGCGCACGCTGTTCGGCGCGCAGAACGTCGAGGTCATCAATCCGTCTTGGATGAGCGGCGGCGTCGCGGTGCTGCCGAACTTGATGCTGCCGTACAACCGCATCGTAATTCTGGTGTTCGCGCTGGTTGTGGTGGCGCTCACGTGGTCGGTACTCAATCTCACGCGCCTCGGCCTGTTCATTCGCGCCGTGACGCAGAACCGCTCAATGGCCGCGTGCGTAGGCGTGAAGACGGGACGCGTCGACAGTTACGCTTTCGCTTTCGGCGCGGGCATCGCCGGTCTTGGCGGCTGCGCCCTCTCACAGATCGGCAACGTCGGCCCGGACCTCGGTCAAAGCTACATCATCGATTCGTTCATGGCAGTGGTGCTGGGCGGCGTGGGACAACTTGCGGGGACGATCGTCGGCGCATTCGGTCTGGGCATCGCCAACAAGCTGCTCGAACCCGTGTGGGGCGCAGTGCTCGCGAAGATTGCCGTGCTGATCCTGATCGTGCTGTTCATCCAGAAACGCCCGCAGGGCATGTTTGCGCTCAAAGGGCGCAGTGCGGAGGCCTGAATGCAGACGTCGAACTTTCTTCCCGAAGGTGTCGCCCCGACGACGCCACTGGACGTGCCCGCGCGCGCCCGTCTGTTGCCGAAACACGTCGCTCCGGTGCTGCTGGCGTTCGTGCTGGCCGTGATGGTAATCGTGCCGGTGTGTGCGCTGGTGTTGCCAGCCACACATCCGTTGCATCTGTCGGCGTACGCCATGACGCTCGTCGGCAAGATCATGTGCTACGCGATTGCCGCGCTGGCGCTCGATCTCGTGTGGGGGTACTGCGGCATTCTGAGCCTCGGGCACGGCCTGTTCTTCGCGCTCGGCGGCTATGCGATGGGGATGTACCTTATGCGCGGCATCGGGCGCGACGGCGTGTATCACAGCGACCTGCCCGACTTCATGGTGTTCCTCGACTGGAAGGAACTGCCGTGGTACTGGACCGGCACCGAGCACTTCGCTTGGGCGATGTTCCTCGTCGTGGCGCTGCCGGGCGTGGTCGCATGGATCTTCGGATATCTGGCATTCCGCTCACGAGTGAAGGGCGTTTATCTGTCGATCATCACGCAAGCGCTGACGTTCGCCGCCATGCTGCTGTTCTATCGCAACGAGACCGGCTTCGGCGGCAACAATGGCTTCACCGACTTCAAGCGCATTCTGGGTTACTCGATCACCTCGGCGAACACACGCACGGTACTGTTTCTGGTGACGTTCGCCGTTCTGGTCGGCGCGTTCCTGCTGTGCCGTGCACTGGTGGTCTCCAAGTTCGGACGCGTGGTCACCGCCATTCGCGATGGCGAGTCCCGCGCCATGTTCCTCGGCTATCGTCCGCTCAGCTACAAGCTGTTCGTCTGGACGCTGTCGGCCATGCTGTGCGGCATTGCCGGTGCGCTCTATGTACCTCAGGTCGGCATCATCAACCCGAGCGAGATGGCCCCGGTCAACTCCATCGAAATGGCGATCTGGGTCGCCATCGGCGGACGCGGCTCGCTCGTCGGTGCGATTGCCGGTGCGTTCATCGTCAACGGCGCTAAGAGCTTCTTCACCGCTTACTTCGCCGAATACTGGCTGTTCTTCCTCGGCGCGATGTTCGTGCTGGTACCGCTGCTGCTGCCGCAGGGCGTGATGGGTCTGGTCACGCAACTCTCGCGCAAGCGCGACCGCCACGCCCCCATCGCCGCGGAAGGCGACGTGCCCCATTCCGTTTCGGGAGACCGTGCATGAGACCCGATTACGACATCAGTTGGCAGCAGGCCGATGCGCCGCAGGCTTCCGTTTCGGTCAGCGGCGACGCGACGGGCATGTCGCACCTCGTGGTGCCCGGCGAAATCGACACGTCGCACGGCCTCATCCTGTATCTGGAAAACATCTGCGTTTCGTTCGACGGCTTTCGTGCGCTGAACGATCTTTCGCTGTCGATCAAGACCGACGAACTGCGCTGTATCATCGGCCCCAACGGCGCAGGCAAAACAACGATGATGGACGTGATCACGGGCAAGACGCGCCCCGACTCGGGACGCGCCTTCCTCGGCCAGACGCTCGACCTCACGCGTCTGGACGAACCGGCCATCGCGCAGGCGGGTGTCGGGCGCAAGTTCCAGAAGCCGACCGTCTTCGAGCATCACAGCGTCTGGGAAAATCTCGAACTCGCGTGTGCGGGCGACAAGCGATGGTTCCATGCGCTATGGGCCGTGCTGACGCCGACCATCAAACGTCGTGTCGAGGAAGTGCTGGCGCTCACGCATCTGGAACATCAGGCGCATGTGCGCGCGGGGCAGTTGTCGCACGGTCAGAAGCAACGACTGGAGATCGGGATGTTGCTGATGCAGCAACCGCAGTTACTGTTGCTGGATGAGCCCGCCGCGGGCATGACCGACGAAGAGACGGCGCAACTGGCCGAGTTGCTCAACCGTCTACGTGGACATTGCTCGATGATGGTGGTCGAGCACGACATGGCGTTCGTCGCCGCGCTCGCGGGGGAGGCCGGTCTCGTCACCGTGATGGCCGAAGGCCGGGTGCTCGCCGAAGGCACGCTCGACGCTGTGCAACGCGACGAGCGCGTGATCGAATCGTATCTGGGACGTTGACCATGCTGGAAATTCACGCACTCAATCAGTTCTACAGCGGCAGTCACATCCTGCGCAACGTCGAGTTCACGGTGCCCGATGCGCAACTCACCGTACTGCTCGGACGCAACGGCGTGGGCAAGACGACGCTCCTCAAATGCCTCATGGGCGTGGTGCCGGTGAAGTCGGGCAGCATCGCGTGGCGCGGCAAAACGCTGACGTCGGCCCCGTCCTATGCGCGCGTATCGAGCGGCATGGCATACGTGCCACAAGGCCGCGAGATCTTCCCGCGCCTCACCGTCGAAGAAAATCTGCTGATCGGTGCCGCGAGCCGCCCGTCGCGTGAAGCGAAGCGCGGCGTGCCCGACGATATCTACGAGTTGTTCCCCGTGTTGCGCGACATGAAGCAGCGACGCGGCGGCGATCTGTCCGGTGGACAGCAGCAGCAACTCGCCATCGGGCGCGCGCTCATGAGCGAGCCGCAACTGATGATTCTGGACGAGCCGACGGAGGGCATTCAGCCGTCGATCATCAAGGACATCGGTCGCACGCTGCGACGTCTGGTCGATGAGCGTGGCATGACGGTGTTGCTGGTCGAGCAGTACTACGACTTCGCACTCGAACTCGCCGACCACTATCGCGTGATGAGCCGCGGCGCCATCGTCGCAAGCGGGCTGGGCAAGGACATGGAAGCCGACGGCGTGCGGCACATGGTGGCAGTGTGATGGCGTCGACGGAAACCGGCTGGCACGCCGAGTTGACGCTCGGCTTCGAGCGACATGACGCCCGCACGGTGCTCGCGACGCGCCGTCATCAGGGGCCGCTCGTGGTGCAGAAGTCGTTGCATCCGGAAGGCCCCGGCATCTGCCATGCGGTCGTCGTGCATCCGCCCGGTGGCATCGCGGGCGGCGACGCGTTGTCCATCGATATCGACGTCGGCCGCGACAGCCACGCCGTGCTGACGACGCCCGGCGCGACCAAGTGGTACAAGTCGCAGGGCCGCTTTGGCACGCAGGACATTACGTTGACGGTGCACGACGGCGCAAAGCTCGACTGGCTGCCGCTGGAGAACATCGTGTTCGAGCATGCGGATGCGCGTCAGCGGGTGACGGTGCGGCTCGGCGAGAACGCAAGCGTCATCGGCTGGGACGCGACGCTGCTTGGTCGTCAGGCCGCGGGGGAGCAGTGGACGCAAGGCCGCTGGTGTTCGAACTTCGCACTGCGCGACGCGCAGGATCGTCTGCTGTGGGCCGAACAGGCGGTGCTCGGTGCGGAGGATGCTCAGCGCACCGGCGCGACCGGCCTCGCGAGCTTCCCCGTCTTCGCGGCGCTCTGGGCGGTCGGACCGGCATGTACCCGCGAGCTGGCCGAGACCTTGGCCGAGGGGCTGCCGTTCAGCGAGGACATCCGTGCAGGTATCACGTGCCTGCCCGGCAATGTCCTCGTCTTGCGCGCGCTCGGCCGAGAGATGGAGACGGTGCGCCAACTGCTCATCGCGCATTGGCTGAAGCTACGTCCGATCGTTCATGGGGCACCGGCCGAGCCGCTTCGAATCTGGGCGACGTGAGGGCCTTGCCGACGCACCAATACGGTGAACCCGTCGGCATCGAACCTTCGACATCCGCCTTTTTCGCACCAATATAGGGCGCGCCGAAAACGCATCGGGCGTTCCGGCTATCCCTCACTTCGTTGACCGACGGACCCCGCCGCGACTTCCTGCAAACCTGCGAACCATCCGACAGCGTCAGGCACGAATCCTGCTACGTCACTGTATCGACCGGTCTGACCAGACGCGCCGATCCTTTGCATCCCCCTCTCTCCTCATGCCGCCTAATGCACTACGTCCTTGATTTCGCCGACCTGCGGCAGTACTTCGCGCTGTTCGTGCGCGGCGCCGCGCTGACGATTGCGCTCACGGCCGTCTCGACGGTCATCGGCGTGGTCTTCGGTGCGCTGTGCGCCGCTGCGCGCGAGGAAGGTCCGAACGGGTTCAGGTTTTTCGCCGGACTGTACGTCGAACTGTTCCGTAATACGCCGTTCATTGTTCAGCTGTTCTTCATCTTCTTCGGGCTGCCCAGCGTCGGCATTCATATCGACGAGACGAGCGCCGCCATCATCGCCATGAGTCTCAACCTCGGCGCGTATGCGACCGAGATCATTCGCGCAGGCATGCGCGCCGTGCCGCGCGGACTGTCCGAAGCCGGTCTTTCGCTTGCCATGACGCGCGGACAGATACTGCGTCACGTGATCCTGCCGCAGGCATTCGCCAAAGTGTTCCCGGCGCTCGCCAGCCAGATCGTCATCGTGATGCTCGGCTCGGCCGTCGTCTCGCAAATCTCCGTCCCCGATCTCTCCTATGCGGCCAACTTCGTGCAGTCGCGCACATTCCGGGCCTTCGAGAGTTATCTGATCGTCACCGCGCTCTATCTGGTGCTCGCCATCGCGCTTCGTCGTGTGCTGATGCGCGGCGCACGCCGACTGTTTCGCGGCATGGTGAAGGGAGGCGCGCGATGATCGAGTTTTCGATAGCGGACATGCTGCGCGGATTGATCCTCGCCGGACGCTGGACGCTCGCGCTCTCAGCCATCGCGTTCGTGTGCGGGGGACTGGTCGCGCTGCTACTCCTGGTGATTCGTGTCGGACGCGTGCAATGGGCCGCACGCGCTGTGGCGCTGTACATCGAAGTGTTTCAGGGCACGCCACTGCTCATGCAGCTCTTTCTGGTGTTCTTCGGGCTGCCGTTGCTCGGCCTGGAAGTGTCGCCGTGGGTGGCGGCGGCAGTGTGTCTCACGCTCTATACGAGCGCTTATCTGACGGAAATCTGGCGTGGCTGCGTCGACGCCATCCCGCACGGTCAGTGGGAGGCATCGTCCAGTCTGGCGATGCGCTACGGCGAGCAACTGCGTCACGTGATCCTGCCGCAGGCGATGCGCATCGCGATTGCGCCGACCGTCGGCTTCTCCGTGCAGGTCGTCAAGAGCACGGCGCTAGCGTCGATCATCGGCTTCGACGAACTCACCAAGACCGGCACCATGCTCACCAATGCGACGTTCCAGCCGTTCACCGTGTACGGCCTCGTCGCGCTGCTCTATTTTGTTGCCTGCTATCCGCTGTCGCTGTGGGCGCGCCATCTCGAAAGGAAACTCCATGTCGCTAATTAAGGTCCGGGGCATGCAAAAGCGCTTCGGCGAGAACCCCGTGCTGCGAGGCATCGACATGGAAGTCGAGCGTGGTCAGGTCGTGTCGATCATCGGCAAGAGCGGCTCGGGCAAGAGCACGCTGCTGCGCACGCTCAACGGTCTGGAGCGATTCGATGCGGGTAGCGTGGACGTGGACGGCGTGCTGGTCGGCGCGCGCGACACCGATCTTCGCGCGCTGCGTCTGAAGGTCGGCATGGTGTTTCAGCAGTACAACCTGTTTCCGCATCTGACAGCGGGCGAAAACGTGATGCTCGCGCAGAAGGTCGTTAAGAAGACGACGAAGCACGACGCCCGTGAAGTCGCTCGCACGATGCTCGCCAAAGTAGGGCTGGCCGACAAGTTCGACAGCTACCCGTCGCAACTCTCGGGCGGTCAGCAACAGCGCGTGGCGATTGCCCGTTCACTTGCGATGCATCCGTCAGTGCTACTGTGCGACGAGATCACTTCGGCGCTTGATCCCGAACTGGTCGCGGAAGTGCTCAAGGTGCTGGAAGACCTCGCCGCCGAAGGCATGACGCTGATTCTCGTCACGCACGAGATGCGCTTTGCGCGTAACGTATCGGATCGCGTGGTGTTCATGCATCAGGGGAAGATCTGGGAGTCCGGCGATCCGGAACAGCTCTTCACGCAGCCCGCAACGCCGGAATTGCAGCGGTTCATCGCGCAATGACATTCCACCCTTCGCTCATCCTTCGCATTGAAATTCACTCGTCACGATGAAGCTCACTCCTCGCGAAAAAGACAAGCTGCTCATCTTCACCGCCGCCCTGCTGGCCGAGCGCCGGCGCGCGCGCGGCCTGAAGCTGAACTATCCGGAAGCCGTGGCGTTCATCAGCGCCGCACTGATGGAAGGCGCGCGCGACGGACGCACCGTCGCCGACCTCATGCATTACGGCACGACACTGCTCACGCGTGACGACGTCATGGAAGGCGTGCCCGAGATGATTCCCGACATTCAGGTCGAAGCCACGTTTCCCGACGGCACCAAACTCGTCACCGTGCATCACCCGATTCCATGACGTGACGGTACGCATCGATCGCTTCGCCTGACACCGATAACCGTAGACAACAACATTTCGCTGCACTTTAAGGATGCCCCCCATGGCCCGCCTCGAAAACACGCCTGACGCGCACGTTACGCTCCCCAGCTCCACCGGCACCCGAAGCACTCGACAAGCTCGCCACCCGATGGCCCGCATGGCGACCGGCCTTGCGCTGCTCGCCACATCGGGTGTCGCGCTGGCCCACCCGGGGCATCCGGGTCACGACGCCGTGAGCAGCTTCGCCGCCGGTTTCCTGCACCCGCTGACCGGCGCGGATCATCTCTGCGCAATGATCGTCGTGGGGCTATGGAGTTCGCTGACGTCCAAACGCGTCTGGGCGGCGCCGCTCGCTTTCGTCGCCATGCTCGCGGCCGGCGGCCTGCTCGGCATGATGCATTGGGTCTCCCTGCCCGGCGTGGAACCGATGATCGCCGTCTCGCTACTCGTCCTCGGCCTGATGCTCGCGACGCGTGCGCAACTGCCGGGATGGGCGGGCGCAGCAGTCGTCGGCACGTTTGCCGTCTTCCACGGTTTCGCCCACGGCGCGGAGCTGCCCACGGAAGCGAGTGCGATGCACTACATGGCCGGTTTCCTCGTGGCGACCGGCATGCTGCACTGCCTCGGCATCGCTGCCGGTGTGGCGCTGCGCCATCGAACGGTGTGGGTGCCGCGCGTGCTGGGTGCTGGCGTGCTGGCCTATGGCGTGACGCTGCTCGCAGCAGCGGCCTGACGCCGGTTGCTGCCACCAGGAGACGCCCATGATTCCCGGAGAACTGCTCCCCGCCGCTGGCGACATCACGCTCAACGAGGGGCGTGAGACCGTCAGCGTGACCGTGGCCAACACCGGCGACCGTCCGATCCAGATCGGCTCGCACTTCCACTTCTATGAAGTCAACGACGCCCTGCAATTCGACCGCGAAGCAGCGCGCGGCTTTCGGCTGAACATCGCCGCCGGCACCGCCGTTCGCTTCGAACCGGGGCAACAACGCACGGTAGAACTCGTGGCGCTGGCGGGTGATCGCCGCGTTTATGGTTTCGCGGGTCGCGTCATGGGGGCGCTATGAAAATCTCTCGCCGCGCCTACGCGGAAATGTTTGGCCCGACCACGGGCGACCGGTTGCGTCTGGCCGATACGGAACTCATCGTCGAGATCGAACGTGACTACACGATCTATGGCGAAGAAGTGAAGTTCGGCGGCGGCAAGGTGATTCGCGACGGCATGGGGCAATCGCAACGCACCCGCGCCGACGTCGTCGACACCGTCATTACCAATGCCGTCATCATCGACCATTGGGGCATCGTCAAGGCGGACATCGGCCTGAAGGACGGACGTATCTGGGGCATCGGCAAGGCCGGGAACCCCGACATCCAGCCCGGCGTGACGATCCCGCTCGGGGGCGCGACGGAAGTCATCGCCGGTGAAGGCATGATCGTCACGGCAGGCGGCATCGATTCACACATTCACTTCATCTGCCCGCAGCAGATCGAGGAAGCGCTATCGTCGGGCGTGACGACGCTGCTCGGCGGCGGCACCGGACCCGCGACGGGCACCAACGCGACCACCTGCACGCCGGGGCCGTGGCACATGGAACGCATGTTGCAGGCCGCCGACGGTTGGCCCATCAACCTCGGCTTTCTCGGGAAGGGCAACGTCAGTCAACCCGAGCCGTTGATGGAACAGATCGAAGCCGGGGCGATTGGTCTTAAGCTTCATGAGGACTGGGGGTCGACGCCCGCGGCCATCGATGCATGCCTCTCGGTGGCCGACGCCACCGACACGCAAGTCGCGATTCACACGGACACGCTGAACGAAGGCGGCTTCGTCGAAGCGACGGTCGCGGCCATCAAGGGCCGCACAATCCACACCTATCACACCGAGGGTGCGGGCGGCGGTCACGCGCCGGACATTCTGAAGGTCTGTGGCGAACCGAACGTGCTGCCGTCGTCCACCAATCCGACACGGCCTTACACCGTCAACACGCTCGACGAACATCTCGACATGCTAATGGTCTGCCATCACCTCGATCCGGCGATTGCAGAGGACATTGCGTTTGCCGAGTCGCGCATTCGTCGCGAGACGATTGCGGCCGAAGACATCCTCCACGATCTCGGCGCGCTGTCGATGATCTCGTCGGATTCGCAGGCCATGGGGCGCGTCGGGGAGGTAGTGATGCGCACCTGGCAGACGGCGCACAAGATGAAGGTGCAGCGCGGCGCGCTGGGAACGGACTCGTCGGCGTCGGACAACTTCCGTGTGAAGCGGTACGTGGCGAAGTACACCATCAACCCGGCGATCACGCACGGCATGGCGCATGAAATCGGGTCCATCGAAGTCGGAAAATGGGCCGATCTGGTGCTGTGGGAACCGGCGTTCTTCGGCGTGAAGCCGTCGCTGATTCTCAAGGGCGGCATGATCACGACGGCGCTGATGGGCGACCCGAACGCGTCGATTCCGACGCCGCAGCCCGTGCATTACCGCGAGATGTTCGGCGCGCGGGCGGGGGCGCTGGCGCGGACGTCGCTGACGTTCGTCTCGCAAGCAGCGTACGATGGCGACGTGGCCGGTCGTTTCGGACTGACCAAACGCATCGTGCCGGTGCGCAATATCCGGCAGGTGACCAAGGCCAACATGATCAATAACGACTGGCTGCCGAACATCAGCGTCGATCCCGAGACCTATCAGGTCATCGCGGACGGGCAACTGCTGACGTGCGAGCCCGCCACCGTGTTGCCCATGGCCCAACGCTACTTTCTTTTCTGACCTCGCCGAGCCATGTCGCAAGATTCCGAACTCTCCGCATCCGAGATCCCTCCGTCGTCGACCACAACTTTGCGTCGTGTCGAGAAGCGCTTCGAAGCGGGACACATCGCCGCCCCGCTCGCGCGCCGCGCCCCGGCGCTCGTGCTGCCGTTCGACGCGCGCAGCAAGAGCCGTCTTCGTGCGACGCTGGAGACCGGTGAAGAGGTCGCGCTGTTTCTGCCGCGCGGCACCGTGCTGCGCGGGGGCGATGTGCTCGTCGCAGACGACGGTAAGTTCATCCGTGTGGAAGCGGCGGCCGAAACCGTGCTGCTCGTGAGCGCGTCAACCGCCCTCGCGCTCACCCGCGCGGCGTATCACCTCGGCAATCGTCATACCCCGGTGGAAGTCGGCGACGGGTACCTCAAGCTCGAATACGACCCGGTCTTGCGCGACATGCTACTGCGGCTCGATGTCGACGTCGCCGAAGCATTGATGCCCTTCGAGCCGGAAGCCGGCGCTTACGGTGGAGGTCACAAGCACGGTCACGACGCGACTTACGCCGAAGACTTCGAACTCGCACAGCGCGTGTTTCACGAGCATCACGGTCATGACCATGATCACGACCACGGGCATGTTCATGGTCCGGGCTGCGGTCACGATCACTCGCATTCGCATAGTCACGATCACGGACACGATCACGTTCATCTGCACGGTCCGAGCTGCGGCCATGATCACTCGCACGGTCACGATCATGCGCAAGACCACGACCATGTGCATGGCCCGGATTGTGGCCACCATCACGCCGCCGACACCGGTAGCGAACCCGCTTCAGTGAGTCCGACCGATGACGGCAAGCCTGCCCAGCCCGCTCACTGAGCCGGTCGCGGCGGCGTCGCTGCAATCGCTCGCGGCGCTGCTTCATCTCGCCTCACCTGCGCTTCCCATCGGTGCCTTCAGCTATTCCCAGGGCCTCGAAGCAGCGGTCGAGCACGGCATCATCCACGACGCTCCCAGCGCCGAGCGCTGGATCGCCAGCCAGCTCGACGGCGTCTTCACAACGGGTGAAATGGCGCTGCTCGCGCGTCAGTGGCGTCACTGGCAAGCGCGGGACGTCGCAGCGTTACGCCACATCAACGACTGGTTGCTCGCCACGCGAGAGACCGCGGAACTGCGCGCCGAGACCGAGCAGATGGGCTGGTCGCTCACCCAACTCGCGGTGTCGCTCGAATGGGGCGATGCCGAGCAACGCGAGCATCTGTCGTCGCTCAAACCGATTGCCTTGCCCACAGCCTTTGCGTTCGCCGCGCTGACGCATGGCGCACCGTTGCCCGACACGCTCGTCGCTTACGCGTTCAGTTGGCTGGAGAATCAAGTTGCCGGTGCGCTCAAGGCGGTGCCACTCGGGCAGTTGGCGGCACAGCGCGTCATCGTCGCATTGCGTCCGCGCGTGGTCGACGCCGCCCATCGAGCCGCGTCGCTGCCGGACGATCAGATCAACACGTTTTCCCCGGCGCTGGCCATTCTGGCGTCGCGCCACGAAACACAGTATTCCCGGCTGTTCCGTTCGTAGGACGCGAGTTTTCGCGTCACCTTATTCGTCATTTCCTGCGTCATCTTTCACTCACCGCCACCACGACATACGCCATGACGACATCCGCCAACGCCCGTCGCACCAAAAAGAATCCGCCGCTGCGTGTCGGCATCGGAGGCCCGGTTGGCTCCGGCAAGACCACGTTGACCGAGATGCTCTGTAAAGCAATGCGCGATCGCTACGATCTCGTCGTCATTACCAACGACATCTACACGAAGGAAGATCAGCGGCTGCTCACCGTCGCCGGTGCGCTGGAGCCTGAGCGGATTCTCGGCGTGGAGACGGGCGGCTGCCCGCACACGGCGATTCGCGAGGACGCATCAATCAATCTCGAAGCCGTCGAGCGCATGCTGGATCGCTTTCCGGAGGCGGACGTCGTGTTCATCGAGTCCGGCGGAGACAACCTTGCCGCGACGTTCAGCCCCGAGTTGTCGGACCTGACGATTTACGTGATCGACGTGGCTGGCGGCGAGAAAATCCCCCGCAAAGGCGGCCCGGGCATCACGAAATCCGACTTGCTGGTGATCAACAAGACCGACCTTGCGCCCTACGTCGGCGCGTCGCTCGATATCATGCGCTCCGACACGCAGAAGATGCGTGGCATGCGTCCATTCGTGATGGGCAACATGAAAGAAGGCAAAGGCCTCCAGGAGATCATCAGCTTCATCGAGGCGCGAGGGATGCTGGCGTGACGTGATGGGCGGGGGGCCACTCACGCGAGTGTTGCCAAATTAATCGTCAGGAAAGGGGCGAGTCAATCGGGTCGGGAGATTTCTCGGGCGATTCCTATGCGGATCGCCCATGCTTCCGATGTCCCGACCGAGTTACCGCTGCGCGACCGAAAACCCGTGTTCGCGAAGCAGTTGGAGAATCCCGTGCGGGCCGCCCAGATGCAACGTGCCGACCGCGACGAACACCGGCTTGCCCGGGTCCGCCAGGAACAGCATCCGCGCCAAAAAGCGACGGTTGCGCGAGTAGAGAATGCGCTCGTCTATCGCGTCGGCCAACGTCGCATTGCGTCGTACTTGCAGCGCCTTGCTCTGCGACCAGTCGAACACCAGTTCGGCATCGCCCGCACGCCACAAGCGGTGCAACTCCTCCACCTGCGCCGTCGCCTTCTTCGGCGTGAGTACCAGCTCCTGCGCCAGCAACTCGTTCTGTTGTGCCGCCGTCAGTCCGGTGAACGCGTCCATCTGTTCGGCAAGCGACTCGAGGCCGACGATGCGACCACGATAGATGTTCTCCAACTGGTTTTCCGTGCCGTACTCGGTCTGGAGGTCGGCGCCCATCGAATCCAGCGTCTCGACGAGCAGCGCCGCCAGCCACGGGCGCATGTGGCGAATCTCGGCGAGCATCGCCGGATTGCCCTTGAGACGGTCGCGCAACTGACGCCAGAGCGGCGCGGGGATCAGCCTCGGCAGGCAGGCGCGCGAGCACATGCCGTATTTCTGGACGTCGTCCTGCGACATCGTCAGGTCGTCGGGCGACAGCTCGAACGCCACCACCTTCGACACGCGCAGCGCATCGACCACCACTTTTCGGAACGGATAGTCGTCGGGTTTGCCCACGTGCAACGTGCCCATCACGTAGATGGTCATGTCGCCCTTGCGCGCTTCGTAGAACGGGAGATTGGCGCCCGGCGGCGGTTCGCCGGGCTCGGGCACCACCAACGGGAACGTTCGCGGCGCCACCGCGCGCGGAACGGCGGTCGTCGCCGCATCCAGCGTGACGGCCAGCGTCATCAGCAAGCAACCCAGCAGCCAGCCGGTCAATGCAACGCCCCGGCGCACATGCGTCGCGCGTGGTGGTCCACCCAATCTCTTTATCCCTCTATCTCTTCGACCCGATGGCACGCCACCCGACGTCCTTCGAGTTCTCGCAATTGCGGCACTTCCTGACGGCATCGGTCAACCGCATACGGACAGCGCGGCGCAAACGCACACCCCGGAGGCGGGCGCAGTGGCGACGGCAACTCGCCGATCAGCGGAATCTTCACCCGCCGCTCGGACGCCTTGATCGCCGGCGTTGCCGACATCAATGCCTTCGTGTACGGATGCAGCGGCTTGCCGAACACGGCGGCCTTGGGACCGTGTTCGACCGCGCGGCCGAGGTACATCACCATGACGTCGTCGGCCACATGCTCGACCACCGCGAGATTATGCGACACGAATACGTAACTCGTCGCGTATCGGTCCTGCAAATCCATGAAAAGATTCAGGATCTGTGCCTGAATTGAGACATCCAGGGCCGAAACGGGCTCGTCGGCGACCACAATCGCTGGCGACAGGATCATCGCCCGGGCAATCGCCACCCGCTGACGCTGACCGCCGGAGAACATGTGCGGATAACGCGCCACATGCTCCGGACGCAGGCCGACGGTGCGCATCATCGCAGCGATTTTCTCGCCCCGCTCGGCCCGGCTGAGCGACGTGTTGATCGCCAGCGGCTCGTCGAGCGCCTGCCCCACCGTCTTGCGCGGGTTGAGCGACGCGTACGGGTTCTGGAACACCATCTGGATGCGCGTGCGCAGCGGCGCCAGTTCGCCCGCCGACGCCGCCGTGGTCTCGGTCGCTTCGACGAAGAGTCTGCCGGACGTGGGCGTCTCGATCAACGTCAGCACTCGCGCCAGCGTCGATTTGCCGCACCCCGACTCGCCGACCACCGCCAACGTACGCCCCGCTTTCAGCTCGAACGACACGCCGTTAAGCGCCTTGACGCTCGCCTGCCCGCGCAGCAACCCGCGGTTGACCGTGTAAAAACGCGTCAGATCCTGCGCGGCAAGCACCACGCGGTTGTCCGGCGCACCCGCCTGCGGACTGGCCGGAGGCGTCGCAAATACCGTTTCGCTCATTGCGCCCCTCCCGTCGACGATTCCTTCGGCTGCCCGATCGCCACCTCATGCGGCAACGGCTTGAAACACCGCACCATCGGCGAACCCACTGCGCTCGGCCCGACATAGGGTGTCAGCGCAGGCTGAACTTCGCGGCAATGATCGTCGGCGTAGGGACAGCGCGGCGACAGCAGACAGCCCGCCGGCCGATCGTCGCGCCCCGGCACTACGCCCGGCAGCGTGCGCAATCGACGCACCCCCCGGTTGTGTTCAGGAATCGCGCAGAGCAGCGCCTCCGTATAGGGGTGATGCGGCGCGTCGAACAGCGCTGGCACCTGCTGGACTTCGATGACCTGCCCCGCATACATGACGGCCACCTTGTGCGCGACTTCCGCCACGACCGCGAGATCGTGGGAAATCAGCACGAGCGACATGCCGTAGTCCTTCTGCAGTTGCAGCAGCAAGGCCATGATCTGCGCCTGAATGGTGACGTCCAGCGCAGTCGTCGGCTCGTCGGCAATCAGCAATTTGGGACGGCACGCAATCGCCATCGCGATCATGACGCGCTGGTTCATCCCGCCCGAAAGCTGATGCGGATAAGCACCGAGCCGGTTGGCTGCGTCGGGAATCTCGACCTGTTCCAGCAGTTCGACGATTCGCTCACGCAGCGCCCGACCGCGCAATCCCATGTGACGGCGCAGCACCTCGCCGATCTGATACCCGATGGTGAAGCTCGGATTCAGACTAGTGAGCGCGTCCTGAAAAATCATTGAGACGTCACGGCCGACGATATTGCGGCGCTCGCGTTTGGACGCGTGAAGCAAGTCGCGGCCGTCGAAACGCACTTCGTCGGCGGTGACGTGACCGGGGGCGTCGATAAGGCCCATGAGCGCGAGCATCGTCACGCTCTTGCCGGACCCGGATTCGCCGACCACGCCAAGAATTTCGCCCTGGCCGACGTCGAGGTCGATGGCGTCGACAGCGCGTGCGCCGTCGAAGTCGACCGATAGATTTCGAATGGAGAGCAGGCTCATGCGATGCGTTTCAGTTTGGGGTCGAGGGCATCGCGCAGGCCGTCGCCGACCAGGTTGATGGCAAGGACCGAGATGACGATCGCAAGTCCCGGCAGCGTCACAATCCACCAGGCACTTTCCATATAGTCGCGTGCGGACGCGAGCATCGAGCCCCACTCCGCGAGCGGAGGTTGCACGCCAAGGCCGAGAAAGCCGAGCGCCGCCGCGTCGAGAATGGCCACCGAGAAGCTCAGCGTTGCCTGCACGATGAGCGGCGCCGCGCAGTTCGGCAGCACCGTCGAGAACATCAGGCGCAGCGTGCCCGCACCCGCCATTCGCGAGGCGACGACGTAGTCGCGCTGCAATTCGCCGATGGCCGCCGCGCGCGTCAGACGCACGTACGCGGGCAACGTCACGATCGCAATCGCGATGGTCGTATTGGCAAGGCCCGGGCCGATCACAGCCACCACGGCGACCGCCAGCAGCAGCGAGGGCAGCGCCATCATCATGTCCATCAGACGCATGATCGGCGTGTCCAGCCAACGCGGGAAAAACGCCGCCAGCAACCCGAGCAGAATGCCCGGGATCAGCGACAGCACCACCGACGACAGACCAATCCAGAACGACAGCCGCGCACCGTAGATCAGGCGCGAAAGAATGTCGCGTCCGGCTTCGTCGGTGCCGAGCAGGAAACGTGCGTTGCCGCCCTCGAACCAGGCTGGCGGAATCTTCACGAAGTCGCGGTATTGCTCAATGGGGCTGTGCGGGGCGATGAGCGGCGCGAGCAGGGCGGCCGCGAACATCAGCAACAGGACGATGGCCGCGACGGTTGCGCCGCGGTTGGCGGTAAAGCTGCGCAGGAACTCCCGGATCAGGCGCGCGCGCGGCGTGGCCGTGACGGCGGCGGGAGGCGGCAGCGTAGCAGGCGTGTCACTCATTGTTGACCTCCTTCAGTGCCGGATGCGCGGGTTGACGACGCCGTAAAGCACGTCGACCAGCAGGTTGACCAGAATCACGCCCGTCGCGATGAGCAGAATGCCGCCCTGCACCACCGGATAGTCGCGTCGAAGAATCGCATCGATCAGCCACTTGCCGATGCCGGGCCATGAGAAGACGTTCTCGGTCAGCACAGCACCCGCGAGCAGCGTGCCGACTTGCAGACCGATGACCGTGATGACCGGAATCAGCGCATTGCGCAGCGCATGCACGACGATCACGCGCCACGGCGACAACCCCTTCGCGCGTGCCGTGCGGATGTAGTCCTCACGCAGCACTTCGAGCATCGCGGAGCGCGTCATGCGGGCAATCACCGCGAGCGGCACGGTGCCGAGCACGATGGTCGGCAAAATCAGGTGGCTAACCGCCGAGGCGAATGCGCCTTCGTCTCCCGAGAGCAAGGTGTCGATGAGCATGAAGCCGGTCACGCTCGGCACGTCGTATTCCACGCCGATGCGACCGGACACGGGCGTCCATTGGAGATCGACGGAGAACAGCATGATGAGCAGCAGTCCCCACCAGAAGATCGGCATGGAGTAGCCGGTGAGCGCAGCCCCCATGGTGGTGTGGTCGAGCATCTTCCCCCGCCGCAGCGAAGCAGCGATACCTGCTGGCAAACCGACGGCGAGTGCGAAAATCATCGCGCAGAGAGCGAGTTCCAGCGTGGCCGGGAAGCGGGCGAAGAACTCGTGCAGCACACCCTCGTTGGTCACGATGGAGCGGCCGAGGTCGCCTTGTGCGGCGTGTTTCAGATAGACGAAATACTGCGTGGTGAGCGGCTGGTCGAGTCCGAGCCGCTTCATCGCTTCGGCGTGCATGACGGGGTCGAGATTGCGCTCGCCCACCAGCACTTCGATCGGATCGCCGGGAATAAGGTGAATGAGCGCGAACGCGAGGACGGTGATGCCGATGAACGTCGGGATCACCATGCCTAGTCGTCTCAGGACGAATCTCAGCATAGGAATGTTCCGTGGGGGCGTCGCGCGCCGCCCGTCCCCGGCGCAGGGACAAGTGGCGCAATGCCGCGTTAGTGAATCTTGTCAGTCGTGGACGATCTTCCGTCCGGGTGCTGCGAACTGGCCCGGGCGCGGCGGCCGGGCCAGTCAGCTTTCTTCTTGTCGGTGAGACGTAATCCGGCTTCTTAGTCGAACTTAATCGAGCGACACGCCAGCGAAGCTGTTACGGCTGAACGGGCTGAGCTTGAAGCCCTTCACGTTCGTGGCCATCGGCTTGTACTGCGTCGAGTGCGCGATAGGCGAGAACGGCAGTTGCTGCGCGAAGATGTCCTGCGCCTGCGTGTAGAGCTTGGTGCGCTCCTTGACGTCGGTCGTCTGACGCGCCTGCTTGATGAGATCGTCGAACGGCTTGTAGCACCACTTCGAGAAGTTGTTGCCATTCATCGAATCGCAGCCGAGCAGCACGCCGAGCCAGTTGTCCGGATCGCCGTTGTCGCCGGTCCAGCCAATCAGCATGGCATCGTGTTCACCCGCTTTGGCACGCTTGATGTACTCGCCCCATTCGTACGTGACGATGTTCGCCTTCACCCCGATCTTGGCCCAGTCGGCCTGAATCATCTCGGCCATCAGCTTGCCGTTCGGGTTGTACGGACGTTGCACCGGCATGGCCCACAGCGTGATCTCGATACCCTTCACGCCCGCCTTGTCGAGCAGCGCCTTGGCCTTTTCGGGATCGTAGCTGGCCGACTTGATGTTCTTGTCGTAGGACCATTGCGTCGGCGGCATCGGCGCGCCGTTCGACAACTGTCCGGCCGAGCCGTACACGGACTGGAGGATCGCCTTCTTGTTGATCGCCATGTCGAGCGCCTGACGCACTTCCACGCGATCGAGCGGCGCCTTCTTGACGTTGTACGCCACGTAGCCGAGGTTGAAGCCCACCTGATCCGGCATCTTGATCTTCGAATCCTTGCCCTGTGCCTGAATGTCGGCCTTGAGCGCATCGACGTCCGCCGGACGCGGGTACGTCACGACCTGACATTCATTGCGCTTGAGCTTCTGGATACGCACGTTGGCGTCCGTCGTGATGGCGAACACCAGCTTGCCCACCTTCGGCGGCAGGTTCGTATTCCAGTACTCCTTGTTGCCGTCCATACGCAGCGTGGCGTCCTTCGTGTAGCTGCGGAAGATGAACGGGCCAGTGCCGACCGGCTTGAGTGCGATGTCGCGCGGGTTGTTCGCCGCCATAAGCTTGTCTGCGTATTCCTTCGAGAGGATCGACGCGAACGACATGGCCAGGTTCTGGATGAACGGGGCGTCGACCTTCTTGAGCACGAAGCGCACGGTGTACGGATCGACGATCTCGATGCGCTCGATGTCGGCCTGCAAGCCCATGTCCACGTAATACGGGAATTCCGCCGGGTAAGCCTTGCGGAACGGCATCTCGCGGTCGCCCATGCGGTCGAACGTGAACTTCACGTCTTCGGCGTTGAAGTCACGTGTGGGCTTGAAGTATTCGGTAGTGTGGAACTTCACACCCTTGCGCAGGTGGAAGGTGTAGACCTTGTTGTCCGGCGAGATGTCCCACTTCTCGGCCAGCGACGGCATCGTGCCCGTCTCGCCCGGCACGAAGGCGACGAGGCGGTTGTAGATGGCGTCGGCGGGATCGAAGTCGGTGCCGGTGGTCAGTTGCCCCGGATCAAAACCGGCGGGGCTGCCCTCGGAGCAGTAGACGAGGGTCTTGTTCGGGAGCTCGACGGCTGACGCGGGCGGGATCACTGCCGCTCCGGCAAGCACGGTTGCAGCCAACAGCAAACGCAGGGTGTGAGTCTGTTTCATAGGCTCCTCGTATCTTTGAGTTGACGCCCGGCAACGATCAGCCGCCGAGCCCACGAGGGATATTACTTAACCTTCACCTACGTAACAACACGCCAAATCCCTACTAAACCGCCCATTTGTGGTGTTTCTGATTAGGAAATCACTCAATTTTGATTGGGATTGACTTCCCGAGCGGTCATCAGGCAGCAAAGATTGCGCGCACCCTACCCCCTTCCTGCCCTTCCACCGCTTGCTGTGCGTCCTTACAGACCGAGCCGCTGCCACATGGCTTTGGTCGCTGCCGCCGCATTGAGCGTGTAGAAGTGCAGGCCCGGCGCGCCTTCCTTAAGCAACCGTTCACACAGCGCCGACACCACGTCGAGACCGAAGGCGCGGATGGCTTCGCGGTCGTCGCCAAAGCCTTCCAGCCGCTTGGCGATCCAGCGCGGCACTTCCGCACCGCACATTTCCGAGAAACGCATCATCTGCGAGTAGTTCGTGATCGGCATGATGCCCGGCACGATCGGCACGTCCACGCCGAGGCGGGCGACGTCGTCGACAAAGCGGAAGTAGGCGTCCGCATTGAAGAAGTACTGGGTGATGGCCGCGTTCGCGCCCGCCTTCACCTTGTTGGCGAAGTGTTCGAGATCGTGACGCGGCGATTTCGCCTGCGGATGGTATTCGGGGTAAGCCGCGACTTCGATGTGGAACCAGTCGCCCGTCTCGGCGCGAATGAACTCGACCAGTTCGGACGCATAGCGAAACTCGCCGATCTCGCCCATGCCCGACGGCAGATCACCACGCAGCGCCACGATGTGACGGATGCCGTGATCGCGATACGTCGTGAGAATGTCGCGGATGTTGTCGCGAGTCGAGCCGACGCACGACAAGTGCGGTGCGGCGTCCACGCCTTCGCGCTGGATTTCGATGACGGTGTCGAGCGTGCCCTGTTGCGTCGAGCCGCCCGCGCCAAACGTCACGGAGACGAACTTCGGGCCAAGCGGGAACAGTTGCTCACGCGTCGCGCGCAGCTTCTGCGCGCCGTCGGCAGTCTTGGGCGGGAAGAATTCGAAACTGAAGGAAGGTTGCGTCATGATCGTCTTGTTATCGTGGGTGCCGTTCATGCAGCACGTCTGGCGTGCACGAAGAACTCCCGGTTGCCGTCACCGCCGGCGATGGGACTGTCGAGCCATGCGGCCACCGTCAGTCCGAGCGCTTCACAGGCGGTGCGGATTTTTGTCTCCACTTGCGCGTACTGCGCGGTGTCTTTCACGAGGCCACCGCGTGCGATGTGCTCCCGTCCCACTTCGAATTGCGGCTTCACCAGCATCAGCAGGTCGCCCCCCGGCGCAAGCAACGGCGCCACAGCGGGCAACACCAGCGTGAGCGAGATGAACGACACGTCACCCACGATCAGATCGAAACCTGCCTCGGGGATAGCATTCAGTCCGCCATCCGATACGACTTCCGTCAAACGCTCATCGAGCATTTCGCGCGACAGATGCCGCGCATTGATCCCTTCGAGCGACGCGAGCCGTGGCTCACCCATCAAACGCGGATGCAGTTGCCCGTGCCCCACGTCGACGCCGACGATCTGCGCCGCCCCCGCCTGCAACAGGCAATCCGCGAAGCCACCGGTCGACAGGCCAACGTCGAGCACCACGCGGCCCGTCACGTCGAGTCCCGTCGTGGTCAGTGCGCCAGCCAACTTTAGGCCACCGCGCGACACGTAACGGTCCTCGTCCGGCAATCCGTCAGCCGCCGCACGCACTTCCAGTTCCTCGTCGCTCGCCACCGGTTGGCTGGCTTTCTTGAGCGCCGTCTCGGTGCCGGTGTAATACACGCGTCCGGCATCGATCAGACGTTGAGCGACAGTGCGCGACGCCGCCAACCCTCGGGAGACGAGAGCCTGATCGGCACGGAGAGCTTGCGACATGACTACGAATTTCCTGCAAAGAACCGTCGACGAAAGGCTATCGACACTTACACGTTGGAGACGCGATCGCCGAACACCAACGCCGAGAGAATCCACGAAATCAGGCTGTACAGCAGCGAGCCGAATAGCGCCGCCCAGAAGCCGGAGACTTCGAAGCCCTTGACCACATGCGACGCGAGCCAGAACAACAGTGCGTTGATGACAAAGATGAACAGGCCCAGCGTCACCACCGTGACCGGCAGCGTGAGCACGACGAGCAGCGGGCGCAGGAACGCGTTGATCAGGCCAAGCACGACCGCGACGATCAGCGCCGTGCCGATGCCCTTGAGCTGAACGCCCGACACGATGTACGGCAAAACGAGAAGCGCGATGGCATTGATAAGCCAAATCAGCAGCAGACGCATGGCAAGCTCCGTAAAACTTGCCGGTGCACGGCATTCTTGCCCGCACCGGCGGTGGGAAATTCGAGTCCAGCAAGCCCCGGCGGGCACAACGGCAACTGACGCCATCGCACCGCCGTGGCTTCACCACGCGTTACCGCGCCTGGTCGGTACGTCGCATTCCTCCATGCAACGCGCCGACGACCCGCGCGGCAACGTCAATCGATCAATAACGGTAGTGCGACGGCTTGAACGGACCGTTCTTGTCGACGCTGATGTACTTCGCCTGATCGTCGCTCAGCACGGTCAGTTCGGCACCGATACGGCCCAGGTGCAGGCGCGCGACCTTCTCGTCCAGATGCTTCGGCAGCACGTACACGCTGTTCTTGTACTTGGCACCGTGCACGAACAGTTCGATCTGGGCGAGCGTCTGGTTCGTGAACGAGTTGCTCATCACGAACGACGGGTGGCCCGTGGCGCAACCGAGGTTCACGAGGCGACCTTCAGCCAGCAGGATGATGCGCTTGCCGTCCGGGAAGATGATGTGATCGACTTGCGGCTTGATGTTTTCCCACTCGTACTTGCGGGTCGACGCCACGTTGATTTCCGAGTCGAAGTGACCGATGTTGCAGACGATGGCCTGATGCTTCATGGCGGCCATGTGGTCATGATCGATCACGTGGAAGTTGCCCGTCGCCGTCACGAAGATGTCGGCCTTGTCGGCTGCGTATTCCATCGTCACGACACGGTAGCCTTCCATGGCGGCTTGCAGTGCGCAGATCGGATCGATTTCCGTGACCCACACTGTCGCGCCCAGACCGCGCAGGCTTTGCGCGCAGCCCTTGCCCACGTCGCCGTAACCGGCCACGAGGGCGATCTTGCCCGCGATCATCACGTCGGTAGCGCGCTTGATACCGTCGACCAGCGACTCACGGCAGCCGTACAGGTTGTCGAACTTCGACTTGGTGACCGAGTCGTTCACGTTGATGGCCGGGAACGGCAGCGTGCCGTCCTTTTCCATCTGGTACAGACGGTGCACACCGGTGGTCGTCTCTTCGGTCACGCCCTTGATCTGCGACAGGCGCTTGCTGTACCACTGCGGATCGATTTCGATGTGACGCTTGATGGCGGCGTACAGCGCGACTTCTTCTTCGTTGGTCGGGTTGGCCACGACCGACAGATCCTTCTCGGCCTTGCTGCCCAGAATCAGCAGCAGGGTGGCGTCGCCGCCATCGTCGAGAATCATGTTGGCGAACTCGCCGTTAGGCCATTCGAAGATGCGGTGGCTGTATTCCCAGTACTCGTCGAGCGACTCGCCCTTGAACGCAAACACCGGAATGCCAGCGGCCGCGATGGCGGCGGCGGCATGGTCCTGCGTCGAGAAGATGTTACACGAAGCCCAGCGGACTTCGGCGCCCAGCGCGGTCAGCGTCTCGATGAGCACGCCCGTCTGGATGGTCATGTGCAGCGAGCCAGCAATGCGCGCGCCCTTGAGCGGCTGGCTGGCCTTGAATTCGGCACGCGTAGCGACCAGACCGGGCATTTCGCTCTCGGCAATGGTCAGCTCTTTACGGCCCCATGCCGCCAGATTGATATCGGCAACGTGGAAATCGGAGAATTTCGAATCGACTACGGCGTTCATCACGCCTCCTTTCTCTAAAGTCTAGATAGTTGGGACGTGAGCGCCGTTCTTGGGGCCCACGCGCCAACGATCCGGGGGTAATCCGGCGGCCGGCGGGGCCAATAGGAAGGATCTTGAGCCTGGCAGCACTTCGGCTGTCGCAACGCTCCTCAAGACCCCGGCATTGTAGCAAAACTGATGCGCGAAGTTACGTCAGGGGCGACGCCCGAAGGGTTATTTTTATCAGACGGGAAGATGGGCGATCAGCGGGGCGGCGAGGACCATGAGCACGCCGTTGATCATCATGACGAGACTGGCGACGACACCTTCTTCGCCACCGATCTGGCGCGCCTTGGCCGTGCCGAAGCCGTGAGCGCCCGCGCCGAACGGGGCGCCGCGCGCCATACGGGTACGCAGCGGCAGCCACGACAGCAGCGCCTCGCCCAGCAACATGCCGATCAGGCCGGTGATGATGACGAAGAGGCCGACCAGATCGCGCGAACCGCCGACCTGATCCGACACGACGAGTGCGAACGGCGTCGAAATCGAACGTGCAAGCAGGCTGCGCGCCATCTCCGGCGGCAACTCGAACAGCCGCGCGAGGACATACGAACTACCGACGGCCACGACCATCGCGACCAGCACGCCGAACGTCAGCGCAAAGGCGTGGCGACGGATGATGTCGCGATGCTCGTAAATCGGCACCGCAAAGGCGATGGTCGTCGGTCCCAGCAGCCACACGAGCCAGCGGGAATCGGCGATGTACGTCGTATACGAAATATCGCCGCCGATCATCACGCCGATGACCAGGATCGGCGCGAGAATCGCCGGGCCGAGCCACACCTTCCCAAAGCGCGCATAAAGACGCTTCGACACGTAATAAAAGAAGACGGTGAGAACGAGCAGCAGGAGCGCCGTATGATTCATGACAATTCCCTGCGAGTGCGATTAGCTTGAATGACGGCGCGAATGGCGTTGATTGCGTAATTCATCAACGACCATCGTGCGCATGCGCACGGCGGGCCGGAATGCGGGCGAATGCCAGCTTCAGACGACGCTCGGCGCGGCAGGCGAAGTCAACGGCCAGCGCGGTCGAGACCATCACGAGCGTGGTACCGACGCCGATCACAGCCAGCAGTTGCAGGCCTTCCTGACGCAGCAGATCGGTGTATTGCATGACGGCGGCGACCAGCGGCACGAAGAAAAGGATCATCTCGGCCAGAAACCAGTCGGCGCCACGCTTGATCTTCTCCGTCTTCAGCACACCGCTCATGAGCAGCGCGACGACGACGAGCAGGCCCAGCACGCCACCCGGCAGGGGCAGATGAAAATGACGCGACGCAGCATCGGCCGCCAGATAGATGCCCGTCAGGAGCGCGATTTGCCAAAGCACGCCAACGACGCGCTTGCTACGGCTGTACAGACGGCTGGCGATCATCTTGGTCATGGCTGGCTTCCTAAGGGTTTTCCTGGATATGAGAAGCAGTATAGGAAGCAGCGCAACATAAATATAATGAATTAGTCGTATCAGAACAATTCCAAATTGGAATAATTTAAGTATTAACCCTAATAGTGCATAGGAGAGCCTTACGGGACGGGGCTTTCCGCCAATACGCACCACTAGGGTGCAAACGAGAGAACCAAAATGGAACTGCGTGCGTTGCGAGGATTTGTGGAGGTTGTGCGACAGCAGAGCTTCACGGCGGCGGCCGAAGCGTTGTTCGTCACCCAGCCGACGGTCAGCAAAATGGTCAAGGCGCTGGAAGACGAACTGGGCACACCGCTTATGTTGCGCGAGGAGCGCGGCATGGGCCGTCGACTTCAGTTGACCGATGCGGGACGCGTTGTCTTCGAGCGCGGTCAGGACGTACTCGCTGCCCATGCCCGTCTGCAGCAGGAGCTGGCGGATCTCGAGACGGTGTCGCGCGGCGAGTTGTCGATCGGCATCCCGCCGCTGGGCGGCGACCTGTTCATCCCGGTTATCGGCGCGTTCCATCAGCACTACCCGGATATCGAGATGAAGCTGTTCGAGACCGGCTCGCGGGCCATCGAGCAGGCGTTGCTGGCGGGCGAGATCGAACTGGGCGCGGTGCTGCTGCCCGTCGACCCGACCGTGCTGGACGTGCTACCCGTCTGTCATTACCAGTTGCGTCTGATCGCACCCCGGGAGTCGCGCTGGGAGGGACGCGCCTCCGTCGGCCTCGGCGAGCTGCGTGACGAGCCCTTCGTCTTCTATGGCGAAGGGTTTGCGTTGTCAGAACTGGTGATCGCCGCGTGTCAGCGCGCGGGCTTCACGCCGAAGATTGCGGGGCGCTCAAGTCAATGGGACTTCATCGCGTCGATGGTGGACAACGGCGTGGGTATTGCGCTGCTACCGGAGCCTTTCTGCGCGCGGCTGGATCCGAAGCGTTTCGTGATGACGGACGTGCGAGATCCGGAGATTCCGTGGGATCTGGCGATGGCGTGGCGACGCGACTCGTATCTGTCGCATGCGGCACGACGCTGGCTCGCGTTGGCGCGCGACATCCTCGGACCGGGTGGCGACGGCGAAGCGAAGGCGGCTATCGCAGGCGGCGCACGACGCAAGTGATTGGTGTTTGGCAGACAGCAGGAAGTCGGGCGCACCCACAGTGCACGCGTGGCCGTCGTCCGACGGGAATCGGCGATTGCGGTATCCTTGCCGCTGACAAATTTCCCCCTTTTGCCGTTGCATCGCGTTCCACGGGCGCGAGAGCGGCGCGACACATCGAGACTCATGCGCATCATTACCGCGAATTTGAACGGCGTGCGATCCGCCTCCAAGAAGGGCTTTTTCGAGTGGTTCGGCAATCAGGACGCTGACATCCTCTGCGTTCAGGAAATCAAGGCCCAGTTACCGGACATGACGCCGGACTTCCTCAAGCCGCACGACTATCAAGGCTACTTCCACTATGCGCAGAAGAAGGGTTACAGCGGCGCCGGTGTGTACGTGCGACGCGAGCCCGACGACATTGTCATCGGCTGGAACAACACTGAGTTCGACGCCGAGGGTCGTTATGTCGAGGTGCGTTACGGCAATCTGTCGGTGATCTCGGTGTACATCCCGTCAGGATCGAGCGGCGAGGAGCGTCAGGCGGCCAAGTTCCGCTTCATGGCCGACTTCATGCCGCACCTGCTGGCGCTCAAGGCCGAGGGACGCGAAGTCGTGCTGTGCGGCGACGTGAACATCGCGCACAAAGAAATCGACATCAAGAACTGGAAGGGTAACCTGAAGAACTCGGGCTTCCTGCCCGAAGAGCGCGCGTGGCTCACGCAGTTATTCGACGAGCACGGCTACGTGGATGTCTTCCGCACGCTGGATCAGCGTCCGGAGCAGTACACGTGGTGGAGCAATCGCGGACAGGCGTATGCGAAGAACGTCGGTTGGCGCATCGACTACCAGATCGCTACACCGGGCATCGCGGGCAAGGCGAAGACGACTTCCGTCTTCCGCGACATCAAATTCAGCGACCATGCCCCGCTGATCGTAGACTACGATCACGCGCTCTAAGACGGCATCCGGGGCGGCACCGCGCGTGTCCGCTCTGGCAAAAATCCCCATTGCAAACTGTAGTCATCAGCCGCCCGGTCATCGGACGGTGAAGTGTATCCCCCATGAAGGCTCTTCTCTTCTGTACCAGCTATATCCGCGACGCCGAGGCCTGGCAATCACGTTACCAGCGCTGGTTGGATTTCTATCGCGACGGCCCGATCCACGCCGACAAGATCGTGATGATCGACGACGGTTCGCCGCATCTTCCGGCGGCCGACATCATTCCGACGCTACCGGCGCATGCCGACCTCAGTGCGAGCGACAGCCGATACTGCATCGCGCGTTTCGACAACAACATGGGACGGCAGAGCATGAGCCTGTACCCTGGCTGGTGGCGTAGTTTCCTGCACTCGCTCACGATTGCCCGCACCCTCGGGGCGGACAAGATCGTTCACATCGAGTCGGATGCTTTCATCCTCAGCGGGCAACTCGCGAACTTCATCAACGAGACGCGCGATGGCTGGCACGTGATGTGGGCCCAGCGCTACGGCATGCCGGAGACGGCCATCCAGATCATTTGTGCCGACCAGTTCGATGCGATGGCGCGCTTCGGCGAGACGAACCCGAACCTGGACTTCCCCGACATCGCCGAGCGACTGCTGCCGTTCACGTCGGTGAACCGGACGTTCAAGGGGGATCGCTACAGTGAGTTCAAGCGCAATCGGGGCATCTTCCGGTCACGCAAGTTCAACTTCCTGCCGATCTTCCAGCGGGATTTCTTCTGGGAACCGATTCCCGAAGATGCGGACTTCGCGACGCAGGTCGTTGAACGCCAGAAGGTGAAGTTTCGGGGTGCCTGAGCGGCGCCTCACACGCGTGGCTTTGCGCTGTCGTCGTCGGCGCCCCACGGCGCGACCTTCGGCAGTAGCAGCATGCCCGGAATGGCGAGCGCCGTGCAGATGAGGAAGAACGTCAGCCAACCGACGCCGTCCACAATGTAGCCCGTCCCCGCGTTCGCAAACGTGCGCGGCACCGACGCCAGACTCGTGAACAGCGCGAACTGCGTCGCCGTGTAACGCGGGTCCGTCGTGCGTGCGATGTACGCGGTGAACGCCGCCGTGCCCAGCCCCGCGGTGAACGCCTCGAACGCGATCACCGCGCCCAGTCCCGCCACCACCGCACCGGCCTCGGCCAGCCACGCGAAGCCCAGCACCGACACCAGTTGCAACACCCCGAACACCCACAGCCCACGGTTGATGCCCAGCTTGATCAGCCAGATCCCGCCGATGATGCCGCCCGCCACGCTCGCCCACAAACTCGTCGCCTTCGCCACCACGCCGATCTGCGTCTTCGTGAAGCCCAGATCCAGATAGAACGACGTGGCCAGCGACGTCGCCATCGAATCGCCCAGCTTGTACAGAAAGATGAACGCCAGCACGAGCAACGCCTGCGACCAGCCGCCGCGCGTCACGAACTCGTGGAACGGCTCCACGACCGCCTCGCGCAAGGTCTTCGGCGGCGTGCCGCGAATCTCCGGCTCCTTCACCACGAGCGTCATCACGATGCCCGGCAGCATGAACGCCGCCGTCGCGAAGAACACCTGTGACCACGGCAGATGATCCGCCATGATCAGCGCCAGCGATCCCGGTACCAGACCCGCCACTTTGTACGCATTCACGTGCATCGCCGTGCCCAGCCCCTGCTCGCGATCGGACAGCAACTCGCGTCGATAGGCATCCAGACAAATATCCAGACTCGCGCTGAAGAACGCCAGCGCAGCCGCCAGCGCGGCAATCGTCATCAGATCGCGCTGCGGCGAATACGTCCCCATGATCGCGACCGCACCCGCCACCAACAGTTGCGTGACGAACATCCACCCGCGACGCCGCCCCGGCTTCCATCCCAGAAAATTGGGCGCGAAGCGGTCCATGAGCGGTGCCCACAGAAACTTCCACGTGTAAGGAAACTGGATCAGCGCGAACAGACCGATCGACTTGAGATCCACGTGCTCGCTGCGCAACCATGCCTGCACCAGATTAAGCAGGATGAAGAGCGGCAAGCCGGAGGTGAAACCGAGAATCACGCAGATGAGCATCCGCGTGGGGTGGAAGACGCGCCCGTCGTCGGGCCGCAGCGAATCGGTCATGGAAAGGACAATTGGGGCCAGCCGCCTGCGATGCACGGCGCCCGGCCCCCGAAGTCTATTGCTACGCGGGGTCCGGCGCTACGCTGCCCCGCAAGCTGCCGTCGGTTCAGGAACGCTTGACGCGATAGACCGCAAGACTACCACGCCAATTCGCCCCCACCGAGACCAGTCGCCCATTGTGCAGGACCGCGCGATCCAGAATCTTCACACCGACGTCCGGCGCCAGCGCTTCGAAGTCCTTGATCGTCAGCACCCGCACGTTCGGTGTGTTGTGCCACTGGAACGGCAGACTCTTCGACACCGGCATGCGTCCCTGCAACACCGACAGCCGATGCGGCCAGTAGCCGAAGTTCGGGAACGACACGATCGCTTCGCGTCCCACGCGCACCGTCTCGCGCAGAATGTCGGCCGTGCGGTGAATGGTCTGCAATGTCTGCGAGAGGATGACGGTATCGAAGCTCTGATCTTCGAACAGCTTCAGACCGTCTTCCATGTTCTGCTGAATGACGTTGATGCCGCGCTGCGCGGACGCGAGTACGCCCGCGTCGTCGATCTCGACACCGTAGCCGCTCACGTCGAGTTCGTCGGTCAGCAGACGCAGTAACGACCCGTCGCTGCAACCGAGATCGAGCACTTGGGAGGACGGCTCGATCCATCGCGCGATGACACGAAAGTCGGGGCGATCCGCGAGCGAGACCGAAATGCGATGACGCGACGCCGCCAGTTGCGCGGCCTGCGCACTGTTGGTCACGTTATTGGCCGGGGCGGTGGACTGGCTCATACGCCGACCTCCTGAGCGATACGTTCGTAGTAAGCGCGCACCAGATTGTGATAGCGCGAATCTGTGAGCAGGAAGGCATCGTGACCGTGCGGGGCGTCGATCTCGGCGTAGCTCACCGTGCGACGCGTGTCGAGCAGCGCCTTGACGATCTCGCGCGAGCGCGCCGGGGCGAAACGCCAGTCGGTCGCGAACGACACGATCAGATACTTGGCGGACGTATGCGACAACGCCTTCGCCAGATCGCCACCGACCGTGCGCGCCGGGTCGAAGTAATCGAGCGCGCGCGTAATCAGCAGGTAGGTGTTGGCGTCGAAGTACTCGGCGAACTTGTCGCCCTGATAGCGCAGGTACGACTCCACTTCGAACTCCACGTCGAAACTGAAGCGGTAGCCCTCGTCCTTGCCGCTTCCGTTGCCATTGCCGTTCCCGCTACCGCCCTTCACCTCATCGACCAGTGCTTCGGCGCGTCGTAGCGCGCGGCCGAATTTAGTCGCCATGTCCTCGTCGGACAAATAGGTGATGTGCCCGATCATGCGCGCGACGCGCAAGCCGCGACGCGGCACCACACCGTGCGCGTAATAGTCGCCGCCGTGGAAATCGGGATCGGAGAGGATGGCCGAGCGTGCGACCTCGTTAAAGGCGATGTTCTGCGCCGAGAGCTTGGGCGTGGATGCAATCACCAGACAGTGCCCCACGCGATCGGGGTACATGATGCTCCACGCCAGCGCCTGCATGCCGCCCAGACTGCCGCCCATTACGGCGGCGAACTTGCGGATGCCGAAGGCGTCGGCCACCCGGGCCTGCGCATTGACCCAGTCTTCGACCGTCACGACAGGGAAGCGCGCGCCGTACGGGGTGCCGGTGGCTTCATCGAGGCTCATCGGTCCGGTCGAGCCGAAGCACGAGCCGAGATTGTTCACACCGATGACGAAGAAACGGTTGGTATCGAGCGGCTTGCCCGGACCGACCATGTTGTCCCACCAGCCGATGTCCTTGGGGTTGTCGGCAGCGATGCCCGCCACGTGATGCGACGCGTTGAGCGCGTGACACACCAGCACGGCGTTGCTGCGATCGGCATTGAGCTCGCCATAGGTCTCGACCATCAGGTCGTAGCCCGCGAGGGTGCTGCCGTTTTGCAGTGCCAGCGGCTCAGCGAAATGCATCCGCTGCGGCGTGACGATTCCGATTGAAGATTCCATAAATCCCTGTCCGAAACATGCCGGGGTCAGCGTCATCGTCAATATGCATCGACGGACGATGTCCTGAAGCGTTCTGTGCGGGAAAAGGGGTCGACGGAAAAACGGCGGGGTGCGCGAACGACCTCTTTAGCCGCATTTTTATTGAATGTCCCAAGCCGAAGATCCGGAAGATCCTCCGTCAGAGTCATTCGCGCGCCCGCAAGCGAGTCACCAAATCGGCGCGCCAGTCATCGCGACAAGGCCGGACGATGTGTCGTCAGCCCTGCCACGCGTTGCAAAAGTATAACGTAATCTGCGCACTCGGCGCAGAAGCGCTTCCGCCGCTCGGCCAAATGCCAGTTAGCGCAGCAGCGCCGCCACCTGCGGCTCGGCGCCTTCGGCCGGCGAGCGCTTGAAGCCACTCTTGGCGAAACGGTGCCAGCGACCCAGCACGTACGAGACGAGCAGGTTGGCGCGCGAGTTCGCGTCGAACGTCTCGGGCAGCGTGCCTTGCGCTGCAGCCAGACGCAGCACCTGACGCAGCGACGCTTCGATGCGGTCGAGCAACTGGTTCATGCGCTCCTGCAGACGCTCGTGTTCGCCGACCAGTGCTTCGCCGGTCAGCACGCGCGTCATGCCGGGGTTCTTCTCGGCGAAACCGAGCAGCATCAGCACGATGGCGCGCGCTTGCGTCACGCCGTCCTGATCCTGTGCGGAAATCTGGTTGATCAGGCCGAAGATGGTCTGTTCGATGAATTCGATCAGGCCTTCGAACATCTGGGCCTTGCTCGCGAAGTGGCGATAGAGCGCCGCTTCGGAGACATCGAGCCGCGCCGCGAGGGCGGCCGTGGTGATCTTCTCGCCCTTGGGCGTCTCAAGCATCGCCGCGAGGGTCTGCAACACCTGCACGCGGCGCTCGCCCGGTTTGGGACGGGTGGTCTTCACCGGCGCGGGCGCGGGCATGGCCTCCAGCGCGTCGGCGGTGCCGAAACCGGCGCCGTTCGAAGAGTTTTCCTGCTGCATCGTCTGGTCGTTATCAGTTGGGATTATGTAATCGTCGCGCGGTCAGGGGCTGACGGGGGAACCTGACTGAGCCCTCACCGGCCCGTCACTTGCCCCTCACCTGCCTGGCACCTGCCCCGGTCGCCAGGTACGCCCTTAACTCGCGCAGAGATTGTACTTTGATATCTACGAAGTGTGGGCGGCCACTTCGCGCCATAACCTTGCCAAGACTGTTTCTCACCGGCAGATGTCCTGTGATCCAGACCGTCTTGATTCCGAAATGCCGCAGGTGCTTCAGGTGCGAACGCGTGTCCTCGACAAGCCATGTGTTCGAGGGTGTCAGCCCTTCACGCACGAGCAGACGGCGCAGCATCGTCGGGTCGGGTTTGGCGCGCCAGCCGCGCCGGTCCGCCATGTCTTCGATGCTCACGAACCGCTCGAAATGACGGCCGATTCCCAAAGCTTCGACGATCGGCATGGCGTAATGCGCCGGCGCGTTGGTCAGCAAAATCTTGCGCCCCGGCAGACCCGCCATCAGACGGGCGATGCCGCGCTCAGCGCGCAGCACCTCGGCCAGCGGCGGCAGTTCGTGGACTTGCGCGAGAAATTCGTGCGGGTCGATGGCGTGATGCCGGATCAACCCGAGCAGCACCGCGCCGTAGCGCTCGGTGTACGTCGAGCGCAAGAGATTCGCTTCGTCGTGCGGCAGGCCCAGCTTCTCGACGATATAGGCGGTCATCGCGCGGTTGATGCGCGGAAAGATCGCGTGAGACGCGCGATGCAGCGTGTTGTCCAGATCGAACAACCAGACTGGACCGCGCGTGCCGTGCTCGCTACGGGCGAGGTGCGCCCGGCGTCGCCGGCTCAGAACGTGAGAAGAAGACACGGAGATAGCGGATTTTTGCGAGGAGATACGTGAATATGACCATCATCGCGAACGCGACGGGGGTCTCAGCAAGGCAAGATGCTAGCGCGCGACGCCCACTTTGACAAATCGGCTCAGCCTGCCTTATCTCTCTAGCTGCCACACCGTCAGCCCGCGCGCGCCTTCGCCCGTACCCGCAGCAGGCTGACGCCACCGCCCAGCGCCGCCAGTATCGTCGCGCTCACCATCGCCGCGCGCGCCCCGTGATCGCCATAGAGATCGAACAGCAACGCCACCACGGCCGCCCCGAGCGTCATGCCGACGGTCCGGGCAATCGTCATCAGACCGCTTGCCGCGCCACTGCGCTCGCGCGGCGCGCCCATCATGATGATGCGGTTGTTCGGCGTTTGGAAAAAGCCGAAGCCCACCCCGCATATCACCATCCGCCAGGCGATGCCCCAGTCGCTCGCATCCGCAGGCAACCACGCCAGCGATGCCAGCCCAACCGCGAACACGCCCAGTCCCAGCGCACTCATGCGCGCGCTGTCGCAGCGATCCGACAACCGCCCTGCGAGCGGCGCGATGAACACGATCACCAGCGGCCACGGCGTAATCAGCATGCCCGTCGCCGCTTCACTGCGCGCGAACGTGTGCTGCAACAGAAACGGCATGCCGACGTACGCCAGCGTCTGCGCCATATAACAGGCGACGGACGTCAGCGACGACAACGCCAGCACCGGCACCCGCATCAGATCGAGTGGCAGCAAGGGCGTCTGACGACTGCGCTGATGCCGCACGAGCACCACCGCCACGATGAGTCCAAGCACGATTTGCAACGCGGCGACACCGTGGTGCCCCGCCTCGCCGACATGGCCGAGTCCGATGATGATGAGCGCGAGCGTCGCGGCATTGAGCAACGCGCCAGGCACGTCGATGCGCCGCTCGGCCCCCGGCGTGCGTGGCAGAAACCGGTGCGACGCTGCCAGCGCGGCCAGCCCGATGGGCAGATTGATGGCGAACAGCCAGCGCCAGTCGCCCAGGGTGAGAATGACCGCAGCCACGCTCGGTCCGGCCGCCGTCGACAGCGCGACAGTCAGTGCCAGCAGCGAGATCGCGCGTCCGCCCATATGCGGCGGAAACACCATGCGCAGCAACGCGGGGACGATGGTCGACATGCACGCACCGCAGAGCCCCTGCACCACGCGCGCCGCGACAAGCCACGAGAGCGAGGGGGCGAGCGCACAGCCGAGCGACGCCAGCGTGAACCCGGCCACACCGAACAGGAACACACGCCGATAACCGAGCTTTTCGCCCAGCGCCGCCAGCGGCAGCACCGCCATCGCAAAAATCAGTTGGTAAGCGTTGACGACCCACACCGTCGAGGCGGGATCGGCAGCCAGATCGCGCGCGATGGTCGGCAATGCCACGTTGGCGATCGACGCATCGAGATTACCGAGGAACGTGCCGAGCAGAATGGATGGAACGGCAATACGGCGTGCGCTCGCACAAAGGCCTTCGGCCAGCGTCGCGGAGGGTGCCATCGGTTGCGTCATATGGCGGAATTCATGAGGAAAAAATCTCGGCCCGGGATTCGCTTCTCGCTCGCCAATGCCTGCTTGGCATCATAGCCCGGGCCGGGCAGGAAAATCATGCGCAATGGTGCCGCTCGGGGAATGTTCGGCTGCACACGGTCATGCCGCACGACGTCTGCCGGATCACTCGCTCGTTATGCGCGGCACGCCACCACGACGACGCCGCGCAACAGGGAGTGACGCAGCACCGCGTCACGTGCGATTCGCCCCCCCGGACGCCCCACACGTGCTCGCTACGCGGTGCCGCGCTTGAAGCTTGCCCAGCCGTCAGAACGTGTGCTGAATGCCCAGCATCGTACCGAACTGGTTGCCACCGGTGACCACCGAACCGCCAGCCGCAATCGCCACGGCACCGTTCTGGCTGTTCGCCACCCAGCCCGCCATGCCATACAGCGACGTACGCTTCGAGTGCGAGTACGTGGCGCGGCCAATGAGCATCGTGGCGTTAGCGCGGCTCTTCAACTGGTAACGAATGGCCTGTGCATCGAACGCCCAGGTGATCGTCGGCAGATAGGTGAAGCCGATGAAGTAGATGTCCGAGCGCAGCGATGCGGCGTCGGCGCTCACGTTACGGTGAATCCAGCCACCACCCACGCGCCCCGTCGACCACTTGTAGTACGCGTTGATGACCGAGTGCGAATCGGTGTAGTTCGAGCTGGTCAGCGGTGCGGCCGCGCCGGTGTTGCCGCGCATCTGGTCGTACGACGCCGAAATGCCGAAGTTCTCGTAGTCGTAACCGAGCAAGCCCGTGAATTGCTTACAGGCCTGATAGTTGCCAGCGACGTTACCCGCGCAGTTCGTGGCCGACGGTCCACCGGCGGACGAAGCATCGCGCCCGAAGCTGTACGTCGCACCAACGGTCACGCCGGAGAACTTGCCCATGTACCCGATGGCGCTGTCGCTACGTGCGTTGGCGATGTACGGGTCGATACTGGCGAGCGAGAAGATCGACGGCCCGATCACGTCCGCATTGCCCGTCACGTAGAACGTCATGTTGTTCTGACGGCCGATGAGCACGGTGCCCCACGAACTCGACAGACCCACGTTGGCCTGACGACCGAACAGACGTCCGCCGTAGTTCAGGCCGCCGGTGCCCGGCTGAAAACCGTTTTCCAACGTGAAGACGGCCTTGAGACCACCGCCCAGGTCTTCGACACCCTTGAAACCGAAGCGCGACGGCACCTTGCCCGTGAGGGTTGGTTCGCCGATGAAGCTGCCGCCATTGGCAGCATTGTTGTAATAAGCGATGCCGGTATCGACGATCCCGTACAGCGTCACGTTGCTTTGCGCGTGCGCCAGGCCTGCACCCAGCAGCAGGCCAGCGGCCAATGCGTGTTTCACTTTCACTTCTGTCCCCTTGTTTTTTAAATACACAGCTACTCCAAACCTCAACCTCCGAACCGCAGACAGGATCATTGGCCCGGCCTTTGTTGGGACGGCACTGCGGCCGCCTCCGGTACTGCATTGCTTGCTCTGTCGGGTCACCGCTGCCGCCTCCTGTACTGCGCTCCGGCCTCGGTCCCCGTTGTTTTATGGCGCGACGTGAGGTGCTGTTTTTGCCTCACGTCGCGCGCTAAGCCTCGCGTACGAAAGTGAAACGCGCTTCGCGCCGGGCGATGCGCCATCCCTGCGCCGTGCGCACGAACGTGTCCTCGAATTCGCCCATCACCTGACGGCCCTGCGCCGGACGTCCGAACGGTCCCGGCACGTCCTGCGCCGACCCGCTCCAGAGCAGCACGGTGCTGCTGCCGATCGCGCCCGTTGCAGACGTCACCTCGATCAGCACGTTGCCGACGAGATGCCGCGTCAACCGATCTGCCGGACGCTCGGCGTACGCTGCCGCAATTGCCACTGGGCCGACGAGCGTCTCGCCGTTGGGGCGCACCAGCACCCCCTTCTCCGAGAAAAGCGCCGCCAGCCCTTGCGGATCGCGACGGTCGTTGCACATGACGAAGCGCATCACGAGGTCATGACACGCTTGCTTGGCGAGCAGAGCGTCGAGCGTTTGCTGATCCACGGCGTCGGGGGGGGGTGTGGTTTGCGTGTTCTGCGTCATGACTTCCCCCCTTCGGTCGACGGCAACGACAACCACGCGCGCATGGCGGTGGCCACTGCTTCAGGGCGTTCCATCGGACTCATGTGACCGCTGTGCTCCACCACGCTCAGCACCGCGCCCGGGATCAGCCCGGCCATGACTTCGTGACGCGCGAGCGGACTCCACGTGTCCTGTCGTCCGCACAGCACGAGCGTCGGGCAACGCACGTCGCTCAGTTGCCCAGTGGCATCCGGACGGCCCAGCAGCGCATGGATCTGTGCCGCAAACTGATCGGGGTTGCTGCGCTCGATCATGTCGAGAATGGCGTCGAACAGCGGCGTGCCGATCTGGTCGGGATGCACCATGCCCGTCGCCCAGACCTGCCCCATCGCGCGCATGCCTTCCTCGCGCGAACGGGCGAGCAACGCAGCGCGGGCGCTGCGCTCCTTCTCAGCGGCTTCACCGTCCGGCAACGCCTGATAACCCGTGTCGAGCAATGCGAGATGACTCACTCGCTGAGGCGCGCGGCGCACGACTTCGAGCGCGATGCGTCCGCCCATCGAATGTCCGGCCAGCGCGAAACGCGGCTCCGGCGTAGTGGCCAGCACGTGGTCGGCCATCGCGCCGATGGTGTCGAGCGCGCCCCACGCGGGCACGCGACAATCGAATTCCGGCAGCAACGCAGCGGTGGCGGCCCACGCCACCTGATCGCAGAGCAGGCCGGGCAGCAGCAGCAACGGCAAACGTTCCTGACTCATGACGCCTCCCCCTGTGCCCACACGCGCGAAGGAATGCAAACGTCGCCGTCAAACAGCCAGCGCGCGGTTCGCAACAGGCCTGCGCCCGTGACGTCGGTCTGCCCTTCGGCATCGAGACCGAGTGTCAGACGCACGGTGAATTCGCCCGTCGGATGCTCGATGGAAACGAGCGGCGCATCGCCCTGAGGCACCACGGCCATTTCGTGACAGACGGTGCCCGGCAGCGCGGCCGCCGTCGCTACGCTGACGGCCGCCAGCACACCGATGGACGAGTGGCAGCGATGCGGAATGAAGCAACGTGTCGCGAGCACTCCACCGGCTTGGGGTGCCGCGACGAGACACATCTTCGGTACCGTGCGCGAACGCACGTCGCCCAGATTCATGCGCGGTCCGACGGCGAGACGAATCGCTTCGATTCGCTCACGCATCGGCTGGAACTGCGCATCCGTTTCGAGTTGCTGCCAGGACTCGGCGCCCGTGCAACCCAGGTCCGCTGCGCGCATCAGCACGAGCGGCATGCCGTTATCGATACACGTAACGGTGACGCCTTCGACGACGTCCTGACGCTGGCCCGTCGGAAACAGCGCGCCGCACGACGACCCGGCGGTATCACGGAACATCAGCGGAATGGGGGCTGCCGTGCCCGGCACTCCGTCGATGGCCACATCGCCGTCGTACTTCGCCATGCCGCCCGGGGTTTGCACAGTGGCGACCGCCACCTGTCCCGTGTTGACCATGTGAATGCCGACGTCGGTCATGTCGCCGGTTGCCGCGACGAGTCCGCGCTCAATCGCAAACGGCCCGACCCCCGCGAGGAGGTTGCCGCAGTTCTGTCCGTAGTCGACACGCGCTTCGTCGACCACCACCTGTGCAAAGAGATAGTCGACGTCGGCGTCCGCACGCGTGGCACGCGAGACGATGGCGACCTTGCTCGTGAGTGGGTTCGCGCCGCCCATGCCGTCGATCTGACGCGCATCCGGTGAGCCCATCGCGGCGAGCAGCACGGCGTCGCGCGTGGCGGCGTCCTTCGGCAGGTCGTCCGCCAGGAAATACAGCCCCTTCGAGGTACCTCCCCGCATGACGGCGGCGCGAATGCGCGTCTGAGAATGCTTTAACTCGCCCAAGTCGCGCCCCTCACTCGCCTTGCAACTCGTCGAGCGAGTCGACGTAGCGCAGGCCCTTCGCGGCAAGACGTTCGCGCATCTTGTAGTAATCGAGGCCGAGCGTGCCGCCTGCGAGTACACCGCGCTTGTAGGCCTCGTCCGCACCGCGTGCGGCGGCCGCTTTTGCGACGGCCTGTGCCGTGGCAAACGGCACCACGACGACGCCGTCGTCGTCGGCCACGATCACGTCGCCCGGGTTGACGATCTGATTGGCGCACACGACCGGCACGTTGACCGAACCGAGCGTTTCCTTGACCGTGCCTTGCGACGAGATGGCCTTCGACCACACCGGGAACTGCATCTCCGTGAGCGTGCCGATGTCGCGGCAACCGGCGTCGATGATCAGCCCGGCAACGCCGCGCGCTTTCATCGACGTGGCGAGCAGATCGCCGAAGTACCCGTCGTCGCATGGCGACGTCACGCCGACCACGACGATGTCGCCCGGCTGTGCCTGCTCTACCGCGACGTGCAGCATCCAGTTGTCGGACGGCGGCGCAAGCACGGTGACGGCGCTACCCGCCACCGCCGCACCGGCGTAGATGGGCCGCAGATAGGTCGCCATCAGACCGAGACGGCTTTGCGCCTCATGCACCGTGGCACTGCCTGCGCTGCGCAGAGTGTCGAGCGTAGCGGCATCGACACGGGGAATCTGACGAACGACGACGCCGCGAATCATGACAGTTGCTCCGTAACGACCGGCGTGAGGCGCATCAGCCCTTCCGCATACTTGATGTCGCGCGAGGCGGTGATACCGATGTTGCGTTTGGCCTGCACACCGCGTTGCAACGCTACGCGTGTGTAGTAGTCCCAGAGGTGTTCCTGACCGGCCATGCATTCGATGGCGGCGCGCTTCTTGTCCCACACCGGCGTAATGTCGACGAAGGTGTTCGGGATCCACTCGCACTGTTCGGTCTGATGCGGCTCGAACGCGAGGACGGCCGGCGCACCGATGATCTTCTCGCCCGGCTTGTGGCCTTCGGCCTGTGCAATCACGCGCGCTTCCTGCGTGACGTGCATCGCCAGCGGGTGATCGAAGTTGTACGGATCCTTCTCCGAATGGCTCAGCACGAAGGCGGGCTGTACTTCGCGATAGATGTCGACGAGCCGGAACAACGTCTCGTCGGACACGCGCATCGGGTAGTCGCCGATGTCGAGAAACTCGATCTCTGCCCCGAGAATGTCCGCCGCGCGTTGCGCCTCTTCACGGCGCGCGGTCTTGACCTTTGCTTCCGTCATCTCGGCGCCGCGGCGCCAGAGCTTGGCCGACTCGCCGCGCTCGCCGAACGACAGGCAGACGATCTTCATGCGATAGCCCTGCGCGACGTGCGTGGCAATCGTGCCCGCTGCGCGCCAGACGAAATCTGCCGAGTGGGCGCTGACGACGAGGCCAGCCAATCCCGGATTGCTGCTGTGCTGTGTTGTGCTCATATGTTTGACTCTGATACGTGTTGCGCGGCCCGGCGACGCTCGCTCAGGCGCTTTCCAGTCCGACCAGCGTGCCGAGCAATTCCGGCGACGCGGCCAGATCGCTGCTGCGTCCCGCCCAGACCTGACGGCCCCGGTCGAGCACCAGCGCGCGGTCGGTAAGTTCCAGTCCCAGTTCTGCATGCTGCTCAACGAGCACCACGCCCATGCCGCCGTCTGCGCGCAACTTCCAGAACGCGTCGACCAATTGATCGACGATGACGGGCGCGAGCCCTTCGAACGGCTCGTCGAACAGAATCACGCGGGGATTGCCGATCAGTGCACGGCCGATGGCGAGCATCTGCTGCTCGCCGCCCGAGAGTTGATTGCCCAGATTGCGACGGCGCTCCTTCAGCCGCGGGAACAGGTCGTAGACGCGCTCCAGCGTCCACGTGCCTTTGTCGTGCGCAGCACCGGCCACCTCGCCCATCGCTGAGACCTGAAGGTTCTCCTCGACGGAGAGCGACTTGAAGATTTCGCGCTCCTGCGGCACCAGCGCCAGTCCGGCGCGGGCACGCTTGTAGGCGGGCCACGACGTAACGTCGTCGTCGCGATAACGCAGCACGCCGCCGTGACGCGTGGTGAGGCCGAGCAAGCTCAGCAGCAGCGTGCTCTTGCCGACACCGTTACGTCCGAGAATCGCGACGGCTTCGCCAGCCGCCACACGCAGGCTCAGGTCTTCGAGCACGATGGTCTCGCCATACCCGGCACTGAGCCCACCGGCTTCGAGCAGAATGTCAGTCATGATGGCGCCGCCCCAGATAGATATCGCGCACGCGCGGATCGCTGCGCACTTCGTCCTTCTCGCCTTCCATCAGCACCGCGCCTTCGACCAGCACCGTGATGCGGCGCGCAAAGCGGAAGACCAGATCCATGTCGTGTTCGATGACCATCACCGCAACGTCTTCGGGCAAACGCTCCAGCAGTTCGAACAACTTGCGGCCCTGCCCCGACGGCACGCCCGCGACCGGTTCGTCGAGCAAGAGCACCTTCGGATCGAGCGCGAGACCGAGCGCGATCTCGACCTGACGGCGCTGGCCGTACGCGAGTTCGTTGATGCGCTTGCCAGCCAGGTCGATCATGCCGAGGTCGCGCAGACGCTCAGCTGCTTCCTCGACCACCGCCGGGCGACTCGCCAGCGGGCGGCCGATGCGACCGTCGAGCCCGCGTCGCGACGTGAGCGCGAGGCCCACGTTTTCGGCGACGGTGAGCGTGTCGAACAGCGTGTTGAGCTGGAACGTGCGTGCGAGCCCGAGCTTCACGCGCTTGTGCGACGGCATCGACGTGACGTCGGTGCCGCCCACGCGTACCACGCCCGCATTTGGCTTGAGCACGCCCGTGAGCAGGTTCATCAACGTGCTCTTGCCCGCGCCGTTCGGTCCGATCAGCGCATGACGCGCGCCGACCGGCAGCGACAGCGTGACGTTGCGGGTGACGTCGAGTTGGCCGAAGCGCTTCGACAGTCCCTGAATTTCGAGTGCAGCGCTCACGGCGTCACCTCCTTGTCCGTGGTCGTTGCCTTGGTGGTCTCCGTTGGCGCGGGTGCGGTGGCGGGTACCGATGCCGAACGACGCAGACGCGCCGCGAACCGATCCACCAGACCGATGAGACCGTCCGGCGCGAAGCGCACCACGACGATCAGCAACACGCCGAGAGCCGCGAGCCAGTTCGTCGGATCAATGGCGGCAATCCGGTCGGACAGCACCATGAAGACAACCGCGCCGAGCACTGCGCCGTAGAGGCGTCCGGTGCCGCCGAGGGCGAGCATCACAAGGACGTTGGCCGAAAGCGTGAACGACAGCGTATCGAGCGCGACGATGTTGTTGACCTGCGCGGACAACGCGCCAGCAACACCTGCTACAGCAGCGGCAATCGTGTACAGCATCAGGCGACGCAGACCGACGCGCACGCCCAGCAGCGACATGCGCATGGCGTTCTCGCGAATGCCCTGCACCGTCAAGCCGAACGGCGAGTTCACCAGAAACTGCGTGAACAGATAGACGACGAGCAGCACCGCGAGCGCGTACAGATACGCCGTGTGGCCGTAGATGTCGAACTCGAACATGCCGAGCACCGGCGCGATGCTGTAGCCGGTCAGACCGTCGTCGCCCATCGTGATCGACTTGGCGATGTTGCCCGCTTCGTACAGCAGCGTGGCGCAAGCGAGCGTGAGCATGATCTGTGTCAACCCGCTCACACGCAGCACGACGATTCCGGTGATCAGCCCGACGACAGCCGCCACCACCGCCCCGGCGACCAGACCCAGCAACGGATTCGGCGAGACATGCAGCGCGAACAGACCGGCCGCATAGGCGCCGCTTCCGAAGAACGCCGCGTGTCCCAGCGTCTCGATGCCGCAGTAGCCCTGCACGAGGTCGAGCGAGAGCGCGAAGATGATCATGATCAGCACGCTCGTGGCGAGCGCCAGATACAGATCGGCGAAGAAGTACGTGGCGACGGCGGCAAGCAGCAGCAGCGCGTCGAGCATGCCGAGCCGCTTGCGACGCAGGGCCGGTGCCACTTGCACCGCACCGTTCAGCGCTTGCGAGGGTTTCGTATGAGACATTGTCACCCTCCGCTTACGCACGACCGACCAGCCCTTGCGGGCGGATCAGCAGAATGGCCAGCACGGCCAGATAGATCATGAAAGCGCCGAGCGCGGGCACGTAGTAGCGGCCGAGCGTGTCGATCAGACCGAGCAACAAACCGGCGTAGAGCGAACCGCGCAAGCTGCCCAGACCGCCTGCAGCGACCACGATCAGCACCAGCACCAGATACTTCAGGCCGTAGTACGGCTCCAGCGGCAGGATCTGGCTCGAAAGCGCACCGCCCAATCCCGACAGACCACAGCCGATGGCGAACGTGATCGAGAACACGAGCGGGACATCAATGCCGACGCAGCGCGCCATGCGCGGGTTGTCGACGGCGGCGCGCAGCTTCGCACCGAACGACGTGCGCTCAAGCCCCAGCCAGATGCCAAAGGCCACGACCGCGCTGCACACCAGCGCGAAGATGCGATACACGGACACCGAGAACGCCCCGAAGTCCCACGTGCCGCGCAGGCCCTGCGGCACCGGAATCGTCTGCAACTCCGTGCCTGCAATATGCTTGGCAATCGCGCAGATGATGAACGCGAGGCCGATCGTCATGAGCAACTGCCCCAGACCGTTGGCCGTGTAGACCCAGCGATACAGCGTGCGCTCAAGGATCGCGCCCAGCACCATCGTGCCGATCACGCCGACGAGCAATGCGACGAAGAAATCGAGGCCGGCACGCTGCATGGCCCACAAGGTGAAATAACCGCCGATCATGGCAAAGGCGGAGTGCGCGAGATTGACCACGCGCATCACGCCGAGCGTGACCGTGAGGCCCACGGAGATGAGAAACAGCAGCATCCCGTAGGCCACACCGTCAATCGACAACGACAGGAAAGTGGCAAGCGATTGCGTCATGAGGAATTACCGAAACCTAACGAACAGAGCGAACTTTTGGGGGGCGTCGCCTGCGTTACTTCGCGGCCACTTCCGAGTGGCTGATGTGCCACGGTTCGACCACCGACTTGTACGTGTCGATCGGCTTGTTTCCGAGCTTGCCGTCGATGGTTTCCACGCGACGGATGTACACGTTCTGCACGATTTCACGCGTCTTCGGATCGATCGACACCGGACCGCGTGGGCTCACCCACGAGTAACCCTTCACGGCGGCGATGGCCTTGTCGGCGTCCTTCTTGCCCTTGGTCGCCTTGATCATCTGTGCGATCAGCGTCATCGAGTCGTAGGCCGAAACCGAAGCAATCGACGGCAGTGCACCCGGGCCGTACTTCGCCTTGTAGGCCTTCACGAACGCGGTGTTTTCCGGCGTCGTGAGGAACGGCGAGTAGTGCAGTGCGGTGATCGTGCCCAGTGCGCTGTCGCCAATCGCGGGCAGGTCCGACTCCATCGTCTCGGTAGTGGCGAAGAGCTGAATGCCTGCCTTGTCGAGTTCGCGCTCCTTGAACGCCTTCACGAAGCCCGCCGACATCGGGCCGACCGGCATGAACATGAAGACGGCGTCCGGCTTGGCGTCACGCACGCGCTGCAGGTAGCTGGAGAAGTCCGTCGTGCCCAGCGGTACCTTCACTTCGACGGCAACCTTACCGCCCGCTTTCTTGAACGTCTCGCTGTAGGCGTCGATGGCGTCGTAGCCGGTGGCGAAGTCGGCCACCACGATGGCCGCGTTCTTCACACCTTTCTTCGCGGCGTACTCGACGAGCGGCACACTCACGGTCCACTGCGTGAAGCCGGTGCGCACGAAGTACGGCGACTTGAGCGTGACGCTCGACGTGCCCGAGTTACCGATGACGAGCGGCGTCTTGGTCTGGTTCACGACATCGGCCATGGCCAGCACGTTCGGCGTGAACGAGCCGCCGAACAGGTACTGCACCTGATCGCGCACCACGAGTTCCTGAGCAAGCTGGCGCGTGCGCTGCGGGTTCACGCCACCTTCGTCGCGCTCCAGCAGCACGATCGTGTCGTCGCCGACTTTGCTCTTGTTCTGCTCCATCCACAGGTTGAGACCGCGACGGTATTCGGTGCCCCACCACGATGCGGAGCCCGAGAACAGACCCAGCACGCCGACCTTGATGTCCTCGGCACGCGCGACCGAAACAGTGGTGAATTGGCAAACGCTCGCAAGTGCCACAGCGAGCCAGAGATGGCGCTTCATCATGGTGTCGTCTCCTCGTCGGCGTCGTAGCACCGATCCGTTTTTCATGAAGCCGCGCCGGGGGTTGGCGCGCCTTTTCTATGTATCCGGAACAGCTTAGGCAGACGAAATGAGCGCGTCGAACGACCTTCTCGCGTCGAGCGTTGCGTTTTTCGTATATCCCCGAGCTTTCCCCTACGTTGCGAGACGTTTTTTATGAGGGGAATTTCGCGCTGCGGGACGAGCGGCGTTCCGCGAGTGAAACGCCCGCCGCACAAGGCACGGCGGGCAGTCGTCAGGAGGCGTCGCGCCGTCGAAAAATCGTACGCGAGCGAGTGAGGCGAGACATGCAAGTCATGGCGAATCCGGCGATTTTCGCCGCGCTCGCCGGGCCATCGGCGAGCGACGTGCAACGAATTTACGTCGGATGCTGCATCGTCGGCGCAAGCGCGCGCAATTCGTCGAGCAGCTGCTCTGCGGCCGGTGAAAGCAAACCGTCGCGGCGCGTCGCCACACCGATGGAACGGCGCGCGTGTTGCAACGGCACCGGCACCACGGCCAGCTCCCCCGTGCGCAACTCCGAGGTGATCTGCACCGGCGAGAGCAGCGCGAGACGGTCGCTCGACGAGAGCAACCCGCGCACCACCGGCGAACTGCTCGCGTGCACCTGCGTGTGCGGTAGCGCGAGGCCTTCGGCGTGGAACACGCGCTCGAATACGCCGCGCGCAGGTGTGCACGGCAGCGGGCTGACCCAACCGTACTCGGCGAGTTCGGAGAGGGTGGGCCTCTTTCCGGACATCAGGCACGGATGGTCCGCGCGTGCGACGACCGACAGGTGATCTTCGAAAAGGGCTTCCTGACGGATATCCGGCGGCACGTCGTTCGCACGCAGCGCGCCGACGATCATGTCGACGTCCGCCTGACGCAACTGACGCACCAGCGCTTCGTAGGTGCCGTCGACCACCGTCACCGTGAGATACGGCGACTTGTGCAACAGGCTGTCGATAGCCTTCGGCAGCAGAAAGCCACTTGACAGCGGCAACGCCGCCACGATGACCGTGCCTTGCTGACGCCCGCCGAACGGCGCGAGTTCGTCTTCGGCAATCGCCAGTTCGGCGAGCGCGCGTTTGACGGGGCCGAGCAGCGCAACGGCCTCGTCGGTCAGACGCGTGCCGCGCGGCGTGCGCCGGAACAGCTTGATGCCGATGAGGTCTTCGAGCTGATCGAGATTGCGCTGGATGGTCGGCTGCGAGCATTGCAGACGCGTCGCTGCCAACGGCCCGCTGCCCAGTTCCGCGACGGCGATAAAACTCGTGAGTTGCTGCGGAGCGACCACGGCCGCGAACCGGCTTGCGGCACGCGCGCCGCCGTCCGCTTGCGAGGCGGTCGCCGCGAAGGCCTCGCGATAGCCGTTCGCCAGCTCCGCGAGCGCACGCGTCGCGCGCACACCGAGCCGTTGCCCGGCCGCGTTCGGAATCAGCCCGCGTCCGCTGCGATGAAACAGCGGGAAGCCCAATTCCGCCTCGATGTCCGAGATGGAGCGGGCGACGGCCGATTGCGAGAGATGCAGCATGCGGGCCGCGCGCGCGACGGAATCGCACTCCAGCACCGCGACCATCGCGCGCAACCCGCGCAGCTTGCGCACCAGCAGCGTGGCGTCATTGCTCTGGGGCGCGCGGCTCCACGTGCCGCGTTCGTGACACGCGAGCCGGGGCGCCGGCGGCGCGTTGGTCAGACTGACGGCGGTATCGATCGCCATGTCAGCGCATGGTCGGCACGCGACGCGTGGCCATGAACTCTTCGAGCGATTCGCCGCGCATGAGCGCATAGACTTCGAGGTTCGTCTTGCGCACCACGCGCGCAAACTTCTCCAGCACGAAGAAGTTCACGCCGTGTCGCACGAGGCCGAGCCAGTCCTGTGCCTGCACCATCGCCTGCTCTTCGGCCGTGAGACCGGCAGCGGTCATGGCGGCGACGGGATCGTTGAGGTATGTCTCGCGATTCTCGGCGCGAATCATGTGCCAAAAGAAGCGGTTGAGCTTGAGCGTGCGGTTGCTCACGCGCAGATCGAACGCGTAAGTGCCGGTGATCGCTTCGATACCTTCGAGTTGCGGATTCATGCGGCGTCATCCTCATAAAGCGCGACGGTCATGGCGGTCGTCGTCGCGAGGTAGTAGTTCAGGTGCAGACGCTTGATGCGCGGGCCCATCGCACCACGCATCGACAGCCACATGATTTGCTCGACGCTCTCCGCGCCGCCACGCTCGACGTAGTCCACGTGCTTGAGTTCGGTCAGCTTCTCCGGTGCGTTCTCCAGCAGATCGAGGAATTCCCGATCCCACGATTCGTCGTTGTAGCCCGCACGCTCGCCGTGAATCTGATGCGAGAGACCGCCCGTCCCCACGACGACCACACGCAGGTCTTCCGGGTACGACTCGATGGCGCGACGCACCGCCTGCCCGAGGCGATAGCAACGACGGCCCGTCGGCAGCGGGTATTGCAGCACGTTGATGGCAATGGGCACGACCGTGCCGGGCCAGTCCGGCTTGTGCGGCCAGAGCAACGGCAGCGGCGACGCACAGCCGTGGTCGATCGGTTTGTCCTGGAACACCGTGATGTCGAACTCGTCGTTCACGAGCGACTCGGCGATGTGCGCCTGCAACGCCACGTCCCCGCGAATCGGCGGCAACGGACGCAACCCCGCGCCTTCGTCCGCAATGGGAAACGACTCGCCCACGCCGAGCGCGAACGTCGGGTACATGTCGAAGAAGAACGTCGTGGCGTGATCGTTGTAGAAGAACACGAGCACGTCCGCCTGCTTTTCGGCGAGCCACTTCGCTACAGGCTCGTAGCCCTGGAACAGCGGCGCCCACGCGGGATCCTGCTGCTTGCCCTTGTCGTACGCCACACCGATGGTCGGCACGTGCGACGTCCCGATCCCTCCAATAATCTTTGCCACGCTGAAAGTCTCCGTTTCTTGTCTTGTCATGCCCGGGCCGCAGAATGAAACGGCCCGAATTTATGCAGGGCCGAGTCTATCCGGGATCCCGTATTTGCATAAACAAGGGTATTTACTGATGCGTTTACGAATTACGGGATCCCATAATGAAAAAAAGCCGGTACTGGCAGGCCCAGTCTGTCCGGCACGCGTGTAAGCGAACGAAAGGAGACGCATGCTGCATCCCACACCGACCACGGTCCAACTGCGCGAAATGATCCTCAAGGGCGAACTTGCGCCGGGCGAGCGTCTGGCCGAAGCCAAGCTGGCCGAGCAATTGGGAGTCTCGCGCATGCCGGTGCGTCAGGCGCTGCCGGTGCTCGCGGAAGAAGGGCTGGTGGTGCGCGCCGGACAACGCGGCTACGCGGTGCGGGCGCACACCCGCGACGAGAGCGTCGAAGCGTTGCACCTGCGCGGCGCACTCGAAGGTTATGCCGCGCGTCTGCTCGCCGAGAAAGGCGCGAGTGCGGATTTGCTGACGCAACTGCGCGAACTGCTGGCCGAAGGCGATGCGCTGCTCGCCGACCATCAGATGACGCCCGAAGTGCAGATCGGCTACGCGTCGCTCAATTCGCGCTTTCACGATCTGCTTGTCACCGGCGCACGCAATCCACTGCTCGAAGGGTTTATCGCGCGCTGCAATCTGGTGCCGTTCGTGGCCCCGCGCACAGTGGCGTTCGGTCACGAGGATCGACGCCAGTACGCGGACATCATCGCGTACGCGCACCGTCAGCATCACGCGATCGTCGAGGCGATTGCCGCGCGTCAGCCCGACCGCGCCGAATTCATGTGCCGCGAACACATCGTCACACAGGAACACAGCATGGGCGCGCAGTTGCTTTGACGCGCTCACCTTAAACAGCCTCATCCCATCCATCCGAATCGAAACGAGAGTGCGCCAACCTCTCCACACGAAGGCGCACCAAGGAGACAAACGATCATGTTCCTCAAAAACACCTGGTACGTTGCATGCACGGCCGATGAGTTCGCCGAGAAGCCGCTGGGTCGCAAGATTTGCAACGAAGCGATGGTGTTCTTCCGCGACGGCAACGGCAAAGTCGCCGCACTCGAAGACTTCTGCCCGCATCGCGGCGCAGCGCTGTCGCTTGGCTTCGTAAAGGACGGCCACCTCGTGTGCGGCTATCACGGTCTGACGGTGGATGGCGGCGGCAAGTGCACGAAGATGGTCGGTCAGCGCGTTGGCGGCTTCCCGAAGACGCGCTCGTTCCCGTGCGTCGAGCGCTATGGCTTCGTGTGGGTGTGGCCGGGCGACGAAGCCCTGGCGAACCCCGATGAGATTCCGCATCTGGAATGGGCCGTGAGCGAGCAGTGGGCGTACGGCGGTGGGCTGTATCACATCAAGTGCGACTATCGACTGATGATCGATAACCTGATGGACCTGACGCACGAGACCTACGTGCACGCAACGAGCATCGGGCAGGAAGAGATCGAAGAAGCACCGCCGAAGACGACCGTCGAAGGTGACATGGTCATCACGGCGCGCCACATGGAAAACATCAAGGCCCCGCCGTTCTGGGCGAGCGCACTGCGCGCCAACGGTCTGGACGATCAGGTGCCGTGCGACCGCTGGCAGGTATGCCGTTTCACGCCGCCGAGTCACGTGATGATCGAAGTCGGTGTCGCGCATGCGGGTCATGGTGGCTACGACGCGCCTGCCGACAAGAAGGCTGGCAGCATTGTGGTGGACTTCATCACGCCGGAAACCGACGAATCGATCTGGTACTTCTGGGGCATGGCGCGCAACTTCAAGCCGGAAGACGCCGAGTTGACGGCCGCAATCAAGCGCGGACAGGGCGGCATCTTTGCCGAAGACCAGGAAGTGCTTGAAGCGCAGCAGCGCAATCTGTCCGCGTATCCCGAGAAGAAGATTCTCAAGCTGAACATCGACGCGGGTGGCGTACAGTCGCGCAAGGTGCTCGACCGTCTGATCGATGCCGAGCGCGCCGGTGCCGCGACCGGTGGTGTGGAGAACGCAGCATGAAGGTCCGGCTGGCGAACAAGCGCGATGTCGCGACCGACATCTGCGAATTCGAATTGGTGAGTGTCGACGGCAGCGCGCTGCCCGCCTTCACCGCCGGGGCGCACATCGACGTGCATGTGGCCGACGGCCTCATCCGTCAGTACTCGCTGTGCAACGCGCCCGGCGAGACGCATCGCTACTGCGTAGGCGTGCTGCGCGATCCGCAGTCGCGCGGCGGCTCCGTGGGCATGCATGCGCTGACGGTCGGCACCGAGATCGAGATCAGCGCGCCACGTAATCACTTCCCGCTCGCGGATAGCGCGAAGCACAGCATCCTGCTCGCGGGCGGCATCGGTGTGACGCCGATCCTCTGCATGGCCGAAGCGCTGGCGGCGAGTGGCGCGTCGTTCGAAGTGCACTACTGCACGCGCGAACCTGCGCGTACGGCGTTTCGCGATCGCTTCGGCAGCGTTGGCATCGCCGACAAGACGCAGTTCTACTTCGACAGCGAAGGCGCACGCGCAGATCTCGATGCGATTCTCGCGCAGCCCTCCGGCGGCAAGCATCTGTACGTGTGCGGCCCGGCGGGTTTCATCGACGCCGTGCTCACCCGCGCTGAAGCGGCGCAATGGCCGGAAGGCAACGTGCATCGCGAGTACTTCGCCGCACCGGTATCGACCAATACCGATGGCGAAGGTGACAAGCCGTTTCAGGTCAAGCTGCATTCGAGCGGCCGTGTGATCGATGTGAAGGTCGGCGAGACTATCGTCGCCGCACTGGCGGCACAAGGTGTCGAAGTGCAGATGTCGTGCGAGCAAGGCGTGTGCGGCACGTGCCTCACGCGTGTCGTCGACGGCACGCCCGACCATCGCGACGTCTACCTCACCGACGACGAACGCGCAGCCAACGATCAGATCCTGCCGTGCTGCTCGCGCAGCAAATCGCCTGTACTGGTCCTCGATCTCTGATCCAAATCTTCCCGTAAAAAACCAACAGCCCCGCGTCGTCATCCGAGCGGGGCTGTTCGTTTTCATCGACCTTATCGACGTTAGCGACGACTGATCTGCGTTACATCACCCGATGTCGCGTCTCACGCACGAGCACCGTCGAGATCAGCGCCATCGCCGCCAGCACGAGGAAGTAGACGATCACCGGCCAGATCTGGCCGTGACTCCACGCCAGCAGACTTGCCGCGATCATCGGTGCAAGACCGCCGCCGAGCACCGTCCCGATCTGCTTGCCGAGCGACACGCCAGAGAAGCGGACCCGCGTATCGAACAACTCCGAGAAGAAGCTGCCCTCCGGGCCGAACATCATCGGGTGGATGATACCCGCGCCGATCACGATGGCGCACACGACAAGTGCCGTCTCTTTGCTGCCCATCATCAGGAAGAACGGGTAGATGAAGAGCGCCGTCGCGGCGAGCCCCATCAGGAACATCGGACGGCGTCCGAGTTTGTCCGACAGCATGCCGAACGCGGGAATCGTGAGCATGGCGAGGATGTTGGCGTACAGCACACCGTCGGCCATCACGTTGCGCGGTAGGCCGAGCGTTTTCGTGCCGTACGAGAGCGAGAAGATCGCGACCAGATAGAAGAAGCTCGTCTCGGCCAGACAGATGAAGAACGTGACGAGCGTCGGACGCCAGTAATGCGTGAGCACCTCAGCCACCGGCACCTTCGCAATATCGCGATGTTGCTCAGCCGCCTTGAACGTCGGCGACTCCTCGACCTTCAGGCGCACGTAGGTGCCGAGCGCCACCAGCAGCAGACTCACGAGGAACGGCAAACGCCAGCCCCATGACAACAAGTCCTCTTCCGGCAAACGGGTGATGAGCACGATGGCGAGCGACGCGCCGACAATCGATGTCGGCCCGGCCGCCTGAATCAGCCCACCGAAGAGGCCACGCAAGTGCGCAGGCGCGCCTTCCACCGTCATCAACAACCCGCCGACGGACTCGCCACCGAGCGCGAAGCCCTGAATGAAGCGCAGCGTCACGAGCATGATGGGCGCCCACATGCCGACCATCGCGTAGGTCGGCAGCAGGCCGATGAGCGTGGTCGCCACGCCCATCAGAATCAGCGTGAACAACAGAATCGACTTGCGTCCGATGCGGTCGCCGAAGTGACCGAAGACGATGCCGCCGATGGGCCGCGCGAGGAAGCCGACGGCGAAGGTGGCGAACACCGCGATCATGCCCGTCATCGAATCGAGCTGCGGGAAGAACAGCCGGTCGAACACGATGGGCGCGAGAAAGCCGTAGACGAAAAAGTCGTACCACTCGATAGCGGTGCCGAAGCAACTCGCCGCGACCACGCGACCGAAGTTCGGGGCGGCGGCAGGTGCGGCCGAAGCATCGGTGGCATGCGGCTGACCGGAGGCAGCAGATGCAGCGCTCACCCCCGCAGGGGCGGTTTCAAACGGTTGTGACACGGTTGTCTCCTCCGGCCGTCTATTCCGGTCTCCCGGCTGCGGCGGTATGGTGGTCTTACGTAACGTCAGAAGGGGTAATGACGCGGGGTGGTCTGCACCGTCATCCAGCGCAGATCGGTGAATTCGTGAACGCCTGCTTTGCCGCCGAAGCGTCCCCAGCCGCTCGACTTCACGCCGCCGAACGGCATCTGCGCTTCGTCGTGCACGGTGGGTCCGTTGATATGGCAGATGCCCGACTCGATGCGTTTGGCCACGCCCATCGCGCGCGCAATGTCGCGACTGAACACGGCGGACGACAGGCCGTACGCGTTGTCGTTGGCGCAGGCGATGGCGGCTTCGTCGTCCTTTACGCGCACGATGCCTTTGACCGGACCGAACGACTCTTGCGCGTAGATCGCCATGTCCGGCGTGACATGGTCGAGCAGCGTCGCGGGCATGAGCGTGGTCTCGGCGTGGCCGCCGCACAGCAGCTTCGCGCCCTTGGCGAGGGCGTCGTCGATCAGCGCATTGCAACGCTCGACCGTGGCCATGTCGATCACCGAACCGAGGACGACCGGCCCCTTGCGCGGATCGCCGAGCGGCAGCGAACGCGCCTTGGCGGCAAGCTTGTCGACGAACGCATCGGCAATCGACTCGGCCACGACGATGCGCTCCGTCGACATGCAGATCTGGCCCGAGTTGGCGAACGCACCGAACGCTACGCCGTTCACTGCGTCATCGAGATCGGCGTCGTCCAGCACGAGGCACGGCGCTTTGCCGCCGAGTTCCAGTACGGCCGGTTTGAGATGTTCGGCGCAAAGGCCCGCGATGATGCGCCCCACGCGCGTGGAGCCGGTGAAGTTCACACGACGCACGGCCGGTTCTGCGATCAGCGCTTCGACGATAGCGCCCGCGTCTTTCGGTGCGTTGGTGATGAAGTTCACGACACCCGGCGGCAAACCGGCTTCGTCCAGCGCGTCGGCAATCAGACCGTGCGTGGCCGGACACAATTCGGAACCCTTGAACACGACGGTGTTGCCGCAAGCGAGCGGCAGCGCCAGTGCGCGCACGCCGAGAATGACCGGCGCGTTCCACGGTGCGATGCCCAGCACTACGCCGGCGGCCTGACGCACGCCCATCGCGAGACTACCCGGCACGTCCGATGGAATGATCTCACCCGCGATCTGGGTCGTCATCGCAGCGGCTTCACGCAAGCCCTGCGCGGCGAGGTGCACGTTGAAACCGGCCCACAGGCCGGACGCCCCCGTCTCCGCAGCCATCGCAGCCTGAAACTGTTCGACCTTCGCTTCGAGTTGGTCGGCCGCCTTCATCAATAGCGCACGACGCTCGCCCGGGCCGGTGTTCGACCATGCGGGGAACGCGTCCCACGCGGCACGCACCGCAGCGCGGGCGTCTTCGACCGTGGCGGCGGGGGCTCGAGACGCGACGCCACCGTCGAGCGGATTGCGTCGCTCGAACGTTGCGCCGTTGGTGGCGCGAACGCGCTTGCCAGCGATCAGCATCGTGAGCACTTGCGGATCTTGTTGGATGGACATGGTTTGACGTCTCCTTAATTCATTGTGGGTCGCGCGATGCCGTTGCGGGAAGGCACGCTATCGCCGTGCATCATGCCACCACGAGTTCGACGAGACGCGTCTCGCCACTGGCAATGGCGTGCGACAAGACGTCGCGCAATTCGGCGCCTTGCTCGACGCGCTGCGCGCGCAGACCCATGCCTTCGGCCATGCGGACGAAGTCGAGATCGGGCAGGTCGGTGCCCTGCACCGGATCCTTCGGACCAAAGCCGAACGACGGGGCGAAATCCTGCAATGCGGCGTAGCGTCGATTGTTCAGGATGACGAAGGTAATAGGCAGACGCGCCTGCGCGGCGCTCCACAACGCCTGAATCGAGTACATCGCCGAGCCGTCGCCAATCAGGCCGATGATGCGGCGTCCCGGATTAGCCATCGCCACACCAACCGCCGCAGGCATCGAGTAGCCCAGACCGCCACTGTTCATCGTGTAGAACGTGCCCGGCAGCGTGAACGGCAGGTATTGCTGCATCACAGAGCGCGCGCTCGGGGCTTCCTCTACGACGATGTCCTGTGCAGCGCGCACTTCGGCGAGCGTTTGCAGCGCGAAGGCCGTCGTCATCGGCTCACCCGGCGAATTCGCGGTGGCCACGGGCGGCACCGCGCGCGCAGGCGGCTCAGTGCGCTCGTGCGGGACGTCACGCGCGAGCAGCGCTTCCACGCCAAGCCGCACGTTGCCTACGACCGATGCGCCGACCGGCATCCACGCGGCAACGCTCGGGTCTTCGATCAGTTGGAACAGCGACGCGCCTTCCGGCACGTGTGGGCCAGCGCCTTCCACGTGATAGGTGAACGCGGGTGCGCCGATCACCAGAATCAGATCGTGCCCGCCGAGCAGGCCGACGATCTTCTCGCGCATCGGCGGCAGGAAACCCGCGAACAGACGATGGTCTTCCGGGAACGCGCAGCGGGCGCACATCGGCGCAGTGAACACGCGCGCATTGTGACGCTCGGCGAGCGCGACAACGGCATCGAAGGCCCCCGCACGATCGATCGACGAGCCGACGACGAACGCCGGACGCTCGCATGCGTCGAGCGCCGCCGCGAGTTGCGCGAGCGCGACCGGGTCGGCCTGCACCCGCGTGCTCACCTGACGCGGCGGCTGCGCCTCGGCCGGACGATCCCAGTCGTCTACCGGAATCGACACGAACACCGGCCCTTTCGGCTCCTGCATGGCGACGTGATAAGCGCGGGCGAGCGCCAGCGGCACGTCTTCGGCGCGCGCCGGTTCGAGACTGAATTTGACGTACGGCTGCGGCAATTCGGTCGCCCGCACGGACGCGAGGAACGGATCGAACGGCAGGATCGAGCGGGCTTGCTGACCCGCCGTCACGATGAGCGGCGTCTGATTCTTGTACGCGGTAAAGATGTTGCCCATCGCGTTGCCGACACCGGCGGCGGAATGCAGATTGATGAACGCCGCGTTGCCGGTGGCCTGCGCGTAACCGTCCGCCATGCCGACGACCACCGCCTCCTGCAACCCCAGCACGTACTCGAAGTCTTCCGGGAAGTCGCGGAACAGCGGCAGTTCCGTCGACCCCGGATTGGCGAAGACCTTGGTCATGCCGTGGCGGCGCATCAGATCGATGACGACCTCGCGCACGGTGAGTGTGTCGGCGGTGCCAGCGGGCTGACCGGCGCGAAGTTCTCGGCTGTCTTTCATGGATTCGGTTGTCTCGTGCTGCCGTCGACGCGCGGGCGTGACGGCATGGTTCTGGTGGTGGCTCGCGGCGCGCTCACTTGAGTGATTGGGCGCGTGATCGGATGAGCGATTTTGCGAGTATAGGCAGACGATATATGCACCGGAATTGCTTTTGCGTGCCGAAGTCATTACGCTTTTGCATGACTTAGCGCCAGTCGTCTTTCGCGTCATCCTTTGGTCGGTTTCATCTCAACTCCGGGAGTTCCGTCGTCCGCCATGAGCCTCAATCTTCAGCAACTGCGCGCCTTCACGACCATCGTCGCGACCGGCAGCCTGGGGCGCGCCGCCACGGAACTGCATCTCACCCAGCCCGCGCTCAGCCGTACGATCAAGCGTCTGGAAACGGATCTGGGCGCACCGTTGTTCGAGCGTCATAGCAAGGGGATGGAACTGACGGCGTTCGGGCAAGCATTGCTGCCGCACGCGATGCTGCTGGCGCGCGAAGCCGAGCATGCGCGCGAGGAGATCGACGCGTTGCGCGGCCTCGCCAAAGGCACGATCAAGGTGGGTGCTGTCGGCGCCATCGCGAGTCACGTGCTGCCGCTCGCCGTCGACCGCGTGCTCACGCGCTGGCCGAATCTGCGCGTGGAAATCATCGAGGGGGTCTGGGATCGGCTGGCGCAGGGACTCATGCGTCACGAGATCGATCTGGCGCTATCGACCGTCGCACCGGACACCGACGACATCGTCGCTGTCCCCGATTGCCATTGGGAAGACGACAGTTACGTGGTCGCGCGGTGCGACCACCCGTTGCGCCAGCGAAAGACCATCACGCTAGCCGACACACTTGAGGAGCGCTGGGCGATTCCGCCGCGCGGCACCGCCCCGTACGCGCACATGCAAAGCGTGTTCGCTGCGCACGGGCTGGGGTTGCCGAACATCGTTGTGGAGACGCGCTCCGTGCCGGTGCTCAAGAGCATGGTCGCGCGATGCGGGTTTCTGACGTGGATGCCCGAGCCGATGTACGACGTCGAAGCACAGGCGCGCGTGATGGACACACTGCCGATTGAGACCGTGCGCGCCACGCGCACGCTCACCGCCTTCCGACGTCGTCAGGGCATTCTGCCGAGCCCCGCCGCCAAGCTGCTCGACGAATTACGGAAGCTGACTGCACCGGACTGAGGGAGCGTCGGCGCTCGGGATGATCGACGTTCCGGGCGGGACCGAAACACCCTCAAGCGCCAACGATATGTGCTCGGTGGTACGGCGTGCCGCCGTACTCCTTGGGACCATGAATCGTCTCAATGCGCTCGATGCGCCATGGCACCGGCTGCGCGAAGCGCGGGCCATCGTAGGCGAAGGTGTGGAACTCGCCGTTCTCGCCGCAGGCGTCGACACCTTCAGGCAAATCGGCCAGCAGCGATGCGTCGTACTCGCGGCCGACGAATTCCGGCCCGAGGTGCCGCCCGTCCACACACACGATCACCGCGCGATACCCCAGCGAGATGAACTCGTGCGCAAGCGTAAGACGTTCGCGCTGCCAGAGCGGCAACACCGCCGTCATCCCCGCCGCCGCGCACACTTTTTCCTCCCAGTCGCGATGCGGCTGAAGATCGATGTCGCCGAACAGCCCGTGCGTGATGCCCTCCGCGCGCATCGCCTGCAACCTCGCGACGAACGCCGCTTCATACTCGCGCCAGCCCGCCAGACCGACGTCGAGGGCGATGCCGAGCGCGTCGGCCTGCGCCTGCATCAACTCGCGCGGCAAACCGTGTGAGCGTGAGCTGTCGCCCGTCTCGTCGAACATCGCCAGCAGACGCCGCACATCGTAATGCGGTTCGCCGCGGGTATCGCTCGACATCGCGTGATGCAAGGCAAGGCAGGAATCCTTGCCGCCACTCCAGGAAAAGAAGGCTGGTGTCGACATGGTGTCTTGTTGGGTTGAGAGTGAAGTTGCACGCTCGTCGCATCGCGCACAAATGCAAAGCGGACCCCGAAGGGTCCGCCGCTTGAATCAGTCTGACGCTACCATCGCACCTCGCGGGCCAGCACACGATGTCGGTGTCGCCTGCGAGATTGTCGTCACGACGTCCGGCTCAGTGCGAACGGATCATCGTGCCGAACGGCTGCTCGGTCAGAATCTCCAGCAGCACCGAGTGTTCGATGCGGCCGTCGACGATGTGCACCGACTTCACGCCGCTCTTCGCCGCGTCGAGTGCCGACGAGATCTTCGGCAGCATGCCGCCCGAGATCGTGCCGTCTGCGAACAGTTCGTCGATCTCGCGGGCCGACAGGTCGGTCAGCAGATTGCCGTCCTTGTCCATCACGCCCGGGATGTTGGTCATCATAACCAGCTTCTCGGCGCCCAGCACCGTCGCCAGCTTGCCCGCGACGAGGTCGGCGTTGATGTTGTACGCCTGACCGTCTTCGCCCACACCGATCGGCGAGATCACCGGGATGAAGGCGTCGTCCTGAAGGGCGCGCACGACCGCCGGGTTGATCGAGTCCACTTCACCGACGTAGCCGATGTCCAGGAACTGACCGGCGTTCTCACGATCCGGCAGCATCATCTTGCGCGCGTTGATCAGACCGCCGTCCTTGCCCGTGAGACCCACCGCCTGACCGCCGTACTCGTTGATCAGCATGACGATATCCTGCTGGACTTCGCCGCCAAGCACCCACTCGACGACTTCCATCGTCTCTTCGTCGGTCACGCGCATGCCCTGGATGAACGTGCCCTGCTTACCGATCTTCTTGAGCGCCTGATCGATCTGCGGGCCACCACCGTGCACCACCACCGGATTGATGCCGACGAGCTTGAGCAAAATGACGTCGCGCGCGAAACCGCGCTTCAATCGCTCTTCGGTCATGGCGTTGCCGCCGTATTTAATGACCACGGTCTTCCCGTGATACTTGCGGATATACGGCATCGCCTCAGCCAGAATTTCGGCCTTGAGAGCGGGTGCGATGTCGTCGATGGAATTCAGTTGCAGATCGGACATGGCAGGAAGGTTCTTCTCACAAATGGAGCAGGTGGACCAGGAAACACGGCGAATTGTACAGCCAAGAAGCCTTGGCGTGCGGGGGCTTGACGGGTTTCGGAAGGGTCTGCCCCTTGCATCGGCAAAAGCCCATGGCTACCCTTCCCCACAGGTCGGTCCGCAAACGCAAAAGCGGCGATTTTCGCCCCGTCAGCGGCACAGTGCCGTTCGTGCGTATCACCCCTTTCACTTATTAAAGGACGCCCGTCAGTGGCCGATTTTTACCGTGTTCCTTCTCTGCCCCGCTAGCCACCCGCTTCGCGCGCCGTACCCGGGCGCGTGTGGCCGGTCGATGACAGCGTCTGTGCTGTTGCAGTTGTACAACTGGCAGGCGGCCATGAGTGGCGACGCGTCTCTCACAGGACGGAAATCGCTGGGCGACGCAGGGGATTGGGATCGCGCCGACCGGGGGAGCCGATGACCGTCGACATATGTATTGAGCCGGTCGATCCGTCGCGCTGCCCGCAGTGCGGCGCAGTCGTGGCGTGTGGGGCGGTGGCGCAGGGAAGCGGAAAGACGGGAAGCGACGGCGCCGCGGACGAGGTGCAATGCTGGTGCCTCGACTGGCCACGTCTGCCCGCGTCGGCACGGCTGGGCATGGGCGCTTGCCTCTGTCCGGCGTGCCTGCGCGCAGCGCTCGTCGCCGCTGGCGTGCCGGTCGACGCCACCGCCGCCGATCCGGACACCTCTATTTAGCGACTCGACGCTTACTGACTATGTGCGCCGTGCGCCATGCCAGCCATGCCGCCACCGGCCGGCGCCGCCGCCGTCAGGTCACGCACGGTGGCCTTCACCAACTGTTCGGACGTCTTGTGATCGGCCGTCTCGAACTTCAACGTCACCGGCACAGTGTCGTCCTTCTTGAGCGGCCCCTTCAGATCCGTGAGCATGATGTGATAGCTGCCCGGCTTGAGTTCCACCGGCTTGTTGGCCTCCAGCGGCAGCCCCTTGGGCAGCGCGCGCATCTTCATCACCGTGCCTTCGAGCTTCATCTCATGCACTTCCGCGTTCGCGGCGGCGGGGGTGCTCACGCTGAGCAGCGTGGTCGCCTGATGCGCCTGGAGCGTCATGTAGACGGCCGACGACGTCTGACCCGGGACGGTGCTGCGCGCCCATGCACCGGACACGTCAACTTGCGCCGACTGCGCGAAGACCGAAGCCGATGCCATGCCAAGACTGAATGCGGCCGCCACTAAAAGCTTGTGCTTCATGCAAACTCCTTTTTTTGTTGTCGACGGGCTGACGAATGACAGGCGTCGACGAACATTGTCCGACGCCGCCCCGTCCCAATCCATGTCTGCCTTTCGGATGAAGACATTGCGCGGCGAGATGTCGCGCAAAACGTGAAGGTCCATTGTAGTCGTGCGCCGATAAAAGCGTGTGCCGCCCACGTAATACTCGGCCTCAGACCGATGCGGCAGAGTGTCGCAGCGCCTCGCAACGCCAGATGGCGCGTCACCCGGACTTGGTACACTTGTCGTATGACTCATTTTCCCATCGAGCGGACGAACGTCGTCCAGCTTTTCTGGCTGCGCTGTCTGGCTATCGTCGGCCAGTTGGCGACCATCGGCGTCGCGCAACTCTGGTTAGGCGTGCGGCTTCCGCTGGAGCCGATGCTCACCATCGTCGCGCTCGAAGTGCTGTTCAACGTGCTCACGTGGATACGTGCCCGGCGCGGTGTCGAACGGGCCAAGCGTCGCACCGATCTCGATCTGATGAGCCAGTTGCTGGTTGATCTGGCCGCCCTCACGGCGCTGCTGTTCTTCTCCGGCGGCGCGACCAATCCGTTCGTCTCGCTGTTCCTGCCCGGCCTGGCCATTGCCGCTGCCGTGCTGCCGTGGCGCAACGCGTCGCAGCTCGCGCTGCTCTCGCTGGTCGCCTACGGCGCGCTGAATTTCCAGTACGTGCCGCTCGATCTGGCCGATCCGGGAAATCTGCTGCGTCTGCATCTTGCGGGGATGTGGGTGAACTTCGTGGTCAGCGTGCTGGTGATTGCGTGGTTCGTATCGCGCATGTCGCGCGCCCTGCGTGCCCGCGACGCGCAACTCGCCCGCGCCGAGCAGCGTCTGTTGCGCGACGAACGGATGGCCGCGCTCGGCGCGCAGGCTGCGAGCGTCGCACACGAACTCGGCACACCGCTCTCGACGATGGCCGTGGTCGTGGGCGAGCTACGCAGTGAAAGTCTCGGCAACGACGCACTGAAGTCCTTCGAGCCCGATCTGCAGACGCTGGAGCAACAGATTGCGCTGTGCAAGAGCGCGATAGGTCATGTGCAGATGCGTGCGGCAGCACCCGTGCGTCAGGCGATGGCGGAATGGTTGCCTGCGTTCACCACGCAGTGGCGCTTACGTCATCCGCAGGTGCAATTCCAGTTGCACGTGCCGCCGGAGCTGACCACGCGCATCGAAGACACCGTGCAGGTCGGACAAATCCTGACGATCCTGCTCGATAACGCGGCGTACTTCAGTCCGTCGTCCGTCACGCTCGACGTGGCCGCCACGCCGGACGACGTGCGCTTCACCGTCTGCGACGAAGGCCCGGGCATGTCCGCCGAGCTGCGCACCCGGCTGGGTAACTCTCCTGTCATGAGCACGCATGGCGGACACGGCATGGGGCTGTATCTCGCCTTTGCCAGCGCACAACGTCTCGGCGGCGACATCACCCTCACCCCCAACATGCCGCAAGGCACGCGCGCCGAATTGCGCCTGCCGATGGCCACTTTCTTCTTCGGTTCGCGGAGTCAGACATGAACGCCTCCCACTTCCTTCTTATCGACGACGACGTCGTCTTTGCCGAAACGCTCGCCCGGGCCCTGACGCGTCGCGGCTACGACGTGCAGATCGCCGCCGACGGCGCCGCCGCCTTGCTCGCGGCCCGCACGCGTCAGTTCGATCTCATTTCGGTCGACCTGCATCTCGGCCATGACTCCGGCCTGCCGCTCATCGCGCCGCTGCGCGCGCTGCAACCGAAAGCCCGCATGCTGGTGCTCACCGGTTACGCGAGCATCGCCACCGCCGTGCAGGCTGTGAAGGACGGTGCAGACAACTATCTGGCCAAGCCAGCTAATGCCGATACGATCCTTGCATCGCTGCGTAGCGATGCGAGCGAAACGCAGGCAGACGAAGCCATCGAAAACCCGTCGCCGCTGTCGGTCGCGCGACTGGAGTGGGAACACATTCAGCGCGTGCTCGCCGAGCACAACGGCAACATCTCGGCCACGGCCCGAGCGCTGAACATGCACCGACGCACGCTGCAACGCAAGTTGCTCAAGCGACCGGTCAAGCAGTAAGTCGGACGCAGAAAAGAAAAAAGGCCCCAAGGGGCCTTTTTTCATGGTGCTGCGAACGCGCAAACGAGCAGACGTTACGCCATTCCAGCACTTACAGCACGTAACGCGACAGATCTTCGTTCTGCGCCACTTCTTCCAGGAACCGGTTCACGTACTCGGTGTTGATCGTGACCACTTCGTTGGACTGCTTGCCTGCGCTGTACGAAATGTCTTCAAGCAGTTTTTCGATGACGGTGTACAGACGGCGTGCGCCGATGTTCTCCGTCTTCTCGTTGACCGAGAACGCAATCTCCGCGAGACGCTTGATGCCGTCCGGTGCGAATTCGAGCGTCACGTCTTCGGTGGCCAGCAACGCCTGATACTGCTTCACGAGGCTCGCGTCCGTTTGCGTGAGAATCGCTTCGAAGTCTTCGACCGACAGCGACTCGAGTTCGACGCGAATCGGGAAGCGGCCTTGCAGTTCCGGAATCAGATCGCTCGGCTTGGCCAGATGGAACGCACCGCTCGCAATGAACAGAATGTGGTCCGTCTTGATCATGCCGAACTTCGTGCTCACCGTCGTGCCTTCGACCAGCGGCAGCAGATCGCGCTGCACGCCCTGACGCGAGACGTCACCGCCGCCCACTTCGCTGCGCGTGGCGATCTTGTCGATCTCATCGAGGAACACAATGCCGTTCTGCTCGACGTTGCGCAGCGCCAGTTGCTTGACCTCTTCGTCGTTGAGCATCTTCGACGCTTCTTCGTCGGTCAGGATCTTGAGCGCGTCCTTGATCTTGAGCTTCTGACGCTTCTTCTTCTGGTTGCCCAGATTCGCGAACATGCCCTTGATCTGCTCGGTCATTTCTTCCATGCCCGGCGGGCCCATGATTTCCATGCCCTGCACCGGGATCTCGACTTCGAGTTCGATTTCCTTGTCGTCGAGCGCGCCTTCGCGCAGACGCTTGCGGAAAGTCTGACGCGTGGCGTTATCTTCGCCGCCCGGCTCGGCTTCCACCGACGCCGAACCAAAACGGATATCGCGCGACGATTCGCGGCCCGTCGGCAACAGCAGATCGAGAATGCGGTCCTCGGCACGATCTTCGGCCTTGGTGCGCACCTTCTTCATTTCGGCTTCGCGTGTTTGCTTGATCGCGATTTCCGCGAGGTCGCGCACGATGCTGTCCACGTCGCGGCCTACATAGCCGACTTCCGTGAACTTGGTGGCTTCGACCTTGATGAACGGCGCGTCGGCGAGTTTGGCCAGACGGCGGGCAATTTCGGTCTTGCCGACGCCCGTCGGTCCGATCATCAGAATGTTCTTCGGCGTGATTTCCTGACGCAGGGGATCGGCCACCTGCTGACGACGCCAGCGGTTGCGCAACGCCACCGCAACAGCCTTCTTGGCCTTGTGCTGGCCGATGATGTGTTTGTCGAGTTCGGAAACGATCTCGGAGGGGGTCATATGGGTCATGACTTTCGCCAGATTAGGGGTTCGCAAAGAGGGCGACGCCCGGCCGGACGGCTGTCGATACGACGATCAGCCACCGGCCGGCAGAGCGTGCCGCAGGAGTCCACCTGCTGCGGCACGTGCGTCGTCCGTCGTTACTTCGCTGCCTTGGGCGGCAGCGATTCGATGATGTGATTGTCGTTGGTGTAGATGCACATTTCGCCCGCGATCGTCAGCGCCTTCTTGACGATCTCGGCCGGCGTCAGATCGGTATTCTCGACCAGCGCGCGTGCTGCCGCCTGTGCGTACGAACCACCCGAGCCGATGGCCGCCACGCCGCCTTCCGGATCGAGCACGTCGCCGTTACCGGTGATGACCAGCGTGGTTTCCGCGTCGGCGACGATCATCATCGCTTCGAGGCGGCGCAGCATACGATCGGTACGCCAGTCCTTCGCGAGTTCGACGGCCGAGCGCGTGAGGTGCCCCTGATGCTTCTGGAGCTTCGCCTCGAAGCGATCAAGCAGCGAGAAGGCGTCTGCGGTAGCGCCCGCAAAACCGACCATGACCTTGCCGTCATAGATGGTGCGGACCTTGCGCGCCGTCCCCTTCATCACGATGTTGCCGAGCGTGACCTGTCCGTCACCGCCAAGCGCGACCTGATCGCCGCGCCGAACGGAGACGATGGTGGTGCCGTGATATTGCTCCATGCCTGTTCCTTTTCGGGGGGCGACATGCGCCCCGTAACGATTGGCCCGGACGTCGCGTCCATCACCGCCGAACCACCGTTGAACAGCGGTTGGATCGGTGACAACGCGCCCTGCCGGGCGAGACGTGAGTGTAGTTTAGGGCAATCGAAAGAATATCAAGAGGCGTCGACGGCATCGTGCAAGACGCGCCGTCGACGACAGGCCGATGCCGCACAAAGCGGCATGGATCGTGACATTCGCGCGGCATTGCACCGCACGAATTGGAAGCCACGAAGCAATTTCTCGGAAATTGCCCCGATTTTGCGGGATGCTCAGCGCGCCACGCCGCTTAGAACGTTGTGCGCAACCCCACGCGAACGGCACGGCCGCCCTGCGGCGCAATGTCGCGCAGCACCGAACTCGCGAGACGCACTTCCTGATTGGTCAGGTTCTCGCCCTTCAGATAGGCCAGCCACTGCGCACCACCCGCCTTGAACTGATACGTGAGCGCAGCGCCCAGCGTGGTGTAACCGTTCGTCGTCAGATCGTTGGACGGGACCCGCCCCTGATTGCTCGCGTGCACCATTTCCAGACGTGCGCCCCAGTGCCCCAGTCCGTAGATCACCGCCGCCGTCAGACGCAACGGCGCGATACGCGGCAGCGGTTCGCCGGTGTTGCGATTGCGGCCGATGGTGTAGTCGGCGCGCAGCTCGACGTCGACATCGCCGTAGCCCTGCCACACGCGCGCACGGCCCTGTGCTTCGAAGCCGTAGAGGTCGGCGGGCACCCCTGCGTACTGATACACCGGCAGCGGCTTCTCTTCGCCCTCCACCGTCTGCCCCGTATTGTTCAGCGCGATGAAGTTCGAGAAGCGGCTGTAGAACACGCCCACGCTGCCCTTGTTGGGACCGCTCTCGTAACGCAGTGCCAGGTCGGTGGAGAAAGCCTTTTCCATCTTCGCCTGCGCATTGCCGATTTCGTACACGCCGGTCGCGAGGTGCGGGCCGTTTGCGTACAACTCGTAGAACGTCGGCGCGCGCTCGGTGTATGAGGTGTTCACCGCCAACGACCATGCCGGTGCCAGCGCGAACACCGCGCCTGCCGAAACGCTCCCCGGCGTGAAGTTACGCGACGGCAGGTTCTCGAAGCGCTCGTTGCCTCCGGAACTCGGCTTCACGCTGGAATGCTCGATGCGTGCGCCGAACGAGAGCTTCACGGCCTGATTGACGGCCCACTCCTCGAGCGCGAACAGCGCCACGTTGGTGGTGTCGCTCTTCGGCACGAACGCTTCTTCGCCGAGCGCAGAGAACGTGTTCTGCGAGAACTGCACACCGACCGCGCCTTCGAGCGGCCCGATCTTCGCATGACGCGCTTCGATGCGCCCCTCGTAGCCGTGGTTCTTGAACGTCGTGCCCGTCACGCCGCTCTCGATTTCCTTGTGTTCGTAGTCGGTGTAGCCGAAGTCGAACTTGAACGCCGTGAACGGGCCGCTCAGATTACGCACTTCGCTCGCCAGCGCGAGACGTTGCTGACGCAGACGAATGCGCGTGTTCTCCTCGGCGACGGTGCCGTAGTCGGCGTCGTAACCAGAGTACGACAGTCCGGCATAGCCGTTGGCCCACGTCCACGAAGCACCTGCGGCCGCACCGCTGGTCTGGCCATCGCTATTGGGCAGGGTGCCCGACGGTTGCTTCGTGTCTTCGTCGTCGCGTGCGCGTTGCTGCGCCGAACGGGCGAAACCGGGAATGCGCAGGTCGGCGCTCTTGCGCGCAAAACCATCGACGTGAAACGCGAACTGGCCGTTGCCGAATTCGAGCTGCGCCGCACCGGCGCGCTCGCGGTTCGCACCGCCGTAGTTGAAGTCCGTCGCACCGGAAATACCGTTAAGCGCCTCGCGGGGAATGCGGTTGTCGATGGTGTTGACCACACCACCGACGGCGTTACCGCCATAGAGCAGCGCTGCCGGGCCGCGCACGATTTCCACGCGCTCGATGGAGAGCGGGTCCTGCGCCACGGCGTGGTCGTAGGAGAGCGATGAGGCGTCGAGCGAGGCCGTGCCGTTTTGCAACACGCGAATGCGATCGCCGTCGAGTCCGCGAATGATCGGGCGGCTGACGTTCGGGCCGTACGACGTGGCCGACACGCCGGGCAGGCCGTCCAGCGTCTCGCCCAGCGTGGTGGCGCGACGCAGCGCCAGCGCGCGACCGTCGAGTTCCGTGAGCGGGGCGGCGAGATCGGCGGCGGCGCGTCCGAGCGGGTTGCCCGTGACGAACGTAACGGGCAGCGCAGCTTCCGGCGCGGCCGGTGCTACGGCGACTGCCGGAGCTTGCGTCGACACTTCCGCCGCCTGAACGGACAGGCTGGTGATGGCGAAAGCGCTGAAGGTGAGCGCCGCCGCCAGCGGCAGCGGTGCGAGTCTGGGCGACGTGCGGCGATGTGCGACGGATACCACGTCTGAAGTCGGGGCGAGCGAGGACGTCGCGCGTTGACGCGCGACGCGAAGGGTAGAGATGGCCATGTCGGTCTTGTGTTTGTATTCGGTCTGATGGGGCCGGGGCCCCGTATGTCGGCGCAGCAGCCGGACGAATGGGCGCACGGCAACCGCCCGGCGGCGCGGCGCAAGCAGCGCTGATGCGCGTCGGCGAGCGTGCTGGCGCAAATTCGTCAGGTGCACGAGGGCAATGCGAATGCCTCGACCCTACGTCTCAGACGACGGGACGATTCACAAGGCAATGCGCGGGGATTCAGACCGTGACCGGCGGAGCGCGGGAATCGAACGGCAGGACGACGGCGCTCGCATGGCTTCGTCCGTTGACCGGCAACGGCGCGTGCGCCGTGCTGGCGTCGCCTGCCCATTGGAGGACCGCCACAGCCATCGCTGCCGCGAGCGTCGCCCCTTCGAAGAGATGGCAATGATGGTGGTGAGTGCCGAAACCGGCGTGTGTCGTGCGCGACGATTGCACGGACCAGTCGGCAGCGATGGCGTCGTCTGCGGTGTCGCCATCGTCCGCCATATTCGCAGCGGTGGCCTCGGCGGCGTTCGTTTCCGCAGGCGCGCCGCTGCGCCCCGACGTGTGTTGCCCGATGCCGGACAACTCGCGGGCGTGTGCAATTTCATGTTGCAGGCCCCACATCTGCACACAGAGCAGTGCCGTGATGAGCCAGACGATCCATCCGCTGCGGCCACGGCCAACGCGCGTGCGCGAACGCACACGCCACAGGCGAGAAGCAGAGTCGATGGAAGCCATGAGTGACATGAATTGCAACTGAGTTGCAATTCTGCCATAAAGTGACGTCACCCGCGAGCGTTATGAGGAACGACAGCGCAGGGATGACGACCGCGAAAGAAAAAAGGCATGTCGCGAAGACATGCCTTTGATCGGCTGAGGCCACCGGGCACCGCCACCGCGCGGTTGCCGGGGCCAGTTGACCGACGATCAGTCGCCGAACAGCTTTTGACGCAGTTCGCGACGCTCTTGCGCTTCGAGCGACAGCGTCGCCGTCGGGCGGGCGAGCAGACGCGGCACGCCAATCGGCTCGCCGGTTTCTTCGCACCAGCCATAATCGCCGGAATCGATGCGGGCGAGCGACTGCTGAACCTTCTTCAGCAGCTTGCGTTCGCGATCGCGAGTACGCAGCTCGAGCGCGTGTTCCTCTTCGATGGTCGCGCGGTCGGCCGGATCCGGAACCACCACGGTTTCCCGCAGGTTCTCGGTCGTCTGCCCGGCGTTACGCAGAATTTCGGCTTGCAGCTCTTCCAGACGATTCTTGAAGAATTCGAGTTGAGCCGCATTCATGTAGTCCTTGTCGGACATCTTCAGAATTTCGGCCTCGGTCAAAAGTCGTTGCTTGCTCATGGGTTTCTGTGGCGTCTCTTTCGGATGATCCGGCGATGCCCCTGTAGCGGGTGGCACGTCTTGCTTACCGGCAATGCCGCGGGCGGCTTCTTGGGTTACTTTCCTGCCGGGCGATTTGGGCGGCGCCTTCTTCTTGGCGGCGGCCTCGTCGCCCGTCTTCGATTTGCCTGCTGGAGCACGCTTGGCGCCCGCGCCCAGTGCCGGTTCAGACCGGCGCGTGGGGCGTGCGGTGGCAGTCTTGCGAGAGGCGGTGGCCATGACGGTGCTCCCCTGCCTACCCCCCGGAAATGCCGCGTCGATTCGCTGGCGGCGGTCCCAGTGGGCAGGTATTGTAACCGAATCGTTCGACAGTCCCGATTTAGGGCTTTCCCGTCACCGAATTCGGCGATTCCGCTCAGACCAGACAGCGCTCCAGCCCTTGCAGGATGATGTCTTTCGGCAGTTCCGCGCCAATGAACACCATCTTGGTGTTCGGCGTCTCGCCAGGTTGCCACTTCGTGCCCACGTCGCTACCCATCATCTGGTGAACGCCCTGGAACACGACCCGGCGGTCGATACCGCGCATGTTTAATACGCCTTTATAACGCAATAAGCGTTCGCCGTACACCTGTAGGATGCTCCCGAGGAAATCCTCCAGCTTGGCCGGATCGAATTGTTTTTCGCTGCGGAAGACGAACGACTTGATGGCGTCATCGTGATGCGCGTGATGGTGGTGAGCGTGCCCGTGGTCGTGACCTTCGTGGTCGCACTTCCCATGGTCATGGTCGCAGTGCGAATGATCGTGGTCATGGCCGTGGTCGTGGTCGTGCGCGTGGTCGTCGGCGGCCAGGAAGTCCGGATCGATGTCGAGCTTGTCGTTCAGGTTGAAGCCGTGGATGTCGAAGATCTCCTTCAGATCGGCCTGACCGAAGTCCACTACCTGCTGCGGCGCACGCGGATTCATGTGCGCGAGACGGTGCTTGAGGTCGTCGAGGGCGTCCGGCGTCACCAGATCGGCCTTCGTAATGAACAGACGGTCGGCAAACCCCACCTGACGCTGCACCACTTCGTGCTGATCGAGCTGCTGCTGGCCGTGCTTGGCATCGACCAGCGTGATGATGGCGTCCAGACGGTAGGTGTCGGCCACTTCGTCGTCGATGAAGAAGGTCTGCGCCACCGGGCCGGGGTTCGCCAGGCCGGTCGTCTCGATGACCACGCGGTCGAACTGGATCGAACCGGCGTCGCGCTGGCTATTCAGATCGGACAGCGCCTGCACCAGATCGCCACGGATCGTGCAGCAGATGCAGCCGTTGCTCATCTGCACGATCTGCTCGGCGTTGTCCTGCACGAGGATGTCGTTGTCGATGTTCTCTTCACCGAATTCGTTTTCGATGACGGCGATCTTCATGCCGTGCGCTTCGGTCAGGATGCGCTTGAGCAGCGTGGTTTTACCGCTGCCGAGAAAGCCGGTCAGGATGGTGACGGGAGTCATGAATGCAATGTCCTGTGGTGATGCGGCGCATCGAAATGCGCCGGCGGCGGCGTGTGCCGTGTCAGTTGGTGGCGCCCGCGCATTGGGCGCAGGTGCCATGAATCAGCAGCTCGACCTGTTCGCCCACGAAACCCTTGGGCAGGCGCTTGAGTTCGCGCTCACTCAATTGGGGATGCTGGGGCCAATCGTCAAGACAAAAAGTTCGATGGCAGCGTACACAGCGGAAATGACCGTGCTGCGTATGCGGACGCGGCGCGCTCGCACGCTCGGGATCGACGTGCTCGGCCATGACGAAACGAAAGATACGGTCGTCGCCCGCCTGCTTGATCGCCCAGCCCTGTGCGACCAGCCAGTCGAGCACGCGGTAGGCAGTCACGCGGTCGAGCGGATCGGCGTCGGTGGCCAGATCGGCCAGCACTTCCTGATGAGTGAGCGGGCGGCCTGCCTTGAGCAGCAAGGCCAGCACGCGAACACGCCCCGACGTCACGCGGCCCGATTGCTCCTGCAAGCTCGCGCGGGCAGCTTCCAGATACGGTTGTAATTGAGTAAGGCTCATGAATCGATTTAAGCACAGCGCCGTCGGCGCTGCAACCGAGTTGCAAATTGGTCCGAACGGCCCCGCTGATGCCCCTGCGGTTGCCTCATTTAGGCCCGGAATGGGGGAATATTAGCCGACGAATAGGATGCGATTCGGCCGACGTGACGGGAAGTGAATGGGCAATGCGTCATACAATTGACACAAAAAACCCCCTTCGTCATGTCGCTCACCGCCCTCGCCCTCGTCGTCACCGCCGCGTTTCTGCATGCCACCTGGAATTTCGTCGCCAAGCGCATTGATACGCGCGAAGGCGGTGGCCCGCAGCTGGTCTTCCTCTACGCCCTACTGACTGTCGTGATCTACACGCCGCTGGCGTTGTATTTCCTCGCGGGACAAGCCAGCTGGCCGTCGGCGCTCGGCTGGGGTGTCATCACCGTCAGCGCTCTGTTGCATTACGGCTACACGCTGGTGTTGCAGCGCGGCTACCGCGTGGGCGATCTCTCGGTCGTCTACCCGCTCGCACGCGGCACCGGCCCGTTGCTGTCGTCCATCGGCGCCATCGTGCTGCTGGGCGAACGCCCGGGCTGGCTGGCGCTGGTGGGCATTGCGCTGGTCGTGTGTGGTGTGCTCGTGATTGCCGGTGGCGAACGCCTGTTCCGGCGCGGCAGCATGCACGCGGGTGCGGGCTGGGGCGTGCTGACGGGTGGGTTCATCGCGGCATATACGCTGGCGGATGCTTACGCCATCCGCACCCTGATGCTCGCGCCGCTCGTCTATTACTACCTGGAAAACGTACTGCGGGTCGTGTTGTCCGCACCGACTGCATTCTCCCGCCCGGCCCGCATCGCCGTGCTGTGGCAGGCCAACTGGCGCAAGATCCTGATCATTTCCACGATTTCGCCGATGTCCTATTTCCTGATCCTGACGGCGCTCAAATACGCGCCCGTCTCGCACGTCGCCCCGGCGCGGGAAATGTCGATGATGGTCGCTGCGCTGCTCGGCGTGCGGGTGCTGGGAGAAGGCGAGATGCACCGCCGCGTGGGCGGTGCCGTGCTGATCGCCTTGGGTGTGGTCGGTCTCACGCTGGGCTGATGTCCGGCGGACCGACCGCCCCAAGAAAGCAAGCACTCACATACGCTGCAACCAAAGTCCCTTCAGGTATTCGCCTTCGGGGAATTGCGTGAGCATCGGGTGATCCATGCCAGCCGACAGGCGGCGCAGAATACGTGCGTCGACACCGGCATCGACGGCCGCGCCGGCCACGATCTTCTGGAACAGATCGGCATCGATCGCGCCCGAGCACGAGTAGGTGAGCAACTGACCGCCCGGACGCAGCAGACGGAAGCCCGCCATGTTGATGTCCTTGTAAGCCCGCGCGGCGCGGTCCACGTGATGGGCCGACGGCGCGAACTTCGGCGGGTCGAGCACGATCATGTCGAACGTACGGCCTTCTTCGCGCAGGGCGCGCAGGGTCTTGAAGACGTCGGCATCGCGCCACTCGGCGCGGGCGGCGTCGAAACCGTTCAGTTCGACGTTGCGCGCGCCAATCGCCAGCGCCTCACCCGACGAATCGATCGACAGCACGCTCTGCGCACCGCCGGCCAGCGCCGCCAGCGAGAAGCCACCGGTGTAGCAGAAGCAGTTCAGCACGTCGCGGTCTTTGGCCTGCTGCTGAACGAGACGACGGTTGTCGCGCTGGTCGACGTAGAAGCCGGTCTTGTGTCCGTTGCGCACGTCGACGTAATACTTCACGCCGTTTTCATGCGTCGTGAGCAACTCAGGGGCTTCGGGCGGCTCGGCCCCGGCGAGCACGCCGGTGATGCTCGGCAGGCCTTCACGCTCGCGCACCGCCGCGTCGGAACGCTCATAGACGTTCGGGCAGCCGGTCGCCCCCACGAGCGCCTTGGTAATGGCGTCCTTCCAGGCTTCGACACCCGCCGCCATGAACTGGCAGACGAGCTGGTCGGTTTCCGGCTGGCCCGGTGCGGACTGATAACGGTCGACGATCAGGCCCGGCAGGCCGTCGGCCTCGCCGAAGAGCAGACGCGTTGCGCCCGTGTCGCGCACCATCTCTTCGCGGTACGCCAGCGCCGCCGACACGCGACGCTTGAAGAACGCGTGATCGACCGGCTCGTTTTCGTTGAACGTCCACACGCGGGCGCGGATGGCCGACACCGGGCTGAACGCGGCGCGCGCGAGGAAACGGCCGTCGGCGGCCCGCACCACGACCGTGGCGCCAGATGCCGGGTTGCCGTCAACACGCGCCACGGCGGTGGCGTAAATCCAGGGGTGACGGCGCAGCAAGGACTTTTCTTTGCCGGGCTTGAGGGTCAAGGTATTCATGCGGGACGGACCAACGGTTGCATTCGGGTGACGGGCAAGTCTCGCGGCACGGCGGGCGGGCGGGATCGGGATCGGGCTCGGCCACACGCGGGAGGCCTCCGGCGCACGGACGGCACAACGCACAACGTGCGGGACTTGCTGGGGAAGGACGCGATTCTACACCGACTCGGCGCGCACGCTGCAAAGCGAATTGTCAGCCCGGCGCGACATCACCGTCGGCGCGATGGCCAGAATCAGGGCTTCTTGCGTGAGCGCGGATGCGCCTGATCGTAGACCTTGGCGAGGTGCTGGAAATCGAGCTTCGTGTAGATCTGCGTCGTCGAAATATTGCTGTGACCAAGCATTTCCTGCACGGCCCGAAGATCGCCGGACGATTGCAGCACGTGCGTCGCGAACGAATGGCGCAACATATGCGGATGCACGTGCGTCGGCAGTCCGGCAGCCAGCGCATGACGCTCCAGCCCCTGCTGCACCGCACGCGCCCCGATGCGCTTGCCGCGCGCAGACAGGAACAGGGCGTGCGGCTCGGCCGTCGCCAGTGGCGCGCGCATCTCCAGCCATTGCGCCAGTGCCTGCGCCGCCTTCTCGCCCACCGGCACGCGGCGCCGCTTGTTGCCCTTCCCCGTCACGACGACCTCGCGCTCGGCCAGATCCAGCCAACTGGCGGAGCGGTAGCCGTCAGCCTCGACGTAACGATGGTCGAGCCCCGTCAGTTCCGACAGACGCAGGCCTGACGAGTAAAGCAGTTCGAACATCGCCCGGTTGCGCACGGCCTCGGCAGACGTGCCTGTCGCGAACTCGACGAGCGCCGACGCCTGATCGGGCGACAGCGCTTTGGGCAATGGTTTGGGTTGTTTGGGTGCGCGCACGCCTTCGACGGGATTCGCGGCGAGCGCGGTGCGCTGAGCGAGCCAAGCGAAGTAGCCACGCCAGGCGGAGAGCTTCCGGGCGATCGAGCGGCCGACCAGCCCTTCGCTATGCAGCTTCATCACGAAGCGGCGGATGTCGCCGTGTTGCAGCGATTCGAGCGCACGGCCGTTCGCGAGACGCTGCAACTGACGCAGGTCGCGCGTGTAGTTTTCCAGGGTGAGCGCCGCGAGCTTGCGCTCGCTGGCCAACGACGTCAGATAGGTGCGGATGACCGGCTCAAGCGGTGGTTCAGGAGGCGATTCAAGCGATGCGTCAATCGACGACTGAGGCGACGTGTCGTGCGTCACCCCTGCCGCCCCGCTCGTCGCCTTTCCCTTGCCAGCCGGAGATCCGGAGCGCATCTCAATCGTCGGCGCGCAGCTTGCCGAGGGCAGCACCGGCCAGTTCGCCGATCTGCGTGAGGAAATCGGTCGCCATGCCTTCGTGGAAGCGGCGCGCGTCTTCCGAGCCCATCACGAGCAGGCCGAAGACCGGACCGTCAGTCACTTGCGGGTCGCGCAGCGCGAGCAGGGCGACCGAGGCGGGATCGCTCGGCGCACTCAGCCACGTCACTGCTTCGAAGCCAGTGTTCGCGCCGCAGTACGGCGTGACCAGGCTCGTCGCGAAAATCTTCACTTCTTCGCTGACGCTGCGGGCGAACTCGGCCGGTTGATACGGCGCGGCCACGTTCCACAGACGTACGGCCGCGAACGGCACATTGAAGACGTCGCGCAGTCCGCGGGCAATCGCCTCGGGCAGCGCATGCGGGTCGCGCTCGCCCAGCAGACCAAGAGTCCAACGGTGCAGCTTGCCCGAGATATCGTCGTTTTCGTGGCCGTAGCGCATCAGTTCGGCGAGGCGTCGCTCGATCTGCTTGGTCTTCTCGCGCTGCATCTCGATCTGACGCTCCTGCAACGACACCGCCCGCTGGCCGTGCGGGCTGGTGAGCCGCACGCCAGCCAGCAATTCGGCATGGCGCTCGAAGAAGTCGGGATGCGCAATCAGGTATTCCGCAATATCTCGGTCGTTCATGAATGTCCGTCTGCTGTTCGTCAACTGCCGCCTGTCGTCCCGTGCCTTCTCTGCTTCGAACACAAGGGTGACGGGCGGCCGCCTGGGTCGCTAAATCAGAATCCGTCTGAAACCAATGCCATGCTGCCTGCCCTGACGCCGAAGACGTCAGACTTCGATCGTACCTTCGAAGACCGTGGCAGCCGGTCCCGTCATGATGACCGGACCGCTTGCGCCGTCCCAGTCGATAGTGAGCGTGCCGCCGTGCGTCTCGATGGCGACCGGTGCCTTGAGCAGACCGCGACGGATGCCCGCCACCGCCGCCGCACACGCGCCCGTGCCGCAGGCGAGCGTTTCGCCCGCGCCGCGCTCGTACACGCGCAGCCGCGCTTCGTGCTGACTCACCACTTGCAGGAAACCGGCGTTCACCCGGCGCGGGAAGCGCGGGTGACGCTCGACCAGCGGGCCGTCCGTCTCGACCGGCGCGGTGTCGACGTTATCCACCACCTGCACGGCGTGCGGATTGCCCATCGAGACCACGGAAATCCAGGTCGTCTTGCCTGCGACATCGAGCGGCCAGAGCGTGTCGTCGCCCTCGCGACGGCCTTCCAGACCGGCAGCGTCGAACGGCACGTCGGATGGCGTGAGAATCGGTGCGCCCATATCCACACTGACCTGACCGTCTTCACGCATCGTGAGCGTAATCACGCCCTGCTGCACCTCGACCCGCACCGTCTGCTTGTCGGTCAGGCCGGTGTCGCGCACGAACTTGACGAAGCAGCGCGCGCCGTTGCCGCAATGCTCGACCTCGCCGCCGTCGGCGTTGAAGATGCGATAGCGGAAGTCCACGCCCGGCATGGCGGAGCGTTCGACGAGCAGCAACTGGTCCGCGCCGACGCCAAAGTGGCGGTCGGCGAGCGCACGCCACTGTTCGGGCGTGAAATCGATGGTCTGCGAGATGCCGTCGATCACGACGAAGTCGTTCCCGGCGCCTTGCATCTTGGTGAATTTGAGCTTCATGCCGCTATTGTAGTGGAGAAGGTCGACGCGCATCCGGTGCCGGTCAATAGACGCCGGGCTGCCCCTCGGGGCGCGTCTTGAAACGTTTGTGGACCCAGTAGTACTGCTCCGGCATCTTGAGAATCTGCTCTTCGAGGAAGGCGTTCATGCGGCGCGCGTCGGCGTCCGGGTCGCCACTGGGGTAGTTTTCCCAGATCGGGAACACCTTCAGACGGTAGCCCTTGAAGTTAGGCAGCACTTCGCCGATGAACGGCAGAATCTGCGCCCGGCCGACTTCTGCCAGTCGCGACACCGATGTCAGGGTGCAAGTCTCGACCCCGAAAAAGGGCACGAACGTGGAATTTCGCGCGCCGTAGTCCATATCCGCCGCCAGCATGACCGGCTTCTTCTTGCGGAACATGCGCAACACGTCGCGGGCGCTGTCGCCGCGCGGGATCATCTCGGCGTCGAAACGGCCGCGCTGCTCGCGGGCCATGGCGTCGAACGCCGGGTTCGACATTGGCGTGTAAAGCGAGGCGCAGGGCCGGTGCAGCGAGTAATTGATGAACACGGACGCCGCCTCGATGCCCACGAAGTGGAAGCCGAGCAGGATCGTGGGGGGCATGTCCGGAGCGCGCAAATCGACGGCCGAATCGAGTTCGATGAGGCGCTCCAGCTTCTTGCCGCTGCCGAACCACTGAACGCTGCGCTCCGCGTAGCTGCGGATCGCGTGGACGAACGATGCGCGGGCCACGCGCTCGCGGGTGGCGTCGTCCCAATGCGGAAAGCACAGGCGAAGATTGGTGTGCACAACCCGCTTTCGGGAGCTCGGAATCAGGTACAACAGGTGCCCGATGCCCGCGCCGAAACGCGCGACCCAGCTATAGGGCAGCAGGTTGAGTCCGCGCAGCAGACCCACGCTGAGGTAGTACCCGAGGGATTTCTTGGGAGTGGTAGCCATGTCGCAAGCAGGATTTCTTCAGGGGCGTATAATAAGCGACATCGCCGAGTTAACTGACAACTTGCGGGGCGATTCGAATGAGCCACCATACATAGGCAGCCCATTCGACCAACTTTCCGCTAAAGCGTCGCCGCTTCTCCTCCGATGACGGCAACGTGAGTCGCCAAATACGTTAGAGGAGCCACAAGTGGCGAACGATTATCTCTTTACCTCCGAATCCGTCTCCGAAGGTCACCCGGACAAGGTCGCAGACCAGATCTCGGATGCCGTTCTCGATGCCATCCTGACGCAAGACAAGTACGCGCGCGTTGCTGCGGAAACGCTTTGCAACACGGGTCTCGTCGTGCTCGCCGGTGAAATCACCACGACCGCTACGGTCGACTATCAGCAAGTCGCACGCGAAACGATCCGTCGCATCGGTTACGACAACACCGACTACGGCATCGACTACAAGGGCTGCGCCGTGCTGGTCGCCTACGACCGCCAGTCGCCGGACATCGCTCAGGGCGTGGACCGCGCACACGACGACAACCTCGATCAGGGTGCAGGCGACCAGGGCCTGATGTTCGGCTACGCCTGCGACGAAACGCCGGAACTCATGCCGCTGCCGATCTACCTGTCGCACCGTCTGGTCGAGCGCCAGTCGCAAGTGCGCCGTGACGGTCGTCTGCCCTGGCTGCGTCCGGACGCCAAGTCCCAGGTCACCATCAAGTACGAAAACGGCCGTCCGCACAGCATCGACACCGTGGTGCTTTCGACGCAACACGCGCCGGACATCGCGCTGGAAGCGCTGCGCGAAGCCGTCATCGAAGAAGTCATCAAGCCGGTGCTGCCGGCCGACCTGATCAAGGGCGACATCAAGTTCCTGGTGAACCCGACCGGCCGTTTCGTGATCGGTGGCCCGCAAGGCGACGCCGGCCTCACGGGCCGCAAGATCATCGTCGACACGTACGGCGGTGCTGCACCGCACGGTGGCGGCGCGTTCTCGGGCAAGGATCCGTCGAAGGTCGACCGTTCGGCAGCTTATGCTGGCCGCTACGTCGCGAAGAACATCGTGGCCGCCGGTCTGGCCTCGAAGTGCGTGATTCAGGTCTCGTACGCCATCGGTGTGGCGCGTCCGACGTCGGTCATGGTCAACACCTTCGGCACGGGCAAGATCAGCGATCAGCGCATCGCCGAGCTGGTCGAGAAGCACTTCGACCTGCGTCCGAAGGGCATCATCCAGATGCTCGACCTGCTGCGCCCGATCTACGAGAAGACCGCCGCTTACGGCCACTTCGGCCGCGAAGAGCCGGAATTCTCGTGGGAAGCCACGGATCGTGCCGACGCCCTGCTGGCCGACGCCGGTCTGCGCGCTGTCGCCTGATTCGGCTAAAACGCTGCACGGCAAGCGCCGGTTTCGACCGGCGCCAGTCAGACAAAACCCCCGCTCGGGTCAAACCGGC